>CAWIGM010000011.1:375000-814797 GCA_963835725.1 uncultured Acidobacteriaceae bacterium | reverse complement strand
TCAGCATGGCCTACTGGGGCCCCAAGCTGCAGCTGGCGATCCCGTTCCTGACCACCCCGCCGCCCCTGGCGATCGACTGGGACGGCCGCAGCAACGTCGAGTCCCTGTCGTTCTCATTCGACGGCTTCAAGAAGACGCAGTTCGTGGTCTTGGTCAAGCTCGATGACGTGCCCGTCCCGATCCCGATCCCGATCCCCGACGTGACGCCGCTGAGCCCCCCGCTCGGCCAGAAAGATCCGATCCCGCTGACGGTCACGCCGCTAACCGGGCTGTCCGGCTACACGCCGACCGAGGCGGCGGTGATCTCGCTGGCCAAGGCGGCCGACTCCGCCAACATAATCAGCGGCCAGGGCACGCTCGACGTGTTGCGCTACGGCTCGATCCTGCCAGCGCGGACGGTCGTCCAGGTGCAGGGCGCCGGAATCACCTACGACGGCGAGTACTTCGTATCCAGCGTCACGCACACGATCAACCCGGGTTCCTACAAGCAGAGCTTTACGCTGCAGCGCAACCGGCTGCTCGGCGGCAGCGCGGCGGGCCCGGCCAGCTATGGCCTCGGCCAGCAGCTGCCGGCGTTCTCCAGCGCCGCGGGACAGGGCGCGAGCCCGCCGCCCGGTGCGCCGGTCCCTGCCCTCCCGGCTACGCCACCGCCGCTGCCGAGCCCGGGTCCCGCGCTCCCGGTGCCCGCCCCCGCCGGCCCCGTCGTTCCTGTCACCTCTGGCGCAAGCGCCACGACCTCGCTGCCGGCCTTGCCGGCCACCTGACCGAACCCGACCGGAGGAACCATGACCGGCACCAGCAACAACGGGCGACCGACAATGGCATCGCTCGGCTACACCGAGCAGTTCACGCGGGGCTCGGAGCAAGATCCTGAACCGCCGGTGGCCAAGCGCCACTGGGGCAAGTACCGGGGGACCGTCGTCGACAACCAGGACACCCCGCCGAGCGGGCGCCTGTTGGTCAGCGTCCCCGGCGTCGTGATCACCAACTGGGCGATGCCGTGCGTGCCGCTCGCCGACATCCTGGCGGGGACGTTCGTACGGCCAGGAATTGGCGCCAACGTCTGGGTCGAGTTCGAGCGCGGCGATCCCGACAAGCCGATCTGGGTCGGCTGCTGGTGGGGTGAGGGCGAGATCCCGAGGATGGCGGAGGAATACAACGCCATACCAGCGGTCAGCGTGCTGACGATCGAGAGCGCTACCGCGGGCATCTCGGTCTGCGATGAGCCGATCGAGGCCGGCGGCGACACGCCGGGCAACATCAACATCACCGCTGGTGAGGGCGCGGTGACGATTGCCCTCACCCCGGGCAGCGTCAACATCACCGCGCCGGAGGTGACGATCACCGCCGAAGCGACCGTCAACGTCAGCGCGCCGGAGGTGACGATCGGGGAAGCCGTCACCGTCACCGGAGACTTGACCGTCACCGGAGCCGTCCAGGTCGCCGGAGACTTGGCCGTCGCAGGAGCCGCCGAGGTCGCCGGAGACTTGGCCGTCGCAGGAGCCGCCGAGGTCGCCGGAGACTTGGCCGTCGCAGGAGCCGTCGAGCTCACCGGAGGCGTCGTCATGACCGGAGGCGTTGAAATCACCGGAGACGCGCTCCTCAACGGCCTGCAGGTAGCCGTGATCCCAGTATGAGCATGATCGAGATCGCGTTTCCCTACGCGCTGGACGACCGCGGGCGCACGGCCACCGCGACGTACGGCGATCACGTCGAGCAGATGCTCAAGCTGGTCCTGTTCACCCGGCCCGGGGAGCGCGTCAACCTGCCGACGTTCGGCTGCGGACTGCTGGACCAGGTATTCGCGCCGAACTCGCCGGAGATCGCCGCCGCGCTGGACGTGACGATCGCGGCCGCGATCAGCCTCTGGCTCCGGGACGTGCTCTCGGTCACCGTGCTCGACGTGCGTACGCAGGGCAGCCAGCTGATCCTCGACATCGGCTACACCGTCCTCGCCACCGGCTCGCCGGCCAACCTGACCCTGTCGCTTCCGGAGGGGTGATGAGCAGCCAGATGCGATGGGGTGACCTGGTCGTCGCGGGCGATGCGCGGCGGCGCAAGCTCCGCGAGCGTCACGGTAACGGCCTGGACGGGGTGGAGGTGCGCGAAGGCGGGCGGCGGCTGCTCGTGTACTTCTTCGAGCACGTGCCGCGGGGGCTGCACCCCGGCAACATCGGGATCGATCCGCCGCGGGGCGGTCGCGCGGTCCGGGCGGTCGAGCTGCACCGCGCGGAGGAGATCGACCCGGAGATCGAGGATCGCCTGATGGTGGAGCTCGACCACCCCGGCTCAGCCGGCTGCTACCTGCTCCGGGTCGTCGAGCGCAGGCCGGACGGCACGCCCGGCTGGCGGCCGTACCACGACATCGATCCGCGTTACGCCCAGGTGCGCTTCGTGTTCGACGTCGACGCGCCGCGGCCGGCGATCCTGCAGGCGCCGGCAGGCGCGCCCGCCCCCGATGACCCGGTGACCTACATCTACCGGGACTACGCCGGGCTGCGGCAGCTGATGCTGGACCGGCTCGCGGTGACGATGCCGGACTGGACCGAGCAGCACGAGCCTGACATCTGGATGACGCTGGTGGAGCTGCTGGCCTATATCGGCGATGACCTGAGCTACTACGAGGACGCCGTCGCGACCGAGGCCTACTTGGAGACCGCGCGCAACAGGGTCTCGGTCCGCCGCCACGCCCGCCTGGTCGGCTACAGCCTGCACGAAGGCTGCAACGCCCGGGCCTGGGTATGCCTGAACGTGACCTTGCCGGTGTCCCTGCCGCTGGGTGATGTCCGGTTCGCGGTGGCGGGCGCCTCGGTGAGCGACGGATCGGTGGTGCTCGACGCGAGCACGTTCCCGGCCGACACGCTGGCCTCCTTCCAGCAGTACACCCCGCTGTCAGCCCAGCCCGGCACGCATGGCCTGGAGCCGGTCGTGACGGCGCGGCCGGCCCACAACGCGATCGGGCTGTGGAGCTGGGGCGAGCGCGACAGCTTCCTGGCCGCGGGCGCGACCAGCGCCGCGCTGATCGACAGCGCGCCGCCGGACGGTAGGGACGATACGCCGCAGCGGACGCTCGAGCTGCGCGCCGGGGACGTGATCGTCCTTGAGCAGACCAAGGATCCGCTGACGCTCGGGGCCGGGCCGGCCGACCCGGCACTGCGTCAGGCCATGCGCCTCACCGGAGTGCGCCGCCTGATGGACCGCCTGTACCGGCAGCCGCTGCTGGAGGTGCAGTGGGCGCCCGAAGACGCACTCGGCTTCAAACTGGCCGTGACGGCGGGCGGTCATCGGTGCAGCCAGGCGTCGGGGAATGTGGTGCTGGTGGCCCACGGGGTCGCCGAGACAGGCACGATCGAGGTTTCCGCGCCGGCGCTCACGCGTCCCGGACTCAGTTACGCGGCGCCGTTTCCGGACCCGCGGGCCGTCGCCTGCCATCAGGCGCGCGCGCTGCGCGCGCTCTACCATGAGTGGCGGGAGCGGGTCGCGGAATGGCGCTGGCAGGCCACCGGCGGCACCCCGCTGTCTGAGGCCCAGCTCGCGGGCCTTCGCCGCCAGATCGGAATCGGGGAACTCGAGCGCCTGGGGCTGACGGGCCGGCGGCACGGGCCCGACGAGGCCGCACGGGCCGAGTTCGAGGCCGAAGCGCTGGGGGAACTGCTCGCGCGCGCCGACCGCCTGCTCGCGGACCGGCGCCGGCGGCTCGAGTTCCTGGCGCGGCTCGCCGAGGGCAGCGGCCCGCTAGAGGACGTGCTGATCGGGGAGCTGACCGAGGACTGGGGTCGGGAGCTGACGGCGGCGCTGGCGGCCGGGCAGCCCGGCTCATGGGGGCCGGCCGCGATCGCGACCACGCAGGATCCGCGGGCCGCGCTGCCGGTGCTACAGCTCGCCGAGGACGCAGGCGGCACCTGGGCCCCGGCGCTGGACCTGATCGGCGCCGGGCCCGTCGACCGGGTCTTCGTCGCGGAGGTGAACGATCAGGGGATCGCCGGGCTACGGATCAACGACCCGCCCGCCGCGGCGACGCTGTCCGCGTCCTACTGGTCCGGCAACGGCACGGCCGGCAACACCGAGATCGAAGCGATCAACGCGCTCGTATGGGCGCCCGCCGCTGGCGGGCGCGCCAGGCCCTCCCCGCCGGATGGCATCTCCCTGATCCGCAATCCGCTGCCGGCCAGCAGCGGAACCGATGCCGAGACCATCGCCGCGGCCAAGCTCGCGATCCCCGGCGCGTTCACGGTCGGCCAGCAGCGGGCGCTCACCACACAGGACTACGCGACGCTCGCCACGGCCGTGGCCGGGGTTCGCCGCGCCGCCGCGGAACTACGATTCACCGGTTCGCTGACCGTCGTGGACGTGGCGATCCAGCCCGAGCTTGGCGAGGATCCCGCCGCCGAGCTGCTCGCGCAGGCACGGCGGTCACTGGCGGCAGTGCGCAAGATCGGCCAGCTGGTGCGCGTGCTGCCGCCGCATTACCGGCCGCTGGCCGTGGCGCTCGACGTCACGCTCCGCCCCGCCGCGATCCGCCGCGAGGTCGCCCATCACCTCGCCCGGCTATTCTCCAACGGCTGGCTGACCGACGGCACGCCGGCGCTGTTCAACCCGGCGAAACTCGCCTTCGGCGCGACGGTGTACTCCAGCCCGGTCATCGCCGCTGTGCACGCCGTGCCCGGCGTGGCCTCGGTGACGCTCACCCGGTTCGGCTTCCTCGATCAGCCCGCCGGGACCGGCGCGGCAGTGGCCGGTTCGGAGCTGCGCCTTGCGGCGCTCGAGATCGCGCGCCTCGACAACGACCCCACCCAGCCCGAGCACGGCTATGCGCTTGTTTCACTGGAGGGCGGACGGTGAGCGGCATGCGTGTTCCCCCGCACAGCTCGTCTCGACGGGCGGCGCTGCTCGAGCAGCTGATTGTCGCGCTGACCTCTGCCCAGCCCGACCCGCTGCCCATCCGGATCCGCGCCCCGGACGACCCCACGATCGCCCTGCTCGACGCCTGGGCGACGGTTGGCGACGTGCTCGGTTTCTATCTGGACCGGATCGCCGACGAAGGGTACCTGACGACCGCCACCCAGCCTGGTTCGGTCCTGGCGCTGGCGCGCCTCGCCGGCTACCAGCCCACGCCGAGCCTGGCGGCACAGGTCTACCTGGCCTACTCGCTGGCCCCGGATCCGGCCGACGGCGCGGTGCAGTTCAGCCCGGGGCTGCTGTTCCAGTCGGTGCCCGGTCCCGGCCAGCAGCCGCAGACCTTCGAGTCGGCCGGGGCGGTTGTGGCGCGGCCGAGCTGGAATCTGCTGGCGCCCAAGTCCACGCAGCCGCTGCCGGTCAGCACCATGTCACTCGTCGTGGGCAGCACGATCGCGGGCCTGTCACCCGACGACATGATCCTGCTGGAACCGACCGGCACCCCGGGCAACGGCGCGAGCAGCCCGCTCCCTGTCTTCGTCGCCTCCGCCACCGTCGACTATGCCGCCAAGGTGACCAATGTGACGCTGCGGGCGCCGGCGGTGGCCCAGCCGCAGCGGCCGGCCGCGCCGCCGGCCAGCCCGCCGCCACCAAGCGCGACGGCCGCGGTCGACGAGCTGATCGCCGGCGGTCTCGGCCAGCCGACCACACCCGTGCCCGGGTCGGCCAGCCAGCTGCGGCAGACCGCGGGGTCGGTGTTCGGCCCGGGCTCGGATGCCGTGCTGCAGCTCATCTCGACGATGCGGCCCGCTCTCGCCCCGACGCTGTACGCGGCGCTCGACGCGACGGCGATCGGCTCGAGGCCGGTGGCCGGCGCTTCCGTCATGAAGGTCACCGCGCAACCGTTCGGCGCCGCGGCTCCACCCCGGCCGGTGTTCAGCGCCAGCGGCCAGCCGGCCGGACACGGGACTGGCCGATCGGGGACACCTTCACCCTGCAGCTGAGCATCACCAGGGGAGACTTCCTGACCCTGCTCGAGCGGGCGTACCAGGCAGTGCCGCCGGGGACCGTCCCCGGCTGGCTAAGCGGCGCGGTCGCCGAGACCCACGATCCGGCCACCGATCCGGTGATCGACGTCCAGTGGAGCGCCGCGACGTTCACCAGCCAGGCGACGATCGACGTCCGTATCCTGCCGGCCGGAGCGCCCGCGCCCGCTGGCTTCGGCGCGGTCGACCTGCGGAGCGGGGAAGGCGCCGTGACCCTGTCCTACGCTGGGTCCGCCGCGCCCTCCGCGCCGTCGGCGCCATCCCCGCCGTCGACTCCCCCGCTGGAGGTGACCGCCTGCTTGACCGACGCGGTGGATGCGGTCGAGTTCAAGTTCACCGACCCGGACACCCAGACCAGCGGCACCCTGACCTGGGATCCCGAGCTGAGCACGCCGTTCAGCGGCCAGGTCGGCGACACGCAGGTCACGATCGCATGGGCCACATTTCCCCCCGGCGAGGCCACGCTCACCTTCTCGATCGCGGTGCCGCTGCCGCTGTCGCAGGCGGAGCGGACGGTGCTGCTCCTCGACAGCATTTATGCCGGGATCAGGCCCGGCAGCTACCTCGTGATCGACAGCTCCCACCCGGCCAGCACCACGTCCGACATCCAGTATCCGGTCATCGCCACGGTCAAATCGGTGGCCACGGTCGCGACGGGTGGCTACGGGATCACGGGGAAGGTCACCCAGCTGACCCTGAGTAAGGAGTGGATCGACGGGAGCGCCGTGCTCCAGTCCGCGCTGCAGCCGCTGACCGTTCACGCGCAGCCGACCACCCTCCCGCTGCGGTCCGCGCCCGTCAACGCCGACGTGGCCGGCCCCTCGATCGACCTGGCCGGGCTGGTGGCCGGCGTGGAGCCCGGCCGCCTGATCGCGGTGACCGGCACGCGCACCGGCCTGCCGGCGGGGGCGACCGTTCAATCCGGCGAGATCGCGATGGTCGCCTCGGTCTGCACGGGCGGGGACGGCGGCGACACGACGTACAGCACACTGAACCTGGCGGTGCCGCTGGCCTACAGCTATCAGCGAGCCACGGTGCGGATCTACGGCAACGTCGTCCGCGCCCACCAAGGCGCGACGATCAGCCAGGTGCTCGGCAGCGGCCAGCCGGCGCAGGCACCGCAGAGCTTCACGCTGTCCAGCGGGCCACTGCTGGCCGATCCGGCCCCGGCCGGGCCGGGCCTTGCGTCGACCCTGACGGTCACCGTCGACGGGGTCGGCTACGCGCAGGCCAGCCGCTTTGACAGCAGCACGCCCGCCCAGTCGTTCCTGGCCGGCACCAACGCCTCGGGCCAGACCACGATCACGTTCCCGGCGCCGCTTCCCGCGGGAACCGGCAACATCAGCGCCTCCTACCGCGCCGGGGACGGCAGCCAGGGAAACGTGCAGGCGGGCCAGATCACGCAGCTGCTCGGCCGTCCGGCGAGCCTCAGCTCCGTCACCAACCCGCTGCCGGCGAGCGGCGGCAACGGCGGCGACAACCAGGAATCGGTCCGTGCCGCGGTTCCGGGCAGCCTGAACGGGCTCGGGCGGATCGTCACCGTGAGCGACTACATCAGCCTGGCGAGCTCGATCACCGGAGTGGGCAAGGCGAGCGCCGTGCTGGCGCCGGGCGCGGGCGTCGTCGTCACCATCGCCGGGACGGACCCGGTGCAGCTGAACCCCGACGACAGCCTGTGCCAGGGCGTCGCCAAGGCCATCACCGCGGTGGCCGACCCGGCGCTGCCGGTGCAGGTCCTGCCGGCCAGCCTGTACCTGATCGCGCTGACGGCGGACGTGGTGGGCGATCCGCTCATGACCTGGGATGCCACCGTCGCCGCCGTGCGGGCGGCGCTGCTGGCGAGCTTCGGTTACCCGCAGCGAGACCTGGGCCAGGACGTCGCAGTGAGCGATCTGCTCGCCGCCGGGCACGCCGCTTCCGGAGTGCTGTCCTTCACGGTCACCGGACTGGCCCTGGTGCCGGCGGCGGCACAGGCCGCCGCGCTCTCGAGGACGCTGCCGATCCTGCTCACCGGCCCGGTGCCGGCGGTGGCGACGCTCACAGCGGTGCCGTCGCAGTGGAAACTGGCGGCCGCGACCCCGGCGCCGGCTGGCGTCGCCTACTTGTCGGGTACCGTCCCCGGCACCCTTATCTTGAGCGAGCAGGCACCGTGAGCACCGGCGGCCAGCAAAGCCCGGACGACAGGCTGTACAACCTGCTGCCCGCGATCTACCGGGTGCGCGACGCCCAGCAGCCGGGCTACCCGCTGCGCACCTTGCTGCGGGCGATCGCCAGGCAGGTCGACGCGTTCGCCGCTGACATCGGCCACCTGTACGGCAACTGGTTCATCGAGACCTGCGACGACGACCTCGTGCCGTACTTCGCCGAGCTCGTCGGGCTCTCGCTCGGGCCGTCGCTGCCCGTGAGCGCCGATGCCCCGAACTCCGACGCCGACGCCATCTGGCGCCGGGCCCAGGTTGCCGACGCGATCACGGACCGCAGCCGCAAGGGCTCCTTCTCGGTACTCGAGCAGCTGGCGACCCGGGCCACGGGCTGGCCAGCCCGGGTGATCGAGCTCCGCCGGGTGGCGCTGGCAACCCAGTCGGCCCGGATGCCCGACGTCGGGCGGCGCCGCCTGCCCGACCTGGCCGACATGGAGGCACTCGATCTGCTCGGCACCCCGCTGTCGGATGCCGCGCCGCTGGCCGACGTGCGCCGCCTGTCCTCGCACCGAACCTCTGGAACCACCGATCCGTCCGCGGTGGCCGTGTGGCTGTGGCGCCTGGCCGCCGACCGGGTGAGCCGCGCCCCGGCGGCAGCCGCTGGGGAAGAGAACCGCTACACGTTCGACCAGCTCGGCCGCGACCTCCCGCTCGCCGTGGTCCCGGCCGGCGAGCACCGTTCGCCGCCGTCGACGGAGCTCGACGTCGCGGTGACGATCACCCGCCATGCGCTGCGACTGCGGCTCGAGGACTACTACGGTGCCGCCCGCAGCATCTGCGTATACCGTGACGGCCGGCCGGTCCCTCGGTCGGAGATCGTGGTCGCCGACCTCAGCCGGTGGCACGAGCGCACGCCGCACGGACGGGTCAGCATCGATCCGGAGCTCGGCCGGATCGCCTTCCCGGCGCGGCATCCCCCCGAGGAGGAGATCTCGGTGACGTACGCGCACCTGGGGATCGGGGCGATCGGCGGCGGCAGCTACCGGCGCCCGCTTCCGCCCGCGACCGTGCCCGTCTACCCGGTCGGCCCGCGCGGGTACACGAGCATCCGCCTCGCCCTGGAAGCCTGGCGATCGGCCAACGAGCACGGCCACGCACCTGCCGCGGTGATCCAGATCAGCGATAACGGTGTATATCGCGAGCACCTGGACATCAGGCTCGCCGTCGGCGAGCAACTCGAGATCCGGGCCGCGCAGGGCTGCCGACCCGTGATCATCCCGGTCGAGACCAGCGCCGGCCGTCCCGACCGGCTCCGCGTCCGCGGGGCCGGCGGCCCCGGTGCCGCGGATCCGCCGAGCTTCGCGCTCGACGGCGTCTGGGTCGCCCGCCACTCGCTCGACCTGTACGGCAGCTTCGCCTGCGTCAGGCTGCGCCACTGCACGCTCGTCCCGGCGGGGTCCCTGGCCGGTACCGAACCGCCCGAGGAACGCCGCCGCCCGAGCCTCGTCGTGCACGGCATGCCCTGCCCGATCGAGATCTCCTCCTCGGTCATCGGGAGGATCCGGGTCGACAGCCCGGAGACCGGCTTCGAGCCGCTGCCGCTGCGGGCTTGCGACTGCGTGCTCGACGCGTCGGACCCGCGCGAGCGCGCCGTGCTCGGTACCGACGGCCAGCCCGCCTGGGTGCGCCTGTCGCTGTCCCGGGTTACCGTTCTGGGCGGAGCCGAGGTCCACAGCGCCGGGCTGGTCGAGGACTCGATCCTGACCGGGCCGCTCGATTGCGAGCGCCGTCAGACCGGGCACGTCCGCTTCAGCTACCTGGGGCCCGGCTCGCGCACGCCGAAGCGGACGAGTTGCCAGCCGGATACCGCGCTGGCCCGCGCGCAGGCTCAGATCGCAGACGGCGCGCCCGCTCAGCGGGACCGCGGCCGACGCGAGGCGCTGATCGCCGCACGGCTGGTTCCCCGCTTCGACAGCCTCCAGTTCGGCCAGCCCGCCTACGCCCGGCTCGCTGGTGACGCCGCACCCGAGCTCACGCACGGCGCGCACGACGAAGGCGAGCTGGGCGCCTACCACGACCTGTGGCAGCCGCTCCGGATCGCCGACCTGAGAAGCCAGCTGCCGCAGTTCGTTCCGGCCGGGGTCGACATCGACATCCGCTTCGCCACCTAGAGGAGCCACTCGTGTACGGCGATTTCTCTCGTTTCCTCAGCGGCCTCTCCGGTCAATACTCAGGCGTCCTGGCGCAGCAGGGCCGGCTGCTGCTCGACGCGGAACTGAACGAGCAGAACGCGATCCTGCTCGACTACCTGCGCCGCCTTACCACCGACCTGATCGGGCCGTTCGCCGGGCCGGGCTCACCACGCGGGCTTCATGGTCGAGCCGGTGGTCCAAGACGACAGGTGCCGAGCGGTGCGACTCGGCGGAGGGCACTACTACGTCTACGGCCTGCGCTGTGAGGCTCCCTCTCCGTCGCACCCCCCGGACAAGGAGTGGCCGGTGGGCGAGCACGAAGCGCCGTTCCTTGTCTACCTGGCGGTCTGGGAGCAGGCGGTCAGCGCGATCCAGGCGCCCGAGCTCATCGATCCGGCCCTCGGCGCGGAGGTGCTCGACACGACCCGCCGTTCCCAGGTGAGATGGCTCCCGATGGCCGGCCCGAAGCTGCCGTGGCGCGGCGACGACCTGACCCACCTGGACCCGGACACGATCATCCGAGCGTTTCACGAGTACAACGCCGATCCCCGGCCCTGGCCGACGCTCGTCGCCCGGGCGCACTCCGGCGGCGAACCCGAGCCGGGCCCGGAGACCGCGCCCGCGCCCTGGGGTTACCGCGGCGTCGAGAATCAGCTATACCGAGTCGAGATACACCGTGGCGGTGACGCCGGGGAACCACGTTCAAGTGGTCGCGTGACAACGGCAGCGTCGAGTTCGGGCTCGACGGCCTGACCGAGCCCGACGGCGAGGGCGTGCGCACGGCGACCTTGCAGCGAGTGTGGTACGACACCAGGCAGGGGCTTGAGGTCGGCGACTGGGTGGAGTTCGTCGATGATCACTGGGCACCGTTCGGGAGGCCGGCGGCGCTCATGCAGGTCACGTGGGTCTCTCTGGCCATGCGGCAGGTGAAGCTGCGCGACACTGAAGGCCGCCGTGACTTCAACGCGACGCTGCATCCACTCCTGCGCCGCTGGGACCAGCACGACGGCGGCCGGGAGCCGCAGAAAATGGGATCCCGCTCCATCAGGCCGAACCGGAGGTGGTTCGAGATCCGAGAGCCTCGGCTTCCTGCTGGCGTGGAACGACCCCGAGGAGCGAGGCGGCGAGTTCAACACCAACTTCGAGCCGTCGTTCGTTGAGAAGGTGCTGACCCTGGCGGCCGATCGCGTGCCCTGCTTCGAGAATCTCGCCGTCAATCCCAAGCGCGCGTGGGCGGGACTCTACGAAATGTCGCCCGATCATCACTGCATCATCGGCCCGGTCGAGCAGGTGAAAGGGTTCTTCTGCGCCAACGGATTCAGCGGACACGGCGTGATGCACGCGCCCGCGACGGGCAAGATGATGGCCGACCTCATCCTTCACGGCAAGACCAGCGTTGTAGATAATGTCGAAGTGCTGAGCCCGGGCCGCTTCGCCAGAGGCGAGCTGTTGCACGAGACCGCGATACTGTAGGCATGGCTGCCTCTTACAGCAAGTAAAGCCGATGAACTTGTAACAGAGTTGACAGCGCTAAAAACAGCACCGTCGAAGGCGGCGCGCCAACTCTTCAGCCTAGCGCGGAAGCGCTGGGTAAGGTTGGTCACGGAACGTCATAAGCCGGCTTCAGCCGGCGATAGCCTGCCGCCGCCGAAGGGGCTCTGGCTTACTGAAGGCACGATCACCCGGAGCTGCCGCTCCGGGCTGAAGAGTTTTCATCCCGCATGCGGCGGGATTTGGACCGAGAGCATCTCAAATGTCTCCACCTCCAAGCGACACAAAATCACCGGCTGCGTCCTCTTTCAAAATGCTCCGCGGGTTCAGGTCAGCTTCGTCACCGCGGCCGAGAAGCGCGCGCTGGCCTGGTTCGCCGCGCGCATGCCGGCGTGGGTCGGCTCTGACCATCTAACGCTATTAGGTTTTGCCGGGCAGATCATGGTCGGCGTCAGCTACGCCTTGTCGCGCTACAAGCGCGTCTGGCTGCTGTGGGGCATTCTCTTCCTGGCGATCAACTGGTTCGGCGACAGCCTCGACGGAACAGTTGCAAGATTTCGCAACCGTCAGCGGCCGCGCTACGGCTTCTATGTCGACCACGTCATCGACGCCATCGGCTCAACCATCCTGATCGCCGGCCTCGCGCTCTCGGGATTCATGTCGCCGCTGATTGCCATGGCGCTGCTGATCGCGTTCCTGCTGCTCGCCATTGAGGTGTATCTCGCGACCTACACCATCGGCAGCTTCCATCTGGCGTTCTTCAATCTCGGGCCAACGGAAATCCGCATCATTCTCGCCATCGGCAACGTTGCACTGTACTTTCGTGGACCTTTCGCGCACATCGCCGGCCACAAGTTTCTTCTCTTCGACGTCGGCGCTGTCATCGCCATCGTCTGCATGGGCGCGATCTTTCTCTTCGCCGCCGTCAAGCACACCGCGCAACTCTACCGCGAGGAGCGCTTGCCATGAGGCTGCGTTCGCCCGGAGAATCGTGGGCCGACCTCGCGCGCCGCTCGCTGAAGTTTTACATGGTGGGCGCCATCGGCATCGGCGTACAACTCGCTTTCCTGTTCCTCTTCAAGACCGTTCTACGGCTGAACTATCTGCTCGCCACCGGACTGGCCGTCGAGTGCGCCGTCCTGCACAACTTCGTCTGGCACGAGCACTACACCTGGCGCGATCGCTGTGAGACGTATGCAGGAGTCGTCGGCCGCCTGCTGCGCTTTAACGGCACCACGGGCGTGATCTCCATCCTCGGCAATCTCGCGCTCATGCGCCTTTTTGTCGGTGTGCTGCATCTGCAATATATGTTCGGTAATATCGTGACCATCGCATTCTGCTCGCTGGCAAATTTCTGGGCCAGCGACCGCGTGGTCTTCCAGCCGGGCCTATCTCCTAAGGAGTGGTAACAGTAGTGGTGAACCTGACGAACTTTCCGGTTGGCGAAGCCGGGCCGAAAGATGTGCCAACGATTGTTTCGCTCATCAACCGTGCCTTTGCGGTGGAGCGCTTTTTCAAGAATGGCGATCGCACCGACGCGGAAACCGTGCAGCAGAACATGAAAGACGGAACATTCCTGGTAATGCGAGACGGGAACGAGATGATTGCGTGCGCGTGGATCAAGATTACCGAGGATCGCGCTTACCTGGGAACATTGTCGGTTGATCCTGCGCGGCAGAAGTCTGGCATCGGAGCGCGCATGATGCAGGAAGCCGAGACCTACGCCCGCGCGCGCGGATGCAAAGCGCTCGACATTCGCATCGTCAATCTTCGGACAGAGCTGCCGGGGATTTATCGCAAGTTCGGTTTTGTGGAGACCGGAATCCAGGAGCTTTCCGATTTCACAAAATTCACCCGGCCGGTACATTTCGTGAAGATGTCGAAGGCGTTGTAAGTACCCGGGCATTCCCTTCGGTGCGCCAGGTTTCGCGCCGTTCGAAATCTGGGTCTTACGGCGCTCCGTATAATTAACCCGAGCCCCGCCGTGCCTCCGATCCTCCCACTCAAACGACAACTCAAAGCCGCCGCTCTCGAACTCGGCTTCGACCTCGTCGGCATCGCCGGGGTTGCCGACACGCCCGAGCATCGCTTCTTCCCTAACTGGATCGACGATGGCCGAGCCGGCGAGATGAAATACCTCTCGGCGCGCAACGCTGACGACGAACTCAAGCGCGCGTCGCTGGCCAACGCCGTTCCCTGGGCGCGTTCTGTCGTCCTCTGCGCGGTCAACTACAACGCTGACGCACCCTACTCCACCCATGCGGGCTCGCCGTCCCAAGGATGGATCTCCCGCTACGCCTGGTCCAAGCGCGACTACCACGATGTGGTACTCGAAAAATTGCGCTCGCTGGAAGCGAAGCTGATGGAGATCTGCGCTCAGCAAAACGAGGCCGCCCCGCGCACCTGGTGTTATGTCGACACCGGCCCGGTGATCGAGCGCATCTTCGCCAAGTACGCCGGCATCGGCTGGATCGGCAAGAACACCTGCATCCTGAACGAGAAGCTCGGCTCATTCGTCTTCCTCGGCGTGCTGCTGACTTCGCTTGAGTTGCCGCCCGACCTGCCCACCACCGATCATTGCGGCTCGTGTACGCGCTGTCTTGATGCGTGTCCGACCCACGCTTTCCCCGCGCCGTATCAAATGGACGCCACGCGCTGCATCGCGTATCTCACCAACGAACTGCGCGGTTCGATTCCCGAAGAGCTTCGTCCGCTGATGGGCAGGCAAGTTTATGGTTGCGACATCTGCCAGGATGTCTGTCCCTGGAACCGGGGCGCGCCCGCAACGTCTCTCCCCGACTTCGAACCTCGTGCGGGACTGGTGAATCCCGACCTCGAGTGGCTGGCGCGCATGAGTCTGGAGGAGTTTCGCGAAGTCTTTCGCGGCTCGCCGGTGAAGCGCCAGAAGTTGAGCGGCCTGCGGCGCAATGTCGCGGTCGCCATGGGCAACAGCGGCGACCCACGTTTTGTTCCCATCCTTGAGCAGCTCAGCAATGACGACGACGCGCTGGTCGCCGAACATGCGCGCTGGGCGTTAAATCAGCTGATTGCCGTAAACGGTCGCACGTCTGCGAAATAACCGAATGTAATCATCCGCTTAGCCTTACGGACTTGCACGCGGCGAGTAGGAATTACATCGCGTGCGCAAATCTTTGCGAGATAAATGAAAGTTTCCTCACCCTTTTTCGCATGGTACGTCTATTGCAATAACGACAAAGCGAAGCGGTAGTAGTAGCGAGGCCTCCGACGCAGGCGTTGGAGACGCAGTACCAGAGGCAGGGCGGACGCTGCGGTGCGAAGAGGTGAGTCTTCCTTAACGGCCGCGGCGTCCCAAGGGTTTTTAGTTTCGTGGAGCGCTAGAGTCCCCCTCGTCGCGCCCACGATTGATGCCCAGCATTACCCAGCTCAACGAGCTCAGCCCAGGGCATCACGGCCTTCCTGTTCGGGAACAGGAAGGCTTTTTTTGCGCGCTGAATTCGCGATGACACAGCTCTCGTTTCTGGTTATAAAGAAGCTATGACCGAGGCCCTCATTCGGCGGCTGAAACAAGCGCAGTTCTCCAGCGCTGCGCAGGAAGCTTTGCTGAGTGTGATCGTCGCCGCCAACACTCTCAACGACATGATGGACCGCATTTGCGAAGAGCACGGCATCACCCGCGCGCAATACAACGTGCTGCGCATTCTGCGTGGCGCTCATCCCGGTGGACACGCGCGCTGCGAGATTGCCTGCCGCATGCTCGATCGCGCCTCCGACATCACCCGCCTCGTCGATCGTCTGCAGGCGCGCAAACTGGTGAAGCGCTCGCGCGGCAGCGAAGATCAGCGCCAGGCGGTGACGGTCATCACCGCCAAAGGCCTGAAGCTGCTGGATACCATGCAGCCGTCCATCGACGAAGAATCGGCCGGCCTGCTCAAGCAGCTCAGCGACGAAGACTGCCGTGATCTCAGCCGCTTGTGCGCCATGATCTTTGGCGGCAAGGTTCCCGGCTGCGAAGGCTGATAGAGCGGATTGCACGCTCGGAACCGAGCGGTATCCGAAGCGGCACCTTTATCAATCGCTTACCCGCCAATCGAGCTTTTTGAATCCCAGGCAGCGCTCCTCGCATCTTTATGTGTTGTAACACGTATTTTAGTGTTGCCACACACAACGAGGTGCAAGAATGAACACGCTCCTGATCGTCAATTCCAGTCCCCGCAGCAGCTCCGTCTCGCGCCGTCTGACGCGCCACGTGGCCGAGCAGTGGAAACGCAGCAATCCACAGGGCCGCGTGATCGAGCGCGACCTCACCGCCACAGCTCCAACTTATCTCAGCGATGCATGGATCCAGGCGAGTTACACACCCGCCGAGCAGCGCACTGCGGAGCAGAAGGCGATTCTTGCCGAATCCGACACGCTCATCGACGAACTCATGGCGGCCGACCTCATCGTGATCGGCGCGCCCATGCACAACTTCAGCATCTCGGCTCCGCTGAAGGCGTGGATTGACCAGATCGTCCGTACCGGGAAAACCTTCAGCTACAGCGACCGAGGTCCCAAGGGCCTGCTCCCGGCGGACAAGCAAGTGCTGGTGATCGTCTCGCGCGGCGGCGCGTATGAGGATGGATCGCCGGCGGATTTCCAGGTTCCTTACCTGCGGCACATGCTGCACTTCGTTGGCTTGAACAACCTCACGGTGATCGACGCTGATAAGCAGGCATTCGGCCCCGAGGCGGCGCAGAAGTCGGTGGACGATGCTATCGCGCAGTTGTCGCAGTGCCAAGAGCACCTGGCGGTATCGGCGTAAGTCGGTCCTTCGGCAGTGTTCGAGCGTGAGTTTAACCGGACTGTGTTCACTACGCGAGACGAACCCTGCGACAAACTTTAGTCCCGCGAAGCGGTACGGCGGCATGATAGCCCAGCAGGAAGCGAGCCACAGGCGAGCGGAATGCTGGGTACGGTCGCCAGGAATTCCGAGTCCCTCGGGGGGGCGGATTCTTCTCACCAAAAGAGAGAACCCTCCCGCTAGAGAGGGTTCAGTGGTCTTGCACAAACTCAGAAGCCTAAAGCGAAAGCGGCGCTGACGGGTTGGGCTTCTGTGTCGCGGAGACGTCTAGGCGCGCACAACGTTTGCTGCCTGGAAACCCTTCGGTCCCTTGGTGAGGTCGAACTCGACGGTCTCGCCCTCATTCAAGCTCCGATACCCACTTTCCTGGATAGCGGAAAAATGTACAAAAACGTCCTCGCCCGTGGACCGTTGAATGAACCCGTAGCCCTTGGCTCCGTTAAACCACTTCACTGTACCTTTCTCTCTCACAACCCGCTCCTTTCGACAACATACTTAGAATCACCCCTGCTTCGCGGACGTTCCTATCTCCCTCGGCCAGAGCAAGGCCACGCTCGCACGCAGCCTGATAACTTGGGAATCGGGAAGACGTCTCTACGTCGCCGGGAAACAAGGGTTGCGGCTCAGCTCGCAGCTCTTCGTGCAAATGAAAAGGCTCCATGAACGTACGGAGACAGACCACTACCGCCCGGTCGCCGTAGATCCTTGGAACCCGCGCACTGCGTGAAATACGACTGCTGACAGAAACATCAACCCAAATCCGCGTTTCGGTAGACCCGAAAGCTCCGCCCCCACCCAAACGAGAGGGGAGCAAACGATAATTACAAGGAACTCTGCTTTTTTGCAAGTATTTCTTGCACAGAGACTTCCGCGCCGTCCCGCAACGGAACTTGGGCATACCACAGGAGTGGTGAGTGGCCGACCGGCGGCCGCGATTCTGCTACGATTGAGAGATAGATGACAGGCAGTACTGGTACCTCAGGCATCGGACCGGCCCCCGCTCCCCCGTTCGGAGGCGCGTCCTCGACCAGTGCCGGGCCACCAATTAACTCCTCTGGTACCACAGACTTACATTCCACCCCCTTGCGCCCCGGCACGGCCGCCAAGCGCCTGCTGGCCGAAGATCAGCGCGAAGAGATCTTTCGCTACCTGCCTGAAACCTACAGCCTGTCGCATCGGCTGCGCTATCACGGCTGGTCGACGCTGCGCTACCTGATGCAGACCGAGGTACACACCTACGCCTTCTCGGTCGCGGCGAATTCCATCCTGTCGTTCTTCCCGTTCATCGTTCTGCTGCTGACCATCGTGCACCGCGTCTTTCATTCGCAGGCGATGTACGACGTTGTCCTGCAACTGCTGCGCGACTATCTGCCCAGCAACAAGGACTTCGTCATCCGCAATCTTCAGTTCCTCGCCAGCGTGAAAGGTCGCGGCCAGATTCTCTCCTTCGTGATGCTGCTGGTGACGTCGACAGGGATCTTCCTGCCGCTCGAGGTCGCGCTCAACAGTATCTGGGGCTTCAAGAAGAACCGCTCGTACCTGATGAACCTGGTCGTCTCGCTCGGGCTGGCGTTCGCTTGCGGATGTCTGGCCATGCTGTCGATCGCGCTCACGGCACAGAACCTGCGTCTGCTGGAGCGCTACATGGGCGACGGCAATGTCGTCTTCCAGGTCGCGGGATTTGTGGTGATGAAGGCCTTTGCGATTGTGGCGACCATCGGCATTTACTTCCTGATTTACTGGGTGCTACCGCACGGCAAAGTGCCGGTGCGCGCCGTGCTGCCGGCCGCGATCATTACCGGACTGCTCTCCGAAGGCGCGAAGTATCTCTACATCCTCGTGCTGCCGTGGCTGAATTTTCAGGAAGTGTACGGACCTTTCTCGGTGTCGGTGACGCTGATCTTCTGGTCATTCTGGAGCGGCATGCTGTTGCTCGGCGGAGCCTATCTTTCCGCCGCGGAGCACAGCGCGCGTATGCAGGCGCGGCAGCAGGCAGAAGCTCCAGCCTAAAGCTAGCGAACGCCCAAGGGGCGGGAGGGAGCGCCGTCGCCGCCCATCGGGGGAGGAGTCCCCGTCCGAGTTCAGCCGATGCCTGGCCTGGCACACACCTTGCCCGAACAGCCTCAACGCATCCAGTAAGGAGGCTGGGTGATCTTGAGGCCGAACAAAGTATCCGGCAAAATCCCACGCAAAACAATGTCCTATTGGTACTGGTTCATGCCGCTTTTCGGGTAGACGGGGCGCCCCGCTAGGCTTTCTTTCGCGCGGTTGCCGCTGGATAGACTCCCAGCACCTTCACCAGCTCAGCGATTTCCGCCAGGTGTCGCAGCGCGTTGCGTGCCGGTTCGTCATCGCCTCGCAGCATGTCGACGAAGAAAACATATTCCCACGGTCGGCCGCGTATTGGCCGCGACTCGATCTTGCTCAGGCTGATGTCGCGCAGGGCGAAGACGCTCAAGGCCTTGAACAGCGCGCCTGGCACGTTCTTCAGCGCGAAGGCAATCGAAGTTTTGTTCGCTCCGCGGCCGACCTTGCGCGATTTGTCGATCAGCAGGAAGCGGGTGTAGTTCTGCTGATCGTCTTCGATCCCCGCCAGCAGCACGCGTCCGCCATACTGCCCCGCCGCTTGCCTGGGAGCGATGGCCGCCGCGTCCGTCAGCTTTTCGGTGATGATGTGCCGCACGCTTCCCGCCGTGTCGTAGAACGGAACTGCCTGCGCCTGCGGATGTTCGCGAAAGAAATTCCGGCACTGATCCAGCGCCACAGGATGCGAGTAGACACGACGCACTTTCGCCAGCGTCACGCCTCGCGGCGCGATCAGGTTGTGGCGGATGCGCAAGTGAAATTCGGCATGGACGAACAACTCTCGTGCCAGCAAAAGATCGAAGTGCTCGGCCACCGACCCTGCCAGCGAGTTCTCGATAGGAATCACCGCGGCCGTCACCGAACCACTCTCGACGCGATCAAATACCTCGGCCGATCGTGCGCAAGGAACCACGGTTGCGCGCGGCAGCATCTTGCCTGCGGCTTCGTGGCTAAACGAGCCCAGCTCTCCCTGGATAGCAACTCTCATCGTGATGCGCCGAGCATAACAGAAGAACGGGGCAGAGAAAGACAGTGGGTATTGGATGGTGGATAGTGGATAGTCGGCCAGCGATTTGATGGTTAGTGACTTGGGCCCAGTGAGTAGTGGTTTAACGTCGGAATTGAGGCGCAGGGAACCTGCGGCCAGAACTACCGAGTCCAGAGTCAATCGCCGATTCGCCCCATCTCTATCCACTACCCACTATCTACTATCCCCTGCCTCGGGTTGCCCAAACAGCAGTAAAAATGCTGGTTCGGCAAAGATAAACTCAGCAGCTCACACGCAACCATTGCACCCCGGATTACCTTCCAACCTGTAGTTGACCGAAGTAGTCGGTTGCATGGGGAAACGAATTCGGAGGTGACAAGATGCTTTGGACCCTATTTGTAATCCTGCTGGTGCTGTGGCTGCTGGGCGTTGTCTCCAGCTATACCTTCGGCGGATTCATTCACATTCTGCTGGTGCTTGCGGTGATTGCGCTGGTATTCCAGTTGATTTCGGGCCGCAGAACGGCAGTGTAAACATCGTCGCTTCGTGGCCGAGGTGACCGCGGGCGACGATCGCAATTATCGTCTCAAAAATAGCGGACTGACGATCCGCAGGGAGAGAACATGGATAGCGATCGTGTGAAAGGTAAGATGGACGAAGTTGCCGGACGCGTCAAGCGTCAGGCTGGCGAGTGGACGGGTGACGGCGAGACCCAGGTAGAGGGCGCTGCTCAGGAAGTCAAGGGTAAGGTCCAGAACGCATTCGGCAAGGCGAAAGATGCGGTGCGTGATGCCAGTGACAATACCGAAAGCAGACGCGAGGAAGATCGCGAAATCGAACGCGAGAACGAACGCCGTAAAGACGTAGCTTAATTGACCCTCAGCGAAGCGAACGAGGCGCCTTAACCGGCGCCTTTTCTTTTGCCCAGTTCCAGAAGTAAGTTGCCGGCGCGATCCATGTGGGCAGAGCAACCCGGCGGAACAATCGTCGTCGCGCTGTACTCGGCGATCATCGCGGGGCCGCGAAGCTTGGTGCCAACCTTCAGCTGCTCGCGATCGTAGATTGCGATGATCGATGCCTTGCCTGAAAACCATGCGCGTCGCTTTTCCGCCGCGATACTCTGTTTTGCTGGCGAGAATTTCCGCAGCGGAACCCGGGGCGACGCGATGCGCGCCCGCAGCCGCAGCGTCACCAGCTCGACCGCCCGCTCCGTATGGCTGTAGCCATAACGAAACTGGTGCTGCCGATGGAAGTCCTCCAGCACGGACCGGCCGAACGGAACATTCAACTCGTAGCCTTGTCCCTGGTAACGCAGGTCGGCACTGCGTTCCAGCTTCAGCTTGCCTTGCCAACCCTCGTCGTGAAACTCGCGCTGGGCCGTGCGCTCCAGCGTTTCATAGTGCTTCGACAAGCTCGCCAGCGATGATCTCGCATCGAGCTTCAGCATCACCGTTCGCGAATAGTCTTTCACGATGTCGCTGGTGAGGATCCCGAATGCCGACAGCGCACCGGGCATCGCCGGAACGAGCACCCGCGGAATGCCGAGAGCTGCTGCGAGTTCGCAAGCGTGGAGTCCGCCTGCTCCGCCAAACGCCACCAGTGCGAATTGTCGCGGATCGTACCCGCGTTCGACCGACACCACGCGTAACGCTCGTTCCATGTTCGCGTTCACCACGCGAATCACGCCCTCGGCAAACTGCTCCAGCCCCATGCGCGAGCCCTGCTGTTTCAGCCACTCCGCAGTGATTACCCGCGTGCGCTCGAGGTCGAGTGCAAACGTGCCACCCAGAAATTTGTCCGGCTGCAACCGCCCGAGCAGCAGGTTGGCATCGGTGACCGTCGGCTGAACGCCGCGCCCATAGCAGATCGGCCCGGGATCGGCGCCCGACGACTCAGGCCCGACGCGCAGCGCCCCGCCCGCGTCGAAGCGCGCGAGCGAACCTCCACCCGCGCCGACGGTGTGAATGTCGAGCATCGGCACGCGAATCGGCAGCCCCGCAATCTCCGCTTCACTGTTTGCCCTGGGCTCGCCGTCGACCAGCGCAACGTCAGTCGATGTGCCTCCCATGTCGAAGGTGATGACGCGCTCAAACCCGCTGAGCCGCGCCATCGCCGCCGCTCCGACAACGCCGCCTGCCGGCCCGGAGAGCACCGTTCTTACAGGCTGTCGCGCCGCAGTCTCAAGAGAAGTAATGCCACCGCTCGATTGCATCACAAACACGCGCGACGCTTTTGCCTTCGCACCGTTCTGCCGCAGCCGAACGTCAAGCTGCTGCAAGTAGCTTTGCATCATCGGCTGAAGATAAGCATTGATGACGACGGTGCTCGCGCGCTCATACTCGCGGAACTCCGGCAGAATCAGATGCGAGAGCGACAGCGGCAAGCCGAGCTCCTCCAGGACGCGTCCGATGGCGCGCTCGTTTTCCGGATTCGCGAAAGAGAAGAGCGTGGAAATGGCAATCGACTCTGCGCCGCTGGTGTGAACGTCGCGCGCCAGTACTCGAAGGTCTTCGCGCGAGGGCTTCTGAACGATGTCGCCATCGGAGGCAACACGCTCCGGAACGCCGAACCGCATGCCGCGATCAACCAGCGGAGGCACGCGCTCGAAGGTCAGGTCGTAAAGCTTGGGCCGATTCTGGCGGCCGATCTCGATGGTGTCTTCGAATCCAGCCGTCGTGACGAACGCTACCCGCGCGCCTTTGCGCTGCAGCAGCGTGTTCGTGCCCACGGTCGTTCCATGGAGAAGAACGATCGAAGCATTTGGGTGGGCTTGTGCGATGGCTTCGACGATGGCCTGCGACGGGTCCGCCGGCGTCGAGAACACCTTCGTCATCCGCAGCGTTCGGCCTTCCAGCCAGATGCAGTCGGTGAAGGTTCCGCCAGTGTCGACTGCGATGCGGAGCGGTTGTGGCTCAGATTTGTTTCGGGATACGGGCATGGCTGCGCCGAAAGCGGCTCAGAAAGCGCCGATTGTAGCACGCAGCGCGCCTACAACCGCTTGCCCATCTGGAAGGCATCGAGACCATGACTGCTGTAGTACTCCGGCAAGGTCCGCAGCACCTCGTACCCCAGCTTGCGATAGAGGCGCAGGGCGGGTTCATTGTCGACAGCAGTTTCGAGATACACTTCGCCGCAGCCGAGCGCGCGCAACCGGTCTTCGCTGGCGTTCATCAGCTGCGTCGCCAGCCCGGAGCGGCGCGCTTGCGGCAGGATGTCGAGAGTGAGAATGCGGCCGTACTTCCGCCGGACCGGATGCGCGACGACAAAGCCCGCAATGCGCTCTTCCGGCTCAGCGTTCTGAAACTCGCCGACCAGCGTGATCGCATTGCGTCGCAGGATAAAGCCAGTCAGCTCCATTTGCGAGTAGGCAATGCCCGGCGGAAAGCAGACCTGATCGATCTGCCACAGCCGGTCGAAATCGGCCGCTCGATAGTCGCGAATGGTAAAGGCGATATCCGCCGGATGCGAAGTCAAATGAGTCGCGCTCTCCTGGATATCGCCATATTAAGTGATAAAGGGCCGGCGGTGAAGCCGCTGAATTACGCGGCGCGGCGGTCCTTCTGCTTGGCCTCAGAAAACAACTCCAGCATATTGCGATTAAACACGGGAATGTCCGTTGGCTGGCGGCTGCTCACCCAGTTGCGATCGCGCACGCTGGTTTCGTCCACCCAGTTCGCGCCGGCGTTCTTTAAATCGTCTTGAATCGTGTAGTAGCTGGTCATGTGACGGCCCTTCGCCAGCCCCGCCGAAATCAGCAGCCACGGCCCATGACAGATCACCGCGATCGGCTTGCCCTCTTCATCGATGTTCCGCACGAATTCCTGCGCCTTCTTTTCCATGCGCAACGCATCGGCATTCATGGCGCCGCCCGGCAGCAGCACCGCGTCGAAGTCGTTGGGCCGCGCGTCGTCGAGAGTCATGTCGACCTTCACCTTCTGCGTCTTCTTGTCGTGCTGCACTGCCTGGATCTCACCCGCCTTAGGCGCGATCACGACCGCTTGCGCGCCGGCTTCCTGCAATGCTTTGCGCGGTTCAATCAGCTCTGCTTCCTCAAACAAATCGGTTGCGATGATCGCCACGCGAAGACCTTGTAATTGCTTCTCTGCCATTGCATCCTCCATAAAATTGCGGACTGGTCCTCAGAGTTGAATCTTGGGACTGTCTTGTGGGATGCCACGGCGGGGCGCGGGGTGGCGCGGTAGGTCACAGCGACTTCGATCGAACACAGGAGTGTCAGGTCTGGAGCGGGAGCATGACTTGGGTAGCCGAGCAAGGCTTCACAGGCTGCTGGAAGACTCGGCTGAGGGCTGCCTTGTGTCAGAAGCACGAGTTTACGCGCACCGGCAAGCTGCGTAAGAAAAACACGGTTTTAGCGGCTGCACGCGGTATGCAGGGGCTGAAGCCGATCAATATGGGCTGGCAATCGGCACACAATGCTCACGCGCTTCGAGCTTTCCTGCAGCCTGTAAAGCCGTGCCGATAAGCTGTATGTTTTTGATTACGGCGAGGCGAACTTCAGTACGAGCCGTGCCGGACCCACCCCGGGGGCAAAGACGCCGCCTACGGCCGGGTGACAATCAGGGAAAATGCGGCACTATCATCCTGGCGTTCTCCGCATTCTCGATTGCCACCAAACCGATCCACTCGTTGTTGCGATTCCGATAATCAACCACTCTTCCGCCCAGAATGCCTGCTGCTTCCTGCGGCGTCAGGTCCTCGTGATAGTCGAAGAACCGCTCCTGGAGCCGCTTTCCGAAGGTAAGCTTCTCAAAAAAGGGATGCGGCGGCTCCCACTTGGTGCTGAACAGGTAGGCGACATTGAACTGATCCGTGGCCTGTGCAGCGCGCACAATTTCAGGCGCGGAGAAATTCTCGATGCGCACCACCGGCAGCGGCTGCTTCACATAGCCGAGCCACGGCCGTGTAAGTTCGTCGGACGCCGGCCACGCCGTGAGCACCACGCGGTCAGGATGATTCGAGAGCTCATCTGCCGCCTGCTTGTGCAGCAGCACATAATCACGATAGAGCAGCGTGTCCTCTGGCGCGATCCGATACGGCGGCGGAACGAAGAGCTGCACAACGAATGCCGCGAGCACGATGCCGACATACGACGTCCACTGTCGCAGACGCCGCCGCATCGTCGAGACGCAGACGAGAATCACCAGCGGCACCACCGGCAGCATGTAGCGCGCGAGGACCGCGCCCCCGAGAACGGACTCGGCCACCACGTTGGCCGCGAGCACAACCAGAAACACCAGCTGAACATTGATTGCAATCCGCGGACGAAGCGTACCATCCGCTTCCGTCAACGGCGCGCGGCTCATCGCGTAGATCATGCCCAGCGTCAGTAGAAATAAGTTCAGATATCCGAAGACGTGCCATAGCCGGAGAAGCAGCGCCAGCGCGATTCTTAGCGGGTTCAATGTCGCTAACAGGTTGTATTGCAGGTATTGCGGATTGCCTAAGTAATATCCGGTGCGCTGGTGATGATAGGCGAGCCACGCTATCAGCGGCAGCAGGCAGAGCAGGAATGACAGCGCATGCCGCATGCGTTCATAGAGAAACCACGACTCCCCAGACGCCTGATGCTCACGCGTCAGCCAAGGCCGCAGCAGCTCCCAGATCATCAGCGCCATCGGCGTAACGATCGCTGTCTCCTTCGCCAGCGGGGCGAGAGAGAAGAAGATGATGGTGGCGATCGGCCTGCGCTCAACGTACATCGCCAATCCCCAGAGCGTGAACGCGGCGGCCATCATGTCGAGATGTGCCATCGAACTCTGGGTGAAGAACACGGGATAGAGCGCGGTGCAGAATGTGGCGGCGATGGCCACCGGCTCCGGCGCAACGTCGCGCGACAGCCGATACAAGCCGAGCAGCGCGAACGCGGCCACCATCAGCATGGCCTCGCGCGTAGTCGTCGCCGTGAAGGCGCTGAACTTCCACCAGAACGCCAGCCACAGCATCACCAGCGGCGGATGAGCGTTCGACAATGTAGTGTGCGGAATCAGCGAGCCGGTCAGCAGAAGATCGCGCGCCGCCGGAATGTAGTAGCCGGCCTCGTCCCAGAAGTACGGCAGGCGCAGCAGAAAAGCGTGGGTGATGAACAGGAAGGTGAAGATGACGGCGTAGGCGAACAGATAACCAACGGGTCCTAGACTGGTGCGCCTGGTCATCTGCTTAGATAGCTATCCTCAAGGTGCCCGCGTACGTCGCCGGCAAACGAACGTTACACCGGTGTGTACTACCGGGATAACATCCTCTCATGGACCGGAGCTTCAATATTCAAGGGTTTGATCGTATCACTGTCGATCCCGATCAGATGGGTGGGCAGCCTTGTGTGCGCCAGATGCGTCTGACGGTCCGACGTGTCCTTGAGGCAATCGCGACCTACCAGACCGTCAACAGCTCTTCAGCGAATATCCGGGACTGGAAGAAGAAGACGTTCGCCAGGTCCTCGAATTCGCTGCCGCAAGTCTCATCGACGCAGCCGTCGACTTCCGCGTCGCATGAGAGACCTCCTGCTGGATCAAGGACTGCCGTACTCAACCGCAGGCCACCTCAAACAAGCTGGGATCACCGCATTCATGCCGCGGATTTGGGACTATCGAAAGCCTCTGACTTAGACATTCTCGCGTATGCCAATGAACATCGTATGATCGTCGTCACCTTGGATGCCGACTTTCACATCCTGCTCGCCGCCTCCGGAGCGGCGTCGCCATCAGCGATGCGGCTGAGACTTCAAGGCAAGAATGGCAGTCAACTGGCAGACATCATTGCATCAGCCCTCAAGGTAAGTGAGGAGAGCCTTGAAACCGGAGCGGTGGTTTCAGTGACGAAGACTCCGGTGCGAGTGAAATTGCTTCCACTGAAGCGACGTGCAGAATCTTCCCTCTAGTGAACTGGCCCCGACCCCGGTCCCACGCGCGGATCGAGTTTGATCTCGCCGAACGTATTCTCGTAGTTCACCAGGTTCTGCTGCAGGATGGTGTGCAGCGCCTTCGCCTGCTGCGGACTTAAGTAAATCCCCTGGAAATTGTGTACCTCTACGCGCGTCTCATCCTGCTGTTGTAGCGTGCCGAATACGAGAAAGAAGTCCCACACATTCACCCGCACCTGCACGCTGTTGGCATAGCTCTCGCGGTAATCGGATGTATTGTTCAACTGGATAGCGGGCTGCGTAGGCGTCGGGTTTGGCATCATGACCTCAAACGTGCGGTTTCGAAGTTGCAGTGTATCAAAACGCCGACAACGTAGTTGCAGGGGAACTCTCGCCAGCTTGAGCCTGACACAGCTCTCACTTTGATATAGCGCCCGTTTGTAATACGGTTCTAGTGGCGCTTTTGCCGAGCGCCATCGACGAATCCTGACCAAGTTGGCCACCGAACCAAAATTCGCAGATCCTCATCGCACGAGTGAGAAGCCAGCGGGGCTGAAGGCGGCACTTGCTCGCGCTGCGTCCGGCCCGCGCGCGCTGTACACCATGTTCTTCGTGGCGCTCGCGATCCGGCTTACTGTGTCGGTGGTGATGATTCCCGAGTTCACCGACCCTTACCGCGATCACTGGCACTTCGGCTGGGAGATGGGACGCATCGCCCGCTCCATCTGCGAAGGCCACGGCTTTGCATCCCCCTTCTTCGATCCACAGCGGCCCAACCGCGATGCTGCCGCCGGTGTACCCGTACCTGGTCGCGCTATGTATGAAGCTGTTCGGCGGCTTCACCGCAGCCAGCGCGATGGCGATTCTGTCGCTGAACAGCCTGTTCGCCGCACTGACCGTCATCCCGGTCTACTACCTCGCCAAACGCGTCTTCGACCAGCGGACGGCACTGGTGTCCGGATGGGCTTGGGTGCTCTTTCCCTACTCCATTTATCTTTCCGGCGGGCGCATCTACTCCGACGCCTTGACCTGCCTCATCGCCACGCTTCTCTGGCTGCAAACATTGCGGCTGGAGCAGAGCCGGGCTCTCCGTGACTGGTTTGTGTGGGGAGCGTTGTGGGGCGTGGCGGGACTAGTCAGCACCGCCCTGTTCGGCCCGCTGCCCTTCCTCGCGCTCTGGCTGGCCATACGCCGCTCGCGCGCAAGGCTGCCATGGATTGCACCGGGCGTATTGGCGGCGTGTGTCCTGCTGGCCATCGTGACGCCCTGGACCGTGCGCAACTACGAAGCCTTCCATCGGCTCATTCCGTTGCGCGATGGCTTCTGGATGGAGATGCATGTCGGCGTGAACGGCGACACCTCCGACGTTACGCCCGACTCCGCGCATCCCACGACCAGCCCTGTCGAATATGCCGAGTGGCGGCGGCTGGGCGAGATCGGCTACATGGATGCCAAGAAAGTCCAGGCGCAGGAATATATTCGGGAGCATCCGGGATTCTTCGCGTGGGTGACAGCACGTCATGTGCTGAATATCTGGACTGGCTTCTGGTCACTCGATCGCAAATTTCTCGACGGCGAGCCCTTTCACATCCCCAATGCCTTCTTTGCAACAGCCTTGACCCTGCTGATGATCGGCGGGCTGCGGTATGCCTGGCTGGCGGGCAAGCAGGAGGCCGTGTTTCCGCTCGTTATCATCCTGCTGACGTTCCCGCTGGTGTACTACATTACCCATTCCAGCATGGACTATCGCCATCCCATCGATCCCATCATCGTTATCCTGGATTGCTATTGTGTGCTGCAGTGGCGCAGAAGACGCGCCGAATGGAAGAAGGCCTGATCTAACCTCTCTGCTGGATCCCGCAGGGTTCGCGCAAATAAAAAACGGCGGCTCCGTGAGGAGCCGCCGAGACGAAGCGTTTCAACTTGTCTAGAACACCAGCTTGCCCTGGAACTGAACGATACGTCCCGAAGGCAGTCCGGCGAAGAACGATCCGTAAGGACCGGTCGGCGGTGCCGTGGTCTGCAGGATCTGTCCGAACGTCGAATCGCCCAGGTACTGATCCGGGTTGGTGAAGTTCGGGTGGTTGAACACGTTGTAGAAGTTGGCACCTACTCCGAACGCCAACCGCTCCGTCAACTTGAAGTTCTTGTTGACCGAGAGATCGGAGTCAAAGAAGCCAGGTCCGCGGTACTGATTGCGGCGCTGGTTGGAGATAGAAGCCCAGAGGCTGTCCGGTCAGCCGCGGAATGTTGTAAGCCGGGTTGAGGACCTGTCCAGTCGGATCCTGGTAGGGCACGCACTGGCTCAAACCGTTCGAGCAGCTGTTCTGCGAGAAGCCGTTGACCGACGCGATCGGGAACGACGCATCCATAACCCTGGATGACGCCGAAGGCATCCACCAGGGTGTAGGGCAGTCCGCTGCGGGCGAAGAAGTTCATCGACATCGTCCACCCACCGAAGGCGCCGTTGGCGTACTTGTTGCCGAACTTCCACGGGGTTTGCC
Organism: uncultured Acidobacteriaceae bacterium; assembly: GCA_963835725.1. Classification (GTDB taxonomy): domain Bacteria; phylum Acidobacteriota; class Terriglobia; order Terriglobales; family Acidobacteriaceae; genus Bog-257. The sequence goes on along the minus strand of CAWIGM010000011.1, from coordinate 785,755 downwards.
ATACAAAGTCGGCGTTGAAGGAGTTGCGAATGTCATAGTCCGCATTGCCGTACTGGCAGCGCAGGCAGACAGGGTTGAACTGATACTGCAACGAGGTGACACCGTTGTAAGGCTCACCACCGGCGTTGGAGATTTCATCCATCGTGTGGCTCCAGGTGTAACTTGCATTTACCGAGAAGCCGTAAGTCATACGCTGAGTGAAACTGGCCGTGAGGCCGTTGTAGTTGGAAACCGCCGTCGACTCGTACTGCTGCAGGAAGCCGAAGTCGCCCACAGGACGAGTTGCCGGGAAGGTGCTGCCATAGATACCGGCCGGATCATAGCCGCCGAGACCGCTGTTGTTGATCGGGATATGTACGCCGTGGTTGCCGACGTAGGTCAGGGTCACAGCAGTCTTGTCGCCAAGTGCCTGCTGAATGCCGACGCTCCACTGCTCCCAGTAAGGAGTGTGGAAGGTGCCGGCCTGGGTGTTGAAGGTCGGTCTGCGGCAGGTAGCGCCATTGAAGGAGCTGATATCGTTCCAGCTCACGCCGTTGGCAAAGCCGTTCTGCAGCAGTCCGGCGCAACCGGCAACCAGCGTGTGCGCGCCTGGATCGGCCCATCCCAGCCCGTTGTCTGCGTAGTAGCCGAATGCAGGCCGCTCTTCGACACGGGTCGGTACGTTGGCCATGAAGGCGTCGCCGATGACCGCAGGCAGCGCATCATAGAACAGACCGAAGCCGCCCTTGATGACCGTCTTGTCGCTGCCGCCCGGGGACCAGGCAAATCCGAAGCGCGGAGCCCAGTTGATGGAATCCGTCGAACGGAACACCTGATGCCGATTGGCTTCAATCAGCTGATTGTACGGAGTAGCCGGATCAGCCAGCACGCCCGGTATCGCAGCCAGATCAGCCTGGTACGACTGTCCCAGCCATCAGCGAAGCGCAGTTGAGCTGACAAACCGGGTTGGAGTTCTTTTCCGCGCGGAGGGCCAGCGTGACCTTCAGGCTCTTGTTGACTCGCCACTCGTCCTGGGCATACAGACCCAGTCCCCACAGTGCCACCGGATACGAAGCGCGGTTCGCAAACCGCTCCTGGTACCGGTACGTGCTGTCGAAGAACAAGTCGCCGGCGCCAAGCATCGCCACCAGCGGATTGCTGTAGGTGCTGAAGGTGTAGTCGGTGATGTCATAACGACGGAAGTTCGCACCGAACTTCAGGGCATGTGCGCCCTTGGTCCAGGAGAAGTCGTCGATGAACTGGTACTGGGTTACGTTGCGGCCCTGCGGGAAGGCGAAGGCGTCGCCGCCCACGGTGGCTCAGGTTGAAGCCGAAAGCAGCTCCATCCACTGCGTAGGGGAATCGGCCTGGTCGGAGTTGTCCTGGGTAAAGATCGCACGGTAATAGCTGCCGGCGTAGATGAACTGGTTGGTTGCGTTCGGGCTGAACACGTGGTTCCACTGGCCCTGTCCATCGTACGAAGGCTGGAAGCTGGCTGCGTTGAAGTCCGAGCTGATCGGATCAGCATACGTGTCCTGCGTTCCATGATCCATGCGGTAGCGCCACCAGAGGTGGTCTTTGTCCGACAGGTTGTAATCGACACGGCCGCTCAGAATCCATTCCGTTCCCGGTAGGGCCGGGTTGGCTTCGTAGCGGGCGATACAGTTGTCGTTGGTCAATCCCGGAATGCCGAGACCCGGAATCGTAGCAGTACCCGGTCCAAGGCTGAGGCCCAGGTTGTTGTCGATACAGCTGCCTGCCTGAACGTTGCTCGGGTTGTAGCCGGGAGCGTTGTTGAACAGGTTGAAGTAGGTGTTGTACGTCGGAATCGCACCCGGGTCAGGACGCAGGCCGAGAGCGGCGCTGTAGGCGCCCGTCGCCAGGTTGCTCAGTGCAGCCGCCTGGAAGGCCGGCGTCGGAGCGAAAACTGGCGTCGACGAAGGAACGATGTAGCGGATGCCTTCGGTGTTGACGAAGAAGAACAGCTTGTCCTTCTTGATCGGTCCGCCGATGGAAGCTGCCCACTCGTTGTTGTTGGCGAACGGACGCGGCGTGCTGTACAGGTTGTTGAACCAGTCGTTGGCGTCCATCGCACGGCCCGTCCACCAGTAGGCGGCGTTGCCGTGGAACTGGTTGGTGCCGCTCTTGGTCACGTAGTTGACCTGCGCGCCTGCCTGCTGTCCGTACTGGCCAGAGTAAGCGTTGCTGATGACCGTCGCTTCTTCTACTTCGTTGCGGCCCAGCGTCAGGTTGGTGGCACCTGAGTTATTCAGGTTCAGGTACGGATCCATGTCGTTCTCGCCGTTCACGGTGAACAGGTTCGAGGTGGCAGGCATGCCGTACGCGGTGAAGTTGCCGTAGCCCTGGCCGACGTTCATGGTGACGCCAGGAGCTGTCTGGGCAACATAGGTCAGATCGTTACCGCCGTTAGGCTGGTTGGCGATCAGACGCCTGGCTGAAGTTGGTCGACAGGTCGGCGCTGTCGGCCTGCACCAGCGGAGCCGCTGAAGTTACTTCCACCGTGGTGGCCGAAGTACCGACCGACATCTTCACATCGGCGATTGATGCCTGACCGATGGAGACGTTGGCCTTGGCTTCGGACTTGCTGAAGCCGGATGCTGTCACCGTCACCGTGTAAGTGCCGGGCTGCAACAGCGAGAAGCGATAGGTTCCGTTGGAACCGGTTGTCGTCGTACGGGTGGCGCCGGTGGCATCGCTCTTAATGGTGACGCTTGCCCCGGACAGCACCGCACCGCTTGGATCAGTCACCGTACCGGTAAGATCGCCCGAGATCAGCGACTGCGCCATCAACGACGGCGCCATCACTGCGGCAATCACCAGCAAGGATAAGATCCCGGTGATCAGTTTTTTCACTGTCATATCTCCCCTCAAGACGAACGTTTTTCAATTTTCAACCGCTCTGGGCAGCGACAGCCTTTCTCGGGACAGCTGCGATACCCAGGGATTTCCAGAGGAAAACGATCCGCAAGGCTTGGCTTCGACACCTACCCTGCTGCAAGGAATAGGGCAATCTCGGTACCATTGAGAAATTGGCTACTGTTTTGCGACATGAAATGTCACAACTTGTTCAAATTCTGAGTACTTACCGTTTTTTTAGATAAATTGTCGTAAACCAGAGCTACTCTTTTTCACATTTCGACAACAACTCACATTCCATTTTCAGAACGTTTGACATTAATTGGACAGACAGGAGTGGCGACTGCACTTAGTAACAAAGTGGGGGATTTCGCGCAGTTCGGCTGGCGGCATAGGGCGAGTCAAGCACAAGAAAAGGAGGCTCCCGAAGGAGCCTCCCAAGGTACTGCAACTGATTCAGCTGTTCTAGAACACCAGCTTGCCCTGGAACTGAACGATACGTCCCGAAGGCAGTCCGGCGAAGAACGATCCGTAAGGACCGGTCGGCGGTGCCGTGGTCTGCAGGATCTGTCCGAACGTCGAATCACCCAGGTACTGATCCGGGTTGGTGAAGTTCGGGTGGTTGAACACGTTGTAGAAGTTGGCACCTACTCCGAACGCCAACCGCTCCGTCAACTTGAAGTTCTTGTTGACCGAGAGATCGGAGTCAAAGAAGCCAGGTCCGCGGTACTGATTGCGGCGCTGGTTGGAGAAGTAGCCTAGAGGCTGTCCGGTCAAGCCCGGAATGTTGTACGCCGGGTTGATGACCTGTCCAGTCGGATCCTGGTAAGGAACGCACTGGCTCAAGCCGTTCGAGCAGCTGTTCTGCGAGAAGCCGTTGACCGACGCGATCGGGAACGACGCACCATAACCACTGATGACGTCGAAGGCATCCACCAGGGTGTAGGGCAGTCCGCTGCGGGCGAAGAAGTTCATCGACATCGTCCACCCACCGAAGGCGCCGTTGGCGTACTTGTTGCCGAACTTCCACGGGGTTTGCCACACAAAGTCGGCGTTGAAGGAGTTGCGAATGTCATAGTCCGCATTGCCATACTGGCAGCGCAGGCAGACAGGGTTGAACTGATACTGCAACGAGGTGACACCGTTGTAAGGCTCACCACCGGCGTTGGAGATTTCATCCATCGTGTGGCTCCAGGTGTAACTTGCATTCACCGAGAAGCCGTAAGTCATACGCTGAGTGAAACTGGCCGTGAGGCCGTTGTAGTTGGAAACCGCCGTCGACTCGTACTGCTGCAGGAAGCCGAAGTCGCCCACAGGACGAGTCGCCGGGAAGGTGCTGCCATAGGTACCGGCCGGATCATAGCCGCCGAGACCGCTGTTGTTGATCGGGATATGTACGCCGTGGTTGCCGACGTAGGTCAGGGTCACAGCAGTCTTGTCGCCAAGTGCCTGCTGAATGCCGACGCTCCACTGCTCCCAGTAAGGAGTGTGGAAGGTGCCGGCCTGGGTGTTGAAGGTCGGTCTGCGGCAGGTAGCGCCATTGAAGGTGCTGATATCGTTCCAGCTCACGCCGTTGGCAAAGCCGTTCTGCAGCAGTCCGGCGCAACCGGCAACCAGCGTGTGCGCGCCTGGATCGGCCCATCCCAGCCCGTTGTCTGCGTAGTAGCCGAATGCCGGCCGCTCTTCGACACGGGTCGGTACGTTGGCCATGAAGGCGTCGCCGATGACCGCAGGCAGCGCATCATAGAACAGACCGAAGCCGCCCTTGATGACCGTCTTGTCGCTGCCGCCCGGGGACCAGGCAAATCCGAAGCGCGGAGCCCAGTTGATGGAATCCGTCGAACGGAACACCTGATGCCGATTGGCTTCAATCAGCTGATTGTACGGAGTAGCCGGATCAGCCAGCACGCCCGGTATCGCAGCCAGATCAGCCTGGTACGACTGTCCAGCCATCAGCGAAGCGCAGTTCAGCTGACAAACCGGGTTGGAGTTCTTTTCCGCGCGGAGGGCCAGCGTGACCTTCAGGCTCTTGTTGACTCGCCACTCGTCCTGGGCATACAGACCCAGTCCCCACAGTGCCACCGGATACGAAGCGCGGTTCGCAAACCGCTCCTGGTACCGGTACGTGCTGTCGAAGAACAGGTCGCCGGCGCCAAGCATCGCCACCAGCGGATTGCTGTAGGTGCTGAAGGTGTAGTCGGTGATGTCATAACGACGGAAGTTCGCACCGAACTTCAGGGCATGTGCGCCCTTGGTCCAGGAGAAGTCGTCGATGAACTGGTACTGGGTTACGTTGCGGCCCTGCGGGAAGGCGAAGGCATCGCCGCCCACGGTGCTCAGGTTGAAGCCGAAATCAGCTCCATCCACTGCGTAGGGGAATCCCGCCTGGTTGAAGTTGTCCTGGGTAAAGATCGCACGGTAATAGCTGCCGGCGTAGATGAACTGGTTGGTTGCGTTCGGGCTGAACACGTGGTTCCACTGACCCTGTCCATCGTACGAAGGCTGGAAGCTGGCTGCGTTGAAGTCCGAGCTAATCGGATCAGCATACGTGTCCTGCGTTCCATGATCCATGCGGTAGCGCCACCAGAGGTGGTCTTTGTCCGACAGGTTGTAATCGACGCGGCCGCTCAGAATCCATTCCGTTCCCGGTAGGGCCGGGTTGGCTTCGTAGCGGGCGATACAGTTGTCGTTGGTCAATCCCGGAATGCCGAGACCCGGAATCGTAGCAGTACCCGGTCCAAGGCTGAGGCCCAGGTTGTTGTCGATACAGCTGCCTGCCTGAACGTTGCTCGGGTTGTAGCCGGGAGCGTTGTTGAACAGGTTGAAGTAGGTGTTGTACGTCGGAATCGCACCCGGGTCAGGAGGCAGGCCGAGAGCGGCGCTGTAAGCGCCCGTCGCCAGGTTGCTCAGTGCAGCCGCCTGGAAGGCCGGCGTCGGAGCGAAAACTGGCGTCGACGAAGGAACGATGTAGCGGATGCCTTCGGTGTTGACGAAGAAGAACAGCTTGTCCTTCTTGATCGGTCCGCCGATGGAAGCAGCCCACTCGTTGTTGTTGGCGAACGGACGCGGCGTGCTGTACAGGTTGTTGAACCAGTCGTTGGCGTCCATCGCACGGCCCGTCCACCAGTACGCGGCGTTGCCGTGGAACTGGTTGGTGCCGCTCTTGGTCACGTAGTTGACCTGCGCGCCTGCCTGCTGTCCGTACTGGCCAGAGTAAGCGTTGCTGATGACCGTCGCTTCTTCTACTTCGTTGCGGCCCAGCGTCAGGTTGGTGGCACCTGAGTTATTCAGGTTCAGGTACGGATCCATGTCGTTCTCGCCGTTCACGGTGAACAGGTTCGAGGTGGCAGGCATGCCGTACGCGGTGAAGTTGCCGTAGCCCTGGCCGACGTTCATGGTGACGCCAGGAGCTGTCTGGGCAACATAGGTCAGATCGTTACCGCCGTTAGGCTGGTTGGCGATCAGAGCCTGGCTGAAGTTGGTGGACAGGTCGGCGTTATCGGCCTGCACCAGCGGAGCCGCTGAAGTTACTTCCACCGTGGTGGCCGAAGTACCGACCGACATCTTCACATCGGCGATCGATGCCTGACCGATGGAGACGTTGGCCTTGGCTTCGGACTTGCTGAAACCAGATGCTGTGACAGACACCGTGTAGGTACCGGGCTGCAACAGCGAGAAGCGATAGGTTCCATTGGAACCGGTTGTCGTGGTACGGGTGGCGCCGGTGGCATCGCTCTTAATGGTGACGCTTGCCCCGGACAGCACCGCACCGCTTGGATCAGTCACCGTACCGGTAAGATCGCCCGAGATCAGCGACTGCGCCATCAACGACGGCGCCATCACTGCGGCAATCACCAGCAAGGATAGGATCCCGGTGATCAGTTTTTTTACTGTCATATCTCCCCTCAAACGACCGCTCCCCCAACATGAATTGCCATCCCCGAGAACCTCATAACGATGGCAATTTTTCGAGCGGAAAACGGTTGGCAAAGCTTTGTTTTTCGACAACAACTTTGCTCTAGAAAGAAGGGCAATCAGGGAACCAATATGTATTAGCTAAATACTGCTCCCGAAGTAAGATATTAGTAGTTGTATCTCCTTCATTTGTCATAATTGAATTTCTTATTTCGACAATTGTTGGGCAATCCTGAATTACAACTTTTCACATACTCACAAACAACCCTCTTCTAATTTGTGGAATCGGCTTCGGACATAATCCAACTATTGTCTTAAAGCAGGTTTACGAATGGAATACTTGTAGAGTTAACAGGCAATTTTCGCAGTTTTTCACTATCGAACAAGAAGAGAGCTGAAACGCTTTGTCCAAAAAAAGAGGCTCCCGAAGGAGCCTCTGTTGAGGGGGCGATTGCTTGTCGATTTAAAACACCAGCTTGCCCTGGAACTGGATGATGCGTCCCGAAGGCAGACCGGTAAAGAACGCTCCGTAAGGTCCGGTCGGTGGCGCGGTGGTTTGCGTGACCTGACCGAAGTTGCCGGCGTTCACGCCTGTTCCCTGCCACGTGTCGATCGGCGAAGCGAAGTTCGTGTGATTGAACACGTTGTACAGATTGGCACCGATTCCGAAGGCCATTCTCTCGGTGATCTTGAAATTCTTGTTCACCGACAAATCGGAATCGAAGAAACCGGGTCCGCGGAACTGATTGCGCACCTGGTTGGGGAAGGTGGTCAGGTTGTTAGCGCTGGAGAAGCCGCTGGCGTTCAAACACCCTGAGCCGTACTGGTTGCAGCTGCCCTGCCCGGCTCCGATGACCTGAGTCGGGAAGTACGAGGTGTTCCCGTTGTAGTTGCCGATGAAGGATGTGGTGTCCAGCACCGTCAGAGGCAGACCGGAACGGGCGAAGAAGTTCTGCGACAGAGTCCATCCACCAAATGCGCCGTTGACGAACTTGTTGCCGAACTTCCACGGCGTCTGCCACACATACGAAGCGTTGAACGAATTACGAACATCGTTGTCGGCGTTTCCGTAGTTGTTGCAGCGCAGGCAAAGTGGATTGATCTGGTAGACCAGGCTGGTCAAACCGTTGTAAGGCAGGTTTCCACCGTTGGAGATTTCATCCAGCGTGTGGCTCCAGGTGTAGTTGGCCTGCACCGTGAATCCATACGTCATGCGACGCTGGTAGCTCGCGGTCAAGCCGTTGTAGTTGGATACGCCACCCGAATAAACCTCGGCGACCGTGGCGAAGTTGCTGGAATAGGGATTCACCGGCAGTCCGCCGACTCCACCCGCGTAAGCGTTGGGATAGTTCGTGATGGGCTGGTTAAGTCCGTGATTGCCCACGTAACCAATCGACATCGAGCTCTTGTCGTCCAGCTGCTGCTGGATCTGCAAGCTGTATTCCTGGTAACGCGGAGTCTTGAAGGTCCCAACAAAGTTGTTCACACCCGGCGCGGAGAAGCCCGGCAGGGTAGCGGAGAGCGAGTTGAAGCTTCCGCCGTTGGTGAAACCGGCGCGAAGAGCAGCAGCAGAACTGGAAGCGATCTGCCATGCGCCCGCCGGTGTGGTCTGATCGGCCCACGGAACTCCGCCGAGAACTTCCGGAATCAGGTTGGGCACGTTGGTCATGGAGTTGTCGGCAAAGACCGAGGGGAAGGCATCGTAGAAGATGCCGAAGCCGCCGCGGAGAACCGTCTTGTCGCTGCCTCCCGGCGACCACGCAAAGCCAAAGCGCGGCGCCAGATCGATTGTGTCTGTGCCACGGAAGGTGCCTGCCTGGTTGGAGAGGATCATCTGGTTGTACGGCGTATCGCCGCTCGTGCTGGAGCCCAGCAACGGAGTCGTGAGATACGACGCGCAGTTCAGATTGCAAGTCGGATTGGAGTTGTGCTCGACGCGCAACGCCAGCGTGAGTTTCAGGCTCTTGTTGACCCGCCACTCATCCTGCGCATATGCACCAAGTCCCCACAAAGCAACCGGCTCGGTCGCGCGTGAGGGGAAGTTCTGCTCGAACACACCAGCGATGCCGTTGTAGAAACCGGTGACCGAAGTGATAACCGACAGCGGGTTGGTGAACTCGCTGAAGGTGTAGTCAGTGATGTCGTAGCGACGGAAGTTCGCGCCGAACTTCAAGCTATGCGCGCCCTTGGTCACCGAAAAGTCGTCGATGAACTGATACTGCGTGACGTTACGTCCCTGCGGGAAGACCGCCAGGTCGCCGCCCAGGTCGGTGTAGCCCAGTGGAGCCATGTAGACCTGCGTGGGGAATACCGAGTTGGCATCCGGCGTCTGGGTGAAGATCGCGCGGTAATAGCTGCCGGCGTAGATGAACTGGTTGGTGGCGTTGGAGCCGAAGCTGTGCGTCCACTGTCCCTGTCCGTCATACGAGGGCTGCTTGCTGGCCGCATTGAACGCCGAGTTGATCGGATCGGCGTACGTCGCCTGCGTGCCCTGGTCCATCTTGAAGCGCCAGAACAAGTGATCTCTGTCGGACATGTTGTAGTCAACGCGCCCGCTCAGGATCCACTCCGTACCGGGCAGCGCCGGAGTCGCTCCGTACTGACCGAAACAGTTGCCGGCGTAACCGGTGAAGTCCAGACATCCGTTGCTGCCGCCCGCCAGAGGAGCCAGGCGGTTGTAGCCGGGAGCCGACTGATACAGGCTGAACATCTTGCTGTACAGCGGGAAGGCCGCCGCATCGGTGGCCGCGATGTTGGCCAGCGTGGCAGCGGCGAAACCTGGCGTCGGAGAAAACACGGTCTGTGACGAGGGCACGATGTAACGGATGCCTTCGTTATCGACGAAGAAGAACAGTTTGTCCTTCTTGATCGGTCCTCCGATCGAAGCTGCCCACTCATTGTTGTTGGCGAATGGACGCGGCGTTCCGCTCAGGTTGTTGAAGTAGTCGTTAGCGTCCATCGCGCGGCCCGTCCACCAGTACTCGGCGTTGCCGTGAAACTGGTTGGTGCCGGACTTGGTCACGTAGGAAACCTGCGCGCCCGCCTGCTGTCCGTACTGGCCGGAATAGGCGTTGGTGACCACGGTCGCTTCCTCAACATCGTTCTTGCCCAGCGTCAGGTTGGTGGCGCCGGAGTTGTTCAGGTTCAGGTAGGGATCCATGTCGTTCTCGCCATTCACCGTGAACAGGTTCGAGGTAGCGGGAAGACCGGAAGCCGAGAAGTTGCCATAGCCCATGCCGGTATTCATGGTGACGCCGGGCGCGGTCTGGGCAATGTAAGTGAGATCGTTGCCGCCGTTGGGCTGGTTCGCAATGATCGTCTGATTGAAGTTGGTGGAAAGGTCGGCGTTGTCAGCCTGCACCAGCGGTGCCGCCGATGTGACTTCTACCGTCTGCGAGCTGGAACCTACCGCCATCTTCACGTCGGCGATGGTTGCCTGACCGGCAGCGATGGTCGCTGCGGACTGGGCTTTGCTGAATCCACTCGCATTCGCTGTGACCGTGTAATTGCCCGGCTGCAGCAATGAGAAACGATACGCGCCGCTGGCATTCGTGTTGGTCGTGCGGGTCGCGCCGGTGGCATCGCTCTTCAGCGTCACCGTGGCTCCTGACACAACCGCACCGCTCGGGTCCGTGACCGTGCCGGTGAGATCGCCGGAGACCAGCGACTGCGCAACCAGGGATGGCGCAATCAACAGAACGATCACAAACAGTGTGAGGCCTGCCGTGATCCATTGCTTGGCTTTCATGTCTCTCCTCGTAGTACTTCGCGCGGATCCCGCTGTTTTGGCGAAATCCGCGTTGCTGATTCGCGTCCCGCGTTTTTTGTTCGCGTTCTAGCGAGCCTAACGCGACTCGTCCGCAAGGAAGCTTTGCTGAAAAGAGGTGCAATGCCGCTGCCACACTCGATGCAGAGAAGAACACCGCCGCAAGTGGCGTGCTGCCATCGTGATTGCAAAAAGCAGAAGCGCTGCGAAGCCACACTACATCCCGCTTTCCACATTTTTCGTGCCGTACGAATTCATATTTCTATACAACTCTGTATTTCGATAGTTAAGAAGTCTTGCAACTATGCAACTATGAGAGTTGCGCGAAACGGCTCTGCTTCTGTGCCAGACGCACCGTGCCGGGATGCGACCTGCACGAATCCGCTGTGAGTATCACTACTGATTACAGGCCGCAGAAATCGGGGCTGAAACGCTGGCAGTGCGGCTTGGTGGAATGAGGAAGCGGCAATTTGAATACTGCTGCGCCATCGCTTGCGGGTAGAAGGTCGTCTACTACTCGGAATTGCGGCGACTATAACTGAACTCGCGCCCTGTGTCAGGACACGCTCTCACTCACGCGACGCGGCGCCGCTATTTTGAAGTTGTGATCCCGAGCGCAGGCGCGCCGTTGTTGCGTGCCGCGAGTCGAAGGATCTGCGTTTCGCTCGCAGTGGAAGACTCGTGCGCCGCGCGACCAACCGCAGTGGAATATCAACGCGAAAACCAGAGCAAAAGCGCACCAGGTGTACAGTCCCGCCGAGAGGCGGGACGAAAACTCTTCAGCCCAGTGCGGCAGCACTGGGTACGGCCGTCGCAACATTGACGCGAGCCCCTTCAGGGGCGACACACTCGCTGTCCCTACGGGACGCGCGCTATCTGATAAAACATGAAACCCGGAGCTCCCGCTCCGGGCTGAAGAGATTTCATCCCGCCTGACGTCGGGATTCGAACATAGGAGATCAGACGCCTACTTCGAAGGCATGGTGTAGTAGCCGGTGCGATGGCGCACCAGCAGGTCGGCAGGAGCCGGATAATCCTTGGTCGCAGGATTGATCTTGATCTCAATGCGGCGATAGTCGGAGTCGGCCAGCCGCTGGTTCGGGTAATACGCGATCAGGTACTGCGTGCGCAGCTCATCGCTGATCTGGCGGAACGCTGCGTCGAGTCCCTCGCTGCCGGTGGCGTAAAAATACTTGCCGCCAGTGTCGCGCGAAAGCTGAATCAGCGCATGCTCCCCTCCCGTGTCGCGGCCGGCGCTGTTCTCGATGGGCACGATGATGATGCTGTAGAGAATGACTTCGGCTTCCTGCGCCGCGCGCACTGCGTCCTGGTAACTGCTCTTGCTGACCGTGTCGCCGCCGTCGGTGATCACCACCATCACCTTGCGTCCGCGCCTCGCCTCAAGCGCGTCTGCGCCGAGGTACAGCGTGTCGTACAGGGCCGTCGCAGCGCCGGAGTGAACTCGGTTGATTGCCTTGTCGATGGTGTGTAGGTCAGAGGTGAACGGTGTGAGCTGGTCGACAATTTCGCTGAACTGGAAGAGCGAGAGCCCATCGATCGGCCGCAGAATTGCGTGGGCAAACTTTCGCGCCGACTCCAATTCCAGCTTCTGATCGCCGCGCGTACTCAGGCTGGTGTCGATGGCGACAACGATCGACAGCGGCAGCTCCGACTCACGATGAAACACCGCAATCTGCTGCGGCTTGTCGTCCTCGAATACCTGGAAGTCATCCTGCTTCAGCGTAGAGATGGGCGCGCCGCTGCTGTCGGTAACGGTGGTGAAGACGCTCACCAGCTTCACATTGACTTTGAAGGTCGCGTTCGGCTCTTCGCCCTGATCGCCTTGGGACGGTGGCTGCGGCTGCGGCTGCTGTTGTTGCTGGCTTGCGCGTCCGGCGGACGCGGCACTTGCGCCGGCCGCTGCGGCCCGATGTTGTCGGGGGGATGCGGAACCGTGCTCTGCGCAAACAAGAACGGCGCGCAGAAGCAGCGCTGCCAGCGCGCACCCACAGCCAAGCTGTCCCCAGGAAGTCTTCAACCGGAAATGCATTCGGTGAATTAAACCCCAGTTGCGCTATTTTGACGCGCTCTCACCCGCATAAGGGGTGGGTCAATTACGTAACGGGACGACAATGAGCGCACGGCGCAAAGTCGCCCACGGAGTTTCGTTCAGCCCATTGAACCAACTCCTGCGCATCGTTGGAACAGACTTTGTAGTAGTCGCCGGTCGTAAAGTTAAGTGGCTGGAGGTGGCGACAACCGGCTCGGTGCAGCCTCCACGCGCTATCCGGTCTCTTGTAGCAGTTCACGACATAACCGTGTGGGTTGGCAGCCACCCAGTTCAGATAACCGTTTTCATCGTCATAGAATCGTTCCATGTGTCCTTGCCTCGGCTACGATTTGGAGTTTGGCGGAACGGTTAACCTTATACTCGCAGAGCAGTCTACGAAGCGCAGGCCTTGAAAGTGGCGGCTTAACCTCAAGACCGCGCACTACTCACCCGCGCGCGGCACATCCGGCGGAAATGGCTCGCCATCGGCCCACACCGCTCCGTCCTCGAAATACTCTTTCTTCCAGATCGGCACCGTGGTCTTGAGGGTGTCGATGAGCCAGCGGCAGGCGTCGAATGCGGCCGCGCGGTGCGCCGACGAAACTGCGATATAGACGCTGCTCTCTCCGATCTGTAACCGTCCCAGCCGGTGCACAATGCGAACGTCGCGAATGGCAAAGCGCGAGAGCGCGTCGGTGGCAAGCTGCTCCATCTTGCGCAGCGCCATGGGCTCGTAGCCGCTGTAGTCTAGGTACTGAGTGCGGCGCCCGCGAGAGTTGTTGCGCACAATGCCGTCGAACATCGCCATCGCGCCGTCCTCCGGCTGCTTAACTGCTCCAGCAGCGGCTCGGGATCAATGGAGGTACTCACCAGCATCGCGTGCTCGGAAACGAGCGGGAGCGCCGGCCCGTCATCATCCGCAGTCGCGCTCGGGTCGGCGCCGCTTCCACCGCTGACAGGAGGAATCAGCGCCACCTCGTCGTTGTCTTTGAGCGCGGTATTGCCGTCGGAGTATTCATAGTTGACAGCCAGGGCGATGGCGCCGCGAAAATCCTTCAGCTTGGGAATCCGCTGCTGCAGTTGCGCATAGAGCTCGCCGACGGTGACCGCGTCGCCCAGCGCAAGCGTTTCGCGCTCGCAACCCGCGATCTCCCGCAGCATCCCAAGATAGAGAACCCGCACCTGCATGATGCTTCAAGGATAGCGCAGCGCTCGGGGGAACATGTAGCGAGTTCGCGCAACCAAACCCCGCCGCAGGCGGGGTGAAAGTGATTAGCCCGCCGCGGAAGCGGCGGGTCAGCGCAAGAAATTATGAGCCGAGTCCCGTAGGGACGGCACCAGCCGGCTTCAGCCGGCGACACTTCCCCGAGCGTACGCATCATCCTGATAGCAACTCGCCTCAACCCGGCCCACCTCGCTCGCCACCATGTGATTCTTATCTCCGGGGGCGAACTATTTGTATGCTGATCCACTGGAGCCGCCCATGATCTCTCGCCTTGCCCTCGTTCTCCTTCTCGCCACAACCGCCTTCGCCCAACACATCGACACCACCGTCCGCCCTGCGCCCGACTTCGGCGCCGACGGCGTCTGGCTCGACCAGGGCGCGCCCGTCCCCCATCACATCGCCGACTACAAGGGCAAGGTCGTGCTCATCGATTTCTGGGAGTACACCTGCATCAACTGCATTCGCGACTTCGCCGTGCTGAAGCAGTGGTACACCAAGTACCACCCCTTCGGCCTCGAGATCATCGGCGTGCACTACGGCGAGTTCAACATCGGCTTCGACGTCAATAACGTCCGCCAGGGCGCCGAGCAATATCACCTGCCTTGGCCCGTGCTCGCCGACCTGAAAGGCACAACCTGGAAGGCCTACGACGCGCAAGGGTGGCCCGACCGCTTTCTCATCGACCAGCAGGGCAAGATCGTGATGAGCGTCTTCGGCGAGGGCGGCAACCTGCCGATGGAGGAGAAGATTCGCGCGCTGCTCGCCGTCTCACATCCTGAGGTACTGAAGGTGCCAATCGGCTCTGAAGAAAACGCCTTCCGCCCTCAATGCGGCGTGCCGACCGAAGAAACCTATGTCGGCGAGCGCTTCGGGCGCAGCTCGGTGATGAACATGAACGGTCACAAGGCCGGCGACGAAGTCGATTTCCTGCCGCCACACTCGCCGCACGATGGCGGAGTGATGCTCGCCGGCAAATGGCATATCGACGAAGACGGCGTCACGACGAAGTCAAGGAACGCCGCCGCTGAGATCCGCTATCACGCGCGCTCGGTGTACGCCGTGATGAGTCTCAACGGCGCGAAGCAGGTGAAGGTGTATCTGTTCCAGGACGGCGATCCGCTGCCCAAAGACGGCGCGGGCTCGGATGTGAAGTTCGACGACAAGGGCGCGTATGTCGAGGTGACGCAGGGCAGGATGTATTACCTGGTACGCAGCCCAAAATTCAGCGCACACCTGCTGGCCCTGGATCCCGACGCTCCGGGCCTGACGCTGCACTCCTTCACCTTCGGCAACGATTGCCAGTTGCAGGACCAGCCGTGAGGGGGAACTGGCAGTGGCACAATCCGCCGCGCTCAATTTGCGAATTGTCATCCCGACCGCAGGCGGGGGCTGCCTTTGCCCACGCGCAGTGGAGGGACCTGCGATTCGCCAGCAGTGACACGCCGTTCGCGGCCTCCCCCAAAAAATGTCATCCCGACCGCAGGCGGCGTCATTCGCCGCCGGAGTGGAGGCACCTGTGGTTCGCGTCACGCACGATCGCCTGTTTCGCGCATAACCAAAGCCCGCCGCAGGCGGGGTGAAAGTGATTAGCCCGCCGCGGAAGCGGCGGGTCGGCGCAATAGATATGAGCCGAGTCCCGTAGGGACGGCACCAGCCGGCTTCAGCCGGCGACACTCTTCGCGCCGCGCATTGAAAGGTGCAGTCATTATGAATTGTTTTTGGATGTGCGCTAAATGCACGCCTGAAGGCGTGCTCCACCTGCTGAAATACGCGCGCGATTTGGACTGCGCATCCAAGGCGGTCGCCCCCTAAAACCGGCCCGCCTCAACCCACGCTCTTACTTCCGCCTCAACATCGAACCCCACGCTCCCCATGATGAATCTCCCGTCGAGGTCATACGCGCACTTCTCGAGCGGCGTGCCCGCGTATCCGCCCTGCAGATATCCCCGCACGTACAGCCGCGCAAACTCATCCACCCCCAGCAGCCGATACTGCACCACGTGCACCATCTCGTGGAAGATGAGCTGCGGCGTCAGCGCATCGTGAAACACAACCGTGTCGTCGAAGGTGATAGCCGCCATGGTGGTGAAGTTGGGCAGGCCGGCAAATCCCATCTTTTCCAGCTCGGCATAAAACGGAGGATTGGGCACGCGCTCCTGCCCCGGCGGCAGAATGCGGATGCGCTCCAGATCGGACTTGGGGAAGAACTTGAGCCACAACTCGCTGAACGCCAGCGGCGCCGACCGCGGACGATACCCCGCGCGTTGCGCGCGAATATACTCCGCCACCGCCCCGGTGAGAGAAGCGACTTCCGTCGGCGACAGGTTGGGCCGCCGCTCGCCTTCTGGCTTGGTTCCCAGCAACGCCTTACTCCAAATCCCGCCAGTTCGGTCCCACGCCCACTTCCACCTTCAGCGGGACCTTGAGTTCATGCACCTGCTCCATGCGCTCGGTGACGAGCCTCTTCATGGTATCCACTTCGTCCTCAGCGACTTCAAAGACCAGTTCATCGTGTACCTGAAGAAGCATCCTCGAGCGCAAATGTTGCTTGCTTAGTTCGGCATCGATGCGAATCATGGCCAGCTTGATGAGATCGGCGGCCGTACCCTGCAGCGGCGTATTGACCGCCGTGCGTTCTGCAAAGCCGCGCAGGTTGAAGTTCTTGCTGTGAATGTCGGGAATCGGGCGCACACGTCCGAACAGTGTCGAGACTTTCTGCTCGCGGCGCGCCTCCTCCAGCGTACGGTCGATGAACTCGCGTACTCCGCTGTACTTCTCGAAGTAAGCCTCGATGAAGCGTTTGGCTTCCTTGGTGTCGATCCCGAGTTGCTGTGACAATCCAAACGGCGACAGCCCGTATACGATGCCGAAGTTCACGGCCTTGGCGCGGCGGCGATGCTCGGCATCGACCATCAGCGGCGGCACTCCGAAGACCTGCGACGCTGTCAGAGTATGGATGTCCTCGCCCGTGCGATACGCCTCCACCAGCAGTTTGTCGCCGGAGAAGTGCGCCAGCAGCCGCAACTCGATCTGCGAGTAGTCGGCCGAGAGCAGCACGAAGCCGGGCTCGGCAATGAATGCGGCGCGAATCTCGCGTCCCAGCTCGGTGCGGATGGGGATGTTCTGCAGGTTGGGATTCACCGACGACAGGCGGCCCGTCGCCGATCCCGCCATGTTGAACGTGGTGTGCAGCCGCCTGGTGCAGGAGTTCAACAGCGCCGGCAGGGCATCCACGTAAGTCGACTTCAGCTTCGAGAGCTGGCGATATTCCAGCACCATCTTCGGCACATCGTGCTCGGCCGCCAATCCCTCCAGCACATCGACGGCGGTCGAGATCGTCTTGCCCTTGCCATACTTGATCGGCTTGGGAAGGTTCAGCCGGTTGAAGAGCACGTCGCCCAGCTGCTTAGGCGAATTGATGTTGAACTCGAAGTCGCACTTGGCGTAGATCTCGCGCGCCTTCATGCCGATGTCGTTCTCGAGCCGCCGCGACATCTCGGCCAGCACGTCGCAGTCGAGCTTGACGCCGGCTTCTTCCATGCGCGCCAGCACCGGCACCAGCGGCAGATCGATCTCGTCGTAAACCTTGCGCAGGCCGGCTTTGTCGACCTCGTCGCTCAGCTTATCGGCCAGGCGCAGCGTGATGTCGGCAGCCTCCGGCGTCGACGGACTCATCTTCAGGTTGAACTTGCGAAACGCCACCTGAGGCAGAGCGTAGGTCGAGTACGTCGGATCGAGCAGGTACGCGTAGAGTAGCGGATCGTGCTTCACGCCCGCGACGGCAATTCCCTGCTCGCGCAAAATGTGCGTCGCCGATTTCAGATCGTGAATCGACTTCGCGACCTTCTCATTCGCCAGCGCGTCTTTCAGCGGAGCCGCTGTCGCCGAATCGTCGAGCGTGAGCGCCAGGGCCTTGCCTTCGTCGGCAGAAATCGCGACGCGCTGCACCGCGGCCGTTACGGTGATCGGAGCCGCCGCAGTCAACGACAGCTGCTCGCTCTCCGGCTCCTCGACTTCTTCCGCGTCGATTGCGGCGCTCGTCGTGCCCGACGATTCCAGTGCGACCGCCAGCGTCTTACCAGGCTTGCTCGCCGCCGTGATGACGGCCTTCACCTCGGCAGCGTCCTTGGCGTCGCGGTAATCGGTCTCGCCCAGCTCGATGCTCTCGCTGAGGAAGTCCTGCACCAGCGTGGTGAACTCCAGCTCGGTAAACAGCGAGCGCGCACCGGCGGCATCAGGCTCCTGCGCCCGCATCGTCTCCGGCTCGAAGTCGACGGCGACATTCGTATCGATGGTCACCAGCTTCTTGCTGACCAGGATCGCGTTGCGATTATTTTGCAGCGATTCGCGATAGGTCTTGCGCTCGACTTCGTCGGCATGATCGAGCGTGGCCTCGACGCTGCCGAAGCGCTGAATCAGGTCCACCGACCCCTTGTCGCCGATCCCGGGCGCGCCGGGAATGTTGTCGATGGAATCGCCGCGCAGCGCCATTACGTCGACCACGCGCTCGGGCGGCACGCCGAGAATTTCTTCCACCTTCGCCGCATCACAAATCAAGTTGTCCTTCGGCGGATTCAGCACGCAGATGCGGTCGTTCACCAGCTGCATCATGTCCTTGTCGCTGGAGACGACGAACACCGAATACCCCGCAGCGGCCGCCTTGTGCGCCAGCGTGCCGATGACGTCATCGGCTTCGAAGCCCGGCAGCTCGAGGATCGGAATGCGATAGACGTCGAGCGCGCGCCGGATGTACGGCACCTGCTGCGCCAGGTCGGGTGGCATGGCCGTGCGGTTGGCCTTGTAGCCGTCGTAGGCCTGGTCGGTGTAGGTCTGCGTCTCGCGATCGTACTTGCGCAGGGTGGTGATCTCGGCGGCCTGCTGGTCGCGGAAGGTGGGCGCGCTCACGTCGAAGACCGCGGCCAGGTACTCGGGCGAGAAGTCGGCGCGCAGCTTGCGCAGCATGTTGACGAACACGAAGGTCGCGCTGGTCGGGATGCCGGTCTTGGTCGACATCGGCCGCTGCCGCGCCATCGCGTGATAGGCGCGAAAGATGAACGACATCGCGTCGATCAGGTAAATGCGTCCCTTGGAGCCGGCGGGCTCAGCGGGAACAGCAATGGCCGTCTTCGGCGCAGAACTTTTCGCGGCACTGGCCGGCTTGGCAGCGCTGGAGACGGTGGCAGACTTCGCGGTTTTACGAGTGGAAGGCAAGGGATGATTTTACCAAGGGAAGAGCGCGTGCCGCCTCGAGGTGCCGAGGGGTTGCTCACCCATGCCGATACGGCAGCGCTACCTTCACCCGGCATCCCCGCGCATCGGGACGATTCGTCAACTCGATCGAGCCGCCGTGGGCTTCGGCAATCTGCTGGCACAGCACCAATCCAATTCCCGATCCGCCGGGCTTGGTTGTGTAGAACGGCACAAACGCATTGCTCGGGTTGAGCAGGCCGATGCCGTTGTCCTCCACTGTCAGACTCAGGTAATGCTCGTGCTCCTGCCAGCCGAGCGTCACCTTGGGAGGGTTGCCGTCCGACTGCGGCGACTGCGCCTGCTCCAGCGCCGCGTCAACGGCGTTGCGCACGAGGTTGATCAACATCTGCTCGAGGAGGTCGGGATCGAGCATCATCTTCATGTCAGCACCGGCCGCGATGTCGACCTGGATACGCGTTTCCAGGGCGGCAACCCGCTCGATGAGTGGGCGCAGCTCGATGAATTGGAGTGTCGGGGACGGCATCTGCGCCAGTCGCCGATACGACTGCAGAAATCTGTGCAGCGAAGCCGTGCGCGATTCGATGATGCTGAGCCCGCGCTGGAAGTCGGCATTCTGCGCATCCGGCAATTCCGCCAGCGGCAAGCGCGACGACAGACTGCCGGCAATCGAGATGATCGGTGCCAGTGAGTTGTTGAGCTCGTGACCGAGCACGCGTATCAGGCGCTGCCAGGCGCTGCGTTCTTCTTCGCGCAGGGCGCGGCTCACATCGGAGAGCACGATCAGCGTGTGAGGGACGCCGTTCTGGCGGAACGAGCGCTTGCGCACCATCCAGCGCGCATTCGGCGCCGAATACGGCAGCGCGACCAAGGTTTCATTCGGGGCTTCGAAGCAGGCGTCGAGCTCCAACTCCGTCGCCGTCTTGCCCAGCAGACGCGCGGCGGGCTGTTGCAGCAGGCGCTCGGCAGCGGCATTCAGCAGCCGCAGCACGTGATGCGGATCGAATGTGAACAGCGGCGCGTCGATCTCTTCCACCACGCGGCGCAGCAGTGCCGTGGCTTCAATCGACTCTAGTCGCTGGTCGGTCAGAATGTCGGCGAGAGCGTTAATTTCCATCGCCAGTTCGCCCATAGCATCGTTTGGATCGGCCCCGCGCGCACGGAAGGAGTAGTCCTCTTCGCGCAGCGCGCCGACCACATTGGTAAGCGTCTGCAACGGCCGCACAATCTGGTCGATGAGGGCGATGGTCAGCACCAGCCAGAGGAAGAACTCCAGCACGGTGAGCGAAATCTTTACGTCCTGCGACCAGTTGTGCGTCCAGATGAGCGTGGTGCCGAAGGCCATGCCCGGCAGCGACGCCAGGATCGCAAACAACGCGATGCGTTTTTCGTAGAGCAGGCGGAAGCGTCTCTGCGTGCGGCCATTTTTTTCGTGCAGTACGTGGGGCCGCCGCGGGGGCGGGGCAGAGAATTCCGCTACTCCCTCAATGTGGGACAGCGCGGATTCAGCATCCCTGGCAAGCGCAGACGGACCGGAGCTACCGGGAGGCTTGAACCGGCCGCCGGCACTAGAGGCCATAGCGTTCCATCCGGCGATACAGCGCGCCGCGGCTCAGGCCCAGCGCCTCGGCCGCCTGGCTCACGTTGCCGTGGAAACGTTGCAGTGCCTTGCGCACCAGAATGCCCTCGACTTCCTCGATGCTGAGCTCCTCCAGGTTCTGCCCCTGCTGGCGTTGTTGTATGTTCAGCCCAAGGTCGGAGGCCTGGATTTCCGTGGTCTGGCACATCAGCACGGCGCGCTCCAGCGTGTGTTCCAGCTCGCGCACGTTGCCCGGCCAACTGTACTGGATCATCGCCTGCAACGCGGGCGCGGCAAAGCCGGTCACGGGAATGCGATAGCGCGCAGCATATCGCTTGAGGAAGTACGCCGCAAGCACCGGAATATCTTCGCGGCGCTCCCGCAGCGGGGGGATGGGGATCTCGACGGTGTTGAGGCGGAAGAGCAGGTCCTCGCGAAAATTGCCGGCCGCGATGGCCTCCTGCAAATTCGAGTTGGTCGCGGAGATGACCCGCACGTCGATGTGCTTGGTGCGCGACGAGCCGACGCGCTCGATCTCACCGGTCTCCAGCACGCGCAGCAGCTTCGCCTGCTGGCGCATGGGCACGTTGCCGATTTCGTCGAGGAAGATGGTGCCGCCGTCGGCGAGTTCGAAGCGTCCGATGCGGTCGGTGCGCGCGTCGGTGAACGCGCCCTTCACGTGGCCGAAGAGTTCGCTCTCGAAGGTGCCCTCCGGCAGCGCACCGGTATTGACGGCGACCAGCGTCGACGAGGCGCGTGGCGACAGCGCGTGCAGCGTCTGGGCGACCACTTCCTTGCCGGTGCCGTGCTCGCCGGTGATGAGGACGTTGGCATCCGACGGCCCGATGCGCGAGATGGTCTGGAGCACGGGCTGCATCGAGGGCGCGGCGGCGATGAACTCCGGACGCCCTTCGGCGCGCAGCAAGCGAGCTTCGGCTTCGAGTTGCTGCGTGCGCTGCAAGGCGCGATGCAGTTCGACCTGCGTGCGCAGGATGGCCAGCAGGCGCTCGTTCTCCCACGGCTTCTGGATGAAGTCGCGCGCGCCGCGGCGCATGGCTTCGACGGCGAGCCCGACATTGCCCCACGCGGTCATGACGATCACGGGGATGGCGCTGTCGAAGGCGACGATCTCGGAAAGCAGATCGAGACCTTCCTGCCCGGAGGTCGTGTCGCGCGTGTAGTTCAGGTCGATGAGGATGGCGTCGTAGAACTCGCTGGCCAGCGACTCGCGCACCGCCGCCCGGCGACTTCGCGGTGTCCACGGCAAAGCCGGCAGGACGCAGCAGCAGTTCGAGCGCTTCAAGAATGTGCGGCTGGTCATCGGCCGCGAGCACGCGACCAGTACGCTGGCGATTGCGCGCCTCGGAGGAAGCGTCCTGTGCCGTGGCTGGATTGGCTGGGCTCTGTGTCTTTGGCAAACTTCTCTCCCTCACGGCGCGGTGCCGTCCACCGCATTCTGAATCTGAATTTTGTTTTCGTCGAGCGTAGTGCCGGTGGCGCGCTGCAACTCTAGCTTCGATTTCTGGTAAGCCGTGCTGGCATTCACCAGGTCCAGCTGCGCCAGCGCGAGATCGCGTTGCGCAGTCAGCGTCTGGAAGCTCGATCCCGCGCCCAGTTCCTGCTCTTTTTGCATGATGCCGAAAGTTTTCTGCGCGAGATCGCGAGCCTTCTTGGCGGCGTCGACGCGCGCGCGGCCCTGCTCCAGCGCATACTCGGCGTTGCGTACTTCGATGCGAATCTGCTTGCGAAGTTGCTGTTCGCGCAGCTCGGCCTGGCGATACTCCAGCTCCGAACGATATTGATCGGCCTTGGCCACGCGGTT
This sequence comes from uncultured Acidobacteriaceae bacterium, assembly GCA_963835725.1. Lineage (GTDB taxonomy): Bacteria > Acidobacteriota > Terriglobia > Terriglobales > Acidobacteriaceae > Bog-257. The sequence continues at coordinate 763,334 of CAWIGM010000011.1, read as the reverse complement.
GCGAATGGGCAGGTTCAGACTGAGGCCGACAAAATAGTCGGGGGAAGATCCGTTCCACGCATTCTCGAAGCTGCCATACCAATTCGTAGGAACGGTTTGGCTGTTCTGCGTGTAATAAAACGGATTCAAGTCGCCGGCCAGTCCGGTGCCGCCATAAAAACCGACCAGCGCGAGCGTCGGCAACAGCGCATTCGCGGCGGCCTTGCGCGATATCTCGCGGTTCTGCAAATCGATGGTTGACTCCGACAGCTCGGGTCGGTCAAGCAGGGCCTGCGCGATCAGCTGCTGCGTCGGCTCCTCCGGAATTTCCTGCACTGTGTCCAGCAAATCGGTGGGGACGACGGCCATCGCTTCCAGCGTCGGGTCGTCAAGATTGCGAGTGAGCGCGTTCTTGATTAACGATTCCTGCAACTGAAGATTGGTCTTCGCGACCGTCAGGTCCTGATCGCGGCGCGAGACTTCCGCTTCCGAACGCATCACGTCCATCGCCGGAATGGCTTGCAGTTGAAGCTGCTTTTGCGCGTTTCCAAAGCTCTGCTGCGCGAAGGCGTACGACTGCTCGTTCACCTTCTCTTCCTCGTAGGCGCTCACCAAGTCCCAGTAGATGTTGGCCACCTGCGTGATCGTGGCGACGATCTGCATCTTGAAAGCAATGTCGGATATCTTTTTGTTGTTCTTGGCGATGCGCAGGTAGCGCAGGTTCGGACCGGTGCCGAACCCGGCCAGCAATTGCTGCTGCACCGTGATTCGATAAAGCGAATTGAGAGTCGGGTTCAGGCTGTTGTAAATACTGTTGGCCGTCTGGCGATTGTTATCCACTTCCATGCTGAAGGTTGTGCCGGTGGAGAACGATTGCGTGTAGTTCAGGTTCGCGCTGCCGGTATTCAATTGCAATGCCGGAACGCCGTAAATCTGGAGGTTGGCCAGCGGCGTGGTTTGATGCTCAATACCACCGGTGCCGCTGAGGATCGGGTCGAACGACGGCACCGTGGTTCCGGTACCGAGCGTCGATTGCACGAGACCCGATGCGCCGGCGCCCGCGCCGCCCGCGCCGCCCGTCGTACCGCCCGCGCCTGCGCCCGGAGCGCCCGCGCCGAATCCGCCAACGCCGCCACCGGGCGTGCCTTGCACAATGCCGGTGTTGACGCCGCGGAAGGTGCCGCCGGCCTTGGTGCGCAGAATATCAGTGTCGGCGATGGGCAGGTTGAAGCGCGCGATCGCCAGGTCGAGATTGTTCTCCAGCGCGAGATCGATGGCGTCCTGCAGCGAGATGTAGAGCTTGCCGTCGCGGATGTGCTGATACAGGCGCTGTGAGTTGGCGAGGTTCGGCTTCGCGACCCCAGACGGCCGGTACGCGTCAAGGGGATTGTTCGAGTGCGGCATTGCCAGGTTCTGTGGCGTACGTATCACCAGCGGCGGCGGCTGCGACATTGTGGGAGATGCCTGCGCGGGAGGCGGTTGCGGCATCGGCGCGTTGGGCGTCGGCTGGGGCGCAGGGGCAGCGGTTTGCTGCTGTTGCGCCTCCGCACCGAGCATCGCCCAGCACAGAAAGAGGACGAGGACCAGGGTCCCGGGGCCGCGCCGAGCTGGGTTCGGCGATTGCGAGCGGAGCGTCGTCATGAACGCACCACCTCCCCGCCCGGAACCAGCGTCGGATTGCCGGTGTCGCTCACCAGCCATCCGTCTTTCATCTGAATCGTTCGCGATCCATAGGAAGCGTTCACTTCCGAATGCGTCACCTGCACGATCGTCGTGCCCTCCCGGTTGAGTTTGGCAAACATCTCCATAATCTCTTTGGCCTGGCTGGAATGCAGATTGCCGGTCGGCTCGTCGGCCAGCAGCAGCGCGGGTTTGTGAATCACCGCGCGCGCAATGCCCACCAGCTGCTGCTGTCCGCCGGAGAGCTGGTTGGGGTAAAGATCTTTCTTGCCGACGATCTGGAAGTGGTCGAGCGTGTCGGCCACCATGCCCTGTCTCTGACTGCGTGGTATGTCTTTGTAAGACAGCGGCAGATCGATGTTTTCCTGCACAGTCAGGTCGTCGAGCAAGTGATAGCTCTGGAAAACCATGCCGATTTTGCGCTTCGCCAGTTCGGCGCGGTCCTTGCGCTTCATCAGATGCACGGGCTGCTCGCCGAACCAGTACTCGCCGGCCCACTGATCGTCGAGCAATGCGAGAACGTTCAGCAGCGATGACTTGCCCGCGCCGCTGGGACCCATGACGGTGATGAACTCGCCCTCTTGAATAGTGAGGTCGACGCGGCGCAAGACCCAGGTCTGCCCCGCTCCAGATTTGTAACTGCGTTCGACGTTCTTAAACGTAATCATGAACTCAATTCCGTGAGGCACCAAGCCGTCAGCGAGCCTGATGACTGATAAAAGTTGGCATTTGGCAATTGGCATTTGGCTCTTAGTCAAAGCGCTCGAATTGCGCCGCTTTTGCTAATTGCTAATTGCTAATTGCTGCCTTTCTCACTCCCACCGCAGCGCCTTGATCGGATCAATGCGCGAGGCGCGGCGGGCCGGGATGTAGCTGGCGAGCAGTCCGCAGGCCAGCAGCAGCAGGCACACACCCGCGATGGTCGTCGCGTCGTACGGGACAACGCCGTATAAAAAGCTGCGCAGCACGTGACCTACCGAGATCGCGGCGACAATGCCAATTCCCACGCCGATAAGAGCAACAGCACCGCTTGCCGCAGCACCATCTGAATGACGTTGCCGCGCGAGGCCCCGAGCGCCATACGCAATCCGATGTCGCGGGTGCGCTGGCTCACGTTGTAGGCCAGCAGTCCGTAAATTCCGGCGATGGCTATCAGCAGCGCCGAGCCGGCAAAAATCCAGAGCAGGCGCACAGCCAGCGTCTGGCTACCCAGCGAGCGGTCGACCAGGTCCTGCATGGTACGAATGTCAGTCACCGCGAGGTCGGGATCGAACTCCCGCAATGTGGTACGTATCTCGGGGATAACGGTTGACGGCGCAACGTGCGCGCGCACCGCAATGTTGGTGAACGATGCCAGGATGTACGGCGTCAGCTCGTCGTTCGGCCCCAGTTGCAGGTACGACATGTTGATCTCAGGCTGCGTGTCCTCAGACATCGTGTTCTGATGAGTGTTGTCGACCACACCCACGATTGTCAGCACGCCGTGCGGCCCGGTGTCGGCGATTTTCAGCTTCTGTCCCAGCGGGTTTTCGTTGGGAAAATACTTTTTCACGAACGCCTGATTCACCACGGCTGCGGCTTCATTCGCCGGGCCATCGCTGTCACTCAACAGACGGCCGCGCAACAGGCGAATGCCCAATGTCTGATAAAGACTGGGGCTCACGGCGCGCACCGCCGCCTCCGGCTTGTTCGCGGGGTCCTTTGGCCGTCCAATAATCTCGAACGTGCCGCCGGCCTGGAAGTTCGGCGAAAGCGGCATCACGCTGGTCAGCGCCGCCGAGTCTACGCCCGGCAAGTGCGACAGGCGCTCCAGCAGAGGTGCATAGAAAACCTGCGAGATGTCCTTTCCCGCATACTTGCCGGAGTTGCCAACCATGCCTCCGCCGGATTGCGGCAGAAAGATTGCCGTCGTTACCACATTGTGGGGGGCGAAGCCCAGGGGCAGGTTGCGCAACGCCAGGAGGCTGCGCAGTAGCAGGCCCGCGGAGATCAGCAGCAGCAGCGAGAGAGCAATCTCGCCGACCACGAGGGCATCGCGAAAACGTTTCTGATGCCGTCCACTGCCTGTGGCGGGAGTGCCTTCGCGCAACGCTTCCTGCGCCGGAGCGTTCGACGCCTGGAGCGCCGGAAGCAACCCAAACAGAACCGCCGACAAAATGGAGAAGCCGACCAGCGCCACGATCACGCGAAGATCGATGTGGATGTGCTCCGACAGCGGAAGCTGCAGCGTGATGTAGTAGCGGAGAAGGTTCACGCATCCGTAAGCGAGCCCGAGCCCGAGCGCCGCGCCCACGAAGGAAAGCACCAGGCTTTCGGTGAGGAACTGGCGGACAAGCCGGCTGCGCGCCGCGCCGATGGCGCTGCGAATGGCAATCTCGCGACGCCGTCCCGAGGTGCGCGACAATAGCAGGCTGGCGACGTTGGCGCAGGCGATCAGCCAGACGGCGAGCACCGCGAACTGTAGCGCCAGCAGCGCCGGACGCACGTTGCCGGTCAGCACCTCGCGATAGCTGGTGACGGATACTCGCTTATCGAGATCGTCCTTGGGGTAAGCCTTCGCAATGTTGCTTTGAATACCGGTGAGCTCGGCCTGCGCCGCGCCGATGGAGACGCCTTCCTTCAAGCGCCCTACCGCTGAGAGGTCACGCGAGTCGCGCGCTTCATAGCTCCGATCGGCGACCAGCGGCGCCCACACCGCGGGCCCGTCGCCCATCGGCGGGAACTCAAACCCGGCGGGCATCACGCCGATCACGGTGTACATTTTGTTGCCCAGCTTCAGCGAGCTGCCAATGGCTTGCGGATTTTTGTTGAAGAATTTCTCCCACGCGACCTGGTTGAGCAGCAGGACATCGCCGTGCCCGGGCTGGTCGTCGTTGGAAGCGAAGTTGCGGCCGGCCGCAGGCTCGACCTGCAGCGTGGAGAGCAGATTGGCGCTGCTGTAGACCACCGGAATGAAATCCGAGTAGCCGGGAAGATCGACGCTGCGAATGCCGCTGGTGAACCACGCGATGTCCTGGAACGATTTGTTCTGCGCGCGCCAATCGCGAATGTTGGGCAGCGCGGAGATGTTCGACAGACTCCCCTCATTGGGAGAAGCCTCACTCATCTCCACGATCTGATTCGGCTTGGGGAAGGGGAACGGGCGCAGCAGGACCGCGTCGATCACGGCGAACATAGCGGCGTTGACGCCGATGCCAAGCGCGAGTGTCAGTACGGTCACGGCGGTGAAGCCGGGATTCTTGCGCAACTGGCGAAATGCGTAGCGAAGGTCTTGAATCATAAGTCAGTAACTAGTATTTGGCACTTAGCAGTTAGCCTAGATGTTCGGCTGTTTGCTTCTTGGATCACGGTGCCCACCGTTCGACTTGCTAATTGCTAAATGCCAAATGCTAAGTGCCGCCTTTCCTATTCATAATGCAGCGCCGTAATCGGGTTGACGCTGGCGGCGCGCCGGGCCGGAATCACCGTTGTGATGGCCGTCACGACGGCCAGCGCGAGCAGCGCGCCCAGTACCGACAACGGATCCCACGGACGAACTCCGAAGAGCGCCGAAGCCGCGAAGTGCGCGCCCAGCAATGCCAGCGGCAGTCCGACCAGCGCGCCGATGATCGTGGCGCGCAGCGTGTCACGGGCGATCAATGCCGTCACTTCGCCGCGCGTCGAGCCCAGTGCCATGCGTAAACCAATCTCTGCCGTGCGCTGCTGCACGCGATACATCAGGAACGCTGAGAGCCCGACGACGGTGAGCAACAATCCGATCAGGCCGAGCGCCGTGACCAGCTCGGCGGCGACGCGATAGCTTGAAGAGAAGAACTGCACCAGCTCCGCCATCGAGGTGACCATGATCGGGCCCGAACTGCGGATCGAGGTGCACCAGCATGTCGCGTACGGGCTGAGCGAGGGCCATCGCGTCCTGCTGCGAGCGGAGCAGGAACGTGATCTCGCCCCAGCCCTGGAAGCGGAATGGCAGGTAGAAATACGGTTCGGGCAGTTCGCCGATCGCGTTGATGGGCGCGTCTTCCGCGATGCCGACCACGCGGGCGTCGACGTTGCGCGGCACCAGGTGAATGGTCTTGCCGATGGGGTCTTCCGATTTCCAGTAGCGCCGAGCCATGGTGCGATTGATGACCACGACCGGCGGCCCGCTGACATCGTCCTGCGGGTCGAAGCCGCGCCCGGCGATGATGCTGGTGCCGGTGACGGCGAGATAATTCGCGCTGACCGCGTTGTACTTGATCTCCGGCGCTTCCTGGGGATCGGTGTGGCCGGGCACCAGAACCTTCAGCGACATGCCGCCCTCGGAGAGCATCAGCGGCGAGCGGATGGCGTACGCGACCTGCTCTACGCCGGGCAGCGCGCGCATCTGGCGCATGACTTCTTCGGACTTGGGCATGCCATTGTTTGCCGGCAGAGTGCAGAAGGCGACCAGCACGTTGCCGCGCGTGATGCCGATCGATGCAGTCTGGGTGTTGACGAAGCTGCGCACCAGGATGCCGGTGCCGATCAGCAGCATGAGCGAGATGGCAATCTGTCCGGAGAGCAGCACGCGACGGAAGCGCGGCGCCTTGCCGCCGAGCGAACGCGACGATCCGCCGGAGCGGACCACCTGCAACACGTCGGCGCGCGAGAGCTGCCAGATCTGGATGAGCGCGAGAGCCGTGAAAGTGATCGCGGTCAGCGCGCAGGCGAAGACGACGAGGCGCGCGTCGGCGCGAAAGGCCATCGTCGAGACGGCGTCGTAGCCGAGCATGGCCGGACCGGTCAGCATGCGCGACAGCAGCCGGGGAAGATTGGCGGCGATCGCCAGGTACACGCCCAAGCCGGCCAGCAGCGCCAGCACGGCGAGCAGCAGGTTTTCGACCAGCGCTTGCGCAAATACCTGACTGCGCGTGCCGCCTAATGCGACGCGAATGGCTGCGTCCTTGCCGCGCGCCAGTCCACGGGCGAGCAAGAGGTTGGCGACATTGACGACGCAAAGCAATACGACCAGGCCGACGACGGCGAAGAGCAACGCGCCGGTAGCGCCGGCGGTCTGCAGGCGATACTGCAAATCGCTCACGAGGCCGATGGAGTGCGCGCGGTTCGAGTCGGGATGGCTGAGCTCAAGCGAACGTGCGATGCTGCGCATTTCGTTCTGCGCTTCGGCGACGCTTGCGCCGGTAGCGAGACGCCCCAGCAGGTTGAACCAGCGATAGTCCCACGCCCGCGATTCTTTCGGGCCGGCCACCATGTAAAAGGTTTCGACGGGCATCCAGAGATCGCGGTCATTGCCGTTGTCGACTTCGCGGAAGGAAGGCGGCAGGACTCCGAGAATCAGCGCCGGGACTTTATTTTCTCCGCGCACCAGCGTAATCGTCTGTCCCACAACGTGGGAGTCGCCATTGAAGTGATGCTGCCAGAAGCTGTGGCCGAGAACGACGACTGGGGTGTTTTGGATCAGTTGCTGATCGCGTGAGGAGAAGACGCGGCCCAGGAGCGGCTTGACGCCAAGCGCGTCGAAGAAGTTCGCAGAGACGACATCAATGTTGCGGGTCTCGATCGTTCCGTCGGGCCGCGGGATGCCGGCGCCGCGGCGTCCGATGGCGACCACGCTTTCCAGCGAGCGCGTGCTGCGCGCGATGGCGTCGTATTCGCCCAATGAAAATAAGCCCTGCGGCTCCTGCTGCGTGGTTTCAAAAAGCCGGACGATGTTCTGCGGATGGGAAACCGCCATCGGGCGAAGCCAGAAAGTGTCGATGAGGGAGAAGATGGCTGCGCTGGAGCCGATGCCAATCCCCAGCGTCAGCACGGTCACGGCGGTGAAGCCGGCGTGCTTGCGAAGCTGGCGAGCGGCGTAACGAACGTGTTGGAGGAAAGAGGTCATTTCAGCAACTAGCAACTAGCAACTAGCAACTAGTTGCGGACGATATGTTCCCAGACAACGACAGCGCAGAAAAAACTTGCTAATTGCTAGTCGCTGCCTTACTGCGTTTCCTGCATCAGGCGCCGCAGCTCGTCTTCGGCTACGACCTTTCCGTCGAACAGGTGCACCTCGCGCTGGGCGTGTGCGGCGAAGCGCGGATCGTGCGTCACCATGACGATGGTCGCGCCCTCGCGATGCAGCTTCTGCAACAGCTCCATGACGGCTTCTCCGTTGCGCGAGTCCAGATTTCCAGTGGGCTCGTCAGCCAGCAGGATCGACGGCGATCCGGCCAGCGCGCGGGCCACGGCCACGCGTTGCTGCTGACCGCCGGAGAGCTGCGAGGGATAGTGCCGCAGGCGATGGGCCATGCCGACGCGCTCCAGCGACTCCAGCACGCGCCGCTTGCGCTCGGCCGACGGCATGCCGTCGCGATAGGTCAGCGGCAGCTCGACGTTCTCGTACACCGTGAGATCGCCGATGAGATTGAAACTCTGGAAAATGAAACCGATCTCGCGATTGCGGATGCGCGAGCGGTCGCCGAAATCCAGGTTCGCCACCGGCTGGCCGTTCAGCTCGTAGGCGCCGGCGGTCGGGGTGTCCAGCAGTCCGATGATGGAGAGCAGCGTGGACTTGCCGCAGCCCGACGGGCCGGACATGGCGACGTATTCGCCCTTGCTCACCTTCAGGTGCACGCCGGAGAGCGCGTGGGTTTCGACCTCGTCGGTGTAGAACACCTTGGTCATGTTCTCGATTTCGATCAGCGGGGCAGTGGATGTGCTCATAGTTTGTCCAGTCGTTCTGTTATGCGCGGGCACAAAAGCCCGTCAGTCCTAGTTACGCAGTGCCGATGCCAGCGGTTCGAAATTCATTGCGCGAAGAACCCTGCTGCCCCTGAAGGGGCTCAAATTCATATTTATGCGTTACCCAGCATTCCGCTTCGCTCCATGCTGGGCTAGATTATTTCGCGCCTCCGGCGCTTGGTTCGTTCAGCTCGAAGCTCGTGGCCCGCCGCTCCTGGCCGAAGCTCGGGCACGTGGCTCTCGCTTCCTACTCCAGCCGCACACGATCCGTGTTGTCCCAGCGCGACATATCCGACAGGATCACCGTGTCGCCTTCCTTCAGGCCTGAATCGATCTGGATCAGGTTCACCGAAGCGCGACCCGTTTTCACCTGCACGCGCGCGGCGGCATTGCCTGCCGGATCCAGCTTGAACATCGAGATGGTGCTGTTTTCCTGGCCGAACGCCGGGCGTCCGACGTAGAGCACGTTCTCCAGCTTCTCCAGGTCAATGGTGCCGTCGACGCTCAGATCAGGACGCGCGCCCTTGGGCAGCTCGCCCGTCAGCTTCACGTCGACCGTAACCGTACCGTTCTGCACCGCGGGATCGACGCGGCTGACTTCGCCGGCGATGACGCCATTATGCGTATCGATGGAGGCAGGCTCGCCGATTTGTACGTCGCGGGCCTGCGTCTCAGGAATCTTCAGCTCGGCCATCAGGTGGTTGGGCTGAACGATCTTCGCCAGCTCGGTGCCGGGCAGCACGTGCTGTCCGACTTGGAGCGGCATTTCGACGAGCACCCCGTCGACGCCGGCCTTCACCTTCAGGCGATTCAACTGCTGCTGCTTCAGGTCGGCCAGCGCGCGCATCTCGTCGACCTTGGCCTGCTGCACGGCAAGCTGCGACTTGATGGCCTCCTGGTTGATCTTCAGGCGCTGGTCTTCAATCTTGTCGCGCGTGTCCATCTCCTGCGCCTTGCCGGCCGACGCTTTCGCCGCCAGCCCGGAGATGACGCCGAGATCGTAGAGGGCCTTGTCGGTTTCGGCCTGGCGTTGCGCTTCGCTGTAATCGGCGTTGACGGTGGCGGCGCCGGCCTTCTGGTTCATCAGATCGCTGTCGAGTTTGACCTTCAGGCTCTCGTACTCGGCCTGGGCGGCCTTCACCTGCAACTGCGCGTCAACGGCTTCCTGCTCCAACTGCGGATTCGTCATCTCCACGAGAATCGTGTCGGCGGTGACCTGCGAGCCCGGTAGCTTATCAATGCGTATGACGGTGGCCTCGGTTTCCGCGGGAATCTGGCGAACGTCTTCGTGGCTGGGAGTGAGCGAGCCCAGGCCGCGCACCTGGCGCAGCATGGAGCCGCGCTTCACGGTGTCGGTCCAGATGGTGCTGCGGTCGACGGTGGGAGAGGCCGGCTTGAGGCGCGAAATGCCCACCGTAACCCCAACCAGAACGATGAGCGCGGCGACCGACCAGATGATCTGGCGGCGGCGCTTCTGCTTCTTCATTTCGGGGCGGGCGATATCCATTGCGTAGTCCTTAGTGCATGCGGGACGCCATTCGCGGATGACGATAATTGGCGCAGCCTCAGAGGCTTAGCAGCGAGGTCTGTGGCGCGCGGAGGCGAGGCGGTGTCCCCTCTCGGATTGAAGTGTCCGCTTTCGGACAGTGTTTGTAAAGGGGAGAAACGAGGCCAGCCAGTCATTTCCGAATCGGAGTTCGGGGCATTTCCGCGCCGTAGGCGCGACACAGGTTAGCCCCGCCGTTCACGGCGGGGGACAGGTTTCCTATAAGGACCGGAGTGCCGTAGGCACGATGCTTTCACCCGAACACAAAACGGTCGTCGTATTGAATTCCGTACCTCTTCAACAGCGATACGAACTCTTGTTCAAAGCTGTATTTCTTGTGGTGATCTTCCTGGTTGGCGATGTACGCCAGCACCGTTTCACGCTGCGATTGGCCTATTGCGAACGCACCATACCCTTGCTGCCACGCGAAGGGTCTCTCATGAGAATTCAACCAATGCGCGCTGCTTCCCTTGAGATGTTGTAGCGCTTGAGCGATCGGCATTGTGGTGGGCAGGTCCAGCAACAGGTGAACGTGATTCTTAGTGCCGCCGGCGACGACAAGAGGAATTTCCTTGCCTCGCGCGATTCCCGCCAGGTATCGCCAAAGGTGTTGTGGGTCGCGAATGATGTTCATGCGTTCTTTGGTGCTGAAGACGCAATGAACAAGCAGGGATGAATAGGTGTGGGCCACGTATTGAGCGTAGCCGTGCATGCTAACCGGTGCGGTGATGCGCCGCACACGCGGGAGTGCCGTCCCTACGGGACTCTTGACCTCAAAATAGGCAGCTTTCCCCGCCGTGAACGGCGGGGCTAACCTGTGTCGCGCCTACGGCGCGCAAAACGGGGACGGAGTCAACCAGTGGAGGACAAGCGCCGTAGCGCGCAAGATGGCGACGAAAACTATTTCAATCCCTTGGGCGAGCCGAACGAATAAGCGCCCGTCTCAACTACAAAATCAAAAAAATTGGTTGGCGAGAGGGGAGAAACTAATCTTTGCCCTGCGCCGCGGCGTGGTTGTGGGCGAGGTACTTGGTGCGGATTTCGCGCAGCTTGCTGACGTGCTGCTCGCTGATGGGCTGCTGCTTGCCGAGCTGGTAGGTGACCAGCGCGATCTTGGCAAAGTGCTCGACCGTCTCCATGTTCATGAAGGCGTTCTGCAGGTCGACACCGTAGGTCACGACGCCGTGGTTGGCCATCAGGATCGCCTCGTGGTCATCGACCAGCGGCTCCAGCGCGGCGGCCAGCTCCGGCGTGCCCGGCGTTTCATAGCGCGCCAGCGGCACCGAGCCCAGGGTGACGATCAGCTCGGCGCAGAGTGCGCGATCCAGCGCCAGCCCGGCGGCGGCAAAGCCTGTAGCAGTCGGCGGATGCGCGTGTACGACGGCGTGAATGTCGCGCCGCTTGTTATAGATGAGCAGGTGCATGGCGAGCTCGCTGGACACACCGCGCGCGCCGCTCAGCTTATTGCCCTCCAGGTCAACGATGACCATGTCGTCCGGCTCCATCAAGCCCTTGCTCATGCAGGTGGGCGTGCACAGGATGGTGCCATTCTCCAGGCGGACGGAGAGGTTGCCGTCGGTGGCCGCCACCAGGCCGGACTGGTGCAGTAGCTTGCCAAAACGAACGATGTCTTCCCGGTGCTGTTGCTCGGTCTTCATGCGTGGGAATTGGGAACCCCGGTGAGGGACGCCAATATCTTTATCGTACCGCAGAGGCCGCATGGCGCAAAGCGTAGATACGCTCTTGTGACCTTCATGCTTGTGCAACTTTGGCGGCAGTCGCAGGCTGGGCGACAATGGGTGTGTGCTGGTTTCCGACTTCGACTTTCACCTTCCCGACCAACTGATCGCCCGCGAGCCTCTGGCCGACCGCGCCGCTGCTCGCATGCTGCGCCTCGATCGCGGCCGCGACCTGCTGGAGGACCTCGCGTTTCGCGATTTCCCCGAACTGCTACGCCCTGACGATCTGCTGGTGTTCAACAATACCAAGGTCCTGCCGGCGCGGTTGTTCGGGCATCGCTCGGGCTCACGCGCGCAGAAGGTGGCGGAACAGAATCCGGCCGCCAGGGAATTTCTGCGCGGGAAGGTCGAGGTGCTGCTGACGAAGAAGCTATCGGACGCGCCCATGACGTGGGAGGCGCTGGTGCATCCCGGACGCAAGCTCGGTGTCGGCGAGCGGATTTATTTTGGCGGCGAGGCCAGCGAGCGGTCGCATGAGCTGGCGGCAGAGATTGTCGATCGCGGAACCTTTGGCGAGCGGCATCTGCGCTTCGATCCCGTAGAGGATTTCTACGGCGTGCTCGGCCGCATCGGGCACATTCCGTTGCCACCGTATATCGATCGGCCGGACACGCCCGAGGACCGCGAGCAGTATCAGACGGTGTACGCCAAGCCGCTAGGATCGGTGGCCGCGCCGACTGCGGGCTTGCACTTCACTCCCGAGGTGCTGGAGCGTATCCGACAACGTGGGATAGAGACCGCCGAGCTGACCCTGCACGTCGGGCTGGGAACGTTTCAGCCGGTGCGGGTGGACGTGGTCGAGCAGGTCAAGCTGCATAAGGAGTGGTACGAGATTGCGGAGGAGGCGGCGGAGAAGATCCAGCGCGCGCGGGATGCGGGGAGAAGGATTGTTGCGGTGGGCACAACGACGGTGCGGACGCTGGAGTACGCGGTGAGAACGGATCCTGATTCACGAATCACCTCACAATCCGGCGAGGCCGATATCTTCATCTACCCTGGATTCGAGTTCAAGGTTGTGGGCGCGATGTTGACCAATTTCCACCTGCCGAAATCGACGCTCCTGATGCTGGTGTCAGCCCTGGCCGGCCGCGAGCGCGTGTTGCGCGGGTACGAGCACGCCGTGCGGGAGAAGTACCGATTCTATTCGTATGGGGATTGCATGTTCGTGGAGTGAGCGGGCGGTTCGCGGAACGCACGGAGAAGAACGGATTTATCCGCTGCCGTATCCGAGACGGCACTCGCGCCTATGGCGCGGGCTTGTCTGACGTTGTGGTACTTCCCTCCTTGCCTAAATCATTGAGCCCGTCCAACCCTGTACCCGGGTCGCCCTTCCCTTCCACGTACTTCACAATCAGCGTGATCCTCCGGTTCGATGGGTCGGACGGGTCTTTGCCGTCGCGCGGCTCCTGGTCGGCGAAGCCTCGCACCTGCGCTACCTGGTTATCGCGCAGCCCGTGCTGCTGCATCAGGCGGCGACTGGCGTTGGCGCGATCGGCCGACAGCTCCCAGTTGGTGTAATTCGCACGCCCGGAAAACTGCTGCGAATCGGTGTGGCCTTCAATGTTGATCTTGTTGGGAATCTTGCCCAGCTCTTCGGCGATGGTCATCAGCAGCTCGCGGCCATTGCCGTTGGGATCGGTGTCGCCGCTCTCGAAGAACGTGCCGCGCTCCGATTCCAGCAGCTCGATGCGCAGACCCTCGGTGGTCACCGTCAGCTTGATCTGGTCCTTGAGCTTGTCGAAGTTGGTCATCTGCTGGATAGCCTTCTCCAGCTCGGCCTTCACCTTGGCCATGTCTTCCTTCGTCGGCGTCTTGGATGCTGGCCCCTGCACGGTCGAGCCCATCAGCTTGCCCGTGCCTGCCGGGTCCTTGAAGTATCCGGCGATGGCTTGCTGGACCGGCTTGCTGGTATTCATCAGCCAGAGCACGATGAATAGCGCCATCATCGCGGTAACGAAGTCGGCGTAGGCGACTTTCCACGCGCCGCCGTGATGCCCGCCGTGGCCCTTCACCCGCTTGATAACGATCGGCTGTGCGTTGGCGGCCATGATTGTTTACGACGAGGCGGCTGCGGATTCGGCCGCCGCCGCCGGAGCGCTTTCTGCCGGAGCTGCCATCACCGCCGACTTCTTGCAGTGCTTCTCAAAATCGTTGAAGCTGGGCCGCAGATGCGACGGCACGGCGCGGCGTCCCATCTCGCAGGCCAGCAGCGGCGAGATGCCTTTCATGAACGCGATCATCGTCGTCCGCAGCACGTGCAGGTATTCGTGCTCCTCGTGCGCGAGCTTCGAGAGGTTCGCGGCAACCGGACCCACCATGCCATAGCACATCAGGATGCCGAGAAACGTTCCCACCAGCGCGGCCGCGACTTTTTTGCCGATCTCCTCCGGCGGGCCGCCCAGCGCGCTCATGGTCATCACCACGCCGAGCACCGCGGCGACGATGCCAAGGCCGGGGAGCGAGTCGGCCACGGTGCTCAACGCCGTCACCGACTGCTCGGCCAGATGCGAATGCACGTCCATGTCGGCTTCGATCATCTGATCGACATCGAAGGGTTCGACGCCGCCCATCAGGGCGATGCGCATGGTGTCGCAGACAAAGTCGCGCAGGTGATGGTCCTTCACGAACGCCGGATACGCGGCAAAGAACTTGCTCTTCTCCGGCGCCTCGATGTCGCCCTCCACCGAGTTGGGCCCCTCGCGCTTAATCTTGTTGAACATGTCGTACATCATCTTCAGCGAATCCAGATAGCGCTGGCGGGTGAAGCGCGATCCCTTGACCACCGACAGCACGCCGCCGATCACGCCCTTCAGCGTGTGCAGCGGGTTGGCGGCCAGCAGCGTACCCAGCGCCGCGCCGCCGATGATTAGGAGCTCCGCCGGTTGAATGAGCACGCGGATCGGCCCGTGTTCCATGAGGAACCCGCCGATGACGGCGCCCAGCACGACCAATATTCCGATAATGGCAAACATGTGACGTGTACGTTCCCGAGCTCAGGATGTGTGACGGAACCGGAGTGTGAGTCAGTTCGCGATCATGAGACGCGCGCCTCCGGTATGTCTATCGGCAGGATGGGGGAAAGCTTGTGTGGGATTGTGGGTGGCGGCGCGCAGCGAGCACGCGCCGTAGGCGCAACACAGGATAGCCCCGCCGTTCACGGCGGGGTGATGGATTGACAAATGGCACGAGTCCCTTCAGGGGTAAGAATATACTTCACTCACCAGTGCCAGCGTCAACATTGTAAAACCTTCGTGCTTGTGAATCAATGTAAGTGTGTTAAGTCTCAGCGGGTTAGCTACTTGCACTTTGGTGGTGGTTGGCTTGACTTGTGGTGGTAGAACGTGAAAACGTGGGCGGGCTTTGTCTGCCCTTGCCTATCCTGTCGAAGTCCTAGAAACTCAGAGCGATGAGTTCACATTTCCACCAACCGCCCTGGACAGAACCGCCCTGGACAGACTCGGAGCGGCAATTCTTGTTAATCGCACGAATCCGGGGGTGTCTCTAATGGCGATGTTCAGCGCCTATTTTGACGCGTCTGGACAGGATAGCGACCCTTTCTTTGTAGTGGCCGGGTATGTAGCTAATTTTGGTCAGTGGCAATGGTTTGAGAGTATCTGGCGGGAACAACACCGCGCGTTCAATGTAGAACTTCCATTTCACATGGTGGATTTTGCTGCCGCCTGTAAAAACCCAGAGCGCTATGCCAAGCAGAGACACGCACGACAAGACTATGTGCGTATCGCCAGTGATGCCATAAACGCTAATCGATTTCTGCGAAGCCTAGCTATCGCTCAGGCGACATTGGTGCATTGTGGTATATCGTGCATCATTCCGATGAACTTGTATAACGGTGTTAGCTCCCTACTAGATTTGAGGCAAGTGGTTCCTCCGTACGCTTTGGGTGCAAGAATGTGCATTGAACAGTTACGCCAATGGGAGAACAAGTTTGCTATCGGAGAGCCCACTGAGTGCATTTTTGAAAGTGGCGATTTTGGGCAGGGCAAGTTCATTGACCTGATGGTAGATGAGGAGCAAGCTCTACCTATCTTCAAGAAAAAATCCGAATTTGCGGGCCTGCAAGCTGCCGACTATTACGCGTGGCAGCAATTTGGTGTTCTTAAGGGGATACAGAGAGATCCCAATTACGTAGCACGCGACGAGGTAAGCATGCTTATCTGGGGTATTCCAAAATTGCACTTCCGTCCGAATCTAACCACGCTGATTAAGGTATGTGAGGCGAAGGGAATAGACCCAAGAACAGGCGTTCAGAAATAAAAGCCCCGACTGGCATCGGGGTGTTGGAGTTAAGAAAATGCGTATTGGTCGATTGGTACTGCGCTGGGAACCTAAGTCGAGGGAAATTTACGTCCCATGGCTTTGGCGCTACGTTGCATCAGTTCAGCAGCATCGTCAAGCTGTGCAGCCACAAGACCATCATAATCATGGTCTCTTGGAAGACGCTGAACCAGAGCGATCAGAGTTACCAAACCAACAGATAACATCTGCTCAATAGCTTCTATTCTTCGTACTATTTCTATGTCGTCTTTCATGTCGGTTCCTTTGGTTAAGGTGTAAAATCGGCACATGAAGCCTACGCCAAAAACAGAAACATTCAAGGCTTTTACTGAGGCATTGCAGCACATCGTTTCAGTGCCCAAAGCCGTTGTAGATGAGCGCATAAAGGCAAAGAAAAAGCTCCGCGCTAACGGAGCTTCGGGCCGCGCTTCTGATAAACACGTCTAGAACGCCGTTTCTCCCACCTTGCCTGTAAGCTCGGCATAAGTGAGCCGCTTGCCGACGATTTGAGTCAGGCACTTCTGAAAGCGCTGAAAGTCGGTAATGCGTTCTTCCTTCCTTTTCCCGCCACGATTGTTAAACCTGAATGCCTGTTCGTCCACATAGCGCTGCAAGTGGAACGGTTCGACAGCAACGTATGTACCTTTCAGTGAGCGCTTGAGAAGTGACCAGAAATTCTCGATTCCATTGGTGTGAACCTGCCCTCTCACGTATTCGGTAACGTGGTTCACCACATCGTGAACAAACTCATCACGCAATCTGTTGTAGCCAATCCATTCGTCGGTGTAGATAGTTGAGCCGGGTTTCACTTCGCGCAGAATCTCGCTCTGCAGTGTGTCGCGCCGAACATTGGGAATCACCTTGGCACGCACTTCGCGCAGATCGCGGTCAAGCATACCCATGACGATTGTTTTGTTGCTGTGATCGCCCTTGAGCACTGTGCCGCCAACGTCTGCAAGCATCTTGGCTTTGCGGCTCTTGTGCATATTGGCAACACGGCCACCAACGAATGTCTCGTCAATCTCGATACCAGAGCCCCCGGGAGAGCCAATCTTGGGCTTTGCCACGAATCCCTTACTTGTGCTCATAGCCTCACGGATGCGATGCAGCATGAACCACGCTGACTTCTGAGTGACCTTGAGATCGCGTGCAATCTCGTAGCTGCTGACACCGTTCTTACAGTTCACAATCATCCATACGGCAATCATCCACTGCTTGAGCGGAATCGGGCTGTCCTCAAAGATTGTGCCCAGCTTGGCAGAGAACTGGCGATAGCACTCCATACACTTCCACATGCGCCGAGTCTTGAGATACGAGTTACGCTTGCTGCCACATGCAGGGCATTCCACGCCATTGGGCCAGCGCACAGCAGCGAGAAACTCGACACAGGCGTCTAGGCTATCGAAGTACTCGATTACCTCTTGAAGACTCTCGGGAGGCTTTTGGGCTTTCATAACGGCTACTGTATCTAAACGGTCTTGGTGAGTCAACTATATTCTTACCCCTTCAGGGACGACAGGCCTGTCGCCGGCTCAAGCCGGCTCTTGCCGCATTACGTTCGATACCCACCGCTTCCGCGGTGGGCTAATCACTTTCGCCCGCACCTGCGGCGGGGCTTTCAGTCACGTCTCAGCCTCTTCAAGTCTTCCGCCGCGGCTTCTGCTTGGCCGAGATTGACTGGATGATCAGCTTGCCTTTGACGCTGTTGGGCAGCGAAACCGGCGCCTGCTCGACGGCGGCATCGAGCAGCGCCGCCACCTCGGGCTGCTCCAGCACTTCGACCGAGGGCAGGCGAATGAAGCGGTTCTGCTTGCCTTCGCCTTGCAGCAGCTTATGCGGATCGGGAAGAGTCGCTCCGTGATAAAACGAGAGGCCGATCCCGTTCGCCGCTCCGGCAAGGGAGACGATCGTGTCCGACGGGCGCTCGGTAGGCGAGTAGCCGATCACGAAGAAGTTGTAATTGTCGTAGACGATTTCGTTCGCCGCTGGAAAACGCTTGCGCAAAAACTTTCGCACCGAGCGAATCACCGCCTGATGCTTCGGGTCGAATTTGTCGATGAAGCTCTTAAGCTGCTCTTCGGCATCGGGGGTAACGGCGCAAGCGATTTTGGCGGCAGATTTCATGAGAACCTCGGAAAGAAGCATTTGGCATTTGGCATTTGGCAAGACGTCGATGTCTTGCTGGTTCCCATTGGGTTGATGGGAACCCGGCATTGCCATCATCGTCAATTCAAAACGTGGCATCCTGCAAAAACATTTCACCTGCCGTCCTGGCCAAATGCCAAGTGCTAAATACCAAATGCTCTCTGCTGATTTTTCTTCGTATCCAAAAACGGAACTAACCTCCCGCATACTATCCCATCTACTACCGTTTCCGTTGACACTGAGCAACTCTGCAAGCTACGCTTTTAAGGCCTCGACGGTGGCCATCGTCTTCTCCGCTCCCAAGCGCAAAATACTCCCCGGTGCCTCGTCGACACCAGTCTGACCAGAAGGAACCTTGCTCATGACATTACGGCAATCGTTTTCTCGTCGCGGCACCAGCCGGACGATCCTTTCCCTTGGCCTGGGTATCGCCATGGGAGCATTCGCTCTACCCGGCAACGCACAAAGCCTCTTCCGTTCGATCAGCCAGGACAGCTTCACCAACACCACCAGCCAGCACAAAACGGAAGTCGAGCCCGGCGCAGCCGTGAACGGTCCGGTAATCGTGGCGGCATTCCAGGTCGGCCGCATCTCCGGCGGCGGCGGCGCCGACATCGGATTTGCGACGTCGCTGAACGGCGGCATCTCCTGGACGCAGGGCTATCTGCCAGGTCTGACGCAGTGGGAGGGCGGTGGCCCCAACAGCGCAGCCAGCGACGCGGCTGTGGCTTGGAACGACAAGTACCACAAGTGGCTCATCTGCACCCTGCCCATCGGCAACAACTTCGACACCGTCGCGGTCAGCCGTTCGACCAACGGCATCACCTGGGACAATCCGATCTACGTCATCTCGAACCAGGACGCCGACAAGAACTGGATCGCCTGCGATAACACGCCGACCAGTGCGTACTACGGCAATTGCTACGTCGAGTGGGACAATCCTGATGTCGGCGATCTGCTCTACATGAGCACCTCCACCGACGGCGGCCTTACCTGGAGCGCGCCACAGACGACCCAGGGCACTGACTACGGTATTGGCGGCAACCCGGTGGTTCAGCCCAGCGGCAACGTTGTGGTTCCCTTCGCCGATTTCGACGGCGGCATGTCGGCCTTCATGTCCACCAACGGCGGCCAGAGCTGGACGCGCGCGATCTCGATCGCCAACGCTCCCAGCCACGGCGAAGCCGGTGGCTTGCGCAGCGCCGGTCTGCCATCGGCAGCCATCGACGGTGCAGGAGCGGTGTACGTGTCGTGGTCCGATTGCAGCTTTGAAAGCAACTGCACGGCCAACGACCTGGTCTACAGCAGCTCGAGCGACGGCACGCACTGGGCCTCGAAGGTGCGCATTCCGCTGGACCCGATCGGCAGCGGCGTCGACCACTTCATCAACGGCATGGGCATCGACAGCCGCACGTCGGGCAGCACGGCGCACATGGCGATGACCTATTACTACTACCCGGTTTCCAACTGCGGCAATAACTGCTCGCTGGTTCCGGGCTTCTCCATCAGCAACGACGGTGGACACACCTGGACGGCGGGACGCCAGTTGGGTTCGCCGATGCAGATCAACTGGCTGCCCAATACGTTCTCGGGCAGGATGGCGGCGGATTACGTGGCGACGGTCTTTCCGGCCGGCGGTCGCGCCTTCCCCATCTGGTCGCAAGCTTACGCGCCGGTCAGTGGACTGTTCCAACAGGCCATCTACACCACCGCATACGGCTACACCCAGAGCGAAATGAATGCACCGCTGATGAGCTCGGAAGGCGAGTACCCGATTCCGGGGATCAAGTCCGATCATCCGGCGCGGCAGCGTGGCGAGCTGGACAACATTCCGCCCAGCATGCAGAAGCCCGAAGCAAAGTAAGCCTTATATCACAGTGTGGGACTTAAGCCGCCACCCGAAAGGTTGGCGGCTTTTTCGTTTGTGACGAACCCGACCACGCGACGACACGATTGCCACAGCCGCGGTTTTACAAACGCCCAGCCGCGAAGCGGCGGCTTTGCTCTTGAAGGCCGGGGCGCAAGCCCCGGTTCATCCCCAATAAACGACCGTAGCCGCGTCAGCGGCGCCTCGCTACATCAAACTCACCGTGCACGTGAGCGCGTCGCCGACTACCTGCTTTTCGTAGCTCACCTCTTGCGCCGGACACAACTTCAACAACGCCGCGACCGCCGGTTTGGCGAAATCGGTATTCACGTCGCGCATCACGATGTCCTTCAAATCGCCGAGCAGGCGGTTCCAGTCGTCGGGAATCTTGATCGTGCTCACCAGCTGCGCCAACTGCTGGAGATCGTCGCACAGATTCATAAAGCTCGCGCTCGCCAGGCAAAAGTACTCTAGCTTCTGCTGAACGTCGGAAGGCTGTCCCTCCCACACTGTGGCACCTTGGGTTGGATTGCCTTCGTGCCGCCGATCGGCCACGTTCCCCCCGTTCGACTTCTCGTTGAAGGCCTGCCACCCCGCGTAGGTAACGTTGGCCGCAAACGCGAGCTTCAGCAGCGCGACGGTGGCGTCGTGAAAAACCTGCCAGTTCCCGGCGTCGGCAGCCTGATTTGCCGGAGGCTTGTTGCCGTCATAGTGCGAAGAGCTCAACTTGCCATACGCCGAAGACTCCAGCACGAAATTCAGGTTCAGCGTGCCGTTCGGTTTGGCGGCCGCGAACTTCTGCATGTCGGCGGCCGCGGCGCTGGCCTGCGTACCTTGCGGGAGGTACGTCGCAATGGCCGCCATGCGCGCAGCCTCGTTCTTGTCGTGGGTCTCACTCAGCTCCACTTGCAGCTTCACGTCCGCAGCGGTATTCGCCGTGGCGTCGGCAACGAAATGAATGCGCGCCTTCTTCAAAGCTTTGCTGATCTGGGTGTCGCTCTCCTCGCCAATGTCGAACAGGAAACGAATGTTGCCGGTGTCGGTGACGTAAGCCTTGCTCTTCTGGAAATAGGTAGTGACGTTCTGCGCGTGAAAGAAATTGAAGAACGTCAGGCTGAGGGTCAGCGTGCGGTTGAGGTCCTGACTGACGCCCGATCCCGGCTGCAACAGGAGGCCTCCGGCTCCGACCGCCGAGCGAATATTGCCCTGGCAGAAATAATCCCAGCTGTGATCCAGCACTGACGGATTGTCGAGCGCGACTTTGTATTTCGAGATCAGCGTCGTGCTCAACTGCCGGTCCCACGCTGCCTTCAGACCAGCTCCGCCCTGAACGACGTTGTTGAGCCAGCCGTTAACCTTGTCGCTGAGTTTGTTTTCCAGCACGGCACTGATACTCGCCGCCTGCGTGCCCGCCAGTCCCTTCGTCACCAGGTTGAGCCCGGCCTGCAGCCCCTGCTGATTCACGCTGACCGACGGTATTCCGGTGACCGCGACCTGCGCACCGAAACCCGCGCCGGCGCTCACGTCGTTCTTGTGCGCGCGCATCAGGTACAGCGAAGCGTGGTTCGCGTCGAGCTTCTCGACAATGGCCGTGAAGTCGTCGGAGTGCACGACGCCGAGATTGAAGTTCGCGCCGATGTCGACGCTCGCGCCCGGCATGGTGAGGCTGGCGATGCCGTTGGTGCAGCTTTCGAGTGTGGTGTTCACGCTGGGCGCGGTGAAGTTGTAGCTCGCCAGTCCGTAGCTGAGTTGCAGCCCGTACGACATGCAGCCGCTGAACGTGACCTGCGCGAGATCGCCCTCGGCCATCTGCGGCGCGCAGTTGGGCTGGAAGGGGAAGATGAAATGGTTGAGCGATTCGCCGACCGCGTCGCGCAGCAGCGTTCCGGACTTTACCTTGTGCGCGAAGACGAAGCAGGCGCCCGTGGTGGCTTTCGCGTTGCCGCTGATCCCGAGCGCTCCGACGTTGCCTCCACCACTGACGTTGCCTGTGATGCTGAACGACAGCGACAGCTTCACAAAGACCGACCCGCTGTAGTCGCCGGACGGCAGTGCCGCATTCGAGGTGGCCTGAATGCTGTCGAGATAGCCGATGACCGGACCGCTGCCGACGATTTCAAGTTCGCAGCCGGCCGTGCCGCTCAGCCCGAAGCAGATACCGGTCGAGGTCTTCCAGCTTGCACCCTCGGTGACATTGAATTCCAGCTTCGTGCCCGCCGGAAATTTCTCGACCGGAGCGTCCCAGTGATGGGCGGTCGCCGCTGCGAACTTGAACGCCGGTGCGACTTGTGCCTGCAACAGAGTTTTGAGATGGCTGGAATCAGCGAGCTCGGAAATTGAGTATGAGACGTCAAGGGACGGGACATCACCTGTGGCCACGAAACCTCCGGGAGTACGTGCCTGTCAGGTGTAGAACCGCGGGCGGAGGAAGTCAAGAGAGGGAGCGGTTGCAGCAAGAGGGATACAACGACAGCTCCGCCGTGCGGAGCCACAGGTCTTTGCCTGGCAAGAAACAGCCAGAGCGGCCGGGTTGTGCGCCTACACCGATGCGGTCCTGCTTCTTCTATTCCATCCTGAAGGGCGGCGTCTTTGACACCGCGAACTCCGAGACGAAATACGAAATAACTAAGGACAACGCCGACGTCGCCGCGAACTTCGCTACGATGCTCCATGGCAGCGGCCGGATCAGCATCGCCACTGGCGGCACGATGACCATGTGCACGCAATAAATCGCGTACGAATTCCGCGACAGAGCGCGCCACACTGTCGAAGTGCGGTTCAGCATTTTCTGGAACACCGCGATCAATGCAAACACCGCGGCGACACAAAACGCGCAATGCAGAACGTCGTTACCCGCCTGGTAGCGGAACTGATCGAGCTTCAGCCCGTAGGTGAGCTTGTACATCATGAACGCCGCGCCCAGGACCAGGCTGAGTGGCAGCCAGGTAACGATGCGCGGATTGTATCCGTCGGCGGTGAACCAGCGGCGGCGATAGGCATGTACGCCGAGAGCGAAGAAGAAAATGTAGAGCGAGAAACGCGTCGGCTGGATCACCAGCAGATACGAGACCGGCACCCACGCGTAATCATTGACGTGCTGGTTGACGGCGAGGAATACCAGCGACGTCACCGCCACAAACGCCAGGAAAAACCAGATCGGTGGCCTCCGGCTTGCGCTAACTGCCTGGCGTAGCCTCTCGTTCGCCGAACAGGCGATGATCAGGCCGAAATAAAACAGCAGCAGCACACCGAGAAACCAGAACTGCGCCTGCTCGAAATATTGGCTGAAGAACGTGTGCGACCAGAAGTGCAGATACGGTGGCGGTGTTTTCGTGCGGCTCAGCCAGATGAAGTAGGTAGTGACCGGCGCAAGGAACAGCGTACCGACGACCCACGGAATCCCGATGCGTTTCATCTTGTCGCGGGCGAAAGCGTCCTGCCCTTTGCGCAGCAGCGACGGCAATCCGAAGTAACCCGCCAGCAGAAACATCACCGGCATGATGAAGACATCGGCGATCATCACGAAGCAGAAGAAGCCGAGGCTCTGTTTGGTGTCGACGACATACCACCACGAGGGCGCGAACAGCATGTAGCTCATCGAGGCGTGGAAGACCACCACCAGCAGGATGATGAATGAGCGCAAGTTGTCGAGGGCGTAGAGCCGGGGCTTGGGCGTTGTTATGGCTTCGACGGGAGCAGGTGCGTCGGCGACAAGAGAAGTCATGCCACCAGTATTGATATTTGGTGCGGTGGAATCAGTGATGTTGAGGGGTTTTGTGGGGATGGGTTCCCGCGCGGGAAAGTCCGGCGTCAGCGAAACATCTGCCGTCCCTACCGGACTTGAGCTGTCAATCAACACTGCACCACGCCGTGAACGGCGGGGCTAACCTGTGTTGCGCCTACGGCGCAGCGTGGCAACGGCATTCGCAGCGAAGACTTGCGAAGCTGTGTCCGCTACTTCGCGCTGACCGTGAACTCCTGGCCCTTGATCGGCGCCAGCATCGGCAGCGCCCAACCCTGCACGGCGAACGAACCGGGCTTCGATGCCGCGACAACGAACTTGTACTTGAACGCGCCCATCTTGAAGCCGTCGGTGCTCAGGTGGAAGACGTACATCCCGTTCTTGGCGCCGCGAAAGGTGATGGCGTCCGACGTGGTGGCCTTCACCACGATCAGGATCTCGCCCCCCTCACCTTCTTCTTTGTCGACGGCTCCGCCTTTTTCTTTCGCTTCTTTCTCGCGGCGTTCCTTAGCTTCGTGATCTTCCTTGCCCGCGCGCGCCAGTTGATATCCCGGTATCAGTTTGCGCGCCTGATCCAAAGTCGACGGCGGAAAGTTGCCGGGCGTCCACTCCGGATCCGGAATATCCGAGGCTCCGTCCAGGGTGACGTAGATCAACATCTCGCCGGGCTTGGTGAAGGTGCGCGTGTCGGGCTGAATCGCGAACTCGCTGATGACTACCGGAAACGCGATGGCCTTCGCTCCTTCGGTGACGACCAGCGCCTTCTGCCCGGGATCGATGTCATTCGGGATCGCGATGTAAGCGGCGGTCGTGGTCTCGGCGATAATTTTTGCGGGCTTGTCGGCGAGCGCCGCAAATGTTTGATTGCTGTTGCCGGTGAACGCACCGTGCACCATGCAGACATCGCCTTTGAGGCAGGTCGCCGGAGCCAGCCAGCCTTCGGCGGCTTTGCTTTTGTCGCGCGTCGCCCGCGGAATATTTACTTCCTTCGACACCGGAGCGCCCTCGCGATCGACGGTGCGGAACATGATCGCCAGCGCCACCTGTCCCGGCGGAATCGTTAGCGAGATCGTCCCATCGGCGGGCTGCGGCGGCTCACCGGAAATTTCGACGGTCCATCCAGCCAGTGTCGACGTCTTGCCCGTTCCGCCGAACGGCAGGGCGACGCTGGTCACGATGAGCTGCGGATTGTTCTGGTAGGCGGCGGGATTATCGACCACGCTGCCCGACACACGCTCGCCCGGGCGGACATGCGACGGCAGAACCAGTCCGACTTCGCGGACATTAGTTGCATCGGATGGGCCCGCAGCGGGAGCAGGTGCGGACGACGGCAACATCGATGCCGCATGCGCGCGCTGCAACTGCTGATCGACATCCTGCTGGGTGAAGACCTTCGCGGTCTCCGGCGTGCCCTGCGACTCTTCTCCCGCCGGACACTGATGCGGCAGCCACTTCTGCGCGGCCGTGTCCCACTCCTGGCAGCTGTACGTGTTGGCGAGAGGATCGTGGGTCACTCGATGTCCGCCGACCTGCTTGCCCGTGTCGTCAAAGATCTGGAGATACTCGCCGAGGAAGTTCGAGTTGTCGTCGTACTTGTTCTGGTTGACGCGATGCGGCTTTCCGTTGGGCCAATAAGAAGTGTCGAGCGACTGCGCCACATAGAAGTTCGGCTGGTAGTCGAGCGTGTTTTTTTGCAGCAGCTCGCCATCGGCACCAATCGTGTCAGTCTCGACGATCTGGTCGGCGGCGTTGTAGTGCAGAACGATCTTCTTCCCGCCACCGGCGTCTTTGCTGACGGTGCGCTGCGCAACCGCGGGGACAATGAGAAACGAAACAAGTGCAGCTACAAAAGAAGTGCAGAAAACCAGCATAGATCGCACGAATCTTCCCCCGATGATAAAGAACTTGGAAGTGTAGCACGCAGCGCGCGGCCACGACGGAGCGCGACCGGGCGCGACTTCATTGGTTGCGGAAAAACTCTAGTGAAGCGAGCCTTGTAACAAGGCACGACTTTTAGTCGTGCCGAAAAGCAGCTTATTTTCGATTACGGCGATGCGGACGTCAGTCCGACGAGCCGTCCCACTGGTTGCTGCGATGTGCATTGTCATTCCCATCGCGCCCGATCGGTATGACAATTCGGAAGTGAGTGCATTCCCAACGACTGCATCAGTGCCAGCGCAATTTCAAGCAGCATTGCCTTCCGCCGCTGCGCGACAAGGGCTGCTCCCGTCAGCTACACTGACCTACGACACCATGGCATGGTTTAAGCGGGAATCCGTAGCCCTCGACACCTCGGGCGAGAAGAAGGTCAAGACCGAAGGCCTTTGGGTAAAGTGCGACCAGTGTCGCCAGATTATCTGGAAGAAAGATCTCGACCAGAACTTCAACGTCTGTCCCAAGTGCGATCGGCACTTCCGCATCGACGCCCGCACCCGGCTGGGCTACCTGCTGGACGACGGCAAGTATGAAATCGAAGACAACAACCTGGTCTCGACCGACCCGCTGAAGTTTACCGACCTGAAGCCCTACGTGACGCGCCTTAAGCGCTCGCAGCAGGATACCGGGCTCACCGACGCCATCATCAACGCACGCGGAAAAATCGAAGGCAAGTCGGTGATCGTCAGCGCCATGGAGTATTCCTTCATCGGCGGATCGATGGGCACGGTGGTCGGCGAAGTCATCACGCGAGCGGTGGAGAAAGCCACGGCTGAAAAGATTCCGCTGATCGTGATTTCAGCGTCGGGCGGCGCGCGCATGATGGAAGGCGTCATCAGCCTGATGCAGCTGGCGAAAATTTCTTCCGCGCTGGGGCGCATGGACCAGGCCAAGGTTCCCTACATCTCCGTGATGACCGATCCGACCACGGGCGGCGTCACCGCGTCGTTTGCCATGCTGGGGGATTTGAACATCGCCGAGCCGGGCGCGCTGATCGGATTCGCCGGGCCACGCGTCATCGAGCAGACGATCCGCCAGAAACTTCCCGAAGGCTTCCAGCGCAGCGAGTTCCTGCTGGAACACGGCATGCTCGACGCGGTGGTCCGGCGTCATGACCTGAAGAGCTACATCGCGCGCTCGCTGGAGTTCATGCAGAGCCCTGCGTAGTGCCGGTCGCCGCTGACGCGGCTCCTAACATTGTTTGCGATCCTCCCGGGGCTTGCGCCCCGGTCTCCAACGTCGAAGCCGCCGCTCTGCGGCTCGGGTGATCCGCAACAAAGCACCGTGGGCGAGGCACAGGCTGTCGTCCCTGAAGGGACTCTAGTTCTTCATCGACAATCCAGCCCCGGAGCTCCCGCTCCGGGCTGAAGAGGTTTCACTTCGTTGTCAGCGCAGCGATCAGCGCTCAACCCGACATAGCATCCGGACTTCTCATCCAGAGCACGCTTCACGTCTTGTGAATCTACGCTGCGTCCGGCGAACCCTGCTCGTCATCCAATAACCCATAAAACTGAAGCACCTTCTCTGGCAAAATGCCGTAAGCTGAGAGCCGACGGCCGAAAGCCGACAGCGTCTTGATCATCCACGTTCTCCATCTCGGAATGGTTCCGTACGTTACGGCGCTGGAGCTGCAACGCACCCTGCTGCAACTGCGCAAGGCCAACCGCATCGAGAACACGCTGCTGCTGCTGGAGCATCCGCCGGTGATCACGTTGGGGCGCAATGCGCGTCTCGAAAACGTGCTGGCCTCGCCCGAGTTTCTCTCGCAGCGCGGCGTCGAGTTGCACGAGATCGATCGCGGCGGCGACGTCACCTTCCACGGTCCGGGCCAACTGGTCGCCTATCCCATCTTCGATTTGCGCAGCTTCGAACCCAAGGTCGGCGCGGTGGAATTCGTGCGCCGGCTGGAAGAAGTTCTGATCCGCACCTGCGGCGACTACGGCATCGGCGCGCAGCGCATCAAGGGCATGACCGGCGTGTGGACGTACGCGCTGCGTAACAAGCCCGAAGCGAAGATCGCCGCCATCGGGGTTCACATCTCGCGCGCGGTCACCACGCACGGTTTCGCGCTGAACGTGAATACCGATCTCGAGTACTTCACGATGATCGTGCCCTGCGGCCTCACCAACAAGCCGGTTACGTCGATGCAGCGAGAGTTGCAAAAGTCGTTGACGATGGAAGAGGTCGCGACGGCAGCCTCGCGCAACTTCGGCCGCGTCTTTCAGTCGCAAATGCTGTGGCTGGAATCGCTCGACGATTTGCTGGCACAGGCCGCTCCCGCGCCGCCAGCGAATCAGGACACTCCCGCGCGTGCGCCGAAGGAACTCCGCGAGTTGCACGGCGACGGCAGCGAGATGGTGTAGAGCCGCATTTCGCTTTTCGCTACAACGGGTAGAGCGGACCTTCAGGTCCGCGTCAAGCGTGCTTCAAAAATCCTGAGCCCGCTTCAGCCGGCGGCATTGAGCGGAGGATATGGCCACGTAACGTCCAGACGATCTGCGTATACCTCGCGGAACCCTACCACGAAATCCTGGTGATGCCTCTTACCGCGTCGAAGTGGCGGTCGCGGCTGATGAGGGGCAGAGAATGCTGGCGGCAGAGCGCCGCGATCCAAACATCATTTGCGGGAATCGGGGTTCCGGCCTTCTTGAGTTCGCCGCGAAGCTCACTGTAGGACATGGTGGTTCTTTCATCGATGTCGAGGACCCGGAACTGGCGCAGATACTCAAAGAGCCACCGTTCATAATGCGCATGGTGGCGGGACTGGGATATTCCGTAACGAAACTCGCCCAGAACCACGACAGGGATGGCAACCTGCGCCGCACGGCGAAGGATCGGCTCGAGCGTGGCGTCTCCCTCGGCGAGCGCCGAGAGCCCGTTGGTGCCCAGAATCACAGCCGGTCCTCGGCCTCAACCTGCTCGAACTCCTCTTCGATCAGGCGGTTGATTCTGGCCGTCTCCTTGCGAAGGCGCTGCATCTTGCCGAAAGCTGCCATCCAGGGCTTTTCCCCGGTGTTGCCGCTGGTGGCGAGCTTCTCCTTCACTGCCTCGGTGACAAACTCCCGAAGCGGGATCCCGCGCTGAGCGGCTACAGATTTCGCGCGCCGAAAGATGGGATCGGGTATTTCGAGAGTGGTCTTCATTTCCTGATGCTCCCATATTTATGGGAGAAGGGTCAAGTGGATGGGAAACTGGCTTCCCGCAACTTGCCTCCATTCCGCCCTGCGTTTATCGTTGCTTCTGCGACTATGTCTTACAAGAAGCGCCCAAACTCCAGCTCTGCTGACAAGAAATCGACAAACGTCCCACTCGCTCCGCCGAAGCCATCAAAGACGCCGGCGCCCGACGAGCAGGCCGACGGATCGCCTAAGCCGACTGACACAAAAATTACCCCGGTCTCGAAAATCGCGACACCTGGGGCACCCGGCAACGGTGGTGATCCCGCCGAGGTTAGCGCCCCAAAATCAGGCGCGCGAACCCGGGGCACCGACGTTACTGCCGATGCGTCCGTGCGCACCTACAGCATTCCCGACCACCGGCTGGAGAAGCCCGAGTTCCGCATCTTCATGTCGGGCGAAGGTTCGAGCATCGAGTACCGCGTCGAAGGCGACATGAGCGCGGCGTGCCCGCCGATCCGCGAATCGAAATATCTCTCGCGCGAGCAGTGTGTCGAGATCTATCGCTGGATGCTGCTGAACCGGCGCATGGAAGTCGCGCTGGAAAATCTATACAAACAGGGCAAGGTGGTCGGCGGCGTTTACTTCGGCCTGGGGCAGGAGGGCTGCTCGTGCGCCTCGGCGTACGCGCTGGGCGTCGACGACTGGCTGGGCCCGATGATCCGCAACCAGGGTGCGATGCTGGTGCGCGGCTTCTCGCCCGCCGACATCATGCGGCAGTACATGGCCAAGGGCGATTCGCCCACGTGGGGCCGCGACGCGTCGTCGCACTTCGGCGATTTCCAGAAGCGCAACGTGTGCGCTCCGATTTCGATGCTGGGTGAACTGATTGGCGTGATGGCCGGCGTCTGCCTGGGCGCGCGGCTGCAGGGCAAGAACGTTGTCGGGCTCACCTACGTCGGCGATGGCGGGCAATCGACCGGCGTTACATACGAGAGCATTAACTTCGCGGCGGTGCAGAAGCTCGGACTGGTGCTCATGATCGAGAACAATCTGTGGGGCTACTCGACGCCGGCGGACATGCAGTTCTGTGTGAAGGATCTCGCCGAGCGCGCCATTGCCTACGGCATTCCCAGCGTGATCATCGACGGCACCGACCCGTGCCAGGTCTACGACGCGACCCACGAAGCGTGCGAACGCGCCTACCGCGGCGAAGGGCCGACCATCATCGAAGCCAAGATGATGCGCATGAAGGGGCACGCCATCCACGACGCCGCGCAGTATGTTCCGGCGAAGCTGTTCGAGTACTGGCGCGCGCGCGATCCGATCGCGCGGTTTGAGAAGTATCTGATCGAAGAGAAAAAATGGTTGAGCGCCGCGGAGAACGAGAAGCTTATCGCGGATGTCGAGCGCCAGCTCGAAGCCGATCGCGATGCGGCGGTCGCGTCACCCATGCCCGACCCCCAGACCGACAAGACGCATCAAGGCGTGTATTGCGATCCGTCGTGCCACGATATTAAGCCGAAGTACGGAGCGGTGGTGGCGAAGCTTCGCGAAGGCGCAGGCCCGAAGGCCGTCGAAGCAGCCGTGCATTTGAAGTGAGCGTCGGGCCAACCCTCTCGCCCCAAAATCGGGAGAGGAGGGCGGGGCACAGATTTCCGATGCTCCAGCCTGACGACGGACGGAATTGCCAGACTAGGTCAGGCGTGAAACTACTAAAATCGACCGATGCGAGCAAATTTTACGTGTCAATACTTAAAAACGCAACAGTAAGCCGTAAAGTGCTCATTACAAGTCAAATATAAAGTGCTAAATAAGTGTCTTTTTACCACCTTCATGTGCTATAGTGGAATCAGAGTTGAAGAACGGGAACGGCTTCTAGCGGAGCGTTCCACCCTTAACCCAGCCAAGCGCTGGGTTTTCGTGTTTCTGGGCTCCGCCAGGCTTGAGACCTCCAAAGGCTCCCGCTTATTCAATTCGTGTTGGCAACGGCCGCTTCTCCCCGGCGGCGCGGTTCGGCCCGGAGAACCTGACTGGCGCCTGCGATCAACCGAATGGTTCGCTGCGCAGTCCAGGTCCTTCGGGCCGGCTTGTAACACTTACGCACTTGTACGTCATTTTCATTCGCACAAGGACTCATGACTATGCCGGTTAAAACTCTCAGCCGCTTCCGCAAGAAGCAGGCACCCACGAACATTCCGCGCGGCTCGGCCCGAAAGCCCGCCGCTGGCAATACCAAGCCTAGGACGAAGAGCGTGGGGAACAAATCGCAGAAGAACAGCAGCAAGTCGTCGGCAAAATACTCATCGCTGAAGTCGAAGCAGATGGCGGTGGAGAGCGCGAAGCGATCGATCTGGGCGTCGATGCAGGACATCACTAACGCCCTGATCAACCACGCTACGACCGGAAATCTTTCGACCGCTAAGGAGCTGTTCGACTTCGCCGGGGGTGTACTCGCTAGCGGAGCCGGAGGACGAGAACGCGGCCGTGGCTGCGGCACCAGTTCCCACGCCCGCGCCGCAGGCGGTGATAGCCGAACCGGCGAAGGTGCATCCAATCGACGTGTTCCTCAGCAAGATCGGCGTGGAGCCTTCGACCGCTCTGCCCGAGTCTGAGGTGGCATAAGAGCATCACTGTAGAATGAAAGTTTGGAGATTCGATGGGCGGAAGGTGGTGCGACATGCCACCCGCTTAAGGGAGAGCTGACTGCATGGACATGACCTGGGTGACGAACCGCATCGCGGTTGGAGGCGGTATCTGGACGGACGAGAAGATGATCGAAGTCGTCCGCGCCGGAGTCACTCACATCATCGACATGCAGTTTGAGTTCGACGACACGCCGCTGGCCGAGCCGTATGGGGTAGCGGTGCTGTGGAATCCCACTGACGACGACTTCCAGCCGAAGCCTCCCGAGCTATTGCAGCGCGGCGTGGACTTTGCGTTGAAGGCGCTGGACGATGCCGACTCCAGAGTTTTCATTCATTGTGCCGCCGGCGTGCATCGCGCGCCCATGATGGCGCTGGCGGTGCTTCGCGCCCTGGGCTTCAGCCGCGAAGACGCAATCGAGATGATCCAGTCGCGCCGTGACGTGGTCGACTTCGCCGACGTCTACGTTGAGAGCGTGGAAGACTTCATCCGGCAGCACCATCCCGCAGAACAGTCGCGGGGATAATTCACCAAGCGCCCAGTTTGCTGCAGGTTATTCTTAGACCTGCGAAGGAACTGCTTTTCGCGATGTGCTGGTATTTCATCGCGGCGCACTTCATCTCCCACATAGTGGGACACTTTACTCATATCGCTGGAGAGGCATTTACCATGCCCAATACTCACCGCCTTACCGGGCGGTTTTTTTCTGTCTTAATATCGCTTACGTTTGCTTTGTTAACGCCGCACTACGCCGTATCTGACAGTCTGACATTGTGTCAGGTCTCGGATGTAGTTTACCGGGCTGACGGGACACCGGCGCAGGGCTCGGTCGTCATTCTCTGGCCGGCGTTTACCACCGCAGCCGGACAGCCGATTGCTGCTGGTTCACTGACGGTGCAACTCGGACAACAGGGCCAGTTCAATGCCGGGCTGGCTCCCAACAGCGGGGCTACCCCGGCCGGGACTTATTATCGCGTCACCTATAAGCTGTCGAATGGCTCGACTTCGTCGGAATACTGGTCGGTACCCGCGACGCAGACTACGACGATCGGCGCGATACGCAGCAAGCTGGTGCCGGCAAACCAGGCGGTGCAATTCCTGACGCGCGACTTCGCCGACTCTCACTATGTGGGACTAGCTTCGGACCAGACGGTGAACGGCGTAAAGACGTTTGCCAGCTCCCCGGCGGTACCAACCCCGCAAGGTCCGAACGATGCTGCGAACAAAGCCTACGTGGATGTCGCCGGAGGCGGAGCAGGCAGTCTCTCGTCACCGCCGCCGATCGGCAACGTAACCCCGAACGCGGGCAACTTCACCACGCTGTCGGTGCAGACGACAAACGGGATTCCGAATCCATCGCACTTTCCGCAGACCGATCCGTGCGCCCAGATCAACGCCGCCATCGGAGCTTTACCCCCACAGGGTGGGACAGTAGATGCACGAGGCTTTTCTCCCGGCCAGACTTGCAACACGACCGTCAATGCCAACAAGCCGGTCACGATTCTGTTCGGTGCAGGCTTGTGGGTTTTCGCCGGGAATCCGGGCATCAACATTACCGCGCCGAATGTGGTGATCCAGTGCCCGGCGTCGTCGATTTTGCAGGTCTCGACCACAACGCTGACGTCGGGAGCGGCGGCTCCGCTGATCGCAAACTTTGCCGACCCGCTGGTGAACAATGGCAACTTTCACACCGCGGACGGCACCTCGATCGTGAACTGCGCGCTGGACGGCGCCAACAACGGCACCTTCGGCATCTTTGCGCCGGCGGTTTACTCGATGAAGGTAGATGGCGTACACGTCAGCCACTTCACGGGCGCTAACATCCTGATGCTGGCGGCGCAAAACGACATGTACAACACGGTGTCGGACGGGAGCGGCGGCGACGGCGTAGTGTGGGGTCCGGACAGCCACATCTCGGGCCTGTCGCAGGCGAACGGAAACGTCGGCGATGGCTGGCACATTGTTTCCGGAGGAAACGTTCTGGATGGCCCGACGGCGTATGAAAACGGCTGCTACGGCATGCACTTCGACGGCAACCAAGGCGGCGATTGGGTGCCATCGCATACTTACATCGAGCCGAAGTTCATTCAGCCAACGTCCAACAACCCCGCAGGCTACGCCTACTACACCCAGGCTGTGGGGACGACGGCGAGTACGCGGCCCACGCTGTTCTGCCAGTCGGTCGGCTGCGTGACCCGCGATGGAAGCGTCACCTGGATTAATGTGGGCGACGCGAATGTTTACCTGAAGTCGATCCCGGAATTCTTCGCCACGTTCCAGAACATCAACTCGCCGAATATTTCGGAGTCGAATGCTGCCAATCATCCGGGCGACTGGGACGACATTTTTGTCGAGGGAACGGCGACCATGCCGGCGAACGAAATTTCGTTGCTGGGAGCGAAGCCGCATGAGTCGGCCATTCCGAGCAATCCGGCGCATGGTGTCCATTTCAAGTACGTGCGCAATTCCTCCATCCGCGACACGCAATGGTGGGGCGGAGCGTACAACGCGCCCTTCGATCCGCAACCCGATCTGGGCGGCGTGGAACTGGAATCGTCGAGCCTCATCGAAGTGGATTACCTGAACTGCACCCAGCCTTACAATCCGTGCCTGATCGTAACCGGCAGCTCGCAGGTTCTGGTCGACAAGCTGATGTCGTTCGATGGCGGGGTCGCGAGCAGTCCTGCGCCTTACCTGGCGCAGATCGACAGCGCCTCCAGCATGATCTCGATCGACGGCGTCGACGCGACGGATCTTCGCGGCACGCCGTATCAGAAGGGCATCTTCAGCCAGGGCTCGCATGTCGCGGTGAAGAATGAGAGATATCAGAACCTGGCGGGCGGCGATAGCGGCGTCACCAACTCGGAAACCTTTATCAACTCTGACACTGTGGCATATAACGCGCCGAGCTCGGCGGGCTACCAGTGGAACGTCGGGGGAGCGGCAATCGGAGGCTTGAACGGCTTGGGATTCGAGTGGTTCTCGCCGTCAAATTCGGCAAACACGGTGTCTGTGGCGGCGCCTAACAACGCCTTCTCGGCTTACCAGATGACTTGGCCGGCGAGCGCGGGTTCAGCGGGGCAATGTCTTACATCGTCAGGGGGCGGAGCAACGCCAATGACGTGGGGCGCGTGCAGCGGCTTCACGCCCGGCTCCCCGCCGCCGCTCGGCAACATTGCTCCGAATACGGTAAACGCGACCACGCTAACGTATCAGACGATTCCGGGTGTGTCCTTCCTGGTGAGTCACTACGCGGGCATCCAGGACGCGGTCAACGCGGCATATAACAACGGCAACGTGCTGGGCATGGTGATCGACGATCGTACGTCTCCCTACACTGGACCGGGATTCGTGGTGTATGACTCGGTCACGCTGAAGCTCGCGCCGACGACCTACAACCTCAACAGCAAAGTCACCTACAACAACGGCAACAACAATGTGACGGCGGGTATCGTGCTGCTTCCCGGCGCACACCTTTTTGGCACGGGAACGTCGACCAATCACGGCACCATCCTGCAACCGGCGAACGCTCTGAATGGCGATCTGATCGCAACATCGACAGTAGGAACCGGCACAGCGACCCCGCAGTGGTGGCACTGGGGAGAAATTGCGAACTTGCGCATCGTGGGAAACGGCACGAACCAGACCGCCGGCGACTGCCTGAAAATCGAGAACATGGGCGAAGTGGCCAGCGTTCACGACGTGGAACTCTCGGCCTGCTACAACCATAACTTCGAGAGCATCGGGTACGCGGCGACGCAGTCGGCGATTTCCAATATCACCAGCAACCGCGCAGTACACGGCTCGGGCGTGGCGTTCAGCAACCTGTCGGGCGTCGCGGTGCTGAACGGCATCAGCGGCGACTGTAACCAGGCATCGCTGATTGCGGCGAATTTCGATGCCGCCGGGACGCTGACGATTCATGGGCTCAAGGCCGAGGCGGAGAGTTCGATCTGCAATCCGCAGGTACAGGACCCGGTGATCCTGGCCTCGACGACAGATGCCAGTGTGCTGGCGTCGGTGAAGGTCGATGGCGGTTATGCCTTCGGCACCACGCAGCACGACCTGCTGAAGAGCGCGGGGCCAGGTGCGATTCAGTATGAGCAGGAGAATTTCTATCTCAACGGCTATGCCAACATTGTGAACGACACCGTTCGTGCACAGACAATTGCGAACAACGTGACCACGACCAAGCAGCCGGTGTTTTATCTGAGCAATGGAATGGTCTTCGGCAACCAGGCGTTCACGTTTCAGGCGAACACGTTCATGCAGGGCAATCCAAGCGGCACGCCGACAGAGGTAATGGGCATCACCTCTTCGAGTGCAACGCTGCTGGGCGATGCGGGTAATGGCGACAACAGCAGCATCGTCGCCGGCGGCATCCAAGTCGCGGGACACAATCGCACCATGTTCGGACAGTCGCCGGAAGTGATGGCGCGCTGGGGATACCGCTTCCTGGGCACGGGCGGCGGGTACGATACCACAAAGTGGGACTTAGTCCCCGCATGGAATACCGGTGATGTAACAGAGAAGAATATCGGCAATCCGCTCTCGGTGTGCCAGAAGGACGGCGCTGTGAGCTGTCGCTGGTCTAACGTCTACGCACTGAATGTCGACACGAACAGCCTTAAGCTGAACGGCAGCGCGCTGGCGACGGTCGCAACTTCCGGCAGCTACAACGATCTGTCGAACAAGCCGGCCATCCCGGTACAGGGCTCCCACATTGTGGCAGGATCGATGCAAGGCAATACGACGCAGCTCACGGGGAACAGCTCGGACCAGACGATCTACGCTGCCAGCTTGCCGGCAGGAACGTTTGCCGCCGGCCAGGGGCTGAAGTGCGCGGCGCGGTGGACGCACTCGAGCACCAGCACGGCCGTCACCTACAAGTGGACGCTGGGCAGCACGACGATAGCTTACGGGTCGCTGACCAGCGCCTCGCAGAACTTCACCAGTGACATTGAGATCTACGCGGTGTCATCGGTGACGTCGCAGATCATCAACCTGAGCCCGATTATCGGCGGCACCACGATTCTTGCCGGCCCCAGCAACAACAACTCCGGCGCAGAAAACCTGGCCAACGCATCGACGGTGAAGTTCACCTTCAACATGCCGAACACCGATTGGGTGAAGGGCTCGACGTTCTACTGCCAGACGATTCAATAGGTCCACCACAACCAATCAGCCAACGATCGGCGAACTTGCCGACAACGGATTTCTATGGCCAAGAACAAGGTGAAATCGACGGGCAAGCTCGAAACTGGGCCTAAGCCCGCGACGGTAGTGAAAGCTCCCGATCTACCGAAGGAGCTCAAGAGCTGCACGATCGAAGAGATCAAGTCGTGCGGCAGCCATTTGGACGAAAAGCCGCCCGACTATCGGCGTCTCGGCCGCTATGTGAACTCTCCCGAGGCGAGCACGTGGCGCGAGTACCTGATGCATTCGCTGCTGCGCATCCGCGACAAGGACGGCCGGCTGCGAAAGTTCGGGCTCAATCGTCCGCAACAGGACCTAGAGCGCACCAGCACGAATCGCAACATCGTGCTGAAGGCACGGCAACTCGGCGTGACGACGTACGTCGCGGCGCGCTTCTTCATCAACTGCATCACGCGCGAGGGCACGTTGAGCGTGCAGGTCGCACACGATCAGCGCTCGGCCGAGGAGATTTTTCGCATCGTGCATCGTCTGCTGGAGAACCTGCCACCGGAGATGCGGAAAGACGTGCTGATGACTTCGCGCGCCAACGTGCGCCAGGTTATTTTTCCGAAGCTCGACTCCGAGTACCGGGTGGAGACGGCGGCCGATCCGAATGCCGGCCGCGGGCTGACGATTCATAACCTGCATTGTTCGGAGGTGGCGCGCTGGCCTCGCGATGTGTCGGAAACGCTGGCGTCGTTACGCGCGGCGGTTCCCCCGGATGGCGAGATTTTTCTGGAGTCGACGCCGAATGGTGCGGGCGGCATGTTCTATGACGAGTGGCAGCGCGCACCGCAAACCGGCTACACACGTCATTTTTATCCATGGTGGTGGGACCCGGCTTACCGGCGACCGCTGAAGATTGCGGCGTTCACCGATGAGGAAATCGAGCTGATGAAGAAGCACGGGCTCGACGCCGCGCAGATTGCGTTTCGCCGCGAGGTGCGGGCGAACTTTCGCAATCACGCATGCGAGGAGTTTGCCGAGGACGCGGAGAGTTGCTTTGTGGCGTCGGGCGATTGCGTGTTCGACATCGACATCATCGAGCGGCGGCTCAAGCAGTTGATGCCAACGCTCGAAGAAGCCGATCACGGGCAGCTGCTCACGTTCTTTCCTCCGATTCCGGCGGTGAATGGGGCGGCGCCGAAGCAGTACGTTATCGGGGTCGACCCGGCGGGCGGTGGAACCGACGGCGACTACTCCTGCGCGCAAGTGATCGAAGTGAGCAGCGGCATGCAGATCGCCGAGTTGCACGGGCACTTCCCTCCGCAGGAGCTGGCGGCGCGCGTCAT
This sequence comes from uncultured Acidobacteriaceae bacterium, assembly GCA_963835725.1. Lineage (GTDB taxonomy): Bacteria > Acidobacteriota > Terriglobia > Terriglobales > Acidobacteriaceae > Bog-257. The sequence continues at coordinate 725,453 of CAWIGM010000011.1, read as the reverse complement.
GGTACTGGCGCAGAAGTATAACGATGCGCTGGTCGCCATCGAGCGCAACAACCACGGGCACGCGGTGATCGCGCACCTGACGCTGGGCCAGGCGTACACGAATCTGTACAAGTCGGATGGAGGGCTTGGCTGGCTGACCAACGTGGTCACGCGCCCGCGCATGCTCGAGCACTTCCGGCTGTTTCTGGTGCACGGGTCGCACATGTTCCAGAGCCCGCGGCTGCTAGAGGAGTGCCGCACCTTCATTCGCTATCCGGATGGGTCGTGCTCGGCGGCGCCGGGCGCACACGATGACACGGTGATTGCCATGGCCATCGCGCAGACGGTTCGTGCTGAGTTGCGGGTGGACGTGCCGAAGTCAGCGGAAGCAGCGCAGTACATCATGAGGCAGGCGGCGTGAGGAAGGCCGCTGGGCGCTGTTCGCTGTTCGCTCTTCGCTCTGCGCCGGTCGCCGCACGCGGTACGCGGTACGTCAAGGTTAATACCCACGACAGATTTCTAAGAGAGAGGCTGGACTGTCGGAGCTGTGCGAAGAGTGCTCAACGATGAAATGTAGTGTGTCGTGTTCTCTGGCGAAAAGCGAAAGGCGAAGAGCGAACAGCGCCCAGCGTCCTTCCTCACACAGCTCTGTGACGCATGCCGACGAAGCGGCGGTGCCTTAAGTCTTACCATCAACTTTCGGAACCGCCTCTGACGGCTGCGTACGCCAAGACTTTTTGAAGCGACGCGGACGTGATGGCCGTGATGTACGGCCGCGATGACCGTTGGGGCGGATTCCAGTGACTCGAAGCAAACCTGCTCGGGCCGCACCGCCCTGTCGCTTTTGACCCTCTGGCTCAGGGACATTGAATGGGTACCCCATTGTGGGTGCCCCATCCTGCTTGCGTTTTCTGCGAGAGGGTGGGAGACGCAGTGCTGATCCAGGCGGTCCAACACGTGCGCAGGATGCGTGGCGGCGCGCAGAGTCATCTGATGCGCTGCGCCGACGGCCATTTCTATGTCGTGAAGTTCCAGAACAACCCGCAGCACACGCGCGTGCTGGTGAACGATTGGCTGGGGACGCGTCTGGCCGAGATGATCGGCTTGCCGGTGCCGGTGCCGGCGATCGTCAACGTGCATCCCTGGCTGATGAAGCACACGCCCGACCTGCGCATGGAGTTGTGTGGGCGGCGAACGATGTTTACACCGGGCCTGTCGTTCGGCTCGCGCTACGTGGTGTCGCCGCTTGAGGGCCAGGTGTTCGACTACCTGCCGGAGACGCTGATTCCGCGGGTGCGAAATGTGCGCGATTTTGCAGGAATCCTGGCGCTGGATAAGTGGACGTGCAACTCCAACGGCAGGCAAGCGGCCTTCTGGAAGAAGTCGCGCGAGCGCAAGCTGACGGCGACGTTCATCGACCAGGGCTACTGCTTCAACGCCGGGGAGTGGACGTTTCCCGATGCACCGCTACGCGGCGTATTTGGGCGCAACGATGTGTACCTATGTGTCACATCGTGGGAGAGCTTCGAACCGTGGGTCAGTCGGATCGAGAGCTTCCCGGAAAGTTCTCTGTGGCCGCTGGCGGACGACATTCCGCCGGAGTGGTATGGCGGCGCCGCCGACGAGCTGGAGCGACTCCTGCAACGATTGCTGCTGCGGCGCTCACGCGTGCGGGAGTTGATTTTGGACTTCAAGAACTCGTCGAGAAATCCGTTCCCGAACTGGAGGGAAGCGGTGAATTGAGACCTGCACTTAGCAATTGGCAGTTGGCACTTAGCGAGGGCGGCGGGATCATGAGCTAAGTGCTAAATGCCAACTGCTAATGGCCGAACTCCGACATTGCGAGCTTTTTCTCCTGCGCTACGTTCCTGACGTGGTGAAGGGCGAGTTCGTCAACATTGGCATCGTGTTGCTGGAAGAAGGCGAGGACGGCTTCAGCGATGTGCGCTTCACGCGCGACTGGCGGCGGGTGCGCTGCGCTGATCCTGATGTCGAAGTTGAGCTGCTCGAGTCGTACGAGGAGGAGCTTCGGCGCATGCTGCAATCGCGCACGCCGGAGATCATTAACTACCGCGGGCCGATGTCGCGTCGCGAATGGCTGCTGGCGCAGATGGACCAGTCGTTCTCCGGAGCGTTGGAACTGGCGCCGGTGCAGGCTGTCGAGACCGAGTCGCCACCGGCCGAGCTTGGCTTGCTGGCGAACCTGTACCTGGAGTCACCGGTGCGAGGACGCCGCGTGCAGACGGGCCGGCGCGTAATTTATCAGGGCATGCGCAACGCCTTCGAAAACGCCGGGGTCTGGCAGTTCATGCGGAAGGAGATTGCAGTGGCCCAGTACACGCGGCAGGGCGATCCGCTGAAGATTGATTGCGGCTATCGGCCGAACGGAACGGTGCACCTTTTTCATGCGCTCTCGCTGGCAACGGATGTGAACTCGGCTAAAGTGCTGGCGTTCAGTTATTCGGATATGCGCGACGGATTTATGAACGCCGAGCACGCGCTGAGCGACATGACGGTGATTACGGAAGACGAGTTGGATGAGGGCGACGAAAGCATCGCGTTTGCCTTGTCGACATTACGGGAGAACGACATCAATGTCGCCCGGCTGGCAGCGATGCCGCAAATTGCAGAGCAGGCCAGGCTTGAACTGAAACTTTAGAAACGGGTACTGACGTCAGGTTGGGCGCTCCAGTGGAGCGCCTTTTCTATTTGCGCGCCGATTTCCGGCGCAAGGCACGATCCACACTTCACGAAGACCTTTTTCGAGACACATATATGAACACATTGAATGCACTGCGGGGCGCGCTACGCCGCGTCTCAGGATCCGCGTTTGTCAGTTCGCTCCGGCCCACCCGACGGGCACCCGCCACGGTGGAAGCATCCGGACTTGAAGCTGCCCGTAGAACGGTGCCGCTACCCTCCATCTTCGCTCCGGGGGCACCCACGCTGGCGCGTGCCGGAGTGATGCCGAAACCGACGCCGGCCAACTTGCGGCGCTTCGCCGAGATGCCGGTCGCGCGTAAGGCGATCAACACCATTAAAGATAGGATCGCCGGCATGCAGTGGCGAATCCAGGCGCGGCACGGACGGTCGCTGGACGATTTGCCGGATGCCGCCCAGCGCGTGGCTACGTTGACGTTGAATTTCGAGCAGCCGAATCCGGAAGACTCTTTTCGCTCACTGATCGAACAAGTGCTCGAGGACATTCTGGTCGGCGGCTTTGGCTCGATTGAGCTCGATCTGAGCGGTGACGAGAGACATCCACTGGTTTTGTGGCCGGTCGATGGCGCCAGTATCCGCATTCGCACCGACTGGGACGGGAACCCGCAATCGCCGCGCTATGTACAAATCGCCGGCCCCTACGCTGTGGGACAAGAGGTCACGCTGGCGGACGAGGAGCTGTCCTATATCCGCCTGAACGCGCGCACTCACACGCCCTTTGGCTTGGGCAAGCTGGAGGTGGCGTTCGAAACTATTCATGAGTTCCTGTGCGCGCATCGTTTTGCCTCCAGGCTGGCCAGCAACAGCGTGGTTCAGTATGCGCTGTGGCTGCAGAATCTGAGCCCGCAGCATCACGAGCGGCTAATCCGCTGGTGGCAGGATGAGATTGAAGGCACCGGCAAGGTGCCCATCCTCACCGTTGAAAATAAGCCGGAGGTACTGCACTTTACCGGTGGAACCGACGCCGACTTGCGCCTGCAGTGGCAGGAGTTCCTGATCCGCATCATCGCCGACGCGTTTGACCTGCCGCCAATGCTGCTGGGCTTGGAGCGGGACGTTAATCGCAACACCGCGACGACCCAGTATGACGACGCATTCCGTACCGCCGTGGTTCCGGTGGCGCGGCTTGTGGCCGAACATCTTACGCGCGACGCCATCAACAAGCGGCTGGGATGGGACGACCTGGAGTTCGTATTCACCGACGTCGACGCGCCCAATGAGCTGGAGCAGGCCCAGATTCAGCAGATCCTGCTGGGCTGTGGCGTGCTCACAGTGAACGAGGTTCGCCGCATGAGAGGACTGCCTCCCTTGCCGGATGCGCGCGGTGGTATGGCCGACGCTCCGCCGATGCAGTAGCTCGCTCACCATTGATCTATTTCGAATTTGGCCGAGTGCCAATCGCTAATTACCAAGGGGTTTCTCATGGACCTTCAACTGGAAGCCATGGCAATCGCCATGCCGGATGTCGCTGGACATCCGAATCGCCTGCCGTTTCGCGGCGTGCTTACGCTGGTCGGAGTTGCGTCCCAGCGCTCCCCCACCGGCGCGCGCGGCCATCGCGTGATGCTTACGCAGGCCGCCAGCAAACAAGCATTGCCGTCCTTGCTCGGCATGGCCCTGGACTATGAACCGGCGCTCGACGGCCACGACGCCCGCCGCAAAATCGGCATCATCACGGAAGCGGATATCGTGCCTATGCCACAGAGTAAGACTGCTGCAGCGACCGGGCAGATCGCCGTCAAAGGCTATCTGTTTGCCCATGACTTTCCGGATGTCGTGAGAGAGATCCAGACACAACCGGCGAGCACTCTCGGGATGTCTTACGAGATCGCCAACGTTACTGTTCCGAACCAGGATGCTTTCATCTGGACGGTAACGGATTTTACGTTCACTGGAGCGGCGGTCTTGCGCCGCGACAAGGCGGCCTATCCGCAGACCTGGCTTCAGCTAAGTGCGAGCTGCGAGCCACAAGCCACGAGTTAACACCGGCTCTATATTTCACATTGTGAGAGGAACCTATGGATCAACCAACTACTCCTTCTGGAGCGGACACGCCCAGTATTGCCGACCGATTGGCGCAGGCCACGCAGTCACTGGCCGACGCTCTCTCTGCCTTCGAAGGGCAGTTCACTGCCCTGCACGCCAAGATCGACCGCATTGTTGCGGCCGTCGATGACGGCGAGTTGCAGGCGAACGCCGCTCCCGCCGATGCCGAGCTCAAGACCAAAGTAGCTCGGCTGGAAAAAGCCAACAACGATCTGAAGGCGCAAAGTGCGGTCACCCGCCGCAAGACGCTGTCGCCGATGGTAACGGCGCTGCTGGCGAAAGAAGGCGTCGAAGGGGACGCCCTGGTAGAAACGCCGATCATCGAAAAAGCGCTGGTGGGCCTTAGCATCGAGCAGCGCATTGCCGTGAAAGCTGAGCTGGCGCGCGCGGGAATTCTGCTTTAGGCGCGTTCTTCACTACAAATTCTTAACTCTGGCGGCCGTTAAGGGCCGCCATTTTCCTTTCGAAAGGACATCATGAAAGCACAATTCGTCAACCTGCAAGCAGCCGCGGATTACATGGGCCCGGGGGCGATCGAAGTTGATCGCTACCAGACCGAGATCACCGACATCGTGCGCCGGCGCGGCCCGTTTGGCCAGCGCATCAAGCAAGTGCCGGCCACCGGACATCCGTCGCGTTTCTTTGAAGAAACCGGCATCCCTTCGCCCAGCGCGGCCAACGGCTTCGTCGATCCGCGCAACATCGTACCGACTCTGGTCACGCCCACGCGCGTAGAGCGCAGCGTTCCGTTGAAGTGCCTGGTTTCGCAGATCAACTACAACGTATTTGATCTCGAGGTCGGAGCTCAGCAAAGCCAGTTCGCTTATTTGCAGGCGAAGGACCTGGCAGATTCGGTCGAAGGCCTGCTCCGCACGCACGACGTGTCGCTGTGGAACGGCAACGACACATCGCTGTCGAATCCCACAACGCCGCAGTACTACGGTGTGTGTGGCCAGATCAATGACGGCGGCAACGTGTCGACGATCACCACTACGCAGAGCATTGTTGACGGTCTGAAGTCGACGATCGCGCAGATGGTGTCGAACACCAACTACGAAGTCCGACCGACGGCCATCTACGCCAACCCGGTTCTGCTTGACCTGATTGACCGCGAAATGAAGCAGGACTTCAACGTCGTGTTGTCGACCACGGATGTTGCGGCGGGACTGAAGGTGAAGACGCTCTCCACTCAGGCGGGCGAGCTGCCACTCATTCCTGAGTGGTCGCTCGGCTATACCGGCATTCCGGGCAGCGGCTCGGCACAGCTACCGTGCTACATCGTCAGCGAAGACATGATCGAGTATCACTGGCTGACCAGCCCAACGCCTCGCGTGTTCCAGCTGGGAACACCGAACTCCCTGGCGTCGCAGATGGTGGTGGTGAAGTTCGGCGGTGTCGTCGTGAAGGGCGCCAGCTATGCGCACTACAAGGTGATCGTCGATCGATAAAACCAGCTTGAGGGACGACGGTTGTCCTTCGTTGAGGCAGTGACTCTTGTGCCGAGCCGACATGGCCCGCAACAGGCGGGCAGTCACGCGCGCAGGGCGCTGCCTCTTTTTTCTGCCGCAACCGCGGCTCTCAGGAATGCGCATGAACTATCTCGCTAATTCTGAATACGAAGCTTACGGGCTGGAGCCGGAGACGCCGGAGTCGTGGGTCTCGGCCGCATCCGCCATCATCAACGCACACTGCAACCGGCCGACGTTGTGCACGACGCAGTACACCGAACGAGCACGCCTGACGGCGGGTCGCAACGTCATGCGTCTGACGTTTCTGCCGCTGGTGACTCCGGCAGGCGGCACTTCTCCAATCACATCCGCCAAGGCGCGCTACGGAATTCCGCGGCGCGGCGATGACCCCACATTGTGGGAGCTGACCTCGGAGTTCGCTCTTACCTTTGGGCTGCCCGGAAGCTGGGTTGACCTGGACGTCAACTCCTTCGATTGTTTCGCCGAGACTGGCGAGGTCTCGTGGCTGCCGAATCCACTGGGACTCTTTTTCGACGAGATGGAGCTGACGTATAGCGGCGGGTTCGATCAGATAACCGACCCGGTGAAGTTCGCCTGCGCGCAGTTGGTGAGGAATGCGCAGGCTATGCCGGCGCTGAATGTTCGTGAGGGCACACTGAACGCGATGCACTTCGCTTACTTCGCAGACACGTTGCTGGATTCGACGGTGCGAGAAATGCTGGCGCCTTATGTGGCGCAGAAGGTGGCCTGACATGCCGGACGATCAAGTTGGAGCGATTCCCGGCCGCGGCTGTGCCGTGGCTCGTTTCGCCGACGCAGTGCTGCGATCGATGGGTGCCGGCCAGATCACGCTGCGACTGTCCGACCCTTCAAGCGGCGACACCAGCAGTCAGCTTGGATTGGAAGCTCCCACAGCCGAGGACCTGCAGATCTCGCCGGCGGTGATAAAGCCGCTGGAGCCCGCTGATGGTAAGCGGCGGGTCGAAGTCGTGGTCAGCGCCTGCTCGCTAAGGCCGATCGCGAAGAGCTATGGCATCCAGGATCTATCGGCGTGGCTGCTGGGCATGCAAGGCGTGCTGCTGCATGACACCGTCATGCAGATTGCACAGATAACCGTTGATGAGTTTGGCGGCAAGGAATGCCTTTATCACTTGACTGCCACAGAGTAGGACATGAATATGCAACCGACTAAGGATAGTTTCTACATTGCGCTGCGGGACCGGCTGATCGCGGTGGACCCGAACCGCACGATCACGCTGGATGGAGCGACCCGGCCGGCTATTGCCGTGATCGAGAACGAGCCTCCCTCCGGCGCGCTTCAACCAAGCGGCACTTTCTACCTGCGTTGGGGCAATGCCAGGACAGCTGCGGGTTTCGCCGGAGGCCTGATGGCAATGGAGTGCTCGATTTCGTACTGCACAAAGGGAAGTCTGCAAAGCGGCAGTCTCGACCGGGGTCGCGATCTTGCCGAATTGGACAATGACTTGCTCGCGATCTGCGCTCCGCCCAGGAGCGCGAAAAACGACTATAGCAGCGGCTCTCCGGTCGCGCTGGGCTCGACGATCTTCTGGACTGAGCCGATGCTGAACTCTGCCAAGACCACGCCGCCTTATGCAGGACGGGAGATCACCGTGACCGTGTTCTTTTATCCGGAGGTGAACCGATCATGAGCACCAATCCTTATGCCAAGCGCTTGCAAATGGCGCCCGCTTCGCGCGTGGTGCGGGCATATGCCGCGCCCGTGAATCGCACGTCAGGCATCATCGCGGCCTACGATCCAGCGTCGCCCATAGGATTCAATCTGGACGCGCCGCCCTGGCCGTGGCTCGACCTCGGGAGGGTAGAGAATTTCAAGAGGACGTCAGAAACAAAATACGACGCCTTGCGTACCGGTGCGACGGCCAATGTCGCACTTCAATGCAGGACGCAACCTGAAGCGCAGGTCGAGTTCGACCTGCTCTCATGGGGGAAAGTGCAGCTTGCGCTCTCCGGCGGCTCTCAGCAGATGAACGTGCTGGCCGAAGAGCCGGGCCGGCTGCCGCAACCTTCCGGCGGACTGTCATTGCCGGGCTCCGCGGTGCAGAGCGGGTCCACAACGACCGAGATCGTGCTCACCACCAATCAATTGATCTCCTACACCATGGGAGATGTGATTGCGGTCGACGTCGACTACAACGGCGAGACCGGCTATCTCGGCTCGGGCGCACCTGGGACGTATCTGAGCGCGCCACTCGCCGGCGGACCGTACTTCGACCTGGTCCGGCGAGTAACGTTCAATGTATCGCGCGTCTGCGGCAAAACAGCGTCCTCGCTGTTACTGGCCGAACCGCTGATCGCGCAGCCGACCACGGCCATGAGTGTGCAGAAGGTGGTTGCGTTCCTGGACCGCGAGGGCGGCAGCTTCTTCCAGGAGTGGTCGTGCGTGTTTGTGGTTGTACCGGATAGCGGCGGGCAATGCTGCTTCTACTATCCACGATTGCAACCCGCGGCGGGTGCCGCGGAAGCCCGGCAAGAACTGGCGGCACCGCTGTCTTCTGAGAGGCTGCATGTCTGCCTGCGTGCCCTGCCGACCGTCGACCAGAACGACAACGAGACGGTGCTTTGCTATCGCAGTTATGTGCCAGCGGCGAACGCCGCGGTCTGAGGGGTCATGATGATTTTGTTGATAGACAACAATGACAGTTCCGGCGCCAGGGACTACACGGCTTACCTCGACGCCGATTTCCTGCCACGGGTTACAAGAGAACTGAACTGTCCGGCGGCACTGGTGGCAAGCCTTTTGTCCTCCGACGGGGAATTTGTGGTACCGGTTCAGGGCAGCAGAGTTGTCTTACAGTGTGGTACCGGCGTGAAATTGTTTACGGGCTATCTTGATTTGCAGCCGGCACAGCAGTGGGCAGGCTTGGGTCAGACGACGGTTTGGAGATATCAGCTTCATGCGGTCGACGATTCGTGCCTCCTGGATCACAATCCGCTGCCCAGCCGAACTCCATTCGCGTTGCGAGCGGCTGGAAGCGCACTGAAGACGCTGGCGAACGATGCGCTGCCGGGCGGGTTAGACCTGTCGGGAGTGCAGGATGCTTCCACGATCAATCAGTTCCCGGTCGACGTGCGGCAGAACTGGGCCGAGCATGCGCAAGAGCTGGCTACTGCCGCACGGGCCAGTTACCGTGCGATGGATGGCAAGCTGCTGTTTCAGCCAATCGGGCAGCAGAGTTTCACGATCAGCGAGCAAGACGCGAAGTTCGTCCCGACCGCGCTGACGCTGCTGCAACCGGACACGCTGCACAACGATGTCACCATCATCGGCGAACTTGAGCCGGTGGCGTACGTGCGGGACTACTTCCTGGGGAACGGGACGACGCTGGCATTTTATTTGTCACAGAAGCCGTATGGCGGGAAGCCGGCCACAGTATTTCAGGAGAACTACACCGCGGCGCAGCTTGAGCCGACGTTGTGGAGCGTCACTGATCCGAATCACACGGTCTCGCTGAGCCGCGGCCAGTTGCACTTGAACGGTGGTCCGGCGACGATCAGCTTCGTCGAGCAGGTGGAACTGGCGAGCGGCTTGATGCTGCAGCACGGCCAGCTCACGTTCTCCAACCCGTCGTCTGGCATTGTGGGAGGTTTGTACGACGGCAGTATCTCTCAGGCAAACTGCCTCGCGGGATTCAACATCACGCCCTGCGGAGCAAGCTCCACCATTCAAGCGGTCGTGAATGGCGCGGCGACTGGAACGGCTCTCAACACGACATCCGGACATCTGTACGCCTTGGCAACGCAGTTGATTTGCAGTGAGGCACATCGCGTTCATCAAACGTATCTGTCATCAATCCATCCGGCGGGAAACGGGCGAGGCGGAGACACGATTTCGGCTTCCGTTCGGGTGGTGTTGTCGGTGCATGATGTCGATCCGAACAATCCGGGCACACTGGCCGCTCCTGCGACCGTGCTATTCGACGGGGTCCTTACGGCGCCGCCGGTTTTGCCGCCTACGCACTGCTGAACGCGAGCAGCTTCTTCGCCAATGTCTCGTTCACGCGCCTGCAGCACATTGCCGGGGCGGAGGTTCGCAGCCTGCCGCCGGGTGGGCAGTTTCACACGCGGCTCAATGGCGCGCTTGCCGATGGCGGGGAATGCTACCTGTCGTCGACAGGAGTGCTGGAGTTTTATGCGCCGTATCCGCCGCAGGCAAACGAAGAAGTTGTGGTGGCGTACCGCAGCAGCGGGCGGGCAATGGCGCGCGTAGAGGACAGCAGCAGCATCGCGCAGCATGCAAAGGGCGGTGATGGTGGACGGCGCACCCTGGCTTGTCATCTTGAAGTGGCCACTCGCGCCAACGTCGATCGACTGTGAAACGGCAGCGTCAGCCGTGCTGGACGATTCGGTGCAGCCTGCGTGGACAGGCGAGTACCGAACCATCAGCGACTGGCTCAATGCGCAGGACGTGATGCCGGGCGACTCCGTGCAAATTTCCGCGCCGTCGCGGAGCGCCGCGTTCACGGCAACGTGCGGCAGGTTGATGTGGAGGTGATGTCGTTACGAGACGATCGTTCGCAATACACAATCAAGTTCGCCAACGATGCCGCGGAGCCGATGGCGTTCGATCTCGACAACATGGCTCTGCCGGCACCGAACACGATGGTGTTCGAGGTGAACACGCCGTCTTCGACGTTCTATCTTGCGCCGCTGACGAATGCGCAAATCACCAACATCATTGCCAGCCAGATCACGATCGATGCTGGTGCGGCACCGCCGAACGGCGGCGGCATCGAAGTGCGCCGCTCCGACGGCGGCTGGGGGCCTTCTGACAGCGGAAATCTTGCCGGCCGATTCACCACTCAAACCTTCACCTTGCCACGGCTGTCGCGCGTGCAGGGCTATTATCTGCGGCAGTTTGACGGATCAACGCCTCCGAAGTATTCGCGTTACTCCATGCTGCTGCATGTGGACTATCCCTTATGAGCACCTGTCCCAGTTCGTGCACGTTAACTGAATTTGAAGCGAAGGTCTTGTCGGATCTGGCAGATTTGAAGGCCAACATGCGATGGATCGTCGGCAACGGGAACCAAGGCAAGATGCAGGAAATCGAGGAGCGCGTGGAGCGCCACGAAGCCTACTTGCAGCGCTTCACCGGAATCGCGACGGCAGTGGGATGCCTGCTTACGGTGTTTCACCTGGCGATTGATTATCTGCGGCTGCGGCACTGAAGGCGGCTGCCGTTTGATTAGTGGTTCTATCCCGTATTGAAGGAGCGGGCATCTTCTATCGCGCCGCAGGCGCTGGTACTGCGGCAATTCGAGCTGTTTTCCATACACCTGAATTTTCTTTTTCTATCAAGGAGCTAGTCATGAACTTTTTACCGAAGCTGTTGCAGAGCATTACCTATTTGCCCTCCGTGGTCCAATCGGTCGAGGCCATGTTTGGAGCCAAGAACGGCGCCACCAAGAAGGCAGCCGCGCTCGCATTCGTAACGAATACGGTATCTGCTACCGACGCGGTTGCGGGCAAGAACATTGTCGATCCCAACAAATTCCAGGACGGACTGGGCAAGGTGATTGACGGTGTCGTCGCTTGCCTGAACGCCTCTGTCTGGGCGACCAAGCAGCAGTAAATTTCGCGCGAGCAAACAGAGGCACAGGGACTACCGAAGACGCCGGTTGCGTTCCACAAGAAGAGTCGGCTGTGCCTCTGGATGCTGACCTGCCCAGCGAACTCCCGCCTACAACTCCCGCCCCCTGCTGCGCGTCGAATCTTCAGATATTCTTGGGTTATTAAAGGACGGTCGATGAGCCGCTCAATTTACTTCGCCAGCGCTGTGCTGTTCGCATCGCTATTTGCGGTTGCGCAGGAACCCGCAACTCCGCCGCCGGGCAACACTCCTCTTCAGCACGAGAAGAATGCCGCGCAGGCCAATAAAGACACCAGCGCCACCACCGGCGACCAGATTACGAAGCCCGCGGCGGCGAAGGGATCGACGCTGATCGGATGCCTCTCCGCGCCCGACAAGGATGGCAAGATCGTCCTGAAGAACATGAGTTACCGAACGGGAGTGGAGATCCTTGGGCCGTCCGATTTAAAAGATGATGCCGGGAGCAAGGTGAAACTTACCGGACAGTGGCAGCCGGCGCAGAGCCAGTCGCAGGACAAGAATGCGACCGAGATGCGGCGCTTCCAGGTGACGGATGTGGAAGTCGTGGCTGCGAAGTGCAAACCTCCGAGTGTGACGACGCCCGTCAGCAAGGAAACGAAGGGCAAAACGACGACCTACAATGCGCCCAGTGCGGACGAGGGGAAGTAGCGGTTATTGCGTGCAAGGCGGGAGATGTTCAGCATCCCGGCACTACCTCGCGAATCTAAAGTTGTATGCTGTATGAAGTCTTGCTGGTACTGACTATTGCACTGGCCGGGCTGATGGTCGGGAACGAATTGACCGTTGCTCTCTTGCTTCATCCGACGCTGCGGCACTTTCCTGACAACCTTCACGCTCGCGCTAGACGCGATTTTGCCGGACTGTTCGGCCGGGTTATGCCTTTTTGGTATGTGACCGTTGTATTACTCTCGATTGCGCTTACCTGGCTTGGGCCGCCGCTCCATTCAATGAGTGGCCAACTGCTTCTCGCGTCAACGGTGCTATGGTTGCTGACGATCATCTACACCATCGTTCTGCCGGCGCCTTTAAATTCCAAAATTGCTGCCTGGCCGTTGGAGTCCGTTCCATCTGAGTGGATGGCGCAGGAACGGCGATGGGATACACTCCATGCGATCCGGATGTTTCTGTTAGTAGCTGCGTTTCTGTGCCTGGTGGTAGCAGCGGTAAGCGCGAACAGCTTCGTCGGCACTTAGAAAGCCTTCTTCGAATCCAAGAGGATCGTGACCGGTCCGCTGTTCACCAATTCGACGGTCATCATGGCTTGGAAGCGACCAGTTTCGCAGCGCAGGCCTGCGGCGCGAATCTTGTCTACGAAGTATTGGTAGAGTTCGCGGGCCCGCTCGGGCCGCGCTGCGGCATCGAACGACGGCCGCTTGCCTCGACGCACATCGCCATACAAAGTGAACTGTGATACCGCCAGCACTGCCCCACCCGCATCTACAACACTGAGGTTCATCTTGCCGCTTTCATCCTCGAAAATGCGCAGGCCGGCGATCTTTTCGGCGAGGTAGTCGGCATCAGTCTCGGTGTCATCCTGCGCGACGCCTAACAGCACCAGCAGGCCGTGGCCGATCTCGCCGGTTATTTCGTCATTAACTTCCACGGAGGCGCGGGTGACGCGCTGGACGACGGCTCGCATACCAGCGTTGTATCACGAAGGGTTCGCAGCCGTTGACGCTTCGCTATTCGCCTTTCGCTCCTCGCTTTTCGCCAGAAATAGTTCCGTCATGTTAGACCGGTGCAAACACTTAAGGCGCCGTTCCAAAACCCGAATTGTGAAGAGCCAGGAGCGAAGGGCGGCCTTCCCGCGTTGACCATTGCAATTCCCTCAATTTAGGATGGATTTGTACTCATATGCCCGGTGCTCCCCGGGCACATTTGTCTGCATCTGTAGGGGAGCGGTTTGGCAATCTTTACAGGCTTCCCGCCTGCAAATTACACTGACAGGTTTCGCCACCCCGGCCGGTCGCGCGGCGGTGTCACAGGAGAACATTCGATGGCTTCGGTGGAAGAACGGGTAAAGCAGATCATCGTGGAGCAACTGGGCGTAGATGAAGCGGAAGTAACGCCCAATGCTTCGTTTGTGGACGACCTCGGCGCCGATTCGCTCGACACGGTCGAGCTGGTCATGGCATTCGAAGAAGCCTTTGAGATCGAGATTCCCGACGAAGACGCGGAAAAGATCCGCACCGTGCAGGATGCGGTCAGCTATATCGACCAGCACGCCAAGACCAAGAAGTAGTTGCAGCTCCCGGCAGGCGAGACGATCCGCAGCGAATGCGCCGCGCCTGCCGTGACACGACCCTTGCGCTCCGGCGCGAGTTAAAAGGAGATTGCTCATCTATGGCATCGGTTGATGAACGGGTAAAGCAAATCATCGTGGAGCAGTTGGGAGTGGACGAGGCCGAGGTTACGGCGAACGCTTCGTTTGTCGACGACCTGGGCGCCGACTCGCTCGATACGGTGGAACTGGTGATGGCGTTCGAAGAGGCTTTCGAAATCGAGATTCCCGATGAGGATGCCGAGAAGATCCGCACCGTGAAAGACGCCGTCGACTACATCAATGCACACGCCAAGGGGTCGAAATAGTTTGAGCCGGCGCGTCGTAGTCACCGGGATTGGCATGATCTGCGCGGTCGGCAATGATGCCGCGACAACATGGCAGTCGTTGCTGGCCGGCAAAAACGGCGTGGATAAGATCACAAGCTTCGACGCTTCCGCCTTCGCCTGCCAGATTGCAGCCGAGGTCAAGAACTTCGATCCTCTGCAAATCATCGAAAAAAAAGAAGCGCGCAAGATGGGGCGCTTTATTCACCTGGCAATCGCTGCCAGCGATGAAGCCCTGCGCATGGCCAACTACAAAGTCGAAGACGAAGAGATGGCTGAGCGAACCGGTGTGAACATCGGCTCGGGCATTGGCGGATTCGACGTCATCGAACGCGAGCACAACAACCTGCTGAACGGCGGCCCGCGCAAGATTTCACCTTTCTTCATTCCCGCAGCCATCGTCAACCTTGCAGCCGGACAGGTCAGCATCCGCCACAACGCTAAGGGGCCGAACGAGGCAACGTGTACCGCCTGCACCACCAGCGCGCACTCGATCGGCGATGCAGCGCGCGTCATTAAATATGGCGATGCCGATGTGATGATTGCGGGCGGCACGGAAGCAGCCATCACACCGATGGGTGTCGGTGGATTCGCCGCCATGCGTGCGGTATCGACGCGCAACGACGATCCGCCTCACGCCAGCCGCCCATGGGACAAGGACCGCGACGGTTTCGTCATCGGCGAAGGTTCAGGCATCCTGATTCTGGAGGAGTTGGAGTTCGCCAAGAAGCGCGGCGCCAAGATCATTGCGGAAGTTGTGGGCTACGGCATGAGCGCTGACGCCAATCACATCACCCAGCCTGCGCCCGGAGGCGAAGGCGGATATCGCGTAATGCGCAATGCCCTGCGCGATGCCGGACTGACTCCGGAGCAGGTTGGCTACGTGAACGCGCACGGGACCTCCACGCCGCTGGGCGATGAACTGGAGGCGACGGCGGTGAAGCGCGCCTTCGGCGAGCATGCCTACAAGATGCTGGTCAGCTCAACCAAATCGATGACCGGACATCTGCTGGGCGGCGCCGGCGGACTGGAAGCGGCTATCACTGCGCTGGCCCTGCGCGACCAGATCGCGCCTCCCACCATGAACCTCGATCAACCTGCCGAGGGCTGCGATCTCGACTTCGTCGCCAATAAGGCGCGCGAGGTCAAGATGACCTATGCCATGTCGAACTCGTTCGGCTTCGGCGGCACCAACGGCTGCCTGGTGTTCAAGCGCTGGACCGAGTAGCCGGCATCAGCTAAGAGCCGGAAGTCTGCCGTCGAAACAGAAAGTCCACGTGCGGCTTCTGCTGCGGCTCGAGGCGAATCCACAAGCGCTCGCTGCAACTGGCAATGCGGCAGTGTTCCGCCCGCACCTGCTGCGCGAAATCACAAATCGCGTCTGTCATTTCGTTGCTGTTCTGCCGCTGCTGAATCTCGATAGTCTCGCCGCGTTCGCACATTGCGTTTAATTCCATCCGTCGGCGATAGGTTGACAGGGGCAGAATGCAGGGCCGCGTGCGACAGCGCAGCACGTGCTCCAGCGAATAAAGGAACGAGTGATCGACCTGCTCCAAGAAGCCAACATACAGGGTGTTCGCGGCAGTATTGTGAAACACCGGAACGGCGCGATAGCGGTGAACCAGAGCGGTCGGGCACTGCAATTTGGCAGGCAGCAGTTGCGGTTCGCGGTCGGGAAACACGGGACAGGCTTGTTGCCGGGCGAGTGCGGCCGTGACCTGCGCCTCCGAGACGGCGCCCATCCGCATCAGCCATTCACCCACCTTCCCGCTCCTGGTTGTTTTCTGCAGCTCCAACGCTTGTCTCAACTGAGGCGGCGAGATTTCTCCCTGCGATAGCAGCACCAGCCCCAGCGGAATACGGTTGCGCTGCGTGACTTGCGGAGGCCGGCTCACCGCGGCTAATTCCAGGCGCCGATAGAGTCCGAGCTGAAAGCAGTCCAGCGAACAGAACCATTGATCATGGAGCCAGATGCCTTCGCGCCGGGCCCACCAGCGCTGCCAAAGCGTTGCTGGCCGGGGACAGTACGGGCTGGCGCAAGTGGGTAGCGACGACAGCGCGGCCATCGGCGCTACATTGGGTAACACGTTTCGGAAAGAAAGAGACATTGCGCCCTCCAGTTGGTATGTCAAAGTCACGCCGCGGTGAAACTGTTGACTCGTTGCTGCGGGCTCGCCACTTCGATTACCCGCAAACCAAAATCGCCATCGATTACAACCACTTCACCGCGGGCAATGATCTTGCCGTTCAGGACGAGGTCAACCGGTTCCTGTATCTCGCGATCCAGTTCCAGCACCGCACCCGTCGCCATGTCGAGCACCTCGCGCAGCGTCGCCTCGCGGCAGCCGAAGCGCAGCATCACCGGCAGCTCCACATCCATGAGCAGTTCAAGATTGCCCTGGCGCAGCAGCTCGTCAATCTGCGAATCGCTTGCCGGGTGGGGCGCGATGGGAGCGACCGCTTGCGGCGGCTCGGCGGCAGACAGGAAGGTTTGCAGTTCGGCATCGACTTCTATGGGGATGACGGAGATCCGCGAACCACCTTGCACGCGAAGAAAAATTGAGTCAGCGCTACTGGGCGCGTCACGTTTCGCGGACGTTACTTCGAGCGACATTTCGCCGAAATCGGGCTTGAGCGCCGTTGCAGCCAGGCCGCACCACTGCCGCGACAATTCTTCCAGTGCTTCGCGTTGGGTTGCGTCCAGCTCCTGAGCAACCGCAGTGGGCTCGCCAAGAAAAAGGCTGAGTAGCTCAGTCAGCGCGCTGGCCGAGAGTAAGACATTCTGCGAGCCGGGCAATTTGTTCGACCGGATGAGCACCGCTTCGATGGGCAGCTCGTCGGCTGCAACGTCGGCGATGCCGCACTCCCACGCCGCGCCGCCGAGCTGTGACAGCAGATGCGTCAAACTGCCGGCCCAGGCCGAGAGATAGGCTTTCGCATTTGGCGAGTCGGTCATGGTTGTGCCTCTTCCTGGGGAAGGTGTTGCACCAGTTGCGCCGCGCGCAGGTTGCGACTGCTCACCGGACGGGCCGACCACCACTCACGATCGCGCATGCGCAGCAACGCTGGCTCGTCGGCATTGCGGTTCAGACTCAGAATGGTGCCCGGCTTCAGGGACAGCAGGTCCATCAGTTGCACCGAAGTCTCGGGCGTTGTCAATTCCAGCAGGACCTTGGATTTCAGCAATTGCCTGCCAATACCTTCCTGGCTGACGGCGGGAACGCGCGCCCGCTCGAAGACCAGCTCGGCACGCAACTTGCGCATGAGCGCGCTGGAGACGACCGAGGGAAAGATAACGTTCAGCATGCCCTTGGAATTGGTCATCGTGGCGTCGAAGGTCAAGGTGAGCGTGCGTTCTTCCGGAGGCATGACGCGCAGCATTTGTGCCGCCGGGACACAGCGCTCGAATTCGACCTGCATGTTCAGCAGTTCGGTCACGATCTGCAGCTCGTGACAGATGACGAATCCGACGCTCTCCAGGACGTTTTCCTCGATTTCGGTGGCCTCGCGACTGACCTCGGGCGTGTCGCCCGCTCCTCCCAGAAGCACGTCGACGATGGGGAGCGCCAGACTAAGATCGAGGTGCAGAACCCCGCGCGCATCGCCTGGCATAAGTCGAAATGTGCTGTAGTAGGTCACGTCGGCGAAACGCGCGAGCAGGTCGCGGTACCTCAGTTGCTCAACCGCGACCAGCGCTACCTCAAATTTTTCGCGCAGAACTCCGCTCACTGCGCTGGTGAGATTGCGGGCAAAGCTCTCGTGCAGCTGGCTAATGCTGTGCAGCTGGTCCTTGCCCATCAAGCCTGCCTGGTGCAGGTCCCATGGTTCAACCACCGCAGCCTCAGCCTGCGCCGGTGCAGTCGCACTACCCCGCGCCGCGCGAAACAGGGCATCGATTTCTCCCTGGCTTAACTGTTTTTCCATGCCTGCACCTGTGGGCTGCGAACCGTCGACGAGACGATGGACGCGGATATCGGCGCGCGCTCCGACAGCGACGCGCGCAGTCGCGCAACGGCCATGGAGTGGATTTGCGAGACGCGCGACTCGCCTACGCCCAGCACGGCGCCGACTTCTTTCATGGTCAACTCTTCCTGGTAATAGAGGGCCAGCACCTGCTGCTCGCGTTCCGGCAGCTGAGCGATCGCTTTCGCCAGAATGTCGCGGCGCTCACCCTTCAAACACATCGATAAGGGATCCTGATCGGGGGGTCCGGGAATGGTTTCGCCCAAGTCCGTTTCACGCCCATCTTCCAGCGACTCGATCTGCAGGCTTCCGACCTCAAGTCCCCGGAGTTCGTCGAGCATGTGCTGGAAGTCCTCCAGCGACATCCCCATGGCTGACGCCAGCTCTGCCTCGGTCGCGGAGTGCCCCAGTTCGGTCTGCAGCTTCTGCATGGTGGATTCCAGCCGGCGGGCCTTGCGGCGCAGGTCGCGAGGGCTCCAGTCCATGTCGCGCAGGCTGTCGAGTATGGCGCCGCGGATACGGAACTTCGCGTAAGAAGCAAAACGCACATTCTTGGCCGGATCGAACTTGTGCATGGCATCGATCAGGCCCACGATGCCGGCATGCAGCAGATCGTCGAAGGGGACGTGTTGCGGCAGCCGCTCGTGAATGCGGCGCGCAATGTACTTAACCTGCGGCAACTGCTCCAGGAGAACCTGATCGGCACCCTCGCTTGCCGATTCACTCATCTGCTCATAAACCTGAGCGGCACTCATGCTTCCTCCTCATCGAATGGTTCCCAGCGAACGAACTTGTATGACCGGCGGGATCTCTCCCGGCGACAGCACAACAACTTTGGGCAAGAACGGCTCCAGCAAACGGCGCAGATGGAAGCGCGCCGGCGTGTTGCAGAACAGGACCGGCGTTGCCATCCGTATCTGCTCGCCTACCAGCTTCTTCAGTGCATCCAGCAGGTGCTGGATGAAAGCCGGCTTCAAGGCGCCACCCGGCGCGGCAACTTGCCCCGAGAAGGCGCGACTGAGTTCGTCCTCGATCGCCGGATCGAGGGTGACGACCCGCAGGCCGCCATCTTCGGAGAGCAGGGGATGCACCAGCGCGCGGCCCAGTACCTGGCGCGCTGCTTCCACCAGCAGCACCGGGTTGCGGCTGGAGGCGGCCGTGTCGAGCAGGCTCTCCAGGATGGTGGGAAGATCGCGAATGGAAACCTGTTCGCGCAACAGTTGCTGCAGGACCTTCTGCACTTCACCGAGGCTCAGGACCTTGGGCACCAGTTCTTCGCAGAGCTTGGGGTGTCCTTCGCCGAGGCGGTCCAGCAGACGCTTTGTCTCTTGACGGCTGAGTAATTCGTACGCGTGCTGCTTGATGAGCTCGGCCAGGTGGGTTGCGATCACCGAAGTCTGATCGACGACGGCATAACCCTGGGCCAACGCCTGCTCGCGCAGTCCGGAAACAATCCATCGAGCCGAAACTCCGAAGGCGGGTTCCTGAGTAGCGAAGCCTTGCAGCTCCGGCGGTTCGCTCTCGGAGCTGATGGCCAGCAGACAGCCGTCCCGCAACTCCCAGCGCGCGATTTCCACGCCCCGTAAAAACACCGTGTATTCGCGCGGGCGAAGCTTCAGGTTGTCGGTGATATGCACCGGCGGCACGATGAAGCCGAGTTGCACGGCCAGGTGGCGCCGCACCGCCTTGATTCGCTGGAGAAGCTGCCCTCCCTGCTTCACGTCGACCAGCGGGACCAGCGCATAGCCAACTTCGAGGCTGAGGTCATCGAGCTTCAGCAGTCCTTCCAGAGCTTCCTGTTGCGCGGCTGCCCCGGGAGCGACTTCGCCGGGCGCTCCCGCCTGCGGCGCCGGCGGCTTTTCGAATTCTCGCTTCGCGCGTACGGCGAGCCATACGGTTGCGCCGGCGACCAGCAGGAACGAAACCTTCGGGAGTCCGGGAATGAGGGCGAGGGCAATCATCACCCCGGCGGCAATCCACAACGGCCGGCTGCGCGAAAGCAGTTGCTTGCCTACATCGGAGCCGAGGGTGCTGTCCGACGACGAACGCGTCACGACGATGCCGCCGGCAACCGAAACCAGTAACGACGGGATAAGCGTGACCAGGCCATCGCCGACGGTGAGGATGGTGTAGGTCTTCAGCGCTTCGCGGAAGGGGATGTCCAGCTGAAAGACACCAATGAGAAAGCCGGCAACGATGTTGATCGCGGTGATGAGGACCGTCGCCAGCGAGTCGCGCTGATTGAAGCGCGCGGCACCGTCCATGGCGCCGTAGAACTCGGCCTCGCGGGTCACCTGCTCGCGGCGCGCGCGCGCTTCCTTGTCGTCGATGATGCCGGCATTCAGGTCGGCGTCAATCGCCATCTGCTTGCCCGGCATGGCGTCGAGGGTGAAGCGGGCAGTGACCTCGGCAGTGCGCACCGCACCGTGACTGACAACCATGTATTGAATGGCAATCAGCACCAGAAAGAGGACGAAACCGACGACGTAGTTGCCGCCGACCACGAACTGTCCGAAGGCCTGGATAACGTTTCCGGCCGCGCCAGCGCCTTCATTGCCGTGCAGCAGAATGCGCCGGCTGCTGGCCAGGTTCAGCGACAGACGAAACAGCGTCAGCAGCAGGAGCAGGCTGGGAAAAACCGAGAACTGTACCGGCCGCAGGATGTGCACGGCCGAAAGCAGCACCAGCACCGAAGCCGTTATGCTGATGGCCAGCAGCAGATCGAGGGCAAAGCCCGGCAGCGGCACCAGCATCACGAAAACCAGCGCCACCGCCGCGATGGGAATAATCCACTCCGTAGCGCGCTTGGCCGGTGAGGCCTTCGGTTTGTCGCTGGTGCTGGTCATCGATTAATGCCGCTGCGACATCTGTTGTGCGCGCACTTGGGCGCGATAGAGGAACGCTAGGATCTCGGCAACCGCCGCATAAAGCTTGGCCGGGATCGTCTGACCGACTTCCACGCTGCGATAGAGTGCCTGCGCCAGCGGCGGATTTTCCGCAATAGGTATCTCGTGCCACAGGGCAATGCGCTTGATCTCCTGCGCCAGCGCGTTCGCCCCTTTGGCAACGACCGTAGGCGCGGGCATCTCGGGGCGATACTCCAGAGCGACGGCGAAGTGGGTAGGGTTGGTGACGACGACGGTGGCACGCTCGACATCTTTCAGCATGCGGCGGCGCCGCAGCTGCCGCTGCAACCGGCGCAAGCGCCCCTTCACGGTGGGATTTCCGTCTGTCTCCTTGAACTCGTCGCGGAGCTCCTGCTTGCTCATGCGGAGATCGCTCTCCAGCTTCTGCCGCTGCAGCAGGTAGTCGATCCCCGACCACAGCAGGAGCACCAGGGTCGACTTCCAGCAGATTTCGAAGCAGCGCTCGTAAGCTAACTGAGCGATCATCGCGGCCGGCATCTGCCCCGTGCGCATCAGCAGCTCCCAGTCGCGCACCAGGACGGAACTGCCGATGTAGAGAAGAATCGAAAATGGAATGAGCGACTTCGCGACCGGCGCCAGTCCGGCGACGGAGAACATCTGGCCAAGCTTCGCCGCCGGGCTGAGGCGTTCAATCTTGGGAGCGAGTGCCTCGGCCGCGAACACCAACCCTCCCTGCGCGACGTTGCTGGCCACAGCCAGAACCCAGACCAGCACCAGCGAGGGCGCGATCCAGCGCAGTGCGGCGACGGCCATCCAGGTGAGGATCGGCGTCCCTGCGCTGAAGTCGGATTGCCACGCCATGTCCGGCCACGCGCGCCAGCTCACGCGCCATGCCTGCAGCTGGGTGCCCGAGATCCACAGCAGCATCCACAAACCGGCAAAGCCGATCAGCGCTCCTCCCACTTCATGGCTGCGCGCAATCCGGCCCTGCTCGCGGGCTTTCTGCCGGCGTCGCGGAGTTGCTTGTTCGGTCTTGTCGTCGTGTGCCATGTGCGATCAGTGAGCGAGGTGAAGCAGCGTCTCCGCCGAATGAATTGCGTTGGTGAAATAGCGCTCCAGGATGGCAGGCCAGTACTTGAGCGAAATAGCCAGTATCAAAAGTCCGGCCATGCTCTTCGCCGACAGGCCAAGAAAGAGCACAGGCAGCTGCGGCGAGGCTTTACCGAGAAATCCGAGGACGAGGTCGATGAGCAGCGTCGCCACCAGCACCGGCGCGGCGATCTGCACTCCCGCCAGCAGGATGCCTCCGGCGGCGCGCAGCAACTCCTGCACTACAGCGCCGCTGGCGAACGCAGCCCCCGGCGGCAGGTAGTTGAAGCTGCTGGCCAGCGCCCGCACGATCCAGCGATGAACGCCGAGCTGTAGAAAGATGAGCATCGCAATAGTCTGCGAGAACACGGCCAGCACGGGCGTGTCGACTTGGGTGTTGGGATCGATGATGTTGACCAGGCCAAAGCCAACCTGCATCCCCATCACCTGCCCTGCAAATTGGGTTGCCTCGAAGACGAACTGCACCGCCAGCCCCAGCAGCAATCCGATCAACGATTCGGAGAGAACTACGCTGGCCACTCCGCTGCTTGTCTGCGGAGCCACGCGCGGAGCGCACACCGGATAGAGCACGGCCGTCAGCAGCACGACCATGCCGACCTTTATCCGCGGAGCAATCGCATTGCTGCCGAAAAATGGTGCGAACACCAGCAGCCCGGAGACACGCGCCCCCACAACGGAGACGGCCAGGACCAGTTCCTCGAGTTGAAGACGCGGTTCCATTCAGCGCAGCCAGGGCCGGAAGTCGGCCAGAACCTGAATCGTGAAAAGGGAAAGCTTGCGCAGCATCCACGGCATCAGAACCGCTGCGCCGCAAGCCGTAGCCAACAAACGCGGCACGCTGGAGATGGTGTTGTCCTGTAACGATGTCAGCACCTGCACGATGTTGATTGCCAGCGACACGGCGGCCAGCCCGATCAGCAAAGGCGCAGCCAGCAGCACTGCTGTCTCCAGCGTCATCTGGCCCAGCTTGACTACGATTTCTGACGACATGGTGTCTCCTCGGCGTTCACGAAAAACTCTTCATCAATGAGCCGACCAGCAGGTTCCAGCCATCGACCATCACAAACAGCAGGATCTTGATCGGAGTCGATATGACCACCGGCGGCAGTTGCAGCATGCCGACCGAGGTGGTGATGGAAGCAACAACGAGATCAATCACCAGGAACGGCAGGAACAGTACCGCGCCAATCTGGAATCCCACCTTCAGTTCGGACAAGACATAGGCCGGCGCAACCACGCGCATGGGCAAATCTTCGGGGGTGCGCGGCGGCGGCAGCTTCGCGATGTCGACAAACAGTGCCGCGTCTTTCTCGCGCACGAACTTCAGCATGTAATGGCGCACCGGGTCGGAGCCGCGGTCGAGAGCTTCCCACGCCGTGATCTTGTTCTGCTCCAAGGGCACGACCGCCTGTTCATAGATGGCGCCGATAACCGGCTGCATCAGGAAATAAGTGAGCACCAGCGACAGCCCGATGAGTGTCTGGTTGGTGGGAGCGCTCTGCGTTCCCAGCGCCTGGCGGAGAAAGTGGAAAACCACCAGCAGCCGGACCAGAGGAGTCATCGCCAACATCAGCGCGGGCACGATCGTGAGCAGGGTGAGCAGGAGAACGATGGTCCACGGCACACCACTGGCGTTCGCGCCGGGGATTTGTAGCTTCGGCGTCGCCGGCGCCATGAGCCCCTGACAAGGAACGGGGAGCAATGATGCGAACGCTATGATCCAGAGACACCAAGTCCGGAAAACGCGGCTTATGGTCATCGCTGGCGCTCGCACCACTCGGTCAGGAGTTCGGAAAAGTCTGGTCCTTCTCCAAGACGCGCCAGCAAGCTGACGGATTGCGCGCCACCGCCGATGAGGAATTTCTGTTTGTCGTACTCCACAACCGCGATCAGGCGCTTTTCGCCCAGCGAAAGGCTTTCGCAAACCCGAAGCCGGCGCGGATTCTTGCGGATGCGAACGGCGCAAACCGTTAGCCACCAGCGGCGCAGCCGGCCGGCTTGAGTCACGAATATCGAGGGATGCGCAAGTTTGTTGCTGAGTTCCATCGTGTCCTTCAAATCAGTTCTGTTATGCGCGCACCGATACGGTCGCCAACCGCTTCAAACTCGCTTGATCCGATTCGCTGCTGATTGGCGTACACCGGAACTTCGGTGCTGCGACTCCAGCCTGTGGAAACCAGGCTGCCGGCATGCAGGCGCAGCAAGTCACCCACAGAAAACTTCGCCACCGGCACTTGCAGCGCCAGCTCACACGGTAACCACCACAGCGGGCGCCAAGCTTCCAATACAGCCGTCACCGACGCTCCGCTTCGGTTGGCGGCTACCTCGGGCACTTCCTTTGCGGCGGAATCAGGCGGCGGATCAATGGCGGGCATACACGGAAGCACGTGCAAACAGATGGCCGAGTAAGTGAGGGCGGAATCAAAATCGATGGTTCAAACCCGGCCTTTGCGTTTCTTCCACTTACATCGCGTGCCGCATGGCGGGTGGAAACTGATCTGGCAGAGAGTCGGAAAAACTTAAGAAAAGGTTAAGAAGCTCCTAATTGTGGGCGACTAAGATTAAGCGCGGCTCATATCGAAGTCGAGATGTCCCGCACCGTCTCTTACCTCCGACGATGCGGGATCTCGTTACTACTGCACAACCATCCTCATCGGCAACAGGCTATGCCGACTTTAGATTGATTGTGTCCTGCATGACCTGGTCAAAGGTGGTCACAGTTCTCGCGTTTGCCTCATAGTCGCGCTGGGCGACAATCAGCGCCGAGAACTCGGTCGCAATATCCACATTCGACAGCTCGAGTGAGCCACCGGATACCGAGCCCAGGCCTCCCGTCCCGGGTGCCCCGACCGCGGCTGATCCCGAAGCCAGGGTTTCGGAGAAATCGTTATTGCCGACACGCGCCAGTCCCTGAGTATTGGCGAAGTTAGCCAGCGCTATCTGACCAAGGGCCGCGGTTCGTCCGTTGCTGAACTTGCCCATGATGACCCCATCCGACCCGATGCTGTAGTCGCTGAGCGAGCCGCTGCCATAACCATCCTGCAGGCTGCTGGTGGTAACGCTGTCGCTGGCAACCTGCCTCACCACCGGGGTATTGGAAGTGTCGAACAGATTCCAGCTGAAGCTCAGATTGTTGGCGCCATCCACCAGGCCGCTGGCCGTGATCCCGGTAACGTTGCCGGTGGGCGAAGTCAGCTTTCCGCTGCTGTCAAAGGTCAGGGTCGTAGTGTCGATGGTGGTCTGGGTTCCCATGTCCTGCCAGGTCACCCCTCCATCGGTGAATGTGGACCCATCGGTGGGCCACGTGGATGGGGCGGTGGTGCCCGAGGTTCCGGCCACCGTGCATTGATAGATGTGGCCGTTGGCCGAAGAGGGAGAAATCGACTGTCCCACAGTGTAGGCAGTCGAAGCAGCCCAGTTCGCCGGAGGCGTGAGATCCGAGTTGGGAATGGTGATCGAACAGTTCCAGGTGCCTGCTGCCGTTTTGGTGAAGTCGAAGTTGAGAACGTGCGCTGTTCCCAGCGAGTCGTAAACCGTGATCGGCGTGGACAAAGGCGAGTCGCCGACCGCCGCGCTGGCATCCAGGTTGGTGTTCAACTGGACGGAGTCGGTTGCCTTGGGCGGATTGATCTGCCCCAGGTTCAGCTGGAGCGGCGACAACGCGGCTCCGGACGCGATGGCGCCGTTGACGGCCGAGTATCCCATCACGTTTTCGCCGTTGGCGGTCTGCAGCGAGCCGTCGGTGGCGACGGTAAAATCGCCGGCGCGAGTGTAATAGTTCATCCCGTTCTGCTGCACAACGAAAAAGCCGCTGCCCATGATGGCCACGTCGGTCCGGCCACCGGTTGACTCGGGGCTGCCGGAATTCATATTGATGAAGGTGCCGGCGACTCCGGTCCCGGCGCCCACCTGTACCGGATCGCCGGAGCCGTTGGTCTTAAGCGTCTGGTAGAAAAGATCGGCGAACTGCGTGGAGCTGCTCTTGTAGCCGACGGTGTTGAGATTAGCGAGATTGTTGGCGATGGCCGACATCGCCGTTGAACTGGCGTTCAGGCCGGAGAGCGGTATGGAAAAGAGCGGCATGATGGTCCTCCTGCCCTAGTTGGAGCTGCTCTGCAAATGCTGATTGATCTGGCTCACCTGGTCGAGAGTGTTCACTCCCACCAGCTGATTGACGAACGTCGAAGCATCCATGGGAGAAAGTGGGTCCTGATTCTGCAGCTGGGTAATCAGCAGTTGCATGAACATACTGTCGATCCCGGTGCCGGACGCACTGCTGCTGGAAGTACTGCCGGAACTTCCGCTGGAGCTTTGCGTGCCGCTGGCGGCGGCCGTGTGCATCACTGCGTTGGTGAACATAATCACCTCCATTGGTTAAGCGATCACGCTGATTCGTGAAGAGTTTGCCGCAAACCGCGCCATCGATTCTGCGGGTGGCGAGTTGGCCGTCTCGCTGGGACCGATAGCGCTCAGCGGCTGGCGCAGTTGAGACAGCGAGCGTGGGGAATGATCGGAAGAGGCCCCGCTTTGCCCTCCGTTCTGCGTGCCTACATCCAAACGATCGAGCTGAAGCTGGTGACGGTCCATGGCACGTTGCAACGAGGGAAGTTCTGCCTGCATTGCCGAACGCAGCTCCGGATGCGCGGTCGCAATGACCGCGTCCACATGATTCTGGTTCAGGCTGGTATGCACCTCGATGTGCCCGAAGTCCGTGGTCCGCACCCCAACATGCATTTCGCTCTGCCCCATCCGCTCCAACACATGCGCGCTTTGCACGCTGGCGTTAACGGGATAGTTATCGGCCGGCTTCGCGGAAGGGTCCGCCATTTTGGCGGAGTTGGTCTGCGCCGGGACGCCATGCGCCGGGAGAGATGTGCCATTGGCGACTTCCGGCTGTAGTCCCGATGAAGAAGGCGGCGAGGTCGTGCTATTCGCAGTCTCTTTGGCGGAAGCGTCGGGCGCGGCAACCTGTATCGACGCGATTGCGGCATCAGGTGCTGGGCTGTCGTCGGAAATATCCGAATCGATGGATGCGGGCGTTGCCGGCGCGCCAGGCTCGCTGAGACTGGCAGGACCCACGCGGCCAGCTGACGCGGCGTGCCGCGGTCGAGGGGTTGAATGGTTGACCGCCTGGGTGCGCGAGTCGGATCCGCTCCGGGAAGGGGCCGCGCGGCTGGTGCGCACCTCTTTTGCCGAAATCATCTCGGCGGAGCTGCCGCTGGGCTTGGCCGCGGATAGTGCGGCACTGGCGATAGCGGGGTTAGGGGTGGCGGCGACTGCTGATTCCGGCCCATCCGGCGCGCGTTTGAGCTGAGACGGGTTGTCGGCGTGGACAGGGGCAACTTGAGCGGGCTGGACAAGCGAATCTTGAGGATCGATATTGGCGAAAGGTGTCTTATCCGAAACCTTTGCTGGTGGTTGCGCGATGGATGATATTGGCTTCGAAGGAGCAGTCGCAGCTTTCGGCGAGATCTCCTGGCCGGCAACAGGAGTTTCGCTTGCAACCAGTGATTCAGTGCGAGGCTTCCTGTCGAGTTGCGGGGTGGCAAGGTCCGCATCCTCGGCTGCTGGAGCCGGCGCCATAGGAGCGGGATTGCCGGCGGAGAACGGCATCGCTTCGGACACAGAGCGATCTCCCGCCGGAAGGCTCCAACCCTCGTCGCACTTGCTCGGAACGGCACATCCTTTGACGAGCCCGCTCACCATGGGCGCGGCAAACGCGATCTGCAGATTAGCAACGGGCTGTATGGGAGGGTTCAGGATTTCTAAAGCTGCGGTCGCCACTACATCCGACGTACGTTTATCCTTGCGCTGCTTTGGGGCCGCCTGCTGCTCCTCGTTGCCATCCAGCATCGGCAACTTCGCAGCCGCCTCCGGAGCTTGCGTGCTTTGCGGCGATTCGGTGTTCGCGCAGTGTCCCAGTACCTGCGCGAACGGCAGGGACGCCTCACGAGTGTTTCCACCATCGGGCGCACTCGCTGGTCGGGACGAAACCGAACGGTCCGGTACAGCTGAAATCACAAAACACCTCGCGAATCACAGAGCAGTTAACGTTCCATCGGACCTGAGTCTCGCAGTGGGATGGTCTGCTCACTGCAAGTTCCCGGCAGTAAAGAGTTTCGTTCGATTGTCGATGGAGTAAGAAGCGGAAGCACTAAGGGGAGAGCAGAGCCAGGTAGGCAACGGTTGCCGAGCTAGGTAGGCAAGCGTTGCCGCGCTGTGTTGCGACGCATTAGATAAAGCTCATCGAGCATAGCCTGCTCGCGGCGCTGTTCGACCAGTTGGTATTCCAGTAGCTGGTGCTCGCGCAAGGCCTCGAGTATTTCCCGCTGCTGCCGCTCGCGCCGGTAGTGTTCCGTCTGCAGCTGAATGTCGCTTCGCAGCTGTTCCAGTTGAAGTCGCAGACGCTCGGCAGCTCGCACGGCGCTCTCAGCGCCGGCTGTTTCCAGCCTCAACTCGCCGCCAGACATGCTTTCACTTTGCAGTACGTTTTGCAGATTCGCCAACAGCTTGAATCGTGTCGCATGCAAATCATCTATCTGGCGCGAGAGGTGGACTCGTTGTGCCAGGAGTTCCTGCAACCGCAAACGTTCGCGACGTTCGAGGCCCGAACGATAACGCAAAACGGCCTCCAGCGAGAAGTGGAATGGCATAGATCAGGCGGGAATGCTACCCAGTGCGGCTACGGTTTCGCTGAAGAGCTGCCGCTCGTTCGGACGTTGCCGCAGGAACGCCTGCAGCGGATTCAGGATCGCGATCGCCCGGTCCAGTTCAGGGTCCGAACCTTTCGCATAAGCGCCAATGCGGATGAGGTCTTCTGAGCGCATATACGCTGACAACAGCGAACGCAGGCGAAAGCTGCAGTCCAGATGTTCCGCGGAAGTAATAGCGGGCATGAGGCGGCTCAGGCTATCGAGAAGCGATATCGGAGGATAGTGGTTCTGCGACGCAAGCCGGCGGTCGAGCACGATGTGTCCATCCAGCAGGGAGCGCACGGCGTCGACCAGCGGATCCTGCTGGTCATCGCCCTCCATCAAGACCGTATAAAAAGCGGTGATGCTGCCTGAGGAAAAGCGTCCCGCGCGCTCGACCAGTCGGGCCAGCATGCTGAAGACAGAAGGAGTGTAGGCTTTGGCGGTCGGTGGCTCGCCGGCGGCCAACCCGATCTCGCGCTGCGCCATGGCGAAGCGAGTAAGCGAGTCGATAACCAGCAACACGTTCTTGCCTGCCTGGGAGAAATATTCGGAGATGGTCGTTGCCGCCAGCGCTGCGCGGATCCGCAGAAGCGGCGACTGATCGGACGTCGAAACAACGACCACCGACTTCTGCCGTCCTTCTTCGCCCAGGGCCTCAAGGAATTCGCCCACCTCCCGTCCGCGCTCACCCACCAGCGCGAGCACCGTGAGATCGGCCGCGGTCCCGCGCGCCATCATTCCAATCAGCGTGCTCTTGCCGACGCCGCTGCCGCCGAAGATGCCGAGCCGCTGGCCACGACCGCAGGTGATAAACCCATCGATGGCTCGGATGCCGCAGGACAGGGGTTCACGGATCGGAAGCCTCTGGAGTGCAGGCGGCGCCTGGTGGTCGAGCGAGCGGCTGTCGCAGGTGCTAATGCTGGGCTTGCCATCGATGGGAACTCCCCGGCCATCGATCACCCGCCCGATGAGTTGGTTGCTGACTGCCATACTTGGCGGTCGGCCCAAAGCCGTAATGGTGTCACCATAGCGCAGGCCGCTGGGTTTCTCCAGAGGCATGCTGAGCACGCTGGTTCCGCGAAATCCGACCACCTCGGCGGCATACACTTTTCCCGCTGAATCGCGCAGCTCGCAACACTCTCCCAAACAGCAGGGCGGTCCAGAGGACTCCACCAGGTTGCCGACGACCTGGGTCACCCGGCCCCGCCAGCGAGCCAGCGGGTACGTCTCCAGGACATTGAAATACGGGAGCAGGGGAGCGGAATTCATAGGTCTTTTGGCTCTGGCTGGCGCCGGCAATCGAAGAAGCCGTTTTCGATCTCAGCCAGTTGTGCGTCTAAACTGATCTCGGTCCTGCCCAGCTCTGTTTCCAGCACACACTCGTGCATTTTGAGTGCGTCGTCCGGCCGTACCTCAACCGAATTGCCGTCTTCCAGCTGAGTTTCGCAGAAGTGCTTCCAGCCAGGAACGCTATCGGGCGGCACTCGCAGCGTGATCCGTGTCCCAGCCTGCACTTGGTCGAGCGCGACGCGAACGATACCTGAAAGCAGCAAGGGATCCATCTGGGCCTCGCGATGCAGGATCTTCCGCGCGATACTCAGCGCCAGCCGCACCGCCTCCAGTTCTACCTGGCGGAAGTACTCGCCGCGTTGGCGATCGAAGTCTTTCAGCGCGGCGGCGACGGCCATCCTTTCCTGCTCGATGGCCTGCGCGGTCGCGGAAGCCGCCTGTGCCTCAGCTTCTCGAGTGCCTTGCTCCCTGGCGGCGCTCACCGCAGCGGCCAGTTCCTGCTTTCGAAAAGCTTCTCTGCCGGCAGACTGCTCCTCGGGGGAGAAGGCCAGCATCGGTCGATCCGTAAACTCTCCCGCCTGGGTCACGGGATAGTGGAAATGCTGTACACTCCTGGCGTTTGGCAGGCATACTACATTGTCAGACAACGTACTCATCTCCACCCTCCGGCTTGAGAACGATTTTCCCCTCCGCTTCCAGCTGGCGCGCCACCGCGATTACCTCTTCCTTGGCCTTGTTCACTTCCCGCGAGCGCACCGGACCCATGACTTCCATGTCCTCCTTCAGCATCTCGTAGGCTCGCGCCGATATGGCTTTGACCAGGTGGTTCTTCATCTCCTCGGACGAACCCTTCAAGGCCAGGGCCAGCGCCTTCTTGTCGAGCCGGGCTACCAGTTCGCGAATTCCGTTTTCGGGCAGGGTCAGAAGGTCGTCATAGGTAAACATCAGGTTGCGGATATTGAGGGCCAGTTTGGCATCGTCCGCTTCAATCGACTCCAGCACCGACTTCATCACCTCCGGATCAAGCCGGTTCATCAGGTCGGCAGCGCTCTTCACGCCGGGAAAGATTCGCCGGCTCTGATCGCCCATCGATTGCAGCCTCTTGTGCAGGACCACCGTGACCTTCTGCGCTATCTCGGGAGCAAAGTTCCGCAGCAGCGCCAGGCGCTTTACCGACTCCACCCGCACCTGCTCAGGCAGGCGAGTGAGCACCGACGACGCCGCATTCGTGTCAAGGGAGGCGAGGATGAGGGCTATCGTCTGCGGCTGCTCACTCTCCAGAAAGCGCGCCAGCTCCTTGGGGTTTGCCTTCTGCAGCGCGTCCATTTGCGTGGCAGTAAGAACCTGGGCCCTGCTGACCTGTTCAAGCAACGCTCTGGCACCCTCTTGTCCGAAAGCCTTCACCAACAGGGAGCGGGCGTAGGTTTCACCGCCTTGCGCCAGATAGTCCTGCGCCAGGCTAAGGCGGTGGTACTCCTCCAGGACTTCAGTTGCCGTTTCCGGTTGCACGCCGCGCAGCTCGCGAATCTCCTGGGTCAAACGCTGCAACTGAGTCTGCGACAGATGACGGTAAACGGTAGCAGCAGCCTCTTCGCCCAGCAGCACGAGCAAAACCGCGGCTTTGCGGATGCCATTCAGATTCGGGGTCGCTCGCGCCAGGGCGCTCATTCCACGCCGCCCTCTCTCAGCCAGTTCTGTACCAGCTGGGAAGCGCCGGTCGGCTCGGCTTTCACTTTGTCGACCAGGTGATTCTTCAAAACTGCCAGTTTCTTCAGCGCAGGATTTCCTTCGACGTCGGGAACACCAAGGATGCTCTCCAGCGAGGAAGCGTTCGCGTCCGTTAGCGATTCTGCATTACTGCCGGCGGTAATAACTTGGGGCGACCGCCGTGCCGGCAGCTCCCGCAGGCTGGTGATGACCTGCTTCTTAACCGGACGAAGCAAGAGATAGTAGACGCTGCCGAAAAGGCAGGCGATGGCCAGGTAACGCAGCAGCCAGGTCCACTGCTGCAGGTTGCGCTGCAGCCGCTCCAGCGCACCCGGAACCACAGGCGACTCCTGCTGCAGGTTCTGGAAGGAGAGATTCTCCACCGCGAGAAGGTCGCCCCGTTTGGCGTCGATGCCCAACGTCGCCGCAGCCAGCTCTTCGATCTGCTTCATTTCATCAGGTGTGCGCTTGCGCCGGGACGCCGACCGCTTGCCGTTCTGCTGCTCCACTTGGACGACATCATCCACCAGCAGCGCGGCGGCAATACGCTTGATGCGGCCTGCCGGCTGGATCGTATGCCGCACCAGACGGTTCACCGCGTATGTGCCGCTTTCCGACTTCGTGCTCTGGGTCTGCTGGTTCGACTTCGCTGCGGGCACCTGCGCATTGGGCAGATTGCTGCTGGTTCCCGGTACGCCGCCAGACGATCCGCTGCCCAGCATTTCCTCGTTGCGAGTCATGCTGAGGGCAACCGCCGTGCTGGGATCGTAGGTCTCCTGGGTTTCCTCTCCTGAAGTGAGGTCGTACTCTACGTGAACGCTGGCGCGAACTCCGTCGGTTCCGACCACCGGCTCCAGGGTTTCGACCACCCGCTTGGCCAGTTCCTGATCCAGCTCTGACACTCCCGTGCCCGGGCCGCTTCCAAAGCGGTTCAGCGGAAGATTAGTTTCCGCGTCCACAACTACCACATTGTCAGGGGTCAGGCGATCGACCGCTCCCGCCACCAGTTGCCGGATGGCCATATCTTCCTGCTGGGGCAGGCTGCCGCGGCGCAGCTTGACCATCACTGAAGCCTTGGCGACGCGATCCCGTTCGCTGTACAGCGACTCCGACGGCATGACCAGGTGTACGCGTACCGCTTCGACTTCGCTCAGGGTCGCCAGGGTGCGTTCGAGTTCCGCCTCCAGGGCGCGCTGGTAGTTGACCTTTTCGCTGAAGTCGCTGCCCGCCCAGTTCGGCTTGTCGAACAACTCAAAGCCAAGGCGGCCGCTGCGTGGCATGGGTTGGGAGGCAACCTCCAGGCGCGCACTGTCCAGCTTGTCGGCGGGAACCAAAATGCTGGTTCCGTCAGCAGACTGCTCGAAGGGAATCTTCTTGGCGGCCAGTGAAGCCGTAATGTCCTGAGCGTCGGCCGGATTCAGGCCGGAGTAGAGGGTCTTGTAGTCCTGCTTGCCAATCAGCGCGACAAAGACGTACAGCGTGATTGCCACCAAAGCAGTGCCGCCGGCCAGCATCAGGCGTTGTTTCGGCGAGAGCGAGGCGAAAAACGTCTTCCCCTGCTGCAGCACCTGCGAAAATGACATTTCGTTGCTCACTGCCGATTCCTGTTAAAACTGCATTCCCGCGATCTGCTGATACGCCTGCACCACTTTGTTGCGGACCTGCAACATGAGCTGGAACGACAGGTCCGCCTTTTCAACCGCGATCATGGCGTCATGCACATCGACGCCATTCCCTTCGATCAGATTGCTGACTTTGTAGCGAGCATCCAGGCTCGCGGTATCGACCTGGCCGACGGCGTCCCGCAGCGTGTCGACAAAATCTCCAGCGCCATTCTCGGAAGCCACCCCGCCCGACGCCTGGGGCTGCGGCAGGTCGGCCGGCATAATGCGTAAACCGACATTGGCGGGATCAATGGTCATGGTCAATGGCCTTTACTTAAGAATCTGCAGCGACTGCTGAATCATCTGCTTGGCAGCCTGCACGGCGCTTGCATTCAATTCATAGGCCCGCTCGGAGCCCATCAGGTCCACCATCTCCTGAGTCGGGTTGATTGCCGGATAGGCTACGAATCCATTCTTGTCGGCATCGGGATGTCCGGGCTCGTAACGTTGCTCCGGCGGAGTGGGATCGTCCACCACGTCGCTGATGCGAACCCCGCCCGAACCCGGCCCCTCACCCTGACCCGCGGAATTCGCCAATAACAGATGAAACGGCGATGCGGGTTCGGCGTTAAACAAAACCATCTTCCTGCGGTAAGGGCCTCCCTCGGAGGTCCTGGTGGTCTCTGCATTCGCCAGATTGCTGGTGACGACCTCGGCGCGGAGGCGTTCGGCCGCAAGCGCTGAGCCGCTGATCTGAAACAAGCCGAAGAGGTTCATTGGCCCGTACCTCCGTTGATGGCGTTCTGCAGACGATTGAATTCAGCATGCAGCAGGGCCACCGCAGTCTGAAAGTGAAGCTGGTTCTGCGCCATCAGCAAACTCTCGCGGTCGATGCTGACGTTATTCCCGTCCGGCCGGGCAATCAGCCCGGACACTTCGCGCACGAGCGGCGAATCTTGCCCGGCTTCGTCGGGTTCACCGGCTGCCCGCTGCAGCTCCTGGCTGAAATCGAGATCGCGCGTGTGATACCCCGGCGTGTCGACATTGGCGATGTTCTGGCTGACCAGCGTCTGCCGGTGCGCGGTAAGGTCGAGCGCGCGATTGAGCAGTCCAATCAACGGGGTGTGGATCAAGCTCATGTCTGTCTCCGTGCCGGCAATCCGTGTTCACGAATCTTGTTGCGTACGGTGCGCAGGCTTATGCCCAGCAATTGCGCGGCGTGGGTGCGATTGCCGGCCGTGGCATGCAAGGTGATTTCCAGCAGCCGCTTCTCTAACTGGCGCAGGGAAAGACCTGGTCGAAGCCATCCTGCCTCACCGGACCAGGAGCCAGGCTGGACGAGCGGCAGGGCAACATTGCCGCCGATCTCGCACCCGTCGCCGAGCGTAACCATCCGCCGTATCGTGTCGGCGAGTTCGCGGATATTTCCTGGCCAGCCATAGGCAAGCAGCGCCGAGCGAAAGGACCGGCTCAGCGGTGGAGGAGCATCCGGCACCGCGAACCTGCCTGCAAAATATTCCGCCAGCTCGACTACATCATTTCCACGCTCCCGCAACGGCGGCAGCGTTAAATGGGTCACACTCAACCGGTAATAAAGATCTTCATGAAAGCGGCGCTCCATCACCAGTGCGCGAAGGCTGCGATTGGTCGAAGCAATCACACGGGCATCGAAGCTTACCGGCTTTGCTCCACCCATCCGGTAGAATTCGCGCTCCTGCAGGACCCGTAGAAGTTTGGGCTGCAGCGGCAAAGGCATCTCACCAATCTCATCCAGCAGCAGCGTGCCCCCGGACGCCAGCGCAAACTTACCGCGATGACTTTCTTCGCCTGCCGAGAAGGCGCCATCCGCGTGACCAAGCATCTCGCTCTCCAGGAGACAGTCAGGCACCGCCGCAAAATTGATGGCGACGAACGGACCATTGGCTCGCGAACTCTCCTGGTGAATAAAGCGGGCCAGCAGCTCCTTACCGGTTCCACGTTCGGCTTCCAGAAGAATGTCGGCATCTGTGCGGGCAGCCCGCCGCGCCTGATCGAGCGCTCTCATCCATGCCGGAGAGCTGCCGACCATCGCCACGGGCTTTCGCTCCGGATCCCTGAAGCCAGGCAACGACGGGCGCGGACCACTCGGAACCGAGTCGGACTCGAATTGGACGCTGGGCAACATCTGCCTACTCACCCGTGCAAAGCGGCTGCCGAAACGCGGCCCCGCAGATTAGAGCGAACTCACGCGAAATGACTTTCCGATGCCGGCAGGTCGAAACCTGGCAGACCCAGATGTTCAGGAGCGATCGCGCCGCCTTCCGCCAGGATCGCGGCGCGCTCGATGACGTGCTGCAACTCACGGACATTGCCCGGCCAGGAGTGCTCCTCGAGCTCGCGTAAGACTTCAGCCGACAATGTCTGTTGCTGCTCATCCACCGTGAACTTGCGCAGGAAGTGTGCCGCCAGACGGGCGACATCCTGACGCCTCTGCGCCAGGGGCGGCAGATCGATGGGAAACACCGATAGCCGATAGAACAGGTCTTCACGGAACTGTTTCTTCGCGCACAGCTCACCGAGGTTAGCGTTCGTGGCCGCCAGCACACGACCGTCGACGCGAAAGATGTCGGAGCTTCCCAGGCGCTGCACTTCACCCTGATCGAGGAAGCGCAGGAACTTTGCTTGAATGCCAAGCGGCAGCTCGCCCACCTCATCGAGGAAGAGGGTGCCACCGTGGGCGCTGTGAATGCGTCCCAGCCGCGACTGCACCGCCCCGGTAAAAGCTCCGCGCACATAGCCGAAGAGTTCCGATTCCAGGAGCGCTTCGGGAATGGCCGCGCAATTGATGACCACAAACGGTTTTGTGGCGCGCGGGCTGAGGTGGTGGATGGCGCTGGCCACTAGCTCCTTGCCGGTGCCCGACGGCCCGGTAATAAGCACCGGCGTCGATCGCGGTGCAACCAGCCTGGCCATGCGGTACATTCTGGCCATGCAATCGGCTTGTCCGACCATGCCGGGCAAAGACTCGATCGCGCCGCTCGGCCGGTTCACCACAGCCGCAGGCTTGGGCGCCTGCCAGCGCTGGATCGTCGCCATCAGCTGGGATGCGCTGTTGCTTCGCCACTGCGAAGGCAGCAGCGGGTGTCCGCCGTCATCCAGCAGAAGCACATCGATACCGGGAAATCTCAGGTGAATGGTGTCCAACAGCTCTTCAGCATCGAGGTCGGGCAGTCGCCGGTCCAGCAACAGCAGCTGGCACTCACTGTTTTCCAATTTGCCCAAGGCATCGGCGCCTCCCAGGGCCTCGGCTGCGTGAATGCGCGAGAGCATGAAATCCTGCACGATCTGTTTCCGTAATCCGGAGTTGGGGCTAGCCACGATGACGGCAGGATCGGGGTAGGCAGCGGCGGTTGTCATATTGAGGTTGTAGCTGGGCAAGATTAAAACGGGATTAGCAGAGGATTAGAAGACTCTCAGAGATTGAAGGATTTGCAGATTGCCGACGAGACCAGGAATCTGCGCGAGAATGCGCTGTCTCACGCTAAGTGAAGAATGCCTCGGCAAAGGCAGCCGTTGCCGTCGTTCTGTGTAACTGAGAAATCGCCGCCCACTGCGCGAAACGTGCGGCGAGCCAGCTCCAGCTCGAACGAATTGATCTCTCTTGTCTCGGAGCTCGACATGGAAACCGGCATGGAGGCCTGGGAACGTATGCGGATCTCGGCCGAGTGCTCACCCGAAGTCAGGACGTCGACGGCGGTAGCGGATTCGGCGCTGCTATAGCGCAAGAGATATTCCAGGCAATAGAACAAGGCACCGGCCAGCTGCCTGCGGTCGCTCCTCACTAAAACAGCGCCAGGGAAGCGCTCAATTCGAAGCTCTTGCCCGGCGGAAGCAAACACCGGGAGCAAGTCCTCGTGAAGTTCGCGGAGAACATCATTTAAGTCGGTCGTATGATCCGCAAAACTCGGCTGGTCTGCAGAATGAACAGCCCGCATCAGGACAAGCCGCTGGCGAAGGCGATCGGCGTTGTCCAGAGCCTTCTCCACACTTGCGCGCAGCTCGGCGGCGGTGGTGTCGCGCAGCAGAGAAAGCTCCAGCAGGCACTGCAGAGCGGTAAGAGGCTGGCTGAGTTCGTGGAAGACATCCGACAGGAAAGCGTGCTCGGATGCGAATTCCTGCGGAGCCGCCGAAGATATCACGCGATGGCTCCGGCCTGCCCGCTCAACTCGTACCCGACGCCACGTACGGTATGGATTAGGCGTTGAGTGCGACCATCGTCGATTTTTTTTCTGAGGTAATTAATGTAAACGTCCACGATGTTAGTCGACGTATCGAACGAGAGATTCCACACATGCTCGACAATCATCGCCCGGGTTACACGGCGGCCGGCGTTCCGCATGAGGTATTCGAGCAGGGCAAACTCCTTCGAAGTCAGCTCGATCATCTTTCCGGCCCGCTCGACTCTTCGCGCTACCCGGTCGAGTTCCAGGTCCGACACCCTCAACACCGTTTCCACGCTGCGTGGCCCGCGCCGTAATAGCGCGCGCACTCGTGCCGACAGTTCTGTGAACGAAAATGGTTTGATGAGGCAGTCGTCTGCGCCGGTATCGAGCGACTGCACCCGGTCTTCCACGCGGCTTCGGGCGGTGAGGACAAGGACTGGAAGTGAAGGCTTCCTGGGCCGAACGGCTCGCAGCACCGAGATCCCGTCCAGTTTAGGAAGGTTCAGGTCAAGGACCATCAGGTCGTAATCGCTCTCCGACGCCATCTGCCTGGCAAGTTCGCCATCGGAAGCGACATCGACCGCGTAATGTTCAGCCTCAAGGCCCTTGCGGACAAAGGTAGCGAGGGGCGCGTCATCTTCGACGACCAGAATTCGCATGAGGGTAACAGTCCCAGTGGTTACTCTTCATTGTTGGGCGCCCTGTGGCTCCAGTCAACCCATTTACGACGTCATGCACAGCGTCGCCGCCCAAAACGGGAGGGTACCATCATGGAAATGAATAACTAACGGGCTTTTCGGATCAGTCGCCGATGACAGTTTAGCGACGTGAAACGAAATGCTGTCCTGACGATGATCGGCTTCCAGGTAATCGAAGTCATGTTACTGCCTTTAGGGAGCCAATTGCTGGCATACAGGCGGAAGTGGTAGGCGCCTACGACTTTGGGAGACTGTTCTGGCTTGTAACAGTGATTATAATTAAGG
The DNA here is from genome assembly GCA_963835725.1 of uncultured Acidobacteriaceae bacterium. GTDB lineage: Bacteria > Acidobacteriota > Terriglobia > Terriglobales > Acidobacteriaceae > Bog-257. The sequence goes on along the minus strand of CAWIGM010000011.1, from coordinate 686,557 downwards.
TATGGCGCGTGGTTGGGAAAGCAAGTCAGTAGAGGCCCAGATAGAAGATTCCAATTCCGATAGCTCCGCAAATGAGGATCAAGCTCTTTCTGTCGAAGAGCGGCAAACGCTGATTAGAAAAGAAGACCTGATCCTCTCGCGCAAGCGCGTACTCCAACAGCTGGAAGGCAGCACCAGTGACCGGTACTCCGAATTCCTTCGGCGTACGCTGGCGGCGCTTGAGTCTCAGATCGCGGCGTTGAGCTAGTTCGGCGGTCCAGTCGTTCGCGGCGAGCCGTAGGAGTTCCCTGCCCGGCCGCACTTCTCCCTCACATCGACCTGTGATTCTCATCACGGAAGCAAGTTCATCGGCGACGCACAATGCAGCCAGAGGTGCAGTATGCCGGTACTCGTGATTGCAGTAGTTTTCTTCGCCATCTTCCTGGTGATGGGCGTTATGGCTATAACGGCCGTGGTCGCCGAGCATCGCGGCCATCTTTTCACTTGGAGCTGGAGCGAGGAACCGAAAGCGAAGAAGTGACAAGCTCAAGTTTGGGGTGAGGTTGGGCCTCGACGCAGGGTGGGCGCCGCTAGACAGACTGCAGTGCGCGCGCGAGGCAATCTTCGCAAAATCCGCTGTCCTTGATGTCAATCCATTCCACGGCGTGAGCGGGCGCCATTGCGCATTGGAAATCGTGGCAATGCGTGAGCCGCAGCGTATGCCCCAGTTCATGCACAGCCTCGACCAGCAGACGCTTCGCCAGCACATCCATATCCTCGGGAAGCCCGTAGAACTGCTGACGTAACCGGTGGTACGAAACGATCGCCGCCGGCCCACCCATCTGCGCTTCTCCAAAGACAAACGTCAAAATTGGAATGTAAAGATCAAGCTGGGGTCACGCCAAGAAGACGCCATGTGTTGCCGTTGATATAACGCTGCATGCTGGCCAGTATCTCGGACGAGTGATACTGCTGCCGTTCGGCGTGCAAGGCAAAGGCGGGATCAAGCGCTGGGGACAGGATCTCGGTCGGCATCCGAAATTTGTCGTGGAGCGCCTGCGCAAGCCATTCGAGCAGTGGCGCATCCACGGAGCCAATCGGTAATAGGTGCAGGCGCTTCATGAGGGCGGCATTTAGCAATTAGCAATTAGCACTTAGCATTTGTTATTTTGGGCCGACGGGTGCTGGCACGCCTTCGCATCTGCATTGGCTAAGTGCCAAATGCTAAATGCTAGATGCCATGGCCTAATTGCTCGTCGCGAGTTCTTTTTCTTTCCGATTCCATCCATACTTCTTTAGCTTGTGATGCAGCGTCACGCGATCGATGCCAAGGACTTCCGCCGTCCGAGTCTGATTCCCGCTGCACTCGTCCAGCACGCGCAGAATGTGAGCGCGCTCGACATCGTCCAGGCTGCGCACGTCGCCGATGCCCAGGCCGGCGCCGTTCTTCGTCTTCAGCGTGAAGTCCTGATCGCGCAGTTCAGGCTCCTGTGCCACGACCATGGCACGCTCGACGGCGTTCTCCAGTTCTCGCACGTTCCCGGGCCAGTTGTATTGCTGTAGCCCATTCATGGCCCCCGGGGAGACGCTCGTGATTCGCTTGCCCATCTCGGCTGAAAACTTGCGTACAAAGTGATCGACCAGAACCGGGATGTCTTCGCGGCGATCGCGCAGCGGCGGCATCTCGATATGGAAGACGTTCAGACGGTAATACAGGTCAGGACGGAATTTTCCTTCTTCGATTAACAGTTCCAGATCTTTGTTGGTAGCGGCCACAATCCGAAAATCAACCTTGATTGTCTGATTGCCGCCGACCCTGCAAATCTCGCGCTCCTGGAGTACGCGAAGCAGGTCAGTCTGTGTCTTCAGGCTGATGTCGCCGATCTCGTCGAGAAAGACGGTTCCACCCTCGGCGATTTCGAATTTGCCTTTCTTGCGATACTGCGCTCCGGTGAACGCACCTTTCTCATGGCCGAAGAGCTCACTCTCCAATAACGACTCGGTTAAGGCTCCGCAGTGAATCACAACCAGCGGGTGAAATCGCCGGGAGCTGCCTGTGTGGATCGCCCGGGCGACCAACTCCTTACCCGTGCCGCTCTCGCCGGTGACCAATACTGTGGCGTCGGTGGGCGCTACGGTTTCGATGGCATCGAAGACGCGCTTCATGGCCGCGCTCTGGCCGATGATGTCGCTGGGCCGGGCAATCTCGGCCACCGTCTCCTTCAGGCGTACGTTCTCCTGCAGTGTCTTGCGATGCGACATCGCCTTAGAAATGAGGTGCGCAATCTCATCCGGATCCAGGGGCTTATTGACGTAGTCATAAGCGCCGTTCTTCAGCGCTGCCACGGCAGTCTCGACCGAAGCATAGCCGGTCATGATGATGACCAGCATGTCGGGACAGATCTCGTGCAGCCGCCGCTGCAATTCGATGCCATCCGTGCCGCGCATCTTGATGTCGACCAGCGCGACGTCGAAGGTTTGCTCAGCAACCCGGGTGAGCGCCTCGTTGGCGCTTTCGGCGGTCGCAACTTCGTAACCTTCTTCGGCAAACCACTTGGCCAGTGAATCTCGTACGCTGAGTTCGTCATCGACGATCAGCAGTTTCCCTTGCGTCATCTTTCTACCTCGTCTCAGTGGCCACACGCTCAGCTTCCGCTGAAACAAGCGGCCTCTGGCTATCAATGGGCAGCACAATCGTGAATGTTGTGCCTTGTCCAACCACTGAGTTCACTTCAACCGTTCCGCCGTGGCGCTCGATGATGCTTTCGCTGATGGCCAAGCCCAGGCCCGATCCACCAGCCTCCTTCGTCGTATAGAAGGGTTCGAAGATATGCGGCAGGTGCTCGGCGGGAATACCCATGCCGTCATCGCGAATGATCAGCTCGATAGCGTCTTCGCCCTTCAGTTTCGTGCTGATCCACAGATTGCCTTCCTGGGGCATGGCATCGATCGCGTTAATCACCATGGCCAGCACAACCTGCTCGATCTGGGCCGGATCGCAATGGACTGGTGGCAAATCCTTCGCGATGTCCAGATTCAACTGAGTTCCGCTGAGGTCCAGTTTGTGCTGGACCAGCCTGGTGCAGCGATCGATCACCTGATACAGGTCGCACCACGAAAGGTTCATGGGCGATACGCGCGAGAAGCTGAGAAGATTTTTGACCAGCTCGCCGCAGCGTTTGCTTTCGCTGGCGATCAGATCGAGCGATCCCTTCATCTCCTCCTGTTTGGTGGAGGCTTCGGTGTTTTTATCAATCCATCGCTTCACCAGCCGCGAGTAGGTCAGAATTCCGGACAGCGGATTGTTAATCTCATGCGCGACGACCGCTGCCATCTTGCCGATGGTCGCCATCTTCTCGACGTGAAGCATGCGTTGATGCGCCTGTTTCAGCTCGCGCGTCTTCTCGTCGACCCTAACCTCCAGAGTGCGCGCCCATGCCGTGATCTCGGCCTGTGCCAGTTGCAGCCGATTGCTCATGGCATTGAATGATTTTGCCAACTGCCCGACTTCATCCTGCGCCCGAACGGGAAGCTGAAAACCAAGCTTGCCGCTGGCGATGAGTTCTGTGCCGGTTTCCAGTTCACGCAGCGGATTGTGCACGACAATCCACACGAACAGTCCGCTCAGGAAAACCACTGCCAGCAAGGCGAACGTCGTCAGCGCGATCATCTCGCGGGTTTCATGCGCCAGCCCTTTATCAACCTTTGCTAATGAGAGGTTGGTATCGAGAACGCCGAGTATCTGGGTGTTCGCAGGATGCGCGTGACACGCCGCATTCGAGCAGGCTGGTTCGTTTTCGATGGGAGTGATGACCCCGAGTACCCGCTGGCCGCCGGCGCGATAAACACGAAAGCGGTCGGAACGATTCAAGATCGTCAGCGGCTTCGATGCTTCATGGCAGCCATAACAAGCTTCGGCGGATTTGTCGACGGAAGTGCCGACTTCTGTGGGTTCGGTCGAATAGCTGATCTCACCCTGCGGATTCATGATGCGAATGCGCACCATGCCGGGCTGGTCGGCCATATTCAGCATCATCTCGTACAGGCCGACACGATCGTTGTTCAGCATGTACCGCGAAGCGCTGCGGCGCAAAACTTCGCTCTGCTGCTCCGCGCTGACCAGGGCAGCATCCTCGAGGTGCTTCCGTTGACTCTGAGTGATGAAATAACCAAGCAGGCAGAAGGTGATGAGAAGCACAACGAAGATACAGACCATCAATTTCGCGCTGACGCTTTGGCCCAGCCTTTGAAGCCATCCCGAACGCGAAAAGGGGCCCTCCGATTTATCGAAGCCGGGGACCCCGTCCGAGTTATTAGTCACCCGCATGAGCAGGCACCGCGAATTCGTCTACAGAGACTTCAGGTTTGCTTGCCTGTGGAAGATGCGCTTTCTCTTCAGGGAAGATTGGCAGGTACTTCGCCGCGAAGCCGAAGATAGCGAATCCCATTGCGACAAACATGGCTGTGATAACGATTTCGGTCCACTTCGGCGTATACCGGCCGCCGACGGCATTCTCCACGCCGGTAATGGCTACGTTCAGGCGATTGGTAACGAAGCCGAGGAGGCAAAGCACCGCCGCAAGATAGAGACCCTGCGCACTGGCCCGAATCTTCGGCACCAGTAACATGCCCAGCGGAATCAGCACGGACAGGAACATCTCCAGCAGAAAGAAACGCTGTTCGTAACTGGAAACGAACACCAGACCGAGAACATGGCGGTGAAGCAAGTCTTCGAACTTGAGGATGCCGTAGAGCGCCAGCACCACAACAAGCACGCGACCCAGGTCGCTGAGAATCGGCAGCTCGAGTTCGCGGCCGAAGTACTTGGAGCTCATGGACGATTCGAAAATCGTCATGGCCAATCCCACCGAAATCGCCGAGAGAAAGAAGAAGACCGGCAGCAGCGGACTGTACCAGAACGGATGCAGCTTGTTCGGCATGATCAGGTACAGCGTGCCGAGCGAAGACTGGTGCAAAGTTGAGAGCAGTACGCCAAGGATTACAAACACGACCATGAAGCTGCGCACTATTTTCAGAGCACGATGCAGTTTGAAGTGCTCAAGAACGATCGGCGAGAACTCCAGCGCCAGCACCGTGGTGTAGAGCATCACGCAATACGCCACTTCAAACATCACCGAGTGCGGATTGCGCATGATGAGCGGGTGCCAGATGTTCCAGGGCAAACCCAGGTCATACATCAGGGCCGCACAGACCAGCAGATATCCGAGGAACGCTGTCAAAATGGTCGGTCGGATGATGGAGTGAAAGCGTTTGATATTGAAGATCTCGACGGCAGCCGTGAGCGTGAAGCCGCCCGCTGCCAGCATCACGCCGCACATCACGTCGAAGCCAATCCAGATGCCCCAGGGGAATTGATCGGACAAATTAGTCGAGGCGCCGAGCCCGTGGAAGAAACGGATGTAGCTGCAGTAAATGCCGGCCACCATGATGACGAGGAAGACGGCCTTCCAGAAGGTAAAACGCATGCGGGGAACGGTCATCGGGCACCGCCTTTAAAGTCTTTTTCTTTGGCTTCCGCTTCGGCCACGTCTTCGCGGCGATGAGTGATCCAGTAAATGCCGCCAAGCATGGTGCCGAACAGGGGAACGAAGTCGGGAATGCGCGACAACACCTGGTACGTATACATAGGAAGCGCGCGCTGCGTGAGGTCGGCAGGATAGCCAAAATCATGGAATGGCGCGGAAGAGAGCAGCAGCACCGACGTCCCGCCTACCTCGTTCTCGCCAAAAATGTGGTGGAGGTAAGTGTTGGGATTGTCGTGGATGCGCTTCTTGGCCTCTTCCAGCAGGACATCGCGATCCCCAAACAGTGTGGCGCCGGTAGGGCAGATCTCCGCACAAGCCGTCTGCTTTCCTTCAGCCACCCGCTTGCTGCACATGATGCACTTCCGCACGGCAGGAACGGCTTTGTCCCACTCATACTTGGGAACGCCAAAGGGACATGCGGCCATGCAATACCGGCATCCCATGCATTTGGCCTTGTCGTACGTCACCGGACCAAGAGCGGTCTTCTTCATGGCGCCGACAGGACACACCGAAGCGCAGGCAGGGTCATCGCAGTTCATGCACAGACGCCGCATGTACTTATCATTGTCTTTGGTAAGGACGACGGTGTACTTGTGCGCCGACGTTACTTCCTGCTCTGCCATCTTGTCGTCATAGGGCAGGCCGTTCTCCGCCGCGCAGGCTTGTTCACACTGCTTGCAGCAGATGCACTTCGTAGCATCGTAGAGGATTCCTTTACTCATGAGCGTTCTCCAAGGCCGCAACGAGCACGGGGTGTGCGCCAGTTGGAGCCAGATCGCCCAGGCGGCCCGGTCGGACCTCGGCAGGTTGAAGCGGCGCCGGTTCTACAGCGCCGTCGGGCGAAGAAGCGAAAACAACCACCACCCCAGACCGGCCAGGTTCAGGCCAGTCCAGGCGGATCAGGTCAAGCGCTGATTACTTCAGCGTCTTTACATAAGCAGCGAGCTTGCCTGCTTCGGGTGCGCTAACGCCCTTGTTGGCAAAAGCGTGAGAAGCCTTCTTTTGGGGGCCGCCGTTCTCGATGAAGTCCGCCAGCGTCGCGTCTGAAGCAGTTTGAACTGCTGCGGACGAGAACTCCGGCGCTCCCATCTTCTTGCCGGCTGCGCTCCCCTTTCCGTCGGCGCCATGACATCCCGCGCACTTCGCTTTGTAAACGTCTTCCTGAGCCCAAGATAATTTAGGAAGTACAAAAAAGAGAGCAACTGCAATTAGTAGGACAGCTAAGATGACCTTCTTCATGAATTCTCCCAAATGGTCGTATGACTGGACCGGAGCGAATCACAATGCCTGAAACGTGTGACTGCCGCGCACGGGCTCCGCGATTACGCTTTCAGTGTGAGACTTAGGAGTTCAGAGAAGCTGTGATGAGGGTCACTTTCCTAGGTGATACATTTCGCAACAGTCCGGTCCTACGTCACCGAGGCACGAATGAGGTGTTTTACCGCGATTACTTCTAATCGACACCCGTTACGAGCAAATTCACCACAGTGAGCTACCGTCTAGCTCGCGAACAATGATGAGTTCCTCATCTATGTCGATCGTAAGACCGTGAAAGCCTGGTCAAAGGGGCACGCGCCATTTCGCCCATGGCAATATCGCATCAAAGTGCAGGTAGGATTTACACATGGCCACTTGGGATGTCATCGTCGCAGGCGCCGGCATCGCCGGTTTGGCCGCTGCCGAGCGCTTGGGTCGCGCTGGGCTTAAAGTGCTGGTTCTTGAGGCCCGCGACCGTGTCGGCGGCAGAATCCTTACCTTACCCGGTCTCACCGCGGAGCTTGGAATCGAGCTTGGTGCCGAGTTCGTTCATGGCAGACCCAAAGAGTTCGACCACTATCTTTCCCAGCACGGATTGAGTCTGCTTGAGACCGGTGGACAGAATTACTGTTTCGACGGGAACGGGCTCGGCCCTTGCGAGGACCCCGGTTGGGATGTCTTCGACAAGCTCTACCGGCTCAGCCTCCACGACTTTCGTGACGAGAGCTTCGAGCAGACTCTTCAGCAGCGTTTTCAAGACCTGCCCGAGAAGCAGAAGACCTGGGCTCTTCGCTTTGTAGAAGGATTCCACGCGGCCGACCCGGCGCGCATAAGCACTCACTCCATCATTGTTGATGGGCGTGCTGAGGAGGAAACCGACGGCGACCGCGGCTTCCACGTGGTCGGCGGCTACATACGAGTTATTGAGACGCTGCGTCGAGATCTCAGCGATACAGTTCTATTGAAAACCAGCTCACCGATTTATTCCGTCGACTGGAGCAAAGATTCTGTTCGCGTGGTGACACGGATGGACGATGGCGAGCAGGTCGAGTACACAGCGGAAAAGCTCATTCTGACGTTGCCGGTTTCTGTCCTACAGCAACTATGGCCAGCGCCGGGAGCGGTACGGTTTAATCCGCCGCTAACCGAGAAACGAGAGGCGCTCGCGTCCTTGGCAATGGGGCCTGTAGATCGAATCGTGCTTGAGTTCGATTCAGTGTTCTGGGAGGAGTCGCAGACAGTCGGGAGCAAGCCGCTGAAGGATTTGCACTTTCTGTTCAGTGACGACGCTGTCTTGCCTACGTATTGGACGGCGATGCCGTTGCATCTGCCGTTAATCGTCGCCTGGTCCGCCGGTCCGTTTGCGGATGCGAAGCGAGGCTTCTCACATCAGCAACTCGAGGCAGCAGCGTTGTCGGCGCTCAGCCGATCGGTCGGCATCTCAGCGGACACGCTTCATCAAAGACTAGTTAGATCGTACTTCCACGACTGGCAGGCCGACCCTTTTTCTGGCGGCGCGTACAGCTACGTACTCGTTGGAGGAGTGCCGGCGCAAGAGTCTCTCGCGCAGCCACTGCAAAACACCATCTTCTTCGCCGGAGAGGCTACGCAAAGCGACGGTCACCGCGCCACAGTTCATGGCGCCTTCAGCAGCGGCAGGCGCGCCGCCGATGAAGTTTTGCAGGGCAAGGTGTGATCGGAAGGTGGTCTGTCGATCGCCGCATAACTTCATTTTGCGCGACTTACTTTATCGAAGTCATGCACAGGCCCACGCACGGTCAAGAAGGCCCCTGATATGGGGACAGGCCGACCACTTTGAGTTTTGCGCGGCTTCACCGATTTCCGCCTCCCTCCAGGTCCTGGATCGCACGATTGCTAACGTCGTGACGGAGGTTTGCTTTCGAAGCGTTGCACCCATTACCCTGCAAGAATCCGGCTTGCCGTTCCGCTCACAGTAGCCAAGCCGCGAAAATGCGGAAGCGAAGGGGGTCCGGTGACTCTCCCGGTCTTCAAAACCGGCGATTGGCAGCTTCGCTGTCAATGGTGCGTTCGACTCGCACACGCTTCCGCCAAACTTTCTGCATCGTCCGGCTTACGCTCGGACACGTTTGCCTGGACCCGAGATGCTCTCGCACCCGCTGCTTACCAAACCTGCGGCGCGAGCGTCATTTTATGATTTGACATGACGATGCCGGCCTTCCAAACAGCACGTAGCGAACGTCGGTCCTCTTCCCGTTAGGCGGCGGAGTCTGGTTGTTGTAGCCCCAGCCGAACGCGGTGAACATGTTGCCTGGATCGGTTGCGGTGCTCGGAGCGCGACGGATGGAAACATAATCGCCGTAGCGATCGGTTCCCTTGTCGCTTCCTGAAGTGATGTAGGCGATGAAGTCTCCCCAGAAGCCGACGACGTGGTTCTCGTAGTTGCCGTTGCCGCCGTACTCAAATGACATCCCGAGTTCGCCGGTGCAGGCATTCGTGGAGAACGCAGGATAGGCGAAGGCATAGCTGTTGTTCCACACCTGCACCTGCTGCATCTTGTTGAAGTTGTTGTTGCGGTCGAGTTCGACGATCTCGATGTGCGCCTGCTGGAAATTTTTGTCGGTGCCGGCGCTCCATCCAAACCAAAGCTGATTGCCCGATCGCGCCGCTCCGATGATGCCGTTGCGCGGAAATGAATTTCCGCTGGGACCGTTGAAGTTCTTCGCCAGCCAGTCGAGTTTGTCCGGCGTGGTAGACGTTGGCGCATTGTTCGCCCAGCTGGAAATACCAGTGTCGCGCCAGAAGTAGGTGTTCGATCCCTCCTTCAGCGAATAAACCGTTAGCTTACTGTTGCCGTTGTGACCTGCCCAGAAGATTTCATCGCCGGTGTTCTGCGTCAGGTGCTCACCCCAGATGTTGGTCGCGTTCGCCGGATCGGTGAAGTCAAGGGTGATGGTGCCGCCGGCCTTGATCCCTGCCAGCGATGTGCGAACCACCTGGAAGCCCGAGGTGCAACTGCTTCCGCCGCCAGCGTCCCAGCTGATGTAAAGCGAATTGTCGCCAACGGAGAGGTCGGGATAGTCGGGTCCCGTGCATTTTCCGAACAGGCTGGGTGTCAGGTTCCAGTACGTCCACGATGTTCCGCTGCTGCTCTTGATGTCGGCGGGGCTGGCCATGGCGAGTCGATACCCCGTGCCTTGCAGCAGCCAGACGAACTTGTCGATGGAAGGGACGTACTGCACGATCTGGTCGCAGCAGTAGCCGATGGCGTCATTCGGAAAAATGGTAGTCGGATCGAGCACCTTGAAGGTACTGCCGCCGTCGGTGGAGTAGGCGATGCTCCAATTGGCGGATATAAGAATTACCCCACCACCGCTGGCGCCGCTGGGCTCGGCACACGCGGCTTGGGAGTCGCCGCTGCATCCCTGGCCTGCTCCATTGATGCCTACCGGTTTATTCGCTTCAAAGTTGATGGCGGGAGGATCGCCGAGGGGCGCCTTCTGCGGTTGAGTACCAGTCGGCGTTGGTGTTCCCGGTACAAACGTCGTTGTCGGCACGACTGGCGCTGCCTTGTTGGTATCGTTGTCCATCTTCGGCGGCTGATGCGGATAAGGCGCGCCATTTGTTTTGTTCGACGGGATCCCCGGAGTCGTTCCCAACGTGTGAGAACCCGGTGAAACCGGCGGCACAGCTACAGGTGTATGCAGCTTGAAGTGCTCTTCCGGTCCGTCCTTCTTGTTCTCGCGATGTGCGCGGTAGGTTCCCTCGACGACTAATTCATACGGAGCGCCCGTCGTCAGGGAGCTGCTGTCGAAGTCGGCCTGAACCATCTCGGTGGCGTGCCCCGGCATTGTGGGAATACCGATCGGCAGAGCGGTCTTCAATGCGGCGCTCGCCAGTTGAATGTGCTCGACCTTGATGTCCGTGATAGTGACATCACTGCGATTGGTGAGCGGAGCGGCCACAGTCAGAGTACCGGGAGCGGGTGTCGCAACGCCCGCGGTGCCGATGATGAGCGCGTCAGGAACCGGGGCAGATCTGCAGGAGAAGAAGCCGAGAACAAGAACGACTACCGATAGCAGCTGGAACTTGCGCATGACATCCTCCACGGTTGGGGCCTGTCATCGCGGCCAGTGCGATGTCCGTGCATGGTGCCACTACCACAGTAGGAGGTCAAGGCACGAACGTCCTATTCGCAGGTGAGACCAACCGCAAGCGAACTGTTGTCAGCCGGTCCCCGTGGCGTGCGAACACATAAATTTAACCGCGCGGGCGAGGCTGTGCAATCGGACGAAGCTCTGCGAGATTACGTCCGCTATTCATCCCAGGGACATCATGTCTTGCAGTTGCCCGATAGGCGCTCGTGAGTAGAATTGCGTTCTCTCCAGTGACTTCCGGGTTCATGGCACGCAAGTCCTGCGCGTCGTCGATGCTTCCGTCTCTCCATGCATTCCCGGCTTCTTCATCGTCAGCGCCGTGTACATGATCGGCGAGAAGGCCGCTGACGTGATCCTGCAAAGTGCTCGTCGCTAGCACACGTCGCGCACGTCATTCGCAGTTTTCCCGATGCGGTCTGGTGAACTCGGACCTCGACTGCTGGTTTTGCTTTCGTTTTCGGATACTGGAATGTTAGCTTTCTACGCAGGAGGCCTCATCTGATGCGCCTGTCGGGTTACTCCTTACTGGTCCTACTCTGCCTTTCCACCTTCGCCTCGGCCGACCTCAAGATCAAAACTCGCACCACGGTCATGGGTCACAGCACCGAAAGCACGGTCTACATCAAAGGTTCGCGCGAGCGCACGGAAATGAGCTTCGGAGGCCATGCCGGCTCGGTCAGCATTCTGCAATGCGACCAGAAGCGGATGGTCACTGTCGCCGGCGGCCAGTGTACGGTCGTGTCGTTTGGAGGCGAGGAGACATCGTGTCCAGCCATGCCGGACATGAGAGCGATGGGCCACGACATGGGTGAGGACGCGGCGCCTGCGCATAAGGGTGGTGTCGTCACCATCACCCGCACATCGACCGATACCGGCGAGAAGCAGGATATGTTCGGCTACAAGGCTCGCCACATCAAGAGCACGATGAGTATGGACCCGAGTCCTGACGCCTGCAATCAGTCGCACATGAAGATGGAGATGGACGGCTGGTACGCCGACTTGGCGAACTTCTCCTGCGGAGAGGAATCCTACCGCGCGATGGCGTGCGGTGGTATGGGCGGCAAGCATGGATGCCAGGATCGCATTGTCATGAAGGGCGGAGGTGGTCCGCTGGGCTACCCCTTGAAGCAAACGACGACGATGACCACGGCACAGGGGACCTTCACGATGACAACTGAGGTCATCGATATCGAAAAGACTTCGCTGGATGCTCCGCTGTTCGATGCGCCTCCGGGATGCAAGACGATGGGCGGGGCGGGGACGGTTGCGGCGGCTCCGCCCGACACGACTCCTGCTGCTGAAACTAAGTCAGCTGCGCCTGCACCGGCTGCAGCACCGGCCGCTCCGTCCGCCCCGCCAAAGGCAGCAGGCGCTATCCGGGTTGGAGTGGTCACCATCAAGGATGCAACCGGTGAATCCTTGCCGACGGATAGTATGCAGCTGGACCTGCTCGGCGAGTTTGCACGCAACCAACTCGATACCGTGCAACTGGCTGATGGGCCGGTGTCGGCTGTCCAGAGCGAAGCCAAAGACAAGCAATGCGATTACATCGTTTTCACGGTTCCAACTGTGCTCAAAGATCCGGGAACCGGTGGCATCGCTGCGGCTTCGTTGCCGAAGGGCACCAAGCTGGATCCGGCGAAGTATCAGGCGTTGACGCTCATGACCCTATATAAGGTGGGCAAGCCCGCGCCGGAGCTGAAGGATGTACCACTCGCCGCTGACGCCGACAAGTTTGGCGTCGATGCCGTCACTGACACCTTCGTTCAAGAGTCGAATCGCGTCGCCCAGCAGATCTCCGATGACGCGCACCCGAAGGCCGCTGCCAAGCCAGCAACCAAGCCGGCAGCGAAATCCAGCGGAGGGACCAAGACCAAATAGCAAGCTGCCGACGAAGAGCGGTGCGGATTGATGACGCCCAACTAGCGTCTGCGAGTGATCCACCACAGCCCCGTTAGTGCAGCTACGGCCGCCAGGAGCGCAAACCCGGCACGCTTCCGCGAACGCTTTTGTGCTGCGAGGCGAGGCTCAACAAAGATTCTTTCCGGGTAGGAATCGGCGTCTTCTGGCCCGTGTCCGTCGATAGCCAGCTTCATCACTTCGGCAAGATGCAGCGCATGGCGGTCAGTGGATTGGGATATTTGCTCGCGGCAACTGAAGCCATCGGCCATCACCAGCGTTGAAGGCTCGGCTTCGCGTACGGACGGCAGCAATGCGCGTTCGCCAATCTGCATCGAGACCTCATACTTTTCAGCCTCAAAGCCGAACGCTCCCGCCATACCACAGCACCCTGAGTTCAAGACACGGTAGTCCAAACCCATCTTGCCCATCGCCGCCTGTTCGTCGTAGAGGCGGACGATAGCTTTGTGGTGACAGTGCCCCTGCACAATAGCTTTACGTTTCAACTGCGGCGGCTTGTAGTCCGGAATCTTTTTCTCCAGGAACTCAGATAGCAGATACGTTTGCTCCTTCAGGCGCCGAGCCCGCTCATCTTCCGGAAACAGGTTGACGAGTTCGTCTCGAAATACAGAACAGCAACTTGGCTCCAGAAAAACTACTGGCGTGCCCGCATCGATCTCGTCAGCCAGAACGTGAAGCACCTTCTTTAGGTATTGCGTCGCTTGATCCAGAAATCCGTGGTCATACAGCGGGCGCCCGCAACACAGATGCTTCCTTGGAACCTGCACCTGGCAGCCGAAGTGTTCCAGCACCTCGACCGCAGCCTCGGCCGTCTCCGGAAGAAAGTAGTTGTTGAAGGTGTCTGCCCAGAGAATGACTCTCGGTCCATTCGCATTGCGCGAATCACGCTTCGCAAACCATTGCTTGAATGTCTCGGGAGCGAATTGTGGAATGTCACGCTCCAGCGGCATTCCAACAGCCTTCTTCGCGATCGTGCGCAGGACTGGAGCCTGGGTAATCAGGTTGACCAAGCCCGGCGCAATGGACGCCACCTGCGCCCACTTATCGATGAAGCCGAAGGCGTACGCGTGGCGCGGGCGCAGCCGCCCTTCCCAGTAGTGGGACAGAAATTCGGCTTTGTAGGTCGCCATGTCGACGCCGACCGGGCAATCACCCTTACAGCCCTTGCAAGCCAGGCACAGGTCTAGCGCTTCTTTGACGTTTTCGTCGCGCCAGCCATTCTTGATGACGTTGCCGTTTAACATCTCCCACAGGTGACGGGCGCGTCCGCGCGTCGTGTGCCGTTCCTCATGGGTCACCATGAAGCTGGGGCACATCGTGTCGTCTTGCGGTGAATTCCCCGCAGTTCGACGACACTTCCCAACGCCTACGCACCGCAGCGCGGCATGAGCGAAACTCCCGTCATCTTCGGGCCACTTGAAGTGGGTCTCCGGCTCCCACGGCTTGTAGTTGGCGCCGAGCCGGAGATTCTGATCCATGCGATACGCATCGACCACCTTCCCCGGATTCATCTTCCAATCGGGATCCCAGATTGACTTGAATTCGCGGAATGCCTGGACCAACTCCTCGCCGAACATCTTGTAGAGAAACTCGCTGTGCGATTGTCCGTCGCCGTGCTCTCCACTCAAGCTGCCACCGTACTTCACGCACAGGTCGGTTGCCTCCTCCATGAACAAACTCCACGTGCGAATTCCCTGTTCACTGGCGAGGTCGAAATCAATGCGGCAATGCACGCAGCCATGGCCGAAATGGCCGTACATCGCGGCGTGGTAGTCGTACCTGGCGAACAGGTCGCGCATATCGCGCAGGTAGCCCCCGAGCTTCTCCGGCGGCACCGCCGAGTCTTCCCATCCTGGCCACGCGGGCCGCTCGCCCGGCACAAAGGAACTCGCGCCCAGGCCCGACTCGCGCACGCTCCAGACGTGTTGCATGTCCACTGCCTCGGTGTAGAGCCGCATGTTTGGCGCACCCGGCTGATGCTTCAAGAGCTCCATCACCTGCTGCGCGACGTCTATCGCATCGCTCTTCTTCTCGGCTCCGAATTCGGCAATCAGCCAACCCTTGCCTTCAGGAAACAAGCGCAGATACTCGCGATTCGGGCCTCCCTTCTTGTCCACGTTGCGGTAGACGTGATCATCGATGCCCTCAAGCGCGGTCGGCCGAAACGCGGTGATGTCCATCACATGATCGGCGGCCTCGTACATGTCGGGATATCCCAGCATGAGGACTACACGCTGCGCTCTGGCCTCGATCAGCGTGCATTTCGCCTCGAGAATCGTTACCAGCGTGCCTTCGCTTCCCACCAGTGCCCGGGCAATATTGACCCGCCCGTCTTCTCCCGGAATCAGTTGATCGAGGTTGTAGCCGGAAACACGGCGAGGGATGGGCGCATAGTTCTTACGCACGAGATCGGCGTAGTGGTCGCGCAGCGAGCGCAGGTGCCGATAGACTTCACTTTCGCGTCCGCCCTGCCGTATCTTCGCGTCCCAGCCATCCTCCGTCAGCCATCCAACGGTCATGCGTGTACCGTCGTAAAGCAGGATTTCCAGCTCTTCGATGTTGTTGTCGGTCTTGCCTGACATCTGCGCATGCGCGCCGCAGGAGTTGTTGCTGATCATGCCGCCGAAGGTGCAATAAACATGCGTGGCGGGATCAGGTCCCCATGTCAGCTGCTCGTGACTTGCCTTCATTGCCGCGTCGCGCAGCTCGTCGCAGACGGTGCCGGGCAGCACCCGGGCCCAGCGCTCCGCCGTATTGATCTCGAGAACACCGTGCATGTACTTCGACCAGTCGATAACGACGGCGACGTTGCAGCATTGCCCTGCCAGGCTGGTACCGGCACCACGGGAGAGCAGCGGTGCGCCGAACTTCCGGGCCGCCGCAACCGCCTGCACTACGTCTTCCTTGGACCGCGGAATGACAACTCCGATTGGGATCTGGCGATAATTCGAGGCATCGGTGGCGTACATCGCCTTCGTGCCGACATCGAAGCGCACCTCGCCGGCAACGTTCTTGCGCAACTCCGCCTCGAGGCCAACAATGTCGACCTGGTCTCCCGCCGCCAGCCAGTCGTTCGGGCGCGAATTCATCAACTGCTTCAGCGTGACAATCGAAGGGTCAGGGGCCGACATCGCTTCTCCTTGTAGGTCGAACAGCAACCTGCAAGTGGCGAGGCTTCGCCAAAGAGCAGGCAAGACATAGGCAAGTATGCTCCGCTGCCTGCCAGACATGCTAATGGAAGCCCAAGGCTGTCGTAGGACGTTATTGCAATCAATGTTGTGGGTAGTAAGTACTGAGAAGTGGGTAGTCGACTATCGGGCGGCAGCTTCGTCGGAGGAAACGCCTTCCTTTTCCGCGGTGGGAGACTTCGAAGGGCTCGCCTGCGCAGCTTCCTCTTCCTTGGGCGGAGGAGGAACGAAATACAGGATTCGTTTGCAGGAGTCACAAATCAGGATTTCGTCGCCCTTCATAACATCCTGATGGACCTGCGGCCGCAACATGACGCGACACGCCGAACACATCTGATCCAGGTGTACTGCCGCCAGAGCAGAGCCCCGCGACTTCAGCAGTCGATCGTAATGAACGAGGGTGTCATCGCTGATACCCAAGCGAAGTTGATCGCGCTGGACGGTTAGCTCCGCCAGTTGCTTTTCGTCTGCCGCCGTCTGCTCCCGCGCGTGAGCTTTCTCTTTTTCGTTCTGCGCGGTATCGGCCTTCAGCACGCTCTCGGCCTGCTTCAGCGCCTCTTTGCGGGTATCGGCCGCGACCATGATCTCGAGTATCTTGTCTTCGAGCTTGCGGATCTCCCCGTCGGCGTGTTCGATCTCGCTGAGGAGCGCCTTGTATTCCTGGTTGGTCTTAACTTTCAGCGATTGATCGCGATACTTGCTGATCTTTTCTTGCTGGTCTTTGATGTCGGATTCGTGTTTGCGACGAGCCGTGTCGTCGGCCTTGATGGCATTTTGCGCCTTCTCAACCGCGACCTTCGAGCCCGCGAGTTTAGCTTCGATCTGCGCCACCTCTTTTGGAAGCGCCGCAATCTCAGCGCGCAACGCCGCCATGCGCGAGTCGACCTCTTGCAGGTCAATCAGTTTTTGAACATCTGAATTCATGGGGAGGCTGTTTGGATTCTAGCACGTAGGTCGGGCATCCCTCCGGCAGGCGCTCTCCGGCCCGCCGTGTCCAATGGGCTTTAAAAACGATCCAGCCGAGTTAAGGCTTTTGGCTTATTGAGCGGGTCCGGCGCCGCGTCTTACGATTAGCTCATGCAACTCGAAATTGCGCGACTTCTACTTGGCCTGATGATCGCGGCGTGTCATCGCCGGATCGCTGATTTCATCATGGAGCGAGAACGCTCCCTTGTCCTGACGTTTCGATCGCGGGGCGTGCCGCTGCCCGCAGCCCTGAGCACCGAAACGGCTCGCAACCTCTATTTTGGTGTCGGGATATTTGTTGTTCTGGTGGAACTGCTTCGCATCTATCAGTTGGGGCACTAGCTTCGATTCCATCCTCTCGTTGAGTCCGCCCCAGCGACGGACTGCTCACGCGCGTCCTGCGCTGTGATATAAACTTTCACCCAGTTAACACTCTTCCCTCCGGAGCCGTTCGTGAACGTTCGTTTGGCCGTATACGTGGTGCTCGCCCTGTCGTCTGTCTCAATATTCGCCCAGGATCCAACCCCCGCTGCTCCACAGGGTGGAAAGCAGCTCACCATCGAAGACATTTTTCAGCCCGGCGGCATTCTCGGCCGTGGTCCGGAAAATGTGAAGTGGAGTCCCGACGGAACCAAGGTGTCATTCGTACAGCGCGACGACTCGGGCGAGCAGGGTCAGCTCTACTACGTTGACGTAGCTACCGGGAAGTCCGCAGTGCTGGTTGCCAGCGGCAAGCTGGCCGCGCTGGCACCTCCCACGAGCTCGATTTCGGACGAACGTAAGAAGGAGGCGGCGCAGCGCTACTCCCTCGCTGCCTATCACTGGGCACCCGACTCCAAGCATTTGCTCTTCGATGCCATGGGTCAGCTCTGGTATTACAGCCTCGATACCGGTACCGCTGTGCAGATCACTTCCAATTCCGGTGACGTAGCCGATCCCAAGTTCTCTTCCGACGGCAAGCTGATTTCGTATATCCGCAAGCACAACATCTATGTGCATTCCGTTGGTCAGGACAGCGAGCATCAGTTGACCAAGGACGGCAGCGACAACGTTCTGGACGGCGAGGTCGACTGGGTCTATGAAGAAGAGCTCTACAGCCGCAGCAACTACTTCTGGTCACCCGACGGAAAGCAGATTCTGTTTTTGCAGATGGGTGAAGCGGAAGTGCCCAACTATCCCATCACCGACTGGATTCCGACTCACGCCAGCCTCGACCAGCAAAAGTATCCTCAGCCCGGAGATCCCAACCCTTCCGTCCGCTTGGGAATTGTCGGCACCGGCAACGCCAAGACGAAGTGGCTCGGCATTAAAACCGAGAGCGGCTCGCTACCCTTGGGCAACAGTCCCAATGTGCTGATCCCGCGCTTCGGTTGGGTGCACGATGGACTGGCGTGGGCGATGGTACTCAATCGCGTGCAGGACCGCCTTGATCTTTACTTCATCGACGTCGACAACGGCAAGTCCAAGTTGATGATGACGGAGACGACGGACGCCTGGATTGACATGCATCCGGAAGTCGACTTCATGATGCTCGAGTCCGGCGACGGATACCTCTGGACGAGCTGGCGCGATGGCCACAATCACATCTACCTGTACCGCTTCGACAAGGACAAGCCGCTGAGCGCGCCGGCAAAGATGGAAGCGCAGCTCACGAAAGGCGACTGGGAAGTCGAGAGCATTGATGCTGTCGATGCCAGGCAAGGTGTTATCTACTTCTCCGCGAATGAAGGCGACTGGCGTCAGCGCAACGAATATGCGGTTGGGTTGAACGGGCAGAACATGCACCGCATCACCAGGCAGAACGGAAGCCACATGGCCGACTTCGATCCGAAGAACACGAAGTACTATGTGGACGACTACTCCTCGCTGGATACTCCCCCGACAGCATCTGTGTGCTCCGTCGACGGAAGCTGCAACACGTTCTGGAAGCCGCGGAGCGTGGAAGCGTACCATCTCACCTCGCCAAAACCTGTCGAGTTCAAAGCGGCCGACGGTACTACCACGCTGCAAGGGTTCCTGGTGCTACCAACCGGCGGCCCCATGATGGCGAATGGCAAGGTGCCGTTGATCCTGAATCCTTACGGCGGACCGGGCGCACAAACGATCGTCGATTCCTGGTACGCCCGCGACCTTTTCGACGAGATCCTCGCGCAGCAAGGTTTCGCCGTGCTGCATGTCGACAATCGCGGCATGGCCAATCGCGGTAAGGCCTTCGCATTGCCAATCAAGCATCACTTCGGACCGATCGAGTTGAGCGACCAAGTCGCCTGTCTCAAGCAGGCACTCCAGCAATTTCCGCAGCTCGACGGTGATCGCGTCGGCTTTTGGGGCTGGAGCTACGGCGGATACTTCACGTTGTTCACCCTCGAGCACAGCGATCTGTTCAAGTCAGGAGTTTCGGTCGCTCCGGTGACGAACTGGCTGCTTTATGACTCGATCTACACGGAGCGCTACCTGGGACTGCCCAAAGACAATCCCGAAGGCTACAAAGACAGCTCGCCGGTGAACTTCGCGGGCGATCTACACGGACGCCTCCTGGAAGTCCACGGCACAAGCGACGACAACGTACACATGCAGAACACCATCCAGATGGTGAACGAGTTCATCGAAGCGGGTAAGCAATTCGACCTGATGGTCTATCCGCGCAAGACCCACGGCATCGCCGGCAAAGCCGCACGAGACCATCTGTTCCACCTGATCGACGACCACTTCCTGGAGACGCTGGCGCCGGGGAAATAAGAACTAGCCACAGAGGCACAGAGATTGCTATCGTGCAGGGCTCGTCGCCGGTGACGCGTTAGACCAGCATCCAAACTAATACCTGGATGAAAGCTAGCGTACCTCAGCAGCAGAACCACCGGCGAATGCGCCAAGAATATTTTGAAAAACTCTGTGTTTCTGTGCCTCTGTGGTGAAACGATTTCTTCCCACACTCCCGTAGCGGTCAGACCCGACTTGCCCTCACCAACCCTTTCTGTTTGAATTCAAGGAGCCGATTTCACGTCTCCCGGGAGCGTTACCCTGGCGAATCAAGCCTTCGCTTGCAAATCTATTGACAAGCTGATCTCCGAATCAGAACAGCCGGAACATCGGCTGAAGAAGACGCTCGGTCCCTGGTCATTGACTGCCCTTGGCATTGGAGC
Organism: uncultured Acidobacteriaceae bacterium; assembly: GCA_963835725.1. Classification (GTDB taxonomy): domain Bacteria; phylum Acidobacteriota; class Terriglobia; order Terriglobales; family Acidobacteriaceae; genus Bog-257. The sequence continues at coordinate 666,422 of CAWIGM010000011.1, read as the reverse complement.
CGTCATCGGCTCCGGCATCTTCACCGTCATCGGCACGGCAATCGCCGGGCAAAAATTCGATACCTCCTCGATTCTCAATGCCCCGCTGGCCGACTACATCGTTCACCACTCGGCCACGCTCGGCCGTCCCGGAGCAGGCCCTGCACTAGCGGTTTCGCTGCTCCTGGTAGCGATCGTTTGCGCCTTCACGGCGCTTTGTTATGCCGAACTGGCCTCAATGATCCCCATCGCCGGCAGCGCGTACACCTACACCTACGCCACCATGGGCGAGTTGATCGCGTGGATCATCGGCTGGGACCTGATCCTCGAATATGCCGTCAGCAACATGGCCGTCAGCGTCGGTTTCGCAGCACATATGGCAGCGACGTTTAACTGGTTCGGTTGGCACCCTGCCCTGCGATGGATTACCCCGGCGTATCTGCCCGGCGGACTCACCGACCTGCAAGGCAATGTGCTTTATCAGCCGGGCTGGCACTTCGGCTTCAACATCGCAGCGTTCCTGATCGTCATGCTGCTGACGGTTGTGCTGGTCCGCGGCATACGCGAATCGGCCGAAACCAACAACATCATGGTCGTGCTGAAAATCGCCGCCATCCTGGCGTTCGTCTTTGTCGGCATGCGCTTTATCCACCCGGCTAACTACCACCCTTTCGTTCCTGAAGGATGGTCGGGGGTGCTAACCGGCGGCTCCATCATCTTCTTCACCTACATCGGATTTGATTCGGTCTCGACGGCCGCTGAAGAGGCGAAGAATCCACAGCGGGACATCCCCTTCGGCATCATCGCCACGCTGATTGTCTGCACCGTGCTGTACATCGCCGTCGCCGTCGTTTTGACCGGGCTGGTGCCGTGGCATTCGCTGGTCGACGACGCTGCGCCGGTGGTCAACACCATGAGCATGCTCGCCGGCACTACCAAGTCTGCGCTGCTGCACTGGACGGAGCTCGCCGTTCTCTTCGGCGCTATGATGGGCATGATCTCCTCGCTGCTCGTCTTTCAGCTTGGACAGGCGCGCGTCTGGTTCTCCATGTCGCGTGATGGCCTGCTGCCGAAGATATTCGGACGCGTACACCCGCGCTTTCGCACGCCCGCTACAGCCACCTGGATCGCGGGCGTTCTGGTCGGCATTCCCGCCGGCATTTTGGACATCGGTACGCTCAGCGACCTGTCCAACATCGGCACGCTGTTCGCGTTCGTGCTCGTATCACTGGGCGTCATCATTCTTCGCTACAAGCAGCCAGAACGGCACCGCGGCTTCCGCGCGCCCGGCGGACTCGCCGCACCCATCCTCAGTGTGATCTTCTGCATTCTTCTGATGGCCGGCCTGCCGATCCTGACCTGGCTCCGCTTCTTCTTGTGGCTGATCATCGGGCTGACGGTCTACTGGTTCTACAGCCGGCACCGCAGCGAGTTCAGCCCTCGCAACGCCAACCCCGCGCTGCAGGCGCCGCACAAGCCGTGAACGACGAGAGCATTCGCCAGCTGCCGAAAGCTGAACTTCACCTGCACCTGGAAGGGTCTGTCGATCCCGCCACCCTTTCGAAGCTGAGTCGTCGTCATCCCACACTTCTGTCCACGACAAACAATCGCTACACGAACATCGAAGACAGCGGCCGGGTGTTCACCGAAGACGAAGCCCGTGCGCTCTACGAGTACGACGATTTCACCGGATTTCTGCGCGCCTTCAAAGCTGTCACCGAGCGCATGCGCACGGCGGAGGACTATGAGCTTGTCACCTATCGCATGATGCAGAAGCTGCATGCTCAGGGTGTCGTTCATGCTGAGGCCTACATCTCTGCGGGCGTTGTGCAGTGGCGTGGACAGGAGTTCGCTCCGCTGTTCGAAGGGGCTGAACGCGGACGGCAGCGAGGCGAGCGTGATTTCGGACTGTCGCTGCTTTGGATTTTCGATGCAGTTCGCCATTTCGGCGTCGACGAAGCCCAACGCGTAGTGAATGAGGCCATCCGTTTCAAAGACAGCAGCGTCGCCGGCATCGGCATCGGTGGCGACGAGCGGCGCGCCGGACCCGAGCAGTTCCGCAACGTATATGAACATGCCTCGAAGAACGGATTGCGATTGACCGTGCACGCTGGGGAAACCGTGGGACCGGAGGGCATCTGGGGAGCTCTGCGTGAACTCAAGCCCGATCGCATCGGCCATGGACTTCACGCAATCGATGATCCCGAACTCGTGCAGTACATGGCCGAAAAGCAAATCCCGATCGAGGTCTGCATCACCAGTAACATCAAGACCGGGTGTTGTCGCTCGTTAGAGGAACACCCGGTGCGCAAGCTGTTCGATGCCGGTGTACCCATCGTCCTCAATACCGACGATCCCGACATGTTCCATACCGATCTCGGGCGCGAGTACCGGATCGCCCGCGATGCCTTCCACTTCAACGACACGGAACTGGAGGAGTTGGCAAGGAACTCCTTCCGAGCATCATTCCTCCCTGAAGAAAGGCAGCGGGAACTGCTCGCCAGCATTTGACGAGCTCACCGGTTCCCTTCCGCGGATACCGTCACTACTTTCATCCCGGGCATGGTGTGGTTCCATCCCGCAGGAACTTGGCTCACCGTAACCTGAAATGGTCGAGTGTCATTTGGCTTGAGCGGGTCTTTCGAAAATTCATCCGTCACCAGATCATTATTTTTCGTCGTCATGCCGATCATTGGCGCAGAGATGGTCTGCAGAATCCGTCCATGGGCATCCTGAAAACTGAGCACAACCGTAGCTCCGATTACCGGGCGGCTGCCTGCGTTCATAACCTGGCCGCGCAGGCTCACTGCACCTCCCGTCGGCGCCGGGGTCATCTGGACATTGCTGAACTGCAGTTGATTCGCGGTTGGTTGCTGCGGGACTTCAGCCGCGGTTGGTGGCGGCGTCTTCTTGGGCGCGCGTGGCATGTAGTATGCAATCACCGCGATCAGAGCTGCTGCCACGACAATCGCGAAGAGTACGCCAGGAACTGCGCTGCTGGCACGCTTTCGTGCTCCCGATTCTGATACCAGTTGCGGACGCTTCTCAGCATTCGACTTTCTTGGTTCGGGTGGAAATTGCGGGTTGGTCGCCATGAACTACTCCCCTCTGCTTGGCTCTGCGAAGTTCTACTCCTTAAGATGACTGACCTGGACTCCCGAGTTTGCAGCTTTACCAGAGTGCATGGTCGTGCCAACTTAGAGCTCTCCTACGCACATCTGATAGCCTGTGCATCTTTTCGACGCGCGAGCAGCCAGAGTTCTGGCAACGATCACGGTGTTCGTCGCCATTACCGCATTCCTCTACGGCGTCCGGCACACTCTCGTCCTCTTTCTGTTTGTCATTTTCTTTGCCTATCTGGTGGAGCCGCTGGTTGCACGCATACAGAGCTCCCCTTTAGCGCGAGGCTCCCGGCCGCTGGCAATCGCGGAAGCTTACTTTTGTGTGGCCCTGGTTATAGGCGGATTGGTTGTTCTCTTGGGTCCGCGTTTGGTGCAGGACACCCACCGGCTGGTGAAGTCTCTGCCCAATCTCCTAGAGAATGTGACCAGCGGAAAAATCGTTTGGCAATTAGGCAGCAAGCACAATTGGAGCTATGACACCCAATATCGCATCGAGCGATTCATCGCCGAGCATCGCGACACGCTGCTGAGCTGGATTAGCCAGGCAGGTACCGAAATAGCCCAGTTGCTGACCAATATCATCTGGGTCGCTTTGATTCCAATTTTGGCCGTATTTTTCCTGGCTGATGGGCAGAAGTTCGCACAGCGATTTATTGGCTTTTTTGACCGCCGCGACCAGCGTCGGCTTTTGCGGTGCATCGTCGAAGACCTCGACCACATGCTGGCCCGCTTCATCTTCGCGCAAATTACGGTGGCTACGCTGTCGCTTTGCGCTTATGCCGCGGTGCTGACTGCGATCAGCTTCCCTTACTCTCTGGCGCTATCGGTGGCGGGGGGAATCATGGAGTTCATTCCCGTCGCAGGACCAGCCGTGGCGGCAGGAGCCATCATAGGCGTGGGTTTCCTTGCCGGATTTTCCAAGCTGTGGCTCGTGATCCTGTTTTTGGGTGTGTGGCGCATCTGCCAGGATTACATCATCTCGCCGCGCATTCTGGGTCACGGGCTAGAGTTGCATCCACTCGCCGCCATCGCAGCAGTCCTTATGGGAGCGGAATTAGGAGGGGTTCTGGGAGTCTACTTGGCGATTCCGATTGCCGCGACCATTCGCGTGGTTTGGAATCGATGGCAGAGCTTCGCGGATACCAGCGAACCGGACCGAGCGACAGTGGCCACTCTGCCCTCTCGTCCAGCGCCGACTCGCGTTGCGCGATAACTATTCGCCGGCGACGGTCATGCCTTCGATCCTCAAACTAGGCGAGGCAATCGAGCTGCGGAATTCCAAGTCGTTACCGATCTCGGCGATGTTGAAGAACATATCTTTCAGATTGCCGGCCACGGTGATCTCTTCCACCGGAAATGTCAGCTCGCCATTCTGGATCCACACGCCGCTCGCTCCGCGCGAGAAGTCGCCGGTGACCAGGTTGACACCGAAGCCGAGGAACTCGGTGACGAAGAGCCCTTCCTTGATGTCGGCAATCATCTCTTTCAAGGTCTTGGTGCCGGGCTTCAGGAAGAAGTTCCCCGGCCCAATGCCCGGAGTTCCCGCCAGTCCGCGCGAAGCGTTTCCCGTTGTCCGCAGCCCGAGCTTCTTAGCTGTGTAGGTGTTCAGCAGGTAAGACTTAAGGATCCCGTTCTCGATGACCACTGTCTTCCGGCTGGGCACGCCCTCTGAATCGAATGGGCTGGTCCCAAATCCGCCCGGCATTGTTCCGTCGTCGGTGATCAGGATGTTGTCGCCCGCAACCTTCTCATTGAGCTTGCCGCTCAGGTACGACGCGCCGCGATAGACCGAATCGCCGTTCACAGCTTCGAAGATGTGCCCGATCAGCGATCCCGCCACGGTGTTCTCGAAGACGATTGGGGCCTTGGCCGTCTTGACCTTGCGCGCTCCCAGCCGCCGCAGCGTGCGACGAGCGGCGATCTGGCCCACCTCTTCGGGTGACTCCAGCTTCTGCAGCGAATTCGCGACCGAATACCAGTAGTCGCGCTGCATCGCCGAGCCATCGATCTGCGCGATCGGCACGGCCGACACCGAGCAATACGAACGCTGATAGTCGCCCACGAATCCATGAGAGTTCGCCAGGACTTTGTAACCGATGGCCGCATCGAAGGTACCGCCCTCGGAATTCGTGATGCGGGGATCCGCGTTCATCGCAGCCTTCTCAGCCCGACGCGCGTAATCGATCCGATCGGTAGTCGAAAGCGAATAGACGTCTTCGAAATAGAGAGCGAGATCGCTTTCGAGCTTGCCTAGTTGCTCCGGCTCCGGAATTCCTGCGAACGGGTCTTCGCTGGTGATCTTCGCCAGGGCCAGCGCAGAATCCACCAGTTGCTTGATGCCCGCCGGCGATAGGTCGCTAGAGTAGGTGCTGGCCGCGCGCTTACCATAGAACACGCGCACGCCGATGCCCTTCGATCCAGACTCCTTCAACGTCTCAACTTCTCCCAGCCGCACGACCGTAGAGAATTCGCTGCCGTCCATGGCCACTGCCTCGGCGGCTGTAGCGCCTCCCTGCATCGCGCGCTTGACTACATCAGCGGCAATTTCCTTCAGATCGGTTGAGGTGGATTCTGTAGTCGTGCGCTCTGCTGTCGAAACGTTCATGCGAAATAAAATCCTAACTCGAGCACTGCTGTTGAAATTCTGTTGGTAAGTAGGAAAGCGTTTTAGCTGCCGGTGCCGCCAACGGTCAACCGGTCCACCTTCAGCGTAGGAATGCCGACGCCTACTGGTACCGACTGTCCGTCCTTGCCGCAAGTACCGACGCCCTCATCCAGCTTCAAATCGCTGCCGACCATGGAGACCCGGGTCAGCACGTCAGGGCCGTTGCCGATCAGCGTGGCGTTCTTGAGAGGAGCGGTAATCTGGCCGTTCTCGATCAGGTAAGCTTCGGACGCCGAGAACACAAACTTGCCATTTGTGATGTCCACTTGGCCGCCGCCAAAATTCACCGCGTAGACACCGTACTTCACCGACTTGATGATGTCTTCTGGCGCGTCCTGACCCGCCAGCATGTAGGTGTTCGTCATGCGCGGCATCGGAATGTGCTGATAGCTTTCGCGACGTCCGCTGCCGGTATTCGGAATGTTCATCAGGCGCGACGACAGCTTGTCGGCGAGATATCCCTTCAGGATTCCCTTCTCAATTAGAACCGTGTTCGTCGTCGGATTGCCTTCATCGTCGACGTTCAGCGAGCCACGGCGGCCCTCAATCGTACCGTTGTCGACGACGGTGCACTTGTCGCTGGCAACGCGCTGGTTAAGCAGGCCCGAGAATGCCGAGGTCTTCTTGCGGTTGAAGTCAGCTTCAAGCCCGTGTCCGATGGCTTCGTGCAGCAGAATGCCCGGCCATCCCGGCCCCAGAACCACTTCCATCTCCCCCGCCGGCGCTTCGCGCGCGTCGAGCTGGATAATCGCCTGTCGGGCAGCTTCTTTCGCAAAGTGCTCGGGCGAAGCCTCGTCCTGGAAGTACTCCAAGCCCACGCGACCTCCGCCACCTGCGCTGCCGCGGGCCGAACCAGACGCGACCGACTTGGCGATGCAGAAGACGCTCATGCGCGACAGCGGCTGCGAATCCTCGGCAAAGCTGCCGTCGGAGCCGATCACCAGGATGCGCCGCAGTTCGTCGGCATAGCTGACGCGTACCTCGTGAATCCGCGAATCGTAGGCGCGCGCGGCCTTATCGGCGCGCTGCACCAGATCAACCTTCGCCAGCACATCCGCTTCAACCGACGGCAGCGGCACCGGATAAAGGTTGTGCGCCGGCTTGTCGGTAAGTCCAACGATGGGCTGCTGCGCCGGCCCATTGGCAATCATGGCCGCGGTTCGCGCCGCGTGCAGGATCTTCTCCGGCGAAAGATCGTCTGTGTAGGCGTAGCCTGTCCGCTCTCCCGATAGCACGCGGACACCACAACCCACAGAAATCCCCTGCGTTGCCGATTTGACCATGCTCTCGTCGAGTGAGACCGAGGTCGATGTCTGGTATTCGAAGTAAAGGTCCGCGAAGTCGCCGCCGGCGGACAGCGCCGCCGAAAGATAACGCTCAACGTCGGCTTGCGCCAGTCCGTACCTGTCGAAGAAAAACCTTCTGTCCATATTCACACTCGATTGGATGCCCTGAATGCCTGCAAAGGCTCGTGAAGGGTTAGTGAAGGCGAGGGCCAAAGTCCCATCCCGGAACCTCCATTATCACACGGCTCTGTGCCCGCCGTTGCAGCGCCAAAACGGCACCGCCGATAGTCTGGAAGAGCATGCCGGCCAGCGCCATCTCGGTTGAGTCACTTGCCCCAATCCTGGAGCGCTTCCTCGCCGAACATCCGAATGCGGCAATGTTCGAGGATGGCCTCCTCCTCTTCGATTTCGAACATACGCGATATTCAGTTTCTGGCGAAGGCAAGTGTGTTCTGCACGTCTGGTCGGAAGAGCGCAACATCGTCCGCCGCGTGCTGGACGCCGACGTTCGCCCGGACAAGATCATCTTGCAGGTCTTGCGATTCGGGCAATCCCATCCCAACGCGCTGGAAATCGGTTTGGAGCGCGACCGGTCCACTGGCAGCAGACGTCGCGTCCGCGCGGAGTATCAGAAGCTGCTCGAACGGGTGCTGCGACGCGAGTACCCGGGCTTGCGGCTTGACCGCCTGAGCACCAGCCCCGACCTGGAACACTCCTTCAGCCCGGTCTACACGCGCGCCGTGCTGCGCGCCGGACAGTCTTGGTGGGCAGTGCTGGGCGCGTGCGCCGATGAGATGCAGCCGTCCATCGATGCCGCACTAACCTTCGGGATCATCTGGATGGACCATCTCCGCCAGCAGTCGGCTGGCCGCGCGGTCGTCGAAGGGCTGAAACTGTTTCTTCCACCCGGCCGGTCTAAGATCGTCCGGCAGCGCGCTGCGCACCTCGACCTGGACAGTGCTAAATGGCAGATCCTCGAACTGGATGAACGCGCCGAAACCGTCGAGGCCTTCGATATCGGGGACATCGGCAACATCATGACGCACCTGACCCGGGCCGTCGACCGCCAAGCCGCTCGAGAACGATTTGCAGCCTCGATCGCTCGCATTCATCAGTTCGTACCCGCCGCCGAAATCAGCATCGAGTCAGCTTCGGAAATCGTCTTCCGGCTCTACGGGCTCGAATTCTCACGCGCGAGAATTACGCCAATGGCGGGCTCGTTCCGCAACAGCGAATCCGTCCTGTTCGGTCTGGGTCCGGCCGAGTATGTCCTGGACCAATCTACCGAGCCGCTTTTCGCCGAGTTGACTCAGCGCCTTACCGACCAACGCAATCCGTCTGGCTCGCACACCAACTTGTTCTACCGGTTGGGTCCGGAGCGCTGGCTGGAAAGCCTGGTCGTCCAGCAGGTGCGCGCCATCGACGAACGCCTCGACCAGCGCTACGTCTATTCCCAGGTGCCGGCTTTCGCTGCTTCCGACCGCGCCATGCTCGACGTGCTCAGTTGTACCCTGGAAGGCCGACTGGCTGTCCTGGAACTCAAAGCCAACGAAGACATCCACCTGCCGCTACAAGGGCTTGATTACTGGGCGCGGGTGCGATGGCATCAGCAGCATGGAGAATTCATCCGCAACGGCTACTTTGCCGGACGTGAACTCTCCACCGCGCCGCCCATGCTCTATCTCGTCGCCCCAGCACTGAGAGTGCATCCCACGACAGACACTTTGCTGCGCTACCTCTCGCCGCGGATTGAGTGGACCCTGGTTGAGGTGGACGAACGCTGGCGCGATGGCGTGCGTGTCGTCAATCGCAAGCACTCCACGCGGAGCAACCCGATGCCATTCGCCTAAAGAGCTAATCCCGGCGTTCCGGCTGAGCATCCTATAGAATCAGATACTTAAACCTATGAACCGGATGATTCTTGCCAACCTGGTGCACCGGCCGTTTCGCACCATCATCAGCGTGGTGGCTGTCGCCGTCGAAGTCACCCTCATTCTTCTCATCGTCGGCATCATGCTGGGGATCCTGAAGGATGTCAGCGGCCGCCAAGCAAGCCTTGGCGCCGACATTATGGTGCAGCCGCCGGGCTCCTCGCTCCTGATGGGCATGAACGGCGCCCCCGTGTCCGTCAAAGTCGCGGACCGATTGATGAAGGTGCCGCACGTCATCGCGGTCGCCCCCGTGGTCACCCAAACGACGGTGTCCAAGAGTCTTGAGGTTCTCTACGGTATCGATCTGGATTCATTCAATTCGGTCACGGGCGGCTTTCGTTACATTGCAGGCGGTCCGTTTCAAGGGCCGTATGACATGCTGATCGACGATCTGGCGGCCGGGTCGTCCCACCTGAAGGTCGGCGACACGGTGCAGGCGCTGAATCATGACTTCCGCATCTGTGGCATCGTCGAACACGGCAAAGGCGCCCGCAAGTTCGTTCCTATCGCGACGCTCCAGGATCTGATCGGGGCGGCGGGCAAGGCGACCATCTTCTACGTCAAGCTTGACGATCCCAAGTACGCCGAACAAGCAGTGCAGGACATCAAGAGCATTCCCGGCATGCAGCAGTATGGCGTGCACTCCATCCAGGAGTATCTGTCGCTGATGACCTCCTCGAGCCTGCCCGGCCTGAACACCGTCATCGACGTGGTGATCGGCATCTCCATGATTATTGGTTTTATTGTCATTTTCCAGGCGATGTACACGGCTGTGATGGAGCGTACGCGTGAGATCGGGATTCTGAAGTCGCTGGGAGCTGGCAAGCTCTATATCGTCAACGTCGTCCTGCGCGAAACCGTGCTGATCGCCATCGGCGGCATCATCCTGGGGATCGTCTTCAGCTACGCTGCCAAGGCCGGATTGAAGGCGCACTTCCAGACACTACCGGTGGCCATCAGCACCAACCTGCTGATCAAGGCTTCCGTAATTGCTATGGTGGGATCCCTGCTGGGAGCGTTCTATCCGGCGATCAAGGCCGCCCAGAAGGACCCCATTGACGCGCTGGCGTATGAATAGCCTCAGTCTTCGGGTTTGCTCGCGAGCAGAGCTTCGAGAAGTGGCTGAGCCGGAGTCACGAAAGGGTTGGTGACAGTCACTCCGCTCCAAGTGAAGCCGTGCTGCAGGTCCTCGGACAGCAGTAATCGGCAGCCCGCTTCGGAGGCCGCCGACAGAATCACGGCATCCCAGATACTCAAGTGATGATCAGCGGCCAGATCAATGGCCGCGCGCATCACAGTCGGCGAGGTTTCGACGCAAACGAACGTGTCTTGCCACTCAAGAATCGCCGTGCGCGCTTTGGATCCAGAACGTCCCGCCTTGCGCACGAGAACGTGGAACAACTCGCTTAGCGCCTGAACCGGCACGATGACAGCAGATTGGGGCAGGCGTTGCAGCAGGTCGAGGGTTGTTTTCTTCTTGCCAGCACCGTTCACGCCTTCCGCATAAGCGAGAATGTTCGTGTCCAGCGCCACCCTCACTTCACGTCCTCGTACAACTCTTCTCTGCTCCATCGACCGATATCTACCGTGCGCTGAGAATGCAGACGAGCGAACAGCGCGGTCCGGGCTCCAGCGGCAACAGCATTTGAGGATTCCACGGGTACAAGTCTGGCTATTGGTTTGCCGTGACTGGTGACGACGTAGCTGCTCCCTTGACGGACGCCACGCAGGAGTTCGGAGAGCTTACGATTAGCGTCTGCAGCCGACACCTCTTTTTCCATGGCGCCCTTTCCTAAAGTAGTTATTTTACCTACATTTTAGGAGCAAGGCAAAGTGTCAGCGGCACAACGGCTGTTAAGGGTTATCTGCCCGCAACAAACAAGTTTCGCTTCTCAGATCCGCATCGGCATCACGACGTACCGGTACTTGAACCCGTCGTCGGCGCCGTCTTCCGGGCGCATCTGGCCGGCCGATTGGGCGTCTTTGAACTCCAAGCGCACCTCGCCGGCGCTCTGCGCTTTCAGGAAGTCGATCAGGTACTCGGAGTTGAAGCCGATGGTCAGCGGATCGGCAGCGTAGGCTATTTCAATCGAATCCTCCGACTCGCCGGCATCGGTAGAAGAAGAGGAAATCTTTAGCTCATTCTTATCGAGCTTCATGCGAATGGCTCGCGAACGCTCGTCCGCAAACTGCGCCACGCGCTGGATCGCGGTGCTCAGGTCACCACCGCGGACTACGACGGACTTACTGGTATCGCGCGGCAGAACTGCCTCGAAGTTCGGGAACTGGCCCGTGAGTTGGCGTGACGTCAGCAGGCGCTCGCCGATGCGGAAGAACAGCGTCGACTCATCTTTCGCAAACTCGATGAACTCGATATCGGCGTTCTGCAGCAGCGAGTAAACTTCGCTCATCGCTTTCTTCGGAATCAACGTCCGGTTTTCGCCAGAGACCTCGAAGGCTTCGCCTTGCTTCTCGATGTGTGCCAGGCGGTGTCCGTCGGTGGCGACCATGGTGATCGACTCCGGCTTCAGGACCATCAACCCGCCGTTCAGCGTATAACGCGACTCTTCATTCGAGATCGCGAAGATCGTACGTCCGATCATGCTGCGCAGCGTCTGTGCTGGAATCTTCACCATTCCGCTGGATGGAAACGTTGGCAGTCCAGGGAAATTGGCGCGCGCCATGCCCACCATCTTGGTGTTCGACCGACCGGAGCGGATGTTGACCCAGTGGTTCTCCAGCAGTTTGATCGAGATGTCGCCGTCGGGCAGCAGTTTCACATAGTCATACAACTTGCGGGCAGGAATGGTGCAGGCGCCTTCGCGCTTCACTTTTGCCGCACACGAGGTGCGCAAGCTCAGGTCCAGATCGGTTGCCGTTATCGTCAGCCGGTCGTTGGCAGCCTCGAATAGAAAGTTGGAGAGGATGGGGATCGTGGTCTTGCGTTCGACGACTCCCTGTGTGGCAGTCAGCTCTTTGAGCAGTTCGAACTTGCTGACAGTGATTTCCATTGCTGTACCCTGCATTGCGCCCGTTGCTTCCGCAGCCATTCGTCCCACCTCGACCGGCGTCTTCGTTCCGATGCTGGCCCTTTTATACTGCTTCTCCTTATATCAAATCAAAATCATATAAAACCAGTAGTAACAGCAGGCACTGCGGAAAAGTGGATATTTGGGGAATAACCGCGTTGTTTGCGGCTGCGACCAACTCTGCCTCGTTAGAAAACTGCCGTTCCGACCGGCGGGTCTGTGTGCGCAATCAGGAGCGAATCTTCGTTTCCGTCGAATCTTCCACCCGGTCCACACTCGATCCACAGGGCAAGGAGGAGAAAACTCTCTCCAAAAGTGAAAAACCGCGCTCGAGGCGCGGTTTATAAGCCTAAGCTCTCGGTGAGCTTATTCAGTACCCTGTTTAAATCTTTGTCGTTCTTGCGCGTCACCTCGATCTTCTCCACCGAGTGCAGCACGGTTGTATGATGCTTGCCGCCAAACTGGCGCCCGATCTCCGGCAGCGACGCGTCGGTCAGGTGCTTGGCAAGATACATCGCAATCTGCCGCGGGAAGACAATCACGCGCGAGTTGTTCTTGGCCTTGATCTCCGCCTGGCGTAAGCCGAACTGCTCGCAGACGGCCTTTTGGATCGATTCAATCGTCACCTTGCGGACTTGGGAGTCAATCAGATTCTTTAGTACGTCCTGAGCGGTCTGGAGGTTGATCTCTCCGCCGGTGAGGGACGAATAGGCGGTCAAGCGAATCAGCGCCCCTTCCAACTCGCGCACGTTGCTGCGGATGTTGGACGCGATGAAGAGTGCGACATCGGTCGGCAGCATCACCTGCTCCGACTCCGCCTTTTTCTGGAGAATCGCAACCTTCGTCTCCAGATCAGGCGGCTGAATGTCGGCGATCAATCCCCACTCGAATCGGCTGCGCAGCCGGTCTTCAATCTCCGCCAACTCTTTCGGAGGGCGGTCGCTGGCAATCACGATCTGCCGCATGCACTCGTGCAGCGCGTTGAATGTATGGAAGAACTCCTCTTGCGTGCGCTCCTTGTTGACCAGGAACTGAATGTCATCCACCAGCAGGACGTCCATGTTCCGGTACTTATCGCGGAAGCCGGTCATCTTGCTGTAGCGCAGCGCGTTAATCATGTCATTGGTGAAGCGCTCGCTGGAAACATAGCAAATGGACTTTTCCGGCCAGCGCTTCTTGATCTCGTGACCGATGGCCTGCATCAGGTGGGTCTTGCCCATCCCGACGCCGCCATACAGGAACAGCGGGTTATAGGCTTTCGAGGGCCGTTCGGCCACCGCGCGGGCCGCGGCATGCGCGAACTGGTTGCCGGCGCCGATCACGAAGTCGTCGAATGTGTACTTGGGGTTCAACTGCGCAGCTCCATCCCAGTCGAATCGCTGTTGGGTGGCTGGTCCCGCCGAAGTCTTGTCGGAGGAAAGCGGCGCTTCGGAAGGAGCGTCTGCACGTCCGTTCGACTTGGCCTTATTCTGTTCGTCTTCTGTCACGAACTCCACATCGCGGAAGTCGAGGCCCAGATTCTCGATGGCTTCGCTGATCAGGTCGCCGTAGCGTTCGCCGATGTGGCAGAAGTCGGGATTGGGAACGCGCACGAAGAGGATCGGTCCCTGTGCGTGGTCGTAACGGGTCGGCTTGAACCAGGTTTCGTACGACGTCCGGTTGACTTTCTTTTCCAGCGCGTCGAGTACTTGCACCCACGGATTGGAGGAGGCAATACCAAAGGAAGACATAAATCAGCAGTCCTGAGGCGAAATGGCCTCTCAGCGAATAAGACTTGGATTAGAGGGAAACGGAACCGAGCACAGACTAAAAAAGAGCGGCAGCAACTGACCGGAAAACAGCATTTGGCAAACCCGTCTAGCGGCGTCAAGAAGCTTTGCGCCGCATTGTGTACAGCTTTTTTTGTTTTGACTGCAACGGATACTAGCACGGAAAAAAGAACGCGCCAGAAAAATTGTGTCGCACGTTTTTCAATTTATGCGTGAGCGATTGATTTCGGGAAAGTTAAGACGCGAAAATTTTTTTAGCGACTGCAGCGCCTGCGGTGCAGCTGAAATTGCAGGGCCAGCGCGCTTCGCGAACATTTATTTTTTGTCGCCGTGAAAGGGCCTTGTGGCATGCACACAGATTGCACCAGATCAAACTGGAAAGCATTCTTTGTCACTTAGTCCCCCGCCGCTGCCGACCGACATGTACGTGGTGCTCTGGTTGCCAGCGACCCCTCTCGACCGTTATACTTTTGGTTTGCTCAATCCAATTTTGTGCTAGTGAGGAGCGCAGTTTTCGCATGCCTAAGCGCACATTCCAACCCAACCGGCGTCGCCGCTCAAAGACGCACGGATTTCGTTCTCGTATGAAGACCAAAAGCGGCCGCGCAGTTCTGTCGCGCCGACGCGCCAAGGGACGCAAGCGTGTGTCCGTGTCAGCCGGCTACCGCGACTAAGCTGAAACTTTCAGTCGATTCTGCACGATAGCAGTCTTGCCGATAGAATTGTGGGGGTCGTCGCTGATCTCGCCTCGAAGTCTCAGAGCGTATCTGGCGGCAGCCGACGAACACTGAATGTCTGGTAAGGTCTTCGACCCCAGTAAGTTTCCGAAGTCAAGGCGCCTGCTGAAACATGCTGATTTCCAGCGCGTATATAAGCTAGGTCGCCGGCAGTTCACGGGAAACATGACCGTCTTCTACTTGCGGCGCGAGTCTGCGCTGACCGGTGAACCCCGAGTGGGATTGACCGTGGGCAAGATACTGGGCGGAGCCGTGGAACGTAATCGCATCAAGCGCCGCATGCGCGAGGCTGTCCGACTCTCGCGGTCGGCTTGCAACGGGGCAATCGACGTCGTGTTCAACCCGCGTAAAAGCGTCATGACTATGCCGTTCGCAGAACTTGCCGCCGAAGTCGCCCGCTGCCTTAAGTTCGCCGAGCAGCGAGCCAGATCGGCGGAAGCGAAATGAAGTACGCACTGCAGTTCATCTTGCTGATGTACAAACGCTTCGTATCGCCCGCACTGCCGCATTCGTGCCGTTACGTGCCGACCTGCTCCGAATACGCGATCGAGGCCATCGAGCAGCACGGCGCGATGCGTGGAAGCTGGCTTGCACTGGGCAGATTGCTGCGCTGTCATCCATTTGGGCGGTCGGGATACGATCCGCCGCCGCAGCGCCTGCACCGCAGCGCGTAGCGTCCGAATCGAGCTCACGAAATCTTGCCGCTGAAGTAGGGAGCGGGTTTTACAAAACGGAACCTGAACTTGGCTGAATATCGCAATCCCCAACAAGAGTCCGGTGGCGACAAGCGCATGCTGTTGGTGTTTGCCGTCACCTTTGCGCTGATCATCATCGGCCAGATCTTCTTTTTCAAGAAGACTCCTCCGAAATCGGACGCGACGCCGGCGACGCAAAGCAGCGCGCAGACGACGCAATCGACAACGCCTGCAACGGTTACGCCTCCGACGCAGCCGACCCCAAACGCCGCGTCCTCTGCAACGCAGCCGGTTACGACTTCCACAGAGCCCAAGTCTGCAGCAGCCGAGACCGAGACTACCGTCGAGAACGACCTCTACAAGATCGTCTTCACCAATCGCGGCGCGCAGGTGAAGTCGTGGATCCTGAAGAAGTACAAGGATGATGAAGGTCATCCGCTGGATCTGGTCAACAAAGACACGTCCAAGTTCGGCCTTCCGCTCAGCCTTTACACCTACGACCCGAATCTCCGCAACCAGATCAACTCGGCGCTTTACGTGGCGAGCGCCTCTGGCGATCTGACCACGCCTGGCGATCTGAGTTTCGACTATGCCAACGGCGGAGTCAGCGTCCACAAGAGCTTCGTCTTCGGTTCGACATACGTCATCTCGATCGAAACCACGGTCACGCAAAACGGTCAGACGGTTGCGGCTTTGCCGGTTTGGCCGGCGGCGTTCGGCGATGAGGCAACCGGTCCCGGATACGCGTCCCAGAAGATCGAGTACATGGCCGATGGCAAGGTCGAGCGTCTAGCTCCCAAGAAGGTTAGCGGCGGCAATACCCTGCGCGGGCCCTTCAACTGGGCTGGTCCGCAGGACCAGTTCTTTGCCGCGATCTTCCTGCCCGAGAATCCCGACACCGCAGCGATGGTCACGCTGCATGATTCCGTCACGCTGCCGAAGGACCCCAAGAAGCCGAATCCGAACGAGACGGTGAAGTACGACGTCCTCGGCGCGGCGGTTGGCGACAACAGTGGAACGACGCGCGAGCGCCTCTTCGTTGGCCCCAAAGCTCTCGATATCCTCGAATCGATCCACTCCAATACGGCTCCTGGCCAAATGAACGGTCCCGATCTCCGGGACGTGGTCGACTTCGGCTTCTTCCACCTGATCGCTCGCCCCTTGTTCCTGTGGCTGAAGTGGACGCATGAACACGTCACCACCAACTGGGGCCTCGCGATCATTATCCTGACCATCATCATCAACCTGGCGCTGCTGCCGCTGCGCATCGCTAGCATGAAGTCCGCGCTGAAGATGCAGAAGCTTCAGCCGCAGATGAAGGCGATTCAGGAGAAGTACAAGAAATATCCCATGCGCGATCCTCGGCGGCAGGAGATGAACACCGAGATCGGCGCGCTCTACAAGAGCGAGGGTGTTAATCCTGCAGGCGGTTGTTTGCCGCTGGTGATCCAGATGCCGTTCCTGTTCGCGTTCTACTCCATGCTGGGGAACGCGATCGAGCTGCGGCAAGCGCCATTCCTCTGGCTGCATGATCTGTCTTCGCCCGACAAGCTGTTTATCATGCCGATCCTGATCGTCGTCAGCACCTATCTGGTGCAGAAGATGACGCCGAACTCAGGCATGGATCCCAAGCAGCAGCAGATGATGACCCTGATGATGCCGCTGATGATCGGCTGGTTCAGCTTCAATCTGCCTTCAGGCCTCAGCGTGTACTGGATCTTCGGCAATATCATCGCCATCATCCAGCAGTACATCATGAACCGCACTGGACTTGGACGCGAGATGCGCGAAGAGATGGAAAAGCGCGCCCGC
The DNA here is from genome assembly GCA_963835725.1 of uncultured Acidobacteriaceae bacterium. GTDB lineage: Bacteria > Acidobacteriota > Terriglobia > Terriglobales > Acidobacteriaceae > Bog-257. The sequence goes on along the minus strand of CAWIGM010000011.1, from coordinate 649,397 downwards.
AAAAAGGCCGGCAAGTAGGGACAGCAAAAGCTATGCCCATTGATGACAAGGTCGCCGCAGCCAAGAAGATCAGCGAATTGCTGAACAACATTTTCGCCGCCGGAGACTTCCGCCTGCGCTACAAGATCACGGTCGATCCGCAGGTGGGCGCCGATCGCGAATGGGAGCGTCCCGAAATCCTCGTCGAAATTTCCGGCGCCGACAGCTCGCTTGCCCTCGAGAACGGCGGTGAACTTCTGCGCGCTTTCGAGCACGTCTCGCTCGAGATGCTGCGCCTCGCTCCTGACGAGCACGAGAAGGTCAGCTTCGACTGCCAGAACTTCCGCTCCTCTCGCTTGCAGGAGCTGCGTTTGGCCGCCAATGTTGCGGCTGAGCGCGTGCGCGAAACCGGAATGCCTTACGCGTTCGCTCCCATGTCGTCGCGCGAACGCCGCATTCTTCACCTCGCCATGCGCGAGATGGAAGACCTTCGCACCGAAAGCGGCGGCGAAGCTGCGCAGCGTCACGTCGTGGTCTATCCAAAAGATTACAAAGGCAAACCGCCTGCTCCGCCGATTTCTCGTCGCCGGCGATAGTCGCGCTTTCCTTTTCCTCCGTTCTGACGCAGAATAATCAGGCTGTCTGCCTGTCGATTCAGCGCGTCGTTCTGCTGATGGGAAATGCGGAGATGTGAATGCGCCCTCTAGTCTTTTGGGTTCTACTGCTTACGATTGCGGCTCCCGCTCAGAACACATCACCAGCTTCAGCCACCTTCCCGGGAACCTACGCTCAGCTGAAGCCTCAACAGAAAAAGCTGATTGACGACTGGTACGCCGAATATGACCGGCTGATGCACGAGAACGATCCGCCGACGGATTACGACAAGCTCTCGCTCTCCACGCGCACGACCTTTGAAGCCGTCACCCACGCACTGATGACCACGAACCTGACCGACAAGTCCGGCAAGTCGATGGGCGACGCGCTCGACCTCGTGCAGTCGATCGAGACCATCAACGGCAAAGTGCCCAAGGCGCGCGGCGATCTGCAATTCCGCGTGTACGTCATCCTCAAACCCGCAGCCCTGCAAACGCTGAAAGACTCGACCGAGTTTTTCCGTGACCGCGATAACACCGTCTATCATCACGGCTATCCGCTGAACTGGCGCCAGGACGGCGGAGCGCCTTCCATCCAGGTCTCCATGGCGCCTGACGGCCGTCATGCCGACATCGACGTCGACTATCGTTCCTCGCAATTCCCCGCGGCGCTCTTTAACGGACATCTTTCGGCTGCCAACTCCGACGTGCGTGCCGGAAACAACACGCAACGCCATCTTCAACGCTGGCAGGGCCTCGCCGACTGGTGGCGCAATCTCTTCGGTCTCGATCTCGTTGAACCGCCGGATGCCGAAAAGGTTGCCGAAGCTACAGGCGACGTTCCGCCGGTTCCGCGCAAAGGTTCAGGCCGACTCGACGAAGCCGTCTTCGACTTCCTGAACTCGTGGCTTATGGAAGGCAAGCCCGAATTCTCCGCCGCATATCTTTCCCCGCGTTCGTACAGCTGCCTTGAGGAGTACGGTCCGCAATCCGGCAACGAAATCACCGCTGCAGCCGCGCCGTATCTGGCCGCGCGCGATCTTGGCGCCATCAGCAAAGCTCTGGGCAAGCCGGCGAAGTTGCAGGACGTTATTGTTGCGTACTCTCTCGACGACACGCGCCTCAAGAAGATGAAGCAGCAGTACGCGAACCTATTTACGCTTTACGCTGTGCCCAATGGCGTCGCTCCCGAGTTCGAATGCGACGAGAAGCGTGCGATGAAAGACTTCGAGGACGCGCGGCTCACCGGTGTAAAGCGCAAGTACAAGAGCTATTACGCTTCCGTGCTGCGTCTCGAGCAGCCCCACGAAACCGGGCAGATCATTACCATCCTGTGGACGAAGGAAGGTAACTACTGGAAGATCGTTTCGTGGGACGCGGAGCCTGAGGACACAAAGCCGCGCGCGCTTCCCGACACGCGCACCGCAACTGCGGAGATGCCGGAAGAGACCATGAAAGGCGATGCTGCGCTGCTACAGGCGTCACATCAGTTCCTGCGCTCGTGGCTGATCAAGCGCGACTATGTTGCCGCGACGAAGTTTTTCGCGCCGCAAAGTTATGCCTGCATCAATGCGGTACTGACTGCCGAACAGCCGAAGCCCGCGACCCCGTCGCAATATCTCAACTACATGCAGGCGGCGATGCAGACCGCCGCCGACGATGTCGAGCGCGTACAGCATCTGCCCGAAGTGATTGAGCCGGCCGAGGCGGAACATCCGGGACTGAAGCTGGTGACCCATCCTCATGAGGATTCGTACACTCTTGTCGCCGTTCCCGACTCGCTGGTTCCCGTGCTGACCTGTGGACAACAGTCGCGAGAGCATCCCTTCGAACTGCCGGAAGCGGCCGATCTGAAATATGGAAACTTCTACGATCAGCTCTTCGCCATCCGCACCCCGGGAGAACATCCCGCCTCGCTGTCGTTCCTATGGGGCAAGGACAAAGGCCAGTGGAAGATCATCTCCTACCAGATGCTGGCGCCGTAGTGGTCTCGTTCATCGTCCGCACGTCACCGGGATCTCGCATGGGAGCAGTGGGAATCAGAATCGTCTGCACGTCCGGTTCTGCGGCATCGCCAGTGAAATCGGAACGGAGATGAATGTGAAATCCTCGTTCATCACTCCACATGGTCCGGCAGGTTAGTGGTAATGTTGCTCAATCCACTCAGGGTATCGATACCTCAGCATGTACAAGGCCCATGCTGCTTGCACGGACGCATGCGCAGTTGAGCCAGTGTGAAACCCGACTTCGAAAATTCCACGACACCAGCCATACCAGCAATAGGCCCATGACCCGTCGGGGCGCTGGTAGTCCAGGATTCGTTCTATCCAGCGAGACCGGATGAGATCGGGACGGTTTGCCCTCAGAACGAATGCGCTCCGCTGTACATAGGCATCGTTTACGCGAAAGTCAAAATGCGCGTCTCTGGCGACCTTCTCAGCGAGGTGATTGATCGTTTGGTTTAGCTCTCGCGAGCCCCCGTTGTAATGGCGGTACATCTCCAACGCGAAAAGTTGATGCTGGCGTCGACCCCAGTGGTACTTCGTCGGGGAAAACAGGTTTGCCTTTTGCGCGGGGCTGATCCTCATCCGGTCGGGGGCGAGGGCGAACGCCTGCCACAAATCCTCATAGATGTCCTGATCCTGTGCGTTGGTTTGGTCCATCAGCGGAACGTAAGCATGCGGATCGACGATGCGTGGCCAAAAGGTGCTAAACAAGTTGGAAGGATCATTTACATATTTGCTGTGCTGATATTGATTCAGTATCTGCGCAACCGGGAATCGCCTGACATCTGTTCCATGTCTGCAACCATGAGCATCATCGCTTGATCCGTCATAATGTCAGGATTCGCCAACATCCATTGCGTTGAGGTCTCGGTCGCATGGTAAAGCCGGCTGTAAAAGGCAGCGCGAGAAATCCGATGCAGGGAGTAATTGTTGTTGCAGACGGCCACCGTCATGACGGCCAGTAACGCAACGAAAGTCGCCGCTATCCCCCGCAGGGCACGGCGAAGCAATGGATGTTCCTGGGTTTTTGCGGAGTTCGACATCATATCGAAACCACTTTGACTGCTACCGCGTCACAAGAAATACATCTGAGGGACCGCCGTGGCAATGGCGGCGTCACAGTAAAAATGTATATCGGCGCGACGAATTTCTACGGAAATAGACTTGAGATTGGGAGCGACTTCCCAAAAGGATACCAGCCTATGTTCCCTGCTCGAATTGAAGGCGTGGGTCCGTCTATCCAGAGGGATGGAGCTAAGGGAATGCCGAAAATAACGTTTTCGATCCAGTGCCGGTTTTAGGCCTGGGAAGTTGGTAGCGGCACTCTTTCCACAGCTTTTCCCATTCCCAGAGGCCCGGCCCGGCGGCGAAGGGCAGAGGATAGCCGAGCTGGTGCGCGACCAGACATATCTGGCCGCGGTGATGCGATCGTGCGAGAGCATGTACGCGAACATCGCAGCACCCGGCGCCCACGGCCGTGCCCAGCCGTCGCGAAGGAACGCGGGTCCGCTGTCTCTCACGTCTACACCGCGAGACGTGGGCCGCCAGGTTGCGAGGGCATCGGCCAGCATCTCGCAGCAGCGCGCGGCACTCTGGGCCATAGCCGATGCGGCCTGCTTCTGCGTGCAACGAGCACGCTTGAGAAGCACCGGTCTCTTGAGATGTGGCGCCGAGAGCCGCAGCCACTTACAGCGAACGTTGTGGACGTGGGCAACCATGTCCGCGATCGATCGCGTGCGCTTGCCCGCAGGCAGAGCTTTCCATGCTCGCGGATCGAGATGCTCCAGGATGAGCTGATACATACGGTCGTTTACTGCGTAGGCCTCGACCATCTGTTCGGCGAGATTGGGAGCAGGAGAAGATCGGCGCACCATGGACCTCACTCAAACATTTCCACGAACGTAGAAGCGGGCCAGTGTACTACGCGTTCCACGGGTACACCCGCTCTTTCCCGGTTCCAAACCCTGCTTTTCGACATCTCGCAATCCACCTCTGAACCAATTTGTTTGTGCTATAGTGAGCGCCGCTTTTGTGGTCACCCATTCTCGCTTATCTAGAGTCGCCGCGAAAACGACAACATACCCCGGAGGTTAGCTTTGAGAACCAGTTTCATCTCTCGTTCATTGTGTTTGTCAGTCAGTGTCCTAGGCCTTATGGTTGCGACTTCCTTCGCAGCCGACTCGACGAGTGCGTTTCAAACTTCGCAGAAGGTTCCAGTTCGTGGACCCAGCCGCGCGATCGGGGCCGTCCGTCCAGTCACGCCGGGTCATATTCAGTCGGCTACCACGCCGCCGGCCAACGCCAATCCCTGGGTTCTGCAGGCTACTCTTCCTGGTGCCGTCATTCATGACATTTCCTTTCCCACGGCGAAAGTTGGTTTCGCCGCCGCCGAACTGGGCCAGGTGTGGAAGACTTCCGATGGTGGTAACACCTGGACAGAAATCGTGAATCTTGGTTTCCCCTACTACTTCTACGGCGTACATGCCTTCAATGCCAATGATGTCGTCGTCTCCGGCTTCAACGACAATAACTTCGAAGGCCTCATCCGCTGGAGCCACGACGGTGGCAGCACGTGGACCGACGATATCGTCCTGACGACCGCCGGCTGGGGCGATCGCGTTCGCTTTTCCAACTCGCAGGATGGGCTGGTGATGGACCAGTTGAACCTCAACAATCCCAACTATGCGCACTACACCACGGACGGCGGAGCGACGGCTGCCGATTGGACCGGTGTTGTGCCGGATCCGAATGGCGGCTGGTTTGGCGACCAGTTCAGCATGCTGGCTAACCTGCGCACGCGGGCCTCGGGCATTACCTATTGCGACAGTCCTGACGCCGGGCAGACATGGAATTGCGGGCCGTCGGTCGATCAGGTCTTTGACGGGGCGACATTTTTTACCGATGACAACAATGGCTGGGTTGGAGGCGGAGAGATTTCACCCAACGTCGAAGGCTGGGTACATCGCACCACGGATGGCGGACAGACGTGGAGCGGACGCACACTCGACATTGGCTGGCCGATACGCGAAATTTACTTCCTGAATCCCACAATCGGCTGGGCCGTGGGCGGCAACATCTACACCAATGGCGGCGGCATTTACTACAGCAGTGATGGGGGACAAAACTGGTCGCTCGACCTCGACTCCAACGGAGTCGAATTGAAAGCATGTGACAGCGCGCCCGGCCCCACCGTCGTCAACGTCTGGTGCGCCGGATTCAACGACTCGTTCAACGGAGCGGTTTATCACCTGACCGCACTCGCTCATTAGGATGCGGTGAGCTTCACCCCGGGTGAGGCTTAACGTCTATTCCCGGGTCTCGATCCCCTCGAGGCCCGGGCTAACCGACTTTGTCTCTACCGGGCGGCCAGCGTCTTCACCTTGTGCCCTCGCCGGAGTTTGGCGGCGTTCACGGTGTTGCTCATCAGCATGGCGATCGTCAGTGGACCTACGCCTCCGGGCACGGGCGTCAGCGCTCCCGCCACTTCGGCAACCTTGGGGTGAACGTCGCCCATCAGGGTTGAGCCCTTCTCGGCGAAGGTCTTCTCCCGCTTCTGGTCTCCGGCGAAAAACTCCTTGAACTCCGCGGGATCGGTGACAGTGTTCATACCGACGTCAATGACGGTAGCGCCGGGCTTCACGAAGTCGGGCGTGATCATGCCCGCCTTCCCGATGGCGGCGACCAGGATGTCGGCACGGCGGCAGACCTCGGCGAGGTCGCGCGTCTTCGAATGGCAGACGGTCACGGTGGCGTTGCCGTTCAGCAGACAGCATGGCCATGGGTTTGCCGACGATGTCGCTGCGGCCCACGACCACGGCTTCCGATCCGGCAACCGGAATGTTGCTGCGCTTCAGGATCTCCATTATGCCGGCGGGCGTACATGGCACCAGGCCAGGTCGCTGGGTCGAGAGATAGCCGACGTTCATCGGGTGGAAGCCGTCGACATCTTTCTCCGGCGAAACGGCCAGCAGGACCTTCTTGGAGTCGACCTGCGCCGGCAGCGGCAGCTGGACCAGGATGCCGTCGATCTCGTCGCGGCGGTTCAGGTCGTCGATCAAGGCGAGCAACTCTTCGGTCGTGGTGCTGTCGGGCGGCGTGTGCTTCTCGCTATAGAGGCCGAGCTGCTCGCAGGTTTTCACCTTGCTGCGAACGTAGATCTCCGACGCCGGATTGTGTCCGGCGAGGACGACAGCCAAGCCGGGACGCAGCCCGGCAGCCGTCAGCTCCTTTACCTCTTCGCCGACCTCGGCTTTGATCTGCGCTGCGATTTTGTTGCCGTCGAGAATGATGGCCGACATGGTGCCCCCCTGGGATGAAGATGAATAATTAGTTTATCGCGGGGGGAACGCTCTTCGCCTTCCGCTCTTCGCTTTTAGCCAGAGATGACGGCTATTGTTGCTTTCGTCGTCGGTGGCTGTCAGATCGAGACCCCAAGTTAGCCATAACAGGGCGAACTTGGGACACTGTGCACTCCGAACGTCGAGGCGAACGTTGGTAGGCCGCTTCTCTGGCGAAGAGCGAGAAGCGAACCGCGAAGAGCGTAGAATGCTGCCCATGATCCCTCCCGACATGCTAGAGATTCTCGCCTGCCCGGTCTGCCGTAAGCCACTAGTGACGCGCGGCGAAGACGCGCTGAAGTGCAATGAATGCAAGCGGGTTTACCCCATTCGTAACGGCATTCCGATCCTGCTGGAGCAGGAAGCGACCATCGAGCAGCTCTGATCCGCAGGGGACTTGTCAAAGGTCTGGCAGCGGTTTTCATTGCGCTGAATTCCTCAGGGGAATTCCCGAAATGGGCAAATCCCTCAAAGCACCCATCCAAAGATCTGAATTTTTCGTTCCTCCAAAGAGCGTGCAAGCCGCCGCCGGTTGCTCGTTCTACAACTGTCGTAGCTTGCTTCTCCCACTTGCAGGTGATGGTCAGGAGCCGTCCGAGGCGGGTAGAACCTGATTTAGCAACTATTTAGAAGCGGTAGGGTTGGTACTTCGCAAAGGCCTTTGGGGTAAAGTAGCGGGAACTCAGGTTCGGCAATCGGATTGCCTGCAACTAATCAGCTACACGGTGAGTCTAAACATTAAATTGCCCCGTAAGGGTCGGAGGTGAGGTCGATGATGGCAGAAAAGTTTTCTGCTCCCGAACTGGCGGCACTCCGGAGCGAACTGCTCCACGGGTTCGACTCCAAAGATGCGGCCGAACTAGTTCAGTTATTCCTCGCCGGGCACGGCTATGGTGTTTCGGCAGAGGAGGCCCGCAACGCGGTGAGCAGGGTGGGCATGATGGGCAGCACTCTCGAAGCTTTCCAGAGGGAGCTGGAGAGTATCGCCCTGGTGATGTAAGCCGTTGCGGTGACGGTACGGTGACAAAGATTCGCTTGGCCTTGATTTAGGAACGAACGCAACCCCGCCAGAACCTGGACGCAGTAGCGGTCGGCAGCGAAAAGTGAAGAGCCCGGACAAAACGGTCCGGGCTTTCCTGTGTCTGGACTAACTCCATCTTCGGATCTTCGTACCTCCGCGCACGCGATCCTGCAGCACCTCGCCGAAGAACATGTACGGATGCGCGTCTTCCAGCTTGCTGATTTCGTCCAGCTTCGCGCGCGCATCGGCAGGCAGGTCGAACGTAATTGCCGACAGGTTGCTCTCCAGTTGCTTGAGGTTGGTCGCGCCGATGATAGTCGAGGTGATACCGGGCTGATGAGCGACCCAGTTCAGCGCGACTTCTGCCGGCGAGCGGCCCGACTGCTTCGCGACCTCCTGGAGAGTCTCGACGATCTTCCAGTTCCGGTCGGTGAACTTGTTGAAGACCGGATTGTTCGATCCCTTCAGCACGTCGAGACGGCTGCCCTTACTGCTGGCCGGACCTTCACGCGTGTATTTACCGGTGAGAAAGCCGCTGGCGAGCGGGCTCCATGGACAGACGCCCATGCCCAATTCGCGCGCAGCGGGGATATGTTCGCGCTCGATGCTGCGCTCCACTAACGAGTATTCCAGTTGCAACGCGATCGGCGGTTCCAGTCCTTGCTGCTCGGCCAGCGTGTGGGCGCGCGCGGCGTACCATGCGGGAACGTCGGAGAAACCGTAGTAGCGAATCTTGCCCTCGTGGATGAGGTCGGTGAGTGTGCGCACGACTTCTTCCACCGGCGTCAGCGTATCCCAGACGTGCATCCAGTACAGGTCGATGTAGTCGAGATTCAGCCGGCGCAGCGACCCTTCCAGCGCTCGATAAATGTTCTTGCGCCCGTTGCCGCCGGCATTCGGATTCCCTTCCTGCGCGTTGAAGGTGAACTTGGTGGCTATCACCAGGCGGTCGTGCAGCTTGCGCTCGTTGACAAACCGTCCGACGACTTCTTCGCTCTTGCCTTCGGCGTATCCGTCGGCGGTATCGATGACATTGCCGCCAACTTCGACATAGCGGTCGAAAATCTTTCGGGACTCATCATCGTGCGATCCCCAGCGGTCATTGCCGAAGGTCATGGTGCCCAGCGATAACGGGCTGACACGCAGGCCGGAGCGACCAAGCGTTATGTACTCGTTCAATTGCATGAGTGCGAATCTCCTTGCGTGGATGGCGGGCGCGGCGTTGCGCGCACCCTACATACGATTACCGCAAAGCGGGCGCGGTTTCAGTGACGCCGAAGATTGGCGCGATCCGCTAGCCGTAGTAGCGGAAGTCGGCCCAGAAGTCGGGCCAGGATTGGCGAAGTTGCCGGCACAGGTAGATGTTGGGATGCTCGGCTTCTTCATTCTGGATGCCGTACGGGTTAGTGATGCGGCCGACGACTTCACACGACTGAAAATCCTGGTTACGGTATTCGTCGCCCAGGCCGATGACGATCAGCGCCTTCGGAGGCGGGCTGGGATAGCCTTCGTACCAGAACGAGTTGATGCCGCTGATGGCACGCGGCAGTCCGTAGGCAGGACCGTAGAGATTGATCGCGCCAGCCTCGCCGTAGTTCGCTGCCAGGATTCCGGTGGTCGCGCGCTCAGCCGGAGGCATGGAGTTGTAGATTTGCGCGACTTCGGCCACCAGCTCCGGCCAGCCAATCTCTTCGCGGAAGTCGCTGTCGATCTTGTTGGCTATCGTCCACCACTTCGAGTTGACGGGCGCAAGCGGCAACGTGATCGGCGCGGCGGTAACTCCGCCGACGATCAACGCTGCGGCGGTCACGACGCGCATGACCCGCGCGGGCAGCTCAGAGAGTGAATGCAGCCAGCGCTCCTCCAGCACGGCTCCGGCGGCCAGCAGCATCGGATACGCAGGCGCCATGTAGTAGCTGCGGCCTTTAGCGACCACGAAGATCAGCAGCGTGATGACGAACATCCAGCCCATCATCCGGAAGCGCTTGCCTTCCGGGGCGCGGAAATAGAAGAACAGGCCGGCGATCCACAGGGGAATAGTGAATATGTTTGCCGGAATGCCGATCTGTTCGACGAGGAAATGCTGAGTCCTGCCGATGCGGATGTCGCGCGCGTGGATGTGGTGCAGGAAATCGAGCGAGATGAAGTGGTGCTGGATCTGCCAAATGAGATTGGGTAAGAAGACGAGCAGCGATACGGCAACGCCGATCCACAGCCACTTCGAGGCCAGGTAACGTCGGGCATCGGTCAGCAGAAGCCCCACGAGAATTGATGCGACGAAGAAAGCCATGGAGTACTTGCTCATCATGCCGAGGCCGATGGCGGCGCCGATGGGCACCCACAGCACGGGGTTTCCGCTGCGCAAAAGCTTAATGAGCAGATATGCCGTCAGCACCCAGAACAGATAGTCGAAGGCGACATACTGCATCAGCGCGCCGGAAGCCAGAGAGACGGGGCTGATCGCAACCGCAAGCGCGGCGACGACCTGCGCGAATCGCTTGCCGCCGAGTTCCCGCGCCATCAGTCCGCTGAGAACCGCGATGATTGCTTGTGCCAGAGCGGCGAAGAAGCGGAAGCCGCGCAAGGATGTGCCGAACAGGTCGAGAGAGATGCGCCCGAAGAATGGCGTGATCGGCGGATACGCAACATAGCCAGAGGCTAGGTGGCGTGCGTCTTCCAGAGTCGCCAGCTCGTCACGCTGAAATCCGTAACGGCCGCCAGCGGCCACGTGAAGAATCAGAAATCCGGCAGCAATGAGAAGGAGAAGTGCGGTGTCGGTACGTCTTTCGCGGTACTCGTCGTGCGTGGGCGCGATGGCGTGCATGCGTTTAGTGAGTACGTTCCAGATGCGACGCAAGTTCCGCGAGGTCCCGCACCTCCAGGTCCGGCTTCGCGTCGACGAGTTTGCTGGCCGCGGCCGGTTTCCCTTGCCGTCGATTCACCCACACCGTTTTTATGCCGAGCGAGTTTGCCGGCTCGACATCGTGAAACAAGCTCTCGGCAACGTGCAACAGATGGGGGCGCGGAATCGACAAACGAGTCAGCAGTAAATTGAAATTGTTGAGTGCCGGCTTATAGCTTTGCGCCTGCTGCGCGGTAACGACGGAATCAAATCGAACCCCGAGCTTCTCCGCCGAATAGGTGAACAGGTTGTCGTCGATGTTGGAGAGGATTGCCAACTTATATTCGCGTTGCAGAATTCGCAGCGCAGGGATTGTATCGGAGAATGGCTTCCAATCGCGAATGGAATCCGCCAGCCCGGAGGCCTCTTCCTCGCTCACCTCGAAGTGCAGCTCGCGAGCAAAGTCTTGCACCACGTTGGACAGAACGTCGCGATAGCTGCAATAAGCTTTCGCCTGCTCGCTTGGCTCGAACTCCGAATACATGCGCAGGACTTCCGCATCGGTTAAGTCACGGGCCTTGCTTCGCAGGAGAGGCTGCAAGTAGCCGAGGATGCCCGACTCCCAATCGATCAGGGTTCCGTAGCAGTCGAAGGAGACCCATTCAAACTGGGCGAAGTCGAGCACGAACTAATTCGTTTTGTTGCTGGCGGAAGTGACGCGGTGCGATTCGAACTTGCGCTGCAAGGCGTCAAGCGGTGACGAAGCGGGCGTTTCTGTTTCGCCGGCAGTAACTGCAGCTGCCGACGATTGCTCCGGCTGCGCGCCTTCCGGCTTGTCGAAACCGATGTCCTCGGCTGCTTCGTCAACGGTAGCAGCCGGTGAGGACTTGGAAGCTTCAGCCGCCTTCTCACGCCCCGCTCCCTTGTCGAGAAACTTCTGCGTGTTCAGCAAGGGTCGCGCCAGCGAAGGGTTGTAGCTGGTCCAGGCACTGTCGAGGTCGGCTTCGCGTTCAAACTGCGCTCGCATGGCTTCCATTTTCGAATCCAGATCGTCGAGGTAGTGCAGCATCAGCGCCTCGGGGAACATCGGCAGCTTGGGCGAGCCGAATTCATATTGTCCGTGATGGCTGATGATGAGGTGTTCCAGCAGCGTCTTCAAGTCGTCCGGAAAGCCAGGCACACGGGCAATTTTCTCGTGCAGCATCTCCAGTTCGATGATCATGTGTCCGAGCAGCTGGCCTTTGGTGGTGTACGAGATCGAGCGCTGATAAGTCAGCTCGTGCAGCTTGCCGATGTCGTGGAGGAAAGCGCCGGTCAGCAACAGATCGCGATTCACCTGGGGATAGTTACGCGATGCCAGGTCACACATGGTGAAGAGCGAAACCACGTGATCGAGCAGGCCGCCGATGAAGGCGTGATGCAGCGTCTTAGCCGCGGGAGCGTTCTTGTAAGCAGTCACCAGGGCTTCGTCGGACATGAACTCGTGCAGCAACGACTTCAGCCATGCATTCTGAAAGCTGTCCACGTAATCGCCAACCGTCTTCCACAGCTGGTCGACATTCTTGGATGTCTTTGGAAGGTAATCCGCGTAATCGATTTCCGATTCGCCCATCTTGCGAATTTTGTGAATCGTCATTTGCCAGCGGCCGTTGTACTTGTGCAGCAGGCCCTTCACCTTGATGAAGTCGTCCTGATCGAAGCTGGAAACGGCATCGCTAACGTTGTCCCACATGTTGGCCTGGAGCTGCCCGGAGCGATCGGCGAGGATCAACGAGAGGTAGACTTCGCCGTTCTTTTTCGACTTGACTTGTTTGACGGCAACGACGAAGAACGACGTGATGGTCTGGTTTTCCAGACGCGCGCAATCGCAGATATAGAAATCCTTCATCCAGTCCTATGGGGCTGCATCGGAGCAGCACGATGCCAGCTGAGGGCTTATGGTACCGCACTCGGCGCGCGGGCGCCTCATGAACATCGAGCCAGTGATCAGCCTAGAATAATCCCAGCTTCTTCTTTTTCTTTTCTTTGCCAGGATTGGAATCGTTCGACGCCGCAGTGGTGTAGATCGGCTGCGTCTCGTTCGGGCTGGCACCGGTATCGATGTAGCCCGGCTTGATGTCGATGTAGGCCTCTTCGCGCAGTTTGGTGAGATAGTCGCGCAGCGCCGGCTGCAACTTCACCATGTAGACCTGCTCCTGGATCTGGCTCTCGACATCCTTTAGCTGAGGTACGCCACCGGATTGATGCTCCGAGACCCTGAGAATGACAAAGCCCTGATTCGTGCGGATGGGGTGAGTGTACTCGCCGACCTTCAGGCTGAAGACCTGGGTTTCCAGATCCTTGGAGAGTGTGCCCCGCTTGAAATATTCGAGATCGCCGCCGATCGCTGAAGTCGGGCCATTGGAATACTTCTTAGCCAACTCGTCGAACTTCTCGCCCTTTTGCAGCATGGCGTAGACCTGGTTCGCTTTGTCCTGCGCCTGGGCAACAACGTCGGCACTGGGCGTCTCGGGCAATTGCGTCTCGCCCTTGTCGTTCTTGATGGCGGGAGTCGTCTGCGTCGAAATAAGGATTTCGCTCAACCGAACCTGCTCAGGACGGTCCAATTCGGTCTTATGCTGATCGTAAAATTGCTGGATGTCCTGGCTGGTGACCGTGATATGGCCACCCACCTCCTGACCGATCACGCGCTGGGTCAGGATGTTGTTCTTCATGTTCTGTTTGAAGTCCTCGAACGAAATACCCTGCGACTGGGCAGCCTTCTCCAGATCCTCCATGGATTCGGCGTGCATCTGCTTGCGCAACTCATCCAGACGCTTCACCAGTTCGGTGTCGGCCGAGATGCCGAGTTCCTGCGCCTTTTGCAGCAACAACTGCTGATCGATCAAGTCCCGCAACAGGTCTTTTTCGCGATCTTTCGCATCCTGCTCGGCAGCAAGCCGGTCGGTCGCCTGGTTGGCTTCGGCGTATAACTGTTCCCGAGCCTTGCGGATGTCGGCGCGGGTCACGATACTGTTATTCACGCGCGCGACGATTTCTTCTACGACAGTATCGCTGGAAGAGGCTGGGGTCGGTGGAGCCTGGGTCTGGGATAACAGCAGCGGCGCAGCGAGCAAAATAGCCAGAAAAAGGGCGGAGAGTCTATTCATCTAATACCTGATCAGGCGGCCTTCTTTTGAAGTCTCACCTGTTCCCAACGAGGGTTGTTCTTTCTCAGTATTTTACCCTTTTCCGGACCATCCTGCTGCATAAAAGCGCTTCTTGGCGGCATGAGATATTGGGAGTTCCTGACTGAGGTTTTAGAATTCACGGATTACTTGATGCATCAACAGGCTGTTTCCTTTCGGCCGTTCGATGTCGTATGAGGAGTTGAAAATGAAACGAATTCTTCCAATCGTACTCGCAATCTTCATCCTCACTGCTATCCCTGGTTTCGGACAGATGTTCAAAGTCACAGAGCGCGTCAAACTGGGTGGCGAAGGCGGCTGGGACTATCTGACGTACGACAAGGACGGAAAGCGCCTGTTTATTACCCGCGGCGATCACGTGATGGTCGTTAACGGCAAGACGCTGGCGGTGACTTTCGACATTCTCGGACTGTCGGGCATTCACGGGGTTGCGCTTGCGCCCGAGTCGGGACGCGGATTCATCAGCAACGGCGGCGACAACACAGTAACCGTCTTCGATCTGAAGTCGCTGAAGAAGCTCGACAGCGTCAAAGTCGGCGAGCGGCCGGATGCCATTATCTATGAGCCGTTCACCAGGCACATCTTCACGTTCAACGCGCGCAGCCATGACTCGACCGTGATTGACGCGGCGACCAGCAAAGTTGTCGCGACGGTTCCGCTGGGTGGTAAGCCGGAGTTTGCGGTGAGCGACGGCAAGGGCAAGCTCTACGTCAACATCGAAGACAAGAGCCAGATCGCGCAGGTCGACACGAGCAAGAATTCGGTGCTGAACACGTGGCCAATCGCTCCGTGTCAGGAGCCCAGTGCGCTGGCCATGGACATCGAGCATCATCGGCTGTTCGCCGGCTGCGACAACAAGATGATGGCTGTGGTCGATTCCGATTCAGGCAAAGTCGTGACCACGGTGCCGATCGGCGACGGCGTGGATGCAGGCAGATTCAATCCCACGACACAACAGGTATTCATGTCGTGCGGAGAAGGCGTGCTGACGATCGTTCATGAAGACTCGCCGGACAAGTACACGGTTACGCAGAACATTGCGACGATGAAAGGCGCACGAACCATGGCGCTGGATCAAGACAACAACGTGGTCTATCTGGTCACGGCTCAGCGGGAAGACAAACCGGTTCCGCCGGGACAGCGTCCGACGATGGTTCCGGGCAGCTTCGAGCTGATCGTAGCCAAGCCGGAGTAGTACCCTAATGTGGTACTACGACAGCGTAGGATACCTACTTCAGCTTTGCGGCACTGGGCGGCAGAAGATTGTTCAGCCGCAGATACATGGCCGCCGCTGAGTAGTGGTCCGACCATGCGGCTGCCATTCTTACCAGTGCGGCACCACGCGTCGTCGGATTGTCGAATAGGGTCACCGACTGGCCCAAGGTGCTGTCGTCGACCTTCCCCAGTGCCGCCTCGCAATAAGAGAACGAGTCCTTCACCGCTTTGCTGAGCACGTCCTTGGAGTCGGTTTCGCTGACCTTTTCCTTTTTGGCCGTGTCGCCGCTGGCCGCCGCGCAAAAGGCGTAGTTCGCTTCCGCGGTGTGCGCCATCAGATGGGCAAACGATCCCTGTTCCGGCGTGGGTTTATAGCTGTACTTGTCGGCAGGCATTTCGTCGGCGGCGCCAGTGAGGTTTTTGGCGAATCGCTGTTCCATTTGGCGGATGGTGGTCGTGATGGGATTTGCCGTGTTCGGCGATTCCTTGGCGTTCTGGCCGTACATCAAAGGCGCGGCCGCCAGCAGAAGGATTGCGCAGGCTACAAGTTTCATCGTTCTCTCCCCACAAAGCAATGTTGAAGAGCATACCCCAAAATTCGGCTGGCGGTTGTTATGAGGCGGCAAACGGGTTGACGACCCGCAGATTGTCGAACTTCTGGCCGTGTTGCAGATCTTCGGTGTAGAGAATAGCGCAGTTGCCCTGCATCGCCGCTGCAACGATCAAGCAGTCGTACCAGGAGAGCCGGTGCTTATGACGGATATGCAGAGCCTCGGCAAAGAGAGCAGGCGATGAGTGAATGCTCAAGAGGGGGCGGAATGTTGTCGCGAAATACTGTTCTGCCTCTTCCAATGTCATGGCCGGTGTGAAGCGGCGGAACGCAACATTAAAAAACTCCTGCACCACCTGATAACTAACAGCGCCATTACCGGTGACAATCGCTTCCAGGATCAAATTGGTGCAACGGCGAGCTTTGTTCGAGCCGCCGTCCAGCGAATAGACGAAGAGGTTTGTATCGAGGAAGAACTTAGCGTTCATTCATTTCGTCGCGCGTGTAGGGGCCGCCGGAGCGGATGTGGCGAAGGCGCCGCATGAGGGCCTTGAACTCCTGCTCATCGCCGGTCTGGGCAGTGTAATTTTGCAGCCATTCACGGAAAGCGGCATTCAGGGTCTTCCGCTGTGAGCGAGCAATTAGCCGTGCGCGTTCAATCAATTCCTCGTCCGCGCTGAGCGTAATATTCTTCATACGAAACTAGTGTACACGAAAATAGTGTCCTTTCTGTGATGTCTCTCACAGGGAGCGTCTACTTCCAGTTGATACACTCCTGTTTTGCTGCAACAGTTCTCGCGAAAGGCGAAGCATCATAATGGGCCGTACTCTGGATAAATCTCGCGATCTACAGAAGCGCGCGGAACAAGTCATTCCCGGCGGCGTGAACTCCCCGGTTCGAGCTTTCCGCGCGGTCGGCAGCGAGCCGCCCTTCCTGGTTCGCGGGGAAGGCGCGCACGTGTGGGACGCCGATGGTAACCGCTACATCGACTATCGTGGGCTCGTGGGGACCGCTGATTCTTGGGCACGCCGAACCGTCGGTGATCGAGGCCATTGTCCAGGCAGCGCGCAACGGCACCAGCTTCGGTGCGTCGACTCCCACAGAAGCCGAGCTGGCATCGCTGGTGATCGAGGCGTTTCCGGCGATAGAGAAAGTTCGCTTCGTCAGCTCGGGAACCGAGGCGACGATGTCGGCAATCCGCCTGGCGCGTGCGGCCACCAAGCGCAAGATGATCGTGAAGTTCGAAGGTTGCTATCACGGGCACAGCGACGCGCTGCTGGTGAAGGCGGGTTCGGGCGTGGCGACGCTTGGCATTCCCGGGTCGGCCGGCGTGCCGGAGGAGTTTGTCGAGTACACGCTGGCGCTTCCCTACAACAACGTGAGTGCCGTCGAGGAGGCGTTCAGCAAGTTCAAAGGTCAGATTGCCTGCGTGATCGTCGAGCCGGTCGTCGGCAACATGGGATGCGTTCCGCCGCAGCCCGGCTACCTGCAAACGCTGCGCGATATCACCGCGCGCGAGGGAACGCTGCTAATTTTTGACGAAGTGATGACCGGGTTCCGCGTCGCCTTCGGCGGAGCGTCGGAGCTTTACAACATCAAACCGGATCTCACCACGCTAGGCAAAATCATTGGCGGAGGCCTGCCCGTTGGCGCTTACGGCGCCTCGGCGAAGCTGATGGACATGATTGCGCCGCTCGGGCCCGTATACCAGGCAGGAACGTTAAGCGGCAATCCGCTCGCGATGGCGGCGGGCATCGCGACGCTGTGTCAGCTGAAGGCGAACCGCGAGCAGATCTATAAGCAACTCGACGAGATGTCGGGACAGCTTGTGAGCGGCATCTTGACTGCGGCGAAGGAATCGGGCGTTGGAATGACCGCGAACCGCGTCGGCTCAATGTTTACGTTCTTCTTCACCGACAAGGAGGTGACGGATTGGGACAGTGCTGCGAGCTGCGACACTGCCAAGTTCGGACGCTTCCACGGCGCCATGATGGATGCCGGCGTGTGGCTGCCGCCGTCACAGTTTGAAGCGGCATTCCTCAGCATCGCGCATACCAAGGGCGACATTGACGACACACTCGCAGCGGCGCGGGAAGCCTTCGCGCTGGTGTAAGCAGGTGTGGGGCCTTGCAGGGATAGGGCTCCTTCGACTTCGTTCGGCCGCCTTGCGGCCTCACTGCGCTCAGGATGACAACCTCAATTTGAATTGCGCGGTAAGAAGAAGTGTAGTTTTCTTCCACTAGCCACTAGCCACTGATTTGCATCATTTGCGGAATCGTTACGAACTGATATCCCTCGCCTAGGTACCGCGTGAGCAGTCGATCGCTGGCCTCGACGCTGCGGCTGCGGTCAACGCCGATGCGATGAAATTCGCCGTCGTGCAGCAGGATGACGTTGCCGCCGCGGATTTGGGTCTCTGCCAGCGCAACAATGTCGCCCGCTGAGCGCGGTGTCCAGTCTTTACAAGTCACATTCCACATTATGGTTTGCAGGCCAAGAGAACGGGCGACGCGCAGCGATGCCGGACGGCGACCTCCGAACGGCGGACGGAAGAGCGTGACGTCGACCCCGGTTGCGTCGCGAATCGCCTCCTGCGTCTGCTGAAGCTGGCGACGCACTTCCGCCGCCGAACAGAAGATCAGGTTGGGGTGGTCCCAGGTGTGGCTGCCGATGACATGACCCGCGCCGACCAGCGCCCGTGCGATGTCGGGCCGTTGCTGGACGAACTTGCCCACCAGGAAAAACGTCGCCTTAACCTGATGCCGGTCCAGTACCTCCATCAGGCGGAAGGTCCATGGATCGTTGGGGCCGTCGTCGTAAGTAAGGGCCAGCAGGCGCGATCCCGCGCCGAGGCCAGTAAAGGTTCGGCCATAGACCTGGGACGTCGGCCACATGGACTGAAAGCCGGCCCAGGTCGCGACTCCGGCTGCGCCAGCGGCAGCAATTAAATAGGAGAGCACGTTTCATTGTAGCGAGGCGGTTGGCACTTGGCATTTAGCAGTTGGCCAAATCCTAAATGCGAACGGCTAAGTGCCGTCTTTTGACGTTTCTCAACCAGTCAATTGCCACGAACGCTCCGGCAAGTTATTCTGCGAATCGTAGCCTTTCTCCGACCATGGCGAACCTGTTTGAACCACCCCGGTATATCGCAGTCGAGGGCCCGATCCGAGTGGGCAAGAGTACGCTCTGCCAGGTCATCGCCGAGACCCTGCACGCGCAACGAATCAGCGAGCCCGAGAACAATCCGTTCCTCAAGCCGTTTTACCAGGGACAGCCCGGCGCCGCCTTTCAGGCGCAGTTCGCATTTCTGATCGCCCGTTATGAGCAGCTGGGCACGCTGGATCCCAAGCACAATCCCAACAAGACTTATGTCGCCGATTACATCTTCGAGAAGGACAAACTCTTCGCTTGCCTGAACCTCGGCGATGTCGAGTTGGAAGTCTACAACCGCTACTACGAGCTGTTCCGGCAGAACGTGCCGACGCCCGACCTCGTGATTTACCTGCAGGCCACGCCCGAGGTGCTGAAGAAGCGACTGAAGAAGAAGGGCGCGCCGGGTGAGAAGGCGATCAGCGACGATTATCTCGAGGAAGTGGTGAAGGCGTACGAACATTTCTTCTTCCACTACACGTCCTCAGACCTGTTGATCGTCAACACCTCGGAGATCGATTTCGTCGAGCGTAGCGAAGATTTGCAGGCGCTGTTGCGGCGCGTGAGCGAGCCGATCCGCGGTACACAGTATTTCCTGCCCTTGGGATCGGACGAGCAAGCAGCACGGGCGTAGGCGCTCCGTCTGAATGTGGCCGCGGACGTCGACAGGCAATCTAAAACCCACGTCAAAATTCATCGCAGCGGCACCATCTGGCCAGCCTCTTTGCGCTATGCTCCTCTAATTCCTCTGCAAGGAGCTCGTCATGGGTGTGATGTTTCAGGCCTTCTACTGGAATTGTCCGCAAGAAGAGCAGCAGGACGGGACCTGGTGGAACTTTGTCGGCACAAAAATCCCTGAGCTTCAGCAAGCCGGCTTCACTGCGCTGTGGCTGCCTCCGGCATCGAAGGCGGCGAACCTCGGCGGGCCGTCGATGGGCTACGATCCTTACGATTACTACGATCTCGGAGACTTCAACCAGAAAGGCCGCACCAAAACCTGGTTCGGCAACCAGGCTGAACTGACGGCGCTCATCAACGCCGGGCACACGGCGAACATGCAGGTTTATGCCGACCTGGTGCTCGATCACAACAACGGCGGCGATGCGCAGGAGACGAATCCGATCGACGGCAATTCGCGCTGGACGCTGTTCAATCCGGCCAGCGGCAAGTTTCCGCGCAATTGGGAGTGCTTCCATCCATCGCCCTATGAAACCTTCGACGAAATGACCTTCGGCGACATGCCTGACCTTTGCCATCGCAATCCCAAGGTTTATGGCGAGGTGATTTACCTGGCGCAGTGGCTGGTGGAGACGATCGGGTTCGACGGTTTCCGCTTCGATTTCGTGAAGGGCTATGCGCCCTGGATGGTGAAGGCGATCGCTGAGCTGCGCTACGTGAAGAAGGGCGACGAAGGTTTCTATCCGTTCTGCGTTGGTGAATGCTGGGACGGCGAGCGCACCATTGACGACTGGCTCACGTCAATCAATACGTTCATGGACAATCCGGTGTCGGCCTTCGACTTTCCGCTGCATTACGAGCTGAAGGGCCTGTGCGACAGTTACGGATACAGTCTGCGCAGTCTTGCCGACGCGGGATCGGTGATTCAGGACTCGCCCTCGCAAGCGGTAACGTTCGTCGACAATCACGACACCATTCGCGATCCGAATAACGCCATCAACAATGACAAGCTGCTGGCCTACAGCTTCATCCTCACCCACGAGGGATACCCGTGCGTCTTCTGGATGGACTGGTACAACTCCGGGCTGGCGATGAGCGGTACGCCAAACGGAATCGCGGCGCTGGTAGCAGCGCACGAGAAGTACGCCGGCGGCTCGACCCAGGTGCTTTATGCCGACGACAATCTTTACATCATGCAGCGTATGGGTGCCGGTTCTCAGCCGGGATTGGTGTATGTGCTGAATAATCTGGGCGACGCGTGGAATGGGATCACCGTGCAGACGCAGTGGCGAAATGTAGAGTTCCAGCCGGTCGCGTATGGCGGCAAGGATGCCGGTCGTCCGCAGAACAAGACCACGGCAGAGGATGGCCGCGCGGATTTCTGGGCAGGGCCGAGGGGATGGGCAGTTTACATTTCGGGGTAGAGCAGGACGATGTTAGCTGCTCGCCGATTCGAGACGTTCGATCATTTCGTCCAGGACGGCGAGGTCAAAGCGCGGCGACATAGCAACTTCGGGTAACTGCTCAAGTCCAAGATCCGCACGCAGGGGGAGAACGCTCCCTGGCAACAGAAGTTCTCTCGCACCGAACCAGCCTTTCATCCAGGGTACGAGGGCAAGGTAAATTTCATGCCGCTTGCGGGGGCGGACCCTGTCTTCTCTTGCCCGGCGGCGTAGCTCGGCTTCCGGCGCTTCCAGCCACAGAACAAGATCGACAAATCCCATCTGACGGCGTTCAAACACGTCGCGGTACAGCCCACGCTCGACTTCGAACAGCTCGTTATCGAGGGCTCCCGACTTCCACAGCGACCATGAGAAGTAGAGGTGGAAGGGATCTCCGTCGCAGACAGCCACGCCGTGCTCGCGCTCGAGTTCCATCGCGCGTTGCCAGCTCACAGCGTTGTGTTTTACCCAGAATCGTCCGACCTCAGCCGGATCGTCGTACAAATCGGGCGCGGGTATGTGGTAAGGAGCTTCCTGCACCCATGAATTCGCACAGTGCATTCGGCACCAGGTCGTCTTTCCGACTGCACTCGGCCCTTCGATGGCGACAATCATTCGGTGTTCCGCAGGTCACTGGGTGGGCGGTACGTATTCCTTTGGCTTCTCGGCGCCCTCGCCGAAGAAGTAGGCTTCCATCTGCTGCACGATGAATTCCTGGTGCTCTTTCTTCCAGGGCTGCAAACGATATTCGTTGAGCAGCATTTTCATGTGCTCCTGCCACTGCTCCCACGCCAGCTTCGAAACGTTGTTATAGATTTTTTGCCCGAGGTCGTTGTCGAAGGGTGGCTCGTCAAGGCCTTCCGCTTCGCGCCCGAGCTTCACGCATTTCACCATGTGTGCCATCAAGTGCTCCTATGTATGAGTGCCGAAGTTCAATTTTAGCGGAGGCAGTGGGGATGCGCTAATGGCTCTTCGCTCCGCGCCGTTCGCTCTTCGCTTTTCGCCGGAAAATGCGGCACTGCGGTTATGAGGTGTGCGATTGGGGAAAGCTGTTGCACGGCTGCGAGAACCGGCATCGTTCACTAATGACCCAGTTGAAGGCGACAGGTCGAAGATCTGGCGGAAAGCGAGGTGCAAAAAGCAAAAAGCGACGAGCGGCCACCGGCTACTCTCCCAGCCACGCTCCGTACGGCCGCAGGCGGTCGATGTGGTCGCAGATAATCTTGAACGCTCCCGTGATCGGCACTGCGAGGATCAACCCCATCGCGCCCCATAGCCATCCCCAGAACAGCAGGGCCAGGGTGACTGCCAGCGGATTCAGTTGCAGACGCTTGCCCAGAATCTTCGGATAGAGAACGTTCATTGCCACCAGGTGCAGTCCCATGATGGCCGCGATGACGAGAATGGCGACCCCGGCGGTCAAGTGTCCAAGGTCGGCGACCAGGGGCGGCACCAGCGCGAGCAGCACGCCGAGATAAGGAATCAGGCTCAGAAATCCGCTGATGACGCCGAGGAAGTAGAAGTACGGAAGCCCAATCGCCGCGAAGACCGCGATACTGCAAACGCTGAGAAACACTCCAATGATGAAGTTGCCAACGATGAACGAGCGGATCATGCGCGCGATGAGCCCCAGCATGACGTAAGCCGAGTTGCGATTTTCCATGCTGAAGAGCATCACGGTTTGCGAACGCACGTGGTCCTGCCAGCTCAGCATGAAGAAAACCAGAAACGGAATAAACGTTAAGGTCAGAACCAGCTCCGACACAGAGTTGGCATTGCGGCTGACCATGTCCGTCCAGCTGCTCGACTGCCTTACGGTCAGGGCGGTTCTGTCCTCGGGGTTCTCCGGCAATACGGTTTCGGTGGTCTTCTCGATCTGCTCCGCCTGCTCGCGGACCTTGGCTCCCAGCTCCTGAATGTGCGCTTTGTATTTAGGCAGCTCGTGCATGAAGTCGAGTGCCCGGCTATACGAAGCGTAGCTGGCGCCCCCGATCGCGATCACCAGCAGGGCTACTGCGGTGAATGCGCCAACAGCCTTGGGAATGCTGAACCCCGCCATGAAGTCAACGATGGGCGCCAGAACAAACGACAGCAAAATCGACACCAGTATCACGACCAGGATCAGCTTGCCGAGATAGATCAGGGTGAGCACCGCAGCGCTGGCGAGGATGAGCACGCCCACAGTTTGCAGGTGCGCCAGCCTCCTGCCCTCCAGCTCCGCGACGGTCGAGCGGTTGATGCTGACCTGCGGGATGGGCTCCGGCCCGCCTCCGGCGTTCGCCTCGACGTCGGGGTCTTGCCCCCTACCCACCGGATTGTCCAATAGCTGATCGGGCATTTCGCCTTATGGTACTCGCAACAGTAGGATTCCGAGCATGATACTTTTGCTGTGTCCTGCATGGAAAATAGTCATACGTCCGAAGTCCAGCGGCTACCGGGCCGCATTCTCGCCATCGACTTCGGGGCGCGCAAGATCGGATTGGCGCTCAGCGACGAACTGGGCCTGACCGCACAAGCGCTCGAGACGTACTACCGCGGCAACAAAAAAGCTGACTTCGACCACTTTCGGCGAGTCATCAAACAACACAACGTGACAGAGATCGTGATGGGCCTGCCCTTGCGTATGAGCGGCATTGAAGGCATTCAGGCGGAGAAAGTGCAAGCTTTCGCCGAGGAGCTTAGGCGACGGTTTAAGCTGCCTGTCCAGCTCTTCGATGAGCGCCTGACCTCCGTCGAGGCCAACCGTCTTCTTCGCGAAACCGAGATGAGCATCCGCCGGCGCGCCGAAGTCGTTGACCAGGTGGCGGCAGTCCTGATTCTGCAGTCGTTCATGGAGTATCGTCGAACGCATCTAGAGTGAGTAGCAGGTTGCAGCGCCAAACCATGCTGTCTCATCTAAACTACTGATTTCATGCGAACCCTGTTCAAGCTTGTCGTCCTGCTGGTTTTGGCGTGTGCCATCTGGTTTGGCTGGGCTGCGCTAATGCCGGTGACGCCGCCGCAAACCACGTTCGTCCTGCTGCGCCCCGGCTGGAGCACGCGCCACATCGCCCGAGACTTGCAGAAGCAGGGCGTGATCCACAGCGCGCCGGGCTTTCTCATCATCGACTACGCCAAGGGTCTGAAGACCCTCAAGGCGGGCGAGTACAAGTTCGACCAGCCGGCCAGCGCCTTGGAGGTCTGGCGGCGGCTGACCGTCGGTGACGTGTACGCGCGGACGGTGGTCGTGCCCGAGGGCTACAACATGTTCGACGTGGCCAAAGCCGTTGAGGACGCGGGACTAGGGCCGGCCTCGGATTTCCTCATCGCCGCACGCAGCGATCTTTTCCTGCTGAAAGACATCGATCCGAACGCCAGGTCGCTGGAAGGCTATCTCTTCCCCGACACTTATCAGTTCACCCGCATCAATACGTCGCACGAAATCGCAGCGGCGATGGTCCACCGCTTCCGGCAGGAGGCCCTGAAGATTGGCTTGCTCGGACGTCCTGATACGCACCGGATCGTCACCATGGCATCAATTGTCGAGAAGGAAACGGCCGAGCCGAGCGAGCGGCCACTGGTGGCCGGTGTCTATTACAACCGGCTCAACAAGAACATGGCGTTGGCGGCGGACCCAAGCGTCATCTACGCCGCCTTGCTTGCCGGGCGGTATCGGGGAACGATTTACGCCTCGGATCTGCAATACGATTCGCCTTACAATACCTACAAATTTCCCGGTCTGCCGCCCGGGCCAATCGCTAACCCGGGGGTCGCGTCGCTGCAGGCTGCCATGCATCCGGCGCAAACCGATTACCTGTACTTTGTCAGCGATAATAATGGGCACCATCGTTTTGCCCGAGACCTGGAGGAGCATGCCCGCAACGTGGCTGCGTATCGGCACGCGGTATCAGCTTCTCAGCAACCTTAAAGCACCTTCCCGCCACAGGGAGCATCTGCCGTATACTACGAGATTCGGATCTGTCTAACCCGGTTCTATGCTGCGATCCAAAGTACTTGGCGCCATCTTCCTTCTGGCTTTGATCTCTACCGAGACGGGGTGTCTCTTCCACACCCGCACGGTCGAGGCGACGACCAGTACCGCCAAACTGCAGACCGCCACTCGCCCGCAGCTCGTCGACTTCATTAACAGCGAAGCCCACAAGATCAAGACGTTGAATCTCACCGTCAACATTGCCACGTCGGTGGGCGGCGAGAAGAAGGGCAAGGTCACCGAATTCGAAGAGATTCGCGGCTACATCCTGGTTCGCAAGCCGGATATGCTGCGCATGATTGGGCTTTTTCCTATCGTGCGCAACAAGGCCTTCGACATGGTCAGCGACGGCACCGAATTCAAGCTGTCCATCCCGGCAAGAAATAAGTTTTATGTTGGTCACAACGCCGTGGTTCACCCCGGCTCAAATCCGCTGGAAAACCTGCGCCCACAGGTCATTTACAGCGCGCTCCTGCTGCCCGAAATCGATTCCAGCAACGACATCGCGGTGATGGAAGATGGCACGGAAATTATCTACGACACCAAGAAGAAGAAAGAACTGCAGCAGCCGGATTACATCATCGACGTTATTCATCGGGCGAATAACGGTTGGTACCTGGCGCGTAAGGTCATCTTCGATCGCACAAATCTGACCGTGCATCAGCAGACCATTTACGATCAGGACGGCTCGATCGCCACGGAGGCGACTTACCAGGCTTATCACGATTACAACGGCATCAACTTCCCCGATGTCATTCAGATCAGCCGGCCGAAAGAGGAGTACTCCATCCGCTTGACAGTGGAGAAGCTGGTGGCCAACGAGGCTCTTCGCGACGACCAGTTTGCGCTGACGCAGCCACCGGGATCGCAGCTGGTCAACCTCGACGAGCCGCAGAATCAGGCAGCTTCTAATCGCGCCGCACCGAACCCCGCTCCAGATAATTCCGTCAAAAAGTAGTTGCTGTAATTACAGGTCAGCTTACGCGGGCAAAACATTGAACCCCGTGAAGCTCTCTCCCCTGCCAAAGGAAGCTTCACGGGGCTTTCGAGGAGAAGGTGCCCGGGGACGGCTGGCGTCCCCCGGTGCCCTTCTATGCGCTATTAGACGGTAGTCTCGCTATTAAGATTACAAAATGTAATGAATTATTTGGTGGCAGGGGAGGATCTAAGCTAAACCGCTGACAAATAAGAGATTTATTGTCGGACTGAGTTCTCAGTTGCGGATCAGTAAAGATATATCTTGACTTTGAGATATATCTTAAGATATATCTTTCTCACAAGGAGAAAGCACAATGATTGTTTTCAAGATTCAAGAACGTCGCGGATGCGGCGATCCCCATTCCGAGCGTGGCGAGCACCATGGCCATGGGCCATGTGGACACTTCGGCCGCGGCTTTGGTGGGAGGCGCCATGAGCATCGGCACGGCGGAGGCCGTGGCGAGCGCATGTTCGACGCCGGCGACATCAAGCTCGTGATCCTGAAGCTGCTCTCGGAGCAGCCCAGCTACGGATATCAGCTCATTAAGACGATGGAGGAGCGCCTGGCAGGCGGATATACGCCCAGCGCCGGCGTCATCTATCCGACACTGACGATGCTGGAAGAAGAAGGCTTCGCGACCTCAATAGTGGAGAACGGCAAGAAGGTCTACTCGGTGACGTCCGAAGGCCAACAGTTCCTGGAGGAGAACAAGCGCCGGATCGAAGCGCTGTTCGAACGGCTGGATGAAGCCGGCCAGGGATTCAAGCGCGGCCGTTCGCCGGAGATCATGAAGGCGTTTCAAACGCTGCGTGGAGCCGTGATCGCGCGCGTTTCACGCGAGAGCGTAAGCGAGGAGCAGATCGCCAAGATCGCCGCAGCCATTAACGCGGCAGCCAAGTCGATCGACGAACTGTAAGCAGCAAGCTACAAAACGCGAAACCAAAGGAAAGCCCGCTCCAGCGAAAGCCAGAGCGGGCTCGCCCATTGGAAAGTGTCGCGTCGTTTACCGACGGCGGATAGCCGACAGCGGTTCTTACCGCTTCGACGTGCCGCGTGCCAACTTCTTAACCTTGCGCTTCTTCTCGCCGCGGGCGTGAGTGCGCGCAGCCTTCGGCGTCGCCTTCTTGCGGGCGGTACGCTTTAGCTTTTTCCGTTCTAACTTATCGGTGGTGCTCTTGGTGTTTGCCATGAACTATGTACTTTCCTCTTTGTAGGATGTGATGTGCCGCAGGCTGAAGCCCACTCAGCAATCAAAAATCGCTGCACCGCCAGCCCGAAGGCTGGCTCTGCCTCTACGCCTTTTCCAGTTGGGCGTACTTTTCGACCAGCTTTTTCAAACCGTATCTTGGAAATTGTACCGTAATCTTCGCGTCTTCCCCATCTCCCTCGCGCTTGTAGACCGTTCCTTCGCCATACTTCGGATGGCGAACGCGCTGTCCTGGCTTGAATCCGGTGCGTCCCGTCGTGGCCGGCACCTCGACCTTCGGCCGGGTAAACTTCTTGCCGCGCGAGGCGAAAAACTCGGCGATGTTGTCGATGGAGTTGTAGCTGGGCCCGCTGTAATTGCTGCGTTGAGCCGTCTTCTGGCGCCCATATTGCGGACGCTGGTCCTCGTCCTCATACGCATAGTGGCGGCTCGAGCCGTAGTCGCTCGAGGTGCGTTGCGAACGCTCACGAGGCGAGCCCAGGTCCTGAATCAACTCCTGCGGAACCTCTTCCAGGAAGCGCGATGGCACGCTGGCTTCCGGCATGTCGGTTCCGTAGCGGCGGCGATAGCGGGCGCGCGTAAGGATCAGCGTGTCCATCGCGCGCGTCATGCCCACGTAGCACAGCCGTCGCTCTTCTTCGATGTCGTCCGGCACCAGTAGCGTACGCGAGTGCGGAAACAATCCCTCTTCCAGCCCGATGAGGAAGACCAGCGGAAACTCCAGGCCTTTCGCGGCGTGCAAGGTCATCAGCGTGACCCGCGCGTTTTCGTCGTATTGATCGGCGTCGCTGACCAGCGCGGCGTGGTCGAGAAATTCGGCCAGCGTCTCGCCGCGATCGCGCGAGTCCATCGCAGCGTTCACCAATTCGCGCAAGTTCTCGATGCGCGCCAGCGACTCCGGCGTGTCCTCTTCTTCCAGCAGCTTGATGTAGTTGGTGCGATCGATAAGGAACTTCAGCAACTCGCCGGTCGAAGCGGGATCACCGGGAGCACGGAAGCCGTCGACACGCGCTTCGGAATCCGCTGTCGACCTTTTTTCAGAATTGTCGTCTCGACCGGAGCCCACCGGAAAAGCCGTCGAGCCATCCGCTTCAGAATTGCCATCCCGGCCGGGTGATAATGTCCCATCCTGAAAATTGTCATTCTGAGCGGTGCCCGGCGAGGTCGCCCCTTCAGAATTGTCATCCTGAGCGGAGGCGGCCCGATTTTGGCCGCCGGAGTCGAAGGATCTGCGGTCGTCGGCAGTGGCAATATCTGCACTCGGCTCCCCAAACATCTCGGCGGAAAACTCCGTCGCATCGTTCTCAAACGCTGCCGGCGAAAAGTCCATGGAATGCTGCAAATCGTCATCGGCATCAGAGGCCGCCGACTCCACAGTTTTCTTGATGCTCGACGTCTCATCCACGCGTTGCCGGAACGTTCCCAGATGCATCGCCCGCGCATCTTCGATCAACTCTCGAAAGTTATTCAGCGCCGCCATCGCTCGCGGCGGCAGAAGTTGCTGGCGCACGGCCTCGTTGATCGCGCCCCACATCGACGTACCCGTCTCCAGCGCGATGCGCTCGATGGTCTCCATCGTGTTCTTCCCCAGGCCGCGCGGCGGATTATTGATGACCCGCTGCATGGCGATGGAATCGTCCGGGTTCGCGATGACCTTCAGGTACGAGATCATGTCCTTGATCTCGGCGCGCTCGTAGAAGCTGAAGCCGCCGACCACGTGATAGCCGATCTGGTAGCGGCGCATCGCCTCTTCCAGCAGACGCGACTGCGAGTTGGTGCGATACAGCACCGCCGCGCGCGGCGTCTCACCGTTCTCCGCGTGACCCTGACGCAAGTACTTCACGATGTAATCGGCCGCGAACAGCGCTTCGTTCTCACCGTCCGGAGCTTCGTAGTAGCCGATCTGCGAGCCCCCGCTGCGGTCGGTCCAGAGGTTCTTGCCCTTGCGCTTGACGTTGCGCGCAACCACCGACGATGCGGCCTGCAGAATGTTCTCCGTGGAGCGATAGTTCTGCTCGAGACGAATAATCTTAGCTTCGGGAAAGTCGTTCTCGAACTCGAGGATGTTGCGGATGTCGGCGCCGCGCCACGAGTAGATGCTCTGGTCCTCATCACCGACTGCGCATACATTGTGCTCGCTGCCCGCCAGCATACGCATCAACTCATATTGCGGACGGTTTGTGTCCTGATACTCGTCGACCAGGATGTGGCGATAGCGCCGGTTGTACTTCTCGCGAACTTCACTCGACGACTTCAGCACCTTCACCGCGTAGAGCAGCAGGTCATCGAAGTCGAGGGCGTTCGATTTCGCCAGCTCCTGGCGATAGATCTCGTAGATGTGCGCGATGCGTTCGGTCTTCGGATCAGCCGAGTCGAGATACACCTGCTGCGGATCGAGCATGTGGTTCTTCGCCCACGAGATCCGCCCCAGCACATTGCGTGGCGTGAGCTGTTTGTCGTCGATGCCCAGCCGCTTCATCGCCGCCTTGACGACATTCTGCTGGTCCGACTCGTCATAGATGACGAAATCCTTGCGATAGCCTTTGCCGCCGATCTGCAGCGTTTCGATGTCGCGGCGCAGGGTGCGCACACAGAACGAGTGGAACGTCGAGATGAGTGGCTTGGTCACCGAGCGCGAGCCGACGAGCGAATCCACGCGGCTGGCCATCTCCGACGCAGCTTTGTTGGTGAAGGTGACTGCCAGGACCGAATCCGGCTGCACACCGACGCCGTCGACCAGATGCGCGATGCGATAGGTAATGACACGCGTCTTGCCGCTGCCGGCGCCCGCAAGGATCAGCACCGGCCCGTCGGTGGTTTCGACAGCCTCACGCTGCTGCGGATTCAGTTTGGATAAGTACGAGGACAAGGTAGCGGGTATCCCTAGTAATTATTCACCACGGAGAACACGGAGAGCACAGAGTTCAAGAAATCTAGAAGAGTTTCGAATTCGGAGACGTTCCGCAATCAGATGTAGGTGCGAGCTCCAAGCCTTCAGTCTACCAACTCCGTGGGCTCCGTGTTCTCCGTGGTGAATTCGGAGCTTCGCGGTCAGTTGGGTTTTCCGCTGACGCTCGGCGCTTCCATTGCGCGGCGCGCTTTACACTCGGAGCAGGGGCAGACTTCGCGCAGGTAGGCCCAGGAATAAATGCCGTGCTCGTGGCCGTCGTTCCAGTGAAAGCTGATGGCGTACTTCCCCACCGGCTTCACTTCTGTCGGTCGCGCCGCTGCTTTGTACATCGGCAGAGCCCCCGCAATAGCTTTCAGGGGATCGCCCGGCTGGCGGCCATCGCGCTCGCGTTCTTCATTGCACAGAGCGCATGGGCAGGCGTCACGCAGGAAAGGAAAGGAGTACGAGCTGGTGTGCCCGTCCTTCCATTCGATGTCCATGCCGGTGCCGGTGGTGACGTTTACTTTCACGGATTTTGGATCGGCGACAACGTCCATAAAGTTTCTGCGGCTCGTCTCGAACGGTTCGAACACATCTTCAGGCGATGATGAACTCGTCTTCAGGCGCTGAGGTACAGACTTCCGCTGCTCGAGTCGCTGGTTCTAGTATCGCAGAAAATGTGCACGCGAAAAGGCCCGAAGCTGAGCTGGCCGACTCCCATTCGACCAGCTCCGGCTGCGGGCCTTCTGCATCACCTCCGCCTTTTCAGGCGGTACTGCACACCAGGAGATCTTGCCTTCCCATTAGACGGGGCTTACCGGCGATCGTCATCATCGTGACGACGGCGGTCTCTGTCGCGGTCTTGGTGGTAGGCATGCCAACGTCCATCGCGATCGTACCAGCCGGCAGGCGGCGCATACCTTGGCGCGGGCGCTACATAGTAGCCGTTACCGTAATATCCGTTGCCGTAATACACGGGATAGCGATCGCGATATTGGTTATAGCAACCGCGGTCATCGCGATCGCCGTCTCCATCGCAGCGGCGGTGATGGTCCCAATCGACCTGCTGCAACTGTCCGGCCTGACTGGGATCGAATGCTGCGTATCTCAATGGCGCCGGCTGGCCGGGATTGGCCCGTTGTTCCTGTGCCACCGCGCCTGCACCGAGTACTCCCGTTCCCAACGCCACAAATAATGCGAACTTCAGTTGACTTTTCATCGTCGTCTCCTTCGATCCTGCATTCGCTTCAGCGGCGCCGCTGTTACTGCTCACAGACATGAAAACCCGGCTCAAAACCAGAAGTTTGTCGGAGAGTTGTGCCTTCACTTTTCTTAACAGTGCGATAGCAAAGAGTTCCCCGGAGTGAATAGAAATCCGGGCAGGGCGGAAGCTTTTACGCGCTGGTGCCGCCCCGGGATATCCACTCCAAATGAAAAAGGGCACGGCTGCTCGACCGTGCCCCTCGGAGCCCGTGATGTTCTACATCACGATTTCCTGCGTTCGCCGTGTAATGGGATGCTGCATCTCCTGGAGGTCACCCTTTACCAGGTTTAACCCGTAGACGCATGATTCGAATTCCTTTGACAGCTTCGCGAAGAGTGGCGCCAGCCGCGCGTATTCGAACTGGTCGAATTTCGAGACGATGTAATAGCTCTCTTTGCCGGCTTTCATGAAGTCGACGAAATTTTCCAGTCGCTGACGGCGCAGACGCAGGTGATTGATGCTTTCGGGGAACATGCCGGAAAGGAAGAGAATGTAGTCGCCAACGTGTTTGCGGACCTGGCGCTCGCGATCGAATGACGGCGCGGGTCCGTAGATGGGATCAGTTTCCAGAAGCATCTCGCCGACGTCGTCCAGCGGCCGCCCCTGCGCATTGCGCACCTTGAAAACCTGTTCAACTTCGCAAAACTCGCTCAGCACATTAGCGATGTAGTCCTGCACTTCGGGATCGCGCAGGCCAATGTCATGATCGAAGTGGTCGTGAACCAGCTCGGTGAAGAGCTCCTGGAGTGGGTGCGATTCTGGAATCATAGCGTTCCCGGTTCGGCCTCCGTGCCATCGTCACAGCAAGTTGTGATGCGACACTTACCTCAATTTGATTTGATGCGCAAAGACTTCTTTCGCCGCAGCGTTACTTTCGAGGTTCGTTTTAGCGAACCCCCACATGAGGAAAGCGACTCGGCATCGTTCTTGCCGTCAGGGGACGTATACGTTGGAGTGCGATTTCAGCGGCTGAGGTTTGCTGTCGGCCGGCGGCGATCTGACCAATGTAGAGGGTTGTCAGCACACGATCGCGCTGACTGCCAAAATTCTCAGGCAACCCGCGGGATTCCGCCGGGCGACGTACGCGACGTTGTTCACGCGCGGAGATTCACCAACCAGACGTCGGAATGCCGAAAAGGGTTCTCCGCAACCCGGCTCATTTATCCTGACCTGTGCCGGCTTCTGCCGGCAATACATCTCCCGCGGAGGACTCGATGCAGCGCCAGAACATCTCCGGTAATTCTCCCTACGAACCGACTGTCGGCTTTTCCCGCGCGGTCCGCGTTGGGCCTTTCGTCACGGTTGCGGGAACCGTCGCCACAGGTCCCGACGGCAAAATCGTCGGCGGCAATGACATCTACGCCCAGGCGGTGCAGACGCTGAAGAACATTGGCGCAGCACTGGAGAAAGCCGGCGCCAGCTACAAGGATGTCGTACGTACGCGCATGTTTGTGACCGACATCAGCCAGTGGGAGAAAGTTGGGCAGGCGCACGGCGAGATCTTCCGCGACATTCGCCCGGCGGCGACCATGGTCGAGGTGACTGGCTTCGTCTCGCCCGAGATGCTGGTCGAGATCGAGGCTGACGCCATCATTGCCAGTGAGCTTTAATCTCGGAGCAACTCGCAAATTCACAATCGAAGCCGAGACAGGCATCATCGAAGCTCGGAGGGGTCGCACAACATGCCATTACCGCCGCTGAAAAAGATCGGAATCTGGACGGGAGCGTTCGAGCAGCAGCCTGCCAGTGTTTTGAAGAGCGCCGTCACTGAGCTGGAACAGCTCGGATATGGAGCTCTGTGGTATAGCGAAGCCTTCGGTCGCGAGTCGCTGACGCAAGCCGGGCTGCTGCTTTCCATGACATCCCACATTGTGGTAGCTACCGGAATTACGAATATTTACGGTCGCGATCCGGTAGCCATGTCCGCCGCGCAGAAGACGCTCAGTGAAGCCTATCCCGATCGCTTCGTTCTGGGTCTCGGCGTCAGCCACATTCCGCTGGTGCAGCAGCAGCGCGGGCACGAGTATGAGAAGCCGGTCGCGAAGATGCGTTCGTATCTCGATGCGATGGACGCGGCTTCGTATAACGCCGTCCCGCCGAAATCGACCTACCGCGTGCTGGCGGCGCTCGGGCCGAAGATGCTCGAACTGGCGGCGAAGCGGACCGACGGCGCGCACACCTACAACGTCACTCCGGAGCATACGAAGATTGCCCGCAAGACGATGGGCAACGATTCGGCGCTGGTCATCGAGCAGGCGGTGGTGCTGGAGAGCGATCCGGCGAAGGCTCGTAAGATCGCGCGCAACTTCCTGGCGTTATATCTGACGCTGCCGAACTACACCAATAACTGGCTCAGGCTCGGCTTCACCGAAGACGATTGCAAGGGAGAAGGTAGCGATCGCCTGATCGATGCCATCGTCGCCTGGGGAGACATGGAGGCGATTCGCGCCCGCATCGATCAGCATTTCCATGCTGGAGCGGATCATGTCTGTATTCAGGCGCTCGCGGCCGACGCGAGGGCATTGCCGATCAATGAATGGCGTCAATTAGCGAATGCATTGCTTGGCTGAAAGCAAAGGCGTCGGCGAAGCTTGGGTCGTACTTGCATTGGCTTTTTTGTATCAGGGCAGCTCTCTCGGATCTGCGGTCTGTGCGCAGCGGAGTGTCGTTCCACGACAGGCGAACCGCAGATCCTTCGACTCCGGCGCGCAACAGAAGCGCGCCTCCGCTCAGGATGACAATTCGGAAAGTGTAGCGTTGGTTCAGCGAAGGGCGAAAGGCCGCCGAGCGGCTTTACTGCGTCACTTCCAGGCTGATTCCCTGTCCTTCAAAGATCCGCTGACCCGCTGCTGGAATAGTCTTCACCACCATGCGTGTTCCGGGCGCGACTGCCTGCGCTGGCTGCGCGCCATTGGCTGGCTGCGCTGGAGCTTGCTGCGTGTTGATGTTCGGCACGTGTAATCCCGCATTCACAGCGAGATTGATCGCATCGTCCTCGCTCATTCCGACGAGATCGGGCATGACGAATGATGGCGGATCCGCGACCGCGGCCATCAGGATGCTGATCTTTGGCTCCGAGACATTGATGGCGTTGGCTGGAGGACTTTGCGCGATGATCTGATCGGGCGGCGCATTGGGAACGATGGCGTCGGCAACGCTGCCCAAGTCTAATCCGCGGCGACGAATGTTGATCTCTGCCGCGCGCTCGCTGTCGCCGATGAGATTGGGAATCACGACGCGCTGCGGGCCCATGCTCTCGGCCACGCGCACATGCCAGCCGCGCCGCACCTGGATTCCGGCGGCCGGAACCTGCGACATCACGCGTCCGGGCGGAACGTCGGAGCTGAAGTAACGATCGCCCTGATCCAGCACCAAACCGTGATCGCCCAACTGCTTCTCAGCCTGGCTCTGCGACAGGCCGACAATCTTCGGGACGGTCGTCTGACGGCCGTGAATCGCGAAGCGCATCGAGATGAGAAACGCGGCCAGGAACACGACGATCAGGATCAGCGCGCGCAGGACGAAGCGAAGGAAGCGCCACATCAGTGAGCCTCGCTGTCGCCGGACTCGGCGTCGTCGGGCGTGTCGACCTTCTGCGCCACCGCGCTCGGCGTTGTCGGCGGAGGCGCGGCGAAGTCTTCCGACTCGCGGCCCTTCAGCGCGACGCGCATGAAGTCCATCCAGATTGGCAACGCAGCAACCGCTCCGGTTTCCTTATTGCCAAGCGTCTTCTTCTCGTCGAATCCGACCCAAACGCCGCAGGTGATCGACGGCGAGAAGCCGACAAACCATGCGTCGGTGAAGTCGTTGGTGGTTCCGGTTTTGCCGCCGAGCGGATGATTCAGCTTGCTGGCCTGATAACCAGTTCCGTGCAGAATCACCTCGCGCAGCATGCTCACCATGATGCGCGCCGTGCGCGCGCTGACGACGTCGCGAACCTCGGGATAATCGTCTTCCAGCACGCGGCCATCGTAATCCGTGACCTTGCGGATGTAGCGCGGAACAACGCGCACGCCATCGTTGGGGAATGTCGTGAACGCTGCAGTCTGCTCGGCGAGCGTGATGTCGGCGGCGCCGAGCGCGACCGGCAGATACGGCAGCAGCGGCGACGTGATACCGAACTTGCGCGCGTAATCGATCACCGTCTTGATTCCGCCAACTCGCTCAGTAACTTTCAGCGCGGGAATGTTGCGCGACTCGGCCAGCGCGTGACGGTAAGTGATAACGCCTTCGAACTTGC
The DNA here is from genome assembly GCA_963835725.1 of uncultured Acidobacteriaceae bacterium. Classification (GTDB taxonomy): domain Bacteria; phylum Acidobacteriota; class Terriglobia; order Terriglobales; family Acidobacteriaceae; genus Bog-257. Next base: position 613,845 of record CAWIGM010000011.1, on the reverse strand, counting down.
CATCGTAATTATGCGGCGTGTAAGGACCAGATGGCGTGTTGAACGTAATCGGCGCATCGAGGACGGTGTCGTCGGGCGTGAGTCCCTGGTCGATCGCCGCCGTGTACACATAAGGCTTGAACGATGACCCGACCTGACGCAGCGCTTGCGTGGCGCGGTTGAACTTCGACTGCTGGAAGTCGCGTCCGCCAACCATCGCCTTCACATCGCCGGTCGAGTTGTCGAGCGCCATCAGCGATCCCTGAACACCCGATTCCTGCTCCAGCGCCACGCGACTGGCAGTGCCGTTCAACTCATCGACCTTGACGTAGACAATATCGCCGGGCTTGAAGAGCTCCTCTGGCGACTTGTGCTTCGTCCACTTGATCTCTTCGGGTCCGAGTCGCGCTTCGTAGTTGCCGAACTTCACCGTCGCTGCCATCGGCTCAACGTTGGTGACTAGCGCGTGAACGTAGCTGCCGACGCGGATCGCGCTGTCCCAATCGACGTGATGATAGCCAGCGATCGTGTCGCCATTGGCAACGACGTTCAGCAGATTGCCTTTCCACCCATGACGGCGCTCGTAGCTCGATAGGCCGTCGCGCAATGCTTGCTGCGCCGCGTCCTGCATCTCCAGATTCAGTCCGGTGTAAACGCGCAAGCCGCCTTCGTGAACCTGCTCGGCTCCATACTTCTTCTCCAGGTACTGGCGAATCTCCTCCACGAAGTACGGCGCGATGTCGTTCGGCTCGGCCTGCAGCTTCAGGACCAGCGGCGATTGCTTCGCGCGCTCGGCTTCGGCGGCGGTAATCTTGCCGTCTTCCAGCATGTTGTTGATCACGATATTGCGGCGATGCATGCTGCGCTCTGGATAGTAAATGGGCGAGTAATAGTTCGGGGCCTTGGGAAGTCCGGCCAGCAGCGCAGCTTCTTCCAGCGTCAGGTCTTTGGCCTTCTTGCTGAAGTAGTAATTCGCGCCGGCTTCAAAGCCGTAAACACCGTGACCAAGATAGATCTGGTTGGCATAAAGGGTGAAGATCTGCGGCTTGGTGAAGCGGCGCTCGATCTGGATCGACAGCATGACTTCCTGCATTTTGCGGCGGAAGTTGCGGTCGGGCGAGAGGAACAGGTTGCGCGCCAACTGCATGGTCAGCGTCGAAGCGCCTTGCGCGCGCTGGTCGAGGAGGATGTCACGCCAGGCGGCGCCGAAGACGCGCCACACATCAACGCCCCAATGCTGCTCGAACTCCTTGTCTTCGGTGGAGATCAGCGCGTCGCGTAATACTTTGGGGAAATCGTTGTAGCTATCGATAACGCGGCGCTGCAACGCGAACTGTCCGATGACGCGGTTCTGGTCGTCATAGAGTTGAGTAATCGTGCTCGGCCGATAGTGCTCGAGCTCGGTAACTTGCGGCAGATCGGTTGAATAAACGAGGAGAAAGCCAGCGAGTGCGCCGAAAATGGCTGTCAGGAGAACGAGGAGAATGAAAAGCGCATTGCCGACGAAGCGAACGCCAACGCGTCGCGGCGGAGCGCCAGCGTCTGTGGCTAAGGGTGGATCTTCGACAGCACGCTTCATGGACGATTACGCCCAGAATAGCACCGAAGAGCTTGCGCTTGGTGCGACTTGGCACAACTGCATCGGCTGGAGTAAGGAGTGACTCGGCAGAGCATGAAGGGGCAACAAGCCCACCACCTCCTAACTGAGGGTTCTGGTTGTATGTAAGAGCGCCTTGATGTCAAGTTCAGTCATGGCGATGACAGGAAAGTGGAATGATAGCCGTAAATGCCCGGCAACATTTGGAGCAAAGTGGGAATGTTGAGTAATTGTTTTGATTCATTATTGATTCAAGTGGGGACTTAGCGTTCATTCTGTCTCGCATATTCGCTATTTGTTCGCCATGCTTCTGAGTTTTATTAATGGCGTCGTTAGGGCCTTGTCAGCCAACGCAATCCACTGCAAGCAATAGCTGGTTCTAAATTTGGGCCGGTAATTGTTCCACGTGGAACACCGCTCGCTTCGACGGCTGTCCAGCTCGGGCTCGCTCGATGGATGGAAGCTTGAGTTTGTCGTGCCTGACGAGCGATTGGTCTCAATCAGCTGGCGCGGGAGGGTGATTCGGACTGATACTGAACTGACTTCCATAGAGGATCTAGACCAAAAGCTGAAAGGGTGGGACATGAGCACCAACGACGACTCAAGCTCCCCGGCGCTGCGCGTTAGGGACAGTAAACCTTTTGGCAGCGGCAGTTCGACGACGTCCAGGATCTTCGTAGGCCCATACGGCGTCCGCGCCGGCTGGAAGATCCTGTTGTTCCTGATCCTATTCGGTGCCACTGCCTTTTGCCTGAGGCCGCTCGCTCTCTGGGCGGCTCACCGGGCCCATGCTTCGCCTCAATCACCCGAATTTGCATTGCTCCGTGAGGTGACGGCGGTGGGAGGCGTTCTGCTTGCGACCGCGGTTTTGGCGAGGTGGATCGATCGCAAGCCATTCGGGTACTTCGGTATGCCTGCAGATCAAGCGTTCGGCTCGAAATTCTGGATTGGGGCGGCCAGCGGGCTTGGAGTGCTGGCGCTTCAGCTTGAGCTGATGCACCTCGGGGGTTGGTTCGACTTCGGCAGTCTTCAGCTGCACGGCGTGGCGATCCTGCGCTACGGCCTGGCCTGGGGAGCGACCTTCTTGTGTGTGGGGATTGCGGAGGAAGGACTGCTGCGTGGGTATTTGCTGCGTGTGTCAACGGACGGTTTGGGCAGGCTGCCGGTTGGGTGGAACTTCTGGGCTGCGGCGCTGGTACTGTCGTTGCTGTTCGGGGCAGCGCATCTGGGTAACACAGGGGAGACCAAGCTCGGGATCTTCATGGTATTTCTGGACGGGATGGTGATGTGCTTCAGCTTCTGGCGAACGGGGAACCTGTGGTTTGCTATTGGAAACCACGCGGCGTGGGATTGGGGACAGACATTCCTGTTTGGAACTCCGAACAGCGGATACCAAGCCCAGGGAGCGTTGATGAATCCGTCGTTGCACGGCCCCGTGTTGCTGGCGGGAGGCAGTGATGGACCTGAAGGGAGCGTGCTGGTTCTGGTTTCTGAAGCATTGTTTCTGCTTACGGTGGCGGTTTTGTATAGGCGGCGTGAGTTTCCGCTTCGACAGGGGTAATGAAAATTCATGTCGTGTGAATGTTCTACGTGGAACATCGATTTCCCAAACGTCACCCTTCCGAGGGTGCAAAACCACTTTGGCTGCTGAAACCCAACCTACGACAATATGAACGCTCCACTTTGCGCATGAAGCAGAACGTAATAGCGTGCGATCCTCCCATATTTCTTCTTTGTCAAGGCTTAAGCTCCTGCGGGAGAGCGACTCTGCGTTTCCTAAAACGAGCCTTCGCGTTTATCGCCCACTCGACCCAGCACTCCTCCCCGCACCGGGCCCATGCGCTAGACTCTTTTCGGCCTACAAACGCTGTGCTTGGGTGCAGTCGGCAAGACGTGGGGAAATGGTCTCCAACCCAGGAGGCTGGCAGAAAATCGCGACTCAACGAAGCTAATCTCCCACTTCATAGGCCGGGAATATCCAAGAAGTGGCCGTTTAACCCACTTCCGCACTAGCTTGATCAAACATAGTGGCTCCAAGCTGCGATTCTTCTGAAGGGAAAGTGTTCTAGTCGCGTTTGACCGGCACTTGCTCCAGCCGTGCACGTTTTCCTTCGGGATTCCACAAAGTGCATCCCCAGCTAGCTGTTGCGGAATCAGCGCTTTTGGCCGTCTCCCAGTAGAATTGCACAGGTTTTCCTCCGGAAAGATTCCTGTCGGCGGGACTCTCCCTTGTCGGGCAGCACCTCTGGGTCTAATCTGCTAAACGGAGCTATGGGACGAGTCATCGCAGTCACCAATCAGAAGGGCGGCGTCGGCAAAACTACGACCGCCATCAACCTGGCAGCCTCCTTTGCCTATCACGGGCAGCGGACGCTGCTCATCGACTGCGATCCCCAATCCAACGCCTCCAGCGGTGTCGGCTTCCTGCGCGATCCTGATCGCCCCAATACCTACAAGGTCCTGATGGGCGAACTGACCGCCGAGCAGGCCGTTCTGCCTACCGAACTTGAGAACCTGAGCGTGATTCCAGCGCATAAAAACCTGCTGGGCGCCAACATCGAGCTGGTCTCGCTCGACTATCGCGAGTATCGCCTGCGGCACGCGCTTCAGCCGCTGCATGATCGCTTCGACTACATCGTCCTGGACTGCCCGCCGGCGTTGGACTTGCTAACCCTGAATTCCCTGGTCGCGGCCGACACCGTTCTGATCCCAATGCAAGCCGAATATTTCGCGCTCGAAGGGGTCACTGAGTTGCTCGACACCATCGACCGCATCCGCATTGAGCTCAACCGCGGATTGGCGGTCGAGGGCGTAGTGCTGACAATGTTCGACGACCGGACGAACCTGGCGCAGTCTGTGGCTGCGGAGCTTCGCGGATTCTTTGGCGACTTGATGTGCAAGACGACGATCCCGCGCAACATTCGCCTGGCTGAAGCGCCCAGCCATGGGAAGCCCGCGATTACGTATGATCGGCACTCGCGAGGCGCCGAAGCATACCTCAATCTCGCCGGCGAGATCATTGAGCGGGTCACGCATCCCCAGAATCAGGAAGCTGCAGAGAGCCCAAGCTGAACGCGGTGCGCGCGACGTATCCCACACTGTAGGACATCACACAAGCGAGCGAAACAGCGTTGCGATGACGCAAGCGCTCTGTAAGAACGATTGGCGACAGATAGGAACGCGCTTGTACTGCGCTACGGCGGGAATCACGTTAATTGCAAATAAGAAAGCCGGAGCCAGGCTCCGGCTTTTCCTGTAGTTCAAGCAGGGAATTACTTCATCAGCTTGCGGCGCATCGTGCCGAAGGCTCCGAGCAGGCCGGTTCCCAGGAGGATCAGGGAAGAGGGCTCAGGAGTCGTTCCGCCAGAGCTGCCGAGGATGTCGAATGCACCCTGGGCCTGCGTGCCGTTGGAGTTCCAGGTCTGTCCACCATCGGTGGAGTACAGGTCCAAGCCGGTCGCGCTGTTGCTGTTGTTCCAAGCTTCCCAAGTGGTATCGCCAAGGTTTTCCGGTCCCAGCACCAGGAAATAGCTCTCACCAGCCGTCAGGCTGATGCCGCTGATGCCGGTGATGGTAACCAGGCCGCAGCATCCGCCGAAGGGCTGATTGCTGCTGAGATTGTCCCAGCGGCCAAGCTCGGTGCCTGGATTGCCGTCGCCGCCGACCGTGTATAACGCTGCGTAGAACGAGTTCGTGCCGGTCACATAACCGACGCCGATATCGATCTGCGAAATGCTACCGCTTGCCATGGCGGTGAATTCGTTCGCCGCCGTGAAGCTTGTGCCAAGAGTTCCGGTTCCGGAGACCGTCCAGCCTGAGCAGCAGTTGTAGACGTCTGTTCCAGTGCCGAGATTGCTATAGAGTGATGTGTCATCAGCCAGCGCCGGCAAGGCAATACAGAGAGCGAGAGCCAGCAGGCAGAACGACCACGCGAATTTCTTGATCAAGGGGTCCTCCTCCGTTTCCAGCGAAACATGTGAGCCCGTTCCAGCAGCCCAGTAGCGAGCAAAAGCCGACTTACTTCCCCAGGGCCTTGTCCGTGTTGCAGGCACACAGACATTCCATATACACATGCAATCCGGCTTCCTCTCCTAAACATTTGTGGTGTTAACAACTTAGACCTAGCTGAATACAATCGTGGTGCAACGGATTGCAGCAGTGTTCCTAGGCATTTCCCAATTCCTGCGCCCGTTTGATAGCACACTGGTGGAATGGAATCATCTGCAGGCACTTGGCTGGCGCTGCTGGGGTGCAATGAAAATGGCCGGAGCTTCTGCCCCGGCCACATCTACTGGCTCCCAAAATCGGGCTACTTCATCAGCTTACGGCGCATGGTAGCGAATGCACCCAGCACTCCGCTTCCAAACAGAATCAGGGAGGAAGGTTCGGGAGTGGTTCCGCCGGAGCTGCCGAGAACGTCGAAAGCACCAGCCGTTGTCACACCACCATTGTTCCAAGTCTGCCCACCATCGGTCGAGAACAGCTGCTGGCTGTTCACGCCGGTGTTGTTGAAGTTCCAGGCTCCCCAGGTGGTACTGGCTGGGTCTTCCGGCGCAACTACCAGGAAGTAGGACATGTTTGCCGTGAGACTGATTCCGGTGATGCCGGTGATGGAGATGACACCGCAGCATCCGCCGAAGGGCTGCGTGGCGGCGAGGTTATCCCATCTGCCCATCTGGTTACCCAGCGTCCCGCCATTGTCGGAGTAAAGGGCGGCGTAGAACGAATTGTCGCCGGTCACGATGCCAACACCGATATCAATCTGAGAGATGCTGCCGGTGAGGCCGGAAACGAACTCAGTGGCAATCGCCTGGTAAGCGCCAAGGGTTCCCGTACCAGAGATTGTCCAGCCTTCGCAGCAGTCATACAGGTTGTTTGGGTCGCTGTTGAAGTTGGTATAGAAGGTGTTATCTGCCAATGCCGGCAGGCTGAGACAGAGAGCAATAGCCAGCAGACAAACAGACCATGTGAATTTCTTCATCGAAGATCCTCCTCCTCCGCCGTTGGGAGGCGTTCTGCTTAGGGCCTGGGGTTATTGACTAGGGGAGGCTGGTTAGCCGTCCATTCGTTCAGCGGTCCTGCAGCACAGGCGCCCGACGTCGGCGTGCACATGGGACCATTACTCTCTGTGCAACCAGTTCTCCGCTGTAAGTACCTGATTCCAGAACGGGAATATCAAGCGGGCCGCAATCTGTTGCAACAGAGTTCCCGTTTCTTTCCATTCCGTGCCCTTGAAAAGCGGCGAAAGTACCTGAATAGACACCTGATTTTTCCTTACCGAAAATCATGAGCACGATACAACAGCAACCCACGGGCTTGTCTCTCAACGATGCAAGTTCACGAGTGTTCTCGTGAGTAGAAAGCCCCTTGGACCCGAGGTGTTACATGTTGTGCTCTCTGCGCAGGTTTCTCCTGCTTCTCTCCGCAGGGTTGTTCGCCTTCACTCTCCCCGCACTCGCTCAATACAATGCATCGATTCAGGGTACCGTGACCGATCCCAGCGGTGCTGTGATTCCCGGCGCAACCGTTACCGTCACCAACCAGGCGACGAACGTCGCTCGCAGCACACGAACCAACGGAAATGGCTTTTACAACGTCACTTCGCTTCCTCCCGGCGCCTACACAGTCCAGGTGAAACTCGGAGGCTTTGAGACTGCCACCACCCGCGATGTGCAAGTTGCAGCCGAACAGCCCCGCGGACTCAATGTCCAGATGAAGACCGGTAAGGCAAGTGAAACCGTGCAGGTGAATGCGCAAGGACCGGCGCTGCAGACGGAGAATGCCAGCATCCAGGGCGAGATCACATCGCGCCAGGTGCAGGACCTGCCCTCGTATGGACGCGATCCCTACGCCGACCTCAGGCTCGCGCCCGGGGTCTTCGGGACGGGCGCGATGTCGGGCGGTGGAGGCATGCAGACGCTGCCGAACACGACCGGGCCGGGCGCCAGCAATCTCGGCATCTTCCAGACGGAGAATCAGATCCCGATTTCGGCGAATGGACAGCGCGTGTCGTCAAACAATTACATGATCGATGGCGTCAGCGTGAACAGCCAGACTTGGGGCGGCGCAGCCGTGGTCACGCCGAACTCGGACGCGGTGCAGGAAATGAGCGTCACCAGCAACACTTATAACGCGCAGGATAGCCGCAACTCCGGCGCGATTGTGCGCGTGGTGACCAAGAGCGGCAGCAACCAGTTTCACGGCGACGGCTGGTTCCAGTATCAGGATCCCAACTTCAACGCCTACAACAAGTACGGTGGTCCTGCGGCGGGCGAGTTGCCGGTACGCGTCGACAATAACTGGAAGCAGTTTGGTGGCTCCCTCGGCGGGCCGATCGTGAAGAACAAGCTGTTCTTCTTCTTCTCATATGAAGGGCTGCGTAGCTTCTCGGACACGTTCTCGACGCCGACATGGATCGAGACGGCGCAATACCGCTCGCTGGTCGCGAATCTCTTTCCCGGATCGTTTGCCGACCAGGTGATTAACGCGCCGGGCATGGTGCCGCGGGTCAACACGGTGCTGTCGCCGTCGTGCCAAATCTTCATCGCGCAGAATTGGCCATGCCAGGTGGTAGGAAATGGTGTGGACGTTGGATCGCCCATCGGCGCACTCGGCACGTATTCGTCGAACGTTGCAGGCGGCGGATTAGACGGTATTCCGGACCTGCAATATGTGCAGCTGATTCAGCCCAACACGGCGACGCCAAATCAATACAACGCGCGCATCGACTATCACGTGGGACAGCAGCTGTTTTCGTTGAGCGGCTTCCTGACCAAGAGCAGTCTCATCAGTCCTGATGGCTACTCGCGACCGGCGGACGATGTGCACTACAAGCCGACAAACCAGGCGATCATGCTGGCCTGGGTGTCGACTATCTCACCAACGCTACTGAATGAAGCCCGGTTTAATTTCACACGCTGGAACTACAACGAGCTCACCAGCGGAAACGGCAACTGGGGCATTCCCGGCGTGGATGCCGAACAATTTCCGACGGGCTTCCGCATTCAGTGGGGGCAGGGCGGCGATAACAGTGGAACGCCGGCAATCTTTGCCGAGAACACGTATGAGGCCAGTGATTTCCTGACCAAGGTGCTGGCCAATCACACGCTGAAGTTTGGTGGGCAATACGACTGGGAGCAGAACAACGACACGCCTGTGGGGCAAATCCGTCCGCAGTATGCGTTCAGCTTCTGGAACCTGGTGAACTCGGCGCCGCTGTTCGAAGGCATCACAGCCAACCCCGTTACCGGCCAGGCTACGACTGGCCCTAGCCACTTCCGCACGCACTACTACGCGGCTTTCATCCAGGATGACTGGAAGTTTAAGCCGAACCTGACCATCAATCTCGGATTGCGCTATGAGTTCTTCAGTCCGCTGGAGGAGGCCAACGGGCTGACGACCAACTTCTTCCCCGGCGACTCCTACTCGACCTATCTGACCGACGCAAGTGTCCAGAAGGTCTCGCAGTACTACAACCCGGACCGCAACAACTTTGCGCCGCGACTCGGCTTCGCCTGGGCGCCGAACAAATACGGCAACAACATGGTGGTGCGAGGAGGTTTCGGCGTTGCCTATGACCGCATACCGGAGGCGCTGCTGGTCCCATCGCGGCAGAACCCTCCGTACCAGTCACAGTTTGGCTTCTGCTGCGGCAGCGCAGACAATCCCTTCGATGGCGGACTGATCGTGCTGGGAACCGCTCCCAACATCTACAGCTATCCGATCAGCCCACTCATTCCGACTCAGTTACCGTTGGGCCCGAACAATCTTCCGACGGGCACAGGCGCGTCGGTGCAGTTGTATGGCACGCCGCGCAACGTACCTAACCCGTACACCATGCTTTATTCGCTGGAGATCGAACAGCAACTGCCGGCGCAGTTCGTTCTGACGATGGGCTATCAAGGCAGCGAGACCCGCAAAGAAACGCGGCTGCTGAATGCGAACTATGTTTACAGCCCGTTCAACCCTGTGCTGGCGGGCGGCGTGTTCCTGGTCGAGCCTGACATCAACGGCAACTTCAACGCGCTGCTGGTCCGGCTGAACCGGCGATTCGCCAACAACTTCCAGTTGCTGATGAACTATCGCTGGTCAAAGAGCAACGACGAACTGTCGTACGGCGGCCCGGGATTCGTCACCAACCAGACGTATCCGGCAAACCTGAAGTATGAGTACGGCCCGTCGGATTTCGACGCGACTCACTTCATCAACGTATCGGGCATCTGGAACCTGCCGCTGACCAATCGCAAAGACTGGGTTGGGACGCTGCTGGGCGGATTCCAGTTGAGTGGCATCTTCACCTTCAATACCGGCCTGCCGTGGACGCCGGTGCAGTACGCTTACTGTCTGCCGCAGCCGGGACAATGTATCAGTCCAACGCGGCCGACCGACGTGATTGCCAATCCGATTTACAGCAACTCGAGCTATGCACTGACCACCCCGAACGTGAACTTTCCGGGCGGCGGCGGAGCTTACTTTGCTTCTCCGGCGGGCACAACCCTTCCGGCAATCGGCCGCAACAGCTTCCGCGGACCGGACTTCAAGTCGGTGGACATGAGCCTGGCGAAGAATTTCCGGCTCGACGTCGCCGGCCTGCCGGAAGGCTCGCTGATACAGCTGAAGATGAACGCGTACAACGTCTTCAACTTCCTCAACCTGACGCCGTTTAACTTCGGCGATCCGAATACGAACTATCTGGATCCAACGTTTGGACGCGCCATTTCGGCGTTGTCGGGACGTGTGCTGGAACTGGAGGCGCGTTTTCAGTTCTAGGACGGTGGGGCCCGCAGGTTACGTCCAAAAACAGGACGTGAACCTGGGGCACCATGCTCCGGGCACCGAAGGATGTTCTGGGTTGGGAGATACGTTTTTAGTTTAGGACGTGCCCCGTTCGCCCTTCTTTTGGGCTAACGTGGGCCTGAATCGAGGTCCGACGTGCCCAGGTTAACGTCCAGAGGCGGGACGTGAACCTGGGCACCAGGCACCATGCACCAAGATTCGCGTGGTAACTAGGGCTTCGCCGGTTGTTGACCACACCGTCAACAGATAAACTTCATACATCAACTGGATTTATATGCAGAGGAACGTTGGCTAGAACTGGGCGTGACAGGGGGTTCCGTGCCGAACTTTCAGAGCTCCGGAAAAATGGTTTTACGCGTCGCGAGATGCTGGCCATGCTCGCGCGGGGCGCGCTGACCTACCCTCTTATTGCCAGCAGTACCCTGTCTGCGCTGACCGGCGCACACACCCAGCAGTCTCCTGTGCCTCCGGAGTGGCGGCTCACCGACGACGAGCTTCTCGAAGAAATTGTCAGCCGCGCGTTTCTGTTCTTCTGGAACGAGGCGGGCCAGCGTACCGGCCTGGTACGCGATCGCGCACTAGCCGATGGCGGGGTCGACCCGCGGCACACGGCCAGCATCGCCGCTACCGGCTTCGGGCTGGCGGCCATGTGCATCGGCCACAAGCGCGGTTATCTGCCGCCGCACCAGATTGGCGGGCGAGTGGTCGCTACGCTCAACTTCCTGCTGAAACACGTCGACCAGCAGAACGGCTTCTTCTACCACTTCATCGACATCAACACCGGCAAGCGGGTTCACTTCTCCGAAGTCTCGCCGATCGACACAACCATTCTGCTGTGCGGTGTGCTGATGGCGCGCGAGTACTTCGACAACGCGAAGATTACCTACCTCGCAGACGCAATCTACCGGCGCATCAACTGGCGCTGGATGCTGAACGGCGGCCAGACTTTCGCCATGGGTTGGACGCCGGAATACAAGTTCATCGGCGCGCGCTGGGACACCTACTGCGAACTGATGATGATGTATCTGCTGGCGATCGGCGCGCCGGCATTCAATATCAGTCCCACATCGTGGGATGCCTTTTCGCGACCCATCATGGAGTTCGAAGGCTACAAGTACATCAGCGGCGCCGATCCACTCTTCGTGCACCAGTACTCGCACGCATGGTTCGACTTCCGCAACGTGCGCGATCAGTACGCCAACTACTTCCAGAACTCGATGGTGGCGACCTATGCGCACAAGCTCTTCTGCCTCTCGCTGCGCTGGCGCTTTCCGGACTACGACGACAACACCTGGGGTATCACAGCGTCAGACTCGCGGCTGGGCTATCAAGCGTGGGGCGGGCCGCCGGAGATCGGTTACATCGATGGAACCGTGGTGCCGTGCGCTGCGGGTGGGTCGGTGCCGTTTCTGCCGAAGCAGACGATCCCCTGCCTGGCTAATCTTTACAACGCGTATGGCCTGCGTGCGTGGAAGAAATACGGCTTCGTCGACGCCTTCAATCCGCGCACCAGTTGGACCGACGTCGATGTGCTGGGCATCGATCTTGGCATCATGATGCTGATGATCGAGAACTATCGCACGCAGTTTATCTGGGAGCACTTCATGAAAGGCCGCGAAGCACAGAAGGCGATGAAGCTGGTGGGCTTCCAGCCGATGGCGCAGCCTGCGGCCGCCGCTGCCGGAGGGATGTAGCGGATCTGCGGTTCATCGCGAACATCAACAGTCCTGCACCGCGGGCAAACCCCAGATCCTTCGACTCCGGCGCGCAACATCGGCGCGCCTGCGCTCAGGTTGACAACTCAAGAGGTAAACATCGGTGCAAGCGATGCCTCACCGAAAGCTCCCTTTGCCGCGCAAAACTATCCCGCTTGCGATGAGCGTGTTAGACAGCATCGCAAGCGGGCGTCATCCGAGGTTTTGTTCCCCTGTCAGTCTTATCGGCAACATCGGCGCATCTCAGCAGTGCGCCGATGCCGTGCCGTCGGTCTAATCCGGCTGTCCGGTGAGGAACACGTTCACCGCCGGTGCACTGGTAGTGGGAATCATGGCAAACTTATTCGGCCCAACCACATACAAGTAGCCGTAAGTGTTGTTGTTATGATCCTTGACGACGCCGCGTCCGGTGCCATCAACCTGATACGTCAGGTTGATGGAATTCGGTCCACTGCTGCCGCCTGATCCACTGACGTATTGGCTTCCGAAGGCAGTTCCGATGCCGTCAGCATGCAAGTAGGTGACAGAGTTGGTCACCGCCGCGATCGCCGGCGATATGGTTCCACCCCCATAGTTCCCGCTAACCGAGCCATTGGAATAGCCTTGTCCGGTGGGAAGTTGCGGTTCCATGTTGCCGGCCGTGACCTTGGCATCGCTGCCGACGACGTAGCCCGCAACTCCGGCCGCATTGTTATACAGGTACATGGTCGCACCGCCGCTACCGAACTGCGCGAAGCCACCGAGTTCTACCTGCCCCGTGGCGTTGCCGGTAGAGCTGATCGAGATGGTGCCGTTCGAGGGCTGTTGCTGGCTGAGAGTTCCGCCATTGTTTTCGTCCGACGCGAAAGTTGCGCCGCCGCTTCCATCGCTGGTGAGGATGCCGGCGACGACGTCAGACCTGCCACCATTATCGGCGGTCAATTCCAGGATGTTGCTTGTCTTCAGGGACTGGACCGTCCATCCGTTGGCATTGGAGAGCTGACGGTTCAGCGTCCACAAGGTGAAGTTGGCAGGCTTGGTGGTCGAATCGGCGGACATCATCACCATCTCGCCGTAGTTGATGATGTAGTAGACGAAGCCGCAAACCGTTCCTCCCTGTCCGCCCGGACAATAGCCGTTGGGATCGCCGAGGAAAGTGACATCGGCAAACTGACCGCGGCCCGTGGTTGGATCGATGGTAGAAGAGAAGCTTCCCCGGTACGGGTTGGGCACGGTTGCCCCGCTTCCTCCGTTGCCGTTGTCATTGGTATCCAGCGGACATCCCGTCAGGTGCCAGCCATTGCCGTTGCAATCGATGTCGACCAGCGTTGCCGGGTTGGTGCCGATGGCTCCGGCGGCAGCATAGCGGTTGCCGCTGGGATCGTAACCGTTAATGCCGATCGCCAGGTTCGCAGGGAAGAACCCGTTGACCGTCAGGTTCGACGGATTCTGCACCTTGATCAGGCCTGACCCATAGGTCTGTCCGTCGCTTTCGATGAGCGTACCGCACGAGTTACGAAAACGATTCGCGGTGCAACCCGTTCCCGACACCGAGATCTTGAAGTTGTATGTGTGCCGGTTGCCGCCGTTGTCGGTGGTGCTGAGTGTCATCGTACCCAGACCATCGCCACTGGTGTTCAAGTCGTAGGAAGAGCCGGCGGACTGCACCACCTGCGCGATCGGGCAAATTGGGTTATGGCCGCACTGGTTCGGGTCATTGGGCTCGCCCGTTCCGTCGTTGTAATCGATCAAGCCGGCGGTAATGTTGCCGTTGCCGTCGGCGGTTACCGATCCAACCAGGAAGAACGGCGTGTTGTTCCTGTAGCCGCTGAAGATGAGCGCGTACTGCCCGTTTAACGTGGTATCGGTCGCCAGCGGGCCGACGGTGATGCTCGTCTGCGCCGTAGCGCTGGCTTGAGGATTCTCACCGTCCGTAGCCTGCACCGTGAAAGTAGTGATCCCCTGTTGCGTGGGGGTGCCGGTGATAGCGCACGTCGGCCGCTGATTTTGCTGGCAGAGTGCCAGCGACAATCCCGGCGGCAAAGCTCCGTGAGTACCGTTGTCGCACGTTCCATCGCTCTCGACGATGCAGACGTTGTACGGCCCCAAGCCTCCCAGGGCGGTGACGCTCTGGTTGTAAGGCGTGTTCAAGGTTGCGTTTGGCAACGTCTTTGGACCCACGTCGAAGATGGTGATGCTGAGATTCATGGAGGCAGCCGAGGCGACTGTTTCCGAGTCCCTGACCTCGACCGTGAACGACGTCGGCGTACCCGGTGTAACGGGAGTGCCCGAGATTACGCCGTGGTTGTTGCTGTCGGTGCTGATGGTCAAACCGGGAGGCAGCGCACCCTGCGATCCGTTATCGCAGGTACCACTGCTCTCCAGCACGCACCAGGTGAACGGCGTCTGGCCGCCGCTGGCTGAGATGAAGTTGCTATAGGGAATTCCGGGATTGCCGAAGGGCATATGCATCGTCCCTTGCGCGCAGGAGTCGCACTTGATGAGCATCACGCCTTGAATGGTCAGCGTGAGATTGGCGGTCGCGACCGTTCCTGCGCCGTCGGTGACCTGCGCGGTGAACGGATAGACGCCGAAAGCGGTCGGAGTTCCAGTAATCGAGCCATGCGAGGGATCGAGGCTTAAGCCCGCTGGCAGCGGCTTAGAGTTCGGCGCCAACGCCCACGTGAAGGTGCCGGTTCCGCCTGAGGCTTGCAGGAAAAGCGAATACGGCAGGTTGACAGTTCCGTTGGAAAGAACGCTAGTCGTGATTTTCAGTTGCGCCGGCGGAGCAGGTTTGGAGCCACCACCACCGCAAGCTGTCAGGAGCAATGTGATTATGAATGCCGATAGCGATAGCGCAAGAACCCGGAACGACTTCATCGCGTCTCCTCGTGATGGAAGCTGTGTGCTCTGGCAACTCGAGCAGTGAAGAATTGAATTATCTCTGCTGCGAACGAACCGGCCAGCTGGATCGCAGTCGGGGGAAACGCCTCGAGTGCGTGGCCTTCGCCTAACCAGAGTTGTCGAACATGGTAACGCGAACCAGCCCGGCGTGCGAGTGGAAATCGTTTATCGTGCCCAAGTGGGAATCGCTTGATCGGCTGCGATCGCCGTGCTTAATGCCGAGGAACTAAGGCTTTCTGCAGCAGCGCATAATTCAGGGCAACAGGGCGATGAGTGGGCTCTGTTTGGGCAGCGCCTCGCCGATCTCAGCCGCCTCGACACCAGCATTCATCAGGTCGGCGAGTAGTCGCACGACGTCTTTCTCCGAGACGGCAATCAACAGGCCTCCGGCAGTTTGCGGATCGAAGAGCAAGGTCGCTACCTCCGCGGGCACATCAGCGCTGGTTTCCATGCAGCCCTCCGCGAACTGGCGATTCGCTTTCAACCCGCCGGGAATATGTCCAGCGCGCACACATTCCAGCGCGCCCGGCAGCAGGGGAACTTGCGAGGCGCGAATCCGCAAGCTGACCTTCGAACCGAGTGCCATTTCGCGCGCGTGGCCGATCAACCCGAAGCCGGTGACGTCAGTCAAGCTGTGTACGGCGTACTCGCCGGAGAGAATGACATCGGCTGCGGCCTTGTTCAGCGTCGTCATCGAACGCACCGCCCCGCGGATCCAGGCGAAGTCGGCTTTGCCGCGTTTGATTGCGGTGGAAATAACGCCGGTGCCGATCGCCTTGGTGAAGAGCAGGTGATCGCCGGGCCGCGCGGAGCTGTTGGCCAGAACCTTGCTGGGATGAATTGTGCCGGTGACGGAGTAGCCGAGCTTGATCTCGTCATCGCGAATGCTGTGGCCGCCGATGACGGTGCAGTTCGCTTCGATCATCTTGGACAATCCGCCCGACAGCATCTCCTCGAGCACCTTCACATCGCCACTCTCGGGGAAGCAGACCATCGCCAGAGCGCTGATCGGGCGGCCGCCCATGGCGTAGACGTCGCTCAGAGAGTTGGTCGCGGCGATCTGTCCGAAGACGTAAGGATCGTCGACGATGGGCGTGAAGAAGTCGACTGTTTGCACCAGCGCGAGGTCGGGCGTGAGTTGATACACGCCGGCGTCGTCGGCTGTATCAAAGCCGACCAGGACATTGGGGTCGTGTTGCCGGGCTAATTTCCCAAGCACTGAGTCCAGCACCGCCGGACTTAGCTTGCTGGCTCAACCCGCAGCTTTCACCATCTCGGTGAGACGCGTTGTCTTCACTTCGGACATGCTGCTTCATTCTAGAGCAGAACCGCGCGTTCGCGTGTAACGCTGAAGATTGCAGGGAGATTGCGAATCAACGGATGGCGGGACCGCCGGCAGAAGAGCGATAAGTGCGGCTGCCGCGTTTGCTGACATACATGGCGCGATCGGCGGTGGCACAGAGTTCAACGGGATCGCTACCGTCGTCCGGGTATAGCGCAAAACCGATGCTCACCCCGGTTCGCACCAGCTTGCCTTCGACTTTGAGTGGCAAGACCAGCGCCGATTCCAGCGCCGACACAAGCGTTTGCGCGCCCTGCTCATTGGTCACTTCGCTGATCACGGTGAACTCATCGCCGCCCGTGCGGGCAAGAGTGTCGGAAGCGCGCATGCGGCTGGACAAGCGAGAGACCACCTGCTGCAGCGCTGAGTCGCCGATGCGATGTCCGAAAGTGTCGTTCACTTCCTTGAAGTCATCGAGGTCGAGCAGCAAGACCGCAACTTTGCGCGTGGCGCGATCGGCATGAGCCATGGCTTGCGCCAGGCGATCCTGTAGCAGCCGCCGGTTCGGCAGGCCGGTCAGGGCATCGTGATACGCGAGATGCTCGCTCCATCGGATCTGATCTTCCAGCAGCGTGACGATCATTCCGACGGCGACGAGATATTTCGGAATGTTCCAGATCTCGGCTTCGGGATGGATGGTCGGGCTAATGTTCCGCACAGCTACCACGGTCGGAAAAAGTCCCCACGCAATGAAGCCAAATACCGTCGCCATAACTCCGGCGGAGGTGCGATGCAGTCGATACCAGAAGAGCCCGGCGGCGAAGAAGTTCATCGCGGCCAGGATGAAATGAACGCCGTGGGTATTGTTTCCAGCGACGACGCCCCATCCGATAACTGCCGCGACCGCCGTGGACGCTATGCCAATCGAAACTACATACACCGATACTCGGCGATACCAGGTGGAGAGAACCAGCAGTCCGCCCACCAGCGCGGTGAGAACCGTCAGCAGGTAAAACCAGCGGGCCTCGACACCCCAGATGGTGCCGTAGGTGTAAACCATCGAAGGCACGGCGAGAACACTGCCGAGTAAGAGTTGCCGTTTCCAGGTGGTCGCTTTTGGCGCGACGGAAACAACGAAGGCAATGCTGGCCAGCTCCAGCGCGCTCATCCCGACGGCGAGATTCCAGTCGCTCCAGCGGGCGGCGTTGGGATGGATGAACATCACCACCGCGCGCACCATAACGAAGGCCCAGCCGATCAGCCACAGACGAACGCGTTCCTCCGTGTGCTGGCGAGCGATGGCGGCGAACACAGCCACCAAAATCGCCAGCGCAATCAGCGCCGGGAGGGCTTGCAGATTAACATCCATTGGGAGGCCGTTCTGTGGACCTGGCTGGGAAACCGGATACCACCTATGGAGCTAGCGTAAGCTACCTTGATTCCCAACCGCAATGAAGAAGTTAAGATGCGGTTACTTTTGATTACCCAGGTTCCGTTGTGGTGCCGAGCTCTTAATACGAACTAGAACGCTCCTCCGCCGCCGCCGCCGAAGCCCCCACCGCTGAAACCGCCACCACCGCCGAATCCGCCGCCCCCGAAACCGGAGCCACTACTACTGGCCCGAGGAGCAGCAACGAATGCCTGGTGAACGTCGCCGGCCATCGCGTGCATGGAGCTGGCGAAGAAGATCGGATTCCAGCCCACGTAAGGGGTAGGGCCGACGTACCACGTTGGAGGGTTCTGCACGATCCCCTGGAAGGACTTGGCCCAGCGGTTCTCGATGCCAAGCGCCATGGCGAAGGGAAGGATTTTTTCAAATGTGTCGGGCGGCATGCGCTTGAGGCGGTCGGCGTCGACGCGGTTGATGAACTCCTGCAAGCCCAGGATCTGGACCTTGGTGCGGACGCCCTTCAACGACTTTGCAGTCATGATCCGCGCAAAGATAAACACGATGATGAGCGAGATCAGGGCGGAGACAATGAGCAATCCCGGAGAACTAAGAATGTCACCCCATCCCAGCAGCTGCGCGATAACGAATGGAATGGCGGTGAAGAGCACGCCCGCCAGCACATACGCGTGCGCTGAGTCGGGATCGACCGAGTACATGCCCTTGCTCTTGAGCTCGGCGAGAATGTCTTCCTTGATGGTCGGAATCGCGGTGTAGAAATGGTTGCGCAGTTCTGACATGCCGGATCTGCGTCAGGCCGTTGGGGAACAGGTGATTCAACATCACGCGTTCGTGCGATTCGAGCACGTCGGGCGTCCATGTGCCCGGATCCTTCAGCGAGTGAAAGATGTAGTCGCGATGCGAGAACAGGAACGTCTTCGCCTCGGTCTCCTCGATCTTGAGGTAGCCTTTCACGGCCAGGTCGACCAGGGTTGAGGTGATGTCGCGCGGATGAACGCTGTCGTCTAGCAGCGCGCCCACTTCGGCAGGAGTCATGCCGGGAGGCGGCTCGTACATCGGTGCGACCGACATATCGGACTTGGGATCGCGACCCTTGGTCCACCAGAAGAAGAACATCACGATCAACGCCCACAGCGGCAGCAGGACGATGGTGTTGCTGCGGATGAACCACACCGCAAAGGTCAGCTTGCTGGGCTCATTCAGCACCCCCTTGCTGATCATGACGTCGGCGGTCATGCCCTCACGCATGGAGAGCGAATCGTTCGTCTGGACCTTGACATCATTGCCGTTCACCACGACCGACGCATCCTGCGTCGCCGAGCCGTAAACGCCGGTGAACGCCTGGGCGCGCAAATTTCCCACCGCGTTGGGAGGGAACAGAATGATGGCCATTGCCTGATCGATGGGCACAGGCCAGTCATTGCCGGTCACGTTCCAGTAGAGCTCGTCATAGCCATCGAACCAGCGGATGCCATTGAGAACGGTGTAGTCGATCTCAACCGACTTGGTGCTGTTGGACGCATCCGGAATATAAATCTTCAGGTGACGGTATCCGTCCTGCACCTTGGAGTCGTACTTCAGCTTATGACCCATCGGGTCGGTAACACCTGTGACCTTCAGGAACAGCTCGTAGTTGGTGCCGTGCGGTCCCGGATACTCGATAGGGATGTCGCGATAGATGCCGTGAAAGTCGCCATTGAAGTCGACGACGAGGTGCTCGCGTACGGACATGGTTCCGTCCTGCGCGACGGTCACGTTGCTGGTGAAGTGGGTGATATGCCACTCGCGGGCGAAGGCGGGGAGGGCGAGGAGAAGAATGATGCTTAGGAGAACACTTGTCCGGGCGCCGCAGGGTGGCACTTGGCATTTAGCACTTGGCATTTGGCAAAAGCGAAAAGCCGGAACTTGGCCCCTCAGCATTTGGCGAGTCTTGTGGAACCAGCGCTGTGATCTTTGGATCGGTTCTGCCTCTGATAAGCGCTCTCCCGTTCGGACTGAACCTTGGACAGTAAGCGGTTCAGCATTCGCCGCATGCTGATCACCTGTGTCGTAATTTCTGTATGTCCGTGAGGCGGCAAGTACCCCAAGTCGCGGGCCAGCAAAAGAAAATACTCCAATTCACTTGCCGAACCCATTGCCATTGCCAGGAATCGGCCAAACTCCGCATTGCCAGAGCGGCCACATCCTTCCGCAATGTTCGCCGCCACGGATGCGCTGCAACGCCGTAGCTGGCTCACCAGTCCATACGTTTCTTCGCGCGGGAATTGTTTTGTATCACGATACACAGCCAAGGTGAGTTGATGCGCGTATTGCCAAACCGTCAAATCGCGAAAGTCTTTCATAGAAGCTCCTGATGTCTTTCAGTCATTGAGGGTCTGATCAGATTTTATGCCCTTGCAGGCTCTAAGGGCTTAGGCCAAGTGCCAACTGCCAACTGCCGCTTTTCAGAACTTCACTGCCACCGGCTCCCGCTGCGCCGGGTCCGTGACGTCGAAGAACTGCCGCTGCTGGAAGTGGAACATTCCCGCAACGATGTTGCTGGGGAAGCTTTGGATCTTCGTGTTGAAGTCGCGGACCACGGCGTTGTAGTAGCGGCGGGCGTTCTGGATCGCGTCTTCCAATCCGCTCAGAGATCCCTGTAACGACTGGAATTGCTGGGACGCCTGCAACTGGGGATACGACTCGGCGACTGCGAGCAGGCCACGTAACGCATACGTCAACTGGCCTTCGGCCTCGCTCTTCTCCGCCGGAGTGCTTGCCGCCATGGCGGCGCTGCGGAACTTCGCGACGTTCTCGAAGGTACCTTTCTCGTGCGCTGCGTATCCCTTCACGGTTTCAACCAGGTTGGGAATCAAGTCGTAGCGGCGCTTCAGTTGTACATCGATGTCGGACCAGGCATTGTCGGCGCGAACGCGGAGTTGCACCAGGCTGTTGTAAATGCCGATCAGCGTGAAGGCGATGATCGCCAGGATGACGATAATGACGATGAGACCAATCATGCACAAGCCTCCCAAGCGGCCAAAACAGGGGTCGAGCGGAGGGTATCATGCGTCGGAAGGGGCAGGCAATTTGGGCGGAGACTCTGCCCGCCGACAGCCTGCGAAATTCGTCTGAAAAGGCGTAAAATAAAGGGTTGCGCCGGACTTCCGCATCCCCGCAGTTTGTCCGGCATCTACTAAACATCCCCGAAATTGAGCTTCTGAGAGGACGCATTTATGGCTAGCACTATGACCCCGGCGCGCGAAGGCACGCGCGGCGCCGCCACCATCAACAACGCCCGCATTCCTGAGACCTTCAAGAACGAACCTTCCATCGACTGGAGCAATCCCGAGAACCAGCGCAAGATGCGCACGGCAATTGAGAAGGTCCGCAATGAGCTGGGCCGCGAATACGATTTGGTGATCGGCGGCCGCCGCGTGAAGACAGCGGAAAAGACCGAGTCGCTGAACCCGGCAAAGCCGTCGGAAGTGGTGGGCGTGTTCTCGACGGCCGGGGCGGCCGAGGTCGAGCCCGCGATGCAGGCGGCGCTGAAGGCTTTCGAGACCTGGAAGTACAGCTCGGTCGAAGAGCGCACCAACCTGCTGTTCCGCGTCAGCCATCTGCTGCGCGAGCGCAAGTTCGAGTTGATGGCGTGGATGGTTTTCGAAGTCGGCAAGAACTGGGCCGAGGCGGATGGCGACATTGCCGAGTTGATCGACTTCACCGATTTTTATGCGCTGGAAGCGCTGCGGCTTTCGAAGTCCGTGGCACCGGTACAGTTGCCGGGCGAGCGCGACTGGCTGCGCTACATCCCGCTCGGCGTGGGCGCGGTGATTCCGCCGTGGAACTTTCCCGGCGCCATCATGGGCGGCATGACCCTGGCGTCGATCGTATGCGGCAACACCGTCGTCCTGAAGCCTTCGGGCGACTCGCCGACCATCGCGGCGAAGTTCTTCGAGATTCTCGAGGAAGCTGGGCTGCCGGACGGCGTAGCGAACTTCTGTCCCGGACACGGCAGCAGCTTCGGCAACGCCGTCGTCGAACACCCGAAGACCCGCTACATTGCGTTCACCGGTTCGAAGGAAGTCGGTCTCCACATCAATCAGCGCGCGGCGGTACAGCAGCCGGGCCAGCTGTGGATTAAGCGCACCATTCTTGAGATGGGCGGCAAGGACTCGATCATCGTTGACGCCGACGCGGACCTGGATGCGGCCGTCGAGGGCGTGGCCAGCGCGGCATTCGGCTTCAGCGGACAGAAATGCTCGGCCTGCTCGCGCGCCATCATCGATGAGCGCGTTTACGACAAGTTCCTGCAGCGCTTGAAGGAGCGCGTCGAGAAGATCGGCGTTGGCGATCCGACGCAGAATCCGAACATGGGACCGGTAGTCAACGAGAAGTCGATGAAGTCGATTCTTGGTTACGTGCAGAAGGGTGTTGCCGAAGGCGGCCGCCTGATCACCGGCGGCGAGCGCATGACGCAGCTGGGCGATGGATACTTCATCCAGCCGACGGTCATTGCCGATGTCGATCCCATGGCGACCATCTCGCAGCAGGAGATTTTCGGGCCGGTGCTGGCGGTGATCAAGTCGAAGAACTTCGAGCACGCGCTGGCGATCGCCAACAACACTGAGTTCGGGCTGACCGGAGCGGTGTATACGGACTCGGACGACAAGATCGCGGTGGCCAAAGAGCAGTTCCACGTCGGCAACCTGTACATCAATCGCAAGTGCACGGGAGCGATGGTGGGCGCGCATCCTTTCGGCGGCTTCAACATGTCGGGAACCGACTCGAAGGCGGGCGGCCCGGACTACCTGCTGCTGTTCACGCAGGCGAAGTCGATCGGGGAGAAGATCACGAAGTAAGTGGCCAGTGGTCAGAAACGAGGCCGGGGCGTAAGTGCTCCGGCCGTTTTTTTGGTGATAACCACAGAGGCACAGAGACACAGAGAACTAGTTATTAATTCACATGATGGAACTTTCGTTGCCAAAAGCGCGGCGTTGAGACGCTAATCATTGGCGACAGCACACATACATAGATATTCTCTGTGCCTCTGTGTCTCTGTGGTTATCATCAGAATCGTTCGCTATAGTATCTCCATCACCTCATGACCAGCGAAGTCACTCGCGCAGCAGTGGCGCCGTCCGGGCCGATGACCACGCTCATCTACGACGACTGGTATCCGGCGATGCGCGCTTCGGCAATTGCCGGCAAGCAGATGGCGACGGCGATCCTATGCGGCATTCCGCTGGTGCTTGGGCGCAAGGCGGACGGGAAGTACTTCGCCATGCGCGATCTGTGTCCGCACCGCGGCATTCCGCTGTCGTATGGGTGGTTCGATGGGCAGCAGGTCACCTGCAAGTATCACGGCTGGGGTTTCGAGCCGGTGTCGGGACAGTGCCGCGAGATCCCATCTCTGACAGCGAAGGACACGCTGGATCCGTGCAAGATCTTCGCCACGGCGTATCCGTGCGAAGAGCGCGATGGGCATCTCTGGGTGTATGTCCCACACGGTGGGAGGGGAAGAATTACGACCCGCCCTACGCCAAAGGAAGGCGTAGAACGGGGCACCCCTGATCTTAGTGCACCGCAGTTGCCGCCGGTTCCGGAGGTTCCGAAGTTCAGCCGGCGTTTCCGCGCGGCCTTTCTTACGGCCGAGCTGCCTTGCAACATCGATCACGGCATCATCGGGCTGATGGACCCGGCGCACGGACCATTCGTTCATCAGTCATGGTGGTGGCGTTCGCGGGCCAGCATTCACGAAAAGGAAAAGCATTTCGAGCCGATCGAGCAAGGCTTTCGTATGACCGCGCACCAGCCCTCGGCCAACAGCGCTCCTTACAAGCTGCTTGGCGTTTACGGAGAGAAGATCACGACGACGATTGACTTCGTACTGCCCAATCGGCGTTATGAGACGATTCGCGCCGGGGAAAAGTGGTTCGCCAGTCTGACCACGGTGACGCCGACCGTCGATAACAACTGCCGCATCGATGTCTGCGCGGCATGGAACGTTTTCATGAATGTGCCGTTCCTGATGCCGATTGCGAAGTTCTTCGGCAACCGCTTCGTCCGGCAGGACCAGGTCACCATGATCCAGCAGGCGCAAGGACTGAAGTACAACCCTAGCCTGATGCTGATCGACGACGCCGACCGGCCGGCCAAGTGGTACTTCGAGTTGAAGCAGGCGCGGCTGGAAGCGCAAGCCACGGGGCAGCCAATGCGGCATCCGATGGACGGACCGGTCACGCTGCACTGGAGAAGCTGAAAGAAGAAGCAATTAGCAGTTAGCAATTAGTAAAAGCATCGCGCGAGCTGTTCCCAATGCAGATTTCGTGGAAACTCAAATCGCGGTTGCGGATCTTTGCCATCGCGATTCTCCTTGGCGCGGCGGTTGGTATCTTCGTTCTGTATCCCACCAACGAGTTCGTCTATTTCTACGAGTACCAGCCGACGTCAGACACCAGGCCGGTCGATTTCGCCGTGCACCAGATGCAGCGCTCGCTGCAGGGACAGACGCCGAAGAAGACAATCTTTTATGCGATCGTCGGAGTCATCCTCAGCCTCGGCGGCGCATTACTGTACTCCAGCCTTCAGCGGCGGTCGGCGCGCATCGAGCAGCTGAGCGCGGCGCTGGACAGCGATCTGCTTACGCTCATCGCGCGAGGCGAGAGCGCCGAGCTGGAATTCAAATCGTCGTTCCGCTGGGATGTGCGTGAGAACAAGGTCAATCGCGCGCTTGAGGGCGTGATCGTGAAGACCCTCGCCGGCTACATGAACGGACAGGGTGGGACGCTGCTGATCGGCGTGGCCGATGACGGCAACATCGTCGGACTTGAGCCCGATTACAAGACACTGAAGAAGCAGGACCGCGACGGCTTTGAGCAGGCGCTGATGACGGCCGTGGCGACAAAGCTCGGTGCGGACGCTTGCCGGTCGGTGCACATCGTATTCCACATGGTCGAGGGCAAGGAAGTCTGCCGGGTGATGATCACTCCCATGACGCGTCCGGTGTATGTGAAGGACGGCGACAATCCCAAGCTGTACGTGCGCACCGGCGTGCTCACCCGCGAACTCAATGTGCAGGAAGCCATCGACTACACCTCCTCCCGCTGGGCGAAATAATCTCCTCGCTACTTCTATTTTGCTGAAACCGGAAACTCCGCCTGCGGTGTCTATTTAGGCAAGCAGAAGGGAGGACGGTCATGTTCGAGGACAGCCTCATTGAGTCGAGTGGGAGACTTGCGGCGCGCCATCCGTGGACCACGGCGGTGTCCTTCGTTTGCCAGAGCATTGCGATCAGCGCGCTGCTGCTGCTTTCCTTGCTCTACACCGAGTCCTTGCCGACGCAGCACTGGATCGACGTGTTGCAGGCGCCTCCGCCCCCGGCGGCTGCACCCGCACGCCCGGTGACAGCTACTACGTCTGCAAGAGTCAGCAGCAACACGGACGTGCTCACGGTGCCCTCGGAGATTCCGACTCACGTCGCGATGATCCATGATGAGGCGCCGTCTCTATCCGACAGGCTAGGAGTTGTAGGAAGTATTCCAAATGGAGTTCCGAACGGCATCTCGAACAGTGCGCTCGACGCGATGAAGCCCTTTGCTGTGCTGCCACCAAAGCCACGAGTGCAACAGCTTCGCGTGTCTTTGGGGGTAGCGCAGGGCATGCTCGTTCATCAGGTGAAACCCGAATATCCCGCCACGGCCCGTACGGCGCGCATCGAAGGACGTGTGTTGTTGCAAGCGGTGATCGGGAAGGACGGAGCAGTGCAGAACCTGCGCGTGATCAGCGGACATCCGTTGCTGGTGGGGGCGGCAATCGATGCAGTGAGGCAGTGGCGATACAAGCCTTATTACCTGAACGCAGCGCCTGTTGAAGTAGAAACGCAAATTGTCGTGAACTTCGTTTTGACACAGAACTAGCAACGAGTTAGGCCGTGATTGCGTGTGCGAATTGATCCAACTTGGGTGTCACTCAGGTTGCCGACTTGCCTGACGGTGTGCGACATTGAGGGTTCCCGGCTTCTGAGCAGGAATAATCAGGTTGCTCAGGCAACGAAGCGGTTGTGTTCCCTATCGCAGGGATATGCAACGGAAGAAGGCTTCATCGCCGCCGGAACCAGAGGCACATCAGATGGCAAAGAAAGTTCAGACGAAATCATTCCAGGATGTTGTCACCTGGTTTCGCGATCACGGCTTCGACATAACGGAAGCTCCCGGCGGCAGCGGTCGCGTGTTCTTGAAGAAGTATCAGAGTTCGGCGGCAATCGAGCCCGCGCCCGATGGTGGCGCAAAGATCTTCGCGTATCCCGGCTACCTGATCAACGGGGAGATATCGAAGCTGGTAGACGAGGGCTATCAGAAAGTACTGAAGACTTCTAAAGCCGTCTATCCTGCTACGGCCGACCACTTGAAGGCGCTGCACGACTTCACCGAGGAATTGAAAGAAGGTCTAGGTGGCGTGAGTCTCTACAACGAGAGTCTTGGCACCACCAGCGAGTCTTATATGTACGACCGCGTGCGCGGCCGTGACCTGCCCGAAGCAGAGCGTCCCAAGCGCCCTTGGCAGCGTACTGCGACGGCGAAAAAGAGAGCGTGAAGCTGCCGGATGAAGACCGAATTTATTTGGTTGTAAGTAAACGGGAACAAATACTTTCCTCTGCTCTGTAAACCCGCCTGCTCGTTTCTTAATCCAAGCTAGTTAGGAAGGACTAAGGTCCTGTCCGCGGGTTTTCTCCATAGGAGGAGTAGAGGTTATATGAAGCAAATTGGGATTCTCTTTGGGATGCTGGTGCTCAGCGCGGGCATGATTTTAGCGCAAGACAGCACCTCGACTTCGGGCAATAACGACAATAGTGCACAGAGTACGACCACCACGACCACGACGACCAGCCACACGGACCAGAACAATACCGCAACGCCCTCAGATCAAACGACCGATAACTCTCGCAAGCGAGCCGCCGTGCGGGATGAGAACGCTGCCGACGCAGCGAAGGATCGGGCGAGCGATGCGGGCACCAAGAATGGCGAAGAGCATGACAAAGCCGTAGCCCGGCTCGACGATGCCGCGAAGGATCTGAACCAGCTGCTGGCAGCTCCGGACAATGGCATTCCTGACACCGTGTTCACCAAGGCGAAGTGCGTCGCTGTAGTTCCCTCGATGATTAAGGGTGGCTTCATTTTTGGCGCCGAGCACGGTCGCGGCGTAGCCTCGTGCCGTCTGCCTAACGGCGGCTGGAGCGCTCCTGCGTTCTTCACGATGACCGGCGGCAGCTGGGGCGCGCAGATCGGTGCTGAAGGCGTTGATGTCGTCATGCTGATCATGAATGACAACGGAATGAATCAGCTGCTGAGTGCGAAGTTCAAGATTGGCGGCGCAGCCAGCGCCTCCGCCGGACCGGTTGGACGCGACGCCGCTGCCAGCACCAGTTGGAAGATGAATTCGGAGATTCTGACTTACTCGCGTTCGCGTGGCTTGTTTGCCGGCGCGACGCTGAACGGAACTGCGATTCACTCTGATGACAATGCTATGCAGGGCTACTACGGCCGCAACGTCGGCTTCCGCCCTGTCCTGACCGGGAAAGTAAAGGATCCTGCGGGTAAGGATGCTTTCGTCGCCACGCTGCAGCGTAACCGCGCTGAAGTGAACGCGCAGGCCCACTAAGATCGTCGTCTTAAAGATTGGCCGGTCAACCAGCCGGCCGCGTGAGGTGACGCAAGAAGCGGTTGAGCTCAGGCTCGCCGCTTTTTTCTTTTGCGGCGAATGTTCTCCGGTACACTGCTGAGCCGGAGGCGCTACATGTCTCGAATCGTATGGGCTGTGCTTGCCCTTGGACTTTTTGCGCAGCAGCTGACGGGTCAAGCCAAGATGCCGAAAACATCGGCGGACGCTGAGTCGGCGATCCCGGCAGTGCTGCTGGCGCAAGTGGAAGCATGGAATCGCGGGGATCTGACGGGGTTCATGGGAGGCTATTGGAAGTCACCCGACCTGGTCTTTGCGAGCGGAAATGAGGAGACGCACGGGTGGGAGCCGGTGCTGAAGCGCTACCAGGCCCACTATCAAAGCGGCGGCGCCGAGATGGGTAAGCTCTCGTTTTCCTTTGTCAACGGGGTGCACGTCATGTCGCCCGATTTCGCTTACATCGATGGCGAGTACCGCCTGAAGCTCTCCACCGGCAAAGAGTCTCATGGCGTGTTCACCCTGATCTTCCGCAAATTCCCGGAGGGCTGGAGGATTGTCCACGACCGGACATGTGCGGAATAGCAGGAAACTTCGTGGAAAAAAGATATTTCACATCGCGAACGCCGGTGTAGAATCCAATCCGGCTGGAGCCGGACGGCAGCGTCCGTACAAAAGGCCGGTAACAGGCGGTATCCGCTGGGCGGAACTGCACTGGAGGTTTTGTGAGCATCACGACTGGCGATTTCCGCGCCAAAATTACTTCATCCACCCTTCTCGACAAGAAACAAAATCACGAACTCATCACCTGTTTGACGGCCTACGACTATGCCAGCGCGCGCCTGGTCGACGAGGCCGGCATCGACATGGTGCTGGTCGGCGACTCGCTCGGTATGGTCATGCTGGGCTACGAGAACACCCTTCCAGTGACCGTGCAGGAGATGCTGCACCACACCCGCGCCGTACGACGCGGCGTGAAGCGCGGCTTCCTCATCGCCGACATGCCGTTCGCGTCGTACCACGTCTCGCAGCGTGAGTCGCTGCGCAATGCGGCCCGCTTTATCAAAGATGGTGGCGCTGAAGCGGTGAAGATCGAGGGCGGCGAAAAACGCGCTCGCCTGGTTGAGCGGATGGTCGATGCCGAGATCCCGGTCGTCGGGCACATCGGGCTGACGCCACAATCGGTGCATGCGATGGGCGGCTACAAGGTCCAGGGAAAGACCTTGAAGGCCGTCGAGCAACTGATGCATGACGCCCTGGCGCTTGAGCGTTCTGGGGCGTGCTGCATTGTACTGGAAGGCATTCCGCGCGAGGTTGCGGCGATGATCACCCACGAGCTGGAGATCCCGACGATCGGAATTGGCGCTGGTCCCGACTGTGACGGCCAGGTGCTGGTCTTCCACGATCTGCTCGGGCTGACGTTCGCGCCTCCGGCAAAGTTCGTGCGGCGCTATGCCGACGTTGGAGCGGTGATCGGCAATGCACTACAGGCGTTCAAGGACGATGTGAAATCGGGTGGATATCCTGCTGATGAGGAGTCCTACCACCTGCCGAAGGACACGCTCAACGCGCTGCAGGCAATTGCCGAACGCAAGCGAGCTGTGACACTGTAGAAGCATGCGGTTCGCTGTACGCGCCCTGATTGTGGCGCTGATCACAACGTCGACAGGCGCTGTTGGGCAAAGCCCTAAGGCTGCGCATTCGCCTGCGCCTTGGAAACACTATTGCCAGAACGACGGCGGCTTCTGCTTCAAATATCCTTCTTCGTGGAAAATGATGGGCGAAGTTTACGACGGAAACGGAGTCGTGGTCGCGCCTCCGCAGAAGGACGAGCAGCCGCTGTGGAATGAGATCACGGTAGCCCTGGTGGCGCCGCCGAAAGATGCGGATCAAGCGCTCGGGCTCGATTGGGTCATTCAACAGGCGTCGGCCGGGATGCGCGAGGCTGGACAAAATTTCCAGACACTGCAGCGCGCGGCGCGCACGGTGGACGGCAAACCGGCACAACTATTCAAAGCGCAATATCACGAGAAAAACTCCAACCACGACTGGATCGAAGAATTGATGTTCATCGAAGGCCCCGACAACGAGATTTATTCCGTGGCGCTGAAGTCGCGGCCGCAAGACATGGTTCGGTTGGAGCCGGTCTTTACTGAGATCGTGAGGACCTGGACGTTGCCGGAACCTGAGCCGCCGGCAACTCTTGAGGGAGCGCCTGCCCAGACGGCTCCTGCTGCTTCTGCACCTGCGCAACCACACCCCTGATGAAACAGCTCGACACCGTTAGTTCGATGAAGGCCGCGTGCCGTCAAGCCACACGCAGCGGCAAAACCCTGGGCTTTGTACCAACCATGGGAGCGCTGCACGACGGACATCTGTCGCTGGTGCGGGCGTCGACATCGCGCTGCAATGTCACTGCGGTTTCGATCTTCGTGAATCCGCTGCAATTTGCACCGACCGAAGACCTGGCGAAATATCCGCGAACGCTGGAACGTGACAAAGCGATGCTGGAAGAGGCTGGTGTCGACCTCCTGTTCTTTCCTTCGGTCGAGGAGATGTATCCGCCGGGCGCGAAGACGCGGGTGCATGTCGAAGAGCTCAGCGAAAGGCTCGATGGAGCTTCGCGGCCGGGACACTTCCATGGCGTGTCGACCGTTGTCAGCAAACTGTTCGAGATTGTGCGTCCCGATCTTGCGTTCTTCGGGCAGAAGGACGCGGCGCAGGTCGCCGTGCTGCGCAAGATGGTTCGCGACCTCGATATGGATGTGGAGCTGGTCGTCTGTCCGATCGTGCGGGAGAAAGACGGGCTGGCGATGAGCTCGCGGAATGCGTATCTCACGCCGGAACAACGCCAGCACGCGCTGGTGCTGCATCGGTCGCTAATGCGGGTGCAGGCCGCCGTCGATCGCGGCGAGCGCGATGCGGCCAGGCTGCGCGCCATCGGAGAGCAGGTGATTGCCGAAGAGCCAGCCGCCCGGCTGGACTACTTCGCCATCGTCGATCCCAACAGCTTAGAGCCTGTACCGGATGTCAGTCGCGGAGCGCTGGTCGCGGTGGCGGCGTTTGTGGGGACGACCAGGCTGATCGACAACATTCTGCTGACGTAGTTCGCGGGTGGAGCACGTCCTCAGGCGTGCGCACTCTGGGTGGATTTTTTAGAATTGTCATCCCGACCGCAGGCGGGCCACTTTTTCGCCAGCGTGGAGGGATCCGCGGTTGGTCGCTGGGGAGAACGCTTTCTTACGCACGCAAACAGCAGATCCCGCGACTCCGCTTCGCTCCGCTCGTGATGACAATTCTTTACTAGGGATGAGAATTCCTAACTGGCTTTTTACCCTTCCAGCCTGAGATCCAGGCGCCTCCCAGCAACAGGACTATGGGATAGCATTCCAGCGTATAACGCGGCTCGGGGTTCGCGAGGGTGCCGAGGAAGGCCGATCGCAACACTACAAACAGCAGCATGAAGCCGAGGTAGCGCGGTCGCGGGCCGCGCAGGAGAGCCATCACGGCAGCGGCGAGGAACAACACGTTCAACACGCCCCAAGCCGTACCGATCACGCTGTCCTGGGTGTCGTCGGCATATTCCCACCAGCGAGTGTCGAGCGGCAGCATTTCGGTTCGGGGACGCACCCACATGTCGACACTGCGAGCGACAGGAAGCAGCACATAATAGCGCAGCGGATGAGCTTGAATGCGCTCGCGTGCCAATTGATGCAGCCGCGCGTTCAGCGCTGGATTGACGACGAGAATCTTGTTGTAGTCATCGAGAATCGCCTGTGTCTCGGCGCGCTGCTGCGGGTTGTCGATGGCGCGGCCGGGAAGCACATCAATTCCGACCTTGTCTCCCGGAATCTGCCAATAGACCTCTTCGGTCGAGACGTAGTCGATGGCCCATGTGCGCACCCATTTGTCTAAGCCGTCGGGCACGAACTCGTCGGGATCGCTGGCGGACTTCGGTACCAGCGGCATGAATCGATGGAAGTCGCGCCAGTTGCGAATCGTCCAGGGAACCAGCGGAGCAATGGAAATCGCCAAAACCAGCAGTCCCGCCCAGAAAAGCTTTGTGCGTGATGCGGGTTGGCGAAACATTTTCCAGAAGAGATAAAGCCCAAGCGCGATCAGCAGAATGCCACCGTCGGGCCTCAGCAGGATGCTGCCGGCGATGGCCACGCCGCACCACGACCAAGCCGACCAGCCAGGCAGGCCGTCGTCACATCGCGCGAACCCCGCTGCGGCTGCATCGAGCGCGATCGCTGCCAGGAAGATGCTGAGCGTCTCGGCCAGCGGCGCGACTGTGTAGTTCGCCGTAAACGGGCACAGCGCCGCAAGCAGAAAGGCGAAGCGGGCGGCGCGTTCGGAGACGGTTCTGCGGGCGAGGTCGGCGACGACGAAGCAGGTGGCTACGTCAATGACGATCTGGACGAGCAGCACGGCGTTGTAGTGCTCGCGCCCAAAGAGGACGAAGCAGGCGGCGAGGAATGCCGGGTAGCCGGGCAGGCGGATCCAGGTCGGTCGGACGATGCCATTGCGGTGAGTCAAGCCGAAGATGCCGTGATTCAGCCAGTTCTTGGCGATGTCGCCGTAGATGAGGGAGTCTCCCTCGATGTGGGGAAACTTGACGTAGAAGAGCAGCCGCAGGGCAAATGCGGCCAGAGTTACGAGCAGAAAGAACGTTGCCGAATCGCGAAGCAACTGCCAGAAAGGCGTGACTCCCGGGTTGCCGCGCGAAGCGCCCACGTGCCGAATATAACAGGGAGGTTACGCTCCGACTGCATTCACCACGGAGGCACGGAGGACACAGAGATTTGAACAGCTGGTTTAGAGGCCAAGGAGTATTGCGCAGGTCCCGGCAGAGGGCGTTCCTGCCGGCAAAGATAATCAAAAACTCAGTGCGCTCCGTGCCTCAGTGGTGAAAACGCCTTTCGTAAGGCCGTGCGGAAATCGGGCTTTGTGAAGCGAGTATTTCGGCCGGCAGTCGTGTTCCTACACTGCAAGGAACAACTTCAGGGGCGGGAACTCTCCAGACCGGCGACGGATTTGCCGTCGTCCGTGCCGCCAGATACGATTAGTTGACCCGTAAGATGCCACAATCCAAGCCGATATTCTTCGATCCCGATCGTAAGCGGTGGCGTCGGCTACGTTTCGTGCTCGACTCCAGCGTCATCATCGTGACGCTGCTGGTCGTTCTGTTCGTGTTCTCCATCGTGCGCGGGTCGGCGGTTCCTGGCGTTACGTTGCCGGAAGTGAAGCGGCCGTATCACGCGCTGAAAGATCCCCAAAAACGCAAGCAGCCTCCTCGCCGGCTCAACACTCACCGCAAGACCAAGCGGCCGGCTTCGCAGGTGGTGCTGAATTCCGATGAAGGAATTCGCGGCGCGTTCTACGTGCAGTGGGATGCCGCCAGCTTCGCATCGCTGAAGGAATACTACCCGCAGATCGACTTGCTGTTTCCGGAGTGGATGCATGTTCTGACCGCCGATGGCCGCCTCCAGGCGGCGACCGAACTGAACACCCTCTACGACGTCATTGACGCCAATGGCAAACCCCGGCCGATCGACGAAAAAGTGATGGCCTTCCTGAAAGCAGAAAAGGCGCAGACGGAGGTTTTCCCGTGGGTCAACAACGTCTCTCCGGTGACGAACAACTGGAACACGGACACCGATAAGTTCCTGGCCGATCCTGCGGCCCGTGGACGATTCCGCGAAGAGATACTGAAGTTCCTGTCGACGGATCAGTACAAGGGACTCACGCTCGACATCGAAGGCTTTCCCGATGGCTCGCGCGACGACTACCACACGCTGGTAGAGGAACTGGTGAACGACCTGCACTCGCGTGGCCTGAAGCTGTACGTCGTCGTGCCGGTGAATGAACTGGAGAACTATCCTGGCATCGCGGAGATCGTCGACGGCGTCATCCTGATGAACTATGACCAGCATTTCCCCGGCGGCGAGGCTGGCCCGATTGCTTCTCAGGACTGGTTCGTGAAGAACCTGCAGAACGCGCTGAAAGTGATTCCGAAAGGGAAGCTCATCCTCGCCATCCCCAACACCGGCTACGACTGGGCGATGAAGCTGGGGCAGAAGCCGGGTACCGCGCCGGAGAACGTCCACACCGTTTCCGCGCAGGACGCGTGGCTGGAGGCGTTCGAGTCGGAGACCGATATCAACTTCGACGATGACGCGATGAATCCGCACTTCGCGTACCTTGACGAATCGAACCTACGCCACGATGTGTGGTTTCTCGACGGGGTGACCGCGCTGAACCAGATGCGCGCGTCGCACGCGCTGGGCATCGATACGTTTGCGTTGTGGCGGCTGGGTTCGGAAGACCGCGCGCTGTGGGCGGTGTGGGACCGACCGTTTGAAGCAGCAGCGCCTTCGCGCTTGAGCGCGGTTCCACCGGGACAGGACGTCGATGATGAGGGGACGGGCGAGATCATCCGCATTCAGTCGAAGCCGGCGGGCGGTGATCGCACGATCAAAGTTGATCCTGAGACGAACCTGATCAGCGATGAGATTTTCCAGACTCTTCCGAAGCCGTATGTGGTCGACATGTACGGCGGCACGCAGCGAAAAGAAGTCGCGATTACCTTCGATGACGGGCCGGATCCGGAGTGGACGCCGAAGATTCTCGATGTGCTGAAACAGTACGGAGTGAAGGCAACGTTCTTCCAGATTGGCGCGGAAGTCGAGAAGTTTCCCGGCGTCGCCAAGCGCGTTTTTGCCGAAGGACACGAGATCGGCAACCACACCTTCACGCACCCCGACATCACCACCATCTCGAAGGCGTATTTCGAAGTTGAGCTGAACCTGACGGAGCGCCTGTTCGAGAGCAAGTTCGGGGTAAAGCCGGTGTTGATGCGGCCGCCGTACGCGATCGATGAAGCGCCCGATACCGCCGACCAGGTGCGGCCGCTGGAGATTGCGCAGGACCTGGGTTACATCGCGGTGGGCGAGAAGATCGACCCTAACGACTGGCGAGACAATCCGCGGCGCTCAGGACAGGAAATCGCGGCTGACGTGCTGGCGAACCTGCCGCCGTGTGCTCCGAAGAATCTGCGTTGCGGCAACATTATTCTGCTGCACGATGGCGGCGGCGATCGCAGCCAGACAGTCATTGCGCTCGGCCTGATCTTGCAGGGGCTCAAAGATCGAGGCTACGACGTTGTGCCCGTTTCTGAGCTGATGGGCAAGTCCCGCGCTGACGTCATGCCTCCGTTGACCACCAACGAGCGCTGGGCGGCGTATATCGACAGCCTGAACTTCTCGATGTTCGGCCTGGTGCAGTCGTTCATCATCTTCGTCTTCTTCGTTGGCGACATTCTCATGACCGGCCGCCTGGTGCTGGTCGGCGTGCTGGCGATTTATGATCGCTTCCGCCGCAGGAAGACGGTTTTCGATCCGAACTATCAGCCGGCGGTTGCCGTGCTGGTTCCGGCGTACAACGAAGAGAAAGTCATCGAGCGGACAGTCCGCTCGGTGCTGGATTCGGATTACCAGAAGCTGCGGGTGATCGTGATCGATGATGGATCAACGGATGCGACGCTGGAAGTAACGCGTGCGGCGTTCGCCGACGAGATTGCCGCGGGACGCGTAACCCTTCTCACCAAGCCAAACTCGGGCAAGGCCGACGCGCTCGATTACGGTTTGGAGCAGGTGACGGAAGAGATCTTCGTCGGCATCGATGCCGATACCCTCATCGCGCCGGACGCGATTTCAAAGCTGGTGCCGCACTTCAGCAATCCGCGCGTGGCGGCGATCGCAGGCAACGCGAAGGTCGGCAATCGCGTGAATCTCTGGACGCGCTGGCAGGCACTGGAGTACATCACCAGCCAGAACTTCGAACGCCGCGCGCTGAACACGCTGAACGCCGTGAGTGTCGTTCCCGGCGCGATCGGAGCATGGCGCACGGCGGCAGTGCGCGAGGCCGGCGCCTATCATCACGACACCGTTGCCGAGGACGCCGATCTGACCATGGCATTGCTGCAAGCCGGGTATTGGGTGAATTACGAAGATCGCGCGCTGGCGTTCACTGAAGCTCCAACCACGGCGAATGGCCTGATGCGGCAGCGCTTCCGCTGGTCGTTCGGCATCATGCAGGCAGTGTGGAAGCATATTGCTGCGGTGAAGCAGAAGGGCGCGCTGGGATGGGTAGCGATCCCTAACATGATCATCTTCCAAATCCTGCTGCCGCTGGTTTCGCCATTCATCGATATCATGTTTGTTGTGGGTACGGTCAGCTACTTTGTCGACAAGTATCGCCATCCTGAATCGGCGAACCCGGCCGACTTCCATAAGCTCGTCGTTTATTTTGCACTGTTCATGGTGATTGACTTCATTGCTTCGACCATTGCCTTCGCCCTTGAACGCCAGCAGCCGGGGCGCAAGCGCGACTTCCTGCTGCTGGGTCACGTATGGCTGCAACGCTTCGCCTACCGGCAATTGTTCTCGCTGGTGCTGATCAAGACGCTCAAGCGTGCGATGGAAGGGCGGGCGTTTGCCTGGGACAAGCTGGAGCGCACGGCCAGTGTGAAGCAGAGCGTGACGCTGGCGAGCGAGAGGCAGGCATAATGAGTCCTCTGCCGAAGCCGGGAATCGATCTCAGTGTCGAGGTTGCCGGCATTGCGTTTAAGAATCCGGTGCTCGCTGCCAGTGGCAGCTTCGGTTATGGGGTCGAGTTCGAAGACGTGGTGACGCTTAGCCGTCTCGGTGGCTTCGTAACCAAGGGTCTTTCGCGGGAGCCGATGGCAGGCAATCCTCCGCCGCGTCTGTTCGAGACTGCCGCCGGGATGCTCAATGCAATTGGCTTGCAGAACATCGGCGCCCGCGCCTTTCTCGACGAGAAGCTTCCGCTGCTGCGCAAAATCGACAACATCGTTTTCCTCTGCAATGTCTTTGGGCATTCGCAGGATGAATATGAAGAAGTCGTCCGCATTCTCAACGACGGTGAAGGAATCGCCGGCTACGAACTGAACGTCTCCTGCCCGAATACAAAGTGCGGCGGCATTGCCTTCGGCAGCGATCCGAAGATGCTGTATGACGTGGTACGAGCGGTGAAGAAGATCGCCAGCCGGCCGCTGATCGTGAAGCTCTCGCCCAACGTGACCAGTATTTCGGATATGGCGCGCGCGGCCGAAGATGCCGGGGCCGACGCGCTCTCGCTGGTCAACACATTTGTAGGAATGGCGATCGACGCCGAGACGCGCAAGCCGCGAATCTCGAACGTCACTGCAGGCTTGTCCGGACCGGCCATCAAGCCGATCGCAATTCGCATGGTGTGGGAAGCGAAGAAGACGGTCAAGATTCCGATCATCGGGCTCGGCGGAATCAGCACTGCGGAAGACGTCATCGAGTTCATGCTGGCGGGCGCCAGCGCGATCGAAGTCGGGACCGTGAACTTCTGGGACCCCTGCGCTTGCGAGAAGTTGGTCGATTCGTTGGAGAAGTGGTGCCTCGAACACCGCATCGACAAGGTCAGCGAACTGACAGGCGCGCTCGAAGTCTGATTGCTACGCCGTACTGGCGGCTTTCCCCTGCTGCAATTTCTGAACGCTGGTCACCAGGTCGGGATCGACCAGGAGAATTGCCGACGTGTGCGTGATATCGAAGAGCCGCTGCACCTGCTCGTGGGGCCCGGCAATGCGGAAGTGACCGCCGCACTGGTCCATCTCTCCAGAAATTCGCATGATGATGCCCAGGCCCGCGCTGTCGACGAAGTCGACATGGGTAAGGTCGAGCACAAGCTTGCGGACCCCCTTCTCAAGCATGGACTGCATCATGGCTTCGGTTTCGCTCAGACGGGTGCCCAATGTGAAGCGCCCCGAGCAGGAGATCCCGGTAATGTCCGGTTCAAAATGAAAGACTTCAGTGACCAGCAGCATAGTTGATATTTTTTGCGTGGAGTGAGGCGGTAAGAACAGTAGCACGGCTGACCTTGTCGGGAATAGCAAATTGCTTTTCGAAAAGCGGCTTTTGCTTCGCAAAGTCGCTTCTTGAGATTCATACCTCCCTTGTAGTGCCAAAAGGGAAGCACTATCCTGTCACTATCTCTGCCGGCACTTGACGTCGCCGCCAGCCAAGGAGCGTTTTATGCGTCGGTTGCGCTCGTCCCTCCCTGCCCGACTGGTTCTCGTTCTTGCTGCCTCTGCGTTGTTAGCTTGCGCGGCTGTCGCCCAGAATTACGTGGCGCCAAGCACTCCAGTCATCGGCTCACAAAACACAGTGACTGCAAATGCCTCGGTGCCGCGTCCCGCGACCCAGCCTTGCACGGTCACGCTCTTCCAGAATTTCGACTTCGCCGATTTCAATCCCAAGTACTTCAACTACACGCCGCCCGCGAATTGTCCCGGACCGTGGGCCGCAGTCGTGTTTGAAGCGGATTGGTCTGTCGATGCCGGCCGGCAATTCGATCGCACCGGAGCAATTTGGATTGGCGGGACCACCATCTACTTCGGCACCACGCCTGAACCTTCGCACGACGTGCAGCGTAGCTGGCATACTGAGAGCAACCTTACCGAATACGGCCCGTTGTTTGCTGGCCCGCAGCAAGGCCGGGTGGACTTGGGCAACCTGGTG
Source organism: uncultured Acidobacteriaceae bacterium (assembly GCA_963835725.1). Classification (GTDB taxonomy): domain Bacteria; phylum Acidobacteriota; class Terriglobia; order Terriglobales; family Acidobacteriaceae; genus Bog-257. The sequence continues at coordinate 575,957 of CAWIGM010000011.1, read as the reverse complement.
AACGATCAGTACACGAGCCATATCCATGGCAGCGCGTATCTGCAGTTTTATCCGCTGGCGCAAGGGCAACAGCCACCAGCTACGGCCAATATCGTTCTGCCGATGTCCTCGGATCCCACCGGCGGTACGGTGACGCTGAACTCACCCAGCGACCAGCTCGCCCAGACGTTCATGCTGCCACCGAACGTGGAGGGCGCTTATCTCGACGTCTTCGCGCAAGGGCAGCAGAACGACGAATTCTGGTGGACCTGCGCTCCGAATGATGTTGCCGGCGAATTGGAGAACTGCGGCAATACGGCGTTTCGCGAAGCCGAGGTGAGCATCGATGGAACGCCGGCAGGGGTTGCGCCGATTTATCCGTGGATCTTCACTGGCGGCATCGATCCTTATCTGTGGCGTCCGATTCCGGGTGTACACACCCTTAACTTCGAACCGTATCGTGTAGACCTGACGCCGTTCGCGGGGGTTCTCAGCAACGGCCAGCCGCACACCGTCGCGATCTACGTTTACAACGCAGACCAATACTTCTCGGCGGTGGCTAATCTGCTCCTTTACCAGGACCTCGGATCGCAGCAGGTGACGGGTTCGGTCACCACCAACACGATCGGCCAGCCTGATCCGACGATCACCGAGCACATCCTCAACATTCCAGCGATTGTGTGGGGAACGCTGGCGGTGCAATCCAACCGCGGCTTTACCGTGGAGGGTACGGCCAACACCTCGCACGGGCTGGTGGATACGAAGGTGGTCCAGAGCGTCGACTTCGGCAATGCGCAGAAATATTACGAGCGCACCGATGGCTCGATCTATGACCAATATGTCGGCCAGATGACGACCATCTCCTCGGCGACTACGACTACCAACGCAGGGAATGTCACCACGGCCAGCAGGCAGTTCTCCTGGCCCCTCAGCTTGTCGTACGACTTCAAGGCGAATCCTGACGGCTCGTATCAGCAGTTCAGCCAGATCCATCAGGGCTTCATGGAAAACGTGCTGATCAAGCTGAATGGAACGCCGACGTATTCCAGCTCGCTCTCGGATTCGGTGGCACCAACGGACACGCTGCTGGTGGATGCGTCCGGTAACGCCACTCCGCAAGGTCAGGCGAGCAGCGAGACCTATCAGTATTCGGACTCGAAGGGAACCTGCTGGAACGAGACGATTCATGCATCGGGTGGAGCGTTAACGTCGGTGCAGGGCGGCAACTGCAGCCGTCACGTTGGAAGGTAGAACAAGAGGGAAAATCGAGCCCGGCGCGAAATGCGTCGGGCTTTCTTGTTTAAGACTTATTTCGGTGAGATCGCGAGTTGCGCCAGCAGGTCGTCAACGCGCGCTTGCAAAATGTTGCGAATCGAGCAAATGCCCAGCAGCTTCCCATGATCATCGACGATCGGCATGTGTCGGTAGTGACGATCGATCATCACCGCAAGGGCTTCGCTGGGGGAAGTGGCTTCGGTGCCCATCTCGACCATGGGACTCATCATGTCGCGGACCGGTGTCTGCCTGGGATCGCGTCCGCTGAGGGCGAACTTCGCCAGCACATCACGCTCAGTGAACATGCCGGCCACCACGCCCTCGTCGTCAACCACAGCCACTGCGCCCACTGCCCTTTCGATCATCGTGCGGACAGCATCATGCACGGTCGCATTCATGCCTACGGTCGCGGGTCCCTCGTCGCACCATTGCAGAAGACTCATACGATTCACATTCCTTTCCGAAGAAGCTGCGAGGTTATGTTTATTCCGCTGTCCAAGTCAAGGACATGCGACCGGTCCCACCGGGTTGAGCAACCCTGCGGGGAAAGCGGATAATCCGGTATGCTCTCCCGACGTTCTCTTGCTGTCCTAAGCTTGGTTCTTTGTATCGCGTTCGGATCGTTGACTCTCTGGGCGGCGAAAGACTTTGTTATGCCGCGGCCGGAGAACGCCAGCACCTACCCATCCAAGGACGCTCATCCGAATGAGAAAGTTACCGCCGCGGTGGAGCTCTACAACGCTCCTCCCAAGAGCGACATCTTCAACACGCCTTTCATTCAGGACGGCATTCTTCCTGTGTTTCTGGTGATTACCAATGACGGCGACAAGCCGGTCGCGCTGACTCAGATGGGCGCGGAACTCGTCACTTCCGGGCGCGCCAAGCTGCAAGGTCTCACCACGGATGACGTCTTTCGCCGCGTCGCTCACATCAGCGGCAGCAGCACAAATCCCGGACGGGTCAGTCCAATTCCTCTGCCCGGCGGGAACAAGAACAAGAAATCGCAGAAAGCTTATTCGGAGATTATGGCGGCAAACTTCACTGCCGAGGCTGTCGAGCCGCACACCACAAAGGCCGGCTTCATCTTTTTTGACGTGATGGACGTCAAGCAGTGGGCGCTGGGCTCGCATATCTACCTGACCGGCATACGCGACGCGAGCGGCAACGAGCTGATGTATTTCGATATTCCGGTGATTCAGTCGAATGCGGCGGCAGCGACCGGAGCGCAGTAGCGGTTCAACTCGACTGTTCGCTCCCCGCGATAGACTTGACCGCGCCACTGGAGTGTTGCGTTATCGTGCGCAACTGCGAGATGGAGTCCTTGCCCGATAAGCCAATGCGCTGGAGCATGTCGACATAGCGGCCATCATCGCGAAGCGGTTCGTAGATGGGGCCGACCTTCAGGTAGCAAAGTAGTACGTCGCGGGCGTCGGCAGCCTTGTCCAGCCACTCGAAGGCGCGCTCAATATCGCCAATCCCGAGATACAGCATCACCCACGAGATCGGTGCGACATACATCTGTTTCGCGGCTTCGTTCAATCCTTCGAGCGCTGCCAGCGCCTTCTCCTTCTCACCCGCTCCGCCGTAGCACGAGCCCAGAGGGCCGAGGATCAGGGGATTGTAGCCGGAGAGTTCGTGTGCTTTCTCAAGCTCGGAGATGGCGTTCGCGTACTCCTTCTTCTGCTCGAGATTGATGGCGATTACGATGTGCGCCTCAATGTCGTTAGGGTCGATCTCCAGAGCACGCTTGGCCACCTCAATGGAGCGTTCGTATTCGCGACGGTAGTGATACAGCCCGGAGAGATAGATGTTGTTCGGCACGGAGAGGGGATCGCTGGCCAAGGCCTGCCTGATCTGCTCTTCCGCCTCATCGAACCGCCCGGTTTGCACCAGCAGGAGATTGTAGTAAACGTGTGAGATTGGCAGGCCGGGTTTGAGCTCGATGGCACGCAGGAACTCGCGCTCGGCATCCTTCCATTTCCACTCGTACCACATGCGGATGATGCCGAGCGAGGCATGCGCCTCAGCCAGGGTGTCGTCCGCAGCCAGCGCTTTTTCCGCGGCTTCCTTCGCTTTGGGCCACGCTTCCGTGGGAGCTTCCAGGCCCCAGGACGCCGCCGAGACGTGGTAGTCGGCGATTCCAGCGTAAGCGGGAGCGTAATCCGGATCCAGGGCCAGCGCGCGCTCGTAATATTCCAGCGCTTTCAGGAAACCTTCCCCACTGCGTTTGTTCCACTGGAAGCGACCGCGGAGATAGAGGTCGTAAGCTTCAATGTTATCGGTGTAACGCTTGACCAAGCCGCTGCTGCCGATCTTCGAGTCGAGTTCGACTTTCAGCAGGTCGGCGATGGATTGTGCAATCTCCTCTTGCACCTCGAAGATGTCGGTCATCTGGCAGTCGAAACGCTGCGACCACAGATTGAATCCGTCGCTGACGTTCACCAGCTGCGTGCTGACGCGAATGCGGTCGCCGAGCCGCCGAACGCTGCCTTCCACCACCGCTGCGACCTTTAGCTGCTCGCCAATTTTCTGGACGTTTTGCGGCTTGCCTTTGAATTCGAAAGCGGAAGTGCGCGAGACCACCTGCAGGCCGGGAAGGCGCGAGAGAGCGTGTATGAGTTCTTCAGTGAGTCCGTCGCTGAAGTACTCGCTGTCCGGATCCGCGCTGACATTTCGAAACGGCAGCACCGCAACCGATGCCCGCGGCCGTGGCGCGACGGTGAATGCCTGTACGGTACCGCTGATGAGAGAAAGCGTGCGCAGTGCCTCGATGAGTTCGTTGGCATTGTCCGGACGTTGATTGCGCTCCTTTTTCAACGTGGAAAGAACGAGCTGCTCAAGTCCCAGGCTCACATCAGCGCGCCGCGCGGTCAGGGACGGCGGATCGAGATCCATGATCGACCGCATGATTGTGGCTTCGCTGCCGGACTCGAAGGGCCGGTCTCCGGCCAGCATTTCGTAGAGGGTGACGCCCCACGACCACAGGTCCGTGCGCCGGTCCAGAGGGTCGCCCCGCAATTGCTCGGGTGACATGTAAGGAACCGTTCCGACGACGCCGCCGGTGTTGGTCAATCCCACATCGAGGGGCAGCCTGGCCAGACCGAAGTCGACGATTTTCACCACGCCGTCGGGCAGCAGCATGATGTTGGCGGGCTTGATGTCGCGATGAATGACGCCCAGGCTGTGCGCTTTCGCCAATCCCTGTGCAATCTGCTCGGCGATATTCACCGCTTCTTTGAGCGGCAGGGGTCCACGCTCCAGTCGGGTGCGGAGATTTTCCCCAGGACAAAAGCCCATCACGATATAAAGCTCACCCTCGGGCGTCTCGCCGAATTCGTGAATGGTGCAGATGTTGCCGTGATCGAGCAGCGATGCTGTGCGCGCTTCGCGCTCGAAGCGCGTGCGCTGTTCAGGATTGAGCGCGATGTCGCGAGAGATGAGCTTGATGGCAACCGGCCGCTCAAGCTTCAAATCCTGGGCCTTGTACACGAGGCCCATAGCGCCGCGTCCAAGACGCTGCACGATGCGATAGTGGGAAATGGTGCTGCCGATCATCCGTTTAGCCCGGGCGCGAGGTGCAATTGATGCCGCTAGGTTGGCAAGTTATTGTACAGCTTCGCTGGCAACGCGAGTGAGCAGGCTGATGGTCTGGAAAGCGCTGATCCCCATAAGCGCGTGGTGTTCCTCGGTCAGCGGAAGCCCGTCAAGGGCGTGGTCCAGGTCGTCCCGATGTTGAGGGTCGAGCTTGCCATGGAGCAATAAGTTGCTGAAAGCCTTGCGGGGTACTCCGATCCGGTCGGCCGTAGCTTCGAAGAAGGCCACATCCGGCGGAGTTCCTTCCAGCACGGCGATGAAGCCAAGCAGGGCGACGGGGTGAACGTGCCGAATCCAGTAATACTGCGAGCCAGCCAAGGCCGCGGCTGACGGAGGCGGAACGCGCTTCAACACATCTTTGCGCGAGAAGCCCAGCAGTTCGAGGTCGTCGAGCACCCAATCATCGTGGCCGGTTTCTTCCGGGATGTGGTGGCGCAGGTACTCCAGCATGCCGTCGGCGACCGGATCGCGGCCCACCAGCTTCTCGCATTCCTCGGCGGCAGCTTTCATCAGCGGTACGCTACAGCGGATGACCGAGTGGTTGCGAAAGAGGAACTCCGGATAAATCTCGCGCAGGCGAGGATGGTTCCATAGCGTTTCCGCAACGGCGTCCATCTCGCCGCGCATGAGGCGGATCTTGCCGCGCAGACGGCGGCTGTTGCTGAGCTGATTCATCAAATGTGGCCCGAGATTCCCAGGTAGACCTTAGAACACAATGCCGATGGTGCGATTTGCAGGGGCGACACCAGCCGCCTGCGCGTGCTGCTCGAAGAAGGAAGCGGGCACCTTTTGCTTGACGCTGATCAATGCGCTGACCTCGTCATCGGTGAGGCTATCGATGATCGCCTGGTCGGATGGGTTGAAGTTGGCGTTGGCAGCCACGATCCCTGCTGCTTGAAGTCGGCTGAGGTTCGACATGAGGCGAAGCTCCTTACACAGTTTAGTTTGAAAACGTTACGAGATCAGCAAGCTCGGCGAACCTGGTCGTCACCGGCCATTCGGCAAGCACAACTTCGCTGACTCACGTACTTACCGCAGGCGCAATCGGCGGAAACCGTCTCTGCGATTTCCTTCCTTTCGAGCACCTGTCTGAGTCGAAATGAGTTTTCACAAAGTATCACACTGGAGATGGTTGTCAAGATAAGTGGGCAAACTGTAACGCGGAGCTCTCATCCTAGGCTGTAGGGGAGAGCGCCATCGTGTCGAATTCGGACCTGACTGCGGTACTTTGCATCTTGTTGCTCCTGGTGGGGCTGGCGCAGCTGCTCGGCTATGTGTTCGTGAAGCTGCGGCAGCCAAAGGTCGTGGGCGAGATCCTGGCAGGAATCGTACTCGGTCCCGCGCTGCTGGGCCGCCTGCCATGGGTGCGAGACTTGTTGCTCAACAGCAAGCATGAGGCGCACATTCTCGACTTCGTCTACTGGCTCGGGCTTCTCCTGCTGATGTTTCTCTCGGGCGCGGAGACCCGGCAGCTCTTCACCCGCGATGAACGGCGCGAAGTGGGCTGGTTGACAATTGTCGGCACCGGCCTGCCGTTCCTCCTGGCACTGCTACTTGGGCCATGGCTGATCCGGCCGAGTCTGGCGGGGCCGAATGGCAGCCGCCTCTCGCTGATTATTGTGCTGGCGGTTGGTGTCGCGGTGACGTCGGTGCCGGTCGTATCCAAAATTTTCGCTGATTTAAAGATCCTGCATACTCGCTTTGCCCGGCTGGTGCTGGGCGTTGCCGTGCTGGAAGACATCGTCTTGTGGCTGGCGCTGGCGGTGGCGACGGCAGTGGCAGGCAAAGCTGCGCTGAATCCACGCGCCATGTCCTATCACCTGCTGATGACGGTGGCGTTCTTCGTCCTGGGGCTCACCATCGTTCCCCGCGTGGTGAAGCGCATCAACAAGTCGCGCTTCAACGTGATGGCGCAGCACTCGCCCGTCGGCTACGCGATTGCCGTGCTGCTGGTGTATTGCGTCATCGCCGGAGCGCTGGGCGTGAGTCTCGTATTCGCCGCGTTCCTGGCAGGCTTTGCGGTTGTTCATAAGAAGCGGCGGCTGTTCGCCGACGCGCTCGACGCCATCGGCAAAGTGTCGTTCGCCTTCTTCATTCCGGTGTACTTCGCGATCGTCGGGCTGAAGCTCGATCTCGTACACGGCTTCTCGCTGTGGATGCTGGCGGCGTTTCTCGTTGGGAGCTGCGTGGTCAAAGTGCTTTCGGTGTCGCTGGCGGCGCGGTTTGCGGGCTTCCGCGGCCTCGATCTGATGAATCTCGCCGTCACGACGAATGCGCGTGGTGGCCCGGGCATTGTGCTGGCCAGCGTGGCGTTCGAGGCGGGGATCATCAGCGCGACCTTCTACACGACGCTGGTGCTCGCGGCCGTGCTGACGTCGCAGGTGGCAGGCGCGTGGCTGGAATACGTTCTGCGCAAAGGCTGGCCTTTGCTAACGCCGACGGCCAGCGAAGAGGTAGCTGTAGCGGGGGAAGCCGAGCCTTACGCTGCGTAGCGACTAGCCACTCGCCTCTGTTTCCGGCAAAATCATAGAGATGTTCGCACGCAAGATCCGAGTGCAATACGAAGAGGGTGGCCAGCGCGTCGCCTGCCCGATGAAGTGGCTGGACAGCTTCAGCATGCGCAACTTCACTAACGACCAGATGTTTGACGACACGATTCCCGTCGGCGACGGCCGGATGGAAATCGGTTTACGTGTACCTCTGGAGCGATTGCGCGCGTCGATGGAAGACTGGTTCCGGCGAAAGAGCTATCTGCCCAAGGGCGCGACGCTGCTGGTGGAAGAAGCGTGATTACCAGGATCGTATTCTTCTGCATGGCTCTTGCCCTTGTCGTCGCGGGTGTCTGGGCCTACCATCACGACCAGAAACTGCGCGAGAACATCTTCCAGGTCACCATCGGCGATCCTAACGAAGTGGTTCGCGAACTGCTGGGCGATCCCACTCGCGAAGGCTCCTGCGGATCGCTGACTGCGGTGCCCACGGGCTGTACCGATGAGTACGTCTACCGCTACTGGTATTCCATCTTCCAGCCGAAGTACGAAGTGGTCTGGTTCGACCACGCGGGAAAAGTCATTGGCGAGCAGCACGTGCAATCCCAGTTCTGAAACGTAGGTAAGGAAAGGCGCCCTGCTTGCCAGGGCCACGTTAGCGTCTAACGTCAGGACGCGAACGTGGGGTACCGCCTGTTGCGAGTTCAACTTCAGGACGAAAACGTGGGGGGCACCGCAGTTATGCCACATTGTCAGAACTCTGACAATGTAAGACTTACTTCACCGGCTTAGGTCCGGCGGCCTTCACTTCGGGAGCGGCGTCGAACTTCTCGAAGTTCTTCGCGAAGCGTGCAGAGAGGTCGGCAGCCATCTTGTCGTAAGCGGACTTGTCCTTCCACGAATTGCGCGGCGCCAGCAGTTCTGACGGAACTCCGGGACACGACTTTGGAATGCTCAATCCAAACGCCGGTTCAACTTCATATTCGACGTTCGCCAGATTACCCTCGACCAGCGCATCGACCATCGCGCGCGTATAGGGCAGGCTCATGCGTTTGCCGACGCCGTACCCGCCGCCCTGCCATCCAGTATTGACCAGCCAGCATTGCGCGTTGTGCTCGCGCAGTCGACGGCCAAGCATCTCCGCATAGACCTTGGGAGCGAGCGGCATGAATGGTGCGCCGAAACAAGTCGAGAACGTTGCCTGCGGCTCGGTCACTCCGGCTTCCGTGCCGGCGACTTTCGCCGTATACCCGGACATGAAGTGATACATCGCCTGCTCGGGAGTGAGCTTCGATACTGGAGGCAGCACGCCGAACGCATCGGCGGTCAGAAACACGACATTCCTGGGATGGCCCCCAATACCCGGGATTACGGCATTCTCGATGAATTCCACCGGATACGCAGCGCGCGTGTTCTCCGTTCTGCTGTCATCGTCGTAGTCGGGTATGCGGGTGATGGGATCGAGCACCACGTTCTCCAGCACAGACCCGAAGCCGAGCGCGTTATAAATCTGCGGTTCCGTCTCCGGTGACAGGTGAATGCATTTTGCGTAGCAGCCGCCTTCGAAGTTAAAGACGCCGGTCTGGCTCCATCCATGCTCGTCGTCGCCGATCAGGCGGCGTTTGGGATCGGCCGACAGCGTTGTCTTGCCCGTACCCGACAAGCCGAAGAATAGCGCGGTCACTCCATCCTGTCCCACATTGGCGGAGCAGTGCATCGGAAAGACGTTTCGGGGCGGCAGCAGGAAGTTCATGATGCTGAAGATCGACTTCTTCAGCTCGCCCGCATATTGCGTTCCTCCGGCCAGGACCAGCTTCTTGGTGAAGTTGATCATGACGAAGACTTCAGAGCCGGTGCCGTCGCGCTTGGGATCCGCGAGAAAGCCGGGTGCGCTGACGATGGTGAATTCCGGCTTGTGACTCTTCAGCTCTTCTGCCGTCGGACGGATAAAGAGTTGGCGCACGAACAGGTTGTGCCAGGCATATTCGTTGATGAACTGGACCGGTAGGCGGTATTTCGGATCGGCACCGCAGTAGAGGTCCTGAACGAACAGCTCTTTGCCGGCGAGATAGTCAAGCACGCGTTCGTACAGGGCGTCGAAGATCTCGGGCGAGGTCGCAAGGTTGATGGAGCCCCAATCAACCGTCTTGTCCGTAGCCGAGTCGCGCACGAAGAATTTGTCTTTGGGTGAGCGGCCGGTGCGGGAACCGGTCTCAGCCACGAGCGAGCCACGTGCACCCAACTCGGCCTCACCGCGCCGCAATGCCGCTTCAATCAACTGCGGCGGATACAGGTTGCGATGAACATTGTCCTGTCCGAGCAACTGCGAGACCTCGGGAGTTTGCAGCACAGAGGACATAAAAGAGCTCCTTCAATAAAGCCGGAAATAACCCACGTACCGAGCTGATCTGGATTCCAAAAAACGCAGAAATAAAGAAACGCCACAGAATAGATGCAAGTAGCCCGTACCGGAGAGGTCAGCGGGCTGCTGGTTGGAGCGCTTCGTCCATCAAGCTTTTGAGGTGATCGAGCGTCTCCTCAACCGTCAACGTATACATCTCGCGGCCGTTGTCCTCGCCGCTCTCAATGGCCCACTTCAGAAAGTGGCCGGCGATCTGCACCGCCATGGGGTCGCTAATCACCTTGCCGCTTTGCTGGTTGTACTCCACCCATGCCATGTGAGGGAGAGCGATCCATACCGGCCGCTCGTCCACCATAAACTTTATGTCAACAGCGTCGGCATGGCGGGTGGCGATGGCAACAATCAGGGCCTGATAGCGGCAATGCAGCTTCTTGCCGGACCAGCGATCAACAGCCTGGAATTCATCGTACATAAGCAAGAATCATAGCTGACGGCGCAGGGCAGGGGCAACGGGGCGGAGGCTCTGCGACCTGTAAAGCGGACATTATTGCCCAGCCGAACTTTAATTCGAAGAGCCCTCATTCTCAGGTCGGCAGAATCGCCGCTTGACAGAGTCTACCCGTGGCTCCAACGTCTCAAAATCGTGCAACAAACGCGAGTGCATCTCAGGTTTCCGAGTAGCCACGCACCAGAACTCGTCGTGACTTATAAAGGCGAAGCAATCGGCATTAGACGGCACAATATATGCGTCCCAACCGTAAACGAAGCAGGGTACAACGAATGCCGCAAGGTCGGAAAGTTCGTCGGCGCGGAACCAGTGACCATTGGCGACTCCGAGGGGTCTCAACTCGCCATACCCCATACGCATACGCTCCACCAATCGCCATCCACTCTTCACGAGTTGTGAACTGCCGGCGTGCCAGTAACGGAGCCACAGGAGTGCTCCATAGAAATTCGCCTCGTCATTAATACCCAGCATTGAGACCAAACGTGCGAAATAGGTCACGCGCAAAGGTGTCTCGGGAAAAGGCAACGTAATGCAGTTTGCCTCCGGCGTGTTGTAGTACAAATCTCCATCCCCATCCACGCAAATGCCCGTACTCCATGAATTCTTGGCTTCAAAGTCCCGAACTTCTGTGTCTGTCATCACATTCACGGCGTTGTGGTCCTCACTGCCAAGTGCAGCATGAATGAATTAAACAGCTAGCGAAAGCATCTCAATAGCATCAACAATCTGCCTTCGAAAGTAGCGAATGTTGGCTACCCTCGTTCCCTGACCTCTCCCAGCACCACCGGCACGTTCATCTTGCGGCGGCCGCGATAGATGGTCACGAACACACGATCGCCGGCGCGATGCTTGTTCATGGCGTTCGCCAGGTCCTGCTGATCACCGATCGGCTCATTGTCAATCGCGACAATCAAGTCGCCGCCAATCATGATGGGGGTCGCTCCCAGATACGCGCGTTCGTTTCCACCCTTCAGACCTGCCTGGTCGGCAGATCCACCGGGCACGACCTTGATAATCAGCACGCCATAATTTGCCGGAAGCCCGATCTCCTGTGCCAGCTCCGGACCAATCGGCAATGAGACGATGCCAAGAGTCGGGCGCTTTACCGAGCCCGAGGTGATGAGATCGTTCAACACAGCTTTCGCAGTGTTAATCGGGATGGCAAACCCGATGCCGGCGCTCTGGTTCGAGCCTCCGGTGGCAATCATGCTGTTGATGCCGATGACCTCTCCGTGCGAGTTGAGCAGCGGCCCGCCGGAATTTCCGGGGTTGATCGCCGCGTCGGTCTGGATCGCTTCTTCGATGTACGCGCCTTCGGGACTGCGAATGGGACGCAGCGAGCTGATGATGCCGCGCGTCATCGTGCCCGATAGCCCGAACGGATTGCCGATGGCGAACACCTTCTGACCGACCTGCAGATTCTTCGAGTCGCCAAGCACAGCCGGAACCAGGTCAGGAGCCTTGATCTGGATTACCGCGAGGTCGTGCGCGCGGTCGCGGCCAATGACCGTCGCGTGATAGGTCTTCTTGTTGTGCAGCGTTACGTCCAGCTGCGATGACTCACCGACGACGTGGAAGTTCGTCAGGATGTGACCTTCCTTGTCGATGAGGAAGCCCGAGCCCTGGCCTTCCTGCGGCACCGGGCCGAAGAAGAAGTCGTAGGCAACGCTCTTTGAAGTGACGTTCACAATGGACGGAATCACACGCTTGTAAACGTCGATGTTGTTCTGCTCTTCGGCATCAAGCTTCTCCGGTCCCGCCGCTTCGCTCAGTTCGACATGCGTGGGTCGCGAGATGATGTCGGCGATAGGGTTGGCGCCCTGATGATGCGTGGTGAACCAGTAGAAAGCGCCGGCGAAAACGATACCAAGTAGAAACGGTCGTAGAAATTTCATGCGTGCAAGGATCCGATGCAATCAGAGTTGCGGAACACAGATGGACGTTCCATCTAGAAAAGTGTAACGAAATAGCCTGGATGTGTGTACCGCAGCGCGAAAATCAAGGCCTTTGCAACTGCGCCCAGAACGCCTCAACCTGCCGCTCGGTCTCTTCCATAGTGCCGGAGTTGTCGATGACGTAATCGGCGCGGCGGGCTTTCTCCTCGTCGCTGAACTGAGCCGCGGTGCGACGATCGACTTCCGCGCGAGCTTCGTCGATCGAGAGACCGGTGCGCTGGGCATAGCGCTGGATTTTCCCGTCCCGACTGCAGGTGACCACGATGACCTTGTCGAAGTCTGTTTCCGCACCGGCTTCGAACATCAGCGCGGCCTCGACTACAGCGACTCCATTCGGGTCATCGCGGGTCACCTCCGCCGACCAACGCTTCTGTGCTTCGATCACCGCCGGGTGCACGATGGCATTCAGTTCGCCGATATGGTCCGGGAATGCCAGGGCGGCTAGTTTCCTGCGATTGATCGTGTGGTCCGGGTTCAGGATCTCGCGGCCAAAGGCGCGCACGACTCCTTCGTACGCGACAGCGCCAGGTTCATAGAGTTTGTGGGCGAGTTCGTCGGCGGAGAGGTAGTGCGCGCCGCGGCGTACAAGCATCTCGCCGACCGTGGACTTGCCGCAGGCGATTCCGCCGGTGAGTCCTAGGCGCAGCATGCTTCTCCGGAGAGCCGCGGTATGGGTGGCGCTGGCGACATGAAGCTGATCGGAAACCTCACGAAGTATAGCGCGCCAGCTTACCGGGGAAAATTGGATGGACCGATGTGCTCCTCGGAGAACTGCGGCGGGTAGCTGAAGATCCGCCAGGCGATATCGTCGATCGGGTCGTTGGAGTTGGAGAGCACAACCACGCCGATTTTCCGATGCGGATCGAAACCGACGAAAGCGTAATAGCCGTTGTTCTGGCCATTGTGGCAAACGATGCCGGATTGAATGTGCCAGCCAATGGCGACCTTCGAAGCCGGAGGGGCGGGCCGCTGCACGCTCAACATCTTCTTCAGCGCAGGCTGCAGAGGCGTCTTGATGATGCCCATGTTTGCGGCGAGAAAGATCAGCAGATCATTTGCAGTCGAGCGAATTGAACCTGCACCCTCCAACGCCGGCGACTCCCACACGGGAGCTTTCTGCATGTTGAACTTATGGCCGGGCGCCATGTTGCTTTTCATGTCCTTCGTCGGATGAACCGCCGTGCGGCTCATTCCGAGCGGCTCGGTGATGCGGGTGCGAAGCAGCGTGTCGTAATCGGTGTCAGCGCGCAGAGCAAGGACCTGACCAAGCAGCCCGAAGCCGAAGTTCGAATACTCGTAGCTCTGGCCGGGATCGCGGGTGAGCTGGTAATGATTCAGGAAGGCATACATCTGCTGAGGTGAGTAGTTAAAGCTGAAGTTGTCCGGCTGGCGGGGCAGACCGGAGTAATGCGTCGCCAGGTCAAGCAGGGTGATCTGCTTGCCGCCGTGGCTTGGTGCGTGTACGGACGCCGGCAGGTATTTCGAGATGGGATCGGTGAGTTTGACCTCACCTTTCTCAGCCATGTCGGCGAGCAGCAAGGCGGTAAAGACCTTGGTCACGGAGCCGATGCCGTAAGCGGTATCTCCGTCGGGCACTCGAGGGTCGTCGGGATCGAGGTGTCCATAGCTGATGATCTCGCGCGCCTTTTTCGTGATCACCCCGACAACCATGGCATCGCTCTTGTGCTGCCCATCGATACGCTGGACCAGCATGTCGTGGATTTCCTGCGAATTGGCCATCCGCGGGGGAAGCGCCTGTCCAGCAGCGGCGGCTGCGGCCAGCGCCACAAAGATCAGGAGCGAAATTGAAGCAGGAAATGTTTGCGGCCAGCGCGGCATCAGGGGATTAGCCTAACCGATTTCGCGCTGTCCCGAGTTGCGGCTTTGCATTGCAAAGTTCTTGACAACGATGAAAGTCGGGATTAGGCTCATGGGCAATGCACGACCCGCGTCCCAGTCCGCGTAAGAGACCTCGACTGCCAGTGCAGGATCCGGCAGCTCTCGAGCACCTGCGCGTTATCCGGCAGACCATGGAGCGCAGCTCGGCATTTACCGCTGTGCCGGGCTGGGGTATCTGCATCATGGGTGTTACGGCGCTCGTCGCCGCGCCCATAGCGTTTCGGCAGAGAACCGCCGAAGGCTGGCTGGCGGCGTGGCTGATCGAAGCGTTGGTTGGAGCGACCATCGCCCTCATGATGATGCACTTCAAAGCCACACGGCTGGGTACAGAAATTCTCTCGATATCGGGACGCAAGCTGTTCGTGGGGCTTCTGCCGGCGCTTGCTGCCGGAGGGCTGCTCACGGTCGCGCTGATGCGCACCGGTCCGGTGGGAATGATTCCGGGTGTTTGGCTGGTTTTGTACGGCGTTGCCGTAATGCAGGCCGGGGCATTTTCGGTGCGTACGGTTCCTGCGATGGGCGCGGCGTTTGTTGTCTCGGGCGCGGTCACACTGCCACTGCCATGGATGTGGGCGAACATCATGTTGGCCGTCGGGTTCGGAGCACTACATATGATTTTTGGCGTAATCATCGCGAGGAAGCACGGTGGCTAGACACGCAACCAATCCGGAAGAGCGGCCGTCGGCGCGCTCGCAACGTACGGTTTCGCGGCACCAGGGTAGCTCGGAGGCGCTCAGTCTCGATCCTGTTATCCACGAGCGCGTTCGGCTGGGAATCATCAGCGCCCTCGCCGTCAACGAGTCGCTCACCTTCAACGATCTGAAGGGCCTGCTGGAAATTACCGACGGCAACCTCAGTGTTCACGCCCGCAAGCTGGAGGACGCCGGCTACGTGCGCTGCACCAAGTCGTTCGTGGGCCGCCAGCCGCGAACTGAGTTCAAGCTCACCGCAGCGGGACGGCGGGCTCTGGAAACCTACCTGGAGCAGATGGAGTCGGTGATTCGGTCGACTCGTATGGCGGAGTAGTCGAGGGCTCGTCGACCGCTTCTTAATTAGCAATGTTCCGTCTCTTAAGCTGACCTCGACCTTAGGTTGTACACTGACCGTTCGGTCAGGCACATGTTCTGGTTCGCGATCTTTTTCTTCCTCTCGGGTGTCTGTAGCATCGTCTACGAACTGGTCTGGCTGCGGCTGGCGATGGCCAAGTTCGGCGTGACGACCGCGCTGGTCTCGATTTTGCTCTCTGTGTTCATGGCAGGTCTTGGGGCCGGGTCGTGGCTCGCCGGACGCTGGCTGCGACGGTACGGCGACCGCCTCAAGCTGCCGCCGCTGCGTCTGTACGCGGTTTGCGAACTGCTCATCGGCATCTCGGCATTTGTTGTTCCGCTTGAACTGGTCTGGGGCAGCCACCTGCTCGAGAAAGTTTCCGCTGGTGCGACGGTGTCGTCCGCTTCCTTCTATCTGCTCTCGGGAATCTGGCTGGCGATTACGCTCGTTCCCTGGTGTGCGTGCATGGGAGCAACCATTCCGCTGGGGATGTTCGCCATTCGCGGCGGAGCGCGCCAGCAATCGCAGCGGTCGTTCAGCTTTTTGTACATAGCGAATGTGGTTGGCGCGGTTGGAGGGGCGGCGCTCGCACCGGCGCTCATCGAACTCTACGGCTTTCATGGAACGCTGCGCCGCTGCGCCCTGCTCAATGCAGTTATTTTCGTCGCGGCGTGTCGGCCTCACGCTTGCGTCTCGATGGCGCGCATGGCAATCCGAGAGCACTGCTGCCAGAACAACGCGATTTGCGGTTGAGGGCGATCGCGCGGTGCTGCTTTTGTTATTCACGACCGGCCTAGCGACCATGGCCGCCGAGGTCATCTGGATTCGCCTCTACACCTATTTCGTCGGACCGTTCGTCTACTCGTTCGCTGAAATCCTCGCTGCGTATCTGCTGGCGACATTCCTGGGATCGCAGGTTTACCGCTTCTGGAGCCGGCGCGGGCCGCGTCAGGAGAGCCGCCTGCTGTGGGTCTCGCTGGCTTTCTTTGGACTGCTGCCGCTGTTGACCGCGGATCCGAGGATTGGCATGCAGTCGGACCTGCGAATCTTTCTCGGCGTATTTCCATTCTCCGCCGTCATTGGATTTCTAACGCCAATGCTGGTGGATCGCTGGTCCGAGGGCGATCCCGATCGCGCCGGCCGCGCCTATGCCGTGAACGTCGTTGGCTGCATCGTCGGGCCGCTGCTTTCGGGATTCATCCTCTTGCCGCTGGTCGGCGAGCATCGGTCGATGCTGATCCTGATATTGCCCTGGATCGGGATGTCTCTGTTCGGAGCGAGAAAAGACGCGCGCGCGCTGCAACTCGCCGGCTCTGCCGTCTTGGTAATTGCCGCGGTAACGCTGTTCTTCTTCACCAAAGATTACGAAGTCGATTTTCCCGACAGCCTCATCCTGCGCGATCGCACGGCAACGGTGCTGGCGACGGGCGAAGGCATGGACAAGATGCTGCTGGTGAACGGCGTGGGCATGACCAGTTTGACGCCGATCACCAAGATGATGGCGCACTTTACGCTCGCACATCTGCCTCAGCCTCCGCGGAATGCGCTCATCATCTGCTTTGGCATGGGTACGACATTTCGCTCGGCATTGTCGTGGGGAATTCCGGTGACCGTCGTCGAACTGGTGCCGAGCGTGCCGAAGGTCTTTCCTTACTTCCATTCGGACGGGCGCGAAGTGTTGCAATCACCGAACGCTCACGTGGTCATTGATGATGGCCGGCGATTTCTTGATCGCTCGAGCCAGAAGTTCGACGCCATCATTATTGACCCGCCGCCGCCGCTGGAAGCTGCTGCGTCGAGCCTGCTGTACTCGCGCGAGTTCTACACGCTCGCGAAGGAGCACATGACGACGCAGGGGATTCTGCAGCAGTGGCTCTACAGCGGAGACGATGCCGACCGCGCTGCCGTCACGCGTGCGCTCACCGAGGTCTTCCCGTACGTGCGAGCGTATGGGTCGTTGGATGGCGAGCGTAACTTTCATTACCTGGCCAGCCTGAGTCCGATCACCGACTTCACCGCCGACCAACTGGCTGCGCGCACGCCGAAGCCGGCAACGATCGACATGATGGAGTGGGGACCGGCGAAGACTCCGCAGGAGCAGTACGGCCTGCTGACGTTGCGGGAAGTGTCACCAGAAGCGCTGATTATGCCGGGCGGTAAGACGCCCGGCATTACAGGATGATCGCCCGATCAACGAGTATTACTGGTTGCGCACCAGCCATCCGGCACTGGTGAAGGCGCTGCAATAGCGACGACTCCCTACTCGGCTCGCAGCACCTCGGCCGGGTCAACCTTGCTGGCTCGCACGGCGGGAATGCACGCGGCTCCGAGCCCAATGGCCGCAAGCACGATCAGCGCCAGCGCCAGCGAGACGGGATCGGCCGGCTTGACCTCGAACAGCATCGCAGTGAGCAATTGCCCCACTCCAAAGCAGGCCAGCAGCCCGATTGCGCCGCCAACCAGTACGAGGGCAGCCCCATCCTTGAGGAACAGGCGGAGCACCTGGGCACGCTGCGCGCCCAGGGCTATGCGAATGCCGATCTCGCGCACGCGCTGCCGCGCGGCGAAGGCCAACACACCGTAGACGCCAATCCCAGCCAGCAGCACCGACAGCAACGCGAAGAATCCGAGCAGAGACGAAGACAACCTCGGTTGCGCCAGCGAATCGGACAGAACCTCGTCCAGCGTCTTCACTTCTGAAACGCCGAGGTTGCGATCCAGCGACGACACAATCCCACGGAGCGGAGGAAGCACGGTTGCCGGATCCATCTGCGTGCGCACCAGCAGGATCAGCCCATTGGGATATCCCGCGGTATAGATGACCGGCTCAGTTGCTGCGTTAACGCCGAGGTCTTTGGTGTCAGAGACCACACCGATCACCGGTACGGCATTGGGAGTCGCCGTCAGCACGTTCATCAGAATGCGGCTGCTGAGTGGGTTGCGGCCCTCGAGGTAACGCCGCGCAAAGGCCTGGTTGACGAGGAAGACCCCAACCTGGTCATCAACGTCCTTCGGTTCAAACATTCGGCCTGCGGTCAGACCGATGCCCAGCGTGCGGAAGTACGACGGACTGACGATGCGCAGCTGCGTGACCGGGAAGTTTCCCGCTGCCGGAGGCGGCGCTCCCTGAACAGCGAACCGTGTCATCGACTTCGATGGGGTCAGGGGTAGAGCATTCGTGATAGCGGCGGAGACGACGCCGGGGATGTGTTCCGTCCCGTCCTGAAGCTGCCGGGAAAAATTGTTGACCTGATCCTGCTTGCTGTAGGCATTTGGTGGAAGGTCTACCTTGAGCGCGAACAGGTGATCGGTGCGAAAGCCGGGATCGACGGCGAGCAATTTCTGGAAGCTGCGCAACAGCAGCGACGCGCTGAACAGTACGACGATCGCGAGCGCCAGTTCTCCGGCTGCAAGTGCGTTCCGTAAGGTGTTGCGGCCGGAGACGATGCTGCGCTGGCTGTCGCGCAAGTTCTCGCTCAATGCGGGCGAAACGTGCAGCGCAGGGAAGCAGCTGAAAAGTACCGCGGTGATGATCGCGAGCAGCGCCGTGAAGAGCAACACCGGCGTTGTGAGCGTGACCGGGTGCGAGGTATCGAAGTGAGCCTCGGCGACGTGCGCCAGACCGTAGTTCAAGAGGGGCATCGCTGCGGTTGCGAGCAAAATGCCTGCGATGGCGCCGAGGGACGACAGCACCAGGCTCTCGGCAAGGAATTGACGCAGCAGTCGCGCGCGCGTAGCTCCCAACGCGGTACGCACCGCAATCTCGCGCTGGCGATTGGCGGCACGAATCAACAGCAGGTTGGCGATGTTAGCGCAGGCGATGAAGAGCACCAGGCCAACGGAGGCGAACAACGCCAGCAGGGTCAGACGAAGCTGGCCCACGAGGGCATCGCGCAGGGGAGTGACTTTGATACCGACCGAGCGGTTCGTGGCGGGATAGCTTTGCGCCAGGCGGTCTGCGATCGTGTTCAACTCGACGCTCGCCTGCCCGACGGTGACGCCGTCGCGAAGACGGCCAATCGCATCGGCAGCGTGGTACTGCCGATTGGTGCGTTCGCCTTCGTCGAGTTGCGCGAAGGGCAGCCACAAGTCAGTCTCTGTCGGATATTGCTGGCCCGCCGGCATGACTCCTACGACGTTGAAGCTCTGACCGTTGATCTGAACTGCCCGTCCGATCACGCTCGGATCGGACGCAAATCTTGTTGTCCACGCGCGGTGGCTCAGGATCGCGCTGTGCAGTCCGCTGTCGGAATCTTTCGCGGGGATAAAGTTGCGTCCGAGTTGAGGGCGAAGACCGAGCGTAGGAAATAGGTCGGCCGTGGCATAGGCTGCGCGTAACGGATAAGTTTGATCGCCCGCGACAACCTGGGAGTATCCGTGATGAACGTCGCTGTACGCCGCAATACTCTCGAAGCTCTTCGCCTGCGCACGCCAATCGAGCACGTCGCGATAGCTTGCCGAAATCGTTCCGGCCTTGGGATGCGTTTCGCGAATCAGTACCAGCCGGTCGGCGTTAGCGAAGGGCAGCGAGCGCAGCAGAATGTCATAGACTGCGCTGGCGATGGCGGTGTTCGCTCCGATGCCCAGGGCGAGGGTCGCGACGGCGACCAGGCTGAATCCGGGAGCCTTGCGCAGCTGCCGAATTGCGTACCGTAAATCCTGGGTTAGCGACTTCATACGTTGTGCCTGCCAGGGCGTACTTCAGAGTGAACGATAATAATGCAGCTGACATGCCACAGCCGCTCCCTGCCAAACCTATGACAACACGAGAATAAAGCGTGGTAAGCTTGCCCGCTCGCGGTGAGAGATGTCCGTCGTTGAACCTCGCGTTCGCCGGTGGACACTTCGTCTCGACACGGCGCCAGCACTGTACTTGAGGAGATCACTGTGCCTCCCACTCTCGGCAACGGCAAGATTTGCTACATCGAGATACCGGCTACGGATATTGCGCGCTCGGCAGAGTTCTATCGCAGCGCGTTTGGATGGAACGTGCGCACCAGAGGCGACGGCAGCACTGCCTTTGATGATGGTGTGGGCGAGGTCAGTGGAGTGTGGGTCAAAGACCGGCACCCGGCATCGCAGCCGGGGCTGATGGTCTACATCATGGTCGACAGCGTCGAAGAGACGATCCAGAAGGTCGTCGCCGCTGGCGGTGAGATCGTGCAGCAGATTGGAGCCGATGCGCCGGAGATCGCGGCGCGCTTCCGCGATCCAGGCGGCAACCTGTTCGGCCTGTATCAGGAACCCTCCTGAAATCAGCGAAATAATCCTTGAATAATGCTCGAAAGATGAGCGCCGTTTCTGTAAAATGAGTGGGTAAGGACTCAGTCCACGAGCCCAAGGCACCGCCCTTTCATTGACATAGGCGGAGCTGATGGTCTATTCTTAGTTCTTTCGCAGTCCTGCGTTTGCCCGCCTGAAGGTCTTTAGCGCGTCCAGCGCCAGAACCAAGCGGCTCTTTCGCGGTTTTTTCAAATATCTGGGAGAGTTTAGAGATGTCAACCTATTTCCCCAAGGGGGAAATTGCGCGCAAGTGGTTTGTCATTGATGGCGACGGCGAAGTTCTGGGCCGTCTGGCATCGCGGGTAGCGCGCATCCTCTCTGGCAAGGACAGCCCCAAATACACGCCGTTCATCGACACCGGCGATCACGTCATCGTGATCAATGCCGAGAAAGTTCGCTTGACCGGATTGAAGTCGGACAGCAAGGTTTATTACAACTACTCGGGTTATCCGGGTGGCATGAAGTCCGAAGAATACAAGAAGCGGCTGGTGCGCAAGCCGGAAAAGATCGTCGAAGAGGCGATTGTCGGCATGCTGCCGCACACCAAGCTGGGCCGGTCGATGGCCAGCAAGCTGCAGGTTTATCGCGGGGACAAGCACCCGCACAGCGCGCAGAAGCCCGAGACACTGGCACCGGCAAAGCGCGCGTAAGTATCGCCAAAATTCTGGAAGGATTAAGGGAGCCGGGCTCCCGACATAACAGATGGCAGAACTGGTTCAGTACTACGGCACGGGACGTCGCAAGTCGAGCGTAGCTCGTGTATTCCTTCGCCCCGGCAACGGCGAGTTCAAGGTTAACGGCAAAGCGTTCGATGAACACTTTGTGACCGAAGCGCAGCGCATCATGGCGAAGTCGCCTTTTGTGCTTACCGAGACGCAGGCCAGCTTCAACATGATCTGCACGGTGAACGGCGGCGGCGTGAATGGCCAGGCCGGTGCGGTCCGCATGGGCGTTGCCCGCGCGCTGCAGGAGTTCAATCCTGAACTGCGCCCCAAGCTGAAGGCCGAAGGCTTCCTGCGCCGCGATGCACGCGGCAAGGAACGCAAGAAGTACGGCCAGAAGGGCGCCCGTAAGCGCTTCCAGTTCTCGAAGAGATAGAGAAGTGTCCAGTGGTCAGTGCCTAGTGGCCAGTCACTGACCACGAGTTCTAGCCACTGGCCACTGATCACTAGCCACTTGCTCTTTGGTTCCGGGGGCGAGTGGTCCAGGCAGTTCCACCGGAGCGAATCTTTCCCGCACTCGCGTGCGGGTGACTGGGAAAAGCAATCTGGAGCGCGAGTTTCGCGCAAAGGATGCAAGCCGACCGAGGAGGTAGCTTGGCAAATATCACGATGAAGGAGTTGCTCGAAGCGGGCGTTCACTTCGGGCATCAGACGAAGCGGTGGAATCCGAAGATGAAGGAATTTATCTTCGGCGAACGCAATGGGATTTACATCATCGACCTGCAGAAGACGCTGAAGATGTTCAAGGAAGCGTCCAAGTTCGTCACCGACCAGGTAGCCGAAGGCAAGCTGGTGCTGTTCGTGGGCACCAAGCGCCAGGCGCAGGACGCGATCGCAGAAGAGGCGAGCCGCAGCGGCATGTTCTACGTGAACTCGCGCTGGCTGGGTGGACTGCTCACCAACTGGGTGACGGTGCAGAAGTCGGTGAAGCGGCTGAAGGAACTCGACGAGATGGCCACGGATGGCCGCTACGAGCTGCTGCCGAAGAAGGAAGTCATCAAGCTGGAGCGCGAGCGCAAGCACCTTCAGGCGAACCTTGCGGGCATCAAGAACCTGAACCGGCTGCCCGATCTGCTGTTCGTGATCGACTCCAACAAGGAGCAGATCGCGGTGAAGGAAGCGCGCAAGCTGGGCATCCCGGTAGTCGCCGTGGTCGACACCAACTGCGATCCGAGCGAAGTGGATTACGTTATTCCCGGCAACGATGACGCGCTGCGTGCGATCCGCCTGTTTGCTTCGAAGATTGCGGACTCGGTTGTGGAAGGCGCGCAGGCTGCGAACGATAAGCAGGTTGCCGATGTCGCGTCGAGCGTGCAGTACAGCGAAGCTGCGGAAGCAGCAGCTGCCAGCCCGGCCGAAGATGGCGCGGTTGCGTCGGCGGAAACGTCGACCATCGACGATTCCGAAGAAGTCAGCATGGAAGAGGTGCTGGGCCGCGGAGGCCGTCGCGCCGCAGAAAATACAAGCGCGTAAGCATCGACTCGAGTTATACGAGGATCATCCGCCCGCGCCCGGAAGTATGCGCGGGCGTTGTTTTCTGAGGAACGCTCTTCGCAGTTCGCTTTTCGCCAGAAAGGGAAAGCGGCGAACCCAGGAGTGCGACATCAGGTTTTCATAGTTACGCCTTTCGTCCTTCGCCGCGAAAAGCGAATAGCGAAAGGCGAAGAGCGAGGATTCTGGGAAAGATGAGTACTACGACCGTGAACAACATTTCCGCAGCACAAGTGAAAGAGCTTCGCGACAAGACGAACGCCCCCATGATGGACTGCAAGAACGCCCTCACCGAAGCGAAGGGCGACGTCGAGGCGGCAATCGTCATTCTCCGCAAGAAGGGCATCGCTACCGCCGCCAAGAAGGCGACGCGCAGCACCAGCGAAGGCTCGGTAGCCAGCTACATCCACGCCGGAGGCAAGATCGGCGTCCTAGTTGAAGTCAACTGCGAAAGCGATTTCGTCGCCCGCACCGATGACTTTAAGGGCCTGGTGCACGACATCGCGATGCATATCGCCGCCACCGATCCGCGTTTCATCCGCAAGGAAGACGTGACTCCTGAGGCGCTGGAAAAGGAGAAGGAAATCTATCGCGAGCAGGCAGCCAAGACGGGCAAGCCGGCTCCGGTGGTCGAGAAGATCGTCGAAGGCAAGATGGGCAAGTTCTATGAGGAGGTCTGCCTGTACGAGCAGCCCTTCATCAAGGACCAGACCATGACGGTCTACCAGCTCATGGCCAGCATCGTCGGCAAGCTGGGCGAGAACATCTCGGTCCGCCGCTTCGCCCGCTTCAAGGTGGGTGATGTGGGAGAGACCATCGCCATCAGCAAGGCTGCCGAAGACAGCGGCGAGGCCAGCGTGCCTGTAGCAGCAAAGTAGTTAGTGCCGCTGGTCGAAGAGTAAAAAGTAGGGCGGGAATTTTCCCGCCCTGTTTTTATGCGCAAATGAGGTGCGAACCTATTGCTGCGGCTTGGTCAGCATGACTTTGGTGATGCGGATCGAGTTATTAGTATCCATCTCGTAGCCAACCGTGATCGGCCGGTTGGCGTAGGCCTTCACCGAGTTCGGATTGCTGATGTTGTACGTAGTGTTGTTGCTGCTGAATTGCTTGCCGTCGGTGCTGATAGTTCCCGACATCGTCCGTCCGGACTGAGAGTTCATCCCATTCGCAGCGCCTCCAGCAGGCTGGGCCGACTGCGTCTGAGGCGGCTGTGAAGCGTCAGGCTGCGCCTGTGTGCTGTTCTGGTCTGGCGACTGCGTCATCGCCGGATTCGTCTGATTCATCGGCTGAGAACTGGAGCTCTGCGCGAACGCCGGCATGGCAATCGCTGCTGCGAGCGCGAAAACCGCTAACATCCTCTTGGTCATGGCTGCCCCTTGATAAGCCAGTAAGATTCTCCGCTAGATCGGAGGTGAGTAGTGAGACGGCATTTCCTGGGGCCGGGTTTGCCGCATGCAAACAGCAACCGGCAGAGCTGAAGGGGCAGGTTAAGCTCGGGGAGCCGAGTTCCTGACCAGAGCTCCCCGCCGCGTGCCAGCGCTAAGGGAACGTGACAACCAGTTGATCGAGGGGCATGGCGTTCGTCACCCTGGCCGGCGGCGACATCGGAGTGATGGGGAGCGGCGTGCCCTTGGCCTCGGCTTCGTCGAAGGCCTGCGTGCCTGCCGTATGTCCAGTCACCTGGAAGCTTTGTATCTCGTATGGCAGCCCATTCGACGCCAGCGGGGATGGCGAGTCCATCACATGGAAGTGCAGGTGCGGCACCAGCGAGTTGCCGGTGTTGCCGACCAGGCCGATCACCTGCCCTGCCTTGACGTGGTCGCCCTTCTGTACCCGCAGGCTTCCTGGCTGCAGGTGAGCGTAGAGCGCGTAGCGATGGTCGCCCAAGTCGAGCACGATGGCATTGCCGTCCGCTTCTTCGATCGAGATGTCCGTCGGATACTTGCCGGGTGTTTGCTCCGGCTGCCCGTCAATTGTGGAAACGACAGTGGCATCGGCGGCGGCTAGCGCCTCCTTGCCGAAGATGACGTAGCTCTCCAGCTTTTCCTGCGGTCCGGTGTAGATGCGATTGTCGGCGTCTACCTGCTCCCAATCCACGGCGTACCGCTGTGCGATTTGCAGGCGGCCGTTCACGGGCATGGCCGCCCGCGTGTGACGCGTGGCATCGCAGCAGGAATCTGCCGAGATGTAACCTGCACCGCGTAACGGTGGTCCGACTACGACCACCGCCCGACGATCCACGATAACAGCGCCGCCCTCGTCGGTGAGCTGCTGATGGCCGGGAGGCGCCGCCTCGACGTGTACCGACACGCGATGCGACAGCTGATGAGGAACGGGTGTTCCTGGGGAGAGTAGGACGTTGAGAAACAGCAAAGCCTGCGAGCTTTTCGGCAGCGTTCCCGTCGACTGCCGCTGACCAATCGGTTGCAATCGGCTGGCGACAGCGGCCGTATCCAGCGTCTGCAGCGGCGCTCCGTCACCCAGTACCTCCACTTTTTCGACTGCGATCTCAGCGCTGGAAGCGTTGGTAAGCCAAAGTTCGTAGACCAGGTGTTCGCGTCCGTCCGAGCCCATGAACGGTATTGGCGCGTCTTGCACCGCCATCAGCACAGGGGTCATTTCGTCCGCCGCTTGAGCGGGGGTTGAAGAATTAATAAAAGCGAATGCCAAAAGGGCAAGAACCGCAGGGACAGCCAGCGAGCGCAGACAGGAGTTCATGGGTCAACTTTCTGTATTTGTATGGGAGTGCAAAGGAGCTTCAGCTTACCTGCGAAGCAGTTCCGCCACAAGAGACATCGCGCCTGGTGATCCCATGAACGTTATCCCTTTACGGCTGCCAGGAGTTGCTCGCCATACTTGTCCAACTTGGCAGGGCCGATGCCTTTGATCCGGCCCAAGGCAGGCAGATCGGCAGGCGCCGCTGAGGCTATAGCCCGCAGTACGGAGTCGTGGGCTACGCAAAATGCCGGCAGCTCCTGAGCCCTCGACAGCTTCAGCCGCACCTGCTTCAGGCGGTCCAGGCGAGCTTCGGCTTTGGAATCGAGGGCGACGATATCGCTCGAGGCCGGCTTTCGCGCTCTAGTCTCTTTTGGCTGCCGAGCGCCGTCCGTGGGTTGGGGAGCCTTCTGCATACGGACCTCGCCACGGCAGACGTCACACCTACAATTTTCAGGCACGCTGCTGTCACCGAAATACTCCAGGATGGTCAGCCGCCGGCAGTCATGGCGATAGGCGTAGGAGAACATCTGCTCCAGCTTCTGACGGGCGTGAGCCTGAAGCATCATGATCTGGGCCGTTGTCAGCGATTCATTGTTCTCGCCGATCTTGTTGATAAAGAACTCCTGGGTGTGCCGGTCGCGCGGGCTGCAATAGAGAACACACTGAGCAGGCTTGCCATCCCGGCCGGCGCGTCCCGCTTCCTGGTAGTAGGCTTCCAGGCTGGCAGGGATGTTGTAGTGAATCACGAAGCGGATATCCGGCTTGTTGATGCCCATTCCGAATGCGTTGGTCGCCACCACAACGGCGCCCGCCGCCGACATGAACGCTTCCTGACTTCGTTTGCGCGCCTCCGAATCCATGCCGGCGTGATAAGGGCGGATCACGCGTTTCGGAAATTTCTCCTGAAACAGCGCTGCAAGCTGCTCCGCCAGCCGTCGGGTCGCGCAGTAGACAATGCCGCTGCCTGCCTGTCGCGATAGGCCGTGCAGGAGCGCTGCGTCCTTCTCGGCTTCGGTGTCTAGCCGGCGGCAGGCATAGGTCAGGTTCGGACGGTCGAAGCCGGTGACATGTACCTTTGGGGTGCGGAGCCCGAGCATACGAACGATGTCGTTGCGAACGTTGGGGGTAGCCGTAGCTGTCAAGGCTATGGTGGCAGGCGAGCCCAAGTGTTCGCGGACTTCGCCCAGCCGCATGTACTCCGGGCGGAAGTCGTGTCCCCAGAAGCTGAGGCAGTGCGCTTCGTCGACCACCAGCAGATTCGGCTTCAGCTGCGGCAGCAAGCGCTGGAACGAAGGCGCTGCGAACCGCTCCGGAGCGAGGTACAGCAGCCCGGTGAAGCCGCTTCTAAGCTGCGCTAAAACTTGGGACTGTTCGCCTGATGTCTGAGAGCTGTTCAGTAGCAGTACCGGAATGTCGAGGGCTTGCAGCTGGCGCACCTGGTCGGCCATCAGGGAGATCAAGGGAGAGACGACTACGGTCAAGGCTTTCAGCAGCAGCGCCGGAAGCTGGAAGCAGAGACTTTTGCCTGCGCCCGTCGGCATCACACAGACAACGTCATGGCCATCCAGCACGTCCTGCACGATTTCCCGCTGGTGCGGCCGGAATTCCGCTAGCCGAAAACTTCGCTGCAAGAGATCGTCGAGAGTGTCCATTCTGCTGGCCTCTTCCACTCTAACGGCTTGCCCTGCGGAAATGTTGAAAAGGGCTACCAAAGTTTCACCGCCAGCGGAGCGCCTTTCCCGGTTTCGGTTCCACCGGGCCTCGACCTGTCGTCGCCTGCTACACTGAATTTGCACTCTTCAGGTGGAAAAAACGGGCATGGATGCTCCTGCGTACAAACGCATACTTCTCAAAATTTCAGGCGAAGCGCTGGCCGCTGGACAGGGTTTTGGAGTCGACAACATCCGCGTACATGAAATCGCGGCTGAAGTCGCCGAAGTGCACAGTCTCGGTGTCGAGATGGCCATTGTCGTTGGCGGCGGCAACTTCTTCCGTGGCGTTGCCGAGCAGGCCAAGCTCATGGACCGTGTGTCGGCCGACCATATGGGAATGCTGGCGACGGTGATCAACGCGCTGGCGTTACAGGATGCGCTGGAGAAGCAGAACCTTTTCACCCGCGTCATGAGCGCCATCGAGATGAATCAGGTGGCAGAGCCGTTCATTCGCCGCCGCGCCATCCGCCACCTCGAGAAGGGCCGCGTTGTGGTGTTCGCCGGAGGCACCGGCAATCCTTACTTTTCCACCGATACTGCCGCGTCACTACGCGCCATGGAGATCAAAGCTGATGCCATCTTGAAGGCGACCAAGGTCGACGGCATCTACACCGACGATCCCGTGCTGGTGAAAGACGCCACCAAGTTCGACGAGATCAGCTATATGGAAGTGTTGCGGCTTGGATTGCGGGTGATGGATGCGACGGCGATCGCGCTGTGCCGCGAGAACAACCTGCCCATTGTCATCTTCAATCTCAATCATCATGGCAACATCAGGCGGGTCGTCATGGGAGAGCGGGTCGGATCCTTGGTCAATCGGGGCTTAGAGCCGGGACTTCCAAAAACCGCTAGATAAAGCAGAAGGTACCCTCGATTTCCTGAACAGCTGCTCGTAGTCGCGTTACAATCTCTAACGTTCCCCGCTTTGAAAGATTATGGCTGAGCACGTCTACAAGCCATCAGAGGCGGTTCCGGTTTCAGGCGTTTATAAGGTCGAACACCGCGACCATCGCGAAACCCACGACGCGACCTTGCTGGAAGGGGAGACCTTTCCCGCTTGTGCTACTTGCGACCAGCAGGTGCGCTTCACGTTGAAACACAAGGCAGACACGGTAGGGCAGGACAAAGACTTTCGTCGGGAAGTTGACCCTGCCAGTTCAGCCGAAATGCGTCATCCCAGGAAATAAAGCACGCCAGGCTTCACAAACCTCTGCTTTTCAGCTAAGTTTCTAGTGCAAACCGTAAGCAAATGATCAACCGAGGGTCGTCTATGACTCTGCCCGCTCGTCGAGTGATTGCGGGATTCGCCACATTCGAAGCTGCCGGCCAGCTGAAACTTCGTTTCCGGGCTCAATCCGGAGACATGAAGAGCGGACGTCATGGCGGCTCCAGGCCCAATGGCCGCCGCTATCGCGCCGGTGAGGTGGTCCGCCAATCCGGCATCTACGAAGTCGTCCATGATCGCGACCACCGCGAGGCCCATGAAGTTGTGATGATCAGTGGGGAACGCTTCCCGGATTGCGAGACCTGCAAGGAAAAGGTTCGCTTTTGCCTGATCCGCACCGCGCCCTACATTTTTCAGGACGAAGACTTCGAAGGCGAGAGCTAGCCGTGAGCCGTGGGCTCTGAGCACGGTTCTGCTTCGGATCCTGGATCTTCCGGCATTCCCGCGCCTCCTCCGAATATGGCGGTGACGCTGCCTTGGCTCACAGCTCATGGCCCGCAGCTGATAGCCGGCAACCGCAGGGTTGTGCTGACGCGCGCTCGCTGACGGCTTATAATCATGAGTTTGTGATTTCATCCTGAGGCGAACCGTAATGGCTCAAGTATCGATGGCGGCAATTCCCGCCCTGAAAGACAGTTTTGCGCAACTCCGAACCCGCATGGAGAAAGCCGTAGAAGACTTCCGCAAGGAAATGGCTTCCACCCGCACGGGGCGGGCTTCCGTGCACATGCTGGATGGGGTCTCGGTCGATGCCTACGGCTCCATGATGCCGCTCAACCAGCTGGCCAACGTCAGCGCTCCCGAACCGCAGTTGATTACCGTACAGCCCTGGGACGTCAGCCTGATCGGTGCCATTGAGAAAGCCATTCGCGCCGGAGACCTGGGACTGAACCCCATGAATGACGGCAAACTCGTCCGCGTGCCGGTACCTGCCTTGACCGAAGATCGCCGCAAAGACATGGTCAAGCACCTTCACAAAGTGCTGGAAGAGCATCGCACCGCGGTGCGGAACATTCGCCGTGACGGCAACGAAGTCATCAAGAAGGCGATGAAGGACAAGAAGATTACCGAGGACGAAGAACGGGGCGCGCTCGATCAGATCCAGAAGCTCACCGACGACGAAATCAAGAAGATGGAAGAGCTGGCCAAGGGCAAAGAAAAAGAAGTGATGTCGATCTAATTCGACAATCTCGAATTAGGCCAGCATAAACCGCGTGCAGACAATCAATGTCTGCCGCGGTTTTTCAATGACGTCTGGCGGAGTTTAGGAGGCTGCTGGAACCCTCGCCGTTATCGAGTTTCAGCAGCCGGCCTGTTCAGCCATTCGGGAAGACCACGAGCGGGTTCTGCCGTAAGTCGGGGGAATACGCAACCTCACCTATCGGCGACTGCAATTCCGGCATAGGTTTTGCCTGAAACAGCTTCCGGCATTGGCTGGCCGTCCACCGGGCCCACCGTTTGGATTTCTTTCTACGGGCGCTGTCGGTCGAGATTCCTGTTCCCGCATACATCTGGCGGTAAAGTTTGGAAAGGAACATAAAAGCGATTCTCGCCTTCAGCGTCGGAGCACAGGCCGATCTTTGCCAGATGGCGCTCCAGGTGTAGAACTTGTCCCACACTCTTTGGGTGCGTGCCGAGATCTCCTCGGATGTCATGGACGGGTGCGGGGTGAACATCTTTGGACGCACCTCGATGGGGATCAACCAGTATCGAGTCAGAGGAACATCGCCGACCAACACCGGATGGGCAGCCTGCTCTTTTTCCCAGCGAGCGAAATCCACGGTCCCGGGAAACGGCGTCATCATGACAAATTGGGCAAACGTTATTCCGGCCTTCAATGCCATGTCCACGGTTGCATCAAACGTGGCCGGCTTGTCGGTGGGAAGGCCGAAAATGAACGAGCCTAATACGTGAACACCGTGCTGTTTGAAGGTCTGTAGCTGCTTTGCCAGCGCCTCGCCGGAGTAGTTGAAATCTTTGAAAACCGACTTCAGTCCTTCTGGGGTGACAGCTTCGACTCCTACCAGCGCACCCTTGATATTGGCTTTGCGCATCGCATCCAGATACTCAGTGTCTTCACCCGCTTCCATCGTGATCTGGGTGTAGAACACCATGTCCTTCGGCAGCTTGGCCAGCTCCTTCATGAGCTCGAAGCGCTCGGCGCGAATGGCAGTCAGCTCTTCCAACTTCGCGATATTGTTCTGTTCGCGGGCCAGCCGTAGATCGGTCAAGGTCACCGGATAGAAGTTGTCGTCGGCTAAGGCGATAAATCGGAAGCCGATTCTGCGCAGGTCGACGATTTCGTCAATCACGCTCTGATAACGGCGTTGCCGGGGCTTCTGCCCGTCGGTCCGCCAGACGCTGCAAAACGAGCAATGCTTGGGGCATCCGCGGATCGTCTGCACCGACGCCCACATATATTTGTTTCGGGGCATCAAGTCCCAGCGCGCGGCCAGGAACTCGCTGCCTTCAATTCTTCCGCCTTCGTAAATGCGATCAGGCGCGCCCGCCAGGCAACCGTTAACCGCTTTGCCCCAGGCAATGTCGCCATCTCCCTTCACGACGCTGTGGGCAGCCCCGCGTTCGAACGCTTCCTCGGGGTAGAGTGTCGCGTGAATGCCACCATAGACGACCCACGCTCCCCGCTCCCGAGCCATACGTCCCACTTCATATCCCCGCAAAGCATTGCCGGTGTGCACGCTGATGCCGACGATGTCTCCGGGACGGATGCTTTCCGGCACGATGGATTCCAGCGATTCATCCACCAGAATCGGATCTCCGGCAATTGCCGGGGTCGCCGCTGCAAGGACAAAGAGCCATCTGGGCGTGATGACGGCCGTGCCAAACGAATTGTCGCTAGGATTTACGAGATGAACATGCATTCGAGATAGCCCCTCCGGTGAGACTGCAGCAGCCTTTCGATTAATCGGGCAAGGTACTTGCCGGGCTGCCAATGGGGAAATCACCGAAGAGCGAGCCTGCTAAGCCGACAAAACCGTTAGGCGCCAAGGTTATCAGTTATGCGATGCACGTGGGCAGAAAAGTGCTTGCTCCAGCGCATTTGTAACGTGCGGGCCATGTGACCTCCCGGTAGAGCGCTCCAGGGATAATGCGAACGGCTGCTTGCACTTCCGGTGAGAGTACCGCAACATCGTAAGCATGCGGCTCGATCTCGGAGACCTTCAAATCAGGTTGTGGCAGAGGAGCGATCTGGACGCTCTGTTGCGCTACGCCAGCAATCCAAAAATCGCCGCCAACCTGCGCGACCAGTTCCCCCACCCCTACACTCGCCGAGACGGCCTCGACTATCTGAACTATGTGCGTTCCATGGACGTGCCAATGTCCTTTGCCATTGAGTACGGCGGAGAGGCCGTCGGGGGTATTGGGTTCAAGCTGGGCATCGACATTGCCCGGTTGAGCGTGGAAATGGGCTACTGGCTGGGTGAACCCTTCTGGGGGCGCGGCATCACCACACGAGCCGTGACTGCGGCTTCCGACTGGGCCTTCGACGGCTACAAGGTGATCCGGATCTTCGCAACCGTATTCGTGCACAATGCTGCCTCAATCCGGGTGCTGGAGAAGGCGGGCTTTGAGCGAGAGGGGGTCCTGCGCCGCAGCGCCATCAAGAACGGCGAGATTCTGGACCAACTGATGTACGCCAAGGTGAGGTAGGCAACTTTTCTCGCTATGCGTTTCCCCTGCTAGCATAGGTTCCGTGGCGCCGCTGCTCGACATCCGGAACCTCAACATACAATTCGCTACTGCCAACGGGATGGTCACCGCCGTCCGCGACGTCAGCTTGTCCATTGGCGAAGGCGAAGTGTTGGGACTGGTGGGTGAATCCGGTTCCGGCAAGTCGGTCAGCTCGCTGGCCATTCTGCGGCTTCTGCCGCCGCAAGCGCGTATCACCGGGGTGGTCCGCTTTCGAGATGACGAACTGCTGTCGGTATCTTCCCAGCGTATGCAGCACATTCGCGGCGCGGGTATCAGCATGATCTTTCAGGAGCCGATGACGGCCCTCAACCCCGTGATGCGCGTGGGCGATCAGATCGCCGAGGCCGTGCTGGCGCACGCTGGTAACGGGAATGGCCGCGTCACCAAGTCCGAAGCCTGGACCCGCGCCGTTGAGGCCTTGCGGACGGTTGCCATTCCCGAGCCTGACCGTCGCGCCCGCAGCTATCCGCACCAGCTTTCCGGCGGGCAGCGGCAGCGCGTCATGATCGCCATGGCTGTGGTCAACCGGCCGTCCCTGCTGATTGCCGATGAACCGACCACGGCGCTGGATGTCACCATACAGGCGCAGGTTCTGGACCTGCTGGCTGAACTCCGCGAAAAGTTCTCCTTGGCGATGCTGTTCATTTCGCACGATCTGGCGGTGGTGTCGCAGATTTCGCATCGAATCGGCGTCATGTATGCGGGAAGCGTGGTCGAGATGGGAATGGCGTCGGATGTTTTTCACGATCCGAGGCACCCTTATACGCGCGGCCTGTTAAACTCGGTGCCGACCTTGCGCTCCGATCGCGCCATGCCGCTTCAGACCATTGAGGGCACCGTTCCAGCCGTCTCGGCGATGCCTCCCGGCTGCACCTTCCAGCCGCGTTGTGCGCTGCGCGTTCCAAATTGCGCCGTGAATCTGCCGCCACTGGTCGAAGTCGCACCCGGACATCTTGCGCGCTGCCCAGTCGTCGCACAGGAGGCCCGTTGATCATGCGCCTGCTTGTGCTCAGCGATGTGCACGCCAACCTGGAGGCCCTGGAGGCCAGCCTTGAAGCTGCTCCGAAGCATGATGCCGTCGCCAACCTGGGCGACGTTGTGGGCTACAACGCTTCTCCCAATGAGGTCTGTAAGCGCATTCGCGAGATGGACTGCCCGGTGGTGCGCGGCAATCATGACCGCGCCTGCTCGGGCTTGTCCGACCTGTCGGAGTTCAATCTGGTAGCAGCCATGTCCGCCCGCTGGACCCAGACGGCGCTGGATCCCGACCACCGGGAATGGCTGCGGGACCTGCCGGAAGGTCCGTTGCGCAGCGACACCATGCCGGGCGTCGAACTGGTGCACGGCTCGCCTCGCGATGAAGACGAGTATGTGCTGAACGCGCCAACCGCGGCGCTCGACTTTCACCTGCCCGGTCACGCTGACGTCATCTTTTTCGGACACACGCACGTGCAGGGTGGATTTGCCTTCAGCGTTGCCGACGGCCGAACGCGGCCGCTGCTGCCGAAGTATGCCAACAGCGACGCCATCGCGGAATGGAAGATTGAGCTCGATCCGGGCGAGCGCTACCTGATCAATCCCGGATCCGTGGGCCAGCCTCGCGATAACGATCCGCGCGCCGCCTTCGCGCTGTATGAAACAGACGGATTGGCGCTGGCGAAAGTGACCTTTTACCGCGTTCCCTACGACATTCCGCAGGCGCAAGGGCGAATTCTGGCCGCCAACCTTCCCGAACGCCTGGCGACCCGATTGGCTCTGGGCCGTTAAGCAGCAGCTCTCGCTGGCGCTGCATCCAGCTACTCCACGGTCACCGCAGGCATCGAATTAAGTGGGGGTAAACTATTCGCCATGGCTATTCGTCCTTTTCCCGGCAAGTCTCGTTATCATTCGCAGGAATTCATCGGAGGTCCTATCACCAGTCTCGACCAGGGCTACCTGGTCGCCAACGTTGACGGAGGCGCGCGTGGCAACCCCGGTCCTGCCGGATACGGGGTCGTCATTGAGGACGAAGTCGGACGGCCGGTCGCCGAACTCAGTGAATACCTAGGCCGGCAGACCAACAACTTCGCTGAATACTCGGGACTGCTGGCGTCACTGCACTACGCACTGCGGCACGGCTTCAAGGCCATGAAGGTGGTCAGCGACTCTGAGCTGATGGTGAAGCAGATCAACGGCCAGTACAAGGTGAGTAGTCCCACATTGAAGGAGCTGTACGAGCAGGCGATGAGGCTGATTGATCAGCTGGAATGCTTCGAGATCAAGCACGTGCTGCGCGAAAAGAACCGTGAAGCTGACCGTCTGGCAAACCTGGCGATGGATCGCGGAATAGCTAAGAAAGCGCCGGCGGTAAGCCCGAACGACGTAGGCAGCGCCTCCGCCATCGTGCCCGAGTTCAACGGCGTAGTGAAGAACGGCGTCGTGCAATTTATGGGAGCATCGCTGCCGGAAGGCACGCTCGTCAAGGTCCGCGCCGTGAAACCCTGACGAGCCAGTTGCTGCCTTTAGATCAATGTTTCTTCTGCCCGCCTAAGATCTGGCCTAGCGCATCTCCTAGCGGATTGTTTTGCTGCGGCTTCTGCTGCTGGCCGTTGGCTGGCTTTTGCTGTTGCTGCTGCTGTTGTTGCTGGCCGCCCAGCAGACCTCCGACTAATCCGCCAAGGTTGTTTGTCCCACCCTTGCCGCCCAGCAAACCTCCAGCCGTAGGCAGCAGGTTGTTCAACTTCATCTTCGCGATCTGCTGCACATCGGGAGCGACCATCGGGTGATTCATGCTGCCGGTGATCAAAACCGGGATGACCAGCTCACCGTTCTTATTCGCTAGAGCGGTGTTGAGATATCCGCCGACGCCGGTCCCTCCCACTGACTGGCTGAAGCTCTTATTGAGCACGGCGGTGACGTGCATGTTCATATCCTGACTGACCAGGTTGAGCGTGCCCTCGGCAGCCATCGTTCCGATGTCCAGCGCAGCTTTCGTGTCGTTGGTCTGAGCGACTCCGTTGTGGATGTTGTAGGTGCCGCTCATCTGCGACACGGCGGTGTAGCCTTTCGGACTGACGCCGCCAAACTTGCCGATCTTCGCCAATTCACCGGGCAGGTCCAGCTTCATAATCTTGCCGTTCGCCAGCGTCATGTTCATAGTGCCGTTCAACGTCTGGGCCACATCACCGGAGGCCGGAGTGGAGAAGGTCAGGTTCGTTGTCGCGGCCAGCGTGCCGTAAACCGTGTCCTTCACCGATGAAGTCGCCGACAGCATCTTGTTGGCATCAACCCCGCTGAACTTCATGTTGAGAGCGTAGGTCATTGGATTGGGGCGCGTGTCCACGGTGATGCTGCCACTCTGCTGCCCACCATAGACCTGCGATGTAAGCGGGTTCAGCTGGATGACTCCGCGATTGAGGCTGACGTTCGACTTCACGTTCGTCAGCACCGTCTGCTCATAGGTGATGGTTCCGACTGAGATCGTGCCGTTGCCGGTGGCAGATTGCAGCATGCCAGGCGCGGCCGGCTTCGCCGGAGCGGCGTCAGCCGTTGGAATGAGATTCCACGAGGCATCGGCGCGCTTCTTCTGCTCCGGAGCTTTTTGTGGGCTCGAGCCGCCGGTGATCTGTTCGAGCTCAGTGACGTTCAGCTTGTCCGCCGTGAGTGCGAACTTAAGGTTTGGCGACTGGAAGTTGGTAACACTCAGGTTGCCACTGGCATTCGTCGAGCCCAGCGACGCGGCCAGGTTGGTCACGTTCATCGAGTTCTGCGTGAACGCCAGGTTCGCATTGCGAATGTTCAACGGCTGCGTAAGAGACGGCGTCTTTATTGAGGCGTTCTGTATCGCTCCCGAACCGCTGAAGCGCATGGCGTCGGTGTTTTTGATCGGCCCGGTCGCATGGACATCGAGCGTGATATTGCCGCTGCCGCTCATGCCATCCGCGGCGCTGACACCGTAAGCCTGTGCGATATTCAGCAGCTCGTTGACCTTGCCGTTGATGGTTTTCACCGTTGCATCAACATTGGGCGACACGCCGGTGTACTGGGTCACGGTGGCCTGCACGGCGAGCGAGGTGCTGCCTGATGTGGCGGTGAAGTTGTTGGACTGAATCTGCTGCGGTGTCATCGAAAGGCTGATCTCAGGCACCTTGACCGGCTGCGGAATCTGCTTGCCGCTCATCTCCAGGTTGTGTGCGCTGATATTGCCATTGAAAGCCATCTGGCTGGTCGGCCCTTGCGCGTGAACGTTGGCGGTAACCTGTCCGGCGATCGTTGTATTGGTGCTGAACGCCACCCCGAACGCCGCTGCCAGCCGCGCGGCATCCTGAATCGAAGCGTTTGAGGTGCTGATATTCACGTCAACCACCGACGGATTAGGGCGGGTGTTGAGCGTTCCGTTCACCGACAGCGGAGTCGATCCGAGCTTGAGGTCACACTTCTTGATCTGAATGACGTCGCTGTTGAGATTGTCGGCGATGTTAAAGTCGGCCGTAATGGGATAGCCCACTTGTACTCCATGAACGATCGCGTCCTGAAGCTTCAGCGTTCCCGCAGCGCTCATGTTGCCGCTGGCATTCGTCAGGTCAGTCGATCCGGTAATCACGGCGTCGGTCCCTGCCAGAGCGCTGGAGTTCAGAAATTTCTGAGCGCCAGATAAAGAAACCTGGTTGAACTTAACCGTGCCTTTGAACGGAGTACTCGTCAGGTCGGCATTATTGATCGGACCGCCGTCTCCGCTGACGCTAAGCGTCTGTGAACCGCTGCCCGGCAGATGCGCCGTCAGATCAACTGAGAACGGCTTGCCCGGAGCGAAATCTTTCAGCGCCACGTCGATGTGGTCGTAAACCGCGCGCGATTGATGCTTCTGGTAGTCGGTGACGGCGATCTGGCCGTCGCTAATCTGCAACTCCCCCAGAGTGAACTGGCTGGATGGCTGCGAAGACGATGGCTGAGCCGGAGCAGTCGCCGGCTTCGACGGCTTTTGTGCCTGAGGTGTCGAAGGAGCCACCGGGGCGTTACCCAGGCTGGCAAAGTTCCAGCTGCCCTGGGCATTGCGAATGAGCTCGATCCGGGGACGCTTCAGCTCCAGGCTTTTGATCTCGATATTCTTACTGAGCAGGGGCAGCAGCTTCACGCTGACATCCAGTTGCGAGACCTGCGCAAAAGGCACCGTGCTGTGAAAACTCGGATCTTCGCCGATGGTGACGTTGTTCGCTTCCACCCGCACCGGGAAGACGCCCAGCGAGAGTTCGCCCATTTGCACGGGACGCCCGAGTCTCTGCTGCAACTCGGATTGAATCTGTCCGCGATACTGGTTGACGTCAATGATGTGAGGCAGTGCGAGCAGCAACCCCACGATGATCACGATGATGACGACCACTACAATGGCTAGCTTCTTCATATCAGCACCGCCCTCGCGCTGATTGCGCCCGGGCTCTTCTCTCCTGAGGATGTGGCTCGCTTAGATAGAAGCCCTTAAGCAGAGCCCAGTTGCATTCATTGATGCGGTGAGTAGCACCTCAGCCGCAGAGGTTTGTTTCTGGTTGATCCGGGTGCGAGAACACAACTACGACGAAGGGCGTTCTTCAGTCGCTGACTGCGACGAGTAGCGCAGGGACGAGGGGCCCGTATGCGACAGCAACAGCTGCTTGAGGAAATAGTGACACGCCCGGGGCGATTTGGAAAGTGCGGCGGTGATCGCGAATCTACGGAGTAGCTGTCGAGGGTTCGTCTTCTTCGGCGCGGATCAAGCCGAATTTCTTCAACTTGTAACGCAGGGCATCGCGGCTGATGTCGAGCAGCTTGGCCGCATGCGTCTGGTTGCCGTTGGCCTGCCCCATTGCCAGCTCCACGAACTCGCGCTCTACTTCTTCCAGTGAGGTGCCCCCATTGGGAATCTCGAGCTTCGGCAGGCTGCGCCCATCGGGCAATTGCTTGCCGGCGGGAACTCCGTTGTGACCGGAGGAAAGCTCGAATGCCGTGTACGCGGAATGTTGCTGCGCTACGGCAAACGGCAGATAGTCCGGGCGGAGCTCATCGCCTTCCTGCAAGATCATGCCGCGCTCTACCGCATTTTTCAGCTCGCGAACATTGCCCGGCCAGTCGTACTT
This sequence comes from uncultured Acidobacteriaceae bacterium, assembly GCA_963835725.1. Classification (GTDB taxonomy): domain Bacteria; phylum Acidobacteriota; class Terriglobia; order Terriglobales; family Acidobacteriaceae; genus Bog-257. The sequence goes on along the minus strand of CAWIGM010000011.1, from coordinate 537,895 downwards.
CATCATCAGCTTGCGAGTGTCGTCGGTGATGCCGGTGACATTCTTGCGGAAGGTACGGTTATAGCGGTCGATGAAGAACTCCACCAGCGGCAGAATGTCCTCCTTGCGTTCGCGCAGTGGCGGAAGAAAGATGGAGATGATCGCGAGGCGATAGTAAAGGTCCTGGCGGAATTGGTTCTCGCGAACTGCGCGTTCCAGGTCGCGATTCGATGCCGCGATCACGCGCACATCCACCTGCATGTCGCGCACGCCTCCGACACGGCGGATAACCTGATCCTCCAGCACGCGCAACAGCTTGGCCTGCAATAACGGTGAGAGCTCACCGATTTCGTCGAGGAACAAGGTGCCGCCATCCGCCATCTCAAACAGGCCTTTCTTCATGGCCTTGGCGTCGGTGAAAGCTCCCCGCTCGTGACCGAACAGCTCAGCTTCCATCAGCGTTTCCGGGATGGCCGAGCAGTTGATGGCCACGAACGGCTTGTCCTGCCGGCGGCTCTGATAATGAATGGCCTTCGCGATGAGGTCTTTGCCGGTGCCGCTCTCGCCCTGTACCAGGATGGTGGTGGCTTCACTGGTCGCGACTTTGTCGACGAAACCGAGCAGCTCCGACATCTTCTGCGATACACCAACGACGTTGTGATAGCCGGTGCGGCGGCGCATCTCCCCGCGCAGCGATTCGACTTCCGAGCGCAGCCGTGTGGTCTCGAGCGCGTTCTTGACGGCCACCGCAAGCTCGTCGAAATCCAGCGGCTTGCCGACGAAGTCGTACGCTCCCAGCTTCAACGCGGTCTTTACGTCTTCCAGCTGCGGGTCGGCGGTGATCATGATGATCGCGCGCGCGTCGTTGGCTTTTTTGATCTGTTCGAGAACTTCAATGCCGTTGGCGTCAGGGAGGCGCACGTCAAGCAGCACGAGGTCGGGAGACTCGTTATGCGCCACGCGGAGCGCGGCCGCGCCGTTGTCAGCCTCTAGTACGTGATAACCCCACTCTTCGCACTTCTGACGCAGAGACCAACGAACAAGCTTTTCGTCGTCGACAATTAAGACTTTCTCAGCCGGCATGCACTTCTTCTTGGCAATAGGGTACTACAGGACTCAAGCCGGAAAGGCGGCGAATACCACCAATGGGGTAGGCCTGAGGCTGCCAAGCCGCGCTCCCGGGAGCAGCCCAAGCCGTCGAGTCGAGGTAAAATTTTCGCCCGAACATAAGGTCCGCCGGATAACCAGCTACTCCCCTTGCACATCGAGTATCGCTGTGGGGTGGATCATGTGGGGACAATCCTCCGATTTTGCGAAGACCAGCTGCGGTGTCTTCGCGCAGTGGTGTCTTACTCTCAAGCTGCTGTGGTGGACCGCCGATTATTCTTATGTGCAACGCTCGGCCCTGGTTACCGGATTGTCGCTTGCCATGGCAGGGGTGACGCTCTTGGGCATCGGCGAATGGGCCAGCGGTGGCTTCGATTCAAGTTCGGCGGACGGCAGCTCCACAGCTTCGCTCAGAGACTCGAATTACTCTCGCACCGCTCCCGGTGTTGCCCCATCCCCATTGCCTGACCTGCCGGAAACCAGCGATCGCCTGCCGGTTGATTCGCCTGGGTACACCTACCGTCACGACGTTCCTGAAGTGCGGCTGCAATTCACCGTGGCTGACGAGCGGGGGCGCCTGGTCCGGGACCTTTCCGCTGCCGATGTCGAAGTCTATGACGATCAATCGCAGGTGAAGCGCTTCAGCGACTTCCAGCGCGACGATAATCTTCCATTGGAGTTGGGTCTGGTGCTGGACACCAGCGACTCGGTCAAGCGCGTGCTTCCGCAGGAGAAACGGGCGGCGGTGGACTTCCTGGAACGCGTGATGCGGCCCCAGACCGATGTCGCTTACGTGATGGCCGTAGCCGGAGAGGTAAAGACGTGGCAAAACTCCACCACCAACCGCCAGGAACTTGAGAATGCCATCGATCGCCTGAAGGAACCCGGATGGGGGACGCGTATCTTCGACGCCTTGTACTCAGCATGCTCGGAAACGCACCAGCTGCCCCAGGGCAAGAATCTCCATCGCGCCATCATCGTGTTGACCGATGGCTATGACACCGACAGCCTGCACACGTTTCACGATGTGATCTCCGCCGCGCAGCGCAGTGAGACACAGGTCTACCCGCTCACTATTCACTCAACAAAGATCGTCACCCGCGGCGACCGGGTTCTCAGCTTTCTCGCCGAGAGCACCGGCGGCCGCTTGTATGTGGCCAACTCGGCCAAGGACCTGGACGCGATGTTCGCCGGGATCGAGCAGGACCTGCGGACGCAGTACTACGTCTCCTTCCCGCCACAACAACCGACCCCGGGGTATCACTCGCTGCGGGTGGAAGTCCGCTCGCCGAAGAAGCTGGAAATCCACGCCCGGCAGGGCTACTACGCGCTGATGCAGTAGCGACCTCACCTTCGTTCGACGAAAACCAATCGGGTATACTCGTGCAGCGAAGGGGGAATGGTGAGCTCGGTCGGCTTGCAACCAGGTGAGCGAGTGCATGCGCGTCCGGCCCAGTCCTCGGCGCTTTCGACCGCGCGCCCCTGGCTCTATTCCCTGCTCCTCATCCTCCTCACAGTCGCACTTTACTATCCGGTCAGGACGCATCCGTTCGTCAACTATGACGATAACGTCTACGTCACCGAGAACGTTCACATTCAGAATGGCCTGACATGGGACACCGTCACGTGGGCGTTCGCGACCTACGATGCCGGCAACTGGCACCCGCTGACGTGGATGTCCCACGCGCTCGACTTCCAGATGTTCGACCAGGATGCCGGGGGGCATCACCAGACCAGCATGCTGCTGCACGCGCTGAATGCCGTGCTGCTCTTCTGGGTCTTGTGGCGAGCCACCGGTTATGCCGGACGCAGCCTGGTCGTCGCAGCGCTTTTCGCGGTCCACCCCATCAACGTCGAGTCGGTAGTCTGGATCAGCGAGCGCAAGACCGTGCTCAGCATGATGTTCTTCCTGCTGGCGCTGGGGGCATACCGCTGGTATGTCGCGAAGCCGAAGCTTGCCCGGTACACCGTCGTTGCGGCGCTCTTCGCGCTCGGTCTGATGTGCAAGCCGCAGATTATTACCTTCCCGTTCGTGCTTCTGCTGTGGGACTACTGGCCTCTGAAGCGCATGGTGATCGGAAAGGAGGCCGCGCCGGATTCGCTTTTTCCGCAGAAGAGTATTCGCGCGCTAGTCGAGGAAAAGCTTCCGCTCTTCGGCATCGCCGCTGCCAGCGCCGTGATGACGATGAAGGCGCAGAGTGCCAGCGGCGCTGTCCTGTCGCTGTCTTCGACGCCGCTGTCGATTCGACTGTCCAACGCCATCGTCTCCTACGTGAAGTACATCGAGAAGGCGCTTTGGCCCGTAAACCTGGCGCCCATGTATCCCCACCCGGGTGCCTCGCTGCGCGCGTGGCAGGTTTATGGCGGGCTGCTGATCCTGCTCGCGATATCGATGCTTGTGTACGAGCGGCGTTCGCAGCGGTACTTGCTGGTCGGCTGGCTGTGGTTCGTCGGCACGCTGGTCCCCATGATTGGCATCGTGCAGGTTGGCCGGCAGGCCATGGCCGATCGGTATGCTTACCTGCCGCTGATCGGCATCTTCATCATGGTGTGCTGGGGATTGTCGGAATTAGCTGACGAACGCCGCGTGCCCGTCGCCGCACTGGCCGCCGCAAGCTGCATCGTTGTTCTTGCGCTCGGTGTCGTAGCTCATCGGCAGATCGGCTACTGGGCCGACAACATCACGCTCTGGACGCACACGATCGCGGTGACCCCGCCCAACTACGTCGCGCAGGATGATCTGGGCGGCGCGCTAATGGAGCAGAAGCGGCTGGAAGAAGCCATCGGGCACTTCCGCGAGGCGGCGGCGATCCATCCCGTCGATCCGGTCAGCACCTTCAACATCGCTTTCTACGATCAGCAGCACGGCAACCTGGACGAGGCGGTCGAGCAATACAAGAAGGCAATGGTGCTGACGACCAGTACGTCTCTGAAGGTGAAGGCGCTGAATAATATGGGACTGGCCTACCGCGATCTGGGCAATTCCGATAAGGCGCGTGAGTGCTTCGACGACGCGAAGAAGTTGCAAGGTCCATAATTTCCTCATGAGGAACTGCCGTTGAGCTCAGTTGGAATCAAAGCGGAGAACGTCGGCCAGTCAGCCGCCGGCGCTCCCGTTATTACTTCCAACTGGAAGCAGATGGCCGCACTTAGCTGCGTGCTGATTCTCGCGACGGTCGCGGTCTACTGGCGGGTGAACGGCTTCCCCTTCGTCAACTACGACGACACCATCTACGTCACGCAGAATGCGCAGGTGCAGGCCGGACTGACAGCCGAGACTATTCACTGGGCGTTTACCACCTACAACGTTGGGACGTGGCATCCGCTGACATGGATGTCGCACGCCCTCGACTGCCAGCTCTTCGATGTCGACCCCGCCGGTCCGCATGACGTCAACTTGCTGCTGCATGTAATCAATGCGGTGCTGCTGTTCTGGGTGTTGCAGCGTGCGACAGGATACGTGGGGCGAAGCTTCATGGTGGCTGCGCTCTTCGCGTTGCATCCCGTCAACGTCGAATCGGTTGTCTGGATCGCCGAGCGGAAGAACTCGCTCAGCATGGTTTTCTTCCTGCTGGCGCTGGGAGCGTACCACTGGTACGTTGCCAATCCCAAGGCTGCCCGATATGCCGTTGTGGCGGTTCTGTTTGCGCTGGGGTTGATGGCGAAGCCGCAGGTTATCACCTTCCCCTTCGTGCTGTTGTTGTGGGATTACTGGCCATTGCGACGGATGTCATTCTCGCCCGGCAACCACGGCGTGCAGACGCGCAAGCTTTCGGAGCTTATCTGGGAGAAGGTTCCGCTGTTTGCTCTCGCCGCCGCCAGCGCCACCATCACCATGGCGGCCCAGCGTGCCGATGGAAACAAGGCATGGTATCCGGTGCTGCTGCGTGTCGAGTACGCGCTGGTCTCGTACGCGCAGTACATCGGCAAGGCGCTGTGGCCGATACACCTTTCGGCGTTCTATCCGCACCCTGAGTTTGTCCCGCTCTGGCAAGGGGCCGGCGCAGCAGCGTTGCTTCTGGTGATTACCGCGGCTGTTATTGCACAGAGACACGTTCGACCGTACCTGATCGTTGGCTGGTTTTTCTTTCTCGGAACCCTGGTACCGATGCTCGGTCTGGAAGGTGTGGGCTACCAGGGGAAACAAGGAATCGCCGACCGCTATGCCTATCTGCCGTTCATCGGCCTGTTCCTCATGATCTGCTGGGGCGTTGCCGGTTGGGCCGAGCACAAGCGGATACCCGCTGTTGCAATGCGTGCTGCCAGTGCAGCCATTCTCATCGCGCTGGGCGTTGCGGCTTACCAGCAAGTCGGCTTCTGGCAGGACAATGTCACGCTCTGGACGCACGCCCTCGAGGTGACGAACGGCAACTTCCTCGCCGAGAACAATCTCGGAAAGGCGCTGCTGACGGAAGGCCAGACCGCCGAGGGCATCGCGCATTTCTATCGAGCGGCCGCGATCTACCCGGACGATCCGGTGAGCAATTTGAACATTGGGATCTACGAGCAGAAGCAGGGCAACTTCCAGGCTGCGATCGAGCGATATAAGAAGACCGTCAGTGTTACCCGCGACAATCAATTGAAGGCCGCGGCGCTGGCCAACATGGCTGCCTGTTATCGCAGGCTCGGCAACGACGCTGCGGCGGAGCAGTACGAACATGAGGCAACGGAAATCAAACGTCAGCGCCGCTTGTAATCGACTCTCTTGTGGGATGATGGATGCTCCGCGCATTCAGTCAGGATGGAACCTAACGCGACATCGCCGGTGGATGTAACGCCTGCTCAGCCGAGCCATGCGCCGTCAGGCCGCGTGTCTTCGTCTCGAACGCAGGCGCTGCTGCTCAGCCTGGTGTTGGCCGTTGCAGTCATCGCCATCTACTATCCGGTTCACTGGCAGCCGTTCGCCAACTACGACGATCCCGACTACGTCACCGACAACATTCACATCCAGCAGGGACTGCATTGGCAGACCGTCAAGTGGGCGATGACTACGCGCGATGCCGCCAACTGGCATCCCGTCACCTGGATGTCACATGCTCTCGACTGGCAGCTCTTCGGCGATGACCCTGCCGGTCCGCATGACGTCAATGTTGTGCTCCACCTGCTCAACACGCTGCTGCTCTTTTGGGTGCTCTATCGCGCGACCGGCTATCTCGGGCGCAGTTGGATGGTGGCTGCGCTGTTCGCGCTGCATCCCATCAATGTCGAGTCGGTGGCCTGGATCGCAGAGCGAAAAAACCTGCTCAGCATGATGTTCTTCCTGCTGACGCTGGCGGCGTATCGCTGGTATGCCGAGCGGCCAAAGGAAAACCGCTACCTGCTCGTAGCCGTTTTCTTTGCGCTGGGCCTGATGGCGAAGCCTCAGGTGATCACGCTGCCCTTCGTGCTGTTGCTTTGGGATTATTGGCCTCTCGGGCGATTGTCTTTCGGCGCTACCGCCGTAGAAGAAATTCCAGGGGCAATCCCGCGCAGGAGCTTGTCGTCGCTGGTGTGGGAGAAGGTACCACTGCTCTTCCTGTGTGCCTTGAGCGCCCTAATGACGATTCGCGCGCAGGCTGGAGGAGGCGCCACCAGCGCCTTTGCGCGCTCGCTGCGGGTGGAGAACGCGATCGTCTCCTATGTGCGCTACATCGGCAAGGCCTTCTGGCCAACAAAGCTGGCACTGTTCTATCCCTACCAGCTTCACGGCTTCGCATGGTGGCAGGTTGCCGGATCAGCGCTTCTGCTGCTCGCCATTACTGCGCTGGTAGCTGTCGCCCGTCGGCGTCGTTATCTGACCACGGGCTGGCTGTGGTTTCTCGGAACGCTGGTTCCCATGATCGGCATTATGCAGGTTGGCTTGCAGGCGATGGCCGACCGTTATGCCTACATGACCTTCGTCGGCCTGTTCATCATGGTGGTGTGGCTGATCGGCGACTGGGCTGAGGGGCTTCAGCCTCGCACCATGCTGGTTCGCGGCGTTGCTTTCGTCGTGCTTGCAGCGTTCACTTATCTTGCGCATCAGCAGGTCGGCTACTGGAACGACCATCTCACGCTATGGGGGCACGCGCTGGACGTCACCCAGAACAACTGGATTGCCGAAAACAATTACGGCACGACGCTGCTCAAGATGAATCGGCCGGAGGAAGCCATTCCGCACTTCCGCGCCGCCTACGCCGCATATCCGCATGACCCTAACTGCATCCTGAACCTGGGCGTGTATCAGCAGATCCACGGCAACTACATCGAGGCGATCTACTGGTACGATCTGGCGGCCAAGACGGCGCGGAACGCGCGGGTGAAGGCGCGCGCATACAACAATCTCGGATACGCCTACAAGGCGAACAGGGACTACATCGATGCTCGTGAGGCACTGAAGACCTCGGTGCAAATCGATCCCGAGTTCGCGGGGGGATGGATCAGCCTGGGACTGCTGTCGCAGAAGACCGGTGACATACCGCTCGCCATAACCGCCTATTCGCACGCCGTGCAGCTGCATCCCTCCGACTATGGGTATCTGCTGCTGGCCGAAGCCTACGATGCCACCGGCCAGAAGGACAAAGCGGCCGCCGCCCGGAAACAGGCTGAGTCGCTTTCCACGGACATCTTCGACGCACAGCACTACGCCGATAAGCTGCTGAACCAATGATGGCACGCCGTCAATCTTCCCTTTGCGTTTGTGAACCATGTCACAAAGTTCCGGGCACGCTCTCGCATATAATTCGTCGCTACAAGGCACAGCGATGACTTCGGTAGCTTCTCCGTCCCTCGAAAAGATTGATCAGCTGAAGACGACGCGGTACAAGCAGGCCATCGGCCTGAGTGTTGTGCTGCTCGTCGCGACGATCGCTCTCTACTTCCCTGTCATCCATCACCCCTTCGCCAACATTGACGATCAGGGCTACGTTTACGAAAATCTGCATGTTCAGGGCGGCCTGACGTGGAGCACATTCACCTGGGCCATCAAGAGCTTCGACGACAGCAACTGGCACCCGCTGACCTGGCTTTCGCATGCGATGGACTGCCAGATGTTCGGCATCGATCCCGCCGGCCATCACGCCGTGAACATGGTGTGGCACGCCGTCGATGTTGTGGTTCTCTTCTGGGTGTTGCTGTTCGCTACCGGGTTCGTCGGCCGCAGCTTCATGGTGGCTGCGCTGTTTGCCTTGCATCCGATCAACGTGGAGTCGGTGGCCTGGGTTGCCGAGCGCAAGACGATGCTCAGCACCTTCTTCTTCCTCTTGGCGCTGGGGGCGTATCACTGGTTCGCGAAAAAGCCCAGCAACACGCGTTACTTATTCCTTGCGGGCCTTTTTATTCTCGGCCTGATGGCCAAGCCGCAGATCATCACCCTGCCTTTCGTGTTCCTGCTGTGGGATTACTGGCCCTTGCGGCGCATGTTCCCCGATCGCGGCCAGAGCGACGCAAGCGCGCCGTTCCCACCGAAAACGTTCAAGGGGCTGGTCAAGGAGAAGATCCCCCTCTTCATTATCTGTCTTGCAGACGCGCTCATCACGCTGAAGGCGCAACATGCCGGCCGGCCTTCCGGTTGGCCGTATTCGATCTGGATCCGCACTGGCAATGCGATCGTCGCTTACGTCCGCTACATCGGTAAAGCCCTCTGGCCCTCGAATCTCGCGATCATGTATCTGCATCCGGGCAACAGCCTTGAAGTTTTGGCAAGTGGCGCTGTCGGCGCTGGTGCTGCTCGGTATCACGGCGCTGGTGCTGGTGTATCGCCGCTATCGGTATTTGCCGGTGGGCTGGTTCTGGTTTCTGGGGACGATGATCCCCACCATCGGCATTATGCAGGTAGGCCGCCAGGCGATGGCCGACCGTTATGCGTATCAGTCGTTTCTTGGCCTCTTCCTGATCGTCTGCTGGGGCATATCGGATTGGGCGGCTCAAATGCATTTACCCAAGGCTGCCTTGCCGAGCCTGAGCTTGGCGGTCCTGCTTGTGCTGGGAGCAGTAAGCCATCGGCAGATCGGCTACTGGTCCGACAACATGACGCTGTGGTCGCATGCGCTCGATGCCACCGGGAATAACTGGATGGCGCATGACATGGTGGCTGGCCTCCTGTTCGCCAGCGGTCATCACGAAGAAGCGCTCGTGCACTATCGAGCTGTCCTGCCAAATAATCCAACCGACCCCGCGGCGAACCTGATATTGGCGTTAGACGATCAAAGAAATGGCAACAATCGGGAAGCGATCAAGCTTTATCAGAACGTGTTGAAGGACATGTCTGACCCGCTCGAGCGCGCCAAGGCGTATCAGAATATGGCTATCGCCTATCGTGCGCTCGGGGACACCGTCCACGCCGACGACTGCCTGCGCAAGGCGGCGAAGCTCCGCTCGATTGCCGAGAAGTAAGCCCAAACCCCTGTCTGACCGAAGTTGCGTGCGGCGAACCCGCCGTCGCTGCGTTCAGAGTGGTTGCACAAACGGTTGATTCGCGAGAAAATGCCTCAGATTTGACTCCACGCACCCAGCTCAACGTGGAACAGGGAAATCCGTTCAACCAGTAAGAGGGCCTCATGATACCTCAGCTCCAACAGGAGACGCCCGTCTCTTCCGCCGAGACCGTGCCTCAGTGGTCGCTCGGCACCAAGGTTATCTTTCGGTTCGTTCTGTCCTATTTCCTCCTTTATGTTTATCCGGCAGCCGTGGGATCGCTTGGCGCCGGAACTGAGTACCACAGTCCTCTCAAGACTTTGTGGTACGCGGTTGTGCCCTGGGTTGGTACGCACGTGCTGCACCTCACCGGCAACTTCAACGAAGTCGCCAATGGCAGTGGAGATCAGCTTTACGACTATGTTCTTTTGTTCTGCATAGCGGTCACAGCCGTTGTCGCGACGGCAGTCTGGTCGGTTCTGGACCGTAAGCGTCCGAATTACGAGACTCTTTACCAGTGGTTCCGCGTGTTTATGCGCATGATGGTCGCCGTCGCCATGATCAGCTACGGCGCCAACAAGCTCTTCCGAATGCAGTTTCCGACTCCGTCGCTCGCCCGGTACGTGGACAGCTACGGTCGAACCACGCCAATGGGTTTGTTGTGGACGATGATGGGCTACTCGCGCGCCTATAGTTTCTTCGGGGGCGCGGGGGAAATGCTGGGCGGGCTCTTACTGTTGGTGCCGCGTTTGACTTCGCTGGGCTGCCTGGTGACCTTGGGCGTGATGAGCAACGTCCTGATGCTGAACTTCGCGTATGACGTGCCCAGGAAGATTTACTGCATTCATCTGATGGCATTCTGCATGCTTCTGCTCATCCCGGACATGCGGAAGATCTTCGACTTCTTCCTGCTGAATCGCAAGGAACAGCTCACTCCGCCGGCTCCGCTGTTCAAAGACAAGATGATGAATTACGGCATCGTGGCTATGCAGGTCTTCATCGGAGTCGGCGCCTTGTGCCTCTGTCTATATTCGGCCTACCAGGACCAGTTGAAGAATGAGGCGAAAGTACCGGAAGCCATTCGCGGCATCTGGTCAGTGAACGAGTTTGCTTTGAACAACGTGCCCCATGCCCCGCTGGTGACCGACGACCAGCGCTGGCGGTACATCATTTTGGATGGCAAACATGATCTGGTGATCCAGACTATGGACGGGACTCAGAAGAAGTATTACCTCGACATAGATATGGATAAGAGGGTGATCGGCGTGTGGGTCCCGCCGGACAAGCATCGCGTAGGATTGATCACCTTCGACTACTCGACACCGAACAATGTCAGGTTCCAGGGAGACATCGAAGGCAATCACATAAGCGCCGAAACCCAACGTGAGGACTTGTCAGACCCCAACAAGTTCCTGCTGATGAACCGCGGCGTGCATTGGGTGACCGACTATCCGCACAACCGGTGATTGCAACTCTTTCTGCACCTCAATCTGACCGTTGCCAGCTACGGTAAGTCCGGATCGATAACGACCTTGTGAGCCGCTTCTTCGCATTCCCTTGCCTTCGCGGAATCTTCTAATCCGCGATACGCCGAAGCCATTCCGAGGTAAGTCGATTTCACCAGCTGCGGGTCGGTACCAGGAGTCTTCAATGCAAGTTGGTAGTAGTGAATCGCGCCCGCAAAGTCGCGATGTATCTGTTCGTGCAATGCAAGCTGCAGATTAATGTAAGGGTCTTGGGGAGCTAACGTGTGCGCTTTCTGATAATGCTCCATTGCAGCTGCTTCGCCCGAGCCCCCCGCAGGGTACGCCTGAGCCAGGTGGTATTCCACCACCACGTTGTCGCCCGTTACGGCCAGGGTGTGCGACCAGATGCTGAGATCGTCCTTCCAATCGTCGATTTGCCGGTAGGCTAGTACGAATAGACACGCCAAGGCGATCGCGCCGGCTAACTGCGTGACCCGTACTGGAACGCGAATTCTCTTGCAAGCCTCCGCAATGCCCCAACAGACCATGATGTACAAACCGATAAATGGCTGGTAACCGTAGCGATCGGCCATTGCCTGGTCTCCGACTTGCACGATACCGATCATCGGGATCATGGTGCCCAGAAACCACAACCATCCCACTGGCAAGTAACGCTCCCGCCACTTGTAAAAGACAAATGCAGTAATGATCAGCAAGATCGCTAACGATCCGATCACCTGCCAGGCAGCGAGTGAATGTCCGGGGTGGGGATAGAAGGGCGCGAGATTCACCGGCCAGAGAGCTTTCCCAATGTATCGCACGTAACTGACAATTGCGTTCTCCAGGCGCACTGACAAGGGATAGGTGTGATAGTCATGTTGGGTTACACCTTGCGCTGTCAGGGTCACCATGGCGTCCGCAGCAGCGAAGAAGAACAGAGGGATTTTCTCGTTCACCAGCCGGTAGAACTCTTTTTTCGAGATCTTCCAGCGGGAATCTCCGTTTGGAGGAGCGAGTCGATTCAGCGGCCAGTAGTCCCACAGCAATAGGACAAACGGAAAAGTAATGATCTGTGGCTTAGCCAGCAATCCAACAACAAACAGCCCCGCCATTGTCCAGAATCGCCGCTCTCCCGGTCGTTCCACGTACCACTGATACGCAGCCAGCGCCAGAAGAAAGAAGGTCGTGCTGAGCATGGTCTTGCGTTCGGCAATCCAAACGACGGGCTCAACATTAATCGGATGAAGTGCAAACACAGCGGCCACCATGAAGCTCCGCCCCATGTAGCCGGTTGCTCGATACAACATCCAGTACAGAAGAGCCGCGTTTACGACGTGGAAAAAGACATTCTCCAGGTGATGGCCAGCCGGGTTCAAACCAAACAGCTGGAAATCCACCGCATGGGAGATCCAGGTTAAGGGATGCCAATTCACGAAATGACAGCGAAAGGCCCAGGACAACGTGCTCCAAGTCAAACCCGCCTGCACGTGGTTGTTGCCGGTGAGATAGAACCAGTCATCGGGATTGAAGAATGGATGACTGCGCACGGAGAAGTAAAGAACCACGGTCGCAGTTATCAGCGTTACGAAACATAGGACATTCCGTGCGGCAAGAAGGCTGGAGATCTTTTTATCTTTGGAGGGGGCTTCAGAGGCAAGGACGGCCGAGCCACTACGATTCACTGCATTCTCCACTTTTATCTGGGTATTGCGGATCGGAGGTCGCTATGGATTTGAGCAGGTATTCGAGTTCCATGCAAGCAAGAAGCCGGAGCTTTTGGGCTCCGGCTCTCTGAAAAGACCTGGGGGAAGGGTCGATTGAAATTTAGAACAGCTTGCGGCGCAGAACGCCAGCCAAGCCCAGGATGCCAGAACCGAACAGCATGATGCTGCTGGGCTCAGGAGTCGTGCCGGTGCCGGTGGTGGTGGTAGTTCCCGTGCCGCCCAGAACCGTGAAGGACTCAGAAGGAATCGTGCCGACCGAGTTCTCAGAAGCCGACGACGGACCCGAGTTCTCATCCCAGTAGACCGGATCGCCAGTGTTGACGACCGCGTTCTGCAGGTTGAGCCAGTAGCTGCCGGCGTTCAGGTTGACCGGACCGAAGCTGCCAGTCTCGTTGCAGAGGCTGAAGCCCAGCTGGTTGGTGGTGCAGCCGCTCTGGGTGAAGTTCACGTTGCCGTCGAAGAAGGTGGTGCCACCGAATTCGGACGAGGTGATGGAAACTTCAGCGGACTCGAGAATGTCGCCCGGGAACAGCCAAGCGGCAAAGTTCAGGCCGCTTACCTGGGAGGCGGAGCCCAGCGTGAACGTGTCGCTCACGATGAAGCCAAAGTTGATGGTCCAAGCGTCAACGGTGCCGTTTGTCGGACCGTTGTCATAGATGTCTGACTGGGCCACGGCCGGAACAACAGCCAGGCACAGAGCGAGCAGTGACAGCGAAGCGATACGCATTTTCAAGGATCGAACCCTCCTTTAGGTTCTAATCATGTACAGACCCAATTGCCCCATAGCGAGAGAGGCACTACTCCAGAGAGCAATCCGGATGCCACGCTAAAGTCAATGAATTCCGTCGCTTTCATTCAATAAGAGTGCAGTGGTTTGCGACATTGTTCTAGGCAATTTCCCTCCGGAGAAGCTGGCTTTCGGGCTCTGCTGTTACTCGTACTATCATGTAAGTTATTTATCTTGTGATATTTACAATTTATTAGCGCGATTCTGACCCCTGAAGGCCTGAAACGCTTGAGTACTCTCCCCACCTTGGTTGCAGGTCAGGTCACAATTGGGGATAGCTCTTTCTACACAGCCGGATGATATGTAACTACCTTAAAAACAATGACATGTAGCGACATTGCCCGACCCCAATGGACTCCGAGAGGCGTGCTGGGTAGGTTTTATGCTGAGCGGCATGCCCCGAAATTTTAGCTCTGGATTAAGACAATCAATGACCAATCTGGGCCACTGATACACCATTCCCTTTAACCCACGGAATCTTCCTCGAGAGCCGCATGGGATCGCCCTTCATAGGCCAGCTCGGAGACGCAACCATAACCTCCGGCTGGTTAAGCGGAAAAGGTGAAGCGCCTGCGAACAGCCGCGGTAGTTAGCACGCAGAGATGGTTTCAACTGGAAGGTCGACCGAATGGCTGATGGCTCTCTGCGGCGCAGCTTGTGATGGCTCAAAAAGCAAGGCCGGCATCCATGCTGAATGCCGGCCGGAGTTTACGCTGCGGCTCAGGTTAGTGCGGCGTTATCTGCCAGATCACACCGCAGGGGCCGACACAGTTGGTTATGTTGCCGGTGCCCCCCTCCGATGCCGTTCCATACATATTGCCGCTGGCGTCGAACGCAACGATGCTGCGGGGATAGCCACCGTCGAGGCCGCCGGTGAAGTCGTGCAAGGAAGTGTAAGTCCAACCGCCATTCCCGTGAGTCAGCTTAAAGACCGCGCCGTAGTTGAACGGACCGGCAAGATGGGTCGTGCCGTACAGGTTGCCCTGCGCGTCGAAAGTGAGGTTGGCCAGCGGTCCCGGCTGTATGCCGCCGCGCGGACCGGTGAAGGTATAGACCGTCTGGAAGTTCCAGTTCCCTCCGCCGGCGGGTGTCAGTTCGTAGATCGTTCCGCCATTGTTGGGGCCGTAGGCCGAAGTGGCGCCAAACAGATTTCCGGAAGCATCGAGGGTCAGGCCGGAGTACGGCGTTCCTCCATCATTCTGCCCGGTGAAACTGTACAGCGTACGCAGCGTCCATCCACCCCCGGACGGGCTCAGCTCGAAGATCGTGCCATAGCCGCCGGTGCCGCCGCTCGACGTGGTGCCGTAATAATTGCCGGCATGATCGGCCGTCAGTCCCGACCACGGGTGCGCTCCATCGGTCCCATTGGTGAAGCTATAGATAACGCTTTCGCTCCAGGTGTTGTTGGTCTTCGTCATTTTGTAAATGACGCCGCATCCGCCCGAGCACAAGGACGAGCCCCCCATGAACGTCGTGCTGTAGATGCTGCCGGCGCTGTCGAAGAGCAGCGTAGCGCTGTAGGGATTGCCGCCATCGGAGCCGCCGGTGAAGTCATAGAGCAGATTCTCGACCCAAGGTGTCAGCGGCGTGGGTGGAGGGGTTGGAAGCGGGCGCAGCGTCATCATTACGCCGCAACCGGTGGTGTTGTTGTAAGTGAAACAAGGTCCCACACCACCGAAGCCGGTTGTCAGATACATAGCGCCGTCTGGCCCGAAGACCGGCTGATCATATGGAATGACCCCGGTGGCCATATTAGTGAAGTAGTAGAGGGGAAACAGCACCCAACCGCCGCTGCGATGCTGCAGCTTGTAAACGGTGCCGGTGGCCTGATCGCCAAAAAACGTGGAGCCGTAGAGATTGCCCGCTGCGTCGACCGTGACCCCTGATGCCGGCTCGGATCCATCGTAGCTGCCTACGAAGTTGTGTATGACGGAATATGTTTGCGCATGAATTGGTCCGGCAAAGCTAAGGTTAAGCAGCAGCGCCAAGGCGAGCATCAGCATTGTTCGCGCTACGATAGGTTTTTTCATCACCGACTGCTTTTTCGGGTTTCCCATAACTTCTTCTCCCTCACTTCGCTGCTACTGTACGCAACAGATGTCGTGCTACTGCAGAATCGTTTTCACCACGAAACCTGCTTCAGGCTCGTCCGATTGTGCACGCGTTCGTATTGCAACGCAACGAGGTCTCACACGAATGCAGAGAACTCCCATTGTGAAACCGGTACACGTGACAGGGGAGGCGCTGGATGCGGTTAGTTGTCTATTGTGCGCTGAGACTCTTGGCTTTGGCTAGACATTCGGCATATTTTTCACGATCCCCTAACGCGCGATACGCCTTCGCCATCCCGATATAGCCGTCCTGGCGGGCCTCAAGCCTCATAGCCGTCTGCGCTACAGCGATCTTGTAATGGGCGATGGCTTGGGCAAATTGTCCTTGCTGCAGATCGTACATGGCCATCGCGAGATTGCTATTGCCCTCGTTCGGATCGATTGCCAGCGCCGCACCGAAGTGTGGCATCGCTTCTGCGATGTTTCCGTGCATTGCGAGTGCAGCGCCAAGCTGACTCTCAGCGACCCAATTGCGGCTGGTGTGCGCGATGGTGTATCGCCAAAGGTTTTCTTCGACTTGCCACAGATTAATCTGCCGACGAGCGACAACCGCCAGGCACGCCAGTACAACAACGCTTACTGTCGTCAGCGCCGCAGCCGGAATCTGCTTGCGCCGGGTGAACTCCGCGATGCCCCAGCAGATCATGATGAAGAGGCCGATAAAAGAAATATAAGCGTAACGATCAGCCATCGCCTGCACGCCAACCTGAACGACTCCCAACATCGGAACCAGAGTGCCCAAGAACCAGAACCATCCGACCGGAAGGTATCGGTGTTTGCGTTGAACGCCGACAAACAGCGTCACCCCCACGAGGAAGAGCGCTGAGGCGATCACCTTCCACCATTGGATTGACAGCCCAGGATGGGGATAGAGCAGGGCGAGGTGCGATGGCCAGACCGCGTTCTTGATGTACAAGCTGTAGGAAAGAATCGCGTTGCCCACACGCGTGTAACGTGGGAACCAGCTTCGCGCATTATGCTGTACGTGAATAGTCAGCAGGGCGCTGATAATCACGAGAATGAATAATGCAATCTTCTCAGTGATGAGCGCGCGCAGATCCTTCTGCTGCGGGCTTGCGCCGGTGCTCTCGTCATCCGGCAAGGAAACTCGACGGAGCGGCCAGTAGTCCCACAACAGCAGGACGAAGGGAAAGGTAATGATTTGTGGCTTCGCCATCAGCCCACAAGCAAAAAGGAAGGCTACGATAGCCATTCGTGAGCGGCGTGGCTCCCGCGCGTACCATCCATAGGCGCCAAGCGCGAGAAGGAAAAACAGCATACTGAGCGATGTTTTTAGCTCGGCAACCCATGCCACGGATTCCACGTTCACCGGATGCAAGGCGAACAGCGCCGCCACCATAAAGCTGCGTCCAGCAAAGCCAGTTGCCGTCAGCAACACCCAGAAAAGGATGACCGCGTTCAAGGTGTGAAACAAGACGTTAGCATCGTGTTGCGCCGCTGGCCCGGGTCCGAAGATTTCGGCAATGGCAGCGTGTGTCAGCCACGTCAGAGGATGCCAGTTGGAAGCAGTAGATGTGGTGAACGCCCATCGGACCGTTTCCAAGGTAAGGCCCGATTGAACTTGCGGATTGAGGTAGACGTAATCGTTGTCGTCGTAATTGATGTAAGGATGATGATGGACGGGAAAGTACAGTGCCACCGTGGCAACGGCTAGAACAAGAGTGAGGAATAGCGGACTCTTGAAGAGCCCAGAGGGTGAGCTTTCGCTCGCCTTGACCGCCGACGCAGAGTGCTCGCTGATCTCGGAGGACGCCATATCCCCCCTCGTCATCGGATTATAGAAGTGCTGGCGGCGTCCCATCCTTACAAAAGCTGCGACACGCAAGCGCTGATGTTCACCTTGGGACACGCTTGCTTTTCTGATTGCGCAGATAAAAGCCCGGGACGAGCTCTGCGCCAGCTTCGTCCCGGGTGAGCGACGCGTGCGCAGGGTTGAACCCGCGCTACACGAAACCAACTAGTTATCCTTTGGTGGCGTTAGCTCCGTGCATTTTCGCGCGCTCAATCAGCATCTGAACCTGATCTTTCTGTGCATAATCAGGATTGGTCTGCAGCAGTTTTTCCCATACCACGACTGCACCCTGCGGATCTTTCTTGCCCTGCCATTTCACGATGCCCAGGTTGAACAGGGTGCCCGGGTGATTAGGTTCAATCGCCAGTGCTTTGTCAAAGCTCGCGATGGCTTTATCGGCATCGCCGGTGTACCAGTACGCAGTGCCGAGATCGGTCCGCACATCGGCATTCTTAGGCTGAATTTTGATTGCCTTCTCGTAGTACTGAATCGCCTGCGGATAGGACTGACCGTCGTAGTACAGGTTGCCCAGCTTGGCCAGAGTGTCGAAGTCATTCGGATTGCTTTGCAGCGTCGTCAGCAGCGGTTCGGCTGCCTTGGCAAGCATCTCAGGGGAAGCGGCCTGCGCCTGCTGCGATGAGCCAATTCCCGGCAGTTGTGCCGGAGACATTCCCATAGGATTGCCGCCGCCGCCCATCGACGCCGGAGCTACGGCGGATTGAGATGCGTCGGCCGTAACCGGCGCGGGCGTTGCCGAGCCGCGAGCGAAATAGCCGACGGCAATTCCAATCGCCAGCGTAATCACCGCCAGCGTGTAGGCCTGCACCGTAGTAAAGCCCGCGTTGTTGTTGCTGTTGTTGGGTTGCGCAGTAGACATTGCATGTACTCCTTGTTGCAGTTTTCAAGCTCGACACTTTGGTATTTGGCATTTGGCACTTGGCCAAAATACTTCTGCCGATCCGTGGCTTTACTAACCACTAGGCACTGATCACTAACCACTAGTTCTTGGCGCCGGCGGCAGCTCTTAATGGCTGTTCGAGATGAAACAGGCGGCCGACCGCGGCGGTCAGAACCTCCTGCTCCGCTCTTTCTGGAAGCTCTTTCAATTCACGCGCCAGGGAACCAGTAATACGTTGAGTGATATGACTGGTAAGGGCCGATAGAGCCTGGTCCTGGTCTTCGGTGAAAGGGCCAAATTCCTTGCGCAAGACTTCCAATTCCTGCCGGCATAACTCATCCAGGCGTTGACGCAGGGCAACGATGGTGGGCACGACGCGCTCCGCCATCAGCTTGTGACGGAAGCCCTGCACCTCCGCCGACACAATCTTTTCCGCAGCTTCGGCTGCCGCCTGTCGTCCCACCGCATTGCGACGCACCACATGCTCGAGGTCGTCCATATCGAACAGGTGAATGCCTTCGATCTCCCGCACGCCGGGATCGATGTCGCGGGGTACGGCGATGTCGATCATGACCATCGGCTTGTGCTTGCGATCGTGCGCGATCTCTTCCGCTTCCTTGCGGCTCAGAATGAATGCAGGACACGAGGTCGAACTGACGACAACGTCTGCCTTTTTCATATGGGCAATGCGATCTTCGAAGGGGACGGCCGTCGCTCCAAGCTTCTCCGCCAGTTCCGAACCACGCGTTGCGGTGCGATTCATAACCTTCACCCGCTTCGCTCCGGCCTTCATCAGGTAGTGCGCTGCCAGTTCGCTCATCTTGCCCGCACCCAGGAGCAAGACCTCGCGCCCTGCAAGGTCACCTAGCACCTGGCGCGAAAGTTCGACCGACGCGTAGGGCACCGAAACCGCTGAAGTGCCGATGGCTGTCTCCGTCCGTGTCCGCTTGCACACAGTGAGTGATTTCTGCATCACGGCGTCAAGGAAGCGCCCGGTGGTGCCGGCTTCTTGCGCCAATGCCCAGGCATCCTTCAGTTGACCAGTGATCTCGGGTTCGCCCAGCACCATCGAGTCGAGGCCGGAGATGACGCGGAAGATGTGGCTCAGGGCGACATCGTCCATTAGCCGATAAAAATGCGACCACTCACAAAGCTTGAGCTGGTACTCCTGAGTCAGAAAGCGGAGGACGGAGTTGGCGGCCGTAGGAACGTCACTCGCCCACAAAATGAACTCTGTGCGGTTGCAGGTCGCTACGACGATGACCTCTTCGATACCCTCCGAGCGAACCAGTTGCAGCAGCGCGTCCGTGCGCCGGTCCGGGCTGATCCAGAAGCGCTCGCGCACAGCGACAGGGGAGGTCCGGAAGTTGAGGCCGATCACAGCTAACGTCGGTTCCACGGGAAGCCCTCTCGCCTTTCAAGGTCTGACCGTGATAAGGGCACAGGGCATGCCAAACGGACAGGCGTCCTTTCATCTCCTCTAATGAGCTGATAACACGATGCTTATTTTCAAGGTCGATTTGGGGCAGGGAGTTCGACGCCCGATTTCTAGCGGCATATCACACGGTCGAAGCGGTATTTCGCACCCGCTACGGTCCCCCGGTGCTCCCTCCTCAGAAGTTGTATGGCGAACGTCTGTTCGGAGGAGTACATTGTTACCCGTTGTTGCGGCGGCTTTGGCCCCAGAAAGTCGTTACGCCTACAGGAGAGGACAACGATGAAATGGTTGCAACGAATCGCCCTGTTTAGTTTCTTCCTAGCCCTGGTACTTCCCCAGATTGCTAACGCACAGAGTGGTGCCGACACATTCAAGGCGAAGTGCGCGATGTGCCATGGGGCCGACGGCAGCAAGACCACAATGGGATCGAAGCCCCTCAATGGTGCCGACGTCCAGAAGATGTCCGCGGCCGACCTGACCGCCATTGTCGAAAACGGCAAAGGCAAGATGCCCGCCTACAAAGGCAAGTTGACCGACGACCAGGTTAAGGACGTGGTCACCTACGTCAAAACTCTGAAGTAGCATCCCGCTAAGTTCAGGGTGGCGATCCCCCGTGGATCGCCATTTTTCATTTGTGTCCAAGTCCAGCGTGCTCAGTTGCAACGAGTTATACTCGCAGCCGTGCAGAGCTTGCCCGAGGAGGCAGGATGAAGGACCGCAAGAAGCCGAAGCCGGACGCTGGTTCGGGTCTCAGCCGGCGCGATTTCATGAAGATCTCCGGGATCGGCGCTGCTGTCCCGCTCCTGCTCGGACCAAAAGTCGTGTACGCGGCCGGCGAAGAAGTTGCCGTCCACGGACCCGCCAAAGTTCCTGTCGTGCTGATGGTCAACCGCAAAAAGCTCTCCGCCGAACTGGAGCCGCGCGTCACACTCCTCGAGGCACTGCGCAACAACTTCGACCTCACGGGCGCAAAGAACGTCTGCGACCGCGGCACGTGCGGAGCATGCACTGTCCTCCTCGACGACAGACTCGTGTATGCGTGTTCGGTGCTCGCCATCGAAGCGCAAGGCAAGAAGATCACGACCGTTGAGGGCCTGACCCAAAGTGACGAACTCACGCCCGTCATGCAGTCGTTCGTCGATCACGACGCGCAGCAGTGCGGTTTCTGTACGCCGGGCTTCGTCGTTGCTACCACGCACTTTCTTCAGCAGAATCCGAACCCGACCGAGGACGACATTCGGCGCGGCCTGAGCGGCAACTTCTGCCGCTGTGGAACCTACAACGGAATTCGCGCTGTCGCGCTGACCCGCAGCACGGCCGCCGGAAATCTTACCAGTGAGATTGAAGCCGAGAATCTTGCTGATAAGAAAATCGGAGGGGGCTTATGAGCGAATACTCCTGGCCCGATCCCGCAGCCCGCCCTCTGCTGGGCAAGAAGATCTCGCGCGTCGATGGCCCGGTCAAGGTCTCCGGCCGCGCCAAGTACACCTTCGACTACAATCCTGACGGCCTGCTCGCCGGCAAAATCCTGCGCTGTCCCTACGCGCACGCACGCATCACCAGCATCGACACCAGCGCGGCGGAGAAGATGTCCGGCGTGAAAGCTGTGCAGGTCATTCAGAAGCCCGGTACTGAAATCTTCTGGGCCGGCGATGAAATTGTCGGTATTGCAGCAGTCGATGAAGCCACCGCCGAAGACGCGATTCGCGCGATCAAAGTTCAGTACGAAGTTCTGCCGCACTTCGTCTCCGACGCCGAGCCGCCAAAGAACATCGCGCCGAACAATGGCCCCGTCAGTCAGGATGAATTCGAGGACATGGAAGATAATCAGGTTCCCGACGAACAAGTTGTCGCAGCCATTAAGCATCAGGGCATCAGCTGGCATCCCGACGAAAAATATCTGAAAGAGCTGACTGGCTCCGGCGCCGATCCCAGCGTCGTGCAGGCGCTGCGCACCGCGAAGTACGCCCCGCCTAGCGGATCGAAGTCTCCGTACAAGCAGACTGCACTGCAAACCCAGGGCGAGCCCGACAAAGCGTTCAGCACAGCCGCCGCCGTGGTCGAAGGTCTGTACGGCGCATCGGCGATCACGCACTGCTGTCTTGAGTCGCACGGCATGGCCTCGGAGTGGACGAGCGACAAAGATCTACTGGTTCACATCTCGACCCAGAACCTGTCAGGCATCGCGTCGCAAATCGCCGAGCCCATGGGCATTCCCGCCGGCAACATTCAGGTGATGCAGCAGTACATCGGCGGCGGCTTCGGCAGCAAGTTCGCGCCCGACCGCTGGGGCATGACCACGGTGCAGCTATCCAAGTCCGCCGGAGGCAAGCCGGTGAAGATCATGCTGGAGCGCGCAGCCGAGCTGGAAGTGGCCGGCATGCGACCGTCCTCGTTCGCGCGCGTGAAGATCGCGGCCGATAAAAACGGCAAGCTGACCGCGTGGGATTCGCGCTCGTGGGGAACCGGCGGAATGGGCGGCGGTGGAACGCCTCCTCTGCCCTATATCTTCGAGATTCCCAATCAGCGCAAGCAGAACGTCGCCATCGCAACCAACCAGGGCAGCGCTCGCGCATGGCGCGCTCCCAATCATCCGCAGGCAGCGGCCATCACCATGTGCGCGATGGAAGATCTCGCGGCGAAGCTCAACCTCGATCCAGTGGAAATGCTGACACGCAACCTCGATCTCACCGGTCCGCGCGCAAAAATCTATCGCGACGAACTGCCGATTGCGGTCGAGATGATGGACTGGAAGAAGAACTGGCATCCGCGTGGCGACAAAACTGCCGGCCCGGTGAAGCGCGGGCTCGGCTTGTCGATTCATACCTGGGGAGGCCGCGGCCACAACAGCGATTGCGACCTCACCCTCCATCCCGACGGCTCCGTCGAAATCAAGATGGCCACGCAGGACCTCGGCACCGGTGCGCGCACCATCATCATCATTGTCGCTGCCGATGCGCTCGGCATTCCGATGGACAACGTGAAGCTGCTTATCGGCGACAGCCGCTATCCCGTGTCCGGCGCCAGCGGCGGCAGCACGACTTCCGGAGGCGTCACGTCTTCCACACGGAGAGCCGCCGTCGATGCACGCAATCAGTTATTCGCGAAGGTCGCACCATCTCTGAAGGCGCAGCCTGCGGAATTGGAAGCAGTGAATGGAAGCATCCGCGTGAAAGCCGACCCCAGCCGAAGCCTGTCGTGGAAAGAAGCTTGCGCGAAACTCGGCGCAATGCCGATGACCGTCCGCGGCAAGAATCCTGATAAGTCGAAGCCACCGGACCTGACGAACAGCGGCGTCGGCGGCGTGCAGATGGCCGACGTCTCCGTCGACACCGAAACCGGCATCGTGCGAGTGAACAAGATGGTCGCGGTGCAGGACTGCGGTCTCGTCGTCGACGTGAAGACCGCCGAAAGCCAGGTCGTCGGCGCGCTCATTATGGGCATCAGCTATGCACTCTATGAAGAGAAGATTCTCGACCCGGTCACCGGACGCATGCTGAATCCCAACATGGATTTCTATCGCCTCGCCGGCATCGCCGACATCGGCGAACTTAAAGTTCACATGATGACCGGCAAGGGATACGACGAGCGTGGCGTCATCGGTCTCGCCGAGCCGCCCGTAGTCTCACCTGGAGCCGCCATCTCGAACGCGGTGGCGAATGCGATCGGCGTGCGCGTGCCCTTCCTGCCGCTGACCCCTGCACGCGTGCTGGAAGCGCTGGAAAATCAGAGCCAAGTCTGATGATAAGTTCGCGAACGGTGGAGCATGAACGTCATTGTCTGCTCTGACGCGGGCGCGTCGATGAATAGCGCTCCGCTGCGGAATGACCGTCGCGAAACTCCGTTACAAATACGTACCGGCTCGGGGCTGGCTCTGACAACGTGAGGGGGGACTGCCTGTACGGCCCGGCAGCGACGGCCTTCAGTTAATTTTCGTAGCACCTAATTTTGGACGCAACCTTCTGGAATCGTTCCCGCTCACACTTCAGATATTTATGGAACAATCTGCGGAGAAATCTGCGATGAAGAGAGAAGCGATCGAGTCAGAAGTAATTGCCAGTATGGGCTATGACCCGGTGTGGAAACTGCTGGAGTTAGAGTTTCGGCAGAGCGGCGAGATATATCACTACTTCGAGGTGCCGCCAGCGGAGTACAGTGCCTTCCGCAATGCAGTGTCGAAGGGAACTTATCTAAACACTGTTTTCAAATCCCGCGATTACCGTTCCGAACGAGTTGAGTGAACTCGGCCCGGTTGACCTTGGCGCGATGCCGACTGTCTCAGGTTGAAAGACGGATTTGCCTCTCCGCCTTGGGCACTCTTGAACGATGGACGGATATTCGAACTGAGATAGTACGGGGCGAAAGCGTCTCGGTTGATCCAGTCGCGAGGCGGAGTGTCTCAGTTTGAAAAGGGCACACTTGAACGACCCGATGGATTTTCTAACTGAGACACGACGGGTAAAAGCGTCTCAATGTTCGCTATAACGCACCGGCTGCTATAATGCAATCTGCTCGCAAGAGCAGCCCGCCAGTGCGCGGGTCCCGCCCGACCGGAGAGGTGGCCGAGTGGCTGAAGGCGGCGGTTTGCTAAACCGTTATACGGTCAAAAGCTGTATCGGGGGTTCGAATCCCCCCCTCTCCGCCAGATTTACAAGCTGCTGAAAACAGGAGGATTTGTCAGGATAGCCGAACAAAACCTCGGCAGGTCCTTTTCGCTCACGCTTGGCCGGTTGCATATTGGTTGCACGTGAGATTTTCCGCTCCAGTTTTTTCATGCCTTTCACCGCTTGCGGATCGGTGGTCTTGATATAGCACTGCTGCGTCACCCCAACATTTGAATGTCGAAGGATGACTTGGATGACCTTGTCAGGGACACCCAATTCATGCAGGTTCGTTGCGAGCCCCCGTCGTCAGTGCATGCCAGCCATGCCATTCAACACCCGAGCCACCAAGTGCAGGGCGAATGACCTCGTTAACGAGCCGCTGCATCCCGATTGGTTTCCCGATGCTGTTGGGAAACATCAATCCCGAGGTTGGCGAGCCCATGCTGGCCAGGTGCCGAGCGATGCGGGCACGGACTTGAGCGATGACGGGCACATGAGCGCGGCTGGCCTTTGTTTTCGGCTTGCGCACATGGGACCGCCACGCTGACTGCGAAACGAGGATCGACTCCCCATCGCAGTTCTCGATGAGCAGGCCCGCGCAGTTCTCCATTGCGAAGGCCGGCGAATCCCCGCGACAGCGATCATCGTCGCCGCAGGCTCCGGAACCGATTCGAGCATCGTGAGAATCTCGCTCAGGGAATACGCATAAGTGTCTTCCCCTTCGCGACACTCCGGAAGGACCGTGTCCCACATCGGGTTTTCTGTGTTGAGCACGCCGAGGCGCTTTGCGTGACGAAACGTGCCGGACAAGAATGACTTGACCCGTTTGATCGTCTCTTTGGCTGTGTCATGCGCCCGCGCGATCTCCAGCAGGAGATCATCGCATTCGCATGTCCGGTAGTCGCGTAGCGCCATCGTTCCGCGATCCTCGATGTACAGGCTCCATAGATTCCTGTACCCGGCATACGTGCTCGGAGCCTTGTGCTCCTTCACGTATGGCAGGTAGCGTTTCTCGATGAAGTCTGTCAGGCTCATCAGACTGTCCACTGTGGTCGTACCGTTGTTGAAGGGAGCCAGAAATTCATCGGCCAAGATACGGACGGCGCTCTTCGACCGGTACTCGCCGCCGTAATCTGCCAACTTCGTGCATTTCTGGACTGCCCGCTCTGAGCCGTCCGGCTGGCGTTCTCCCTGGTAATAGCGGAGATACCAGCCGTTGCCCTTCCGAAAGACGTAACCTTGCTGGTGACGTCCGTGCCTCTTCATTGAATAAACTCCTTTCCTGAGGACCGGACCACCCTGTTATCGTGTGCGACTACCATACGACTTTCCAGCCACGCTTCCAACTTCGGGCTGCCCCACAGGAAGCGGCAATACTTGCCCAGTTTCAGATGAGGAATCGGATCGTTCGTGCGTTTCCGCGTATGTTCCCGAACCCAGGTGGCGGGCACGTTGAGACGGGTGCGAATTGTGCGAGCATTCGATGATCTTCGTAGCTCGGCCTGCTGGAGGGGTGAAGGCGGCTTCACCGCCGATGATTGCTTGATTCATGTCGTCCTACATACGGCTTGGATTTGAAGTTTGAGAGCTTCAGTGCCGTATGACAACTGCCCGCCGCTCTCGGTGCGGAGCAGTGCCCCAGTGTTTGCCGGTGAACCTCCTTTCTGATCATCTCGACTGTGAACCAGCCCTTGCCGTCTTCCAAAGGCTTCCGACGAAACTTCTGGAAAACGCGCTATGGCCGCTTCTCTGGCTTCGACCTACTGTGCTGTACCTACGTGTCTCAAAAGGCTGCAGACGGCTTGTTGGCTGACTTCAACCCCAATCTCAGTAGCCCAGACCAGGAGCTCATCGAGGCGAAACTTCCAGCAGGTGAGGCCTTCATGCCTTAGCGCATGGGCCGGAATGAGACCGGCGTCAGCAAGCCGGCGGATCTGGCACGGCCGCCGGCGTAACAGACAAGCAGCATCGATGATGTCCAGATATGTATGGCGAGCTGCCACCGGCTGAGCCGGGATCGGGCGGCCGCATTCCGTCAGTTCGAGCTCAGGGTGTTGCAGATGACTCACCATGCGGTCTGAACATAGTTGGCTGGCGGGCTCGCGGGTAGATGTCTTTGGTTCATTGACCTCCGGCGACCGATCGCACCAGCAACCTACAGCCTTACAGGCGGAGGCTGAACTGCGACTCTGCCCAGCGGCAAGGAACTTGAAGTGGACAACGAGGATTACCATGCTGCGATGCTGTCATCGGCGGTCAATGCAACCAAATAGTAGCGGCGAAAGTATTTTTCGGAAGTCGACGGAGGAGATTGCTGCGGTGGGTGTAAGTTGTTGATGGTGTGCCCGTTACTTCTTTTTCTGCCTTCTTATATGCTTTCCTAACTCCTTCAACTCCTGACTCTGGGCCTCAAGACGGGCTGCCTCGAATCTCACCTTCAGCCATCGAAATGCCTCTGCGCCAACGGCCGAAAAGACCCCTTGAAGTTGGTCCGCTTCTGCTCTCCGAATTGCCGCGGCATTTCCCAGTGTGCTGGCGGCAGAGTCGACGAACTCCGTCATTACATACTGCTCACCAAGAGCCCAGGCGAGGTACGTGATCCGGAGGATCGCATCCGCGTCAGTGGGTCGGGTTCCCAGAAGAGTCTTCCAGCTGGAATCCAGCGTTTTCTCCCCCTTTGTGGTAATTGCGAAGTGCGCTTTGCCGCGAACACCGGGAGCCGATTTCTTCAGGAAGCCACCCCTGGTAAGCCGTTCGAGCACGGGAGCACTGCTGCCAATGGACATCCCGGCCCTAGCTTTTAGTTCATAAGGCGTTGCGCAGCCACGTTGAACAAGTGCAAGGACGAATAAGTCGAGATCAGTCGAGTTCGGCGGCATTCATCTGAAAAGGTATAACAGAGATCATTCGGAGTCCAAGCCAGATCACCAGATCACCCGAACAGGGTGTGTCAGCAGTTCAGCAGTGAGGACGCGTTGGCACCTCCGCCGATGCAAGCGGGCGCGATCTTGGCACACTCACCACCCGGAACGGCAGCTGCTACGGATGCATATGCTGCGGCACCTCAATCGGGTGTAGCCCGACTGCTGATGAAGAGTTAGAAGTTGGTTTGTGTTTTAACGCATAACTGTAAGCGTTCGGCCAAGGACGCGGCCAGCCAGGGGTGATGAGAGTGGCCGTTAAGTGTCCACTAAGAAATAAATGGACGCTTACAGAGGGAATGCGACCCGGGGATTATGAGTGTGATGGCAATTTAGCAACATCCATCCGCTAATGGCTATCGGTCAGCAGGTTCTATCGTTATCGTGAGACCTCTTTGTAACCACGTTCCAGGGGGTACTGGCTCTCCGATCTTGGAGATTGGATGACTGGGCGCGTGATCCTCAATAATCTTGTAGGTCCCTGGTTTCAGATCATAACCTGTATCAAGGGGGCTGAGATAGCCCGAGTTCACAACTTCGCAGGAACCAGGCTCTACCTTAAGCTCCCCAAAGCAACCACCGACCTCAGGCGTCGGTTTGGTTTTGTGGTAATGCAGTTCCATGCCACTCGGAATCCGCATTCCTGAAGAGTTGACTACCTCAATCTCGTCCATGATGGTAGTCTTGCAGACCATGTATCCTATGGCTTGTTCGGACTCGTTCGACAACAAGAAGTATAGCCGAATCTCGTCGCCTTCCTTAAAGTGGTCTCTCAACGCGGAAACACCATACGCTATTCCGTCATGCTGATCGAAGAATACCGACCGCATGTAGCCTTTCTCTTCAACCTCCGAGCAAGGCGTACCCAATGAAAGGGGCGCAGTGCTGTGCAGATTGTCAACCTCGATGTGGAGGCTAAGTGTGTTTATTTGGTAGCCGCCAGTCGTTGGATTCGGAATCACCGCCGCACCTGTCACCGCAACCCGCAACAGCAGCCCCAGCTTCATGAGACCCATTGTCGCCGGCTCTCCGAATGCTGACCTCTGTACACGCTGTGCGAGATCGTTCGCCGTAAAGTGGGGAAGCTGCAGCCCGTTCGCATTTTCCTCAATCAGGTCGGGCGCATCGCCTCTGGCCCCCGCTCTTCGCATTACCAGATTGACTGTGACAACATGACCACCAGCATCGAGGACCGGTTCCAGTCCGAGAACGTAAGCGGCCTGTCCGTCTTTGCCGTAAATGGGCGCTGACCACGGCTGTTGCGCCTGTTGGGCTGTGAATGTCACGCTCGTCGTCACGGGAACGATACGCGATGCCCAACTGCTCGCCGCTGAGAGCAGTAGTGTTAGGAACAATCCAACCCGTTGCGTGTAACCCATGTCGATGCCTCGAGTGGCTAGAAACCTATGGATGTCACCACACAGCTTACCGCCAGAACTTGGTTATTGTCAGCGATAGCTGGCGAGAACAGCGGATTGCGCAAGAAAATGGTTGAACGAGCTACGAGCTGGTAGCTTCGGCGGCTGCAACGAGATTCCACGGCAGTAGTTGCTCGATGCGGTTGATGGGATGGTCGGCGATGCGCTGTAACACCTCGCGCTGATACGCCTCCGGGTCGAGGCCGTTCAGTTTGGCGGTGCCGATCAGGCTATAGATGGCGGCAGCCCGTTCCCCACCGGAATCTGATCCCGCGAATAAGTAGTTCTTCCGTCCCAGAGCGACAGTCCGCAGAGCCCGTTCGGCGGCGTTGTTGTCGATCTCGATGTGCCCGTCCTCGGCATAGCGCAGAAGCGCCCGCCAGCGCCCCAGCGCATAGCGGATGGCCACCGCGATCTCCGACTTCTTCGACACCATCGCCAACGTGGCTTGTAGCCACTGATGGAGCGAGTCCAGCAGAGGACGCGCACGACTCATTCGGGCTTGCAGCCGCTCTTCCGGAGGGCGGCCCCGAATGTCAGCCTCGATCGCGTATAACTCCGCGATTCGCTTGAGCGCTTCGGCGGCCAATGGCGAAGCATGCGCCACTTGCAGCTCATAGAACTTGCGCCGCACATGCGCCCAGCACGCCGCTTCCTGGATCTGTCCGCCTTCGTAGAGATGATGGAAGCCGGCATACGCATCCGCCTGCAAGGTGCCGCTGAACCGGCATAGATGGCGGCGCGGATGCTCGCCGCGCCGATCCGGCGAGTAGGCAAACCACACCGCTGGTGGAGTGCTATCGGCCGCTGGGCGATCATCGCGAACATAAGTCCACAGACGACCCAGCTTGGTCTTGCCGTTGCCAGGAGCCAGCACCGGAACTGGCGTATCGTCGGCGTGCAGCTTGGCGGCGTTCATGACGTGGCGGTGCAAGGCTTCCACCAGCGGGTCTAGCAATCGACTGCAACCACCGACCCAGTCGGCCAGCGTCGAACGTTCCAGCTCCACTCCTTCCCGGGCATACATCTCCGCCTGGCGATAGAGCGGCTGATGATCACAGTACTTCGCCACTAACACATGGGCCAGCAGACCGGGTCCAGCCAAGCCGCGCTCGATGGGGCGACTGGGTGCCGGTGCCTGCACAATGCGTTCGCAGCTCGCACAGCTCAACTTGGGCCGCACATAGCGCATGACCTTAAAGCTTCCCGGCACCCACTCCAGTACCTCCGACACATCCTGGCCCAGAGGGCGCAGCCGCCCGCCACACGCGCAGACCTGTTCTGGCGGCGAGTAGGTCTTCACTTCCCGAGGCAAGTGTTGCGGCAGCGGCTGACGAGCGGGTTTGACCAGGCGGGCAGCTTCCGCAGAGGACTTCGTAACCAGCTCGATCGCCGGTGAAACCTTGGCCGTCTCCAGCTCTTCCAGCTTGAGTTCCAGTTGTTCGATCTGCCGCTCCAGCTTCTCCGACTTGCGCCCGAACTGCATGCGCCGCAGCTTGGCGATGAGTAGCTTCAGATGCTCGATCTCATCCCGATGGCAGACTAACTGCTCGTGCTGAGACAGGATCAGCGCCTTCAATCCGGCGGCATCGAGTAGATCCAGGTTGGGGAGCGGTGCAGGTGAGGCAGCCACGAGCGCAGTATGCCATCACTGCATCGTCGCGCATAGAGTCGAGTACATAAAAATCTGTGCAAAGGAAGTAGGGGAACTCAGATCGCCAACTGCGGCTCCGCCGTGCGCACCGGACGACGCCAGTCAATGCCTTCCAGCAACATCGATAGCTGCGCCCGCGTCAGCGCCACGCTGCCTTCTGTCGCTTGCGGCCACACGAAGCGACCACGTTCCAATCGCTTGGCAAACAGGCAAAGACCATCTCCATCCCACCATAAAATCTTGATCAGATCGCCACGTCGGCCACGGAAGACAAACACGTGACCGGAGAACGGGCTCTGCTCCAGCTTCGTCTGCACCAGCGCACTCAGCCCATCGAAGCCACGGCGCAGGTCCGTGACTCCTGCCGCAATCCAGATGTGGGTCTTCGCCGGTAGCGTGATCATCGTTGCAGCGATTCCAAAACCAGGCGTAGCAGCGCGGCATCTGCGCCGCTCTCGATGCGGAGATGGATCTTGGGAAACTCGATGTAGATGCTACCGGGGGAAGTGGCGGGTAGCAGCATCGTCGGCGCGGCGAGCTTGGTTGCCGGTTCAGCAGGAGCAGCAGCGGCCAAGGACTGCAGATTTAGCTCAGTAGCGGTTGCTGCCGACTCGCTCACGCTGACCGGCAGCAGATGTACGCTGTTGCCCTTGTTCTCTCCCAACCGCCCCTCGCGATAGAGCCTCCGCCAGTAATGCACCATGTTGGCATTAACTCCATGTTCTCGGGCCACCCGAGCGATCGAGGCTCCCGGCTGCATCACCAGCTCGACGATCCGGCGCTTCTCGGCAATGCTTCGCCGCTGCCGTTTGGGTTGTTGGATCTTTACTGCGACTGGACCATCCATCACCACCTCCAGCAGAACTACCCTTCGGGTGATGATCTCGCTGACTTAGCTCGGAGTCCAGGCGGTGGGAACCGGACGCTTACGCATAACTCCGGACTGCCACACCATAAACGCGGACTGGCGACAGCATAAAATCAGACTGGAAGTCGAGAGCACCCTGTCAGCCATTTGACTTCCGGTTTCTTGCGCTTAACGCACGAAGATTTCGTCGGTCTGGTGATGACGAGCGGGCGGGCGGGGGCGCGAACCCTGCCCAAGAGCTTTCCGATTCAATCATTTATTCCAACGTGGATGTGCGCGGAGGCAGCGCGTTCTAGAAATCCGAAGGTTTTCGTTGTGACATACCGGCACACCCGATCGGGCGGGGCTCAAGTGCGGGCGCTGTACCAATAAGCTCGAGTGGCCATCATCTGCTTCGCGATCCGGCTTAACAGGGCAGCGTCGGGCAAGGCGGAGTCAGTTGGATTGTGGATTGCTTACGCGAGACTTCTCCTGCAGAGACACAACGAAATCGCTTTTCAGGCGTGGAAGAGTTGCATAACGTCGGCGTTCCATCCCTTCCACCTCGGCCCTCGTGCATTTCATTTGGCCCAAATACGAGTTGAATGCATCGATTGCTATCACTTCAACATCCCTGCTGAATCCGAACTCTTTTGCTGAGCGCGGTACTGAGGAATTGGTAATCAGCACAGGCTTGAATGTGAAACCAGAAATCTGAACGCTGGCGCGGAAGGCATCGCAAGAGGCAATCAACTCGTCCAGAACTTCCTTGTCAACCGCATTTGTCCACTGACTATGTTTGCACTGGATAAGTCGAATTTCCGAACCAAGCTGAGAGATAACATCAATTCCACCGTCTCCACATTTTGGAGACAGCCAGACCTTCCTGCCGTACTTGTTTTCTAGCAGCGCCACAAACGATTCAAACCTGTCCCATGTGAGACCAGTCAGGTCATCCACAGTCAGCAACTGCTCAGGAGGGATTTCCTTGTGTGTTACGCCGAGGGAATTCAGAAGCTCCCGCTGAAGATCGTCTTCGCTCGGTGCGGGAGTCAGGAAGTCCGCTGCTAATTGCTTGCGAACCCTGAGCAGTTCGTCCAGCTTCTCGTCAAAAGTCGGGAATGTCCGCTGCGGATGTTTAGCCACAGGATAGTAAACATGTACAGGCCTGGTTTGGCCAATCCGATATACCCGGTCAGTCGCCTGCGATTCCTTTGCCGGGTTCCACCAACGCCCATAATGGATGACGTGGTTTGCTTCGACGATCGTTAATCCGATACCAGCCACATCTGGCGAAAGAATTAGGATGTTGAACCCGGGAGAATTACGAAAGGAATCCATTATTGCCCGTCGAGACTTACCAATCCCCTGGCGTCCGTCCTTCCCCGTCGTCCCGTTGACTATGTGAATCTGAAAAGCAAAGACATGCTCCAATGTGAGGGCCAGTAGCTGTTGCATATCGATGCTGCGGGTGAAGATAAGAGCCTTCTCCGACTTGCTCTTTATCTGCTTCAGACATTCGACAACGCTTTGAAGTTTAGGGCAAGACATTAATGCTTCCTCGGCTGTCGTCGGCTCAAAGCGGGGTACGAGCGCCGGATGCTGAGAAAGTCTCATAAGGTGGTGAAGAATAGAAAAGGGGTGGCTGTCCGGAGTGTTTCCACCCCTCCTATTGAGCAAGTCTATGTGCCAATCAACCTGCGCCTTCGACAGTTCGCTGGTGAGGTAATGCTCGACCTTGGGCGGGAGGTCCAGCACATCATCTTTGTTGCGTCTCAAGAGGAACGCATCAGATAATCCAAGTTTCAGTCGTTCCTTTAGTTTTGGTAAACCACGCCCACAGTCCGTATCAGATTCGTAATCACGTCTAAAGTCAGTTGCGCTACCGAGTAGAGGACCTGGCTGAAGGAAATCGAACAGATTCCAAATGTCGAATAGGCGTGTCTCGACAGGAGTGCCGGTACACGCAATGCGGAACTGCGAGTTCAGAGCCTTCATTGCGTGGGACACTTTTGTGCTCGGAGTTTTATATTCTTGTGCCTCGTCAGTGACAACTGCCGACCACCGCATCTTTGCGAACGAGTGCTGATAGTTGACCACCGTCTCGTAGTTTGTAAGAACGACTTTGAACTTTCTGAGTTCCTCAAGTCGAAGTGCGGGCTGCCCAATGGAGGTTTCTTTTCCCTGAACCTCTGGAGTCCTAAATCGCTTAATCGTCGCTCCATGAAGCACGAGGAGTGGCTCAAAGAGTGCGCCTTCCTCGTTGAAGAACGATTTCATATCTGTTTGCCAGGTAGCGTTCTCGATGAGGATGATGGGAGCGATGATGAGAATCGGGTCCCAAGGGGGCAAATCTGAACCGGGGTTACCCTGCGAAAGGCGACCGGTCTCTATTAATGCCGCGAGGAACAACAGCACCTGCAGCGTCTTCCCGAGCCCCATATCGTCAGCCAGTAGGCAACCGCTTCGGCCTCGCTCGTAATTCGCCCTCAGCCACTGATACCCGACGCATTGATGCGCTTTTGCCTTAGCGCTAAAGGCAGCCGGAAGCTCTGGCTTGAAATGAGGGTCAACCTCGGTCCTCTCGCCTTGATAGTCCAGTTCTAACTCGTTCGTATAAATCAGAACGTACTGTCCGGTGCTCTTTCCCTCTTGCGGTCGTGATGGTTTGTGCTGTTTGACTCGTAGTAGCTGCTCCAGAGAGCCTTCAAACTCCGGGGTGACCGAGATCGTTTTGCCATTGAACTCCACTGTTGCAGAGCCCCGGCTGCGGGCGTCTGCGACTTCATTCTTGAGGCGGACAATCTCTTGTTGCGATGAGAAGCGAATGCGCTGAGACGTTCCGTCTGCATATCGGCACTCCAGGCCGTATTCAGGAGCGCCTTGACTAACGGTTTCGAGTCCGTCGAAAATTCCGGCGCGTGAGTCGAGGTAAGGGTGGACAGTAAATGGAAAGTCACCCACCCCCACGACGCGGGGACCAAATGCAAACTCCACCGACCCTGAAACGCCGTCAAATATGACGGAAGGATCGCGCATTACCTCCGACTTCGACGGACCGCCTAAATGCCTAACCTTCTGAATACGCCGAAGAACCTCTTGCTGCTCCTCATCAAAAATGACCCGGATGCGACCGCCAGTTTCGTCTTCGACAGCGTAGACACTCTCAATGTCATCTCCGGCGTAAAACGCACGCGTCAGGCCATCCTGTGGCACCCCCTCGACCTTTGGAACGAAGGATATTCGGCCCCCGGGCTCTGGCACGATATCGACGCCCAGCTTCGATGGCAGCAAAACACGCTCGGCTCCGAGATACTTGTCAAGCTTTGCTCCGACTGAACCTGCAAGTCCTTTTATTGCGTGGAATCGGAGCAGAGCACTGCCAGCCCTGGTTTCAGGCGAAGAATCGTTGAAACCATCTATCGCCTCAATCAGGTTGAACATGTCTGAATCTAGCCTGAATATCTCCCCGTTTGTTGCTAAGAAGCAGCCACGACGTTCCAGACGTACGGGCGAACCTCCTCTGTGAAACCGATAGATGTATCGAAAATCAGCAGAGCCGAGCCATCGCGTTGACTCTAATTCCAAGGTCAACGGTGACCATTGGCAAAGATTTTCAAAGGCATCGATTCCGTTTGTCTCAAGGTTCACGAACTGCGGATACGAAATAAGCCATGAGGAGCCGGGTTGCGCGGCCCCAATCTCCATGTCCTCAAGTTGCAACAACAGAGCGGGGAGAACTCGCTCCAGTCTCGAAGGAGAAGACCGAAGAGCGGTCTGATGGCGAGCGATTACTACGCCTTCAGCTTCTGCGCTTACAGTCAGGGACACGCCGTTGAAAAGAGTCCAATCCATTCTTAAGTGCCGGGGTGAATGCCGAATTGAGCTAACAATGTTCTCATCTTGCTCTGCCAGAGCGGCGTGTGCGTCATTCGCTCCACACAGTAGTCTTTCTGCTTTAGCATGCTCAAGGGAAATCGAGCTTGCGACCAAAAAGCATCGTTTAGATCCGGGACATCCCGATGCTCGTACACGTATACAGCGTTACCAACCTGGCTAAATTCGACAACTATTACTCGGCCAAAATCGAGGAGGAACGCGCTCGTATTACAGAGGTAGTCCATTCTTCCAAAGTTACGTTTCCCTCTTGTCGCCGTGTTCGCCTGCCACCGACCCTCATCCAATGCTGAGAGGAGCGGTCTGGACCTCTTGACCTTCCCCATGTATCGAAGCCAAAAAGGTTTCCTTCCATGCGGGTCGTTGCGCGTAGTGAGAACGTGGTCAAAGAATAGTTGAATGTCCTCGGCAGAAAGCCATTGGATAACAATGTCTTTTGCGGTATCGCTGATGGCGACCCAATTAGGGCCGTTTGCTGGTAAACGGGGGTCGAGAAGTCGAGGGTCACTCAAGATAAAGTCTTTCAGGCGCTCCGCTTGTTCCGAGGAGAGTCTTGAGCACGCGGTTATCATCTGCTGAACCGATGTCTTAAAAGAACTCAGTCGCCAATGTTTGCTTGGAAGAACGAAGCGTATTGCATTTTGAAAGAAATCATTGTCGCGTCCACCGAGCGACAAGACTACGGATTGCATCAACACCTGGTTGCCAAACTCGCTATCCGCCTCAAGACCCCATTGGTCAGCGACCTTTTCCCAGGTTGTTCCCCCACGAATCACATCGGAGGCGAATCGAAGCGGACCTCCCTTGTTCAGAACGTATCCAAGATTCTGCTTCCACTTCTCAATCAGGGTGTTCTTGCCCGCGTAACTCGTTAACGCGACCACGAGATTTCCAACTGACGGTGTGTTCACCGTAGTATCCCAGCAACGATGCACGCTGCGGACAATGCCTTGAAGCAACCTAGCCGTGATTCGCTCCGGCGTCAAAGCAATAGCTTGAAATGCTGGCTGAATCGCGACGTGGGTCTCCCAACTCAAGTATCGAATGGCTCTGCTGGAGAGTTCGGCAGGGTTAGTATGTCCCACGCTATTCCACAACTCTATAAAGTTCGGAGGACATCTGACTTGTCGTGCCTTCTTTGGCTGAGAGAGCCGGGCGACTGTTGCTCGTAGCCTACCGATTGTCCGGTCGGAAGGCATCGCAGGAGGTGCCTCCCGCTGCAAGCTGCTGAAGAACCGCTCCAGTTCCGCGAGAATATCGAGGCATGACCGAGGTTCCGCCATGTCACATTCCCAAAATCGAACGGAATTCGCGCTGTTCGAGAGATCGAACTCTGATTTTGAACACGACGCGACGGCTTTGCGCTTTGTCTTCTTTGCCGTCTGCACCGGGTATAGGTTCTTTACTACCCCGCCCATTCGCCGAGAGAAACTCTAGAAAGCACTTCCTGTCAGAGTCATCATGCCTCAAGATTTCGAGTGTCTGTTGAACTACCGCTAGCGAACGCTCTTGGCTCAGCTGCAGGTTGTGTTCATCAGTCCCTGACGAATCAGTATGTCCCTCTACTACTATTGAGCTTATGTCTTTCTTGTAGCGCTCACTACACGAAGTCTTCGCAAGTGTCGGGGAAAAGTCGGACAGGAACCTGACGCCTCTAGGAGGGATGTCAAACTGGTCCACAGCAAAGTTTAGCAATCCCTCTGGAACGAGTACGAGCAAGCCGAGCGGATCTTTAGGATCTTTGTCCACTCGTACACCTTGTCGGGCAAAATTCTGCAGATCATGCTTCAGCTGATCCAAAATGAGATTACGGGCATTTTCCCCCTCCGCAGTAGCATTATTCAATGTTGCAACCAGCAGTAAGACGAAAATTACCATCAGCGATGTCATCAAGTCCGTCAACGAACTTGCCAAGCTGCTGCTGCCGTTCTTTTTCTCAATCGCCATGTGCCGCCTTTCCGGAGGAGCGTGCTGCCATTACGTCGCTCAAGTCCTGCAAGTATTCGGAAAGTTCATCAACGGAGGCACCAAGCCGCTGAGTGGCAGATGCAAAATGTTCGTCTGACACCTTAACGAGCGACTCGTAGCCGCGCTTGCAAAGCTCTAAGTGCTGAGCAATGTTTCGTTCCAACGTCTGGAGCAGCGCAGAAGCGGATGATTCCACCTTCGAAAACGTCTGCTGGTATTGTGACATCGCTTGTGAAATACGGCCTAACAATTCCTGTTGTTCTTTCCCTGCTAACGATAGCTTCTCGATTTGCGAAGAGGAGAGGCCCGCTACCCGTTGGAGACCTTCCTGGGAATCCCTTACCGCTTTTGCCGCACCGCTCATGGCGATGGTACAGGTCCCTGCGTCTGTTGTAACTTGTTGAAGTTTTGTGAGAATTGAACTGAACTGCGATGCTGCCGCACTGAACCGCGTGGCGGACTCATCAAGCGAAGCCCTCAGCCGGTCGGCGGTGCTGAGTTGGTTCGTATGCTTCTCGATCAGTGTAGCCAATTGCTCTGTACTCGTGGCGGTCCACTCAGTGGCGTTCTTCAGAACAGAGTTCGCTGTATCAGCGCTGGCTTGGGATGTTTGAACCATGGAGCTGCGCGTCTGTTCTGTCAGCTCTACAACCTTCGAGGACAGATCGGCCATCAAGGCGGTCAGCGCCGCTCCCATGTTGTTCACAGAGGAACCCGTCGCTTGCTCAATCTGGACGAGCATTGAACGGAGGACGTTTGTGAGGTCTTCGACTTGAGTTCGCCCGAGTGCCATCTGCTCTACCGCTGAGTTCTTCGCAAAGCCGACCAACTCGGTTAACGCAGTCTGAGTGGCCTGGTTGTGGCTGTTCATCTGCTCAAGGACTGACGCTGCCCCGGCAAGTGACTCTGACAATCGGGAGAATTGGGTCATGGTGCTGCCCGACAGCGACGATGTGAACTGCTCGCCCATCTTGCCCAGCGACTGGGTTAATGACACTTCCAATCGCGATATCATTCCGGCTAGGCTCTCTGATATGGTGTCGCTCTTGGCTGCTTCCGCTGCCCGAAGAAGCTGGTTCAAGTCCTCGACGGCTGTAACCATCCTCTCTAGGGTGGGACCCATGCTCTCGCTAAAGGACTGTTTCAGTCTCCCTGACAGGTCTGCGTTAAACGCTCTGAAAGCGACCGACTGCTCTCCCATATCCTTCTGAAGCTCCACAAGGAGATGAGTTTGTGTGAGGAGTGGCAAAACAGCTCCAAGAGCATCGGCTAATTTTGAAATGGAACTGTCTAACGAATGGAGCTGTTGCTTTTCGAATATTACAAACACTGTTGCGGCAAAGAGCGCGGCGATCGAGGAGACAAATTTCCCGGACAAGCCTTCTATGAGGAGAGCCATGCCCTCGACCCGATTTCCCACAAGACGTACATGCAAAAGGGCCACCAGAATTGCTATGAAGGTCACCAACAATCCAATTCCAGTTAAAATTCCGGGAATTGCTTCGTACCAATCCCGATTTACTTGAGTCTCCGTGACTGCCGAGGTCTGAAGTATCTCGGATGCTGGCACGCATAGCCAGTATTCATCTTCAGGGGCCCCTCTACGTCTGATTAGCTTGTTCTCTACCCGAGCCCAACTTCTAACATACGCGGGGTGGTCGCCAAATTGCTTTCTAATTGCCTCAACATCAGAAAGGGAGACTCCGCTGCCGAAAGTCGGCTTTCGCAGACCTGCCAATGACGTTGATAATCGATTTCCGGAGGTACAAAGTCCTCGGACTCTGATCAAAAGCATAAGGATGGCGCAGAGAGCAAAGAGCAGCAGAAGGCCAGCCGCGATCCACGCGAATACTGGAGCGTTTATGCCTAAGAGCTGTCTTGATTCAATCAAATGATTCATTGCAAACACCGCCTGAAAATGCGCTATGTCGTCACGCGATCAAGATAGTCATGCAAAGCTTCGCGGAGGATATCCTGATTGGTACGCCGCTGGATTGCCCCAAGAGTACAAAGGCGCACATACGTTGCGTCATCGACCTTCACGGTTAAGGCGACTGGCTTGGGTTTTGCGGACTTTAGCTTCCTTTGCATCATTGCCTTCAGCGAAGTACGGCTTTTGCCGTTCTTTACCATTGCGGGTTCCTCTTGGGCGGGAGCAGTATAGCCGTATTTGCGTATGCACGTAAG
The DNA here is from genome assembly GCA_963835725.1 of uncultured Acidobacteriaceae bacterium. Taxonomy (GTDB): domain Bacteria; phylum Acidobacteriota; class Terriglobia; order Terriglobales; family Acidobacteriaceae; genus Bog-257. The sequence goes on along the minus strand of CAWIGM010000011.1, from coordinate 498,703 downwards.
TCATTTCGGCTAAATATTTTCAGTCACAGAGACAAACGGTTACGGAAGTGTCCCAAGTTCATAACAAGACTTTGCACGGCGATTCGGTTCTTGCTCGCCATTGGCGCGGAGTGTCGTATTCTGCTGTAGGCCGAGCTCCGAGGTAGGTGACCGAAATCACCGCCGAATTGCTTCGTACCTATGCTAATGTTCAGCGCGACAATCTGTTGTACCATTGTGGTGAAGCTGCCACGTGTTTTCCGCTACTGACATATCGCGATTTTTGGCCTGCCCTCACACCGCCACGCTTAAGAAGGCCGAAACCAGGGGTGAGGTCAAGAGGCCGTTCTTCAACGATCCTTCCGTTGATCTCCTTCGCGAACTCGGCCAAGAGCACGAGCAAAACCACCTCCAGACTCTGGAAGCCGATGGTCTGAAAGTCGTGAGACTGAATCACGACATCCCATGGGCAGACGGCGCGACAGAAACCATAATGGCGATGGAGGCAGGGGCGGACGTCATCTATCAAGGCGTATTCATGGATTCTGGATGGGGTGGCCGCCCTGACTTTCTGAAAAAGGTTACCTGCCTTAGCGGCCTCGGCGATTGGGGCTATGAGGTTGTTGAAACCAAGCTGGCTCGCTCAACGAAGGCTGGTGCGCTCGTCCAGCTGTGCTTTTACTCTGACATGCTCGCCCGCCTGCAAGGCGCAGAACCTCGGTTCGTGCACGTGGTGCTGGGCGGACTAGCTGAGCCTGAGCAGTTTGTGGTCAACCAGTACGCCGCATATTTCCGCAAAGTTCGCAGCGACTTTCAGCAAGCTTGGCAGACCCAGCCGGACACCTATCCGGAACCCGTGGAACATTGCGGAGTGTGCTCTTGGTCCCCGTTGTGCGAGAAGCGACGCCGGGACGATGACCATTTGTCATTGGTTGCTGGTATCAGCCGTAATCACCGAAAAGCACTGGTCGAGCGTGGCATCGTCACCGTAGTCGATCTGGCTCGGCTTGTGCTGCCCATTAAGCCTAAGTTTGAGAGGATAGGTGCTCCGGCTCTCCAGCGCATCCACGACCAAGCCCGGATTCAGGTGCAAGGTCGTGAAGCAGGGCGTTTGCTTTATGAGTTACTGGAGGAATTCGAACCAGGGAGAGGCTTGGCCTTACTCCCGCCTCCCGACCCCGCCGACATTTTCCTTGATTTCGAGGCCAATCCGTTCGTTCTGGGCGATGGACTTGAATACCTCACCGGCTTCGTCACCTTGGATGACCAGAACCGACCGCAGTACCAAGCGCTTTGGGCGTTAGGCCGTGCCGAGGAGAAGAAAGCATTTGAGTCGTTTATCGCCACGGTGATGGCTCGGTGGCAAGCCAATCCTGGAATGCACATTTACCACTACGCGCCCTATGAACCTACGGCCATCAAGCGTCTGGCGGGACGACACGGCACTTGTATCGAGGAGGTTGACCACTTGCTGCGGGCCGGAGTTTTCGTAGACCTCTACCGGGCAGTTCGCCAGGGGCTGCGAGCTTCGGTGGAAAGCTACTCGATAAAGAGGCTGGAGCCTCTGTACGGATTCAACCGCACCGTGCCGCTCAGGAATGCAAATGGGGCACTTCAAGCCTTCGAAGCCGCGTTGGGCTTGGCTTCCAATCGGGATGAATTGACTGACCTTTTGAAGGTGGTGGAGGGGTACAACCAGGATGATTGCATCTCAGCTTTCCGGCTCAGAGAGTGGCTTGAAGAAAGACGGGTTGAGCTTGAAAGCAAGTTCGGCAAGGCACTCCCTCGTCCAGAGCCCAAGACAGGTGAGCCGGGCGAGAATCTGGCGGCTGAACTAGATAGGGTTGCGCAACTAAAGAAGCGCCTGCTAGATCCTCTTCCCCCCGATGAAGCGAACTGGACTGACCAAAACCGAGGATGCTGGCTGCTCGCTCAGCTGCTGGAATATCACCGCCGCGAGGAGAAATCGTCGTGGTGGGAGTACTTTCGCCTGTGCGAACTCTCCGATGACGAACTGCAGGAGGACAAGAACGCGCTAGCTGGCTTGAATTATCTGGGTGAGGTGGATCACGTCAAGCGTTCCATCGTTCACCGCTACAGCTTTCCTCCCCAGGACCACACGATTGACCGAGCCTTGGAGGCCCACGACCCCACTACTCAAAAGAGCGCTGGCGAAATTGTGGCCATCGACGACGTAGCCCATACCATGGATATCAAGCGGGGCGCCAAAAACGAAGCGCCCCACCCCACCGCACTGATTCCCTACGACATCGTCAATTCAAATGTCTTGCGGGAAAGTTTGTACCGGCTGGCGTCCTGGGTGGCCGATAACGGCATAGCTGGCGTGGGGACCTACGAAGCTGCTCGCAGCCTTCTACTCCGTTGCCGACCTGAAGCATTAAAGGCGAAGCTGGACACGCTAGTCGGCAACGATGACGACCTCACTCGGCCAGCACGGGATATGGTGCGTGAGCTGGCAACCAGTGCTTCCGTGTTGCCGATTCAGGGCCCACCGGGCTCAGGCAAGACATTTACCGGTGCCCGAATGATTCTTGAATTGGTACGGAATGACAAGCGCGTGGGTGTAACTGCGCTCAGCCACAAGGTCATCAGCCACCTATTGGAAGAACTCTGTAAGGCGGCATCAGAGTCGGGAACCCAGCTTCGTTGCGTGCAAAAGTCAAACGACGACGATGGATGCCAGGCTGCACAGGTCGTGCTGGCGGAAACAAACCAGTCGGTGTTGCGGGCTTTGACAGACGGGAGCGCTAATGTCGCGGCTGGCAGCTCATGGCTTTGGGCACGTCCGGAGATGGCAAATTCGGTTGACGTGCTGTTCGTGGACGAGGCAGGTCAGATGAACTTGGCGAACGTGCTCGCAATCTCCCAGGCGGCCACGAGCATCGTGCTGTTGGGCGACCCGCAACAACTGGATCAGCCGCAACAAGGACTGCACCCACCCGGCGCTGAGGTGTCGGCGCTCAGCCACTTGCTCAATGGCCGGGCCACGATTGGCGATGGGCAGGGTATCTTCCTGGCCGAAACTCGACGTCTCCATCCGGATATCTGTGCTTTCACCTCGGAAGCGTTCTATGATGGCAGGCTCTTGGCCAGGCCCGAAAATGCGAATCAGCGATTAAACGGCGTGGGCCTCCTCGACGGAACTGGACTGAGGTTCTTGCCTGTCCAGCACTCAAGCAACCAAAGCGAATCCCCTGAGGAAGTGCAAGTCATTGCCGAATTGGTGACCAGTCTATTGGGCAACAATGCGACCTGGACCGACAAGAACTGCAAAACCCAGTCCCTACAGCTGGGGAACATTCTGATTGTGGCGCCCTACAATTCCCAGGTTGCGCTCTTGAGGGAACGCCTGCCCCCCGGGGCAAGCGTCGGAACCGTGGACAAATTCCAAGGTCAGGAAGCTCCCGTAGTCTTCTACAGCATGACCACCTCCACTCCAGAGGACGCTCCCAGGGGAATGGAATTCCTTTATAGCTTGCACCGGCTCAATGTGGCAACTTCCCGTGCGCGGTGCATTGCGGTATTAGTGGCCAACCCGGCCCTGTTCAATGTGCAATGCAAGACGCCGAGGCAGATTGAACTGGCGAATGCCTTCTGCCGATATCTGGAACTCGCTGCTCCGCTGTCTGCCGTCCAGCGAATGGTCGCTGTCTAGGGGCGACAGGAACTTATGCAATCAAGCACAATCAACGGACGCCATCTGATATTTGTTCCGGAGATCAATCCATCTTCATTCGTGTTCTTCTATGCGATGGGTGGTCGCTCCTTGACATTGAATGCAACCGCAGCGGCCCGGAAACTGTGAGCGATGTCATCGACGATCTGTTATAGCTGTAACAGAAGGAATTTTATTTCCGGAGCGTGTAATGAGCACCGAGATTAAAGTGTGGCAGATCACAAATAAGAAAATTACCCCCGCAGAAGAGAACTCGCTCGCAGCAGAACACTTGGAAAAAGAGTTAGAGGACTGGATTGTGCAGGCACCAGATGTTTTGGGCGAAGACTTGCTGATCATCGGTCGGCAACGGGACATACCTGGAGTTGGGTGCCTAGACCTGCTCGCTATCAATTCGATTGGAGAATTGACGGTTGTTGAGCTAAAGCGAGACCTCGCACCCCGCGAGGCCGTCGCCCAGGCTCTGGATTACGCCTCTTGGCTCGACAACTCTTCAGAGACTGAGATTCTCGAGATCGCAGAGGATTACCTGAAGGGACCACTTGAAGACGAATTCACAAAGCGTTTCACAGTTTCGGACATGCCTCCCATTGCGCCGCAGAACCACCGGATTCTTCTTGTCGCCTCTAGGCTAGATGCGTCAGCAGAACGGATCATTAACTATCTCGCGCAGCGATACTCGGTAAACATCAACGCTGTTTTTTTTCGCTATGCCAAACTGGCAAATGGCGCAGAAATACTGGCGCGATCAGTGCTGGTGGCGGAGAGCGTTATTGAGCAGGGAAAACTCCCAAGGCGAAAAGTGAAAATGGCGGATCTTCTCGGCGTGGCCGCTGCGAAGAACATCGCCAGCATGGTCGAGAGCTTCAGGAACCTGCTTGCGAAGGACGCAGAATCCGTTTGGGAAGAGGCTACTTCGACTTACGGAGGATCTTTGCGAAACTGGCGCAAGAATACGGAAGGGAAAGGCAAGATGGTGTTCGGCATCAACATTTCGGGGAAACGCCGTAACACACCAGCAGGGGAACTGGACATCTGGATTCCAAAGAGCGCATTGGGGCAGGTCTTGGATTTGCCGGAACAGAAAGTGAAAGACTTACTAACGAACTTTCCCGTGCTGGAAATTAGTGCCAGCGACAATAAAGACGATTGTATCGTTCGCATAAAAGATCAACAGGCAGCCGATGCGGTTGCAAAGCAGCTTCAGGATGCATTTGATGAACATCCTGGCTTTTACAAGAAAGCCGCCAGCGCTGGGCTGTGATCTTCTCGATTGTTTGCTTTCGAAATCAGACTTGAGCGGCTGCAATTGGGTCGTCGTCAACTTCCTCAGCGTGTTTAGCCAAGTAGGCGAGGATGCGATCTTGAATCGTCAGAGTTCCTCCTGCTACACCGTCGACCTCTGCAACCTCCGTCCCACCGGTAGCTTCGCCGTCATATCAATCATTAACTCGATCTCGGCGGCTTCCAGTGACCGGTCATCGTGGATAGCGTCATTCCGGAGTTCTCGAATCCGTTGAAGCCGATCTCGGTATCCCCCGTAGCCATTCGTATTATGCTTCACTACGTATTCAATCATTGTTTCGAGGTGGCCCCACTCGTGTCCATCCGGCTTGGGAGGCAGCTTTTGCTTGAATTCTCTAACCTTCCTGTTCCGTTTATCCTTATCGTGGTCGATCAGTCCTTTGATACGAACTTCGAATTCGCATCCTGCGATTTTCGCAGCTAGGTTCCCATCAATGCCCATCAAGAAGTGGGCTTGTTCGAGGGGTGACCACGCTGGGAAATGCGGTTTCAGAACTGTGACGGTGTGTCGCTGCCGTACCCATTTATCATTATTGAACGCCGCTTTGTAAGACTCTGCTTTGGCCGTTTTCTTGTGACCGTAGCCCGCCTCATAAAACACCCACAAGGCTCGGTCTGCTACCTGCACCGTATCGGTGCCCAAGAAGTGCTGGCCCCATGCTGCAAGCTCGTCACAGTATTTGAGGTAGTGCTGCACAGGTGACAGCGGAGGAAGCTGCATGAGCATCAGCGTGGGGGGACTGAAAACGCCGAAGTCTTTTGGGTGTACACAACTCAGGACAACCGAGGTCACCTCCATACCTTTCAGCTTGCCGAAAACGGTTTGCACCAGGCGGTGTTTCCACTGCATTACATCTTCTTGGGTTATGCCACGCTCGCCTTCCCAAAGCGAGATATGACTGGCGTCAACGTCGACTCCGACAGGGGCCTTCCAGTAGTAGCCATAGTGAGTTTTGTCGGAGAACATCGAAACAACGTCCGCAGTTCGGAGACATCTGCCCTCGCTAGTACGAAGGTCGCGACATAGGTCATTAAGGGCTTCTGGACTATACGAATCGCTCTCCTCGATTCGGCGGCAGGTATCCCGGTAAGCTTCCAAGGTCGAGCATTCACGAAGAGCGCTGGCCAGGTCCATGTAGGCCTCCGTCGATACAGAAGCTGCAAACAGCTTTACTGCGCACAATCTACATCATATGGAGCATACAGTATGGCTTGGCCTGTGGGCAGGCCTTCCGTCCGCATAAGGTGAGCACGGTTCGACCGCTTGTGCCCTGGTGATTTACTTACCAGCAGCGACAGCTACCGCCGTTTCATTCTCGGGCTGATCGATGACCGTGAGGATCGGCGTGAACACATTCTTGAAAACTTCCAAGTTCGTGCGATACCACTCGTACAACTGTGGCCATATCTGCTCGTTGCGGAAGTCCTCGTCCCTTCTACGCAAGATGAACAATCTGCTCGCCGATGGATCACTCCAGACCAACTCCACGCTAATGGCTTGCTCGACCTCAGCCCTCCGTTTTAACAGTTTCTCAAAATGTTCTCGATCGAGGACTTGAGCCAGGTGTTCGGACCGAAAGCGATGGTGTGTCACAGCATTGCAGGGGAGCGGCGTCCCAACAAATAGTGGTTTGTTAACATAGCCCAATGAACACTAACGAGATTGTTCAACAGCTTCGTGCTCAGAGACAGAAGCTAGAAACTGCCATACAAGCCCTGGAGGGTATCGGCGGGAGCGACGGTGGTGGCGTTTACACCGTTGGCAAGCGTCGCGGTCGTCCTCCGGGAAAAACTAACAAATCAACCCCAGCAACGACTGGGCCAGCGAAGAGGCGTGGGATGTCCGCCGCAAGCCGTAAACGTATCGCCGACGCCATGCGGAAGCGTTGGGCGGCTGCTAAAAAGTCAGGCAAGAAGCGGCTGTAAGCGTCGGACTTGGAACCGGGCCACGGAAAAGGTTTGCTCCAGCAGGCTGACTTCGGTTGGCCTGGTATTTATTGCGGTTACCCTCTTTGTTGACACTCGTCACGGGAACGGGGTGCGTTCTTGATGGAATATGCGGCTTGTTTTCAGGGTGGGGAGATCCCAGGGGAAGTCGGATAGAAATATTCCGAAAAAGAGCCACGGCCTACTGAGGCGCGGGGGCGTCTCACGCCGCCGCGTTTACAGTTCGTGAGGCTGGTTCCTGCGAGTATGACCCTGACGGGGGTGCGCTGTGAGTGAACTCCCCGGAGATGACTTCTTCATGCCGATGGAAGTTTACGCCGACGAGAGCGGCATTCACGCCGGATCGAAACGCTTCGTTCTGGCTGGGTTTGCTGGGGGGCGCAACAGTCTACAGGCATTTGAGGGACAGTGGGCTTCAATACTGAAGCAGTTCCAGATACCAGACGATGTGGGTTTTCATGCGAAAACATTCTTCGCACGATCAGCAAGCGGACGACGGTTCGGCGTATATGACGGATGGTCGGACAAACAAGCCGAGAGATTTCTCTATGGTCTAGTGGATTGCGTCTTGTCGCACAAAATGTATCCAGTAGGAGCGTCGATAAACTTGCCGTTTTTCAATTCACTGTCCTACAACCTGAGGAGGTGGCTGACGGGCGGAGTCTACGATGACGGGCGAAGGAAATGGGTCAAGACAGGCGCTCCAACCAAACCGTACTATTGGGCTTTTTACCAAGTAGTCATTGGCGGTGTTTCCGAAGCTAAGCCTGGCGTCGAGGTCGATTTCATATTCGACAGGCAGGACGACTTCAAGAAGTACGCTCTTAACCTCTGGAATACGATGAAGGATGAGCTGCAGTGGCACACAGGTGACCACTTGGGAAACATCAGTTTTGCGTCGAGGTTAGAGCGAATTTCATTGCAGGCAGCCGACCTGATAGCTTTTTGCACTTATCGCGGCGAAGAGTACAACATCAAAACTAAGCGGCTGGATATTGCGTATGTTATCCACAAACTGGTAGCGAGTCGGTCAAACATGAAGAGGTTTGACCGACAGGCAGTAGACCTAATGCTGCCAGCGTATCCGCAGTCGCTAAAGGAACAGGATGAGAAGCAATCAGTAGTACGAAGAGTTCGACAAGACGATGGAACAACTATTGAGGGTTTCGCACAGCGAGATCAAGGCGAGATTGGAAGCAGAGAAAGCAGCAAAGAAACGGAAGCCTAAGACTTCCGCTTCAGACGGCGTTTCCGACTAGCAGCGGTGATCGCGCCGGTTCATCGAACATTATCGGGGAGATCGCCCGCGATTGGGCTTTTTCTGCTGGCCCTCTTCTGTCATAATGGCGGCGCTTCTTCTTTACATTTGGGCTCTCGACTTCGTTTGTTTTGAATAAGCGGCGTTAGCCTTGACATCTGTCGTCTTGGTATTGTCCCGATGATTTCGCCCGGAGCTCTCTCGCAGCTACTTCGCACTCTTTATGGTGCTCCACAGTCGCCAGAGCTGTGGCCGCAGTTTCTTCGCGAACTCAGTGAAATGCTCGGGTTTACAGGTGCGGCGATTTTGTATCACGACCTAGAGCATGCCGATTACTCCGTGCAGCTTTCGTCTAGTAAGTATTGTGAGTGGAGCGACCTGTATACAAACCACTATGGCAAACTCGACGCCTGGCGCGATCCTTTCCTGAAACTAGCGGAAGGCGAATTCGGATTCGGAGACGATTTGTGTCCGCCTGACAAACTAAAACGCACTGAGTTCTACAACGACTTTCTCACGAAATTCGATATTCGGCTCTTTGGAGCCGTCGCGACAATCAAGCGTCCGAGCCAAGTAGAGCACATAAGCCTGTATCAGAGCTGGAAAGGCAAGCGACCCAGGAGAGATACAGTCGGCGTGATGGCCCTCGTCTTTCCGCATTTGCGTTGCGCCCTGGACCTCCGACGAAGGTTCGTCGACCTACACGCAAAGAACTCACTCTTGGACTCCGCTCTGAATGAAATGGCAGCAGGTGTGCTGCTGTTGGATGGTTCCGGTCGCGTATTGTTGACGAATCGCAGCGCCGAGAATCTGCTCAGAGAGGTAGATGGATTGTTGATCCGAGAAAGGCGGCTGCGAACATCTGTTCTTGCGGAAACGGCACAATTGAACGCATTGATTAGTCGGGCCAGTGCGACCGCCAGCAGAAGCGGAACTGCGTCGGGAGGGGCAGTACTGGTTTCAAGGACCATACGTCGTCCACTTACCCTGACGATAGCGCCTCTGACAAGCGTTGCTGCACCTCTGCCTCAAAGCGCTGTGGCGATTGCATTCATTCACGATCCCGAACAGCAGATTCAACCTCCGGCAGGCTTCCTGGAATGCTGTTATCAGTTAACGCCCGCTGAAGCACGATTAGCCTTGCTTCTTGTGGCAGGTCACACCCTTAAAGAGGCTGCCGAGGCCTGCGGCGTTACGCATAACACAGTGCGATCGCAACTCAAGGCTATCTTCCAGAAAACTGGCGTTCGACGTCAGTCTGAGCTCGTCCTCCTACTTGGTAAGTTGTGTAGCCAAGGAAGCTCGTAGGCTTACCCTAAATTGTCCTTTCTCAAAATGCCCAAGACTAGCGAGCCATCGCTCACTAGCATGTTGGTGCGTCATCCAGTTGAGGGATGACATGCACGGCAAAGCTGCGCAGAATCATGCCAATTTCGGGGAACGACCGCCACGGCAATTAGTAGGCACGATAGTTCTGCGCCGACCCCGGTTGGGAGCAAAGATGGGAAGGGTCGTAATAAGTCAGCCGTCTGCAGTTTGGCTTTCTGGCTCCTCCTTGCTGGAGTGTTTTCGGCTCCGATTCCTGGTCTGGAACGACGAATGTGCCCTCGTCCCCGAAGTCCGCGACGCTAAAGAAATACGCGACGAACACGATGTACACGCGGTGCACTTCGGGATATTCGACCACGATGCTCTGGTGGCCAGCTCTCGATGCTGCATCCACGCCCGCATTGGAGACCTTCCTGACTCAAAACTCTTTGCGCAGTTGAGTGTGCCTTCGCCAGTCGCAACGATGAATCGGCTCGTGGTCCGACGAGAATACCGCAATCGCGGTTATGCCCGAGCTCTTGATGAAGCCCGGATTCGCTGGGCAATCGAACAGGGAGCAAATTCGATCATCTGCTGTGCTGCAGCGGAACGATCTCGATCGCTTGTAGCGTTGGGATTCGAGGCAACTGCGTTGCGAGACAAGTCCTACTTTCAAGCGAGCGATGAGAAGGGCTTCATCGTTCATTACTGGGCCTTAAGGCCAAATCTGACCGGCTATGAGTTCTAAACGTGCATTGAAGGAGCAATTCGTCGCTGGCACTTGTGGAGAAACGGCAATCGGCTATCCATCCATCGTGAGGCTTACTGACGCGAGGTTGCGGGAATCTTTTCGACTTCGATTCACGGTTTGGAACGACGAAGTCAGCCTGATTCCCTCGGTCGAGGACGCCGGAGAGTTGCACGACGAACACGACGACCATGCAGTTCACTTCGGAATTCTTGACGGCAACGTCTTGGTAGCGGGTTCTCGATGCTGTATCCACGATCACATCGTCGACCTTCCGGAATCTCAGTTTTATGCGCAGCTGAGCGTGCCGTCGCCAATCGCGACGATGAATCGACTGGTGGTGCGAAGAGAATACCGCAACCGCAGTTACGCGCGGGCTCTCGACGAAGTCCGTATTCGTTGGGCGATCGACAATGGAGCGAAGTCCATTGTCGTATGCGGTCAACCGCGAAGGTCTAAGTCGCTTACTGATTTAGGTTTTACGACGACTGACTTGCGGGGCAAGTCTTATTTTTACGAAGACGCGAGTTTTGTCGTGCACTATCGCGTAATCGAGCCCTGGGGTAATGAGGCGAGACCGCTTAGCAAGTTTTTCGAAACCGAGGAGGCATGAATGGGACACCACTTAGAATTGGAAAGCGCTGTTGGGTTTGCCACGATATTCTTTGGCATCCTTGTGAAGATAATTGGCATTCCCGACCAAATCCGACAAAACTTCGTACGTAAGTCCACGGAGGGTGTTTCCTTGGCAAACCAAGCGACCGGCTTTCTCGCGTACTTTTTCTGGACACTCTACGGTTTGCTCCGACACGATCCAGTACTGATTTACGGACAGTTCCTGGGTGTAATTACGACCGGAATCGTGCTCTATCAGTTCGCAATTTATGCTCGTCGCAGCAAACGAGCACGACAAGAGAAACAGGCCACTGCCCCCTCATAAGCCTATGGCCTTCGTAGAAACCAATCCTCGATGTCTTTGTGTGCGTGAGGTCACTGGAACTGAGGTCGTTCGGCAGACGTTCCGCTTGCGTTACGAAGTCTGGAAGGGCGAAACGACACTCCGACCAGAGGTCATAGCGAAGGGCATCATCACCGACGAACACGATGCTCATGCAAGACATTGGGCTGTCTTTAATGGAAAACAGCTCGTCGGGGCAGCTCGCATGTGCATTCATCACAATCAGGAAAATACCCCAGATGCCCGGGCATTCGATCAGGTCCGACTTCCTGTCCCTATTGCAACTATCAATCGGCTCGTAGTCGATAGGTCAGCAAGAGGCCACACGCTGGGTTACAGTCTCTGCAAGTGTCGTATTGAGGCCGCCCGGAAAAGTGGGGCAAGGTGCGTCGTGGGTACCGCAGTGGAAGCGAGAATCGGGTCGCTCGAGGCCAGCGTGACAACATTAGTCAGCCGATGTGCGCTTCTTTGCGGCAAATATCAGCGATGGAGACAATGGTAATAAATAGCTGTTGCCATGAGGGAGCTACGCATGAGCGCGTTTTCGCTGCTCAAGCGCGCGCTCCAGCAGGCTAACTTCGGTTGGCCTTTTATTTCTTGCCGATTTTGAGTTGACATTCGCACCAGGCAGACACACTGTTGGCTTCCGCGACCCCCGAGTCGGCGGAACTCCCGATCGTTGCCTCCTTACTGCCGCTATTCAATTCCTGATGTATCTGACATGTAAATGTCTCGTGCTACTAGGTGGAGATGGCCCGCTGCGTCTGGTCTATTGCCCCACGAACCGTTGGGTGAGTCGGTTACAATCCGGCGATGATTGAACTCGGAATTCTCATAGAGCGATTGCATGCTATTCAGAGGCTTTATGACGGCGCAGCGGCGGCGTTCGTTGATAAGAAGAGAAAGATCGAACTGGGCGAGGAACCGTATGAGGAGCCACCATTCAACCCTGACACTGACGACCCGGAACCACCTTTCTTGGAAGATTGGAATGAGGCGGATGAATTTCAGAATGTCATCGGACAAGCTTGTATTAGCATGCTGCATTCCTGCCTGAAGGATTACCTGGACGAAATCCTTAGACGGTCTGGCATTAAGAAGGAAGCCGATAGGCTCCTGAGTAAGCGCCGAAACGAGATGAAAGGGGAAAGTTGGTTCGGACGCTACGTCGCCGTGTTTGCAGATGCTTACTCAATTGATTGGGGGCAATCTCCAATCCCTACGGAAGAAATCGAGGCACTCAATCTTGCGCGAAACGATATTCAGCACGGGCGACAGGCCCATCGCTTGAATCGATATCTAAGCGAACAGCACACAAAACGCTTCCCGTTGAATCTATTTCTGGACGACTATGAGCGCCATACTCCCATCGAGTATCGGGCGCACGGGCTGTCTCGGATATATGTTTCGCCTGAGGCTTTGCAAGAATCTATTCGGCGAGTCGAGAGTTTTTGCACGTTCGTCGAAAGTCGAACGGCCTCGTATCGGCGGTTTTAGGCAGCTAACCTTACAACCTCTTCCGTTGAAGTACGGCAGATGTGGCTTCGTTCGCTGGTGGGCTCGAAACGCTTGCGAACAAGAATGAGCAAGCGGAGCCGACAGGCGCGTAACCAAATACGACAAACTCAATGAGATTTCAAATCGGGCAAGCTGTAGCACATCTTGTCCCAAATTTTGTTATCGCACCACGCACTGCCCCGATCGAGCTGGCGCAATTCCGGGAGCCAGCCTTGATGCGACAGTGCGAACCGCCTAAACGTGTTGCAGAAGTTCAGGTACTTATCCACAGAGTTCGGCTCATCGATGCCAAAGAATATGTGGACGCGCTTGTCTTCGATGGGGAAGGCATCAGGGTTCAAGAAATGCCAGAACTTAGTGGCCCATATCAACCAGTTCCTCTTCCCATCGAGCGGCTTCACGAAAGGAGCGTAGAGGGTCTCAATGGTGTTGCGACTAGGGATGTGGCGCAGGAGAGGCAGTGCCGAAGAGGCTGCCTGCTCGTATCCTGAGCGGCTCTTGTAGATGTCAGTCGCTATGAGGGGAGCCAGCTTTAGTGCGGCTTGGTACCCCGCCACTCCGCCATAGCCCCAACTTCCACCTCGGCCTATGAATTCCACCTGTCGCAAAATCTCCTTAACTGAGCGCCCGAGGCCCTGAGCGAATAAGGCACGGGCCTCCGCGTCAATATCAAGGTTGCATCGGCTCAAACCACCCTCGTTCCACACCTGTTCGTTGTATGCCCTTACAGCCTGCTTTGCAGTCTCGAGGGTGATAGTTTTCCAAGTTATAGCTTGTGTTTTCGGCTTACCTGTCGTGGCAGGACGGTGCTCAAGCGCAGAGGCGTGGCGAGTGCTTTCAGTGCTGTAACCTGTTCCTGGAGCCAGTTCCCAGAAAGTATAACCGGAGCAAATATTTGCCGCATACAAAAACTGTCTAGCATCGGCAAAATGGAACATTACAGAAACGGGAGTGTTCGACCCTTTATCTACGGAGAAATGAATATATTTGGGGTTCTTGCTATTCCATGACCAGCAGACGGGAGCACGCTTAAACGCCGCTGCCACGTCATCTCGGGTGACCGTCTTGTTCTCGATTGGCGTTTCCATCCTCCCCACCCCAGTGTCGTTCGAAAAATGAGCCGGGAACAGCGAATTATCTCACGTGCAGGATGTTAATTGTCTCTTTTCTATATGGCGTGGGACCGCCCCTTTCATCTTTCAACCAGTACCCCTCGGCCGCCGCCTGAGCGGTTCCCGACTACCGGCGAAACTCGACTGCTGGAAGCGCTGGTGGTGCTCCAGTTCGCGTATCCAAACAGGGTGGAGTTGATGGAGCGGTAAGCTCTGGTGGACTGACACCAGCGCAACCACGAAAACTGTACTTGTCAGACCCAATTGTGGCTCACAAAAGACAAACCATGCTCCAGACGGTCTGCGAGCTCACTGTCGCCAAGGTCTGCTGCTCCTGTAGTGTTCGAAAACCCGCCCATCCTTCGGCTTCGTCGCCTTCGCCCGAGAGCCGACCCGAAGGGCGGCGGCGGGCAACGACACCACCAACCGGGCGAGAACCACCACAACCCCGTACAAGCACGATCCTGATTCGGTACATTAAGAAAAGGAAGAAGCTTCTCTCAGATGAGGCTGATCGCATGGCGCACAAGGTTCAGACCGAGGAAGATCGTTATCGACAGTGGCAACAAGAGCAGTATTTAGAAGAGGTCAGATGGTTGATTGCGTACTGGCCGCGGTTAGGAACGTTGGAGCGCGGTGAGGGCGTGGTAAGCGTCCTCAAGTACGGAATCAGCATGCGGAGGCTGGCTAAGCATGTCGGATGCAGCGAGAGTACGATTCGTAATTACGAGATCATCGGGCTGCTGACCGCGCCTTATAAGCGGGGTCTACTGGGGGGCGCTATTCGGTCCGACAAGTTCTCGCCTTGGTACGGGAACTGCAGAAGCGCAAAGCAAACAACAACCGCTGACCGAAGGGCGGCGGGGCGGCGAAGAAGACAAACCACCACCAACCACTATGGGCAGGATCCTAACTTCCTACAAGCATCAAGGGGGACAGTAGAAAGCTCTCAAAGCGGGTCGTAAAAGCCTCCATAGAGGGTACAGATCGGTAACGGTGCATGTACCCGTTTTCCAGACGGAGCGACTGTTTCCTTATACTATGGGATGTCCCCCATCAGCTTCGTCACCACGATGCCGGATAAGTTCTCACTTTTCGATTCGAAACAGGCATTTCACGCGCTCGACCGGGTCAAACGGGCGACCCCATTGTTCTGGACCCAATCCGAGGCCCCGATCCCACTGAGCAGTTAACCCTCTGAGCACTAACTCCGCAACTCGGCGAGACCTCTTCGGAGGCTGCGAGCACCAAGGTTTCCCATTACACGTCACGCAATGCCCGCAGCCGAAGCCGACCCTCGCCCGTGCGGGACAGATTTTTCTTCCCGCCGCGAAGCACCAGGTCTAAACCCAAAACTAACATCTTTTATTACTCACTTATCCGGTACGGCTCGACGTAGCGGGCGACGAAGGTCGCCTGCACCTCGGTGACCGCGTCGTCGATGGAGATACCGGAACCTTCGTTCAGGATCTCGACGCCGAAGATCTTCATGCAGGTAGCTGCACCGTTCTCGTTGGTGCCGGCCAGGGTGATGTCGAAGGGCAGCACCTGGTCGGAGTACCAGGGCTTGGCCGAGGTCTTGAAACCGGAGACGGCGTCGAGCTTCTGGGCACTGAGCTGGTCGATGGTGGCGCCGGCGGGAATGCCGTTGGTGCGGACCAGGGTCGAGTTGAAGATCGCGTTCTGGGAGAGGAACACGTTCTCGTCGCTCATGAACTGGGGACGGACGTCATCGACGTTCGCTACAAAAGTTCCGCCGAGCTTGTGGACCAGTGCGAGCAGGGCATGGCGATCGAAGTTGACCCAGATCAGAGATCCGGCGAAAGAAAATAGCGGGCTACTCTTTGGTGCACGTAATGGTGTGATCTAGGCTCTTGACAGTACGACGGTATACCGCCGTACACTACTGGTCCCCAAATCTGTCGGGACCAAAAAACCAAGGAGGCCCTACTATGAAACATTCCATCCGCCGCCGCCGCGCCCAGCGTCCCCGTCCGACCCGCCACCAAGTCAATCAGGAGATCCGTCGCGCCCGCCGCCTTCAGGAGTTGTTCCGCCTCGAACAGGCTATCGAGCTAGGCCGTCCTCAGCCGGATACTGCCCACTTGCGGCACATCCAGGCGCAGCTAGCCACGCTGGAAGACAGCGTCATCGCCTTGGAGGCGTGCTGATGAAGCGGGCCGCGATTTATCTCAGAGTCAGCACGCTCGACCAGAATCCGCAAACGCAGGTCCATGACCTGCGTTCTATGGCCACCCAGCGCAACCTGGAGATCGTGAAGGAGTACATCGATCACGGCATTAGCGGCACCCGCGCCCGCCGCCCCGGCCTCGATGAACTCATGCGCGATGCTCGTCATGGCTGCTTCGACGTCGTTTTGGTCTGGGCGTCCGACCGGCTGGCCCGGAGTGTTGCGCCACTTCCTGGAAACACTAGACGAACTCAACCGCTTGAACGTCGAGTTCGTCAGTTTCCGCGAACAGATCGACACGGGCGGCCCGCTGGGCCGCGCCGTCGTCATCATCATCGGCGCGGTCGCCGAACTGGAGCGCAACCTAATCGTCGAGCGTGTTCGAGCTGGTATGCGCCGGGCCAAGCTGGAAGGTCGCCACATCGGCCGTCGTCCTGTGGAGATCGACCTCGCTGCCCTGCTACGCGATCGCGAGAAGGGTCTCTCACTGCGCCAGTTGGCCGAGGCTCATCGCATATCGCGTGCTACCGCGTCGCGGGTTCTCCGCCAGCAAGCCGAAATGGTGAACTGATGGATCGGGAAGAACTCCGGCGCCGTGCCTGCGCAGGGAAAGTACCATACGCATCGAAAGCCGATGCCGAGGCTGCGGTTGAACGCTGGCCACCTCGTAGACAGGGTCGTCTCAGCACCTACAAGTGCCAGTTCTGTTCCCTCTGGCACTGGGGACACCGCGATGGCAAGCGACGGAAAACCAGTCCCTAGTTCCCCGTTACAAAAGGGGTGCCGCGGCACCCCTTCCAACCCGTTGAATCCAAGGACGCGAAAATGACGGTTTCGGGTGTCTCATAACGTGTGGCTTTAGAAACCTTCGACTCTCCTCTTCTCGAGGTAGCACTGCTCTTATGGTACCGGCCGCGTGGAACTTTTGACCTCTGATATACGTGCTTTGAACGGCAACCGGCGAAACGGAGCCCGTCCAGCAAGTGGTATGGGGCTTGGGAAACGGTTGGGCATTGCTCTGCCAGAACATGGGTCAGGGTCATGGTGTGACGATAAACCCTGTCGGATCGTGTAAGTCCGTGTCGATCGTCACTGAGGGACCAACCAGACCGTTCGTGTAGTCGAGTTGGTACACACCAATTGACCCCGTTGCAGAGGACGGGTCGGCTTGGCGATTGAGTACATACACCCAGTTTGGGCCGAGAGCATCATTCCAGAACCAGGCGCCAGCAACAGGGGAAGCTCCCGTGCTCACGGCGGGCGAGCCGGCTGAAAGTGCACCTGGTGGCAATCCCAGGTAATCGAACGCATATGAGAAGCCGCCGCCGTTCTGGGAATTCACCGCAACGAGGAATCCATCAGAAACGTTGTGCAGGAGCTCCGGCGATTTTCCGGCGTCAGTTTGAGTCGCTGCCGACAGATAAGCAAGGACTCCTGAATGAACGTCGCGAGTGTAAGCTTCAATGCCGTTGTTGCTGCTTGCATACAGGAATTGATAGTCGCCGGCGTAATTGCCGACGTTGACGGCGATCGAGGACAAGCCAGGTTGCGCCGTAAAAGGCGAACCGGCTATTTCTGTGAGACTACCGTCCGCACCGACTGCCAGGCCGACGATCTGGTTGGCATCGCGATTCACGGCGTATAAGAAGTTGCCATCCGGCGACATGGACAGGCTTTGCATGCGTCCGCCTGCCGCTACATACGAGCCGCTATTTAGTGCACTCAAGGCTCCCGTAGTGTTGTCCAAAGAGAAGGCCGCCACCGTGGAACCGCCGTCGCAGCTTACATAAGCAAAGTCACCCTTGGCGGAAAACACCATCTCATAGGGCCCGCTCGGCACCGGCAACTTGCCGGCACTGGCCAAGTCTCCGGTCGCGGCATCGATCGCGTAAATGGAAACGTCATTGGTGCCACGATTTAGACTGAACAGGAAATTTCCTTTTGGCGAAAGAGCCAGAGCCGTAGGCGCTGTGCCCGCACCGACCGAGACGACGGCAGATGGTTGCAACTTTCCTGTCTTTGCGTCTGCTGTGAAAATCTGAATGCTGTTGTCGGATCCGCTTGCGATATAGGCGAAGCGATTGCCGTACCCACCGACTTCCGCCTGTACCGATGAGGAGGAGCCGTCAGTCTTGGATGTGGCCTTAATCGTGACGACCGGGTTGAAGGGGACGACATCCGGGGCCGTGTACAGACCGGCAGATGAGATCGTTCCCACGAGGTCATTTCCACCCTCCACGCCATTAACTGCCCACGTGACATCCTCGGCTGCCGTGAACTGTTGGGTGCTCCCAAGCACGACTCTGGACTTGGAGGGGAGGACACTCAGCGTAGCGGATCCACCGGAACCGCTGCCACTGGAACCGCTGTCACCGGAACCGCTAGGTTTAGTTTCAGTTGGATTACTTGTGCCTGATCCGCAACCTGCCAGCAAAGCGAGACAAAGGCACACGGTAACAAGAATGCATCCCTTGGACATTGCATTTCTCCCTTTCAGAAGCGAAGGGTGTGGGTGAGGGCCCACACACACCCGAATCTCAATTGAGCATGATCATCGGCCTTTACCGAAAGCGTGTGCCCGTCCACCTTGGGCAGCTCGTCCCCAAGCTGTTTCCGTTGACGTCGAAGAACTCGGCAGTTCCTGATCCGGTATACAGAGTCCCATCGTTACTAACTGCCACGTTGCTTCTCACAATGTTCCAACCGACATTGTTTCCGGCGTCGTCAAATCGAAACATCTTGAATGCCAACCGGTAACTGTTCCTGCCGGTCTGGCTCCAAACACCGACGTGTGGAGACAGAGTGGCAGGGTTCGTGGCCGGAACCACTTGCGCCGTACCTCCGGCTTCATACTTATGGAGGCCCTTGAAACCGCCTAGAGCAGCTCCGGTGCTGCAATCCCGGATGGTGACGTCGACGTTCCAAACGCCTTGGATGTTGTTCTGAGGGGCGCCACTGGCTTGTGCCGACAGAAGTGATTCCGCCCCGCTGGCGAGCATCAGGAGGATTACGACAGATCGCAAAACAGAGGTGAGTTTGATTGGCTTCATCGTTCTACCTTTCTCTTCGTCATTTGCTCCGACCAGCCAGTCGGCTTGTCGTTTTCCGCGAATGCATGTCATAATCCGCAACATTGCGATGCGGGTCTTTCCGTTGCGCCTGAAATTTTCTGAGTTTTCCTGAAAGTATGGGATCTTATTCGGAATCAGAGCTTTACGAGTTTGATCGTTTCAAGATCGACGGTGGGAAAAGACTGCTCTGGAACGGCTCCGAGCCGTTGCCGCTGACGCCAAAGGCGTTTGATACCCTCTTCTACCTGGTCAGAAATGCGGGCACCACCGTCACCAAAGACGAGTTAATGGCCTCCATCTGGCCCGATACGGTGGTTGAGGAAAATAACCTCAACAAAAACATCTCCGTATTGCGTCAGTATTTGGGAGAGAAGCGCGGTGAACATCGGTTCATTCCGACCGTTCCGGGTAAGGGTTACAGGTTTGTCGCTTCGGTTGTGCGACTCCCGGCGAACGGAGCTCAGGAGTCCGCTGGAGAGTTGCCGGTCGGGCTCCTGCCTCAGCCTGTTCCATCAACAGAGGAGAACGAGGCTGGCGGTGCCAAGAAATTCCTCTCATGGCGCCTCGGGATAGTTGTCGGCGCGAGTCTCATTCTGTTTGCTGCCACGTTTCCCCTGTGGAAACGGAGTACGTCGGCCAAACCGGAATCAATTCGTTCCATCGCTGTTCTGCCGTTCAATCCAATCTCGAACCAGGCTGAAAATGCTGCCTTGGAATTGGGCATGGCAGATAGTCTGATCACGCAGTTGAGCAAGAGCAACGATCTGTCGGTGCGCCCATTGAGCGAAACTCGCCGATACGCGACCGTCGATCGCGATTGTGCGCAAATTGGGCGCAAGCTCCGCGTGGATGCCGTCCTTGATGGCAGCGTGCAAGTTGCTGATAGCCGGCTAAGGGTTAACGCGCGGTTGATTCGTAGCTCGGATGGAAAGCAACTATGGGCCAGTAGCTTTGACGACAAGATGCAGGATGTTTTCGTCGTACAGGACGTCATAAGCGAAAGAGTGGCAACCGTGCTGAACGCAACGCTCGGGAAGCGGTCGCGAAAGCACTACACAGAGAACGTCGACGCCTATCAGCTATACATTCTGGGCCGTTACACCGGCCTCAAGCTGACGCCACAGGACCACTTCAAGGCCATCGAATACTTTCGCAAGGCTATAGAAAAAGATCCTAATTACGCGCTCGCCTATGCTGGCCTTACCAGCACCTATATCACTTTTACGCTCGCGAGCGATGCCAGGCCAGATACAACACTGCCTGAAGCACGAGCCGCCGCGATGACAGCCGCGCAGCTCGACAGCGAGCTTCCGGAAGCTCATGTTGTTCTCGGAAGGATCGCGCTTTTTTATGACTGGAATTGGGGGGATGCCGAGCGGGAACTGCAGCGCGCTTACGATCTGGATCCCAACGACACGGAGAGTCTGCTGTACCTCGCGCATTTCTACTCCAATCTTGGCAGGCACGAAAAGGCGATTGAATTCGGCCAAAAAGCCAGGAAACTCGACCCTCTTACTATCAATCGCAACGCTCTCGCAGGGCAGTTTTTGTTTTATGCGGGAAGGTACGACGATTCAATCAGCAGCCTCAGGGAGACGATTGAGATGAATCCGAATCACTGGCTTCCGAGGATGTTCATTGCCCGCGCCTATATCGAAAAGGGCATGTATCGCGAGGCGCTTGCGGAATGCGATCGCGGCAGAGAACTTGGATCAACCAGTCTGGAGCTGCCGGCTCTGGCAGCAGTTTCGTACGCAAAGCTGGGTGAAACTGAAAGAGCGCGAGCGATGCTTAGCGAGTTGCAGACTATGTCTCGTCAGCGATATGTGCCGCCTTATTTGCTGGCGCTAATCCACAATGCTCTCGGGGATAAAGACTCTGCGCTGTCGATGCTTGAGCAAGGTCTTGCGGGCAGGGACGTGAGGATGACGTTCCTGAAGGTAGATCCCAAGTGGAACAACCTGCGCAGCGAGCCACGCTTCATCGCGTTGATGAAGCAGATGCACTTTGATTGACCTCCGGCAGCCACACTACGCTCTGACAGTTGATATAACCCCTTTCAACCATTCATCTGTGGGGCGTGAAATCCAAGCAGTACAAGATTGTGTTCCATTCTGTAGCGAGCTGGCGGAATGAGAGCAAATCGGGGGTTGCTGTCTACATTGTTCTTGATGCCGGCCAGCCAGTGCGTCGGCTCTAAAGCCACACGTTATGAGACACCCGAAACCGTCATTTTCGCGTCCTTGGATTCAACGGGTTGGAAGGGGTGCCGCGGCACCCCTTTTGTAACGGGGAACTAGGGACTGGTTTTCCGTCGCTTGCCATCGCGGTGTCCCCAGTGCCAGAGGGAACAGAACTGGCACTTGTAGGTGCTGAGACGACCCTGTCTACGAGGTGGCCAGCGTTCAACCGCAGCCTCGGCATCGGCTTTCGATGCGTATGGTACTTTCCCTGCGCAGGCACGGCGCCGGAGTTCTTCCCGATCCATCAGTTCACCATTTCGGCTTGCTGGCGGAGAACCCGCGACGCGGTAGCACGCGATATGCGATGAGCCTCGGCCAACTGGCGCAGTGAGAGACCCTTCTCGCGATCGCGTAGCAGGGCAGCGAGGTCGATCTCCACAGGACGACGGCCGATGTGGCGACCTTCCAGCTTGGCCCGGCGCATACCAGCTCGAACACGCTCGACGATTAGGTTGCGCTCCAGTTCGGCGACCGCGCCGATGATGATGACGACGGCGCGGCCCAGCGGGCCGCCCGTGTCGATCTGTTCGCGGAAACTGACGAACTCGACGTTCAAGCGGTTGAGTTCGTCTAGTGTTTCCAGGAAGTGGCGAACACTCCGGGCCAGCCGGTCGGACGCCCAGACCAAAACGACGTCGAAGCAGCCATGACGAGCATCGCGCATGAGTTCATCGAGGCCGGGGCGGCGGGCGCGGGTGCCGCTAATGCCGTGATCGATGTACTCCTTCACGATCTCCAGGTTGCGCTGGGTGGCCATAGAACGCAGGTCATGGACCTGCGTTTGCGGATTCTGGTCGAGCGTGCTGACTCTGAGATAAATCGCGGCCCGCTTCATCAGCACGCCTCCAAGGCGATGACGCTGTCTTCCAGCGTGGCTAGCTGCGCCTGGATGTGCCGCAAGTGGGCAGTATCCGGCTGAGGACGGCCTAGCTCGATAGCCTGTTCGAGGCGGAACAACTCCTGAAGGCGGCGGGCGCGACGGATCTCCTGATTGACTTGGTGGCGGGTCGGACGGGGACGCTGGGCGCGGCGGCGGCGGATGGAATGTTTCATAGTAGGGCCTCCTTGGTTTTTTGGTCCCGACAGATTTGGGGACCAGTAGTGTACGGCGGTATACCGTCGTACTGTCAAGAGCCTAGATCACACCATTACGTGCACCAAAGAGTAGCCCGCTATTTTCTTTCGCCGGATCTCTGATCTGGGTCAACTTCGATCGCCATGCCCTGCTCGCACTGGTCCACAAGCTCGGCGGAACTTTTGTAGCGAACGTCGATGACGTCCGTCCCCAGTTCATGAGCGACGAGAACGTGTTCCTCTCCCAGAACGCGATCTTCAACTCGACCCTGGTCCGCACCAACGGCATTCCCGCCGGCGCCACCATCGACCAGCTCAGTGCCCAGAAGCTCGACGCCGTCTCCGGTTTCAAGACCTCGGCCAAGCCCTGGTACTCCGACCAGGTGCTGCCCTTCGACATCACCCTGGCCGGCACCAACGAGAACGGTGCAGCTACCTGCATGAAGATCTTCGGCGTCGAGATCCTGAACGAAGGTTCCGGTATCTCCATCGACGACGCGGTCACCGAGGTGCAGGCGACCTTCGTCGCCCGCTACGTCGAGCCGTACCGGATAAGTGAGTAATAAAAGATGTTAGTTTTGGGTTTAGACCTGGTGCTTCGCGGCGGGAAGAAAAATCTGTCCCGCACGGGCGAGGGTCGGCTTCGGCTGCGGGCATTGCGTGACGTGTAATGGGAAACCTTGGTGCTCGCAGCCTCCGAAGAGGTCTCGCCGAGTTGCGGAGTTAGTGCTCAGAGGGTTAACTGCTCAGTGGGATCGGGGCCTCGGATTGGGTCCAGAACAATGGGGTCGCCCGTTTGACCCGGTCGAGCGCGTGAAATGCCTGTTTCGAATCGAAAAGTGAGAACTTATCCGGCATCGTGGTGACGAAGCTGATGGGGGACATCCCATAGTATAAGGAAACAGTCGCTCCGTCTGGAAAACGGGTACATGCACCGTTACCGATCTGTACCCTCTATGGAGGCTTTTACGACCCGCTTTGAGAGCTTTCTACTGTCCCCCTTGATGCTTGTAGGAAGTTAGGATCCTGCCCATAGTGGTTGGTGGTGGTTTGTCTTCTTCGCCGCCCCGCCGCCCTTCGGTCAGCGGTTGTTGTTTGCTTTGCGCTTCTGCAGTTCCCGTACCAAGGCGAGAACTTGTCGGACCGAATAGCGCCCCCCAGTAGACCCCGCTTATAAGGCGCGGTCAGCAGCCCGATGATCTCGTAATTACGAATCGTACTCTCGCTGCATCCGACATGCTTAGCCAGCCTCCGCATGCTGATTCCGTACTTGAGGACGCTTACCACGCCCTCACCGCGCTCCAACGTTCCTAACCGCGGCCAGTACGCAATCAACCATCTGACCTCTTCTAAATACTGCTCTTGTTGCCACTGTCGATAACGATCTTCCTCGGTCTGAACCTTGTGCGACATGCGATCAGCCTCATCTGAGAGAAGCTTCTTCCTTTTCTTAATGTACCGAATCAGGATCGTGCTTGTACGGGGTTGTGGTGGTTCTCGCCCGGTTGGTGGTGTCGTTCTCCGCCGCCGCCCTGCGGGTCGGCTGACCTTCGCGGCGGAGAGTAAAAATCTGCTCGCGCGGGCGAGAGCCGAAGCCTCCGCTGAGGGCTTGTTCTGCCGGTGCTCAGCTTTTAGGTCGTTGTTGCTGCTCGACGGAAAGAGTGCTCACTTACGCGACATACACGGTGGGCGGGATCCCTGGGTTGGGGGGATTACTTCAACTCCTGCCAGAGTGCTGCTCCGTGGATGAGTTCGGTGGACGATTGCTGCGTGTAGGCGATCTGTTCCGAGCTTCGAGTTAGTGGTGGTCTGGGCCGGGGGATGTTCTCTTGGTTGTACTCCACATGGCGGGACGGTTATGGGGTGTGCAAGTAGGGGTATTCGCTCCGCCCGCCGCCGCCCCCTGCCAGAGCGCTTGCTTATGCCTGCTCCTCTGTTCCGTCCGCCGGTCGCGGACGGCCCAGTTTTCCCCTTTGAAAGAGGGTGCACTTTCCTCGATCTGTGGCCTTGTTTCCGGCCGGCCAATGGGGTCGGCCGTTTGCCCGGTCGAGAGCAAAATGACTGTTTTCGACCTAAAAGTGAGAACTTATCCGGCAGAAGCGGTTCGTGACCCAGGCCGATGATCCCATAGTATCGCTGCGCACCGCCTCCGTGTGGCAAACGCCCCTAGAGCTTGATACGGATTCCTATCCTCTAAACGGGTGTTTTCCGGCTGCTACTGGCAGACTCTCATCCGGTGGTTTGTCATGCTGCAGGCTCACTTGAACAGGTAAAAGGAACCGCACTCTTTGGTTGGCCATGCAGGTTGTGCTTCTCGCTTCCCGCCGCCCCTCCGGCTCGGACTCCCTCCTTCGCGGCGGGGAGGAAAATCTCTTTCGCGCGGGCAAGGGCCGGCCTCGGCGGCCCGCCATTCCAGCTTATGATGTGCCTCCTCGCTCGGCCTGCCGCCCGAGGTGATCGGTGTGCTTCCCCTGCCTGGTCTGCGGTTGGGCTTTCTATCGCCTAAGTGTCGCCTGAGTTGCCACTCAACAGAGCCCGAACTGACGGTTGCTACTGACGTCGGCTTACGTGCTCGGAGCGGAGCCACAGCTTGAGGGCTGCCGGCTCAGCAGGTCTTCGCAATCGCCGTTCACCGCGATACCCGCACGATTCTCACCCTGCAAACGATTGCGGATGAGTACACTTGTACCCCGGCGAAGGTCGCAATGTCCCTTGACCGTCTCCAGAACTGCCCGTTCGGGACCAACTCCGGATGATTGTTACGCCGCGGAAGGCAAGGTGCGTTCTTTTCCGCGCCGGACGAGGGGCGTGAATGCGTCTCTAAAAGTTTATACCCGATAGGTGCCTCATCGACCATGAGGTTCGTCATTACGCAGAACTTGAAATCACCTTGTTATAAGGTAACAAGGTTAAGCTCGTCTCCTCTCCTGCGACAGCTTAATAGTCGTAATTTGCACAAAGTGGGGTAAAATGCGCCTCACACGCACACCGTCAACGCTAGAGGTCTTAGTGCAAAGCCACGAGGTTACAAATCTGCTCGTTGAGCTTACCCGGGGTAACAAGGACGCACAGGAACGCTTGGTTCCGCTAGTTTATTCGGAACTACGGAGGCTGGCGGCAAGCTACTTGCGTCGCGAACGGGCCGATCATACCCTCCAACCGACGGCTCTGGTTCATGAAGCTTACCTCCGCCTCGTTGCGGTAAACGGAGTCGATTGGCAAGGGCGCTCCCATTTCTTCGCTATGGCTGCTCAACTTATGCGGCGCATCCTAGTGGACCATGCGCGCGCTCGCCGCGCTCGTAAGCGCGGCGGTTCACGGGAATCCATCAACTTGGAAGACGCTTTCGTGTTCGTAAGTCCTCGATCGGAGCAACTGATCGCATTGGATGATGCTTTAAACAAACTTGGCGAATGCGATCCGCGTCAGAGCCAGATTGTGGAAATGAGATTCTTCGGCGGGTTGAGCGAGGAGGAAGTTGCGGCCCACCTTGGAATATCCACACGTACGGTGAAGCGGGATTGGCGTATGGCGAAGGCCTGGTTGTACAAGGAGCTGAACTAATCATGGTCCCGGTTCAGATGCTCATCATCTTCCCATGCATCACTGTGTGACCTATTCGACCAATATGTCTGTAACACCCGAGCCCAACCATCGTCAGCAAATGCAAACCCAGGAATACCTGCCGTGAATGCGCAGCAATGGGAGCGTGCAAAGGACATCTTCGAAGCTGCTTTGCAGGTATCGCAGGCTGAGCGCTTGTCCTATGTCACGAAAGCCTGCGAGGAC
The DNA here is from genome assembly GCA_963835725.1 of uncultured Acidobacteriaceae bacterium. GTDB lineage: Bacteria > Acidobacteriota > Terriglobia > Terriglobales > Acidobacteriaceae > Bog-257. The sequence goes on along the minus strand of CAWIGM010000011.1, from coordinate 472,505 downwards.
GACCACGATCTCGTTGACGAGATCGTGCTTCTACTCGAGGCGGATGCCAATGCTGGTAGCTTCCTCGACGAACCCGCACTGGCTGGAGACGGCGTTTTCGTCGACAACACTTCCTCCCTATCTTCGCTTTTTCATTTGATACCGGCAGGCGAAGTCATTTGCGGTCGTTTCGAGATCAAACGTTTCCTTGGGCAAGGCGGTATGGGACAGGTTTACGAAGCCGAGGACATTGAGTTAGGTGTGACCGTTGCACTTAAAACGCTGCGACCAGAAATCTCGTCGAATGAATACGCGCTTGCCCGCTTCAAGAAGGAGGTTCAGCTTACCCGCCGCGTTACTCATCCCAATGTTTGTCGGGTCTTCGATATAGGCAAGCACATGCCTACGCCAGATGGCATATTCAAGTCGTCCCGGCCCTTTGCCTTTCTGACAATGGAGATGCTGGAAGGCTACACTCTGGCTGAGCTTCTGCGCCAGAAGAAGCAACTGTCGACCCAGGAGTGTCTGCCGATCGCCGAGCAGGTAGCCGACGGCCTGACCGCCGCCCACCGGGTAGGGATTGTTCATCGAGATGTAAAGCCCTCCAACATTCTTCTCGTTTCGGGTTCGGCGAATATCAGGGCGGTTGTGACGGATTTTGGATTAGCGCGCACGATAACGCCCCATCAGACGAAGCTGCTAAGCGAATCAAAGTCACTGACTGCCCATGGTCATGCGGTTGGGACGCTTGCGTATATGGCTCCCGAGCAATTAACGGGGGCCGAGGTCACTCCTGCTACGGACGTCTACGCCTTCGGCTTGGTCTTGTATGAGGCGGTTACTGGTGTCAAACCTTGGGATCCGAGTTTGCCATTCGGAGGTGTAGCACAAAGGCTCAGTGGTCCACCGCCCTCTCCGAGGACGTATGTCTCCGATCTTCCGGCTAGTTGGGATGAAGCAATACAACGATGCTTACAAGTTGATCCCAAAGACAGATTTGCAACACCTCAGTCCGTTGTCCGGCAGATCTGTTCGTCTACATCGGAAGATTCCAAATCGCTCATCGACTCGAGACGAAAGTTTAAGTCAACCAAAGGAAAGCCATCTCGGCTTAGCATCATCGCGATACTACTTCTGCCGATGATGGTTATTGGCTGGATGGGCTTCAGATTTTATAGGTCGCGGATGACGGTTCCTATCGGTTCCTCCATGTTAGTGACAGAAATCGAGAACAATACCAGCGACCCTGAGCTCAGCGCAATATCAGAACTTCTGCGGAGACAAGTGGGGCAGTCGCATCAGCTTGGTGTCGTCGAAAGGGACGAAGTTCAGAAAGTCCTAAAAGAAATGGGAAAGCCGTATCGGCAGGATTTAGATCCATCAGTCGCGCGCGAAGTGGCCTGGCGCGCTGGTAGCCCTGCAGTCGTCTACGGATCGGTGTCTAAAGTGGGCCCGGGATTCAGCCTCGACTTGCGGGTCGACAGGATATCGTCCCCGACAGAGGTCAAAACGAGCCGATCGAAGAGCTTTTCAGCCTCCGATAAACAGGATCTGCTTCGAGCAATTCAGGACGGTAGTGCATGGATTCGACAAACGCTGGGCGAAACGGAATTAGCAACCGTTAGCAATCGACCGCCTGAAGATACCACTACCAACTCGTGGGAGGCGCTTTCTCTATACGCCCAAGCAGAGCGGTTGAAGGCCATCGAGCATACAGATGAAGCCGTTCGCAAGCTGCAGGAAGCTGTAAGAGTCGACCCCGGGTTCGCCCTGGCTTACATGCGGCTAGGCGACCTGTCCGATTATCTGGGCAACCAAAACCAAGGCATCAAATATTGGCGCGAGGCACTTTCAGTGATGAAGCCGAATTCACTGACTGAGCGCGAACAATTGCGAATTCGAGGTCTCTACGCGGCGGACACTGGGGACTATAAGAAGGCCCGCGGGTACTTTCAATCTTGGGAGGTTCTGTATCCCCGCGACTACCTCCCGTCATTCTACCTCGCCGGCACTCTGATATCGGAGGGCCGATACGCCGAGGCCATCGACAAGCTCAATGAGGCGGAGAAGAAGCAGCCCAGCGCGTGGTACATCGTAGCACGGCGCGCGCGCTGCAGGATCGCCATGGGCCAGCTCGCTGGCATCAACGACGATCTCGTACGCCTTCGACAGCTAAGTCAGTGGGAAACTGCAACCATGCTGCAAGGCTCTCTAGCGTTCCTGAAAGGGGACTATGACATCGCATCAACAAAGTTCGACGACCTTACAGGAAGCGAACAACAAGAGTGGAAAAGCCTTCGCTACTCCCTCAAAGCTTCGTTCCTTGCAGAACGCGGTGAGCGTGCACTAGCAATTTCGGAGCTTGCGGAAGGCGTAAGTTTCGATTTGAAGAATGCGGATCGCAGTTCTGCCGCTGATAAGCAAATTTCGCTTGCATATCTCTATTTTCGTCAGCTAGACTTCGCCAACTGTCGGCTCTTCGCACAATCGGCCGTGGAGAATGAAAGCGGAGTAACGCATCTCGAAGCGTCAGCCACTCTTTTGGCCAGATGCGAAGCACCCTTAGAGGCTGAGCGCTTGCTACATATCCTACATAGTTCGGGACCAGAACCAGTGTTCGAAATTGCACGAGGCCGCGTTGAAGGTGAGATCTTACTAGCGAAGAATAAGCCCGAGGAAGCAGTTGAAAAATTTAGAGCCGCGGCGGTTCTGCAAGACGCCGGTGCTCCTAAGGAATACTTGGCGCGCGCCTTGACACAAGCTGGAAGTGAAGCCGGCGCCCAAGAATTCAAGAAAATTGCAGACGCGCCTGGTCAGATTTGGCAAGAACCGGAACTACAGTGGCCGGGGCTGGTCGGCGATAGCATGGAGCAGTATATACACCTCACTAGTCGAAATGATGAGATTTGCGGCAGATACACGAAGCTTCGAGCATCACCGGAGTATTCTACTTTGTGTTCAGTCCACTAAGACTTATGTAAACGACGTGCTTACAGGAATGAGGCGGAGATGGATAAGGTTCTTGATGCCCGCTGGATTGCCATGTTCATGATCTGTTGTACACAGGACGGAACGGCTTACGAACAACTACCTAGGGATGGAAGTAATCCCAAATATGCTGAGACTTTCGCCACCAAGATGGGCGTTGCGCAAAATATTCAGGAAAAGTTTTTTGCTGCTTTTGGGCCCGCGTTTGAGAGCAGGTTGGCAGAGCTTAATCACCTCCAAAGAGGCGAAGGACGTATCATCATGCCGGTCCATCCGAACGGCGATCCCATGACCCCGGCAGACCTACTTCAAAAAGCAGCCGAGCTTTTGAAATACAGCGGCTTGCCTTACACCAAACCGGCTTGCCCGAATGAGTTGACAATACAATCCGCCGTTGGGGTGCTCAATGTTGCCGCCTTAATTGGCGGGGGCCAAGTCAGCGACCAAGAGTGAGGGCAAATGGCAATTCCTAAGACATGTTTGGCAACCCCCCCGGTTCCGTGGCTCGACTTGATCGGCAAACAGGCTGGATCCAAGATCGTACGTCCCTCGACCAAGAAATTTGAGCAAGATCCTGGTCTCGCGGACGCTTTTAAGAGAGCTTACGAGCAGCTTATCCGTGATTGCACCTTGGGAAAGCTCGTGGCCATTCATGCCAATATGTCCCATCTTCAGCATACGATGGGTAGCACGGGGACTGTTGGTACCTACCGATTTCTACCATGGCATAGGATCTTTCTTTGTGTGTTGGAGGCGGCTCTCCGAAATCTGGACAATTCGATAATGGTCCCTTATTGGGATTGGGCGCAGGTTCGGCAGATCCCGCCTTGGGTAGTGGACTTTAGGCCTGAGGTGAATGTACCGACGTATGATCGTGGAATGTCAGGAATCGCGACGAAGCCCGTGTGGGCTCACGTTCGTCCGATCGAGCGTGATCCCCAGGATCCTTCAGGGCTTCCAACCGTCACCATCGTGGAGGGCCTTGTAGGTCGAAGCTCATTCCTCTCCTTTACCAGCCCAAGCAACAATGGGCTGGAAGAAGTCCATAATTCAGTACACCTTTGGGTGGGAGGCACCATGGCGGGCGGGGGGAGTCCCGGATTCGGCGAATCGCCCGCTGACGTCCTCTTTTGGCTCCATCACGCAAATGTCGACCGCATCTGGGCTAAATGGCACGCTAAGCATGGCGATCCGCCAAACTTCCCTTCAACCGACCCGCATAGTCAGCTGGATCCGTGGTATGACATCGCCGCGAAGAAATTCAGCGAGGCGCAGGTACGAGATACGACGCTGCTTAATTACACTTACGATGACCTGTGACGACCTCGTGGCTCAGTCGACGAAGATATGAGTCTTGTGCTTTACACTCCGCCGATGAACCGTCGGGTGCCACAGCGGCTTGGGAGGACATAAGTGCTTGCCCTCAATGTAGTTCTATTGTGCGCTTCAAGCAATCTAAGTTTTCCCATCAGCAACAACAATTAGAGTAGCGTGACCACAGCGCCGTAAGCATTACCGTCCCAAATGCGGTAACAGACCCCCTTAGCCTCATCCATCCTGTTAATTTATTCGCCTTATGCATGAGGGAGTTGATCGCATAGGAGGCGGGATTTCCTAGTCGGAAGAGATTTAAGCCGTAGTCTATGAGCGCGGAGAAATGATCCCCGCCGAAGTCAACTCCTTTTCGGAGATCTGTCCCCTTTTGTCAAGGTTATGCGCCTAAATGAAGGGAAGGGACAAATTCCCCGCGAAATCTGAAAGGAGTTACACATGTCACAACTACTTGATGCTCGTTGGCTGGCGATGTTCATGATCTGTTGTACACAAGACGGCTGGGCCGCGGAACAGTTGCCTGCGGGGGCCGAACCGAACTACAGAACAACTCCGGCCACTCAAATGGGACTACGCGAAGACATCCAGAAGCAGTTTTACGCCGCCTTCGGACATCCGGTGTCCTTTACCGCTAAGCTAGCCGATCACAATCGCATCCAACCTGCGGGGCAGTTCGCCATGCCGAAGGCAAGTAGCGGAAAGGAGTTGACGCCGCTGGAAGTGTTTCAGCTTAGCGCCAATCTCTTGAGGCTAGCGGGGGGCCCACTCTATAAACCTCCGGCTTGCCCGAATGACACCACTCTGAAAGCTGCTGTTACTGCCATGAATAAAGCAGCGGACGACAATTCTTGAGTATTAGACATGAATGAGTTAGCGCTCATGTACGAAGGAGAGCCATATGGCGACTTTGACAATCGATAAGTCATGGCTGAATTGGGTTACTTCGCATGAATCCGCATCGGTTGTTCGTCCTTCGTCGCTAGAGTTCGAACAGGACGCTGCAAGAGCGGACGCCTTTAGGCGAGCCTACCAGGATCTGATCGACGATGGCACTTTGGGACAGCTAGTGGCGATCCATGGCAACATGAGCCATCAGCAACATTCGATGCCACGGACAGCCGGCTCTCTTCGTTTCTTGCCTTGGCACCGGGTATTTCTTTATCTTTTTGAAGCCGCCTTAAGGACCAAGGACTGGTCCATAGTGGTTCCGTACTGGGATTGGGTGCAGGATCGGGCAATTCCCGAATGGGTATCTACCTACACGCCAGATGTTCCCGTGCCTGCCTACTTTAACAAAATGGCCGGCTTAGCAGCGGGGGAACCCGTTACTAGTCACGTGCACCACGTGACTCGTGACCCTGGAGAAACATCAGACTTTTTAGGCTCGGATACCCGAGATGGGTTGCCCACCGCTGAAATGGCAGATATGGTGGCAAAGCAGCCATCCTTCACCGGCCTGACGACTCCCGTGAGAAACCCTCACAGCAAATACATCTCTCCTTTTGGGCTTGAAGGATTACACAACGGCGTACACGACTGGGTCGGGGGGACCATGGCGGGAGTAGGAAGTGCATCCGGAATCGGCGAATCGCCGGCTGACGTTCTCTTTTGGCTTCATCACGCGAATATCGACCGGATGTGGGCGCAGTGGCAGGCGAGCCATAACGACCACCCGGCGCTAGTCGGCACGAACGCCCAACTCGATCCTTGGTACGACGCGTCTACAAACAAACTGACCGAGAAGGACACGAGAAGTATAAGTCTTCTCGATTACACGTACCGGTAAACGTATGCCTTAATTCGAACCGAAGGTATCACCTCGCGCGTTCCGCCTTCGACATCGGCTCCCTACCGGATATCTCGCGGGGAGTGGCATGCGAGCGCTGCTTGTGGCCTTCTGAAGCCTACGCGGCGTACTTATACACTCGGGTCGTCCAGAGCAGTTGGCTCGCGACCGAGTAGCCTTGTGGAAGCACCACCCAAAATCACCCATATCCGCCCGCACATTCTTGTCATGTCCCCTTCGACCGCGATCTCACGCTTTCATGATTGTGGGTGCGAGATACGTGCCCGGATGAAAGGAAGCCTCTATGCCTAGGAAGATTCGGAGGTTTGGCTGGAAACCAGATTTTCCCGACCACCGGGATCAGTTCTTTACCGTCAGCCGTGCTGTCATGCAGGCTTTGCCGCCAAAGTTTGACCTGACGGTTGCGGATCCCCGTGTCGATTTTCCCATCTACGACCAGGGTGACATTGGGTCTTGCACCGCCAACGCACTGGCCGCAGCCGTCGAGTTCGACCGGCTGAAGAGTAACCAAAGCCCCGATTTCGTACCCTCACGCCTGTTTCTGTATTACAACGAAAGGCAGATTGAAAACACCGTATCGAATGACAGCGGGGCCTATCTACGAGACGGGATGAAAACACTCGCCCAGGCTGGCATCTGCCCAGAGTCCTCCTGGACCTACGATGCCACCCCTGCTCTTTATGAAGGTGGACCGTTCCCAGTCGGCTCCAAACCAGCGACTCAGCCGCCACAATCGGCGTATGACGACGCTACCAACTACACAATTACCAGCTACCAGTCGCTGCAGCAGACGTTAAGCCAGCTCCAAGGGGCGCTAGTTTCAGGCTTTCCATTCGTATTTGGATTTTCGGTTTTTGACAGCTGGGCAAACAACGAAGCAACGATCATACCCCTTCCATCGGACTCGGACAGTCAAGTGGGTGGTCATGCTGTGCTCGTTGTCGGATACGACAATGCGACTGGCTTGTTCAAATTCAGAAATTCTTGGGGAGATCAAGCCGGACAACAGGGTTACTTTTACATCCCATACGCCTACGTTATCGATGCCACGCTGGCTAGCGATTTCTGGGTGATCAATGCTGTGAAGAGTTGATAACAAGTGGAGTGAGAGTCGACTGAGTTACGCGGCTCTCGCGACGCTGTCTCTCGACCCCTCAAAATCCGTGTTGAAGATATTTGTTGTTTGGGAATTAAGTGGCCCTTTTCCCCGGCGCTTCCCGCCGATATCTGTGGGGACGGCAAAAGTTCTGGCCGAGTGGTGCCGGAACGTTCGTCAAGCCGAATGAGCGACCGATTGCCTGGCGTGATGCCGTAGATCCGTCTAGGAAGATAGGCTCTTCAGAGTCACAATAGCAACGTCAGTTGGAGTCGGGGGAGTTGCGTACATTTCTTGATGCAGGAGTCGAACATGTCACTGACACGAAAGTTTTTGAGCACTTCACTGCTGTTGCTGGCGGCCCATGCGCTGTTGGCACAAACCACGACGTCATCCACCGGTACATCGACCACGGACCCTGAGCTGCAAAAGCTGCAAACGCAGCAGGCGATCATGGACGCCAAGGTCGGAATCCTGCAAGACCAGCAGAAGGCGACCATCGGCATGTTGCCTTCGTCAAGCGTCACACCGAAACAGGGCAGTGTCACAATGACCGGTGACCAGCCAATTCAGGGACGCGTCATTGCCTACACCGCCGCCGGCCTGCTGGCAAAGGAAATCGCCAGGATTGTTTGCGGAGCCGTCCCCACTCCCGGGGCCGGTGTACCGGCTTCCACACCGCTTGCCGAGGAAGATAACAGAAAGAAAGTTGTCATCTACGACTCGGCGGAAATCGCGAGCATCGTCAACTATCAGGCCTTCGTCCAGCAGCTGAATTACATTAACCGACAGTTCAACGACAACGTAAAAGACACCGCGGACAAGACCATAACGAGAGCCGAAAACGAAACGAAGAGATTGGCTCCTCCTCCCAGGGGGCAGGCCCAAGCTGAAGCGTTACCTGCAGTGCTCATTCCTGGATTGGTAGAAGGCGGTCTTAAGTCGGTCATCGACATAATCGGCCTGTTCCGCACGGATACGTCGATTTCGGGAAAGGACTTTATCCCCGATGACGCTGCGCTGGTCGCCGCCACGGCTGCGGAGTTGCGCGTTCAGGGTTGTGTTGTGTACGAGCCCGCCGTTGAACCGGTCGCGATCTTCGACCCCAACTCGCAACTGCTGAGTAGCTTGCTGTCTCTGCGCGAGGGTGTTCTGGGATTGCAACTCCGCCTGGCCATTGCCAAAACCACTTTGCAGCAGCAGAGTGACTCCCTAGCCGCCATTCTTCAGGCGCAGACCGCGCTGGACGCGCTGAACAAGAACATAGTTACGGAGAACGACGCGAAGAAGAAGAAGGCTCTCGAGGCGCAAAAAAAGCCGGCCGAAGACGCTGTGCAGCAGGCGATCCAGGCTTGGCTGGCACTTACCGGCTCCGCCGCAAAGATTACGGCTTCCGATGCGCTGGCATTGAAGGCACTGAAGGACAAAGCTCTCAAGAACCTGGATCCTGTCTCTACCGCGCTTTCTAACATCAGCACCGCGCTAGACGGCTTGCAGACTGTGCTGTTCAAGGCGGACGACTCGGGCCAGGCGGTCATGAGCAAGCTGTTGCGCGCTGAGAAGCTCTATAACGCGATGACTCGCCCCGGAGCCGCGGGAAAACCGCGCGTAGCGAACGCTTACGTCCTGACCGAGAAGATGGCTGCACTGACTGGCGGAGTGGTAACGAAGCAAAACTTCTGGGTTCCCACCCGAACGTTTTACAACGGCGGCTCTATCGCAACCTATACGTTGTTCGCTCCCTCTGGAGAGGTGCTGCGGAGCGGAACCCTCACCAAACGCTCGAATAATGTGAAGGCTGTCAACGAAGACGGCAATGCGGGTGCACCGTCGCAGTTTTATCCCTGCGATGCCAACACCGGCGAGCTCTGCAAGCCGGAGTAAATGCGTTGAAGGAGCGCCCTTGGCTCACTCGGGAACTTGGGTTTGAAAACGCGGGGTAGGGAGGTTGCAGATGAAAGGCTTAGTGAATGGAAGCTTAGCGGGCGTCGTCCTATTCATAGCGATGGCGCCGGTACTCGCGATCGCCGACAATCCCGGCCAAAATACGCCGGGAGCAAAAGGCACGAATCCTTCCAACAACCCCGGTCAGAGTGGCACGACCACACCGTCGGCAAGTCTGGCCTGGAAGCTTGGCTCACCAGTATCACCTTGGAACCTGAGCCGCGATCGCTGGACCGAGATCACTGTGACCTTACCGGAAAAAACCAGCATCAGCGAAATGCACCTTTCGCAATCGACACTGGTGGATTCCAATTCCCCTTCCGCCGGGGTGCTCCAAACCAATCATATTCATATCTGCTCGGAGCACACAGCCAACGTTAACGATTGCAAGGCCAGCCTGCCTTTCGACAAGACACAGCAAGCGCGCAAGCAAACCGTGTGGCTGTACGTCGACGAAGGCTTTAAGCCGGTGGGCACCTTTAGCGGTAGCGTGTTTTTCGACACGACTCCTCTGTCCGATACTCAATCGATCAATCTCACCGTTCAGCAGACATGGTGGTATTGGCAACTGCTGGGGCTGGTCGTGATCGTTATCGGGGTGGCTGTGGCATGGCTCGTAACGGTCTTCGCGCGTTCGCGCATGGCGCGCGATCAGGCTTTGCTGCCCGCCCTGCTGCTCAGCGAGAAGCTGCAATCGCTGGACACAGTAGAAGGTCACTTTCCGTCGGTACTGAAGAAGGAGCTCAGTGCCTCACCGACGGCAATGCAGCAATTGAGCGCAAGCCTTACCGTGCCATCCCTCGATAACCATAACTTCCTTCCGCCTAGAATTCCCACCACCGGTCCCTCGGCTACCAACACAACCGCGTACCAGGCATTCCTGACCACGGCCTCGAGCAAGGTAGACGATCTCGACATCATCGTATCGGAAGGCCTAACGGTGCTGGCCTCCCGATGGCGGCCCAATCTTCCGCCCGCTGACTCTGCTGCGCTGCTCGATACATTTCGGAAGGTCGACGCTATAAGCAGTAGCTTGCCAGTCGATCCCCAGACTTTGCGCTCGCAACTTAGTGACCTGTTCAAAGCCTTGAACACTGCACGCGCCCAAGCACTCCCAGGCGATGAAATCCAGCCCTCCGCTGCCGGCACAAAGACTGTGTTTGCTGTACGGCTGGAGATGCAGACTATAACCGTACTCTTCTGGCTGGTATGGGGTGTGTTAAGTGTCGTGATCGGCGCGACCGTGCTGATCCTGCCCAGCCCTGGTTTCGGTTCCCTCACAGACTTCGTGCGGTGCTTCCTTTGGGGCTTTGGGTTGCCGGTAGCAGGCAATTCAATCCAGAGCCTGACCACTGGCTCGCTGAACACACAATTGGGCGTCAGCATCGCCCGCAGCTGAGGAGTTTCGTATGCAACTCGAATCTGTGCGTGCATTGAAAAAAGAAGCCACACAGCGTGTACAACAGCTGTTGCAAGAGGCACCCACCCGTCGCGCTCTGGGCGTACGAGCCCAAGGCGCGGAGCGGGTTAGCCGTCCCCGTACCATTGCGCTCGGAGTCGCAATGAGCGCCAGCAACGACTATAAGTTGGCGATACGAGTGCAGAACCCGCTTCTTGTGGGCAGCAAGGAAGTCATAGACTTGCAGAAAATGGCCAAAGGCGAAGTCGACTTGCGATACATCGGGGCGGTACGTAAATCGCAACAGCCTTCCCCACTTCAGGGACAAGTCCGCCCTCTTCGACCGGGCATCTCCGTCGGCCATCTCCGCGTGACCGCCGGAACTATAGGTGCCTTCGTTCAAAGTGGTGGACAGACCATGTTGCTTTCCAATAACCACGTGCTGGCGAACGAGAACAAGGCCGTGGTTGGTGACGACGTTCTCCAGCCAGGACATGCAGATGGCGGTACAGATCCGGCCGACGCTGTCGCAAAGCTCACAAACTTCGTGGCGATCGACTTCAATGGTCCGAACCAGGTGGATTGTGCGGTAGCGACGGTGGACGGCGGTATTCAGTTCGATGCAGCTAATCTTGACGCGCTGGGCCGTCTAGCCGGCGTGCGCCGCGTTCCATTGGGGCCTAATGAGAACGTGGCGAAGGTAGGCCGCACGACCGGAGTTACAAGAGGTATCGTCCTTGCCACCGAGTTAGACAACGTCGGGGTGGAATATGATTCCGGCGATGCCGTTTTTCATGATGTCATCGAGATACAAACGTCTACTGGCAGCCCCTTCAGCCACGGCGGCGATAGTGGCTCGTTGATTGTGGACGGCGGCCTTGAGGCGGTGGGCCTGCTGTTTGCTGGAAGCGACACCGGCGGACCCAACAGTTTGGGCCTGACTTATGCCAGTCCCATCGACTCCGTTTTTCAGGCGCTTTCTGTGAGTCTGGTCATCTAATCAGGGTATGGAATCCAGTTTCTCGGCGCAGGCACGACAGGCGAAGGAGAAGGCGAAGCGTGCATTCCCTGCAGCAGCCGTTGGCCTCACATGGGCGCAAGGGCGGGAAGCGATCAAGGTGAATTTGGCTGAGCCACTGCCCGAAAATGCAACTGCGCCAGACAGCATCGACGGATTCCCGGTGGTTATCTCCGTTGTAGGTAAGATCCGCAAGCGCCCCTTGGTCTGATGAAGCACGTTCCGCCAAGGTCACAAAGTCGGTGAGCCTCGAGCTCTCAACCGTTGCAAGCAACTTCAGTTTCAGCCAGTCAAATAATCTTCACGACGCGTTGACGTCACGGTTAGTGGCCCAAATGACGTCTGTGCCAATTGCCTCGAGTTTTAGTCATGAGGCCGTCGCGCTTAGGATTATCTACACCATTGCTCATGGCCCGTTTTTGTTCCCCCTTGCGCTCTAGTAGGTGAGTCGTAAGTTTTACGCCTCAATCTTGATCGTTCTTGGGGTGGCGATATGGGCCGCAGGAGTGGGGGCCTGCTCATCGCGGTTTTGTTCCTGGCGCTGTGGTCGGGTGGCAGCGGAAGCCATCTGCAAGTGCCCGCCGAGAAGGCGACGAGTACCGCGGCTGCTTCCTCCGGGAAGACCGGAGCTTCGGACGGTGCAAATGCCGCCCCTCATAGAGAGGAAGACGAATCGCTAACAGGGATGGATGCACAGACCGAGAAGCTGACGGATGCCATCCACGAAGCCACTGCGTCCAGTCTTACCGAAAAGCAATTAGAGCAGTTGCGCAATGCCCTAGGACAGACTCGCGGCGATGCTGGCGTAGGATTCATGATTGCCATTGCTCCCGATCCGGTGAAGACTCACCTGGCATTGGGCTTCGATCGTTACGTAGATGCGATTCAGCAGGCATTCCAGTCCGGGGGCTTCGACTTCGATCGAGCTCTGCTGCCGTGGGATTCGCAAATTCACGACGAACCGGCGAGCCCAATCACCCGCGAAAGTGAGCAGAAGTTCCAACAAGCGGAAGAGCAATTGCCCGGAGTTCTGATCTTTCGCAGGCACCACGAGACAAAGCCTCCGGACATACCGAAGTGCGCCCCGGAACAAGACTGGCCGGTGGAAACCCTTCTTGTATTTGTGGTGGGAGAGTTGCCGACCGCGGGTGTCGAGCGCACGCAATTCATGACCGCGCTTGAGCTTGGCAAGACCATGACTGATTCGACCAGCGGTTCCAGTCAGCGGCTCCTAATTTTAGGGCCTAACTTCTCCGGCTCACTATATTCGTTGCAGCAGCTGCTGGTGCCTGCGGCGAGCGACTTCTCACAGGTCACCATTGTCAGCGGCGAGGTCACCGGCGCGAAATCGGTGGCGGAGTTCGAGTCCAGCCTGTCGAACGCAGGGCTGCGAAAAAAAGTCAATTTCGCATCCTTCAACGAAAGCAGTTCTGTGCTGGAAGATGCCTTGTTTCGCTATGGGCGAACGGTCTGGCATCTAAAACCGAGCGAATTTGCCATCCTCAGCGAAACCGAAACGGCCTTCGGCCGAGAGGGAACTGAGAGCTCTGATCAGGGTCAGGAGGAGGACGGAGCCGATGATCAAGATGCTCCTCTACAGCTGCGATTTCCCCGCGGTATCTATCACCTCCGTACCGCATATGGGCGACAGTTCCCTGACGGCCTGCCGCAGAAGGAGAACCGTCCGCAGCTGCGCTCCAATCTGAAGCCCAACCTGGAAGAACAACGTACTGCGGTCGATTCGATACCCGACTTCTCCATCCAATCGCCGGTCTCAGAAGACGGGATATTGATGGGCTTGATTGATGATTTGCAGAGGCACCGGAGCCAGGTGTTAGTTGTGCTCGCGAGTGACCCCTTGGACTCGCTCTTTCTGGTGCGATATATCCGCCAGCACTACGCTTATGGGCGGGTCGTAATCCTTGGTCCCGATGCGCTCCTGCGGCACGAATCCGATGATCCTCAAATCCGCGGGGTCCTGAGTATCGCCGCATATTCCCTCGTACACGCAACAGGCATTCATCCAGGGCAAGGGCATTCGACTGCGGAGATCAGCTTCCCCGACGATAGTTCTCAGGCCTCATACAACGCCGGGCGCGTGCTGACCGCTTGTCTCCAGGGAGATATCCCCTGGTGTAGGCGTCCGCTGGATGCCGCCCCCGACGATTTCAGACTGCCTAGTGACCTCAACCTGCTGGGCTATCACAACGAATCCTTTGTTAGGAATGACCCGAGTGAAGAGTGTTGCCGGCCGTCGATCTATCTAGACGCACTTGGCCGTGAGGGATATTGGCCGATCGCGGAACTCTCCGCTCGGAACAGTTGGCTGCCAGTGCAGGCACCGAAGACACATTCTCGGGGTCACGCTTCCCCCGATTCATCCTCATCTCCAACCTTCGACCTGCCCATGGCGTGGAGCATGCTGGCCGTCCTCGGAATTGGTGCGATGAGCTTCCTCGCGTTTTGCTTCTACAACCCGAGCATTCTGAGCGCCTATGAACCGGGGGTCCTGCTGGCACCCGCGCCGATTCATTCTCCCAACGATACGGCCGCCGGAAGGCGCATCAGCTTAATTGGGTGGTTTTGCACGGTTGTGTGTACCGCCATAGCGTTCGTGATGTGGCCGATGTTTGCGCACGATGCCGATTGGGCAAAGCCAATTCCGCTCATCGCGACGACCTTCGGCTTGGCTTACCTGGCGTTGAGTTTCGTCCTATGGCGTCAATATCGCACCCGGATATTGGGCTTTCACGCGGCGACCGCGACGATGCTCTGCGGTGTCTGGATCTTCCGCGACACCGTGCGGTTTCAGGTCTTCCTCTTTCATTCAGCTCAAGTCGGCTCCGAGTTAAGTCCTCTGCTTCCATTTGTTCTGGTCGTGCTTTCAGTTCTTTGGTGGACTTGGTACAACATCTCGGGTTCTGTACTGACCGACCTGCGCCGGCCGCAGCTGCCATCTCTGACCCAAGGCCTGCCTAACATGCTGCTGCCGATCAGCGGCGAGGATCACAACAATCTGGAAGTGGCGAAGGTGCCGTTGTCGATGGATAGGCGAATATACATTTCGGTCGCGGCCGTATTGGTTGGAGTGTTTCTCCTGACTTTCCCGGTGCGTCCCATTCGATCACTGGAGTCAACGAACTACGACGATGTGCTGATTTTCGCGGTGGTGTTTTCTTTCGCTCTTCTCCTGGAGTCGACGTTACGAGCGATTGTGGTCTGGATCGACTTGAAGCGCTTGTTGCGCGCTCTCGAATCTCAGCCGTTTCGGAATATGATGGGACGGGTTGGGGGATTCTCCTGGTCCTTTATCTGGAATATCGGATCCGCCTGCCTTGGTACAGCGCATTCTCTCCTCTCGCGACAAATTGAAGCTCTGCGCAAGGCGCGTGCTTTGGATGGAGGCTTCACTGATGAGTTGTTTCCTGATCGTCTGTTGGGCCGGGTGTGGACGATCTATTTCGCCCTGCGGAAGCAGAGAGGTCGAGTAGCCGATCCCGCTTTGGCAGCGCTCACAACTTTGTCGTCCACAGAAACACAACATGAAACGCTCGACGCGGAAATCAGTGAGACAGGGCTCCTGCTCGCTTTCCGCGATCTTCAGCAGTCACTCGCGGGTGCGGGAGCAAAGCTGCTCGCAGCTCTGTCGCGGTACTACCAGACGCACCCCGAGATTGCGTGCGAAATCAATTCGGAGGAGATAAAGAAACTACAAAGCTGCCCTCCGCAGTCATCCAGAGAGGTTTACGAGTACTACGTATGCATCGTGTACATCAACTACATCATCTCGACGATACTGCGGATTCGTACCTTAGTCGTGGCGGCGGTCGGCGTCTATGTTCTTGATGTGCTCGCCCTCAACTGCTACCCATTTGAGCCGCGAGCTGTCCTGGGCTCGTTGACTATCGGGGTCCTCGCTGTCCTGGCGGTTTGCTTCGGTATCATCTACGCGCAAATGCACTATGACCCGACTCTCAGTCGCATAACCGAAACCACTCCGGGGGAGTTAGGCCGAGATTTTTGGTGGCGGATGCTGAGTGTCCTCGGCGTGCCGCTTGCCAGTCTATTAGCCTCCGAGTTTCCGGCCGTGGGAGACTTCGTATTCTCTTGGATCGAACCCATAACCAAAGCACTGCGTTAGATCCGAGATCTAATTTGTTTCCCCAAAAACTCACGTAGTTAGTGCCGGCCCGCCAAGAACTTGGCCCATTTCCATGCTAATTTGCGCTTTAAATGGCAGAGCGGAGACGTGCCGGCACCATCGTATATGTCAGCTGCCCGATGCATGTTTCGGCCGTGACGACTGAGGAGCGTTAGACGATGAGGTACACCATGCAAAAAACGCGACGACTCGCGATTGCGCTGACCGCACTGTTGTTAGTCACTTTCACATTTAGGCTCTCTGCCGACACAACATTGACAGTCGCACCTGGCCGTGCGGCTGGTCCGGTCATGGTCGCACTCGGGCCAGACGGGAATCTCTGGTTCACCGAACAAGCAGGGCTTAAGGTCGGCCGGGTTACAACGTCAGGAGTGATCACGGAGTTCGCAGTACCCGGCGCTCAGGGATTAACCGGGATAACCGCAGGTCCTGACGGCAACATCTGGTTTACCGACGAGTTGTCTGGATTTGTGGGAAGCATTGACACCGACGGAACCAATGTGCGGATGTTTCCTTTGCCGCCTAACAACCATCATCCCCAAGGCATTACTTCGGGGCCCGACGGCAACCTTTGGTTCGTTGACGAAGTGCAAAGCGGCTCGCTGACCAGTGGCTTTGAAATCGGAAAGATAAGTGTCAGTGGGCACATCACGGAATACCAATCGCACATCAACGCAGGGTTCTTCAGCCCCTACGTCTATGCCCCGAGCCAGATCGTGAAGGGGCCTGATGGCAACTTGTGGTTTACCAATGCCCAGTTGAGCGCTTTCGGCAAGAATATCGTGGGTAAGATCACAACGTCGGGCGTCTTTACGATTTACAACACCACTGCAGTTACCAACGCAATCACGGCCGGAGCGGACGGAAATCTCTGGGTTATCCAGAACGCGAACGTCGCGAAGATCACGACGACGGGCGTCGAAACAGACTATCCGCTGACCGTGAACCCCGGCTACAACGGTATCGCGCTGGGCCCGGATGGAAATGTCTGGTTTACGGAGGACACGACCATCGGATATGTCACGCCCGCCGGCGCGGTAACTGAATTCCCAATTACCAATTTCCACCCGCAGGTTTGGTATATCGACAGCATCGCAGCCGGCCCGGACGGAGCGCTGTGGATGTTGGGTTCCGTTACAAGCAACATCGGTCGCGTAAGCACCGCCGGTCAGTTGACGAACGTGTATGCCTTCAACTTCGGCAGCCAGGTTTCCGTCGATACTCTTGGACCCGACGGAGCAATCTGGGCGACTCAATGGATTGCCGATCAGATCAGCCGAGTCGATACGAATGGTTCAATCACGACATTTCCTACGCCGGCTGGTGGAACTCCGCTGGGAATCACTGCCGGTCCGGATGGCAACCTGTGGTACGTGGATTCCACAAGGAACACGATCGCCAAGATGACCACTTCCGGAGCGATCACGGAATACTCCGTCGGGCAACGGAATGCCGGACTGTGGACTATCGTTCCTGGGCCCGACGGCAATCTCTGGTTCTGTGAGTACACCGCCCGGTACAACAGTGTCGGGCGTATCACCCCAGACGGCGTGATCACCACATACCCGGTGCCCACACCTAACGCGATGCCGATGTACATCACACCTGGACCTGACGGCAACATGTGGTTCACCGAAGACCTGGGACAGAAGGTCGGTAAGATCAACCCAAGTACCGGGCAGATTACGGAATATCCGTTCCCGGGCACCAACAAAGGCTTGGCTGCCATCGTGACCGGACCCGATCACAATCTGTGGATCATGGAAACCACCACTTACGGCGCAGTCGCGAAGTTCTCAACTTCCGGCAACCTATTGGCTGAATATCCGGCACAATTCGAGACATTCCTGGATATCAAAGCAGGAAGTGACGGAGCGCTATGGATTCCGCAGTACTACCCGAACGGGGTCGTGCGAATTACGACTTCTGGTGTCGTGAGCAATGTGCAGCTCACTACGCCCAACTCAGTGCCTAACGGCATCGCATTCGGAGCCGACGGAAAGATCTATGTTGCGGAGTACAACGCCGGCGCGCTCGGTCGGCTGAGCGCGATTGGTGGCACGGGCAATACGATCCAAGCCACTCATGGATCGCAGTTCAACGGCGCAGTTGCAAGCTTCGTCGACGGCACTCCAACGGCTCACCCTGGCGACTTCGCAGCTGCGATCGACTGGGGTGACGGCAATCGAGGAGCGGGCACCGTGTCGGGTCCGACGGGAGGGCCGTTCACCGTAAGCGGCACTCACACCTACACCGCGCCGGGATCGTACTCGGTAGTTGTTACGTTGCAGGACAACGTCGACAACGCAAGCTACAAAGCAACAGCGGGCCTCGCGCAAGTGCACTAAAAGCTCACCGCACGTCACTGAAGGCCTATGCCGAGCGAGACAGGCTGTCTCGCTCGTTTTTTCCGTTTCCATCTGAAATCACGGCCCTCTCCGTTCCATGACTCCGCTTATCAGGTATCAGTGGCTTGACTTCGTCGCAGCCGCACGGTCGTCCCAATTGTGGGGAGCCCACCCCGAAGGATCTAATCTCTTATTGCGGTGACATTGAATGTCTACCATAATCCGTCGGTCAGGTTCGAGCCTTTGAAAAGTTCAATCCGGAATGGTGGGTGAAAGGTCGTCCGTCCACATGGCTGCATTCACGGCGGTTAGTCCTCAAGAATGCACGGCCGCCCGCAGGGCAGGCGAGCGAATCGCTGCCGCGGGCAGGATCGGGCTGGTGCTCGGGGGTGGAGGCGCTAAGGGCGCCTATCAGGTCGGGTGCTGGAAAGCGCTTCGAGAGTCCGGCGTCATGAACTTCGACGCAATCGCGGGTACCTCGGTTGGAGCGTTGAATGCGGTACTTGTTGCGCAAGGCGAGTTCGGCGAAGCAGAGTCGATCTGGCACAACATGAATTTTGGCCGCGTCCTTCGATTCCAGTGGCAGACGGTGCTGGCGTTGGCCATTCGGGTCGTGCTGCTGCCAATCTTCCTCGGAAAGATCTTATTCTCTCCTTCTTTTCCAGCGAGCGTAATCCCCGTCAGGCTATGGCACGCGATCCGAGAAGACGAAGCCGATTCCGGCGGTCCGGTGGAATTCCTGCACAACGCATTCAATCTCTATTTCGATATCCTTACCGATCCTCTTACGACCGATTTCGCTACGTGGGTCGCGCTGGCTATCGTCTACTCGCTCGGTGTGTCCGTTTGGAAGCTCCTAGGGATCCCTGTTCTGACACTACTACTGTTATTCGTAGCTCTGCCTTTTGTGACACTGGTTCTTCTGAAATGGGCGACTTGGGGTGTCACCGCCCTTGACTTTTGTTCAACACGGCTCGTGCTAGCCACCAACCAACCGCTCCACCAATTGCTGGTCGAGTGCGTTGACGTTTCCAAATTGCAAAACAGGGAATCACCGATATTCGTGACCTTGGCCAGCCTGCGGGCAGTGAGTCGCCGCCTCCCTCATAAATTCAGTCCGAAAATGGAGGCGAAAGTTGTGAGTGAGGCGGCTGCGGATGCTCTGGGTCTCCCGCAGTCGGACAAGCCGCCAGGTTGGTGGAAGAAGAACGTGACCGGCCAAGGCGATGCCGCCGCATACACCTCACGTGCGCCCGGACTGCAATCCGTTCGTGTGCCTGGACTGCAATCGATGACGTCTACCGTTGAGTACGTACCTACCCACTTTGATGTCCGCAAATGTAATCCGGACCTCGTCACTGACCTAGTCTTGCAGAGCGCGGGTCTTCCCGAGATTTTCCCGGCACGCC
Organism: uncultured Acidobacteriaceae bacterium; assembly: GCA_963835725.1. GTDB lineage: Bacteria > Acidobacteriota > Terriglobia > Terriglobales > Acidobacteriaceae > Bog-257. The sequence continues at coordinate 453,023 of CAWIGM010000011.1, read as the reverse complement.
GCTTTGGAGGCCACACTTACGTCGATGGTGGCGTGGTCGATAACGAGCCGCTGGCTGCGTTGGCGGCGATCGAAGGCTTATCGCGGATTGTAGTTATACCGCTGGATTCCAAGACGGACGAGATCACGATCGGACGCGCACTCGCCTCGAACCTCGAACGGACGGGGCTTCCGCCGGTAGCAACCGCAGTCCCTTTACTCGTACTGACGCCGTCGAAGTCGTTGGGCAGTTTCTTGTTTGGTACTCTCGGGTTCCGCGCGAAGCGGTGTCAATCTCTGATGCAAATGGGCTATTGCGATACGATTCGCAGGCTGGCGAGTTTGGAAGCCTAAAGTATCGACGTCCGAGTCATGCACTTTCCGACCTCCGTCGCGCAATGCACTCAGCAACCCGGTCGGGAAAGTCCGAGATTATGCCGTCGACCTCCAGCTCGATTGCTTCCTCAATAAGCCACGGTTCGTTTGCCGTGTAGAGAAATACCTGAAGGCCGCTGTCCTGGATGTCAACAACGAATTCCCGGGTTGTCGAATCAAGCGAGAGCCCGACGTGCGTGGCGTTTGCGCGCGTCGCAAACGCTGCTCCGGAGAGGGGCACGCACTCCATTAGCGCCATCGTTTCTGCACTTGGGGCAAGGTTGCGGATGGCAAGCATCTCGGCATGTAGAAAGGATGCGAAGATCACCGGCGAAGTCAACTTCGCGCGCGAGGTGGCATGATACAAATCGCCGCCTACGCCCGGCGTAATTGCTTCAAGAATAATCCCGATTCGACCATTTACCGCGGCTAGTGCATCTTCCAGCAAAGGAATACACTCGCCTCCGCCAGCATCGAGAGTTCGCAGCTCGCCCCAGGTCAACTCTTGCACTCGGCCGCGACCATTCGTGGTGCGCTCGACGAATTTGTCGTGCATTAGCACTAGCCTGCCGTCCCGAGTACGTTGTACATCTACTTCGACAAAATCCGCTCCCAGAGCAATACCCTGGAGTATCGCAGCGATCGTATTTTCTGGAGCGTGGCCGGCAGCGCCACGGTGCCCAATGGATTGAATTTTTCTCGTCACGATTCAAGTATGCCGGACTGCGACAAGACTGGCGAACTAAATGTTGTCCCAGAATCTCTGAAAATCCAGACGAAAAGTGGCACGCTGCGAATTCCACGCTCCCTGCAATGCCGGAACTCGTTTCCACAGACGGAAGAGATATCGCCATCCTCCGATGTGCGGATCTTTGAACCACTCTTCGCGATCCAACTCCAGCTCAAAATACAGGTCCTCTACAAGTTGCAGCAGCGCCATTGAAAAGTAGAACTCGCCGACGGGATCTCCGACACCACAAGGCTTGAATTGGCTGTTTGGAAAAAGCTGAGATCCAATATCGTGCAATCCCGGATTGCTGTGGAGCATCGAGAATAGCTCGGAAAGCGTCGCAGTATGCTTGCTGGCCGAAGTGCGCAGATTCGGATTGACCGGGTACCAGATCTTCGAGAGTGCGCCGAATAGCTCCGTTAAAGTATTCTCCTCGGGATCCCAGTCGACCCATCGGCGGATATGCGAAAGCGCATCCTTCGTAGCGTGGTAACCCAGTGCGCGATAGCTTTCGAACTGCGACTCGCTGAACCATTGATCGGCGGTCGTCTCATGTGGAAATTGGGGGGCACTGGCACGGTATTCCAGTACGTCTTCGTTCTCATCTCCGGTCATCGAAGACTTGATGTAAACCAAAGTCCCTTTGCTGCCGTCGAGGTATTTGATCGCCCCCACCGCGCAGTGCGCTTCACTGCGCCCATCCTTGGGTATGATCCTACTGGGATCGATCGTGATCTCCGCGCCAAAGTCAATGCGGCATTTGCGGATCGCCATGCCCAGCCCTCCGAAGCTGTACGACGGATCCTGCTCGGCATCACAGAGGATGATAAAGGTGCACCTCCGGCGAACCAGCTCGTAGATGCCCATATTGTCGAAGTGGCCACCATCAGACAGATTGATGAAATTCGATGTGTCATCAGCCCTTCCCACGAGTTCGCTGAGCAGCGACACCAGCCCGAAGACAGGACTCGACAATTTGGAGGGACGGTTACGGCGTGGATTGCCAAGCCACCAACCCAGGCGGACATCGAAGACCGTCATCAAGAAGGCCACTGCGGGTGAGGTGTTGTACCCCTGGTTGGGATTAGCAGCAGCGCCGGAGATGGACGTCGCAGTGCCAAGATTTGGACCGTACTTTCGGGAGTACTTACTTGTAACGCGATACCCGCAAGGCTTGAGTGCGGCGTCGGCCCGCTGCTGAGAAGCTGCCCGGTTCGAGCTCCGGCCTTGTGTCAGCGTCTGGTTCGGAACATCGAAGCCGCAATGACACGGGGTGAATATGAAGGATTCTGCTTTCCTCTCCTGCCAGGCAAGCTGTTCCCCGGCTGAGACATTCAGGGTAGCGTTGATGATCGGGAACGGTCCTTGGTACGCAGGTTTGGGCTCGTCCTCTGGCAGATGCGGCTTGTTCTTCTGGTGGCTTCTCCGCGTCTCCGAGGACGGCGATCCGTCGGGACAAGCCTTAAGACTACTGAGCGGAAAGTCGTCACACTCGTCGAATCCCGTAAATAGGTTGGGGCGGCGGCGCGCGAGGTTTGTAGCGCCCAAGTAACAGCGCACGAGACGATTCTTGTAAAAGTGATGCATCGAGAATTCATTGATGTCGACACGCCAGGCAAGAATCACTCCTGCAGCCACAGAGCAAACAAAGAGACCAAGCAATTCCAGTGCGATCGTTCTGTTAAACGTTTTTCCGGCAAACCCCGGAACGAGGAGCGCCCAGTGGTTGTCTTTGAGATTGTGGGCATTGAGCGCCTGTCCACGCAGGTGGACTAACATTAATTGCTCCAGAGTCGAAATCAAAACAACCAGACCAGCGACGAAAACAGGCGGAGCTATTTTCGCCACAATCTCCAAACCGCTGAATGTGGGTTTCTTGTCTCTATCAAGACCGGTCCTCCTGCTCTGGCCGGCTCGCAATCCACTGATCGTCGTGATTAGCCATCCCAGTGTGATTGTCGACAGGGCAATCTTTGCCTTGATGTATAACCAGAAGACCGCAAAGGGTCCGTAGATCGCCGCGGCAAAAATTGCGATCCAGTAAACCGTGTATACATTGCAGACGGCGCGAAAACGGCTCAACCACTCGCGCCCGGAATCAGGAAAGTCGACGCCCATAAGTCCCACTTGCAACAGTCCGGGAACGACCAGAACTGTGAGAAGCAGTACCGGCCCCCAAAGCGCAGCGTTCCACAGCCCCCGCAGACCGTCGTCGCCCAGCCAAGCCATTATCAGCCCGTCAAGCCGCAACAACTCAAAGCTGGCAACGACGCTTAGCGCCGTAACCATGATCAGGATGAGAGGGAAGTACTCCTGCCCGATCAGCCTGGTCTGATAGCAGCGTCGGAAGCCTCCCATCAGCGAGAGCACGAGTGAGAGGACGGTGATAAGCGCGAGGGCGAGATAGTCCTGCCGGTCCAGAGCGGCTCCAAACTGGTGCGGAACCCACTGACTCCGCCACATCCAAATAGATCCGCAGTAGGCGGCAAGTAGCATCGGAAGAACGGCCAGCCACCGGACAAGCGTCTTTCTATTCGAGGTAGCGCCGGTTACTTCCGCGACCTTATCTGCCGGACCTGCCGGTTGTACCGGATTCGTACCCTCTGCTGGCCGAGTCGCCACATTAAGGTCTATCGATATGCAAAGAACCGAAACCAACAGCAGAATGCTGGCCAGTGTCATAAAGGTCAGGTCGCCATAACGATTACAAAAGTTTTCGTAAAGAGGAAAGGCGAGAAACCTTGGAATGAGAAGTATGGTTGCGAATACCGAGAACAGGACCGCCTGATTGAGGACGACGTTCCGGGTATACACGGCGGCCATCGTCCAAATATCGAAGCTGAAGGTTCCCAAGAAAGGGGTCAGATAATTGCTGAACTCGCGAAGAAACTTGATCGGCTTCTGTCCACTCGCTCCAGGGTCGGGTGTTATCAGAGGTGACAACTCGTCCTGTATCTTCGATATGTCGTTGTTGCGCCAGATGCGGCCAGCGAGCCATGCCCCGATGTATCCGCCGCCTGATACCGTGGAAAGATAGTCGACCCGCCTCAGCAGCTTCAACTCGGCGAGATACTGCAAAACACCGAGATTAAACGTAGCGCTGCGGATGCCGCCGCCGGAGAATGCTATTCCAAACAATTGTTTGTGCGTCGCTAGGGCGTGGACGTTGGAGAACCTATGGGCAAGCTTCTCCTCGCCATCACTATCCTTGGCCAGCTCGCGACGTGCTTCGATTTGCCGCAGCTCTTCGCGGAACACGAGCGTGAACGGCAAAGGCCAGTCGAACGCATTCCAAAGCGAGGTGCTCAATTGCGGATCGCGCGCAAATATCTTCGACAGCTCGCTTTGGCACGTGTCCCAAGCCGCCTTGTCGGTTGGATCCTTGTCCTTGTACCCCTGAAGCAAGGAGTGGAGGCTAGCTATCGGTCCGCTTTCCCAAAGATCGCTGATGACCTCTGCTCGTTGAGGCTCGCTTAACCTCAGGTTCCATCGGGAAGTTGGGGTTGTGCGCAGCAGCTGAACGGCGAGACGGGCAAGCTCCTGTGCCTCGCCGGTCTCGTATTCCGTTGCGCGGATAAGGTCGTCCCGAAAAACATGATCGGCTTGCAGCATCCGGTAGTACTGGAAGTTCTCTTTGCCATGGCAGAAGTCTTCCCATGTCATCAGGTATTTCCGCAGCACTAATTCAACCACGTGGGCGCTTCGCGGACTTTTCGTCATTTCGTGAAACGCGTATACAAGGAGGTCATCGAGTGTTTCGTTCTTTGCGCCACGGACCACTGCCGTGCTGCGCTCCGATGTTGGAGTTGGCTCTGCGGACTGGGGGCGGTTTTCCCGCCATCCCAGTATTACCCGTTGGTAGAAGTCGAAGGCCGTAACTACAAGTCCTCGAAGGGGCGGTTCTGCATCCTCAGCGGCGGCAGGGTTCATTTCAAGAGAATGGAGTGCCGACGCCAACGCGTTCTCAAATTCGTCGGTCCTGCTTGCAAACCTTCGGAGCTCCTGCTCGAACGCTTTCGGCTCCGCGCTGGACTGAGCGAGCCTCCGGTCAAAGTCATCTTCCTTCCTGAAAATTCCCGCCACCACGGCGGCGCGATCCTCGGCCTTACGCTGTACCCCGAGAGGCGTTGTGTGCTGCCGCGTGTTTGGAGAGAGCAGGCGATCGAGGTGGGACTGAAAGGCGGCTCTCAGTTGCGCAGTGTCTCCGCCGTCGTGAAGAAATTTCTGGACGTGTGCGCGGATCTCGGGGATTTCCATTGCAACTCCTTCGCACTCTGCCGCGAGTGGGCAGCCAGTTCAATCTTGAAAAGTGAGCTATCATAAGCGCAATTTCTTAATCTGACTCAACTCTTTTGTCATGTCAGCAGTACTGCTTGCAATCGAAATAGCAGAGCTTGGATTAGATAGATCCTTCTGATCGAACTGATGAGTTCGCCGGGTCCGCCCGATTGCGTAGAATAGCCACCCTAATCTACGCATTAAATGCGTAGATGGTCCTTGCCTTTTGTGTCGAATGAGGGCTATATTCTACGCAAATGATGCGTAGAATACGCCGCTACATCCACGAACTGAAAGACTGGCCGCGCTTCCAATGGAAACAGGAAAAGCTGGCGGCACGCCTGTCCGAAGTGCGTCATCGCCAGGGACGCCTGATCGGGCGAATGGAAACCTTGGGCTTTCCGCTGCAGGATGAAGCGGTTCTTCAGACCCTGACGGAAGAGGTCCTCAAATCAAGCGAGATCGAAGGCGAGGTTCTTGACCGCGAGCAGGTGCGGTCTTCGATTGCGCGTCGCCTCGGCATGGATATCGGTGGCCTCACAGCAGCGGATCGAAATGTCGAGGGCGTGGTCGAGATGATCCTCGACGCGACGCAGCACTACGCGAGATCCGCTGACGGAAGAGAGACTCTTCGGCTGGCATGCAGCGCTATTCCCCACGGGCCGCAGCGGTATGACGAAAATCATGGTGGGCGGCTGGCGTACGGACAAAACTGGTCCAATGCAGGTGGTGTCGGGGCCAATGGGTAAGGAACAGATTCACTACGAAGCGCCGGGGGCAGGGCGTCTCAAACGGGAAATGAAAAGATTTCTCGACTGGTTCAACAAGGACGATGGCATGGATCTTGTCCTGAAGGCCGGCGTCGCGCATCTGTGGTTCGTGACCATCCATCCTTTTGACGACGGGAACGGCCGCATCGCGCGTGCCCTTGCCGATATGCTCCTGGCGCGTTCCGAGCAAAGCGCGCAGCGCTTCTACAGCATGTCCGCGCAGATACGGCAGGAGCGCAAACGTATTACGAGATTCTCGAAAAGACACAGAAGGGTGATCTGGAGATCACGCCATGGCTGGAATGGTTCCTCGATTGTCTTAACCGCGCCTTCGGCCGGGCGGAAACCACGCTGGCCGCAGTGCTCAAGAAAGCACGTTTCTGGGAGCAGCATGCGAACGCGAAGCTCAATGACCGACAACGGGAGATTCTCAATGAGCTGCTGGACGACTTCGAAGGCAAACTGACGACAGTCAAATGGGCCAAGCTCGCCAAATGCTCGCATGACACGGCGCTCCGCGATATCGAAGACCTCATCCGCAAAGGCATTCTCGTCAAAGACGCCGCAGGCGGCCGGAGCACCAGCTATTCATTGGCTGAGGCGGCTTTGGCGGACGAGGGCAATAGAGGGCAGCGGCGCAATTGAAGGGTGGACCACGCGTGCTGCAACCTGCAGTTTGGAAAGATTACCCTGCGCCTACAGCTCTGATAGGAGCCGCTGTGTAGCCTTGGGACAGCGTATCGATTACGACGCGCACGTCTTTGCATTCGGCCTGCTGAATCAGCTTGAGGCAGTCGCCGCCAATGGTCGGATACAGAATCGGCTGGGCCGCAATCGAGACTGCCAGGTCGAGTCCGGCAATTGTCACGCCATGCAGGGATGGTGGCTCATCATTCAGGCGCTCGGCTGTGAGCCATGCTGCCTCGCGGGCCGCTTGTATATCGAAGTTGATAACTGTGGTTTGGCTGCGCAACCCAATCTTCTCCAAGTCGCCAATGAGCGGAGACACGGCCGCGATTTCAGCAGTCACGATGCCAACCTGACTTGCCAGCACAGCGTTGATTGCGTCAAAGTCGGATTTCAGCTGTGGCAGGAGTTCACCCGGCGCGACCTGCGCTGTCGCAATCCCGAGGTCAAGGTTGATGTGCGCGTTCATACCACAAAGTATTTGCTGCAAGATGAGAAGGTCGGGATCATCACACCCTTTGAACGCGATCGCCCAGCTATGAGTAGTGGCATCGCCTGCTTGGAATGCCTCCAGCGCATCGAGGTAGCGCGAGGCAAAGACCACATCGAGGCGCTCCATCAAAACACCATTCTGAAAATAGCCGCTGCGGATATGGTCGCGCACGGCACATGTCACTCGACGGTACAGCGCCGCAAAGTAGCCGAGTCGGCTTCGGCTGTCGTAGGAATGTTGGACGATTGTGTCCAGGGTGCTGACCACATCATCGATGCTTTGCGCGGCCATAAATAGCTATCCTCACAGAAAGTGTCTCTTACGGCACCGACTGAGCGCCGGGAAAGCGGTTCACGCGATTCTATCTCCGATCAGCTCTCGCTTGTCACGTTCGCGAGACTCACTGAGGATGCAGGACAACGGCTATATCTTGAGCCGCCTGCTCCAAAGGCTACGTGTTTGGCCGCCTTCGAAGTCTCGGCCCGATCCAAACTCACGAATGATTTCAGTTGCCAGCTTCTCCACGCGGCAGATGCGTGCGAAGTGCAGCAGGCGGTAGGGGCTGTACTGATTCGTGGCGACAGCTCCCTGCACTGAACGAATCGCGATGTCGATGCCAATCTTGTTCCGGTATTTCAGGAGGTCGGCGATCGTTTTCATTGGGCTGAAGACGCGAATCGGGATCCCGTCAATTCTTTGGTTCACTACTCCCTGAGACATAGCCTCTCCGGAGAACCAGACCGGCTTGATTGCGATCCGAATTAGAGACGGACTCCTGGACTTCCCGTCGATCGCGACCAAAACTTCCGGCGGTTCGTCATCGATGAAGCCATGAAAGTGAGCAGCCGAAGATAGACACACTACCGATCCAGGCACTCGTTTGCACGCTAACAGCAGACGAGCACGCGGCTGCAGAGCGAATCCGGGCAGGCAGTATATGCCGCGGTCGACCTGCTCGACAGCGCCCCGATCAAGTGCCGTCGCAACGTCTCGCCGATTGATCCCGGCCGCCGCAAACTCTCGGCTTCGGGCAATCCGCACTTTTTTCAGCACCTCAACGGCTTTATCGATTCCCGTCGACATGGTCTAAGTTCATTCACCCGCCGGAATCGGAGCTCCTTGGGAGGGGGGATTCGAACCGAGTATAACGAACAAAACGTCGGTACTTTAAAAACCGTTATACATATCCGGTTGCATATTGGTTGCACATTCGCGTGCCGAACAGCATGATTTGACCCACAAATGGTGCAGTTTATACACTCTAAATCATTGATTCCACGTAACAGGGTAGTCCCGTCCAAAATTGCTAAACCGTTATACGGTCAAAAGCTGTATCGGGGGTTCGAATCCCCCCTCTCCGCCAGTAGTCTTCATTGTCAGAGAACTAGCTAAGAGCAGGTCGACAGTCGTCGTCTTTGGCTGGAAATTTATAGCCTTGGTCGGCAATCTTGTAGCAGAGGGAACTCTTCGATTGAGGTTTTACGCTGCGAGAACTGACTGGTATTCCTCGTAGGAGCCTTTGAAGTCCGCCACGTTGTGATCGTCCTCGAAGTGCCAGATTCGAGTCGCCACTTCGTCGATGAGATCGTGGTCGTGCGTCACCAGCAATACCGTCCCTTGATACCGTTGCAGCGCGATGTTCAGCGCATTGATCGACTCCAGGTCCAGGTGGTTGGTGGGCTCGTCGAGAACCAGCACGTTCGGCTTTTGCAGCATGAGTTTGCAGAACAACAGCCGCGCAGCTTCGCCACCGGAAAGCACGTCGGTGCGCTTGTTGCCGTCGTCGCGCGCGAACAGCATTTGTCCGAGCAAGCCGCGAATCTCTTCGCTCGCAGCGCCCGAGTCCCAGCGATGCAGCCACTCGAACGCGGTCATCCCTTTTTCGATGAGCGCGCGATGGTCCTGCGCAAAATATCCGACCGCAGCCTCGTGTCCCCAGATAACCTTTCCGTCGTTCAGGAACGGGCCGTCGTATCCGCTGGTCTGGCGCAGCTCCGCTTCGGGGACAGTCGGCGAATTAGCCAGCAGCGCATTCAACAGCGTGGTCTTGCCTGCGCCGTTGCGTCCCATCAACGCGATCTTCTCGCCGCGAGTGACGCTGGCCGTGAAGTCGCGAATAACGGCGCTGTCTCCGTACGACTTGTTTACGCCTTCCAGTTCCAGAATATGTTTGCCCGAAGGACGCTTCTGTTCGAACTTGAGATACGGCCGTTGGATGTTCGACTTCGCAAGCTCGTTGACCTGCAGACGTTCCACTTCCTTGCGCCGTGATTGCACCTGGCTGGAGCGGGTGCCGGCCGAGAAGCGCGCGATGAAGTCGTTCAACTGAGCGATCTTCTTTTCCCGCTGCGCGTTCTGACTTTCAATCTGCGAACGAATCTGCGTCTTGGCCATCACCATCTCGTCGTAGCTGCCGGTATAGGTGATGATGGTTTCGTAGTCGATGTCGGCGATGTGGGTGCAAACGCTGTTGAGGAAATGGCGGTCGTGCGAGATGACGATCACCACGCCGTCATAGTTCCGCAAGAATCCTTGCAGCCAATGGATCGAATCCAAATCCAAGTGGTTCGTCGGCTCATCCAGCAGCAGAGCCTGGGGATGTCCGAAGAGGGCCTGCGCCAGCAGCACGCGCACCTTCTGTCCGCCCTGCAGTTCACTCATCGGGCGCTGGTGCAACTCGTCAGGAATATCGAGGCCCTGCAGCAGCAGCGCAGCGTCGGTCTCGGCGGAGTACCCATCCTCTTCCCCGACGACGCCTTCCAACTCACCGAGCCTCATGCCATCTTCGTTCGTGATCTCGTGCTTCTCATAAAGACGGTCGCGTTCTTCCATCGCCGCCCAAAGCCGCTTGTTGCCCATGATGACGGTATCGAGCACGCGATAGGCGTCGAAGGCGAACTGGTCCTGGCGCAACACGCCCAGCTTCCGGGGGCGCACGACGGTACCCTTCTGCGGATCTAACTCACCGGTCAGCAAATTCATGAAGGTGGACTTCCCCGCTCCATTGGGACCGGCCAGTCCGTAGCGTTTGCCGGGGGTAAACGCGGTGGACACTTCGTCGAACAGAACTTTAGCGCCGTAGCGCATGGACACATTGCTAACTGAGATCATGATTTTTCTTGAGGGACTGCGGAAAAATTGCCTACAAGGAGGGTCGCAGCTATCTACTACATAAGGATATCATGAGCCCCTCAAATTGCCTGAGCCAGAAGTTGTGTGAGACCGAGTTCCGGGCCGCAGGCAGCGAACGCTTGATGCAAGCGCAATCAGCACATCTCACGTGCGGGTCACGGGACTTGCCAATTATTTTTCCGCGTGAAGCAATCGCCGGCCTTCCTGTGCTTCGGTTCACTTCGCAGACGTGTTCAGCTTTTCGAGTACGGTCTTCAGGTGCTCGAGCTTCTGTCCTGCCTCTGCGAGCTTTCCCGCCGCGGTCAGTCTCTGGTAGTCGGAAAGATCCTGGGCGGCTTGGGCAGCCAGGGAATTGAAGTTTGGCGGAGCGGTCGTAGTATTCGCCGAAGCCGGCGCGTTCGGTGAAGCCTGCGCGGGTGCGGCTGAAGCTTCGAGAGTTGACGGGGTGTTGCCGAACAGTGCCGCCAGCGCTCCTTCGAAGGTTGTCGCATAGGCCAGCCGATCTTGAAGCGCCAGCACGACCAGTCGCAGCTCCGGCATGGGGCTACGTTCGGCTTGCAGGTAGATCGGCTCGGCGTACAACAATGTCTTTCCGATGGGGATGACCAGCAACGTTCCCCGACGCACGTGCGAGCCCTGCTGATTCCACAATGTCAGTTGCCCGGAGAGCTGGGCATTCTGATCGATCCGCGCTTCGATTTGAAGTGGTCCGTCGATCAGCCTGGTCTTGGGGAAATCGTAAACCAGCGCCGTGCCATAGTTGGCTCCATCGCTGCGCGCGGCAATCCAGCCGATCAGGTTGTTCCGGTTGGCAGGCGTGAAGGGCAGAATCTCCACGAATTCCACTCCGCTCTCGCCCGGCAACTTCATCAGCACAAAATGCGGCTGCATGGTCTGCGTGGTTTGTTCGCCGTTATCCCCCAAGACGACTTCGCTGGCGACATTCCACAGGTCTTCACGGTTGTAGAAGACCTCCGGCTCGGTCATGTGATAGAGGCAATAGACCTCGGCCTGCATTTCGACCAGCAGTTGCGGATAGCGGACGTGCTTCCGCAATCCCGCCGGCATAGCCGCAGCCGGCTTGAACAGCGTGGGGAACATGCGCTCATAGGTTGTGATGATCGGATCTCTGCTGTCGAAGACATAAAACGTGGTGGTGCCATCATAGGCATCGATGACAACCTTCACACTGTTGCGCATGTAGTTGATGGAATTGTCGCCAAGCTGGTAATGCGTCGAGTACGGATAATTGTCAGAGGTAGTGAAGGCATCGAGTATCCACGACAGCCGGCCGTCCTCCCCGACCACGAGGTACGGGTCGTTGTCGAAGGTGAGAAACGGGGCCAGTGCCGAAACTCGTCGCACGATATTGCGCCGCATCAGCAGCCGGCTTTCGGTATTCACGTCATCGCTGAAAGGCAGCTTGCCGACATCTCCGCGGTCCAGCGCAATCAGCACCCGGCGCAGCCAGCCGCCCAGCACGATGCCCCCCGTGCCCTGGTATTCCGTAAAGCTGTTCTGCTGGCCTTCGGGATAGTTGAACTCTTTCTGCCGCGTCTTAACGTAGACATCGGTGTCCGTCAGTTCGCCAAAATAGATTTCCGGCCGACTGACCGTGAGGCTCGGTACCGTACTCTGGACCGGCATGTTGCTCAACCACAGAGTCGGCAGTCCTTCCGTGGTGAAGCCGTTGACCGGATTCATGGTCAGCCCGTAGCCGTGGGTGTAAATCAACTTATCGTTGATCCAGTTGCGGCTGCTCTCCGGCAGCTTGTTGACGTTCAACTCGCGGGCTGCGAGCATCACTTCGCGAAGCCGGCCGTCAATGATGTAGCGGTCGATATCGATATCGGGGAAATCGTAGTAGGTACGGATCTCCTGTATCTGGCGCAGCGTGTCTTGCAGGGCGCGCCAGTCCCAGAGACGAATATTCTCCAGCGTGTCCTGGTTGTTCGTCGCATCGGCTGCGGCCGGAGTCATTTCCGCGGGAAAGTGTTGCGGCGAAATCTTGTCCAGATCGTAGGCCTGCCGCGTCGCTCTGACGTTGTTGACGATGTAGGGCGTCTCGCGAACCAGTTCGTTGGGCTTCACGATGAAGCTTCCCACATACCATCCGACAATCTGGAGCAGCACGAAACACACGATGGCCGGCACAACCGCCGCGATCAGCCAGCGGCCGCGCTTCAACCAGAAGGCGTTCGCCAATGCAATTCCGCCGCCGATCACCAAGGCCACCGCTACCACCAGCAGGCCGGGGATAAAGATGTGGGCGTCGGTGTAGGTTACGCCGCTGAACACCGTGTGGTTCTGCGTCAGCAGATCGAAGCGCCCCAGGTATGTTCGCCACGCAATCACCAGCAGAACAAAGGAGAAGGTGACGGAAACACCGCGCCACGACACCAGGTCGTAACGGTTGACATATCCCTCAAGCGCGCGCGCGCCGCCACTCACCAGCAAAAAGAAGCCTGCGATGGCCAAGCTCAACAGGGCCATTATCAGCAGCCAGCCTGAAATCGATTGCAGCGCAGGGAGAGTGAAAAGGTAAAAGTTAAGTGGCTTGGCGAGGATCGGATCGATGGGCGCAGTCGCGGGTGGGGCGTACCAGTAGAGCGCAAACAGCTGCCAGTCGGCCATCATGACGCCGGCCACGCTGGCTGACACAAAGAGAGATCCACCGAGCGCTGTCAGGCGCAGCATGGATTCGACCGGCAACTTCACCACTCTGCCGCCGATGAGGATCGTGTGACCGCGCGGGTCGGGCGCGAATTCCGTGCGCTTGAGAATCAGGAACGTGCCGTACAAAAACAGGAAGGTCACGACGGCCGATATGGCGAAGGCTGCCCACTGCAGGCCCAGCGTCTTCCAGAAGACCGCGGCGTAGCCCAGCGAGCCGAACCAGAGGCTATCGACGTAATACGACAACCAGGACCTGCCGCCAAAGGCGACGACCGCCACGACACCAATAATGAACCACAGCCATCGACGACTGGCCGATGGCGACTGCGGTGATCGTACGGTATGCATGGGGCGCCGAAATTGCGGCTCGTCGAACTCCATCACTCAACTCTCCATGCACCACAATACGCGCTTCTAGAGAAAAGGAAGATGCTCTGGCCTGGGACGAGGGCGGCTGAAGGGCGCGAGTTCTCGGTGATCGTGCTGGTGTGGAATTCCGCCGGCGCAGGTGGTTGGGAGTTTCCGGCGAATCGGTTTCCAGAATGGTGAAAGCCGGGCCTTCGCTGGCCCGGCTCTCTAGGTCTGTACTTCCGTAAAGGAGGGTTCGAAACCTAATTTAGAACAGCTTGCGGCGCAGAACGCCGGCCAAGCCCAGGATGCCAGAACCGAACAGCATGATGCTGCTGGGCTCAGGAGTCGTCGTGCCAGTGGTGGTCGTTCCGGTGGAGGTGCCGCCCAGAACGGTGAAGGACTCAGAAGGAATCGTGCCGACCGAGTTCTGCGAAGCCGACGACGGACCCGAGTTCTCATCCCAGTAGACCGGATCGCCAGTGTTGACGACCGCGTTCTGCAGGTTGAGCCAGTAGCTGCCGGCGTTCAGGTTGACCGGACCGAAGCTGCCAGTCTCGTTGCAGAGGCTGAAGCCCAGCTGGTTGGTGGTGCAGCCGCTCTGGGTGAAGTTCACGTTGCCGTCGAAGAAGGTGGTGCCACCGAATTCGGACGAGGTGATGGAAACTTCAGCGGACTCGAGAATGTCACCAGGGAACAGCCAAGCGGAGAAGTTCAGGCCGCTTACCTGAGAGGCGGAGCCCAGCGTGAACGAGTCGCTCACGATGAAGCCAAAGTTGATGGTCCAAGCGTCAACGGTGCCGTTTGTCGGGCCGTTGTCATACAGGTCTGTCTGGGCGACGGCCGGGACAACAGCCAGGCACAGAGCGAGCAGTGACAGCGAAGCGATTCGTAGTTTCAAGGTAAATCCTCTCATTGTTCGAAGTAGTAGTTTTTTCGATTGCCCACGAGTACAGGCATTCTCGCAAGCTATCGGGTACTGCACCGCGCAGCCTCGGGGGAGCGGGAGGCGACACGATTCCGTCGCAGTCAACCACAGCCGATGCAACGTTAAGCTTTGGCCCTGTAAGAAACAGAGTCGACACCACGAAGAGCCGAAACAAGTACGGGTGCCGGCGTCGTTGCTAGTAGGATCGCGACATCGCAAGCTTAGGCAGTCGAACCTTGCGGCTGGTCGAAATCAGGCGATCGCTGCAATGCAGACCTCACCTGTCCTACTTGCCGTTGATAGAGCAACTGACGTACCGTGCTAAGTCTTTCAAAGGATTCGAGATGCAGAACGGAAATGTGCAATCTCTTGCAGATGCTTGCCTAAGTCCTTCTCTTTCAATGGTTTACTGTCGTTTTCGGGGACCTGTTTATTGATAGAAAATGTAAATTTCTTGCAGTCGTAAGGGGATAGAAATTGTCTGAATGCGGTTTCCCTTTTATGCGGTACCGTCGTTCCTGATGCTCGTTTTGACGACATGGGCGACATGTGAATTGCCTTCGCGTCTGGCGTCGGCTCAGGTTCGATCCGATTCAAAGTGACTGGAGTCGCAAGATCCAAGCAACGGGAACGTGCGTGAGTTAAAGACAGTGGCGAGGAACATTTACCCCTGAGCCTCACGCTTCCTGACAGACGTGTCGCATTTGCTTCATCAGCAGGCGCTGGGCCCGGCTCTGATAATGATGGCGGGAAGTGATGATGCCCACCTTGCGTGTACTGTGCTTGCCTGAGATCGGGATGAACTTGCATCCGGGTCGTGGCTGAACCGCCATCGCCGGTACGGCCGAAACTCCCATTCCCGCCGATACCATCGCCAGGATGGTCGCGAATTGGCCACTCTCAAACACCACGCTCGGCGTCACCTTCGATTTGTGGCATGCAGAGATCAGGCTGTCGCGAAAGCAGTGTCCCTCCTTCAGCAGAAGAAACGGCTCGCGGTTCAGCTCGGGTAAGCTGATGGACTTCCGGGAGGCGAGCCGGTGGGTTGCGGGCACAACCGCATAGAACTTCTCCTCAAACAGCTCCTCGCTGTCGAGTTCGTTCCCCGCAATCGGGAGCGCCACGACCGCCATATCGATCGTTCCGTCGTGCAGGCGCTCGACTAGCGTGGGGGTGATGTCTTCGATTATCTTGAGCGTAACGAGGGGATGGCGCGCAGCGAAGCCCTTCAGCAGTTTCGGCAGCAGGTAAGCGGCGATGGTCGGAATGATGCCGACCGCGACACCGCCCTTCTCGTTGCCGGCCATCTCGATCAGTTCAGACTTGGCCTCATCCAGTTCGCGGAGAATACGCTCCGCTTTCGGCAGGAAGGCCTTTCCGAACACCGTGAGCTTGGCCGAACGAGGCAGGCGATCGAAGAGCTTTGCCCCCAGCTCTGCTTCCAGTTTCATGATCTGCTGCGAGAGCGACGGCTGGGCAACGTGCTCCACTTCCGAAGCGCGGGTAAACGTGCCATGCCGGGCCACTGCGCAGAAATATCTAAGCTGATGGACTTCCATCCAGCCTCCAATACTGAGACGCATTTCCTATGGCATTCATAGGAAACATATATTTTACCTTTACTTGCAGGAGTGACAAAATGGGTGATATGGAAAAGCAACTAGCGACAGCAGCCGGGGCTACAGCCACCGGTAATCCGCAATCAAACGAATCGAAGTGCCCGGTAGCGCATGGCGCTAGCAGACCGCAGAACAACTCAGCCTGGTGGCCGAACCAGCTCAATGTGAACATCCTGCACCAGCATTCGCCCAAGTCGGACCCCATGGGCAAGGAGTTCAATTACGCGGAAGAGTTCAAGAGCCTCGACCTGAACGCCGTGGTTAAAGACCTGCATGCGGTGATGACCGATTCGCAGGAGTGGTGGCCGGCCGACTTCGGACATTATGGTCCGCTCTTCATCCGCATGGCCTGGCACAGCGCCGGCACTTACCGCACGGGCGATGGACGCGGCGGAGCGGGTTCGGGCGAGCAGCGTTTTGCCCCGCTCAATAGCTGGCCTGACAACGTGAACCTCGACAAGGCGCGCCGCCTGCTTTGGCCGATCAAGCAGAAGTACGGCAAAAAGATTTCCTGGGCCGACCTCATGGTGCTCGCGGGTAACGTTGCGCTTGAGTCCATGGGCTTCAAGACCTTCGGCTTCGCCGGTGGACGCGAAGACGTGTGGGAGCCGGGGGAAGACATCTACTGGGGTCCGGAAGGCAAGTGGCTGGCCGACGAGCGCTACAGCGGCGATCGCGATCTCGCCAATCCTCTGGCCGCGGTTCAGATGGGCTTGATCTACGTGAATCCGGAAGGTCCCAACGGCAATCCCGATCCTCTCGCCGCGGCGCGCGACATCCGCGAGACTTTTGCGCGCATGGCGATGAATGATGAAGAGACGGTCGCTCTCATTGCCGGTGGACACACCTTCGGCAAGACCCACGGTGCTGGTCCGGCGGATAATGTCGGCGCCGAGCCGGAAGGCGCGATGATCGAAGAGCAGGGCCTGGGCTGGAAGAACAAGTTCGGCACCGGCAAGGGCGGCGACACCATCGGCAGCGGTCTGGAAGTCATCTGGACGACGACGCCGACGAAGTGGAGCAACAACTTCTTTGACAACCTGTTCAAGTACGAGTGGGAGCTGACCAAGAGCCCGGCCGGCGCACATCAGTGGACGCCGAAGAACGGCATGGGTCTCGGCACCGTGCCCGACGCGCACAACGGCTCCAAGCGTCATGCGCCCTCGATGCTGACCACCGATCTGGCGCTGCGCTTCGATCCAATCT
This sequence comes from uncultured Acidobacteriaceae bacterium, assembly GCA_963835725.1. Taxonomy (GTDB): domain Bacteria; phylum Acidobacteriota; class Terriglobia; order Terriglobales; family Acidobacteriaceae; genus Bog-257. The sequence goes on along the minus strand of CAWIGM010000011.1, from coordinate 435,803 downwards.
ACGGACCAATCTCCAAGCGCTTCTACGAGCATCCGGATCAGTTTGCTGACGCCTTCGCCCGCGCGTGGTACAAGCTGACGCATCGCGACATGGGTCCGCTGCCACGCTACCTCGGACCTCTGGTTCCGAAGGAAGAGTTGATCTGGCAGGATCCGGTTCCCGCCGTGGATCACCAGTTGATCGACGAGAAGGACGCTGCGGCGCTGAAGGCGAAGATCCTCGCTTCCGGCCTGACGATTCCGGAACTGGTGAAGACTGCCTGGGCTTCGGCGTCGTCGTTCCGCGGCTCCGACAAGCGCGGCGGCGCCAACGGTGCACGCGTTCGTCTGGAACCGCAGAAGAGCTGGGAAGTGAATCAGCCGGCGGAACTGTCGAAGGTGCTGGCCACGCTGGAGAAGATCCAGAAGGAGTTCAACGCACAGTCCGGCAAGAAGAAGGTGTCGCTGGCGGACCTGATCGTTCTGGGCGGCAACGCCGCGATCGAAGACGCTGCGAAGAAGGGTGGACACGAGGTGAAGGTTCCCTTCGCCGCAGGTCGCACCGACGCTTCGCAAGAGCAGACCGACGCGCATTCGTTCGCAGTGCTCGAGCCAAAGGCTGATGGCTTCCGCAACTACGTTCGCAAGCAGAACGGAATTTCTCCGGAAGAGATGCTGGTCGACAAGGCGCAGTTGCTGAAGCTGACTGCTCCTGAGATGGCGGTGCTGGTGGCCGGTATGCGCGTGCTCAATGCCAACTACGACGGCGCTAAGCACGGCGTCTTCACCGACAAGCCGGGCACGCTGACCAACGATTTCTTCACCAACCTGCTCGACATGAGCACGGAGTGGCGGCCCTCTTCCACCGAAGGCGTGTACGAAGGAGTCGATCGCAAGACCGGCAAGGTGAAGTGGACCGGCACGCGTGTCGATCTGATCTTCGGCTCGCACTCGCAGTTGCGCGCGGTCGCGGAATGCTATGGCTGCAACGACTCGAAAGAGACGTTCGTGAAAGACTTCGCGGCGGCGTGGGCCAAGGTGATGAACAACGATCGCTACGATCTGGTGGCAGCGGGTCAGACGATCAACTAAGAGCAGCGTTTAATTTCCCGCCCGGCGAAGCGGCGGGGTGTGTACTGTGCCGGCCGCGTCCCAGTGACGCAGGCCGGCACTCTTTTGCAGTGAACCCTGGCGCGCGACATCATCGGTTTTGTGTCAGCGCTTCGCACTCAGCTGGATTCGTCCGTGTGATGCTTTGTGTCAGGGCACGGCGTCACATGCTGCTAAAAGCTGCAAAGACACTGCCTTGTAACAGGGCACGGCTTCAGCCGTGCCGATAAGCTGTTCGTTTGCGGTTATGGCGAAGCGGACTTCAGTCCGACGAGCTGTCCAGTGAAGTCGTGGATACAAAACTCATCATTGCTGCATCAGTAGGGCTTGTATGAGCACACAGAACTCACTCTTCCCCGACATCGATACCGCCGCGATTGAACCTCGCGGCTTCCGCTACCGCGAGGACCTCGTCACGCAAGCGGAACAGGCTGCACTGGTCGCATCGCTTCAGCAACTGCAATTAAAGCCTTTCGACTTCCACGGCCATCTCGCGAACCGCCGGGTCATCAGCTTTGGCCTGAAGTATGACTACACCCGCCGGGCCGTCGCAAAGGCAAGCGAGATGCCGTCGTTCCTGAATGATCTTTTACCCCGCGTCGCAGAGTTTGCCGGCTGCGAAACCGCCGCCTTCCGGCAAATCGGTGTCAACGAATACAGTCCGGGCGCCGGCATCGGGTGGCACAAAGACAAGCCGCAGTTCGGAATTGTGGTTGGGGTGTCGTTGCTCGCGCCCGCGACGCTTCGCTTTCGACGGAAACGCGGCGCAGGCTGGGCAAGGATCTCCCACATCGTGAGACCTCGCTCGATTTACATTTTTTCCGGCGAATCGCGCACCCAGTGGGAGCACAGCATTCCTCCGCTGGACCAACTGCGTTACTCGATTACATTTCGAACCCTTGCCGAGGGGGTCCAACTGGACGCAGCCTAACTGCTCGCCTGCAGGTATTCCTCCTTATTGCGCAACTGCCAAAGCGGGATGATGCCACCACCGCCCCCCACTTCAGCGGAACGAAGCAATCTTGTTTTGCGCCTGGGGAAGTACTACAGTTCCGCAGCCTGCCTCTGGCGGCCAACCCTGGGGCGGTAAGATTAAGCGACCTATTTACCTTTCAGCGATGGAAGCCTATTTCAGCCACAGCTACCGCGACGTTCCCATCAACACCTACTTCGCTCATCTTTTCGAAGCGGAAGGCATTACGCTCCAGGCCGATCAGAAAACCGATGTTTGGTGCATGGCGAAACTCGAGCGGTACATGTACGAAATGGATGGCTTTGTTTCGGTCATCACTCGCCGCGTGGGTGCGGATGACTCAGTCACCTTTTCGCCGTATATCGCTCGCGAACTGACGCTTGCCCGCTGGGCGCGGACGCCGCGGATTTTGTTTGTCGATGACCAGGTCCTCAATCTGTATCGCGGATTTTTCCCTGAGTCCGCTATTCCCTTCTTTCACAAAGCGCCGGAAACGGAACGTAACCGCCACGTCGAGATGATCAGCCGGTTCAGCGAGAACCTGGCATCAGGGGCGGCCCGGCCTGCGCGTCAATATAACGCGCGACAAATCACAGTCCTCACCGGACAGGACCCGGTACTGCTCGATGCAGGCAGCCTGGTGGCGGCCATTCTTCGTAACGAGGGTTACGAGCCGAAGCAAGTGCCGGCCGCCGCCAGCTTGGACGATACCTTCGAGAATGTCAGCGTCTTTGAAAGGATCGTGAGTTCGGAGTTGTGTGTCTTCATGCTGGGGAAGCAACTGTCGTACATCGATCTCTCACTGGCCATGGCGCACGCTCACTGCATTCCTTCTGTTCGCCTCCGCTACGATCTGGAAGCGAAAGACAGCGCTCCGGAGCTTTCGGGAACCATTCGCTGGAAGAGTTCCGAAGAAGTCACATCCTCGTTCCAATACTTATTTCAGAATTATCAAAGTGCCTTTGTCACGGCGTCGGGCTCGAGGATTCAGGAAGTGTCCACAACCAAGCAGATCAAGACGGTGTCGATTGAGTGGGATCCAACGGACGGGCCCGGACTTCTGCTATCGGTTGTGCCGGATGACACCTATGTCAGCGACAGGGTAGAGGGTGTACTGCGGCTGCTGGTCAGCACCGACACCAGCCGACTGCACAGTGATACGGTGTGTCGCGCGCTCTATGACCGGATCAAGCGAGAAGACTTCTACTACAACTTCGAGCCGGTCTTGAGTAATCCCAAAGTCCAGAAGATCCTGACCCCGCCGGCTATCGGCAGCGCCAGAAGCGGGACCTGCATTGATTTGGCCTGCTTCTTTGCTTCGCTGCTCGAAGCAGCGCACGAGCGCCCAGTCGTAATTGTGGTGGACACCGCGCACGGCGCGCATGCTTTGGGTGGATACAAGGCGCCAGACGCAATCGAGAGCGCCGACCCGGTCAGTTTAGGCGACCTGCGCGGAGCCATTACGCGTGGCGAGGTGGTGGTATTCGAAGCGACCGGTGCCGTCGCCGCCAAGCTCCATCCCACCGTGGCCGCGGAAACCGAGGCCGAACGCCGAGAGGGCAATGAAAAACTGGATTATCAGACAGCGAAAGCCGCGGCCGAACGTTTGATACGCCAAAATGACGTAAGATTGCGGCACTACCTGGACGTACAGCAGGTTCGGCATACCGGAAAGTAGAGGGGGAGAAATGGGCAGCCCAGTCAAACTCTACCAAAAGCAGATGCACAGCAACGTTGGCTTCTTTGCGACCTGGCTTCCCGCCAGCACCCTCGAGTTGGGCGACTTCGGCGTGGTCGAGGCAGGACGGTTCCGCCGATTAGGATCGCTGCAGGAACTTGGGCTCCCACAACCTGAGGTGCGCGAGGGCACACCGGAGAACATGAGCTACTCGGCAGCGGTGCAGCGAGCCGTTGGAGGCAGCGCGGCTGCCGGCACCCCGACGCCTGTGGTGGACGCGGAACTGTCGATGAAATTTTCCCAGGAGGGCGGCTATGTGTTCGAAGCCGCCGGAATGCGCCACAGGGAGATTGCCAATCGCATCACGCTGTCGAATAATCTGCTCGCTGCCTATCAGGAAGGACGCTGGCAGAAGGAATGGTTGGTGGTGGACGCCGTGTACCGGGCAGCTACCGCAACCATCATCGTCTCGGAAGATAGCTCCTCGGAGATTGTGTTGCGCGCCAGCAGTAAGCTTCCGTTGGCCGCATTATCCCTGGCAGACCCCAAGCTGAGTTTGTCCGTTTCCCGCTCCAGCGGCCAGATTGTCCACGTGATTGCCGAAAGCGAACTCACCCCGCTGTACTCCTGTTTGAGAGTGCGTGATCCAATCTTCGGCGCCACGTCGGTTGCACCGGTACGCGGGCTTGGCGACAGAAACGAACCGGCGCTCGCCAGGGCCGCCATAGGCGAGTTACTTGACTCCTGACGCTAGCGGTTGTCGGTGGCCGGGGTAATCCAGCGGAACGGGCGATTGACCAGCAGAAACTTCGAGTCGTCTTCCCGGTGCAGCTTCAGGTGAACCGGGTTCCCTTCGATTTTTCCTCTCAAAAGCAGAAGCGGACGCGCGCTGTCGTCATAAGTGAATTCGGCAGTCCACTTCGGATCGTCCTCCATGGTCAGCTTCAGCAGCTTACCGGCGGGTTCGAAGTGTACATTTACTTTGCGGTCGGGACCGTTGACGGCTTCGATCAGTCCCGCACTCACCGAGTCGATGGTCATGCGGTGCCACGCGAGCGTTGCTGGTGCGGCCTGTCCGTCGCCGGCAAATTCGTCGACCGCCCATATGCCATACAGAGGCGCACTCAGTCGATCGCGCGCCGTCTGCTCCACGATCCGCTCGCTACGGATCATGCGGTATCCCAGGAACGCTACACCGAAGGCAATCTGCAGAACGACAGCTGCGACTTGCCACGAACGCCGCCGGAAGAGAGGCCGCACAACCGCGGTTTCTGCCTGACGGTTCAGAATGAAGAAGTTCATCAGACGGCGCGCATCGGGCGCAATGATGATCAGCGCCATCGCGATCCAGTGCATGCAGCCCAGCTTCACCGGCACGTCGTAGCCCACGTTGAGCATGAAGACGTTGCTCAGGGCTCCGAGTGAGATGAGCGCTCCCAGCGTCGCCAGGCTCGGAATGAACATCAGCAATCCGCCGAGCACCTCGACTCCGCCGGCGAAATACGAGTAGCTGTGCGCCACCCCCATTGAGGTCCACAGCAGTCCCATGGGCGATGAGTTGCCGTATCGCTCAAGCAATCGCGACAGCGTCGGCATCGGAAATTGCGCCGGGATGACCTTCACCGAGCCGTAGTTGATCATCATGATCCCGACGTTCACGCGCAGGTAAAAGGAGAACCAGTTGTAGAGCCTCTCGTAGTTCGGGCGCTTGCGATCGAGCCATGACCACAGCAGCGTGCCCACCACCGCGACGCCGATGTACACGACACATTCGACATAGGCCACGGCAGTGTCGTGACTGCCGCCCGGCGGGTTGGGGACGAAGTTGCTGAAGGCTTCCCGCATGCCGAGCAGGTTTTCGCCCACCCAGCTGGACGTGATCTGCAGCCACGCGAAGTAGCGGCCAGCGATTCGTTGCAGCAGCGGAATTGGCACGAACTGAATCGGCACGTCCGCCGTGAACAACACGAAATAGATGAACAGGAAGCGGAAGGCGATCTTCGTCCCGAGGCGCCATTGCGGCGTCGTCACCTCAGGCGTTTCGGCGGGCGGCAATTGATCGACACGAACCGCGGTCGACATGACGGCATTCCTTTTTGTGACCTGCAAAATCAACGGCGCAAACCCGGAACAAGTCAGTAAGAGCGGTGAATTCCCGGCTGGACGCAAGGAAAACAATCCGCTGAGCTGCAACTATGTTGAAGATGCGCCCCTGTCATTCTTCTGGATAGGAGCGTCGATCGACGTCCGTGACGGCCCTCATCCTACAGGAATTGCCGTCAGTGTGTCGCCGATCTATTGCGGAAAGCAAGCAGAATCTGAGGACTGCAGCTTGCTTCCGGCGTTTCGCCTCTTGCACTCTCTGGGGCGCTTCGCTGCGTGGGATAATCGATTCCCTGGTTGTCCTATGAAGCGAACCGTCTATGCCGCCTGCCCGCACGATTGTCCTGACGCCTGCTCGGTGCTGATCAATGTCGAGGATGGCCGCGCGACTAAGATCGCCGGCAATCCTCAGCACCCGGTTACCCGCGGATTTCTGTGCGGCAAAGTGGCCAAGTATCTCGACCGCGTCTACTCGCCCGACCGCGTGCTCTATCCCATGAAGCGTGTCGTCCCCAAGGGCAAGCATGGCGAGGGCGTCTTCCAGCGCATCACCTGGGACGAGGCGCTGAACCAGGTCGTCACGCGGCTCAAGAGCGTCAGCGACGAGTTCGGCCCGGAGGCGATCCTGCCGTATTCCTATGGCGGCAACATCGGCATGCTGCAGGGCGGCTCGATGGACTATCGCTTCTTCCATCGCCTGGGCGCGTCGCAACTGCATCGTGCTATCTGCTCCGAAACCGGCGGCGTCGCCATGATCTCTACCTACGGCCGCAAGGTCGGCACCGAGCCGGAGCAGTTCCGCCACTCGAAATACATCATCGCGTGGGGAGCGAACGTTCACGGCAACAACATCCATCTGTGGCCGTTCATCGAGGAAGCCCGCCGCGACGGCGCCAAGCTGGTGGTCATCGATCCCTATCGCACCCGCACGGCAGCCGCTGCTGACTGGTACTTGCCTATCAATCCCGGAACCGACGTCGCGCTTGCGTTAGGCATGATGCACGTCATTGTGCGCGAAGGCTGGCATGACCTCGACTACATCGAGCGTTTCGCCGAGGGCTTCGATGAGCTCGAAAAGCGATTACCCGAATACACGCCGGAGCGCGTGGCCCAGATCACCGGTCTGGCGAAAGATGATATTGAGAAACTGGCTCGCGAATACGCGACCACTCGCCCCGCGGCGATTCGCGTGAACTACGGCATCCAGCGCTGCCAGAACGGCGGCGCCGCCATGCGCGCGGTCTGCATGCTGCCGGTCATTACCGGTTCATTCAAGGAAATCGGCGGCGGGTTGCAGCTCTCCACCAGCGGCGGCTTTGGGCTGGACCGCACGACGTTGCAGCGGCCTGACCTGATGTTCAAGAGCCCGCTTGGCCGCGTCGCGCGCACCATCAATATGGTCGAGCTCGGCAAGGCGCTGACCGAGGTCGATGATCCTCCGGTGAAGGCGCTGTTCGTCTGGAACTCGAATCCGGCGGCGGTCTGCCCCGAGCATCATTTAGTTGTCCGCGGCCTCAAGCGCGAGGATCTTTTCACCGTCGTGCACGAGCAGTTCTTCACCGACACCACCGATTACGCCGACATCCTTCTGCCGGCGACGACCTTCTTCGAGCAGAAGGATCTGATCGCGGCTTACGGTCATTACTACCTGCAGGTTTCACATCAGGCGATCGAGCCGCTGGGCGAGTGCCGCTCGAATACCGATCTCTTTCGCGAGCTGGGTCAGCGCATGGACTTCGAAGAGTGCTTCCGCGACACCGACGATGACCTGATCGATCAGGCGCTCGCCTCCGACGCACCTCAGCTCGCGGGCATTACCCGCGGACGGTTGGCAGAAGATCCGCATGTGCGACTAAACCTCAACGACGGCAAGCCGTGGCTGCCGTTCGCCGGCGGTTTTCCCACCGCGAATGGGAAGGCACGTATTTATAACGATGAACTCATCGCCGAAGGCATGGATCCGGTCGCATCGTTCGTTGCGCCGGAAGAGTCGCGGCACCAGGACGCCGCGAAACAGTATCCGTTGGAACTGCTCGCCCGAAAGGCCGACAACTTCCTCAACTCGACCTTCGTGAATCTCCCGGGACATCAGAAAATGGAACCACGCCGCGACGAACTGGAAATTGCTTACGACGATGCGCAGTGTCGCGGGATCGGCAATGGCGATCGGGTGCGGGTGTTCAACGACCGCGGCGAAGTATTTCTGCATGCGCGTGTCGATGGAGCCGTACAGGCGGGCGTGGTTGGCGCGCGCCTGGGATGGGCGAAGCTGGCCGAGGGCGGAGTCAATATCAATGTGCTGACCTCGGCGCGTCTGGCCGACCTCGCCGGCGGCGCGACATTTTATTCCACGCTGGTCGAGGTCGAACGGGCGGGAGCCGCGAGCGAATTCTTAAAACCAAGTGTGTCATCCTGAACGGAGTCGAAGGACCGCCATCGCCGGCAGAAATTTGTCGCGATGATAGGGGTCCCTCCACTCCGGCGGGCAACAGCGGCCCGCCTCCGGTCGGGATGACAAGTCGAGATAGGGCGTAGTGTGCACGACACGATTGGGTCCTCCGCCAGAGCCGTCGCCGACACATGGCGAACAAGGTATAGAGTTCGCAACTTCCCGCATCACCAAGGGTTACCGTAGCCGTCAAATCACACGACAGGTCGGTCTCTGAGGTTTCGAACCAGAGCACCCGTACCGTATAATTGCGCTTTCATCAACTTAGGAATGAGGTTTCGTCATTTCTTGCCATGATCAGGTAAGACCCGCGCGGTTGTTAATGTGCGGGGCACGCGGTTGCGCCACGGCGATTGGTCTTATACTCGCTCTTATTTTTCTTGCTGGATCGTGCCTGGCGCAGTCGGACGTAGTGTCGGAGATCGTGATTCACGGCAATCGCCGGATCCCCGCCGACACTATCCGTGCGCGCATGTTTACGAAACCCGGCGACGTCTACGACCAGGCGGCGCTGGAACGCGACTTCAACTCCCTGTGGAACACCGGATACTTCGACGACGTGCGCATCGAGCGCGAGCAGTCGGCGAAAGGCTGGATCATTCACGTCTATGTGAAAGAGAAGCCGACGGTCCGCGAAATCAAATACACCGGCCTCAGTTCCATCACGCAAAGCGACATTCTCGACAAGTTCAAGGAGATGAAGGTCGGCCTAACCCAGGAGAGCCAGTACGATCCGACCAAGGTGAAGCGCGCCGAGTACGTCATCAAGCAGCTCGAAGCCGCGCACGGCCACCAGTTCGCTACCGTCCGCTCCGAAGTCCGGCCCATTCCTCCCGCTGCCGTCGCGCTGACGTTCGTCGTGAAGGAAGGCCCCAAGGTCAAAGTCGGCAAGATCAAGTTTGAGGGCAACAAGGCCATCAACAGTCGCGAGTTGCAGAGCGCGATGAAGAACCTGAAGCCCATCGGCATCCCGCACTCCATCTTCCTGGAGAACCTGTTCCCCCGCACCTACGATTCGACGAAGCTGACGGAAGACGCCGAGCGCGTCCGCTATTACTACCAGACCAAGGGCTACTTCAAGGCGCTGGTCGGCGATCCCAAGACGCAGATCCACGACACCAGCGGCGTGAAGTGGTACTTCCCGTTCAAGTCGTCGCCGGGCAAGGCCGTCGACATCACGATGCCGGTCGAAGAGGGCCAGCGTTATCGCCTGAAAGAAATCACCTTCAGCGGCAACAAGGCGGTGAAGAACACGCAGGTGCTGCGGTCGCTCTTCAAGATCAAAGATGGCGACATCTTCGACACGGAAGCGATCCGCAAAGGCCTGGAATCGCTGCGCAAAGCCTACGCCGCGCTGGGCTACATCAACTTCACCCCGGTGCCCAACACCGATGCCGATGATGAGAAGAAGACCATCAGCCTGCGCATCGACGTTGACGAAGGCAAGCAGTTCTATGTTCGCCGCATCGAGTTCCAGGGCAACACCACGACGCGCGACAAAGTGATCCGTCGCGAGCTGGCGCTCGAAGAAGGTCAGATTTACAACGGCAACCTGTGGGAGCTGTCGCTGCTGCGCCTGAACCAGTTGCAGTATTTCGATCAGCTCAAGCCGGAGCAGGATTCTGAAATCAAGCAGAACCCGCAGGACGGCACCGTCGACATCACGCTGAAGGTAAAGGAAAAGGGCAAGAACAGTATCGGCCTCACCGGCGGCGTCAGCGGACTGGCCGGCGCCTTCATCGGCATCAACTACACCACCAACAACCTGTTCGGCAAAGGCGAGAGCCTCACGTTGCAGTTCCAGGTCGGACAGTATCAGCGCAACGAGCAACTGTCGTTCACGCAGCCGTACCTGTTCGATCGTCCGCTGCAGTTTGGCTGGACGGTGTATCACAACAGCTACAATTACAACCAGGCAGCGCTGACTTCGATTCAACAGGGGCAGGCACTCAATCTGCCGGCCAGCTACCAGGCCTACCTGCAGAACTACACGCAGACGGCCACTGGTTTCACCACCTCGCTGAGCTATCCGATCAGGCGCTCGTTCAAACGCGTCGGCATCACGTACGGGTTCGACGACTCTTCGCTGCAAACCTTCAGCACCGCCTCCCAGGACTACTTCGAAGCCCTGGAGTTCCGCGGCATTCAGGGTCCGAACGCGCTGAACGGAATCATCACCAGTAAGATCGTTCCCAACTTCTCGTACAACAAGATCGACAACCCGCAGCGTCCGCACCAGGGCCAGAGCTTGTACTTCGCTACCGAATTCGCCGGCCTTGGCGGCAACGTGAAATACCTGAAGCCGGTCGGCGAGTACAAGAAATTCCTGCCGGTCAACAAGGGCCGCAACACCGTAGGCTTCCGTGTGCTGGGATCGTGGATCACCGGCTACGGCGGACTGGTTGCTCCGCCGGCCGACCGCTTCTACATGGGCGGCGACACCGACATTCGCGGCTTCGATATTCGCGCTATCTCGCCGGTTTCGTTCTTCCCGACAACGGTTACGATTCCGCTGCAGAACCCGGACGGCACCATCGTTCCGTTGAACCCGGCGAACCCGCGCCAGGGTAGCTACAACGTCACCATCCCGGTTTCGCAGATCATCTTCCCCGGTGGTGACACCAACATCGTTACCAACCTGGAATATCGAATCCCGGTCATCGGCCCGGTTACGCTGGCGCCATTCGTCGATACCGGCTGGGACTTCGCGTCCCAGGAATCGCAGCTGCGCATTGCGTCCGGCCAGGTCGACGCCCTGAACAGCACCATCTTCGGATGTCCCACTCTCTCCCCAACCTTCGCCTGCGTGGGTGGCGTGCACATCCCGTACAGCAACAACCTGCCGATTCTGTCGGGAACGAACTATCAGACGCGCATGTCGACGGGTGTGGAGTTGCAGGTCATCCTGCCGGTAGTCAACGCGCCGTTCCGCGTGTACTGGGCCTACAATCCATTGCGCATCAACGAGACGGTCAACTCGCCTGACCCGATTACGCGCTCGATGTTCCCGGCGGGTGCGGCTGGCGACTACACCTATGCGCAGGCGATCTCGACGTATCAGCCGAAGTATTACCTGTCTGAACCGCTGAAGACTTTCCGCTTCACGGTTGCGACGACCTTCTAGGAGCCAACATCGTGAAACTCGCCGCCGTAGCCATGATGCTGTGCCTGGGCGCCGGAGTTCCGGCGGTCGCGCAATCGGCGCAGTCGTCGGTTCCAAGCGCCGCCGCTCAAGGTCCCAGTCAGCAGCAGTTGGCGATGGGCTACTTCGCCGGACCGTGGAAGCTTACCGGTACGTCGAAGATCAGTCCCACCTCTCCGGGAGCGCCCTACACGGCGACCGCGACCGGCGAATGGATTCCCGGCAACTTCTTCCTGCAGATCAAGTACGTGACGCACGGACCGCTCGGCGACATACACATGGTTCGCATGATGGAGTACAACGCGGCCAACAACGCTTACGCCTATAACGAGTACAACAGTCTCGGCGAGCATGTGGTCGCAGTGGGCAGCATCGAAGGTCAGAAGTGGGTCTGGCAGACAACCAAGAAGCTGAACGGGGTGGTAACCAAGGGTCGCTACATCACGACGTTCGTCTCCCAGAATTCCTACTCGTTCCAGTCTCAGGTGCAGAAACCGGGAGGCGGCTGGGTGACCATCACCGAAGGCACAGCGACCAGGCTCCCGGTGCAGGCTCAGTAGTACAGCGCGTCATAGCGCGGCTTCTATGCTGCTGTTCCCCTTTTGTTGCACTTCTTCTGTTTGACGCTGAGAAGCTGACTTTCCTATAATGTACAAATCCGCACCGCCGAATTTTCCGGTCGGGGAGCGTTCTGGGCTGAGTTTCACGCCAAGCGCCATTACCCGGCGGTCCAGAGAAAAGAGACGCAAGCACAACCGCCGTCATCGCTGGAACACCTGAAGAATTCCCGGAGCAGTTCAAGGAGCTACACCATCGCAATGAAGCGCACGTTCGCAAGCACAGCCGTGCTCACCCTGGTTCTCGCAGGAACCTCGCTGGCTCAGTTGGTCCCCGCCACAGGATCCGCCGCATCAACCGCCGCTCCCGTCGGCGCCAACACACCCGGTGGCGTCAAAGTCGGCATCATCGATATTCAGCAGGCTATTGTCGGCACCAATGAAGGCGCCCGTGATTTCGAAGCGCTGCAAAAGAAGTTCGAACCCAAGCGGAACGAACTCTCCGGTCTCAACGTCGAGATCGAAGGCCTGAAGAAGCAGCTCAACACGCAGGGCGACAAGATGAACGAAGAAGCCCGGGCCGGCCTGGTAAAGCAGATCGAGAGCAAGCAGAAGGTTCTGCAACGCAGCGGGGAAGATGCGCAGAACGATTATCAGCAGCAGCAGAACGAGATCGCACAGCGCATCCTGCAGAAGATGGCGCCGGTGATCGACAAGTACGCCAAAGCTAACGGCTACGGCCTGCTGTTCGACTCTTCCAATCCCTGGCCGCAAGGTCCACTACTCTGGGCTACCTCCGGGGTTGATTTGACCAAGGTGATCGTCGACGCGTACAACGCGCAATCTGGCGTTACCGCACCGCCGAGACCCGCTGGCGCTCCGGCCGCCGGTAAGCCGGTAGGCACGGCGACTCCGCCGCTGTCGAAGCCGACGTCTTCCGCAGCGACTGGCCAGCACTAAACCGAAACGGCAACCGGGAAGGTTCGTGCCCTCGCGCAAGCGAGGGCATTTTATTGTCAGCGGGGCCGGTAATCGCCTCGTCAACAGCCTCCCCGTGACGAATCGTAGGATTGCCGTGACAAAATGCACTCACTTTTGTCAAAACCGTGAAATCTCAGTTGCTTTGGTCACCCCGAACGGGAGTATCATTCAACAACCGTCTGGCCCGCCACACGCCGTCCGTGGGAGAAGGCACTATGACACGCCGAATACTTGCCGTCGTGGTTTTCCTCGCAATGCTCGCCGTTTTGCCGTCGAGTGCGAAGATGCGCACTGCCGACGATCGCGAGCGCGTAGTCGATTATGCCCGCAGCCTGGAACAGCATCCGCTTGCCAAGGACAGCCTGGAGAAACGCATGTGGCTGAGCGAGTGGATCGTGAAGGCTCCCGAGCTGAACGTGGATGTCTGCTGCAAAGAGCTGAAGTCGCTCGACGACATCAACAATACGTATTCGCAACAGCTGCGCATGCAGGCCATGTATTCGCAGGCCGCGTTCCAGTTAGAGCATCCGAAGGTGAAGGACGCCGCCGCGATTCAGGCAGCCGGGCTCGCCGGAACATTGCGCGCGTACAAGGCCATCCAGCGGTTCGATCCGTCGGCCAGCTATCCGGTGCTCGATGAACTGGTGGCGCTGGAGCGTCACGGCAAGCTGCAAAAGTATATCCAGCGGCAGACGCACTGCATGATGGAAGACTAGAGCGAATCGTGGATTGTGAATCGAAGGGCGCGATGATCGCGCCCTTTTCGTTTGCGTGGCCCAGCGACTTCTTGGCCGCCGGCTTTTTGCAGTAAAATCTCCGCGCCACTCTGCGAGGTCTTCATGCACTACGATTTCATCGCCATCCCTGAGCAGGACGTCCCACGCGCATCGGACCCTCTGTTCCAGCACCTGGTCGACATCTATGCCGGCGAAACCGACAAGGTCATCTCGACGTGGCGCGGCTTTTCAAACGAGGATCTCGGCTATCGTCCGCACCCGAAATCCACCACCGTCGGCGACATCCTGAAACATCAACTACTCTCCGAGCGGCGCTTCTTCGGCGAGTTCGTCGGCACACCCGAGCCGCCGCCGGGCGAGGTCCTCCCGAAGACGCAGGACATCGCTGCCTACACGCAGCGCATGGCAGAACTCGCGCGTCCGCGCCTGGAGTTTTTCGCCAGGCAACAGCGAGACTGGTGGATGGAAATTGTGCCGTTCTTTGAAACGCGGCGGGAGCGTATCTGGGTCTTCTGGCGGCGCGTGTTGCACACCTGTCATCACCGGACGCAGCTCACCGTCTACCTGCGCCTGCTGAACAAGCCGGTGCTGTCCACCTACGGACCGACGGCCGACCAGACCTGGGACGGCGCCGACCCAACGAACTCGGTTGAAGCCGCGGGAAGGAAGTAACGGCTATGCGTGTGACACATGTGCCGCCGGCTGAAGCCGGCTCTTACCAATTAACAAAAACGCTACCCAGGATTCCGCTTCGCTTCATCCTGGGCTATCATGTCACCGCCCTCAGGGCTCCGATGTTCCGCGGCGATACTTAGGACCGCGCTTCGCATGGAGGGGCTGCAGCCTTCCCCAGGTTGACCTGCTCAGCTGAAACCCGCTATACTTCTATGGTTTGCCTGTACTACCAGTGTCCCGTCAGGGACCACCCGCAGCCGGGTCAGGGAGTGGCTTAATCGCTCCCGGTAGGTAGAAGGAACCGGGCCACTCGGTCCGTATCGGTTTCTTATTCGGTTCGGCTGGGGAAAGTGCAAGCGCGACAATGAGTTTGAGGTAAGGTCGTCGTCGCCATGGGCGAGACGCGGCCTTAGGAGGCTTTATGTACGCGGTAATCCGCGCCGGGGGAAAGCAGTATCGCGTCGCACCCGGAGACGTCATCAAAATCGAGAAGCTGGCCGATGCGGCCGGCGGCGCCAACGTCCAGTTCAACGATGTGCTGGCTGTCAGCGCCTCCGAGGGCGAGTTGGGCAAGGCGGCGAATGCCTTTGTTACCGGCGAAGTGCTGGAACAGGGCCGCGCCGACAAGATCCTGGTCTTCCACTACAAGCGCAAGAAGCAGTACAAGAAGCTGAATGGGCACCGCCAGCCGTTCACGGCCGTGAAGATCGTTGGCATCAGCGTGGACGGGCAGGAGCTCAAGGCTTAACCGCCGGATGCTGGTTCATCAGTTCATCCTGGTGTTCGTCTCCGCCTTCAGGCGCTTTGAGTCGGTGCTGCTGACCGCGCCCGAGCGCGTCCGGCAGATGGTGTCGCGCGAAACCGGCGACGCCGAGTTGCAGGAGCCGGAGACCGAGCAGGCCGCGTAGCGGAAGAGTTGGCCTTCAGGCCAGTGTACGGTCGGTCCGACGAGGCTGAGCGTATGCGAATAAAGTTGCTGAGGAAGCTCTGTATCAGGGCACGACTTCAGTCGTGCCGATAGCCGAGTTTGAATGGATCTGAGCCGGCTTTAGCCGGCGACAGGTTCGGGTAGAGCGGACCTTCAGGTCTGCGTTCTGCGCCACAGAAATTTTTAGAGCGGGCTTCAGCCCGCGACACAGTTGAGGAATTGCAATGGCACATAAAAAAGGTTTAGGCAGTTCGAGAAACGGTCGCGACTCTAACGCGCAGCGCCTGGGCGTCAAGTCCTTCGGAGGCCAGCTGGTCTCGGGCGGCACCATCATCATTCGCCAGCGCGGCACCCGCATCAAGCCGGGTCTGAACGTCGGTCGCGGCAAAGACGACACCCTCTTCGCCAAGATCACCGGCACGGTCGAGTTCAGGGACCGCGGACAGATGGGCAAGTTCGTCTCGATCGTTCCGGAACAAACCAGCAATTAGCATTTAGCACTTGGCATTTAGCACCTGGCCAAGGCTCATGCGTTTGCAGGTTCCCGAACGGTATCGAAGGTCCGCTCGTCCGAAATCTTTATCGGTTCACACCAGGCCTCGTCGCGGCGAGGCCTTTGCTGTTGAGCTATTGCTAATTGCTAACGGCTAACGGCTAATTGCTGTTTTCCCATGTTCGTCGATCAAGCCACAATTCGCGTGAAAGCCGGCGACGGCGGCAATGGCTGCATGGCCTTCCGCCGCGAGAAGTTCGTGCCTCGTGGAGGGCCCTCCGGCGGCGATGGCGGCCGCGGTGGCGACGTCGTCATGGAGTCCAGCGAGCGCCACAACACGCTCGTCCATTTCCGCTTCAATCCCGAGTACAAGGCCGAGCGCGGGCGTCACGGCGAAGGCTCGAACAAGACCGGCCGCGAGGGCGAGAGCATCGTCCTGAAAGTTCCCGTCGGCACCATGGTCTACGACGAGTTCACCGGCGAACTGGTACACGACTTCTCACATGCCGACGAGAGCGTCGTGATCGCACGCGGTGGACGCGGTGGACGCGGCAATGCGCAGTTCGCCACCTCGACCCATCAGGCGCCGCGCGAGCATGAAGACGGACGCCCCGGCGAAGAGCGCGAGCTCCGGCTTGAGCTGAAGCTGCTCGCCGACATCGGACTCGTTGGCTATCCCAACGCCGGCAAGAGCACGCTGATCTCGCGCATCTCGGCGGCCAAACCGAAGATCGCCGATTATCCCTTCACCACCTTGCAGCCGAACCTTGGAGTGGTGGTCGTGGGCGAACCGCCGGACGATGTCAGCTTTGTCGTGGCCGACATTCCCGGACTGATCGAAGGAGCCAGTGAAGGCGCCGGCCTGGGTACGCAATTCCTGCGGCACATCGAGCGCACGCGATTTCTGGTGCACCTGGTCGATGTGTCGGACGCAAGCGGCCGTCCCGATCCCGTGCAGGATTACGAGGTCATCACGAATGAGCTGGCGAGTTTCGGTGCCGGCCTCGACACCAAGCCGGCGGTGGTTGTGGCGTCGAAGATCGACGCTGCCAACCCAGAGAAGCTGGCAAAGCTGAAGCGCTACTGCAAGCGCAAGAAGCTGGAGCTGTATCCCATCTCGGCGGTGACCGGCGAAGGCATCGATGCGCTGAAGTTCGCGATGGCGAAGAAGCTGGCGGGGCTGAAAAAAGAGTAGCTGCCGGTATCGCGCAAAACCGCAATACTTTTCGATATTGTCATTCTGAGCGGGGCGTCCGCGTCTTTGCTTATCCGGCACCGCGGTTGCGCCTGGGCGGACCCCTTTAGCCGGCAGGAATTGTTGCCTATTTGTTCGGGCAGATTCGGAGGGCCGCCGGGTTCCGCGGAATGTAGATTCCTGCCATCGCCGCCGAACCGCAGATCCTTCGACTCCGGCGCGCAAAAGAGGCGCGCCTCCGCTCAGGATGACAATTCGGTTAGGGTATCTTTGCCGCCCGCGAGGATGAATTCGTTTGGGGCATGTTCCACGGCCGTGAGGAAGTTCGTGCGTCGCGGTATATTGGTTTCGCCATGTTTTCGCTAATTGCTAATTGCTAATTGCTATTGCTCTCCATGAACATCGCACTCTTTGGCGGAACCTTCGACCCCATCCATCGCGGACACGTTAACGTGGCGCGGGTGGCGGTCGGTGCGTTTGGATTGAAGCAGGTGTGGTTCATCCCAGCCGACATTCCGCCGCATAAGCAGAAGGCGCCGATCACGTCGTTCTATCATCGCTATGCCATGGTCTCGCTGGCGCTGGCGGGCGAGAAGGACATGATCCCGTCGCTGATCGAGGCGCCCGACCCGGATGCGAAGGCCGAGCGCAAGCCCAGTTACTCGCTGGAGACGGTGCGGCGGGTAAAGAAATCGCTGGGCAAGAGCGACCACTTATACTTTCTTATCGGGATGGACGCGTTCAAGGACATCGCGAAGTGGTATAAGGCCGAGGAGCTGCTGGCCGAGTGCGATTTCATCGTCGCCGCGCGGCCCGGATTTTCGCTGGCCGATGTGGCGAGTTCGCTGCCGCAGAAGCTGCGTCCCGCAGCGAACGTGACCAAGCTGTTTAAGAAAGAAAAACTTGAGGGGCCGCTGGTGCTGCCCGGAGTGACGCTGCATATGCTGCCCGAGACGCATGAAAACGTTTCGGCAACTCAGATTCGGGCGGCGGCAGAAAAAGGCGGAGCTCTCAAGCGGCTGGTGCCGGAAGCGGTAGCGGATTACATTCAGAAGGAAAGACTGTACAGAAAAAGCAGGGGATAGGGGCTAGGGGTCAGGGGATAGGAAAGCGGTCAGTGGGTAGTGACCAACGAAAAGCGAAAAGCGAAAAGCGAAGACCCCTGTTGGCGCAGTTTGAATTCAGTCATGAAAGGCGAGCAGGCTAGGAGCTAAAAGCTAACGGCTAAGAGCTAATGAAGAAAAACGAGATTCGAGCGCAGGTGGCCATTGCGGTGAAGGCCTGCCACGACAAGAAGGCCGAAAACATTACCGTGCTGCAACTGGACGAGCAGTCCAGCGGCTTCACCGACTACTTCATCGTCTGTTCCGGCAGCAATCCGCGGCAGGTGCAGGCCATCGCCGACGAGATCGACAAGAGCCTGAGCGCGGCGGGCATCGAGCCCAAGCACACCGAGGGCTACAACCAGGCCGAGTGGCTGCTGATGGATTATGTCGACTTCGTGGTGCACATCTTCTCGGAGAACGCGCGCAAGTTCTACGACCTCGAACGCCTGTGGAAGACGGCGACGCGCGTCGAGCCTGCCGAGCTGCTGAAGCCCGCGGCAAAGAAAGCTCCAGCAAAACGTACTCGGCGCCAAGACGGCGGCGAAGCCGGCGAAGAAGACGGCTGCGAAAAAGCGCGCGCCCGCCAAGCGCAAGAAGTCCTGACACCGTGAGACTGCACATCGCCTGGATCGGCCGCACCAAGAGCACTCCCATCCAATCGCTGACCGCGGAGTATGTGAAGCGGATGTCGCGCTTCGCCGCCTGTGACGCGCACGAGCTGACCTCGGAAGCGGCGCTGCTCAAGCTGCTGGAGAAGAGTTCGGGACGCACGCAGCCGGTGCTGGTGCTGCTGGATTCGCGCGGGCAGCAGCTCACGTCGGAAGAGATCGGGAACTTCCTGGACTACCACCAGTCGCACGACACTCAGGAGTTGCTGTTCGCCGTCGGCCCGGCGGATGGTTGGAGCGATTCGACCCGCGCTGCGGCGAAGGCGGTTTTGTCATTTGGGAAGATCACGTTGCCGCATGAGTTGGCGCGCGTGGTTTTGCTGGAGCAGTTGTATCGGGGGTTCACGATCCTGAAGGGACATCCGTATCATAGCGGGCATTGAGTCGGTCGGCATTGAACCACAGAGAGGCACAGAGACACAGAGAGAAGCGGCAGGCTCTGAAAAGCCGCAGCGCCGTAAGAACTCCAACGAACACCCGCAATGCCGAACGGACTGGCGCAAACTTGTTTGGGCTGCATTGGGGATGAGCGTCAGGTCCTTTTCGGGGGCGAAGCCCCACAGTGTAGGAATTACATGTAAATATGGCAAAATGCAACAGTAAGCCGTAATTGTATGACAGCGCTGGAAATATAAAGTCCGGAATTAGTGTCAAATCCCCCAGTAAAAATGCTATAATGTAGTTAGAGTCAGACAAGCGGAAAGGTCCGCCGTCTGGCTCTTTTGCTTTGTGCGGTGGTGGCTGCCATTTTGCGGGGTAGCGGGTCTAAGGCTGAAGACGTTCGCCCGGTGTAGGGGCCTTCGACTTCGTTCGACTGCTTCGCGGTCTCACTCCGCTCAGGCTGACACCCAGTGGTGAAACCATAAGGGCAACCCCCACAGGCAAGATTCACGCGAAATTTGGATGAGGTTTTGATAGGCATGCGATTGATTGATCGTCGACGTTGCACCGCGTTGCTGGTGCTGGTTCTTGCTGCCGGGTCGCAGTTGGTCCTCGCCCAGACTTCCTCGACGGCGAGCTTCGCTCCGCTGGAGCAGTGGAAGGCGGCGGTCATCAGCGGCAACGTATCGCAGCTGAAGTCGCTGTACAGCACGACGCCGCCCACCCGCGTGATGACCATCACGAGCGAGAGCACGGCCGATGCTGAGGTTGCGTTCTGGACCGGGCTCAAGGCGCGTCGCATCAAGCTGAACGTCGTGCAGTCGACCTCTCCGCAACCGGGAACGCAGCAGGTGGTCTTCGAAGCCGAAGTGCATAGCGGAACGGCTGCCAGGGACCAGGTGGTGTATGTCACGGAAGGCCAGCTTTGGCAGAATCAGAACGGCACCTGGAAGCTGCTGGTTAGCAAGCGTAGCGACGCCTCGAAGCTGGAGCAGCCGACCCGGACCGACAACGTCATCTACACGCCCGGGCTGAACGCACACGATGAGATCAAGCAGGCTCTTGCGAAGGCGGCCCAGCAGCACAAGAACGTGCTGGTCGTCTTTGGCGCGGATTGGTGTTACGACTGCCACGTGCTCGACCTCGCGTTTCATCGCCCCGACGTCAGCGCGGTGCTCAATCGCAACTACGAAGTGGTGCACATCGACGTGGGAGAGGGCGAGAAGAACCAGGACATCATGCAGCAGTACAACGTTCCAATGAAGAAAGGGATTCCGGCACTGGCGGTGCTCGACAGTCACGGCAAACTGCTGTACAGCCAGCAGGGCGGCGAGTTCGAGAAAGCGCGCTCGCTGGCGCCGCAGGATGTGCTGGCGTTTCTCAACAAGTGGAAGCCGGCGGCTTAGTAGCGGACTGGTTCGGCTCGGAATGAACCGCAGATCCTTCGACTCCGCTACGCTCAGGATGACAATTCCAACGGCAAGTACGCGCGCGAGCGGCGGTCTACGCGCGCGTTTGTTCCAGCTCAGGGAAGCGCGCGTAGATGGCGGCGCGTAGCGCCTGTGCGCGCGCAGGATTCTGGAAGCTCTGGTCGACGTTCCAGAATTGCGCCTGGTCGAGAGGGCGCAGCACACCCAGTTCCTCATTGAGATAAACCACGTACTGATACTCGCCGTCGATGACGCCTGCGGTGCCGTGTCGCAGCGGCTTGAAGGTGCTGTTGTCCTGCAGATGCTGGCAGAATGCCAGTCCTCCGCTCTCTTCGGCTGAGTTCGCGTCCAGCCACTTGGCCAGTGACGGGCCGCGCATGGAATCGGGTTTCGGCACGCCGGCCAGTTCAAGGATGGTCGGCGCCAGCGAGGTCTGATCGGCGGCAAGGAAGACGCTGCGTCCTTGCTGCTGGCCCGGCGTGCGGATGATCAGGGGAATATGAATTTCCGGCCGGGTCATGTTCTTGTTTTCGTGCTGATAAATTCCGCCCTCAAAACTTTCGCCATGATCGGCGGTGAGGAACATGGTGGTGTTCGAGAGTCGTCCGCTCTTCTCCAGCGCCGCCATGAAGGACCCGAACGCGCGATCGGCACTCAGGACGAACTCGTCATAGGCAAGGCGTCGCTGATTGACTGCGCTTTGCTCTGAGGGCGCATAGGTTGGCGACCAGCGCTGTACGCCGTCGTCATCTTCGTTTTCAAACTTGCGGAATTCGCTCTCCGAAATGAATGTGCCCTGCGATGCGGCGTCGGGCCGGTAGGGGCTGTGCGGCGTCATGACGTGGATCCACAGGAAGAATCCGTCGGGCAACTTGTCGAGCATGCTCTCGGCCTGCGCAAAGCTCTGGGCCGCAGGGTAGCGATGCATGAGATCCATGGGCAAGCCATTCAGCGAATTCCATGCCGTCATCAGGTCGTTGTACTCGTCCATGCGATTGCCGATGCCTGAATCCTGATGCAGCAACCCAGTGGCGTCCCATAGATGCTGCAAGCCTCCCTGCTGAAAGACCGGAGTCGGCAGCAAGGTGTATTCGCTCCTCATGCCGTTCACCAGATAGAAAGCGTGAGGGCTGGAGAGAAACGCGCCGGTGACGAAGCCGGCCTCGCGCATCTGATGCGGCAGCGAGCGATTTACGTCCTCTGCGCGGATGCGGCCTCGCAGTTGGTAGACATGATGTTCCGAAGGATAGGTGCCCGTCAGCATGGTTGCGACGCTCGGCGTGGTGAAGGTCGAGGCGGAATAGAAATTCTGGAAGACCGTGCTGTTGCGGGCGAAGGCTTCGATATTCGGAGTGGTCGGCAACCGATACCCATACAGCGACATGTCTTCGGCGGCGAGTGCGTCGAAGCTGATCAGCAGGAAGTTGGATTTCGGCCGCTGCAATGCCAGCGCCGCTTCCACTACTGGAGCGGTTTTGCGGAGTGCCAACTCGGCTGCGACAAGTCCGACGGTGCCGGCCACGGTGGCAATGGCGGCCCGGCGCGTCATCACGTCACCGGACGGGCCATCGAAGCTGTTCAGCACTACTCTGCGGGAGCGCGGGATCCAAAGCGCGGCAACGAAGATGAGGAATTGAAGAGCCAGCAGGCCGTACCAGTATCGGTGGCGAAGGTGCACCTGCCATGACTGGAGGATGGCCGTCATCGCATATCGCGTATCCAGGTAGAGCACGACGAGGAGGACGACACGGGTGGTCCACTCGACAATCCGCTCACGGGCGGATTTGAAATGCCATAAGAAAGGCGCGATGAGGGCGGTGAGTACGGTCCCTGTGATGACTCCGGCAAGCGCCGCGAAAATCAGTCGCACCAGGACTTCGAAGGCCATTTCCCCGGACGTGAGGTAGTAAGTCCAGCCCTGCGCTTCTCCCTGGGCGATTCTCAGCGCTTCGGCGAAAGCCAAGCCTGCAATTCCCAGGGTGATGAGACGGAACCACAGCGATGTGAGGACACGAACGAAGTTCTGTCTAACCATTGCACCTACAGGAGTACCGGCTGGTAGGAATAGCGTAACCAGAAATAGCAGATTTGTCATACTCCTACCACGGTGGTTGGTATAGAAAACGGCACAAGTTTCTGATAACGGCATCGGCTGGACACCCGTGAGCAACGTGGGTGGACGCAGGATGGCCGTTGGCGCACGGTGGCAAATTGGACATGACTTTACCCGCCGGCCACCCCGGCAAAAATTTCACATTTGTTGGCGGGCAACATTGCCGTACAATCATGGTCCTGTTTTGGCCGTGCCTCTATGCAGGCTCGAATCTCGACAGCTTGTTCGAACGGCACCGAGGTCCTCAGGTGCTTGGTTAGTTCCAGAACGCCGACTGAACGCTCCACGGCGTGAAGCAAGACCAGCCACTTCGCTCTAGATTTCAACCAGGAGAACTCGAATGGTACGCAGAGCATGCCTTTCCATCGTTTTGGTGTCGGCTTTGCTGACCGCGTTGACCGCGGCTGCCGCCCGCACGCCGGACGTGTCGGTCACGTTAAGCCCCAGCTTGCCCAGTCCTGAACTGCTCGGTACCAGCATTACCTGGACGGCGACCTTGCAGGGCGGTCAACAGGGACACACCTACGACTACCAGTTCAGCGCTGCGCTGCAAGGCCAGACCCAGATTGTGCGCGACTTTGATGTGCCGCACTCGTTCGTGTGGGTACCGTGGACGGTCGAAGGGACGTACGTGGTGACGGTGGTAGTGCGCGATGTTACCCAGCAGCCGTACATCGTCTACCCTCCGGTTTCGCAGCAGTACGTGATTCGTCCGATTGTCACCAACCAGGGACAGTCGGCGGTGAACATTACCAGCCATCCGCTGGTGGCCTTGTTCAGCGCCGGACCATGCACCGCCGGGCATTCCATTCGCGTGCGCTTTCACCAGAGCGGTTCGCAGGCGACCAGCGTGACCAATGCTGTTCCGTGTTCGTCCTCGAGTGCGAACTTCCTGGTTGCAGGCATGCTGGCGAACACGCAGTACGAGATGCATTGGGAGGAGTTCGCTACGAACTTCCTGAATAGCGGTTCCGACGTAGCCTTCACCACGGGGCATTTGCCGAACAATTTTCCGCACGAGATGTTCACGGTAAATGTCCCGGCGACGCAGCATGACGCGGCTTATCCGCTGTTGGAGTTCCACCTCATTCCGGACTTCGGACGTCCGCTTACGTTCTGGCCGACAGTTACGGACTTATCCGGACACGTGATGTGGTACTACCCGGCGCAGACGCTGGTGACGCGCACCGAGACTGGCGGCAACTTCTTCACCATGGCGCAGATGGTTCTCAGCGAATATGACCTGATGGGAAATCTAACGCTGCAAACCAACGTCGCCGTTCTGAACGAGCAGTTGGCGGCGAAGGGCTATCCCTTGATGAGTTCGTTCAACGCGCATGAAACACGGCGGCTGCCGAACGGGAACATCCTGCTGATCGGCGCGCGCGACGTATCCTCGACGCAATATCAGGGCGGGACGCAGCAGCACCCGGTGGATATTCTCGGCGACATGGTGCTGATCCTCGATCACAATATGCAGTTGGTATGGGCGTGGGATGCGTTCGCGTGGCAAGACTTGAGCCGCACGGCGACGCTCAACGAGACCTGCGTACACGACACGGCTGGATGCCCGGCCTTCAGCCAGCAATTTTCCATAGCCAACGACTGGCTGCACTCCAACTCGGTGCAGATGACCAGCGACGGCAACATCCTGCTCTCGGAACGTCACCAGGACTGGGTGCTGAAGATCGCCTACCAGAACGGCCACGGCGACGGGCACATCATGTGGAAGATGGGTCCTTATGGCGACTTCACCATACTGAACCCGCCGCACGGAAGCTGTGGCGATCCCAATGTCTTTCCCTGGTTTACGCATCAGCACGACGCGTCGTTCCAGAGCCAGAACGGGATCACGGAGACAATGACAGTTTTCGATGACGGCAATCTGCGGGTGGAACAATGTGGCACAGGAAACAGCCGCGGCGCGGTGCTGTCGGTTTCGGAGGCGACTCACAAGGTGTTCTACCAGACGCTGGCCGACCTTGGGACGTATTCGATCGCCCTCGGCAGTGCGCAATTGCTGCTTTCGCCGTCGGACCCGATCTACGCCAGCTTCGACAGCGGTCTGGTGGGCGTTGGCGGCGAGGCGCGCTCGACGGAAGTCAACCTGGCCGGGCAGATCGTTTATCAGCTGCAAGTGAATGATGGCTCGTATCGCGCATATCGGCTGCGTGACATGTACACGCCGGCGATGCCGTAAGTCAGCAAGAAAAGAAAAAAGGCCGGAGGTCAGGTTTATGTCACGCCTGATTTCCGGCCTTTTCTTTTTTAGTGAGGTTTGCTGAAGCCCTTGCGGCGCTGGTGGCTGTAGCGGGCCAGCGCGTCCTCGATCACGGGCAGCGCGGTATTGGATGGTTGGATCTCGTCCACTTCGACGGCCTTGCCCTCCAGCTGCTTGTAGTCGAGGAAGAAGCGGCGCAGCATGTTCAGACGATGCTCGGGCATCTCCGCGGCTTCGCGATACTCGTTGAACTCCGGATCCTGGGTGGCGACGGCGATGATCTTGTGGTCACGCTTGCCGGAATCAATCATGGTCATCAACCCGATGGCGCGAGCGTGGATCAGCGTCAGCGGCACCACCGCTTCCTGGCATAACACCAGCACATCGAGCGGATCGTCGTCCTCAGCCAGTGTCTGCGGGATGAAGCCGTAGTTCGCCGGGTAATAGACGGCGGAGTAGAGTACGCGGTCGAGTTTGATGAGACCGCTCTGCTTGTCGAGCTCGTACTTCACGCTTGAGCCGAAAGGGATTTCGATGACGGTAGAGAACTCCAGCGGCAGATGTTCGCCGGGAGAGATGTCGTGCCAGGCATGAGTCATGAGTTGGGCGTCCAGAAAACAGGTTTGATGCTCAATTGTAGCCGAGGGACGGGAGCGGAGCGGGTCGCACGGGTGAGTCGCGGCAATTGTTTACAGGCCTGTAAAGTGAGGGCGTCGGCGGTAGCTGGCAGCGTTCAGGAGGTAGGGGGTCCTTCGACTTCGTTCAGGATGACACCACGGAAATAATTGCGCGCGCGGCCTGCCCCGCTCAGCCAAGTACCAGAACGTGAGTTTTCCATAAACGACATTTTGTGACGAGTTGCACCTCGTCCTATTGCTTTCCCATAAGAACGGTGCCAGTATTTCCTATGGTTATCCAACAGGAGAAGTATGGGCGATAAGAAAGACGTCTGGCAGGGCACGCTGGCGCTGATGGTGTTGAAGACGCTGGAGACGATGGGGCCGCTGCACGGCTACGGTATCGCGCGGCGCATCGAGCAGACCAGCGGCGATCTGCTGTCGTTGAACTACGGCACGCTCTACCCGGCGCTGCTGAAGCTGGAGCAGGAAGGCGCGATCACCTCGGAGTGGGGCGCGTCGGAGAACAACCGCAAGGCCAAGTTCTACCGGCTGACGCGGGCGGGCCGCAAGCTGCTGGAACGCGAAGCGCGCGAGTGGGAGCAGACCACGTCGATCCTGGCGCGCTTTCTGTCGCCCGGTACGGAGCAGGCATGAAGTCACTGCGCGCATTGATGCTGCGATTGACCGGAAGCTTCTCGAAGGAGCGGCGGGACGAGGACTTCGCTGCCGAACTTGAGAGCCACGTGCAAATGCAGACCGACGACAATCTCCGCGCGGGCATGACGGCGGAAGAGGCGCGGCGGGCGGCGGTGATGAAGCTCGGCGGATTGGAGCAGACCAGGCAGGTCTATCGCGAGCGCGGCACCCTTCCCTTCCTCGAAAGCTTTGGCCAGGACATGCGGTTTGCCGCGCGGCAGTTCGCGAATAGGCCCGGCTTCGCTTTGACCGCGATTCTTGTGCTCGCCCTGGGCATCGGCGCCAGCACGGCAATCTTCAGCGCGGTGTATCCCGTGTTGTTCAAGCCGCTGCCTTACCCCGATAGCAAGCGGCTGACGATGGTGTGGGAGATGGGAGGCGGCGGAGCGCCGCGGCAAGTCACGTTTGGCACCTTCCATGGCATCAACGACCACAACCAGTCATTCGAATCGACTGCCGTGATGAGAGCATGGCAGCCGGCAATCCTCGACAACGGGGAGCCGGAGCGGCTGGAAGGACAACGGGTCAGCGCCAACTATTTTCGCGTGCTTGGCGTCGAGCCGGCATTTGGCCGCAACTTCGAGGCGGCCGATGATCGCTTCAATGGGCCGAACGTCGTCATCCTGAGCGACAGCCTGTGGCGGCGACGCTTCGCCGCCGATCCGGGCATAGTCGGTCGCAGCATCAAGCTGGGCGACACGTTGTACACGGTGCTGGGGGTGATGCCGGCGTCCTTCGAAAACGTGATGGCATCGTCGGCGCAGCTTTGGGCGCCACTGCAATACGATCCTTCGCTGCCGGCCGACGGACGCGAATGGGGACACCATTTGACCATGATCGGCCGCCTGCAGCCTGGTGTTGGCATGCAGCAGGCGAGCAATGAGATGACGGTCATCGTTCATGGGCTGGCAGCGGTGTACGCCAAGGGCTATGACAGCTCCGGCGGTGTGCCTGACGGCATGCAGGTCCACAGGGTGCAAGACGATTTAGTTCGTGACGTGAAGCCGGCGTTGCTGGTGATCATGGCAGCTGTGGGGCTGCTGCTGGTCATCGCATGTGTGAACGTCACCAACCTGATGCTGGCGCGGGGAGCGCAGCGGCAAGGAGAACTGGCAACCCGGGCTGCGCTGGGCGCGCGGCCGGCGCGACTGATTCGCCAATTGATGACCGAGAGCGTTCTGCTTGCACTCGCCGGAGGAGCGTTTGGGCTGCTGCTGGCGAGAGCCGGCGTACGGGTCCTGGTTGCACTGGCACCGGTTGACTTGCCCCGCGCCGGCAGCATTCGCCTCGACCCAGTTGCGTATGTCTTTGCCTTCGCGATCGCCATACTGGTGGGCGTAGCGGTCGGCACGGTGCCGGCTCTTTATGCGTCGCGCCGCGCTCCGCAGGCTGCGCTGAAAGAAAGCTCGCGCACGACGGTCCACGGCCACCAGGTGACGCGTCGCGCACTGGTTGTCTCGGAGATCGCTGTGGCCCTTGTGCTGCTGGTCAGCACCGGGCTGCTGCTGCGAAGCATCGAGAAGCTGTTCGCCGTGTCCCCGGGATTTGATCCCGCGCATCTGCTCACGATGCAAGTGCAAAATCCCAGCCGCGCGGCGAATGACAACAGCGACAACCCGGCGCGCATTCGTTTGCTGGAGCAGGTTCTACTTGCGGTGCGCCAGGTTCCGGGTGTGACCGCTGCAGAAATGACCAGCCAGTTGCCCCTGAGCGGCGATCTGGACGCCTACGGTGCGGAGTTTGAGGGCGATGCCCCCGGCAAGAGTGAACCCGGCTATCGCTATTCGGTAAGCCCCGGGTATTTCGCAGCGATGAAGATTCCCCTGCGCCGCGGCCGCCTCTTCACGGAAGCTGACCACGCCGGTCAGCCGACGGCTGTGCTGCTCAGCGAATCGCTGGCCAAGCGCAGATTTCACAATGAAGATCCGATCGGGCGGCGGCTTCGCATGGGCGCCGACATCGGGCACAGCGATCGCCCGTGGGCGACGGTGGTAGGAGTAGTTGGCGATGTGAAGCAGGCGTCACTGGCCCTCGATGACGACGACGCGTTCTATACCCCGACCGCACAGTGGCAGTGGGTCGACTCGGCGCAATCACTGGTCATCCGTACACAGGGCGATGCCGTGTCAGCGGTTCCGTCGATTCGGCAGGCCATCTGGTCAGTCGACAAAGACATGCCAATCGTGCGCATTGCGACGATGGAAAACCTGGTGGCGGCGTCGGAGGCGCAGCGGCATTTCGTAATGGTGTTGTTCGAAGCGTTTGCACTGGCCTCGCTGCTGCTGGTAGCGACGGGGATCTACGGAGTGCTGGCGGGCAGCGTGACGGAGCGGACGCGTGAAATTGGCGTGCGCGCTGCGCTGGGCGCGTCACCCGCGAACATCCTGCGATTGATCTTTCGGCAAGGCATGCTGCTGGCCGGCTTGGGCGCGGTGCTTGGGCTTGCCGGAGCGAGCATTGCGAGCCGCGCGCTGACCGCACTGCTGTTCGGAACATCGCCGCTCGATCCCATTACTTACGCCGGGGTGACCGCGGCCCTGCTGGCCGTCGCGGTGGCGGCCTGCTGGATTCCGGCGCGAAGAGCGGCAAACATCGATCCGGCAATCACGTTGAGGGCGGAGTAACCATGAATCATTTGCGAGCTTTCCTGACGCGTATCGGCGGCATCTTTCACAAACAGGGGCGTGAGCGCGACTTCGCCGCCGAGATTGCCAGCCATCTCGAAATGCAGACCGACGACAATCTCCGCGCGGGCATGACGCTGCAAGAGGCGCGCCGGGCGGCGGTGATGAAGCTGGGCGGCGTGGAGCAGACGAAGCAGGCGTACCGGGAGCGCAGCACCATGCCGCTGCTTGAGAGCTTGAGGATGGATCTGCGCTTTTCCGTGCGGCAAATGCTCAAGAACCCGGCCTTCGCGCTCACGGCGGTGGTGGTGCTGGCGCTGGGCATTGGGGCGAGTGTTGCTATCTTCGCGTTCGTGGATGCGGCTTTGTTGAAGCCGCTGCCGTACAGGACGCCGGACCGTCTGGTGGGCGCTACCGAGAGCGTGAAGGGCATTCCGCGCGCCGATCTTTCCTATGACGATCTGCTCGACTGGCGCAGCCGCAACGACGTTTTCAGCTCGCTGGATGTATACAACCAGCGCGGCTACATGCTGCCTACGCCCGAAGGCACGCAAATCGTGAAGGGCACGCGCGTCACCGACGGCTTCTTCAAGACGCTCGGCGTCACGCCAATTCTCGGCCGCCATTTCTACAAGGGCGAGGACCTGGCGAGTTCGCCGCGCGCCGTCATGCTGAGTTACGCGGCGTGGCAGAGGTTCTTTGGCGGGCGGCAGGATGTCGTCGGACAGGCGGTCACGCTCAGCGGGAATTCCTACACCATCGTCGGCGTGCTGCCGCGAGACTTTCTGTTTGCGCCGGCGGGCACTCCTTTGTTCTGGACCGCGCTTCATCCCGATGGCGAATGCGATTTGCGGCGCAGCTGCCACAGCCTGGTCGGCGTCGCTCGCCTGAAGGACGGAGTCGACGTCGCCAAGGCGAACGCGGAGATGAAGGCGATCGCGGCGGCCCTGGAGCAGCAGTATCCGGACTCTAATCGCGGACAGGGTGCGATTGTCGAGCCGCTGCGCGAGGTAATTGTCGGCGACGTGCGGCCGCTGCTGATCCTGCTGCTGGCGGGAGCGGCGTTGCTGCTGGTGATCGCGTGCGTCAACGTGTCGAGCTTGCTGCTGGTGCGCTCGGAGAGCCGCCGGAGGGAGATCGCCGTGCGCGGTGCGCTGGGTGCCTCGCATACGCGCCTGGTGCGGCAGTTCGTTACGGAAAGCTTCGTGCTGGTGATGGCCGGCAGCGCTTATTGGCCTGGGGCTAGGCGCGTTGCTGTTGCGCGCTCTGCTCGGTTTCATTACCAAGGAGATCATGGAGTACACCCCGTACCTGAAGGGCCTGGGGATCGACTGGCGGGCGGCAGGATTTGTTGCCGTGCTGGCGGTGATGTCGCTGGTGCTGTTTTCACTGGCTCCGACGCTGCGCTTCACCAGGTCCAGCGATATTCGCGACGACCTGACCGAAGGCGGTCGGACATCGGCCAGCAACGCCTGGCGTCGCTTCGCGTCGAAACTCGTGATCGTGGAGCTGGCGATTGCGGTGGTGCTGCTGGCAGCCGCCGGGCTGCTGGGGAAGAGCTTCTATCGCCTGCTGCATGTCGACATCGGCTTCCAGAGCGACCACCTGGCCACGGTGCAGGTCGCACTGCCGGCGAATTACTCTACCGACGCGCAGAAGGTTCAGCTTACGCGACAGATACTGAGCCGGCTCTCAGCGCTACCCGGAGTGAAGTCCGTCGGCCTGACCAGCCGAATCCCGGTGACGGAGAATGGCAATACCACCTGGATTCGGATCGCCGGGCATCCCTACAACGGCGAACACAACGAAGTGAACGAGCGCGAGGTCAGCGCAGAATATTTCCAGACGCTGCAAGCGCCGCTGATTAAAGGGCGTTTCTTTACCGATGCGGAAGACGCTTCGAAGCCGAATGTCGTCGTCATCAACGAGGCGCTGGCGAAGAAATATTTCGCGGGCGAGGATCCCATCGGCAAACAGATTGGTGACAACAAGCTGTCGCCCAAGTCGCTGACGCAGGTCATCGGCATTGTCTCCGACATCAAGGAGGGCTCGCTCGATGAAGAGACGTGGCCTGCAGTGTATTACCCGTTCAACCAGTCGCCCGACGATTTCTTCATCGCGTTTGTCCGCACCGAGCAGTCGGAAGAGCAGATGTTGCCGACGATGATTTCCACCATCCACCAGGTTGATCCCACGATTGCGACGTTTGACGAAGCAACGATGAACCAGCGTGTCTACACCTCGCCGACGGCCTATCTGCACAGCACCTCGGCCTGGCTGATTGGAGGCTTTGCCGCACTGGCTCTGCTGCTCGGCGTCGTCGGTCTGTACGGGGTCATCGCGTATTCGGTGAGCCAGCGCACACGCGAGATCGGGGTGCGCATGGCGCTGGGTGCGCAACGCGGGGCCGTGTATCAGTTGGTGATGAGCGAAGCCGGATGGTTGACGGGCATCGGCATCGTCGCCGGGCTGGCTTGTGCTGTGGGAGCGGCGGCGCTGATGCGAAAGCTGCTGTTCGGCGTGCAGGCCTGGGACGTCTGGACGTTGGGCGGTGTCAGCCTGGTTCTGGCGGCGTCGGCGCTGTTGGCCAGCTACCTGCCGGCGCGGCGGGCGGCGTCGATCAATCCGGTGGACGCGCTGCGCGCTGAGTAGGCCGAACAAAGATGAAGGCGCGGAACGGTGGTATGCCGTCCGCGCCTGTCAGATCTTTCGCCGCCGCTTTAGTAGCGGTGTGGCAGCTTCTGCTCGGTTTCAACCGAGCTGGTCAAACAACCGATAACGTAACTTACTACGATGATCCCGACCACGGTGATCGTAACCAGATCCATGTGGCGCCTCCCCCACCGGCGGCTGGGCCGGCCATTCAGATCGTTTCCGCCGTCAGCGGCGGCGCAATCGCCGCTGCAACGAAACTAGTGCATTGTTTGTAGCACGATTTTGCGCTTTTTCGCAGCAAAATTTTTGCAGTGCACATCGCTGTCGCCGGAACTTAACGCATTGTGTGATGCGTCTGCTGGTTTCGACAGACGAGTAGCGGTGGGGGCAGGCGCAAATTGTCGCGAGAGAGAATTCAGTCTCCGAGTTGAGTGGCAAGTTCGGCGAGGCGCCGCGAGCTTTCAGCGACGCCGGCTTCGATGCCGCTTGCGGTATAGAACTGTCTGGCTTCTTCCCAGAGGCTGCGCGCTTCGTTCCTCGCTCCGGTTTCGCCCTTGAGGACAGCCATGCTGCGAATTGCGTTCGCCAGGTCCAGCGGCGCGGCTTCCGGGTGAGCGCGGTAGAGATCGAGAGCTTCGCGATGACAAGGCTCCGCGAGCGCGAGTTCCCGCGCGTGATGGTAGACATCGCCAAGATGGCGCACGGTGTGGGCGAGTGCCAGAGGATCGTCGAGTCGGCGGTAGAGAGCTACTGCTTCTTCGTAGTGAGCGCGAGCAGCGGTGTCGTTGTGCAACTTGCGGTTGATTTCACCGAGGGAGCGCAGGGCGTGGGCGAGCGTGGGCTGATCGTTTTGTTGACGGAGAAGTTCGATGGCGGCGGTCCATGCGGTCTGCGCGTCGGGGAGGCGGCGGGCCTGCTAGGCTTGGGTGGCGCGGTGGATCAGTTCGCGGGGTTGGTCAGGCATCGTGAACCTTACGCGGAGTTTTGTGCCATCCCTGTGGGAGACAGTCGAGCTATTGGGAATTGTCATCCCGACGGAGGCGGGCCGCTGTCGCCCGCCGGAATGGAGGGACCTGCGGTTCGTCACGTCGCAGAGTGGCTCTCCACAGCAGGCGAACCGCAGATCCCTCGACTCCACAACTCCGCTCCGGATGACAATTCGAAAATAGGACGCTATATGCACGCCTGAAGGCGTGCTCCACCCAGTCGTGCTCTACCTGTCGTGTAGCACCTTGTCATGCGGCACCCAGTCGTGCTCCACCTTGTGAGAATCCTTAACTTGCGACGGCCTGCTCGCCGGTTTCGGCGACGACCTTGATCAGCGCGTCGGGGCCATCGGCGCCGACGACATAGCGGTCGGCTTCGACCTCCGGCCACTCTCCATAAATATGCGAGATGTAGACGAACTTTGCTGCCTGATTGCCCTCGCGGAAGATGCGGATCACCTTACGCGCGGTGGCGTTCGGCAGGTGATGGCAAACCAGAGCCACGTCGAAGGGAACTTTCTTCTCCGCCGCTTCCAGCACCGTCTTCTCGCTGAGGAAGGCTGCGACTTCATGGCCGGCGCTCTCCAGCACGCGCTGGCGTAAGGATGCGAGTTCCTGGTCGGTGGTAAGAATAAGAATTTTCATGCGATGACATCCCGGATGTGGGCTGAAGTGGCTATTGCGGAGGATATCAAAATCGCCAGCCACCCGGCAGCTCAAATCGTTGAATATACGGTTATTCTGCCGCGCCCGATACGGTCCGGGAGGATTGGGCATTCGTCCCCGGGTCCGTCGCCACCCACCGCTTCCGTGGTATATTTCCGCTAGAATGCTGAATTCTCTGCTTTGGTGGCTGCATGACCACGCTCTCCCGCTGGAGGCCCTGGTCGTCCTTTTCAGCGGGCTCTTCGCTCTCTACGCCGATACCGTGCGGCACTTCCTGTCCCTGCCGCCGCAGCGCCTGAGCACGTGGGTGCTGAAGGCGCGCTTGCTGTCGGTTAACTCCAAGCTCTTCAATCTGTGCGAGTGCCACAACAACTCCTTCAACACTCTTGTACACATTGCGCGCGCGTTCGTGTTCATTCTGCTGTTGATGGGACTATTCCTCGGCGGCATCTTCCTCGAGGTGGTCGCCATACGTTCGGCCAACCGGGCCGGCATTGAGGAAGCCTATAGCAAGTTCCACGCCAACCTCGATATTTCGCTGGCGCTGGTATTCATCGTGGTGGTTTGCAGCCGGTTGCTGCTGCTGGGCGAGTTCCTCTATCGCCTGCGCAACTTCAAGGGCTACGATCACACCCTGATGGAGCACGTTGCCGAGTTGGAAGAAAAGCTGGTGGTGGCGGAGAATTCCGGAGCTTCGGTCCCCGACTAGTCGATAAATCAGAGGGTGTCATCCGGAGCGAAGTGAATCCGCCTCGGCGGACGAACGAAGTCGAAGGACCGCTACCCCTCGCAAAGATTCTTCCTTGTATAGGGGTCCTTCGACTCCGCGTCCGCGCGATTCGCAAAAACGGCGAATCGCAAAAGAACGTGCGGATGCCCCGCTCAGGATGACAACCATCGGTTTCGTCATTTCTGCGGCTTGTCCCAAGCCAGGTGACAAGCTGCTGCCCGCCGTAGCATCCTTGTTACTAGCATGAGATCCCCGGCCAAACCGGCCGTCCGCTGGCTGCTGCTGCTGACCCTGGCTGCTGGGCCGGCGGTCGCCAGCGCCCAAGTGCAGGCTGCCGCCCTGGTGCCGCCGAAGCCGTCTGCGGTGGAGAGTGCGAACCCGAATGCGCCCGTGCTGCCACTCTATCGCGCGCTGCGCTCGGTGGGACTCGATCCCCAAGCGGTGTACAAGATTCGTGAAGCCGAGATCGATCGCGAGGACGTACACATCGCGCTCGAGGACGGCGTCATCGCCTTCACGCAGTCGGTCGAAGGCCACATCACGGGCGCGTACTTCGAAGGTGAAGGCGAGGTGCTGATCCGGCCTCCCGACCGCATGGAGCGGGCATCGCTGGGGCTGTTCACCAATGCCGGCGTGCTGGAAGAATCGTTCTCCTCCGCGTACTTCCGGTTCAACGACGACACGGCGAAAGAGCTGCAACCCTTCCTGCGTCCGCCGGAAGACGCGGCTGACTTCGCCGCTCGCAATGACAGCACGGCTCGTTCGCTGGCCGAGATCGATGCTATGCGGCTGTGCATCTCGTTCACCAGCGCTCAGCCGTCGGCTGGACCCGGTGAGCCGCCACCGATCGCCGATCAGTTGCTGCACGCGCGTATCGCCGGCAATCATCTTGGGGTCTTCGATGTGTTCTTCGACACCCGCAGCCCGGAGCAGATCGTCGTGGGCAACGCTTCGACGCATCAGGACCAGACGTTCTATGACCTGTGGATGAGCTTTCCGATGCGCTCGCTGCGCCGGACGCCGCTTTCGGACACGCGCTTCGGAACACCGTCGGGGCCGCTGTGGACGCCGCACGTCCTGGCCATCAATAAGTACACGATCAACGCGACGCTCGAAGCTTCGCACAACATGTCGGCCGAGGCGGTGCTGGACATCGATGTGAAGCAGGGCGGCGCGCGCATCGTACTCTTCGAGTTGTCGCGCTATTTGCAGATCAAGCAGGTGGAGTTCGAAGGCAAGCCGCTGGAGTTCATTCAGAACGAAGCCGTCGAAGGCAGCGAGTTATCGCGGCGCGGCAATGACACCATTGCCCTGGTCTTCCCTTCGCCGCTGCTGCCGGGCGCGCACTTTCAGCTGCGATTTACCTATGCCGGATCGGTGTTGTCGGACGCCGGCGGCGGACTGTTGTTTGTCGGCGCGCGTGGAACCTGGTATCCGAACCGCGGCATGGCGATGGCCGACTATGACCTCACCTTCCACTTCCCCGAGACGTGGACGCTGATTGCAACCGGCAAACAGGTTTCGATGCAGCACGAGGGTAATGGCGTCACCGGACATTGGGTGAGCGAGCAACCCATTCCGATTGCCGGCTTTAATCTTGGCGAATACGTGAAGACCACAGCGAAGGTCAACAACATCGAGGTGAACGCTTACGCCGCGCGTGGCAGCGTGTTGCAACACGCTACATCGGAGGGGCAGCAACCGTCGCCTCCGCTGCTTTCGCCGCATGCGCCGGGCACGGTCGAACCGGTGCCGTTGCCGCCTCCGCTGCAGGACCCGGCCAGCACCGGGCAGACGCTGGCCGATCATGCTGCCGAAACGCTGGCGGCGCTGTCGCAGATGCTGGGACCGTATCCCTACAGTTCGCTTTCGCTGACGGAGAATCCGAGTGTGGAGAGCCAAGGCTGGCCCGGACTAATCTTCCTTTCCAGCTATGCCTACCTGCAGCCGACTCAGTTGCGCGCGTTGAATTTGTCGGAAGCGGATTCCATCATCTACAGCGAAGTGATGATGCCGCATGAGTTGACGCATCAGTGGTACGGCGACAAGGTGTCGTGGGCCAGCTATCACGAGCAGTGGCTGCTGGAGGCGCTGGCCAACTACTGCGCCCTGCTGTTGCTGGAGCGCTCGCATCCTGCCGACGTGCAGGTCACGATGGAAAACTACCGGCAGATTCTGGCCAGCCGAAATCGCGAAGGCCGCCGCATGGTCGAGGCTGGGCCGGTGACGCTCGGCAGCCGCCTGACGTCTTCGATGTTTCCCAACGGCTATGAGCTGATCGCCTACGGCCGCGGGACATGGCTGATCCACATGCTGCGCTGGATGCTGCGCGATGCGTCGCGTTCGCCGGCAAACCCCAACGGCGACGATGCCGCGTTCCTCAGCCTTCTGCACAACCTGGTCGATCGATACCAGGGCAAGCAGATCACGAACTCCGGCTTCGAGGACGCCGTCGAGCAGGTGCTGCCCAAGTCGCTATGGTTCGAGAATCGTAAGTCGCTCGACTGGTTCTTCGATGGCTGGGTGAATGGGACGGCCTTCCCGCAACTGGTGCTGTCGGGAGTAAAACTGGCGCACAGCGCACACGGAACAACCGCAAGCGGGACCATCCAGCAAAACTCAGCGCCATTCGATCTGGTGACTAGCGTGCCGGTTTATGGCCTGGTGGATGACAAACAGGTTTACCTGGGACGCGTCTTCGCCGAAGGCAACGAGACGCGCTTCACGCTGCCCACTCCCGCCGGCGTCAAGCAGTTGATTCTCGATCCCTACCACACCGTCTTTAGCCTGCCATAACGGCTGCCTTGGGTGGCCATAGCCGCGAGCTGACAGCCTATGGCCTAACGCTCAATCCTACGCAGCTTCGGCTCGGGGAAATTTCTTGTGCGCATCTGGATTGCGGCGCGCGATGTCGGCGTTCAACACCGCCGCAAACGCCACCCAGGCGGCGTAAGGCACGAAGCACATCGCGGCGGGGGTATCCACTTTGCGGACCGTGGCGATATAGCGCAGGATCATGCCCTCCAGGGCAGCTACGTCGGCCAGGGCGCTGACGGGTTTATGCTCGCCGAAGAACAGCTTCGTCCACTGCGCATTGGACGCCAGTTGCGCCGCCCACAGGCGCAGAGCCTTCGAACGCTCCGCCGAATCCTCCTGCTGCCACACCCGCCAACCCGAGACAGCCATCAGGCTATAAAGCGTGCTCCACACGATAGGAAAGACGAAATCGGGAGGGTTGTAGCTGGGCTTGTCGAGACGGCTGTACCACAACTTGGTGCGCGGATCTTTCGGACTGTAACGCGATCCAAACCACGCAGCGGTAGCAACGGCTCCGCCGAATCCGGCGAGGGCGAGGAGAGACTTGGTTTTATTGGTCATGGCGCTCCCGTGAGGAACCTCAACCATTGAGGTGCAAGCGAACGCGGAAATGTTGTACGGCGGTGCGTGCAACCTTGGCTTGCCTAATGGCAGCCGTTTGTGACCTAAGTCATAGCCCGGTGTAATGGTGACTGCCTACGCTAGATGTATGAGCAGTTGCCACATCGCTGAAATTGACGAGCTTCCCGTTGCTTTGCCGTGCTCCAGCGAAGAGCGAAAGGCGAAGAGCGAAGCGCGGCCCAGAGAAAGCTCATCCGGCGCACCGATCGCGACTACTCGCAGCAACTGCGGCTTGGATTACAACTGGCCTTCCTGGCACTGAATGTCTGGATCGGCGTGCAGTTCTATGGCTGGGTGCGCTGGGCCGAGACTGGCGGGGCAACGCGAGCCGTCGAGCGGCCTGCCGGGGTCGAAGGCTGGCTGCCTATCGCCGGACTGATGCAGTTGAAATATGTTCTGGCAGCGCATCAGTGGCCGATGATCCATCCCGCCGGGCTGTTCCTGTTCACAGCTTTTCTGCTCATCTCATTTCTGTTGCGCAAGGCGTTCTGCAGCTGGTTGTGCCCGGTCGGCACACTTTCGGAATATCTTTGGAAGCTGGGCCGCTACACGTTTCGCCGCAACTTTGCGCTGCCACGCTGGCTCGACATTGCGCTGCGCGGGATCAAGTATCTGCTGCTGGCATTCTTTGCCTGCGCGGTGGCGAGCATGTCGGCGACGGCCATCGCCGGTTTCCTCGCCGATCCGTATGGGTTGATCGTCGACGTGCGCATGCTGAATTTCTTCCGCTTCCTGGGCGGCACGGCGGCGTTCGTGTTGCTTGGGCTGATGGTCGCGTCGATTTTCGTGCAGAACTTCTGGTGCCGCTATCTATGCCCTTACGGCGCGCTGTTGGGATTGGTCTCGATGCTGAGCCCGCTGCGCATTCGGCGCCAGGAAAGCACGTGCATCGATTGCGCTAAGTGCGCAAAGGCTTGCCCATCATCGCTGCCGGTCGACAAGCTGGTGCAGATCCGCTCGGCGGAGTGCACGGGATGCCTGGAGTGCGTCGCCGTCTGCCCCGCGAAAGACACGCTGATCCTCGCCGCGCCGAAGAAAAAAGCCGATCCCCGCATGGAGCGTAGCCGCTGCCATCGCGGTCGTGTTTTTCGGACTGGTCGGCTACGCAAAGTTCAGCGGCCATTGGGACACTCGCCTCCCGCAGCAGATCTACTTCCAACTGGTTCCGCAGGCCAGTGAGACCGTCCATCCGTAGTTCTACGCACCCAAGCTTCGTTCCCGGCAAATCCTACTTTGTCGGATATATGCTCCGCCTCACCACTTCTTTCACTTTTTTGTTTCGAAATGAAGGAGTAAGCTGCAAACTTCAATCCCATGAGCTACCTGCTGGCCCAACTACAAATGGACTCACCTGCGTTCGGAACAATCTTCGTCTGCGGCTCAATGCTGATTTCGGTGCTGGGCCTGATCGTGGTGCGACGGTTCGTCAACCTTGAGTGGCTGAAGCAGCATCATGAGATCGCCAGCTACTTCTTCCTGATGATCGGCACGCTCTACGCCGTGCTGATCGCCTTCGCCATCTTCGTCGTCTGGACGCAGTTCCAGGATGCCGGCGCTAACCTGGAGCGCGAAGTCAACGCCGTCGCGGACCTGTCGCGCATGACGGCGGGACTGCCCGACGCGCAGCATGCCCAGGTGCGAACCGCTCTTCTCAACTACATTCACGCCGTACTCGAGGACGAATTTCCTGCCATGGCCGAGGGCCGGGAGAGCAAGCGTACCTGGGCGGCGGTGCAGCAATTGATGGAGGCCTATACGACCGCCCCGATCTCGAGTCCCAAGGACCAGGTCTTCATGGCCGAGTCTCTGAAGCATCTCAATGAGCTTTCGAATTATCGTCGAGAGCGTCTTTTCACCAGCCGGGGGACGGTGCCGCAGTTGCTGTGGTACCTGCTATTCGGCGGAGGCGCGGTGCTGATCGCCTTCACCTACTTCTTCGGTCATGAAAGCATTGTCTGGCAAGGAGCGATGACGGCTGCTCTGGCGGGCACGCTGTCGTTCAGCCTGTACCTGATCGTGGCTTACAACGGGCCGTTTGATGGAGCGACACGGGTGAGTCCGGCGGCCTATCAGCTGGAGTTGGAGCACGTCGTGGCGCGGCAGTGAGTTTGGAGCAGCGTCACAGGCTGCGGGAAAATTTCATTTAGCGACGCTTGTGTCGTCGGCTAAAAGCCGACTTGGAAGCGAAAATACGCAGCCCAGACGCCAGCCTGAAGGCCAGCTCTACCCGAGCTTATTGCATCGATTTCTCTGCAAGCTGTGAAGCCGTGCCCTGACACAAAGCACCACTGCAACATTCTAGGTACCTGCCCGATCCATTGATACCAGCAGTGCGACGAGGAGCGGGGTTACTTCTGCGGCTTGCCGGGCGCGTAGAGAATTCCCTTGGGCTCGAAGAGTCGCAGGCGCGAGGGC
Source organism: uncultured Acidobacteriaceae bacterium (assembly GCA_963835725.1). Taxonomy (GTDB): domain Bacteria; phylum Acidobacteriota; class Terriglobia; order Terriglobales; family Acidobacteriaceae; genus Bog-257. The sequence goes on along the minus strand of CAWIGM010000011.1, from coordinate 396,055 downwards.
CGCATTGTAGGTGGCCGACGTAAGGAAGCGCTGGTTGGCCATTTCGCCATTGCGGTTGCGCACTACGGCATAGGGAGTTTGCACGCCCTGTACCGGCTTGTAATTGCTGAAGACGACCGACTCGTCGTCAAATTCGCGGTCAGCGGGATCGCGCCAGCTGTAGGCAATCTTGACGGGCAGGCGGTTTCGCGAATCGATCGAGATGGTGACGCTGTCATTGTCGCCGCCGAGCACCGTGACCTGGTCGGCGAGATTGCGCTCCACCATCGCCGTCCCGGCGTAGAGGATCATCGTCTTGGGCGCGGGCAGCCACTTCCGCAACACCCACTCCAGCGAATGATCACGCCGGCGAAGGTAGTCGTCGAGTTCCTTTGGATCCTGTTCACCGGTGCCCTTGTAGGTGATCTCGTATCCCTTGTCGCCGTTGAACAGCTCGACCACGTCGCGCTGCTTGGTCAACTCCATCCGCTCCTTGTCGGGCCACTCCCAGAAGCGCCAGTAGACGGTGCCCATGCCCGTGGGCTGGCCATGGTAGAAGCCGTAGGTGCGTCCCTCGCTCTGCATGTTCTGCACGTTGAGGTAAGCGTCGCCGCCGAGCGCGCGGATCATCTGGTTGAGCAGGTCGCAGGCTTTCTGGACGCTCTCGTCCTTGGAAGAGGCGAACTGTGCCGTGGGCCAATTGGCCGGAGCAGCCACTGGCGGCAAAGGAGGCGGCATCGGCGAGGCGGGTACCTGAGAGGCAGCAGCAGGCGCCTGCGCGAACAGCAACGTGGACGATGCGACAGCCAGGAGAATGGTGGCGACCCAGCGCATGGAGACATTCTACGCGTGCAGTGGGCGGCCGGTCGAAGGCTCCGTCTCCCATGATAATTGTCATCGCGAGCGCAGCCGAGGGATCTACGGATTTGCGTGCGGCGGAAAGCTAGCCTGCATCGCGATCCCTGCACCGCCAGGGAAAAGCAGCCTTCACCCGATGCGGCACGACTGAACAGCCTGCTGAAAAACTCGAAGTTGACGGCTCTTCGGACTGAAGTCCGCCTCGCCGTGGTCAAAAACAAGCAGCTTATCGGCACGGCTGAAGCCGTGCCCTGTTACAAGGCAGGCGAGTTCGGATTTTTCAGTAGACGATGAAGTCGAGCCCTGAAACAAAGCCGGAGCCTTTGGACGTTTTCAGGAGACTGTGAGGTCGAGCCCAGACACAAGGCATGCGACTTCGGATTTTTCAGTAGACGATGAAGTCGAGCCCTGAAACAAAGCGCCGTCCCGCTGACGTTTCAGCAGACGGTGAAGTTGTGCATTGACACAAAATCGCGCCTAGCGCTTTTTCCCCCGCTTGCCCCGCGATGGTCGCTCCTCGACCACGGCGAACTGCACGCGATGTTGGGTGCGGTCGAGGCGGTCGACGATCACCCGGATCCGCTCTCCCATCGAGTAGGTTTTGCGCGTGCGTTGCCCGATGATCTCGCGCGTGTTCTCGTGGTAGAGGTAATGGTCGTCGGTGAGCGAGGCGAGCGGCACCAGGCCTTCGATGAACAGGTCCTCGAGTTCGACGAACATGCCGAACTTGGTGACGCTCACGATCAGCCCGGGATATTCCTCGCCCAGATGCTGTTCCATGAACTTCATCTTCTTCCATTCCATCAACTCGCGTTCGGCGTCGTCGGCGCGGCGTTCGGATTGAGAAGACTCCTCGGCGATGTTGTGAAGCTCGTCTTCGGGGATGGGGCCGGAGAGTGTCGTCCCTGCGGGACTCGACTTCGAGCCATCCCTTTCCCAGCGCTTACGCGCTGGGCTAAGTTTGTCTCGCCCTTCGGGCTCCATTTTTGATCCTGAACGCGCCGACCTGGCGACATCAGTCGGACCTTGTAGGGTTTTATCGTATGGCGAGGCACCACTCGTTTTTCGTTTTGACCACGGCGAAGGCGTCTCGCTGTGCGCCACTCCGCCCACCCCGATTGGCACACCGCCATCATTTTCCTCTGGCGACTCGTGCAGCACATCTTTCAGAATCCGGTGCACGATGAGATCGGGATAGCGGCGGATGGGCGAAGTGAAATGCGTGTACGTCGGAGCGGCGAGGGCGAAGTGGCCCTCATTGATCTCTGAATAGCGGGCCTGCTTCAGCGAGCGCAGCATCAGGTAGGACAGGATGCGCTCCTCGGGCTTGCCGGCGATCTTTTCGGTCAGCTTCTGATACATGCGCGGCGTGATGTGCACTTCCTCTGGCAGTTCGACGGTCTTGGCACGCTGGCCGGTGCCCCGCCGCTCGCGCCGCTCAGCCTTGAACTGCACCCGCTTCACCGGCAGCGCGTCCAACCCCCAGCGAGTATCCAAATTTCGCGGCGATGTTTTCGAAGTCGTAGACGCGCTTGGGATCGGGCTTCTCGTGAATGCGGTAGAGCGACGGGACGCCCTTGTTCTCCAGGTAGCTTGCGACCGACTCGTTGGCCGCCAGCATGAACTCCTCGATGAGGCGGTTGGCGATATTGCGCTCCGAGCGCGTGATGCTCTTCATCAGGCCGTTTTCGTCGAACTCGATGACCGGCTCGGGCAGATCGAAGTCGATGGAGCCGCGGCGCTCGCGCTTGCGGTTGAGGATCATGGCCAGCTCGCGCATGAGCTCGAAATTGTCGACCAGCCGGCGATAGTGCGCGCGCAAAGCCTCATCGCCCTCGAGGATGAGATTTACGTTGGTGTAGGTCATGCGCTCGGCCGAGCGAATCACGCCCTCGTTCACCGTATAGCCGACGACCTCGCCCTGGTGATCGATCTCCATCACGCAGGAGAGCACCATGCGGTCGACCTGCGGTCGAAGCGAACAGATATCGGTCGAGAGCTCGATGGGCAGCATGGGCACGGCGCGGTCGGGGAAATAGACCGAAGTTCCCCGCAGGCGCGCCTCAAGATCAATCGGCGAACCCTCATGAACGTAGTGCGCGACGTCGGCGATGTGGACCTGCAGCTCGAAGTTGCCGTTGTCGCAGCCGGCGCACCAGGACAGCGTCGTCGAAGTCGCGTGCCGTCTCGCCGTCGATGGTGACGATGGGCAGGCTGCGGTAGTCGCGGCGGTGGTGCAGCTCCCCGGAAGTGATTACTGGATCGAAGCGCTGCGCCTCCTGCAGCACCTCGATCGGAAAGCGGTGCGGCAGGTGGAACTTGCGGATCATGATTTCGACGTCGACGCCGAAATCGTCTTCATAGCCGAGGATCTCGATGACGCGGCCGCGAGGATTTCCAGTGGGCGACGGCCAGTCGGTGATCTCGACCTCGACGACCACGTTCTCCAGGTCAGTCCACTCTTGGCGACGCGCTTCGGAGCCAAGGACCCGGTCACGGGACTGTTTTGGTGACGATGTCTTCACCTTCGACTGGGTCCCTACGGTAGGCGGATTCGCGTCCGGACTCATCCTCCCACCCTCTCGCCAAATCCGGTCGAGGAGGATGGGGCACCCGGTTTCGTAGCCTCCGCCTCCCGCTTAATTACACTCGAAGCTTCTTCCTCCCCGCTGGGCCACTCCAGGCCGCGCGGAATGATGATCTCCTGCTGCACCTTCTCGTCGATCGGCGTGACGTAGTTCTGCCGCGAGCCGTAGTGGAAGGTGCCGACGACGGTGGGATTTCCGCGGGTCAGCACGCGCACGATGCGGCCCTCAGCGCGGCCGTCGTCCTTCTTGCGGCCGAGTTCGACTAGCACCTGGTCGCCATGCATGGCCGAGCCGATGGCCGGCGGCGGGATGAAGACGTCGCCTTCGATGGTCGAGCGCTGCTCGGGGTTCGGAGTGACGAAGCCGTAGCCGTCCCGGTGCATCGACAGGCGCCCGGCGATGAGATTTTGGCGGGCAGCAGCGTGCTCGGCGAGGGTGTAGCGGTCGCGGCCGGTCTCGATCAGGCGGCCGCTCTTGGTCAACGCGCGCAGGCGTTCGGCGAGTTGCTGCCGCTCGTCGCCGCGCAGACCCATCTCGCGGACGAGCTGCTTGTATCCCGCCGAGTGGTGGGGCTGGCGCTCGATGTGCTGCAATATGGCTTTGTCGTTCAGCATGTGAATCAGTGGTCAGTGGCTAGTGGTCAGTGGCCTGTACTTTAATTGTCAGTAGGCAGCCGTCAGCCGCCAGTTGGATACATTCCGCAAAGGTCCTTGGACTGCGCCGGACTGCTGCTTTGATCCTATGCGCGATTGCCGCGAAGATGTAGCCAGTGGCGACCAACGCCCGGCCGTTCCGCTCGCGGCAACCTCGCAAATCCGGCGATAACCCATCGACATTCGATCCAAGTTTTGCACAGGCTGCAAACCTGCCTCGCGACGCTTCGCCACGCAACAAGTCATCGCTCGTCAGCAACTGGCTACTGACCACTGCCTTCTAGTTCCATTCCCGTAACCCATTCGGCCATAGCCAACTCAGTCATCAGGAAAAATACCGTAGGGGTATTCCCTGATATAAGAACTCGCTGTATGGTAGCAATAATTACATCGCAAGCCGTATCGCGACGCGCGCTCCCGCTGAGCGATGATCCCAGAATCGCCGCACTAAACCAGCATGTTCTGAAGAGGAGCTGTGGAGTTTAGGTTTGGCAAACGAAGTGCCTCTCCAAGCACTTAATACCTTCAGAAAGGATTTTGAGCAGACATCATGTGGAAACCTACGAATGCACCCTCTCCTGCCCCGACCCCCAATCCTGAGCCGCAACAGCGGACCTTCACGCCTCCGGCTGAACCGCTGGCAGCGCCGCGTCCGGCGGCCGCTCCGCTGAACACGCAGGAGCAGGCGACGCTGGGCAAGTCGCTGGTCATCAAGGGCGAGGTCACCGGTTCGGAGTCGCTCTACATCGACGGCCGCGTGGAAGGTTCGATCAATCTTCCCGGCAATCGCGTGACCGTCGGCCGTAATGGCGTGGTTTCGGCCAACATCTCGGCGCGCGAGATCGTGGTGCTGGGCAAGGTCCGCGGCAACATGACGGCCAGCGACCGGGTCGACATCCGCGGCGAAGGCTCGCTGACGGGCGACGTCGTGGCGCAGCGCATCAGCATTGAGGACGGCGCTTACTTCAAGGGCGGCATCGATATCCGCAAGCCCGGCCAGAAGGTGAATGGCGAGGCCAAGGAGACCATATCGGCTCCGGCCAGCGAGAGCTCCAGCGCAGTCGCAGCGCGAGCGTAGCGCAGAAGATTAGTGGTCAGCATTCGGCACTCAGCATTCAGCCGTTTAGCTCGGCGGGAGTGTTTGATGGCTGAATGCTGACGGCTGGATCCTGAGGGCTCAGTTATGTGGGACCGAATTCTGCAGTTCCTTCCTCTAGGGTGCCGTCACCGGCACATGTCTCTCCCGTTTTCCAGTCATTCGTCGGCGCGCAAGAACCCCGATGCGCCTTGGGAGAGAATCACCAGCGAAAGTTCGCACCCGTATGTCGTCTGCCTGGATTGCGGGAAGCAGTTTGAATACGACTGGGCAAATATGCGGGTGGTGAAGTGAGGCAGTGGCCAGTGGTTGGTGGCCAGTGGCCAGTTCACAATATCGGTCTCCAGTGAGTTGTCATCACGAGGAGGCCTTTCACGCCAGCGAGGGATCTGCTGTTGGACCGCCGCGGTAGTTCTTTCCACTGCGAGCGAACCGCATATCCTTCGACTCCGGCGTGGAACTACGGAACGCCTGCGTTCAAGACGACAATTTCATCGATTTCTACCGGAAAAGTGCAGGCGGCCGACCCTCTAAGCTCTAGCCTCGCTCCACTAGCCACTAGCCACTAGCCACTGCCTCACGACTCCACTCCGCCGGTCGTCCGATCCACCATCGGTTCGGGCTGGGTCACTGCCGCCGGCTTCTTTCTGCGGCGGAGTTCGCCCGGCAGGGTCGACTTGGTTATCCACAGACCTAGCGCGACGGCGGCGGCCCACACCGCGCTGATGACGAGCAGCGCGAACGCATCCTTCTTGAAGCCGCCGTGCAGATGGAACATTCGCGACGCACCGTAACCGGCGAATCCGGCGAAGACCGCCGTTGCCAATGCCTTCGACAGCTCTCCCCACGGCAGCTCGCCCAGCGGCACCATCTTCTTGCGATTCAGCAGCCAGGCGAGTACCAGCGTGTGCATCAGGATGCCAATGTCGGATGCGATCGCCAATCCGGTCACACTGAAGGTGTGAAACAGGGAACGGTACACGGGCAGCGAGAGCACGACGATGATGGTCGAGGCGATCATCGGCGTCAGCGTGTCGCCTGCGCCGTAGAACGCGCGCGCGTATTGCGCCTGCGCCGACCACAGTGCCAGCGAGAGGGCGAACCAGAAGAAGTAGGTCGCCGTCTCCTGCGCATCAACGAAGGTGAAGTGGCCGTGGTGGAAGGCAAGATCGATGATCGGCAGGGCCGCGGCCATCATCCACGCCGAGGCGAGAAACGCTGCCGCCGAGATGCGATAGACGGTCTGGTTGACCGTCTCGGCGAAGACCTTGCGCTTGCCCTGCTCCCATAGCGAGGCGAAGAACGGCATCGACGCCTGTCCCGTTGCCTGGCCGAGAATCGAGATCGGTACAGCGAACAATCGCTTGGCATAGTTCAGTCGCGAGATGTCGCCGGCACCGCCCGAAGCGAAGTAGCGCAGGATCCAGTCGTCGGCGGAGACCAGCGAAACGCCGAGCATCAGCGGGATCGACAGCCGCACCCACTCGCGGAAGCCCTGGTTACGCCAATCGAAGCTGAAAGAGTAGCGCAAGCCACCCTGCGCCGCTCCGAGGGCGTTGATGAGAAACGGGCCAAGCAAGCGCTCCGGCCAGTGCTCCCCACGCCAGCGACTCGATGCCGAGATACCTCGCTCCAAGCACGCCGCCCAGGATGATGAAGACGTTGTACAGCGCGGGGCTGAGCGCCGGGTAGAGGAACATACGTTTGGCCAGCAGCACGGCCGATACGATTCCGCCGGCGTAAAAGAAAATCTGGCCGGGCAGCAGGATGCGCGTGAGATGAACGCAAAGCTCGATCTGGTCGGCGGAGAACTTCGGAAACACCAGCCGCACCAGTTGCGGGGTGAAGAACTCGAGCATCAGCGTGCCCAGCAGCAGCACGGAGCTCATGATGGTGATGGTGACGTTGAAGGCGTGTTGCGCGCCGGCTTCGTCATCGCGCGAGACGTGCCGCGTGTAAATCGAGATGAAGGTAATGGACGCGGTTCCGCCGGCGAGAATGTAGTTCAGGAAGTCGGGAATTTGGAATGCGGCAAAATAGGCGTCGGTGGAATGGCCTGCGCCGAAGGCGTACGCGATGTACATCTCGCGCAGGTAGCCCAGCGCGCGCGACGCCAGCACCGATCCCATCAGCAGCAGGGTGGCGGAGAACGCTGTGTGCTGATGTGAGGGCCGCAGCACGCGTAGCACCCGGGCTACTAAGCCCGGCGGGCTCGCGCTGGAATTTTCTGCGGCGGGAGACGGCATCCGATTGCGATTTTACACGCCGGGCGCGGACGGCCTCAGGCGATCGATGCTAGAGGTATCTGCTCAGACAGCGTCCGCCGGCAACATAGTGGCGGTGCGCGTGGAGTATACTCCTCGCTTGCGGCACTGCTTTTCTGTAGTCAAATGTCACGGGTTTTAAACTAATGATGCATATGAAAAAATCAGACCATAACCAGCAGCCTCTGCGCGGTCGCTGGCTTGATGTTGATGAAGTTCGACTGGTAAGCGACCTCCGTATCATGCACTCCAAGGTGGACGAACTGTACCAGATCGTTGCCAACTTGAAGCGCCGTCACAGCGGATCGGACATTCACAAGTACGCCGACCAGCCGGTGTTGAATGAGGACATCGCGCGCGTCGACGAAATCTATTTGTGGTTCGTGAGCCTGAAGGAAGAGCACAACAAGAAAAGCGATATGGCCGGCTAGGCCAAACCCTCGAGAGGCAGGAGATCCGGCGGCGAGACTGGCGCCGGCAGCTCGGCTTCCGGATCGAGGGGTGTGTTCGAAGCATCTTCCAAGAGAGAGATGTAAGCTCCCCACTGCGCCAGCCGCAGCCAATCGGTCCCGGCGAAGTACACCAGAGCAACCAATCCCATCAACAACGCGATCCAGCGTCCGTTGGCCCTGCCCACGAGATTCAGAGGAGCCAGAAAGACGAACGACAATGCGGCTGCCCAGAACATCCGCACGACGAAGAACGCCAAACTAACGAGAGAAAGTCTTCCGCTGTGCTCGCCTGAAAATTCAACTGCCTGCTCCAGAGCATCGCGCGCGCCGGCGCCGTTGCGCAGGCAGAAGAGCGGTGCCAGTCCCAGATACCAGTTCAGCGACCAGCCGACCAGAAGAGCGAAAGCAACGCCGAACGAGACCGTCAGTGCCGCTGCGAGCGGCCGCTGATTTGCAGCTTGGTTCAAGCCATACACGAAGAGGAAGAGCGTGACGGCGATGGCGATCTGCGTCCACATGGCGCGCAGCAGTTCCAGCAGGAAAAGCCGCCGGAAGCGCCACTCGTCGGCATGGGGTTCATCGCTGCTGCTGAACATCGCCAGCAGGCGGGTAAGGGTTGCTGCGCGACCGGCAGCCGCGGCGAAGGCCCACATCACGGTCAGGCCGAGCAGGAGAAGAGCCTGCTCCAGCAGGAACCGCGGCAGGCTGCCGTGGAAGATGTTGCCGAGTGCGGCAGCCAGCAACTGCGGCTGCAACGTACTGATGAGGAACTGGTCGGCCTTGGAAACTTTTAGTCCGTTCAGAAAGAGCGCGCCGGAACAGATTCCCAGGAGCAGTGCCGAAAATCCGAAGCACCAGCGCCAGGTCAACTCCGCCGCCAGCAGCGCGGGCTCATGCAGAACCGCCGAGAAGCCGTCGCGAATGGGCGTGCTGGCGCGGGACATGCAAGCAGGATAACAGCGCCGCAATCCACCGTTCCCAACGGTACTTACATCAATGGCTGCTTTTCCTGTGAATCAAACCATGTTGATTAGCAATCGATGCAGCAACCGCTCGCGCGCCCTGCTTCCAATACGATGAGTAGGGGGCATGCAACTTTGTCTGCCAACTATCAACTCATTCGCGAGCAGTGGATCCCGACCCCGATCGAGGAAGCCTTCGCCTTCTTCTCGCGGCCGGAGAACCTGGAAGAGATCACGCCGCCGCTTCTCGGGTTTCATATCATTCGCGCGGATAAAGAGCTGCACGCCGGGTCGCTGATCGAGTACAAGCTGCGCGTTCGCGGCCTGCCGATGCGGTGGCTGACAGAGATCACGGTGTGGGAACCGCCGTATCGCTTCGTGGACAACCAGCTGAAAGGGCCGTACAAGCTATGGCATCACGAGCACACGTTCACCGCCGAGAAGGGCGGAACGCGGATTGGCGATCGCGTCGACTACGCGCTGCCGTTCGGGATCATCGGGCAGATGGTGCACGCGCTCATGGTGCGGCGGGATGTGGAGACGATCTTCCGTTATCGGCAGAAGCGGTTGGAGGAGTTGCTCGGTAAGCCGTCGAATCCGCTGCAGGCCGCCGCAGGTCCCTCCACGCGGGCTGACGCCCTTGGTCGGGATGACAATTCAGAACTGACGGACCTCTGAGTAAGGATGACATGCAGGATTGAAGACGTGCGTTTCATGCGCCACGCAGTGTCGATCCGGCACACTGCGTGGTCACAGACTCAGAAGCCCGGCACAGGCTTACGCCAGAGCCGGATCGATCTTCTCGGTATCGACGCCGAGTTCCTCGAACGCCTTCTGCGCACGCTGCGCATCGAACTTCCCATCCCGCGCCAGCCGTGACAGCGCCGAGGACGCAATCGACTCCGCGTTGATCTCGAAGTGCTGACGCAGGTACTGACGGTTGTCGCTGCGTCCGAAGCCATCCGTCCCCAACGACACCAGACGGTCCGCCAACCACGGTGCGAGCTGGTCCGGCACCGCCTTCATGTAGTCGGTAGCGGCGATGATCGGGCCCGTCGCTCCCTCCAGTGCGTGAAGGATGTGCGGCTGCTTTTGCGGCTCGGCCGGGTGCAGACGGTTCCAGCGCTCGATCGACATGGCGTCGCGCCGCAGCTCGTTGTAGCTGGTGACGCTCCACACATCGGCGGCGACGCCGTATTTCTCAGCAAGAATCTTCTGCGCCCGCAGCGCTTCGTTGAGGATCGAACCGCTGCCGAAGAGCTGCACCACGGCATTCCCCTGCTCGGCCGCGCGGAATTTGTAGATGCCCCGCAGGATGCCTTCTTCGACGCCCTTAGGCATCTCCGGCATCGGATAGTCCTCGTTGTACAGCGTGATGTAGTAGAAGCGATCTTCGCCCTGCTGATACATACGCCGCATACCGTCCTGCACGATGACCGCGATCTCGTAGACGTATGCCGGATCGTAGTTATGGCAGGTGGGGACGGTGCTCGAGAGCACCAGGCTTTGTCCATCCTGATGCTGCAAGCCCTCCCCAGCGAGGGTTGTGCGTCCGGCGGTGCCTCCCATCAGGAACCCTTTGCCGCGCGCGTCGGCGAACGCCCACACCATGTCGCCGATCCGCTGGAATCCGAACATGGAGTAGTAGGTGAAGAATGGAATCATCGGCACTTTGTAGTTGAAGTACGCGGTGCCGGCGGCGGTGAACGAAGCCATCGAGCCCGCTTCGGTGATGCCCTCTTCCAGGATCTGGCCGTTCTTTTCCTCGCGGTAGTAGAGCAGCATGTCCTGGTCGTGCGGCTTGTAGAGCTGACCCTGGCTGGCGTAGATGCCGACCTGGCGGATGATCGACTCCATGCCGAAGGTGCGGCCTTCGTCAGGGATGATCGGCACGATGTGCTTGCCGATCTGCGGATCTTTCAGCAACTGCCGCAGCATGCTGACATAGCCCATCGTCGTCGAAACGGCGCGGCCCTTCGAGCCGGCAATCGACTCCGCGAATTCGTCCAGATCGGGCGTGGTCATCGTCGGATTCGGCACTTCACGGTCGGGCATGAAGCCGCCGAGTTCCTTGCGGCGCTGCCGCATGTACGTGATCTCGGGACTGTCGTCCGCCGGACGGTACAGCCAGCCCTCGCGAGCAGCTTCTTCGGGGATTGGGATCTCAAAGCGGGTGCGGAACTGGATCAGCGCCTGGTCGGCGAGCTTCTTTTCCTGGTGCGTCGCGTTGCGCGCTTCGGCCGAGCCCAGTCCGTAACCCTTCACGGTGTGCGCGAGGATGACGGTCGGGCTGCCATGAGTTTCCAGCGCCCGCTTGTAGGCGTTGTAGACCTTCTGCGGATCGTGGCCGCCGCGGCTAAGACGATGCAGCTCGTCATCGCTCATGTCGGAGACCATCTCCAGCAGCTCGGGATACTTGCCGAAGAACTCGCGGCGGATGTACTCGCCGCCCTTCGCTTTGTAGCTCTGGTATTCCCCGTCGACGGCTTCTTCCATGCGCTTCAGCAGGATGCCGTTCTTGTCGCGGGCGAAAAGCTTGTCCCAGTCGGAGCCCCACACCAGCTTGATCACGTTCCAGCCGGCGCCACGGAAGGCCGCTTCCAGTTCCTGGATAACTTTACCGTTGCCGCGCACCGGACCGTCGAGCCGCTGCAGGTTGCAGTTGATGACGAAGATCAAATTGTCGAGCTTCTCGCGCGCAGCCAGAGTCAACGAGCCCATCGACTCGGGCTCATCCGTTTCGCCATCGCCGACGAAGGCCCAAACCTTGCGCTCGGTGACCGGGATGATGCCGCGGTTCTCCATATAGCGCATGAAGCGCGCCTGGTAGATCGCGTTCAGCGGGCCGAGTCCCATCGACACCGTTGGGAAGCGCCAGAAATCGGGTAGCAGCCACGGGTGCGGATATGACGGCAGTCCGGGCTCGCCGCGAAGTTCGTGGCGGAAATTCTTGACCTGCGCTTCCGACAGGCGGCCTTCGAGATAAGCACGAGAATAAACGCCGGGAGACGAGTGTCCCTGGAAGTAGATGAAGTCGCCGGGTTGATCGTCATAGCGGGCGCGGAAGAAATGATTGAAGCCGACTTCCAGCAGCGTCGCCAGCGAGGAATACGTCGAGATGTGGCCGCCGATGCCGGGATCTTTCTTGTTCTGGCGATGCACCATGGCCATTGCGTTCCAGCGCACCAGGCTCTTGATGCGGCGCTCGAGGTGACGATCGCCGGGATACGGAACTTCTTCTTCGACGGGAATGGTGTTGACGTAAGGCGTGTTGAGTTGGACGGGAACTTCAACGCCCGACTTGCGCGCGTGCTGGATAAGAGCGTCCAGCAGTTCGCATCCGCGATGGCAACCCTCGTCGTCAACTACCTGGTCGAAGGCCTCAAGCCATTCTGCAACTTCTTCTTCTGACTCCACTTCCGGGCTCGCCGGAAACTCCAGCAACTGATGAACTTCTTGTGTGGCCACTCTGTGTCCCTCTGTCGTTTACAACGCTATGAAGTTGCGCGTCGCATAGAAGTCCGCGGCGCATAAAGATTAGTGTGACAAGACCTATGCTAATTACAGATGCCTGGCAAAAGCGATGGCTTCTCTTTCTGTCGCCGGGCAAGGTTTCCAATTGCGGTTCGGTTCGCAATCGGAACTGCGGCTGTCGCGGTCCCGTCTGTCACGTCGATTTAGCGGCGAATGACGAAAGAAGGAAAACCGCGGCAAACACGAGCAGGAGAGAGAAGAACTGTGCTTTGCCAGTCTCACGAATGATGAATCAATTTTAGCAGAGGAGAGAGTGTACGAAGGCGGTGGGAACTTGCTTGCTGCGTATCAATCAGGTACGGGCTGCGGTTCACGAGACGCGAAAGAAAAGACGCGCAGGCAGGCTGCGCGTCGTCGGTTGAAAACGATTATCGCTCAGGAACTTCCCTGAGCCAGCCCGCGACAAACTCGTGCGGGCACCAAGGCTAGCCCTGATTGAGCTGTTGATAGGCCGCCATACCAGCAATTACCAGGATCAGCACAGCGGATGCTGCCCCCAGAACTCTTACCCAAGGCGTCACCTTCTTCATGCGAACTTGAAGGGCTTCTTGTTCTTCGCGCATGTTCTTGCTGGAATCGTCGAGGAACAACTGATCGTCTTCGTGCATGCTGAGCGTGCTCCGGTAAATGAGCAGGAGGATCAGCAGGACAGTCAGAACTCCCCAGACAATAAGCAACATCGTCAGTGTCGACATTAGCCACCTCGGTTCAGGATGAACCAGTCCCCGCCTGATGAGTCGGCCTTACCCACCCGGTTGGGGCCTCACGGCCACATATTATGACTCCCGCGAGCAGGCGTGGCAACTAGATTCCCCAGTGCGCCAGCGTGAGTTCCCGAAGCCGTTCGGCGTTCGTTTTCAGGATTTGCGACCCCTCCTCGCTCCCCGGCATCCAAATTATTTAGCGGGTGTGCGCTTGGGCCTTTTAAGTCAGGTCCGGAGCGCGAATTTGCTATAATCCCGCTAGATTTCCAGAGGAGAGAGGCATGGCGACAACTACCACAACACCTACTACCACAACCCCGACCACGACGGATGCGAAGCCGGTTACCTTCAGCCCGAATGCGATTTCGAAGGTGAAAGAGATCATGGCTCAGCAGAGTCCCGTCCCGGCCGGTCTGCGCGTCGGCGTGGTGGGCGGAGGCTGCTCGGGCTTCTCCTACTCCATGTCATTTGAGAACGGCGCCGGCATGATGGACAAGACCTTCGACTTCGACGGCCTGAAGGTTTTCGTCGATGCGACGTCGCTCATGTACCTGAAGGGCGTCAACGTCGATTACCTCGAGACGCTCGAGGGCGCGGGCTTCAAGTTCGATAATCCGAACGTGAAGAGCACCTGCGGCTGCGGCTCGTCGTTTAACGTTTAAAGCCACATATAAATTTGGCGAAAGTTCAAGGCCCTGTCCTGCGAGGATAGGGCCTTGCTTGTTGAAAAAGGTCGATTGTGATTGTGCCGGCTATGCCTAAGCGATCGCTCCCAAAAACTCCTCAACGGCAACTGGAGTTGCGGCATTGGCTTCGCCTGTTAGCGGGAGATCTCGAAGAGCGTTCCCTCCGATTGCGGGGTGTCCGAAGCTGTTCCGAAGATGTTTCCCTGGGCATCGAGCGCCACACTTCCGGTTGGATTGCCGCCGTCGGTTCCGCCGGTGAAGCTATACAGGTCGGTATACGCCCACCCGCCCCCCGAGCGTGATAACTCGAAGACGCTCCCGTTCCGCGAACTGCCATCCCCGTAGGTCGATCCGTAGAGATTGCCAGAGGCGTCGAGAGTAAGCGTGTCTTCCGGACCGGCGGCGCCAGTGAGGCTGTAGATCACGCTGAAGGTCCAGCCGCCGCCCGATGGCGAAAGCTCGAACAGGGTTCCGCCGCGATTTGCGCCGTTGTACTCCGCTGATCCGTAAAGATTGCCGGCAGCATCCATCACCAGCCCCGCATACGGCGCACGGCCATCGTTGCCGTTGGTGAAATCGTGCAGCGACTGATAGGTGTAACCCGAGCCGGAGCGCACGAGTTCGAAGACCGTACCCCAATTGTGAGCCCCACCGGAACTGGTGGTTCCGTACAGGTTTCCGGCGCTGTCGATTGCCACGTTGCCCCACGGAGTAGCGCCGTCGGAGCCGTCAAAGCTGTGAAGCACGGTGTTGATCCAGACGCCACCCGTACCGGAAAGCATGAAGACCGTACCCTTGTTGGCGGGGCCTCCATAGGAGGTGGTTCCGTAGATGTTTCCCGCCGCGTCGAAGATCAACCGGGCATTTGGGTAGCTGCCGTCATTTCCTCCGGAGAAGGAATACAGAATCGTGAGACTCCATGCGCAATGCACTGATCCGCAAACGTTAGCCGGGGGATGCGCGAGGAAGACGGTTCCTTTCCCGTTGGCGCCTCCGCCGGAAGCCGAACCATAAAGCGCTCCGCCTGGGCCGAAGGTCAATCCGCCCGATAGGGGAAAGGCACCGTCATCGTACCCCGTGAAGTTCCACAGGTTGTTGAAGATCCAGCCGGATCCTGCGTGCGAGAACTTATAGATATTGCCCTCGACGCCGGGGCCTCCCTCTACGGTTGTTCCGTAGATATTGCCGCCGCGGTCCAAAATCACGGAGCCAGGGTTGTTACCGGTGTTGAGGGAGAAGTTGTAAAGCAAGGTGAAGGTTTGGGCGTGTCCGATGCCCGCGAACAACATGAGTGCCAGCGCAATCGAGCCTGTCATGAGAATGGCAGAAACAATTCGGGCGTGAGAGCGAACTTCCCGGGCGCAAGTCATAACTCACCTCGATGTCGGAACACGCGGTTTGCCGAGCGTCGGCAACTATACATCGGTTTTGCTCAAGTCAGTCGCTCGAAAACGCGATGCTGCTTCTTTCCATGCATTTTGGATAGCCATGCACCTGTTCTGAGAAAAACCCGGCGTTGGCAGCGCCGGGACCGTTTCGCATCGAGGTAGGGTCAGGCTGCCGCAATCTCCCGTTCCAGGGCGAAGCCGCTCCTCAGCACCAGCACGCAGGTCACCCACAGGATCGCGCTCATAGCCGAAGCCAGGACGCTGATGCGAACTGACGACGGGAGCGCCAGCGATGCCAGCGCAGCCACCGTCATGATGACGCCAACAACGGTGTACATTGGCCGACGATAGAGCCGGGCCAAAGGCAGGAAGTGCAGGCCGACGATGGCCGCGACCGCCGAGATAGCGTAATCACCCAAGTGAAGGTTGTTGAGTACGTTGATGGCCAAAAAGATCAGCAGGCCTTCGGCGCCGAAGATGAACCCGAACACCCGTCCCATGCGCGACTGCTCTCGCTTTTCTTCGTCGGTGAGTGGTCTGGATGTTTTCATCGTCCGCGAGCTGTTGCGCAGCAGCGCAGCAGCCGGAATCCACACTGACGCGGCAAATGCGATCACGGCGGCAATCACAACTACGGTGCGGACGTTCAGCGCAGCCAGCCCCCACACCAGCCACAGACAGCCAAAGAAGCCCATGAGGATGGCTCCGTAGGCCATCCCCGTCATTGCGTGCAGGCGCCAGTCGGAAGTCGGGTTGGAAGCGGCGGCGGTCTCGGCGATTGTCACGGTAGATGTCATGCTCTTCTCCTCACCATCTGCATTTATCTTGCGGGCAGCGGGTCGGGCGCAGTAGTGGCGTTCGTCATTGAAGGCGTCTGACATTTGTCAGGTGGAGGGCGCCGAGCACGCGGCGAATCGCGCAGCTGCGTTCACAATTCGCAACTTCCTGTGACATCACGCGTTTAGACGGGACAGGACGGCGGCGCCTGTATAGCCGCCATGGGGACGGGCTAGTACAATGTAAATTCCTGCATGCATCTTGAATACGCTCGGCAGTCCACGGTAGGAGTGCGGATGAGGGTTTTGCGCAAGACAGCCGTTTTTCTGGCTATTACATTTTTATTACTGATTGAACTGGGGTGCGGCGATCAATACCGCCCGGTGGCTAATCCGATTATCAGTCCGGGAGGCCAGCCCCAAGGCACACACTTCGCCTGGGTGCTCAATACCAACCAGAATGGCGATGGCAGCATTAGCGAGATCGATGTCTCTGGGGACACCGTTCTGTCGGTGACTCCGATGGGCGTTGGCACCAGCGCCGAAGCCTTTGCTGGCGGTTCGCTGTCCTTATTCGCAGCCAATGCCGGCGACGATACCGTAATGCAATTTCTGCCGACGCTGAACGGTGGAGTCACCACGATTTCCCTGCTACCCGGTTCGCATCCGGTGGCGTTGGCATCTGCTGCCTCGACAATCATGTACGTCCTGAATTCCGGCACGAATTCGCAGTGCGGCACCAGCGGCTCTTTCAGTGTGATCGCGACTTCAACATTATCGGTAACGAACACGACCTGTGTGGGATTGAATCCGATTGGCATGGTGCAGTCGGTGACCAAAGGTTGGATTTACGTAATCAACCAGGGAGATAGCACCGCCTCCCCCCCTGTTCCGGCCTCGATCATGGCCTTCAATCAGTCGGGTCCGACGCTGGTCGGGACGATCACGCTACCCCCCGGGCAAATGCCGGTAGCAATTACCACCAACGCACAGGGATGGATGTTTGTGGTGATCCAGGCTCAAACGGGGCCCGGTACGCTCGACATCATTCCCTCAGGTTACATTTATGTCGCCGCCAGCGCGCCGCTGGGAGTGATGCCGAACTCCGCTTACGTCGACCCCAATCGCAATCGGCTGTACGTGAGCAACGGTGGCGACAACACGGTCAGCGTCTTCGATGCCTCGCAGATCACCCTCGTCGACGGAGGGATCGGATCAATCGCCTTGTTGGGCACCGCGCAAGTGGGAACGCAGCCGGTGAGCGTTACGGCCCTGCTGGACGGAACGAACTTCTTCGTCGCCAACGCCGGTTCGGACAATGTGACCGTACTCAGCCAAAGCAGCTTCAGTCCACTGACGACAGTTGCGCTGCCGAGCGGCGCGAACCCGTCGTTTATCGCTTCGGAGCCTACGTCGCAGAAGGTGTATGTGACGGACCAGGGCACATTCCAGACGACGATTATTCAGACGTCGAATAACACCATCAAGCAAAACATTCAGTCGCCGACGCAGGTTTCGGGCTGTACTGGTACGTGCACGTACCAGACACCGGTCATGACGCTTACGAAATAAGGGGCTGTGAGCAGCGAACTCCGGGCAAAATAGAAAGCGGGCTTCGCGGCCCGCTTTTGCTTGGAGCAGGACGCGACTAGCTCTCCTTGGGCGGCTCCCATAACTCGACCCGATTGCCTTCCGGATCAGTGATCCAGCCAAATTTGCCGTATTCGTGTTCCTCGACCTTGTCGTCCACCTGCACACCCTCCTCGCGCAAAGCTTTCACCAATGCGTGCAGATCGTCGACGCGAAAGTTCATCATGAAGGTACGCTCGGGGGAGCCGAGATATTTCGTGGAGGAGTCCGGAAAGATTGCCCAAACATTGCCGCCGGGAACGGCGTCGTTCCACATCGCTCCCGCACCGGGCATGCTTTCGATGCCGAGATGTACGCGATACCACTCATAGAGAGCCTTTGGATCTTTCGCCTTGAAGAACAGTCCGCCTAGCCCGAGCACACGTTTCATGCCCCCTCCGATGGAGAATTCTCTACAACGAATCCCATCCGCGCAAGCGCAATATCGGGTGCGCAAAACACGTCTTCGATTGTCGAGGATGGCAAAGCAAAAGGCACGGAATCGCTCCGTGCCTCTGTGTCTCTGTGGTTAGTCCGATTTACGCTTTGGTATTGTTCTGCGTCTTCAGGACTTCGATCGCCTTGTTCAGCTGATCGTCGGTCTGCGGTGCTTTCTGTTTCTGCTCCTGCGCGCTGTCGTCGGAATTGTCTTCGTCGTCGGGCGAGATGAAGTCGTCGTTGTTGTCCGCGACCAGGATGTTCGGCGTCACTGCGGTGTCCTGCAGCGCCTTACCTGACGGCGAGTAGTACTTGGCGACCGACAGGATCAGCGCCGAGCCATCCGGCATGTCGATCACTTTCTGGATCGAGCCCGAGCCAAACGTCTTATCGCCGACAACGTCCCCGCGCGCATTCTCCATCACCGCCGAGGCAACGATCTCGGCGGGTCCAGCCGTGCCGCGATTGACCAGCACGACCAGCGGAATGCTGCTGGCCACCGCTTTCTGCGGATCGGCGTTGTATGTCTGCTTGGGATACTTCTGCCCTTGGAGGTAAGTGATCGTTCCGTGATTCAGGAACAGGTTCGCCGTCTCGATACCTTCCTGCTCGTCGCCGCCGCCGGAGTTGCGCAGGTCGAGAATGATCTTCTTCGCTCCGTCCTTCTGCAACGCTTTCAGCTTGTTGGAAACTTCCTCGGAACGGCCCTTGGGAAAGTCATCGATCTTGATGTAGCCGATACCGTCCGGCATGACCTTGTCGTTGATCGGAGGATCGGAAACCATGGCCAGCGTGACGGCAGATTTCACTGGCTGTGCGCGACGCGGACGCACGACCGAAACATTCACGACAGATCCCGATGGCCCACTGAGGCGCCCATCGATTTCTGCCAGCGACATATCGCGCGTGGACTTGCCTTCGATGGCCTCGATAATGTCGCCACTCTCGATCTCAGCTTTGTCCGCCGGTCCGCCCGGAATCACCGAGATTACCGCAGCATAGCCGTAGCGCTTTGAGATATCGGCGCCGATGCCAGCCTTACCTTCCTTGCGCTGCTTGTAGTCCTTGTACTCGGTCGGATCGAGATAGCTGGAGTTGGCGTCGAGGGACTCGAGCAAACCGTGCAGCGCGCCGTTGGTGACGGCAGAAATGTTGGGATCCTCAACGTACTCGGTGCGGATGCGCGATAGCACTTCGCTGTAAACGCCCAGTTGGCGATACGAGCTGTCGTCGCTGCTGCTGGTGTTGTCGGCGCGAACGCCGAGAGCGCCTACAACGACGAACGAGGCTATGAGGAAAGACAGGACAAGAACGGTGAGCTTTGTAATCTTCGACATTGATAATTCGCTAATGGGAGGGGAACACCCGGACTCTCCCTAATTCTATCCCACTTCGATGCCCGGCCTTACAGGAACGTTCCGGGAAATTGAGATCTCGGTTGGACTGGAAGTTGGACGGCAGGTGGCGGGTTAGGTCATCAAAGCGGGTTTCCCGCACAGAGACGAGGACCCCTGGGTTCACCACGGAGGCACGGAGGGCACTGAGGTTTTTAGAAATCACCATAAGAATCAAGCAGCTTCGGAAAAACCGCGTGCTGATGAACGAAGAAGACCTCAAAAACTCCGTGTTCTCCGTGCCTTCGTGGTGAACACGATCTTGACGAAGCCTAGCCGACGGCGGAGATGTTGTTGTCCAAGGGCGCGGGAGATTGGCTGGTGGGCTGAGTTTGGACGGCTGTGACGACTGGAAGCTGCGGGGCCGGCGCGGGTGCGGCCGCCTTCTTTTGGCGCTCGTCCATCTCAATTTTCAGCATTTCCGTCTGGATCTGGCGCTTCAGGTCGTCGCTCATCGAGCGGAACTGCGCCATGAATTTAGCGACTTGGCGCATTATCTCAGGCAGCCGTTTGGGGCCAAAAATCACCAGCGCCAGGATCAGGATGAAGAGTACGTCGGGCATGAGTGAGAGCCGAGGGCCGCCGAGACTCGGCGGCGGGACGCGCTGCAAGCGATACTTAGGCCTTCTTTTCTCCGTCGGTGGGAGTGGCCGTTTCGTCCTTAGCGTTCATCGATTCCTTGAAACTGCGAATGCCTTCACCCAGACCTTTGCCGAGCTCGGGCAGCTTCTTGGGGCCAAACACCAGCAGGGCGATGAACAAGATCACCAGCAGGTGCATGGGCTGAAACAGGTTATCGAGCATGTCAACTCCTGCTATCAGGATAGCGCATTTCCACTGGGAGAGCGCACATTCCTCGCCCGCCCTCTGCCACTACCGTGGGAGCACTCATTAGACGTACGGAATTCGTCGCCGGACGGATTTTCTGCGCTTTGACAATCTTGCCTGCGGTGGGACTTTATGCGCCGGCGCCCATGCTCTGAAGCAGCTGTGCCGCCGCCTTATCTACGTCGTCCATCTGGAAGCCCGGTTCCAGCTGCAGCAGCTTTGCATCCTTCGAGAACGGCTTCAATTCGGCGACGACGCGTTCGCACGGGAACTGCGAACAATCGGGTCCGAGAACCAGCCAGGAAACATCGGCAGCGCTCAACAGCAATTTGGCATCATGCAGGCGGCAGGTTGTGACCACCTCATAGCCGTTAGCGTTTAGAAGCTTTCGCACGAAGGCGCAGAGATCAGGAGATTGATCGAGGAACAGCACCAGAGGACCGGCAGGCGCAGCTTCTTTCGAACTGCCGGCAGGTTCTTTGAGGAAGGAGACGATCGCCTCTTCCTCCGTGTCATAAATACGAACAATCTTCGAGAGCTTGGTCATATCGAGCAAGGAGCGGAAGAAAGGCTGCGGCGCTGCCAGTCGCAGATCGCCGCCATTGGCGCGGATGCGCGACAGAAAGCGCACCAGAAGCCCCATTCCCATGCTGTCGACGCGCGTGACTTCAGCGACATCCAGCACCAGGCGATTCGAACTCTGCAGCGCGCGCGTCATGGCAGCTTCCAGGGTCTGCGATTCATCGCCGGCGGCGATCTTGCCGAAGCATTTGATCACGTATGCCTTGCCACAGGAACGGCTTTCGGTTGAGAGCGACATGGCGCG
>CAWIGM010000011.1:0-370000 GCA_963835725.1 uncultured Acidobacteriaceae bacterium | reverse complement strand
CGAAATAGCTTTAGGGCTAGCCTCGTATGATTTGCAGCGGTGGTAGAGATCTGGATGGACTAAGGGGCTTTCCAGCTTACTGAATCCAACCAAACTTCGAATGCCGTGGACAACTAGTACGGGAGTCAGACAGCGGGGGCTAAGCTTCGTTGTCGAGAGGGAAACAGCCCAGATCGCCTGCTAAGGTCCCCAAGTCTCAGTTAAGTGGGAAAGGATGTCGGAACGCCCAGACAGCCAGGAGGTTGGCTTAGAAGCAGCCATCCTTTAAAGAAAGCGTAATAGCTCACTGGTCAAGCGGTCCGGTGCCGACAATTCAACGGGGCTTAAACTGAGCACCGAAGCAGCGGATGCATGGCGTCAAGCCATGCGTGGTAGGAGAGCATTCTCAACGGATTGAAGCGGGATCGTAAGGACCCGTCGACAGTCGAGAAGAGACCCTGCCGGCATAAGTAGCGATAACGGAGGTGAGAACCCTCCGCGCCGAAAGTCTAAGGTTTCCTGAGGAAGGTTAATCCGCTCAGGGTTAGTCGGTCCCTAAGGTGAGGCCGAAAGGCGTAGCTGATGGACATCCGGTTAATATTCCGGAACTCCCTTTGATTCGTTATTACGATGGGGTGACGCAGAAGGATAAGTGCAGCCTGTTATGGCTATCAGGTTCGATGCGTGTAAGGCGGTTTCTCCAGGCAAATCCGGAGAGACATTAACGCTGAGACGCAAAGGAGTAGTCCGTATGGACGAAACGCACTGAGTTCACGCTGCCAAGAAAAACCTCTAAGGAGAATCGACGGGAACCGTACCACAAACCGACACAGGTAGACGAGGAGAATATCCAAAGGCGCTCGGGAGAACGCTCGTTCAGGAACTCGGCAAATTAACCCCGTAACTTCGGGAGAAGGGGTGCCCCGGTAACGTGTCAAAAGCGTGAGGGGGCCGCAGTGAAACGCGCACGGCGACTGTTTAACAAAAACACAGGTCTCTGCAAAGTCGAAAACGACGTATAGGGGCTGACGCCTGCCCGGTGCCGGAAGGTTAAAGGGAGAGGTCAACCGCAAGGTGAAGCTTCGAACTGAAGCCCCGGTGAACGGCGGCCGTAACTATAACGGTCCTAAGGTAGCGAAATTCCTTGTCGGGTAAGTTCCGACCTGCACGAATGGCGTAACGATCGTGCGACTGTCTTAACGAGCGACTCGGCGAACTTGTAGTACCGGTGAAGATGCCGGTTACCCGCATCTAGACGGAAAGACCCCGTGCACCTTTACTATACCTTCACTATGAACTATGGCATTTGCTGCGCAGGATAGGTGGGAGGCTTTGAATTCAGGCTCTCGGGCTTGAAGGAGCCAACGGTGAGATACCACCCTGCGAATTCTGTGGTTCTAACCTACTCCCGTTACCCGGGAGAGGGACATAGTGAGGCGGGTAGTTTGACTGGGGCGGTCGCCTCCTAAACTGTAACGGAGGCGCGCGAAGCTACACTCAGGCTGTTTGGAAATCAGCCGTCGAGTGCAAAGGCATAAGTGTGGTTGACTGCGAGTCCTACAAGACGAGCAGGTGCGAAAGCAGGCCTTAGTGATCCGGTGGTTCTGTATGGAAGGGCCATCGCTCAACGGATAAAAGGTACGCCGGGGATAACAGGCTGATCGGAGCCAAGAGTTCATATCGACGCTCCGGTTTGGCACCTCGATGTCGGCTCATCGCATCCTGGAGCTGTAGAAGGTTCCAAGGGTTAGGCTGTTCGCCTATTAAAGCGGTACGTGAGCTGGGTTCAGAACGTCGCGAGACAGTTCGGTCCCTATCTGATGTGGGCGTAGGAGATTTGCGAGGACCTGTCCTTAGTACGAGAGGACCGGGATGGACGAACCTCTTGTGTTCCAGCTGTCATGCCAATGGCACGGCTGGGTAGCGAAGTTCGGTTGTGATAAACGCTGAATGCATATAAGCGTGAAGCACTCCTCAAGATGAGATCTCCCAACCCTCAAGGGTGAAGAAGGGCACACGAAGACTACGTGTTTGATAGGCTGGATGTGAAAGTGCAGTAATGCATGAAGCTTACCAGTACTAATCGCCCGTTCGGCTTGACCATAAAATTTACTTGGCTGCACGTGTAACTTCAGCCGGCGCAGAAATTGGCGCCCGCTGACGAAACCTCGTGCACGCTGGAGAACTAACCAGCGTGCGGAGCTCGACGGAGCTCCAGCCTTAAATTTGTAACTCGTTTCGAAAAATCCAATGCTATTCAGTTGTGAAATCATTCGCCAGTTGTCAGTGGCCTTGGTCAGTTGTTAGTTACAACCAACCAGCCTCTGATGACCGGGTAGAGCTGGCCTTCAGGCCAGCGTCCCGCAGGCAAATTGATTGTCATCCTGAGGAGGCCTTTAGGCCGACAAAGGATCTGCGGTTCCCAGGAGCCGCTTAGAAAAGTTCTTTACAGGTTTGGCGCTACAGGTCCTGCGTGGAATGACGCCTGGGACCAAGCCGCGGAAAGTATCCCGCGCGCGCCTGCGAAGCCGGTGATCTTACCGCAGGGGAAACACCCGTTCCCATCCCGAACACGGAAGTTAAGCCCTGCTGGGCCGATTGTACTGCACGCGAAAGTGTGTGGGAGAGTAGGTCGTCGCCGACATAAATAAAGGCTCCATGTGAATAACATGGAGCCTTTTCCTTTTGGTGGCAACGCTGTTACGGTCCTACAATGTAAGAATTATATAGATTCCTAGAATTCAGTTTGCTAGGCTTACGTGTGTATGCCGAAGAAAAAGCAGCAATCCACCGGCGAACCGAAGTTTCCCTACACTACTGAGCCAAAGTCACTTCAACGACTCCTCTCGGAAATTCCAAAACGTCCGAAGCCGCCCAAAGTCGGCATGGAGACGCTCAAAGGATGGGGCGTCTCAAACAACAACAATGCCATGACGGCTGTCAGGGTGTTGAAGAAGATCGGGTTACTCAGTTCTAGCGGCGAGCCGCTGGACGCCTATGTGGAATTTATGAAAACCGGTAGCGGCCCAGCTTTACTCGCGCAGCGCATGAGGCAGACATACCGTGTACTTTTTGAGAATTCGCTTGCGCCACAGTCTGAATCCGACGACGAGTTGAAGAAATTGTTCAACATCCACTCGGGTGGCGGGGCGGATGTAATGCGCCTTCAGGTTCAGACCTTCAAGATACTGGCCGAATTTGCTGATTTCGGAGCAGCCGGCTCAGGTGATGACGGGTCTAAGGGCATTTCTTCTGGCAATGGTTCCCAACTTCAGACAGGTACAGGGACGGGGGTGGCGCTCCCTCCCATTCAGGTGGATTTACACATACACCTACCAGAGAACAAGACCTCGCGCGACTACGAAACGATCATTCAAGACATTGCGAGATATATCTATGGCCGAGAGATTGGAAAAATATGACATCGGCGCTGCCGCAGATGCTCTCGGCGGTTTGTCGAAGCTAACGGAACGCGTGGAAATTGGAGGGCAGCCGGTTCCAGAAGTTGGAAGAGCCTTACTGGCACTCCGTGAGTTCGACGCGTGTGTTCGATATTTGAATACAAGGCGCAGCGCCGGTGCAGTTATTAACATCGCATCAGAGGCCGATGTCCAGGATGTTTTGTATTTGCTTTTGCGTCCCTGGGTGGTTGACCTTGTATACGAATCCCCCGCCGACAAGTCTGCTAATCGTTATGTCATAAAAGACTTTTCGTCTGCGGAAAGCCGATTTGTAATCGATGCCAAATACATTCGGGATCGAGAGCACGGTCGTCTCATTTCTAAGGAATTGCACGACGACATCGAGATGTATCGGACGCATCCACGGTGTGACCATCTTATTTTCTTTGTGTATGACCCAGACGGCTTTATCCCAGATCAACGGGCTTTACGCGAGGCAATCGAAATTGAGCGCGCCTATGGAAGATATGGCGAGAAACGACTCACTTGTCACTTGATAGTGAAGCCTTGAGCTGCGAATAACTAGTTTAGCAAGTCCCTTCGTCCGCCCCAGAGCGATTTCCACTTGTCATTCACGGACAAATCAATCACCTAACGAGATGGGAGACGATCTCGCGTGCGCGATCGCTGTAGAATCGTTCGGGTTCACCTTTTGTTACGTGAACCACATGCACGCGATACCCCAGACCTCTCAAACCAGTCTTAAGTTCTCTCAATAATGATGGCCGTTCGTTGCTTGGCCGAGCTGCCAGTACCAGCAGATCATATGAAGAGTATTGTCGGATAGTACGCGTTACTCCGCGACGTTTACGTTCCTCGAGACTTTGAGACAGAACAAAACCCCGCCCGAATAGTGCTTCTTCTCTGCTCTGCGACAAAATAAATCCCCTCGAGTTCTTCACGCGGAACCTGTGGCTTCGCTGACCGATTCCTATTTTTTTCTTTACATATCGGTTGATCGTTTTGCTTTTGCCTGCGAAGTGACTACCGACGACTATAACGGCTCGCTTCACCATTCCGCCTGCCTTTCAAGGTTGATTTACAACCCAATTGTAAGCCATTCTTACCTTTTGGCTTTTGTTCACGGATGGCGCATCCCCCATGTCTCGCGGTTTTGAGACGCGGCTAAACGTGCAGTTTGCGCCGCTCGAGGTCATCGACGAGAAGAAGTCTGCCGACGGCGGTACCTACAAGTGGTTCAACCAGACGCTTTGTGCGGTGAACGATTCGGTGGTGCGCCTCCGCGCGGTCATCCCCAAGGGCGTGATCCGCTGTCCGCGGGCGCCGCAGCATGCTGAGTCGAAGCTTGCGGTTCAGATCTCCACCCCCAGGGGAACTTACTCGACAATCGCAAAGGAGAACATTTTGCCGGATGATGCGGCAGCATTGCTGGACATGACCGCTCCTGGGGGCAGAAAACCGTACTGTCCAGCCGACGATCCAAAGGAGACCTGATAGGTTCGTGGCGCAATCTTCTTGCTATCAAACGGCAGCAGGTCGCGCGTTGCCCCACCCGAGACGTGGAACACTCCACCAGTGACGGTGCGGAATTCACGCGAGTTAGAGTGTGGATGCAAACGCAACAGTTGATACTCGGTGATTGCGACTCCATCCGGAAGCACAATCAAGAACTGCACCGGAGTAGTCAGATGATTTGGACTGACCGAGCCGTTTACGTGGCCGTTGAGGTCTCCTTTAACGATGCCCACAGTGGCGACGCTTTTGACCACGCCTCCGGTCTTCCAGTTCACCACCTCCGGCATAACCTCGGTCCACGTATCTTTCACCTTGGCATAAACTCCGGTCTCGGTTGGTAATGGGTTCGACGGGTCGGCCTTTGCTGTGGTCAGAGAAGTCGGGATCGGCCCGGCGGGTTGGACCACAGTTTTATTCCCGCCCGCAGAACTACTTGGGTTGCTATTCAACTGTGGGTTGATCATTACCTGAATAACGCGTTCGCTGACTTGTGCCGCTTTCAATTGAAGAAGCTGATCAGTCGATAGGTCGAAGCTCTGACGCTTGGCTCTGATCTGTTCGATGATTGTCTCGTCGCTGACTCCTGCCTTCGACAACTTGATGACATCCTGAACTGTCATGGGCTTGACGGTTGGCGCTAAGTAAATCTCGCGTGTTTGTGTCGCGGCAGGAATGGATAAGCACAGAGAGAAGAGTAGGAAGCCTATACTGGCTCGCAGAGTGAACATAGGTTACTTATCCTCGTTAGTAAAATCGCCGCGCGAAGCGCAAGAGTGTGGCTAGTCCGAACGGCAACAACGCCGTCACGCCTGGACTGGCGAGTAAGGCTGGGAGCGGAGTCTGCTAGTCAGTCCTGATAGGTAGGAGATCGATGGCGGTCAATCTGCAAGTCGACGAAGAGCGCAGCGAAACCGTAATTCGAAGTCTACCGACCGCACAAATATAGGATTGTAGTGGGGAATTGTAAAGCACATTTGTGGAGAAGGCTGTCGTCTCTAACGGGACTCGGCCCTCGTATAACTACTTACCCAGCGCTGAAGCGCTAGGCTAAGCTATGCCGTCTCGCAAAGCGAGACTTTGTTCATCGCCGTCGCGCGTCCACATGACGACAGCAGTCGTCATCCCCAGCTGCCTTGAGTTGAATGATCCCAAAGCGCGTAAGCACCGTCCGCGGGCGCCGCAGCTCACGGTGATGCTCATGGTCGAAACCAGCGCCATCATTCCAACCGGGAGCTAGAACGCTTATCAGCGCTGGGCTAAGTAATGCCGTCTCGCGCGGCGAGACGTTCTCATGCCGCAGGCGAGTGCCAGGACTTCGGACGCTTGCGATGCGTCGTCGAGAGAAAAAGAAAGCGCCCGGTTGTTATAGAGGTCCTTCGACTACGTTCGGCTCTCGCCTCGCTTCGCTCAGGATTAGAACCATCCGCAACAACTCGATGATCCTCCATCCTCACGCGTGAGCGCGATGGTGATGCCGGATTTCCCTTAGCCGCTCCACGTCGACCGTGCCGCCGACAAACAGAGCCGCCACCACCGCACTGGCGATGGCCAGCGCGCCATCTACCAGAAACGCGGTATGAACTCCTGCGGGCATTGACGAGCCGGACACCACGATGGCCGTGTTGAAGCCGACGCCGATCGATCCGCCGGCGATTTGGAACATGTAGACAATCGCACCGGCCAGGCTTGCCTGCGACGGATCCAGCGCGGTGATCGCGGCGGTGGTAATCGACGAGTAGAACAGGCCGACACCGATGCCGAGCACGACCATTCCCGGAACCAGTTCATGGTAGGTCGTGCTGCCGCTGATGCGCGACAGAAGCAACATGCCCGCGCCCAGAAGCAAAGCGCCCAGGGTGACGATGCGCTTCGGCCCGAACAGTTGGTACAGTCTTCCTGCCACGAAGGAGGTCACCATGAACATACCCATCATGGGCAGCAGTCCCGCGCCTGAACCAATGGCGCTGAAGCCCAGCTCCTTCGACATGAACTGCGGCAGATAGAGCAGGGCGGCGAAGAAAATTGCCGACGCCAGCAGGGTGGCGATACCAGCGGCCAGAAATGCCCGGTTCTGCATGACCTTCGCGGGAACCAGGGCGCTGTCGCCCGCGCGTCGCTCAATGAGCTGAAACCCGATCAGTGATACGGCCGACAGGCTAAACAGAAAGACAATGAGCGGAGCTGTCCAGCCCAGATCGAGCGCCCAGTCCAGCGCGAGCAGAAGCGCCAGCAGCCCGACGGAGAGCACGGCGGTGCCCGCGTAGTCGATACCTCCGTCTTTCTTGTCGATGCGGTCCGCCGGCACGACAACCATTGTTATGGCGACGGCCGCCGCGGCAACCGGAAGATTCACGAAGAAGATCCATCGCCATCCCACCGTGTCGGTGAGAAGCCCGCCCAGCAGCGGTCCTACGGCATTGCCGAATCCGGCG
This sequence comes from uncultured Acidobacteriaceae bacterium, assembly GCA_963835725.1. Taxonomy (GTDB): domain Bacteria; phylum Acidobacteriota; class Terriglobia; order Terriglobales; family Acidobacteriaceae; genus Bog-257. The sequence continues at coordinate 362,652 of CAWIGM010000011.1, read as the reverse complement.
GCGCCCAGGATGACGCCTCCGGCGAGGCCTGCCTTCTGACGTGGCAGCAGACCGTAAGTCATGCCGAGGATTGCCGGCCACATCATCGCTCCGCCAATTCCCATCAGGAAGCGACAGGCGAGGAGCACCCAGGCGCTGGGCGCGAATCCTCCGACGATGGAGAAGCCGGCAAAAATCGCAGCGCCGGCGATGAAGATCCGCCGCCGGCCGAACATGTCGGCCATCCGGCCTCCGGTGACAATGAGGACGCCGAAGACCATGGCGTACCCGTTGATCACCCACTGCACCGTGGTGACGTCGGTGTGGAGCGCATTCTCGATGGCGGGAAGGGCGACGGAAAGCGCGGTAAAGTCGTTGGCAACGACCAGAACGGCGACGCCCATCGCGATCATCCCAAGTATGGTGGCCCGGCTGAGACGTTCGTCGGCTGGGAGCGGTAATTGCAGGTTTGGAGCGGCCAGATTGTTCCCCTTGAGTGCCCGCCGAGTTTCGCACAAAGAGGAGAGAAACGCGATACGGAATGTCCCTTAACCCCGGGTGCTATGTCTCGCGACGTAGGTTTTATCGCAGATATTCACAGGCGGCCGGCAACCGGGCTTTCGGCGGGGCTGCATCCAACTCTCCATGATCCCAGCCGAGCCCAAAGGACTTTGCACCAGCTGTAATCGCGCCGTCGATCTCGACGCTAAGGTTTGTCCCCATTGCAACGCTCCGCTCGAAACCGGCGGCACGCAACCTTTGGACGTGCCTCACGAGGACACTTCCGGCGAGTAAGCGTCTAACCTGCATACAGTTTTGCCGATCTTCGACATGAGGTGAATCATATGAGCACGGATTATCGCAATTGTTCCATTCCTGAGCAGAGAGTTCGCGAGCGGGCGTATGAAATCTACGTGCATCGCGGATGTAAAGGCGGTCACGCCGAAGGTGACTGGCTGACGGCCGAAGCAGAGTTGAAGGAACTGAAAGCCAAGGCTGCGGAAGTTTTGTCGGTGGCGAAATCGCTTTCCGACGAGAATTAGTTCTGCGTGTGCTCCAAGTGCGTGTAGAGTGAAGCATCCTAGCCCAAAGAAAAAGTGCGCAGCCGTACTCTGCTTGCGCGATCGCGCCATCGACTCACGCTCCTGCATCCAAGCGAATGGAGGCAGGAAACACATGAAATTGAACACGAAAGCTCTGCTGGCCACCAGTTCCCTGCTGTGGGGCGGGGCTGTCCTGAGCGTGGGTCTGGTTAACAACCTTTGGCCGGAGTACGGCGGCAAGTTCTTGCGAACCGTAGCCTCGATCTACCCGGGGTTCCATCCCGAACAAAAACCGCGCGAACTCGCGGTGGGCACGGCTTATGCGCTGCTGGACGGGGCCATCTGCGGCCTGCTTTATGGAGTTGTGTACAACAGCTTCGTGCCGGATTCGGAAGCGTAGCCACAAGAAACTTTTCCGCGCAGCGAGCGGTCTCAGTCGTCGCCACCGGTGCCGGACGGCCTGATCGACTGAAGCTTGCTGACACCGAACAGTGCGGGTACGGCGCTGGCCACCGAGCGGACGTGCAGGTCGCGCTGCGGAAACGGGATCTCGATGCCGTGTTCGGCAAATGCTTCGAAGATGGAGAAGTACAAATCGCTCTTCAGGACCTTAGGCGTCTGCACATGTTTCTCGGTCCACACCCGCAATTCGAAATCCAGCGAACTGTCGCCGAAGTCGGTAAAGATCACCTCAGGCGATTTTTCCCGCAGGACATTGGGATGCTTGCGAGCGATGTCGAGCAGAATCTCGCGCACCTGATTTGGGTTGGCATCGTACGAGACTCCGACCGGCAGAGTGATGCGTACGCATTGATCGTTGGCCGTCCAGTTGGTTACGCGGTTGTTGATGAACTCGGAATTGGGAACGATGATGACCACGTTGTCATTGGTGCGCACCCAGGTGCTGCGGCCTTGCATGCGTACGACGTCGCCATAAGTGTCGCCGACCTCGATACGGTCGCCCAGCCGCACGGGCTGTTCCAGCAGGAGGATCAACCCGGCCACGAAGTTGGTGACGATCGGCTGCAAGCCCAGGCCAATGCCGATGCCCAGCGCTCCCCCGATCACCACCAGGCTGTTCAGATTGAGTCCGATGGACTCGAGTCCGACTACCAGCCCCAAGGCGAACACAAGATAAGAAATGACGCGAGCCAGCGCATATTGCTGCGAATGCGAGAGCGGCGTGTGAGTAAGAATACGGTTCTTCAGGAACCGCATGGAGAAATGAGCGGCCAGCGCCAGCAGAATCAGGAAGATCGCGACACGTATGACGAAGACGAAGGTGATAGGAACCTGGCCAACCTGGAACAGAGGAGCCGATACGTAATGTTGCACGCCGGCAGCCGCGCCAGAGAGGTGCGGAACATAGCGACTGCCCAGCGCGGCCACGCCGACCAGAACAACGAGCGTGGTAATCGTTTTCCAGGGCAGCCGACTAGTACTGATCTTCATGGAAAGAAACTCCCATGAAGTGGGATGCTGTTTCCGGCGCGAGAGATGAGCTCTCCTGCTGCCCCAGTTCGGCGATCCCCGAGGGCCTTCTCGCCCCGGGTACAGCGGCTCCTATAACTCTCCCGTCAGAAACTGCGCCCTTCCATTGCCGAAGCTCCAGTCGGCGTCAGTGTTGGTGACGATCGATACCATGACGTCGTTGGCCTCGATCCCGCAGGACTCTTTCAACTCGCGGCAGAGCTCGGCGTAGAACACCTGCTTGGCTTCCTGAGCGCGAGGCCGGCTCACGACCGTCACCACGATGACTTGATTGGTGCGCGGAATTCCCAAGCCGGTGTCTTCGACGATGAAGTGTTCCGGCGGATGCTCTTCGTAGATCTGGTAACGATCGCGATCGGGCACGTTGAACGCCGTCAGCATAGCGCGATGAGCCGCATCCAGAAGTTGCTTCACCTGCTCGGGCGTGCGCCCGGCAACTGCGTCAATGCGAATGAGTGGCATGTTTCCGTCTCCTCATTATCAATGGCTGATTGTAAGGGAAGTGGCGAGTCGTCGGCCGATGCGGATTGGATTGCTCACGGAAGCTGGCTGACTGGACTTGTTAGCGGCTCGATTGGATTTAGTCTGTCGAGCCCGTTCCGGTTTGTGTCTCAATGCTCATTTGCACGAGCGCGATTCCTAGCTGCCGGTCGTCATTGCCCTGTCCGAGTTGGCGATGAGACGTCGGTTGAGGGATCTCGATGCTGATGGTTCGCGCGTTGCCATCGGTGGTAAAGGGCAGCGTGACCTCGCTCATCGAGGACGGCAGGCGGAAAGTTTTGCTCTCGTTGCCAATTCGCATGGTGAAGGGCAACTGCGTGTTCGGGCCAAACGCCCTGGCCATCAACCGCAGATCAAAACGGCGGGGCAGTGGCGACGACATTTTGATTTGTATTTGTTTGCCGTTCGACCATCGTCCGAAGAGCTCCGGGACCGACACTCCGCTGATGCTCTCCACCAGACCGAAGCGAAATGGGTGCGAGAAGTCGACGGTCTTGCGGGTGAAGCCCGGCCGCTCCGTGTTTTTCGCGGGCATGTGAAACAGAATGTATCCATCGCCGGCAATTTTGTCTTCGATGTTGTCGGGTAGCGCGTGATTGCCCATCAGCAGAACCCAGTCATGGTCGGCGGGAATCGCGTTGGGATCGAACGGCGCTCCCTGAGGCAACACGCTCAGGGTTGCTCTGGGGTCGTCGACATAAAACAAAACGTGATACAGCCCAGCCATCTCCGAGCCAACGACGACCAGCCTGTGTCGCTCCAGCGAGTCAAGCTGGTCATGGGCAAACTTGCCGGCGTTGTCCTCGACGCTGGCAGGAAAATGAAGCCTGCGGAGTTCAGAGTTTCCGCTTACAGCCGAAGCAAGGATGGTGACCGGCATCACCAGAAAGAGGGCAAGCTGTGCTCCGCGTCGCTGATTAAACGCCCAGACCAGCAGCGAGACAATTCCCAAGATGCCGACGATGTAGAAGGAAACCGCCGTCATGGTGACGCCGTGTAATTCCGGGCTATCGATCAAGCTTGGCGCATAGAGACGAAGCAGCAATCGGAAAGAAAGGATGATAAGGGCAATCAGTACAGCCACAGACGACAACATTACATATCGGTTTCGCCGTATCTCTTTGATAGTTAGCTGTCCGGCTACCACCATGAGAAGTAAAGGAAATAAAAAGTTGTAGTAGCGCATGTGGAGCCTGCTGAGCGACTCGTAGGGGCTCTCGCCAACTACCGACGCGGTGAAGTAGGCGACTACAACGACCAGAGGCAACAGCAACGCGAGGGAATAGACTGCGACGTTCGAGAGAGCTGGATCATCTTCGGGAGGATTGAATTTCTGGAAGACGATGGCGACGATCGAAGCCAAAGGAACCGCGAACAACAGCGCCAGGCCCAGAGCGTGGCCTCGCAGAACGCCGAAGATCTCGCTGCTCAGCACTGACAGGCGCGCAGGAACGATCGAAGCACCTGCCAGAGAACCATATCGGCTACCGAGAACGTGTAGTCCGGCTCTTCCGGCGAACAGATAACCAAGCGCAAGTCTGGAGATCGCGAAAGCCAGGAGAAACGATATCATGTGCTTTGCGGATAGCTTGAGGTAGGATGACGAACCATCGCGATAGTTGGCGTAAACCATAAAGACCATGATTCCCGGTGCAAGGAAGATGGCATTTATTTTTACCAGCATTAAAACGGTCAGTAGAAGTCCGGTTGCGGTGCCGTAGTAGATAGGCTTTACGTTACGCCTGCATAGGATGAACCAGGTCATCCACCAGAAGACAAAGAAGTACATGCTCTCCGGCATGAAATATGCGGTGCAAGTGTTGATGGGAGCGATCAGCGACAGCATCGCTACCAGCACCGCAACCCACCTTGAAGCGACCTTGCGTGCTGTCTGATAGATAAACGGCGCAGCTCCTACGAAGAAGAGAGCATTAAGCAGGCGAGCGGCTTCCAGGAAGGCTGTCCCGCTATGACGTGTCAACCGATATACGAAGTAATAGATATAAAGAGGAGTAGAAGTAGTAGCGGCTTTGATCAGCCTAGCGGCCTGGCTGTAGCTATACTCGTCGGAGAAAATCCAGGGATGAAGGCCTACATTGCGAAGTATCAGGAAAACGAATACCGCGAACATGCCGACAGCAAGCGTGGCTTCAGGTCGGCCGAAAACGAGGAAGTGCGATGGGGGGTACGAAGCAATGTCTTCGCGAGCCTCGGGTTGTGGCGTGGCAGAATAGGTCACCGGCAAGACCAGAGACAGGAGAGATAGCTCAAGTGTTGACCTTCAAGATGGAACTGTAAATCACGGTGAAGTAGTCATTGTACAAGGCGTACGGCTATTCACAGGCCGGAACAGTGTACCCACAGCTTTGGATCAATCCGAACGAATAAATCTTGCCGGAGGAAGCCGCATTCATGGAAGTAAATGCCCCGGGCGGAAGGATCCCGTACTCTCCCAGCGCGGTGGAGGTGGTCACGTGATAGACACGAGGCGCAACCTGTACGCTGTTGAAGGGTATAACGTCGCGTGTCGCACCGCCCGAGACGTGAAAGACGCCGCCAGCGACAGTGCGAAATTCGCGATAGTATTCATGATCGTGCAATCGCACGAGTTGATAAGAGGTGATGTCGATTCCTTCGGGAACGACGATCACCAGTTCGAGCGGATTCCGCACACGAACCGTGCTGGTTGAGCCGTCGACGAATCCATTGACGTCGCCTTTCACGATTCCGCCTGAAGCCACGCTCTTGGCTACGCCTCCTGACTTCCACGTGACAACTTCAGGGCTCAAGGCGATCCAGTCGCCTTTGTTCTTGACGTAGACACCGAGCTGAGTGGGCATGCCCTCAGGCACTTCTGCTTTGGCATCGGAGGGCTCGGTCGCCGCCATTGCGGGCGCAGCAGGCCGCATCGGAGAAGCGCTGGCGGAGGAGGCCGCAGCCTTACTGACGGCAGTCGGCTGCGAGCCCTTGTAAGCCGGGTTGATCATCGTAGCGATGACGCGGTCACTGACCTTAGCTGTCTTGAGTTGAATGATCTGATCGGTGGTCAGAGCGAAGCGCTCATTCTTGGCTCTGATTTGTTCGATGATGACGTCGTCGCCTGCGCCCGCCTTGGTGAGACGAATGATGTCCTCCAGCGAAAGAGGTTTCGAGTCCGGACCCAAATACAGTACCTGTTTTTGAGCAGAGCAAATCGATCCGAGTAAACAAAGACCGAGCAGGAGCGCGCCAATTCGGAGGATGGAAATCTGGATTACAAAGCGAGACGCTGCGACCGCTCGACAGATCCTCATGTGGCGCTGGTCCTCAGCAGGATTGTAGCGCCCGATGCAGTTTCACGGCAGGGGCATTAGTGCCATATTCCGGGCCTGCATCGCCTGCTAAGTCGCTCACGTACTACGTTTGTGCTCAGGAGTTTTTTGATTGAACCTCAGGTTTTCGACCGCGCTGCAGAATGCGGCCGGGATGTTATAGCTGAAGCACGCGATCTTTTCTTCGCCTGACGCCGAGGCGAGACCAATGAGAAGTTGCTGGTAAGACACGCTGTTTGACACCGCCGCCTCGTCTGCGCAGAAGGAGAGCCCATGTTTGCAAAAGAAAAGCGCGGCGAGCGTGTTCTGCTTTCCAGCCGGACGCTATGTTCCGATCGCCGGATCGAATATCTTCAGCGTGCTATCGAATCAGACCCGTCGCCGAGCATTCCGGAACTGGCTCGGATGGTGAATCTGAGTCCCTCCCGCCTGTCGCACCTGTTCAAACTGTGCACTCACACAACTTTGCGAGCCTATCTCACGAGCCGCAGGCTCGAAAAGGCCGCCGAGCTGCTTGTGAGCAGTGAAGCTCCGGTGAAAGAGATATCGTACAGCGTGGGATATCGGCACCCTGCAAGCTTTACTCGCGCCTTTCAAAAGAGTTTTGCCTGTTCGCCCAGGGATTATCGGACTTCGTGCCTCGAGAGCCGCCGTGTGGGTTGCAGCAGATAGCTGTTTTGGCTAACCAGATTTTGTTGACTCATGTTGGAAAGCTGTTACATTGCACACACTCGCCACAAAGCAGCGAAGAGGACCATCGCAAGGTGGCCGGCACGCTGGATCAGCGATGACGGTCTGATATCCTTCTGCGCCCGCCAGCAAGTGCAAGCCGCAGTGACGCGTCGGTAACTCTTCGTCCAGCCACTCGCAGACAAACGAAAGCCAAATTCACAACGGATTCGGCGCGCGTTTCGTGCGTTGCGCGTTGAGGAGGAGTCATGTCTCTAAGAGTCAAGGTTGCTTTCTCGGTGCTGTTGCTCAGTCTGGTATTAATGTTTGCCGCCGGAGCACGAGGAGCGCCGGCTGATTCGCGTGGTACACCGCAGAACAATGGCCGGGCGAGCGACCCCGGTGTTCGCGGCGGTGCTCCCGGAGCGGGATCGCCGATTGCAGGCCTCACGTCAAACCAGTTGGCATTCTTTTCCGCCGGGCAGGCGGAGTTCAACGAAATCGATTCGGTGACGGGAAGTGTTGCCGGCACCGGCAAAGGCTTGGGCCCACGCTTCAATGCGGAAGGATGTGCCCAGTGTCATGCGCAGCCGTTCACTGGAGGCACCAGTCCGGCGACCAATCCACAGTTGGCTGTCGCTACCGATCAGGGTGCGGCGAACCAGGTACCATCCTTCATCACCAGCAATGGTCCGATTCGTGAAGCGCGCTTTCCCCTTACCTTCAGTGGACAAGTAGACGGCGGCGTTCACGCTCTTTTTGTTGTGACCGGGCGCACGGATGCGCCAGGTTGCAGCATTCAGCAGGACAACTTCGCGCGCGCCGCGCAACTGGGCGATCTGATCTTTCGCATTCCGACACCGGTTTTTGGTGATGGACTGATTGAGGAGATTACAGACGCTGCCATCCTGGCCAATCAAGCCAGCAACCATCAGCAGAAACACAACCTGGGCATCAACGGCCGCCCCAACAGCAGCGGCAACGACGGAACCATCACCCGCTTTGGCTGGAAGGCGCAGAACAAGTCGGTGGAGATCTTCTCGGGTGAGGCTTACAACGTGGAAGTCGGAGTGACGAACGAGATGTTCAACACCGAGCGCGACCAGACTGCCGGGCTGCCAGTTCAATCCCACACCGGAGGACAGTACGAACTTCGACTCTGACGGGACCTCGCTGCCCAGCGATGTCAGCAACTTTGCCATGTTCATGAAGTTTCTGGACCAGCCTCAGCCGGGACAAAGCTCGCCTTCCACGCAGCACGGAAGCCAGGTGTTCGGGCAGATTGGCTGCGCGCTGTGCCACACACCGGCGATGACCACCGGGCCGTCGTCTGTGGCCGCGCTCAGCAATGTCCAGGCGAATCTCTTCTCCGACCTGCTGCTGCATCACATGGGACCAGCCTTGGCTGACAACGTGAGCCAAGGCTTGGCAGGGGGAGACGAGTTCCGAACCGCGCCACTGTGGGGATTAGGTCAGCGGATCTACTTCCTGCATGACGGCAGAACCAGCGATTTAATCCAGACAATTCAGGCGCACGCCAGCAGCGCCAATCGCACCTATCCTTCCTCGGAGGCAAATGGCGTGGTGAGCAACTACAACCATCTGTCGAGTTCGGATCAGCAGGACCTGTTGAACTTCCTCAGGTCGCTCTAGTTCCTCCCCGGCGGGTGTTCGTACTGCAGATGCCCCATCGTCTCATCGCCTGACCGGTGAGAGGATGGGGCGCCCGACGGAGGTTAGTCTTTGCTCCACGTCCAAGCGGTGATGCGCCAGCCCGAGGAGTCCTTCTGGAGGGCGAAGGTCATCATCGCATTGCTTTCCTTCACCGGCTTGCCATTCTGTTTGAAGGTATACGTCGTGGGCACGACGACATAGGCGCGATCGGCGGATATGTCCACGTGCCTGGGCTTGCCGAGGGTGACATTGCCGTCCGTCACTCCCGTCTTCTTCACCTCGGTCTGGTAATCGTTCGCCCATGCCGAGCAGGCGCCCGCTCCATGCCATTGGTAGGGCGGGAATTCATCGATGATGAATGCCTCGTCGGCGCATGCGGCGAGAGCGCTCTTCGCGTCGCCCTTGTTGAATCCGTCGATGAACTGGTGCACGGGCTTCATGACCTCGGCGGTGTCCGAGGCGAGCGCGATGCCGGTGAACACTAAAACTAGAGTCACTGCGGATAATGTTTTGAGAGAGAGCTTTCGCATTTGTTGTGCTTGCTCCGATTGGATTTGGAAAGAGGAGAAATTCTACAACAGCGGTAAAGCTCTTCGAGAGGCCTTGGAGCACACGCAACTGTGACGAACTCGCCGGAAGCCTGCGTCTTTGGTGGAATTTGCGACCTGCATCACAGACGCGGAATTGCGCCCGCTCCTAATCTGGAGTCGCGCCCCGAAAGGGCATCAAATGCGTATTCTCAGCCTAGTGGCGATTCTGCTCGCACTCATACCCCCGGCTACGGCGGAAGTGGTTTACACGCCGGCAAATGTCTCTATCCCGCTCGGGGGCGTCTATAGCTTCGACGTGAACCACGACGGTATCGCCGACATCACGCTGCGGTCGCACCTGTTGCAGAACTACTGCCAGTTCGGCGACGGCTATGAGTGGAACCTCGCCGTCACTCCGGCTGCGGGCGATGGAGCCGTGCTGGAGAACGGCGGCGATGCGGCCGCTCTGGTGCAAGGCTCGTCTATCGATCTCGCCCAAGTCTTTACTTCCGGAACCGCACGTATGGCAGAACTCGACTGGGGGAACTGCAGTCGAGGTTCGTATGGACAATGGCTGAACATTCCCAATCGTTATCTTGGATTGGAGTTCCGGCTTCCGGGCAGCGTTGGCATTCACTACGGATGGGCGAAAGTCGCTGTGGTCGCGTATGTGGACAACTATGGACACTTGCAGGCGAGTACCGTACTGCAGGGCTTCGCGTACGAGACGATTGCTGGCAGAAGAATTCTTGCCGGACAAACTGTGGACTGAGTGTATCTATCATTCCACTTGAGCGAAATCTGCGGGCGCGCGGCTGACACCGGCTTGCACCGACGCAACCCAAATGCCAGCGCTTGCCCCAAGTGCCAGCCCCAGAACAAACCGAAGTTCAAGCCAGTTGCCGTGCAGCCCAGCCACTTCCGCAAGTCCGTCGAGCAAGTTAATGGCACTGGCGACCACGACCAATCGGATTGCGAGCCGCTGCGAAGTCCGCACGAGCAGACCGATCGCAGCGCCGATATAGATACCGAGACAGCGGGCGCAAACCGCGATCGGGGCGCCGAAGATCCAGAAGCAGCGCTCAGGACGCTGGTGGCAGACCAGAGCGAAACCCTGATTGAGTATGAGGGAGACTGCGGGCAAGCCGTGCGTCAACAGCACAGGAGAGAGGATACATGTGCAAACCACGGCAGCGAGTATCAAACTCCACTGCCGGCACCCGGAAAGCGATCTTCGCAACGAGGAAATCACGCTAATTGCTCGGATAGAAGTGATGCAAGTGCGGACCAATCTTCTGTTCGACTTTGTACCCTTCCAAGATTGTTTCAGCCACAAACCATTTCTCCGGATGCAGCGGTTCGTACCTGATCGATATCTTGCGTCCGACGATCAGCTTAATGATCGCTTCACCCACATCGTTCGAATAAGGTAGCAGCGAAAATCGACCTGAATAATATTTGCCGCTGACGACGTACGAGAACGCGAAGACAGGTAAGACAATGGAAACGCCTTTGTAATTTTCCACTTTTTCAAAGGCACCCGATTCGATCGTTCCCTCGGTCACAGGCCACCGTTTTGCTGCACGTAGCCGCATTGCTTGCCAAGTCCAATATCCAGCAAGCAATGCGAGCATCACTACATAAAAGGCTGCGTGTATCGCGTCGCGATCCATGGCCGGGTAAGCGCACTACGAAATCAGCTACGCGAGAATTCCCATTCTCCCGCCTACTCGCTTCAGGGTTTCCAGTGCCTGGTCGAGTTCTTCCTGAGTGTGGGTCGCCGTTACGATGGTGCGGATGCGCGCCTTGCCTTCCGGCACCGTCGGGAACGCGATGCCGGTTCCCATCACGCCTTCCTTGAACAGCTCGCGCGAGAACTCCATGGTCAGCTTGCCGTCGCCGATGATGATCGGGGTGATCGGCGTCTCGCTGGCCGGAGTGTTCACGCCACCGATATTGAAGCCGAGCGCGCCCAACTCTTTCTTCCAGTAGCGCGTGTTCTCCCATAGCTTCTCGATGCGCTCGGGTTCCTGCTCGAGAACATCGAACGCCGCGATACACGTAGCCGCGACCGACGGCGGATGAGAAGTCGAGAACAGGAACGGGCGTCCACGATGGTAGAGGAACTCGATGAGTTCCCGGGTGCCACAGACGTATCCGCCCAGGGCCCCGATCGCCTTCGAGAGAGTGCCGACCTGGATATCGACGCGTCCGTGCAGGTTGAAATGGTCGATGGTGCCGCGGCCGTTGCGGCCCAGCACGCCCGAGGAGTGCGCGTCGTCGACCATCATGATGGCACCGTATTTCTCGGCCAGCGCGGTCAACTCGGGCAGCGCGCCGATATCGCCGTCCATGGAGAAGACACCGTCGGTGATGACCAGCTTGTGGCCGGGCTCGTTCTTGACCGATTCCAACTGCTCTTCGGCATGGGCTGCGTCTTTGTGGCGGAAGACCTTGATCTTGGCTCGCGACAGGCGAGCGCCGTCGATGATGCTGGCGTGGTTCAGCTCGTCGGAGATGATGAAGTCATCTTTGCCGAGCAGGGCTGAGACCGTACCCGCATTCGCGGTGAAGCCCGACTGGAAGACTACGCAGGCTTCGACGTTCTTGAAGCGCGCAATCTTCTCCTCCAGCTCCATGTGAATCTTCATGGTGCCGGCGATGGTGCGCACCGCGCCCGAGCCGACGCCGTACTTCTTCGTTGCTTCCAGCGCGGCTTCGCGCAGCTTGGGATGGGTGGTCAGGCCAAGGTAGTTGTTGGACGCGAGATTGATGACCTTCTTTCCGTCGAAGGTGCAGACCGCGGCTTGCTCGTCGTCCAGCACGCGCAGCTTGAAGTACGTGCCCTTCTGTTTGAGCTCGTTCAGTTGGTCGGTGAGGAAGGAGAGGGGATCAGTGCGAGTAGCTGTAGTAGCCATGAAATTCAGCGTCTCCAGTGCGACCGAGTATTTTATCGCGGAGCGGCGGACACCGGCAGTCGAGAGAATCAGTCCGGGAGGGGAGTGGGGTCCGCCTGAGTGCCTCAATTGCCTGCGATTGATGATTCAGTTCACATCGCCACCGTACCTGCCGTGAACCGCATCACACTGAATACAAATGGTCAGTGGACTTGAACGCATCCAGCACATTGTTGTCCTGATGCTGGAGAACCGCTCGTTTGATCATCTCTGCGGATTCCTGTACTCCGACCGGCAACAACCGCGGCATTTCCTGCCGGAAGACCGTAGCGAGCCATTCAATGGCATGCCGCTGTCGTTCTCGAATCCTTCGAACCCGCGGTATTTCACCGGCGACGCCCCGGCCCAGCCGGTCAGCGTAAGCGCCGGAACGGAGAACACTTGCGTTCCGGAAGAAAATCCGCAGGAGAGATTCGAGCACGTCAACCTGCAACTGTTCGGCACCTCCCGCCCTGCGAAGGGCCAAGTGCCCACCATGCATGGATTCTTGCTCAGCTATGCACACGCGGGAGCGAAACGTACAGAAGAGATCATGCAGTGCTACACCCCGGAGCAGTTGCCGGTATTGAGTGCGCTGGCGCGGAACTTCGCCCTTTGCGACGAGTGGTATGCGTCGGTGCCCAGCCAGACCTGGCCGAACCGCGCGTTCTTCCACTTGGGTACGTCGGTGGGGCAGGTGGACGACTACCCGTACAGTCCTCTCGACTACGATGCGCCGACCATCTTCAATATCCTGCAAGACCAGAAGCAAAGCTGGGCGATCTACAACGACAGCCTGCTGGAGTCGACGACGCGCCTGCAGTTCCCGCAGCTGTGGGACCTATGGCTGAAGCCGCACTTTCAGCGGCTGGACGCGTTCTTCGAAGATGCGCGGCGCGGCACCTTGCCGGCCTATTCCTTTCTAGAACCCAGCTTCTTGGTCGATCCCAATGACGCTCATCCTCCGCATGACATGCTGGCGGCCGAGCAACTGGTGTGGCGGGTGTGGCAGGCGGTGAGCGGCGGAGCGCATTGGCACTCGACCCTGCTGCTGATCACCTATGACGAGCATGGCGGCACCGTTGACCACCAGCCGCCTCCGTATGGCGCCGCGCCCCCTGACGACCACCCGGGACAGCACGGTTTTGCTTTCGATCGCTTCGGGGTCCGCGTGCCGATGATTGCCGTTTCGCCGTGGATCGAAGCGGGTACAGTTTTCCGCTCTCCCATTCAGACGCCGTACGACCATACGTCCGTGATCGCGACCTTGCGCGACTGGCTGCACATCCCACAATCGGCGATGATGAAGAGCCGGCGTGTGGAGGCGGCGCCTACGCTGGAGCATCTGCTGAATCGCGCGGAGCCGCGCAAGGATGTACCCGCAATCGCATTTCCGGCAGGGAAGGCGCACCACACATCACTCCGGTCTCGCCCCAATGACTTTCAGCGCGGCATGATGATGGCCGTTGTTCATCGCCTGGGGCTGCGCGGCGGTATTAAGCTTCTAGAGCACGTACATGAGCGGCAGCACGTAGCGGATTTCTTCGCGACTTACAAGCAACGGCATCAACGCGACGCCTAAGATTCCCGCGTCCCGTTCGGATACACCAAAATCTTGCTGGCCTCGCCGGTCTTCAAGCGCTCCATACCGCTGGCGAAGTCCTTCATCGCAATGCGGTCGGTGATCACCGGATGCAGGTCGAGTTTGCCTGCCTTCAGCAGCGCGGTCATCTGATACCACGTCTGATACATGCGGCGTCCGTTGATGCCCTGCACAGTCGCGCCCTTGAAGATGACTTCTTCGGCCAGATTCAGTTCCACCAGCTTCGAGGGGATGCCCAGCAGTGACATCCGGCCGCCGAGACGCAGGATCTTGAAGCCGAGTCGAATGGCTTCGGTGCGGCCAGCCATTTCCAGTACCACATCGACGCCGGTGCCGCCGGTATTGTCCATCACGATTTCGTAGACATCGTCTTTCGTGGGATCGAGCACGAAGTCAGGCGCCATCTGTTTGGCGATCTTGCGCCGATGCTCGTTCACTTCGAGAGCGAAAATCTGCGTCGCACCGCACGCGCGCGCCACGGCGATAGAGAACAGGCCGATCGGACCGCACCCCGTAATCGCAACGCTCTTAGCCGCGATATCGCCCGCAAGCACGGTATGAACCGCGTTGCCCAGCGGATCGAGAATACTGGCGTATTCCTGCGGAATCGAGGGGTCGAGCTTCCAGATGTTCGACTCGGGAATAACGACGTACTCGGCGAAGGCGCCGTTGGCGTCGACGCCAATGATCTTCACGTGCTGGCAGATATGCGCTTCACCCGTTCGGCACTGCAGGCACTTGCCGCACGCTACGTGCATCTCGGCGGAGACGAAATCGCCTTCCTTCACGCTAGTGACGTCCTCGCCGACCGCTTCGACCATGCCGCAAAATTCGTGTCCGGGAATGAGCGGCGGATGGATGCGCCGCTGCGCCCACTGGTCCCACTGATAAATGTGCAGGTCGGTACCGCAGATGGACGCCATCTTGACCTTGACCAGCACATCGGACGAACCGAATTGCGGCTTGGGAACTTCACGAATCTCTATACCGGGCGCGGGCTCCGGCTTAACAACAGCAAGCATCGTATTGGACATGAAGATGGCTCTATATCTCCCGCGCTGCCGAACCGGGCCAATGCGGGTACCCGTCGTTTGAATACGACAGGCGCCGCCCAGGAGGAACAAGAAACAGTGGGCAAACGGTAAAGTTTAACACGCAGCTTTGCCGGCTGGCTGTGCGGTTAAGCCAAGGCGATGACGTCGATTTCGACAAGGACATCTTTGGGCAGCCGCGCCACTTCCACCGTGGAACGCGCAGGCGGAGCTTGCGTGAAGTGACGGCTGTAGACCTCGTTCATGTACGCGAAATCCGACATGTTCTTGAGAAAAACACTGGTCTTGACCACCTGCTGAAGCGAGCTGCCTGCGGCCTTGAGGATGCCGGACAGGTTCTGCATCACGCGCTCGGTTTGCGTCGCAACGTCTCCATCGACGAGTTGTTGCGTTGCGGGATCGAGAGCAACCTGGCCGGAGACGAATACGAATCCATTGGCTTTGATAGCCTGCGAGTAGGGTCCGATAGCCTTCGGGCCGTCGTTGGTGGCAATGACTTCGTGCATGAGTCCTCCTGGGGATGATGCCCGATTGTCGCACAGCGAGGAGAGCATTGCCGTGATGCGAATCCCTGGAGCCCGGCTCGATTACAACGAGGAACTGGTTCACGGTTTACGGCGGCGTGAGTCGGCGATGCCGAAGGACCGTACAAGCCTTTCGACGCAAGATAACAATAGCCTTGACGGTCTCCAATGTAGCTAATAAAATTAGCTAACATGAAGTACCACACGGTCCACCAAGCGAAGACCAACCTCTCGCAACTGATTCAGAAGGCTTGCGACGGAGAAGAGGTCATCATCGCTCGCGGGAAAAAGCCTATGGTGAAGTTGGTTCCCATCGGTGAGGCGGTGCGCAAACGTGTGCCCGGACGCTTTGAAGGCAAATTCTCTTGGACCGACGACGCCTTCGACCCGCTGACCGATGACGAGATGCGCGAACTCGGATTCGAGTTCGAATGAACCTTGTCGTCGACAGCCATGTGGTTCTCTGGTGGTTTTCACGAACTAAGCAGTTATCTCGCTCAGCACGTGACGCCATCGGTGATCCCCAGAATCGAGTCTACGTGTCCGCTGCGGTGGCGTGGGAATTAGCAATCAAGGTCAATCTTGGCAAGTTGGACGCGCAACTGCTTGTTTCCGATCTGCCTCAATTCCTTCTCGAAGAGGGCTTTCGGAGACTCGCAATTTCTATGGAACACGGAATGCGCGCCGGCCTGTTGCCCCGTCATCACAACGATCCCTTCGATCGCATGCTGATCGCGCAAGCTCAAGCGCTCAATTGCCCCATCGTCAGCGTGGACAACGTTTTTGATTCGTATGGTGTGCGGCGGATCTGGTAACGATCACTTCTTCGCAAACTTCAGTCCAAGAATCTCCATCGCCTTGGCCAGTGCGGCATCATCGGTCGTGACGCGCCGACTCTTCGTCTGATGAATCCGGCAGGGCTCGAAGAGCGCCCAGTTCTCCAGGTTATGGCCGTAGCGCGAGCGATAGTACACGCCCGCCAGTCCCATGTCATAGACGAAGCGCGAGACCAACTGCGTCAGCCTTCGCGGCGACGAATTCTGCAGGCCGGAGGCGTCGAGGTCGCGCAGGCCCATCCGCAGGCAGTCGGAAACCAGCTTGCGCCGCAGCAGAGCGATCCACTCGAGGGCGTAGATGTCGGCATAGTTTCCCTCTGCCGACGCCGTGCCGATCACGCGATTCGCGCACCACTCAAGCGGGACTTCGCCGACGGGCAGAAAATCGTCATTGCCTTCGATCTCGCATAGCTCTTCCATCAGCGTGAGGTCGGGACGGAAGCGCGCCAGCGTCTCGACGTAACACGACACCTCCTGGCTGGCGGCGTAGAGCACGCGATAGTCGCTCTCGGGATCGTCGAAGCGATTGCCGAAGGTGCCGTCTTTGGCGCGCGACCAGTCCGGCAACTGCCAGGCGTCGGGATAGCGTGCGACGCGATGAATCGATTCTGTTGGAGTCCTGATCTCCAGCGCCAAGATTTAGCCCCCGGCGATGAAGGCGCGCGCGGCCGCAAGCACCTCAGGCGCAACCACGATGAGGTCTCCGTCGCGCAGCAGGCGGAGGGGTACGCGGTCTCCGAGTTCGGGGTTGACGCCCATGAGCCAGGCCTGGATGACCTGCGGCGGATCGTGGTCCAGCAGCGTGCGCACGACCTGAAACGTCAGCCGCAAGCGCGACTCTACGTCGCCATACGGTTGCGCACCACCCATCCAGCGTTCGACGGCGCGGACATCTTTCACGCCGGCGACGTAGGCGGTAAGCTTACGGCCGATGGTATCGGCCAGGCGCGACACCAGGTCGGCGAACTTCAGGTTGAGCGATTCCCGGTGCGCCAGCAGTCCGGGACGCGGCAATGCCTTCGTCGCCACAGTAACTCCTCGAACGGCACGTCTACGCGGGCTGGGATGCAGATATCACCTCAAAAACAGGTAAATAACGGATGAATTACTAACCAATGTCATGTTCGCACAGAGAGCGCCCTGCACGTAAGCGAATAAAAGGCGAATATGGAACGTAAACAGTGAGAGGCTCCGCTCGGGCGACAGGGGTGAACGGTAGAGGCTCTCCGTATTTCTCAGTTAACGGCAGAAGCTGCCGGCCGAATCGTGGATGGCGTCAACTCGAAGGCTATGCCGTCGTAGTAAGCGCCTCCAAAACCTGTCGTGCCAAAGATATCTCCTGCTCTGTCCATGACTACATTCGCGGATGGACCTTCTCCGTCGTTGCCGTCGCCGAAGCTGTGCAGCAAGGTTTCGCTCCAGCCGCCGCCCGCGATGTGCGATAACTCGAATACAACACCGGGGCCGTAGACACCGCCTCCAATCGCTGTGCCGTAGAGCTTCCCGGTAGAATCCAGAATCAAGTTGCCTTCAGGCAACTGTGCGTCGGGTGAGCCGCTGAACCTGTACAGGACCGCTTCGGTCCAACTGCCCCCGGCTCTGGGCGACAATTCAAATACCGTCCCGCAACCGAGGGCTCCGGCGTAAGGGCAATAAGGGCCGCCTAATACAGTCGTGCCATACAGGTTTCCGCCGGCGTCCAAAATCAGGCTTCCCCAGGGTTGAATTCCATCGTCGTTACCACCCGCAAAGCTGTGCAACACGATCTCTGCCCAACCACCTGCCCCGGGAGACAATTGGAAAACTGATCCGCAGCCGGAGACCTGACAAGGGCCGCTGAACCGTTGCCCGCCAGACGTTGTTGTGCCGTAGAGGTTACCGGCAGCGTCGAAGATGACCCCCGCGTAGGGACCCGAACCGTCGTCGCCATCGCCAAAGCTGTGTAGCACAGTTTTGGTCCAAGTCCCGCCCGCGCTCGCAGAGAGTTCAAAAACCGTTCCTTGCCCAAGCGAACCGCCGTCGACGGTCGTCCCATAAAGGTTTCCGGTCGCATCCATGATGGGAGTGCCAAACGCCTGGCTGCCGTCAGCGCCTCCGGTAAAGCTGTACAACACCGTTTCCGACCAACCGCCACGCGACAGCGGCGACAGCTCGAACACCGTCCCGCAACCAGGGGGGTGGCCGTAGAGGCAGAAATCGCTGACACCAGTGCCGCCGTACTCGGTTGTGCCATAGAGATTGCCTGCAGCGTCTATGGTTATGGTGAGAGGCTCGGTGCCGTCACTCCCGTTGCCGAAGTTGTGCAATACGGTTTCCGTCCATCCGCCTCCTGCCGCGGGAGACAACTCAAACACGGTCCCGTCGAATCGGGGGCCACCCACTTGGGTAATACCGAAGAGATTTCCCGAAGCATCTCTGACCAAGGCGACAGGTTCGACGCCGTCATTGGAGCCGGCGCCGAAGTTGTACAAGACAGTTTCATGGTCGGCGGCCCACGCGCTGCTCAAAGACAGCAGAACGGCGAAAGCGGCAGCAAAATGGCGCAGGAGACTGGAGGGGCTTTCAACTTGCATGAGCGTTCTCCTCCTGAAACAAGGTAGGGGGCCGGGGCAATCAGGCGTGCCATCCTAACCCACTTTCGGGCAGGATCGGCCAATTTTCTTAAACAATTTCGAAGCGCTGTCTGGAGTCGCCTAGCATTACGGCATCACCAGCGTTTCTATGGTCGAGTGTCGGGCACGGTGATCTCGCGGAACATGTAGGGCAGCGCTTCGGAGACAACCATGGCCACGACGATCAGCAGGCCGCCGAAGGCTTGCTGCGTCGACATCGGCTCCTTCAGCCAGAAGACGCTGAGCAGCGCGGCCGTGACCGGCTCGATGCAGAACAACACTGCCGCTTCGGCCGGCCCGAGTTGCGTCTGCGCCCGCGACTGTCCCCAGAAGGCGAAGACCGTTGAGCCCAGCGCCAAATAGATCGTCGGAATGACAATCCAGGTTTTCGTGAGCAACTGCGGCACGGTTTGATAGCCGAACGGATTCGGCAGGAAAGCAGTGACGAGTACCGAGATAATTCCCGCGACGATGACCTGCGAGCTGGCCAGCAGCCATGCGTCGGTACGGCGGGCGAAGCGTCCCATTAGAAGCAAGTGAATGGCGCAGAGAAAGGCGCAGAGCAGGGTTTCAAGATCGCCGCGGTTCCATCCTGACCACCAGCCGCCGGGCAGATGCACGAGCAGGTAGAGACCGAAGGTAGCGATGACCGTGCCGATCGCAGTTGTCAGCTTGATTCGCTGGCCAATGGCCACGGAGAGCAGCGGCGTGAACAGTACATAGAGACCGGTGATGAAGCCTGACTTCGCCGTGGTGGTGAAGCGCATGCCGTCCGTTTGCGACCAGAAGATGACGGCGAGGATGATGCCGAGCCAGAGGCCGTCAATCAGGCCTTGCTTCGCAATAACGATGCGCTTGGCCCGCAGGATGATGGCGAAAACAACGCCTGCCAGCAGGAACCGCAGGCTCATCAATGCGCCGACGGAGATGCCGGTTCCGAGCGCAAAGCGCGTCATGGGAAAACCGAATCCCCAGACCACAGCGGTGGAGGCGATGAGCAGCACTGCGGCGGTGTGGGAAACCGGAACGGGATGAGATTGCGAGTCGGCCATGCGGGGAGAAGACGACGAACCACCATCCTAGCCGAGTTTGCCGGCGCTCACAGCGCAGCTCATGGCGCCCGAGCCATGGGTTAGGTAGAGAATTGCATTGTGCGTGATTGACGTGTCAGTTCATAATGCACGCTACTAGCACCTCGGGTGAGGCATGTCCGTCGACACGACTACTGCGATTGTTGGAGCGATTCTTGGTCCCGTAGCCGGCCTGATCGGAAGCCGGATCAAGATGTGGGTAGACACGCGCGACGCCCGCGGCCACGCCCGGCGGCTGATGAAAGAGGCCGCCGATCTGCTGGAGTTCGCCGACAAAGTGCAGAAATCCGCCGATGCCGGCGGAGTCGTCACCAAGGTTCGCGGAAGTTGTATGGAGTCATTACAGACCGCGGTCACCAGCAAGATTGAAGAAGTAGCCTTCGCAGTTTCCCCCGCGGGAGTGGCTCATGCGCGCGCCGAGCGCCGCGCCTCCCGATCGGTCCTGGGACGGCTTTTTCTCTCCGCCCGGCCTTGCTCCTGGTGGGCATGGGTACTGCATTCGCTGTACTACATGATGTTTGGCATCACCGTGCTGTTCGGTGGCATGACGATTTACGACTTCCGCATCAAGGCCGCCGACCGTGAAGGCGGCATGATGGCCACCGGCTTCTTTGCCCTTCTGGCGGTCATGCTGAACATTTTCGCAAATGCCGTGGACCACCCTGCCAGCCCAACCACGAGTGTCCCTGCCCCTCCGCCGCCGCCGCCGGGCAAAGCGCAAAGCTCCGCAGCGTAATCTTCCTCAGCTACTTCGGCTTTGCATCGTCTTTGGGCAGTTGCACGTAAACCAGGGTGAAGCGCGTGCCCTTCACCTTCGCATCATCATCGATGCCGACGATGCGAAACTGCTGCGGGGTACCGGCGCGCAACTCGTCGCCATTGGCATCGCTGTGGCCGTTGATCTGGACGTGGCCCCCCTTGCTGTCCGAACAACTCAGTCCGCTGCGCGTGACCGTCAACGAACCGACGGGCTTGCCGTCCTTACACTCCAGCACCTCGCCATAGCGCGACAGCGGCTTGCGGTAGTAAGCCAGCACCTGCAACGCGGTGTCGTTGGTGATGTAGTTGGCGCCCATCAGGCGGAAGCTGGAGTCCCCGAAGGTGTAACCCAGGTTGAAGGTGGAACTGTTGTCGGGATCCTTGTACAGCGTCGCTCCGGGATAGCTGGGCAGACCTACGTCGGCCGGACTCGCCTTGTCGTTGGCGTGAAGCTCAAAGCCGGAGTTCTGGGCGAAGAGCGCGCAGGCAGAGGACAACAGGATGGCAAACAAGGAAATCCGAAACAAACGAGCAGAGCGTTCGATGAGCACCGGCACGTGGCCCTCCGTTAGGCGATCCGACGTATAGATACGTTTTGGGGAGCAACGAAGTTCACAACGCTGGTGTTGCTTAGAAATCAGATTAGCCGTTGCAGGGGCGTGAACTGCCGAATTTGCATCGCACCTAATTCGAGGCTTGACCGATCCAATCCAATTGCAGATTCGCCAAGGCGCGAAAGTCCGGATCGCCGGTTACTAGAGCGCAGCGATGCTTTTGCGCAAGCCGTGCGGCGAATGCGTCCGCATAGGAGATGGCGTATTGCCCTTTGAGGAGGGCCGCATCCCAGATTTCATCGAGTGTCGGGACATTGATAGTGACAGGGAGCGTGCGCGATGAGTTACGCCATGACTCCGCAAGCCCTTCGCTGTGCAGTTTGCGAAGAACGCAGTACACCTCGCCGGCATTGATGGCACTCATGAACAACTGGGCGCCGCCCGCAGCCGATTCATCGAAGAGCCTTTCGACTAACTCGGTCGCTGGCTGCCTGCCATTCACCCATCCGAGAATGGGCCACGTATCAAGAACCCGAGTCTTCACGTTCGCGCTCCTCCTTCCGGAAGGCGGCGAATTTTTCCATCAAGTCGGGTACATCAGCTGCGGCGCCCCGTAGCTTTTTCCAGGCATCGCCCTTGGAAAGCACAATTTCGTGCCCACGGACTTCAAGCGTCAGCTTCGAGCCCTCCGTGAGATTCAGCGCCTCCCGAACCTGCTTGGGGATGGCAATCTGGCCTTTGGAGGATACTGTAACCTTCTCCATAAACTAATCTTACCACAGGTAAGTCAAATCACAAGCTGGCTGCTTTACTCTCGATCAGCCCCTTTACCCGCTCGATAAACGCATCGAGTTTCACCGAGCCTTCACCCTTTTCCTGGCCGCGAACGCGGACGTTGACCTCGCCGGCTTCGGCTTCCTTGTCGCCGACCACGAGCTGGAACGGTACTTTCTGCATGGCGTGTTCGCGGATCTTGGAGTTCATCTTTTCGTTGCGGGTGTCGACATGCACGCGCACACCGGCAGCCTTCAGCTTCTCGCCGACTTCGTTTCCGTAGGCGTGATGCTTCTCGCCGATCGGTATGACGACCACCTGCGTCGGCGACAGCCATACCGGGAAGGCGCCCGCGTAGTGTTCGATGAGCACGCCGAAAAACCGTTCGATCGAGCCATAGAGGGCGCGATGTACCATCAGCGGCTGATGACGCTTCCCGTCCTCGCCTACATACTCCAGCCCGAAGCGCTCGGGCAGCGTGAAGTCGAACTGTACGGTCGACAGCTGCCAGAGGCGCCCGATGGCATCGACCAGCTTGATGTCGATCTTCGGCCCGTAGAACGCGGCCTCGCCGGGTATGGTCTTGTACTCGATGTTGCGGCGTTGCAAGGCCTGCTCCAGCGAGCGCTGCGCCAGTTCCCACTGGTCGTCGCGCCCCGCATAAGTCTTGCGGTCCGCCGGATCCCAGGTCGAAAGCTCCACCTGGAATTTCTCGAAGCCGAAGGTGTTCAGCGTAGCCACCGCGAAGTCGATACAGCCCACCACTTCGTCTTCAATCTGCTCCGGAGTGCAGAAGATGTGAGCATCGTCCTGGGTAAAGCCGCGGACGCGCAGCAGCCCGTGCATTACCCCTGAGCGTTCGTAGCGATAGACCGTGCCCATCTCGCCGAGGCGCACCGGCAGGTCGCGATACGATTTCAGCGAATCGCGATAGATGAGGATGTGGAACGGGCAATTCATCGGCTTCATGCGATAAACCGCATCGTCCAGTTCCATCGGCGTAAACATGTTCTGCGCGTAATAGCCTTCGTGGCCCGAGGTCTTCCACAGATCGACGCGCGCCACGTGCGGAGTGTGCACCAGCGAATATCCACGCTTCAGATACTCGTTGCGCATCCAGTCTTCCATCTCCTTGCGGATCAGGCCGCCCTTCGGATGCCAGAAGATCAGCCCCGGACCGGCGAGCTCCTGGATAGAGAACAGGTCGAGCTGCTTGCCCAGTACACGGTGATCGCGCTTCTTGGCCTCTTCCAGCTTGTGCATGTACTCGTCGAGGTCTTTCTTGCTGAAGAACGACGTGCCGTAGATGCGCTGGAGCTGGGGATTTTTTTCGTCACCCAGCCAGTACGCGCCCGCGATGCTGAGCACTTTGAACGCCTTGATACGGCCGGTCGACGGGATGTGCGGACCGCGACAGAAGTCAACAAACTTGCCGGTCTTATAGAGCGAGATCTTTTCATCGGGCTGGGTGAACTGCTCGATGAAGTGGCACTTCATGAAGTCGCCTTCCGACTTGAAGCGCTCCAAACCTTCGGTGCGGGGCAGGAACTCGCGCGCGTAGGGCAGGTCCTGCTTCACCAGCTCCTGCATCTTCTTCTCGATGGCTTCCAGATCTTCGGTCGTGAAAGGCTTCTCGCGATAGAAGTCGTAGAAGAATCCGTTTTCAGTCGCCGGACCGTGGCCCAGCTTGGTCTCGGGAAAGAGCTCCAGCACGGCCGCGGCCATCAGGTGCGCGGAGGAGTGGCGGAACACTTCCAGAGCTTCAGGGTCGCGCTCGGTCAGGATACGCAACTCGGTATCCTGCTCCAGCGGACGCGCCAGATCAACCAGCTTCGCGTCATCGCTCTTCGCGGAGTGCGAAGCAGCGGCGCCAGTCTCCTCCGACGGCGGATGATGCCCGTTGCCACCGTTAGAGGAAAGCGGTTTGACCTGCGCAGCCAAAGCCGCGTCAGCCAGACGCGGACTGATGCTCTTGGCGATATCGAGTGCGGTGGTCCCGCTCGGCACGTCTCTGACGCTGCCGTCGGGCAATTTCACATGAATGTTTTCAGCCATGATGAGGACCTATCAGTCTTGAAAGAAGCGCGGTGTGAACGGCGCCGTCGAGAACGTTTCCCACTATCACGAGCCCGTAGGGCGGCGAGGGATCTGCTTTTCGACAATTGCAGCAGAATTCTGAGTTTATCGGAGCAAAGAAGCCGAGGGCAATGGCGAGCCCGTCGCAGCCTCGCGCAGCGCGAAGCTTACCGGGATGTTCGCTGCCGTCGCGAGCGCACTTCCAGCACCGCCGCGCCGATCAGGGCAATCGAGCCACAGAGGATCGCAACTGGAATAGCGACATGTCGGTAGGCGTTCGCCATATTAACCTGGTGGCCGGTGACCAGCCCAAAAATTATCGTTCCCAATATCCCCAGGAACAATCCTGCTCCCATTCCACCTGCGGTGAACAAAAGAGCGCTGAATAACACTCGCACGGTGGACGTGAAAACGATAGAAATCCGCGAGCGTTGGGCAATTGCGGCGTACGACATACTGATGTGATTCTACTGCGATGCCTGTGTTCTGTCAGGCGCGTCTACAGGGAGCCACCGCTGGCGTGGCGGGCATGATCGCTCTCCTTCACCGCGGTCAGCACTGCCTCATCCTTCTTTCCGCGCGCTCGCGGAACCCGAATGAGCGAAGCGTCCTGAAGCTTCAGCACGTCCTGCAAGTACTCGCGGAGGGACATCAGGATGAAAGCCGATTCGGCAGTGAGGAACATTCCCAGATAGCACACGGTGAGCTGCAAGCTGAACGGGATCTCACGATAGTCGACCGAAGCCAGAATGTCCTTGGTGCTGTTCAGCACGCCTTGCTGGGTGAACACCGTCAGCGATTCCATCAGGTAATGGTGGTAGAGCGCCACCAGTGAAAGCGAGCCGACAATCAGCGCCAGCGGCAGGAATGCAACGAAGCCGCGCAGCATCACGCGTCCGTCAGCACGGGTGAAGAACATCAGCCGGCCCAGCCAGTGGCGGATGTAGAAGAGGTAGCCGAGCATCAGGAAGCAGAACATCGACGTGTACGTCGAAAGGAACTTTTCCTGCGCGGCGTAGGTTGGAATCAGGTGCAGCGAGGCAACCGGAATCGGCAGGCATGCCGTGACCACGGCGGCCGTACCCATATAAGCCTTGAAGAAATTCGCGAACGCGGCGAAGCGTGCCGGTTCGTGCGGCTCCGATTTGTCGATTGAGGTACTCACGGCACTGGAATTTCGCATTTCACTTTCTGATTTTGGAACGCCGAGACCGTCACCGGCTGCGTCTTCAGGGTGGCATTGCCTACTTGCTTCGTGGCGTAGACCGAATAGACCCCAGGCGGCACGCCCTTGGATGTCGGCGTGCTGATCTGCGGAAAGGCAAGCTCCAGGGCATTCAATCCGCTGACCGAAACCCACTTGTACATGACCGTCCAGCCGGGATCGGGCTGACCGTTCTTCACGGTATTCGCAATTACCGTGACCAGCCGGCCCGCGCCCCAGTCCTTGCAGTCCTTGACCTTGACTTCGAGGTCCTTGGCGATGCTTGCCAGCACCTGCTTGGCGGCCTCTTTTCTATTCGGGTCGGTATTCAAAATGTTCGCCACTTCCAGGCACCACTGCGCTTCGTGCTGGAGGTCGGCGACATATTCCTTCGGCGGCGGAATCAACAGCCAGTCCCCTTCACTGCGTCCGTATTCGCCCTGTGAGTACGTGCTGCGGCCATATCCGGCTCCGGGTGCACCGGTGTTTGAGGCGTAGCCGCCCTTGGCAAGCCCGAAGAACAGCTTCTGCTGGAAATCGATGATGTCGTCGGAAATGCGAGGCGCACTTTTGGAGATACTCTGCCCGCATTTGTGCAGTGCATCGAGCGCTGCGACGGTTGGTCCGAGTTGAACCGGCGGGGACAGAACTTGTGCCTTCAGGACCGCCGGGGAGTGCAGGACAAATAAAAGAAGGGCGAGAAAGAGGCCTGCCGGCGACACGCCGCAGTTTGTGAACGGGCGACTTCCCGGTCGCACCGGCGACGAATGTGATCCGGCATCGGGTCTGTGCTGCGTTCCCACCATAGCGGTATCCAGACGCGGAAGGTTTCGCAAAGGTATAGCACAGATTTGGCCCGAACCGTCACGAAGTTCTGGGTTACCTCGGTGGGCTCACCGTGTGTTTCAGCGTGCGTTACAATCGTGTATTCATGTCCTCTACCTCCCAAGTTGTCACGCGAACCCCGGCTGAAGTTGTGCGGATCGCGCCTGTATCCCAGGCAGCGAATGGTATCTGCTACTCGGTCATGGGGGAAGTCACCTCCGGCATCACCGATCTGGAGCGCATGGTGAACGCCGTGCCCCGCACGATAGCCGCAGCGCTGAACCGCAAGGCCTACTACTTTGTCCCGCTCACGTTGAACCTGGGCGACGACACCATGATTGCCGATCGCTACGACGTGCAGCTTTCCGACAGCGCCGTCTGCCACCGCAATCAGACCCTGGGCGATTCGCAGTGCGTGTTCATCTCAACGCGGCTGATGGAAGACAGCTTCGCGATCGCCTTCGAGTTCTTCATCAACATCGGTCATAACTTTGTGGACCGAGTCGGAGTCTCGCAGGAGTTCACCGACCTGGTGTGGAAGCAGGTAGAAGGCAGGGCGCGCGGCGAGACTTCGCTTGATGCTTACGAGCTGCGGAAGGTAGCGACAACGGACGGTCCCGAATCCGAGAAGGCGCGCCACGAATATCTTTTGGCTGTCTTCGCCGACTCGATCGCGGTTTACATGTTGTCGCTGTACCTGGACGTGGATTACCAGGACCTGCGTGAGCGTGACTATCCTCTGCTGGCTCCAGATGCGCTGGCCGAGCGCCTGCGCAAAGTAAATGAACTGTTCCCGCCAAATCCAGGCTTCGACTTCGCGGTGTACCACCGGAGAAGGCAGTAAGGCAGGGGATAGGGGTTAGTGGATAGTGGATAGAAAAACGACCGCGACTCACCAAATTACTAGGACGATCACAATGGATCTCAGGCTCCTGCGTGGTTTGAACTATCCCCTATCCCCTAATCCCTATCCCCTTTCTTTATGATTGCTCACCTTCGCGGACGTCTCATCGCCAAACATCCCAACCAGGCTATTGTTGAGGCCGGAGGCGTTGGTTACGACGTTGTCATTTCCGTCCCAACATTCTCCGATCTGCCGGCAGCCGGCGCGGAAGTCGCGTTGCACATTCACACCCATGTCCGCGAAGACGCGCTGGCGCTTTATGGATTTCTGCGTCCGGAAGAGAAGCAGTTATTCGAGAAGCTCATCACGGTCAGCGGTATCGGACCAACGCTGGCGGTAAAGATCCTCAGCGGCGTGGCGACAGCCGATCTGGTGGGCGCCATTCGCGGAAGCGATCTCGCGCGTCTGACCAAGATTCCCGGCATCGGCCGCAAGACCGCCGAGCGTATGTGCGTCGAGTTGCGGGACAAGCTGGAAGGCTTCGGCGCTGCGCAGGCCGTCGTGTCGCATTCGGCGATAGAGGAAGACGTGATCTCGGCGCTCACGAACTTGGGCTATCAGCGGGCTTTGGCAGAGAAGTCCGTCGAAAGAGCCGTGCAGTCCGAAGGCCGCGAGAACTTCGATGCTATCTTCCGCGCCGCGCTGGGGTCGCTGTCGAAGTAGGACCGCTATTCGCTTTTTGCTACTCGCTTTTCGCTACAACCAAAACGCGAACTCACCTGCGGCTTTTCTTCAAGGAGACAATTCACGCGTTCTTGTGAATCGCCGTTGCGTTGCGTCCATAGAACTGTCACGCGATTGGACAGGTTCTGGCGACCTGGCACCCAAAAGCGTACCGCGAAGAGCGTTACTATAACTCCGTGCGCGAGAAGGTGCTCCAATACATTCGCGATCAAAGCTTGCTCCGCGCGGGCGATCGCGTGGCTGTGGCTTTGTCAGGCGGCGCGGACTCGGTGGCGATGCTGCGGGTTCTGCAGGAGCTCAAGGTGGAACTCGGCGTTGTGCTGTCGGTCGCGCACTTCAATCATCAGCTGCGCGGAGAACAGTCCGACGCCGACGAGGCGTTTGTCGCGGAGCTGGCGAGAGAAACTGGATTAGAGATTTTCGTCGGGACATGGCGACGTCAGAGACCATGCTTCCGTCTCAAAGCTGAGCATCGAAGCGGCTGCGCGGGAGCTACGCTATCGCTGGTTTGCCGAGCTTGCCCGCCAGCAGCGGCTCGACGCGATCGCGACGGCTCATACGCTGGACGATCAGGCAGAAACTGTTCTGTTGAAGTTTATTCGCGGTGCTGGGACTCGAGGCCTTGGAGCGATTTATCCGGCATTGGAACTCACGAAAGAGAAGGCGCGCGTTGTCCGTCCCCTGCTGTCGGTGTCGCGTCAGGAAGTTGAAGCCTATCTCACATCGCTAGGCCAGGCTTGGCGTGAGGACGAGACGAATCTCGACCGCCGTTTCCTGCGCAACCGCGTCCGCCACGATTTGCTGCCGCTGCTGGAACGCGAGTTCAATCCGAACATTCGCTCGGTCCTAAACGACCTTGCCGACATCGCGCGCGGTGAAGAGGAGTTCTGGCAGGAATTTACCGATCGCGAACTCGGCGAGCGAGCCGGGGTTCAGGGACGGCTTCCCCTGGGTTCGTTCGCAGGCTTGCCGTTGGCGGTGCAGCGTCGCCTGCTGAAGCGCTTTGCCGATCAATGCGAACTCACCCTGGACTTCGGGCATATCGAGGCACTGCGGCATTTGGCCCTCGGCGAAGTCCCGAAGGTTGAACTTCCCGGAGGCATCATTGCTTCGGTCGCCAGCGCGGTCCTCAGTTTGGGCCATGCGGAGGCGGGTGCGGCGCCTCCCTATAGATACGTCCTGCCAATTCCGGGTGAAGTGCGGATCCCCGAAGCCGGCATTCGGCTGCGAGCCCTCGTCGTCGCTCCGGAGTTTGCCGAAGAGGCCGAGCCGGGAACGCTGCTCAGCCTCGACCTGGTCGGGCCGCTCGTAACGATTCGCAACTGGTCACCCGGAGACCGCTTCTGGCCGGCGCACAGCCGCTCCGAGGAGAAGCTCAAGCGCCTGTTCCTGGAGAGAAAGATTCCGGTCGGAGACCGGTCGAGTTGGCCAGTAGCACTCTGCGAGAACCAGATCGTCTGGGTTCGAGGGTTTCCCGTAGCTAACGCCCATCAGTGGCGGGGAACTGGCGAAGCGCTGCAGATTGAGGTACTTGACGCCAGGCCCGATGCGAAGCCGCCGACCATGCCGGACTAACCTTCGTCGGGGCTCCGCGTCCAAACCGACGACTCCCCGAGCGAACAAACGAGCGACTAAGGCTTTTCCCAATCCCGGTTTCGGCGCGTTTCTGAGCTCATTTTTGTGTAAGTCTTTTGCGCCGTTCCTTTTTGGTGCGGGTTACAATCAGTAGTGCGCCGGATTTTGGTATCCGGCCAGAGCGGGCTGCATCTATATCTCCAGGCACGTCTACGTGTCCCCCGCTACCACAGGAGTTTTACGTGAATTCGACGGTTAAGACGGTCGTCTTTTGGCTGGTTATCGTGCTCTCCGGCGTGCTGTTATGGCAGGTCGTGAAGGGCGCGAATTCGGGCGCCAAAGAGCGCGACTTCACATTCTCGGAGTTCCTCTCTAACGTGGACCAGAACAACGTCACGGAAGTGACGATTGTCGGTCAGGAGGTCCACGGCAAACTCAAGAACGATAAGGCCGGCTTCCATACCACGGTTCCCACCAGCTATCCGGACATGATCAAGGAACTGCGCGACAAGGGTGTGAACATCACCGTGAAGGACGCGCAGGCCGGCGGTTGGCCGACATGGTTGCTCAACCTGGCCCCATTCATTTTATTGGGTGCGCTCTGGTTCATCATGATCCGCCAGATGCAGACTGGCGGCAATAAAGCACTCTCCTTCGGCAAGAGTCGAGCCCGACTGCTGTCGATGCAGCAGAAGAAGGTGACGTTCAAAGATGTCGCCGGCGTCGATGAAGCCAAGGAAGAGCTGAAAGAGATCATCGAGTTCCTGCGCGAGGCGCAGAAGTTCCAGAAGCTTGGCGGCCGCATTCCCAAGGGCGTGCTGCTCGTCGGACCTCCCGGAACCGGCAAGACCTTGCTGGCGCGCGCTGTGGCTGGTGAAGCCAACGTGCCTTTCTTCAGCATCTCAGGTTCGGACTTTGTCGAGATGTTCGTCGGCGTGGGCGCAAGCCGCGTCCGCGACCTCTTTGAGCAGGGCAAGAAGAACGCCCCGTGCATCATCTTCATCGACGAAATCGACGCTGTCGGCCGTCACCGCGGAGCCGGTCTTGGCGGTGGGCACGATGAGCGCGAGCAGACCCTGAACCAGTTGCTGGTCGAAATGGACGGCTTCGAGTCCAACGAAGGCGTCATCCTGATCGCCGCGACCAACCGTCCAGACGTTCTGGATCCGGCACTGCTGCGGCCTGGCCGCTTCGATCGCCGCGTGGTGGTTTCGCGTCCCGATGTTCGTGGCCGCGAAGAGATCCTGCGCGTTCACACCCGCAAGATTCCCATCAACGACGATGTGGATTTGGGCGTGCTGGCTCGCGGAACTCCGGGATTCTCCGGCGCCGACCTGGCCAACATGGTCAACGAGGCCGCTCTGGTGGCCGCGCGTCAGAACCGCAAGACGGTGCTGATGTGGGACTTCGAGCAGGCTAAGGACAAAGTCCTCATGGGAGCCGAACGCAAGTCGATGCTGCTCTCGGATGAGGAGAAGAGGGTCACGGCGTATCACGAGGCCGGCCACGCGCTGGTCGCCGCTATGCGTGAGCACGCTGACCCGCTGCACAAGGTGACGATCATCCCGCGCGGTATGGCGCTGGGCGTGACCATGCAGTTGCCTATCGACGATAAGCATACGTACACCCGCGACTATCTTGAGACGCGGCTGGCCATCATGATGGGTGGACGCGTGGCTGAGGAACTGTTCCTCAACACCATCACCACCGGCGCAGGCAACGACATCGAGCAGGCGTCGGACCTGGCGCGCAAGATGGTCTGCGAATTCGGTATGTCGTCGCTAGGACCGATCGCTTTCGGCAAGAAGGAAGAGCAGATCTTCCTGGGCCGCGAGATCAGCCAGCATCGTGACTTCAGCGAAGAAACGGCGCAGATGATCGATTCCGAAGTTCGTCGCTTCGTGGATGACGGCTATAGGTCGGCGCGGAGCATCCTGGAGAACAACCGGCCGGTCATGGAGAAGATTGCGATGGCTTTGCTGGAGCGCGAGGTCGTCGACGGCAACGAGATCCAGATGCTGCTCGAGGGCAAGGAGCTTCCGGCTCGCGTGAATCCGAACGTTCCGCCCGCCAAGGACGAAGTACAGCAGGTCCTGAAGCCGGCTCCGGGCCAGCCCAACGTGGCTCCGGGAGAACGTCCAGCGCAGGCGTAAGAAGCTGTGAGCTTCGAGCCACGAGCTTCGAGCCGCAGCTTCGAGCTAAGACAAAGAACAGGGCGGCCCGAGTGGCCGCCCTAAATTTTTGTTTGTAGTTGAGCCTGCCTCACGTGATGATTGGCAGCTTGTATCCTAGCGATCGGTGTATGCCGTGCACTGCGTGGACGAATCTGGTGCGAGCAGATCCTTTACCGAGATCGGATATCTAGACTGCTTCTCAATCTGACGGATGCCCGCTGCGAGATGTTCTTGCGTCCAAACGCCTCCTAGCGGCGGTGTCACAAACGAAACTCCGCTTGGTTCATTTTTCGAGAGCCTGAAGCCAGCATTATTTTGGATATTGAAGGATTGTTGACCACCACTCTCAGTCAAGAAGACGGCAAACACTGAGCCGTTTGAACGCTTCGGTTTTGCGTAACTCACAACATAGACAACCTTCTCATCCGGATAAGAGTGTTCATCCACGATATATCCGAGAGTTATTATTCCGTGCTCTGGGGTTGGAAGAAAATCCTTCAATGCCAAACAATGAGCAGCCTCCGTCAGGACTTTCGGTGCGTGCTCCTGTGCCTGCGCGTCAAAACTGACAAACATGAGAAGGGAAGTGATGGATATGAAAACGGGGGCTGCGACTATTAAGAGAAACAGCGGCTTGCGGGCGAATCTGGGAACCTTGACGCTCAGGCGCACACGTAAACCCTACGGCTCAGAGTATTCATGCGGCAATGAAAATCCCCACCCAAAAGGACCACCTTGGGTGGGGGTTTGTTTTAGCTCGTAGCTCAGAGCTCACGGCTCATAGCTACTTTCTTACCATCAACGTATTCTCGTTGCCCAGCGTGCAATCGGGATTCACGTTCTGGATGTAGATATCGTTCTCGCCATTGCGATTGTCTTCCCAGGCGAAAGCGCTCAGACCCGAAGACGCGATGTTGGCCGCCAGCCGCGACTTATCCGACGAAGCAGACGAGATCGCAAATTGCGAACACACCGTGTTCCCGGAGCCATCCAGCTTGATGGCGTTGATAGGCCCATTTCCGGTGACGCCCTGGTCGAACCACGCAGCCAGTATCCCGGTGCCGATCTGCACGTTCACGGGATTGATCTGTGCATCATTGCCTAGCGGGACGATGGTCTTGCCGGAATCGGTCCACTGGCGCGTGCCGGCAGAGTTGAACTTCTGCGCCGAAATGCCCTGCACGCTTTGCAGCGAGTTCTCTTCCGTCCAGACGACAAACGTCTCCTGGGTGGTCGGATTGTAGGACAGACTCGGCGAAACCCTGATGTCGCTGCCCGTGACCGCCACTGGCGACCCGTTGTGCGGGAACGCTTCGGTGCCGTTGCTCAGGATATGCTGCGCGTAGGACTGAAGCGTCGGGCTGTTCGTGTACCAGGAGAACACCGCGCCACCGTTGCCGTCGGAGGTGAAGTAGGGGAATTCGCCGAACTGCAGCGAGCCGCCATCATAGACATGCACGTGTCCGGTGCCCCACATCAACTGTCCGCTCGACGAAATCTTGTTCGCGTACAAATAGTTGTTGCTGCCAAAGCCGTGGTTACGTACCCACGACACGATGACCGATCCGTTATCCCCGGCGTGCAAATCAGCCAGGAAGTAGCTATAGCCCGACTCCTGCAGCGTGACGCCGATGTTCAGCGGAGTGATCCCAACCCAGGTCGGAATGCCCGAGGGGCGCAGCCGCTGGAGGATGACGGCGTTGTTTGAAACCCAGCCGACAACGATGTAGCCATCGGTGGTAACCGTAACTCTCGGCTCGTTGAAGGAAGAATTGTTGCCGTTGGTGAGGGGAACGCCAAGCGGACCCCATAGTGCCTGACCCGAAGAGCTCATCTTGGCAGCGGTGACTTGCTGATTGTCGGGATTGCGCCGCGTATCGAGAAAGGCCAGAAGCGCATCGCCGCTGCCGTCGATCGCGAGGCCGTAGTCCTCAGTGGAACTGTTCGTCAGTTGCGCTACTTGAATGCCATTGTGCTGGAACTGCTCGACACCGTTCGCGCTCAGCAGCTGGTAGTACACGTCATAACCACCCGGAGGCGGATCGTTGGGGTTGCTATTGAACCAGCTGACATACCAATCATTATTTGGCAGGGGAAGCAGCTTGGGTTGTACCTGATCAGCGCCCGGGATGTTCGACAAAGCCAGATTCTGGGACGGATCCGACGACCATTGAGCCCACGCACTGGTTGCCAGCGTGAGGGCCAAGACCAACAAGAGATGACTGCGCATACGAGGTTTCATCTGCGCTCCTTTTCATTTTGGGGAGTCGGCGAAATTGTACGCGCAAGTTACGTGCGCGGCGAACAGAATTGTCGTGTCAGCCGCGCACCTTCGGCGGATGTTCAATTCAGAATTAAATTGCTGAAACCACGGGCCCGCGATGCCGGCGTCCTGCCCTTCAAGAGGCCAGTTGACGGATTGCGCTGACCGGCCGCTTGGGGCCGCGCTTGCGAATCAGTAGCACTCGGATGCGCTCCAGCAATTCCATGGGGGCGAACTCCCCCTTGGGCAGCCAGGCGTCGGCGAGGTGCTCCTCGCTGCAGCAATTCACTGAGCCGGAGAACAGCAGGGCCGGCGTCTCGGGTGAGATCGCTTTCATTTGATCAATGAGTTTTGCGCCGTTGAGTTTCGGCATCATCAGGTCTGTCAGGACCAGATCGACGCCGCCGAGTTTGAGGAGGTCGATCGCGCGCTTCCGGATCGGAGCAGGTCAGGACACGGTATCCGCGGGTTTGAAGGAGCACTTTGCGAATGGAGAGAGAGCGTTCATCATCGTCGACGCAGAGAATCGTACGTTTCGGTTTCATTTACCTCCCACCGAGCCTTCTCTGAGTGACCTGCGGCATGCCGCGTCCGTGCAAACCTGTAAGCCGGTCGCGTGCGGCAGTCACCAAGTGGTTGAGTTGTACGCCAGAGCAGTAGCGCGTGTTCCGGATACTACTTCTGTGAACCAAGTCGCACAAGTATTGCGAAGGTCAAATGCGAAGAATATTTTTTGGCGTCGGGAAAAAATGTAACAGCACCATGAATGGTGATGATGGCAAGTTGTAAGTACACGGAAACCCGCATGGGCAGCGGGTTTTCACGATGCACAAGATATCCTCAGAAAAGTCACATCGTAACTTTTCCATCAATCACATGCACTACGTTACCTCCCACGCGCACGTTCGTGACGGTGTCTTGCGAGTTCGTCGCGCGAATGTAGATCGAACTGGGACGACGCGTTTCGATTCCCTGTTCGATCAGGCCTTGCTTATCCGATGCGAGCACGCCGTGCCGCACCGACCACGCGGTGCAACAGCCCGCGGCAGATCCGGTGGCGGGATCTTCGCCGTTGTAGAAAATCATTCGAGCGTGCAGCGTCGCTTTCGGATCGACGGTCTCGCGGCAGACGAGATAGAAGAACGCAGGACTGCCGACGGTCGCCAGGTAGGGCGCCATCTGGCTCCATCCAACGCTCAATGTTTGCAGCGTGGAAAGTGAACGGAAGGGCACCATTGTGAAAGGCATTCCGGTCGATACGGTCTGAATCGGAAGATTCTCATCCAAGTCGGACTGTTTTACGCCGAGCACCTTTGCGACTTCAGCATGCGAATGAGTTCGTCCGAATTGAGGTTCGGCCTGGCGCATCTCGCCGAAGAGAAGGCCATCGCGCTGTTCGAAGCGCACCGGGATTTTGCCGATCTTAAGATCGAGGACGATCTCGTCGTCATTCGTGTGCTGCTTCAGATACCAAGCGGTGCCCAAACTCGGATGCCCCGCAAACGGGAGCTCCTCGAAGATGGTGAAGATCCGGACTTTGCGGCCTTGGTTGCGCTCGGTTTCGGCATCGCGCGGAAGAATGAATGTCGTTTCGCAAAGATTGGTCTCGCGAGCGAGCTTCTGCATCTCGTCGTCGCTGAGGCCGCGAGCGTCGGTGAAGACCGCGAGCTGATTGCCCTCAAGTGGCCGTGAGGTGAAAACGTCGAGCTGTACGAATGAGAATTCGCGCTTGGACACAGTGCCTCTCCCGCTTTAACTCTAGCAGGAGCAAAGGAAGGCGAAGGCGCAACTCGGGTTTCGAGGGATGAGCCGCGAAATGATCGATTTAGACGCTAGTCGCCGCTGCTTGGCGCCAGGGCGGGCGCTCGCGTCGGTTTACGCGTCCGGGCGGGATTGAAGAAGTGGAGGAAACCACAGATCACCCAATACCCTGCCGCGACACCGAAGGCGAACGCCGCCACGATGGTCAGCAGGAGCATGGTTGAGAGGAAAAAGGTCGTCATTAGGTTCTATCGATCTTTCCCGGCATGCGATGAGCCGCAGCCGGCAAACTCAACGGCGAATCGATACCTGCCGTCGAGCCATCTACTCTGATGTTGCCACTTTACCTCGCGTTGACTCCAGTCGGTATTGACCACTAAGATACGTGAGTAGAGCTGCGTTCTACCTCTTCCAGACTTACCAGAGGCGTTTCCGAACGAAATTGGGGGCTGAGGCGGACCCGACCGCGCCCCCGTGGCAGAACTTTCGGGCGAAACAGGGAAATCAGTCGAACCGAATGGGCATTTCCAGTATCAGCGTCCGCGGGGCACGCCAGCACAATCTGAAAAATATTCACGTCGAGATTCCTCGCAACAGCTTGACCGTGATCACCGGCCTCAGCGGTTCGGGCAAATCCTCGCTCGCCTTTGACACCATCTATGCCGAAGGCCAGCGCCGGTATGTCGAGACCTTGTCCGCCTATGCGCGGCAGTTTCTGGACCAGATGGAGCGGCCCGACGTCGACAGCATCGATGGACTCAGCCCATCGATCGCCATCGAGCAGAAGACGACTAGCCGCAGCCCGCGTTCTACCGTAGGCACCATCACCGAAATCTACGACTACCTGCGCCTGCTGTATTCCTCGGTGGGCGTGCCGCACTGCCCACAATGCGGCCGTCAGATCTCGCGCCAGTCGGCCGATCAGATCGTGCAGCAGGTGATGGAGCTGAAGCCTGAGGATCGCGTGATGGTTCTGGCGCCCATCGTTCGCGGCCGTAAAGGCGAGTTCAAGAAGGAGTTCGACAAGCTAGCGCAGCAGGGCTATACCCGCGCGCGAATCGACGGAGAGTTGCGCAACATTGCCGATGAGGAAATCAAGCTCGACAAGCGCAAGAATCATACGATCGAGCTGGTGGTCGATCGGCTGCTGGTGAAGGCGGGCATTGAGCGCCGGCTGGCTTCTTCGGTCGAACTGGCGATGAAGATGGCCAATGGCCTGGTGCAGGTTGCTGTCGTTGGCGGCGAGGAGCGGCTGTATTCGTCGAAGCTGGCTTGCCCGGAGTGCGGTATCAACGTCCCGGTGCTGGAGCCGCGCTCGTTCTCGTTCAACAGCGTTTATGGCGCCTGTCCCGAGTGCAACGGTCTGGGCAGCAAGTACGACTTCGATCCCGCGAAGGTCATTGCCGACTGGTCGAAGCCGCTGCTGGACGGTGGTCTCGGACCGGGATCGGCGTCGCAAAACCTGATTCGCATGCTGCAGACTCGCGGCGCAAGCCTACGGCTTCGATCTTTCGACCCCGTTTGAGCAGCTGCCGCGCAAGACG
This sequence comes from uncultured Acidobacteriaceae bacterium, assembly GCA_963835725.1. Lineage (GTDB taxonomy): Bacteria > Acidobacteriota > Terriglobia > Terriglobales > Acidobacteriaceae > Bog-257. Next base: position 325,703 of record CAWIGM010000011.1, on the reverse strand, counting down.
CAGAACCTGATCCTCTACGGTCCCGAGAGTAACGAGAAGAAACGCGGGTTTCTGGGTATCTTCCATTACCTCCGGCAGGCGATGGAGGAAAGTTCGTCGGAGACGTATCGCGACTGGCTGCTCGATCACATGTCAGCGACGACCTGCCCGGCCTGCCACGGCAAGCGGCTGCGTCCGGAAAGCCTGGCGGTCAAAGTCAACGGAATGTCGATCGCTGATTTCACGGCGCTACCGGTGGCGCGAGCCGTGGAAGCTGCCGCCAAGATCAAGCTCAACGAGCGCGAGAGCCGCATCGCCGGTCGCATCCTGAAGGAAGTCGCGGAGCGACTGGGATTCCTAAATGCCGTCGGACTGGGCTACATTTCGCTGAATCGATCAGCCAGCACGCTCAGCGGCGGAGAAGGCCAGCGCATCCGCCTGGCGACACAGATTGGCTCCAAGTTGCGCGGAGTGTTGTACGTGCTGGACGAGCCGTCGATTGGTCTGCATCACCGCGACAACGATCGCCTGCTGCAAGCGCTGGAGTCGTTGCGCGATCTCGGCAACACCGTGCTGGTGGTCGAGCATGACGAGGACACGATTCGCCGTGCGAACTATGTCATCGATCTCGGCCCCGGTGCCGGCCGTCATGGTGGCGAGGTGGTTGCCAGCGGGACGCCCGACGACATCCAGGCTGCTCCTCATTCGCTTACCGGCCAGTACATCTCCGGCCAGAAGCAGATCATGGATCGCCATGTTCGGCGACAGCCCAACGGTAAAGCGATTACGATCCTGGGAGCACGCGAGAACAACCTCAAGAACATCGATGCAACCTTCCCGCTGGGCGTCATGACCGTCGTGACCGGCGTGTCGGGGTCAGGCAAATCGACGCTGGTGAACGACATTTTGTATCGTGCGCTGGCGAATACGCTGTATCGATCGCGAGAAGAAGCAGGCGAGCACAAGTCGATCACCGGCACCGAGTTCATCGACAAGGTCATCCGCATCGACCAGTCGCCGATCGGACGAACTCCGCGCTCCAACCCGGCAACCTACACCGGCGTCTTCACCCAGATCCGCGACCTTTACGCCATGCTGCCGGAGTCGCGAGAGCGCGGCTACAAGGCTGGCCGATTTTCGTTCAATGTTGCCGGCGGTCGCTGCGAAGCCTGTCAGGGAGAAGGCCAGCGTCGTATTGAGATGAACTTCCTCCCCGATGTCTACGTACTCTGCGAAGTCTGCGGCGGGAAGCGCTACAATCACGAGACCCTGGCGGTGAAGTACAAAGGGTATTCGATCGCCGATCTGCTTGAAACGCCGGTGGCTGATGCGCTGCCTGTGCTTGAGAATATTCCGCAGATCAAGCAGAAGCTGCAGACGTTAGTTGACGTGGGCCTCGGCTACATTCACCTGGGACAATCGGCAGTAACGCTGTCTGGCGGAGAAGCGCAGCGCATCAAGTTGGCGCGAGAACTCAGCAAGCGCCAGACAGGCAAGACGCTCTATCTGCTGGACGAGCCGACCACCGGCCTGCACTTCGACGACGTGAGCAAGTTGCTGGAGGTGCTGCACCGGTTGACGGACCTGGGGAACAGCATCATCATCATCGAGCACAATCTCGACGTGATCCGGAATGCAGACTGGATCCTCGATTTGGGCCCCGAGGGTGGCGAGGAGGGCGGCCGCATCGTCGCGCAGGGCTCGCCGGAGCAGGTCGCCCGCGTCAAGAAGTCTTATACCGGACAAATATTAGCGAAAGTGCTGCCCCGAGCGTCCAATATAAAAGCGAATGGAGACACGCCGGCTTAGCAATGCCGTGTCGAGAGTCTCTGGAAAATTGAAACTGCGTCTATGTCGTCACCTCCAGAATCACTGCCCGAAGGCATCGAGAACGCACCTCCTCCGGTTCCGCTGGTTACCGATGGTCAATTAGTTCCGCCCACCGATGTGGTCCTCGCTGTTCCGGCGAAGAGATCCTTCCCGGCGTGGACCCCATGGGACGTGCTCGCGATTATCGTCTTCAGCGGGCTGATGATCATCATCTTCACCGTGATCGCTTTGTTTATTGCGCGTTCGTTTCCGGCCTACAGGAACGCGTCGTTCACCGATCTCGCCTCCGACGCCAGGGTCGTCATTGGCTCGCAAGCCGTCGCTTATCCGATCATCCTGCTGTTTATCTGGCTGCTGGTTCGCAGCCGTTCGGATGAAACCTTCCGGCAAGGAATCCGATGGAACTGGCCGGGTCTCACGGCGCCGGCCTTCATAGCCTCCGGTGTGGTCCTGGCGCTGGTAGTCGACAGCCTCGCGCGCTATCTGCCCATCCCCAAGTCGCTGCCCATGGATTCTTACTTTCACGATGCGACCAGCGCCTACATCATGGCAGCCTTCGGCGTAACCCTCGCACCGCTGCTGGAAGAGATTTTCTTCCGCGGATTGCTGTATCCGATACTCAGGAAATACTTTGCCCTTGCCGGCGGAGTCCTGCTCACAGCGGCGGCATTTGCGGCGATTCATGGCGCTCAACTTGGATACGCGTGGGCGCCCGTGTTCAGCATCTTTGTCGTGGGTGTGGTGTTCACCGTGGTGCGGGTAAACAGGAACTCGGTGGCCGCGTCATTCCTTATACATTGCGGATATAACCTTGCGCTGTTCACTGCGCTTTGGGTCAGCACCGACCATTTTCGCCATCTGGAGAAGGCTACCGGCTGAAATGGTATCGTGAAGATATGGCGGGAAATTCACGCGCACAACTCCTGACGCTGCTGGCCGAGAAATCGTTTCGACTGGGAAACTTCAAGCTTTCCAGCGGCGGCACCAGTGACTACTACATCGATTGCCGTCTGACCACCCTCGACGCCGAAGGCGCGCGACTGACGGGCGAGACCGTTCTGCAGGAAATCGAGAAGCGCGGCTGGAAGGCTGACGCCATCGGCGGGCTCACGATGGGAGCCGATCCCATCGTCGTAGCGACGTCAGTCATCAGCGCTCAAAAGCATAAGCCGATCAATGGATTTCTGGTACGCAAAGCTGAGAAGACACACGGGACGGGCCAGCGTATCGAGGGTTTTCGCGACAAACCCGCGCGTGTGGTGGTCGTAGATGACGTTTGCACCACCGGGGCTTCCACGATCCAGGCGATTGAAGCAGCGCGAGAGTACGGCTTCGAGGTTGTCGGCGTGCTTTGCCTCGTGGAACGGGAAGAGGCCGGCGGGCGCGCCAATGTTGACAAGGCTGCCGCACCGGCGCCGTTCGTAGCATTGTTTACTGCGAACGATGTGCGTGCCGAGCACGTGAAGAACGGTCCGCCGCCGATGTTCGCGGTCAGCGCGAAATGCGATTTCTGCGACCGCCCGGCCCTGACGAATGTGCCAGGAAATCGATGCGAGGCTCACCGGCCATAACGAATACACATGATCAAAACTCTGGAATGGACTGACGAGGGTGTTCGCTTCATCGACCAGACGAAGCTTCCCACCGAAGAAGTTTACGTAACCTGCAAAACCTATGAGGAAGTCGCAGACGCGATCCGCACCATGATCGTGCGCGGTGCACCGGCGATCGGCGTTGCTGCGGCAATGGGCGTGGCGCTCGGCGTGCGCGAGTCCAAAGCCCGCGACGCTGCCGAACTCAAGCAGGAGTTGGCGCACATCTGCGACACGATCGCCGCTACGCGCCCTACGGCCGTAAACCTTTTCTGGGGCATTCGCCGTATACGCGACAAGTTTGACCAGGTCAGCGATCAGCCGGTGGCGAACATCAAGCAGGCGGTTGTTACCGAAGCCCAGCGGATGCATGCCGAGGACATCGCCGCCAACCAGGCTATGGGCCGGCACGGAGCCGTGTTGCTGCCCTCCAGCGGGACGATCCTCACCCACTGCAATGCCGGCGCCCTGGCGACTGCCGGTTACGGAACGGCGCTGGGAGTGATTCGTGCTGCGGTGGATTCAGGTAAGAAGCTGCAAGTGTTTGCTGATGAGACACGGCCGTTTCTCCAGGGCTCGCGTCTGACAGCGTGGGAGTTGATGAAGGACGGCATTCCCGACCACCGTCATCTCCGACAACATGGCGGGAGCGATGATGCGGCAGGGCAAAATTAATGCCGTGATCGTTGGGGCCGACCGCATCGCCGCCAACGGCGACGTCGCCAACAAGATTGGCACTTACACCGTGGCTGTGCTCGCCAAAGAGCACGGAATCCCGTTCTACGTCGCAGCGCCGTTCTCAACCATCGATCTGGACACTCCCGACGGCAGCCAGATACCGATCGAGGAAAGATCTGCGAGGGAGGTCACGCACATTGCCGGGAAACAAATGACCCCGGATGGAGTGAAGGTAGAGAATCCCGCTTTCGATGTGACTCCGCACCAATACGTGACTGCGATTATCACCGAGCGCGGAGTGGTGCGCGCACCTTATAGCGAAGGTCTCGCACGCCTGGCGCAACCCGCAGTCACCGCCTGATTGCTGAACTACTGCGGTGTCTGGTTGGAAGGGTTCAGCTGCTCCTGATACTGCTGCTGCTGTTGCTGCATCTGTTGCAGCTCCTGCATAAGCTGTTCCGGCGTCTTTACCACATTGTCTGACTCGCCCTGCGGGAACGGATTCTGCTGCTGCTGTTCCTGCTGCTGCTGATACGCCTGACCACCCGGAGCTCCCATCGGACGACGGAACGCGCCTGGCGGAACCGGCTGCTGCTGCTCTGGGGGACCGGGATACTCCGACTCACCGCCCGTTTCGGCTGTATCGTCCGTTGGCTCTTCCGCGTTCGGGGCAGGCGTAGCCGCGGCCTGATTGTTCGCTCCGCCAGCAGTCTTCGGCGTCAGAATCACGCGCTGGACCGCGCCCGGCCGACCCGCGACTCCGAGAATCATGTAATCGAACGTCGAGCCATTCAGGAGCGTGTGCAGCACATCGCGAGGGTCGCCCGGCCCGATCGCCATCGCGACCCGATCATTTTGCGCGCTGGCGGGAACATCCATCGTGGCTCCAGTCTGCGTTTGCACAGCCCGAAGCACCGAGGACAGCGTTGAATTGGGTGCATTAATCGAGAGCAGTCCGTTGCGGTAGCTCACCTGCGGCGCCGTGGGCGGCTGCTGGTCCAGAGTCGGCGGCCGCGGCGGAGTTTGCGGCACCTCGGCGACCTTCTCTACCTTCTTCTTGTGGTGCGCGCGAACATGCGTCGAAGTCGCACTTGCCTGTGACGCAGGCGCGGCTTGCGCCTTTGCTGCACTGGACGGCGGCGCCACGGTGGCGGGCGTTGTGCCCGACTGGGACACGGCTGGTCCGGCTACTGCCACAACCAGCAGCGTTGCAGATGCAAAAATCTTCCCGAGGCGTACCATAAGTAGTTGGACGGCGAACGCGTTGCTTAGTTTCGCTGCTCTGAATTTCATTCTAAACCGCAGCGTTGTCTTAACCGCTCATTTCGCGAGATTTTCTTCGTCTATCGTAACGTGAGCCACGTTCAGCAGCTCAGGAAGCATCTTACGAGCAGACGCGGCCTCGCGCCGCAATTTGTACAGGTGATGCCATGATCGTCTTACTTTCAATTCGCCGCTACTTCGTTGCAGGTTCATTGGCGGTCCTGCTGTTCTCGGGATTGCCCTTCTTATCAGCCCAGACTTGTTCCACCGGACCGGACCTGGACGCAAGCACCAAGAGCGCCATCGATAGTGCGGCTACGCAGTATCTGAACATGTCCAAGAACGGGGACGTGGCTGGCCTGAAGGCGAATGCCATTCCGGCCATCACCGGCGCTTTCAGCTCCATTGAGCAGGCGGTGGTGACCAACAAGCAGTACTTCGCCGAAGGTCAGGCCACCATCACCGGGACGTATCTGCTGGACGCGTCGCAAGAGAAAGCGGCCTTGCCGCGAGCCGATTTTTATTGCGGCATCCAGAACGGTAACTCCCCCGATCGCGTCAACTTCTCGATCACCAACCTCCCTCCGGGCCGCTACGCTGTCGTTATCCAGACAGTGAATGGCAAAGACCCCATCACCCTGACGCTGATCCTGCAGGACATAGGCGGTGCGTGGAAGCTGGCAGGGTATTATCCGCGGCTGGACGCGATCGGTGGGCATGACGGCGAGTGGTATCTGACGCAAGCTCGCGCCTACAAAGCGAAGGGCGCTACGCACGACGCCTGGCTCTACTACCTGACCGCCTGGGATCTTTCGGCTCCCGTGAACTTCATCAGCACCCCCAAGATCGACAAGATCGCCACCGAGATGCAGAGCGCGCGTCCCAGCGATCTTCCCAGCCAGGAGGCGCCGCTAACTCTTACAGCCGGCGCAAAGACCTTCAAGGTGACAGAGATGGCGGCCGTGCCGATCGATAACAAGCTGGACCTGCGCATCCGCTACCAGAACGCGAACGCCGCCAACTCGGGCATTGCTTTTCAGGACAACATGGCGGTTATCAAGGCGATTGTGGCGAAGTATCCCGAAGTCCGTGAGGCGTTCGACTCGGTCATCGCGCGCGCTTACGACGCCAACGGGCAGGAATACGGAACGCTGCTGCCGATGAAGGAAGTTAAGTGACTGAGGCATAGAAGGCTGACGGATTAACTGTGTCCAGGTGCTTGCGGTAAGGCGAACATAAAAAGAAACAAATGGGCCAGGGAGCTTGTAAGTGACTAGTCGAGAGGGACGAAAAGAATCCACGACCGACTAGAATGGCCGCGATGCCGGGCCCTAACCCGCTTCGTGTTGAGATCGCCGAACGGCGCTTACGCAATATTCTGCGGAAGCATGGCTGCGCCAGCTCTCGTACTTTAGAACAAAAGATTTCTGATGCCGGGCCCTACAATCAGCGCGTGGAGCCGCACGTACTGACGGTAGCGCGAAAGAAGCTGGCGTATGAAAAGGCGATAAACAAGGTTAGCGGCGGCGACATAGATTGGTATTACCTGTCAGAGACGGAAGAAGCTGTCGTGAGCGCGAGACTGGCGGAGCAAGTTAAAACACACATAGCTACCACCGAGAGGCGATTCACGATGAGGGTGGGTCAAGCAGCCGAAATTGCGGTGTACAAAGCGCTCCTGCAGCAAAAGAATTTCTTTTTTTTCGGTGGTTTCCCAGATATTGATGAACATGATGATTCGAGAATGTATAGGAAGGAGGAGCCGCCAGGAGTGGTGAACGGGAAGAGCATGACAGGGAAGCGACGTCTTGATTACTTGCTAGTCGACAAAATGGCGGGAGTGGTAGGAGTCGAAGTCAAGAATATCAGGGCATGGATGTATCCCGACCGGGAAGAGATCAGGGATTTCTTAGCGAAGTGTGTAGCGGTAGATGCGGTGCCAGTACTCATAGCGCGGCGTCTACCTTACGTCACGTTTTCGGTGCTGAACCGGTGCGGCGTAGTACTGCATCAGTTTTACAACCAACGCTATCCGGAGGCGGACAGGTCGTTGGCAGATATCGTGAGGAAAAAAACAGGTTTGGCGTACCACGACGTGAAAGTCGGAAATGAGCCAGACGAGCGGTTACATAGATTTATGGAAGTGAATCTGCCTCAAGTGATTGCCAAGGCAAGGGAGCGATTTGATCTGTGGCGCGATGAAATACGCGAATACGCAGAGGGTGAAATCGGGTATAGCGAGTTTGTTGCGAAGCTGCGAGGCGACTACGGGGCGGAGGATCACGATTACGAGCCGGAGGGTTAGATTGGGGTTCCTACTCCTGATTTATATATATTTAGAAGTAGTCTCCCTTGGCTTCCGTCGTTTGTGGAAAGTTGAGTGTCCTTGACTCACATCTGATCCGTGCGTCCGTCCCGCCTGCTATAATCAATTCATTCATGGCACGTACGCGTCTAATTCGTTCCACTACAGTTCTTTGCATTCGCCGTGACGAGAAAGTGGTGATGGCCGGAGACGGTCAGGTCACCCTGGGCGAAGGCGTCATCAAGCACAGCGCTCGCAAGATCCGCAGACTTTACCAGGACAAAATTCTGGCTGGCTTCGCCGGCTCCACCGCCGACGCGTTCTCCCTTTTCGGACGCTTCGAGTCCAAGCTGGAGCAGTATCACGGTAACCTGGGTCGAGCCGCCGTTGAGCTGGGCAAGGACTGGCGCACCGACAAGATGCTCCGCCAGCTCGAAGCTCTTTTGCTGGTCGCCGACCAGGGCCAGACGTTCCTGATCAGCGGACAGGGCGACGTGATCGAGCCCGATTCCGGTATCGCCGCCATCGGCAGCGGAGGTCCGTATGCCACCGCGGCCGCGACGGCGCTGATGGAACACACGCAGCTGCCGGCACGTCAGATCGCCGAAGAGGCAATGAAGATCGCTGCCAAGATTTGCATTTACACCAACGACAGGATCACGATTGAAGAGCTGTGAGAGAACAGTTGTCAGTGGCCAGTAGTCAGTTGCCAGTTAGAACCGCTCGACCACTGGCACGGACAACTGACAACTGACAACTGGCAACTGAGAACCGACAACTGAATTATGGCTATTTATCTTCCCGCAACTTCCGATGATGAGCACGTCGCACTCGACGAGCTCACTCCCCGCGAAATCGTTCGCGAACTCGACAAGTATGTCGTAGGTCAGCACCAGGCCAAGCGCGCGGTCGCGATCGCTCTGCGCAATCGCATGCGTCGCCAGAAGCTGACGCCCGAGCTGGCTGAAGAAGTCATCCCCAAGAACATCATCATGATGGGACCCACCGGCGTCGGCAAAACCGAGATTGCCCGCCGGCTGGCGAAGCTCGCCAACTCGCCGTTCATGAAGGTCGAGGCCTCGAAGTTTACCGAGGTCGGCTATGTCGGCCGTGATGTCGAATCGATGATCCGCGACCTGGTCGAGATCGCCATGGACATGGTGCGCGAAGAAAAGCTGGAAGACGTCGCCGACAAGGCCGAACTGAACGCCGAAGAGCGTTTGCTCGACCTGCTGCTCCCGTCCATGCCCGCACCGGTGTCGCCGAAAATTCCCGATCAGCAGATCGGCTTCAACATCGATAACCAGCCTGCGCTTGCCGGAGAACCCGGTTCACGCACCCGCGAGAAACTGCGTCAGCAGTTGCGCGAAGGCAAGCTGGATGAGCGCATCGTGGAACTCGACGTTCGCGAGAAGTCGATGCCGGCCTTCGAGATCATCAGCAACCAGGGCGTGGAGGAGATGGACGTCAACATCAAAGACATGTTGCCGAACATCTTCGGACAGCGCACCAAGAAGCGGAAGATGAAGGTCAGCGAGGCCTTCGAATACCTGATCCAGGAAGAAGAGCAGCGGCTGGTCGACATGGACCAGGTCACGCGCATCGCGGTCGAGCGTGTCGAAAATTCCGGCATTATCTTCCTCGACGAAATCGACAAGATTGCCGGCCGCGAGGGTGGTCATGGCCCCGATGTTTCCCGCGAAGGCGTACAGCGCGACATTCTGCCGATTGTCGAAGGCACAACCGTCAACACGCGCTACGGAATGGTCCGCACCGATCACATCCTGTTCATCGCCGCTGGTGCGTTCCACGTCTCGAAGCCCAGCGACCTGATCCCGGAACTGCAAGGCCGCTTCCCGATTCGCGTCGAGCTGCAATCGCTGACCGTCGAGGACTTCATCAAGATCCTTACTGAGCCGAAGTCGTCGCTGACCAAGCAATACACCGCGCTGCTCGACACTGAGGGGCTGAAGCTGGAGTTCACGCCCGAGGCCCTGCAGGAAGTCGCCAACTTTGCCTTCAAGGTCAATGAAGGTACGGAGAACATCGGCGCGCGCCGCCTGCACACGATCATGGAGAAGGTGCTCGATATCATCAGCTTCGAAGCGCCCGACATGACGGACAAGCACGTGGTGGTCGATGCCGATTATGTTCGCAATGCTCTCACCGACATCGTGAAAGACCAGGACCTGTCGCGCTACATCCTTTAAGCATTTGCGTTGCCAAGGTGCGGAACCCTCCCGCACCTTTTCCTTTTCTTCTCAGAGACTTACCGAACGCCCTTACACCCTTCGACGTGATACCGGTCACTGAAGCGCGCGCCCGTCCGGCATAGCGTTAGGTTGCTGATTTCTGTGTCTCACGACACGTAGAGGAGGTGTAGTTTGAAAGCTACATGCAATAGCAAAGGTGCGGCCGCTGTCGAGGAAAAGCCCACCATGACAGAGCCCGAAGAAGCCACCAAAATCACCACATCCATTTTCCCCGGACGTTACGTGCAGGGCGCCGGCGCACTGCGCTCCCTGCGCGAAGAGATTGCGCGTCTGGGCAAGAAGGCGCTGGCCGTGGTCGACCGCTCGGTCGATACCATTGTCGCTCCCTATCTGAAGTCGGGCGAAGGCGTTACTTTCGTCTGCAATGAATTCTGCGGTGAGTGCTGCGATCCCGAGATCGAGCGGTTGTCCAAACTCGCGCGCAAGGAAGAGTGCGACGTCATCATCGGCGTCGGCGGCGGCAAGGCGCTGGATACCGCGAAGGCGGTCGGCTACACCATTCACAAGCCGGTCGCCATTGTGCCGACGCTGGCCTCAACGGATGCGCCCTGCAGCGCGTTGTCCGTCATCTACACGCCGACCGGCGAGTTCGCCCGCTACCTTGTCTATCCGCGCAATCCGGAAGTCGTGATTGTCGACACGGCGATCATCTGCAAGGCTCCGGTACGTTTCCTGGTGTCCGGCATGGGCGATGCGTTGTCTACCTGGTTCGAAGCCGAGGACTGCCAGATCAAGCACGCCGGCAATATGACTGGCCGTGTCGGGTCGATGTCGGCCTATGCGCTGGCGCGGCTCTGCTATGACACGCTGCTGAACTACGGCACCGCGGCGAAGCTGGCAGCCGATGCCGGCGTTGTCACTCCGGCGCTAGAGCACATCGTCGAAGCCAACACCCTGCTGAGCGGACTGGGCTTCGAAAGCGGCGGCCTGTCCGGCGCGCATGCCATTCACAATGGGCTCACGATTCTTCCCGAGACCCATCACTTCTGGCATGGTGAGAAAGTCGCCATCGGCACCTTGGCTCTGCTGATGCTGACCGATCGCCCGCCATCGGTCATCAAGGAAGCGTTCGACTTCTGCGAAGCCGTTGGTCTGCCAATTACGCTGGAGCAGATTGGGCTGAAGAACGTCACCGACAAGCAGTTGATGGACGTGGCGACGGCATCCTGCGCGCCGGGCGAAACCATTCACAACGCACCGACCGAGGTCACTCCCAGACGCGTTTTCGCCGCTCTCAAGGCAGCCGATGCCGAAGGCCGTTGCCGGATGGAGAAGCACGCTCTGGTGCACGCATAATCTTCGACTGAATTAGTTCGCTATCCGCCGCGGTGTTCGCATCGCGGCGTTTTTTATGGCTGTAGGACTTTGTTAATGGCCCTGCCACCAGGCCGGAGCTTTGCGAGTGCCGCGACGACGGTTAGTCTTCGCCGACCCGCAGCACTGCCAGGAAGGCTTCTTGCGGAATGTCGACGCGACCGATGCGCTTCATTCGCCTCTTGCCTTCCTTCTGCTTTTCCAGCAGCTTGCGCTTACGGCTGATGTCGCCGCCGTAGCACTTGGCGATAACGTTCTTACGCATCGCCGCCACGGTTTCGCGGGCGATGACCTTCGCCCCGATCGCCGCCTGGATGGCGACTTCGAACATCTGCCGTGGAATCAGCTCGCGCATCTTCGATACCAGCGCCCGTCCGCGATCGTACGCAAAATCTTTGTGCACGATGATCGACAAGGCGTCGACCGGATCGCCGGACACCAGAATGTCGAGCTTCACCATCGGCGATTCCCACGAGCCCGCAAGATGGTAATCGAGCGAAGCGTACCCGCGCGAGACCGTCTTCAGCCGATCGTAAAAGTCGAGCACGATTTCGTTCAGCGGCAGCTCATAGGTCAGCATGACGCGCGTCGAGCTAACGTACTCAAAGGCCTTCTGCTTGCCGCGCTTGTCCTCAACGAGCTTCAAAATGCCGCCAACATACTCTTCGTTGGTGAGAATCGTTGCCAGGATCACCGGCTCTTCAATCTTCTCGATCTCGGTTGGATCGGGCCAGCGCGAAGGATTATCCACCTCGACAACCGTGCCATCGGTGATGGTGATCTTGTAACGCACGCTCGGCGCTGTGGTGATCAGGTCGAGATCGTATTCGCGCTCCAGCCGCTCCTGGATGATCTCCATGTGCAGCAGACCGAGGAACCCGCAGCGAAAACCGAAACCCAGCGCGACGGAACTCTCAGGCTCGAAGAAGAATGACGAATCGTTGAGCCGCAGCTTCTCCAGCGCCTCGCGCAGCAACGTGTGCTCGTGGGCATCGACGGTGTAGATTCCGGCGAAGACCATCGGCTTCAGCTCTTCGAAACCGGGCAGCGCCTCAATCGCCGGGTGATGGTCGTCCGTCACCGTGTCGCCGATCTTGGTGTCGGCAACGTTCTTGATGTTGGCGATCAGAAAGCCGACTTCACCGGCGGAGAGCTCATCGACTTCCACCGGTTTAGGAGTGAGCACGCCGAGAGTCTCCACGTCGAACGTGCGGCCATTGGACATCAGGCGAATGCGCTGGCCTTTTTTGAGCACGCCTTGGATCACGCGAGCCAGCACGATGACTCCGCGATAAGAGTCGAACCAGGAATCGAAGATCAGCGCCTGAAGTTGGTTGGCTGCGCGGCCCTTCGGCGGAGGCACATGTTGAACGATAGCCTCCAGCACGTCGGGGACGCCTTGCCCCGTTTTTGCGCTGATGGGCAAGGCATGGGAGGCATCGAGCCCCACCGCGCTTTCAATCATCTCTTTGGTGCGCTCGATGTCCGCGCTGGGCAGATCAATTTTGTTGATGACCGGGATGATCTCGAGACCGTTGTTGATTGCGATATAGGCGTTGGCGAGGGTTTGCGCCTCGACCCCCTGCGACGCGTCGACGACCAGCAGCGCACCTTCGCACGATGCCAGCGAACGTGAGACCTCGTAACTGAAATCCACGTGTCCGGGAGTGTCGATCAGATTGAGTTGGTAGGTCTTGCCATCCTGCGCGGGATACATCATGCGAACGGAGTGGGCTTTGATGGTGATGCCGCGCTCGCGCTCAAGATCCATCGCATCGAGCACCTGCGCCTGCATCTCACGCGCCGTCAGCGAGCCCGTAAGCTCGAGCAGGCGGTCGGCAAGCGTGCTCTTCCCATGATCGATATGGGCGATAATCGCGAAATTTCGGATGAGTGATGGATCCATGGGAGGTAGTCGGGCGCTACCTTGATTCTAACAGGCAATCCCCCGGCCCCGTTGAATGCGCGGTAATATCGGCGAGTGAACAAGAATCCGTTTTCTTGCATCGATCATGTGCAATTGGCGGCTCCTGTGGGCAGTGAAGATGCGGCACGGCAGTTTTATTGCGAGTTGCTGGGCATGGTGGAGATACCCAAGCCTCCGCTGCTGGCCAGACGCGGCGGGGCGTGGTTTGCCAGTGGAACTGTGCAGATTCACATCGGCATCGAGCAGGACTTTCGTCCAGCGCGCAAAGCCCACCCGGCAATGCGCTGCACCGATTACGACGGACTGATCGCGCGTCTGCGTGGCGCTGGCATCGAAGTGCGGGAAGCCGACGACATCCCCGGTATGCGCCGCGCGCATGTCGATGATCCGTTCGGGAATAGGATCGAGCTGGTAAGTCCGTAGCGCTATGATACTAACGCTTTACAATAGTAACGCACAGCGTTAGTATTTACGGTGATGAAGACCTTTCGCGACTCCAGGACCGAGAAGTTGTGGAAGGAAGAGCGAGTGCCCCGATTTTCACTTCAACTTCGTCGCGCGGCGCTGAAAAAGCTCCAGATACTGAACGCTGCTGGTTCCTTAGACGATTTAACAATTCCTCCAGGAAATCGCCTGGAGAGTCTGCGGGGAGATCGCGCCGGGCAGCACAGCATTAGCATTAATGACCACTATCGCCTCTGTTTCCGATGGTTTGATGGAAATGCGCTGGAAGTCGAGTTTGTCGATTATCACTGATGAATAGGAACAATATGCACCGGCAAAAAGCAAAGACACTTGCGGCCCACCCAGGAGAAATTCTCCGAACCGAGTTCATGGAGCCAATGGGAATTACGGCTTATCGCCTGGCCAGGGAACTGTATTCGCCGGGAATCTATGAGGTCGTGCGCGAAGAGCGCGGCATCAGCGCGGACATTGCCCTGCGGCTTGGCAAGTACTTCGGGACGACACCGCAGTTCTGGATGAATTTGCAGGCCGATTACGATCTGCGCCTCGCCAGTGCGAAGGCGCGGCTGGACAAAATTAAGCCGCGCTCGGCGGCTTGACTACCGCACAAACACGCTTACCTCATAACCATCTTCGCCTGAGCGCAGCACCTCGTGCCAGCCGCTCTTGACGCGCCGCAACTCGGCCCCGGGTTGCAGGCTGGCTTCGACAATCAGTTGCGGATTTTTCGCCGGCACTTCCATCGTCAGCACGCCATCCTGATACTGCGCGTCGGCCGTGCGCTGGTTGCCGGATACATGCTGGCGCCGCAATTCCAGCAGACGCCGATACCACTCCAGCATCTCGCGATTTTGCGGAGCATCCGCCCAGGTGAGCTTAGAGCGCTCGAACGTTGCCGGATCTTCGGGATCGGGCACATCATTGAAATCGAAATCCTGGAACTCGCTGCGACGTCCTTCACTGACAGCTTTCTTCAGCGCCGGATCCTCGAAGTCGGCAAAGAACTGGAACGGCGCCGTCTCGTCATACTCCTGTCCCATGAACAGCAGCGGCGTGTGCGGAGCCAGCAGCAGAAGCGCGGCTGCAAGTTTGCGCGCTCCACGCGGCACCAGTTCCGTCAGGCGGTCGCCCATCGCACGATTGCCGACCTGGTCATGGTTTTGAATGCAGATTACATTTGCCGGCATAGGCACGTCGGTCGCGCTTGTGCCGCGAGCTTTGTTCCAGAACCCGAACTGCTCGCCCTGAAAGACATAACCCTCGCGCAGCGCTCGAACGATCTGCTGCGGATCGCCGAAATCCTGGTAGTAGCCCTTTCGCTCGCCGGTGAAGAATGCGTGAAGCGCGTGATGGAAGTCGTCGCTCCAAACAGCGTTCAAAGCATATCCGCCATGGTCGCGT
Source organism: uncultured Acidobacteriaceae bacterium (assembly GCA_963835725.1). Lineage (GTDB taxonomy): Bacteria > Acidobacteriota > Terriglobia > Terriglobales > Acidobacteriaceae > Bog-257. The sequence continues at coordinate 310,676 of CAWIGM010000011.1, read as the reverse complement.
GGCTTGATGTAGCGCGAATCGTTTTCGTCGGTCTCGGCAATCACGCAGACCCTGCGATTTAGATCATGCGCAAGTTTCTGTACGTTCTCCTGCACTTCGGCCACGATGTGCTTGGGCGAATCGTCCTTGATGGTCTGCACCGCATCCAGTCGCAAACCATCGAGGTGATAGTCGCGGACCCAGTAGAGAGCGTTCAGCACGACATACTCACGGACATGCTCGGACCCATCGCTGTCGTAATTGACGGCATCGCCCCACGGCGTCTTGTGGTGCGCCGTGAAATAGGGTCCGAACTTCGGAAGGTAGTTGCCTTCCGGCCCAAGATGGTTGTAAACGACATCGAGCATCACGCCGAGCCCGAGGCGATGAGCCGCGTTGACGAACCGCTTCAACCCTTCCGGGCCGCCGTAGTTCGACTGAACGGCATAGGGTGAAACGCCGTCATACCCCCAATTGCGCGCGCCGGGGCAGGCAGCGACCGGCATGATTTCCACGACCGTGACACCGAGCTGCTTCAGATAGTCAAGCTTCTGAATCGCGCTGTCGAACGTGCCTGCGGGAGTGAATGTCCCAATGTGCAATTCGTAGATGACGTAATCCCGCAACTCGAAACCGCGCCACTCTGTATCGCTCCAACGGAACGCATCCGGGTCGACAATCTCTGTCGGCCCATGCACGCCGTCCGGCAGAAATCGGGAGACTGGGTCGGGCACAGCGAGCCCGTCGGGAAAAACATAGGAGTAGCGATCTCCCGCCACAGCCGGCGCATTCGCAACAAAGTCTTCGCCATCGCGCTGCATGGGGACATCCTGCACGCCCGAGCGGGTTTGCAGCCGCAATGTCAGACCTTCTGCATTGGGCGCCCAGACGCGAAACGCTGCGCGATCACCCTCGATCGTTGCGCCGTAGGAAGAGTTGCGGGTAGCCGACTTCACCCAACATGAGACGTTGAAGCTGAATCGAAGGATGCACAAATCAATAGGTACAATCGAAGTCGCATGTTGATCCTGGCTTCAGCTTCGCCTCGCCGCTCCGAACTGCTGCGAAATGCCGCGATACCGTTTCTGGTGGATCCGGCGCACGTCCGCGAAGAGCCTGCACCGCAGGAAAAGCCGCTCGATTACGCGAAGCGCCTGGCCCGCGACAAGGCCCTGACGGTTCTCGCGCGTCATCCGCACGACGCAGTCCTAGGCGCCGACACAGTGGTCGTCATCGACGAGCACCTGCTGGAGAAGCCCGATGGACAAAGAGGACGCTGCTCGCATGCTGCGACTCCTGTCAGGCCGAGCGCATCAGGTCATCACGGGAGTTTGTATAGTCGCGCCAAATTTCGAGACGACCGCAGCCGAAGTCACGCAAGTCTACTTCAGCCCGCTCTCCGATCAGGAAATAGCAAACTATGTTGACAGCGGCGAGCCCATGGACAAAGCCGGTGCCTACGGTATCCAGGGAATCGCCTCCCGCTGGATTGGCCGCGTCGAAGGCTGCTATTTCAATGTTGTTGGATTGCCGATCGAGCGCGTTTATCGGATGTTGCGCTCTGCCGAATCAAAAACCGGGATGGCTTTACTCTAGCTCTTACTTCTTCTCTTCGGTCGTGGTGGTAGTGGTCGTCGTCGGCTTGTTAGCGTCCACTTTGTTGTTGGCGCTGCCCTCGTTCATCGACGACTTGAAATTGCGAATGCCTTCCCCAAGTCCCTTGCCCAGATCGCCCAGCTTCTTGGGCCCAAAAATGAGCAGGACGATGATGAGGATCACCAAAAGGTGCATGGGCTGAAATAGGCCTTCCATAATTACCTCCGTGGAACAAGCCCGGTGCATCTTCGATTCGCAACGGGTGCTACTGCCTAAATTCTAGGCGCTTGCCAAGGGCGCGTCAAAACAAGCTTTTATTACTGAATCGCTCGAATCAAGCCCGCCAACAACGCCGCTCGCCGCGGTAATTCCGCCGCAATAACGTGCTCGTGAACGGCGTGAGCTCCGTCGCCAACTGCTCCCAGTCCGTCGAGCGTTGGAATGCCTAACCCTGCGGTGAAGTTGCCGTCGGAGCCGCCGCCAACCGCGATTTCGTCGAGCTTGAATCCAAGCTCGCTTCCGATCCCGCGCGCCAGATTGAAGAGCGCAGCCACTTGCTTCGTGCGCTCAAGCGGTGGACGATTTATCCCGCCTTCGATGTGAAGCTGGCACCTGGAATTAACCGGCCTGAGCGCCATCAGCCGCTTCGTCATTCTCGGACCATCATCCTTATGAGCGATGCGAAGATCCAGATCCGCGCTGGCCTCAGCCGAAACCACGTTGGTTCGTGTGCCGCCGCGGATGACGCCAACATTCAACGTTATGCCGCGCCTCAGGTCGGTCAGTCGGGAGATCGCCTGGATCTGGTGCGCCAGTTCCAGGATCGCGCTGTGGCCCTTCTCGAAGTCGAGACCGGAGTGAGCCGACACGCCAGTCACTTTCAGGGTGAATGCGCCCACTCCCTTGCGAGCAGTCTTCAGCGCGCCTCCCGGACCTGATGGTTCGCACACCAGCACGGCGCTGCATTGTTTGGCGAGCTTCTCGGTGATCGCTCGCGACGTCGCGCTTCCTTCTTCCTCATCGGAAACGAGCAGCACTTTTACCGGTCGCGGCAGCCCTCCCCCGGCATCTCGCAGTGCCCATAGCGCGAACATCATTTGCACGATGCCGGCCTTCATGTCGAACACACCGGGGCCGTGTAGCTTTCCTTTGCTCTCGCGCCACGGCATCTTCTCCAGCGTTCCCATCTCATATACCGTGTCGAAGTGTCCCAGGAGTAAGACCGGGCGGCGGCCGCGCGGGCCGTCGAAATTCACTTGCAGATGATTCCCCGCCTCCGCTCGCCGATGGATCTTCACATCACCGCTGAGGCATGCAAATTCATCCGCAAGGTGTTCGCACAACGCGTCGCAGGCCGGCTTGCCGTTGGTAGGAGATTCACGGATGACGAGTTCGCGCACGGTAGCGACCATTTCCCCTTGCCGTTCGCTAAGCCACGCCGCAATCTGTTGCAGACCGGAATCAGATGCTGGATTCTTTCGCATGTTGTTGCTGCCATCCTACTTCGCCGCTCCGCAGAATGACGACTGATTTCGCGGTTCCGCCAACTGCGGAATGTATAATCTACGTTTTCACGATCTCACGATGAGCGATCAGGCCAATTCCGTTCCCGAAAAGCTCGATATCAGCGGCTTGATGAAGATCCTGCCGCATCGCTATCCCATGCTGTTGCTCGACCGGGTGATCGAGCTCGTGCGTGCCAAACGCGTAGTCGCCATCAAGAACGTCACCATCAACGAGCCGTTCTTCGAAGGCCACTTCCCGGGCTTTCCCATTATGCCGGGAGTGTTGATCGTCGAAGCCATGGCGCAGGCTGGGGCTGCGCTGCTGTTCACGGAGGTCACCGACCGCGATAACAAGTTGCTCGTCTTCACCGGAATTGAGCGCGCGCGTTTCCGCCGTCCTGTGACTCCGGGAGATCAGCTGCGGATCGAGGTAGACGTTCTCGCCTTCCGCGGAACTGCCGGCCGCCTGCAAGGCAAAGCTTTTGTTGAGGGCAAGCTGGTATGCGAGGCAGTCGTAACTTGCCGGCTTCTAACTCGGCAGCCTGACGGAACGGCAACTGCGGCTCAACGTGAACCGGCTGGTGAAGCGTCCTAACGCAAGCATGAGCATCCATCCGACAGCCATTGTCGATCCCTCCGCGAAAATCCCCGAATCCTGCAGCGTCGGCCCGTACTGCGTCATTCATGCCGGTGTCGAACTTGGGGACAACTGCGAGCTGATCTCGAATGTCGTGCTCGGCGGCCCTAGCCGAATCGGCAGCCACAACAAAATTTACCCGTACGCTGTGCTTGGCATGGACCCGCAGGACATCACCTACAAGGGTGAACCGACGCGGCTTGAGGTGGGCGACCACAACATCATCCGCGAATATGTGACCATCACGCGCGGCACCACGAAGGGCGGCGGCATCACTCGCGTGGGCAGCCATATCCTGATCATGGCTTACGCGCACATCGGCCACGATTGCTCTATCGGGGATCACGCCATGCTGGTGAATGCCGCGACGCTGGCAGGACATGTAACGGTCGAGGAGTGGGCGGTGGTCGGAGCTCTGTGCCCGGTGCACCAGTTTGTGCGCATTGGAGCGCATGCCTACGTCGGCGGAGGCACCACCATCACGCAGGATGTGCTGCCCTATTCCATGACCAGCGCCGAACGCGATACCCACGCCTACATGCTGAATAAGATTGGGCTGCAGCGCCGGGGGTTCTCGCCGGAGCGGATCTCAGCCCTGCATCACGCGTTCAAGGTTCTGCTGGCGTCGAAGATGAACACCAGCCAGGCGATCGAAAAGCTGCGTGCTGAGAGCACAACGGACGAGGACGTCGAAGGCCTGCTGAAGTTCATCGAGAGTTCGAAGCGCGGAGTGATTAAGTAATAGTGGCCAGTGATCAGTGTTAGTGGCTAGTTAGCACTTGCCGAAGAGTCGGTGCTTAAAAGCGAATCGGTTTCATCAGGGTCTCGACGTCACTAGCTCCTCCTGGCACAGGTGGAAACCATGTTGGCGGCGGTACACGGATTAACTGGGATGCTACGTACCTAACGGTTGCGGCGCACGAAGAACCGGTCAACCGTCACTCCAGCCGCAAAGCGGCGGCCATGAATCTTAGCCGGGAGCGCAAGCCCCCGGTAGAGCCCAGACGAAGGCTGAAGCCGCGGAGCGGCGACACTCTTCCGGCAGGCACCGATGCCCGAAACTCAGAACAAACTCGGCCTCATCGCCGGCAACGGCAAATTCCCGCTGCTGGTCCTCGATGCCGCGCGCTCCAAAGGCCTGGATGTCGTGGTCGCCGCCATTAAGGAAGAGACCTCTCCTGAGATCGAACACCACGGCGCCTCCGACGTTCATTGGCTATCGCTCGGAGAGCTCTCGAAACTGATCGAAACGTTCAAATCGGCCGGCGTCTCTCGCGCCATCATGGCCGGGCAGGTCAAACACAAACAAATCTTCAGCAGCATCAAGCCGGATTTACGTCTCGCCAAGGTTCTACTTTCTCTTGCTACGCGTAATACGGATTCGCTCATCGGCGCAGTCAGCAAGGTTCTGGCGGACGAAGGCATCACCCTGATGAACTCCACCGAACTGCTCGAGCCCATGCTGGCAACTGAAGGCGTGCTCACCAGGCGCGCACCCACCGATGCGGAGCAGACCAACATCACCTACGGCCGGGCGGTCGCGCATCATCTCTCGCGCTTCGACATCGGTCAGACGGTGGTTATCGCCGAGGCAGCATGCGTCGCCGTCGAAGCGATGGAAGGCACCGACGCGGCGATCCTGCGAGCGGGCGAAATCCTGCGCTCCCCGGCTCTAGGCAAAGAACCTTCCACCCTGAGCCGCGCGCTCACCGTGATCAAGGTCGCCAAGCCGAATCAGGATATGCGCTTCGACGTGCCGGTGGTGGGCGTCCATACGATCGAGACCATGAAGCAGGCGGGCGCGTCCTGCCTGGCGCTTGATGCGGGCCGCTGTCTTATGCTCGACAAAGAAGCCGTTCTTGCGGCGGCGAACGACGCAGGCATAGCGATCATCGCCGAGACGGCGGTCAGCCACATTCCGCATCACCAACCGTAATCGATGAGTGCCGCGAATCAACGCAATCGAGTCTCTCTCGCCACTCCAACAGCAGAGGGTGAGAACGAATTTCTCGACGCCGTTTTCGGCAGCGAGACGCTTCATCATCCCTGGGTCTTTCCTCCGCGAACGCACGAGCAGTATCTCGGATATCTTGAGCGCATCCGGAACGGACGCACGATTGCGAACCTTATCCGGCTGACCACCGGCAATCGGCTTGGCGGTGTCATCAACGTGAGTGAACCGGTTATGGGCATTTTCCAGAGTGCGTATCTCGGCTTCTATGCGTTCGCCGGATGCGAACACCAGGGCCTGATGACCGAAGGCCTTGCACTCGTGCTCGACCGCGCCTTCAATGAACTAGGATTTCACCGCCTTGAAGCCAATATTCAGCCGGCCAACTACGGGATCGGCGGCCCTTGTACGGAAGCTTGGTTTCCGCAAGGAAGGCTCCTCTCCGAAATACCTGTTCATCGACGGCGCATGGCGCGATCACGACCGCTGGGCGATCCTGAGCGACGAGTGGCCTGAGCGGCGCGAACAGCTTTTTGCTTCCTCATAGCCGAATCGGCGAAAATCAAAACATGTCGAGTCAAGACGGCGCGTTGCGCGTCGGAGTTGTCGGATGTGGCGCATTCGGCCGCAATCACGCGCGAGTCTACCGCGATCTTCACGCAGATCCTTCTCAGAACGTCGAGTTCGCAGGCGTCGTCGACGCCAACTGTGCTCACGGTGAGTCGATTGCGAAAGAGTTTGGCACCCGCTCGTTTCAGTCGCCGGATGAGTTGATCGCCACTGGTGTTCAGGCCGTCTCGGTCGCGGTGCCCACCATTCATCACCTGGCTGTTGCCCGTCAGATGATGGAAAACGGCGTCGACGTTCTCATCGAAAAGCCTCTGGCCGCGACGGTAGCGGAAGCCGACGAACTCATAGAACTGGCCAGCAAGCATGGACGCGTCGCCCAGGCCGGTCATCTGGAACGCTTCAACCCCGCGGTGCGCGCGACGGTTCCGCTGCTGAAGCAGCCGATGTTCTTCGAGGTGCACCGCCTCAGCGTCTTCACGCCGCGCTCTCTCGATGTGGACGTCATCCTCGACCTGATGATTCATGACCTCGACGTAGTGCTTTCGTTCGTCAACTCGCCGGTGAAGGAGGTTCGCGCCGTCGGCTTGCCGATCCTGTCGAAGAAAGTCGATATCGCCAACGTCCGCCTTGAGTTCGAGTCCGGCTGCGTGGCCAACTTCACGGCCAGCCGGGTGAGTACCGAGCGCATTCGCAAGCTGCGTTTCTTCCAGCCGCATCAATACATCTCGCTCGACTATTCGCGGCAAGACGTGCTGGTGCTGACGGTCGATGATTCCAGCGCGAACCCTGCCGAGTTCGATCCCTTCAACCCGGCCGGTGTGGCCGCCAGCGCCTTCCCCGGCATCTCACCTTACAAGCCTAAAATCGAGCAGCAGGAACCTTTACGAGCCGAGCTCACCAGCTTCCTGCGGGCGGTTCGTCAGCGCTCCACGCCAGAGGTCACGCTCGAAGATGGGCGGCGAGCACTGGCCACGGCGACGCAGATCGTCGACGCCATCAACGAGCACACGCGACGGGCAAATTTGTTGCAATTGACTCGGGCGGAAAGCTAGCCTACGCTAGGCCCAATCGGCCATGCTGGAAGAACTGGTAACCATCTCAAAGTTCCTGAGCCTGGGTGAGGCCAAGCTGGCGCAGGGCAAGCTCGTCTCCGCCGGTATCTCGGCATTCGTCTGCGACGAAAACATGCACGCCATGAACTGGCACATGGGGATGGCTTTGGGAGGCATCCGCTTGCAGGTTCCGGACAGCCAGGTCGTGCGCGCCCTCGAGATCCTGGACGACTTTGAGCCCGAGCAGAGTGACTCGGTTCACGTCGGGGATGACGAGGACGATGAAGACGAGATGGAAGAAGTCGCCTGCTGCCCGGAGTGCGAGTCTCTGGAGATTCGCGAGGTGACCAGCACCGCTCCCCGCCAGATCATGCTATGGTCCTCCGCCATTCCGTTTCCCGAACAGCCGACGCTGTTTGAACGCCGCTGGAAGTGCCTGATGTGCGGCTATCAATGGCGCGAAGCCGACGAGTAGTTCCACGGAGTCTCTGTCGGGAGCTGTCCTCAGGCCAGCGTGAGATTAAGCGTTGTCAGGCTAAGACAGGTGTTTGTGTTCGGGTAGAGCTGGCCTTGAGGCCAGCGTCTAAGCCGTTTATTTTTTGTTTCCCAGACGGCTTCACAGGTTGCGGAAAAACTCCGGTGAAGCGTGCTTTGTAACAGGGCACGACTTCAGTCGTGCCGATAAGCTGTTTGTTTTCGTTTGTAGCGAGGCGGACTCAGTCCGACGAGCCGTCCAGCTCGAGTCTTTCCGCAGCCTGTTCAGCGGACGACAGGCAGCCTTGCAGGAGGGGTTTTTCGATGAAAGGAATTTACTTTGTCGTCGACGGGAAGGGCCGCAGGGTGGCCGTCCAAATCGATCTGCGGAAATACGGTACGATGCTCGAAGAGTTCTGGGACGGCTTAATCCCGGAGTCGCGCCGACGCGAAAAATCCATTCCCTACCAGCAGCACCGTGCCAAGCGCCTGAAACCGCGGTCAACCTCTAAAGACTGACCAGTCGGAATGTTCCATTCAGGGGTGTCCCTCCTCCCTCCGGCGTGCGACAATAGAAGTTCCTTCCTAGCCATGAATCAAGTAGAAAACGCTGCCAGCCCCGCCAAAGAACCCACTATCACCCCAGAAGTGCTTCGCGGCCACGGCATCTCGACCGAGGAGTACGAACGCATCCTGAAGGCCCTGGGCCGCGAGCCCAGCATGACGGAACTGGGCATCTTCAGCGTCATGTGGAGCGAGCATTGCTCCTATAAATCTTCGCGCGTACACCTGAAGCGCCTGCCGACACACAGCCGCCGGGTGTTGCAGGGGCCGGGCGAAAACGCCGGCATCATCGACATCGGCGACGGCTGGGCCTGCGCCTTCAAAATCGAGTCGCACAATCACCCCTCGTTCATCGAGCCCTTCCAGGGCGCGGCGACGGGCGTGGGCGGAATTCTCCGCGACATCTTCACCATGGGCGCGCGCCCGGTGGCGATTATGGACTCGCTCCGCTTTGGGCCGATCACTCAGCCCACCCTCTCGGCAAAAGGCGCCGAGAAGGATGGAGCACCCGACTCGAACGGTGCACCCGGTATCGATCGCGAGACGCTGCACAAGAACCACTCCGTCATGGAAGGCGTGGTCAGCGGCGTAGCGTCCTACGGCAATTGCTTTGGCGTGCCGAATGTCGGCGGAGAAGTGAAGTTCGAGCCCTGCTACTCGGGCAATCCGCTGGTCAATGCGTTCGCCCTCGGACTTGTACGGCGCGATCAGATCTTCTACGCCAAGGCCGCCGGAGCCGGCAATCCCGTGATCTACGTCGGCTCTAAGACTGGCCGGGACGGCATTCATGGCGCGACCATGGCCAGCGAGGAGTTCAGCGAAGGTTCCGAAGCCAAGCGTCCTAACGTGCAGGTAGGCGATCCGTTCATGGAGAAGCTGCTGCTCGAAGCCTGTCTCGAGGCCATGCAGACCGGCGCGGTTGTCGGCATTCAGGACATGGGCGCGGCCGGCCTGACCTGCTCGACCTGCGAGATGGGCGGTCGCGGCGGCGTTGGTCTGGAGATCGAACTCGACCTGGTTCCCCAACGCGAAACCGGCATGACCCCTTACGAGATCATGCTGAGCGAGTCGCAGGAGCGCATGCTGCTGGTCGCCGAGAAGGGCCGCGAGGACGAGGTCTTCCGCGTCTTCCAGAAGTGGGGACTCGACGCTGTCACCATCGGCCGAGTCATCGATCAGTCGACCATGCGCGTGCTGGAGCACGGCAAGGTGGTCGCCGAGATCCCGAACGGCGCGCTCACCGATGATGCGCCGCTTTATCATCGTCCGCTGGAGCGTTGGGAGCCGCCTGTGCCGCGCGAAGTGCCGGAAGGCATCGCGCTCGGCCAGAAGAAAGACTTCACCGACGAGTTCAAGCGCCTGCTGGCCAGCCCCAACATCTGCTCCAAGAGCTGGGTTTATGAGCAGTACGACTCGATGGTCCAGACCAACACGGTCGAAGGCCCGGGCGGCGAAGGCGGCGTGATCCGCATGAAGGGCACCGATCGCGGACTGGCGATGGCGCTCGACGGCAACGGCCGCTGGTGCTATCTCGACCCCAAGCTGGGAGCGATGCATGCGGTCGCCGAGTCCGCGCGCAACGTGGCCTGCACCGGCGCGACTCCGATCGCCGCTACCAACTGCCTGAACTTCGGCAATCCCGAGAAGCCGCACATCATGTGGCAGTTCTCGCAGATCATCGACGGCTTGACCAAAGCCTGCGAAGAGTTGGAGACGCCGATCACCGGCGGCAACGTCAGTTTCTACAACGAGACCCTCGGCGAAGGCATTTACCCGACTCCGGTCATGGGCGTGGTTGGCATTATCGAAGACGTGCACAAGGCCGTCGGCCCGCACTTCCGCGAAGCCGGACGCACGCTGGTCTTGCTGCGCGGCTCCGAGCCGGGCGATGAAGCCGATGCCGAAGCCGAATTTGGCTCCTCCGAATATGCCAAGGAAGTTCTCGGCCAGGTATGGGGCTTTCCGCCGTCGCTGGAGCTCGAACACGAAGCCGCCCTCCAGAAGGCCATCGTGGAGATGGTTGGCGCCGGATTGGTCGAGTCGGCTAAAGACTGCTCCGAAGGGGGCTTAGCCGTTACTTTGGCTGAATCCGGCTTTGCCCGCGGCATCGGGGCCCAAGTCGACCTTAGTTCTGACGACCTGATTCCGGAGTTTGTCCTCTTCGGCGAAGACGCCAGCCGGATCGTCATTTCCTGCGACCCACAAAACGTGCTGCGAATCAAAGAACTAGCGGTAAAATACGGCGTCTCCGCGGAACCCATCGGCGAGACGGTTCAGGACAAGTTGGAGATTCGAGTAACGGGCGAAGTAGCCGTCAGTGCAAGTGTCTCTGATCTGCGTGAAGCGTGGAGCCGGCGCACTGCAACAGGCGCTGCACACGGAAACCGAAGAGCGACTGGTTCCGTCGCTGTTGCAGCGAAGCTAGGCGGTTGCAAGAAGCCGATCAGAAACAGGTAGAGCTGGTCTTCAGGCCAGCGTTGCGTTTCTAGCTTTGAAAGGGCGCACCTTCAGGTGCGCCGTAACAGCCTAGACAGAATAAAGCCGGCTATAGCCGGCGGCACAAGTCCGATCAGGTGAGCGATGGAAATCTTATCCGACAAGCTTCGTGAAGAATGTGGCGTGGTGGCGATCTATGGTCACCCTGAAGCCTCCAAGCTGGCTTACCTGAGCCTGTACGCGCTGCAGCATCGCGGGCAGGAATCGGCAGGCATCGCCTCGTCTAACGGCGAGAAGGTCAGCATGCACAAGGCGATGGGGCTGGTCTCCGACATCTTCAATGCCGATGCCCTGGCTCGCATTCCCGGCTCGCTCGCCATCGGCCACACGCGCTACTCCACCACCGGCGACTCGGCGCTGCTTAACGCGCAGCCCATCATGGTCGAGTGCAACAAGGGCAAGATTGCCCTGGCGCACAATGGCAACATTTCCAACGCGCATGAGATTCGTGCGCAGCTCGAGCAGTCGGGCTCCATCTTTCAGACCACCAGCGACACCGAAGTCATTGTCCACCTGATCGCACGCTCGCGCGAGCAGACGCTCTCCGACGCGATGGCCGATTCGCTGCGCCGCATCGAAGGCGCCTTCTCGCTGGTGATGCTGACGCCCGACCGCATCTTTGCCGCCCGCGATCCACGCGGCTTCCGTCCGCTGGTCATGGGACGCATACTCGGACAGGCAGCGCATCGCGCCGACACCATCGTCTTCGCTTCGGAAACCTGCGCCTTCGACCTGATCGGCGCGCACTACGAGCGCGAGGTCAAACCGGGCGAACTCATCATCGTCGGACCTGAGGGCGTGCATTCACGCTTTTACTCGGCGCAGCAGCCGCAATCGAGCTGCATCTTCGAGCACGTGTATTTCTCGCGGCCCGACAGCCTGGTCTTCGGACGCGCCGTGCAGGCGACGCGCGACGCCATGGGACGCCAGCTTGCACTCGAATCGCCGGTCGTCGCCGACATCGTTGTCCCTGTGCCCGACTCCGGCGTGACCGCCGCCATGGGTTTCTCGCATGAGAGCGGCATTCCGCTGCAATTCGGCTTGATCCGCAATCACTACGTCGGACGCACCTTCATCGAGCCTGAGCAGCGCGTGCGCGACTTCGGCGTGAAGCTGAAGCTCAACCCGGTGCGCCATGTGCTGGAGGGCAAGCGCGTCGTGCTCATCGACGACTCCATCGTGCGCGGCACCACCAGCCGCAAGATCGTTCGCATGGTGCGCGACGCGGGCGCCAAGGAAGTGCACATGCGCATCTCCTGTCCGCCGACGATTTCGCCCTGCTACTACGGAGTGGACACGCCGTCGAAGAATCAGCTCATCGCGGCGAACAAGTCGGTCGACGAGATTCGCGAATACATTGGCGCCGATTCGCTGGCGTATCTTTCGCTGGAAGGTCTCCGCCGCGCCTCCGGCGAAGGGGACGAAAAGATCTACTGCACCGCCTGCTACACCGGCAAGTACCCCACGAACCTTGTGGACGTGGAGAGCATTACCCCGGCGATGGCTACGGGCGACTGAAGCCTGCACCAACTGCCGTTCCTACCGGCCTGAGTGCAGTTCGGCTCAATGGCTGTTCCGGTAGCGCCCAAAACCAGCGACAATTCGTCTGACAGGAAAGGAGCGGATTCTTTCTCCGCCCCTTTACGGGTACGTTTCAGTCGGATGGCTGTATCGTCCATCATGTGGAGCACGCCTTCACAGGTAACCGAGGTTGTAAGACAGCGCCGCTGCAGGCGGTGCGTTACCTGCTTAGCCCAGAGCGGAAGCGCTGGGTAAGTTTGGTCAATGGGGAGGATAAGCCGGCTTCAGCCGGCGACAGGCTGTCGCCCCTGAAGGGGCTCTGGTTTGTTGATGGGCCATCACCCGGAGCTGCCGCTCCGGGCTAAAGAGTTTTCATCCCGCCATCGGCGGGATTTCGCAACAGAGCAAGGGAACGACTTCAGGGCGCACCGATAAGTCAAATATCTGTGACGGATTGAGCCAGCGTCAGAATTCTTCAGCAGTTGTCCCAGGGTTAGCGAGGGAAAGAGCCCACATCCATGAGCACGATCCTCTTCGATCTCCGCTATGCGCTTCGCGGGCTTCGCAAGAGCCCAAGCTTTGCCGTTGCTGCCGTGTTGTCTCTGGCTATCGGCATCGGCGCAACTGCGGCGGTCTTCAGCATCGCCAACGCACTCCTCATCCGCCCGCTGCCCTACAAGGATCCCGACCGGCTGGTCATCCTGTGGAACACATCACCCGGGCTGGGCATCACGCAGGATTGGTTTTCGACCGCGCAATACTTCGACATCAAGAACGGACACCACGGGCTGGAACAGGTCGCCATCGCCATCGGGGCAACTACAATCTCACCGGCAAGGGAGACCCGGAGCGCGTCGGCACTATACGCGTTTCTTCGAACTTGCTTCCTCTGCTCGGCATGCATGCCGAGCTTGGCCGGCTCTTCGTGCCTGGCGAGGACCGTCCCGGACAAACACCCACTGCGCTGCTGAGCTATGGCACGTGGACGCGCCGCTACGGCGCTGACCCGCAAATCCTGGGCAAGACCATCACGCTGAACGGCCTGCCTTATGAAGTCGTCGGGGTGATGCCGCGCTCGTTCTCCCTGCCCCGCGAGGTCATGCCGACGCTCGACGGCGCCGAGCAAGCCGAAGTGCTGCTGCCCTTGCCCATGCCCGCCGATGCCGCGCAGAACCGCGATCACGAGGACTACAACCTCATCGGCAAGCTGCGGCCGGGCGTCAGCGTGCGCCAGGCCCAGGCGGAGATGGACACCATCACCGCGCACCTGCGGCAGGACCATCCCGACGTTTATCCGCCCAACGGCGGCCTGCGCTTCAGCATCCTGCCTTTGATGGAGCAGGTCGTCGGCGACGTTCGCCGCACGCTATACCTGCTGCTGGGCGCAGTCGGTTTTGTTCTGCTGATCGCGTGTGCGAACGTCGCCAACCTTCAGCTCTCGCGCACCGTCGCGCGCCAGAAGGAAATCGCCGTGCGCTCGGCGCTGGGAGCGACACGCCGCCGCCTTGCGCGCCAGCTCCTGACCGAAAGTATCGTGCTCGCTCTGGGCGGTGGCGCGTTGGGATTGCTGCTCGCTTATGTGAGCATTCTCGCGATTCGCGTACTCGGACCGCAGAGCGTGCCGCGCTTGAGCGACGTCAGCATCGACGGTACCGCGCTGTTGTTTACCTTTGTCGTGTCAGTCGCCTCCGCAATTCTGTTCGGGATGGCTCCCGCCGGTCGCGCTTCTGCCGTCGACGTGCAGAACACACTTCAAGACACGAGCCGCACCTCGGCGGGCATGGGGTCGCTCTGGGGACACGGCAAAGGTATTCGGCATCTGCTGGTCATCGCCGAGCTCGCGCTTTGCACCATGCTGCTGATCGGCTCAGGCCTGCTGATTCGCAGCTTCTATCGCGCTAAGGACGTTGCCCCCGGCTTCAATCCGCAAAACGTTTTGACCCTCGAACTCACCATGGCCGGCCCGAAATACAAAGACAAGCAGGCGGTGTGGGATGTCTATCACCGGCTCTGGGAGCGGCTGGAGAGCCTGCCCGGCGTGACCTCGGCGGGCGCCGTTACATCGCTGCCGCTCAGCCAGATGTTTGCCTGGGGACCCATCACCGTGGAAGGCCGCACCCCGCCCGCCGGCGAGAAGTTCATCAACGCCGATACCCGCATGGTCAGCGGAAGATACTTCGAGGCGATGCAGATTCCGCTGCTCGAAGGCCGCGTTCTTCAACGACCACGACACCTTCGACAATCCGCGCGTGGCCATCGTCGACGACTACATGGCGCAGCAGTTGTGGCCGGGGCAGGACGCCGTGGGCAAGCGCTTCCACATCGGCGGCATCGACGACACCAAGGCTCCGTGGATCACCGTAGTCGGCATCGTCGGCCGCGTCAAACAGTACACGCTTGATTCCGATTCGCGCATCGCGTTCTATCTGCCACACACGCAGTTCCCGACGCGCGCAATGAACGTAGCTCTCCGCAGTTCGTCCGATCCTGCTGCCCTGGCTTCTTCCGTGAGAGAACGCATCCGCGAGATCGACAGCGACTTGCCGCTCTACAACGTGGTGACCATGGAGCATCGCGTCGACCTCTCGCTGGCACGGCGCCGCTTCGCCATGCTCCTGCTCGCCGTCTTCGCATTCATCTCGCTCATACTGGCCACGATCGGAATCTACGGCGTGCTCGCCTACCTGGTCAGCCAGGGGACACGGGAGATAGGAATCCGCATGGCGCTTGGGGCCTCGCGCAAAGCGATCCTCAACCTGGTGGTGAGCCGCGGAATCCTTTTGGCGGTGGGAGGAGTTGCGATCGGCGTCGCCGGTGCCGTTTTGCTGACCCGCCTGATGCGCACCCTTCTGTTCGGAGTAGCGCCGACCGACGCGCTTACCTTCAGCGTGATCCCGCTGCTGTTGATCGCTATCTCGCTGGCTCGCAACTTCAATCCCGGCGCGCCGTGCATCCCAGGTCGATCCGGCGGAATGCCTGCGCTACGACTGAACAGTTACTGAAAATCTCCGATGCAGTTGTTTGTGTCAGGGCACGACTTCAGTGTGCGCGTGAGAACTAGCTCTTTTCTGTTGCGCGGAGTAAGAGGCCGAAAAGCCAGCGCCGAAGGCGCGACATACTCTAGCCCAGCACGGAGCCGCAGGCGGAGTGCTGGGTACTGTGGGAAAAATCTCGAGTCCCTTCAGGGACGGCAGGGTTCTCACGCACACACTTCAGTCGTGCCCTGACAAGACGCGCACTAATCCCAGTTGTTAATCAGCTTGAAGTCATACGGTGGTTGAGCGGGAAGCTGCGGGCTTCGTGCCGGCAACGTGCGCGGAAGCAGTCGCCCTGTCGATTACCGCATTCACCACCGCGCCCAGCAGCAGCATCATGCCCGTGACATAGAACCACAGCAACAGGACCATGACTGCGCCCAGCGAACCATACGTCGCGGTGTAGGAGTGCGAGAAGTGCAGATAAAGCCGCAGCGCAACCGATGCCACTACCCATGTCGTAATGCCGATCAGCGAACCGGGCGTAATCCAGCGCCAGTGAGGCCGCTTGATGTCAGGGCAGAAGTAATACGTGAACGAGAACACCACCGCCACGAACGCCAGCGCGATGCCCAGTTGCAGAACCTTCCAGCTCCAGGTGGCCAGGGTTCCAAGAGCAAATTGGTCGGCAACGAGATTTACCACCGTGTCCCCGCAAAGAATGACCCCCAGGGCCACCAGCACCAGGAGGCCGCAGACAATCGTCGCAACCATGGCGATGCCGTAAACTTTCCAGATCGGGCGCGACTCCTTCACGTTGTAGACGGCGTTCAGCGTGTCCTCGACCGCGCGCATGCCGGCGGTCGCTGACCACAGCGTGCCGATGATGCCAAAGCTGATTTTGCCCCCACCGCTATTCTGGATCGTATGCTCCAACGTGCTCGCCACCAGTTCGAAAACCGCGTGCGGCATGATCGACGCAAGATATTCGATCAGCGTGGCGTGCAGGCGGGAGCCCGAGCCCGCCATCAATCCCATCACGGCAGTCAGGCATATCAGCGCCGGGAAGAGTGCGAGGAAGAAGTAGTAGGCGAGCTGCGCTGAGCGGTTGAAAATGTCGTCGTCGTTAAGCGACCGCCAGACGCGCAGGGCGAACTCCCGCCGCGACAAACCGCCAAGCTTCCATGGGGAGACTGCCTCCGGGACCGGGCTCGATTGCTGTTGCTGGGTTGTCATCGCCGCGACACCGAATGCTACCACTCACGTCCTCAACTGGCGACGGTCCGCGCGCCGCTGCTACACTTTCGCTTATGCTCGCTTCGTATGCCGTCCGCGAGGAAGACTCCCGCGGCCGGCGATATCCCGAGCCGCCGCATCCTTATCGCACCCCATTTCAGCGGGACCGCGACCGCGTTATCCATGCCCGGGCCTTTCGCCGTCTGGAGAACAAGACCCAGGTCTTCACCCGCCGTTACTCCGACCACTTCCGCACCCGCCTGACCCACACCATGGAGGTCGCGCAGATCTCGCGCACCATCGCCGCGCAGCTCAACCTGAACGTCGACCTGGTGGAAGCCCTCGCTTTGGTTCACGACATCGGTCATCCGCCCTTTGGACACGCCGGCGAGCGCACGCTGGATCAGCTCATGCGTCAGCATGGAGCGTTCTTCGACCACAACCTTCAGGCGCTCCGCACGGTGGAGGAGATGGAGTTGCGCTACGCCGAGTTCCACGGCCTGAACCTGACCTTCGAGGTGCGGGAGGGCATCATCAAGCACTCGCACGATTACAGCGCAGCCCAACATCCCGAGCTGGCCGAGTACCTCCTCGACCTGCGGCCGCCGCTGGAAGCGCAGCTCATCGACCTCACCGACGAAATCGCCTACAACACCGCCGACCTCGACGATGGCTTCGAAGCCAAGCTGCTGCGGCTGCCCGACATTCGCGAAAACGTATCCGTGTTCGAGCGCTATTACGTTCAAGCGGCAGCGAAGTATCCCAACGCTCCCGACAAGATGAAATTCAACGAGGCATTGAAGCGGGTATTGAACCGGTTCGTGACCGACTTGATCGAGAACACCAACCGGCGAGTCGACGAAGCCGGGGTGAAATCGCTGGAAGAATTACGGCGATATCCGGATCGGCTCGCTGCCTTCAGTCCTGAAGTGGAAGCCGAACGCCGGCAAGCCAAGAAGTTCCTCACCGAAGCGCTCTACAATATCAAGCAGTTGGAGCCGGAGAAGCGCACCGCCGAGAAGGTCATCACCGAGGTCTTCAATCATTTGATCGCGCATCCCGAGGCACTGCCGCGCGCCTACCAGGACCGCATTGCCGACGAGCATCTCGCGCGAGTGGTGTGCGATTACCTTGCCGGCATGACCGACCACTACATCGAAGACTTGCGGAAGAAGCTGCTGGGGACGAAGAAAGCGGAAACCCACAATTAGAAAGGCGCGGCCGCAACCGCGCCCGAATCAAAGCACACCAGCTTATTTCTTATTGACGGCTTTCTTCAGCTCGATGCCGGGTGTGAACTTCACCACCCGTTTCGCGGGAATCTTGATCGCACTGCCCGTCTGCGGGTTGCGACCGTTGCGCGCCTTTCGCTGCGAAACAGAAAAGGTGCCGAATCCCACCAGCGTTACCCGGCTGCCCTTTTTCAGCGCGCTTGTGGCGGCGTCGATGAAGGTGTCGATGGCCCCGCCGGAGGCGGTTTTGCTGATGCCGTGAGCTGCTGCGATTTTCTCGATCAGGTCCCCCTTGTTCATGTGTGTGCTCCTCGTCAGGTGACTAACTGAAGTGTGAATGGAGTATTTATGTTCGTAGCCGCCCACATGTCAAGGACGAACTGGAGTAAAGGCGAAAATTGCGGTTGCTGGGGACAGAGCGCCGCCGGCAAGCATTCCCGGGAAGAGGTGAAGGGATCCAGCGCCGCAGGCGCGAAATAATCTAGCCCAGCACGGAGCCGCCGCAGGCGGGCGGAGTGCTGGGTACAGGGTAGAAAGACCCTTGTCCCTTCAGGGACGACAGGTTCTGAGGCGCCATGCCGGGCCTGTTCTATCCGTGGCCGCCGCCGCCGCTCAGTTCCCTCACAATCGAGTTCACGAACTGCTTGGCATCGCCAAACAGCATCAGCGTGTTGTCCAGGTAGTAGAGCG
Organism: uncultured Acidobacteriaceae bacterium; assembly: GCA_963835725.1. GTDB lineage: Bacteria > Acidobacteriota > Terriglobia > Terriglobales > Acidobacteriaceae > Bog-257. The sequence goes on along the minus strand of CAWIGM010000011.1, from coordinate 292,198 downwards.
GGTTATCGATCCCGGCGAAACCCGGGCTCATACTGCGTTTGATCACCATCACCGTGCGCGCCTTGTCGACATCGATGATCGGCATTCCGTAGATCGGGCTGCCGGAATCCGTTCGCGCCGCGGGGTTGGTAACGTCGTTAGCTCCAATCACCAGGGCCACATCGGTTTGCGGAAGATCGCCGTTGATTTCGTCCATCTCAATCAGGCGGTCATACGGAACATCGGCTTCGGCCAGCAGTACGTTCATGTGCCCGGGCATGCGTCCGGCCACCGGATGAATGGCGAAGCGGACATCGATGCCCTTCTTACTCAGCAGGTCATACAATTCGCGGACCTTGTGCTGCGCCTGCGCGACGGCCATGCCGTATCCCGGCACGATCACCACGGAGTTGGCCGCGGCCAGCATCGAGGCAGCATCCTCGGGCGTGGCACTGCGCACCACGCGCTCTTCTTTCGCTCCCGCCGCCGATACCTGCACCTGGCCGAACGCTCCGAACATCACGTTGGTGAAGGAGCGATTCATGGCCTTGCACATGATGATCGAGAGGATCAAGCCGGACGAGCCGTCGAGCGCTCCGGCCACCACCAGCACCTTGCTGTTCAGCACAAATCCCAGCAGCGCCGCCGAAATGCCGGCGTAGGAGTTCAGCAGAGAGATGACCGTGGGCATGTCGGCGCCGCCAATCGGAGTGACCAGCAACACGCCGAAGATCAGCGCCACGACCACCATGATCGGGAACAGCAAGGTGTTCGCCGGATTCACCACCAACGCCACCGCCAGCGCCAACGCTCCGGCCAGAACCGTCAGGCTGACGATATTCTGCCCGCGATAGACGATTGGCCGCTGCGGCAGCAGTTCCTGCAACTTGCCTGCGGCGATCAGGCTGCCCGTAAACGTCAGCGAGCCGATGATGACTTCGAGCGAGATCTCGCCCATGGCAAAGCGCGTGACCGGAGCAGTGCCCACGTAGAATTCGGCAATGCCGATCATGGCCGCCGAAAGCGCGCCGAACGCGTGGCTCAGTGCGGTTCGTTGCGGCACCGCCGTCATGTGCACCAGGCCGAGGGGAACACCGACTCCCGCGCCGATGATCAGCGGGATGATCACCCACTTGTACTGGACCACCTCGGGATTGAAAAGCGTGACCGCAACCGCGAGTGCCGCGCCCACTTCTCCCGCCAGAACGCCCCAGCGCGCCGTCGTTGGCGAACTCAGGAATTTGAGCGAGAGGATGAAGAGAACAACCGCGACAATGTATGCGAAGTCGAGGTACTGCTGTAACTCGAGCCCGTTCATGATTCTTTCGACCCGCGAGATTTGAACATGCGCAACATGCGGTCGGTGATCAGGAAGCCGCCGACCATGTTGCTGAACGAGGCCGCCACCGCAATTGCGCCAAGCGTGGTGGTGAGCGGTGTCTCATGACGCCCGGCGATGATGATGGCGGCAACCACCACGATCGCATCCAGAGCGTTGGTCAGCGACATCAGGGGCGTGTGCAGCAAAGGCGAAACCCGTCTGATGACTCCAAAGCCCACAAACCCGGCGAGGATGAAGACATAGAGATTCGAAATGAAATCCGGTGGCATTTAGCTCCTCTTCTTTTCCGAGCGTCATTGTTGCGCTGTCGCCAGCGCCGGCAGGTTGAAAAATTCCCGCACCCGTGGATTGGCGACTTCGCCCGCGTACGTGAGCAGGGTGCTGCGGGTGATTTCGTCCTCGAGATTCATCTGGAGCGTCCCGTCTTTCACCAGGTGCACCAGGAAATTCGTCAGGTTCTTGGCGTACATCTGGCTGGCATGATACGGAACCGAGCTGGCGAGATTGATGGTGCCGACCAGCGTCACGTTATGTACCGAGAAGATCTCGTCGGCGCGCGTCAGCTCGCAGTTGCCGCCGCGTTCGGCCGCCAGATCCACGATCACGGATCCCGGAGCCATTCCCGCGACCATCTCTTTCGTCACCAGCACCGGTGACTTCTTGCCGGGAACCACTGCGGTGGTGATGACCACATCGCTCTCGGCGACAACCCTGCCCAGCAGTTCGCGCTGCTTCTGGTAAAACGCTTCATCCTGCGCCTTGGCGTAGCCGCTGGCGTCCTGCGCGTCGGAGGCCTCAATCGGCAACTCGACGAAGCGCCCGCCCAGACTCTGTACCTGCTCTTTGACCGCCGGACGCAAATCGTATGCCGACACCACCGCGCCTAAACGTCTCGCCGTCGCGATTGCCTGCAGGCCGGCGACACCTGCGCCGATCACCAGCACTCGCGACGGAGTGATTGTTCCCGCGGCAGTGGTGAGCATGGGGAAGATGCGCGGCAGTTTATCGGCGCCGATCAGCACGGCCTTATACCCGGAAATTGTTGCCATCGAGGACAGCGCGTCCATGCTCTGCGCGCGCGTGATGCGCGGCATCAGCTCCACCGAGAACGAGGTCACGCCGGCAGAGGCGATGTCCTGCAAGGTTTGCACGGCACCCAGCGGCCGCAAAAAGCCGATCAGCACCTGGCCGCGCTTGTAGAGACCAACGTCGGCTTGTCCGGTGCGATCGTTGGCCCCGTAACAGAGGACCTGCACGATGATGTCGGCAGCCGCGAAGACGTCGCCGCGACTGGGAACGACCTGGGCTCCCTTCCCCGTGTATCCCGAATCCGGATAGCCGGCTTCCAGCCCGGCTCCCGCCTCGATCACCACTTCCAGACCCACCTTGGCGAGATTGGGAATTACGCCAGGTACCAGGGCCACACGACGCTCGCCGGGAAAGCTTTCCCGGGGAACACCGACAATCATAGGGCCTCCTTGCACTGTTTCGGACGCGATGATACCGAAGCAACGCGTTGAGCGGAAAGGAGCATTCTACGCAGGACGCGCCGAATGTCCAGCGCACTGACACGGAGTGAACCTGACGGCTTACCAGCGTCGCGGCCAGCGAGACCGGGGCGCGCCCGGCAACTCCGGCGTGGGTTTCGGGTTCTTACACGTGCTGAACTCGGTACCTTCGGAGAAGGCGGCCGGGAAGTGCCGATCCGACCAGGATTTGCCGCCATGCGGCTAAGCTGTTAACTGTTAGCACCTTAGCCCCATTTTCGACAATCTTGTCCCACATTGGACGTGTTGTTTCAACACGGGTTGTGGTGAAAATACAACAACCCTGAAGCTTGTCGACCCGATAATCTATTGCATGCGCTGCTCTTAACGTCTGCCGAATTTTGATCTACGAACGTACAATCCGCAAATCAGTCGAATGTAGTGGCGTCGGCCTCCACAGCGGAGCTCCGGTTCAACTTCGCATCCTTCCGGCGCAGACCGGGACCGGCATCGTCTTCCGGCGTACCGATCTCGACGGCTTCGAGGTTGAGGCCATCAGCCGCAACGTCGCGAAGGTCAGCTACGCCACCAGTCTGATGAAGAAGGGTGTGCTGATCTCGACCACCGAGCACCTGCTCTCGGCTTTCATCGGCATGGGCGTCGACAACGCAATCGTCGAGCTCGACAACCTTGAGGTGCCGATCCTCGATGGCAGCGCGCAACCGTTCGTCGAGATGATTACCGCCGCCGGCGTTCGCCAGCAGCGCCGCAAGCGCGTCTACCTCAAGATCCTGCGCCCCTACGAAATGCACGAGGGCGATAAGTTCATCGGCGTCTATCCCGGCGAGCGCTACTCGGTGAGCTACGCCATCGACTTCCCGCACCCGCTGATCGGCAGCGAGAGGTTCCAGGTAGAGCTGTCCAATGGCAGCTACGTTCGCGAAATTGCCGCTGCCCGCACCTTCGGCTTCCTCGAACAGCAGAAAGCCATGCTGAACATGGGCCTGATTCGCGGGGCGTCGCGCGACAACTGCGTGGTGCTGACCCGCGAAAGCATTGACAATCCGCCGCTGCGCTTTGAGGACGAATTCGTGCGCCACAAGGTGCTTGACCTCATCGGCGATCTCGCGCTCTTCGGCAAACGTGTCCTGGGATACGTAAAGGCCGATCGCGCCGGTCACGCTCTGCACACCGCACTGGTTTCCCGCATCCTTCGCGACCAGAGCTACGCTGAGGAGATCACCCTCAGCGAAGAAGTGGTGGCCGACTGGCCCGCCGAACACCTCGCCGTCGCCGACTAACCGCGCTGGAAATTGAGTTGCCATGCGTTCACAGGCTGAAAGCCTGTTTGGGCCTTCTGTAACAGGGCGCGACTTCACGAGCTGCGGAAAAAATCCGAAGTCGCAGGCCTTGTGTCAGGGCACGGCTTCAGCCGTGCCGATAAGCGCTTTGTTTTCGATTGCTGCGAGGCGGACTTCAGTCCGACGAGCCGTCTAGTTGTTTTTCAGCAATCTGTTCAGTCGTGCCGATACGCCCCGTTTAATTTTGTCATGCCCAGCGGAGCAGCGCAGCTGCGGAGCCCAGGGATCTGCGGTTCGTCTGCGGCGCAATGGCGCTCTCAGGAAGAGCGTATCCCTTTTCGGACTGAACTCCTCCTCGTGATGACAACTCTGGCGCGAGCCCCTTCGGTAATATGAGGCCATGAGTAACATGGTCTACCTCTCCCTCGGCTCGAACGTTGGCGATCGCGCAGCGAATCTTCGCACCGCCATCGAGAAACTCAGGGGAGCGGGCGAGATCGTCGCCGTCTCGTCACTCTACGAAACCGAGCCGATGGAATTCACCGCGCAACCCTGGTTTCTGAACTGCGCCGTGGCCGTCCGCACCGAACTCACGCCAGAGCTGTTTCTCTCGAAAATCCAGGCCATCGAGCAGAACATGGGCCGCCGCCGCATTCAGCCGAAAGGCCCGCGCAATATTGACATCGACATCCTGCTATTCGGCGACTCCGTCATCGGCACGCCGGAGTTGCAGGTCCCGCATCCGTCCATGCACGAACGCCGCTTCGTGCTGGAGCCGCTGTCCGAAATCGCGCCGGACGTACGCCATCCCATCCTAAAAAAAACCGTGCGTGAACTGCTCGAGGCACTTCCGCGAGATACCGGACAGGTGCGAAAGTCGTCTAACGATGCAGTCGTCTGAACGGTTGTGGCGGGGTGAACGCTGAAAGCTCAGAAGAAAAAGTGGGTGGTGCTGAGTGTCGGCTGGGCTTTCATCCTGGTCGGCATCGCCGGCCTCGTCCTGCCAATTCTCCCCGGTGTGCTGTTCCTGATCGTCGGGCTGGTGATCCTCTCGACCGAATACCTGTGGGCACACCACGTGCTCACCAAGCTGACCTCGCGCTTCCCCAGCGTGGCGGCGCATCTCCACCAAGCCACGGAAAGAGCGCGCCGCTGGACCGGGCATTCGGCGACAGAGCCTGAATAAAGAGTTTGTCACCGACGCAACTACGACAGCCAATGTCTCTGGAGCCCATCACCAATCCGGGGCAAACTCCAGCGCCGTAGGCGCGAAATAATCTAGCCCAGCGCGCAGCCGCAGGCGGAGTGCTGGGTTGAATAAGAAAAAGGCTAAAGTCCCTTCAGGGACGGTAGCCTTTCCAAACCTTCCTCAACCCCGAACAGGCTGCTGAAAAAGTCGGCGTAGGCTGCTTTGTAACAGGGCACGGCTTCAGCCGTGCCGATAAGCTGTCTGTCTTTGATTACGGCGAGGCGGACTTCAGTCCGACGAGCCGTCCAGTTCGACTTTTCAGCAGCCTTCAGAGTGCAACGAAAGCAAAAAAGGGTCGCGCATCGGCACGCCTGATCCGTGCCCTGTTACAAGGCTGGCGGCTTCGGATTTCTTCGGCAACCGCTAAAGCGCGATTCGTTTCAGGCCGGGGCCCGCCCCAGCGTGAGTGCCGCGTGAGCGGCGACGTCCTACATCCCGGCCTTCTCATCCACCTGGAAAATCCCAAACACATTGCCTTCGGTGTCGATGAAATATCCCTGCCAGCATTTCCCGGGTATCGGGAACTTAGCCATTGCGACCATACCGCCCAGGCTCGCGATCTTCTCCGCCGTCGCATCAAAGTCGGCGACTTCCACCGAGCACGTATACGCGTTCGTCCCCTGTGGACCGGACGGCTTCCCAACCCCCGGCTTCAACAGGCCGCCGGCGTAGCTCGCGGTCTCAATCGACCAGTACTCAATCGGAAGCCCCTTCACCTCGGTAAACTTCCATCCAAAAACTTCCGAGTAAAACTGAACCGCCCGCGCGCAATCGTTCACCTGAATCTCAAAGTAAGAAGGCGCATTATTCATCGATGAATTCTCCTCTCTAAATCCGTTCGAGCTCCGCCACGGTTCTCTCGTTCTGGAGATTGCCCGTATTCAGCGTGCTCTTCGGTTCCAGCAGCATAATATGTGTCTCCTCATCGGCGGAAGGCAGGTGCTCCACGCCGTGAGGGATGATGATGAACTCGCCGGGCCGAATCGTGACCTCGCGTTCCGCGCCGGCCTCGCGAATTTTCATCCGCAGCTCGCCTTTCACTACCAGGAACAGCTCGTCTTCGGTGTCGTGATGATGCCACAGGAAGTCGCCCTGCAGCTTGGCCAGCTTCACGTAGGTGTCGTTGATCTCTCCGACGATCTTCGGACTGTAGTGCTCTGAAAATTGCGAAAACTTTTGCGCCAGGTTGACCTTGTCCACGAGAACCTCCCGTCAATCCAGAATACCGAATGGCGCTGCGGAACAGGCGATTGCGCGCCTTTTCTGGGACGAAACCCTGAATTCTGTGATTTTGGTCACAGCCAGATGTTTGACTCACACGGCAAACTATTGTCCATGGGATCCTCGATGACACTCGGAATATCGCCTGCGGTCTCAGACGCCCGCAGCACGGCTCAGTTTGTGAGCCGGTTTGCCATCATCAACAATCGCAAGCGCGCCATCATCGCGCTGGTTCATTCCGTCTTTTTCCTGGGAGTCGCGGCCGTGCAACTGGCGATCTCCCATGCCGCGCCGTTTACCCTGCGCGGCGAGAAAGTCGTCGCGGGCGCCATCCTGCTCGGCATCTACGTCATCGTGACTACGGTACTGCTGGTGCTGCTGCGCTACTCGCGCTGCACCAAGGAGCGCCTGTACTTCGCACTTTGCTCCGCCAGCGCCGCATTCGGCCTGGTCAGGATTCTCCTTGGCGATCCGGTACTGCACGCCAACGTTTTGCGCGTGCTCCTGCTGGGCGCGGCCGTCATTATCGGCACTGCGATTCTACGGACTCATTCCGCTGCGCCGCTTCCATCGGAAGTCGAAGCGCAGTAGTCGAGCGCCGGCCACTTCCCGCTCGCTCGACCAACCCTCGCATTACGTCGGAGATTCCGCTCATTTTCCGAATGCGGCAGCGCCCGCTTCGGCCACGGCCTGATCCTGCTCGCCCATGCCCCCGCTCACGCCGATCGCTCCCACCACCTTGCCAGCGCGCTTCAGCGGAATGCCGCCGGCGAAGATCATAATCCGTCCGTGGTTGGAAGCGTGTATCCCAAAGAACTGGCCGCCCGACTGCGAGTGCGTCGCCAGATCTTTGGTCGCAATATCAAACGCCCGCGCGGTGAACGCTTTGTTGATAGAAATATCAATGCTGCCGATCCATGCGCCGTCCATGCGCACATGCGACACCAGGTTGCCGCCCTCGTCGGCGACGGCGATGTTCATCGGCTGACCAATCTCTTTTGCTTTCTCTTCCGCAGCCGCGATGATGCGGCGCGCCTCGGCCAAACTGATTCCTGCCATTCTTTCCTCCTTTGGCAAAACAAACGCTTAGATGTGTGGGGACCACAACGGTTTCTTCGAATTGAATGCCGGAAGAAAAAATCCCGGCGCTCAGCTCGACCAGAAAAGACTGAACATCAGCACAACAAACACAATCAGCGTGATGACGACGTACATCCAGTCACGCTCGATGGCGAACGCGATTGCGGAGAATAGCACCCGCGCCACCGGCGTGGCGATCAGCAGCAACAAGCCGAACTGGATGATGGCGCGTCCACTCAATTGCGCGACACCCTGAAAGATGTCGACTGGACTCTTCAGGCTCTCTGGTTCGCCATGAAATGAGGTGTAGTTCGGGGCCTCGTGTCCATGGCGAGTCAGGTACAATACGGCTCCGAACAGCACGACCACCGCGGCAAGAATGACTCCGGTGCGCAGCAACACGCCGACGATGATCTCGATACGAGTATCGTTCCAGCCGGCCGGCGCGTTGGTCGTGAGTTCTTCGCTCATATGCGGCCGGTCACTCCGTTGACGATCATCTCAATTCCCAGCGCAACGATAACCGCAGCGAACAGGTATCGCAGCGCCTTCACCTTGGCTTTCACCAGCAGACGCGCGCCAATCATCGAGCCGGCCAGTACGCCCAGCATTACCGGCATGGTGATGCCGGGAGCGATGTATCCGCGGCTGAGATAAAGCCCCGCGCTGGCCGCCGCCGTAACGCCGATCATGAAGTTGCTGGTGGTGGTCGAAACTTTGAACGGGATCTTCATCGCCTGGTCCATCGCCAGGACTTTCACGGCTCCCGATCCGATGCCCAGCAGCCCCGACAGCACTCCCGCGCCGAACATCAGGCTGTAACCCGCCGGCACTCCGGTGACGGCGTAGGCTTGTTTGCCTTCGGCTGTGGGATAGGTGCCGTTCAACCTGAGCTTGTCCGCCAGCTTGGACGACTGCATGTGCGGCCCATGCTCCTCGCGGTGACGGCTCGACAGATAAGCCGAGTACAGCAGCACCAGCCCGAACACAATCGCGATCGCGCTGGTTGGCACGTGCAATGCGATAGCCGCCCCAACAACCGCACCGACCGTCGTCGCCGTCTCCAGAAACATGCCAATGCGGATGTTGGAGTAGCCTTCGCGAACGTAGGCCGCCGCCGCGCCGGAAGAAGTCGCGATCACCGAAACCAGCGACGCGCCGATGGCATAGCGGATGTCGACGTGAAACAGCAGCGCCAGCATGGGTACGACCACCACGCCGCCGCCCAGTCCGGTCAGCGCGCCAAGCAATCCGGCGATAAAAGATCCGAGCGCGACGAAGGCGCTGAATTCAAGAACGTTCATCCTGAGTTCACGTTTCGCTTACACAATGAAGATGAGTTCTGAAGATACGCGCAGAACGTTAAGAGATTGTATATGGCAGGAGCGGCAAGCGGCGCCGGCTCTGGATTTTCGCTGCCGAACGCGATAGCTTAAAGACAGGGCGCGGTACCCAAGTGGTAAGGGAGAGGTCTGCAAAACCTTTACGCGTGGGTTCGATTCCCACCCGCGCCTCCAGTAGCTGTGAGCTCTGAGCCGTGAGCTTTGAGCTTGACGCTTCCTGTACGACCTTCACTCCCTCATCCTCACTCCTTCATTCCAGAATGTGTCATCGAGAGCGAAGTGAGTCGCCGCAGGCGACGAACGTAGTCGAAGGACCCCTATAGCAAGCAGCCTGTGTCCTCTCACAGCCGATGTTGTACCCGGCATGCGAGTTGATCAGGAAGAGCGCTGAGGCCAGGACTCGCATCCTGGCCTAGTTCGCCTTATGCCTAGGAAGGCCCGCCGGGGCCGCCAGCGCAGGCGTTGGTGATTCCGCCATTGTTGAAGTCGTCTAGGATTGACTCATCGTTCTCCATCTGCTGCCCGATGGGGGAAGATGGTGCAATTCCTTCGGGAACGATTCCCGAGCCGATCAGCGAGTTGGCATCGTCCAGTGTGGTTTGAACGGGCGAGGGGTCGGTCCCGTTCGCAACGTTCAAATTCGCGGCGATCAACTGGTGCGCCAACGCAATGCTGGCATCACCGCGTACCGGAGATTGGAGAATGGTTTCCAACTGCGCGTTGCTGTAGAAGTTTGTGCCCAAGGTCATTCCGGAACCATCTTTCCACGTGCTCGTATGGTTCTTCCAATAACCTTGAGTCAGGGGTGGGCAGGTCTGGGCGTACATGGAAACCGCGCCCAGCAGCAGAGTGCACATTGTAGCGATGATGCAGATTCGCACTTTCATCCTTCTCTCCTTTAAGTTGACGCCGTCCCGAAGAGTCAGACGAGGGTTGGAAGAAGCGCACACACAGCGACGGCAGATTGGTTCGATGCTACTGGAGCTCTTCTTTACGAGCGATTGTATCCAGCCTCATCCTGTCGAGAAAGTTAATTCTCGCTCTGCGTCGTTATAAAAATCCCAGACATCCCAGAAGTTCAGCTCTTGGTTGTCAGCCAGCCCCTATCTCCTTTTCCTTGGTTGTGTTGCATACTTTGTGGCTGTTGCCACAGTTTCGCTTGCGCCAAGTATTATGGCGATGCCGGTTGCGTCCTGACCCGTGCCTGTCGCCGGCTGAAGCCGGCTCTTCCTCTGGAATAGCTGCCTTTTCCCAGCGCTTCCGCGCAGGGCTAATCACTTTGGTCGTCTGGCCTCAGGTGTATTCGATCCTGAACAAAGCGCGACCTTCCGATCAAGCCAAGCGATTAGGCCGCCGAGCAAAGTGATTGTCCGCGAAGCGAAATGGTAGCCCGACAAGCGAAGTGATGGCCCGCGCGAAGCAAAGTGAGTAGCCCCCGCAAGCAAAGGTGCCTAGCCAGTTAAGCAAAAGTGATTAGCCCGCTGCGGAAGCAGCGGGTAGCGGGCGCTCTCAAATGTCTGAGTCCCTTTAGGGACGCAACTCTTTACCTAGATTTCGTCCTGCTGTTTGCGCGCTTTGTTCCGCTGGTAGTACACATGATAGGTGACTGCGTCCCACGAGTTGTGAATGCCGACGAAGAGCAGCAGCAACGCCGACGCAGCCACGCCAAACAGAGCGTCAGGATGGATCTGCCGCGCTTCGTACGCCGAGGCGGCCAGCACCACGTAGGCAGCGAACGGCAGCAGTCCGTGAAACAACCAGTCTTCCGCTTCCGGCTTGTACGCCGTCTGCATCCGCATTCGCCGGAGCACGATAATCTCGTACACTGTCCCGACTACTCCCAGCACGCCCAGTACATCGGCAGCCGTGGCAACGTTGCGCCAAGGCGCGGCGACGATGGCGGCCAACAGCAGCACAACTCCGAAGTGAACCACCGTGGGAGTGCCAAACGCTTCGCCGGCCTGTTCTGTACCAGGACCATGCGGAATGTCGGCGATGAGCGTGAACACGACGAACTGCAGACCAATCAGCGCGCCGGCCGACGACCCGACGATCACGTAAAAGTTGTCCCACCCCGAGAGTGCATTCATCCGATTATCCGCCAGCGTAGGTTATCGTCGCCGTTCGCCATAACTGCGCAGGCGAGAACCGGCGCAGCATCAGCTCAGCGGTAAACGTACCGCTACATTGTGCTTCGGATAATACTTCTTCACGTCGCCCGCGCCATACTTCTTGCGAAACTTCTCGACGATCGTCGCCACTTCCCTGGCATCGGTAATCGAAGTGGCGCGGAGTTCTGCTTCCGCTCCATCGGCACTGACACGGATCGTCGGATTCGCGAGCACGTTCTTGTACCACTGCGTGTCCGAGCCCTGCACCGGCACAAGGTACAACGTGTCGCCCTCCACCACAAACCACACCGGATTTGAAATTGGGCGCCCTGACTTTCGGCCGGTCACGGTGATCGTGATTTCATTCGCTTGGGAAAGATGGTCTTTGAGAGAATCAGTCCGCGTTGGCATGTCTACCTCCTGAACGCGACGGTCGGATCGAAACTGCTGACGCGGCAAAGCAATGTCAGATGCCGTGCCAGACAACAGCTCACAGCCCGGTCATGCGCTGCAGCTCTTCCGGATAACGTTCGCCTTGCACTTGGATGTTTGCCGCGGCGCCATCGATTTCCCGCAGATCTTCGGCCGTCAACTCCACCGCAGCAGCTCCGATATTCTCCTCCAGTCGGTGCAGCTTGGTCGTGCCCGGAATCGGAACGATCCACGGCTTCTGCGCCAGCAGCCAGGCAAGCGCGATCTGCGCCGGGGTGGCTTTCTTCTGTTTCGCGATCCGGTTCAGCAAATCGATGACCGACTGATTCGCCTTCAGGGCATCCGGCGCAAAGCGCGGAAGCGAGCTGCGGAAATCCGAGCTCTCGAAGGTAGCGTTCGCGTCAATCTTGCCCGTCAAGAATCCTCTGCCCAACGGACTATAAGGAACGAAGCCGATGCCGAGTTCCTCGAGCGCGGGCAGCACTTCTGCTTCCGGCGCGCGATACCACAGCGAGTACTCGCTCTGGACCGCGGTCAAAGGCTGCACGGCGTGCGCGCGACGAATCGTCTGCACTCCCGCTTCCGACATCCCGAAGTGCTTCACCTTGCCCTGCTGAATCAAATCTTTTACCGTTCCGGCGACATCCTCGATCGGCACATTGGGATCGACGCGATGCTGGTAAAGCAGATCGATGACATCTGTCCTCAGCCGCTTGAGCGAACCCTCAACGGCTTGCTTGATGCGCGCCGGACTGCTGTCGACCCCCGACCACCGCTTCTTGCCTTCGGGATCGAGCTTGAAACCAAACTTGGTCGCGATCACGACCTTGTCGCGCACAGGAGCAAGCGCTTCGCCGACCAGTTCTTCATTGGTGAATGGCCCGTAGACCTCGGCGGTATCGAAGAAGGTGACGCCGCGATCAACTGCCCCACGCGTCAGCGCGATCATCTCCTGCTTGTCCTTCGGCGGGCCGTAGCTGAAACTCATTCCCATGCAGCCGAAGCCGATGGCCGACACTTCCAGATTGCTCTTTCCAAGCTTGCGTTTTTGCATTATCACTCCTTACTGGTAAGCCGGGTTACACCGCCGCAGCGGTACGCTGCTGTTCGCGCCAGCGCGCCGGAGGAACTCCCTCCCAGGTGCGAAAGGCGCGCACAAACGAGTTCGCATCTTCGTAACCCAGAAGGTAAGCGGCTTCGTTCAACTCCAAAGCCGAGTTATGAAGGTAATTGCGGGCCAACTGATGGCGGGCGTCTTCCAGCACCCGCTGGAAACTCGATCCCGCTTCCTGCAACCGCCGCTGCAACGTACGCGAGCTGATATGCAGCGCATCGGCGATGTCCTCGATTGTGGGACGCCGGCCGGCCAGTTTTTGCTGCACCGCCGCACGAACCCGGTCCACGAAGTTCTCATCACCATGCTGCTGCGTCAGTTCCTGCTCAAACTGCGGCGCCAGCAGTGACAGCAGCTCGGCATTCCGGGTGAGGAAGGGCCGTTCGGCGTCGGTAGTCCGAAACACAATCGTGTTGCGCGGCCCTCCGCAGATGACCGGACATCCGAAGTAGCGTTCGAGCGCCTCCATGTGCGCGCGCGGCTGGATGAGTTCCACACGTAGTGGAGATATCTGCGTCCCCGTACCGTGCCGCGCCACCGACAGCACCCACGCAAAGCAGCATTCCACCAGCACCACAGGCTCGGTCCGGTCCGCCAGCAGCCAGCGAAATTGAATCTGCCACTCGCCGCCGTTCTTCTCCTGGCGAATTTCCTCGGGACAGGTGAGCTGCTTGTAGCGGGCCATCTGGTCCACGGCTCCGCCGAAGTTCTCCGCCGACAGAGCGACCAGGCTGATTGGATCAAACCGTTCGGTCCGGCTTTCGGTTCCCAGCAGGAGGCCGATGGCGGGCTCGAGGCTGACTTCGCCGACCGCTCGCCAGAGCGCAAAAAATTCCTCGGTGGTCAGCACCACCCGCCCCTGGCGCGAAAGAGTCTGAGAGAGTCCGGCCCGCTGCAACACCTCGGCCGCCCGGACCCCCAGCTCCTCCATCCTGCGAAATTTGCTGACCGAAAAACGAAAATGCTTGTTCATTGCTTTACTCAGACTTCAGCGATGCCATGTCAATCGAGAAGCGATACTTCACATCCGACTTCAGCAGCCTCTCGTAAGCTTCATTGATTTTCTGGATCGGAATGACTTCGACATCGGCGGTGATGTTGTGCTTGCCGCAGAAGTCGAGCATCTCCTGGGTTTCGGCGATGCCGCCGATCGAAGAACCCGCCAGGCTCCGCCGCCCGGCGATCAAGGCAAAGGCAGCCGTAGCCAAAGGCTTTTCCGGCGCGCCCACCAGGGTGATGGTGCCGTCTCGCTTCAGCAGATTGATGTAGGCATTAATGTCGTGATCGGCAGAAACGCAGTCGAGAATGAAATCGAAGCTCTTTTCGTGCTTCGCCATCTCGTCGGCGTTCTTTGAGATGACGACTTCCTCCGCGCCAAGGCGGATCGCGTCATCCTTCTTGCCGGGCGAGGTGGAGAAGACGACAACATGCGCTCCCAAAGCATGGGCAAACTTGACACCCATGTGGCCCAGTCCGCCGAGCCCGACAATGCCGACCTTCTTGCCCTTGGTCACGCCCCAGTGATGCAGTGGCGAATACGTCGTGATTCCCGCGCACAGCAGCGGAGCCACTCCAGCCAAATCCAGATTCGAGGGCACATGCAGCACGAAACGGTCGTCGACGACGATGCTGTCGGAGTAGCCGCCGAAGGTCACCCCGCCCAGATGCTTCTCAGGCGAGTTGTAGGTGAAAACGCAATTGGGGCAGAACTGCTCCTCGCCGCCTTTGCACTCCTCACAGGTGCCGTCGGAGTCGACCATGCAGCCGACCGCCCCCAGGTCGCCAGGTTTGAACTTCGTCACCGCCGAGCCGACCTTGGTGACGCGGCCCACAATCTCGTGTCCCGGCGTGCAGGGATAGACGGTGGGCATGAAGGCCTTCCACTCGTCGCGAACGGTATGAAGGTCAGAATGGCAGATGCCGCAGAAGAGGATTTCAATCTGTACGTCGTGCTCGGTTGGATCACGGCGATTGATGGTGGTGGAGGACAACTGCGAAGTAGGACTGCCAGCGGAGTAAGCTTTCGCTTTGTACATACTCCTATTAGAGAACGCAGGCGCCAAAACGTATATTCAAAACGCGCCAAAGTACATGCAAATTGCGCCAACTGGCTGGCGGAGCGCGCCCCCCAATCCGTCGATCGGCAATCGGTAATCCTAAACCGCTGTTTTAATTAGCTTTCTGCGCTTGCGCTGCTCGCCAAGCTGGCGCGAGAGACGGGCAGGTGCCACATCGACAGATCGCGCCCAATCATGTGCTCCAAGCTCTCAATCTCGGGTTGAAGCATCTCTCCTACCCGGTTCCGTGCAGACCGCGAGACCTCCGGAAATGGCGGTCCGCTGCTCAACAGCGTATTCATGACCCGCGAGCCACGCACGGCGGCGACGATCTGGTCGAGGTTGCGCGCCTTGCACCAGTCCGCCATCAGGGTCGCGGTCCGGGTAAGGAGAAAACTGCGAGGCTCGGTCAGGCGCTCCGAGGTATGCACGTACTTCAACTCGGCGTCAGTAAGCGGGCTTGCCGGCAGGTCGAGAAAGTTAAGCAGCTTGTCGATGTAAGCTTGCGGCGACTTCCGCAGATCGTCATAAAGCGTGATCAACATCTGTCTGCGCGGAAACGCCTGCTGCCAGCTTTGCAGATTCGTCGCATAACTGGCCGAGGCCAGCAGCTCCGGATCGGCTTCCAGCGCGTGCTCAAAGCTGCAATCCAGCAAACCATACGCCCGCTTCAACCGGTAAAGTGAAACCAGCCGCTGTAGCGGGTCGCGGAAAATGAAGATCAGTCTGGCCTCCGGCGCCGTCTGCGCGATCGCCTCGCGGGCCTGCGAAGAAGCGAAGTACGTAGGCGCAACCTCTCCGGTGGGACGTTGCGGATCGATGGCAGGGAAGTGCCGAAGATACCAGCGCAGTCCGCGATGGAAGTGGCAATCGAAGAAACGGGTTTCCTTGGTCGGTGAGGGCAGATTGGCGTGCCGCTGCAGCGCGCGATAGATCCAACTGGTGCCGGTGCGTGGCGGGCCAACAACGAAGAATGACGGTAGCTGAGCCGAAATCATCTTACACAGTCCGCGGCGTCCCGGTGGGAAGCCGCTTCCAACTCCTGGATTTATAGTCCGGCCGGAGCCGGCAGGCGGTGCTACTTCGCCGCCAGAAGATATCAGCCTCTATTCGCACTCTGTCGGGCGCGTGAGCGCCTGGTGCACTCGATGATGGTAAGAATGCGGTTGAGGCTGTTTCCTTCATACGAGCGCCGATTCTGGCCCGCACAATCGCCCCTGACCGCCGGCTGGCGATGCTCGTGCTACGAGCATTCCAGAACACTATGATGTGACTGGACCAGCTCGCGGTAGCTGGTTAATGGATTTTTAATGCGCCAAAATCGGCTATCGGAAAATAATTAGTCCGCGCTTAGACATCTGCGAAAGTTCAGCCGCGAAAGATCCCGCGCTTATCTCCGCGTAATCTGACACTTACGTTCGAACTCCCGCGTACGGCGCGCTTTCCTCTTCGAGTTTTTCCGACATAAAAAAATCAGCAGCTTGGGTCTCCACGTGCGTGAAGAATCTCCGGCGCCCGCCGATGAAGTACCTCGTGGAGGATTTGTTTTCATGGAGCCGACCCTGCCGGCAAACACCCCGAATGACCTGCCCAGTGAGATGGCCGAGATCATCAACGAATTCCTGGTCGAGAGCAACGAAGGTCTCGACCGCTTCGACCGCGATTTGCTGGCGCTCGAAAAGGATGCAACCTCGCGCGAGCTGCTGGATAGCATCTTTCGCGCCGTCCACACCATAAAAGGTACGGGCGGAGTCCTGGGATTCGACAAGCTGGTCTCCCTCTCGCATGTCGGTGAGAGCGTCCTCAGCCGGATGCGCGATGGTGTTCTCACCCTTACCCCAGATATTGCTACCGCACTTCTCACCATGGCGGACTCTTTGCGGCGCATGCTGGCCAGCATTGCCGCGGTGGGGAATGAAGGTGACGAAGAATTTTCCGCCGTGCTCGACAAGCTGAGCGCGTTGTCGCGGTCGCCCGCACAAATTGCCTCCCAGCCCGCGTTGCCGGCCAATGCCGCTGAAGCTGAAGCGCCTGCCGAAGGCTCAAAAGCGCCGAGCGATGGCCGCGACATCGGCAGCAACACCATTCGGGTCGATGTCTCCCTGCTCGACAAGGTGATGAACCTGGTAGGCGAACTGGTGCTGGCCCGCAACCAGGTGTTGCAGTTCACCGAGAAGCAGGAAGACAGCACCTTCCTGGGCGCGGCGCAACGGCTGAACCTCATCACCACCGAGCTGCAGGAAGGCGTGATGAAGACGCGCATGCAGCCCATCGGCAACGTGTGGAACAAGCTGCCGCGCATCGTGCGCGATCTCTGCATCGGCTGCGGCAAGCAGGTGGAAGTGGTGATGGAGGGCTCCGAGACCGAGCTGGACAAGACCATCATCGAGGCCATCAAGGATCCGCTGACTCACATCATCCGCAACGCCGTCGATCATGGCGTCGAGATGCCCGAGGTGCGCGTCGCCGCCGGCAAGCCTCCCCAGGGACGCCTGCAACTGCGCGCTTATCACGAGGGTGGCCAGGTCAACATCGAGGTTTCCGACGATGGCGGAGGCATCGACATCGAGAAGTTGAAAGTGAAGGCCATTGCCAAAGGAATCATCTCCTCCGAACAGGCCTCGCGCATGGTAGAACGCGAGCTGCTGAACCTGGTCTTTGCCCCCGGGCTGTCTACCGCCAAGGAGGTCAGCAACATCTCCGGCCGTGGCGTCGGCATGGATGTAGTCAAGACCAACATCGAGAAGATCGGCGGCATGGTCGACGTGCAGAGCGCCAGTGGCAAGGGAACCCTGCTCAAGATCAAGATCCCGCTGACCCTGGCGATCATCCCGGCGCTGATGGTGACCAGCGGCGGCGAACGCTTTGCTATTCCGCAGGTGAGCCTGATCGAGTTGGTGCGGTGCGATGGCAAGCAGGCCGATCACAACATCGAGGACGTTCATGGCGCGGCCGTGTATCGTCTGCGCGGAAATCTGCTGCCCCTGGTCTACCTGGACCGCGAGCTGCAGTTGACGACCGAGATTCCCGAGTCGGTGAACATCGTCGTGCTGCAGGCTGGAGAGCGGCAGTTCGGCCTGGTGGTCGACGAAATCAACGACACCGAAGAGATTGTGGTGAAGCCGCTGGGCAAGCAACTGAAAGGCATTGCCTGCTTTGCCGGCGCCACCATCATGGGCGATGGTCACGTCGCGCTCATCCTCGACGTGCTTGGCCTGGCGCAGATGACACGCGTCGTCAGCCAGGCCCAGGAGCAGAACGTTGCCAAGCAGACGGCGCAGGCGGATACCGCCATCGCAGCCCGCGAATCCTGGCTGCTCTTCCGCCTGGGTAAATCGGGCCGGATGGCGATGCCGCTCTCGCTGGTCTCGCGCCTGGAAGAGTTCAACCTGTCTCAGATTGAGCGCTATGCCGGGCGGGAGGTCATCCAGTATCGCGACCGGATTATGCCGCTGGTGCGCCTGGGAGACGCGCTGGGCTACGGCAGCGATGCCGGAAACGAATTACTGCAGGTCATTGTGTACTCCTGCAGTGGGCAGAACATCGGCCTGGTGGTGGACGAAATCCTCGATATCGCCGAGCAGTCGGCGGCCGTCCAGGAGATCGGCAAAGTAGAGACGCTGAAGGGAGCGGCGGTGATCCAGCAGCGGGTGACCGACCTGCTGGACGTTCCGGCGCTGCTGGCGGCCCAGCATCTGGGATGCGGTCAGGGAGCACAGGCATGAGTCAGCCACGGCAACTATGCACGTTCTATCTGCGGGACCTTCTCTTCGGCGTTGAAGTGGAGAAGGTGCAGGAGGTGATCCGCTACCAGGAGATGACGCGGATCCCGCTTTCGCCGGCCGTGGTCGCCGGCCTCATCAACCTGCGCGGGCAGATTGTTACCGCCATCAATCTCCGCGAACAACTGGATTTGCCGCCGCGTCAGACCAGCGAACTGCCGATGAATGTCGTGGTTCGCCGCGATGACGGTCCCATCAGCCTGCTGGTGGACGAGATCGGCGACGTCGTCGAAGTGGATGAAGAGTTATTCGAACCGGCCCCGCACACCCTGCACTCCCAAAGCAGGGAGTTCATTCGCGGCGTCTACAAACTTAAGGAACAGCTGCTGCTCTTGCTGGATACCGATAAGACGGTGACCGTCATCGGCAGTCATCCGGCGTAGAAAGCGCACAACAGCGAAAAAGGAGCATACATGTCACAGGCACATACCCCAGCTTTTACCCCCAATGAAGTTACTGCGCTGCCCTCGCTGCGGTCGCGCAAGAACGGTCACAACGGACATGACAAGAACGACGCGCCCGACATTGGTTTTGCCGCTCTTTCGGCCGAGGTCGAGCGGATTGCCGGCGCAGTTACCCGCGGCGAGCTGAACGAGCGCATCGCCGTGGAGAAGTTTCAGCAGTGTAACCGGCCAGTCGCCGAACAGCTGAACAAGATGCTCGATTCGATTGTCTTGCCCGTCAACGAGGTCGCCGGCTTGCTGAAGCGAATGGCAGCCAACGACCTGAGCCAGAGAGCGCCCGACCACTTCAGCGGCATTTTCGCCGAACTTTGCACGTCGGCCAACCAGGCTCAGGATCGCATTCGCAACGCCATACGTGTCCTCGAGAACATCGCTGCGGGAGACTACATGCGGGATCTGGAAGAACTCGCGAAGGTCAACCAACGTTCGCAGAACGACACCTTGGTTCCCACCATGGTGAAGACCATGCGAGCGATTACTGCGCTGGTCAATGATGCCGAGATGCTGTCGGAAGCTGCGGTCGCAGGCAAGCTGGGGACGCGTGCCGACGCCTCCAAGCACGACGGCGCATATCGCAAGATCGTCGATGGCATCAATGCCACGCTGAACTCCGTAATCCAGCCGCTCAATGTCGCAGCCAACTATGTTGATCGCATCGGCCATGGCGATCTGCCGCCGCAAATCACTGACGAGTATCAGGGCGACTTCAACACCATTAAGCAGAACCTCAACCAGTGCATCACCGCCATTGGCGGTGTCATGGAAGAGATCCGCCGCATGTCGCACGAGCACGATGCGGGCGATATTGATGTCTACATTGACGGCGAAAAGTTCCAGGGCGTTTACAAGTCGGTTGCCGAAGGCATCAACAAGATGGTTGGCGGTCATATTCAGGTCAAGAAAAAGGCTATGGCTTGCATCGCCGAATTCGGGCGCGGCAACTTCGAGGCTCCGCTGGAGAAGTTCCCCGGCAAGAAAGCCTTCATCAACGAAAACATAGAGCGGCTGCGCGACAACGTGAAGTTGTTTATCGCCGAAATGAAAGAGATGTCAGCGGCGCACAGTGCAGGCGATATCGATGCGAGGATGCCGGCGGACCAGTTCGCCGGAGCCTATCAGACCATGGCTGAAGGTGTAAACGAAATGGTCAGCGGTCACATTCAGGTCAAGAAGAAGGCCATGGCCTGCATCGCCGAATTCGGGCGCGGCAACTTCGAGGCTCCGCTGGAGAAATTCCCTGGCAAGAAGGCCTTCATCAACGACACCATCGAGCAGGTACGCGTCAATCTCAAGGCGCTGATGAGCGACGCCGATCTGCTGGTGTCGGCCGCAATCGCGGGAAAACTCTCTACCCGCGCCGATGCTGCCAGACATGGTGGCGACTTCCGCAAGATCGTCGAGGGCGTGAATGGCACGCTGGACGCCGTGATTGGCCCGCTGCAGGACGTGGCCGGAGTGCTCGACAAACTGGCTGGAGGCGACTTCACCGTGCAGGTTACGGAAGAGTATGCCGGCGACTTCGGACGTCTGCGTGCCGCGGTGAACACACTGGCCAGCCAGGTTCGCACCGCCATCCAGCAGATTGGCGCTAACGCGACTTCGCTGGTGGCCGCGGCCGAGGAACTCAACCGCGTCAGCCAGCAGATGAGCGCCAGCGCCGACGAGACGGCCACCCAGGCCAATGTAGTGTCGGCGGCTTCCGAGCAGGTTGCCAACAACGTGCAGACGGTGGCGACCGGCGCCGACGAAATGGGCGCCAGCATCAAGGAGATCGCCAAGAACACGGCGGATGCGACGCGGGTAGCAACGTCGGCGGTGAAGTCGGCTGAGACTACCAACGAAACCATCAGCAAGCTGGGCCAGAGCAGCGCTGAGATCGGGCAGGTGATCAAGGTCATCACCTCGATTGCCCAGCAGACCAACCTGCTGGCCCTGAACGCCACCATCGAAGCCGCGCGCGCCGGAGAAGCGGGCAAAGGCTTTGCCGTGGTGGCCAACGAAGTGAAGGAACTGGCCAAGGAGACGGCGAAAGCGACCGAGGATATCAGCCGGAAGATCGAGGCCATCCAGACCGATACCAAGGGCTCGGTGGAAGCTATTGGCCAGATCAGCAATGTGATCGTGCAGATCAACGACATCCAGAACACGATTGCCAGCGCGGTCGAAGAGCAGAGTGCGACCACCAACGAGATCAGCCGCAACCTGGCGGAGGCAGCGCGCGGCAGCTCGGAAATTACCAAGAACATAACCGGGGTGGCCGAGGCGGCGCGCAGTACTACCGGCGGCGCTACGGAAACCCAGAAATCCGCCCAGTCGCTGGAGCGTATGGCAGCCGATCTCCAGGGCTTGGTGGCGCAGTTCAAGTATTGACCGCTGTGAGCCGATGGCAGCTGCAGGAGAACCAATCCGGCAGCTGCCGCTACTGTGAACTGGATGGAGAGGAGCTTTGCATGCGCGCCCTGGTGGTAGACGACTCTTCCGCGATGCGAGCGGTACTGAGCCTGACGCTGAAGCGCAGAGGATTCGAGATCCTGCAGGCCAAGGACGGCTTCGAAGCGCTGACGGTCTTGTCCGGCGGCGCCGCAGTCGACCTGCTGCTGATCGACTGGAACATGCCCGGCATGGATGGCCTGGAACTGCTGCGTCGCATCCGGCAACAGTCGCAATACGATGGCGCGCGCATCCTGATGGTGACCACCGAGTCCGGCATGGAGCACATGGCCGAGGCGCTCTCGGCCGGCGCCAACGAATACGTGATGAAGCCGTTCACCCCTGACGTGGTGTACGAAAAGCTGGAGTTGCTGGGACTATGAGCGCATCCGGGCGAAAGATTCGCGTGCTGGTGGTCGACGACTCTGTGGTCATACGACGGATTCTGACCGAAGTCATCTCCGCCGATCCGGAGCTGGAAGTTGCTGCCTTCGCCGCCAATGGCCAGATCGCGATGGCGCAACTCAACCAGGTCGCACCCGATATTGTGACTCTCGATGTCGAGATGCCGGTGATGAATGGACTGGCGACGCTGAAGGCAATGCGCGCCGCCGGGTTCAGGCTGCCGGTCATCATGTTCAGCACCTTGACCGAGCGCGGGGCCGAGGCGACCATTGACGCACTGGCTCTAGGCGCCAGCGATTATGTTGCCAAGCCGAGCGGTGGCGGCGACTACAACGCCGCGCGCGAGCGCATCCGTGAAGCGGTGATACCGAAGATCAAGGCGCTGTGCCGCCGCTTGCTTCCGGCAGCCCCGGTTGCCGGCGTTCCTGTGCAGCGACCAACCACGGCTGCGCGACGGCTGAAATCGGAGCCGGTAAGAGCCCTGGCCATCGGATGTTCTACC
The DNA here is from genome assembly GCA_963835725.1 of uncultured Acidobacteriaceae bacterium. Taxonomy (GTDB): domain Bacteria; phylum Acidobacteriota; class Terriglobia; order Terriglobales; family Acidobacteriaceae; genus Bog-257. The sequence goes on along the minus strand of CAWIGM010000011.1, from coordinate 269,899 downwards.
GGGGGCCCCAACGCGCTGGCGGAAATCCTTCCCAACATTCCCCAGGACTTTCCCGCACCAATTCTGATCGTGCAGCACATGCCGCCGACCTTCACCCGCTTTCTCGCGCAGCGTCTTACCACCTTGTGCCGCATGCCGGTGGAAGAGGCCATCGACGGCGCGGTTCTGCGCGCCGGCACGATGTGGGTGGCGCCCGGCGGCAATCACATGCTGGTGGAAACCGAGCAGGGACTGGCGAAGATCCGCATCAGCCAGTCGCCTCCGGAAAATTCCTGCCGCCCCTCGGTCGACGTTCTGTTTCGCTCTGTCTCAGACGTATTTCGCGGCTCGACGTTGGCGGTCGTCCTCACTGGCATGGGTCAGGACGGATTGCGCGGCTGTGAGCAGCTGTCCTCGGTGGCCGCCGAAATCCTGGTGCAGGATGAAGCGACCTCGATCGTCTGGGGGATGCCCGGCTTCGTGGCTCGCGGCGGCTTCGCCGATGCTGTCCTGCCCTTATCGTCGATTGGCCCTCACATCGTGAAGCGTGTGGCCGAACGCCAGCTCTTTGCCAGGCGTCTCCCTAATGTAGCGGCGGTGACGCGATGAGCCTGGCCGCTGCCGACTTCGATTATCTGCGCACGCTGATGAAGAACCACACGGCGATCGTTCTGGATGCCGGCAAAGAGTATCTGGCGGAGACGCGCCTGGCGCCATTCCTGGGCGAGCAGAATTGCTCTTCGGTGCAGGAGTTGCTGACCATGCTCCGCCGGCAGAACTTCAATGTCCTGCATCGCCGGGTGCTGGATGCGATGACCAACAACGAGACCTGGTTCTTCCGCGACGCCAACTGTTTTGCCGCGCTGACCGGGACCGTGATCCCGCAGATGATGAAACAGCGCGCCGCCGAGCGCAGGCTCACCGTGTGGAGCGCCGCTTCTTCCAGCGGACAGGAGCCCTACAGCATCGCCATGGCGCTGCGCGAGGAGTTCAACCTGCCGGGATGGAGCTTCTCCATTCATGCCACTGATTACAGCAATGCCATCCTGGAGCGCGCCCGCTCCGGCCTGTACCGCCAGATGGAGATGAATCGCGGACTGCCGGCCAAGCTGCTGACGCGCTACTTCGTGCAGCATGGGTTGCAGTGGCAGTTGAAGCCCGAGATCCGCTCCATGGTGCGCTTCCAGTTCCTGAACCTGTCGGAATCCTGGAACGATACCGTGCCCCCGGCTGACATCGTCTTTCTGCGCAACGTCCTCATCTACTTCGATGTCGACACCCGCAAGGCAATTCTGGCGCGGGTGCGCCGCATACTTCGCCCTGACGGATTTCTCTTCCTCGGTTGTGCGGAGACCACCCTGAACCTCGATGCCAACTTCAAAGTTGTGCAGTTCGGAAACTATGTGTGTTATCAGCTGAAGGACCGGTGATCGATGACTTGCGAAGTGAGCAACGCTGACCTGGCAGACGTGGTAAACGAGATTTTCAGCTCAATGGCGGGAATGGATCTGGCGCCCAGTTCAAACATCATTCCCTTCGACCGGCGTGCCGGCTATGTGGTATCGAGCGTGCAGATTGTGGGCGAGTGGCAGGCCGCCGTGCGTCTCGATATCGATCTCGCGCTGGCCCGGCAGGCATGCGCCAACCTGGTTGGACTGCAGCCCGACGAGCTCTCGGCCCAGGACATTCGCGATGCCGCCGGTGAACTGGCCAACATGGCTGCCGGCAGCGTCAAGGCGCTGTGTTCCCCCTTGTCGCGATTGTCGCTGCCGAACGTGGCTGTGGGTACCGACTTCGAATTTTCCGTTGCGCAGGGAACGGTGGTCCAGCAAGGATCGTTTACCCATCCCAGCGGCGTGCTGACAGTCAGCGTGATCGAAAAGCAGATGTCGGGTTCCACCCACTGAGCGACCGAGGCGTCAGGGGTGAACTACCTTAGGCAGGTTCCAGTGCCGCCAGACGGCGACCACGCGCAGCAGGAAACACGAGATCGCGCCGGCAAAGGTCATCAGCGTTGGTGGAAGGTTTCCGCTGAGTCCTGCGACCATGATGGCTGCTCCCGCCAAGGCGGCAACCGCATAAATATCAGAGCGCAGCACCAGCGGAACGCGTGCCAGCAACAAATCGCGCACCGTTCCTCCGCCCACGCCGGTGATGCCGCCCATCAACACGGCCAGGAACGGATGGATGCCGTAATCGAGCGCCTTGGCCGCACCGGCGACCGCGAACAGCGATAGTCCGGCAGCATCCACCACCACCAGAAACGATTGCGGCACGCGGCTGACATAACTGTGCCACAGAAAAACCGTCGCTCCTGCCAGGAACGCGGTCGCGGGATAGCGCCAATCGCGAATCGCTCCCGGAGGAATCGCGCCGATAAGCAGGTCGCGAATGATGCCGCCGGCCAGCGCGGTCGCGAACGACAGCACCATTAAGCCAAGTAGATCCAGATTGCCCTGGATGGCGGCGGTGGCGCCCTCGACGGCGAAGACGAAGGTGCCGATCAGGTCGACGGTCAGCAGCAGTTTGGCAGAGTCGTAACGCAAGCGTCGTTCAGAATATCAGGGAGAATCCCAGGCGATGCCGCCGAGACGGTCGACACTCGTTGACTTCCCGTCAGCGCTGGCTACACTGTAGGCGCATACATCCCAATGTTGCGTCGCGCCTCATTCGTGGTCGCGTTGGTTCTCCTGCTTGCCTTGAATGGAGCGTCGCCCCTGCATGGACGGCCTTCCCGCCCGCGCATAACTTTCTGGGCGTGGGAGCGGCCTGAGCGACTGACCTTCCTCCATTCTTCCGATGTCGGCGTTGCCTACCTCGCCGCCACCATCAACCTGGAAGACCAGCCGGTGCTTCGGCCGCGATTCCAGCCATTGCTGGTCAATCCCGAAACGCCGCTGACGGCGGTTGTTCGCCTGGAACTGACGCGCAAAACGCCAGGCGAGTTTTCGGCCGATTATTCCGCCGAGGTAACGCAGGAAATTCTGCGTTCGATTGCTCTGCCGCGCGTTACCGGCGTCGAGATCGACTTCGACGCCCTGAAGTCGCAGCGCGATTTCTATCGAACCCTGCTGACCGACTTGCGAAAGCAGTTGCCGCAGGGCAAGCAATTGTCGATCACCGCCTTAGGATCCTGGTGCCTGGGTGACGACTGGATCTCCGACCTTCCTGTCGATGATGCTGTGCCCATGCTCTTCCGCATGGGCATCGATCACGACAATATCGTCAACGCACTGAAGGCGGGCAAAGATTTTCGCGAGCCACTTTGCCGATCCAGCCTGGGCGTCTCCACCGACGAGCCGTGGCCCGCGACCTTGCTGGACCGAAACGTCTACGTCTTTACTCCGCACCCCTGGAACGCTACAACCTTCAACGCAGTCGAACGAAAGCTTGCGCCATGAAACGCTGGAACTTCGCTGTAGCGGTGACTCTGTCCGTACTGGCTGTTCTGCTGCTCACGCCTGTCGATATCTTCTCGTGCGGCCCGTTCTTCACCGAAGCGGTCTTTGTCTCGACCAGGCGTCCCGCGCCCAGCATCGATGACTATCTCGCGGGACACCTTGGCGTAGTGCAGCCTTCGTACTACGACGTCTATCTCGCCATCGCTTACCGCGTGCTCTCGGGCAAGCCGATCAGCGCAGAGGAGATCGCCAAGGCGAAGAAGTACTGGGCCTACGACGACGTGGTGCACCAGAGTGACGACCAGATGATGCAGGCCTGGTATGCGGCCCGCGCGGCTGCGCGCTTGCCGAAGCCGAGTTCTGACCGTACCGATCAGTACTTCGCCGACAAGGCTTACAAGCGGATTGAGCGCACCTTCGGCGCCTATCTGAATTGCACGCCCGACGCCTTTCGAAACGCCGCGTTGACGGTCCAGAGCCGCACCCAGCGCTTTGGCGCCGGAACGCCGGTGATGCAGGACTGGGTGCAGGCGCAGGATGCCGTTTTTTCGAATTGCACCGAGCCGCAGTCCGTGCCCGATGCAGCGCCGGCAAACGCCGATCCGCTCATCAAAGCCGATCGCGCCTACCAGCTCGCCGCCGCACATTTCTATCGCGAGCAGTTCGACCAGGCACGCGCTGAGTTTCTCCAGATCGCGCAGGACCACAGTTCCCCGTGGAGCATGATCGCTCCGTATCTCGCTGCACGCACGTTGATCCGGCAGGCGACGCTGTCTGCTCCGGAAGACAAGCCCTTCGATCCGAAACTGCTGGCCCAGGCTGACACCGAGCTGCGCGCCATCCTCGCCGACAAGAACGCCGCAGAGATTCATCCGGCGGTGCTGCGTACGCTTGGCTTTGTGGAGTTTCGACTGCAACCCCAGCAACGCATGCATACGCTCGCGCTGGAGATTTCCGGCGAGCAGCCCACCACCGATCTCGGGCAGGCACTGATCGACTACACCCGTCTGCTCGAGCAGAAAACAAATGACCAGCAGCCGGCCGCCGACGACATAACGGACTGGATTCTCACCGCGAAATCCAACGACCTCGCCCAGGCACGTGAGCACGCGCTCGCCCGCTGGCAGCAGACGCACGCACTGCCGTGGCTTATCGCAGCGCTGGTGAAGTCCAAGGCGCAAGACACGCAAGTCGACGCGCTGCTTAAGGCGGCCGCCGCGGTACCCGACGATTCTCCGGCGCACGCGAGTGCAAGCTTCGAGCGCGCACGCTTGCTGGTGGGTCAGCAGAAGTTCGCCGAGGCACGGCATCTTCTCGACCGCGAACTGGAGCGCGTCCCCCAGCCACCAAACCAGACGCGTAACCTCCTGCTCGGCTTGCGCTGGCGCGTGGCGCAAGATTTTGATGAGTTCCTGAAATTCGCGCCGCAGGTTCCGGTGGAGTACACCAACGGATATGACGAAGACGAGTACTGCGTTGACGATAACTGCAGTTCCAGCCCAGAAAATGCGCAGCCGAAGCCGGTGGCGCTGTTCAACGTTTCCGTCGCGTCAACGCTGAACCATGTAACGCCGCTGCAACTTCTGTCCGACGGCACGCGCAGCAAGCTGTTGCCGCAGAACCTTCGGCAGGCGCTGTTGCTGTCGACATGGACGCGCGCGGCCATCCTCGGCGACTCCGCTCAGGCTGTCGCTCTGGGCAAACAGTCGGCGCAGGCGATTCCCGAAACCGCGAGCTACGTGAACGCCTATGTGGCTGCGACCGACGCCGAGACACGTCAGTTCGCCGCGGTTTTCGCAGTGCTGCATTTTCCCGGCATGCGTCCGTATGTGAATGCCGGCGTCTTGCGCGGCACCCCGCTGGCCAAGATTGACGAATATCGCGACAACTGGTGGTGTGAGGATGTTGGCAGGCGTATCGGAGTGCCCAACTTCGACAACGAGCTATATTCGGGCACCTACAACCAGCAGCCATCAGCTGATTCGACCGCTCCGCCCAGGAATCCACTGCCGCCCGCGCCCGCATTCTCCTCCAGCCAGCAGCGTACGGAGGCGAGCGGAGAATGGACTCGCCTCTCGCAGATCGGCACGGCGCCCAATTATTTTGGCAAGGTAGTGCTGGCCTGGGCGAAGGCGCATCCCGACGACGCGCGGGTCCCCGAAGCGCTGCACCTGGTTGTGCGCTCCACGCGCTATGGCTGCACCAATCGCGAAACCACTACTGTGAGCAAGCAGGCATTCGATCGTTTGCACAGCCAGTATCCGAAGTCGCAGTGGGCCAAGCAGACACCGTTCTGGTTCAACTGAATTGTGGGTGAAGCACACTGGAGGGGACGATTTGAAGTGGTCGTTCCAGCTTTATAAAGTTGTCATCACGAGCAGCCCTTCAGGGTTTGCGTGAAAACCAGGTGTTGCTGTCCGCTGTGGAGCAAGAGGATGGAGGGACCAGAGCGCCCACAGGCGTGTGCCATGACAGCCCACTTTGAAGCGCAGGGGAATGCTGGGTAGGTGAGAAGAAAGCGTCGAGTCCCCAGGGGATGACGGGATTTCCCCGCGGACACCTCAGGGCGACGAGAAATCTGCTTTCCGCTCAAATGGCTACGGAGCTGTTATAGGGGTCCTTCGACTTCGTTCCAGCGCTGCGCGCTCTCACTACGCTCAGGATGACAAACCTATCAGGAGGAACTGTGATCAGATTGAGAACTCTGATGGGCAGTCGAAGGTCGTCTCGGCAGGATCAAGCTCAAAGCTCGCGGCTCGAAGCTCGCGGCAAATTTGGAGGTGCGGGTCGGAGTCGAACCGACGAATAAAGGTTTTGCAGACCTTCCCCTTAACCACTTGGGTACCGCACCCCTGTACAACGCAAAGCTATGCGAAAAACCCTCGCCATGAAGCGAGGGCGGCATGATTTCTGGAGCGGGAGACGGGATTTGAACCCGCGACTTCGACCTTGGCAAGGTCGCACTCTACCACTGAGTTACTCCCGCTCGATGCCTGAATTATAACGAATGGTTGAACATACGGGCAAATCGGAGAGGCCGCTTTTCGCTCCTCGCTGTTCGCTTGGAGCTGTGAGCTGTGAGCCTTGAGCCATGAGCTATGAGCCGTAAGCGGTGGGGTGTGAGCCGTGAGCTATGAGCCGTGAGCGGTGGGCCATGAACTATGAGCGGTGGGCCATGAACTATGAGCAACGAACTATGAGCCACGAACCATTGAGCCATAAGCCGCAAAGTTTGAGCCAGGGGTCTTGAGCTATGGACCTTGGCCTATGTGCCTTGAGCTATGTGCTGGAGCGAATCGGGTAGAGCGGACCTTCAGGTCCGCGTCCCGCAGCCTGTTTAGATTTTCTCGAGCCGGCTTCAGCCGGCGGCAGATGTGTCGTCCCTGAAGGGACTCGTAAGGGGGGTGCCGCGTGTCCCGGAGCTGCCGCTCCGGGCTGAAGAGGTTTCGCACCGCCTGCGGCGGCGCTGCAGCGAGTCCTGCGTCGGTGCAGCATTTCGCGCTGCCAGCCGCGACCTGCGCCGGTGCAGCATTTCGCGCTGCCAGCCGCGACCTGCGCCGGTGCAGCATTTCGCGCTGCCAGCCGCGACCTGCGCCAGGGTGCCAAAGGAATCGGCGAAAATCCAAAACTGAAAAGCGAAAACTGAAAACTGAAAACAGAAAAGCGAAGAAGCTAAAAGCTAAAATCGAATAGCGAAGAGCGAAAAGCCAACAGCCAATAGCGAATAGCTAAAAGCGAATAGCCAACAGCGAAGAGCGGCTCTCTAATACGCCCCGCCGTGTCCCGGCGCATTCTCCGCATTCACCTTCGCCGTGATCTCGTTCCGCACATCCCACAATTGCCGATACAGCGGGTGCTCCATGCGCTGCTTCAGCACTTCCACTGGCGTGCCCATCGTGCCCACCACGCCGCCACCGATGATGCGCTGCGCCAGCTTGAGGTGAGCGTAACGGAACAGCTGCATCTGCTCGTCGTAATCCACCAGTTCTTCGGCGATGTCGTGCAGCTCGAAGAACTCCGCATGCCGGCGATACAACTCCTCGAGCGTCAGCCCTGCCTTTTTTACCGCATCGAAGAACGCTTCGCCGAGCCGCGGCGTGATGTGCAGCAGCGCCAGAAATCCCGGCGAATCCAGTCCGCTGCCGTGTCCCAGCCCGGCGCGGATCACGTGATATTCGTACGGCGTGATCGTCTCCAGCAGCGCCAGCATGCGCAGCGGATGCACCAGCATCTTGTTGGCGCGCCGCAGCAGCCGTGCCGAGTTGCGGTAGTCGCCTTCGACGATGCACTGGCGCGCCCGCTCCAGCTCCCAGGCCGCGCCCTTCATCAGCAGCTCCGACGCCTGGTGCGTTACCTGGAACGTAAGCTCGTCGGGATGAAGCATCTCCTCCGGCGGCTTTTGCAGCGCGAGCAGTTCATCGGTGCGTAAATAGCGCTCGTAATCCGAGGCCGCCGTTCCCGGCAGAATCGGTGAGCGCATGTCCTCAGTCATGAGCGTGACTCCATTGCGGATCTTTTTCCGGCGGCACGATCGAGCCGTCGCGCATATGAATAATGCGGTCGCCGTAGGTGGCGGCCTCGGGATTGTGGGTGATCATCAGCACCGTCTGGCCGAACTCCTGGTTGGAGCGGCGCAGCATGTTCAGCACAATCTCGGAATTTTCGGAATCAAGGTTGCCCGTGGGCTCGTCGGCCAGCACGATTGCCGGCTGGTTGATGAGGGCGCGCGCCAGCGCAACCCGCTGCTGCTCGCCGCCGCTCATCTCCGAAGGACGATGGTCGAGCCGCTTGTCGATGCCCAGCAGTTGGGTGATGCGCTGAATGCGAGCTTCGTCTTCCGCCGTAATCTCGCGCCCGGAGATGTCGCGCGCGATTTCGATGTTGCCGCGCGCGGTAAGCGTAGGCAGCAGGTTGAACTTCTGGAAGACGAAGCCGATTTTGGTTTTGCGCAGCTTCGTCCGCCCGGCGTCCGAGAGGTCGGTGAAGTTCACGCCGTCGATCAACACGCGTCCGCTGTCGGCGTGCGTCAGTCCACCAAGAATGTAGAAGAGGGTCGACTTGCCGCTGCCGGAAGGGCCGACGATGGTGACGAACTCGCCCTTCTCAATCGCGAGCGATACGCCACGCAGGGCCTGCACATCGACTTTGCCGATGCGATAAGTCTTACGCACATCCTCAGCTTGGATCATCCACGCCATGCGAATCTTCGATATTACCAAACTCGCCGGGGCTGTCTCAGAACCGGTACTCCCGCCGCCGCCGATTTCGCGCTACAACTTTGATGTGGCGAAAGCGTCTCCCGCGGTGAAACATGCGCAACTGGTGGCCCGAGCAGCCGAGTGGCTGCGCCTGCGTTATGGCTGCGGCATCGTGCTTTCCGAGCAGTACTGCGCTACGGGAGAGATCCCGGACGTCATCGGCTGGAAGGCTTCGTGCCAGTCCGTGCTGGTGGAGTGCAAAGTCTCACGCGCAGATTTTCTTGCCGACGCCAACAAGCCCTTTCGCCTGAAGCCAGACGAAGGGCTGGGCAGCCGGAGGATCTACATGGCTCCCGCCGGCGTGATCGCCCCGTCAGAGTTGCCGAAGCATTGGGGGCTGCTGGCGTGTCGCGGCCGCGAGGTGGAACTCGTCGTCAAGCCCGGCCGGGTCGATCTGCGCACGCCGGTTGGCTTCGTCAAAGAGATGAACCTGCTGCTGGCCAGTTTGCGGCGGGTGGAAGTGCGCATTGAGCCGCAGACCATCACGGACTTTCTGAAGTGGAAGAACCGCATGGCCGACTACAACGGCGGACGGCTGCCCGAAGGAATCGTCTCGCCAGAAGACGAAGCCAACGGGTATTTGGTGTCGTAGGGATTCGCTTCCGAGCGCCACCCCACTTCTTCCTTTACTGAGCACAATTTCTTGATTGTCATCCTGAGCTGAGCGTCCGCGCCTTTGCTTTTCCGCCGCTGCTTTCGCGGCGGGCGGATGCGGAGTCGAAGGACCCCTATAGCGAGAAAGATCTTGTCCGGTATAGGGGTCCTTCGACTCCGTTCGCCGCCTCCGGCGACTCACTCCACTCAGGATGACAATCTGAAATTGGTTTGGTGACGCTGCCGATACTGACCATTACCCCTTCACCAACGTCTCCATCTCTTTCTCATCGATTACGGCCACGCCCAACTCCTTCGCCTTATCCAGCTTCGATCCCGCTTCTTCTCCGGCGACCACGTAATCCGTCTTCTTGCTCACCGATCCCGCGACCTTCCCGCCCGCATCTTCGATCATCTTCTTCGCCTCATCGCGCGAATACTTCGGGAGCGTCCCGGTCAGCACAAATGTTTTCCCGGCCAGCGCCGTCCCGCGCTCGCGTTTTTCGCCGGTGAATTGCAGCCCTGCTTCCTTCAGCCGCTTCACCAGCGCGACGTTCTTCGGCTCGTCGAAGAACTCGCGGATGGCCGCCGACACTCTCGGCCCAATCTCGTTCACCTGCTGAAGCTCTTCTTCGCTGGCATTCATCAGCGCGTCGATCGAGCCGAAGTGCTCGGCGAGAAACTGTGCCGTGCGCTCGCCGACAAAGCGAATGCCGAGGCCGTAGATCACGCGCTCCAGCGGCAGCTTCTTCGAATTCGCAATCTCGCTCAGAATGTTGTCGGCCGACTTCTTGCCCATGCGTTCGAGCTTGAGTAAATTGTCTTCGGTCAGGCTGTAGATGTCAGCAACGTCCTTCACCATCCCCGACTCGACCAGCTGATTCACCAGCGAGTCGCCCATGCCCTCGATGTTCAGCACGCCGCGCGACGCGAAGTGCCGAATGGTCTCGCGCAACTTTGCCGGGCACGCGACGTTCACGCAGCGATGATCAGCCTCGCCTTCGACGCGAACGACGTGACCGCCGCATACGGGACAACGCTCCGGCATGTGGAACGCGCGGCGATGCGCTCCTTTTTTGACCACTTCCACAATTTTGGGGATGACGTCGCCGCCGCGTTCGACCAGCACCCGATCCCCGATCTGCACTCCGAGCCGGTCGATCTCGCCCATGTTGTGAAGCGTGGCGCGGCTCACGGTGGTGCCGCCGATCGGCACCGGCTTGAGCGCGGCCACCGGCGTCAGCTTGCCCGTGCGGCCCACCTGCACCAGGATCTCTTCGATCTCGGTCTCGCCCGAGTGCGCCGCGTACTTGTAGGCGATGGCCCAGCGCGGCGCCTTGCCGGTGAAGCCCAGTTCCTGCTGCAGCGCGATGCGATCGACCTTCACCACGATGCCGTCGGTTTCGTACGGCAGCGTGTCGCGCTTGCCCTCCCACTGGCCGATGAACGTCCACACATCGTCGATGCTGTGCACCAGCCGGTGATTGGGATTGACCTTAAAGCCCGCCGCCTGCAGCGCCTTCAATGCTTCAGAATGACGATCGAAGATCGTGCGCCCGTCGACGAGCAGGCCGTACGCGAAGAAGTCGAGTCGACGCGAGGCCGTGATGCGCGGATCGAGTTGCCGCACCGTGCCAGCCGTGGCATTACGCGGGTTGGCAAACTTCGCCAGGCCCTTCTGCTCCTGCTCGTCGTTCATACGCTGAAACGATGAGCTTGGCATCAGCAACTCGCCACGCACTTCGAAGGCAGCGGGCAAGCCGGCCTTCTTCAGCTGCGGCGCCGAGATGTTCAGCGGAATGCTGCGGATCGTGCGCACGTTGGCGGTGACGTCTTCGCCCTCGGTGCCATTGCCGCGCGTGATGCCCAACGCCAGCCGGCCGGCGTCGTAGCGCAGCGCCATCGACATGCCGTCGAGCTTCAACTCGCAAACGTAATCGACCTTCGTCTCGCCGGTGAGGGTGTGGATGCGGCGCTCCCAGTCGCGCAGCTCTTCCTCGCTGGTCGTCTTGGCGAGCGAGAGCATCGGCGTCGAGTGCCGCACGCTGGCGAACTGGCCGCTGACTTGTCCACCGACGCGCTGCGTGGGAGAGTCAGGCGTGATCAGCTCAGGATGCTTCTTTTCCTGCTCGATCAGCTCATCCATCAGGCGATCGAATTCGGCGTCGGTGATCTCGGGCGCATCGAGCACGTAATAGCGATGTTCGTGGTGACGAATTTTGTCGCGCAGGGTGTCGAGTTTTCTCTGCAGGTCTTTGCCGGCGGGCATGAAGTAATTATGCAGTGGCCAGTGGTCAGTGGCTAGTGGCCAGAGAAGGCAGCTATGAGCTATGAGGTTGCCCTTGATTGGTTGTCATGCCGAGCAGCATCGGACGACCGCAAGAAACAGAGCCCGAAGGGCAGAAGTGATTAGCCCGCCGCGGAAGCGGCGGGTACGCATTGATAAATCGCGCGAAGTCCCTTCCAGGGACGACACAGCCGCCGGCTGAAGCCGGCTCCAATCAATTTTTGTGGCGCCTACCCGCCGCTTCCGCGGCGGGCTAATCACTTCTGGACCGCCTGCGGCGGCGCTTGTAGATTGCGATCCAAACGCTGCCGAGGAGGATGGGGCACTCATTTTTTCGCGGGACGGAGGATGCCTCCCCGCACGCTCGCTCGCGTAGAATAAAGAATTCGGCTGCGGTCCAACTGACAACTGGCCACCGGCCACTAGCCACTGCCTTGAAACATCTCCTCAACAAATGGTCTCTGCTGATCCTCAGCGTGCTGAAGCCGCTGGGCATCTGGGGGGTCGCCGGATTCGCCGCCGTAGACGCCGCTTTCCTCGGCATGCCGCTTGACGCCATCGTCGCCGGCTACTCCTATGCCGATCCCAAGCGCTTCCTGCTCTACGCCGTGATGGCCGGATTCGGTTCGGCGCTGGGCAGCATCGTCATCTACTGGATCGGCTACAAGGGCGGGGAGATGCTGCTGGTCAAGCGGATCGGGCAACAGCGCTTCGACAAGATCAAAGCCTCGTTCGAGCGCCACGAGTTCTGGGCGATCATGCTGCCCTCGATGCTGCCGCCGCCAACGCCGTTCAAGCTGTTCGTTCTCTCGGCCGGCGTCGCCGAGATGAAGTTCAGCCATTTTCTGATGGCAATCTTCTTCGGTCGCGTCATCCGCTTCTCGATCGTGTCGCTCATCGTCATCCGCTACGGCCCAGCGATCCTCGGCTTCATCGGCTCGGCATTCCATCACCACCTGCGTATCGTGATCGCGGTGGTGGCGGTTGCAATCCTGATTGGCTGGTGGGTGCGGCGGCTACAAAAGAAACGCAGAGCAAGAGCGAGCGATGAAGAAGGCGAGTCCAGCAACTTGGGCGAATCGCTTTAGCTTTGAACGCATAAAGAAAAAGCCCGGAGTTAATCCGGGCTCTTCAGTGAAGCTTCTGCTGATGCTTAACGTGTGCGCGGGACGGGGACGGTCGCCAACTCGTCCGTATGACGCAGGCTCATTGCGTAACCCACCGCGAAGAACACGGCGGTGAACAGCAGGTCCGACACGAGTTCATTGCGGAAGAACGGTACGCCGGCAACGTAGCAGCTCGCCAGGCCGCTGGCGGTCATCGGATACATGGTGCCCGCAAGCCACACGGCAAAGTTGCTGACCACGAAAAATCCTACCGAAGCGCCCAGCGCGGAAACGCCGATGCGCACCGGCGACCAGCCCTTGATCACGTACGCGCCCAGCAGAATCACGGCGGCGTAGTAGCCCCAGGTGATGATCTGGTCAGCGTTGAACGCCATGCCGTACACCACGCGATTCAGGTAAAGGTCCGAGGCGGCCAGCACGGCCAGGGGAATCCACATCTGCTTGCGCGGCATGCGCGCGCCAAAGTACAGCAGGGCCGCGAGCACCGGCGTGAAGCTGAAAGGCAGCGCGATCCAACGAACGTGAACCACGGCTGCTAAAACGACAAAAACGTATGCCAACATTCCTCACCTCGTTCTTCGATTGTGAACATGCTTCGGCACCGCGTCAAGGCCAACACGGGCCCGCCAGCAAGAATTGACAAAAGCGTCGCTAATGCCGGTCGGGCGGATCGTCCAGAGTCTGCAGCGAAGGTGGCCGGTTGGAGTTCATGCCTTCGGCCAGCACGTGCAGTTCCGGGCTGAGCAGGACGAATCCCGCCAGCGGCGCACGTTGCGAGGAGCGCGCAATCGCCAGACCGCGCGACGCAGGATACGTGTACCGCAAGTCCTGATACTCGACCAGATACCCGGGCTGGTCTTGCGGATTCGGAGTCACGCGCATGTAGGGAAACGCGGCCCAGTCGAGATACACGTGCCCGAAGTACGAGTTGTCCGCGGCCTTGAGCGCCGGACTCTGCGGCGGCTTGTAGAACTGAACACCCTCGTCGAAAGCCACGTCGGGGCCGGACGAATTCACCGGAACGGTTTCGAAGAAGTTTTTGGTCTCCACCACGCCGTGCCAGCGAAACGGATTGATCATGTATGGATACGCCGCCACTCGCTGCGGCGCGGCCTGGTGATACATGAACGAACTCATCGCCGTCAGCGCCCGCCGGTGCTGATAGTCGCGGTATCCATACAGCAGCAGGATGAACACCAGTGCCGCGATGGCCGCGCCCCGTCCGCGCGGAAGCTTGCTGCGCGCGCCCACCTCGCTGCTCACCAATCCAAGCAGCCCCGGAATCGCCAGCGCAGCAATCAACGCCAGCAGCATCAGCGGCTCGACGATGTAGACGATGTCCCACGAGTACCAGCGGTAGTTAAAAGGCTCGAACAGACGGATGCCGTACGCGGTGGTGTAGTCCAGCAGCAGATGGCTCAGCGCCGCCAGCAACGCGCAAAAATAGAGAAAGCCCCAGCGTACCGTTCGCGTCGATCCGGTAAGCGGCTTTCGGCGGAAGCGGTGCAGCAGCCACACGAACGCGAGCGTGCCGGCCGCGACGAACGGCACTCCGACAAAGCTGTGAGTGATGCCGCGATGATGCTGCAGTCCCTCGATCGAGCCTCTGAAGGACCAGAGCACGTCGATGTCGGCAGCCTCGGCGGCGAGCACCATGGTTACCGTCGCCAGTGCGGATTTGCGATTGAAACCGGAGCGGCTCATGCACGCTCCGGTCAGAAAATGTGTGACGGGATCCAAGACGACTATCGTAAATGATTCGAGAGGGGCGAAGGTTCGATTACGAGAATGCCAGGAACCCTCTGATGACGTCAGTGGTGATAAGGCGACTTTGCAACACCTGCGTCGAAGGGTCCGCTAAGGTAAATCTTCGAACAATAAAACATCAGGACGCGCGATCAGCCTACTTCTTTCGCGGAGCGCCCACGCCTGTGATCTCCCACACCACGCCGCAGCCGAGTTGGCAGTTGATGCTCGTCCCTCCATACTCGGTTGCGCCGTAGAGATTGCCGTTCGCGTCGAGCGTCACGGGGCTGGTAGGCATGGCGCCGTCGCGACCGGTGAAATCGTGGAGATCCACTACGGTGCAATGTTGGCTGCAATTGGTCAGCTCGAAAACCCAGCCGCCCCCATTGGCGCCACCATAGAGACATTGCCCGTAGAAGTTACCCTCCGTGTCCATGATTACGCCACCGTAGGGTTGGCAAGAGGAAGGGAACGCATAAAGCAAGGATGGCGTAAACCGTCCATCTGAGGGCGCAAGCTTAAAAACTATGCCATTCAGGGTAATGTTCCCGGAGTAAATTGTGGTGCCATACAGGTTGCCGGATGCATCGAGGACAAGGGCGCTGTTGGGATAAATCCCACCTGCCAAAGCAGCCAGCCCAAAATCGAAGTTAACCAGCACATTCTCCTGGTAGCTGCCGTTGGAAGGCGTCAATTGGAAAGCCGTTCCACAGCCGTAGTCGCACCCGCGCCCGGTTCCTCCGTTACCGGTGGTTCCGTACAAATTCCCAGCGGCATCGAACACCACGCCGGCGAAGGGGTACCCCGCGTCCGGACTGCCGGCAAAGTTATACAGGATGCTCTCCGTGTAACCACTGCCGGACCGGGTCAGCTCGAACACAGTCCCCGCACCATACGCACCGCCGTTCGTGGTCGTGCCATAGATATTTCCCGCCGCATCGAACACCAGGTTCTCGCCCCACGGGTTGAACCCATCCGGTGCTCCCGGGAAGGTGTGAAGTATGGTTTCGTTCCAATAGCAGGTTAGCGATCGGCAAAACGTCGACGGCGGTTTCAGCGCATAGACTGTACCGTCGTTTTCAGGACCACCCTGTTGGGTCGTACCAAATAGAGCGCCATCGGGGCCGAACACCACTCCGCCGATTGGATCGGCTCCATCGCTTCCCCCGGCAAACCCGTACAGAACACTGAATACCCAACCTGAGTTCAGCTGGCTCAGGCGGAAAACTGTGCCATTCTCATGGGGCCCGCCGAATTCCGCCGTTCCGTACAGGACGCCACCGGGTCCGACGCTGATCGCGGAGCTGGGACCTGCCCCGTCTGCGCCGTTTGTGAAGTTATGGAGCACGCTGAACGTTTGTGCCTGCATCGTCTGTGACAGAACTACAGCCAACACAAACGAGAAACCTAGCGGGAATGCACGGAATAGCCGTTGCAAGCGAGTGCGCTCAGAAAATTGTGCCGGGATCGTCATGGTGGTCCCCTTCACTGAATGCGACCGTTGATGATCGCCCTTTTGACGGTGGAACTCTACACCCGGAATCGGCACATTTTCAAACGGAAACGATACCTGTTATGAACAAGCCATGAGCGACGAAATAGGTGTCACCAGAGCAGGCAGTCGCCCACTCAGTGGGATTGTGAACGCGAAAGATCGCCACATGCGCGCTGCGCCGGAACGCACAAGTTGTAGCGGGACGTCAGGAATATATGCGCTAAGGGGTGATTTCCCAGATGGTACCGCCGCCACCCGGGCCATTCAGCGAGGAAGCTCCGTAGATATTTCCGCCATCGAGTAACACTCCCCCGATGGGAAGGCCTCCCTCATCCGGCGAGAAATTGACCAGTTGAGACCAGCCCGACGGCCCTCCCTTGAAGACGCCTCCGTAAGCTCCGTAGCCATTGGCGTATTGGGTCCCGTAAAGGTTGCCCTGCGCATCGACGGCCACCGGCCCCATGACACCGTTCAGGGACGCGCACTGAGGCCCGGAGGCGGGAGGGAAGAAATGAAGGGTCGAAAATTCGCCCGCTGCGTTGACTTGAAAAACGGTCCCGAGATCGGGGCAGTCGGGATTCGATGGGCCCAACATGGTGGTGCCATAAAATGTGCCCGAACTGCCGAGGGTTAGGGACGCGAACGGGGAGGCACCATCGGGAGTGCTCCCGTAGAGCGTGTTCTGGAAGACGTGGATGGAGGTTGCGGTCCAGCCGGAACCGGAGTCGGTCAGTTTGAAAACGGTGCCAAATGTGTTCGCGCAACCAAATGCAGTGCCCCACAGGTTGCCGGAGTTATCGAACGCGACGCCCACGGGCGCGCATTGAATCGATTGGTCGCCAGGCAGGTGATAGATGACGCCTTTCTGCCAAGCCCCGCCGGAGCGCGTTAGCCCGAATACGGTTCCCGCTCCGAATCGGCCGCCGTCCAAAGTCGTGCCGTAAAGATTGCCCTGCCGGTCGAAGACCAGTGCGCCGTATCCGGGCTTTTCGCCATCATTGCCGCCCTGGAAGCTGTAAAGGACGGTCTCGGTCCACCGGCAGCTGACGGCTCGGCAAATGGTGGCGGGCGCACGCAGGCTGAACACCGCTCCGTGACCCCATTGCGTGGTTCCATAGAGCGCGCCGTCGGGGCCGAACACCACTTGCGATTTAGGCTTGCCACCGTCACTGCCGCCCTCGAATTCGTAAAGCGTGGACAGAATCCATCCGCCGGGTTTGTGCGTCAGTTTGAAGACACTCCCGCAGCCCTCTCCGCAGTTGGAACTGCCGCCGGACGCGGTCGTCCCATAGAAGTTGCCGTGGCCATCCGAGGTGAGTCCTGCCCACGGTCCATATCCATCGCCGTTAGAAAACGCGTAGAGAGTCGACAAGGTTTGAGCGCGCAGCACACCGGTGTTCATCGCCGCCACTGCAATCAGGACGAGAAGCCACCAAGATCTCGGTCGCAAGCTGCTTCGAACAATCGGCGGAGATAGGCGAACGAAGTGCGTCATAGAAAACTCCTCTTGTAAGAGACGTTCAGGCATTGCTGCGCGGTGGCGTTCTAACGCGTAGTACCTTATAACCCGAATTCTGGCTGACGGTAGCTGTTATTGGCAGGCCATAACGTAAGTTACTCCAGAAACGATATCCGGATCGGTAACTTGCGACATGAGCGATGGCGTAAGTTATCTACAAACGCCGAGTCCTACCAGCCAATCGGCCATCCCGGTTGCCGCAGTTCAGAATTTGAAAATGATTTCTGCAACGGTGGTCTCGGTTTCTACTTCATCGCCAAACCCCTCCACCCACGTGACCTCCGGCTCGCGACGGAACCATGTCATCTGCCGCTTGGCATAATTGCGATGCCCTTGTTGCGCGGCGGCAATCGCTTCTTCCAGCGACAACTCGCCGCGTAGAAGTTGGCCGGCCTGCCGATACCCGAGCGAGTCCAGCGCCATCACCTTCTTGTGCCCGTAGCGTTCCAGCAGCGATTTCGCTTCCTCGACCAATCCATCCTCAAACATCTTGCGCGCGCGCTGGTTGATTCGCTCGTACAGCTTCTGCCGCTCCGGGTTCAAGCCGATCCGCAAAATGCGATACCCCACCAGCGGGTCGCGCCCGCGCTCGTGCCACAACTCGCTCATCTTCGAACGCGACGCCAAGCACACCTCAATCGCACGAATCAATTTCGGCACGTCATTCGGATGAATGGCAGCCGCAGCCTTCGGATCAAGCTTGGTCAGCACACGGTGGAGATGTTGCGATGTGCGCGTCCGCAAGCGCTCGCGCAATTCTTCCGAACGTTGCGGGCCGGGGAAGAGTCCCTCCAGCAACGCCCGCAAATACAGCCCGGTGCCGCCGACGACAATCGGCAGCTTGCCGCGCGCAGTAATTTCTGCGATCGCCGCCCGCGCTTGCCGCGAGTATTCTCCGGCGGTAAACGGCGCCTCCGGTTCGGCAACGTCGATCAGATGATGAGGCACCGCCGCCCGCTGTTCAGGCGATGGCTTGGCCGTTCCGATATCGAAGTGGCGATAAACGGCGACCGAGTCGCAGCTGACGATTTCGCCCGCGAAGCGCTGCGCCACGGCAACCGCGAGCGCCGATTTTCCCGACGCCGTTGGACCGAGAATGACGACCAGCAATGGTTGAGTTGGTGCGGGACCGTTCATCCGAGAAGGCGCTAGCGCGCGCTCCATGGAATGGTTTTTCCAAAGCGCAAAAATGTCAGCAGCAGAAGGAAGACGATGATGGCCAGCAGCCCGATTACGCGAATGCGATCGTGCACCATCCGCCGCTCGGCGAGAGCCTTCTCGCGTTCGTCAGGACGGATGGGTTGGAGATCAAGAGGCACGGAATAAGTTTACGCCGCCATTCCAGCGGCAGGAGTGATCTTGGAGTTTCCCGGCGCAATCTATCAACCCTGCGCGAGCGAAACACAGCGTCGAAGACGCGAAAGTGATTAGCCCGCCGCGGAAGCGGCGGGTACGATGCCCATCAGACATCCAGAGCCCCTTCAGGGGCGACACCTATGCGAATACCTGACCTGAGTCGACACGCATGTTAGCTGCCTGCAGCATCGCCAGGAACTCTTCTTCGAACGTACGCCGCTGGTGATGTTCTGCCTGGTGTGCAATGTATCGCTCGACGCCAGCCAACTGCGATGGACTGACGCTGAATGCACCATAGCCATCCTGCCATCCAAACTTACGATCGGTTTTGCGCATCCAGCGGCTGGAATTGCATTTCAAGGTTCGCACGACGTCGGCGAGCTTCTGATCGGTTGGGAGGAGCAGCAGAATGTGGACGTGATTCGCCGTGCCCCCAATCGCGAGCACACGCACACTGTGATTTCGGGCAATGGCGGACATGTAGCTCCACAAGCGGGGTCGAAGTTCAGCGCCGATCAAGGCAATGCGTGCCTTGGTGCTGAAGACAATATGAAAGATAGAGCTGATGTAGGTGTGCGCCACACGTCAATGCTACGGAGTGTCCGGCGAAACGCGTCGTGACCGACATCACCATACCGAGTGCCGCCCCTGAAGGGGCTCCGATCATCGGAATGGCAGCGTACCCGCCGCTTCCGCGGCGGGCTAATCACTTTCGCCCTTCGGGCTCAAAGCTCACGGCCTGAAGCTCGCGGCTCGCCGCTGCCTTACTCCAGATCGCCTTTGCCGGGGTTGTAGTAGAAGTGGAAACGCAGCGCCAGATACGGTCCGTGGAACTGGCTGGGCAGAGGTTGAAACGGCGCTGACGCGGTGATGCCGCCCCAGGCCGCGCGGTCGAGCGCGACGTCTCCTGACGGTCCGCGCAGCGTCATGCCCGCTACCTTGCCGTCGGGAGTGATGGCGAACTCAATCGCGACCTTGCCCTTCTTGAGCAGCGGCGGCCGCGCCTCTTCCGGAATCAGGTTGTACCAGTTCATGCGCACGGCCTGCAGCACGCGCTCCAGGTAGGGACCGAAGTCGACGCCCTGCGTGTCGCTGAGCACTTCCAGATTGCCGCGCACGCGCGCCGAGCCTCCCGGCCCGACACCGTAGTCGCCACCGCCTCCATAGCTGCCACCGCCGCCCATCCGTCCGGCGGCAATCGCCTTGGTCGCGTTCTGCACTGCCGATCCCGGCGACGACATCATCGCGCGAAAATCAGGTGCGCCCTGCGGAGGAGTTTGCAGACGAGCGGTTTGCTGCGGTACGGCGTTCTGAAACGGCGATTGCTGCTGGCCCTGCGGCGGAGCCTGCTGTTGCGGAGCTGTCTGATGCTGCGGCTGCGCCTGTTGCGCCATCTGCTGCTGCTGCGGCGCAGGCGGCGCCGGCATCTTCGGCGGACCCGCGCGCTTCAACTCTTGCAGCGTCTTCTTGTCGAGCGACGGATGTCGGCTCTCGGCAGTGCGGTTCTTGTCCGACAGAACATCCGTCTTGGGCGCAACCTTCGGCGCCTTCTGCAAATCGGGCGGCAGATCCAGGTACGTCATCTGCTGGTTCTTCAGCAGGTCCTCGGGCGTGGTGAGGACGTAGCCCTTCATCAACGCCGGGAAAATCTTGGGCGACATCGCCAGCAGGATCACCACCATCAGGTGAACCACCACCGAGATCCAGAACGCCTCGCGCATGCGCGCGCGCTCCAGATCATCTTCCAGCTGCAACAACATGTGCGGTGTCAGGTCCAGCTCGCCGCCACCATAGGCGGTTTGCCAGGGCGCAAGCTGGCTGTCTTCACTGGGTGGAAGAGGTTGTGGCGTCTCTGACGGTGTGAGAATCGAGGCCATCCGTTGGATCAATAAAGGATCAAGTACGCCTGGAGTTCAAGTACATTAGACGCCCGTGACCCTTTGAAAGCAAAAACCTTCGTGGGGATGGCGCAACCGTAGTAAACCCGGAAGGCGGTCGCTAGTTTCTACCACTATTCTCGCACAGGCCGCCCTAGAAAGCATTCGCCCCCGGCGGTTCGAGAGTTCCACGAAGTGCAGGTAAACTTGTGCCTATGAAGGCGGTCATCGTCGGAACCGCGGGCCACATCGATCACGGCAAGAGCGCCCTGGTTCGCGCCTTGACTGGCACCGATCCCGACCGCCTGGAAGAGGAAAAGCGGCGCGGCATCACCATCGATATCGGCTTTGCCAACCTCGACTTGACCAGCCCTGCGGGCGAGCCCTTACGGATTGGATTCGTCGATGTGCCCGGCCATGAACGCTTTGTCCGCAACATGCTGGCGGGCGTTGGCGGTATCGACCT
Organism: uncultured Acidobacteriaceae bacterium; assembly: GCA_963835725.1. GTDB lineage: Bacteria > Acidobacteriota > Terriglobia > Terriglobales > Acidobacteriaceae > Bog-257. The sequence continues at coordinate 248,794 of CAWIGM010000011.1, read as the reverse complement.
GGTGCTGCTCATCATCGCCGCCGACGAAGGCGTCAAGCCGCAGACCCGTGAGCACTTCGATATCTGCCGCATGCTCGCCGTGCGGCGGGGCATCACCGTCCTGACCAAGTCGGACCTGGTCGACCTGGACACGCTGGAAGTCGTGAAACTGGAAGTCGCGGAATTCCTGAAGGGTTCGTTCCTCGATCCGTCACAGTCGCCCATCGTCGCCGTGAGTTCGAAGACCGGCGCGGGGCTGGACGAACTCCGCAGCGAACTGGCGCGGCTGGCGTCGGAAATTCCGGCGAAGGATTCGGCGGCGGTCTTCCGTTTGCCCATCGATCGCGTCTTCAGCATGAAAGGCTTCGGCACGGTTGTGACCGGCACACTGATTTCCGGGACGGTTCGCAAGGAGCAGGAACTGGAGGTCCATCCGACGGGCAAACGTCTGCGGGTGCGCGGTGTGCAGGTTCACGGCGCAGCCTCCGACGAGGCAATCGCCGGACAACGAACCGCGTTGAATCTTGCCGGCGTCGAGACGGCCGACCTGGCGCGCGGCATGATGCTCACGCGGCCCGGGCTGTTTCGTCCAACGAGCCGCGTGAGCGTGAAGCTCGACCTGCTGCGCTCGGCCAAACCGCTCCGTGATCGCGCCCGCGTGCACTTGCACGTTTTCACCGCAGAGACCATCGCCGACATCAGCCTTCTGGGGGCAAAGCAACTCCAGCCCGGTGAGTCCGGATTCGCGCGGCTGAAGCTGGATGAACCGGTGATGCTGCTGCCCGGAGACCGCTTCATCATCCGGCAATTTTCGCCTGTGATCACCATTGGCGGCGGACGCGTGCTCGACTCGGCCGAAGAACCTCGGCGAACCAAAGCCAGCGAGCGGCTGGCATTTCTGCAGGCCATCGATGACGCCAGTCCGCAGGATGCGCTGCTTGCCCGAGTTGCGCGGCGAATTCACGACGGGCTTTCCATCAGCGACGCTGTAGCGGAGATGGGACTGCCACCAGCGCACATCGAACGGCTCGTTGGCGAGTTGGGGAAGGCCGGCAAGATCACGCGCTTCGGCGATGTGCTGATCGCCGCCCCGACAATTGCTTCTTTGCACGAGCAGATGTCGGCTGAGGTCGAGCGCTTTCACAAAGCTAACCCGCTGGTCGCCGGCATCAGCAAAGAGCAGCTGCGCGAAACTCTTGGTCTGGGCGAGGAAGTTTTTCGCGGCGTGCTTGACGCGCTCGTCCGCGACAAGAAGCTTCAAGTCAGCGGCGAACTCGTCCATGCCGCCGGCAAAGGCGTCGTGCTGCGCGACGAAGAAGCGGAGTCGAAGGCGCAGATCGAGCAGGCCTTCGCCAGTGCGGGATTGAAAGTCCCGCTGCTGAAAGATGTGCTGGCTTCGCTACCGGTGGATCGCGTGCGCGCGCAGAAGATCGTCACCCTGTTGCTGCGCGACCGTGTGCTGGTCAAACTCGGCGACGAACTGGTCTTCCACCGCGACGCCCTGCACCAGCTGCGCCAACAGATCGCCGCTCAGAAGGCGAAGACGCCGAAGCTGAATGTCGGCAGCTTCAAAGACCTCTTCGGGATCACGCGCAAGCACGCCATCCCCCTGCTGGAGTACCTCGACCGGGAGCGCGTGACGAGGCGGGTCGGGGACGACCGGGTCATCCTCTGACCCTGGTAAGTCATTGTCCCGAAATGGGAAACAGCGTTTATTTGCCCTCAGAGCGCTTCCAGGCAGGCCAGACGCCCCAGAGTACCTCCCGGGTGGGCAAAGTCGCCCAGAGGGGCTGTAATGCGCCGGAAGGGGCATCGTGCGATATGTCTGTATGGCAGGTTCGTACAGTCCTGTGCGATTGGCCTGCACGCCAATCCGGGAAATTGGCGTAAGTCGTTGAAAGGATAACGACCGCACGCCAGAACGTCAGTCGCCTAAATCTTCTCCTCCGGAGTTTCCAGATCCGCGCCCAGCGGATCGGTCAGCCGGTTCGTCAGATTCACCAGCCCCACCAGGATATCGAGATCGACGATCTGCGCCGGGGTGAAGTGCTGCTTCAGCGCGTCAATGTCGGCGTCGTTGATGTTGTGCAACTCGCGCGTCAACTTTTCGGCGAAGGTCAACGCCGTTTGCTCGGCCGGGGAGAAGCGTGAAAAATCGCCGGCCTTTAAGGCCTGCCAGTCTTCGGTCGTGAATCCGACTCGCTTCGACGAAGCGAGGTGATGCTGCATTCAATAGTGACACTGGTTGATGATGGAAACGCGAATGTACACCGCTTCATAGGTGCGGCGGTCTAGGGTGCGTCCGATGGTTCCATAGAACGGCAGGAAGGTCTTCAGCACTTCGGGCCGGTGCGCCAGCAGTTTCTGCACGCTGCCGACTTTTCCCTTCAGCATGGTTTCGTAGATCTCGCGCACTTCGGGTGGAGCGTCGTTCATCTCGACATAAGGCAGCCTGGCCATCGCGGTCTCCTCGGCGAAAACAGGCCCGTATAATAACCCAAGTATCTTCAGCCCGTCTTTCATGCAAAAGCCCATTCACATTATTGGTGCCGGATTGGCCGGATCGGAAGCCGCATGGCAATGCGCGCGCCGCGGGGTAGCGGTTCGGCTGTACGAGATGCGGCCGGTGCGCTCGACTCCCGCGCATCAGACGGCGGACTTTGCCGAGCTTGTCTGCTCGAACTCGCTGAAGTCCGACAGCGAGAACTCCGCGCCCTGGCTGCTGAAAGAAGAGATGCGCCGCGCCGGCTCACTCCTCATGGAGATTGCGCGCGCAACCGCAGTTCCCGCCGGACACGCGCTGGCCGTCGATCGCGAGAAGTTTGCCGAAGCCGTGACTGCAGCCATCGAACGCGAACCGCTGATCGAGGTCATGCGCGAAGAAGTGACCGCCATCGATGAAGCTGACGCGATCACGATCATCGCCACCGGTCCGCTGACCTCCGACGCGCTGACTCAGGAGATCCTGCGGCTGAGCGGCAGCGAACAGCTTTACTTCTACGACTCGATCAGCCCCATCGTGGAGGCCGACACGATCGACATGACGCGCTGTTACATGGCGGCACGCTACGACAAGGGCACCGCCGACTACATCAATTGCCCGATGACCAAGGAGGAGTACGACCGCTTCCTCGACGCACTGATCGAAGCCCACTCGGTCGACGCCAAGGACTGGGAGAACCTCAACTACTTCGAGAGCTGCCTGCCCATCGAAGAGATCGCGCGCCGCGGTCGCGACACCCTGCGCTTCGGGCCGATGAAGCCGGTCGGACTGCGCAATCCGCATACCGGACACATGCCCTACGCTGTGGTACAGCTGCGCCAGGAGAACCTGCGCGCCGACTCCTACAATGTGGTAGGTTTCCAAAACCATTTGAAATACGGCGACCAGGCGCGGGTACTGCGGCTGATTCCCGGCCTGGAGAACGCGAAGTTTCTGCGCTACGGGCAGATCCACCGCAACACCTACATCAACGGCCCGACGCTGCTGGACGAAACGCTGCAGATGAAGCAGCACCCGAAAGTTCTGTTCGCCGGACAGATCTCAGGAGTGGAGGGCTACGTCGAGTCGATCGCGACGGGATTGCTTGCGGGCATGCATGCTGCATCGCTGTCGCATGGTGACCAGCCCGTTCCCCCGCCGCGCGCGACCGCCTTCGGGGCGCTGGTGAACTACATCTGCCATGCCGAGGCGAAGCATTTTCAGCCCGCAAACATCACCTTCGATCTGCTGCAGCCGCTGGACGAAGAAACGCGCAAGCGCGTCCGCGACAAGAAGCTGAGGCATGCGATGGTGTGCAAACGGGCGTTGGAGGAGTTGGAGGGGTGGCTGGCAGTTACGCGTCCGGTTCTGCCAGTCCCGTCAACTTGATGGGAGCCCCGGACGGAAATGTCGCGATGAGATCCAGCTTTCCACCCATTGCCTCGACAGCTCTCTTCAACGTTGAGATGTGCATGTCCGTTCGCTTTTCAATGCGGGAAATTTGCTCCTGCTTAATGCCAAGAGTCTTGGCCATTTCAGCCTGAGTGATCTCACGTGCTTTGCGCAATTCGCGCATGGTCATTTCTTCAGCGACAAGCAATGCGGCTCGACGGGCAATCTTCTTTCGCCTGGCGGCGGGACGAGTTTTCAGCTTCTCACGCAAAGTCTTCATGGCTTTATCTCTGCCTCACTTCCTTGGCGGCGGCCTTCTGTTGCTCAAGATGCTGCTTATATCTTGAATCCGCCTTTGCGATCAGCCGCTGGTAGACTTCTTCTGGCTCACGCCGCTTTTGTCTCCGGCCACAAGCAGAATGGCGCGGCGTTTTGGGTCAAAAGCGAAGGCTACTCTCCATTCGCCATTTTCCGCCTCAAAACGAAGCTCCTTCATGTTGGCGTAGCGAGAACCTTTCAGTTTGTGGCACGTGGGGGGCGGCCAGCTTCCGGTCCGAACCTTTCGACAAATTTCGCTTCCGCAAGAAGCTCATCCTGTACCGGTGCAGAAAGCCTGTCGAATTCAAGCTCGAAGTCCTCATGAAACGCAACTGCCCACCACATCAATTATGCCCTCAAGCGCATATGCTGTCAAGCGCATATCATTTCGCCGGAAGCAAATGAAGAACGCATTTCTGCCACACATCGCGAAACCGAGCCCAACCCTTACACCCAAGTCGGACGCACGGAACGAAGGTGTCAATAGCCGCTACTTCTTCCCCTCATTCCGCGCGCGGTTCTTGATCCAGATCGGTGTGCCCACGAAGCCGAAGGCCGCCCGAATCTGGTTTTCCAGAAAGCGCTGATAGGAGAAGTGCAGCTTCACCTCGCGATCGGTGAACAGGATGAAGGTTGGCGGCGAGACCGCGGCCTGGGTCATGTAAAGAATCTTCACCCGCTTCGACATCGGCACCGAGGCGCGCTCGAAATCGACGTGCTTGAGGAAGCGATTCATCTCGCCGGTGCCGATGCGCTTGCGGCGCTCGCGCGCCACCAGTTCCAGGGTCGAGAAAAGTTTGTCGAGGTTTTTTCCCGTTGCCGCCGAAACGAAAACCACCGGCGCGTACGCAAGAAACTTCAGATGGCGCCGCGCCTGCTCTTCGTAGATCGAGCGGTCGGCGGGCGGCTTGCCGTCCGTGCGCTCGTCCGTAACCAGATCCCACTTGTTGATGACGACGATCACCGAGCGTCCGCTCTCGTGGGCGTAGCCGGCGATGGTGGCGTCGCTGGCGGTCACGCCTTCGACCGCGTCGATGATCATCAGGGCAACGTCGGCGGCTTCCAGATGCTTGCGCGCCATCACCACCGACAGCTTCTCGGCCATCAACTCGGTCTTGCCTTTGCGGCGGATGCCTGCGGTGTCGATGAAGCGATAGGTATGATCGTTGCGCTGGACCAATTCATCGACGGCGTCGCGCGTAGTGCCGGCAACCGGTGAGACAATCGCGCGCGAAGTTCCGGTCAGCGCGTTCAGCAGCGTCGACTTGCCGACGTTGGGCCGCCCGATGATCGCGACCTTGGTCTCGCGTTCAATCTCAGCCTGCTCATCCGGAATCGTCTCATCGTCCAGAGGCTCGGAATCTCCATCGGCCTCCTCATGAATTGTCATCCCGGCCGCAGCGGCGGCGTCACGGCTCTCGCGGTTTTCGAGACTTGGGAGAGGTTCATCTCTCTCAGGCACAACGCTGAGCACGTACTCCAGCAACTCGGCGACGCCGTTGCCGCTCTCCGCCGAAATCGGAATCAGCTCTTTGATTCCCAGCCTGCGAAACTCTTCCGCGTAGGGCTCCATCTTCGGAGTGTCAACCTTGTTGACCACCAGCACCAGCGGCTTGCCGGTACGCAGCAGCAGCCGCGCCAGATCGATATCGGGCGACGCCAGTTCCGTGCGGCCATCGACGATGAGCGCGACCGCGTCCGCTTCTTCCAGAGCGACGCGCGCCTGGCGAAAAATTTCCGCCGGGATCAGCGCCAGGTCGTCGGGGATGATGCCGCCAGTATCGACGACGCGCAGCCTGCGGCCATTCCACTCGGTCTCGCCATAGATGCGGTCGCGGGTGATGCCGGGCTCGTCGCCGACGATGGAGCGGCGCGATCCGACCAGCCGGTTGAACAGCGTGGATTTGCCGACATTCGGGCGGCCGACGATGGCCAGCGTTCCGGCGATGGGACGGTCACCGCGAGCGGTGCCGGTGTTCTCTTCGTAATGGATGCGGCGGCTCAAGTAAGCTCTTTCGGAGTTGCGAAACTCGGATCGGTTTAGGTCTGCGGCTTGAGTAAACCTTGCGCCGGACAATCACCCGACGCACCACACTGATTCGACCCATACGGCTATTATAGGGACAAGGTTCGCAGCCTCGTGTCTTCCCCCTCACAACCCGCAACTTTAGCCGCGCGCTTGCCCTCGCTCTACCAGTTCTTCGGCCCCGGAGGACTGCTGGCGAAGACGCATCCGGCGTACGAATTTCGGCGCGGACAGTTGCAGATGGCCGAAGCCGTCGAGCAGGCCTTGCAGGAGAAGCGGCACCTTATCGTGGAAGCCGGCACCGGTACCGGCAAGACGCTGGCATATCTCGTGCCGGTCATCCGCTCGGGCAAGCGGGTCATCATCTCGACCGGCACCAAGACCCTGCAGGAGCAGCTCTTCTACAAAGACGTGCCCTTCCTGAAGGAGCACCTGGGTGAGCTGCGCGTGTGCTACATGAAAGGCCGCTCGAATTATCTCTGCCGCAAAAAACTTTACGACCTGAGCAGCCAGCCGGTGCTGAACGGCCTCGACGAGATCAACCAGTTCCACATGATCAATGAGTGGGAGCAGACCACCGAGACCGGCGACCGCGCCGAACTCGCCGGCCTGCCCGAGACCAGCTACCTGTGGCCGAAGCTCGACGCGCGCACCGATCGCTGCATCGGCTCCGACTGCCAGCAGTTCGACCGCTGCTTCATCACCGAGATGCGGCGGCGCGCGCTGGAAAGCGACATCATCATCGTCAACCATCATCTGTTCTGCGCCGATCTGGCGATCAAGGCTGCGATGGACCACGCGCCCGATGCCGGGGTGCTGCCCGATGCCGGGGTGGTGGTGTTCGACGAAGCGCACGAGCTGGAAGATGTCGCGGCAGATTATTTCGGCGTGACGGTTTCGAACCTGCGCATCGACGAGCTGCTGCGCGATGTGGAGAACACGCTGCGCCGCGCCGACATTCCCGTCGCCGATGTGTTGCAGGCGTCGGCGCGCGTGCGCGAGCACTCGCAATTGTTCTTCGCGATCCTTCCGCCGGGCGACGGACGCTTCGCCTTCGAGAACCGCGGCGAATTTCTGGAAGAGAATGGTGACGAGTATCTCGGATTGCAGAATGCGCTGACTCATCTCTACACCGAGTTGCAGGGAATTCCGAAGAAGCCGGAAGAAGTTCATGCGATGACGCGGCGCGTCGACGAAGTCAAAGTGCAACTCGGCTTCGTGATGGAGTCCGAGCAGAAGAACACGGTGTTCTGGATCGAACGTCGGGGGGAGCCGGGCGGGCCGGGAAATTCAAAGCGCCGGCGCGGCGGACAGCACAACGTTTTCCTTCAGGCGACGCCGATCACCGTGTCTGACATCCTGCGCAACACGCTCTTCGAGCACCTCGAATCGGCAGTGCTGACCTCGGCGACGCTGGCTGTGTCGGGCGGCTTCGAGTACATCCGCGGCCGGCTGGGGGTGCAGCACGCGCGCGAACTGGTGATCCCGTCGCACTTCGATTATGAAAGCCAGGCGCTGCTTTACGTTCCGCCCGATCTGCCCGACCCCCGCGATCCGCGCTTTGTCGAGCAGGCATCGCAGCGCGTACGGCAGTTGCTGGAGATTACGCGGGGGCGTGCCTTCTGCCTGTTCACCAGCTATGCGCTGATGCATCAGCTCTATGAGCGCCTGCTCGGTGAGCTGCCGTTCCCCATGCTGCTTCAAGGCTCTGCGCCTAAAAACGCGCTGCTGGAAGAATTTCGCCTGACGCCGAATGCGGTGCTGTTCGCGACGTCGTCGTTCTGGCAAGGCGTGGATGTGCAGGGCGAGCAGTTGAGTTGCGTCATCATCGACAAACTGCCGTTCGCGGTTCCCAACGATCCGGTAGTCGCGGCGCGGATCAAGGCCATCGATGAAGATGGCGGCAACGCGTTCTTCGAATACCAGGTGCCGAGCGCAGTGATTTCCTTGAAGCAGGGATTCGGGCGGCTGATCCGGTCTCTGCACGATCGCGGGCTGCTGTGCCTGCTCGACAACCGCATCCTCAATAAGCGGTACGGGCGCGTGTTCCTGGACAGCCTGCCGAAATACGGGCGGACAACGGATGTGAAGAAGGTGGAAGAATTTTTCGGGTCGGATTGAGCATAAGAGTTTGCTTCAGCCGACGAAGGTGATTGTGCCCGGTTTTGCGATGGCAGCGGCGGCCAAACATTTTTCGGTAAGCACCAGAACATCTGCCAGCCGATTCGACGAAGTTCGCAGCACAATTACCGCAAGCTGCCGTCCCCTGAGGCTCTGCTGATAGGCAAGACCCTTATCCAGCGTGACGAAGATCTCGAATCCTTCCCGCTCAGCCAGCGCCAGAAGCTCTCCGTTCTTGCTTCCTGCAAAACCGGCCTCGGGCACCGTACTGCACGCGTGACCCACCAGATGAAACTTGAATTTGCGAGGAACGCACTCGTCGAGAAGAACTCTCATTGGAGCTGATCAACGAGCAGCGTCTTTGCGGCTTCCAGAGCCGATATTGCCTCTTCCCGAGTGACAGTAGGAAAGTCTTCAAGAAACTCGGTCAGGGTTTGACCTGCCTCGATGTAGTCGATCAGCGCCTGAAAAGGGACCCGCGTACCTCGGAAGACAGGAATGCCACCGAGAATTTCTGGATCCTTAACGATGATTGCTGTAGGCACCGCCATAGGTGAGTGAAGGGAAATTCGGTTGCTCCCCGCTGCTTATCTTACCTTGAAATATCCCTTACCCGGTGAATGTTCATATCGGTGATGCAGTCGCAGAGGCACCAGGGATCAGACCGGAGGCCCTACTTCTCCACGGTGCAGTGCTTGGGGCCGGTGGGACCTTCCAGCACACAAGTTTGCCGCACCGTGATGTCGGTCCACGTCTTCCCACCGTCTTTGGTGGATAACAACGCGCCGCATTGCCGGCCCATTGGGCGATCCTCATCATCATTGGCGACGCAGGAAACGCGAGTCGATGGTTTCAACGCACAGGTGGGGCACGCGGCCTCGCAGCATGCAGTCACGGAAGCCCATCCATCGCTCGGGCTGCTGAAGGTGATGGCGCCAGGGTATACAAAGAAATCCGGATCGGCCGTGGTCACGGTGGTGGCTGAAGCTCCTTTCAGCGAGACTTTTTTCAGCGTCAGTTTTCCATTGCTGACCGACGGCGTAATGAAAAACGAGCCCGCGGCCGTGTAGGGCCACCAGCTTCCGCAGCTGTCCTGTTTAGACTGCACTTGCCGCATGTTCCAGTGGTGCCCTCCATCGGAGGTCACGTACAGAACGTTGTGGCAGGCTTCCTTCGGCGCAGTCGGCAATCCTGAGAACGCCACCTCAAACGCCCCATGCTTTTCATCGCCAAAGACAGGCAACAGATAGGTAGCCTCATCTGCTGGACCTGCACCGGGTGGCGTTTTCACCGAAGCTTTATGCCATGTCCTGGAGCCGTCGTGCGTCACCCAGAGCTCGGTTTGGTGTGGGCCGAGCTGCCATCCGTCCTGGGCGTTGATGAAGCGCATCTCTTCGGATGTGCCGGGGCCTCCCGCGCGCGTCCAGGTTTTGCCGCCGTCTATGGTCTTCAGGAGAATGCCAAAGTCGAAGGCGGAGCCGCTCTGAACCAGCAGGTTGATCCAGCCATGCATTTCGTCGGTGAATTGCAGATGGCCTTGGCCGGGCAGCAAGTATTCCTTTGGGTCGACGTGCACATCGATGGGGTGGATGGTCCACGTAGCGCCGGAGTCGTGCGTTGTCCCCAGGGCAAAACTGGGATTGGCCTCTCCGCTGTCTCCGGTGATGAGCGCCCATCCTGTCGTGGGGTTCAGGAAGAAGGACGTCTCTGCGGCGTCGGGCAGCGCCATCTCAGACCAGGTTTTGCCGTTGTCGTTGGTCCGGTAGACTCCGTTGACTCCGTCGTTGAAGGTGAATCGTTGGAGCTGCGTGACCTGCGCGATGGTGACGCGAGGGAGGGCCAGCGCAGCGAGTAACCAGACTCCGGCAAATCGAGTGCCCGGCTTCATACCGCCTCCGCGACGTTAGACGGCGTAACGCATGCAGGGTAGCGGCGATATCTTACAGCCAAACACGCTAAAATAGTGAGTTATCCGCAACTCGCCTATTTGCATTGTTGCGGTTGGAGCACATGTTCGAAGTCACTGTTGAAGACACATTTTCTGCCGGGCATTTCCTGCGCAACTATCGCGGCAAGTGCGAAAAGCCTCACGGCCACAACTATCGTGTGCGCGTCACGCTGAGCGGCGCCGAACTGGACCAGGCCGGGCTGCTGCTCGATTTCAAAGAGCTGAAGGACGTGCTGCGGCCGGTCATGAATTATCTCGACCACGAGATGATCAACGAGCTCAAGCCGTTCGACACCATTAATCCGTCGGCTGAGAACCTGGCCAAATATTTCTACGACGAAACGAATTCGCGCCTGAAGTCGAGCACGAATGGCCGGGTGAAGGTGAAGGACGTCACCATCTGGGAGACGGATACGACGACTGCGCGGTATTGCGAATAAGGTGTCGCCCCTGAAGGGGCTCCTGCTCTATTGGGGACGTTGTCCCACCGCTTCCGCGGTGGGCTAATTACTTTCGCCGCTTCGAGGCTGAGCGAGGTCGTATACGGGTTCGGCGTCGGGCGTGAGCAAGATCGGGTACGGATCGAATTGTATGAGCTCAGTTTAGAGTCGGATGCGCAGTCACAACCAGAGCGCGAAGCGCGAAAGTGATTAGCCCCGGGCGTAAGCTCGGGGGCACCGCACATCATTTTGCCGAGTCCCGTAGGGACGGCACGTCCTCGCCATGCAGATCATCGAAATTTACAAGTCGCTGCAAGGTGAATCCTCTTATGCGGGGCTGCCGTGCATCTTCGTGCGGCTGGCGGGATGCAACCTGCGCTGCGCCTGGTGCGACAGCGAGTACACCTTCAAAGGCGGCGTCCGCATGACGCAGGGCGAGATCGAAGCCGAGGTCCGCCGGCTCTCGCCCAACGGCGGCCTGGTGGAGATCACCGGCGGCGAGCCGATGCTGCAGGAACGCGAACTCATGCCCCTGATGGAGCGCCTGCGGCAAATCGGTTTCAGCTTGCTGATCGAGACCAGCGGCGAGCGTCCGCTGGAGCGCGTGCCCGAAGATGTCGTGAAGATCGTCGACGTGAAGTGTCCGGACTCCGGCGAGGGCGACAGCTTCCGCCTCAGCAATCTCGAGCACCTGACCAATCGTGACGAAGTGAAGTTCGTCATCTCCAGCCGTCGCGATTACGAGTTCGCCCGCGACTTCGTGCGCGAGCACTCGCTCGACACCAGGGCTTCGGCAATTTTCTCGCCCGCGTTTCGTAAGGACGCTGTGGGCACTCGCGACGTTTCGAATTGCCTGGTCGATCCGCAGGAGCTGGCAACGTGGATGTTGGCGGACGACGTTAACGCCCGCCTGGGATTGCAGATTCACAAGTTCATCTGGGAGCCGCAGGTGAAGGGGGTGTGAATAACCCCGGCACTTAGCACTTAGCACTTAGTGAAGAATCGGGTGCCCCGTTCTACGCCTTCTTTTGGCGTAGGGCGGGAGTCTTTACGGACCCGCCCTAGCCCAAAATTGGCGCTAGAACGGGGCACCCGAACAGAACCAAGTGCTAACTGCCAAATGCCAAGTGCCAATTCTTCCCGCGTCGTTGTCTCTCTCAGCGGAGGCATGGATTCCGCCGTCTGTGCCGCGCTTGCCGTCCGCGACTACGGCGCCGACAACGTTGCCGCCTTGCACATCAGCTACGGACAGCGCACCGAAGCTCGCGAGCAGACGTCGTTCCTCGGAATCTGCGAAGCGCTCGGCATCCATCGCCGGCTGATGGTGAAGACGCCGTTCTTCCGCCTGATCGGCGGCTCGGCGCTAACCGACTCCAACATCGCCGTTCCCGAAGCGCCACCCGAGATCGGCCACGACATCCCCGTGACCTACGTTCCGTTTCGCAACGCGCATTTCCTGTCAGCGGCGGTCAGCTGGGCCGAGGTTCTGGGCGCGGAGCGCATTTATATTGGCGCGGTGCAGCAGGACAGTTCCGGCTATCCCGACTGCCGGCCCGAGTTTTATGAGGCTTTCAACCGGACCATCGTTGCCGGGACTAAGGACGGCCGCATCCAAGTTGAGACGCCGCTGATCGCGCTGCGTAAACATGAGATTGTGAGGCGTGGCCTGGAATTGGGCGCTCCGTTCCATTTAACATGGTCTTGCTACAGCCGGGAGGATCAGGCGTGTGGCAGTTGCGACAGTTGCGTTTTGCGGCTGCGGGCCTTTGCGGCGGCAGGCGCCGTCGATCCCATCCCTTACCTGTCGCAGACTGCGGTCCAGGATTATTCGTGAAATACATTTCGACATCAACGCTGGAAACCGTACCGACGAACGAACCTGAAGTCGGCTTCCCGCGCTGGAGGACAACAATGAAGAAATACATCCATCTTGCTGGCATGCTGTTTTTGGCGACGGTGTGCGCTGCTCCGCTGTGGGCGCAAAGTGAAGGATCAATCCGAGGCGATTGCAAGGACCAGGACGGCAAGCCGCTGGCCAACGCCGTGGTCACTTTGTACGACGTGGGAACTGGCCGTAAGTACACCATCAAGTGCAGCAACGGCGAATACAGCTCGATCGGCATCGCCATCGGCACCTACAAAGCTACGCTGACGGTCAACGGCACCCCCGTCGATGAGCAGAACGGCGTTCCGATTTACGCTGGCCAGGAGCAGATCGCTCCTTTTAACCTGGCGAAAAACAAGGCTGCGGGACCGACTCCAGAGCAGCGCGCCGCCGCTGAAGCTGCTGAGAAGAAAAACGAAAAGATCAAGAACCTGAATGGCATTTTGAAGCAGGCGAAAGATCTTGAGGGTCAGGGTAATTACGACCAGGCAATCACGATTCTGCAGCAGGCATCGCAGACCGCGCCCGAGCAGGACCTGATCTGGGCATACCTGGGCGATGCGCAGCGCGGAGCCAAGAAGTACTCCGATGCCGTCGAGTCGTACCAGAAAGCGCTGGCCATCAAGCCGACCAATGGACCGTACATGGCCGGTCTCGCACAGGCGTACGCCAAGTCGGGCCAGCCCGACAAGGCCATTCAGCAGTACAACGCCGCGGCCCAAGCCGATCCGACGAACGCAGCCGCCTACTACTACAACGAGGGAGCGGAGCTGACCAATACCGGCAAGGTCGACGACGCGATCGCCGCCTTCGACAAATCGCTTCAGCTGGATCCGAATCGCGCCGACGCCTATTACTGGAAGGGCATTGACCTGATGGGCAAGGCGACCACCGGCAAAGACGGCAAGATGAATGCGCCGGAAGGCACGGCGGAGGCGTTCAACAAGTATCTTGAACTGCAGCCGACCGGCAAGTATGCCGACGCCTCGAAGCAGATGCTGCAGACGCTTGGCTCGTCAGTCCAGACCAGCTACGGCAAGAGCAAAAAAGGCAAGTAGCCTGTATTCCGGGGGTGGCCGCAGCCGCCCCCAACTTTCTGACACCCTCCCGACTTCCTCAGTAGAATTCTGTCCGTCATGACCACGAAGAGTGATCCCAGGCTTCCGACGTTTCTCGAGGCGCGGCGCATCATGGAAGACTACGCCGCCGCCATCATTCCTACCGATCCGCAGTTGCTGTCGCTGCTGGAGGCGCGGGAGTTCGTGCTCGCGGAGGACCTGCGGGCCGACCGCGACTTCCCACCCTTTCCGCGCTCCACTCGCGATGGATTTGCGCTGCGTGCCGCGGATACGAATTCCGCACAGGCGCGATTCCGGATCGTCGGAGAAATCCGGGCAGGAGCGTCGACCGAGCAGAGTGGCGTCGAAGTGAAAGCCGGGGAAGCGGTGGAGATCATGACCGGCGCGCCGGTTCCGCGCGGAGCGGATGCGGTCCTCATGGTCGAGCACACCAAGCCTGCGGGCGAGTTCGTCATTGCGCAGCGCTCGGTTACGGCGGGCGAGAACGTGGTTGCCGCTGCATCGGAGGCTCGCAAGGGCGACACGATGGTCGCTCGCGGCACGCGCGTGAATCACACGACGATCGCGGTGGCCGCTGCCGTGGGACGCGCCCAGATCGCTGTCTATCGCCGGCCGCGAGTGGCAATCCTGGCGACGGGCGATGAACTGGTGGATATCAATCTGCGCCCCGGCCCGAATGAGATTCGCAACTCCAACAGCTACTCGCTGGCCGCGCAGGTGCAGGCGGCCGGTGCGGAGGCGAGCATCCTGCCGGTCGCGCGCGATGAAGCCGAGGAACTGGCGCTGTTCCTGCGCAAGGGCGCGGAAGCAGATCTACTGTTGATCACCGGCGGCGTGTCCATGGGCAAGTACGACCTGGTCGAGCAGGTGCTGGCCTCGTTCGAGGCGGAGTTCTTCTTCACCGGCGCCCTCATTCAGCCAGGCAAACCGGTGGTGTTTGGCGAGATGAAAAGCGATGGCGCGATCACGCCGTTCTTCGGGCTGCCGGGCAATCCGGTTTCGACCATGGTCACGTTCCAGTTGTTCGTGCGGCCGGTGCTGGATGCGATGTCGGGAGCGAAGCCACAGGCGCTGACGTTCGCGCAGGCGTCGTTGAAGAAGGAGTTCAGCAGCAAGACGGGGCTGACGCGGTTCTTGCCCGCGCGCTTGAGTGGTGGCGCCGAACGGCCCGAGGTTGAACTGATTCGCTGGCATGGCTCAGGGGATTTGGTGGCGGCGTCGCAAGCCAACTGCTACATTGTGGTACCTCCGGATAAGGAGCGGTTTGCGCAACGTGAAATTGTGACGGTGCTGGTGTCGATGTAGCGATCCTTCGACTTTGTTCAGGATGACAAACATCCACAATCAGTTCGTTCGGCTATGATGACTGGTCACGAATGAAACAACGACGCGAGAAGAAGCTTTCGCATTACGATGCCGCGGGTCGCGCCTCCATGGTCGACGTCTCACACAAGGCGCCGACGGCGCGCGAGGCCGAAGCCTCCGCCTTCGTCGCCATGAGCCGCAAGGTACTCGGCGCCCTGCCGCAGAATCCGAAAGGCGATCCGCTGGAGGTCGCCCGCATCGCCGGCATCCAGGCGGCCAAGCGCACGTCGGAACTAATCCCCATGTGCCATCCCATACCGCTCAGCAAGGTGGATGTCAGCGTCGAAGTTCGGCGTGACGGCGTGGCAATCCGAACACTGGCGCGCACGACAGCCGAAACCGGGGTGGAGATGGAGGCGCTGGTAGCGGCGGCGGTGGCAGCTCTGACAGTGTATGACATGTGCAAGGCGCTGGATAAAGGCATTGAGATTCGCGAAGTCGTGCTGCTGAAAAAGTCCGGCGGCAAGAGCGGGGAGTATCGGCGAAAGAGCGTAGGGCAGAAGTAGCAGGGAGTCGGCACGGGACGGTGCCCGTATGTACACGGAGACGCTTTAAACTTTGATCTGTACGCCTGAAGGCGTGCTCCCCCAGATAGGTTAGTGCTTATGAAAACTGCCGCTGTTTTAACCGTTAGTGATTCTTCCTCGCGAGGCGAGCGCGCCGATCTTTCCGGGCCGGCAGTTGCGGATTTTCTGCGTCGCCATGGATTCGAGGTCACGCATCAGCAGGTCATCCCTGACGAGCAGGAAGCCATCGAGTCGTCGCTGATGAGCCTGAGCGACGAAGTCCAACTGATCGTCACCACCGGCGGCACCGGCATCGCCGATCGCGATGTCACCCCCGAGGCCACGCGCGCCGTCTGCGCCCGGCTGATCGAAGGCATCCCGGAGAAGATGCGCATGACTGGGCTGCAACACACGCCTACCGCAGTCCTGAGCCGCGGCGTGTGCGGCGTGCGCGCGCAGACGCTGATCCTGAATCTTCCCGGCAGCCCGAATGGCGCGATGCAGTCGCTCGAAGCCGTGGTCGATATTCTGCCGCATGCAGTGGATTTGCTCGCGGGAAGGACTGGGCACAATGAGTGATGCGGCATTTCGCGTTACGCGGTAGTTTGTGTAACGGCCTATTACAACAACCAAACTCATTCACTTCCGCCCCGGCTGCCGTCCCTTCTGCTATCGTCATTTGCGAATGAGTCGCTCGCTTGCCGCTGTGTTGTGCCTGTTGCTCGCCATGCCCAGCTACGCCAAGCAACGTTTCCAGCAGCCTGCTCCCATCCATCTCGATAAGACGGGAGACAAGTGGGCGCGCGCGTCGCTGAAGAAGATGTCGCTGGAGCAGAAGATTGGCCAGATGTTCATGATCTGGGCCTTCGCGCGCTTCACCAACTTCGATAGCCCCGAATACATCGGACTGCGCGATACCATGCGCAAGTACCACATTGGGGGATTCGCCCTCACCGTCAATTTCGATGACGGCCTGCTCGACAAGACACCTCCGCTGGAAGCCGCAACGCTGACCAACCAATTGCAGCGCGACTCCGAGTTTCCGCTGCTGTTTGCTGCCGACTTCGAGCGCGGGCTCGCGTATCGCCTGCTTGGCGTCACCAGCTTTCCGCATGCCATGGCCTTCGGCGCCACGCGCGATCCGAAGTATGCCCGCGAATACGGACGCATCACCGCCCAGGAGGCCCGCGCCATCGGCGTGCAGTGGAACTGGTTTCCCGATGCCGACGTGAATTCCGATCCCGACAACCCCATCATCAACACGCGTTCCTTCGGCCAGGATCCCCAGCGCGTCAGCGAGATGGTTGCGGCGAACATCGAAGGCGCTCGCGCTGCCGGGCTGCTGACGACGGCAAAACATTTTCCCGGACACGGCGATACCGATGTCGACTCGCACCGCGGGGTTCCGATCATCAACGCCGATCGCGCTCATCTCGATTCCATCGAGCTGCCGCCCTTTCAGGCGGCGATCAAGGCTGGCGTCGATTCGATCATGGTCGGGCACATTGCGGTGCCGGCGCTCGATCCCGATCCGAATCACGTGGCCAGCATTTCGCCCGCGATCGTCACCGGCCTGCTGAAGCAGCAGATGGGCTTCGACGGCATCGTCGTGACCGACGCGCTCAACATGCGCGGCCTGTTGAACCTGTTTCCCCAGGATGATTCCCACCCCGGCGCGCCAGGAACGGGCGCTCTGGGGACCCCGGACTCGGCGGCGGGACGAGCGGCGATCGAGGCCGTGAAGGCCGGCGACGATGTGCTGATTATTCCCTCCGACCTTGACGGCTCCTACAACGGACTGCTAGAGGCGGTGCGCAGCGGCGAGATTCCTGAGTCGCGCATCGACCAGTCGGTGCTGAAGATCCTGCGGGCGAAAGCCGAGGTTGGACTGAACAAGGCGAAGCTGGTGGACATCGACGCCGTCAATCGGCTGGTGGCCTCGCCCGAGAGTCTGGACGTTGCGCAGGAGATCGCCGACGAAGCGGTGACGCTGGTCCGCGACAACCATCAAGTGCTGCCGCTAAAAGCCGCACCGGCGGAGGGAACCAATCCATCCCCGAATGCGTATCACTCGACAGCGGAAACTCGCGGCCGAACCCTGCTGCTTATCTTTACGCCGGATGTTCGCAGCAGTGCGGGCTGGCAGCTCGACCGGCAGGTGCGGGCGAGACTTCCTGATACGCAGACGATTTACATTGAGCCGCGCAATGCAGCGGTGTGGACGCAGGCAGTAAAAGACGCAGCGGCGCAGGCGCAGACGGTGATTGCGGCGGTGTATCTGAATCCGCAGGGCGGCGCGATGGCCAACATGGCGGCGTTGACCAGCGGGCCCGAGAGCCTGCTGCATTCGGTGGTGGCGAGCGCGGCGGCGAAGACGGTGGTGATCGCCATGGGCAATCCGTACCTGGCGCGGCAGATTCCCGAGGTGCAGAATTATCTCTGCACATTTTCGGATGCCGATGTTTCGGAGTTGAGCGCGGCGCAAGCGATTTTCGGTGAGATACCCACGCCCGGTCGGCTGCCGGTGACGATTCCCGGCATTGCCGAGATGGGCGCGGGATTGAGCATGTCGAGGGGAGGCACCCAATGAGGAGTTCGGTACTTCGCATCTGGTCGGCGTTGGCGATTGTGGCTGCGTCGTTACTGTTGCTGAGCGCATGCAGCATCAACGTCGACGACAAGGACAAGAAGAACGAGAAGGTCGACATCCAGACGCCGCTGGCTAACCTGAAAGTCGACAGCAGCGCAAGCGCCGTCGACAACGGCATCCCGGTTTATCCCGGCGCGAAGCTGCGGCCGGCCGACAAGGATGGCGACAATCATTCCGCCAACATCAACATCGGCGCGTTTGGGTTTGGCCTGAAGGTCATTGCCGCCGAGTACGAAACTCCTGACTCTCCGGAGAAGGTGAAAGCTTTCTACGAAGACAAGATGAAGTCGTTCGGCGCGGTGCTGACGTGCACGGGACACGACAGCGGGACGAGCGTGCACGTCAATCGGCATGGCGATAGCGATGACAAGAAGCTGGATTGCTCAGACACGAATGGCGATGGCTGGGAGCTGAAGACCGGCAGCGGCGACGATCAACACCTGGTGTCGATCGAGCCGAATGGATCGGGCACGCGGTTTGGGACGGTGTACATCCGGACGCGCGGCAAGAGCGACGATAAGCAGACGATGTAAGAAGTGGCCAGTGGCTAGTGGTCAGTGGCCAGTCGTCAGCAGCCAGTAGTCAGCAGCCTCTCTTTGTTTGTCATCCTGGGCGAAGCGTCCGCGTTTTTGCTTTTCCGCCGCATCTTTCGCTGCGGGCGGACGCGCAGTCGAAGGACCCCTATGGCGGAAAGATCCTTCGGCTGTAGGGGTCCTTCGACTTCGTTCGAGCGCTTCGCGCGCTCACTGCGCTCAGCATGACAACCTGTCAGAATTACAAGCCCTTGAATGAATGCGGCCGTGGGTCCCCGAGGGACTCAGCTGGTTTGATCGTGCGTCCCCAGCATTCCGCTTCGCTCCATGCTGGGCTGTCATGACACGCGCCTTCGGCGCTCTTGGATTTGCAATGCGCTGCATCTTTCACAGCAACAGCAAAGCCCCCCGACTTGCGCCGGGGCTTCGGTGCTTTTATCTTTCACTAGCCACTAGCCACTAGCCACTAGCCACTAGCCACTAGCCACTAGCCACTAGCCACTAGCCACTAGCCACTAGCCACTAGCCACTAGCCACTAGCCACTAGCCACTAGCCACTAGCCACTAGCCACTGCCACTAGCCACTTTCCTACGCCGCCTTCTCTGGACGCATCGGCTTCACTTCCGCCTTCGCCATGCCTCGTGGTGGCCGCACGAGGATCGGCAGCACTGCCGACACCAGCATTACGCCGGCAATCACGTGCAGCGCGCTGACATAGTTGCCCTGGGCCTGCCGCATGTAGGCGATCAGCAGTGGGCCGAAGGCGCTGGCAAATCCCCACGCCGTCAGCATCAAGCCGTAGATCGGGCCAACGTTTTTCGAGCCGAAGTAGTCGGCGGCGAACGCCGGCATGGTGCCGAAGCCGCCTCCATAGCACATCAGGATAACGAACGACACAACCGACGCCGCTACCACGGTCGTCAGCGACGGGAAGATCCAGAACAGCACAGCCTGAATGAGGAACATGATCAGGAACGTTGCCTTGCGCGTGATCATGTCGGAGATCCACGCCCAGAAGACGCGGCCCAGCGCATTGCCGAGGCTGACGATGCCGACCATACTGGCGGCAACAATCGCCGAAACTTTTTCCAGTTCCTGGAAGACCGGCGCTTCCTGCGAGATCAGCGAAATGCCCGCCGAGGTGTTCAGGAAGAGCAGCAGCCACAAGGCCCACCACTGCCAGGTCTTGAGCGCCTGCGACAGCGTGTAGTCGGTCTTGGAGCGCTGCGAAATCTCCGTCGAAGTCGGTGTCCAGCCCGCGGGCAACCAACCTTCGGGAGGGTTCTGCATGAAGTATCCGGCGATGAGGGTGACGATCAGGAAAGCAATGCCGAGATACGCAAACGTCGTCAGCACGCCGACGCTTTGTATCAGCCGCGTCGCAACCGGGGCGGTGATCAGCGCGCCTGCACCGAACCCGCCGACGGCGATGCCGGTGATGAGACCGCGGCGGTCGGGGAACCACTTCACCAGTACGGCGATGGGCACGATGTATCCAAAGCCGAGGCCGATGCCGCCGATCACTCCGTAGCTGAGATAGAGCCACCAGAGTTTGTGGGCGGAGAAGCTGGCGAGAAAGACGCCGAGTCCGTAGAGAAAGCCGCCGGTCATGGCGACAACGCGCGGGCCGCGGCGGTTCAGCCACAGGCCGCCGAAGAATGACGCGAAGCCCAGAACGAAGATGGCGATGGTGAAGGTGAGCGTGACCTGTGGGATCGTCCAGTGGAATTGCTTGCTCAGCGGAATGCGAAAGACGCTCCAGGCGTAAACGGCGCCCAGGGCGATCTGCAAGAAAATTCCGGCAATGGCGATGCCCCAGCGGCGTGAGTCATCAGGCGAGGTGTTCATGGCGATTGTTGATGTCGGACCTGCGGCGGATGTTTCTTCAAAATCCGCACAAATCGCGGATTGGCGTCAATCTAAGGTGGAAATTAACAATGCGAGGGCAGCAGGCCGAAGCCGTGCCGTGAAAATTTTGTTCTCGGAATTGCGGCTGCCGGTTCGGGTGCGATAGAATCTTTTTGACCGCACTTTTGCGTCTGCTTTGGGCGGACGCACTCTGCAGAATCCCCAACCTACCGGTCCGCGGGAGTGGCGAGTTCAGGTCTGCTGGTGTTCGCAAAGTTGTTGGAAACTCAGCCGGTTGTGCGCTTGCACGCGTAGTACCGTTGTGTTAAGCTCATTGTTTGTCCCGGCTGGCATTTGGAATATGCATAGGTGTGCCGCAAAAGCGGCGGCCTTGCAGGCTGGCGTAGCTCAGCTGGTAGAGCATCTGATTTGTAATCAGAGGGTCGGGGGTTCAAATCCCTTCGCCAGCTCCAGGATCGTAACCCGAGCGCGCCGGAAGGCGTAGCAGGAGCAAGCCAAACGAGACGCGCAGCTCTCCTAGAGAACTGAATCCAGCAGCAGCTTTCGGTCAGTACGACGCGCGCGGAATAGAGCGCCGCTGTTGCAGAATCTTGTGGCGCGTTTGGCGGCAGTTCTTTGATAGCTGGGCTGGCGATTCCGGGCCTCGGCAGTCGGCTTCTCGCAGAGTTACTCGAGAGCGAATGCTCGGTCGAACGTGCACAGGTGGCCGAGTGGTTAATGGCAGCAGACTGTAAATCTGCCGCTCCTAGGAGCTACGGAGGTTCGAATCCTCCCCTGTGCACCAGTTTAAGTTTGGATGTGAGTTGTGGCCGCCGAGCAGCTTGAGGTAACGGGTATCACCGGCACGAAGAAGTTATGGGTTGCGTTCGGGATTTATGCCGCACTGGCAGCCCTGGCGTGGACAACGCTCAGCGAACCCAAGTTCAAGTATGCGACGCTAGCGATCTTGGCGTTGTTCGCGGTGCGGACCTGGACGTGGAAGAAGCGGCAGGATCGGGAAGAGTAGCTGGGAGCCGCGAGCTAAGAGTTCAAGGCTGGGCAGTTGGCATTTAGCACTTGGCAATTAGCCAAGGCGTGCATTGCGAGCCAGTAGTCCGACTTGCGATCCGCTCATCAAATGCCTGAGACTTCGGCGGGCTGATTGTAGTAGCAGGATCCAAGCGCCGCAGGCGCGAAACAGAATTTAGCCCAGCGCGTAAGCGCTGGGTAGGTGTGATAAAGGGTTAGAGCCGCGGAGCGGCGGCATAATCTAGCCCAGCACGGAGCCGAAGGCGGAGTGTTGGGTAGAACGCAAAATTGGGATTCGAGTCCCGTAGGGACGGCAGGGCGGGTTTGCAGGGCGGGAGTAACTCAGTGGTAGAGTCACAGCCTTCCAAGCTGTTGGTCGCGGGTTCGATTCCCGTCTCCCGCTCCAGTTTTGAAGGTAAACGAAAGCTGATGTAGCTCAGTTGGTAGAGCACTCCCTTGGTAAGGGAGAGGTCATCGGTTCAATCCCGATCATCAGCTCCAGAATTCTAGAAAGTGACCCGCTTTACGCGGGCAATACGGCTTTCCGATACGTGAATATAGCGATGGAGCAATCAACCGGGCGCATGCCCTTCCAGCAAGCGGGCATCCGGGTCGAAAAGCTGGATGAATTTGAGCAGTTGCAGTCGGCGCTGGTTCGCGTCTTCGCGCCGCAGGATGTGGAGCGGTATTTAAAGCTGTTGCAGCGGAAGAATGTTCCCATCCGCGATTTCTTTCGCGTGCTGCGCGAGAAGTTGCTGGAGCACTCGGACGCCAAGCTGGCACGCAGCGGCAAGAGCGCGCAACAACTTTATGATGCGCTGCCGGTGAGCGACCAGGCGCAGATACGCGAATTTTATTTGACGACGCTGGAGGCGGTAGCTCAGCCTCTCCGCGAAAAGTTCAACAAACTTTACCGGTACTACTAGGGCAAAACAGATTATGGCGAAAGAGAAATTTGATCGCAGCAAGCCGCACGTAAACGTAGGGACGATCGGGCACATCGATCATGGCAAGACGACGTTGACGGCGGCCATCACCAAGGTACTGTCGAAGCACAATCCGAACATCAAGTTCCGCAGCTTCGATTCGATTGACAACGCGCCGGAAGAGCGCGAGCGCGGTATTACGATTGCCACAGCGCACGTCGAGTACGAGACGGCGAACCGGCACTACGCGCACGTGGATTGTCCCGGCCACGCCGACTACATCAAGAACATGATCACCGGTGCAGCGCAGATGGACGGCGCGATTCTGGTGGTTGCCGCTACCGACGGTCCGATGCCGCAGACCAAAGAGCACGTGCTGCTGGCGCGCCAGGTAGGCGTGCCGTACGTAGTGGTGTTCCTGAACAAGTGCGATGCAGTGGAAGATCCTGAGCTGATCGACCTGGTGGAGATGGAAGTTCGCGAGTTGCTCGTCGAAGTACAACTTCCCGGGTGACGATCTGCCGGTGGTTCGCGGTTCGGCGCTGGGTGCGTTGAACGGCGAAGCGCAGTGGGAAGCCAAGATCGATGAGCTGATGGAAGCCGTCGACAAGAGCGTGCCGCTGCCGGCGCGCGATATCGATAAGTCGTTCCTGATGCCCATCGAAGACATCTTCTCGATCTCGGGACGCGGCACGGTGGTTACGGGTCGTATCGAGCGTGGCAAGGTGAAGGTGGGCGAGGAAGTTGAAATCGTCGGCTTCCGCGACACGCGCAAGACGGTTGTGACCGGCGTGGAAATGTTCAAGAAGCAGCTGGACGAAGGTCTGGCGGGTGACAATGCCGGCCTGCTGCTGCGCGGCATCGGCAAAGACGATGTGGAGCGCGGCATGGTGCTGGCCAAGCCGGGATCGATTACGCCGCACACCAAGTTCAAGGGCGAAGTCTACGTGCTGTCGAAGGACGAAGGTGGACGTCACACGCCGTTCTTCAAGGGCTATCGGCCGCAGTTCTACTTCCGCACGACGGACGTGACGGGAGTGGCGACCTTGCCGGCGGGTACGGAGATGGTGATGCCTGGCGATAACGTGGCCCTGGAGATCGAACTGATTACGCCGGTGGCCATGGAGAAGGGCTTGCGCTTTGCTATCCGCGAAGGCGGACGCACGGTGGGCGCGGGCACGATCAGCGAAATTATTGCTTAGTGTCTCCCGCCCTACGCCAAAAGCAGGCGTAGAACGGGGCACCCGCGATGGAATCCAGATCGAGCGCCGTAGGCGCGAAAGAGCTTAGCCCAGCACATAGCGAAGCGGAGTGCTGGGTAGGACGGACCTGACGGTCCGAGCCCCTTCAGGGGCGACACGATTTACCCGGGGCGTCATTCCCGGGACAACATGAATTTTTCGGCGGAGCAGCGATGTTCTGCTGATATCCGCGCTTGGACGCGGACAAGGCTTCCGGGCTGCCAAGCCTGGAAGTAAACGAAAAGGATCAGGTCAAATGCCTCGAGAGATTGTTACGTTGCAGTGCGGTGATTGCAAGAATCGCAATTACTCGACCACCAAGAATAAGAAGACCACGACGGGCCGCCTGGAGTTCAACAAGTTTTGCCGGGCGTGCCGCAAGCACACGGCGCACAAGGAAGTGAAGTAAGACGGCAGTTAGCATTTGGCATTTAGCACTTGGTGTCAGATGCAACTGTTGGGCGGATTGCCTTAGCTAACGGCTAAGGGCTAATTGCCAAGTGCGGTTTTATAGGGGCGTAAGCTCAATGGCTAAACTGTCGGTCTCCAAAACCGAACTTGGGGGTTCGAATCCCTCCGCCCCTGCCAGTATTTGGGACCCGCCCTACGCCGAAAGAAGGCGTAGAACGGGGCACCCGCGAAGAGCGAGAGAGCAGTACGAGGCGCGAAGCGCCGGAAAAAGGTAGCAGATGGCGAAGTCAGCAGCAATCGAGAGCGTTCACGAGAACCGGCTGAGCACGATTAAAGCGTGGCCGCAGCGCGCAAAGAGTTTTTACAACGACGTGCGCACCGAAATGCGCAAGGTTACGACGCCGTCGCGGAAAGAAGTCCAGGGCACGACTACCGTGGTCATCATCACGGTGTTCCTGTTCGGCGTCTATTTCTGGATGATTGACACGGCCATCGGCAAGGGTCTGGACCATCTGCTGAGATACTTGAGTGGACGATAAGTGCGCGGCATGCGCGAAAAAATGACAGAAGAAATTAAAACCGAAAACACTGGAGCGGAGCAGAACACGCCCCAGGATGCGTCCGCCGAGGGCGGCGTCACGATCAACGGCGAGCAGGCGACGAACCCCAATTTCAAGTGGTACATCATCCACACTTATTCGGGATTCGAGCGCAAGGTGAAAGAGTCGATCGAGTCGCGCGTGCGCGCCTACCCCGAGCTGGAACACAAGATTGGCCGCGTGCTGATTCCGACCGAATCGGTCACCGAAGTTCGCGGCGGCAAGAAGTACACCAGCGAGCGCATGTTCTATCCCGGCTACGTGCTGGTGGAGATGGACATGGACGACAACGTCTGGCACGTGGTGAAGGGAACGCCGCGAGTCACGGGATTTGTCGGAACCGGCCAGCAGCCGACCCCGTTGTCGCAGGACGAAGTCAACCAGATCGTCTATCGCGTGGCCGACAGCAAGGAAAAGCCGAAGCTCAAGGTCAAGTTCGAGAAGAACGAATCCGTACGAATTTCCGAAGGCCCGTTTGCCAGCTTTACCGGCATCGTGGACGAGGTCAACGAAGATCGCGAGACCCTGAAAGTCATGGTCACCATCTTCGGACGCTCGACTCCGGTGGAACTCGGGTTCGGGCAGGTCGAAAAAGTTATTACGTAGGAAGGCCGCTCTTTGGCTTTTTGCCGCTCGCAACATCTGCGACGCTTCTGGCGAAGAGCGAAAAGCGAGTAGCGAAAAGCGAGTTTAAACATGGCAAAAAAAGTTACCGGTTCAGTGAAGTTGCAGATTGCGGCGGGCAAGGCTACTCCGGCTCCGCCGGTTGGTCCGGCGCTTGGTCAGGCGCAGATCAACATCATGGAGTTCTGCAAACAGTTCAACGCAAAGACCAGCGCGAAGGAGCTCGACGGCCTGATCATTCCGGTCGTGGTTTCGGTGTACACCGACCGCTCGTTCACGTTCATCACCAAGACGCCGCCGGCTGCGATTCTGTTGAAGCGCGCCGCGGGCGTGGCCAAGGGTTCGGGGACGCCGAATAAGGACAAGGTCGGCAAGGTCACCGAGAAGCAGGTCCTGGAGATCGCCAAGCAGAAGATGCCCGATCTGAATGCCGCGTCGATTGAGACTGCGGTGAAGAGCGTAAAGGGTACAGCGCGCTCGATGGGGATTGACGTAGTCGCGTAGGTCTCCCGCCCTACGCCAAAGCCGGGCGTAGAACGGGGCACCCGGGGTTCGGTATCGGCTCCGCGTGTCGGGTAACACGGCCCACCCTCTCCGCAAAAGAGGCGGAGGAAGATGGGGCACCCGGCGAAGGATCAAAGCCCGAAGGGCGATACAAACTTTAGCCCAGCGCGTGAGCGCTGGGTAGGAATGCCTTAAGAACCAGAGCCCCTTCAGGGGCGGCAGGATTTAGTCGCATAGACCACGGCCCTTCAGCTTTAACGATTGGCGGTGGAAGACAAGGAGCAATATGAAGAAGGCTGGAAAGAATATCGAGAAGGCGCGCGCCGGGGTTGAAGCGAAGTCGTATCCGCTTCAGGACGCGGTGCCTCTTCTACAGAAGATCAAGTTTGCCAAGTTCGACGAAACCGTCGATCTGACGATGCGCCTGGGCGTCGATCCCAAGCACGCCGACCAGATGGTCCGCGGCACCGTAGTTCTGCCGCACGGACTGGGCAAGTCGAAGAAGGTCCTGGTGCTGGCAACCGGCGAAAAGCAGCGCGAGGCCGAAGCGGCGGGCGCCGATTACGTTGGCGGCGAAGAGACGGTGGAGCGGATCCAGAAAGAAAACTGGACCGACTACGATGCCGTGATCGCCACGCCGGACATGATGCGCTCCGTAGGCAAGCTGGGTAAGGTGCTCGGACCGCGCGGTCTGATGCCGAATCCGAAGACCGGCACGGTGACCATGGACATCGCCAACGCGGTCCGCGAGGTCAAGGCCGGCAAGGTGGAATTCCGCACCGACAAGACCGCCCTGGTTCACGTGCCTGTAGGCAAGATTTCGTTCCCGCCGGAGAAGCTGGTGGAGAACGCGGCCACGGTAATCACCAGCGTCATCAAGGCGAAGCCGACGGTGGCCAAGGGCAAGTACATCAAGGGCTGCTTTCTGAGCTCGACCATGGGACCGGGCGTGTCGATCGACATCTCGGCCGTAGAAGCAGCTGCCAAGGCGTAGGTTTGTAAGCGCAGGTTTGTAAGCGCATTAGGCTTGTAAGCGCATTAGGTTTGTAAGCGCATTAGGTTTGAAAGGGCACGGCTTCAGCCGTGCCGTGTAGGTCGCCGGATGAGGTGGCCTTTAGGCCCTGTCGCCGACTAAGTCGGCTCGGGACAAGAAATTTAGAAGGATTGTTCGGCACACCTAAAGGCGTGCCCCTTCAAGAACAGGAATCGAAAATGGCCGTTACCAAAGCAAAGAAAATTGAACAGGTTGAGGCGCTCGCCAAAGATTTCCAGAACGCCAAGCACGGTATTGTGGGTACGTTCTCCAAGTTGACCGTGGAGAAGGACTTCGAACTGCGCAAGGCGGTACGCAGCGCAGGTGGCCGCTATCGCGTGCTGAAGAACACGCTGGCCGAGCGCGCAGCCAAGGGCACGGCGGTTGAGGAAGCAGTGAAGAGCCTCGCCGGTGTGACCTCGATTGCCTACACCAGCGGCGACCCGGTCGCGCTGGCGAAAGCGCTGGCCAAGTACGCCAAGGACAATCCGGAGTACACCTTCAAGGCCGGCATCGTCGAAGGGCGAATCATTGCCATTCCGGACATTGACGCTCTGGCGAGCATGCCGTCGAAGGAAGAGCTGTACTCGAAGCTGCTGTTCCTGATGACCGCTCCGGCGCAGCGCCTCGTGACGGTGATGAACGCCGTCGGTCGCGACCTGGCGGTGGTGATCAACCAGGGCGTCGAGAAGAACAAGTTTGGTGGCGCACCGGCGCCGGCCGAAGCTGCCCCGGAAGCGGAAGCCGCTCCGGCAGCAGAAGCCGCTCCGGCGGAAGCGTCGGCGTAAAGGGCGCCCACCCTGTCGCGAAAGTCGGGCGACGAGGATGGGGCACCGAGGGTCTTAGTAGTTGATCCCGCCCTACGCCAGAGAATGGCGTAGAACGGGGCACCCGAGTTTAGGGAGCCCACCCTCTCCGCAAAAGCGGCGGAGGAGGATGGGGCACCGAGAGTTTTGGTAGTTGATCCCGCCCTACGCCAGACAATGGCGTAGAACGGGGCACCCGGATTCTGACGAGATAGGGGTCCTTCGACTCCGGCGGCAAAAGCAGCCGCCTCCGCTCAGGATGACACGGGTTGAGTTTTAGTAAGGGTTAGGGGACGAAAGTCTCCTTAAGGATTGCGTTATCCGTTGTGAGGGGTGATCTCCGGGCGTTGTCTGGCGTTCGAGAGACACATTGGAAACCTCAGAGACGGGAACGAAATCGACACACAACGAATAACGAATAGGTGGAAAAAGATATGGCTGATCTACAGCAGTTAGAAGAATCTATCGTAGGCCTGTCGCTTCTGGATGCGGCGGCCCTGGTAAAGAAGTTGGAAGAGCGTCTTGGCGTTTCGGCAGCGGCTGCGGCCCCGGTGATGATGGCCGGCGGCGCGGGCGCGGGTGCCGCAGCAGCGGCTCCGGCGGAAGAGAAGACCGAGTTCACGGTCGTCCTCACCGAAGTGGGCGCCAACAAGATCAACGTGATCAAGGCTGTCCGTGAAGTCACCAGCCTCGGCCTGAAAGAAGCCAAGGACCTGGTTGACGGCGCGCCCAAGACGGTGAAAGAGGGCGTGAACAAGGAAGAAGCCGAGACCATCAAGAAGAAGTTCGCCGACGCGGGAGCGAAGGTCGACATTAAGTAGATTTTTTTGCCGGCAGGCGCCGCGACAAGTGGCGCCTTGCCGGCGGAATTACCGCCTAGTTTGGGGCGGGTACCCGGCCTGCGCTGGCTTTAGCGCTCGACTGCGTACCGGCAACGAATGGGGCGGCTGACTCCGGGCGCGCTGACCGGGGTTTCTGGCTGCTGCTGCCTGCGGATGACGAGGTGGCGGCTACGTTCTTTTCCACGCCGGAGCGGGTGTGGAGAGGCGCGATGGAGCCGAGGAAGAAAAGCAGATCTCTGAGCGGGAGGCTGCGGAATTCCCGGGCATCGTAGTGATGTTGAGTCCTTTTGGGGATCTCGGACATCAAAACAGAGAATGGCGGGCGGCTGGTATGTCGAACCTCGCGTCAGCTCGGACGCGACGGCATGCCGGACGAGAACAAGGCCTGAAGATACTGGCGCGGGAAGTTAAACACATTGCGGTGCCAAAAGCACCGACATCCCAGGCTAAATTGGTTATGGGATTGCACGACGCCTCAAGCGGCGCTTGCGGGGACTTCCGTCTCTGTGAGCGCGATTCCTTTTTTTCGCAAAACCGCAGCAACCGGACCGTTCTTACCTCAAGTTATCTCAAGTGCGCGGCGGGTATCCCGCAGCACATCGCACCACGGTTTGCTCCGGCCATCAGCCACGCTGGCCGGTACTGATTAGGAGCTTTATACATGGCGCAACAGAAGACTGCCAACCGAAATCGATTTGATTTCTCCAAAATCCCGGCGACGATCCAGATCCCTAACCTCATCGAGGTGCAGAAGCGTTCGTACGATCGTTTTCTGCAGATGGACGCGCTGCCGAGCGAACGCGATGACGCCGGCTTGCAGGCGGTGTTTCAGTCGGTGTTTCCGATTACCGACTTCCGCAACGTCTCGCAGCTGGACTTTGTCGAGTACGCCATCGGCAACTGGGAGTGCAAGTGCGGCCACCTGAAGGGGCTGAATCACCTGCGCACCACCTGCCGCAACTGCGGATCGACGGTGAAGACCGATCCGTTCCACCTGGGCGACGTGCTCTGCACCAAGTGCGGTACGTACAACGCGAACACACCCGATTTTTGTAACAAGTGCGGCGATCCCGTGGGATTGCAGCTGAAGTATGACGTGGCCGAATGCGAAGAACGCGGTATGACTTACTCCGCGCCGCTGAAGGTCACCATGCGCCTCACGATTTACGACAAGGATCCCGAGACCGGCAACCGCTCCATCCGCGACATGAAGGAGCAGGAAGTCTTCTTCGGCGACATTCCGCTGATGACGACCAACGGCACGTTCATCATCAACGGCACCGAGCGCGTGATCGTCAGCCAGTTGCACCGTTCGCCGGGCGTCTTCTTTGAGACCGCGAACAACCGCACTTACTTCCTGGGCAAGATCATCCCGTACCGCGGTTCGTGGGTCGAGTTCGAATACGACCAGAAGAACATCCTGTACGTGCGCATCGATCGCAAGCGCAAGTTCCTGGGAACGATCTTCCTGCGCGCGCTGGGCCTGCGTTCCGACGAAGAGATTCTTCGCACGTTCTACACCGTCGACCGCATCGCCATCCGCGACAAGAGGCTGTTCTGGACCCTGGAGCCCGGTGCCGACAAGCCGACCAGCCTGCTGGGCATGAAGCTGGCCAAGGCCATCACGGCGAAGAACGGCGATGAGATTTCGCACTCCGGCCGCAAGGTCACCGCGGCGGTGATGAAGGAAATCCAGAAGCACCGGATCTCTGAGATCGAAGCCGACCTGACCGACCTGGAAGGCGCGTTTGTCGCGGCCGACGTAGTCGATACCAACACCGGCGAAGTGCTGCTGGAAGCTAACACGGAGCTGACGGCCGACAAGCTGTCGAAGATGATGGACGCGGGCGTGAGCGAAGTTCACGTCTTCTTCCCCGAGCGCGACGATGTGGGCACGGTCATCGGCGCCACGCTGCGCCGCGATTCGGTGAAGACCCCGCAGGAAGCGCTGATCGAGATTTATCGCAAACTGCGTCCGGGCGATCCGCCGACGCTGGACACGGCCACGGCGCTGTTCCATGGCATGTTCTTCGATCCGCGGAAGTACGACTTCTCCCGCGTGGGCCGCTTGAAGTTCAACATCAAGCTGTTCGATCGCGAGGACGGTTCGAACCTCGAGAACCGCACGCTGGAGCCGGACGATTTCTACGCGACCATCAAGTACCTGCTGAAGCTGCGTAAGAACATCGGTTCGGTGGACGACATCGATCACCTGGGCAACCGCCGCGTACGCGCGGTTGGTGAGCTGCTGGAGAACCAGTTCCGCATCGGACTGGTCCGCATGGAGCGCGCCATCAAGGAAAAGATGAGCGTGTACCAGGAGATGTCGACGGCCATGCCGCACGACCTGGTCAACGCCAAGCCGGTCATGGCTGCCATCCGCGAGTTCTTCGGATCGTCGCAGTTGTCGCAGTTCATGGACCAGACCAACCCGTTGTCGGAGATCACCCACAAGCGCCGCCTGTCGGCCCTTGGCCCGGGCGGTCTTTCGCGTGAGCGCGCCGGATTCGAAGTCCGCGACGTTCACCCGACGCACTACGGACGTATCTGCCCGATTGAAACGCCGGAAGGTCCGAACATCGGACTGATTTCGTCGCTGAGCTGCTATGCGCGGATCAACGACTACGGCTTCATCGAGTCGCCGTATCGCAAGGTGAAGAGCGGACGCGTGATCGACTACCTCACGGTGGTCAATGCCGGCGACAGCGAGTTCCGGGTCGGCGATCATGCCGAGAAGTCGGAGATCCTGAAGATCAATGCCGATCTGAAGGACCGCAAGAAGAAGCCGATCGACTTCGAGCCGTTCTCGTTCTACCTGTCGGCGTGGGAAGAAGATCGCCACGTCATCGCGCAGGCGAACGCCGAGATCGACGACAAGGGCCGCATCGTGGCCGAGCTGGTCAACGCCCGCAAGGCCGGCAACTTCGTCCTGGTCAGCCGCGACGAAGTCGACTACATCGACGTCAGCCCGAAGCAGCTGGTATCGGTAGCTGCTTCGCTGGTGCCCTTCCTGGAACACGACGATGCCAACCGCGCTCTGATGGGCGCGAACATGCAGCGTCAGTCGGTGCCGTTGCTGCGCGCGCAGGCGCCCATCGTCGGCACGGGTATGGAAGGCGTCACGGCGCGTGACTCCGGCGCGGTGGTTTTGGCTCGCCGCTCCGGCATCATCGACTCCGTCGACTCCGAGCGCATCATCGTTCGCGTGGAAGGAGAGCATCATCCGATGCAGCTTTCGCGTGAAGTGGGCAGCGACATTTATCAGCTGACCAAGTTCAAGCGCTCGAACCAGAACACCTGCATCAACCAGCGCCCGATCGTGAAGAAGGGCGACCGCGTAGCCAAGGGCCAGGTCATTGCTGACGGTCCTTGCACCGACATGGGCGAGCTGGCACTGGGACGTAACGTGCTGGTGGCCTTCATGCCGTGGCGCGGTTACAACTTCGAGGACGCGATCCTGGTCTCCGAGAAGATGGTGAAGGAGGACTATTACACCTCCGTCCACATCGAGGAGTTCGAGATCGAGTCGCGCGACACCAAGCTGGGACCGGAAGAAGTCACGCGCGACATTCCTAACGTCAGCGAGTCGGCACTGCGCGATCTCGACGAGAGCGGCGTCATCCGCATCGGCGCGACTGTGAAGGCCGGCGACATCCTGGTGGGCAAGGTAACGCCGAAGGGCGAGACCCAGCTCACGCCGGAAGAGAAGCTGCTGCGTGCCATCTTCGGCGAAAAGGCCGGCGATGTCCGCGACGCTTCGCTGACCTGCCCTCCGGGTATCGAAGGAACGGTGGTCGACGTGAAGATCTTCTCCCGCAAGGGACAGGAGAAGGACGAGCGCGCCAAGTTCATCGAGTCCGAGCAGGTGGCCAAGCTGGAGAAGAACCTGGCGGACGAAATCCGAATCCTGACCGACGAACGCTTGAAGCGTTTGGAAGCGCTGCTCGGCGGCAAAGAAGTTCTTGCCGACCTGCACGACGAGCGCACCAACAAGCGTCTGTTGACCAAGGAAGCAGTTCTGGACCGCGACACCATCGAGCGGATCTCGACGCGCAACTTGAAGCGCATCAAGTTCCCCGATAAGGACCCGCGCATCAACGAGCAGATCGACGAAATCGAAGAGATGACCTCGCGCCAGATTGACGTACTGCGCAAGATCGTCCGCGAGAAAGTCGAGAAGCTGCAGAAGGGCGACGAGCTGCCTCCCGGCGTAATCAAGCTGGTGAAGGTTTACATCGCCATGAAGCGCAAGCTGAGCGTCGGCGACAAGATGGCCGGCCGCCACGGTAACAAGGGCGTCATCGCGCGCATTCTGCCGGAAGAGGACATGCCGTACCTCGAAGACGGAACGCCGGTGGAGATCGTCCTGAACCCGTTGGGCGTGCCAAGCCGTATGAACGTCGGCCAGATTCTGGAGACGCACCTCGGCTGGGCCGGCTACGCACTCGGGCAGAAGATCGGCGAGATGCTGAAGGAGAACTCGAAAGCGGAGCACATGCGCAAGGAATTGAAAGCCTTGTTCAAGGGCACGCCGTTCGTGGACGACCTCATCGCACTCGACGACGAATTGCTGGAGAAAGCTGCGGAAGGCATGAAGGACGCCGTGTACTTCGCTTCGCCGGTGTTTGACGGATCGAAGGAAGGCGAGATCAAGTCGCTGCTGGCGGAAGGCGATCTGCCGACCTCGGGCAAGGCTTATCTCTACGACGGCATGACGGGCGAGAAGTTCGAGCAGCCGGTCACGGTTGGCTATATCTACATGTTGAAGCTGTCGCACCTGGTCGACGACAAGATCCACGCGCGTTCCATCGGACCATACTCGCTGATTACCCAGCAGCCGCTGGGCGGCAAGGCTCAGTTCGGTGGCCAGCGCTTCGGTGAAATGGAAGTGTGGGCGTTGGAAGCCTATGGCGCCGCGTACATTCTGCAGGAGCTGCTCACCGCGAAGTCCGATGACGTTTATGGCCGTACGAAGATCTACGAAGCCATCGTCAAAGGCGAAGCGGCCATTGAGCCAGGCGTACCTGAGTCGTTCAACGTGCTCATTCGCGAATTGCAGTCGTTGTGTCTCGACGTGGAGTTGATCAAGACCAAGGAGCGCAAGGAACTTCCGGCGCCCGAGACTCCCGTCGCGGCGGATTGATTGTGGCGATTTGAAAGGGCACGGCTTTAGCCGTGCCACTCGCCAAAAGCAATCGCCGGCCTTTAGACCCTGAGGGAAGTTACCTCAGCGGCTAAAGCCGGAAGCAGAAGGAACTAGAACGGCACGCCTGAAGGCGTGCCCCTTCAAAGCTGAAAAGGCACTTCTTCAAATTGAAGGCGTGCCCCTTCAAGAATCTGAGGACTAAAAATGTATCGTTCGAGTCCATTTGATCTCGGAAATCCGATTGCCGACTTCGACGCCATTCGTATCAGCCTGGCTTCGCCGGAAAAGATCCGCAGCTGGTCGCATGGCGAAGTCACTAAGCCGGAGACGATCAACTACCGCACGTTCAAGCCGGAACGTGACGGCTTGTTCTGCGCCCGCATCTTCGGACCGGTCACCGACTGGGAGTGCCTGTGCGGCAAATACAAGCGCATGAAGCACCGCGGCGTGATCTGCGACAAGTGCGGCGTGGAAGTCACGCTCTCCAAAGTTCGCCGCGAGCGCCTGGGCCACATCGAGCTGGCTTCGCCGTGCTCGCACGTGTGGTTCTTCAAGGGACTGCCCAGCCGCATCGGGCACATCCTCGACATCTCGCTGCGCGACCTTGAGTCCGTGCTCTACT
Source organism: uncultured Acidobacteriaceae bacterium (assembly GCA_963835725.1). Taxonomy (GTDB): domain Bacteria; phylum Acidobacteriota; class Terriglobia; order Terriglobales; family Acidobacteriaceae; genus Bog-257. The sequence goes on along the minus strand of CAWIGM010000011.1, from coordinate 214,438 downwards.
TCGAAGCCTACGTCGTGGTCGAACCCGGCGACGCTCCGGTGAAAGAGCGCGAGGTGATCAAGGACGAAACCCGCTACCGCGAGCTCGACCAGGAACACCGCGCCTCGGGCTTCAAGGCCATGATGGGCGCTGAAGCCATCAAGGAACTGCTCAAGCGCGTGGAAGTCGAAACCATGTCGGTCGAGCTGCGCGAGAAGATGCGCACGGAAACTTCGGTGCAGAAGCGCCTGAAGTATGCCAAGCGCCTGAAGGTCACCGAGGCCTTCCGCAAGAGCGGCAACAAGCCGAACTGGATGATTCTCGACGTGATTCCGGTCATTCCTCCGGAGCTGCGTCCCCTGGTTCCACTGGATGGCGGCCGCTTCGCGACGTCGGATCTGAATGATCTGTATCGCCGCGTCATCAACCGCAACAACCGCTTGAAGAAGCTGATGGACCTGCACGCTCCTGAAGTCATCGTGCGCAACGAAAAGCGCATGCTGCAGGAAGCCGTGGACGCGCTGTTCGACAACGGACGCCGTGGCCGCGTTCTGCGTGGCGCCAACAACCGCCCGCTGAAGTCGCTCTCCGACACGCTGAAGGGCAAGCAGGGCCGCTTCCGCCAGAACCTGCTGGGCAAGCGCGTGGACTACTCCGGCCGTTCGGTGATCGTGGTCGGTCCCGACCTTAAGCTGCACCAGTGCGGCCTGCCGAAGAAGATGGCGCTGGAGTTGTTCAAGCCGTTCATCTATCACCGGCTGGAGCAGACCGGACACTGCACCACCATCAAGCAGGCAAAGGAAATGGTGGAGCAGCAGGAGCCCATCGTATGGGACATCCTGGAAGAGGTGATTAAGGATCACCCGGTTCTGCTGAACCGCGCTCCAACGCTTCACCGCCTCGGCATCCAGGCCTTCGAGCCGGTGCTGGTGGAAGGCAAAGCCATCAAGATTCACCCGCTGGTCTGCACCGCGTTCAACGCAGACTTCGACGGCGATCAGATGGCCGTGCACATTCCGCTGTCGCCGGAAGCGCAGGTTGAAGCCAGCGTACTGATGCTGGCCTCGCACAACATCCTGTCGCCCGCTTCGGGTCAGCCGATCACCGTGCCCACGCAGGACATGGTCCTCGGTATCTATTACCTGACCAAAGCGAAGCCGGGCGCCAAGGGTGAAGGCCGCGCTTTCGCCAACATCGACGAAGTGCTGCTTGCCAAGGAAATGGGCGAAGTGGAAACGCTCACCCCGATCCGTCTGCGCTACTCGGGCGAGGTCATCGACCTCACCACCGCGTACGACGATCAGGATGTGGCGCACACCGAGCCGACCATGTTCGAGCGGCAGTACATCTCGACCACCGTGGGCCGCGCCATCATGAACGATCACATCAAGCGCGGCGCTGCCGGACATGCCGTACATCAACGGCCTGCTCAAGAAGAAGGGCAGCGGCAACCTGGTCAATTACTGCTACCTGCGCTTTGGTCTCGAGACCACGGTGCGGTTGCTCGACGGCATCAAGCAGCTGGGCTTCACCTACGCCACCAAGGCCGGCTTGTCGATCGGAATCGACGACATGGTCATCCCGGCGGGCAAGGCTGGGCTGGTGCGTGACGCCGAGAAGCAGGCGATCGCCGTGCAGCAGCAGTACCTGGACGGTGCTATCACCAACGGTGAGCGCTACAACAAGGTCGTCGAAATCTGGTCGGCGATCACGGAAAAGGTAGCCGACGAAATGTTCGGCGCCATGCAACAGGACGACAAAGCCGGCGAGATGAACCCGATTTACGTCATGGCCGACTCCGGCGCTCGCGGATCGAAACAGCAGATCCGTCAGCTCTCCGGTATGCGCGGACTGATGGCGAAGCCGTCGGGCGAAATCATCGAGACGCCGATCACGGCGAACTTCCGTGAAGGTCTCACGGTGTTGGAATACTTCATCTCGACGCACGGCGCCCGTAAGGGTCTGGCCGATACCGCTCTGAAGACGGCGGATTCGGGCTACCTGACTCGCCGCCTGGTCGACGTGGCGCAGGACGTGATCATCAGCGAATACGATTGCGGAACGGTCGATGGCATCTACGTCACCTCCATCGTGGAGTCGGGCGAGATCATCGAGCCGCTGCGCGACCGTATCGTGGGCCGCGTCTCGCTGGAGAAGATCAAGGACTACGAAGGCAACATCATCGTCGACATCAACCAGGAAATTACGGAAGAGTTGGCGAGTGCGGTGCAGGCTGCCGGTATCGAGCGCGTGAAGATTCGCTCGGTGCTGACCTGCGAGTCGAAGCGCGGCGTTTGCGTGATGTGCTATGGCCGTAACCTGGCGACCGGGCGACTGGTCGAGCTGGGCGAGGCTACCGGCGTCATCGCGGCGCAGTCCATCGGCGAGCCGGGAACGCAGCTGACCATGCGTACCTTCCACATCGGCGGCACGGCTTCGCGAGTCAGCGAGCAGTCGCGCCTCGATGCGAAGAACAATGGCATGGTGCGCTTCATCAACCTGATCACGGTGCGCTCCAAGGAAGGCAACCTGGTCGTCATGAACCGCAACGGATCGATCGCGGTGCTCGACGAGAAGGGCCGCGAAAAGGAACGTTACGCGGTGGTATACGGCGCCAAGGTAAAGGTCGAAGACGGTGCGCAGGTTTCGCTCGGCGATGTACTGGTCGAGTGGGATCCGTACACCTTCGCGATCCTCACCGAAATCGGCGGCACGGTGCAGTTCAAGGACCTGCAGGAAGGTCTGACGCTGCACGAAGAAGTCGACGAAGTGACCGGTCTGTCGCGTCACGTGGTTGTCGACTCGCCGGACGAGAAGCGTCAGCCGGCCATCGTCATCAAGGGCGCCAAGGGCAACAAGCGGTACCTCATGCCCTCGCGTGCTCACCTGATGACGCTCGACGGCGACACCGTGACTCCGGGCGACGTGCTGGCGAAGATCCCGCGCGAAACCACCAAGACGAAGGACATCACCGGCGGTCTGCCGCGCGTGCAGGAGCTGTTCGAAGCTCGCAAGCCGCACGAGACTGCGGTCATCAGCGAGATCGATGGCGTGGTGAAGTTCGGCGACGTGGCCAAGGGTCAGCGCAAGATCTACGTGGTGGCCGACAACGGTACCGAGAAGGAATACCAGGTGCCGCGCGGCGTCCACGTCAACGTACAGGAAGGCGAGCGCATTCGCGCCGGCGAGCCGCTGATGGATGGCCCGCTCAACCCGCACGACATTCTTGCCGTGCTCGGTGAGAAAGAGCTGCAGGCTTACCTGGTGAACGAAATCCAGGAAGTCTACCGCTTACAGGGCGTGAACATCAGCGACAAGCACATCGAAGTCATCGTTCGCCAGATGATGCGCTGGGTGAAAGTCGAGGACGTGGGCGATACGACCTTCCTGCTCGAGCAGCAGGTCGACAAGTTCCGCTTCCGCGAAGAGAACGAGAAGGCGATTTCGAACGGCGGCAAGCCGGCAACCGGCCGTCCGCTGCTGCTCGGTATCACCAAGGCGTCGCTCTCGACCGACTCGTTCATCTCGGCCGCATCGTTCCAGGAGACCACGCGTGTGCTGACGGAAGCCTCCATCCAGGGTGCCGTCGATCATCTGCGCGGTCTGAAGGAGAACGTCATCGTGGGCCGCTTGATCCCCGCGGGAACCGGCATGGAGTACTACCGCAATGTCCGGTTGTCGCAGGAGATGGAGCACGCCGCATCGAAGGTGCAGGAGGAAGTCACGGCCGCGTACGAAGAAGCCGAGCGCGCGCTGGAACTGCTCCGCCACGAAGGCGAGAACGAAGGCGAGGAAGTGATCGCCGAAAGCTAAGGCGACACCGAAATAACCAAGGCCCGGACCAGCGTCCGGGCCTTTTTTTGTTTCGATATCAGGCGAGCGCAGTTGACATGTGTAAAGTTACAGGCTACAGTGTGTGGCAGTGCGCATACGCAGCTTCGTCCATAAAGGGTTGAAGCAGTTTTATGAGCAGGACGTCGCCAAGGGCGTTCCTGCTGATTGCGTGGAGAAGCTTCGAAAGATGTTGACTTTTCTGGACGAGATGCAGGAGCCGGATGAGTTGCACGCCCTGCCTGTGTGGAAGGCTCACCTGCTGAAGGGAGACCGTGCGGGGACTTGGAGCCTCGTCGTAAACCGCAACCGCCGGCTGACGTTTCGGATTGACGGTGCTGAACGTGAGATTCGCGACGTCGATCTGGAAGATTATCACTGAAATAAGGGGCCTTCACCCATGTCGATAAAGAACCCATCGCATCCCGGAGACTTCATCCGAACGGAAATTCTTCAGCCGGCCGGACTCTCGGTGACCGCCGCAGCGGCAGCTCTGCATGTCTCGCGCCCGGCGCTCTCCAGCCTGTTAAACAGCCGCGCCGATCTTTCAGGTGACATGGCTCTGCGGATTGAGAAAGCCTTCGGCGTCAGGATGGATACTCTCATGCGAATGCAGGCTGCCTATGACATCGCGCAAACCCGCAAGCGCGAAAACCAAATTCGCGTCCGTCGCTTTCCTCTCGAGGAGCACGGCGGTCGGTAAGTCTCTGGGGCGCTGCGCTCGACCGGGGTACCCGGCGCATTTCGCCACATGTGAGGTTGGCGACATCGGGCGGGGCCGCATGGGCGTCTTGAATCGATAGCCACGATTTTGCAACGCGATTGCAGATATCCCGCGGTATACTCTCGGCCTGATTTTTGCCGTCCGGAGAATCGCCATGCAGACACCGCGCGCCGCTGTCCCCACGCCCTCACGATTCGCCAAGACATTCAACGTCCTGAGCCTCGTCGCCATGTTCCTGGTGGTCTTTGCGGGTATGTGCCAACTCGCGCAGGCGCAGACCTACACCGTGCTTCACAACTTCACCGCCGGGCAAGATGGCGCGAGCCCGTGGGGCGGGCTGACGATTGATGCAGCCGGAAATCTTTACGGCACGGCTTCCTACGGGGGCGGCTCCTCCAACTGCATGGGCGGCTGCGGCATGGTTTTCAAGATGTCTTCGCGCAACGGCGGCTGGACCTTCGCGCCTCTCTACAGCTTCACCGGTAATCCCGATGGCGCTTATCCCGAGGGCAGGCTGAGCTTCGGCCCCGACGGGCGGCTGTACGGAACGACGGGTCGAGGCGGACTGGCAAACCAGACTTTCTGCAACGGCTGCGGAACAGTCTTTGCAATGAGACCGCCGGCCACGTTTTGCCGGTCGGTCGTGTGTACCTGGTCAGAGCAGGTGCTGTACCGGTTTACCGGCAACGATGACGGATCCCGTCCCACCGGTGACATCGCTTTCGATTCGGCGGGCAATCTTTTCGGCACCGCCTACTACGTCGGTGGCACGGTTTACGAGTTGAGTTCGTCAGCCGGCGGATGGACCTTCAACCTGGTTCACTCTTTCAATGGCAACGACGGTCTCAATCCCTATGGAGGCGTGACGTTCGACAGCTCCGGCCACCTGTACGGTACGACCCAGTTCGGCGGCACGATGAACAAAGGCGTGGTCTTCCAGTTTCTTAATCCGCAACCCGGCGGCACCGAAAACGTTCTCTACAGCTTCAACGGAATCGACGGCGATCAGCCGTTGGGAGGCTTGGCGCTGGACGCCCGCGGGAACATCTATGGCACCACGAATCGCGGCGGCCCAACGGGGATTGGCGGCAAAGTCTTTGGCCTGGCTCCGTCCGGCGGTGGCTACACGTTTTCTTTGCTTCAGTCCTTCACCGGAGACTCGGGACCGTGGGGCGATCTCCTCATGGATGGTGCGGGCAATCTTTACGGCACCACGGTACGGGAAGGAGCGCACAACTTCGGCTCAGTGTTCAAGCTGACCAACTCCAATGGCACGTGGATCTTCACTACGCTGCACGACTTCGACGGCTCAGATGGAGCTTACCCGCACGGCGCCCTCGTGCTCGATGCCAATGGGAACCTGTACGGCATCGGCATGGGCGGGGGGCCGCAGAATCAAGGCGTCGTTTGGGAGATCGCGCCGTAAGGCGGGTCCCGACGAGAGCTCTGAGTGTAAGCGGCTTCGAGGCTTACAGTGGGCTTGAGCGGGAATCTTCGCTAGTGCGGGACCGGTCTTCTACTTCCTGTCATACACCAAATATCTCAAAAGAGGTGTATTCTTTCTTCATGGGCAGGACCAACATCGAAATCGACGACACCTTGATACGCAAGGTTCGCAAGCTTACCGATCTCAAAACCAAGCGCGAGATCGTGGACCGCGCACTCGAATTGCTGGTCCGCACGGAGAGCCGCAAAGGCATTCTTCGCTTCTATGGCAGCGGCGTCTGGAAAGGTGACCTCAAAGCATCGCGGAGAAACCGCGTGTGATCCTGGTAGACAGCTCCGTCTGGATCGACTTCTTCAGTTCCCGGCCCGGCCGCGGAGGCGAACAACTCCGCCGTAAGATCCAGGAGGACGAACCGTTTGCGATCACGGGTGTGATTGTTGCCGAGGTCTTGCAAGGGCTGGTTCGCGACGCGGCCGTAATCGAGCGCTTCCTCTCGCAGTGGGACATGCTTGAACCGTTAGGATTCGAAACCTATCGTTCGGCGGCGGCCATCTTCCGCCGGGCACGTTCCAAGGGCGTAACCCTCACGACGATCGATAGCCTGATCGCGTCTATTGCTCTGGAACATGGCGCCGGCGTGTTCACTCTCGATCACGACTTCTCCCGAATAGCACGGATTACAGGTTTGGAACTTTACCGCTACTAGGCACAGCTTCAATCTTGTGGAAGTCGGAATAAGCTCGCCCGCGCGCGAATTCTGCTACGCTAGAGGCATAAGGGTTGAGGAGGATTTATGTATCCAGAAATCATGCTTGTGCCCATGCGCGAAGAGCTGACCAAGGTTGGCGTTCAGGAATTGCGTACCGCGGACGATGTCGACCGCACGCTGCGTAGCGAACCCGGTACGGTGATGGTGGTGGTGAATTCGATTTGCGGATGCGCCGCCGGACGCATGCGTCCCGCGGTGCGCGCGGTGTTGCAAACGACGCCGCGGCCCGATAAGGCGTTCTCCGTTTTTGCCGGACAGGATACTGAGGCGACCGAGCGCGCTCGCGGCTACTTCACCGGATATCCCCCGTCGTCGCCGTCGATTGCGATTCTGCGCGATGGCAAGCTGCTCTACATGATGCAGCGCAGCGACATCGAACGCCGCGAGGCAGGGGAGATCGCCTCGGAGTTGAAGAAGGCGTTCGAGCAGCACTGCGGAACACCCGCCGCGTCGAATTAACAGTGTCCGGGTGCCCCGGGTTTCGTGCTGTTCGAAACCCGGGAAACTGGTCCTTCGACTGCGTTCGAGTGCTGCGCGCTCTCACCGCGCTCACGATGACAATTCTAGAAAGTGATGCGATTGGGTTAGGACGCGGGCCCGACTTTTTTCCCCCGCCGGCAAACCGCAGGTCCCTCGACTCCGCAGCCAGCGCTGCTCCGCTTGGGATGTTTCGCGAGTCGGCAGTTGCTACTTGCCAGTTAAGAATCGACCCACGCTAGTCAGCGGGCGCCAGCCGCTGTTGCTAATCGCTAGCAACTAATTACTGATTACTGCCTTTCCATCCCGTGTAAACTTCCTTTTACTCATCCATGTCCCGGTTCTTCATTCATTTTCGGATGGCGCTGTGGCGTGCGTTTCAGCATGACGCATTCTCTGTGGCGAAAGCGGCCGCGTTTTCTGCCATCCTGACGCTGTTTCCGGCCATTCTGGTGGTCGCGTCCGTTCTGTCGATGTCGCATTCGACTGAGGCGCTGATGCGCGAACTGGGCCACGCGCTTGGCCGTATTCTGCCGGAAGGCACGCGCAGCGCGGTGCTGCAATATTTCACCGGCGGCAAACCAGTCCGCCTGAAGATCCTGCTGTCGACCATCGCGATCACGTTGTGGACCGGCTCGGGCGTAATGGTTTCGTGGATGCAAGGTTTCCGCAACGCCTACAACATGCCGAAGATCTGGGGCCTGGTGCAGGAGCGCATGGTGGCGTTCCTGCTCGTCATTCTGGCTGGCGTGCCGCTGTTCTTCGCGTCGTTTCTGCTGGTGTTCGGCAATCAGATCGAGGCGTGGATTATCTACCGCGTCGGGCACGAGCTGGGGCCATACATTCTCGGCCTGTGGACGATGTTGCGCTGGATCATCGCAGGCCTGACCAGCATCGCGGTGATCGGGCTGATCTTTCATCACGGTCTGCCGCGCACGCAGCCGTGGCATCGGGTGCTGCCGGGGTCGGTGTTGTCGACGGTGCTGTGGTTTGTCTCGACGGTGATCTTTGGTATTTACCTGCGGCGCTTCGCTAATTACAACGCGATTTACGGCTCGGTGGCGACGGCGATTGCGCTGCTGGTGTGGCTGTTTATCGTCTCGATGGTCATCATCATCGGTGCGGAGTTCAATGCGCTGCGCTATCCGCGATTCCTGTTCGGGGCGCACTCCGACCTGCCCGAGTCGAAGAGAATGGAGCAGCGGTGAGCACGAATGGCACGATCCGTCGCGCGAAGATTGTCTGCACTATCGGCCCGGTCAGCAACTCCGAAGAGATGATCCGCGAGCTGATGCTGGCGGGGATGGATGTCGCGCGCCTGAACTTCTCGCACGGCGAGCACTCGGCCCATGCCGAGGTCATTCGCCGTCTGCGCAAAGTCGCTGCCGACCTGAAGCGCACGATCTGCATCCTGCAGGACCTGCAAGGCCCGAAGATCCGCACCAGTCGCCTCAAAGACGGGAAACCGATCATGCTGGAGACCGGGAAGCTCGTCACCATCACGTCGGACGATGTGCTGGGCACGCCTGATCGCCTCTCGACGACGTACACGGAGCTCGCGCATGACGTGAAGCCGGGCGAACACATTCTGCTTTCGGACGGGCGCATCGAACTGGTGATCACTGAAATCGTCGGCGGCAATGTTGTTTGCCGCGTGCTGAACGGCGGCGCACTGGGCGAGCATCAGGGCATCAACTTGCCTGGTACGACGGTCAGCATTCCATCGCTGACCACGAAGGACGAAGCTGATCTCGCATTTGGACTGGAGCAGAAGGTCGATGTTGTCGCGATTTCGTTTGTCCGCACCGCGCAGGATGTGATGCGCGCCCGGCGCGCGATTGCCGCGCGCGGCAGTGCTGTCCCGCTGGTTGCCAAACTGGAAAAGCCGCAGGCCGTCGACAACCTTGAAGCCATCCTGCAAGTGGCCGATGGGGTGATGGTGGCGCGTGGCGATCTCGGTGTGGAGGTTGCGCCGGAGAAGGTGCCGCTGATCCAGAAGCACATCATCCGGCGGGCGCTGGATTACCGGCGGCCGGTGATTACGGCGACGCAGATGCTGGAGTCGATGATCGAGAATCCGCGGCCGACGCGTGCGGAAGCCAGCGACGTAGCGAACGCGGTGTTCGACGGCACGGATGCCGTGATGCTTTCAGGCGAGACCGCGATAGGCAAGTATCCGCGGGACGCTGTCGCGATGATGTCCCGCATTGTGGTAGAAGCGGAAAGTGACGCATCCCTGCGGCTGGTGCCGGAACACGAGCCGGGAGAGCGGCTGTCGATTCCGGAAACGATTTGCGAGGCCATGGCGCACGCCGCCGAGGACCTCGACACCAAAGCCATCGTGGTTTTCACCGACAGCGGCGCAACGGGCCGCATGCTGTCGAAATATCGGCCGTCGGTGCGCATTTATGCCTTTACTCCGAACGAGGCAGTGTGCAACCGTATGAATTCGCTGTGGGGCGTTACGCCGGTGCACTGTCCGAGCGATCTTACCGTGCTGCGAATGGGCGAGTTTGCGGAAGCCGAGTTGAGGCAGCGCGAAGTGTTATCGGAGGGCGACGTCTTCGGCATGATCGCGGGCGAGACGCAGAACGCCGGAGCGACCAACTTCCTGCGGCTCATGCGAGCGGGTTCAGGGCCAACTCCGTCGGTGTGAAGGAGGGAGCAGTGGCTGAAGAAATTGTGTCTGTGGCCGTGCTGGAAGCCCTTCCGGGCAAGGAAGAAGAGTTACTCAAGACCCTGCGCGAGCTCTATACCATGATGCACGCCAAGGGATACTGCCGCGATGTGCTGCGGCGCGACCCTGCGCGCCCCGACCGGCTGCTACACGTGCGCTACTGGAAATCCGCGGCGACGCGCGCCGAAGCCCAGGCCGACCCCGAAGTACACCGCTATTGGCAGATGCTGCCGGAACTCTGCACCATTCCTATCGTGCACGAGAGCCTGGAAACCGTGTTTGAGAGCTGAACAGGGCAACCCCCGCCGATTGCTAGAGAGAATCAACGCACAGGCGCATCTGTCGTCCCTGAAGGGACTCGAAGAAATTGAAATTGCGTTGTACCCCGGGCTCCCGCCCGGGGCTGAAGAGGTTTCACTGCGGCTGCGGCGAAGGGTTACGCATTGTACAGGGGTCCTTCGACTGCGTTCGAGCGCTTCGCGCTCTTACTTCGCTCAGATGTAATGAAAGGAAAGAAGACGTGCCTCCAAGGGTAGGATACGTGCTCGAAGCACAAGCCCTGAAGGAGGCACGCGATGATCCACGTTGGCGTAGATCTTCACCAGAGATTTTGTTACATGACGGCGATGAGTGCAAGCGGGAAGATCGTGCAGGCCGGGCCGGTGAACAACGACCCGCGAGCGCTGCGACGGTATTTTCGGGAGTTTGGCGGACGGCCGGTGCAGGCGGCGGTGGAAGCTTGCGGCTTCTGGCCGGCGTTTCGCGAGGTGGTCGAGCCGGAGGTCAAGCGACTGGTGCTGGTGCATCCGCAGCGGGTTAAGGCCATCGCTTCGGCCAAGCTGAAGAACGACCGGGTGGATTCGGAGACACTGGCACATTTGTTGCGTTGCAATCTGCTGCCCGAGTCGTGGATGGCGGACCGGGAGACGCAAGCCCGGCGGCAGCAGGTGCGACTGCGGGCCACCCTGGTGCGACAGCGTACACGGCTGAAAAACCAGGTGCACGCCGTGCTGCATCAGCAGGGGCTGGGTTCGCCGGTGACCGATCTGTTCGGCAAACGCGGCCGCCAGTGGCTGGCCACGGTGAAACTGCCGGCGACGGCGCGCGAGTCAGTCAACGTGTGTTGCCGCTTGATCGACGACTATGGCCAGGAGATCGAAAAACAAAATCTCCAATTAAGGGAAAAGGCGCGAGGAGATGCGCGGGTGCGCTGGCTGCTGACCATCCCGGGCATTGGGGAGTATTCGGCGATGCTGCTGCTGGCCGAGATCGGTGACCTGACACGCTTCAGCGACAAGCAGGCCTTGTGCAGTTACGCCGGGCTGGTGCCGCGGGTGCGGGAGTCGGCGGGCAAGGCGGCGCGTGGGGGCATCACGCGGCAGGGTTCGCCCTGGCTGCGCTGGATCATGGTGGAAGCGGCCCAGGTGGCGGTGCGCAGCTCGCCGGCGGCGAGGAAGTATTTTCAGCGCATGACGCGCAAGAAACATAAGCATGTGGCGCGCGTGGCGCTGGCGCGCAAGTTGTTGTGCGCCGTGTATGCTTTGTTGCACGACGGCGTGGCCTTTGCCGAAGATCAGTTTGCGGCGGTGTAAGGGGAATCCGTCAGCTCGTTGTCATCCTTGTTCTTCGAGAACGACGCTCAGATGGAGCGGCGGAAGTCCGGACATACCTTATGTGCCTCGAGCACGAATAGAAGCCTGTCCGCAACGCCGCAAAAAAAACCTGTACGCCCTCTGGACACGTACGCCTTCTTTGACAACCGATCGGATTTTTGCAGGGTGCTTTCGCAAGTTGTGTTGCAGAGTGGTCTTGCTGGTAGTTTGTCAATTGCTAATTGCTTCCTTCAATTCACCCACGGTCCACGTGAGTCGCCGTTGCCTTTGCCTTCGTCGCGGGCGCTGGGGTCGCGGAAGTTGCCGAGCTCGTCGAAGTAGTCCTCGTGTTTGTAGTCGCCGCGATCGTCGTGCTTGCGCATGTAGACTTCGAACTTGCGCGCGGCGCGCTTCCGCTTCCAGCGGTAGTACGAGTTGCGGATCCCAAAGGCGCGCTCGGAGGTCGCGTAGCCAAACCCGCGACGCGGGACGAACTTCAACCAGATGTAGCCGAACAGCAGGCCTCCCATGTGGGCCATGTACGCCACCGACTCGCCCGGATGGTGCGCTGCCGACAGCATCATGATCACTTCAATAAAGATCAGGCCCATGATGAAGTACTTGGCCTTGATCATGAACGGGATGGGGAAGAGCATGATTTCAGCTTCGGCGTGCAGGATGCCGAAGGCCAGCAGCAGTCCGAAGATCGCGCCCGACGCGCCGACGGTCGGCACCGCCGGACTGGCTCCCAGCAATCCGGTGAACGAGACTGCGATGGTGGTCAGCGCGGCTCCGACGGCGCAGAAGAAATAAAACTGCATGAAGATGTTGTAGCCCCAGTCCTGTTCCAACTGGGCGCCGAACATCCAGAGCGCGAGCATGTTGAACAGGATGTGCCACAGACCATCGTGCAGGAAGGCGTACGTGACCAGTTGCCACAGCCAGCCGCGTACGACCAGCCCGGGGACGAGTCCGAAGTGGTAGAAGCTCCAGAGCTTGAAGTCGCCCTGGGTGAAAGCGGCGACCAGCGCCAGCGCCAGGTAGATCGCTGCGTTGGCGATAAGCAACTGCTTCACCGCGCGGGTGAACGGCGGGAAACTCAGTCCCATGCTGGAGGTGCGTCGCATCGGTAGCTCTATTATTCCACAGGAAAGTCCGTGCGTTTGGATGCGCGGAGTGGAGATTTCGTCGCGCTACCGCGGTGACGGCTTTGTATCGGGCAGGGCTGCGCCGGGGAAGCAACCGCCAGTGTCAGGAGGGCCATCACACCCGCGATTCCGGTCAGGGCTCTATTTTTGCAAGGCATAGAAGTTCGCGAAACCTGCGCGATTTGGCGGCGTCTATCTCTTGACGGTGCCGCCCGAAGACTCTAAATATAAATGCAAGGACGGCGCGTTGTCGTTTCGTCCGGCGCAGTGATACAACAGCAACGGAGGCAATTATGGTGATTTGTCCGGAGTGTGAGAGCGACTTGGACATTGAGGAAGATGAAGTCGATGAGGGGGAAATCGTTTCCTGTCCGGAGTGCGGCAGCGACTTTGAGGTGGTTGCGATCGAGCCGCTGGAATTGACGCGAGTGGAAGACGAGGACGAGGAAGACGACGACGACGATGAGGAAGAAGAAGAGGAGGGGTATTAGCTTGCCCGGGAGATCGATCATCCGGGCTTGCTACGCCTCCCTGCTGCTCTCACTGCTGATTCTGGCTCCCAATGTTCTGACCGCGCGCAACGCTCGAATCCCGCAATCATCTTCGAATCCCAGCAAGCAAAATTATGCTCTGATTTATGGAACGGTATGGGGACCAGAGGGTCATCCCGTGGCCGGTGTCCCGATCAAGATTCGGCGAGCGCAGGACAGGAAAGCTAAGTGGGACCTGGTCTCCGACAGTCACGGCGAGTTTGCGCAGCGCGTGGCCGCCGGCCGTGAAGACTACGTTGTCGAAGCCGACATCAAGATGCCGAAGGGCCAGCCCAAGCCGCAAACGCCGGTGCACATCGACAGTGATGAGCGTCAGGACGTCAGCATCCATCTCACAAAAGAGGAACTCTCGCGTCATTAAGGGTGAAGGAGAAATAAGTTGAAAAGATTATTCGGGATCACGATCTTCGTCATGGCAGTGGCCTTCGCCTGCAGCGCGCAGTTGACGATCCCGATGGGCGGATCGGGCTCTTCGGACACCAATCGCAAAGCGCCACGCAGCACTTCGCGCACGCTGACCGGAACGGTGATGGATAAAGCCGACCAGCCGATCTCGCAGGCAGTCGTCTACCTGAAGAATACGAAGACGCTGGCGATGAAAACCTACATCGCGCAAAAAGACGGCTCGTATCGCTTTCCCGAGCTTTCTCCGAACGTGGACTATGAAATCTATGCCGAGAAGAACGGCAAGAAGAGCAATACGAAGACGCTCAGCCAATTCGACGACCGGCCGAATCCCACCATCAATCTGCAGATCAAATCGGACAAGTAGTTTTTCTCTCGACGCCCTGTGCCGTCCGGCGACGATTTTCGTCCCAATTCTATGGCCGCTGGCGGGGGTTTCTGCCTACAATCTGGCTGTGAAGCAAGCAAGTCGATACGTGTACATGTTGGTTGTGCTGCTTGTATTGTGCGTGAGCGACAGCATGTGCCAGACCACGACTTCTGCTCCGGCGCAGACGACGGCGGCGGCTTCGACTCCACCAGCGAAACCCGCAGCATCTGCGACGAAGATTCCCAAATCTCCTGACAAGCCTGCGCCGCTGAAGCTGACGGCGAAGCAGAAGCAGGCGGTGGACATTCTGGAAAGGGTGCAGGGGGAACTCGGCCGCTACTCGCCGGAGACGCAGACGTATCTGCTGATGCAGATGGCGCAGGCCTACCGGCAGATCGATCGCCCGAAGCAGGTCGAGCTGCTGAAGGAAGCGTTTCAATCGGCGGCGAACATTTCGGACGACCACTATCGGATCCAACAGCAGACCGACATCGTGAACGATTTGAATCAGGCTGATCCTTCCGCGCTGGTCAGCATGCAGGATTCGCCCGATCCGAAGGTACGCGAGGTGGTGCTTCGCCTGCTCGTCAAGCAGGACATCGATCGCGGCAAGTTGGAGGCGGCCGCGCAACGGTTGTCGCAATGGGATCCGTCACTGGCATTTCCTTACGAATCCGCAAAGCAGGTGATCAAACAGCTCACGGCGCAACAGGCGGGAGAGCGGCAATCCGTTTTTGCGTCGGCCGTTGCGTCCTATCGAAACGGGGAAGTGGACGTTGAGCGCGAGAGGGGCATTACCAATCTCATTCTGGGTACGTATGAAGAAGTGCCTGCGCCGATGGTAGTGGATGCGGTCGATTTGGTGCTCAGCAAGATCGCGAAGTGGGAGCAGGACTCGCAGGAGCACATGTCGATCAGCTCTCGCGGCAAAAATGGGAACGCCTCCTTCAGCAGCCTCTATGATTTCGAGCTTTTCCAGTTGCTGCCGGTGCTCGAGAGGCTGGACCGTGCCAAAGCCGATGCTCTAAAACGCGACCACGCAACCGTCGCAGCGCTCAATGATAAGTATCCAAACGGCAGGCTGTCGTTGAATCCCGACGGAAAGGACCTCGGGACGTGGTTCAGCTCGAGCAGGGGCGACGATTCGCCTACTCCGGCCAATCCGGAATTCACGCAGCAGAGGCAGGCCGCTGACACGATCGCGGAGTCGAGCAGCAAGAGTGTTGATGAAGCGATCGCCAGCGCGCAGGGACTTTCAAATACTGTGGGCGCGAACCAGGGTCCGATGACACTTCGCTGTAACACCCTGGAGAGGATTGCGACGGCTGCACTGGGAAGGAAAGATTACACGGGAGCGCTTACGGCGACGAAGGCTTTGGCCGCCGCGACTCAGGACTTGCCGCCGCTGGCGCGAGCCCATTACTTGTTGGAAGCGGCGGCGATCAGTGCAGAGGCGCATGAACCGCAGACCGCGAAGCAGTATCTTGCGCGAGCGATGAAGGCGGCTGACGAGCTTTACCAGACGGAAGCTTTTGGCGACACACCGAATGAAGCGCCCAAGTGCACCTGGGCTTCGACGGCAGTCTGGAAGGGAACGCTGGTGGTGGCGCAGCGGTTCGATCCGGGTTATGCCACACAAGAGGCCGGGTCAGCGCCGGATCCCGAGATCGAGGCCGTGGCCAATGTTGCGCGGGCAACCGTGCTGCTAGGCCAGGAGCCTACGATGACCGCGATCATGCGAATCGTTGGGAGCGATACGACCGAGATGCAGTTTGATTTTCCCTGGTGGTCGGTGTCTAAGGGCGCGGAGTAGTTGGTCCCCGCCCTGCCAACGGATGGGGTAGAACTGGCCCCGGGTTCTGGCGGGGGTAGGGGTCCTTCGACTGCGTTCGAGCGTTGCGCGCTCTCATTTCGCTCAGGACGACACATGAAGAAAGAGTTATCGTGGGCGGCGCGAGGTGACAGGCTCCTTCGACAGCCGACAACCGCTTGCACCAAAACAAAAGCCGCCATTGCTGGCGGCCTGTTCGGTGTGCGACCGAGTTTACTGCGAACTAATTGTTTTCGTTGCTGGCGCGCTTCCACGACATGAACTCGCCAATCGTCGAGCCCGATCCCGAGGAGGAACTGGCCGCTGGAGCCTTGTACGACTCGACATCGGCGCGGGTGGCTTCTTCGCCAACGGCGCGAATGCTGAGGCCGACTTTTTTCTCCGCCGGGTTCATCTTGATGATCTTGAACTCGTGCTCCATGCCGGGTTCCAGCTTGAGCGGGTTGCCGTCGTGATCCACCGCTTCGGAGTTGTGGCACAGGCCCTCGACTCCGTCGGCAATCTCGACGAACGCTCCGAAGCTTGCCAGGCGCAGCACCTTGCCGTGAATCACATCGCCCACGCGATGTTGTTCGAAGAAGGTGTCCCAAACGTCGGGCTGCAACTGCTTCACGCCGAGCGAGAGGCGGCGCTGGTCAGGCTCGATCGCGAGTACGATGGCCTTCACCTTGTCGCCCTTCTTCAGCACTTCGGAAGGATGCTTCACGCGCTTGGTCCAGCTCAAATTGCTGACGTGCACCAGGCCGTCGATGCCGTCTTCGATCTCGATGAACGCGCCAAAGTCGGTGAGGTTACGAACCTTGCCTTCGACGATGGTTCCCACCGGGAACTTCTCGTGCAAGGTTTCCCACGGATTCGACTCCAGTTGTTTCAGGCCAAGGCTGATGCGGCGGTCGCTCGGGTTGACGTTGAGTACAACCGCTTCCACATTGTCGCCAACGTTGACCATCTTCGAGGGATGTTTCATCCGCTTCGACCAGGTCATCTCGCTGACATGGACCAGGCCTTCGATGCCCTGCTCCAGTTCGATGAACGCTCCGTAGTCGGTGACGCTGATCACGCGTCCGCTGACGTGGGCGCCGATCGGGTAACGCTCGGCGGCGTCGAGCCACGGGTCAGGCGTGAGCTGCTTGAAGCCAAGCGACACGCGCTGCTTGTCCTTGTCGAACTTCAGCACCTTCACCTGGATCTGATCGCCAACCTGGACGAGGTCGCGCGGGTGTGTCAGGCGTCCCCACGACATGTCGGTAATGTGCAGCAGGCCATCGATACCGCCGAGGTCGACGAATGCGCCGTAGTCGGTCAGGTTCTTGACGGTGCCGGTGAGGATGGCTTCCTCGTGAAGCTGTTCGAGCGTCTTGCCGCGCTTCTCCGACTGCTCTTCTTCCAGAAGCTGCTTGCGCGAAGCGACGATGTTGCCGCGCTTCTTGTTCAGCTTGATGATGCGAACTTCAATGTCCTGACCCTTCAGCGCGTCCAGGTTGCGAACCGGGCGCAGGTCAACCTGCGAGCCGGGCAGGAACGCGCGCGCGCCAAGAATGTCGACGGTGAGGCCGCCCTTGATGCGGTCGATCACGCGGGCTTTCACCGCATCCTTGTCGTTGAAGGCCTTCTCGATGTCGTCCCAGGCTTTCAGGCGCTGCGCCTTCTGGTGCGAGAGGTTGATGTAACCCTCTTCGGTGTGGCCGGGCTCGCGCATGACCGCGATCTCGTCGCCCCGCTGGATGGAGACGTTGCCTTCGTGGTCGGTGAACTCCGAGACGGGAATGACGCCTTCGGACTTGTAACCAATGTCGACGACCACGTACTGAGGCGTAACCTTCAGCACTGTGCCGCTGACGATCTGGTCTTCGTTGAGTGCGGCCTCGGTCTGGGCCTGCTCCTGCTCAAAGGTCTCCAGAGCGGTGGCGAAATCTTCCATGCTGGGCTCTTTTTCCGAGCGCGGTGTAGGCTGCGACTGCGCCGGCTGGGTGCTGGCCTCGGGTGCGGCTTGGGTTGGAGGCTGGGTTGTGGGCTGTTCAGACGTCGCGGACTGCGTTCCGGGCTGGTCGGCTGAGCCGGTTTCCTGGGTCTGGGTGGTCGGGGCGTTAGGGGTTTCTTCGAAAGACATGGGTTACGTACGCACACTCCACATGTTTTGAAAACATGGAGAGAGCCTGATTGAAACGGACTGCTGGTCGAATGTCTGCAGGTATGATTTGCCCCGCTCAAAGCGGGTTGGGACAACCCAGCGGCCGGATCCGATGGAGCGGGCTGCGCTTCCAGGGAACTCTTCGACTATAGCAATGGAGGGGGGTGGTGTCAAACGCGTAAGTGCTAGTCGTAGGCTGATTTTGCAAGCTTTTAACGAGATTTAACGACAAAGTCAAGACGGTCCGATCACAGCTGAATGTGACGGTGTGCACGCCTGGGTTGGAAGCGAAAATGGGAATGTTACTCTGCAAATGATATGGATTATCTCTGGACTCCGTGGCGCTACTCGTATGTGACCACGGCGGATATTTCCAACAGCGCCGGCAGTTGCGTGTTCTGCGAATTGCTGCGCCTGGGCGATGACGAAAAAGCGCTGATCGTGCATCGCGGCGAGTTCAACTTCATCGTGCTCAACGCTTACCCGTATACCTCGGGACACAGCATGATCGTTCCCTACAAACATGTCGATCGCCTGAACAAATTGCCGGAGGCCGCGTCACAGGAAATGATGACGCTCACGCGCAAGCTGGAGGCGGCGCTGATCGAGCTCTATCACCCGGACGGGGTGAATATCGGGATGAACATAGGCAAAGCCGCAGGTGCCGGGATCGCGGGACATATTCATATGCACGCGCTGCCCCGCTGGGTTGCCGATGCGAATTTCATGACCGTGGTCGGAGAGACGCGCGTGTTGCCGGAGTTACTCGCGACGACGTATGAGCGGTTGAAGGGGAAGTTTTAAAGGCAGTGGCCAGTGGCCAGTGGCCAGTGTCCGGGTGCCCCAGGTCTCGCGGTGTTCGAGACCTGGGTTCATAGGCGATGGATCGGGGAGGTACTCGACTCCGTTAAGCGTCATTTCCTCTTGCGCGCCGGAGGCGCGACACAAGTTAGCCCCGCCGTTCACGGCGGGGTTTGCGATTAATTTTAGGGATGAGCCGGCTTAAGCCGGCGGTACATGTGTCGTCCCTGAAGGGACTCGAGATCTTTTCTACAGCCTACCCAGCATTCCGCTCGCCTTCGGCGTCGCTCCATGCTGGGCTATCGTGCCGCCGTCCCGCTGAGCGGGACTGGGTTCGATACGAGTCGAGTCCGCAACAAAGCAGGCAGACTACAACGCGGACAATGCGCGATCACGTCGTCCTCTTGCGCGCCGTAGGCGCGACATAGGTTAGCCCCGCCGTTCACGGCGGGGTTTGCGATTAATTTTAGGGAAGAGCCGGCTTAAGCCGGCGGTACATGTGTCGTCCCTGAAGGGACTCGAGATCTTTTCTACAGCCTACCCAGCATTCCGCTCGCCTTCGGCGTCGCTCCATGCTGGGCTATCGTGCCGCCGTCCCGCTGAGCGGGACTGGGTTCGATACGAGTCGAGTTCGCGACAAAGCAACAGACTACAACCCGCTGTGCGGGACTGGGTTCGATACGAGTCGAGTCCGGAACAAAGCACCTAGAGTACAACCCGCTGCGCGGGACTGGGTTGCGCGTTAGTCAGGTTTAGCTGCCGAAGCAAAGCTCCGGACGACAGATAGTGATCCCTATCCCCTATCCCCTATCCTGACCCCTCCCCACCGACCACAGGCGGCATCCTTCCTTTCCTCCGCATCTCAGTCCTAGGTTGGTGAAAATTGATTACGACCAGGAGTTCCTTATGGCTGCTCATTACGGAAGGCTGCGCGATTACCGTTTTTCCAGCGATGTAGACGACATTCGCGGGGCCGCGCTCTACGGCGTGGACGATGACAAACTAGGCAAGATCGACGATGTGATTTTCGATCATGCTACCGGCACGATTCAGTATGCGGTGGTCGATACCGGCGGCTGGCTGAGCAGCAAGAAGTTTCTGGTTCCAGCCGATCGCATTCGTCCTTACGCCAAGAATGATGACGACTTCTCCATCGACGCCACGAAGAAGCAGATCGAAGCGCTGCCCAAGTTCGACGAGAACACCACCACGACCGATGCGGATTGGGCCGACTACGACAAGCGTCAGCGTGAGGCTTGGGGCAGCGGGCCGGTGATGCACAAAGAAGGCAGCACGCACAGCATCACGCCCGATCCTGAGGACCTGCCGGCCGGCACCGGCTCTGGAGTCGATGATCAGGCGTACATGCCCGACCGGCTGGTGAACAAGTTCACCGATGCTACGCCCGACCCCAGCAAGATCCGTATGCGTCCGTCGGGCCTGGCGGCAAAGGCGGAAGATTCGCGCCTTCCCGGTGCCTTCGAAGGCCAGGAGATTCCGACTCTGGCGGCGGAGGAAGCCGAAGATAACGCGGTGCAGGAGCAGCGCGACCATCTCACCAATCCAAATGACGTTTATGTTTCCGAGCGTGATCGGGCGCGACGGTGGTCGGCATTCGAAGATCACTTGCGGCGCAATCGCGTTGACATCACCGCCAGCTGCCACAGCTGCGGAACCGCGCGCGAGCGTGTAG
Source organism: uncultured Acidobacteriaceae bacterium (assembly GCA_963835725.1). GTDB lineage: Bacteria > Acidobacteriota > Terriglobia > Terriglobales > Acidobacteriaceae > Bog-257. The sequence continues at coordinate 194,012 of CAWIGM010000011.1, read as the reverse complement.
CGTAGTTTCGTTAAAATCTATTAGTACGCGGAGACCGGATGCGAACCTGCACCGGAATCTCCGCTTTTTTTGTCCTTCCGTCGACCTGTTCCCAATTTAGAACTGAACAACCCCGAGAATCCTCGAATTCTCTACCGTTTCGTCAGGCGGCGACGGAGTATGGGGTTTGTTCGGGTCTTTCTGCGCCCTGCATGGAAATACCGGGCACGTCATTTTCGCTAGCTTTTCCTTGCTGATCTAAGGCAGCCCCTATTGTGCTGCCAGCGCGCGTCGCTTCTTCGAGAACCCAGGTCCAGCGCCCAAACATTTTTGTTTTCATGGGAGGTTCTCATGTTTCGTCGATTTCTATGCTTGACTTCGATGGCCGTCCTCCTCAGCATCACGTCGTTTGCGCAACTGAATCTCTACGACAACGGCCCCACCAATGGCACGGTCGACGCATGGACCATCAACTTCGGATTCGTCGTGAGCGACAGCTTCACATTGGTCAGTGACATTCCTGTCTCTGGTGTGAGTTTTGCTGCTTGGCTGTTCCCGGGCGACGTACTTGAAAGCGCCGAACTTTCGATCACGTCTTCAGAGTTTGGAGGTACAACCTACTTCGATGGCATTGTCCAGCTCACAACGAGTGGCTGCGCAAGGAATCAGCTAGGCTTCAACGTCTGCACCGAGTCCGCGGTCTTCAGTGACGTTCCACTGAACGCCGGAACCTACTGGCTGAACCTGCAGAACGCCGTCGTGAACACGGGCGATCCCGTTTACTGGGACGAGAATTCGGGGCCTTCGTCAGCCTCGAGCAATTCAGTTGGCACCATCCCGTCCGAATCTTTCACGCTCCAGAACTGCATGTGCGGTTGCTCCGACCGTCCCGATTGCGGCCCACCGCCTCCGCAAACTCCCGAGCCTGGCGGTTTGCTTCTCTTTGGTTCGGGCGCGCTGGCCTTCTTTGGGGCCTGCACTCTGAACAAATACTTTCACTGAAAATCATGGTGTCTGTGAGGTGGTGATTATGAGAGCTCATCTTGTTCTAGTCTCAATACTGGTGATGGGACTCGCAGTCCCATCGGTATCGCAAACCGACGTCTACGACAACGGCCCCACCAACGGCACCGTCGACGCGTGGACCATAAATTCCGGCTTCGTCGTGAGCGACTCATTCACGCTGTACGGCATTTCGCCAACTGCTGTGAACGGCTTGACGTTCTCTGCGTGGCTGTTCCCCGGCGATGTGCTTCAAAGCGCGGAAGTGTCGATCACGTCGTCTGAGTTCGGCGGCACAACCTACTTTGACGGCGTCGTCGACTTCACCTCGAGCGACTGTGTCACCAACCAACTGGGCCTCAGCCTCTGCAATGAGACCGGCAGCTTCGGCACGGTTAGCCTGAACCGCGGCACCTACTGGTTGAACCTACAGAACGCCGTCGGTAACACCGGCGATCCCGTCTACTGGGACGAGAACTCCGGTCCGTCTTCGGCCTCGGAGAACTACCTCGGCACCATTCCCTCGGAGTCCTTCACGGTGCTGGCTGCAACCAGTACGTGCGGAGGGTGCGAGTGCGGCACCAGGTGCGCTCCCGAACCCGCTTCGCTCAGCCTATCTCTTTCAGGTGTAACCACCATCTTCGGCTTGCTTGCCGTGTTGCGTCGCCGGATTTTCTAGCGACGCAGCGTTGAGGAAGGGAGGTAGTTCATGCAGTTGCGAACAGCTTTCATCGGCCTGCTGTTGGTCATACTCGCAGTCGTTCCCGCTGCGGCCCAATCCAATATTTACGACAACGGTCCAACCAACGGTACGACCGACGCCTGGGTCATCAACTTCGGTTTCATCGTCAGTGACACATTCAGGGTCCAAGATTTCAACCTGGTCAACGGCCTGACCTTCGCCGCCTGGCTCTTCCCAGGTGATGTACTTCAGTCGGCGGAAGTGTCCATCACATCTTCTGAATTCGGCGGTACAACGTACTTCGATAGCGTCGTCAACTTCACTCAGAGCAGCTGTCTGGGCAATCAGTACGGCTACGACGTTTGCACCGAATCCGGATCTTTCAACGGTGTCTATCTCAACGGCGGTACCTACTGGCTGAATCTGCAGAACGCCGTTGTCAACACCGGCGATCCCATCTACTGGGATGAGAACTCCGGCCCGTCGCAAGCTTCCGAAAATGCCATCGGAACAATTCCGTCCGAATCATTCACCGTTCTAGGTGGCTGCACTTGCTGCCAGCTAGGGGCGAACTGCGAGCCACCGCCGCAGAGTCCGGAGCCGGCCTCGTTGCTGCTGTTAGGTTCGGGCGGCGTGGTGATACTGGGCAGCTTCAGCAGCTGGTTCCGAAGATTCTTCTAACCACGACGGAGCAGTCGGGTCTTGCTGCTCCGTTTGTTCGTTCGTGAGGTTGTTATGAAGAGAAGCATAGTAATCGCAATGGTGGTTGCTGCTTTGAGCATTCCCGCTTTGCCGCAGTACTACAGCAATGGTCCGATCAACGGCACCGTCGACGCCTGGACTATCAACTTCGGCTTCATCGTCAGCGACTCATTCACATTTAATTCGCCGGGTGGCATTTATCAGTTGAGCTTCGGCGCATGGCTGTTTCCGGGCGATGTGCTGGAGTCGGTGGAGATGTCCATTACTTCCTCCGAATTCGGCGGCACTTCTTACTTCGACGAAGTCGTGAACCTCACCCAGTCCGGCTGTTACAGCAATCAACTCGGCTTCAGTGTGTGTTCGGAAATCACAAGCCTCAGCGGGCCCTCCTTAAATGCGGGGACCTATTGGCTGAACCTTCAGAACGCGGTCGTGAACACGGGCGATCCCGTTTATTGGGATGAGAACGCAGGACCATCTCAAGCCTCACAGAACTCGGTTGGAACCATCCCGTCGGAAAGTTTCGCGATCGGCGGCTGCGGCTCTAACGGAAAGAGTTCTCCGGATTGCGGACCTCCTCCGACATCACCGGAGCCGGGAAGCTTGTTGCTCTTCGCATCCGGCGCAGTCGCGATGTTGGGAGCCGCCCGCAGGTTTACTCGATGATTCAGTCGAAACCTTGAAGGGGTGTCAGTGAAGGCGTGAAAGGAAATGGCATGAATCTCCGCGTTACGCTGCTCGCTGCTGTGTTGCTGGCGGTCCCGGCGATCGCACAATACGACGTTTATGATAACGGTCCAACGAACGGCCAGACGGATGCCTGGCAGATCAGCTCCGGGTCTGTCGTAAGTGACTCCTTTACTTTCGTGAACAACGGGAACTGCTACCCCGGTCCGTGCGGAGTCAACGGCCTGTCTTTTGAAGCATGGTTGTTTCCCGGTGACGTTCTTCAGTCGGCCGAAGTTTCCATCACCTCTTCCGAGTTCGGAGGAACCTCCTATTTCGATCAGATCGTCAATTTCACTCAGAGCGCCTGTACCAATAACGACATCGGCTTCCTTGTCTGCAACGAGACTGGCACCTTCGGCAACGTTAGCCTGAACACCGGCACCTACTGGCTGAACCTGAAGAACGCAGTTGGCATCACTGGCGATCCGCTCTATTGGGATGAGAACGAAGGTCCGTCTTCTGCCTCTGAGACTTCGGTCGGAACCGTTCCTTCGGAGTCGTTTACGTTGCTGGGGGCGACTACGACTTATTGCTGGTATTGCAGCACCATCCCGGAGCCCAATAGTTGGCTGCTGCTGGGGTCGGGAATGATCGCGGGGTTAGGTGCAGCGCGCAGATTCTTACGTTAAACGGATTTAAATAGCTTGCGTTTGCTGGCTAGCCGTATAGACTCTGCCCGTACTTGGGAGGGTCTATGAAACTTCGCCCGGTTTTGATCGCGGTCGTAGTGTCCTCCTGTTGCAGTGGGCTCGGTTAGCGTGCTTTTCAAAATTTCTGTGAACGCGACTGTCCGGTTGTTGCGCACAAGGAAAAATAATGAATGCTCGCAGTGTTGTATTGCTTGCTGTACTGGCTATTCTCGCGGCCAGTCCTGCTGTTGCTCAGAACGATCTCTACGACAATGGTCCGACGAATGGCACCGTTGACGCTTGGACCATCAACTTTGGATTTATCGTGAGCGACACGTTCACTACAGGCGCCGCTACCTCTGTCTCGGAACTGACTTTCGCCGCCTGGTTGTTCCCGGGCGACATTCTTGAGTCCGCAGAAGTTTCGATCACCTCATCCGAATTCGGTGGCACCACCTACTTCAATGGCAGCGTCAATTTCAGCCAGAGCGGCTGCGTCACGAACCAGCTTGGATTGAGTGTCTGCGACGAATCCGGCTCCTTCGGTCCGGTCAACCTCAACGCCGGCACTTACTGGCTCAACCTGCAGAACGCCGTCGTCAATACCGGTGATCCCGTCTACTGGGATGAGAACTCCGGACCATCCCGTGCGTCGCAGAATTCGGTGGGAACCATTCCCTCTGAGTCTTTCAGTTTGAACGCCTGCGGAACAGACGGCAAGAGCTCTCCGGGTTGCGGCCCGCCGCCCACGAGTCCCGAGCCCAGCAGCTTTCTGCTCTTTGGCTCGGGCGTCCTGGCGATCTTTGGCTCCGCGCGGAGATTCCTCCGTTAAAGGTGAGATGAATTCCCCGCCTCTACGCGGAGCGCGCCACCGCTCCGCGCGGCTGTCCCTTGGCGGCGAAGAACAGGATGTACAGGTAACACAGCACCGGCAGGATGAACGCGTGGTGAATGCCGATGTGGTCGGCGATGAGTCCTTGCAGCAGCGGGACAACGGCGCCGCCGACGATGGCCGTGTTCAGCAATCCTGATCCTTCGCCAGTCAGTGGACCGAGGCCTTCGATTCCCAGCGTGAAGATGGTCGGGAACATGATGGAGTTGAACAGGCCGACAAGGATGATCGAGTACATGGCCAGGTGACCGCTGGTCGCCATCGAGAAGCAGACCAGCAGCGCGGCCACTACGGCATTGAACCCCAGCACGACGCGTGGTGGTATTTGCCGCAGTATCCACGAGCCCGCGAAGCGGCCTACCATCGCTCCAAACCAGTAGCCGAACGCCAGGTACGCCCCCGCCTCAGCCAGCGATAAGTTGCCAATGTACGGCTCGTGCAGATAGCTCACCATGAAGCTTCCAATCGCGACCTCCGCCCCGACATAGGTGAAGATCGCGATGGACCCCAGCACGAGGTTCCGATGCCGCCACATACTGTCGTGGCTTCCAGTCTCAGCCTTGTGACCGCCTTCGGTTCCGGGGATCTGCGGCAGTTTGAAGCGGGCGATCACAATGCCCAGCACGATCAGCGCAAGCGCAATCAATAGATAAGGCAGCTTTACGGTTGAGGCTTCTTGAACGCGATAGGCGTGCAGTTCGGCGGGAGCCAGCTTCGCAATCTGCTCCGCCGTGTACGCGGTCACGCCGCCGAGGATCAGCCATGCACCCAAACGCGGGCCGAGCACGGTGCCCAGCGAGTTGAAGGCCTGCGTCAGAGTGAGGCGGCTTGACGCTGTCTTCGCAGGCCCCAGCACCGCAACGTAAGGGTTGGCGGAAACCTGTAGGTCGGTGATTCCCGCGGCCAGCACCGACAACGCGACCAGGAACAGCGGGAACGATGGAACCATCGCTGCGGGAATAAACAGCAGCGATCCCAGGCCCATGATGAGCAGGCCGGCGACCATGCTGCGCTTGTATCCCACGCGTTCTATGACGTAACCCGCCGGGATAGAAACAATGGCGTAGGCGAGAAAGAAGAAGAACTGGACCAGCATCACCTCGAAATAATCCAGTGTGAAGATCAATTTGAAGTGAGGAATCAGGATGTCGTTCATGCTGGTGAGGAAGCCCCACATGAAGAACAGAGTGGTGACCATCGCCAGCGGGCCGCGATAGTTCTGCTCGGTGCCCGGGGCGTTGACGGTTGTGGTGTTTTGCTGTCCCAGTGCCATGCTCACCTGCGAATCTTGAAGTGTTTCAGGCGGAGTTTTGAAAGGGCACGGCTTTAGTCGTGCCGGCAGAGCTCGTTTTCGGCTTGGCTTTAGCCGCTGAGGTAATCCGGATCGAGCCGCATAGGTTTCCCTCGGTGGTAAAGCCACGTCTTCCCGAGCATTCTACGGCACGGCTGAAGCCGTGCCCTTTCAAAGAATCCGATCGTGGCTCCGTCGACTAAGCAAACCGCCGTGCCCTTTCAAGCAAGCCGATTGTTGTGCGGCTTCAAAGGCCGGACCCCCACGGAAACAAACTTAGATGTCGAACCGGCCTACCACGTTCTCTGAATTGGATGCGCCTCGGTGTTGAACACGACCTTGTTGAGGTCCAGCGTCGACTTCGGAGCATACAACAGGTACAGGTACTTCAGGGTTTCGGCCAGGAAAAAGCTCTCCATGTCGTCGCGCTGCTGCTTGCTTTCAACGCTGACCAGCGCGGCAAAGCCTGTCTCCGTCCGGCAATACTTGTCGAGGCTGTCGGCGAAGGTCTTGCCCATATCAAGGTAGAGCGGCTTGCCGGTGAAGAAGTGCAGGTAGTAGGCGGACTCGATGATCTCCGGCCGCAGCTCGTAGCCGGGGTATGTGATCTTCATGGTCGAGTAGTCGAATTCTTCCGGCTCGATGCCCCAGGTCGTCCACATCTTGTAGCTGGACTGCTGCAGTTGCTCGGCGCGTGTGAGATCGCCTGACAGCGCGAGCACGGCGGGGAAGAAGGCATCGAGCGCGCCGTAGTGCGTCGAGACCTTCGCGCCGGTGTTCATGTTGACCTGCGCGTACCACAGGCCGCCGGGCGTCTGGTCGGCGACGTACTTGTTTACCGCCGCGATGCTCGACTTCCACATGCGCTTGCAATCTTTGTCGTGGAAGAGGATCGAGCACTTCAGCAAATATTCGTAGTACGAGTCGATGCCACCGCTGATGTGGCTGATGGGATCGATCCACTTGCCGGTTTCGACGTTGATGCTGGAGCCGACCAGTCCGATGGGCGAACGGCGATCGTATACCGCCATCAGCGCCTTCTTCGTTTTGTCGTAGTACACAGGTTTGTGCGTCAGCTTGCTTAGCGTGCCGAACTCGATGAGCAGCGATCCGATTTCGGCGGGATTGCTCTCGACGCCCTTCACCGCGCCCGTCTTGAGATTCACGAAGACGTAGGGCATGCCGGTCGGCGTTTTGAAAGCCGGCAGCAGGCGCGTGCCGAGATCGTCAGCGAGTTCCAGCAGGCGTTTGTCGCCGGTGAGCTGATAGCCGCTGAGCAGGCCTCCGAGCAGGCGGATCGTGATCTCGAAATTCTTGACGTAGATGTCTTTGTCGAAGGACAGCTGCTTATCGATGAGCTGGCGGTCTTTGTCGGCTTCGTCGTTGAGGCCCATGAGGACCATGGTGTCGAGGGCGTCGACCGGCGTCATCAGCAGCGATACGCTACCGGGTTTCCCAGCGGGCGGCCCCTTCGCGTCCTTCGTAGGGGAGTACCAATCGCGATAGCTCCTGGTCAGCGGCTGCAGCTCATCGTGCCCCCACGCGTATTGCTTGTAGCCGCCCCAAGCGTGCAGGAAGTCCTGGCGAACGTGCTCGGCCATCTCGGCTTTTTGCTGGTCGGTCCAGGTGGCGGGCGGCGGAGTGGCCTTTTGTGCGAGCAACGATGAGGCCAAGAGAGCGGTGACAAGGAAGGATCGAAATAAATGTTTCAGGTTGATCATCACAAGTGCCGCTTCAAGAATCCGACGGCGTCATCAGTAAAACATGGTTGTCATCCTGAGCGCAGGTTCGCGTGCTTTTCGCGAACCGGAGTCGAAGGCCCCAATTGCGGGCATGCCGCCGTCCCGCTTCTTTTTCAGCCAATGCTCAGCAGTTCTTCCTTCACCCGCCGCACATACTCACGATCCGTCGTCTCAAACTCTGCCTCCGGCGGACCGCCGGGAGCCCCGAATTGGATGGCAGAATTCGCCAGCGTTGATGTATCGCGCTGCGTGCGAAACGCCGTCATGTGGACCTGCGTGCATCCGGTTCGTGCGACGAACCGGCGAACGTTGTCGGCGGTTAGCCCTGCGCCGGGCAGCACTTCGATGCGTCCGGCTGCCTTTTCAATCAGCTTTGCGATGAGCTCTGCTCCGTCCGGCGCGGCATTCTTCTGCCCGCTGGTGAGGACGCGCGTGATGCCCAGGTCGATCAGCTCTTCCAGCGCGCGAAACGGATCGGGCGTGACATCGAAGGCGCGATGAAACACCGCCTGCCTGGTGCCGATGCGCCGGCAGATACTACGCGTGCGCTCGAGGTCCACGGTGCCGTCGGAATTCAGAATGCCGAAGACAATGCCATCAGCGCCGTGCTCGATGAAGATTTCCGCGTCGCGTTCCATCACGGCAAATTCAGTTTGCGAATAGCAGAAACCCGCCTGGCGCGGACGGTTCATCGCGATCACCGGAATTTTCGTCTGCGCCTTAACTTGCAGCAGCGAGCCGAGACTTGGCGTCAGTCCGCCCAGGAACAGCGCCGAGCAGAGTTCCACGCGGTCGGCGCCGCCGGCCGCCGCTTCAAGCGCGTCCTCGGCAGAGCCGCAGCAGATTTCCAGGAGTATGGAATCCATTAGAAACACCAGCCGGAGTCGCGCCCCGGCTGGTCTTCATCGTAACAAGTTAGCGGTTCGCCGTGGCGGCTTCGACCTCTTCTTCCTCATCCTCTTCCTCATCGCCAGCCAGGCGGAAGCCGGCAGGCTTGGCGGACGAGGTTGGCAGGACGTCGATGGCCAGGTCTTCCATCTGCTTCCACGTCGGACGATTCCGGTCCAGGTGGTTCGAGCATTCATACACCTTGAACGGCATGTTCAGCGGCGGGCCGTAGTGATAGGTGCACAAAACGATCTCCTCGCTTTCGCGGAAACCGCGCACCATGTGGACATGCACGCAGGACGCGCACTTGGATTGCTCGCCCATGGGCGTCCCGTTCTTCACGTAAATCGTGGCCATGGCATTTCTTTCTAATCGGCGCTGGGCCGATGGCTGTCCCGCGGGCACACGTGTGCCCGCGAGTAGGTCTCACAATGTGGTACCTGACTAGGCGATCCGGATGACGGTCTCGCGGTCGCGTTCAGCGGGACGCACGAATCCGGCAACGCGCACGGTCTTGGTCACGCGGCGATCGATATAGGCCGTACACTCGCTCACCGCGAACGGCAGTTCGCGCAGCCGGCCTCCCAGACAGCAGGAGGTGAGCTCTTCGCCGCTGAAGCCCTTCTGCGTGACCGCGTAGGTACACGTGGGGCACAGAGTCTCACGACGCTGGCGGGGTTCGAGAATGTTCAACGTCAACATGACTCACCTCTTGAGCAAAGCTGGGCGATGCGCAAACGCGCGAACACAGGCGCCTGTTCCCAGGTCAGGCTCGTGTAAGTGGGTAGAACTGGTGGTTAACGGAAGAGGTCGAGGACGGACGGAGCTAGCCCATGCGACATCGCCGGCCAGTTCAAGCCGCGACTACCGGTGCACCGATTTTGTTTGCGCACAATCATGGGAATCTCCAATGAGGAGTGTCTAAGATGCCACAGTTTCAATTCGAAACGCAAGGGCGAATTGTTTCGATGAGAGGGTGATTGCACGATTGCTTCTGAGTAAGCTTGGGTGGAGTACGCCTTCCGCGGTTGCTGGAGAACCTTGGTCCGGGCAAACTTTGTATCAGGGCAGGGCTTCAGTCGTGCCGAATCGGCGTCTTCACAGTTGGGCTTCAGTCTCTGCACGCGCTATGCAGCGGCTGAAGCCGTGCTGCTCTGGCGCATTTATTTGCACGACTAAAGTCGTGCCCTGATACAAAGCAGTCGCACCGAAGTTTGTCGGCAAATCTTCGGACGTGCTCCATACAGGAAGTTCCGACCATGACCACGCCGCACACCTTCGATCCTTACGTTGAGCCGCTGCTCGTCGCCCGTGTCCCGCAGATGGCCGAGTATTCGTCAATGCTGGCGGAGTTCTACGAGTGGGTGCGCACCGATGTCGACGCCCAATCAAACTATACCGACCGCTACTCGCCGCCTGCTCTCGAGACCTATGATCGCAATGGCGAGGTAGTCAATCGCATCGTCGCGAATCGCTGGTACGACGAGCAGCATGCCGAGGTGTATCGCCGCGGCATCATCGGCTTGCCTCATGCCGAAGGTGCGCCGCATCTGCTGACCTTCGTGATGGGCTACATCCTGTCACAGTCGGACATCAGTCTGCATTGTCCGGTGACGCTGACAGGAGCGGTGGCGTATGTGCTCGGATCGCATGCACCGGATGAGGTGCGTGGGCGATATCTGCATGACGTTGTTCGCATGGACGGGCGGGCGAAGACCGGCGGCACTTGGGCTACCGAGCAGCACGGCGGCAGCGATGTGGGAGCGACAACGACGCGCGCAACTCCCGCAGGCGATCACTTCGCGCTGCACGGATTGAAGTGGTTTACCAGCAACGCCAATAGCGGGCTCGCCGTTGCCACCGCGCGGGCCGACGGTGCACCCCAGGGTTCAGCAGGGCTGGGGCTGTACCTTGTTCCAAGCCATATCGAGGCTGGCTCGCCCAATCACTACCGAATTCGCAGATTAAAAGACAAGCTCGGAACCAAGGGCTTGCCGACCGGCGAGATCGATTTGCTGGGCGCCGTAGCGTTCCAGATTGCGCCGCCGCCGCATGGCTTCAAGTTGATGATGGAGGCGCTGGAGTACAGCCGCGTGCACAACGCCGTCGGCTCGGTGGGTGTACAGCGCAGAGCCTTGCGTGAGGCGCTGGCCTGGGCGAAATCGCGTCGTGCTTTTGGTCATGTGCTCGCCGAGTATCCGATGGTACAAGACGATTTGCTGCGCATGCGTGTGGAGTTCGAAGCCGGGGCGCTGCTGGCGTTTGAAGCCGCTGCAACCTTCGACGAAGTGCAACGCGATCCCGAGCGCCGAACCTGGCTGCGTCTGTCGACAGCTCTGGCGAAATATCTCACGGCCGAGTACGCCATCTCTGCCACTCGCGCGGCGCTGGAACTGATTGGCGGCAATGGATACACCAGCGACTATCCTGTCGCGCGTCTTTTGCGCGATGCGCAGGTGCTGACGGTGTGGGAAGGTCCGGCGAACATTCAGGCTCTGGAGTTGCTGCGGCTGCTGGGGCCGAAGTATCGCGGATGGGAGCAATATCGCGCGCGCGTGCGGCAGACAATTGACGGAACTCCCGAGGCGCTGATCCGGCTGCGTATGGCTCTGGAAGCGCGGCTGACCGAAGATGAGCGCGCGGTGAAACTCACGATGCAGAACGAGCCAACGCAACAGCGACTCGCACGCAAGCTGCTGCACCGGCTCAGTCAGAGTCTCGGGATGGCGCTCCTGTGCGAAGCAGCGAGTGAGGGTCAGAGGAAAGGCGATTTGTCGTCGGCGCATTCTGCCTGGCGGTATGTGGAGTTGATCGAGCCGCAGACCTTTGGAGCGGAGAACGAGGCTGCGCGCCACGGTGTGCTGGAGATGCTGGCCCAGGAAGCGGCGGCAGCAGAGAAGGCGTGATTTATGTTTCGACCACTGCCGTGGCTACGCGCGCTGCCTTGATCTCATCCCAACGCACCCATGCGATGTACAGAACCACCAGAATGTTGATTACCAGAATCACAACGTGGAACTGGTTGGGATGACGAATCAGCTTCACGACTTCGAACGGAATGTAGAGACATCCGGAAACGATGGCCAGCCACTCTGCCCAGACGCGCTGCTTCCATAGTCCATAGCCTTCCAGGAACCGAAGCGACGCGTAGGCCAGCGCCAGACCAATGATGGTGGCGAAGCTTGCGCTCGACAACTTGTCGACGGCTTCGAGGAACTGCCGCGACAAATGATGGTTGGGGCTGATGTGAAAGAAAAACAGGATGTGTTCGGCGGCGTCTTCGAAATCGACGTCGTGCCGGATCATGCGAATGAACACGTAGGCGCCGAGCAGCGCCAGCACACCCTTCAGGGCTTCGACAAAAGCCACCGTGCGCAGACCTGCGCGATGAGTGTGGCGCCGCGTGGTGCGACGTTCGTGAGTGGTGGTGAAACTGCTCATCCCTGAGAGGCGGCCCGACGGCCGCTCGGTCCAGCGCAATCCATCTATGTTACGACTTTGCAGCATGTTCTCGTTTTGATTCCCCACAGGCACGCTGCCGTTGGCTAGGTATCGTATTCATTTCGACGCGCAATGCAAAGCGGAAAGTCTCAGGACGGGGCAGGCTGCGGCGCCAGGGCAACTTCCAGCATCTCTTCCGTGCGACAGATTTTGTTTCGGCAACGCTCGCCCTTGCCGCAACTTAGCTCTGCCGTGTCGATGCGTCGCCAGGCGGCATAGTCCACGGCGCGGCAGCCGCGTTGCTGCAGAATTTCGCGCAGAGCGGAAGTGCCGGGGCAATCGCCAACTTGCGCTTCCGCAACAATCTTCTGCGCTACCTGCTGCGCCTCGACACGATTGGTCGGGATCGTTCCCGATGGCCCGCGCTTCGCCCATCCCACGACGTACAGGCGGTCCCCGATTCTGCCATTGTCGTTGGTGAAGACACCATTCGCGGGAGAGGCCGAGCAGCAGGAGACTGATTCGTAGCCGATGCAGGTCACGGCGAGCTGTGCGGGCAGCTTGATCGTCTCTGCTGAGGAGGAGTGGAATTGCACGGCTTCGAGTTGCTGATCCCCAACAAATGCCGCCGGCGTGAGATTGAAGTGGAAGTGAATGCTGACCGGAGCTGTTCGTCCGCCCACGTCGGCGAAGCTGCGAAAGACTTTGCCGACAGCTCCGTCCGAGCTGAGCTCGTCGGCATTCGCAATGCGCGGCGCCGCGCGTTGTAGTGTGCCGAGCTCCGCCAGTTCATGCTCATTGAACTTTGTGTCGGCAGCGCTGCGGCGTCCAACGATGTGGATGTTCTGGATCGGCTGCGCCTCCAGCCAGGCGAGTACTTCGTGCGGCAGGTCGGTGCCCGTGAGTTCGTCGCGGCCCTTGGCGAGAATGCGGGCGACATCGAGCGCGACATTGCCATTGCCGATGATCACCGCTTCGCGGACATTGTTCACGCCTGGGGCCTGCGCCTGAGGATGTCCGTTGTACCAGCCGACGAACGCGGCCGATCCGGTCACGCCGGCAAGGTTCTCACCTTCGATGCCGAGCCGACGATCACGTGGTGCACCGGTTGCGAGCACGACAATGTCGTAGAACGCGTGGAGTTCCTCCAGTTTCACGTCGCGACCGACTTCGACATTGCCGAAGAAGTGAACGCGGTCACGTGAGAGCAGGCGGTCGAAGACCCGCGCGACGTTTTTCGTGCTCTGGTGATCGGGAGCGACGCCGTAACGAATCAGGCCGAAGGGCACCGGAAGCTTTTCCAGGATGTCGACGGATGCGTCAGGAATGAGGCGGAGCAGATGGTCTGCGAGGTAGCATCCCGCGGGGCCCGAGCCGATGATGACGATGTTCATAAGGAAAGCTGTGGGCCGGGTCGCCGCTGACGCGGCTCCGGCCGTTATACATGCGTGCACCCGGGGCTTGCGCCCCGGGCTTCAACCTCATAGCCGCCGCTTCGCGGCTGTTATGGCGTCGGAGCTGACTTGATATGGCGTCCGAAGCGACCTTAGTCTTGAGATCCGCGACGTGCTTGCGCCTAGGTCACAAGGAAGCAGCTTGACGATCTCAGCCGCAAGCGACTACACCTCACTAGCCACTAGCCACTAGCCACTAGCCACTAGCCACTAGCCACTAGCCAGTAGCCATGTAGCCACTAGCCACTAGCCACTAGCCACTAGCCACTGCCTTACTGCAGTCGCACGTACTCGTAGTTGACCGGGTTGTTGTTGATGCCGCGGTCGGGCGGTGCGATCCACGCCGCCATCTTGCCTTGCTCATACACGCCGTGCATCAGGCTCATGATGTACGCCTGGTCGCCTTCGCTGGGCAGCCAGCCGGCGATCTTGGCATTGAACTCGTCATGCGAAATCGGGTTACCTGCCGGATCGGTCGGCACATTCGCCCAAATGCCGATGTTGCGGCGGAAGCGCGTGCTCGGCAACGTGAGTCGGAACGAGTGGCCGGCCTTCTCGATAAGCCGGTTCCAGCGCGTGACGCCGAGGTCGCAATCTTTCACGTACGAGCCGCGAGTCACGTCGTTCATGGCGTTGCGCATCGGGATCTCTTCCGTCTTCGTGCTCAGCCCGTCGGGTATGTCCAGTGTGTAGATCTGGTCGGTGGCGATGTGGTCTTCGTAGCGCGTCTCGTCCGGACGCCCCTTAAGTCCGTTGGCAAAGTACGATGCGGCGTTCGACGAGCTCTCCGAGCCGAAGAGATCGAGCGACGAGCTGAACCAGAAATTCAGGTAGCGCTGAAGGGTCGGCAGATCGACGGCGCCCGCTTTGCGAATCGTCTCTGGATCGTCGGTGTTCAGCTCCTTCATCACTTCGAGCGAGCGCTTGATGACGCGGCTGATGCCGGTGTCGCCGACGAACATGTGGTGCGCCTCTTCGGTCAGCATGAACGAGCAGGTGCGCGCCAGCGGATCGAAGCTCGACTCGGCCAGCGACTTCAGCTGGAACTTGCCGTCACGATCGGTGAAGTAGGTGAACATGAAGAAGCTGAGCCAGTCGCGAATCGGCTCGTTGAACGTGCCCAGGATGCGCGGCTTGTCGGCATCACCGGAGTGGCGCTCGAGCAACTCCTCGGCTTCCTCGCGGCCATCGCGGCCAAAGTACGCATGCAGCAGGTAGACCATCGCCCACAAATGCCGGCCTTCCTCGACGTTTACCTGGAAGAGATTGCGCAGGTCGTACAGCGACGGCGCGGTGTGCCCGAGCATACGCTGCTGCTCGACGGACGCAGGCTCAGTGTCGCCCTGCGTGACGATCAGTCGGCGCAGTGTCGAGCGATATTCGCCCGGGATCTGCTGCCAGACTTCCTTGCCGTAGTGATCGCCGAAGCCGATCTTGCGCTCGGGATCTTGATTCGCGAGGAAGATGCCCCAGCGGTAATCGGGCATGCGCACATAGCCGTACGTGGCCCAGCCCTTGGCGTCGACCGATGTCGCGGTGCGCAGGTAGACGTCGGCGACCTGGAAATCTTTCGGGCCGAGTTCCTGCCACCAGTTCAGAAATTCCGGCTGCCAGTGTTCCAGCGCGCGCTGCAGCGTGCGGTTCGATCCGAGGTCAACGTTGTTAGGAATGCGGTCCTGATAATTGATTGCCATGTAATGCTCCTGGATTCTCTATTAGGCCGTCGATCGACTCGCAGGATCGCCGGGTTCATTGCTGAAGTCAGTTGGTGCTTTGAGCGTTGGACTTCGAACTTTGTTCTTTAGCGCTTGTGCTCTGCGCGTGCGTTGCGAGCTTTGTAACAGGACACGACTTCAGTCGTGCCGTATAAGTGTTCCATGCGATGGGCTTTAGCCCCTGCTTGCCATGCGCAGCGGCTGAAGCCGTTGGTGAACAATCTTGCATCAGCACGCGTGAACTCGTGCCGATCAACGGGACAGCGCAATCGCGCGAAGCCGTACTTACACCCGCTCCCAGTTGAACTTCGCCTTCGAGCCTTTGCCGAACAGCTTCAGCGCGCCTTGCTCGCCGGTCGCGTTCGGACGGATGAACACCCAGTTCTGCCACGCCGACAGCCGGCCGAAAACCTTCGTCTCCAGCGTCTCGGCTCCGGGGAAGCGCAGGCTGGCTTCCATGCCCGTGAGCGCATCGGGCGACAGGCTGGCGCGTTCCTCGATGGCAATGCGCACCTCGTCTTCCCAGTCGAGATCGTCGGGCGCAACCGTAATCAACCCGAGCCTCAACGCTTCTTCCGGCCCCAGCAGCTTGCCCTTGGCTTCGACGGCAGCGGCCATGTGTTTGGCATCGCCGCTGAAACGCGTTTCCAGGCGCCCGCGACCGTTTACCGCCGGCAGCGAGCCGAAGTTGAATTCGTCGAGCGCGATTTTCGGGGCGTCGCCTTCACCCTCGGGCACAGCGAGCATGTAACTGCGGTCGGCAGCCAGTGCCAGCTCGAACAGCATTCCCGCGAAGCACGATCCCGGCTCAATGATGGCGTACATCGTGCGCGACGAAACATCCAGCCGCGCAAACGTTCGCCGCAACATGCCGATGGTCTCGCGCACCAGCCAGTCGTTCTGGTTCGCCTGCATCACCGCGTCCGACGCGAGCACGGCTTGCGGATCGCCCTCGGTCTTCAGCAGCAGCAGCCCGAGCTCCAGCTCGTTGGTGCGCAGCATCAGGATGGCGTCGTCCAACTCGCGCGCCATCTGCAGCGGCCACCACTTGTCGCCCGCAGCATGAATCGCGTCGACCGTCTGCGGCTGATCGCCCTCTGGAGCGCGCACGGTCAGTGTCACCGTTCGCGCGCCGCGATCGAATGCGATGTCCACAAACTTGTAGTGATAGCCGTTGTCGTCCATCGTGCGGTCAACCGGATTCAGCTTGATACCCTTTGCATCCGCGGGACGCGTCGAAATCTGCACGAGGTTTCCTGCGCGAGCTCGGACCGCGTCCTGAAATTTAGCGGGAGCAGCGACGTCGTCGACCAGTCCCCATTCCTTCGCACGCTCGCCCTTCACCCCGTCAGGATTGGTGCAGAACATGTCGGCGAGGTCGCGGCGCACTTTGCGCTTGTCGACCACGCGGGTGAGTCCACCGGTACCAGGGAGCACGCCGAGCAGCGGAACCTCAGGCAGACTGACGGCGCTGGAGCGATCGTCGATGAGCACGATCTCGTCGCAGGCCAGCGCAAGTTCGTAGCCGCCACCGGCGCATGTGCCATTCACCGCGGCCAGAAACTTCAGGCCGTCGTGCCGGCTGGAGTCTTCCATGCCGTCGCGCGTCTCGTTGGTGAACTTGCAGAAGTTCACTTTCCAGGCGTGGGTCGATGTGCCGAGCATGTAGATGTTCGCCCCGGCGCAGAACATGCGATCGCGCGCACTGGTCAGGACAACGCAGGCCACCTCGGGATGCTCGAAGCGAATGCTCTGGAGCATGTTGTAGAGCTCGATGTCGACGCCGAGATCGTACGAGTTCAGCTTGAGCTTGTAGCCCGGCCGCAGCCCGCACTCTTCGTTGACGTCCATGGCGAGGGTGGCAATGCGGCCGTCGATAGTCAGCCGCCAATGGCGATAATTTTCCGCAGGCGCGTCAAAAGTGACGAGCTCCGCTTCCTTCACTTCCACATCAGACATGCAGTTGAAATCTCCTCAAGACAATGCCAGACAGGCTTTGTTCCCCACGGTTTCCCACTAACTGTAGATGCATTATAGTGCATTTTAGTGAATAGGAGAGCAGGAAATATTGTGCAGATATGGTTAGAAAAAGATTTCGGGGGAAACGCGGAAATACTCGCTCAATCGGGAGATCTGTCCCTTTGTGAGTTCCCGCTGCCCGCTGAGCACCTGGCTCACCGTGCTGCGTGCGCCGAAGATTTCGACCAGGTCCTTTTGCCGAAGGCCGCGCTGCTCCATCAGAAACTGCAGCGCCTCGAGCGGTGTGGCGCGGGGAAGTTGATAGTGCTTCTCTTCAAAATCTTCGATCAGAAGAGTAAGCAGGTCCGCTAGTTCTTTTTCTTCGCGGCTGAGCTTGGGCTTCTGCTCAAGACCATCGAGCGCTGCGATGTAGTGCTCGTTCTCCGATTCGCTGCGGATGACCTTGGGGGCAGTCGCGGCCAGCAACTCAGCGTAGAGCGGACTCTTTGCCAGCGAACTCATAAGTTCCATTTCCCCTTGTCGTACTCGGCGTGTGTGAGCACGTGACGGATGAACAATCGTTGACTGCGGAAATTAATTTCGACGATCAACCGATACGTGTTTCCTTTCATGTTGAAGACCGTATACTTTCCGACGCCGTCTGCGGATGGAAATGTCGCTCGGAAGTCAGTGAGCGATCTCCACTGGGCTCGTCTGGCGATGCGATACCAGATGTCGAGCGGAGGGGCCAGGTCCGGATGCCGCGACGCTGCCTGCAACAGCTTTTTTCGGCTGATGACGTGCACTTTCTAGATTGTTAGCAAATTGCGAACAAGTCAAGCACTAAAGTAGCCGAGTCACTCTTTCCGAAGTTCGCGTTCGACCCTATCGGCGAGTTGTTCGACATCGGACTCGCTGGTGTCAACCGTCAGATCGGCCTTGCGGTAGAGGGGCTCGCGGACTTCCAGAATGCGTTTCAAGTCCGACATCGACTCGCGATTGTCGGCCATCGGGCGCATGTCGCCCTGCGCGATCACTCGCTGCATGTGCTCCTCAGGAGTAGCGCGCAGCCACACGGTGTAGCACATGGTGAGCAGCCGTTCGAAGGTTGCCGGCTCTGAGACGAGGCTGCCGCCGGTGGCGAGCACGAAGCGCGGGTGGCGCTCGATGACCTGGTCGAGACAGCGGCGCTCGAGGCGGCGGAAGCCCCCCTGCCCATAGAGGTCGAAAATTGCGCTGAGTCCGACGCCGCTTTCCTGCTCGATCAGGCGGTCGAGTTCGAGGAAGGGCACTTCCAGCCGATCGGCCAACACCGCGCCCAGCGTGGATTTTCCCGCACCGCGCAGCCCGATCAGCGCAATGCGTCCACGGCGCGCCGAAAGATCGACGCCGCCAAAATTCTGCACCAGCATGCGACGCGCCTCGGCGAGTTCGGTCGCCGGCAGGCGTCGCAGGAACTCCGTCGTGTGTACCAGATCCACCGGCGGCTCCGGACCGGCGAGCACCAGAGTTTCCAGCGGAATATCGAGCGCGTTAGAAATCTGCCGCAGCAGCAGAATCGAGATGTTGCCCTGGCCGGTTTCCAGTTGCGCGAGATATCGTTCGGAGACGCCGGAGTCGCGGGCCAGAATCTTGCGGGTCATGCCACGGCGGGCGCGGGTTTCCCGCACTCGCTCGCCCAGCAGCTTGAGGTATTCGGATTCAGCCGCAGAGGTTTGCTCACTGGATTCGGCGGCAGCAGCGTGGGCGAGCACCTCCGGGCGCTCAGCGTCCTCTACATGCATTATGTCGCGCTTACGGCCCACGGTGGATGCATTATACTTCCGGGACGGCACGTATAATAGTGCCAAGCTGAGGAGCTGGCGCAGGCCAGCTCGCTGTGGGGAAACGACATGCCTGTAGACATCACGATCCTGGTGGGCACTATGACCGGGACCGCGGAAATGGTGGCGCAAGAGGTTCAGACCGCTCTGGAGAGCGCCGGACATCGCGCCAGCATCCAGGTCATGGACGGGCTGGACGCCACCGTCTTCCAGAACGGCGGCACCTTCCTCATCTGCACCTCGACCTATGGCAACGGCGACGTGCCCGATAATGCGCAGGCATTGTTCGCCAGTCTGGAAACTGAGAAGCCGAACCTCAGCAACGTCACCTACAACGTGATCGCGCTGGGCGACACCACTTACAAAGACACCTTCTGCCAGGGCGGAATCCGTTTCGACCAACTGCTCAACGAACTCGGCGCACGCCGCGCCGGCGACATGCTGATGCACGATGCCAGCGAGGGCACGCTGCCCGAAGAGCTGGCAGCGCAATGGGTCGTACCCTGGGTGGAACAACACCTGGCCTCATCCTCGGAGATTGCATAAATCATGGCAAGTTCAGTACAGGATCGTGTTGGATCGGAAGCGAAAGTTTTGCAGAGCTACCTGGGCGGCAAGTGGCAGTCGGGCGCCGACAAAGGGGCGGCGCTGGTAAATCCCACAACCGGGGACACCATAGCATCCGCCAGTTCGAAAGGGCTGGACCTGAATGCCGCATTGGGGTACTCCCGCAGTGTGGGAGGCCCCGCGTTGCGGGAGCTCGAGCTACGCCCAGCGGGCGGAGTTGCTGGGGAAGATTGCCGATGTGCTGGCCGCCCGGCGCGATGAGTGGTTCGAGATCGCGCGCAAAAACTCCGGCAACACCAAGGCCGATGCCTCGATCGACGTGGATGGTTCCATCGGTACGCTGAAGTACTTCGCCAAGATTGGTACGAAGCTGGGCACGGCACACATGCTGCGCGATGGCGAGGCGATGCGCCTGGCACGCGACGCCAACTTCCAGGGGCTGCATGTTGGGGTGCCGCTGGACGGGGTGGCCGTCCACATCAACGCCTACAACTTCCCGGCGTGGGGCCTTTGGGAGAAAGCTGCGGTGAGCCTGCTCGCAGGTGTGCCAATCCTGTCGAAGCCGGCAACTTCGACGGCGTGGCTGGCGCAGGAGATGGTGAGCGCCGTGATCGAGGCCGGCATTCTGCCCGGCGGAGCGCTGTCAATTCTGTGCGGTTCGCCGAACGATCTGCTCGATCACCTTCAACTGGGCGATGTGGTGGCGTTCACCGGCTCCGCCGACACGGGCGAAGCAATCAAGCAGCACAAGCGTATTCGCCAGCAGAACATTCGCGTGAACATTGAGGCTGACAGCCTGAACTCGGTGCTGCTCGGCGAAGACGTGGCGCCGGACTCGCAGGAGTTCGGCTTCTTCGTGCGCGAAGTGGTGCGGGAGATGACCGCGAAAGCCGGCCAGAAATGCACCGCGATCCGCCGCATCCTGGTGCCGCAGGACAAGGCGCAGGCGGCGGTAGATGCGATTTCCGCTGCGCTGAAGAGTGTTGTTGTTGGCGATCCGGCGAACGCCACGACAACCATGGGGCCGGTCGTCAACATGACGCAACGCAAGTCGGTGGAAGAGGGCATCGCCAGGCTGAAGACGCAGGCCGACGTCGCTTATTCGCCCGAAAACTTTAAACCGCACGAGGCCGATCTCGAGCGCGGCGCATTCGTTCCGCCAACGCTCTTGAAGGTTCGCGACAACAGCAATGCCGGCGTGATTCACGAAGTAGAAGTGTTCGGCCCGGTAGCGACCGTCGTTCCGTACCGTGACAAGCAGGACGCGTTCGCCCTCGCGCGCCGAGGAGGAGGGTCGCTGGCGGCATCAGTCTATAGCGGCGATACCGCGTTTCTTGCCGAAGCAGGTGCTGCGCTGGGCACCACCCACGGCCGCGTGATGCTGATTGATCCGGCGATCGGCGACAGCCACACCGGACACGGGATCGTGCTGCCATCGTGCCTGCATGGCGGTCCGGGACGCGCCGGCGGCGGCGAGGAACTCGGCGGGCTGCACGGGCTGTGGTTCTATCACCAGAGGGTGGCGCTGCAAGGGTCGAGTACCACATTGTCAGAGGTCGCGGCAAAGACCGTCGATCCGGCGGAATAAAGTTGGATGCTCTGATCGAACGAACGGACGTTGTTGTCGCGGGCAAGCGGCTGGAGACGATGTGGATCGAGCCGAGCCGCAGGGCGTGGCCGACGCTCGTCCTGCTGCATGAAGGGCTGGGTTCCGTCGCGCTGTGGAAAGACTTTCCGGCAAGGCTGGCGGAGCGCACCGGCTGCGGCGTGCTGGTGTACTCGCGTTACGGGCACGGCAACTCCGACAAGCTGGCCAGAAAGCGGCCAGCGCGGTTCATGCACTACGAGGGCGAAATCGTGGTGCCCGAGTTGCTCGATAAACTGAATATCAGCAAGCCGATCCTGGTAGGGCACAGCGATGGCGGATCGATCTCGCTGATATTTGCCGGCAAGTATCCCGACGCCGTGAGCGGGTTGATCCTGGAAGCGCCGCACGTGTTCGTCGAGGACCTCAGCATCGCCAGCATTACGCAGGCGAAAATGACGTACGAGGCTACCGACTTTCCGCAGCGGCTGGGGCGGTACCACGCGCACGTCGACGCGACGTTTTGGGGATGGAACGACATCTGGCTCGATCCCGCGTTCCGCGCGTGGAACATTGAAGAGTATGTGCCGCGCATTACCTGCCCGGTGCTATGCATTCAGGGAGAGCAGGACGAGTACGGCACGATTGCGCAACTCGAAGCCATCAAGGCCGCGGCGCCGCAAACGCGAATCGAGATGCTGGCGAATTGCAAGCACTCGCCGCATCGGGATCAGGAAGTGAAATCGCTGGAGTTGATGGCGGAGTTCGTGGCGTCGATAGCAGCGACAAGGGAAGCGGAGAGATCGCTGCCGCTATAGGGGTCCTTCGACTGCGCGTCCGCCGCTCCGCAAAATGGGCGGAGCGAAAAAGCAGTCGGACGCTCCGCTCAGGATGACAATCAGTTTGAAGGTATTGACATGCAAAACGGTAAGGCTGGTGCCTTGCTAATTGCTAATTGCTAATTGCTAATTGCTAATTGCTGGGAGCTTTCATGTCCGAGTGGGTACACACTTTTAAGGGCGCGGTACTGGCGTCGGAATATGACGACGCCAGCCACATGAACTCGCGGATGTATGTGTCGCGCTTCGATCAGGCGACGTGGTTTCTGCTGCACGCCATTGGCTTGACGCCCGCATCGATCAAGCAGCAGAACCAGCGTATCGCGATCGTGCGGCAGAACTATCAATTTCTCGACGAATTGCGCGGAGGAGAACTGGTCGAGATCAAGAGCGGATTCCTTGCGGTGGGCGCGAAGTATTTTCGCTTCATTCATCAGATGTACAACGACGAGACCGGCAAGCTGGTCGCAACTTGCGACAGCGTCGCCGTGCAGGCGAGCTTGGAGTCGGGGAAGAGCATTGCCTTAACCGGAGCGCTGCAGGAGAAGGCGAAGCGGTATTTGGTCACGTCGAACGTGCCGCTGGATGCGCAGGTGGGATAACGCGGAGCAATCGCAGGTCCCTCCACTCGGGCTGAACCCCTCGGTCAGGATGGCAAT
The DNA here is from genome assembly GCA_963835725.1 of uncultured Acidobacteriaceae bacterium. Lineage (GTDB taxonomy): Bacteria > Acidobacteriota > Terriglobia > Terriglobales > Acidobacteriaceae > Bog-257. The sequence goes on along the minus strand of CAWIGM010000011.1, from coordinate 171,434 downwards.
TTCTTATTTATTCACTCGCGATGATGGTGAGTGATCGTTTTCAGCCAGGAATCGCGCGAAGACTTCGTTCGACAGCAGGCGTCCCTGCGGCGTGAGACGTAAGCGGCCGGCTGACGTCTCCACCAGGCCGGCTTCTGTCAGATCGAGGATCGCCGCCTCACAGCTTTCAACGGCGGACCCAAATTGCTGCCGAAGCGTATCCAGCGAGACTCCGCGATTCAGCCGCAAACCCAGGAAGAACGATTCCTCGAGCGCAGCCTGTTTGTCGACCAGCGTGCGCGAAGCTTTCAGCTGTTGCGTGCGAGCGCCAAGATCGGTTCCCGCAAGCGAATAAACTTCGAGCGAATCCGGAGTGGCGAAGCGCACCGCTTCGACGTCCCGCGCTCTTCCACTGTCCACCAAAAGAACGCGGGAGGATGGGGCCAGGTTTTTCAGATCGTTGCTGGCCGGCAGCATCGAGTGCGCATCGACGCCGAAGCCGAGATATGGCTGGCGCGTCCAGTATTTGAGGTTGTGCCGCGAATCGCGCAGACCTATTCCGTGCGTGACTTCGCGCGCGAAGTTCGAAATTTCGTACTGCATCACGCCGCCTTTCTCCAGGCGCTCGCAGGCGGCGAGGTAGAGATCGGCGGTGAGGTCGTCGTCGGGCACAAAGTGAGCGTGGTAGCGGCTGCCTCCGGCGAGCAGTTCATTGCCGAGCCGCGAGTCCTCATCCACTTCCAGCATGTAAACGCTGACGTGAGGAACGCCGGTCGCGAGAGTTTCGCCGAGCGAGAAATCCCAGCTTTCCGCGGTTTGGTGAGGCAGTCCGGCGATCAGGTCGATGCTGATGTTGCCGATGCCGGCGGCACGCAGGCGGGCGATGTCCCCCAAGGTGATCTCTCGTGTGTGCAGGCGGCCGACGGAGGAGCTCTCCTTATCGACGAACGATTGCACTCCCAGGCTCACGCGGTTGGCGCCGCAGCGGAGCAGAGTCTCCACAACCTCGTCGGTGATGGTGCCGGGCGCGCATTCGACGGTGATCTCGGCCCCTGTAGCGACGTCGAAGTTCGCGCGGACGCTCCGGAAAATCTGTTCGAGCTGATCGGGAGCCAGCATCGAGGGCGTTCCGCCGCCCAGGTAGATCGAGTCGACGGTCCGTTCGAGAACTCCGCCAACTTCGTGCACCAGCGCTTCCGCGGCCATGATCTCTGAGACAACCTGGGTCACGTATTTGTCGAAAAGCGCACGCGAGAACACGCCGGAGGCGAAGTTGCAGAAGCTGCACTTGGTGCGGCAGAATGGCACCGAAATGTAGATGCCTAAAGGCATGCCAATTAGCATTTCGCAGTTAGCAATGAGCCGTGCTTTCTCGTGGGAGAGGAAGCACAGGGTGACGATTTCTTGCTGCCGAACATCGGTTATCGATCATTATGAACCATCGCACTCAGCCCGAAGGGCATCTGACATATTTCTGTTACAAACGTGTGAGTCGAACAGATGTAAGCTAATTGCCAAATGCCAAGTGCCTCTGCCAAGAAACGCGTCGTCATCACGGGGATGGGTGTAGTCAGCCCCAACGGAATCGGCAACCAGGCGTTCTGCCGCGCCGCGCTTGACGGCGTCAGCGGCGTGAAGCGCATTCGGGGCTTCGATCCCTCCGAGTTGCCCGTCCAGATCGCGGGCGAAGTTCAGGACTTCGACGAATTGGCTTGGGTGGACGCGCACGAGCGCAAACATGTCTCGCGCGTTGTGCCGCTGGCCTTGGCGGCGTCGACTGAGGCGATGCGCGACGCCGGCGTCGACACGTCGCAACTGTCGCTCGAGCAACAGCGCGAAATCGGCGTGGTGCTGGGCTCGGGTGGTGGCGCGCAGGAATTTTCCGAAGAGCAAGTCCGGCTGTGGCTCACCGGCAAGATCAAGCAGGTGAGCTTGTTCTGCATTCCCAGCGGAACCATGGGCACGCTGTCGAGTGAAGTCAGCATGCGCTTTGGGTTGCGCGGCATGAGCCACGTGATCACCACCGGGTGCACGTCGTCCACCGACGCGTTCGGTTACGCGCTGCGGCAGATTCAATTCGGCTTTTTGCCGATGATGCTGGTCGGTGGCGTGGATGCGCCCATCGCGCCGGGGATCATGAAGGGCTTCACGCTGATGAAGATCATGACGACCTCGTGGAACGATGCGCCGGAGCGGGCTTCGCGCCCGTTTTCGCTGGACCGCGACGGGTTTGTCGTGGCTGAAGGTTCGTGGATGTTCTTCCTGGAGGAGTATGAGCACGCCCGCGCTCGCGGCGCCAAGATACTGGCCGAGGTTGCCGGCTATGGCTCGACCTGCGAGGCCTTCCATCGCGTGCGTTTGCAGGAGTGCGGCGAAGAGCCGGCGCGAGCGATCCAGATGGCGATGGAAGATGCCGGAATTTCAGCCGGCGATGTCGATTACGTGAACCTGCACGGGACGTCCACGCAGCTCAACGACCGCATCGAGACGCGCGCGCTGAAACTCGCGCTGGGCGAGAAGGCAAGGCGGACGCCGATGTCGAGCCTGAAGTCGCAGATCGGACATCCGCAGGGTGCGTGCGGTTCGGCAGGAATTGCGGCGACGCTGATTGCCATGCATCACCGCCAGATACCGCCGACGATCAATCTGGAGACGCCCGATCCCGAGTGCGATCTTGACTATGTGCCGGAAGCCGGACGACATGCTGAGATCGAGCATGCGGTGTGCAACTGCATCGCGTTTGGCTCGAAGAATTCCGCGCTGGTCTTACGGAATCTGGGATAAAGCTCACTCACATGTTGTAATCGCTGCGACCGCCGGCCACCCCGGTCATCCAAAGTCGCATGAGCCAAGAGACGATCGTTCGCAGGCCGCTGCTCGCCGCCGATCTCAAGAACAAAACCGTAACCAAAGTCGATGTGCGGGAGATTGTTTTCGCGCCCGGCCAGGAAACTGGTTTGCACAAGCATCCGTGCCCGGTATTCGGGTATATCTCCGAGGGAGAGGCGGTGCTTGAGGTGGAAGGTGAACGCCCGCAGATCTTGCCGGCAGGCTCCGCGTTCTACGAACCGGCGGACAAGGTGATCGTGCGCTTCGACAATGCATCGCATTGCGACAGGATGCGCTTCATCTGCTATTACCTGCTGGAGGGCGAACAAGAACTGATCGAGATGCTGCCGCAGGTGGAAGAGTTGGAGCACGTTTTCATCGCTGATTAGCAGGGGCGAAACTGTGCTATAGTTCTCGGCCATTACAGATTGCTGGAGGCAAGCCGTGAATCTTGTGAAGATCGCTTTCGTGAGCGGGCTGTTATTGGTTTCGATGGCGGCATTTTCGCAGGCTCAGCAATCCATGCAACTCAGCAGCGTGATCTCCGTGCAATCGGCAAATGATTTGTTTGGCAGGGCGATGTGGGCGGGTGAGCGTGCCAAGTACGCAGAAGAGCGCGGCCTGCTGCAAACGATTATCGAGAGCTATCCTGACTCCGATCTTGTGCCGCGGGCGAAGTTCGAGATCGCCAATGCCTGGTACGCGGAAGGTGACTTCAAAGCGGCTGAGACAGAGTACCGGGATTTCGTTAGTTTCTTCCCCGGCAGGCCGGAGGTTTCCGAGGCTCGCCACAAGATAGACACGATTACGTCACGAAGCGGCATGTAGTCGCAGGGTCTGCCCGCGAAACGATAAACAAGTGTGGCCCGCAAGCTCCTGTGCGTGTCGCAAGCGGACACTTCCAGCCAAGTTTTCCATCCTCACACCCTCCGCCGTCGTCTATATAAGCTCCCCCGTTCGCATACAATCGACTAAGGGCTCATGGCTGGAATTCACGACGAAGAGGTACTCGGGAAGGCGTACGATGCGCGCCTGATGAAGCGGCTTTTAACCTACCTGCACGCTTATCGCTGGCAGGTGGTGGTGGCGCTGATCGCCATCGTGTTGAAGGCCGGCGCCGACGTGCTCGGACCGTACCTGACCAAGGTCGCCATCGACAAGTACCTGGCCAACAAGACCGAAGCCCACTCGCTGCTCGACCGTTTTCTCAGCCCATCGCCGCTCACCGGCATCGCCCAGATCGCCGGCATGTATGTCGCCCTGTTGCTGGGCAGTTTCCTGCTGGAATTCGCGCAAACCTACATCATGCAGTGGACGGGGCAGAAGGTGATGTTCGATCTGCGCAGCCAGATCTTCCGCCATCTGCAGCGGCTGCACGTTTCCTTCTACGACCGCAACCCGGTCGGCCGGCTGGTAACGCGCGTCACCAGCGACGTCGACGCGCTGAACGAGATGTTCACTGCCGGCGTGGTGTCGATCTTCGAAGACATCTTCGTCCTGATCTTCATCCTGACCATCATGCTGAAGATGAACTGGCGGCTGGCGCTGATTACGTTTGCGGTGCTGCCCATCATCTTCTACGCGACATCGATTTTCCGCCGCAAGGTGCGCGACAGCTACCGCCGCATTCGCGTCGCCATCGCGCGCATCAATGCGTACCTGCAGGAGCACGTGTCGGGCATCGTCGTGCTGCAGTTGTTCAACCGCGAGAAGCGCTCGTACGACGAGTTCGAGAAGGTCAATCGCACGCACATGGACGCGTTCAAGGACGCGATCATGGCGCACGCGGTGTACTACCCCGTCGTCGAAGTGCTGTCGTCGATCGCGATTGCCTGCGTCATCTGGTTTGGCGGCAATCAGGTCATTCGCAATTTCGTGACCCTGGGCGTGCTGGTGGCCTTCATGCAGTACGCGCAGAGATTTTTCCGGCCCATCCAGGACCTGAGCGAGAAGTACAACATCCTGCAGGCGGCGATGGCGTCGAGCGAACGCATCTTCAAGCTGCTCGACACGCCGGCCGAGATCGTTTCGCCGCCGACACCCAAGGTGCCGCAAGGCCTGGGGCGAATCGAGTTCGATCATGTCTGGTTTGCGTATCGCACAATTGCAGAGGCTGCGGAAGAAGCCGCGAGCAAGGGCGAGAAGCTGAACGCCCAAACGGAATCGAACGGCGAAGTCGAGTATGACTGGGTGTTGCGCGATGCGTCATTCGTGATCGAGCCCGGCTCGACGGTGGCGATTGTCGGACACACGGGCGCCGGCAAGACCACCATCATCTCGCTGCTGCTGCGCTTCTACGATGTGCAGAGAGGCGCGATTCGCATCGACGGCGTCGATATTCGCGACATGGATTTGAACGACCTGCGCCGGCGTTACGGCGTGGTGTTGCAGGATCCGTTCCTGTTCTCGGGCACTGTGGCCGACAACATCCGGCTGGGCTCGCGCTGGATCGAGGACGCGTCGGTGGAAGAAGCTGCCGAGCAGGTGAACGTCGCTGACTTCATTCGCTCGCTGCCGGGCGGCTTCGACGAAGAAGTTCGCGAGCGTGGCAGCACGTTGTCGACGGGCCAGAAGCAGCTCATCTCGTTCGCACGAGCCTTGGCGCACAATCCCAAGATCCTGATTCTCGATGAGGCGACCTCAAGCGTCGACACCGAGACGGAGTTCCGTGTGCGAGAGGCGCTGACGCGCATGGTCGAAGGCCGCACGTCGATCATCATCGCCCATCGCCTGAGTACGATTCAGCGGGCCAACACGATTATCGTGATGCACAAGGGCAAGGTGCGCGAGATGGGATCGCACCAGCAATTGCTGGCGCAGCGCGGAATTTACTGGAAGCTGTATCAGCTGCAGTACAAGGACCAGGAGATTGCGGGGGCGCCGTCGGAGTACTCGGAACCGCAGGTCGGGGTTTCGGCGGACGATTGACGTCCAGCGCCCACCCTCTCCGCAAAAGCGGCGGAGGAGGATGGGGCACCCTTCACTGTTTGGGTCCCCGAACAGTCTCACTGCGCAGTAGTCTCCCCGCGTAGTGGTCTCCTCAACATTGAAATGGGGCACCCGGACGGTGCCCCATCTTTCTTGCGTCAAACGAAAAGCGACTTGCGCTGGTGCCCCACGTTCGCCCTTTCGTTGGGCTAACGTGGGTAAGAACCCCAGGTTAACGTCTAAAGGCTGACGTGAACCTGGGGCACCGAATGCTTTAGAACTGCCGGATGGTGTCGCCGGCCGACACCAGGTTGCCGTCCGTCTCCAGCAGCAGCACGCGTCCCTGATCGACGATATAGCCGACATAGTTGCGTGTGCCTTCCTGTTGCGTGGTCATCTGCGCGGTGAATCGTCCCGGAGCAGTGGTGCCCACGCTGTACGTGGAGGGCGACTGCAAGGGTGCTGGGCTTATCACGCCGGCCGGATCGTTGATGTCGAGCGTGCCGGCCAGCGTTCCGTTGCCGTCGGCCGACACCTGGCCGCTAACCCCACTGGCGTTGGACGGATTCAGAATGCCGTTGGAGAGGAAGTAGCCGAACTGCTTGGTGGCGTAGCTTCCCGCCCAGCCTGCATTGCTGGTTACCGTGCCGCTCTGAGCGTAGATGTTGCCGCCGCCCACGGCGCTGGTGCGCTCGTCGAGATAGTAGCCCTGTGTGGGTGAGAAGAGGTACACCGCGAACGGCAGGGTTGATGAGCCATTGACGGTCCAACTCCCGTTGACGTAGCCATTCGAATTGAGGCTGTAGCTGCCGGTCAAGGACGCCTGTCCGGTGGTGCCGGTGTCGTTGACGTCATAGTAGCCGGTGGAAACATTTCCTCCGGAGGCGTTGATGTAGATCAGGGTGTAGGAGACGCCGGCGTTGGTATTAGCCGATGTCGAGATGACATAGCTGCCGTTGAAATCGCTGGAAGCGAACGACGGCTGCGTTTGCAAGTCGGCGCTGCCCAGGTAGTAGGTTGCCTGGTTCGGGTCGGCGAGGAAGCGGAAGCGGTTGGGCGAAATCACGTAGTAGATGATCGTGGACGATCCCGTGCTCGATCCGCTGATGGTGCCGCTGCCCCGGCCTAGTCCGTCGTTTCCACCATAGGAGCCGCTCACTGTCTGACTCTTGACGATGCTGCCGCCGCAGTTCACATCCTGCGTCCCGCCTACTGTGCCGCTATTCATGGCGAAGAGGCCGGCCGAGTTCACCGCGCCACAACCCAGGCCGCTGCCAGCAAATCCGAAAGCATAGTTGCCAGAGGGCGAGCTTACCGACGAACTCTGTAGCTCAAGGTTGCCGGTGCCACCGACCACGTTGCTATCCAGTTCGTTCAGCACGGCATTGTCCAGCGCCTTCATGGCGAGGGCATATTGGAAGGGCGAAGAATTAATCCCGGGTACGTTCAAATTCATCGTCCCGCGGCCATCGGAGCCGACGGTGTAGGTCCCGGTGATTGCGCTGCCAAAAAGGTAGCCGAAGCTTGCGCTGTTGAAGTCCTCTTCGCCGCCGGTGATATTGCCATTGCCGTCCGCAGTGACCGTGCCCAGCGCGTAGAAGGGATTCGCATTGCTGTCGACACCACTGATGCTGAAAACGTAGTTGCCCTTCAGCGATGAGTTGTTGAAGGTGACGGCGGTGATGGTGACGATCGCGCTGCCGCTGATGGAGGGCGAGTCGCTGATGAAGGCCGTGATGGTGACACTCGCCGGATTGGGAATGGCCGCCGGTGCCGTGTAAAGTCCCGTGCTGGTGATGGTGCCTACGCTGCTGTTGCCGCCGGTCACGCTATTGACCTGCCAGGTGACAGTAGTGTCGCTGGTGTTGCTGACGGTTGCGGTGAACTGCTGCTGCCCGGCTTCCTGCACGTTCGCGGTGGCCGGAGAAACTGTGACGCTGGGCGTCGGTGGCGTCGGGCTGCCACCTCCACCGCAAGCGGAAAGGGTTGCAAGGCAAGTCGCAGCTACGGCGGCCAGAATTGCTCTTCTCATTACGGGACCTCGGAAGGATGTTTTATCTAGCTGTTAATCGGAACGTGCGAAGGGTCGTACGCTACACAAGTGCAGCGGAGTTTAGCACATCAGGCGCAAGAGAGTAATCGGTTCCGTCGAAGGTCGAGTGTTCCACATCCCGTTATTCGAGTGGTTCACGGCAGGAGGGGTACTACGGAGTGGGATAGCGGTGTCCTACGTCGAGGCTCCCACCCTCTCCGCAGAATCGGCGGAGAAGGATGGGGCACCCAAATTTGAAGCCAACTGCCAACTGCTGGTTCTCTACTCTTCTTCTTCCACTTCCTCGCCGCGTGCGGCCTTGGCGGCTGCGATGATCTTCTCCTGCGAGGCTGCCGGGACGACGTCGTAGTGATTCATCTCCATGGAGAAGCTGCCGCGCCCCTGCGTCATAGACGTGAGGTCGGTGCCGTAGGTCAGCATCTCGGCCATGGGCACTTCGGCTTTCACGATGGTCTTGCCGCCCTTGTTGTCCATGCCCTGAATGCGGCCGCGACGGCTGTTCAGGTCGCCCATGATGGCGCCGGCGAACTCGTCGGGGATGGTGATCTCGACACTCATGACCGGCTCCAGCAGCGTGGGCTTGGCCTGTTCCATGGCTTTGCGGAAGGCAATGCGGCCGGCGGTCTTGAAGGAAAGTTCGTTCGAGTCGACGTCGTGGTACGAACCGTCGTACAGCGTCACCCGGAAGTCGACGACCGGAAAGCCGGCAAGGTAGCCGCGCTGGGCCGCTTCGACAATGCCTTTTTCGACGGCGGGAATGTAGTTCTTCGGGAATCGCGCCGCCGAAGATATCGTTGACGAACTCGAACTGCCCGCCCCGCGGCAGCGGCTCCATCTTGATCTTGCAATCGCCGAACTGGCCGTGACCGCCCGACTGCTTCTTGTGGCGGCCCTGCACGTCGGCGCGCCCGCGGATGGTCTCGCGGTAGGGAACCTTGGGCGCCTTCAGGTTGACTTCAGTGTGATACCGGTTCTTCAGCTTGGAGACCACGACTTCGATGTGCTGCTGGCCGGTGCCGGCGATGAGGAACTCTTTCGTCTGCGCATCGCGGAAGAAGCGCAGCATGGCGTCCTCTTCCATCAGCTTGTGAATGCCGTTGCTGAGCTTGTCTTCGTCAGCGCGCGTCTTCGGCTCGATGGCGAAGGTGATGGCAGGTTCTTCGAATTTGACCTGCGGATACTGGATGGGCGCAGCCTTGTCGCCCATGGTGTCGCCGGTCAGCGTGTCTTTCAGCTTGGCGACCGCGCCGATGTCGCCGGCGTGCAGTTCGTTTACGGGGATGGCCGTCTTACCTTGCATCACCGAGATGTGCGCCAGCTTTTCCGAGGTGCTGCGATTGAAGTTCTGCAGGGTGGCGTCATTCTTCAGCACGCCCGAGTAGACCTTGAAGTACGAGATGCGCCCGGCGAAGGGATCGCTGATGGTCTTGAAGAAGTAAAGCGAAACCGGCTCGGAATCGCTGACTTTGCGCACCGCAGGCTCGCCGTTATTCGCGGTAGGAGCGGCGGTGATGGTGCCGCGCTCCACGGCTGTCGGCATGTAGTCGACGATGAAGTCCAGCACCTCGTCGGTGCCCATGTTGCCCAGTCCGGAGGCGAACAGCACGGGGAACATCTTGTCTTCGCGAATGGCGTTGTGCAGGCCGCTGATGATGTGCTCTTCGCCGATGGTGCCATTCTCGAAGAACTCTTCCATCAGCGCGTCATCGCCTTCGGCAACCGACTCGACCAGGCGCTCGTGCGCGGCCTTGGCTTCCTCGGCCATGTTTGCCGGAATGTCGCCGACCTTGGCGCGGCCGTTGCCGCCCATGTCGTAGGTGTAGGCCTTCATCTTCACCAGGTCGATGACGCCGGTGAAACTCTTCTCCGAGCCGATGGGCAACTGCACGGGAACGACGGTGCGTCCGAAAGCGGCGGTCAGCGAATCCATCACGCGGGTGTAGTCGGCGCGCTCGCGATCCATGCGGGTGCAGACAATGACCCGCGGCATGGCGAGCTTCTCGGCGTAATTCCAGATCCGCTCGGTGACGACTTCAACTCCGCTGACGGCATCGACGACCACAATTGCCGCTTCCACGGCGGGCAGCGCCATCTCGGCTTCGTGGATGAACATGTTGAAGCCGGGCGTGTCGATGATGTTGATCTTGCTCTTGCCCCACTCCACGACCGCGGCGGAGGCCGAGAGCGACATCGCTCGCGAGATTTCTTCTTCTTCGTAGTCGGTGGTGGTGGTGCCTTCGTCCACGCGCCCCAGGCGTTGCGTGGCGCCGGCGGTGAAGAGCATGGCCGAGGTGAGCGAGGTCTTGCCCGAATGAGAGTGGCCGACGAGCGCCACGTTGCGAATGTTTGCGCCTTCGTAAATCTTCACTAGGAGTCCTCCGAACTGCTGGCAGCACCCGCGAAAGGCCGTCCGACCGGAGCCCCCGAAACGCGCTGCTGTTGCCGCGTTTGGAGTGGTCATTCCCACCGTAACAAATCGAGTAGGCGCTAAGTGGGACGATCACCTCGCCGCTGTCTCAGAGGCGTGCCGTCTTGTCGGCGAAGACAAGACCCCCGGTAGCACGATTTCCCGTGCTGGCGAAACCCCGAGGTTGCCGGTGAGGCAAAAAGGCGGGGCACCATGTCGACCTTCATCCCATCGCGTCAAAAGCGCGGCGCGCCGGGAACTCTGGGCCTGCGCATGGTGAAGCTGTAACAAAAATGAAATGCTAGCACACGGGGTGAGTGGGCTCAACCGGGGGCCAATCCCCGATTGGAAGGCACAAGAAAGAGTGTTGACGTTCAGGAATGAGATGGCCTGTGGTTAGCTGCCGAAAATTTTGGAGGCGGTTCGGAAGTTCGCTCGCGTATCGCTGACTGACGGTCGCCTATCATGAACACATCCAGCGTTTTTCCTTCGGGCGTTCCAATCGTGGCGACCTGGATCGTGTCTTTCCCGCGCAATCTGTAGCTATAGCGGAACACTGTGCCGTCGGCCAGGGTTTGGGACGCTACGCGGTTGTGATCGTAGCTATTGCGCAGCATCACGGTGGGCGCGGTCTGGGCGTCAGGCGCGACGCTGAAGGTCAGCAGGTGCTGGTTGTCGTCGTAGGTATAGGAGTAAATCTCGCCCGAGGGATAGGTAACACCGGTCAGACGATTCTTGTCGTCGTAAGTGTAGGAGACTATGCGGCCGGTGCTGTCTTCAATCTCGCGGATATGTCCTGCAGTCCCATAGCGAAGAGCGATCCACTTACCGCCGGGCGAGGCCAGCCGGGTGAGGCGGCGATCTGTGTCGCGCTGAAACTCGAGGACCTTTCCCGAAGAGTCTCGAAATCCCACCTGGTAGCAGAGGTCGCTCGATCCGCACGGGAGGTAGGTCTCGGTCTCGCCGTTGAATCGTTTCAGGTCGAAATGCTCGAACGGCGTCGCAGCCCAGCGCAGTTCGAGAAGATTTCCGGAGTAGCCTTCGTCCACGTATCTATTCAATGCCAAAACCGGCAGCCAACGCGGAAGCCGGCCCAGGTGGTACCGTCCTCCATCGTTCTGGATGACGTCGATGGTCACCATGTCGTTGGAGCCGAGAAAGCGGTCATAGTTGTGGGTGCCGCTTAAGCCGAATGCCATCGGACCGGTCCAGCCATCGCGCGTGACGCGCTCGAAATCGATGGGGATGCTGTCCGGAAGATGAAAGTCCGTATGCCGGTCGATCAGCAGGCCTAGACGCAGGTCGAGTTCAAAGAGTTCGTCCGTCGTGGGTTTGGGCAGCAACTTCTGCACTTCGGTACATTCGTGAATCAGTTCACCGGGCTCGGGCCGGATACCTTGCTTCGGCGAATAGCGCAGGAAGATGCAGGGCTCGCCTTGGAATTCGCCCCATATCGTTTTCTGTGGCTCGAGGTCGGAGGCATAGATGTCATTCGCCGGGAGATCCGGATCCATCGTCTGGTGAAGCAGGCTTGTGGGATCGTTGTTGACAGGCAGGTGCCAATAGAGCATGGCAACGTCTTTTAACAGGATTCGGCGCAAACGCTGCTGCAGTCGTCGATCGGAGGTTCGCGCGCTGACGCCCATGCGTTCCCACCACCGGTCTTCCATGCCCGACGACGAAACGACCGCGCTCCGCTGCATGTCTCGCTGTGTGAAGCTGCTTGACCAGTCGTGGTACACGGAAAACATGCTGGCGTCTGTGAAGCCGATCAGGTAGGCATTGGGGTCGTCGGCCAGCTGAGGGTGTTCCGATTTCATCCGGTCGTAGAGAAGCTCGGCGACATACTGATGGCGCACCGGATTCCAGGTGGATGGGTCCAGCGCCATATCAGGTAGCAGTTGCACGTCCAAGTTGTACTTGGTGTGAAGCCACGCCGCCAGATCTTCCAGGGAGTAGTGACCGTGATTAGGACCCAACTGAACCAAATAGATTCGCCCGTTGCCATGAAGCTGGTCCATGGAAGCAACCGGGCCGTCGTGATGGACCACCTGCCATGGAGCAGATTTCCAGCGGTTATACCGGACAACATAGCGGGGTATCAGCAAATGCGAGACCGCTAAGTACAAAAGCAGCCCCGCAACGACTCCCACAGTGAGAGACTTCACGAAGTTTCTGCGCCGAGCCCGTTCCTGCCGGTCAGAGTCGCAACGCGGACACATCCCTCCGACCAGCGGAGTTGCGCAGTGCGCACAGAATTGGGTGGGATTCACGGGAAACAGAATGGGGCAGGCCTATAAAAAAGCGCAAGAAAAATCGAAAATTGCGGCGGGCTGAACCAGCGAAGCGGGTGCCCAGCTCTTTCAGACACATCGTGCTGCGTCGAACAGATTGTTAGCTTTCGCAATGAGGGCCGGGGGCGATCACATGAGAGTCAAGGCCAGAAATTGTGGGGGAATGTACGCTGCCATCCGAATCATTGGCACAGTTTATTTCTTCAGCTCGGCCTGCCAGTTCTGCACCAGCGTTAGCGCCTGCGAGCTGCCTTCGCTGGGGCTGATGGCGATGAAGCGCTGGCCGTCCCTGGTAGGCGAGTATTCGCGGGCGATGATGCCGCGCAGCGGGAGCTTGAACAGCAACTTGGCGGAGCCAACCTGGAATGCCGAGCCGGAGCCATCGACCTCAACCGCGACGAGGCCGGTGAGGTCGAAGTAAAAGAGCTCCTTGCCGTTCGCGCTCCACCGCGGGGAAGCGCCGCCGCCGTTTGAGACTTGCCACTTCGCGCCCGTCCATGGAAACGGCGCGACAAAAATCTCCGGCCGGCCCGATTCCTGCCCGACGTAGGCGACCCAGCGGCCGTCCGGCGAGAAGGTTCCTCGGCTCGCCTGGTTCGTATAGAGGAACTGCTTGTGATCGCCCGCCAGCGGCAGCACCCACAAGTCGACGTTGAACCCGATGCCTTGTTCGTACATCAGGTAGCGGCCATCGCGCGACCAATCCGACAGCGCCTGGAAGATCGGTTTCGGCGAAGAGATCAGCGTCTGCTCGGGAGCGCTGCTGCCAAGAGTCTTGACCGCAATCGCGGCCTGCTGATTGGCGGTGAACGCGACCTGCTTGCCGTCCGGCGACCACAGCGGAGTCATGTGCGCGCCGCCGGTGAAGGTCAACCTGGTTTTACGATTGCTGGCCAGATCGTGCAGCCAGGCAGTTGCTGTCGCCGTATTCAACTCGGTGGTGACCAACTGCTTTTCGTCCGGCGACAGGTCAACATCGAAATATTCCGACTGCTCGCCAACCGTGCCCAGCTTCTTGCCGCTGCGGTCGTACCAGGTAAGGATCTCGTTCCCGTTCGAAGTGCCCGAGGCGTACACCATCATTCCATTGTCGGAGACGCTGATGTTCATCCGCCATAAGCCGGAGTCGAATTGCACGTTCTCGCTCATGGTCTGTAATTCGCCGGAGAGCTTGCCGGTGGAGGGATTAAAGTCCTGCGTTACCAGGGTGTTCTCACGCTGGAAGAACAGTCTTCCGGAGACGAATATGGCATTCGACAGGGTGTGCAGTATGAGCTTATTTTCTTTGCCGTCGAGCGACGCCATAAACACGCCGATGTCGGGGCTGGTCGGCGCGTTGTGCTTGATGGCGAGATAAAGGAAGTGCTTGCCGTCGGGGAGGAACGTCGGCCAGCGATGCGAGGAGTAGACGTCGTAATCGACGTTGGTTACCGGAGTAGGCGTGCCTCCACTTGCCGGCACCCGCGAGATTCCGGTGTTGTAAGACAGCGCCGCGAGGATGGTTCCATCCTGGTTCCAGGAGCCGCCGCGCCCCAAAGCCGATTCGCAGATCGTGACCGCCGAGCCTCCGGCGACCTCGATGCGCTTCAGCTTGTCATCCGTGAAGAAAGCTATGGAGTGACTGTCGGGCGACCAGAAGGGAAACATCGCGCCCTCGGTCTCGGGCAGCGGCTTCGCCGAAGTGGAATCGAGCGCGCGCAAGTAAAGTTGCGTGCCATCGGCTCCGTTGGCGGAGAAGACGAGGTAATGCCCGTCGGGCGAGATCGCCGCCGGACCACCATGATCGCCTGACAGGTTGAACTGCGTCTTGTCCGGCGGATTGATCTCGACGCGCAGTACCGGCAGCTCTTTCCGGCTGGCCTGATAAACAAAAAAGATTGCGACTGCCGCGATGGCAGCCAGCGCGGCGGCGACAATCCAGGGCAACACGTTGGCGCGCTTGCGTGGAAGAGCGACAGCAGCGGCTGACGAAGTGATCTGCGAACTGCCTTCGAGAATCTGCTTCAGTTGCAGCTTGACGTCGTGTGCGGTCTGCCATCGCTCGTCAGGATCTTTCGCCAGGCATATCTTGACCAGCCGCTCGAAGGCGGGCGGCGTCATCGGCTGAACTGAGGAGAGCGGCGCGGGATCGCGCTCGAGCACGGCCGCCATCGCGCTGGCCGGAGTCTTGCCTTCAAAGGCGCGCTTGCCGGTGGTCATTTCGTAGAGCACTGCACCGAGCGCGAAGATGTCGGAGCGCGCATCCGCAGGCTTGCCTTCCACCTGCTCGGGCGCCATGTACTGAAACGTCCCGACCACCGTACCCTGCGCCGTAAGCGGATGACTGCCCGGCGGTGTGCTCACGGTCATGGTGAGATTGGAGGCGGCAGCAGCATTCGCGGCCGAAGCTTTTGCCAGGCCGAAGTCCATCAGCTTGGCGCCGACCTTGGTGAGCATCACGTTGCCGGGCTTCAGATCGCGGTGAATGACACCGCTGCGGTGAGCGCGGTCGAGGCCATCACAGATGTCGATTCCGTAGCGCAGGACCTGCTCGATGGGCAGCGGCCCCTTACGCAGCCGGTCGGCCAGGGTCTCGCCCTCAAGAAACTCCATGACCAGGTAGTCGGTGCCATCCTGGTGGCCGACGTCATACAGCGTGCAGATATTGGGATGATTGACGGACGAGATGGTACGCGCTTCCTGGTCGAAGCGCTGCCGGGCTTCAGGATTCTCGGACAGATGCGAGGGAAGAATCTTGACCGCGACGGTGCGATCGAGTCGCGTGTCGCGCGCGCGATACACCTCGCCCATGCCGCCCGCGCCGACGGGCGACTGGATTTCGTAAGGCCCAAGTTTTGTGCCGGAAGCGAGTCCCATCCCGAGGGCGTCATTATGACACGGTTATTCAAAAGCTGCTATCGAAGGTAATATGTCAGACCAAGCAGAGCTTGTGGGGTGTTCATGCGATTCCTTCTGTGCTTGCTGATCGCGTTTCCCGTGGTTGTTCTTGCTCAGGCGCCAGCGGCAAACCCGTCGTCTGAGAAGTCGGCCAAGTCCATCACCAGCCAATTTGTCGGAGCCTGGCGCCTGGTCAGCATTGAGACAGTGCGCGCGAACGGAGACGTTATTTATCCGTTCTATGGCAAGCATCCTGAGGGAATGCTGATCTATGACGCCAGCGGCTGGATGAGCGTGCAGATCGTGTCTGATCCGAAGCCGACGATGCCTGCTGCGGATTCCCGCGACAACTTCCTGAAGGCTCCGGCTGCTGACAAGGTCAAAGCAATCGAGGGCTACTATGCCTACTACGGAACCTGGACTGTCGATGCGTCGGGTTCGACGATTACGCACCACATCCGTGAGGCGCTTTATCCCGGGGAACGCGGCAAGGACTTCGTGCGAAAGTTTACGTTCGAAGGAAACCGCCTAACCTTGATGGCTCAAGTTCAAGAAATGGGCGAGGATCACGTCAGGCGTCTGGTGTGGGAACGAGTTACTCTCACTGACTAAAATGTCGTCCGTCAGACGAACGAAGAGTCGCCACCGCGAATCGTGTGAGTGTCCTATGCCATCCAATGCAAGCTGAACGTGCGAAGATAGATCCTTAACCACCAAGCACAACGGAGCGCATGCAAACCTCGATCCCTGCGAAAGAATCGGCCTTTCGTCGAATCTTCAAAGCATTCCAGTATCGCGATTTCCGGCTGATGTGGGTCGGGGCGTGCATGTCGAGCATCGGCACCTGGATGCAGATTGTCGCGCAGGGCTGGCTCATCTACCGCCTCAGCCATTCCGCCTTTCTGCTGGCGCTCGATCAGTTCCTTGGCGGCATCCCAATCTTTCTTTTTTCGCTGCTCGGCGGCGTCGTGGCCGATCGCATCGAGCGCCGCAAAGTCCTGCTGGTCTCGCAGTACGTGCAGATGGCCAGCGCGGCGACGCTCACTGTCTTGGTGGCCACCGGCCTGTCTCACGTCTGGCACATTCTTTGCCTGTCGTTCGTGTCGGGATTCGCGCAGGCCTTCGGCGGCCCAGCCTATTCGGCGCTGATCCCCACGCTGGTCGATCGCGAAGACATGCCGAACGCCATCGCGCTGAACTCCATCCAGTTCAACCTGGCGGTGACGATTGGCCCGGCCCTGGCCGGACAGGCGCTGGCGAAGCTAGGCGAGAAGTGGTGCTTCGGTCTGAACGCGCTTTCGTTCCTCGCACCCATCGTTACCCTGTTGCTGATTCACGCCCGCTTCAATGCCGGTGGCACACCACCGAGTCGATGTTCACCAGCCTGAAAGAAGGCATCAAGTTCGTTCGCAAGCAGGGTTCGATGGAAGCGCTGATCGTGCTGGCGTTCTGCATGACCGCCCTGGCCATGCCGATGCGGACCTACATCCCCGTGTTCGTCAAGGACATTTTCCATCGCGGTCCGGAGACCTACGGCAATCTGCTGTCGGTGATGGGAATCGGCTCGATCTGCGGTTCGCTGATGGTTGCGGGCTTGGGCAACATCCGCCACAAAGGCCGCTTCGCGATCGCGGGCCTGATCTGCCTGGGCGCCGGCATCTCGGCTTTCGCATTGTCCCACAATACTGCCTTTCAGCTATGCCATGTTGTTTGTCGTGGGCGCTTCCATGATGGCCGTTTTTGCCACCGTGATCTCGCTGGTGCAGTTGATCACCACCAACGAAATGCGCGGGCGCGTGATGAGCGTCTACAACTGCGCCTTCCGCGGCGGCATGCCGATGGGCAATTTGCTTTCAGGATGGCTGGTGCCGATATTCAGCGCGCCCTTGATCCTCGGCGTGAATGGCGTGCTGCTGGTAGTGATGGCGCTGTACTTCCTGCTGATTCAGAGGCGGGTGGCTGCCCTCTGAGGAATTCGCGAGTTCCTGCGGATCTCGACCGCCGCTATGGCAGCGGAATGCGATAGAGATTACGGCGGGTGTTGCGGCGAACGTAGACGTAAGTAGTTGCGTTGATGGCTGCGCGTACCGCGACTGGCGCCTCTCCGGGAGTCTTGGCTTTCTTCAAGTCTGCAGGATCAACGCCGGTGTCGGGAAGCTTGGGCAGTCCGGTGTCGCGAACCAGGGGCAAAGCATAAGATGCCGTGTCGAAGACAAGAAACATGTTCTTGCCGGAAGCGTCCCAGACCAAGTCACAGTAAACGCGGCACACCGGAATCGGCGGACCGCCGGTGACCGGAATCGCGCGCGTTCCAAACGCGTCGCTTCGATTCGTCGGTGATGATACGGCAACGACCCAGCGCCCATCAGGCGACACGTTTCCGAGATCGAGGATGGCGGTGTCGGAGATCTTTTCGCGGCTGCTGCCGTTGACCTTCATGCGATAGGCATAACTGCGATCTTTTTCTACCAGGCGGAAAATGAGGTCGTTGTTGGGCAGGAAGTGTGGGGAATCCTCGTTGCTGCCCGCGGACGACAGCTTCACCGGTGAGGAACTTCGATCCGTAGGGGCTACCCAGATGCTGGCGTGCCCCACGGAATCAGTGACGGTGAACGCGACGAACTTTCCATCGTGCGAGATGGAATACGCCTGCATGGAATATCCCGGGAGCATCTTCTGCTGGTCGCCGCTCGCCATGTCGCGCTCCCACAACTCTTGCTTCTGCGTCTGTCCGTTCATCATCACAAAGTACAGTGTGCTGCCGTCAGCCGAGTACGATGGCTGCTCCGCGCTACTCTCGGACGAAAGCTGATGATCTCCATCCGTATCATGCAGCCACACGGTGTTGTCGTCGGTTCCCACCGCGGTGATGACGGATTTACCGTCCGGAGCCATTGCTAACCCGACCTGCGACGTGGGTCCAAAGGTGATCTGCTCGGGCGCTCCATCCGGGAAAGCCTGGCGCCAGATGTGGAAGGCATCGGTTTTGGCCGTGACATAAACGTATTTGCCGTCCGGCGACCACGCACCGCCGAGGCAAACTCCCTCGGGTCCCACCCGTTTTCCCGCACCGCTGCCGTCAAAGGGAACGACGCGGCAAGGCTGCACAATTCCGCGATTGTCCATTTCCACGATGAGCACGGCCTTGCCGTCCGGTGAGAGATACGCGTGATGGACCATGCTGCGATCGCCGGGTGGCGCGTAGACCACCCGGCTGTCTCCACGACTTTCGTCGGTGGTGACCAGCACCAGGTGCGCCGCTTCCTGGATTTCACTGAACAGCAGCCGCTTACCGCCATCCATCCAACTCAAGGTGCTCGAGTTCGGCAGCCAGAGACGTGGCTCTCCTCCAATCACCGGCACGACCCACGTGTTCCAGGGCTCCGCCGTGCCGTAAGCGATGCGTGAATTGTCGGGAGAGAAAACGGGCGCCAGTTTTTCCGTGTCGTCGTGCGTCAGCTGCGCCGGATCACCATTCGGTAGCAGCTTCACATATATCTGACCCTTGCCGAAGAAGGGATCGTCGCCGCGAATGAACGCGAGCATGCGTCCGTCAGGCGACAACGCCGGGTAGACGACCGAGTCGGTGAAGTACGTTAACTGCTCCCACTGCGTGCTCGCCGGCGGTTTGGGTTGCGGGCGTCGCGACGCGAAGTAGGCTCCGACACCGGTCGCTATCACCAGTAGCGCGATCAGGCTGCCGTAGAGACGGACGCGCGAGGACTGCTCCGGCGGCGGCGTTACGCCCGAAGGCGCTCGCCCGGAAGCTGAGCTTTCGTCTGTGGTCACGGCCGGAACCGCAAAGCGTCCGGTACTACTGTCGCGCCGCAGTCGCTCGAGGTCTGTGCGCATGTCGGAGGCATGCTGGTAGCGAAGGTTGCGGTCCTTCTCCAGTGCCTTGTCGATGACGCGTTCCAAGTCGGCGGGAATGTCGGGGTTCAGCCGAATCGCCGGCACTGGCGCACGGTTGACGATAGCCTCGCAGATCATCGCCGAACTCTCGCCGCGAAACGGCAGTGCGCCGGTTGCCATCTCGTAGAGCGCAGAGCCGAACGAGAAGATGTCGGTGCGAGCGTCGAGATCGCGGGCGCGCACCTGCTCCGGGGACATATAAGCTACGGTGCCAACCATGGTGCCCGGGCTGGTCAGGTGATCCGGGCTGCTGGCGACAGCGGTCGGCGCAACGGTCTCTGCAACGGCGGCGACCGCGTTGTTCACCTTCGCCAAGCCGAAGTCGAGGATCTTGGCGTGACCCCGACGGGTGACGAAGATGTTCGCGGGCTTGATGTCGCGATGCACGATCCCGGCAGAGTGCGCGGCGTCGAGCGCATCGGCAACGTCGATGGCGATGCCCAGCAGCGTCTGCGTCTCGATCGGGCGCCCGGCGATGAAGTGGCTCAGGGTGACGCCGTCGAGGAACTCCATGGCCAGGAACGGCCTGCCGTCTTCCTGCCCAATTTCGTAGATGGTGCAGATGTTGGGATGGTTCAGCGCCGATGCAGCCTGCGCCTCACGCTGAAACCGCGTCAGCGCCACGGGATCCTTGAGCACGTCTTCCGGTAGGAACTTCAGCGCAACAAACCGGCGGAGGTTCAGGTCCTCAGCTTTGTAGACGACGCCCATCCCGCCGCCGCCCAGCTTTTCGACGATGCGGTAATGCGAGATGGTCTGGCCAATCATGATGTGTGGTCGCAAGCAGTCGTGAGGGTGCGTCCATCTTAGGGGCGAGTTATGGGTGAGTCAACGAGTGTGACCATGAGGCAGCGCTTTTCGGCAGGCTAGTAGCGAGACTCTGCTGCGGAAAATCCGGTAATATATTTGCTATTCACCCTGCGATCCTTCAAAGGAAGCTGCCCGAATGAAGCGTTTCACCCTGATGCAGTTTGCCGCGGCCCTGATTCTGTTGGTCGCCAGCACATTTGCCTGGTCGGCCGACACCTCGATGCTGCGGCCGCCCAAAGGCTCCCGAGTCGCCATCATCGTCTTCGAAGATCTGGAATGCCCGCAGTGCGCGCGTGCCGCGCCGCTGCTGCACGATGCCGCGAAGAAGTACGACATCCCTCTCATCCAGCACGATTTCCCGCTCCGGCAGCATCCGTGGTCGTTTGAGGCGGCGGTCAATGCGCGCTACTTCGATACCAAGTCGCAGAAGCTCGGTGACGACTACCGGCTGTTCATCTTCGCCAACCAGAACTATGTCACCAAGCAGAACCTGCAAGACATGACCCAGAAGTGGGCCGAGCAGCACGGAACTTCGCTGCCGTTCGTGGTCGATCCTAACGGAGAATTGACGGCCAAAGTGGAGGCCGACCGCACGCTGGGAAACCGCATTCCACTGGATCACACGCCGACGATCTACGTCGTCAACGATGTGCCCAATCAGAATCCGGTTACGGAAGTGAAGGATCTGAACCAGCTTTACCAGGTGCTGGACGAGATAACGCAGCAGGCAAAGGCGTCGACGCCGGCGGCCAAGCCGAGCACGACGGCGAAGAAGAGTACGAAGAGTTCCAAGAGCCAGTAGGAACAACGTCGCTTTGTTCTCAGGGCACGGCCTCGGTCGTGCCTTTTTCCTTGGTCGTGCCCTTTGCTTGCGAGATTTGTCAACCTGGGCATGGGCGCGCTGCTGTTGCGCGCCGTAGTCGAAGGATCTGCGGTTTGCCCGCATATAGCGCCATAGGCGCGAAATACTCTAGCCCAGCACGGAGCCGCAGGAGGAGTGCTGGGTTGGAATGCGAAACAGGATCGAGTCCCTTTAAGGACAGCAGGTTCTCACTCAAAAGGAATTGGAACGGCGCCTTGAACGTGCGCCCGCTGTTTACGCCAGGTCGGGTTGTCCCGTCGCCGTAACCACCGACGCCCACTCTTCCCCTGAGAGCCTCTTGCGCTGCATGGTCGCCAGTGCGATCGGCACATTGATGAACACACCGTGTTGCAGGCCGATGAGCATATCGGTTTTACCGGCCATTGCCGCATGGACGGCGTGGCGCGCAAATGAATCGCACAACACCGAATCCACCGTCGACGCCGGAACGCTGCGAATGTAGTAGCTGGGATCGAAGTAGCGAATGACCACGGGAAAGCGCCGCGCCTCAAAGTGTTCCTTGATCTTGTGCCGCAGGAACAGCCCGATATCACGATGAAGCAGGTTGCCGGAGGGGTCGCGCTCCTCCGATGGCGGCATCAGGTGCTGGCCCGCGCCCTCGGCGACCACGATCACGGCATGAC
This sequence comes from uncultured Acidobacteriaceae bacterium, assembly GCA_963835725.1. Classification (GTDB taxonomy): domain Bacteria; phylum Acidobacteriota; class Terriglobia; order Terriglobales; family Acidobacteriaceae; genus Bog-257. The sequence continues at coordinate 149,839 of CAWIGM010000011.1, read as the reverse complement.
GCCGCTCCAGCACGCGGCGATGCAATACCGACAATAGTCCACACTCTCCTTCCAGCTTGAAATGAACTTCGGGGACCAGCGTGAAGTTCACTTCCTGGCTGGCCAGCGTGGCGCCGGCAGCGATGAAGCCGGAGTCTCGGCCCATCAGCTTCACAATGCTGATGCCATTGGTCACGCAGTGCGCCTCGACGTGCGCGCAGTCGATGACTTCCTTGGCCTTCTGAATTGCCGTGAAGTAGCCGAAGGAGCGGTTCACATACTGCACGTCATCATCAATTGTCTTGGGGATACCGATGACGGCGATAGGCAGCTTACGGCGCTCGATTTCGGCGGCAAACGTATGCGCTCCGCGCTGCGTGCCGTCACCGCCGACGGTGAACAGAATGCTCACGCCGCGCTGCTCCAGGAAGTCGACGACCATGTCTGCACTGATCGGTCCGCGCGACGTGCCGAGAAGCGTGCCGCCGAGCTGATGGATGTTGTTTACCATCTCGGCGTTGAGCCATAGCGGCGGGGCCGTGGCCTCGGGTGCAAAGCCGGAGTAGCCGTAGCGGATGCCCATCACCGCCGGTACGCCGTAGTGATAGTGAAGCTGCAGGTAGAGCGAGCGGATGACGTTGTTCAGCCCCGGGCACAAGCCGCCGCAGGTCACGACCGCGACTTTGGTTTTGGCCGGCTCGAAGAAGAGGTGTTCGCGCGGACCGGAGCGCTCGAACAGCGGCCCGTCGTCGCTCAGCGGGTCGCGATAATACATTCCGTCATGGATGAAGGTGCTCTCGATGGAGCCGAGTGCGTCCAGCCGCAGAGGCGAGCGGTGTACCCGCGGTCCAAGATTCGAGACGGCGATCTTTTCGCTCATGCTGCGCTATTCCGCTTTCTTTTTCGGCTTCATCATGGCCCAGGCGAAGTCGGGCAGGCTGCGGCCGATGAGGCTGAACGTGCTCGCCCCGGCCAGCGCCTCGCCTCCGTCCATGTATACCATTTCGCCGTTGATGTAGCCTGCCTGGTCGCTGATGAGGAACGTCGCGAGGTTAGCGATCTCCTCCAGCGTACCGAAGCGATGCAGCGGATTGTGGTCGAGCAGCTTCTTCTCCAGTTCAGGCGTCGGCAGCAGACGGGAGAACGCGCCTTCGGTGCGGATGGCTCCGGGAGCGATGGCGACGGTGCGGATGCCGCGTCCACCCCACTCGACCGCGAGCGAGCGCATCAGCGAGACCACTCCCGCCTTCGCGACCGCGCTGGGCACGACGTATGCCGAACCGGTGTCGGCGTAAGTAGTCGCGATGCTGAGCACGACGCCGCTGTGCTTGGCCGCCAGCCAGCGTCTGCCACAGGCCATTGTCATGTTGATCGTGCCTTTGAGCACGATGCCAATCACCGAGTCGAAGGCGTTGGCCGACAGCTCTTCGGTCTTCGCCATGAAGTTGCCGGCGGCGTTGTTGACCAGCACGTCGAGCGGCCCGCTCGTCCAGATCTTCTCGACCAGCGCTTCGACCTGGCTGTTGTCGCGAACATCGCAGGCGAAGCCCTCGATCTTGCCGCCGCTAGAGGCAGCGAGTTCGGTGGCGGTCTTTGCAACGACGTCTTCTCGACGGCCGCAGATGTAGACGACGGCTCCAAGTTGTAAAAAGCGCTCAGCCATGGAGCGGCCCAGTCCGGTGCCGCCGCCGGTGATGAGAATGCGTTTACCCTGCAGAAGATCGTTGGTGAACATGATTTTGTCCGGAAGGGATAACGCTAGCATGGGCGGTGGAACGATGTCAGTGAGAGGCTGCGGAGCGGCCCGGCAGTGAGCAGTTGGCACTTAGCAGTTGGCATTTGGCAAATCGGCGGAGGGAAGGTTTTGGGCGGGTATAGGGGTCCTTCGACTTCGTTCGGCTGACGCCTCACTCCGCTCAGGATGACAACCTTCGCTGGTTAGCTGCCGTCCTCCAATTGCTAATTGCTAATTGCTAATTGCTGTTGCCAACTGCCAACGCCAATTCCTAACTGCCAACAGCCAACTGCCAACTGCCTCTTCACGCCTTTGTCAGCCGGAATTCCGCGCTGCGGCGTGCGGGTGGATTCGGGGTCACGGGTAACCGCAGTTCAATTTCCAGCCCGTGGGGTATCACGTTGCGGGCGGCGGCTGTGCCTCCGTGGATCGCGACGGCATTGCGCACGATGGCCAGACCAAGTCCCATCCCGCCGGTGGTCGTCCCGCGCGAATCGTCGACGCGATAAAACGGTTTGAACAGGAGCGGCAGAGAATTTTCCGGCACGCCCGGCCCGTTATCGCGCACGAGGATGACAGCCGAGCCGTCGCTCTTGGCCAGCTTCACTTCAATCTTGCCCTGCCGGCCGGAGTAGAACATCGCATTGCGCACCAGGTTCTCGATGGCGCTGTGCAGCAAACCGATATCGCCGGTCACCTTAAGTTCGCCGTCGCACTCATAAGTAATTTCAGCTCCGGTAGCCACGGCTTCGAACTTGGCATCGTGCAGCACGTCGTCGATGACTTCGTTGAGCGAGATCAGCTCGAACTTCGGCTGCATCTGACCGCTCTCCAGCCGGGCAACGATCAAAATCCGCTCCAGCATGGAGTCGAGCTGCACGGTGTCCTGTTCAAGGCGGTCGAGCATCTCCAGGCGTTCGGGTTCGCGGGCGTGGCGGGCGATGGTCAATGCCAGGCGCATTCGGGCAATTGGCGAACGCAATTCGTGCGACACGCCACTCAGCAGATTTCGTTCACTCTGGATCTGGTTACGCAGCTCGCCGGCCATGCTGTCGAAGTCGCGCACCAGGTCGGCGATTTCGTCCTGGCGATTGCCCAGATTTTCGCCGGCGCGCGTATCGAGGTTGCCGCGGGCGAGTTCGTGGGTGGCATCGCGAAGCTGCTCGATCGGTTTGGTGAGATAGTGCGCGATCAGCAGACACACCAGCGCCGAGATCAGAGTTCCGAGCTTCAGCGTCCAGAGCAGGTCGCCCGGCACCCGCTCACGAAGCGGCGGCGGCGTCAGCTCGGCAATCAGGATGTATTGCCCGTGAGGCGTAGTGGCGCGGGCTGCCAGTACGTTCGCTTCGTACGAGTGGTAAAGGCCTTCGTTCTTTTCCGCCGCGACGGCGTTGCTGAAAATATTGTCCGGAACGGTGCCGCCGGTGAGCTCACGTCCGCTGGTATCGACCAGCCAGAAGCGCGAGCGATTGTTGAGCGAAAGATTGTTCAGCAGCTGATGTAGGCCGGATGGACCTTGCTCCTCGAAAGTCTTTGCAGCCAGGTCGGCCAGGATCGGCATCTCGTGCCGCTCCGGCTGGATCCACCATGGATGCTCGGAATTGATGCGGTAGTGAACGCGCAGATAGAGTGCGCCGAGCAGCAGCGCCTGGGCCGCCCAGAAGGGAAGGAAAATCTTCCAGAAGAGACGGCGGTTCATACTCTGGTCTTCTCCGGAGCCTCAGCGGCCAGAAAATATCCGATGCCGCGGATGGGCCGGATCAACTCCTCGGCAGAATCGGCACAAGTAATTAGCTTCTTGCGTAAGCGGCTGACGTGGACGTCCACGCTGCGGTCGAAAGCGTTCAGCGGACGCCCCAGCGCCACTTCCGCGATCTGTTCGCGCGTCACCACGTTTCCGGCATTGCGGAGCAGCAACTCGAGAACATTGAACTCGACCGAGGTCAGGTCGATGGGACGGCCCTGGCAAGTCACCGTCCGGGTACTCAGGGACATGCTGATATCGCCGACCGAGAGTGTCTCCTCATGCGCGTCGCGGGCGGCAGGAGCTCCGGTTTCGCGGGTGCGGCGGAAGATTGCGCGGACCCTGGCGACCAGCTCACGCGGATCGAACGGTTTAGCCAGGTAGTCATCGGCGCCGATTTCGAGACCCAGAATGCGATCGACAGCCTCGCCGCGGGCCGTGAGCAAGAGTACAGGTACTGCGGATTCCTGCCGCAAGCTTTTCAGAAGCTCGAATCCGGTCCCACCCGGAAGCATTACATCCAGTATGATTAATTCATGTTCGCCTGAAAGGGCGGCGCTCAGGCCTGTAGCATGATCGTAGGCAGCGTCGACGCGGAAATTCTCGCCTTCGAGAAAGCGTTTCAGCAAATTCACGAGGCCGTGATCGTCGTCGACAATGAGTAGGCGATTCACGGGATTTATTTTGCCTTTTCCCGCGCGGCCCTGCGGTGAAGAATTGTTTCGTGATGTGCTGTTGGCCTTCACACTTCTTAACCTTCCTTCACCTACTCTTAACTGCGGTAAGGGGAGCCATCCGCTCTAATAGTATGGATGTAAGTGTACTGCAACCGCCGCGCCAAGTTGCAGTTAGGTGACCTGGGACGGGTAGCGATACCGCTTTGTCCGGGCGCACGTCGGTAGTGATGACGAGGAGGAAATTCGTGAAGACATGGCCATTCCTAAAGTCCGGGAGCAGAGTTCCGACGCTCCTGGGACTCGGGGTGACCCTTGCGATCTGCGCTGTGCTGGCCGGGTGCAGTTCCCACCAGACCAAAAGCGCGAAAGCGGGCGGTCCGCCGCCGGCAGTTCCCGTTGGAGTTGCGACGGTTAAGCAGGGCGACTTCGACGTTTATCTCACCGGGTTGGGCAACGTTCAGGCATTTAATACGGTCTCTTTAAAGACCCGCATCGATGGTCAGATCATGCAGGTCAATTTTCGCGAAGGCCAGGAAGTTAAGGCCGGCGATTTACTTATTCTGATTGATCCCCGTCCCTATCAGGTCGCATTGGCGCAAGCCGAAGCCAATTTACAGAAGGACGAAGCTCAGCTCACCAATGCGAAAGCGCAGTACGAACGCAACAAGGTTCTCTACGAGCAGGGCGTAATCGCGAAGCAGGATCTCGATACTATGCAGGCGTCCTTCGGAACCTATGAAGGCACCATTGCCAGCGATAAGGCGGCCATCGACAGCGCCAAGCTGAACCTGACGTATTGCCGGATCGTGTCGCCGATCAATGGCCGTGTCGGTCTGCGCCAGGTCGATCCCGGAAACTATGTGACGGCTGCCGGGAATACCCCGATGCTAACCATTACCCAGCTGCATCCCATTGCTGTGGTGTTCACGCTCCCCGAAGATCAGTTGCAGGAAGTAGCGCAGCAGATGAAGGGCGGCGCGCTTGAGGTCGACGCCTACAGCCGCGACGACCAGACCAAGCTGGCGACCGGCAAGCTGGAGACCATCAACAACCAGATCGACGAGACCACGGGCACCGTGCAGTTGAAGGCGATTTTCGATAACCCGGACAACACGCTCTGGCCAAACCAGTTCGTCAACGCTCACCTGTTGCTGAAGAAACTCAAGAACGCGATCACCGCTCCCGCCAGCGCCTTGCAGCGCGGGCCCGACGGCAACTTCGTGTACGTGGTTGACCCGCAGAACCTGGCGCAGATGCAGCAGGTGAAAATAGATATCACCCAGGGCACAACCGTAGTCGTCGCCTCCGGCCTGAAAGGTGGAGAGCGCGTGGTGACCGACGGCCAGGAGAAGCTGCAGGCCGGCATGAAGGTTGCGCCGCAAGCGCCCGCGCACCAGAAGAGCACCAGCGGCAACATTGGATCGGCAACATGAGTATTTCGCGGCCGTTTATTCTTCGGCCCATCGCGACTTCGCTGTTGATGGTGGGAGTTCTGCTGGTAGGCATTGTGGCCTATCGGCAGCTGCCCATATCCGCACTGCCGCAGGTCGATTATCCGACCATCCAGGTCGTGACCTTCTATCCCGGCGCGAGCCCAGACGTCACCGCCTCGTCGATTACCGCTCCTCTGGAGCGCCAGTTTGGCGAGCTTCCCGGCCTGAGCCAGATGACTTCGAGCAGCTCGTTCGGAGCCTCGGTCATCACCCTGCAGTTCACTCTGGAAGAGAACATCGACGTCGCCGAGCAGGAAGTGCAGGCGTCCATCAACGCCGCCCAGACCTACCTGCCGAACGACCTGCCCACTCCTCCGATTTACAGCAAGGTCAATCCCGCTGACGCGCCGATTCTGACGTTGGCCATGACCTCCGACAGCATGCCGCTGCCGCAGGTGGAAGATCTTGCCGACACGACTTTCGCGCAGAAGATCTCGCAGCTCCCCGGCGTCGGGCTGGTCAGCATCAGCGGTGGACAGAAGCCGGCGGTGCGCATCCTGGCAAATCCGACGGCGCTGGCGTCGTATGGGATGAGCCTGGAGCAGTTGCGCTCGGTGATCGCACAGATCAACGTCGACCAGGCCAAAGGTCAGCTCCAGGACAATCGCCAGGCGTTCACCATTGGCGCCAACGATCAGTTGCTGAGCGCGCAGGGTTACGCCGAATCGATTGTCGCCTACAAGAACGGCAATCCGGTGCGGCTCTCGGATGTCGCGCAAGTGGTGATGGGCGCCGAGAACACGAATCAGGCCGCGTGGATGAACACCACCCCGGCGGTGATTCTGAACATCCAGCGGCAGCCGGGCGCCAACATCATCAAGGTCGTCGACAGCATCAAGCTGCGCTTGAACCAGCTGGAGAAAACTTTGCCGGCTTCGGTCAAGATCACCATCCTGACCGACCGCACCAACACCATCCGGGCCAGCGTCAAGGACGTGCAGTTCGAGATGATGCTCACCGTCGGGCTGGTCGTGATGGTGATCTTCGTCTTCCTGCGCACGCTCTCGGCAACGATCATCCCCAGCGTGACGGTGCCGCTCTCCATCGTCGGTACGTTCGCCGTGATGTATCTGCTGGGCTACTCGCTCGACAACCTCTCGCTGATGGCGCTGACCATCTCCACGGGATTCGTCGTCGACGACGCCATCGTGATGATCGAGAACATCGATCGCTTCATCGAGGAGGGACACACTCCGCTGGAAGCTGCGCTGCGCGGCGCCGGACAGATCGGCTTCACCATCGTGTCGTTGACGGTTTCGCTGATCGCCGTGCTGATCCCGCTGCTGTTCATGGGCGACATCGTGGGCCGGCTCTTCCGCGAGTTCGCCGTCACCCTGGCCGTGACGATTCTGCTGTCAGCCGTAATCTCGCTGACCTTGACGCCGATGCTGTGCTCGCTTCTGCTGCGCTCGAATGCCGAGAAGAAGCATGGCCGCTTCTACGAATGGTCGGAGCGGATGTTCAACAACACCATTGCGTTCTACGGACGCACGGTGAAGTTCGTCCTGAAACACCAGACGGTAACGCTGCTGATCACCATCGCAACCCTGGTCGCGACCGTCTTCCTCTACATCGTCGTTCCGAAGGGCTTCTTCCCGGTGCAGGACACCGGCGTCATTACGGCCATTACCGATGCGCCGGAGAGCATCTCGTTCAAGTCGATGGGCGAGAAGCAGCAGGCACTGGCGGCGGCCATCCTCAAAGACAAAGACGTCGAGAGCCTCTCGTCATTCATTGGCGTTGACGGCACCAACACCACGCAAAACAGCGGCCGCATTCAAATCAACCTGAAGCCTAAGGACCAGCGGTCAGGCGATATCACCACAGTGATGAAACGGTTGCAGCAGGAAGTCAGCGGCGTCGAGGGAATCACGCTCTACATGCAGCCGGTGCAGGATCTGACGGTGGAAGATCGCGTCAGCCGCACGCAGTATCAGTTCACGCTGGAGGACGCCGACTCGAAGGAACTGCGTCAGTACACGACGAAGATGGTCGACAAGCTGAAGACGCTGCCCGAGTTGCGCGACGTCGCGACCGACCAGCAGAACCAGGCGGCGCAGGCCACGCTGGTCATCGATCGCGATACGGCTTCGCGCCTGGGTGTGACGGCCAGCGCCATCGACAACACGCTGTACGACGCCTTCGGCCAGCGGCTGGTGTCGATCATGTTTACCCAGCTGAACCAGTATCACGTCGTGCTGGAGGTTGATCCGAAGTTTGCCGCCGACCCTGATTCGCTGAAGGACATTTATGTGCCGGCCAACGGCTCCCAAAGTCCGGCCGCTCCGGTGCTGGGCAGCCAGCCGGCGAGCAGCGGTGCCAGCAGCAATGTGCTGGGCGCGACGGCCAATCAGGTTCCCCTGAACGCGATCGCACACTGGGAGACCACCACCGGTCCGTTGACCATCAACCACCAGGGACAATTTCCGGCAGTGACGATTTCGTTCAACCTCGGCAATGACGCCTCGTTGGGCGATGCGGTTAAAGCCATTCAGCAGGCGGCCAGCGATGTCGATCTGCCACCCAGTATTCAACTGGCATTCCAGGGCACGGCGCGAGCCTTCCAGGCGTCGCTGGCCAACGAGGGCTGGCTGATCCTGGCGGCCATCGTGACCGTCTACATCGTGCTGGGCGTGCTCTACGAGAGCTACATTCACCCGATCACGATTTTGTCGACGCTGCCGTCGGCCGGAGTTGGCGCGATCCTGGCGCTGGAGTTGTTTCGCCTAGACCTGAGTGTTATGGCGTTGATCGGCATCATCCTGCTGATCGGTATCGTGAAGAAGAACGCCATCATGATGATCGACTTCGCTCTGGAAGCGGAGCGCAAGGAGGGCAAGGCGCCGCTCGATGCGATTTACGAAGCCTGCCTGCTGCGCTTCCGCCCCATCATGATGACGACGTTTGCAGCGCTCTTTGGCGCCGTGCCGCTGGCGCTCGGCTCTGGTACGGGCTCGGAGTTGCGGCGTCCGCTGGGCATCACCATCATCGGGGGACTGCTGTTCAGCCAGGTGCTGACCCTCTATACGACGCCGGTGGTGTACCTGTGGTTCGATCGTCTGGCCGCAGCGCTCCGAGGCATGCGATCTCATAGGCCGATAGAGGCGACGGGAGATTGAGAAGAAGTGGCCGGTGGCTAGTGGTCAGTGGCCAGTAAAGGCAGTTGTCAGCCGCCAGCAGCCAGTTGTCAGTCGCCAACTGGCATATGACAACGGAAACTGCGACCGACACCAAGGAACTCGCGCGAATCGAATCGAATCAAATGTTGGCGAGTGAGGGATGACGAGATCGGATACGAACCTCGACCAACTGGCAACTGACTACTGGCCACTGGCCACTGCTTTATGAACGTTTCCGCACCCGCGATCGCACGGCCCGTAGCTACTACGCTGCTGACCTTTGCCCTGCTGCTGGCAGGCGCGCTGGCCTATACCCAGTTGCCGGTCGCGCCTCTCCCGCAAATTGATTTTCCGGTGATCTCGGTGGGCGCTTCGTTGCCGGGAGCCAGTCCGGAGACCATGGCATCAGCCGTGGCGACGCCGTTGGAGCGCCAGTTCGGACGCATCGCGGGCATCAACCAGATGACGTCGTCGAGCCAGTTGGGTTCGACCGGCATCACCATGCAGTTCGACCTGGACCGCAACATCGATGCCGCTGCTCGCGACGTGCAGGCCGCCATCAATGCGGCGCGCGGATATCTGCCCGCCGACCTGCCCAGCAATCCGACCTATCGCAAGATCAATCCTGCCGACGCTCCCGTCATCATTCTGCAGATGACTTCCGAGGCGATGACCCAGGACCAGATGTATGACGTCGCCGATTCGGTGATGGGGCAGAAGCTGTCGCAGATCGAAGGCGTTGGACAGGTCTTTGTCTGGGGATCGTCGCAGCCCGCGGTGCGCATCGAAGCCAATCCCAACCTGCTGAACAAGCTGAACATCGGTCTTGCCGCGGTGAAGAATGCAGTCGCGGCGGAGAACGCCAATCAGGCAAAGGGATCGCTGGACGACGGCTCGAAGACGTGGATGATCCGGGCCAACGATCAACTCAAGAAGGCGAAGGACTATGCGCCACTCATCGTCGCCTATCGCAATGGTGCGCCGGTTCGCCTGAGCGATGTCGCCACGGTCGAAGATTCGTACTCCGACGTGAATAACGCCGGAAGCTTTAATGGCAAGCCCAGCGTGCTGGTAGTCATCTTCCGGCAGCCGAACGCAAACATCATCGCCACTGCTGACCGCGTCATTGCAGCGCTGCCATTCCTGAAAGCTTCGCTGCCCCCGGCCATACACCTGGAGATCGGCCTGGATCGTACGACGACGGTTCGCGCCTCCGTCGATGACGTGCAGCGGACGCTGGTTATCTCGGTCATCCTGGTGGTGCTGGTCGTTTTCGTCTTCTTGCGCGAGGTGCGCGCAACCATGATTCCCAGCGTCGCGGTGCCGCTGGCAATCGTCGGCACCTTCGGCGTGATGTACCTGTGCGGGTACTCGCTCAACAATTTGTCCTTAATGGCGCTGACCATCTCGACTGGCTTTGTTGTGGACGATGCCATCGTGGTGCTGGAAAACATCATGCGCCACGTGGAAGCCGGAATGCCGCCGTATCAGGCAGCCCTGGTGGGCGCGCGCGAAATCGGCTTCACCGTGGTATCGATGAGCACCTCGCTGATTGCGGTGTTCATCCCCATCCTGCTGATGGGCGGCATCGTGGGCCGACTCTTCCACGAGTTCGCGGTGACCTTGAGCGCCGCCATCGCCGTCTCGCTGGTCGTGTCGCTGACCACCACGCCCATGCTGTGCGCGCGCTTCCTGAAGCCGCACGATGTCGGCGGCCATGGGCGGCTCTATCGCCTGAGCGAGCGCGGCTTCTATCACCTGACTCACGGCTACAAAGTTTCGCTGGCCTGGGTGCTGCGTCACCGCCGGTTGATCCTCGCCGTCGCCATCCTCATGGTGTTCGTGAACGTCGCCCTGTACATCATCGTGCCCAAGGGCTTCTTCCCACAGCAGGACACGGGCCGTCTCGGCGGCATGGTAATGGGCGACCAGGACCTCTCGTTCGAGGCGATGAAGACCAAAACGGACGAGTTTATCCGCATCGTCAAAGCCGATCCCGGAGTCGAAAACGTAATGGCGTTCGTGGGCGGCCATGGCGCGCAGAACCAGGGACGCATGTTCGTCGTCCTGAAGCCGCTGAACGAGCGGAAGGTCAGCGCCGACCAGGTTATCGCCCGTCTGCGTCCCAAGACCTCGCACATTCCCGGCGCGACCCTGTTCCTGCAATCGGTGCAGGATTTGCAAATCGGCGGACGCATGTCGAATGCGCAGTATCAGTACACCCTCTCCGGCGAAGATTTGAATGAGCTTTACGAGTGGGCGCCGAAGTTGCTCGCCAAGCTCCGCAAGATTCCGCAGCTCAAGGACGTGAATAGCGATCAGCAGATCAGCGGCCTGGAAGAAAACGTTGTCATCGACCGCACCATGGCATCACGTCTTGGCATCACGCCGTCGCAGATCGATGCCGTGCTCTACTCGGCCTTCGGACAGCAGCAGATTTCAACGATCTACCAAACGCTGAACCAGTATCACGTGGTGCTGGAAGTTGCCCCGCAATACCAGCAGACGCCCGATGCGTTGCAGAGCGTCTACGTGATTACCAGTTCAGGGGCGCAGGTTCCGTTGTCGGCATTCGCGCACTTCGAACCGTCGACGACCTCGCTGTCGGTGAATCACCAAGGCCAGTTCCCGGCAGTCACGCTGTCGTTCAATCTGGCGCCGGGCGGCGACCTGGGTACAGCCACGCGAGCCATCGACCAGGCTGAACTCGACATGCGCATGCCGGCCAGCATTCATGGCAGCTTCCAGGGCACGGCTGCGGCTTTCCAGGATTCGGTCTCGTCCGAACCGATCCTGATTCTCGCGGCGCTGATTGCGGTGTACATTGTGCTTGGCATGCTGTACGAGAGCTACATCCATCCGTTCACGATTCTCTCGACCCTGCCCTCGGCGGGCACCGGAGCGCTGCTGGCGCTGATGCTCTTCCACATGCAGCTCGATGTCATCGGCCTGATCGGCATCATCCTGCTGATCGGCATCGTGAAGAAGAACGCCATCATGATGATCGACTTCGCTCTGGAAGTGGAGCGCTCGGGCAAGAGTGCCGAAGAAGCTATCTATGAGGCAGGATTGGTTCGCTTCCGGCCCATCATGATGACCACGGCGGCCGCGATGCTCGGAGCGTTGCCGCTGGCTGTTGGTCAGGGCGTTGGCGGAGAAATTCGCCGCCCGCTAGGCGTCGCCATTGTTGGCGGCCTCATCGTCAGCCAGGCTCTGACGCTTTACACCACCCCGGTTGTGTACCTCTACATGGACAAGTTCAAGGATTGGGTGGTGACCCACGTTTTTGGGCGCAAGAAGGCGGCCAAGAGCGAAGAAGAAGTGCCGGTCTTCGCCGACTGAGTTGGCAAGCACTCACCCATGCTCAACCCGGCCGCAGGGCGGGTGAAAGTAATTAGCCCACCGCGGAAGCGGTGGGTATGCGGGGAAAAGAGAGCAGAGCCGGCTTCGGCCGGCGACACACCTGCCGTCCCTGTCGAGACTCGCCAAACAATTTATGGACGATTTCCCAACGCTTCCGCGGTGGGCTGAAGAGGTGGCACCCCCGCCTGGCGGCGACGTTCCTTGCCGGTGTCATCCTGAGCGCAGCATCGCCTGATTTTGGCGCTGCAGAGTCGAAGGACCTCAATACCGAGAATCCGCATCCCCTCCGCGAACCTGCCCTACGCCAAAGGATGGCATAGAACGGGGCACCCGGTCTCGCAATGCCTTCCTACCTCTGATGAAACTCCGCGAAGTGCCCGTACTTATCCAGATCAATCCGAATATTGCATTGCGTCGGTGCGACGTGCGCGAACGACACAGTCAGGTTCGCCTCCGGACTGGGCAACTCGCCGGCACCCATCGGCACCCTCACCAGATCCTGTCCCTGATCGTAAGCGCCCGAGGTGTCGGTGCTCTTGGAGACGATCAGCGTCCACTGTTTCGAGTTGGGGATGACGAACAGGGTGTAGGCTCCGACCGCGAGTTCCCTCGAGCCTATCTGGATGGGAGTGTTGGTGAAGAGCGTCATGGGCTTGCCGCCGGGCGCCCACACCTTGCCGAACGGTACCTGGGTGTTGATGGGCTTTTTCAGGTTGATGGGAACGTGCTGGTACTGAACCATCAACTGCTTTTCCTGATCAAAATTGCAGGTTGCGGCGGGGCCAGGGTCATCCTGCGCCCGTAAAGTTCCACCGAAGGAAAGAGTCAGAAGTACTGACAGAACTGCAAAGGAAGTGACGCGGTTCATGGCCGAACCTCCGAAAAAACTGAGTGTAACGCAGCAGGGTCCTTTAAGTCTGTGATGTTACGGCCCTTGGTGACCCGACTCGCGGGTACCTCGAATGCCGAGGCTGAGGCTTTTATTTTAATGCAGCCGGCGGCGGTATTCCGTAAAACTAGGACCGGGTTTTGCGCATCTCTCATTGCGTAACCCTCGGCTTTTCATCGTAATTCCGGGATAATAGAAGGTTTGGCCCCGCCTGGCTGCCGAGGCATGCTTCGCGATCATGAGTGACCAGCAAAAAACGATGACTAGCGCGTGGCAGGAGCGCATGTCGGCGTTGCGCAACCTGCCGCCCGTCCTGAAGATTGTCTGGGACTCGGGGCCGCTGGTAGTGGTGCTGGGTTTCGTCTTCCGCCTGCTGGCGGCCTTGCAGCCGGTCGGCATCCTGTACGTCGGCAAACTGATCTTCGACACCGTCGCCCACGTCCAGAAGCATCAGGCCTTCCCCCGGAGCCTCTGGTGGCTGGTCGCGATCGAATTTGCCATCGCCGTGACCGGCAATATTCTGACCCGCACCATCGACTACTTGGACTCGCTGCTGGCCGACAAGTACACCCGCCACGTCAGCATCCAGGTGATGAAGCACGCGGCGGAACTGGACGTCATCGCCTATGAAGACCCGGTCTTCTACGACCGCCTGGAGCGGGCGCGCGTGCAGGCCACCGATCGCCTGGCGATGATCCAGATGCTGGGACGGCTGATCCAGCAAGTGATCACGACGATCACATTGTCGATTACCATCATCTACTACTCTCCCTGGCTGTTGTTGTTGCTGATCGCCGGCGTTATCCCGGCGTTCGTGGGCGAGAGCCACTTTGCCTTCCTCGGCTACGCAAAGAATTTCCGGCAGACGCCGGTCCGCCGCCAGCTCGACTACCTGCGCATCCTGGGCGGCAGCAAGGAAGCTGCGAAGGAGTTGAAGCTCTTCGGCCTGAGCCAGTTCCTGACCGCCCGCTTCACGCGCTTGTCGGACGAGGTTTATGAGGAGAACGTTGCGCTGTCGAAGCGCAAGCTGGTGGCCGGAGCCCTGCTGTCGATTGTCGGCTCGCTCGGCTACTACTCGGCTTACGTCTACGTGATCTGGCGGACGGTGATGGGTGCGCTCAGCATCGGCACCCTGTACCTGCTGGCAGGCGCGATTCTTCAGGCCAGTACCAATATCCAGATGATCTTCTCGACTCTGTCGGGAGTTGCCGATCAGGCTTTGTTCCTCACCGATCTGCTTGCGTTTTTCGAAATGCAGCCCACCATTCGGTCGAAACCCAACGCGCTGCCGGCGCCGCGTCCGATTCGGCGAGGCTTCGAGTTCCGCAATGTTTCGTTTGCCTATCCAGGCAGTTCGCGCCGAATTCTGAAAAATCTCGACTTCACGCTGCATCCGGGCGAGCGGGTTGCGCTCATCGGCGAGAACGGCCAGGGCAAGACCACCATCGTCAAGCTGATCACGCGGCTCTACGATCCGACTGAGGGGCAAATCCTGCTCGACGGTGTCGACCTTCGCGAGTACAGTCTCGAAGACCTGTACAAGGAGATTGGGGTAATTTTTCAGGATTTTATGCGTTATGAGATGACTGCCCATGAGAATGTGGCGGTTGGACGCATCGAACAGATTGAGAACAGAGATGCGGTGATGGCCGCCGCTCACAAAAGTCTGGCGGACGAGGTGATCGCCAAGTTGCATGGCAGTTACGACCAGATGCTGGGCCGCAGGTTTGAGAGCGGAGTCGATCTCTCAGGCGGCGAGTGGCAGAAGCTGGCTCTGGCGCGGGCTTACTTGCGCGACGCTCAGCTCCTGATTCTCGACGAGCCGACCGCGGCCTTGGATGCGCGCAGCGAGTATGAAGTGTTTGAACGGTTCGCGGAGCTGACCTCGGGGAAGATGGCGCTGTTCATCTCGCACCGGTTCTCGACGGTGCGCATGGCGGACCGGATTGTCGTTTTGGCTGACGGCCAGATTGCGGAAGACGGCAGCCACGAAAAACTGATGGCGCTCGGCGGCCAATACGCCGAGATGTTCGAATTGCAGGCGGCAAGTTATCGCTAACTCAATGACAGGCGTAAACCATAGAGATTTGCTGGTAGAGATGGCCGACCGGCAGACCCCTGTGCCCGCTGAAACTCCGGCGGGAGAGATTGCTCTGGCCGATGCGGCACGCAACTGGGCCCAGCGTATTGCATGGCTGCCGGCGACCAAACAGTCCAGCCACTTTGCCGAGCGCTGGACCTCGCTGACCAGGACCCTCGAACCAATTCTCAGCGAAGTCGATTTTCAACTCGGCCCCGACGAGCAGCTTCCTGAAGACCTGCAATGGATGCACGACAACGTGCGCCTGGTGCGGGGAACGCAAAGCGAAGTGCAGGGCGGCGCGTCGTCGCTGCGACGTGTGCCGCATGTGAGAACGCCGGACCAGGCGGTGATGCCGCGCGTGCTCGCCATAGCCCAGGATTTTCTGCACACCGTTTCGTATCGCTATTCCGATCGCGCGTTCACAACTTACATCACGTCCTTCCAGACCGTTACCGGACTGAACATGGGCGAGCTTTCGCTGCTGGTCCCGGCGCTGAAGCTGGTGGTCCTGGAGGAGTTCGCCCGTCGTGGCCGGGAGGTCCTGCGCGATCCCGAGCAGCCGCGCAACATCAGCGACCTGATGGGCAGCATGCGCGAGCTGTCGGAAGCTCCGTGGAAGGAATTGCTGGAACCGCTGATTATCTTCGAGCCAGTGCTGGCGCAGGATCCGGCGAAGGCCTACACGCGCATGGATTACCAGAGCCGCGAGATGTACCGGCACACGGTGACGCATTTCGCCGAACACTCCGACTGCTCCGAGTTGGAGATCGCGCAACAGGCCATCGATCTTTGCCGCGAGTCGCTGAAGTACGGCTCCATCGACGCGCGAACCACGTGGCGGCGCTCGCATGTCGGCTACTACCTGATCGGGGAAGGAACCAAGCAGCTTCGGGCGCGTGCCGGTGTGCGGCTGCCCTTCGGCGAGAGCGTGCAGGAATTGATTCGCCGCCATCCCGACGAGTTCTATCTCGGTGGCATTGAACTGCTGACGTTGTTGATCGTCATTGCGATCATGACGCCGGTGTTCAACGCGTTCAACACCTTCTGGGGCCGTCTCCTGGCCATCATTCTGCTGCTGCTGCCTTCGAGCCAGAGTGCCGTCGAGGTGATGAACTACCTTAGTACGGCGCTGCTGCGGCCGCGCATCCTGCCGAAACTCGATTTCAGCGAAGGCATTCCCGACGATTGCGTGACCATGGTGGTCGTGCCGACGTTGTTGCTGAACGAGAAGCAGGTGCATCGGCTGGTCGAAGATCTCGAGGTCCGGTATCTCGGCAATGCCAGCAAGAATCTGCATTACGCGTTGTTGACCGACATGCCCGATTCGGCGGAGACCCCGAACGAAGATGATCCGCTGGTCGAGCTCTGCGGACGCTTGATTACCGAGCTCAACGAGAAGTACGCCGCTGACGACATGGGAACGTTCGCGTTCTACCATCGCCATCGCATCTACAACCCGCGCGAGGGCGTCTGGATGGGCTGGGAGCGCAAGCGCGGCAAGCTGCTCGATTTCAATCGCCTGATCAAGGGGAAATACGACAGCTTTCCCGTAAAAATCGGCGACACGTCGCTGCTGCCGCAGGTTCGCTTTGTGCTGACCCTCGACAGTGACACCGAACTGCCGCGCGGCACCGCTTATCGTCTGGTCGGCGCGATGACGCATCCGCTGAACCAGGCCATCGTCGATCCACACGACAACATCGTGGTCGCCGGGTATGGCATTCTGCAGCCGCGCGTCGGCATCAGCGTGCAGAGCGCTGCGGTCTCGCGCCTGGCCAGCATCTACTCCGGCCAGACCGGATTTGACATCTATACGCGCGCGACGTCTGACGTTTACCAGGACCTGAAGGGCGAAGGCATCTTCACCGGCAAGGGCATCTACGAAGTTGAGACCCTGAACCGTGTGCTGGAACATCGCTTCCCGCGCAATGCTCTGCTCAGCCATGACCTGATCGAAGGCGCTTACGCTCGTGCTGGGCTGGTCAGCGACGTCGAAGTGATCGACGACTATCCCTCGCACTACAGCGCATACAACCGGCGCAAGCATCGCTGGGTGCGCGGCGACTGGCAGATCGTGAGCTGGCTCTTCGGACGTGTTCCGGACGAAACCGGGCGGCGCGTGCCCAACCCGATTTCGTTCCTGTCGCGCTGGAAGATTCTCGACAATCTTGCGTCGCAGCCTGGTCGAGGCCGGCATCTTCCTGCTGTTTGTGCTGGGCTGGACCGTGCTGCCCGGCAAGCCGCTCTACTGGACGCTGGTGACCATCGCGATCCTGTTCGTGCCGCCATGGTTCCAGTTCGCATTCTCCGTCGTGCGCTCGCTGGCATCAGGACAATTCCGCGCTATAGGCGATGCAGCGGGCGGTCTGGCGAAGGCCATGGTCAACGTCTTCCTGACGCTCACCTTTCTGGCTCATCAGGCGCTGATCTCGGCCGATGCGGTGTTCCGTACCTATTACCGCCGCATGATTTCGCGCGAGCGGCTGCTGGAGTGGGAGACGGCCGCTGAGGCCGAAATGGTCGGCGGGAAGCGTACCTTTGTCGATGTCCTGCTGAACTGGACGCCGGCGGTCGCGCTGATTGTGGGCGTTATCGTTTATCTCAGCCACCGGCACGCAATCTACGTTGCGCTGCCGATTCTGATTTTGTGGGCGATCGGTAAGCCGGTCAGCGCGTGGCTGAATCGTCCGCCACGTCCGGTACAAAAGCATGTGACCGAGCAGGACGAGCGCTTCCTGCGCCACGCCGCCTTGTATATCTGGCGCTACTACGCGACCTTCAGCAACGCCGAGCACAACTGGCTCATTCCCGACAATGTGCAGGAAGAGCCGCCGCGGATGGCCGCCCGCCTGTCGCCGACGAATCTCGGCTTCCTGTTCAACGCGCGCCAGGTTGCAGTTGAATTCGGATATCTGACAACGTCAGAGTTCGTGCAGTTGAACCTCCGCACCCTGGAGACGGTCGACCGCCTGCCGAAGGATCATGGCCACATCTACAACTGGTACGACACGCGAACGCTCGAGGCGGATCGTCCGCGCTTCGTGTCGACGGTGGATAACGGCAACCTTGCGGCGTCGCTGATCACCCTGAAGGGCGGATGTCTCGACCTGCTGAAGAAGCCGCTGCTGAGTCAGTCATTGCTCGACGGATACGCCGATCACCTTTGCGTGCTGGCGGAGCTGGATGTCATCTCCCGCAAGGTGGCGCGCTCGTTCGAGCGTAAACAGGATGCGGATTGGCTGGAGCATCTGCTTGCCGCCGATTGAGATACCGCAGGTCGAAGAGAAAGACAATCGCGATGCCACGTGGTTCAGCGACCAGACCGCGGCACTGATCAAGCAGGTGCGGCAGACGATCCAGGATTTCCTGCCGTGGCTGCTGCCGGAGTTCGCTGCGCTGCATTCCGACGTCACGCTGGCTCCGATGCTCAACTGCGATTCCTTTGCCCTGGCGCAACTGCCGGAATGCATCGAGCAACTGCGCATCAAGCTGGAAGTCAGCATCAGCCTGGGGATGGATGGGCGCGAACTGCGCAAAGAGCTGCTGTCGCGGCTTCCCGCAGCCCGTCACAACAGTCTGCGCCTGATCGAGCAACTGCGAAGCATTGCGATGCAGTGCGAACGGCTGGTGCGCGACATGGATTTCGCCTTCCTGCTCGACCAGCGCCGCAAGCTGCTGTCGATCGGATACGACGTCGAGAATCAGAAGGTGCACGCCGCCTGCTACGACCTGCTGGCGTCGGAGGCCCGCATCGCGGCATTCATCTCCATCGCCAAGGGCGACATCCCGCAGGAGAGCTGGTTCCAGATGAGCCGCTCCCACGTTGTGGTAGATGGGCAGCCGGTGCTCATTTCGTGGACCGGAACCATGTTCGAGTACCTGATGCCGCAGCTCTGGATGCGCTCTTATCCCGCCACCATGCTGGAGAACAGCAAAGCAGTCAGCGGTGCTGGCGCAGCAGATCTACGCCGACGAAAAAGGCATTCCATGGGGTGTCTCCGAGTGCGCCTTCGCCAAGGTGGAAGACAACGGCGCCTACGGCTATCGCGCCTTCGGCGTTCCCCAGCTTGCCTTGCAGCAGGAGGAAGAGCGGCTGGTGGTCGCTCCTTACGCAACCATGCTCGCGCTGGGATCGATCCGGCTGAGGCAATCAAGAACCTGCGCTGGATGAAGAAGAAGGGCTGGTTCGGCACCTACGGATTTTATGAGGCTGCCGACTTCACGCGCGACGTGCGCCCCTCGCGCCGTCAACGATTCGCGCTGGTCAAGTCGTGGATGGTTCACCACCAGGGCATGAGCCTGCTGGCAATTGCCAATCTGCTGAACGGCGGCATCGTGCAGAAGTGGTTCCGCATGGATGCGCGGGTGCAGGCGACGGAGTTGCTGCTGCAGGAGAGACCTGCCGGCCGGGTGGCTGCCAAACCGCAGAAGAAGCGGACCGCGAAGACCCAAGCACGCAAAACCCGTCCGACGCTCGTCGCCAAAGCATAGAGTGCGTTGCAGTTAGGTCGAGGCAACAACCGCGCCACAGCTGCGTCTAACTTAGAGAAAGCAATATTCAGAGCTCCTCACCGCGACCGCATGGCGGACGTGGTGGTTTTGTTTGCAAATAAAGAGCTACCATCAATACAAAGACGGAGGTCGAAATCGATGGACGAACGGAATCCCGAATTCACAAGAGAGGGCGAATACCGCTCTTCGAATAGCAACCTCAGCCTGGGGCTTGCCCTTCTGTTTATTGGGTTGGCGGCAGGAGCAGTTACAGCCCTGCTGTTGGCTCCCAAGACAGGTAAGCAGATGCGCAAGACGTTGCGGCGCAAATATGAAGACGCTCGCGACGTGATGGACGATATGCAGGATCAGGCCAGCGACTGGATCGATAAAGGATCGGATTGGGCTGACAAAGCCAAGAGCCGAGTCGCGCCGTTGGCGAAGAATTTCCGCCGCTAAGACTCACGGAGTTTATGGGCTACGGACCGGGATTGCCGGTCCGTTTTCATTTACGTCAGAACTTTGAGATATGAATGCTGCCGTCGCCGCTGGTGACCTCCAGCAGCGGGCCGCCGCCGTTCACCTTGCCACGAATTCTGGACGACTCAATCGAGCCGTTGACGGTTACAGGCAGATCCAGCTGGATGTGGCCATCGCCGGTGTGTGCGTAAATCTCCGCTGCCAGATCCTGCGGCAAGCGCGCCTCAATGCGGCCATCGCTGGTGTGAATCAACCACCCGCTCGCCATCCTGGATCCCGGATGCACCGCCAGATCGATGTGGCCGTCGCCGGTACGCAGCTCCAGATTCGTGAACGTGCCATCGATGGTCATGTGTCCATCGCCGGTGTGCCCACTCAGGTTGCCGGTGAAGTTCTGCACGGTTATGTGACCATCGCCGGTATCGAGCCGCGCCATGCCGCCTACCGCGTTCACCGCGATGTGTCCATCGCCGGAATGCAAATCGAGCGACACCTGCGGCGGTACCTGTACCTCGACGCGAACGCCCTCATGCATGTTGAAGTGAATGCCCCATGAATTCGGAACATGCACCTGGAGGTCGACCTTGTCGCCGTCCTGGCGCTCGGTCACGCGCACGCCGGAGCTCCCGATGGAATAGCCGTCGCTCACGATATGCACATTGATCGTGTTGCTCACGCCATGTGAGACCTCGATGGAAGCATCGTTGGTATCGACGTGCAGAGCGGGATTGGTTCCGACCTGGTAAGTCTTGTTCCACTCGTCCGCATAGGCGGAGAGGCTGAACGTCGCGAGACACAGCAGGAGAATTGCCGGCTTCATAACTTAAGGGCTCCTCCCCGTATGTTACGAGAAGAAGCCCATTTAAGTTCCGTTGCGAATGAGGAGAATAAGGAGGGCACGTTGCGGTGCCCGGGGCATGCGATCTAGCGGAGTGGAACGTCCCGCATGCCCCTTATAAGCATCGCTCCCTGCTTAATGAGATAGACGAGGACCCGCAAAAAGGGTTAGCGAAAACGCATCCGCCAGGAAATCTTTTTGCGTGGCCTAGAACTCATTGCTGCGCAGCTACTTAGAATGCCGCCATCTTCACTGCCTGGGAACAAGATCCTGCACCGCTTTTTGATCGAAGCTGGCCGCCCGGGCATTGTCGCCCAACGCCCGCCACGCGGCTGATTTCCCCTGGTCCACCTGGAACAGCAGATTCTGGCCGCCGGAGGAGTCCAACAGATCGGGTGACGAGTTTCGTTCCACTTCGTCGAAGGCCTCCAGAGCTTTCTTCGGCTGACCGACGTCGAGATAGAGTCGCGCCAGCTTCAGCAGCTCAAAGGGCTGCGGCAAAGTAGAGACGTCAATTCCTTTTCGCTGGGCCTCGATCGTCTCAGGAATTTTGCCTTCGTGCTTGTAAACCGTCGCCAGGGAAAACCACAGAAGGGGCATCGAAGAATCGACGGCAATCCCTTTCCGATATTCGCGCTCGGCATCCGTGCGCATCCCCATGGCGTAAGCGATGTTGCCCCGCAGCCAGGGAACAAAACTGGTGTTGGGAAAAACTTCATCCGCCTGGTCGGCAGCGTACAGCGCATCGGAGTTGCGGCCCAGCGCAGCGAGAATAACACCGGCATTCGCCCATGCGTTGAATTGGTCAAACCTGGAGCCGCCCGGCGGTTCTGCCAGCACCGGCGCGGTGGCGCAGTTGATCTGGGTTCGCGCTATGAGGCCGGCGTTCTCCGCTGTGCGGCGCACGAAAATCGCAGCACGCTCGTCGAGGTACACAGGCACCCACTTCGAACTGTTGCAGAAGGCCCGCACCAGCCCAACCTCGGTTTGGAAGCGGTGCAGTGGCAGCAAAATCGTGTTGATGCCATACCGGTCAACCTCGGCATCCCACTCTGACGAATCCGGCGCAGATGCCAGGAGCTGACGCTGACGGATGTACGCCTGCGGCCCGAATGGAAGAGCTCGGCCGTCGATGTAGTCGCGGTACTCGGGTCCCAACTTCCACATGAGGAAGCCACCTTGCTCGTAGGCATGAAAGATTTCCTTCGGCAGATTCTGTTGTCGCACGAAGTCGGCGGCGCGTTCCGGAAACCACCAACCCAGGCCGGGACCGTAGGACCACAGTGCCGTCTCGTTGGTCCTGTTTAGCGTGTAAGTCCAGAGAGCCCCGGCCAACGCCACGGCAGCCGCGGCGCCGGTAGCGAGCACCATCCTGCGTCGTCCCGCGTTGATCCGGGCGCCCATGTACTCAACTGCGATCGCCAGCATTGCACCGCCAACCACCACCGTGATGCATGCCATCAGGGCCTGCATGCGCAAGTGGCGAACGCCCTCGTACGCTGCGACGATCAGCAGGATCGCCGGGCCAATTTCGCGTTTCACCAGAGCGACGACAGCCGCCAGCAAGATGATCACCAGCGCGAAGTAGAACGGACTCGGCTTGTCGAGAGAGAAGGCCCTGACCAGTGCCGGCCAGGTAAGCGGCATTCGGCCCCATTCGGCAAACCACTCCGAATGCGCAGCCATCGCTTGATTCTGGCGCAGCAGCGCCGTGTACGCTCCCCACCCCCACGGATTCACCAGGCTTGCCGCAAGCGCTGCCGCAAACCACGGCCACGCTCGCTGAAGTCGCCGAACAGCATTTGCGCGCTTGGCCGGGCGGACCATGTCCAACGCATCCATCCCCACAAATGCCGCCAGCAGGCCGATCCCGGAGATGAAACCCGGATGAAGATTCACCCAGACGACCATCAGCACCGGCAGTAACCAAAGCCGGGCGCGACCCGTGCAGTAGTGCTCCCACAAGATCGCCAGGTAGGCGCCAAACAGGATGACGGTGAACATCTCGGCGCGCGCCGACGTTCGGTTAGCGATCAGCGGGATGGTCAGGACAGCCACTGCGGCGCTTGCTGCCGAGCCCTTGCGGAGCAGCACGGCGACGCTTCCACAGCACACGACGGCGGCCACCCAGGAGAGCAGTACGTAGCCGCCAATCACATAAATCGCATAAAACAGCAGCTCCGAGCCGGCCGGATAAATCCAGGGTCGACCCGCTGCGGTGTACGAGAACACATCAGTGGAAAAGATTCGATGATGTTGCGCGATCCATCGACCGCTGGCCAATTGCCAGAAAAAATCGGGGTCGTACACGGTCTTCAATCCAGAGACAAAACTGCAGATCAGAGCGACTGCGCTCAAGAGGACAAAGAGGCGACGCTCGAGGCCGATGCCTGCAGCTCTCGATGACTCTGCGAAATGACTTGGATCTTGAGTTTCGAGCGACTGCATTCTGGCCTCACGCGAGTGGCAATGTTGGGACACAGCAGGCTGGGTGGCCGCGCCAACGCAAGTCCCACATTCCCCGCATCTTGATGGAGCAATTGTACGGCGAGGCTCGACGCATCCCCGGCTGCGTCAGCGGAAGATAGAAATCAGTTTGCGAATGCCCTACAGACTGTAACGGTTCTCTTTCTTCTCCACGTGGCGCTCCAGGCCGAGTTGAATCAGGCGATCGATCAGCTCAGCGTAGGCTATCCCGGAGCCGCCCACAGCTTCGGATACATGCTGATGGAGGTGAAGCCGGGGAGCGTGTTGATCTCGTTGACGAACATCTTCTCATTGCGCGGATCCATGAGGAAGTCCACCCGCGCCAGCCCGGAGCACTCCACCGCCTGGAAAGCCTGGATCGCGAGCTGCTGGATCTCCTTCATCTTCGCCTTAGTGAGCTTAGCGGGGATGATCAGCTCCGAGCCTTCTTCAAGATACTTGGCGTTGTAGTCGTAGAACTCCTTGATGGGCACGACTTCGCCGGCAAGCGAGGCGATTGGTTTGTCATTGCCAAGCACGGAGCACTCGATCTCGCGAGCCTTGGCCTCTCTTTCCACCAACCCCTTCCTCGATGACCAGCTTGCGATCGAACCGCGCCGCCTCGTCCATTGCCGCAGGCAATTCGCTGCCGTCATGAACCTTGCTGATTCCCACCGACGAGCCGAGATTCGCCGGCTTCACAAAGACCGGATATTTCAGCTTGCTTTCAATCAGCTTGCGAGCCTTCTTCGGCGCCTCGCGCCAGGCGCTGCGCAGAATGGTCACGTGCTTCACGATCGGCAGGCGTGCATCGCGGAACAGGCGCTTCATCACGTCCTTGTCCATACCCGCCGCCGAGCCGAGCACACCCGCGCCGACATAGGCGATGTCGGCCAGCTCGAGCAGCCCTTGGATCGTGCCGTCCTCGCCGAAGGTCCCATGCAGTACGGGGAAGATAATGTCGACATCGACCGGATTGACCGCCGCGCGGAGATCTCGGGCGTCCGTCTCGAAGGGCATGAGCGAGGAATGGTCCTGGCCGGGCATCGGCGGCACGACCACGCCTTCGCCGCGTGCCAGCACCGCGGCCGTCGAGGTGGTCTCGGGATCGCCGGCGCGAAGCTGTCGCGGTTCGGCCTCGGAAGCTTTGCCCTTCAGCAGCCGCTCCGCGTGAGCCGCGGTTACCCAGCGGCCTTCCTTGGTAATGCCGATGGGAACGACCTCATACTTGCTCTTATCAATCGCGTTAAGGACCGATGCCGCCGAAAGCAGCGAGACCTCGTGCTCGCCGCTGCGTCCTCCAAACAGAACGCCTACCCGGAGTTTCTTCATGCTCCGATCTTAACGCGAGTACGCCCAACGAACAGTGATCAGGAGTAGACCTCTGCCCGTCGGCGCTGCGGTTAAATTTCGATGAAAGGTGAGCGCCGCCGATTGACCGCTCTTTAGGCGTACTCTACCATCCCAACTCTATGAGCAAGCCGAATATGGACGAACTGCAAACTACCTATAAGCAGGCGGTGGATAAGTGGGTCGCCGCTATTCGCGCCGAAGAAGCGCTGGCCACCCCCGACCATTCCGAGACGGCGATGGAACATTGGGACACAGCCGATTTTGGGGTACAGGACGCCGAAAAGCAGGCGAAGAAAGCGCGAGATGCTTACAAGGATGGCCTGCGCAAGCTGAACTTCGATTTCTAGTTCGGCCGCCCCAGTACGCGACCGACGCGGGCTGAGGATCATCTAACTGGACCGTATGCTCCCTGTCCAGCCTCCAGCCGAAGTCGAAGTAGATGAGAACCGTTGCTATGTCAACGTGAATGATGCCGCCTGTGAACTGCTCGGCTACAGCCGCGAAGAGTTGCTGAGCATGAAGATCGACGACGTCAGCTATCCCTCAGGCGCTCACGTCGACCCCATGTACTCCCAGTACCTGGAAGACGGCAGCATGAAGGGCATCTTTGCCCTGCGCCGCAAGTCGGGCGAAATCCTCTGGATCAGATTTTCTGCGACGAGTACCAATGGACGGTCGCGCGCGACCTGGACTCACTATGAAGTCTGGGACGCCAACCATCCGCGACCAAATCTTTTGGAAGTTGTCTAATTACCCGACTGGTTAGCTTGGCTGATCAGTTGCGCCACTTTGGACTGATCTCCCACCGGCTCGACCATCACGATTGATTCCGGATTGAGATACATTCGGTCCGGCGAGTGAATCTCCTTGCCGCGTTTTACCAGCATGTTGCTCACCTGCTTGGTATTCGGATCAGTCTTGCTCACGATATAGAACACGTCCGTCATGACCGGATTCTTGGTTCCGTATCCGCTCAACTTGCCGTAAAACACCGCGCCATTGTTGAGCGCCACCGCCTGGTAAGTGGTGGTGAATGTCGGCCCTCCCCGGTGATGGTGCTCCATCCAGTGGTGAGTGATGACGTGACCGAGAAACAGGCCGATCAGCAAACAAAGGACACACCCAATTACCAGGCCAGGCGTAGACGATTTCGGCGGGGCCGGCGCAGCGGCCGCTGAAGGCGAAGGCATGTTTTTCTCCGAGAGGGATACGGAGGCGATTATACGCATCGGGGGCAAATTTCAGACAGGAAAACGAGGCAGGCAGGTTCGCACGAGCATGGCAGGTGTCTGACTCTGTGGGAGAAAAAGGGAAGCCGAACAATTATGCTCGGCTTCCGTCAGTCAAACAGGATGCAAGTTAAAGTTAGGGATTCACATCCGGGATGATGTTGATCTGCGCGTCCCCCACGATTACGTCAAGGCCAATCGGCAATCCATAGTTGTTGTTCTCCAGGACCTGCAACTCCAGGCTGCGAACCTCGAGACTATGGGTTGGCGGGTTGCTGCGGATGATCCGCTTGAGATACAACGTGCCCAATCCGGCAAGATCCACGCTGGTGTTGTAAGGAACAGCGTCGTTGATCTCCGGGTGTCCGGCGATGGAGATGCCGATGAAGCGGTCCACGCCGGCCGAGAACACCTGCCCTCCCTGATTGGCGACGGCGTTGACCTGCGCCAGCATCACGTTGGCCTTGATCAAGCCGTTAAGGATGTTCAAGCCCTGCACAGTCGCCATGTCCTGCGCACTCGACATGGTTTCCGTCAGGTTCGACTCGGCCGCGTTGGTGATGGTGCCCGACGTCAAAACTCCCGGAAGGTTCAGCGTTCCCAGAGTGTTCGTTACGTACCGACCACCCGTGCCCAGGCACGGTAGAATCGCCGGTGCCGTGGGAGTGGAAGCCAGCAGATTTCCGTTCACCTCGGTGCCAAACGCCTCACCATTCATGATCGCGGGCGCGAAGACATTCACGATGCCGCTGGTCGCACTGGAAACCACAATCTCGGTTCCCACCTGCAAGCCAAGAACGTTTCCCACCGTGATGTAAATGTGAATCATGTGCACGGTCATGGTGGCCATCGCGTTTTCGATGTGGGAGGTCTGCTCGTTCAGCACGACATAGCCAAGTAGCGGCAGGTCGATCCGGGTATTGGCCGGTACGTTGCCGCCATAAGGAATGCCGAGAACGGTCAGTCCGGTGAAGGTGGTACCCGCTGCGCTGACGTTAATGGTTCCGTCAGGATTCATGGTGGTGGTGCTGACGGCTTTCAGTTCCTGGGCTCCAATCAATCCCCCCAGCAAGCTGACGGTTGCCGTGTCCGCACTCGCGGATGCGGTCTGCCCCGAATCGGAGACGTCTGTGTTGACGGCACCGCCGGTGACCAGCGGAGCCAGATTGACGCCGGCCTGCGTGCCGGGAACGTTCAGCGGCTGCTGCGATGTTCCGCAAGTGCCCCCAAGGGTGACCGGAGCTGTTTGACCGACCAATACACTGTTTCCCACATAGGCAGACGTTCCATAGGCGGTGCCTATGAAGGACTGCGTGTCAACGCTGTTAGCGAAGCTGGGCGTTGAAGCAAGCGCGATCATCAGTACCAGTACTGGGCCGACAGCGACTGGCAATCTATAAGTTGACGACCTGAATCTGACGTGCGACATCGTTCCTCCTTTAGCGACAACAACGCCTCTGCCTCAGATCAGGCAACGGACACACGGGCTGTCTTGGAAGTGCAGTTACCCTGGGCAGGGCCGGGCGCAAGTTTAAACAGAAGTTAACGCAAGCTTTCAGCTGCAACGTTTCGCTATGTAAGTAGCGCAGTAACGGAAGGTGAGCTGTAAGCACTCGGTGCCGTTGCATGAGCGACCTCACTCCGCTCATGTACAACCAGGTCCCACTACAGCAGGATTGAGATGTGCAATTACTCATCCAACAGGCACTGGTAGACGATTCATAGAGATAGGCTGGAGGACCGCAAAGGAGGAATGCAAATTTGTACCACTTTGTAGGACAGAAGGTAAATTGTTCTGGGAGCAAACTACTAAGTCCACCAATGTGGCATATACCACAGTGTGGTAAATCGAAGCAGTGAAGTAATCACCCACTGTAGTAACAGTAATGAGTAGTTAGGTAATCTGAACTTAGGGTGAAGGTAATCAGGGCAGGTAATCGATTATCCGAATTACTGCGTTTCACAGTACCGACGATCAGTCGGGCTTAGGGGAAGCGGAACTGAAGTGGGTGGTAGTCTTCTGCAGGGAAGCTTCGTCTTCGACGTTGAAGCAAGCACGCGAACGATCGATCTGCCGCATGAGTCCACACAATACTTTGCCGGGACCCACTTCAACGAAAGTCTCGACGCCAAGCGCAATCAGCGCACGCATGGACTTATCCCATTGAACGGCGCCAGTCACTTGCCGGATCAGGCTATCGCGTGCCTTGTCAGCGGTGGTGACTAACTCGGCATCGACGTTGCACATCACTGGAATTTGCGGAGTGTAGAAAGTGAGTGCCGCCAGGTCGGAGGCCAGGCGCTCCTGCGCGGGAGTCATCAGCGCGCAATGGAAGGGTGCGCTGACAGGCAGCATGATGGCGCGCTTGGCGCCGCGTTGCTTGGCCAATTCCGCCGCACGCTCAACCGCAGCCTTGCTGCCGGAAATCACGGTCTGGTCGGGAGAGTTCAAATTGGCTGCGCAGCAAACCTCACCCTGCGCGGCTTCTTCACAAATGGCCTGCAGCTTCTCGATTGGCAGCGCGAGCACGGCGGCCATTGCGCCCACTCCGACCGGCACCGCCTCCTGCATGTATTTCCCGCGATTGCGCACGGTGCGAACGGCGTCGGCGAAGTTCAACGTTCCCGCAGCAACATGAGCGGAGTACTCGCCCAGGCTGTGTCCCGCAACGTAAGACGGCGTGATGCCTTTCGACTGAAGCACACGCCACGCGGCAACCGAGACCGTCAGGATCGCAGGCTGCGTGATCTCGGTCAGCTTCAGTTGGTCTTCCGGCCCCTCAAAGCACAGCTTCGACAGCGGATAGCCGAGCGCGGCATCGGCTTCGTCAAAGGTCTCTTGCGCAACCGGATACAGGGACGCGAGCTCTTTGCCCATGCCGACGGATTGAGAGCCTTGTCCAGGAAAGAGAAACGCGAGAGGAGACGAGTGTGCGGTCATGTGTATAAGAGAACGGCAATAAGCTCCTGGCTTTAAGTGCTTACTCGAGCTTCCTGCTAAAAGCTAATAACTACTCAAACGGCGCCAGTACCGATCGGCCCTGTGTCCGCGGAATGGTTGGGATGGTGATTCAAATTTCTGCTGGATCCCGCGATGCGCTCTTCGATGGTGTGGTTCAGCTTGCTGTTAGCGAATTCCATGGCCACGCGGATGGCGTTCTTGATTGCGTTAGCGTTGGAGGAACCGTGGCTGACGATGCACACACCCTTGATCCCCAGCAGCGGCGCGCCGCCGTACTCCGAATAGTCCAGGCGCTTCTTGAAATCGGCGAAAGCTTTCCGCGATAACAGGAATCCTACCTGGCTGGTGATGGTCGCCTGCAGCGACTGCTTCAGCAGAAAGCGAACCGTCTCCACCATGCCTTCGGAAATCTTGAGCGCGACATTGCCGACGAAGCCATCGCACACCAGGACATCCGCCCTGCCGTTGTACAGATCGCGACCTTCGACGTTGCCGACGAAGTTCATCGGCAATTCCCTGATCAGCTTGTAAGCTTCGCGCGTGAGATCATTGCCCTTGGACTCTTCCTCGCCAATCGACAGCAGGCCGACCCGCGGATTCTCCGCGCTGGGCCATCGGCCGGCGAAAATCGTTCGATAGTACATGTCGCCCATGATGGCGAACTGCTGCAGATTTTGCGGCTTGGAATCGACGTTGGCGCCCACATCGATGAGGATGGTTGCCGTGCCTTGGGCGGTAGGGAATACGGCAGCCAGCGCAGGACGATCGACGCCGGGAATCGCTCCCAGAACCATCTTCGCCGTAGCCATGGCAGCGCCTGTATTGCCGGCGGTGATGAAGCCGGCAGCCTTGCCATCGCGCACCATGCGCAGTCCGACCCGCATAGAGGAGTCGCGCTTGGAGCGCACGGCTTGCGCCGCCTTCTCCTGCATGCCGATGACTTCGCGCGCATTGACGACGCTGATGGGGAGCCTGCGCCAGAAGCGGTGCTGTTCGAGTTCGGCCTGAATGGCCTCTTCTTTGCCGACCAGCACAATTTCCACGTCGTAGTGACGTGCGGCAAGAATGGCGCCTTCGATTTCAGGCTTAGGCGCGCGGTCCGCGCCCATGGCGTCAACAGCAATGATGGTAGGCATTTTTGCCTGTCGAAACCTCGAGTAGTACGAAGCTCAGGCCATGCAGTGGCGGCGGAGGTGATGCGATCACGCCGCCCAGAAGAGTTACACCGCCGCTCTCAGGCAAGAAGTACCGGATTAGCTGGCGGCCTCTTTGATCTCGATGACTTCGCGGCCCTTGTAATAGCCACACTTCTGGCAAGCACGATGCGGCAACTTGCGCTCATGGCAATTCGGGCATTCGGAAAGCGATTGCGCCGTCAGAAAATCGTGGGCGCGGCGCTTGGATGTACGCGCCTGCGAATGGCGCCGTTTTGGATTAGGCATGACAAACTCCATAACCGGCCATCGTTGGCCGCGACATTAAAATCAGCTTTGCAGCTTCTTCTTGATCTCGTTCAGCGCATCCCAGCGGGGATCGCTCACGTGCTGCTCACAATTGCATTGTTCCTGGTTCAGATTGCGACCACAGTGTGGGCACAATCCCTTGCAATCTTCACGGCATAACGCCCGAACCGGCGTTGCCAGCAATACCTGCTCGCGCAGCGCGTCTTCCAGCAACAAGCCTTCGCCCTGATAATATCCGATTTCCGTCTCCGCCTCGCTGATGGAAACTTCATCGGCGCGCTTATCGACCCCCAGGGGACGATAGATCAGGTCAAACTTCCTGTCGACTTCGTGCTCCACCGGCTCCAGGCAGCGCGCGCAACTGAACTCCAGGCGCGCCGTAACTTCCCCAACCAGCCGAATATCTTCGACGTTCTGGTTGTGCCCGCGGTGCTCGACAATCAGTTCCGCGTGGCCTGCGCTATGCAGAGGGCCGATCTGGCGAAAATCAGGGCCAAATTCGATGGCGCCCGGCTGATAGTTTTCGTCAAACTCCTGTCTGCGGAGTTCCAGTTCCCGAACACGAATCAGCATAGCAGCCGCCTTAAACTTAGAGCCCCACGCCCCCGTCAGCCTCCCGATTCCCGGAACCTAAGTCAAACAAACGCAGCGCGGACCGGCCGGCGCCGTTTTTGTTGGCCAAGCTCC
The DNA here is from genome assembly GCA_963835725.1 of uncultured Acidobacteriaceae bacterium. Taxonomy (GTDB): domain Bacteria; phylum Acidobacteriota; class Terriglobia; order Terriglobales; family Acidobacteriaceae; genus Bog-257. Next base: position 118,788 of record CAWIGM010000011.1, on the reverse strand, counting down.
TGAAGGGAAACACTGGCAGATACAGACAGGCGGGATCGTTCACAGGGCAAAAGGTAAGGATAAAAGCTGCGCGGGGGAGTGTCAAGGGTTCAGGCCAGGCCCCTCATTCGGTACGCGCGGTAGCTCCGGCTCTGGCGGAACCGGTCGCTTTCGGTAGCTTTCATCGAAAGAACTGTTATAGGAAATCCATCGCGCAGTCGTCCTACAAATCCAGCCAGTAGTTTCTAGTATCTCCTCCACGTCTTTCCGAAGATCGCGTTCTTCGTTCTTACGGCCTATCACTGACTCATGATGGGCGACTCGATTCCTGAGAAAGCGCACCTTCTTTAGTCGTCTCGCTACATGTTTGCGAGCCGTGCGGCGCTCTCGAAACGCTTTGTAAAGGTGTTTGTCCCATAGTATCTGCGCATAGGCTCTACCGACCAGCGACGTCCAAAAGCCGAACATCAGTTCCGCCACCACACGTCCCGGGGTGACGTCACGACCATCGTCGCGAATTCTCTGTTTGGCATCCGCGACGCGCTGTCGCTCTGGCGGCAGTAATGGGGCCGCATCGTACCAGTTTTCCTGACCGTAAGCTTGCGAGAGTACCTCGTGGATCGAGTTCCGCAGCGTCACTTCAAAGCCTTGCAGGATGCTGTAGAGGTCCTCCGAAACTCTGGTGTTCCACTCATAAAGTCGAATGGCGTAAATAGCTTTTCCATCGGCCAGTTGCAGATATGGGCCAAGGCGGTCGGTGGAAAGGCTGCGCTCCAATTTGGCAGCTGTCTCTGCATCGTAGCGAAATTGTTCTTGCACCGTTCCGAGTGGCTGTGGCATCTTTACTGATGTACACCCCGGTGTCCCCTCTACCTGTTATGCAGGCAAGTGCCCGGGGTTATTTATTTTTTAATGATATTCCTCCGCTTGCGGCACTCAGCTTTCCTGACAATTGAAATTGTTGTTTGTCGGTTCCTATTTGGTCCTCACCCGCGAGCCGTTGAACATCAATCCTACCCTTGTTACACTCGGTAAACTGGCACGCCAGTCTAAGTCACACGTGGACACGCGTTTACATGGCAGCCAGCTGCCGGCGCGTCCTGGTCCCGACACTTGCTGATCGTAATGCTGCGAGCCGCGCCCAAAAGCCAGTCTAAGACTCTATGACCACCCAACCGGCTGCCGGCCATTCGACCACCGTCCGAGCCTGCTCGCAGGACGAAGCCGCGCGGCTGCTCGAGTCCCCGGAGTTCCTGTCGCAGTGGCGGACGCTGTGGGCGGCATGTCCCTGGAGTACCGCGCTGCAGACGCCGGAGTTCGTCTGCACCTGGTACCGGGTTTACGCCGAGCGATACTCGCCGCTGCTGCTGGTCCGCTCCAACGCGGCCGCGCAACTGCATGGTTTGCTGCTGCTGGCGGTCGACCGCAACACGGGCCAGCTGACGTTCGCCGGCGGCCACCAGTCTGAGTACAACGTCTGGCTGTCGCTGCCGGGCGATCGCACTTTCATCACCGACGCTTTACAACGATTGGCCGCGCTCGGATTCGCGTCGCTGACGTTCCGATACCTCCCGCCGGGAGCCCCTCTGGATTGGCTGGAATCTTCCTCATGGAACCAGCGCTCGGAGTTGAGCGCGGTGCGCCGGCCGCTGTTGACCGTCAGCAATCCGGAGGCAATCACCGAGTCGCTTACCAAGAAGAAGAATCGCCGGCGGATGGAGAAGCTTCTGGACGGTCAGCCAGCTGAGTTCTTCGAGCTGAAGACTCCTGAAGAGCTGGACCGCTACTACGACCAGATCATCGACTACTGCGATTTTCGCCAGGGCGCCGTTCACGGTAGCTGCCCCTTCCGCGATGACCCGCAGAAGCGCATCTTCTATCGCGCATTGATGGAGCAGCCCCGCCTGATGCATGTCACGATTTTCAAGGCCGGCAATCGACTCTTTGCCGCGCACCTCGGTACCCGCAGCAAGGACGAGGTGATGCTCGGCGTGGTCGCGCATTCGCCGTTCCTGTCCGAGCACTCGCCCGGCAAACTGCTCGTCCTGCAACTCGGCTTGATGATGCACGAGCAGGGCTTCTCGCGGCTTGACCTCACGCCCGGCGGCGATGCCTACAAGGAAGATCGCGCTACCGAGTACGACGAAGCGCACGTGCTCACCGTGTTTCTGAACAGCAAGGCATTGCAAGCGCATCGCAGGTCCAGCGCGATCCGGTCCACTGGGAAGTCGGTAGCGAAGTCGCTCAGGCTGGATCGCGAACGAATGACGCGTCTGACGTCGCTGGCAAAGCGAATCGTAGCGAACCCGTTGCGCGCCGTACGTTCGCTGTTCAGAAGACTGACTCAGTGGCTCGGAAGCACGACCGAGATGCGCTTCTATCGGATCGAGCCGAAACAAGTACAACCGTGTACGACGCGGGCCGCAAACAGAGACGACCTGCACGATCTGCTGAGCTACCAGCCGTTCGATGATCGCGACCACTCGCGCCAGAGTTTTCTCTCCGGAGCGTTGAGCAGGATCGACGCCGGCGTGCATCCTTACACGATTGTCCGCGACGGCGTGCTTGTGCATTATGGCTGGCTCACGGAACGAACCAAGCGGTCGTTCATCACCGAGGTGCAGCACGCGTACGACTATCCGCCGAACTCGGCTGTGATGTGGGACTTCTACACGCGGCCGTCGCATCGCGGGCAAGGACTGTACTCGCAGTCGTTGAAGCAGATTCTCGACGACGCATCGAAGATCCCGGGCACCGACTACATCTACGTCGCTGTTCTCGCCGACAACGTCGCCTCGCGCAAGGCGATTGAGCGGGTGGGCTTTGAATATCACGAGAGCCTTACCCGCAAGGTGCGATTCGGCAAAGCGACGTTCAACGTGGGCAGAACGAATTCGTGAGGAGATTCAGGCGAGACTCTCGGCGGCAATTCAGTCGTAACACGGTTGACGGTTCATCCAGTGCACTATTTTTTGTATTGTCATCCTGAGTGGAGGCGCGCCGTAGTTGCGCGCCGGAGTCGAAGGATCTGCGGTTTGCTGGCGGTGGAAGAGATTCGTCATGGGCGACGAACCGCAGATCCTTCGTCGGGCTGAAGCCCTCCTCAGGATGACAATGCAGGAAATGTTTTTCAGCGAATCTCGGGAGCCTTCGCTGAGCGTGCTTTTGCTGTGCGCCGTCGAGCCCATGCTACGCTTTCCTCACGGACCTCTATGTCGCTGGCGAAAAATGTCAAACGGGCGCTCCTCGCCACCAATGGCCTGGGTACGGGTGCGGCGATTGCCGGAAGTCGCTGGCGGCAACAGCGTCTGCTCATTCTCTGCTATCACGGCATCGCGATGGGCGAAGAGGCCGGGCCCTTCCCGGAGATGTTTCTTTCGCCCGAGATCTTCGCCCGCCGCATGGAAATCCTTTCGCATAACGGATGCCGCGTGCTTCCGCTCGGCGCAGGCTTTGCGCCTGCTGGAACAAGGCAAGCTCCCACCGAAGAGCGTTGCCATCACCTTCGACGACGGCTGGGCGGACTTCCGCGAAGGAGCGTTTCCAAACCTTCAGCGCTTCGGCTTTCCCGCGACGGTTTACCTGACGACGTACTACGTGCTGTTCAACCGGCCGCTATTTCGTTTCGCGCTTGCGTATCTCATGTGGAAGCGGCGCGGTGAATTCATCGAGCAGTACGCGGCGCAATGGTCGCCGGGAGTGCTCGATCTGCGTACCGACGAGAGTCGCGCCGCGCTCGCACAACATCTCGACGCTTACGCCAAGCGCGAGCAGTTATCCGGAAAGCAGAAGGATGATCTGGCCAGCGAATTCGCGGAAGCCATCGGCGCCGATTACGACGACCTGCTGAAGCACCGCTTGTTTCACCTGATGAACCCGGCCGAAGTCGCGGAGATGGCACGAGGTAGAATCGACTTCCAGCTCCACACGCATCGCCATCGCACGCCGTTGGACCGCGAGTTGTTTATCCGCGAGATCGACGACAACCGCACCCATCTTCTCGAACTCGCAGGCCCGGGCGACTACACCCACTTCTGCTATCCCAGCGGAGCGAATCGTCCGGAGTTCATCGCCTGGCTCAAGGAGGCGGGAGTTCGCTCGGCTACGACTTGTCTGAATGGACTCGCCACGCGTGATGCCGACGCGTATCTGCTGCCGCGTCTTCTCGACCAAGGTGGGCTCTCCGACGACGAATTCGCGTCGTGGGTTTCGGGACTCGCCGAGTTCCTGCCTCGCAGACGCAGCGTCGCCCTCGACGTAGCGCCGGAATAGCGCGCGGGCAAGCAGGTTCCGTGGTGCATTCCCCATTCAGCTGAAGGCCGGCTTTAACCGCTGAGGTAGGAGCATGAGCGCAGGCGCTAAAGCGCGCCCCTCGCTGTGGCAACTTCTTAACGCTCGCCTGAACAGGCCGCTTAAGAAATCGAACGCGACGGCTCGTCGGCGCGAAAAAGTTTAGCCCAGCGCGACTGTGATCCCCGATTTGCGCCGCTGTTGCGCGAATTGGCGTGGGTTCAGCGCTGAGTCGGTGGAACAAAATTCCGAGTCCCTTCAGGGAGGGCAGGGTTCTCATGCAGACACTAAACCCCGATCAATATAGGCTGGGCAATCGGCACGACTGAACAGGCTGCTGAAAGCCGTCGTGACGACGAGATTGTGCGAGGGGCTGATACTTCCGAAACAACGCCGCCGAAGGCGGTGCGCCACTTTTTTTGCCCAGCGCGGAAGCGCTGGGTAACCTTGCTGCACGAGATGCAAGAGCCAGCTTCAGCTGACGGCACTCTGTCGCCCCGGAAGGGGCTCTCGCCCTGTTATGGAAACTGTCACCCGGAGCTGCCGCTCCGGGCTGAAGAGTTTCCATCCCGCCTGCGGCGGGATTTCGTGCAGCGTAATCTGGCGCAACGAAAGCGTGGGTCGAGCGTAACGCAGCCTAATCTCAATGGAACGAATTGATTGCGGGAGGGCTCAGCAAAGAGTCGCCGACTCGTAACGATTGTATTGCCGACCAAAACAGAAACTCAGGATGAATCTTTTCAGCTGTGGTTGCAGCTTGATTCATCCTGAGTCGGCCAGATCTTACTTCGCGTATCGCAACAACTTCCTCGAACTCCGATGTGAGAAGAACACCCGGGATGAGTCGGGGTTACTGTGGTTGCAGCTTGACTCATCCCGAGTCGGCCAGATTTACTGCGCGGCGGTAGTAAACGTCTGGTCGTAAAACGCCGCCATATTGCCAGAGGCATCGGTGGCTAGTGGACGCCAATGATACGTCGTGTTTGGCGTCAGGCCCGTGAGCGTGATCGTCGCGTCGTAAATATTGTTCACTCCCTGGCTCACCGCAATCGGATCCTGCACATCCTGCACAGGGTCTGACTGGTTCGGATAACTCGCCAACAGCATCTGCTCGAAGCCGAAGTTCGGGAACGGCTGCATGCAGAATGGCGGAGCCGGGTTGTTGAGGTTGCACGAGCCAGGAGCGGTCGTGCCGTAGTAAACCACGATGTTGCTATTCGGCTTGAACAGATTGAAGGTAAGCGTCGCCGTGGTCGCCGTTACCGTTGCGTCAGGCAGCGGATTGGGAACCAGGTTAGGCGTAAGCCCGTTGCTGCCGGCCGTCCACGCAAACTGTACCGGCGTGGTGTTGTCGGTCCAGGGTGCGTTGCACGGGCTCGAACCCTGGTCGCAGGGATTGGCTGCGGCCATCACCGTTTCGATTGCCGGTGAAGAACCATCCGGGTTGTGTCCGGTTCTCCAGCGAACGTAGTCGAAACTCCACTTGTAGACCTGGTTGAACTCCTTCACCGAGTACGTCCAGCCACCGCCCACGCCTCCACCGGACGGGCCGGCGCTGTCGAAGGTGTGATTAAAGAGATCGTCGCCCTCGTTCATGATGTTGGTATCGCCCGTCTTGCTCCAGTACCACGCAAACGCCGGCGAGACCAGGTCGTTCAACTCCGTAGCGCTGTACAGTCCGGGCACTTTGCTGGGATCGACCGGCACGTCGTACACCTGGTACGCCAGGGTGTGGGTAGAAGGAATGTATTGCGTGCTCTCCCACCAATCCAGCACCTTCTTGATTTCGAGCGGGATTCTCGCGTCGGGAACGTTGCCTTCGGCAAGATCGAGCTCGTAATAAGTGATCAGAGCTTCCATCGCGGTGCCCACCGTGAAGGGATGGATGTCGTAGCTCTGCTGATTGGGGTTGTGAAAGTCCAGATTGTAGGTCTGGTCGAGATAACCCAGCATCACGTCGACCTGCCGCAACAGGAACGCCGAGTCTCGCTGTTCGCCGACAAGTTCGGCGGCCAGCCGGTCGTCCATCATGTAGGCGCTAAGCCGGGTGCTGGTGGCGTAGGCGCTCCCGCTGAAGTAGATCTTGTATCCGGGAGCGTACTGCAGGTAGTCGATCGCGGTCTGGTTGGACGTGTCTCCGGTACGAAGCTGGTTCATCTCCATGCCGAAGGCGAACTGGTTCGGTTCGCGAACAAATCCGCCCTGGGTTGCGATTGCGGTTTGCTTGTAGGGATCCATCGCAAGCTCAGCGCAGCGCTTCCAGTGGTCGCGCAGGTTGGTGTCTCCCGGGTGCAGTACGAAATAGTCGTAGTCGGCGATCTGCTGATAGATGCGGCCGCCATCATAGTTCCACGCCTCGAAGTACACGCCCGACGGAATGTCGAAGTGGCCGGTGAAGTTGCCGTTATCCAGACTCCACCAGGGATTCGTGTCGGTGTTATTCGTGCACCACCATTCGCCGGAGCGATAGGGATAGCCCTGTCCCGAGTAGGGCGACTGGCTCTCCATGTTGTTTTCCCACGCCGATTGGCTGGCGATGGCCGGGAAGCTGGTGGGAGGAGTCGGAACGAACGACGCGGTCGGGAGCACGTTGAAGTTGTAGGTGATCGCTACCGGATTGCCGAAGTCCGTTCCACCCAGCGTGGCCTGAAAGTTTGCGCTGAACTCATAGTGTCCGGGTACCGCGTGCGAATTCACGCGGATCCTGGTTGCCGTGTTGATGCTGTACAACGTGGCGTTGGGACAGCCCATGCTCGGGGAATAGTCCCCATCCCAAGTCGATGGCGGAGGATTGGTGGCCGCCGCGTAGTCGCACAGGTATTGCACCGTGATGCTGCCATCGGTGACCTGTTGTCCGGTATCCAGATTGGTGATCACGATGTTCCGCATCTGCACGATCTTGTCGGAAGGCCCGCTCATCAGGTTGGCCTGCATGTTGATGTAGAGATCGTTGCACTCGCGCGAACTCTTATGAGTCGCATCACAAGCTGGCGTCTGCGTCGGGTCGCCCTGATAGACGTTCTTCCCGCCGATTGGCCACATCGTAAAGGCAACAGTGCCGGTAGGATTCAGAGGAGTAGTGGACTGGGAAAATAAAGCCCACTGGCCGCCGCCCGAAGTCACCGGGCCGGGATACGTTGCCCACACACGGCACACGGCGGTCTTGACGCTGCACCGGGGTACTGCCACGTTGCTGGCGACGTAATAAGCCCAGGTTCCGTAAATGTTGTAAGCCGGGAAATGGTCCACCACCACAACGTGATTGGTTACGGTCTCGTTCTGCACAATCTGACGCGACGGAGCGTTGTTGTTGGCCCAGTAATCAAAAGGATTTTGTATGACTACGATGGAAGTTCCAGGATGAACCGTCTGCCACTGAAAAGTTACGGAATAGCCGTTAACCGGATCATAGGTCGGGCTCACCGTGGCGGTGAGGTTGCTGATTTCACCAGGATCGATCGTGGCAAATGAGGGCTTAACAGCCACAACAAGAAACCCGAACACGAGGACCAAAATCACATTGCACCAGCGAGCTTTCCGCCCGCTAAAAGGGAGGGTGCATCTGGGTGTCATTATTTTTGTCTCCTTCTCCAAGCCAAAACTCCGGCCTGCGGGCCGTGCATTGCGAACACGACCAGCCACACGCAAAATCTCAACGGTTGGAGTTAGGCTGAGTATCGCCTCTGGCCGAAACGGAGGGTCAGAACAAAGTGTGACCACGAAACACGAAAGTAACTACATTGATATTACTAAAGTAGGACAACTGACTCGATTACGATCGGGTTGCGAAGCCCTGGATGGAGATTTCTGTCCAATTTTTGCGGCTGCTCTTGGCCTGTTCGATATTGATTCTGGCCCTCAATCGCCCCCGCGCGCCTATGGAACAAGAGCTTCAAAGCCATTTCCCCGGTCCGCAGTATTTAAGGCTGTACTACCTGCCATTCTGGGATAAAACGTAATCAGTAAGTTTGGTTACTAATTACTTTCAGGCGTTACTTATTTCTCAATCTTGTCGCCTGTCTGTACTAAGCCTTCATCACTTCAGTGTTACGCATCTGATTCGCAACACGAAACCGCGCTTTCATCCCAGAACCACGTAGCTGCGAACCTGTGGCTTTGCGGGGAGGTCAGGCTGGCGGCTAGGATGGGTTGGGAAATCATCCTCAGGCAGGTGCCGGCATGCGGTTGCGATTGTGGTCGACGCTCGTTCTTCTTTTTGCTGCACTCACTTCTTCGGCCCAGACGATCTCGACCCCCACGCAATTGGTCCGGGCCATGCACGAGCGCTACGCCGCGACCTGGTACCGCACCCTGACCTTCGAGCAGCAGAGCATCGCCCACAAGCCCGATGGCACAACTTCGACAGAAGTCTGGCACGAGGCGCTGATGCTGCCCGGCCGCTTGCGCATCGAAATCGGCGATCGAGCCGCCGGGAACGGCATGCTCTTCCTCAACGATCACCTCTACATTTTTAAGGACGGGAAGATCGCGGATCAGAGGGACTACATCCATCCGCTACTGGTGCTCGGGTTCGATGTCTACGCTCAGCCGGTCGACACCACGGTGCAGCAACTCAAAGATCTCCACTTCGATATGTCTACGATGCATGAGGAGAACTTCGACGGCCGGCCGGCCTACGTTGTCGGCGCCAAACAAGGTGACCTGAAGTCCGTTCAGTTCTGGATCGACAAGGAGCGGCTCTACTTTGTGCGCCTGCTGGAACCTGGCCAGAAGAATCCGTCAGTGGTGCAGGACATTCGCTTCGAGGACTACAAACAAGTCGACGGTGGTGGATGGGTCGCCGAACACGTAGTCATACAGGTAGAAGGCAAGGTAGTGTTCGAGGAGCGATACAGCGACGTGAAGGTAAATCAGCCGCTAAGTGAGAAGCTGTTCGATCCTTCCACTTATGCCGGCAGCGCAAGCCCGCCCGCGAAGTAAGAGAAGAGCGCACAAACACGAAAGGCGCCCGTATCCCGGACGCCTTCGTTATTTCGGCTAAGGATGTTCTACCAGGCCGTGACCTGCATCTTGTCGACCCACATCGAGTAGTCCTGCTGGTTGTGATCGCCATCCAGCTGCACGGCGGTATTCAATTCCGACGCATGCACGCCGTAGGTGTTGAAGCTGCGATTGATGTAGCTGCGGTGTCCGTTCAGCGTAACCGAGACGAACTTCGTCTGATTTCCTACGCGCTGAAATTCAAGGACCAGGTGGTTCCAGTTGTAAGCCGGAGGCTGCGAGCAGCCGATGCCCGTGTGCACCCACCTGCCGTTGGCCGTGTCCCATACATCCCACTGATGCGCACCTTTGATGTTGCACTGGGTGCCGAAGATATACTTCCGCCCATTCACCGACTGATTCATGTCGAACTCAAGCGACTGGGCCGCGGCGGGAGTCTTCAGATAGAAGTAGAGGTCGTACGTAAAGTGGGTGGCATTTGGATTCGCCCCCAGCTGCTTCCACCAGATTGCATTGTGATAAGGAGAGCCTCCCCCCAGCCAGTACTGGGTGGAATTGCCGCTCATCGAGGGATTGCTGCGGTGCTGAGTGATGGAGTGTGGTGTCGAACCACTGCCGGCGCACGTATCACAAGTCTGCCAACCTGACTTGGCGTGGACCATAGTGTAGTTCGTGCTCGCCAGCGAAAATGCGCTCAGGGCACAAATCATAATTCCCAACAAAACTAACTTCTTCAAAACTTCCTCCTGAGGATGTGGTTCGTGCTGCTGCACTAATCGCAGACTAGAGACGCATCTACTCGGGAGAAACCAGCGCTTGGACCTAGATTCAAGCGCATTCGCGCCTTAGTTGGCCGGTTTTTCTGTCCTTATCGGGAGTTACACAAGACTACTTAATTCCTGGCGGAAATAGCGGCGATTCGAGGTAGGTTGCTCCGCGCGAACTACTTAGCGTTGCGGAATTCTGCTCGAAGGCAGAATACTACAGCTACTCGCATTGTGATTACCTGATTTGTGCGGGTCGCACGATTTAAGCTGGAATTGAAAAGCCGGAGCTCAGAAGCTCCGGCTTTCTCATGTCGTAGGTGAACGTAGTGGTTCAGTTCAACTAGAACAGCTTGCGGCGCAGCAGGCCGCCCAGACCGAGCAGGCCGCTGCCGAGCAGCATGATGCTGCTGGGCTCAGGGCTCGTGGTGGTCTGCGTGGTGGTGGTGCCACCGAGGATGGTGAAGGACTCGGACGGAATCGTGCCGACGGAATTCTCGGAAGCCGAGGATGGGCCCGAGTTCTCATCCCAGTAGATCGGATCGCCAGTGTTGACGACCGCGTTCTGCAGGTTCAGCCAGTAGCTGCCGGCGTTCAAGCTGACCGGACCGAAGCTGCCAGTCTCGTTGCAGAGGCTGAAGCCCAGCTGGTTGGTGGTGCAGCCGCTGGCGGTGAAGTTCACGTTGCCGTCAAAATAGGTGGTGCCACCGAATTCGGACGAGGTGATGGAAACTTCAGCGGACTCGAGAATGTCGCCCGGGAACAGCCAGGCAGCGAAATTCAGGCCGTTGACGGTGTTGCCGCCCTCACCAATGGTGAAGGTGTCGCTGACGATGAAGCCAAAGTTGATGGTCCATGCGTCGACGGTGCCGTTTGTCGGGCCGTTGTCATAGATGTCGTTCTGGGCCAGCGCGGGGATGGCTACCAGCGCGACCAGTACGATTGCGAGCGAAGCAATACGCAGTTTCAAGGGAGAATCCTCCTTCGGTTAGGAAATCCAATGTTTTCGATAGCAGCGCGCTGCCATCGGATAGCGTCTCCACGCTCTCTCCCTCTTCCAGTCACTTTTGGAGAAAGCTCTTGCCGCGACGACAGCGGCCGTACGACCGGTTCATCGCGAACCTGCCATGGAGCGTGCCTCGGACTCAGCAAAGGAAAAGTACGTCAGACCACCAGCGCCCCGAGGAGCCAAGGACCAGAACCGCATGCGGCGCCGAATATGTGCGGGAATTGTCCGTCTCGGCACAATCCTGCTTGAGTATTTATGGAAACGTCGCGATAAGAAAATGCAATTCGCCTGCCGCTTTAAACTACTGAAAACTCGATGGCTGCTTAACGGACCAATGCAAGGTATTGCAGTTAAGTTCTCAGCAATTACCAGCAGTGCTCTATTAATTCCCGATATGGAACTATCCTGACAAGTAATTGCAGGCTAAATAGTTGCCATACCTACTTTGATAATTCCCAAAGTGGGAAGTTATCAAAGTACACCAAATACTCAGTAAAGACAGGTGAAGAAGGCAATTCCCGAAATGGGAAGTTATAGGCTGGATCAGTAGACATAGGTCGCTCGCAATACCGCGTTGCCAATCTGAAATAGGCAGTGCAGCAAAAGATAGCGAGGGAATAGCTAGCCATCAGAATTTGCAGTGAACCAGTGGAAGAGGAATTACTTCAAGGTGAGATTGACCAGCTGCATCTGCGGAGGAGCCTGGTTCCAGTCGGCAGAGATGTGTTCCAGCGTCATGCGGACCGCCTTCGTGTGACCCGGGGCGATGGGGGAACGGCTCATGTCGACCAGGTCGGGATAACCGCCCATCTGGTTTTCGACCAGCACGTGCAGAGGCAGCGTCTCTTTTTGCACGACCTCGTCCATGGTGTTCTTGAAGACGAGGTTCATGTCGGCGCCCACAAGAGTCTTGTCGCCGGTGTTGGTGATGTCCGCGTCCAGATACGTCACGGTCCCGCCGACGTAATTCTCGGCAGCGCTCACCTTGGCATTCGATATCTGGAGTTTGGCGACGTAAGGGTTGAGCTGCTGTTTGGTGTGCCCGGAGTTGCGCGTCAGCGCGACCATCCCGCCAAGGACAATTACGACTGCGACCAGTCCGATAAGAAACGGCGTCCAATTGCGTTCCTGCGGCTCAGGCCTGGCGGAGGTGAACAGGTCAGACATATTCTGAGACGATTTTACTCCGGAGCACGGCTGCCGGGAGCGGCTGCCCTTAGCTGAAACTTCGAGCCTTGCCGAAAGCTTCCAGGCGCTCGGCCACGCTCATTACATGCTCGGGCAGTGGCAGCTTGGAGCCCTCTTCCAGGATGGGGATCAGCTTGTCGAACTCTGGCCCAGAGTGCGAGCCGGTGAGCGCCACACGCACCGGATGGAAGAGGTCCTTCCCCTTCGCGCCGCTCTTGGCCTTGGTGTCGTTCATGATCGCCTTGAAGCGCTCCGGCGTCATCGCGGAATCATCCGCTGCGGCAAGTTCGAAGAACGAGGTCAACACATCGGAGGTCTTGGGAGCGGCGAGCACCTCGGCATTGTCCGGCGAACCCACGCGGCGGCCGCGTCGTAGTGGAAGATCAGGGCCGCGCGCTCGGGCAGTTGTTCCAGCTTGTCGACCGACGGCGCCAGCAACGCAATCACCTTCGAGAACCATGCACGCGTCGCTTCATCCGGATTCTCCGGCAGCAGGCCGGCGCGAACGAAGAATGGCTCCGCCAGTTTTTCGATGCGCTCAGGAGGGCTCTGCTTGATGTAGTGACGGTTGAGCCAGTACAGCTTCTCCATGTCGAAGACGGCGGGCGACGGCGTTACCCGCTCCAGCGTGAACTCGTGCTTCAACTCTTCGGGCGAGAAGATCTCGCGCGTCCCGCCCGAGGGCGCCCAGCCCAGCAGCGCCAGGTAATTCATCAGCGCTTCGGGCAGCACACCCATGTCGCGGAAGTTGGCGATCGACGTTGCTCCGTGGCGCTTCGACAGGCGCTCGCGATCGGCGCCCAGGATGGTCGACAGGTGCGCGAACTCCGGAACCTGCCAGCCTAAAGCTTCGTACAGCGCGACCTGCTTGGGCGTGTTCGACAGATGATCGTCGCCGCGAATGACATGCGTAATCTTCATCAGCGCGTCATCGACAACCACAACGTAGTTGTAAACCGGGATGCCGCTCGAGCGCAGGATGATGGGATCGCTAACGACCTCGCTGGCAAACTCGACCATCCCGTGCACGATGTCGTGAAAGCGAATGGGGTGCTCGGGAATCCGCAGGCGAATGGCACATGCCTCGCCGTTCGCGCGCCGCTGCTGCGCCTCCGCGGGATCCAGCGTTCGGCATTTACCCGAGTAGATCGGCGGCAGCTGATTCTTCAGCTTCTCTTCGCGATCGCGCTCCAGCTCTTCCTGCGAGCAGAAGCATAGATAAGCCTTGCCCTCGCTGACCAGCCGCTCAGCATGCTCGCGATAGACGTCGAGACGATCGCTCTGCCGATAGGGCGCATACTCGCCGCCAACGTCGGGGCCTTCGTCCCAGTCGATGCCCATCCACTTCAGGTCTTCGAGAAGCTGGCTCTCGAAACGCGCCTCGCTGCGCTCAAGATCAGTGTCTTCGATGCGAAGCACCATGACGCCGCCCGCCTGCCGGGCAAACAGCCAGTTGAAGAGAGCGGTGCGGGCGTTCCCGACATGAAGATGACCGGTGGGCGAAGGAGCAAAGCGGACGCGAACGTTGGAAGAAGAGCTCACCCTTCGATGGTAACAAGAAGTCGGCGGACTGTCGGCGGCGGGGTTAAGTGTCGATGTCCCACTCATCCGAAAAAACTCGAATGAGTGGGACACCCGTTTCTGTTCAGCGTGGATTTAAGGCGTGATCTCGTAAGCTACGCCGCAACCGTTTGCGCCGCCTGCGATGGTCGTGCCAAACAGATTGCCGGTCGTATCGGAGATGATCGTGGATTCGGGAAAGCCGCCGTCGGCTCCGCCGGTGAAGCTGTAGAGCACGCTCTGCTGCCAGCCGGTCGACCCGGGCGTCAGGCGATACACCACGCCATAGTTCGCGCTGCCGCCTTCGGCGGTGCCGTTCAGATTGCCGGCCGGATCGAACACCAGTCCCTGATTCGGACCCGAGCCGTCGTCTCCGCCGCTGAAGGCATACAACACAGTTTCCATCCAAGCGCTGGAGTGCCGGGCATGGCGCTGGGGTTGGGACGCAACTGAAACACGGTTCCGGCTTCTCCGCTGCCGCCGCCGGTGGTGGTGCCGTAAAGGATGCCGTTACGGTCGCGAATCACTCCATACTCGGGATCGGCGCCGTCCGCATCACCGGTGAAGGTGTACAGGATGCTTGGGGTCCACCCGTTCGAACTCGGAGCGAGCTTGAAAACCGTGCCCCATCCATCGGCTCCGGCCTGCGTGGTGGTGCCATACAGATTGCCGGCTTGATCGAAGGTCAGCGGCCCGCTGGGCCAGCTGCCGTCGTCGGTTCCGTTGAAGGTGTAGAGAACGGTCTGCGTCCATCCTCCCGAGCCGGGGCTCAACTCGTACACCACACCGTTGCCCGTGGCGCCGCCCTGCGAGGTGGTGCCATACAGATTTCCCGACGCATCCAGCACCAGGCTGGAATAGGGAATCGCGCCGTCGTTGCCGCCGGTGAAGGAGTAGAGAATGTTCCACGTCCAGTTGCCGCCCGAACCCGGAGACAGTTCGAACACCGCGCCCGAGTTGCCCGCGCCGCCGATCGGCACCGTGCCGTACAAATTGCCAGCCTGATCGCGGACCAGGCCTTCCACCGGATTGCGTCCGTCATTGCCGCCGGCGAAGGTGTGCAGCACCATCTGGGTCCAGGTGCCATCCGCGCCGCGCGTCAACTCATAAACCGTTCCAAACTGCACGTGGCTGCCATAGGTCGTGCCATAGAGATTCCCGGCGGGATCGGAGATGACGCCTCCGTACGGCGCGCAATTGTTCCCACCTGGATAGCTGTACAAAACATTTTCGCCGGCAGAGGCAAACGTTCCGGCCGTAGCAAGAAAAAGTGCAGTTCCAACAAACAGGGCTACATGCTTCGTCAATCGCACAGTACTCCTTGTCCCTTACTTGAAATGTGAAATGAATTGAGGTGCCAGGCGGATCCTCCCGGCAGTTTTCTACCTCGCGACCCTAGCAGACGCTAGCGGCGCAAAATCAGTGCGTGAGACGAGTGGCATTGGTTAGAGGATGACGCGCACCTGTCGAGGCTGAGGTTCAACCTTGCACAGCGCGCGAGCAGGACGTTCGGGCAGACTCTGGTGGCAGAGAAATATTAAAAGGCTGGCGGGCTGACGTCTTTCGCGAAACTGTTATGGGAATGCGACAGCACTGGAGCCGGCACGGGCATGAATTTGCCTGAAGGCATGTGCTCCGCCGCCGCGTCAATTACGTTGGAGGCGTGGACTGCGCGTCGTCTTCGGGGATGGGCTCTTCGCTGTTGCGGTTCATCTCATCGAAGATGTCCTGCATGACGTCGTCCTTGCGGCCATCGTCGTGCATGCGTTGTTTCATCTCCTGAAGCGCGACATTGAGCACGTGGTAGTGATGAAGCTCGCGGTACTTCGGGTCGCTGGTGACTTCCTTCCACATGCCGTGCAGCAGGTCTACGTCTTCCTGGCGCATGCGGGGAGTGTGCGGCCCGAGCATGTAGTCGTGTTTGGTGCCGTCCTGCTCAAAGACGACGAGGCGCAAACGCGGCCGCGGCTCCGGCAGCCGCTCCCAGGCGTCGCCGGTAAGTTTGCCCTGCTCGTCGGCGGTCAGCAGGTTGGATTTGCCACAAACGATGACCGACGAATGCAGCCGCTGCGCGGTGGTGACGATGCTGTCGAACACATCGTTGGTCGGGACAACCACCAGCGACACGTGCTTGCCCAGCTTCTCAGCGACGTTCACCACCGTGGTGAAGAGTTCCTGCTCGTACTTGCGGAAGACTTCCGACGTGTCCACCTGGTCGCTGCCGCCAAACGACGGCTCGCGCTGATAAACCCGCGAGGTCATGACCACGATATCGGTCTTGGTCGTGTCGGTTTTCCCCAGGACTTTCTGCAAGTAGTACAGATTTCGCGGATCGCGAACCGCGACCAGGATGTTGCCCGGCCGAACTTCCATCGCTTCGGTGCTGAGTTCCTGGTCTCCAGCCACATTGAACTGTTCCAGGCCAGACTCGCCCCTGGCATGCTCGGCTGCGGTCTTACGCTCGGAAATCGTGAGGATCGCAAAGAAAACCAGGCTGAAGCTCACGCCCGCGATGGTCGCCAGTTCCTTGGTGAAGAGATTCACGATGGCCGTGGCGAAAAGGATGATGGAGATGACCCCCAGCCCGATGGGAATCTCGACTCCGCGGATATGGATGTTGCCAGGCACCTTCCACTCGCGGTTTTGCGGGCTGGTATAGCGCAGGACGATGACCGCCAGCGACATGAAGGAGAAGCTCCACACCACTCCAAAGGCGTAGAGCGCTGCCAGCAGATAGACATCGCCGCGGCTGGCGAGGATCGTCAGTATCTGCAATGCGACAATTAGATTGATTACGCGAAAACTTGTGCCGTACCGTTTTTGCGGCTTCTTGAACCAGGTGGTCAGGACGCCGTCCTCCACCATGCGGTTCAGAACGCCGTTGGCGCCGACGATAGCCGTGTTGACCGCGCCCGAGAGCATCAGCGTTCCCACGATCACCACGAAGGCCTGGAAAAACAGCCGCAACGTGTATGGCCCCACAACGTTCATCGCCAGACCGCTGATCAGGTTGCCGAAGTAGCTGGGCCGCACCCCGTCGGGGATAATCATCACCGCGAAGAAGGAAACCAGCGAGGTGAAGAACAGGCTGTAGAGGAAGATGACGAGCCCGGTCTTCTCCAGGTTCTTCAGCTTGGGATGTTCGATCTCGCGGTTGACCTGCGCCAGGGATTCTTCGCCACTCATGGCCAGCACCGAATGCCCGAAACCCACCAGCAGCATGAGTAACGGAATCCGCGCCGCCCAGGTTCCCAGCAGCCAGCCTAACGAGTCCTTGTTGTGGTGCATGGTGGACGGCGCAGGCAAGGGCGGCAGCGAGGCCGGATGCTTGAGCAGGGTGATGACGCACCACACTATGAGAATGACCACCATGACGGTGGTGATCTTCATGATCTGCATGGCGCGTTCGCTGGACTCGTGAATGCCCAGAATGTTCTGCCACCAGAAGTAAAGCGTCACCAGGATGGCGAATCCGGCGGAGAAGGCGTTCACCGGGATATGGATTTCATATCCAAGGTGGTGGAACGTATCAATCAGCAGGCCGGCGGCGTACTGGCCGGCGGCGACGGAGCTGATCGGCCCGGTGAGAATGTAATCGAATAAAAGTGCGGAGACGGAAAGCTTGGCCAGGGTGCCGCCCATCGCCTGCTTGACGACGCGGTAAACGCCGCCGCGCACGAACATCGCGCTTGATTCGATGTAGATGGCGCGAACCGCGTAGCTGAACAGCATGACCGCCAGCACGAACCAGGGAGCGCTCTTGCCGATCACCTTTTCGGCGTCGCCGCCCACGTAATAGGCGGACGAGCCCAGGTCCGACAGCACGATAGCGGCGGCTCGCCAGAAGGAAATGAACGTCAGCATCACCGACGTGGCGACGAAAACTTTGATTGCGGGTCGTTGGAGATTCTCGGTCTGTGACGCCATAAGGGGTGCCCCGATCTTCGGGGCAACTCTCCCGGCACGGGCCGGGCAGAGGGAGCCTACTCAGTGTACTGCTATTACTGATGCTAGTGGTGGGCGGGAAGTACCAAACCCAACCTGGTCTGGCTTGACTGTAACTTGTTTGCGTAGAAGTTGTCAGCAGCGCCGCATGTATCTTTCGTGTGAGTGGGAAAGCTGGTTCCCGGAGCGACGGCCCTGGCTACTCGCTTCTGGTCAGGTAGGTGTGGCTGATGCGGTCGTGCCAGCAGAGCGCGTCGACATCGACCAGCGACCAGAGCAGTCCCATCATCAGCGACGCGGTCGAGAAATACAGGCTCAGGACGCGGCTCCGGCGGTAGCGCCAGCTCGGAGCGCCGCCCTTGAAGGTGCTGAGCCGGGTTTTCGTCACCTGCATGCCCACCGTTCTGCCGGCATACATCAGCAGCAGGTACTCATAGACCGCCCATAGCAGCACCGGAACGATCGCCGCACCCAGCATCAGCGTTTTACCGGGCTGTAACCTGGGCAGGAGCTTATAAGCAATGCCGCCGAAGAGCGCGCAGGCGCCGAGCACGAGGGAGCAATCTACCAGCCCGGCCAGCAGCCGTCGCGAGAGGGCCGCCGGCTCGACCGGCAGATCAACGTGGTCCCGCGAGAGCGCCGAGTTCGTCGGACTGGCCGGAAGTTGCAGGCCCTCCAATAGTGGCGTGGTCGGGAACGGCTCCAGTTCCTCTGGGACATCCAGAATGCGAGGCTGCTCCGGCATCACCGGATCAGCGAGACGATGGCCCTCTTCCTGATTCGTAGCCCGCCTGGGAAAAGCAATAATCTTGCGCTTCACTGCCGGACGCGGCAGCGGCGGCGGCAGGGGCTCCGGATCCGGTTCGAGGAGGAACTCACGGTCCACCCGCGGCGTCTCGAATTCTGCTGCCGACGCGAGCTCTGCCTCTCCCATCGGCGACGCCGCGACCAAATCGACGGCAGCGGCTTCTACGTAAGTGGCCTGCGTCGGCGACTCGAACGCAATGCTCTGCGTCGGCAGATTCTCGATGACGGAAAATTCGGGCGAAGGTTCGAGCTCATCGACGGCAGCTTCGAGTTCTGCGCTGTCCAGTGCTTCGGCTGAAGACGGAAGATCAACGACTGTCGACGCAGTCAGCTTGGGCGTTTCCTCTTCAGTCGCGCCGAAGGGAAAGCGCATGCTGTACGTTCCCTCGACGCGCCGTCCGCGACGAGTTTTGTAGCGGGCGACTCTCGCCTGAATCTCGTTGCGCCAGAGTTCTTCGGATTGAGACGAATCAGTAGCGTCGGAGCGTAACATCTGCTGTTCGGTCATTTCGTGGCGCCACTATGTTGCTTGCCCGTAGCGCGCGTCGGGCCCAGGTATAACCAATCGCAAATCCGAGCAGCCATCGATACGGTGTTTCGAGTGAACGACGCCTTCCCAGGTGCTCCACCCGCTTAACAGCATCATCGCGTAACACTAAATTCAAGCTGTACTACTACTCGTGATTCCCCGTTTTGCCTGCTCCGGTGCAACGTGCTAAGTTGCAAGGTATCGCTTAACTTGAAGGCACCAGTGAAGGGGACGCACGCCTCTCGATGATTCCTCGCACTCGATTGATTATCACGGCGCTGTTTCTGTGTCACGCCTTTGTGCTTCCCACCGTAGTAACCAGCCAGTTGCGTCCTTCGCAGCCGCAGCAAAATCAGGCTCCGGCAACACCTTCCATCAACGTGCAATCCGATACCGGTCGCGAGGACACGGAAACCGAGCACCTGGTACAGAAAATTGTGCAGGAGAGCAGCGACCAGGACCTCGGTCCGGCGCGACCGGCGACCAACGTTCCCCTCGGCCGCAACGAAGTTTTGATCCGCGCCGATCAGCAGGAAAAAAATCAGGACATCTACAACGTCCAGGGTCATGTCGAAATTCGTTTCGGCACCAACGTACTTCACGCCGACGAAGCCAGCTATGACTCCACCACCGGCATTCTGAAGGCGAAGGGCCACGTCGTCTTCGACAGCAGCGTACACAACGCGCATCTTGTGGGCACCAGCGCCACCTACGACATCAGCCGCGATACCGGCACGTTCTACGACGTGACCGGATCGACCGGAATGCGAGTGAAGAACAAGACCATGTTCCTCGTTTCCTCCACTCCGTTTTTCTTTACCGGCAAAGTGGTCGACAAGCTGGGCCCGGACGAATACCGCGTTCATCACGGATATGTGACCTCGTGCCAGTTGCCGAAGCCGAAGTGGAAGCTCGATTCGAAAACCGCGAACGTCGAGGTGGGCGACGAAGCCACGCTGCACCACGCGACCCTGCGCATGGGTGGCATCCCGGTTTTCTACTTCCCGTTTCTCGAGCATCCAGTCGACAACCTTGGCAGGAAGAGCGGCTTCCTGATTCCGACCATCGGCCAGTCCAATACTCGCGGAACGATTTTCGGCGACGGCTTCTACTGGGCGATCAGCCGCAACTCTGACGCGACCCTCGGCGCTGCCCTTTACTCGGCGCGCGGATGGGCGCAGTTCGGCGACTTCCGCGCGATCGGCTACACCTACGGAATCCAGGCCAGCTACTACGGCGTGATCGACAACCAGGGTTCACAGCAGTCCTACAACTACGGCCAGAACCAGGGCGGCGAAGATGTCCGGGTGAACGCCTTCAAGAATTTCAATAACGGATTTCAGGGTGTGCTGTCGGTCGACTATCTGTCCTCGTTCATCTTCCGCCAGGTATTTGCGCTTGGGTTCGCCGAGGCCATCCAGTCGGAAGTGACTTCGACGGGTTTCGTGTACAAGAACTTTAACGGCTACGCCTTCGGAGTGATGGCCGACAGCTACCAGGATTATCAGAGCGACGCGCCCGGCGATTACATCCAGATCGTGCATTCGCCTACGGTGGAGTTCTCTACGGTGGAGCGCCAGTTCAGCCGTAACAATTTTGTGTACTCGTACGATGTAGCCGCAGCCGGCGTTTCGCGCAACGAGATTGGCTTCGAAACCTCGCCCATCGTCGGACGAATTGACGCTGCTCCTTATCTTGCGTGGCCCAAGCTGTTTCACGGCTGGACCTTCCGGCCGCAAATCGGTGGCCGCGAAACGTACTATTCCGAACGCGTCGTGCCCGGAACTTCAACAACCGTGATTGGTATCCCGGTGCAGGATCCCATCAATCGAACCGTGGGGAATGCGTCCTTCGACTTTAGACCTCCAACCCTGTCGCGGATTTTCGACCACAAGCCGTTCGGCTATGCGCTGAAGCACACCATTGAGCCTTACGCGGTCTATCGCTATCAGGGCGGCATTGGCGACTTCTCGCAGATCATCCGCTTCGACTATCGCGATATCCTTGCCGACACCAACGAAGTGGAGTACGGGGTTGTAAACCGCATCTTCAGTAAGCGAACAAAACTAAGTCCTCACTGCTTTCAACATCCGGAGTACGCCGAGATTTCCGAGAGCCTGACCAGCGAGCAGGGCGCGCCGAACGAAGGCGGCGTGGGCATCTGCCAGGACAAATCGGCTCCCGCCAAAGAGGTTTTCAGTTGGGCCATCGCGCAAAAATATTTTGGAAACTCCAACTTCGGCGGAGCGCTGGTGCCCGGCCAGCGAAACGTATTCGATACGACAGTTGATTTCACCGGCATCGCATTTCTCACCGAGCCCCGCATCTGGTCACCCATCATCTCGCGCTTGCGGACTTCGGCCGGCTTGACCGATTTTCAGTGGGACCTCGACTACGATCCGGTGTTTCACCAGATCAACGCAAGCTCGCTGTTCGCCGGTTATCGCTGGGGGAGGATCTACTTGAACGGCGGCCAGACGTACGTCAACGCCCCGGGAGAAGTGGCTTTCAACAACGGTCAGCCCGTTCCCAATGTGTATAACCAGTGGCGCCTGGGCATGATTTACGGCGGCATGAACAGGCGGGGTCTGAGCGGAGCCTTCAATGTGGGCATCGATTCCAGGACCAATCTGCTGCAAGCCGCGACCATTCAGACCAACTACAACTGGGACTGTTGCGGCATCGCCTTCCAGTACTCACGCTGGGCCTTCAGCCCGCTCAACACGGAAAACGCCTTCCGCTTTTCCTTCAGCCTGACCAACTTCGGCACCTTCGGTAGCCTTAAACGCATTGAGCGCCTGTACTAGCCGCAACTTTTCCCCACCACCCGCCGTCATACAATGGGCTTATGTCGACTGCTCCCTCCAACTTTGTTCCTAACGGCCTTCAGCCCAAGCTGCTCGCGCTGCAAGAGCAACTGCGCGGCCTCGGACGGCTGCTTGTTGCGTATTCCGGGGGCGTGGATTCCGCGTTCCTGGCCTGGGCAGCTTTCCGCGAGCTCCGCGGCAACATGCTGGCAGTCCTGGCAGATTCGCCCAGCCTGGCTCGCTCCCAGATGCGCGATGCCGTTGACTTCGCAGCCGAGCACGGCATTCCGCTGAAGGTGATCCAGACCGACGAGCTGGAGAACACTGACTATCGCCGCAACGACGCCGGCCGCTGTTTTCACTGCAAGGACGAGCTCTTTACTGTGATGGAGCAATACCGTCAGCAGAACGGGTTTGCGACCATCGCCTACGGAGTGAACGTCGACGATCAGGGTGACTTCCGCCCCGGCCAGAAGGCAGCACGCCAGCACGGCGTCGCCGCTCCGCTATTGGACGCCGGACTGACGAAGCAGGATATTCGCACTCTTGCCCAAGAGGCGGGATTGCGGGTTTGGGACAAGCCGGCCTCGGCCTGCCTGGCGTCGCGAATCGAATACGGACGCGCCGTGACGCGCGAGGCGTTGTCGGCCGTGGAAGAGGGAGAAGAGGCGCTGCGGCAACTCGGCTTTCGCCAGTTCCGGGTGCGGCATCACGGCGAAATCGTGCGCATTGAGATTGCGAAAGACGAACTATACCGCGCGATGACCCCGGAGATGGCGGCAAAATTCATCGAGATTTTCAAAGCCCTGGGATTCGCCTATGTCACCCTTGACCTTGAGGGATTTCGCTCCGGTTCCATGAACGCCGTGTTACCGCTGCACTCGATTCGCAGCATTCGCTAGAGCGCCATCCAATGCGGCCTCACTCTTGCGCCTGTTGGTAAAGGCGTCCGTGAGATAATGAGCTGTTACAGTCTTCCCTCCGAAAGGCGGTTTTCGCAGCTTGCTCCTACAGCGTCTGGCAGTCGTGTGGCTGCTTCTGTGCTCTTTTACTCTGGCGCAAACGAATACCAGCGCCCCCCCGGTTTCTCCTCAGGTTGCTGAGAATGTACAGCGCCAGGTGCGAGCCTATTTCAATATTCCTCCGGACGTGGACATCGCGTTGGGAACACCAACCGCAAGCGAATTCCCCAACTACGAGTTAGTGCCCGTCACCATGAGCCGCGAAGGCAAGGTGCAGAAAGCAGAGTTCCTGCTCTCCACCGACGGGAAGACTCTGGTCCGGTTTACCAAGATCGACCTGACCAAGGACATCTACGCCGAGACCATGAATAAGATCACGACCAATGGCCGTCCGGTGCGCGGAAATCCCGACGCCAAAGTTACGGTCGTGAACTTCGACGATTTCGAGTGTCCGTTCTGCGCTCGCATGCACAGCACCCTGATGACCGAGATCCTGCCCGAATACAAGGACAAGATCAAAATCGTCTACAAGGATTTTCCGCTGGAGCAGATTCATCCCTGGGCGCAGCACGCGGCCAACGACGCCAACTGCCTCGCCGCTCAGAGCACCCCGGCTTACTGGCAGCTGGCGGATTACCTTCATGCCAATCAGCGGCAGATTAGCGGCAACCAGCAGAGCGTGCCGGATGCGTTCACCAAGGTCGATCAGGCAACTCTGGATTTCGCCAAGAAGAACGGCGTCGATACCGAGAAGCTGCAGGCCTGCATGAAAGCTCCGCCGGACGCGGTGATAAAAGCGTCCGTAGCCGAAGGCGACAAGTTGAACATCAGCGCCACTCCCACTTTGTTCATCAACGGGGAACGGGTGGAAGGCGCGATCGATGCCAGGGATTTGCGGCTTGCTTTGAACCGGCAGCTCAAGGCCGTGGGAGTGGAACCTCCACCACCACCGCCGGCACCGGTACCGGCAAAGCCGGCGACGCAGCCAGGGCAGCCTTCACCGGGCGCGGCAAAGCCGGCGGCACAGCCAGCGCCGCCAGCACCGAGCGCGGCAAAGCAATAGCGTTGTACTCTGCTGTTCTTAAGATTTAAGAATTGCTGCGGAACGATCCAAAGCGTCAGCCCGCAGCGTTGGGTCTGCGCGTCCCGGGAGGGGCCGGATTTGAAACCAGGTAAGACATCGCGAAGTGTTGGCATCATCTCCACGTTACTGGTCGTCGTGCTGCTGTTGGCGGGTCTCGGCTGTTCCAACAAGCAGGTCGGCGAGGACGTGATGGCGACCGTGAACGGCCGCAAGATCACGCGAACGGAAATGCAAAAGTTTTATGACGCCCAGGTCGCCGGCTCGCCGCAGCAGCCCAGCGCCGAACAGGCCGACACGTTGCGTCTGAAAATTCTCAGCGATCTCATCGACAACGAGATCCTGATGCAGCGCGCCGAGAAGCTTGGGCTGCTGGCAACCGACGAGGAAGTCAATGCCAAGCTGACCGAGATCAAGGCGCCCTTCACCCAGGAGCAGTTCGACCAGCGGCTCAAGGATCGCCAGATTACCCTCGACGACTTCAAAAAAGACTTGCGGCGCTCCCTGACCATCGACAAGGTGCTGAACAAGGAAGTCACGTCGAAGATCAACGTCTCCGACGAAGACATCACGAACTACTACAACCAGCACAAGGCCGAGTTCAATCTCATCGAGCCGCAGTATCACCTGGCGCAGATTCTGGTGACCACCCAGCCGAATCCGCAGGTCAAGAACATGAAGGCGCAGAACGAAGCCGAAGCCCGCAAGAAGATGCAGATGATCGAGAACCGTCTCGACAGCGGGGAAGACTTCGCCACCGTTGCCATGAGCTACTCCGAGCAACCGGAGACCGCGCAAAATGGTGGCGATCTGGGCTTCATCCCGGAATCGTCGCTCAAGGGCGACAAACTGGCGTATGACGCGATCAGCAAGCTGAAGCCGGGACAATACACCGCCGTCCTGCCGGTGACCGACCCGAACAGCCATCAGATCTTCGGATTTCGTATCGTGAAATTGTTGAGCCGCGAAGCTGCCGGCCAGCGCGAGTTGAAAGATCCTCGCGTGCAGCAGGCGATTCGCGAACAGCTGCGCGACCGTCGCGAGCAATTGCTCAAAGAGGCGTACTACGAAACCATTCGCGACGAAGCCAAGATCGACAACTACTTTGCCCAGGAAATTTTGAAGCAGGCGGGAACGTCGAAGTAGGCAGCGGTTGCCGCCTACGGATGCTTTGCGTTGTCGGTCGAAGGTACTATGAACAAAAAGTGCGCGTAACCCACCTGGGCTACGGGTTGGTAGTCTTTCGACAAATAAGCATAGGATGCGTCCCAGCGCCAGACGCCGGTGAGCAGGTTGGCCCGAACCAGCACTCGTCCGGTCACCGGAGTCGATGGGTCCGCGTGAACGTCGGGGTTGGCCTTCAGGAAGTTCTGTACCACCTGCCCGTCCTGTCCCCAATCCAGGTTACTGTCGGCAAAAATCTTCCACGCGTAACGCGGATCACCCGCCCACTCGTTCATGTACGGAATCATCTGCGGATAGTAGCGGCCAACCGAAACCGCCATCCAGACAATGAGCAGGCAAAGAGCCGCCTTTGTCTGCCAGGCTTTTCCCGCGAAGTTGGTGAAGGCTGCCGAGGCAATCACGATTTCTACCGCTAGTGCCGGAAGCACATGGCGAATGCCGATCTGAGCAGCGCTGAAAAACGACAGCCACACCACCAGGATTGTGGCAGTGACCAGCAGCAATCCCTCTCCGAAGAGAATCTCGCTCAGCTTGCGGTGCCGGCAAATCCAAAACAGGCCCCAGAAAAACAGGACCTGCAATCCAATGGGCTCTTTGAAGAACCACGAGGCCAGGTAATAGGACGGGAAGGGATGGAAGTTGGGCGCCCGCGGATCGCGTAACTCTCCCAGCAGGTAGATGTACCCGTAGGATCGATCAGTCTCCTCGCTGTACTTCGTCATGTCCAGGCCTTGCAGGTAGGGATACGGCACGGGCACAGGCATACGACTGGCAAGCGGCAGGTGTTGTAACCGGGAAAAGAGTTTTGTTTCGAAGCGATACGAGCCCAGGCTCATGAACGATCGGTCGAAAGAATAGGCAATGTTTATCACTGCTATAAAGCTCACCGCGGCGGCAGCGGCAAAGACGAGCAATCGTTTGACGGAGAAGGACGCTCGGGTGGAAGGCCGCAGAACGGCAATCAGCAAAGCGGCGAGCACGATGAAGTACAGGACAACCGTGAATGTTTTTGTGAGCTGCGCCAGCGCCAGCACCAGTCCGCTGACGATTGCACGTCCGGTGGTTGGTTCCAGCAAATACTGCCGGAAAAAGTACAGCGCCGCTATCACCCCGAGCGCCTGATACATGTCGGTTGTGATCAGGATTCCGTGCGCGATTAGATTGGGAGACAACATGCACAACGCACTGGCTGCGATGGCCGCACTGTCGCCGTAAAGATCATAGGACCAGAGGAAGACCACCAGAGTCAGTGCCAGCGTCGCCAGGATGGTCGCCGATCGGGCCAAGCGGAAGTGAGTAGGCGTGTCCGGGAGGGAACCCAGCGACTGATGTTTCCCCAGGACGTCAGGAATGGCATTGAAAGCAGCATTCAAGGCCGAGACCGGCATCTGGCTGTCGTAAAAACCTCCGTTGAATTTATGGTCCGGGTGCAACTTGAGGACGTGCGCACCATACGCGAAGTGAAGGAATTCGTCCGCGGTCACGGACGCCCGCTGCGCTACCACCGCATCGATGGCGGCGCTGGCCACCAGAACCAGGCCCAGTGCTACCAGTGTCGAACGCCGCATCTTGCTAATGCTTCGCACGTCGGCTCCAGGACTCCCATATTGCGGCAAAGAGTTGCCGACGCGCCGTACAGCGCGGATTGGTAAATCAAAACGAGGACGCGCCTCAACTGTTGGCTCAAGCCTCGCGGCGAACGAAGAAATGAACGCCGTTTACGAAGGGAATTCACGCGGAGTTTAGCGCGATTGTTTGGCTGTCACAAGACGATTCTTCGTGGGGCACGCATTGCCACTGGTACAGGATGGAGTGTCGCGCCACAAAGACTATCCGCCGGCGATGGCCCCAATGATCAGCAACGGCTCTTTGCCGCTGACGACTTCGGCGGGCAGTAGCGTTTCTGGCGATTCGTGAGACAGGTCTTCCTCGCAGGCGAAGAAGCGCAGGAACGGCCGCCGCTGTTGCGTTACGTGGTCGCGGATCGTCCCGCACAGCATGGGATACTGCGCCTCAAGGGTATCGAGGACCGAGCGCAGAGTCGCCGGGCCCTCGATCTCAAGTTGTACTTCTCCGCTGACTTGCGCCAGCGTGCGCAGGTGTTGCGGCAGAACGACGCGAATCATGCCAGTGTTTGTACCTCAACCGAGAGCACGGATGGCAGGTCGCGAACGATGGGAGCCCAGTTGTCTCCGCCGTCGGGCGACAGGTATACCTGGCCACCAGTCGTGCCGAAGTAAATTCCGCACGAATCCAGCGTATCCACGGCCATGGCATCGCGCAGCACGTTGACGTAGCAGTTGGCCTGCGGCAGACCCTTCGTCAGGGCTTCCCATTCGTTGCCGCCGCTGCGGCTCCGGAACACCTGCAGCTTACCATCCAGCGGGTAATGCTCCGAATCGCTCTTGATCGGCACCACATAAATCGTCTCCGGCTCGTGCGCATGCACGTCGATGACGAAGCCGAAGTCGGTGGGCAGGTTTCCACTGACCTCGTGCCACTGCTCGCCGGCATTGTCGCTGCGCATCACGTCCCAGTGCTTCTGCATGAACAGCACGCCCGGCCGCTTCGGACTCATTGCGATGTGGTGCACGCAGTGTCCGACTTCCGCGTCTTGATCCGGAATGAAGTTTGAGCGCAGGCCGCGATTGATCGGCTTCCAGGTTGCGCCGCCGTCGTCGCTGCGAAACGCGCCGGCCGCCGAAATCGCAATGTAGATGCGCTTGGGATCGCTGGGATCGAGGATGATGGTGTGCAGACACATGCCGCCCGCGCCCGGCTGCCAGTTCGGTCCGGTGCCGTGGCCGCGCAGTCCTGACAATTCCTGCCAGCTCGCCGCCCCGTCCCTGGAGACGAACAGCGCCGCGTCTTCCACTCCGGCGTACACGGTGTCAGCTTCGCTGAGCGACGGCTCCAGATGCCACACGCGCTTGAACTCCCACGGATGCTGGGTGCCGTCATACCACTGGTGCGTGGTGAGGTTCGCGCCTTTTCCCGGCGTGGTGTCGTAGACGAACTTGTTGCTCTCGCCCATCGGAAAGCCTTCGGGAGATTTCTGCGCGCCGCCTCCCGGCGTCTCCCACGTCTTGCCGCCGTCGCTGGAGCGCTGAATGATCTGGCCGAACCAGCCACTCGACTGCGAAGCGTAAATGCGATTGGGATCGACCGGCGATCCCTTGAGGTGATAGATTTCCCATCCGGCGAAGTGCGGTCCGCTGACCTCCCACTTGTCGCGCTTGCCGTCCGACTCCAGAACAAAGGCGCCTTTCTTGGTTCCCACCAACACACGAACTCTGCTCATCCTCTCTCCTTCCCGCTCGATTGCGAGTAGCCCCACAAGATCGACGTTTCGCGTCGCAAAAATCGACTGACGTGCTTCAGCTTCTTTCCCAAATTGGTAAATCACGTTTAAACGGCGTCCTGGGCCCGCTGACCTGACCGGACGAGCCAGAGTACCTCCCGAGCATTCGAACGCTCCCTGACGGGCTGCATTGCGCGGCAATGGGCATCCTGTGCGACGCCTGTATGGCGAATGTGTACACCACGGAAACCCATCTCTTTCCCGTTTTTGCAAGTCGTTGGTTTCAGGAAATGTCCTTGCGCAACGACACCAGCGACCGCAGCCGGCCATCCCGCAGGTACAACGCACCCCACACCAGCACGCCCACATAAACCGGAACCAGCGTGTAGCTCGGCAGCGGTTCGTTCAGGCGGAAGTTGGTCGCGACCGCCCCGCCCAGATACCCGGTAAGGAGAATCGCCCCCAGCACCGACGTCTGCGGTACGGCATAGAGAATGACGCACACCAGCAGGATGACCCCGATCGGCACGACTTCATTCGCCGGGTAGCCCGCCTGCGTGGTGCCTCGAACAACCGCCGCGGCCTGCATCAGTTTTCCTGCGGCATCGGCCAGCAGCATCAGGCAAATCAAGCCACTGATGATGCGGCCGGTCCAGAGCTGTTTTTTCGAGATGATAGGGTCGCGAGTTTCAACTGCCATAGTTCTCCATTAAACGTCTCGGCCGGATACTCGCTGGCCGAAGAACTCCTCGGCCAAGTCCGGTGAACACGTACTACATCACCGGCGCCGGTGAACCGTCGGACCACTTGCCCACACCAATCACCCAGACGTCGATTGGCTCGGCGCCTTTAAATTGCGGATTCAACATGACGGGCGAGTTCGGCACACCGTCGCCCCACGTTGCCGGATCGAGGTGCGGCGTGTAGACCATGATGTGGGCGAGGTTTCCTCCATCTGCCGTCAGATATCCATGCTTCGACATCATGTAGCTCATCGAGCCCGGCTCCAGCGGCGGCAGTTCCTTCGCGTCGTAGGCTTGCTTGTTGGCGGCAATGATTTCGGACTTCGACTTTCCCGCGATAACCAGCTTGGTCCGCTCGATGGTCGCCGGCAGGATAGAACGCGCCGCCTGCGGATTGAAACAAATCGGTCCGCGCAGCTTCGGATCCCAGAAAGTCGGAGAATCTTCCGGCGAGGTCCATGATCGCTCGACCACGCAGACGAAACCGTTCTTGCCTTCCACGGCGGTGACGTAGCCGTGGTCGGTCAGGACCAGGACGGCCGCATCCCGCGAGATGGCATCGGGCGCCGCACTGCGCGCCATTGCGATTTCGGTATCGCGATCTTCAAGGTACAGATGGAGCGGCGCCATGCTGGTGTACTGCGTTTTTGAATCGGCCGCCGACGCTCCGTAGGCGGAACTCATGGTCGACAAGGCCAGTACGGCCGACGCCGCGAACATCATGGATATTTTCATGGTCATCCTTCCCGAATCTGTCGAGATCGCGCCGCGTTCCGGCTCGTCTCGGCGCACTAGAGTCCTCGCCGTTAGCTCCGCAAAGAGCGCCGCCGCAAGGCGATGCGAAACTTCTTCAGCCCAGTGCGGAAGCACTGGGTACGCATTGCCGTGTTGAACACCAGCCGGGCTTCAGCCCGGCGACACATCTATCTTCCCTGGAGGGACTTCAATCTTCATCGCTGCTTTCACCCGGAGCTCCCGCTCCGGGCTGAAGAAGTTTTGCACCTGAAGGTGCGCCTTTTCGAAGCAGCTCTCGCTACATCGGCTTCTCGACATTGACCATCCACGGAATGCCGAACTTGTCGACAAACATGCCGAAGCGCTTGGCCCAGAAGGTTTCCGCGAAAGGCATGTGGACCTGGCCGCCTTCGGACATGGCGTTGAAGACGCGCTCGGCTTCGGCTACATCTTTCGAATCGATGTTGATGGAGAAGCCGCCCGGCTTGGAGTAGCGTCCCGCAGGTGCGTCGGAGCCCATGATCGTCTTGTCACCAATCGTTAGGCGGGCGTGCATCACCTTGTTCTTCGAATCGGGAGGAGTTTGATCCGCCATGGGACTGTCCTGGTAGCGAAAGACGTTTTGAATCTTGCCGCCCAGGTTTTTTTCGTAGAACTTGAACGCTTCTTCGCAGTTGCCATCGAAATTCAGATAGATATTGGTATCCATGTTTGCTCCTTGCTTGTATATTTTTGTTTTTGAGCAGGTCCGTCAGCGTTACGGCAGGAACCACTCACCGGTCTTTGCTTGCAGTGGGGTGTGATCGTGCTCGTGCCACCGACGCCGCACTTCGGCGAGGATCGCCTCGCGATGATTCCGCATTTTCTTAATCATCGGGCCCGGCATGCTGTCTTCCTCGTGCTGCCCTCCCCACAAGAGCAGTTCCAGCAACACCGGCGCCAGGTCAATACCTTTTTCGGTCAGCCGATAATCCACCCTGCGTCCGTCAGTCTCGCCGGCTTCGGCGGAGATGATTCCCGCCTTCTGCAGCTTTCGTAAGCGGTCGGCGAGGATGTTGCTCGCAATTCTTTCGCCCGACTCCTGAAAATCCTTGAAGTGTTTCGCCCCACGAATCATCAGGTCGCGGATCACCAGCAGCGACCAGCGGTCGCCAAGGATCTCCAGCGAGCGGCTTACCGGACAACCGGAACGCTGTTTCAATTTCGGCCTGCGCGGCACGAAAAACACATTACGAAATTCACTTGCAAAATGCAAGTGAGTTTGGGATGAGCCGCCGAGGTTCGGGATGAAGCGCTGGAAGGTCAAGGTTAATGAGAGTCTCTGGGGAATGCAGCTTTGCAAGCGAGGAGTGAGGCGCGTTTGAAATTGTCATCCAGAGCGGCGGGACTTCGCGACTTGCTTGCACGCAACGGATGAAACCCTTACTCGGCGAGACCCCAGTCCCGCAAAGCGGGACGGAGGCAGGATAGCCCAGCATGGAGCGATGCCGCAGGCGAGCGGAATGCTGGGTAAGCTCTCATTAGGGCTTAGTCCCGCAGGGACGACAGCTGTTCCCACCCTCTCGCCAAAAGCGGGCGAGGAGGATGGCGAACCCGGTGGTCTCTGTGAATAACCAGTCTGGCGAAGAGCGAATGGCGAATCGCGAAAAGCGGAAAAGTCAGAACATCCCGCTGCGATACACCACCCACCAGCTCACGAAGACGGCGGCGAAGCTTTCCACCACGCCCCACCAGAAGGGAAGGAAGAACGCTCCGCAGCTGAGCAGGGTGAACAACAGCCAGAATGTTTTCTTTTGAGATTCCAACAGCAGGGCTCCTCGATGCGGGGCTGGACACGTCGCGTATAGTACCAAGACGAACGTTACTCCCTTTGGATAGGTGCGAATGAACGCATACGTCCTTTCCCACAGTTTGGATGGCGAACGGCAACGGCTCGCGCTCATGTCAGAGTTGCTCGATCCCGCCGAGCGGCGGCACATCCAGCAACTCGGATTGCAGACCGGATGGCGATGCCTGGAAGTCGGCAGCGGCAACGGCTCGATCGCACAGTGGCTCGCCAGCCAAGTCGGTGCGAGTGGGCATGTCGTGGCCAGCGATCTTGAAACCAGCTACCTGGCACAGCTTGCGACGCCGAATCTGGAAGTCCGGCAGCTCGACATCCTCCGCGATCCGGTTGAGCAAAGCCATTACGACCTGGTCGTGACCCGGGCGGTGCTGCATCATCTCCCCGATCCGAAGCTGGCGCTGGAGAGAATGACCGGGGCGCTCAAGCCGGGAGGCGCTCTGCTGGTCACTGAACCGAATATGCAGCCGGCAACCGTGGCCGAGCCCGGAGTGATTCGCAAGTTCTGGCACGGCTGGTTTCGTTGGGCAGCCTCGGTGGGTATCGACTACTTCATCGGGAACAAAATTGCTCCCCAGCTTGACGAGCTTGGACTGGAACACATCGCCGCCACCGGCGAGATCGCGCTCTTCAATGGCGGCTCGCCGTGGGCGAGCTATTTCGTTCAGACCATCCGTGAACTTCAGCCGAAGCTGGTCGAGGTGGGCCACGTCACCGAGGAGCAGATAGCGGAGTTCGAAGTGCATTTTGAAGACCCGCACTACTGGAGCAGCGCGATCAGCTTTGTGGCTACCAGCGCCCGCAAGCCGCTGGGATGAGTGCTATGCTTTGCAGCGCCGGAACTTCTCCCATGCGCACCGTAAACAGGATCGCGATTGTCTTCCTGCTGCTGTTTGCCGTGGCCGTCGCGCAGGCTGAAGTGCGCACGATCGGCAGCGCGCCTGCGTCCGTGCAAGTCCTCAAATCCACCACGCATTTCGCAACTGCGAATTACGTGGCTACCGTATTGGCGACACTGCCACCGGAGGAAAAGCCGAAGACGCATTGGCCATGGTGGCTGCGGATTCTGGCAGTGATCGGAGTGCTGGCGTTTATTCGCATTGTTGCCGGCTCCGTGCGCAACAATCCTGGCGGTCCGAGCCGAGACTGATACGTCGCTCCTGGAAGTTATCGAGTCAGCCTGAAGTCGACTTGGACATTCACCATCACGGCGACGGGTTTGCCCTCATACATTGCCGGTGCAAATCTCCACCGCTTGATTGCTTCGATGGCGGCCTCGTCGAAGCCATGACCTTCTGCTTTGGCAACGAGGATGTGCGACGGCTTACCTTCGTCGGTCACGATTAGCCGCAACACGACCTTCGCTGGTCCATATGCGACTTGTCGCGCTGCTTCGGGATAGACAGCATCCGGCGCCGAGATTGCGCGAGGCGGAGTGGCACAGGGCTCTTTATCGGTTGGCTGATTGGGACGACACACGCGCATCACTGGTGGCAAACCCAGACTCGATTGGCTGTTCGTTACAGACTGCCCAACGACCGACGAGCCGACCAAGAGAAGCGTACAAAACGTAGAGACATGCGCCGTGCGTAATTTGGCGATCACGATGGCCCTCACAGGATCCAGAAGCCGCTCACAATAGTACGTCCTCCTTGCCAGTCTGTGCGTCGCACAAATAACTACGCGGCGGGCTGACCTGCCCCGCCGCGCTTCCATCTCTCGCGATGGTGGAACTTAGTACAAGCGGAAATTGACTTCCACGTTGATCATGACGGGCACAGGCTGGCCGTCTTTCTTCGCCGGCTCGAAGCGCCAGTTGAGGACAGCTTCGACGGCTTTCTCATCCAGTCCCATCCCCAGCGAACGCTGCACGCGAATCTGTTGCGGCTTGCCCTCCGGGCTCACCACCAGCCACAGAACGACGGTGCCCTGGTATTTCGCTTTGCGCGCTTCTTCGGAATACTCGGGATCGGGATCGTAAACAACTTTCGGCGCGCTCACTCCACCGCCCACGCGATACGCTCCGCCGCCATAGCCGCCGCCGTGTCCCGGACCAACGCCGGGGCCGGTTCCCGAACCTACGCCGCCGCCACTGCCGCTGCCGATACCGCCGCCCGACCCGGTGCCGTTCGATGGCGGACCGAGCACCTTGGACAGCGGATCGCCCAGCGCGCCGACCGTGGGCAACTTGAGCTGAGGAGGAACCACAACGCTGGGGTCAACCGCCAGTTTGGGATTGTCGTTGCGAATGACAATCGCCGGCGGAACAATCTGATCTTTGGAAAGCTTGGGGAGCGCTCCCTTGGGAGCCGCCAACTTGTCGCGGTCGCCGCCGCCTCCACCGCCGCCGGAGCGGTTCTTCGATGCTGGTAGCGGCAGATAAGGACTGATGTCGGTGACTATCCCGATCGCCTGCTGCTTGATATCGTCGCGATGCTCGACCACCCAGTGCGTCGACCAGATCACCAGACCGATCGCTACCATGTGGATGATGAACGAGTAGACGAACGTGTACTTGCGCTGGGGATAGAGACCTTCGCCCTCGCCGAAAAGCGCGGGGATGACCTGGTCCTGCGGCGCAATCTGAAGCTCGGCTTCCGTCACCGGTTTAACAGCTGCGGGGGTAGACATCGGCTTTTGCCATAGTATAGACCCTGATTGTTCAGAGAAGTTCCAGAAAAAGTGGCCGGAACTCACAACTCCATCCCACAAACGAGTTATTTCATCCCGTTACTCAGGATGGAACGGATGAGTCCTCAAGCTTTGGACGGCAGGATCACCCGCAGTGCGTCGGGCTGGATACCGAACTCCACCGGGGTTTGACAGATATACTCGCCGTCGGCAAAGACCTCCATCACCGGATCGCTGACGATGCGCAGGCGTGCGGCCTGAAGGTACTCGACCTCGTTCATCCCGATGTGCGCGCCGCGGTAGACGATGGGGAAGAACCGCAGCAGCCGCAGCTTTGACATCCGGCGAACGAAGCAGAGGTCGAGGAGGCCGTCGCTCATCTGCGCACGATGAGTGATGCGCATGCCGTGTCCGTACTGCGGCCCGTTGCCGGCGGCGAGGAGAAAGCCCGGCTCGTCGATGACGGTCTTCCATCCCTTGTCGTCGGCGACGGAAACCGTGATGTGCGGCGGCTGGAAGCTGCCTAATGTCTGCAGAAGCGCGACGACGTATCCGCCGTGGCCGCGCAGCCAGGGCGACTGCTTCAGCGCTCGCCGATTGACGACCGAGTCGAGTCCGGTTCCCGCGATGCACGAGAAGTACGTGACCCGTGAGAGTTCGCGTTCGGCCTCGGCCATGCGCCGCAGTTGCGACCGCATGATGCGCGGCGCCAGTCCCGGAAGATCGCGGCGCGGACCGTCGGGAACGAAGTGCATGTTCTCCAGCGACTCGCCTTGCCAGGGAGCAGGGGTAGAGCTGCGGTTTGGCGCGGCGTCCGAGTCGGTATCTACAACTCCGGGCTTCAACCCGGGATCGAGCGGCAAGATAGTTCCGAGATCGATCGATCCAACATTGTCGCCAGCCGAACAGAAGCGCTGCCATGCCGCCTGCGCCATCGCGTAGCCATCCATCCCGATTGTCTGGGCGAAATCGTTAGCGCTTCCGATGGGGACGACGAGCGTGGGAATCTGCTTCAGCGCCAGTCCGCCGAGATGGCGATGGATGGTGCCGTCGCCGCCAAAAATCAGCACGGCGTCGGGCTGGTCGGTGGGATCGAGTTCGTTGCCCGAGAAAAGATTCACGCCCGGCAATTCAAAGGGCCGGAGGTGGTGCTCTTTCGCGTGAGGTCCCAGCAGGGCAACGGCGCGCACGGCGCGAGTTTCGCACACGCAGCGGGAAAAACAAAATGTGGTAGGTGTCTCCCAGAGAGTGGTGCCCGAGGTTCGCGTCCTTCCTTTGGACGTTAACCTGGGCCCGTCACGTATCCCACCTTAAGCCAACAGACGGGTGAACGTGGGGCACCTGCGTCAACTGTGTCGTTCTCGTGATTTGTAATGCTCTATGTGCGCCATTTATACTCGGTTGCCCGTATGAAAGTCGTAGTCATCATTCCCGCTGCCGGGCTGGGGACGCGTATGTCCTCCGCTTCCAGCAGCCTCAAAAGCAAAAGCAAACAGTTCTTCGAGCTGCAGGGTACGCCCATCCTGGTGCACACGCTGCGCAAGTTCGCCGCGTGCAAAGTGGTCGACGAGATCGTCGTCGCCCTGCGCAAGAACGAAACCGCCGGATTCCAGAAGCAGATCGAGCAGGAGAAATTCTCCAAGCCGCTGCGGATTGTCGAAGGCGGCGAGCATCGGCAGAACTCCGTGTCCAACGCACTGGCGGCGATCACAGCCGCTGACGATGACATCGTGCTGGTGCATGATGCGGTGCGGCCGTTCGTCGATCAGGAGACGATCGTCAACGTGATCGAGGCGGTGAAGAAGTATGACGCCGCCATCGCTGGCGTGCCTGCCGTCGACACCGTCAAGCAGGTGGATCGCACCGCCGACGGCGCTGTTGTCATCGCGACAGTTCCCCGCGAGAAGATGGTGCTGGCGCAGACGCCGCAGGGTTTCCGCTTCGGCGTGCTGAAGAAGGCTTTCGACGAGGCCAATGCCGATGGCTTTATGGGCACGGACGAAGCGTCGCTGATCGAGCGCGCAGGTGGCGCGGTCCACGTCGTGATGGGCTCGCCGCGCAACATGAAGATCACCACGCCCGCCGATATGGAACTGGCCGAGTTCTTCCTGGCGCAGGAGAATCGCGAAGTTAGTTTGAGCGGGTGAAGAAGAAGCTGTGAGCTCTGAGCTAAATTCTTCTGTATGGTTGTCATCCTGAGCGCAGTGAATCGCCGAAGGCGATGAACGAAGTCGAAGGACCGCTATGGTCGGCAATGCCGTCGTAATAGGGGTCCCTCCACTCCGGCGGCAAAAGCGGCCGCCTCCGGTCGGGATGACAATTCGTGAAATGCCGTTGAATGGCACGATTGAACACGCTGCTGAAAAACTTAAAGCCTGAGTTTTGTAACAAGGGCACGGCTTCAGTCGTGCCTTGAGGGACGAAAGGCTACGAACCACGTGTCTTCTGAGGTCACCCGCATTCCGCGCATCGGCTATGGCTGGGACTCTCACGAGTTCCGCCCCGGCATTCCGCTGAAGATCGGCGGCCTGACTGCTGCCGCATCACTCCGGCCTCGCCGGTCACTCCGACGGCGACGTTCTGCTCCATGCCATCACCGACGCGCTGCTCGGCGCAATCGCTGCCGGCGATATCGGCACCTACTTTCCCCCGAGCGATCCTAAATGGAAGGGCGCCGATTCGGTCGTGTTTGTCCAGGAAGCGTTGCGGCTGGTGGATGAAGCCGGCTACCAGGTCGGCAATGTCGACAGCACGTTGATCCTGGCTGAACCGAAGATTGGGCCGCATGCCGCCGACATCCAGAAGAAAGTGGCCGAGCTGCTTCGCATCGAGCCGTCGCGCGTCGGCATCAAGGCCAAGACCCCCGAAGGCATGGGCACCGACCACGCCGCCATTGCGCACGTGGTGGTGATGCTGGTCGAGATCAACTGGCCGTAAGCGGCGGCTGGCTTCATCGTCACATCGGCATTTCACCGGCACTGCGGCCTTATCCTCCACATCGCTTGCTTTGTATCAGGGCACGACTTTCAGTCGTGCCGAAAGAGCGCTGATGGAGGGTGGGCTTCAGCCCCTGCACGCGCTTCGCAGCGGCTAAAGTCCTCTTTATTTACACACAGAGGCGGCACGACTGAAGTCGCGCCCTGATACAAAGCACCTTGACCGGAGTTTCCGCAACCTGAAAAGTCGTACGCTGACGCCAGGCAGCACATCGCGACCGATCGAACATACCGGCCATCCCGAACATCGCAGCCGCACATACGCGTAAAATAGAGTTTTCGGCTGGAGTTGCTGACGCGCTCCGGGCCGCATACTGAGGCGACGCAATCATGTCTACTGATACCCGCGCGGAGGAGACTTCTGCCGCGGCGACTCCTGGCGAATCCACAACCCGCCCCTCCAACTTCGTTCGCGACATTGTCCTCGACGACCTGAAGACCAACAAGTACAACGGACGCGTGCAAACCCGCTTTCCTCCCGAGCCCAACGGCTACCTGCATATCGGTCACGCGAAGTCGATCTGCCTGAATTTCGGGCTGGCAAAAGAGTTCGGCGGGCAGACCAACCTGCGCTTTGACGACACCAATCCCGAGAAGGAAGAGCAGGAGTACGTCGACTCGATCATCACCGACGCACGCTGGCTGGGCGCCGACTGGGGCGATCGCATGTTCTACGCCTCCGATTATTTCGACCAGCTGCACGCGTGGGCGGTGCAGCTGATCAAGGCCGGCAAGGCGTACGTCGACGATCTCGGTGCCGAAGAAGTTCGCAAGTATCGTGGCTCGCTGACCGAGCCGGGCAAGGAAAGCCCGTATCGCAATCGCTCGGTGGAAGAGAATCTCGACCTGTTCGAGCGCATGCGCAAGGGCGAATTTCCCGACGGCACGCGCACGCTGCGCGCCAAGGTCGACATGGCATCGCCCAACCTGAACATGCGCGATCCGGTGATGTACCGCATCCTGCACGCGACGCATCATCGCACCGGCGACAAGTGGTGCATTTACCCGATGTACGATTTCGCGCACGGGCAGTCGGATTCGCTGGAGCAGATCACGCACTCGATCTGCACGCTGGAGTTCGAAGACCATCGCCCGCTCTACAACTGGTTCATCCAGCAGCTGGGAATTTTTCCGTCGCAGCAAATCGAGTTCGACCGCCTGAACCTGACCTATACGCTGCTCAGCAAACGCAAGCTGCTGCAACTGGTCAACGAAGGCCGGGTGCGCGGCTGGGACGATCCGCGCATGCCGACGCTCTCGGGCATCCGCCGCCGCGGCTACACGCCGGAGGCGATTCGAAATTTCTGCAGCGGCGATCGGCGTGTCGAAGACCAACGGCATCATCGACCTGGCAATGCTGGAGCACTTCGTCCGCGAAGACCTGAACAAGCGCGCACTGCGCGCGATGGCCGTGCTGCGGCCGCTGAAGGTCGTCATCGACAACTATCCCGAGGGCCAGACCGAAGAGCTGGAGCTGGCGAACAATCCCGAGGACGCGAGCGCCGGCACGCGCAAGGTGCCGTTCTCGCGCGAGCTTTACATCGAGCAGGACGACTTCCGCGAGGAGCCGCCGAAGAAGTTCTACCGCCTCTTTCCCGGGCAGGAAGTTCGTTTGCGCGGCGGGTACTTCATCACCGCCAGGAGCGTGGTGAAGAACGACAAGGGCGAGGTGGTCGAGGTGCACTGCACTTACGACCCGGAGACGCGCAGCGGCAACGCGCCCGACAATCGCAAGGTGAAGGCGACGATTCACTGGGTGTCGGCGCAGCATGCGATTGGTGCTGAGATTCGCGTGTACGAGAACCTGTTCCTGAAGGAGAACCCGGGCGATGTGCCCGAAGGCCAGGACTTCACCGCGAACCTGAATCCGAATTCGCTGGAGATTATCGGGGACGCGAAGCTGGAGCCATCGCTGGCTTCGGCGCGAGCAGGAGACCGCTACCAGTTCGAGCGGCTGGGATATTTTTGCGCCGATCTGGATTCGAAGCCGGGAGCGCTGGTGTTCAACCGCACGGTGGCGCTGCGGGATAGCTGGGGGAAGATTGAGAAGCGGGAGAAGGCAAGTTAGACCTTCGTGGCTATATAGCTACCTCGTGGTAGAATATAGCCATGAAGTCAGTCAACGTCGCTGAGTTGAAAAATAAGTTGAGCGCCTACCTCCAGTTGGTTCGCAAGGGGGAAGAGGTTATCGTGCGTGATCGTGACCTGCCGATTGCGCGCATCCTGCCCTATAAAGCGGAGGGCCTCACGGAAACCGATCGCCGGCTCGTTGCCTCTGGACTAATGAAACCGCCGGCACGTGGTCCTGTCAACTGGAAGAAGCTTCGATCAATGCCTGGGCCGGACTTGAACGACGAGCTTGCAAGGCGCGCGATTCTGGACGAGCGTGAAGAGGGGCGTTGATGGAGGCCGCGTTCTGGGACAGCAGTGCGCTGGTGCCCATCTGTTTGCAGCAACGGTTCAGTCCCTCGGTGCAGGAGTTGAGCGAGACCTATGATGTGGTTGTCTGGTGGGCGACTCCGGTGGAAGCGCGAAGTGCGTTTGCAAGAGAGTTGAGGGACGGGACGCTCACTCAGTTGGAATACAAACAGGCTTTGCAGAAATTTAATGTCATCCGGGCCGGATGGTATGAGATTCAACCGGCGGAAGAGTTGCGCGAGATAGCCGAGTCCATGTTGGAGAGGTATCAGCTTCGCGGAGCAGACGCCCTGCAATTAGCCGCAGCCTATGTCTGGAGCGGCGGGCGTCCGTTTGAACGCCATTTCATTTGCTGCGACAAGCGATTGCTGGATGCAGCCAAAAAAGTGGGATTCCACATTATTTCTGCGTGAAGGGAAGAGTTTTGTTCGCATGAGCACGATCTCTGTGCCCTCCCACTCTCTGACGCAGAAACATCCGATTACGCGTTCCATCACCTATGGCATCAAACACTCGTAACGTTTCAGTTCCTCGTCTCCGCTTCGCACCGTCGCCCACCGGCTACCTTGCATGTCGGTGGAGCGCGCACTGCTTTGTTCAACTGGCTCTATGCGCGCCATGTCGGCGGCACGCTGATTCTGCGGATTGAAGACACTGACCTCGAGCGCTCGACGCCCGAGATGGTTGACGGCATCCTCGACGGGCTGCGCTGGCTGGGCATCGATTGGGACGAGGGCCCGTACTTCCAGACCCAACGTATGGCGTTGTATCGCGCGGCCGCCGGTGCGTTGCTCAATAGCGGGCATGCCTACTACTGCTTCTGCACCAGGGAGCAGCTGGAGCAGCAGCGCGCGCAAGGCGTTGCCGAAGGGCGGGTGACGCGCGATGCCTGTCGCACCGTGAGTCGCGAAGAAGCGAAGAAGAGGATAGAAGCCGGTGAAGGCGCGGCCGTTCGATTCGCTGTCCCCGAGAGTGGGAGTACCACATTCGACGATGCCGTCTTCGGGCGCGTCGAGTTCGCCAATTCAGAGATCGAAGATTTCGTGCTGCTGCGCTCCGATGGCGTGCCGACCTACCACCTCAGCGTGGTGGTCGACGACATCGACATGCGCATGACGCACATCGTGCGCGGCGCCGATCATCTTTCCAACACGCCGAAGCAGATGATGCTGTACGACGCGCTGGGCAGGCCGATGCCGGTGTTCGCGCATGTGCCGCTCATTCTGGGGCCGGACAAGACGCGGCTCAGCAAACGTCACGGGGCGACCAGCGTAACCGCCTATAAGGAAGAAGGCATCGTGCCGGAGGCGTTCCGCAATTTCCTGGCGCTGCTGGGATGGACGCCGCCCGATTCATCGCGCGAAATCCTACACGATCGCGAACTGATCGACCTGTTTGGGCTGGACGGGATTCAGAAATCGAATGCGGTGTTCGACCGCTCGAAGCTGGACTGGTTCAACACCGAATACATCCGCGCCACGCCGTCCGCGCTGCTGCTGCCGCTGATTGAAGAAGAGTGGAAGAAGTTCGGGATTATTCCGTTCCAGACCAGCCGCGAGGCGATGGAGACGACCGTCGATCTGGTGAAGCCGCGCGCGCGAAATCTGCGTGACTTTGCGACGCTGTGTCGCGCATATTTCAGCGATGAATTCGAGATCGATGCGGCGGCCCGGGAGAAGTTCCTGAAGGACGATGGCGTGCGCGCGATGTTGGGAGAGTTAGCGGTGCGTTATGAGAAGGCGCCGGAGTTTACGGAGGCGTCGACGGAGCAGGTCCTGCGTGATTTCGCGACGGAGAAGGGTGTGAAGGCAGGCGGGCTGATTAACGGCGCGCGAGTGATGCTGACGGGGCAAGGCGTTGCGCCGAGTTTGTTTGCCGTTATGGTGAACCTGGGGCAGGAACGCACGGTGGCGCGCCTGAAAAAGAGTGCCGCCGGCTGAAGCCGGCTCTTACTTTTTCCGGCTGTCTACCCAGCGCTCCCGCGCTGGGCTGAAGAGGTTACGTCCCGCCTGCGGCGGGACTGCGTTGGTGCGGGATCGCTTTGCCGCGGGATTGGTTTGCCGCGGGATTGGTTTGCCTGCTAAGGGTTCAGCGTGCTTTGTAACAGGGCACGACTTCAGTCGTGCTGTAAAGGCCTTCGTTTGATTCCGGCAAGGCGGACTTCAGTCCGACGAGCCGTCCAGTCAATGTGGTCGGCCTTCGGCGGCGGGCCAACATTTGCAGGGGCAGAAGCCCATTCCCAAGAGGCAGGCTAATCGGCACGAGTGAACTCGTGCCCTGACCCAAACCTCGCATTGTCAGAGTTTTCCAGCAACCTCTCAGGCGTGAACTGACAACCGGCCGCCGACTTCCGTAGTGTCCTGACACAAGATGATCCGAATTCGATTTACCCCAGCAGCCGCGCGGCTTCCTTCGCGAAATACGTCAGCGTGATGGACGCGCCGGCGCGCTGGATGCATAGCAGCGATTCCATCATCACGCGCTCGTAATCGATCCAGCCATTGAGCGCGGCAGCCTTGATCATCGCGTATTCGCCGCTGACCTGGTACGCCGACAGCGGCACGTCGAAGCGCAGGCGCGCCTCATGCAGCACGTCGAGGTAGGGCATTGCAGGCTTCACCATGATCATGTCCGCGCCTTCCTGCAAGTCGCCTTCGATCTCGCGCATGGCTTCGCGCAGGTTGGCCGGGTCCATCTGGTAGGAGCGGCGATCGCCGAAGTGGGGCGCCGAATCGGCGGCCTCGCGAAAGGGACCGTAGAAGCCGCTGGCAAATTTCGCCGCATACGACAGGATTGGAATGTTCTGGAAGCCGTTCTCGTCGAGCGCGGTGCGGATGGCGGCCACGCGTCCGTCCATCATGTCAGAGGGCGCGATGATGTCCATGCCGGCCTTGGCCTGCGAAACCGCGGTGCGGGCCAGCAACTCCAGCGTGGGGTCGTTCAGGATCTCGTACTCCTCGGCCGAAGCAGTAATGATTCCGGCAGCGGCAACCGCGGCTGCGGCAGACGCTGCCTGCGTGGTGATCAGCAGCTTGCCCTTCGACTTCAGTTCGTCGACGAATTCCAGTGCCTCGCGCCGCGCCTTGGCATTGGGGTCGGAGGTGTCGACCAGTCCGCAGTGGCCGTGCGACATGTACTCGCAGAGGCAGACGTCGCCCATCAGCAGCAGGCCGGGGACCTCACGCTTGATGGCGCGCGCGGCTTTCTGCACGATGCCGTCGTCGGCCCATGCGCCCGTCGCGACTTCGTCCTTCGATTCCGGCAGGCCGAACAGGAGCACGCTGGGAATCCCCAGCGACTTGACCTCGGCACACTCCTTCACCGCTTCGTCGATGGACAGGTTGTACACACCGGGCATCGAGCGGACTTCCTTGCGAATGCCTTCGCCGGGACAGATGAACAATGGATAAACGAAGCCTTCGGGCGTGAGGCGGGTTTCGCGGACAAACGAGCGCATCGCTTCGGTGCGACGCAGGCGGCGTGGGCGATCGACGGGAAATGCCATAACAAGAAAATTCTAGCACCGGGAGAGTGCCGGGAAAGCGCGAAAATAGCGGCGAAAGTGATACCAAAGTGTGAGAAAGGCAGGGGGTAGGGGGTAGGGGATAGTGGATAGTGGATAGGGGGTAGAAACATCACCGGGTAAGTTGCGCAGTGGCCTAAGGATGAGCAGGACAATGGGCGGGTGAATGCCGT
The DNA here is from genome assembly GCA_963835725.1 of uncultured Acidobacteriaceae bacterium. GTDB lineage: Bacteria > Acidobacteriota > Terriglobia > Terriglobales > Acidobacteriaceae > Bog-257. Next base: position 75,357 of record CAWIGM010000011.1, on the reverse strand, counting down.
GCCTTTAGCGGTTCAGAACGCCCTGGCTGAAATACGCTGTTTCTATCCACTATCCCCTATCCCCTATCCCCCTATCCCCTATCCCCTATCCCCTATCCCCTACTCGCTATCCCCTGCCTTCGCCATCTGCTCGATGTACTTGTCGGCGTCGAACTTTTTGCGCGCGGCGTTGCCGCTCATGTAGCGGATGGTGCCGAAGATGGGACGGTCGAACCATGGGCGGTCGAATTTGCCGGCAATGGACCATGCAATCCCGGCATAGCCGTTGGGATCGCGGCCGTCGAGGAAGTATTTGTCGTTGAGATAGACAGCGGTCTGGTACGCGACCGCCGGCGACGAGCTCCACTCCAGAATTTTCTTCGCCCAGTACATGCGCATGTAATTGTGCATCCATCCGGCGTGCAGCATCTGCTGCTGGGCGGCGTTCCAGAGGTCGTCGTAGGTCTCGGCGTATTCCAGTTGCTTGCGCGAATACTGTTCGGGGCGCTGGTCGTGGGCATGTGCGGCCAGAGTACGATGCGCCCAGTCGGGCGCGCTCTCGATGGAGTCGTAGAGTTTGTTGAAGTGCGCGAAGTTGATCGACAGTTCGCGCCAGGTGATGAGCTGGTCGAGATAGTCGTCTTTGGCGGCGCGCGGAGCTTTGCTTTCTTCGACGGCGTTGACGACCGTGTGTGGACCGATGTGTCCGAAGTGGAGATAAGGCGAGAGCCGGCTGGTGCCATCGATCTCGGGTTTGCCATGGCGTTCGGGATAGTGCGCCAGCTTGTGAGCGACAAATTCGTGCAGCAGCTTGAGCGCCTCGCCGGTCCCGCCGGTGAACGAATCGACCGGCTGAACCGAGCGGTCCAGATCCTTCCAATGCTCGGTGAGATCCAGCGAGCCATCGTCGGGCAGGCTCTGCAGGCCGCGCGGCTTTTCCCATGACACCTTGGCTTTTGCATTCAGCGGGATGTCGAGAAACTCCTCCAGCCGCTTTTTGAGCCGAGGTCGAATGATGCGCGCTGCGTACTGCTCTTTCTCCAGCAGCTTCGAGGGCACGATGACATCGGCATCGACGGTCCACAGCGGCAGCTTGAGTTTCTTCGCCGCCAGTTCGCGCCAGTGATCGGGCTCGCGCATCGGGTTCTCATCGCCGACGACAAGAGAGGCGTTCACTTCATCGCAAAATTTCAGCAGCGAATGCTCGGGCCAGCGGCGAAGAACGTAACCGATGCCGCGCTTGCGTGCTCGCTCGGCAGTGTCGGGAATGCCTTGGGCGAGGAATGTGTAGTGCCGAAGGTTAGCGTGGGGATAAAACGGCACCGGCGCGAAGAAGATGACCACCGGCAGACGAAGGATGTTGGCGGCTTCGACGGCAACCTCGAGGGCGGGATTGTCGAGCGCGCGTTGGGCGCGTTGCATCCAGTAGACGACGCAGCCGTCTGCCTGGGGCGCACCCGGTCGGCGAACGGTTACGCGAGGATCAGCGGTCAGATCTTCCAGTTTTCGCATCGCGGCAGAACGAACTTCGATTGGAACACGATTAGGATGCGAGCGAGAAGGCCGGTGCCACATACAAGCCAAGCGTGTTTTCCTATGGAGAAAACAAAAGGCCGACGCTGTTAAGCACCGGCCCGGGCACGCCGCGACGCATTCGCTAGGGAGCGATTTTCCAGACGACCCCGCAGCCGAGGTAGGAATCCGAATAGCAGTTGGAGGATTGAATTCCTCCAGCCGATGTAGTGCCGTACATGTTTCCACTCTGGTCCAGCGTTACGTTCCCGAAAGGATTCGCCCCATCCGCGCCCCCAGTGAAATCGTGGAGGTCGGTAAAACTCCAGGCGCCGCCGTTGCGCGTCAGCTTGAACACCGAGCCCTGGCCAAACGCTCCGACCGCGACGGTGGTGCCGTAGAGATTGCCTGCTGCATCCATCGTCAGGGTGTCAATGGGACCATACATTGTCGAAGAGCCGGAGAAGGAATACAGGAGGGTGAAATTCCAGCCTCCTGCTGAAGGGGAAAGCTCAAATACTGTTCCTCCATCGCCTGGGCCGGAAGTCTCAGTTGTGCCATAGAGGTTGCCGTCCCGGTCAAAGATCAAGCCTCCCACGGGTAGCGCGCCATCCGGGTCGCCCTGAAAGGCATAGATGATTTGAAACGTCCATCCTGAGCCGGAGGGGGTCATCCGGTAGACCGTGCCAGCACCGTTCGGGCCTCCATACCAGGCTGTACCGTACAGGTTTCCCTGGGAGTCGATGGTGACGCCGCTGTAGGGCGAGGTCCCGTCCGCGCCGTTGAAGTCGTGAATGCTGGTCGGCGTCCATTGCCCTCCGGAGCGAGTCAACTGGGCAACGTTTCCGTCACCGTGAGCGCCGCCTTCTGTCGTGGTGACGTACATGTTGCCCGCGGCGTCGAAGGCCGGATCTACGAATCCGGGCAGATAACCGTTGATTCCGTTGAACTCCGCGAAGTTCGCTGACCATGAGCAACTGACGCTTCGGCAAATGGTTTGAGGCGGCCGCACCGAGTACACGGTTCCGCACCCAAACTCAAAGCAGTTGTCACTTCCTCCGATATTGGTCGTGCCGTACAACGCGCCCCCGGGACCCTGCACCACGCGGCCTTGCGGGATGTACCGGTCATCCACGAATTGGTAGAGGGTGCTGAAGATCCAGCTTCCATTGTGCTGCTTCATCTCAAAGACAGTACCGCCCACGTATTGCGTGGTGGTGCCGTAAAGATTGCCACCCTGGTCGATTGTGAGCCCGGCAAAAGGTTGAAAGCCATCGATGCCGCCGGTGAAGGAGTGAATCACAGAAAAAGTTTGGGCATGGGCGAGCGTTGCGGACACCATGACGCCCAGCACCAGCAGCGAGCAGAACTTGCGAGTGCCTGAAATGACAAACGTAGTCGCATCCTGGCAGGCAGCAAATAGGTTCACAGGTGTTCTCCCCCCAACAGGCTGGCCGTTCGGCGGACAATGTATCCCCGATGCAGGATAAGGGTCAATGCCTTTCCAGTGCGGGATGGAGATTTCTGTGGCCAAGAAATAGTGGGAAACTGTTACCCGACCGTGGGCGAATAGCTGGAGACTTACGGTCTTGATGGCTACGCTGTCGGTGACTAACTGTCTTTCGACACCAGGAGAATCTCGTCAGCAACGGCGGCTGCCTGAACGCTGGCGCGGACATCGTGGACCCGCACAATGTGAGCTCCGCGAAGGATGCTGATGGTCATCGCCGCGAGGGAAGCCGACAGACGCTCGGCGGGTGGCAGGTCTTTTCCACTTCTTTTGCCGCCCGTTCGGCCGACGAAGGATTTGCGCGAAGTGCCGGCCAGGATAGGAAAGCCCAATCGTTGCAACTGGTCCAGCCGCGCCAGCAGGGGATAGTTCTCTTCGAAGTTTTTGCCGAAGCCGAAGCCGGGATCGAGCACGATGCGCGAGCGCTCGACGCCACGCTCAAACGCTCCTTGCACCCGGTTGGCCAGCTCGTGCTCGACGAGGGTGGCAATGTTCGCTTCATGCGGCAGTTGCCGCCATTCCCCGGGCGTTCCGCGGGTGTGCATCATCACCACGCCGCATTGCAACTGGGCGCAAGTCGTGCCCATGTCGTCGTCCCACTGAAATGCGCTCACGTCGTTGACGATTTCCGCACCGGCGGCGACGGCGGCGCGAGCGACCTCCGACTTATATGTGTCCACAGAAATGACGGCGTCAGGATTGGCCTGCGCGATGCCTTTGATGACAGGGATCACGCGAGCCAGCTCTTCCTTGGCGCTGACCGGGGCGTGTTTTGGCGAGGGCGTCTCGCCCGCGATGCGCGATCCCGGACGGGTCGATTCGCCGCCCACGTCGAGGATGTCGGCGCCCTCCTCCAGCAAGCGCAGCGCATGACTGACGGCGTCCTCTGGAGTGGGAAGGTTGCCGCCGTCGTAGAAGGAGTCGGGTGTCACGTTGACAACTCCCATGACCAGGGTGCGCTCGCCCAAGTCCAGCGCGCGCGTACGGAGTTGCCATCGGAAGCGGGGTCGCATTCTGGGATTGTAATTGCCGGAGAATACGTTCAAGTTGTGATGAAGGATGCAATTTCCGAAATCCCATGAATTTCGCGGCGATACCCTCTTCCCCTCGGTGCTAGAATTTTTTCAGAGTAGTTCTTATGTTCCGGCTTCGCTACTTCCGCATAGTTGCAATCTGGCTGTTATTGCTTCTTCCCGCCCACGCCGCCAGCAAGAAACATGCGCTGAGCTCCGCCAAGCTGACGCACGATATCGAGGACATTCTGGCGGGACCCGACAGCGACCGCGGTTTCTGGGGCGTCGAAGCGATATCGCTGGACACTGGCCACACCATCGTCGCCCTGGATAGCGACAAGCTCTTCACTCCCGCATCCAATGCCAAGCTCTTCACCACCGCTGCGGTGTTTGGGTTGATTGGGCCGGACTATCGTTTCAAGACGACGGTCGAGACCATGGGCACGCTCGACAAGTATGGCCGCCTGGATGCCGACCTGGTGCTGGTCGGCCGCGGCGATCCGAATCTTTCCGGGCGCACGCTGCCCTACAGCATGCATACCGAGCGCAAGGCGCCGGCAATCCAGGTGCTGCAAATGCTGGCGGACGAACTGGTCCAGCACGGGCTGAAGTATGTCGACGGCGACATTGTTGCCGATGATTCGTACTTTGTCTGGGAGCGGTACGGGGAAGGCTGGTCGCAGGACGATCTGGCGCGCGAGTGGGGCGCTCCGGTCTCAGCGCTCACAATTAATGACAATGTAATTTTCGTGACCATCATGCCGGCGGACCGGCCGGGCGAGCGGGCCTTCCTGAACATCACCCCCTTCCCGGAGTATTACAAGATCGACAATCGGGTGATCACGACGCCGGCAGGCAGCGGGCCGCGCACGGTTTCCATCAATCGCGAGCCGGGATCGAACCTGCTGACCTTCTGGGGCAATCTTCCCCAGGACGATCCCGGTTTTGGCGAGGCGCTGGCGATTGAAGATCCGGCCGACTTTGCGGCCCGGCTCCTGCGGCAGTTGCTGGAGGAGCGTGGCGTCACCGTGTATGGCCGCGCCCGCACCCACCACACGGAGCTGGCGTCGATGCAGACGTTCAGCATTACGTCGATGGCGTCGGGCGGGGGAAGCAGCACGCGTCCGCCGAACCCGGCGCCGATGATCCTGGCCAGCTACGAATCGCAGCCTCTGGTCGAGGACCTGCAGGTGATCAACAAGGTCAGCCAGAACCTGCACGCCGAGCTCATGCTGCGGCTGCTGGGCAAGGAGAAGGGAAATTCGGGCTCAATCGCCGGCGGCCTGGAGGTGTTGCGCAGCTTCCTGGTGAATGCCGGCATCAAGCCGGAGCAGTTCGTTTTCCTGGATGGCTCGGGCTTGTCGCGTGAGGACCTGGTGACGCCGGAGGCGACGGTGCAGCTGCTGAAATATTGTTATCAGCAGCCGTGGGGGCAATCGTTTGAAGACACCCTGCCGGTGGCCGCGACGGACGGATCGCTGGCCGACCGCTTCCGCAACACGCCGGCGGCCGGAATAGTTCGAGCGAAGACAGGGTCGCTGAGCCACGTGTATTCGCTGTCGGGTTATGCGACGACCAAGTCCGGGGACCACATCGCGTTCTCCATCATGACCAACAACAACAACATGGCGACCAGGCAGGCGCTGGAGACGATCGACCAGGTGGTGCTGCGTCTGGTTGACGATCAGGAATAGTCCGGCGTTCCTCCCAGCCTTAATTCCTTCTTATCTAGCATGGCTATTGAGCTGCACGTTTCGTCGTAGGACAGGCGGTGCGCCGAGCGCGGCCCCTGCCGACGAATAACAGTGTGGAGGCGACTATGGCTGTGTGCGGAGTTGTTGGAAATACAGGCGCGGCAAACGCGCAGTACCAGCGCTTGCAGGATCCTTTCAAGAAGTACTGTCACGAACCACAGATCGGCAACACGACTGCGCAGACCGACAGCGTGTCCCTGTCGCAATCGTTCAAATCGCAATTGAATGCCGGCGGCCCGGTTGGACAGATGATCAACAACATCGGTCAGGCGCTGCAAGCCGGGGATCTGAGCGCGGCGCAGGATTCGCTGGATACGCTCAGCAACGTAGGCCCGTGTGCCGCACCCAAGGGGTCGCACGTGCCGCCCATGGCCGCCAAATTGTCGCAGGGACTGACCGAACTGGGGACGGCGCTGAAATCGGGAGATCTGTCAGCGGCGCAGCAGGCTTACAGTGCGGTGCAGCAGGTCTGGCAGCAGGTGTCGGGAGCCAATTCGACGGGCAGCGACCGGACGTTAGGTAATTCGAGCGGGGTCAGCGTTCGGTTATAAGTCATAGATACTCCAAGGCCGGGAGGCGCAGGCGCTGCCTCCCGCTGGCCGTTTGTCTAGTGTAAAGATCGGCGCCTGGGGGGCTGCCGCCCCTGAAGGGACTCGGGATTCTGTCGGAGCTGACCCAGCGCTGAACCGCTGAGCTATGCTCTTTCGCGCCTGCGGCGCTGGTTTGTTCAGAGCAGGCAATAGGGTGGGTTCTCGCACAGACATCGGGTGCCCAGCGAAGGGTGCCCAGCGAAAATCCCGCCTGTCGATAACACCTCTTCCCTCACGATGACAGCCGTAAAGGACTGGGAACGGCGCGACTGAGGGTGCGTCCCTCCCAATTAATCTGCCGGGAGTTTTTCCATCAAACTGTTCATCCCGCTGTAAGATTTGTCCTATTTCGCAAAAACCTGCTGTGGACGTGGAGTTCCCGGTTGCGTCTACCCGGTTTGGGGGATACGATAAGGGAGTTGGGGGTGGTTCCTCGTCCATTCCCGAACTAAGCCTGAATCTGCAGTTCCACGTTCGACAGTCAGCATTCCCTCATGCACTACATGCACTCAATGTTGGTGTGCGAGTACTCCCAGGAGAGACTAAGATGGCGTGGTACGCGTACTGCATTACTGAGCAGCAGGGCCTTCAGAATGGAATCCGAGCCCGGCGCCCCTTTGCGTTAGAAAACCTTCGAGGCGTGAACGGCGCCTCGGTCCTTGCTTACCCCAGCGGAGAGTTTGCTGTCGTTGTCAGCGAGCACTCTGTTGAACAAACTCTTACTCAGCAATCCATTGTGGAACACGCCCGCGTGGTCAGCGAGTGCTTCCGCACCCTCACCGTACTACCTTTCCGCTTCGGCACCATTTTCGATTCCGATGAAGCCCTTCGCAGGGCTGTACGCGCCAATCGCAAGACTTTCCTGGAATCCGTCGACCGTCTGCGCGGCAAAGCCGAGATGCACTTCAAACTGCTGGTGAAAGACGGCAATCTGGAAGCAGCCGTATCCGAATTGCCCAATGGAGTTGGCGGGGAGTACCTGCGTAAGTTGCGTGAGCAGGCCAGCCGCGAGAGGGAGCGGCAGACCAAGGCGCGCGCTCTTTCGATGCAGGTTCATAAGCTATTCTCTCCCCTCGAGGAAGACATTATCTGCAAGCGGACCGACTCCGGCAGCATCCTGATTGACTTCGCCCACCTGATCGAGTCCAGTTCGGTCGCCAAATACCAGAATCGGTACGACACGGCGACGCGGCACTTCAAGGACTGCCACGTTACCATCACCGGCCCCTGGCCTCCGTACCATTTCATGCCAGGTAAATTGCGCACCGTATCCGGCGGAAATTAGGCCCGATGTTTGTAGAAGGGCGGCCATAGGGTCGCCCTTTTCTTTTTGCTGTCGCAACTGCTGATTTCCCAAAATCCAGCTACTCCCTTCCTCACCGCCGGGTTTACAATCGTCCACACACTCGCAAGCAAAGTTGCACCTTCAGGGTCGAACGCGTCGCGTCTTCGGTGAGGTGCAACCCGGAAGTGGGTATTTCGATTCTCATAATTGCACGCTCATTTCCCTGTGTGAGGCGGGGAATACTTCCTCATGGTCGCGATCGCCTAGGGGTGGAATGGTTCCGGCTAAAAAAATGAGGGTTTTGGTCGTCGCGGACGACATTGCCATGGGCCGGTCGTTGACTGCCCATATGGTTCGCCGTGGATTCGAGGTGAGCAGCGCGAGCAGTGGCGATGAAGGTCTTCGCGCGCTGCGAGTTTGCGGTCCAGCTCTGGTTCTACTGGATTTGTCCGGTCCGGGCGCCACCGCTCTGGATGTATTGACCCGGATCAAGCAGGCGAAACCCGAGGCGTGTGTGGTGATGATTTCGGCGAGACACGATCCCGAGATGATCTTCACCGCCTCCAAGCTGGGCGCAGATGACTACCTGCCGAAACCGTTTGAGCCCACCGATCTGGATCTCCGTATCAACAAGCTTCTGGACAAGCAGCGCGTGACCGGCGAAGGAATCCAGCTTCGTGATCAGGTGCGCCGCAATCGCGATTTCTCTGGCCTGTTCGGAACCAGTCCTCGCATGGAGGAGGTCAAGGAGACCATTGAGCAGGTGGCCGACACCACGGCGACCGTGCTGATCCGCGGAGAGAGTGGCACCGGCAAAGAGGTTGTGGCGCGCATGATTTATGCGCAGTCGGGCCGCGAAGACAAGCCGTTCGTGAAGGTGAACTGCGCGGCCATTCCACATGAACTGCTGGAAAGCGAGCTCTTCGGCTACGAGCCCGGCGCCTTCACCGGCGCGAATCGGCAGAAGCTGGGAAAGTTCGATCTCGCCAATGCGGGCACCTTGTTCCTCGACGAAGTCAGCGAAATGCATCCCGCGCTACAGGCCAAGCTGCTGCACGTTTTGCAGGACGGTGAGTTCTCCCGTCTGGGCGGCAAGCGCGACATCTCCGTGGACGTTCGCGTTTTAGCGGCGACCAACAAGCCGCTGGAAAACGCCGTGCAGGAGGGGACATTCCGCGAGGACCTGTTCTACCGCCTGAACGTCATTACGATTCATATCCCGCCGCTGCGCGAGCGTCGGGAAGAAATATCCGTCTTCCTGGAATTCTTCCTGCGGAAATACAGCGAGTTTTATGGCAAGCAGCCGCCGCCGTTTACCGAGTACGCCCTCAGCCGCATGGCGGAATACAACTGGCCTGGCAACATTCGCGAGCTGGAGAACCTGGTAAAGCGGTACGTCATCGTGGGGAATGAATCGCAAATCATCCGCGAACTGTCGACCCACAAGCCTATCGTCAGTTCCGTGTCAGCAGCTCCCGCGCCCGTCAAGGACGACAGGAGCGCTCCCGACCGCAGCAGCGCGAACAACTCGACTATCCCGATCACCTCCGGGAAGAGCAATGGAGCCGATACCGAAACGATGTCATTGCTCGATATCGGAAGGCGTGCCGCGATGGGAGCCGAGCGCGAAGCCATCGAGCGCGTGCTCAACCAGACTCGCTGGAACCGGCGGCAGGCAGCCAAGATTCTGAAGATCAGCTACAAGGCGCTGCTCAACAAATTGAAGCTGATTGAAGAGCAGAACGCGGCTCAAAATAAGAACCGAACTGCATAATCGTATGTACCGCGATACCACGCCGGTTGGCCCTGCGGTCTTCCTGGCGGTTCGAAGGCCACGACGTAAAACGGCGATATCACTACTATTAACAACTACTTTGCTGCCTGCTTGATTCGGCCGCCGACCGCATCGTGCCTTTGGAAGTTCAACTGCAACTAACACGCTCACTAAAGAGGCACAAAACCTTGAAATTTACCCTCTTCCGTCTGTCTCAATATCTCCCGGTATGCCCTGCGGTTGAGCGGGGCAACGTCATGCATCGCCTTCCCTGAACGATCCCTACCTCGCTCGCCTCTTTCGAAGAGCGGCCTAACGGCCGCTTTTTTGCATTGGGGGGACCGGGGCTCCTCCTCGAAACCGGTAGCATCCAATCTCAGCATCGACCCGGGAAAGCCAGGGTAGGGAGCCGCCGGAGTTGACGTGCGTTCTTCCCGGCGCATATGATTCCGCTTCGCCTACAGCATTTTTGATCCGGCCCCCGGGGCTGCTCGTAGTGCGGGTGAATGGGTACAGAGCTATGGAAAAGAAGAAACTTGAGACCTTTAAAAAGCGACTGGAGGAGCGGCAAAGCGAGTTGAGGCACGCCGTAAGCCGCACCGCCCAGGATGGTCGCGACGCCGACCTTGAGTCGGCACAGGATATCGCCGACCGCGCCGCCAATTCCTACACCAAGGAATTCCTCTTCCACCAGAGCAACAACGACCGTCAGTTACTTCAGATGGTGGATGGAGCGCTCGATCGGATCCGCGACGGCTCCTTCGGCCAATGTATTTCGTGCGGGGAAGAGATCAACCCCAAGCGGCTGGAAGCCGTGCCGTGGACACGTCACTGCATTGAGTGTCAGGAGAAGGCGGAGAAGGGCATGCTGGAGCAAGCCAGCACGTAAACTCGCGCGACATCTCCGAAATACGAAGCCGCCTCACGCGAGGCGGCTTTTTTGCTCCGCATTACCTTCCAGCGCTCAGTCTTCCGAGCGCGGCTTCATGTGTCCGGTTCGCAGATAGCGATTGTGCCAGCCTAGCGACTCTCCCAAAAGATGCGGCGTGTGGCGGCCATAGGACAACCGTTCCGCCCGGCTGAGATAGTCAGCCAGGATGGGCTTGTAGTCCGGCGAGGCACACTTCTCGATGATGATGTGGGCGCGCTGGCGCGGCGACAGGCCACGCAGATCGGCCAGCCCTTGCTCGGTGACGATGACGGAGACATCGTGCTCGGTGTGATCGACGTGCGATGCCATGGGAACGATGGTCGAGATGCTGCCCTTCTGGGCCGTCGACGGCGCCATGAAGATCGACAGGTATCCGTTGCGTGCGAAATCGCCTGAGCCGCCAATGCCGTTCTGAATGCGCGAACCCATCACGTGAGTCGAGTTCACGTTGCCATACATGTCGGCCTCGATCATGCCGTTCATCGCGATCACGCCGAGCCTGCGGATGATCTCCGGATGATTCGAAATCTCCTGCGGCCGCAGCACAATCTGCTTGCGGTAGCTGTCCATGCTGGCGTTCACTTCGTTGAGCATCTCGGGGCTGAGGGAGAACGCCGTCGCCGAAGCTGCTGTCAGTTTGCCCGAGTTCAGCAGGCGAATCATGCCGTCCTGAATCACCTCGGTGAACGACGTGAGGTTTTCGAACGGACCTTCTTCGAGGCCAAACAACACCGCGTTGGCGATATTGCCCACCCCCGATTGCAAGGGCAGGAGGTTCGCGGGAATTCGGCCTTTCTTCACTTCCCACGCCAGAAATTCCAGAATGTGTCCGGCGATGCGCCGCGAGTTTTCATCCGGCGCCTTGAACGCACTGTTACGGTCGGGGGAATCGGTGGGAACCACGGCGACAATTTTGTCGAGCGGAACTTCCAGGTACGGACTGCCGATGCGCTGGCCGGTGTGGGTGAGTGGAATCGGTCCGCGATTCGGGGGCGGCTGCAGTCCGTAGTAAATGTCGTGCATGCCCTCAAGCGCCATCGGCTGCCACGAGTTCACTTCGATGATGACTTTTTCCGCCTGCTCAATCCACGTCTTGTTGTTGCCGATCGAGGAGCTCGGGACCATGCGGCCGTCTTCGAGGACAGCGGCGACTTCGATCAGAGCAACGTCGAGCTTGCCGAGAAAACCATACTCCACGAACTGCGCCACGTGGCTCAGGTGGATGTCCATGTACTCCATCTCTCCGGCGTTGATGCGCTTGCGCGTCTCAGGATCGGACTGGTAGGGCAAGCGCAGATGAATGCCGCCGGCCATGGCGAGTGCGCCATCCAGTTCGGGGCCGGTGGAAGCGCCGGTGAAAATGCTGACCTGGAATTTCTGTCCGCGCAGATTGGCATCGGCAATGCGACGCGCCAGCGCCAACGGCACAGCCTTCGGATATCCGGAGCCGGTGAACCCGCTCATGCCGACCTGGTGGCCGTGGACGATGAGGGCGGCGGCTTCTTCGGCGCTCATGATGCGATTCGTCAGGCTTGAGTTCAAAACACGCGAGGTAGTAGCGACAGCGGAAGATGACATGCGACACCTTTCAGACGGAGAAAACTCCGGGGCTCTTACAGCCACGATAGGGACTGAAGAAAACGCCGTCTGTGAGGCGGGTCACAATTGAACATTGCAAGCGGAAAGGGAAATTGCGGCAGAAATAAAAAAGACCCGGAGCGCTCCCACTCCAGGTCTTCTATCACGTGATCGCGCGGATCACGGTCTCCGGGCCATCGGAGAGACTGCTTCGAGCCGTGGCGTTTTCATCCTCCAAGCTATGTTGCTCTGGTCACGCCGGGTGAACCTTGGAGGCTTAGCGCGAATACTACTTCTATAGCACGTTAGAGACCAAGCAGGTTGAAGTTGCCGCCGTTTTAGGATATTGTTTATTTTCAATGGCTTGCCTGATAGGATTCTGGCAAGGCTTTTCTGAAAGCGCTAATCAGAATACTTTTGACTATCCATCTGGATAGACTCACTATCCATACGGTTAGGAATTGTTGTTCTGGCCACCGGTCTGGCGGGCGTTTGCTGCCTGGGGGAGGGCGGCTTGGATACGAGAGTCGTGGTAGTTTCCGGCCCTGCAAAAGGGACCCTGGTGAGATTACTGGTCGACCAGCTTTCCGTCGGCCGTGATCCAGGGAACAACCTATGCCTTCGGGACCAGGCGGTCTCACGCCGCCATTTTTCCATCAGTAAAACAGATTCCGCTTTTCAGCTCATCGATCTTGAAAGCCACAACGGGACCTTCGTCAACGGCATTCCCGTGCGCCGCAAGCTTCTGACCCACGGCGACAATATCAGGGTTGGTCGATGCGAGTTGGTCTTCCTCATTACCGACGAGTCGGAAGAGCCGTTGCAGACCGTTCAATTCCGGGACTCCGAATCCGTAAGCCTGCTGACCACGACGAACATCCGTGCGTTTTCATCGGTCTCAAAGTCGGGCATGGATGTGGGCCGCATGGCCCGTGACCTCAATGCTCTCTTCAAAATCACCAGCATCCTAAATTCGATCCGCGAGCTGGCTCAACTTCAACAACGATTGCTGGAGCTGCTGGGCGAGGTCATCCCTGCGGATTCGGGCGCGATTTTGATTCTGCGTCATGCGGATGAAGATCCCAGCTCAAGCCGCGTCTGGCATCGCAATCCCGAGGCTAAGACGCAGCTGAGTATTCGCCGCGAACTGGTCCAGCGCGCGCTTTGGGAGCGCTCGGCGGTACTCAGCCGGCCTTCTGAAGAATCGGGTGACAAGGAGGCCGTGCTGTGCGTGCCTCTGGTTGGCACCGAGCGGACGATTGGCGTGGTGTATATGACGTCGGCCGAGAATGCCGACATCTTCCGCGACGACCACGTGCATTTCCTGACGTCGGTTGCGACCATGGCGGCCGTAACGCTGGAGAATGTTCTGGCGACAGAAGCCCTGCGCAACGAGAACCGCCGGCTGCAGGCCGAACTGAATCTGCAGGACGTCATCATCGGAGAAAGCAGGGCGATGCGCCACGTCCATAATTTCATTGGACGCGTAGCCAAGAGCGATTCCACGGTTCTGATTCGAGGGGAAAGCGGTACGGGTAAGGAATTGGTGGCGCGCGCGATTCATCGCAACAGCCCGCGCGCCGACAAACCGTTTGTCGCCATCAACTGTGCGGCCATCCCCGAAGCGCTGCTGGAAAGCGAACTCTTCGGTCACGAGAAAGGCGCGTTTACCGGCGCTGTCGGATTGAAGAAGGGACGCCTGGAGATTGCCGAGGGAGGAACAATCTTCCTCGACGAAATCGGAGACATGGCGCCGCTGCTCCAGGTGAAGCTGCTGCGGGCTTTGCAGGAACGCGAATTCGAGCGGGTGGGTGGAACCCGCACCCTGAAACTCGACGCTCGCGTGATCGCGGCGACCAACAAGAACCTGGAAGAAGCAATTAAGCAAAGCGAATTTCGCCAGGACCTTTACTACCGCCTGAATGTAGTGTCGATTACGGTGCCGCCGCTGCGCGAGCGTCCCGACGATATTCCGCTGCTGGCAATGTATTTTTCCTCGAAGTACGCAGAAAAATGCAAACGCGCTTTGAAAGGAATTTCTAAAGCAGCGCGCGACATCCTGACCAACTATCGCTGGCCCGGCAACGTGCGTGAGCTGGAGAACGCGATCGAGCATTCCATCGTGCTGGGAACCGGCGATGAGATCGTGCCCGAGGATCTGCCCGACAGCATGTTGGAGGTCCCGCCGCCTCCGACCGACGGCAAGACGTATCACGACAAGATCAATCAGTTGAAGAAGAAGATGATTATCGATGCGGTGAAGCAGGCCAAAACCAACTACACCGAGGCGGCAAAGATACTCGACGTCCACCCCAACTATCTACATCGCCTGATTAAGAATTTGGGGATCAAGGACGATCTGCGACCTGAGAGCGAAGACTAGCTAGATCGAACCCACCACAATTTCCTATAGGGAAGTGTCCATTAAGTCCCATGTCTGCCTTATAGCTTGACAGGTGGTTTCTCCGTGCTATTGTCGTCGGAACACCTGCGACCTCGTGAGTCAGGTGTTGACGGTTCCGCTTCTGGTGCTATACAGCGTTAGAAAGGGATAAGGCATGGGTGGAAAGAAGTCTATAGCAAGACCCGTCGTTGGCATAGTCATCGGCTTCGGCGCAATCTATTTGCTTCTGGGTGCTTTCGGCGTATTAGATTCCACGCTGTTTCCCTTCTTCACGCGTAAGATTCATGTCAAGACAGTTCAGGGCCAGGTGATAGTCGTGACGGCCACGCCTACCGTGAAGCAAAACCGAAAAGTTGAGTGGGTTTCAGACGATTCCAAACCAGTTGTGTACTCGATTAAATTCGATCCCAACGACAGCCCTTTTGATTCCCCTACGACTTTTAACTCAGGAGTAACTCGCAGAGTCAGCAAGAACGCTTCGTACAAACAGTTCTACTACGATGTGATAGGTGACGCCGGAACGAAGCCGGCGAATGGAATCGGAATTATCGTCGGTCATTAATCTACTGGTCTGCATTGCCGTGCAGAATAGAGCGAAAGCGACTGTCAGTCTTCAGTTGCTCGAAGTCCGGCATGCGGCGGATGAGGCTGCGTGGGTATCCATTTGCTACCGCTTCCTTCAAAGCTGCCAGACATTGTTCCTCATCTCCGAAATGGTGGTAGATTTGTGCAGCTTGAAGCAAAACTACCGGGTTTTTTGGCGACTCGGTTAGAGCCGTGTGCAGAGCATCGAATGCGGCCAGTTTGTTACCCGCCATCGCATTATCCAGGGCTAGGTAAGCCAATGTTTCGCCATCGCGCGGGTTAACCGCGAGCTTCTCTTTTGATATCGTGATAGCTCGCTGGTAAGCAGTAGCCGACTCGGAGCGTCGTTCCTTACTCCAGTAGAGAGCATCGCCCAAATTAGACCAGTTTACACAGCTCTGGTCGTCCAGCTTGATTCCAGCTTGGAATGCGTCGATAGCTTCGCGATAACGATGGAGCAGAAAATAGGCGGCTCCTAAATTGTTGTACGCATCGAGAGTGGGCCGTAGTTCGATTGACCGGCGCAGCGCAGTGATGGCGTCTTCGTAGCGCTCCTGGTAAACGTAAACGCCAGCAATATACGAATAGTTTTTGTAATTATCGGGCGCCAGCTCGATTGCCTTGTTGTACATTTGCGCGGCGTCGTCAAAACGCGCCTGATTCGCATAGAACTCGCCCAGCCAGCTATAGACACTCCAGTAGTTCGGACGCAGCGCCTTGGCTTTCAGGAAAGTCGATTCCGCCGCCGCCGGGTAGTTCAGCTTTGCGTAGGAAGCTCCTATGCCGTGCAGCGCGTCATTGCTGGAATAGTCCAAGTCGAGCGCTCGTTGATACTGGGTGACTGCCTCCTGGTACTTGCCGGTTCCAAACAGGATGTTCCCGAGACATGTGTACCCATCGGACATTTGCGGACTCAGTTGCAATGCCCTTTGACAATTTTCTGATCCCTTGTCGATCCAACCCTTGTCGCGGTGCAGCTGGTCATACCCTATCCAATACGCCTCACCCAGTCCTGCGTAGGCCGGTGCATATTTCGGATCAATCTTGACCGCCTGGTTGAACTCGGTGATGGCGTTGTCGATGTTTTCCGGCTTCTCGTACTCCAGCAGATAGCCGCGGCCGCGAATGTAGGCTTCGTAGGCCGCAGGCGGCGTGTCCTGATGGGCGATCAGGGCTTGCCGCTGCGATCCGGTGGCACTGCCCGGCAGCATGTCCAGCGCGGCGTTCACGACCTGATCCTGCAGCTTGAAGGTGTCGCTGGCGTCGGCTTCGATGGTGCGTGCGGCCAACTGACCATGCGTGCGCGAATCAACCAGGTAGCAGTTGATCCGCATGGTCTGCCCCGAGCGCTGCAAGCTGCTCTCGATGACGTAATCGGTTCCGAACTCGCGCCGGGCGTCGGCCGCGGTCTTGACCTTCTGGTCGCGGAGATCGCGCGGGGAAACGACCTGGATAGAGTCGCTGTCGCTGGCCTGCACCAGTTTCGCTGTCAGAGTTTCTGTCAGACCGAGTGCGAGCGCGTTGGTTGCGGCATCCTGCCCAACCGTCTCGATGGGCAGCACCGCCAGGATTTTTTGCCGCGCCGGAGCCACCGGCAGCAGTCGCTTGGCCACGTAGCCCAAGGCTAAGCCGACCAGCAGCACACCTGCGAAGGCGAGCGCGACGCGCCTCCGGCGACGCTTCGCCTCAACTTGCTGCACCTGCGATTGCCGCAAGGTATCGGTGGCAATCTCGCCTCCGGAAAGCAGTCGTTGCAGGTCGACGAGGAACTCGCGCGCCGACTGATAGCGGCGGTCAGGGTCGCGGTCCAGAGCCTTCAGAATCACCGCTTCGAGCGAGGCCGTGATCTTGGGATTCAGCAGCGACGGCCGGGCCGGGTCGTAATGCAGAATCGCATCGATGACCAGCGCGGGCTGCTTGTCGGGAAACGCGCGCCTTCCGGTCGCCATTTCATACAGCACCGCGCCCGAGGCCCAGATGTCGACGCGCGCATCGCAATCCTCGGAGCGAAGCAGTTCGGGCGCCATGTAAGGCAGAGTGCCGCTGACCGACGCGTCGGTTGTGACGGTCGCAGTGTCGGCGTTTTCGTCGAAGGGCTCGGTGAGCTTGGCCAGCCCGAAGTCCAGAATCTTGAGCTGACCTTCGCGATTGATGCGGATGTTCCCCGGCTTCAAATCGCGGTGAATCACGCTCTCGCGATGGGCAGCTTCCAGTCCACTGAGCAGCTGGATTGCCAGCTCCAGAACGGTTCTTTGCGGCAGCGGCTGCTTGGCAATCTTCTCGTCGAGGTTGACGCCCGCGATGTACTCGGTGACCAGATAATCGACTTCACCTTGTTGGCCGAAGTCGAATGCCATGGCGATGTTCGGATGGTTGAGGCGGCCGACCGCCAATGCCTCTTTGCGAAAGCGGTCGCGGCTGTCGGGATTGCTGAACAATTCGTGGGGAAGAATTTTGACGGCGACATCGCGGCGCAGTTGTTCGTCATGTGCGCGAAACACCACGCCCATCCCGCCGGCTCCGATCTGTTCGATCAGGCGGTAGTGCCCGAAAATCTGTCCGACCTGGGATGCCGGCTCAGCCATTGTGTCCGGATATTAGGCTGCCGAGGCGGACACGTCAATTTTCAAGCGCGGCGCCGCTTTCGGTTAAATCTTGATGAAGATGTGGCGCCGGTACATCATCCAGACCGGCAGGAAGCTGAGGACAAGAATGAGCAGCGACTGCAGCAGAGAAGCCACCTGGGGAGAATGTAGTGGGAGATGGTGGACCGGGTTGATGCCCGCCCACGCGAAGCCGCCACCGATCACCTCCGAGAGCACGTACGCGGTGATGGCATTGGTGCCCAGGATGAGGAAGGGCTTTGTCCACGCGCCTCGATGCAGCTTGATGTCGGTAATCCAGCAGCAGGCCGCAAGCGTTATCAGGGCTGCGCCCGCGGTGAATACAACGTACGAACTGGTCCAGAGATTCTTGTTGATGGGCAGCCACTGATTCCAGATTTCTCCCGCAATCACGCCAAGCACTCCCGCCGCAAACATACCCACGACTTTTCTCTCAGGTGTATGCCTGGTCTGCAGCCATTCTCCGGTGAGGACGCCGCAGAGTGCCGTGGCAATCGCAGGGATCGTGCTCAGCACGCCTTCGGGATCGTGCTTCGGCGTCCACAGATGCCCGAGCATGAGCTTGCGATCGAGGTACGAAGCGAGATTGTGTTCAGGGTGAAGCAG
The DNA here is from genome assembly GCA_963835725.1 of uncultured Acidobacteriaceae bacterium. Classification (GTDB taxonomy): domain Bacteria; phylum Acidobacteriota; class Terriglobia; order Terriglobales; family Acidobacteriaceae; genus Bog-257. Next base: position 57,212 of record CAWIGM010000011.1, on the reverse strand, counting down.
AGGGACGTCGATACCAGGCATGCCGTGGCCGGGCACGGGCACGAAGCGCATGAGCCACCAATAACCGACGGTCAAGACGACAATCAGAATCGCTCGCGTGCGCGTTCGTGAATACAGCGTGATGATGGCGGCGATACAGTAGACGATCGCGATCCTTTGCAGCACGCCCGGGATGCGCCACTTCGCCAGATCGATCGAGGCCATGCCATTGAGCGCTAGTCCGATCAGGAACAGGACTGCGCTTCGACGCAGTGTATGCAGCACCAGCGAGCGCCGCGAACCGCCACGTTGCAGCCTGGCGGTGAAGGACAGCACCAGCGACACGCCGACGATAAACAGAAAGAACGGGAAGATCAGGTCGGTGGGCGTCCAGCCATTCCACTCCGCATGCTTTAGCGGAGCATAGGCATCGGGCCCTTGGTTGTTGACCACGATCATGGCCGCGATGGTCATGCCGCGAAACAGGTCAAGCGAGTAAAGCCGGGTTGCGGCCGGCCTTGCCTGCTCCACATGCTCTGCTACCGTCGCTGAAGCCGTGCTCATGGGCGAAACCGATTGTACAGGCAGCCACTCGCAACCGGCTGTGCTTTACTCGCCGCCGAAGCGGAAGCGGAAACCTCCACGGAAGTTCAAACCCAGCGCGGGATAGCCCAGCACCTCGTTGTAGTGGTTGTTGAAAGCGTTGTCCAGATTGGCGTAGGCGGTGACGTGGTGTCCGATGTCATACCATCCGCCGAAGTCCACGCGAGCGTAGCCGGCGGCGTAGTAAATGGGAGTGATGATTCCGAAGAGGAAGTCGGAGTCGGGCCGCCGGCCAACTGCGGTGACGCCCGCGCTGGCTCCCCAGTTGTGGCGGGTGTAAGTCGCGAGCATGTTGCCGGCCTGCTTCGGCCGTCGCAGCAGCGGCGCGCCCACGCCGTAGATGAGCGGATCGCAGCCGGCCGCGGGATCGCAGGGCGGCGCCTCCTGGATCTGGGTGGAGGTGTAAGTGTACGAAGCGTTGATCGACAGATTGCTGCGAAGGCGGCTGCTGAGGACAATCTCCGCACCCTGCGCCATCGACTTGTTGAAGTTCACGTACTGGCTGAAGAACGTTACGGAGTTGAGCAGGTACTCGATCTGGTCGAGAAACAGGTTGTGGAAGTAGAGCGCCGACAGCGTGATTCGATTGTTGAGGAACGACTGGTCAATGCCCGCTTCGACAGCGTGATTCTCTTCCGGCTTGAGGTTTGGGTTGGGGATCACCGGAAAGGTCCCGGCAATGCCGAAAGACTGCTCGAAGCTCGGCTCCTTGATGCCCTCCGAGTATCCTGCGCGCACACGCGTGCCGCTGAAGACGTCATTGCCGCGCCATAAGATGAACGAGCCCGAGACGCGGGGCGAAACGTTGTTGCCGAAGCTTTCGTTGTTCACGTAGCCGACGCCGGCCAGCACCGACAATCGCTTCCACGTGATGGCTTCCTGCCCGAACAGATAGTTGTTGCGGCGCAACCCATGCGTGGTGCTGATGTCGGGGAAGTCCGCCGTCCCGGAGTTGCTGGTGATGTAGCCGTTCTCGTCCTCGAAGTTGTAGCCGACGGTGGTCTGCGCCCAGGTGCGCGGCGTCCAAATACCCTGATAGCGAAATCCGGCGACGTTGTACTTGGTCAGGTTGCTGAAGGCGGTGTCGAAGGGACGGTCGAGATCGTCGACCGGATTGTCGTTGAAGGCGACGTGGTGATACTCGTAGCCGTCGAAGGTGTGCTGCCACGAGCCGGGGCCGCTGACCGTGAACTGTCCGCTGGCGAGGAAGTTGTTCTGGTGAGCGTACTGATTCGGATCCGGCGGGAGATCGGGTGCGCCGTTGAACCACCAGTTGGAAGGCACTCCAGTCCAGCTGTTGTAATGGCGCAGTCGCAAGCGGAAAGCGAGGATGTCGGTGAGCTTCGCGCCGAAGTTGCCGCCCTGCAGCGAATTCGAATATTGATTGTTGATGCCCTGGCCATTGGTGTTGAACTGGTCAGCGAAGGCGTTGTAGTCGAAGATGCCGTGCGCGCCCGCAATCGACGCATAGCCGTGGGCCGTCGAGAAATTTCCACCATCGGCGCCGAAGGTGACTTCAGGCGTGGGCGTGCTGCCGGTTGTCGTCCACGTTTGCACGACGCTGGTCATCGCATCGGTGCCATAGGCAGTGCTCTCCGGGCCGCGCTCGACCTCCAGGCGCTCCACGTTGTTCATCGGAACGACGCCGAAATCGAAATATCCGCCGGGATCGTTTACCGGCACGCCATCGATCAGAACCTTGTTGTAGTTCGACTCGCCACCGCGAACGAAGAGGCTGGAGATCGCGCCGGTCTGCCCCGAGGTGTTGACCACTGCGCCGGGGATGTAGCGAAGGGCGTCGCTGGTGGCGACCGGATTCAGCAGCTTGAGCTGATCGCTGTCGAGCAAGCCAACGGATGTGCCTGTCTGTTCCACGATCGACGGTGTCGAACTGCCGGTCACGACGACGGTTTGCGGCGTGGTGGTCAGTTGTAGTTCGACGGTCAGTGATGACGTCTGGGGAAGCGTGATGGTCTGCGATTGCTCAGCGAATCCGGGTGCGAGGATGACGAGGCGATATTGTCCGTCAGCCACCTTCTGGAATCTTGCGGTGCCATCGCCGACGGTGGTCTGCGTGGCGACACCTGCGCCATCAGGGGCGCGAAAGAGTTTGATCTGAACGCCGGCGACGCGTTCACCAGCGGGGCTCTGAACGGTAACGCTGAGGTCGGAAGCGAGGGCGGCTGCACAAAACAGCAGCAGAAAGAACGACAAGCGAACTGTACGCAAGGACTCCTCCTTTGCACGCGAAAGGGGTTCGTAGCCGAGGTTTCACGACAAGCGAGGCTCATGAAACCTTTTTCGTTCGCGCCGGTCTCCTGGCTCGCGAGCTGCGATGGGTATCGCATACAGGGCGGGGCCTTCCCGTTTCCAGTGGCCTTTTCGCCATCACTCGCTTACAGTTGCGCGGCAGCGCGGGCTTCACACCCGCTTCCCAGTTCCATCACATGACGGAACGCGCGAACGCTGATTGAGAAGGAACATTCGTTGCGGAATCTTCCGCAATCGTTACATCCCGTTTACAAATGCTCTTCGGGACGAGCTAAGACTGTACTGACCGAGCAGAGCTGGTGTCAATTGCGGCTGGTGGAAAACTGGCTTTCTGCGAACTCCGTGACGCGCTCGAGCGCAGCTTGCATTTCGGTGTGATACCGCTCCAGGGCCGCGTCGTCGGCGTCGGCAGGGACGAAGATTTTCTTGGCGAAGCGAACGTAGATTTGCGAAAAAGGTTTTGGGATGACCAGTTTGTCCCAGGTGTTCAAAACCCAGGACCGCTCGACGGCGACGTAAAATGCGGTGATCGGCACGCCGCTCAGCCGCGCCAGAAACACTGGGCCCTTCTTGGCGACATTACGGGGACCACGGGGACCATCAATCGTGAACGCCACGGCATGACCTTCTTCGAGCAGCTTTTTCATCTCCAGCAAGGCGCGTGGACCGCCGCGGGAACTTGATCCGCGTACGGGCACAAACCCGAAGCGCTGAATCACGCGGGCGATGAATTCGCCATCGCGGCTCCGGCTGGTCATGACCGCAGGATGGTGGCGGCGATAGATCCACGTCGCCGGCAGCACGCAGCGATGCCAGAAAGGAAAGATGCCGGGGTAGGCCTCTTCGAGGTTCTGAATTGCGCCTTCTTCGAAGGTGGTGGTCTCGCGAAGGGTCGAGCCGATCAGGCGCAGGATCGCAGGCACGATCCACGACACCAGCGTGAGTTGAACGCGCTGTAAGAAGGAGAATCGCGGTTCGCCGGGTTCAGCGCTCGCTCGATCGGGCACGCCTGAATTCTAACCTGCGTACCTCAGCCAGCGGCGAAGTTCCGGCAGCGTCGGGCGCTTGCCGTACATCAGGATGCCGACGCGGTAGATGCGCGCCGACAATATGACCAGCCCGTAAATCGTTGCCAGCATGATGCCGATGCACAACACAATCTGCCACACCGGAGGCTGCTCGATGAGGATGCGCACCAGCATCAGGATAGGCGCGAAGAAGGGAATGATCGACAGCCAGAACGCCAGCGGCGAGTTGGGATGCTGAATCACGGCATTCATCAGGAAAATGGCAATCAGGATGGGGAGCATCGCCGGCCACTGCATCTGCTGGGCTTCCTGGTCGGTGTTGACCATCGATCCGATGGCGGCGTACATCGCGCTATAGAGAAGGTAGCCGAGCAGGAAGAAGACGCCGAAAGCAATCATCCCCAGCATTGGAATGTGAACCCGCCCCAGTAACGATTTCGCCGCAATCAGGCCGGGCACGGAAAACAGTGCGGCGAACACGATCCACACGATGATCTGCGTGAGCCCGACCGCGCCCACACCGAGAATTTTGCCGGCGAGCAATTCTTTCGAAGTCACGGTGGAGAGCAGGACCTCCAGAATGCGCGTGCTCTTTTCCTCGATGACCGAGCGCATTACTGACATGCCATAGACCAGCACCACCGCGTAGAGCAGCATCACCATGCCGAAGGCGGTCAGGAAGACCGTGCTGCCGCTGGTGCCTTGATGACCTTTTTCGACGCGAATGGTTTCGAGCCGGATCGGGGTCAGCAGCGCATCGACGTCGGCGCCGGAAATCCCACGCTGCTCCAGGTTCAGCCTGATAACGGCGCTTCGCAGCGCGCTCCTCAAATCTGAGGATTGCTCAAAGTCCGCGGCTTCTTTCGTGCTGTAGATGATCTTGTGCTTGGCGAGTGCTTCGTTGGTCAGCCAAAGAAATCCTGTGATCTTGCCCTCGGAAACTTGCTGATTCAGCCGGTTACGTTCGGCGTCGCTGGTGTCGTTCACTACTTGTATGGAGTAAACCGTCGGCGGACCAATTTCCCCCTGGCTGAATTCATCGTCGGAGCTGCGGCTGGGCTTGGGTGTTGCCAATTGATGGCCAACCGCATCTCCCAGCTTCATGTCGTCGGCAACGATGACCAGTTGCCGCTCTCCGCCGGAATTCATTTGCGCGAGCTTGGTTGGAATGAGAACCAGGGCGGCCATGGCGGCAGGCATTAGCAGGGTGAAAATCACGAACGAGCGGGTACGCACGCGCTCCAGATACTCGCGTTGAATCAAGGTCCAGAGGTTATGCATGCTTGCCTACCTGCTCGATGAAGATCTCTTCCAGCGACGGCTCTAAAACTTCGAAGCGGCTGATGCGGGCATTTTCGGCAGCGATCTTCAGCAACTGCTGAGCGTCAGCCCCAGGAACGAGCCGCACTTCCACATAATTTCCGTAGTTATTCAATGACTCGATCAGGGTGCTGCCTTCCAGTTTCGGATCGCCTTCATATTGCATCTGCACGTGATTGGTTCCGTAGCTTGCCTTGATCTTCTTCAGATCGCCTTCCAGCACAGCGTTGCCGTGATCGATGAGGCAAATCGAATCGCACAACCGCTCTACCTGGTCCATGTTGTGGGTGGAAAACAGGATGGTCTTGCCCGCCTTCTTCAACTCGATGAGTACGTCTTTCAACATGACGGCGTTGGCGGGATCGAGGCCGGAAAATGGCTCATCCATGATGACCAGTGTGGGATCGTGCAGCAGGGTGGCAATGAACTGGATCTTCTGCTGCATGCCTTTCGAAAGTTCTTCCACCTTCTTCTGCGTCCACTCCATGATCTGCAAGCGCTCGCACCACGCGATGGCACGCTTGCGCGCTTCCTGCTCGGTGAGGTGATGCAGGCGGCCAAGGAAGACGAGGTGGTCCATCACCTTCATCTTCTTGTAGAGCCCGCGCTCCTCCGGCAGATAGCCGATGCGTTGCAGTTGTTCGCGGTGAAACGGCTCGCCAAAGAGACGGACCTCGCCCTCGTCGGGCATGGTGATGCCGATCATCATGCGGATGGTGGAGGTCTTGCCCGCGCCATTGGGACCAAGCAGTCCGTAGACGCTGCCTTCGCGGATGTTCAGCGACAGGCGCTCGACGGCGACAAAGTGATCGTAGGTTTTACGGATACCACGCAGTTCTACGGCGTCAGGCATAGGGTCGGTTTCGAGTTTCCAGTTTCAAGTTTCGAGTGAGCGGTCCTGGTGGCGACGCTACTTGGAACATGAAACTGGAAAGTGGAGAGATGAGACTCCTGATGCTCACTATGCCATAAAGTGGCTTCGAGTGTCAGGGTTGAAGGCAGTTTCGAGTTTCCAGTGTCAAGTTTCTAGCGAGTTCACTGGCTGGGTTAAGCCTGAACTCGAAACTTGAAACATGAAACTCGAAACTCGGTTCCCTCACAGGGTCAGGAAATTCCGTACCAGCTGTTTGCCCTGATCCGTAAGCACGCTTTCCGGATGGAATTGCACGCCCTCGACCGGGAAGTTGCGATGACGTAAGCCCATGATGACGCGCGTGCCGTCGCGATCGTGGCAGGTGGCGGAGATTTCAAGGTCGTCCGGCAGATTCTTCTCTTCCACGATGAGGGAGTGGTAGCGAGTGGCTGTCATGGGGGAGGGAATGTCGTGAAAAATGGTTCGGCCATCGTGCTCGACCGAGCTGGTTTTGCCATGCATGAGGTTAGGCGCGCGCACGACCTTGCCGCCAAATGCGGCGCCGATGGCCTGATGTCCGAGGCAGACGCCTAGTAGCGGAACCTTCCCGGCGAAGTGGCGGATCAACTCGATGCTGATGCCGGCTTCCTGGGGAGTGCATGGGCCGGGGGAGACGAGGATGTGCGAGGGGTGCAGCGATTCGATTTCTTCAATCGAGGACTGATCGTTGCGGCGGACTTCGATGTCGTGGCCTAGCTCTCCTATGTATTGAACCAGGTTGTAGGTGAAGGAGTCGTAATTGTCGAGGACGAACACCATAGGGATCAGGGGCTAGGGCCTGGGGGTTAGTGTAGCGCGTCGCAGCTTTCTAGCTTTGATCGAGTCAAGCAGCCCGTTCAGAATGCGTCCCACTTCATCAACTCGTGCAATCAAATGTGCTTCCTGCTGGGTGTCGATGTAGCCGAGTTCTCGGCCAATAACAATTTGCGTTTCCATTTCGCAGAGAGAGCCGCGAGCCTGGCCTAAGAATTGGACGAACTCTCCCGATGTTGTCCGACCATGCCCCTCGGCGATATTGCTCGCAACCGAAACTGCAGCACGGCGAACCTGACTAGTCAGTCCATAAAGCTCATGCTTCGGAAACTGTGCCGTGCTGTTGTAGACCTCGCCTACTAATGCGATGGCTTTGCGCCAGGCGATCAGGTCACGGTGACTCTTGACTTGGCGAACTTCCATGGTTCACTGCTCCTTATAGTTAAGAGTAGTGACCCAGTGGGAATCTCTCTGTGACCGGGATTACAGGCAAGCGTTCGTTGTGTCGATCCCATCTTCCTAATCCCCAACTCCTGGCCCCTAGTCCCTTTTCGCCGCCCTCTCACACGCTCGCAACAACGCACTCGCCTTGTTCATGCACTCCTGATACTCGCTCTCAGGATCGGAGTCGGCCACTATACCTGCTCCTGCCTGCACGTAGGCGCGGTTCTTGTGCAGGACCATGGTGCGGATCGCGATGCAGGAGTCCAGATTGCCGGCGTGATCGGCGTACAGCACCGAACCTCCGTACACGCCCCGCCGCAACGGCTCGAGCTCTTCGATAATTTCCATCGCGCGAACTTTCGGCGCGCCGCTCAGGGTTCCAGCAGGGAAGCACGCCGCCAGCGCGTCCAGAGCGTCTAAGTCGGGGCGAAGCTGCCCTTCCAGTGCCGAGACCAGGTGCATCACGTGCGAGTACTTTTCGACATACATCAGGTCGCGGACTTTCACTGAGCCGTAATCGCTGACCCGCCCCAGGTCGTTGCGACCAAGGTCGACTAGCATCACGTGCTCGGCTCGTTCCTTCTCGTCGTTGCGAAGCTGTTCGATCAGGCGCTCGTCTTCGGCCGCGTCGGCGCCGCGCTTGTGCGTGCCGGCAATCGGCCGGTACTCGAGTTTGCGGCCACTGACACGTACCAGCATTTCGGGCGACGCGCCCAGCACATGCATGTCGTCGAGTTGGAGAAAGAACATATACGGGGATGGATTCACCGTACGCAAGGCGCGATAGATTTGGAACGGCTCGGCCGGCGGCTTGAAGTCCAAGCGCTGCGACAGCACGACTTGAAAGATGTCACCCGCCGAGATGTATTCCTTCGCTCGCCGCACGCTCTTCACGAAGTCACTGCGGCTGGTGCTGTGGTGAACCTTGATCGGCTTCGGCTTGCCGTCGCTGCCAAACTGCAGGCGCTGGCTGCGTAGACCGGTTGCCAGCTTCTTCTCGATTGCATCAATGTCATGCAGTGCGCGATCGTACGCCTTGCGCGGCGACTCGCTTCGAACGTCGGCGGCGGCGATGATGTGCACCTGGTGACGCAGGTGATCGAAGGCCAGCAGGCGGTCGTAAAACGTGAACACACAATCAGGCAGATGCGTGTCGTCTTTCGTGGTCGCGGGCAGGCGCTCAAACTGTCGCACCATGTCGTAAGCGAAATATCCGACGCCGCCTGAAATGAACGGCGGAAGCCCGGCAATGGTCGCCGGCTTGTGCTGGCGCAGCTCCGAGCGCAGCAAGTCGATGACGCTACCTTGCTGCCGCCGAAGCCTCGAGCCTTCGCGAATCGTCATCTCATTGCCGCGTGCCGTGATGACCATGCGCGGCTGCGCGCCGAGAAATGTGTAGCGCCCAATCTTCTCGCCACCCTCGACCGACTCCAGCAGAAAAGCATATTTCTGACGAGCGGCGATGCTGAGGAAAGCGCCAACCGGGGTCAGCAAATCCGCGCTCAGGGTCTTCGCGACCGGGATCAAGCGTGGCCTTGCGACTGAGGTCTAGAAAGCTGCGATAGTCGGGAGTGAGCATGGCTGAGCTGGAGTTAACTGGGATTATAAGTGACGTCGGGAGGGGACTTGCAGTTTGTAACTTATAAGTTACAATGAACAGGGTGATCGAGATTCGCCGGTATATCTCCGCATGCGGCAGGGATGTTGTCGGCGAGTGGCTGTTGGGGCTGAGAGATGCGCGAGCGCGCGCCCGGATAGCGGTGCGGATTGGTCGGTTGGAGGCGGGAAATTTCGGGGACTGCAGGCCGATACGTGAGGGCGTTTGGGAAATTCGGATCGACTACGGCCCTGGCTATCGCGTCTACTACGGGATGGCTGGATAAATAATGCGTCTTGCTTCTCAGCGGTGGCGACAAACGTAAGCAAACGTCGGACATTGACACGGCTGTTGGGTACTTCAGAGAGTACAGAAACAAGGTGAGGGAAACATGAAGCACAAAGCGAGCATCTCCCACGACGAAGCGATTGTGAAGGAATTGCGTGCAGATCCTGAGTTCGCGGCCGAATACCTTAAGGCCGCACTGGAGGACGATGAGCCTCGTGTTTTACTGATCGCCCTGCGGCACGTGGCGGAAGCACGCGGCGGCATCGCCAAGGTGGCCAAAGCGGCTGGCATCGAACGGGAGAGCCTGTATCGCGCCCTCTCGCAGCGCGGCAATCCCCGGTTGTCGACGCTCGTCGCTGTGACCAAAGCCATGGGATTGAAACTGACTGTCGAAGCTGCCTGACTTCCGCATCCAGGATGAATTGCGCTATGCGCCAACCTTTCGTCAATATTACAAAGCTCCGCATAGACGGTGTCACATACGCATGTCCGTGTTGTGGCTATCTAACCTTGTCCGAACGGGGTGGCGACGACATCTGTCCCGTGTGCTTCTGGGAGGATGACGGCCAGGACGACCATGACGCCGACACAGTACGCGGCGGGCCAAACGATCGTCTCAGCTTGACTGAAGCCCGAAAGAACTTTGCTGCGATCGGGGCCTGCGAAGGTCGCGTTCTCAAGAACGTTCGGCCACCCAAACCCGAAGAGCGAGTCACCTAGATGTAGATCGGAACTGCCCTGAACCTTTTGTCGAACTTGCGTGTGCTTCATCCCCCTGCATATACTTCATCCGTTTGGCCTGATGACGGGACGCGCGCGACCGCTGCGTCCCGATTCGTACGTTTGCAACATATTTGGAGAATGTATGGCTACCGTGCACTCGCTGGAACAAGAAACTAATCCGTGGGAACAACAAGCTGCGCGCTTTAACCTGGCGGCCGAGAAGCTGAAGCTCGATGAAGGTCTGTGGCGTGTATTGCAACAGCCGAACCGCGAGATCATCGTCCACATTCCGGTGAACATGGACAACGGCCAGCTGGAGGTCTTCACCGGCTACCGGGTGCAGCACTCCATTGCGCGGGGTCCGGGGAAGGGCGGCGTACGCTATGCCCCTGATGTCACGCTGGACGAAGTGCGCGCCCTCGCCAGCTGGATGACCTGGAAGTGCGCGGTCGTCAACATTCCCTTCGGCGGAGCCAAGGGCGGGGTCATTTGCGATCCCAAGAACATGTCGCGCGGCGAACTGGAGCGCATGACGCGCCGCTACACCTCCGAGCTCATCGAGTTCATTGGCCCGGAGAAAGACGTGCCCGCGCCCGACGTCAATACCAACGAGCAGACCATGGCGTGGATGATGGACACCTATTCCATGCACATGCGCCAGACGGTGACGGCAGTGGTTACCGGCAAGCCGCTGAACATGGGCGGATCGCGCGGACGCCGCGAAGCCACCGGCCGTGGCGTGATGATCATCTGCGACGAATCGATCAAGCACCTCAACATGCGGCGCGAAGACACCCGGGTCATCATCCAGGGCTTCGGCAATGTCGGCTCCAACGCCGCGCTGCTGATGCACAATGCGGGGTACAAGGTCATCGGCATTGGCGAATGGGATGGCGGACTTTACAACGCTAAAGGGATCGACATTCACGCGCTGTGGGAGCATCGGCAGAAGGAAGGCACCATCCACGGCTTCAAGGGCGCGGAGAAGGCAGCCACGGCCGAACTACTCATCACCGATTGCGAAATCCTGGTTCCGGCAGCGACCGAGAGCGTGATCACTTCGGCCAACGCCAGCAAGGTGAAGGCCAAGGTCCTGGTCGAGGGCGCCAACGGCCCGACTACCGCGGCGGCCGACGACATCCTTGCCGACAAAGGCGTGTTCGTCATGCCCGACATCCTGGCCAACGCCGGCGGCGTCACGGCTTCCTACTTCGAGTGGGTGCAGGACCGGCAGGGCTACTTCTGGAAAGAGTCGGTTGTAAACGAGCAGTTGGAGCACATCATGGTGTCGTCGTTTGAGGATGTGGTCCGTTACGCTGAGACCCACCACGTCAACAACCGCATCGCGGCTTACATGCTGGCCATCGATCGGGTGGCTTTCACAATTCGGCAACGCGGCATCTACGCGTAGTTACGAATCGGTTAACGTTAAGCACCAGGAGCAGCTCCCACTATGGGAGCTGTTCCTGCGTAAAGCCAAAAATAATTTTCGATAACCCCGGCGTGCGGAACCTCCACTTGGGGCATAATAGCGTCCAAGTTGTACAGCCAGTGGAATTGTTCTTCCCCTTCGTAGGGTCATCATGCCACGCCTGTATCTCTGCCTACGCCTGTTGGTAGTCGCTGTAGCCAGTCCGGTTATTGCGATTTACGTTCTTGTGGCTGCCGGTATCCGCTATGTTGCGCCTTCGCGGCGCAGGGCGCGCCGCACCCGCGAGGTCCTGCGGCTGTGGATGAGCGTCGGTGACTGGGTGAAGGGCATTCCGGTTGGTTACAGTTACTGGGTGCAATACCAGGCTCCGGTCATGCTCGACGAAATCGTCGTGCACCACGACGAATAGGCGGCTCACGGCGTCTTTTCACATCCTTCTGCGATTGCTTTCAATCTAACCCGTAGCGCATAATCGCCTGTTGCGGCACCGCAGCGACGCCTTGGTGTGCCAGTTAGGTTTTGTGAACCTTCCCACCTACATCACGCTGGTCCGAATCTGCAGCATCCCGGTACTGATCTGGGTGCTGACCAGTAGCCGTTTCAGCTCGGCCAATGGAGAGCGCGAACTGCTGGCGTGTGCGGTGTTCATTGCAGCCTCGCTGACGGATGCCCTCGACGGTTATCTGGCGCGCGCGCCGCGCTGAGGTCACGACGCTGGGCATGCTGCTGGATCCGGTGGCGGACAAGTTGCTGATCGCCGCCGCCTTCGTGACTCTGGTTGAATTCAATCCGCGCGTCGTTCCGGCATGGATGGTGGTGATCATCGTAGGCCGCGAGTTCCTGGTCAGCGGATTGCGCTCCATTGCCGCCTCGGAGGGCTTCGTCATACAAGCCAGCAATCTGGGCAAACTGAAGATGGGCCTCCAGGTTCTTTGCGTGCTTGCCGTCATACTCCAGCATCATTGGGAATATCTGTTTGGACTGCCGCTGTATCCGATTGCGGTGGCCTTGATTTGGCTGATGGTCGCGCTGGCGATCTGGTCGTCCGCCGACTATTTCCACGCCTTCTGGAGAAAGATAGACCACGCCTCCGACAGTCGTAGGCGGAAACGTTCCTTTGTGCTGAGTCGGCGAAGGAAGCGTAACGATGTCCCTGCAATCTAAGTCCCCTGAGTCGCCGGCTTCGGAATCGGCGGAGTTCTCGCCCGAAGAGCGTAGAACCCTGCTTCGTCTCGCTCATGATTCCATCGAGGCGGCGCTCGACGGCCGTCGCATTGACACCACCCCTCCGACTGACCACCTCGCCGAGCAGCGCGGCGCCTTCTGCACTCTGCACCTGCATGGAAAGCTGAGAGGCTGCATCGGGTATGTCTTTCCGACGCAGTCGCTTTATCGGACGATCGCGGAGACCTCGCGGGCAGCGGCGTTCGATGATCCGCGCTTCGAGCCGGTCACTCCGGAAGAGGCTCCCGAGCTGAAGGTTGAGATCAGTGTGCTGTCGCCGCTGCAGCCGATCGCTCCCGAAGACGTGGTGATTGGGAAGCACGGCTTGGTCGTAAAACAAGGCAGCCGGCGCGGACTGCTCCTGCCGCAGGTTCCGGTGGAGTGGGGCTGGGACCGCGAGACGTTCCTGTCGCAGACCTGCCTTAAGGCCGGATTGGCTCCGGATGCGTGGCTCCGCGGAGCTGAATTGCAGGCGTTCACGGCCGAGATTTTCGGCGAAGAGTAGCCCTTTTGGGCCCGCAGTACCTCTGTGATTCGTGCTCTTTGTTGCACTTACAGCACGCCTTCCTTGCTTTTCCGCAATAACACTGTTGCAACTTTCCTTGTGCATCGGTAACATCGGGCAGCTACATGCGCGAGTCTTCAAGCACTTACGCATCCCGAATCCGTCGTTTCCGGCTGCCCCGCCTCTGTATCGCGGTTGTAGGCGCGGACGCACCCACAATGGTGGACCGAGCCGAGTCCCTCATACGGGATAACCCTTTTCTGGAGTTAAGGTTAGACTATCTCGCGCAGCCTCTTGCCGCGCTTCCCAAGATCAAGAACCTCCTCGAATTGCATCCTGAAGCCACCTTCATTGCGACCTGCCGTCGCGCGGTAAATGGAGGGAAATTCAAAGGTTCGGTCGCCAACCAGCTGGTGGTGCTGCGAAAAGCCGCGGACCTCGGCTTTCAGCTCGTCGACCTGGAACTGCAAAGCGTCACCGCGCTCAAAGCTGCCGAGTTGCGCGATCTGTACGACCGCGTTGGTCTCATCATCTCGCACCATAACTTCAAGGCCACCAAGAACTTAGACTCGCAATTTGCCGAGATGACCAAGTATCCGGCCGACTTCTACAAGCTGGTTTCGACCGCCACCACGCTGCACGACAACGTGGCGATGATGAAGCTGCTGGAAGAGAATTCGGCCCGGCACGAGATGGTCGGCCTGTGTATGGGCGAACAGGGCATCATCAGTCGCGTCCTGGGCGTTCGCGCCGGCAGCATTTTCACCTTCGGCTCAGCCGCTAAGGGTGAAGAGACTGCCCCCGGGCAGGTCGTGGCCAGCGAACTGCGAGACACCTATCGCATCGAGATGGTCGACCAGGCGACGCAGGTCTATGGAGTCGCCGGGGACCCGGTTTCGCATTCCCTGTCGCCGGTGATGATGAATGCCGCCTTCCGCCGCGAGACGGTCAATGCTGTCTATCTCGCGTTGCACGCCAGGAGCATGAAAGATCTGCTGGCCTGCGTGCAGGACATTCCGATTCGCGGACTCAGCATCACCATGCCGTATAAGCAGGACATGCTTTCGGCGCTGGAAAATTCCGATCCGCTGACCCGCCAGATCGGGGCGTGCAACACCGTCGTCCGCGCGGCCGACGGCAAGTTGTATGGGTTCAATACCGACGTCGCCGGAATCATCGTTCCGCTGGAACAGCGGATAACGATTGCCGGCTCCCGCGTGCTCATCGTGGGAGCGGGTGGTGTGGCACGCGCGGCAGCCTTCGGACTGAAGAACAAGGGCGCGGAAGTCTTCCTCACCAATCGCACGGTCGAAAAGGGGCAGACCCTGGCGCGGCAGGCGAAGGTGAAATACATGAAGCGCGCCGATGTCGCCAAGCAGCAGTTCGACGTCATCATCAACGCGACGCCGGTGGGGATGAACAACGACAAGCAGGCGCCGCTGGAAGACAAAGAGCTGAATACGAAGTACCTGTTCGACCTGGTCTACACACCTGCCGAGACCCGGCTGGTCAAGATGGCGCGCGCCAAGAACGTGCAAGTGATTCCGGGGCTGGAGATGTTTGTGCAGCAGGGCGCTCGGCAGTTCGAGATCTGGACCGGCAAGCCGGCGCCGATTGCCGAGATGGCTTACGTCGTGACCAAGGCGCTGGAACGTCGCGCGGCGGAAGAAGCCGTCGAGCAAGAGCCCTCCAAGCCCGCGGCGAAGAAGGCTGCCAAAGCTCCCGCGAAGGCACCGGTAAAGAAAGCCGAGGCGCCAGTCAAGAAGGCCGAAGCGCCGGCTAAGAAAGCCGCAAAGAGCGCCAAGAAGCGATAGACGCAGCGCGATCCCCGTAAACAAATTGTCATCCCGACGAATCGAAAGGGACGATGTGGTGACGATGGTCGTTACCCTTCGCCCGCCTCTGCCTTCTCCACTTCTTTCGCGGTGCTCGTCTCAATCTCGAACCTGCACTCCTCCGGCTTCTTGTCGAATCGCAACCCCTGATAAACCGGTGCGCGCATTTTGATCCCGGCTCCCTGGCCCACATGTGTCCATTCGGTGAACCGGATTTCCGCCACCAGTTCCGGCTTGACGTAGTGAACGCGGCGGTCGCTTTCGACTTTGCCGAAGAACGGATTGCGGGTGGCTTCCAACGCGTGCAGCTTCTTCCACATGTCTTCATGCGTCTTCTCGGTGAAGCCGCTGCCCGCCTGCCCGACCGGGATTAGCCGCTTCTTGTCGTCGTACAAGCCCAGGACGAGCGATCCAAAGTTCTCGCGCGAGCCCCGCGGATCGGTGTATCCACCGATCACGCATTCCTGCCGCTTGGTGACTTTGATCTTCAGCCACTCACTGCTGCGCTTCTGGTAGTAGCAGCTTGTCCGGTGCTTGGCGACGATGCCTTCCAACCCTCGCTGCGACGCGGCATCGAAGAGCGCCGTGCCCTGTCCAACATAGTGATCGGAGTAGCGGACCACATCGCTGTTGGTGATGATCGACCCGAGCAGTTGCTTGCGCACTTCCAGGTCAACCTGCATCAGGTCGTAGCCATCGAGGTAGAGCAGGTCGAAGACGTAATAGAGAACGGGAATGTCGTCGCGAGTGCGGCGGATGCGGCGGCCGCCTTCGCCGACCCCGGTGCGCTGCTGCATCAGGCTGAATGACGCGCGCCCCTCGTCGTCGATGGCGACAATTTCGCCATCGAGAATCGCCGACTTCGCTTTGATAGATTGTGGCAATACGTGAAGCTCGGGATAGGCTGACGTCAGGTCGTTCTGATTGCGCGACACCAGCCGCAACGACTTGCCGTCGAGAAACGACACCGCGCGATAGCCGTCCCACTTGATCTCATACAGCCATTCATCGCTGTCGAACGGCTTATCGACGAGCGTCGCCAGCATGGGCCGGATGGAATGCGGCATCGGCGATTTGCGACCGACACTGGCAACGTCAGGAACTACGCCGTCCGGCGCGACTTGGAGTTTTTTTTTACTGCCTTGGCCGGCGTCGCTGATTTCTTCTTCGCCGCAGTTTTCGCCGGAGCGGCTTTCACCGCTGCCGAAGACTTGCTCGCCGTCTTCCGGGCGGCCGCTGCCTTCTTCGCATCGGCCTTTGCGATCGAGTCGGCGAGCCAGTCATTCTTGCTCGACCCTCCGCCTCGCGACACTTTCTTGCTGCTGAGCCACTCGGCCGAGCCGGCATCGCCGGCAATCTGCTTCAGCGAACGCTTGGTCAGTACCGAGTAGTCGTACTTGTCGATGTCGTAGCCCGCCTGCACATACGCATCGCGATGCTTGATGAGCAGCCACTCGGTACCTTTGCTGTCGGGACGGCGCGACTTGATATGAACCAGCGCGAACTCGCCTTTCAGCTTCTCGCCGTCGAGGCGAAACTTCAGGTCTCCCTTAGCCAACATCGCATGCGCATCGCCCAGAGGCTCCCACGTCCCCACATCCCACACCATCACGGTTCCGGCGCCGTAGTTGCCCTCGGGGATAGTGCCTTCGAAATCGAAGTAGGAAACAGGATGATCTTCCACCTGCATCGCCAACCGCTTGTCGGCCGGATCGAGCGAGGGGCCTTTGGGCACCGCCCATGACTTCAACACGCCTTCCATCTCCAGGCGGAAGTCGTAATGCAGACGTGTGGCCCGATGCTTCTGCACCACGAAGCGGCTTTGCCCGCGCTTGCCAACCTTGGCAGGAGGCTCAGGCGTCTGCTTGAAATCACGTTTTCGCTTATATTCCTCGAGCGCCATGGGACATTAGATGAACACAGGAACGCCGCGGTGCTGCAAGCCAAGCAATTCTAGTCAAGCTGTTGTCGGTTGACGAAGAGCCGCCGGCGACCAGAGCGCACCAGAAACTTTGTTACAATGAAGCCATACCGCGCAACAAGTGGGCGCTTAACTCAGCGGTAGAGTGCCACCTTCACACGGTGGAAGTCACAGGTTCGAATCCTGTAGCGCCCACCAATGTTTTCTGGGGTTTAGAGAGAATCCGGAAAACGGGCCAACCAACAATCCAACCAACACTTTCATTGCACTAACTCCGATGCCAGGCCCATCTCCCGAAGGAATGCGCCTTGCGCGGCCCGTGTCTCGTCGCCGTCACCTTGTGTGTAAAGGTCGAGCGTCGTCTGGATACGGCTGTGGCGAAGTAGGCTCTGTACCGTCTTAGGATCGGCCTTGCCCTTATTCACCAGCCAGCTTGAGAGCGAGTGCCGGAGATTGTGTAGGCCGAAACGGTAGCCGTCCGGTACACCAAGCCCAGCCGCTTTGGCTGCTGGCCGGAGGTGATCAGCTACGAATACGGCAGGCGATATGGGAACCTTGCCGTCTGCCTTGAGCGAGGGAAACAGAAAATCCGTCTCCTTCGCGAAAGGCGTCTTTTCCTTCCAAGCCTGCAGTAATTGCGCGAGGGCCGGGTGCATAGGCACATGACCTTCGCTCCTGCGGGTCTTGGTGGGTCCGTCACTTCCACGCCACCAACGCTTCGTTACCGCAATCCGGTTTTCGTCCCATAGAACGTCTGCCCAGCGCAGCGCGAGAAGTTCCGATGCGCGGAGCGCGGTAGCAGCGCAGGTGAGGATGAGAATGCGGTGCAGTGGATTAGCAAGGCTCTCGATGATTTCCCATGTCTGTTTAGGAGTTACCAGGATGGCCTTGTAATCGGTAGTGGAGCGGGTCTCGACGGGAAGCACCGGGTTGTTCTTCACGAGCTGGTGCAGGGCACCGATGCGATAGATCCGAAGCATGATGCCACGAACCTTCGATACGGTCGTCCACGCCAAGCTCTTATCGGTGTGAAGCATTTTGAGCCAGTGCTGTATGTCGAGGGGTTTTATCTCGTCCGCTATGCTGTCACCCCATTGGGGAACAAGATAGGTCCAGACGATTTGGTTGGTGTTGAGGGCCGTGCGCTGGGACTTTGGTCGGAGCGCATCGGGCCCTACGTCATGAGTGAGGTAATGCTCCGCTAGAGCACGAAAGCGAATGCGATCGTCGAGATGCTGGGCATTGATTCGCAGCAGGAGGCCTAAGCGATCGACCTCTCGCCATGCATCTTTTTCTTTGGGGAAGTCGCGAACGAGGCCAACGGGCAGGTCATTTTGAACCCGTTTGCCCTGGTCCCTGATTTCCCGATACCGCAGCACCCAGATGTCTCCAGCCTTGCGATGAAGTTTCACTAACGATCCGCGCTGATAAGCCATGAAAAGGTCTCCTCAGCGGGAACTGCCTGACCGAATCGTATCGCGTTTTTCGCTTCTCGGGGCTATCAGATTCTGCTCTACGGCGGCGGCAATTTCGGAAAGCCTGAATACCCACACCTTCCTTACGGTCCCCGTTCCGAGCGGATACGACCCAGACTAAGCCTCTACGTGCCATGGCGAGAAGCTGGCGCCTCTTTACGGACAGGAAGCGTGCGGCCTCCTCAGCTGAGACGAAGGGTTCGGGTGCTTTGACGGTGTCAAAGGTGATTTGGGAGGGGTTAACAACATGGAGCGTTCTACGCTCGTCCAGTAATGACTTGGTTTCAGACATCTTCTGCTCGCCCACTGCCAGAAGAACCAGCGGCTCTGAGATCTAGAGCACCTCGACCAGTTCGCTGAATCGAATGCCCCGACTCCGAACCCGTAATCTGGCGTTACGGGTGAGCGCCATCGAGCGGACAGCAGTCCACGCGACGCGCCCGTCGCTGTCAGACGTGAAGAGGTTCTAGAACTGCAAGTACGGATTGCTCGAAGGAAGCGAGCCAGGAGGAAGCAAAATGACGCTCCCTCCGTGATTCGCCGAGCGGACCATTCAAGGCCGCACTTAATGACCTGCGATCCGGAGATGCAGGTGAGCAGTCAACGTCTTTGAGCAGATTGAAGCGAGCTGAGTAAGAGATTCGAACAACGTGAGCCTTGGTGCCCACGGGACAGGCCGGAAGCCGCGTTATGCCGCAGCCGCCGGAGGAAGAATCGAAGTCACTGTGTTCCGTGATCGTCAACTCTTGTGCGCAACACTTAAAACGATTTTGGGTTCGAACGCAAGAGAAAAATTGCAGTTGCGCGCAAGTTTCGAGAGTTGCTGGATTCCGAGTCTCTGAAATTGTTCTTTCGTGCCTTTCGATTTGCCAAGTCCGGCGCTTCTGTCGTAACGTGCCCTTCGCGATGAGTAGTCGAGAAGTCAACATCAGGGCTCTTCAAAGGCCATGGGCACGGCAGACGAAGTGCGCCGTCCCTCTTCCACTGCCTTCCAATCCTCAGGCCCAGTATTCCTGTCCGACCTGTGGAAGCGAAAACACCCAGCGGCTCTCCACTGTGCATATGGCGGGCGTTTCGAAGTTTTCAGCGGTAATAAGCGGGTGTGGGTGGGCGGGGGGACCCGCTGGCGGCAGTGGGTGGCTCACTGGAGTATCTCAAACGCAAATCTCTGAGATGGCGGCGCCGCCTGCAAAGAAGCGCTATCGTGGAGCAATCCTCTTATTGATTAGCTCTCCCTTTTTAGGCCCTGCCCCATTTGCCTTGCTGGAGAGCCTTAATGGTGTTCGCCCAGTTTACGAAAGCGCGGCTGTCGTTCTGGGAACGGGGTTCTTGATTGCGGCATTGCTTTGGTTGGCCTCAACCTACGCCTACAACAGGCGGGTTTGGCCGAAACGCTGCAGAGAATGGCATAGGCGCTTTCTATGTCTCAGGTGCGGGATGATCTTTGTATCGAGCTGACTTGTTATCGTTCGACTGTACGAAACCGAAAACGATAGGAGTCTACATGGCCAAGAAAACTCGTGTCGGTGCCATTTCTCAATCGGAGACCCCGGCTTGGCAAGTTCTTCAAGAAAGAATTCTCGCCGTGATAAACGACTATGCAGAAGAGAACCCTATTGTCCCCGACGCCCTCTTGCTGACGGGTTCAGGGCTCGCCTATGTGACCTTCGCGATTACCCGTTACGGCGACGATGCATATCGAAATGTTTACGACAATCTGCGATCCATCGTTCAACTGTTCCAGCGCATCATTGATGATGAGAAGAAAGTCCTGCCTAAGTCCCGGAGAAGGGCGGGTTCCGACGCTCCGGACAAAAGAAAAATGCTGGATAAGAAATGGATGATTCTCGAGTCAATCCGAGTCAAGCTGAATCAGATGGTGGAACAAGAAATCGCTCGCCTGCAGGAAAGTCCAAAAGCGAACTAGCCGAAGCATTCTCGACCTGCCGCTTCAGGGGATACATGAAAAGGTTTTTCTTTAGCATTGCAATTTTAGTGGTCCTTGCCGCTGCGGCTTGCCGCAAAGATGAACCAGCCGTGCCAACCGCGAAAGACGGAGAGCAGGTCTGGCATAACAAGTTCACCACGAACGGACTCAATAACCAGGTCGAACTGGTTAGCTTCAAGAAGACGAACGGGCAGCTTGAGGGCGACCACTACATTCTCTATTTCGAAGCCCAAGAGCGTTACCTGACAGACAATCTGAAACCGAAAGGCACGGTGGCGACCGTTAAAGCGGCGTACGAGTTTCAGAAAACGGAAAACGGTTGGCTGGGACCAGACAAACAGATTTACGAACCGACCAAATAGAGGCCGACACTGTCGGCGGCTCGCTAGGGCTCTGCTGCTCACAAGAAAGTTTGACGTAACTCAGAGACCCTCCTAACCTCCTCCCACCCTGAGACAGGGCGGGAGGAGGGTTAGGGGTGTTTCAATCATCTGAGCACGTCCATCAAGCGCTCACGGATATCGGGTACATCACCGATACTGTGACGGCCACCGCCGTCTATCTGGCGGCCAGTCTACAAAAACCACTACTGCTGGAAGGTCCTGCCGGGAGCGGCAAAACAGAGCTTGCTTACGCGGTGGCACGCGCGATCGGTACCCCACTGGAGCGCCTGCAGTGCTACGAGGGCATTACCGAGGAGAAGGCCATTGGCAAGTTCGACGAGGGCTTGCAGAGGCTGTACCTGGATACGGTCACTCGCGGATCGGGCGTTTCTGACTGGGCCTCGCTGGGCAAGCAACTCTCCGCCTTGGATTTCTTCGCAGCAGGCCCGCTGCTCAAGGCATTGCAGTATCCCTCCCCTTGCGTCTTGCTCATCGACGAGTTGGACAAGGTGGACCACAGTTTCGAAGCAACACTGCTCGAAGTCCTGTCCGTGTGGCGCCTGTCCATTCCCCGCCTTGGAACAGTTCCAGCTTGCTCAATCCCATTCACGGTACTGACCTCGAACGAGGAACGAAGATTGGGTGACCCCATACGCCGGCGCAGCCTGTACGTGCGGGTCGAGCACCCGACAGCGGAGCGTGAAGGTGAGATCGTGGCACGGCGCACTCCTGAGGCGGGAGCGCCAGCGCATCGGCTGATCGCCGGGTTCGCCAAGGCACTCCGTGCGTACAGCCTCGAAAAGCCGCCATCTGTGTCCGAGATGATCGACATGGCGTTGTCACTACAGCATTTGGGGATCGATGAGATCACTAACGAGCATCGCGACGTGCTGCTTCCACTGCTGGCGAAGACAGAGCGCGACCGCCAGCGCCTGCTGCTGCGAGACGGATTCGCAAGCATCATTCATGCGGCCCGGCACTACGCGGAGTCGATGGAAACCACTGAGCTGCAGCACACGCTCGCCGAGTCTGAGGTCGTTGGCAAAAGGGGCTGCGGCATGAGAAGAATCTCGCTCCTATTGCCGGTCCTCACGGCTGTTCTCGCTACTCGGAGCTGGGGTGCCGACCATGCTGAGGCTGCCTACTATGCCGATGCCTATGCGCGGCACTATCACGTTCCACCTGAGCTGGTGCGAGCGATCATTCGCCAGGAATCGAACTGGAACCAGCGTGCTATCTCTGAGAAGAATGCTCGCGGATTGATGCAGCTGATGCCGGGTACCGCAGCGCGCTTCGGCGTGCGGAACTCATTCGACATCAGCCAGAACGTAGGGGGCGGCGTCCGGTACCTCCGCGATTTGCTCGCTCAGTATCACGGCGATATTCGGCTGGCCGTAGCCGCCTATTACGCCGGGGAACACAGAATCCATTCCCTCCAATACAGCAACACCGACGTCATCCGTTACGTGGAAGACGTCAGACGACGCTACCTGCAAGAGCTATCGGCCAAACACACATCGAAGGAGTTCCAGCGATGAAAGGTCTCATCACAACGATCGCATTTGCTTTGCTGATCCCGTTCGCCCTCACAGCGGGTTACGCACAGGAAGCTGCAGCCAGCCACGAAGATGTTCAGCCTGTCATTTCGAATCTGACCATTTCGCCAGATACAGTGACCGATCTGCGGCTCAAGCCCCTCTATGCGGCAACGATTCGCATGCCGGAGCCGGTCTCGTCGGTGGTCGTCGGTGCTCCAACCTTCTTCCAGGCTGAACACAATGAGCACGAACCGGAACTGGTGATTGTTAAGCCGATCACCACCCAAGCTGCGGCGAGTAACCTGTTGATCGCTACCAAGTCAGGCCAGGTAGTCAGCCTCAGGCTAATCAGTGATGGCGCGGTCAGCAGCAATACCAAACCCGTAGATTTCGTACTTACCTACAAGCAACGAAAGGGCTTTCTGATCGGTCCGTCAGACGAGACCTCGCCGGCAAACTCAGCTTCAGCCAAGCAAGACTCCTCGGCTTACGAATCCGCCTACCGGCAGCAGGCTTTTGTCTCGAGCCCAGCCTGGACTACCAGCCGCGGTGACCTATCAGCGAGCCTCGGTGCCGTCACCGAAGATGGACCCGACGCGATTGTCGCCTTTTCGGTCCTGAACAGCAGCCAGCATTGGGTCGAGCTGCTACCACCACAGGTGGAGTTGGGCAATCCGAATGGGAACGGGAATCAATCCACCGATGATCGGAGCAAGAAGAAGGTATTAGCCGACCAGGTTGCAGTCCGCGACTATCGCTTTACCCAACGAAGGCTTGCTCCCGGAGCGCGCGCCGACGCCGTTGTGCGTTTCGTTCGGCCCGATTTCAAGCAGTATCAGGAACACATGCAACTGGTTCTGGCAACCGCCGATGCAGTGAATCGGCCGCTCCTGGTCGATCTGCCATTCACAGCCCCTACAGCTACCGCAAGCAACGCATCCGCCAAGTAATGGAGAGGGTTTCATGTCTCAGATGAATCAAGACACAAACAACGGTTCGCGGAAGGCTCATACGCTCTACATCACGGAACTGGAGCGACAGGCACAAGAGGCCCAGGACAAGGAGCCAACGAATGAGGCGGCGCAAGAAGTGGCCGCACCAAAGCGCAGCTTTCGCATGGCGAAGGACGACAAGACCGTACGATTGCTAATCGGATTCGCGGGTGTGGTTGCGGTTGCGCTCATCATGCTGATCCTGTTCTCCGACAAAGGCAAACCGCGCACGAAGAAGAACGCTGAGGCAAGCTTGGGTCGTCCCAAGACGGCGGACACAGTTGCGCCGACTGAAAACGGCTCTGTCGTTCCGCAAGGCACGATGCAGCCTATGCGGGATGACCAGCCACAGCCGGGACAGGTGAACGCGAACGATATCGAGAACACAAAGAAGGCCCGGGTTGGCGCAGGCGAGACAAAGTCCGCGCAGGCAGATGTTCCGGCAAAGAACCTGGGGCAAATCCCGGAATTCCCTGCATCAAGCAACAGTGGAGATGCCTGGGCCCCACCACCCTATGGCCAGAAGGACTCCGCAGGCACAGGCTCGGCACCAGTGCAGGACAAAGCGGTTGATGGGCTAGCCAAGCCGTCGCTGGTGTTTACGGCGAGCACGGAGAAATCCTCCCAGTCCGCTCCAACTGACCACGACATACCTCTGCTTGATATGGGTACCGGTTCCCGGCTAGCAGCCAGGCTGGCTTCGGTGGTCACGACTGCCGTAGATCAGCCGGTGATCGCCATCGTCGAGTACAGCTATGAACACGACGGACAACTCATCGTGCCCGCAGGCTCCAAGGCTGTCGGTTCCGTGCACCAGGCGGACCGCAGTGGCTATCTACAAATCCACTTCGATCACTTGGAGACGCCGGATGGTTCGTCGATTCCGATCGATGCCCTCGCGACCGACACCAATCTTGGTCCACTGCGCGGCAAGGTGACGGGCACAGGACGCGGCAAGAACTTCGCCGTGCGCGCGGCCACCGGTATAGGGCAGATGAGCGCCATGCTGGTGGGACAACCCAACCTGAATGGCGCCATCAGCGAAGCCGACCTGATGCGGATGCAGTTGGCGGAGAATGTGGGTCGTGCCGGCGATGAAGAGATCAACCGCATGACCCTGACGGAACACCCAATCGTTACATTGCCCGCAGGTCTGCCGATCTACGTGGTGTTTGAAAAGGCACAGAGTCACCTCACGGAAGGAGCAAACGGACTGCAACGCAGCTTCGGCAACAACGTTTCCGCGGGTCCCCACCGATAGCAACCAACCGATCTCTCTCTAGCCCCGTCCGCGTGATGGGGCTTTCTTCTGCCACCTCGAAGCAAGCAAGTTAAGGAATTCTTCGTTTTGACGATTCCGGAATCGAGAACAACATCGCACCTGCTGCAATTCCGGAATTCTCCGTCCGGCAATTCCGGAAACGAGACGAACAGCGCACTTCCCACAATTCCGGAATTGAGAACAACATCGCATCTCTGACGATTCCGGAATTGTCATCTCTGACTTTTCCGCAACGGAGCCAATATTCACCGCCACAGGAGTCAATGCGACACATGTTTGCCTGCCGAAACAGTGCTTAACGAAAACAAGGAAAGCCGCCTTCCGCCTAATGCAGGGCGAAACTTCAGACCGAAATGCTGGAACTTAGCCAGAAAGAGTAGCCCCAAGAATTTGAGGCAACTCGGAAGAGGTCATACATTCCGCTTACCCGGCGGAATTACCGCCTCGGAGAGAGAGCCTCATGACCAACTCACGACCCATGACCTGGTACGGCTCGCCCCTGATCCGGGCGATCGGTACCGCCCTCCTGTTCTTCAGCTTTGTCTCTGTCCCCATCGTCACTTCCGCACAGAACTTGGGCAAACAGCCGGCGACCGGGCAGGCCGTACAGGGCGAGCAAGCCAGCCAGCCTGAAGGCGCCTTCCTGAACCTCGTCAACTGGATCGGCAACGTGATCTGCCCGGTGGGAGCAGCGTTGGCCATCGTCGGCTGCGTGATCTCGTGGCGGCAGGGCCGCGGCTTCATGCCCTGGGCGCTCACGGCTGGCGGTCTGCTAGCGGTTTCGGCTCTTACGCGCTTGGTCGAATTCTTCATCGCCAACGGACAGCAGGTCGGCTAACGGAGCATAACAATGTCGCTGCCTCCATTCCTCGGGAACGTGATCGCTCTTCTGCTGGCGCTGATGGTACCGGCGGCACTGGGCTGCCTGGTGCTGGCCGGTCTCTCGCTGCGGGCAGAGGGTGGGATCAATTACCAGGTGGGAGGCAGCTTCCTTAAGTACATCCTTTGGGCGGCAATCTTTTTGACGGTCCAAGGTATCGGCCGCTGGTTCGCAGGTCTGGGACTCGGACTCAACGGAGTCAACGGGAACTATGGCACAGGATTTCTTGCGCCAGTCGTGATGGTTGTGACGAAGTTCATGCAAGACGTCGTACTGGCTCACCTGATACCTGTCATCGCAGCCGCTCTAGTGCTGAAAGCCATTCTCGATACTGCGGAGGGGCACAGCCCGCTGGCGTCGATCATCTCGGCATTATTTCTTCTCGGTGTTCAAGGCCTGTTCACCTTGTTTCAAGGGTGGAATGACGGTACCCAGTTCGCAACCACGGATTTCCTTGTGAACGCGTGGAACTACCTGGCTTCACAGCTCTGTCCACTGGCCGCGGCATTGGCGATAGGCGGGGCTGTGCTGGCCTATGTGCGCAACCGCAATTGGATGCGTTATGCCGCTTCTTCTTTCGGACTGCTAACCGTGTCAGGCCTCTGGTACCTGATCAAAGCCATGGCAGGAGCGTAATCGAGATGCAAGCTCAAAACCCAACACAAAGACTGCTGTTCGTCGGGTTGATGTTTATGGTCGTGCTGTCTGCACGATTGCTCGTCATGAATCGCGTGGGAGCTTTCCTGCTCGCCATCGCAATCTTAATTTTCGTGCTCTGTATTGGTTTTCGCATGGTTGAACGTCTAGTCGCGGCGATGTGGTGCTTAGCCGGATTTTTGGCCGCCAGATTCTTTGGCAAGCCTGAGACTGCAAGCGCAATTGAGGCCGGAAAACTGGGGAATGAGTGATGGGCGACCTTCAGCCGGGACTGCTGAATCTGGCGAACTGGACGGGCAACGTAGTCCTGCCGATCGGTGCCGGGCTGATTCTCGCCTGCGGTATCTACCAGTTCTCCAAAGGACAGGAGCTTGAGCGTTACGTGTACGGCGCCTTGGGCGCCCTGATGGGCTCCGGTCTTCTTCGGCTCGCGGAAGTGATCTCTCAGCAGGCGACGGATGCCGACCAGTACATGGTGATGCTGCTGACGCTCACCAACTTTGTCGGCAACGTGCTGCTGCCGTTCTACGCTGCGATCGAAATTGTGCGGCTGGTGCTTGGACTCGGCGGTGTTTTCGAACGCTTATACGTCGGCGACGACTGGCTGCGACACCTGATGGCGGCCATGGGAGCGCTAATGGTTTCCGGACTGCTGCGATTGTTGGAGCACTTCGTAGCGGCGGCTTGAAGGGGAGAACGATGGCACTGAACTCATCACCGGTATCGCGGAACCTGCACCTGAAAGTGACCATCCTGTTTCTGGAGTTGGAAGACCTGCTGGCCATCATGCTGGCCGTGAGCGGAATGATGCTGATTGGCAACTTCCTATTCTCCGATCGCTATATCTTCCACCTGCCCATGAACTATTTCCTGCCGCTGGCGATCCTGCTGGTCGGTGTGCCGGTGCTGATGATCTTCAAGTACGGCAAGCCGCGTGGGTATCTGCTCGACCTGCTGCTTTTCCATGCCCGTCCGCAACAGTACTGCGCCGGGACGCAAGAAACACAGATTCAGACCACTTACTTCAAGGAAGAAGAGGCTTAGATGCCGACGACCTGGACACAGCATGAAGAGAGCCTCAGTGAACCTGGACTCTGCGAGCTTTTGCCGATTCGCGACTTCCTCGATGGAGTGATGGTGCGCCTGCCCGGTGAACTGGTTGCCGGTTACGAACTGAAGGGCGCAATCAGCTACTTCGCGGATGACGCAGGGCTCAACACTATCAAGATGCACCTGGAAGCGCTCTTGCGGACCATTCCCGAGGAAAGCATGCGCCTCCAGTTCCGCTTCGAGGTTACTGAGGACCTCGGGAACCTGCTGCAGCAATATCAGAATTCCTCGAAGAGCGAAAACGAGGCCACGCGGGCCATGGACCAACACCGCTTCTCTATGTGGCAGCAGAAAGAATCCGCCGGCGAGTATCTGCGGCGGATGACGCACTTGTACCTGATCTGGGACCCGGAAAGACATCACCGGGTACTGGCCACCTCGGGGAAAACGGCGAAGCGTGATCAGTACGGGTCCGTATTCGGCCTCTCCAGCCGAAAGGTCATCGAGCGGACGCTCAAGCAGCATGTGGACCTGGTGAGCGAGTTCGAGAGTTTGCTGAATGGTATCGAGTCAGCAATGGTCGCAGCGGGACTAGATCCGCAAAGGATGGATGAAGAAGACCTCTTTCTCGAGACCAAACGGGCACTGTCTCCACAACGACCTGACCGGCTTCCGTTGCGGCAGTACTCACACTCGCAGCGTTACGTCAGTCCCCGCGAGCAGTGCTCGGTCGCCAGCATCCTGGGACAGACGGAAGACTACATCAACATCGGCGGATTTTTATGGAGCTTCGTCACGCTAAAGGCCCCACCAGATGCGACGTATCCGGGCATACTCCGCAGCCTGTTGACCTCGGGACTTCCACTTGTCGTCAGCACACAAGTCAGCATTCCAAACCAGTCGAAGGTACTGGAGCGATTTAAGAAGCGACACAAGAAGATGATGGCGGCGCAGCGGGATGCCAAGGGCAACCTGCGTATCGACGTTACCGCCCAAGTCGCCGAAGCGGAGTTGCTGCGCATCCAGCAGGACATCATTGCCAGCTCGCTGAAGGCGGTGAAGGTGAGCCTCACCATCGGAGTGCGCACTTCGCGTTCTGCCCACACCACTGCCGAGTACGAAGAAGCTGAACGCGAGATCTCCAGCCGCAAGCAGCAAGTCCTGCACATCATCAGTCGCATGAATGGCGCAGCCGGATTAACCGAGGACATTGCGCAGCGTCGCATATTCATCTCGTCTTTGCCCGGTCTAGCAAGCGACGACAAACGCGAACTCGACCTGCTCAGTTGCCACGCTGCCGATCTTCTCCCGTTGGAAATGCCGTGGACAGGAACGCCACGGTCACCGCAGATCCTGATCGAAACGCCTTACCGGCAGCTGATTCCATTTTCGCCCTTCGATCCCGACTTCTCCGACGCCAACATGCTGATTGCGGCGGCCAGTGGGCATGGCAAGAGCATGATGACTGGACAGTTGTTGCTACAAGCAGCGCGCCAGAACACACGGGTGTCGATCATCGAGCGCGGAGATTCCTATCGCAACTTGGTCGAGTACATGGGCGGCGAGATGATCACCATGGCGCTCGATTCTGATCAGACGCTAAATCCGTGGGACCTAGAGGCTGGAGAAACTGAACCGAGCCGCGAGCAAGTGTCTTTCCTCAAGGGGCTCACTCGCCACATGCTGGGCGACGTCGAGGTCTCCGACGTGCTCGACAACGTCTTGGTGGATGCCATCGAACGGACCTACCGCCGTGCCGCCATGCGTCCGGGAAACACGATCCCGACCTTTGGCGATCTTCGCGACGAGTTGCAGTATTACCAGGATGCAGACCGGAACGAGCGCGTCATGGAAGAGGCCCGTATGGCGGCGTTCAAGCTGCGCAACTGGGTCTCGCCCGGAGGTGTTTATGCCAACCTCTTCGATCGCCAGACGAACCTGAAGCTGGACTCGCCGTGGATCTATTTCAACATCGAGAAGCTCAAGGATGACGCCCGGCTGGAATCGGCCATGAGCCTGCTGATTGCCTGGGCTACAACGAAGCGAGCCTCCGGCAAAAGCAGCCATAAAAGCATCACGGTGCTTGAAGAATGCTGGATGCTGCTGGAGTCACCCTTCCTGGCTGACTTGGTCGTCCAGCTCTACCGCACTGCTCGTAAGCGGAACGGAGGCGTTTGGGGCGTGTCACAGGCGATCGAGGACTTCACCGGTACCACACAGGCTCCGAATCCATTCGGCGCGGCCATCCTGAAGAACACGACCATCAAGATCGTCGGCCGGCAGACCGGGAATCTGGATGTCCTTCGAGAGTTTCTCCATCTAAACGAAACCACCCTGAACGAGATCAAGAACCTGGGGCACACGCAGAAGGGAAAGCGCAGCGATTTCATCGTCGTCATCGGTGAAAAGGCGGAAACAACGCACGTGCTTCGGGTAGTTTTGTCGCCCATCGAGTACTGGATCATGACCACCTATCCACGAGAGCGCTGGTACCGTGCATGGTGGATGAAAAAGCACAACGGCGTTCCAGTGTATGAACGCTATCGCCTGTTGGCCGAGAGATATCCGCAAGGCATCGCCGCACTGGACGAGTTGCCGGAGGAGCAGAGCGGTGAGGTCTACGAGATCGAGCACCAAGTGAGGGTGCAGCAGGCGAAAGCTCGCGGAGCAGGGCGATGAAAAAATCGGGCAGCAAACTCACCCTGAGGGTAATAAGCCTCATACTCTGCGTTGCGCTCTTCGCGCCGGTTCCCGCTCATGCCGGGTTAGGAGATCTGTTCGCTGCGATCGACTCAACGATTTCCGACCTGATCGGCGGCACTCTGACGCTGATCACCACGGTGCAGACCAACATTCGGTCGCTCTATGAGGACGTCGTGTGGCCGATCGGGGTGATCAACACCACGCGCATGTGGTCCAGGAATTTGGTGGGCCAGTACCGCGGCTGGATGTCGTTGGTCTACCATCTGCCGATTCAGAGTGCTCAGACCGTGCCACCGCAGAAGCTGGAAAACACCATCCTGAGCGGCAGGGTGGGCCAATTGGGTCAACTCGCGCCAGCCTACAACAGTACCTACGGCCTGCTTCCGACTGACCAGCAGGCCCCTCTGGATCTTCGCCAGATGATGGACATGAACGACTCACTGGCGCAAGACGCCCTAAAGCAGACAGTTGCGTCCGATCAATCGAACGAGAGCCTTCTGAAGATTGCCGACGAGATGGAAAACAACGCCACCCTCGCTCCCGGAACCTCAAGTTACGTCAGCGCGAGTGCCTATGCGGCTACGCTGCAGACACTCGCATACCAGCACAAGTTGCTGGCGGCACAGTTGCGTGAAGAAGGCGCACACCTGGCCCATCAATCGGCCGACATGAAGCGGGACACGCAGCGCACGAACGATCTTCATCAGTCGATCTTCAACATCCTTTCCACGCGTTAAGGGGCAATGATGATGATGAGAGTATGGACGAAGTTTTCGAAGAACATGGTTCAGAACGCAGGGAAGAAAGCAGTTGCTGCCTGCGTGATCTGCCTCATCTTGTTAAGCATTCCGCGCGAGGCGCAGGCGCAGTTCGGCCTCGATTTGGCCCTGATCATAGCCGGACTGAAGCAGATCAACAGCCTATTGACCAGCCAAGTCGCGGCTCCGCTGAAAACCATCCAGCAGATCGAAAACGACTACACGCAGTTTCAGACGCAGGTCATCTATCCCCTCACAGCCATCAACCAGCTCAAGAATGCTGTGCTCAGCTTCCGAAACGAGATGATGGCCATGAATGGGCTGATGAGCAAGCAGTACGTGAGCGCACAACTGCCGGCCACCCAGCGACTGGAACAGTTGCTCATGTCGGGCGATCCGAACGCAGTCAAGCAGGTCGGCGGGAGCTTTCAACAGGTCTACGGAGTTTTACCGACCGAAACGCAGGCCCCGCAGTTCATTCGTTACAGCATTGACATTTCCGACGCGCAGGCCCAGGACGCAATGAAGCGGGCGATTGAGTTGGACGCCCTCGCGCAACGCGAGATGGAAGTCAGCGAACAGCTACAGGACCAGATTCGCACCGCCATTGAGATCGTGCGGCTGGTGCTTGGGCTCGGCGGAGTTTTCGAACGCTTATACGTCGGCGACGACTGGCTGCGACACCTGATGGCGGCCATGGGGGCGCTGATGGTTTCCGGACTGTTGCGCCTGCTCGAACATTTCGTGGCGGCGGCTTGAAGGGAGAGAAAGATGGCACTGAACTCATCACCGGTATCGCGGAACCTGCACCTGAAGGTGACCATCCTGTTTCTGGAGTTGGAAGACCTGTTGGCCATCATGCTGGCTGTGAGCGGAACGATGCTGATTGGCAACTTCCTGTTCTCTGATCGCTATATCTTCCACCTGCCCATGAACTACTTCCTGCCGCTGGCGATCCTGCTGTTCGGTGTGCCGGTGCTGATGATCTTCAAGTACGGCAAGCCGCGTGGGTATCTGCTCGACCTGCTGCTTTTCCATGCCCGTCCGCAACAGTACTGCGCCGGGACGCAAGAAACACAGATTCAGACCACTTACTTCAAGGAAGAAGAGGCTTAGATGCCGACGACCTGGACACAGCATGAAGAGAGCCTCAGCGAACCTGGACTCTGCGGGCTTTTACCGATTCGAGACTTCCTTGATGGAGTGATGGTGCGCCTGCCCGGTGAACTGGTTGCCGGATACGAGCTTAAGGGTGCGATCAGCTACTTTGCGGATGATGCAGGACTGAACACGATCAAGACGCACCTGGAAGCGCTCTTGCGGACCATTCCCGAGGAAAGCATGCGTCTGCAGTTCCG
Source organism: uncultured Acidobacteriaceae bacterium (assembly GCA_963835725.1). Classification (GTDB taxonomy): domain Bacteria; phylum Acidobacteriota; class Terriglobia; order Terriglobales; family Acidobacteriaceae; genus Bog-257. The sequence goes on along the minus strand of CAWIGM010000011.1, from coordinate 25,352 downwards.
CTTCGAGGTTACTGAGGACCTCGGGAACCTGCTGCAGCAATATCAGAATTCCTCGAAGAGCGAAAACGAGGCCACGCGGGCCATGGACCAACACCGCTTCTCTATGTGGCAGCAGAAAGAATCCGCTGGCGAGTATCTGCGGCGGATGACGCACTTGTACTTGATCTGGGACCCGGAGAGTCATCACCGGGTACTGGCCACCTCAGGCAAAACGGCGAAGCGTGATCAGTATGGGTCCGTATTCGGCCTCTCCAGCCGGAAGATCATTGAGCGCTCGCTCAAGCAGCATGTGGACCTGGTGAGCGAGTTCGAGAGCTTGCTGAACGGCATCGAGTCAGCAATGGTCGCAGCGGGACTAGATCCGCAAAGGATGGATGAAGAAGGCCTCTTTCTCGAGACCAAACGGGCACTGTCCCCACAACGACCTGACCGGCTTCCGTTGCGGCAGTACCCACACTCGCAGCGTTACATCAGTCCCCGCGAGCAGTGCTCGGTTGCCAGCATCCTGGGACAGACGGAAGACTACCTCAACATCGACGGATTGTTATGGAGCTTCGTCACGTTAAAGGCCCCACCAGATGCGACCTATCCGGGCATACTCCGCAGCCTGTTGACCTCGGGACTTCCACTTGTCGTCAGCACACAAGTCAGCATTCCAAACCAGTCGAAGGTACTGGAGCGATTTAAGAAGCGACACAAGAAGATGATGGCGGCGCAGCGGGATGCCAAGGGCAACCTGCGTATCGACGTTACCGCCCAAGTCGCAGAAGCCGAGTTGCTTCGTATTCAGCAGGACATCATTGCCAGCTCGCTCAAGGCGGTGAAGGTGAGCCTCACCATCGGAGTGCGCACCTCGCGTGCAGCCCACACCACTGCCGAGTACGAAGAAGCTGAACGTGAAATCTCCAGCCGCAAGCAGCAAGTCCTGCACATCATCAGTCGCATGAATGGCGCAGCCGGATTAACCGAGGACATTGCGCAGCGTCGCATATTCATCTCGTCTTTGCCCGGTCTAGCAAGCGACGACAAACGCGAACTCGACCTGCTCAGTTGCCACGCTGCCGATCTTCTCCCGTTGGAGATGCCGTGGACAGGAACGCCACGTTCACCACACATCCTGATCGAAACGCCTTACCGGCAGCTGATTCCATTTTCGCCCTTCGATCCCGACTTCTCCGACGCCAACATGCTGATTGCGGCGGCCAGTGGGCATGGCAAGAGCATGATGACTGGACAGTTGTTGCTACAAGCAGCGCGCCAGAACACACGGGTGTCGATCATCGAGCGCGGAGATTCCTATCGCAACTTGGTCGAGTACATGGGCGGCGAGATGATCACCATGGCGCTCGATTCTGATCAGACGCTAAATCCGTGGGACCTAGAGGCTGGAGAAACTGAACCGAGCCGCGAGCAAGTGTCTTTTCTCAAGGGGCTCACTCGCCACATGCTGGGCGACGTCGAGGTCACCGACGTGCTCGACAACGTGTTGGTGGATGCCATCGAGCGGACCTACCGCCGTGCCGCCATGCGTCCGGGAAACACGATTCCGACCTTTGGCGATCTTCGCGACGAGTTGCAGTATTACCAGGATGCAGACCGGAACGAGCGCGTCATGGAAGAGGCCCGGATGGCGGCGTTCAAGCTCCGCAACTGGGTCTCGCCCGGAGGTGTCTATGCCAACCTCTTCGATCGCCAGACCAACCTGAAACTGGACTCTCCGTGGATCTACTTCAACATCGAGAAGCTCAAGGATGACGCCCGGCTGGAATCGGCCATGAGCCTGCTGATTGCCTGGGCTACAACGAAGCGAGCCTCCGGCAAAAGCAGCCACAAGAGCATCACTGTGCTTGAAGAATGCTGGATGCTGCTGGAGTCTCCCTTCTTAGCTGACTTGGTCGTCCAGCTTTACCGCACCGCTCGCAAGCGGAACGGCGGCGTCTGGGGCGTGTCGCAGGCGATTGAGGATTTCACCGGCACCACACAGGCTCCGAATCCATTCGGCGCGGCCATCCTGAAGAACACGACCATCAAGATCGTCGGCCGGCAGACCGGGAATCTGGATGTCCTACGAGAGTTTCTCCATCTAAACGAAACCACCCTGAACGAGATCAAGAACCTGGGGCACACGCAGAAGGGAAAGCGCAGCGACTTCATCGTCGTCATCGGTGAAAAGGCGGAAACGACGCACGTGCTTCGCGTTGTGCTTTCTCCGATCGAGTACTGGATCATGACGACCTATCCACGCGAGCGCTGGTACCGCGCCTGGTGGATGAAAAAGCACAACGGCGTTCCAGTTTATGAACGCTATCGCCTGCTGGCTGAGCGATATCCGCAAGGTATCGCCGCACTGGACGAGTTGCCGGAGGAGCAGAGCGGTGAGGTCTACGAGATCGAGCACCATGTAAGGGCGCAGCAGGCGAGGGCTCAAGGAGCAGGGCGATGAAAAAGCCGGACAGCAAACTCACGCTGAGGGTAATAAGCCTCGTCCTCTGCATCGCGCTCTTCGCGCCGGTTCCCGCCCATGCCGGCTTAGGAGATTTGTTCGCCGCGATCGACTCAACGATTTCCGACCTGATCGGCGGCACTCTGGCGCTAATCACCACAGTGCAGACCAACATTCGGTCGCTCTATGAGGACGTCGTTTGGCCGATCGGTGCGATCAACAGCACGCGCATGTGGTCAAGGAATCTAGTGGGCCGGTACCGCGGCTGGATGTCTCTGGTCTACCACCTGCCTATCCAGAGTGCTCAGACCATGTCACCGCAGAAGCTGGAAGACACAATCCTGAGCGGCAGGGTGGGCCAATTGGATCAACTCGCACCAGCCTACAACAGTACCTACGGCCTGCTTCCGACTGACCAGCAGGCGCCTCTGGATCTTCGCCAGATGATGGACATGAACGACTCGCTGGCGCAAGACGCCCTTAAGCAGACAGTTGCGTCCGACCAATCGAACGAGAGCCTCCTGAAGATTGCCGACGAGATGGAAAACAACGCCACCGCTGCTCCCGGCACCTCAAGTTACGTTAGCGCGAGTGCCTATGCGGCTACGCTGCAGACACTCGCATACCAGCACAAGTTGCTGGCCGCACAGTTGCGTGAAGAAGGCGCACACCTGGCGCATCAATCGGCCGACATGAAGCGGGACACGCAGCGCACCAACGATCTTCATCAGTCGATCTTCAACATCCTTTCCACGCGTTAAGGGGCAATCATGATGATGAGAGTGTGGACGAAGTTTCCGAAGAACATGGTTCAGAACGCAGGGAAGAGAGCAGTTGCTGCCTGCGTGATCTGCCTCTTCTTGTTAAGCATTCCGCGGGAGGCGCAGGCGCAGTTCGGCCTCGATTTGGCCCTGATCATAGCTGGACTGAAGCAGATCAATAGCCTTTTGACCAGCCAGGTCGCGGCTCCGTTGAAAACCATCCAGCAGATCGAAAACGACTATACCCAGTTTCAGGCGCAGGTCATCTATCCCCTCACCGCCATCAACCAGCTCAAGAATGCTGTGCTCAGCTTCCGAAACGAGATGATGGCCATGAACGGGCTGATGAGCAAGCAGTACGTGAGCGCACAACTGCCGGCCCCCCAGCGACTGGAACAGCTGCTCATGTCGGGCGATCCGAACGCAGTCAAGCAGGTCGGCGGGAGCTTTCAACAGGTATACGGAGTTTTGCCGACCGAAACCCAGGCCCCGCAGTTCATTCGTTACAGCATTGACATTTCCGACGCTCAGGCCCAGGACGCAATGAAGCGGGCGATTGAGTTGGACGCCCTCGCGCAACGCGAGATGGAGGTAAGCGAACAGCTACAAGACCAGATTCGCACCGCGACACCAGGAACCGCTCCTATGGTCGAGGCCATTGCGGCGGCTTGGGTGGTGCGGGCAAACGCCTATTCGCAGTCGGCGATGGCGCAGCTGATGAGAGTGCGCAGCTCTAGTGTCGCCAACCAGAGCGCAATCTCGAAGTGGGCAACCAGCAATACGAACCATCTGACGGATGCGATCGGCAAGATCGCCAGCAACCAGTAGAGGCATATATGGGCAGCGGCTCCAGCTATCTCGACATTCTGTTTACCGCTCTCAGCGGTATCGATGGCAGCGTTATGCCGATCATTTGGTTTGTCGCCAACTCGATTCTGACGGTGACATTTCTGTGGGGCGTTTATGACGCATTCATTCGCGGTGGTGATGTTCGATCACTGGGCATCACCTTGTTGAAGTACGCCTCCGTAGGCTTGATTCTCCTCACATGGTCGACAGCCTTTCGAGATCTCACTCACAGCTTCGATTACGTAAGCAACTACATCTATGGCACCTCAGGTCTCGGGGATGTTTTCAATGCCTGGACTAACGGCCTCGCTACAGCCTGGACTGACAACGGCGATCTGAGCATGCTAACGCTCATACGCGGCGGAATATCAGCGTTCATCACTGAAGTCGGACTCATAATCGGCTACATTGTGCTGCCGTTCAGCCTAGTCGTGTTCATGATCTGCTACGTCTTCTGGGGTTCCGTCCTCTATGTTCTCGGCCCACTAGTGCTCGCCACGATGCCGAGTTCCACGTTGGGGCGTTTTCACTCGCGCTGGATCGAAAATCTGTTTGTGTGGAATTGTTGGCCCCTATTGGTCAACACGCTTTGGGCGCTCATGACGGCGGTACATCTCGCGAATCCGCAGACCGTTATGAGTCACGGCGACATTTGGGGTTTCTTCCACGGAGTGGAGGGAACAATCCTCCTTAGCTTGGCTAGTGTCATCTTCGCTCTTCTCATTGCAACGATCCCCATGACGGCGCGCCGAATTCTTCTTGGCGAGTACAGCCCCGTGGGCGCTGCCATCGCTTGGGGACGCGCTGCTGCGTCTAAGGCGCTCGCGGGCGGTGCCGCAGCTGCAACAGGCGGAGCAGCCGGCGTGGCAGGCGCAGCTGCAGGTGGCGGGTCGCTTGCCGCTGCCAGCGGCTCATCAGGAGCAATGGCCGGGGGCAGGCTCGCTCGCTTCGGCCGGCGGTGCGGTGATGGCCGGCGGTGGCGGCGTCATCCCGGGTGTAAACGCGCCCCTGACGGCACCGCCCCATACTCCTCCACCATCGGGAGGCACGCGCTGGTTCGGCGTAGTTCCCGCAGGAGGAAACATGCCCTTTAACGTGAGGGTCAACGGCACTCGCTATTCCTGAGAAACGGCCCAGGCTTGAACAAGAACTAGAGGTGAGAGATGTTCGGACACAAGAAGCCAAAGACTGCAGAAGTAGAACGACCAGAGCGGCTACACTACACCAAGTATTACGAGCATGACGGCGCACTGAGAGCGTATGCGAACCGGGCGATGGTATTGGCTTGCTCGATGTCACTGCTTGCGCTTCTTTCCTTGGCTTTTGCCATATACGTGCGCATGCAGCCGCCAACCATCATTCGCGTTTCCGCCGACGGTGAGTCCACGGTCCTGAGCGGCCGTCCGCTTTTCCGCAAACAGGTGCCGGGAGCCCTTCTCGATCCTCGCCAATCTGCCCAGCCGCAGGGTTACGAGAAGGAAGCCTTTATTCGCCAGTTCCTCGACCATTACCTGAACTATGACGTGCACAACGTGGGTCTCCAGTGGGCCTCGGCGCTCAATTCCATGAGTTCCAACCTGAAGTCTTCAGCGCTGAGAGTCATGCAGAAAGAAAACAGCGTTGGCAAAATCGAGGACGAAAACACAAGGTCGGTATTCCATCTGCGCGGGATCGAAAACTCGAAGGAAGACCCGATGCTATACACCGCCTACGGAGTCCGCGAGCTTCACCGCATGGATGACGACCGCGAAGTTATCGAGACCACGGTCAACCAGTACCGCATTCGCCTGGCTGACCAGAACCGTTCCGCGGAGAACCCTAGCGGATTGCTGGTGGGCGAGTACTCCGAAAAACAGATCGATGGCGAAAAGAAGGCAGCGTTACTGGCCGCCGACTCGGAAGGCTACCGCATGCTGCGTCAACAACCGTAGTTCACACACTGAATATTTCGAGGTGATTTGTGCCGGAGATGACAAAGGGTAACGTCGCGGTGCTGGAGGGTCCAAGTACTGATCCTGCACTTGGAACGGGTGAGAAGAGAAACAAGCGCGGCCGGAAACCGGCGAGCGAGAAGGCAAACGGTGTCGCGAAGGCCAGGTACTTCCTGTTGGCGAAGAGCGCAGGCCAGGAAAGCGGCAAGCTGGTGCTGGGTGAAGAATTCGAAAGTGAAGACAAGGCGCTCGTACGGTCGCTAGTGGATGGCGTGCCGTTCCTTCGGATCGAGACTTATATCGCGACGCCCCAGAAGAAGGGCGTGTCGATGGTCATTGAGAAGCGACCGCACAGTTAGACGTCGCGCTCCACTGAGCGCCAGATAGGTAAGTTCTTTCCCAGAGTTTAAGCAGAGGGTTTGCAAAGCGAAGATCTACTTTCCCATTGGACTGTAGGTTTTCCTGAGCAACTTCGTGGGCCGAACCACGAAGACTGTCCGCTGCCATGTGCTCCCGCACTGGCCGATGTACTGGCCAGACGGCGGCGCAGGTGGCGAAAGCTCCTGAGCTCTGGATGGCCGGTTGTTCGCAACTGACCCATCCCGCAAAGGAGCGCCTCACATGAAGAACCGGATTCTGGAAATGGATCTGGACGAAAACGGTGTGCTCAGCGAGCGCACACCTGACGCCGGCAGCGAGTCGTTCTTGGACAACTCATTGCTGGACCGACTCTATCCCGGCATCAAGGCTTGCCGGATCAAGGTCTGCGAAGGAATGCTGGAAACCTTTCAGCAGGCCAAAATTGCTGGAACCATGATGGCATTCGAGTATCAGGGCACCGCCTATTCCGTCGTTGGAGCCTCCGGCTCGGCGAAGAATGGGCTCTTCTATTGCGTCGAAAAGCAATACGAAGACGCAGTACGCAAGAGGATGGACGCATGGCCAGAAGCTGCCTTGTCGTACTTCGGGATCCTGACCTCGACACTCAAGACGATGGTGGAGGAGCCCCGCTGCTCTGTCCTCCTCGTCCCCGATCTCCAGTTGGGCACGAACGATTGCCGTGGCTGGGTTCGGCAGACACTCTTCGACAAACTTTCCTTGCCAGCTGGACGGTTTTACCAGTTCCGGCTGGCAATGGATAATTCGCTGCAGGCCAAGGGTGCATTCAAGGTGATGGACGATGCGACGGCTGACCATCTTGGCGCCGATATCGTGCTTCCATCATCCTCGATCAAGCCGTTTCCCCAGAAGATGCACGTTCCCTCTGGCGGAATCAGGCTGCGCTCCCGCGTGGCGCTGGGCGTTCGCGAGATCTCCCGCCCGCTGGAATTCGCTTCCAGCTACACGCTCATCGAACATGCTCCCAAGGAATCGTTGCTGGAGGAGATCTTCCCGCAGGCGGTTCGTGAGGTCCGGGCATTGAAGCAAGCCTGGGCGGAAGGGAGACACGATGCGCTGGTCGAAAAGATCGGAGGCAAATGCTTCGATCCCGACGATCAGCAGTCGGATGAGGAGCAGCGCGCAGTAGAGGCGCTATTGCTTGCCGACAGCACGGGCGAAATCTCGCGCCATCCTTACGTCCACTACCAGCTCGACAAGATGCTGGCCAAGTGGGCATTCAAGACCCTGACCGGGGGTGGATTCAGCATGCCGGCGTTCGCGCTGGCCGATGATGGATACCTCCTGTACCAAGATGGCAAGTTGTACGCGGGGGCTGACTGGCTTCCGCTGCATCAGGCCATCACGACGGTCGAGTCGCAATACGGCCTGTGTGTGCGGTACCCAATCCGCATGGCCGAAGACCTACTGCCCATGCATCACCTGCCAACTTCAGAAGTTGCAGATGTGCTGAGCAACACCCGTGCAATTCCGCTCGAAGTGGCGGAGCGGATTGCCGGAGAACAAATCTGTCTGAAGCACGTCTATGTGCTTCGTTCAGAGACGGCGAAACGCAACGGAGGCGACTTCGATTTCGACACGGTAGCCGTGGTCGATTCGAACCGCTTCCCTAAGTTCGTCTCCTGGAGATTCAATCTCTCGGAGCGGGATGTCGTTACCAAGATCAAGGCGAAGAAGATCCACTCGCCCTGGTTCAATCGCGGCTTCGCTGCCCTCAACGCCCGTGGCAATCGGATCGGCACCATTACCGACCTGAAAACCCGGTGTTATGCAGCCGGCCGCAACGATTTGGCCTATCTCCTGGTTGGCGAACTCCAAAAAGAGCTGGACTCGCTCAAACACGGAGTGCGGGCCGACACCAAACTCTTAAACGAAATCCGGCAGCAGGTGCCGATGTGCCCCTGGCTGCTGCTGAAAAATGTGCAGAGGGTATCCGAGCTGCCTCTGCGGCTGGAAGTTCAGCCCACGGATCGGATCGGAGCGCTCTACAACGTGCTGCGCAAGGAGATCGAGGAGTTGTTCGAAGCCCCGCTCTCCATCTCGTCATTCCGTGGCCTGCTGGTGGGAAATAATCCATCGGCTGCCATGTATGACGAAGCCAGCGTTCTTTACGGCGCGTACGTCGCCATACAGTCCAAGTTGGCAGAACGCCGCTCGGCTGCACAGACACAGGTCCTCGCCGCCAAGGCCATGCTCGAATCGGCAGATGGTGAGGATCAAAAGAAACAGGCGGAGAGGAAACTCAATGCCGCGCGTGCTCGGGAGAAGGAGATCACTGAGCGCACGAAGAAGGAAGCTGGCACTCTGGCCCGCAATCTTTATGCGTGGGCGCAGAGCAAGCCGGAGGCGGAACGCACTGCCTGGGCCGAAGCCTTGCACCACGTTTCATCGCGAGGCAATGGCAAGGGTGGGGTCATGCTGTACGCCTTCCCGCAAGAGCTGGTCGATGCAGTGGCATCGGCTACGGGCGGCAATCGGGTGAGAGTCCGGCCGCCTAAACTGGGAGCCCTCATGCGGGTAGAGCAGGACAAGTTCTACCTGGAGGGTGAAGAAGGGACAAAGTTCCTGTTCCGGTATAACGCCGAGAACCGGACCGTCTCACTGTAACGACAGACTCAACTGGCATCCGGAAGGGCTCACTGCAGCAGGCTCTCCGGATGGAGAGTTTGTTGGCAGCCGAGCCCTTTCGGTTGTTCTTGGAGGGCACGTGGCGACAGTCATACGGCTGCTCATGGTGATTCGCTGGATCCTGATGCTGCCGGCAGTGATGCTGGGCTTCTGGATCAGCCGAGTCGAAAGGACAAGACAATTACCGGGCCGGCAGCAGTGGTTGCCAACTCAACCATTGCAGTTACGCCTTCTGCGGTCACAGACGCCGCAGCGCGAAGAGCCCGGGCAGGGGTGGCGAGTGGTGGAAGACCATCCCTGGACGAGAACAGGTCTAGGTCAGACCGAGATGCGGGTACGGGTCCTCGGGGATGAGTACCGCTTCACGGTGGAAAGCCAAGCCAACGATCGATGGGAGATGCAGCAATTGATGACGGAAGCTCCCTTGATCGCACAGTGGGCACAGCGCACGTACGGCGGCGCTCCCATTGAAATCATCGTTCAGACGATAGTCCCAGGCGGGCCAGCACGACCTGCACGACGGTTCCGCTTTACTCCAACGCAAGACCAGCCATCACAGCGATTCAGTTCGGCTGTGAGTCATGGGGACGGGACTCGGTGCGCGAAAGCGCACTGAGCTCCCGTTAACTGTCCGCGCCTGGCGCGTAAAGAAAAGGGAGTACTCCGTGAAGACTATCTTGAATCTCTGTCTCGCCTGCCTGTGTACCTTGTCCGCGTATGCTCAACAACAACCTGTCACCCAGGTCCACACTGCACTGAACCACCTGACGGTCATTGAAGTCGGCGAGCCGATCACGATGGCAGCCGCGGGAAGCGATGCCTTCGAGATCGAACGCCACGCAAATCGAGTCTTTGTAAAGCCGACCCGAGCCGGGATATCGACCAACCTATTTGTCTGGACCGAGCATGGTCGCTCCGTCTACGAACTGCAGCCCGCAGCAGACGTCAGCAAGATGGACGTGCTCATCGGAGCAGCACAAACACCGTCCGTCAGCGCCACGGCCGATAAGCTCTCGGATGACGACGTCTCGAAAATTGCGGAACAAGTCTTGAGTCACACCCTGCTCAGCGCCGAGCCAATCGGTGCAGTTGCCCTCAAGACGCAGAAGAACCGGGTAAACGTGAGACTGGAGGAAGTGGTACGTGGTACGGACGCAATCTACGTTCGCTACCAGGTTACGAACCTCAGCGCAGTTCCTTATCGCGTCGTCGCACCCGAAGTCTCTTCACTAACGACGAATGAGTCAGCATCGTTGAGCCTGCCGGCCACAAACAGCCAACTGGGTAAAACCTATCTTGATCGGCTGCCCGCGCCTAACCGACAACCCATCGAATTGCTGCATTCCGAAATCAACACGGAAGATGTCGCGCCAGGTCAGACCTCTGCCGGTGTCTTGGCGATCAAGACCAAGGACTCGACACCGACGCTCTATCAGTTCGTCTTTGGCTCTGACGAGGTGTCGCCCGTCGTGGCCCAGGCGGTGCTGTGATGGCCATCTCTGCCCCCGAGAAGCTAGACGGTCAAGCTGTCCGCTCCGAGTTACTCGCCATTTACCGAGGCCGTACCGGACAGGGTTTTCTGCAATCGCTGCTGGACACGCTCTCCGATCCCATTCGGCCTGTGAGTCCACAGAAGCGGCGACGCTTCCATCCCGTGCTGGTGATGGTGACCATCGTTGCCGCAATCGTGGTGTCGGCGTTCGCTTACTTCACCGTCGTGAGTCGGTGATCTCCCAGGAGCTCTTTTGTGCCTTCCAGTGTCGCTCGTTATCACGATCCCAACGCGGAAGCCAAGTTGCTGCTCGGCTTCGTTGCCGTCGCGCTGGTCGCCGGGACAGGCTACATCTGCTATTCGCGTCTGCACGTCCGCAAGGAACAGTTGATGGAGGCGAGCCTCTACATTCTCGCTTGGTCATTCGTCTTCTGGGATGTGCTCCGCTACACCCTCACCGCTCCTGCCGAGAAGGAAGACGCCTGGCCGCATCCGCCACTGCGCATCAGCCGCAAGCAGGACAACCAGTGCAATACAAAAGGCGTTCGCCGACGACTCCATCGTGATCGGCTACGACATTCACCAGAAGCCCGTGCTCTGGCCGGACGAAGTGCGTGTCATGCAGGCCAATGGCTTTGGAATGACGGGCGCCGGCAAGACCACCCTGCTGCTGAATATCATCCAGCAAGACCTTGTCCGGGAGACTGGACCAAAGGAAAGTCGCCACAAGATCCCGCTCATTATTATCGACGGCAAGGGCGAGCGCGAGTTCCTCGATGACAAGTTGCTGCCCCTGATTGCCGCCGCCGGCAGGCTGGACGACCTTCGCATCATCGATCCCGCCCGCCCGGAGATCAGCGTCCGCTTCAATCCTTTCATTGCCATTACCGGCCAGTATCAGGAGCACGTCAGCTTTATTTTCGAATCGTTCGATCTGCGGGAGGACTTCTTTCACGGTCACCAGAAGACTTATCTCTCGGACATCGTGCGAATGCTTTATTACACCGGCAAGCGCTACAACATCTACGACATCCTGGTCATGGCGTACGACCTTGAGGTCCTGAAGGAACAGGCCAAGATCGCCAGCACCAGAATCGAAACCCTGCCCGACGTCAGCCACCAACAGCGGCTCAATTTCCAGATGAGCGTCCGCAATCTCATCGAGTCGTTCGGCGATCCCAAGCGTGTCCAGATGATCCGGGGCCTGATTAACCAGATGATGACCTTCCTGGAGGACAAGCTCTCGATCATCACCGGGCCTTACGAAGACCTGATTTCGATAGAGGACGTTATCGAACAGGGGCAGATCCTCTTCGTCTCGCTGAATACCAACAAGAATGACGACACCACTCGCGCGTTGGGGCGGATGATCCTGCAGAACCTGCAACTGGTGATTGGCGAACGCTACGAGCGCAAGCGGGCCGACATGTACATGCCTTTCGTTTCGGTCATCATGGACGAATTTGCACCCATTGCTTATTCGAATTTCGCCAACATCCTTCAGACCGCTCGCGGGTCCAACACGGCCTTTCTGTTCGCCATGCAGAGCATTCCCCAGCTTCTTAGTGTCGGAAAGGCCTTCCAGCATGACGTCGCCTCTGCTCCGAACACGACCTTCATGCTGCGCACCCGCGACGAGGACACGGCTCAGCATTTCCTGAACGCCTCAGCCAGAGTGCGGCAGTTGCGCCGCAGCATGAACATCCGCAAAAAGGGGGTATTCAAACCCAGCTACGAAGACCAGGGCACAGGTAGCCAGACGGAGATCAAGGACACGCGCTCACAGGAAGAGCACATCAAGAACCTGCCCGTCGGGCAAATGGAATACCTGATGAGCGACAAGCGCTTCGGCACAATTCACGGTCATGCCCATGTCAGGGTCGCACCGGTCGATCGCCTGTCGTCTGTACTTCCGGAAATCCTGCCGCGCTACGCCTCGCTCTATAACCCGGACATCGGGGCCAATCTGCGCTTCCGGGATGTGACCCTCGAAGCCAGCCGCAAACGAGGAATGCGCAAACGCCGCAGAGAGGGCGCCGAATTATGAAGACACTCATTTCAATTTTGATCTTGGCCGCCATTTTTCCGTCTCTCAATCAGGCGCAAACGGCACGGCATTCCCGGCAGCAAAATGCGAATTCCGACCAATCGAAAGTAGAGGCACAGCGCCGTTACGATCCTCTGGCTGGGCATACGCATTTACAGGACGGGCCGCTGGACAAATTCCTCGATTCGGTCAATCCGCGCGACCGCGATTTCGGCGCCATGATCGCCGATGCCCGTGAGCGCCTGGTCGAGCAGACCGCCGAGAACTCCTATTTCTGGATCACCCTCGGGCAGTCGTTCACGATCCTGCTGCTGGTCGGGCTACATATTCTGGCTATTTCGCCAGCGCAATGACCGTCTCGAAATCAGCGTCAACATCGCATGGGCACAGAGCAAGCCGGAGGCGGAACGCACAGCCTGGGCCGAAGCCTTGCACCACATTTCTTCAAGAGGCAACGGCAAAGGCGGAGTGATGCTGTACGCCTTTCCACAAGAGCTGGTCGATGCGGTGGCATCGGCTACGGGCGGCAATCGGGTGAGAGTCCGGCCGCCGAAACTAGGTGCCCTCATGCGGGTAGAGCAGGACAAGTTCTACCTGGAGGGTGAAGAAGGGACAAAGTTCCTGTTCCGGTATAACGCCGAGAACCGGACCGTCTCACTGTAACGACAGACTCAACTGGCATCCGGAAGGGCTCACTGCAGCAGGCTCTCCGGATGGAGAGTTTGTCGGCAGCCGAGCCCTTTCGGTTGTTCTTGGAGGGCACGTGGCGACAGTCATACGGCTGCTCATGCTGATTCGCTGGATCCTGATGCTGCCGGCAGTGATGCTGGGCTTCTGGATCAGCCGAGTCGAAAGGGCAAGACAATTACCGGGCCGGCAGCAGTGGTTGCCAACACAGCCATTGCAGTTACGCCTCCTGCGGTCACAGACGCCGCAGCGCGGAGAGCCCGGGCAGGGGTGGCGAGTGGTGGAGGACCATCCCTGGCGACAAACAGGCTTAGGTCAGACCGAAATGCGGGTGCGAGTGATCGGTGACGAGTACCGCTTCACGGTTGAAAGCCAGGCCAACGATCGATGGGAGATGCAGCAGTTGATGACGGAAGCTCCCTTGATCGCACAGTGGGCGCAGCGCACGTATGGCGGCGCTCCCATTGAAATCATCGTTCAGACGATAGTCCCAGGCGGGCCAGCACGACCTGCACGACGGTTCCGCTTTACTCCAACGCAAGACCAGCCATCACAGCGATTCAGTTCGGCTGTGAGTCATGGGGACGGGACTCGGTGCGCGAATGCGCACTCGAGCTCCCGTTAACTGTCCGCGCATGGCGCGTAAAGAAAAAGGGAGTACTCCGTGAAGACTCATCTTGAATCTCTGTCTCGCCTGTCTGTGTACCTTGTCCGCGTATGCTCAACAACAACCTGTCACCCAGGTCCACACCGCACTGAACCACCTGACGGTCATTGAAGTCGGCGAGCCGATCACGATGGCGGCTGCGGGAAGCGATGCTTTCGAGATCGAACGCCACGCAAATCGTGTCTTTGTAAAACCAACCAGAGCCGGGGTATCGACCAACCTGTTTGTCTGGACCGAGCACGGCCGCTCGGTTTACGAACTCCAGCCCGCGGCCGACGTCAGCAAGATGGACGTGCTCATCGGGGCAGCACAAACCCCTTCTCTCAGCTCCAAGGCTGAACAGCTCACTGACGAAGATGTATCGAAAATTGCAGATCAAGTCTTGAGTCACACATTGCTCAGCGCCGAGCGAGTGAATGCAGTTGGCCTCAAGACGCAGAAGAACCGGGTCAACGTGAGACTGGAGGAGGTGGTGCGTGGTAAGGACGCCATCTACGTGCGCTACCAGGTTACGAATCTCAGCGCAGTTCCTTACCGCGTCGTCGCGCCAGAAGTCTCGTTGCTGACGACGAATGACTCAGCACCATTGAGTCTGCCAGCCGTGAACAGCCAGCTGGGTACCTCATACATTGACCGGCTGCCCACGCCTAACCGACAGCCCATCGAGGTACTTGATTCCGAGATCGGCGAGGAAGATGTCGCTCCTGGTCAGACCTCTGCCGGTGTTTTGGCGATTAAGACGAAGGACTCGACGCCGACGCTCTATCAGTTCGTCTTTGGCTCGGACAAGGTGTCGCCCGTCGTGGCCCAGGCGGTGCTGTGATGGCCATCTCTGCCCCCGAGAAGCTAGACGGTCAAGCTGTCCGCTCCGAATTACTGGCCATTTACCGAGGCCGTACCGGACAGGGTTTTCTGCAATTCGCTGCTGGACACGCTCTCCGATCCGATTCGGCCCGTGAGTCAACAGAAGCGGCGACGCTTCCATCCCGTGCTGGTGATGGTGACCATCGTTGCCGCAATCGTGGTGTCGGCATTCGCTTACTTCACCGTCGTGAGTCGGTGATTTCCTAGGAGCTTTTTTGTGCCTTCCAGTGTCGCTCGTTATCACGATCCCAACGCGGAAGCCAAGTTGCTGCTCGGCTTCGTTGCCGTCGCGCTGGTCGCCGGGACAGGCTACATCTGCTATTCGCGTCTGCATGTTCGCAAAGAACAGTTGATGGAGGCCAGCCTCTACATCCTGGCCTGGTCTTTCGTGTTCTGGGACGTGCTCCGCTACACCCTCACCGCTCCAGCCGAGAAGGAAGACGCCTGGCCGCATCCGCCACTGCGCATCAGCCGCAAGCAGGACAACCAGGCAATACAAAAGGCGTTCGCCGACGACTCCATCGTGATCGGCTACGACATTCACCAGAAGCCCGTGCTCTGGCCGGACGAAGTGCGTGTCATGCAGGCCAACGGCTTTGGAATGACGGGCGCCGGCAAGACCACCCTGCTGCTGAACATCATCCAGCAAGACCTTGTCCGGGAGACTGGACCAAAGGACAGTCGCCACAAGATCCCGCTCATCATCATCGACGGCAAGGGTGAGCGCGAGTTCCTCGACGACAAGCTGCTGCCCCTGATTGCCGCCGCCGGAAGGCTGGACGATCTTCGCGTCATCGATCCCGCCCGCCCGGAGATCAGTGTCCGCTTCAATCCTTTCATTGCCATTACCGGCCAGTATCAGGAGCACGTCAGCTTCATCTTCGAGTCCTTCGACCTTCGGGAGGACTTCTTCCACGGGCACCAAAAGACGTATCTCTCGGACATTGTTCGAATCCTCTATTACACCGGGAAGCGCTACAACATCTACGACATCCTGGTCATGGCGTACGACCTTGAGGTCCTGAAGGAACAGGCCAAGATCGCCAGCACCAGAATCGAAACCCTGCCCGACGTCAGCCACCAACAGCGGCTCAATTTCCAGATGAGCGTCCGCAATCTCATCGAGTCGTTCGGCGATCCCAAGCGTGTCCAGATGATCCGGGGCCTGATCAACCAGATGATGACCTTCCTGGAGGACAAGCTCTCGATCATCACCGGGCCTTACGAAGACCTGATTTCGATAGAGGACGTTATCGAACAGGGGCAGATCCTCTTCGTCTCGCTGAATACCAACAAGAATGACGACACCACTCGCGCGTTGGGGCGGATGATCCTGCAGAACCTGCAGTTGGTCATTGGTGAACGCTACGAGCGCAAGCGGGCCGACATGTACATGCCGTTTCGTTTCGGTCATCATGGACGAGTTTGCCCCCATCGCTTATTCGAATTTTGCGAACATCCTTCAGACCGCTCGCGGGTCCAACACGGCCTTCCTCTTCGCCATGCAGAGCATTCCCCAGCTTCTTAGTGTCGGAAAGGCCTTCCAGCATGACGTCGCCTCTGCTCCGAACACGACCTTCATGCTGCGCACCCGCGACGAGGACACGGCCCAGCATTTCCTGAACGCCTCAGCCAGAGTGCGGCAGTTGCGCCGCAGCATGAACATCCGCAAAAAGGGGGTATTCAAACCCAGCTACGAAGACCAGGGCACAGGTAGCCAGACGGAAATCAAGGACACGCGCTCACAGGAAGAGCACATCAAGAACCTGCCCGTCGGGCAAATGGAATACCTGATGAGCGACAAGCGGTTCGGCACAATTCACGGTCATGCCCATGTCAGGGTCGCACCGGTCGATCGCCTGTCGTCTGTACTTCCGGAAATCCTGCCGCGCTACGCCTCGCTCTATAACCCGGACATTGGGGCCAATCTGCGCTTCCGGGATGTGACCCTCGAAGCCAGCCGCAAACGAGGAATGCGCAAACGCCGCAGAGAGGGCGCCGAATTATGAAGACACTCATTTCAATTTTGATCTTGGCCGCCATTTTTCCGTCTCTCAATCAGGCGCAAACGGCACGGCATTCCCGGCAGCAAAATGCGAATTCCGACCAATCGAAAGTAGAGGCACAGCGCCGTTACGATCCTCTGGCTGGGCATACGCATTTACAGGACGGGCCGCTGGACAAATTCCTCGATTCGGTCAATCCCCGGGACCGCGATTTCGGCGCCATGATCGCCGACGCCCGTGAGCGCCTGGTCGAGCAGACCGCCGAGAATTCCTATTTCTGGATCACCCTGGGCCAGTCGTTCACGATCCTGCTGCTGGTCGGCTACATTTTCTGGCTATTTCGCCAGCGCAATGACCGTCTCGAAATCAGCGTCAACATCGTTACCCAACTGGCGAATTCCTACCTCTACACCCGTTCGCGAGCCATCGATGCGATATCCCGGCATAACCGCCTGGTGGACGATTACAACGCGCTCGCCGAAAAGAATGCCAAACAGGAATCAGGTGAGCAGGCGGTATTCGATTCTGTAGTGCAGGCATCTGCAAGAAAACGTCAAGTTGAAAGTCCGGCACAAACGATGGCACCGACCCTCGAGCCAGAACCAGCGACTAAGCCAATCGGCTCTGAGCCCATATCAACCGGGACGAGCTCGCGAAGAGGGCGAGCACATGACAAAGGAGCAACTCAAGACTCTGATTGAACAGACCAAACGCAATGCGACCAGAGGGGCAGCTCAACAAATAGGAGCCCTAACTCAGCAGGTTCACAATTTGCGGGAGCGGCTGAATATGGCTCTCACTCAAATTGAGAAGTTTGAAAAGCACAACCGAAATTCGGTGGGCGCCTAATCATGGAAATGCTCGTCCGAATCTTGGGAGTTGGATCGGAATGGTGGGTTCGCCCCGGACCCGACCGCTCGGACCCTCTGCGCTTTACCAAGCATGCGGCTTATTTCAACACCACGGCATTTCCGCACGGCTCCAAGTTTCGGCGCAGTTGGAAGGTGCCGGGCGTCCTACGGTTCAACGGCAATAGCCGAATTGATCCGCACCGACCGAAAGAGGTACTCGGCTGCATTTTTGGTTGTGTCGGGATCACTCAGCACGAAGGGCAAAACCGGCTGCTGGCCATCGGCAAGCGCTATGGCCCAATTACACCGACGCATTACCTGGTTTCCGTTGAGAGTCGGTTATACGGCTTCATCAATTTCGCCTCCCGTTGGAAGAATGACGGAGTGTCCCTGCTTTCATTCAGTGAATATGACGGGCAGCAGCGGGCAATGTTGCTGCTCTCGGCAACCGGTGAATTTGTCACTGTAGCCGGTGTGTGGCACGTCTCGAATTCGGGACGCGAAGAGCTCTTGCAATTGAGGACCGATCGGGAGCACTTGGCATGAGATATCGCAAGGGGTCAGTAATTATCAATGAGGCACAGGATGTGCCGTTGCTGCTGCTGGTCAGGAATTCCGGTTATATAAAGCACGAACAGTTGCTGTTCCTGGCCGGGTACGACAAATCAAAGGCGTCACTGACGTCGTTCTGCTGGCGAGTACGACGCCTGATTTCTGGCGGATTTATTTCGCCGGCAGGTGCACGCGTCGAGGGTGACAAAGTCTATGCAATTACCCGGAAGGGTCTGGAGAAATTAGAAACATTTGGTCACACATTGTTGTCGCTGCACTCCGAGGCACAGACCATCAATCAGCCGGCAAAGATGATGCATTCGCTTGGCCTGAACGAAATCCGCCTTACATTTCAGCGCAACCACATGCTGAATTCCTGGCTGTCCGACCTGGAGGTCTGCTCGGAGAACCTGCTCACCGGCGACAAATATGCGAAGGATTACGACGCGTTGGCGGTGCTGAATATCGGCGGCCGGCAACTGCACTGTGCCATCGAATACGAGCGGTCGACGAAGAGCCATGCACGCTATGAAGAAATTCGCCGCTCAATTTCCGACGAAAGGCTGGTCGACGCAATCCTGTACATCATCTGCTGGTCCGGAACGCCTTTTTCTGGTTGCTGACCATCTGGCCGGGGCGCACCCCGGAATCCTGTTCGTAACCGATTCGGCATTTCTGCGATTTGGACCTGACGCCTACTCGGTCAAAACCGCGTCAGCCGGCGGAGCGTTGGAAGAGTTGCTGATGCAGTTGCCGGTTGTGTCCAGGCAAAGGTCTGTTGCTGTTTCTGCTTAGGGCTGCCAGAGCTTGGCGTTGGCGATGACCTTGGATATGGCACTGGGTTTGGCGCTGGCATTAACGATGACGAAAACGGATGGGGCTGGAAGGCATCGTGCAAGCCCAAGAGAGATCGGATGTTAAGTGCTGACTATCCCCAATAATCTCGCGATCGCCGATGCCTTAGCTTATGTTGTAGCAACCGTTAACAGGGATAAGGGAATTTCATCGGCGTGATCAACATAGCTACTCATCTCGCAAATCCCTATGCATTAGGTCGAAGGTCCTCGAGATTCGCCAGATAAGCATACGAGCAGCTGCTATTGACTCTCCTGTGTTGGCTTCGCAGTGGGCGACCCGACGTTCCGTAGCTTCAGGATTCCCCGTCAGCCGGGGGAGCAGTCTTGGAACTTCATCCTACAAGCTAACCTTTCGGGGGTTTACGGTTAGCCGGATGAGGCTCCGTCTGCCTTCGCGGCCGCTGGCGCAAGCAAACTTCACGGCTGAAGGGGTGCGCCGGGCCAGAGATGCGCATAAGGGTCCGGTAGATCGAGGTATAGTTGCTGCGTGATTTCCGCAAACTTCCACAGATTACTAAGTCGGCCCGGACCGTGTTCGATGAAGTTCGCATGACGCCCACCGAGCGCCTTCCACGCCTCGCGAATATGCCATCTGGCGAAAAGCTCTGTACCTGTGAGCACAATGACCGGCGAACGCGGCCCGCCATCTTTCCGGTGTGCCCTGCCCCATAAAGCCAAGTCGGCCACGAGTCCCTTCTCAGTATCGCTGAGTTCATCCTTGAGAGTCGCGAACACCAAGAAAGCTCCCGGAAATTTGTCGGACAGTTTCCGCATACGGTCTACGTCTTCTTGCCTAAAGCACTCGCTCGCGAAACTCTTCGCCTCGCCAAAGATCAGGACCGGCTCGTCCTCGAGATCAATGATCCTCCTGCGCTGATACCAAAGCGTGAAATCAATCTCGAACTGCCTATCGTCTCCGAACCTGTAATGGAGGTTTGTCGTATAGGTGACATTTGCATGATCGCTATCCAGGTGACGAGCAAATGCATTGAGCGCAAGAACTGTAGCGTAAGCACCCTCGGCGTAGTTGGGAACGCTAAAGGGACCCACGACACGGTAATGCCACGGCGTGCGTTCAAACTGCAAACTGCCTTGCGGAAACGGGAAGTCCTTCAGGCATCGCTCGCATTTCACCTTCTCGCTCAACGTGTCGATGCCATACCAATTTTTCTTGCGGCAGTTAGGGCATTCCAGGACAAGCCCGAGACGCAGGATGTTCGCTTTGATAAGAGCGTCGAGGCTCGCACGTCCCCCGAACGGGGTGTTTGCGCGCCGATGCATAAGATCCTTCCACCTTTTCACTTCAACGGAACGATCCGGGAATTCCTCGACCTTACCATCCTTGTATTTCGTGGTGCTTTTCGACATTTCGTCGAGAAGCTTGAGGGTGTCCCTGTCCGCAATCAGCGAGACTCCCCAGAACCCGTCAATGGACGTAAGGATTTGGTCTGCGATTCTTCCGGGATCAGACGCCTGTGCTTCAACACCCTGGCCTTTCAGCCACTCAATAATCGCGTCGCGGCCATTAAACAGGCGCAGGTACTCGCTGTGATTCTTATATTCCTGCGGAAGAACAAAGCCCTCTCGCGAAACCAGCGTCGCCTGCCCCATGCGCATTCGCCGGGAAATATGGCCGGTGAAGGATGCCGGTAGCGTGCAAGCAACGGTGTCATTTGTCCCATAATTCTGAAAATTTAGGACATTGACCCACCGCGCCGCTCCATGCCCATAGGTACCGACAAAATTCGGCGACAAACTTGCGAACCGGCAACTAAGGTCGCTGTTCTCGTCGGATATTGTCAGTTCCAGGTTGGTCGATTTTGCCGTGACCAGCCGACGCTGCGGACGCGAAACAGAATCATCCCGCACCTCCGTCCAAATATCGTCGTACCAGAATTGATAGGCCCATTGAAAGGGAGAAGATGGCGCGATACCGGCATCCTGCATCGTTGCCTGGGCGCGCTCCTCGGAGATAGACCTGCCAAACTGGACCGTCGTGTGGATCATCACTCCGTTCGGGTTTCCGGGCAGCGGTCGATAATTTGCCTTAAGGATCTCGACTAGAAAATCTCTGGTTTCTTTCAACCAGGAAATATTGACGGGCAGCACACGGCCACGAAAGAGACGAGCGTTCCAGAGGTCAGTGAGATCGATCGGACTCGAAGGATCCACCACGAAAATCGTCGGTTCATCCCATCCGCTGCTGTCGAGCTTCAGCCCCTCTGTCGTGACCTGAAGGGGAGACAGAAATCGCTCCCGTACAATCTTCATCCAATTTTCTGCTGTCGGCGCGAGAGCGACGGGATCGAAGGCGTCCTTATAAGCATCGGCCAGTCCGGCAAGATGTCCGTCAGCCGGAAATCCTCCCAAGAAGCATTCAACGAACGCCGCATCCGCTCCGTCGCCGGCCATCAGTGCGACGCGACGTTCGTGCCTAGGGACGAACTTGAACTCTCGCTCATAAAGGTCCTTGTATACACCAAAAATGCTCGTCCCGAACGGAACGTCCGGGTCATACGGCCCCGGCTTTGTGAAGAACGCATCGAGATTAAGAAGGCGCGGATGGCCATAGTCCTGAAGATCTTCGATGGCAAGGCCAAGCTGTTTTGCCAATCCATCCTCGGCCTCAACAAATACATCCGGCTCAAAAAACCTCACATAGCCATTCGCTATATCAATTGGATCGGGATTACGAAGTCCATGTCGTTCCTTCCAGGCTTCAGGCAACGTCGCGCTGACAGGAATGATCGGGCAGTGAACGCCACCCCATAAACAAGTGCATACTTGAAAGATTCGGCGAAGAGAGGTGCTGTCATCTGGCCTGACGAGGAAGCCGATGCGGGTCGGACGCAAAGTCAATGAAGCTGACAAGGTAGTCATTGGGCAGCCTATTATTTTCGATCATTAGGGTACATCCGCCCGGGACATGCTGGACAATGAGCTGGCGCCCACGTCCGGCGATTTCGATAGGTAGCGAGAAACGGGCAAGTACTGGCGAATCCGACGAATCCCGGTTTGTTAGCGATCCGGAAGTTGGCCAGCAACCAGTTGGACGGAATTACCCCTGTAAAATCGCCCAGTGTCTACAATACTTTCCTTTCATCTGGCCGTATAACGCCCTAACCGCACCCGTGGGCGGCCCCCTGAGTGAAACTTCGGCCATGCGAAAGTAATCCGGTGATCACGACGCGCTGGGCAACCGAATAATCCAAGCATGTCCGGCACTAAAACAGGCTTTCGGTGGCACCCTGCGCCATCTCGATTTCGGCCGCACACCCCGGATTGTCATTGGCCGGAGAATTAACCAAGGTGCCTACGGCGTAGCACTTCATCAAAGCGGCATCAAGCGGCTTCAGCATTGCAGTCAACGTGTCGAGATCTGTGAATCCAGGATCAAGCCACAGGTCGTAATCTTCCGGTTCCAAGATGACCGGCATTCGGTCGTGCACCTCGGCTAGAAGCGAATTGGGCGTGGTCGTCAGAATAGAGACCGTCTCAACAGCATTACCGTGGGCATCTTTCCAGCGATCCCAAATGCCGGCGAAGGCAAACAGTGAGTCGTCTTGCATTCCGATGTGAAGGGGCTGTTTTGACCTGCCGGTTCGCTTCCACTCGTAAAAGCCGTCGGCCGGCACCAGGCAGCGACGATTTTGAAATGCTTCGCGGAACGCCGGCTTGTCGAGCACGGTTTCCGAACGGGCGTTAATCATCTTCTGCCCGATGCCCGGATCTTTTGCCCAGTAAGGGATCAAGCCCCAGCGCACCAGCGAGAACTTCCGAACCGGATGCTCCCGATCCTGGCGAATGATGCCGACGTTCTGGGTGGGAGCAAGGTTGTAGCGCGGCTCCCAATCGATCTCATCCACCGTGTCGAAATACTCGGCGATCAGTTGCTTTCTTCGCGACAGCCGATAGCGACCGCACATTGCGTCTCCAGTTCAGCAATAAGGCATTTTATCGGGGCAGAGTGAAGGTCGAGATGCTGGTCTGCCACCGGCTGATGATCCCTCACCGCCTCTTCCTTTATATAGGCAGTCTCTGGACCGTGACCGATGGCCGTGTGAGCCAATCCCTTTGCCTTCTTTAAGTATCTCTATTTCAGTAGCTTGCAGGTGGGTGCATGTCCCATTTGACGGCACTACAGATGACGGCGAAACTGTGCCCACTTCGCTCAGAAAGGAGGTACCGCAGAGCGATGAGCGCCACCACCAACCAGCCCAGGGGACTGAACCTCCCTAAGCCCAAACCGCCCATCGTTCCGGTGACCCAAGATAGCGTCCGCGACTGGTGGGCTTTGTTCGTTAACCGCAAGGCTTACACGCGGCAGTCAGCCAACCCGCACCCGGAAACGGGGCGGCATTATCACTATCAACCCAAGAATAAGGACAGCGGTCAACCCCTTGAGCTCGACGCGGCGACCGTCCGCAAGCATTTGGCCGGCTGGATCACCGTCGGCCTGTATGCCATCAACTCTCAATCGCAACGTTGTAAATGGATCGCAATCGACGCTGATTACGACGATGCGTTCTTCGACCTCGGCAAGTTGAAAGGCGAACTTGAACTGGATGGCGTTTCCGCAGCGCTGGAAATGTCCCGTCGGGGCGGTCACCTCTGGATCTTCTGCGAACAACCGCTCTTGGCAGAACAGTGCCGGGTCTACATCTACAACGTCGCCCTCCGGTTGGGCGTGCCGATCAAGGGAGCAGGCGGCTTGCGGGATGGAATCGAAATTTTCCCTCGCCAGGATCGCCTCGCTCCAGGTGAATTCGGGAACGCATTACGCGGACCACTCGGTGTGCATCGAGCCAACAACCACCGCTACTGGTTTTATGACGCCGGCAGCGACATCAACTCACAACTCCAGTACCTCAAGAACCTAAAGAAGCTGACGGAAGCCGAGCTGACGCGCCTCAGCTTAGGCATGACCATCCCGGACGAGTTTCTTCGTAAATCAACCTCGATCGAATTACCGCCGCGCAACCTCAGATCCCAACCGAAAACAGTTCACCATCCTCGACTTCGTCCAGAAACCCCGGCGCAAGGCGAGCGGGAACTATTACACCCAGTGTCCGTCCTGTGCGCAGGCGGGCAATGATCGGGCAGGCGACAACCTCGCCATCTCGATTAGCGACTCTCGCAAGTACAAATGCTGGGCAGGCTGCAGCAAGGAAATGATTCGTGCCGCAGTTGGCCAGCCAATTCCGATCCGAAGACCGTAAGCAAAAGGTGCTCACGGTCGCGGAAGGTCTGATCCGGGCGGTGAGCGAGTGACTAACCAATTCGAATCGATCCCGAGAAGCGGGATCACAGGGAGCTTACCCCATGACTTCGCAGCAACTGGAACTCATCGCCCGTCGCGGCCTGACTCTACCGGAACCCACTCTCACCCGTCTTCGCACTGTAGGCATCTGGTGCGAGGCTAATCTCACCGTGCAACGCCGAGACCAGGACTGGCTGATCCGTGGCCAGGAATCGGGGGGCGCTGTCGCGGACATTGGACGTTATGTCAGCTTCTGCAAGGAAGATGGCACGGCACTAACTGGCTGCAGCCGGTGAAGAATTTCATGCCCAACGGCCTGCATGCCATCCTGCTGGCGAAAGGCCCTGTCGTGCGGCTCGACATGTACCGATTCGAAACCAGCTATGACCTGCTGATCACCAGCCATACGTTGGTCAGTGACGAGGACAAGCCGAAACCCAAGCTGGAAACCAAGATGATCTTCTTCCATCGATTCGGAATTCTGGAGCGGGAGCTGTGGGGCAAGGACAAGATGTTCCGCGGAGCCGTCTCACCGCAGTTCTTCATGTCCAACGGAAGTGAAGCAAGAGTGCCGCATGTATATCAGCAGGCAGTGCTCAAGATGACCGAGGCCGTGACCTGCACGAAGTGTAAGCACCAGCACCTGCTGGAGCCAGCTTCAATGGAGGTGTCAGTTGCAGAGTTGGAGGCCGTAAAGGTGTCGGCAGCGGTAGCCTGAGCCATGCTTGACGACTCGAGTCTACCCGTTCGCTTAATCACACTGGGAGTGGCACTCGTGGCCTTCGGGCTCGGGTGCCACTACTGGGCAGATCGCGTATATCGCACTGCTGGCTTGGCGATTGGTGCGGCTCAGCTTTGTCGCTACTTTCTGAATGGGCGAATTGAAGGCCATCAGCAAATTGAGACGGAGAAGATGATGCGGTTGATGAGAAGTTGCGATCACGTCACTGCAGCGCTGCTGGTAATGGCGGCCATGCACGCGATCGCGACGGCTTCGTCGTAAAGGGGGAGGCAATGAGGCGCCAACAAATGGCTAGATGCGATTACCCACGACTTGG
>CAWIGM010000010.1:0-304136 GCA_963835725.1 uncultured Acidobacteriaceae bacterium | reverse complement strand
GGTGGTTTTGCTGAGGCTCTGTCTCGCTTGCTTGCGCAGAAGGTTCGCATCTATGCATATCCGATGACTACGTCGGACCTTGGGGAAACGATCCAGAGGATTTCCACTAACAACTGGGAGTGGGACAACACGGATGGATGGGTGTCCGCCTGCCAGTTGCGTCTCGCGCTGCCGCGAGTACACTTGTACGATTATGTCCTGGATAGCAACTTCCTCGTCCAGATACAAGGGGCGTGAAGAACACGAAACAAGAAGTATCGTCGTGAGCGAAGTTTCGCCTTCAGGGGTAGACCTCAGGCCTTTCATGTCCCTCTAGCAACCTGTCGGATGCACTGAGCGAGCATTTCAGCGACAAAGGAATCGCCCCGCTCGGTGTTAAACATCGTGTCATACAGGTGGATCTCTGGCCAGTTCAGCTTTAGACATCTCTTGACGAAGTCCGCACGGTCACGGTCAACCGTGTCAACGTCCGTTATTGCCTTGTCTTGAGGTGTTCCAGCCGTGATCAGTCGGTGGATCTTAAAGTCTCGCGAAGCGTAGAGGAACGTCCGAAAGACGTCCTTGCGATTGCGAAGAAAAAATTGGGAGCCCCGGCCAACAATGACGCATGGGCCTCCAGACAGCGCGTGATTGACCGCCTGTTCGGAAACGGTAGCGATTCGTCGCGCATCAAGCATTTCCAGACGATCGGTTGGGGGCAGGCCGCCTTCGAATGCTCCTCTGAGAAAAGACTTGAAGACGCGATAAACCGCAGGATCACTCTTCCATTCCCGCTGCGCTACCACCTGCGGCGTGCTGTGGGTCAGCCGCGCTATCTCCTCAGTCAGTTCGTGGTCCCACAGCTTCCAACCGAGAAGTTCGGCCAGCTTTGCGGCGATTTCCGAGCCGCCGCAACCGAATTCCCGTTCGATCGTTATGGCTTGAATCATCATGACAATACCTAACCCACGGCAACCTGGCCGCCGGCTCCGGGGTCATTCTTCTTCAGGAAGAATGCAAGTACAAACATCACGGAGCAGAGAGCGCCCAAGGTCCAAAAAATGTCCATGTAGGACAGTGCGCCACCTTGCCGATGCACCAACTGGTAGAACCTTGCAATTGCCTGGTCGTGGGCGTCTATGGCCCCATGGCCGGAGTGAGCGATCTTTGCGCTCAGTCCACGCATCGCCGAACGATAGGCAGGGGAACCGGGAGTGAGGTGGGCGGTGAGGATTTCCTGGTGATATTGAGCTCGGCGGGCAATCATGGTGGTCACGACGGAAGTCCCGATACTGCCGCCGATGTTACGCATGAAGTTGATGATGCCGGACACACTATTACCTTTCTCTTCAGGAACTCCGATGTAACCGGCTGCCGTGATGGGGACAAACAGAAACCCGATTCCTATCACCTGGGCGACGCGCAACCACATCGCAAAGCTGAAGCTGACATACAAATCAATGTTGTGCGCGCAATAGAACAGTCCAATGGCAAGGCTCAGCCATCCCGTCGCGATCAGCCACCTGGCTTGAATCTTCGATGTAAGCAGGCCGACGATGGGCATCATGATCAGCAAGACAAGTCCACCGCCTGAGAGGACCAGACCTGCCAACTCGGCCGTGTAACCCATCAGCGTCTGCAGAAATTCTGGAATCAGGACCAGGGTGCTGAAGAGCATGAAGCCCATCATGAACATCATTAAGTTCGCCGCCGCGAAGTTGAAGCTCTTGAACATGCGGACATCAATGATGGGATCTTTGCGGAACCATTCCCAGATGACCAGCGTGACCAGACAAATCGTTGCGGTGATCACCAGGCTGGTAATGAACTGCGATCCAAACCAGTCGTCTTCCTGCCCCTTGTCCAGAAGGATCTGAAGCGAACCCACTCCCAGCGCCAGCATTGATATTCCGATGTAGTCCACCCGGATGCCCGCGCGCTTTATGCGATGGAGGAATGGCGGATCTTCGACCAGGACGTGAGTCAAATAGAGAGCGAGGGCAACCACAGGCAGCGTGATGAAAAATATCCACCGCCAGGAGTAGCTGTCCGTTATCCAGCCTCCCAGCATAGGCCCGACGGTAGGCGCGAGAACTGCAGTGACCCCGTAGACAGCAAACGCCTGGCCGCGCTGCTCAGGAGGAAACGTATCGTTGAGAATCGCTTGTGCCATCGGTTGCAAGCCGCCGCCGCCGATGCCTTGCAGAGCACGAAACAGCAGCAACACCGGGAGATTAGGTGCTAGGCCGCAAAGCAGCGAACTTACCGTGAAAATGGAAAGCGACCACATGAAATACCGTTTGCGGCCTATGATCTCCGCAAGCCATCCGCTCATGGGGAGCACGATCGCGTTGGCAGCGAGGTACGAGGTGAGCACCCAGGTGCTGTCGTCGTAGCTGGCTCCTAGACCTCCCGCAATGTATGGCAACGCAACGTTGGCGACGCTCGTGTCCAGGACTTCGATAAATGCAGCCATCGACACAGTGGCGGCAATCGCCCAGGGATTTACCCTGGGGCGCCAGACCACCTGCTCCGACGGAAGAGTGAGGGTTGCAGTGCTCATCGCAAGAACACTTTCGCCTCAACGTTCATGCCCGGCCGAAGCTGATGGTCACGATTTTCCCCTGGCTCGAGAACGATCTTTACCGGAACACGCTGAACGATTTTCACGTAGTTGCCGGTTGCGTTTTCCGGTGGCAGCAAGCTAAAGATGGGTCCCGTCCCGCCCGCAATGCTGTCCACATGACCGCGGTAGGTGCGGCCGTTCGAATCAAGGACAATTTCCGCTTTCTGGCCCACGCTCATGTGTTTGAGTTGGGTCTCTTTGAAATTTGCGGTAATCCACACCTGGTCCAGCGGAACGACCGTGAGCATTTGTTCTCCAGGCTCGACATTCAATCCCACGACCACGGTTTTGGTTACTTCACCGCTGACCGGCGCCACGATCCTGGTGTATCCCAGGTTGAGGTTTGCCTTATCGAGATCGGCCTGCTTCTGCGCTACGTCGGCAACGGCTGAAAGCGCATGGGCGCGCGTCGACGCAACTCGCTGCGGACCGGCCCGGGCGGATTCGTTGCGCGCTACGGCTTCGATAAGCCGGCTGCGTGCCTGTGCAACATTTTGTTCCGCAGTCGCCTCGTCCGCCTTGGCAGCTGTTACGGCAGCAGTGTCTGTTTGGGCAGCGGCTACTGCATAGTCGTACCTTTGCTTAGGCACTTCGTCTTTGGTGAGCAGAAGGTGGTAGCGCTGGACGTCGTCCTGGGCCTTCACATTTTGCGCTTCGGCCTCCTGGATGCGCGCCTGTGCGGCTGCCACTTGTTTCTCGCCGGCGGCGATTGCCGCTTTGGCGTTCTCGATGTCCGACGAGGTGAACTTTAGTTGGCTGGCCGTGTCCACCGAGCTAACCGGAACGTCGATGTTGAGCGCTCGGGCGGAGGCTTCGGCGGTTTCGAGGTTCGCCTGCGCTTTGGCCACGGCCACTTGATAGTCTTTCGGATCGATCTCTACGAGCGTGGCGCCTTCCCGTACATACTGGTTGTCTCCCACGTGCACCGCTTGCACATAGCCGGAGATCCGTGCACTCACTGGATAGAGGTGAACATCGACTTGCGCATCGTCCGTACTTTCGAAGCCCGAGAAGTAGTGCCACAAAAAGGTGCCGACGATCAGGACAACCACCACGGCAGCGACAACGATCCACCGCTTGTGAGAGCGCCGCCGCGGGTAGACGACAGGCGCGGAAGTGCCGGCACTCTCGTTTGTGCTGTTGGGGGTCGAGGACGATGAATCTTCCGGATGCTTGGCCGTCTCCTGGTCGTGCATCTTATTGTCCTTTCAAATACAGCGCGTAGTTCGATTCCGCTAAACCGATAGCTCGCGCCAGGGAAATTTTTGCGGTGTTGTATTGGTAGAGGCTGGCGATATAGGCGTCGTTGGCATCCGCGAGGGATTCCTGCGCTTGAACCACTTCGATGTTGTCGGTTACCCCCGAGGCGAAGCGATCACGCGACTGCTGCAACGTCTGGGTGGCCAACCGGACGGCATTCTGTTCGACGGATACTTCCTGGGCAGTGTCCTGCAAGTCGAGAAAAGCGTCACGAACTTCCTGGTCGATGCTGGCGCGGAGGTCACCCAGTTGTTGCTCAGCTCTTGCCAGGAGGGAATCGGCGACGAGGTTATCTCCGTGAACCCTGCCTCCCAGGAAAATGGGAAGCCGCAGCACCCCGGCTGCATTCACTGTGCCGTGATTCGACGCGAAATTGTCACCGATAGCGCCGTAATCCGCCAGGGCCGACAGTGTCGGATACCGCTCGGCTGCCGCTGCCTTCTTTTGCAGCTCAGCAGCATGGACTTGCTCGGTCAGGCTCTGATAGTCGGCGCGCAAGTTGTATGCCTGCTGCAACGCTTCTTCGAGGGTCGAAGTCGTAAGCGGCTTGTAAGCGACCTCCGTGGCGATGTCGAATGCCTGGCCCGCCGGAAGTCCAATCGCCCGCGCCAGGAGTAGCTTCTGTTTAGCCAGCGTATTTCGCGCGACGATCAGTCGCTGCTCGCGTGCCTGCAGCTCAACATCGGACCTCAGTACGTCAACCGCAGCTGCAAGCCCAGCTTGCTTCTGGTCGGTCGTCTGATCGAAGAGTACTTTTGCTGTGTCACGCTGCGCCAAGGTAGACGCGACTTGCGACTGATCCGCAATGACCAGCAGGTAGTTCGACACAACCACAAGAACGATCAGCTCACGAGCATTTTTGTAACTGTATTGCGCCGACCTCACTTGAGCAGCGGAAGCTCGCGCGCGCTCGATGGACTCCCAGTTGAAAACCGATTGATCAAGGTAAGCACGTGTGTCGAAAACTCCGAAAGGGCCGATGACGGGAGGAACGCCAGGAACAGGGATGTTGATACCGATCGTTGCTTTGAGATCAACCTGGCGAACGCCGAAACTGGTTGCGGTGGTCACATTTGGCAGCAGGGCACTGAGCGCCTGCCAGCGTTCGCCTCGTGCTCCCGAGACCGCGTCGGTGGAAAGCAGCCCTCCAAGATTTTGCCGCAGGCCACGAGCTACAGCGTCTTCCAGAGAAAGCGACAGCGACGTTGGACTGGCTGTGCCCGCAGGAACTCCCCCTAGGTAGGGACTCTGCAGCTGAGAATTCGGGGTGTAGCTATTCCCAGCACCAAATGGAGCTGCGCCATAGGGCATCGTTCGTTGGCTCGTAGCATTCGATTCGGACTGTCCGTAAAGGGGAGTCCCTGCAAACGGGGCAAGGCAGAGTGCGACCAGCGTAACGCAGAACTTCGCACGATCAGCAGTCGACATCTTTAAAGCTACGAAATTCACAATGCCTTCTCCATCCGCCTGATTGAAGGGCAGCGTGTCCTATCCCAATTGCTGTTTAGCCAACTCGCGCGATAAAGCCCGGGACGCCTGTCATCACTACTGGATTTAGCCGTTGTCTAGTCTGAATGCGATTAATTTCGTTCAAAGCGTCTTCCGGAAGGGCAGAGATATCGAAGTTTTCCTTCGCCCGGGCGGGTGTTTTAGGCGTGGTGAGTACGGCCGTGCCGCGCTGTACCGCCCATGCCAGAAGGACCTGTGCCGGGGTCTTTCCAATCTCTGCAGCGATCTTTGAAATGACTGGATCTTCGAGCAGGCCCGGCTTCATGCCGTGACCCAACGGCGCAAAGGCCAGAAAAACAATTCCCTTCTCCTTGCAGAAATCCAGAAGCTCCGTTTCCGGCAGATAAGGGTGCGACTCTACTTGAACAACCGCCGGCTTGATTCTCGCGGCCTCATAAACCGGCATGAGATCGTTCAAGGTGATGTCAGACAGTCCGATGGCCCGGCACTTGCCGTGGTCAACGAGCCTTTCCAGTGCTCCCCAGGTATCCAGCAACGTCACGCCGCTGTCATAAATGACATTGCCATTTTGATCTCGCGGGTCCTGTTCGTCTCCCGGTTGAAACGCAAACGGAGTGTGAATGAGATAGAGATCCAGATATTCCAGCCCGAGTCTCTTCAGGCTCGTTTCGAAAGCAGGTTCCACGCGCTCGGGCCGATGGTTGGTATTCCACAGCTTCGTGGTAACAAAGATGTCTTCACGCGCGATCCCCGCTGCGGTCATTCCTGCGTGCAACGCCTGGCCCACCTCGCGCTCGTTCCGGTATCGCTCCGCGCAATCGAAGTGTCGAAAGCCGGCTTCGAGCGCATCTCTAGTCGCAGTAATGGTCTCAGCGGCATCGGGAATCAGGGTGCCAAAGCCGAGTGCGGGCATATGACCACTTCCGTTGTTGAGCGGCATTCTCATCAGCCCAAAATCTGAGGATTTATTCATGGTGACACCTTCGTAGCGATGCTTTGCTTTAATGCAGCCTCAGAGAGAGGCAGCGGCACCTCGGCTGCGATCCGTACGTTTTTGGTTGCAGTGGACATGGATCCGAACGTTTGACGCGGCGCATCGACCGAACCGTTATGCCGTGGCCGCAGCATTGGTATGGTGATTAAGCCAAAGGAACGGGGTTGAGTCTATTGGACGAAGGTATCGATCAATACCTTCGTATCAATCGAGGAAAGGGACGAAGGTCAACGCGCAGTGTAGCGATCTGGCAGAACACCATTGCTGGAGCGGTGGTTGCGTGGAGTTCCCCCCATTTTCACTGCCGCGGCGATGCCCGCTGGCGGCCAACACGCCAATTGTTGATGGGCGATCAAAACAAGTCCTAGCGCAGTTTTCGTTCAGTTTCCCGCAGGCATAACCGACACGAACCGCTGATGCGAAGGTCTCGGTCGATACCATCGTCCAATAGATTGTTCCTTCCGACTCTGGCCTAATCGGCGTGTATGTCAGACGGCGCAAAGGCGCAAGTAAACAATGACCGAGGAGGACGCACATGAATAAGACAACCAGCTTCGCAGCGGACATTCGCCCGCTTTTTACCGATCGAGACATTCAGGGGATGAAAAAAGGGTTCAACCTGGCGAGTTATGACGAAGTAAAGTCACACGCATCGGCCATCTATGACCGAATTCGCGGAATTGGTGGTGCGGTTATGCCCCCACCACCTCCACAAGGAGAAGGTCCGTGGCCTCAGTCTCGCATTGATCTATTTGCCAAATGGCTGGCGGATGGCTGCCAACCCTAATGCTCAATCCATCACGACTATTCAATGCGTCCTGCACTTGCCCGTGCAACCAATATGCAACCGCGCTGGCGCCGGCAAATCATTTCTGACTGGTTTCTCGGTTGACGAAACCGGTAGTTAGACCCCTTTCAACACCGAAGCAGACTCTCAGAGGCCGGAGCGCGACGGCTGTTTATGTGCAGGGTTTCTGCGGGTCCTTGAACCTTGGGCTTCTTACAATCCGAAGTGACGATCCTCTCGGGAAAGGCATGATCTCAGCGGACGCGGTTTGGAGATCCGTACTGGTAAATGTCCGACTTGCCGACAACACGTCCAAGTGACTTTCCCCGAAGCAGACCTCCGGCCCACCTTGATCCACTGTCGTGAGTACGCCAACTTGCGACCTAACCGAACGGGTCGCTCACCGGAATTAGCGCGTCGCCGGACGGGGCCAAAATCGTTTTCAGCGGTAGAGCCAACGATCCTGAGGCGACCATTCACATTTTGGACGCGGCGACCCACAAGATCGACGAAGTGCCCGGATCGAAAGGCATGGTAGGCGCGAGTTGGTCGCCCGATGGCCGGCACATGGTCGCTGTCTCAGCCGATTTGGCGCGATTGCTTCTGTTCGACTTTCGCACCGGCAAATGGACCGAGCTGGTGAAAGCCCAGCCCACTGGATTTGAATTTTCGGCGGACGGACAGTATTTGCAGTATCTCGATAGGACCGGATCCGGCTGCGTGTGGAGAATTCGCCTCAGCGATGGAATGAAGGAAAAAGTGGTTGACCTGAAAAACTTCATCGACACCGGCTACTGGGGCTTCGGTCACCTTTCGGTTGCGCCCGACGGTTCCCCGCTGCTCCTACGCGATACCGGGACGCAGGATATTTACTCCCTCGACTGGGAAGAGCCGTAGGCGTTTCGGAGGCACCCCAGGCTTTTGATCGCCGGATTTGGTCTTTGGGAGGCAAAGGAAGGGCGTGTCTGCTAACGCGCCCGACGCTTCCCCTTGATCAGCACATCCACTTCATCTGGTCGTGCATTCCAAAAGTCCAGGCGGATGCGGCCGTCAGGCAACTGGGTAACCTTGGCCGGGATTGAGCTGGCCGTCAAGTACCACCCTTCCGGCAGCACCACAGCATTGCGCGGACGTCCCAAGCTCCTATCAAAGACCAACTCGTCTCCCTCCAATCGGTAGCTAGCAGGCGCCGTGTACGTCTCTGAAATCCGCAGGCGAAGGCTCTGTCCCGCTTTCACCGGGAAGAAAGGAACCATCACCACCTGCGCCGCCGCGTCAACCGGCTCTCCAGCGTCAATTTTCGCCGAAGCCAGCTCTGCGCCGGTCATGGTTTTTGTGGCGAGCTTCTCGCCCGTGTCGAGCACGTATGCCGACGGGTCCGACACTTTGCTGCCAGTGCGAACCACGTTGAAGTATTTGTCAGCTCCCGGGCGTGACTCTGTGTAATCGTGATACAGCCGGAATGCATGCGTTTCGGGTTGCTGAAGGAAGTAAACAATCTCGAGGTCCTCATGGGCACGTTCCGAAAGACGCTCCTGCTCGGTCGCTCCCTCAAACGGTGACTCCCAGCTCTTCGCCGTACCCGGAGCCCGCGGCACTGCGGCGCTACCGGTCTGTACATCCGACTTGCCCTTCACGATCAGGGGCGCGTCCGCCCCACTTCCATTGATGAAGTTGATTGCAATCCGTCCGTCTGGTTCGGCCAGAACCTGGGATGGAACATTGCACCCCACCAGTTCATAGCCCGCGGGCAGCACCACGCTGTTCCTCGGAATGCTCAGCGGACGGTTGAAGACGATCAGGTCGCCCTCGCGGTAGTAACTCTTGGCATCCTTGTATGTTTTCAGGATCAGCAGACGCGCCTGTCCTTCCGGCGGCACCGGACGCGCCAGCTTCACCTTGATGTAATTCTCCGAAGCGTCCGCACCCTTCATCAGCGGATCCTTCACCGCTTGCTCCCCACTGGCCACTTCAAACCGCAATCGCTGCCCAGTCATCAAGTCAATCACCGACTCGCCGCTGGCCACACTGCCCTTGCGGATCGGATTGTAGTAATACTGCGCTCCCTCGGTGGTGGCTGTTACCTCATAGTGGATCGCGAAACTTGCGCTCTCTGGGGATAAAAGCTCGTAACGGGTGTACTCGTCCGTTTCTGTTTGCAGGGTCGCAGCCGCCACCTGCCCAAGTGCCGTTCCTGCTGCACACAACACAAGCACCAGCCGCGCAATTACCTTGACCACGATCAACCCCCCGTTTCATCGCAAGCACTCTATCATTCACTGTCTGCATAACTGCATCGTCGAATCAAGAT
Source organism: uncultured Acidobacteriaceae bacterium (assembly GCA_963835725.1). Taxonomy (GTDB): domain Bacteria; phylum Acidobacteriota; class Terriglobia; order Terriglobales; family Acidobacteriaceae; genus Bog-257. The sequence continues at coordinate 294,709 of CAWIGM010000010.1, read as the reverse complement.
CCGGTCGTCTGGCAGTTCCAATTCGCATCACGCCGTTTCGCGGCGAAGTCCCCGATTACGTTGGGGGTATAATTCCCGCCATCTCGATGGAGGCAAAATGAAGAGCTCCCTGCTTGTTCTCGCGTTGCTCGTTTTGTCGACGGGAGCATCGTATGCGACGTCAAATCCATGGGTGGGAAACTGGGTACCCGACCCTGCCCAGAGCAATTATGTCGAAGTCAAAGATTCGCTGGTCATTACTTCACCCGCGGAGGGCGTCCTGCGGTGGGAGTATCCCTCGATCCAATTCAAAATGGAAGGAAAGCCCGACGGTTCCGTAATGAAGATTTCCTCTCCTCACATGCCGGAGGGGATCGTGGAAACCGTCACCCTGCTGACTCCCACAAAGTTACGCTACGAGGTCAGAATCAACGGGAAGCTAGTGCAGCAGGGCACCGATGAGATCTCGGCGGACGAGCACAGCATGGAAATTGCGGTGGTTGGAAGAGAAGCGGTAAGCAATTGATTGCAGAGGTATTAAGGTTTGGTAGCGCTACCGGGAATCGAACCCGGGTTTGAAGATTGAGAATCTTCCGTCCTAACCCCTAGACGATAGCGCCACGCGAGAGGCCTTTCGCATTATAGCAAAACGGCAGCGTCGCCCGGCGTTGCTGAGCGGACGAGAGTGAACCTCGAAATTTTCTTGTCGATCGTCGATGTGAGTGCCTCGCGAGATTGATGTTTGGCGAGGCAGAATGCTTGGGCCGCTCTGCTAAGAGGTTGGCTCTGCATGATTTATCTGAGGAGTTGACAACCTGGATTCCCCAGAGCAGAATCTCATGTGTGTAGCGAACAAAAAGCGAAAGTAGTTTCGCCGGATGCTTGAGGTTTTGCGATGTCTTCGGTTGCCGTCATTCCCGTCACTGATTCTGCTTTTGCATCCGGCACGCCGGCAGTTTTGCGTGCCCGCATTGAGTCGTCCCTGGGAGAGCGTCTCTCTTCCACGCTGCTGCTTCGCGAACGAATTGCTCCTCCGACCTCTGCAATCGGCATTGCTGCACTCGATGCGCTCACGGGCGGATTGCCGCGCGGAGCGCTGAGCGAATTTGCCGGAGTGACATCTTCAGGACGCACCGGAGTGATGCTGTCGGCTTTGGCCGAAGCTTCGCAGCGGCAGGAAATCTGTGCCCTGGTGGATGCCAGTGACAGCTTCGATCCTGCGTCGGCGTCTGCAGCGGGTGTGGATCTGGAGCGGCTGTTGTGGGTGCGATGTGGGAAATCAATGCGCGGTGATGTGGTGTTGCAATCGGGATCGCGTACTCCGCGTCAGCGCAACAATTTTGCATTTAGTGAAGCACTGGAGCAGGTGCTCAAAGTTACCGATCTGCTGCTGCATGCGGGCGGCTTCGGCATGGTTGTTCTTGATCTCGGAGACGTTCCTGCGGAAAGCGTGCGTCGTATCCCGCTTACTTCCTGGTTTCGATTTCGCCGCGCTGTGGAACCGACCGAGACTGTGTTGCTGCTCATCGAGCAGGAGGCCTGCGCGAAGACTTGTGCGTCGCTGGTTTTACATTTGCAGGCGGTGACGATTCTCAAGAACGCGTCGAGCCCGCAGCATCCTTCCAACAGCAAACAATGCGCGGCATCTGCGAGACCCGAAAGTCCGTACATTGTTTCTTCTTCCGAGATGCAAAGCTTGCCGCTGCGATCAAAGAACGTAATCCCGTTGCCGCACATTCCTGAGAACAGTCGTTGTGAGTCATGCAGATTTATTGCAAGGGATGGGGATTTGGGCTGAAGTGGTTCGTTCGTGGCAACGACGCAAGCCGCCGCAGTCTGCGCATACCCAGTTCCATCTTCAGTGCCAGAGTGAAGGCCGCCGTTAATACAGAAGCATTGAGTCGATATGTTTGCCTGCATTTATGTCCCCGATTTTCCCGTGGAAGCGATCGTTCGTGCTGAGCCGCAATTGCGGGCGCGAGCAATTGCCGTGCTGGAAGGCGAGCCGCCGCTGACGCGGGTGATTGCATTGAATGAGAAAGCGCGAGAAATCGGTTTGGAAGTTGGCATGACCAAATTGCAAGCCGCTGTATTCGCCGAGACGACGGAGAGCTCGGAGACGGCGAAGCCTGCGCCCAAGCGGGACCAAGGCGATCTCGCCGTGTTGCGGCAACGTTCGCCTGTGCAGGAAAACTCTGCCCACATGGCTCTGCTGGATGTGGCTCACGCCTTTACGCCGCGTGTAGAGGATTCCGCAGCCGACACCGTGTTGCTTGATCTCGCCGGGTTGGAACGGATGTATGGCACGGCAACTCGCATGGGCGGCGATTTGGCGGCGCGAATTGCGGCCATCCAAATCGAAGCAAATATTGCCGTCGCTGCGAATCCTGATGCCGCGCTGCATGCGGCACGAGGATTCAAGGGCGTCACGATCCTTTCGCCAGGCAAAGAAGGGCAGCAGTTGGGCGAATTGCCAATACATATTTTGCTAGATGCGTTACGAGATCACGTCGATCGGGAAGATCGCCGGAAATGCCGCCCAACGCGAGCTCACGGAGTTGCGAGCGCAAATGCTCGACACGCTGGAGCGCTGGGGAATCCGCGACTTTCGAGCATTGGGACAGCTACCTGAGCATGCACTGTCTTCGCGTTTGGGCGTAGCGGGAGTGAAGTTGCGTCGTCTGGCTCTCGGGGAAGGCGTTCGAACGCTGGTTTTATGTGAGCCTTCTGCGCAATTTGAAGAGGCGATGGAACTGGAATTTCCGGTGGAGACGATCGAGTCGCTGTCGTTTGTTCTGAATCGCCTCCTCGAACAATTATGCGCACGTCTTGAGGCCAGGGCGCTGGCCGTGCAGGAACTGCGTCTACGCCTGCAACTGGAACGACAGATCGCCGACGAAGACAGCACCGCGGTTCAGGAACTCCGTGAAAATGGCGCAACCGGCACGTCCTCGATATTCGAGCGCAGCGATTCGCCTGCCTGTTCCCATGCGTGATTCCAAGGTCTTTCTTAAGTTGTTGCAGTTGGATCTGGCGGCAAATTCTCCCGGCGCTCCAGTCGTCAAGATCTGGATCACGGCTGAGCCCACGGCGCCACGCTCGGCGCAGCGAGGATTGTTTCTGCCGATTACGCCCGAAGCGGAGAAGCTGGAAATTACGCTGGCCCGCATCAACGCCGTGGTTGGCGGGCACCGCGCGGGAATGGCCAAGTTGCAGGATACGCATCGGCCAGACGGTTTTCAGATGGAACGGTTTGTCGCGTCGAATCCGTCGAGCAGTGACAAGCAAGAAAGCGCACACCATCAGAGCTCTTCCTTGTCCGTAAGAAGAATCCGTCCACCGTGCCGACTGCGAGTTCAGTTGTCGGAGGGACGTCCGCGTGCCTTGTCTCCAGAGGTAAAACAAAGTGCTCGAGCCGAGCTGCAAGGAACAGTTTTGTGGTCGGCGGGACCGTGGCGATCTTCCGGAGAATGGTGGGCCGAAAGCTTCCATCCCGAAGATTCGCAGACTGACATGCCGGGAACGTGGGACCGCGAGGAGTGGGATGTCGCGCTGCTTTGTGCGCGGGAAAACAACATTCAGGCGCGAGGAGAACGTTGCTCTCTATCGGATTTACCGGGACATCGCCTCTGGTTGCTGGTTTGCCGATGCCAGCTATGACTGAGATTAAAGATGTACATCGAACTCCATGCACGATCTGCGTTTAGCTTTCTTGAGGGAGGCTCGGTTCCCGAAGAATTTGCGGAAGTGTGTGCGCAATACGAGATGCCGGCCATGGCTCTGCTCGATCGCGACGGAGTGTATGGCGCGCCCCGCTTCCATCTGGCGGCCCAGAAGGTCAAAGTAAAAGCGCATATCGGAGCAGAGATAACATCGCTGCTGAAGTGTGGGCAGTCGAACGCAGCGGCACTCCCGCGTGTCTCGCTGCTGTGCGCTTCTCGCGAGGGGTATCAAAACCTGTGTCGTCTGATTACGCGCACAAAGCTGCGTGCTCCCAAGTATCCCAAGCAAATACCAAAACGTAAGAGTGGCGATTCAGAAAATGAAGAGCTGCTGATTGCGGCGCAGGCGATTGCCTCTCCTTCCGATCTGGCCGAGTATGCTGACGGCCTTGTTTGTCTTACAGGCGGAGACGAGGGGCCGCTGGCCCAGGCTCTGGCAAATGGCGGCAGCGAGGCGGGCCGGGAACTGCTCGAACAGCTTATCCGCATTTACGGACACGAAAACGTATATGTCGAGTTGCAGCGCCACTACAACCGCGCGGAGGAATTCCGTAATCACGCGGCCATTGAACTGGCGCGCAGTCTGCGTTTGCCGCTGCTGGCAACGCAGGGCGTGCAGTATGCGAAGCGGGAAGAGCGCCAGATACTGGATGTGTTCACCTGCATTCGTAATCATCGGACGCTCGATACCGCCGGGCGTCTGCTGGCCGGCAACAGCGAGCGCTATGTTAAGTCGCCGCAAGAGATGCTGCGACTGTTCGCAGATCTTCCTGAAGCTACGGCGAACACGCTGGAGCTGTCGTCCCGGCTTGAGTTCACGCTGAGCGAACTTGGCTATGAGTTTCCTCGCTACCCCGTCGATGCGGGAGAGACGATGGATAGCTTTCTGCGAGCGCGAACATTTGAGGGAGCCCGCGATCGGTACATGCGTGAAGGACAAGGGGGCGATTTGTGGCAGCGGGCGACGAAGCAGATCGAGCGCGAACTCGCTTTGATCGAACATTTGAAACTGGCCGGCTACTTCCTGATTGTGTGGGACATCGTGCGCTATTGCTGCAATAACGGAATTCTGGTGCAGGGAAGAGGGTCGGCTGCCAACAGTGCAGTTTGTTATTCGCTGGGGATTACCGCGGTAGATCCGGTCAGCATGGAACTGTTGTTCGAGCGATTTCTTTCGCAGGAGCGCGGCGAATGGCCGGACATCGATCTCGATCTTCCCAGCGGTGATCAGCGTGAGCGCGCTATCCAGTATGTCTACGATCGTTATGGAAAATTAGGTGCGGCGATGACCGCGAATGTCATCACCTATCGCGGCCGGTCGGCGGCGCGGGAGGTCGGCAAGGCGCTCAGCTTCGATGGAGAAACGCTGGACCGCCTCGCCAGCCTGGTGAGTTCGTGGGAATACAAAGACCCGAGCGACACGCTGGAACGGCAATTCCGCGATGCCGGCTTCGATCTGCGCCATCCGCGAATTCGCAAATTCTTTGAGCTTTGCCTGGCCATACAGGATTTACCGCGACACTTGGGGCAGCACTCGGGTGGGATGGTGATCTGCCAGGGCCAGTTGGATTCCATCGTTCCGCTGGAGCCGGCGACCATGCCGGGGCGCGTCGTGGTGCAGTGGGATAAGGAAGATTGCGCCGACATGGGCATCGTGAAGGTCGATCTTCTGGGACTGGGGATGATGGCTGTGCTGGAAGACTCCATCACGCTCATCCGCGAGCACTGCGACCATGAAGTCGATTTGGCCAAGCTGCCGGCGGATGATTCGACCGTCTACGGCACACTGCAGAAAGCCGACACCGTCGGCATGTTCCAGATCGAAAGCCGTGCGCAGATGTCGTGCCTGCCGCGGCTGCAGCCAAAACGCTTCTACGACATTGTGGTACAGGTGGCGATTATCCGGCCCGGACCGATCGTTGGGCAGATGGTGAATCCCTACCTGATGCGGCGGCAGGGAAGGCAGGAGGTGATCTATCCGCATCCCTCGCTGGAACCGGTATTGAAGCGCACGTTGGGTGTGCCGCTGTTTCAGGAGCAGCTGTTAAGGATGGCAATGATTACGGCGGGCTTCAGCGGTGGGCAAGCCGAGGAACTGCGTCGCGCCTTCGGATTTAAGCGCAGCGAAAAACGTATGCGCGACATTGAAGTGAAGCTGCGCGAAGGTATGCAGCGCAACAAAATCTCGCCGGAAGCGCAGGAGCAGATCATCCTGGCCATCACTTCTTTTGCGCTTTACGGATTTCCGGAGTCGCATGCCGCCAGCTTTGCGCTGATTGCGTATGCCAGCGCCTATCTCAAGTGCCATCACCTGGCGGCGTTTACGGCCGCACTGCTCAACAATCAGCCGATGGGGTTTTACAGTCCCGCGACCATCGTGAAAGACGCGCAACGCCATGGATTGCGCGTTAGGCCAGTGGACATTAACTGCTCCGATTGGCTTTGCACGCTGGAGTCGTACACACGCGACACTGACCCCGACAGCAAGAAGTTGGCGCTGCGGATGGGCTTTCGCTATGCCAAAGGGCTGCGAGAAGAAGCGGCCCACGCGATTTTGCGGGAGCGCGAGCGGCGACCGTTCGAATCCATCACCGATCTCGCAGGTCGCGTGCCTGAGTTACGACGTAATGACCTGGTCTTGCTGGCATCGATCGGAGCCTTGAATTCGATTGGCTGCGACAAGCGGCAGGATTTAACGGCGCAGTTGGAGACTGAAAGTACACGGGCGCTCAAACAGAGTCTGCATCGCCGCGACGCTTTGTGGCAGGTAGAGCGCGCGGCGAAGTATGCCGGACCGTTGCTGGAGAATATCCCCGAGAAGGACAGTGCGTCGCCGTTGGCGCAGATGACTCCGGAAGAACGGCTGGTCGCCGATTTTCAGGGCACAGGGCTGACTGTCGGTCCTCATCCCATGGCGTATCGCCGCCCACATCTGAAACAGGCTCGCGTGCTGTCGGCACATGAGTTGGCGCAGGTTCCGCATGGCCGCTACGTGCGGACGGCGGGATGCGTTATCGCGCGGCAGCGTCCGGGAACCGCGAAAGGCTTTGTGTTCCTCAGCCTGGAGGATGAGACGGGAATCAGCAATGCGATTATTTCGCCCGACGTGCTGGAGCAGAATCGGCTGCTGATTCTTGCGGAAAAGTTTCTACTGCTGGAAGGTGAGTTGCAGAATCAGGAAGGAGTGATTTCCGTACGCGTAGAGCGGGTGAGATCAATGCGCGAAGCGTACGCCGTTGATGCGGTCGATGTGACCGACGCCGACGTACGCTCGCACGATTTTCACTGAGCCGTTTGCTTCTTTTCCTTCTCGGCGGGCGCTGCACCGCGTCCCGTTTCCTGTCCGGGGTACTCATACACGCCGCGTCCGGCCTTGCGGCCCAACCGTCCCGACTTCACGTACTGCACAAGCAAGGGAGCCGGACGAAATTTCTCGCCCAGGCTTTTATGCAGATATTCCAGAATGTGCAGGCGAGTGTCGAGGCCAACCAGGTCGATCATCTCGAAGGGACCCATCGGGTGATTCAAGCCGAGCTTCAATGCTTTATCGATGTCCTGCGCGGAAGCCACGCCCTCCTGCAGCATGTAGAAGGCTTCGTTGCCGATCATGGCGTTGATGCGGCTGGTGATGAATCCCGGCGACTCCTTGATCACCACGACTTCCTTGCCCATACGCTTGCCGACTTCAACCGCAGCCGCCAGCGTTTCGTCGTCGGTTTCCAGCGCGCGCACAATTTCCAGCAGCTTCATCTTGTGCACTGGATTAAAGAAGTGCATGCCGACGCACTTCGGAGCCCGGTAGGTGACCGACGCGATTTCGGTCACGCTGAGGGACGAGGTGTTGGAAGCCAGAATGGTTGTTGGCCGGCAGACCTTATCGAGAAGAGTGAAGATTTCGATCTTCGACTCCATCTCTTCCGGAACCGCCTCAATCACCATGTCGGCTTCGCGCGCGGCCTGCTCGACCGATGACGCGTATTCCAACCGTGAGAAGGCCTGGTCGGCATCATCTTTTGTAACTTTGCCGAGTTCAACTGCCTTGTCGAGATTTGCGCGGATTTCGTTTTCCGCCTTACGCAAGGCAGTCGGGAGAATGTCTTCCAGGATGGTGCGATAGCCGCCCAGCGCAGCCGTGTGCGCAATTCCGCGGCCCATGATTCCGGCGCCAATGACGGCAATGGTGCGGATCTCAGCCACTGCCTATGCTCCCTTTTCCAACTGTTCGACGACTCCAAGGAAGTTGGGATCCGATTTGCGCATATACTCGGCGAGGCGATGTTTCTCCTCTGGGGTGATCAGGTACAAACTGGCGTTGATGCGACGCAGGGTCGCGGCTATGTCGTCCACATAATTCATCATACGGATAAGTTCACCAGTGGCAGCCATTAGGAGTCCTTTCTTGCTGTGAATGAAATGCGTGGCGCTTGCGGCTCATCGCAAGTGCTTGGAAATGACCGTTTTCGTCAACCTCTTATTGTCTCCGCCACCTTCGATTTAGTAAAGGAGCAGGGCTGGGGCGATCGAGTTACACAGCGCAATGCGACGGTTTTGCATCTAAGTGCGAGCACATGTTTTCAACACCAACATTAAATCAAGGGGAGACGCGAGTTATTGCCTCGTCCGACGAATTAACTGAGCTCTGTAAATGCCTTGCGCGTCTTTCCGCCGAAAAGCCGGCTTCGTCCCCGCTCTCCACTTACCGACTGCAACTGAACAACCGGTTTCGATTTGAGGACGCCCGCAAACTTGTTGCCTATTTGCACGGTCTCGGCATCGGCCACATGTACACCTCGCCGATCCTGATGGCACGCTCGGGAAGTCAGCACGGCTACGACATCATCGATCACAACCGGCTGAATCCGGAAATCGGTACGGAAGCGGATTTCCGGCAACTCGTGTCAGAACTCAAGCAGCACGGGATGGGGCTGCTGCTGGATATCGTTCCCAACCACATGGGGGTGGGACACGGAGATAATCCCTGGTGGCAAGATGTGCTCCAGAATGGCCGCACCTCGGTGTACGCCGATTTCTTCGACATCGACTGGGAGCCGCTGAAGCCCGAGCTGCGAAATAAGGTTCTGCTGCCGATTCTCGGACACCCATATGGCGAAGCTCTTGAGAGCGGCAACATCAAACTGCGGTTCGATGGTGGAAGATTCACGATCGAGTATTTCGACAATGTTCTGCCAATCGATCCGCAGACGATACCTTTAATTTTTGCGCCGTCGCAGGAGCACCGTGACCAGGCGTCCAGCGACGGTCGCGAACCGCTGGCATCGATATTGAATGCACTCTCGAAGTTGCCTCCAAACAGCAGTATCGATCCCGATGAGGTGCGGCGCCGGCAGAGGGAGTTGCCGGATTTGGTTGGACGGTTATTGCAAGTGGTGTCGGAGTCCGTCGACGTTCGCGAGTACATAAATCAGCGCGTGCAACTGTTCAACGGGCAACCGGGCGATAGCCGCAGCTTTGACGCTCTCCACGAGCTGTTGGAGCGACAGCCGTATCGATTGGCGTTCTGGCGGGTTTCAGGCGAGGAAATCAACTATCGCCGGTTCTTCGATATCAATGACCTGGTTGGCTTAAGAATGGAGAACCCGCGCGTCTTCGCGGAGACTCACAAGCTCGTTCGAAAACTTCTGGCTGAAGGGCTGATTTCGGGGTTGCGGCTTGATCATCCCGACGGGCTGCTGAATCCAGCGGAATACATCATGCGATTACAGCGGCTATGCGCTGCCAGTCGATGCGTGGGTCCGGAGCCTACGTCTCAGCTGGCTTCGGATGGCATTGAGCTGGATGTTCATCGTGCGTTTGCCGAACAATGCCATGCAGAGCGTCCAGCACCGCTGTACCTGGTGGTGGAAAAAATCCTGGAGGCTGGCGAGCAACTGCCGGAGCTGTGGCCGGTTGACGGCTCGGTGGGTTATGACTTTGGGGACAAGGTCAACAACCTCTTCATTGATCGCCGCAACGAGAGAGCGTTTACCAGGCTGTACGAGCGCGTGATTGGTGGCCCTGTCAGGGTGCAGCAAATCATTTACAAGAGCAAAAGGCTCGTGATGAGACGCGCGTTGGCCAGTGAGGTTAATGTGCTGGCACACCGGTTGAATGAGATTTCCAATCAGGACCGTCGCGCGCGGGACTTCACCCTGGCTGTCTTGCGCGAGGCGATTCGCGAAACCATTGCGTGCTTCCCCGTATATCGCACGTACATCGATGAGCGGGCAGCCATCAGCGACCGAGACCGAAGGTATATCGAGGAAGCCATTGAATGCGCCAAGCACCAGAGCACCTCGCTGGCGCCGGCTGTATTCGATTTCCTGCGGAGCATACTTCTGCTGGAAGAGGGCGACAGCGATACCACGATCTTCGGCTATCGCAAGAAGCTTTATTTCACTTTGAAATTTCAGCAGCTCACCGGGCCGGTGATGGCCAAGGGCCTCGAGGACACGGCGTGTTATGTGTACTCCCGCTTCATCTCTGCAAATGAGGTGGGCGGTTCTCCCGCGGACTTTGGAATTTCCACGACCGAATTTCACGAAGCCAATCAGGAGCGGGCGGAGCGTTGGCCCCGTGCCATGCTGACCACATCGACTCACGACACCAAACGCAGCGAGGATGTGCGGGCCCGCCTCGATGTGCTTTCCGAGATGCCGAGTGCATGGGCTTCGCAGGTCATGAAGTGGCGGCGCGTCAATCGTACTCGCAAGGTGAAGCTGGCGGACGGCCGCGTGGTTCCGGACAGCAACGAGGAGTATCTGCTCTATCAGACGCTGCTCGGAGCGTGGCCTTTGGCGTTGCGGACCAGGCACGAGCATGAGGATTTCTTCGGACGTATTCAGCAGTACATGGAAAAAGCGCTGCACGAGGCGAAGGTCAACGTCAGCTGGCTGAATCCGAATCCAGAATACATAAAGGCTATGAACTCGTTTCTGGAAGCCGTGTTGTCGCCCGCACGGCGCGGCAAGCCGAACCTGTTCTGGGACTCGATCGAGAAGTTCGTGCGGCCGATTATCTACTTCGGATTCCTCAACTCGCTCGCTCAGACCTTGTTGAAGCTGACGGCTCCCGGCGTTCCCGATATTTATCAGGGACAGGAGATGTGGGATTTCAGCCTGGTTGATCCCGATAATCGGCGTCCGGTGAATTTCGAGCTGCATCAACAACTGCTCGCGGAGTTGATGACTGCCGCTGAGACGAAACCGTTGACTGAAGTCTGCAACGACCTTCTACAGAACGCCGGCGATGGAAGATTGAAACTGTGGGCGACGATGCGTGCCTTGAACTTCCGCCGCGAGCACGATGACTTGTATCGATTGGGAAGCTACGTCCCACTCCACGTTACGCGAGGCCGCGAAGAACATGTGGTGGCATTTGCGCGTCAACACGCCGGAGAAATCGCGATCACAGCCGTCCCGCGATTTGCTTATACCTTGATGAGAGGGAAAGAAGAACCGCCGCTCGGGCCGGTCTGGGGAGATGCTGAGCTCGCTTTACCGCCGGGCGTAATGGGAATGCGCCTGCGCAACATCTTTACCGGCGAACGACATTACATCGGGTCGTCGCTGTTATGCCGCGAAGTCTTCGGCAGCTTCCCCGTCGCGCTGCTCTGCTCGGACTGAAAGCTCTTTCACGTAAACATCGCGATCGGTGATCTCGACCAACTGAGACAATTTCGTTGCCAGCTCAGGAGTGAGCGCTCCGGCACGCAGACGCCAGGTCCAACTGCCGTCCGTCTCGCTGGGGACATTCATTCGCGCGCGGCTGTCCAATCCCAGCACGTCTTGCACAGGGATGACGGCAAGATTAGCTACCGAGGTAAGCGCGGCGCGGATGAACGCCCAGTGCACGCCGTCCTCGCCGATGCCCAGATACGAAGCAGCCAGGACTTTCTCTTCGTCGGTGGCCGAAGTCTCCCACCAGCCGACAACGGTGTCATTGTCGTGCGTTCCGGTGTACACCACGCAATCGGGCTCGAATTGATGCGGCAAGTAGATGTGCGCACCCTTGTTGCCAAATCCGAATTGCAGGATCTTCATGCCGGGAATATCCAATGCCTTGCGAAGATCGTGGACGGCGCGCGTGATATAGCCGAGGTCCTCGGCGATGAATGGCAGTTTGCCCAACCCGCTCTTCAACGCCTGGAACAAGCCGGCGTTAGGTCCTTGAACCCAACGTCCGTTCACTGCGGTCGGCTCGTCGGCCGGAATTTCCCAGTAGGCTTCGAAACCGCGGAAATGATCGATGCGCACGATATCGCATGTCTCGATCGCCCACCGCATACGGCCAATCCACCAGTCATAGCCGCGAGCGCGAAGAGCGTCCCAGTTGTATAGCGGATTGCCCCAGCGTTGTCCTGTCTCACTGAAAGCATCAGGCGGTACGCCGGCGACCACTTCGGGCGTGAGATCGTCTTTCAAGCGAAAAAGCTCAGGGTACGTCCACACATCGGCGCTGTCGTAGCTGACGAAGATCGAAACGTCTCCGATGATGCGAATGCCGCGCTCGGCACAATAGGCGCGTAAGGCGCTCCATTGCTCGAAGAAGGCGAACTGAAGAAACCGCTCTATGTCGAGCTTGTCTTGCAGGTCCGTGCGTAACTGCTCGAGCGTTGTAAGGTCGCGGCGCGCAATCTTTTCGGGCCAGGTATTCCAAGGCTGTTCTTTGAAGTGTTCGCGCAGCACGCTGAAAAGAACGTAGTCCTCCAGCCACCAATCGTTGTCCTCGCAGAAGTTCTCAAACCTTGCGCGTGATTCGGCAGCAGCTGTCTTCAGGAAATTGGAGGCCGCTTGACGCAGAAGAGGAAGTTTCTCGGCGCGCACCTTGTCGAAGTCAACCGGCGAATCGCCGTCACGGATAGAGCCAACGAGCTTAGCGTCAATCAGTTCGCGCTCGGCCAACCGCTCCAGGCTGACCATCAGAATATTTCCAGCAAATGCCGAGGTACACGAGTATGGGGAATTGCCGCATCCGGCGGGCTGCAGGGGCAGAATCTGCCACAAGGTCTGCTTGGCGGCTGCGAGCCAATCGGCGAATGCGTACGCGGCCGGACCCAAATCGCCGATGCCTCCTCGCGAAGGCAGGGAAGTGGGGTGGAGCAGAATACCTGAGGAGCGCTCGGAAATCATAAGTGACGAATAGGCGATCCGGACAAAAGCGGCTCGGAGCAAAGCCGAAAGTAAGATGGCCAGCAGGCTACCTGCTGGCCAAAGAGCGGTTAATGGCCAATCGCTAGGAACCCTCAGTCTGAGTGGACATGCGTTCCATTTCTTTCTTGTTGATCTTGATCTTGCCTTCCTTCTCCAACGCGTTGCGCAGGTTCTCTACATAAACATTCTCGTATTCCTCTCGTTTCTGCTGGAGGAGAGCCTGTTTAGCCTTGTCCCAATCCTGTTTCATCTGCTCAGGAGTAGGCTGCTGGACCTCGAGGACCTTCAGCACGACTCCATTCGGTCCACCCTGGAGCGGGCCGCTGATTTCGCCAGCCTTCAGGCCGAAGGCCGCGCTCGCTGCGCCGCTCATCGGACCAACATCAGGAACCTGCGAATTCTTGTCGACCAGGTCGCTGGTCTTCACGGTGGCGCCCACTTCCTTCGCCGCTTTCGCCAGGTCATGCTCCGAGTGAGCGCGATCGGCGAGTTCCTGCGTCTTCCTGGCCAGCAGCGTTTGTGCCTGCTGATCCTTGAATTGATCCTCAAGCTTCGCTTTGATCTGGTCGAACGTGGGAGTCTGCGGAGGCTGAATGTCGGTTACCTGATAAATCACATAACCATCTGCGGTGGGTGCGGCAGCTGGAGGAGCATTCTTCGCCGCCCCGAAGAGCGCTGTCATCAAGTCTGGAGTGGTAGCCAGGCCCGGCACCTGATCCGTTTGCGTGATCAGGCCAGTGGTCGCCACCGTCAGGTTCTTATCCTTCGCAGCCTTCTCCATTCCCTGGGTGCGCGCCAGAGCCTGGATTGTGTTCGCGACACTCTGCGCCTGGGCCGCTGCCATCTGCTGTTTCAGTATTGGTTCAATCTCCGCCTTCACTTCGTCCAAAGGCTTCAACCGGGCTTGCTGTTTGGCTTCGACGTGAATGATATGGAAGCCATAGCTGGTGCGGACGATGCCTGTCGTCTGTCCCACAGGCGTGTTGAAGGCGGCCTGTTCAAACTCCGGAACCGTACGGCCCTTGGTCAGAGGCGGCAGCAAGCCACCATCTTTCGCGCTGCCTGGGTCGTCAGAGTATTTCTTCGCCAGATCCGCGAAATTTCCACCCGCCTTGAGCTGCTTCTCGACGTCCTCGGCCTTGGCACGGGCTGCATCGACCTGCTTCTGGTCGACCTTGCCGTTCGCGTCAGGCGTCGGGGTCTTGATCAGGATGTGGCGGACGGTGACCGTCTCCGGGATGCGATAGTCGTCCTGATGTTGGTTGTAATACTTCTGCACCTCATCCGGCGTGACGGTAATGTTGTCGGCGAGCTGTTTCGTGTTGATCAGGATGTACTTTGCGTTGATCTTCTCGGGAATGGAATTGACGTACTGCTGCTTGTTCTGATCGTAGAACGCTTTCAGCTCAGCATCCGTCGGATTGATTCCCTTCTTTACGTCGTCCAGAGTAAGGACCGCGTAGTCGAACTTGATCTTCGTATCCTGAGTTTGCAGCTCTTTGGTGATGTCTTTGTCGCTGACCGTGATTGCTCCACCCACGGCAGCCATCAATTTCTGCTGGGCAATTTCGCCCTTCACGTCCTGCTCAAACTCACGAACGGGAAGGTTGAATTGGCTCGAAATAAACTGCTCGTACGCCTGCTGCCCGACGAAATTGCCGTTGGGAAAGAGCAGTTGCCCGATCTGGCCCTGATGCAAATAGTCGCGAAGCTCGTCATCGGTGACCGCGAGACCCATGCGGTCGGCTTCCAAAACAATCGCTTTGCTGACGATCATGCTTTGCGCTGCCTGCTGCATCAAATAAGGCATCAAGGCTGCGGGCACGTTGCCCTGGAACCGCTGCTTTCCGATGAGACGCGCCTGTTCGGCAACTTGGGGAAGGGTAATCTCCTGATCGCCAACCTTGGCCAACACTCCCTGGGTGGTCAGGCCACCGCCGAGGTAATCGCCGAATAAGCCGCCAGGAACGAGGGTGATGACCATCATCACGCAGATGACAACCAGAATGCCGCCCAGAATAATCTTCTTTAAGGGGCCAGGCTTTTGCAGAAATCGAATCATGCTTTGGGAACTCCGAGGATTTTGCGCTGAATCTCTGATTATAAACCAGTTCGGGAAGAGTTTAGAGAATGCCAAGCAGAGTTGATGTGGGCGTCAAAAGGCGAAAGCTGTCCGACCGCGCTACGGCACCGCTCGGCTTCGAAAAATCCCCGCACGACCTCCCGTCCTTCGAGACCGGGAAGTTAATGTGTTGTAATGGAAGTTACTTAGTATGCAGAAATCGTCGCAAACAGCGCGTCGGCGCGTGATCGCTTCCAAGCGCCGGCTCCGTGAATTAAAGATGATCGCCAAGGGACTCGCCTCGACCGATCATCCCATCATGGCGCACATCATACCGATTCGACGTTGCAATCTCTCCTGCGAGTATTGCAATGAGTACGACGACTTTTCGAAGCCGGTCGCGCTCGACGTCATGAAGAGCCGCATCGATCATCTGGCGCGGCTTGGCACTTCGATCGTTACGCTGAGCGGAGGGGAACCGCTGCTCCATCCTGAGCTGGACGAGATCATCGGCCACATGCGGACCCACCCGATCATCGCCGGCATGATCACCAATGGGTACCTTCTCACCGCCGACCGGATTCAACGGCTGAACCGCGCCGGCCTGGATCACCTCCAGATCAGCATCGACAACATCATGCCTGACGATGTGTCGAAGAAGTCGCTGAAGGTGCTCGACAAGAAGTTGCAGTTGCTGGCGGAACACGCCGAGTTCCACGTGAATATCAACTCCGTGGTTGGCGGCGGAATCCACAATCCTCATGATGCGCTGGTGGTTGGGCGGCGTGCTGTTCAGCTCGGATTCACTTCAACCATCGGGATCATTCATGATGGCGACGGGCAGTTGCGGCCGTTAGGTGCGACTGAACGTGAAGTGTTCATGAAGATGAAGGACCTGGAGAAGCGGCATTATTCGCGCTTCAACTGGTTCCAGAACAACATCGCGAACGGCAAGCCGAACGATTGGCGTTGTCGCGCCGGCGCGCGCTACCTGTATATCTGCGAGGACGGGCTGGTGCATTATTGCTCGCAGCAACGCGGCCACCCGGGCATTCCGCTGGAACAGTATTCGGTGGTCGACGTTCGACGCGAGTTTCTTACCGAGAAGGGTTGTGCCCCGAACTGCACGGTGTCGTGCGTGCATCAGGTGTCGTACATGGATCACTGGCGCGCACCCCAGACCCTTCGCGAGCCGCAGCCTCCGGTGAGTGCGGGCGAGTTGGTGCAGATCAAGTAGACGCACCCGCGGCTCCCGATTGAGATTTCATGGGACGCCGAGAATGTTCTTTTCGCCGCGGCTCTAACGGGTGCGAGTGTTTGTTATAATCGATTTGCCCTTCTGTATCGTTTCCTCAAAAACGGGCGCGTAGCTCAATTGGCAGAGCAACTGACTCTTAATCAGTAGGTTGAAGGTTCGATTCCTTCCGCGCTCACCATCTCATTCTGCCAACATTCATCCGATTGCGTTCGCGCGCGACTTCAGTTGAGATCTGGCTTGTCGACTGCGCACCCCTGATCACACCCACATTCCTCGACGCGATTAACGTCTTGCGATCCGGCCCCCGCTGCGACACGACCCCTCGTGATAAGGCTCACTGACAGCCTCTAAAAGCGGACATAGCCTGTAGTTTCAGGCGGGAAGCCCTCGAAGATGTCGACATGGCTTCCAAAACTCACGGCCGTTTCGTGATGCAGGAGGAGGCTTCCTCATGACACTGGAGCAACGAGCACAGCAGTTCTGGTCGGTGTTGGTTTTTGCCGCAAGAGAGCAGAAGCTTCTCAGCTATTCAACGCTTTTGCAGATAACCGGATTTCCGGAGACGTCGCGCGTTCTCTACTACATCCATTGCTATTGCAGGCAGAACGACTTGCCGCCGCTCAACGACATCGTGATTGACCCCGCAACCGGGCGCCCCGGCGATGAGTGTCCCCGCGACCTGCGCGTCTTGTCCGCCCAGCAGTCACGCGTTTTCCTCTATGACTGGCTTAACCACCCCGCACCGTCGGATGGGATGTTCAGAGAGGCGCTGGACAAGGAAGAAGACTTGGAGAGAGCGAATGCTGAATACGTGGGCCTGCCCTGCTGAGATCACCCAGGATGCGGCCCGCGCCCTGACACAGTTTTGCCGGCAGGATCAGAATGCGCACAAGGAGGGTAAACAAGCGATATGAGTCTCAGTCAACTCGCCCGTTCGATCAGGGAGTCGGCGACTCTCAAGCTGAACGAAACTGCAGCTCTACTCCGCGATAAAGGAGAGCCGGTCATCCATCTGGGAGGCGGAGAGCCCAAGAGCAAAGCCCCCCTCGATGCCGTGATTGGTTGCGCATCGCTGCTGAACACGGGAGAAATCCGGTACACGGCGCCCGACGGAATTCCGGCGCTCAAGAAAGCGATTGTCCGGTATACGGAAGAGCATTACCGCAAGGTCGTGTCCGCTGGGAATGTGATTGTTTCGGGCGGCGCCAAGCAGGCGCTCATGGTGCTGCTGCACGCCATCCTCGATCCCAAGGAAGAGGTGATTTTCCCGGCGCCGTACTGGGTGAGCTATCCGGAAATGGTGAAGCTGGCCGGCGGAGTTCCGGTTCCGGTGACCGCCGAGGATGGAAGCTTTACCCCAACGGTGGAAGAGATCACCAGCATGGTCGGGTCGTATACCAAGGCGATCATTCTCAACAGCCCCAACAATCCTTGTGGCGTGATGTATTCCAGGGATTTCATCCACGAGATGGTCGAGTTTTGCGAACGCAAAAGCATTTACCTGATCATGGACGACATCTACAACCGGCTCGTCTTCGAGGGCCGGAGTGCGCCGATCTGCTACGACTTCGTTAAGGAGCCTATCGAACAATCGAAGCTGGTGGTCATCAACGGCGTTTCGAAGATGTACGCCATGACCGGCTTCCGCATTGGCTGGGCCGTCGCCAGCAAACCGCTGATTGAAGCCATGGCGACCATTCAATCGCAACAAACCTCGGGACCGTCTTCTCCCGGACAGTGGGCGGCGGTCGGCGCGCTGAACGGCGTGCAGTCGTCGATTGAGAACCTGCGGATAACGCTCGAGAACAATCGCAACGTCATGGTGGAACGCCTGAAGGCTTTTGAAGGTGTGAACTTGCACGTCCCTGACGGAACGTTCTATTGCTTCCCTGATTTCAGCGCCTACATGAAGGACTCGCAGAAACTCAGTCAATTCCTGCTCGACAGGGTGCGGGTGGTTACTGTGCCAGGCAAGGAATTCGGCTTTGAAGGGCATCTGCGCCTCAGCTACTGCGGAACCATGAAAGACATAACCGAGGGCTTGGACCGCATTAAGTGGGCGCTGGATCCGAACTCTCCGAACGAACTCTACCTGGGCGACCACAAGCTGGTGAGGGAGTGGGTATGAACATCTATCTGGATGTCCAATCTCCCGCAGTGAATCAGGCTGGGAAGCTGGCCAGCAGCTACGGCTTGCAGAACCATGGGCTGGTGAATCTGCGGCGTGCCTATTGGAATCTGCCGACTCCGGCGCTATATGAAGAGAGCATCTTCCGCTCCGAGGGAAGCTTGTCGCACCTCGGCCCTCTGGTGGTCGATACGGGGAAACATACCGCGCGGGCGGCCGCTGACAAGTTTGTCGTGCGCGAGCAATCCACCGAGGAGAAGATATGGTGGGGGACCTACAACCGGCCATTCACCAGCGAGAGCTTCAGCGCGCTGCTGGCACGGCTGCAAGGCTACCTGCAAGGCCGTGACGTTTTTGTGCAGGACTGCTATGCGGGGGCAGACGAGGAGTACAGGCTTCCCATCCGCATCATCACGCAAAAGGCGTGGCACAGCCTGTTTGCGCGCACCATGTTCTCGAAGATTCACAGCCAGGACGCGTTGCAACATCACGTGCCGGAGTTCACGGTGATCGCCGCGCCGGGTTTTCGGGCGTCGCCCATGGTGGATGGCACGCGGACAGAAACCTTCATCATCATTAATTTCCGCGAACGGCTGGCGATCATCGGTGGTACCAGCTATGCCGGCGAAATCAAGAAAACCATCTTCACGGTTCTGAACTTCCTGTTGCCGCTGCAAGGCGTGCTCTCGATGCATTGCTCGGCGAATGTGGGAGAAGATGGGGATGTCGCAATCTTCTTCGGCTTGTCGGGCACCGGCAAGACAACGCTGTCTGCTGATCCGAAGCGCCATCTCATTGGCGATGATGAGCACGGCTGGAGCGATAACGGTGTCTTCAACTTTGAAGATGGCTGTTACGCGAAAGTGATTCGGCTCTCACCGGAGGCGGAGCCGCAAATCTATGCCTGCACCCGAATGTTTGGCACGGTGCTGGAGAACGTCACTTTCGATCCGCTGTCACGACATCTGGATCTAAACGATTACAGCGTTACGGAGAACACGCGAGCCGCCTATCCGCTCTCGTATATCGCAAATTGCCTGCCTGAGAAACGTGCCGGGCATCCGAAGAATGTCATCTTCCTCACCTGCGACGCTTCTGGAGTGATGCCTCCGATTTCAAAGCTGAGTCCTGATCAGGCCATCTATCACTTCATTTCCGGTTACACCAGCAAGATCGCGGGTACGGAGATAGGCTTAGGCACCGAACCGGAAATCACCTTCAGTACCTGCTTTGGCGGGCCGTTTATGGTGCATCATCCCTTGGCCTATGCGCAGCTATTGAAGGAGAAGATCAGCAAGCACGGGGCAAACGTGTGGCTGGTCAACACCGGCTGGACGGGTGGGCCGTTTGGAGTAGGGAAACGCATCAGCATTCATCACACTCGGGCTCTGTTGAACGCTGCGCTGAATGGTTCGCTTCTCAACGTCGAATACAGGAGAGATCCGGTGTTCGGCTTCGAAGTGCCGGTGCAATGTGAGGGCGTTCCATCGCAGATTCTGGATCCGGCAAATACCTGGCCCAGCCGGGAAGAGTATTACAGCAAGTATGATGCGCTGGCGGCACGCTTCATCGAAAACTTCAAGTTGATGGTGGCCGAATGTCCCGAGAACATTCGTGAGGCCGGACCGAAGCGCCTTGCGATGGCGGCTGTCCGATGAATGGATGAAGCTAATCAGGCGGCGGCTTCCTCACTCGCTGCCGACAGTGGAGCGCTTATTGCCTCGAGGGACTGGCCTTCGGCTTTGACTCCGAGCCACGCTTCGATACATGCAGCAAAGACCAGCAGCGCTGCGCTGGCGGTGTAGCCCCACGCTACTTTTGTTCGCGATCCCGAGCCAATGAGCGCGCCAAACAGCGCAGGCGCACCAACCCCGCCGATCAACGTTCCGATCGCATAGAACATTGAAATCGCCATTGCTCGGATCTCGAGTGGGAAGATTTCGCTGACGGTCAGGTATGCGGAACTTGCCGCGCAGGATGCGATGAAGAAGATGACTGTCCATGCAATCGTCTGCGTCCTGGCGGTCAGAAGGTTGTTTGCGAACAGCCAGCCGGTAATGGCCAGTAATATCCCGGAAGCCGCATAGGTCATGACGATCATCGGCTTGCGGCCGACGGTGTCGAACAGCTTGCCGAGGACAATCGGCCCCGCAACATTGCCGAGAGCAAACGGCAGCAGGAACATGCCAACTCGGGGCGCGGGCACGTCGTAGAACCTGATCAATAACAACGCATAGGTGAAGAAGATGGCGTTGTAGAAGAATGCCTGCGACACCATGAGAGTCAGGCTGAGAATTGAACGCCGCCGATGGCGGTTGATCATGGTGTCCCAGATCTCGTGCCACGGCGTGTGATGACGAACCTTGATCACCAGTGGCTTGCCATGCGGCTCAGGCAATCGGCCCGGGGTTTCGCTGTCGACTATCTGTTCGACTTCCCTGACGGTTCGTTCTGCCTCTTCGTTACGGCCGTGAGTCATCAGCCAACGTGGACTCTCGGGAATGTAGTGGCGGATGAAGATGATGACCACTCCGAGCACAGCGCCCAGAATGAACGTAAATCGCCAACCCAGATTCGCCGAAACCAGCCGTCCATTCAGCAGGACGATGGTAGCGGCGGCGCCCACGGCTGCTCCTATCCAGTAGGTCGCATTGATAATCAGGTCTACGTGCCCGCGCATCCGAGCCGGAATCAGCTCATCGATAGCGGAGTTGATGGCGGCGTATTCACCGCCGATGCCCATGCCGGTGATGGCACGAAAAATTGCGAAGCTCCAGAAGTTCCAGGAAAACGCCGTCGCCAGAGTCGCGAGCAGGTAGACGAGCAGCGTAACGGTAAATAGCTTCTTGCGTCCGAGGCGATCGGTGGCGTAGCCGAAAACAACTGCTCCGACAACAGCGCCGACCAGGTAAGAGGTGGCGGTGGTTCCGACCTGAGCGTCGGTGAGATGCAGGCTGTCCTTCAGCACGCCGCTGATCGAGCCGACCAGCGTGACCTCCAGCCCATCGAGAATCCACGTCACGCCCAGCCCGATGACGATCAGCCAATGCCAGCGGCTCCACGGCAGGCGATCAAGCCGTTCGGGGATGCAGGTTGTGATGAGTTCGGCCAATCGCGTCTCTGCTCGTACAGCTCGTGATGTCAGAGAGATGCCGAAGAATGACTTACCTTTGCCTCAGAAGTGAATGGATCCGGCGAAAGCGTCGAGCGACGCTATGTGTGGATTCTAGGCAGCGGGTGAGGAAGGGCGCTCGATTGGCAGTCGTACCTCAAACTGCGTTCCTTTGCCGACTTCGCTGCGCACCCGGATCGTGCCGCCGTGAGCTTCGACGATGCGTCGCGCCAGGGAAAGTCCCAGACCGGTTCCGTGACCTTTAGTCGTGAAAAATGGGCGGAAGATATTGGCCAGATTCTCGGGAGCGATACCCTTTCCCTCGTCGGCAACGGTGATGAGCGCCTTGTCCCCGTCGCGACGCAGGGATACATGAATGCTTCCCGGCTTGTCCATTGCCTGAATGGCGTTCAGCAGCAGATTCAGCAGTACCTGGTTCACCTGGTTAGGATCATGATCGACGGGCGGGATTGCCTCGGAGTTGTTGAACTCGATCATGATTCTTTTGGTGATCGCCTGCTGTCGCGCAAACATGACTGCATGCTCTGCGGTTCCCGCGATGTCTTTTATCTGAAACTGGGGAGGCTTGGGCCGGGCGGTTTCCAGAAGGTCCGTCAAGATGCGATTGATTTGGATTGCTTCTTCCTTCGCATCCTTGATGACGGATCGTGCCGGGCTGTTCGCAGGAAGATCGCGGCTGACGATCTCGATTACGCCGGCAATGCCAGCCAGGGGGTTACGGATCTCATGCGCCAGTCCGGCGGCAAGTTCGCCTAAAGTAGCGAAGTGCTCCGCGCGAGACATCTGCGTCTCGTGCAGGCGATGGATTTCTTCACGGCTAGTCCGCAATTGCGCAACCATTTCGTTGAAATCCCGCCCGAGATCGCCGATCTCATCGTTACGCTCAGCGAAGTCGACCGAAACGTTCAAGTCACCCAAGCTGACGCGAGCGATCTTTTCCTGCAATTCAAGCATTGGGCGACGCACAGACACCGCGAATACCACGATCACGGCCGCGCAGATCACGACTGCTCCCGCGGTCGCAACGGTGATGACAATGTGCCGTTCTCCGGCTGCCAGCGAGAGCGAGACGAGAATAAAGAGCAGGAGACCGTTGAGCAGCACCGCAGCTATCGGCAGGATTGCTTTCAAGGCCCAGTTGATGTGGCGCTTACGCGCGGCCGCGCTGATATCGCCTGGTGTTGCGGTCGCGGCAACTAGCCGGTCCCCGTTAGGCATTCGAATTGTGGCGGAAGCGCTCATTTGTTTTTCGAACGACTTATTTAATCCAGGGCCGAGAGAAGCGGAACTGATTCTTTGGGGCCTTCGTTCCTCAGGTCCGCAACGATCAGCCCTGGCACCTCATGCGTACGCGTGTAAGCCGGGAAGCAGATACGTGACGCCGAGGAAGGTGAAGATCACCACGCCGAATCCCAGGATGGCGAAGTACGCGGCCCTGCGTCCGCGCCATCCGCGTGTGATCCGCATATGCAAATACCCCGCATAGACCAGCCAGGTGATCGCAGCCCAGGTCTCCTTGGGATCCCAGCTCCAATACGAGCCCCACGTGCGATTCGCCCAATAGGCGCCGGTTGCGATCATGAAGGTCAGCAGCGGGAACGCAATACAGATTGTCTTGTAGGTGATGCGATCCAGGTTGTCAGAAGTCGGCAGTAAGCTTTCCAGGTCGCTCCGTCTCCACAACAGCATCAGGTACAGGAGGGAAGCGAAAATACCCGTCACCATCCCTCCGAGTAAGAAGGGGCTGGCGGCCAGGCTGGTCGGGAAGAGTCCATCCTGGTCGGGTGACGGGTAACTGGCATTGCGAACGCGAAGAATGAACGCAGCCAGGACGACTACTTGCAACAGAATGCTGATGAAGATTGCGCGATTGGCAATGCTGAAGAAGGATGTGTCCTTCGTCCAGCGAGCAATGAAGTAGAACGCCAGCGGAGCAATCGCAACCACCGTCGCGATGAGGAACAGCCATCCGAGATCGGGCACCGAGACGAACAGCCGCATCCCTCGACCGAGGTACATATCTGATTTTGTGCCGGCGTCCCACGCGGTCACCGTGAGTCCGCCACGGTCGAAGCGGGTGGCGATGATCGCCACATAGATCGCGCTGACGGTTGCGCTGGTCCAGGCGAGAAAGCTTTCGTTCTGGAAGTGGTCCTGGATCAAGAACATCATGGCGAGGGCGAAACTTACCGCGCAGGTGGCGTATGCCAGCATCGCCAACGTGACATGAACATGCAGCCAGGTCGATTGCAGTGCCGGGACCAGAGGCCGCACTTCAGAAGGCAGCAACTGCATCAGGATGACGCAGACAACAGCGAGAGGCATCGTGATGCTGCCGATGATGCGCACTCCAAACTTCTTCTCGGCGACAAGCGTCATCAGAGCAACTGTCCAGACGAAGCTGAGCAGCATCTCGTAGATGCTGGCGAACGGCGGCCGGCCGGAGAGATACCAGCGGTGTGCCACAGCCAACGTGTTGGCAGCCAGGCCAATCGCTGTTGCGGTCGATGCGAACTTGACGTAACGCGGGATTCCAGTGACGCCAAAACCCATGTACAGCGCACCCGCGCCTGCATAAAAGATCAATGCCACATAGAGAAGATTGCTTTCGCTGAAGAGGCTGCCGCCTGCTTTGGCCGCGCCTAACAATGCAACGATCAGCAGAAAAACCACCGAAAGCCCTACGAGAATGAGCAGAGAGTTGCCGCCACTTGTAGCAGGCTGCTCCATTCGTACGACTCGTGCCCGGGTTGCCATTTCTTTCCTCCACGCGACGCTCATGCGTCGCCTGCCGAAGATCTCTACTTCATGCCGGCAAACGTAAGCTCCGGCTTGTCTTTCTTGACGAACGGCGGGACGACATTCGCGCCTTCCAACTCCGTGCGAATGTTCCCGACCAGTTCATTGAACTTTTGCTCGAAGCGATCGCGATTCTTGTTCGCCTGACCGCCGACCCACAGCACCAGAATCCCTTGCTTGTTGGTAACTGCTGCCACCCAGACCCGCATGTGTACCAGGTAAAAGGCCACAAACAGGCCCGCGCCCATCAGCAGAACTCCCGCCCAAACCAGCCACTGGCCGGGCTCGTGCGAGACTTCCAGACCGGTGTAGTAGCCCATGTCCATCTCGCGGAAATCGAACTTGTATGCCGCGGTCGCACCCTGCGACGCGCTGTTGTAGGCCGGGAAGATCCACAACTTCTGGTCCTCACCCGTGGTTGCATTCTTTACCTGCAGACGGAAGGCCGGATTTTCGGGATTGTCAGAGCGCTTGAATATCTGGTTATCGCGAATGAAGAAGTCGGGGATGTACTCGGCGAGCGTTACCGTCGTATTCGGATCGAGCTGTACAGCCTCACCGAAGGGCAGCGTCATCTCCCGGGCCGTCGTCGCCGCAGGTTGCTTCATCGCTGTCGACGACTTGCCACTGTTGTCTGGAGTTATCGAAACTTTCAAACCGTTCAGCTTGCCTGTTCCTCCAAAACTCGCTTGATAAAAGCGCAGGCCGTTGTGTACCAGAGGATCGTTTACGACGATTTGCTTTGTTTCAACATCGCGTCCTTCTTCAACTACTGCCAGGTTCGACCACCACCGCTTCGGCGAACCATCCGCGTAGTTCTCTTGTCCGGCGCTGGTGCACTTAATCGAGAAGGGAAGCTGCTTCACCCCACCGGTGCGAAGTTCAATCGCGTTGCTGGTCTGCCCCTTTTGCAATTCCATGTATCCGCGATAACCATAGACGCCATCAATGATGCCGCCGGCAAAGATGAGGAGCAGGCTGGCGTGGACGATGTACACCGCCATGACGGAAAACCGATGACGTTCGGAATATAAGGAGGGTTCGGTCCTGTCATCGATGTGCTCAACCGGCCAGCCCGACTTCTTAAACGCTCGCTCGGCTGCGTTCAATCCTTCTTCCCTGTTGTTGATCGGCAGCTCGACCTTGTTGAGAAGCGCCGCCCGGAAGTGCGAGTCCGTCTTGCGATAAGGGCGTGCGTAGAAGCGCCACGCGTTGGGAAAGCGGTCGACGGAGATGATGATGATGCTGAGACTGACCAGTCCCATGAGGGTAAGAAACCACCACGCGTGGAAAACATCGGTGAGGGTTAGCCGATCAAGGATGCGCAGTGTCTCCGGCGAATAGGCCCTCGCAAGTTTGTCGGGCTCGGTTACCGGACGCTGCAAGATAAGAGTGCCGAGCGCAGATGCGAGCACAACCAGGATCAGGAGAACGATCCCGGTGCGAAGATTGCTGAATGTCTTGTGAACTCGTTTTGGAATCGATGAAAGGCTGAACGCCATCGTTCGTGCTCCTTCCCTGAGCAAGTGACAAATGCACTTTGCAAGCCACACCCGTCACTCAATGTAAGTTGCTGACTAACAACAACTTGCCAACAGGCATTTATGGCGGTGGTCAGGGGGAAAGTGAGTCATAGCACGCATGGGTGTGATGAAACCGCGCACAGAAAAAACGATCTCCTGCGCTGGCAGTTGGGCTGCTGAGGAGAACGCGGATGTTACTGAATCTGCGTGCCGTCCGGCGCGAACACCGGAAACCCATCCCAGGGTTGGGACAGTTTCAATTCCTGGGTCGCAGCTCCGGTATCGAAGTTGGCGAGGAAAAGTCCGTAGCGATAGTGCAGGGTTCGATCATCGGGATCCTTCGAAAGCGCCAGGCGATAGGCTTCCGCCGTTTCTTCTGGCGATTCGGAAGAAGGTTGAGCGTCCAGCATCATCCGAAACAGTTGTTGAGAATGGTCCAGCTGGTTGGTGAAGGGAGGCCGTTGCAGCCGTTGCAGCATTTCCTCGGCAAGACGCGAATGGTCATATCCGGTGAGCGCCAGAAGGCGTTCGCATTCGGCTTCCGACGCAGCCTCGTCTTCAGACACAGGGTGTCCAGCGATCTCGGAAGCGACGGTAGGATAGATGGCTCGCGCGAGAAGATAGTTCCCCAGCGGAGTCAAGTGCACGTGCTCAAAGACAAGATCGCGGCCGATGATGCCGTTTGCGCTTAGCTGAGAGAGGATGGACTCGGCATCAACCAGTTGCACTCCCGGGGCCGACGATGCGACCGAGCGAATGATTTCGTTGATATGAGTATCGGCACGGAAGCGGAGAGTATCCAGATCTCGCGCGCGTGTAAAGTGCTGACGTGCTCCGGGAAAATCGTCCATCTTCAACCGGCAACGCGCGATTCTAAACTCCAACTCGGCATATTGATCGTCGATTTGCGCCGCCGCCGTGTACAACTTCATCGCCTCATCAAAAGATCTGGCATCTTCCAGTTCGGACGCCTGCTGCACCAGCATGTTCCACTTCTGCAATTCCTGCGGAGTGAGATTCGCGCGATGTTGCGACGCGAACGGACCACAGTCCTTCAAGTTGGTAGCTACTGTGCTGAGGATCACCTTTGCCCCGGAAGCGCGAGCAGCCGCGACCATGTCAAGCAAGTTGCTTTGGAAGTTCGCGTAGACACGCTGCATTCTCGGAGAATCGGCAGCGACCTGGTTCTGAAGGAACATCTCCATGCCGCCCCATTGCTTCTTGGGGGTTACAGAATTCGTGACAAGCTGACCAATGCGGGTCGAATGCAGGAAAATCGAGCTCCGAATCATGGGTCGGCTCATGCCCGACGCGGTGAGCACTGTACCTGATCCATAAGGGCCAACAACTTCGTTATTACCTGCATAAATGATGAAAAGGTCGGGCTGTAGCTTCGCCAGATCTTCTGCCATAGGCAGCAGTACGTGGGAATTAATCGCAACGATGCCGGTGTTGTAGATCTCGAAGTTGGTGTCCGGGAATCGCTCCTTCAACATCACTTTCAAATACCGGCTGAAGGAATAAGCCGGATCGGGGTCTCCCATGGCGGCCGATTCCCCCAGAACAAAGACTCGAAAGGTGTTCTTCGCTTTCGCTGTAGGCACGGCATAAACCTGGGGAGTTTTGATGACGCCGCGGGGGAAGAAGGGGGCAGGGAAAAACAGGTTGTAACACGATGCTGGTTGTCCGTGTATCGTGCAGGGCTGTGTCAGATCGGTGGAATAGCCTACTCCAGCCAGGCGCAGTCCCAGTTCCACGGCGCCGAAGAAGAAGATTGGCGCGAGAACGACCAGCGCTATTTTCGCCATCCACAGACGCACTGTGCTTCCGCCGCTGCTGTTGTCGTCCACGGAAACTTTGTTAGTCTTGGAGTTAATGCTGGTTTCCACGTCCTGCACGGCGCGCCTTCTATCACTCTGAAATTTCTATTGGGCCGATCTTCACGGGCTTTCTTCGTGGGAGAGTGTTAGCCCGCTCGACCATCCTTCTTCAGGCTTTGCTTGGCTTGCGTAATCATCTCCTGAACCTGCGCTTTTTGCGGGAAGTCCGGATTCAGCTTAAGCAGTTTCTCCCACGATGCGACAGCACCTGGCACATCATTCTTCGCCTGCCACTTGATCATCCCGATATTCATGAGTGCGCCGGCGTGTTTGGGATTGTAGGTGAGCGCCTTGTCGAGTTGCGCCAGAGCTCCGTCGACATCTCCCTCGTAAAACATGCACGCGGCCATGTCGGCTCGAACATCGGCGTTCTTCGGATCGATCTGCAGCGACTGCTCGAAATACTTCTGCGCTTCCTTGAACTGATGAGCGCTGCGATACACAATACCAATCTGATTCAACAGGGTTGCGTTGTTCGGATCGGCTTTCAGCTTCGTCAGCAGCGGATCCGCCTTCTTGTCTGCCATCCGCTTCATGTCGTCCATAGAAGGAACGCCGTGCGGCATTCCGTTCGGCGCGACTGCTCCTGCGCTTGCGTTCGCTGGAGCGACTGGCATCTGGGGAGCAGTGGCTTCGACTGGTGCGGCCGCCACTTCCGGCGACGATCCGCGCAGCAGGTATCCGACCGGCAGGCCAACTAGCAGACAGACTGCGGCCAGCAGATACGCGTGCATAGGTTTCCAGAGGGCCCGCGATTCTTCGGGTTGCTTCACTCCCTCTTCCATTTGATTAGCACTCCTGTAAGAACTTGTGGCTCAAGCGGACCTGCACCAATCTCGGAGTCACCCCTTCGGCGCGCAGACGCTCACCTACAACAAAGCATGAAGGCTGCCAAACGGGGACGCGCGTGCGGGTTTTTCTAAGACTTTGCATTCAGCTACTTAGCGTTATGCGGATGACCGCGCGGCGGCGGGCGTCCTTCCAGAGCGCGTTTTTCTCCCCAACGTACGGGGCATTTAACGCCCTGGAGGCGCTTTCTTGCAGGCTGCTCTCCCCGTTTTATAGCGTGATTTCAACAACTTCCGAAGGTAAGGATGTGGAACGGTGAATGCTTTGATCAGTAGCAGAGGGGATAGAGCAAGAGGATGACGCGCACCTCAGACTTTTTCAAATCAGCGCTGTCGATGGCTTGCTTCCATCAGGTTCACCATGGAAAAGAAAATCTATAAGGCCGTTATCGTAGGCGCAGGTCCCGCTGGTTTGACGGCAGCATACGAACTGTCGAAACACCAAGAGTCGGTCGTCGTTCTCGAAGCCGATCCCGATTATGTCGGTGGAATCTCTCGAACCGTCAACTACAAGGGCTTTCATTTCGACATCGGCGGTCATAGATTCTTCTCCAAGTCCCGCGAGATCGAAGACCTGTGGACAGAGATTGCCGGCGACCTGATGCTGGAACGCCCGCGCTCCTCGCGAATCTTCTACCGGGGACAGTTCTACAGTTATCCCCTGAAAGCGTTTGAAGCGCTGTCGAAGCTGGGTTTCTTCGAGTCGGTCTTGTGCATGGCGTCGTTTGCGAAATCGAAGCTGCGTCCCCGGCCCAATCCAAAGACTTTTGAAGATTGGGTGATCAATCAGTTCGGCGAGCGGCTCTTCCGAATCTTCTTCAAGACGTACACGGAGAAGGTATGGGGAATGAGCTGCCGCGAGATCTCGGCGGATTGGGCAGCACAGCGCATTAAGGGCTTGTCCCTTGGGTCGGCCATTAAGCATGCCTTGCTTGCCGCAACGAAAGTCGAAAGACCGCACAAACGTTGTGAAGACGCTGATCGATACATTCCGCTACCCTCGCCAGGGTCCAGGCATGATGTGGGAGCGTTGTGCCGATCGGATACGTGGGCTGGGTGGTGAAGTCGTGTTAGGGCGCCGGGTCGTTGGCTGCTCCTTCGACGAGGCCGCCAACTGTTGGACCGTGCAAGTGCGCGATGCAAGCGGACAGATCGAGCACTACCAGGGCGAGCATCTCGTCTCGTCGATGCCGATTCGCGAACTGGTGGCACAGTTGAAGCCCGAACTTCCTGCGGCAGCATTGCAAGCAGCAAGCGCATTGCGCTATCGCGATTTCCTCACCATCGGTCTCATCGTGAAGGACAAAGATCGCTTCACCGATAACTGGATTTACATCCACGACGGGTCGGTAAAAGTCGGACGCGTGCAGAATTACAAATCGTGGTCGCCACAGATGGTGCCGGATGATGGCTTCTGCTGCTATGGCCTGGAGTACTTCTGCTTCGAAGGCGATGGGCTGTGGAACAGCAGCGAAGAAGAGTTGCTGGCGCTGGCCAGGAAGGAGATCGCGCAGATCGGATTGGCAGCGGCCGAGGATGTTGTGGATGGATGTGTCATTCGTCAACGCAAAGCCTATCCTGTGTACGACGATTACTATCAGGCGCGGGTTGCGACCATCAAGAATGCGCTGGATCAATCTTGTACCAATCTTCATCTCGTCGGCCGTAACGGCATGCATAAGTACAACAATCAGGATCATGCCATGATGACGGCCCTGCTCACCGCGCGGAACATTCTCTGTGGACACAATGAATATGACGTCTGGGCGGTGAATCAGGACGCGGAATACCACGAAGCCGGCAGCGCGGGAGATGAGGTCATCCAGGAAAGAATGATCCCAGTTACGCGCCAGCAAACTTCTTTGGCGCAGTAGATGACGATAGAACCGCACACCATTCGGCTCGGTCAGAAACACTTGCCGTTGTTCGACGCCAGGAAACGGAGACGCAGTTCATGAGTGCGCTACGAGACCTGCGCAGTCTCCTTAAATTTCGACCGCTTCAACTGGCCGGCCTTGTCGCATTCCTCGCGTTCATTGGGGGCTTTGCGTTTTACACCAAGCTCTGCATCATCGATAACGACATCTGGTGGCATCTGAAGGTCGGCGACTGGATCGTCGAGCACATGGCCGTTCCTCATACCGGCATCCTGTCCCGCACCGCTGCAAGCCGTCCCTGGATCGCCTACAGTTGGGGATACGAAGTCTTGATGTCGTTCGCATATAAGTGGGGCGGCTTGATCGGAATTGCACTGTACGGGACTGCCCTGACGATTGCCGTGGCCTATGCGGTTTACTGGATGCTGCGAAAGTTGTCCGGGCGCTTCTGGATAGCGTTAGTACTGGCTGCGTTGACGTCGTGGTCGTTCCTCTTCAACGGAATGCCGCGTCCCGTCTTCTTCTCGATGGTGCTGTTCTGTATCACTCTTTACCTCGTACTGGATGCCAATCGCACCGGCAAGATTGAGAGACTTTATTGGCTACCCTTAATCTTTTTCTTGTGGGCAAACCTGCACATCCAGTTCATCTATGGCCTCTTCCTGGTTGGGTTGCTCGTGGCGACGACTATCATCCAGTATCTGGCAGAGCGGATTGGTGTAAGGCCAAGCTTTCTTCTGCGCAGCGAAGTTACCGCCGTTACCCTTGATCGGCTTATTCGCAGCCTGCGTTGTTGCCAGCTTGATTGGACCTAACTTTTATCATCCGTACACCGCGGTTTATGAATATTCCAAAGCGAAGTTCGCTTACAAAGTCATCATAGAACTTCAGCCCCTGAGTTTTCGGGGCTCCAGCCACTACGTGGAGCTATTGCTCACAGCGTTCGGATTCTTCGCCGTGGGGTGGCGGAAGAAGATCGACCTGTTTAAGCTGTCGATGCTCACTATTTGCAGCATCGTTGCCTATCGAACAATGCGGGACGCATGGTTCATCGCTATTCCTGCAGCAGCCTGCATTGCCGATGCGGGTATCCCATCAGAAGAGCCTGAAATTGGTGAAAGCTGGATGGAAAATCTGGGGATCGCGGCCGCCGTGGCTATTCTGCTCGTCCTGGTGTCGCGCGGCACGGACTTCACCACGCGGGACCTGGATCGCGCCATCAGCTCGGCCTATCCTGTTAACGCGGTCAATTTCCTGCGCCGCAATCCGCAGCCCGGGCCGCTCTACAACAATCTCGGATGGGGCGGATTCTTGATGTGGTACATGCCCGACTATCCGGTAGCGATTGACGGACGCAACGATCTCTATGGTGATCAGCTAGACGAACTCTTCTATGCCTCTCAAAGCGCCGAAGAGGGCTACACCACCGATCCTTATCTAAATGAGGCGGGCGTGGTGCTGCTCAGCGCAGACCTTCCGCTGGCCAAGATTCTTACCGCCGACTCACGGTTCAATCTTATTTACCAGGACCAGCTGGCTGTGGTGTTTGCTCGCCGCTAGGGTGAATGCGGCGGAAGATGAGGTAGGCTTCCCGCTGATATACACCGCGTTTGTACAGATAGTAGCCATCGGAAAAGTGAACCAATTCATAACCCAGTTCCGTTACGAAGGGGCCATCCCGGTCGAGTAGTAATTGCGGGTCAGTAGAATACGCCACAATATACTCAGGGTTGTCACGTCTCAATTCGTCGGGATGTAGCTCGCTTGCCATCGTAGGTACGGCCAGGTGGAAATAGGTGGTCGGAGTATTCAGAAAAATATTATGGTCGAAATAAGCTTGTACCGCGTTGACACCGAATAGCAGGCCATACATTCGCTCGTGCTCAGCGCCTACATTCTTCAGGTATCTCGCCGCATCCTCGGCGCCGCTGTAGGGATATGTGTATTCATGCTGAATGACGACGATTGCGTCCCAAATATTGACTGCACAGAGAAGTAGTAGAAGAGCGACCATGCCCAGGAGCAATCGATTGCCTCCACTGTCTTTGTCGCCTGGTTCGGGCCACGCGATCCAAAGCGCCGTTATGGTGGCGACAAAGAGCGTCCCGTGATGATGGGCGTAGCCGTGTACCATTGTATAAAGGCCTATCAAGACGAGGGTTGGCAAGGCGAAGACGAGAAATCGCTTCCTGGTAAAACACCAAACGCCAGTTAAGAACAGAAAAGCGACTGACGGCCAAAACAAATCGACATATGCGCCGGACACGATTGCAGTGAGCTTGTCCAATGGAGTTCGGACGTGTTTTTGTAGCTTTAGTGCATCTGGAAGCTGCGCGAGTTGGTGCTTAAGAGCAAATTCCGCATTATCAGGTGCAGGTTTAAGTACAACAAAGAGGAACAGGAATGTCAGGCCAAGCATCGCTATGCAAACGAAGTAGCGGTTGCGCAGCGTGGAGTCGAAAGTCGGCCACCCCTTAGTAGCCTCTAGAAGATACAGTAGTCCGAAGCAAGCTGCCAGAATTGCGCCGTGCAGGCTGAGATTCGCCAGGAGCACCAACACAACGGTGAATGAGATCGGCTGCTGGGTGTCTTTAAAGAGGACGGCGACGGCAAAACATAGCAACGGAAGCAATGTATATGGACGTGCGATGACCGCATACTGATAGATCATGAAATAGGTGAATGCCAGTGGCCAGCGGACGTACCATGGAAAGGGAGCCTTGAAGACGAGAAGGGCCACGCCGGCGATTGCAAAGGCGACCCCAATGTAGCTTATCGAGGCATACGACGCATGAAATACACGCTGCGCGATCCAGAGTATGGTATGCCAGAGACCGGGCGTGCCTTCATAGCTCAGTTCGTGAAACCACAGCGTCTTGAGATCCAGATCTCGCGCTAATAGCCAAGCCTGCGCCTCATCGGCCCATTTCTCGTGATATCGAACGGTGAAGAGGACGACGAAGGAGTACAGAAAGAGCACGACAAAGTTGCCAACCTGCTCCCATGAACCTGCCGGGCGATCTTCAGCGTTTGGCTTTAACGTCTCGACTGCGGTACTGCTCACGGTGTCGATCCTTCGCGTAGAAGCACCACCGCTACATCGTCGGAATAGACTGTCTTGAATCCGCGCGCGGACGGAAGGGCCTGTCCCATCAGCGAATCCTTCTGCAGGAGCAGAGTCCCGGCTTGGTTCAGCGGAGCAAATGCCGAGTAGTGCTGATCGAAATTCATGGTTTTTGCATACTGGATATTGAAATCGCTGCCGTAAAGATCCGTTCGTCCGTCGATGGTCACCGGATATTCAGGCAAGTACCACGTCAGAAATCCTCCCCATGGCAATGGATTGAATAACGGCTGCGGCAGATGGCTATCGCGGATGTAGTTCGCTGCCGACACAGGGTAGCTCTTGCTGATCTTGGCTAGGGCCGCACTGCGTCCATGAGGTAAATATATTCGGCCCGCGGCAACTAAGACTATCACCGCGGCAAGCGTCGCAATAAATAGCTGGCGGCTGGATATCAATTCGGACTTCGTTTCGCCGGCGCGCGGCGAACCAGCAAGTACCGCAATCGATGCCAACACGGCCAACCAGGTGTCGCTCTGCGATCGGAAGGCCAGCACAGTACAAAGCACGAGCAAGCCAAGAAAAAACGGATCGCGTGATCTACGCAGCCCGAGGGCGAGGAATGCCGCCATGATCAGCAGCATCAAAATGTAATCCTGCGGACTTCGGAAGCGCAGCGCTTGCAGCTCTGGAAAATAAGTGTTAGCTGGACTAGTTGCCTGCGAGAAGTACAACCCATACAGACGCCAACCGTACGGTGTCACGAAAGATGCCAAGATCGCAGCGCCTGTAATGAGGCTCAGTTGCTTGATCGGCAGCGGTGACCGCCGGCTTTCGTACCACTTCGTTCCATTACGCTCGGCCCACCCTTGAGCGGCAGAACTGGCCCAGAACAGCAGCAGAAGCACGATTCCGAATACGAAGTGAATGTCGAGATTAGCCCAAAGCACGAAGAGTAGCGGCAGCCAATAGATAGGCGCGAGACTACCCGTCTCACGACTTCGTATCAACAAAGTCAGCTCGGCAGCTAGCGCTAATACAGAGCAATAAACCGGCAGCGGTTGTAACGAAGCCAGTAGATACTGGGCAATTAGACTGAGCAAGACGGCCATCCAGAAACGTCCGCGCAGTCCACCAGCAAGAAGGAAGATAATGGCTGCTAAGAGCAGCCGAAGCACTATCGCCGCTATTATGATTGCGTAGAGATCAAATAGCTTATATGCCACCGCCATCGTGATGTCATAAAGCCACGAAGACGCCATCCATCGAAGAGAAGCAGCTTGCGAATAGAGACCGGTGTGCGGAATCGCATGAGTGCTGAGGATCCCGATTCCAACTCGAAGATGCCACCAGAAATCCCCATTAGTCAGGCTAGTCAGGCAGCTTTGCCGTAGGATCTCGTAGGAAGCACCCGCGCTGCAGACGACCGTGAGCGCTGCAACCTTGATGAAACCAGCGCTCGACAGCCGCCATCGCACGCTGTTATCTCCTCTTAACTCCGGCAGGTCGGTTCAGCATTGCCCCAGTGATCGTGCCATCTGAATTGTGGGCGACCTGGTGACAGGTCAGAACGCAGGTGTTAGTTGCGCGGCTGTAAGAAATAGGCAGTCCATTATTGCTTCCGACCACGTTCACGTCGAAGTTCACCAGGCGCTCGCCGCTAACGTAAGTCGAAGTAGAGCCCATACCATGAGCGGTATGGCAGACCGAACACGAGAAGCCATCGGTGCCCACGTGAGAGTTGTGCTGGGTCCAACTTACGTTGGCCAGGACATTGCTGAGGTCGTGACATTTGCCGCAGAGCGCATAGGGACCATTCACGCTGAGGTCGGGGTTCGGGAAGGTGTTTGTGACCAGGCCGCCGGGCACCGGGGCCTGGCTGAACTGATAGTTGCGCTCGAGAATGTGCGAGTACCGGGAGCCATGTGGGCCATTGGGGCCGGAGCCGCCAAATTCGCGATTATCGTCGCTGTTGTGACAGTCGCTGCAGAAGTTACGAGGGCCGGTTGGGCGGCCGGATGTTTGCCCCGTTAGAGTCAACATGTAAGTCAGGAGACTCGGCTGAGGCAGTGGACTGCTTCGATCATGAAACACCGGGTGGCTGGAGGTCGCCGTCAAACTGAACTCGGGAATCACATTCAGCGTGTCTGGGTTTGAGACTTCACGAGTGGGAGCATAACCATAAAGGAGGAGCCGCTGTTTGCCAGGCCCCGTGCCGTGACAGCGCAGACAATTTTCGTATTGATTCACCGCGGGCAGGATCGGGGTGATTCCGTCCAGAGCGCTAATACCCAGCACGCCCGTCTGGGAGGGGCGAATCGCCGGCGGCGCGCCGAATGTAACAACCTGTGCGGAAGCGTGCGGACTATGACAGTCGACGCAAGTAGCGTGCCGGTTATTCGAGAGGACGCCGGGTTCAGCCTCGTCGTGCGCGTTATTGCCGGAAGGTAATGGATGCCCGGTCTTGGAAAACTCGGCCATGATGTTAGGCGCGGCGGGCGAAAGATAGGTGCCCCCGTTGTGGCAGGTCATGCAGTCCTGCGTGGCAGAATCTGTACCGGGAGCAGCCGGTGTCGCCGGCCGCATCAATCGCGCGGGACCGTTAGAGTTGTGGTCCATGTGGCATGACGAGCAGGAGTTCTGCGCCACGGTTGCGTAGGGGCCCACATGGGCCTCGGTCGCTACTCGATTGCTGGCAGACTTGTGGATGCTTCCGTCCCATCCCGCTAGTAAGTTGGTCTGCCCTTGAATAGTCCGGTTCGGGTCATGGCATGCGAGGCACATCTGTCCGCTCGAACTGTCGCGCACCAGGAAGCTCTGGGCTGCCTGGTCGACTGCCTGCACATGAGGATTATGGCAACTCGTGCATTCGATATTGCCGTTGATGAGTTTCACCTTGTGCAGCGGATCACCGGTCGTGCCTTGTCCTACCAGCGACTCCACCAAGTCCGGAGCGTCCTTCATCGGCAGAACCAAACTGAATGGATGAGAACTGGTCAGATCAGTGCCAAACGAGTCTCCTTGCGACCAGTTGCCAACCATTTGTATCTTGCCGTACGGCACGGATTGTCCCACCGCGACGGTGCCATCATGGCAACTGAGGCAGAGGCTGCTAGTAACGCCCAGTGGCGGCTTAGTATTTCCGGTTTCGTGATACGTAGTGCTGGTATAGGGAGTGTAAGAAGACTGCGAAAGGGTCTGAGCCCACAGAGGAGTCACACCACCTAATCCGCTATGAGGTGCATGGCAGAAAGTACAGGAAGCATTTCCAGAGGGAAGATAAATAGACGAACCGCTTCCCGCCGTCAGATTGTGCATGCCTAGTACGTCGCCGGTATATTGCTGTTGAGAGAGTCCAGATCCCACCAGGAGAAAAGCCATAGCCACTATTAAAGCGAACTTCATGGCTTCTTCTCCTCGGCTTGCTTCGGTAGTCCCTGGTATTGATACACCTGCACGCGGCGATTGTAGGAGTCGACAACATAGACATGATCGCTGCTGTCAATCTGCAAGCCTGCAGGTAGTTGATACTCTCCCGGTCCGGTTCCCCTCTGCCCAAAGTAGTACAGCAATTGGCCCTCGTTGTTGAACACCTGAACTGTGCTCCAGGAGGCGTCGACTACATACAGGTGTCCTTCGGAGTCGAAGCCAATACCTTTTGGACGGAACATCCATCCTGAACCATCTCCGATCTTTCCAACGGCGTAGCGAAAATTGCCCTCACGATCGAGAACTTGCACCCGGAAGTTCATGGCATCGACCACCACCAGATCGTCACCATGCAGTCGCAGTTCAGTCGGGTAGTTGAATTCGCCGTTGCCGGTGCCGTTCTTGCCGATCGTCTTCAACACGCTGCCTTGCATGTCGGTGACGAAGATCTTGTTACGCAGAGTGTCGGTGATGTAGATCCGCTGGGCGGCCGAATCGACTGCGATGCCTGTCGGGCGCTTGAAATAACCCTCGCCGCCTTTCAGACTGCCGATGGCACGTTTGTACTTTCCGTTGGCATCCCAGACGAAGACCTTGCCGGCTTCGGAGTCGGTCACGTAGATATTGTCTTGCGCATCGACGGCGACGCATTGCGGCGTCATGGTGAAATCTTTGTCCTTCTCCCGGCGCGTGAGAAGTTTGTATTTCTGTTGCTGAAAGTCGAAGATGTGTACCCCATTTGCGCCCGGATCGCTCACGATGATGCGCCCACGCGAATCGGTTGTGACGCTGTAAGGGTTCACCATGTAACGAAAATCGGGGGGTCCGATGGCGATGTCGATCAGCTTGTTCCAAAAGCCGCGCTTCGGTTTCACATCGCGTTCGAGGCTGAAGCTGCGCTCCCATGTGAGTTTGCGTCCGCCCTCCAGCAACAGGATGGGGCCAGTCTCGTGAATCGATGTCTCCTTCGAATGCTTGGCCGCCCACGCAGGGGAGAGCAGCAGAACGACCGCGGCTGCGCCGGCGACGAACTGCCTGATCTTCCGGTGTGTACGGGCTAGAAGAAATCGAACCATCGCGAGATTCCGCCGTAGTATGACGTGACCGTGCCGGGCGCAATTCCGATGGCGCTGATGCCCTGGGTAAAGCGGGTTGCTCCCGCCAGCAGGCTGATGCGGCGCAAACGGTATTGCATCTGAGTGTAGAAGATGTCGGTGTTATTGTTCGAATAAATACTATTGCTCAAGGTGTTGCTGTAGGAACGGCTGTAAGTTCCGGTAAGTATCATCCGCCGTACGGGCGTCCAGGAAAGTCCGCCACCGTAGCTCTTCGCGTCGTAGGCGATGAGGTTGGCGAGATTCTCGCCCGGGGTGGGTGGCAAAGGCACGATCCCGACGGGAGTGAGAATAGAGTTTCCTGTTCCACTGATGTAATTCGCGGTTGCGGCTATCGAGCGATAACTCAGGCTGGTCGAGAAGCCGGTGCTGCTGTTGGAGCCGGCGCTATTACTGGACAGTCCGCTGTGATTGCCGTTGAAAGCCAGCGTCCACTGCACGCGCGAACTGAACCTCCGGTGCAGGTTCGCATTGTAGTAATAGTACGAACTGGTCTCGGTGATCAGGACCGACTGCACGTTTTGAGCATAGCTCAGGGAACCTGATGTCTCCCATGCCCCATAACGGCGGAAGTAATTTGCAGTCCCGACGAAGCCCACATTGTTGCCTCCCACCGCGCTATAGCCATCTACCATTCCCGCAGAGAAGCTAAACATATCGAAAAGTTTCTTGTTGTAATTTACCATCCCGCTAAAGAATGCCCCGGTATAGCTGTTCCCAAAGTAATACTGATTGAAGTAGCTGACTTGCGCATTACCCGTCAGCTCCCGGTTGAACTGATAGCCTACGCCGGAATTGACCGTCATCGAGTAAGAATTGGATCCGAGATTCACAACCGGCAGCGGTACTGAACCATTGTTGTTGTTGACCAGGCCTTGGATGAAATAGCCGGAGAGATTATTGGTGTAACTCTGGTTCGCGTACAACGAAAGCTTGATCGTGGGATGGAAGTTTACGCCCGCGGTTTCGGTATCGGCATTGTAATTACTGACGGTTGAATTCGTGTACGTCGCCCGGCGCGAAGTTGGACGAATATTGCGAATGCGTAAAGTTGGCGAACATCGAGCCATTCCAAAGAGTCAGGCCTCGCGACGCTGATATTCCGATGTCCTGCCCACTGCTGCGGGTGAAGTTGTCGGTGACAGTATCGCCGGTCAGGAATTCAGGGAAGAGCGAATTAGACTTTGTGTGATCGTAAAAAGCATTGAAGATGAACTTATCCCAGGTGTAGGAGGAGCGTACGTTGATAATATCCAGACTGTTGGAAGACTCCTGGTTGGTCCCGTACAATGTGCCGCTACCGCCGCCATGCTGGTAGCCCACAGACAACGTCGGCCAATCCGGGAATAGAGCGCTCCAGTTGATGCTGTACCCCTGTCCATTTCCCTGTGTCGTGAAGTTTGGCACGCCCGGCAGACCAAACGTTCCCGTGCTGTTGTAGGTGTAGTTGTAGCTGACCGAACCGGGAAAGTGACTGCCCGTGAAAAAATTGGCCGTTGCCGCAACGCCGCTGGCATTCGTCAGTGACTGATAGTCCGAGTCCGCTCTGCCCTGGTTGTAATAGGGAGTGATGCTGAAATTCAGAAAGTTGGGATTGTAGTAATAACCGTTGATCGCGCCGCTGGCGCCAAAGTTAATCCCGTGGCTGGACGGAATTTCATTCCCGTAATCGCCGGCGTAACCGACCGTAAACAACCCACCGCCGTTCATGTGAGTGTTATCGCCGATCTGGATTTGAGCCGAAGCCAATGGCACCATGAGCAGTAGCGCCAGCCAGCCGATTTTTGGTCCCAACTTCTTCACTCTGCAATGCCCTTTCCGGGCCAGTCATTCAGGTGCCATCTGTACTCTAGAGAGGCACGAACCGGGCCAAAGTTTAAGCCGTGGCACGATCGCTAACTATCGGCAGTTCAGGCAGATAGAAGGGGGTATCGCGATCTGTAGGGAGCCCGCAGGAGGTGTTTGGGGCATATCACTCAAAGCGCCGTGAGGAAAACCGCAATTTGTTGAAAAAATTGGAGGGAGGATGAACTTAGGGACGCAGGAAGTGCTGCGCCCCTATTCGAGACTTTGAGGATTAGACAACTTCGATCTTCGATTTCGCACGCAGTTGCTTCGCCAGATTCACTCGCAACTGCTCGTATCTCTGCTTCTGCAGTTCCACGCGAAGTTCCGCCTTCACCTCATCGAAGTTCTGCTTGTGAGCCGGCGTGTGCGCGTTTAAGCGAATGATGGTGTAGGCCGATTCGATCTGAACCAAGCCGCTTACATCGCCAGGCTTCATTGTTTTGAAT
The DNA here is from genome assembly GCA_963835725.1 of uncultured Acidobacteriaceae bacterium. Taxonomy (GTDB): domain Bacteria; phylum Acidobacteriota; class Terriglobia; order Terriglobales; family Acidobacteriaceae; genus Bog-257. The sequence continues at coordinate 254,449 of CAWIGM010000010.1, read as the reverse complement.
GCCGAGATGATCTGTGGAGGCAGCTTGTCCGCGGGCACCACCTTGTGATCGCCCATGTTGACGCGATAGTCGTCTTCGGAGCTCTTCTCCGCCAGCAAGCCGAAGTCTTGATAGTTCTTTGTGGCCTTAGCAGCTTTCAGAGCCTCGTTAGCTTTTTTCTTGGCCTCGCTGGCTTGCGCAGCAGTCGGCTTGAGCGGCGGAATGATCGAGATGCTTTGGAACGTATACGACTCCGGCATCTGGAAGCGCGCGCTATTCTTGTCGTAGTAGGCCCGAACCTGTGCCAGCGTCACCGCAGATTTATCGTCGACCTCTTGTTTCAGCAACTGATCGATCAACAGCGAGCGCTCAATCTGCGCCCGTAGCTGCTGCCGCGAACCGTGCATTTCATTCTGCATGAATCCCTGGAATTGATCGGGGCTTTCGAACTGTTTCCGAAATGCTGCTTCGGCCTGATCGAGCTTGGCCGCAGGAATCGTCATCTTCCGGCGCTGCGTCTCCTGGTAGACCATCTCTTCGAAGATGATCATCTCCAATGCGCCCTGTCGAATGCCGGCTTCCTGAGCCTTTGGAAATCCATTGTGCTGTCTGGCGTACGGGAAAATCGCGTACATTTCACGAAGCAGATCTTTGTCGGTGAGGGCCGTGCCGTTGACCTTTGCCACTGTTTTGCCCGTAGGCTGCACGGTCGTCATTTGAAACGCCGAGGACTTCGCGGTTGAGGCCGACGCGTGCGAGGCAACCTGCGCGAGTACCGAAGTCGTGATGCCAGCTAGTAGGAGTGCAGTAAGAAAGCGGTACTTCATATTTCCTCTCAGCTTAGGTCCATAAAAAAGGGGGAAAGGATCCCTTTCCCCCTGTAATTGCAACCGTTGTTTACTGGAACACGGTCGGAATGTTGTTGGTGTTGTTGGCTTCGTTCGCCTCGCCAAAGTGGCACTGACGGCAGAACTGAGTCGTCGAGGCAGCCTGGCCGGCAGTCAGCTTGCCCTGCAGGTTCGGGTTGTAGGGGCCATTCACGAAGAAGTAGGTGGCATAGTACTTGCCGCCGCCGTCGCCAACGATCTGGCTGATCGCCGAAGAGGTATAAACCGTCATGACGTGCTGGTTGTGGCAGGTGGTGCAGACGACGTACGGCTTGCCGGAGCCGTTGATGCCGTAAGGGTTCGACCACTTTCCAGGAGCCAGAGCCGGCCAACCGTAGTTGGCGACGAACTGGGCATACGGAGTGCCTGGGGTAACGGTGAACGTGTTGTTCGCCCAAACCAGGCCGCTGCCGGAGGAGATGGTGGCGTTCTGGCCCACCGGGTGATCGTTGGTGTAGTTGCCGGCCGTCGTGCCGTCGTTGCCGAGCAGGGTCGGGATCTTCTGGCTGCCGTAGGTGGTGTTGGTCAGAAGGCCGATCTGCTGTTCGTAGGACCAGTTCTGCATCATGTTGCTCGGGGTCAGGTTGCCATCATGGCAGCTGAGGCAGAGCAGGATGCCGCCGACTTCCTGGAACCAGTGGCGATGCCGTTGGGCAGAACTTCGACGTAACGGCCATTGTCGCCGAAAGCGATGCTCTTGCCATACAGCGGGCTGGCGTCCTGTCCCCACAGGGCGTAGCTGCCGGTATCGGCAACGCCGCCGTGACCGGAGCCGAAGGAGCCGCTATGCGGGGCATGGCAGCCTGCGCAGCCGCGGCCTTGATTTTGGTGTGCGCCCAGGACGTCAACCGTCGAGGACCAATTCTGTGCCGTCATCAGGCCGCACACGGCCAGGACGAACAGAGAGATTACGAGTACTTTCTTCATTAGAATGAGACCTCCAGAGGTGTGTTGCAACACTTCATTTTTTGCTGATGACTCCTAGAGGCTTAGGCCCCGACGGCAGACATACAGCCTTGCCTACCACCGCCTCTCGATAGTAGTAATCGCAAGTGGTTCGCCAAACGTGAACACGCGGGTCCCGGCTGGCGCTTCGACGTAAGTTCCTCTTCTGCATGTATTTGCAATTTTGGGAAAGGCGACAAAAGTGGGCGTGATGGCCGTCACAATGGGTGAAAAGAGCCACTTCAAGGTAAGGTCATGTCAAATTCCGCAGCTGACCCATGATGGCCTGCCGGTAGCGCCGGTGCTTAGAGGCTTGCGAAATAATTCGAGAGAGGCGAGGCCTCTCTCGTTGTAGCGATTTGCAACAGTGGCTACTTGTTTTGCGGTGCTGCTGCTGGGGCGGCGGTCTTCGCGGTTTCAGAATCCGCTTTTACATGTGTCGTACCGGCGCGCTGGGCTTGCCGCTCTTTGGTGAGTTGATCAAACTCGGCGTCGGTGACGTACTTGAATTCCTGTACCCGCCCGGGGTATATCTCCGAGGTGTAAACACGGTTGGTGCGGTTGTCGATGTGAATGTCGACCAGGCCCTGATACTGGCCGGGCAGCAGGCCGTGACCGCCCATCGCGATGCACAGCTGACCATCCGGCATAAATACCTGCACCCGGTCCTGCATTCCGTCGGCCACCCACACATGTCCGTCAACGTCGACGGATACACCCTTCGGCCGGGCAAAGTACCCGGGACCATCGCCATTCTTTCCCCATGTGCGCATGAAAGAACCATCTGCATCGAATACCTCGATCCGGTCGTTGAGGGTGTCGGCAACGTAAAGATTGCCATCTTTGTCGAGGGCCAGGCCAGTTGGCTTGGCGAAGTTGCCCGGATCAGTAAGCGTGTGATTCTTGCCCGGCGTCCCGATGTGGCGCAGCAACTTCAGGCTGTCGGCATCGTAGACCTGGACGATGTCCTGATTGACGTCTGAAACGTACAGGAGCCGATTCTGAGTATCGATCACCATTCCGCTGGGTTCGACCAATCCGTCCGTGATGACGTCGGTAGCCTTGCGGTCTTTGTTGAAGACAATTACGTGTCGTAGTCCGGGATCGGAGACAAAGAGCCGATCATCATCGTCGATTGCAAGGCCGATGATGCGAACGAAATGCGCGTCTGTTTTGTTCTTGATCAACTCCACATCGCGAGTTTCAGTGTTGAAGACAAAGATTGCTCCAACCCTCGAATCCGCCACATAGACTCGACCCTTGGAATCGGTTGCCAATCCGTAAGGCTGTCCCAGCTGGAACAGAACCTTGTCGTTGTCCTGCTCGGGAACGGTGCCGGCCAGCCGATCCATCCAGCCTTCTTTCTTGGTTTTCGGCTTATCCACGTCTTTCAGTGGCTGGGCGGCGTAAAAAGCCAGATAGCGAATTCGTGCGATGGCCGGCGGATTGGGCCACACGATATTCGAGTAGTCGATGACTTTGGGCTTGGCGGGCGTGGCATTCTGCTGTTTTTTCTTGCCGGCATACGCAGTGAAGGGCGTGGTCAGCGTTACGGCGAACAGCACGACAATCGCGGTGATCGACGGCCCCATACTCGCCAGTTTCTTTCTTGCTTCAAACATTGATCACAACCTCCTGCTTCGCTTACCGCGCGGCCAAATTCTTATGGCAGGTGGAGCAAAATGCCATGTTGTTGGTCTGGTCTTTCACCAGCAGGTCGGGCTGCCCCGACGAGTGTGGCTGGTGACATGTCAGACAACTGATCTGCTGATAAACCTTGCCGGTATTCGTGGGGTCCATTACGTCTGTTACCGGGTGTCCTGTTACCGGGTGTCCGCGCCCATACTTCAGCGGCAGAACGACGACCTTGTTCTTCGCGAAATAATCCTCAGGCAGCTTGACCGAGCCACTGAATATCGTTACAACGTGTTCCTTTTCCAGCTTCTCCGGTTGCGACTCGGGACCATGACACTCGAGACAAAGAGCATTCCCTTTGGCGCGGAGCAGGTGCTCATTGTCACCGCCATGTGGCGTGTGGCAGGTTGCGCATCCCTGGCCAAATGCCGGCTGATGAAGGTGGGCCTTCTTGAACTGGTCGGCCTGATCGCTGTGACACGCCAGGCATGCCTGCACCGGATCGGGTTGTAGAAATCCCGGCGACTTGCCGGCATGAGGGTTGTGGCATGCGATGCACTCGCCCTGAGCGCCCGGATGTGGAACCTTCGCCTTGTCGATCTTCTCGGCTTGCTCGCTGTGACAGGTAACGCAGATGGCCTTCGTGTCCGCTTGCGTCAGTACGACCTTCCCGTCTTTTGCGGGCTGGTGACAACTGTCGCAAGCACCCATCGCAAACGGCGGATGGGTGTAGGTCTGCATGAGTTTGGGCTGGTCCGACTGGTGCGGGTTGTGGCATTGAACACAGTTCGCCGTTCCAAACGGTTGTCCCTGGTGAGCCTTGATGAGTGCTTCGTCTTTTGCGTCGTGACAGTCAAGACATAATGCGGGCGAGGGTTTCGTCAGGTGGTAGTCGAATTCCTGCTTGCCGACCTCGCCGGTCTTGTGGGTAACGTGACAGGTCTCGCAGCCCATATCGAGGGCGGCGTGGCGGCTGCCTTTTTCTGGAACATTGACGCCCTGGTTGTGGCAACTGAGGCAGAGGTTCTGGGTCTTGTCACCGGAAGTGGGCTTCAGCAGTTGAAACTTGTTGTCCGATTGATGGGGATCGTGACACTTTACGCAGTCGCGCATTGCGGGCGGATGGACCTTGCCCTTGATTTGCGCAAAATCCTTATCCGAATGACACGTGATGCACAGCGCTTGTGGGGTGGCGGTGATCAGCTTGATACGCGTGACGTCTTTGTTGACGCGCACCTCATGACAACTGGTGCAGCCCATCGCAATCGCCGAATGAACGAACTTGCCCTTGGCTTTGTCTTCGTGACACTCGGCGCATTTTGCTGAATCGGTGTTCTTATCAAGCGGAACGGGGTGGATACCGGCGAAAGAAACACTGGCCCAGGCAAGTAAAGCCGCGCCCAGAAAAAACCGTACAACTTTAGTCACAACTGCCTCCAACCCATGCCTAGGGAGGAGTGCAAGATACATACCGAAACGGCGGAGCCCGCAAAGGAAGCGCGCGTCTTCAGGTAAGACATTGAATTTATGGTAATTACGCTGTGCCTCTGCCGGGATTCTCTTGGCGTGCAGGGGATGCGGCAGCCATCAGGATTGTGTTTAAGTTCGCTTGCTGCGGTGAAAACACGCAATCACAAAGTGAGCGCCGACCTCGAGGCGGGACGTTGGAACGGGCATCAGCACGTCAACCCGATCCCGAGGTCTGCGCTGCTTATTCGCAGTTGGCCGGACTAACTCAGCAGGACGTCGGGATTGCGCCGCGCGATGTGCAGCAGCTTCAGAGTGGCCTGGCGAGGCTCGCGAATTCCTTGCTCCCAGCTCTCCACTGCATTCGAGCTGACGTTCAGCAGTCGGGCGAACAGGGCCTGACTTGCATTCAGACTTTCGCGAACCGAACGAATGTCGGCCGGCTTCATCGCTTTCGGTCGAGCGGGAAGCTCTACGGAACGAAGATCAAGCTTGATGCTGCTCTTCTCGGATGCGGAGGAGACCGTACGCTGCTCGTCCTTGTTTTTCTTCTTCTTCCTGTTCTTCTTGCTCATGCTTCGGCCTCCGCCTTGAAATAGTTTCTGTCCTACAGTGTAGGAGCGCAACAAAGCCGCGGTAAATAGCCTGTAAGGGTTGCGGCCCGCTGCTACTTTTGACGGATAGGGCGAGCGACCGGCCTCCCCTTTTCTCCCATTTCTAGATAGGCCCATGGCAGTTCGTGATCGTGGGTGAAGACCACGAGCCATTGTTCCGGAATCGCGAGTTTGTAAAAACGATGCTTGTTGTCGATGCTCTCGAGGGGAAACAAGTCGTATCCGAGCACCCAGGTCGGATCCAGGTGCTTCGCGTCGGAGAGGAGATCGCTTGGGTAAGCGGCGACCTTGTCCCCGCTGCGGACGATGACGGCCTGCAAGTTGCGCGTATGGCCCGGGTACACCTTTACGGAAATTCCAGGCACGATCTCAGCGTCTCCCTTCAGCAACTTCATCTGACCGCTGCGGATGAGCGGATCGTAGTTGTCCGTCATGTAGCTGACGCGATCACGCTCATGCTGCTGGTGCGCGTGCTCCACCTCCCCTTCCTGCGCGTAGTACGTAGCGCGAGGGAACGTGGGCACGGCCTTGCGGTCTTTGTAGTAGGTGTTCCATCCACAATGGTCAAAATGCAGATGCGTATTGATCACGACATCGATTTCGTCCGGCGCTACGCCTGCGTCTTCGAAACTCTGCATGAGAAGAGGCTGATTTCGGTAAATCGACTGACTCTTCTCGCTCAGCTTGCTTCCAATCCCGGTCTCCACCAGGACGTTGTGTTTGCCGGTTTGAATCAGCAGGGAATTGAGGCCCATCGGAATGTTGTTGCGCTCGTCAGGGGTGATGCGCTTCTCCCACATCACTTTCGGCACGACCCCAAACATCGCGCCGCCATCCATGTAGTAGTTGCCATCTGAGAGTATCGTCAGCTCAAAATCGCCCAGTGTCGTTCGATCCACGAAAAGCTCCTTAACAGATACGTCATCGATGATACTGAATTCGGTCGCTCGCCAAAACACTCGCGACGTTCGCCTTGGAGTACGCTATGCAACCTGCAAGTGCATTTCGCCGTTTGTCAGTTGTGATGATTTTTAGCGCGCTGTTGCTGGCCCAGAATTCCCGCCAGACCGACGGTGCGTCGACGCCACAGGCAAGCGCTCAGCAGCCTGTGGCCAGCCAGCCTACCGATGAGCTTTCCCAAGTCAGGGACGATCTGAACAAGATGGAGAGTCTCAACATGAACATGAGCAGCGAGATCGAGTTTCTGCACGATCAGAACCTGCAGATCCTGCTGCGAACGAATTCGCAGATGTGGACGATTCTTATCCGAGACATGCGCCGTCAGCTGCAACAGGAACAACAGCGCCGAAGTACGATGCCTGCCGTACCGAAGAAGTGACTTTCACACAAACGAAAGCGGCAGCCGAAGCTGCCGCTCGATATGAGATTGTGCTGATGTTTAGTGATTTCCGCCTGGGCGGCTTGAAGAATACGTCGTAGCCGGCGGTGCTTCCTGCGGCGGATGCATTACGCCCGTGGTCTCAGAATCGGAAGCGGTAGAGGCTGGCTGCGTCGGCATCGTCGTTTCCGCCGGTGCGACGGAAGCAGGCGGTGTCGTTGTGGTGGTTTCCGCTGGTGCGACCGGAGCAGGCTCTGTCGTAGTCGTCGCTTCCGCCGGTGCGACCGGAGCAGTTGTATTCGCTGCAGTCAGAGGAGCGGTGGAAGCCGGTGCGGAAGCCGCTATCGGTGTTGCCGGTCTTGGCGTGGGCGCAAATTTCTCCACCGCCTGCAAGAACGGCTCTGCGTCCTTGGGTGCGGGAACCTGCCCGCTCAGAATCGAGAAGTAGGTCCACTCCTTGCCATAGAACGCCTGTGTATCGGCACCGTTTTGGTTGATGACTCCGCCGCTCAGCGAAACCCCCAGAAACAGTCCGCGGGCGCGTGAATACGTCAGCACCTGTGCGCGCATGGTGAGATCGGTCGAAGCCTGGGCGTCACGACCAACCGGACCAGCCGCGGCCGAGGCATCGGCGCCCAGCTTGAACTTGCTTTGCAGCAGGTGCTGCATGCCGTCTTCCGTGCGGATGATCAGCACAAGATCTGAAGCTTGTCCGCCGGCCTGAAAACCGAAGCTGCCGCCTGTCACCTTGAAAAATGCCGGCGCGCTCCAGCCTTTCGCCGTACGACATGTTGCCACACCTTTGCCGTAGTTGGCGCCGAAGATGAAGCTCGCCTTCAACGACGACGGAATCACCGCAATGCACTTCGCTCCTGACATGATGCTGTCGGGAATCGCCCGGTCGGGAGCAGACATGATTTGGTTGAGGACGGTTCCGGCGGTCTGAATGCGCTCCAGATCGGCGTCACGCCGCTCGGACGCAACAGCACCGGTTACAAGCGTGACCAACATCGCTGTGACGGTAACAAGCTTTCTCATGACAGACTCCAAGTTGAAAGACGCGGCGCAACGCTGGTCTTCACCAGCCATGTTCATCTTAGAGCGTTTGATGGAGTGGACAGCGGGAAGAAAGTTGCGTGGCTGGTTACTCTCTAGTGTCCCTTGAGGATGGATGGGAGTTAGGGCTAACCAGCCTTACGCTTTGATTGCGTGTCACCGCAAAAAACAAGAGGGCTGGAAGAGGAGACCCTCGTAACCTCTTCCAGCCCTGTCTCCCAGGTTCTGTGGTAGGTGAGTGCAGTATGGAATGAGCCGGTAATTCGCGCAAGATTACGAAAGTACAATCGCCGGACATGTACTTTCGTAATCAGTAAACCTTGTTTAGTAACACCACATTTAGGCTAATCGACCAATGATTACATGCAGTTAGAGGCCTTGGACGCTACTGTGTTGGGGGTAGAAGCGAGTGGGTTACCGCGTGCACCGACAAAGCGATGCGGTTTGTCACTCCAACTTTTCTTAGCAGTTGCGCGACGTGAGCCTTGACGGTTCGCTCGATGATTCCGAGTTCATTCGCGATCTCCCGGTTCGAGCAACCGGAGACGAGCAGCCTGAGAACCTCGCGTTCGCGTTCGCTGATCTTCGTGTCGACGGTGGGCAGGACCCGACGCGGGGACAAGGTCGCGCGCTCGATAAATTTCGCCAGCACTCTTCTTGGTATCCACACGGAACCCGCGTGAACTTCGCGGATGGCTTTCTTGAATTCGTCTGCTGTCGCTTCCTCAGGCAAATAGCCTTTTGCCCCCGCCAGTATGGCGCGCAGAATGTCGTCATCACGATTGCCGGGGCCGGTCACGATGATGCAGATCTCGGGACGGACCGCCTTAAGGGCCGACATTGCTGAGTAGAATGCCGCTCCGCGGTTCGCCGTCATCAGCACCAGTTCATTGTCTTCACCGGCTAGAACGCTGGCTACGGTGCCGTTGTGGATTTGAATGTCGTGTTGAGAAGAGAAGATTGCGCGCAGCCCGAGGAAGCGGACCGGATCGCTTTCCAGTACAGACACACGTATGACGGTTCGGGGCAATGATTTCATAGTCCGCCAGGGCGCCTGTTACACGTCAGATGTATAGCACTTTGAAGCATACACCTGCGTAGCACTCAAATGGTGCCAAGGACACTCGACTGATTAACAGCTCCGGACGGAAGTGGCGCCAACGACAGGACTAGCGGAAGTCTACGCGAACTTGCAACAAATGAACACAATGTTCATGGTCCCGCCCTATCTCTTGATGGTATAGTCGCTCCCCTGTCACTACAGGTGCCAATCACACCGACACCTAGATGGCAATTGCTGAGGAGGAGAAACAATGAGTGCAAGCACAGGTTCAGCCACGAAAGCCGAGAACATCGTAGTTGCTTCCGACAAATTGGAGCGCGCAACAGTGTGGGGAGAAGACGATCCCACCGTTCGTTGGCAAGGGGCGTTTGCAAGTTGCGGCGGAAAAGGCGCGACGCAGTCGTCAACGATTGTCTACGAAATTGAGCCGGGAGGACGGCTGGGCTGGCATACCGATCAGACGGAAGAAACGCAGTACATCATCTCCGGCAACGGAACGCTCTCTGTCGAAGGCAGCGGCAATTTTCCTGTTGGACCGGGCAGCGTATTCGTGTTGCCGACCGACGTTCGTCACGATCTGGCGAACACGGGGACCGAGACCTTAAGAGCGGTTGCCTTCTTCGCAGCAGCGATGTTCACGCAGGCATTCGATAACGTGATGCTGCCACCGAAGTCGCACACTCTCGGAACGCCGAACCGGCAAGGCGAATGGAAGTAGTGTCGGAACGGGTGAAGCAAGGGCGGCTGATTTGCCGCCCTCTCTTATGCAGCCGGCTTCCGGCGAGAACTCTTCTTGCCCTTCGCCGCCGCCTTAACCTCTGAAGCACGCTCCGCAGCTTCGACGCGTTGTGGTGGTTTCTTCGGCAACTGTGCCAGGCTTTCCTTGAGCGCGGCCATCAGGTCGACGACAGGCGCCATCTTCTTGGGCTTCTCGACCGGCGTCACTTCTTCGCCTTCGAGGTGCGCCTTGATCAGCGTTTTGAGATTCTCTTCGAAGGTGTCGTGATACTTCTCCGGCTCAAAGTCCCCAGCCAAGGCCTCGATGAGCTGATGCGCAACCTTCACTTCGGCGTCTTTCAACTCGACATCGGGGGCGCCAAAGCCCTCAAGGTCTCTGACTTCCTCTTTGTAGTACATGGTGTGAAGCATCATGCCGCCCTTGTAAGGCCGCAGAAACACCGTGTACTCGCGGTTATGCATAGTCAGCTTCGCGATGGCGACGTAGCTGGTTTCTTCCAAGGCCTTCGTTAAGAGAGCGTAGGGACGCCGGCCGGCTTCCTCGGGTACGAGGAAATAAGACGACTCAAAGTAGATTGGGTCGACCTCGTCGGCCTTGACGAATTCCAGGATCTCCATAGCCTTTGCGGTCTTGGGCTCGATTTTCTTGATCTCTTCGGGCTCAATGATGACGTACTCGCCCTTACGGTACTCGTAACCCTTCACGATCTCGCTGCGCTCCACTACTCGCTCGTCGTGCGGACACCAGAGCTGCTGCTTGATGCGCGTGTTGTCATCCCGGTGCAGCATGTGAAAAGAGATGTGATTGCCGCGGGCGCCAGAGAACAGCCTTACCGGCATCGAGATAAGACCGAAAGTCAGATAGCCAGACCACACAGAGGAAGCCATTTCTTGTCCTTTTGCGGATGCGCCGTCTGCCAACAGCCTCAGAACGGTCGTCGAACCGCGCCCTGTGGAAAACTGGGCACATTATGATCAGGTGGTTCGATAACGTTCGTCAAGCCTTATTCCTCAAACACCTGCAACGCTAAGGCGAGCCGCTATCCACGTGAATGGGATGCTGGAAGAGGCCAGGTTTGCTGTCTTCCACCTGGGTTCCGGTGCCGTGACCGCAAGCTGCTGAGGGTGCGATACTGGGTTAGGCGTGATGAATCTGATACATGCAAGGGGGTTGCCGGCTGCTGTCCTGGCAGTCGGCTTTGCTATTCTTGCCCGAGCCATGGGCTCCGTAACCGACGGCGGAGCCATTGCTGGCGTGGTCGTCGCTTTCGTCCTGATGCTGGCAGCCGGCTTCGGGGGCTTTGTTCCCCTGCTGACGGTCTTTCTGCTAACAGTGATCTCTACCGCCTGGGGCTATAAGCGAAAGCAGCGCCTGGGCGTGGCCGAGCGGAAGAAAGGTCGCAAGGCGTCGCAGGTTCTGGCGAATTTGGGGACGGCGGCGATTTGCGTCTTGCCGGTGATCTGGTTCCCCCAGTTGCAAGACGTACTGCTGGTTGCTGCCGCAGCGGCATTCGCGGAGGCCGCCGCCGACACGGTCTCAAGTGAGCTGGGACAAGCGACGGCGCGTCGTGCTTACATGATTACCGATTTCCGCGACGTACCGATCGGCACGAACGGCGCGATCAGCATCGAAGGCACACTTAGCGGATGTGTGGCCGCTTGCATTGTTGCCTGGGTCAGCGCAGTGGTTGGTTTCGTGGAATGGCATTGGACCCCTACCATCGCCTTCGTTGCGATTGGCGGCATGTTTCTCGACAGCATCATGGGCGCGACCTGGGAACGCTCGGGGAAGATTGGCAACGATGCCGTAAACTTCATCAGCACCGTCTTTGCGGCTGACGTGGCGCTGGTCGTTGTGCTCGTCTCTCAGCACATTGGGATATCCAGTTAACATCAGGTAGATTGGCGAACTGCCATGTCCAACCCCTTCGCACAGTACAAAGTCGTCGACCTCACGCATCCGCTGAATGATGACTCTCCTAACTGGGAGGGCACGGCCGAGTCGCCGTTTCAGGCGCGCGAGCTCGGCAATCTCGAGCGCGATGGATACTACTCCCGCATCTTTTCTACCCAGGAGCATTACGGCACACACATGGACGCGCCGGCACATTTTGCGGCGGCAGCCTGGACCATCGACCAGATTCCAGCCGAGAGATTAATTCGGCCGCTGGTGGTGATGGATGTTCGCGGCCAGGCATCAGCGAATGCCGACTACGCGGTCACCGTCGATGATGTCAAAGCGTGGGAGAGCCAATACGGCAACATTTCGCCAGGCTCGGTCGTGATCGCCTATACAGGGTGGGATCGGTGGTGGAATGAGCAGGAACGCTTCCGCAATCAGCAAGACGATGGGCTTACTCACTATCCCGGATATTCGCTCGAAGCCGCGCAGTTTCTGGTGCAGTCGCGCGAAGTCGTTGGGCTCGGCATCGATACCATGAGTGTCGACATTGGAGCGACGGCCGACTATCCGGTCCACCTCTTCACCTCGAAGCTGGGGATCTATCACCTGGAGAATGTCGCCAACCTGGCTAACCTGCCGGCGACGGGAGCAACCATCGTTGTCGCACCCATCAAGCTGGAGAATGGTTCTGGTGGGCCGGTACGCCTCTTTGCACTGGTCGATTGACGCGGCGCTCTAGCGCACGTGCAATTTGTAAAGCAGGTAGCTGAAGCTCTCGCGGAGTGCGGCCAGGAAGCGGCCAGCCACAGTCCTTGGCACCGAGTCCGGACGCGGCGAAATGTATGCGGTTATCCCCTGGGCTTGCATCATCTGCTTTGCCCGAAACATGTGGTACGCATCGCTGACCAGGATGCAGGTTTGCATGTCATTCGCTTTGAGAATGACGGCCACGCGCTGGCTGGACTGGTCGGTGTCGCCGCCCTGGGTTTCGGCGATGAGATTGGCATCGGAGATTCCGCGGGATTCGAGGTAGTCGCGGCCTACCTGCCCTTCGCTGAAGTGAATATCATTGCCGGCGCCTCCTGTAGTGATGACTACCGGAGCAAGGCCTCGCTCAAACAAGTTATAAGCGTGGTCGAGGCGAGCGCGAAAGACAGGGGAAGGGCGTCCGACATACTCTGCCGCACCAAACACTACGATTGCGTCGGCGGGATGTTGCTCGTCGACCCCGGCTTCCCGCATGATCCTTACGCTGATGAACAGCAGGAAAACAGCGATAACAGCGAGGCCAGCCGCTCCGATCCAGCGAACGAGATGAAGTTTTGATTTCGGCGCCGCCGTGGCGTTTTACTCCCTGCCCAGAAGTTCGACGATCTGATCTTCGGGAATGGCTCCCTGCCGTAATAGACGCCAACCCCCGTCGCCGGTTAGGTCAATGATGGTCGACGGCATCACCCCGGGTACTTGTCCGCCATCGACGATGATCGAAAGGCAATCGCCAAGCTGGTCTCGCACCTCGATCGCGGTTGTGCACTCGACTTCGCCGTGAAGGTTGGCGGAGGTAGCGGTGATTGGCAGTCCCGCAGAACGGATGATTGCCAGCGCAACCTCGGCCGCGGGCACACGCAAAGCCACGTTACCGGTATTGGCGGTGACCTTCAGTGGAAGCTTCGGATCGGCTTTGACGATGATGGTCAAAGGGCCGGGCCAGAAGCGGCGGGCGAGCAGGTAAAAGATCTCAGGAACCGGCCACGCGAGTTCAGCGGCCTGGTCGACAGACTCGATCAATAGCGACAGCGGCTTATGCCGGGAACGAGTCTTGATTTCGTAGACGCGATCAACGGCGTGCAAATTGAACGGGTCGACCGCCAAGCCGTAGAACGTATCTGTGGGTATGCCGAGGACTTCACCGGCGCGAATCTTTTCCGCGACGTAGGTGACTTGCGACGCTTCCGGCGCTTGACTGTTGATTTTTACGATTTCGGGACGCAACCGTGCCTCTTCCTATGACGAGGGTTTGCGCAGCGAAAACTAACACATCGCTCCGCGGGACGGCAACATAGCAGATTATCATGGCACGCTGGCCGAGCGCGGTGAAGTTGTGACCCGGAGGTGTAGGATAGACCCTCGCAATGACTGACTTTTCCGGATTTGAGACTCGCTTGCGGCGCATCGACAGCCGCCAGAATGCTCGCGTAAAGGAACTCCGTCGGGCGTTCGCGGAATCCCTGCCGAACGAGCAGGGCGAGGTGGCCATCGAGGGCATGCATCTGGTAGAGGAAGCGATCCGTAGCGGCCTTCGGCTGAGCACCGTCTTCTTCGGCGAATCGGCCCGTGAACGAATTCACAAACTGCTGCCGCAACTTTCCTCCCAGACGGAAACCCTGTTACTCCCCGACTCAGTTTTCGCCAGCGCCGTTCCGACGGAGACGCCGCAGGGTATTGCCGCTCTGGTTCGGGTGAAGCAAGCTTCTCTGGCCAACATCCTGGAAGCTCAACCAGCATTGTTAGTGGTTGCCGCCGGATTGCAAGACCCCGGAAACCTGGGCACGATTGCCCGTTCCGCCGAAGCGTTCGGTGTGACTGGCTTGTTGTTGGGCGAGCGAACCGTCAGCCCCTGGAACTGGAAGGCGCTTCGCGCCTCGGCGGGATCGCTGTTCCGAGTGCCCATGGCCAAGGTGGAACTCGATGCGGCTTTGAGCGAGATCAAGTCGCGTCATGTCAGAGTGCTGGCTACTTCATCACACAAGGGAAAAGCAATTTCTGAGGTCGATCTGCGGGGCCCTGTCGCCTTCGTGATTGGCAATGAAGGTGCAGGCATTCAGAAAGACATTCTGGCGCGAGCCGACGAGACGGTCGCGATTCCACAATCATCCAAAGTCGAATCGCTGAATGCCGGCATAGCCGCGTCAATCCTGCTATACGAGGCAGCCCGGCAGCGCGCGGTGTTCTAAACCACAGAGACACAGAGGCACAGAGGGTTAGAATTGGATAGCTCCAAGGGTTCTGGATAGGTGGAAGGAAGGTAGTTGCCATGGTTGCAGAACCACCTGTCTTGACACCGCGCATGGCCTGTGCGAGCCGCATGCTTGGAAATGCAGAGCAGTCGCTGACCAGAAATATCATTGCGGCTGCAATCGAGGTTCATCGGGAACTTGGCCCCGGCCTGCTCGAAAATGCTTATCAGGCATGTTTGTGTCGCGAGTTCACGCTTCGCGATATATCGTTCTGCCAGCAGGTTGAGCTTCCTGTTACCTACAAAGGAATCAAACTAGATTGCGGGTATCGCGCAGATCTTGTCATCGAAAATAAGGTGGTCGTGGAGTTGAAGTGCGTTGATGAGATTTCACCCATACATGAAGCTCAGCTGTTGACTTACTTACGACTGAGTAAACTTCGAATTGGTTTGTTGCTCAACTTCAATGTGCCCGTTTTAAAAGACGGAATCCGAAGACGGGTGCTCTGATTTGCAAACTCTGTGTCTCTGTGTCTCTGTGGTTAGCTAGTTTATCTTGAGCCTTTTTCAGAACAACCCGGCGCATGACGATGCTGTCGACCGGTCGCGGCCGTTGGCGGATCGCATGCGACCCCGCACGCTGGACGAGTTCGTGGGCCAGGAGCACATCCTCGGTCCCGGAAAATCTCTGCGCGTACAGATCGAGCGCGACGACACCGGGTCGCTGATTTTCTGGGGACCTCCGGGGGTAGGCAAAACTACGCTGGCGAAGATCATTGCGCGCATGACGCACGCCGACTTCATCGAGTTCTCTGCCGTGCTCAGCGGCATTAAAGAAATCAAGCAGGTGATGGCCGACGCGGAGCGCGCACGGCAATACGGAACGAGAACGATTGTCTTCGTCGACGAAGTGCATCGCTTCAACAAAGCGCAGCAGGATGCATTCTTGCCGTACGTGGAGAAGGGAAGCATTCGCCTGATCGGCGCCACGACCGAGAACCCATCGTTCGAGATCATCTCCGCTTTGCTGTCCCGTAGCCGCGTTTATGTGCTGAAGTCGTTGGCGGAAGATCAGATCGTCAGCTTACTGCAGCGAGCGCTCATCGATGAGGAGCGTGGCCTGGGCGACTTGCACCTGCAGGCTGACGAGGCTGCCCTGCGAAAAATCGCTTCGTATTCCAGTGGGGACGCACGCAGCGCTTACAACGCGCTCGAGGTCGCTGCGACGCTGGCCCGCGAAGCCGGCTCCCCGATCAATGACGCGATTGTCACCGACGCCCTGCAAAAGCGCGTGCTGAGGTATGACAAGGCCGGCGAGGAGCACTACAACATCATCTCTGCTCTGCATAAAAGTGTGCGCAACAGCGATCCTGACGCGGCACTTTATTGGCTCGGCCGCATGCTGGAAGCCGGCGAGGATCGGCTCTATGTGGCTCGTCGCGTGGTGCGCATGGCGGTCGAAGACATTGGCCTCGCCGATCCCAACGCTTTAGCGATTACGCTTGCAGCCCGCGATGCATTCGATTTTCTGGGCATACCCGAAGGCGATCTCGCGCTGGCCCAGGCTGTCGTGTACCTTTGCGCCGCCCCGAAATCCAACGCCGTATATTTAGCCTATGGTGCTGTGAAGGAAGATGTTGAGCGGACGGCACAAGATCCCGTGCCACTTCACCTCCGCAATGCGGCCACCGGGCTGATGAAGAAGTTGGATTACGGCAAAGGCTATCAGTACGCCCATGATCTCGAGGAAAAAGTTGCGGACATGCAATGCCTGCCCGACAACCTGAAGAATCGCGTCTACTATCGCCCCACGGAAGAAGGCATCGAGAAGCGCATCAAGGCGCGCCTGGAAGAGATTCGAAAAGCCAAAGCGGGTGAACCACAGAGGCACAGAGACACAGAGGAAAAGAAATCAGAAAGATAATTTCAAAGGTGCAGCAGAACTCAGGCCGTCGCGCACAAACAGTCGAACGCGCCACCCGCGGGCCTCAATAAATCCCAGTTCTTCTCTGTGCCTCCGCGTCTCTGTGGTTCAACGCCTTTTTGTTACGCAGCGACATGCTGCTTCAGGAATTCCAGCGAGCGCTCCCGCGCCAGTTTTGCCGCTTCCGGGTTATACGCGTCGCGGTCATTGCAGTTGAAGCCGTGATCGGCGTTCTCGTACCAGAAGATTTGTACGTCAGGATGAAGCGCCTGCACTTTGTCGATCTCAGACTTGGGGATGTGCTTATCGAGCGCACCGAAGTGCAGCATCACCGGGCAGCGAGGATTTTCTTCGGCGAAGCGGCCGATGCCGCCGCCGTAATAACCAACGGCTGCAGCAGGTCCTAACCGAGTGGCCGCTAGCCAAGCCAGCGTCCCGCCCAGGCAATAGCCGATCACTCCTGACTTCGACATACCCTGATCGCGCAGAAAGTCCAGCGCGGCGGCGATGTCCTTCACAGCGTCGTCGAGATTGACCTGCCGTGCGAGCGCAATCCCTTTTTCCCGATCGCTGCCCGTGTATCCCAATTCAATGCCGCGTTCTATGCGATCGAAGATCGCCGGCGCAACTGCGAGAAATCCATCGCGCGCGTAGCCATCCGCCACTGAGCGAATGTGCCCGTTAACGCCAAATGCTTCCTGGATGACAACAAGTCCGGCGGTCGGAGCGCCGGTCGGACGCGCTACGTACGCGTCCAGTTCGTGTCCATCGCTGGCTTTCAATTTGATCTTCTCAGCCATCAATCCTCCACATTCGACTGTCGCTTGGAAGTCCGAAGTTCGCAACAGAGAGATGTCAGAAAGCAAAACAAGACTTTCGCCAAGTGTCGGCGCTATCGGCGGTTGCGATGCTCTTTCAAAATGCAGAGGTCCATCACGACAAGGATGCCCGCTTGCTCAGCCCGTTGCGCCGCCTGCTCGTGGATGACACCTTCCTGCATCCATATGGCCGGAGCTTTAATTTGAATGGCCTGCTCCACAATCTCAGGAAGGGCGTCTGAGCGGCGAAAGACGTTGACGATGTCAACCTTCTCCGGCACGTCCAGCAGCGACGCGTAAGCTTTATGCCCCAGCCACTCCTTGATGTTCGGGTTTACCGGGATGATGTTATAACCGTGCGCCCGCATGTACTCCGACACGCCGAAACTCGGGCGCATAGCCGAGTCGGTGAGGCCGACAACCGCGATGGTCTTGGCGGTTTTGAGAAGCTCGCCAATCTTTTCAGGATCGTTTTTGTGCACGTGGTACCTTGGCCCTTTTGCCCGCATGCTTTAGCTCAGAGCTGACAGCTCAGAACTCACAGCTACGCCAGCGCCTGCTCTAGATCGGCGATGATGTCTTCGATGTCCTCGATGCCAACCGAGATTCGCACCATGCCGTCGGTAAGGCCAATAGCTTTGCGGCCTTTTTCGCCGATCGCAGCATGCGTCATGGTTGCCGGATGAGAGATCAGTGTCTCGACACCGCCGAGCGATTCGCCCATGGTGCACAGGCGCACGCGCTTCAGCAAGCGCTTGGCATTCGCGAGCGACCCGGTCTCGAAAGTGATCATGGAGCCGAATCCGGACATCTGCCGGCAGGCAAGTTCGTATTGCGGATGATCGGGCAGGCCCGGATAAAACACCTTCTTCACCTTGCGATGTCCGCTCAAGTAGTCGGCCATGACGCGCCCGTTCTCGTCGTGCTGCTTCATTCGGACGGCCAACGTTTTGGTTCCGCGCAGAACCAGCCAGCACTCGAACGGCGACATGATTGCCCCAGCGGCCTTCTGCACAAACGCGAGCTTCTCTGCCTGCTCTTTTGTCGTGCAAACCAGCACGCCACCCAAGCCGTCGCTGTGGCCATTCAGGAACTTGGTCGTGGAGTGCATCACGATATCTGCGCCCAGCCGGATCGGCTGCTGGAAGTATGGCGACATGAACGTGTTGTCCACCACAACTTCAGCTCTGCGCTTGTGCGCAATTTCGCTGACGGCAGCGATGTCGGTTAGTCCCATCAGCGGATTGGTTGGCGTCTCGATGTAGACGTAACGTGTATTCTTCCGCATGGCGCGCTCGACATTGCGAGCGTCGGCGGTGTCCACATAAGTGAACTCCAGGCCGAAGTTGGTCATGATCTGGTTGAACAGTCGAGGCACGCCGCCATACAAATTGTTCGAAGCGACAATGTGATCGCCGGCTTTCATCAGGTGGCAGATCGCTCCTACGGCGGCCATGCCGCTGGCGAACACAGGCGCAGCGATGCCACCCTCGAGCGATGCGAGATTTTCCTCGAGGCGGGTGCGTGTTGGATTGCCGGCGCGCGAGTAGTCATAACCCTTCGTCTTGCCCAACTCTTCCTGCGCGTAGGTGGAGGTAGCAAAGATTGGTGGAGCTACGGCTCCTGTGGAGGGATCGGCTTCGTTGCCCGCATGAATGGAGCGAGTGGAAAATCCAGGGACATTCTTTTTTGGCATGTTTACTTCTTGTCGTTGAACTGGAAGATACCTTTCGAAAGATAGCGCTCGGCGGAATCGGGAATGATGGTCGCAACCTTCTTGCCGGGGCCGAGCTTCTTCGCGATTCCGATGGCGGCGAAAACATTCGCGCCTGCACTGGAACCGGCGAGCACTCCCTCCATCCCGGCGAGCTTCTTTACCATGTCAAACGCGTCGCGGTCGGTTACGGCAATGATCTGGTCGGCTAACGAGCCGTCAAATGTTTTGGGAATGAAGCTCGCGCCGATTCCTTCGACCTCGTGGTCACCCTTTTCGCCGCCGCCAAGCACCGATCCCTCAGTCTCTACGGCAATTGCCAGGACCTGCGGATTGCGTTCCTTCATGTAGCGCGCGATGCCGGTAAAAGTGCCGCCGGTTCCACAACCGATGACGATCGCGTCGATCTGTCCGCCTAATTGTTCGTAGTACTCACGGGCGGTGGTCTCGTAGTGGAAGTCGGGATTGTCGTGATTTTCGAATTGCCCGGCAATGAAGGAGTTGGGGGTACGCGCCGCGCGCTCCTTCACGTAGTCGATGGCGCCCTGCATTCCGTCGGCTTTCGGAGTACGAATCACTTCTGCGCCGAGAGCTTCCATCAGCGTGACTTTTTCCTGCGAAAAACCAACCGGCACCGCTAGAACCGTCTTGTAGCCGCGGCCGGTTCCGATTAACGCAAGCCCCACGCCAGTATTGCCTGCGGTTGCCTCGAAGATTGTCGCACCCGGCTGCAATCGTCCGTCGCGCTCGGCCTTGGTGATCATTCCCAGCGCGGCACGGTCCTTGATGCTGCCGCCGGGATTGAGGTATTCGAGCTTTGCATAGACGTCCGCAGCGCCGGCAGGCACCAGCTTGCGGAGATGAAGAATAGGGGTTTCGCCGACCAATTGTGTGATTTCTTCGGCAACGCGCAATGAGGGCATTTCAGCAGTCTTCATGAGGGCTCAAGAGAATAACCACCAAGGTTACGTGAAGTGGAATCGGGTGGTCAATGTCGTGGCCAAGTTTTCCGCAGGCAGGTGAAAGGTTGCTTGCCGGATTCAGGGCACAACCAATTTTGCGTGCTTCCGCGTCTCACATAACGAGGAGGCTAGATCCTTTATGGCAACAGCAAAAAAATCAGGTTCCACCCGGCGCGGAAGTTCAAGTCGCAAGAGCAGCGGCAGCCGCCGTCGCACTTCAGCAAGCCACAGCAAGGGCAGCAAATCGTCGCACCGCGGGACCTCGCGTTCGAGTGCGAAGAAGAAGTCGAGCCGATCGAGTTCTTCGTCGAGCAGTTCGAGCAGCTCTGGACGCCGCAAATATGGTTCCAAGGCCAAAAAGAAAGTCGGCAAGGCGATGCACGAATACAAGCATGGCAAGCTGAAATCGGGTGGCCGCCGCAAGGTGAAGAGCCGCAAACAGGCGATTGCAATCGGCATCAGCGAAGCCCGCCGCTCGGGAGCGAAAGTTCCCCGCAAAAAGGCAGCATAAGCATTTGGTTGCACAGAACACCGGCGCATGAGCCGGTGTTTTTGTGTCTTCAGACAGGGAGGGGTTGCAATGATCAAGGCCGTTATCTTCGACATAGACGGAACGCTGGTGGATTCGGTCGATCTGCACGCACGGGCGTGGCAGGAAGCGTTTGCGCATTTCGGAAAAACGATCGCATATGACGCAGTCCGCAGCCAGATCGGTAAGGGCGGCGATCAACTGATCCCGGTGTTTCTCTCGCGCGAGGAGCAGGAGCGGTTCGGTAAGCAACTGGACGACTATCGCGGCCGGTTGTTCAAGTCGCAATACCTTTCGCAAGTGCGGCCATTTCCGCGTGTGCGAGAGCTTATGCAAAAAGTGAAACTTGATGGCAAGCAGATCGCGCTGGCGTCATCGGCGAAAGAAGATGAGGTTGAGATCTACAAACGCATCGCCCACATTGAAGACCTGGTCGAAGAGCAGACGTCCTCCGACGATGCCGAGCGCTCCAAGCCACATCCCGACATCTTCGAAGCGGCGTTGCAGAGGCTAGACAACGTAAAGCCGGACGAGGCGGTCACGATTGGCGACTCTCCTTACGATGCCATCGCAGCGAGCAAACTGGGCATGGCGAGTATTGGAGTGCTGAGTGGCGGGTTTCCGGAGCAGGAGCTTCGCGCCGCCGGGTACAGCGAAATCTACCGGGACTGCGCCGACCTGCTGGAGAATTACGAGCGGTCGATGATTGTGGACAGGAAAGCGGCGTGATCTTCAATGGTAGCCATTAAAGCAATTCGGCCGCTGCGATTTGGCAGTTCGCAACGGCCGACCTATCTTTGACCTGTGTTTGTCCTATGCTTTCGCTGTGCTCGTCTTGTCCTGCAGTTGACGCAGCACGTACTGCAGAATTCCGCCGTGCTGATAGTACTGGACCTCCTGCGGCGTGTCGATGCGAAGGACGGCCTCAAGTTCCGTGACCTTGCCGTCGCTCTTCGTTGCGCGTACCTTCACCTTCTTGCCGGCGGAGAAATTTGCCAGCACATCGGTCAAGCCGATCACGTCGTAGGATTCTTCGCCGGTCAGGCCCAGCGATTCCGCACTGTGTCCTTCCACGAATTGCAACGGCAAGATGCCCATCCCGACGAGGTTCGAGCGATGGATGCGCTCAAAGCTCTCGGCCAGCACGGCACGAACCCCCAGCAATCGCGGACCCTTCGCTGCCCAGTCACGCGATGATCCTGAACCGTATTCCTTGCCGGCCAGCACGATCAGCGGGGTTCCCTCAGCGCGATATTTCTCCGAAGCGTCGAAGATCGTCATCTCGTCACCGCCCGGCATGAACCGCGTGAATGCCCCTTCCTTATGTGGCGTGAGCTTATTGCGCAGCCGCACGTTGGCGAACGTACCACGCATCATCACTTCGTGATTGCCCCGGCGAGATCCATACGAATTGAAATCAACCGGCTGAACCCCATGCGCAATCAGATACTGACCTGCGGGGCTGTTGGGCTTGATCGAGCCTGCGGGAGAGATGTGATCCGTGGTCACGCTATTGCCGAGATAGCACAGGACGCGAGCACCAGAGATGTTCTTGACCGGCTCCGGCTGCGCCGGCATGTTCTCGAAATACGGCGGATTTTGAACGTAGGTCGAGCTCTTGTCCCAGGTGAACGTCTCGCCTGCGGGCACATTCAGCCCGCGCCACCGCTCGTCTCCCTTGAAGACGTCGTTGTAAGCGCCCTGGAACAGATCGCTCGTAATGTATTTGCGTACGACCGCATCCACTTCCTCTGCCGTAGGCCAGATGTCTTTCAGGTAAACCGGGGTGCGCTTGCCGTTCTGGCCGAAGCCGAGCGGCTCCTTGTAGACATCGATGTCGATCCGGCCGGCGAGCGCGTAAGCCACCACCAGCGGCGGCGACATCAAGTAATTCGCGCGGACCTCAGAGTTGATGCGGCCTTCAAAGTTGCGATTGCCGCTGAGCACCGAGGCGACGACGAGGTCCTTCTCCACCACAACGTTCGACACTTCCTGTGGCAGAGGCCCGGAGTTGCCGATGCAGGTCGTGCAACCATAACCCACAACGTTGAACTTCAATTTTTCCAGATAAGGCATCAACCCCGACCGTGTGAGGTATTCGGTGACCACCAGGGAACCCGGGGCCAACGACGTCTTCACCCACGAAGGAACCTTCAGCCCTTTCTCGACGGCCTTCTTCGCCAGCAAGCCGGCAGCAACCAGCACCGACGGATTCGACGTGTTCGTGCAACTGGTGATTGCGGCGATCACGACGCTGCCATGCTTGAGTGCCTTGTCCAGGTGAACGTGCTCCTGGACCTCGTCCTGTTGCGAATCCATGCCCGCCGGGTGACCGCCCTCGCCCTCCCATCTTGCTTCCTGCTTCGGTGGAACATGCTGGCCCGGCTTCAGCAGGCCGGGAAGAGCCTCCTCGAACGACTGAGCAGCATGCGACAGCGCGACGCGATCTTGCGGCCGCTTTGGTCCAGCGATACACGGCTCAACCGTAGCGAGATCGAGCTCAAGCACATCGGTGTACTCCGCCTCCGGAGTATCGGCGGTGTGGAACAGCCCCTGCTCCTTGTAGTACGCCTCAACCAGGCTGACCAACTCCTCGCTGCGGCCGCTTAGACGCAGGTAGTGCAACGTCTCCTTGTCGACGGGGAAGATGCCGCACGTCGCGCCGTATTCGGGAGCCATGTTGCTGATGGTTGCTCGATCGGCGAGCGGCAGATCCTGCAATCCCGGTCCAAAGAACTCGACGAACTTTCCGACGACGCCCTTCTTGCGCAGCATCTCGGTAACGGTCAGCACCAGGTCTGTCGCCGTCGAGCCCTCACGCAGATTGTTCTTCAGCCGGAACCCAACCACCTGCGGAATGAGCATCGAGACGGACTGTCCGAGCATGGCGGCCTCGGCCTCGATACCACCGACACCCCAACCCAGCACGCCAAGGCCGTTGATCATCGTGGTATGCGAATCCGTGCCAACCAGAGTGTCGGGATAAGCCAGGGGCTTGCCCGTCTCGCCGTTTGCGCCGACGAACACAACGCGGGCCAGGTACTCCAGGTTGATCTGGTGAACGATGCCGGTATCCGGCGGCACAATCGCAAAGTTCTTGAACGCTGTCTGTCCCCAGCGAAGGAACGCGTAGCGCTCTTTGTTGCGGTGGAACTCCAGTTCGGCGTTGAGTTGTAGCGCCTTTGCCGTGCCAAACTCATCGACCTGCACGGAGTGATCGATGACCAGCTCCGCCGGTTGCAGCGGATTGATCAGCGTCGGATCTCCGCCGAGCGCCTTCATGGCATCGCGCATAGCTGCCAGGTCCACGACGGCGGGAACGCCGGTGAAATCCTGCAGCAGCACACGGCTCGGCATGAATGCGATCTCTTCCGAAGGATGCGAATGTTTCGTCCAGGACGTGAGCGCGCGAACGTCGTCGGCTTTTACGGTCTTTCCATCTTCGCGGCGCAGCAAATTCTCCAAAAGGATGCGGAGCGAGTAGGGCAAGTGTTTGGTAGCGCACCCCTGTTTTTCCAAAACGTCGAGACGGTAGATTTCAAACTCGCGGTTACCGACGCGAAGGACGGAACGACTGCCGAAGCTGTTCATGAATAAGTCCCTTCTTACAAAATATTGAGGAGTCAGGAGAGGGCGCGGATTCCTGCTAAAGCAGAACTCTTTATCTTAAATCCACCAGGCCCGTTTCGGAATAGGCTGGCGAAAAGGATTCCTACATCACTGCAATCTGGCGTGAGATGTGCCGCCTGCTGTGCCCCTCAATTGCCGCCCTGCTGCACCTTCTTCTGCAGGTCGGAACAGAGATCATGTAGTTTTGCGTCGTTGGTCAGGCCGTCGGCGACTACGCATTCGCTGAAGGCGAATTTAGGATCGGAGTCCTTCAGCAAATTCGTCAGCATGATGTGCGGCGTGGGCCAATCCGGAGAGATCTTTGCGGCTTCCTTCAGCTCAGCCACTGCGGAGTTGTTGTCCTTCCGCTTTATGTAAAGAATGGCCAGATTGTAATGCGCGCTGGCATTCTTCGGGGCCAGGCGAATGGCTTCTTTGTACTCGGCAATAGCCTCATCCTGCTTGCCGGCATCATCTAATGCGCTGCCCAGGTTCATGTGGACGCCGGGATTGTTCGGTTGCAGCGCGAGTGCCGCCCGGTAGTGTTCAATTGCTGCGGTGAAGTTGCGCCTGGCGTAAAGGACATTTGCCAGATTGTTCTGAGCGTCCGCCATCTTCGGATTGAGCCGGACCGCCTGTTGATATTGTGCGATGGCGCCGTCCAAGTCTCGATTATGCTTTAGCGCTAATCCGAGATTGTTGTGAGCATTAGCGTCGTCAGGACGAAGGCTGACCGCAGTCTTCAACTCCGTGATGGCCTCAGCGTAGCCCTTGCGATCAAGGTAGATGCGTCCCAGCGATGCATGCGCGTCGAAGTAGTCGGGGTACTCCTTGATCGCTTCCTTGTATTGCTGAATAGCGTCTTCGGTATCTCCATCGTGCTCGAATTGAATGCCCTGACGGAGATGCCGCTCCGCCGCAGCAGGAATAATTTGGTGCTCTCCCTGGGAGGAGGTCTGATTTTCGCCGGAAGGCTGTTTCCCGGCGGCAGGCGGTGGTTGCGGCGATTTCGACGGAGTCGTTGGTCTCTGTTGCTGGGTCAGGCCCGGGGCGGGTTGGGGTTGGGGTGCATCCTGCGCTTGTATGGGCAAAGCTGCGGCGAGGCAAATTGCCCCAGCCGTTATTGCCAGCCATACCCCTTCGAACCGATCTCTCATCTGTCAGCCTTGTAATCGGGCCCTTTCCTGCCCAGCCCTCATTTGAATTCTACAACCCCGCAGATGGCAGCCGCGGCTGGGTGGGCCGCCTTTTTGTGACTTGCAGTGTCCGCTCGGCGCCGCATAATATCGTGAGCACACTCGGGGCGCGTGACGCGTCAGCTATGGAACAACGCGACTTCCAAAGAGCATTACGCCGCGCCGTGGGTTTGCCGGTTACGTTGCTGGTAGTGCTCGCGGCCATTCTCGCCGGCGAGAGTGTGTTGCTCTTTGCGTCGCTTCGCTGGGTCGATCACTCAGACCAGGTGATTTCGACAGCGCGGCAACTCCAGCGGCAAATCGTTGCCATGGACACCGGTCTCCGCGGTTACTACCTCACTGGCGATCACACGTTTCTCGATTCCTATAACGAAGCAAAAGCGCGGGTGCCGGAGCATTTCCTCTATCTCCATCAACTGACCGCCGACAATCCCGCGCAACAGGTTCGTCTGGACGAGCTGAAACAACTGGACGAGCGCTGGATTAACTGGGCCGATCAGCAAATGGGAAACAACCGCGGAGCTTCACCCTCTGCCGCTGACCTGCTTAGCGGCGACGAGATGCTGCAGCAGTTGCGGCAAAAGCAGCGTACGTTCGTCGCTGAAGAGGAGGCGCTTCGCAAGAGCCGCTCGTCCAAGACCAAGGCGATGAATGGGGCTGTAGTTGGGTGTGCGGTGGGATTGACCCTGCTGATTGCGATCCTGCTGCTGTTCTTCACGCGCCGAGAGCTGCTGGCCCTTTCGTCCACGTATGAGAAGCATCTGCGGGCTGAGACTGAGCAGCGGGAGCAACTGAAGGAAAGCCGGGAGTGGTTCCAGATCACTCTCAAGAGCCTGGGAGAGGCTGTGATCGCGACCGACCAGGCGGGCAACATCACTTTCATCAACCCGGTGGCGCAGGCCCTGACCGGATGGACTTACACTGAGGCGAAAGGCAAGCGCTTCCGCGAAGTCATGAGTCTGAGCGATGAGCGAACCAGGCTGAGCATTGACGATCCAGTGGAAGCAGTCCGCCGCGCGCAGGAGGTAGTCACCTACCTTCACGGACTTGTGCTGACCAGCCGCGCGGGGAGGGAATACCCCGTTGAGCTGACCGGCGCGCCGATTCTGAACAACACCGGCGAAGTTGCGGGAGTCGTCTTAGTCTTCCGCGATACGACACAGCGACGTCAGACCGAGCAGACACTGCGCGCCAGCGAACGTCTCACGCTGGCCGGCCGGCTCTCGGCTACCATCGCCCACGAGATTCGCAATCCCCTTGATACCGTGACCAATCTGGTCTACCTGCTCCAGCACGAGCAGAAAACGAATCCCAGCGCGACGCAGTACCTGGATATGGCCAGTGAGGAGCTCGCGCGGATTGCGCAGATCACCAGTCAGCTCTTGACCTTCCATCGCGAATCGCGAAGCCCCATCGACATAAATCTGAATGAGGTACTGGAGAGCGTGCTGGTGCTGTTTTCGCCGCAGATCCGGCAGAACCATATCCAGGTCGACAAACGTTTCGAGGCGACACGCAGCGTGCGCGGTTTCCCAGGAGAGCTGCGCCAGGTGTTCTCCAATCTTGTGGGCAACGCGATTGAAGCAACGCCTAAGGGCGGCTATTTACTGCTCCATAGCAGAGAATCCAGCCTTGCCTCTGATCCATCCCGAAAAGGAGTGCGGATCACCGTGCTCGACAGCGGGAGCGGGATTCCCAGGGGTGTGCGCAAGAATTTGTTTGCGCCCTTCTACACCACCAAGGGAGAGAAGGGAACCGGATTGGGATTGTGGATCAGTCGCGGCATCGTCGAGAAACACGAAGGCACAATTCACTTAATCAGTACCAGCCGCAATGGGCGAAGCGGTACGGCATTTTCCGTGTTCCTGCCATTTGATCAAGAGCTGGGATTACTGGATACGCCTGCCGCGGCGCCGGTGGCGTGACCTATTTGCGCCGTACGGTGAACTTCCGTTCCTGATCGCCGCGACGCTCAATCGCGATTTCTACGTCGCGTTCCTTTTCGAAGCGCGGAAACTTCTCTCCCCACTCCAAAAGCACCAGGTTGCCTTCTTCGGCAAACAACTCGTCGAGTCCGAGGGTGTCGAGTTCGCGAGGCGTGTCGATGCGATAAAGGTCGACGTGGTAGAGGTTAATCTCGGGACCGCGATACTCATGAATCAGGGTGAAGGTCGGACTTGTCACGTCGTCCTGGGATGCAGCTTCAAGACCCTCGGCAATACCTTTGACCAGCGTAGTCTTACCCGTTCCGAGGTCGCCACGCAAAATCACCATGCGCGCATTCTTTAGAGCGGGAGCGAGCTTCCGCCCCAATGCCATCGTCTCCTCCGCCGAATGCGTGATGTGTTCGTGAGTTGTCATTGCCTGAAGTCGCCACATTCTAGCAGGCGGAACGTAGCGCTTCCCTCGTGACGGCAACGAGGGCTGCACTCACCTACTGGATGCGAACAGTGTCGTCTGCTGCCCACTGGGCAGCGCGGTGAAAAGCGCCTGGCAAGCCCGTGAGCAGATCGGTTGCCGTCAGCGAGTGCTCGCCCATACGTTCTTCGGCAACGTCGCCGGCGAGTCCGTGCAGATAAACAGCGGCAATCGCTGCACGAGCGTAGTCGTTGGGCATTTGTGCGAGGATACCGGCGGACATTCCGGTCAAGATGTCGCCCGTTCCACCGGTAGCCATGCCTGGATTGCCGGTTGGATTGATCCAGACGCTACCGTCCGGCAATGCAACCACCGTGCGATCGCCCTTGAGCACCAGCACAAGGTGGTGGTCGCGAGCGAAGCCGCGTGCAATATTGATGCGATCCGCCTGTACCGCTTTGATCGAAATGTCCGCTAACCGCGACATCTCCCCGGGATGAGGCGTGAGGACTAACGGCCGCCGTCTACCATCCAGCAGGTGTGTTTGATGCTCGAACGCGTTCAGCCCATCCGCGTCCAGGACGAGCGGAACCCGGGTTTGATGCACCGCCTCGTGAACGAACTGCACAGTCTCCGGATGGCGACCAATGCCCGGGCCAATGGCCACGACGGTCATGGGCTTCATGAGGTTGATCAGCCGATCGCTCTCCGCCGCGGCTAACGCAATCGAGCCGGAAGAGGTTTCCTGTAGCGGCTCAGTCATCAATTCCGCGGCAAACGAGCTAACCGTATTCAACACTCGTGCTGGGGTTGCGACGGTGCTCAATCCGGCTCCGGCGCGCAGGGCAGCCATGCCGGCCATCGCGGCTGCACCCGACTTGCCCAGCGAACCTCCAACGATGAGCACGTGACCGTACATGCCCTTATTGCTGTCGCGTTTGCGGGGGGCCAGCAGCGCTGCGAAGTCGCGAGGCGTCGTTACCTCCAGGTTCAGGCTGGAGACGATTGCCTCCGGAGGCGTACCGATTGGAGCAACCAGGATCGGCCCGCGCGTGAGTTCGCCGAAGACGTGGGCAGGACGCGGAGCCGTGAACGTGACAATAGCGTCGGATTGAACCATCGTGGGGCCGCGTTGCCGCGCAATCGAATCGGAGTCCGCGCCCGATGGGACATCGACTGCAATGACCGGGCGTTCACTACGATTGATAATCCCGATTGCATCAGCGTAGAGTCCAGTCACCGGCGGCTTGAATCCTGTACCGAGAATCGCGTCGACGATCAGGTCGCAATTGCCCAGGCTGCGCGAAGCTTCCGACTCGAGTGCCTGAGCATTCGTCACCTCGCCCGCCCGCAGCGGCAAGCGTTCGAACATCGTTTTGGCATCGCCTTTCAGTTCGATACGCGAGGCCAGGAGTACAACCTCGACGACCCGCCCAGCACGATGCAACAGGCGCGCGACGACGAATCCGTCGCCTCCGTTATTGCCCTTCCCGCAAACCACCGCAATGCGGTTCGCAGACGGATAATGCTGCAAGATGAACCGCGCTACGACCCCGCCCGCATTCTCCATCAGGGCGAGAGAAGGGACGCCGAAGCGTTCGGTGGTTGCGCGATCGATGGCGCGCATTTCCGCTGCAGTTGTAATCTTCACGCTCGCTCCACCGCTGACTGCTCCAGGCGTCGCAATCCGTCCGGCTCGCCCATGGCGATCAGGTGATCTCCTTCGTGAATGACTTCGTCGGGCGACGGATTGAAGCGCATGACCGAACCTTCTCCTTTGATGGCGAGCACAATCACGCCCAGTTCCTGCCGGATGCGGGAACCCTCCAGCGTCTGGCCGGCAACACGGGAGCCCGCCTGCACCTGCACTTCTTCGATTTCCAACGGGAGCTGGCGATTCATCGCGGTATCAAAGAAGTCTACGACGTGAGGGCGCATGAAAGTTTGCGCGATGCGGTACCCGGCGAAGTTGTAGGGCGAAACAACATGGTTGGCGCCAGCCGTCAGGAGGTGCTTCTCCGCATCCTCTTCGCTGGCGCGAGCGATGATGTTCAGCTTCGGATTCAGACTGCGCGCGGTCAGGATGATGTAAATGTTGGTCGCGTCGGTTGTCGTGCTGGCAACCAGACCGCGGGCGCGTTCGATATGCGCCTGGCGTAGTATCGGACCCTGCGTAGCGTCGCCGACCAGAGTCAGCCAGCCTTCCTCCGAGTATCGCTGGAGCTTGGCTTCGTCGGTATCGATTACTAGGAAGGGAAGCGGTTTGCGAGCCAACTCACGCGCTACGCTGCGGCCTACGCGTCCGGCGCCGCAGAGGATGTAGTGGTCCGACAATCGGCCGATCTCGCGGTCCATGCGTCTCCTGCCGAATACCGATTGCAGCTCGAATTCTAGCAAAGCCTGGGTGGCGCCTCCGAAGAACAGCAGCACCAGCCCCACACCTGCGATGATGATGAATGCGTTAAAGATTCGGCCGGCATGCGACAGCGGGTGAACTTCGCCGTAGCCGATGGTGCTGATCGTTGTCAGCACCATGTAGAAGCCGTCGAACCACGACCATCCTTCCAGATAGTGAAAGCCGGCCATGCCAATGAGCACCAGCATGATCAGCGCCAGGAATACCACGACGAGGTTGAAGAACGGCTTCACACGACAATTGTGACAATGGGATTACGAAAGCGCAATAAATAGCCTCGGGACTCGAAAGCATCGTGCTCGAACTTGCGCCGGGTTTTGCGGACATTTAAGATACGCCACCTGCATGATCGGAACTCAATCCGATCTTTGCCGCCGATCACCTAACGCCGATGCTGAAGCTGCTCAACCGGGAACGGCGCTTGTCCACCGCCGTGCTAGTCGCCGTTTCGGCAATTCTCGTCCTGCTTGCAATGTATCAGTACATCTGGAGTGAGCAGGCGATGAAAGCTTCTACGAGCAGGATGGCATCCCTGCTGCGCGCCTCGATGCTTGACTGGCATGGAGGCTTGTTTCATCAATTCGCCGATATTTGCTTCGCTCTGCGAGTCAATGACGACCCGCACGCAGCAGACGAGCGGGGTCAGTATGCCCGACGGTTTCAGTTGTGGCAGAGCACTGCGGAATATCCGCACCTTGTCGCAAATCTCTCGATATGGGAACTGGCAGATCCGGCACATCCCCGCCTCTTGCGATTGAACCCGGCCACCTGGGAATTCGAGCCAACCAACTGGAGTTCCAAGTTGCAGCCGTTGCGAGCGGTGCTGGAATCGCGATCCGAAAATTTTGACTTGGCAAGCGCCGCCTCAAGTGAGCCGGAAAGTTTATTCGGCCCGGCAGGAAGTCAGTCTTTCAAAGTTCGCAACCAAGGTCCGGGTGACCTCTTTTCCGGATGGCTGTTTGAAGCCGGAATACCGGCGCTGGTGCACCCCATTCCGCGTGCCAAGTCAGAAGGCCCCGGACGCGCTTCGCACGAACCTTTGCAGGCTGACTGGATTGTCATCGAGTTCGATCCCAATGTTCTGTGGACAGAGCTGGTACCGCAACTCACCCAACGTTATTTCAGCGGCCAGCATGGGCTTGACTACGAAGTTGCGGTCATTACGTCAAATGGGGAGGAACGGGCGCTGTATGCGACCAGTCCACGAATTGATCTCAGCGATACCTCTCATGCAGACGCTGCGATGGACGTGCTCGGCTCACGTCATCACAGGGAGATCACGGTAACCTGGCCCGACCGCGATTTTGCCGCCGAAGCCAGCGATGACGAACCCCATGGCGGAGTGGCGCGAGGCGGGCCTGCCCCGTTGTGGTTCCCTCTGATTGTCGACGCCGGAGTCGAGCCGGACTGGGATCTCATTGTGTGGCATCGCAACGGTTCTCTTGCGGCACAGGCGCGACGGCTTCGCTGGAGGAATCTCGGTGTCAGCTTCGGCGCCTTGCTGCTGGTTGCCTTCAGTACCGCGATGCTGGCATTCAGCACTCGTCGTGCGCAGCAACTGGCCGACAAGGAAATCAACTTCGTCGCCGCAGTCTCCCATGAGCTTCGAACCCCGCTGGCGGTAATCAGTTCAGCCGCGGACAATCTAGCCGACGGCGTCGTGCGAAACGAGGATCAGCTACTGCAATACGGCACCACCATACAGAACCAGGCACGGCAGCTCTCGGATTTGGTCGAGCAGATATTGTTGTTTGCGGCAACACGCAAAGGAACATCCGATATCTACGCGCTCGGGACGCTTCAAGTGTCAACGGTGATCGAGGTCGCCCTGCAAAATACGGAAGGCCTGATCCATCAGGAGCGCTTCCGCGTGGAGCGAGACCTCGCTCCCGACTTGCCCCCGGTGATCGGCGACCGCACGGCCGTGTCTCAGGTCTTGCAGAATCTAATTACGAATGCTGTCAAATATGGCGGGCCCAAAAAGTGGATTGGCATTCGCGGGGTAGTAGCCGAAGAGAGCAACGGGAAAGAGGTTGAGATCAGCGTGAGCGATCGTGGTATCGGCATCAGACCCGATGAGCTGGCGAGAATCTTTGAACCGTTTTATCGCAGTGCAGAAGTGACGGCGGCGCAGATTCACGGCACCGGTCTTGGATTGCCGCTGGCGAAGAGTATCGCGGAGGCGATGGGTGGAAGGCTGACGGTGCGCAGCGAACCTGCTAAGGGCAGCACGTTCACGCTCGCGCTGCGCGTCGCACAAAATTCAGTGGAACCTGCGAATACAGTTTTGGCGAATCAGGCATAGTCCGATCCATGAATGAAACCATCCTGCTTGTCGAAGACGAAGAAGCTTTGCGCATGACTCTGTCGGATCGCCTGGCGGTAGAAGGCTATTCCGTGGAGTGCGCCAGCAATGGCGAGGAAGGCCTGCTCAAGGCGACGGAGTTTGCGTTCGATCTGGTCCTGCTCGATCTCATGCTGCCCAAGAAAAACGGATTGGATGTTTGCCGCGAGATTCGGCAGGCCGGGTTGACTACGCCGATTCTGATGCTCACCGCTCGCGGGCAGACGATCGATAAGGTCGTTGGACTGAAGCTTGGGGCCGACGATTACCTTACAAAGCCCTTCGAGATGCCTGAACTCATGGCACGCATCGAAGCGCTTCTTCGGCGCTCGCCAAACAAGATTATGTCCCCCGGCCAGATGTGCCAGATTGGCAGCCTCCGAATCGATTTTCGCGGAACCACAGTCACCCGCGACGACGAAATTTTGAACCTGTCGGCACGCGAGTTTCAGCTGCTTCGGTATTTCGTCGAGCATCGCGGCGCAACCCTTTCTCGTGACGAACTGCTGAAACAGGTTTGGGGCTATAACACCTCCACCTTTACCCGCACGGTGGATGTGCACGTCGCCAGCTTACGACAGAAGTTAGAGGACGATCCAAAACAGCCGCGTCTGATCGTCACTGTCTCGGG
This sequence comes from uncultured Acidobacteriaceae bacterium, assembly GCA_963835725.1. GTDB lineage: Bacteria > Acidobacteriota > Terriglobia > Terriglobales > Acidobacteriaceae > Bog-257. The sequence goes on along the minus strand of CAWIGM010000010.1, from coordinate 221,366 downwards.
CCTTGGATACAAATTCATCGCATAAGTCGTTTACTCTTTTCAGACCGCGCAAACTTTACCCGCACTTTACGACCTTCTTACACCGGTTTTTTCCCAATCGGGTCTAATCAACTAACACTGCTTCGATATCCGGGCGAGTTCGACTGCCAGGAACGATCGGTCGAATTCTCGACGAAGGAGCAGGTTTTTCGGATCGTGAGGCGAGTGTAGCCGCCCTTACTTTTGATCCAGCCAGCGAAAGGGAGAAAACTTATGTTAAGAGCCGCAAGCTATCTACTGACCATCGCACTTTCATTTGGCGCGGGAGCAGCCGTGACCGGCCAGTCCAATGCAGCAGACCGGCATTTGGCCGCGACCGCCACCAGTGCAGCTTTTCGCGACGGCCTTTATCTGGGCCAGCTGGCATCGAAGCAGGGTGCCCCTGCGCACATCAGCCGCGGGCGCTGGACGAGCGAAGCGGACCGCGCTGCCTTTGCGCAAGGCTATCAGGAAGGCTTCCACTCAAAAATCTAACAGCGAGCGTTAGCGCGAGTTTTATTCCGGGTCATCTCATCGCGCCCAACGGCAACGCCCTTCCAGTGGAAGGGCGTTCGTGTTTCTCGGCTGCACAGCAGCTAATCGCCTGAAACCTTCACTTCGTCCGGGACCATCTTCTGCACGCGGCTGTGATGGCGGCCGTAGCTGAAGTAAATCACCATGCCGATCACCAGCCACACGCCAAGGCGAATCCAGGTATCAATGGGCAAGCTGTACATCAAGCCGAACGAAATCAGGATGCCGAGAATCGGAACCAGCGGAACCATCGGTGTTCTGAATGGCCGGTGGAGGTCCGGACGGCGCTTGCGCAGCACCCACACGCCGGCGCATACGATCACGAATGCCAGCAGCGTTCCGATGCTCACCAGTTCGCCCAGAATGCCGATGGGAATCAGGGCGGCGAAGACAGCCACGAAGCAGCCTACGATGATCGTCGAGATCCACGGCGTACGGAATTTCGGGTGCACCGCACCTGCCCATTCGGGCAGCAGTCCGTCGCGCGACATGGAGTAGAACACGCGCGACTGGCCCAGCAACATGACCAGCATCACGCTGCCCAGTCCGGCGATGGCGCCGAGTTTCACCAGGAACGATCCCCAGCGGATGCCCGTAGCGTCAATGCCAACCGCCACCGGATCGGCAACGTTCAGCGCGGTGTAGGGAACCATTCCGGTCAGCAGGCCGGAAACCAATATGTAAAGGACGGTGCAGATGATGAGCGAGCCGAGAATGCCGATCGGCATGTCGCGCTGCGGATTCTTCGCCTCCTGCGCGGCGGTCGAGACCGCATCGAATCCGATGTAGGCGAAGAAGATTACGCCTGCTGCGCGGGCGATGCCCGACCACCCATATAACCCATACTCACCCGCATTCGGCGGAATGAAGGGATGCCAGTTGTGCGCCGCCAATGCGGGGTGACGCAACACGAACGCGCCGGCGATGGCGATGAAGATCAGCACGATGGCAACTTTGGTGATGACCACGGCCGAGTTAAAGTCCGCCGACTCCTTGATGCCGATAACCAGAATGGTCGTGATGACCAGGATGGCGATTAACGCCACCAGGTTGAAGATGCCGTTCACGTGTGGCAGGGTCGAGGCGTCGACGCCGTTCTGCTTCAGAATCGGCGCCATCGTGGTGAGAAGCTCCCACCGGCCGTTGTAATAGACCAGCACGTTGCGGATCCAGTGAGTGCCGGTAAAGGTGAACGGTGTTGCCGTCAATTGTGGCGGAAGGTGAATGCCGAAATCCTGCAGGAAGCTGCCGAAGTACCCGGCCCATCCTGAAGCTACGGTGGCGGCGCCGAAGGCGTATTCCAGGATGAGGTCCCAGCCGATGATCCACGCGAAAATCTCGCCCAGCGTCGCGTAGCCATACGTGTAAGCCGATCCGGCGATGGGGATGAGCGAAGCGAACTCGGAGTAGCACAGGCCGGCGAAGACGCAGCCCGCGCCCGCCAAAATGAATGAAAGCACGATGGCCGGACCCGCATACTGGGCTGCTGCCGATCCGGTGAGAACAAAGATTCCCGCGCCGATGATGGCGCCGATTCCCAGAGTGATGAGGTTCACTGGACCTAGAGCACGTTTAAGGCTGTGTTCTCCCGTCTCGGATGCCTCTTGCGTAAGCATGTCGAGAGGTTTGCACTTCAAAAGATTGGACATTCAGGATTGCCTCTTTGCTGACTGCTAGGCTTGCTCGCGAACCTGCGGGTTTCGTTTCGACCACAGGAAATACACGGGGATTCCAAGTAGAACAATGATCAGGCCGGGCCACGTGTATTGCGGCTTATAACGCAATAAGACTACATCAATGAAGGTAGCGATCAAAATATACATGGCAGGCAGAACCGGATAGCCGATGGCGCGGTAAGGGCGCGGTTCATCGGGACGCTTCACCCGCAACACGAATAATCCGGCAATGGTCAGGATGTAGAAGACCAGCACGGCAAAGATGATGTAGTCGAGCAACTGCCCGTAGCTGCCGGAGATGCACAGGATGCAGGTCCAGACGCACTGCATCATCAGAGCGTAGACAGGCGTCCGGTATTTGGGATGAAGCTTGGAGGCGCTGCGAAAGAACAGGCCATCCTTCGCCATCGCGTAATAGACGCGCGCTCCCGCCAGAATCAATCCGTTGTTGCAGCCGAAGGTGGAGATCAGGATGGCGGCCGCCATGAGATACGCGCCGCTCGCGCCGAAGATCTGTTGAAACACCGCCGTCGCGACGCGGTCTTCAGAAGCGTGCTGGATGCCGCGCGCCAGGATCGTGGCGCCGTGGGCATCGCCTTGCAGTGGCAGAACACTCAGGTAAACGACGTTCGCCAGCACATACAGCAGCGTAACTGCGCCCGTGCCCAGCACCAGTGCGAGAGGTAAGTTGCGCTTCGGATTCTGCACCTCCGCGGCCGTGAAGGTGATGTTGTTCCACGCGTCGGAGGAGAACAGCGAGCCCACCTGGGCAACGGCAATGATGGTGAGAATGCCGACCATCGCAACCGGACCGCCGACGCCGACCTGCACCGGATGCAGCGAATGCCAGCTTGCATTGCGCCAGAACTGCGATCCGAAATTGGCAGCGATCGCCTGCGCATTGCGGCCAATAAACAACCCCAGCAACACCAGGCCCAGAAGCGCGGCAGTTTTGGCGATCGTAAAGATGTTCTGCACGATCGCGCCCGTCCGGACGCCGAAGATATTCAGCACCGAAAGGAAGATGACAACGAGAATGGCCGCGAGGTTCTGCGTGTTCAGGCCGACATCCATGTTGCCCAGCACCATCGGCCCAATTGGAATGGGCGGAACATGCGCAACGTGAATCAGCCAGTGACTGGACGACACGGAAGGGAAGAAGATGCCGAGAAACTTACCAAATGCGATTCCGACGGCAGCGATGGTTCCGGTCTGAACCACCATGTACATCGTCCAACCGTAGAGGAAGCCCCACATCGGCCCCAGCGCCTCGCGCAGGTAGACGTACTGCCCGCCGGCATGCGGCATCATCGCCGCCAATTCTCCGTAGGCAAGTGCGCCGGTGATGGTCAGGAAGCCGGTCAGCAACCATGCGCCGATCAGCAGCACCGGCGAGTCGACCAGGCGCGAGATCTCGGCGGAGACAATAAAGATGCCTGAGCCGATCATCGAACCCATGACCAGCGTGGTCGCGCTGGTGAGTCCGAGCCCTTTTACAAACTCGCTTTCACTGGAAGGAGCGGATACGGTCTTTGCTTCAGTAGCCAATGGGCCTCGATGAAGAGAGCATGCTGGCCAAAATCTACACTAACAGCCGCGAAAATTCCTCAGCTACTTTGGCTGGAGAGCTTAGAAGGTCAGCAATCACGGCGACCGAGTCGGCACCGGCCTCGATGACCGAGTGAGCATTCGCACGGGTGATGCCGCCAATCGCCACCAGCGGTTTCTTCGTGGCCGCCCGGGCGGCACGAAGCCCTTCCAATCCGACGATTAAATCAGGATTTCGTTTCGAGCCCGTGGCGAATATGGGACCAAAAGCAATGTAGTTGGCCGGACCCGCATCGGCAGCTTGCAACTGCTCAAGATTGTGCGTCGAAACACCGAGGATGAGGTCGGGACCAATCACTGTCCGCGCACCTTCCGGCGAGAGGTCGTCCTGGCCAACATGCACGCCCTGGTATCCGGCGGCGATGCAGATGTCCGCGCGGTCATTCATGATCAGCGCGACGTCTTTGCCGAGGGCGCGCCTGATCTCACGAGCGTCACTCAGCATCTCGCGGGTGGTGCCGACCTTGTTGCGGTACTGAATGAGAGTAGCGCCCCCTGCCGCGAGATCTTTGGCATAGTCCACGATGGCGGCAGTAGTGCGAAGAGGAGGAGCAAAGCAGGCAACATCAACGATGGCGTACAGCTTAGGAAGATTCATATTCACCACAGAGGCACAGAGGCACTGATTCAAAATCCTGTCTTTTGCGCAAAAGGAGACATAGACAATGTCACGGCTTCGCAAATCTCTCTAGGTGCCGGAGCCCTGTGACCTTCATATAAATTGGGGTGATTTCGCCCGCAGTAGCTTGTCTTTGCAACCTTCCTGTTACGCTCATTGGTTTGCTTTTCGATTTCCCCGCTTCAAATTCCAGATGATTGTCCTCCGAGGGAAAGAACAATCTAAGCTGCTTTGTTGCTGCGCAATCAGTCGAAGCCCACTCCGGCCTTTCGGGGGTGCAGTTGGTGTTTATGGGATTTGGTAATTCGAGCACCCAGTACGTTATGTGACTGTCTTTTTCCTTGTCTTCGCCGTATCCAGGAGGGCCATAACCATGAACCTGTCGAAGGATGCCGCTCAACGTAATTTCTTTACCCAACGGTTCGAGAATGACCTGACCAAAGGCTTGGAAAGATGCGCAAAACAGGATGACCAGGGCTAAGCCGAGATTTGATCTTCTGAACATTTGCCTATTGCACTAGAGACCTAACCCGCGCCAATCAGGTGCTTGGGACACCTTCAATACTCGGTGTCCTCCGTGCCTCCGTGGTGAACGACAATTTTACTTAGTCAGCCCCGCAGCCAGGAAGCGCTCCATGAACTTCGTATCGAAGTTGCCGGCGCGGAAATCCGGGTCACGCATGATCCGCTGGTGAAGCGGAATGGTCGTAAAGATTCCTTCCACAACGAACATTTCCAATGCGCGGGACATGCGCGCAATGGCCTCATCCCGGTCGCGGCCGCGCGCGCACAACTTCGCAATCAGCGAGTCGTAGTACGGGGGGATCACGCCTTCCGCATAGGCGGCTGTGTCGACGCGGACGCCGGTGCCGCCCGGCATGTTGAACGCAGTAATTTTCCCTGCCGAGGGTGTGAAGCGCTCCGGATGCTCGGCGTTGATGCGGCATTCGATGGCATGTCCGCGGAAGTAGACTTCCTGGTTGATCACCTCGCTGAGCTTTGCACCGGCAGCAATCAATATCTGCGACTTCACCAGATCCACGTCGGTCGTCATCTCCGTCACCGGGTGCTCGACCTGGATGCGGGTGTTCATCTCGATAAAGTGCAGGCTATCGTCTTCATCCATCAGGAACTCGACCGTGCCCGCATTCATGTAACCGATGCGGCTAAGCGTATTGGTCAGGATGCCGCCGATCCGGTCGCGCAGCTCCTGCGTCACCTTCACCGAAGGCGCCTCTTCGACGAGCTTCTGGTGGCGCCGTTGAATGCTGCACTCGCGCTCGCCCAGACTCATCACATGACCGTGTTCGTCGGCCAGGACCTGGAACTCGATGTGGCGCGGGCGCTCGATGAACTTCTCCATGTAGAGATCGCCGTTGCCGAACGCCGCCGCTGCCTCCGACTGCGCCGAGTGAAACAGATTGGGCAACTCTTCTTCGCTGCGGATCACGCGCATGCCGCGGCCGCCGCCGCCCGCCGAAGCTTTTACGATGACGGGGAAACCCACACTGCGCGCCCACTCTATCGCTTCGTCCGCCGAGGCAATGATGCCGTCGGAGCCGGGAAGAATCGGCACGCCTTCCTTCTTCATGGTGGCGCGAGCTTTTTCCTTCTCCCCCATCAGCCGCGTCACTTCCGGAGGCGGTCCGATGAACTTGATGGCGCAGGCCTGGCATACCTCCGCGAAGTTCGCGTTCTCGCTGAGAAGGCCGTAGCCGGGATGAATGGCGTCGACATTGGCGATTTCCGCTGCGCTGATTACCGCCGGGATGTTGAGATAGCTCTCTTGCAGGCGAGGAGGGCCAATGCAAATCGCTTCGTCGGCGAAGCGAACGTGCAGCGAGTTGCGATCAGCCTCGCTGTAAATGGCGACTGCCTTGATGCCGAGCTCTTTGCAGGCGCAAATAACACGCAGGGCAATTTCCCCGCGATTCGCAATTAAGATTTTCTTGAACATGAATATGACTTGTGGTGTTCGATAGCGCCCCGTTACTGTTTGCGAATGCCGAAGATCGGCATGCCGTATTCGACCGGGCTGCCATTGTTAACGAACATCTTCACCACTACGCCCGAAACCTCAGCTTCGATCTCGTTCATCAGCTTCATGGCTTCGATGATGCAAAGCACCTGGCCTTCTTTCACCGTGTCGCCTACTTTCACGAACGGCGGTGTGCCTGGAGACGGTGCTTCGTAGTAGGTGCCGACGATTGGTGACTTCACGATAACCAGGTCTGCGTCGGCTGCATCGGCGGGTGCTGCACCTGCCTGAGCGGTTGCCGGAGACTGGGGCGCCGCCATGGAAGCCATCGGTGCCGAGGCGGCCGGCGCAGCCGCAACCGGGGGCATGGGCGCTGGCGCGGCGCCAGTTGAACGATGGAAGCGGTGGTTGCGCCGCGCTTTACGTGCAGCTTCATATCGCCGCGTTCAAGTTCGAACTCGGTGATGTCTTTCTCCACCAGCAGCTCGATTAATTCTTTAATTTCCTTTTGGTTCATGATTTGCCGTTATGACTGCCTGCGCGATCTCGTGGTGTTGTAATGCGAACCTGGGGCTGAATGGCTTGGAGGATCGGTCAGCCTTCTGGCCCGACCCATCAAAGCAAGGCAATCAGCCATTATGAACGTTGACGGCGAGTTTGAAAAGCGGGACGTCCAGCCGGCTACTCCAGCGCCATGTTTTGCTGTGCTCGTACAAAGGCAAGGTTGTGGACGTGCACCGAGCCCTGAAATGGACGATTGATCTCGGCGATCGCAACTAACCCAAGCGCAATCAGCAGAGAAAAAGCGAACACCTGAAGGCTGTGTAGCGTCTCGTTCGCCGATCCAAACAAGCAAGAGGACGCCACGCTGAGAATCCCTCCGATAATCAGAACGCCCCAGAGGATGGTCGGCAGACGGTCCGTGCTTTGCAGGATGCGGGTGCGGCTATATTGCGTCAGCGAGCCGAGTTCATACAGCGCATGGTCGGCCGCATTCATTTCAGTTGGCGTGCCGGACTTGATCGACATGAGGGTTTCCCACATCTGGCGATCGATGTCGCGGCTTTCATTCGGTACTTCGTCCCGAGCCATCTGCGGCCATTCCTGATTCACTACCACATCGGCATAAGTGCGCGTCAGTTGCCGCAATTTATTCCGCTGGCTCCGGAGGCAGGCCTGCGGCCAAGCGATATACGTTCACCAGCGTGTCGGCTTCCAGGTCGGCGTTGAGGTCTGCTGCTTGAAACGTAGACCACACGGCGTAAAGCATGAAGCCCAGGATCACGGCGTACGTGGTGCCCAGAGCGGTGAGTTGCCAGCCAATCTGGTCGTTGTGTTCACGCCGCTTTTCTTGCGGCCATATGCGATTCAACCCCACCATGAACAGCAACGATCCGGCGGTTGAGGCGACGAGGATGAAGATGCTCTGATATGTGTCCAGCATGTTCTTAGAGATGTTTGTGAGTTGTACGAAGAAAAGATACAGCAGAACTCACGAACGTAGGACGCTAAAATGTGCGCGCAGGCATGTCAAAGTTCCACGAGCTCCTTGGTGACCGGGGTCAGGACCTCACATCCGGTTTTCGTGACCAGAACTATATCTTCGATTCGAATGCCGCCCTTGCCGGGAATGTAAATGCCGGGCTCGATCGTGATCACCATCCCCGCTTGCAGTTCTTCCGTTTGACCCTTACCGAGGCGCGGTGGCTCATGAATTTCCAGCCCAACCCCGTGGCCGCAGGAGTGCGTGAAATAGCGATCGAGCTTGGAGCGGCGCAGCACTTCGCGCGCTGCGTGGTCGACGTCTGCCGCGGCTGTGCCGGCCCTCACCGCCGCAATGCCTGCCAGTTGCGCTTCGAGAACGGCGGCGTACCAGCCGCGCTCCTCGCTGGTGGGGCGGCCGAGGTGGACGGTGCGAGTCATGTCGGAGCAGTAGCCGTGCCACACCACGCCGGAGTCTACGACCACGAACCCATGCCGTGGGAGTGGCTGACTGCTGGCCCGTCCGTGAGGCAGCGCCCCGCGCTTTCCGCCCGCTACAATTGTGTCGAATGACATACCGTCAGCGCCGCGCTGCCGCGCCGCGAACTCCAGACGTCCTGCAATCTCCGCCTCAGGCACTCCGGCCTGGATCGCTCGCAAAGCTTTCTTGTATGAGTCGGCGCCAAGCTTGATCGCCTCGCGAATAATTTTCAGCTCGTCGGCGTCTTTGACCACACGCTGACGCATGATGAGGCCTGACGTGGGCTTCCAGTTGATCTTCTTGTGCACGAGTTTGCGAAAGCCTTGCGCCGCGTTAACGGTGGTGTGGTCCGCCTCGAATCCGATGCTTCCGGATTTCAACTGCCCGATGAACTTGCCCGCGGCCTCCAGCAGCAGCCCCTTAGCAATAACAATGCGAGCACCTTCGACTTCCCCTTTAGCTTGCTCGGTGTAGCGGCCGTCGGTGAAGAATACCGGGCGCTTGCCGAGAAACAGCAGCAATCCATTACTGCCGGTGTAGCCGCAGAGGTAGCGAAGATTCGGCGGATGCGTGATGATGAAGCCGTCGAGATGCGAGTCAATCAGAACCTGAGCGAATTTCTTCTGGCGTTCAATATGGTTCATCGTCAATTTTTCCGATCGAGGGAGTCTACACACACTCCTTGCCCCTCATCCCGGCATCTACTAGCATATAGGGTTCGTCTCTAGAGTGGGGTAGCTCATGGCTAACAGCAAGACCAGCGGCAAAGTTCTGTCCGAATCGCCCGTCAGCGACGTTTTCGACGCGGGCCGTCAACCGTCCGACTCCGAAAAGCAGTGGGCGGAGAAGACGCTTGCTCCGACGCTCGACAAGAATCCGGAGAAGCCGATTGGCGCGCCCACCGGCATCAACGTTGACCAGCAGGGCCATGCCCAGTTCACGACGATCTCGGGGATGCCGATTCGCCGCCTCTACACGCAGGCCGACCTGCCCGAAGACTGGAGCTACGATCAATATCTGAACTACCCCGGCCAGGCGCCGTTCACGCGCGGCATTCACGCCACCGGCTATCGCGGCAAGATGTGGACTATGCGCCAGTTCTCGGGCTTCGCCTCGCCCGAGGAGACGAACCAGCGCTACAAGTACCTGCTCGCGCACGGCGGACAGGGCCTCTCGGTCGCTTTCGACCTGCCGACGCTGATGGGCTACGACAGCGATCATCCCTTCAGTGAAGGCGAAGTGGGCAAGTGTGGCGTCGCCATCGACTCGCTCGAGGACATGGAAATTCTCTTCGACGGCATCGACCTGGAGAAGACCACGGTCTCGATGACCATCAACTCGCCGGCGTCGATATTGTGGGCGATGTACCTCGCGGTTGCCGAGAAGCAAGGCGCCGACTGGAAGAAAATTTCCGGCACCATCCAGAACGACATCCTGAAGGAATACATCGCTCAGAAGGAATACATCTACCCCCCTGCGCCCTCGATGCGCCTGGTGATCGACACCTTCGAGTTCGGATCGATGTTCACGCCGAAGTTCAACACGATTTCGATCAGCGGGTATCACATTCGCGAGGCCGGTTCGACCGCGCTGCAGGAATTGGCATTCACGGTCTACGACGGCGTCGAGTACGTGGAATGGGCTCGCCGCCGCGGACTGGATGTCGACGAGTTCGGCCCCCGCCTCAGCTTCTTCTTCAACGCGCATAACGATTTCTTCGAAGAGATCGCGAAGTATCGCGCAGCACGCAAAATCTGGTATCGCCTGATGAAGGACCGCTTCGGCGCCAAGAATCAGCGCACGTGGCTGCTGCGTTTCCATACGCAGACGGCGGGAGTTTCCCTGACCGCACAGCAGCCGCTGAACAACATCGCGCGCGTGGCGATCCAGGCCCTGGCGGGCGTGCTCGGCGGAACGCAGTCACTGCACACCGACAGCTACGACGAGGCTTTGGCGCTCCCGACCGAAGACGCGGTGCGCATAGCGCTGCGGACGCAGCAGGTCATCGCGTATGAGTCAGGTGTGGCAAACACCGTCGACCCGCTCGGAGGCTCGTACTTCGTCGAGCGCCTGACCCTCGACATGGAAAATGGCGCGTTCGATTACTTCGACAAGCTGGACGCGATGGGCGGTATGGTGAGCGCCATCGAGAAGGGCTATCCGCAGAAGGAAATCGCGGAGGCCAGCTATCAGTTCCAGCGCGCGAACGAAGCCAAAGAGAAGATCACGGTCGGAGCCAACGAGTTCGTAGTCGAGGAGCCCTCGCCAGAAATTCTTTACATTGGAGAAGAAGTTGCTCAGGCACAAACGCGGAAACTGAACGCACTGCGCGCGCGCCGCTCCAATGAAGATGTCGCTCGCAGCCTGGATGCGCTGAAGAAGGCCGCTGCCCAGGAGCCCAAGGCAGGTGAAAACGGCAAGATCTCACCGGCCAACACCATGCCGTTTATCATCGATGCGGTGAAGGCGTATGCGACGGTGGGAGAGATCTGCGAAGCATTGCGCGAAGTGTACGGAACGTACGAAGAGACGGCCTTCGCGTAAGTCTCAAGAACTACTAGTGTCATCGTGTTGAGGCGCACAAATGTTGCGTAACCCCCGTAAAGGCCGGTGACAGCATCGTAGGTCGGCGGACGATGAAACAGCGCCGTAGGCGCAAAATAATCTAGCCCAGCACGGAGCCGCAGGCGGAGTGCTGGGTGATGTGGAAAGGGATCTGATGTCCCTTCAGGGACGACAGGTTTCTAACGCAGGGGCTGAAGCCCGACGCAAAATCTGCTGCTGGTCGTGGAAACCAGATCCTTCCACCCGCTGAACCGGTCGTCGTGATGACAACGTTCTAAGCTTTGGGATTACTGACCGGCTACTTCGATCCGTTCTTTACCAGTTTGAGAAATTCCTGGTGTACGCGCGTGTCGCCCGACAGTTCGGGATGGAAGGTCGCGGCCATCACTTTGCCCTGACGCACCAGCACGGGATCATCGCCCCGTTTCGCCAGCACCTCAACTTTATCGCCGACTCGCTCGATGCGAGGTGCGCGAATAAACACCATCTCCAATGGCTCACTCCCGAGTGCGGTGGATGCCTCAAGAATGGTTGAGTCGATCTGCCGCCCATAGGCATTGCGGCGGATCGCGATGTCGATGGCGTTTAGCCCAGGCTGTTTGGGGTTCTCGACCTCGCGAGCCAGCATGATCGCTCCCGCGCAGGTGCCGAAGGTCGGCTTCGTGTGGACAAAATTGTCGAGTGCTTGCAACGTGCGTTCGCCCAGCAGTTTCAGGAACGTACTCGACTCGCCACCGGGAATGACGAGTCCGTCGAGCCCGTCAAAATCTTCCGGATTGCGTACCAGCGCAACCTCGGCGCCAAGTTCTTCCAGCCGCCGCCGATGCGCATCGAAGTCACCTTGTAGTGCGAGAACACCGATCTTCACTGAACGCTTTTCGCCCCTCGCTATTCGCTCTTCGCCAGAGACGCCGGACCAAGCTTCTTGGCGCGCACTCTTCGTAGCGACTGCAGAATCATGAGCCCGTCGGCTTTCTGCCGCGGCCTGGAAATTCGTGATCTCTCACAGAGGCTCCACAACTCTTCTGGCGAAAAGCGAAGAGCCAACGGCGAACAGCGTCTTTACCATCCCCGCGTCTGCAGCAGGTCCTTCTCTTCGATCGCGGCGATCGCGAGGCCCTTCATCGCTCCGGTCATCTGCTCGCTGACTTCGGCCAGCACCTTGGGATCCTCGAAGTGGGTTGCGGCCATCACGATCGCTCGCGCGCGCGACTCAGCTTCTTCGCGCTCGGCAGGAATCGAGAGGTCGAGCGGCGTTGCTCCACCCTTCATAAAGATTCCCGAGCCCACGAAGACCGCCTCAGCCCCAAGCTGCATGACCAGCGAAGCGTCAGCCGGCGTAGCGATTCCACCAGCTGAGAAATTCGGCACCGGCAGCTTGCCATTCTTGGCCACGATGCGAACCAGTTCGTAAGGTGCCTGGTGGTTCTTGGCCGCGGCATACAGTTCCTGATCGCTCATCACTGTGAGCGCCTTCATCTCGCTGACGATCTGGCGTATGTGTTTGACCGCATGAATCACGTCGCCGGTGCCTGCTTCGCCCTTGGTGCGGATCATGGCGGCGCCTTCGGCGATGCGTCGCAACGCCTCGCCCAGGTTGCGCGCGCCGCAAACAAACGGCGTGGTGAACGCGTGCTTGTCAACGTGGTGCGACTCGTCGGCGGGCGTGAGCACTTCCGACTCGTCGATGTAGTCGACGCCAATCTCCTGCAGGATCTGCGCCTCGGCGAAATGGCCGATGCGGCACTTGGCCATGACCGGAATCGACACGGTCGCCATGATTTTCTTGATGAGCTTGGGATTCGCCATGCGCGAAACGCCGCCTTCGGCACGAATGATGGCGGGAACGCGCTCCAGCGCCATGACGGCGACAGCGCCGGCCTTTTCGGCTACTTCGGCCTGCTCGACGCTCATCACGTCCATGATGACGCCGCCCTTCAGCATCTCGGCCAGGCCGGTCTTCAAACGTAAACTGGTGTGATTGCCATTATTCTCAGACATAAACTCTCCAAAGGCGGCCATTAGCGTTTAGCAGTTGGCATTTGGCTGAACTCCGCAGCCTTGGGCTCGGATGGCGCGCAACTGAGGTTGTGAACTCTATATTCTAGCGCGTGGAACGACAGTACATACCGTTGCCTGTCCGTCCACTCTCTATCATGCTGCAAAACCGGCCCCTCGAAAAGCACCAATGTTTGGCTTTTGTCTGGTGCCACTTTCGCCGCATTATTCCTGCCGGCCACGCTCTCCGCTGGCCCATTCATCCCAGATTCGAAAGCCCTTCATCGCATCGTCGAGATGAGTGTCCGGGAACGTGGCTTCGATCTGCTTGCGCGTGAGTCGTGGGCCCAAACGCTGAGGCATATTGGCCAACTCCACCATCAGTTCAGCCGACATCGCCTCGTTCTTCCTGAGCTGGGCGAAATCGACCTTGTCATACGTGTCCGAGGTAGCGTGATAGTTGATGAGGTAGTTCGCCGTCTCCTGGTTGGGCAGGATGGTCGGCACACCTTCGATCATGAAGTCGTAGTTGTCGGTGCCAAGTTCGGCGTCATTGGTGACTTCCGTAGCTTTGTAGCTCGCGAAGGGTTGCAGCAGCGGGGCCAGTGCGGCGTCGACATCCTTGCGTCCCTGAGTTGAGAATCCGGTGAACGCGCCATCGCCGGCGTCGAGCACATAGACCGCGGTGACGTTGTCCAGTTCGTTGCGATGCGCGCGAACATAGGCCAGCGAGCCCAGCATCCCTTGTTCTTCGCCGGAGTAAAGGATGAAGCGCATCGTTCTGCGTGGATGAATGCCCGCGGCCTTGATCGCCCGCACAGTGTCAATAACGGTTGCCGCGTTGCAGCCGTTGTCGAGCGCTCCCGTGCCCAGGTTCCATGAATCCAGGTGTGCGCCGAAGATGACCACTTCGTTCGCCAGATCGCTGCCCTTGATCTCGGCGATGACATTGTGCGCCGTGATCGTCGGTCCAACTTTGTTGGGCAGCGAGACTGACATCTGCACCTTCTCGCCGTGCGCTATTAAGCGCGCAATTCGCAGTGCGTCCTCGCGCGCCAGCAGCACCTGCGGAATCACGTCCATGCGCCCGTTCATGGTGTTGATGTGGCGATAGAGGATGTCGTAGTCGCGCGTGGCGGTGAAGGCGATCAGCAGAGCCTTGCCCTTCACTGCGCGCTCGATGACGCCGGGTGCGCTGAAGTATTCCTCGAACAGATCGTCCCACGTTGCCAGTGCTTTGCTGTGGACCAGAACAATCGCGCCGGTGATGTCGCCTGCTTTGGCGAAGTCATCGGCCGTACCCATGCCGACGTCCACCACGCGTGACGCCGTCGGCGACAGGGGCGCGATCCATGCGATCGACACCGCACGCACTTGAAACTGCACCGGCGCCTCGACATTGACCTGCGTATCGCCCTCCGCCCACGACTGCGCGATGGTGAACTCCTCGGTGTGGACCGAGTCAGCCCTAGCGGCCTTAAACGCAGCGATGGCCCATTGCTCGGCCTGAGTCATCGCCGGAGTGCCGGGAACCCGGCCGCCGATTTCGTCGGTCAGCACGCGCAGATTTTCCTGCAACGGGGTGTTTGCCTTGAGGGCCTCCTGCATGACAGCGTCGTTGGACTGAGCGAAAGTGGAGATACCCGCCAACAACACGGCGAGCGCGGCTAGCAGCGTTCGTGGTGAGTGCATGGGCAGCAATTGTATCGGAGCTTGCACGATACCGCCCGTACTAAGATGAAGCGATGATGGGGACGATTGCGCCCATGACGGAAGAGCACTGGCCGGCCGTGCGCCAGATCTATGAGCAGGGAATCGCCACCCGTAACGCAACCTTCGCGACCTCTGCGCCTGAGTGGGCAGAGTGGGATGCGCGACACCTGTCAGCATGCCGGCTTGTCGCGATTGCCGGTGCCGACGTAGTAGGGTGGGCAGCGCTCAGCCCGGTCTCATCGCGCCATATCTATCGCGGCGTTCAGGAAGTCAGCGTCTATATCGCCGAAAGCGCGCGCGGGCAGGGTGTCGGCTTGCAGCTTTTGAGTGCACTCGTCGCCGAGTCCGAGCGCAGCGGCGTCTGGACTTTGCAAGCGGGAATCTTCCTGGAGAATGCCGCCAGTATCCGCTTGCACGAGAAAGCCGGCTTCCGCATCGTCGGACGTCGCGAGCGCATTGGCTGCCTCGACGGTCAGTGGCGCGACACCATCCTGATGGAGCGACGAAGCAAGCTGGCAGGCGCGTGATTAGGTTGCGTCGCTGTGCTTCTTCTTCAGGTACTTCGCAAACATCTTGTGGGGATCGATCTCGATAAACTTTCCTGTGCTTGCGGCTAGCACCACGCCGTCTTTGTTGCGGATCTCGGCTGCATAGGTGTTCTCGCGTCCGCGCTTGCGCACCGCCCACCCCTCGACCACAAGAGGCTTGCCCAGCGGCACCGGCTTCAGGTATTTGATTTCCATTCTGGCCGTGAGCGCCGTGATGCCGCGCAGCTTGTTTACCTTGCCCATCGCCTCATCGAGGATGGTGGCAATTATGCCGCCGTGCGAATGTCCTGGCGGTCCGACGAAACGCGGGGCCAGCTTGAACTTCGAGACGAAGCGCTGGCGCTCCTTGTCCAGAAAAAACTTCATCTGCAGCCCAGCCTCGTTGCTGGGACCGCATCCGAAACAGTGATTACTGAGCTGAACCTGCTTTTCCGTGTGACCGTGAACTCGTTGGTGCCGGGGCATGTGAACAAGATGAAGCAGAGTGACAGAAGATGCAAGAGGCCGCTCTTCGCCACTCGCTGTTCGCTCTTCGCCAGAGTAACCAGCCGCCCCTTCGCCGCCGTGATTCTAGCGAAGAGCGAGGAGCGAAAAGCGAAAAGCGTCCCTCAAAAGATATGCGGATTATTCGGATTTCCCGAGTCGATCACGATTTCCTGGTTGGTGTGGCGGCTTACGTACCAGCATGGTTTGACGCCCATCTGCGGGAACAGCGAGTTTGAGCAATCTTCCTGATGATCGCCGGCGTAGTCGTATTCGAACTTGCCGCTCTTCAGCTTCACGTTGTAGTACGTATGCACGGTGATGCTGCCCAGCTTATCGCGGCGGGGGATGCCGAGTTCGAGCGAGAGAAAGTCGAGGCCGTAGAGCAACACCGCAGCGATCGCAAGGATGAGCAGAGTGCGTTTCATGAACCCGCCGGCCTGCCGGACAATTGTATGAGAGGGAGGATATCAGCTGTGAACCGGAGCTGCGCGATAGCTATCCAAAGTCGAGCAGACCGCGATGCGGACAGCGCTAGCCGAAGTCCCGCAGCCCCCGCGAAAAGCCCTTTCCCTCTTGTGTCCTTCCTTCCCGCGGAGCATCATATGTCACAACAGCTTGTGACGTGAGCCTCTCGGTGCAGGCCACGTTCCACATCGCCGTTCCATCACACCCATATGAGCCGGGGAACCAGCATTCGAGATCCGAAGACGTCGTTCGGCGGCGGCAGCCGAGGTCCGACCGAGCATTGGCCCGGCGGATGGGATGGAGGCGGTGGCCGCGGCGGCGACAATCAGCCCAACTACAACGAACGCCTGCGGCGGTATCGCATGGTTGTCGTCATGCTGATGTCGTCGGTGGTGATGCTGTTCATCTCGTTTACCACCGTGTACGTTGTGCGCAAGGCAGGGGAAACATGGGATCCGGCGAGCAACAATTACGTCAGCCACTGGGTACCGTTATCTCTGCCGCTCCGCATCCTTCTTCTCAACACCGGGATACTTCTGCTGAGCAGCGCCACCCTGGAAGTTGCGCGGCGCCGCGCGTTGCATGACGTTGTGCTGGCCCCGATCGCCGACATTCCAGGCATTCGCATCAGTAGGAACCACGCGCTGCCCTGGCTATGGACGACCATCGTGCTGGGCTGTGGCTTCCTTGCCGGACAGGTGTACGCCTGGCGCCTGCTGCAACAGATGAATCCCACCTTCGCCACCAACACCAGCATCTCGCTGTTCTTTATCGTGACCGGCGTCCACGCCGTTCACCTGCTCGGCGGCCTGATTGCGCTGCTGTATGCAGGCATCAGCAACCTCTTCCATCGGCCGCCGGAAACCCGCCGCATCATTCTTGATGTGACTGCCTGGTATTGGCATTTCATGGGCGCGCTGTGGGTGTACATCTTCGGGTTGCTGTACTTCGCGCGGTAGTTTTGACCACAGAGACACAGAGGCACGGAGATTTTTGTTTCTTCCTTGCCTCTCCCCATCCTGAAGCTTCAAATTGCGCCGTGACTTCCGGACTGCAATCGAATTCTTAAGAAACCTCTGTGTCTCCGTGCCTCTGTGGTTAGCCGTCCGTTCAACCCATTCATTCCACGCCAAATCCAGTTCTTGACATCGCAAATTGCAATACTATAATTACAAATTGCAATATGAAACTGGGCGAAAAACTTCGGTATCTGCGGCTGGTCGAAGGCACGCTTCGCGGCATGGACCGCGAGATGACCCAGCAGGATCTGGTCCGCGCCCTGAAGAAAGAGCTGGGCGCGGGACTGAGCCAGTCGTACCTGTCGCAAATTGAGAGCGGAGCGCGGCCGCACCTGACCAACGCATCGCGCATGCTGCTGGCGCGCTTTTTCAAGGTGCATCCCGGGTACCTGGTCGACGATCCCGAGGGATACCACACCGAGCTGACCAGCGATTTACGGGCGACCGAAGACCGTCTCGACTTGTGGCTGATCAACGGGGCCGAGCAGTCGGCGCACGATCCCGAGCTGCATCATGCACTGCTTCAGGTGGCGAAGCACAAAGACAGCCGCAAGGCCCTGGTGTTGCTGGGCGCGATTCTTGAGACCCCCGAGCTGGTGGAGCGGCTGACGGAAGTCTTGAAGCCGAACGGTGGGTCGCCGGCGGCGAAGCGTGGCCGGAACGGCAGAAAGCCGGCGGAGTGAGTTTATGAGCGGACTGGAAATTTTCTTCCTGGTTTGTTTTCTGGTGGGCGTGACATTCAGCGTGCTGTCATTCCTGGGAGGCACGTTCCATCTTCCGCATTTTCACGTGCACGTCCCGCACATTCATTTGCCGGTGGGACACGTCGCCATGCCGAACGGCGCTGCTCCTGCCGCTGGACATGTCACCGGTGTGCACCAGGGCGCAGATATGCCGTTCCTGAACTTTGCCACGATCACGGCTTTCCTGGCGTGGTTTGGCGGAGCAGGCTATCTGCTGATGCGGTACTCGACCCTGGTCGTGAGTCTCATCCTCGTGATCTCGACGGCGGTGGGCCTGGTCGGTGCGGTGATTGTGTTCGGTTTCATCGCCAAGTTTCTGCTGAAGCACGATCGGGAGCTCGATCCTGCGGACTACGAACGCGTAGGTGTGCTGGCGCGTGTGATCAGCTCCATTCGTGAGGGCGGCACCGGCGAAATCATCTTTTCGCAGGAAGGTACGCGTCACACGTGCGGAGCGCGTAGCGACACGGGAGAAGCGATGGCCCGCGATACCGAAGTCATTATCACGCGCTATGAGAAAGGAATTGCGTATGTACGACGCTGGGAAGAATTGGCGAATGAATCGGCACTTGGCCGTTAGCAATTAGCAGTTAGCCGAAAGCGCATGCCCAGGTGCACGCCCTATCCGAGCACGTATCGCAGGCGCCAAATGCTAAGTGCCAATTGCTAAATGCTGCAATTGAGGAGAGGCTTATGCCCCACATTCCAACCGATGCATTGGTCATTACCGCCCTGGCGGTAATCGCCATCTTCATGTT
The DNA here is from genome assembly GCA_963835725.1 of uncultured Acidobacteriaceae bacterium. Classification (GTDB taxonomy): domain Bacteria; phylum Acidobacteriota; class Terriglobia; order Terriglobales; family Acidobacteriaceae; genus Bog-257. The sequence continues at coordinate 202,675 of CAWIGM010000010.1, read as the reverse complement.
GATGACCATGTTTGCCCGGCTTTATCGCAAGGCCGGCCCCAACGAAGCGCTGGTAGTCTACGGCTTTCGAGGCTTACGAGTGGTGAAAGGACACGGCACGGTGATTCTGCCCATGGTGGAAAACTGCCGCGAACTCTCGCTTGAGCTGATGTCGTTCGACGTCGCACCCCAGCAGGACCTTTACACCAAGCAGGGCGTCGCCGTCACCGTCGAAGCGGTCGCGCAGATCAAAGTCAAGTCTGATCCCGAGTCGATCAAAACGGCTGCGGAGCAGTTTCTGACCAAGACGCCTCCGGATCGCGAAGCCCTCATTCGCCTGGTGATGGAAGGACATTTGCGCGGCATCATTGGCCAGCTCACGGTGGAAGAGATCGTGAAGCAGCCGGAGATGGTGGCCGACCGCATGCGCACCACCTGCGCCGACGACATGAACAAGATGGGCCTGGAGGTGATCTCGTTCACCATCAAGGAAGTTCGCGACAAGAACGAGTACATCACCAACATGGGCCGGCCTGACATTGCGCGCATCAAGCGCGACGCCGATGTAGCCACCGCCGAAGCCGATCGCGATACGGCCATCAAGCGTGCGATCGCCCTGCGCGAATCGGCAACCGCGAAGGCGCAAGCCGACCAGGAACGAGTCGCGGCCGAGACCGCTTCGCTCGCACGCCAGGCCGAGGCGCAGCGCGACCTCGAAGTGAAGAAAGCGCAGTATGCCGAATTGGTGAAACGTCAGCAGGCGCAAGCCGACAAGGCCTACGAGATCCAGACCAACGTGATGCAGCAGCAGGTGATTGCTGAATCCGTGAAGGTGCAGCAGATCGAGAAAGAGGCGCAGGTCAAGGTGCAGGAAGCCGAGATCAACCGCCGCGAGAAGGAATTGATTGCCACGGTGTTGAAGGGTGCAGAGATCGAGCGTCAGCGCATTGAGACCCTGGCCAACGCCGAGCGCTCGAGAACCATGGTGGAAGCCGAAGGCCGCGCCAGCGCCATTCGCGCACAGGGTGAAGCCGAAGCCGAGATCATCTTCAAGAAAGGCGACGCCGAGGCGCGCGCCATGAACGTGAAGGCCGAAGCCTATCAGGAGTACAACCAGGCTGCCGTCGTCGACAAGCTGATCACCGGCTTGCCGGAAGTGGTGAAGGCGCTGGCCAGCCCGCTGGCGAACGTTGACAAGATCACCATCGTCTCGACGGGCAATGGAAACTCAGCGGGAATGCACAAGATCACCGGCGACATCACAGAGATTGCCGCCCAGGTGCCGGCGCTGTTCGAGGCGCTCTCCGGCATGCAGATGTCGGAGCTTGCTGGGTAAGATTCGCACGATTGGCGACAAGTCGCCGAAGCCGGACGGCCTGCCTCCAGCCGATGACGATGGCAAGGCAAAGAGTGCGGGTGCAGGGAAGTAGAAGAATCGGTGCCCCAGGTTCGCGTCCGTTCGTTGGACGCTAACCTGGGCCCACGTTAGCCAAAGCGGGCGAACGTGGGGCACCAGTGATTTTGATGTTTGGCTCACGGCCCAAAGCTCATAACACATAGCTACAAAGGAGTTCGTTATGGCATTACTTGATCGAGTTGCAACGCTGGTCCGGGCGAACCTGAACGATCTGGTTGATCGCGCGGAAAACCCGGAGAAGATGTTGAAGCAGGTGATCCTTGACATGGAGAACCAGTTCATCCAGGTGAAGACGCAGGTGGCGATTGCGCTTGCCGACCTGCACCTGCTGGAGAAGAAGAAGAAAGACAATGCCGAGAAACACGCGGACTGGATGCGCAAGGCGGAGTTGGCCGTGGATAAACAAGACGACGAACTGGCACGCGCCGCGCTGGAGCGGGCGATGAGCTTTCAGCAACTGGCAGACAGCTTCGACCAGCAGATCTCCGATCAGCAGACGCAGGTCGAGTCGTTGAAAGCGGCGCTGAAGAAGCTGGAGTTGAAGCTTACCGAAGCCAAAGCTAAAGCCGATTTGCTGATTGCGCAGCACCGGCGTTCGCGGGCGGTCAGCCGCGCGGCCGATGCCCAGCTCACGCCCGAAGGTGAGAACCGCACCTTCGATCGTATGCGTACGAAGGTCGCGCGCGAGGAAGCCTTGGGCCGCGCCAAGCACGAGATTCTTGGCGACGACATCGAAGGCCGGCTGCACGCTCTGGACCGCGAGCAGAAAATCGACGCGCTGCTGGGAGAGATCAAGGCGAAGAAGCGATTGAGCGCCTAGGGCAGTACGTCATCAGGAATTGGGAATTAGCCATGGGGCTTTAACCAGCTTGAGATTCGCCCGCGACTAAGCTAGACGTCGATACGATACTCGCTGCTAACCATGCCGCTGGGAAACTGGCGAGTCGACACGTGACGGAGTTGAATGTCGTGGGGGACTGCGCCGAAGAGAGGAATGCCCTCTCCGATGAGCACGGGAACGCGAGTGATGATGAGGCGATGGACGAGGCCGGCCCGCAGAAACTGTTGAATGGTGAGCCCGCCATCGACATAGAGATGATGGGCGCCGTTGGCGGCAAGTTGTGCGACGATTCGTGCCGGAGGGCCGGACATTTGCTCGACTACGCCGCCTTTGACGACAGATAAATCAATGGGACGGCTACTGAGGACGACAACCCGTTTCTTGCCATATGCCCAGGAGCCTAGGCCCAGAACGGTTTCAAACGTGTGGCGGCCAATCACGATGGCGTCGACGCTGGCGATGAACTCGTCATAACCGTGAGGTTCTCCGCCACCGGTGGGAAGGAAGTCGAAGTCACCGTTCTTGCGCGCGATGAAGCCGTCGAGGCTGGTGCCGATGAAGACCGATATCATGGTGAACTCCTTCGCCATTGGTCATTGTGCATGCGACTGGCACGAGCGCGAGTGAAGCGGATTCCGCCTACTTTATCATCATCCTTGCGGAGGTAAGGCGAGGCAGCTCCGGTCTTTCGCCGCGACTCCAAGCAGGCGTGAGGGCGGCGGCTCGCGCTACAATATCGCGATGGCGGATTCGCTGTACCTGAGTATCTGGTTTCCCAGCTTTCGCGCGGAAGAGATGATGACGCGCACGGCCGCTGTGCTGCGGCAGTTCCCATTTTCCGCAGTGCGCGAAGGCATTACCTACCTTTCTGTTCACCCGGTCGCGTGGAGCGAGCCAACCGTGCTGGAACGACGCTTCGATCCGGGCGTTTCTCCCGAAGAAGCGGTGGAAGTTGCCAGCGAGTTCGCGCACGACGATTTTGCGTTCGTGTTCGAAGCGTTCTGGGACCTCCTGGTTCCAAACGAAGATGAACATGGCGAGAGCTGGGTACAACGGCCTGTGGCGGTTCGATTCCTCGTCCATGGGGTGCAATTTGACGAGGGAATTTATACCGACGACGGGCACATCGAAGGGGACTTTGGTCTCGACTCTTCGTTCATCTACGACGAGCGCGAGCTCACGGTTCAGGGCGAGCGAGCATTGCGCGCCAACATTGCCAAGCTGGTGGGATTCTCGGCGGCGGTGGAGAAGAACTGCGGCATCAGCGGGCGCGTGCTGTGGTCGGAATCGGAAGAGAACCTGGCGCAGAAGCTGATCGCAAAACTGCAGCAGACGCAGTGAGGCTGTGGGCTATGAGTCATGAGCCGTAAGCTGAACCCTTGGCTCGCGCAGCTGTCCCTCTTATCAATCCAGAAAATTTGGACCCACAGCTCAGAGCTCATGGCTCAAACAAAAAAGAGGCCGCAGGGCGCGACCTCTTTTTCCGTCTGTCTTGCTCGCTATTACATCCCCTGGTTAAGACCCTTGTTGACGATCAGTTTCACGTCGACGCGCTGATTCAGCATGCGACCTTCGGCGTCCTTGTTGTCGCCAGCCGGCTTGTTCGCACCGTATCCGGCAGGCACCAGGAAGCGGCGCATGGGGATGTTCCCTTTGTTGCGCAGGTAGTTGACGACCGCGGTGGCGCGCTCGTCGCTCAGCTTCTGGTTGATTGCCTTGGTGCCCGTGCTGGAAGCATAACCGGCGACTTCGATCATGTAGTTCTCGGTCGACATTGCGAGCTGCGACAGCTTATCGAGGTCAGCCTTCGCCGCCGCGTCGAGGTCGGACTCTCCGGTCGGGAAGTAGACGCCGGCTTCGGCAACCGTCTTGTAATCGCCAAGGTCAGAGACGCGCTTGTTCACCATCTGGACGGCACCGGCGTCGGCCAAGGCGAGAGTGCCAGCTCCGATCGCAGCCTTGCCGGCTGCATCGGCGGTACCTTGCGCAACATCAGCCGAAACCTGTGCGGTCTGAGCCTGCTGCACGCCCGAGTTGGCGGTCGATTGTGCCTGGGCAGCGGCGGCCTTGTTGGCGCTGATTTCCTGCTGCTGGGCTACTTCAATCGCGAAAGCATCGGGATCGAAGGTGATCTTGCTGGCGTCGAGCTGACCCTTGGCGTTACCCACGCCCTCGGCGCTGATGGTCAGGCCGGGCACCATGGCGGTGACATCCATGTCAGAGCGACGCATTCTCAGCGAACCCTTTTCGCGCTCAACCTTGGTGTTGTCGGTAAGGTTGACGATGACCATCTGCTCGGTCTTCTTTTCCTTTACGGTGACGGCGTCGCCATTGCGCGAGACAATCTGCCCCACCACTTTGGCCTTCTTACCATTGGCGATCTGTTTAGTCGACGTCGATGCATACATCATGCTCGCGAACAGCATGACGCAGGTCACAGCACATAGAAACTTAACTCTCACGAAATCCTCCATACCCAGCGGCTATGTATCTTAAACTCGGCGATGATCTAACGACACGCCAGATTGGCTCGTCGCTAAACGAGCAGCGGTACGATAACGATTTACTAAGCATGACTAAGGTACAGGGATAGTCGGTCTGGCAAAACTGCTATAAATGCTCGTAATTAACCCAAAAATGTATAGGGGCACGGGTAGGCTGAAGATCGGTAAGTTAGCTCATTTAAAGAAGTAAGGGCCCGGCGGGATGCCGAGCCCTTTGTAGTTACTGACCACTGGTCACTGATTACCGCTACTTGGTTCTCCCGCCTTCGATCTTCAACTCCGCACTGGCGCCCGCCTGCGCCGCCGCCAAGCGTGCAGTCAGTACGCGGAAGGGTGAACACGATACATAGTTGAAGCCAAGGGAAGCACAGAACTCCACCGACGAAGGTTCGCCGCCGTGTTCTCCGCAGATGCCGATCTTGATGGTCGGACGCGTCGCCCGGCCCTTCTCGACGGCGACCTTCAGCAACTGGCCGACTCCCTCACGATCCAGTACCGCGAACGGATCCTGCTTCAGAATGCCTTCCGACAAGTAGGCAGTGAGAATCTTGCCGACATCATCGCGCGAGAAGCCGAAGGTGGTTTGCGTGAGATCGTTGGTGCCGAAGCTGAAGAACTCGGCATCCTTCGCGATCTCATCGGCCATTAAGGCCGCACGCGGCAACTCGATCATCGTGCCGACCAGGTACTCCACCTTGTATTCCTTCTCGGCGAAGACCTCTTCGGCTACCTTGCGTACCAGGCCACCCTGGTTCGCCATCTCCTTCAGGCCGGTGGTCAGCGGGATCATGATCTCCGGCTTCACCTTCACGCCTTCCTTCGCGACCTTGACGGCGGCCTCGAAGATGGCGCGAGCCTGCATCTCGGTGATCTCGGGATAGGTGATGCCCAGGCGGCAACCGCGCAGTCCAAGCATCGGGTTGACTTCGTGCAACTGCTCAACGCGATTCAGCAGCGTGCGAAGTTCTTTCAGCTTGGGCGACTTCGGCTTGGTGAGTTCCAGCTTCGCGATGTCGACCATCAGGTCTTCGCGGCGCGGCAGGAACTCGTGCAGCGGCGGATCGAGCGTGCGGATCGTAACCGGGAAGCCGTCCATGGCGCGGAAGATGCCGACAAAATCGTTGCGTTGATACGGCAGCAGCTTGCGCAACGCCATGCGGCGGTCCTTCTCGCTGTTCGCCAGGATCATCGCGCGCATGTGCGGCAGACGGTCCTCGGCGAAGAACATGTGCTCGGTGCGGCACAGTCCGATGCCTTCGGCGCCAAACGCACGCGCCTGCAGGGCATCACGGGGAATGTCGGCGTTAGCGCGAACTCCCATGCGACGGAAGGGTTCGGCCCATCCCATCAGCTTGCCGAGTTCAGGATCGTCGGGACGCGCTGCAACCGTCTTGAGTTGGCCGTTGATGACGCGGCCGGTGGTGCCGTCGAGCGAGAGCCAGTCGCCCTCTTTCAGCGTCTTGCCGTGGACGCGAATGACGCGCGCCTTCTCGTCGACCTCGATGTCACCAGCGCCGGCGACGCAACATTTGCCCATGCCGCGGGTGACCACGGCCGCGTGCGACGTCATGCCGCCGCGCGAAGTCAGAATGCCGGCCGCGACTTCCATGCCCGCAATGTCTTCCGGCGTAGTCTCGGCGCGAACCAGGATGAGGTGCGTCTGCTTGTCCTTGTTGAACTGCACGACCGCGTCTTCGGCGGTGAATACGATCTTGCCGACAGCCGCGCCCGGCGATGCCGGCAGGCCGGTAGCGAGCACTTCGACGTCCTTACCCTTTTCGTCGAGGCTGGGGACGAGGAAGTCGTAAAGCTGGTTGGGCTCGACGCGGAAGATCGCTTCTTCCTTGGTGATCAGCCCTTCTTCCACCATCTGGATCGCGACCCGGACAGCAGCGCGGCCGGTACGCTTGCCGTTGCGCGTCTGCAGCATGTACAGGCGGCCGTCCTGGATGGTGAACTCGAAGTCCTGCATGTCGCGATAGTGCTTTTCCAGCCGCGAAGTAATTTCGCGCAACTGGTTGTAGGTGTCAGGCTGGATCTTCTCCAGTTCGGAGATGTGGACCGGGGTACGGATTCCGGCGACGACATCTTCCCCCTGCGCGTTCATCAGGAACTCGCCGTAGAACTCCTTCACGCCGGTGCCCGGGTTGCGCGTGAAGCCCACGCCGGTGCCGCTGGTCTCTCCGAGGTTGCCGAAGACCATGGCCTGCACGTTGACCGCGGTGCCGATCGTGTCGTCGATATTGTTGATGCGGCGATAGTGCTTGGCGCGATCGTTCAGCCACGATCTGAATACGGCATCGCGCGCCATCACCAGCTGCTCATGCGGATCTTGCGGGAAATCCTGCTTGGTGTGCTGCTTCACGACCTTCTTGTAGTCGGCAATCACTTCTTGCAGCGCCTTGGCGTCGAGGTCGGTATCGAGCTTGGCTTTTTTCTGCTTCTTCTTGCCGTCGAACACGGCTTCAAACGCGTGCTTGGGAATATCGAGCACGACCGAGCCGAACATCTGGATGAGGCGGCGATAGGAGTCATAAGCAAAGCGCGGATTGTTGCTGCGCTTGGCCAGGCCCTCGACTGACTTGTCGTTGAGGCCGAGGTTGAGGATGGTGTCCATCATGCCCGGCATGGAGAACTTTGCGCCCGAGCGCACGCTGACCAGCAGCGGATTGTCGGCGCCGCCAAGCTTCTGCCCCTGCAACTGCTCCAGGCGGCGAAGCGCCTCGTCCATCTGGCTGTTGACCTCTTTCGAGACCGTGTGCTTCGGCATGTATTCACGGCAGGCTTCGGTCTGGATGGTGAAGCCCGGGGGCACAGGCAGTCCGGCGTTGGTCATTTCCGCCAGTCCGGCGCCCTTGCCGCCGAGTTCGTCCTTCATCTTGCCGTGACCTTCCGCGCGGCCGTCGCCAAAAAAGTAGACGTATTTCACGGCCGTAGCATTCGCGGTCGCATTGTTCATTTCAGTACTTGCAGTGCTCATATGAGTCCTTTACTGGTTGCAGATCATAAGTGCGTTAACGAAAACATCGGATTCACCACAGAGACACAGAGGCACAGAGAAGAAGAGAGAAGTCACTGTGCCTCTGTGTCTCTGTGGTTCAATCCCAACTCTACTTACCTTCCGTGACTATCTCGCTGAAGTCGGCGATGGTCGAAAATCTCTGCAACAAAGGCCAGCAACACCAGATCGACTGGAGCGCTGAAGCGGATCGATCGACCATCACCATCACCTTATCGAAAAATCGTCCACGTCTGGCCGGACGCTTTGACGACTCGATCCATGCGTCTCGCCTACCGTTTCTCCAGTGTTGCCTCTTCGAATGCTCGGCGCGAGTTCGTTCGCCCGCTCTGCTATGCCCCTCTCTCCCGTCTCCGCAACGATGTACCTTTTCTCCCACTGACGCATATAGTCAAAACCTGGTGCAATCGTCTATCTGTTCTTTTCGCGCGCTTGCCTGCAGAATGTTGTTTATGCGTTTGAAAGCAGCTGCGATTGATACAAAATCTCGGCATTACGCGCACTTCGCTTACAGCTTCGGCCCGTGCGATGGCATCCACTACGTCGTCGCTTCCGGCGGCGAGCACGGCATTAACCACGTCATATGCGAAGCCGCGCACATCATGCAAGTAAAACGCCAGCCTCTCGATCATAAAAGCCGTAATCGTCACGTTTGGAACATCGAGAGGTTCTGATCCGATGAATTCGCTATCGGCGGCTGCGACCTCGGCGCGATGCAGCAGCTTTTGCATACTTCGCTCCACAAGCAGCATTCGCGGGACAGGTCTCTTAAACTTGGGCCCAGCAGATGAGCCTTCGCACTGTTCCAACGCATCCGCGAACAATTTGCTGATCGGCAGCGGCAGCTTGTGTTCGGCGATGGTCTTCACGATGCCGTTGGCGGCGCGACGCAACGCGAACGGGTCTTTCGATCCCGTGGGCTGCAATCCCACGGCAAACATTCCGGCGATGCTGTCGGCCTTGTCGGCTATGGCGAGCACCCCGCCTTCGATGCTGCGCGGTACGCTGTCGTCCATCGATTCCGGCCTGTAGTGGTCGTAGATGGCTTCGGCGATAGCCTCGTGGTTGGCTTCCGGCATGAGCGGATCGAGTTCCTGCACGCGCGCATACAGGCCGCCGACGATGCCTTGCAGCTCGGTGAATTCCTTCACCAATTCGGTTGTCAGATCGGTCTTGCAGAGCAATCCAGCCTTGAAGACGATGCCGGGCCGGACGCCATTACCCGCGCTGCGGATCGTCTCCGCAATGAGGCTGCCGAGTTTTTGTACGCGCCGAGTTTTGTCGTAGTAGCTGCCGAGGTCTTTCTGGAAGGTGACCGACTTCAGCATCTCCACGCGCTCGCGCAGCGGGATCTTCTGGTCGGTGTTCCAGAAGAAGCGCGCGTCGTTGAAGCGGGCGCGCAGCACGCGTTCGTTGCCATGCTGGATCAACCCGTCGGGATCGCCGTCGGTGTTCAACACCGCGAGGAAATGCGGCAGCAGCTTGCCATTGCCGTCTTCCAGCGCAAAATATTTCTGGTGATCGCGCATCACCGTGACCAGGACTTCGTCGGCGAGTGCGAGAAATTCCGGGTCGAAACTGCCTAGGATGGCAGAAGGGAATTCCGTCAGGTTGACGACGGTATCGAGCAGGGACTTGTCCTCGCGCCAGCGCGCTCCGGGAACAGTGCGGGCCGCTGCGTCTAGCGCTTTGCGGATACGATGCTCGCGCTCGGCAGCACTGGCGATGACCGAGCCGTCAGCCAGGGTCTCGACGTAATTCGCCGGACGCCGGATCGCCAAAGCTCCCGAAGACAGGATGCGATGTCCCTCGCTGGTCCCGCTCGCGGAAATCCCGGCGAACTCCAGCGGCACGACTTCGCCATCGAGCAGCGTCACCAGCCAGCGCACCGGACGCACGAAGCGCTCGGCCGACTTGCCGCGCCAGTACATGTTCTTCGCCCAGTAAATTCCGGCGATCTCCTTCGGCAACCCTTCGGCAAGAATGTCGGCAGCCGGACGCCCCTTCTTCTGCACGGTGGCGGCGAGGTAATCGCCCTTGGGCGTAGTGATCTTCTCCAGAGCAGTGACTGGAAGGTTGACCTTCTTGGCAAACGCTTCCGCGGCGGGCGTCGGCACGCCATCTTTGTAAGCGACTTTAAGCGACGGCCCCGTCACTTGCTCCCTGACATCGGGCTGAGCTTCGGCGACGCCGGAGGCCAGGACAGCCAGGCGGCGCGGTGTTGAGTAGGCTTCGATGCCGGTATTGCCCAGCCGTTCGCGTTGTAGAAGGTCGTTGACGCGCTTGGCAAGTTCCTCGCGCGCGCTGTCGATCATTCGGGCGGGAATTTCTTCGGTACCGATCTCAAGTAGAAAGTCAGACATAGGAAGAAGCAACTAGCAATTAGTCGTTAGCAATTAGCTTTTAGCAATCGGCAGCCACTTTCAGTCGTGCAAACAACCATTGTGACTGACCGGTTGCGTTCTTGGGTGTGATTCGAGTCACAACCTGGGTTCGCTTTACGCCTTAATACGTGACTACAGCGGACGGCGGTAAATAGGTGGAGCACGCGTTCACAGCGGCTGAAAAATCTGCACAGTCCGCCTTGTATCAGGGCACGACCTTGGTCGTGCCGGTTAGCTGCTTAAAGGAGGACGGCTTTAGCCGCTGCAGACCGCATGCAGGGGCTGAAGCGCGCCTCTAAACCAAAGCCCTCGGCACGACTGAAGTCGTGCCCTGATACAAAGCTAATCCGTCCAGTTTCACGCAGCGTGTTCACGCGTGCCGAAGATGCCACTTCAATCACCTGCGCCTTAGCGCCTGAAGAAAGCTCACGACCTCGACGCCGCCAGTTGAGCGGAGGCTTTACCACCGGGTGCCCCATCCTCGTCGCCTTCTTTTGGCGAGAGGGTGGGTGCCGCCGCCACTTCAGCCTTCTGCTGATCGACGTATGCTTTCGCCACTCCCACGGCCAGCGCGCGAATACGCGCGATCACACCGACTCGCTCGGTCACGCTGATCGCACCACGTGCGTCCAGAATGTTAAACAGGTGCGAGCACTTCAGGCACAGGTCGAAGGCCCCGAGCACAGGGAAGCGGAGAATTTCGCACTGACGCTCTTCGCTCTTCGCTTTCCGCTCTTCGCCAGATCCATCATCATCCTTCTGGCCTTTCGATTTTTTCTCACCGAATTGCGCGTGGTATTCGTCCAGCAGCGCCTGACACTCGGCTTCGTACAGCTCCAGGTGCTTCCATGCCTTCTGCACATCGGCGCGCTCAAAGTTATAAACCGAGAATTGCAGCTCGTCTTTCAGGCGAATCTCGCCGTACTTCACCGCGCGTCCCTCGGGATCGACGACCCACGTGATGTCGTAAATGCTGTCGACGTCCTGAAGGAACGCAGCGATGCGCTCCAGACCATAGGTCAGCTCAACCGAGATCGGGTCGAGATCGATGCCGCCGCACTGCTGGAAGTAAGTGAACTGCGTGATTTCCAGCCCGTCGAGCATCACCTGCCAACCGATGCCCCACGCGCCCAGCGTCGGCGACTCCCAGTTGTCTTCTTCGAACTTAATGTCGTGCTTGCGCAGGTCGATGCCGATCGCCGCGAGCGACTTGAGGTACAACTCCTGGATGTCGGCCGGCGGCGGCTTCAGGATCACCTGGTACTGCATGTGCTTAAAGAGCCGGTTCGGGTTCTCGCCATAACGGCCGTCAGCCGGACGCCGCGACGGCTGCACGTATCCCACCCGATACGGCTTGGGACCGAGGACGCGCAGGAAGGTCTCTGGCGACATGGTGCCGGCGCCCACTTCGACGTCATAGGGCTGCTGCAGGACACAGCCATGATCGGCCCAGAAACTCTGTAGGCGGAGCACAAGCTCCTGGAAAGTCAACGGATTTTGGGAGGATGGCAAAGGAGTCGTCCCCGGTCTGGCAAAGATGAAGCCCGGCCCGCCTGTTGGGCAAAGCTGGCAGATGAAACGCTACAGATCAGTATGACACGATTACAGTTTCGCCAACATGGCGGCGGTCACCAACTTTTTCTCCAGGTGACGCTCGATGATTTGCACCAGGAACTTACGCAGATCGGCGTACTGCGCTGATCCGGAGTTGCTGGCCAGCGCGGCCGTTCCATCCTCGGCAAAGGTCTCGACCGGAGAGCGAAACATCAGACTCGCCAGGGCTCGCGAGTCGGGTGCAAGTTGCGACGACGCCAGCCGCTTATGCTGCTCGCACCTGAGGCCGTCGGCCAGCACGTGATAGTAGGCGCGGCTGCCGTTGAGCGCGCACCCGCAGACGAGGCACTCGCTTAAATCCGGCAGAAATCCGACCAGCCGTACCAGCCAGAGCTGGAAGTAGGTGAGCGGCATCCAGATCGAGCCGGAGCGCAGTTGGAGCAGCACCGAAACAGCCAGGCGAAAGATGGCGTCGTTAGCTTCGCGCTCGGGCAGCAACTCGTCGAGAGTCTCGGCCACGTGCTCCAGCGCGACCACTCGCGGATAATCGATTTCCGACGAGAGTGGAGATTCCAGGATGTCGCACGAGTCCAGCCGCGCCAGCTCTTTGCCCTCGCGATCGTCGTAGTAGGCGCGGACCATCGTCAGGGGCTCCAGCGCTCCGCCAAAGCGCCGCTTCGACTTCTTGGCCGCCCGAGCTACGCCCTTCACCTTGCCATCCGCACGCGTAAACAAGAGTCACCAGCAGGTCGGATTCGCGCAGGGGATACGTGCGCAAAACGATCGCTTCCGACTGCTTCAAGGGCATGGGGGCTCGCGGGAGTAAAGCTTGATTCTAGAAGCCGCGATGGGGATGTGCAAAGAAGCAGCCGATGGATCCGAAGCCCACAGCTCACAGCCAACATGAATGCTGATCCCGCACTCGAAAGCTTCCGATTGACATCCCTCGGGCAGACGGAGCCTACTCTCAGGAACCGCGATTCCTTCTCGATGGCGTGATCACTGAAATACTGCATCCTTGCCGGCTGCAAGATAAGGCGGAATGGTTTGCCTACACGGTTCGAACTTTTGCGATCACGGCGCGGCCGGGGAGGCATGCGCCCCGCTCACTTATTCATGGCCGTCTGGCTTTTCAGTGCGGCGTGCGTCATAGCACAGACCTCATCCACGCCACCTGCGGCGAGCACGTCGACAACTTCTGCTGCCGGGCGGGCGGGGCTCAAGCACATTGATCGCGCGGCGCTGCAGGCAATGCTCAACATCAGCGCTAAAGAACTGCTGATCCCCGGCGCCGTGATTCTGTTGCGCACACCGCAAGGCGAGTTCAGCCTCAACTACGGCACCACGCGGCTGGGCGCAAACGTTACTCCCGCAGCGGACACCCATTTCCGTATCGCCTCCAACACCAAGACCATGACAGCGGCGGTCATCCTGCAACTGGCGCAGGAGGGCAAGCTGAGCGTCGACGATCCGGTATCGAAGTACGTACCGGATGTACCGAATGGCGGGCACATCACCGTCGCCGAATTGCTGGAGATGCGGAGCGGGCTCTACAACTATCTTGACGCCCCGGAACTTTCGGCGAGCGCCGACCGTGATCCGGCGAAGGTCTGGAGCGCGGCGGAATTGCTGGCGATTGCCTTCGCGCACAAACCCAACTTTGCGCCCGACGCGCAATACGAGTATTGCAACACCAACTACGCGCTGCTGGGCGTGATCGCCGAAAAGGTCGGCGGCCAATCGCTTCAGCAGGCGATGCAGGACCGGCTGTTCGGGCCGCTGCACCTGCAACAAACCGTACTGCCTGCGCCGGCAGTGAACACCCTTCCCCAGCCGTATTCGCATGGCTACCTCTACGGGAGTTCCTCGGTCGCGTTTGTGGGAGAGCCTCCTTACACGTCGGAACAGAAGGCTGCCGCCCGGGCGGGTACGCTCAAGCCCACCGACTACACCAATGTGAACCACTCTTTCGCCACGGCGGCCGGGGGAGCAATCTCGACCGCGAGCGATATCGCTGTTTGGATCGAGGCGCTGGTTACGGGCCGCGTGCTCAACGCCAGGTATCAGCGCATCTGGCTAGACAGCCTGCGGCCGGAAGACCCGAACAAACCTGAAGGTCAGCGCTACGGGTACGGCATCACCCAAATGAGCTGGGGGCCGAACACCATCTTTTTTCACGGCGGCGAGACGGTCGGCTTCAACTCCTTCATGGGCTACGATCCGGACAACAAGGTGACGCTGGTGGTGTGGACCAACTTGACCGTATCGCTTGACGACCTGCCGACAGCGAACGTCCTCATGTTGAAAGTGCTGGACCAGATTTACCGCCAGTCGCCGCTGGCCCCATCCCATTAGCGATGGAGGACCTCGCCGTTAGCGCACCCCCCTCCGCATCCCTCTCGCCAATTGACCACCCCCGCAAATCCGGCCCATAATCTCTGTGCCTGACGATTCTCCGCTACTCACCAAGGTGGCACGCAGTGAACGAGCAGAACAAGAACGCCAACCGTCGCTTCCAGACGGCCGGGGAGCGGCTCGACGATATTCTGGGCGACGCTTCCACGCGGATCGAGGAAGAGACGCAGACCCTCATCGCCTACATCAACGACGAGCTGGTACCGGCGATCCGGCAGCACTCCAGCAACGCCCTGCGCGTGGCCAGCGAGAAGCTGCAGCAGGCCGCCGACCACATGGACTCGAACAAGCAGCGCAAACCCTAGAGGCGCATTTGGCATTTGGCATTTGGCATTTAGCCGATTCGGCTGGCGCGCGCCGTACTCTCGTCGCCGTGGTTTCCGTTGCTCTGCTGCTGCTGTCGGCTTGCGGCGGACACAAGACCGCTCATCAAAAAGTTCCGCCTCCGCCGACGGTCACGCCGTCTCAGCCGGAATCCACCACGGCCTCGGAGGTAACGCCGAAAGAATTGCGCCACGCGAAGCCCATCTTTGTCGAAACTGGTCTGGCCAGCTGGTACGGGCCTCCGTATGACAAGCACAAGGGCGCCAACGGCGAGATCTATGACCAGAACGCGATGACCGCGGCGCATCGCACGCTGCCGCTGAACTCCTGGGTGCGCGTGACGAACGTCAGCACGGGACGCGTGGCCATCGTGCGCATCACCGATCGCGGACCGTTCATCGAAGATCGCATTGTCGACCTGTCGCTGGCAGCGGCCAAGGCCGTCGACGTGTGGCGTCCGGGCACGGCCGAAGTGAAGCTGGAAGTGCTGTCGGCGCCCGCGCCCATTGCCACCGGCGGTCGCTGGTGCGTGCAGATCGGTGCCTTCCAGAGCGAGAAGGAAGCGCGCAAGCTGAAAGAGAAACTGCAGGACCGCTACGAGAACGCCAACGTCATCCAGTTCACCGGGCCAACGGGCCAATGGGTGCGCCTGCGTCCGGTAGGCGATGACAAACACCAGGCCGAAGAAGTGGCGTCCAAGACGCATGTCAAAGAGGGCGGAGTGTTTTTGGTCAGGCTGGACTAGAGCAGGGGATAGGGAGTGGTGGATAGGGGATAGTGAATAGTGAATAGGGGATAGTGGATAGTGAATAGTGGATAGTGGATAGGGGATAGTGGATAGTGGATAGGGGATAGGGGATAGGGGATAGTGGATAGTTCTAATTGCTAATTGCTAATTGCTAATTGCTGATTACTGACTGCTGCTTGCTCTTCCTGTTTCCCGCTAGGCCGGTCTCGGTGCTGGGCTGGCAAATTTGGGTGCCTTCAACAGTCTGCGAAACAGTCCGAAGTCGCCAGCCTTGTATTGGCACACGGCTTCACGGGTTTGGTGAAAAACTCAGTTGAAGAGAGCCTTGTAACAGGGCATGGCTTCAGCCGTGCCGATAAGCTGTCTGTCTTTGATTACGGCGAGGCGGACTTCAGTCCGACGAGCCGTCCACTTCGAGTTTTTCCGCAGCCTGTTCAGGCGTGCAGTTGCACATCTCCTTTTCCGAGCGGAATCGGCTTCAGCCGACGGCAGCCTCTCGGTTCCGAAACCAGCACAAAATCGTCTCCTCGACTGCATGGCATTAAGATGCCATCGATGGTCGTAAAGCGGCCGCAGTTTATGTGCAAACTTTTGCACATTTCGCTTTATAAGCTATGATCTGCCCGGGGAGGAGCCCTACGGTCGTCTGACGCGAAAACTCTCGCCAGATAGGCGATAAACGCAATTTCGGAGGTGTTGGCGAGGGGCTCGGAATTGACAAAACGACCCCGACTGATCTTCCTGCTCGGTAGTCATCACTAAAGTGTTAACAAGGCTCGCGATTTCAGTCCAAATTGGAACGCTCAGCCTATACTCTTCCCATGCCACCCCTCGCCAATCGCGAGCCTGACTCTAGCGTTCCACAAAACCGCACAGCCCTGGTCGTCCGCGGCCGCCGGCTGGAGTACCTGACCATTGCGTGGAACGTCTTCGAGGCCGTGGTCGCGCTGGTCGCAGGAGTGCTGGCGGGCAGTGTCGCGCTGGTCGGCTTTGGGCTCGACTCGGTGATCGAAACACTGTCGGCAGGAATTTTGCTGTGGCGGCTTCGCTCCGAGGACGAGCGGCGCGAGCGGACTGCGCGCAAGCTGGTCGGAGTTTGTTTTCTGCTGCTCGCGGTCTATGTCGCTGTCGAATCCATCCGCGCGCTTTTGATAAAAGCACAGCCTGAGCGCAGCCTGCCGGGAATTCTGATCGCCATTGCGGCGGTGATCGTCATGCCGCTGCTGGGGCGCGCGAAGCGTCGCGTGGCGGCGCAACTCAACAGTGGAGCGCTACATTCGGATTCGCGGCAGGCGGATTTCTGCGCCTATCTTTCCGCGATTCTTCTCGCTGGGTTATTGCTGCACGCGATCGCCAGCTGGTGGTGGGCCGATCCCGTGGCCGCGCTGGTCATGGTACCGATCATCGCGCGCGAAGGCGTGCAGGGAGTCCGCGGGAAGGCGTGCGAGTGCGGACCGGCTTGCGGGTAAAACACGGGTGCGGTGCCGACGGCTCGGTAGGAGGGTTCATCCGGCGATCGGGGTCCTTCGACTCCGCTCGTCCGCCTTGGCGGACTCGCTGCGCTCTGGATGACAACCAAGAAAATAGATGCAAGACAGCCGCATGTTAAATGCCGAATCCCCGCTGAATGCTGTCAGCTCGAAGCTCGCGGCTCGTTGCTGGTTGCTCGCGCTAGTAGCTACTAGCTTCTTTCGCGTATCCTGTCTGCACCGCTTATGACCATCCGCCGACGCGCCACGTTTGATCGCAAATTTGTTCCCCTCTCCACGCGTTTCGATCACGCGCTGCTCTTTGCGGCGCAGGTGCATCGCGACCAGGACCGCAAGAAGAGTGGCATTCCGTACATCTCGCATCTGCTGGGGGTGGCGTCGATCGTACTCGACTATGGCGGCGACGAGGACATGGCCATCGCCGCGCTGCTGCACGACGCGGTCGAGGACCACGGTGGCCGGCCGATGCTGAAGATGATTGCGCAGATTTTCGGGCCGCGGGTGTCGAAAATTGTCGACGGCTGCACCGATTCGTATGTCGAGGACCCGAAGAAGAAAGAGAACTGGGAGCGGCGCAAGATCCGCTACCTGCATCGCGTGCGCCACGAGGATGCCGACACGCGTTTCGTCTCGGCGGCCGACAAGCTGTACAACGCGCGTGCCGTGCTGCGCGACCTGCGCAACGATGGCGACGTCGCCTTCGAGAAGTTCTCCGCGCCAAAAGCGAAGACGCTGTGGTATTACCGCTCGCTGGTGCGCGAATATCGCGTGCCCGGCGTGACCCATCGCCTGAAGCCGCTCATCGACGACCTCGACCGCGTGGTCACCGAGGTCGAGCACCTGTCGGGGGTACTGGCGTCGCCGATCCGACCGCCAAGAAGGATTGTGAGCAAGCTGAAGAAGCGGTAGGAGTGGGTGTCGAACACAGCTTGTTCCCGCATAAGACACAGATTCTTGGGTGGCTTACACAAGCTGCTGAAAGTCCCGCAGTTCATGAGCCTTGTGTCAGGGCACGACTTCAGTCGTGCCAAAAGTTTACATAAACTTCGGCTTCAGCCGCTGCAAACAGCATGCAGGGGCTAAAGCCCTGTATTCGTAAAGCGGCTATATGGCACGACTTGAAGTCGTGCCCTGACACAAAGCAGCCGTAGCGAGGATCTTTAGGATGTCTACCCAAAAGCTAAAGCTAAAGCTAAAAGGTAAAAGCTAAGTCACTGCGCCGGCGGCGCAGGCGTCGGCACCGCGGTCTGTCCGATGATCTGGTACTCGCGCTTCTTGCCCTGCGCGTTCTGCACGTAAATCTGATTGCTCTTCTTGATGAAGTACTGCACGGACTCGCCGGCCTGCATCTGCGGCTTGTTCTCGCCTTTGTGGGCGATGGAGTAAGTCGTCGTGTCGGTCTGCAGCGAGTAGACCACCCAGGTCTTCATCTTCTTGCCGTCGGGATAGGAGCCGTTCTCCCATTTCACGATCTTGCCGGGGAGGTAGGTGTCGCCGGCGAAAGCCATCGCCGAAAGGGTGAAGGTGAGCAGCAGAATGAGAGCGGTCTTTTTCATGGGGATCTCCGGATGTGTGGCGCGGCCCGTGGGCATTTTTGATTGTATCCAGAGCAGAAGAAGCTGGCGAGGGCAGTGCCCGCTCGAGACAATACCTCCCGGACGCTGGAGGGTAAAAGCGTTCTATCCTGCCCGATGTGCGGGAAGGTGAGTTCGAAGTCGTCGTGTGTCCTATCTGCGGTTTTTTGGAGCGGGAAGATGAGAAAAGCAAATCCCGTCGCAGGCGGGATGCTACCTCTTCAGCCAGGCGCGGAAGCGCAGGGAGTCGGGTGGTTTCGAGTTTGATTCGAGCCTCGTAAGGGCCGGCACCGGTCACGGCAAAAAGCCTGTCGCCCCTGAAGGGGCTCAGCCTTATCAACATGGGATTTTCCCAGTGCTCCCGCACTGGGCTGAAGAGGTTTCGTCACCGCCTGCGGCGGGACTTCAATCAGAGTCGTGCGATGGATTGATTGCGCCGCGCGCGAACCGCGGGTCCCTCCACTCCGGCGGCGAAAGGCACGCCGCCTCCGGTCGGGATGACAATTCAGTTGAGGGGAGCTGACAGCTCATAGCTCACAGCTCATAGCCGACAACTGACAACCAACAACTGACAACTGACAACCGACAACCGACAACTGACAACTGACAACTGACAACTGACAACTGACAACTGACAACATTCCTCACTCGAAGAACTTCGTCACGCCTTCTTCCAGCACGAACACTTTCTTCTCAATCCCAAGTCGTTTCGCTTCGGCTTTCAGGCGCTCGACCGGTTCTTCTACCGGTTCGTGCGAGAGTTTGAAGGTTCCGTAGTGCATGGGCACCATCCAGCGCGCGCCCAGATCGACGAATGCCTGGGTTGCATCCTCGGGACTGGTGTGCACGTTGCGGTATGCCGCGGGATGATAAGCGCCGATCGGCAACAGCGCGAGCTCGGGCTGAAGCCGCTCGCCAATTTCATGGAAGCCGTTGAAGTAGGCGGTGTCGCCAGCGTGATAAATCGAATTCTTACCCGCACGCAGCACGTAGCCGCCATATCCGCGGTGCATGTCGCGCACGATGCGCGCGCCCCAGTGCTTCGCGGGCGTGTGGGTGATCTCGACGCTGCCGAGCTGGCAGCTCTCCCACCAGTCGAGGTCGGTGATCTTGCCGAAGCCCAGGTCGCTGACCAGGTCGCGCACATGTTTGGGCACGATGATCTGCGGCCGCTTGCCTGATTGCCAGCGCGTCAGCCGCGCAATCGCGCGCAGCGAGGGACGATGCAGGTGATCGAAGTGCGCGTGCGAAATGAGCACCGCATCGATGGGTGGCAGATCGCGCAGCCGCAGCCCCGGCCGGCGCAGGCGCTTCAGCACGAAGATCCAGCGCGCGAAGTTGGGGTCGACAAGAATGTTCTTGCCGCCGATTTGGAGGAAGAAGCTGGAATGTCCGATGAACGTGACGCCAAGCTGGTCGCGGCCGGCAAGCACCGGCTTGCGGGTGACCCCGGTACGCGGCGTCATCGCCGAATGGCCGACTAGCGTGCTGAACTGCCTGGCCTTGCGTCGAATTGTGGGTCCAATCATGAAAGTCTTATTTATTAGACGCGCTGGCGGGGGTTGGCGATGCGGGACAGATAATTGTGTTTTCCTCGACGGAATTGCCATCCCGACCAAGGACTGCAGCCCGCGTGGAGGGACCTGCGATGGAAGAGGCTGCGCTCTTCTCTCCGGATAAGGATTGATGTTGGACTGAGCTGGAAATGCGACGCCGAACTCTTCTCTTCCTTGACCTTACTCTCCGCGTCAGCTTAAATCAGTAGTTTCGGGTAGACACGATGGCCACTTCGTCGGGGCGCGTGTCGAAATCCGATTTAAGGAGCCAATGCATGCGTATCGCTTTTCTCGGCTTGGGCATCATGGGACGTCCGATGGCGTCGCGACTGGTTGCCGCCGGACACGAGGTCGCGGTGTGGAACCGCACCGCCCGGCAGCACATTGACGGCGCTACCACGGCAGTCTCTCCGGCCGATGCGGCCAAGGAAGCCGACGTGGTCTGGGTTTGCGTCGCCGACACCGCCGCGGTCGAGCGCGTCGTTTTTGGCCAGGACGGAGCCCTGCCATCGCTGAAGGAAGGGGCGATCATCGTCGATTCCAGCACCATCTCGCCGTCCTCCACGGTGCAGTTCGCGCAGAAGGCCAACGAGGGCGGCGTGCACTGGGTGGATGCGCCGGTAACCGGATCGAAGATCGGCGCCGAGAATGGGCAGCTCATCTTCATTGTTGGCGGAGCCCCCGAGCCGGTGGCGTACCTGGATCCGCTGTTCAAGGCGATGGGCAAGCAGGTGATTCACATTGGCCCGATCGGCAAAGGTCAGGCCGCCAAGCTCGGCATGAACCTGATGATCGCGCTCATCTACGAAGGCTTTGCCGAGGCGCTGACGCTGACCCAGAAGCTTGGGGTCGAGCCGCAGAAGCTGATTGAGTTGATCCAGGCGTCGATGGTGAAGAACGGGGTGGTGGATTACAAAGCGCCGTTCGTGTTGCGCCACGATTTCTCGCCCAACTTCCCGCTGCGCCTGATGCACAAAGACATCCACCTCATGCTCGACATGGCAAAGGAGACGCGGACGAAGCTGCCGGCGCTGGAGACCGTCGACGAGATTTATGAACTGGCGACGGAAGAGGGAATGGAGAATCAGGACTACGCCGCCACCCTCGGCCTGCTGGAGAAGTGGGCAGGAATTCAGGCGGGGAAGAAGTAGCGGTCGCCGCTGACGCGGCTCTGATCGTTTGATCGCGACTACCCGGGGCTTGCGCCCCGGGCTTTTAACTTCATAGCCGCCGCTTCGCGGCTCGGCGCATCGCCTCCGTGCCTCTGGGTTGAAGCGCCGAATTTCCGTGTCCAACCGGTGATGTTCAGCCAAAAAATTTGGCCGCAATCTGCGGAAAGACCGCATCCGGGAAGCAGCGTACAGTATCTACAAGTGGCACCCTGAAAGCGTCAGAAGCAAGACTCGTTTTCGGCAAAATTACTGCATCCTCCGTTAGGGTATAACCCTCTAAATTGTTAAAGGTGGTTAGTCATGGCAATCGGAGACACGACCTACGTGGACAGCGTCCGCGAGCAACTGCTGACCGGACGGGCCCGCCTCGCTGACGTTCTCGGACAAAGCCGGAGCGAGCAGATGGTTCGCCTGCTGGAAGAGGTGGACAGCGCGCTGAACCGCATCGATTGCGGCAACTTCGGCATCTGCGAGGAGTGTCACACGCCGGTGGAGGAAGAGCGCCTGCGCGAGAATCCGCTGGTCCGCGTCTGCCTCGATTGCCTTACGCCCAAACAGGCGCGCGCGCTGGAGTACGACCTTGAGCTCGCTGCCGAAATCCAGAAGGGACTGCTCCCCTGCGACCTGGCATTCACGGGTTGGGACATTTCCTTCCACTATCAGCCGGCCGGAGTTGTGGGCGGAGATTATTGCGACGTCATCAAGGGGCAGAATGGCGAGCTCTATTTCGTGATGGCCGATGTGTCTGGCAAAGGTGTGGCGGCGGCGATGCTGTCGTCGAATCTGCGCGCCGTGTTTCGCTCGCTGATTCCGATGGGTTTCGGAACCGAGGAGTTGATGAACCGCGCCAACCGGCTCTTCCGTCAGAGCGCGTTGCCGACGCAGTACGCAACCGTAGTTTGCGGCAAGGCCCTGCCCAACGGCGAGACGGAGATCATCAATGCCGGGCATCTGCCGGTGCTGCTGGGGAGCAATTCAGGAGTGGCGTTGTTCGAGAGCACGTGCCAGCCGCTGGGCATCTTCGACGATCAGCACTTCACCGCCGCCAGTCGGAAGCTCGATCCGGGCGACACCCTGGTGCTCTACACCGACGGCATCTCGGAGGCGGAGAACGACGGCGGCATTGAGTACGGGATTGACCGGCTGCGTGAGGTCATCGATCAGCATTGCTCGGGCTGTCCGGAAACCCTGATCGACGCCTGCAGAAAGCACCTGGAAGAGTTCCGCGGCGCGCGCGAGCGTTTCGATGATGAGACGTTGCTGGCGATTCGATTTGTTCCGGCGGCAGGGTTTGAGCGCAGTGTGAGCGCCGTGGTGTGAGAGGAGCTACAACGACGAGCCTCGCTTCTTGCGACGAAGTGCCTTGTAGTCGTAGTCCGGGTCGTAGTCAATCGTTCCGAACAACTCGATGATTCGCATTTGCGTGCGAGCGAGTTCCTGCCTCGCGCGATCGACGCGGTTCACCCTCGACCTGTCATCCTTGTCACGCATTGATCAAGCTTACTTCGCTTCGAACCTGAACCTGTTGTATACGGCGAATACAATCCCGCCGAATGGCGGGATTACAACTCTTCAGCCCGTAGCGGAAGCTCCGGGAATCGTTCGTCCTCCAAGTTGGTTGAGGCGCGCAAGGGGCGGCATGATCCGCAACGAAAACCTGTCGCCCCTGAAGGGGCTCGGAATCACATATTTCCCCGTCGCGTACCCAGTGCTGCCGCACTGGGCTGAAGAGGTTGCGTCCCGCCCGGCGGCGGGACTGAGGAGGCTCAGGGTGGAGCACGTCTTCAGGGCGTGCATGAAGCCACGATTTATGGGGCAGAATCGGCTTCAGCCGACGGCAGCTTGATAAGAACCTCACGCTGATCAAACAGAAAATCAGAATTCTCTGTTCGCTGTCGCTACTTCGCCGGTCACAAGGAAGCTACTTTCCCTCAGCGGCTGAAGCCGCCCTTGCCGGACGGCAACCAAGTGCATCGCTGAAGCGATGCTCCACCCATTCTGAGCTCAGCGGCATCAATGACCTTGCGTCGCTACTTGTGCGGCGTGTTCCCGCGCGCGCTGCGCGTCTGCGGAGCGGCCTGCGGTGGTGTACATTTTCGCGAGGCGGCGCCAGGGCGCGGGCACGTTGGGCTGGAGGTTTGCTGCTTTTTCCTGATAAGCGATGGCGCGATCCAGATTGCCCAGCGCCTCGTAGGCCGCGGCCTGACCCTGCGCAACTTTGAATTCGAAGAAGCCGTTGTCGATCTTGCCGATCCCCGAAGGCGTCGCGCGCTCAGCCTTGTCGAGTACGCGCGCCGCTTCCTCCGGTTGATTCATTTGCAGATAGAGATAGCCGAGGTCCTGCCAAACCAGGTAGGGACGCGGCGCGAACTTTGCTTCCTGCTCCATGGCATCGGCGGCGTCCAGCGAGCGGTCGCGCTTCAGATAGCTGCGCGCCAGCGCTCCCCATGTTTCGGGGCTCGGCCCAAGCTTCACGGCCGTCAGATACTCCTGCTCCGAGGCATCGAGTTGCCCCATCCCGAAGAGCAAATCGCCATAGGCACGATGCACGGACGCCGCGTTCGGATCGATCGCGAACGCTTTCTGGAATGCGGCTTGCGCCTCGGCGTTGCGCTGAAGAGCGGCAAGCGTGAGCGCGGTGTTGGTCCAGGTGTTGAACTCCTCGCCGCGTCGGTTGTTCGTGGGCGTCGCCGGCAGCAGGGCCAGCGCGCAGTTCACCGGGAAGCGCTCGATGAAGTCTTCATTCGCCGGCGAGCGACGCACGAACACCGCAGAAAGTTCGTCGAGGAAAACCGGGCTCCACATCCGGCTGTTGCAAAGCTGGTAGAGCAGCCCCGGCGGCACGCCGTCGTATTGCGTAAGCGCCAGGACAACGGTGTTGATGTTGTACTTGCTGACTTCGTCCTGCCACGCCGGCGAGTCAAGCGATCCGAACTCCAGCTCCGTCAGCCGCGCCAGGTGCGGCGGACCGTAGAGGGTGTCGCGCCCGTCGATGTAGACAGGGTGCTCGGGACCGATGCTCCACGCGAGATAGCCGCCCGCGGCGTAGGTGTTCAGAATCTGGCCCGGCGGATTTTCGCGGCGAATGAATTCGGCAGCGCGTGTGGGAAACCACGAGCAGAGGCCGGGACCGAACACCGATGCGTAACCCCAGGGGTGGTAAGCGCGATTGGTGACCAGATCGAACGAGCGCACGGTGGCCAGCAGCACGAAGCAGGCGACAGCAGCGGAGGCAATCGCCTGCCTTGCCCTCGCCGATCGGAAAGAGCGGCCGACGGCTTCGAGAAGCAGACTCCATTGCGGGCCTCCGGCAACCACGATCACGCACGCGAAGAGCGCGCCCATGCGTATGTGCTGGACTGCAGGATAGGTTGCGCCGAGCAGCAGCAGGGCCGTGGCCCACTGGCCACGGAAGAGCGCGTAGGCTCCGGCGACGACAGCGATGCCGAGCAGAAGATAGATGGCGCTGGCTGAATCGCGCAGCAGCAGGGCGTGGCGTATAGTCGCCAAATTGATCGGGACCCCGGCCCACTCGCTGATCCAGAGTTGTCCCACTTCGTAGGCGCGCTGCTCCACCAGCAACCCTTGATAAATCTTCCAGCACCATGGATTAACCAGCGTCGCTACAAATGTTGCGAGGAGCCACGGCCATGCGCGACGAAGTTTGTCGATGGCGATGCGGCGGCGCTCCGGGCCGAAGAGCAGTTCGAGCAATTCCGCGCAGACGTAAGCGACGATCAGTGCGAGGCCGGAGGCGAAGCCGAAGTGCAGGTTGGCCCACGCGACCATCAGCACGGGCAGGAGCCACAGTCGCGCTCGGCCGGTCTGGTAGTTCTCCCACAGCAGCGACAGATACGCGGCGAACAGCACGATGCTGAACATGTCGGCGCGAGGCGTGGTGCGCACGGCGATCAGCGGGACGGCGAGGATGGCGATGGCCGCACCGGCAGCGGTGTTGCGGCGCAGGAGCAGAGCGATGGTGCCGACGCAGGCAGCGGTGCCGATCCATGAGATCAGGCCGAAGCCGCCAATCACGTATGCGAGATAGAAAATGATCGCCGAGCCGATGGGATAGTTCCACGGCTGCCCGGGCATGGTGTACGAGAGGACATCGAGTTTCGGGACTTGGTGATGCTGGATGGCCCAGCGGCCGGTGGCCATCTGCCATCCGAGATCGAAGTCGGAGACCGTGCGCAGGCCGGCGAAGAAGGCGTAAGAGAGGGCGACGATCGCGAGGATGAGGA
Organism: uncultured Acidobacteriaceae bacterium; assembly: GCA_963835725.1. GTDB lineage: Bacteria > Acidobacteriota > Terriglobia > Terriglobales > Acidobacteriaceae > Bog-257. The sequence goes on along the minus strand of CAWIGM010000010.1, from coordinate 177,454 downwards.
AGAGTCGCCGCTCAAGGGTGGGCGGGTTCGCCGAAAATTGTTGCTGTTGAATGTCTAGGGTTGGAACAGACGACATGCCTGGGCTCGCGTGAATCGTAGCACAGACGGGAAGAGCGACGAGCTACGAGCTACGAGCTTTCAGATCTGGCTCTCGATCCTTCGCTTTAAGTTCTTGGCCCTAGCTCGCGGCTCGTAGCTCGAAGCTCTTTGCTTCCTCACCACACCGTCAGGGTTACGTTGTCGTACCACTCGCTGTAGCCGGTGCCGCTGGCGTTCACATCGAGCTGGAACTGGCAGCCGAGGTTGTCGCCCCACTGCAGGTCCTTCGCGTTGTAGGTTTTGTTGATGGTGTGCGGCACGCCGTCGACTACCAGCGTCACGTAGTGATAGCTGTGGCTGGTGTGATTGGTGGTGACGTACCACTGGATATGATGCCAGGTGCCGGCAGTGAATCCGTGGCAGGGAACCGTGGTGTGCATCCAGTGACCGTTGAGTTCGTCCCACACGTCCCACAGGCCGGCGGCGACGTTGCACTGGCTGCCGATCATGTAGTTGTAGCCGCCGACGAACTGGAACGAGTCGTACTCCAGCGCCTGCGCCGCGTGGCCGGCATTATCGTCGACCTGCACCCAGAAGTCCCACAGCAGGTTGCTGATGTTGTTGTTGGCTCCGACTTTCTTCCACCAAAGGGCGTTAGCCCACACGCCGGAGTTGTAGACCTCATTGCTGGAGCCGGACAGCGAAGGTTGCGTCTGGTTCTGCGCCAGCCAGTAGGACCCATTGCCACTGCCGCCGGCACAACCGGGGTCATGGCAGGACTGCCAGCCGGACATCTGCTCAATCTGGTTGAAGACGATCGCGCCCGCAGGCGGATGGGGTAATCCGATCGTCATTTGCGCGGTTGCAAAGGTTGCGGCAAGACACACGGCGGACAGCAGGGCAAGTTTCATGAAGCTCTCGGGAGCGGAGTTCCGCAGTCGGCAAATTGTTAAAACATATGTCTACTATGCTGGCTGGAAGTGCCACCCACAATAAGACCAATGCCCTAAGTGGGCACCCTTAAATCCCATAGGTGTTGGCTAAGTCACTACGTGTGGACCGCTGCTTCCGTGGGACAGAACACTCGGTACCGCAAAGCGGCGGATAAGTGCTCCGGATCAGCCCCGCCTGTCCGCGAGATAAAGCAGCCGGAGCAATCGCCGCTCGCTGGTGAGCGTGTGCACGCACTCGAGGAAGCGCTGCAAGCCTGCGAAGTTCTCGGCGCCCTCGATGGAGCATAGTGCGTCCCGGCTCTTCTCGCGCGCGTCGTGCCAGCGCTTCGCGATCGACGCCGCGTTGGCCGTGGTGTCAGTCGTACTGATGATGCGAAAGCCCTGCTGCTCCAGCAGGCGCTCGTTTTCTCCCGGAGGGCTGAAGAGGTAGTAGCCGATGGAGCTGCGCGTGGCCAGCTCTTCCTGCGAGATGGTGCCGCCGATGATGAGGGCGTCGCTGAACAGCAATCGTCCGCCGGGCTTGAGCACGCGACGAATTTCGCCGAACAGCGCGGCGCGACCGCGGATGTGGCAGAGCGAGTCGTTGGAAAAAGCGGCGTCGAAGGCTGCGTCGGAGAAGGGCAGCTTCTGGGAGGCGTCGCACTGCTCGAATTGCACCAGCGAGTCGAGCTTGCGCGCGGCGGCGAGCTGATTCGCCGTGGCGATGCCGGCGGCATTGATGTCGGCGCCCACGTATCCGGCAGCCAATACTTTCGGCAAGTTGCAGCGCATAGCGTCCCGAGCCGCTGCCGATCTCGAGGACGTTGGACGATCCGGTCAGTCCCAGCAGCTTCGGGATTTCCGCCGACTCCTCGGTCGTGACCCAGCTGGTCTGGCCGAAATCCTCGCCGTAAGTGTCGACGCGAATCCGGCGATAAACCTCGTCGCTGTAGTTGCCGTAGGCGTTGTTGTAGAGATCGACTTTTGCCGCGCCCGCCATGCAGTCACGCATTGTAGCGTGATTCGGCCTGACGGCGTGTCTCTATAAATCCGCCGGAGGGAAATCGGCGGCCTCGGAAGGCGTATCGTGTTGTCGAAAAGAATTGAGCAGGTCCGGAACACGCTTCCGAGGGCTGCCGCCGAATAATGGAAGCCGTGGTTCGAACCAGATACCAGGAGGATGGGAATGCTGCACAGGGGAGCCGGTCGCATGGCGACGGCCAGTCGTAATCTGTTCGTACTTATAACTGCACTTATGGTTTTCGCGGCCATGTCGTTGCCAGCGCAGGGCCAGACTTTCAGTGTCATTCATAACTTCACCGGCAGCGAAGGCGGCGATCCCTTCGCCGGACCGGCGCTGGATCGTGGCGGAAATCTTTACGGCACCACGAACTCGGGCGGTGCGCACGGAGCGGGAGCCGTCTACAAAGTTTCGCTGCATGGCTCATCGTGGATATTGAACCCGCTGTACAGCTTTGCGGGCGCGGCCGACGGCGCTGGGCCGGGCTTCGGCACGCTGGCAATCGGTTCCGATGGAACGCTGTTCGGCACTACCGAAGGTGGCGGCCTTTTCGGCGTTGCCTACAACCTGCGGCCGCGCGCGACACCTTGCGGCAGCATTCTGTGTCCGTGGACCGACAATGTGATTCAAGTCTTCGGCCGCGGTTCGGACGGCGCGCAGCCCCTCAGCGGCATGACCTTTGATTCAGCCGGCAACCTGTACGGCACCACCAGCGAAGGCGGAACCACGGGCAACGGCACGGTCTACGAGTTGACGCGCTCCGGGCAGACCTGGACCGAAACCGTTCTCTACAACTTCGCGGGAGGGACGGATGCTGCGAGTCCGGTGGCAAGCGTGTCGATCGATGCAGCCGGTAATCTGTACGGCTCAAGTCCGTTCGGCGGTGCGAACGGCGATGGCGCGGTGTACAAACTGACGCACTCGGGTTCGAGCTGGACCGAGAGCGTCATCTACAACTTCACGGGCGGCAGCGACGGACAGGCGCCGACCGGTGGTGTGATCGTTGACGCTTCCGGCAATCTTTACGGCGGTACGTTCTTCGGCGGCGCCAATGGCGGCGGCACGGTGTACAAGCTCGCGCCGTCCGGCGGCAGCTACACGCTCACGACGCTGTACAGCTTCAGCGGATCGGGTGGTCCCTACAACTGGCTCACGCTCGTAAACGGAACTCTGTATGGCATCACGAATCGCGATGGAGCGTTTAGCAACGGTTCGGTGTGGAAGCTGACACCGAACGGCGGCGGCTGGACATTCACCGACCTCTACGACTTCAGCGGCGGCAACGACGGCGGTGTGCCGTATGGGCAGGTGGCGGTAGATGCGAGCGGCAATATCTATGGCACCGCGTCGCTGGGGGGAAGTGACAATCAGGGCGTGGTGTGGAAGGTTGCGCCGTAGGAGCCGTGGGCTATTGGCTGTGAGCTAGACCACGGGTGCCCCATCCTTCTCGCCGATTTTGGCGAGAGGGTGGGCGGCACGCGAGTTGCAATCTGAGCGCAGCCTCGGCCACCATTCATCTGACAACAATTGTCATCCCGACCGGAAGCGACCATCTTTTGGTCGCCGGAGCGGAGGGACCTGCGGTTCGTTGCCAAGTGGAACAAACTTCCGCCGCGGGCAAACCGCAGATCCTTCGACTGCGTTCGTCGGCCGGCCTCCCCCCCTCTCGCCAAAGGCAGGCGAGAAGGATGGGGCACCCGTACTCTCACTCGAAGCTCGCGGCTCGCAGCTAATTCGTCGCTATACTTCCTGAATGAGTGAGAGGCTTGATGCAAACGCGGTGATCATCCGCCCGGCGGTGGCCGCAGACGCGGAAGCAATCACGCGCACCTACCTGGAGAGCGCCGAGCATCACGCCGCGCTCGATGCCGAACGATACTGGATTCCCGACGCTGACAGCATAGTCCGGCGCTACCGCGAGGGGCGGCAGCACCCGCCGGAGGAGCGAGGCATCACGCTGGTCGCCGAACTCAACGGCGAGGTCGTCGGCTTTGTCGACGCCCGGCTGGAAAGCTCGCCTGATCCGATGCACCGCGACTTGCTCTACTGCCATATCGTGGAGATCGCCGTGTCACGGCGCTGCCAGAGTCACGGAGTCGGCGAACAACTGCTGCGAGCGGCGGAAGCGTGGGGACGCGATCACGGCGCAGAACTGGCACGTCTGGAATATCTCGCCGCAAACACTCGCGCAGCTTCGTTCTACCAGCAGCGCATGGGTTATCACGTGGCGGCGATGACGGCAGTGAAACGGTTGTAGACCCTCGCCTCGACATCGCTGAAAGCAAACGCCTGCCGGGGCAGGTCTTTGCAGGTGCTATTCTCGCTTTTTCACGTGAAAGCTAATGAACATCATACTGAGCGAGATTGAGGCCCGCGTGTTGGGGGCGCTGGTGGAGAAGGACATCACCACGCCGGACTACTACCCGTTGTCGCTGAATGCGCTGGTCAACGCCTGCAACCAGAAAAATAACCGCGACCCGATCATGAACCTGGAAGAGGGAGCGGTTCGCGACGCATTGAACGGCCTGCAAGACCACGGACTGGCGGGTCCGGCAGGCGGAGCCGACAGCCGCGTCACCAAGTACGAACACCGCCTGCAGGAGTTCTTCAATTTCTCGCGTGGGGAGACTGCCGTCCTGTGTGTGTTGCTGTTGCGAGGACCGCAGACCCCGGGCGAGTTGCGCGGCCGAACCGAGCGCATGCACCACTTCGAAGATCTGGATGCGGTGCAGTCGAGTCTGCAGAAGCTGATGCAACGTGAGCCGCCACTGGTGGCGGTGCTGCCCAGGCAGCCGGGGACAAAGGAGTCGCGCTTCGCGCATCTGCTTTCCGGCGAAGTGGAGGCGGGCGAGCTGCCGATGCCGCGCACGGTCGCACGCTCGAGTTCATCTTCGGAAGAGGAGCGCGTCAGCCGATTGGAAGAGGCCGTCGCGGCGTTGCAGAACGAGGTTGGGGAGCTCAGGCAGCAACTGGCGCAGTTCCGCAAAGCAGTTTGAGTAGAGTCGTGCTGTTGGTCGGGGCTCAGTTGGCCGGCGCGCGTGCTGCTAGTCCCGTCGGTCGCGCAATTACACAAGAACTTCGACCCCGAAGAAGTGATTCGAACTTGAGCGGATTTGCGAGCGGTCTGAGCTCGAGCGGAAAATCCCGAGCGTTTCCGACGGACTCTGCACAACGGTCAATATAGAAGGAATTATTGGTGCCGAAGAAGGGATTCTTTCAGGCTGGGGCGTGAAACTCCAAGCCCAACTGTTGGGAGGACCCATCCGAGAGCTCCAGGGAGTCCAGCGCCCAACTAAAAATCCCAGCCCTGCTGTTGGGAAGCGACTTCGAATTTAGGCACAAACAGGCACAAAATCCTGTCGACCCCGATTTCGCTGGGCGGAGGCGCAGCCCGTGTTCGGTGGGGTAAGTTTATGTCGACGTCCGAATCGCAAGCTCTTCAGTTCAAGTTTGAACGTTTACGGCGTTATCTCCCAGACTACACCGCAACCGAGGGTGCAATTGATGTTGTTGATGCCACCATTCGTCGTCGTCCCATAGAGATTTCCCGCGGCATCGATCACGACGTTGCTGATGGGATTTGCCCCGTCGCCGTTAAAGCCCGTGAAATCGTGCAGAGAGGTATAGATCCAAGAACCGTTAGAGGGGGTCAACTTGAAAATGTTGCCGTTTGCCCCGTCACCGCCTGAGTATGTTGTGCCGTAGAGGTTTCCCAGTTGATCCATGGAGAGGGGTCCGAACGGACCGCCGTTCCCGCCTCCGGTAAAACTGTAGAGCACCTGGAAATTCCATCCATTTGCTGACGGTGACAGTTCGAAGACCGCTCCCTTCCCGCCGGAACCGTCATTTGCCGTCGCGCCATAGAAGTTGCCTGCACGGTCGGAAATCAGATCTCCCCACACGCCCCATCCCTCGGACAATGAGAAACTATGCAGGACGGCTCTCGACCAGTTGCGCACACCGGGGGTGAGTTGGAAAATCGCGCCATACGGCTCGCGGCCGATGCCGTCGTAGCTCGTTCCGTAGAGATTGCCTGAGGCGTCGAAAATCAATCCGGCAATGGGATTATGATCGTATCCATTCCCGAACGAGTAGAGCGTGGTATGTAACCATGTACCCTGCGACGGAGACAGTTCGAAGACGCTGCCGCAGCCGGACGTATAGCAACTACTGTCGTCCATCCCTCCGCCCGAGTACGTTGTGCCATAGATACCGCCAGCACTGTCAAATATGAGATCGCTCCTGGGGTTGGCGCCGTCGGTGGGGTCGGAACTGCCGCCAAAATTATAGAGTACGGTTTCCGTCCAATAACACGTGGCGCTGCGGCAGAATGTGGGCTGTGGTGCCAAACGGAACACCTTGCCGCATCCCGATGGGCAAACTCCAATTCCCCCAAAAGGCGTCGTACCATAAAGCCGTCCATCTGGACCCAAGACCACGCGATTTGGACTGTAACCGTCGATTCCACCGGTGAAGCGATAGAGCGTCTCGAAGCGCCAAGTATCTCCCTGTTTGCTCATCTTGAAAACTATGCCGTCTGAAGCACTCCCGAAGGTGGTCCCGTAGAGATTTCCCGCTTGGTCGATCGACAATCCGGTGCCCGGCTGACCATCATCACCTTGTGGATCGCCGGTAAAGGCATGGATAACGTGGAAAGTTTGCGCCGTGGCGGAGGTGGCAACGACGAGCAGCACGCCAAGAAAAATTGCGGTTTGCACGCTGTGCAAGATGACGCGCCTGATGCTGCAGGTGGCTTGCTGTGTCATGCGTTTAGTCCTCTCTTATTTGAGTTGAGGGCCGCTATCCTGTGGCTGGTCTAGCTCTTCAGGCCTGATGACACGATACGGAGGGGCCGAGACAGCCGTCTGTCACGATGTTCCTGCTCGGCCGAAGTTCGTCGATAATCTTGTTCCGCCTTCCGATAATTGTCAATGAAGTCGCACCGGGACTTCGCTCGAAGCGCGACGCAATTAAAATCGGCGCTGACGGTTATCTGGGAGAAGCCGGTGGTCGAATTTTGGGCTGGGATAAAAGGCAACTGCGTAGAGAAGAATGGTTAAGTTCCTTGCAGTGTGTCCGATTTATTTGGTGCCGAAGAAGGGACTCGAACCCCCACACCCTTGCGGGTACATGGACCTGAACCATGCGCGTCTGCCAATTCCGCCACTTCGGCACGGGTGGAAGCGAGTGAGAAATTCAACTCGCTGGTCAGGAAGCAAAATCAGTGTACACGGAGAGACGCGGGATTCGCAATGTGCGGAGACCGCTCTTCGCCTCTTCGCCTTTCGCCAGAAGGCATCGTTGTTATTGAATTGTCATGCTGAACGAAGTGAGGAGGCGGAGGGAAGGACGTTGCCCCTGCCGCTGAACCGCAGGTCCCTCCACTCCGCCGACGCAGAAGAAGGTCGCCTCCGGTCGGGATGACAATTCGTGTAGGAGGCGGCGCCTCGGTATGGAGCAGTCGTTGCCTCCGGCGAACGAGCGAACAGCGAAAAGCGAAAAGCGAAAAGCGACCCCAACATCGTCGTCGCTCCCACCCTCTCGCCAAAGGCGGGCGAGGAGGATGGGGCACCCGTTTGCTGCGTTGAGAAAAGAAGATCGAAACTGACTGCTGAGAACTCAGAATTGAAAACTGAAAACTGAAAACTGACAACTGGCGGCTGTTTCTCAGCTTGCCGCTTCGGCCGCTTCGCCTGCGCCTTGCGCGCCGTATTCTTTCAGCTTGTTGTGCAGCGTCTTCAGGCTGATGCCGAGAATTTCGGCGGCGCGCGTCTTGTTGTTGTTGGTGGCTTCCAGCGTCTTCAGGATCAGCAGGCGCTCGGCCTCATCGACCGTGGTGCCGACACCGAGACGCACCGCGTTGGCTTCCTGCACCGGCGCGCGCGGAACCACCTGGCCAAAGCCCGGCGGCAGATGCTTCATCTCGACGGCCGCGCTGTCACACACGATGACGGCACGCTCCAGCGTGTTGCGGAGTTCGCGAACGTTGCCCGGCCATGCGTACGACTGGAAAGCAGCGGAGACCTGTTCGCCCATGCCGGCGACCTTGCGTCCGTGCTTCTCGTTCATGTCGCCGAGGATGGCCTCAGCCAGCGCGGGCAAGTCTTCCTTGTGCTCGCGCAGCGGTGGCAGTTGAATGTTGAAGACGTTCAGACGATAGAAGAGATCGTTGCGCAGTTGTCCTTTGGCGACGGCATCTTCGGGAACCTTGTTGGTGGCGGCGAGCACGCGCACGTCGACCGAGGTTTCGCTCTTGCTGCCGAGGCGGCGAAGCTTGCGGTCTTCCAGCACGCGCAGAAGTTTTGCCTGCGTGGCGATCGGCATTTCGCCGATTTCGTCGAGCAGCAGCGTGCCGCCCTCGGCCAGCTCGAAGCAGCCGATGCGCCGCTCGAGCGCGCCGGTGAATGCGCCTTTTTCGTGGCCGAAGATTTCGCTTTCGATCAGCGTCTCCGGAATCGCGGCGCAGTTGATGGCGACAAACGGCTTCGACTTGCGCGGGCTGAGCGAGTGAATGGTGCGCGCGACCAGTTCTTTGCCGGTGCCGCTCTCGCCGGTGATCAGCACCGATGCAGTGCTGGGGGCAACCATCTCGATCAGGCGAAAGACTTCCTGCATGCGCTTGGACGGGCCGACCAGCGAACCGAGTACGCCGATGTCGCGCAGCTTGCGGCGGCTGGCTTCCAGTTCGCGCTCGGCGCCGCGCAGACGCGAGGCGTTCTGCAGAATGTTGCGAAGACGCGTGGGATTGACCGGCTTTTCGATGAAGTCGAAGGCGCCGATCTTCATCGCCGTGACGGCCGCGTCGATCGAGCCCTGCGCGGTCAGGAGAATTACGGCCACCTGCTGCGGCTGGGCGGAAATGTGTTCCAGCAACTGCATACCGTCCATGCGCGGCATGCGCAGGTCGGTGATGACGATACCGGGATTCCAGACCTCGACGGCCTGCAACCCCTCGACGCCGTCGTTAGCGGTTTCGGCCTCATAGCCCCAGGCGCGGACAAGTTCCGCCAGGCCTGTCCGTTCATTCTCTTCGTCTTCTACGATTAGGATTTTTTCTTGCGTCATGGGGAACGTCTCGCTCGATCGCACTGGGAGTCGCTGCAGCTTACTAACGGGACAGCAACTTAGATGCCGATTCGGAGCTCATTGCGATTGGAAATCCGCAACTCCGATTCCGGAAACACAGGCCAGACTGACGGTGACGAGACTATTCCATAAGGTACCACTTCCAAGCCACTTCAGCGGCACAGAGCGAATCTGATTTCAGCAACGTAAGATATTGCAGGACGTGCCGCAGCTTCGCTCACCCTTTCGCTGAGGACAGGCGAGAAGGATGAGGCGCTCGTGGAGGAGTGATCATGCAACGTTTTGTATTCGCAGTGGTCTTTGTGTTCGCGACCCTGGGCATCGCTTCGGCGCAGAATCTCAATGAGATGGAAAACGCCCCCGCGCAGCAATCGAGCGCCCAACAGGCCGGCGGCGGTGGTGAGGCGATCCATGTCGTGCTGACGAAGACGCTCGACGCGAAAAAACTGAAGCCGGGCGATCCGGTGAGCGCGAGGACCACCCAGGAGATGCGAGGCAGCGATGGGTCTGTGGTCCCGGCCGGATCGATGGTGAAGGGTCACATCGTTGCGGCGGCGGCCAGGACGAAGGGCGATCCGCAGTCGTCGATAGCGATTGGCTTTGACAACATCGTGCTCAAGAACGGTCAGCAGGTTCCACTCCAGGCCACGATTCAGGCGGTGGGCGCCCCGGCCATCACCAGTGCCGAACAATACGGGTCCCAGGGCGGCCAGCCAGCCATGACCAGCCCCGGCGCCCCCAATTCTCCGGGGACGCTGTCTCCCGCGGGGCCGATCGGGGGTGGGGTTCCGGTGACCGGGCTCCCTGAACCCCAGGGGCCGTCTCCGCAAACCAATGGCAATCCAGGGAATGCCCCCAATCCGGGGGGCCTCACAACACAGTCGACAGGCGTTGTCGGACTGCGTAATATTGAGCTGCAGCCGAATTCCACGCTCACATCGAATGGAAAAGATCTCAAGCTGGACAGCGGGACCGAAATGATACTGCGGGTACAAAGTCGGTAACTGGGTCCCAAGCAAACTAAAAGGCCTGAAACGTAAAAATTTTGTTAATCTTGACCGTTGGCTGTACAATGGCGTGCTGTTGTGAGCAGGGTCTTTGCCTGCACTTGTAACAAAAAATAAATGATTTAGACCGTGCCAAGCCACTTTGCTTACGGTACTGCTGAGTTCCGGAGGATCAAGAATGTCTTCTAGTATTGGAGTAGTCCCGACACGCCGCTATGCGACTACGGTAGCGCTTGCGCTGGCGTTGTGCCTGTGGGGCACTTTCGCTGCGGCGCAGGTTACTATCCAGCCGAAAGCGGAAGTTTTCGCCGGGTATTCATGGTTACATCCCGGCGGTTATTACAGTAGCGACTTTGGGATCAAAACCACCGATCACACCGAAGGTGTGAACGAGTCGCTCGTCTACTACCTGCCGCAGGCCCACAATCTCGGCCTTATGGCCGATTTCAGCCAGCACTTTGGCAGCGTCAGCAACCAGAACATCAACTACTTCCTGGGTGGGTTGCAGTACAAGTATCACACTGACAACTTCTCCCCGTTCGTCCACTTCTTCGCGGGCGCGGTTAAGCAAAACTACTTCAGCTACAACGAGTGGAATGCTGCCCTGGGAGCTGGTGGCGGCTTTGACTACTATGTGGGCAAGAAGATCTCGATCCGCATAGCGCAAGCCGACTACATTTACAGCAACTTCACCCCGCCGGCCGGTTTTGGCGGCAGCCGTCAGTGGAACAGCGTCCGCTTGTCGACCGGTATCGTATTTGGTCTGGGGAACTACTACACGCCGACGCCGACCGCGGCTTGCACGGCGAACCCGACCGAAGTGACCGAAGGCGAGCCGGTAACAGTTACCGCGACGGGCTCGAACTTCAACCCCAAGCACACTACGACCTACGCCTGGACGACTAACGGCGGCAAGCTGAATGCCACCGATAAGCAGTCCGCACAGGTCGATACGACGGGCGTGGCCGCCGGCAGCTACAGCGCCAATGCGACCATCACCGACCCGAAGTACAAGAAAAACAACTCCGCTACTTGCGCGGCCAACTTCACCGTTAAGGCGAAGCCGATGAATCCGCCGCAGGTTAGCTGCTCGGTCAACCCGAGCACGGTGCAGGGTGGCAGCCCGTCGACGATTACCGCGACGGCAACCAGCCCCGACAACTCACCGATCAACAGCTACTCGTACTCCGCGTCCGCCGGCAAGATCAGCGGCACGGGCACGACCGCCACGCTGGATACCGCCGGCGCAGCTGCTGGACCGATCACCGTAACCGTTACCGCTACCGACGCTCGCAACCTGAGCGGAACCGGTACTTGTAGCGTAGGTGTGGAAGTTCCGCCGCCGCCGCCGACTTGCAGCAAGGCCAATTCGATCCAGTTCCCGGATCTGAAGAGACCGTGGCGTGTAGACAACACTGCGAAGGCCATCCTGGACGACGTTGCCAGCCGCTTGAAGTCTGACCCGAACGCCAAGATCGTCATCATCGGTTACGCCGATGGCGAAAAGGCTCCGATGGTCGGAACCGGCAAGAAGCGTCAACCGATGAACTTGGCAGCCCAGCGAGCCGTCAATGCGAAGGCTTACCTGGTACAGCAGCAGGGTATCGACCCAAGCCGCGTCGAGGTCCGTCAGGGCACCGGCCAGCAGAAGGTTGCCGATATCGTCTGGGTACCGCAGGGAGCCGACGAGAACGCTTGCGCCGACCTGCAGAACACGACGCCGGTCGACGAGAGCGTGGTGAAGCCGAGCGAGAATGCGTACCCGAAACCGCGGAACGCAGCTCCTGCTCCGAAACACCACAAGAAGGCCGCTGCAGCTCCGGCTGCGCAGCAATAACCAAGTCCTAACGGACACACGGCCGGTGAGAGGAATCTCACCGGCCTTTTTCTTTTGGCAGCGCAAAGCGCGAGAGAAGGCAGCGCGCCCGCGAGAGAAGGCAGCGCGAAGCGCGAGACAAACGTAGCCCCGGACGTAAGTCCGGGGTTAATGATACGAGAAGAGTGAGTCCGAAGGACGGCACAAGGGCTGTTGTCCCTGAAGGGATTTTTAGTTGTTCTGAAATCGAATACCCAACACTCACGTGCTGGGCTACGATTGTTTCGCGCTTTGCGCTCTCGCTCCCGCCTGAACGAGCTTCATTGAAGCTACATTAAGGATTGCCAACCGCTCTCGAGCTCAACGAAGCTACGTAAGGATTGCCAGCCCTCGAGCTCAACAACGACGACCGGCAGCTCTGTTACAACGCACCGCCGCGACATCCGCATCCCTTGTAGCAGCGGAATAAAGAACGCGGCCGACACGGTTTGAGCCAAGCGCCAAATGCGAAATGCCAACTGCTGCCTTTCGTCCGGCCACTAGTAACCTCCGGGTGAGGTGCGATGGCGCCGGAAACTAGTGCTTTGCGCGGATTCAGAGTTGCCGGACAGGCTGCTACATTGCTCGCCAGTAAGGGTTTGGCGGCATCACACTTAACGGAGATGGTTCCCCGGAACTGGCGGTGACAGGGGCCGGCAACTTGGGTTTATCATGGATGAGACCATCCCATTGGCTTTCGCTTCTATGAACATGTACAAGTCGACTTCTTTTGCCGTGAAGGCTCTCCTTCTTTCCGTATTGCTCCTCATCTGCTCGGTGTTTGCCGTGGCCGCCGACTGGCGGCTGATCGGTCCCGAAGGCGGAGACGTACGCAGCCTGGCCTATGACCCGTCGAATCCGAACCGGATTCTGCTCGGTACCAGCGCCGGACAACTGTTTCAGTCGCAGGACGGCGGCAGTTCCTGGGTGCTGTTTGCCCACCTGGCGCCCGGCGACGATTACGTGTTGGACCACATTATCTTTGACCCCGCCCATCCGGCGACGATTTATGTTGCCGGCTGGAGTCTGTACAACAGCGATCAAGGCGACGTCTTCCGCTCGGACGACAGTGGCAAGACGTGGAACGCGCTGCCCGGCGTACACGGTAAATCGGTACGCGCGCTGGCCATGGCGCCCAGCGATCCCAACATTCTGATCGTCGGTGCACTGGACGGCGTGTTCCGTTCGAACGACGGCGGCAAGACCTGGAACCGCATCTCGCCGGAGGACAACGCCGAGATCAAGAACATCGAGTCTCTGGCCATCGATCCCCAGAACCCCGACATTCTCTATGCCGGAACCTGGCACCTGCCGTGGAAGACCGAAGACGGCGGCAAAAACTGGCACAGCATCAGCAAGGGCATCGCTTTTGACTCCGACATGTTCAGCATCATCGTCGATCCCCGGCACCCGGAGGTCGTGTATGCCAGCGCGTGCTCGGGTATGTACAAGAGCGTGAACAAGGCCGAGTACTTCCATCGCATTTACATGTCTCTGCCGACGCCCGCGCACCGCACCCGCGTTATGAAGCAGGATCCGCAGCGCTCGAATATTGTCTACGGCGGCACCGTCGCCGGATTGTGGAAGAGCGTGGATGGCGGCGATCATTGGAAGCTGGTCACAGATCCCGACGTGGTCGTTAACGATGTGCTGGTCGATCCGGTGAACCCCGAACACGTGCTGGTGGCGACCGATCGCGGTGGCGTGCTGGCCAGCAACGATGGCTTCGCTCATTACCAGACCTCAAACCGCGGCTTTGCGCATCGCGTCATCGGCGGCGTGGTGGCCGACAACAAGGACCCGAACCGCATCTTCGTCGGCGTGGTCAACGATAAAAATCTGGGCGGGTTCTTCATCTCCGACGATGGCGGGAGCAGCTGGCGGCAGTCCAACCGCGGCCTCGACGAGCGCGACATCCTGAGCCTGCAGCAGACGCGCGACGGCGTCATGTTCGCCGGCACCAATCATGGCGTGTTCTACCTGACTTCGCTGAGCGGCGAGTGGGAGCCGGCAACCATGATTCGCGGTGCGATGCCTGAGCCGGAAGAGAAGCCGGTTACAACCACGAAGACGATTACCACGAAGTCCGGCAAGAAGGTGACGCGGACGATAACGCACACTCCGGCCAAGAAGGCTGTTGCCGAGAAGTCCATTCCCATTTCACAGGGGCCGCGCGTACTGGCCTTCGACCTGGACGGCGAAAAATGGTATGCAGCCACCAATGATGGCGTCTTCGTCTCCAGCGATAAAGGACGCAAGTGGTACAGCGTGATGGTTCCGGGAGAGACGGAATTCATTGCGGTGAGCACGCTTCCCGACGGCAGCATCGGTCTGCTTGCGCCCAAGCACGCGTACATCTCGCATGACGAAGGCAAGAGCTGGAGCCAGTTGGCGATCCCGCAGTACGTGACCGGCCTGTATAACCTGACCCAGGGTGGCGACGGCTCGATCTGGCTGGGCACGCGCGAAGGCGCGCTGCACTCGACGGACAACGGCGCAACCTGGGAGCACGTGCTGGGAGGCTTGCCGCCGCGGCAGGTCTATGTGGTTCGCTACGACGCTCCTTCGCAGCGTCTGCTGGCCACGGCACAGCACACGCATGGCGTCTACGAGAGCAAGGACGGCGGCAAGAGCTGGCATCTGACGTCCGACACCGGAGTGTCGATTCGTGCGGCGATGAACTTCCAGGGACGAATCCTGGCGGCCTCGTCATACAACGGATTGCTGTTGCAGCAGGGCGAAGGATCGGCCGTAGCCTCGAATGCAGCCCAGGTTGGCGGCAGCGGCGCTACCCGCTAATTGAGAAGCAAGTGAAGTGCAAGCGAAGGGAGGAGGCTCACTCCTCCCTTTCTTAATTTCCCCTCATTTTTAGCGACCAGCTTCGCTTGTCGTTTCGGGAAGCGCTCGTCATCTGGGTATCGAAATGAGAATCCGTTAAGCCTCATCGTTCGAGACGTTTTCGGAATTGCGCGTTCGACGCAGTTCCATTCCGAACAAAAAACAGTGCCTTAGATTGTTTCGCCCACTTGGCGCTGCTCGTAAGTCCCCGCAAAATCAGAAGTCGATTGCTCTCGAGGTTTTGGCGCGTTGCGTGCAATTAAGAACGGTGTCACAGGCAGTCAAAATCAGACATCGGTAGCGTCGAATGAAGCCAAACAGCGGCAGTCCGCAACGCCGGGAATTGAATTCCCATCTGTTGTCGATCCAGAAGACCTGGCCGGTTGGAACAAGTGTCATTCCGGCGAACGGAAATGGTAAGGAAGTCTTGAACCTGCAGACGCGAAGTCCTCAATTTTTTGAAGATCAAGCGAGTGTCCCGATGTCCTCCTCCTGCGGTGACGATGAGGGGCATGCCGAGGAGAAGGCATGTCCCTCTTTTTCCGGATGCGAGGACTGTGGCGAAGTGCTGCACGAACTCGCCAACCTGATGACGGGAGTGCTGGTGAATGCCCAGGTACTGGGATGGAAGCTGCCGCCGTACAGTCATGTGAAGCGTCCGGTACGGGAGGTGGAGAGGAATGCCCAGCGCGGCGGCGAGCTGTTGAAGCGCCTGATGCTGCGTTGCACGGCGCGGGGATGAAAGCAGGTCGTTGGGGTTCACCGCTGGATGGAGAAGCAAAAATCATGGCCCGGTACGGCTCGTTGGTAACCGCACTTAACGGCCAGTGAAGGGAGCTCACAACTCACTGTGACGCGTGTACTAGCAGCTTTTTCCCAAAAAGGGATGATAGAAGGGAGCGCCATAGAAGTCGGCGTGAGCGCGGCGGAGCGGTTATTTGCCGCGGACAAAGGGGCGAGTCACGTGATTGCAGCGGAAGAAGTTCCAGTTAGCGAACAGATTGTTACCACCAACCTGCTAAACCTGCTGATTATTGAAGATGAAAAGTCCGTACGCGAGTGCTGTCGCGAAGTGGCGCGTTCCCTGGGCTTTAACGTTCAACTGGCCGAAAGCCGCGAGGAAGCCTTTCGTGCCATCGATCTGGCCGTTCCGGACGCGGTGTTGCTCGACCTGCGGCTTCCCGGCTGCAGCGGCCTGGACGTGTTGCGCGATATCAAACGCCGCTCGCCGGAGATGGTGGCCATCGTAATGACCGGCTACGCCACCGTGCAGTCGGCGGTGCAGGCGATGAAACTGGGCGCCTATGACTACATCACCAAGCCTTTCAACTTCGAAGAATTGCGACTGGAACTGGAGCGCGTGACCGCTCACCTCAAGCTGACGGCAGAGAATCGCGTGTTGCGCGAGCAACTGAAATCAAAGCAGGGATTCGGCCAGCTAGTCGGGCATTCGCCGGAAATGGAGAAGCTGTATCGCATCATTTCGAAGGCGGCCCATAGCACGCATCCCGTGCTCATCCTGGGGGAGAGTGGCACCGGCAAGGAACTGGTGGCCCGCTCGATTCATTACGCCGGAGCGTATAAGGACAAGCCCTTTATCCCGGTCGATTGCGTAGCGCTGGTTCCCACGCTGATCGAGAGTGAGTTGTTCGGCTATGTGCGTGGCGCCTTCACCGGCGCGGTGCGTCCCAAGGAAGGCCTGCTGGCGACCGCCGAAGGTGGCACCATTTTCCTGGATGAAGTTGGCGAGCTGCCCATCGACCTGCAATCCAAATTGCTGCGGGCGATCCAGGAGAAGGAAATTCGTCCAGTAGGCGGAACGCGGGCGATCCCGATCAATGTGCGGATTCTGGCGGCGACCAATCGCGACCTCGACTCCGCCGTCAGCCAGGGCACTTTCCGCCGCGATCTGTACTTCCGCCTGAACGTTCTGACCCTGCGGATTCCGCCGCTGCGCGAGCGCAAGCAGGATATTCCGCTGCTCATCGGCCACATCCTCGAGCGGATCAACAGCGCCACCCAGATGCAGCACAGCCTGGGCGAAGATGCGCTGCGGGCGATGCTTGACTATGACTGGCCGGGCAACGTGCGCGAGCTGGAGAACTGCGTGGAGCGCGCGTGTACCACGTGCTCGCTGCCCACCATCCACGTGACCGACTTGCCGACACAGTTGAGGACTGCTACCGCTCCACCGCAGCCGGTCGACGGCAACTCGAACAGCTCGGAGATCACTCCGCTGGACAATCTGGAGAAGCAGGCGATCCTGCATGCGATTCAGGTGCTGGACGGCGACAAGCTGGAAGCCGCCCGCCGTCTCGGTATCGGCAAGACTACGCTGTACCGCAAGCTGAAAGAGTACGGGTCGGCGCTGTAGCCGTGGAATGCGGCTCGCCGGAAGCGCCCAGCCCTTCTGCTCAACCTAACGGCGAGCCGATCACAATCGAACCTAGGTAAGAAGAAGCATGCACTGATAACGCCGCGGGCGCCTCAGACGGGAGGGGTGTGCCTCGGCGGCGAAAGGGGACCTCATGATTCTGTTGATTACGACATCTTCGCGAGGCAGGGAATGCGCGGCCGCGCTGGAACAGGGCACCGGTCAAAAGACGTTTGTAGCCAACACTGTGCCGCACGCGCTGCACCGCCTGCACACGGCCGAGTATGACGTGATGGTGGTCGACCAGTTCCTGGTGGAAGCCGATCGCAGTGGACTGGAATCGCTGCTGAATCGCTGCGGGATGGCGATGCCTGTCTACATCAACCTTGCCTTGCACAGCGCGGAGAGGCTGGTGCGCGAGGTCCAGGTTGCGCTGCGGCGCCTCGACAGCGAACGATTGCTGGCCATGACCTCGGCGCAGAGAATGCTGAGCGATCAGTTGCGGGGAAATCTGACAGGTATCCTGCTGAGCTCGGAGCTGGCGTTGCGGCAAGGCGCGATTGCCCCGGAAGTGGCGGAAAGGGTTCGCTCCGTCCGCGATTTGGCGGAGAAGATGCGCACTCAACTGGGCAATAATTAACCGCGGCGGAAGCAGGAATCGACAGCTCGCGTGCAACTCCAGAGTAGAAACAGCATTCCTATCTCGTGACAGCTTTTGGTCGGAGGTGAGGATTCAATGCTTTGGACAATTTTCGCGATTCTGTTAATCCTGTGGCTGCTGGGTTGGGGCTTCCATATTGCCGGCAGCTTGATTCACTTGTTGCTGGTGCTAGCCGTCATCGTGCTCATCATCAACCTGGTCACGGGACGAAGAACGGTTTGAAGAGGCAGCAGTTAGCACTTGGCAATTAGCAGTTAGCGTTTTGAGGCAGCTGCGAAAAGGAATGCGGACTCACACAATTGCTGTGAGATACCGAGGCCAATTGCCAAGTGCAAATTGCCAAGTGCTTGTTCTTTATTCCGTCCGCAGCGCCTGCATCGGCTCTACGCTTGCAGCGCGGCGAGCCGGAAGCATGGCTGCCAGCACCGCGACGGCCGCGATCAGCAGGGTTCCGCCAAGCAATGTCAGCGGATCGCTGGAGCGGATGCCATACAACTGGCTTTGCAAAAGTCGTCCCAGCAGCAGCGCGATGGGAAGGCTGGCCAAGATGCTGGCGCCGCAAATCCACAAGACATCCTGCAATACCAGCTTCACCACGGTAGAGCGCTGCGCTCCCATCGCCATCCGAATGCCGATCTCGCGTGTGCGCTGCGCGGTCGAGTAAGCCAGCACTCCATATAAACCGATTGCGGCCAGCAGCACGGCCATCAAACCGAAGCTTGCCGACAGCATGGCAATCAGGCGCTCGTTCGACAGGCTGTTGGCGATCTGTTGATCTTCGGTTTGCAGGTTGGCGATGGCCACCTTGGAATCCAGTTGCTGCATGGCCGAGCGAATGCCGGCCTCCGCATCTTTCGGGCTCTGCCACGTCCGTACCAGGTAGGTGATGCCGTTGAGCTGCGGGTTTTGCAGCATGGAACGGAATGCCGTCGGCGTGGTCGCATCGCGCACGGCGTGATGCTTGGTGTCGCCGACTACCCCTACGATCTCGACGTCGTACTTAGGGTTCGAGCCGCCGCCGAACGCAATGACTCGTCCGACGGCATTTTGCGGTGTGCCGAAGAATTTGTTCGCGGCGGTCTGGTTGATGACCGCGACTTTGGATTTGCCCAACTGGTCCGAAGGGGTGAAGACCCTGCCCGCGAGCACCGGAATCTGCATGGTGCCGAAGTATGCGGAAGTGACCCAGGGCTGTTCGACCTCCTGATCTTCATCGCTCAGCTTCATTCCCTGAATCGAGATATCGCCGGTCTCATCGTTATTGGCGAGATCGGGATCGTCGGTCGCCGCGACGGCTCGCACTCCGGGCAGGGCAGCCAGGGTGTCGAGGATGCGCTGGTTCAGCGGCTGCATCTGCTCGGCCGAATATCCGGCGAGGCGGGCATTCACGTCCAGTGCGACCAGGTGATCGGCGGCAAATCCCACATTGACGGACTGAAGATTGCGCAGGGTGCGGATGAACAGGCCGGCGCCGATCAGCAGCAGCAGGCTGACGGCGATCTGGGCACCCACGGAAATCCGGCGGAACCGCAATGGGCTGCCGGAGGCCGTACCGCTCTGCTGCTTCAGGGCGTCTACCAGGTTGGGTCGCAGGAAGCGCAGCGCGGGCGCCAGGCTGAAGAGCGCACTAGCGGTAAAGGCCAGCGCGAAGTTGAAGAACAGGATGCGCGCGTCCGGCGTCGTGGAGAAGGGCACGCCCATCATCGGGTCGGTAAACGTGAATCGCACCAGCACATTGCAGATGGCGGGGGCCAGGGCCAACCCGAGCATGCCGCCAACCGTGCCGAGGAGTACGCCTTCCAGGAGCAATTGGCGAACAATGCGCCAGCGTCCGGCGCCGATGGCGTAGCGCACGGCCATCTCGCGTGTGCGTCCGGCGGCGCGCACCAGCAGCAGGCTGGAAATATTCACGCAAGCCATCAGCACCAGCAGGCCGACCATGCCCATCATGATGACCAGCGGCGTGCCGATCTGGTCGCGCAGAGGCGAGAAGCCGCGCGCGCTGTCGAGCACCTGGATGTGCGACTCGTCGAGAAAGAGGCGGCGCGTGCGTTCGGAGTGATAAGCGAACTGCTTCAACTCCTCGGCGCGAATGGCGTGCCACAAGGGCTCCAGCCCGGCCTGCGCCTGGCGCGCGCTTTCGCCGTCCTTCAAGCGGCCTTCGATGGTGATCCAATGCGACTCGCGGTCTTCGAGGTCCTGCCAGCGCGGGGTGATCGTATTCTTCGCCGGATGCGGGGACGAACATGCCGGGCGTCTCGCCGGCCACGATGCTTTGGAAGCCCGGCTGCGCCACGCCAACAATGGTGAAGGGCTTGGCATTCAGCAGCAAGGTTTTGCCGATCACCGAGGGATCGGAGGCGAACTTTGTCTTCCAGTAGTTAAAGCTCAGGACAACCACCGCGCTGCTGTTGGCGACATCGTCGGAAGGCAGCAGAAGGCGGCCCAGTGCCGGTTTCAGTCCAAGCACGCCGAAGTAATTGCCGCTGACCAGTTCCGCCTCGGCAAATTCGGAGCGGTCGTTCCATTGCACGCCGACATACTTTTCGTCGTTCGCGATGAGTCCGCTGAAGACGCTGTTCTTGTCGCGCAGGTCGCGGTACATCGGGTAGGAGAAGAAGTCTTTGTCGTCGCCACCGTAGTTGCTGGTGTGACCGGGGCTCTCGCCGGTATACCGCAGGCGAACAAGCTGCTCGGGATGGCTGACCGGCAGGGTGCGAATCAGCGCCTGATCGAGCAGGGTGAAGATGGCGGTGCTGGCGCCAATACCAATGGCCAGCGTCGCCACAGCGACCAGCGTGAACAAGCGGCGATTTTCGGAATTGCCGGAGAGCGAGTTTGATGTCAGACATAAAGGAAGCTGTGAGCTATGAGCCGTGAGCTACATCACGGATGATTGTCGGTTCACTTTGCGTCGCCACTTAATGGTGGCTCTTCCTGTTGCTACGGGTTTGTCTATCACTTCTGTTTCAATGCTTCGTCGGGCTGCATTCGCCAAGAGCGAAGAGCGAAGAGCGGCGGGTCCCGGCTCATAGCTCACGGCCCATGGCTCACAGCCGCCTCTCTCACTCCGAGCGCAGCGCTCGCATCGGCTCGATCGAAGCGGCGCGGCGCGCGGGCAGGAATGTTGCCGCCAGCACGACGAACAGCAGTACCGCGATGGCCGTGAACCACGGCAGTGCGTCGGCCATGCCTACCTGGAAGAGCAGGCTGGAGAAGACGCGGCTCAAGCCGATCGCCGCCAGCGCTCCACAGACAATTCCGATCACCGCCAGTTTCACTCCTTGCATGAGCACCAGTTGCAGCACGCTGCGGCGCTGCGCTCCCAGAGCCATGCGGACGCCGAGCTCGCGCGTCCGCAGACTGACCGAGTAACTGATCACCCCGTACAGCCCGATAGCGGCGAGCAACAGTGCGAGTCCGGCAAAGCTGGTGAGCAGCAGAACGACAAAGCGCCGGCCGACCAGCGACTCGTCGACGCGCTGTTGCATCGGCTTCACGTCGTACAACGGAATGCCGGCATCGACATCCTTCAAAGCCGACTCAACTTCGGGACGAAGACTCTCGGGCGATTGCGAACTGCGAAGCACGAGCGCGGCATTCGTATCCGGGTTCTGCGCCATCGAGAGGAAGTAGAAGCCCTCATCGCCATCGGCCTCGAGCGAATTCGACTTCGCATGCTTCACGATGCCCACGACCTGGTACCACGGACCTTTCTCCTGGTTGAAACCGAGATACTGTCCGACGGGATTTTCGCCCGGCCAGTACTGGCGCGCCAGCACGTCGTCGACGACGGCGACCAGCGGCGTACCTTTGCGGTCGGCGTCGGTGAACGCGCGCCCCATGAGCACGGGAATATGCAGCGTCGAGAAATAGTCGGACGAGACAGCGCGAATGCCGCCGTGCGGCCCGGGCTCGTTGGGCCCCACCGGCTTACCCTTGATGACGAAGCTGGCGAAGCCGCCGTTGTTGCTGAAGGGAACGCTGTCGGCCAGCGCTGCGCTTTGCACCCCGGGGATCGCACGCAGGCGCTCCTGAAGCGAGGAGTAGAACGTCGCCTGCTTCTCCTCCTTGTCGTAGATCGTGGGCGGAAGCGAGATGCTGCCGGAGAAAAGATTGTGGGCGTCAAAGCCCAGTTCAACCCGCTGCAGGGCTTGCAGGCTGCTCAACATCAGGCCGGCGCCGGCCAGCAGAAGCAGCGACAGCGCGATTTGCGCCACGACCAGCGACGAGCGCGCTCGCTGATGTCCCACGCTGGTGGTGCCGGAGCGGCTGCCTTGCTGCAGAGCGTCGAACCATCCCGGACGCGTGCGGCGCCATGCAGGCACGATGCCGCATAGAAGCGAACAGCCGGCAGCCACGACGATCACAAACACGAGCACTGGTCCGCGCAGAGTTGGGTTGGCCTGGATATTTAGCGTTGCGGGCAGCGCGTGCAGCAGCAGTGGAGCGAGTGCGATTGCGCCGACAAATCCGAGTGTGACCCCGACGGTTGTGAGGAGAACACTTTCGACCAGCGCCTGCCTCATCAGTTGCACGCGTGAGGCGCCCAGCGCAACCCGTACCGCCAGTTCGCGCTGGCGTGCCGAGGCACGCGTGATCTGCAGCCCGGCGATGTTGGCGCAGGCGATCAGCAGCACCATGCCAACGGCAATCAGCAGCATGGTGAGCGGAGTGCGCATCGGTCCGGCGGCAAATTCGTTCATCGGCAGACAGAACATTCCCCAGCGTGCAGCCTGGCCGTAGCTCTTGCTGCCCTCCGACTGGATGTTCTGCTGCGTCTTCATGTCGAGGTAGGCATTCGCTTTTTCCACCGAGACGCCAGGCTGCAGACGCGCGTAGCCGCCCATGTTCTCGTTGTAACGGTTCTTCTGGTCGTGATAACGCGCAGGCGGCAGAGCGAGCGGGATCCAGACGTCCACGACATTGGGCCAGTTGAATTCGGGGCCCATCACGCCGAGGACGCGATACTGCTCCCGGTTGAGGGTGATGCTGCGGCCAACAATGTTAGGGTCGGAGCCGAACTGCTCTTGCCAGGTGTGGTAAGGAAGGATGGCTTCGTGCTCGCCGCCGGGCACGTCTTCGGAGGGAGTGAAGGCGCGGCCCATGATCGGCCGGGCCTGGAAGGCGTCGAAGTATCCAGAGGAAATCTTGCCCGCCTTCAGCAGCACCGGGTTGGCGTTTTCGTGGCTGAGGTTTACGTTGGAAACCTGCAGCGCTCCCGCCGACTGAAAGATGTTGCGGCCATCGGCGGCGTCGCCGAAATCCGGCGCAGAGATGCCGATGTTCTTCAAGTCGGCCAGCGCGAGGTAACGAGCGCGGAGCGCGACCATGCCATTGGCATGCGGAATTCCGCTGGGGTTCAGCAGGATGGCGTTGGTCACCGAGAAGACGGCGATGTTGGCGCCGATACCCAGAGCGAGCGTCAGAATGGAAACGACGGCGAAGCCGGGCGACTTGCTCAGCTGACGCAAGGCGTAACGAAACTCGGGAAGAAAGCTCTGCATGTGGAAGCACCCCAAAAGGACGGCAGTTGGCACTTGGCACTTGGCATTTGGCAGAATGCTTATTGACAGTGGCTGCTGTCAGCCGTCGTCTTGCTAATTGCTAATTGCTAATTGCTAATTGCTAATTGCTCTATTCCGTCCTTAACGCTTTCATCGGCTCGACTGACGCTGCGCGGCGCGCGGGCAGCATTGCGGCTGCCGCAACCACCATCGTCACCATCAATACTGCTGCGCCGATCACAACAGGATCCGCCGGGCTCACGTTGTACAGTTGGCTGCGCAAGGCCCGCGCCAGCAGCAGCGCAATCGGCAGGGTCACGGCAATGCTGATTCCTGCCAGCCACAGCACATCGGAGAGCACGAGTCGCACCACGGCTTGCCGTCCCGCGCCCAGCGCCATGCGGATACCGATCTCATGCGTACGTTGCGCCGTGCTGTAGGCGAGGACACCGTAGAGGCCGATCGCCGCCATGATCGTCGCCAACATGCCGAACATCACGGCGAGCGTCGCAACCATCTGGTCGTTGGACGTGCTCTGCGCAATCTGCTCATCCATGGTGCGCATGCCGTCGATCACCAGCTTCGAATCAAGCTGCTGCATGGCGGAACGGATGTCGGCCTTCGCGGCATCCGGCGACTGCCACGTGCGAATGTAGTACTGCAAAAAACCAGGCCCGGTGCTCTGGTCTTCACTGCGGTACATGGTTTCCTTCACGTCCGTGCGCATATCGACGTGATGGGTGTCGCCCACCACCCCGACGATGAGAAGGTTGGTTTTGTCGCCCTGGAGGGTGCCGTGCACCACGTACTTACCCACGGCGTTCTGCGGGGTTCCGAAGTGATGACGCGCGAAAGTCTCGTTCACGATTACGACCGCCTGTTTATCGGGCAAGTCTGAATCATTGAAGTCGCGACCGGCAAGCATGGGAACACCCGTCGTGGCGAAGTAGCCGGGGGTGACCCAGGGCGCTTCGACGTGAATGGGCTCGCTATCGCTCGCTCCCGTGAGCGTTATGCCGGTTATGCTTTCCATGCCCATCAGCTCCGGGTCCGAATTGCTGGAGACAGAGCGTACTCCTGGAAGCGCAGCCAGTGTGTGCAGAATGCGGCGCCGCAGAGGCGCCACCTGCTCGGTCTTGTATCCGGCAAGCTGAGGATCGATACCAAAGCTCAACAGGTGCTCGTGCTCAAATCCAACATTCACGCTGCGCAGGTGGCGAAGCGTCTGCACGAAGAGCCCCGCACCGATCAGCAGCACGAGGCTCAGCGCAATCTGAAGCCCCACCGAAATGCGCCGGAAGCGAAGATTGCTGCCGGAAGAGGTAGACGTCTGCTGCTTGAGCGAATTCACGAGATCGGGATAGAGAAAACGAAAGGCCGGCGCCATGCTGAACAACAAGCTGACGAGCAAAGCTAATGCGAAGTTGAACGACAGCACCCGCAGATCGGGTTGCGACGAGAAAGGGAGGTCGACGGTTGGGTCCGCGATGATCCTGCGAATCAAGAACGACGACAGGGCCGGCGCGGCGGCGAGTCCGGCGACGCTGCCAAGCAGGCCCAGCGCAAGCCCTTCCACCAGCAACTGCCGGATGACCTGCCAGCGGCTGGCGCCCAGGGAATAACGCACCGACATCTCGCGCACCCGGCCGGCGGCACGCACCAGCATCAGGCTCGAAACATTCACGCAGGCCATCAGCAAGACAAGCCCGACCATTCCCATCAGGATGAGGAGCGGACCGCCGATGTCATCGCGCATGGGCGAGAAGCCGCGGGAGTTGTCGAGGACGAGCAGCTTCGTTTTGTCGACGAAGCCGCGGCGCACCAGTTGTTCGGATTCCGAAGTTTGCTCCAGCTGTTCGCGGCGAATGGCCTGCCAGAGGGGAGTGGTCGCCGCTTCCGCGCGAGTGCGGGTTACACCCGGGGCGAGCCGGGCTTCAATGGTCAGCCATGCATTGCGGATGTCGTCCGGTTGATCCATCAGGGGATTAATCAGCTTTGCGGTACTCAGGGGGAAGAAAACTCTGGGCGCAAAGCCGGTGATCGCGCTCTTGAATCCGGGCTCCACGACGCCAACGATGGTGAACGGCTGACCATTCACCAGCAGCGACTTGCCAATGATGGCGGGATCGGAGTTGAAGCGCGTCTTCCAGTAGTGAAAGCTGAGAACAACGACAGGATTGCCGCGGTTGCCGGCATCGTCGGAGGGAACCAGCAGCCGTCCAATCGCCGGCTTCACCCCCAGGACATCAAAATAGTTGGCACTGACGATCTCGCTGGCGTTCAACTCCGGCTGATTGTTCCATTGCACGCCCACCTGCGTCTCAGCATTTGCGATGAGGCCGGAGAAGACGGAATTCTTGTCGCGCAGTTCGCGATAGGCGGGCATGGAGAAGTAGTCGTGCTCGTCTCCACCGTAGTAGTTGATATTGCCGCTGTGCGAGCCCTCATAGCGCAGGCGCACAAGTTGCTCGGGATGGCTGACCGGCAACAGGCGCAGCAGCACTTGATCGAGCAGGGTAAAGATGGCGGTGTTCGCGCCGATGCCCAGCGCCAGGGTGAGCACGGCGACCAGGGCGAAGGCGGGCGACTTGCGGAATTGTCGTAAGGCGAAGCGAAGGTCCTGCCACATTTTTCGAATCCGCGACCTGCGAAGCTGGGACGCCGGAAAAGACCGTCCACAAGAAGCAATTGCACGCTGCTGACCAAGCTTTTTGCCGACGCATCAACTACTTACGTGCTCTTGGCGGAGAGCTTTCTGTCCGTCAACGTAACTTCACGTCCGCTTCTGGACAGAGATACGGAATCTGGCCCGAGAAGTTCTGCCAAACCGCGCCAAGTCTTTGGATTCGCAAGTAGATGGGGCAACGTAAGTACATCCTCTGCTGTCTAAGCTGAGAGCGGGCAGGAGAGCGGTCCCGCCACGACCGATGCACACTTCTCAGGTTCATCCGCAAACGCATTTGGCTTCTCAGCCGGAGGCAGCTGATTCCGGAAATCTGGAGCAGCAGATCCGGCAATTGGGCGACTGGTTCCACAACATCGATCTGCATGGCGTGCAGACCGCGCCCGATCACTTCCTGGGCGACTTCCCCAACGTGAAGTGGCAGCACATCGCACGGGCGATTCCGCAGGATCTTTCCGGCGCGCAGGTGCTCGATATCGGCTGCAACGGCGGGTTCTATTCCATCGAGATGAAGCGGCGCGGCGCCGAACGGGTGCTTGGGATCGATGTCGATGAGCGCTACCTGAACCAGGCTCGCTTTGCCGCGAAGACCCTCGGGCTTGCCATCGAATTCGAAAGGCGCTCGGTTTACGAGGTAGCGCAGATCGCCGGACAGTTCGACTATGTTTTTTTCATGGGCGTGTTCTATCACCTGCGCTACCCCGCATTTGCGTTAGACCAGGTGGTGAAGAAAATCAGGCCGGAGGGCCGGCTGGTGTTTCAGTCGATGCTGCGGGGCTCTGATGAAGTGAAGCCGTGGAAGGACAACTACCTTTTCTGGGAGACGAACATGTTCGCCGACCCGGCATTTCCGGCGATGCACTTTGTCGAGCACAGCTACTCGAACGATCAAACCAACTGGTGGATTCCGAACCGCGCCGCGGCGGAGGCTGTGCTGCGCAGCTCGGGACTGGAGATTCTGGAGCATCCGGAATCGGAAACCTGGATCTGCGTACCGCGCGAGACGATGCGCAACGGCGAGTACATTCTCGATCTCGAGTTGAAGGGCAAGCTGTAGGAAGCGAGAGGGACGACTGCATGGTAGAAGCGGTGATGCTCTGGAACGAGCCGAACAATCTTTCGCACTGGGATTTCAAGATCGATCCCGACTGGAAGATGTTTGCGGAGATGGCGAAGGCCGGAGCGCGGGCGATTCGGGCCGTCAATCCGGAGATCAAGATCGTGATGGGCGGTATCTCTCCCATCGATGCTCAGTTCATTCAGCTGCTGGGCTCGCACGGCGTGCTCGACGAAATCGACGTGGTCGCCGTGCACGGATTTCCGCTGGACTGGAATCACTGGAAGATCGGCGAGTGGCCGAGCAAGATCCAGGAGATTCGCGCGGTGACCAACAAGCCGGTCTGGGTGTCAGAGGCGGGAGCTTCGTCATTCGGCGCCGAAGAGGTGCAGGCATTCGGTTTGCAGCGTACGGCCGAGCTGCTGCTGGGCGAAGTAGAGCGCGTGCATTGGTATAGCCTGCACGATCTGCCGGCGTCATGGACGGCGACGACTCGTCACAAGGAAGCCGAAGGCAGCGCGTACTACCGCCATTACTACATGGGATTGCTGCGCGAGGATGGCTCGGCGAAGCCTGCGGTCGATTGCTTCCCGCAGGGCATGGGCATTTGCCAATGGTTTCACTATGAGGACCATCGCCTGGACGCGTCGGTGGAGTGGCTGCGGCGGCTGGGCGTGAAGCATCTGCGCACAGGCGTGAGCTGGGCTGACTGGTTCCGCGCCGATTCCGAGAAGTGGTTTGACCGGCAGATGAACGCGCTGGCCGAGTTCGACGTGACCATGACGCTGTGCTTCACGCCGGAACATCTGGGGATGGAGAAGCACTACACCAGTCCGCCGAGAAATACTCAGGATTTTGCCGACTTCGCTGCGTGGGCGGTCGAGCGATACGCGCCCGGACGTAGCGGAGCGACGAAAGACGCCGCGCAAACAGCTCCGGCGCCAAACTTTTCAACGGAATTCATCGATGTTTCTGTGGGGGCCCAGTAGATGTCAAAGCGGATCTTGATCACCGGTGGTGCAGGCTTTGTCGGATCGCATGTTGCGGATGCGCTGCTCCGACGCGGTCACGAGGTGCGAGTGTTCGACAATCTCACGCCGCAAG
The DNA here is from genome assembly GCA_963835725.1 of uncultured Acidobacteriaceae bacterium. GTDB lineage: Bacteria > Acidobacteriota > Terriglobia > Terriglobales > Acidobacteriaceae > Bog-257. The sequence continues at coordinate 149,290 of CAWIGM010000010.1, read as the reverse complement.
TACACCACGATGGCTGGCCGGAATACCTGGCGAAAAACGTCGAACTGCTGCAGGGTGACATGCGCAACCTCGATCAGGTGAAGCATGCCATTGCCGATGTAGACGTGATTTTTCACCTCGCCGCGGCGGTCGGTGTCGGCCAGTCGATGTATGAGATCTCGCACTACATGGGATCGAACACGCAGGGCACGGCGAACCTGCTGCAAGCGCTGCTGGATACGAACGTCAAGATCGAGAAGCTTGTGGTTGCGTCGTCGATGTCGATTTACGGTGAAGGAAAATACCGCTGCGCCGAGTGTGGCGTGGTCGCTCCTCCGCCGCGCGCCACCGAGCAACTGAAGAAGAAGCAGTGGGAGATGCTGTGTCCCAGGTGCGGGCGCGTGCTGAAGCCGGTGGCGACGGACGAGTCCAAGCCGCTGCAGTGTACGTCGATCTACGCCCTGAGCAAGAAGGACCAGGAGGAGATGACGCTGCTCTTCGGGCGCACGTATGGCGTGCCCGTGGTGGCGCTGCGTTATTTCAATATCTACGGAACGCGGCAGGCGCTGTCGAACCCCTACACGGGCGTCGCGGCGATCTTTGCCTCGCGCTTATTGAATCATCGGGCGCCCATGGTCTTTGAAGATGCGCGCCAGATGCGGGATTTCGTCAGCGTTCACGACGTAGTGCAAGCGAACCTGCTAGCCATGGAGCGTCGTGAAGCTGACGGAATGGCATTGAACATCGGTTCCGGCGACCCCATCACGATAGGCGATGTCGCTCGCCAGTTGACGCGCTGCATGGGCGAGACGGTTCCGGCGGAGATTACGGGCAAGTACCGGGCGGGCGACATTCGTCACTGCTTCGCCGATATTTCGGCAGCGAGACGCGTGCTTGGCTACACCCCGCGCTATCGCTTCAGTGACGGAATTGCGGAACTGGTGGAGTGGCTGCGCTCGCAAACCGCCGTGGACAAGGCAGCGCAGATGGTGCACGAGCTGACGGCGTACGGACTGACAGCGTAGCTATGCGAGTCTTACTGACAGCGGACACAGTGGGTGGCGTGTGGACCTACACGCGCGAGCTGGCGACCGGGCTAGTGCGCCGCGGCGCGCAGGTCACGCTGGTCAGCTTTGGCCACATGCCCGAGCCGCGGCAGTTGGCGTGGATGGACGGACTGCGCAATCTGGACTACCGTCCGACGGCGTTTCGCCTGGAGTGGATGCAGGACTCGGTCGACGACATCAAGGCGTCGTCGGAGTACCTGCTCAACGTCATCCGCGAGACGCAGCCCGATGTTCTGCACCTCAACCAGTATTGCTATGGCGCGCTGGATATCGATCTGCCGAAGATCGTCGTCGCACATAGCGATGTCGTGAGCTGGTGGGTGGCGGTGCATGGGCAGGAACCTCCGGAGAGCGACTGGATTCGGTGGTATCGCGAAGTGGTGCAGCAGGGGCTGGACGGCGCGACCACCGTGCTGGCGCCGTCGCGCTGGATGCTGTCGCAGATCGAGAGCTACTACGGGCCGCGAGACGATGCGGGCGTCATCTACAACGGTCGCAGTCCGCAGTGGTTCAATCCGCATGGCGACAAGGAAGACCTGGTGCTGACGGTTGGGCGCTTGTGGGACCCGGCAAAGCAGATTTCGCTGCTGGCTAAGTGCGACTGTGGATGGCCAACGATCATCGCCGGAGAAACCCAGCATCCGGATCAGGCGTATCGCGCCGAGACCAAGCGCATTGTGTGCGAAGGCATGCTGGAGTTGAAAGGCAAGCAGACGGCCGAGCAACTGCGGTCGTTATTCGCGCGAGCGTCAGTCTACGCGGCGACTTCGCGCTACGAGCCGTTCGGGTTGGCGCTGGTGGAAGCGGCGCTGTCGCGATGCGCGATCGTCGCCAATGATATTCCACCTTTCCGCGAGCTCTGGGGTGAGACGGCTTGCTACTTCCAGAGCGACAACGTCGAAGACCTTGCGCGACGTGATCGCGATGCTGCGCAGCGATCGTACACTGCTGCGCAACCATGCCGAGCTGGCGTATCAGCGCGCGCGCCGCCACTTCAGCGCGGATCGCATGGCGGAGGAGTACCTGCAGGTGTACCAGACTCTCAGCGCAAAGAGGTTGATGGCGGCATGAAGGGCAAGCTGCGCTTCCGCATCTTCGCGCACTCCTGGCTGTCGGACTGGAACCACGGCAACGCCCACTTCCTGCGCGGCCTGGCACGCGAACTGGTGCGCATGGGACACGAGGTTCGCTGCTACGAAGAGATGGGATCGTGGTCGCTGGCCAACCTGATGCAAGAGGGCGAGATTGCCTCCCGGGCCATCGATCAGTTTCGCGCCGAATTCCCTGAACTAGACGTGCGGTTCTATCAGCGCGATGACACGTTGGAGCAAACGCTGGCGGATGGGTTGCGCGACGCCGACATTGTCATCATCCATGAATGGACGGACCCGGAGATTGCAGCGGCTATCCTCAACTACAAGTCGCGCTTCGGATTTCGCGCTCTTTTTCACGACACGCATCATCGCGCCTACACCAACGCGCGCGAGATTTTGCGATTTCCGCTGCATCTTTTTGACGGAGTGCTGGCTTTCGGCGAGCCGATTCGACGCATTTATCTCGACGGCTTCGGTGTGCCGAATGCCTGGACATTTCACGAAGCGGCGGACACTTCTCACTTCCATCCGCTCGAAGCGAGTCGCGACATCGATCTGCTGTGGATCGGCAACTGGGGCGATGAAGAGCGCTCGCGCGAACTGATGGAGTATCTGATCGAACCGGCGCAGGAGTTGCGCGGGTGCAAGACTGTCGTCTACGGCGTGCGCTACCCGGAAGAAGGACAGCGTTCGCTTTCGAGCGCGGGAATTGAATATCGCGGCTACCTGCCGAGCTTGATGACGCCCACTGCGTATTCGCGCAGCGCGCTCTCGCTTCACGTTCCGAGACGTCAATACACCAACGGCTTGAGCGGCATTCCTACGATTCGCGTGTTCGAAGCGCTGGCGTGTGGCGCGACCCTCGTCTGCGCACCGTGGACCGACGTGGAAGAACTGTTCCGGCCGGGCGAGGATTACCTGGTCGTGAACTCGGGCGCGGAAATGACAGATGCCATTCAGCACCTGTTGCGCGATGAAACGGCGCGCCGCCAGATGGGCGCGAACGGCCGGCAAACCATCCTGCAACGGCATACCTGCAGCCATCGTGCAGAACAACTGGTCGCGATCTGCGAGGAACTCAATCGATGAAAATATTTGTATTCGGCTCTAGTTTGACCTCTTCTTACTGGAATGGTGCGGCAACGTATTACCGGGGAATCTACAAGAACCTGGCAGAACTGGGATTCCAGATTACATTCGCCGAGCCCGACGCATATGGCCGGCAACAGCATCGCGACCAGGAAGATTTCAGTTACGCGGAGGTGATCGTCTACGACTCACCGAACGATATTCCGTTCCTGATCAAGCGTGCGTGCGACGCAGACCTGGTCATCAAGCACAGCGGCGTGGGCGTCGATGACGCCCTGCTGGAAGAGGCCGTGCTCGGGTGTAAGTCGGAGAACACGCAGGTGGCCTTCTGGGATGTGGACGCGCCGGCCACCCTGGCGACCGTCGAAGCGAATGTGTTCCACCCGTTCCGCTCATTGATCCCGGAATACGATTACGTCTTTACCTATGGAGGCGGGCCTCCGGTGGTCGAGCATTACGAACGGCTGGGCGCGCGCGTGTGCCATCCCATCTATAACGCTCTCGATCCCAAGACGCATCATCCCGTAACGGCGGACCGGCAGAAGAAGTGTGACCTGGTGTTCGTGGGGAACCGCTTGCCCGATCGCGAGAAGCGAGTGGAAGACTTCTTCCTGGCGGCGGCTGAGCAGGCGCCGGAATTTCAATTTGCGCTGGGCGGCGAGGGCTGGGGCGACAAGAAGCTGCCGTCGAATGTGCGCTGGCTTGGGCATGTCGGTACCAACGATCACAACGTTGTGAATTGTTCAGGGCGAATGGTGCTGAACCTGAATCGTGATTCGATGGCGAACGTAGGCTTCTCGCCGCCGACCCGCGTGTTCGAGGCCGCAGGCGCAGGTTCGTGCGTCATTACCGATTATTGGCAGGGGATCGACACCTTCTTCGAGCCGGGCTGCGAGATCCTGGTGGCACGGAATGCAGGAGAGATCGTCGATTTGCTGCGCACCGTCGACGCCAAGCTGGCGAGAGAAATGGGGGACGCCATGCGTAAGCGCGCTCTCCTGGAACACACGTATGCGCTGCGCGCGCTGCAGGTAAGGGAAATCCTGCTGCAGTCGACCGGCGAAGTAATGGCATGGCGCAGCCGCGAACTGCAACAACCGGCGTAGAAAAGCAGGGGATAGGGGCTAGGAACCAGGGGTTAGAGAAACCTCTCCGCCCTAGCCCCTGACCCCTATCCCCTGATTTTATGAAGCTTGTCGTTTTCGGATTATCGGTGACTTCCACGTGGGGCAACGGTCACGGCACCACGTTTCGCGCGTTGCTGGGCGCGTTGCACAAGCTCGGGCACGAAATCACTTTCTTCGAGAAGGATGTCGAGTGGTACGCCTCAAACCGCGATCTGCCGGATCCGAGCTTCTGCAAAGTGGTGCTCTACAAGAAGTGGAGTGAAATCCTTCCGCGCGTACGCCGCGAACTCCGCGATGCTGACGTGGCCATGGTCGGCTCGTACTTTCCTGATGGTGTTGCAGCCCTGGATGAACTGGCGAACGCCGACACGCCGGTAAAGTCTTTTTACGACATCGACACTCCCATTACCATGAGCGCTCTGCGCGCGCATGGGCGCGCGGATTACATCCAGAGCGGGCAGATACCGGAGCTGGACATCTACTTCAGCTTTACCGGCGGTCCCATGCTGCGCGAGATTGAGAATCGATTCGGAGCTCCGCGCGCCGTTCCCCTGTACTGCTCGTTCGATCCTGAGCAGTATCGGCGGCAGAAGCAGAAGTCCGGCTTTGCATGGGATTTAAGTTACATGGGCACGTACGCGCCCGATCGGCAACCGAAGATTGAGGAGCTGTTGTGTGCTTCGGCGGAGCGGCTGCCGGGGAAGAAGTTCATCATCGCAGGCCCGCAATATCCCGACTGATTATGCAATGGCCGGAGAACGTCCGCCACATCGCTCACCTGAGTCCAACCTGGCATCCGGATTTCTATTCGTCCTCGCGTTTCACGCTCAACGTTACGCGGCGCGACATGTCGATGGCGGGATATTCGCCCTCGGTTCGGCTGTTCGAGGCTGCTGCCTGTGGGGCGGCGATTGTCTCTGACAATTGGCCCGGCTTGGACACCTTCTTCACGCCCGGTGAGGAAATCCTGCTTCCGGTCGGCACCGAAGACGTAGTGCGCTACCTCACGCAGCTCAGGGACGAAGAGGTTCGTGCCATCGGGAAGAGAGCGCAGACTCGGGTGCTGGCCGAGCACACCAGCCATCAGCGCGCTCTGGAATTCGTTCGCGAAGTCGAGGCGGCAGCATCGAACGTGCCCGTCGTACCTGGGCGAAGCCGGCGATACGGCGAAGCGCTGACCCACGTGCCACGCAATCTTACGCCAGCAGAGCACGAAACATCGTTTTCGGGGCAGACCTTCATCTATCTCACGCATCTAACCGAAAAAGCAAGCAAGCTCTCCAGCAATCATAAGTAAGTTGCTCCAACCGTTTTGTGTCTCAATCAGAAGGGATCACATATGAGAGTCGCTCTGGTTTCCCCTCCATTTCTAGCCGTTCCTCCCAAAAAATATGGTGGGACAGAGTTGTTCATCGCGCAGCTCGCCGAAGGGCTCAAGGCATCGGGTATCGATGTAGTGGTGTATACGAATGGCGAGTCGACGGTCGGTGTCGAGAAGCGTTGGATTTACAAGAATGAGCAGTGGCCCATCAGCGGCGAGGTCTTCGATAATCTGCTGGATTTCAATCACGCTTCGTGGGCGGTAGCTGACGCCTCTGCCGACTGCGACATCATCCACCTCAACAATGTTTCCTCGTTGATGTTCACTCGCTTTGTGCATTACAGCAAGTTTGTCTACACCCTTCATCACGTTCACGAGCAGCAATTAAGCGATGTCTACCAATACTTTCCCCAAGTCGAGTTCGTCACGATCAGCGACTTTCAACGGCAATATGAGAAGATGCCTCGCATTCAGACGGTCCATCATGGCATCGATCTCAATGCGTATGCATTGCAGAGCAACAAGCAGCCGTACTTCGCTTTCCTTGGGCGGATCGCTCCTATCAAGGGGACGCACACTGGCGATTGAAGTAGCCAAGAAGTCGCGGAATACCGTTGAAGATTGCGGGCGAGGTGCAGCCGATCTTTAAGGATTATTTTGACAGCCAGATAAAGCCGCATATCGACGGCAAATTCATCGAATACGTAGGCGAAGCCGATCTGGCGACCAAGAACGAGCTGCTGGGGAATGCGACAGCGATGCTGTTTCCGATCCAGTGGAACGAGCCGTTCGGACTGGTGATGATTGAGGCGATGGCATGCGGAACACCGGTTCTCGCTCTGCCCGGAGGTGCTGTTGAAGAAGTCGTGCGGGACGGGATCTCCGGCCACGTATGCCGTTCAATCGGACCACATGATACAGTGCGCGAACGAACATCGCCGGCACTTTAGAATCCGTCGAACGTGCGCCAGTATTGCCAGCAATATTTTTCAGTCGAGAGAATGGTGGCGGATTATGTTGCGCTGTATCAGCGCATGGTCGCTGAGGACGGTCCGCTGCACAAGTCGACGGGACAGATCACGATGGTAGCCTAGGAGGGCTTTCGTTACAGGCATGAGCGCGCACCTGACGATCCCCTATGAAGATTTAGTCGAGATACCTTCACCGCACATTGAGCCGCGGCTGGCGTTCCAGACACTCGAGCCGCGCAAGGTCGACAATCTCACCCTCATCGACGGCAAAACCTTCAGCGCAACCAGCATCTCCGGCGACATTTATCCGCCGGGCTCGCCGGATGTCGGCTTCTTCCACGACGACACTCGCTTCCTGAGCCAACTGGAACTGCGCATCGGCGGGCATCGTACCGTGGTGCTCTCATCGGCGACAGAGAAAACGTTTTCCGCGCAGATCGAGCTCACCACCGGCAACATTACTTTGCGCGATTCGTTCGACCTTCCGGAAAACACCGTACACATTCGCCGCGAACAGTTGCTGGCGTCGGAGATCTTCTTCGACCGGATGACCTTCGAGAACTTCAATCTCACGCCTGTGGATTTCACGGTCGAGATGCTGATCGACGCGGATTTCGTCGATGTCTTCCAGGTGCGCGGCGTCGCACGCCAGAAGCATGGCCAGTATTACCAGCCGGTGATTACGGATGGCGGCATCGCCTTCTACTATCGCGGGCTGGACGGCGTGATGCGCGAGACGCTGGTGAAAGTTTCACCAAAGCCGACCGAGATCAAGGAGCGCACCGTCCGCTGGCAACTGCGCCTGGAACCGTTGAAGCGGGTGGAGTTGGATTTGAGCGTCACGCCCTTCGTGGAGGGCAGCAAGTCACGAGCGCAGGTCTACGAGATGGATCATCATCTGCGGCAGCGGCGGGCCAACTTCGCTCGCTGGGAAGCGGCGTCTACCGATTTCCAGACGGGCAATGAAGTTCTGGACGGTCTGCTGAAGACTGCGGTCGGCGATTTTCATGCTTTGCAGATTCCCGATGGCGATCAGCACATCATCGCTGCCGGCATCCCGTGGTTCGCCACCATCTTCGGGCGCGATTCGATCATTGCCGCGTATCAGTCGCTGTCGCTGAATCCGCAACTGGCCATCGACACGCTGCGCGTTCTGGCCCGCTACCAGGGCAAGGAATACAACGACTGGCGCGATGAAGAGCCCGGAAAGATTCTGCATGAGTATCGCGACGGCGAGATGACACGAGATGGCGAAATGCCGTTCGGGCCATACTACGGATCGGTCGACGCGACGCCGCTGTTTCTCATCCTGCTGAGCGAAACCTTCAACTGGACTGCGGATCAAGCGCCTGGTCGACGAACTTCTGCCCAATGCTTACGCGGCGTTGGAGTGGATCGATAAGTATGGCGATCTGGACGACGATGGTTTCGTCGAGTATCAGCGGCGCTCGCCCAAGGGCCTGATCAATCAGGGATGGAAGGACTCGTGGGACGCTAACATGCATCGCGACGGCACGGTGGCCAAGCCGCCGATTGCGCTGTGCGAGGTGCAGGGCTATGTGTATGACGCGAAGTTCCGCATGTCGTCGCTGCTGCGGAGCTTCGGCGATGTGAAGACCGCCGACCGCTTGAAGAAGGAAGCGTCCGATCTGGCGAAGCGCTTCGATCGCGCCTTCTGGGTTCCGAGCCGCGGCTTTTACGCCATGGCGCTGGACGCCGAGAAACGGCCGCTGGAAGTGATCTCGTCCAATCCCGGGCAGCTGCTGTTTACCCGAATCGTCAACAAGGAGCGCGCGCGCGTGATTGCCAATCGCATGATGCGCGACGATATGTTCAGCGGATGGGGATGGCGGACGATGTCGCAGGAGGAGCGCGTCTTCAATCCGCTCAGCTACCATCGCGGCTCGATTTGGCCGCATGACAATTCGCTTATCGCGCACGGCATGGCGGTGAACGACATGCGCGACGGAGCACTGCGCATTCTGACCTCTCTGTATCAGGCGGCGGCGAGCTTCCGCGATTATCGCTTGCCGGAGCTCTTCTGCGGAGTGCAGCGGCGCGAATACGACGAACCGGTGCACTATCCGGTATCGTGCTCGCCGCAGGCCTGGGCATCGGGCGCGATGTTCCTCATCCTGTGCTCGGTGCTGGGGATGCATCCCAGCGCACCGCGGAAGGAGTTGAACATTATCAACCCGCAACTGCCGGAGTGGCTGGACCACCTCTCGCTCAGAAATTTGCGCATCGGTTCCAGTCGAGTGGGCCTGGACTTCAGCCGCCGCGGCGATCGCACGTTCTGCAATGTGGTGGACGTGGAAGGCGACAAGCTGCTGGTGAATGTGGCGTTCAAGAAATAGGCCGTCAGCCGTCGGCTATGAGCCGTGAGCTCTCAGCCAATGCGGCGGACGTTATGCCGGCTGGTAATTTCTAGCCACTATCCACCACCCACTATCCACTACAATGTTCTGACGGCGCATAGGCGCCGACATCTCTGGAGGATGAATGGCGCAAGTAAAGATCACGGTTCGTAACAACGGACCATTCCGAGTGGAAGCCCCTGAAGGCGCAGTTGAATTGGTGGATGCGGATGGAAACAAGTTTGACCTGACCGGCAAAGCTGCTTTTTCTCTGTGCCGCTGTGGCGGGTCGGTGAACAAGCCTTTCTGCGATGGCACGCATTCCAAGATAGGATTCCAGGCGGCGGAACGAGCCGTGGCTGAGGCGGTGAAGCAGGAACCAGCTCCGCAGGAGCCTCCGAAGCAGTCTTAATTTCGACTGGGTTTTAAGAAGCGAGCCGGGCTCAGTGAGTCCGGCTTTTGCTACTGCTGGATTACTCCCCGCCGCTCACCTTGGGCGAATACGGATTTTCGTCCACCACCTGCCACACCGTGTCGAGCACCGTTCCATCCACCCATTTCACAACCGCGACCGGAGTGTCGAGCAGGCGAGGTTTGGACGGCTTGCCGCCACATATCTTCTCCACCTCGGCCTTGATCTCTTCGATCGGCCGAATCGGCAGCCCCTTGCCTTTGACGGCGTCGAGCAGGTCCTGGCGCTTGGGGTTAATGGCGATGCCGCGCTCGGTGGCTACGACGTCGACGAGTTCGCCGGGTCCGGTGACGGTGGTGACTTGGTCGACAATCACCGGTATGCGATCGCGAAACGATGGCACTGCGAGAATGGTGCAGCCGGCGAAGAGGCAGTTCTGCCATCCGCCGATACCGTGCAGCAGGCGTCCGTCGGAGTGGGTGACGACGTTGGCGTTGAAGTGGACATCGACTTCGGTCGCGCCCAGTACGCAAGCGTCGATCATCGAGGCGAAATTGCCCTTGCCGTGGAAGTTGTACGAAGTGAACGGGCTGGTCGGCACGTGGCGCGGATCGCTGGCGATGGAGCGCACGGCGTCGAGGTCGAAGGTCTGGCCATCGAGGATGTACCCGATGAGTCCCTCGTTAAGCAGGTCGACCAGGTACTTCGTCGATCCACCGCGTACGAAGCCGGCCTTTACATTTGCCTGCTTCATCATGCGCGCGAGGTAGTCGACGAAGGCCAGTGCGATGCCGCCGGCGCCGGCCTGGAATGAAAAGCCGTCGCGCATGATGCCGCTGTCGCGCAGGAAGCGCGCGACCAGTTCCGCGATGCGGAGGCGATCGGGGCTGCGCGTGATCTGCGTGGTACCGCTGACGATCTTCGATGGATCGCCGATGGAATCGACCTGCACGACGTAGTCGACGTTATTGCCCTGAATCTGCCACGGGACGCAGGGGAAGGGAACGACATTGTCGGTGACGACAATGACGCGGTCAGCGTAGATGGAGTCGGCGAGCGCGAAGCCCAGCGAGCCGCAGGCCGAGGGGCCATGCGAGCCGTTCGCGTTGCCGAAGAAATCTGCAGTGGGCGCGGCGATCACCGCGATATCGACGTGGACTTCGCCATCCTGCACCGCCTGCCAGCGACCGCCGTGCGAGCGCAGCACGCCGAGGCCGCGCATGTTTCCGTGCGAGCAGTAGTCGCCGAGCGGCCCGTTCATGCTGCCTTCAATATGGTGGACAGCGCCGGACTTCATCAGGTCAATGACGGGCTCGTGGCAGGGGAATGATGCGCTGGGGAACCAGACCAGGTCCTTCGCGCCAATGCGGGCTGCGGTCTGGAGCGCCGTCAAGGCGACGCGGTCGCCGTTGCGCAGATGATGATGGCTGCTGATGGTCATGCCGTCGCGCAAGCCGCAGAGACGCAGCGCGGTTTCGAGATCGGGGACGCGCTTGTCGCCGTTGGCCGGGTAGTCGCTGTTGCTGCGGATCGGCGGACCGATTTTGTTGCCGGTCGGCTTGTATCCGTTCACGCCCTGGTAAGGGACGCATTCCCGGCCGTTGACCACGGTCGGAACGCGGCGGCCAACCGCATTGGTGGTCAATTCTGTTTCGACTGCTGTACTCATTTCAATCTCCTGCCGCCGCCTGCTCTGGAACGAGGCCTATCTGTTTCGCACGCCCCACCAGCCTCAGCGCGCGCTGCACGACCGGGGCGTCAATCATCTTGGAGCCGAGGCTGACGACGCCCAGTCCGCGAGTCTGCGCATCGTCGAAAGCGGCGACGATCTTCAGCGCCTTTCGAGTTCGGACGCAGAGGGCGCGAAGGCGCGATGGATGATCCCGATCTGGACGGGGTGAATGCAGCCCATCCCTTCGAAGCCCATCGCCCGCGAAGCCTCGCCCCAATGCAGCAGTCCGTCGACGTCGGCGACATCGCCGTAGACGGAGTCGATGGCTTGCACGCGCGCAGCATGAGCGGCATTGACCACGCGCATGCGTGCGTAGAGTGACTCCGCTCCGCCCGGAGTTTTGGCTACGCCGAGATCGGCGGTGTAGTCCTCGAGTCCGATGGTGAGCGCGACAACCCGCTCGGAAGCGGTGGCGATCGCGAAGGCATTCTCGATGCCCAGCGCAGATTCGAGGATGGGCATCAGCCAGATGGGGCGCGTGATCTGGCACCGCTTGCAGACGGCGTCGATGCGCTCCGCGGCTTCGGAGACCTGCTGTGGGATCTCGACTTTCGGAATGAGTATGAGGTCGGGCGACTGAGGAATGATCTCGTCCAGGTCGCCGAGCCCGAGAGGCATCTGGTTGATGCGCACCATGCGCTCGGCGCAGCCGAAATCGATCGCACGCAGTGCATTGCGAACCAGGATGCGAGCAGCATCTTTTTCAGCGAAGTGAACCGAATCTTCCAGGTCGAGGATGACAGCGTCGGGGGCGTGCAGGCCGGCGTTGATGAAGTACTTCGGCTCATTGCCGGGAAGATAGAGCCGCGAGCGACGTAGGCGGTCACGAGGAGATGCCGCGGGAGTGACTGCGGCTTCAGGTAAAGCTTTTTTGGCGGTAGCCGAGCCTGCGCGCCGGACCGCAGCTTCGATGCGCGCTGCGATCACAAAGGGCAGCGCGCCTTCGTCGACGATGGCGATGTGCGCGTGTTCGACGCCGAGTTCGTGCAATACATCCGCTGCCTGCTGCCGGATGCGATCGCCGTAGTACAACTCGACGCGCGAGCGCAGATCGATTTGAATGCCGCCGGAGGAGCGCTCCTCGAAGGTGACGTGCAGATCGGAACGGACATCGCTTCCGGCGCGTCCGGCCTCACCGTGTCGAGCGGCTTCGGTTGCTGTTGAACTCAATGCAAAACCTCCGGGGATAAAGCCCCTGAATTATTTCGGCGCACGGGACGCCGGCCTGAAGGCCAGCTCTACCTGCACGGCATTGGCCTGAAGGCCACGTGATCCGCAGCCGCCTTTATCGAGCCGCCGCCCCAATTTCCACTCCGACGCCGAGTTTGGCGACGATGGTGTCGGTGATTTCTGTCGTCGAGGCCGCACCCTGGGCAATCGACTTCGAGCCGCCGGGGATGCGCATCATGTCGTAGGTGCGCACCTTCCCTTCGGCGATGATCGCCGCGATCGCCGTGCGAATCTGTTCCGCCTTGTCGCGCTCGCCGATGTGGTCGAGCATCATCGCAGCCGAAAGAATCATTGCGATGGGATTGACGATCGGCGGATTCAGCTCCGCATATTTCGGAGCCGAACCATGCGTCGGTTCAAACACTGCGACCTCGTCGCCGATGTTCCCAGAGGCCGCGAATCCAAGGCCGCCGACCAGTCCGGCGAACGCGTCGCTGATGACGTCGCCAAAAAGGTTGCTGGCGACGATCACACCGTAATCCTCGGGATTCTTCGTCAGCCACATGGTCTGCGCGTCAATGTTGGTGGACCACAGCGCAATGTCGGTGTACTGCTTCTGTACTACCTTCGCGACCTCTTCCATGAGCCCTGAAGTTTCGCGCAGCACATTCGGCTTCTCGCAGATGGTGACTGACTTATAGCCGAACTGACGCGCATGCCTGAACGCGGCTTCGCAGATACGGCGCGCCGCCGGACGCGTGATGATTCGCACGGAGATGGCGAGGTCCTCGCCCTCAACGTTGTCGAAAGGCTTGAACTTTGGGTGAGTGCGCAGCGCGTCGCGTACGGGTTGCGGCGGATTGCTCCACTCCACGCCGGCGTACAGGCCCTCGGTATTCTGGCGGAAGACCACGACATCAACCTTTGGCTCTTCAAAGCCGCCGGCGGGCTTCTTGCGAATGAAGTTCAGTGGATTACCCGGGAACGACAGGCACGGCCGCACGCAGATGTCGAGATTGAACCTCTGGCGCATCGAAACGATAGGGCTGAAGTACTGATGGCCTTTGCCCTTCAGCGCCGGGCTGAGTTCGGCCTCCGCTTCTTTCTTTGGCTTCGAGGTGATGGCGCCGAAGAGGCCGACCTTGTGCGCGCGCAGCAGATCGATGGTGCGCTCCGGCAGCGGGTTTCCTTCCCTGATCCATGACTCCCAGCCAATGTCGGCGTGCACGTACTCCGCTTCGAAGCCAACGGCGTCGAGGACGCGTATCGCCTCGGGCAAAACCTGATTGCCGATGCCATCTCCCGGCATGGTCACGATCGTATGTTTAGGCATGAAAGCTCGCTCCTAAAATCGTTATCGAATGTCTGCGCCGACCGCGGTCTGCGCTAGTTTCTGCATCACCAGGTTCTCGATGCCGCCTGCGATTACCAGCGACTGCGGCACACTGCCCAGCGCGGGGAAGGCGAACTTCTCGTCGTCGTAGCGAATGAGGCTGGCGGCAAAATCGATTTCCACCGGGACGACGGAAATGATGGTCCGCTCCTTGCGCGCAATCGGATCTTCGAAACGAGCGCGCAGGTGCCGCACCAGCTCCGGCGACTCGATGCAGAGAAACCCATTGTTGAAGGCGTTGCGCAAATAAGTTTGCGAGAAGCTGCCGGCGATGACCAGCGGAATGCCTTTGCACTTCAGCGCCGTCACTGCCTGCTCGCGGCTGGAGCCAGTGCCGAAGTTGAAACCGCCGACGACAATGTCGCCCGCCTGCGCGCGCGCGGCAAATTGCGGATCGTAATTCTCCATCACCACTTTGGCCATCATCTCGGGCGTCATGTCTTCGCGGTAGGTGTAGTCCTTGCCGTAGATGCCGTCGGTGTTCAGATTGTCCTGCGGCAATAAGACCAGCCGGCCGCGAAGTTTGGACGGGAAGCCGGGCAAGGATTTCCACTTTTTCCGCAGGTGTGCTGGCTGTGGGGTATTCAATGAAGTCGCGAATCGGTTCCTGTGAAGCAAACTCGGACGGCCCGCAGATGTAGCCGGCAACCGCCGATGCCGCAACCACCTCGGGACTGCCAAGATAGCACTGTGCATCGCGCGATCCCATGCGCCCCTTGAAGTTGCGATTCGTGGCGGAGATCCCGACTTCGCCCGCCTCAAGCAACCTGTGCCGAGACCGATGCAAGGGCCGCAACCTGGCGGCAGCGCCTGCGCGCCGGCGTCGAGCAGCGTCTGCCAGATGCCGTGTTCTTCGGCTTCGTACTGCACCAGGCGGCTGGCGGCCGCGATGTAAAACTTCACTCCGCTGGCCACTCTCTTGCCGTGCAGTATCTTCGCTGCGGCCTCCAGGTCTTCCAGTCGCGAGTTCACGCAGGAGACGAGATACGCCTTCTGGATCGCAATCTTCTTCTTCGCGATATCGCTGACCGACTGCATCACCTGTACCGTATCGGGGCCGGAGACGTGCGGCGTTACTTCGGCAAGGTCGAGGGTGATTCGTCCGGCATACGTTGCATCTGAATCGGGAGCAGGAGGATTCGTGCGCCACGCTGCAAACTTCTGCTCCGGGATGCGGTCGATGCCTTGCGTGCGCAATGCGTGATTGCGATTTTCGAGATACTCGAGGGTGATGTCATCGATGGGGAACCATCCGACCAGCGCGCCCCACTCGGTGGTCATGTTGGCGATGCTGAGGCGCGCGTCGATGCTGAGCGACGCGACGCCGGGGCCAGTGAACTCGATGGCGGCATTCAGGACTTCTTCGCGGTTGTAGAGGCCGCAAAGCGTGATGATGACATCTTTGCCGGTGACGCCCGCGCGAAGTTTGCCGTTGAGCACAACCTGAATGGAGCGGGGGATCTGCCACCAGAATTCTCCAGTTGCCCAGATGGCGGCAGCGTCGGTGCGCACGACCGGCGTGCCAATCGCCCCCAGAGCGCCATACATATTGGAGTGCGAATCGGATGCGACGACGAATGTTCCGGGCAGAACGTAGCCCTTCTCCACCATGATCTGGTGGCCGATGCCTGTGCCCGGCGGATAGAAGTCGATCCCGTGCTCGCACGCGAATGCCTCCATGCTGCGATACTTCGCCAGGTTCGATTCTTCGGTGTTCTGGATGTCGTGGTCGGCGGTAAAGACGGGCTGCTTTGGATCGTGAACTCGGCCAGCACCGATGGCCTTGAACTTCTTCATCACCGCCGCGGTGTTGTCGTGCGTCATCACATGGAATGGGCGAATGGAAAGGAAGTCTCCCGCGCGCAAGGGACGATTGGGACCCTCGGCCATGTGTGACTGGGCGATCTTTTCAACGATGGTCTGCGGCATACGGTTGCTTTCTGGCGTTCCGACCGTGTGGCTTAGGAAGCCACTCGGTGTGGAACGCTTTGTGTCAGGGCACGACTTTAGTCGTGCCGAAACCGTCATCTTCGAAATCGGCTTCAGCCGCTGCGGTCGGCGTGCAGGGGCTAAAGCCCACAGCTTCGGTCCGGTCTTTTCGGCACGAGTAAACTCGTGCCCTGATACAAAGCATTCGATACTTCCGGCTGTCTTACTGCGAGGCGAACATGCAAACCTCAGGGGACATCACCGGTCCGCCTTGAACAGTTTCATCAACTCCGTGACACTCGCCTGCTTTTCCAAATCCCAGATCGCATCGATGGCGCGGCGGCGCGCCTCGCGCGACATCACCGATTCGGCCATCGCCTCGAACTTTTCTTCGACTTCTTTATCGGTGAGCGGGTTGCGCGGATCGCCCTTGGGATAGTCGAGTTGCTGCACGTGTTCCCGCCCATCGACGGTGTGAATGCGCACAATCACGCGTTGCAGCGCCGGGAAAACTTCTTCGATCTCCGGGTCGGCCGTGACCAAAATCTTCCTTAACTGCTCACGAATAATCGGGTCCATGATTTTGGCCGGCGTGAACTGCAACGGCGTTACCTGCCGTTCGGCGATGGCCGCAGCGATCACATAGGGCAGCGAGTGATCAGCAGTCTCTTTCGTGTGCGGATCGTATTTACTGTGATCGCTGAGGATGTCGGCGCCGCGGGCCGTTGTTCGGATGTGTACCTTGGCGATCTCGTTTGGCTTCAGGTCGTGATCTTTGATCAGTGCCAGCACAGCCGAAATCGGCGTATGGGTCAGCGCTTCGGTCGGAAACGCCTTCATCCCACATTGTGTGATACGCCAGGAATCGCCCAACCCGTCGGTGAGGAGATTCAGTTTCCACTCCGGCCCAAAGCAGTGCACCAGGCCTTCCTTGCCGTCGAGGACGTGCTCGGGCCCGGTGTAGCCCTTCTCGGCGAGCAGAGCGGCGAGCATGCCGCTCTGGGTAGCCATGGGGTCGACGGTGTTCTTCATCATCGTGAGCTTGCCCGCGGTGACGGCGCCCAGCGTCGCGCGTGCGCTGGCGCTGATGCCGACGGCGTGCTGAATCTGTTGCGGTGTGAGGCGAAGCATGCGGCCAGCGACGATCGGCGAGACGAACGCCGTTAACGTCGCATGATGCCAGCCGCGTTCGCGGATGCCGGGGAAAGCCGCTTCGCAAAGCCGCATCTCAAACTCGTGGCCGAGAACCAGGCCAACGATAAGTTCGCGGCCATTGCTGCCCGCGCGCTCGCAGGCGGCAATCGCGGCAGGAAAGATGTCGGACGGATGCGACGGATCCTGCTTCCAGTAGATGTCGTTGTAATCCATGCAGCGGATCATCAGCGCATTGGCCAGCGAGGCCGAAACCGCGTCCATCTGCTTGCCGCTGCCGATCAGCGTTGCCTTGCCGGGCCCGGCGATCTCGTCGAGGACTTCTAGGGCAATGACGACGTCGTGCTGCTGGTAGCCGCCCAGGGCGCAGCCAATACTATCGAGCAGGAAGCGCTTCGCCTGGTACACGGCGTCGGCGGAGAGATGCTCGAATTCCAGCCCGGCCGCCCACTCTGACATTGTGGCAGTGATGGTCGGCTTGCTTGCGCTCTTGATCGGAACTGTCGTGGTGGCCATCAATCTTTCTCCATCTACTTCGCCAGATTCGTGAACGGCAGGAACGCCATGAAGTCGGCGTGATGCACGATGTAAGCCTCGGTGGTGCGCTTCACCAGGTCGCCCTCGGCGGCATGGGCCGCGATGATGTGGCAGACCGCGTCGGGAACACCGCACTCCATCGCCAGCGCGACACCAGTAAATGGGTGGCGCAGCAACTCGCCGCGCTTGCTCTGCCGCGCGTGGCCGTCCACCTTCTCGTATTCCAGCAACTTGCCGACGTCAGCCAGGATCGCGCCGGCGATGACTGTATCCATGTCGATGGGCAGTGCGCGGCCCATGAACTCGGTCATGCTCTCGGCGGCTTTGCGCGCGATGTGTACCACGCACCGCTTGTGCTCCATGAACGTCGTCGGACAGTTGGGAACCAGCAGCGTGAACGGAATGCGGTTCAGGTCGTCGGGAGTAAGCGGGCTCAGCTCCAGCGCGCGTTCCCAGGTGTGAGTCACCTGTTCGCGAAGTTCCGGAGATTGAAGCCACTCGATTTCCGGCCACAACTGAAGCACGGCATCGCGCATAAAATCCTTTCCCGCAGAGCCGAAGCGCATGTGCGGCGAAGCACTTCGGGCAAACAGATATTCGTAGCAGTTATGCGGGCCGGGAATCTATGACGTGCGTCACAAGCGAAACTTCAGCGAAAGGGCGCACTCGCGGAGCGTCGGCTTATCTACCCAGGAACATAGCGGTAAGGTATTCTTCTGACACCATTTTGCAGTTCACAGAACGGAGGCGCCTATGGCCGCCAACGATCCTCTTATCGCCCCGATTCCAGACGCCGAGCATCGCGACTTTGGAGGGGTGCAGCTCGACATCGTCCGCACCGGCAACGCACGCGTGAAGCGATCGATCTACCCGGTGGGCTTCCATTGGGCGGAGCACATCAAGCCGCTGGTCGGGACCGAACTCTGCGATCACGCGCACATCGGTTTCCTGGCGCGCGGACGCATTCACATGACTTTTGCCGACGGCTGCACGCGCGACTTCGTTGCGCCGCAGGTGGTCGTGATCGAAGCAGGACACGATGGCCGAGTCATTGGCGATGAGCCGGCAGTCCTGATCGAGTTCGACTTTGAGGGCGAGACGGCAGCGCGCTGCGGGATCCCTGCGAAGCATCAGCACTGAGCGACGGATTCAGGGTTCGTGAACCGGGCTATGAAATTTCAGCGAGTGTGTGTGTTCTGCGGCTCCAGCATGGGCAAGCGCAGCGAGTATCGTGCTGCGGCCGAGACGGTGGGCGAAATACTGGTCGAGCAGCGCGATCGAGCTCGTCTATGGCGGCGGAAACATCGGGCTCATGGGAGTGCTGGCCGATACGGTGCTCGCGCGCGGTGGACGTGTGATTGGCGTTATCCCTGAATCGCTGATGGCGCGGGAGGTCGGGCACTTGAGTCTGACGGAGTTGCGTGTCGTCGGCTCGATGCACGAACGCAAAGCGCTCATGTCGGATTTGGCAGACGGTTTCATCGGGCTGCCCGGCGGGTTCGGCACAATCGAGGAGTTCTGCGAAGTCGTGACTTGGTCGCAACTGGGGATTCAGGCGAAGCCGTGCGGACTGCTGAACGTGGAGAATTACTTCGCGCCACTTCTGGCGTTGTTCGATCAGGCTGTGCGCGAAGAGTTTCTGCGCGAAGAGAATCGGCGGCTGGTCCTGGATGATGCGGATCCGGTGCGACTGCTGGAAAAGATGGCGGCGTTCGAGCCTGAGCCCGTGCCGAAGTGGATTGGCAGGGAAGGGCGATAAATCGCTAGGCACTGCCCCTAATTCTGAAGTTGTCATCCCGAGCGCAGCCGAGGGATCTGTGGTTTCTTTCCCGGGCGAGGATCTTGCCATCGACGTCAGACCGCAGGTCTCTCCGCTCCGGCGGGCAAAAGGCGCCCCGCCTCCGGTCGGGATGACAATTCTTTGAGCTGGCGACGGAGCTACGCCAGCGGGTTCGTCCACTCCCGCCGCTGTTCCGCCTGCTGCTTCGTGAACACTCCTGCGATCCTGGTCCCGCAATTCGTGCAACAGCCGTCCTTCAGCCGGTTCGACATTACCGAATGCCACGAGCGCGTGATCACCGGCTGCTGGCATCCCGGACAAATCGTGTTGCCGCCGTCGGAATGGATGTTCCCTTCGTAGACATACTTCAGCCCCAACTCACGGGCGATCGCCCTCGCGCGGTGTAGCGTTTGCGGCGGTGTTGGCGGCTTGTCCTGCAACTTGAAATCTGGATGGAACGCCGTGAAGTGCAGCGGCACATCGTCGCCGAGATTCTCCAGCACCCAGCCGCATAGCTGCTTGAACTCGTCGTCGCCGTCATTGAGCGTCGGGATGATGAGGTTGGTGATCTCGAACCACACTCCGGTCTCATGCCGCAGCCACTTGAGCGTGTCGAGCACGGGCTGGAGATGCGTGAGCGTGACTTTGCCGTAGAAATTTTCGGTGAAGGCTTTGAGGTCGATGTTGGCCGCGTCGATGTAGCGGTAAATGTCGAAGAACGCCTCACGCGTGATGTAGCCGTTCGAGACCATCACGTTATTGAGCCCCGCGCTGTGCGCCTCGCGCGCGATGTCGATGACGTACTCGCCCCAGATCGTCGGCTCGTTGTAGGTGAAAGCGAGGTGCGGCGCGCCGTGCTCCATCGCCAACTCGACGACACTTTCGGGATCGAGGTTGAGCGAGTTCACCTGGTCGGACTTGGCCTTCGAGATGTCCCAGTTCTGGCAGAAGAAGCAGCCCATGTTGCAGCCGGCGGTGCCCATCGACAGAATTTTCGTGCCGGGAAAGAAATGGTTCAGCGGCTTCTTCTCGACGGGATCCATCGCCAGCGCCGCCGGGCGCCCATAGCCGAGTTGAATCAGCTTGCCGGCTTCGTTCTTGCGGATAAAACAAAAGCCGCTCTGGCCTTCGCCGATGTGGCAGTGCCGCGGACAGAGATAGCAATGGATGCGGCCGTCGGGCATCGTCTCCCACCAGCGGCCGACATGAACTTCGGGTTGTTGTAAGGCTGTTAACTGCATAGTAACTACTTTGATTCTATTGTAGCGCGGGCAAACGCCATTCGCTGATCGCTTTTCGCCTTTCGCCAGACTCCGGGAAAGTCTCGCCGGCAATGGGGCGCTTGCCGATCAGATCGGAATTGCAAGGCGCCGGTTTAGAATTGGGGCGCAGTCAAGCCGTCATATATCGAGGCTACTAAGTTCATGACTAACCGCGTTCGGATGTTCTCATCTCTACTCGTATTTCACGCTTCTATCGTTCCTCACATGTTTCGCCGCCCAGCCCGCCACCATGCGCCTGGACTA
The DNA here is from genome assembly GCA_963835725.1 of uncultured Acidobacteriaceae bacterium. Lineage (GTDB taxonomy): Bacteria > Acidobacteriota > Terriglobia > Terriglobales > Acidobacteriaceae > Bog-257. The sequence goes on along the minus strand of CAWIGM010000010.1, from coordinate 128,654 downwards.
CTACCACACCGGCAACGCCACGCAGGAGATGTGGAGCTTTGACCGCGTAGTCATCGAACCGTTGCCGTGGCCGGGCGATATGTCGAAGACCATCGACAATACCAATCTCGGCAACTACTTCTTCGAGGTGCACGATCTGGCCAGCGGCAAGTTGCTTTATTCGCGAGGCTTCGGTGCGCTGTTCAGTGAGTGGGCCCAGACCGACGAAGCGAAGACGCTCAACCGCACGTTCTCCGAGTCGCTGCGCTTTCCGCGGCCGGATGCGCCGGTGAAGATCGTGCTCAAGGAGCGCCGCGAAGGGAAGGACGTCGATTTTCACGAAGTGTGGACCACGACCATCGACCCGAAGGACAAGTTCATCGATACCTTGAATCCGGCGGTTCCCGGTCCACTGCTCACCATTCAGAAGATGGGCGAGCCGGAGACCAAAGTCGATCTGCTCATTCTGGGCGACGGCTACACCGCCGAGCAGCGTGGCAAGTTCGAAGAGGACGCAAAGCGGGCGACGGAGATCCTGTTCTCGCGCTCGCCGTTCAAGGAGCATCGCAAGGACTTCAACGTCTGGGGGTTGTGTCCGGCGGCCGATCAGCCGGGGATTTCGCGGCCCTCGACGGGCGTCTACCGGCATCCGCCGGTGGGCACGTCGTACGACACCTTCGACAGCGAGCGCTACATCATGACCACGAAGAACAAGGCGCTGCGCGACATCGCGTCGTATGCGCCGTACGAGTTTATCGAGATCCTGACGAACTCGAAGACGTACGGTGGCGGCGGGATCTATAACCTGTACGCGACGGTGGCGGCCGACAGTCAGTGGATGCCGTATGTCTTCGTACACGAGTTCGGACACGAGTTCGCGGGACTGGCCGACGAGTACTACACATCGGACGTCGCTGTCGGAACGCCGGAGAAGCGCATCGAGCCGTGGGAGCCGAACGTGACTGCACTGCTCGATCCGGCGATGCTGAAGTGGAAGGACCTGGTCACGGCAGGAACGCCGATTCCGACGCCGTGGCGCAAAGCGGAATTCGAGGCGTACGAAAAGGACATCCAGGCGCAACGCCGGGAGATACGCAAGGAGAACCGTTCCGAGGACGAGATGAACGCGCTCTTCGCGAAAGAGAAGAAGCATGAGGACGAGCTGCTGGCGACGGACAAGTACTCCGACAAAGTCGGGGCATTTGAGGGCGCTAACTACGAGTCGACGGGGTATTACCGTTCGCAGGAAAACTGCATCATGTTCACGCGGTATGAGAAGTTTTGTGCCGTATGCAGCCGGGCGATCGAGCGGATTATCAGCTTGTACGCGGTCCAGTAAAAAACAGCTGGTGGGCGCCGATGCACTGCTTGTTGGGGTTGGCGCCCACCTTGGATTTGGGTTACTGGTATAGACGCGGGGTCGCGGGAAAAGTTCTCGGAATTGGGACGAGTCGCAGAAGTTTTACAAATCTTCACACGGGGCTGCCCTCTTACCAAAAGTACGGGAAGAAGGGTGGGACATCCGGCTCGTCGGACTGAAGTCCGACTCGCTAAGTCCCAAATAGCAGACTTATCGGCACGGCTGAAGCTGTGCCCTGTTACAAAGCAGCCTACGCAGACTTTTTCAGCAGCCTGTGAAGCCGTGCCCTGACACAAGGCTTCCCTCGCCCGACTTTTCAGCAGCGCGTGAGGAGTGCTCCATCTTGTCTCTCCGGCCGCTGAGAACCGACAACTGGCAACTCACTACTGACTGCTGGCCACTGACGACAACTGACGACTGACTGCTGGTCCACTGGACAACCGACAACTGCCAACTCACTACTGACTGCTGGCCGTTGCGGTGCCCGGCAGCAGGATCTTCTCCAGATACTCAATCGGCAGCGGGCCCTGGTCGAGCGCCTTGTCGTGGAATTCTTCCAGGGTGAAGCTGCTGCCCTTTGCCGCCTGATACTTCTTGCGCAATTCCCACCACTGCCGCGTGCCGACGAAATATGTCGGCAACTGGGTCGAGCTGAGTTTGGCCCGCACCAGCTTGCCTTCGGCTTCGGCCTCCGTCTGGAAGCACTCCTTCGTCATCAAGTCGAGCGCCTGCTGGTCGGTCATGTCCATGGTCTGCAGGCGAATGTCGAGGATAGTGTTCGCAACGGCACGCAGCCAGATTTTCTCGCGCACGATGCGGAACTTCGGGTCGAAGTTCAGATAGCCTTCCTGCGTCATCACATCGGCGCCGTATTCGGCCCATCCTTCAACATAGGCGCCGTTGCCGAAAAGATCGCGCAGCACGCGCCGCGTGGGCGGCTGAACGTCATCGGCGTGCTCGGCCTGCACGTAGTGGCCGGGCAGCGCCTCATGGATAGTCAGCCACTTCAGCGTGTAATTGTTGTACTCGCGCAGCTTGCTCTCGGCTTTCGCCTCTGGCATTTTGGGGTCGATGGGCGTCACCCAGTACTGCGCTTCGGCGGTTGGCTCGAGCGGCGGCGCGCCGTGGAAGCCGGCGACCGAATAGATGCCACGCTCGAATTCCGGCGTCGGAATCACCTTCAGATTGTCGCGGGTGCCGAGGGTGACGATCTTCTTATCGATGATGAACTGACGGATGCCGGCGACGTCGGCCTTCACCGCTTCGATAAGCTGATCGCGTTGCGGATGTTCCTCGCCGATCTTGTTCAGCACGGCGCTGATGATCTTGTTCTCGCGCTCCTGCTGCGGAAGATCGGCGTAGTCGCTCTGTCCGGGATACATCTGCTTGTAGAGCGGGAGGGCCAGTTGCAGCATGTCGGCACGCACTCGCTTGACCTCGGCCTCGGCATCCTTCAGCAGGTCTTGCGGGACAATCGAGGTCTCCATCACCAGGTGGAATTTGTTCGCATAGTCTCTCTCGCCTAAGCGCCAGGTGCGGCCGTTGGTGGGCTTTTTGGCGAGCTCGTTCTTCATCCAGCTGCTGAAATCATTGAGCGCCTGCTTCGCCGTGGGCGCGACCTTGTCGTACTGCGCCTTGAGCGGAGAATCGGCGGTGATGTAAGTCGCGACCGAATTCACCAGGCTGACGTTGCCCTCGTTCTCGTCGATGGCAGTCGAGATGAAGATCGGATCGGCGTCGCTGAGCTGCGACTTCGCCTGTTCGAGGAAACGCGGGATTTGCTGCATGCGCGAGATCACGTCGCCGACGCGCTTGTCCTGCGATGCGTATTCCTGGGTGAGCGGCAGGAACAAGCCGCTGCCAAGAAGTTCGACGTAAACCGTCGGGTTGTGTTTGTAATTCTGGATCTTGTCGAACTCGAGCAGGTTCAGGCCGATCTGGTCGTCGATGAGGCGGAAGTCGGCGGCGTCTTGCGCGTTCAGCGACTCGATGGGCGATTCCTTCTGGAAGCGCTTGCGCCAGTTCGTGTAGAACTTCTCCTGCGCTGCCACGCCGGCGGCGCTCACGTCGTCTAGCTGCGCGTCGAGGTCGATGGTCTTGCCGGTCTTGGGATCGGTGTGCTGGTGATAGCCGGCTTGAGAAGCGTTGACCGGCGACAGGGCGAGCGAGTCCTTCACGAACTCGTCGCACATCTGCGAGAACTTGGCGTTGGGCTGCGGGTTGGACTTCGTGCTCTGTGCCATGGTGAGAAGAGATGCGAACGAGAGAAACAGAAGAATGCGGAAGCAGTCTTTCATAGAACCTCGGAGAGAAACTAGCGCGCCAGTATAAACCCCTGGGACTACGTCGTGCGTTTTCGGGCGGAAATCCAGTACAACGCCGTCAATGCGACGAGCCACGGGATGCCTGATTCCAGTGTTGGCCGCATGCCATCCACCCACCACGTCGAAATGATGATGGCCAGCACTGCCAGCGCGCCGAGGATGGTCGTGATCGGAAAGAACGGCATTCGAACCGGCAAGGTGCGACCGCCTTGTGCCTCCCAACGGCGCCGGAAGAACAGGTGGGTGATGAAGATCATCAGCCAGACGAACAGGCCGCCGAAGAGGGCGATACCGAACATGTACACGTAGGCCGAGCTCGGAAACACGATCGCGACGACAGTTGCGATGGCGAGTCCGATGGCCGACATCAGCAGCGCGGGCACGGGAGCACCACGGCGAGTTACGCGTCCCAGAGCGGCAGGAGCATAGCCTCCGCGTGCGAGCGAGAAGACCATGCGCGTCGCCAGGTACAGGCAGCAGTTCATGCCCGAGAGCGCGGCTGTCAAAACGACGAAGTTGACGATTTGCGCGGCGATCGGTACGTGCATGACGTCGAAGACGCGCACGAATGGGCTGACAGTGACGCTCTGGCCGGGCTGAATCTGCGTCCACGGAATCACGCCGACCAGAACCGTGATGGCGCCAACGTAGAAGATGACGAGCCTGAACAGCATCGTGCGCATGGCGCGGGGGACGGAGCGTTCCGGATCGTGCGCCTCGCCCGCGGTGACGGCGACGATTTCGGTCCCAATAAAACTGAAGATGACGAAGGCCAGAGCGAGCCAGACGCCGGTCCAGCCTTTTGCCAGGAAGCCGCCGTTAGCGTGAAAATTTGCCAGCCCGATCGGTTGCTGCTGGTGTACGCCGAGCAGCACCGCCGCGCCCAGCACGATGAACACGGCGATGGCCGTGACCTTGATCATCGAGAACCAGTATTCAAAAGTACCGAAGGCGCCGACGCTGGTGGCGTTAATCACGATGAGCAGCACCGAGTAGACGACTACCCAAAGCCAGATCGGCGTGTGCGGGAACCACCATTGCGTGTAGATGGCCGCGGCAACCGCCTCACCGCCGACGGCGATGGACTGCGCCGCCCAATAGGTGTAACGCACAACGAAGCCTGCCCACGGCGAAACGTAGAGGTCGGCATAGACGCCGAACGAGCCTGCGGTCGGATGCGCGACGGCCATTTCCGACAGGCAGTACATCAGCAGCAACGCGATGAGGGAGGTGAAGATGTAGCTGAGGATGACGGCTGGCCCGGCAGTGCGGACGGCGAGTGCGCTGCCGAGAAACAGCCCCGTGCCGATGGCGCCCCCGAGGGCGATCATGCTCATCTGCCGCTCGGTAAGTTGGCGCGCCAGGCCGTGCTCGTTGGCCAGGGCCTCGGCGTGGCGGTCGATCAGGGGAACGGGATCGGCAGCCATCAGCGGCGCACCTGCGCGACGAGGTGTTTGCTGACGAATGAGGCAACCAACTCGATCAGCCGGTCAAGATCGCTGGTGCTGTTGAACAGATGACACGACACGCGCACGCCGCCGACATGAGAGGTGTAGCGGATCGACACCAGCACTCTCTGCGTCTGCAGGAAGTCGGTGAGCGCGATGTTGTCTTCCAGGCTGCCGAGCGTGAAAGTCACGATGCTGGAGCGATGCTGGCGCTCTTCGGGAGTGACGACGCGGACGTTCAACCCGTGCAGAGCATCGATGAGGTAATCGGTAAGCGAGAGCACATGCCGGCCGACGTGGTCGATACCGATATCGTTGATGAGGCCGACTGCCTCGGCGAGGCCGATGGCGCCGGGATAGTTCGCCGTGCCTCCGGTCTCCCAGCGGCGCGCGCCTTGGACAAACTCATAATCGCGAACCGGTTTAATGGCCGGCGTGCGGAAGTATTCGCCCCACCCGCCTTCCGGGTCTGCGACCGAGAGATAGCCGGCGAGCGGCGGCTTGAGTTGTTCACGAAAATTTTTGCTGAGATAAAGAAAGCCGCAGCCGAAGGGCGACATCAGCCACTTGTGTCCGCCGCAGGCGATGGCGTCGACGGGAGTTTTCTGGACGTCCAGCGGTATGGCGCCGATCTGCTGCACGGCATCGACGATCAGGAATACGCGACGCTCGCGGCAAAGGCGCGACAGCGCATCCAAATCGCAGCGGAAGCCGTTACTCCATTGCACCGAACTGATCGCGATCACTCGGGTGCGCGGAGTGATCGCCGCTTCGATATCTTCGATCAGGATGCGGCCGTCGCGGTTCGGAACGGTGTCAATCTCGATGCCAATCTCGTCGCGCTTCTGAACCCACGGGACGGCGACTTCGAGGAATTCGAGATCGCAGAGTATGACGCGGTCACCGCGTTGGAGCGAAAGGGAATTGGCGACCAGATTGAGGCCGTGGGTCGTGCTCTCGACCAGCGCGATGTCCTCTTCTGCAGCATTGATGAGCTTCGCGGTCTGCGGCCGCGCTGCGCTGCGCATTGCGTCCATATCGATGTGGTGTTGGGTGGACGAGCCCGACGGGCAGAGCGCCGCCATCTCCAGAAACGCGCGCAGCTTTTTCACAGCGCGTTGCGGAGCAAGGCTTACGCAGGCCGAGTCAAGAAAGACCTGGTGTTCGAGGGCGGGGAATTCCCCGCGAATGTTGTTGAGATCCATAGGCCGAATGGTTCGGCCATTGTACAGGGACGACCAGGCCCATGTTCAGTGCGGGTTCGGAGGTAGAGAGGAAGTTCGGTATTCGGTGGGTCAGGTTGGATGTAGCAGCATTGAACGCAGATGAAGACTTCACGTGGAATGCTTTGTGTCAGGGCACGACCTTGCTCGTGCCGGTTAGCTGCGTAAAAGAGCACGGCTTTAGCCGCTGCACGCGGTATGCAGGGGCTAAAGCCCGCTTCGAAACAGAGCTATCGGCACGACTGAAGTCGTGCCCTGACACAAAACTCACGCTGTTCGAGTTTTCACCAAGTTGTGAAGTCGTGCGCTGACACAAAACTCACGCCTTCGAGTTTTTCACCAACCGTCAAGCCGTGCCCTGACGCAAAACTTACGCCCTTCGAGTTTTCACCAACCGTGAAGTCGTGGCCTGACACAATGCGGCGTGTCAGGCAGGTTCTTCAGCAGCCGGTTGTGCCCTGACAGAGAGCGTCCGTGGCGAAGCTTCGGCCCGCCTGAAGCCGTGCTTCACGCAGCAGAGTCAGCTCACGATTACGTAGGGCCGCATCATCTCATTGTCTTCATGCTCCAGCGTGTGGCAGTGCCAAACATAACGGCCGGGATAGCTGTCGAATTTCACAATGATGCGCGTGACCATCTTCGGCATCGTTCGCACCACATCCTTCCATCCGGCTTCGCTCGGGCTCGGCGGAATGCGGCCGCCTAGGACTCGCAGCTCCTTTTTCGTGTTGTAGGTCCAGGGATCGTAACGCTGGCGGTCGAGGATCTGGAAGCGCACGGTGTGCAAGTGGATCGGGTGGATGTCATCGGTCGGATTGAGGAAGCTCCAGATTTCGGTGCTGTTGACGGCCGGCTTCTCCGTGATCGGGTCGTGCCAGTAGCTGTTGTTCAGCAGCAGCAGCATGGAGTTGTCGCCCTTATCATCGTATTCGTCGAGCGTAAGCACGCGCGTGGTTGTCGCCTCAGACTCAGGCGTCTTGGGAACAGGACGGAGCTGTGCAGGGAGCGAGCTGGTATCGGTAACCTTGTTGGAAGACACGCGGAACTGCATCACGGAAGACGTGTCGTTCGTCAGCACGATTTGCTCACCACGGCTGTCGCTGAAGTCGACTACCAGGTCAGCTCGCTCGGCGGGAGCAAGAATCAAGGTCTTCACCGCCAGCGGTGAAGGCAGCAGCCCCTGGTCGGTGCCGATCTGATGAAACTCCATCCCGTTTTGCAGGCCGAGGTGGAGGATACGCGAATTCGAGGTATTCAGAATGCGCAGCCGATACTTCCGTGGCTCGACCTCAAGGTAGGGAAGCAGTTTGCCGTTAACCAGGATGGCATCTCCGGCGAGGTCGGCGATCCACGGCGCATTCGGCTTTCCGGACGTCGGGTAATACAGCTGGCCTTCCGGCGTGAGCAGCCGGTCGAACAGCAGCAACGGCAGTTCGTAGGCGCCGCTCGGCAGGTGTAGGTTGTCTTCGAAGCTGTCGCGCACGAAGGCCGCGCCGAAAAGCCCAGCATAGACGTTGAGCCGATTTATGCCCATGGCGTGATCGTGATACCAGAGCGTCGCCGCATCCTGCCGGTTGGGATAGTGGTAGAGGCGTGAGTTGCCGGAGGTGAACCAGTCTTCCGGGTAGCCATCACTGTCAGAAGGAACATGGGCGCCATGCAGATGCGAGACGATGCGCACCTGCGGATTACCGTGATCGGCTCCATGCAAGCGGTAGTCGATCGGCAAGAAATGTTGCTGTGGCAACTCGTTTGCCCATTCCACGAGGGCGGGCTCTTCACTGCGCATTTCCAATGTGGGGCCGGGCATGGTCGGCCCGTATGACCAGAATTTAGTTGGCGGCAGGTCGCGATGGATCCTCATTTCGATCGACCGCGCCGCCAGACGATAGTAGGGCGCTTTGTTCTTCGGCGAGCCGGGAATAGGGCGCATGCCGCTCGATTTAGCGACGGGAGGAAAGGTAAGTGCGTCAACGAAGGGCGTGAGCGTGCTGATGTTTAGCGTGTTTGCCGCGGCTGGGGCAGGATGCGACATCGCCCAGAGCGCCGGCGAGCGCATCATCAACAGTCCTCCCGCAAACGCTGAGCATTGTTGCAAAAAAGTACGACGAGAATTCAAAGGATCACCTGATTATGCCGCTACGGTTCAATTCGCGCGCTGGCGGCATCATTTTGACACGCGAAAAGGCAAGGCGGCATTCATCGAACTGCAATGAAGCCGCCCTGCCGAGTGACTGAGCCTGATATCGCCGACTAGTGGCTTCTCACTTCGCCGGTTTGTTCGTCGAGGATGAGCTTCTGATGGGTAGGCTCCCCAAACACGAACATGTTGTTGAGTGGTCCGGCGACCGCGTCGAACGATCCTGCGATTCGCTGGGCGTTGAGCCAGTTGTCCTCAATGAATCGGACAACCGAGCTCTGATCGGTCATGGTGTGATCGACGAAGTTCGGCCGTGCAAACGGCGAAATGATCAGTAATGGGATCCGGGGACCGTAACCGCAGCGACCCTGAGCGTGAGGAGCGCCGTTGTAGCCCGGCAGCGAAGGAGCCGCGTGACCGCAGAATCCGGGACCATTGAGCATGTCCTGAGAACTCTGTGACTGGTTCACGATCTGACCCAGTTGGTGATCGTACCAGCCGTCCGAATCGTCCCAAGTGATGACGACGGCCGTGCTGTTCCAATCCGGCTGACGCTGCAGAAAGTTAATCACTTGCGTGATGAAGTTCTGCTCGTCCAGCGGAGTGGAGTAGCCGGCGTGACCATCCTGATAGCCAGGCGCTTTCAGGTAGCTGACTGCGGGGAAGTTTCCGGCGTTCACCGCGTCGAAGAAGTCGTGTATGTCGTACTGGTGATTAGCGCCATCTCCGTTGTGGCCAATCATGCTGACCGAGGAGGGACGGGTGTGCTGCAGGTTGGCGGTGGAAGGGTAATACTGGAAAGGCTGATGGTGCGGAATATAGTCGGCCTTGTTGGTCCCGATGTACTGCGAAGCATGCGAGCGATGGCAGCCGGTTGTACCGTTTGGGTTAGTGATGGAGAGGTCAAATCCGCCTTCGAAAAAGCCCCACGTCACCCCAGCTGCACTGAGCAAATCGCCGACGCTCTGGCCGCCCATCTGTACCTGCGAGCTACCGGAGCAGACGTCGCCGACGGGATCGGAATCGCTGACTAACGTCAAACCGCCGTTGCCGTCGTCAACGACAGCGTAATCGGAATCGATGTTCTGAGTGACACCATCGGTCTGGCCTGCGACAACGTTGATCGCTCCCGGAGTAGAGGGCCCGAAGGTCGTTCCGTAGAAGTTGTCGCTCATCGCGTAAGCCTGAGCGTAGTTCCACAGCGCAGTGACGGTGTTGCCGTCGTAATACCCCATCGTCAAACCGGTGGTACGGACAACCGGGGGACCCCAGTTCGGAGGCGGACCGGCGGTGCCGACGCTAAGCGGGAACAGGTCCATCAGGCCGCCGTCGAATGCAGCCTGCTCCGGACCGTAGTCGTGGTCCTGATCAGCTGTCCAAGCCTGCGAGCGGGCAAGGCGGAACGGATTCGACGCACCATCGCCGTTAGCCGGATTGAGATTGGGATTGTTAGTCAACAAAGCAGGGCTGAATCCGTTCACAGTTGGCGTGAAGGGAGACGGGAAGAACTTCGGCTCGCCCGGAGTCGTATTCTGGGCGTGAGGGTAGGTGCCGAAGTAGTGGTCGAACGATACGTTCTCCTGGAAGATAACGACCAGGTGCTGAATGGGAGTTGCTGGTTGACCCAGGGGAGATTTGGCAGGCGTGGCTGCCGTTGCGGCGTTCGCGTTGGTCAGCGGTCCGAAAGTCATGACCGCCATTAACGTTGTTGCCAGAAGCTGACGCATAGTTCTCCTCATCTGTTCCTCAGGCATAGTGTCCGAGGTTCATCCTTGATAGCCGCTCAACGTGAACCACACTTCAACCGGAGATTAAAGCTGCATGAACGGCGAGAAAGTCGCGGGAATTGGATAGGAGGCAGTCAACGGTCAGCATTCAGCACTCAGCATTCAGCCATGAGGGTTTAGCGATTGGCATTTAGCACTTGGCACTTGGCATTTAGCATCTGGTGTCAGGCAGGTCTTCAGACACGCGGATGAGAACATAGGGGCTTGGGATTTAATTCGTTCGACCCAATTGCTAATCGCCAACCGCTAACTGCGTATTGCGAAATGCCAAATGCCAAATGCCAAATGCCAAATGCTGAGTGCTGACTGCTGACTGCCGACTTCCGAAGGAGAATCTAGTTTGAAACGCGTGCTTGTTGCTACGTCGAATGCCGGAAAGATTCGTGACCTGGTGGGTGCGGCCGCTGCGCACCAGGTGCAGGTTGGAATGCTTCCCGGATTCGCCGCGCTGCCCAGTGTAGTCGAGGATGGGTTGACGTTCGAAGCGAATGCCCGGAAGAAGGCCGAGTTCTACAGCAAACATGCCGGCGGCGAGTTGGTCATCGCCGATGACTCGGGTCTGGAAGTGGACGCGCTGGGCGGTGCGCCCGGGGTTCGCTCGGCCCGCTATGCGGCGGACGAGCACAATCCCGACGAGGATTCCGGGAACTCGGATGACGAGGCCAACAACGCTCGCCTTCTGCGCGAATTAACTGGCGTGGCCGACGAGTTCCGCACCGGCCGCTTCGTTTGTGTGATTGCAGCGGCCCGCAATGGACACACGCTGGCAACATTTCACGGACGAGCCGAAGGACAGATACTCCATTCGCCTCGCGGATCGAACGGTTTCGGTTACGATCCGCTGTTTTACTTCCCGCAAATCGGCAAGGCATTCGCCGAGCTTACGGCAGAGGAGAAGGCGAACTACAGTCATCGCGGCGCGGCGTTCCGGGCGTTTCTCCAGTGGGAAGATGAGGCTGGAGAGCGGCATCCGCACTAGGAGCAAACATTTTTTCACCAAGGAGACCACGGAGAACACAGAAAAGAAAAACTCTGTGGTCTCCGTGCCTCCGTCATGAACCCACCGTTACACCTCTGACTCGAGCTCCGGCAGGGTCCCGGCTGCGATTTCCTTGCCCCCGTCGTGCACCTTCGCGGTGGTGACCAGCGCCACGCCGACGACGATGATCACGGTTCCCGCAAGCATGAAGCCATCGAGATGCTCACTGTGCAGCAGCCATCCCAGGAACACCGCCACCACGGGATTGACGTATGCATAAGTCGCAACCTTCGGGGTGGGCACGTGCTTCAGCAACCAGATGTAGGCCGAGTACCCGACCCATGAGCCAAACACTACGAGGTAGAGCACGGCGACCATTGCCCGCTGGGTGACGACGATGTGGCGATACTCTCCGCTTACCATGGCGACTACCGCGTTGCCGATGGCGGCGAACAGCATCTGCCATCCGGTTGCGGTGAAGGGATCGACCTTCATCTGCCACTTGTGCGAGGTGACCGAACCGATCGACCAGCTCAGGGACGACAGCAGCAATGTGCAGGCCGCGAGGAGCGGCATGATGCCCGAGGCTCGATGCTCAAAGCGCGACCAGAACAGCAGGGCGACCCCGGCGATTCCAAGAGCGACGCCGAAAATCCCGCGCTTCGAGAGACGATCGCCGTGGAATACGAACGTCTCCAGCAACAGAAACCAGATCGGGGTGACGGCGATGATGAGGGCAGCAAAGCCGGTCGGCACCCATTGCTCGGCCCAGGCCAGGCCGCAGTTTCCACCGACCAGCAGCAAGCAGCCGATGGTGGCAAGTCGTAAGCCTTCGTTGAAGCTGATGCGGATGCGGCGTCCCATCGCCGCGCACGCGGCCAGCATCAGCGGGCCGGCGATGACGAAGCGCATCGTGCACATGACGGCGGGCGGCAGGTGCTCTTCGTCGGCGATGCCAATGGCCAGATACGTCGAACCCCAAAAAACGTATACCAGCGCGAACGCGAGGATTACTTGTAGTCGACGATTGCTTTGGGTTTGCACGCGATATAGATGACGCCGGACGATGGCAGCAGCCAGGTATGGGATGACCTGCTAACTCGCCGCCTTCGGCTGCTCCTTGCGAAGACGATGACCGGTTCTGAGAACGTAGTGGACGCCGGAGATGGTGGTAAACGTGAACGTCGCATACAGGAAGAACCTGACCAGCAGCGCGACCCAGGGCGCGTGCAGTACCTGCGACAACACCACAAAGAACACCGCGCCGATCTGGCATGCGGTGTTGATCTTGCCGAAGATGCTGGGACGAAAGTCACGAAATCCCACTGTGGCGTACAGAACAATTGAGGTTGCGACGAGGCAAACATCGCGACTGAACACCACCACAGAGTACTTCCAGGGAATCTTCTTCACGAAGGACAGCACCAGGAAGAGTGAACTCAAGAGGAGCTTGTCGGCGATGGGATCGAGATACTGGCCGAGCATTGTCTGCTGATGCAGCGTTCTCGCCAGCAGACCATCCAGCGCGTCGCTGAGCGCAGCTGCGACGAGCAATCCGAGTGCCCACGGCCAATCTCCATCGAAAACCGAAATGATGACGAAGGGGATGAAAATTAAGCGAAGCAGGGTGATCTGATTTGGGGCAGTCCAAAACTGATTTTTCAGCCGCGGGCTCTGGAGTAGTGGCATGTTGGGGGAAAACGACCGGCAGCCTCTCAGGTCGCCGGAACGCATAGCTCACTTCGATTGTGACGGGTTTAGCGGCTGCGCGCAACGCTTTCACGCGTGACGGAGTGCCGGACGCGGGCATTAATCCTTTTTGATCAGCAGCTTCAACAATTGGCCGCGACTACTCCGGCTGGCTTGTAATCTGTGGATGGTAGTAAAGCGCCAAGTTGCGTCATCCACCAAAGAGCCGAATAAACAATTTTATGTAAAACGTAAGTTGTAGCTTTGGGTTTTGCAGTTGCATCGATATAATTCCGGCAATATCTGGTCGAGTCACCTGGAAAAATGAACACGCTCCCGTTTCATTTGGAAGGTCGACGATTTCACAATCTGCTCCCGCGTCGCCACGGTTTCAGCGCGCTGTTGCGCTGGCTAGTCTCGCGAGAACAGGGTACGTGGTCGTTTACCAACGATTCGCAGCCGTCGCCTTTGCCTCCGCGAAGCTCCGACAAGCTGCGGGTCACGTTTGTCAATCACTCTACATTTCTGCTTCAACTTGACGGCATCAATATCCTGACCGATCCGATCTGGTCGGACCGTGCGAGCCCTGTCTCGTGGGCCGGGCCTAAGCGCTTCCATGCGCCGGGCATTCCAATTACCCACTTGCCTCCAATCGATATCGTGCTGCTCAGCCATGATCATTACGACCACATGGACCTGCCGACACTGCGGCGCCTGGCGCTCGAGCATCGTCCAACAATTTATGCCGGCCTCGGAAACGGGCGCATATTGAAGCGCAATGGCATCGCGAACGTGGTGGAACTCGACTGGTGGCAGGAAGCCGCGGCTCGCAGCGATATGTGGATCACGGCGGTGCCGGCGCAACATTTCTCCGGACGCACTCCCTTCGACCGCGACAAGCGTCTGTGGTGCGGATTCGTTCTTCAGACCGAGCACGTGTCCATCTACTTCGCGGGAGACACCGGCTCTGGCCCTCACACCGAGCAAATCGCTCAGCACTTCCCGGACATCGATCTCTCGATCCTTCCCATCGGAGCATTTCGCCCGGAGTGGTTCATGGGTGAAGTGCATATGTCGCCCAGTGAAGCCCTGGACGCGCATTTCATTCTTGGATCGCCGGTAAGCGTCGCCAGCCACTATGGGACCTTTGCTCTGGCCGATGATGGTCAGGACGAAGCGGTGGACGAACTACACGACCTGCTTCGCCGCGCGCCGATGGGCGGCACTGAGTTCTGGGCGCTCGGTTTCGGAGAGGGTCGCGAGGTGCCGCTGCGAACCTTAGCTCTCCGGCAGCCGCCCGGCATCGCTCTGTAAACGGGCTCTTGCAGCTTTTCCGCTGATCCTCTACAAAGTCTGGAATGAGCGCGAATACCTACGTGGCGCTACTGCGCGGCATTAACGTCGGCGGCAAACACAAGCTGCCGATGAAAGAACTGGCAGAGGTTTTTTCCACGAGCCAGTGTAAGGATGTGCGGACCTACATCCAGAGCGGAAACGTGGTTTTCTGCGCGGCTCCCGATCAGGTGAAACGGCTGGCTGCGGCGCTCGAAAAGAAGATTGAAGCGCGATTTGGTTTTCCCGTTCCCGTCATTCTCCGCAGTCATGAACAGCTTGCCAGGGTGGTGCGGGCGAATCCATTTCTCTCGCGCACCGGATCAGAGAAGATGCTGTACGTCGTTTTTCTGGCGAATGAACCGAGAGCAGAGGCGATCACAAAGCTGGATCCGCAGCGCTCGCCCGGCGATGAGTTCCAGGTTGTCGGCAGCGAAGTTTTTCTTTACCTGCCCAACGGCGCCGGCAACTCAAAGCTCACCAACGCCTACTTCGATTCCAGGCTGTCGACCATCGGTACGGCTCGAAACTGGAACACCGTTCTTAAGCTGCTCGAAATGACCAGTGCTTGAGCGGTTGATCTCGCGATCCGCAATTCACATTGACGCCTTGAGCGACCCCATGTCTTGGACCTGCGGAAATGTATAGGTTGGCTGGTCCAGCAACTCCTTCATAATGGCAGCCAGCCCCAGTAGTTCCGCACCGCAATCTCCGCTGAAGGTTGTGCCGTGTTGCACAGCCAGCGTCTTCGGCGCGAGCGACGCAAGGCCCTGAAGAATGCGGCTGGTGTTCGGCGTGTACGGGACGTAGTTAGCCAGTGGGCTTGCCTGGATTTCAGTGAGTGCTTGGCGGCAGCGATCGAGGACGCTGGAGTGCGTGATCGGCTCAACATCGCCTTGCTGATGAAACAGGTCGGAGCAGAACAGCGTTCGCTGACTCTCTTCGAAGAGTACGCCCGCGTCCCAGCCATGCGGCAGCTGCGGCGTCGGATAGTAGCGGAAGCGATACTTGCCGGTATTGAGGACGGTATCCGGAGTAAGCGGCCGCGCCTCGCGCCCGCAGAAATCATTTACGCTGACCATCGCGCCGACCAGGCTGCAAGCCGGTTGCGCATGAGGCGCCGTCGCCAGCCACTCATTCAGCGCACCGCATTCGTCGCTTTCGAAATGGCTCCAACTGATCCAGCGCAGCTTGGCGGGATCCAGAAGCGTTGAAACAGCCTCTCGCACCTCCGGGAACATGTGCCGCAAACCGGCATGAAAGAGCAGCGGCTCGTCATCGCGCACTACGAAATGACTGAATTGAAGGTTGATCGCCGGGTAAAGAATGCAAATTCGAAAGACGTCGGGCGCAATCTCGGTAATGGTCGGCATGAGGGCTCCTGATGCGGCGTAGCGCAATATATCAGAGTTTGACTCGGGCGCGGCCGGGGCGTCACCAGCCGTTGATTGCTACCGTGCCCCCGGAACGATAAACTAGGCCATTACAAGGGGTCTCCCATGCTTATCGTAATGAAGGCGCACGCCACCGAAGATGAGGTGAAGCGCGTCTGTCAGAAGATTGAGGGCTTCGGCTATCGCGCACACTCCATCCCGGGGGCGCAGCGCACGGCCATCGGCATCACCGGTAACGAAACCGAACTGGATCCCGGCACCTTCGACGAGATGGCGGGCGTGCAGGAAGTCATTCGCGTCAGCAAGCCGTACAAGCTGGTCAGCCGCGACGTGAAGGAAGACGACACCATTGTTCGCTTTGCCGGCTCCGATGCGACTGTGGGCGGCGACGAAGTGGCGGTTATGGCCGGACCCTGCGCGATTGAAAGCCGTGAACAGGCTTTTGCGACTGCTGAACACGTAGCTCGCGCGGGCGCGAGATTCTTCCGCGGCGGCGCTTACAAGCCGCGCACCTCGCCATATTCGTTCCAGGGGCTAGCGCTGGACGGGCTGAAGATCCTGGCCGACATTCGCGACCGCTTCGGGCTGATGATCGTGACCGAGGCCGTCGACAATGAGTCACTCGACCTGGTTGAGCAGTATGCGGACATGATCCAGATTGGCGCGCGCAACATGCAGAACTTTTCGCTGCTGAAGCGTGCCGGACGCTCGCGCAAGCCGGTGCTGCTGAAGCGCGGCATGTCGGCGACGGTGGAAGAATTCCTGATGGCCGCCGAGTACATCATGAGCGAAGGCAACTACAACGTTGTGCTGTGCGAGCGCGGCGTGCGCACCTTCGCTGACCACACCCGCAACACCCTTGACCTGAGCGTGGTCCCGGCGGTGCAGCGGCTCAGTCACCTGCCCATCATCGTCGATCCAAGCCATGGCACGGGCAAGCGGAATAAAGTGACGCCGCTGTCGCGCGCCGCGGTTGCGGTCGGGGCGGACGGTCTCATCATCGAGGTGCATCCCGATCCCGATCGCGCGCTCAGTGATGGTAAGCAGTCGCTCTTTCCCGGAGCAGTTCGATCAACTGATGGACGAAGTTCGTCAGATCGCCCTGGTGCTGGGGCGCCACATTGCCAATCGCGTCGCCAACCCGGTCGTGGGCACGGCGGCTGCTCACTGATGGAGAAAGTTCGGTTGTGGCACGCCGGGCGCTGGACCGCAGTTCTGTCGCTCGCGCTGGCCACTGCCTCCTGCAATAACCGACCCGCCGCTGCGCCCGGATACCACGAGTACGCCTACGTCACGAATGGCAAGGGCAACTCGGTCAGCGTCATCGACGTTACGCCGGACTCCGACACGCAGCTCCGCAACATCAAGACGATTGCGGTCGGAACTGGACCCACCGGAGTGACAGCCAATCCTGCGCGTAACGAGGTGTACGTTGCGAATGCTGAATCCAACAACGTAAGCATCATCGACACGGAGACGAACCAGCAGGTCGCCGTCATCGGCGTACACCGCGCGCCCTACTACGTGTCCGTTTCGTCGAACGGCAAGCGTGCTTACGTCGCAAACTCCGGATCGGCGAATGTCTCGGTCATCGATCTCGACAAGCGAGCCGTGATCTCAACTATTGGCGTTGGCGGCGCGCCTGGAATTGCCAAGGTCTCGCCCGACGGAAAGCTGGTGGTTGCCAGCAATCGTGCCAGCAACAGCATCTCGATTATCGACGCCGAAAAGCTGGCGGTGAAGGACACGGTCAGTGTGTGCCAGCAGCCGCAAGACCTGGTGATTCTGCCGGACAACAGCAAGGTCTTCGTCGCATGTCCGGGGTCGAATCAGGTGGTGTCGGTGGACTTGAAAACCGATCGCTTGCTGACCTACATGGACGTTGGACAACTTCCGGTTCACCTGACGCTCAAGCCCGACGGCGGCGAGCTGTTTGTCAGCAACTTCAACAGCAACAATTTCTCGATTGTCGAGACCGGTAACAACGAGATCGGCGGCAGCTACCTGATCGGCAACAACCCGTCGCAGGGCATCGTCACCGCGGACAACAGCCTGCTGTACATGACTAACTTTGGTTCCGACACGGTGAGCGTTTACGCCATCGACGAAGGCCGCGTGATTGGCGCCGTTCAGGTAGGCAGCCATCCTGATCCGCTGGCGCTTACCTCTGACGAGGAACACCTGCTGGTGGTCGACTCCGGATCGGGCGATGTGGCCGTTGTACGGACCGTGAAGACGCGCGACAACTCGAAGATCAGCGCCGACCGCGCGCTGGTGACGCTGATACCAGTGGGGCGGCAGCCCAACGACATCGTGATCAAGGCGTTTACGGTTGGGAAGTAGGCGGCGGGCGTTAGAGTTTTGGAGCGATCTTCTCGGCAGCTTGCTTCGAGGTCACGACCGGATGCACTTCGAAATCCGCGATGTCGCTCCACTTCGCCATCCATTGATCCAGCAGGGTGCGATCGTCGGTTTCCATCACCTGATAGCAGACCTTCATATCTTCTGTGATCCAGCTTGAGATGTAGGTGAGGCCGTCAGGAGCAAGGCGGCCATGATCGCGAAGGCGGAGGTAGACGGGAACGGCGTCGCCGTTCTTGAAGCGCTCGATGATGAAGTAAAGGCTCATCGATTTGTCCTGGCGAAGCAGTGTCGTGCCTACGGGACGCAAGGCATCTTGAACACCTGATCCCAGCCGTGAACGGCTGGGCTAACCTTTATCACGCCTACGGCGCTACGGAATAAGGAAATAGCAATCGCCAACCGCCGTCCGTTGATAGTAAGCCGCCACCAGTGGCCACTAACACCAACACTAACCACTAACCACTGTTTTCTACTTCCGCTTCCACCGCACGCCGTCCTTGGTGTTTTCCAGGATGACGCCATTCTCGGCGAGCTGATTGCGTATGGCGTCGGAGCGCGCAAAGTCGCGGCTCTTGCGGGCCTGCGAATGCTCGGCGACGAGCTTCTCGATCTGCGCGTCGGACAGGGCAGCGGCTTTCGCCAGTTCAGCGGTTTCTGCGCTGACCTTGTCCTGCAATCCCTCGGCGTTCGCCCACTCGACGGTCGCGCGAACTTTGGCTGCGTCGTCATCTTTCAGTACGGGGAAGATCGAGTCAAATTCCTCCAACACCTTCAGCAGCGCAGGAACGTTATCTTTGTTGACTTCGCCCGCATCGGCGGCGGCGTTAACGTCGCGCACCATGTCGAAGATTGCACCCAGCGCTTGTGCGGTATTCAGGTCGTCAGCGAGACCGGCGCGCATATCGGCGGCGGTCTTCCGGGCAATCTCTTCAACCTTGTTGTTCTTGCCGTCTGGAAATTGCGAACTCTCCAGCCGCAGCTTGAAATTCCGCAAGCGCTCGACTGAGTTCGCCGCCTGCGTCAAGCCGTCAAAGGTGAAATTCAGCTGCTTGCGGTAGGGAACCGACATCAGCAGGAATCGGATCGACGACGGCTTGTGCCCCATCAGCACCAGGTCGCGAACGGTATAGAAGTTGCCCAGCTTCTTGGACATCTTCTCGCCTTCGACCAGCAGGAAGCGCGAGTGTACCCAGAAGCGCGCGAATAGCTTGCCTGTCTTAGCTTCCGATTGCGCGATTTCGTTTTCGTGGTGCGGGAAGATCAGGTCCTCGCCGCCGGCGTGAATGTCGAAGGTGTCGCCGAGGTATTCCATCGACATCGTCGAGCACTCGATGTGCCAGCCCGGACGACCCGGCCCAATCTCGGTCTCCCAGAACGCCTCGCCCGGTTTCGGCGACTTCCAGAGCGCGAAGTCGCGCGCGTTGTCCTTGTCGTACTCGTCGACATCGACGCGCGCTCCGTCAGCCATGCCGGCGAAGTCCCTCTTCGACAGCTTGCCGTACTCAGGAAACTTGGCGATGCGGAAATAATACGAACCGTCTTCGGTGCGGTAGGCATAGCCCTTCTCGACCAACTCGGCAATGAACTGCGCCATGTCGTTGATATGGTCGGTGGCGTTCACCAGCATCTCGGGATGCTCGATATTGAGCGAGTCCGCGTCCTCCAGAAACGCCTGGCGATACTTCTTCGTGTACTCCTGCACGGTGACGCCGTCGCGCGCGGCATTGCGAATGATCTTGTCGTCCACGTCGGTGATGTTCATGACGTGCTTCAACTGGAAGCCGCTGAGCTTCAGGAAGCGCCGCAATGTGTCGACAACGACGAACGTGCGAAAGTTGCCGATGTGGCCGTAGTCGTAAACCGTGGGCCCGCACGCGTACATGCGGACCAGGTTGTCTTCGAGTGGTTGGAACTCCTCTACCTTGCCGGAGAGGGTATTGAAAAGCTCAATCGCCATGATTCTTCCTGAAGGAGTGCTGAATCATCGATTGTAGACGAACGGCGAGGCCTTGTGCCCCGGGTCACAGTGCCGCCGCGCGCCGCGATTTACAATACTTCCATGGACTCATTCGTTATTGCAGGCAGGCAGTTCCGCTCGCGTCTGATTGTTGGCACAGGCAAGTACAAGTCGGGACAGGAAACAGCTCGGGCCATTGCCGCCAGCGGCGCGGAGATGGTGACGGTTGCAGTACGTCGCGTCAATCTCGATCGCAGCAAGGAGTCGCTGCTCGACTTCATCGATCCTAAGCAGTATTTCCTGCTACCCAACACGGCCGGCTGTTACACCGCCGACGAGGCGATCCGAACGGCGCGCCTGGGCCGCGAGGTCGGCCTGTCCGACTGGGTGAAGATTGAAGTCATCGGCGACCAGCAGACGCTGTACCCCGATGTGCAGGCGACGATCGAAGCCACCCGCGTGCTGGTGAAGGAAGGCTTCACCGTGCTGCCGTACACGTCCGACGACATTGTGGTCGCCAAGCGGCTGATCGATGCCGGAGCGTCGGCGGTGATGCCGCTGGGAGCGCCGATCGGCAGCGGACTCGGATTGCAGAATCAGGCCAGCATTCGCATTCTGCGCGAGATCATCACCGACGTTCCGTTGATCGTTGATGCCGGGGTGGGCACTGCATCCGATGCGGCGATCGCGATGGAACTCGGCGTTGACGGTGTGCTGATGAACACTGGGATCGCCGGAGCGCAAGACCCGGTGTTGATGGCCGAAGCCATGAAGAATGGCGTGATCGCTGGACGTCAGGCGTATCTTGCCGGACGCATGCCGAGGAAGCTTTACGCTACGGCGAGTTCGCCGCTGGAAGGCGTGGTGCGGTAGGGACTCGTGCCAGGCGCCTCCCTGGCAGGGGCGAAAAGTTCTCTTACGAGAATTGTCACCCGTGCCGAGCGAACCGAAGTCGAGGGACCTGCGGTTCGCCGGGCAGTGACTTAACGCCGACGAACCGCAGATCCTTCGTCGGGCTGAAGCCTTCCTCAGGATGACAATCGAACTCAAGGTGCACTCATAACGCTGAAGTCGTGCCCTGACCCAAAACCCTAATGCACGTTGACCGTGACCGTCGCCGTTGTCCGGCCGAACTGGTTCGTCGCATACAGCGTGTACGTCGTCGTCACTCGTGGATTCACCACCACTGTGTTCCCGCGTATTGCGCCTACTGATGGCGAAACCACGTAGTACTCGCCATTGGTCACCGTCCAGTTGAGCGTGACTGGTTGTCCCGCTCCTCCGGATGCAGTTGCGGTGAAGCTGTTGATCGTCGGATTGGGGCCGGTGGGAACATTCTGCGGCGTGTACAGCGGAGAGATCAGCAGCACCTCGAAATTGGATGCGGTTACATTCCGCAGCTGACTGAGATGACTGTTGTTCCAGTGCGGGTCGGTGGTACCGCCGATGAACATCGAACTGCCGTTGTCGGCCATGATCGCGCCGTATTGTTTCAGCGCCGTCAGGATGACCTGGTCGTCGGCAGGATAACCGGAGATATCGAAGTTGGCTTTCAGGCGCAGTCGCATGCCCATCGGAGCAGCGTACTGATTGCTGGAGTTCGACGCCCAGTGCGACGCCGGAGGAGTGAACGCCTGCTTGCTGTATTGCAGGGTCATGCGAATCGCATGGTTGATGTGACCGCTGGCCACTTCGTCATAGCGAACGAGGCCGGGGAAGATCGGCAGACCGGCAGCGTCGGCCGAGGTCCAGGTGTACGGGCGCTGTTCGTTCGCCTCGAGGTCCCACACAGCACCCGAAGCCGCGTTCCACAATCCGGCATTGACCTTGTAAGCGCCATAGAGTTCGTACAGCCAGCAGTTGCCCTTGTCGAGCACCAGCACATGGCGATCGCCATTGCCCGGGCTGGGATAGCCCTCGATCTGCGCGTTCAGCGGGATCGGCATCGGTCCCGGATCGCTCTCGTCGCCATAGGCGGTGTAGTTGACCGTGAGGTTCGGCTGGTTCCCAGGTACCACAATGTAGGGGATGCCTATCGTCTGCCCGTTATACAATCCCGCGCCGAAATCCGCGTGCACAGGCGTGCTGCTGCCAATGAAATTGATGATCGCGCCGGAATTGGGATCGACCGGCGCACTTGCGATATTCGTGTTCCAAAGGCTGCTGACAGGAAAGGGTACGAAGCCGTTGAGGCTGCCTTCCTGTCCCTGGCTGATGTTGTTGCAGGGATTGGATTGCGCTGACGCTGAAATGCTGACGAGTAAGCTGGTAACGAGCAGCAGGAGACAGAACGATCTCACGTGCATGGCGATACTCCGCGGATGGTTTCCTACGCACGAGGAGACCTGGGATTGGCCCGAGCATAGCACCGCGTCGCCCATGCGCTGAGAAAAATCGAGGGTAGCTGGGACCGGTCGTTACGATCGATGGGTGACTAAAGTGTGGGGATTAAGGAAATGAAAAACCCCGCTCAAGTTGCGCTTGAACGGGGCCTCGTTTGATTCTGCAGTTGGCTTACCGCTGACCACTGACAACTGGTTTACTTCATGACCAGCTTGGCGATCGTCTGCAACTGCATGTTGCTCGTGCCTTCGTAGATCTTGCCGATCTTGGAGTCGCGGAAGAACTTCTCCACCGGATAATCTTTCGTGAAGCCGTAGCCGCCGTAGATCTCGACGCACAGCGAGGCCACGCGCTCGGCCACCTGCGAGCAGAAGAGCTTGGTCATCGCCGCTTCTTTCAGGAAGGTCATGCCGGCATCCTTCATGCGCGCGCAGTTGTAGAGCAGCATGCGCGCGGCCTCGATCTCGGTTGCCATCTGCGCGATCTGGAACTGAATGCCCTGGAACTCCGAGATGCTCTTGCCGAACTGCTTGCGCTCCTGCGCGTACTTCACCGCGAATTCCCACGCGCCGCGCGCCAGGCCCAGCATCTGTGCTCCGATGCCGATGCGGCCTTCGTTCAGCGTCTCGATAGCAATCTTGTATCCCTTGCCAACTTCGCCGAGAACATTCTCCTTGGGGACGCGGCAATCTTCCAGGATCAGCTCGCAGGTGCTGGAGGCGCGGATGCCGAGCTTGTCCTCCTTCTTGCCGACGGTAAAGCCTGGAAAGCTCTTCTCGACGATGAATGCCGTGATGCCTTTGTATCCGGCGGACGGATCGATGGTTGCCAGCAGGATGAACACGCCTGCTTCTTTAGCATTCGTGATCCACAGCTTCTGGCCGTTCAGTACGTACTCACTGCCCTTTAGTTCCGCGCGCGTCTGAAGGGCGAACGCATCGGAGCCTGAGGCGGCTTCGCTGAGCGCGTAGGCGCCGACGGTGTCCGCACACATCTTGGGCAGATACTTCTTTTTCTGCTCTTCGGTGGTCCAGCGCAGCAGCGCATTGTTCACCAGCGTGTTCTGCACGTCCACGACGACGCCCACTGAGGGATCGACGCGCGACAGCTCCTCGACCGCGAGAATCGCTTCGAAGAAGGTGCCGCCGCCGCCGCCGTATTGCTCGGGAACCTCGATGCCCATGAGCCCGAGTTGGAAGAACTGGTCGATGAGCGAGTGCTCCATCACGCCCTCTTCGTCCATCTTTTTGACGTGGGGACGAACGCTCTCGTCGGCGAATTGACGAACGGTGTCGCGGAACAGCACCTCGTCTTCGGTGAGGGAGACCAGCGGAGCGGGAGCATTAATGTCGGCTTGCGCGGTAGACATGATTACGATCCTTCGAAAGAGAGTAGGGAAACCGTTGATTTTAACATTGCGGCACATGCTGGCGGCCTGCTCAGCCGCGGAGAGGTCGTCGACGTAATCCGAAGCTGGTTCTTGCCGTGCAATGCGGCATGGAGCGTGTCCATTGAATCGAAGCTGGGTCTCGGGCGAGATATCGCCGTCCGCTCCACATTCCGGAAACGGGAACTGGGCGATAGAAATCTTCAGCAGCCCCTTGCTTATTGTATAGTGTGTACGTACAGTATACAGCGTGAAGAGGAGATGTTGATGAAGGCTATCTTTCCAACCCTGCTGGCTACTGCTTTACTCATCGCCGGCACAATCCTGTCGGCGCAGATGCAAAATCCTGATGCGACGACAATCGCAACCGTCACGGTTAACGATTTGGCCGCGCATCGCTTCGCCAGTGTCGAGAAGCGTTTCGACAGCACGATGCAGAGCGCGCTCCCTGCCGGTAATCTCGCGGCGGTTTGGAATTCGCTGGTCGAGAAGGCCGGCGCCTTCCAGAGCATTCTCGGAACGCACGTCGAAGAGAAGGGCGGGATGCAGGTCGCGAATGTCACCTGCCGGTTCAAGAACGAGAGCTACGACCTGCAATTCGCGATCGATCAGCGCGGGCAGATCGCAGGCATGCACGTGCTGCCGCCTTCGAACACTTCTGCTTCGCCCGCAGTGAAGCAAAAGCAGCAAGCCTGGAGCGCGCCGAGCTACGCCAAGTCGAACCTGTTTCATGAAGTCGACGTGACTGTGCAGAGCGGAGCGTTCAAGTTGCCGGGCACGCTCACCCTGCCGAATGGTAAAGGCCCGTTCGCGGCGGTTGTGCTGGTGCAGGGTTCGGGCCCGCATGATGCTGACGAGACAATAGGAGACAACAAGCCATTCAAGGACCTGGCGTGGGGATTGGCCAGCCAGAACATCGCGGTGCTGCGTTATGTGAAGCGCACTAAGCAGTACGGCGCGCAATCGGCGCCGCCGGGCGTAAGCCTCACGGTGAAGGAGGAAGTGACCGACGATGCCGAGGCAGCGGTTGCGCTGTTGGCGTCGCGGCCGGAAATCAATTCGGAGCAAATCTATGTCCTCGGCCACAGCCTGGGAGGCATGCTGGCGCCACGGATTGCTGCTGGGGATAAGCAGGTGGCCGGCATCATCATTGCGGCCGGGACTACGCGACCGCTGGAAGTGGTGATTGTCGATCAGATCAAATATCTTTCGACGCTGCCCGGTCCCAACCAGGAAGAACTGAAGCGCCAACTCCCGCAGGCAGAGAAGGCGAAGGCTGAAATCGAGAGCCCTGGGTTGAAGCCCGACGCGTCGATCTCCGTCGTGGGCGCTAACGTTCCGGGGTCATACTTCCTGGATCTGCGGAACTACCATCCGGCGGAGGTCGCAGCCCAGTTGCACATCCCAATTCTGGTGTTGCAGGGTGGGCGCGACTACCAGGTTACGAGGGCCGATTATCAGCTTTGGCAATCGGCGCTAAGCAACGATCCGCACGCGACCTTGAAATTTTACCCGGAGCTCACGCATTTGTTTATGGACGTGCAGCGACCGGGGCCGGCATCGCCGGCGGACTATTCAGTGGCCGGCCACGTCGCGCCGGAAGTCGTGAATGACATCGCGCAGTGGGTGAACCGTAGGGGAGCGGCCAAGTAGCCGATGTGGAATGCGCGCGGTTTCAATGGCGGACAACTTATGCTGCGGGGTGAGCCCGGTGACGCACCGCCTCCACGAGGAGACCCACCAGACCATAGGTAATAGCATTCGCAACCAGCACCCAGTAGACCGACATGCCAAAACCTAAATGAGTAAGGGCAAACATTACGGGGCAGGTCAGTCGGGCAAAGGTCCAAACGATTGGCTGCCTCGCCATGATCGCGGCCGCAGTCGGCAGGAAGTAGAGTGCCCAGAAGCCCGCAACCAGAAACCCTGTAGCCGACCAAATAGCGATCCGGAGTTTCATGTTGGCCTCCAATCGCGCAGCAGGTTCTGCGCAGCGTTATCGTCCCACAAATTCCGGCCTCAGCCAATCGCAAGACGGAGCTCAGGCCTTGATCGGAGCGCGCAAAGCCGGCGAGCCGGTGACCGACGACTTCAGCTTCTCATCGCCGGCGATTACTTCCATCACTTTGCGCGTAACCTTATCGTCGATGTCGGCGGCGTGCGGGATCTCGACAGGATAACGAATGGTCAGCTCCAGTCCGGTATCGACAAAGTGCAGCTGTGCCTTCGGTACAGGGGCTGGAACCGATGCGTCCAGGATGCGCTCCAGAAGTGCGTGCTGCCGGTCGATAGTGTGCTGATAGGCCGCGTATACAGACGTGACTGCATCGAGAAGCTTTGGTTCGGCTGCGGCGTAATCGGCTCCGGGTATCAGCATCACGGCGATCTCGTGCCACGCATAGGCGGTGCCGGGGAGTTGCTTGAAGAACGGCGCATTCTGGAACATCACAGAGTTGGCAAACACAACCACACGCCCCGTGGGATACAGATCGATTCCGGTGCCGGCCAGTTCCATTATGTAGAGGCGCACCAGCCCAATCTCCACAACATCGCCGGTAACACCGGAAATGGTGACGCGATCTCCCACCTTTACACCATACCGCCCGACAAGGAAGAAGTAAGCAGCGAGGGAGAGAATCACCGTCTGGAGGGCGACTGCAATGCCGGCGGTGAGGAATCCGGCAAAGGTAGCCAGCGAGCTGAACTCGCTGATGAATCCGGCGATGATGACCAGCGCCATCAGGAAGCCGATCACGAAGCGCCGAATGAGCGTGAGCTGGCGGCGGCGGCGAACGTCATGAATGTAGCGATAGGTTGCGCGCTTCCAAAGCTGCGATAAGCCGAACACGACGGCCAACGCGATCAGGATGCCGGCCACGCGCGTCAGCAGCGAGCGCAGCACGCGCCCATATTCGGCAGCGATCGAGTTGCGCCACTCCAACAGCTCGCCGTGACACTGGTCGACCACGATGATTTCCTGGCGCAGCGGCACGGCGACATCGGCGGTCTGCTTGAACTGCCGGGTCAAACCAGCGAACGTTCCCCGAGTCGCGGCGATCTGCGAGGGGGATGTTGGTGCAGCGTTGACGATGGATCGCCCTTGCTGGATCAGGCTCTTCAGCGAGTCGCGCAGCGGCGCATTCAGTTTGTCGGCCGTATTGCGCAGATGTACCGTCTCCGACATGACCTGGTCGATTTCGTGCATGTCGCGCATCTGACTGAAGAGGATGGATGTCTGCCCAAACAGTCCGGAGTTCTGCGCGTTGCCCGCCTTGGAAGTGGAAGCCGCCGGTACAGCGCTTTCTTTCTTCGTGGGTGCGAATACTTCGGGCACACCTTGCTTAAGCTGATTGATCTGCTGCGCCAGACCGGTGCTGGCGTTTTCGTTGCTGGAAACGCTGGCAATCTTTTGCAGAGTATCCTGTAGCGTTTTCTCCAGGTCCAATTCGCCCTGCAAAGCGTCTCGCTGCGATATGAGTTGTTGACGAGACTTCGCCGGGGCCTTCGCGATCTGCTGATTCAGATCGTCAATTTGCGACTGCGTCTGCGTAATGCGAGTGGCGGTGTTGGCCAGAGCTTTCGAAATTCCTTGCTGCTGGTCGGGCGGAGTGGCGTCGCCGGAATTTGCGGTCCCCGCACTTTTCTGTTGGGCGAGCAGAGTTGCTTGAGCCTGCGCCGCCTGGAAAGCGAGTTGCAATGCCTGGGCAGCGGAGGCGCGGGCGTTTGCCAGGTAGAGTGCATCGCTCGGCTGCCCAGCGGACACGTCGAGACTGGCGATCCTGCGGTACCAGCTGATTGCCTGATTCAGGTGCTGAAGAACCGCATCCCCGGGCGAGACGGGCTGCTGCGCGGCCCACGCGCATGCGAGCAGGGTCATCGCAAGAACAGCAACGGTTCCGCAACGGCTCAGGAGAGCCTTGCACTTAGGTCTTGCCAAATCCCATCCTCAACGATTCAGGTCTGACTGAGTGAGATGCGGCCGCGACCGGGAAGGTCGGCCAAGGCAAACGCGAGTTCCTGGTGCGATAAGCGAAAACTTTGACGGGGTTTGTAGGCAAGCCGGCTACTTTTGTTGCCGGAAGACGATCTTCAGCTTGTCGGCTTCCAGGATGCGGGCCACCTGATTGCGAGCGTGGACCGCCCACGGGCCGGTGTTGTCGAGCCTGAGGTAGATTTTCCAATGTTGCAGCGCCTGCCGTGCTTGACCTTGGCGTTCGTAAGCCAGCGCGAGGTTGTAGTGCGCGTCGGCATAGGTCGGCGCCAGCTGAATCGCAGTTCGGTACGAGGCGATAGCTTCGTCGACACGGCCGGTCTCGTCCAACACGTTGCCCAGATCGAAGTAGGCGAGCGCATAGCGGGAGTCGGCAGCGACGGCGGACCGGTAGTGCTTTTCGGCCGACACAAAATCCTGCCGATTGTAAAACAGCGTTCCGAGATTAATATGTGCGGCCGCATGTTCCGGCTCGAATTCCAGAACGCGCAGATAGGTTCTGATGGCTTCGTCGTGCGTTGCCGGATGCTCCTCCATGGCGATGCCATGGCTGAAAAGCTCCGCGACATTCTCGAGGTCGGCGATTGGCCGGACCTTGTCGCTGCTGACCGACTTGCTGGTGGTGACGACGGCACCGTTCGAACTAAAGTCGAGAATAAATTGGCCAGCGATGGGTTCGACGGAATGTCCCTCGTGGCGATAGACGACACGCGAGCCAACGCTGTAGGCGCTGGCTTCCAGGAGAGGATTCTCCATGCCAGCGACTTGCTTCTGCATGGCTTCAAGCGATTCGCGAATGACGGCCGGACGCACGCGCTTGGCGCGGAGGTCGCGAATCTTCTTGAGCTGAAGAAGGTCGTAGAAGGTGAACGTCTCAGAAACGGGAAAAAGCCCTGCCCGCTGCCAGCCTGCAAGCTGCTTGGCTGTGATGTGCAGGATCCGTAAGACGTCCGCTCGACAATATCGGTTCATGTAAGCTCGGAGCCGCCAGTTGAGCTTGTATCTATTATCGGAGCAGTCACCGATGTGCCGCAAGTGCAAAACCGCTGAAAACAGTGGAAAACAAGGCCCCATGTCCCTTTACGGTAACCTCGCAGCACATTTACAATCGTACTCAGTCACCCACCTGTACTTTCCTCGGGGACCCGGAAGCCGACGTAGCTCAGTTGGTAGAGCAGCTGATTCGTAATCAGCAGGTCATCGGTTCAAGTCCGATCGTCGGCTCCAGCAAGATTTCGACACGAACAAACCCACCATCTCGGTGGGTCTTTGTTTTGAAGTGTGGCGAAGGTCCGCATGTGTGACCCCACATTTAACTTGACCCCCCGATTCCACGCTCCTTAGCATTGCAGCCACGAACAGCCTCCCAGCACATGATCAACCGCGAGGTTAAGCAGTATCAGATCCTCGAGAAGCTTGGCGAGGGCGGGATGGGCGTTGTCTACAAGGCCTATGACTCCCGCCTGGAGCGGCCTGTCGCCCTCAAGTTTCTGCCCGACGAGTATGCGGGTGATCCCGTGCTGCGCCAGCGGTTTCTGCGCGAGGCGCGGGCTGCTTCTGCTCTCAACCATCCCAATATCTGCACGGTTTATGAAATCGGCGATGATGACGGCCAAATTTTCCTGGCTATGGAGTTTCTGGACGGAGAAACTCTGAAGGATCTCGTGCGTCGCGGCCCAGTGTCGTATCTGAAGTTGCTCGACATCGCCGAGGATGTGGCCGACGGGCTGGAAGCGGCTCATCAGGCCGGGGTCATTCATCGGGATATAAAGCTAGCCAACATATTTGTCACGAAAAACGGTACGGCGAAGGTCCTTGATTTTGGGCTGGCAAAGAAGACGGAGCAGGAAAGCAAAGCCGCGGCAGGTTCGGACGGGAGGGGCGACGAAAGTCATTTGACGAGCGGGCTGGCGGCGTTAGGTACGGCGGCCTACATGTCGCCGGAGCAAGCGCTGGGCCGACCACTCGATCAACGCACCGATCTGTTTTCCTTTGGCATCGTGCTGTATGAGATGGCGACCGGGCGTGCGCCCTTTCATGGAGACACCACCGGCGTTCTGTTTCTCTCCATCTTGCAGGAGACGCCGGCTGCGCCGCGCGACTTGAATCCTGACGTTCCCGATGGGCTGCAAAAGATCATTCAGCGGTGCCTGGAGAAGGATCGCGAACTGCGATACGGCAGCGCTGCGCAGATTCGCGGGGAGCTGGAAGAACTGCATGCATCAGCCGCAGGGCAGAGTTCGTCGTCTCACGCTTTGCAAGCCGCAACTGATTCGAAGCCGACTCCAATTTTCGGAGGGCTGACAAGCAATTGGGGGATTGCAAAGGAGCCAGACTCCGATACCGGTCGGCCACGCAGATGGTTCTGGCCGCTGGGCGGGACGAGCGCGATCGCGATCGCGCTGCTCATCGCGGGAATCGTTTATATGCAATCGCGCAAAGCGCATTCGTTCACCGCGCAGGACAAAGTTGTTGTCGCCGAATTCATCAACACTACGGATAATGCGATTTTTGATGGCACTCTGCGCCAGGCATTGGCGACTGATCTGGGGCAATCTCCCTTCATGTACGTCGTCTCGGATCGGGCGATTTCAACGTCGCTGAAACAGATGGCGAAGCCGGTGAACGAGCGGCTGTCCCGCGACGTCGCTCGAGAGGTGTGTCTGCGCACCAATAGCCGGGCGTATGTCGCAGGCTCGATCGAGCAGGACGGACAGCAATATCGCATAGAGCTGGAAGCCTTGAACTGCGAGACGAACGCGTCGATCGCCAACTCCCAAGCGAAAGCCACCAGTCGGGATGGGGTGATCGCAGCCGTCGGTAATGCAGGTCAACAGTTGCGACGCGAGCTGGGCGAATCACTGCCTTCAATTCAGCAGAATGAGAGACCACTCATCGAGGCGACGACCTCGTCCCTGGAGGCGCTACAGGCTTTCACCAAAGGGCAAAGCGTACGCCAGCAACAGGGAGACGAAGCGGGCCTGCCCTATGTGAAGAAGGCGGTCGAACTTGACCCGAACTTTGCCCAAGCCTACGCGGTGCTGGGCACGATTTATCAAAACCTCGCCCAAGTCGGCCTGGCGAATGAAGCGTACACAACCGCCTATCAGCTGCGCAATCGCGTCGATCAGCGCGAACGCTACTTCATCGAGAGCACCTACTTTGAAGCGGTGACGGGGGAGGCTGCGAAAGCGCGGCAAACTGCAGAAGCTTGGATCCACGATTTTCCGGGCGACGGCGTTCCCCGGGTAAGGTTGGCGCGGCAATACGAGAACCTTGGGCAATATGACAAAGCGGCGCTTCAATTTCGCGAAGCCATTCGCCTCGATCCGGAGAGCTATGCGCCTTACTCGAGCTTGATGATGGCCTACATGCAACTCCAAAAGCTGGACGAGGCCAAGGCCACTTACGAGTCTGCCAAGGCTCACCAGATCGACAGCGAATATCTCAGCCGTGCCCGCTTCTACATCGCATTCATCGAGCGAGACGAACGAACGATGCAGGCGCTGCTCGATGCGGGCAAAGGCAAGCCGGGCTACGAGGACCGGTTGGGAGTCGAAGCGGCCGTGGCCGCAGCTTATTTCGGCAGGCTAGCGGAGTCCGAAAAAATGTTTGCTCACGTCATTGCGGTTGCGAATGCCATGAACGCGAAGGAGAGCGCCGCCGAGCATAATGCGGGGCTGGCGTTTATCGAAGCGGAGGTGGGCAACACCGCCAGCGCGCGATCCTACGCAGAGAAAGCGTTGGCGATCAGTCCCAATCGCTCGGTCAAAGAGCGGTCTACCATGGCGCTTGCACGGGCGGGTGATATCACGCATGCCGAGCAGTTGGCCAACGAGCTGAGTTCACAGTATCCGGTCGGAACGATCATGCAGGGCTATACCTTGCCGTGCATCCGAGCCATGATCGAGGTCAATCAAAAAAATCCTTCGAAGGCAATCGAGCTCCTCAACGCTGCTTTGCCTTACGAGTTGGCGATGTCCTCGTTTGCCAACGTTGAGCCAGCGTACGTGCGCGGGTTGGCCTATCTGGAATCCGGGGACGGTCCCAAGGCCGCTGCGGAATTTCGCAAGCTGATCGCAAATCCGGGGGTCGTCACCAGTTCGATCACCGGTGCCGTCGCGTATTTGCAGTTGGCTCGTGCCGAGAAAATGAGCGGGAACAAGCAGCAAGCCCGAACGTCGTATCAGGATTTTCTTGCGCTGTGGAAGAACGCCGATCCCAACATCCCCGTGCTCAAGCAGGCAAAGGCTGAGTACGCCTTGATCGAGAATTGAGCTGGGTCTCAGGAGCGGTCATAACCATCGCTATTTTTTGTCGACCGGCCGCCAGGTATTCGGATTGGCTGGTGCGTTCGGGTTCACGCCGAAATCCCAGACGTATAGGTTCATCTCGTCGGAGCTAAGCATCTCGACGACGGCATATTCTCCGGGCGGAAGATTCTGCGCCGGCGTCAGCTTGATCCACTGTCCGGTTCCAAGCTTTTCCACCTTGGCGGGAAGAAAACTTGCCGACTCGGAGACTTTGCCGCTCATGCTGACTTTCGCGTTGCCGATGGTGCGCGCGTCGTTCTTCGCTAGAACACGGGCCAGGCGAAAACGTTCGTTGAGGGTCGAGTCGCTGATGGCGCCTTCGTCGATGTCGATGTAAATCGTGGGTCGTGCGACGTGCGACTGGATTTGCGCGTGCGCGCCCTTGATTTCGAATCCGTGCTTCGAACTGAACGGATTGATCGCACTGCGCAGAACGCTCTTCTTGGCGTCCTTAGTGGCTTCGCTGCCGTTCTGCACGATCTCCGCCAACTCGGCCTTGCCTTTGAATTCGTCGAGCAGGAAAACTCCACCGGCTCCGGGAAGGTTGAGGCCGGGCGCAATCTCTGGAGAGTTCGCTTCTTCTTTCTCGCGGACTTCCTTCTCTTCGGGAGTCTCGACCACGCGGGTTTTCAGCTTGTTGTTGCTGAGTTCGTCATTGTACTTTTTGGTCGCATCCCAGTCGATCAGCGAAGCGGGAATGTCCTCGTACTCATATCGTTCGGCACTCAGGTAGTGCACGCGGTCACCCTGTAGTTCGTACTTGACGACCGATTGAAAGCTGCCGTCCTTCAGGATAAGCCGCTCATTCGCCTGCTGACACTGCGCAACAGTCGCGAAGCCGCACACAGTCGCTAAAGTTACGCTCAGCAGAAACAGCCAGAGAAAGCCGCGATGTGTCCTGCCGTACATGGTCTTAGTTTAGACTCGCGCTGGCCTGACGCGTGAGCTTGAGAGAACCACCGCCTTCGGCGCTTGTCAGGGTCATGACATCGCCGGTTGCCGACAACTCGTAGTGCAAAGTGCCAGGGGTGATCGTCACTTTGCAGACGAACGGGCCGTCTTTCTGTACGTGCGACGCCGCGCTCATGATCCTGATTTCCACGGGGCTGACGCGTATATCAGAATCGGCCTGCGAGACCAGGGTGTCGTTGCCCTTCGAGCAAGTCGCAATCTGCCGGACCTTGCCCTTCGTGGGATCGGCGCTCGCGTAAAAGACCAACTTGATCTGCACCTGGGTGTCGCGCTCCGTTTGCATGGGCATAAACCATGTTCCGTAAACGTTAGACGGAAGCATGGCGCCGGAAGCCGCGTCCTGGCGAGCCAGTTCCATGATGTCAGGCGCGCCGCCCGGATTGGTAATCGTCAGTCGGTCATGGTTCGGTGAGATCGTATAGCTCCACAATCCAGGTTCCACGCTGGCCTTGCACTCGGAGTTCAGCTCGCCCTTCTCGGTGTCGGAAGCGGCTTTCAGAACGCGGATCGTGCTCTGGCTGATCACAACAGGCGAGACTACTCGTGCGATCACCGCACGATAGCTGCCCTGGCAGATTTCCGTCACGACCAACTCGTCCTTATCGGTCGAGGTGTTGTGCCGGAACTGATGGCGAGCCGAGTCGGTTCCAGGATTGCCCAACGGATAGGTGTACCAGGTTCCGTAAACGTATTGAGCTGCCTGTGGGTCCGATGCCACGTCCTGCGACGATCGAGACTGGCCGCCGGGGCTGGCCAGGCACACGCCCACGAGCAGCAAAAGCACAGTAGCGATAATCAGAAGCTGGTTGGTTACATTGAAGGAAGCCTGCTGTTTGCAGGGAACATCAGCTCTAAGCGTGGTTGGCCTGAGCTTCACCGGGAGATGCACATGCAGGCGCAATGTCGTCCAGTCGTCGCTTTCCAGTCAATAGTGAGTTCCGGGCGGCACGCTTGGCCACGTACATTGCCTTGTCGGCAGCGGCATGCAGCTGGTCCGGATCGCTCCCATCATCAGGATACAACGCAACGCCGACACTTAGTCCGGTCCGTACACGCAAGTCCTGAACAGAAATAGGGTTCGCCAGTGCCAACTCGAGTGCACTGGCCAGCGCGGCAGCGCCCTCCCGGCTGGGTACTTCGCTGACCACCGTGAATTCGTCGCCGCCCGAGCGAGCGAGGGTGTCGCTGGAGCGAATGCGACCCGATAGCTGGTCTACTACGGCCTGCAGCGTCATGTCGCCAATGCGATGGCCAAAGGTGTCATTCACTTCTTTGAAATGGTCCAGGTCGAGCAACAAAACCGCGACCTTGCTCTTTACCCGGCGAGCACGCGCCAGGGCTTTGTCCAGGCGATCCTCGAGCAGGCGGCGGTTGGGCAGGCCGGTGAGTTCGTCGTGATAAGCCAGGTAGTTGCTGCGTTCGATCTGGCTTTCGAGAAGCGTCAGGATCATGCCGAGCGCGACCAGATATTTCGGGATGTTCCAGACCTCCGATTCGATATGCACCTTCGGCCAGAAGATGTCGAAGAGCATGGCGGTGGGGAAGACAAGGCCCCATAGGAAGAAGCCCGAAACCGTGGTGAGCACGCCGGCGTTACGCCGCTTGTGGTGCCTCCAGTACAGTCCGGCCGCCGCGAAGTTCAGCACCGTAAGGATGATGGTGGGCGTCAGGTCGGCCTGTCCGCTTGCAACCGCCCAGATAGAGATGGCTCCCGTCGCAAAAGCACACGCGGAAACGGCAGCGAAATAGAGATTGATGCCCTGATATCGGCGCAGAACTTCCAGCGGAGCGACGAACAGAGCGACGATAAAAAAGTAGTAGTACCCGTGGCTCTGCACTTGCCAAATGGCGCCATTGGCCAGTGCGAGGCAGGGAATGGCGATGGTGGTTCCGATTGCGATTTGCCGTTGCAGCGTCCCGGCGACACTAGACACGGAGATGACAAATGCAACGCCAGCCAGAATCAGGCAGTCGAGGCTTACCGCGGCCATGAGGTTGCTGGCCGTCTCCGTGTCCGCACCGAAGAACTGGGCGGTGAAGTGCAGCAGAATGAGGAACCATCCCGCCAGCCAGAGATGTAGCCGCTCACTTGTCTGCTTGCGTGAGATCGTCCAGAACACAGCGACCAGTATGGCCAGCGCGATTAAGTTCGGCAGCGTCGAGTAAATCATGTCAACAAAGTGGCGTTAATTACGAGAGAGTATGACAGCAATGGGTATGAACTTCGAAGCAAAAAATGGTAGCTCGTCAATCGAAAGACCCCACTTATTTGCCAAATTTTGACGTTCTGCGCGAGTTATTCCCACGGAAGTTATAGAGGAAGAAGGGTAATCTATTCCGTCCTAAAAAGGGAAGGGGCCGGACGAATCCGGCCCCAATCGCTGAAAAGTGCTATTGGCTATCGGTTCTTGCAAGGCGCCGAGACCCTGATGTCAGGCTCGACCGACATACCCGGGCGCAGCAAACCGTCCTTGTTGAAGTCGGGCTTGTCGTTGCCATCGAAGTCAACGCGGACCGGGATGCGCTGCACGACCTTTACGTAGTTACCGGTTGCGTTCTCGGGTGGCAGCAGGCTGTACTTCGCTCCCGTCGCTCCCCCGATGTTGGTGACGTGGCCTTCCCACTTACGGCCGCCATAGGTGTCGACGCTGATCTTGACCGGCTGTCCAGGACACATGTGCGCCAGTTGCGTCTCCTTGAAGTTCGCGGTGACCCACACGTCCTGCAGCGGTACGACGGCCAGCAAATCCTGGCCGATCGCAACGTTCGATCCGACCTGCACCGACCGCTTGCCGACCACTCCGTCCACAGGAGCCGTAATGGTCGTATAGGAGAGATTCAGCTGCGCCTGGTCGAGAGCTGATTTGTAGCGCAACGCCTGCGCATCCGCCGACTGTGCTTTGGCCTTCGTCGCAGCCACCGTGTTCGGCGTGGCTTGCGCGTTCTTCAATTCGGCATTGGCCTGGTCGATGCGAGACTGCGCTTGTCGTATCTGCGCCTTTGCCGCCAGCAGTGCCGACTCGCGTGCCTTGACTGTGGCGTTGGCTGCTGTGGCAGCAGCGGTGGCCGCGTCAAACTGCTGCTGTGAGATCTCGCGCTTCGACAACAATTGTTGATAGCGCTGAACGTCGGTATTCAGCTTCTCTGCGTCGGCCTGCGCCTCAATGACCTGCGACTGGGCCGCTTCCATTTGCTTTTCCGCGGCTGCGACGCCCGCGTTGGCAGACTCCAGGTCAGCGCTGGCGGAACGAATCTGACTGAACGATCCGATGCTCGACACGGGCACGCCGTAACGGGCCGCTTCAGCCTGCGCCTGCGAATCCTGGTAGTCGGCGCGAGCTCGCTCCAAGGCGACCGTGTAGTCTGTCGGATCGATGACCACCAGCACGTCGCCCTTGTGCACGACCTGCCCGTCATCGTAGTTCACCTTGATCACGTGACCGTTTACGCGCGCGCTGATCGGGTAGATGTGCCCGTCGATCTCCGCATCGTCGGTGTCTTCCCACTGGCGACTCTCCCACCAGAACCAGCCAACCAGCAC
The DNA here is from genome assembly GCA_963835725.1 of uncultured Acidobacteriaceae bacterium. GTDB lineage: Bacteria > Acidobacteriota > Terriglobia > Terriglobales > Acidobacteriaceae > Bog-257. The sequence goes on along the minus strand of CAWIGM010000010.1, from coordinate 92,131 downwards.
GACAGCAACGATGGCGACCAGGAATACGATCCGCTTCGCCGCCGGATGCTTCTGAAAAAAGCCCCGTCGGTCTTCCTCCGGTGGACGAGCCTCCGGATCGTGATGCTCCTCGCGAAGGTCCTCTCGCGAAGAGGTACGTTCTACATCTTCAGGTTTCGTGGTCGTCGGACTCATCTTGTCTTCACCTGTTCGCAACTATTTTTATTACTGATTCGCATTTGTTGCTGTGGGACTCGTCTGCTGACTGCTTTTCACCAGGCCGCCGGAGCTTACATCCCCGGAAGTACCGTTCGGCTGAATTAGTCCAGTTAAACCAGAAGGCGCGCCCGAAGGCGGCGTCGTATTGCTGGGGGAACTCGGACTATTGCTGGGCGAAGTCGGAGCCGTTGCCGGAGCGTTCTGGTTTCCCGGACCCGTGGGCAGCACATTTCCTGGCTGCGCCAGATATTGCCGAACCATGAGCTCCGCGTTGCCGATTGCTCGTGCCAACAGTACCTTCGCGATGTTGTGCGCATACAGACTTGCAATGTACTGCTCGTTCGCCGAAGCCAGCTGCTGTTGCGCCTGGATCACTTCAACGTTATTGGTTACGCCTGCGGCAAAACGGTCCTGCGACTGCGTCAGCGTCTGCTGCGCAAAATCGAGACCAGTCTTGGCAACGTCAACTTGTTCGGCGGCGGCCTTCAAGTCCAGCAGCGCGTTCTGAACGTCTTGCTCGATGGCACCGCGCAGGTTGTCCACCTGGGCCTGCCGCTGCTTGAGGATTGACTTCGATTCGGCGACGTCGGCTTCAACTCTGCCACCCTGGAAAATCGGAATTGCCAAAGTCGCTGCGGCCGTCCAGTTAGGCGCGAGCGAGTTTGGCGTGTACCCCAGAACACCGTAGTTGCCGGAAAATCCGATCGAGGGCAGACGCTGCTGCCACGCAGCCTGTTCCTTGTACTGTGCGGCACGTAAAGCCGCCAGCGCTGCCTGATAATCCGGGCGCGTCTGCAATGCGCGCTCGAAGGCGTTCTCGGTTGCTGCCTCCGGCAAAGGTTCGTACGGAACCCGGTTTATCAGGCGAAACTTCTGCTGTACCGGCAAACCGACTACGCGAGCGAGGGCAATTCGCTGCTTCTCCAGATCGTTCTGTGCCTGGATGAGGATGGACTGCTGCGTCTGCAACTGCACTCGGGCGCGCAGAGTGTCAATCTGCGGCGAAAGACCGGCGTTCTCCTGGTCCACGGCGAGTTGATAAAGAGCCTGCGCAGCCTTCAGTTCCGCTTCCGCCGAAGTTACGCGAGATTCGTTGGCGATGGTCAGCAGGTAATTCGCTCCCACGGCGAGAACCACGGTGTCGCGCGCATCACGATAACTGAACTGAGATGCCTTCACATTTTCCGAAGCCGCGTGAAGGTCAGTGATGGAATGCAGATTGAGAGGATTCCACGACCCTGATGCTTGAAGCTCCATTAGTCCGAACGGACCAACAGCGCTGGGAAAGCCGGGGAAGTTAAAGCCAAAAGCCTTCAGATTGATCTTCTGAACTTCTTCGGTGACCCCGCCATTCACCACCGGCATCAGGTTGGCAAGCGAACGCAGTCGTTCCGCCCGCACCTGCTCGGTCGCACGTTCACTGAAGTAGAGCCCAAGGTTGTACTTCAGCCCGCGTTCGAGAGCGTCCTCAATGGTGAGCTCGATGACCTCATTTGTTGCCTTGCCCTGTGGAATGGAGCCCAGATACGGGTCCTGCGCCCTTTGTATGACTTGCTCGGCCGAAGGCAAGGAGGTGAGGCCCGGAGAGGACGTCTGTCCAAAGGCCAGGCTGCTATACGAAAGAACCACGGCAGTGGAACTCAGTATGATCCAGCGTAATCTCGACGAATACCGCGACGAATTGCTTTCCGGTCTTTCCATGTTGTATTTAGTACATACATGCATGTATCAAATCGAATCGACTACTTTGGCTTTAGATGTGGCTTAAGGCAGCCGCGTTGCGTAAAATCTGCATCCAACGGGCGCTGCGTTTCGTCACCTAATTGAGGATAAATGAAATCGCGCGCCACCACATCCCGGCACAAGGAACGTTCAGAAGCAACTCGGGCCCGCTTGATACGCGCTGCGGAAAAAATCTTTGCGCGTGACGGATTTGAAGCGGCCAAACTCGAAGAAATCGCCGCCGAAGCAGGCTACACCCGCGGCGCTTTCTACGCTAACTTTGCCAGCAAGGAAGACCTGTTCTTCGCCCTTCTGGAAGGCGAAATTTCTTCGCGCATTCACACCGTCGAGCAGATCATGCGTGACCTGAACGACCCGGAGGAAAAACTGCGCGCCTTTCGCGAGTTCTTCCTGACCGTCTGCCAGGATCGCCGCTGGAGCCTGCTGGCGCTGGAGTTCAAGCTCTTCGCTGTACGTCATCCCGACGTGAAAACACGATTGGCAGCGATGAATCGCCGCCTGGTTGGTCAGAAAATCGGAATCCTGAAAGACATTGTGGAGGGCACGGGACGCGCGCTTCCGATCTCGGCCACGGCGGCAGCCATGTCGCTTTCCGCAATGACCAATGCGCTGAGCCTCGAGCACATGCTTGACCGCAGCCTGATGCCGGAGACGGCGTTCCGCCAGATACTGGCAAGCTATTTCGACATGCTGACTGGCCTGCGTTCCGACGATGGGAATGCCAGCGTAGATTTGAAGAAAACGCACCATTCGAACGGCTCTCGCTCCAGTCGAGCCGCTAAGTAATCTGAGCAAATCTATTCGAGCGGATAGCGATGCAATGCCGTGTACTTCGCGCCGGAGGGAGATAGCTTGCTTTCGTAGAGGCAGAACTCCCGGGCAGTCATTGCACCGAACTCCGGCGGCGCGAGTTCCTGAAGCTTAATGCCAACAACTCGCAATCCTGATGCACTCTGTTCACCGCGAACCGGACGTGGGCGGCCGCTCCCTGCGCGTGCCAGCGTGAGATGCGGATGGAATGGTGCCGCCTCGCGCAGAAAACCGAGCGGCTTCAGGGCCGTGCTGATCGTGTTCGAGAGTTCCTGGAGAGTGTCGTCTGACTCAATGCCGACCCAGAACACTCGAGGCGCTTTCGGATTTGGGAAGAACCCGGCTCCGCGAAAACTGAGAGGTATCATCGTCGCGTGCACCTGCTGCAACGCAGCGCCGATTTCGTCGAGTTTGTTCGTTTCGCCCAGAAACTGCAGCGTGATGTGAAATGTTTCAGGCCCAACCCAGCGCACGTCGGGAGCGTAAGGCCGCAGCTTGTCGCGGAACTCCGCGATGCGGCGGCGAATTTCAGGATCGATGTCGAGAGCTACGAAGAGTCGCATAACTACATCAGCATGCGGCGAACCATGTCGAGGGCCATCTGGCTGGCCCAGCGGCGCACGCGCTCACGATCCCCGAAGAAGCGCCGCTGCATCACATCGTGCCTGGTTCCATTCGATACGGCGATGAAGACCAGCCCGACCGGCTTCTCTTCCGTACCCCCGCCCGGACCGGCGATCCCCGTCACACCTACGCCGATGTCGGCTTTGCAGATCTCGCGAATGTTTTCCGCCAGGGCGATTGCTACCTCTTTGCTGACGGCGCCGTGAGCTTCGATCATCAGTGGAGGAACATCGGCGAAAAGGGTCTTCAGATCGTTCGAGTAAACCACGGCTCCGCCGAGAAAGCAGCGCGAACTGCCCGGCACCGACGTCATGCGCTCGGCGATTAAGCCACCGGTACACGACTCGGCGACCGCCATCTTCAGATTGCGCATCTGCAGGTAGTAATTGACGATTTCTTCCATCGACTCTCCCTGGGCGGAGAAGACGGCATCGTCAAACTCGTCTTCGAGCTCACCGGCGAGGCGATCGACGGCAGCCTGCGCCTCGTCCAAGGTTGCGGCAGTTGCGCGCAGATGAAACTCCACCTGCCCCTGGCCGGCAAGCACGGTCGTTTCGATCTCGGGATGCTTCTGGTATATCGGAGCCGCTCGCAGATCGACTGCCGACTCACCCATCATGGCGACCTTCAATACGCGGGTTGCCATCGTCGCCGGAGGCACCTTGTCGCCCAAGCGCGGCATGCATTCCTGCTCCCATATTGCGCGCAACTCATGCGGTGGCCCCGGCAGCAACAAGACGATCCGTGGCTTGCCTTCATAATCGGTATCGAGCCACTGCCCCGGTGCTGTGCCCTTCGTGTTGTGAAGCACGATGGCCTCGTGCAGGATGTCAGCCTGCTGGGCGTTGTTCTCAGGCATGGTGATGCGTCGCTCGGCAAAGCGCTTGTACATCTCGGCCACGAGCACGTGATCGCGCTTTAAGTCCGTGTCCAGCGCTGCGGCCACAGCTTCACGCGTAAGGTCGTCTTTGGTGGGCCCGAGGCCGCCCATGAAGATGCAGAGCTCGCTGCGACTGATCGCGGTCCGGGCAGCGGAGATGAGGTCGTCGAGGTTGTCGCCGACGATTGTTTTGAAGGCGACACGAATGCCGATCTCGTTGAGCCGCTCGGTGAGAAACAGGGAATTGGTGTCCTGGCGGTGCGGAGTGAGCATCTCCGAGCCAATGGCAATGATTTCCGCGATCACGATTTCAGTCTAGCACCGGGATTGTAAGGCGGGTTTACCGCAGAGACACGGAGATACAGGAGGAAAGTTTTCGCTGGACATTCATGGGTTGATTGTTCGCGCTTGCTTAGAAGGTTTGCATCAAGGAATGATTCGACGAGCGGCCAAAGACCCGTTTACCTGCAAGTGCTACATGTCGGGCAGTAACGATCGTCCTTCAATACCCCATGCGAGGTGATGCACGCCGCTGGTGGTTGCCAGAACCGCCGAGGCGGCCGGCGCGAATGCGAGACCGACGAGGTTGTGGCCGGAAACGACGAGCGAGGCCTGGCCATCTTGCGTAATCTTCACGATCCCGCGTCGGCCATTCAAGGAAGCCGCAACGTAAACGTTATCGTTCGCGTCCAGCGCAAGGCCCTGTGGCCGTCCCAGCCCGCGATAGAAAACCCCGACCTCACCATGGGGCGTGATCTGATACACAGGATCGAAGCTCGATGTGGTTGGCCCGGTCACATACAGATTGCCGTTATTGCCGAACGCCAGGTGATACGCAGCCACGCTGGGCTCGAGCATGGCGAAAACGAAGATCTGCCGGTCGCGTCCGATCTTGAAAATAGTTCCGCTGCGGTCGCCGACGTAGAGGAAGCCATTCCGGTCGAACGCCAGCCCGGTCGCCACCCCCATGCCTTCGGCGTACGAGGTCATCGTCCCGTTCTGTGCCACGCGATAGACCGTTCCGTCGAACCGCGATGACACGTACAGGCTGCCCGCGCGGTCGAACGCCAGTCCGGTAGCGTTCATCATCTCGTGGACAAACGGCTTCACCGTGTAGTTGCTGTCGATGCGATAGATCGCAATCGGCACCTTCTGTCCGCGCGAGCCGGAAAAGGTGGCGTAGATGTTGCCCTGCTGATCGATGGCGGGACTCGTCACCGGATGGAGGTTTTCGGCGACGGGCACCGCGATGTGTACCTCGCGGGAGTTACTGCTCGAACCGTTAGTCGCGACGATCACGTTACCGCTGGCAGCACCGTCCGGTACGCGGGCCACGATGAACTGGTCGGAACTGATGACGACGGCACCCTCCATGTTGCCGAAGTTCACCTTGGGCCGGCGCAACTGTCGGGGGCCCAGACCGCTCCCGACAATGCGCACTTCGCCGCCGGGCAGAGCACACGCGGGGTCGATCAACTCGATGTGAGGTTGGCCGTTCACGCTCTTTATGCCCGCTTTGCGATCCACTATCAGTCCTTATGCCCGTCTACCGGAGAACACCAAAATGCAGCAACAGCTGCAAAACGATCAGGCCATACACGCCGGCGCCCAGGTCGTCGACCACGATGCCCGTACCTTCGGGCAGTTTTTCCAGGCTGCGAACCGGAGGCGGCTTCAGAATGTCGAACACTCGAAAAAGTATAAAGCCCGCAAGCAGCGCTGGCCACACGATGGGACACGCAATGTAGGTCACCAGTTGTCCCGCTACTTCGTCGATGACCACGTGCGACGGATCTTTCCTGCCGCACCCGCGCGCTTCCAGAGTTGCCGCCGGAATCCCGATGGCGACCACCAACACCAGCAACGCGAGAATCAACGGCAGGCGAGCGGCCGGCGAAATATGCGAAGCGATCAGCCACCAGAGCAATCCTGTCGCCAGCGAGCCCCAAGTGCCGGGACCAGGACGCAGGCGTCCGGCGCCGAAGAAGGTCGCAACGAGTGTAGCCCAGGGAGGAGCCGTCGAGCGGGGCTCGATTGCTTCAGTTTGGCTTTTTGCCATGCGTCTCAGGATAGCCGGAATCGTCGATCTCGGTGTCGCTCAAGGGCGAGGAAACGACATAACCGCCGCTGGCCCATTTGCCCAGGTCGATCAGACGACAGCGCTCGCCGCAGAAAGGGAACTCCGGATCGGTCTTTAACACGATCTTTCTGCAGGTAGGACAACGAAGGCTGAGGGATTTTTTCGGCATACGGTAATCGGAGTTGAGCACTTACGACTTAGCACCGAGCATTCAGCCGCGAAGGATGCTCGCCTGCTGATTGCTGAACGCTATTCCCGGGTGCCCCATCCTCCTCGCCCGCATTTGGCGAGAGGGTGGGCCCAGCACCGAGTGATGACTGCTAAATCAGCTTTGCTACCACATCGTATTCATGCGCTTCAGTAATCTCGCAGCGATAGAACTCGCCCTCGCGTGCATTCTCGTGATCGCCGAAGTCGTTTACGTATACGATGCCGTCGATCTCCGGCGCGTGCATTGCCGTGCGTCCCTGCCAGAGCAGATCGCTCTCCTCCGATGGCCCTTCCAGCAGCACATCGAATTGACGGCCGATCAGCGCCCGCTTCTTCTTGCGGCTGATCTGCTTCTGGATCGACATCAGCTTCTTTCGCCGGCGATCAATTTCTTTCTGCGGAACCTTTTCGCCGAGATCGAATGCTTTCGCACCTTCCTCATCGGAGTAGCCAAACACGCCTAGCCAATCGAACTGCGCATCTCGCACGAACTGGCAGAGCTGCTCGAAGTCCTGCTCCGTCTCGCCGGGGAAGCCGACGATGAATGACGTGCGCAGCGTGAGGTCGGGAATCGTCTGGCGCATCTTATCGATGGAGCGCAGAAAGATCTCCGCGCCGGCGCCACGCTTCATGAGCTTCAGGACATTCGGCGCGGCGTGCTGCAGCGGCACGTCGATGTACGAGCAGATTTTCTCGTGCGCCGCGATCGTCTCCAGCAGCTTGCCGGTGATCTTGTTGGGATAGGCGTAGAGGAATCGTACCCAGCGAAGTTCTTCGATTTGCGCGAGCCGCTCCAGCAGCGATGCCAGACCGTCTTTCAGCCCGAGATCCTCGCCGTAGCAGGTCGTGTCCTGCCCGATCAGCGTGATCTCTCGTACGCCCTGGGTCGCCAGTCGCTGCGCTTCGGCTACCACCGACTCAAATCGCCGCGAGCGGAACTTGCCGCGCAGCTGCGGAATGATGCAGAACGCAGCAAGGATGATCGCAACCTTCGGCAATCTTGATGTAAGCCGACGACTTCGGCGTGGCCAGGATGCGCGGCGTGTTCTCGTCGTAGAGGTAATTCGGCAGGTCGGCGACCGCGCCGTCCCATGCTTCCTTCGAAAATCTTCCCGCCTGCTCGCGCGCCGCGCCTTCGGGACGCGAATTCAGAATACGAAAGCCGGATCGCTCACTGAAGAAGCCGGAGCCAGTCCCGCGGCACTCAAGACCTGCTCCAACTCGCCTGTGCCGACCACGGCATCGACTTCTGGAATGTTTTTCTGGATCTCGTTGCGATAACGCTCGACCAGGCACCCGGCGACGATGAGCTTCTGCGCTCGGCCAGCGGTCTTGTGCTGCGCCATCTCCAGGATGGTGTCGACCGATTCCTGCTTGGCCGTGTCGATGAACGAGCAGGTGTTGACGACGATGATGTCGGCATCCTCGGCGCGCGGCGTGATCTCGGCTCCGCCTTGCGCGAGCAAACCCATCATGACCTCGCTGTCGACAAGGTTCTTGGGACAGCCCAGGCTGACGAATCCAATTTTCTTCGGTATGGGAGTAGCCGCTGGCGATGTCTCGGAGGCGTCCAGCAAGGCTACAGAATCGTGTTTCGGGTGCATGGAATCTTCTTATTTTATCATCCGGCGGAGCATTTGATGACCGCGGGGCGGCTCCACGCGCCGCAGAGCGAAGATGCTATATTGGAATTCGTCGGGCGCTGGTCCCGCGCAACGCAATCTTGTGAATCCCGCCAGGTCCGGAAGGAAGCAACGGTAGCAGGCCAGTGCGTGTGCAGCGGTCAACTGGCGCCTGGCTTATTTGAAAGCGCTCTTCGCTACTCGCCTTTCGCTTTTCGTATTCCCGCTAAAAAACTCATCTTTGTGGCGCGAATCATCGCCGCGACAGTTTCAAAGCGGGTCGGCCGAACAGCCAAACCTGGGGCGCGAACGGTCACTGCGTTCATCGAATTGCGAAGAGCGGAAAGCGGTCCGCGAAGAGCGGCGCTTCTCCTCGACTTTCCCCTCCATATCCTGCAAAATGAATGGTCATTCATCTGGAGAGACTCTATTGTCTACTGCTCGTCGCGCCAAAATTACTGCTCTCGGTACCTATGTTCCGCCTCGCCTCCTCACCAATCAAGACCTTGAAAAAATGGTGGACACGACCAACGAGTGGATTCTGGACCGTACTGGAATCCGCGAGCGCCACCTGGTCGATAAGGGTGTAGCGGCCAGCGATCTCGCGGTGGGAGCCGTAAAGAATCTCCTGGAGTCGCATCCCTTCGACCTGCAGGAAGTGGACATGATCGTCGTGGGCACGGTGACGCCCGACATGATGTACCCATCCACGGCCTGCCTGGTGCAGCACAAGCTCGGTATCCAGCACACGTGGGGCTATGACGTGTCTGCCGGTTGCTCGGGATTTCTTTACGCGCTGAACTCCGGCATGCAGTTCATCGAGTCGGGTCGCTACAAGAAAGTGCTCGTCATTGGCTCCGACGTGAACTCCTCGATGACCGACTTCACCGATCGCGCGGTGTGCATCATCTTCGGCGATGGCGCCGGAGCCGTCTTGCTGGAACCGGCGGAAGAGGGAGAAGACGGCATCATCGACTTCGTTGCGCAGGTCGAAGGCGTCGGCGGGCAGTACCTCAACATGCCCGGTGGCGGCAGTTTGAATCCGGCGTCGCACGAAACCGTCGACCAGAAGATGCACTACATTCATCAGGATGGGCAACAGGTCTTCAAGTACGCGGTGAAGAAAATGTCGGAGATGACCGAGCGCGTCCTGCGGAAGAACAACCTGACCGGTGCGGATGTCGACTGCTTTATCGCCCACCAGGCAAATAAACGAATCATCATGGCCACCGCCGACCGCCTGAAAATGCCGATCGAGAAGGTCATCATCAACATCGACCGCTATGGCAATACGACTGCCGGAACTATTCCGCTGGCAATGCATACCGCAGTTCAGGAAGGCAAGCTGAAGAAGGGCAATACGGTTCTGCTGGCGGCCGTGGGAGCAGGATTTACCTCGGGCGCCGCGTTGCTGCGCTGGGCGTTCTAAATCTGAACCAAACCGAATCGTCGGACGTATTATGGGTCATGCTTGCGACGAGGCATGACCCTTCACTTTTGCACCGGACATTGTTTCTGCTTTTAGCATTAATGATTCTCGGCGGCACGCTTGCGGCTGCCGACAAGAAAGGGCCATCCGATCTGGTGCTGATCGGGGCCAAGGTCTATCCCTCTCCCACCGCCGCGCCCATCGAGAATGCCGTCATTGTCATTCGCGACGGCAAGATCGTGGACATCGGTCCCGACGGCCGGGTTAAAGCTCCCAAAGGCATCCCCTTCGTCGATTGCGGCGGTAAGGTGATCACCGCCGGCTTCTGGAACAGCCACGTACACTTCACCGAAGACGTATGGAACGACGCTGCGTCAGCCCCTGCGACCAAACTCGAGCCGCACATGCAGGAGATGCTGACCCGCTGGGGCTTTACCTCGGTGTTCGACATTGGCTCTAATCCGTACCACACCATTCCATTGCGTCAAAGAGTTGATGCCGGCGAAATTCCCGGACCGAAGATTTACACGACGGCGGGAAACATACTCCCCGAAAACGGCATTCCGGTCTACGTGCCGAAAGAGATGGCGAGCCAGTTGAAGCAGTTCGAAGCCGCAACTCCGGCCGACGCCGAGCGCCTGGCGCGGCAATCGATCGGCATGGGCGCCGACGGCATCAAGGTCTTCACCGGCTCCATCATGGGACATGGCAAGATCACGCCAATGCCGGCGAACGTCGCACGCGCCGCAGTCGACGTGGCCCACGCCTCCGGCAAGCCGGTGTTCGCCCATCCCTCCAACCACGCAGGGCGTCGATAACGCGCTTTCCGCCGGAGTTGATATTCTCGCTCACACCATTCCCATCGAAGACGGCTACACCAAAGACGAGCTGGCGACGATGAAGGCACAGCACACGGCGCTTATCCCGACTCTGACATTGTGGGAGGTAGAGCTGGAGAAGGACCACGCCTCCGCTGCCGACGAGCAGCAGTTCGTGCAGAAAGGCGTGAACGAGCTCAAGGCCTTCTTCGATCAGGGCAACACGGTCCTGTTCGGTACCGACGTCGGCTACACCCAGCACTACGACACGACCGAAGAGTACGTTCTGATGGCCAGGAGCGGGATGAAGTGGCAGGACATCCTGGCCTCGTTGACCACCAATCCGGCCACCTTCTTCAAAGCCGGCAGCGGTGAACTGGTAAAGGGAAGCGATGCCGACCTGGTCGTACTCAGCGCCGATCCCGCTGCCGATGTGCGCAACTTCGCCAAGGTGGATTCCACCATGCGCGCCGGCAAGTTCATCTACAAACGCTGATTCGCTGTGCGATCGTCACACCAGTGTGTGCCGTCAGACACAGCACGGTTGTTCACCGTATTGTCACCATGGTAGGTGGGACCTGCGGAGGACATATGGAAGTCACGGTTGAACATCTTGGGGCAGTGCAGTTCGAGATCAAAGCGCGGCAGCACACGGTCATCAGCGACCAGCCGGTCGAGAACAAGGGCGACGACGAGGGCATGACGCCTCCGGAATTGTTGCTGGCCTCGCTGGCTTCCTGCGCGGCGTTCTACGCGGTCGACTACTTAGTGCGAAACAACATCGCGCGCGAAGGCGTCAAAGCACGCGTTACCGCCGACAAGGTCAAGGGACCGTTTCGGCTGGACAATTTCAAGATTGAAGTTGAGGTCCCAGGCGATCTGGATGAAGCACACGCAAGGGGCGTAGACGACGCCGTGCATCGCTGCCTGATTCACAACACGTTGCTGCAGCCCCCGAAGATGGAAGTGGCGATAAAGGCTGCGATTCTGGCGTAACCGCGCGCCATGTACAATTTTGGGCGCGCGCGTGGCCATGTTGACGTTCACTAATTCCCAGCCCCTGATCCCTAGCCCCTGTTCTTAATCTTCTCGCGCTCCTTAGCCAGTTCCAGCGGCGACGTGGGCTCGGTCATGCGCGCCGGATCGAGGATCTCTTTGATCTGCTCGTCCGTCAGATCGCCGCGCGAGCGGGCAATCTCGATGATTGACTTACCGGTTTTCACCGACTCCTTGGCAATCTCCGCCGCCTTCGCATATCCGATGTAGGGGTTCAGAGCGGTCGCCAGCGAGACCGTGCTGTGCACGTAATAATCGGTGCGCTGCTGATTGACCGTGATGCCCTTAATGCAGAATTCCGTGAGCTGCCCAAGCATGTTGGCCATGATGGTGATCGAGGTGAGCACGCTGTAAGCCATCGTCGGCATCATTACATTGAGCTCAAGCTGACCCGCCTGCACAGCCAGCGCCACTGCCGCGTCGTAGCCGACCACCTGGAACGAGACCATTGCAGCCAGCTCGGGAATCACGGGATTGATTTTGCCCGGCATGATCGACGATCCCGGTTGCAGCGCGGGCAAATTGATTTCGCCCAGTCCGGTGTTCGGCCCCGACGACAGCAGCCGCAGATCGTTCGAGATGCGGATCACCTCCAGCGCCAGGTTGCGCAGCGCCGAACTGACACTCGACATCGCCAGGTTCGACTGCATCGCGTAACGCATGTCGTCGACCGCGTGCAGCTTCTGGCCTGACAGCCGCGCAAGCTCTGCCACCGCTTTATGCCGATAGTCCGGGTGCGTATTGATCCCCGTGCCTACTGCCGACCCGCCGAGTCCAATCTCGCGCAACAGATGCGATTGTTCCTCAATCGACTTCTTCGCCCTCTGGATCGCCCCGGCATAGGCCGTGAACTCCTGGCCCAGGCGCATCGGCACCGCGTCCTGCATATGTGTGCGTCCCGACTTCAGGATGTGGTGGAACTCCTTGCCCTTCGCTTCCAGAGCCGCGACCAATCCGTCGAGCGCAAGGTACAGCTTTTCCAACTCCAGCAGCGTTGCCAGCCGCATGGCCGTGGGGAACACATCATTGGTGGACTGTCCGTAGTTGACGTGATCGTTGGGGTGAACATGCTTGTACTCGCCGCGCGCGCCGCCCAGAAGCTCCGAGGCGCGATTAGCGATGACCTCGTTGCTGTTCATGTGGAAGCTGACGCCGGCGCCGGCCTGGAAGACATCGACAGGGAAGTGCTCGTCCCACTTACCCTGCTGGACTTCTTGCGCCGCACTGACGATAGCGTCGGCCGTTTTCTTGTCGACCAGCCCGAGTTCGCGGTTCGCCAGCGCTGCCGCTTCCTTGACCATCGCAATCGCACGGATCAACGTGCGATGTGCGCGCAATCCGCTGATCGGATAGTTCTCCACCGCGCGCGCGGTCTGGATACCGTAGTAAACGTGTCCGGGAATTTCCTTGTGGCCGAGCGAATCTTTCTCGACGCGGGTCGAGACCTTGCTGTCAGACATGAGGCGCTCCTATCCGGATTGATGATGAAGCGCCGGGGCAGGTTTCGTCCAGTGTGGGATGGGGAGTCACCGTCTGCGCTTGCTTTGAATCGGGGCACGACCTCACAGGCTGCTGAAAAGTCGGCGCAGACTGCTTTGTAACAGGGCACGGCTTCAGCCGTGCCGATAAGCTGTTTGTTTTTGATTGCGGCGAGGCGGACTTCAGTCCGACGAGCCGTCCTGTTCAACTTTTCAGCGGCCTGTTCAGTCGGACTCACTTCTGAAATTGTCATCCCAGCGGAGGCGCGCCTCCTTTGCGCGCCGCAGCCGAGGGATCTGCGGTCTGCCTGCAGTGGAAGGGACAGTCCTCAGCGGCGAACCGCAGATCCCTCCACTCGGACTAAAGTCCTCGGTCGGGATGACGATTTGTGAAATGTATCAGCGCTCCGAGCCGCGTCAGCGGCGACACTCTTTAGGTGTGCAGCACTTCCTGAATCCAACTCTCAATCGTCATCCGCATCTCGCTGAGGTGTCCCTCGAAAAAATGATCGCCGGGAACGAATACCAACTCCTTCGGCTCGGCCGCCTCCGCCACCAGCTTCTCCAGCAATTCGTGCGGCCCGTACTGGTCCCGATCGCCGCTGACGAACAGCTTCGGCTTCGCGCATTCACGCAGGAACTCGAACTTATAAATCCGCCCTTCCGCTTCGACAGGCGTACCGATCGAGATCAGCGCCTTCACATCCGGATCGGGACACGCTGCCCGCAGTCCGGTCGCTGACCCAAACGAAAATCCGGCGAAGAAGATGGGCAAAGGGAACTCGCGTTTGAGCCACGCAAGCGCCGCCTGTACATCTTCGATCTCGCCGCGTCCCTCGTCATGACGTCCGGCGCTCAGGCCCGTTCCGCGAAAGTTAAAGCGCAGCACCGGAAAGCCAAACGAGTTCAGCGCCTTCATCGCGTGGAAGACGACCTTGTTGTGCATCGTCCCGCCACCCAGCGGATGCGGATGGCACACCAGCGCCGCATGAGTCGCGTCCGGCTTGCCGGCGTTGAGGAGCGCTTCCAGTCGTCCGGCGGGACCGTCGAGGAAGAATGATCGGATTGCAATTGGCGAGTCGCTCAAGAGAATTTCGTCCGTGTCCGTAGAAAGAGAACTCTAACCCAGAGCGAACAGTGAGGTCGAGAGGAGGGGTACTAGCGATAAGGAGATTTTGCAACAGTTAGCGATTGGCACGGTCTTACTGTGATTTCCTCATTTCTCTCCTGCGTACGAAGTACTGGAAGGCACAGAATGCCCCAATCACAATTGCCGGAAAAAGGACAGCAACAACGACCGGCGGATGGCCGTCGCTTCTCTGAATTGCGATGCGCGGAGCTACTATTAAGAAACCGGACGCAACGGTTGTAAGCGCCAACCATTGCAGAAAGTACTGCCGGAGCACACGCTTTTCCGTGATGCGTTGAGGCATCCCTTTCTCCGGCCAGCTCTGAGGAACCATTTGCCAAAGTCGGTCGGCCAACAAATCGCTAATGCGGAGTTTTCCGTTCGTCCCGAAGTACAGCTCGGCATATCTCCAACCCAGCATTGCTTTTCTGGATACGCTAATGGTGTTCCAAGGAACGAGAAAATCCCTCGAAAAAGGGCCGAACAGCCTCATGATGCCTACGCGAAGGCCGGAACGACAGGGACTCAGCTTGAGGATGCCGTGCATGGACACGGGCCCGATGATGCCACTTTCTCCGGTAAGGACGGCCAAGACCTCTTCGTTAGGCAGGTCTGGGTATATGCGCATCAAGGAATACCAACCGGACGAGTAGCCAAGAATCACGGAAACAAGTAACCACACCAGAGCAAAGAATGCGATAAACGCAACGGTTGTCATGATTCGTACTTATCTCTTGCCCAAAAGCAGTCTCGCAGAGAAAGGGCGCGCTTCCCGTGGGCACCACCGCAAGTCTCACGTTGCACGTCAGCTGCTGTAATCAGGCCATCACACCATCAATCCGGACTCTTCAGCCGGATGTCACGCAAAAATACTAAAGCCCCGCAGGCTCGCTATTCTCTGCGGGGCTTGAGCGTGTCCGGTTATGATGACCGTACACCGCCAACTAATCTACCGCATCTGGCGAGTTTGCGGGGCCGGTTTTTTGTAAACATGTGTTGACACTTCCGGTTTCTGTTGCAGGATTTCGAAAACAATTGCAAACAGTTGCAACTACGAACCCGGGCACACGCACTCTTACTCTCCACTATCGCCAATCGGAGCATGCGGCAATGCGTTCGGCATCTCCGAGACATTCCACGCCCACGCTGCCAGCAGCGCCGCGCCTTCGTTGATCTGATCGGGAATCACTTTGTCGAAGGTGTCCGTCTGGCTGTGATGCGCCTCGCGATAACCCGCCGGGAGCTGAACACAGAAGTACGATGGCACGCCCTTATCGAGGAAGGGCACGTGATCCGACGATCCGAAATATCGTGTCGAGAGCGGCTGCATGTCGAAGACTTCCTGCAACGGCCGGTAAATTTCCGTCATCAGCGGTGCCGTCTCCCACAAGTTCTCGAGCGCAATGCTGAACACTTTGCCGGTGCCGGTGTCGTGAATCAGCACAGCGTCGATCTTTCCCATCTCCGCCGCGTGATTCTGGATGAAGGTTTTTGCGCCGACGCCACCCTGTTCCTCGCCTGTAAACAGGATGAACGTGATCGTGCGCTTCGGCTTCCAGCCCAGCGCCTGCAACGTGCGCGCCGCTTCCAGCGTTGCCATCGCACCGGTGCCGTTATCGAGCGCGCCCTGTCCCAGGTCCCACGAGTCCAGATGGCCGCCGATGATCACCCGCTCCTCAGGATGCTCCGTGCCCTTGATCTCTGCGACGGTGATCGACGCCGGCACCGGCTTGTCGGTAAACGTGTCGTGCAGGTTGAACTTCATTGTCACCGGACCGGCCTGCAGCAGGCGATAGAGCAGGTCGTAATTCTCGTGCGTGAGGAACGCCATTGGAACCTGCGTCGGCGTATACGCCGGTCGGAAGCCACTCATGGAATAAAGGCTGTCGGGCTTGCCGCTGTCCATCAGCAGCAGCGCCGGTTGCTCGGCGATGACATCGCTGATCATCTTGAGGCGTTCGCGGAAGGTGATGTTCTGCTCCGGCACGCCACGCTGCGGCGCGATGACCGCGTCATAGGCGTTCTCCGGGTTGGGATCGAGCTTCGCCATGTCCGCCGGCTTGCGGAGCATTACGATCTTGCCCTTGAGCTTGCCCTTGTACTGATCGAGTTCCTCAGGCTTCTGAACGTTCAGCACCATGACCTCGCCGCTGACATCGCCGTCGGTGCCTTTGCTCCAGCCGAAAGCATGAATGCCGATACGCTTCTGTACCGGGCTGGTGATCTCGGCAGTTTCGAGTCCGCGTGTCCAGCCGTGCGCGATCTGCGCGGTCTCAAGATGGGCGTCGATGCCGTAGTCCTTGAAGCGCTTCAGCGTCCAGTCACTGGCCGCCTGCATCTGCGGTGAGCCGGTAAGGCGCGCGCCGATCTGCGTGGTCAGGTACTCGAGGTTCTTCATCAGTTCGGAGTGGGCCTTCACCTCGGCAGCGATCTTCTGGTCGGCGTCTTCCATCGCCTTGCGATAGTCATCGCTCTGCTGCTGGGTGCGCTGCGTAGCAGCTGAAGACGTCGGTTGCGGAGCCGCCTGACTTGCGGGTTGGGCTTGCTGCGCGAACAGCACGGAGGCGAAGAGAATTGTTGCGAGCGGGGCGAAAAAACGGCGGCAGGAAATTGTCATCATGTGTTCCTGAAGTTAGGAACACAGATGATATCGGTTTAGCGACGGTTTGTGCCAGCGACCGGCTAGCAATCGTTCTCGGATGAAAAGGGCAGAGAACGCCGCCGCTGGCGTTGTGCAAGTTCTTCCGCGGGGAAGCGCAGGAATCACGCCACTCCGAGCCTCTACACCGCCCAATTCCGCCGGTCGACGAACGTTGGCGGCTCGTACGTCTTGCCCTTCGCGAGTTGCCGATCTTCGCGCTTCGATGTCCACAGCAGAATCGGCCCGGTCACGGCTCGCACCAGTCGCGTCACACCGCCGAACTCCCGCTCGATCTCCCGCCGCAGTTCCCGAATCCTGACAGAAACTTCGCTGTTGGTCTTGCGCAGTCGCTTCTCCATCGCCCACAGTGCGGCGTCATAGGTTGTGCGGAGTTTCATGGCTTCGCCCGCGATACGCTGGCGCACCCGAAGATCGGGATGATTTTTATATCGCTTCCATCCTTGAAAGATGGTGTCGCAGATGCGAAACAGGCTCGGCCCATTGCGTTCGAAGTCGAATCGAAACGCCCAGTCGAGCAGCCGCTTCGATTCCTCGCGCGAGATCGCAGAATGCTGGAAGTTGAACTTGAACTGGCCATGGATGTCAGCCAGGTCGACATCGTCGAGCATGCGGCCTTCCTGCTCCATCTGCTGGAACAGCGGCGTGCCCGGGACCGGCGTGTAGAGCATGAACTGATGGAAGTCAGTGCCGTGCGACACCGCGTACTCGATTTCCTGCGCGATGTTCTCTGGCGTGTGATGTTCCAGTCCCACAATCGTTGACCCAAGCAGCTTGATGCCGTGCTGGCGAAGAGTCGTGGTCAGCTCCTGGGTATCGGTGTCGCGCAGCTTGGAGTAAGACGAATTTGGCGATTCCAGCCCCAGCCAGATCCACGACACTCCAAGCTGAACCAGTTCCTCCATGCTGTACTTCTGGATTGCGTTCGCCGAAGAGAACACGTACATCGACCAGCTCTTGCCGCCCTGCTTCATGCGCTCGAGCAACTGCATTGCCCGTGGCCGGTTCAGCAGAAAGTTTTCGTCCATCATGAAGAACGAGGAGACGCCCATCGACCGCTCCATCTTCTCCATCACGTCGAAGAGCTCGTCGCCGCTCTGGTAAAAGTGGACACTCTTGCCCTTGCCGCCGAAGAACGACGACGTCGTGCAGAAATTGCAGCCTAGCGGACATCCGACCGAGGGAATAATGGTGGCGGCGGTGTCGCGGGTCGTGTCGGGCACGCGCATGCCGAGCACACGCATCCCGAAGCCCGAGAGGATTTCCGGATGACTGATGGGCGCGTTCGGATCTTCGGCCAGATAACGGCGCATCCACGCGATACCCTCGCCGCGAACGACATAATCCGCATCAATCAATCTGTCGAGTCCGGGGATGGCGGCGACGTGTCCGCCGACCAGAATTTTCGATCGAGGTGAGAGCTGCCGCACGCGGCGGCACATCTCGCGCACCTTGCCGAAGTTGGGGATGATTCCGGAGATGCCGACAATGTCGTAGTCGTGTTCGCGCAGCTCCTGCTCGAAGCGTTCGAGCGTGGGAAAGTCCAGCAGCGTGCTGGGGGCCGAGATGTTACGCTGAATCATCATCAAACCCCAGGAGCGGTGGAACATGCGCAGCGAGAAGCTGCCTTGCTCGCGCGTTACCTGGTTGTGGTACAGCTCCATGGGATTGATGGCGCGGCTGCCGAACTCGTCGTCGCGCGCATACGGTCCGAAGACCGAGCTTAAGAGGACGCGGGCCGAAGTACCTTTTGGATGTGGGGCGACCACTTCAGCAGTTGCTGTTGAAATCATGTATCCATGCTAGGAAGCGCGCGCTCGCTTGTCCGTGATGCGCAGCACTGCCAGCGTGAAATGACATAACTATTACATTGCGAGCGAATTCGGGAACCTGAGTACTGCATACGAATGCCTTTCGGAGCCAACAACGAACATCGTGAGATCAATCCCTGGCTGATTGCCATCGCCGTCATGTCGAGCACCTTCATGGAAGTGCTGGATACGACGGTGGTCAACGTCTCGCTGCCGCACATCGCCGGAAACTTATCGGCAAGCAATGATGAAGCGACGTGGACGCTGACGTCGTATCTGGTCGCCAACGCGATCATCCTGCCGATGACGGGTTGGCTCGCGGGCCGCTTTGGCCGCAAACGCCTGCTGATGACCTCGGTCATCGGGTTCACGACAGCATCGTTCTTTTGCGGCCTCGCACCAACCCTGCCATTCCTGATCGTCTGTCGCGTGATTCAGGGTGCTTGCGGAGGCGGCTTGCAGCCTCTTTCGCAGGCCATTCTGATGGAATCGTTTCCGGCAGAGAAGCGTGGACAGGCCATGGCGTTCTGGGCGCTCGGCATTGTCGTCGCGCCTATGCTCGGACCGGTCGCGGGCGGCTGGCTCACCGACAACTACAGCTGGCGCTGGGTCTTCTACATCAACATTCCCATTGGCATCATCGCGATCATCCTGACGCAAATTTTCATCTTCGATCCACCGTATCTGCGTCATCGCAAGAAGATGGGCATCGACTACTGGGGTATCGGAATGCTGGTGGTCGGCATTGGCTCGCTGCAGGTGATGCTCGACAAAGGTCAGGAAGACGACTGGTTTGGCTCGCGCTTCATCATGACGCTGGCGGTGCTGGCCGTCGTTGGCATTGTTGGATTGATCATCCGTGAGCTTACGGCCGAACATCCCATCCTCGATCTGACTATCTTTAAATTTCGTTCGTACGCCATCGGCACATTCCTGATGACAGTGATCGGGTTCGTGCTTTACGGCAGCACCGTCCTGCTCCCGCTGTTTATGCAGGTGCTGCTGGGGTACACGGCGACGCACGCCGGCGTGACCAATCTGCCGCGCGGCCTGGCATCGTTCCTGATCATGCCGATTGTCGGGCGGCTCACCGGCAAATTTGACAACCGCAAGCTGCTGGCGATCGGGATGGTCGCCTCGGCGTACGCGATGTGGCTGTTGTCGCGATTTAGCCTCGATGTGTCTTCGAAGAGCTTCTGGGTTCCCCTGATGATCCAGGGCGCGTCGCTGGGCTTCGTCTTCGTGCCGCTGACGACGATCACCAACAATCCCATTCCGAATGAGCGCATGGGCAACGCCACCAGCATCTTCAACCTGATGCGCAACATCGGCGCCAGCATCGGCATCTCGATGGTGGAAACCGTGCAGTTCCGCAAGGAGCAGGTGCACATCAACAATCTGGGCGCTCATATGTACCCGCAGAATCCCAACCTGCAGCAAATGATGAATGCCATGAAAGGTTATTTCATGAGCCAGGGATCGAGCGCGGCGACGGCATCACAGCAGGCTTACGAGTCCGTGTGGGGAATGGTGCAGCGCCAGGCGGCCATGTTGTCGTACAACGATACATTCCTGTTCCTGGGGTTTATGTTCGTGTTGATGCTTCCGCTGCTGTTTCTGCTGCGGAAACCGAAGCCCGGCAAGGGGCCGGCGATGATGCACTAGCGGTGGTTTCTGTCGCAGCGGCATCGCCAAAATCATTTACATTGGTCTTCGAATTCTGGAGCTGTCCTCGATGTCCACACACCTTGTTGTGCTCGCATTGACCGTACTTCTTTCAATATCATCGGTAGCGCAATCCGGTGCTGCAACTCCCCAATCGAAGCAATCGACCCCGCCGAAATCATCCCAAGCCGCGCCTCCCGTCGATGCCGAAGGCCATCAGTGGTGGCAACATGCCGTTTTCTACGAGATTTATCCGCGCAGCTACATGGACAGCAACAACGACGGCGTCGGCGATCTGCCGGGTATCGACTCCCGGCTCGACTACCTGCGCCAGCTCGGCGTCGACGCTATCTGGATCTCGCCATGCTTCCCGTCGCCGCAGGTGGACTTCGGGTACGACGTCTCCGATTACGAGGACATCGATCCGATGTACGGCACGCTCTCCGACTTCGACCAGATGCAGCGCGATGCCCAGGCGCGAAAGATCCGCATTATTCTCGACTTCGTGATGAACCACACCTCGGACCAGCACAAGTGGTTCATTGACTCGCGTTCCTCGCGCAACTCGAAATATCGCGACTGGTACATCTGGCGCGACGGCAAGGGGCCGAACCAGCCGCCGAACAATTGGCTCTCAACCTTCGGTGGTTCGGCCTGGCAGTTCGACGGCAAAACCAGCCAGTACTATTACCATTTCTTTTATCCGCAGCAGCCCGACCTCAACTGGCGCAACCCGGCCGTGAAAGACGCGATGTTCGGCGTCACGCGCTGGTGGTACGAAAAAGGCGTTGCCGGCTTTCGCCTCGACGCCGTCGACACGCTCTTTGAAGATCCCAACCTGCATGACAACCCGGTTTTGCCGGGCAAGAACGCGTTCGGGGATCCCAGGATGAAGAACGTGTACAACGACAAGCTGCCGGAGGTGCACGAGATCCTACAGGGGCTGCGCAAGGTCGCCGACCAGAACAACGCCGTACTCATCGGCGAGACATGGACGTCGAACATCGATGAGCTCAAGCAGTATTACGGTCAGCACAATCCCGAGTTGCAGATGCCGATGGACTTCATGTTCACCACGGTCAACAAGCTCTCGCCGCCGGACTTTCGCAAGCAGATCGCTGCCATCGACGGCGCGGGGGGCTGGCCGGTCTATGTGCTCAGCAATCACGACATCGAGCGCTCCTACAACCGCTACGGGGACGGCAAGCACAATGACGACATCGCGAAAGTAATGGCGGCCTTGTATCTCACACTGCGTGGGACACCGATCATGTACTACGGGGAAGAGATCGGCATGCAGAACAACGATCCCAAATCACGGAGTGCCGTGAAAGATCCGATCGGACGACGCGGCTGGCCTAACGAGAAGGGGCGCGATGGCGAGCGCACCCCCATGCAGTGGAACAACACGCCGAACGCCGGCTTCACCAAAGGTATTCCCTGGCTGCCCATCCCGGTGAGCTACCGGACGCATAACGTTGCAAGCGAACAGAAAGATCCGAACTCGATTCTGATCTTCTACCAGAATGTGCTGAAGCTGCGGCATACGAACCAGGCGTTGCTCGACGGCGACTACGTAGCACTGAACGAGAGCGATCCCAACGTCATGTCGTACCTGCGCCGCTACAAGGACCAGGCAGTGCTGGTGGTACTGAATATGTCCGCCGAACCGCAGAAGGTGCGTTTCGATCTGGCGTCGCAGGGATTTGCAACGACGGACGCAAAAACCCTACTTACCACAATGTCAGAGTTAGACGGAAGTACCACATTGTCGGGTATAACGCTGGCGCCGTTCTCGGTGTACATCGGGGAAGTTACGAAAAGCTCAAATTGAGGGGTGAAGATGTCCACAACAGCTACTCAAAGCGCTGGCCGGATTACAGGCATAGTCCCGCAGTTCCTGGTCGACGACCTCGCGCGGGCGATTGCCTACTACTGTGACCAGCTCGGCTTCGAACTTGATTTCCAGTACGAGGACTTCTACGCGTCGGTGAAGCGCGACGGATATGCAATTCACCTCAAGTGTGCTCCGAAATCCGCCGCCGACAGAGAACACCGGAAGCAGAACGAGCATTTGGATGCGTACGTCGCAGTATCAGGCGTTCGCAGTCTGTTCACCGAATTGCAAGGACGCGGGGCTCGCGTGCTGAAACCACTGGAAGAAAGACCGTGGGGATGCGTCGATTTTTATGTAGAGGACCCCGACGGCAATATTCTGTGCTTCAGCGAACAGACTACAAATGCTGCTTGAATCTCAGGCTCTCTCAACGGCCAGGGCTTGTTGCAGCCGATGATTTCGCCGTAAAGCCCACGCGGCCTTCTCGAATCGATGCGGAGAAGTTCGGGCTATCGCCAATCTTTTTTGCCGTCGCATTGATGTGCGCCTGCTCCCTTAACACCGGGAGGGAAAGTCCGTCGGTCACCAGGGCGTGATGCTCATACATCATTTCATCCATCTTCCCGTTAAGCAGGATGCGCCAGTCGAAACGCGTGCGTTTATCCTGCGCCGCTGCCGCCGCCACGGCGATATTGGTGGTGCAATTATTTGTCAGGGCGTTGTACCACTCGGGTCGCGCGTGCAGTTCATTCGCCCGGACCAGGTAATCCAGGAATAGCTGGCGAGCCAGCGGCGCGGGCGCGGACGTTCGAAACAAATACACTTCTTCATCCTTGCGGTAGTTGGTGCGCAAGCGAATAACATCGCGCTCGTCGCTTGCGATATAAGTCAGGGCGTACTGGCGAAAGAATCCGCGGACTGCGGAATAGTCCTGGCCGACTTCGTCGCGTGTCTCGATCGACATTGCGACGTGGCCCTGGTCGCCGAAGTCGAAGCTGACGATCGGATGCGCGATCCACGGCGATCCCCACCATGTGATGAAGATGTCGGCTCCGCGCAAATTCGCGAGATTGTAAGTGCGCGTCTCCCACTGGCAGGTGTAATCCTGCTCGGACCGGTAGTTGCAATTGCGGAAATTGTGGATCGTCACCACATCGCCGTTGACATCCGCATACGCTGTTTGAGCGTTATCCGGTTGCCAGTTACGGTTGTTGGATGGCTTCAGCGTGAACCACCAGGAAGCGACAAGAGCGAATCCCGCGAGGGCGATCAGAAGTCCTACTCCGCGACGGCGAAGCAGGAGCATCGCCACAAGTATCACAATGAGGTAGAGGGCGGCCGCAGCACTGCGCCAGTGGCCGAAAGGCGAGTCGAAGTAAATCGCCGCGACCGCCCAAATACTGAGCAGCAGGGCGATGATCGTCGCCAGCGCCAATCCGATCCTGCGCAACCATCGCACGTGAAAGCCTTTCCTGATTCAATTGTGTAAGAACGCCGCATCCGAGATCTCGAACGACACAGCCTAATGTCAGACTGCGGCGGCCGGCGCGGGTTTTCCAAACAGCAACGCCCGCATCTTCTCGCGACCAATCGCTCTTGCGATCTCCCGGAAGCCGAAGAAGGGCAACAGCAGGACAAAGCAGGTGAAGCCTATGCTCAGCAGACCCTTCGGATCCCAGCCAAACAATTGCGGAACGCTGTCGGCGATGGTATGCCCATGCCACACTCCCACTGCGGTGCTTTCCACGATGTGAAAGCTGATGAGCACCACACTGAAGATCAGCGACTTGTGCAGAATCGAATAAATGAGTGGCCTGTTTTCAAACCGCTGCCCCAGGTGAAGATGTTCACCGACGAGCAGGACCTTGGCGAACACCAACGCGTTAATAATCGCAAAGGTGTGCTCCGCGTAATCCAGATGACGCTGTGACAGGACCATGCTTTTGTGGATCGAAAGCAGCCCGAACACCAGCCAAAGGTAGAGGAAGATTATGACAAAGCGCTTGAACTCTTCGATTACTCTTTGCTGGACGCTGCGCGGTTGCGCCATTGCGATATTTGCATCCGCCATGTCTGTGCTCCTGAACAATCTGCCGACTGATTCTACCGGAGCCTCACAATAGAATTCCGGAAACTGAATAAAACGCCGCCCAGGGAGTTTCTTTCTCGCACAGCTGCTCCTACCGCGATAGTTCCTGCTCTCATCACGGCGTGCCATCATTTCGGCGTTTTTCCATTGACGATTCGGAGAGCCCTCCCCGATAATTCAGAAACTTCGATCGAGCGCTTACCCTGCTAAGCCAAAGTCAGCGAATACTGCCTTATTCGCCCAGCTTTCGAACACAGAGGAGTTGCATGAAGTTACAACGCAAATGTGCGCTGGCGTTCGCACTCGTATGCGCTGCCGGCTTGTTCTGCCGCGCTGCTGACAAATCGTCGAAAGCGGTTTCAGCGCCGGGATCGTCTCCGATCTTTCTGCTGGTGAATCAGGATCTCGGAGCTCCGGACCAGAGCTTTGCCAGCGTGTATCAGGTGCAGGGCAACCAGCTGATCTTCAACAACGCGCTCCAGACCGGTGGCGAAGGCATTCAGGGCGGCTTCTTTGGTACGAACAAAATTGCTTCGATTCCCAGCCTCTCCGCCCCATGCGTCTATCTGTCGAATTCCGGTACCAACACCATCGCGACGGTCGCACTGTCGAGCCTGGAACTGGTGGATAACTTCTCCGGCTCGGATACAGACAGTGGCGCGGACAATGGCATTGGTCTCGCCGCCAACTCCAATTATCTGTACGCCAGTTTCACTACGTCGAACACGATCGGAACCTTCGCGCTGAATTCAGGATGCGGACTCACGTTCCTTGGCGACATCCCCGCAGTCGGTCTGCAAGGTGGACCAGTCTCAGGAATGGCGGTCAACGGTTCAGTCCTGGTCGTCGCTTATGGTGACGGGTCCATCCAGTCCTTCAATGTGACCGGTGGCATTCCGGTTCCGAACAACGATCTGCAGAACTCCAACGGATATGGCGGCAGCGCGATTGTCGCGCCCAAGAATGCGCCCAGTCTGCCGAGTGGAGTCGACATCACGCAGGATGGACGGTTCGCTATCTTCGGCGATATTTCCGCAGTGACCACCGTTGAAGTCGCGAGCCTCGCCTCCGGAACCCTCGGCAAAACCAAGGTGTACACAGTTGGAAGCAGCATTGACGCTGGTAACATCCGACTCAGTCCCGACGAGAGCCTGCTCTACATCGCCAACAGCGAAGGCGGCACAATCACCGCAGCGTTCTTCAATAAGAACACCGGAGCGGTCACTCCGGGCTGCGTGTCAGCGACGTTGAAAGACTTCAACAGCCGGCCTTGGCTGGGCAACACAGCCACCCGCGACACCGCTGGCACCGGCGGTGTGTTGTTCGTGGCCGAATTCGGACGCGATCACCTCGAAATCAATCACGGGCTGTCGTCGCTAGTCGGAATTCTCACGATCACCTCCGACGGATCTTCGTGCTCACTGACCGAAACCGACACTTCCCCCGTGGACTTGAGCACACCGGGAGTTCTGTCGATCGGCGTCTATCCGCCCAGGCCGTTCTAGCGACCTGCGTTGCTCATCGAGAGATTGGATTTCGACAATGAAGAGATTAGACAATCGAGGCTTTGGCATGATGTTCGGTCGATGGACTGTCGCGCGGCTGCTCCTGCTGGTCCTGGCATTTTCGCTATGTTCAGCGGCACAGGAAATGTGTCCGCCGCGTCCGGCCCCGGGCTCACCGGTAACGAATCCCCTGGATCTTTACAGCCAGAACGGAACTCTTACGTTGAATCTGACGTTGCGCAGCGAAATTGGGCCGACCGGTTTCACGCACTACTGCTACGTGTACATGAACAATGGTCAGCCGGTCGAAGCGCCGACGCTGCGCCTGAATCCCGGCGACCGGCTGGTTATGAATTTCACCAACAACATCACCGCCGTCGGCCTCGCGCACAAATCGCGGCACGCCAAGATGCAGCCGATGGGGATGGGCGATGTTCATGGCGCCAAGGCAAGCGGCGATCCTTGCCTCGGGGGCATGGTGATGGACACCTCTACCAACATCCACTGGCACGGCATGAATATTCCGCCCACCTGTCATCAGGATGAAGTGATCAAGACGGTGATCCCGAACGACGGCAATCCTTTTCAATACTCGTTTCAGGTTCCCGCAAACGATCCGCCGGGACTGTACTGGTATCACCCTCACGCTCACGGGTTCTCGGCTCCGCAGGTTTATGGCGGCGCGGCCGGCGCGCTGGTTATCGAGGGATCGAATCCGCTGACCGACGGACTGCCGGAACGAGTGCTGACCATTCGCCGCAACGTCGATGCGGTCACCGATGATGATGGACAATTCACCCTGAATTTCCAGATAGACAACTATCCTCACACGGCGCTCCCCATAATCAACGTGACCGCGGGACAGAAGGAATTCTGGCGAGTGCTCAACGCTTCCACCAACGGCTTCCTGACCTTGCAGGTGATCCAGAACGGCGCCGTGCCGCTCCAGGTCATTTCGCTTGACGGAATACCGCTGCAAACGCCCGTCAACATGACGACGATCAGCATACCGCCCGCCGGACGCGCTGAATTCGTCACCCCGGCGCTGCAGGCCAATGTCCCGGCGGTGTTCGTTACCCAGGGATTCGACACCGGGTCGATCGGCGACGAAATGCCGGCGGCCACCCTGGCCAATGTCGTGGTCACAGCCGGTCAAGGCGGATCGCAAAACCTTCCGCGCGCGCGTGGCCCGAACCTCACCAATCAGGCGAAGCGGTTCTCCGGCTTAGCCTCGCTGAAGCCCACGAGCACGCGCTCTCTGTACTTCTCGGAGCTGAATGTTGGCACTAACGGCCCCGGTCAGTTCTTCATTACCGTGGACGGCCAGCAGCCGAGGGTGTTCGATCCGAAATATCCGCCTGCGATCACCACTAACGTCGGCGCGGTAGAGGACTGGACCGTCTCCAACCGTACGGCCGAAGCGCACGCCTTTCACATCCACCAGATTCATTTCCTGGTCACAGCAATTAACGGCGTTCCCGTAGCCAGTCCGACCCTGGTGGACACGGTTACGGTTCCCGCCTGGACGGGCACTGGCCCGTATCCCAACGTTACGATGCGCATGGATTTTCGCGATCCCAATATCGCGGGAACATTTGTCTATCACTGCCACATTCTTGACCACGAGGATGGCGGCATGATGGCAACCATCGTGGTGAACCCCGACTGAGATTGCCGGTTTAGCGTAGTGTCCTACAACGTCAGAGATACGGCCTCACTAGGATTTGGGGGTCGTATCTCTGATTGTTATTGCGGCTCCGTGTCCTTAAAAATGGCGAGTGTTCTTGCCATGGCGAGCTGAAATGGGTGTACAGTAGCGGCCAGCAAAATGACGGTCGAGCTGTAGCTTTCTGGGAGGAGAGATTATGGCGCAGACATTCAACGTTCGCGCTCTTGCGACGGCATCCAGACCTGCTCTCGCGTTACTGACTGTAGTTGAGATCGCACTCTTCTTCACGCCATTCGCTCAAGGACAGACGTATCAGGGGATCCATCATTTCACCGGCGCTGACGGCGACCATCCTTACGCCGGCCTCACCATCGATGCGGGAGGCAAACTCTACGGAACTACTCTCGAAGGCGGTTCGGAGTATGGAACCGTGTTCCGTTTGGCGCGAGCGGGATCGGGTTGGGTGCTTACCACGCTGTACAAGTTCACAGGAGGAACCGACGGATATTACCCGGCAGCGCGAGTGGTTTTTGGGCCAGACGGCGCTCTCTACGGAACGACAGAGCAGGGAGGTGATCCCAACGAATGCCGCCCGACCAGTTGCGGAACCGTGTTTCGGCTGCAACCGCCGCCAACCACTTGCAAAACAGCAGCGTGCCCGTGGATTAAAACCATCATCCATAATTTCGAAGGAACATCGCATGGCTTCGACGGGCGAGTGCCGGTAGGTGACTTGACGTTTGACCGCGCGGGCAATCTGTATGGAGTGACCGAGAACGGCGGTCAGTACGATGATGGCGCGGTCTATGAGCTAACCAAGTCAGGCGGAAACTGGATTGCGAGCACCCTTTATTCCTTCACCAACATATTCGGCAGTCCACGCTCTGGGGTGACGATTGGCGCCGACGGAAATCTCTATGGAACGGTGTTCTCGGCCTACCACTACTACGGCGGCGTTTATCGCTTAGTGTCTTCCGGCAATGGTTGGACGGAGCAGGACATTTATAAGTTCAGCCTGACCGACGGAGCCTATCCCTGGGCCGGCATAATTTTCGATTCCGCAGGCAATCTGTATGGCGCTACTTCCAGCGGTGGTCCGAATGGCGGCGGAACGGCGTTCGAGCTCTCGCCCATGATTGGGGGCTGGTCGCTTTCTACGTTGTTCGCCTTTACTGGGCCTTGCTGCGGAGGAGCCGCCGGACCAGTCGCCAATCTGATCTTTGACCAGTCCGGAGATCTATATGGCACCACCTACGCCGATGGTCAGTTTCAACTAGGATCCATTTTCAAACTCGCTTCCGGGAGTAATGGCTGGACGTATGCCTCGCTGTACGATTTCAACGATGCCGGCGTCGCCGCCTATCCGGTCAGCAACGTAAGCTTTGACGCCAGCGGAAACCTCTACGGCACTACGTCCGAAGGCGGCACACCGGCCTTTTGCAGCGGAGGCTGTGGAGGAGTCTGGGAGATCACGCCGTAGAAATCCCAGCCGTACGCATCATCCCCTTCGCCACTATTCCCGCGCCAGCCCTCGTGTTACAACTGAACGGGTCGGGGACACCTTGAACAACAAGCGCCAGACGATCGTCTTTCTCTCCGCACTGGTTCTTCTGGTGCTCGCGCTTGCCATTGTCATCACCTGGCACTTCCTGCGGCCGTTTGCCTTTGCGATAATCCTGGCCGTCGTCTTTTATCCTCTGCATGAGCGCATGCTGCGCTTCACCAAAGGACGCAACGGGCTGGCGTCGCTGCTCTCCACGCTCGCTGTAATCCTCGTTTTCGGCGTGCCCGCATTCGTCATCACTACCATTGGCGCCAACGAGGCCTTCAGCGCCGCGCATTATCTCAGCCGCAGAAGCGCCGAAGAGGGCGGCTTCACCCTTTTTGCCACGAACATTCTCGCTGGCCCCGTAAACTACGTTGGACGCTGGATTGACCTTTCCAAGTTCGATATCCACGCCATCATCACCTCGAATGTGCAGAAGATCAGCCTTGGCATGGTTGGCTTCGGCGCGGCGGTGTTCAGCAACCTCGCGCGCCTGATGGTCGATTCGCTGATCACGTTTGTCATTCTGTTCTTTCTCTTTCGCGAAGGAAAAGACTGGGCGTATCGCGCCGGCAAGATCATGCCGATCTCGGACGACCGCGTGAGCCGCCTCTACCAGAACATCTCCGACACCATCATTGCGAACGTCTATGGCATCATCACCGTCGGAGCCGTGCAGGGTGTGCTCACCGGCATTGCCATGAAGATTGTGGGAATGCAGTCGGCGATGCTGCTCGGCCTCGGCGCTGGCTTCGCGTCGATTATCCCTGTTGTGGGCTCGTCGATCGTGTGGGGACCGGTTGCGATCTATCTGTTCGTCCAGGGCGCAATGTGGAAGGCCGTCTTCCTGCTGGTGTGGGGAACGGTGGTCGTCAGTTCGATGGACAACATCGTCCGCCCGTGGGTCGTCGGCGGCCGCGTCGAACTGCATCCCATGGTGCTGGTGTTCTTCATCCTCGGCGGCGTCGAAGCGTTTGGATTTATCGGATTGTTCCTCGGGCCGGTAGTGGCGTCAGTGCTGGCCGCCGTCTTCGCGATGCTGCGTGAAGAACTGAACGAACCGGCAACGACCACTTCCGCAGGAATCGCAAATCCCTGAAGTTCGTTTTTACCACGGAGATCACGGAGCGCACGGAGCGTTGGATTTAGTAAATTCAGGTGATCTCCGCGGGAATTGCAGATCTCTAAATCCGTTTTCACCACAGAGGCACGGAGACACAGAGTTCTAGAAGAAGGTTTTGCGGTGGGTTGACTGCTTTAGCGGTGCATTTGCTCAGTACTAACGTCGTTTTCAACCGCTGATGATTTTCTGTCGCCGCAGACTCATCTCACGCCCCCCCCCGCCTGGTCCAGACTTATCTCACTCCACGCCCGAGGTAAAAATTGCGATGACGTTAGAACAGTTTCGTCATAAATACCAGTGCCGAAGGCACGGAACAATCTAGCCCAGCACGCAGCGAAGCGGAGTGCTGGGTTGGCAGCCATTACCGGGCAGAGTCCCGAAGGGACGGCAGCCTTCCGTTGTTGCGGACTACGCGGTCAGAGGCGCGTACAGATCGCCCTGCTTCCGCACACCAATATCCTTCAATCCTTTTACCGCGTACTCCTGGAAATGCGCCGTTTCTTTATGTGCCTGCAACGCCGCATCATCCTTGTACTGCTCGTAAATGAAGAACGTCCGCGGATCGTCTTTGTGCCGGTGCACGACGTACATCAAACAGCCCGGCTCCTTCCGGGACGCGGCCTCGAGCTTTCCGAAAATCTGCGCGACTTCTTCTTCATGACCAGGGTTTGCAACCCATGTAACCGCCAGCACAACCATGGAAACCTCCGCTGACTACTTCGGGTGGAGCACGCCTTCAGGCGTGCATTGACTGAACAGGACCTGGTGCCGCGCTTCAGCGCCTGAGGTAAATCCGCTAACCTCAGCGGCTAAAGCCAGCCCTGTTGAACGAAACGCAGTATGCACTGCTGAAGCAGTGCTCCACCCACTATCCGCTGATCCCGTCCAGCATCTTCACAAACTCCGGCATGAAGATGGTCTGCTCGCGGTCGGGACCGGTCGAGATGATCGCAACCTTCGCGCCCGACTCCTTCTCCACGAAATCCAGATACTGTTTTGCCTTGTCCGGCAGCTTGTCGTACTCGGCGATACCATACGTGTTCGTCTGCCATCCCGGCATGTTCTTGTACACCGGCTCGAGCTTCTCGAACTCCGAGATCTGTGCCGGAATCTGCTGCGTCTCTTTGCCGTCGATCTTGTAGCTGACGGCCACCGGAATCTCGGCCGAGTCGTCCAGCACATCCAGCTTGGTCACCACCAGCCAACTCGTGCCGTTGATCATGTTGGAGTAGCGCAGCAGCGGCATGTCGAGCCAGCCCGTGCGCCGCGGACGCCCGGTCACCGCGCCAAACTCGTTGCCCTTCTTGCGCAGCGCTTCGCCAACGCTGTCGTGCAGTTCGGTGGGAAACGGCCCGCCGCCCACGCGCGTGCAATAAGCTTTGGTCACGCCGATCACGGTATCGATCGAGGTCGGAGGCACGCCGGTTCCGGTTGCCGCTCCGCCGGACGTTGCACTCGACGAAGTCACGAACGGATACGTGCCGTGATCGATGTCGAGCATCGTGCCCTGCGCGCCTTCAAACATCACCGACTCGCCGTCGGCAATCGCGCTATTCAGCAGTAGAGCGGTGTCGGCGACGAACGGCGCAACGCGGTCTGCCACTTCAGAGTACTCGCGGAACATCGTGTCGGCGTCGAGCGGCTCGCTGTTGAACAGCGCGTGCGCGATGGTGTTTTTCTCGGCGCAGGCATTGTCGATGTGCTTGCGCAGCAGTTCTTTGTCGAGCAGGTCCTGTACGCGAAGACCGCTGCGGTGCATCTTGTCCTCGTATGTGGGACCAATGCCGCGCGAGGTGGTGCCGATCTTCACGCGTCCCGGCGCATTCTCTGCCGCCAGTTCGATCATGCGGTGATAGGGCAGGATGACGTGGGCGCGATTGCTGACGAACAGGTTGCCGTCGACCTTCACTCCGGTCGCGCGTAACGCATCGACTTCCTTCATGAAGGCGAACGGGTCGAGAACGACTCCGTTGCCGATCACGCCGCGGCATCCTTCGCGCAGCACGCCGCAGGGAATCAATTGCAGGATGAATTTCTTCCCCTTAATGGTGACCGTGTGTCCCGCGTTGTGCCCGCCGGAATAGCGCGCCACGACCTTGAAGCGCTCGGAAAGCACGTCAACAATTTTGCCCTTGCCCTCGTCGCCCCACTGGGCGCCGACGACCACCGCTGTCTTACCTTTTCTCAACTGGCTGCTCCGCTCGCGGTCGCCGATTTGGACGCTGCGACCGCACGATTTCGCACACGCGCGCCTCTTGCTTCAGAGCACTACTTGAATTCTGGGAAGTTAGAAGGAGACGGGCTATGTAACATTAGATTTTACAGGGTTGGGATAACCGCGCGCAAACCGACGCTTTGGGCCGCAAGCTCGCCTTCTGCTATGAAATTGTCATTCGGAGTGTTTATTTCGCGAACTTAAATGATTCGAGAGTCTCCGACAGAGCCTTCTTTACCGGCGCGGTGTCGAACTCCTTCAGTGTTCCCACATCGTATCCCGTTCCTGTCAGAGAATTCACGGCCACATCCAGTTCAAAACAACGATCGTCATGAAATGCCCGATACGCGCGCGCGTCGGACTGATGACCCATCGCCGCACCGTTCAAGCTGATCCACGTAAACCTCTCGCCATTGATGTCTTTCGTCCTCTGCGTGGTGCCAGCATAAGCCGCATTCGGAGCGAAGCTTTCGCATTCAGCCTTCGAAGTCACGCTGCTGATCTCGCTGACCGAGAGCGCTGCGCCGAGGAAGTAGGTTCCATCAGGAATCTGATCGGGCGGATAAGCGACGCAGATCGGCGTGTCGGCCGGAGCCGACCATAACGGCCCGCACAGTGGCATGTACGAAGCGCAGTTGCCCCACGAGTCGTTCTGATACGAGCAGCGTGTGAACCAATCGGGATAGCTCAACTGAATTTGTCCATCCGGGCTGGTATACGATCGCAAGCCTGCCGCCGCAGGGGGCGACCCGGTCTGCGCGCACAGAGGTAGCCCGACCGATAGAAGCATCGCGATAGCAATCCAGCGCTGCACGCGGTAATCATAGACCTAAACGCACGGGAAATCTCCAGCGCGACCTGAGACCCTCCCGGGTTTAGAATTCCGCCGCAGACGGAACGGAACCTCTTCCCCCAGAGCTGAATCTCTGGGTTGAATTGCTTTCGATACAACACGGCGTCCCCGTGCTACCGCACTGGGCTTCGGAAGTTGCGCCCGGCCCTTCGCTCCGGGCTGATAAGCGATGAATGCGCGCCATCCGAACCTTGTCACCAATGCCGTACACTATTTCGAATGCCTGAACTACCTGAGGTAGAGACCATTGCCCGCGGCCTCGACAAGCGCATTGCGGGCGACACCATCGAATCGGTCTGGATCGGCGACAAGCCGCAGCCGCTGAAATCTCCCGCCTCGGAAATTGCCGATGTCCTGGAACACTCGCGCATCGAGCACGTGCGGCGGGTCGGCAAGCACATCGTCTTCGACCTTCAACGTCCTGATACCCATGTCTCGAAAAGCGCAAGACTTGGGGTACCCGGCGAACCCAGGTCAGCGTCGAAAAACCCCACGCGAACCCGGGGCACCAGCACATCTCGCGCACAGTGGATCGTTCACCTCGGCATGACCGGGCAGTTGCTGATCGGCCCATCCGACGCTCCGATGCTGAAGCACACGCATGCCGTGCTGAAGCTCGCTTCCGGACGCGAGTTGCGCTTCGTCGATTTCCGACGCTTCGGACGTCTCGCCGTGGTGCGCCTCGATGAAGAGCAAAACTCGGGCTTCGGCGCGCCGGGCCTCGAACCTCTCGAGACCGACCTGGAGCATTTCATTCCGCTGTTTAACAAACGCAAGACGCCGATCAAGAGTGCCTTGCTCAATCAGAAGCTGCTCAGCGGCGTCGGCAACATCTACGCCGACGAGTCGCTGTTCCGCGCCAAAGTTCGGCCGCGCCGCCGCGCGTCGTCGCTCACGCGTGCCGAATTCCAGAAGCTTCACAAGGGTCTGCAGCAGGTACTGCGCGAAGCCATCAAGGCCGGCGGCTCATCGGTCAGCGACTACGTCGATGCCGAAGGCCGCGAAGGATTCTTCCAATTGAAACATTACGTTTACGGAAGAGAAGGCAAGCCCTGCCGGGTGTGCAAGACTCCCATCAAGCGGGTTATCATCGCTGGGCGCAGCAGCCACTATTGCCCGCATTGTCAGCAGTGAGGGACGTGTTCACCACAGAGGCACAGAGACACTGAGGAGTTCACAAAACCCCTGTGCCTCTGTGTCTCTGTGGTAAACAGAGTTGTTAAGTATTCCGAGGCATTCATGAGCGTCTTTTCCATTGCAGTCGATCTCGGCGGTACCAACCTTCGCATCGCCGCCGTCAGCGAAGATGGCAAACTGATCGAGAAAGTTACCACCGGCACCGAAGTCCACAAAGGCCGCGACTTCGTCATCCGCGAGATGTGCGATGCCATCCAGTCGCTGACGACCAAGCACCAAGCCGCAGGCCAGTTCGCCGGCATCGGCATCGGCGTCCCCGGCTTCATCGACATGGATACGGGCACCATCATGCGCTCGCCCAACTTGCAGGACTGGGCGAACTTTCCCGTGCGCCAGGAAATCGAGAAGCGGCTGAACACCAAGGTCATCCTCGAGAACGATGCCAACGCCGCGGCCATGGGCGAGAAGTGGCTCGGCGCCGGACGCAACACCGATCACATGGCGATGTACACACTCGGCACCGGGGTCGGCGGTGGCATCATCGTCAACGGCCGCCTCTGGCACGGCATCAACGGCATGGCCGGCGAGCTCGGTCACTTCAACATCGAGTCCGAAGGCCATCCCTGCGGCTGCGGTAACCGCGGATGCCTCGAGCAGTACGCCTCGGCGACGGCGATCGTGCGCATGGCTCACGAAGCCATCGACAGCGGAGATGCTCCCGACCTTGACGACTTCGCGAAGGGCAACGTCGAGTTCACCTCGCGCAGCATCTACCAGTTGGCTATCCAGGGACACGCGTCGGCGAAGAAGATTTATCAGCGAGTCGGTCGCGCGTTGGCGATCGGCATCGGATCGATGATCAATGCGCTGAACCTGCCGATGTACGTGATCGGCGGCGGTGTCTCCAGCGCGTGGGACGCGTTCGCGCCCACCATGTTCGAAGAGTTGAAGGTGCGCTCCTTCATCTACTCCATCACCGCGCCCGACCGCGTGCAGCCCGGACAGAAACACACGGTCGTCACCATCGCGTTGATGGGCAGCGATGCCGGCCTGTATGGTGCGGCTCGCTTACCCATGTTGCCCGAGTCGAAGCAGACCGAGGCAGTGCGTTCAGGTCAAGTTTAAATTTTAGTTGTCAAAGATCGCGGGTGCCCCGTTCTACGCCTTGTTTTGGCGTAAGGCGGGAGAACATTCCCCCCGTACATTCACACAGCCCAACCTCGGTCGGGCTCCCTTCACTTCATCCGCAACAACAGAGCCGGAAGCAGCGCGATCAGCAGCATCCCGGCCAACACAACCCAGGCCATCTTGTTGGCGAAGTTCATGGTGAGACCGATGCCCACGCGCTTCGACACAAAAATCGCCGGATCGTTCGGGTTGTAATAAAACATCCCACCCTTCCAGTAGGAATCGCTCGCGGGCTCAGGAACCACGTCGCGCGCCGACGGCGAGAACACTTTCCGTATCGACCAGAAAAGGATCGCGGCAATGAAGGTGAACGTTACCGCCGGGATCAGCCAGATAGGGAAGGTCATCAACGGCAGCAACGCGACCATGCCAAACGCGAAGCTCACCGGATACATCACCAGCAGCAGGATCGTGATGGTGACCCGGCGCATGATTGTGTTGCGCGACAGCAGCAGCAGAGCGAAGGCAAACACCATGCAGAACGCGTCCATGCCGAGCGCCGCCATCAATGGGCCATAGACACCCTGGAAGCTGCGCGTGGCCCAACCGTTTGGCTGCCCGTCGGCGCCCCAGTGAACAGGGAAGTGCTCCGGCAACACGCCCCAATGCGCCTGGAGATACACCGCCACGCCGACGATCCACACGAACGGGGGCACGCAGACCCACAAGCTGAACGGCGGCGGTGCCGGCGTCGGTGACAGTTCTGCGTAGCGAATATCCGAAACGCTGCGGCCGAAGCGCTCGTGTACCTCCCGGAATTTCCGCCAGTAGCTGAAACAACTTCCCGCAACCACCAGGAGCATCGGCAGCAGCGTCATGATCGGGTGAACCGGGACGAGCAGGAGCATCAGGACCAAAGCGGCGACGGTCCATAGCGCCGACTGCAAACGATACGAGCGCAGAATGCGGCGGCCGTCATCGCTCCTGGGGAAATCGGGATCGACAGTCGCGCCGAAGAAAATGCCGCGGCGCGTGAGCAGTGGAGTGAATTGCAGCACCACGCCCACGAATAACAGCCACAACAGCATGAAGAGTTCAAGTTTCATGAGTACAGCTCATTCCAGATGCGCGCCATTTCGGCGCCAACTTTTCTCGGATCGGTTCCCTTCGCAACTACCTCGGCGACCAGAGATCGCAGTCGCTGCTGGAATTCCTCCAGCGCTTCGGGCGACGGAGTGGGGATTTCGCGCTGAATAACTTTTGCTCCCCGGCCGTGGCGCAGATCGAGCCAGCCCTCGTCAGCCAGGATGCGGTACGACTCGGCCACCGTGTTGAAGTGCACGCCCAGATCGCGGGCCATGCGTCGCACCGAAGGCAACTCCGCTCCCGGCTTCAGGCTGCCAGTCACCAGCACAATTCGGAGCGTGTTGACGATCTGCCGATACGCGGGGATATCGGAGTCGAGATCGATGCGCAATCTGAGTTCTTCTGCCACTGTTTATTGTATACATACACAGTACAGTCGAAGTCAAGAGAAAAGTGCGGCAGCCTTCCGAAATGGAAAAGACGGCTTTGGCGGATGGAGACCGGATAGTGCGGAGGAGTTGGCTTTCTTGGGTCGCCGGTCCGCGGAAACGTCGAAGGAATTCCAGCCGAGAACGATGAGGACAAGCTCCGCCGAACGCGGAACGACACCTCCGCAGCCCAGTGCGGAAGCTCTGGGTTATGTATCGACGCGGCCAATGCGAGTCCCGAGGGACGGCAGATGTGCGCCGGCTGGTACTGGCTCGGATCTCTACGTATGGGCCATGCGCTGGGCGCGACCCGACTACCCGTTTGCCTTACTTCAGCTCGGGCACCCGGTTCAGGACGTGTCGCAAGGTCTCGAGGAACATCAGGTTCTGCTCACGCGTGCCGATGCTGACGCGGAACGCATTCGGCGCTCCCCACGTGCCGGTCATTGGACGCACGATGATTCCCGCCTGCTCCAGTTGCTGAGCCACGGCCCGGGCGTTCTCGCCGACATCGCAGAACAAAAAGTTTGCCCAGGTAGGCACCACGCGGATGCCCATCTCCTGCATTGCCGAGGTAAGCATTTCGGCGCCGGCGGCGTTGTTCTCTACCGTGAGCTGCACGTGTCCGACATCGGCGAGGCTGGCCAGCGCCGCGGCCTCTCCGACCGACGACACCATGAACGCCGGACGCATGCGCGCCAGGTACGAAATCAATTCCGCCGGACCCATGCCGTAGCCAACGCGAATTCCCGCCAGCCCCTGCGCCTTCGA
Source organism: uncultured Acidobacteriaceae bacterium (assembly GCA_963835725.1). GTDB lineage: Bacteria > Acidobacteriota > Terriglobia > Terriglobales > Acidobacteriaceae > Bog-257. The sequence goes on along the minus strand of CAWIGM010000010.1, from coordinate 54,532 downwards.
AAACGTGCGCAGCACCAACACCGGCCGGCCCTCGCGAACATAGTCCAGCGAATGCGAGTAGTCGACTCCACGCTCGCTGGCGAAGTGCTGTGCGAATTCGTAATAAGCTTCGTCGAGCACGGTGATGACGTGTTCAGGCAGGCGATCGAGGAAGTGATCGATCTCCGCGGCGGGGAGGAGCGTTCCCGTGGGATTGTTGGGATTCGCCAGGTATACGACGCGCGTGTTCGCGTCGATGGTTTCTAGAATGCGATCCAGATCGTAGCCGTCGTTCAAGGTCGGCACTTCGATGAGGCGCGCGCCGGTTGCGTTGGTCACGATGGGATACACGATGAACGACAGCTTGCTGGTAACGGCATTCAGTCCGGGACCCAGCAGGGTGCGGGCCAGGATCTCCAGAAGCGTGGTCGACCCGGCGGTGGCCAGGATCTGGTTCTGCTCGATGTCGTGAATCTCGGCCAGCCGCGCCAGCAGTTCGGTGGAATTCGTGTCGGGATAAAAATGGGTGTCAGCGGTGGTGGCTTTAATCGCTTCGATCGCCAGCGGCGAAGGCCCGAACGGATTTTCGTTCGAGGCTAATTTGATGCAGCGCACTCCGGTCTCCAGTTCCGCGTGCCGAAGATGTTTTCCCGGCTTGTAGCTGGCCAGCTTCTGTACATGCTTGGGTACCAGCTCTGAATATTTTGTCATTCTTTCTCTCGCTTCTTGCCTCGAACCGCCGCCTGCAGCTGTCCTACTTCCTTGCTGGTTAGATGCCGGAACTTACCAGCTTCGACATCCAATTGCAGCGGCCCATACTCCACCCGCTTGATCTTCTCGACATGGTGGTCGATCTCTTCGAACATCCGGCGAATTTGCCGGTTGCGGCCCTCCACCAGAGTCACTTCAAACCATGGGTTGGGAGCATCGCGTAATAATTTGATGCGTGACGGAGCGGTATGCACCGTAGCGGAGCGCCGCCGTGATCCCGGCTTGCCTTCTGCGCCCTCGCGAGTCTTCAACGGCGCGCGTTCGGCCGGAAGTTTGATGCCGGCGCGCAGCTTATCCAGTTGCTGCTCGTCCGGCTTGCCGCTCACCTTCACCAGGTAAGTCTTCGGCACATGCGACGACGCGTGTGTCAGCTTCTGCGCCAGCTCGCCATCGTTGGTCAGCAGCAGCAATCCCTCGCTGAGATAATCGAGCCGGCCAATGGGATAAACCCGGGAACCAACGCCCCGCAATAAATCTAATACCGTGGGCCGCCCCTCCGGATCAGTGACTGTGGTCACATAGCCCTTTGGCTTGTGCAGCAGCAGGTAGACGTGGCGCTCGGGGCCGCTCAGCACCTTGCCGTTGACCTTGATGCGGTCGTGCTCGGGATCGGCCTTGGTGCCAAGCTCGGTTACGGTCTGTCCATTCACCGAGACCAGTCCGCCGGTGATGAGCTCTTCGGCCTTGCGGCGCGACGCGATGCCGGCAGCGGCAATGATTTTCTGCAGACGCTCAGCAGGCAAAGGAAAGCCGCCTTTCGCTGTTCGCCATTCGCTCTTCGCTAGAGGAAGCTCGACCGTCGCATTTCAGGGCTCGCCGTTCGCCGGGCGGGGAACACACTTCGCACTTCGCAAGGTCAGACTGCTCTGGCGAACAGCGAAGAGCGAATGGCGAAGAGCGATTAGGATTTGTCGCTGGTTGAGCCAGGCTCGGCCTCCGTCGCATACGTTCCATCTTCGCCGACAGCGCGCTCCCCGACCAGCGTGTGCTCGTCGGTAGCTTCCGGCACAGCTTCGGTGACCGGCTCGGAAGTATCCCCGTTGCCCGCTGCGGTCCTCGGGATCTCCGGCCATCGATTCCTCGGCTTCGCTCTCGCGCACGCCCTCGGCAGGAACATCGCTTTCGCCGTTCAACTCGCCATCGGGATTTGATTCCGGTACCGCTTCGGTGACCGCCTCAGTGCCTTCGATTGGGCGCCGCTTCAAACAGCTCGGCCTGCGGATCGCCCAGCTTCTCGAACTCTTCCATGCTGGGCAACTCGGCGATGTCTTTCAAGCCGAAGCGCATCAGGAATTCCTTGGTCGTCTTGTAGAGAATCGGCCGGCCGATGACCTGCTTGCGGCCTCCAGTGGTGACCAGCTTGCGATCGAGGAGGGTAGCGATGACGCCGGCCGAATCTACGCCGCGAATCTCGCTGATCTCGGGCACGGTGATCGGCTGCTTGTAGGCAATGACCGCCAGTGTTTCCAGTGCCTGCAGCGAGAGGCGAACAGGTGGCTTGAGACTTTTCGCGAAGCTGATGACGACATCGTGGTGTTCGGGCTTGGTCGTCATGCGGTAGCCGCCGGCGATCTGGCGGATTTCCATGCCGCGGTCCGGTGACGCGTATTCGGCGACCAGTTCGTCGATGATACGGCTGAGGTGAGCCTTCACCGTTTTGAGCTGTTCCTTCTCTTCAGCCTTCTTGTCGTCCTTGCTCGCAGCCGGGATGGGTGCTTCCGTCACGGAGGGTTCGGCCGCAGCGGCTTCCTCAAGGGCGATCGTCATCTCGGGCTCTTCGGCGATTTCCGCGGCAGCTGCCTCGATGGCGAAGTTCTTCTTCCTCTTCGGACTCCGCGGCGGTGGGACCATCGGAGACGGTCTCGTTCAGCGCGATGCGCGCGTCCTCTTCGGCGTGAATTTCGGCGAGAACCGCGTCTTTCAACAGGGCGGAAAGTTCGTTGAGCGTGACCGGCTCTTCGGTCGCGTAGATGATGGCTTCGAGTTTGGCTTTGAGGCTCATTGTTTGTGGCTGTCGGCTATTGGTTGTCGGCCATCAGCGGTGTGTTCCTGTCCTTTGCCTTTCGCGACGACATTCACGGGCATCGTCCGAGTCTCGCCATGCGAGACGATACAGCTTAGCCCAGCGCCTCAGCGGCGACGGCTTTAGCTCACGGCTCACGGCTCAAAAGCTGCCTCACTGCCAATCGTCCTTCACCGGCGGATTCTCTGCCATCAGCGAATCGAAATTCGTATGCTTCTTCAGCACGATCTCGCCGAAGACATTGTCCTGGCGCGCCAGCACCGCCTGCAATCGTATCAATTCCAGGATCGCAAGAAACGCACACACCAGCGCCTGCCTTGTATTCAACGACCGCAGCATTTGCTTCAGGCGCACCGGTCGGTCTTCCAGCGCCAGACGCCGCCGCATGTAATCGATCATCTGCGAGACCGTGACCGCTTCTTCGTTCACATCGAACGACGGCCGCCGGCGCGCGCGGTCGAGGATCTGCTGAAATGTCTTCACCAGGTCGACCACATCGGTCGCCATCTCCGGCTCGGTCCCCTCGGCGTCGCGAAATTCCTTCAGCGCCGGATTCGACCACACATTCTCTTCAATCTGCTGCTTCTGCAGCAGCATCTGCGCGGCGGTCTTGAAGCGCTCATGTTCGAGCAGGCGATTCACCAGCTCCGTGCGCGGATCTTCTTCGCCGGCCGGGCCCGCGGGATCGCGCGGCAGCAGCATCTTCGACTTGATGTGGATGAGCAGCGACGCCGTGTAAATGAATTCGGCGGCAACATCCACGTCGAAGCCCTTCATGGTCTCGACGTATTGCAGGTACTGCGCGGTGATTTTCGCGATCGGGATGTCGTAGATGTCGATGTCCTGCTTGCGAATGAGGTCGAGCAGCAGGTCGAGCGGGCCTTCGTACACCTGGCCCACCATGACCGAGAACGAGGATTCATCGTCCTTGCGCTGCATGGCCTGCGGCGCGGCGGGCGTTGGCACGTCGTTGGTTGGAGTCACGGGTTGTGGTGTGTCAGGCATTCGTCAGCAATAAGGGCTCAGAAAAAGCCCAATTCATACGAACTGTCATTCCGAGCGAAGCGAGGAATCTGCTTTTCTGCCTGTGCGGTCAAACAGCAGATCCCTCGCTACGCTTGTGATGACAATCTTAAGAACACCTGTTAGTTCTCCGTGCGCTCAGTGTTCTCTGTGGCAAGTCTGTCCTACGGCTGTCCCACGCTTTGCGCTGGAGGCTCATAGTCCCAGGACAAATTCGCCGCCTCGCGTGCTTCCTGCATAGTCGCCTCGGCTACCCCACGCGCCTTCTTCGAACCTTCCTCGAGAATATCCCACGCCAGCCGCGGATTCGCCTCATATTTTTTACGCCGCTCCTGCATTGGCCCGAGCACGGTCCACAAACTGTCGGCCGCCCACTTCTTGCACTCGATGCAGCCGATGCCCGCCGTCCGGCAGCCTTCGTAGACCTTCGCCATCGTTTCCTGCGAACTGAAAATCTTGTGCAGGTCGCCGACCGGACACTTGTCCGGATCGCCCGGATCGGTACGGCGCACACGCGCCGGATCGGTGACCATCGTCTTCAGCTTCTGCCGCACAGACTCTTCCGGCTCGCTGATCATGATGGTGTTGCCGTAGGACTTGGACATCTTGCGGCCGTCCGTGCCCGGCAGCTTGGCGGCGGGAGTCAGCAGCGGCTTCGGCTCAGGGAAGACGAACGTCTTGCCGTACTTCGGATTCGGCTCTTCCTTCACGAACGTATACGGTTCGTTGGTCGACTTGTCGTTATCCAACAGCCACTTTCGCTGCTCGGGGCTGAATCTTGTCGGCACCACATAATCGTTGAACGTGCGTCCCAGCGGATAGAACTGATTGAACCGCCGCGCTACCTCGCGCGTCAGTTCCACGTGTGGGACCTGATCTTCGCCGACAGGAACGAAGTTCGCCTGATAGATCAAAATGTCGGCCGACTGCAGCAGCGGATATCCAAGAAATCCATACGTCCCCAGGTCTTTGTCCTTGATGTTTTCGCGCTGCTCTTTGTAGGTCGGCACGCGCTCCAGCCAGCCCAGCGGCGTGATCAGGCTAAACAGCAGATGCAACTCCGCGTGCTGCGGCACATGCGACTGGATGAACAGCGTGCTCTTCTCCGGATCGAGCCCGGCGGCGAGGTAGTCGAGAATCACCTCCAGCGAGTTCTGCTTCACCATGCGCGTGTCGGCATAGTCGGTGGTCAGCGCGTGCCAGTCGGCGATAAAGAAGAAGCAGTCGTACTCGTTCTGCAGGTTGACCCAGTTGCGCAGCGCGCCCACGTAGTTGCCCAGGTGCAGCTTGCCTGTAGGTCGCATGCCGCTCAGCACGCGGCCTTTGGTGATGCGGTTCGTCTCAGTCATCGGAAGCCCAGGAATAAAGCCAGAAGCATTTGAAAGAAGATCGTAAAAGGAACGCTCAGAATACCGACCAGGTTGAAGCCGATCATTGGCAGCACGAAAACAACAATCATCAGCGCGACGTAGCCGTACTGGTCGAATTTCTGCAGCGCGTCGTAGGACAGGAAGTGCCGCAGTACTTGCGCGCCGTCGAGCGGCGGCAGCGGAATGATGTTGAAGACCGCCAGCAGCACGTTGATTTCGATCGCCCGCAGGAACAGATCGACCAGCGGCTGTCCGACCACGGCGGTACCAATCCTCGGTAATGCACCCGCTGCGGAGCCACGCACGATGACAGCAATCCCCACGACGGCGAGAAAGGCAGTCAGCAGATTGGCTGATCGGTCCGGCAATCGCGCAATAGATATCGTCACGAACCACGTGCTTGAAGTTGCGATTGTCGACCGGAACCGGCTTACCCCAACCGAAGGTCCCCCGGTTGAAGATAATCAAGATCAAAGGAACAAGAATCGTGCCAATCGGATCGATGTGCGTGATGGGATTCAGCGAAATGCGTCCCATCATTTTGCCGGTCGGATCGCCCAGTCGATTGGCCATCCAGGCGCGCGCCGACTCGCGTACGCAGATCGCGAACAGCAGCACGATGATCTGGAAGAAAATGTCGACTGGATCAGTGTTCTGAAACATTGGGTTTTGCCTTCGATACTAACATGGCAAAAACCAGTCGAATCATAGGAAGGGCACTAGCTAAGGCACTCCGAGAAGGGGCCGGCGATAACCGCCCCCGCTCTTTTGAGGCGTCGAGAATCGAGCTTGGAATGGATCGCCGAAACATGAACCAGGCGTCGTCGTAGTCTTCCGTCTGCGAATTTAGGAACGCCACCAGCGCGTTGACATCGGCGGAGCTGATCGACATGCCCTGAAACTCAATGGGGGGCGTCACTGAGCGACTGCACGATCGACAGCAGACGCTGATTGAATTGCGCAGTGGCGAGCAAGCCCGGGAGATCTCGAAGCGAGTTTAAGAAATGTGTCTTACGCTGTTTGTTCTTCGCCGTCGTCTTTCATAACGCGGTCGAACTCGCTGCTGATAGCGTTCTCTACCGCATCGGAGTGTCGCTCGCCCCGCGCTACACGGCTGACATACGAGCGATCCACGCTCAATTTGCGAGCGACCCGGCTATACAGTCCGCACAAGGACTGCACGTAGCGATTTACGACCGACATTTTATGTTTCGCGTCTTGCTCGTTCATTTCGACCATCTCATCCACGTTTGCCATACTGAGTTGAGATGCAGGCAAAAAAAGTCACGGTTGTTTTCTCCTAAGTGCTGTTGTGGCAACGTCGTTGACAACCGATAATTGAGATTTGGCATCGTAGATAGACAAGGGGCAGCAACACACCTCTTATAAACGACGCGTCGAGTTGGGTTGGCGGCGCGATCTCAGTTGTCGGAGAGGGTGGGTTGAGGCATGGCCCCGTTGGTTGATCGCACGGAATTTCGCAAGGTGGTGAAGGAACTGGTCAAGTGCCTGCGCGAAAACCTCGATCGTCCCGGGCTGGCACCTCTCACGGCAGACCAAATCATGTTCTGGATGCGTAACGTTGCGCTGGAAGACCTGGAGATCGTCATCCGGGAGATCGACACAAGCGCAGACGCTCGTATTCCCTAACCACAACGACTGAATTGTTATTGAGTTCGCGCCCAGAACGCGGAGGCGCTTCGGCATATTCCCAAGGTATGAGTTCGGGCGCAGATCGCGCGCGTCGCGCGTATAGACCGGGAGATGCGGTGCCCACCTCGGGCATTTACACGGTGGTCCACGTCGACCACCGCGAACCCCACGATATTGTCGCCATACAGGGGGAGCCGTTCCCGCCATGCCGTCGCTGCGGAAATGAGGTGCGCTTCCGCATCACCCGATTGCTTCCGCACATGACCCATGATTTTGATTTGGCGGGGCCGGAAGCGCGAACGCTGCGAAGGAAGGCCAAGGCAGCGGGCGGGGAACAGGGGTCGTAAAGCGGGTTTACCACAGAGACACAGAGGCACAGAGGATTCGCTTGCTGTTTTGCGCATAGGTTGAGTAGCGCGCGGTGCGGGCGAACAGCAGATCCCTCGGCTTCGCTCGGAATGACAATTCCAAGATTTAAGTGCGCTCCGTGGTCTTCGTGTTGAAACTTGCGAGTTCGGGCAATGCCACGCCGCAAATCCCTAGGCTGCATTTGAAGATCACAATTCCAAAAACTCAGTGCGCTCCGTGAGCTCGGTGGTGAGTATTCTGAAGCGCGAAGCCCACATCCCCAGGCTGCCTTCGTCGAGATGGCAGCTCACTCACCTCGCGATGACAACCACGACAACCCTCTGTGTCTCTGTGCCTCCGTGGTTAAGTATCTTCACTACCCGATGCTCACCAACTCCGTCGTGCGCTTGAGTTGCCCGCAGGCGGCGTAGATGTCCCTGCCCCTCGGACGTCGGACAAACGCTGGGATGCCGGCGCGAATCAGAGTGTTCTGGAACGCTTGCACGCGGTCCTCGGAGGGAGTTTCGAAGGGAATGTCCGGCCCGGGATTCAGGGCGATGAGATTCACCTTGGCGCGCAGCCCTCGGAGCAACTCAACCACTTCGCGAGCATGCCGCACGTCGTCGTTCACACCGCCGAGCAGGACATACTCAAAGGTCAGGCGCTCGCGATTGCGCAGAGGGAACTCGCGTAAGGCCGCCATCAGTTTTTCAATGGTCCACTTCTTCGTGATGGGCATGACTTCGGTGCGCGCGGCTTCGTTCGACGCATTCAGCGAGACGGCTAGCTTCGGACGCACCGGCTCTGCGCCAAAGTCGGCGATGCGCGGCACGATGCCCGACGTCGAAACCGTCATGCGCGACTCGGGAACGCCGACGCCCTCAACCAGCAGTCGCACAGCCTGCATAAAGTTGTCGTAGTTGAGGAAGGGCTCGCCCTGTCCCATGAAGACAAGATTCAGGCGATCGCGCTCGACGTCGACCTGCTGCTGGTTGAGCACGAGCAGAATCTGCCCCACGATTTCGCCCGCGCTCAGATTGCGCTTCAGGCCGAGCAGGGCGGTCATGCAGAAGGCGCAGTCGACGGCGCAGCCCACCTGGCTGGAGACGCAGATGGTTCCGCGCCGCCAGACCCTCGTGTCTTCGAGTTCTTCGTCGCCGCTTTGCGAACCATCGCCGGCTTCGCCGCCATCGCCCTCGGGCATCCAGACGGTCTCGACGCTCTGGCCGTCGGCGAAGGCCAGCAGGTAGCGGACAGTGCCGTCCGACGACGTGAACTGCTTCTCTACTTGCGGCATGACCGACCGCGTAACCTTCGTCCGCCAGCCTGCGGCGGAAGCCCAACGGACAGGGGACTGAACTGGTCCAGGCTTTGCCACCTTTGCCGGTAGAGGCCGTCAAATAGCTGTCGGGCGCGGTACGGAGCTTCGCCGAGATTCTCGGCAATCTCGGTAAGCTGCTGAATCGAAAGGCCCAATAGTTCGGATTGTTGCGGCTGGCTCATGCATCCAATATGCTGAATTAGATTCCTTGCACCCGACATCGCTTCGGGGTATTTCGTTGACAACGTTTTAGCGTGTGCTTTCCTGCGGCTACCTTTCGCCGTAGGTTACGCGATTCGGGTCAGGTCACACAATTCATAGACCTGAGCGACGACCGTCATGTCGCTCGGAGCAGCCATCATGGTGGAAGAAGTACGTAATATCGAGAAAGCCGTTTTTTCAAACGGGCTCACGGTCCTCACGGAGAAGATGGATCACATCCGTTCCGTGTCCATGGGAATCTGGGTGAAGTCCGGTTCGCGTCACGAAGACCCGCACGTCAACGGCATCTCTCATTTTGTCGAGCACATGGTGTTCAAGGGCACGAGCAATCGCACCGCCGAGGACATTGCCCGCCAGGTCGACTCCATCGGCGGCAACATGGACGCCTTCACCGGTAAGGAAACCATCTGCTTCAACATTAAAGTTCTGGATGAACATTTGCCCATAGCGGTCGATGTGCTCAGCGACATGGTGCTGCATCCGGTGTTCGATGGCAAAGAGATTATCCGGGAGCGCGGGGTCATCCTGGAAGAAATCAAGATGGATGAGGACAATCCCGACTACCTGGTCCACGAAATATTCACCCAGAACTTTTTTAAGGACCATCCGCTGGGCAAGCCGATCCTGGGAACGAAGGAGACGGTTCGGCGCTTCGATCAGCCGTCGATCCTGTCGTACTACGGCGGCAAGTTTGCTCCGGGAAACATGATCATCTCGGCGGCCGGAAATCTCGATCACCACGAATTTGTGGATTTGTTGCGCCAGCGCTTCGAGCAACTGCCGCCGGTAACCAACGGCTGGCACGACACGCCGCCGAAGACGAACTCGCGCATCATCCTGCGCAATAAGAAATCGCTGGAGCAGGTGCAGATCTGCGTTGGCGTGCCGTCGTACTCCATCAGCCACGACCGCCGCTACGTGACCTATGTGCTGAACACCCTGCTGGGCGGCGGCATGAGTTCGCGGCTCTTCCAGAATGTTCGCGAGAAGCAGGGGCTGGTGTACTCGATCTTCTCGGAGCTGAATCCGTTCCGCGATGCCGGCATGCTGTCGGTTTATGCCGGGCACTTCGCGCGAGTCGGCGGCGAAGGTGGTGCAGGCCATCGTCAACGAGTTCCACCAGCTGAAGACGGTGCCGATCACGGAAGAAGAGCTCAAGCGCGCGAAGGACCAGCTGAAGGGCAGCCTGATGCTGAGTCTGGAATCGAGTACGGCGCGCATGTCGAACCTGGCACGGCAGGAGATGTATTACGACCACTTCATCAGCATGGACGAGATCATCGACCGCATTCAGGCGGTGAGCGTCGAAGATCTGCTGCGGTCGGCGAACGAGTTGTTCCGGCCGGAATTGATTGCGGTGACCATCCTGGGGAACCTGGCAGGGCTGAAGGTGACGCGGGATTCGCTGGCGTGTTGAGGGCCGCTCTTCGCGGTTCGCTCTTCGCGGTTCGCCAGAAAGGGCGGCGCGCGTCCTGGTTGTCATCCTGAGCGGAGGGCGCTTTTTGCGCCGGAGTCGAAGGACCCCTATAGCGGAGATTACTGCCGACTATAGCGGTTCTTCGACTGCGCGTCCGCCCGCCGCAGAGGCAGCGGCGGAGAAGAACGCGGACGCTCCGCTCAGAATGACAGTCGAAATGATTGATTGCACACTTTGCCGCGCTAGGACGACAAACGAAATGATTGACGGCACACTTTGCCGCTCAGGACGACAAACGGTCGACCGGTTGGCCCAGGATGACAAACGGTAGAAGGTTGTGACAGCGGGCAGACTCCAGTATCCCTCTGGCGAAGAGCGAAAAGCGAAGAGCGAAAAGCGAGGAGCGCCAAGCGGCAGTCATAGCTTTTCGACGACCTTTTTCCGCTGCCTGCGTCCAATCTTTGACATCGGGTTGTGAGTGAAGAATAATTCTCCTTGTCAGTGTGCTCACCGCAGTTGTCTATCGTTCCGCATTCATGTCCAGAATCCCGGTCCTGCGGCGAGCGCGGGAGTAGCCTTCCCCGGCTGACAGGAGAAGAGAGGTTCCACATGCGCAGCAGACGCAATCGACAGCGCGGATTTACCCTGATCGAACTTCTGATCGTGGTCACGATCATTTTGATTATTGCCGCCTTTGCTATCCCCAGATTCACGGGTGCCACCATTCCGGCGCACGAAGCGTCGGCCATCGCCAGCATCAAGGCAATCAATGAATCGGAAATGATCTTTGCCAGCAGCCATCCCGACATCGGCTTCAGTCCGGATCTGGCCACGCTGGGCGCGAGCGCGGCGAGCGGAGGCGCGGCTTCCATCGATAACAATCTGGCCAGCGGCCGCAAGAGCGGCTACACCTTTACCTACACGCCAGGGGAAAAAGTGAATGGCGCGATCCGCTCGTACACGGTTACGGCCGTGCCCGACCAGGTCGGCACCACCGGCACTCGCCGTTTCTATTCCGATGAGACTGGCGACGTTCACTACAACGGATCGGGACCAGCGGACAACAGCAGCCCTACCCTGCAGTAGCGCGCGTTTGCCGGGCTGAGACTTAGGAATTATTGCTATCCAAGAGCGCTCCCACGTAGAAGCTGGAGCGCTCTTCGTTTCTTTATGATTCGTATCGAGAAGATATTTCTTGTATGTGCTGCTGACATGCTGCTGTGCGCAGCTGCAGGCGCAGAACGACGTTCACGCCATCGCCGACAAGGTGGATCAGCGCTACAACCATATGCACACGATGGAGGCCGATTTCACCGAGACCTATACCGGTGCGGGCATGACGCGCACGGAAAGCGGCACGCTGCTGCTCAAGAAGCCGGGACAGATGCGCTGGAACTACGATCAGCCTCGTCCAAAGGTCTTTGTCACCGATGGGCACATTGCGTGGTTCTATGTCCCCGGGGAGAAGCAGGCGAGACGTACTCCGGTAAAGCAGCTCGACGATCTGCGCTCGCCGCTGCGCTACCTGCTCGGAAAAACGAAGCTGGAAAAGGAACTCGATGGCCTGTCGCTGGCGCCAGATCAAAAGCCGGTGAATTCCGGCGACATCGTGCTGCGTGGGGTTCCCAGGGGAATGCGAGACAGGGTAGAAGAGACTTTGCTGGAGATCGCCCCTGACGGCATGATCGTGCGCATTGTGGTGGAAGAGTTGGACGGATCGATGACCGAATTCCGCTTTCATCAGCAGAAGGAGAACGTCCAAATAGCAGATCAGCAATTCCATTTTATTCCGCCTGCGGGGGTGGAGATCGTCGCCGGAACCGAGTTGACGGAGTAGGCACAGCCGTCGGTTATGGGCTCTGAGCTGTGGGCTGAGGCAAGACGGTCAAATCGAGATATCCGTGCGGTGGCTAAGGCGGCGGAGGAAAGCGATTCTTAAGGAGCGGAGTGCCGTTGGCACGAAAGGAACTCGGAGCAGGTACAGGATCGAAAAGACCCGCGTCTCGAACGTCGCGAGAGCCGGGGCACCCGCATCAACTCGCATGGTCCAACCGATAGCCGACGGACGATAGCCGAGAGCCTCAATGTTAAACTAGTAGTTAACACCCAACGAAAATGGCCGAATACACGGTAAAAATGGCGGATGAGCGAGGGCGCGTTCTGGAGCAGACCGAGACGGCTGCCTCTGAGACCGAGATCCGCGACCGCTTTTCGCAGCAGGGCTTCTACGTCTATTCGATCAAGTCGAAGGGATTGCTCTCGGGCGAGATTGGCCTGCCCCGGCGCCGCAAGATCAGGCAGGACCAGTTTGTCATCTTCAATCAGCAATTTCTGACGCTGTTCCACGCCGGGTTGCCGATTATTCAGGCGCTCGAGCTGCTGATCAAGCGCCAACGGAATGTGTTCTTCCGCTCCGTGTTGCAGAACGTGCACGACCGGGTCCGCGGAGGCGAACTGCTCTCCGACGCGTTCGAGGCGCAGCAGGTCTTCCCCAAGGTTTATACGACCACGCTGATGGCTGGCGAGAAGAGCGGCAACCTGGAAGAGGTGCTGGGGCGTTACATCGCGTTTCAGCGGCTGTCAGTCAGTTTCCGCAAGAAGATGGTCGCGTCGCTGGTCTATCCCACCCTGCTGGTGGGCATGCTGATCCTGATGATGATTTTTCTCATCACGTTTGTCGTGCCACAGTTTGCCAAGCTCTATCAGACGCTGGGCGCGCAGCTGCCGTTGGCGACCGCGGTGATGTTGAGCATCGGCGTGAATGCGAAGCAGTATTTCTTTTACGCAGTCATCGTACTCGCGGTGGCGGTCTTCTTCTTCTGGCGATGGGCGAAGAGCGAGGCCGGTTCGACGCAGTTGGATCGAGTAAAGCTGCGGACGCCGCTCTTGGGTCAGATTTGGCTGAAGTACCAGGTAGCGGTGTTCACGCGCATGCTGTCGACACTGCTTACAGGCGGACTCTCGCTGGTTCCGTCGCTGGAGACGGCCAGCGAATCCATGCAGAGCCGGCTGATGTCGCACGGCATCCAATCCTCGATTCGCGGTGTACGTGAAGGCCAGGGGCTGTCGAGGAGTCTGGAAGATACGAAGGTCTTCCCGCAGATGTCGGTGGAAATGATCGAGGTCGGCGAGTCGACCGGTGCGTTGCCGGCAATGTTGAACTCGATTGCCGAGTTCTACGAAGAAGATGTGCAGAACGCATTGGCCACCGCCATGGCGCTGATCGAGCCGGTGATCCTGATTGTTATGGGCGTGGTCGTGGCGTTCGTGCTGATCTCGCTCTATCTGCCGATCTTCAGCATCGGCGCGGGCGGAATTAAATAAGCCGGCACTTGGCAATTAGCACTTAGCATTTAGTAGAAGCGCGTGAGTATTTTGACTAAGTGCCAAATGCTAACTGCTAAGTGCTGCATTTGAGGTTTTATGGCAGAGCCTAAAGCAATATTCGTGAACGGCAGCGGTGGCCTTGCTACCGCCGACGAGGTCCAGCAAGGTATGGACCTGGCGCGGCGCTATCGTTGCGAGTTCATCGACCTGAAAAACTTCCACATCCAGCACGACCTCTTCCGCAAGGTGCCGGTCGACCTGATGTTCCGGTACAACTTCGTGCCGCTGGAAGACCGGCCGGACGGTCGCCTGGTGATCGCCATGGCCGATCCCAGCCAGATCATGATGATCGACGAGATCGGTCTGCTGCTGGGCCGCCGCATCGCGACCAAGGTCGCCACGCTCTCGCAGATCAACGACATCCTGAAGAAGACCGAGCAGTCGCAGCGCGTGCTGGAAGAAGCCAGCGAGGGTTTTGCGCTCGACGTCATCGCCGAGGACGAGAACTCCGACGAGACCATCTCGATCGAGAAGCTGACGGCCGAAACCGATATCAGCCCGATCATCCGCCTGGTCGACACCACCATCTTCACCGCGTTGCAGAGGCGTGCCAGCGATATTCACATCGAGACGCGCGACGATTCCGTGGTCATCAAGTACCGCATCGACGGCGTGCTCCAGCAGGCCATGCAGCCGATCGCCAAGGAGCACCACTCGACCATCATCTCGCGTATCAAGGTCATGAGCGAGCTGGACATTTCCGAGCGCCGCGTGCCGCAGGACGGCCGCTTCCGCGTGCGCTACAACGGACGCTCCATCGATTTCCGCGTGTCGATCATGCCGTCGATCCATGGCGAAGACGCCGTGCTCCGCGTGCTCGATAAAGAGTCGATGAGCGAGAAGTTCCACAAGCTCACGCTCGATGTTGTCGGCTTCAGCGAAGAAGATTTGCGGACCTTCCGTCGCTATATCAAGGAACCGTACGGCATGGTGCTGGTCACGGGGCCGACGGGTTCGGGCAAGACGACGACGCTCTACGCCGCGCTGAATGAGATCAAGACCGACGAAGATAAGCTGATCACGATTGAAGACCCGGTCGAGTATCAGATCCGCGGCATCACGCAGATTCCGGTGAACGAGAAGAAAGGTCTGACCTTCGCCCGCGGACTGCGTTCGATTCTGCGTCACGATCCCGACAAGATCATGGTGGGCGAGATTCGCGACACCGAGACGGCGCAGATCGCCATCAACTCGGCGCTGACCGGCCACCTGGTGTTCACCACCGTCCACGCCAACAACGTGGTCGACGTGCTGGGCCGCTTCCTGAACATGGGCGTCGAAGCGTACAACTTCGTGTCGGCGCTGAACTGCATTCTGGCGCAACGACTGGTCCGCCTGATTTGTGAATTTTGCAAGAAAGAAGTGCACTACTCCGCCGAGGAACTCGAAGCCAGTGGACTCGACCCGCAAGAATGGGCGAACTTCGCGTTCTATGAGGGCGAAGGCTGTATCGAGTGCGCCGGGACTGGTTTTCGCGGACGAACTGCGATTCACGAGCTGCTGGAGTTGACCGACAACGTGCGCGAAATGATTCTGGCAAAGAAGCCGAGCAGCGAGATTCGCCGCGCCGCCAAAGACGAAGGCATGCATTTCCTTCGGGAGTCGGCAATTGATAGAGTGAAGCGTGGCCTGACAACGCTGAAAGAGATCAACAAGGTCACGTTTATCGAGACCACGAGGTAACGAAGCAACTAGCGACTAGCAGCTAGCTACTAGTACAAAGTCAACGACTTTGTCGGTGCAGTTGGTGGTCGGAGCTAGTTGCTAGTAGCTAGTCGCTAATGGCTAAAGACACCCACATCCTCCGTCCCCGTGTCGCTTGCGAGATCACCGCTGAGCGAGTTTCGGCGGCGCGTATCAGCGAAAGCGGAAATAACCTGGAAGCGGCCACGGCGTCAACCCTGCCGCCGGGGTTGCTCGCGCCCGGGATGTTGCAGGCGAATGTCCTCGAGCGCGACGCTCTGGTCGCTGCTCTTCGCGACCTGCTCGCTGCGGTTGCGGGACGCCTGCGCGAGGTCTGCCTGGTGCTGCCCGATTCGACTACGCGGGTGATGCTTCTCGACTTCGACACGCTGCCGGATAAACGCGAGGACGCCGATGCGGTTGTGCGTTTCCGGCTGAAGAAGTCGCTGCCGTTTGATGTCGATCAGTCGATCATGTCATTCGATCGGCAGGGAGGCGGCAGCCAGATTCGCGTTATCGCAGCCGTGACGCCGCGGCACGTCCTTGATGAGTACGAGTCGCTAATACGTGACGCGGGCTACAACCCTGGAACCGTGCTGCCGTCGATGCTGGCGTCGCTGGGGCTGGTCGACGCTTCGCGTCCGACCATGGTCATTAAAGTTGAGCAGGGGACGACGACCTTTGCCATCGTCGATCAGGACCAGTTGCTGCTGTACCGCTCGCTCGACAACGGCGGTACCGGCGTAACCGGCGAGTCGCTGATCGATGATGTGAACACATCGCTGGTTTACTTCGAAGATCGCTACGGCGTGAACGTCGAGCGCCTGCTGGTCACCGGCGTGCAGAATCCGCAGCAGTTGCAGGACGCCTTCGGCGACAGCAAGGTTCGGGTGGAAGATTTGGTTTCCAGTGCGGCAGCCGGAGCAGCAGCCGGCAGTGTCAACAAATCAGTGTTGGCGGGAGTTGCGGGGGCCCTGATTTCGTAATGCGTTTAGCCATCAATCTCGCAACCCAGCCGTATGAGGTCGCACGGGAATACCTGCGGCGGATGACCATGATCATCGCCGCGCTCGGTATCCTCGCAGTCGTGCTGGTCGGCTACATCATTTATTTGCGGGCGCACACGCGCAGCATCAATCGTCAAATCGCCAGCGTCCAGCAGCAGATCAACAGCCTGAACCACGAAGAGACACAGGCGCGCGCCATTCTGAACAAGCCCACGAACCGGGTCATCGCCGATCAATCGGATTTCCTGAACGATCTGTTCGCCCGCAAGTCGCTTTCATGGACGCGCCTCTTCACCGAGATGGAGAAGCTGGTTCCGCCGGAGTTGCACGTGGTCTCGATGAAGCCGGAATACACGAAGGCCAACGACCTGGTGCTGCATGTGGTGGTCGCGACCGATTCGCGTGCCCGCGCGGTTGAGCTGGTGCGGAACATGGAAAAATCGAACCACTTCCGCCAGGCGCAGATTGTGGCTGAGACGGTAGTTGCCAACACCAGCGCGCAGAGTTCCGGACAGGCCAGCGGCATTCAGTTCGACATTGCCGGGGTCTATGTTCCGACGGGAAGCGATACCGACGAGAATGCCGAGGCTACTGGCGCCAAGGGACAGGAACAGGCGCAGCCGGCGGCGCCGGTAAACAAGGCGGCGGTTCCCGCCGGCGGCAAGCCAAATGCGGCAACGCCGCATGCGGGTACCGTGCGCGCACAGAATCAGCCGATGAATCCCGGCTTGAGGGGGCACTGATGGCCAGCATCCGCGAGACTCGTAAGAAATTGATGCCGGCTGTGATCGCCCTGGCGGTGCTTGACCTGGCGTGCGTGGGCTATTTGTTTTCGCCCGCGGGACGGACGCGCCACGCGCGGCGACAGGAGTTGGAGATTCTAAGCCGGCAACTCGTGGCGAAGCAGCAGGAAGTGCTGCCGACGCGCGGCATGGACGGCAAGCTGAAGCAGGCGTCCAAAGACATCACCGGCTTCTACGACACACGCTTCCCGGCGGAGTATTCGGAGATATCGAATGAGCTGGGCAAAGTGGCCTCGGACAATGGCGTTCACCTGGCCGGCGTGAAGTATGACCCGAAAGAAGCGCCGATCGAGGGCTTGCAGAAGCTGAATATGGAGATCACGCTCTCCGGCGATTACCTTCAGGAAGTGAAGTTCATCAACGCGCTGGAGCGCGACAAGATGTTCTTTCTGATCGACGGCATTGCCCTGGCCGAGCAGCAGGGCAACGTTCGCCTGCAGCTGAAGATGGAAACGTATCTGCGTTCGGGAGCGGCGGCGTCGTGAAGCTAGGCACGGAGAATAAAAAGAAAACGATGATCGCCGGCGGTCTGCTGGTGCTGGCGGTTATCGCGATGGTGCACGCCTTCTCGGGTGGGGGCGAAGACAATGGCGCGAACGCGCCACCGCCGGTATCGAGCGCGGCGAAGAGCAAGGACCACAAGCCCGCGCGCACCCTGCTGGCGCATTCGCTCGACCCGACGCTGCGCTTCGACCTGCTGAAGTCGAGCGAGGACATGACCTACAAGGGCAATGGGCGGAACATTTTCAATTCGGAAGCGCCGCCGCCCCCGGAAGCGATTCCCCAGCCGGTCCAGAGTCCCGCGGAACAAGCAGCCCAGGCTGCGCCTCCGCCTCCGCCGCCCAGCGGATTGAAGTTCTACGGTTATGCCGGACCGAAGAATGGAGCAAAGAAGATATTTCTGATCAAGGGCGAAGACATCTTCCTGGCGAAGGAAGGCGATATCGTGGATCGCCATTACAGGATCGTTCATGTCGGCACAACCTCAGTGCAGATCGAGGATGTGCTGACAAACCATACGGAGAACATTCCGCTCGGTGCGGGATAGTTAGCTCCCACCCTCTCGCCAACACCAGGCGAGTAGGCCCGCGCAGAGTATTCAAGCTGACCGTAGTATGAAGCACCGCTCTCACCAGTCACGTTCCCAGGCAGCGAACCCACCGTCCGCGCGCTATCGCCGCGACGGCGGATACTTGCTGCTGGCGATCATGCTGATGATGGTGTTCATGATCATTGCGGCAACGGTGGCAGCGCCCAGGATCATCCAGCAGATGAAGCGCGACCGCGAAGAGGAGATGATCCACCGCGGAACGGAGTATGCGCGCGCCATCAAGAAGTTCTACAAGAAGAACGGCCGCTATCCTGCCAGCCTCGACGATCTGGACAAGGGACAGGTGAAGTATCTGCGCAAGCGCTACAAGGATCCGCTGAGCAAAGATGGCAAATGGAAGCTGCTGAATTACGCAGACATCGCCACCCTGCTGAACAGCGCTACGCCGGGAACGCCGGCGGCTGCCCTGGGCACAGTGGGTGGGAATAATTCAAATTCGGGTACAGCGTTTTCCAGCTCAGGGTCACCCGTAGGATTCAGTTCGGGTGGCAGCAGCTTTTCATCGCAGCAACAACAACAGCAGCAACAGCAAGGCGGATCTAACAGCGGCTTCCCATCCAACTCGGATACTGGGGGCAGCAATGGCGAGGGAGTGCCCAGCGGCGGCGGCAACGTTTCCGGCAGCGGCTCGGGATTCAGCTCCGGCAGCCCGGTTGGCTTTTCTTCAGGAAGCGGAACATCGAACCAGGCGAACGGTACCAGCAACAATCAGCAAGGCGGAACGACGTTCGGCTCGAACTCGGGGAACGGCCAGACTTTTGGCGGGGGCGCAATTGTCGGCGTGGCCAGCCTGAGCAAAGATCCCACCATTCGCATTTACAACAAGAAGAAGACGTACAACGAATGGCAGTTCATCTACAACCCGATGATGGACCAGAACAATGTCCTGTTGAGGGGGCCGTACCAGCCGACAACGATCGGCAGCCAGAACATCGGCACGCCGGCCAGCCAGATGAACGGTCAGCAGAACCAGAATCAGAGTCCATTCGGGCAGCCGAGCGGCAGCGGCTTCGGCGGTGGTTCTAACCAGAACAACGGCGTCGGCACAACCAGCCCGCAACCGACTTCGTCGCCGTAGTTGCGCCGTTTGCGAAAGTTTCGCCTCGCCAATAAACTCGTCTGCGGGGTCGAGGACATCTCCTCACAATTTGCAATCTTATGCGACTGGTTACTTTTGTTGATCGATCGGCGCGTGCGCACATTGGTGCGCTTGCGCAAGATGGGCGCATCGTCGAGTTGAATGCCGCTCACAAACTGCTCTCCGGCGAGAACGCACTTCTCGCCAGCGATATGCGAGCTCTCTTCGAAGGCGGCGACCGCAGTCTCGATGCCGCACGTGCCGCACTGGCGCACGCCGAATCGCGCGGCACGGAGAAGGGCGCGGATGGCGAACCGGTTTTCTATCGTCCTGAGGACGTTCACCTGAAAGCGCCCATCCTTCCGAAGAAGTTTTTCCACACCGCCGGCAACTTCCGCGAGCACCATCATGAAGCGCAGAAAGCCGGCTTCTCGCATCCCGTGATGCCGTGGATCGTCTTCTTCCAGAACGTCGACGCGATCATTGGGCCGGACGAGCCGGTAATCTTTCCGCCGCACCTGACGCAGGAACTCGACTACGAGCTGGAACTCGCGGTGGTGCTGAAGAAGGCCGGCAAGCACTTCGGCCCTGAGAACGCCAACGATTACATCGGCGGCTATGTCATCTTCAACGACATCACCGCGCGCGACATTCAGCGCAACGAGATGAAGTCGGGTGTCTTCAGCTTCTGCAAGGGAATCGATTCGTTCTGCCCGCTCGGGCCGCACATCGTCACCGCCGACGAGATCAAGGACCCGCACAACCTGGCGATGGAGCTGCGCGTGAATGGCGAGTCGCGCCAGGTTTCGCACAGCAGCAAGATGTCGGTCACGATCCCGGAGATACTCTCGCACTACTCGGCCATGGGCTATAGCGCGGGCGATGTCGTTTCGACGGGAACGGTGTCGGGAGTGGCGGCTTTCAGCGCGGATCCCAAAGCCTGGTACCTCAAGCCGGGCGACGTGATGGAGTGCGAGATCGAGCAGATCGGCGTGCTGCGCAACCCGGTGATCTCGTGGGAACAAGCTTACGGGGAGAAACCTCCGGCGATGGCAGCCCAGGCCGAAGAGGCGGCGCGATGAAAAGCGAGCTTGCGGGCAAGGTCTGGACCAGCGAACTGAACTTGCGTCCGGACGTGCGCCCGAACTTCGACCGCTCGCGCACCGTTCGCTTCTACGACACGACGCTGCGCGATGGCGAGCAGACGGTCGGCGTCATCTTCAGTCCGCAACAGAAGCTGGAAATTGCGAAGAAGCTGGACGAGCTCGGCGTCGGCCGCATCGAGGCGGGATTCCCCAAGGTGTCGGCCGAAGATGGCGAAGCGATTTCGCTGATCCTGAAAGCCGGACTGAAGCACGCGGAGGTGTGGGGATTCGCGCGTGCCACGCGTGGGGACGTCGAGGAACTGGTTCGCCTCGGACTGCAGGCGTCGGTCATCGAGATTCCGACCAGCCAGATCAAGTTAAAGGCGTACGGGATCACCGCCGATGAGGCGGTGCGGCGTGCCTGCGAGGCGATTCGTTACGCCGCGGAGAACGGGATTCGCGTGGCATTCTTCGGCGTCGACGGCACGCGCGCTGAGCTCGACTTCCTGAAGCGTATCTATTCCGAGGCCGTGAATGCCGGCGCGAAAGAAGTTGTGCTGGTGGACACCATCGGCGTGTGTACGCCGGAAGCGGCGGAGTTTCTGGTGAGCTGGACGAAAGAGTGGATCGGCGACGTACCGATCCACTGGCATGGGCACAACGATTTTGGCTTAGCGACAGCCATCGCCATCGCAGCCGTGCGCGGCGGAGCAACCTGGATTCAGGGCACAATAAACGGCATGGGGGAACGCGCGGGCAATGCCGACATTGCCGAGGTCGCGCTGGCATTGCAGTGTCTCTATGACGTGCCGGTTGAATTGAAGCTGGAGCGCATTCGCGAGGTGTCGGAGTTTGTGCGGCGGGCCGGCAAGTACGAGCTGGAAGGATGGAAGCCGCTCATCGGCGACAACCTCTTCCTACGCGAGAGTGGAGCAGTGGCCAGCCAGTTTCACATGCCGGAGGCGATCGAACCGTACTCGTCGGAACTGGTCGGCGCGACGCGGGGAATCGTGCTCGGCAAAAAGAGCGGGCTGGACAGCATTCGTCTGAAAGCCGAGATGCTGGAGCTTGAGCTGCCGGAATCGCAGCGGGCGGCGGTGTTGCAGGCGGTCAAGCGTGCGGCGATTGCGAACGGGCGGCTGATCAGCGATGAAGAGTTTGTGGCGATCGTGAAGCAAACCAGCGCCGCCGGCTGAAAATCAAAAAAGCGGCCTGAGCGGCCGCCTTCTTTTCTGCATTTACATCTTTCCGTCACTGCGCCAGAACGTGTGACGCCTTGTCGCCTTCGAAGGTGATCTCCT
Organism: uncultured Acidobacteriaceae bacterium; assembly: GCA_963835725.1. Classification (GTDB taxonomy): domain Bacteria; phylum Acidobacteriota; class Terriglobia; order Terriglobales; family Acidobacteriaceae; genus Bog-257. Next base: position 32,950 of record CAWIGM010000010.1, on the reverse strand, counting down.
GCAAGATGCGCTCGTCGCTGGCATTGACCGTGTAACGTTGCGAGGTGTGTTCGGCCTTTGCCTTGAGAGGAACCAGGTTGCAGTTGGACTTGGCTTCGATCTTGCCATTCGTTGACTTGAAGAGCATGACGTGGGTCGGACCGTTCATCTGATGCGTGACGTTATATTTGCCGGCCGGCAGCAGCGTGCCGCCAACCATTGTGGGCGCGGTAAAGTTGATGGTTTGCTTTTCGGCAATACCCATCGAGTTGGTGTTCGCCATCATCGCGGTGCAGGAAAGTAGCAGCACTGCCGAGACAACGACGACCATCCATTTCTGAGACATACGACCTCCATTCAGAGTCCCGCGGGAAGCGGGCTTATGAGACCGCTTACAGAGTAGTAGGCTTGCAGTCATCCTGCCGTGAAGCCAGTCACATCGATCTGTGAAGCGCCGCTTACTTTCTTGCATCAGGGTTCCCGTCCGTGTAAGAAAATTTGCCGCCATTTCCCGTTTTGAGCACGGATTCGAATTTGGTCTTTCGCGGCCAATTCCTCATCCCCGCGCCTGCTGCTGCCGATAGCTATAGCCGAGAGAACAAGTAGGCACGCCAGGCTGAGGGCAGACAAATCTGTCGCACAGCTTGCGGGGAGGAAGATCACTTATGAAGCTACAGACACTTCGCAATCTGCTGCGGGACGAATCCGGTCAGGACCTGATCGAGTACGCCCTGGTGGCAGCGATCATTGGATTAGCTGCGGTTGCAGCGATGGGCACGCTGGCCAACAACATCAGCAGCGCCTTCAACGTAGTAGGAAACAAACTCAGCAGTGCAGTCGCGTAGGTGAGCCCGAGGCGTCGGTTCGCCGGCGCCTTTCGCATCTCAGCAGGATGACATATGAACTCCCGTCGATTGCTGGTCGCGCTGTTGTCGGCCTTGCTGCTGTCCGGCGCGATCACGTTCTTTGTGAGCCGCAAGCTCACGGCGCACAGCGCACCCCAAACTGGACTGCATCAATTCGTCGCCGCCAATCGCGCATTGCAGGCAGGAGATGTTCTTAAGCCGGAGGACCTGACGCTGGTCCAGTGGCCGGCATCGCTCACCCTGGCGAAGCCGTTCACTAAGGTATCCGACATTGTGGGGCGTGCAGTCATTTTCCCGCTGCCCGCCTCGCAGCCGATTCTGGAGGACTATCTGGCTGCTCCGGGATCGGGTATTGGGCTGACAACCAAGATCCCGGAAGGCATGAGGGCGACCTCGGTGAAGTCCGATGAAATTGTTGGAGTCGCAGGATTTCTGTTTCCCGGGTCGCATGTCGACGTGCTGGTTACGTTTCGTCCGGACGGCATGCCTGTTCCGGCGACGCAGATTGTTTTGCAGGATGTCGAGGTGTTGACCGTCGGCCAGAAGCTCCAGCCCGACCCTCAGGGTAAACCTGAGACGGTCAACGTCGTGACCTTGCTGCTGACGCCCGAAGACTCGCAAAAGCTGGTGCTGGCCAGCAGCCAGGGCAGTGTGCAGTTCGTGCTGCGCAACGGCGCCGATCATACGAAAGTCCAGGCCGTGCCGGTGCAGATCGCGCAACTCTCCGGCGCAGCGCCGCCGCTGGCAATGCCGGCATCGGTAACGCCGCGCCGCCGTTTGCCGATGAAACAGACGGACGTGGTCGAAACCATCCTGGGCGATAAGCGATCGACCAAGAGCTTTGAGTGACGCGATGAAACTCCCGTGGCGAACATCGATCCTAATCGTGAGCTTGGCGCTGCTGGCGCTTGGCTACCTTCAGGCCCAGAGCGCGCCAGACAACGCACTGCCGTCGCCGGGTTCGCAAGCTGCCCCAGGCGCACAACCAGTGTCTCTGCCGAGCGCTCCGACGACCTCGGCATCGCAACAGCATCTGGCGCCGCTGGCGATGAAATCGCCTGCCAGTGCAAGTCCAGCAGGAGACAAGGAGCCGTCCAGCGAGGCACTGAGCTTGCACCTGATCGTTGGCCGGTCGTTGTTCCTCAACTCGGCGGACAAGCTGCGGCGGGTGTATGTCAGTAATCCCGCGGTTCTGGACGCGATGACCGCCAGTCCGTTTGAGCTGGTGATCACGGCGAAGACGCCGGGAACCAGCAGCCTGGCGATGTGGACCATCGACGGACATTCGAAGATGTACACCGTTCTCGCCGACGTCGATATCACCGGACTGTCCGACTCACTGCATCAGGCACTCCCGGGAGACGAGCTTGCGGTGCAGGTGCAGGAGGGAAGGATTCGGCTGTCAGGCATGGTCAGCAGTGACGCAGCATCGGACGAAGCGACCAGGCTGGCCAGTACGTACTCCAAGGACGTAGTGAACGCGCTGGTCGTCGATCCACGGCATCTGCCGCAGGTGCAGTTGCAGGTGCGTATCGCCGAGATCGATCGCTCGAAGCTGACCGAGTTCGGCATCAACCTCTTCAGCCTGGGCAAGAATACCGGCGGGAGCCACGACCGGGCAATTCAGCCCGCCCGGCTATCAGAATCAGAACGGCTCGACTACCGCGGTCATCAGCGATTTCCTGAACCTCTTCTATTTCAATTTCGACCACGGGCTGGGCACGACCATTCGCGATTTGCAGAACAAAGGAATTCTGCAGATCCTGGCGGAGCCGAATCTCACCACCCTGCATGGCAAGACCGCACGGTTTCTGGCTGGCGGCCAGTTTCCGTACCCCATCGTGCAGCCGGGCGGAGCGGGCACGGTTCCGACCGTGACGGTGCAGTTCCAGCCCTACGGGGTGAAGCTGGAGTTCACGCCTTTCGTCAACTCCGACGGAACGATTCGTCTGAAGGTCGCGCCCGAGGTCAGTGCGCTGGATTATACCAACCAGGTGGTCATCGCCGGATATGTATTGCCGGCGCTGTCGACGCGACGAGCCGAGACCGAAGTCGAATTGAAAGACGGCCAGAGCTTCGGCATCTCCGGCATTCTCGATAACCGGACGACCGACAATCTCAGCAGGATGCCCGGCATCAGCGACATACCGGTGCTCGGTCAGCTCTTCCGCTCGAAAAACCTGAACCGCTCGACCATGGAATTGATCGTGCTGGTTACGCCCAAAATCATCGATCCGCTGAATGCCGCGGACACGGTCGCGCCGCAAACTCCGGCGATGGCAGTGCCTTTCCTTGAGCCAAAGAAGTTTGACCAGAATCTGCCGAAGAACTGATGAGCGACTATGCCTGAGCCATACCCAATTTCAGAACCTGATGTGAATGGGGGCCCGCCCTACAAATCCGCGGGGCTCTGCGCAGCCAGTCTTTGCGTCGACGGCGAGACCGTGGACGCGCTGCGGCAGGCGCTGATCCAGAAGGGCGGCAGCTTTGCCGGCGGCTTCGATAACTACGCGCGCTATGACAACGATCTGCTGTTGTTGCAGGAGCTCCAACGCGCCGAGCTTCCGGTATGGGTGATCGGATTCGACCGCGACCGCGATGCCGCGGTGGAGGCCTGCGCTGCCGTCCAGCAACACTCGCATGGCCGAAGCAGCATGATCGCCGTATCCGAGCGCGCTGAACCGGCGATGATTCTCGAAGCCATGCGTGCCGGTTGCAGCGAGTACCTCACCCGGCCTGTGGGGGTCGATCAGTTTGGCCAGGCGCTCGATCGCCTGCAAGCACGCTTCACCAGCCATAAGGAAGTTCTGGTCAAGCCGGCGGGCCGCATTGTCGCCATCCTTGGAGTGCGCGGCGGCGCAGGTGCGACGACGCTGGCCGTGCATTTGGGGTGCTTCCTGGTTGGACAACATGGCAAGAAGACGTTGATCCTGGACGAACACCGCCGCCTGGGCCACGTCTCGCTTTACCTGGGAAAAGACGAGCCAAACTATCACTTTTATGAGCTGGTGCGCAACGTTTCGCGCCTGGATCAGAGCCTGCTTCAGGGCTTCGTCATCCATCACTCCGAATGCCTGGACATTCTGCCTTCGCCCGACTGCTTTGACGATTCGGCCAATGTCGAGTTGGACGACATTCAACGGGCAATTCGATTCCTGGGACAGAATTACGAGTACGTGGTGATCGACTGCCCGCACGGTATTCATAACCTTAGCCTGGCAACCATTGATTGTTGCGATGAGGTGTATCTGATCGCTACTCCGGACGTGCCCGCGCTGCGCGATCTTTCGCGCTGCATCGATCGCTTCCTGCAAAGCAATGTGCCACCCGGAAAAATCAAGGTGGTCATCAACCGTTTCTCGTCGCAAGGCTCGTTGAGCCTGGCGCAGATCCACAAGGCGGTTCAGCTGCCCGTGCTGATCACGATTCCCAACGCTTCGTCCGACCTGATTCGCGCGATGAATACAGGCAGCCCGGTGCTTCCCGAGCGGAAGTCCGAGTTCGCCGTCCAGATGAAGAAGTGGGCGGCTGCGCTGGCCGGAGACAACGACTCCGAGGTGGCGGAGCCGAAGCGGAGGTTCGCTTTCTGGAACTGAATTTTCCTCCTCGTGCCGAGCTAAGGAGAACTTATGGCTGAAGCCGCAGTTGCTTTCCCCGAAATCCGTCTCCCTCTGGATCCCAGCCGTAACCCTTTACTGGCGCATGTCCAGCAGGAGGTGAAGTCGGCGGTACATCGTGAACTCATCGATAAAGCCGATCTGGAGAGGCTGCTCTACATGCAGGACACGCGAGGCCGGCAGCAGTTGCTTAACCTCATCCTGCAACTGGTGACCGAGCACGGCGTTCCCTTCAGCGCCGCCGAACGTTCCCGTATTGCAAACGAAGTGTTGGACGAGGTCTTTGGACTCGGACCGCTCGAGCCCCTGCTGCAGGACCCAAGCGTCACCGACATCCTGGTCAACACGGCCGACAAGGTTTATGTGGAGCGAGGCGGCATGCTGGAAAAGACGAATGTAGTTTTCAAGGACAACCATCACCTGATGCACATCATTGACAAGATCGTCTCCAAAGTCGGGCGCCGGGTGGACGAGTCGTCGCCGATGGTCGATGCCCGGCTATCGGATGGCTCGCGCGTGAACGCGATCATTCCACCGCTGGCCATCGATGGACCGATCCTGTCGATCCGCCGCTTCGGTTCCGACCCGCTGACCGAGCAGGACCTGCTCTCGTTTCGCGAAATGACGCCGGTGATGATGGAGGCGCTGGAGAAGGCAGTGAAGGCGCGACTGAACATCGTGGTCTCGGGTGGGACAGGCGCGGGCAAGACCACGCTGCTCAACGTGCTTTCCGGTTTTGTTTCGCCGCGCGAGCGCATCGTCACGATTGAAGATTCGGCCGAGCTGCGGCTGAAGCAGGAACACGTGGTGCGCCTGGAGTGCCGGCCGCCGAACGTGGAAGGCAAAGGAGGGGTCCGCCAGCGCGAGCTGCTGATCAACGCCCTGCGCATGCGGCCTGACCGTATCGTGGTTGGCGAGGTACGCGGCGAAGAAGCACTCGACATGCTGCAGGCGATGAACACCGGACACGATGGCTCGATTACGACCGTGCACGCGAACAGCCCGCGCGACGCGATCGCGCGCATCGAGACTATGTCGCAGATGGCCAACCTTCATCTGCCCGAGATGGCGATGCGCCAGCAGATCGCGGCGGCGATTCACCTAATCGTGCAGGTGTCACGCATGAGCGACGGCTCGCGCCGGGTCACGCACATCACCGAGATCACCGGGACCAGCGATCAGGTGGTGAGTATGCAGGACATCTTTCGCTTCGAGAAGCGGGGTCTGGGTCCGAACGGCAAAGTATTGGGCCGCTTCTACGCTACCGGCATTGTGCCCAAGTTTGCGGAAAAGCTGCAGTCGGCAGGCATCGCCTTCGATCCGGCTGCGCTGAATTTTTCCGAGGAGATCTAGCGGCCGCCATGTTTCTTACCGGTCTCATCTTCGGAGGAGTGGCGCTGCTGAGCTTCGCGGTCATCCTGATGATGACGCGCCCGACGGCGGTGGAGCGCGCCGTGGAAAACCGCATTTCCAAACTGCGGGATGCGCTGCAAGTCGGGACGAATCTCGCTGACGACGGCGGCCCGATCATCAAGGTCACGCGCCTGAGTGAGATCGTCTGCCTCGACTGTTTGCTGCAGAAGCTCAAGTGCGCACACTGGCTGCAGTCGCTGATCGACCAGGCGCAAAGCTCGTGGAGCGTGCCCAAGGTCGTGGGATCGGCAGGAGGGCTGGCGCTGGCAGGGTTTGTCGGCACCTACTGCGTGATGCCTCATGCGTCCGTGGCCCTGGTGCCGGCAGTCGTACTGGCCACCCTGCCGTTTCTGGCTTTGCGCTTTCAAAAGCAACAGCGTTTTTGGGAATTCAATCGCCACCTGCCCGAGGCTATTGATTTGATGAGCCGGGCGCTTCGTGCGGGACATTCGCTGACCGCTGCGATCGAGATTGTCGGAGAAGAGTGTCCGGAGCCGGTGCGTTCCGAGTTTCGCGAAGTCTACCGCCAGCAGAATTTTGGATTACCGATGCGCGATGCGCTGGTGCAGCTGGCGCAGCGCATACCGCAGCCCGAGCTCGGCTTTGTGATTACGGCGATGATGTTGCAGCGCGAGACCGGCGGCAACCTGGTGGAGGTGCTGGACCGCACGGCCGGCGTCATCCGCGACCGCCTGCGGATTCAAGGCGAGATCCGCATCTACACCGCGCAGGGCCGCCTCACCGGCTGGATCCTGTCGGCGCTGCCCGTCGCCATGTTTTTCCTGCTCACCGCCGTCAATCGTGGTTATACGCGCGTGCTGGTGGAAGACCCGTTTGGGAGAAAGCTGGTTTACACCGGCCTGGGGCTGATGATTGTCGGCGGGCTACTGATCCGCAAGATCGTGGACGTGAAGGTATGAGCAGCACTCTGGTGCTCGTGATTGGCGTGATGGCGACAGTGTTTTTTGCCTTGGCGAGTGTGCCGGTGGTGATGGCGATACGTGCGTCGAACCGCGCCAAGCGGCTTATCGAAGTGACGAAGATCCCGTTGCGACTGCCTGAGGGTTCCGCACAAGGCAATCGATCGTTATCAATGTTTTTGCGATGCGTTCATTTTGTGCGCACCCGCCTGGGCTTCGCCGAAGACGAGAAAATCAAGCAGAAGCTGCTGGCCGCCGGGCTGCGCGAGAGTGCTGCGATCGATACCTATTTTGCGATCCGGCTGATTGGACCAATGCTGGCGGTCATCGGCGGGACGTTCATGCCGCAGAACACGTTTTTCTGGATTGTGGCCTTCATGGGACTCGCCTACCTCGCTCCCGATGCATGGGTGAGTCATCGCGCCAACGTGCGGCGTGAACATATCCGGCTGGGGCTGCCCGACGCGCTGGACCTGATGGTCGTATGCGTGGATGCGGGGTTAGGAATCGATCAGGCGCTGATGCGTTCGGGGCAGGAACTCGCGATCAGTCAGCCGGAAATTGCGCAGGAATTCACGCAGATTAATTTCGAGCAGCGCGCCGGCAAACCACGCATTGATGCCTGGGAAAGCATGGCCGAGCGCACTCAGGTGGACACCGTCAAAAGCTTTGTCCACATGCTGGCGCAGACCGATCGCTTTGGGACCCCGCTGGTGCGGGCCTTGCGCGTGTTTGCCGATGGCGTGCGGCAGAGCCGTCGCCAGCAGGCTGAGGAACTGGCAGCGAAGACGACTGTAAAACTGATTTTTCCGTTAGTGCTGTTCATCTTTCCCAGCATCTTCATCGTGATGCTGGGTCCGGCAGTCATTCTCATTACCAAGAACCTGCAGGGAATTTTCAAGTAGTCAAATCAATCGTGGCGAGGGAGGACAATGGACACAATCATCATAGTTCGCATCGTGGCAGCGACTATCGCAATCGTGCTGATGACGGTGGTGGTAATGCGTCGCCGGCGGCATGCATCATAGGGCGACGGACGCTGCGGTGATGCGATCGTCGGCAGGAGATCCCGGAAGCGAGAACGGCTTCCGGGATTTTCTTTTAGCTAGAGAGCGACACTGGCTATGCCAGAAGCTTCATAATTCGCCGCCGCCAATTTGCCTTCGCAGAGGATTTCGCAGCCGAGCAGAAGCGTCCAGCCCAACGTCAGACAAAACATTTGAAGAGCGGTAGTGGTGAGAGACGAGGGAACTAGCGGAGCGAAGAGTAATCCGGCGATAACCGCGGTAGTGGCAGCTTGGAAGAAAGGGCTGCGGTGGTGAGTGCGATCGGTGGCGATGAGAAGAATGGGCAAAAGCAGCAGGACATCGTCGTGCAGGTAGGAGTGGTAGCTGGTGATCAGGCTGAGCAGCATGACCAGCGAAAACGTAAGCGCACTGAAGCGGACCCGGCGCTTGAGAAGCAGAACCATCGCAGCCAGGAGGAGCAGGGATGCGGCGATCGTGATGTCCGCCGTCGCTTTCGGAGAGATGGTGGAGGGGAGGAGTGCCGATGCGGCGCCTCTCAGGTTCGGCATGCTTGCGGGATGCTCGCCGCCGGAGTAGGCCGCCAATCTGCCGAACTGGAGAAGCGCACGAGGATAGTCCAGAACAGCCTGCCATCCTACAACGGCGGAGGAGAGAGCAAACAAGATAAGACAGCTTAGGCAGAAAGCGCGGATGGTCCGCCATTTCTTCCACACCACCAGCGCCAGAAGCATTGGAAGCGCGAATTGCGGCTTGCATGTCGCCATCGCCAGCCAGCAGCCGGCGCGAAAGTCGTTGCCATTCGTCAGATCCAGGTAAACAAGCGTGAAGAGCAGCAACAGGACGATCGATGGTTGGCCCTGCAACAGAGCCAGCGTCGCCGGAAGAAACAAGGCAGGTGCGAACAATGCCAGAGCCAGAGCCGTGTTGCTCCAGTGCAATGGATCGCTGAGGAGAAACGACCAGACCAAGAGCAATCCAACGTTCATGGCGAACCACAGCAACGCAGCGTCTGAGTAGGAGAGCCACGACAGCGCGGCAAACACCGGCAACACAAACGGCGCGAAGACAAAGGGCAGGTGAAGGCGATGACCATCTGGGTCTGTCGCTGCCATACCAAGCGCTTGATCGTATTCATGCTCCGCGTGAAGGTTGTACACGCGCGCACCGTCGCCGTTCGTCACCATTCGTCCGGCTCGATAGAAGCAAGAGAAGTCGGCATTCGAGGTGGCGAAGACGCGCGGCCGCAGGACTGACCAGACGAATGCGTAAGCCGCCACGGAAACCAATAAAGCGGCGGCGACGAGTATGCGGCGGCGAGTCATGGCAACCAGGAAGTTCGCCGAAAAGCGGCTGCGACCAAGGCTGCAAATACCGCCGGCGGATAGCACCACGCTGCGACTAGCGGCAGCTGCCAAAGGTTCAGCCCTGAGCCGGGAAACAGCGCATCGCTGATTGCCAGTCCGACGGCAGAAGCGATTCCGGCGCCAAGCACAATCCAGCTCAAAGCCGACAGCAGGATGGCGACCTGGCCGGACATCCTGATGCGCCGGGTGTTCGTCATCAGCCACAAGGCAGCTGGCAGAAGAGCGATTTCGTTGTAGATGAGGAATGGAAAAATCAGTTCGAACGCCGCGACCGAAAACGCAATGGCGAATAGCGGATCGGCGCCGCGAAACGAGTAGCTGACATAAGCGGCGCTGCTGACGAGCAGAATGAGGGCGATTGCCGTGCCGCGGCTGCCAAGCAGTTCGACCGCCAAGGGCGGTATGCCTGCGTAATGGGAATAGGCTCGCGCGGTGGCAAGCCAGCCGCTCAACCAACCGGGAACCATCAGCTCTGAGGCCAGAAGCAGTATGCCCGTCGATCCGGCGAACCAAAGCAAGAACCGTTTGCGCTGGTGCCAGTCAAAAATCGCCCACACGATCATCGGCAGCAGGACCCCGATGGCGATGTGAGGTTTCGCCACCGACAGCGCGGCCAGAATCCCGGACGCTGGGAGTCGGTCGGAATGCGCCAGGTAAACCGCGAGAGCCAGGCAGCATGCGACAACGATCGTCGGCTGGCAGAGCTGTAAGGCAAGGGCGAAGGGATAGGTCGACACGGCAATGACCAGCACGAGCCATAGAGAACGCCGGCTCAGCGCGAAGCATTGGCTCCACGCGCTTACGCATACCACCGCCGACACCAGGCATCCGGCGGAGGCGAGCACTCGGGCTGCCGGGAATGGCAGCAGTGCGACAGGAGCGAAGAGAAAAGCGAAAAACAGCGGATACGCGAAGCGCTGCTGGTTTGCGGTGCCGTTGTCTTCGATGTGTCCGTAGAGGGCAACCTGTATTTCGGCGGTAACGTCCGGGCGGTAGGGACTTCGACGGTGCAGAAGGACTTCGCGCGAGCCCGCCCATTCTGGATACAATCCGTACCTTGCGTTGGGAGCGCCCTGTCCCAGTTCTTTCGGCGCGATGATCCAGGTGAAGTAGAGGCTTGCCGAAAGCGCGAGGAGCGCTAAGACGATCAGGCTGCGTGCGGAGTAAGAAGATTTTTCGAGCCAGGAGTCAGCGTTTGTGTCGCAGGCCCAACCCTGAACCGACTCAGCCATGGAAGTTCGACTCCGCAGAACCGACACTGCTCTCTAGAGAGAGCATCGGCATCGAGGACCATTTCTTGAGGCCTCTGTCTAAGTGAGCTGAGTAGTGGCACCGTCGAGCTACACGAAAATGCTAGTCAGAAGGTGGCCTTTTCCAAGCACTTGTGGGCGATTTCTACCCCCAGGAGGGCTGTGGATTACCCGATTCGTGGGTAAATGTTCATCTACTAAGTTGCAAAGGCTTGCACGTATTGAATCCTAAATATTAGAAATTGCAGGAAATTTTACGGAAATAAGATTGCAGTATGCTAAATCGGACACTAAAAGTGTGCCTTCTTGGGCTTCGGTTGACGTTCTGGCCGTTTCGAACCGCCAATCGATGCCATTGCATCCCGAGGGCAGTTGACTGTGGGCTCGGGATTTGTAGTTCTTGCGATCTGGTTGAACAGAGGCGATGGATGGGAAACGCTGCTTAGGTAAGGAAACAAGGCAGTCCTCTATCGCTATCTGCGCGTGCTAGTTGGGGAACTCTGTGGCGCCACGCGGAGCAGTCCCGGCTCAGGATTCTGTATCTGCGCCTATCGAATTGCATCCGTTGGTAACAGAAGTTCTCTCCCTTGCACCGAAGCGAAGGCTTCATGACTTCGGTTCGGCGGCGCAAGTGTGGTTCCGGAACTACGGGCTGGTTTTAGATAGTTATTGACCCGGTGACCTAAGGGGAGGGGATATGCGTAGGGTGTTGTTGCTATTAGTAATTATGTGTGGGGCGTTGTATGCGTATGCAGATCCCACGCAATGGGAATTTGTGGCATGGAACGGTGGTGACTGGACCAATGGTTACCCCTACTACGTTGAGCCGTTAAGCGGTCCGACCGGCAATATCATCGCCGTCATGTGCGACGACTATGCGCACAGTGGCCAACCCGGCGATATCTGGGACGCCAACGTTACTGACTTGGGCAGCAAGAATATTTCTCTTGCCCGCTTCAATAACATCTCAGGTCCATTCGCGACCTATCCGCTTCAGCTCTATAACGAGGCTGGCTGGATTCTGCTGCAAACGCAGACGGAGCAGAGTACTGAGTGGAAGTCGATGAACTATGCCGTGTGGCATATCTTCGACTCCAGCGCTCCATTGTTTGGCGATGCCTCGACCTGGATAGCGGCGGCCCAGCAGGAAGCACAGAGCGGCTTCCCTGGCATCGATTTCAACAAGGTCTATATCATCACGCCGACAGACCAGCACAATCCCGACCCGAATAGCATGCAGGAATTCCTGTACATCGGTCAGGACCCGACAGGTGCGCAGCAGGATCAGAGCGGGGGGGCAACGACTCCCGAACCCGGAACCCTGCTGATGGTGGCAACGGGTGCCGCGGCAGCGCTTCGCAAGAAGTTTTTCTGTTAGGCCCTTAGTACCCGGAACGTAAGCCCTTCCCCAAGAAGTGCCTGACGCTCCCGAGAGCAAAGTCCATCTTGCTCGAGGGAGCGTTTCCAGTCATAATTGGTCGTGCACGCATACTCGCTCCACCCTGATTGCGCTGAAACGCCGGCGCACAGGGCTCCCCTAAAATATTGGGGACCTTCGGAGCGTTCCTGGCGGCACAAATCCCAACAACAGAGGAATCGATGTCGGCAAAGTACATCTTTGTGACGGGCGGTGTCGTGTCTTCGCTTGGAAAAGGTCTGGCGGCAGCATCCATCGGATGTCTGATGGAGAGTCGCGGCCTGAAAGTCACTTTGCAGAAGTTCGATCCCTATCTCAACGTCGATCCGGGAACGATGTCGCCATTCCAGCATGGCGAGGTCTTCGTCACCGACGACGGCGCGGAAACCGATCTTGACCTCGGACATTACGAGCGCTTCACGCACAGCAAGCTGTCGCGCGAGAACAACTGGACCACCGGCCGCATCTACGAAACCATCATCGCTAAGGAACGGCGCGGCGACTATCTCGGCAAAACCGTGCAGGTCATTCCTCACGTAACCAACGAGATCAAGGGCGCGATGAAGAAGGTGTCAGGCGATGTCGATCTGGTGATCGTCGAAATCGGCGGCACCGTCGGCGACATCGAGTCGCTGCCGTTCATCGAAGCCATTCGCCAGATGCGCCAGGAACTGGGCCGCGAGAACACGCTGTTTGTTCACGTGACGCTGGTGCCGTACATCGCGGCGGCGGGCGAGTTGAAGACCAAGCCTACACAGCATTCGGTGAAAGAGTTGCTGAGCATCGGCATTCAGCCGGACATCCTGCTGTGCCGCACCGATCGCTTTCTGTCGAAGGACATCAAGTCGAAGATCGCGCTGTTCTGCAACGTGGAGAATGAAGCGGTCATCACGGCGAAGGATGTGGCGTCGATCTACGAGGTGCCGCTGGTTTTCGCGCATGAGCAGGTCGATAAACTGGCGCTCAGGTATCTGCACATCGACGCCAAGGAGCCTGATCTCAGCCGCTGGGAAGAGCTGGTGCATCGCGTCTACAACCCGAAGGACGAGGTGACGATCGGCATCGTCGGCAAGTATGTGGAGTACGAAGATTCGTACAAGTCACTGAAGGAAGCGCTGGTGCACGGTGCGCTGGCGCACAACCTGAAGCTGACGGTGAACTGGATCGAGGCGGAGGGCCTGGAGCAGAAGGATGCCACCGTGCAGTCGCAAATGGAGCACGTCGACGGAATCCTGGTTCCCGGCGGCTTCGGCAAACGCGGCATCGAAGGCATGCTGAAAGGCATTCAGTACGCGCGGGAGAACAAGGTTCCGTACTTCGGCATATGCCTGGGTATGCAGACGGCGTGCATCGAGTTTGCGCGCAATGTCTGCGGGCTGGAGCAGGCCAATTCCAGTGAGTTCGATCCGGCGACGCCGCATCGCGTGATTTACAAGTTGCGCGAACTACGCGGCGTGGAGGAACTCGGTGGCACCATGCGCCTGGGCGCGTGGACATGCAAGCTTGAACCCGGCACCCTGGCTCACGAAGTCTATGGACAGAACGAGATCAGCGAGCGCCACCGTCATCGCTATGAATTCAACCGCGAGTACGAAGGGCCGCTGACTGCCGGGGGATTGCGGATCAGTGGAGCGACGCCTGACGCAACGTACGTGGAAATGATCGAAATTCCGGACCACCCTTACTTCATCGGATGCCAGTTCCATCCCGAGTTCAAGTCGAAGCCGCTTGAGCCGCATCCGCTGTTCTCTTCGTTCATTAAGGCGTCGTACGAGAACAAGACCAAGCGCCAGCAAGAGCATCACGATGTGGAAGTGGAGATGTTCCATCGGCCGGAGAAGGTGAAGGGCTGAGTAGCGCCGCGCAAGCGTATATAATCCAACTGTAGAGTTCATTTTCTGGAACCGGCTACAGACACAGCAATGCTTACGCAAAAGAAGAGCAATGTCGTCTCGGCACTCAAGGCGCGGAATGGTCTCGGATCTTTGTTGCGCCTGGTCGAAGATGAAGAGCGTTCGCTGGTGATTGAGAAGCGTGGAACTCCCAAGGCTGTGCTTCTCAGCATTCGCGACTACGTGCGGCTGGCGGCGCCGGACCCGGAAATCCTAAAAAGTCTCGGGTTGCAGGCGAAACGCAATGGCACCAGCCGATTGACCTCGCGGGATATCGACAAGGTGATCCAAGCGGCGCGTAAGCAGAAGCGCTGAGTTGAATGCTGCCGCTACGGCTCGTACTCGACACAAATATTGTTGTATCGGCGGTTTTGAAAGCAGACAGCCTTCCACGTACAGCCGTGCTGCTGGCGCTGACCAAGCCGGCGCGATGGTACGTATCCCGCGAAGTCCTCGCGGAATACGATGACGTGCTGTCTCGGCCCGAGCTTTCTATATCACCACACAATCGACGACACCTGATGCAGCTAATCGGCAACCGGGCACAGGCGGTCCAGCCCAAGTACCGACTGCAGGTAACCCGAGACCCCGGAGACAATATTTTCATCGAGTGTGCAGACGCCGGGCGCGCAGATTATCTGGTCACAGGCAATACGAAACATTTTCCTGCGTTCTGGAAGAGCACCAAGATTATTTCGGCACGCGAGTTCCTAAGCATAGTGGCACCGCACCTGTTATCGTGATTCGGTGTACAAAGCGGCAGACTTCTAACTAATTGCGTAAGAGTTTCCAACTCGGAAATGTGAGCATCGGCGATGGTGTGCTGTTCCTCATCGCCGGTCCCTGTGTAATCGAGAGCGAAGAGCATGCGCTCAAGATGGCGGAGGCGATCGCGGCCATTGCTCGCGAGAAGAATATCCCTTACATCTTCAAGGCTTCTTACGATAAGGCCAATCGCACCTCGATCCGCAGCTTCCGCGGGCCCGGGATTGAGGAAGGCCTGCGCATCCTGCGCAAGGTCGGCGACACCGTTAAGGTTCCGGTGCTGACCGACGTGCATGAGGCCATCGATGTTGCTCGCGTTGCTGAAGCCGTCGACGTGTTGCAGATTCCGGCGTTTCTCTGCCGGCAGACTGACCTGCTGGTCGCGGCAGGGAAGAGCGGCCGCGCGGTGAATGTGAAGAAGGGACAGTTCGTTTCACCGTGGGACATGCGGCACGCGGTCGAGAAAGTTCGCGACGCCGGTGGTGAACGGGTCTTCCTCACCGAACGCGGAGCATCGTTCGGCTACAGCAATCTGGTGGTCGACATGCGCTCCCTGGCCATCATGCGCAAGTTTGCGCCTGTGGTTTTTGACGCTACGCACTCGGTGCAGTTGCCGTCGGCGAGTGGCGGCGAAGGTACCGCCGTCAGCGGAGGCCAGCCCGAGTTCATTCCGCTGCTGTCGCGCGCAGCCGTCGCCGCCGGGGTCGACGGCGTGTTCATGGAAGTACACGATAATCCCGCGCAGGCGAAATCCGATGGCGCGAATGCGCTGGATCTCAAAGACCTGCCAGCAGTGCTCGATCAGTTGATCGCGATTCAATCTGTTCTGAAATAGAGCTTCGTAACAGGGCACGACTTTAGTCGTGCCGGTGAAGACTTGTCCTTGGGACGGCTTTAGCCGCTGCAACCGTTGCGCAGGGGCTGAAGCCCAGCGATCAACTAGCCGCTGACGGCACGACTGAAAGTCGTGCCCTGTTACAAGGCTCCGATGACGCGGCATCTGCAACTCACCCTACTACACGACGCAGGCGGTGATTCTAAATCTTGCGCTAGGATTTCTGAATGACGAAGCTCTTCTCCTCGCCTCGCTTCCTTGCCATCTACTCTGGAGTTCTCACCATCGCTTTAGCCGTTGTGGTGCTTGCCGGATTCGCCGAGTCGCGCCAGAAGCAAACCTTCGACGAGATCACTGTCCATCGCATCAATGTCGTCGAGCCTGACGGCACGCTTCGCATGACCATCTCGAACAAGGCTGAGTTCCCGGGCATCATCATCAAGGGCAAAGAGACGCCGCATCCGGACCGTTCGACCGCGGGGATGCTGTTCTTCAACGATGAAGGTACGGAGAACGGAGGCCTGATCTTCGGCGGCAGCAAAGACAAAGAGGGCAAGGTGACGAGCTACGGCCATCTCAGCTTCGATCAGTATGAGCAGGACCAGGTGTTCAGCATTGACACGGATCAACAGGACGCCGCGCGCACTTCGGAGCTCCGCATGATTGACGAGCCTGACTATCCGATTACCGAGGATCTAGCAGCCGCGGCTCGCATTGAGAAGTTACCGAAGGATCAGCAGTCCGCAGCTTGGAAACAATTGCGCACCAGCAAGGGCGGCGCGCAAACCCGAATCCTGCTGGGCCGGCTGGACGATCGCTCCGTGGCACTGCGGCTGAAAGATGTCGAGGGTCGTGACCGCATCATCATTCGCGTGCAGCCCGACGGTAGTCCTGTTCTGCAGTTGCTGGATGATCAGGGAAAAGTCACCTCGCAGCTTCCACCGGTTTCTAAGTGAAATTTGCACACTGCAGCAGGTACGCCATCACATCGATATTCGGTGGCTTGCTGCCTAATGCCCGGATCATGCCGACGATCTGCCCTCGGTGAATGCTGGAGTGATTCACCACGTGACGAACCAGCTGCCAACGGATGTAAGGGAAGTCAACGGTAGTAGAGATTTGGCAGGAGAGTGGTTCCGCGAGTTCATCTTCGGTCGTCGAGTTAAACCAGTCATCGAACGCCTGTGAGACACTCTCGCAATCGGCCGATAACTCCTCCAGACGAATTTCCGCGGGCACAGGCTCGGCAGCGATTTCGTGGAGCGGGGGAATTTGGCTGGCCGCCAGGCACTTTGCCCAGAAGCGCTCCGACACATGGAAATGAAAAAGCGTGCCAAGAATATTCCCGTGCGAGACGCCGAGATCACGGTTTCTGTCCGCGACCGGCAACTGCGCACAGGCCTTGAGCAGAGCGCGAGTCGCCCAGGCAGAGTACTGCAAATCGAGTTGCACTACGTCCTGAAGTTTGCCCATGGATGGTGAGTGTACTCCGGTTGCCGTTGCAATCAAGCAACTCGAATCTCTGCACAGACTTACGCAGGCGCTGCCGGCTCCTTTTTTGGCAACAGATTCAATGGCCAATTCGCGCCTTTGACTGGCAGAATCCACCCTTTTGACCGTAAAATATTGGGAGTTTCCCAGTTGCTCGCTATCCTTTCGATAGGCTTCAACTGACCCGCGGTACCACTGTGTCCAGCTGATTTGCTCTGAGTTACCCCCAGCTGCTGACAAGAAAAAAGGAGTACGAATTTGCCTAATCAACACTATCTGTTTACCTCGGAATCGGTAACAGAAGGTCACCCGGATAAGATCGCCGATCAGATCTCCGACGCAATCCTAGATGCTTGCCTTTCAGAGGATCCCTACAGCCGTGTAGCCTGCGAAACTCTGACCGCGACCGGACTGGTTGTCATCGCCGGCGAAATCACCACCAAGGCTTACGTTGATTTTCAGTCGCTGGTGCGCGGCGTCGTCGCCTCCATCGGCTATAACAACGCGCTTTACGGTTTCGACTCCAACACCTGCGCCGTGATTTCCAGCATCAACAAGCAGTCCGGCGACATTGCCATGGGTGTTGACACCGGTGGCGCCGGCGATCAGGGTATGATGTTCGGCTTCGCGACCAACGAAAACGAGAACTTCATGCCGACGCCAATCCACCTGGCGCACAGGCTGTGCGAGCAGCTGACGGACGTCCGCAAGAACGGCACCCTTCCTTATCTCCGCCCCGACGGCAAATCCCAAGTCACCGTTGAATACGACGAAAACCACAAGCCGGTGCGCATTGACGCCGTGGTCATCTCGACCCAGCACGCCGAGACCGTCACCAACGAAGATCTCCGTGCCGACATCCTGAAGCACGTCATCCAGGCGGCTTTGCCGGCCGAGATGCTCGACGAGGACACCAAGTATCACATCAATCCGACCGGACGCTTCGTCATCGGCGGACCGATGGGCGACACCGGACTGACCGGCCGCAAGATCATCGTCGACACATACGGCGGCATGGGACGTCATGGCGGCGGCGCCTTCAGCGGCAAGGATCCGACAAAGGTCGATCGCTCGGCCTGCTACATGGCGCGCTACATCGCGAAGAACATCGTGGCCGCCGGATTGGCCGATCGCTGCGAAGTGCAGTTGGCTTACGCCATTGGCGTGGCAGAGCCGGTCAGCGTGCTGATCGATACCTTCGGCACCGCGAAGATCGACGAGAAGAAGATTGCCGACCTGGTTCGCGCGAACTTCAAGCTGACCCCGAAGGGCATCATGGAGTCGCTGAAACTGCGTCGTCCGATTTACCGGAAGACGGCTGCGTACGGGCACTTTGGCCGTAACGACGCCGACTTCACCTGGGAAGCCACCGACAAAGCTGCTGCTCTGCGTGAGCAGGCGGGGCTGGCGGGTGCCGAACAGACAACGGCCAAAGCAGCGAAGTAGAGTTTGTAGCAGGGAAGTACGTTTTGTATCAGGGCACGAGTTTACTCGTGCCGGAAGTGCGGCCCACAATCACGGCTTTAGCCGCTGCAAAACCCAGGGGCTAAAGCCCACATTTATGTTGAGCTTTGTTCGGCACGATTGAATTCGTGCCCTGATACAAAGCACCACGCGTGATTGCGCAAGGTTGCCGATGCGGCGAACCTGGTCGCTGGACACACGAAACTGGACACTCGAAACTCGCAACTGTTCTAAGGAGATTATGTCGACCACAACCACACGCGTCGCCGGCGATATCGCCAACCTTGGTCTTGCCGATATGGGCAAGAACCGCATCGATTGGGCCAACCAGTCGATGAAGGTTCTGCAGATCATCCGCAAAGAATTCCAGAAGAGCCAGCCGCTGAAGGGCATGCGCATTTCGGCCTGCCTGCACGTCACGGCTGAAACCGCCAATCTGGCCATCACGCTGCGCGATGGCGGCGCCGATGTTGTGCTCTGCGCCTCCAATCCGCTCTCCACGCAGGACGATGTCGCTGCCTGCCTGGTCCGCGACTACAACATCCCGGTTTTCGCTATCAAGGGCGAGGACAACGAGACCTACTACTCGCATATCATGGCCGCTCTTGATCACAAGCCTCACATCACCATGGATGATGGCGCCGACCTGGTCACCATCGCGCTCACCAAGCGCACCGATGTCCTCGACGGCGTGATCGCCGGTACGGAAGAGACCACCACCGGCATCATCCGCCTGCGCGCCATGGCGAAGCAGGGCGTGCTGCGCTATCCGATCATCGCGGTCAACGATGCCGACACCAAGCACCTGTTCGATAACCGCTACGGCACCGGCCAGTCCACCATCGATGGCATCGTGCGCGCCACCAACTTCCTTCTCGCGGGCTCGAAGTTCGTTGTCGCCGGTTACGGATGGTGCGGTCGCGGACTCGCCAGCCGCGCTCGCGGACTCGGCGCTGAAGTCATCATCACCGAGATCGATCCGACAAAGGCGATTGAGGCCGTGATGGACGGCTTCCGTGTGATGAGCATGGACGATGCCGCGAAGATCGGCGACGTCTTCTGCACCGTTACCGGCAACAAGAGCGTTCTGCGCAAGCAGCACTTCGACGTGATGAAGGACGGAGCCATCGTTTCCAACTCCGGCCACTTCAACGTCGAGATCGATATTCCGGCGCTGGAAGAGATGTCGTCATCCAAGCGCACCACCCGCGCCTTCGTCGAGGAGTACTCGGTGAAGGACGGTCGCAAGATCAACCTGCTGGGCGAAGGCCGCCTCATCAACCTGGCCTCGGCCGAAGGTCATCCGCCGTCGGTGATGGACATGAGCTTCGCTGATCAGGCCCTCTCCTGCGAGTACCTGGTGAAGAACCACAAGTCGATGGAGAAGAAGGTCTACGTGGTTCCCGAGGAGCTCGACAAGCGCGTCGCCAAACTCAAGCTGGAATCCATGGGCGTCACTATCGACGTCCTCACGCCGGAGCAGGAAGAGTACCTGGCGAGCTGGAACGAAGGAACGTAGAACCAGTTGTCAGTGGCCGGTTGTCAGTTGTCAGTTAAGACGACGGGCGTCGGTTGACGATGGCGAAGTGGAAGGGCGGCAGCGATGCCGCCCTTTTTGTTCCTGGCGCTGAACCTCGGGTGCCCCGTTCTACGCCTTCTGTTGGCGCAGGGCGGGAAAGTACTGCGGCGTCCAGTCAGTCCTCAAGCAGTTCCTGGAACTCCACTCGTGCGAAAACGGCCTCCCGCGCTAGCCCAACACCGAGGGCTAGAACGGGGCACCCGCATTAGCTCACGGCTGAAGGCTCAGAGCCCACAGCTGCTCTCCCGCTGCTCATCAACGCCATCATCAGCGCCACTCCCGACACTCCCATGATCAGAAAGACGCACGGAGGCCAGCCTCCGGCGACCCAGGTCCAGCCAGTGACGGTCGCGCCCAAACTTCCGCCGATGTAATAGAACGTCACATACAAACCTGCGGCGGAGGAACGGGCCTTGCCCGCAACCACTCCTGTCTGCACGGTGGCCACAGCCTGGTAGATGAATACCCCTGACGACGCCAGCGCCAATCCAGCGATGATCATGGGTAGCGAATGCATCAGCGTAAGAAGCAGTCCGGCAGCGGTGAAGGCGAAGCCGATCGCCGATGTTATGCGTATGCCGTAGTGATCAAGACATCGTCCGGAGAGCGGCGTGACGATGAGGCCGAACAGGTAGACGCAGAAGACGCTGCCAAGCTGAGCCGAATTGAGGTGATACGGCGGATCGGCGAGATAGAAGTTGGCGTAGGTGAAAGTGCCGACCAGGCAGAAGAGCGCAGCAAAGCCCATGCCGAAGACGGCCAGCAGTCGCGGGTTCCAGAGATGTCCCTTTGCGTGGGATATCGAGTGGCGCACGGCTTCGGCGCGTACGAAGTTTTTCGCCACCGGCAGCCAGCGCTGCACCATCACGGCTCCGGTGAAGTTGATCAGGCCGATAACAATGAATGCTTCTCGCCAGTCGATGTGATGGGCGACGATGCCGGCGATGAAACGTCCCCCGAACCCGCCGAGGACGGTGCCGGTGATGTACGCGGCCATCGCGCGTCCGATATAGGCGCCGCCGAATTCCTCGTTGATGTAGGCCATCATCACCACGATGACACCGGGCACGAACAGCCCCTGCATGAAACGCCAGAAGATGAGCTGATGCAGGTTCTGCGAGGTGGCCGCCAGCAGCGTGGGCGCGGTCAGCGCGTAAAGCGAGGGCACGATGACGTTCTTTCGGCCGATCGATTCAGCGAGCAAGCCGATGAACGGAGCGGTGAGCGCGACCGCCAGGATTGTCGCGCTGACGGTGAAGCTGACTGCAATTTCTGTGGTGTGATAGAGCCGTTGCAGGTAAGGAAGCAGCGGCTGTGTGTCATAGACGTTGAGGAAAGTACACATGCCCGCGACCATGCAGGCAACGATGGCAACGCGCGAGGGGTAGCTGCCGTTTGCGGCTTTCGCAGTTGAACTTGGGATGGCGACATCCATCGAGAGAAACTCAGAAGTGCTCAACGGTGGACATCGTCCTGGGCGCAGGAAAGAAGGTCCAACGGAGGATTATAGCCGCCAGCTACAACAAAACGACGCTGATCCCCTTGTTGCCTTTGCCGAGATCGCTATCGCTTTTCAGGTCGGGCATCTGTTTCAAGAGATCCCAAGTACGCTCGTCGCTCTTGCGCCAGTTCTCACCGTAGATGCAGTCGCGGATTTCCTTGTTCGCCGCCATCTGGCGCAATGTAGCCTGCAAGGCGAAGCGAAGATCGCCGCCAACGCCCGTTGAACCATAACCGTGCACGATTTTGAGGACTTTCAGGCCGGACTGTTTTGCTATGGCGATTTCGCTGGTGAGGCGCGCGCGTGCCTGCTCGATGCTGGGCATGCCGTCTTTGACGATCACGGTTTTGATCGTGGCGCGCATTACAGCCGTTATGAGAAGTATGGATTAGGTTCGGCTTCAATGAAAGAGATTTGTGCCGAGGCAGAATGGTCTTTGGTCTGGTCGAGCTTTGATACAAGGCGTTTAACAACGCTGACGCCGACCGAGTCCGGCTCAAAGCTAAATTCTGTCCGCGGCCTGCGCTGGCGTCTTCTTCAGTAAGCTAATGTCGCGCCGTTCAGAATGCCGTGAACGCGATATCATCAGTACCTCGGGGAACTCGATGAAGGAAATTGCTGGCTGGGCTCTGGAGACTGCGAAGCTGCGAGGCGCAACGCTGGCCGAGGCTCGCATCGTCGACGAGCGCAACCGCGCGCTGGCCACGAAGAACGGCAAGATCGGCAGCGCCTCTGACGCGGAGACCCTGGGCATCGGCATTCGCGTGATTGCCAGCGGGGCGTTTGGATTTGCGGCCACCGACGATCTCTCGCGCCATGGTGTCGAAAGCTGCGCCGCTCACGCGGTTGCCATCGCCAAGGCTTCGGCGACAGTTAAAGCGCAGGAATTGCGTATGGTTCCCGAGCCTCCAGCGAAAGCCGAGTGGGTTTCACCCTGCAAGGTCGACCCATTCTCGATCTCGATTGAGAAAAACCTCGAACTGCTGTTTGCGATCGACGAAGAGCTGCGCAGGACGAAAGGCGTGACCCTCGCCGAGACCAACATGAATTTCCGCCGCTACGAGCACTGGTTCTATTCGAGCGAAGGTGCAGAGATTCATCAAACCATCGTCACCTCGGGCGCGGGTTATACCGCGCATGCCTTCGAGGGCACCGAGATTCAGAAGCGCTCGTATCCAAATTCGTTTGGCGGACAGTTCCAGAACAAAGGCTATGAGCTGATCGAGGAATTAGACCTGCTGAAATATGCGCCGGAGATCGCAGAGCAGGCGGTGGCGCTGCATTCGGCACAGCAATGCCCGGAGGGCACGTACGACATCGTGCTCGACTCCTCACAGCTCGGCCTGCAAATTCACGAGTCGGTCGGCCATCCCATCGAACTCGATCGCGTGCTCGGCATGGAAGCGAATTTCGCCGGGACGTCGTTCTTGACGCTCGATAAGCTCGGCAAGCTGAAGTACGGCAGCGACATTGTGAACGTCGTCGCCGATGCGACCGAAGCGCACGGCCCCGGACTGGGGACGTTTGCGTACGATGACGAAGGGGTGGCGGCGCAGTGTACTCCGATCATTACCAACGGATTGTTCACCGGATATCTCACCTCGCGTGACACCGCCGGAGCCATCGGTGCTTCGCGCAGTGGCGGCTGCTTGCGCGCCGAAGGTTGGAATCGCCTGCCGATTGTGCGTATGACCAACGTCAGCATTCTGCCGGGTGAGTCGCCGCTGACGTTGGAGCAACTCATAGCGTCAACTGAGCGCGGGGTCTACATGGAGACGAACCGCTCGTGGTCGATTGATGACAAGCGTTACAACTTCCAGTTTGGCTGCGAGATTGGGTGGGAGATTGTCGGCGGCAAACGAGGCCGCATGCTGAAGAACCCATCGTATTCAGGTATCACGACTGAGTTCTGGAACTCGATGGACGCCATCTGCTCACGCGATCAATGGACGCTGTGGGGCACTCCGAACTGCGGCAAAGGCCAGCCGCAACAGGTGATGGGTACAGGACATGGCGCGGCGCCGGCGCGGTTCAGGAGTGTGAGTGTTGGTACGGCGTACAAAGGCAGCACTTAGCAGTTGGCAGTTAGCACTTGGCCAAATCGGCCGGTCCAGCTCATTGTGGAATGTGAGCTGAAGGCGATGAGAGTTCTTTCCAACTGCCAACTGCTAATTGCCAACTGCCGACTCTTGACATGCTGACCCGCGAACAATCCGCCTCCATCTTCGACCGTTTGCGCAAGTTCACCAGCGCCGACGAGATTGAGTTGCTCGTCTCCAACGGCCGCAGTGCGCTCACGCGGTTCGCGAATAATACGATCCATCAGAATATGGCTGAGGAGGAGACGCACATCTCGGTCCGCGTTTCGTTTGGCGGACGCACGGCGCGCGCCACCACCAATAAGCACGATGACGAGAGTTTGCGTCGCGTGGTTCGATCCGCCGAGGCCCTGGCGCGAGTGCAGAACGAAGATGCCGATCTGCTGCCGATGCCGACTCCGCAGGAGATCGAGCAGAACGCGAAGGACGCAGCAGCAATCCCAGTCCGGCGCTACTTTGACAACACAGCTCGCCTCACTGCCGACGACCGCGCGGCTGCGGTGGCCAAGATGGTCGAGCAGGCGAAGAGGCACTCGCTCAGCGCTGCCGGCATCTTCTCTTCAGCAGAAGCCGTGGAGGGCATTTTCAACTCGCGGGGCGTCAGTGATTGGTACGAACAGACGCTGGCCGAAGCCTCGGTCACGATGATCGGCGATACCTCGTCTGGATGGCGGAAAGCCAACCATCCTGACGTTGCGCAGCTCGATCCATCGCGCATGGCCGACATCGCAGCGCAGAAGGCGATCGCATCGCGAAATCCACGCGAACTTCAGCCGGGAAAGTACACAGTGATCCTTGAGCCCGCGGCTGTGCTCGATGCGGTTGGATTTATGTTTTGGGACTTCGGAGGCGCTGCACTGCTGGAGCAAAGGTCGTTCCTGAACGACCGCATCGGCACGCAACTGTTCGGTGAAAATATCAGCGTGTGGGACGATGCGTATCATTCGCTGCAGATCGGGCTCCCATTTGACGGCGAAGGGATGAAGCGTCATCGCATGAAGCTGATCGACAAAGGCGTGGTGCGGGGAATCACCTTTTCGCGGTCGAGTGCGGCTCGTATGTCTGGTGCGGATATAGCCGGTAATGTTGGTAACGTTGCGCCCACTGGTCACGGTTTCGCGTTACCAAACGAGTTGGGTGAGGCACCAATGAATATCGTATTCGAGGGCCCCCAGGCTCGTCCGCGCGCCGCACTGTCGAACAGATGATTGCGTCGACGGAACGCGGCATTCTGGTCACTCGCCTCTGGTATATCCGCGAGGTCGATCCCTACGACAAAATGCTCACCGGAATGACCCGCGACGGCACGTTCCTGGTCGAAGGCGGCAAAATCCAATGCGGTGTGCGCAACTTCCGCTTCAACGAGAGTCTGATCCATATGCTTCAGAATGTGGAGGATATGGGCGAGCCGGTGCGCTCCTCGGGCGAAGAGTCGATGGACATGGTGGTGCCCGCAATGAAGGTCCGCGACTTTAACTTCACTGAAACAACCAAGTTTTAGCGCTTTTCGCAGCGGCCCGGCGGCTTTCGCCGAAAGTCTTGACGGCTGCCCCTTCTGTGCATTTGCGGGTACTAAAACTCTTAATCCTGAACATCAAAAATGTGCTCGCAGTAACTCCGGATTGATGGTACTTTAGTAACAACTCGATCAGGACGTCTTGCTGTATCGTGTTGGGGTACACGAGCATGTCTGCTGGCCACCAGTTCGACTTCAGGAATTCGATTCGGTTCCCGTTACATTTGCAGGTTACGTTGAAGACTCCTTCTGGCGAGTACAACGCCAAAACGGCGGATATTTCTGCCGGAGGGATTTCTTTTCACATCGATACCAAGATCGATGTGGGATCGCCGGTCGAATTTTCCATTCAGATGCCGATTGAAATTCTGGGGACCAGTCAGCCAGTACTTGTCATTTGCGCCGGACGAGTAGTGCGATGCTCAGACGACGGATCGGGACAAATTGTCGCGGTGGTGATTGATGAATACCACTTCCAACGTGTTTAAGGGCCGAAAGTGGACTGGCCGGTCTGCTGATGGTCGTGCGAACGGCGGTACAGATCCGTCGTTCAAAAACGAGGCGGAGGCCCCGCCGCAGGCGATCCGAATCATTCTCGCCGACTCGGAAGCCATCTTTCGGGTGGGAATGAGCAAGATTTTTGCGCAGCAGGAAGACCTGCACGTCATCGCGCAAACGGAGACGCTTGCCCAAACCCTGGCCGCGGTAGCGAACACGCCTACCGATGTAATTCTCTTCGAGGCAGGACTGTCGCCAAATCCCGCCGATGCCATCAGCGAAGTCGGGCGCCGCGCCATTCCGGGCGCGAAGCTCATCATGGTGACGCAGCGCGCCGGCGAGCAAGAGACGGTCGACTATCTGCGTCGCGGCGTGCGTGGAATTCTTGCGCGGGCCGTATCGCCCGAACTTCTGGTGCGCTGTGTACGCAAAGTAGCGGCGGGCGAAACCTGGCTCGACAAGCAAGGTGTGAACTGGGTGATCGAAGCCTATCGCACGCAGGCGCTGCAAGGCACGGCGCCACAACGCCAGCTGCGTCTCAGCCAGAAAGAGATGATGATCATCAGCGGCGTTACCCAGGGCATGAAGAACAAGGACATTGCCCGCGAGGTGAAGACGACCGAGCAGGTGGTGAAGAACTATCTCCGCAAGATTTACGACAAGCTCAACGTGGCCGACCGCCTGGAACTGGCACTCTACAGCATGCACCACCGCTTGCTCGACGGCTACATCGCTCCCAATTCCGACGATGGCAAGGGCAAACCCGCTGCGCCGCCTGCCGAGGAAGCCGCGCCTGCGCAGGAATCATCTCCCGAGCCGGACCGCGCCGCGACTGCTGCCGCCGGACTGCACGCCAAGCCAAAGCACGCCTAACGAGTGACGAACGAGTTGTTCTGCCCTAGATTGATGCGCTAGTGTAGTTCGTTCTTTACTTTTTACGCTGAGGTACACATGCGCTCTCATCGCTCTGCGAAGTACGTCGCTGGTCTTGCGTTTCTTTTAATCACGACGCTTGCGCTCACCGCGCAATCAACGCTCTCGCCTGAGCTGCGCAGCAAGGTCGATCAAACCGCACAAGAGGTCCTGAAGTCGACGGGCGTTCCGTCCGCCTCGGTCGCGGTGGTGCAGGACGGAAAGATTGCCTACCTGCAGGCGTACGGCTCGGCGCGGCTGGACCCGCAAATGGCGGCTACTCCTGCGATGCGCTACAGCATCGGGTCGATCAGCAAGCAGTTCACAGCGGCGGCGGTGATGCTGCTGGTGCAGGAAGGGAAGCTGTCGCTGGATGATCCGGTGTCGAAGTACATCCCCAACCTGACCGAAGGCGACAAGGTGACGATTCGCCAGCTGCTCTCGCACACCTCGGGCTACCAGGATTTCTGGCCGCAGGATTACGTGCCGCCGCTCATGCTGAAGCCGATCTCCGCCGACCAGATCATGGATATGTGGGCGCGCAAGCCGCTCGACTTTCAGCCGGGAACAAAATGGCAGTACAGCAACACGAATTACGTAATTGCTGGAGCGATCGTCGAAGAGGTGTCGGGCAAAAAGCTGATGGACCTTCTCACCGAGAAGGTATTCACGCCGCTGCAGATGAAGAGCATCACCAATACCGATGCGGGCCGGCTGCCGCCGAGCGATCCCGCGGGATACTTCCGCTATGCGCTGGGGCCGCTGCATCCGGCGCCGAAGGAAGGTCACGGCTGGATGTTTGCCGCCGGAGAACTGGCGATGACGGCCGGAGACCTGGCGAAGTGGGACATCTCGATCATCGATCAGAGCGTGTTGCAGCCGGCCTCGTACCGCGACATGGAAACCGAAGTGGTGCTGAAAGATGGAGTGGGCACGCGCTACGGATTGGGCATGTTCGTCACCAACAATAATGGACATCGCACGCTGGAGCACGGCGGCGAGGTCTCGGGATTTGTGGCTGAGAACATCGTGCTGCCCGATGACAAGCTTGCCGTCGTGGTGCTGACGAATCAGGATGCGTCCGAGGCGGCCGGCGCAATCGGCCGGCAGGTGATTGGCCAGTTAGTTCAGGCCGCGACTCCGCAAGATCCCAAAGCCGATGCGCTGATGCGGCAGGTCTACGACGGATTGCAGCAGGGAAAAATTGATCGCTCGTTGTTCACCGACAACTGCAATGCGTATTTCACCGATCAAGCGCTGAAGGATTACGCCAGCAGTCTCGGGCCGCTGGGCAAACCGGAGGCGTTCACGGCCGCACGAACGTCGTTACGCGGTGGTATGACGGCGCGCATCTACCAGGTGAAATACCCGAATAAGAACCTGACGATCATCATCTACCAGATGCCGGATGGGAAGATCGAGCAGTACCTGATCGCTGAGCAGTAATCAGGGGCGGGTCGCTGCCGACAATGTTGAGCAGGCCCCTATTCGGTGGGGGTACGCCAGCTCAAAACGAGCATCCGAGCTTTCGATTTGTAGCTTTAGGAACTTCCGGGGAGTGTCCGTCAATTGAACCTCTAGCCGGTACGGCGATTGCAACTGGCTACGGAGTGCGTTTAGCGCGGCAATTCCTTCTTTGCTCTCGACCCACCGAGCAGGCGTTTCAGTGCGGAGGAGGGTTCCGCCGGTCTGCGCGACGAAATCGGCGAGATGAGGCACGCCATCGCGTTCTGCAGGGGTGGTTCGATCGCCCGGCTGGTCCGGAATGAGAAAAGCAAATGCCCGCGTGCCGCGTTGAATCAACGCATCGGCGGCGTGCCGCAGGATGTCAGGGCCATAATCATCGCCGCCATCTGAGACGATGTAAATGGAATCACCGAATCGCTCTTCCCCGAATAACTGAAGCGATTGTTCTACTGCACTGTAAAGTGCCGTACGTCCTTTCGGCTTTTCCTTCGTGAGAGCAATCAGAGCCTTCCTGGCATCATCTCTGCTGCCAAATCGAGCCGCATGCGTCTCCTGTGAGAACGTAACGAGCGCAACCGGCGAAGTGGGAGGGACGGCATTGAGGGCGAAGTTTGCTGCGATCAGCGCGCTGGACCACTTCGGCCCAAATGAACTCCACATGCTGCCGCTCGTATCTAGCAGGATGATTACGCGAGGGGCCATGTTTTCGCGTTCCAGATAAAGTATGGAAGGAGTGACGGCGCCGATCTTGATTCGTAATGCCGATGCCTGCAATTCAACCTTCTCGGGACCTCGCAAAGCAGTGATGGGGATACTTCGGCGCGAACAGTCACTTGTTTCGGGAGCTTTTGTGGTGATTGCCGGTGGCTGTTGGGCAATGGCAATGATTCCTAAGGTAAGTAACCCAAGAGAAAGCAGAAAGCATCTTCGGAGCAATGTAGCGAGGGAGTTCGCAATTCTAAATGCAGTGCCTCGTGAGCGCATATCGGTGGCGACGAAATATTCGGTCATCTTCCCGACAAATGCAATTCTTTTTACAAGAAACGAGCGGCCGCGAAGCCGCTCTTAGGTTTCCGCAATTTCTGCGAATTATTGTTTGGTCGCTTCGACCTTCATAGTTGTACCGTGCACCTTGTCGTCGCTCACGATGTGCATAGTCTTGCCGTCCGGCGCGATGGTCGCTTTCATCACGCTGACAACCTTGCCATCATGGCTGTCGGTCTCTACCAGGGTGTCCTTGCCCATCATCTTCACTGAGACATTGCTTACGCCCGGATCGCCCTGCATCGGGGCTTCCGTGCCGTTCATCTTTGCGGTGTAGGTTTGTCCGGTCGGGTTGGTCATGGTCAGCTCATCGCCGCTGACTTTATAGGTCCACGTAATCGCGTTGTCCGAGATGTTCTGCATCTTCGTAGTCCGCCACGAGCCAGAGATCGCATTCGATCCGGCCGGTCCCTTAGCGACACGTTCTGACTCTCCGCTGCCCGTCACCGGAGAGCTGTTGCTATTGCTGGAGTCGGTGAACGCGAACGTCATGGTCTTGCCGTCGGGTGCTACCGTCATCTTCGAGGTGGCGACGACTTTTCCGTCTCGCTTGTCGGTTTCTTCCACTTCATGGTCGCTGACGACCTTGACGGCCACACTGTCGTAGTAAGGATGGCCGGTGACTTTTTGGTCCTGTCCATCTGCTTTGACGTTGACCATCGGCACGCAGCTCTTGCACTCGTACATCCCGTTTTGCAGCAGATAGACGTCAGGTTTCTTGGGGAAATCGACCTTGTTCATGTCGACCTTCCAGGTTCCGTCAAACTGGCTTTGCGCCGACGCAATCCATGGCAGCAGCAAGGATCCCACCATCAGAGCCCAACAGAGTCTCCTCATTGGAACCTCCAGTAAATAGCGTTTCGAATTTCGGTGCGAATTTATATCGAACTGCGAACGAACCGCAAGCGCCGTTAGTGCGGAAAAGCGGCCTTTCGGTGACGCCTTGATGCGCGCAAAAGCAGGCTCAATAGTGGGCAGGGAAATGTCGGAATGAATTTTCGTGCGGCTTAAGCGGGCCTTGCTAATCGCAATTAGGCTTGCGTGGCGGCAAGGTCGCGCCGTTAGCTCCCGCATCCAGAGCGGCGGGATTCATGCACGTGCCCGGGTCGGGACTGTGTGTTGCCGCAGCCCGCGCACCTGGACTCGAGTTCATCACCAGATGCGGCTGACTTGGAGGACTGGACGAATTCGGCTGCTGGTCGGTTGGCTCAGCGCCCGGTTGTTCGCCGGTGCGATTGGCTGGCGGCGTGTTTTCGGGCTCGGGATTGGTGCCCGTCGTTCCCCTGTTGGAGGTCGAAGGCGTGCCGTTGTTCTGGCCCGATGCTCCGGTGGTCGAAGTTGTGCTGCTCTGCTGATCCCGAACCGTCGGATCAGGAACCTTATCCTGACGCCGGTTAGCCTGATGTTGATGCCTTGCCGATGGCTTTCCCGTGGTTTGGCTGGAATCTGCGGCTCCGCTATTGGATTCGGCTCCGTTCTGCGTTTGCGTGGGCTTGCTGGAATTGCTGGGATCCGAAGCTGGCGTCGAGGTCTGAGCCATCGTTAAACCCAACCCCAGAAGGGCCATGGCTGCCAGATAAACAAGCTTCGTCATGATGTTTTCTCCGCCCGGAACACGCTCGTGTAGAGTGCGAGCTTTTGCTGACTTAGACGGGCGTCCCCGCTATCGCGGTTTCACGGCTAAGGTGAAATTCTCAGTTATTTCTGCGGGATAACAGGAGGGCATGCAGCCCTCCACCGGGAAGGTTGAGAAATCGAGCTACTTGGTTTCGGCGGAATCGCCGGCGGAGCTCTCGGGCTTGTCGATTGGACCCTTGGTCGTGTCCTTGTGACATTCGCATTTGGTCATGATGGCTGACCGGATGCGGCCGCGAAGATCGTCAGGCAGTTCGTAAAGGTGGGAATCACGGTAAATCTCGATGGTCATCTTCGTCGTATTGCAAACGACGTAACAGTTATGGCACCACTGAAGATGGTCTTCTAATTCCGCCCGTGTCTGGGCGTCCATCGAGTCGTCCAGGTAATCGGTGAGCTCTTTCAGAAACTCAGAGCAGGTCACTGTTTGCCGTCTCCACCAGTTCGATTTTTGAAATACTTATTCAAGCGCTCTCGCAATTGCAGCCGTGCACGAAGTAATCGGGACTTCACTGCCGGAATACTCAAGTCCAGGGCGTCAGCCGTTTCCTCGGTTGACAACCCTTCCACGTCCCGAAGGACAAACACGGTGCGGAAGCTCGGCGGCAACCCCTGTATGGTCTTGCCGAGAATCTCCCGCAGTTCGCCCTGCGTATAAAGCTGCTCCGGATTGGGAGCCCAGTCCGCAACTTCGCGCGGCATGGAATCCTCTTCCGTTTTGATATCTTCGTCGAGCGAAACCATCCGCTCCGGACGGCGACGACGCAGGCGCATAAGCGCCTCGTTGACCGCAATCCGGACGAGCCAAGTGTAAAACTTGGATTGCTCCTGAAAGTTGGCCAGATTCTGATAGGCCTTCAGGAACGCGTCCTGCACCACGTCTTCCGCATCCTCACGGTTTTGCGTGATGTGCAGCGCGATACGGAAAACGTTGCGGTCGTACCGGCGGACGAGCTCCTCGAAGGCGCTCATGTCGCCGGCTTTCGCCGCGTGAACCAGTGCTAATTCGTCGCCAACTGGTTCAGCTACCTTTGGTTGGATGGTTCCCATATCTGTGCAGATTCAGGATTTTCGGCTCAAAGGAACGGAAAATGCCCAACCGTCCCATTTTA
The DNA here is from genome assembly GCA_963835725.1 of uncultured Acidobacteriaceae bacterium. GTDB lineage: Bacteria > Acidobacteriota > Terriglobia > Terriglobales > Acidobacteriaceae > Bog-257. The sequence continues at coordinate 1,286 of CAWIGM010000010.1, read as the reverse complement.
CCTACAGACCCGGAAATCGTAAAACAGTCCCTTTTCGTTGCTCTGGTGGAGCCTACCCTTTATACGCCATTCGGGGTGGTTTAGATTCACAGCCGGGAACCGATTCTGTCAACGAGTTGTGAACGTTCACGTCCGGTCGAATCGCGCTAAACTGCATGCAGTGAGTTCCCGGATTCGCCTTCTCGTCGCTTTCGTCTCCTGCGCCGTACTTTTCGCGGGCACAAGCCTCTCCGCACAGGACAGCACCCCCACGCATAAGAAGAAGTCGACGTCTTCCAGCGCTTCGCACAAGTCTACGTCGGCCAGCAAGAAGTCGGCCTCGCATCACTCGCGCAAAAAGGTCACGGCGGCGCGTGCCCACAAGATGAAAAGCACGTTTGTCGCGTCCAATGACCTTCGTCCCATGGCGCGGCAGTTAGTCGAGTTCCGAACGCCGGCGGCCTATACCGGGGTCGAGAATTACGCGCATACTCACGCGGGAACCGAAGCCGGAGCACTGGCCTGGTTCGCTATCGGCTACGCGCATTATCTTGACGCCCAGTATCCGGCGGCGATCACCGCGTTCCAGAAGGCGCAGCCGCAGATCGGCGAACTGAAAGACTACGTAGCGTTTTTCATCGGCAATTCGTACGTGCTGAGTAGTAACCCGGAAGAGTCGCTGGCCTACCTGCGCGACTTCGGAGCTCGATTCCCGGATTCCTTGTACGATCACGACGCGATGATTGCCAATGCGAAAGCATTGCTCGCAATGAACCGATCAGCCGACGCGGTTCATCTGCTGGAAGCGCATCGTGCGCCAGCGAACTCGGAAACGGAATATTACCTTGGCAAAGCCTATGTGCAGAGCGGCCAGGCCAAGAGCGGCGCCGAGATCCTGCAACGGGTGTATTACGAGTATGGCTCCAGCTATCTGGCGGACCAGGCTTACGCCGACTTGCGCAAGATTCCGGCTGAGGTGACGCTCCCGCCCGTGACGTATGCGGAGCATCTGCAAAGAGCCGACGCATTGTACAAAGCAAGGCGCTGGGGCGCGGCGGCCGACGAGTATCAGTATGTGGTCGATCTGGCGCCGCCAGGAAAGCAGTCTGCCGGATTGATCCGGCTCGCCAATTCTTACTTGAAAGATGGGAATACGCGCAAGGCAAAGGACGCGCTGGATCGCATTCCCGACGATGGCAGCGAAGCCAGCGCAGAGAAGTGGTACAAGCAACTTGAGATTGCCCGTACCGCCAACGATGATGGCGCGTTGGCCAACATCCTCGAGCACATGCGCAGCAGCACTCCAA
>CAWIGM010000009.1:0-205239 GCA_963835725.1 uncultured Acidobacteriaceae bacterium | reverse complement strand
TCTCATTGGATAGCAGGAGTGTGTGACGGTCCTGATATACCAGAGTGTGATGGTCCTGAATGATCCGAAGAAGGGCTTCCCGCGCGGGGCCGTTTGATCGCTCCCTTGCCCCAGTAGCCCGGACCAGTATGCTCGTGTCGAGTACAATCCTCACTGGCGGAAGCGATGGCCGGGCCGGATGCTTCGCATCGCTTCATCGATCACGGTGTCAGCTTCCTGAGCGGAAGCGTTCTTCCGATTCGCATCTACTTCCGCGAAATACTTCTGAAGCTTCTCGACGAGCTCGTGCCGGCGTTCTTCTGAAATCGGCGCGAGTTCAATTGCTCTAATACTGATGCTCTCCTCGTCGAGCACACGCCGGCCCAGCAGGTTCTCGACAGCCTGCTTCTGATCGCGGGAAAGATCTTTTGCTTTGTGGATCATGTGGCGTCTCTCGATATGGAGCATTCTAGATTTTTCGTGCCTGTCTGTCACGTTACCAAGGCGAGTTCAGACAGTTACAAACCTCAAAGCATAACTTTCCCCTAGCTGGCCGCCCATGCGGCCTTGGCTTCCAGGCGCTCGAAGATTTCTTCGGCGCGGCGGAGTGCCGCCTCGACGTTTTCGCAGATGTTCTCGCGGCCGATCCTCTCTTCCAGCTCCGATCCCTCGATGAGTTTGGCCGGCTGCTCGCGCGTGCCGCACAGAATTAGCGAGCGATTGCTGGTCTGTAATTCCCGGGCAATGCCCTCCAAGGCGAACAGTCCGGTTGCATCCAGCGCTGTCATGTTGCGGAGACGCAGGATCACGATCGGCGGTAGCGCGTGGATTTTCTCTGTCACCACCGCGATCTTGTCGGTGGCGCCGAACAGAAACGGTCCGTGGATGCGGAAGATGGTCGCGTAGTAAGGAATGTCTTTGTCTTGCAGGATGTGGACTCGCCCATCCTCGACATACTCGTCGGTCACCTGCGAGACCGACGTGGTATTCGCGACGCGACTGATGAACAGCAGCGCTGCCAGGATCATTCCCGCCTCGACGGCCACCGTGAGATCGGCAAACACCGTCAGTCCAAACGTCACCAGCCACACGCTGACGTCCGTCTTGGTCAGCTTCAACAGTTGCGGGATCTCGCCCCACTCGCCCATGTTGTACGAAACCACCATCAGGATGCCGGCGAGAACGGCGAGCGGCACGAAGCGCACCAGCGGCGAAGCGAACAGCACCACGCACAGCAGCGTAAGCGAGTGAATCATTCCCGCTACCGGAGTCTGCGCTCCCGAGCGAATGTTAGTGGCGGTGCGGGCAATCGCTCCGGTTGCCGGCAGTCCGCCAAACAGCGGCGAGATCATGTTGGCGATACCCTGCCCAAACAGCTCGACATTGGGATTGTGGCGGTCGTGGCTCATGCGGTCGGCGACCACCGCCGACATCAGTGACTCGATGGCCCCCAGCATCGCCACCGTTACCGCCGGGCCAAGCAGTCCGTGAATCAGGTCGGAGCGAAATTTTGGGATGACCAGGTGCGGCAGTCCGCTGGGGATTCCGCCGAAGCGCGACCCGATCGTCTCCACCGGCAGGTGAAAGACGAACACGGCGGCCGTACCCAGAACTAAAACCAGGATCGGGCCCGGAATGCGGTCGGAAATCGTTCGGCAGACAATCAGGATGACCACGGTGGAAATTGCCAGGATGGTCGTCGGCCAGCTCAGGCTGCTCATGTGATGAGCCAGGGTCTCCATGCGCAGCCAGAACACGCTGGGTACCTTGTCGATTTGGAGGCCGAGGAAGTCCTTCACCTGCGTGCTGGCGATCAGCACGGCGATTCCGTTGGTGAAGCCAATCACGATCGGCCGCGGAATAAATTTCACCGCGGAGCCGATGCCGGTCAGGCCCATGATGACGAGCATTGCTCCGGCCATCACCGTGCACATGAAGAGCCCGTCGACGCCGTGCAAGGCGACGATGCCGGCGACCACGACGACAAACGCGCCGGTCGGGCCGCCGATCTGTGTCTTCGAACCGCCGAGCAGCGAGATGAGAAGACCGGTGACGATGGCGCAGTAGATGCCGGCCTGCGGGGTGAGCCCCGAGGCAATGGAGAACGCCATCGCCAGCGGCAGCGCCACCAGGCCGACGGTGATGCCCGCCATCAGGTCACGAGAGAATTTTGCGGCGTTGTAGTCGCGCAAACAGAGGACAGACTTCGGTAGCCAGCGCTCCTTAGGGAAAGTACTTGCCATTGAAGCAGTATGCCGAACACGTCTGCCAGGGTGGGTAACTTTAGTCGTACAGACAGCAAAACTCAGGGACGACTCGATGGCCGCCCCTGAGCTTGACCTGCATCCGTCCGACTCGCGCTATAACTCGGCAGGCTCTTTCTTCACCACACCGTCGTCATAAGCCGAGCGAATCAACTGTTCGACTTCCAGGCTCTCGTAAGCGTGTTCGCCGTGCAGCGATTCATCCAGACCAATCTCCTCGTGCGCCGCTTCTACCTTCACCGGCGTGAAGACATTGATCAGCTTCAGCATCCCGTAGGTGAAGCCAAACGCCCACACCGACGAGAACAACACTGCCACTACCTGCTTGAAGAAAAAGCTCGGATTGCCATACAGCAGGCCGTTGGTGCCGGCAGCGTTAAACGATTTGTCGGCAAAAACGCCCAGCAGAATGATGCCGAGGAATCCGCCCACACCGTGTACCCCCCAGACGTCCAGGGCATCGTCCCAGTGCAAATGGTTCTTCAGCTCGACTGCGAAATAGCAGACGCAGCCGGCGATAATGCCGATGATGACGGCCGTCGTAGGCGAGACGTAACCTGCGGCGGGAGTAATGGTGGCAAGTCCAGCCACGGCGCCAGTCAGCAGGCCGAGGAACTTCGGTTTCTTCTCGCGCGTCCAGGCCACCATGAGCCAGGCAATCGCGGCGAAGGAAGCTGCGATGTCGGTATTGAGGAAGGCCACTGCCGTCACCGAATCCACGCGGAACTCGCTGCCGGCGTTGAAGCCATACCATCCGAACCAGAGCAGTCCGGTGCCGAGAGCCACCAGCGGAATGCTGTGCGGGCCGCGGTCCAGCACGCGCCGCTTGCCGACATACAGCACGGACGCTAACGCCGCCAGGCCCGCGATGTTGTGGACCACGATGCCGCCGGCGAAATCTTCCACGCCCCAGCGTTGCAGGATACCGCCGCCCCAGATCATGTGAACGAACGGGAAATAGACGAAGGTCAGCCAGGCTGTGAGGAACAGCATGTAGGCCTTGAAGGTGACGCGGTTGGTGAATGCGCCCGAGATCAGGGCCGGGGTGATGATGGCGAACATCATCTGGTACGCGATAAAGACAATCGCCGGGATGGTGTCGTTCGGCGACGGCGTGCTCAGCGTGATGCCGCGCAGGCAAAAGTTATTGAGATTGCCGATGATGCCGTGCCAGTCGCCGCTGAAGCAGAGCGAATAGCCGTAGAGATACCAGATGACCGTGGTCCAGCCCATCGAGACGAAGCTCTGAATCATGATGGCCAGGACGTTCTTACGGCCGACCAGGCCGCCGTAGAAAAACGCCAGCCCGGGGGTCATCAGCATGACCAGGCTGCAGCACAACAACATGAAGCCTGTATTACCAGTGTCGAGGTGAAGCATCGGAACCTCCAGGGTGCAATGTGCGGTTAAGGGCCAGACGCTCTCTTCGTACTTGCCGGCAAGTGCCGCAAGGGACAATCGATGGGGAACAAGAATCGACGGGAATGCGGCCTTCAGGCGGCAGGGAATAGCGCACGAGTACGCCGGAAAAGAATTGCGGCCGTTGGCATACGGTCGTGCGTAAGAACTGGAAGAGCGTAGGTGCCTCGCGCGGACGGCCGTAAGGCAAACGTCTGGCTACCGCGACACAAGGCTGCTCTTGCCAAGTACGGAGTGTCTGTGCAGCATGTCACTCGGCTCGGTGACGATGCTACGGCCAAAAGCGGCACTACTGAGATTTCGCGACTCCCGGAAAGCGGCTTAGTTGATGCCCGAGTTCGCCTGGATCGTCGGTGCACCCTGCTTCTCCGGCGGACGCATCAGTCCGAAGTTTTGCAGGTAAGCAACGGTGCGCTGGGCCGAGCCGTCGAAGGTGAGCTGGCAATTGACGAACTGCGTGTTCTCCCACGTAACATCGCCGCCGCCGTAGACCAGGCGGCACTCGGTAAGCACGCAGTTGATGAACCGCTTGTCGTCCATGTAAACCGTGATGCCCTTGGGCTGCCAGTTCTCCATGACTTGCATGTAGGAATCCTCCACAATGATGAACTCCTAGAATAAATGCTGATCCGCAGTTGTGCAGAACGGAGGGGAGAATTCGTTCGCCGGAACCATAAAAAAGGCGAACGTTGTGCTAACCGTCCGCCTGCTTTGAGGAGAAGTGTTGCGGTATCGCTAGGTGTGTTGCGGGGTGGGAGAGCTGCTCTCCGTCCCGGTAGCGCGCGCGGTTTCTTTCACCGTGTTGCGCACCTGGCCCACGGCCCGCTCAGCGGTGCCCCGAATGCTTTCCACGCCGCGCTGTACGCGGTCGCGGTTCTGCTCGTAGCTGTCACGAGCTGTGCTCGCCAGATCGTTGGCGCGGTCCGCAAGATTATTGCGGGTTTCTTCGCCGCTCATCGGCGCAAAGAGAAGACCGAGACCAACGCCCAGCCCCAGCCCAACCAAGAAACTTTTCATTTCGTCCTCCCTTAGGATGTCGATGTGTGCTGCCCAGACTAAGGCCCTGAGCGAAAAGGGCTACGCTGTCCGACATACGTAGGATGCGGGACACAGGAATCGGAGTTTGCTCGACCCGAGCAAAGCCAAAGCTGCTGCTTGTCCACGATCCTTGCTGAAATTTCATTCAGAAATAACTCTGCCAGCCAATCCGCGAACCAATGGTGAGCGTACCCACACCGGAAGGCAGACGGTTCTTCAGATTGCGCCCGCTTTCAACCGTCTTGCCTTCCAATCCCACCTCGAACAGGAGATCGTTTTATGGATTGGGCCGAGATCACCAACCTCACCGAAAAAGCTCTCAATCGACGCAAATTTCTCAAAGGCTCCGGAATGGCAGGATTGGGCATCGCCTCCGCTGGACTGATTGGCGGCGGCTTATCTCCTTTGCTTGCCCAGAACCTGAAAACCGGGAACGCAGCCGCCTCCGCGGGGCTAGCCAAAAATCCCACCACCATTCACGACACACCCACCGACATCTTTACCGCTGCGCTCGTCGCCGAAGATCTCGCGACCACGTTCTACTACAACGGACTGACCGGGCCAGTGATTCAGGACCCGAATCTCGCCGGACCCGGCGGCAGTCCGCACCACGTCAATCCCACCAATTCCAACCAGGGCAACGTCGAGTATCTGCAGGCCGCGTTCATGGAAGAGATCGTTCACGCGAACCTGATGCGCAGCCTTCTCGGCATTGGATCCAGCGGGCAGGACCCCTACCAGACGTTCTACTTCCCTGCCGGCACGTTCAACACACTCGGCCCCTTCCTGAGCATTCTGGACGCGCTGGAGAATGCGTTCATCGGCGCCTACCTGGTCGCCGCGCAGGAATTCGCCGTGCTCGCCGTGAATGGCGCGGCCGGCTACACCTCGGATCAACTCGAGTACTTCGCGAAGGTCGCTGCGTCGATCGGCTGCGTGGAATCCGAGCATCGCGTGTTGGGACGCGTAATCGGCAATATGAACCCGGCCAACAATAAGGCCTATGAGCAGACCGATGGGCTGACCAGCCTGGCGCACGGCGACCACTCCGCCGTGGATGCGCTGGCGCCGTTCCTGAACTCATCGACTGGCCCCGGCTATTCGCTCCAGCAGGCGCTGGCCAACCAGGGAAGTGTCGCCCTGGCAGCACCCGTCCAGTGGCAGTTACCGGACACCACTCTCTACTAGCGTGCTGTCAGCCAAGGGCCGCATCGCCGGGGGGATGATGCGGCCCTTTAGGGAAAAGGAGAAACTCTGATGCTCGAAGGCTTGTTTCAACCCATGCACTTGCTCGTCATCCTGTTCATCGCTTTGCTCGTCTTCGGTCCCAAGAAGCTGCCGGAACTCGGCAAAGGGCTGGGCGATGGTATTCGCGCGTTCAAAGACAACATGCGGAACGATACGCCAAAAGAAGCGGAAGGCGCTTCGACTCTGAAATAGCAGGGTCGACCAACGCGGCTGTCGATCCAATGACGATTCTCCGGAAGCGAATGGTGTTCTGCGCTCGAGATCGGAATTCCGGTGGACGCGTGGCTTCCGGTCCTCGCGATGACATACGACATCAGGGTGAAGCTCAGCAGTACGGCTCCGGAAAAAATCAGTTCGCGCGGCGATTCTTCTTTCATGAAATCGCGCAGCAGGTTGACTGCGGCAATCAGGGTGATCGACACCGCGACCTTCACTTTGACGCCGCCGCTGTCCAGTTTGCCCAGCCACTCGGGCTTGTCGCCGCCGGCGCTGACCTCGATCCGCGAAACGTAGCTCTCAAAGCTCGACACCGCGACCATCATCACCAGGTTCGCCAGCAGCACCAGATCCAGCATCGCGAGCATAGCCAGCACCACATCGGTTTCCGGGCCACCGAAGGCCAGCGGCATCAGGTGCTTGAACTCGCGCACCAGCATGAAGAACAGAGGCACCAGCGCAATCAGCAGAACGGCGTAGAAGGGCAGCAGCAGCCATCGCGCCGACAATAACCAGTTTTCAATTTTGCGGTCGAGCATGGGAACCCCGTGAGTAATTGGCAGCCGGCCTCCGAGGAGACGGCGGCGCTGCACAATTATGGCGTCGCGGGGAGAGTTGTCAATTGAGTTCTCTCCACGCGCTTACAACGTCCGCTTAAACAGCATGGTCGCGATGGTAATCATGATCGCGGCGGCGATGGTGAGATACGTGATATCGGCGCGGATGGCGACGAAGCCGGCGTCCTTCAGCAGGATCGACTTGAAGCCATGCACCGAATACGTGAAGGGATCGATGTAGGCGATCCAGCGCAGCCATGCGGGGAACGCCTTGATGGGATAGATCGCTCCGCTGGGAAAAAACAGCAGCGTGTTCAGCACTCCAAAGGTTGCGCGCGGCACCAGCGGATCTTCGACGCGCACCATCATCAGGAACATCATGGTGTTGAAGGCCGCAGAGGTCGCCAGGATCACCAGCAGCAGGTAGAACATGTTCTGCAGCGTGAACACCGATCCCAGGCCCGACAGCAGCGCACCCAGCACGGTAATGACGACGCCGGCCATGATGGCCTTGATGGCGCCGGCGATGTTCAGCCCGGCGACCAGCTCGAACTTCGTGATCGGCGTGACCAGGTAGCCTTCGTGCACACCTCGGGCTTTGTCGTCGATGTACAGCATGCCGCCGCCGATCATCACCGAGACGAACATGGCCAGCGCGATCGAGCCGGGCAGCAGGTACTTCATGTACTCGATGTAGGGATACAGTTCGACCGTGTCGAGGGTGATCTGCTGCAGGATGCGCGAGGGATCGACGTCGGGATTGTTCAGCGCTTTCACGATGTCGGCGAACTGCGACTCCAGCGTCGAGCTCATGAAGTTGTCGGTGTTGTCGACGATGAGGGCGATGCGCGGATGGTTCTGCTCGTAGACGCGGCGCGAGTACTCGGGCGGAATGATGATGGCGCCGTCGAGGCGGCCGTTGCGCACATCTTCCATGGCGTGGCGGTCGTTGTCGTAGGGCACGGTGTAGAACGTGTTGGCGTTCGCCTGCACCGCCGCCAGCGCTTCGCGTACTTTCACCGACTGCGTGCCCCGGTCCTGATCGACCACGCCCAGGCGCGCTTCTTTGATCTTGCCGCCGAAGGCGTTGCCCAGCACGATGAGCTGTACCAGCGGAAACACCATCGACACCAGCATCAGCGCCGGAGAGCGGAAGAACTTGCGCAACTCGCGCTCGACAATCGCCCACATTCGATTCATGGCCGCATCCCCGGACGGTCAGGCATGACGAAGCTGAAGGCCTTCACCTGCTCGTCGCGCAACTGCCGTCCCGTGAAGTGGACGAACACATCGTCCAGCGTGGTGTTCTGAACCGACAGCGATTTGACTTCAACCTTCTCGTGTACCGCGAGCTCCACCAGTTCGGTGGTGGTCTTCGATCCGTTGCCAGTGAGGATGCGATACATATTCGCCGCCTCCGGCTGCACCGCAGTCACGTCGTCGAGCTTCTCCAGTTGCTGCTGCCAGTCGGCGGGCGCGTTGCTGAACTGCGCCTCGATGACGTTCGTTCCCGGCACGCTGGCCTTCAGCGCCGCGGGCGAATCGAGGGCGACCAGTTTGCCGTGATCGACGATGGCGATGCGATCGCACAGGCGGTCGGCTTCGTCCATGTAGTGCGTGGTGATCAGGATGGTGAGCGCGCGTTTGTCCTTGATCGCCGTCAGCATCTCCCAGACCGCGACGCGGGAGACGGGGTCGAGGCCGGTGGTGGGCTCGTCGAGGAAGAATATTTTGGGGCTGTGTACCAGGCCGCGCGCAATTTCCAGGCGACGCCGCATGCCGCCGGAGAGCGTCTTGGTCTGCGCGTTGCGCCACTTGGTGAGGTCCACGGTTTCGAGCAGGTCGTCGATGTTGCGCCGGCGGTCTTCGGCGCTCACCCCGTAGAGCTTGGCGTAGATGTTCAGGTTCTCTTCGACGGTGAGGTCGATGTCGCTGGTCAGCGCCTGCGGGATCACGCCCATGCACTGACGAGCATTGTCGGGCTGCTTGGAGACGTCGAAGCCATTGATGAGCGCGCGCCCGGCGGTGATCGGCAGCAGCGTGGTCATCATGCGGATGAGCGTCGACTTGCCGGCGCCGTTAGGACCGAGCAGGCCGAAGATCTCGCCCTGATGCACGTTGAACGAAACGTCGTCGACAGCGGTGAAGTCACCGTACTTTTTGGTGATGTGGTCGACGACGATGGCGTCGCCTTGATAGGTGCTCGGGTTGGGTTTTGCTGTCATGGTGGAGATCAGTTGTCAGTTGTCAGTTGTCAGTTGGCTGCGCGGTACGCAAAGGCGCAGCGGAATTGTGTGTGTTCAGGACCTCAGCTACGTCGGTGCGCCGATGCCTTGTAACAGGGCACGACTTCAGTCGTGCCGCAAAGCGTTCCCTTCAAGGTTCAAGGGGCTTTAGCCCCAGCTGCTTTCTGCCGTGCCAGATATTCGAAGCAAAATGGAAAATCGTTTGCTCGATCCACTAAACCTCTGCGAACGGGATTCTGTGCAATGTATTCTTGATGGCGAGCGAAACTAGCTTCATCTTCAACCCGCAACTCCCAGAACCCGCGCTGCCAAACTTCTCCTTGGTATCCATGTTCTTTCTTGACGCGATACGAGAAACGACCTTTGATCAACTGCATTGTTTTCTCGATCGTCATCTCGCCGGAGATCGTGATCAGCAGATGCACATGATCGGGCATGACTACGAAATCATGCAGAGTAAACTCGCGCTCGCGAACGCATGATCGAAGCACGTCGACAAACAGTAGTGCATTCCGCTCGGACTGCAACAGAGCACGCGCCATGCTCGTCTTCGTGGTCACAAAGAAGGTACGCGACGAGCTGAGGATCTGACGTGTGTCGGTGTTCCTTGATGGCTTCGACATACCAAAGTCCCACTACAAGCATTGCGCGTAGTAGTCTGCACAAGCAATTACGCTGTTGAACAACTTTGCACCAGTATCCTGTCGCCGGCTAAAGCCGGCTCGCGATCAAGAATTGTGACTTATCGGCACGACTGAAGTCGTGCCCTGTTACAAAGCTCAAGCCGTTCGAGTTTCAGCAGCTGTAAAACTCGTGCCCTGACACAACCCTTACTTCCCTTTCCCCAAATCCTTCGGCAGCAGGACCTCGGCGGTCATACCGGGGACGAGTGCGCCGTCGGGGTTGTCGACCTTCAGTTTCAGGCCGATGGTCTTGATGTCGCGCTTGCGGCGGCTCACGTCGCGCTGCGTCGCGAAGTCGCTCTCAACAGCCTTGAAGATCACCGTGCCATCGATGGGCTTGCCCTCCGGCAGGCGCACCTTCAGCTTGTCGCCGACGGAGACGTAGAGGCTCTCGGTTTCGGGGGCTTCGGCGCGCACCCACGTGTCGTTGAAATCGATGATGGTAACGATTGGCGTGCCGGGATTGACGACCTCGCCCTGCCGGGTTGCGCGCACCGAAACCGTGCCGCTCACCGGCGCGTAGATTTTCGTGTAGCCCAGCCGTGTGTCGGCTTCGGCCAGTTGCGCCTTGGCATTCGCCACCTGCGCCTGGTTCGCCGCGACGTTGCTGGCCGCCGCGTGCTGCTGATGCAGGCGCGCGTTGGCGGTGGTCAGATCCGCCTGTGCGGCGTCGACGTTTTTCTGCGCACTCAGCACTACCGCCTTTTGCGCGTTGAGTTGCTCTTCGGCACGCACGCGGTCCTGGTCGGATGCAACGCCGGCCTGCGCTAACGCCATGGTTCGCCGCGAGTCACTCTGAATGCGCACCATATCGGCTTCGGCCTGGGTGAGCGCAGCGTGAGCGGCAGCGAGCCGCGCCTTCGCGTTGGCGACGCCGCTATTTGTCTCGCCCAGCGTCTGCTCTTCGGTGGCCTGCATCGACGACACCTGCGAGTCATAGGCGTGGATCATCGCTTCGGCGGCGTTCTTCTGCGCTTCCAGTTCGGCCGAGTCGATCTCGGCGATCAGATCGCCGGCTTTCACCTTAGAGCCCTCATCGACGTAGAGCTTCTCGATCCGGCCCATGATTTTCGAACTGACGATGACCTGGTTCGCGTCAACGATGCCGATGAGCACGGTGTCGGTGGTGCGGTCCGTGGAGTAAAAGTAATAGCCCGTGGCGATGGCGAATAAGACCAGCAGGAAGACGAAAAATTTACTGACTTTCATTAGCGTTTCCCTTTCGTTCGGGACAGCGCGTGTTTCTGGGGCTTAGGTTGCTTGGAATCGGACGCGGCAATCCGGGCGGCCAGCTTGATGCCGGCATCGCGATTGGCGAACAGCGCAGCGGCGACGAAGTCGAGCACGGCAGCGCGTCGATCTTCGATGGTTGGCATGACGATGGCGGGCGTGTCGCGCACGAAGCGCTCGCGGAGCGGTGCGGTCAGAAAATAATGAACGATAGCGCCGATGGCAGACGGCAGCACCTGCACCGGGTTCACCTTGCGAAACTCGCCGTCCCTGATGCCCGCTTCGATCACCTTGATCACGCTCAGTCCGGTGGGTTTCATGTATTTGGCGGCAATGCGATCCAGGTGCGTGGTACCGCCGCGGCTGGCGCTCATCAGTTCGCCCATGAAGATGCGGGCATAGTGCGGTGACTCAGCGATGGCGTCGTAGTGTTGCTTGACGTATTGCAGGAACCGCTCGCCCGCGGTGCCGGGCGCTTCCAGGACGGCCATGATGCGGTCATGCAGCGGGGCGAAGAAGCCATCGAGCGTGGCCGCGTACAGCGTGTCCTTGTCGCCGAAGTAGTAATAGAGCAGCGCCTTGTTGACGCCGGCGGCTTCGGCGATGGCATCGACGCGAGCACCGGCCAGGCCTTCTTGCGCGAACTCGGCGAGGGCGGCTTTAAGGATGGCCTGACGGCTGGCCTCAGGCTGGCGGCGGCTGCCGCGACGGGCCTCGGCTGATTTGAACTGCGTTGACATTTTAATTAACTAGTTAGTTAGTTTAGCAGAGTAGATGACAGCGGGCAATCTCGGGATTCAGGCGAATGGCCTTCGTCGTTATACTGTCAGCGAATGCGCACGCGTCGCCGAATGACGGTTGTACTTGCTCTATCGCTGCTCGCGTCGGGCATGTCCGCCGCGGGCGCGCAAACATTACAGAAAGCTGAAGCCTGCCATGCCCTCTTGACGATGGAGTCATCCGGTAATGAAACGTTGAACCGGGTGACTGTGTGCAGCGACGGCGTACTGCTCGCTTCGCACTCGTTCACGGCTCCGGCGTTTGGCAGCACTCCCGAGAAGCCGACCAAATGGGAGTATCAGGGGCATCTTGAACACGACGAACTCGCTGATCTGAACAACGTGTTGGCGCGTAAAGATATCGCTGCACTTCCGTCGCAGGTCACAGTTGAAACGGATAAGAGCAAATATCACCTGCTCTGGACCTTAAACGTGACGATCAATCACGACGGCAAAGTGCAGAGCGCAGATCTACGGAATCTTCCTTACTTGGTGGGTTGTGAAATGCCGCCGGAGATAAACGCGACTGAGCGCGACCTGATCTGCCTGTTGACTGAACTTTATGAGCAGGCTAAGTCCGGCGCCAAGCCGGAACAAGATTGTAACTGCCAGCCGCTGCACGCAATGGCCGCTGGCCGCTAGCGTTCGCGACTGATAGATCTGTCGTCGGTCCCCGATCCGATTTGTCCTGTAACGAGAAAAGTCACACTTGTCCCGCTGAATTTATAAATTCTTTATGCGTTGGTTTGTTACAATTTTGGCCTCCATGAACCGAATGATCGCTTTCCTCCTTTTACTGACCGCGGGCACGGCAGCGTTTGCGCAAGTCGACCCGGCGAAAGCCAACTTCACCGGCACCTGGGTCTTCGACTCCCACAAGTCGAAGCTCACGGTTCCCGCGCCGTCTGCCATGACCCTGCAGATCAAGCAGGACAATGACCAGATCCTCCTTGACCGCAGCCAGACCTATGGCGACCAGAACTTCAACTGGAAGCTGGACGCGACCGTCGGCAGTCCGCAGCCGGTCCAGGACAAGGCGCCGGGCTACACGACAGCGAGCAAGTTGTATTGGGACAGCAATGTCCTGGTACTGGAGCAGACGATCACCGCCGCCGACGGCACCAAGGTCAATGACCTGGTGAAATACACGATGATGGACAATGGCAACACCCTGAAGGCGATCGAGATGCAGACGACCTCCGGGGGCAAAGGTGCGAATTCCAACACGTGGGTATACGACCGGAAGGCGCAGTAGAACAGTGGCCAGTAGCCAGCCGCCAGTAGTCAGTTAAAACCAGGACCTGTGAGACGGTCGGCGCGGCGTGTCGCCGCTGACGCGGCTAGTTTCTGCCTAGCGTACCCGGGGCTCGCGCCCCGGCGTCACACCATCCCGCCGCATTCGCGGCTGGTTCTTCATGAATCCGCGGGCTTTTTGCGGGAGAACCCTGTCGTCCCCGGGGGACTCGGCGCAATTCGTCTACCTACCCAGCATTCCGCTTCGCTCCATGCTGGGCTGTCATGACACGCGCCTGTGGCGCTCTGAGCTTTGGAGCCCTTGCTCCACCGCCGACGAAGCCGACAGCTCCTCTGACCACTAGCCACTAGCCACTGACCACTGCACTCAAAAAGAAACGGCCTGACTTTCGTCAGGCCGCCGGTGTCCCAGAAGTAGTTCAGCGATTTACTTAAGCGAGGCCAGGGTCTTCTGCGCGTCCTGCGCGTCGGTACCCTTCAGGTTGAGCGAGAGCGCCTTCTGCAACTCGGTACGCGCGCGGTCTTTGTCGCCCGCACCCATGAGCGCCATGCCCAGGTGATAGCGGAACGAGGCGTTTTCAGGAGAGCGCCGGACCGCATCCTCGGCGAACGAGACCGACACCTGGTAATTGCCCTTCTTGTACTGAATCCAGGCAAGAGTGTCGTTCACGTTGTTCATCTCAGGAGCAATCTGCTTGGCCTGCGTGGCCAGGCTGAGCGCCATGTCGAGGTTGTCGCCTTCCTGGGCGTAGACCCACGCCAGGTTGTTGGCTGCCACCGGATCATGCGCGTTCTCCGACAAAGCTGCCTGGAAGAACTTGCCCGCATTCTTCAGATCGCCCTTGGACATGTAAACGTCGCCCATTGCGGTGTTAAGCGTGGTCGAGTTCGGCTGGATGGCGAGGGCCTTCTGCAGAGAGTCCAGCGCCTGGTCAGGCTTGCCGGTGGCCGAATAGATTTGCGCCATGTGCAGGTACGCAGCGGCGTTCTTGGGATCGGCTGCCAGCGCCTTCTGATATTCCGCCAGCGACTTGTCGAACTGCTTCATAGTCGCCAGAGCGGAAGCGTAGATGAACATCGCAGGCAGGCGGGTGGGATTGGCGTTGGCGTACTGAGTCGCGATCCCCAGCGCCTTCGGACCCTGGTTGTTGGCGAACAGCATGGCGATGTAGCTGGCCCACGCGGTGTCGAAGGTCGGAGCGGTTTTGGTTGCCGCGACGAAGTACTTCTCAGCCTGCGCGTAATCCTTCTTGCCGGAGTAGGCATAGGCCAGGTTGATCATGATGGTCGGATCGTTGGGCGCCAATTTCTGAAGCGCCTGCAGATCGTCGATGGCCTTGTCGTAGTCCTTGCTGCCGAGTTCGATGGTGGCGACCAGGAACTTCGCGCTGGGGTTGTTGTCATTCAGCTTCTGCAGCTTGGTGGCGTACTCCATGGCAGTGTCGAAGTCGTGGCTGTCGCGATAGACCTCGGCCAGCGCCTGGAGGGTCATGGGATTCGTCGGCTGAATGCGGATGGCTTCCTGCAACTCGTTCTTGGAGCCGGCGTAGTCGCCCGACTGACGAAGAATGAGGCCGAGGATGTAGTGACCCTGCGCGTTCTCCGGAGCGTCTTTCACGACGCCGCGAAGAGTGGTGATGGCGTCAGGCAGGTTGCCCTTGATGGCCATCAGGCGGCCGTTGACCATGCGCGCGGTCGGATCGCCCGGATCGTCCTTCAGGAGGCGGTCGACCATCTTCTGCGCATCGTCAATTTTGCCCGAGTTGATGTAGGTCTCCAGCACGCGGACCTGCAGCGTCTGGTTCTTCGGATCGTAGGAAAGGCCGCGCTGATATTCCCGCAAAGCGGCATCGGTGTTGCGAGCGGCGAGATAGAAGTCGCCGATCGAGGAAGCGACGTCAGCCGAAGACGGCTGCTTGGAGCGCAACTGCTGCACCACAGCTTCGCCTTCGTCCCTCTTGCCTTCACGGAGCAGCAATCCGGCCAGACGCAGATACGGCTGAGGCGAATCAGGATTGTTCGCGATCTCGTCCTTGTAAACGTCCTCGGACCCCTTGGCGTCCTTCTTGTAGAGATAGTAGCCGGCGAGGTTGGCATAGGCCGGCAGGGAGTGGGGATCGATCTCGACAGCTTTCTTGAAATCTTTCTCGGCGGCATCATCCTGCTTGAGGAACACGTAGGTCGCGCCGCGATTCATGTATGCCTGAGGATCGTTGGGCTTGATGGCAATGGCTTTGCTGAAGGCGGCCAGGGCGTCGTCATAATGCTTCTGCGCCAGCAGGACATTGCCCAGCAGCACGTAGCCGTCGGGATTGCTCGTATCGTGATCGGTGACGTAGCGGGCCTGCTCTTCGGCGTTGGAGTAGTAATGCGAACCGGAGGCGAGGAACATTCCGCCCAGCGCAATGCGCGCCTTGTAATGGTTGGGATCCAACTCCACCGTCTGGCTCATCTCACGGAAGGCGTCCTGGTTGTGCGACAGCTTCAGGTCAGCCATGGCCAGCTGATAGTGAGCTTCGGCAAACTTGGGATCGATCTGGATGGCCTTCTTGAACTGAATGACGGCCGAGTCGTACTTCTCCTGATCCATGTACTTCATGCCGCTTTCAAGATATTTTTTCTTGGCGACATCGGGATTTTTGCTGCAGCCTGCGAGAGCGAGGGCCAGCAGCACTGTTACGAAGGAAACGATGTAGCGATTCCGCATGACTTCTCCTGGGTTCACCGTGGGATGATCTGGTCGAGATCACCCGTAATTTGTTTTGCAAAGGAAAGCGCGCGCTGTTGAGCCGTAGCCTCATCGTTGTTCATGACGGGGACGGTGATGCGAACCAGTGCGGCGTCGGTACGATTTAAGCGCAACGCATCATACACCAAGTAGAACTTGCCCCAGTATTCGCTGGCCACGATGCGGCCGTGCGACTGATACCAGTACAGTACTACTTCCGAATCGAGACCCTTGCGGATCAGGTAGAGATTGATCGGGACTTTGCGCCCGTCATCCAGTTGCAGCTGGTAGATGGACGACTGGGCGGGATTCCAGCCCGCGCCCGGCAAACAATTTTTTGGCGAGTGAATGGTGGCGCCGGTGCGCTGGCTGCGGAAATAACCGACATACAGGCCCAGCAGAGTCCTCTCCATGCCGGGCTCCCAATAGCCGCGATTGAGATAGTCAGTAACCCCGAGGAGGTCGATGGTTTCCTTGTCCAGCGGCCACTCAATCACCGAAGCCCAGGGTCCGATCTTTGCGGGAAACTCCGACAACGGCTTGGCCGGCGGCGTAGCTTCGCCGTGGGAAAGATGCGCCAGTCCGGCGGTCGCTCCCACCAGCACCGCGATCATCAACCAGTAACGCCCGCCCGCCCTCATTGCGACACCTTCTCAGCAGGAAGAAAATCGAGATTGCCGGCGCCCTCGTACCAGCCCAGCTTCTTGCGGATGTAGGTGACGAAGCTATGCAGCAGCAGGAACAGTATGGTGGCGACCACGAAGATCACCCAGCCGGAAAACTCGTGCATGAATCCTTCCGCAGCTTTGGGTCCGATGTAGTGCGCCATGATGGCGGTAATCATGATCCGCATGCCGTTGCTGACGATCGCCAGGGGAACCATCGCGATCACCATGAACCAACGCACGGCCACGCTGCGTTCAACAACATATCCGTAACCGGCAGCTAAGGCAAGCAACGACATCAGCGAACGGATGCCGCTGCAGGCTTCGACCACTTCCAGTCGCATACCGGGCAGGATCAGGACATTGCCTTCACGCATGATGGGGAACAGGTTCAGCATTTCCAGCGTGCGGGTGGCGAACTTCGAGGCGATGAACTGCAGCGGGAAGACGATCTCGTTGTAGATCACGACCGGCATCGGTATGGCGAACAGCAGAAAGGCGATGGGAAACGACATCGCCCGCAGCACCTTCGCCCCGGCGAAGTAGACGACCAGTCCGCAGATGCAGCCGATCAAAGACAAACGGGCCAGCGAAAGCTCGGCGCCCAGACTGCCAAGAAAGAGCACGCCCAGCGAGAACAGGACGATTACCAAGCCCCACGCCGAAGGCTTGCGAGCGACCTGGCGAAGCTTGTCGCGGCGGGCCCAGATCAGGTAAGCCGACAGCAGCGGAACCAGAAAGCCATGGGAGTAGTCGGCATCGTTGTACCATTGCCAGGCCAGAAGCTTGAGGACTGGGTAGTACAAGTAAAGCAGCACTGCGGTAAGGAGCAGTCCCTGCCAGCCGAACGGCTTTATTGTCTGCCAGAACGTATTAAGTTTTGAGGGCGGTTTACCTCCAGGTAAGACGTCTTCAGCCGGAGTCGAAAGCGTAGTACCCGAGGTCTTGGTGCCAGCCAACGCCACAGTATGATTGCCCCTTATGGTTTCATTCGCGGAACGAACGGGTATGTGCAATTATTTGGCCGAGTAGCTGAATTAGCTTGCGGTAAATGCGTTTAAGAATCAATACGTTACAACACCTTATTTGGGGGAGCGCAATACCTTAGTCATAACATGTGCAAAGTGTTGCACACAAAAGAGCAGCAGAATTCCTTTGCCCAAGGCAACCTTTTCGGGAATCGGTAAGTGCAACAACTGCAATTGATAAAGCGCGTTTCGGAAGGCTCGAGGAGCGGCTGATCCCGGGCTGTCGGCCAGAGACATGGCACCTTGGCTCTATACGCAAGATTTACATGTCAATACTGAGAAACGCAACAGTTAGCTGTAATCGACTGAGGACTGCAAGAGATATAAAGTTGCCAATTTGTGCCAAATACCCCTCCGAATGTGCTATATTGTAAGTAGAGTCAGATGAGCGAAGCGCTCGTCTGGCTTTTTTGTTTAGCTACGAGTTTCGGGCTAAAGGGCTGCGGCTCTTGAGCCGCCAAACTCTCAACCACAGCCTCGCTGGCTTTTCGAACTTTCCCTTCACAATTTGAGGAAAGGCTGCTCCCGCGACACGGTGTCGCGGAAGAACGCAGCTGTGCGTCTGCATGGCGGATCGCCAGCGGTCTGCTGAGGTTCGAGACCCGGCGACGCTTCCCCGCTCCAGCCCTTACTTAAGTGCCGGTTACTTTCGTGTTTTCGTGCCACACAAAAACCTTCGGGCCTAGCGCGTTCGGGTGGATGCTTGTCGGATAACGCTACTGCCGACAGAGGTTTTCAGCTAAGCGAGAGCGAACCTGCGCTCCCCTGGCCGTCGCCCCATGGCGATAGAGGGAGCGCCACGGGTAGCCATCGCTGCGACGCACTCGCTGCCGCAGCGCAGTTGTCTCAAGGAGAACGCCATGCCGTCTGGAACTTGTGCCCTGCGCACGTTGTGCCTTCAGTCGCTTTGCCGGAAAGTTTTTGTCTGTTGGCTCGGCTTCCTTGCGCTGATGTCGGTCGCCGTTCCGAATGCAGCGGCGCAAAGCTGCACCATCACTCCCTCGTTCCAGGCAGTGAAGGCCGGCGACTGTGTGCAGTTCACGGCGAACGGATGTTCCGACTGGTCGCTGAACGGCGTGGGCACGCTCGATCAGACAGGACGCTATTGCGCGCCGCCGACGGTGTTTGTGCAGAACTACTCCAAGGGATCGCAGATCCTGCCCAACAATTTCGGCGCGAATGCTTACATCGGCAATCTTCCCGTCCATCCGAACACCTGGTGGCTGACACGCATTGCCACCGCCGGCGCACAGGGCACGCAGCATGACATTAAGCTGGGCGGAGGTCCGCGCTACATCAAGGGCTTCTACACCAACCTGTGCGACCAGAACACGCCGCAGCAGATGATGCACTCGGTGTTTCCCGTGGGGACCGTACCAGGATGTCCCTTTCCCCGAGGTGCTGCCTCCCGATGTGCAGCAGCAGGGCGGCTACAACTTGTACGTCTACGGGGCCCGGCTCAACGGCACCAACCCTGACCGGCACCGTTTCTGCGTCAACAAGGACAACGGGATCGACTACGAGGAGTACAGCACCTACACGGACTCGCACAATCCGGTCGTTCATCCGGGACACGTCACCACGCTGGAGTTCGACACCAACGTCATCCGCCAGCTTCGCACGGGCATGGCGATTCAGCTCAACCACGTTACCGGCGCCTGCCAGGCGATGCAGTACAACCAGACTGCCGGAAGCAGTTTCGCGCTGACCATCACCAGCCAGCAAGCGGCCACCAATGGCTACGCGTACCACATCGTCGGCACCATTCCTTACGACTCGAGCGCGTGCACAGACGGCAATTTTGCAGCGACAACGTTTGCAACCGGGGGCAGCAATTGCGACGTCTGTAATGTTGGCTCCATGATGGCGTGGCCGAACTACGACAACAGCATTTACGGTGGAACCGACGCCGCCGGCAGTTCGCTGGTGGCCACCAGCATCGATCCGAATCAGTGGTACCACAATGTGGTAGACAACGTTGTCGACCCGACGACGGGGCGGGTTGACGCCGTCAATCACCTGCTGCGCACGACCTTCGTGAATCCGGCGCTGTCGCCGCGCAACCAGGGCATCGCCGTCATCGGCGACCGGGTCACGTATCAGCATCCATTCATATTTGTGCAATGCTATCCGGGCAATCCGACGGTCTGCGGTACGGGCACGAGTCTTGCGACCAACGGCTTCAATGCATGCGAAGACATTCCGTGGACCTCGCTGGAAACTTTTTGCCCGCACTTCCACGTGCACTTCCAGGGTATAGCCGGCGGCCAGTGGGCGACGCTCAACAACAACGTCAGCCTCAGCAACGAGTATCCCGCGACCATCATCAACGACCCGTTTCACTTCACAATTCCCGTAGACAGCACGGGCTGGGGGGATGGGGATTGGACTAACTCGCGCATGACGTTCGGCTGGCTGCCCTATGGGCAGGTCATGCGCCTGAAGTCGAGTTTCAACGTGGAAGGATTCTGCAGCGGCGATGTCACCACCGATTGCCCGTTCATGAAGGCTCTGCTGCGCACCCTGCAGGACTATGGCGTGGCAGCCTTCGACGGCGCCAGCAGCTTCAATGACGACTGGGGCGTCGGCATTCTAACTAATGAATTCGAGCCGGCGCAGATCGTCAGCGCGGCGAAAGATCTCGCCACCTGGAATTTCCTCGAGCAGTACATGGAGTTGGTCGACACCAGCGGCCTGATGGCGAACATGGGCCCGGACAAGCTCAACCTGCTGAACAATCAGCAGGGCGCAACCAGTTTCCGGCGCACCCAGGTGTGCGTGAATCAAGGCACCGTGTGTGCGGACGCGAACCTGGTGGGCACCGCCGTCGGCTTCGCGCATGAGCGGCTGCCGCTGATCCAGGCAGGCAAGTCATGGAAGGAGCCGGTGGTCGTCACCGGCAACGTCAACACCGGGTATACGTGCTCGTTTGAGACGCAGGTCGCGGGCGCGAACATCACCGCCGATGGCACCATCACCGCGCCCTCAACGGTGACGGCCGAAATTGCCTACAAAGAGAAATGCGTGGCCGCCGCGGATCCTCATGTTGCCGCCTATGCCAGCGGCTACTTCGTTCCCAACTCGCCGGATGGACACCTTCGCCTGCATTTGGGCGGCGAGAACCTGAGCTATACCGACACCCATGGCAAAGTCTGGTGGGAGCAAACCAGCCGTCTGAGAAACGCCGGGCAGGGACAGGTGTTCGAGAGCCCCCTGGGCTGCGACTACTGCCCGTTGTATGGCAGCCAGATCCTGAATCCGCAGCCGGGCTGGACGGGATATCCGGACGGCGCGGGCTTCTACGGCATGTCCGTTTCGGCGCGTAACGACAGCGCGATGCGCTACGCCGTGGGCGCCGGGCCAGCGACGGTCACGCTCTACGGCGAAGCCGGACTGGGCGTTTCGCAGGCGGGTTGGAATGTCTTCGACGTCGAGATTAACGGGCAGGTCGTCGATTCGATCGACGGCTTCCTGGCGGCCGGCGGTCAGTTTCGCGGATATACGCGCAGCTACAACGTGACCGTTCCCAGCAATGGACTGCTGTGGGTCGTGCTGCGCGACCGCATCGATACCACGGTCGATCCCTATGGCATGAGCATCTCGGCCATCGAGATCGCGGTAGGCGGCGGCAATCCGTTACAGTTCAGCCCGCCGGCACAGTTGCCTGGCGGCTTGGTCGGCACTCACTACCTGTACCAGTTCGTGGCTTCGGGTGGAGCGCCGCCATACACGTTTACGCTCACCCAGGGCGCGCTGCCGCCGGGCATCGGACTCGGCTTCACGGGGGCGCTCTCGGGCACACCCACGCAAACGGGCGCGTACAACTTCACGGTCCAGGCTTGCGACAGCACTCCAGGTCAGCGGCAATGCTTGAGTGCGGCGACCGGCATCACGATCACGCAGTTGGTTCAGCCGCTGCAGATCCTGACGACGTCGTTGCCGGCCGGAACGCGAGGAGTGCTCTACGACGTGTTCCTGCAGGGACAAGGCGGCGTGGCGCCGTATAAGTGGTCGAGTTTATCGATGCTGCCTGCCGGATTGCAGGTGACCGCCGCCGGTGAATTGAAGGGCACGCCTCTGGCATCAGGAATGTTCACCGTCAACCTTAAACTGGCTGACTCGGCGGGCACGACGCCGGCAACGGCGAAGCTGACGCTGACGATTTCCGGGCCGTGAGCTGACGGTTTTTGCCGCCTTAAGAATCTGTCTCGTTGAACATGACGGAATGACGCTGCACGAAGCTTGCGGGAGTGGAGTCGTCCGCAGGCTGTGCTGGCGCGTGCTCCACCCGACAGGCGAGTGAATATCTACTTCCCGAATCAGGACATTCTTGTGCCCTGTTAGCACTACGCAACCCTAGCTAAGCGCTGGTTACCTTCGTTTTCCCGAAAAACCTGGAAAGCCTCAAGCCAGCTACTCAAACGCCGATGCTTTTTATGTGGCACCTGGTGACGGCAAAGCCGACGTCAGCGAGCGCGAGCCTGCGTTCTCGCAACCCCCAACCGCGAAAGCGGCGCGGGGAAACGTCCGGCTTGCCGCCGCCTTCCGCGCTGCTCTTTTTTGCAAGGAGAAACTCATGTTGTCTGGCACTCATATCCTCCGTACTCTTTATCTTCATCCCCTTTGTCGAAGAATCTTCGTCCTCTGGCTATGCTTCCTCGCGGTGGTGTTGCTCGCAACGCCCAGCGCTACCGCCCAGAGCTGTGCGATCACTCCCTCTTTTCAAGCCGTGAAGGCGGGTGACTGCGTTCAATTCACCGCCAACGGCTGTTCTGACTGGACGTTGAACGGAACCGGCTCACTGGATCAGACAGGACGCTATTGCGCGCCGCCGACGGTCTTCGTGCAGAACTACTCCAAGGGATCGCAGATCCTGCCCAATAACTTCGGAGCTAACGCCTATATCGGACGGCTGCCGGTTCACCCGAACACCTGGTGGATGACGCGCATTGCCACGGCCGGCGCGCAGGGCAATCAGCACATGATCAAGCTGGGCGGAGGGCCGCGGTACTACAAGGGCCTCTACACCAATATGTGCGACCAGAACACGCCGAAGCAGCTGATGCACTCGGTCTATCCCTGGGGACCGTACCAGGATGTTCTCTTCCCCGAGGTGCTGCCTCCCGATGTGCAGCAGCAGAACGGTTACAACCTGTACGTCTACGGCGCGCAGCAGAACGGCACCGGGCCCGACCGGCATCGCTTTTGCGTCAACAAGGACGACGGCATCGATTATGAGGAGTACAACCCCTATACCGATTCGCACAATCCGGTGGTGCGGCCCGGACATGTCACCACCGTGGAGTTCGATACCAACGTCATCCGCGAGCTTCGCACCGGCATGGCAATTCAGTTCAACCACGTGACCGGCGCGTGCCAGGCCATGAACTGGAATGGCACTGGCCCCAGCAGCTTCCCGTTGACCATTACCAGCCAGGATCCGGCGACCAACGGTTATGCCAAACACGTGGTCGGCACCATCAACTACGATTCCAGCGTGTGTCCGTCCAGCGACTTCACGGGCGTGTACTTTGCCACCGGAGGCAGCGACTGCCAGTTCTGCAACGTCGGCACCATGATGGCGTGGCCCAACTACGACAACAGCATCTATGGCGGGACGGATGCCGCCGGCACCTCGCTGGTGGCCACCAGCATCGATCCGAACCAGTGGTACCACAATGTGGTAGACAACGTTGTCGATCCGACCACCGGGCGCGTGGAGGCGGTCAGCCACCTGCTGCGCACGACTTTTGTGAATGCCATCCTGTCGCCGCGCAACCAGGGTATCGCCGTCACCGGCGACCAGGTGACCTATAACCACCCGCTGATGTCGATATCGTGTGTGGCCGGCAATCCGACGCTCTGCACCTCGGGAACAAACCTGGCGACCAACGGTTTCGGCGCTTGCGAAGATATCCCGTGGTACTCGGTGGAACCGGGAAGCTGTCCCCACTTTCACGTGCACTTCCAGGGGATAAGCGGCGGACAGTGGACGTCGCTGAACAACAACGTCAACCTGACGAATGAGTATTACGCGACGGCCGTCACCGATAACTATCACTTCACCATTCCGGTGAACAGCACCGGCTGGGGCGCGGCGACCTGGGCGAACGCACGCATCGCGTTTGGGTGGCTACCGTATGGGCAGGTCATCCGGCTGAAGTCGAGCTTTAATGTGGAGTCGTATTGCAGCGGAGACGTCACCACCGACTGTCCATTCATCAAGGCGCTGTTACGCACCTTTCAGGATTACGGTGTCGCGGCCTTCGACGGCACCAACGGCTACAACGACGACTGGAACACCGGCGTACTGACCAACGAGTTCGAGCCGGTGCAGATCGTCAATGCGGCGAAGGACCTCACCACCTGGACTTTCATCGAGCCCTACATGGAACTGGTCGACACCAGCAGCCTGATGGCGAACATGGGTGCGGGCAAGCGGATGCTGCTCAATAACCAGCAGGGCGCAACCAGCTTCCGGCGCACGCAGGTGTGCGTAAATCATGGCACTATCTGCGCGGACGCGAACCTGGTCGGCACCGTGATTGGCTTTGCGCACGAGCGCCTGCCGCTGATCGAGGCGGGCAAGTCGTGGAAGGAGCCGGTGGTGGTGACCGGCAACGTCAACCCCGACTACGCGTGCTCGTTCGAGACGCCGGTCGCGGGCGCGAACATCAGCCGCGATGGAACTGTAACCGCACCTGCAACCATCACCGCCGAAATTGCCTACAAAGAGAAGTGTGTGGCGGCAGCGGATCCCAACGTCGCAGCGTATGCCAGCGGCTATTTCATTCCCAGTTCGCCAGATGGACATCTGCGGCTTCATCTTGGCGGCGAGAACCTGAGCTACACCGACACGCATGGCAAAGTCTGGTGGGAGCAGACCAGCCGCCTGAAGAATGCCGGACAAGGTCAGGTCTTCGAGAGCCCGCTGGCTTGCGACTACTGCCCGCTGTATGGCAGCCAGATCGTGAATCCGGCTCCAGGGTGGGCCGGCTATCCGGATGGCGCGGGCTTCTACGGGATGTCGGTTTCGGCGCGCGACGACGCGGCTATGCGTTATGTCATCGGCAGCGGAACTGCGACGGTCACGCTCTATGGCGAGAGCGGTCTTGGCGTTGCGCAAGCCGGACTGAACGTTTTCGATGTGGAGATCAATGGCCGCGTGGTCGATACCGTTGACGGTTTCCTGGCGGCGGGCGGCCAGTATCGCGGTTATACCCGCAGCTACAACGTGACCGCTCCCAGCGATGGATTGCTGTGGGTGGTGCTGCGCGATCGCATCGATACCACGACCGACCCCTACGGCATGAGCATCTCGGCCATCGAGATCTCAGGGGGAAGCAATAATCCGCTGCAGTTCAGTCCGCCGGCGCAGTTGCCGAGCGGCCTGATCGGCACTCATTATCAGTATCAGTTCGCGGCCACCGGCGGAGTGCCGCCGTATACCTTCACGCTCACGCAAGGCTCGCTGCCTGCGGGCACCAGCTTGAGCGCCGCGGGTCTGCTCTCGGGGACACCGACGCAAGCCGGGAGGTTCGGATTTACCGTGCAGGCCTGCGACAGCACGACGGGTCAGCCGCAATGCCTGAGTGCGACCACCAGCATTACGGTGACCGCGCCCATCCCGCCACTGCGAATCCTCACAACGTCTCTGCCGGGCGCGACCAGGGGTTTGCCCTACGACGTGTTCCTGCAGGGACAGGGTGGTGTGCCGCCGTACAAATGGTCGAGCTCATCGCTGCTACCGCAAGGCCTGCAACTGACCACGGCCGGAGAACTCAAGGGCACTCCGCTTCAGTCCGGGACATTTACCTTGAACATCAGCCTGTCCGACTCGGCAGGTACACCGACGGCAACGGCGAAGCTGGCGCTGACAATCTCCGGGCAATCGCTTCTGGTGATTACAACCAGCAGCCTACCGAACGGGACAGTCGGGCACCAGTATCCGACGACACAGTTGCTGGCGTCAGGCGGCCAGTCGCCCTACACCTGGCGGCTCACATCGGGCGCGCTTCCATCGGGAATTCATTTGAGCACCGGGGGCTCGGTGTCAGGAACGCCGGGCGCAACCGGATCGCTGAAGCCAAAGGTCTTCTCGTTCGCTGTACAGGTCACCGACGCCGCGGGTCAACATGCGGCGGCGAACCTGTCCATCACCATTCAGCCGGCGACGCTCACAGGGCCGTCAGGAGTGGCGTCGAAGGCAAAGTAGCGCAGTGCCGAACGCGGCTGATCGCGCACAGCGAAGCCCCGCACCAGTCGAACCAGACTGGGCGGGGCTCCCTGTTTTCGAATGAGCGCGCAGCGCGAAACAAGCGTAGCCCAGCACGTGAGCGCTGGGACTTAAAGTGTAGAACGACGCGAGTCCCCTTGGGACGACAGGCATTTTTTGCCGTCCTGCGGACTACCCCAAGCCAGGAAAAGTGAACCCAGGACTCACGTCCTGAGCTACGGTTGTAACGCGCTTCGCGCTCCACACCGTTCAAACTCGAAGCCGCGCTGCCATCTTGAAACTCGAAACCTGAAACTCGAAACTAGAAAATCGAAACTACAGTCTGACGATCTTCTCCGAGTCAAACTTCTTCATCGCGTTACGCGTATCGACGATGAGCTTGGCTTTGTCGAGCAGGCCCGCGTAGTCGAAATCAGTGTGATCGGTGATGATCACGACACAATCGGCCTTCGCGGCTGAGGTCGCCAGCGCCTGCGACTTCAGCGAACCATGATCGAGTTTGAGCTCGGGTACATAGGGATCGCTGTAGGTAATCTTCGCTCCGCGCTTCTGCAAGAGCAGGATGACGTCGAGCGCCGGCGACTCGCGCATGTCGTCGATGTTGCGCTTGTAGGCGACGCCGGCTACGTGGACGTGCGAGCCCTTTACCGGCTTGGCGTGATTGTTGAGCGCGCTCTGCACCTTATCGACCACGAAATGCGGCATGTTGCCGTTGATGTATCCGGCAAGATCGATGAAGCGCGCCTCGATGCCCGACTGCTTCGTCTTCCACGAGAGATAGAACGGGTCGATGGGGATGCAATGGCCGCCCAATCCGGGCCCAGGATAAAACGGCATGAAGCCGAAAGGCTTGGTAGCCGCGGCATCGATCACCTCCCAGACGTTGATTCCCATGCCGTCGCACATCAACGCCATTTCGTTCACCAGGCCGATGTTGATCATGCGGAAGGTATTTTCCAGCAGCTTCACCATCTCGGCGACGCGCGTGCCGTTGACAGGCACAACTTTTTCCAGCGCCTGCGAGAAGAAGAGCTTGCCCATCTCGGTGCAGGCCGGGGTGACGCCGCCGACGACCTTCGGCGTGTTGTGCGTCTGGTAGGTCGGATTGCCGGGATCGACGCGTTCGGGCGAGAAGCAGAGGAAGAAATCTTCGCCGACTTTGTAGCCGAGCTTCTCAAAGGTGGGCAGCAGGAGTTCGTCGGTGGTGCCGGGATACGTGGTCGACTCGAGGATGATGAGCAGGCCCGGATGGAAGTGCTTGGCGATCTCCTCGACCGCCGAGACGATGTAGCTCATGTCCGGGTCTTTGGTCTTGCGCAGCGGCGTGGGGACGCAGATGTTGATAGTGTCGAGGTCGCGCACGACCGAGAAGTCGGTGGTGGCGTGAAATTTCTTGGCGCCAACGTACTTGGCGATGTCGGCCGAGGGGACGTCCTGCACGTGGGACTCGCCGCGGTTCAGGCCGTCCACCTTCGGCTGCAGCACGTCGATACCGGTGACGGTGAAGCCGGCGTTGGCGAACTCCACGGCCAGTGGCAGCCCGACGTAGCCGAGTCCGACGATGCCCACGCGAGCGGTCCTGCTTTCGATCTTCTGCTTCAGTGCTTCCAGGGTTGCGATGCTCTTCTCCGCTGTCTGCATTCCCTCTCCCAAGGTCCACTCCGGGTCAAATCCTACTCACTTGCTCAGCATCAACGATACCGAATTCTGTGGCATTTTGCTGAAAGACGCTACGACGCTGCGCCTCGATCACGCTGCTGCGCCAGGCGCTGGTTCAACTTTTCCACCAGCGCCGGATGCATGCGGAAATATTGGAGGCCCTCGGCTGCGGTCTGCGAGCGGCGCGGCGGCAGCTTCCCTTCGCGCAGAATGTACTGTACGACCTCGCCCAGCAAACCGATCTGAGCCTGGTTCACCAGCTCGCGCAGCTCGGCGATATTGCGGGCGCGCGCGGTGTCGACCTCGCGAACGATGAGGATGTCGCCGGTATCGATGCCGGTGTCGATGAGGTGCACGGTGCAACCGACGGGGTCGCCGTTCCACGCCGCCCATTCAGTGACGTTCATGCCGCGATAGCCGGGCAGGATGCCCATGTGTGCGTTCAGCAAGCCGAGCGGCGCGGCGGCAATGATGTCTTTGCGCATGATGCCGGCACCGGCGTAGAGGCAGAGATCGATCTGCTTCTCGCGAATGAGATTCACGGCCTGCGGCGAATTTAGCGAGTCAACCTCGACGGCCTCGAAGCCGTGCTGGCGGCAGAAGTCCATGACAGAGCCGGCAGGCGGCAGGCCATTGCTGGATGCTCCGTTCGATGATGGCGGGCTCTGTACGAAGCCGGGTTTGCGTGTCAGGCGGCCTTCGCGGACGCGCGCTTCCAGTCGCGTCGAGAGCGACGGCACCGGCCAGCGTTCGACCAGCACGAGGTCGGGACGGAATCCCCAGCTCGACCACGCGTTGTGGAACTCCATCGCCTTTGTCGCCACCGTGCTGGTCAGCAGGGCGATGCGCGGCTGATTCTCCGACGCGATGGCAACCGGAGGCAGCGTGGTCGGAACGGGCTCTGCTACTGCGAACGGCTTGTTGCGGAACGGAACGTCGCTCGCCAGCGCGTCTTGTTTCGCCAAGAGCGCATCGATGAAATACTTTGCCGCCCAGTTAGGAAATGCGTGCGAGATGTAGTCGCCCCACACCGGCTGCGATCCGGCGATGCCACCTTGCACGCCGGGATCGACGGCGTCCATGGCCTGCGCTGCTTTGACCATGTCGATCGACTTCAGTGCGGCGTTGAGCAGGCGCGGGTCGCCGTTATCGGCGTACATGTGCATCCAGATAAGCGCCATCTGCACGTTGCCGGTCAGGCAGGTGAACTTGGCCAGCGGCTTCCAATTGTGGTCGAGAATGCCAGGCAGACGTTTTGACAACTCCAGCCGCCGCATCGCTGCATAGGCCGCACTCTCGGCTGCAGCTTTTCCTTCTGCCGACTTCACAACTTCGGCGGTGCGCAGCACACCCCAGATCGTGTAAGCGATGGTGTGCGTGACCGAGCGATTGGCGGCGTGGTCCTCGGCACTGAATCCGCAGAGGTTGAACCAGGAGCGGCCGGCATCGTAATGCCGCATGCACCACGCGAGATGTTTTGCCGACGCATCGAGCATCGGTCCATCGTTGAGAAATTCTCCTGCCTCGGCGAGCCAGCACGTCAGGTGCGCGCTGTAGGTGGTCGCCAGTTCCTGGTAGAAGTGCTTCAGCCATGCGCCCGACGGATCCTGGATTTCGCAGAGCCAGCGTCCCGCGCGCAATAACGCGGTGCGGCAGCGCCCGTCGCCGGTGCGCTTCGTCCAGGCTTGCAGGCCGTTCATGATCTGGCCGGTGTTGAACGGCGATGGGCTGGTGCTGTTCTCGGCGATTTCGGCACCGGGAAATGCTCCGCTGGGAAGTTGGACGGAGAGCAGGAAGCCGATGGCGCGCTCGGCGCGTTTCAGATATTCGTCATCGCCGAGCGTGTCGGCCAGGCGAAGCAGCGTGGGAATGATGTAGCCGGTGGTTTCGGGATAGGACGACGACCAGCCGCTGCGCAGGTTGTAGCGGCCGACAAAGCCTCCGTCGCTGGTCGCGTCCTGCGACCGCTTCAGCCAGTTGGCCGCGGCGAGGAGATGGTCGCGATCGGAGCAGCTGCGCAGGTTTCGCTCGACGTCGACCACCTGTCCGATGGCGAGCTTGAAGTTCGCAGGGCGGAGATAGGCGCCTGTCTGACAGCGTCGGACTAGTCGTTTTAGTGTTGCTACGTCGATCAACCGATAGCCCCTGAAGTCTTGCCTTGAAGGGGCACGGCTTTAAGCCGTGCCGATACGACTTGATTGTGGCGTGGCTTTAGCCACTAAGGGACCTCGCATCTTGCGCCGCAATTCGAGTTCCCTCAGGGGCTAAAGCCCTCTGCATTAACAACCCGGAACGGCACGGCTGAAGCCGTGCCCCTTCAACTTCTTAAATCCTTGTTTCGTATGAAGCTGCAATTTCGTTTTGTACAACCGCGAATGTCAAAAAGACGATTACGCCGATCCCACCTTGCGCATTTCCGCGGCCGCACCATACCAGCGGCGCAACACCTCGCGGCAACGTACTCCAGCTTCTCCGTCCCATAGCGGGGGAATCTGCGCCTGGCGCGGCGAGCGCTGCAACTCATCCCATGCAGCCAGGATCGAGGCTTTTTTGGTTCCGGCTAAGCGATTCGTACCCAGCTCAATCGTTACCGGGCGTTCCGTGTTATCCCTCAATGTCAGACAGCTCACGCCAAGTACCGTGGTCTCTTCCTGGATGCCGCCGGAATCGGTGAGCACTACCGAGGCGCCCGCTTCGAGCGCTAGAAAATCCAAATAGCCGAGTGGCTCCAGCAAGCGCATCTCGCGTGGCAGGGGCAACGTGCTGCTCTCCAACCGCGCGCGTGTGCGCGGATGCACCGGCCAGAAGAGCGGCGTGTTCTCGGCAATGACCCGCAGTGCGCCCAGAATTTCGTCGAGCGCGGCGGGGTCGTCGACGTTGGCCGGACGATGCAGCGTGACTACACCGTAGCTCATGCCGCCGATGCCAAGTCGATTGGCGATGTCGGACTGCCTGGCGCGCTCGACGTTCTGGCGCAGGGAATCGATCATCAGGTTGCCGACCAGGTGAATGCGCTCGGGGGCCTGACCCTCGCGAAGCAGGTTCACGCGGCCGCTCTCTTCGGTGACGAAGAAGAGATCACTGATGGAATCGGTGACGATGCGGTTGATCTCTTCCGGCATGGTGCGATCGAAGCTGCGCAGGCCGGCCTCGACGTGTACGACGTCGATGAGCAGCTTCTTGGCGACAATGGCCGCTGCCGCAGTGGAGTTCACGTCTCCGACGACGACGATCGCGACAGGCTTCTCCTGCTCGAGCACGGGCTCAATGCGGCGCATGATCTCGGCAGTCTGCTGCGCGTGCGAGCCGGAGCCGACTTCGAGATGATGCTGCGGCTCTGGAATACCGAGGTCGCGGAAGAACGAGCCGGACATGTTGTCGTCGTAATGCTGGCCGGTGTGAATGAGTACGGGGTGGAAGTCGGGGTCGCCCGCCAGCGCCTTCATCAGGGGCGCGATCTTCATGAAGTTGGGACGAGCGCCGGCAACCACGGCCAGTTTGATGGGAAGCATGGATTCGTCACCGTCTTACGGCGTGCTGGAAGAACCTTCGGGACATTGTAAACGACGAAGGTGGGGACGGAGAGGCCTGTCGCCCCTGAAGGGGCTTCAACCTGATCGGCAACCTTCCCCAGCGCTTCCGCGCTGGGCTAATCAATTTCGCCTCTGCGAGGCTTCGGCGTTGGGGAGTACGCGAAGGCGTTTCCGCGCAGGATGACACACCGAAGTAAAGTGTCGGCCGCTTCTTCTGCTACTCTGTCCCTTCCTACGACACGATGCCGAAACCCCACGTCATCCTGATTGCGCATCACTTCCCGCCCGGCCCGGAGATGGGCGCGATCCGGCCGTACCGCTTTTACAAATATCTGAGGCGCATGGGCTACCCGTGCCACGTGATTACGGCGTCAGCGCAGACCGAGAGCAATGCCGACGTGACGTTCGTCGAAGACGACCTGCGGCCCATCTGGGAGGGCACGGGCGAGCAGAAGAAGTCGTTCAAGGCGTACCAGGAACTGCTGGTGCGCAAGCTGGCGTTCCCGGGGCACATCGGAATTATGTGGTCGTTCGCGGCGGCGGCGCGTTGTCATCAGCTCGTGCGGAAATATCCGAACGAGAGATTTGTCGTCTTCTCGACGTATCCTCCGCTGGGCGTGATCCCAGCCGGTCTGATGGCGTACCTGCGCGATCGTTTGCCGTGGATTGCCGACTTCCGCGATCCGTTGAGTCTTGGGCTGGGCGACAAGTTTCTGTCGGCGCGGCAACGCTTCTGGAACCATCAACTGGAGGCGCGCGTGTTCCGCCAGGCGGCGGCGGTGATCGCCAATGTGGAGGGCGCGGCGGAGATGTGGCGTCAGCGCTATCCGCGATACGCGAAGAAGCTGCACGTCATCCCGAACGGTTTCGATCCGGAGGATGCTCCGCAAGCACGAGAAATCCCGAAGCGAGCGCAGAAGCTGATCGTGCATGCGGGAGGGCTGTACCACGGGCGCACGCCGAACGCGATTGTGGAGTCGCTGGGACGCCTGCGCGCGAGCGGCGCGGCGGAGGCGATAGCAGCGAAGATGTTGCTCCTCGGGCATGTCGATGAGAAGACAGGCCTGGATAAGCCGCTCTACGATCAGGCGCAAAGCCAAGGCTGGCTGGAGATGCAGGCGCAGGTTTCAAGAGGTGAAGCGCGGCGCGTGCTGGAAGAAGCTGACGCGTTGTTGTTGATCCAGCCGCAGAGCGATGTGCAGATTCCCGGGAAGCTGTTCGAGTACATCTGCATTGGGCGTCCGGTGCTGGCGCTGGTGCCGCGAAAGTCGGCGATCGAAGATATCTTGCGGCGGTCGGGAATTCCGCACGTGTGCGTGTATAACGACGACGCGGCGGACGTCGCCGATCGGAAGCTGCTGGAGTTTCTGCGGATGCCGAGTACGCCAATCCCGGCGAGCGAGTGGTTCCGGACGAACTTCAATGCGGAAGAGCAGACGAAAAAGCTGGCTGGGATTGTGGAGAAGTTTCAAGCTAATGCGTCAACCTGGTCAGTAATCGGCTAGCTCTTCTTCTCGGCTAACCTTGGTTCCGCAGCGCGCTGCGGTTTGTGCTTGGGTTGGTAGGCGTGGAAGTACCACTTCAAATAGTGCGGGAGCCAGTGCATGATGCGGAAACGCGACTCGCCTTCGGTGCGGTCGCGCCAGGTGCTGGGAATCTCGGCGATGCGATAGCCGTTCAGGTAAGCCTTCACCGTGAGTTCGAGTCCAAGCTCGAAGCCGGCGACACTTTCGACGCCGAGCTCGTGCACCATGCGCGCATCGTAGAGTTTGAAACTGTTGGTAGCGTCGTGCGTGGGCATTCCGCGGAACCAGTGCAGCGTGAGTCCGCTCATACGCGACATCAGCTGCTTGAGGAACGGGCCGCCGATCAGCTTTCCTCCGGGCATGTAACGGCTGCCGCAGATGAGGTCGTAACCCTGCAGGTAGAGCGCGTACATGTCATCGACCTGCCGCATGTCGTCGGAGAGATCGGCCATGGTGACCAGCACCGGGCCGGACGCGACCGCTTCGAGACCCGTCTTGATCGCGCCGGTGACACCGCGGCCATAAGCATTGCGGCGGAGGCTCAGTCGCGTTTCTCCGGATGAGATGAGTTCCTGAACGACAGGCACAGTGTTGTCGGCATCGAAGTCGTAGACAACGATGGCGGTGAACGGGGTCTTGATGCTTGCCGACACCTCTTCCCAGAGGCCGCCGAAGTTGGCGCCCTCGTTGTAGACCGGGATAACGATGGTGAGCGGTGGATTGGCGAGCATCAGTTTGATTCGAGAATTACGTTAGAGCGGCGAGGAAGGATTTCCCTTCCATAACTTGTCAGGTCTTGAGCTCTGTATCACGGCGCGGCTTCAGCCGAGTTCTTGAGCAGCCGGCGAAGTCGTGCCCTGTTTACAAAACGGCTACCGCAAAAATCTCACCGGGTGCGAAACATGCGTCCCCAAGCTTAAGACTCTATCGAGTACGAAAGATTATGCCTTCCCACCCTCTCGCCAAAAGATGGCGAGGAGGATGGGGCACCCGTTCTCTCAGCAATTACAGTTATCGCCGCTAATCACTAGTTGCTAGTCACTAATTGCTAGTTGCTAATTGCTAATTGCTTCTTATATCTGTCCGACGGCGATCTGCTCTTCGATCCACGGAATGACTTCATCCAGGATCTCATCCAGCGATGTCGTCGCCTCGTAGCCGAGCATGTCCTTCGCCTTCGTCACGATCGGCGAGCGCTCCTGCACGTCGTACTCAAATGGCGGATCGGAGACGTAGCGAAACGGCTTCTTGTCTCCGTGAATTTTCTTCCAGATCAGCTCGGCGAGTTCCAGCACGGTGGTACGCGCCGGGCGTCGACAGGTTGAAGTCGTTGTTCTTCGCCGCCGGATGCTCGATGCAAATGCGGATGCCCTTCGCCAGATCTCCGCCATAGGTGTAGTGACGAATCTGGTTGCCGGAGCCGAGGATGTGCAGCGGGTCCTGACCCTTGAACACTTTCTGCACCAGATCGGGCACGACGTGCGACATAGCCAGCTTCACGTTGCCGCTCATGATGTCGCGATCGTTCAGGGCGCGCTTCTCGCCGACGCCAACGCAGTTGAACGGGCGCGCGATGGTGTAGGGCAGCTTGTACTGCTCCCACGCGCCCTGGGTGAAGTATTCGGTCGCCAGCTTCTGAAAGCCGTAAGTGGAACTGGGCGGCGGACAGCGGCGCTGCGCACCTTCCGGCGTGGGAAATTCCTGCGTGTTCTCGAAGACCATGGAGGACGAGACCACGGTGATCTTCTGCAGCTGTCCGTGCTCGTGGGCGCGGATAGCGGCGTCGAAGGCGGTCGCGGTGATGCGCTCGTTTTCGGCGAGCAGGTCGTAGGCGAATTCGTGGAAGTAGCTGATGCCGCCGATCATGGCCGCCGAGGCGACAAAGTGATCGCAGCCTTCGAGCAGCTCGTCGATCAGCTCTCGGTCTTTGGCGTTGCCT
The DNA here is from genome assembly GCA_963835725.1 of uncultured Acidobacteriaceae bacterium. Lineage (GTDB taxonomy): Bacteria > Acidobacteriota > Terriglobia > Terriglobales > Acidobacteriaceae > Bog-257. The sequence goes on along the minus strand of CAWIGM010000009.1, from coordinate 171,012 downwards.
TCGACGAAGCGGTAGTTGGGGTGCTTGTCGTAGCTCTTTTCGACGCGACCGTATTTGCTGAAGTTGTCGAGGCCGACGACGGAGTGTCCGGCGTCAAGCAGTTCCTGGATGAGGTATCCATTGATAAAGCCGGCCGAGCCGGTGACGAGAATTTTCATGAGAGCAGGGATATTCCTTCTTACAACGTGTTTCGCCGGCTAAAGCCGGTTCAGATCACGCAACCTGGGCGTTATCGGCACGACCAAACAAGCTGCGGAAAATTCGAACTTACGGCTCGTCGGACTGAGTCCGCCTCACCGCAATCCACAACAACACCTTATCGGCACGGCTGAAGCCGTGTCCTGTTACAAGGCCCGCGTCTTCGGGCTTTTCAATAAGCTGTGGCGTCGTGCCCTTACAAAAAGCTCACACCGCTAGAGCTTCCTTATGCATTACGGGAAAGGCCCGTGCCTTGACACGAGGCTGGCGACTCCCGACTTTGTCAGCAGCCTGTAAAGTCGTGCCCTGACACAAAAACATGATCGCCCTGCATACGCAGGCAGACCTACGCCGTCGCGGAAGCGAATTCCCTTGCCGGCAGGAAATTCCACGGATCCAGCACGACTTTGTCCGCCGGAATCTCGATGTCTTTGTACACCGCGTGCGGCGCGCCGACGATGAAGATGTCGGCTTGGCGCAACGCCTGGTCGAGCGGCACAAGGTCCGCGTCCGGCACATACGGATCCGTGCAGAGCACTTCCATCGCTTCCACCGAGAGCAGCTTCTTCAGCTTGTACGACAGGCTGTCGCGCTTGTCGTCGGACTCGGCCTTAAAGCCCATGCCGAGGATCGCGACGCGCTTGTTCGCCAGATCGTGCGGGCGCAACTGCTGCACCAGGAAGATCGGCAGGCCTTCGTTGATGAGCATGGCCGCGTGTCCGAGGAAAAAGTTGTTCTGCGAGAACGCCGCCAGTTGCAACGTGTCCTTCAGCAGGCAGGGCCCAGCGGCGAAGCCGGCCTTGGCAAAGCTGCGCATGCGCGGATAGTCGCGCGTGACCGCATCGTGAATGCGATAGAAGTCGAGCCCGCAATTTTCCGCCAGCATGTAGAACTGGTTCGAGATGGCGAAGTTCGCGTAGCGCCAGGCGTTGGTAAACAGCTTGGCCAGTTCGGCCTCGGGCGGCGTCAGTTCGATGAGGCTGGGCGCGACTTTGCCGAAGAGCTGGCTGGCGGCGGCAATGGACTCGGGGTCAAAGCCGGAGACGATCTGCGGCAGCTTGATGAGCTCTTCGACGGCGTTGCCCTCGGCGATGCGCTCGGGGCAGAAGGCCAGCAGGACTTTGCGATTCAGGCGGCGCAGACGCTCATGCACCAGCTTGGTAACGCCGGGATACACCGTGCTGCGCAGGACCAGCAGCGTGCCATCCTTCATGCGGCCAAGCAGCGCGTCGATGCTGCGATAGACGTCGCCGACCGTGGGGTTCATGTGGCGATCGACAGGGGTGCCCACGACGGTGATGACGGCATCGGCGTCGTTGATGCACGACGGATCGAGCGTCGCCTTCAGTGACTTGCCGCAGACCTGGCTCAGCAGCGCGTCGGCGCCGCGCTCCATAAAGGGCATCTTGCCGGAGTTGACCATGTCGATCTTCGTCGCATCAATGTCCAGCAGGTCAACCTGCAGTCCGGCCTTGCTGGCCAGGACGATTCCCAGGGGCAGGCCCACATGGCCGCACCCGCCCACAATCGTTATCTTCTTCAGTGTTTTCATGAGCCTTCTATTGTAGCTGGAGACGGTCGGAAAGTGCCTACACAGTATAGCGATTTCCGTGCCGGTGCCGAAACAGGGCGCGGCCTTAACCCCTGCGGTGCAGCGCCTTGCGCGTGCCTCCGGCGATTGTATAGAGTGGGGCTGACCAGCTCGCAACGGAAGCGGATTTCTACGTCTGACCGATCCAAGGGTAGCCGACTGTGAACATTACCGAAGCGCTGAAGATCACGCAGAGTGTTCCACGTGACGCTCGGCCGTTCGCGGTCACCCTGGCGTGCGGGTTCACCCCGCTGCACCTGCAAACCTTTCTCGCCGCACATCTCCAGAACAGGCTAGCCGAACGCAAGATCACGATCACGCCGGGACTCTACGGAAATCTCGCCGGGACACTCGAGGGCATCTCCGAGGCATCGTTGCCGGACGGGCTTGTGGTTGCGCTGGAGTGGGCTGATCTAGACGCTCGGCTGGATTATCGCAGTGCCGGAGGCTGGGGAGCCGAAGCTGCAAACGACATTGCCGGCAGCGCGAAGACAATGCTGGATCGGCTTGCGGCTGCGCTGGCGCGCGTGCCGGCGGGCCCGCGGATCGCGCTGTCGTTGCCAACGCTGACGCTGCCGCCGATTTTCCATACGCCGGGATGGCAGGCGTCCGTACATCAGTTGCATCTGGAGTCGGACCTGCTGCGGCTGGCGGCTGATCTTGCGCAGGAAGGCCGCGTGGCGATCGTCAACATGCAACGGCTGGCGGAGTCGTCTCCGGCGGACGGCCGTCTCGACCTTAAGAGCGACCTTTACAGCGGCCTGCCGTACGCGATGCAGCATGCGGATCACCTGGCGGCACATCTGGCGGAGGCACTGCTGCCTCCGCCACCGAAGAAAGGCATCATCTCCGACCTGGACGATACGCTGTGGAGCGGCATCGTCGGCGAGGTGGGGCCGGAAGCGGTGACGTGGGACTTGAACAGCCACACGCAGCTGCACGCGTTGTATCAAAAGCTGCTGGGTTCGCTGGCCGATTCGGGGACGCTGATCGGAGTGGCCAGCAAGAACGATCCCGCGGTGGTCGCAAAGGCATTCGAGCGCAAGGACCTTCTGTTGCGGGCCGAGCAGGTATTTCCTGTCGAGGTTCATTGGAACGCGAAGTCAGGCAGCGTTGCGCGAATCCTGGAGACGTGGAACATCGCCGCCGACAGCGTGATCTTCGTCGACGACAGCCCGATGGAGTTGGCCGAGGTAGCCGCGGCGCATCCGGGAATTGAGTGCGTGCTCTTCCCCAAGAATGATTACGCCGCAGGGCTGGCAATGCTTCGGCACCTGCGGGATCGCTGCGGCAAGGAACGTGTCTCGAAGGACGATGCCTTGCGGCTGGCGAGCATTCGGCAGGGAGCGGCATTTCGTGAACAGGCATCGGGCGGGGCGGCGCCGGAGAGCTTTCTGCAAGACATCAGTGCCGTGGTCACGTTTGATTTTGCCGCGCAGAGCGAGCAGCGCGTGTTCGAGCTGGTCAACAAGACGAATCAGTTCAACCTGAACGGCCGGCGTTACGCCGAGGCCGATTGGCGCAAGCTGGTCTCGGCGCCGGGCGCGGTGCTGGCGGCCATCCGCTACGAAGACAAGTTCGGACCGCTGGGAACAATTGCTGTTCTCGCCGGGCGTGTCGAAGGCAAGCGACTGAACGTCGAGGCTTGGGTGATGAGCTGTCGCGCATTCGCGCGCCGCATCGAGCACCAGACGTTGAAAACGCTATTCGAGAATACCGGCGTCAGCGAGATGCTGTTCGGCTTTGCAGCGACGGCGAAGAACGGACCGACGCGCGAGTTCTTTGCGAGCCTTCTGGGTGACGAGCCACAGTCGGACTTCGAGTTGACGCGCACGCAATTCGAGGCGAAGTGTCCCGCCTTGTATCATGAGGTCCGCGAGATGAGGAGAGCAGAAGCGCATGGATGAGACCCGACAGCGGCTGACCAACTGTTTCCAGGTGGTGTTTCCCGACATGCCGCGGGAGCAGATACCGACGGCATCGACGGCGACGGTTGCCAACTGGGATTCGGTGGCCGCGATCACGCTGATGAACGTGATTGAAGATGAGTTCGGCATGGAGATGGACCTCGACGACCTGGCCGACCTCGATTCGTTTGAAAAGCTTCATAGCTATCTGCAAAAGCGGCAGCAGGTCGCGTAATGGCGCTGCGTCTGCACCACATGGGATTCGTGGTGGCCGATATCGCAACCGCAATGCCGGCATTCGTGCGCTCGATGGCGGCCGAGTGGGATGGGCAGATCTTCGAAGATCCGTTGCAGAAGGTGAAAGTCGCCTTCATGACAACGCGGCCGGGCGATGCGCAGATCGAACTGGTGCAGCCTGCGGGGGAGAATTCTCCGGTGCAGAAGTTCCTGCAGCAGGGCGGCGGGATGCATCACCTGTGCTATGAGGTCGCCGACCTCGAAGCCGAGTTGGCGGCGTTTCGCACGCGAGGCGCAGCGATCGCGAGCCGTCCTAAGCCGGCGGTGGCGTTTGGCGGGCGTCGCATAGCGTGGGTGATAACCTCGGAGAAGTTTCTAGTCGAATTGCTGGAAGAGAAGCTGGGGTAGCACCGGCGGCTTTCAGGCGCTTGCTATTCTTTTCAACCACGGAGGACACAGAGCGCACCGAGGGGACTTGATTTCAAAACTCCGTGCGCGTTGTGATCTCCGTGGTGAACATCGATTTATGTCTTCCTTGCTCCTGAAAATCCGGCGCGGCGACACACCGTTCTACAGCGGCGTGAAGAAAACCCTGCGCTCGGCGGTCTCGAGCAACCTACCGCTGCCGCGTTTCCTGCATCCGTTGTTTCGTTTCTTCTACGGCGCACAGCAGAACGGGTTCATGGCGTGGCGCTGGCTTTTCAGCTACTTCCTGTGGGAGCCGATGTTTCGCGCGCGCTGCGAATCGGTAGGCAAGAAGTTTCGTATGTGGTATCTCCCCTTCGTTGTGGGACACGCAAAAATCTATATCGGCGACAACGTCAATTTCTTCGGCAAGGTCGATGTTTTCAGCGGCCGTCTGTTCGATGAGCCGAAGCTGGTGCTGGGCAATCGCGTCGATCTCGGGCACAACGTGGTCTTCCTGGTGAACAAGGAAATCGTGCTGGAGGACGACATCAACGTTGCCTCCGGGGTGCGATTCATGGATACCGATGCGCATCCGCGCGACGCGATGGACCGCATCGCCGATCTGCCGCCGCGCCCGGAAGAAGTGAAGCCGGTGCGTATCGGCCGCTACGCCTGGATCGGGCACAACAGCTTCATCATGAAGGGCGTGACCATCGGCGAAGGCGCGATTATCGGCGTGAATAGCGTGGTGGTGAACGATATCCCGCCATACTGCGTCGCGATGGGCAACCCCGCGCGCGTGGTGGTGAAGAACATCAACCAGACGGCGGCAGCGGCTCCGGCCGGACAGAGCCCCACAGCGTAGGATTTGAAGGGGCGCACCTTCAGGTGCGCCGAAAGAGTTCTCCCTGGGAGTTGAGCGGGCTTCAGCCCGCGGCATCACATCGTGACCCATTCACCCATTCGAGTCCTGACCCTGATCGAGAGCGCCACCGTCACCGGCCCCTCGCGCAACGTCATTGACTATGGCCGGATGATGAGCCGCACCAATGGCGATCTGCCGGCGGTCGAAGTCACCATCGTCACCTATCAGCGCGGGCCGGAGCCGAGCGCGCTGGCGCAGGCGGCGCAGCAGGCGGGCGTGGCGGTTGCAACCGTGACCGAGCGGCGGCGCTGGGACCCGCAGGTCTTTCCTCAGTTGCGGCAGGTGATTGCCGAGGCGAATCCGGACATCCTCGAGACGCGCAATGTGAAGTCGCACTTCCTGGTGCGCATGCTGAAGCTCGAGCGGCAATATCCGTGGGTCGCGTGGAACCACGGATACACGAAGACCAGCGCACTCGACCGGATGTACACGCAACTGGATCGCTGGTCGCTGCGCAAGGCGTATCGCGTGGTGACGGTGTGCCAGCCATTCGCCGATCGCATCGTCGGTCTGGGCATTCCCCGGGATCGCATCACGATTCTGCACAATGCGGTAAAGGCGTTTGTCGCGCCGCCGGCCTCCGAGGTTGAGCGGGCGCGGCGGGAGTTTGGGATCGGCGGCGAAGCCGTAATTCTCTCGGTCGGGCGGCTGTCTTTGGAGAAGGGACACGCCGATCTGCTCCGCGCAGCAGCGATTCTTGCCGGGATGAACGGTGTCCCGCCGTTTCGCATCGTGATTGTGGGCGATGGGCCCGAGCGGGAGACGCTGAACAAGTTGGCAGCCGAACTGGGTGTCGAACAGCGCGTGAGTTTTGCCGGCTTCCAGCGCGATACGAAACCGTACTACGCGATGGCGAACGTCGTTGCGGTGCCGTCCCACAGTGAGGGATCCCCCAATGTGGTACTTGAGGCAATGGCGGCAGGGTTGCCGATCGCGGCGTGCCGGGTGGGTGGTGTACCGGAGATTCTGCAAGAGGGCGTGACGGGGTTGATGGTCGAGTCGCATAGGCCCGAGCAGATGGCGCAGGTGTTGTTGCGATTGTTGGCCGACGCGGATTTGCGAGATCGCCTCGGAATAGCGGCGAAGGCGCGGGCGCAGTCGGCGCACACGCCGGAGGCGTATCGGCGAGCACTGGTCGGAGTTCTATCAGGAAACGTTGCGGAGCTTGGGGAGGTAGCGGTCCTTCCTCGCTGACTCCCCGCTGCTCCAGGATGACAACCATCCAGGAGAGGGCACGCCTTTTCACGGCGCGCCGTCGGTGCCGCCGGCTGAAGCCGGCTCCCGTCATCCAATGGGACGCTTACCCGCCGCTTCCGCGGCGGGCTAATCACTTTCGCTCCGCCTGCTGCGGAGTGTCATGCAAGCATCTGTGTAACGCTTCTCACTTCAGCACCGCACCGGAGCGCCAGCGGTCGACCAATTCCCACCACACATATTTCTGCGCCTCTTCCAGCACAGCCTTGGCCCACCAGCGATGCTTCCAATACTGCTCGGCGGCGTTGCCGGGCCATGATGACGCGGCCACCGACCACCGATATTGCGGCAGGCGTTTGCGAAAAGTTTCCAGCGCGCGTCGGGTGTGGAAATCGGAGGTGACGATGATGGCCGAGGTCGCGCCCGCCATCTTCATACAGCGTTCGACGTCCTTGGTCTCGTTGTAGGTCGAGTCCGCGGTTGTGGGACAGACCTCGATCGAGCTCAGGTGTTCGCGGCGAAGATAATCGATGAGCAAGTCGGCTTCGGTTCGGCCGTAGTAGTCGCGGGTCATGTCGGCGTCCACCATGATCAGCGGCGCATAGCCGGCCTTGCGCAGTCGCAGGGCCTGCTCGAAGCGTGAGGAGCCGATGCCGCCCTCGAGCACCAGCAGGACGTCGGCGCGCTCGGGCGCGTGGATAACCAGGAAGTGTCCGACCTTGGAGAGTAACCAGAGGATCGCGGCGAGGACGGCCACGACCAGCACCAGCCAGACGAGGCGGCGGCGCCAGCGCGTGCGATTGGCTGGGGCATCCGTCGCGGGTTTGGCATCCATTTGGATTTCAGGCATGCGTTCCGTCATTTGGGTCGTCCCGGCGGACGGGAAGCAACACAGTCCCCTTTGCCAAGGTACCAGCGCGAAACGGGCGGTCGAAAATCCTGCCGGCCCTGAAGGGACTCGGCCTTGATTTGCCACGTTACCCAGCGCTGAAGCGCTCGGCTAAGCTCTTTCCCGCCTATGGCGCTCGTTTCTTGGCAGGCCAATCAGATGAGGCTGTCGCCACGTTCTTGACCTCGCGACGGCGGTCCGGTTCGTCTCGCATCCGGGCATTCCCTTCCGGAAGTTTAAGCCAAGATAAACGCCGATTTCGTGGCTATTTGCCGAGTGGTTAATGGTATACTTCGTGGCGGCCTCCCCCCAGCCAGAGCTCCGCACGCCCGGGGAATGAAGAAAATATTCAAGTATGGGTTGCACGCGCTTTTCCTGGCGCTATCGCTGCCGGCGGCGGCGTTAGCCGGATTTGGCCGCATTCCTGCGACATTCACCATGGGGGCTCACGCCTTCGCGCAACTGCCTGGCATTATCGGGGATTATTTCCGGATCGCCTACTACAAGCTGACGTTAAAGAAGTGTTCGCTGTACAGCCGTGTCTCCTACGGATCGTTTTTTGCCCATTCCGACGCGATCCTGGGCGAAGGCGTTTATATCGGATCGTATTGCATTCTTGGCCGCTGTTCGATTGGCGACCGGACACAGATTGCGTCGCAGGTTCAGATCCTGAGCGGGCGCCGCCAGCACAGCCGTGATGCCCAGGGTCAGATCACCGGTTCGGGCGAAGGCGAATTTGAGTGGATTGACGTGGGTGCCGATTGCTGGATTGGGGCCTCATCGATAATAATGGCTCCAATTGGGAGCGGCACCACCATCGGCGCCGGCTCCGTTGTCGTCCGGCCCATTGCAGCGCAAGTCGTCGCCGTGGGCAATCCCGCACGAGTCATCAAAGAAGAATCTCGACAGCTACAGAGTAATGGGGTGTTTCAGTGAGGAGTTGGTCCAGCTACCACAATTCGCCGTCTGACGACCACCAGGAATACGACGTCCACGGGAATCTGATCGTCGCCGAGCCGGGTGATTTCGAAGCGGAAATGCCGGGCGAGCAAATCGCCATGGCGCAGGCCAATCCGAAGCCGAAGGCCCTCACGGCCCGTATCTTCGGCAGGAAGAAGAAAGGCCTGGAGTTCTACAAGATCTTCCACTACATCATGATGCTGTACCTGTACCTCTATTGCAGCCGGATCCCGGAACTGGTTCCCTCACTGCATATTGGTGCGGCGCTGCAGCCGATCCTGCTGATCGGCATGTTCATGACGGGGACGACCAAGTCGATTTTCAAGTCCGACATTGGCAAGACGATGTTTGCCTTTACGGTTTGGGTGGGACTCTGCGTCCCCTTCAGCGTGTGGAAGGGCGGCAGCTTCACGACGTGGCTCACGACCCTGCAGGCCTTCGTCCTGCTGTTCTTCATGGCGGCGTTCATACGATCAACGGAAGACTGTTATCGCGCGATGTACATGGTGGCGCTGGCCATGGCGACCATCGGTATCCTCACCGTAGTGATGGGCGGCGGCACCGGCGGTAATGATGCCCAGACGCGCCTGGGCCTTGGCGCTTCCGTGGATACTCTTTCCGACGCAAACTTCCTGGCGCTGTACCTGGTTGTGGGCATACCGTTCCTGATATTCGCCATGAGTTACAAAAAAGGACTCATGCGAATCGCGCTGCTCTTCATGATGGTGCCAGTACTGGCCGGCTTTGCCCGTACCGGATCGCGCATGGGAATGCTGGCGCTGGGAATGGGCATGCTGCTGTTCTTCGCTTTCGCCACGGCGATGGAACGGATCGTCATTGTGGCTGGCGGAATTCTCTTTGTGGCATTAGCACTCTCGTTGCTACCACAACAGATTTCGGACCGCTTCACGACCTTCTTCAAAGCATCGTCAGCCGCGCAGGCTGAAGCGGCGGCCTCGGCGGAAACCCGCAAGATATTGTTTATGCGAAGCGTGGCCTTGAGCTTTGAGCATCCTGTCCTCGGCGTCGGGCCGGGTGAATTCATCGATGCGGAAGCGCAAGAAGCGACGGCGGCGGGCAAGCGTCCGCTGTGGCACTTCACCCATAATTCCTACACCGAGCTTTCCAGCGAAACCGGATTTCCGGGCTTGTTCCTCTTCCTGTTCGCGTTCTGGCGAGCGTATGCCGGACTTTCCAAGATACGAAGTAAATACAAATACCAGCTTGTAGGACGCGCGGCGCTGTTCTTACAGATCGCTGTGCTCATGTCGTGCGTAGGCGCGTTCTTCCTCAGCATTGCGTATAGCGGTCTGTTGTACGCCATCCTGGGCATATCGGCGGCCTATAAGCAGGCGGTTGAGCGAGAGGTGAAGGAAGCAGCGGACGCAGACAAGCTCGCAGTTCCGCCGATCGTCGCTCAACCGGCGCTTGCCTGATGGGGGCGAGCGCACAGAAGCAGTCGCCGTCACCCGAAGCGGCGACGACGCCATCGCCCATGACCAACCGGTCCAGCGAACGCCGCGTGGAGATTGCCAAGACGTGGCTTCGTCTGGCGCGTTACGGCTCGGTCGGGCTGTGCCGGTTGCCTTCGCGCGTGTGTGATGCGGCCGATCTCCGGCGCATCGAGGCGCTTGGCCGCGAAATGGCGTCGGTTGTCGAACGCGATCCGACCAGCGCTGCCAAGTACACCGACTACGATCGCTGGGTACCGTTCAATGTTGCGCGCGTTGGCGCGCTCGGCTTGCACAACTCCAAACGACGGCGCGTACTCGACATCGGCTGCGGCCCCGGATACTTCATGGCGTCCGCGCTGGCCTGTGGCCACGACGTCTACGGCATCGACGCGCCGGAATCGATCCTGACCCGGGTGGAGGCGCGCGTCTACAGCGAGATGCTGGGGGCGCTGTCGATCGACAAGCGAGTTTCGCCGCTGCTGATCGAGCGCTTTGTACCGATGACGCTGCCGGCGAGCGAACTCGACCTGATCACCGCGTACTGGATCTGCTTCAACCGCCATCGTCAGCCCGACGAGTGGGGCGTAACGGAGTGGAAATTCTGGATCGACGATGCGCGCTCGCACCTCCGCCCCGGAGGCATGCTGCATCTTGAGCTGAACGAGAATCCCGAGCGTTATGGCGCGCTGCGCTGGTTCGACCAGGAAACACTGGACTTCTTTCGCTCAGCAGGTACAGTACAAGGCGGCATCGTTCGCGTCGCCAAAGGTTAAGCTAGTCGCATGGGGAGAACGCCGGAGCCCAAGCCGCCGTCGCCGGGAAAAATTGCGGTTGCCCTGATGTCTGACACCGTGGGACTCGACGCCGGCACCGAGCGGCAGGTGGTCGAGACCGCCAAGCGGCTCGACAAAGAGCGCTTCGACGTACACGTCGTGTGTCTGGAAGATAGTCCTCAACTGCGCAGCGTACCGCCGCCCTCCCACACCGTCGTGTTCCCTACCCGCAGCTTGAATTCTCCCGAGGGCCTGAAGCAGGTGATGGCGTTCCGCAAGTACGCTGCACAGCATCGGCTCGACATCCTGCATGGCTACATGAACAAGACCAGCCTGTTCGCGGTGCTGTCGGCGCTGGGAACGAATCGCATTGCCATCACCAGCCGTCTCAATACCGGCTACTGGTACACGCCCTCGCTGCGGCGGATGTTTCGCCTGATGAACCATCGCGCCGATGGGATCATGGCGAACTCGCTGGAGGCGAAGCGAATTGCCGTGGAGACGGAAGAGCTTAATCCGGATCGCGTGAAGGTCGTCTACCAGGGCGTCGATATGAGCCGGTTCAGCCGCGGGCTGGGCGATCGCTCGGCAGCCGAGCGCCTGGGGGTGCCGCCGGACGCGCGGGTTGTCGGGATCGTAGCGAACTTGCGGCCGGTGAAAGATCACGCGTTGTTTCTGCAGGGGGCCAAGATTGTTGCCGACGCGATTCCCGACGCCGCGTTTCTGCTGGCCGGACGCGGCGAACTGTACGATGATCTTCGCAAGCTGGCGGCGGAGCTCGGCATCGGCGATCGCGTCTTCTTCACCATGGGCGAAGGCAACATGATGGATTGGCTCGCGCGCATGTCGATCGGCTGCCTTACGTCGATCAGCGAAGGATTCTCCAACGCGATCATGGAGTACATGGCGGCGGGGATGCCGGTGGTGGCAATCGATGTCGGCGGGAATCGAGATGCGGTGGTCGAGGGTGAGACGGGATTTCTCGTGCCTGAGCGTTCGCCGGAGGCGTTTGCGCAGCCGATTATCCGGCTGCTGCGCGACGAGCCTCTGCGGGCGAAGATGGGCGATGCGGGATTTGTTCGCTGTAGCGAACTGTTTGAAGTGCAGAAGACAATTGGGCAGCTGGAAGATTACTACCGGTCGCTGTTGAAGCAACGAGTTTGAGCGCGCCACGTTCGGCCCTTTTTTGGCCTAACGTGGGCGATGCGTTACCCCCAGGTTAGCGTCCGAAAGAAGGACGCGAACCTGGGGCACCAACAGAACAGCAGGATCACGAACATGAAACTCAGGATTCTTGCTTCAGTGGTCTCCTTATTTATTTGCGGATGCGTGTTTGGGCAGGCGCCGGCACAGCAACCGTCAACGGCGCAGCAACCGTCGCAGCAGCAGCCGACAACGCAGGCTCCCTCGCCGGCCGCTGAAAGCGCGGTGTACCAGGCGGTCGCGCGCTACCAGATCACATCGTGGCAACTGGGCGCGCATGCCTACTGCTTTCGCGTGAAAGGTCAGGATGCGGACAAGCAGTTTCTCGGGAAACTCAAGCCGTATCCGGTATTGCCCGAGTCCGACTGCGGGCTGCGGAAGAACAAGGACTACACGACGACGGTCATCGACAAGCACACGAAGAAGAGCGCGGTCATGTTCGGCCTCGGCAACATCTTCTGGACCAGCCCGACCGAGGCAGCGGTCCAGGGAAGCTATATGTGCGGCAATCAGTGCATGTCAGGCGGGCTCTACCACGTGGTGCTGGACGGGAATGAGTGGAAGGTAACGAAGTTCGAGCTGAGGCTGAGTCAGTAGCGAAGAGAAATCGAACTCGCATTCAGGCCAGGTTACGATAAGGCCTGATATCGCCAATCAAGCTCCTAAGCGGCCACGGTCATGGAAATAAATCCGGATATTCTCGAATTTGTGAGGAGGCACACCGAGCCAGGGGAGACGCCCGAACTGGTTAAGAGTACTGAATGGTCGTACTCATACAAGATTGGAGACAGCGGATACTGTCGTATATCGCGGTTCATGGCGGAAAAGGACTTTGAAGTCAGCGCCTCTGACATTAAGCAGCGGTGGGAGCAATGGGATCGACACGAGCGAATGGACTTCGCCTCAAATTGGTGGTGTAAGCGCACGTGGAACCAGGACGACACCGAAATTCTCGAAATGATGATGTCTGAAGCAGACGACTTTATTTTGAGCTGCTGTACACAGGCGTTCCTGAAACATCCCGACCGAGACCGCGCTATTTCCTTTCTCATTGACCGAACGTTGAAGAGCGACTTCGGACACGAGCCGCTCAATTACATTCAGGTGCTTGGGATGTCCAAAGATGTTCGGGCAATTGCTGCGATCCGCCCGTATTACGACAAGTACCGGACGGCGCTTGAAGCCGAAGCAGAGATTGGTGTGCCCGATGACGTGTTCTTCGGCCCGATACCTTACAACGCTTACTTCTCGGCGGCTGGCGCGCTCTTCAAGATTTCCGGCTCATCCGAGTACGAGACTGCGATTCGTAGATACTTCCATCATTCCAGTGAACAGGTTCGATGGTGGGCAGAGAATGCGTTGGAAGTGGAGGGGCCAACTACCGCAGCTCGCAATGCTAATCATAAGGAACAGCGAGAGGAGCGATGACTGAACCTCGTCAACTGTTGAAATATATCCCCATATCGCAAGCGACCGGGCTGTCTTAGCATTGTTGGTGATAATGCTCATTACGACAGCCTGTGGCGCCAGGGCGCTCTGTCACGTATTCTTTCCGCGATGAAGCGGCTCATAATCATCGTCTCGATGTTGCTGGTATGCCTCATTCTCGCGGGCTGCGAGCGCAGAAAGTACGTCACCGGGGCGATGACTTGGGAGTGTGCGCCAGAGGAATACAAGCCCGGTTACTATGCTAGGGCCGACGAGTATGTGCGATTTCGCTTCGTTAAGGACCCCCATTGGTTTGATGTGCAATCCAGCAAGAATTTGTGCTCCGATATGCACAAGGCTGCCCGGCCAGTAGTCGACGTCGAATTTGAACTATGGGGTTATTCCCACCTTCACGGCTATCGAGTGAAGTCCGTGGACGGTCGACCAATGGAGAACGTCGGAGGTTGGGGAAATAATGGCGCTAACGGCGGCTCCGGACCTTCTCCCTTAGATAGCGCGTTTGCGCAGTAAGCTACCGCAAAACCGCCATAGCACAACCAAACCAACTCTCTTCGTCGGCCGGATGTCGACCTTGGCGCGAACCGAGCCCGTGGCCACGCTTGCGTCGTGGGCTGGTTTCGCCTACGACGCGTGGACGCGGGCGGAACTGAATTTAGCCCACCGTGTAGCGAAGCGGAACGGTGGGTAGGCTTGCTTGAATGAGGCCGAGTCCCGGCAGGGACGGCAGGTGTCGCCGGCTAAAGCCGGCTGAGGCCCTAATTAGATAGCCTACCCAGGATTCCGCTTCGCTCCATCCTGGGCTATCATGACCGCCGCCCTCCGGGCTCTGATCTTCGGTGAACGATACCGATGCGCTGCGGAGAGGCGGTGAAATTGTCGACTGGCGTAACGTCGGCACTGATCACTGATCAAGCCAGGGTTAAATCCCGATCTGCATCAGACGGCACATCTCAGCCCTGCGCACGTCCGACTTGGCTCAAGGCTCGGAACCGCTAACCGCCCGCCCCTTGATCCAGAAGTAATAAATTGGATAATTCACCGCGATCAGGACGAGGGTAAACAGGCTGTGCTTCAAGTCGCCGATCACGGCTCCCACCAGAAATCCAACCGACGCCAGGAGCACGAACAAGGTTGACCAGGGATAGCCCCACGCCTTGAACGGCCGGGCCATCGCCGGCTGCTTTGCCCGCAGCTTGAACAGCGCGGAGAATCCCGAGATGTAGACGGTCACGAACAGAAACGTTGCCACCGCAATCAGCGTCTCAAACGTTCCGCTGACCACCAGGCCGATGCTGACAAGCGCGCACATCAGCAGCGCGGTGGACGGTGTGCCTCCGGAATTGACGGCCGACAGCCAAGGTGGCAGCAACCGCTCCCGGCCCAGGGCAAAGAGAATGCGCGACGCGCAGAGCAGGCAGGCGTTCATGCTGCTCAACACCGTGATGATCGCGATGACCAGGATGATCTGCTTGCCATGCGGGCCGACGATTGCCATGGCTGCGTCGGCGGCAGGCACTTCGGAACTTGCGAGCCCAGGCATATGCAGCACGCGCAGCAGCGCGAAATTCACCAGCAGGAAAATAGCAATGCACATCAGGACCCCGCCGATGGTCGACCGCGGCAGGTTTCTGACCGGGTCCTTGTCCTCCTCCATAAAGTAGATTGCCGAATACCAGCCGTCATAGGTGGCGATCACTCCTTGCATGGCGATCACGAGGGCCAGCAGCAAACCACCGTGCAGCATCGGGAGGAGCGACGGCACCGCGGAGGCGGCCTTGCCTTGTGGGACGACAAAGCACGCGGCGATGAATGTAACCAAGGCAAGCGTCTTGATGAGGCTGGTTATTTCCTGCGTCCGGCTGCTGGAGCGCACGCCAATCCAGTTCAAGGCCGTCAGGAAGACTACGACGCCAACGGCGAGCAGCCTCAGGTGTGGCGCCAAGTCAGGGCGGAGGCCGATGGTGAATTCGGCGAAGGCGATGGCCGAATAGCCGATCGCGGCGGCTTGCATGGTCCAGTCGCAACAGCCCACCAGGAAGCCGGCGTACTCTCCAAAGGCAGCGCGAGAGTAGACGTACCAGCCGCCCTCTTGTGGGAGCATGGTTCCCAGCTCGGTCACTGTCACCGCGCCGAAGAACGCATAAATGCCACCCAGAATCCAGATGCCGATCAGCACCCACGCATTTCGCACTTGCGCGGCGATTTCGCCGGGCGTGCGAAGGATGCTGGGGCCGATGGTGGCGCCAATGCCGACGGCGATGCCAAAGCCGACGCCGACAATCCGCTGAAGGTGACCTTTGGACCGAACCGGATTCGAGACAGCAGAGGTAGCCTGCGCCGTGGGGAACTCCATAATGCGGATAAGTGAATTGCGCGATAGTAGGCTGCGGCCGAACCCATGTCAATGCTTTGGAGAATCCCGCTAGCTGACCTAAGCAGTCATGCCAGCGAATTGGCCTCCTCTCTGTTGAAGGCA
Organism: uncultured Acidobacteriaceae bacterium; assembly: GCA_963835725.1. GTDB lineage: Bacteria > Acidobacteriota > Terriglobia > Terriglobales > Acidobacteriaceae > Bog-257. The sequence continues at coordinate 155,348 of CAWIGM010000009.1, read as the reverse complement.
GGTTACGCCCCGTTGGGTGTTAGGTCCTTTCCCCAAGGCGCGCGAGAAGAACACAATCCAGGCATGCTCGTAGAAGATGAGTCTGGCACTACTATCGGCGAGGCCCGCTTCCGTGTCCGTTACGCGGAGACCGACAAAATGGGCGTTGTCTACAACTCGAATTATCTGATCTGGTTCGAGATCGGCCGCGTTGAGTTGATGAGAGACCTCGGCTACTGTTATCGCGAACTAGAGCAGGACGGCTATCTGCTTCCCGTGGCAGAGGCGAACTGCCGCTTCAAGGATTCCGCGGCTTACGATGACGAGATACTGATTCGCACTCGCATCACGCGTCTGCGCCGTTCGCTGATCCAGTTCGACTACGGTGTCTATCGCGCAGAAGACCGTACCTTGTTGGCGACCGGCACCACCACTCACTTCGTCACCGGGTCCGACAAACAACGCAAGCCTCTCTCCGACCGATACATGCTCCCCTTCGAGCGTGCCGTGATCAAAGGCACGGCAAGTAACCTTCGCGCCTGGAAGTAACCAGCCGAGAGGGCGCGAGTAACTGCTCCCAACTGCTCTACTACATCACAGGGAACTGTGCGAGGGGTCATTGCCTGCCATCTGCCAATGCGGATACGGTGGGCTTGTCTCTTGCCAAAGATGTCGCTGGCAATGTGATTCGAGTCGTACACAGTTTGTGTATTTGCCGTTTCGAAGCGGAGGCTGAACGCCATTGCATCGGCGGCCCTTCCTATCGCGAAGACCGCGGCAGCACCAAATCTAAAGGTGCCGAATAAGTCGTGTCATTACCATCCGGTCGCCAAGCGCACAACGCGATACGAACTCATAACAAACCGTATCAACCTATATCTGGCCTGTGGAGGCGGGTTCTGACTTCATCTGAAGTCACACTCGTCCCCGCAAAGCAACAAGGAGTATGTCGGCATGAATCCTGATCTGACTTTTTACAGATTTACTGCAGGTGCCTTAGCAATATCGAGCATCGCAGCCGTCGGTGGAGTTGTTGCATCGGCACAGACGTCAACCGCGCCACGCCCCAACGTCGTCATGCTGATGACCGACGACACGGGATGGAATGATTTCGGAGCCTACTCCGGCGGCGGCGCTTTCCTCGGCCATCCGACTCCGAACTCAGATCGACTGGCTAAAGAAGGCGCAGTCTTCACGAATTGGTATGGGCAGGCGAGCAGCACCGCAGGCCGAGCTTCGTTCATCACCGGCCGAATTCCTATCCGCTCGGCGCTCTCCATCGTCATCGGACCGGGCGACAGAAATTACCTTCGCAAGGAAACACCTACCATTGCCGAATTCTTCCGGAACAACGGTTACACAACCTACTTCTCCGGCAAATGGCACCTGGGCGACAAGCCTGTCTCTTATCCGACGGAGCACGGCTTCGACGAGATGAAGCATTTCGCCGCGTATTACGCGGGTGTTTATGCCTACAACGACACGTCGCCGCATTTCCATCCCTGGTTCCCGTCCTTCAATCCGGACTTCGAGAAGATGTACGACAGCGTGGTAAACCTCGGCGAGTGGGAAGGCGTAGCCGGCAAGCCCGCAACAATGGTAGGCACGATTACCTACGATTCGCTTGCCACCATGGATGTTCGGCAAACCGATTCGGCCGTAGCTTATATCAAGGAGCACTCTAAGACCGGGAAGCCGTTTTTCATGGATGTCAACTTCATCAAGATGCACAATCCCACGAATCCCGCACCGGAATTTCGCGGCAAGTCGCATCTCGGCAACTATTCGGATTCGCTGATGGAAATGGACTCGGACATTGGCCGTATCGTGGATGAGATCCGCGCCGATGCTCCCGACACCATCGTGATCCTGACCGCCGATAACGGCGCGTGGCAAGATGCGTATCCGGATGCGGGCACCACGCCCTTTCGCGGATCCAAGGGCACGCCCTTCGAGGGCGGCTGGCGGGTACCGGGAATCATGTGGTGGCCCGGGCACATTCCCGCAGGCGCAATGTATGGCGAGATGATGTCGCACATCGACTGCTGGGCGACCCTGGCTTCGATGGCCGGCATTACGCCGCCAGCGACTGGCGAATGGAAGGACAACAGCGGCAAGCCGATTTATTTTGACAGCATCGATAACAGTTCTTACATCCTGGGTAAGACTCCGCACTCCGCCCGTAGCTCCTGGGTTTACATTAATGGCGAAAACTTTGGAGGCGTACGGGTGGACTTAAACGGGGGGCCGAACGACCCGTGGATCCACATGGCATGGAAGTATCTCTACACGGCAAAGGATTCATGGCTCGGGGTGCAGGCTCCACTGGGCGCGATCGGCGCCTTGTACAACCTGACCATGGATCCTTACGAAAAGTACGACATGATCTTCAACGGCGCGGCGGCAACCCGTGTCCTGACCAGTTCGCCAGGGCGATATGCCGGTGAGGACAATGGATGGGCGGGCGCTCTCGTCGGCAAGGCGATGATGGACTTCGATCAAACTGTCGTAAAGTATCCGAACATCACACGGTTCCCCGGGGGAGCTTCCACGGACCTGATTCCCGACTTGCAGCATCCCGAGAATCCCGTGCCCTTGATGAAAGAGCTGCAAACAACCACAGCGATTCCGAGCAGCGATTAGAGGAAGCAGTTTCTCTCAAGGGGACGAGTAGCTCTCGTCCCCTCATTCATTCAGAAGGAAAGGCGAGGAGACCGCGCTACTGGTAATGCTGGTTGATCCAGTCCTGGTGCTTGTACTTCAGCTGATACATGGCCCAGGCCGCCTGCACGGTGGAGTGGCCCTGATCGCCTGACTCTCGGAAACGGAATTCCAGGATGCCGCGGCACCAGCCGTACCAGCAATAGTTCCAGGCTCCGTTGGGCTGCTGATTCGCCAGCATACGATCAATCCAGCGCGGTTTCACCAAGTCTGGCCGGCCCGCAGCCAGGAGGAAGGCATTGCGCTGCTCGTAGGAATCGCTGGCGCGGAAGTCCCAGAACGCGTCGCGGGCAACACCCTCGGCAACGGGATTGATCGCGGCCTCCAGTTCAGGCGTTGGCCCATTGAAATGGCGGTAGATGTCGAGCGCGATGAACTGCATATGCAGGCGCGTTCCCCAACTGTATTTCGTCGGGGAGAAGAGGTTGGCACGGTCTTCCGGGAGAAGCGGCACGCGGTCAGGTGCCGTGGCATACAGGAACCAGCGATTCTGCCGGCCGAGGCGAGCGACGATCGACTCTGAGAGTACGGGCAGCGGCACGCTGGGATCGGCCCAATATGCGAAGTACCACGTCGGAGGAACGCCCGGGATGCGTACATGCTCGCTGGCGAGATAGCTCTGGAGGAAACGTTGCAGGCGCGGGTCGTCCGACATCTGCGCCATGTCGCCGATCATGAACATCAGCGGCGGGTTGCCCTGGATGTCGGGATGGGCAACGATCCACGCGGTCGAGCTGTCGATGGCGCGATCGAGTTGCGAGGAAAACTCGGCCCGCGAGGCGCGGTGGAAGGAGTAATTGTTGTTGATGACGCCGACCGCGAACAGCACAACCACGAGCAGGAACGCGAGGAATGCCCATCGGATGAGGCGGCGGAGCATGCTCTTTTTCTGGGAGGCGACGCGAGGGCTGGCTATCTCAGGGAACGTCATACCAGTGATATCGGGTACTCAGGGAAATTGAGGAAACGCCGTGAGCTTTGTATCAGGGCACGACTTCAGTCGTGTGCGTGAGAACCCTGCCGTCCCTGAAGGGCTCGGGATATTTCCCACTCTACCCAGCACTCCGCCTGCGGCTCCGTGCTGGGCTAGAGTATGACGCGCCTTCGGCGCTGGCTTCGAAACCCGCGCCTCGTGGCCCTTTACACACGCCCGGCGCACTGCGGCTTTGCCGATCCCTGCTTTGCCAAGCCAGCGTCGGATTCGACCATCATGCGCACCAGGGCAGCAAAATCGACTTCGGGCGTCCACTTCAGTTCGCGACGCGCCAGCGCAGCATCGCCACGCAGATCGTGAATTTCGCCGGTACGGAACAGCTTGGGATCGACTTCGGCATACTCGTTCACCACGTCAGCAACGTTCGCTCCGGCGGGAACCAGGTCCAGCGTGCGCAGCACTTCCACCACGAATTCGTAAACGCTATGCGACTGGCCGGTAGCGATGACGTAGTCGACCGGCTTCTCCTGCTGAAGCATGGCGTGCATGGCGCGAACGTAGTCACCGGCGAAGCCCCAGTCGCGGCGCGCCTGCATGTTGCCCAGCTTTACTTTGTTCTTTTTGCCCTTGGCCCAGTCAGCGGAGGCGAGGGTGATCTTGCGAGTCACCATCTCCGGCCCGCGGCGCGGCGACTCGTGATTAAACAGGATGCCGCCGACGGCAAAAATTCCGCGCGCACGATAAACCTCGCACAATTTATGCGCAGCGGTTTTGGAAACGCCGTAAGGCGACGTTGCGTTGAGCGGCGTGTCTTCGTTGCGCAGTCCGTTCAGGTTGCCGTACATCTCGGAGCTGGACGCCTGGTACACGCGCGTGTCGGGCTTGAGGCGCTCGACGATGTTCAACAGACGGGCGAGGCCGCCGACATTGATGTCGAAGGTTTCGGCGGGCAAGTGCCAACTGGTAGGCACAAAGACCTGTCCGGCCAGGTTGTAGAGCTCATCAGGTGTGGCCTTGGCGAAAGCGACTTCGAGCGAAACCTGATCGCGCATGTCGCCGTACAGGATTTCGACTTTGTCCCGGACAGGCGCAAGCCAGCGCATGGTGTCCGACTCGCGACGCACCATTCCATAAACTGCATAACCTAATTCGAGAAGGTACTCGGCCAAATAGCTGCCGTCCTGGCCGGAGAGGCCGGTTATCAAGGCTTTCTTCATAGGATTGTTTTCTCCTCGCTCGCCGCGGCGTGCTCACACGGAAGCGGTGACCAGCGTAGTTTTACTAAAGCATACAGAAGAAGGCCGCCGCGCGTCATCGACGCTACCGTCCACCTCTGCCCAGAAGCAGGATCTTCAAGGTCGAGACCATGATGAAAAGATCGAGCCCGAAGGAAACATTCTTGATGTAGAAGAGGTCGTAAGCCAGCTTGTCCCGATTGTCATCAATCGTCGCACAGTAGCCACGATTGATCTGCGCCCATCCCGTGGCTCCGGGCTTCACCAGCCAGCGTTCACGGTAGAAAGGAATCTTGGCGGCGCACTCTTCTTCCTGCTCCGGCACAAAGGGACGCGGGCCAACGAACGCCATGTCGCCCTTCATGATGTTGAACAGCTGTGGCAGCTCATCGATGCGGGTGCGGCGCAGCCACTTGCCCACGCGGGTCACGCGGGCATCGCCGTGCTCGGCGGGCGTGAGAGCCAGTTTGTGAGAGCCGTCGAACATCGAACGAAACTTGAAAACCGTGAATAGCTTGCCTTGTTCGCCCACGCGCTTCTGGCGGAAGATCACCGGGCCAGACGAGTCGAGACGAATGGCGAGCGCCGCCAGCAGCATGATGGGCGAGGTAATGAGGATGGCAAGCGAGCTCAGGAAAATCGAGAACACGCGCTTATACAGCCGCAAGGCAGCGCGCACGTGAAACCCGGGCGAGAACAGCAGCCAGCTGAGGCGCAGCGACTCCAGTGGGATCTTGCCGGTAATGCTCTCGTAGTATTCGGGGCCGTCCTGGATGTAGACACCGCGTGTCTTCAGGCGGAGCAGCTTCTCAACCTGCATCTTGCCGCGACGGTCGCCCATGGTGACCACGATGCGGCGGATGCCCTGCTCGGCAATGATGTCTTCAAGATCGTACTTCCTCGAAGCGGGAGACGCCGCGCATTAGGTCCGTGTCAGGCCCGACGAAGCCGACGACGCGCACGCCGAGATCAGCGCGCATGCCGATCTCCTGCATCAGTGGCAAGGCGAGAGGACCGTCACCGTAGAGGAGGGCCCGCTCGGAGAACCGCGCCGAGCGGTTCATTACGAAAAAAAGTTTGCGCCAGGCGGGGACCGTGGTGCCGACAATCGCGACACCAAGCCACAGCGTGGTGCCGGCAAGCCGGATTTCCGGGAATGCGTAATAAAGGACGGAGAGGCTGACGAACGAACAGCCGAGTACTCCTACGAGCCGGGTGACGACCTCACGCCGATTGGAGAGCACGACGGAGTCGTACAGGTCGAAGTAGTACATCAGCAGGAGGAAGATGCCAACGACCAGGCCAATTCGCCCAAAGCCGTTTTCGTACCGGAGGTAGATGTTGGCATCGAACGCCGTCCCCGCCCAGAACACCACTGCTACGACAAAACCGAGAGTGACAAGTAAGGCCTCGGTAACCGTCAGCAGCAGCGTCCGGGTGGGGAAATAGGCGTTGAACAGACGAATCATGCAGAGGCCGCTTTAAATTGGTCCGCTTCCTTTTCTTTCTTCGAACCCTTCTTACCCGTGTACCGGCCGTAATAGTGGGAGTAGTCGACATTGAGCATCGAAGCCTGGTTGAAGACCACGCCCAGCAGCTTGGATTTCTCGATCGACTCGATGGCCTTGTTCAGGACCTTGCGACGGGTGAAGCCTTCGCGCACTACGACCAGCACGCCGTCGGAGAGGCGCGACAGCGAAGTCGCATCGGCCATCGGGAACATCGGGGTTGCGTCGAAGAGCACCCAGTCGAAGCTCTGCGCCAAGGTATCGATCATCTTGGCAAAGCGTTGCGATTCGAGGAGCGGCAGCGGATCGTCGATGGGCTTGCCGGCGGCGAGAATCCACAGAGGCGTGTCGCGATACTGGAACAGCGCGTCATCCAGAGCCAGCTTGCCTTCGCTCCACTCGGTGATGCCCGGCAGAGAGGTCGTGGAGAACAGATCGCTGACCGTGGGACGGCGAAGATCGGCTTCCACCAGCAGGATGCGCTCGTGAGGACGGCGGGCCAGGGTCATAGCCAGGTTGGCGGTGATCACCGACTTACCTTCATCGACGCCGGAGCTGGTGATGAGCAGCTTCTGCAGACGGCGCTTCTTCTGCATGTGCGCCAGGCGAGTAGCCAGCACGCGGAACATTTCGGCGCCGGTACTTTCGGGCGCGCTCACGGTGACCAAGCGCTGCTCGGGGGTAGGCGTGGTCCGCAGAACACGCTCCGGCGGCACCTTGAGCCACTTCGCATCTACGGGGCCGCCGTCAACCAGGGCTGTTGTCGCGTCACTGACTACCGACATTTCGGATTGATCTGGAACCAAGGGCGAGTTGGGATTATCACCTTGGGACCGCTGTAATGCTTCGTACACTCGACTCATGGCTTAGATTCTCCTCGCGGCAGTCGTTGGCATGGGCTTGTCACTTTCCAGTTCCTGGTTGTCCATGGTCTTCAGCAAGCGGAAGAAGTTTTTCAGCAGGCTGGCGCCGTTTTCTTCCCGCCCAGTGATCGAGAGCGGCACCTCTTCCGGCATGGCTGGACTGATAAGCCGGAAGTCGGCTGCCACCTCGGTAATCATATCGGCGGTGACAGGGCGCTGCTCGCGCGCAAAGGCATTGACCATGGTGTTTTCGCAAAGGTTATTAATAATGCGCGGAATTCCGCGCGAGTATTCGTGAATTCTGTCTAACGCTTCTTCCGTGAAGATTGGCTGATCCTGCGGCGCTCCCGCACGCTCCAGGCGCGACAGCACGTACGCATGCGTCTGGACAAGGTCGAGCGGCTGCAACTGGCAGCGCAATGAGACACGCTGTTTCAACTGCCGCAACTCGGGAGAGTCGAGCACGATCTCCAACTCCGGCTGGCCCATCAGCACAATCTGGAGAAGCTTCTGCTGCGAAGTCTCCAGGTTCGTGAGCAACCGGATTTCTTCCAGCAGCTCGTTGCGCAAGGCCTGCGCTTCATCCACCACCAGCGCGGTGATCAGTCCCCGCGCATGCCGCTGGATGAGAAAGCGATTCAGGTCGAGCAGCATTTCGGTCTTGGTGCGTCCCTGATAGGGGAGGCCGAAGTCCGCCATGATGTACTGAAAGAACTCGACCACCGGCAGCAGCGGGTTGAACACATAGCCGAAGGCGATGTTGTTCTTGCGCAGCTCCGACAGCAGACAGCGGACCAGCAGCGTCTTACCGGTACCAACCTCACCGGTGATCACGATGAAGCCCTTACGCCGGCCAACTCCGTAGTGCAAGTTGGCCAGGGCCTCGTTGTGACGCGGCGTAGGGTGGTAGAAGAACGGGTCGGGGCTAATCTCGAACGGATTACGCGTCAACCCGAAAAATTGCTTATACATTCTCTATCCCCAGAAGTATGCGTAGATAACACCAGACGGCAGGGCTATCAAGATCAACACCAGTGTGGCCACAGCCATCCAAGGCACCATTCTGGCCCAGCGTTGCTCCCGCGGCGTCGGCAGAGGCGGAATTTCCGCCAGCACCGGAAGAGTCGTCGCTTCGGACAACGCCTGTTCTCCGCGGATACGGTCGTCCAGGAACTCCGAGCCGAATCCGAACAGGATAGCCAGCGCGATACCGGCACCGATTGCGGCCAGGGAGAACTTGAAGCGATCCGGGAATTGCGGCTTGTCAGGAAGGCTGGGCGGATCGATGATGCGGAACTGCGCACCTTCCTGTCGCATTTCGAGGCTGGTTGCGAGTGCCGACTCCTGCCTCTTCGAGAGCAGGTCGCCGTACTCTTTCTTTAAGGTGTCCTCGTCGCGGCTCATGCTTGCCATTTCGGCCTCGACCGCCGGCGTGGCGTTGAGCCGAGCCTGGTAAACCTGAGCTTCCTGCTGCAGACGCTGCATCTGCTGGTTGGCCTGGTCGATCTCAGACTTGTTCAGCTTCATCTGCGTCTTCAACTGGAGGATCGGCATGCCGGCCTGCAACTGCTGCGGGGTGGCATTGTCGGACGCGACATTCTCGCGAGCCTGCGCCGCCATTTGCTTCTTCAGCTTCTCGAGAGCGGCAATGGTGTCCTTCAGCTTTTTGACGTCCGGATAGTCGTCCGTATAGCGCGTCTGCAACGCCGCCAGGTTGGTCTGAGCGGACTCCAGTTGCTTGTCGATGTTCGAGGGAACCAGCGCCGAGTCGCTCATGCTCTCGTACTGGCTCTGCATCGCGTTCAAGTACGTTTCCTGCTGAACCGCACGTTCACGCTGCGTGCTGGCAACCTGCAGTTGCTGCTGAATGCCACTCAGGATTTTGAGATTGCTGTCGAGTTGCTCCGGCAGTGTGCCATCATGCTCCGCCTTGTACGCCCGGAGCTTGGCATCCATGTCGGCAAGCTGCTGTCCGACGGCGCGAGCCTGGCTATCCAGGAAGAGCGTCGTGGCTTCCGACTGCTCCTGGCTGGCACGAACGTTTTCGTCAACGAAGAACGAGGTCAGCGCGATCGTGACTTTCTGCGCTGCTTCGGCCCTGGGAGCCTTGTACGAGATCTTGAAGGCGAGCAGTTCGGCTTTACCCGAAATACCCGACTCGCCCTGGATCAGGTCCATCTTGACGTCGTCGCGCATTTTCTCGACCTGATCATCCGGCGAATAGGCGTAGGTCGGATACAGGTGGAAGCGGTTGATGAGACCCAGCAAGCGCGTGCGGCTCAGCACCTGCGTACTCATGCTCTGAACGCGGTCCGCAAGATCGACCTGCACGTTGGGCTCAACCAACTTGCTGGGGACCTTCGGCGGTTCTACCAGGATGGTGCTCTCGGAGACGTACCGCGGAGGCAGTACCCAGGCGGAAGCGAAGACGAGAAGCCATCCAAAAAAGAGGGGACCCAGAATCCACCACTTGCGGCGGAGCACGATCGCCCAATACTCACCAAAACCTTGTCCTGATCTCTGATCGTCTAACTGTTCCATAATGCATCACCGTCCAAGTGAATGACCCCAAACGTACCGGAGCGTTAAGCCTAAGCCAGCCGTGGCTGAGGAGCCGGGCAGGCCATAGAGATTTTGTCTTTGATCGATCAACAGAAGGAACACAGCGCCGTTCCAGGAGTCTCCGATCTTCCTGTTGAAATTGAGCATTCCCTGCGATGCCACCCAATACTGGTCGATTGTCTTGAAAATCGACTTACTGTCGCTATACATGTAGGCGGCCGAAAATGACCACAGCCGCGACAGTGGCCGCGTATAAGCGATCGTCGCCTGGTAGATATTGGTGGTTCCCAGAATGCCACCGCCGTCGGCAATGCGATGGCTGAACTGTGCACGAATTGAATTGCCATTCCTGAAGTACGAGATAGTGCCACCTTCTGCAACATCCCATTGGGACTGGTGCTTTTCCTCAATCAAGCAACCGAATGGCGGAATGCACCCGAGATTGATGAGATTTTTCGAGTTGGTCAACTCGGGACCGGCCCAGCCCGACACCGAAAATTCCGGAGTGAACTTGTACATGAGGAAGCCTTCCATCATGTTCACGCCGGAGCGCGACAGGCCATGGCCAGAGTCGATCGTGGTGTAGTTGTACCCGCCTCCGGCTGCCAGCCGCGAACTGAACATGTGCTGATAGAACGCGCCACCGCCGTAGGTGAACGAGTTCCACAGACTGTTTACTCCGCCGCGCTCGTATCGTTGAAACGACTCGGCGCCGGTGAAGCTGATCGCATCGTGCGAACTCAACCGGTAGGAGAGATCAACGGTCCCCAAATTCTGTTCGAAAACAGAATTGGGAATGTAGATGGTCGGATTAGGCTGGTTCGGCGTCGGCTCGCTTATGTACGTCGTGAAAGGGGCGAACGGATCGTCGGTGTAGATGTAGTTGTCTTTGATTTTCAACTGCCAGTGATTGGCAAAGTTCCAGAGAATTCTTGCGTTTGCCTGCTGGGCCAGCTGGCTGTAGTTCGAGGCTCCGGGAATTGTCAGGTTGGTCAGGTTGACGCCACCGACATACCCGAGCTGCACGATCGACGTCGATCGCAGCTGCGAGAAGTTGATACCTCCCGCCCAAAGAGCCATGTTCTGCCAGTAGTTCGTGCCGTTTCCCCAGACGTAATTGGTGAGCGATCCGACGTTAAAGCTCAACGCTACGCCAGTATTCTTGTACACATCATTGATCATCGCCAGCGGAGGCAGTTGTTCGGGGTGAGTGAAGGTCGACTGCGGCCCAGTCGTGGTCTGCGAGTTGTCGCCCGAGGAATCAGACGAGCCACTCGATCCGCTCTGCGAGTCTCCAGAGCCTACCTGGAAGATGGGATCGACATAGTTGCCCGAATAGGTACCGCCGGAAGTCGACGTACCGATCGATGGCGCACTCGCCCCAGAACCACTGGGGGTAAATGTTCCGGAGGATGAACTGCTCGTGTCGGATGTTCCGGACGACGAACTGCTGGAATCCGAGGAATCGCTCTGCGCCCATATTGCGGGAGCACAGAACAGCACCAGCACCGCCAAAACCGCTCCGAGTTGACGCTTCATATCAAGCTCCTCACGCCCTTACAAACCTCGCGAACTAGGGAATTACAAGAGTGTCGTGCGGCTGAAGGACAATGTTCTGGGCCATGTTCTTGCCCTTGATCACATCCTTGTAGTTGAACTTAATCCTCTGCTCCTTGCCATTAGGGCCGACACGCAGGACGTAAATCTTCTTTTCCTTGGCAAAATCGCGGAAACCGCCACCCAGGGCGATGGCGTCCAGAATCGTGACCGGACGATTTAACGGATAGTAGCCTGGCCTGTTTACGTTCCCCATCATGTTGAAACTCAGGCTCTGCACCGAGGTGACCATCACGGTGACCTGCGGATCGGAAACCACCTTTTGCAGCGCCGTCGTAAGCTGTTCCTTCAACTGGTTCGGAGTCAACCCGACAGCCTTAATCTCGCCCACCAGGGGAAGGGTAATCATGCCGTCCGGACGCACCGGAACGGTCTTGGAAAGTTCGGACTCTTTCCACACCAGGATTTCCAAAACATCGCCAATGCCCACAATGTAGGTGTCGGGATGGACGGCCGGGACCCGGGTCGACGGAGTATTCGAGGGCGGCAACGGAGCAGCCTTGGCTTCCGTCGGCGAAGCGCTGGTCGAATCGGGCAGAACCGCCTTGGCGGCATTGTCCTGGTCCGATGCCGGAGCCGGAGAGTCCTGAGCGAAAGCCGAAATCGAGCAGAGCCCAACCAGCACTATCAAGGCCACCATAAAATTGCGCGTTTTCATAGCCATTCCTTGCGAATACATCACTTCACCTCATTGTGGATTACTCGGCCTTATCTTGGTCGTGTTTCGTCGTGGAACTGGAGCGGCGTTGGGGGATGCCGACTTCCTTCAGCTTGTACAGCAGCGCGCGATAGCTTATATCCAGCGAGCGTGCCGCTTTCTTGCGGTTCCAATTATTAGCGTGCAGCGCGTTAAGAATAATACGCGCTTCGAGTTTGCGGACGGTCTGTCGAGTTAATTTTTTTAGCGAAACGGGGCCGTCCAGCATGAGACTGTCCACCGGGTCGCGCTCGTTGGGCTCGAGCAGTTCGCTCAAAATCACATCTTCCGTGCCCATCACGACATAGCGCTTTACCAGGTTCTCCAGCTGCCGAATGTTACCGGGCCATGAATAGCGTTGCATCTTCGCCATCAGGGCCGGGCGCACCATAACGGCACGGCCATTCAATCTCTCGTTGTAATACTGCAAAAGGTAGTCGCAGATGATCGGCAAATCGACAATCCGCTCCCGCAGCGGCGGCAGGTGTATGGTCATCGTCGCAATGCGGTAGAACAGGTCAGCGCGGAAGTTCCCCTGCTCGATCTCTTCGTGCAATTCGCGGTTGGTTGAGCACACCACCCGCACTTCGACTTTCTTGTCTTCCTGCGCGCCAATCCGGCTGAATTGGCCATCCTGCAGCAACTGCAACAGCTTCGCCTGAAGGATCGGATCCAGTTCCCCAATCTCGTCCAGAAACAGCGTGCCGCGGTGTGCCATCTCGACGCGGCCGGGCTTCTGAGCGTGGGCGCCGGTAAAGGCTCCGCGTTCGTAGCCGAACAATTCGCTTTCCAGCAGGGTGCCCGGAATGGCAGGACAATTCACCTTGACGAACGGACCGGCAGACCAGGGCGAGTAGAGGTGCAGCAACCGGGAGATGATGTCCTTCCCTGTGCCGCTTTCGCCGGTGATCAGGACCGAGAGGTTGGCCCCAGCCACGCGTTCTAACTTCTGGCGTACATCCCGCATCGTGGGAGTCTGGCCAAAGATCACGGGCTCCGGAGGAAGCTGATGCACGGACAGCGCACTTTCGTTATTGGAGCCGGCCAGCAGGGGCATTGTGGTCCTCGGGGTTGCCTATCGGGGTGAACGGATAAATGATTTGCATTTCTTGAGCCAAGTTCCTGCACATCGCAAAAGAATGCGCATAATACTTGTAAGTTGCTGTTTCTACGACGCAAATATGCGCAACCAGAAGGTGAAATCAGGCATCGCAGACGGTCCGAAGACAGGGTTTTGCCCTCAAAAGTGTGAAAACATTTTCACTATGGGGAACTCACTTTCCCTGCATGCGGACTTTGCCGAATTCCAGTCCGGTCTGCTGCGCCAGGAGGGGTTCCCGGAACTGAATGCCAAGGAGAAAATACTGGCGATCAGCGGTGCAGCGGAGGACCGTGGCCTGCATAAGGGACACCGATCGAGGCAGTTGCGCCTTGTTTGCCAGCGCGACGGGAATCTCCAGGGTGATCTCGCTTCCGGGATCCATGTAGCGTCGAGCGGCCAGCAGAACACCGCCGGCAGACAGGTTCAGCGCGGTGGCAAACTCAAGGAATTCCTCACCGTTCGTGGTCTTACCACGAACGAAGAATGGGATAGAGATGGGAAGCCGCTCCCAGCCGCGGCGCTCGGCAACGGATACGGTTCGACGCACTGCCAACTCCTTGGCCATGCTGTATAGACGCACATCGGTAGCCAAATCTCTTTTCCGCTCAATGACTTTGCTTTGTTGTACATACGTTAGCCTGCCCTGGGAACTCCTACCCTGTGGGAATGCAATCTCTTGCGGTTCAGGAGAATGTGAATACCCGCTAACAGGGCAAATAGGTTCCTGATTAGGAAACTAGTTTGCTACTTTGGCAGAGTTTTCATCAGTTTGGCGTTGACAATGCACGGGGTTGCGTTAATATCAACACTCCCCCTGTAGAGTGCTTCCGCTCTATTTCCCGAGGAACCGCTTATTACTGACTAAACCTAAGGCTGACTTTGTCCGAGAGTATGCCTGTGGAGCAAAGGTCGGGGATTTTTCCTGAGGATGCGGAGGAGTCGCTCCGCGTTGATAGGGTAAAAGGGGTCGTCCAGATGCAACCAGCCAAAATGTCTCCGGTACGGCAAAAGCTTGAGCTCGTTACGGAAGAGCACTGCAGTTGCTGCCGGGATGCATTGGCTTCCGCCGCCCACGAACTGAAAACGCCGCTGGCGATCATGGGCGGTTACCTCCAGTTGCTGCTCACCGAAAAGCTTGGCCCACTGAACACCCGGCAGATGGAAATTCTCGCCGAGATGCAGGCCAATGGTGTCCGCCTGTCGAACTTTATCCAGAATCTGCTGACCTACACGTCGTTGAAGGTCGACCGCCTCGAAATGCACTACGAGGTTGGCGACGTCAACGACTGTATCCGCGAGATCGCCGAGACCTGGTCGCAGCGCTTTCACGATAAAGCCATTGCCTTCTACTTCCTGCCGAACGAGAAGTTGCCGCCCTTCGCGTTTGATTTCTACAAGGTGCAGCACGTGGTTTCGAACCTGCTCGACAATGCGATGAAGTACACGCCGTCGTCGGGAACGGTCTGGCTGCACGTCGAGCCGTACTTCTGGGAGCGGCGAACAGTCTCGCGGCCTCCCCTGGTGGAGCGCCGCAAAGAGCGCGTGTTTGGTCCTAACTGCTGCCGCATTTCCGTCTCCGATACCGGGCCGGGAATCGCCCCCGAGTTTCAGCAAGAAATCTTCGAAGAGTACTTCCGCCTGACGCCGCAGGGCATTCGCGCCGACGGCTATGGCCTCGGCCTGGCGATTGCTCGCCGCCTGGTGCAATCGGCCGGAGGCAAGATCTGGGTCGAAAGCGATCCCGGCTCCGGCAGCAAGTTCTCTTTTCTGGTATTACTGAACCCCCAGCCAAAACGCGTTGCGGAGGAGCAATGAGTACTGGCCACATTCTTGTGGTGGACGATGAACCGAGTATGCTGCGGTATCTCCAGACAGTCCTGGAGTTAGATTCATACCGGGTATCGACTGCCTCGAATGGCTTGGAAGCGGTCGACAAGGTGCAGCGCGAAAGTCCGGACCTTGTTCTGCTCGACATGGTAATGCCCGGAGCCGACGGCCTCGAGACCCTGCAGCGCATCCGCGAGGCTCGCCCCTCGACCAAGGTCGTCATGCTCTCCTGCGTACGCGACACTCGTAAGGTCGCGCAGGCTATGCGCCTCGGCGCCCAGGACTATCTCTCCAAGCCCGTCCAGAAGGAAGAGATGGACGAGGTGCTGCGCTTCTGCCTGGAGAACACCGACCCCGCCGCTCCTGGAGTCGGCGAGGCCATCGAAGTGAGCCAAGGCGTTTTCTTCTTCTCCGCGACCCCGATGATGCGCCAGCTTCGCGCGCACGCCATGCAGGTCGCCAAGTTCGACTTCCCTGTCCTGGTGCTGGGTGAAAGCGGAACCGGCAAAGAGGTTCTGGCACACCTGATCCACAAGTACTCCGACCGCGCGCACCGCACCTTCCTGAAGGTCAATTGCGCAGCGGTTCCCAGCGAGCTGCTGGAGAGCGAGCTCTTCGGCTACGAGCCCGGCGCATTTACCGGCGCCAACAAAGCCAAGCCCGGCAAGTTCGAGCTGTGCAACAAGGGCACGCTGCTGCTGGATGAAATCGGCGAGATGTCGCCGGCGCTCCAGGCGAAACTGTTGCAGGTTCTGCAGGACGGCCAGTTCTCCCGCCTCGGCGGACGCAACAACGTGAAGGTCGATGTCCGTGTGCTGGCGGCGACCAACATCAACATGCCGCAGGCCATCGCGCAGAAGACCTTCCGCGAAGATCTCTATTACCGGCTGAACAGTTTTGTGCTGCGCATGCCGTCGCTGCGCGAGCGTCGCGAAGAGATTCCGATGATGCTGCGCCACTTCATGATCCACCTTGCCGATCGCTACGCCTGCGCGCCGCTCAATACCTCGCAGCGGCTGGTGGAAGCGTGCGAGAACTATCAGTGGCCTGGCAACATCCGCGAGCTGGAAAACTTCGTGAAGCGGTATCTCGTCCTCGGCGATGAAACTGCCGCGATCTCCGAACTACAGCGCAACACCGCGACGCGTGATGCTCAGAATGGTGGCGTGGTGCAAATGGAAGACCGCCGCGCTCAGCAGCCTGACCTGAAGGAGATGGTGCGGAACCTGAAGAACGGCGCAGAGATGGAAGTGATCGCGCAGGTGCTGGAAGAGACCGCGTGGAACCGTAAGCGCGCCGCCACCAAGCTCAACATCAGCTACAAGGCCCTGCTCTACAAGATCCGCCAGTACGACATTCGGCCGCGACAGGCCGCGGGGTAGGAGAACAGTGGCCAGTTGCTAGTGGTGAGTGGCCAGTTAAAGTCGGCGCCGCGACCGAGAGACTCCATGTCTGCGTGAGAATCAGGCGTTGGTGTCCGGCGCCGCGGAGTATGAGGCTGGAAAGAACAGAGCTGCCATCGGCGCGTGGCATGACAGTCCAGCATGAAGCGTGGTTCCCCTTTAGTTCTCCTTGCGCGGGAACATGGCTCCGGCATCCTTGGCCGAGACTTTAACCCCAGCCAGTTCGAAGGCGCGCGCCAGTTGCGGGTCCTCCCCATCAGCCAGTTGTTCTGCGGTCGGTAACAGCGTTTCGTCGGGGATCACGCCGAGCTTCTCGAGGCTCTTGCCATCGGTCATCTTCAAGTCCGATACCGTGACTTCCATTGCATAGGCATATTCCTGACCTTGTCCATGAATGAATTCCTTCTCTATTGCCCGACGGACCGCGCCGGCACTCTGATCACCAATTACCGTTCCGCGATTCTCCAGTTGGATTACGCGGGCGAAGACCTCCGACGCCGAAGCTGATTCGCTGTCTACCAGTACGATTAACTTGCCCGAGAAAGCATGTTGCGCTTTGGCCGTGACCGGCTTCGACTTGGAACGGCCCACCGTCTCTCCCACCGTAACGTCGCGATCGAAGACATCGCCCAAAAGGCGGAGCAGGAGGGTTTCCGATCCGCCGCCATTGCCTCGCATATCCAGGATCAAAGCTTTGTTTTTGTTCGCCTTGCGGAAGTCGGCGTCAAACGTATCTTCCTTGTGTTCAAAGGTCGCCAGCTTCACCACCATCACGTCATGGATGGTCATCACATGTGATTGGTACTTCTCCATGTCCGAATCGAACTGATGGATGTAGATCCAGTACTCATTGCCGGTGAGGTCAAAGTGGGCGGCGCGCCTCTTCACGGTCGATGAGACAACCACCAACTGGGGCTGCTCCTTGGGGCGGGCAATGACTACGTGCAGGCTGGACCTCGGAGTGAGTACCTTGATGCGGTAGCGCAGATCGTTCCAGTTCGTCCGCGTCGGTTTGACATTCTCCAGCTCGAGAATCTCGTCGCCGGGCTTCAGCCCTTTTGCCTCCGCATCCGACCCCTTCTTCACAAACGTGACGAAACACTTCTCCCCGATCAGCTGCATCTCCCAGCCCTGCTCGACTGTGAATGGCTGTTCCGGAGGGACGAAGAATGTGTGGGAGTCGTTCAGCTTTTGCAGCATGTCGGCGATGGCTTCGTAGCCCTCCCGCACGCTGCCGGCGTTGGCGATCGATTGCTGCGCGGCGGCGTAGGCGGCGTTGAAGTCCACGCCGCCATAGGTTGGATCAAAGTAGTTCTTCTTGACCCCCTCGGCTGTGTCCTTGGCCATCAGCTGGATCGTGCTGCGATCCAGCGAACTCATTTGACTCTTGTCGGCAGCACGCGCTGGCGTCGCCATCCAGGCGGCCAGAAAAACCGACAGAAGCAGGAAAGAGCAGGTAACGAACGACGAGGTACGGCGAGAGACTACAGCAGCGCAAGGAGTCTTCATGGCCTATTCGCCCAAGTTTTATGGAGTCAATTACCGTCGCATGCTAGCACGCGACATCCAGCCACAACAGTGACATGCGAGAGGCATTTCTGTGATTCGATGGGCTACTGGTGACGGGCTGGAGGGACTTCTAAGCGAGCTTTGCAGGTTCACCATTCTTCTCAGCGCGGTACTACAATCATGCACGCGCCCGCGCTGAGAAGATTTATTGTGATAAGGAATGATGACTTGCCAGCACCACTCCTATCGCTCCCTTTGCCTATGTAGTTAGCAATGGGCTTGCCAAACTGACGAGCTTGCGCCGCCCATTCCCCCAATTGCGGAAACACCTCACAAGACGCAGTTTGGCGTGACGAGTACGCGATCTTTCGCCGGGAGCGTGGCCGAACCTGGCCGAAATGGAACCTTTGGGCTATCCGAACGGAGAGTCTGGTCTATCCGGAACGCTAGACTAAGTCCCTCGGCCTCCCCGTCGAGCGGTACAGACGTCTAATCCTCAGGCGCTTTGTTTTCAGAGCTGTAATGAAAGCGCTTTTAGCCGGTACGAGATGAAGTATCGGCGGCGCACCTCGAAGTCGGAGAGCGCGCGCCGGAGAGAATGCCAGTGAAACAATCTGATAGTGGAGGAGTCGCTCAATGAAACGTCACCTGCGCTTCTTCTGCGTTGTTCCGTTACTGGTGCTGGCTGCCTGTGCTTTCGGCTCTGCTCAGACGGCAAGCGCGGGCGATCCTCAGACCTCTCATCCGCCAGCTAACATCAACACGCCTCATCAGCTGGTCATCACCGGGTGTCTTCGCCGCGATAGCCATGGCACGTACTTCATCACCGACGAGAACGGCAAGACCTGGAGCCTGATCGCCGGCAGCGACAGCGTCGACCTTTCGAAACATGTTTTTCATGCGGTGAGAATTACCGGCAAGGAAGCGCCCAACGCGAAGTTGCCCGTGAGCGGCGAGAACTCGCAGACGCAAGCGCCACCGCCATCCGTGTTGCGCGTGCTTACGTTAGAAGTATTAAGTAACAGTTGCACGCGCTAGTGCTTCGACGGGAAATTACAGCAAACTTCCGCTAGCCGCACTTGCGAAGCGTCACTCCCTGCTGGCATCATTGCGACTACCCTGCCGGACCCTCGGGAGACCAGCCCATGTCTCGCAACCACCCAGCTGCGATCGCGTTCGTATGCAAGCTCTGCGTGCTGACGCTGGGCACCCTTCTGTTGCTGAGCGCACCGCGGCTGGCGGCGCAATGCCATCAGCAGGAGGAAGCGCCCGACATCAGCGAGCATCCGTATCCGCAGTTTCCTGATCCGAAGCATCCTCCGCCGCTGGAAGAACCGATTCTGCCCGAAGCCGGGTTCCTGTCGGACACGCATTACACCAGCCAGTTCTTCGGCTTCTCTCTGGATCTGCCGCTCACGGTAAAGGGCCACGAGATCATGCTGCCGGTGATGCCCCAGCGCGAGCATGCGCTGCTATCGCTGCAGTTTGAGAAGGGCCAGCAGCGCGGCTACCTCAGCATTACCGCGCTCGATCCTAAGCCCGGGCTCGATGTGAAGAGTCCGGAGTACCAGGTAGACCAGCAACTGAGGCTCTGGGCGCAGAACGGCGGCACCACGGGAATCACGCCGCTGTTTCCGATTCCCGAATACATGCTGCACAGTGGCCGCTGGTCTTATTCGGTGCGACATAAGCACGACATGTTCGCAGTGCAATACTGGACGGCCATCGACAATTACGTTGTGAAGATCGTGATCGAGAGCAACGATCACGACTTCCTGAGCCAGGCCAAAAAGCTCATGGCCGATGCGCAGTTCTATTGTCCCCAGGACGACGGCACGCTCATGACGCCGAAGGGGAAGCCGGTAAAGATCATCGGCGAGCCTTACCAGGGCCCGACCGTACCGACATTTCGTGTGAACCAGGCCATCAAGGACCAGCCGGGCAAAGCCATCGCCGCTGGCCAGGTGACGGACGGGATCTACCGCAACGCCGACCTCGGGCTGCAATACACGCTTCCTCCGGGATGGCAGGTTTTACCGGTCAATCACGCGGATCCGCCGCCGGATGATCCATCGCGTGAGTATCAGTTTCTGCACGCCTGCTCGCAGACCTTGTTGCGGACCGTACCGCAGCCGGCAGCAGGCACCGGTTATCGCGATGGCCCGATGATCGTGCTGCGCGCCCTCGATTACAACTGCCTCTCGATGCGAACGGCGGTGACGCTCAACGACAAGCGCGCCCTCGATGAAGTGGCCGCCACGCTGGAGACGACCGGCGAATTCGGGCAGATCGATACCGACCAGATGAAGATGATGTCGGACCGCCTGTTCATGGTCTTCCACGGTATGTATAGCGACGATCCTCGCTCGCAGGATTTGTCGCAACGGATGTCACAAACGATTTATGCGACGAAGTTCAACAAGATGTTGCTGGTCTGGTCGCTGATGGCTCCCACCAAAAGCGACCTGGAGCGACTGCCGACGGGCAGCATCGTCCTGGAAGGCTTCCCACCTATTCAGCTTAATCAGTCGTTGCGGGCCAAAAACTAGGGCCAAACCAGAGTAGCTGCTATTTCCACCAGCTCAGGGCCAGCCTCAGCCACTCTGTTTCCATCCAAGTAAACGCCGCTTCCGAAAACCTGGCCTGACTTTTTGCGGCCGCGCTTTGGCCGTTGCTCTGGTCTCTATGCCAATTTCTCCACGTACGCTTCGATTTGCGAGCGCAGCTGTCGTGTTGCTGCTCGCGCTATGGGTGGTTGCGCCGTGTGCGTCCGCGCAGCAGTACTCAAATGAGCTAACGCAGTACACCAGCTCTGTCGCTCTGACGAATCCCTCGGATCGCGTCGTGCAGTTGGAGCGCTTTGCCGTTCACGCCCAATCAACTCCGCTGAAGATCGAGGCGCTGGAGTTTGTCGTGTGGGAATATCTGCGGACCCACAACGATGCTCGCGCGCTGGCGTGGGGGCGTGCGCTGAACGATGCCGACGCAGACAATCCGGTCGCGCTGGCATTGCTGAGCAACGAGGCGCGGCAATCCGTCGAGAAAAATCAGATGAAGCCCGACAAGCTGTTGGCGATGGCGCATCGCGGCCTGAACAATCTGCCGCAGCTTCGGCGGCCGCTAGGTATGAGCGAGGCGGAGTTCACGCAGCTCAACCGGCAGGTGAACGCGCTATTGAGTGGCGCAGCCGGTACGGCCGAGTTGCGCATGAAAGACTACGTCGCCGCAAGAATGTATCTGCACAACGCGGTGTATGTGAACGCCAACAGCGTGCAGGACACGTACGCGCTGGGACTGGCCGACCTGAACGGTCCCGACAAGAACGCGAAGGAAGGCTACTGGTACCTGGCGCGCGCGGTTGATCTGGCGCAGGGCACGCCGGAGGGCATGGAGATGGCGCGCTATGCTCGTGCGCAGTACGTCAAGGATGGAGGCAGCACCAGCAACTGGAACGACTTCCTGGCTTCGGCCAAGCCGAATGGCAGCACCACTCGGCCCACTCCGCCCGTGGCGTTAGCGTCAATCAGTCCGCCGCCCCACGTCGTGGCTCGTCCTCCGCAACAGGCTTCCAAGCCGGTACAGACTGCGTCGGTGAAGCCGCCGCCGGTGAGCGCTCCGAAGAATTCGCAACCTGCTCCTTCCGTATGGGCCGACACAGCCAACCCGCCGGTCGTTCGCACGCGACGCATTCCGGCGACAACGGGTCCAATGTCGCTCGGCATACTGGTCGAGACATCGCTTACGACAAAGGAAAATCGCGCCGCGGTGGTCAACAGCCTGATCGACATGACCCGCCACATGAGCGATAAGGACGAGGTGTTCGTCCTGACCTACGACAACAACCTGGTCTTCAACCAGGACCTGACCACCGATCCTCACGCGCTGGAAGAAGCGATGGAAAGCATCAAGCCGCAGAAGGGCGCGGTGCTCGACGACGCGATTGCATTCGCTGCGGGACACCTGGCGCGCATCGCCAAGTACCCCAACCGCGTCCTGCTGGTCGTGTCGGACGGAAAGAACGCCGACAGCCACGCCTCGCCGATCGAAACCTCCTCGGAGATCAACGCCGCAGGCGTGCGCATCTTCTGCATCGGTCTCGATGTGAATGATCTGGACGGGCGCTATCGGCTGCAAGCCCTGGCCGCGAGCACCGGTGGACAGTCGCGCTTCATCGGCAGCCCGGGCCAGTTCCGCGATGCCACGCGGCAGATGGCGCAGAACATGGGCATCGACTTCCGGTTCTGACAAGCGAACTTCGTCCTCGCCTGACAGCCCGGGCCAAAGCCTGCGGCTGGCCAGCAACTCTCTCGCAACCTGCAGCAGCTCAGGTACGTCTAACCAAGCATGGACGTCCGTGAAGGGATCGCCGTGGTCGCCAATTTTCTGCTGATCGGCGGGCTGGTGTTTGGCGGCTTCACGTTGTTCGCGCAGTATCACGCGACCGGCCGGTGGGCGAAGAACATCACCAACCTCTTTTCGGGCCTGGGCATGTTAACCCTGGCCTTCGCCCTGATATTGAAGCCGCGCAATGTCCAGGTGCTGGAACGGATCGCCACCACCAAGGCTCCGAGCTTCTTTTTTGGCGTGAGCAGCGTGCTGCTGCTGGCGGCGATTGCAGCCTTCGGCCTGATTACCTACTGGCGGCCGTTACGCCTGCGGCACGAGCGGCGGCTGGCCCGCGAGCTCAATCGCGAGTTGCCGAACATCCGGTAGTGTTTAGGCGCTTGACGGGTTAACAGCAAGGGCTTTGCAATCGCCGCTTTGCAGTGCTACCGTTTCTCACATTGCATAACAAAAAAGGGATTGCAAGCGTACTCCCGACGCCGGAATAGGAGACCTCGTCCAAATGCGGCCGCCTACTGCGAAAATGGGTTTCATAGTACTCGCGGCATTCATCTCCGTCGTGCTAGGCATTCTAACTTTCAGCGTGCTGGGACTGAGTCCTGGAGCCTATCTTTGGACTCGCCTGCATCCCGAACCCCAGTCCGTTTCCCTGGGTTCCATGTTGGTCACGATTGTCGCCATCGATAGTGCTTGCTGGTTTGTCGTCTTAACGGGCATAGCATTCATTGTCAGCCAAGTGGAAAAAGGCAGTGCGACTAGCACTTCTGGCAAATGAGCTCCTGACCCCAACATCCGCTAAGTTGCCGAGTTTCGCCTGAAACCGCTATAATCCTTATTTACCCAGCCAGCTTGGCAATCGTCTGGAGCACCTATGGCACAAATTTGTGATATCTGCGGCAAAGGGCCGCAATTCGGTAACAACATCAGCCACGCGCACAATACCAAGCGTCGCCGCTGGAACGTCAACCTGCGGCCGGTTCGCGCCAAAGTGCAGAGCGGCTCAAAGCGTATGCGCGTCTGCACCAGCTGCCTGCGCAGCGGCAAAGTCGTTAAAGCTTAGTCTCGATCTAGCGAGTTCTCAAACCCTCTCTGCCCGGAGAGGGTTTTGTGTGTTGATTCGCTCTTAGCTATTCGCTTTTCGCCGGAACGGCTTCTGACCGGCGACTCCCTATCGCACCCAGCACAATGCCAAGCGCCGCACCCGTCACAACATCCGTCGAGTAGTGATAGCCGTCGTACACCGCTCCCACGCACATCAGCAGGATGGGAAACAGCAGCCACGGCGCGATCCGCGGCAAATATCGATAAGCGAACATCAGCACCACGAAGGCCAGCATGATGTGGGCGCTGGGGAAGGCATTGCCGTGAACTCCGGCATGGTTCTGGATGTCGCGCACGGCGCGCTCGAAGATCCCGCCATGAGTGCTGCCGATCTGCTGCACGCCGACCCGGTTCGCCGGACTCTGCGTCGGGAATAACAGATAAACGCTGTAGCAGATGACGTAGCCGACGCTGAGCGTGTCGGTCAGCCGGCGAAACGCGCCGCGAAACGGCGGGCGCGCCTGCCAAGCCCAGAAGAGCCCGCCGATCGCGGGATACAGCGGGTAAAACGCGAAGTAGCCAAACTGGAGAAGCTCGATGATCCAGTTGCGCGCGTGGGTGTGCAGCCACTCCATCGGCGACCCGCCGAACAGCTTCGCTTCGAAGGCGATGACGTGCTGGTTTTGCCAGCCGCTCCGGAGCGTGAGCGACAGGAACGACACTTCCTCAAAGACAGTGATGAAGAGAATGGCTGGCAGCCAGTCATGTGCGAAGCGCCAGGCGTCGCCGCTGTCCTGTTTGTGCGCCAGCAGCAGGATGATCGCCGCCGAGACAAGATTCCAGATTAAGTAAGCAGGCCAGCGTGAGACGGCATCGTGTCGCACGCAGACCAGCAATGCCAGGGCGACATGCACCGCGAGGTAGATGCGGTCGGTGAGGTTCATGGCGTGAGGTGCTCGGCCCGCGAGGCGGGGCGCGGAAATCAATTCTCGCACCTCACGATTCTTGCTTAAACTTCTCCGTCATCTTCGCGTTGAACTGTTCGCTTTGTCCCTTGGGAACGCTCAGCGTCTTCCAGCCGGCGCTTTTCCAATGTTTGGCGAGCCATACGATTTGGCCGGCGTGGTAAGCCTGGTGCGCCAGGGAGCGCTGGAGCGCCTGCAACACGGAATGAGTTTGGGCGCGAATCGTGATGGTGCGCTCCAGGTCCTCCGGCTCCAGCGAGTTGATAGTGTCGAACAGCAATTGCCACTGCTCTTCCCACCACGCAAGCATGGCCTTGCGGTTGGTCTCATCGGCGATGACAAATTCCTGGTCACGATTGCGGTCGGGCTTCTCGCCATCGCTGCTGAGGAAGTCGGTGAAGCGCGAACGAAGATTGCCGGCCATATGCTTCACAATGATGGCGACGCTGTTGTCCTCGGGAGCGGGCGCGGCAAAGAATTGTTCGTCGGTGAGTTGGGCGATAGCGTCGTCGGCGAGGCGCTTGTGCCCGCGAAAAACGCGAAAGACTTCATCGAGATAAAGACGGCCGATGTCGGACATGAATTCGAACCTCTGTCGCAGCTGAGCGGCTTTCGTGGAATCGGGTAGAGCGAACCTTCAGGTCCGCGTCCAAGCCTTTTACTGATTCTACAGACCCGCCTCGACCGATGACGCCCGAAGCGCGGGGTTCGGCAAACTCACCGCCCGCCGAAACCGGCTTGCGAATCGAAATAACATTGGGACGCACTCCTGACGGTCCGCTCTACCCGTAGCCCGGATCAGCTCTTTGGACGCGCGATTTCACCGACCGTGGCATTCGTGATGCGCAGGTAATCGGCAGGCGCGATCAGGATCTGAGTGCCGCGCACCCCGGCAGAAATCGAGACAACGTCCCACAGCTCGATGGTTTCATCGGCGTAAACCGGATAGTCCTTCTTTGCGCCGAGCACGGTCACACCGCCGCGGATGTAGCCGGTCAGCGGCTGCACCTCTTTCAGCGAAACCAGTTCGACCTTCCGATCGCCACTCAGTTTGGCGAGCGCTTTGTAGTCGAGTTCGTAGTTGCCGGGAACGACGGCAAAGCTGGGCCCATTGCGATCGCCGCGCGCCAGCAGCGTCTTGAACACCTGCTCGGGCGGCAGTCCGATTTTGGCTGCCACGGTCTCGGCGGCGAGGTCGTCCGGATCAACTTCGTATTCCCGAAGTTCGTACTTGATGTTGAGGCTGTCGAGCAGGCGAACCGCGTTGGTCTTCATGAGACAGTGGCCAGTGGCCAGTGGTTAGTGGCTAGTGGTTAGTAAAAAGGCAGCCTGAAAACAGTTGAGGTTTCATTCGATATCGGCTGTGCTGCTCAGGAGCGGTTTTTCTGATCACGAGCCCCCGATCACTAGCCACTATCCCCTATCCACTATCCCCTGACCTCTATCCCCTAACCCCTGCCCCCTTTTTTTTCGCCAGAATTCCCAAAATCTCCTGCAATCCCTGGCGCACCTTCTTGATGCCGTCTGCCTTGCTTTGCTTCGGGAAAGGCAGGCCGGACTGCCGCTTGGTGGGCTTGGCCTCGTCCTTCAGTTGCTGGCGCGCGCCCGCGATCGTGAAGCCTTCCTCGTAAAGCAGCTTTTTGATGTGCAGCACGTTCTCAACGTCGCGCTGGCGATACATGCGCTGCCCGGTACTGCTTTTCACCGGTTTGAGTTGCGGAAATTCGGTCTCCCAGAAGCGGAGTACGTAGGCGGGCAAGCGGCACAGGCTGGAGACTTCGCCGATGCGGAAGTAGAGCTTGTCCGGAATCACCGGCTCCGCAGCGTCGCTCTTTTTCCGCCGTGCTTTCTTCTCAACCATGCAACGTGGCCTCAGGCCAGGATCTCAAGCACAAACTAAGTACCTGCCCAGTTCAGCGTCTGCAGCACTTTTAGCACGAAGCGACGGCTGGAACAACCTATTCAGTGACGAAACAGCTTACGCCACCCTCACGTCTCAGCCGGGAGCGGCGCAAAAACGCCGTTCCGCGGCAGTAGTGACATGGCTCTCCGTAACCGCGCTCACAGGAAAAGGTTGCTTCTACTCACGTCTCTGCAAAATTTTTTTAGCGTTTGCCCTGCTGCCAGGCAACAGTACGTTATCGCGGAACAACTCCGTTGTGAGCGGCTGAATCCTAGCTTCTGTCTTGTTTTGCGATTCCCTGCAGAACAAATGGACATCATCACAGAGTTCACAACAGCGAGCTTCGTCTGGTCGCAAGCAGAGGCAGGTTGCATATGGTCCGGCTACGCAGCGCTGCAATGGTTGCAGCACTTCTCTCGATCTTGATCGCCGTCGGATGTGGCGGAGGATCCAGCAACAACAATACTGGTGGCAGCGGTGGCTCAGGCGGGTCAGGAGGCTCGGGCGGCTCCGGCGGGGGTGGCGGCGGTACCAGCGCACCTACGGTGAGCAACTTCAGCGTCTCCCCCACAATCGCAGGAACCGGTTCAAACGGTGTAGGTCAATTCGTCAATTTCAATTGGACCACGACCAATGCGACCGCCTTTAACGTAACCCCAACCATCAACGGTGATGACCAGCAGTTGCCGTTGCAAGGTCCCTATCAGGACACTGGCGCTCCGAACCAGACCACGACTTTTTCGGCAGTCGCAACCAATGGAACCCAGCAGTCGCAGCCGGCCACTGTAACGCTGACGGTGGTTCCCGTCACCCTGAGCGCCTCCGCGACGACGATTCAGGCGGGCAACTCTGTGACTTTGACCTATGGTGGCCCGAACAACGGCAGCTCATGGTCTCTGCTGATCGGTGGAAGTCAGACCCCGACGCAGCTGCCGGCACCATCCTGCAGCGGCAATACCTGCAGCGGGACCTACAACACGGGCGCGCTCAACACAAATACTTCGTACACCGTGTCAGCCGCAGGGCCGGCCGGCGGCCAGGCTACTTCACAAGCGGTAAATATCACCGTGGGCGGAGCGACGACGGTCACGCTGACGGCGAACCCGCAGAACATCGCCCCAGGCGGCACTTCCACGCTCACGTGGACGACGCAGAACGCAGCCTCGGTGAGCATCGACAACGGCGTAGGCAACAATCTGCCGCTGGATGGCTCCGCGCCGGTACACCCCACGCAGACCACTACGTACACTGCGACCGCAACCTCGATTTATCAGGGAACGCCGCCGGTGACAGCGCAGGTGACGGTGACCGTCAATACGGGTGGCCTGGGCAATCTCAACCACATCATCTACATGCTGCAGGAAAATCGCGCCTTCGATAACTACTTCGGCGTGTTCGCAAATTATCGCGTAAACGTCGACCACATCCCCGGCGCGCAGCTGAGTGACGTGAACGACCTCCACACCCTGCCCTCGGATTACACCATCAAGAATCCGCAGGGACAGTCGTTTGGCCCGTTCCACCAGCGCACCACCTGCATCGAGAACCTCTCACCGTCGTGGGACGAGACGCACTACGACATGGACCTGGTCGGGGACGACTGGCTGCATCTCACCCAGAACTCGCAGTACAAGATGGACCGCTTCCTCTATACGACGCTGTCCGGCGGCTCAGGCGATCAGTACGATCCGACGCACTCACGTCCGTTGGGTTACTACGACCAGACCGACCTGCCGTTCTACTACGAACTGGGAGCGCAGTTTGCAACCAGCGACACGTGGTACTCGCCCATCCCGGCGAATACCGTCCCCAACCGCATGTATTTGTTCGCAGCCACCAGCGACGGCCATGCCTTCCCCCCAGGGAGTCCGAGTGACCCTGCCTGGCAGGTGAAGACATTCTTCCGCGCCCTCACCGACGCGGGCGTGACCTGGCGTTATTACTACCAGGACAACAGTGTCTTCCTGGCGAACTGGGCCGACTGGAATGATCCGCAGATTCAGGGAAATGTGCGGAACATCCAGGAGTACTACAACATCCTGTCGAGTCCGAATGCGGACCAGAACCTGCCGCAGGTGGTGTTCATCGAACGCGCCAGCGCAACAGGCAAAGACGAGCATCCGGATAACAACATTCAAACCGGCGCATCCGATGTGCAGACCATCATCACTGCGCTGCTCAACAGTGCCGCGTGGCCGGACTCCGCCTTCATCCTCACCTACGACGAGGGTGGCGGTCTGTTCGATCACGTTGGACCGATCCTGGCGACGCCGCCGGGCGACTTTGACCAACCGACCGACCTGGGTACGAACGACCAGACCGGCGAGTTCAATGTCACCGGCTTCCGTGTGCCGGTCATCGTTGTGTCGCCCTGGGTGAAGCCGCACTCCGTGTCGCACTTGCCCATGGACTACACCGCGATCCTCAAGCTGATAGAGAATCGCTTCAACGTACCGGCCTTAACGCAGCGCGATGCGACTGCCGGTGATATGGCAGATCCGCAGAATGGCTTCTTCGACTTCAGCTCACCGCAAATGTTGACGGTGCCGCCGTTGCCGCAGCAGCCCACTACAGGAGACTGCGATATGCACCTGGAGGGGCATCCGTAAACTGAAGTACAGGTAAAAAGTGAAAGGCCTCCGCGATTGCATGCGGAGGCCTTTTCGTTGCCAAAAAATTAGCGAGGCCTGTTGCCTCGCCGTGGTCAGTTACTTCTTTTTCTTCTTGGCAGCCTTCTTGGTGGCCTTCTTCTTCGTTGCCATAGTGATAAGCCTCCTTTTATTGAACTTGTTGGAACTTCCCCTTGAAGGTTCCGAACTTTTGGGCCCTTACTCGTGCCCAATATCTTGCATGGGCAATACAGCTACGCAAGATATTGCGGTTACCGTAACGGAATGTCAACAAAAATCGTACAGAAAATTCTTGCGCGACCTTCGGATTTGTGAAATGTGCACCGGATGCGCAGCACAACTTCATCGATTCGATGAGCAGCGCCGCGTTACACTCGCGTGCATGCGCGCTGATCCGGTAGAGCTCGAAGTGTTCAAGCATCTCCTCCAGTCCATCGCCGAAGAGATGGGAGCAGCACTGCGTCGCACGGCCTTCTCGCCCAACATCAAAGAGCGCCGCGACTATTCCTGCGCAGTCTTCAACGCTGCGGGCGAAGCGCTTGCCATGGGCGATCACATGCCGGTGCATCTGGGCTCCATGCCAATGTCGGTGCGCGCGGCGATCGACGAACTCGAGTTGCTGCCCGGCGATATCGCGATGCTGAACGATCCGTTTCGCGGCGGTACGCACTTGCCCGACATCACTGTCGTTGCTCCGGTATTTGTAAAATCGCGCGGCAAGCGTTCTGGACATTCGAAACACGGGCCTGATTTTTTCGTCGCCGCGCGCGCTCACCACGCTGACGTCGGTGGAACCTACGCCGGCTCGATGGGCCCCTGCCGCGAGATTTACCAGGAAGGATTTCGCATTCCACCCGTGAAGCTCGTGCGCGGCGGCCGCATCCAGCGCGACGTAATGGAGCTGTTGCTGAACAACGTGCGCACGCCCGAAGAACGCGAAGGCGATCTGCTCGCACAACTGGCGGCGTGCCATACGGGGGAAGCACGGCTCATCGAGCTTTGCCGGCGTTACGGACTTGCCCGAGTTCAAAAAGCCGGCAGCGCGCTGCTCGATTACTCCGAAGAGATGATGCGGTCATTTCTCGCCAGCGTCCCGCCAGGCAGGTACGACGCGGAAGATTTTCTGGACGATGATGGTGTCAGCGAAACGCCTGTCCGGATTGCCGTGCGGATTACGTTTCCGCGCCAAACTTCCGAGGGTCAGACCGTCACTGTCGATTTCACCGGCAGTTCCCCGCAGGTCGCCGGCAGCATCAACGCCGTCGAGGCGATTACCTACTCAGCCTGCTTCTACGTCATTCGTTGCCTGTTGCGCGAAGACGTACCTGCTACGGCCGGACTCATGCGTCCGATCCGGCTGATCGCGCCCGAAGGCTCGGTGGTCAATGCACGGCCTCCGGCAGCGGTCGCGGGAGGCAATGTCGAAACTTCACAGCGGATCGTCGACGTCGTGCTGCGAGCGCTGGCGAAAGCGCTTCCCGCTCGCATTCCCGCCGCCTCTTCCGGCACGATGAACAATCTCACCATCGGTGGCTTGGACGATCGCAATGGCACCGCACTTCCCTTCGCGTACTACGAGACCATTGCCGGTGGCTCGGGGGCGAGCGCCGGGCGCGACGGAGTGTCTGGCGTCCACACCCACATGACCAACTCGCTGAACACGCCTGCCGAGGCGTTGGAGTACAGCTATCCGTTCCGCGTCACCCGCTATTCGCTCCGGCCGAACAGCGGCGGAGCAGGCGAGTTTCGTGGGGGAGATGGTCTCGTACGCGAGATCGAACTGCTGACCGACGCTGAGGTCACGGTCCTTTCGGATCGACGCAAAACCCAACCATATGGTCTCAACCAGGGACGGAATGGAGCCGCGGGCCGTACGCTCGTGCTGCGCGACGACGGTTCACAGGAAGAACTGCCCAGCAAAGGAACTACGAGACTGCGGCGGGGTGAGCGCGTGCGGATCGAGACTCCAGGCGGTGGCGGTTGGGGCAAGCTGACGCACGAAACGTGACCGCCGGCAACGCACCATCTGGCTGTGGCGGCCCATCAAAGCTCACGTGAACCACAAAAGAGGGTCGATACTCCTGCCGCAATGTGGTACGCTCCGCACAAGTTAGGAGGCGGGCCATGACATCCAAGTTGCTCATAGCTTGTCTGCTCGGTGCGATGGCAACAGCTTGCTCGAGCTTTGCCTCTGGCCAATCTGCGTCATGTGAGAAAGGAAACATATCAGCAGAGCCAGATGCCACCGTCAAAGACGCCACTCAATTCCTGAACAACCTGCAAGAGGCAATCAAGGCAGGAAATCGAACCCAGGTCATAGACCTGGTGCACTTCCCACTCACCGCCAGCACCTCCAACGTCACGCTTCAGATTGAAGACCCCAAAGAACTCGAAAAGAAGTACAACGCGGTCTTCACTCCGAAGTGGCGGAAGGCCATTTTGCAGCAGGATGTCGGGTGCGTGAATCGCGTGGGGGATAAAGGCTTCATGCTCGCGCAGGGGGCAGTCTGGTTCAACGAGTTTCAGCCCGATGGCATGCGGATCGTCACGGTCAACCAGCCGGTCGATTGAGCGGCAACTCTGCTCGAACCCTTCGGCGAGCGCACTTCCTCGTCTTGCTGTTTTGGACAGAATAGCCGGGAACAACGCGGTAAGATAACCCTACTGATTCGTGGGGAGTTTCCCAAATGCAGCGTTGTGCAAGATGCGGTTCGGAAACCGCGCAGGCGGCGCCCTTTTGTGCGCAATGTGGCAGTCCGCTCCAGAAGAAGACGCCTTCCCGATCGAGCGCTGATACGCCGACCATGGCTGTAGCAGCCACTATGGAGGACCGGACCTACACTCCTGCGCCGCCTCCCAGGCAAGCCTCGCGCCCGTCGTCGCACAGTTCCCGCGATCAGGGTCGCTACACCCCCGGAATCGTCATTGCCGACCGGTATCGACTGATCGCGATGCTGGGCCGCGGAGGCATGGGCGAAGTTTATCGCGCCGACGACCTCAGCCTCGGCTCGCCTGTCG
The DNA here is from genome assembly GCA_963835725.1 of uncultured Acidobacteriaceae bacterium. Classification (GTDB taxonomy): domain Bacteria; phylum Acidobacteriota; class Terriglobia; order Terriglobales; family Acidobacteriaceae; genus Bog-257. The sequence goes on along the minus strand of CAWIGM010000009.1, from coordinate 123,490 downwards.
CGCTCAAATTCCTGCCGGAACACAAGACCGATGAGTTCACCTTGGAGCGCTTCCGTAACGAGGTTCGGATCGCCCGCCGCATCTCGCATCCCAACGTCTGCCGCGTATACGACATCGGACAGACTGACGATCGCGTGTTTCTCTCGATGGAGTATGTCGATGGCGAGGATCTCTCATCGCTGCTGCGGCGCATCGGCCGCTTGCCTGCCGACAAGGCGCTGGAAATTGCCCGCAAGATTTGCGCCGGACTCTCCGCCGCGCACGACAAGGGCGTTCTGCATCGCGACCTGAAGCCCGCAAACATCATGCTCGACGGCCGCGGCGAAGCCCTGATCATGGACTTCGGCCTCGCCGGCATTGCTCACGAAATTGAAGATGTGCGCAGCGGCACGCCCGCCTACATGGCGCCCGAGCAGTTGTCCGGCAAGGAAGTCACTACCCGCAGCGACATCTACTCGCTGGGCCTCGTGCTGTACGAGCTCTTCACCGGCAAGGCCGCCTTCGACGGCAAGACGCTGGACGAGATTGTGCGCGTACGTCGCGACAGCACGCCGCATCGTCCCTCGACATTTGTGCGCGATATGGACCCCGCGGTCGAACGCGTGATCCTGCATTGCCTGGAGACCGATCCCGAGAACCGGCCCACGTCCGCTTTGATGGTTGCGGCTGCGCTACCCGGTGGGGATCCGCTGGCTGCCGCGCTCGCCGCAGGAGAGACGCCTTCGCCGCAGGTTGTGGCGGCGGCCGGAACGACCAAGGGCTTGCCGGTGCGGACAGCGGTCCTGTCGATGGCCGCCGTGATTGTTGCCCTGGCTATTTATTTTGCTGCCGCCATTCGCACGAACGCCATCGGCAAAATGGATTTGCCTTACTCGCCGGAGGTCCTGGCGCAGCGGGTCAATGACATTGCCCACCAACTCGGCTACACCACTCCGCCGGTCGATTCGAGTGCCGGCTTGGACTACAACGACGATTACTTGGAATATCTCGATCATGCCGGCGGTACACATCCTGACTGGGACGTTGTCTATCGCAACCGGCCATCCATCGTGAATTACTGGCGAAGGCTCAGTCCGGTGCAACTGGTCGGTACCAACATTCACAGCAACCTGCTGACGCCGGGACTCGTCGACCTCGACGACCCGCCCCCGACTACTTCCGGCATGTTGGCGATGACGCTCGATCCGCAAGGACGGCTCGTGCGTCTTGCAGCAGTTCCTCCGGAGCGCGACATGTCTCCGCCGGTGTCGAGCGCCTACGATTGGAAGCCGCTGTTCACCCTGGCGGGACTGGACTTCTCGCAGTTCAAGCCGGCCGAGCCGATCTGGAATTCGTTAGGCTCCTCCGATCAACGTGCGGCATGGACGGGCGTTTGGCCCGGAACCTCGACGCCGTTGCGCGTTGAAGGTGCGGCTTGGCACGGCAAACCAGTGTTCTTCCGGCTGATCGGGCCGTGGACCGAACCGGACCGCATGCCTTCGGCAAACGACACGTCCGTCAACAAGGGAGAAGTCGCGCTGGTGATTTTCGTGCTTGCTCTTATGGCGGGTGCGGTCTGGCTGGCCAGGCGGAATTATCTGCAACAGAAGAGCGACCCCCAGGGCGCCCTGCGACTCGGCTTGCTGATTTTCACTTTGCAGATGCTGGTGTGGATCTTCAACACGCATTTCGTCGCGAGCCTCGGCTTGTTCGAGCTGTTTATTCTGGCGGCCAGCGGGTCGGTATTCCTCTCCGCTGTCTTCTACCTTGTATATCTCGCCATTGAGCCCTTCGTGCGACGGCATTGGCCGCACGCCATCATTTCGTGGTCGCGCCTGATGGCCGGACGCATTCAAGATCCGTTGGTTGGCCGAGACGTGCTGTTCGGAGTGATGCTTGGGCTTTCGTGGGCTGTGATCTTCGCCGTGGCCGGCTTGGCGCTGAAACACATCAGCGCGGAACCCGACCTCAGCTCGCTCGCCTACCTGACGGGCTTCCGGCACGTGCTGGGCGCCTGCCTGGATCACGCGGCCCTGTCCGTACAGGCCACGCTGGGATTCTTCTTCCTGATGTTTGTTTTCCGCGTGGTATTCCGCAAGCCATGGCTTGCGGCGCTGGCGTTCGTCGCGTTTTGGCTGCTCCTCAAGAGCTACGGCAACCATCACTGGATGTACGTCGCGCCGGCGACCGTCCTGGTGTATGGAATAGCGGCTTACGTCATTCTGCGCTTCGGATTCGTGGCACTGGCAGTGGGCATCTTCACCGCAGACCTGATCGGCGGAGTGCCGCTGACCTCCGATGTGTCGAGCTTCTATATCGGCGCGCCGGCCTTCGTCTTTGCACTGATTTTGGCCATGGCGCTCTGGGGTTGCTACACCGCCTTGGCCGGACAGAAGCTGGTGAAGGAAGGACTGTTCGACTAGAGCGCTAGCCCTCGTGTACGACTTTTCCGCCGACGATTGTGGCTACCGCGCGCCCGGTGAAGCTCCAGCCGTCGAAGGGCGTGTTCTTCGATTTCGATAGCGACTGCGAAGCGTCGAAGGTCCACTTTTTCTTGGGATCGAAGATGGTGATGTCGGCGATGGCCCCCTTGGCGAGCGATCCCCGGCCCTTCAGGTTGAAGATCTTTGCGGGATTGGTGGAAAGCAGTTCGACGATTCGCCACAGCGGCAGCTTGAAGTGATGATGCAGTACAGTGAGCGCGATCGGCAGTGCCGTTTCCAATCCGGTGATGCCGAAGGCGGCGCGCTCGAATTCCACCTGCTTCTCGTGAAAGGCGTGCGGTGCGTGGTCGGTGGCAATCGCGTCGATGGTTCCGTCGATGATGCCCTCAATCAGCGCTTCGCGGTCGCCAGCGGAACGCAGCGGTGGATTCATCTTGTAGTGCGTATTGAACTCGCCCACGTTCTCGTCGATGAGGGTGAAGTGATGCGGCGTCACCTCGGTGCTCACTCGCACCTTGGCTTTCTTCGCCGCTCGCACGGCTTCCAGTGCTTCACGCGTCGAAAGATGCGCAACGTGTATGTGGCCGCGAACGTCCCGCGCCAGTGAGATATCCCGCTCGACCACGCTCGACTCCGCCGAGTTCGGCATACCGTGTACCCCTAAGCGGAACGAAGTCGCGCCATAGTTCATGGAGCAGCCGATAGTCGCGCGCGTGTCCTCCGCATGTTGCACCACCGGGATCTTCAACTCGGCCGCCGTGCTCAGGGCATCGCGCATCAAGCGGTCGTCGAGGATCGGCTTGCCGTCGTCACTGATGGCCACTGCACCTGCGCGTTTGAGGGCTGCGAAGTCGGTGAGCTTCTCTCCCGCGCTACCCTCGGTGGCGGCCGCAATGGGGAATACGTTGACCAGTGCTCCGCGCTGCGGCGAGATCATCCACGTGGTGATCTCCGGCGAATCATTCACCGGCACCGTGTTCGGCATCGCGCAAACGGAGGTGAAGCCGCCCGCCGCCGCGGCTGCTGTTCCGGTAACGATCGTTTCTTTGTGCGACTGCCCGGGCTCCCGCAGATGAACATGCAAATCAATGAGGCCGGGCGCTACGATGGCGCCGCGTGCGTTGAAGGTCTTGTCCGCCTGCCCACGGAGCGTTCCCGGCTGAGCGACTGCTGCAATCTTGCCGTCACGCAGCAGGAGATCCATCTCTTGATCGATGCCGCTGGCCGGATCAACCAGGCGCCCGCGTTGTATGAGTAAAGATTCCATGATGTTTTCGTGCGGGTGGATAGGCCTTCACCACCCAGAACCGTGTGCAGGCTAAAGCCTGCTTTCCTCAGAAAAATCGCGCGCAGGACGCTGGCCTGAAGGCCAGCTCTACCCGGTCGCTGTCCTACCCAGTCACTGCTCTACCCGGTCGCTACCCTACCGGGCGCAGGCCCACCTGTCTCTATGCCGCTCCCAGCGCCATTGCCAGAATCGCCATGCGCGTCTTCACGCCGTTCCGGACCTGCTCGTGAATGCAGGATTGCGGCCCGTCCGCGACTTCGCTGGTCAACTCCATTCCGCGAATCACCGGCCCAGGATGCATCAGGATCGCATCCGGCTTTGCCAGCTTCATGCGTTGTGGCGTCACCTGGTAATTTGCGATGTAGTCTTCTACGCTGTGATGACGGCCGGCGAGCCGCTCCTTCTGTACTCGCAACGCCATGACTACATCCGCGCCCTGTAACGCGGCATTCAGATCGTGGCACACGGTGACACCCGGAGCCAGGGTCGACGCCACTTCGGGCACAAAGTCGCGCGGCCCGCACAGGATGACATCGGCGCCGAAGCGCGACAGCAACTCAGCATTCGAACGCGCCACCCGGCTGTGGTAGACGTCGCCGACAATTACCACGCGCAAGCCGCGCAGCTGCTTCTTGTGATTCAGCATGGTCAGCGCATCCAGCAGCCCTTGCGATGGATGCTGATGCATGCCGTCGCCGGCATTGACGATCGGCACGTCCATGTAGCGTGACATCAGGTGCGCCGAACCGCTGTTCGGGTGGCGCATCACGATGACATCGGCGCCGATACATTGCACCGTCCAGCCGGTGTCGATCAGCGATTCACCTTTCTCGATGCTGGACGAAGTTGCGGTTACAAGCGTCGTAACTGCACCGAGCGCTTTGGCTGCAAACTCGAAGGAAGTACGGGTGCGGGTCGAGGCTTCGTAGAAGAGCAGGACCACCCGCTTACCGCGAAGGATGTTCGACGGCTTGTTGGGATCCATCCGCTTGGCCAGGCGGAGGATCGCCTCGATTTGCTCCGTCGTAAGCTGGTTGATGCTTAGCAGCGAACCCAGTCGTGGCTTCATTTTGTCTCGGGCAACCGCTCCAGCAGCAGCACCTTGTCGGCGCCGTCGCTCTCCTGCAGCTTCACTTCGATCATCTCGTTAGGCGTGGTCTGAATGGTTCGTCCAACGAAGCTCGCTTCAATCGGCAACTCGCGGTGGCCGCGATCGATGAGCGCACAGAGCTGAATGCGGCGAGGACGGCCATGATCGAACAGTGCGTCGAGCGCCGCTCGCGTCGTGCGGCCGGTGTAGATCACGTCGTCGACCAGCACGATGTCCTTGTCCTGGATGTCGAACTCCATCTTGCTCTTTTTGACTTCCGGACGAGAGCCGACGGTGGAAAGATCATCACGGTACAAGGTGATGTCGAGCGTACCCACCGGCACTTCGGTCTTCTCGATGCGTCCCAGTATCTTTGCCAGGCGCTGCGCCAGGGGCACGCCGCGCCGCATGATCCCAACCAGCCCTAGATTGGCGACGCCGTTGTTCTTCTCGACGATTTCGTGGGCAAGACGAACCAGCGTCCGCTCGATTTCAGAGGCGGAAAGTATTTGGGCTTTCTCGCGGAAGTTGGGAGACGGAGTCGAAGCTTTGCTCATTCCGCTCGAATGATACGCAATGCGCAAGGGGCGGAGCAACTTGAACTGCCCGCAATGTGACCATCAACACAATTATTTGTGACAACCGGCAAAGGCGGCGTCATTCCAGCACAAGACGCTCTCTCTTATTCGCTGGCAATTGGAGTGAGTTGACCTGCCGCGTGAGGGAAGCGGGGAAATATTACCGGAACTCCCGCCGACGCGAGTTCATCGACGCGCCCAGCGCACCGCCCGCCGCGGTAAAGAGAACGAACACGATTCCCATCAGGATCAGCACCAGCACGATCATTGTTGCTGCGCCTTGCGGTGTGCTCATCCAGTCCACCATGCGCTGGATGGCTTGCTGCACCTGCGGATCAGGCGCACTGGCCATTTGCTTGCGCACCTGCTCCTGCATCGCCTTCTGAAATTCTCCGCTGCCCCGGCGTGCCACGAACGCCGCGGTGGTCACGATCGCGTTCACGATAAAACCAATGAGTCCGGCAAGTGCCCCGACCTTCATCCCCATTCCCGGTGTGATCACGACTCCGGGCATCTGCCTGGCATACAAAGTTACGCAGAGCGCGCCCGCCCCCAGCATCCATAGGCAACATCCCAGGCTGACATATGGAATGGCCGAGAGAATTGCAGCGCCAATGCCGCAGAGCAGCGCGCCTCGCCAGGCCAAGTCCCAGCGAATGGCGCTCGAACCCGCAGGCGCATAGGCGTTTGGCCGTTGCGACCACGGCGGAGGCGGAGGAGGAGCAACCGAAGGAGCAGTTTCGTCTGTCGATGCCGGCTCCGAACCAGGTGACGAGGCGACCTCCATCTCGCTCTCGGGCGGGGTCACCCGAATCTGTGGCGCGCCACAGTGCGGACAGAACGCCGTTCCGTCGGGAATCTCAGATTGACATCGATAGCAAGGATGTTCCACTTGCCGAACGTTACAGGAAGCTGCGCCGGCTTCGCAACTCGACGGAATACTCGCGCCAAAAAGAAAAGGCCCCAGCCGAAGCCGGGGCCTTGCTGCTTGAGGACTATGGAGTTGGCACGCTAGAGAAGGTGCTCAGCACTGCGCCCGTACCGCTGGGCAGCAGAGCCACTTTCTTATTCGAGATCACGTACATGATCCCGCTAAGGTTGCCGGTGGTCGCCGTTAAGGCCGCGCGTCCGCTGGCATCCACTACGTAGCTGGACACCAGGTTCTGCTGGCCAGGTCCGGACGGCCCGCTGAAGTCCTGGATTCCGATCAGGTTTCCGCTGCCATCGGCCTGGAAGTAGCTGACCGCATCCACGATTGAGCCTGCAATCGGGGTCACGGTGCCGCCGTTGTAGAGACCCAGGATTGCCTGGTTGTTGAGTGGAGGCGTCGTGGTCTGGATTTCCAGCACGCCTGAGAACACCTTGCTGTCCTGACCAATCACAAAGCCCTGATTGAAGTTGTATAGGTACATGACCGAGGATCCCGTCCCGATTCCAGTGGTGGTAACGCGGCCGGTTAACTCCACGTTGTAGACACCTTGCTGGGTGAACTGGGTCATCGTGCCATCGCTGTTCTCGTCCAGGCGCATCGTACCGCCACCGCCGCCGTTCCAGGTAGCCAGACCGAGGATGGCATTACTGGTTCCTCCGGAATTGAGCCCATTCACCTCGACGATACTGTTCCCGTTCAACGCGGCATCGTTGAAGATGGCCGCCAGCTGGGCTTGAATCATGCCCACTGCGAGCGGGTCAGTAGCGCTCAGCGTATCAATTCCGATAATCACTAACTGTGAGGTAGAGACCACATAGTACGCGTAGTTATTCGTCACCCCGCCGAAGGTAAAGGACGCCTGACCGCGGCCGTTCGACAAAGTAGGAGTGGCGAAGCTGCCCGTGAAGCTGCGGTTGATCAGAGTGCCATTGTCGTTCACGTCTTCTTCCGCAGCGGTGATGTTCGGAGACACCACCGTGAACGCGCCCGCCTTCGCGTAACGATTCAGGGAGAGGTCGGCTCCGCTCATGCCGATCGCATACGTGCCCGAGCGCGGCACCTGGAACGCCCCTGTGTTCTGCAAGTAGAGTTGACCCGACCCGCCAGTGTTGGGGGTGTGGCCGTCGTTATCGAGGATGAGCTGGCCATTGCCGTTGCTCGAAAGCGAAACGCTGAAGTGCAGGGTTCCGACTGGAGCGGCCACGGTCAGGGACAGGTCGCCCAATCCGTTCGACTGGATCGTGTACGTCCCGTTGAACGCATAACCGTTCGTCAGGCTGCCCGAGCCAGAATTCACGTCGACGATCCCGTTGACAATTGTGCTGCCATCACCCAAAGCAGTGAAACTTCCTGCCATGAGTACCGGCTGTCCATTATTGAAGGTGTTGGCCGAGAAAGCGTAGTGGCCGTTCGCGTTGAGCCCAGCCGGCGCATTCACCGTAATGCTCAGGTTTGCCTGGGCAACGTTGGACTGCGAGTCCGTCGCCTGGATCTGGAACGGCGAGGCGCCCGCAGTCGTGGGCATTCCCGTGATCGCTCCGGTGCTGGTATTCAGATTCAGCCCAGCCGGCAGAGCCCCGCTGGAGACGCTCCAGGTGTAAGGCGGAACGCCGCCTGAGGCTTGCAAGGTCGTGTTATACGCGACACCGAGTGTTCCGTTCGACAGGTTCTTGTTGGTCACGCTGAGAATTCCCTGCAGAACGGAAATGCTGAGGCTCTTGGTAGCCGTGGCATTGAATTGATCGGTCACCTTAACCGTGATTGGATAGTTATTACCGCTATCTGTGCCCGCTGGAATGCCGGTAAGCGTACCTGCGCTACTCATCGTCAGGCCGGGCGGCAGCGTTCCCGAGGTAATGGTCCAGCTGTACGGAGGCTCTCCGCCACTCGCTACCAGTTGGCCGGTGTAAAGCTGTCCAGTAAACCCCGTGGGCAGGCCGGTAGTTGTTACCGTGAGCGTTCCCAACGGACCCATGTATCCCGACAGGTCGAGCAGCAGGTTCGTGCTTTGGGAGGCGTACGCATCGATGTTGCCGCTGGCGCTGCCCACGATCGCCATGTTCGAGGTCAGGGCGCCGTCACGCGCATTGAGGGTGGAAGCCACCGGCTGAGGCCCGTTCGGCCACAAAGTGAGATAGCCCAGAAAGCCCTGAGGTATGGCAGTGGCGTTCATCACGTAAGCCGACGCGGTACTGGGCGGCGCGCAGGGGCTGTGCTGGATATCGAAGGTCTTCTGCCCCATAAAGGAGTTTGGTCGAGTATCGATAGCGCGACACGGGTTCAGAAGATAGAAAGCTTCTCCTTCGGTCGGAGTCGCCAGAGCGAAATAACCATCGATGTCGATGACGAGATCCGTCTGGTCCGACGGATAAACCGCGATCTGGCCGCCGGTACCGTTGGCCGGCAGCAGAGCCGCATTGGCGACCACTGTTCCGGTTGGATCATTCAACGTCGAGACTGTGGGCCGCGGTCCGCCCGCCGGCCACACCGTCAGAAAGCTCAGCGGGTGTCCGGAAGGATTTGGGACGGCGGTGAAGTTAAGCGAGTACGCCTGGGCGTTGAGGGGAATACCACAACTGGTGCTGAACACGGGGAAGTCAGTTTCTTGTCCACCCGGAAGAGGCTGGCCGCTACGGGTATCAGCCAGGCGGCACGGGGTCGGCAGCGGGTAGTAAGCGAAAGCCCCGGAGTTGGCCGGCTCGAAGTAACCGTTTACGTCCAGAAGAACATCGGCCGTGTTAGTGACGTAGATGTTGACGCTGGTGTGGTTGGTTCCACCTGCCTGCACAATGGCTGCATTGGCTTTGACGCGGCCATCATACGAGTTCATCAGCGAGATGATCGGACGCGTCTGGCCGGTCGGCCAGATGGTCAGGTAGTTCAGATAACCATGCGGAATGACCGTTACGTTGAGCGAGAATGCCACGCCCGGTCCCAGGCTTTCCTGGCATCCGACTGCCTGACCCAGGGTCTGCAGATTGTAGGTAGCATAGGTGCCGCCTGGTATCGGGCTGTGCGACTGGCGCGTGTCCAGTACACGACAGGGAGCGACCGGCACAAATTGCAACGACTGCTGGGCCGAAAGGAGAATGTTGGAAGATAAGAAAGCCACGGACAGCAAGAACACGTATCGTATCGTTCGCATAGGTACTCCGCTACTTGCGATCAAGCAGTTGGTATTTCCCGCGGTGCCGCGCACGGAGCGCAAATAGGCTGGTAGCACCTTTCGGGATTAAATTTTTGGATAGATCGCGTCTGAACATACACCGGCCTACTACCAGTTGCAAGAGTACAAATGCATTAGGGCGTGCAAATGTTCCTAGAGTGGCATTGGTATCGAAATGAAACGCGCGCAGCAAATAAAAAGACCTGCTTGACTTCAATCAAGCAGGCCCGGGCACTAGAAGTGACTCCACTTTCGTAGCGGTTAGATCTTTTCCAGAACGGCCTTCAAATACTTCCAGAATCCCTGCACCGAAGGTATCTCGACCCGCTCGTGCGGACTATGCGGACTCCGAATGGTGGGACCAAACGATACCATCTGCATTCCGGGATACTTTTCGCCAATCACCCCGCATTCCAGGCCGGCATGCATGGCTATCAATTCGGCGGGATGTCCAAACACTTCTTCGTGTACTGACTGCAGTTTCTTTACGATATCGCTGTTGGGTTCCGGCTTCCATCCCGGATAGCTGCCGGAATTTTCCGTCTCGAATCCGGCGAGCCGGCATACCGTGGCTACCATTCGAGCCACTGCCAGCTTGCTACCTTCAATCGCGCTGCGCTGGCTGGTGACAATCTCTACGGTGTCTCCCTTAGTCGTGATGGTGGCCAGGTTGGTCGAGTCCTGCACCAGGCCCGGAACATCCGGACTCATGGCGAAGACCCCGTGATGCAGGCTGGCAAGAAGATCGACCGAGCGACCAGCGTCGTCCTGGGCAAACACCTGCTTAGGCAATTCAGCCTTCTCCACCGAGATCTGTAGATCGGGGTCGAAGCCGCCGAGGTCCGCCTTGTATTCGGCTGCAACCTTGGCCACCATCGACTTCAGCCTCGGCTCATCGCCGGCAGACACTACGATGACGGCCGATGCCTCGCGAGGAATCGCATTCTGCGCGCTGCCACCGGTAAGGTTGGCGACTTCGATCGGGAGTGCGCTCATAATGTTTTGCAGCGTTCCGCCCAAAATTCGCAAAGCGTTGCCGCGGCCGAGATTGATGTCGATACCCGAGTGACCACCCTTGAGGCCGGACACTTTAATGCGACACGCGACATCTCCCTTCACCGGCTGAAGCGAGATTTTGCGCCGGGCCATCGTCTTGATTCCGCCGGCGCAGCCAATGCAGATCGTGTCTTTCTCTTCATTGTCGAGGTTGAGGAAATATTTCGACTGGAGCATGCCGCCTGGAAATTCCGCAGCCCCGGTCAGACCGGTTTCTTCGTCGATGGTGAAGACGAACTCCAGCGGGCCGTGCGCGATGTCAGTGCTTTCCATGACCGCCAGCGCGGCAGACACGCCGACGCCGTTGTCCGCACCCAGTGTCGTACCCTCGGCTCGCAGCCAGTCGCCGTCGCGCCAGACCTTGATGCCGTCGGTGTCGAAGTCGAAGGCCGTGCCCTCATTCTTCTCGCAGACCATATCAAGGTGGCCCTGCAACAGCGCCATGGGAGCCGCCTCACGTCCGGGCCGCGCCGGCTTGCGAATTACGGTGTTCCCTACTTTGTCCTGCACCGCTTCCAGTCCCAGGCGCGAGGCCACGGAGAGCACGTAATCGCGCGCCGCGGCTTCCTTGGTCGACGGACGAGGGATCTGCGTCAGCGCCGAGAAGTGTTTCCAGATAGGTTTCGGTTCCAGTTCTGCCAGTGCAGGTGTCATGACAAGCTCCAGGATGATTTGGTCAACCCCTCATCGTACAGCCATCGGGCGATGCGCATGAAGTGCGTCCCGTTACGGAACACTGGTCGAATTGTGTACGGCGAGTCATTGAGAAATCTTTTGGCAATGAATTAGTGTCGAAAACGAAGCTTCTCCATGGTAGGCCACGGCGCGCGAGGCGCAGGTTGCAGTTCGCACTGTCTTAGGATTGATTTCCATTCATCAGACCCTCTAACTGCGGTTTCCTGACGCGGCTGGCTCCTGCTGCCAGACGCCTCCGCAAACTGAGGGCTACAGATGTCGAGAAGCTCCAAAACCTGTTGCTGCATTGTTCGCCGGCTTGCACTGTTGGCGTGTGGGTTGATCTTCTCCGGCAGCGCTTCGGCGCAGGTTCTGATTGCCAATCTTCCCGCCGGTTCTTACCCGGCAGCGGTAGCCGTCAATTTTCAGACTAATAAGATTTACGTGGTCAATCAGAACAGCAACAGTGTCACGGTCATTGACGGTGCGACCAATCAGACCACCACCATACCGACCGGAAGCTCTCCGACAACACTGGTCATCGATCAGGCGACCAACAAGATCTACGTCGCCAACGCGGTCAGTAACACCGTGACGGTCATCGACGGAGCGACCAACCACACGACCAGCGTCGCCGTCGGCAACTATCCGATTGCGCTCGACGTCAATCCCGTTACCAACAAGATCTACGTCGCCAATTACAACTCGAATTCGGTCACGGTCGTTGACGGCGCTACCAATGCGACAACGACGGTCGGAGTGGGACGCCATCCCTGGCCTGTCGCCGTCAACTCCGTCACTAATGAAATCTATGTTGGCAATCGTGGCGACGGAACCGTGACCGTGCTGGACGGCACGACGTACTCCACCCAACTGCTAACCGTGGGAGCGAATCCACGGGCCATAGCGGTCAATGGCCTCTCCAATCAGATCTATGTGGCGAACTACCAGTCTGGCACGGTGTCTGTCATCGATGGCGCCACTAATGCTGTCGCCACCGTGACAGTCGGGACCTATCCCAATGCATTGGCCATCGACCCGGTTCACAACCGTGTCTACGTCGCGAACTCCGGCGGCAACACCGCGACCTTGATCGACGGCACTACCCTCGCAACCAGCACTGTGCCCGTAGGACTCGCGCCCAATGCCGTAGACGTCGACGCCATCACCAACAAGGCGTACTTCACCGATCTCGACAACAACGGCAGCGTCACCATGGTGAACGGAAATGATGACTCGACGGTGAGCGTGAAGGTCGGCTACATGCCGGGTGCGGTCGCCGTCAACCCGATCAGCAACCGGATCTACACGGCAAACCAGGGAGACAACACGGCGTCGGTTCTCTCCGGCGCAAATGCCGATCCGCTCCAGTTTTCAACCATCACCCCGTGCCGCATGGTGGATACCCGACAATCGCCTGGGCCCTTCGGCGGTCCTGCGATTACCGGGGGCACATGGCGGAGCTTCGCGTTGCCACAAAGCGGTTGTGGCCTGCCGACGACGGCATTGGCCTATTCGCTCAACGTGACCGCCGTCCCCAATGGACCTTTGGGATATCTCACCATCTGGCCGACCGGGGAATCCCAGCCCCAAGTTTCGACCCTGAACTCTCCTGACGGACGCGTGAAGGCTAATGCCGCCATCGTGCCCGCCGGGGCCGCCGGTGCAGTCAGCGTTTTCGTGAGTGATACCACGAATGTTCTGCTCGACATCAATGGCTATTTCACAGCGCCGGGCGATTCGACGCTGCTGTTCTATCCTGTGCCGCCGTGTCGCGTACTGGACACGCGGAACCAGTCCGGGCATCTGGGAGGCCCGTATTTACATGGCAGCCGCGAACGCGATTTCCCGGTAACGGAAAGCACTTGCCAGGTGCCTTCGACGGCGCAAGCCTACTCGATGAACTTTACGGTCGTGCCCTGGCAGAACAAAGCGCTGGGCTACCTGTCGGTGTGGGCCGCGGGAGGAGTTCAACCGCAGGTGTCTACCTTGAACAACCCGACCGCGACCATCGTCGCGAATGCCGCCATCGTACCCGTCGGGATTGGCGGCGCCATCGCCGTCTATCCGAGCCAGGATACCGACCTGGTCGTCGACATCGATGGATACTTCGCGGCGCCGGGTGCCGGCGGCCTTTCGCTTTACCCCACGGCCCCGTGTCGCGTGCTCGACACTCGGTCCACTGGCGGCCCCTTCAGCGGACAGCGCAATCCTGCGGTAAATGTTGCAGCCTCTTCCTGTGGCGTACCCGCCGGCGCGCAGGGCTACACCTTCAATGCGACCGCCTTGCCGCAAGCGCCGCTCGGCTACTTGACCTTATGGCCGGATGGTCAGTTGATGCCGCTGGCTTCAACCCTGAACGCCAAAGATGGCGTAGCCACCTCGAACATGTCGATTCTCCCGAATCAAAACGGGCAGATCGACGCCTATGCGTCCGGCCCGACACAGCTCATTCTGGATATCTCCAGTTACTTCGCGCCCTAAGGTTGGTGCAGGGCGGATACTTTCGTCGGACGAAAAAGCGAGGAATCTGCCGCTGGGTCGAGACAGCAGATTCCTCGCTGATGAACAAGCGTTATGTGAGTGGTCTTGAGGAAGCGCGGAGAGCGCGGTTTATAGATTCATCCACTCCGGGTGGTAGTCCTTCCAAATCCCGGTTGCCGCCGAGATCTGTTGCACCGGCGCATCCTCGGCGTGCTTGGCTGAGCGCACCCACTCCCAAGCGCGCAACATCTGCGACTTGTCGAAGTACCGCGTCTCGGCTTCGAGCACCGACACTCCGGCGGTCAGCACAGCCATAATCTCTTCCCACTTATCGGCGCCAACCACCGCCATGCGGGCGATGTGATCGGTATGCTTCTGCAGGAAGCGCATCTCATCCCAGCGCGCCTTGAATTCGGCGCCGCGCATCTCGGACAGATCGGCCAGGATACCGATGGGCTTGTGCTTCCGTTCGCGCAGCAGAACTTCCAGCTGCGGCTCAAAACCCTTGATGTCCTCGTCGGTCATCGTTCCGACAACTTTGAAACCTATTACTCCACCCGAACTTTCATGAAGTCGCTCGATCATTCCGGGATTGCTCCTTGATGTTTATGCGTTACGCGCGCCAGCGGCGATGCGTGGGTCACAGCGGCTCACCAGCGGAACTGCCAGTGTAGCAAGTCGGCCCGAGAACCGCGATCAGGGAATGGAGAACAGCTTCCAGCCATCGGCGTCGAGGTTGAAGATGAAGTCGATCAGCCCGGCGTTCGAGCACTGATCGTTCTTGACCTCAGCCACCAGCACCGCCTGCTGCACGCCGTTGCGCGTCACCTCGCTCGAAGCCGTTCGAACTTTCTGCGACTGCGTGAGCAGTTCGCGATCGGAGCATGTCCGGACGCTGTTACCGAGGTTGATCTCCGCACCGATACAGGATGAATCGAACAGCTTGCAGTAAAGCCCGTGCTTCGCTTTGAACTGCTGCTCGACGTCCTCACGGCTTACATGCAGCGGCTGCGACCCGACATTCACCCCGTTCTTCGGGATGTACGCTAACACCTTGTCAGCATCGCCCGCGCGCAATGCGGCAAAAAACTGCTGCTCCAGTTCTTTCGCGGACGGCGCTTTGCTCGCGCCTTGCGCCGCGGTTGACTGAGGGCTGGCCGACACGAACGTCCCGGCAAGAACGCAAGCCAGAAGAACCCAGCGGACCACCGACTTCATCGTGCTCGTCCCGCCATGGCCGACTTCTTCTTCACGCTCTTCGCGGCTGCTTTGGATCTGCTCTTGCTCGCGCTGCTCTGAAGTTCCAGTTGCCGCTTCTTGGGCAGGCGCTCGAATACCAGGCGATACGATTCGGCCAGCAGTTCGCGCAGTTCGGAATCGGAGAGCGCGTTCAGTTCCTGCAATGCGACCCACTGCGCCCGCGCCATGTACGGCGCCGGAATAATCCCCGGCCGCTCGCACAAAAGCGCAAAGTTCTCCGCACTAGTCTTGAACGATAGCTTCGCCGGCGCGGGCTCCAGCGGCGTCACTGCAAAAAGTTTGCCATCGACCTTGAAGCAGAGGTCGTAGCCCCACTGGATGTTTTCCGTCGCGTGGGGCAGTTGCAGGCAAACTTTTCGAATCGTTTCAACGTCCATCTCAGGTCCCGGCTTCGGTCTGTTCCGGCCAGTGGCGGGTCATCACCGTTTTTGTGTAAGCCACGCGGAAGCCGCGTCGTTCCATGTTGCGCTGCGATCCGCTTCCAGGATTCGTGCTGACCACAGCACATTCGCAGCCATGCAGCGAGGCCTCATGCAGCCGCCTGGCGATCAAAGCTGTTTGGACGCCCCGTCCTCGATACTCTGGCAGAGTTGCCGTGCCGAACAGCGCGGCGATTCGCCCTTCGGGAATGATGCGTCCGCCCGCGCCACCAACCACCTTCCCTTCGATGCGTGCCAGGAAAGACGTGGCTCCCGGGAGAGCTGCAAATCCGCCAAAGACACTCTCCGCCACCACGATGTCCTGCTCGAAGCCCTTCGCAATCGTCGCCATCCAGTCGCCGACGCTCTCCGGCGTGACGCGTTCGATTGCAATACCGTCAGGCGGCGAGAATGGCTCCCCCGGCTCGATCCGCCGGATCAACACCGAGTTGAACTCGCCGATGCCATACCCGCGCTCACCTAACAGGCTGCGCAGCGATTCATCCGCCAACGGTGAAAGCACAACCGACGACGGTACTCCGTGGCTGCGGAAAAACTCCTCTACCTCATCGAGATCTTTTGCTGTGACTTCCCCATACAGCCCCATGCCCACAACCTGATTCACTGGATAGTCGGGGCCGCAGCAAAAGGCGTATCCGCCCGCGACCTTCAGCAGAGCGATCGGATCCTTAGGGCCATAGTTACGGAGCGATTCAAAACAGTCCGGGAAGATCGTCTCCGCCATCTCCAGGCGGCGAGCGAATTCCAAGTCAACAAAAGCAGCCAGCTGCGTACGTCTGGCAGCGGTACTTTCCAACATGCGAAAAACTCCTCTTCAGTGCGATTAGAGAGACGGATAGTTTGGACGCACTTGCGCGCCTGTATGGGAGCGGGAGTTTCGGTCAGCGGACGGCAATCGTCACAGGCAACTCAGTCGAGGATTGTATCGCAGGAATTTTAGTCTGAGAAGCCTGTGCTAACTTCTTGCCATGACGAAGCTGAGGAAGTCAGATCCGCCAGTCATGTCGCTGGAAGGCAAAATCGCGCTCATTACCGGAGGCTCGCGCGGAATTGGCGCAGCCGCTGTGCGCATCTTCGTTCAGGCCGGAGCACGTGTCGCGTTCAACTACGCTCGCGCTCAATCCGAAGCGGAAAAGCTGGCGGCCGAATGCGGCGCAGACGTTTGCCACGCCATGCAAGCCGACCTGACCGGCACGTCTGAGGCCGAGAAGTTGGTGCGCCAAGCCGTCGAACTATTCGGGGCGCTCGACGTGCTGGTGGTGAATCACGGCATCTGGCTCGCCGAGGACGTCGATATTGATGGAATGACAGAAGAGCAGTGGCGAACGACCATCGCCACCAACCTTGATAGCACCTTCGCCCTCGTGAAACACACGGTGGCGCAGATGAAGCGGCAAGGACGAGGAGGCAATATCGTGCTCATCAGCTCAACGGCCGGCCAGCGCGGCGAGGCCGGGCACACCGATTATGCGGCCAGCAAGGGCGCCCTCATCAGCATGACCAAGGGATTGTCCACCGAACTCGCACCGTACGGCATTCGCGTGAACTGCGTCGCTCCCGGATGGGTGGAGACCGACATGACCACCGGCGCATTAGGCGATGCCGAGCGCCGCAAGAAAATCTACGCCACCATTCCGGCAGGCCGCGTCGGCAAGCCGGAAGAAATTGCCGCGCCGGTTCTCTTTTTATGCACGAAACACGCGGGGTTCATCACCGGCGAAGTCTTCAACGTCAACGGAGGAGCAGTGCTGGTCGGGTGACCTGCGCTCGCCTGCTATAGTGTTTCCCTCGAAGTAAGGCCCCTGCCTCGGGAGGCGCGCATGTCCCCAGCACCGCCGGAAAATCGTCCGCTCACCATCCTTTGCCTCGCCAGTTACTACAAGGGCATCGACTTCATCCGCGAGTGTCATCGCCAGGGTTGCCGGACGCTGCTGCTCACCTCCAACAGCATCAAAGACGAGAAGTGGCCGCACGAGAGCATCGACGAAACCTTCTACATGCCCGACGTGCAGAAGGAGTGGAAGCTGGAGGACGCGATCCTGGGCGTCAGCTACATGGCGCGCAAGGAAGTGATCGACCGCATCGTGGCCCTTGACGATTTCGATGTGGAGACCGCCGCGACGCTGCGCGAACATCTCCGCGTGCCCGGCATGGGCGACACTACCGCGCGCTACTTCCGCGACAAGTTGGCCATGCGCACCAAGGCGCGGGACGAAGGCCTGCTGGTGCCCGAGTTCATTCACGTCCTGAACTACGACCGGCTGAACGAATTCATGCAGCGCATCCCGCCGCCCTGGGTGCTGAAGCCGCGCTCGCTGGCCGGCTCCATGGGCATCAAGAAGATTCACGGCGTCGATGAGTTCTGGCAATCGCTCGACACACTCGGCGACAAGCAATCGTTCTACCTGCTTGAACAGTACGTGCCCGGCGACATCTTCCACGTCGATTCCATCTTCTACGAGCACGAACTGCTGTTCTCCGTCGCCAGCCAGTACGGGCGCCCGCCGATGGACGTCTCTCAGCAAGGCGACATCTTCACCACTCGCACGCTGCCCATCGGATCGAAGGAAGCCAAGCCGCTGATCGATATGAATCGCCAGACGATGAAAGCCTTCGGGCTGTTGCGCGGCGTGTCGCATAGCGAGTTCATCCGAGGCCGCAATGATGGGAAACTCTACTTCCTCGAGACCTCGGCACGCGTTGGCGGAGCGCACATCGTCGACCTGATCGAGAAAGCAACCAGCATTAACATGTGGACGGAATGGGCGAAGGTTGAAATCGCCGGCGGCAAGGGACCTTACACGCCACCCGAGCCGACGAAGGAATCCGCGGGCCTTCTCGTGTCATTGGCGAAGCAGGAGCGCCCCGACACCTCTGCCTACAATGATCCCGAAATCGTATGGCGCATGACGGAGAAGAAGCACCACGTTGGACTGATCGTGCGCTCGCCCGATCCCGCGCGCGTTCAGCAGTTGCTGAGCAGTTACGTGGAACGCATGCGGCAGGACTTCCTGGCATGGCAGCCGCCGCTCGAACGGCCGAACTTCTAAGGCAGTGGCCAGTTGTCGCTGGCCAGTTGTCGGTTGTCAGAAAACGACTTCACAGGCTGCCGAAAAAATCGCGTGCAGGCTGCTTTGTAACAGGGCACGGCTTCAGTCGTGCCGAAATGATTCCCTTTTTCGAATTGTCATCCTGAGCGGAGGCGCGCGGCTTTTGCGCGCCGAAGTCGAAGGATCTGCGGCTTGCCTGCGGTCGCAGCACTCTGCCTTCCAGCAGATCGCCGCCTACTCTTCCCCACTAAGCATCTTGCCCAGCGTCGGCTTGTGCTTCTCGGCCTTACCCTTGCGCTTCTTCTCGGCCGGCTCGGCGCGCGTGGGCGGAGGTGTGCCGATGACTTCACGAGCCACGGCCTTCACCGCTGACGCGGCCCGAAACGGTTTCGGTTTGCGAGGTTTTGAAGGCATACGCTGATCCGCTACAACCTGGCATATCGGACGATTACAATGGATTTCGCTCCGTGCCAGGGGCATGATATCAATCCGCAGACGTACCGAGAAAGCCCCGCCATTCGATAACGCCATTGCGCTCCATTGCGATAAGGAAACACACGAGGGCCCGATGATTCGCGAAGACATTCTCCAGCAATTTCCTGAGCTGTTCGGAACGAACAAGGTAAACGGTCGCGACATCAGCGTCGAAGAAACAATTGCGACGTTGACTCGCGAGTTGCGTCCGGCCATAGCCGAGGCCTTGAATGCCCGCCGCGCGCTGCTGGAAAGCAAGGAACCGGTGCGCACCAAGTACGCATGGCCCAAGTGGGACGAGACCTTCGAAGATCCGATCTCTGCGCGGCCGTGGACCTTTCGCCAGATCGTGCAAGGGCTGATCGACAATTTTCTCGATCGCGAAAGCGAGTGGCGCTGGCGGCTGAATGACGAGGTGCCGGTTCCCGCCGACGTTCATCCACTCCGGAATCCCGGGCTGGAGCTGACCGGCCCGTGGCATCCGCTGGACATGGCCTTCAACGCTCTGAACAGCAACGCGCCGATGAATATGCCCGATTTCGAAGACGCTTCCCCGGCGCACTTTCAACCCGCCGGTGCAGGCGGCAAGCAGCCCGTCGCCACATTCGCCGCGCTGCAGAATGCCAGGCAGATCTTCGAAGGCGCCTGGAATGCGAAGTCCTACAATGTGGTAAAGAAGAGCAAGACGCGCTCGTATAAGATTGATCGCGAGCCCTCGAAGTGGCCGACCCGGCTCGTCCGCCCGCCCAGCATTCATATTGTTTACGAACATTTCACGGTCGACGATCAACCTGTCCCCGGCATCATCGCGCTGGTCGTGATCTGGGCGCTCAACAACTTCGACGCCCTCAAGCGGCTCGGCACTGGCATCTATTTCTACATCCCGAAGATGCAGACCCCGCGCGAAGCCCTGGTCGTTGAGCGATTGCTGGCGCGCGTGGAAGAGATCATCGGCGTCCCCGCCGGTACCTTCAAAATCAAGATGCTGTACGAAGAGGGCAACGGTGGCCGCTACCTGCCGGCCATCGCGTGGACGTTCCGCCGGCGCCTGCTGGGAACCAACGTCGGCCGCTGGGACTATCTGGGCAGCCTCATCGAGATGTGGAAGGACGATCCCAACGGCGTCTTCCCTGACCCGCAGACCGTCGGCATGGCCGCGCCCAACATGATCGCCTACCAGCGCTACAACGCGCTCATGATGCTGATGGCTGGCCTGAAGCACGGCGACTTCACGCAGGGCGCGCCCATCGGCGGCATGGCCGCGGTGATGATCTATCAGCCCGGCGATGTTTACGGCCGCTCGCGCTATAACCCGGTTGCGATGCGCGCTATCGTCATCGACAAGCTTCGCGAACGCCTGCTGGGATTGATGTTCGTATCTGACAATGAGGTACAGCCTGGCAGCTCCCGCACGCTCGACGACATGCTGGCCGGGCGCGTGAAGGGCAAGCTCTACGACGCCTACCGTCAAAGCTGGGTCGCCAGCCCTGAAACCGACTACGTTGCCGCCGGCAATCGTCCGTTGCAAACACCGATCGCAGAATTGCAAGCCTTGCTGGATTCCCCGCTCGACACGGTCGACGCCAATGGTACAGCCGTTCCCACCGTCACCAGCGGGCTGGCCGATTCCGAGCGGGCACTCCTGCAATCGCGCGGATTGCTGAATGCGCAAGGCAAGATCACCCCTGCGGTCCTCGTCCCGTCAACCATGGACACGCCGGAGAAACTGCTATCTCCCACGTTGTGGGATGCCATCTACGGCGTACCCAAGGGCGACATCACCATCGAGCACATTCAGCACGCTTTTTACATGGCCGCCAATTACGGCTTCCAGATCCTGAACGGGAACTTCGCCGCCGCCATCGACGACTACGAACTGAAGCAGCGCTTCATGAACGACCTCGCCACCTATCGTATCGATGTCTCGTGGCTGTGGACGCTGGCGCAGCATCAGGCAGTCATCACCAGGGACGGCTATTTCCAGCGCTCGAAATTAACCGAGGACGGCGTCGTTCTGGCACCCAGCCCGGAGCAAGTGAAGGCCGGTACCCGCTTCACGCGTGAGTTGTTCGACAAGGTATTCGACTACCACAACGAGTGGACGGCGGAGTTCTTCGCCGAACTCGACCGGCGCGGCGATCCGGGACGCTTCGACCGCAGCAAGGCCGGCATCATCATGGAACTGCTGAAGCGGCAGTTGCTTTCGCCGCATTACATCCAGCACAGCGCGCGCGTGCTGTTCATCCTGGCACAGGCGGGGGATGCCGAACGCGAGCAGATACTGCAGGCCATCTTTGATCTCTCGCGGGAAGAGATAGTAAAAGCCGTAGAAGCAGGCAAGATGAGCCAAAGCGCGTTGGCGACTCACGATTACGTGTACGACATCGCAGGCCGGACGTAATGCCATGATTTGCACAACCGCGCACAGCTTTCCCAACGATTCGTGCTTGTTGTGACGCTTGCTCACGGTTGCAGCGCAACCCGTCAAGCTAGATTCGAACTTGTGATACCAACGACCGACACCTGCCCCATCTGCGGCGGCACCGGATGGAAGACCGTAACGCACGGCAAAGAACGCAAGGCCGAGCGCTGCGAGTGCCGCATCAATAGCCGTGGGGGGCGCCTGCTCGAAGCGGCGCACATCCCGCCGCGCTATGAACACTGCGATCTCGGCAGCTTTGAATACGACTCCGAGGACAAGCAGCAGTCGAGCATCTTCCGCGCCAAGACTTTCGCAGGTCGATTCGTCGAGGATTATCCTATTGAAAAAACGGGCTTGCTATTCGTCGGCACAGTCGGCGTCGGCAAGACGCACCTTGCCGTCGGCATCATCAAGGACCTCATCCGAGAGAAAGGCATTCACTGCCTCTTCTGCGACTATCGCGAGCTGCTGAAGTCCATCCAGAATTCCTACAACCCGTCGGTGCAGGCGACCGAGATGGAGATCCTGCGACCGGTCTTCGATGCCGAGGTGCTGGTGCTCGACGAACTGGGAGCAGTGCGCAGCACCGAGTGGGTCTTCGACACGGTCAACTACATCCTCAACAGCCGCTATAACGAAAACAAAACCACGATCATCACCACCAACTTTCCCGACCGTCCTGAGCAGGAAAAGTCGGACGACGGCAATCCGCGCAGCTACTCTGCTGCCGATCGCGCCGCGCGCAGCGAGACACTGGGCGATCGCATCGGCGAACGCATGCGCTCGCGCCTCCACGAGATGTGCAAGAAGATCGAGATCGAAGGCCCCGACTACCGCGAACACTCGAAGCGCGCACAGTTCCAGCGCCTCAGCGCTCCGAACAAGCTGTCGCTGAGAAACAGTAAGGGCAGTGGCTAGTGGCTAGTGGCTAGTGGCTAGTGGCTAGTGGCTAGTGGAACAGAACTACAGTCTGCCGACAAACTTCGCCGCAATCTTTATTGTCATCCTGAGCGCAGCGTCCGCCTGTCTTTTTCCGCCGCGTTCTTCGCGGCGGGCGGACGCGGAGTCGAAGGACCCCTATAGCCAGCAATATTCCATCGGAGTTGCGGCCTGCCGGATGCTCCCGCCCTATCCCCCATCCCCTTCCACCGTGCACTAAAATCATCTCGTGCCTTCGACCCGTCTCGAGTTCATCCCCGACCGCGATTCCGAGCTGTTCTCTGCTGCTCCTGCAAGTGCGGCGGTGTTTGTACTTCGTGGCGTCGAGGGCTCGGAGCCGTACGTTAGCAAGACCTCGAACCTGCGCCGCCGCCTCCAGCGTTTGCTCGGCCTCGTCGAAGGACAAACCCGCAAGCTCAGCCTGCGCGACCGTGTGCGCAATGTCGAGTGGACGCCGGCAGGCTCCGACTTCGAAGCCTCGTTCCTGCTCTACAGAACTCTGCGCACCGAGTTCCCCAAGACCTACGACAAGCGCCTGCGGCTGCGCTTTGCACCGCTCATCAAGCTCATTCTCGACAGCGAATATCCTCGCGTAACCGTCACCACGCGCATTGCCGGCTTGAAAAGTGGCGCGCAATACTTCGGACCGTTCCCGACGCGGGTCGCCGCCGACAAGTTCGAGAACGACGCCCTGGATCTGTTCAAGATGCGCCGCTGCGTCGACGACCTGCATCCTGACCCGGCCTTTCCCGGCTGTATTTATTCCGAGATGAAGATGTGTCTCGCGCCCTGCTTCAAAGGTTGCAGCGACGAAGACTATGCGGCGGAAGTGGCGCGCGTGCAGGAGTTCTTTTCGACCGGCGGCCGTTCGCTGGTTCGCGAGCTCGAACAGCAGCGCGACGACGCTTCCGCCGATCTCGACTTCGAAGGCGCTGCCGCTCTGCATACGCGGCTGGAGAAGGTGAAGGGCATTGTCTCGCAGCTGCCGGAAATCGTGCGTCGCCTGGACGACTTGAACGGCGTAATGATTCAACCCGCGGCGGAACGCGACACGGTCACGCTTTTCAAGATCGCCGGCGGCACGATCTGCGATCCCGTGCTGCTTGAGTTCGGCAAGCAAACCGCGGCATCCCAGGCGGGCGGCAAGGCGCAGTCGATGGAGGCGCGCATCACGCAGTCGCTCGAGCCGGTCGATGCGCCTAAACTGCGCAGCGCCCTGGAGTGGATGGAACACCTGGCCATCCTCAAGCGCTGGTATTACCGCACCAGCAAGGTCGGTGAACTGTTTCTGACCGAAGGCGGTGAGCTGCCGATGCGCAGGGTGGTGCGCGGAGTCTCGCGCGTCGTGCGCGGAGAGAAGGCCAGCGGCGACCTCAGCGAAACCGCCGGCGATTACTGGCAGTTTCGCGCACGCGAAGCCGGCATCACCGACCAATAGCCGCCACCCATTACAATTTCCCGATGGCCACCCGTCCCATGCCGCGAGGATCTAAACCACAGTTCAGCAACTCTGCAACTGTTACGGCTGCCTACTTGCGCGCCGCACAGGTTCTCACGCGCGAATTCTTCAACCGCGACGCGGTCACCGTTGCCCGTGAATTGCTCGGCAAGCTGTTGATCCGCCGCGATGGCCGCACACTGCTTGCAGGCCGTGTCGTCGAAGACGAAGCTTACCTGGGAAAGGACGATCCCGCGGCGCACGCCTACGCCGGGCAGACCGCGCGCAACTTCGTGCTCTTCGGCCCGCCGGGGCGCGCGTACGTCTACTTCATCTACGGCAATCACTATTGCCTGAACGTTTCCTGCACTCAAGAAGGCCATGGCGGAGGCGTGCTCTTTCGCGCCATTGAGCCAGTCCTCGGCATCGAGGCGATGGCACACGCTCGCGGGCTGGAGTTGCCGGACTCGCCTCGTGCAACGCAGTTGCGGCTGATCACGAGCGGCCCGGGCCGCATGTCGGAGGCGCTGGACATTACTCGTCAGCGCGACAACAACAAGGACCTGACTTCATCCAGGTCGGACCTGTGGCTGGCCGACGACGGTTTTCGTCCGGAGCGGATTGTGGCCTCGCCGCGCATCGGCATTACCAAGGCCGTGGAGAGGCCGCTGCGCTTTTCGATCGCGGGAAATGCATTTGTGTCGGGGAAGAAGATTCGTTAGAACTTGACTGGCGAGTGCGCAAGCTTTGTGTCAGGGCACGACTTCAGTCGTGCCGATCAGCGCATTTTTGTAATGAATCGTCATCCGAGCGGAACCGCCGTGTAGCCGAGGGATCTGCGGTTCGATGGCAGAGGAGCAATGCTGCGGTCTTCGCGGTGTCGACGAACCGCAGATCCTCACGTCGGGCTGAAGCCCTCCTCAGGATGACAATTCAGAGAAAACAAAGTCTCCACACAAAACGATAAGTTCCAGCCTACGTGCGCAGTTCCACCACCGTCGCTCCGCCGCCGCCCTCGTTCTGCGGAGGCTCGGTGACCGTCGCCACGTGCGGATGACTCTTCAAGTATTGCCGAAGCGCCTTACGCAGAATCCCCATCCCGCTTCCATGTACCACGCGCAATCGCACCGCCCCGGCGAGGAACGCGCGGTCGACAAACTTCTCCACCGCATTCGTTGCTTCATCGACCGTCTGTCCGATGACATTGATCTCCGTCGGCACGCTGTCGTCCTCGCGCGCCAGCGACACATTGATGCCGCGCGAACGCGCCGCCTGCACCGGATTTCCGCTGCTTTGCGTGACCACGCTCGCGATATCGTCCCGCGGAACTTTCATCTTCATCGGCCCGACGGCGATCTCGAAGCTGTCGTCATCGAAGTAGCGCAGCACTTTCCCATCGCGTCCCAGCGACCGCAGGCGCACGGTGTCGCCCACCGACACCTGCTTGACGATGTGCTGTTGCGCCTTGGGATCGCCGACGTCCGCGCCGGTGCTGTGCGCGACCACCGTCGAGTCGAACTGCTCGCGAAATTCGCGGCGCATTTTGGCAATGCGGCGCTCCGCATCTTTCGTAAGCTTCGACGCCTGGGCTCGGTCCTGCACGGCGTTTACGGTCTCGCGCACGCGATATTCAAAGTCGTGGAGCAGGCTGTCTACTTTCTTTTCCAGTTCGCGCAGCTTCTCACGCTGCTCTTTGCGCCCCTCGATCTCGAGATGATTCTTCTGCCGCGCCACTTCCTCTTCGCGAGCGCGAAGCTGCGACCGATCGGTGTCCACCTGCCGCAGTTCTGCGTGCAGCCGATCAAGAAAGCGCCCCACATCCTGCGACTGCGACGTCAGCCGCTGGCGCGCTGATGCCACAATGTCAGGGTTCAATCCAAGCTTCTGCGCGATGTTGATGCCCGCCGACGCTCCCGGCACCCCGATGCGCAACTCATAGGTCGGCGCCAGCGTGTTCTCGTCGAAACCAACGGCGGCATTGAGCACTCCGTCGGTGTTCGCGGCATAAACCTTCAGCGCGGTGTGGTGCGTCGAGATAACGCTGATGCAACCCGATCGCCGGAAGAAATCGGCAATGGAGACGGCGAGCGCCGCTCCCTCCTCCGGATCGGTCGCCGATCCCAGTTCGTCGAGCAACACCAGGGAATGCGATGTCGACTGATGCGAGATGAAGTTGATGTTGGTGACGTGCGCCGAGAAGGTTGAAAGGTTCTGCTCAATCGACTGGTAGTCGCCAATATCAGCGAACACTCCATCGAAGATCGGCAACTCCGCTCGCTCGGCCGGGACCGGCACGCCCGCCTGTGCCATCAGCGCCAGCAGTCCGACGGTCTTCAACGCCACGCTCTTGCCGCCGGTATTGGGTCCGCTGATGACCAGTTGCCGATGCTCGTTGTCGAGCTCGACCGTCAGCGGCACCACGGCCGCGCCCTTGGGTTTCAGCGTGCGCTTCAGCAGAGGATGGCGCGCGTTGCGCAGCACCAGCGCATCGCTGGATGCTTCGCCTTCGTCACCCAGCAGCTTCACCGATACGCAGTCGTACTCTTCGGCAAATCGCGCTTTCGCAAATTGCAATTCCAGTTCCGCCAAAACATCGACGGCGGCCAGCAGCGCGTCGGCATGCTCCCCCAAACGCGCCGTCATATCGAGCAGGATGCGATGGATCTCCGCCAGCTCATCTTCCAACAGTCGCACCAGGTCGTTGTTCTGCTCGATGGTCTCCAGCGGCTCCATAAACACCGTCTGCCCGCTGGACGATGCCCCGTGCGCCACGCCCTGCACCCGCCGGCGCTGTTCAACTTTCACGGGAATGACGAAACGCTCGCCGCGAATCGTGACCAGTTCGTCCTGCACGGCTCCGCCTTCGGACAACCGGCGCAGATATCCCCGCAGCGACTCCTGGATGGCACGCTTCTGCTTCTCGATGTCGCGGCGAATGCGCGCCAGCTCAGGCGAAGCTTTGTCGTCGAGCGTACCGTCGGGCAGAATCTTGTTGCCGAAGTAGCGCAGCAACGGCGCGAAATCGGCGAGACG
The DNA here is from genome assembly GCA_963835725.1 of uncultured Acidobacteriaceae bacterium. Lineage (GTDB taxonomy): Bacteria > Acidobacteriota > Terriglobia > Terriglobales > Acidobacteriaceae > Bog-257. The sequence goes on along the minus strand of CAWIGM010000009.1, from coordinate 96,743 downwards.
CGCCGACAGCTCACCAACCGCGTCCCACTTGTCCGCGATGTTCGCCGCCGGATTCGTCGCGATCTGGCGCCACTCGGCGGCACGATCGGCAACCAGCAGGAGATCACGAATCTCCAGGATCTCCAGTGCAGCTCCGGCGATGCGCGACTTGTTGATCAACTGCGTCGGATCGAGCAGCCCGTGAAAATCGAAGTGTCCGCCAGTACGCAGATACCCGCGCAACTCGTCCGTGAGCTGCTGCTGGCGCTCGATCCACGAGCGGTCCATGGAAGGGGTGAGCTGTTCGACCCGCTCGCGACCCAGCGGAGAGGCGGTATACGCTGCCAATAGCTGACGAAGCTGATCGAATTCGAGCACGCGCTCGCTGAAATTAAGGGTAGAACTCATGGCTGCTCGGTCTATGGTACAGGACGAGAGAGCCTGCCCTGCGTCCGCTTTCATCGTGTGTTCATAGTCGCCGACTACCTTTACGGCAGCCGTACGGATAAACTGATTCGGCAGATTTCGTACCCCTCCCACCCTCTCTCCAAAGAGGGCGAGAAGGATGAGGCACCCGTTGAGACGGCGCGTGATGGTCCGCGCTGCAACGAAGAAGAGGAATTGATGGCAGCTCACTCAGATGCATTTGTGTTCTTCGGCGCTACCGGAGATCTCGCGTACAAGAAAATCTTTCCCGCTTTGCAGGAAATGGTTCGGCACAACACGCTCAACGTCCCCATCATCGGCGTGGCGAAATCCGGCTGGACCGTGGAGCAACTGCGCGAGCGTGCGCGTGACAGCATCATCAAGAACGGCGGTGGAGTTGACGACGAGTCCTTCGGCCGTCTCTGCGAGCTCATGGATTACGTTGACGGCGACTACAAAGACGACAAGACCTATCAGACGCTGCACGACAAGCTGGCCGCCGCCAACGTTCAGCTGCCGACGCATTACCTTGCGATTCCGCCCAGCATGTTTTCCGTGGTTGTAAAGGGCCTGGAAAAATCCGGTAGCGCGAAGAATGCGCGGGTCATTCTGGAGAAGCCTTTCGGCCGCGACCTGGTCACCGCGCGCAAGCTGAACGACACGTTGCACCTGGCCTTCCCGGAAGAAAACATCTTCCGCATCGATCACTACCTTGGCAAAGAAGCGGTGGAGAATCTGCTGATCTTCCGCTTCGCCAACAGCTTCCTCGAGCCCATCTGGAACCGCAATTACGTGCACAGCGTGCAGATCACGATGGCGGAATCGTTCGGCGTCGAGGGCCGTGGCAAGTTTTACGAAGAGGCGGGCGCCATCCGCGACGTCATCCAGAACCACATGCTGCAAGTAGTGGCGTTTCTGGCGATGGAGCCGCCGACCATGATGTATGTCGACTCGGTGCGCGACGAGCAGGTCAAGATCTTCCGCACGATTCCGCCGCTCAGCCCGGCCAACATCGTCCGCGGACAGTTCGAGGGATATCGCGAGGAGCCCGGCGTCGCGCCGCACTCCGATGTGGAGACCTTCGCTGCGCTTCGCCTGGAAGTTGATTCGTGGCGCTGGGCAGGCGTGCCGTTCCTTATCCGTGCGGGCAAGCGACTGCCCATCACGGCGACTGAGGTCTTCGTCAAGCTGCGCAAAGCTCCGCTCAGCAAGATGGGCGGCGACGGACGCAACTACTTCCGCTTCCGGCTTGGGCCGGACATCGAACTCAGCCTCGGTGGCCGCGTGAAGCGCCCCGGTCCACTGATGGTGCCGATGCCGGTCGAGCTGTCGGCCGTGAAGTACACCAGCAATGACGAGATGGACGCGTACCAGCGCCTGTTGACCGACGCGATGAAGGGTGATCCGCTGCTGTTCGTGCGGCAGGATGCCGTCGAAGCAGCATGGGCCATCGTCGATCCCATTCTCGGCGACTGCTGTCCGACGGAGATGTATCAGCCCGGCACCTGGGGGCCGCCGGACTCGCGAGAGCTTGCGGCGGACATCGGCGGGTGGCACGATCCGGCATAGCGCGCGCTTCTATTCTTCGCTTTGTGAATCGCGGCATCGCCATTTATAGTTGCGAAGTTCAAGCCACATCCCAACCGGAGGACGACATGAATGTCGCCGAGATGCTCGTGCGCCTGCTCGCCGACAACGGCGTAACTCATATTTTTGGTATCGCAGGTGACGCACTCAACCCCTTCACCGATGCGCTGCGTCGCGACGGCCGAATCGCCTGGATCGGCGTCCACCATGAGGAAAATGCAGCGTATGCTGCTTACGCTCAGGCGGCCATTCGCGGAGGAGCCGGAGTGTGCGCGGGAACCGTCGGCCCCGGAGCGCTGCATTTAATCAACGGTCTGTTCGACGCCAAGCACGAAGGATTTGCCGGCGTGATCGCGCTTACCGGCCAGCTTCCCCACGCCGAGCGCGAGACCAAGTTCTTTCAGGCTGTCGACCTGAAACGCGTCTACGAAGATGTTTGCGCCTACCAGGCAATCATCGCCGACGCCGTGCAGATGCCACGCATCGCCGAGATCGCTATTCAGAAGGCTCTGGCGCTGCAGGAAGTCGTGCGCATTGAACTTCCCGCCGACATCCTGCCGAAAGCCGTGCCCAGCCGGCACTTCCTGCATCCTCTGGTTCACGCCCGCTCGCCAATCGTGCCGGTGATGAGCCAGATTGAAAAAGCGGCGGAAATCATCAACTCCGGAAAGCGCGTCACATTCTTTTGCGGCATCGGATGCCGTGACGCTCGCGATGAGGTCTTGGCGCTGGTTCGCAAGATCGGAGCGCCCCTGGCGCACACTCTGCGCGCGAAAGAGATATTCGAAGACGATACGGATTCCGTGGTTGGCATGACCGGCCTCATCGGCGCACCCTCGGGATATCACGCCGTCCTCGATTGCGACGTGCTGGTGATGCTCGGCACCAACTTCCCTTATGACGAATTCCTGCCCGACGGCATTCCCATCATCCAGGTCGATCAGAAGATCGAGAACATCGGCTCACGCGCGCCCGTCACCCTGGGCATCGTCGCCGACGTGCTGGAGGCGGTGAAACTGCTCACGCCGCTGGTCGAAGAGCGTCCGGCAGGACGTTGGCTGAAGTCGCTAACCGGCCTGCGCGATCGCTGGCTGGCACACAACGCCAAACTCAGCGACCCATCCCGTGAGACCGATCCGATCCTTCCGCCGGTGGTGTCGCGCATCGTCAGCGATCACGCCTCCGACGATGCCATCTTCGTCGTCGACGGCGGCTCGGCAACCGTGTATATGGCGCGCTTCATGCGCCTGCATGGCAAGCGTCGTGTGCTCAGCTCCTTCAATCACGGAGCCATCGGCGCCGGCCTCGGCATGGCGATCGGCGCATGCTCGGTCGATCCCAAACGGCAGGTCTGGATGCTGGCCGGCGACGGATGCTTCGGCATGATGCCGCAGGACGTCATCACCGCGCGCGATTTCGGATGGCCTCTGAAGATGGTGATCTTCGACAACAGCGAGTTCGACTTCGTGCGCATGGAGATGGAGGTCTCGGGCATTCCCGTCGATCCCGCCGCCACGCGCGTGCGCAACATGGACTTCTCGCTGTTCGCCAAGGCCAACGGTATCGGCTCTGCTGTCGCCAGCAAGCCCAGCGAGATGATCAGCGCCGTCGAACAGGCTCTGGCATACGACGGGCCGTTTCTCATTGACGCCAAGGTGCAGTCCGGATTGCTTTGCATGCCGCCTCACATACAACCGAAACAGGCTTTTGGCTTCGGGATGTCTAAGATCAAGGAAGCCTTGCTGGGCTTCTCCGGAGACCACGAGCAATGGGCAAACTGGGAAAACGAGTTCCGGGCGAACTTGGTGGATTAACTTAGGCGCACGCTTGTGCCCTGGAGCACGGGAGACATGTACTCTCGGGGTTAGGTTGTGATAAGGCTGTTTACAACAGCGACGGTTTCTTCATAAGACATCTGGCTTGGGTAGGGACAGTCGTCACTGCACCGCTGATCTGCCACCTGAGTAGAGTGGGATTCTATTGCGCAGTCGTGATGCCGGTTTGTTGCGCCCACGCCTTCCACAATCCCACGTAGTAGTCGGGATTCTTGTCGAAGAGGTCCATACCCGGGCCATATTCACCGGACTTGTCGAAAGTTTCTGCTAGCGAAATTACTGCAAGATAGCGTGTCTCGCTGTCTGAGTCAGACAGATGTTTGACGAGAACGGCTGCTGCATCCCGCATTTTCATGTTTCGTATTGCTTCCATAGCACCGACACGGACAAGCGTCATTTCCGAGAAGCTGAGTTCCTCCATCGTGCGTAAATATTGGCGGTTCTTGATCATGCTCAGCTCACCCAAAACGGCCCCAATCCCCAGAGGCGGGTTTGTATCTTTGCCATGCAAGGCAACGAATTGCTCAAGTTGCTTCAATCCTTGGGGAGTGTCCCACTTGATTAAGATCGCGATGACATAAGACGCTTTTTCCGGGTCCGGTGAAGTCGCAGCGGGACTCACTGTGGAAATGGTACTCGGCGATAGGCGGTCTAGAGTCAGCAGTAATAATGCAGGATATTCCACTTCGCGCTGGTTCGCGCTCAGCAACACGCTCGCCATTGCGGCTTCAAACTTCGCCAGTCCGTCCGTCCCAGGTTCAACCGGCACTGATCTGAACCGCATTGCGCCCAGTTGATTGTCGGCGAAAACAAATGTCCCGCCATCCTTGTGCTTTAGAAACAGAAGAGCATTTTCATCGGGCGCTAACCCTGCACTCGGACTGTCCACAGGCGTCTTAGCAGTGAACTCGATGAAGATGGACTGATCTCCTGACAGCTCTCCTTTGTACAGGTCGCGTATGAGCACTGTGGCGAGCAAGTACCGGACTGTGCGACCGGTAAGGTCTTGCTCGGCCGGTCCGATTTCCTTGGTTGTGGTAATGATGCCGCTACAGACAATATCGGATTTCTTGAAGAGCTCAATGGCATTAGGTTGAGCCAGCGGATAAGCGTGCGCCAAGCTAGACAAGGCGAGGATGACGATGGTCAGATAGCAGCGCATAAGAACTCCGGACAGGACTATGGTACAGGAGCCCTTGGCGATAACTGTTGATAAATCCCCTTATCACAAGTGAACAACATGGAATTTGTTACTTGTCCGCTATGGCCTAAGGGTGAACGTCACGGCCACCGCTACAGGCCGTATTTCGGCACATGCAGCAGGTGCGGAATCAAGATTGCGCTCGATGACGAAACGAAGCGCATGAAGGACGAAGCCCCGGCGCTTCGGACACTGTGTCCACCCTGCTCAGATTCCGAACAGATCGAGTCAGAACAGTATCGCGCCGGATAACTTCCGTAACATCGCCATTACACAAGTAACCCGCCCCCGAAGCCTCGTTTGCCATATGGCCTGAGTTCGCCAGCTATTCCGACTTGCCCCACTGTGACCAAGTCACGAGCGTAACGACCCACCCATCAGCCCGCTTTCGCAATATCCACAAATGGCTCCCCAAGGCCTGTCTAGGACTGGGGTCTTTCGGGGTTGAAAACGTGGTTTTGTAAGCTGCCGTCAAGTACGCGATACCGTTTGCTCCTCGAATACGACGGTCCGTAATCTCAATGTGGTGGATTCGAGCAGTCCCCTGCGTCATTCGCGCCGAAACCGCCGCACTTCCGAGCACGGGCCGTGAGTCAGGGGGCCACAACTCGACGTCGTCAGCGCAAAGCGCCATCAAGTTATGTGCTTGTCCAGCGATTTCGAATTCGATCCACCTAGAATGGAGCTCCCCGATTTCGCGAACAGTATCTTTCGTGAGTTCTTCCATACTTTGAACATGGATAACAGACGCTCCGCAACACTGCAAGGCCACGCCTTTGGTCGGCGGACGAGCCCTAAGGGACTGCAATGACGGTATTGTCGTAATATCGCCTTATCGCAAGTGATCCATCCGCTCGCATGACCTCAGCCCGAAGGGCCCGGTGCCCCAGGTTCACATCCCGCTTTTGGACGTTTAACCTGGGTCTGACGCGAGGGTTCATCCACCCCACGTTAGCCCAACACCGGGGCGAACGTGGGGCACCAAGCGAAAAGCGCCAAGCGACTAGCGGCCTTTGAGTCTTTTTCTCCCCCTCCCTCGTATATCCCGTTAGTATGATCGCCTCCGCATTCAGTTTGCTGGTTCCGATGGAGACCGAAGAGGCCCAAATCGCACGTGGGCTCCGGCGCCGCGACCCTGATCTGCTCGACGCTTTGATCGAGCAGTATCAGCACCGGCTGCTGCGCTATCTCCTGCACCTCACCGGCAACCGTGCTGTCGCCGAAGACCTCTTCCAGGAGGTTTGGGTGCGCGTCCTCGAAAAAGGCCACCTCTATGACGGGCGCAACCGGTTCGTGAGCTGGCTGATGTCGATCGCCCACAACGTCGCCATCGACCATCTCCGCCGGCGCAATCCCGCAAGTCTGGACGAGATGCAGGACCCCGAAGAGGGTGCGCCGTTCGAGCCGCCCGCCACCGGTCCGTCGCCGTTTGAGCAGGCTGCCGCACATCAGCAGCAGGACATGCTGCAGGAAGCGTTGGACCGTGTGCCTCCGCTCTTCCGCGAGGTGCTGGTGCTGCGATTCCAGGAGCAGATGAAATTGGAAGAGATTGCGAAGTTAATTCATATTCCGGTGGCCACGGTAAAGACGCGCCTCTATCGCGGCGTGCAGGCCCTGCGGCCGCTGATTGAAGGAGGCGTGCGATGACCAATCACGATCACGAGCGCGCGCTGGAACTGATCATGCGCCGCGGCACCGAAGAAGTCGCCGCCCGCGATGCCGAGTGGCTCGACGCACACCTGGCGACGTGCAGCGATTGCTTGTCCTACGCCGAGCTGTTTGACGGCACCGGACGTCTGCTGCGATCGGTGGCCGTGACGGCCTCGCCGTCGCTGGTGGCCCGCACCCAGGAACGCGTCCACGCGCGCGCCGCGCTTCTGGAGGAGCAGCGTTCGCGCATGGTGCTGATCGCCCTCTCGTTCAGCCTGGGCGCGATGTCGTCCGCAGTTTCCGGATGGCTATGGTGGCGCTTTGGCGGATGGGTGGCCGAGCACTTCGGCCTGTCCCAGGCCATTGTCGAACCTGGAGTCATAGTTTTTCTTGTGCTGCCGGCGCTGATTATTGCCGGCCTGATGCTCGCGTTCCCGCACTCCATCGTGGAAGAACAATGGATGGCGGCATGGACGGAGCGTGAAGGAGGTACCCAATGAAGGAAAAATCTCAACTGAGTCGCGAATTCGCCCTGGTTCCAACGGTCGCGCGCGTCATCGCGCTGGTCGCTTTCCTGCTGGTGCAGATCTGCCTGCTGGTCCTGCTGCCGCACTACGTTCACGGCCACGACTTGCCGCCGAAGGGGGTCATGCCGTTGATCTCCATCGTCGGCGGCGCGTTCCTGGCGCTGTTCATCCTGCTGATCGGCTACGTGAACGTCGATTCCAAGCGGCGGGGCATGAACTCGCTGCTGTGGACGCTGCTGGTGATCTTCGTTCCCAAGGCCATCGGCTTCCTGGCTTACTTCCTGCTCCGCAAGCCGCTGCTGGTCGAAGGCGGCCGCAGTTGCCCAAAATGCGGTACCGGGGTTGGCGGAGATTTCCGATTCTGTCCCAAGTGCGGTTACTCGTTCGCACCGACGTGCGGAAACTGCGGCCGCGGCATTCAGCCCGACTTCCTGGTCTGCCCCTATTGCGGGAAGCCGACCGGCGCGGCAGTTCCGCAGGCTCCGCCTATCGTGCAGCCGGGATAGCAGTGGCAACACGCAATCCGGAGAGCCCGGCTTCGGCCGGGCTTTTCATTTAGAATCTCCTGCGAGGACGGCAATCATTTCATGGCAGCAGTTACTTATCTTGAAGCAATCCGGCAGGGCATCTGGGAGGAGATGGAGCGCGACCCCTCCGTCTTCTGCATCGGAGAGGACATCGGCATCTACGGCGGCGCCTTCAAAGTCACCGACGGGCTGATCGATCGCTTCGGCCCCGAGCGCGTAGTCGACACCCCGATCTCGGAGATGGCGATCATCAACGCCAGCTTCGGCGCGGCCATCACCGGCATGCGGCCCGTGGCCGAGTTCCAGTTCATGGACTTCATCAGTTGCGCCTTCAACCAGATCACCAACCTGCTCGCCAAGGCGCATTTTCGCTGGGGCGCGCCAGTGCCAGTGGTCGTGCGCGGTCCCTCGGGCGGCGGTGTGCATGGCGGTCCGTTCCACTCGCAGAATCCCGAGACCTATTTCGCGCATACGCCGGGGCTGAAAGTCATCTGCCCGGCCAGCGCCTACGATGCCAAGGGGCTGATTAAGTCAGCGATCCGCGACAACAATCCAGTCCTCTTCTTCGAGCACAAGTTCCTCTATCGCCGCATCAAAGAAGAGCTGCCGGCTGAGGACTACACCGTGCCGATCGGCAAGGCGCGCGTCGCCCGCGAAGGCCGCGACGTCAGCGTCATCACCTACGCCGCAATGGTCTACACCGCGCTCGAAGCTGCGGAGATCCTGGCGAAAGAAGGAATTGAGCTCGAGGTCATCGATCTTCGCACGGTGCTGCCGCTCGATCGTGATGCCATTCGCGAGACAGTCGAGAAGACGAATCGCGTAATCGTGCTGCACGAAGACACCAAAACCGGCGGCATTGCCGGCGAGGTGGCTGCGATCATCAATGAGGAATGCTTCGACTCGCTCGATGCCCCGATCGTGCGCATCGCTTCGTTTGACTCGCCCGTGCCGTTCTCTCCGCCGCTGGAAGAGGTGTTCCTGCCTCGCGTCGAAGATGTTGTCCGCGAAGCGCGCAGACTCAGGAACTATTGACCGCCGGCAACGGAACCCATTTGTCGCGGAATGACGCCACGGTTACGAATTGTTAACCTGCGCGAAGACATCTCCGCGCCGTAGTACGATGTTCAATTCCTCCTGTGCATCTAACCGGGTCCTGAAGGAGAGACATGCGCGGATTCATCCTCGGAATCATTTTTACTCTGGTCGTCCTGGGCGGCGGAGCTTACTTCTACACCACCACAGGGCACTTCGATACGCGAGCCGTTGGCAACACTCCAAGCACGTTCGAGCGCCGCACCGCGAATAAATCCGTCGACGCCTGGGTCGATGGTCACGCTCCCAAGCAGCAGAATCCTTTTCCGGTCACCATGGACAACGTGATGGACGGCTCGATGACCTATGACAAAAACTGCGCCATGTGCCACGGCAGCCTGAAGCAGCCGGTCTCGCCTATGCGCCAGAATTTTTATCCATCGGTGCCGCAACTCATGACCCGCACGCCGGACGATCCGGACGGCAATCTCTTTTACGTGATCAAGTATGGGATTCGCTTCACCGGCATGCCGGGCTGGGACGGTGTACTAAGCGACGACGATATCTGGAAGACCGTCACCTTCCTGAAGAATTCAGGTCAGATGAAAGACCAGGGACAGCAGCAGGCTCCGCAGAATTTGCAGCACATGGATAACAAGAAGTAGGGAGCAGTTAGCAGTTAGCAGTTAGCAATTAGCCGTTGGCAATTAGCAATCGGCGATCGAGATTTGGCAATTGACTTTTGCCAATTAGCTCGACCCACACCTCAATTCGCGCCTCTCTCAAGCCCTGACACGCGGGCGCGGAACACAAGGTCAGCGGGAACTTAGTCCAGCCGAAGGGTGGACGTAACCTCTTCAGCCCAGCGCGGAAGAGGCTGTTACGAAACTGGCGCAACAACAATGCTGGTGGAACAGAATGCATCAGATGTGATGTTAAATCAGCCGCAACGCGGCGGGATGAAGTTAGGCGGGGGCGGAAGCCCCCGTTCCAGTGGGAAAAAGATCGAGCCGCGGTAGCGGCGACACGAGTTTCGTAACAGCCTGGGAAGCGCTGGGATCCCGAACTTCATAAAAGAACAGAGCCGGCTTCAGCCGGCGACACATCTGCCGTCCGACGCTGCCGTCCCTACGGGACTCTTGCCAATATTTGGGATCGTTACCCCCGGGCCGCCGCCCGGGGCTGAAGAGGTTTCGCTCCGCCTTCGACGGAGCTGGCACGAACGAGCGCTTAGAAGGCTCACTGATCTCGGCAGCCACAAATATTTAACCCGCACTTACGAATGGATGCCGCTCCTCGTAGCCACTGCCGTTGCTAATTGCTAATTGCTAGTTGCTGCTTTCCACTACCCGTTCGGCTTCACAACTTTTGTCTTCCCCGTCGTCTTCAGCTTAAAGACGTCGTTGGAAAGCTTCTTGTTGATCTGAATATTGGTGTACTTGCTCAGGCGGTAGTCTCCGGAAGGTTCGTCGAAGCGCTGCTGCACGCTCACCCCGCGCGCCGGATCGATCCACAGCGTAATCAGGTTGAACATGTTCTTTACCTTGGGAGATTTCGGCGTCAGTTCCAGCTTACCCGCGCTCACGCCCTCCACCTGTTCCATCCCGCCGAACTTCACGTCGTACGATTTCTCCAGGTCGTGTCCCCGGCCGCCGAATCCCAGTACCAGGAAGCTTTCGAAATCAGCCTTGTTCTTGCCCGCGTTGTATTGCGTGACCTGATCGATGGCGGGCTGGTAGTAGCTGACGATGCCGTTGGAAAACAGAACGGACTTCTTCTCCGGCGCGCTAAACTCCGCCGCCATCTCCACGCTGTCGCCCTGTTTGCGGAAGTACATCGTGCCCTTCTGGATGTCGTGGTCGTCGACGACTTTCTGATACTGGTCGGCAACAAAGTCGCACTGCGCGGTATGGAAAGCCGCTGCTGCCTGGTCCATGGAGTTCAGCACCGCTTCCAGGTTCTGCGCCTGCGACGCAGTCACCAGCAGTAGCATCCAGCCAGCCAGTAGTAGGATTCGCGTTTTCATATTGTCTCTAGAGAGAAACCGGAACCGGGTTCGGAGTTGCTTGTCCAGCAAAACTTACTAGCGGTGCACCCACACCTTGTAGGCGATAACGTTGTTGTTGCTGTCGCGCATCGGATCGATCTTGTCGATGGTGACGTAGCCGGAGATTGGCTCAATCACGCGCAGCAGCGAGTCGCGCACCGCAGCTTCGTCTCCACTCTTCACCGAAGAGGCATCCACCCTGTACAGAAATCCGTCGCCCCACTGCTCCACCACTACCTCCGACTGTTTCGGAGGCCGCTCCGTCGGTTTGTCGCGGAAGTTCACCCAGAACGGCGTCAGGAAGATAAACGCCAGGATGAGCGTGACCATCACGTCGTAGTGAACGCTGCCGCGAGGGTAGGTCCACCAGAAGTAGCCACGAAGAGTTTGTCCAACCTTACTCATGCTGTCCCAAGTCTAGAGTCAGCTCGGGCGAAGCGCAAGGAAGCCGCGTCGGGTAATGGCACGACGCGGCTTCGCTTAGGCGTTAATCCCACCACTACTGTTGCGCAGGCGGAGGTGTCTGCTGCTCCGGCGCGGGCGTCGGCGCAGGATTCTGAGCCGGCGGGGCTGCTTGCTGCTCGGGAGTTGGTGGTCCCAGCGGATTTTCCGGCTGCGATTCGCCCTCCGGAGCTCCCGGCCCCTTCGTCTGAGCAGCCGGCACAATCCCGTGAATATTAGGCATGTGCTTGACCTTCCCTGACTCGGCGTCGGAGATATCGATCCCCATCTTGGTCAAAGTCTCCGCCGTGGTGTAGTCGAGGTTGACCTTCGACTTTTCATAGTTGGCCGCTGCATTCAGTACATTCGATTCCGACTGGGTGAGATTGCTGGAAGCTTGCAGCACCAGCGTCGGAGTCGAAGCGCCGTAGGTAAACTTCTTCTGTTCGGCGGTCAAGCTCTCCTTGGCGTAATCGCGAGCCGCAATCGCCGCCTGCAAAGCGGCGTAATTCTGCTGCATCGCAAACTGCGCCTGCCGAACCTGCAAGGTGATCGTGTTCTCCGTCTGCTGCAGCGCCACCTGCGACTGCCGGTACTCCAGGTCCGACCGCACTTGGTTGGCCTGCGCCGCGCGATTGCGAATCGGAATGTTCAAGTTGACGCCAATGCCCTTGTCGGGTCCGGAGCTGTTGAACAGATTTCCGAACGCTCCGTTGTACGTGGTGGGAAGAACTCCCGACTGATAGCAATAGGGCTCGTTCGTCGGACAGGTGGGAACATTCGTATTCTGCGGCCCCGCAAGACTGCTCGCGCCGTAGAAGGCGTAAGCATCGAGCGTGGGCAGCATGGCATTGCGAATCGACTTCTTCGAAATCTCCAGGTTGGTCAGATTGATGCGCGCCGACGCAATCTCCGGCCGCGCCTGCAAAGCCTCGGCAATCAAATCCTGGATTGGCCGCACTTCGTACTGCTCATTCGGATTCAACGTGTCGGTAGGAATCACCGGCGCTTCGGCCAGCAGCGGATCCTCCATGTTCTTGGTGATCGCGTTCTTCATCAGCAACTGCTCGAGCTGAAGGTTGGTCTGTGCCAGGATGAGATTCTGTTTCGCGCCGGCAACGCCGCTCTCGGCTTGGGCCAGCGTGATGGGCGCCATCGTGCCGATCTTCACCTGCTCCTGATCGTCAGACAGAACCTTGTTCGCCAGCTGCAACGCCCGCTGATTGACCTGTACCGCTTCGTACGCCGTCACCAGGTCCCAGTAGATATTCTCCACCTGTGAAACCGTGGTGATGATCTGCTGCCGGAAAACAACGTCCGTGATCTCGCGGTTGTTGCGGGCAATGCGGATGTAGCGCAAGTTGGGATCGAATCCGAAGCCCTGCAGCAGGTGCTGCCGCAACTCAAAATTGAAGGTAGGTTGCAGTGTCGGATTCACCAGCTGATAAAGCGAATTGGTGGTGATGTAGCTGTTGTTGAAGGTCACGCTCATCAGCGTGCCGGTTGAGAAGCCCTGCGTGTACCCGAAGTTGTAGGTGTTCGTGTTCTGGGTGAGGACAGGCACACCATAGAAGACGGGGCTGGGCTGGGGCGTGGCCGCGCGCTGTCCTTGTATGGTGCCGGCGATGACCGGATCGAAGTTGTCGATCGGCGGTCCTGAACCCAGGGTCGACGAAACAATGCCCAGCGCGCCAGCGCCCGCGCCACCTGCACCAATCTGCGTGCCACCCGCGCCGGTTCCACTTGCTCCCGTCGCCGTGCTCCCGGTTCCACCAGCCGAGGGCGCACCAATCGCACCTCCCGGAGTTCCCTGCACCACACTGGCATTTACGCCTCGTGAAGGAGCGCCGGAGCCAGTCAGCAGAATGTCGGTGTCGGCGATCGACATGTTGTAGCGCTGCAGGGTTACGTCGAGGTTGTTCTCGATCGCCATGGCCACTGCATCGTTGATCGAGAGATAAATCTTTCCATCGCGGAAGAGCTTGTCTGTCATCGCCGAGTTGGTGAGATTCGGCGCAGGCACATGACGCGGATTATAGGGCGCAAACAAATTCGGGAAGCCGGAAACCGGCTTGGAATAATTCTGATCGGAATATAAATGCGCATTATGCTGCGGTGCCGGAGCCTGTGGCATCGGCGTCAAGGGCGGCGCGCTCGGCGCCTTGGTCGACTGCGTCGCTTCCTGGGCGAAGCCGGCTGTAGTCACTAGAACCACTAACCCCAGCGAAAGCGCTTTGCGAGCCGACTTCATCAATGTGGCAACAAACATTTCCCATCTCCTGGAACAGGTCGTCCCGTTCCCACTACTGGACTGCATTGTTGCTGCTGAGTCTCTCTGTAATACGCACGAAGGTGCTGAAAGGTTCAAGGCTTAGCCCGGCTACACAGGCGCATGGCCTTTTGATTGCGTGCCGTTGCGGTTCAGAGATGCTCGTCTCCAATTCTAACGTTTGACGGCATTTGTGTACGGATGTCAGCAAACCGGAGAAACGCAACCTAGGTCCGACGCCGCGGGGTTGGCTGACTCAAGCATCTTGATTGGGGCTTCCGGCCGCCGGCATTTGCCAGCAACACCGAATTCCGAACCCGGGCTGGCGACACTTTCCCCGCAATCCTCTTCTAACAATAGTGCCAAGTCATATCAGAATCAGGAGAGTCGAAATGGTCAAGCAACTCAGAAATCTTGCTTTTTGTATAGCTTTGGGTGCCACCCCGTTCTGTACCGCGCCTATGTTGGCCCACGCCCAGCAGGTGGATCAGGACCAGCGTGCCTATCAGATTGGCTACCAGAATGGCGTCAACGATGCACAACAGGGTAATGCCATGAACCTCAAGACCGACGACTGGCATGGCAATCGCCTGAATATCTACCAGAAGGGATATCAGAAGGGCTATGACAGCGTGAAGGGTTACGGCGAGCACGGCGCCATGAACGGCAACCAGTACCAGGGCGAGGACCAGCAGGCCTACCAGGCCGGCTATCAGAACGGCATGAACGATGCCCACAATAATCGCGCGATGAACATGTCCACCGACAACTGGCATGGCGACCGCGTCAACATTTATCAGCGCGGCTATCAGCAGGGCTACGACAGCGCCAAAGGATATAGCGCAGGTCATGAAGGTCATGAAGGTCACGGCATGGCGGCCGCTGGTCCGGCCGGAGCGGGTTACAATCCCGGCGCCTACCAGGGCGAAGATTTAAGCGCTTACCAGGCTGGCTACCAGAACGGTATCAATGACGCGCACAGCAATCGGAGCATGAACCTCAGCACTGACAACTGGCACGGCGATCGCCTGAATATCTATCAGCAGGGTTATCAGCAGGGCTATCGCAGCGTAGGAACTCCTTACGGCCACTAAGAACGCAGTGCCCGGAGCGAGCCGTCAGCCGACAATCTCTTCGAACTTGAGTGGATCAGGACGGACGGGAACCGGAGGCGGCTCAATCTGGCGCAGCACCTGGTAGGTATAACGAATCCGGTGGACGACGGTGATCGTGCTCAGCACGGCGATCACCCACAACACCGGACCCATCCGGTTGAACAGCGCGCCGATAATGATCAGCACGATTCTCTCCGGCCGCTCCATGAAGCCAACCTTGCACTGCGGAATGAGCGATTCGGCGCGGGCGCGCGTGTAGCTCACCATCACCGAACTGGTCATCACGATGGCCACCATCACCACGTAGAAGAAGCGATTGGCGCGGGCGTAATACACCAGCAGACCGAAGAACAGCGCCACGTCGCTATAGCGATCGATAACCGAATCGAAGAACCCGCCGAAAATCGTTACCTGGTTGGTAGCCCGGGCGACGCGCCCATCGACCATGTCGAAGATGCCGGCGCCGATAATGACCAGCCCGGCCAGAAGAAACATTTTGCGCTGATTGTAAGGATGCGCGTAGCCGAACAGGACGCCGGCAACGATGTTGATGCACAAGCCCATGAACGTGAGCACGTTGGGCGAAATGCGGGTGAGCGCCAGGCCGTGGACAATCTTGTACAACAGCCACTTGCAGGACCGGCCAACAGCGCTCGTCCAGGTCATACTCATCGTTAAGCTTCGTCGTGGATCGTAGTCAGCTTCAATACTTCCAGTTCACGCTTGCCGGTGGGCGTGACCACCTCGCTCACATCGCCAACTTTCTTGCCCATCAGCGCCCGGCCAATCGGAGAGCTGGTCGAGATCAAGCCCTGGGTTACGTCGGCTTCCTCGCTGGTCACCAGCTTATAGCGGATTTCTTCGTTTTTGGTGGAGTCGAAAACCAGCAACGTCGAACCAATCGCCGCCCGATCCTTGGGAATGTTCGCCATGTTGACCATGGACAGGTCGGCCATGCGCTGCTTGAGCTGGCCCAGGCGCGCGCGCACAAACTCCTGCCGCTGCTTGGCCATGTGATACTCGGCATTCTCGCTGAGATCACCCATGGCTACCGCCTTCTTTAACTCCTTGGGCAGCTCATGGTTGAGTTCGTGTTCGAGGGTTGAAATCTCCTCGGCCAGCTTCTTCTTGATGTGTTCAGTCATACTTCGGGTTAATGTGCTCGGGCCAGCGAACGGTACCCGCAGACATCCAACGATTATACGCGATTCACTCCGCTAACTATCCAACTGCACCGTCAGCACGCATTTGGCTTTGTATCAGGGCACGACTCTCACAGGCTCACAACTTTGACAGGCTCCCGACTTTATACGCTGCGGAAAAGCTCCGGTGAAGGGTGCCTTGTATCAGGGCACGGCTTCGCAGCCTTGGGAAAAATACCCGATGACGCGAGCGCGGTGTCAGGGCACGGCTCTCACAGGCTTAGGAAAAATGCCAGAAGACCCGAGCCTTGTAACAGGGCACGGCTTCAGCCGTGCCAATAAGCTCTTTGTTACAGATTACAGCGAGGCGGACTTCAGTCCGACGAGCCTTCCAGCCCGATTTCAGCAGCCCGTTCAGTCGTTCCGATAACGTGTACTTGGCATCCCGAAAACCAGCGTCGAAGGCGTGAAACGGCGTATCGCCAAAACCCGCGTCAATTGACCCCTTTCGGGAAGAGAAGTACAATGAATACATAAGCGTTGTTGTTCCCCTCATACCCCGGACCAACCTCCGGGAAAGCTTCTCCGGCCCTCATGAATAACCAGAGCTTCAGCATCGGAGACAAGGTCGTTTACCCGAACCATGGGGTAGGCGTGATCGAGCAGATCAGCAGTAGAACGATAGGCTCACAGGTCGAACGGTTTTACCTCCTCAAAATCAAAGCCAGCAGCCTGAAGGTCATGGTCCCTTTTCATAATGTGGACAGCGTTGGCCTGCGGCGCGTGGTACGCAACGGGGAGGTGCAAAAAGTTGTCGACTTCCTCAGCGACGGCAAGTGCGAGAACCACACCGACTGGAAATATCGCTTCAAAGAGAATTCCGACAAGATGCGAACCGGCTCCCTGCTGGACGTCGCCGTCGTCTTGAAGGGCCTGCTTCTCCTCGCCCAGGACAAACCGCTCAGCTTCCGTGAAAAGAAAATGCTGGAACGCGCCCGTTACTTGCTGGTAAGCGAATTGGCGATGTCCAAGGGCTGGGAAGATCCTGAAGTCGAAGACATGCTGAACAAAGCGTTGTCGAAATCCAAGCTTCGCTTCCCCGAGGCGTCACCCGCGGAAACCGATTAAGGCAGCACATCCCGACACGGTTGCGCCCTTGTTAGTGGCCGTCATCCTCAAATGATGGTTGTCGTCCTGAGCGGAGTGAGTCGCCAACGGCGACGAACGCAGTCGAAGGACCCATATTGCGAGCGCAATGATTCGGCGCGCGCTGGCTTGCACTCGATCGAATCGCAATCATAAAATGCAACGGCGCCTACTGGGCCTCGAGAGCTGACGACTATGCCTGGAACCTTGCACATCTTCCGCCTGAAAGCTGATCCGCCGCAGTACCAAGTGAACTACAACCTCGGTGCGAACTCGTGGGTACAGGTGATGGAACCCGAACGGGTCGAGGAATTTCTCCGCCTCGCCGCGGCCCTGCCCGACGACGAAGTCACCGCCATGCTCGACGAACTTCGCAAGGACGGCCACACCACCGAAGCCCTGGTCGACGTCGGCGAAAGCCACCTCGGCGAAATGGGCTTCGCCGAAACCCCCAGCGACGAGTAGCCAATCGTTCGACGTCGCTTAGGCAGCTACCGTCACATTGATTCGACGGGTGGAGTGTCTGCTTCGCGCTTGCTTACGCGGCCTGATTTTAATGTCGATGTCGTAACCCAGGGCCGTAAGAAATCCCATCAGCCTCTCCGCCGAGAGTCCGTCAAGTTTGTAATTGCGAACGGCGGAAATCTTGGGCTGATCCGTCCCTATTTTTTTCGCGATTTCCTGCTGCGTTAAGTTGAGCCTCTCCAGGATCGCGTTCAGCGCAACCGCCATGGCCACCTTCGCCTGCAGTTCTTCAGCTTCCGGTAAACCAACATCGGCAAACACATTTCCGGAACTTGGCGTCGCGGTGAAATTATCGTCCTCCGCTGCCCTTCTTCGTTTGATACCTTTCGGCATGATCTGATTTGGCGCCCCTCAGTCGCCGCTCGACCATCTCAACGTCGCGTTGAGATGTTTTTCTCCCCTGGGTCGATTTCTTCTGGAACGCGTGAAGCACGTAGATTGCCTCTTTGAAGCGGACCGTGTAAACGGCCCTGTACGCGTCTCCATCGTCTACCGCAATTTCAAACACCCCAGCCCCAAGACCCTTCCACGGCTTAGCAACTTGAGGCGTGCCTCCCAGCCGAGCTACTTCAATGGCCGTTGCCACGGTCATGCGTACACCGGCGGGAAACTCGGCGACATCCTTGAGCGACGAGCCCATGTAAACAACTTGACGATGAAAATCGAGCTGTATTCCGCTTCGCATTATTTATGCCAGTTTTGGTATACTACTGTCAAGCACAACGAGACAAAAGCCTGCCGTATGTAGAGAGTTGAGTCCCTTTAGGTACGACACTTGCGTGTCTTGGAATCAGACGACCCATGCGTGCATTGGAAACATCTGTCGCGTCGGCACCGAACTCAGTTCACGCATACTCCAGTCCCGCATCGCGGGACGGCGACATGATAGCCCAGCATGGAGCGATGCCGCAGGCGAGCGGAATGCTGGGGATGGTTGTTATGAGGAGCCGAGTCCCTTCAGGGACGGCAGGGTCCACGCATTGACGCGTTCAAATCTTCGCTGCCCCCGTCTGATGCTTCTCTTCCTCAACATCAATCGGCCGGAACTGATCCAGCACCGCAAACACAATCAGCAGCGCGACCGGAACGTACAGCGCCCGCAGCTCCCACTTCGCCTTCAGCACCGTCCCAATCACCGCGCCCACGACATAGCATGTCCAAGTCGACGCCAGCATCGCGCCTTCCTGAAGGTCCGGCTGCTGCCACACCCGCGCCCCGATGCGCGACATGCCTGCACTTCGCCGCTGGTCGTAGATCCAGAACAGCACACGCGTGAACGACTCGGTAAGCTTGGTGAGCGTGCCGGTGACGAACGTCGTGTACACCGTCAGCGGTCCGATGTGCGTCAGCGTCGCCGTCTGCACGCCCATGGCGAACGCCAGCAAACCCACAAGGCTGAAGTAGGCAAGCGAGTGCTGGTCGACGATCTGACCGAGATGCATTTGCGGCGTGGCATGCGCGAAGAAGGCCAGCAGCACGGCTTCTGCGGCGAAGGTGAACGACGCGATCCGCCGCATGCCTCTGCGTCCGGCAATAGCGATCGCGATGCGCGTCAGCGCCATTCCCACAACGTAGGACATGATCGCGAACAGAGGCCGGGCCAGCTCCATCCACTTCAACTGGCCAAGATACATGCCCACGTGAACGCTGTTGCCGCTCATGTTGGCGGTGAAAACCTGGAACAGCGCGATGTATCCCACGGCGTCGACAAAGCCGCCCACCATGGTGAGCGCGAGCGCGACGCCAATTTTGCCGCGCAGTCCGAGATCGTGAGCGTCGGTCACATTCGTTTCAAGGCGAGCTTGGCGGCGTTGTAGCCGCACATGCCGTGGACGCCTCCGCCGGGAGGTGTCGACGACGAGCAAATATAAACGTCGCGCGCCGAAGTGGCATAGTGGCGACTGGTCGGCCGGAAGAGAAACTGCGGCAGCGTCATAAGCCCGCCGGTGATGTCGCCGCCGATCAGGTTTGCATCCATCGCCTCCAGCGACGCCGGTGAAAACACGCGCCGTTCGAGAATGCAATCGCCGAAGCCCGGCGCGAAGCGCTCGATCTGGGCCTCGATGCGCGGCAGCATGTCGACAGTCGAACCATTTGGCACGTGGCAGTATGCCCAGCCGATGTGCTTGCCTTCGGGCGCGCGCGATGGATCGAAGAGAGTGGGTTGCGCCAGCAACACGAACGGCCGCTCCGCATGCTTCCCGTGCCGCATGGCGTCCTCGGAAAGCGCGATCTCCTCCAGCGTGCCGCCAAGGTGGACCGTCGCCGATCGCAAGCACTCGCGCGCCTTCCATGGGATCGGCTCCGACAGCGCGTAGTCGACCTTGAAAACTCCGGGGCCGTAGCGATAGCGCTCCAGCTTCTTGCGAAAACCCGCTGCGAGTTTTTCTCCGGCGATGCCGACCAGCTGCCGCGGACTGACATCGCAGAGCGCGACATCATACTCGCCGAGTTCCGCCAACTTGCTCACGCGTGCATTGGTGCGGACCTCGCCACCCAGGGTCGCGAGATATCCCATCAGTGCGTTGGTGATCGCTTGCGCACCGCCCTTCGGAATCGGCCAGCCCACGGCATGCGCGGTCACGGCAAACATAATTCCGAACGAAGCGGTAAGCGGCTCGTCCAGAGCCAGCACCGAATGCGCCGCCAGTCCCGCGAACAGAGCCTTGGTGCGCTCGCTGCGAAACCACATATGCGCAAGTGCCGATGCCGAGGGAAATCCGAGCAGCCCGAGTTTGGCGAGAAGAAACGGATGCCGCGGAAACAGCGAAATCGGCCGCAAAACTTCCGGCGCCAGTTGCGGCCACTTATCCACGAACGAACCGAACAGCCTGCGCCACTGCTTACCGTCAACGCCAAACGCGGCCTCGGCTGCGGTCAAGTCGCGCTCAAGGACGACCGCGGTTCCATCGTCCAGCGGATGTGCGACAGGAGCGGAAGGTTGAATCCACTCGAGTCCATAGTCGCCAAGCGGCAGCGACTGGAAGAAGGGCGAGCCGACAGCCATCGGATGGACAGCCGATCCGAAGTCGTGATGGAAGCCGGGAAGCGTCAGCGGCAGGGTTCGCGCGCCGCCGCCGGGAACCGACTCCGCCTCGAAGACTTCGACGCGCATTCGGGCTTGCGCCAGCGCGATGGCCGCCGCCAGACCGTTCGGTCCCGATCCGATCACTACGGCACGTCGCTGCTTCGCCATAGAAAGTCCGTGAAGCCAAATGCTATTCCAGATCGCGAACTTTGCACCTTGAAGTGGCGCGGCTCGCCATGCAGGACAGCATTCTTGCACCGGGGCACCGCTCGCCTTGCAGAGCACCGCTCGCCTTGCAGGGTACCGCTCGCCTTCTCGCCTTGAAAGGGCACGGCTTCAGCCGTGCCGCAGAATCACTATTCCGGCGGGGGCTTTAGCCACTGGGGGGACTTCTCTTCGCGCGCAAATTCCCTCAGGCGCTAAAGCGCAAACCAAAACGGTCCGCCTAACGGCACGGCTGAAGCCGTGCCCTTTCAAAAAACCCTTCCAAACCGCACTACCATTCTGAGTATCGCTACGGCTGAAGTCGTACCCCTTCAAAAGCTGACCCTTCCAAACCGCTCTACCATTCTGAGCATCGCTACGGCTGAAGCCGTGCCCCTTCAAAACGCCAGACCTCCGCGCATCCGCCTTGATGCTCGTTAACCAAGGCGCGCACTCACGCGCGCGCCTGGCCGCCCGGTAACGCCTCGCCGCTAAGTGCCATCGCCATCTCTGCCGGAGCGTCCACCAGGACGTCGGGCACAACCAGTTCGAGCGTGCGCGGCGCGAATCCATACGTTACGCCGATGCTCCACATGCCCGCGTTACGCGCGGTCAGAATATCCACTTGCGAATCGCCGACCATGACCGTCTCTTCCGGAGTTGCTCCTGCTTCCTTCATCAGCGTGTTCGCCCCAAGCGGATCGGGCTTCTTGGTCTCGAAGCTGTTGCCGCCATAGATCTGGAAGAAGCTCTCCGCCAAGCCAAGTCCGCCGATGATGTCGCGAGAGACGCGCACAGGTTTATTGGTCAGGACTGCCATCTTGCGCCCCAATCCATCTCTGCCCGCGACTTCGCGCAGTGCTTCAGAGATACCGTCGTAACAGCGCGTGCTATCCAATTTGTGCTCGCGATAGTACAGAAGGAAATAATTCAGCGCCTCCTGCAGGAACTCGCGATCCGAGGGGTCGCCCAAAGCGCGCCGCACCAGCATCGGAGCACCATCCCCGATGTAGGTACCTATGACGTCGATGGGCAGCTCCTTGCGACCGTACTTCACCAGCATGGCGTTCACCGCGCCCGCCAGATCGCGCTCTGAATCGATCAGCGTGCCATCTAAATCGAATAGGACGAGCCTGATTTTGTTGGCCGGAATAGGACGAGAAATGCGTATCATTGCGTTCGGCTTCCAGTATAGCCATTGGATGAGTCCTGGGCCGCCGGCAGACCAGAGAAGCACCGCCGAACATTTACAATAGGTCTACGTCTTTATCGCCCGAGTCGGGTATTGCATTTCACTTGAGGTCACGGATGGCAACCACCAAAGTACAGCCCAAAACTGCCGTTGTGCCGGCAGATACGAATCAGAAATATGAAGGTCTGAGCGCGCAGCAGCTGATCGATATTTATCGGCTGATGTATTTGTCGCGCAAGCTGGACGACCGCGAGATCCTGCTCAAACGCCAGCAGAAGATCTTCTTCCAGATCTCCGGCGCCGGCCACGAGGCTTTCCTGGTTGCCGCAGGACTGGCGCTACGTCCCGGCTACGACTGGTTCTATCCCTACTATCGCGATCGCGCGCTCTGCCTCGCGCTCGGCATGACGCCCTACGAGCAACTGCTCGAAGCCGTGGGCGCTGCCGACGATCCCAACTCCGGCGGACGGCAGATGCCCTCGCACTGGGGCCATAAGAAGCTCAACATCGTCACCCAGTCGTCGCCGACGGGAACACAGTTCCTGCAGGCTGTCGGTTGCGCTGAAGCCGGCCGCTACTTCGCTCGCAATCCGAAGTCGGCAGAGAAAGCCGACGGCGACTACCGCCAGTTCAAGGACGTCACCTTCAACGGCGATGAAGTTGTCTTCGTCTCCTGCGGCGACGGTACCACCAGCGAAGGCGAGTTCTGGGAGGCGCTGAACTCGGCGTCCAACCTCAAGCTGCCGGTGCTGTTCGTGGTCGAGGACAACGAGTACGCCATCTCGGTTCCGGTTGAGGTCGGCACCGCCGGCGGCAACATCAGCAAGCTCGTGCAGGGCTTCCCCAACTTCCACTTCTCCGAAATTGACGGCACCGATCCGCTGGCGAGCTACGCGGCGTTCAAGACGGCGATTGATTACTGCCGCTCCGGCAAAGGTCCTGCGTTTGTGCACGGACACGTGATCCGCCCGTACTCGCACTCGCTGTCAGATGACGAGAAGCTCTATCGTCCGGACTCGGAGCGGCAGTCGGAAGTCGAGCGCGATCCCATCACGCGCTTCCAGTTGTTCCTGGTTCGCGAAGGCATTCTGGATGAGAAGGGTATCGACGATCTGGAGAAAGATGTTGATGCCGAGGTCCAGGAAGCGAGCGATCGCGCGGTGGAAGCTGCGCCGCCTGCTCCCGGATCGTACGTCGAATTCGTTTATTCGCCCGACCTCGATCCCGGCTCTGCAGCGTTTGAGACCGAAGCACAGCATCCCACTCCGTCAGACAAGGCGCCGGAGAAGACGATGGCCGATCTCATCAACGCCTGCATGAAAGATGAGATGAAGCGCGATCCGCGCATCGTGATGTTCGGCGAAGACGTCGCCGACTGCAGCCGCGAAGAATATTTGAAGGCCAAGCAGGTGAAGGGCAAGGGCGGCGTGTTCAAGCTGACCGCCGGCTTGCAGGCGGAATTCGGCTACGAGCGCGTTTTCAATTCGCCGCTTGCCGAGGCCAACATCGTGGGACGCGCCGTCGGCATGGCGACGCGCGGCCTGAAGCCGGTGGTCGAAATTCAGTTCTTCGACTACATCTGGCCTGCGATGCAGCAGCTGCGCAACGAACTGCCGCTGATTCGCTGGAGATCGAACAACTACTTCTCTTCACCCGCCGTCGTGCGCGTGGCCATTGGCGGATACCTGACCGGCGGCTCCATCTATCACTCACAGTGCGGCGAGAGCATCTTCACCCACACGCCGGGCATGCGCGTGGTGTTTCCGTCCAATGCGCTCGACGCCAACGGACTGCTGCGCACGGCGATCCGCTGCGACGATCCGGTGCTGTTCCTGGAGCACAAGCGACTCTATCGCGAGACCTTCGGCCGCGCGCCGTATCCCGGGCCGGACTACATGGTCCCGTTCGGCAAGGCGAAGATCGTGCGTCCCGGACACGACATGACCGTCGTCACCTACGGCGCGGTGGTGCCGCGCGCGTTGCAGGCTGCACAGCGACTGGAACGCGAGAACGGCGTCAGCGTGGAGCTGATCGATCTGCGCACGCTCAGCCCGTATGACTGGGAGGCGATCGCGACGTCAGTCTCCAAGACGAACCGCGTGCTGGTCGCGCATGAAGACATGCTCAGCTGGGGTTACGGCGCCGAGATCGCGGCGCGCGTCGCTGACGAGCTGTTCGACAAGCTGGATGCGCCGGTGAAGCGCGTCGCGGCGAAGGACACATTTGTCGCGTATCAGCCGATTCTGGAGGATGAGATTCTGCCGCAGGCAGAAGATCTGTACCAAGCGATGGCGCAGCTGGCGGAGTACTGAGCCGACGCAAAGCGGCTTGTACAAGGTTCTGACGAAGCGGCGGGATTCTTGTCGACGGGTGACCGTCTGCGCCGCGAGCTTGTGTCAGGGCATGACTTCAGTCATGCCGTAGGAGAATGACAAGAATGAGGGCTTTAGCCCCTGTGGAAGGTTGTGCAGGGGCTAAAGCCCTCATCTGTTAAGAGCATTTTCGGCACGACTGAAGTCGTGCCCTGACACAAGGCTCGCCTCGCCAACCCCGGAAGCGCTACTCCTACCGTCCCTTGCCTCTCATCCCGTCCACCGAGATCGGTCCCGGCCCGCTGAAGATCAGCGAGAACGCAATCGCCGCCAGTGCCATCGGAAACTGATAATTCCCCTGTCCCAGGAAGCCGTTCTTCCAATGCACGCCAAAGATCGCCACTAGCATGTCGATGAACAGGCAGGCCGCGGTGAATCGCGTCAGAAAGCCGAGGATGATGAGAATGCCGCCGCCCAGCTCGGCTGCAACCGACAGGTACGCCATCCATCCAGGCAGGTGGAGCCCCCGCACCGTGTCGACAAAGTGAGGCATTCCGCCGAAGGCCTTCGGATAACCGTGCGCAATCATGATCGCGCCCAGAACGAGCCGCAACACCAGCAATCCCAGCGGTTGAATCCGCTCCAAGAAATTCAATCAGCTCTCCTGTACGGTGGCAGCCAGGGCCGCCGGGCGCGAATCCTGCGCTGACGAGATGCGGTAATTGATGGTGATGCCGCGCTGCGCCATCTGGTTGAGGAAAAGCTGCGCCGGCACATCGATCTCCTGTCGCACTCCGCCGCGCTTGGTGATCTGCCCGTCGATTAGCATTTGCAGCACAATCGACGCCGGCCACGCTGTGGTGCGCATCATCGAGGTCAGTCCGGTGGCCGCGTCGGTGTAGTCGACCATGCTGAACGAGGCTGAGACGTCGCCCTGATGAGCTTCCACTCGCAGCAGCGTCACTTCGGGATCGTTCGCGCTGAATTTCTCTTCGAACAATTTCGACATGATCTGCCGAGGCGAAACCAACGCGCCATCAACGCGCCGCTTCTCACTCGAGAACAGGCCCAGGTCATATAGCGAACGCAGCATCGCGACATGTCCGGGATAGCGCAACGTTTTTTCGAAGCACTCGCCAACTTGACCCTGGAAGGTTTCGGGCAAGGTCGAGGTTCCTCCCGAAGTGTGGAAAGCTTCGAGCTCCGGGAATGTGTCCATGCGAAACGACTCCACTTCCGTCAAAGGTTCGATGGTGACCATCTTGCCGTCGCGCAGAATCTTGGCGGGCTCGCAATATTCGTTGATCAACCCTTCGACAGAAAACACCAGCTGATAATTGAATGGCGGCTTCGGCTTCTGCGGCAGACCGCCAACATAGATCTTGAGCGCGTCGGCCTTGCCGCCGATGCGACGCAGCAGTTCGCCACCCAGGATCGACGCCATGCCCGGCGAAAGTCCGCAGTCGGGGGCGATCGCAAT
This sequence comes from uncultured Acidobacteriaceae bacterium, assembly GCA_963835725.1. Lineage (GTDB taxonomy): Bacteria > Acidobacteriota > Terriglobia > Terriglobales > Acidobacteriaceae > Bog-257. The sequence goes on along the minus strand of CAWIGM010000009.1, from coordinate 71,075 downwards.
TCCGGCAGCCTGCGCCTGCAGCTCGTGCTTGAATTCCTGCTGGACGACGGTGTTGTTGCCGCCCAGGTCGGCGAAGTGACAGCCGGCCTTGATCGCCGCTTTCACCAAGCCGAGGTTGTAGAAGTAGGGCACGCAGGAGAGCACGCCGTCGTGGCCACGCATGACGTCGAGTGCGGCACCGGTGTCAGCCGCATCAAACTTCACCCCGCGAACTTTTTCGCTGCCCGCAAGTTTGTTGACTTGCTCGACCGCCTGCTTCAGCCGCTCCTCTTCATTGTCAGCCAGCGTTACCGATTGCACGCGCTCGCTGCGGGCCATGTCGTAGGCGGCGGACCGTCCCATCATTCCTGCGCCAATAACCAGAATTTTCATGATGACCTGCCTGGAACAGATAAGTTAGGAATACATCCGTGTGGCGAACGTCGAAAACACGTTCTAAATTGGCCAGAAACAAGAAGCATAAATCAGCGGAAGCATTTAACAAAGCCGCCGCAACGCGAATCCAGCGGCAGCTCGCAATAGCCGCTTTTCGCTTTTCGCTTTTCCCCAGATAGAGGATGGACGGGTTAGAAGAGCAAGAGCATCTCTGCATGGTCGACCGCAAAGAGCAATGTCTCCACTTTGATTTCTGGCGAAAAGCGAGAGCGGCTCCTCTGGCGACGAGCGGCCTTCTCAGGGCAAGTGCCGCGAGATCTCGACCGCTTTGCCGGCAGCCATCGCGCCGCTCTGGTTGATGGCCACAAACACCGCCAGGTCCTTGCCGTGGTTGATGGTGATGGCTGTGCTGAAACCGGCCGTGCCGCCATCCTTGACGATGACCGGCTTCAGGTTGGGATTGCCGTGTCCCATGTTGTTCACCCACGCCATCGCCTGCTGGTTGAAACCTTGCGGCATCTTGTAAATCGGCTTCTGCGCCAGCTGCATCGCCGCCGTGAGCTCAGCCGAAACCGGCTTCCCGTTCACTTCGTTGTGCCCGAGGTTGGCCTCACCGAAGCTCAGCATGTCCTGCGTCGTGGAACGCAAGCCGCCGGCCGCGTACCAGGCATAAATCGGCCAGGGCGGCGCGTTGTTGCCGTTGCGCGTGTGGCCCTTCGCCATGCGCTTCATCTGCCCGGAGGTGGGTCGCAACTCCGTGTCGCTCATGCCCAGCGGGCCGACGATCTCGCCGTTGAGCTGGTTCTCCCACAATGTGGCAGTCGCGGTCATGATCATGTAGCTAAGCAGGCCGATGCCCGCATTCGAGTACAGATACAGAGCCGGCGGAGGCGTTGCCGGATTCCATCGCGATACCCAGGTGAGAAAGTCTTTGGTCGTGTAGTGCTCGATGCCACGCATCTCCAGACGCTGCGGCAAATTCGGCGGATCGTCAGGCATGCCGGAGGTGAAGTCCGCCAACTCCAGCGGAGTGACTGCCTCTGCGGCCGGACGAAGCTTGTACCCGGATGGCATATACTTCTGCGCGGGAGCATTGGGGTCCATCTGCTTGCGATCGATGGCCAAGGCAAAGAGCGTTGTCGTGAATGTCTTGGTGCACGATCCGATTTCGACCAGCGTGTCAGGAGCGAACGGCGCGCCGGAATCGGTGGCTGTGCCGTAAGGAAAGTAGTAGCGGTGTCCGTGCAGCGAGACGCCGACGATGGCGCCGGGTAGATTGTTCTGCGCGATGTACGGCTGCATGATGCCGTCGACGATGCGCTTGACCGCCGCTTCGTCATTCCCGCCGGTGGAACCGGCGTTGGAGTGTTGTGCGTAGACGGCAGCAGGCAACAACAGCAAGAAGCAGAGCAGGCGCTGAATGCGGTGCATCGTTTTCACTCCGGGTAATTGGCGGGAACGATGGTACTCGGGCGTGCGCAGAGGGGCAAGCCGTGAATGCGTCAACGCAGCTTGATATCCTGCAAATCCTACAGTAGCTTCAGGAGACAGGCGCGAGTATGGTCTTCAATCTTGGCAGGATCGACCGCAGCGTTCGCGTTGCCGCAGGACTGGCAATCGGGCTGACGGGCATTCTCATCAGCGGCCATCCGTATGTCGGGCGCGCGCTGGGATTTCTCGGCGCGCTGGTGATCCTCAGCGGCGCCTGCGGCAGTTGACTGGCCTATCGCCTGCTCGGTCTGAGCAGCAAAAACAGCCGCCGGCCTTGAGCTTCTTCAGGGCCAATCCCACGCCACATCCCGCCGTATAATAGAGAGATGCCCACCCGCCGAAATTCACATCTGTGAGGCCTCGGGACAAATTCGGTGGGCGTTTCAACCATGGAATTCAGACTCGTCAGTCCGTATAAGCCCCAGGGCGACCAGGGCAGCGCCATTCAGTCCATGACCCGCGGCATCGCCGATGGTGAAAAGCACCAGGTGCTGCTCGGCGTCACCGGCTCAGGCAAAACCTTTTCCATGGCCAAGGTCATCGAGAACGTGAACCGCCCGGCGCTGATTCTCGCGCACAACAAGACGCTGGCGGCGCAGCTCTATCACGAGTTCAAGGCCTTCTTCCCGCACAATGCGGTCGAGTACTTCGTCTCGTATTACGACTACTACCAGCCCGAAGCCTACATACCCGCCGGCGACGTTTATATCGAGAAGGAAGCGACCATCAACGATGAGCTCGACAAGCTGCGCCTGTCGGCCACCAAGTCGCTGTTCGAACGGCGTGACTGCATCATCGTTGCCTCGGTGAGCTGCATCTACGGACTGGGCTCGCCCGACGCCTATTACGGCATGCTGCTGTTCCTGGAGAAGGGACAGAAGATCAAGCGCGAAGAAATCACGCGCAAGCTGGTCGAAATTCTCTATGAGCGCACCGACGGCGACTTCCGCCGCGGAACCTTCCGCGTGCGCGGCGACATCATCGAGGTCTTTCCCACGTACGACGACAACGCCTACCGCATCGAGCTCTGGGGCGACGAAGTCGAATCGCTGTCGCAGATCGATCCCCTCTTCGGCACCGTGAAGCAGAAGCACGCGCGCCTGCCCATCTATCCCAAGACGCACTACGTGATGAAGCCGGAGCGCAAGAGCGCGGCCGTGGCGTCGATCCTCGAAGAGCTGGCGTGGTGGGAGGTCGAACTGGAGAAGCAGGGCCGCATCGTCGAGGCGCAGCGCGTGCATCAGCGCACCCGCTTCGATCTCGAGATGATCAAGGAGATGGGCTACTGCCACGGCATCGAGAATTATTCGCGCCACTTCACCGGCCGCCTGCCGGGCGAGCCGCCGCCGACGCTGCTGGACTACGTACCGCGCGACTACCTGCTCTTCATCGACGAGTCGCACCAGACTGTGCCGCAGATCCACGGCATGTGGCACGGCGACCGCTCGCGCAAGCAGAACCTCATCGAGTATGGTTTCCGCCTGCCCAGCGCGCTCGACAACCGGCCGCTGACCTTTGAAGAGTTCGAACACCGCGTCAACCAGGCGGTGTATGTCTCGGCAACGCCGGGACCGTACGAACTGACCAAGGCCGCCGGAGTCGTTGTGGAACAGATCATCCGGCCGACCGGGCTGATCGATCCGGAAGTGGAAGTGCGTCCGGTGAAGGGGCAGATCGACGATCTGCTGCACGAGATTCGCGAGCGTGCCAAGAAGAATGAGCGCGTGCTGGTAACGACGCTGACCAAGCGCATGGCCGAGGATCTGTCCGAGTACTACAGCGAGGTCGGCGTGCGCTGCCGCTACATGCACTCGGAGATCGAGACTCTGGAGCGCATCAAGATCCTGCGCGACCTGCGCAAGGGCGAGTTCGATGTGCTGATCGGCATCAATCTGCTGCGCGAAGGGCTCGACCTGCCGGAGGTTTCGCTGGTCGCGATTCTCGATGCCGACAAGGAAGGCTTCCTGCGCTCGGCCGGATCGCTGATCCAGACCATCGGCCGCTGCGCTCGTAACATCGAGGGCCGCGCGATTCTTTACGCCGACAACATGACCGACTCGATGAAGAAGGCCATCGACGAAACCTATCGCCGCCGCGCCATCCAGCAGGCTTACAACGAGGAGCACGGCATTACGCCGGAGAGCATCGTGCGCCCACTCGACATGTCGCTGGTCGCGGTGTCGGAAGCCGACTATGCAGACCTGACCAACCAAGCCGAAGGCATGCCGGAATTCAAGTCACAGGCGGAGCTGGACAGCTATATCGAGAAGCTGGAGAGCGACATGCGCGAGGCGGCCAAGCGCTTTGAGTTTGAGCACGCGGCCAAGCTGCGCGACCTGGTTCGCGACTTGCGGACCAAGGAATTCATGTTCACGTAAAGCGGTAAAGGCGGGTCCGCGGAATGCCGATAGGAGTCACAGAGTCGGCATATGAACTTCCCAGGACACGCCCGTTCATCGGTTGAATCTCCTCCCGGCCGCTGCCGTATGCCGTTGCCCAGTGAGCTCTATGCTCCCGGCATCCGCGATTTTGATTTGCCTATTCTGGCACGCTCCGTCACCTACCTCCGAGTGCTGTTGCAGGAGAGCATCGTGGATCTGGATTTGGCCAGCTCCGTGATTGCTCTCGACCCCGGATTAGCCTACCGCGTGCTGCAGTTGGCCAATCGCGACTTGCCCGATGACCGCGACCGCATCTGGCAGCTTCCGCTGGCAATCGTGACTGCGGGCCGGGCCAACATCGAGGACCTGCTGGATCGGCCCACGCAGCAGCAGCCGCTCGCTTCGGAGCAGTCGGTCCTGCGAAGCCTGATTACCGAGGCGGTGTTGCGGGCCTGTGTAGCTCATGCCCTGGCGCGCGAACTGGCACCCTGCTCTCCCCGAAAATGTTTTCTTTCCGGATTGCTGTTCGAGTTGCCGGCCCTGGTCACCTTGAGTGTTCCGGAGCGCCTCGACTCGCACGCGTTGCTGCTCTCCGATATGTGTCACAGCCTACCCGTAACCATCGTCCGCTCCGCTCTGGCACAGTTCGCCTCGCGCGTGGGGCCAACCGATCCGGGCGTCGCCATCGTCTCCATTGCGCAGGAACTTTTACATGTGCGCCGGCTGGCCAACAGTCAGCTTTCGCTGGAAGAGCTGGCGGGCAGTTGGCTATGGAGGGCGTGGCAAGGCATGCCGGTGCTGCAGCGATCGCAGCTCTTGCAGCGCTGCTGCGAACTCGCCCGGTGGGCAGCCAAAAGTTTGTACGAATTAAATCCGTGGGACTTTATGACGCAACTGGAAAATTTCGCGCCCTGTGAGTGACTATGCAAACCCTGAAAACACTAATTGTGGACGACTCGTCGGTAATGAGAAAGATTGTTGCGCGCGCGCTTCAGCAATGCGGCGTCAACTCGGCCGAAATCATCGAAGCGGGCAATGGAGCCGAGGCGCTGGAAGTGGTGCGGCGCGAGAAGTTTGACCTGGTGCTGAGCGACATCAACATGCCGGTCATGGATGGGCTGGAATTCGTGCGCCAGTTGCAGTCGGTGGAAAACGCCAAGGGCGTTCCGGTGGTGATGATCACCACCGAGGGCAGCGAGTCGCACGTGATGGAAGCGATCTCGTGCGGGGCCCGCGGCTATATCCGGAAACCGTTTACCCCGGACCAGATGAAGCAGCATGTGATGCCGCTGCTGCAGAAATGACGGCAGTTCCCGGACCGTGAAGCTGGCTGCTGGTTTCCGATCGGCAAAAGTTAGGACTCGTTTAGCTGCCTGGACCAGCCTCGGCCCGGAGTAAGACGTTTCTAATCTCGCCTACCGCTAACATCTTTACTTTTCAGCGTCCCTCCCCAATTCGTTTGGCAAGCCTCTCGCAGTATTCCTCGGCAGGTCAACGCCATGAATATTGGTCTCTATGCGGCATGTGCTGGACTGCTGGCGAGAACGCAGGCGCTGGACGTAGCGGCTCACAACCTCGCCAATCTCAATACCAGCGGATACAAAGCGCAAATCCCGACTTTCCGCTCGCTGCTGGCCAGCGCCGACAGCACCGCCTCTGCGGATCCGCTTGCCGCGGCGGTCCAGAACTTCGGGGTTCTGGGCGGGGAACGCACCGACACGGCACAAGGGACGCTGGAAAACACCGGAAGCGACTCCGATTTCGGGTTGCAGGGCGAGGGCTGGTTCGTGGTTCAGTCCGGTGGAAACCGTTTGTATACACGCAACGGCAACTTCCACGTCGATCGCCAGGGCCAGCTCGTCACCAGCGAAGGCAAGCCGGTGATCGGAGCGCAAGGGCCGATCCTCATTCCTCCGGGAAAGCTTTCGGTCAGTGCCGACGGGACGATCTCGGTCGATGGAGCCGTGGCCGGTCAACTCAAGGTGGTGCAGTTGAATGCTTCCGCCGGGCTTACCGCGCAGGGAGATTCCTACTTCTCTGCCGCCGCCGGAGCCGAGCATCCCAGCGGCGCCCAGATTGTTCAGGGAGCGCTGGAGGCCAGTAACGTCAACGGAGTCGCGGCCGGGGTCGGGCTGGTCGCCTTGCAGCGCAATGCGGATTTCCTGCAGCAGGCGCTCACCGTCTTCCACTCCAACTTCAATCGCATTGCGGCGCAGGATCTGTCGCGGATCTGAGGAGTCATGTTTCGAGCGCTTTATACCGCAGCTTCCGGAATGCAGGCTCAGCAGTTGAACCTCGACAACGTTGCCAATAACCTGTCCAACGCCAGTACGGCCGGATTCCGTCGGCGGCGCCTTCAGTTTCAGGACCTGATCTATCAGAACCTGGTGATGCCGGGCTCGGCGGCAACCCAGAACACCACCGTCGCCTCCGGCTTGCAGATCGGACTGGGCACGCGCACGGCGGCCTCGGAGGTCATCCAGGCGCAGGGCGACTTCAACAGCACCGGCAACTCGCTCGACCTGGCAATCCAGGGCGCCGGTTTCTTTCAGGTGAAGATGCCTGACGGAGAAACCGGATACACCCGCGCCGGAATGTTTCATCTGGATAACCAGGGAAACATGGTGACCGCTGACGGCAACCCGATCGATCCACCCATCACGATTCCGCCGGACGCAACCACCATCACCATCGGCAGCGATGGCACGGTGACGGTCACCCAGCCGGGACAGACTCAGGCGCAACAGGTCGGCAACATTCAGCTGGCGTTGTTTCAGAATGCCGGCGGCCTCAACAGTGTCGGCCAGAACATTTATCTTGCGACCACCGCTTCGGGCGATCCCATCATCGGCACGCCGGGGGGCTCGGAAGGTTTGGGCACTCTGCAACAGGGAGTGCTGGAACAGTCGAACGTCGATGTGGTCGAAGAGTTTATTCAGATGATTCTCGCGCAGCGGTCGTACGAGGCCAACTCGCGCGTGGTGACGGCGGCCGATCAGATGCTGCAACAGCTGAATAATCTGTCGCGATAGGAGGTCCCTGTGCTGAAACTCGGGAGAGGTCGCGCGGTCGGGCAATTCTTCGCAGTAACGGTTGCGATGTTTCTGTTCGCTCCGCGCCTGGCTTGCGCCGGCACCCTTGAAACAGGGCAGCAGCAGACGGAGCAAGCCGTGGCCCGGGCTTTGCACTTGAGTGGGAACGATCCTGCCGGCACCTTCACTTTGAAGATACTGAGGCCGCCCTTGCCCGCCAAGGCACGCGTCCACCTTCTGTCGATGCAGAAGGCGCCGGGCGGGAGCGGCGTCCTGGCGCGCATGGCTTGCGAGGATGCGAGCCAGTGCCTGCCATTCTACGCGCTGGTCCGGGGAATGAACTCTCCCTCGCCTGCGCCGTCCGCTTCCAGCGATATCGAGCTTCGAATGCCGGCTATCAAACCGCCGCTGCACGCCGGCGCCCGGGTAGAGATTGTCGAAGAATTGTCCGGCCTCAGGTTTCGGACAGCGGGTGTCTGCCTGCAGCCGGGCACCATCGGCGATCGCATCCGCGTGCGTACCATGTCGACCCACCGGGTGCTGGAGGCGACCATTGCCTCACTCAGCCTGGTAAAGGTGGAACAGTAAATGTGCGCCGGACGCATTCTCGCCGCGCTTGCCATCGCCTTTGCTCTCGCCGCCCCATGTGTGAGCAAAGCCAAAAAGCCCACGCCCACTTCGCCGGCGTCTTTACAACAATTCGTGCAGCGTGTGCAAGGCCATCCGGTGGCAATGACGACTTCGCCGGGGAGTCTGTGGCCGCTCCAGGGCAGTGTGTTGACTGATTTGGCCACGGATTACAAAGCTCGTCTGTTGAACGACATCGTGATCATTCACATCGTGGAGCAGACCCTGGCGCAAGCCTCCGGCAACGTTACCGGGCAGCGGGATTTTTCCTCCAACTCCGCCATCACCGGAATCCTCGGCAATCGCAGTACAGCTTCGGTCAATCCTCTTTATGCGCTGAACTCAGGCAGCAGCCTGAAGGGCACGGGCACGGCCAACAGTCAGTCGTTGCTGGAAGCCACCATCGCCGGGCGGGTGGTAGCGGTGCTGCCCAATGGGTACCTGGTGGTCGAAGCCGAGCGGCAGGTGAGTTTCAATCAGCAGAGCCAGACCATCATTCTGCGCGGGGTCGTGCGTCCCGGCGACATTTCCAGCGACGACTCGATTCCCTCCACCTCCTTGAGCGATCTGGAACTGGAGATGAAGGGCAAAGGCGTCATCGCCGACGCCGTTCGTCAGCCTAACCTTTTCATGAGGCTGCTGATGAAGATTGCGAACTTCTGATGAAACGCCGTTCTTTGATTTCGCTTATCGTTGTTCTCGCGCTCTTCTCAGCCCCTCATGGGCTCGCGGAAGAGAACAAGACGATGCTGCCCATTCGTGACCTGGCCGGCATTGAAGGAGTTCGCGAAAACCCGCTGATCGGGTATGGCATGGTGGTCGGACTGGCGGGAACCGGCGACCGGCGGCAGACCATGTTCAGCACGCAGACACTGGCCAACATCCTGCAGAAGATGGGAGTGCAGATTCCTGCCGCCGCTGTGAGCGTCAAGAATATTGCTGCCGTATTTGTGACGGCATCGCTGCCGGCTTTCTCCCGTCCGGGATCTCAGATTGACGTTACGGTTTCGTCGATTGGCGATGCCACCAGCCTGGAAGGCGGAACCCTGCTGCTGGTCCCGCTCTATGCCGCCGATGGGCAGGTCTATGGAGAGGCGCAGGGCGCAGTCACTCTGGGTGGATACAGTGCCGGACATGCGGGCACCAACTCCAAGCAGGTGAATCATCCCACGGCCGGAAGAATTCCGAATGGCGGCCTGGTGGAGCGCGATGCCTCCATCGATTTACGCAAGCTGACGAAAATCTCGCTGCTGGTGCGCAACCCCGATTTCCGTATCACCCGCGACATGGCTGCCATCATCAACCAGCAGGTCGGACGCCCCATCGCCACCGCAATCGACAGCGGCAGGGTCGACCTGCAGGACCTGCCCTCCTCGGGTCTGTCGGACCTGCTGGCAACCTTGTTGGGCCTGAAAGTCGAAATCCATCCGCGGGCCATGGTCGTAGTCAGCGAACGGAACGGAACCATTGTTATGGGCAAAGACGTCAGGCTGAGCGCAGTTTCGATTCTGCATGGCGACCTGTCGATCGAGATTTCGACCGAGTACCAGGTATCGCAACCGGCGCCCTTCGGCAATGGCCGGACCGAGGTCGTGCCCCAGACCGATGTGCAGGCCAAGGATGACAAGACTAAGCGAATCGAACTAGGCGAGGGCGCCAGCGTCGAACAGTTGGTGAATGGCCTGCAGGCTATAGGCGCGTCGGCGCACGATGTCGTCGCGATCCTGCAGGCGATCAAGGCTGCCGGCGCTCTACAGGCCGACCTGGAGGTGATCTGATGAATGTGACCCTGAGCTCTCCGGCTTCCGGCACAGCTTCCGGTACGGCCGCTTCGCCCAAGCTGGTGAAGGCGGCGCACGAGTTCGAAGCCATCCTGCTGCAAAACTGGCTGGAGAAGATGAACAAAAGCATGGCCAGCGACAGTGATAGCCAGGATGCAGCCCATGACACCATCACCAGCATGGGGGCGCAGGCGGTGGCGACGGCCCTCTCGGCGCGCGGGGGCATCGGGCTTGCCGCCATGCTGCTGCGGCACCTGGGATCCAGCGGGCAGCGGACGGAACAAAAATCCGGCTGAAGATTAAAGTCTTCTCACAATCTGCCGATGCTTGAATTGCAAGCAGTTTCGTAAGCGAGGGAAATGCAATGAGAATTGATCTGAATCCTGCATCCATGCCTGAGCTGGAAAGAGCTCGCGGGTCGGCCACGGCGAGTGCCAACTCCAGCGGTTCCGTCGATAACTCGAGTGAAACCGAGGACGTAGCCAGCCTGAGTACGGGGCAGGACGCAGTCAGCACCCTGGGAGCGCAATTGAGTACGGTTCCCGATGTTCGGCAGGACGTGGTGGCGAGCCTGCGGCAGGCGGTCAACTCCGGGAACTATCGGATTTCGCCCGATGGTATCGCGGACAAGATGATTTCCGACCGGGTCCATTGAACGGACGGTGATTGTCGTTCGAGTACGTAGATGGAGATGAGCACCGGTCGCGTGACGGGTCTTTCCGAAGTGGCGGGAAATACCGGTGGTCAACGTCCGGAGAGGGCGGCTCTGCGCATCCGTCGCCGCCGGGAGCCGGAACATGGCGGTGAGGAAGACGTTCTGAGCGACGAGGACTCTGAAACCGGAAGGGCTGACGATGAACAGCAATCCCATCAGTTCGATGACACAGCCTGACCGGGCATCGGCCTTCGGCTTTGCCAACGTTTTGCCGAAGGGTGATCGGGAGCTGGCATGCCTTGCCCGGCTGGATGCCGTTCTCAGGTTGATCGAACAGTCACTTTCCGCAGGTAAGGCAGAGGGCTTGCCGGAAATATGCCGTGAGGCGGCTTTGATCGCCAACGATATGTCGAGCCTGTATTCACAGTCTCCTCTGCTGGCGTCGCTGGCCGAGGATGCCGAGCGGCGAAAAACTTTGTTGTCGGAAATTCGCCGCAAGCATGGGTTCTGTATTGCAGTGCTGCGGCGCTGGCGTCGCATGCTGGCTTTGCGGCGGGAGGTTCTCAACATGGCCGGGGAGCAGGTGACCTACACACCCATCCTGATGCCGGCGGCGGAGCTGAGATGAGCAGCCTTATCAGCACCATGTGGATTTCCCTGGGGGCGTTGCAGGCCGAACAGGCAGGACTGCAAACCACCGCCAACAACGTAGCCAACATCAACACCGCCGGCTACAGCCGCGAGCGGCCCATCCTGGAGGAAGCGGAGCCGATTGTCCAGGGTAACGTTGTCTTCGGCGGTGGGGTCCAGTTGAAGGGCATTGAAAGCCTGCGCAGCGACCTGCTCGACTTACAGATTAGTGCCGAAACCCAGCAACAAGGCAACTCGCAGGCCTACGTAAATGCCATGAACCAGGTGCAGACGCTCTTCCCGGACGACACCACCGGTATCGGCGCCCAGATCAGTGCGTTTTTCCAGAGTCTCAACAATCTTTCGACCAATCCCTCCGACCTCACGCTTCGCCAGTCGGTGTTGACAGCAGCCAACAATATGGCGTCCGCCTTCAACAGCGCTTCCACCGAGCTGTCGGGGGTGAGCAGCAGCGTGAATGCCGGGGTGCAGCAGCAGGTCCAGGAAGTTAACGGAATTTCCCAGCAGATCGCCGCGATCAACGTGAAGCTGGCGGCGGCAACCAGCAGCGGCCAGCAAAACAGCAGCTTCCTCGATCAGCGGAGTGCGTTGATCCAGCAACTCTCCGGCATCGTCGACGTGGCTCAGATCAACGACGGTACCAGCCTCACCTTGACCACTAGGCAGGGAGTGCCCCTGGTGGTGGACGGCACCGCCTACCAGTTGAACACCGAGGTCGATTCCACCGGGACCGAGCGCATTTTCTCATCGCAGGGCAAAGACATCACCTCCGACATCTCCGGTGGCCAGCTGGGAGGGATGTTGCAGGCCCGCGACCAGACCATTCCCGCTCTGCAAAACCAGTTGGACTCGCTGGCCGCCGGCATCACCAGCGCTCTCAACACGGCTCACGCCATGGGCACGGACCTGAACGGCAATCCGGGCACGAACTTGTTTGTCCCGGTCTCGGGCGCAGGGTCGGCAGCGGCCATGGCGGTGGCCATAACGGATCCGAAGCTGGTGGCAGCGGGTTCCGACGGAACCAGCGGGAGCAACGGCAACATCGCGAATCTGTCGGCAGTCGCAAACCAGGCGGTGGCAAACGGGCTTACGCCCAGCCAGGGGTACGGAAACATCGTTTTCCAGACTGGCATGGCGATCAGCAATGGCAACACGGAACTCAACGCCAGCAATGCCATGCTGCAACAATTGCAGCAGCAGCAATCGTCGATCAGCGGAGTGTCGCTGGATGAGGAAGCCTCCAACATGCTGCTGTACCAGCGCGGCTACCAGGCGGCGGCGGAAGCCATTACCGCGGTCAACCAGATGCTGGAAACCGCGATTGGCATAGGTGCCCAGAGATGAGAATTTCGCCCCAGACAACACAGATCCTGTTAAACGCGCTGAAGTCTTCCGACCAGGCCGAGCAAACGGCGCTGCAGCAAATGACCACCGGAAAACGCGTGAACCAGGCTTCGGACGATCCTTCGGCCGCCGCCCTGGAAGTCAACATCGCGTACCAGATGGACAGTTGCGATCAATATCTGCAAAGCAGCTCCAGCATCTATTCCGAGCTGCAAACCGCGGACTCGTCGCTCAATACCGTGGTCACTTCTCTGCAAAGAGCGATCACCCTGGGGACCGAGGGCGCCAACGGAACCATGTCGCAGAATGATCGCGCGACCGTGGCCCAGGAGATCACGGGAATCTCGCAGCAGGTTCTCAGTATCGCCAACCTCACCTTCAACGGACATTACGTGTTTGGAGGGACAGCCAATTCGCAACCGCCTTACGTATCGGATCCGTCGGCGCCGGGCGGCGTCGCCTATCAGGGCAATGACAACGTAAATTCCGTCGAGATCGAAAACGGCCAGAGTATCGCGGTGAACCAGCCGGGCAGCGCGCTGTTTTCTGCGCCGGGGGCCAGCGTCTTTCAGGCGCTTCAGGATCTGGTCAGCGCATTACAGGATCCCAGCAGCACGACCGACGACATTGGCAATGCAACCACCGAAGTGCGCACTGCTTATAACCAGCTCACCTCGGCGCGAACCTTCTACGGCAGCACCACGGACCAGCTGCTGGGGGCCGAGGACTTCCTGAACAATGAGAAGGTCCAGCTCAGCCAGCAGCAGGACAACACCATCGGGGTCGACATGAATGTTGCGGCAACCAATCTCACCAATGCCGAAGAAGCGCGCAACGCCACGGTGCAGGCGGCAAGCACTCTGAGCAGTCTCAGCTTGATGGATTACATTTCAAGCGCAAGCCGCTAGTTGCGTGAGGTGAATTCCTTAACCGGCGGTGATACGCTGTTGCGATCATGACTGCAGAAGAAGTGAAGCAGCTGCTGCAACTCGTTCCTCTTACCATCGAAGGCGGATTCTTCCGCGAAACCTATCGCTCGCGCTGGCATGTCACCTCCGAATACCTGCCCGACGGAGTGCGCGGGTCGCGCTCCATCGGCACCGCCATCTACTACATGATTACGCCGGAAACGTTTTCTCCGTTGCATCGGCTGCCCGGAACCGAAGTCTTCCACTTCTACCTGGGAGATCCGGTGGTCATGCTGCAACTTTGTCCTGACGGATCTTCGCGGACGGTCACATTAGGTACAGATCTCCTGAACGGCCAGAGACCGCAGGTGGTGGTGCGCGGACACGTGTGGCAGGGCTGCAAGCTGGTGCCCGGAGGCCAGTGGGCGCTGATGGGAACGACGATGTCGCCGGGCTTCGATTATGCGGATTACGAAGACGGCGATGGCGAGCAACTGGCAGCTCAATACGTGGAGGCGGCCGACTTGATCAGGAAGTATTCGAAGCAATGAGCTTTGCAGCTCTGGATCAATAACTTACGGGAAACTCCCCGCCCCGGCACAGACTGCAAATGGAGCTTGGGTGTACGATTGCGATGTACAGACCTCGCGTACGATGCCCGTTGCCGCGCATTGCAGCCCGTCTGAGCGCGTTTAGGCTCCGCGAGGTACTCAGGGCCGTCCGAGCCATACCGCGCAGGCTCTCAGGTCAAATAAACGCAGTTTCCCGTTTCGGAACAATAACTTACAGGAACTTCGAGAAACGCAGGCTTACTTGCAGGCTCCCGTTCCGTGGCAGCCTCTCGTCCTAGACGAGCAGTTCCCCGGTTCAGCCAGCTCTCCATCCGGTCCGATACAGGTCTGCGTGTGCATGCACCAGAACAAGCCGTCGTTGGAGGGAGGCACCGTCGCGTCCGGTTCCGTTTCGATGAACTGCCCCTTCCATCGCAATGCCGGGCAAAGCTCTTCGCGAGAGGTGTCGAAGCGTTCGGCATCGAGGTTGAGCATCACGCAGCACCTCCAGCAGCTTTTTGCGTACTCAGAATGGCGCGCTTCACCGCAACCTTGGCTAGCGTGATTTTGTATTTATTTTGCCGGAGCGGTTTCGCCGCCGCCAGAGCGGCGTCAGCAGCAGCCCCGGCAGTCTCGTCACTGATCATTTTGCCGGCGAGCGCATTCGCTGCCTCGGGCGACATCCACGGAACCGGCGCCACGTGTCCCAGGACGACTCGCGCCTGGCTCACCGAATTTCCATTCATCTCCAGGGCCACGGTCGCGGTTGCAAGAGGCCAGTCGAAGGCGGCCTTCTGCCGGACCTCGTAGGTAGCGACTTTCAAGTTCTGCGCCGGTGGCGGGACGACAATCTCCATCACTATCTCGCCGGGTTGAAGGTCGTGCTCGCGTTGGTTGGCGGATTTCGGGATGACGAAAAACTTCTCCAGCGGGAGTTCGCGCACGCCGCTGCCTGCGGCTTTCGCAGAGTAGAGACGAATCTTCGCTCCGTAGGCGATCAGCACGGGCGCAATCGTCGAGGGGCTCACGAAGTAAGCCGGCCCGTCATTCCCTAGGATGGCAGCGTAGCGGTTGTCGCCTTCCACCACCATCGACTTTCCTTCAGCGGTAGTGGGAAGCAAACCCATGCCGTTGCGGAAATACCAGCAGCGCGGCCGCTGGCACATGTTGCCGCCGACGGTGGCGAGATTGCGAATCTGCGGGCTGGCGGCTTCGTTCGCCGACTCGATCAGGGCCGGATACGCAGCGAGTTCAGACTTCGCCTCGGCAAGTTCAGCGATGGTTGCGAGCGCGCCAATGCGAAGCCCAGTTGCCTGGCTGTAGCTGATGCCGCGCAGAATGCCGATGTCTTTGATGTTGACCAGCCGGCTGGGAGTGACGATGTCGTCTTTCATCAGCGCCAGCAGATCGGTGCCGCCGGCGAGGATGGCAGCGTCTTCGCCGAGCAGCGCTGCGACTTGCTCCTTGCTGGCAGGGCTGACGTATTCGAAAGCTCGCATGAACGCTCCATCACCGACAGGGTGGTCGGCTTGACGCCCCCAATTCTACCGCCAGCCGCTGCTCATCGGGACATTCGCCTAAAACAAATCAGCCGCTGCAGGTTCGTTCCGCAGCGGCTGAAAAATCGAAATCCAGAAGCTTCGCTAGCCGCCGTGTCCTGTTCCCAATTGCGCGAACGTGGCGCGCAGGAACTTGTGAGGATTGACCGGCGTGTCGTGGATGCGAACTTCGTAATGCAGGTGCGGCCCGGTGCTTCGGCCGGAAAGCCCGACGTAACCGATGACCTGGCCTTCCTTAACGGTTTGACCGTCGGCCACGGCGAATCCTGAAAGGTGACCGTAGCGGGTCGAAATCCCATTGCCATGATCGATCTGAATCATGCGGCCATAGCCGTTGTAGAAGTCGGCGTAAGTCACGATGCCATCGGCGGTCGCTATCACTGGTTGCCCGTAGTGCGATGAGATGTCGACGCCGGAGTGGAACGCTCCTTCACCGTTGAACGGGTCGATGCGCTCGCCGAATGCGCCGGTAATCGGACCCATGACGGGCCACAAGGTAGGCGCGGAGGTTGCGCTCGCCCAATCCGTCAGGGTCGCGCCGTGCGTCATCCCCAGGCCCAGCGCGGCAGTCGCGGCTCCGGAAAGAGCTGTAGTTCGCAGGGCGTAAAGCTGGTCCATCGAATACTTGACGGTCTCCGGCTTAACCGGACCCTCGGTAGCCTTCATCAGCTTGGCATTCGGCTTCAGGCCATAGATGACGCTGACTTCGTTGGCCAGCGAGCCCAGCGAGGCTACCTGAATATCTTTCTCGTGATTGCTTTGTTCCAGTTTCTGATAACGGCTCTGGAGGGCGTTTTTTTCCGAGCGCAGCTGATTGAAGCTGGCCACCTTCCACAACATGCGAGTGTAGGAACCCGCCATGCCGGTGATGGTGAACATACCGATCAGAGCGCCGGCAAGAAACACGTACAGGTAATGGAGTGGAATGGGGATCTTACGCAGCTGACCTTCGGCGTCGCGGGCTACGAAAAGAATATAAAAGCGTTTTCGCAAAACAATAACCCTCAGTAAGAAAATTGGTTCCGGCTATAACATCCGCATCTATAAAAATCCGGAACGCTTCGCCTCGCTGTTCAAACTACCAACGTGGGTTCCAGGAACGCCGAGGGCTAGCGGCATTCCCTCCCAGCAGACGAATTGCACATCGGGCCGGGTACTGGGCTGGTATGTAATGATCGACTTCAAACCGTAACAGACGGGAGTACCCGTGTCAATGAAACTACAGTTCAAACTACCACTAAAGTACTGCAAACAAAGACGGTAGTGGGAACGCCCGGATGGTTGCGCTGGGGCAAATAACCCCCTCCCGCGGGCGCCCTTCCTGTCGCGTATATTGACCCTTTGCATGCCTCTCACTGAGAAAGCCGTCATCGAGCGAATTCGCCGGGCCGCCGCCGAAACCCGCCGCCAAGGCGTTGGCATCGGCGACGACTGTGCGGTATTGCCGCTGCCCAAGGGACACGAAGCGCTGGTCACTACCGATTTCACGCTGGAAGACGTGCACTTCCGCAGGGCATGGCATCCACCCGATTCGGTCGGTCACCGCTGCCTGGCGCGAGGTCTGAGCGACATTGCCGCGATGGGGGGGATTCCTCGCGCCGTGTTCCTATCTTTGGCTGTTCCGGACAAAGTCCTACAAAGATGGATTGACGAATTCATTCGGGGGTTGCTCCAACTGGCCGGCAACTCTGGTGTCCCACTCGCCGGCGGAGATACCGCTCAGTCGCCCGGCGGGATCATGGCCGACATTGTGGTACTCGGTTCGGTTCCGGCCGGAAAAGCCGTTCTAAGGTCCGGCGCGCGTCCCGGAGACCTGCTCTACGTGACCGGCACTCTGGGCGAATCGGTCGCAGCCTTGAGTGCCCTGCGCTCCGGCAAAAAGCTTCGTCCCAAGTCTCATCCCAAACACTTCTATCCTCAGCCGCGCCTGGAAGTCGGGCGCTACCTGCGCGAGAAGAACATCGCCACGGCGATGATCGATATCAGCGACGGCCTGTCCACCGATCTCGGACACATCTGCGACGAGAGCGGGACGGGCGCGGTCGTTTATTCCGAGGCGCTGCCCGGAGGCATCAGGAAGGATTTGCCGCTTGCCCTGCACGGCGGCGAAGAATACGAACTGCTGTTCACCGCTTCTCCCGGCCGGCAGGTGCCGAAGCAGGTTGCAGGAGTGCCGATCACGCTGATCGGCGAGATCCTTCGCGGTCGCTCGATGAAGCTCGCAATGTCGGATGGCAGGACAAAAACTCTGAAGCCCGGGGGCTGGCAGCACTTCGAATAGTCGGCGGCCGACGCACAGCAAGTACCTCCATCACACAGGTCAGTGAGCGTCGCAGGAACATGGTTCAAGCGGCTTCTGGCCGTCGCTGTTTATAATCACGCGCATGAATCTTGAACAGAAACTGGCGGAGTTGAAGCGCCGCGATTCGCTGGCCGAAGCTGGTGGAGGCGAGGAGCGCAGGGCGCGCGAACACAAGCAGGGCAAGATGTCGGCCCGCGAGCGCATCGAGTTCCTGCTCGATGAAGGCACCTTCGAAGAGACCGACAAGCTGGTCACGCACCGCTGCACCGACTTCGGCATGGAAGAGCAGAAGTATTTCGGCGACGGCTTTCTGACCGGCTATGGCCGCATCGAAGGCCGGCTGGTGTTCGTCTTCGCGCAGGACTTCACCGTGTTCGGCGGCTCGCTCTCGGAAACCAACGCCGCCAAGATCGTCAAGATCATGGAGACGGCGATGCGCGTGGGAGCGCCGGTCATCGGACTGAACGACTCCGGTGGCGCGCGCATTCAGGAAGGCGTTCGATCGCTGGCCGGCTATGCCGACATTTTCCTGCGCAATGTACTCGCCTCGGGCGTGGTGCCGCAGATCTCGGCCATCATGGGACCGTGTGCCGGCGGCGCCGTGTATTCGCCGGCCATGACCGACTTCATTCTCATGGTGCAGAACACCTCGTACATGTTCATCACCGGCCCGGACGTCATCAAGTCTGTCACTCATGAAGAGGTGACGAAAGACGAGCTGGGCGGCGCCGTCACCCACAACGAAAAGTCGGGCGTGGCGCACTTCATGGCGCACGATGACGCCGAGTGCCTGAGCATGGTTCGCGAGCTGTTCAGCTTCATGCCCTCGAATAACCTGGAGGATCCGCCGCGAAAAGCCTGCACCGATCCCATCGATCGCGCCGACGAGAAACTCGACACTATCGTTCCTTCCGAATCGAACCAGCCCTACGACATCAAGGACGTCATCAACACGGTCGTGGACGACTCCTACTTCTTCGAAGTGCAGGAACATTACGCCAAGAACATTGTCATCGGATTCGCGCGATTGAATGGCAAGCCCGTCGGTATCGTCGCCAACCAGCCCGCGTTTCTTGCAGGCGTGCTCGACATCGATGCCAGCATCAAGGGCGCGCGCTTCGTGCGCTTCTGCGACTGCTTCAATATTCCGCTGATTACGTTCGAAGATGTGCCGGGATTTTTGCCGGGCACGCAGCAGGAGTACGGCGGCATCATCACCCACGGCGCGAAGCTGCTGTATGCGTTCTCGGAAGCGACCGTGCCGAAAATTACGGTGATCACGCGCAAGGCCTACGGCGGCGCGTATTGCGTGATGGCCTCAAAGCACATTCGGACGGACGTGAACTACGCGTGGCCGACGGCAGAGATCGCCGTGATGGGCCCCGAAGGCGCGGTCAACATTGTGTACAAGCGTGAACTGGAGAAGTCAGAGAACCCGGAGACGGATCGCGCAGCGAAGATCGAGGAGTTCCGGGAGCGCTTCGCGAATCCGTACGTGGCCGCCGAGCGCGGATATCTCGACGCGGTCATTCGTCCCCGCGACACACGCCGCAAGCTGATTCAGGCGCTGGATATGCTGGAGAATAAGCGGGAGAAGAATCCGCCGAAGAAGCACGGGAATATTCCGCTGTAGGGCAGGTCCAAGAGTCAGGTCTTGGCAGTTGGCAGTTGGCAGTTGGCTCTTGCCTCGTAGCTCTTAGCTGATGGCTAATGGCTCGTTGATGTGTCGCTCTGGCGGCTTGTAGCAGCTTCGTCGCAGACGAAGCTAAACCTCTTCAGCCCCGGGCGGCAGCCCGGGGTTAACGACACTCCAAACAAGGGAAGAGTCCCGCAGGGACGGCAGTGTGTCGCCGGCTAAAGCCGGCTCTCTCATTTGAAAGGCACGATGTCCCAGTGCTGCCGCGCTGCGCTGAAGAGTTTCCATCCCGCCTGCGGCGGGATTGCGCTTCCGGCGGGATTACACCTCCGGCGGGATTACTACCTCCGGCGGGTTGCGCCACTCAGTCGCTCTGGCGGCTTGTAGCAGCTTCGTCGCAGACGAAGCTAAACCTCTTCAGCCCCGGGCGGCAGCCCGGGGTTAACGACACTCCAAACAAGGGAAGAGTCCCGCAGGGACGGCAGTGTGTCGCCGGCTAAAGCCGGCTCTCTCATTTGAAAGGCACGATGTCCCAGCGCTGCCGCGCTGCGCTGAAGAGTTTCCATCCCGCCTGCGGCGGGATTACGCTCTAGCGGGATTGCGCTTCCGGCGGCATTACACCTCCAGCGGGGTCACGCCGCCACGCAAGATCGACGCCGATGCTGGGTGGAACAAAGAAACAATCAGGATGGCTGAGTCGACGCATCGTCGTCCGGCGAGTCGTTGGTGGAGTCAATGATCGTGCAAAAAAGAATCCCGAAGGCGGCTTGAACTGGCTGGTCTCTGCGTCAGCGCTCACTTCGAACCTTGCTGCTCTTATGAATTTGCATACTTACGTATGCAGAACCACAAATTCAGCGTAGGCGTTCGTGAACCTGGGCGAAACCGCCGTTGCTCACCGTGATTGACTCGCTTCGATCTTTGCTTCTGCAGCAGCTCCGCCGCTTGCGCGGACACAGCCTCAACTTCAGCTCAGACTTCGTGCGATCCCCTCACCGGGAACAACCGTTCAACGCTTCGGGATTCCGTCTCGCCTCTGACTCATTCCTGGCTTTCGCCGACAGTCATCGTGAAGTTTTCAATCGCAGAGCCAGACACCCGAAGGTGAACAGAGCGGCAATTGAGCTTCCGTCACGATGTTGCCGGAGTCTTCACGACGCGCTTGCGCGCATTTTGAAGTGGCAAACCATCGACTGAAGAACCAGGAATTTGTCAAAGAACGAGTGTGTTTTTACTCCTGCCGCTGGCGAAGTCAATGAAAATTTCGGAACTAAAAGTTGCTTGTTTTCAATCGAGTGCAGCTCGTCCACAGGCGGGTGCCAGAAATTTGTGCACATTGAAAATCACCGATCCGCCAAGTATGAATTTGTGCAGAATTGATGCGGATTCGCAACACTGAACCCGCTCAATATCGCTGCGGAATGAACACCGCTTCAATGTGGGAATTTTGGAAGAATCACTGTGGGCGCGGCTTTCCGATGATTTCAATTTTCGCCGAAATCGCATTTGGTACCATCGCCGCATGCCTCTGGTGCACGCCAAGCATCTCGTCAAAACGTTTCAGACGGAGCAATCGGCGTTTGGGATGAAGCCCGCCGACACCGTGCGGGCGGTGAACGACGTCTCGCTGTCGATCGAGGCGGGCGAGACGCTGGGGCTGGTCGGCGAATCCGGTTCCGGCAAGAGCACCCTGGGCCGCATGCTGCTGCGCCTGATTGAAGCCGACTCCGGCGAGGTGATCTTCGATGGCCGAGACGTCCTGCGCGCACACGGCGCCGACCTGCGGCACCTCCGGCGCGACATGCAGATTATCTTTCAGGACCCTGTCGGCTCGCTCGATCCGCGAATGAACGTGGAGCAGATTGTCTGCGAACCCATGGTGATCCACGGCAGCGAGAATCGGCAGGCTCGTCGTCAACGCGCCTCCGAGGTAATGCGCGCTGTCGGCTTGGACGAGTCGGCCTTCGGGCGTTATCCCCATGAATTCAGCGGAGGCCAACGTCAGCGGATCGGCATTGCACGGGCGCTGATGTTGCGGCCGCGCTTCATCGTGGCCGATGAGCCGGTGTCAGCCCTGGATGTCAGCGTGGGAGCGCAGATCGTGAACCTGCTGAAGCAGCTGCAGCGCGACTTCCAGCTGACGTACCTGTTCATCTCGCACTCGATGCCGATCGTGCGCTATCTCGCAGATCGAATCGCGGTGATGCAGAGCGGCGAGCTGGTGGAGATTGGCACAACCGAGCGCATCACGACCTCGCCAAGCCATCCGTACACGCGATCACTACTGGCGGCCACGCCGGAGATGGAAGCTACGTCGCACTGAAGCTGAGCTGCATTGCGCCCTCAGTGTCGTCGTGAAACGCCGCACCTTCGAGTCGCAGAAGAAATGCCTTCACCGGAAGCCCACCACCGTATCCGCCCAGGAGCCGCCCAGCCGCCAGCACGCGATGGCAGGGCACGATGATCGCAATCGGGTTGAAGTGGTTCGCCTGACCCACGGCGCGAAATCCGTTGGGATTGCCGACGGCGCGCGCGATTTCGGCGTAAGAACAAGTCTGGCCGTAGGGGATCGTCAGGAGCTGATCCCAGCAGCGTTTGCGGAATTCGGTGCCGCGCAAATCCAGGTTCAGGTCGAAGTCGCGACGCTTGCCGGCAAAGTACTCCTCAAGCTGTCGGCGAACCGACGCCGTCTTCTTTTCTGATTGTTGCCAGTCGATGGGCTGGCCGGCGATCGTCTTCGGCAGTCCGCGATCGAACTCGAGAACGACAAGCGCGTCATCAGAAGAGCCAAGCAGCAGCGGCCCGGCGGGCGAAGGCATGCGCGAGCAGTAGAGGGTTTCCATATCGTCTCGCAGCAGACTAACACCGCACACATCGCTGAATTGGCCGTTTTCGGACTTGAACCTTGCGGGTACGCGGACGGCTCGTCGGACTAAGGTCCGCCTCGCCGCAGCCACAGGCAAAGCGCGTATCGGCACGACTGAAGTCGTGCCCTGTTACAAGGCACGCTCCACCGGAGTGTGAAGTAAGAAAACCCCTCGCCGTAGCGAGGGGCCGGAGGAGAGTTGCGTTTGCTAGGCCGCGCTTACTGCTGCGGCGGGTTGGTGCTGGTCTGCGTTGAGGGGGTAGAGGTCGGAGCTTGCTGCGGCTGCGAGGTCGTGGGCTGCGACGTCGCCGGTTGCGAAGTCGTAGGCTGGCTGTAGCTGCCGCCGGAGTTGTTCGAGTAGCTTCCGTTGGAAGTGTTCGAGTAGCCGCGGTTCTGGCTGGTGCTGTTGCCCATCTCGCCGTTGGCCTGTGCCGACGCCAGCTGATCGACGTCATTCTTCATCAGGCTGATCTCGACACGGTTGCCGCGATTCTTGGCGGTGCTGCCCTCTGCGGCCTGAACCTTGGCATTGCCCATGCCCATCACGAAGATGCGGTAGACAGGAATATCGTTCTTCTCAACCAGGTACCGGACAACGGAGTTCGCCATGGCCTGCGAGCTCTGCACACCGGCTTGACCGGGCGTCGTCGAGAAGCCCTGCACTTCGATGATGTAGCCCTTCTGATCTTTCAGGTTCGCGGTCATGTCGTCGAGGGCCTGCTTGGAACTGGTACCCAGAACGGTGTGGCCCGAACGGAAGCGGATCTCGGTCTGCGAAGCCGGCTGGTACTGATCGATATTGCCGACGACGGTTTCCACCGTGTTCAAGCGAGTGCTGGCCTGGGTGGCCGTCTGGTTGGCCTGCTGGGCGCGATTGCCGGCGTCGATCGCATGCTGGTCGGCCTGCGAAGCTTTGGCATCGGCCATCTTGATGCCTTCCTGCGCGCGAGAGTCGACGTCCTTGATCTGGCGAGCGTTCTCGGCGGTCAGGTCATCGAGCTCGTTGACGCGATTGCGGATCGGGCTCAGCTGGCGCTGCACATACTTCTTGCGCGCGAACGGATTGACCTTGCCCCAGAAACCTTCACGCGTTTCCGGCTGGAGCGGCTGACGCGCCGACATGTTCTGATCCGAGTTCGCGTCCGGCGTGGTCGTTGTCGCGCCCGGATTCGAGCTGCTGGTCCCTGTCGTCTGCGATGTGCTCTGAGCTGAGTTCTGCTGGGTATCCGAAGTGGACTGTTGCGCTACCGCCGGTACCATCAATGTCGCGGCCAGCGGCAACGTAAGTAGAATTGGGGTCTTCATTACCGATTCCTCCAAACCTGGGGCACGTTGTGCCTCCGGCGCCGCCCGGGTGCTGAAACTTCGCTCGGTGCAGCGGTTGTGCGGTGCATGTGGTCACGCAACAACACTGTTTCTATTACAACTACAGTGCCAAACTCCGCAGGCCTTAAATCGAGCTTAACCACTTTGTTTTCAATGGAGAATCTTTTGCGAGTAGAAGCGCAATGCGTAGTAACGGCGGAGGGAGGGTAATTGTTACAGCAGAGGAGAGACTTCCAGGATCACGCCGGTTGAGCAGTTTCGAATGCCGGCTTTGATCGACGAGAGTTGCGCAACAAGGCGGACGCGGCGGCCTGCTCGACTTCGCGCTTGGCCTCTTCCAAAGGCAATGGCGGAATTACGGTGAGAGTTCCAAGCATGCTTGCCAATTGCATGTACGCGCTGCGGCAAGTGTGAAGGAACTCGACGGGATACTCCGGCTTGCGGGCGCGGGCCGCTTCCGGATCGGCGTCAAGAATGTAGGCGACGTCGGGCCGGGGAACGAATGCCGCCACCATGCGGAGGAACAGCTTCGTCAACCCGTTCGACAGCGGAAGGTTCGCCAGCTCGTCGTAGATGTAGCGGTCCATGATGATGACATCGCTTCCCGCACGTCGAGCTTTCGCGATGACTCGGACCAGGTGAAGTGCGTCGAGCAAATAGAGCCCGTGACGCACGATGCTGAGATACCACTTGCGAACATTCTTGTCGCGACGGTTGACCGGCTTGTCGGGCGCGCCGATTCCCTTCTCGCTGCCATATACCTTGTGAACGAAGCCTTCGCGATACTTGGTGAGCACCACCACGTCGTCCCAGAACGCGAGCAGGCTCGTGGTCAGGCCCTGGGCGTGGAGGTACTCTCGCAGGTTCGCGATCTGAGTACTCTTTCCAGAACCATCAAGGCCTGAGAACGAAATCAGAAACGGGCGCTTGGAAGACGACATTGGCGACTCTACTCCGGGATTCCTTTACTTAGCCGGTTTTGCGGACGTGCCTTCGGACAGACCGGCAACGACGCCTGCGGCAACGCCGACGGCCGCGAGCAGACCAAGCTTGATCAGCAGCGAGCGGCGCTGCTTCTGCTTGGCAGGAGCAATTGCTTCGCCCGCCGGACGTGAGGCCGCGCCACCGACTACCGGCACGCCTTCGGCGGTAGCCGCACCCAGGGGCTGCTGCATCTGCTGTTCGGCCTTCGGCTGCGGAGCCGGAGTTGCCGGCAATGATTCGGTGGAGCTCTCCGGCATCTGAGCGCCGTTCTGAGGGGCAGGTTCATTCTGCGTCGGCACCGGCTGCAGAGGACCCCGCGAGGGATCGATGGTGGTGCCATTCTGCTGGCCATTCTGCGGAGTACCTGAGTCCTGCTGTTGCCATGCCTGGGCACATTCCGGAACGCCACACAGAACGAAGCCGAGGACTAACGTCATAAAGCTGGTGAAGATTTTCTGATGAGCTTTCATCGGCAGCTCTCCTTTACAAATTTTTTTTACCGCTGGCCGTTTACTTCAAATTTCGCGAGCGTCTTTGCCGCAGGTGCGGCGCTCAAAGTCGCTGGTGATGCCACCGTCTCGATTACTTCGCGTCCGGGCTTCAACAACCGCTCAACATCGGCATCGGAGTCATAGAACAAATTGCGTGCGCGATTCTGCGCATAGCGCCAAAGGTTCGGCAGGTTGGTCTGGTACCAGCACGACTGCGACATCCGCGGAGACAGCCCGCAAAAAACGCGGAAGCGGCTCTGCAGCACGTCGGGCGAGGCCAGCAGCGCGGCGGTCAGGCGATGGTTGCCTTCCAGCACCGTCACCGGATTCTCGTCGCCGACCCCGATCAGCAGCACCGCACTGTCGTCCTGATGGTTGCGCAGGTAATAGCTCAGAGCCTGGACCTTCGAGATGAAGTTCCGGGTTTTCCCGCGGAACGGTTTCGTTTTGATCCGCTTCACGATGTCCTTCAGCAGAAAGCTGCCGTTGGCAACGCGCCGCCATTGCGCGCGGGGAAAGACCCTCAGGCGCTCCAGGTCCTGGGGCTCGATCTCGACTTCCCACCATTGCGTGTCGGATGGGAGTTCTCTCCACATGTGGCCACGACGACGAAACAGTAACGCTCGGCGCAGAGCATTGCTCGCGTCGTCGGAGACTTGCGCATGCAGCACGAGATCCTCGAACTGCTCGCGGTCCTGATGGAACTCTTCCTGATAGAACTCGTTCTTCAGGAATTCCGCGATCACTTCTGATTCAGTAACGCGCCGTAGCCTCTTCATGTAATCTCCCGCCAGCGGTTGCCCACATCTTCACAAACGGAAAAGCAACCGCGCATAACAACAAAACCCTGAGTACTTGCTGGACGATGATGACCTCCAACAGAGTGGAGTGAAACCAGCTAATGCCAAGAACGATGAGCCCGCTCACCACCAACTGCAGCCAGCCGGTATTGGCGATGCGCCGCGACATCTCGTAAGTAATCAGCACCACGGCAATCGAATAGACGCCGGTGGCCGCCGCATTCATGCTCAGCAGCCAGTTCATGCCGGTGACGCCGGCAATCTGAAAGTGGGCCCCGAAGAGCGACTGAAAAACCAGTCGCGGAAATGCGGCCAGGATAAGAACAAACACCACCGACATTCCGGTGACCAGCAACAGCGGAATCGCCAGCAACGAGCCGGATGCCTTCTCTTCTTTGCCTTCCGCGGAGACTGGGAACATCGCACTGACGACCGACCACGATGCGAAATAGAGCAGCCGTCCCACCAGGGCAATCGCGGCATACAACCCGGCTTCCGGCGGCGCAAAAAAATGCTTCACCATCAGGATGTCGATGTTGCTGATGATGACCTGGCCGACGAAGAAGACAATCGCCTGCCGGGCTTCCCCCACCGGAGCTGTGTGCTCGTCGCGAGAAGGAATGCGGAGTTCCTTGGCGCTGTCGGGTAGGCAAAACGCCAGGATCACCGAGGCGGAGATGGCCGCCACCGCTCCCAGCACTCCGAATCCGAGCTTGATGAGAACGATCGCCAGAACGAACTTGGTGATCGCTTCGGCGGACATGTTCCAGCTCAATCCGCGAAAGCGACAGGTTCCCTGGAGCCCGCCCCTCTTGACTCCGAGCGGCACATAGATCGTGAGGCCGATCGACAGCAGGATGATGATCCACGGACTCGACAAACGCAGATACGCGGTCAAGGTCGAGCTCGCCAGCAGCATGAAAACGCCGAGGCCGACTCCGATCACCCAGGCGCGTTTCCTCAGGTGCTGGAAGACAGCCGCCTTGGCTTCGGTCGTAGTCGCCTTGGCGACCAGCTTCGTGCACACCAGCTGAAAGGAAAGTGTGAGCGCCGAAATCAACATCAGGATGGTTACGGCTGCGGCCGCATGACTGAAGTCCGACGGACCCAGCATGCGGGCGACCCCGATGTTGTAGCCGAAGTTCGCCAGGCTGACGAACACCGACCCAATCAGCAGGATGATGCTGCCGTTTAAAATTCTCGCGTGGTGCGCATATTGCGGACACCAACGCGACACGATGCGGTTCCATCGGCCCTCGTGAGGAGGGCTTTCCAGCACCGTGTCGGAATGTGCGTTCATGCTGCCAGCCCGGCCGAATCTTCTGCGACAGGCATGGTCTGCACGGTCGCTCCCCCGTGAGTTGCGTGCGGTTCAAATTGCCTCATGGCATTGGGCAGGAAGCTGCTGAAGCTTTTCACGGCAGCCGTTGAGCTTTCGTAAATCTCAAACAGACGGCCGGTGCGAGTCAGCTCGAGGACCACGGCGGCTTGCGCCGACAAGGCTGCCAATTTCAAATCGCCGTCGTGCTTGACAGCCGCACGCATGCACCGCAGGAGTACGTCGACGCCTGCGGCATCGATGTGGCGCACCTGGGACATATCAAAAACAATCTGGGGCCGGTCGGAATTGATGAAGGGCTGTACCTCCTTGAGGAACTTGCGAGCCTGGATCAAATTCATTTTTTCCGGCATTCTTTTTACGACTACAGGCCTACTAATGGTCTCCATATCTCCTCACTACGGCCAGATTGGAAGGGAACTCTGACGGTTCCGGATCGGAAGCCGAGGCGTCCAATCCCGGGCCCTCTAGGGGAGACTCTGTAGTCTCCTCGGGCTCCACTGTCCGTGCAGCCCGCTTGCGCCTCAAAGGCGAAGACAGGCCGCGATACATTTCTCTTGGTAAGAAGGCAAAAAGAGCAGCTGTGCTGCCTGCCAATCGAGAAAGAGAGTTAATTGGGATCATTCCTACTAATCTGTCGTCGTAAATCTCCACTTCTACCTGCCGCGGCAGGTGGGCGACCCGGCGAAAGCCCACCAGGCAGTGCATTGCATCCAGGCCCGCTCCGATGCAGGTGAACGGAAGCAGGGTGGTGTTCTCGACCACGGTGCCGCAGTCGACAATACAGTGACGTTCCACCACGCTCCCGCGGGTGATGAGCGCCGAGGCGCGAATTTTGGAATGGGCTCCGATGTAGGCGGGTGCGACCACCCGGGCGTTGCGATGAACGCGCGCTCCGGGCCCCAGCCAGATTCCGGGCTTCTTCTCTTTTCCTTGCGGACGAATCGCGTTGCGTCCCAGCAAGCCGTCTGCTGCCAGGCGCCGCAAGTCCGCCGCACCCTGCAAACGGTTGACGTACCCGCTGACGCGAAAGGGCTCGGATTCCCGGCGCAGCCGGCGCAGTTGGCTCTGGAACAACTCTGCTGCGTCCTGGCGAGCCGAAGCGCTGATGACAAACAGGCCCAGACCGACACCCTCCGAATCCACCGCCCGGGTGACCGCGCTGCGATGGTCGAGATGGTGCTGAATCATCTCCTCGTAGTCGACTTCGACATAGGGTCCTAGGCGAACCACCAGAAACAGTTCCGCGCCTTCTTCAGCGCATCGTTCGAATTGCTCTGCCGCCGTCTCCCAGAGCTGCTCGCCGGTGGCGTGCAAGCGCTTGACGTGAGGGTCGACGCCGGGGCAGCAAGCGAAGGGCGCAGCGTCCGCCGGAGCGTCGTCAATCAGGCTGCAAACGGAGACCGCGAAGCGTTGCAGCGAGCGCACCACGCGTTCTTCCACCGACATTCCCAGGACATCGAGACAAGCCAGCGGGATGTTTGCGAACCGCTCGGCCGGTTTCTCAACGTCTGGCCCGTTTCCGCCGATCAGCACTATGGCCCTTATGTCCATGACTGCCACCTTGGCGCGGCTGCCCGAAAGATCGCGGAACGCGAGGGTATCCAGGACGGAATTCTCCGGAACCTCGAGATCGGTTCGAGCGCGCGAGTACGTTGCTGCAGATCAAATGAGCGCAAATATTGCCGGATAATTTGGGGCATCGTCATACGTAAAGCGGCCGAGAAGTTCTGTTCAGACATTTCGCGCATCAACTCTGAATCGTTCAACAAATTCTGCAGTTCGATCGCCAGACTGTCGGCACTGCCGGTCTTGTAAAACGCGACCGCTAATCCCTCATCCAGTGCCATTTCGCGAAAGTCATCAATCCCGGCCGATATGATTGGGACGCCGAATTCACAGGCAAGGTGGGCTACGCCGCTGGCTCCAGTTGCGGAAGAGTAAGGGAGAACTAAGGCACTCGCGCTACGAAACAGGCGAGGAATGTCGTCCTCTTCCACATATCCGGTAAATTCGACACGCGAATTGTCTTTCATCCTCTCTGCAACGGATTCGATGTATCCGGGTGTTGCAGGATGATTGCCACCCGCAACCACCAGGCGAACATTGGGCATGCGCGACGCGAGTTGCTCAAAAGCTTCCAACAACAATTCGACACGCTTGTAGGTGCCCCATTTGCCGAAAGCCAGCACGCGATATTCGGGGTTGCCGCGGCTTTCGTAATCCGGCGGCTCCGGACATCCCCCCAGAATTCCGTGCGCGCGAAAGTGAACGTTCTCGCCCCGATATTTTTCGATCAGCGTGCGGCGATATACGGGAAGCAAAACCGAGATGGAATTGGCCATCAGCAACATTCGCGTGGCCAGCGACCCGGCGGCGCGATAGACGCGCGGGAAACGGATTCCGGAATCCGCCAGATTGATGTTGTCCATCAGGTGGTGCAACGTGACATGTGTGTAATGTCCGGTAAGGCGGGACATGGCCGGCTGCCCGAGTCCAAGAAACGCCGGCACCGGCTTATTGCCGAAGGTGGAAAAAAGCAGGTTGAACCACACGACATCCGGTTTGATGTCGCGAATGACTTTGTTCAGCCGCACCGGGTTCATCATGCTGTCAAAGCGCCAGCAGCGAACTACATCGAACTCCGGTAATTCTTCCGCGGGTGAGTCCAGTTCATCGGCCAGAATCGTGAGACTCAGAAGTGGATCGCGTCGCAATTCCCGCGCCAGATGATACCCGTACTCGTTCAGCCCACGCCGGCTAGGCGGAAATGCTGTGATCAAACAAATTTTCATGGACTCCCCTGGGCCTAAAAAATCGAGAGACGGAATACGGGACGGATCAGCGTTCCGCTTTTTGCAGTCCCGGTGAAATCGGGGAACTGCTCCGTTTCGATGCCAACTGAAAACCGCAAGGGATAAGCGATCTTGTACTCCCCGGCGTCATCGCTAAAGGATCGGTGTAGAGGCCTCACATAACTGATGTAGAAATTGCTGTACGCGTTGTTATAGTCCTGAAATGCGCTGCCTCCTTCGTAGGCAAACTGACCGTTGACGCTCCACGAAGGATTCCAGTTGTATTGAATGCTCGCCGCCGGACGCAGAACGTGCGCCGTCGCATAAATCGCGTCCTGCACGCGGTACGCGCGGATGTATTCGGCGATGAGACTCGCCGTCAGTTTGCGGTCGAGGAACTTCCGCTGCAATCCGGCATACGTAGAGGTGGTGAAGTATTGCCGGTCGAACGGGCTGTACGTCAGGTTGCGGCGCGTATAGCCGGTGATAAGCGACGTGTTGCCCCAGGGACGTCCCACGGTGAACTGCAACGTCATACCGACATCGTTGGAGTTGAGCTTGTAGGTCGTGGCGGTGAAAGGCCCGGCTTCGTGATACGCGCTGGCGTTGAACGACAACCAGTTGCCGAACGAGCTGCTGTTGGCGTAGACGAACTGGCGGAACAGATTCTGGTCTTCGTATTGCGGCGCGGAGGTGTCGCGGCGCAAGGTGAACTGCAATCCCGTATTCAGCGCGATCCACGAATCGCCCAGGTGGATGACCGGATTGATTGCGCTGTTGAAGTTGTAGTCGAAGGTGTTGCGATGAATGATCAGCGCTTCCTGCGGCAATGACTCATCGCCGGTAGCGTTGCGGATCTGGAAGAATCCGCTGATCATCGGGAACTTGTTGTCGAAGTGATAGCGGTAGGCGGTCGTCCACAGCGATTCCTGCTGCGAGCGCGGCGGCGGCAGGTTGGCACTCTTGCTCGACAGCCCGAAGATCTGCTGGTCGAGAACGTAGACCGTGTAATCGTCGTACAGGCCGCCGGTGGTGAAGTTGGTCAGCATGCTGAGGTGATCGGTCACCCGCACGCCCTCTTCCCCTGCGACTTGCATGCCTTCCATCTGCGCGATGGTGCTGCCGCCAAGCACATCTGCCTGCGAGATGGTCAACAGCGCATTCCAGCTCTCGTGACGCTGGCGATAAACCTCACCTTGCGCCATCAGGTAATCGTAATTCTGATTGGCGGAAGGATCGGAGGCGATAGTGGCCAGTGACGCGTTGGCTTCCTTCGTCTTGCCCTGCGCCAGGTAAGTGTTGGCCAGACCGATGGACACGATGTCAGGCGACGCTCCGGCCTGTCCTGCGCGCTGGAAATAATCCTGTGACAGCTCGAAGTCGTGCATCGCCAGCAACAGGTTGGCAGCTTCGATCAGGTTGTCGGCGGTGACCGGCGGAGCTTCGCCGATGCGGCTCTCGGCAAAGGCCAGGCTGATCTGCTGCTTCGCGTCGGTGTCCTGACCATACTTCACCATCAGGCGCGCAATTGCCAGGCGAGCATCGACGCGATTCGCGTCCGGCGCTTCGAGCGCACGAGCGAAGCGGTCCATCGCTCCCTTGCGATCGCCAAGCGTCAATAAGGCATCGCCGGTGTCGAGCAGGATCGAAGATTGATCTCCGCCCAGCTTCTCGGCGGCCTCGACGTAGCGCAGCGTTTCTTCTTTCTTGCCGAGATGCGCGTAGGCATGGGCCATGCGTCCGTAAATCAGCGGATCGTCAGGCGAGATATTGAGTGCCGCGTTCAAGGCGTCAATGGACTGCTGGTAGCGGCGCATGTCGTAGAGCGTGTCGGCGAGCGCCAGGTGCAGGCCCAGATCATTGGGCGCGAACTTGATGGCCGCCTGATATTCCTGTTGCGCGCTGGAGAGCAGATGTTCCTGCCGGTACGCCGTCGCCAGCGCCAGGTGCGTCGACGCCGATTCACCCAGCAGCTTCTGCGCTTCGTCGGCCTGCTCGCGCGCCTCTTTCGGATTGCGCAACTGAAGATCGCTGAACGCCAATCCCAGGTGGGCGATTCCGTTGTTCGGCGCCAGTTGCAACGCGGTATGGAAATCCTGCGCTGCCTGCTGCGCATTCTGCATGTCGTTCAGCGTGTAGCCGCGGTTGATGTAAGCCTCGGCCATCTTCGGATCGCGCTGGATGGACCGCGTGTAATCGTCAACCGCCTGGTCGAGCAGCTGCGAATGCTTGTGAACATGGCCTTCGATCAGCGGGAAGTTGGGTTCGTTGGGCAGAACCGAGTCGTACTTGTTCGCCACGGTGAGCGCATCGTCGTAGCGGCCCAGGTTGTACAAGTCGTAGGCGAGATAGACCGAGGCGTTACGGTCCTTCGGCAACTGTTGCAGGACCTTGTAGCCCAGCTTCGCCGACTCTTCGTAATTGCCGGAGTGGAACAGGTAGCGCTCGCGCTCACGCATCACGCGCGGGTCGTCGTTCATCTTGCCCTTCGCGCGATTTACCCACACGCCGGCCAGCTTGATCTGCTGCGCTTCGATAGCGGCGTTGGCGGCGTTGGCGATGATCAGCGGATTGTCCGGCGCGATCTGATACGCCTTCTGATAATTCTCATCCGCGGTCTGGAACTGCTTGGTCTGGGTGTACAAATCGCCGAGTGCCAGGTACGGCACAAAGTCATCGGGATAAGCCTTCGCGAGCCGGTTGAAGTACTCAGCGGCCATCTTCGTATTGTTTAACTCGCGATACAGATAGCCCATCGCCTCCAGCGCGTAACGGTTGTCGGGATCCTTCGCCAGGATGTCGGCGTAGATTTTCTGCGACTCGTTGGGGCGACCTTCTTTCCACAGCAGGTTCGCGTATTGCAGCGTGATGTTGGTGTTATCGGGATCGAGCTTGCGGGCTTCGAGCAGATCGGCTTCCGCGCCCTTCAGATCGTTATCGGAGGTCTTGATGGACGCACGCACGCGCAGGAACTCCGCCTTCGCGGTTCCTTCCACATTGCCGAGCTTGTCGATCTCCTGCTCGGCGGTAGCCAATTGCTGGTGCGCGGCCGCATCGTCACCGCTTTCGCGATAGAGTTCGGCAAGATTTAAGCGCAGCTGAATCGGGTAGAGCTGTCCTTCCGGAACGCCCCCCGGCGGGAGCGCGGCAATCGCCGCTTTGTATTCGGTGATCGCGTCAGCCTGGCGATTCTCTTCCTTCGCCAACAAGGCCTTGATGGCGTGCAGGCGATAGTGATTGGCATCGATGGCCGCGGCACGGCTCAGATATTCGCGAGTCTTGTCGGTGTCGCCGACCCGCAATTCTGCCTGCGCTGCACTGAGCTGGTAGCCAATCTCCTTCGGCTTCTGGTTGGCGGCCTTGGCGTAAGTTTTCGCCGCTTCTTCTTTGTCGCCGTTGAGCTCGTAGGTGTAGCCAAGATCGGCCAGCACCGCCGGCGTCATCTTGGGGGCGCTCTTCAGGGTCGCAATCGCGGCGTTGTAGTCGTGCTCCTCGCGATAGTAGTTAGCTGCCGCCTGGAAGATTTCGACATTGTTGGGCGAGTGCTTCTTGGCGAGGTCAAGCATCTGCTTGGCCTTTTCCGGCTGCTTCAACTTCAGATAAGCGACCGCGATCATCAACTCGGCGTGCGAACTGGGCTGCTGCGACTCGGCACGCTGCAACAGGTTGATTCCCTGCTGCGTGTCGCCGGTGCGCATGTCGAGCTCGCCGAGGACGAGAAGATCGTTGGTGCGCTTGGGATTGGCGCGAATAACTTCGTTGAGCAGTCGCTTCGCTTCATCATTCTTTCCCATGCGGGCGTAGGTCTGCGCCAGGCCGCTCATGCCGTCGGCGTTGCCCGGCGACATCTGCAGGCCGTGCTGATACGCGTCAAGCGACGTCTGATAGCGGCCAGCCAGTCGAGAGGTGTAGCCGAGCAGGAACCACAGCTTGCCATCCTGCGGAGCGGCCTTCACGGCGCGCTGGGCATAGTCGGCGGCCGCACCGGGATTTCCATGACGCAGAGCGTCTTCGGCAGCTCGCGCCAGACGACCAACTTCAATGCTGCTCCCCCAGCCGATGCCGTTTTCACCACTGGCATTGTTCGGGCTGGCTTGCTGGTTTTTCTTCTTGTTGCTGTTCGGCGAAGTAGGCGCAGTTTGGGACTGTTGACCATCGACTTCGAACGTCTGCGCCACGGCCGCAACCGAGAAAAACAAGGAGCAGAGAATCAGGAGAACAGTTTTTGTTTTCACTAGAGACGACTCACTGACATGTCGAGAGTGTGAGGGAACTCAGTTTGTAAGCTGAATTCCTTCTCGTCGGATGCGAATTACTGCTCAATGGCTGTTCGGCAGCTTGGAACGACAGCTACTCGGGTTGGTAGTGGTACCGCGGTTCACATATTGAGGAGCGCGGGTTTGCATCACGGGCCAATTCATGGGATGCAGCAACTCTGGCCTGCGGGTGCTCGGCCAACCGAATCAGGCTGCGAGGAATCGAACAGCTCTGAACGCATATCGCGGAGGCAGTCCCTTGATTTCGCAGTCGCCCACTTTCCCCTCTCGAGCGATTCCTCTGTCCGCCATTCTGTTGATCTGTCTGGCGGTACACGGGCCACTGCTGCTGATGCAGCTGCCGGCGAGTTCCTACGACGCCAACACGCACATGTTTTTTGCGGCCCACTACGCCAGCCACTGGTTCAATCCGTGGAACGCGAAGTGGTTTGGCGGCTTCTCGCAGACTACCTATCCCCCGCTGACCCACCAGTGGATCGCGCTGTTCTCGCACCTGATAGGCATGAAGATGGCTTACATGCTGGTGCAGTTCCTGGCGATCCTGCTGCTGCCGATCGGCATGTATCGCTATGCCGCGATCTGGGTGGATGAGGTTTCGGCCAGCTATGCCGCGCTGGGATCGGTGTTCCTGGGATCGCTCTCCATGCTGGTCTATCAGTCGGGCCAGTTGCCGACGACCGCCGCCGCCGCACTGACGCTGAACGCCATGCCGTTCTTCTACGTCTACTTGCGGACGGGAAAGATGAGTTCGTTGCTGAAGGGCATCGCACTTGCCTGGACAGCCGCCGCCGCGCACCACGTCACCATGCTGTTCGGCTCCGTGCTCTTCGCTACCCCGGTATTGTTCCTGGCAATTCTTGACCGTGACGCGGCGGAAGTAGAGGAAGATCGTGCTTCGCTGGGCGGCGTGCTGGGCCGAGCCCTGGTGTTCGCCATTCTTGCGATAGGCGGCGTCATCGTCGTGCTTTATCCCTACTGGGTCGCGCTGCTGAAGAACCCGATCACGCAGATGCCGATCCCGCACGGCTCGCGCGACAACTACATTCTGCATCCGTTCAGCGGAATCAATTTCTGGATCATTCCCATGGGCGCGCTGATCCTCGCGCTGCCGTTCATCGTGATTCGCGGATCGGCTGAGCGCCGTCTGCGCCCGCTGCTGATCGGCTGGTACGTGACGACCCTGATCGGGCTGGGCGGCACGACGCCGGTTGGCCGGGTGCTTCTCGGCCGCGCCTACAACATTCTGACCTACGAACGTTTCACCTTCTGGGCAACGATCATGGCAATGCCCTTCGTCGGCTTGCTGGCGGTGAACTTGATTCGCCGCTTCCGCATGAAGGCACTGGTCGGGCTGGCGATTGCCGCCGTCGTAACGATGGCATCGGCGGTGTCATGGATTACGATTCACCCCATCAACAGCACGCCCTTCAATGTCGACCAGGTGATCTCGTTCCTGAATCGCGACGATCACGCCAAGTTCCGTTACATCACGCTGGGATTCGGCAGCCGCTTCTCGCAAGTTTCACGCGAGGCCAAGGCCGACAGCGTCGACGGCGATTACAACTCCGCGCGTCTGCTGCCGGAAATGACCGCTTACGGCGCGGGCCAGCTCTACAACTCCAAGTACTTCGGCTTGGCCGGAATGGAAGCGCTGCGCGCGGTGTTGAAGCACGCCAACCAGTACGGGTTGAAGTACATCTTCGTGCGCGACCGCTACTACGAGCCGCTGCTCGCCTTCGCCGGCTGGCGGCAGGCCGAGACTTACGACAATGGCAACGTCACGTTGTGGACCAAGGAAGATGTTCCGCCGGCCAGGCCGCTGCCGTTTACCGGCTTCCGCCCGACGGAAATGCAAGGCATCATGTGGGGCATTCTGCCGGTGGGCGTCAGCCTGCTGGCGCTGTTCCTGGTCCTGTTAATGCCTGAGCGGCGACGCCTGGTCAGCAACACCATCGAATTCCCTTCTCCCGCCAACGTCGAACCGATGATCCTTCGGGAGGCCAAGTAAATGAAGCGACTTCTGCCCATCGTCATCATTGTGCTCACGGTTGTGCTGGTTGCGATGGCGACCATCCAGCCGAACGAGTTGTCCCCTGCCACATCGCCTGCGGGCGCCGTGCAATCGCTCTTCGCGCACGTGAAAGGTCACGACTACAAGGGCGCGTTCGCGTATGTCGCCAACAATGGGGACACCGACGAAGCCGCCTTCGCGCGCGATCTGTCCGGCCGTGATGGCAGCTTGCGCACGTACTCGTCTTTGCAGCAGGCCGATACCAAGGTCCTTCACGCCAACGACAACGAAGCGTTGGTTCGCGCGACGCTGGAGTATGCGACCGCCGTCGGCGCCTTCTATGACACGCGCGATCTGAAGGTCGTGAAGCAGGACAACACCTGGAAGGTGGAGTGGCCGATCGTCAAAGAGGCCAAAGTTCCGCCGCAGGTGATTCAGGAAAACTATCTGCGCTGGGACGTTATCAGCCGCGGGGCGAACGATGACTGGGGCGCGCAGAACGTGGAAGCGCCGCGTGTCCGCATTGTCTCGATGAACGCGATCCCGCAAGGCAATAACACCATCATCGTCGGCGAAATTGAAAACGAAGACACGGTACCGGGATTCGTTGCCGTGGGCGCGACGCTGGTCGGCAAGGATGGCGGCGTGCTCGGTGAAGAGACCAGCTTCGACAAGATTTCGCACACGCTGCTGCCGAAGGAAATTTCGCCCTTCCGCATCGACTTTCCCAACGTTCCGCTGTCGAAGGTGAAGAACGTACGCATGCAGCCCAACTCGATGCTGGTGCCGGCTTCGGCCGATCCCGTCATCGGAGTGCTTCATCAGCGCGTAGAGACCGACTCGCGCGGCCGCCACGTGTTGAAGGGCGAGCTGATCAACCAGAGCGGCGAGACCGTGAACATCCCGCACGTGCTGGCGACGTATTATGACAATTCCGGCAAGGTGATCTGGGTGTCCGACGGTTATGTGGACCAGGCGCTGCTGCCGCAGACGCCAGTCCCGTTCGCGGTGGATCTGAGCGAGCAGATGGCTGCCAACGTCCACAACTATCGCGTCACCGTCAACGAGTACATCCTGAACGACGAAGACAACTAGCCATGACCAGAGAGCGACTTTGCAAGGCTTTTCTCCTCGGCGTTGCGCTAGCGATCTTCGGAGTGGCGGCGCACGCAGCTGACCTGCGGGTTCCCGCGAACGTCACCGCCGGAAACGGAATCAGCGTTTCCACCTCCGGCAGCGGCAGCGGAACCATGTACCTCTTCGGCCCGGGCACGGCGATCAAGCGCGACGTGCAGCTTGGACAGGATGTGCAACTGAGCGCCGATGAGTTGCAGAACAGCGGCCGCTACACCATCGTCATCGGCGACGACAGCGCGACCTTCTTCGTCGCAGCGGGTCCGGTGAATTCGATCGCGTTCCTCGCCCGTCCGTCGCGCGTGCCCGCATCGACGCCGAACGTCATCAGCGGCACCGCATTCCTCTTCGATCGCTATCAGAACCTGGTGCTTCAGCCGCAGCCGGTGAAGTTCGAACTCACCGTGAATGGTCAAACGGAAAGCCGCAGTGAGACGACGAAAGGCGGCGTGGCCTTCACCAAGCTGGACTCGTCGAAGAAGGAAGGCCCGGCCCAGTTCGTAGCCTCCAGCGGCAATGCATCGATTCGTCGGGTGGTGCAGCAAGTCGCGTCCGACCCTTGCAGCATCCGCATGACGGCGCAGCCGAACAAGGACGGCATCCTCGTCCGGACCGACCCCATCCACGACTGCTCGGGCAATCCTGTTCCGGACGGCACCATCGTCACCTTCACCTCGACCGATGCGAAGGGCAAGAGCACGGTGGACGCGCGCATCAAGCAAGGCATCGCACAGGCCGAACTGCCGGCATCCAGCGGCGCGTCGATCTCGGTGGCGTCAGGCGTTGTTGTCGGAAATGAAATTCAGTGGAGAGGTGGACAATGAAGTCGCTGCTGCGTGTAACCGTCGCCGTCCTGCTCGTCGCCGGAGTGGCACTGATTCTGCCCAGCCAGCGAATGCTCGCTGATTCGCAGCCGTCCATCTCGGTCAATGTGCAGAATGCCGGACCTCGCCAGGTAGAAGACACCACGCAGCGCTCGGTGGCTCGCGACTACGCCGCTGCGTGGACAGCCATGACCCAGGCGCTTGACCAGAACCGGACAGACGTTCTTGCCGCAAACTTCGCCGGCACAGCCAATGACAAATTAACGGCGAGCGTTACGGAACAACGTAAGAGCGGTTTGCACCAACACATTGTCGACAAGGGACACACCGTGGAGGCCGTGTTTTACTCGCCGGAAGGCTCCGCCATGGAGTTGCACGATACGGCGCAAGTCCAATTGCAGCTTATGGATGGCAGCAAAGTAATTCACAGCGAAGACGCCACCCTGCACTACGTTGTGCTGCTGACGGCGGCCGAAAATTCATGGAAGGTGCGGGTGTTGGAGGCGGTCCCGAGTTTCTGACGTCCTGACCTTTCCTGTCCTATTACGTCCAATCTCTGCAATAATCCATTGAACTGCAGCATGATTGGGCCGTCCCTACGTTGCGTTTTTGCCCCCACTTACGAACAGACCGGGCTAAAATATTCGTAGACTCCAGTGTGAGGCGCGGCATCCAATCGCTGTTGAGTGGCTGGTCCTGAATGATCCTGACTCGTATCCGTGTCTCTATCCTGGCAATGTTGTGCGCAGGTTCGTTAACCTGCGTCGCCCAAAACCCGCCGGTCAACATAACGCTGACTCCATCCAATCAAAGTGCTGACGATGCAGCGCAGAAGCAGGATTCCTCTGCTGCCACTCCTGCGCCCGCACCCGAGGTCAAGCAGCCTGACAAGGGCGCTGCTTACTATCACTTCATGATGGCGCACATGTACGAGGAGATGGTCTCGATGTACGGCCGCTCCGACTACGCCAACAAGGCCATCGAAGAATATCGCCTGGCAATTGCCAATGACCCCAGCTCCGACTACTTGAACGCCGGACTGGCCGAGCTTTATGCAAAGACCGGCAGGATCCGCGACGCGGTCCTGGAAGCCCAGGACATCCTGAAGCGCGACGGCAATAACCTGGAAGCACGCCGCCTGCTGGGCCGCATTTATCTGCGCTCGCTGGGCGACATGCAGGCAGGCACGCAGTCGCAGGAAATCCTGAAGCTGGCCATCGATCAGTACGAGCAGATCGTCAAACTCGATCCCAAGAGCGTCGAAGACCACCTGCTCCTCGGCCGCTTGTACCGGCTCAACAATGAGCTGCTGAAGGCGGAGAACGAGTTCAAGGCGGCGGTCAAGATTCAGCCTGACTCGGAAGAGGCCGTAACCACGCTGGCCTATCTCTACAACGAGGAAGGCGACTCCAACCGCGCTCTCGAGGTCCTGAATACGGTTCCGGAGAAAGCGCGCACGGCAAAGCTGTACTCGGCGCTGGGTTACACCTACGAGCAGCAGAAGGAATACAAGCAGGCAGTCGACGCATACCGGAAGTCGACCGAACTGGATCACGACAATCTGGATGCGGTTCGCGGACTGGCGCAGAACCTGATGAACGACGGCCAGATCGACGCCGCGCTGGAACAGTACAAAGCCATCGTGGACGCCGACCCGTCGGACGCGCAGACCTACATGCGCATCGCGGAAATCAATCGCCGCGCCGGCAAGTTCGACCAGGCGATGGACGCGCTGAAAAAGGCGAACACGGTTGTGCCGGATTCGCTTGAAGTCCAGTACAACATCGCCGTCATCGACGAAGCCCAGGGCAAGTACGATGATGCCATCCAGATCCTCAACGATCTGGTGACCAAGACTGAGCACGCCGACGGCGATTACTCGGTGTCGGACAAAAATAATCGCGCCGTGTTTCTGGAGCGGCTCGGGACCGTTTATCGCGAGGCCGGCAAGACCCAGCTGGCCGAGCAGACCTTCCGCAAGATGCTCGACCTCGGCGACGAGAACGCCGTTCGCGGGTATCAGCAGATCATCGAGACCTACCGTGACAACAAGCAGTGGCAGCAGGCGACCGACGTAGCCGAGGAAGCGGCGAAGCGGTTCCCGGACGACCGCGGTTTGCAAATGGTGGCGGCATCGCAGCAGGCCGATATGGGCAATCCGCAGCCGGCCATCGCCCGTGTCAAGGGCATGCTCAAAGGCAATGCGGATGACCGCGAGGTCTATATCGCCCTGGCGCAGATGTACAGCCGCATCAAGGATTGGAACGACGCGGAAGAAGCTATCAACAAGGCGGTCGATCTATCCACCAAGCCTGAGGACAAGGATTACACGCTGTTTGTCGCCGGCTCCATCTACGAGCGTCAGAAGAAGTATGACAAAGCCGAAGAGGCTTTCCACAAGGTTTTGGCCGACGATCCCAAGGACGCCATGACCCTCAACTATCTGGGGTACATGCTGGCCGATCGCGGCACGCGTCTGGATGAGGCGCTCGGCTACATTCGCCGCGCCGTGGCCCTCGATCCGAACAACGGCGCCTACCTGGACTCGCTGGGCTGGGTCTACTACAAGATGGGCAACTACGAGCTCGCGGAAGAGAACTTGCGGCGAGCCTCCGAGCACATGAATGACGATCCGACCATACACGACCATCTTGGCGAGCTGTACATGAAGACTGGCCGGGTGAAGCTGGCGGCTACCCACTGGGAGCGCTCGCTCGACGAGTGGAACAAGACCATTCCCGCCGAGGTGGATACCGATAGCGTCGCCAAGGTTCAGAAGGAACTGGATGCGGCCCGCGTGAAACTGGCCAAGCAGAGCACCAACACCGCGCCCCCGCCGAAACAGTGAGATCCAGAGGCTCTAACTGAGGCGCTGCTGCGGCGGCGCCTTTTTCATTGCTTGCGCTGGGGCAATCTCCTCGGTGAATTTGCTGTTGTCGCAAACCTGCTTTCGTTATAGAGTGTCCCCCTTATCCTTGACGAATCCAATCACAAAAGGACGGTTTCCATGAAACGGATGCTGGTAGGCTTTGCTTTGCTTGCGATGACGGTTGCGGCGCAGGCGCAGATGAAGGGCGGTGGGGTTGAGCAGGCCATCACCACGATGGAGCAGCAATGGGCCACCGATTCCAAGGCGGGCAACTCAGACGCCCTTGCTCCCATGCTGGCCGACAACTTCGTCAATATGGACAGCGACGGCACGATGCACACGAAAGCCGAGACGCTTTCCCGTCTGAAGGGTGCGAAGTGGGAAGTCAATCAAGTCAGCGACATCAAGGTCACGACCTTCGGGAACACCGCCATTGCCACCGGCGCGTGGCAGGGCAAGGGTACGGACCACGCCGGCAAACCGGTGGACGCTCACGAGCAGTGGGTGGACACCTGGATGAAGATGCCGGGCGGCAAGTGGCAGTGCATTGCCAGCGCCAGTACGCCGGCCAAGATGTAACTGCTGGAAATCGAAGGGCATCGGCCGCGGGTTGAATCTTTCCCGCGGCTTTCGTCGTCTAAAGTTGGTCTGCACAACGTGCTCTGGTTTGCTGCATTGGACAGTATTCCGGTAAAATAACGGTTTGCGTCAGACTAGTCAGGAGTTCCTATGAAGGCAGCCATTCATCCGGCCTACAGCGAAGTGCGGGTTCACTGCGCCTGCGGCAACACGTTCCTAACGCGGTCGACCCACAAGAGCGACATCAACGTGGAAATCTGCTCCGCCTGCCATCCTTTCTTCACCGGCAAGCAGAAGCTGATGGATACCGCCGGCCGTGTCGAGCGCTTCCGCCGCAAGTACGCCAAGGTCGAAAAGGCCGAACCCGCAAAGAAGTAAGCTGGTTCGTCAAAGTTCACAAGCCTCCGCTAAGGCGGAGGCTTTTTACTGCCCGCCCCCGCTTATCGCGCGATCGATCGACAGCGCTCCGGCGCCCTTCACCAGCACCACAAACAGCAGCGCCAGCGCGATCAGGTGATATTCGAAGCCCTCGCCCTTCTGCTGACCCGTCCAGTTCATGAAGAACCCGTTGTGGATATGAACCGTCATGACCGCAACGATCATGTTGCACATGATGCCAAACGCGGCAACGCGGGTCAGCAATCCGACCAGCAGGCCGAGGCCGCCGAAGAACTCCGCGCAAATCGCCAGGAACGCGAACACCGCCGGAATGTGCATCTGCTGGGTGAAGAACCCCATGGTGCCGGTGAAGCCGTAGCCGCCGAACCAGCCCAGCATCTTCTGCGCGCCATGGGCGAAGAAGACGATGCCGAGTATGAGGCGCACGATGGTCAGGGTGAAGTCGTTGGAGGTGGAAAGAACTTTACGCATGCGTTTCTCCTTCGATCGCGCTCAGGCGAGCGCACAACTGCGCATGGAATGGGCCTGTACTGCCAGCTAACAAGATGTGTGTTGCAACACGTAAGTTGCAGAATTTCTGCGGTGGCCGAGCGAGACGGAATTACTGCTTGTCAGAGGCCTTGAAGCCGGTCCAGGGATTGCCCTTCATGTCGGGCAGAATAGGCTTCTGCCAGGCGAATTCAGGATGCTCCTTCAGGAAGGTATCGGCGATGAAATCTTCGCCGCAGGGATGTCCGGCGCGCGCCTGCAGCGACATGTTCCTCGCCATGGTGCTGTCGGCCGCCTGCGCCGTGACCGCTCCCATCGGATCGTAAGCGGGCTCTCCCCAGGCAGGTTCAGGCGTGGGCGACTGATCGCCGTGGCCGCACAGTCCGCGGAAGTTGCGGTCGTCCTTGCCTTCATAGGTGTCCCAGTGGTCGGCGAGAAACTTCTCGCCCAGGGCGACATCGATCTGACCTTTGTTCGCCGGCATCAATTCTTCCCAGCGTTTGTGCCGCGCGTTGGGAGAGCTGGCCATGTTGCTGGGATCGAAGTCGGTTTCCTGCCTGGTCAGTTCTGGATCGCTGGGGAAATTCGCCCCGACATAGTAGCCATCTTTCGTCCGCCAGACACGATGCAGCTTAAGGCCAATTTCGAAGCGCGCGACCTCGCCGGTATTGTTGTCGGCCAGCAGCCAGTCGTTGGCGTAGCCGCCGTTGTTGCCTGCGAGCATGATCTCGACGAACTTGTCGATGGAGCCGGCGTACTGCATCGCCTTACGCGCGCGAACAAATTCCGGCACGCCATTGGGATCGAACAGGTCGAAGCCGGCGATCGTCGTCTCGGTGACCATCAGGCCGGCTGAATTGATGGCGAAGTCGTCGTCGCTGACGATGATGCCGGGAAAACCGTCCATCAGGATGTGGTACCCGTGCGTGGGCACGATGTCGAAGATGACCGTCCAGTGCGAACCAACGGCGATGCTGGTCCAGTTGCTGTGCGCGATGACGGGCTTGTGATCCTTCGTCCACGAGCCGGTCGCGACGAAGGCACTGCAATTCCCTGGCGCCTTCAGCACGGGCGCGTCCGCACGCTTCTGCTGACGATCGAGCGTGGGAACGTAGTAGTCGGGCACTTCCTCCATCGCGTTCAGGGCGACGACATCCCACACGTCAAGGCTGGAGCCGCGCGCCTTCAGGCCGTCGGCAATTCCCTGCAACTCCTCGCGGTATTCGGCTTCGATGTGCGGCCACAGAATGTTCTGCGCGGTCGCGCGGAAGAAGTTCCAGTCGCGCTTGGTGTGATGAGTATCGCTCAGCTGCACGGCCTTCAAGGAGCTCTCGATCTCGGGAGCGAGCAGGTATCCGTGCTGATAGCCGATGTCGCCGGGCGAGCCTTCCAGGTGAACATAAACCCAGCCACCTTTATTGAAGCGGTAGGCGGGCTTCAGACGCGCGTCGTCGGATTTATCAGACGCCTGCTTCG
This sequence comes from uncultured Acidobacteriaceae bacterium, assembly GCA_963835725.1. Classification (GTDB taxonomy): domain Bacteria; phylum Acidobacteriota; class Terriglobia; order Terriglobales; family Acidobacteriaceae; genus Bog-257. The sequence goes on along the minus strand of CAWIGM010000009.1, from coordinate 27,123 downwards.
CCGAGCTTGCCCAAAGCGAGCCGCTGACGACGAGCACAAGGAATAGTACGAGGGAACGCCGGGAGAATTTCACGGTGACCTCCGCGCAGCAATAAAGTGTCAGAAGCTTATCGATTTGCTGTTGCAATAGCAAACAAGGTTGCGGGAAGTTGTGAGGCAGTTTGCAATTGTATTTGGGACATCCGGGTAGGAGCACGCCTTACGGGCTGCTGAAAAACTCCGAAGACGCTAGCCTTGTAACAGGGCACGGCTTTCAGCCGTGCCGATAAGCTATGTGTTTTTGATGGCGGCGAGGTGGACTTCAGTCCGACGAGCCGTCCAGTATAAATTTCTCCGCAGCCTGTGAAGGCGTGCTCCACCCGATGTTTCAAACTCACCCCGCTTGCAACCAGCTTCCCGCACAATTGCCGTGCTCGCTACGCTTCGCTATCATCGTCGCCTTGGAGATCCCGATGCCAACCAGACACTCCGCGCGCTTGAGTATGTTCTCCTTCGTTCTGCTAGTTGCCACATTGCTGGCGAGCGTCGCTGCGGCGCAAAGTGCTTCGAGTGAGACGTGGAAGTTCGCCGTCTCCGGCGACTCGCGCAACTGCGGCGACATCGTGATGCCGGCCATCGCCGCCAGCGTGATCAGCAACGGCGCGGAGTTCTACTGGCACCTCGGCGATTTTCGCGCTATGTCGAACTTCGACGAGGACTATCGGCGGACGCATCCCAACGCCGGCATCTCAAAATATTTTCAGGACGCGTGGCCCGACTTCATTCAGCATCAGATTGTCCCGTTTGGAAAGACGCCGGTGTATCTCGGCATCGGCAACCATGAGTTGGTGCCGCCGATGACGCGCGGGCAGTACATCGCGCAGTTCGCCGATTGGCTGGAGCAGCCGGTGTTGCAGCAGCAGCGGCTGGCCGACAATCCGGCGAATCACCTGCTGACGACTTACTACCACTGGGTGAAGGGCGGGGTCGACTTCATCAACATGGACAATGCTTCTGCCGACATGTTCGATGCGGCGCAGATGTCTTGGTTCAAGAAGTTGTTGGCGAGCGACGCGAAGGACAGTTCGGTGAAGACGGTGGTGCTGGGCATGCATGCGGCGCTGCCCGACAGCTCTTCTGCCGGACACAGCATGAACGATTCGCCGCAACAGCTCGCTACGGGCCGCAAGGTCTACGCTCAGCTGTCGGCATTCCGCAAGAGCACGAAGAAAAACGTGTACGTGGTCGCGAGCCACTCGCACTTCGTGATGAACGATGCCTACAACACTGCCTGCCACAAGGACGACGTCTTACCCGGCTGGATCATGGGAAGCGCGGGCGCGGTACGCTATCGTTTGCCGACGGATCGGGCTTTGTCGACGATCGACAAGACCGATGTTTACGCTTACCTGCTGGCGACGGTGTCGCCCGACGGCACGGTTCACTTCGAGGTGCAGGAAGTGCACCCGTCGGATGTGCCCGCGAGTGTGGTGAAGGAATTCACGCCCGAGCAGGTGCAGTGGTGCTTCGAGCAGAACAAGTCGGACTACAGGCCAACGAATCCGGTGTGTAACACGCCGAGTGGGGATGAAGAATAGATAGCCGCGGTGCGTCTCGTGAATAGGCTTTTTCGGCACGACTGAAGTCGTGCCCTGGCACAGGGCTCACTCCCTTCGAGTTTTTGCAGCCGGTGAAGTCGTGCCCTGACCCAAAACGTTCGCTCTTGGTAGCGGCAACCGTTCCGCGAATTTATCCAGTGACGCACTCCATGCTGAGAATCAACCCCGCCGACTACGCTGAGATTCGCCGCCATGCCGAGGAGGCCTACCCGCTCGAATGCTGCGGGATCCTGGTCGGACGGTTCGATGCTGACAATCGGACTGTGCAATCTGTTGTTCGCTGCACCAACATTGCGGTCGGCTCGCAGCAGACAACCTACGACATCGATCCTCGCGAGCTGATTCCCGCGCAGCGCGAGGCGCGCGAGCGCGGACTGGAAGTTGTCGGCTTCTATCACTCCCATCCCGACCATCCGGCACAACCGTCACCCACGGATCTGGAGCACGCGCATTGGATCGGCTGCTCGTATGTGATCGTCAGCGTCTCTGGCACTGGAGCCGAGGACACCAAATCATTTCTGCTCCGCGGCAAGTTGGAAGAGGACAAGCATTTCGAAGGCGAAGAAGTTGTCGTGACCCCCGCAGAGTCGAACACAAATGCACTCCCATGATTGCCTGATCTTTCCTGAGACCGTCCGGCCGTTGGCAATCCGCGGCTCTAAGCTCGCGGCTCGTAGCTCTTCGCCAGTTGCTACCAACCCGCCGCAGTCTCTACAATCACCATTCCTATGTTGCGCTTTTCCACCGCCGGCGAATCGCACGGAGAGGCCCTGATTGCGCTGCTTTCAGGCATGCCCGCCGGACTCGCTGTCGATATCGAATACGTCAACCGGGAGCTATGGCGGCGTCAGCAGGGCTACGGCCGCGGTGGACGCATGCGTATCGAGCGCGACGCGGCGCACATCCTCAGCGGCGTGCGGCACGGCAAGACCATCGGTTCGCCCATCGCGCTTCTGATGGCAAACAAGGATTGGCAGAACTGGACCGAAGCGCTGCCGGTTGAAGAAGGTGATCCGGCGAAGCACAAGCGCGTAGCGTCGCCTCGTCCCGGTCACGCCGATCTGGCGGGTGCGGTGAAGTACAACTTCTCTGAGGCACGCTATGTTCTGGAGCGGGCTTCGGCACGCGAGTCGGCGGCACGCGTGGCGGCCGGCGCGCTGGCGAAGTTGCTGTTGCGCGAGATTGGTATCGAAGTCTTCAGCCACGTAATTGCCGTCGGCAGCGCGAAACTCGATAAGCCGGTGACGTGGGATGCCATCATCGCTCTGGCCGCAAAAGACGAAGTGCTGCTCGGCTGTGCCGATCCCGAGTCTGAAGCGCGCATGAAAGAGCAGGTCGACGTCGCGCTGCGCACCGGCGATTCTGTTGGTGGAGTGTTCGAGGTCATCGCGCACAACGTGCCGCCCGGCCTGGGAACCTACGTCAACTGGGATGAGCGTCTGGACGCGCAACTCGCAGCGGCGGTGATGTCCTTGCAGGCGGTGAAGGGCGTCGAGATCGGCGATGCCGTCGAAGCCGCGGCTTCACTCGGCTCCGCCGTGCATGATGAAATAGGATACGAACGTAGCGGCGAGACGCCGTTTACCGGATTTATTCGCCGTTCGAATCACGCTGGTGGGCTGGAAGGCGGAGTTTCGAACGGACAGGACATTCGCGTGCGCGGATACTTGAAGCCGATTTCAACACTGCGGCGTCCGCTCGGGTCAGTCGACTTCGAGACGCGGGAACCGGTGAAGGCGGCTTATGAGCGCTCAGATGTGTGCGTGGTTCCGGCCGCTGGAGTTGCTGCGGAAGCGATGGTGGCGCTGACTGTCGCGCGCTGTGCGCTGGAAAAGTTTGGTGGCGACTCTCTGCTGGAGTTGCAGAGAAATTACGAAGGCTACTGCCAACAGTTGCGAAACTTCTAAATGATCTATCCCATCGTGAAATACGGTGACCCGGTCCTGGAGAAGCCGGCTGCCACCATAACCGAATTCGACGACGAGTTGCGCAAGCTGGCGGACGACATGTTCGAGAGCATGTATGCGGCGCACGGAGTCGGACTGGCCGCTCCGCAGATCGGTATCAGCAAACGCATCGCCGTCATTGACGTGACGTTCAAGGAAGATCCGGAAGCCAAGATCGTGCTGATCAATCCAGAAATCATTCACACCGAAGGCCGCCAGAACTCGAGCGAGGGTTGCCTCAGCATTCCGGAGTTCCGTGAGAACGTGACGCGTCCGTTCAAGGTGACCGCACGAGCGCAGAATCTGAAGGGCGAGACCATCGAGGTCGAGGGCGAAGAATTACTGGCGCGCGCGCTGCTGCACGAGACTGACCACCTCAACGGCAAACTCTACATCGGACACATCAGCGCCCTGAAGCGTGACATGATGAAGCGCAAGATCCGCAAGCTTATGAAGCAAGGCGAATGGTAGCCCCGCAATGATGGACCTGGTTTTCTGCGGCACCCCGCTGTTCGCCGTACCCACGCTGGAAAAGCTGGTCTCCGCCGGCTTTGGCGTGAAGCTGGTGGTCACGCAGCCGGACCGTCCCAGCGGACGCGGCATGGAGACCGCGGCCTCGCCTGTAAAGCGCGCGGCGCTCGCCCTGGATCTGCCGATCACGCAGCCGGAGAAGATCAAGAACAACGAAGAGTTCCAGCGGCAACTGGCCGAAATTGCTCCCGAGGCAATCATCGTCGTGGGCTACGGACGCATCATTCCGCAATGGATGATCGACCTGCCGCCGCTGGGGAACATCAACCTGCACGGCTCGCTGCTGCCGAAATATCGTGGCGCCGCCCCGATTCAATGGGCGATAGCGATGGGCGAAAAAATTACTGGCGTGACGACGATGCGAATCGATGCGGGTCTCGATACCGGCGACATACTGCAGCAGGCGGAAGAGCGCATCAAGCCGGAAGACACGGCAGTCACGCTTGCGCCGCGGCTGGCGCAGACCGGCGCCGAGTTGATGATCAGCACGCTGGCAGGATTGAAGTGCAACACTCTCACGCCGCGGCCGCAGGACGATTCGCAATCTACGCTTGCGCCCATCCTCAAACGTGAGGACGGATTGCTCGACTTCTCGCACACGGCCACAGATGCGTGGAATCGGCTGCGCGGATTTCAGCCGTGGCCGGGAGCGTTCACAAAATTTCGCGGCAAGATGCTGCACGTGCACGCGGCAGTTCCTGCAGCGGAAGTCGCGGTTATCGCACCCGGACACTTCGCGATCGAAAACGATCGCCTGCTGCTCGGCTTCGCGCACGGAACAGCGCTCGACATTCAGGAATTGCAGATGGAAGGCAAGAAGCGGATGAGCGGGCGGGATTTCATCAACGGCTATCGGCCGAAGAGTGAAGAAGAAGTTGGAGCTGGCACTTAGCATTTGGCAGTTAGCACTTGGCTCTTGGCTCTTGGCTCTTGGCACGTTGGGGCGATCGGAGTTGCGCGAAAGGTATTTCTCGCGGTGGCTTATATTTCGGTCGCGGCTGATTGTTTTTGCCAAATGCTAAGTGGCAACTGCTAAGTACTGCCTTCCCCATGCCTATCTCTCCCGCACGCACGGTTGCCTTCGACATTCTGCTGCGGGTGCAGCAGCAGGACGCGTTTGCCAGCGAGCTGCTGCATTCCGACCGGCTGAATTCGTTGAGCGCCGTCGATCGCGGGCTTACGACAGAGCTCGTGATGGGAGTGCTGCGCTGGCAGTCCCGGCTCGATGAAGCAGTCGCAGCGGCAGCGGGGCGCGCGCTCAGCAAGCTGGATGCAGAAGTTCTGATCGCACTTCGGCTCGCCACCTATCAGCTTCGCTACCTCGCTCGCATTCCCGCACACGCCGCCATCAACGACAGCGTTGACCTTGTCAAGCGCGCCCGCAAGCGGTCGGCAGTGCCGTTCGCCAATGCGGTGTTGCGGAAGATTTCGGCGGCTGCCCCGGATTCGCCGACCGCAGAACAGTTAGCCGAAGCCACCTCGCTTGTACGCGAATTAGCCCATCCGCGGTGGCTGGTTGAGCGGTGGGTGAATGAATTCGGACTTGATCGCGCCGCAATGATTTGCCGCTACGATCAGCAGGTTCCGCAAGTCACCCTTCGCATCGACGATCCTGTGGTGGAAGAGGAGCTGAAACAAAGCGGTGTTGAACTCGCGCCTGGCGCGCTGATGGCGGGCGCTCGAGTCGTGGCCGGTGGAGAAGTCTTCGACACGAGTGCCGTGCAGTCCGGCCGCGTCTTCATCCAGGATGAAGCCTCGCAACTTGTGGCCGCACTCATCGGCACCGGCTCTCGGCTGCTCGACTGCTGTGCCGCGCCGGGTGGCAAGACTGCTGCCATCGCGGCGAGAAATCCTACGGCAGAGATCATCGCAGCGGAATTGCACGCCCATCGCGCCGACCTGCTTCGCCGTCGGGTGCAACGGCCAAACGTCCAGGTCATTCAGGCCGACGCGCTGAATCTTCCGACCTCCGGCAATTTCGACCGCGTGCTCGCCGACGTACCCTGCTCGGGCACGGGCACACTGGCGCGCAATCCGGAAATCAAGTGGCGATTAACGCCTGAGGATCTCGGCGACCTGCACGGACGGCAAGTGGCGATACTGCGCGCGGCGTTGGCGCAGCTCGCGCCCGGCGGACGCGCCGTCTACTCCACCTGCTCGCTTGAGCGAGAAGAAAACGAAGCGGTCGTCGAAGAAGTTTTGCGGGACGCGCCGGAGTATCAACTGCGCGACTCCCGCGCGGAGCTAGAACAACTGCGTTCAAGCGGCGAACTGATGTGGAAAGAGATCGACTCGCTGGTGAATGAAAAATTCCTGCGCACGATTCCCGGAGTTCATCCGTGTGACGGCTTCTTCGCAGCTGTCATCGAGCGATCACGCTAGCTATCCACGACCCACTATCCACTGCAGTCAAACGAAAAGGCCGGCACGCGGCCGGCCTGATCTCAAGAATGAAAGCTTACTTCTTGGGAGCGATCGCGTCTTTCGCGGCCTTGGCCACGCGGAACTTCACGACGGTCTTCGCAGGAATCTTGATAGCTTCGCCGGTCTGGGGATTGCGGCCCATGCGAGCTTTGCGGTTCGACTTCACCAGGCGGCCGAGACCCGGCACGATGAATACGCCGTTCTTCTTCGTCTCTTTGATTGCTACTTCAGCCAGGGCATCCAGAAACGCCGCTGCCTGCTTGTTGTTCATCTCGTTCTTTTCGGCCATGTGACGGACGAGCTGAGTCTTGGTCATGCCAGTTGCCATTCGTAATCCTCCTTGAAAGGTGAGCAATGATTGCTCGACTTGTGCGTAATCGTATACCGAACCTGAATAGCGCGCAACGCATTTTCGCCATATTTTATGCGGTTTTTTCCACAGGGGCGCTCGAAAAGGCAACGCCCATGCGGGTTCCAGCGACCCCCATCGCACGGAGATGCCATAATAGAGACAGTTTCGCGTGTCTGACTGATGTCACCGAGGTGCTCCGGTTGAGCTGCGCCATCTGCAATGTACGTAAGGAAAAGCGCTTTTGCCTGGCGCTTCACGACCGCATTTGCGCCCAGTGTTGCGGCGAGCAGCGCGAAGTCACGCTGGAATGCCCGTCCGAGTGTCCTTATCTGCAGCAGGCGCGGCAGCATGAGAAACCGCGCGAAGTCTCAGAGATTCCACCCGAAGAGATGTTCCCCGCGATTCGTCTCCGGCAGGATTTTCTGCAAGAGCACGAGCACCTGGTCGTCGGCATTCTGGCTACGCTGGCGGGACTGTCGCGAACAGATCGGCACCTGAAAGATCGCGAGTTGATCGCGGCTCTGGCCACCATGGTGCGCAGCCAGCAGACACTGATCTCGTCGGGACTGGTCTATGAAGAGACCACGCCAAACCACGCCCAGCAGGAGCTCATCAACACGCTGCGGCAAGTGCTGGAGGAGTATCGCGAGGTCGAGAAGCGGCACTTGGGCTATGTGCGTCTGAAAGATGCTGACGTCCTGCACGCGCTGGTGTTCACGCTGCGGTTGGCGCATGTGCACACCTCGGGACGGCCGCTGTCGCGCGCGTATCTCGACTTCCTGAACCAGCAATTTCCGGAAGCGGCGGCCCCCTTAGAAAACGCCGCTGAGCCCGGAGGCCGTATCATCATTCCGTAAGCTTTCTTACCATGCACTTCTCGCAAGGGGTGGTCCTATTTCTGGCTGCGCTCGCAGCGGGCGCCATCAACGCCGTTGCCGGCGGCGGAAGCTTCCTGACGTTTCCCTCGCTGCTGCTGGTCGGCATCCCGCCAGTCAATGCGAATGCCACCAGCACCGTTGCCTTGTGGCCGGGACAGCCGGCGAGCGTGTGGGCGTATCGCCGCGAAATCCGCGACCTCTCGCGGCGCACGTTTATCCCGCTGACCATCACCGGCATTATCGGCGGACTTGCCGGCGCTTACGTTCTACTCATCACTCCCCAAACCACGTTCCTGCACCTGGTGCCGTGGCTGCTGCTGGCGGCGACGCTCATTTTCACGCTGAGCGGACAGATCTCGGGCTGGGTGGGGCGGCAGCGGTCACAACCACACGAGGCGCTCACCTCGATTCCCGGCATCTCGCTGCTGCTGGTTCTCGCGTTCTACCTGGGATATTTCGGAGCGGGCGCCGGCATCCTGCTGCTGGCGGCGCTGGCCGTTCTGGGGATGGACAACATTCATGCGATGAACGCGCTGAAGGCCTGGCTGACGGCGGTGTCAAACGGCGTCGCCATGCTGCTGTTCATTTTTCATCGCGCCGTCTACTGGCCGGAGGCGATCCTGATGGTCGTCGGATCGGTGCTTGGCGGCTACTTCGGCGCGTACTTCGCGCAGAAGACGAAGCCCAGCCACGTGCGCATGATCGTCATCGTGATCGGGTTCGGAATGACTATCTACTTCTTCGCCAAACAGTATCTGCACTAAGCCGGCGAGCGGTTGAGGCGCCAGATGCCCCAGTTCAGGTACGACGCGTAGCTGACCCAGAGCAGGTATGGCAGCAGCAGCACGGCGGCGGCCGGCGAGAGTGGATAGAACACGAAGATGTTGAAGGCGATCGCCAGCCACAGAATGATGATTTCGGCGAACGCTACGCCCGGCATGCGCGAACCAAAGAAGATTCCCGACCACGCGACGTTCAAAGCCAGTTGCGCGAAAAAAATGAGCAGCTCAGGCAGCGCGCCCCGGCCATACTCGCGCCAGACCAGCCACGCGGAAATTGCCATCAGGACATACAGGGTGGTCCACACCGGGCCGAAAATCCAACTCGGCGGAGTGCCGGCAGGCTTGCGAAGTTTCGGGTACCACTCGCGCACGCTGCTCGCGGTAAAAAAGGAGCCCAGCCCACCGGCTCCAAGGCAGATGGCGAAAAAGACAATCAGCGCCAGCGCGCGTTTTGCGTCCACGGGAGAATGCTATCAGCTGTGAGCCGTGAGCTGTGAGCCCCGAGCCAGAGCTTGTGCTCCGTCCGGAGGTTTAAGCTTCGGTTCAAGTTCGTCCAATACTCTACTGTCGAATCTCTACTCAATAGCTCTTATCTTCTAAAGCCCACCCTGCGTTCATTCGGCTCATAAATCACAGCTTCCCGGCGAAGTCTATTCGATCAGCAGGACGATCTTCCCGTAGTTGGCGCGCTCCAGCATCAGGCGGTGCGCTTCGCCGGCCTGCTCCATCGGCAGCGTATGGCCGATCTCCGGGTGCAGCTTCCCGTCGGCGATCCACGGCTCCATCGCTTTGAGCGCCTGATGGATGAGCGCGTAATCTTTGGCGAGGACGCTCAGCCACAAGCCATGTGCGCTGAGGCTGCGGGCCATCATGATGCCGGTATCAAACTGATGGCGCTGGCCGGTCGCGGTGCCATAGATGATCACGCGCCCGAAATGCCGGCAGCATCGCAGGCTCTTGGCCGTGTGCTCGCCGCCCAGCATCTCGAAGACCGCGTCGACACCTTCGCCGTTGGTGAGTTCCTTGACCCGCTCTTCGTAGTCCGTCTGCTTGTAGTTGATGGCGTGGTCGAGCCCAAGCTTTTTTACACGCTCCAACTTCTCATCCGACGACGCGGTGCCATAGCTCTCAATGCCCATGATCTTCGCCATCTGCACCGCGGCGGTTCCCACCCCGCCGCCGACAGCATGGATCAGCACACGCCGCTGATGTTGTTCGGGCCAGCGAATCGGCTCCATGGCGTCGTCGGTGATGCCGGCCTTCCAGTAGCCCAGATAGGCGGTGAGAAAGTTGACCGGGAAGGCGGCCGACTGCGCCGACGTCCAGCCCTTGGGTTGCGGCCACAAGGTCTTCGGCTTTACGGCGATCTTTTCTGCTGCGGCGCCCCACTGCATGTAGCCCATCACGCGCTCGCCTGTATCTTCGCGAACACCGGCAAACTCGCGGCCGGTGATGAATGGCGGAGGCGGCGTGCCGCTGTAACCGCCGCGCGTAGACATGGTGTCGGCGAAATTCACGCCCACGGCTTCGACGCGAACGATGACTTCGCCGGCTGCGGGCTGCGGCTCCGGGACAGTTTGAACTTGCAGAACTTCGGGACCACCTGAGCGGGTGACGACGACGGCTTTCATGCTTTCGATTCTACGACTCGATGGGCGCAGGCGGCTGATCACGCGCGCGAATCCACCGCCTGTGTACCAATAAGGCCGGAAAATCAACCTCTCACCACGGAGAGCACGGAGTTCTTAGATTTGTCATTCTCCGTGCGCTCCGTGTTCTCCGTGGTGAATAGCATCTGAGCGGGCGCAGCTCGATTCGTGCCAGCCACGCCAGCGTCCGGCATCAGCGGTCGGGAGTTTCCTTGCCCAACGCTGCCCGTAACGCATCGTCCAAGTTTGCGTATTGGAATGCGTACCCGGCCTGGCACAACTTCCTCGGCTCAGCACGCGCCGAGGTCAGCAACAACTCCTGTCCCATCTCTCCCATCAGAGTTCGAATCACGAATTCGGGCACGGGAAAGATCGTCGGACGATGCAACGCCTTGCCCAAAGCTTGCACGAAATCGGCATTGCGTACCGGCGATGGCCCCACGACATTGACCGGGCCATTGATGCTTTCGTTCTGCAGCGCAAACTTCATCACGCCAATGACGTCGTCGAGCGCGATCCAACTCCACCACTGCCGGCCGCTGCCCACGCGTCCGCCCAGACCGAGCCTGAAAGGCAGCAACATCGGCTTGAGCGCTCCACCGTCGTGCGCCAGCACGACTCCAATGCGAAGATTCACCACCCGCAGGCCCGCGTCACGCGCCGGAGCCGTCGCCATCTCCCACTGCCTGCAAACTTCGGCGAGGAAGCCGCTGCCGGCTTCGCTTTCCTCGGTCAGAACTTCGTCGCCGCGATTGCCGTAATAGCCGACGCCCGACGCCGACACAAACACGCTCGGCTTCCCCGTTTGCCGATGGCTTTCGGCAGCGGCGGTCGCGAGCGTTCGCGTGCCGACGGCGCGGCTCTCCAGCACTTCCTGCTTGAACTTCGCGGTCCACACTCCGGCGATGTTCTTGCCCGCCAGATGCACAACGCCGTCGAAGCCGTTCAGCTTCGCAGGATCGAGCGGTCGTGCGAGGATCCCACTGCACCTCGTCCTTAGCGGCAGGCCGCCTCACCAGCGCCGCAGTCTCGTGGCCGTCGCGTCGCAACGCCTGCGTCAATGCCTTTCCCAGCAATCCCGACGCACCGCTGATCAGCACTCGCATCTTTGTCGGCCTTTCCATAATCAATACGAATGTAGCGCATACACTGTCGTTCAAAAACTTTGAGCGGCATCGCGACCTCGCGCGCGGACGCGTATAATCGGTTATGGCGACTTTGCGCCAACACATCGCGACCAATGTTTTAACGGTTACCCGCTTTCGCGATCTCCTGCGCAAGGTCCGCTCCTACCGCCCCTCCGACGATCTCAGCTCCATCAAAAAGGCTTACGAGTTTTCCCAGGAACATCACAAGGGACAGGCGCGCGAGTCTGGTGAGCCGTACCTGGCGCATCCGCTGCAAGTCGCGACGATTCTCGCCGAGATGCAACTGGACACTACGGCGATCACCGCCGGGCTGCTGCACGATGCCGTCGAAGACACCTCGGTGACCATCGACGAGATCAAGACCGAGTTTGGCGAGCAGGTCGCGCACATCGTCGAGGGCGTCACCAAGATCAGCAAGATTGACTTCGCCTCGTCGGAAGAAGCGCAAGCCGAAAACGTGCGCAAGATGGTGCTGGCCATGATGGACGACATTCGCGTCGTGCTCATCAAGCTGGCCGACCGCCTGCACAACATGCGCACCTTGAAATTTTTGTCGCCGGCGCGGCAGCAGAAAATTGCGCGCGAGACGCTCGACATCTACGCGCCCATCGCGCATCGCCTCGGCATGGGCAAGATTCGCGGTGAGCTCGAAGATCTCGCCTTCCAGTACGTCGATCCCATCTCCTACAACCAGGTGAAGGACGCCATCGAGTTGCGCCGCAAGGAAGGCGAAGCGTTCCTGGCCGAGGTGCAGGGCGTCATCGAAAGCAAGCTGAAGGAGAACAAGATTCAGGCGCGGGTTGAGGCGCGCATCAAGCGGCTCTACAGCATCTGGCAGAAGCTGCAGCGGCAGCGCATCTCCGTCGATCAGATTTACGACATGCTCGCGCTGCGCATCATCACGCAGTCGGAGAGCGATTGCTACGCCGTGCTGGGCATCATTCACAACCAGTGGCGTCCGGTGCCGGGCCGCATCAAAGACTTCATCGCGATTCCGCGCAACAATTTCTACAAGTCGCTGCACACCACCGTCATCTCCGAGAAAGGTCATCCCTTCGAAGTGCAGATCCGCACCGAGGAGATGCACAAGATGGCCGAGGAAGGCATTGCCGCTCACTGGAAGTACAAAGACGGCCCGGTGTCGGCGCGCGATGAGCAGCGGCTGGCGTGGCTGCGTCAGGTGGTGGAGTGGCAGCGCGACATCAAGAATTCCGGCGAATTTCTGGCGACGCTGAAGATCGATCTCTACCCCGAAGAGGTCTACACCTTCACGCCGAAGGGCAAGATTGTCGTGCTCTCGCGCGACGCGACGCCGGTCGATTTCGCTTACACGGTACACACCGAGGTCGGCCACACCTGCGTCGGAGCGAAGGTCAACGGACGCATCGTGGCGTTGCGCTACAAGTTGCGCTCGGGAGACATCGTCGAGATCCTCACCCAGCCGGGGCATCATCCCAGCCGCGACTGGCTGCAGTTCACTAAGTCGTCGCGTGCGCGGCAGAAGATCAAGCACTGGCTCAACGTTCATCAGCGCGAGCGCGCCATCGAGATCGGCCGCAAGCTGATCGAAAAAGAAGCGCGCAAGTATCGCATCTCGATGAAGTCACTGAGCGATGCCGAACTGATGCGAGTCTCGAACGAAAACGGCCTGGCGAAACCCGACGATCTGCTGGCGGCAATCGGTTACGGCAAGTTTTCGGCGCGCAGCATCCTGGCGCGGCTGGTGCCGCCCGAAGAAGCGCAGTCGTTCTCCGGACATCAGCCTCAGCCGCAGGAGGACACGGGCTCCGGCGGATTCACCAGCGTGGTTCGACGCGTCTTCGGCGGCGACAGCTCGGCCATCAAGGTGAAGGGCCACGACGACCTGCTCGTCTATCGCGCGCGATGTTGCAATCCGATTCGCGGCGAAGACATTATCGGCTACGTGACCCGCGGCAAGGGCGTGGCCGTCCACTCCAAGTCGTGTACCAACATTTTGAATTTGATGTTCGAGCAGGAGCGGCGCATTGACGTGGAGTGGGGACGCGACGGCAATCCATCCACCGCTCAGTCGGGCTATCCGGTTAAGCTCGCTGTCGCCTGCGACAATCGGCCCGGCATGCTGAAACAGATCGCCACCGTCATCAGCGACGCCAACACCAACATCCGCAACATCGAAGCCAAGACCGAGCAGGAGAATGCCACGGTCGAGATCGTAGCCGACATCGCCGACCTCAAGCATCTTGACCGCATCGTGACCGGGGTGCGCAAGATTCCCGGCGTGCGCGATGTGCAGAGATTGCAGAAGCTATGAAGCGCGCAGTTGGCAATTAGCAGTTGGCAATTGGCAGCAGGTACCCCGGGCTTGCGCCGCGGGCTCTAACCGTGGCCGCCGCTTCGCGACTGGCTAGAGTCACCACGCACTGCTCACTAGGCACTAGTCACTGGCCACTACTTCTGCTTCTTCCACACCAGGTCCCAGCTCTCGCGGCGATCGACGAAGCCGGTGATCTTGCCGCTCCCGTTACGCTGAAAGATTTTGCGGATGCGCGGCTGACCGGGCACGAACAGCACGTCGCGCACTTCCACATCGAGCGGCTTCATCGACGCGCCTTTCCTTCCTCCGACCAGTCGCTGCCCATCAAAGCGAATCTCATAGGTCAAATCCGGCGCGGCGCTGTATTCGCCGACATACTGCCGCAGCTCTTTCTCCGGCAGCGTAATCGCCGGCGGATCTTTCAGCACCGCGTAAATATGCGTCAGGTAGAGCTTCCACTCGCCATCATCGCGCCGCCAGGTTTCGGTGGTGAGATATTGCGCGGACAACGTCTGGCCGTGAAAGATTTCCTGCTCATCGTCCAGATGGATGACCGTTGCCAGGTCGTCCGTCGACGTGCGCCTGGTAATTGGAGATCTTCAGCGTTCCCGAAACTCCGGCGGGCAGCGGCGTGAGTTGTTGGAGGAACGTGGCGCGATCGAGGATGGCTCCGTTCTCGTCGACAAAGACGGCGTCGGGGGCCAGTACGTCTTCCCAGATTTTCTTGTCGGCCGGAGCGGTGGCATTGAGCAGTGCCTGGTCCTTGGCCCGCAGCCAGGCAATGGTTTGATCGGTGGTGGGCGCAGTCTGCGGGAGAAGAGCAAGGAACAACGCGAGAACAAGCATCGGAACATTGTAAGCCGGTCGAGGTTCGGCGGAACCCGTGTCCAAAGCCGGTTTCCGCCTACTCATCACCGTTTGCAGGCGGATGAACCTCGGCCCTCACAGGAGACTCATCTACTCGACGACGTATCGACTTAGTGATCCGCCGGTGTCTCGGGCGAGAGCATGTGCGCCGGCGCAATCTTCTGCGCGTGGGCGACTCCCGCCTGATCAACCGTCAGGCGCACATGCAACGACCGGCCCGCTGTCAGCAGTACCGGCCGATACTGCGTGATAGCGCCAGTGGTGTCGATGGAGATCGCTCGTCCGCTGCGCAGCGCGAGCTTCAATTCGTGGCCGCCTGCCTGACACACCGTGCCATACAGATCGTGTACCCCAGCTCCACGTAACGCTTGCGCAGGGCTGATGCCGGCGGGACAACTCACGGTCTGCGGCGTTGAAGGAAGGATTGGATCGTCGACTTGCTTCTGCAGGTCATGCTGTCCAAGCAACCCGTAGATGCGCAGTTGCATATTGCTCGCCACGTACACGCGGCCCTTGGCGACCGTGGGCACAATGTTGGCGTTGCTGTTGACTGCGTGGGTCCAGGTGCCCCCAAGAGTAGAGAACAGTTGATGCGACAGATTGCTCGCATCGTAAGCGCGCAGCGTCAGCGGCGTCCCCGGATTCTGGTCGAACGACTGACTGGGCTTCTGCACAAACCAGACCACCGCACTGCCGGCCACCGTTCCATTGGACGAAATCACGGGCACCACGCCGCCATTATCCGGCAAGCCATCGACGGCGCCTGATCCAGTCGAACTCTCCTGGATGAGTTGCGGCGCCGGCGAGGTCTGCAGCTTCCACGAGGTCACGCCATTGCCGCCGCCGGTGACAATGCGCGCCACTCCATCCGAGCCGACGTAATATGCCGGACCGCACCAGCAGCCGCCCTGGTTGACGGTCTGCACCACATTGTTCGGGCCGCCCTGGACGTAGCTTCCCAGGTTGTCGCGATTCAGAAGGAAGGCTCGCCCATCCTTGCCGCCCGCGACCGCCAGATGAGGAAGAGAGCCGGACTGGTTCGGCAGAACCAGCATGCCGCCCGAACCCATGTCGCCGTCGTAGCCGTCGAGCGTGAAGTAGTCGTAGGTGGTAAAGCTGTCTTTCAAGGTGAGCAGGTCGGCCGACAAACGCACCATGCTGTCCGGCCGATTGAACGACTGCGAGTAGCTGGGCGCGGACGGATTGCTGTTCCCGGTCGAGAAGTAAATGTCGCCGCTGCTGTCGGCCGCAGGCGCGTAGCCCGACTGCCAGATCGACGAAAGATAGTACGGTGCGCTGGGCGTATTGAGCCGGTCGATGACGTCTCCGGTCATGGGAAGCAGCGTGGCAGCGTCGTAGCGCAGGATGGTGCCGCGTGACTGGCTGGGCACGGTATCGCCGGTGCTGCCGAAGGTGACATAAATGCTGCCGTTCGCTTCCAGCAGTCCCGGCCGCTGCAGTTGATAGCGGGGTTGGAAGGTCCACTGCGTTCCGTCGGATAGCGTGGTGGAACTCCGAATCACCACCGACGGCATCACGTCGCGTCCGGTGCTGAGTGAAATGGCATGCAGGCGAAAGTTCTCGCCCCCGGTGGCCGTGTCACTGACGAAGTACATTACGCCGGCGGTGCGGTCGATTACCGGAGTACTGAGGATGCCCATCACCGGAAAGACATTGTCGTCGTAATTCTTGTAGCTGTAGAGCACGGGGATGCCGAACTGTGTATGCCACAGGATTGCGCCGCTGGCGGCATCGATAGCGAAGACGCTGTTGGTTTCCGTCACCACATAGACGACGTCGTGCACGCCTTGTCCCTGAATTGCCTGGCCGGAGACGAAGAGCGGCTCCGCGTCGACGCGACCGTCAAGGAGGACGACTTGCTGCAAACCAAAGGACGACGCGTTCACGTTGGCAGTGGTCAACTGCGTCTCGGCGGAGAACCATCCAGTGCGGAAATTATCGTTGTGATAAGTGAGGACGTCTTGCGGCGAACTCGGCGACTGCTGGTCAGCGGCAAGGGCCAGCATTGGCAGGACAAACGATGTGGCAAACGCGCACAGCCACGAACAAGCGCGCAATCGGGGGAAGCGCATGGAAACTCCTCCAACAACGTTTTTAACCGGCAACTGATTTTGAGGATGGGAACAGTTATACGTAAGTAGCTGGCCGTAGTAAATGGCGAATCGAGGCGGAGAACACGCTCGTGCACGACTGGGTCGTCACGGAGCCTTCGCCGCCACTGGCCTCAGCGGCGGCGGTCCGGTACATCATTGGCGACAGCGTTACCGGCCGCATCGGCTCGGTGACGGTGCCGCTGCACACGGCTGCGAAGGGAAGTTAGCTCTTCCCCTTCGTCGCCACCTTGCCTTCTTTCACGTACACCAGCACTTCTTCGGCGTGTCCTTCCGGGGTCACCGGGCAGAAGATGTGCACGACCTTGCCCTCGGGCGAGATCAGGAAAGTGGTGCGCACAATGCCCATCACCTTCTTGCCATACATGTTTTTCTCTTTGAGCACGTCAAACTTCCTGGCGACGTCTTTTTTGTCGTCGGCAAGAAGGGTGTACGGCAGCTCTTCTTTTTCCTTAAACTTGAGTTGTGCCTTGGGTGTGTCGGGCGAAATGCCGAGTACGACCAGTCCGGCCTTCTTCAATTTGCTGTATGCGTCGCGGAACCCGCGCGCCTCTATGGTTCAGCCAGGTGTGTTCGCCTTGGGATAGAAGAACAGCACGACGTGCTGGCCGCGAAACTGATCGAGCGAAACCGGGTTTCCGTTTTCGTCGGGCAAGGTGAAATCGGGAGCTTTTGAATTGAGGTTCATCACGCACTATCTATATCGCAATTCCGGCCGCGGGGCTATGACGGCGCTCCTGACTGGATGTTTGCTCGTCCCGTTTTGCAACGCGCAGGTCCTTCAGGACCACACCCACGACCAGCAGCAGAACGTGCCTTCGAACACCTCGAAGCTGAATGCCAAGAGCAAGAAGCGCGGCCCTCGCGCTCTCGGTGTCCTGGAGTTCATGCCCGGCGGCAAGGCTCGGCTCGTCCCGGTCGCGCTCTGGATCGACGACCGCTTCTATGACGCCAGCCTCTACGCTGCCAATCCCGAGCCCATGGCGCTCGAGCCTGAGACCGTTTACGAAGCCACCAGCTATGGCGAGTCGACCGGCCTGTTCACCGTGACCACTCCTGAAGAGGTCAAGGGCAACTGGGTCGCGCTCGGAAGCTGGCAGCCGCATAACGCGATGGACGAGAAGCTCGCCCAGCAGAAAGCCAAGGAACCAAAGCCTAAGCCGAAGGGGTTCGATCCCAATGAAGAGCGACCGGTATTGAAGCGTGGGCCGAGCGATTCGTCTGCCCCAGCCCCAAGCGCTCCCAGTTCCGCCGGTTCTACCTCGGCCTCGTCCGGAAGTTCCTCGCCTGAGCCGGCTGACCGTCCGATACTGAAGAAGCCGGAGCCCGCGCCGTCGGATGCCGACTCGAGTGCGCCGGCTCGGTCCGCGAATCAGTCGAGCAGCAGTTCTGCGGCCGCCGGAGAAAGCGATCCGAACCGTCCCGTTCTTCGCCGTGGTCCACAGCCTCCGCCAGCAGCAGCGCCGACCGAAGTCGCGAAGACAACCGAGCAGATGCAAACCGCGCAAGCGAAGCTAACGAACATGATGACTCCGCAAGCACGGCTATCGTATCCGGCGATCTCCGATGCCACTCCCCACGAAAACCGGTCGCTGCTCTATGCCATGAACACGGAGGAGCGCGACAACAAGTCGCAGCAGATGCGGGCGATGGCGCTGGAGGAGATCGGCAAGTTCATCGCCAAGCGCAAGACACCTGCCTTGGCAAAGAACGCAACCATTAGCGAATACGAGCTCCGCTCCTTCGATCTGGACTACAGCAACTCACCCACTCTTGTGCTGACCGCAACGTTGCCTGTCCCGGCTGCCAAGGCGCTTCGTGGCGGCGAGTTCAATTACTTCGTCACCGTGGTGGCCCGCGAAGACATCAACGGCACTCCCATCAGAATCTTCGGCATGGTCAGCGACAGCAATCACCTCGACGCATTTCCGCAGATGGAGATCATCGACGCCGTCGATGCCGATGCCAACGGTCGTGGCGATCTGCTCTTCCGCCTGCACTCGGATAGTGGGGTCAGCTACGGCCTCTATCGTGTCTATCCCTATGAAGTGCAGAAGGTCTTTGAGGGGGGTGCCTCGATGTAGTCGAGAGGCACCGGGCTCCCCCACCAAAGGACTAGGATTGTGCAAAAGCTCTTATTTTGCTGGCTGCTCCTTCCGCTATCGCGAAACCTACCGCTGTATACGACAGAATCCGTAGACTACTGATTCTAAGCAGGATGCAATGTGCAACCTCCACTGGGCAAAGTGTGTAACTAGCTGAAAAAATGGGGCGACAAAAACCTCGGGGACGGTCTTCCACAAAGTTTTCCACAGATCTGAGGAATTCCTAAGTGGTGCGCCGCTAACCGCTTGTACCACTGCATTTTTCCCGTTTTGGAAGCTCTGACACTCAGACGCTGTGGGAGCCGGGAACTTGACGATATTTGCCATTCCATCATCTGACTGGCAATCTGATACCCGTGCCCGAACTGCCGGACATCGAAGCTTACCTTGCTGCGCTGCGCACTCGCGTTGTCGGAGAGAAACTCACGGCCATCCGCATTGCGAGTCCATTCCTGTTGCGCACCGCCGAGCCACCGCTTTCCGCTGTCGAAGGTCAAACCGTTCGCGACTTGCGTAGAGTTGGGAAGCGTATTGCCTTCGGCTTCGAGAACGATCTCTGGCTGGTGCTCCACCTCATGATCGCCGGCCGGCTGCACTGGCGTCCCATCGGCGCCAAACTCGGCGGACGCCAGAACCTCGCCGCGTTCGACTTCCCCAACGGATCTCTCGTCCTGACCGAAGCGGGCAGCAAGCGGCGGGCGTCGCTCCAGGTTGTTGCGGGCGAAGAAGGATTGCGCACGCTCGATCCCGGCGGCATCGACGTGTTCAGCGCCGACCTCGATACGTTTCGCGCGGTGCTTACAGCCGAGAACCGTACGCTGAAGCGCGCACTCACTGATCCGCGCTTCCTCAGCGGCATCGGCAACGCCTATTCAGACGAGATCCTCCACGCCGCGCTGCTATCGCCGATTACGCTTACGCATAAGCTGACCGCCGAGCAGTGGCAGCGGCTCTACACCGCGACGCGCGAGACCATGCAGCTCTGGGCCGATCGCCTTCGCCAGCAGACCGGCTCGGGCTTTCCGGAAAAGGTAACGGCCTTCCGCAAAGACATGGCGGTCCATGGTCGCTTCGGCGAACCGTGTCCCCGCTGCGGCGAGAAGATTCAGCGCATTCGCTACGCCGACAACGAAACCAACTACTGCGCGAAGTGCCAGACCGGAGGCAAACTTCTCGCCGACCGCAGCCTGTCGCGACTGCTGGGCTCGGACTGGCCGCGCAGCCTGGACGAGTTGGAGGCGCTGAAGCGGAAGTAGGTCGGATTAGTGGATAGTGGTTAGGGGATAGGGGATAGGGGATAGTGGTTAGGGGATAGTGGATAGTGTCGGAGGCTCCCTCCGCTCCGGTCGCGCGGTTAATTGCGCGGCTCTGGTCGCACGGCTGATCCCTCCGCTCCGGTCGCAAGGTTTGATTGCGCGGCTCTGGTCGCACAGATTTGAAAGGGCGCACCTTCAGGTGCGCCGTTGCAGCCTTCATCGAGATTCACGGCGAGGCGGACTTCAGTCCGACGAGCCGTCCGTCAGTTCAACCGAACCTACCTCCCCGACGCCAGCACCCCATCCTGTCCCGCTGTGTGTGACGGCATCTGCCGTAATATCGCCAGCTCATGCTGCACCTGCTGCCATGCGTGGTCATTTTGCTTGGTCGCGATCGGCGCATTCGGGTCGCTATAGAATTTCAACAGGTCGCGCCGAATACCCGACGGAACCGAACGCTCCGGATCGGCGGTCATCCGCTGCAATAAAACGGCATACGTTTTATCCGTGAGGCGATACCCGCCCGGCCTCACCAGTTCCCCGGTGTCGAGATCGCGATTCGGAAGGATGGGCGCATCCGGCGTCTTCAGCATCCCTCCCAGGATTGTCCGGAATTGTCCCATCGTGTCATTCACGCTGCGAACGTACCAGCTTTCGGTTTGCTGGTTGGGTCCGCGGATGGCCAAGTCCGACAGCGGTCCGATCCGCGGCATAATCAGGATCGCGAATGCCAGCAGGTGCGTCACGAATCCGGCGTGGTGACGCGACCCGTCCCAATGTTGAAAGGGCGCCTGCTGCACTTGCTGCTCGAAAGCCTGGAGATTGGCATCATCCACTTCGGCCGGAAAATGCCCTCCGTGCAGGACCGTCTCCGCGTGCGCGAAGCGCGGGATAAAGCTCCTCACCGACGACCGATAGCTTCGGATCGCAGGCCTCTCCGGCCCCAGCACTTCGTGCAGATGCAGACCATACGTTTCGTAGAAGGACCGCTCCACCAGCGCGCGCGGCACCTTTAGTCCTATGTGTCGCAGATATGCCGCCGGAGCCAGACGATGATGGCTGAGCTGATCGATGTCGAAGGCAAACTCTGTCCGCACATGCGCGTGCGGGTTCTCATCGTAGGTGACCAACTCGCCATACTTCCGCGCCAGCTTCGGAAACTCGATGGCCGTCGCCGGATTGATGCATTCGCTGTGCCCGGTATTGTCGCCGAGATAATGCGACAGGGCTCCAATGGCGAACGCCAGCTCGTTCACGTTATGGGCGTTGCGAAAAAGGCTGGTAACGAAGTCACCCGTCCGAACGTAATGCGTCAGGTCGCTGAAGAATTCTTTGCCAAACGGGTAATAGCCCATGTCCTGAATCGCGGAGCCGCCATACGCGTAGGCGTGCGCTTCGTTCAGCGCGGCCTCGGAGGTATTGGGATAGCGGCTAAGCAGCAAAGGGCGAATGCTGTCGTTCCAGGCAAGGTCGATCAGCTCTTCGTGCGTCAATACGGAATAAGCTGCCGCCGGCGGCGCCGTGAACAGCAGTACCGCTATCAGCGCAAGCGCGCAGGAACGATCGATCCATCGCAAATTAAACAAGCTCCTGAACCGCACCCTTTCAGAACGACGAAGGCACTGACGAAGGCACTCTTGATAAGAGTTCGTTTAGGAGCAGTCAGGTTGCTGCGCGTGCCGGGAACGGCCAGCTTCGCGCTCAAGTTTTCCCACTTTTCCACAGGCAATTTGTAAGCCCGGCTATATGGCCCCTGAGCCTATAATGGCAGTTCGCGCATGTTGGCTTCGAAGAACTCCCCCCATGTCTACTGAGAAGCGAAAAGTTTTGGGTCGCGGGTTAGAGACGTTGCTGCCCCCGCGCCACGTCCCGCACGCACCCGTGTCGGCGCCTCCGGCTCCCAAGGCGAACACCGACGAAGTTCATCAGCTTCCCCTCGAGCAGTTGGAGCACAATCCTTATCAGACGCGCACCTTGACGCTCGCTGCCGAGGCACTCGGCGAGCTCGCCGCTTCCATCAAGTCAGTAGGCGTGGTGCAGCCAATCGTCGTGCGTCCCGTTTCCGGCGGACGCTATCAGGTCATCGCCGGCGAGCGTCGCTGGGAAGCCTCGCGCAGCTTAGGTCACACCACCATCCCCGCAATCGTGCGCCAGGTTTCCAACGAGCAGGCGATGGAGATGACCATCATCGAGAACCTGCAGCGCGAGGACCTGAACGCGATGGAGCAGGCGCGGGCCTATGAGCGGCTGGGTCGCGAGTTTGGATTGACGCAAGAGCAGATGGCGCAGCGCACCGGCAAGGAGCGTTCGTCGGTCGCAAACTTTATGCGTCTGCTGAAGCTGCCGGCTGGGGTGCAGACGATGGTCGAAAAGACCCAGCTCAGCTTCGGACATGCGAAAGCGCTGATGCCGCTCGATTCTCCGGAAGCGATGGAGCGGTTGGCGCAGCGCGTCGCCGAACTCGGCATGTCGGTGCGACAAACCGAGGAAGCTGTCACCAATCTCGTTCAGCCTCGTGTCAAGGAAGAGAAACCTGCGCGCGTGGTCGATCCGAATGTGAAGGAAGCGGAGCGGGTATTAGAGCGCTCGCTCGGCGTGCGGGTCACCATCAACGATCGTAAAGGCAAAGGAAAAATTCTTATCGAGTACAGTTCGCTCGAAGACTTCGACCGGATCATCGAAGCCCTGGGAAGCAAATAAAAACTGCTGCTACCTTAGAGAACTTTCTCCTTGACCCGCATTCAGAGCTGACGTATATCTCTTAAGCCCTGCGTCCCACGACCCATCGCACGACCTGAAGCCGGACGTTCTGTCTTTGCGCCAATCGTCTCGAGCTCCGGGATAACGCTCAATCAAGGAGAATGATCTTGCAGAAAAATATGTTGAAACTTGCCGTAATCGTCTTCTGTCTCGCCGGCGTCATCGCCGTATCCGCGCCCCGCATCGCAGCTCAGGAAGGAATGAGCGGCGGCATGGCGGGTGCCAATCCCGAAGCCATGCAGAAGCTGGAGCAGATGTCTGCAGCTTTAAAGCTCACCCCGGCGCAGAAGAAAGAAGTGGCGCCGATCCTGATGCAGGAAGCGCCCAAGATGAAAGAACTCAAGGCCAACACTTCCCTGGGTCCGATGCAGAAGGCGATGCAGATGCGCCAGATCGCCGACGACACCGACACCAAGATGAAGCCGATCCTGACGCCATCGCAATATCAAACCTGGCAGCAGATGCGCACGCAGGAACGCCAGCAGATGATGCAGAAGATGGAAAACAAGTAAACGTCGCGACCCTGGAAACGAACCGCAAACAAGGAAAGGTGCGCCCAACAAGCGCGCCTTTTTGTTTGATTAAGCTCCGCCGAAGGGCGTTGCGCAACCTCTTCAGCCCAGCGCGGGAGCGCTGCATAGACTCGTCCCCATTGAGGTAAGAGCCGGCTTTAGCCGGGGACACATCTTCAATGCGCCACCGCTAATTTCTCTTCTTCTTTTTTCGCCCTTGCGACCGCCAGCAACTCCACCGCCTTCTGCGCGATGTGCTCGGCGCTGACCTCGAACTCCTTGATCAACTCCCAGGGCGCGCCTGAATCGCCGAACCTGTCCTTCACGCCGATCGCGCCGGTGATCACCGGCACTCCATACAACTCGGGGCGCTCGGTCAGGATTCCGCTCACTCGCCACGCCAGCGCGCCAATCTGGTGCTCCTCGGCCGTAACGATCACTCCCGTTTCCTTCGCCGCGCGCACAATCGTCTCCTCGTCGATCGGCTTCATGGTGTGCAGGTTGATGACGCGCGTCTCGTAGCCGAACTCCGTCTTCAAAATCCACGCCGCACGCATCGCCTCCGGCACCATCGGCCCGCAGGCAATGATGCTGAGGTCCTCATGCTCGTTCTCGTAGTCGGTCGCCAGCACGGTCTCAAACGCATCAACCATGTTCGGCGACTCCTCGCGCAGGCGGCTGACGTTGGCCACCCCAAAGACGAAGGGCGTCTCTTCTTTGGTGACGATCGGCGTCGCCTCGCGCGCAAAGCGAATGTACTTTGGCCCGACATGCTGCAGCAGCAGATAGTCGGTAGCTTTGCGCGTCTCGATGGAGTCGCATGGCACCACCACCGACATGTTCGGCAACCCGCACATGGCGAACAGATCTTCCAGCGCCTGGTGCGTCGCGCCGTCCGGACCAACCGAAACGCCGCCGTGCGCACCCGCAATCAGCACATTGAAGTTGCCGTAGCAGATCGACACTCGAATCTGATCGAGATTGCGCGCCGCCGCGAATGTTCCATAGGTGCCGAACACCGGCAGCTTGCCATCGCGTGCCAGTCCAACCGCCGCCGCCGTCGCCGACTGCTCGGCAATGCCCATGCTGATCCAGCGATCTTTGCGCTCGGGATTGCCGGCATAGAATTCGCTGATCGTGATTGACCCCGAGATGTCGAGCCCGAGGCAGACCACGCGCTCGTCGTCGCCGTTGTTCTTCAGCGACTGGCCGAAGCCTTTGCGCGTCGGCTCCATCTTCACCTTCATCGGTGCTGTCGCCGTTCCACCAGTAATCGCGCGGAAACGCGCGGCATCTTCGCCGCCAGCTTCGCCTCGACTTCTATCTGATACTCCTTAGCCTTCTCCAGCAGCGCATCGTAAGCGATCGCGTCCTTCAGCCCAAGTTCGTCGAGCGCCTTCACCATCTCATCGTAGTTGGGAGCCTTGCCGTGCCAGCCGGCAACGTTCTCCATGAAGCTGACGCCCTTGCCCTTGACGGTGTTCGCGATGATCAACGTCGGCTTGCCCGCGGCCGGCACCGTCTTCGCCTTCTGCAGCGCCTCCACCACCTGCTGCATGTCGTGGCCGTCGATCTCGATGACCTCCCAGCCGAAACTGCGATAGCGCTCGGCCAGCGGCTCGACGTTCATCACGTCCTTCACCCAGCCATCAATTTGCAGCCGGTTGCGGTCGATGATGCCGACCAGGTTGTCGAGCTTGTAGTGCGAGGCCTCCATCACCGCTTCCCAGATGCTGCCTTCCTGCTGCTCGCCGTCGCCCATGATGCAGAAGACCGTGTGCTTTTCCTGGTCGAGCTTGCCGGCGATCGCCATGCCCACCGCGATGCTTAGACCCTGGCCCAGCGATCCACTCGAGACCTCCACGCCGGGCAGCTTCAGCCGATGCGGATGCCCCTGGAACGGGGAATACAGCTTGCGCAGCGTGACCACATCTTCGATGGGAAAATATCCGGCGAAGGCCAGCCCAAGATAAAGCGCCGGCGCCTTGTGTCCAGCGGACCAGATGATGCGGTCGCGGTGATGCCACTCGGGATTGTTGGGATCGTGGGTGGCCACCTTGAGGTACAGCGCCGCAACGATCTCCATCATCGACAGCGTGCCGCCCGCGTGTCCGGAGCCCGCCGCGCACAGCGCCACCAGGTCATAGCCGCGCATCAGGCGGGCTGCTTCTTCCAGTTCTTCGATGGAGAAATCGCGCACGACGGCTTTGGAGAAGGCGTTGACCAGTGGCATGTCGCATCCTTTGTGCGGTGGACAGTGCTGGCGCCCTTGATCGGTTCGGTAAGTTTGCCCTGACGGCGAGGGCAATGTTTGACGCGCACTGCGGCCGCGTGTTTGGAACCCCGATAGCGTAGGCTAGGCGGCGGCGAACATGGGGTCTGTGAGTGGCGTCACTTCGGCTTGTGACCGGGATGAATCCTGCACCGACAAGATGCCAACAACAAAATCCCGCCACAGGGGGATGTGACCTCTTCAGCCCAGAGCGGCAGCTCTGGTACGCAAGCGTTTTTATTGGCAGAGTCCCGTCAGGGACGACTGATGCCGAGTCGGCGCTCTTGCCGCCGCACGCTCGACATCTCCATCTCCAGCGCCGCCAGCGAGACCGCGATATCGCGGATGGAGTAATACATGGCAACCATCAGACACACCAAACACGCCGCGAACAACGGCAGCGCCACGAAATCCAGTGTGCAACCGCAACACCTGCTCGGCAAACAGCGACAGGATCATGAACGACACGAAAAAGATGCTGCAGCGCTCCAAACGTCATCGACGCCCGCAGCAATCGCGCCCGCTGATGCGTCTGGCGCAACTGCTCCTCCAGGTGACGGATCTCGGCGCTGCTCGGTAGTCGCCGCTCTGCAGCTCGCGCATGATGAGCCGCGCGCGATCGATGGCCCGGCCATACCGATTGGTGATGCTCAACAGCAGCAACCCGATACCGGAGATCACGATGACCGGCGCAATCGACGCCGTCAGAATCTGGATGACTGAGCTCGTCGGCATGACAAACCAATCTTATCCGATAGTCACACATTTCAGTGAATCTGCTCGCGGTCTGCATGCGTCCCAATTTCCCTCGCAGCATACAATGTTGCCTGGTCGCAGGGCCAAACAGAAATGCAGACGGCGGATGTAGTCATTGTCGGCGGCGGCATCGTGGGCGCCAGCATCGCGTGGCATCTCACCGACGCCGGCTGCCGCAACGTGCTCATCCTCGAGCGCGAGTCGCACCAGGGCAAAGGTTCCACCGGCAAAAGCATGGGCGGCGTGCGCGCGCAATTCGCCACCACGCCCAACATCCAGATGTCGCTGTACTCCATTCCGTTTTACGCCGCCTTCGACGAACGCCTTGGCCAGCCCGGCGGACTATCGCGGCCAGGGCTACCTGTTTGTCGCCACCAAGTCGAAGCACCTCGACTATCTTGAGACCAACCAGACGCTCCAGAAGTCGCTCGGCTTGAGCAGGCGCGCATGGTCTCGCGCGACGACATCATCGCCATCGTCCCGCAGCTTCGTTCCGACGATATTCTCGGCGGCAGCTTCTGCCCCACCGACGGCTTCGTCGATCCCTACAGCGTGATGATCAGGCTTCACCGCCTCCGCTTGCGAACAGGGCGCGACCTTCTGGCGCTCGGCCGAAGTCACCGCGATCCAGCACGACGGCATCCGGCATTACCGGCGTCGAGACGACGCGTGGGCCGGTGAGCACGCCCATCGTCGTCAATGCCTCCGGAGCCTGGGCGGCAAGCGTTGCCGCGATGGCCGGCTTCGATCTTCCCGTCGAGCCCATGCGTCGCATGCTGATCCCGACCGAGCCCTTCGACGGCGTCTCGCATGAGATTCCCATGGTGATCGACATGAGCAACGGCTTCCACTTCCGTCC
>CAWIGM010000008.1:0-453204 GCA_963835725.1 uncultured Acidobacteriaceae bacterium | reverse complement strand
TTGAAAGAAATGGTAGGCACGAGGAGACTCGAACTCCTGACCTCTACCGTGTCAAGGTAGCGCTCTAACCAACTGAGCTACGCGCCTACGAGGTGGGTGATTCCTATTGTAATGAGGCGCGGCAGCGACGGCAAGTTTCCCGCTCTCCCGAAATGCTCAACGGCATCTCGACCTCATCGCTGACAGAGAAAGCAGTGGGCGCTGAGACTTCCTCTCTTCGACCGGTCGCTACTTCGCGTCGGCTGTCTGTGCTGCATCATGGACGGACGCTGTCGTTTCCTGTCTCAGTTTAGGCGCGCGCACCGGAGCTTCGCAGGCGGCAGGCGGGTTAATCATCTGCTTCATGAAGTTGTGATACGGCCCCGTGCCCGGCTGGAGCGGCGACCAGTACGATTTGCTTGAAATTAGCCCTTGATGCTGGGTGATGATCTGATTGTCTAGAATCTTGACGCCGCACTCCAGATTGTTTTTCGGGTCTAGTATCGTTCGCTTAGGATCATGAGGCGGCAACTGCCGATCGTTCTTCCAGTCGAAGTTGCAGCCATACGTCTTGTTATCCTCGAAGGTCAGTTGCAACAGTCCTTCGCTGTGCACAGGTTCACCGGTAACTTCATCGATTTTCGTTATCTGCGGATGATGCACATTTGTCGTAGGATTCAGGCCGGCCTCGGCTCCAGCCAGTGCCTGGAAGAAATACGCCCAGAACACGCGCTTGTCGGTGTCGCTCATGGTATAAAAGCGCGGACAGAGCCTCTTCACATCGTGTGGCACGCGCGACGAAAGCATGTCGGAGGGAATGGCCTCTTCCACGATTTTGTCCCACGCCGGATCCCACGTCTTGCCCCCAAGCTCCGCCTTCTTAGCGTCGATAGGTGTGGGTGGCGCGGGCTTTGTTGCTTGAGCGAAGGCTGCAGCCGTGCTCAGAATGACCAACGCAAATACTGAAATAAGACACTTTCGCATAGTTAGGAAACCACGTGCATTTGACGCCGGCTACTGGCCGGGGCGTTGCCTGAGCCGGTAACCTCATGTGATTGCAAGGGCTTCCCTGCACTACACTGAGTGACAATGACAGCGGAACAGAACCGCCTTCGAGTTGTGCTGGTGGAAACCAGCAATCCGCTCAACATCGGCGCGGCTGCGCGGGCGATGAGCAACTTCGGATTTCTGCAGTTACGGGTAGTCAACCCTTACGAAGTTGCTTTTCGAGAGGCACGATCCGCGGTTGGCGGTGCGCCTGTGCTCGCGGACGCTAAAGAGTACAAAACCGTCGCGGACGCGGTAGCCGATTGCACACTGGTTGTCGGCACAACCGCTGTGCGTCATCGCGAACTGCACCACCCGCTTCGTCGGCTGGAGCAAGGGGCCAAGTTGATTCGCAAAGAACTCGCGATCGGCAAGGTTGCGTTGCTCTTCGGAACCGAGAAGACGGGTCTGTCCAACGACGACCTCGCCCACTGTCACTGGCTGATGAATATTCCCACGCGCGAGCAGCATATCTCGATGAACCTTGGGCAGGCCGTCGCGGTGTGTCTCTACGAGCTGATCCGCGATCCCGAAAAAGCTGGCAACGAAATCGGCAAACGTCGAGAAGGGCGCGAGCGCCGAAGAAGTCGAGAGGATTTCCGCGGTACTGCTGGAGTCGCTGCATCTCAGCGGATATGTGAACCCGATTTCCGTGATCTCAACCGAAGAGCGCGTCCGCCGCATGGTGCGACGACTGGATATTTCGTCGAAGGATGCTGAGCTGTGGCTGGGAATGTACCGGCAGATGTTGTGGAAGATGAAGAGCAAGTAAGATCCCGGCGCGTGGGTGGAGAACATTTCAGGAATTGTCATCTACATTGCGGATCCGCTGCGGCGAACCGCAGATCCCTCCACTCGGGCTGAAGCCCTCAGTCGGGATGACAATTCATAAAGAAAAGGATCGGCGCAGCCTAAAGATGCGTCCCTGCAAAACATCGAGGAACGTGGCATAAAACAAAAAGGGCCGTCTCGCGACGGCCTTGAATTTAAGTTGTGCTTCGCTTATCCCACGGGTACGGTCTGCAGGACCTGCTCGCGGACCTCGGCGTCTTTCTTCACCTCGGCTCGACTGGTTGGCAGTGCGATCTGGAGCAACTCGTCAATCGTCTTGACGTAGTGGAAATTGATTCCCTGCGTCTGCTCCGGCGTCAAGTCTTCCTCCACATTCTGCCTGTTTTCCGCAGGCAGGATGATGTCCGTAACCCCTGCGCGCTTGGCTGCCAGCGCTTTCTCCTTGATACCGCCGATGGGAAGAACGTTTCCACTCAGCGTGATCTCGCCTGTCATCGCCGTTAGCGGCCGTACTGGCTTATCGGTCAGCAGCGACACCAGGGTAGTCACCATGGTCACGCCCGCTGACGGGCCGTCTTTCGGAATTGCCCCAGCCGGCACGTGAATGTGGATATCGTGATCGGCAAAAAATCCTTCGTCGATCCCGAGTTCCTTGGCGTGCGATCGAACCCAGCTGTACGCAGCCTGTATCGACTCCTGCATCACCTGGCCAAGTTGCCCGGTTATCGTCGGAGCTCCGCCCTTGCCCTTCATCTTCGTCGCTTCGACGAACAGCACATCGCCACCGGTCGGCGTCCATGCAAGTCCGACAGTCACGCCGGCACGCTTGGTCCGTTCGGCAATTTCACCTTCGGTGCGGATCTTCATGCCGCCCAGCATATCGGGATGCTGCACCAGCTCTGGCGTAACCCGCAGCTTATCGGTCTTCCCTTCCGCAATCCGTCGCGCCTGCTTGCGGCAGATGGTTCCGATCGTGCGCTCCAAGTTGCGAACGCCCGCCTCACGCGTGTAGTGACGGATAATGAAGCGAATCGTCTCCTCCGGGAACTCGATCTGATCACCGGTGACGCCGTTCTCTTCAATCTGGCGCGGAACCAGGTACTGGAAGGCGATGTGAACCTTCTCTTCCTCGGTGTAACCCTGCAGCTCAATAATCTCCATGCGGTCGCGCAACGGCTCCGCAATCGGATCGAGCATGTTCGCCGTGGTGATGAACAACACCTTCGACAAATCAAACGGCACATCGAGGTAGTTGTCGCGGAACGTCGCATTCTGTTCCGGATCCAACGCCTCGAGTAATGCCGAGCCGGGATCACCGCGGAAGTCGCGTCCCACTTTGTCAATCTCGTCGAGCATGAAGACCGGATCGTTAGTCTCTGCGCGGCGAATGCCCTGCATGATCTGTCCCGGCATCGCGCCAATGTAGGTACGGCGATGTCCGCGAATCTCGGCTTCGTCGTGTACACCGCCCAGCGACAGGCGAACGAACTTACGTCCCAACGAGCGGGCGATCGACTTGCCCAGCGATGTCTTGCCAACTCCGGGAGGTCCGACGAAGCATAGGATCGGGCCTTTCATTCCGGGCTTCAGGCGGCGAACTGACAGATAGTCTAGAATGCGGTTCTTCACCTTTTCCAGATCGTAGTGATCGGAGTCGAGGATCTCCTTGGCTTTGGGAATATCGATGTCGCCACCGGACGACTTCTGCCACGGCAAAACAGCAAGCCACTCGATGTAGTTGCGCGTCAGGCCGTAATCGGCGGCCATCGGCGACATGCGGGCCAGGCGGCCGAGTTCTTTCAGAGCTTCCTTCTTCACATCGTCCGGCATGCCGGCCGACTCGATCTTCTGGCGCAGCTCCTCGGAATCGCGCGTGGTTTCGTCCTGCTCACCCAGTTCTTTCTGGATGGCTTTCATCTGCTCGCGCAAGTAGTACTCGCGCTGCGTCTGCTGCACGCGATCCTGCACTTCGCTTTGGATTTTGTTGCGCAGTTGCTGAACTTCCAGCTCCTTCGCCAGGTGCTGGTTGATCTTTTCCAGGCGCACCTGCACGTCGGGCGTTTCCAGCACATCCTGCTTGTCGCGGGTAGAAAGCGACGGCAGCGAGGAGGCGATGAAGTCCACCATCCGGCCGGCATCGTCAATATTGCCGGCAACCGTCGAAAGCTCATCTGACAGCGTCGGAGAGCCAGCCACGATCTGCTGGAACAGCGTCAGTACGTTGCGCTGCAGCGCTTCAATCTCGGAGTTTTTAGTGACCGGGACCTCGGGAATCGACTCCACCGTGGCACGCATGAACGGCGTCAACTGGGTGTACTCGGTGACCTTCACGCGCTCGAGACCTTCGGCGAAGACGAACAGGCTCTGATTCGGCATGCGCACGACCTTGTGCACAACCGCTAGGCTGCCGACTGCGAAAAGATCGGTCGGCTGCGGCGCGTCGACGCGGGCCTCCCGCTGCGCCACCACAACAATCGTCTTGTCCTCCCCTAGCGAGTTAATCAACTGCACCGAGCTTTCGCGTCCCACAGTGAGGGGCAGCACCGCATGCGGAAACAGAACCGTATCGCGCACCGGCAGGACCGGAAGCGTCCTTGCGGTCTCCGAATCGTCGCGAAGTTCTGGATCAGTGGTCTGTAAATCTTTAATTTCGTTAGGCATATGAGTCCTTGAGTGAATGATACTCAACCTTTAGATGCGTCCTCATTCTAAAGGATGCAGACGGGGGAAAAGGCAAAATGTGAGATTGATTGCTGCCCGATTTGCTCGGCCCGAGGCTTCGTTGGAGCATGAGACTCTCCTATCGTCCTATCGGCAATCGGTCGATGGGCAGCAGAGCGTGAACGCCGCGCTGGTTCGCGGAAGGAGAGGATTCTACTCAAGCGCCCGGCCTTCGACAACTGCATTCCATCGATAAACCTCAAGTCATTCCTCATTGCGGATATTTACGAAAGTGCTATTGAGTTAGGGGTCCAATGGTCTACCATTTTAATGACACTTAAATGTCGACCAAACCGGGCACCACACGGCTATCTGCCGACAAATATCTGCTCGCGACCGCCCTGGCTGGTTTGGTCGTTCTACAAGCGTTTTCGCTATTTTTCTTCCCGGCAAAGGCCGTTATTTCCAACGGTTGCGGCGCAGCGGTGGCCTTTGTGGCCGGTCTCTGCTGCATCTGGCGATGCGGCCAGCTGCGCCAACGTGAGCGTCCGGCTTGGCTGTGGATTGCTATCGGACTTTTCCTCTGGGCCACTGCCCAAACTGTGTTCACGTGGAACGCCGGCAATGCCTGGAATCTTGATCCGGTCGCCGACATTTCCGACCTCTTATTCTTCGAGGCGGAAATTCCCTTCCTGCTCGCGATCACCAATACCTACGACGCCGAATCGCGGCGCGGTGCGCTTTATGTGAATCTTCTGCAAGCGGCTGTCGCCAGTGGACTGACTTACCTGCGCATCTTCCGAATGCCTTCGCCGGCCAGCGCTTCGGCCGTCGCGTTGTATTCGATTTACTGGGCAGAGTGCCTGCTGCTGGCCGCTGCCGCAACCGTTCGCCTGTTCACCTGGTCATCCGAGGAGGAGCGCCTGCGAAACCGCCTCCTCTGCATCATGCTTTGGCTGTACTTACCAATCGAAGTTCTGCTCGACTATCCCGGCGCGAGCTGGCATGCGCCCGCTAACACCCTGGTCGGAATGATGTGGCGGCTGCCCAAAGGCGGGATGTTCGAGTTGCTTTGGAGCGCGCCTTTCCTGTTTATAGGACTTCAGTCATTACGCGCGCCGATTCGTCAGGAGGTGGTTTCCCGCCGTTCGCTGCAGAACAAGAAAGCCCTGTTGTTACGCAGCCTGTTTCCGATGGTCATTACCTGCGCGGTGTTTGTGCTTGCCGTCTCGGTCGCGCGCCAGCATTTCTACATCGGTGTCGGCTCGATCCTCCTGCTGCTCGTGGTCCAGGGCATTCACTCCGGTGTGATTCAGGTGAGCTATCTCGTCGGACAGGCAAGTCTTCTGAGCAAGGAAAGGGAGCTGCGATCGGCGAATCTGGAGCTGGAGCGCCAGTCGATGCTCGACCCGCTTACCGGTATTCCGAATCGACGCTACTTCTCCGACGCCCTCGACAAGGAATGGAAACGCGCACAACGCAAGAACGAATCCATCTCCATCCTGATGCTCGATCTCGACTTCTTCAAAGGCATCAACGACGTTCACGGACACGTCTACGGGGATCATTGCCTGGTACAGATCGCGAAGGCTCTCGGAAACGAGTTGCAGCGCGGCGTCGACGTTGTGGCTCGCTATGGAGGCGAGGAGTTCATCGTGCTGCTGCCAGACACTGATCTCGAGGGAGCGGGAGCGGTTGCTGCGGGATTGCAAACGGCGATTCTGCGGCTCAATATCGTCAATCAAGATTCGCCCTTCGATCAGCAATTGACTGTCAGCATTGGAATAGCGGCCGCAAAACCTTCGTCCGTCACGGCGCGGGGCGAATTGATCGCACGCTCCGATCGCGCTCTCTATCGCGCCAAGCGCGAAGGCCGAAACCGCATCTGCTGGCACGACGAGCTGATCTCATCCAGCGTTGCGGAACCCCTCGACGAGGACATCTACTAAGCCTAACGCGAAGGCTTGACGATCTAGCGGAGAAGCTTCCACAACGGCATGTCGCGTCATCTAAGCTGGCATGATCCGTAAACTCTCGTCTGGACAATACCGTTTGTACTCACGCAAGAAGAATCCCAAGACAGGCAAACGCCGCAACCTTGGAACGTTTCCCACCCGCGAAAAGGCCGAAGCCCACGAACGCGCAGTGCAGTATTTCAAGCGTCACTGATGTCGGAAAACGCTGGTTTTTGGTTGGGACAGCGCTACAATATTTGCAGCGAACGATCTTATGTCGGCAGCAACTCCATTACCGCTCAGCGTTGAGGACTATCTGCACAGCAGCTACAGTCCTGACTGCGATTACGTCGACGGCGAGTTGCAGGAGCGCAACTTGGGCGAATTCGATCATGCGGCTATTCAGGCAGCACTTTCTCGCTGGTTCGGAAACCATGGAAAAGAATGGAAGATTTGGGCTGTAACAGAGCTTCGTATCCAGGTTTCGCCCACTAGATTTCGTATCGCCGATGTCTGCTTGATATCTCGGAACCAACCAGTCGAACAGGTACCAACGCACGCTCCGCTCGCAATCATCGAAGTGTTGTCGCCGGAGGATCGCGTCTCGCGTTATCAGCAGCGTCTCGATGATTATCGTGGCATGGGTGTAAAGAGCATCTGGTTCGTCGATCCGGAAACGCGGCGCGGCTACGACTGCTCGAGCGGAAGCTGGATCGAGCAACAATCCTTCGCTATCGAGAACTCGCCTATCAACGTTGATCTCTCAACGATCTTCGCCGACCTCTAGAGCACAACTACTTCGCTGGCTTCGTCCATTGATCGACCCAGTCGTTCACCACTTCGTACCAGAGTCGGCCGTTCTGCGGCTTCAGCACCCAGTGACCTTCATCCGGGAAATACAGCATCTTCGACGGAACCTTCAACCGCTGCAGCGTGGTGAACAGTTGGAACCCTTCCGACACATCGAGCCGATAGTCGAGCTGTCCGTGCACGACGAGCAGAGGCGTCTTGAAGTTGGCGGCAAACATCTCTGGCGACCACTTGTCATAGAGCGCGCGGTTCGTCCACGGAGTGCCTTTGAACTCCCACTCGTTGAACCACAACTCTTCGGTCGTGCCGTAAGCAGAGACAGGGTTGAACATTCCGTCGTGCGAGACCAGGCACTTGAAGCGCGTCGAGTGGCCTTCGATCCAGTTGATTGCATAACCGCCATAACTCGCGCCCAGCGCGCATTCACGGCCCTTGTCGACGTATGAATAGTGCTGCTCAGCGTAATCGAGTCCGAGCATCAGGTCCTGGTACGGAGGACCTCCCCAATTGCCATTGATGGCATCGATGAACTTCTGTCCATAACCAGTCGAGCCGTGGAAGTTCACCATCACGACAACATAACCGTTCGCGGCGAACAGCTCGGGATTCCAGCGATACGACCAATCATCGCCCCAAGCGCCTTCCGGTCCGCCGTGAATCAGGTATTTCACGGGATACTTCTTGCTGGCATCGAAGTTCGGCGGTTTGACGACGAAGCCTTGAACCTTGTCCTTCAGCGCACCGTTGAACCAGTACGATTCGAGCGGCTGCATCTGGATCTGGGAGAGGATTGGCTCGTTCAGCCTGGTCACAGGCTGAGCTTTCGACAGAAGGCAATCGGGAACGCTGTATGCGTTAGCTGGAACAGCCATCCGACATTGCGGGAACGTCAACGGCGCGCTGTAGATCTCGTTCGGCGCCATTACTGACATGCGATCGAAGACCAGCGTCTTACCATCGGAAGTCGGTGTTGGCGAGTCGTTGAAGCCTGTGACGAGTTCCTGCGGCCAAGGCTTGTCAGAGGTGATGTTGATGGAATAGATCGGCGCGTCTCCATCGTTCTCCGCCGTGAAGTAGATGGTCTTCGAATCAGGCGACCACGACATCGAGTCGACCCAGCGATCGAAGTTCGGCGAGATATCGGTGATCTTTCCGCTCGCGCGCTCGTACAGCATCAGGCGGAAGCGATCGCTCTCATATCCGCCACGAAGCTGCGAGCGATACGCGATGTACTTTCCGTCAGGCGAATACAGCGGTGTCGAGTCGCTTCCAGGATTTGTAGTGATCTTCTTCGGCGTTCCGCCAGCAAGCGGAACGATCCAGATGTCGCTGTTCGTGCTGGTCGCCTGAACCTCGTCGATGTTGCTGGTGTAAGCGATTTCCTTGCTGTCAGGCGAGAAGGAATACTGATCCTGACCTCCGAGCGAGAAGGGTGGAACATCGTGCGCTCCAGGCGTGAGATCGCGCGCAACGCCACCACCCGAGTCGACTAGAAACAGGTGACTGTACTTGCCATCGAAGTA
Source organism: uncultured Acidobacteriaceae bacterium (assembly GCA_963835725.1). Lineage (GTDB taxonomy): Bacteria > Acidobacteriota > Terriglobia > Terriglobales > Acidobacteriaceae > Bog-257. The sequence goes on along the minus strand of CAWIGM010000008.1, from coordinate 444,437 downwards.
GCTGGTCCAATGACGGAACATGAGCTGGGTGAAGATCTTCGCCTTCACCTTCGACTTGGCTTTGGCTTCGTCGCGCTGCTTGTTGCAAGCGTCGTCGTTGCAGTCCGGATAAACCGAGGAGACGAACAGGATGTTCGCTCCGTCGGGCGACCAGGTTCCGCCGGAAGCTTCGGTCGAGATGTTCGTGATCTTCTGTGCATCGCCAGTGAGTTCTCCCGTCGAGGTGTCGAAGCGCTGAACGTAAATCTGCGAGCTTCCGTCTTTCGCTGACTCAAACAGAATCCGCTGTCCACTGGGCGAGAAGCGAACGCGATCTTCGCCCGAACCACTTTCCGGCGTCAGTCGCTTCGCATCGCCACCTGCTAGCGGAACGATCCACAAATGCGGCGTCTTGGAATTGGCATCGAGGTTCACATCGACGGCGCTGAACGCGACCCATCTTCCATCCGGCGAAACGCTCGGCTCGCCGATGCGTTTCAGCTTCATCATGTCGTCGAAGGTGAAAGGACGTTTAGTTTGCGCAACCGAGAACAGTGAGCAGCAGATAACAAAGAGAGCAAGACGACGAAGCATGAAACCTCCGCGAGCGCGATTAGCGCGGCCGCAATGCGGACACCAATCCGAACACTCACAAAACGGGATAGTGTAACAGCCCGGGGAACGTTGGAGGCCTTCACGCATGCGCCACCTTTAATCCCACAATTCCCAGCACGATCAGCGAGGCAGAGGACAGGCGCAGCATATTGGCGGGTTCGCCGAACAGAAGAATTCCCGTGATGAGCGTGCCTACGGCCCCAATTCCTGTCCACACCGCGTAAGCGGTTCCCATCGGAATGCTCCGCTGGGCCAGCCAAAGAAATGTGCCGCTGGATGCCATGAATAAAATCGCGATGATGACTCCTTGGATTCTTCGATCCGGGCCTTCCGCCATCTTTAATCCAAGCGGCCAGCCGATCTCCAACAGTCCTGCCACGACAAGGTAAATCCAAGCCATAAGGCACCTCCTCTGTGAGGGTTCCAGGGTCAGCCGATCCTGGTGATCAATGCTCAGCCGCTGGCTCCAGTTTCAAAGATGCGACCGCCGAGAAGCCAGTGTAATAACAGAAAAGTGCCATAAATAATCCTACTATCACCCACTATTGTGAGGGTCATCACTGCAATCCTACGCGCCAGACAACAACATTCAGATGTCTACGCTGGCATTTCCAATGCCGCCCAATTTGCGCCCAAATCAGCATGTCCATAGTTCATGGACGCGCGCACTCCCTCTGTCGCAAAGGAAGATCGTCATGAAAGGCAAGAAGGCCTCAGCAATCATTCTTGGCATCCACGTAATCGTTGCGGTGGTGGTTGCGGTAAGCGCGGTCGCAGCCGACAAGGCCGACTACGTTCTCAAGTATGGCGCGGTCTACACGATCGACAGCAAGAACCCCACGGCGCAGGCAATTGCCATCACGGGCAAACATATTTCTTACGTCGGAACCAATGAAGGCGTGCAGGCCTTCATCGGCGACCAAACGCAGGTCATCGATCTCAAAGGTCAGATGCTGCTGCCCGGATTCATTGAGTCGCACATCCACCCAACGATGGCTCTGGTAGCAGAAGGCGCCGACTTGCAGTTCGACTCGCTTGACCAGTTGCTCGCATCGGTAAAGAAGTGGGCCGACGCTCACCCTGACGCCAAGGTGATTCGCGGCTTCGGGTGGCGCTACTCGCTCTTTCCCACGACTGGCCCAACCAAAGAGCCTCTCGACAAAGTCTTCCCCGACCGTCCCGTATTCCTCTTTGCGATTGACGGCCACAGCGGATGGGTAAACAGCAAGGCACTGGAGATGGCAGGAGTGAACGCCAAGACTCCGGAGCCCGTGCCCGGTTTCAGTTTCTATGCGCGAGACCCTGAGACAGGTGAGCCTACCGGGTGGGTGGTGGAAGGTCCGGCGGAAATAGCCGTGTTTTTCAAGCTGCAACCGCCTTCTCCCGAACTTGCTATTGCGGCCATGACCCAAATGTTGCCGAAGTTCTCGGCGGCCGGCATTACGGCTGTGTTTGATGCCGGAATCTCGACAATGCCGACGGAGAGCGGTCTGGACGGCTATCAGGCGCTGGAGAAAGAAAACAAGCTGCCGATCAGGGTGGTTGCCAGCTACTACTGGAACAATCCTGCGACAGAGGACCCGGTGGGAATTGCGCTGAAGCTCCGCGATAAATATCACTCCGAGCTGGTGCAGTTCCGGGCGCTGAAGGTGAATGCCGACGGCGGAGAGGCCCAGCACACGGCCGTGATGCTAAAGCCCTACTTCGACCGGCCGGGCTTCTATGGCGACTACCTTCTCGATCCCAAACTGATGGAGGCAGCCGTACTGAAAGCGCAGGCGAACGGCCTGGATACGCACTGCCACTGCTACGGGGACGCTGCCCTTCGCACCTACCTGGACATCGTCGCCAAGGCCCAGAAGCAATATCCCAACAGCCCCTCGCGGCACACACTTGCGCATGCCCTGCTGATCACAGACCAGGACGTGCCACGCTTCAAAGAACTCAACGTCACCATGCAGACATCTCCGCAGTGGATCACCCCCGACCCGTACAGCGAGATGGTTGTGAAGATCCTCGGTCCGGATGTGGTCAATACTGAGTGGGCCCGCATGAATTCGGTATCGAAGGCGGGAGGTCGGCTGGCCTTCGGGACAGACTGGCCGGCGGCGGGCTACGTTTCGAGCTATCGGCCGCTGGAGGCAATCCAGGTAGCGCTGACACGAGCCATTCTGCCGCAATACGGTGACAAGCAGTTCACGCCCATCATGCCCCCGGTAAACGAGCGCATCACGTTGGATCAGGCTCTCAAGGCCTACACGCTCGACTCGGCGTACGTGTTGGACCTGGAAAAGACCACTGGCTCCCTCGAGGTCGGCAAGCTGGCGGACATCGTTGTGCTGGAGAACGACCTGTACAAAATTCCTCCGTCCGACATCAGCACAACGAAGGTGACGCTGACCATGATGAACGGGAAGGTGACCTACCGCGCGGAGTGAACGTATTGCGCCGTGCGCCGAGTCACATAAACCTGGAAGAAGTTGTTAATCCCCCGCCGCAGCCACCGCACTCTGCGGTGCGGGCGCCGGTCTGCGTACGTAGCGGATCGCCGACGACATTTCTTGCGACGGCTTCTCGATGAACTGGTACATGATCCATGCAGCCCAAACGCAGGCCGCAAGACCAATCGCATCCAGCAGGCCGAGGAACCAGCTGGAATACGGGATCCAGTGCGACATCATGCCGATGAGGCTGACGCCGATGGGGAGGTGCAGCAGGTAGAGCGAGTAGCTGACGTCGCCCAGGCGATCCATCTTCTTACTGTGGAAGCGCGAGAAGGTGATGAGCAAGGCGGTGGGCACGGCTACCAGCGGCACCAGCCAGCCCGAGATGCGATACATGGCCAATACCATTACGGCAATCATGCCCAGCATCTCCCGCAGGTCGATGATCTCGGCGCGATACTGGAAGACGAAGACGCCGATGAGAAACACCGGCAGATAGTGAAAGACCAGCCGGTCCCAATACACCGCGAAGTACGACAGCACCATCGCCGAGGTGATGGCGAAACGCAGCCAGCGATTACGGCTGGCCAGGGCGGGCATCACCAATCCCACAAGCAGATACCACTGGAATTCGATGGCCAGCGTCCAGTAAACGACATTCACCCACGGCACGTGGAAGAGGTCATTCAGGTAGGTGAAGTGGAGCAGCAGATCGCGGCCGGTCACCGTCATGTGCGGGACTTTGAACAGCGGCTCGATGATGAAGTTGGTTGCCAGGATGCTGATCGCGATCGATGCCAGGTACGGTGGATAGAGGCGCAGATTGCGTTTCAGCATGAAGCGGCCGTAGTCGCGCAACACATAGCGCGAACGGTACATGCTCCAGGGAATAACGAATCCGGAGATGACAAAGAAGATGTCGACACCGAGGTAGCCGTACTTGCCGGTCGGCCCGAGGAACTTGCCTTGTCCGGCGACGAAGTGTCCCCACGCCACGGCCAGGGCGGCAAAGGCTCGGAGGGCGTTGATGACGCTAATGCGCTGCTTGGGATCGGGAGTCGGCACCTGTACTCCATGGTAAACGGGAGCGGCAGTATTCCGTCAAACCTTTGTTACTACTGTTCGTGCGTTTTCCGGCGAGTGAAGTCGATGCAACAAGGGTTGTTAGTAGAAGGCCGCAGCGGACCTCGGCGTCCGCGGCCTGGCTTCGCATCGAATACAATGAGGGCATAGGTGATTCCATGAAGTCTCGCGGGTTTGCTCCCTTCCTTCCAGCCTTTGTCGTGGTTCTTGCGCTGTGTTTCGTGAGTCCGGCGTTCGCATCGGATGACCGCGGTGAGGGGCCACTTGACCCATCGCAGCCGACAGGCGTCACCGTTGACCAGATCATCCAGCGATTCGCTGCCAAGGAAAAGCAATTCAAGACAGCTCGTGATCAGTACACCTACACGCAAGACGTGAAGGTGCAGACGCTCGATGGCAGCACGGTTGACGGCGAGTATCACCAGGTGAGCGACGTTCTGTTCGACAACCAGGGTCATCGTATCGAGCAGGTCGTCTTTGCGCCGCAATCGTCGCTGGAGCGCGTGACGATGACGCAGGCCGACTATGACGACATCCGCAACCGGCTACCCTTTGTGCTGACCAGCGATGACATCGTCAAATATGACGTGCTTTATGCCGGCAAGCAGCGCGAAGACGAGCTCGGAACCTATGTCTTCGACATTGCGCCCAAGACGATTGAGAAGGGCGAGCGTTATTTCCAGGGCCGCATCTGGGTGGACGACAAGGATTTTCAGATCGTAAAGACTTACGGCGAGACCGTCCCGCAGGTCCACAACGCAAAGCATCCTGAGAAGGAGAATCTCTCACCGAAGTACACCACCTGGCGGTCGCAGATCGACAACGTGTACTGGTTCCCGGTCTACACCTATGCCGAGGACACGCTGCACTTCTCCGGCGGCGATGACGTGAAGATGCGCTACATCGTGAAGTACAAGAATTACAAACGGTACGGCGCGAAGTCGAAGATCACGTACGATGGGCAGGAAGTGTCGAAGACCACGGATGAAGGTGCAGGCCAGCCCGGCAGCGGGACGCAACCGCAGCAAGCGGCGCCGAAGCAGTAAAGGCTGCATTTGGCATTTGGCAGTTAGCATTTGGCCAAGGCTGAGTGCGCGAGCAATGCGACTCAGCACGAGTTGCCGATGCAATAACGTTTTTTGCTGAATGCTAAGTGCCGACTGCCAACTGCCGCTTTTCTCACGCCACCCGTGCTGCCGAGCGTTCTGCCGCCTGCTGAATGAAGCGCTTCATCACGTTGGCCCACATCACCTTCTTGCGCTCGGCACTCTCTTTGATCAGCCGGCCTTGCGCGAACATCTGCAGAAGGATCTTCATCTTCAACGTATCGAGCAGCGCCTCTTCGTGAGGAGCCACTCCATAAGCCTCGACGAAGGCGTCCTGCACCAGCGACGTGATGTTGCGATTGCAGAAGGGATATTTTTCCAGCACCTCGACCGCCGCCAGAAACATGGCCGCATCTTGAAGCGAAGGCCCTTGCTGATCCAGATTGGCGAACTCGCAGAAGCCCACGCCATCTTCGGCGATCAGCACGTTCAGCGGCACAAAGTCCTGAAGCAGGGATGAGGCCCGCAATGGCTTCTTGTATTTGCTGAGGACGGTTTTCGCGTTGGCGAGTATGGCGTCGGTTGAATCCGCGGGAAGCCCATCTTTCCGCGCTTTGGCACAGAGTTTCTCGAACTCTGCCAGGATCGCGTCGGTGTCCAACGGAGTGGGAATTCCGTTGGTCGCTTTGTGAAACTGCTGCAGCCATTCGCCGGCCTGTTTGGCAGAGGCTTCCAGCAGATGATCGTTGCCGTTATCCGGCAGCAGCGCCGCCTTCATAATGATGCTCTGCAGAGGCAGACCGCTGACCTTCGTGCTCACCACTGCGCCCAGATCGGTGAAGTTGCCGACCGGTCGCGGTACACCGTTCAGGTTTCGCTTCTCCGCGGTCTGATGAGCAAATTGCAGATTCTGAGCTTCCTTACGCGCCAGTTCCTGGCAGGTACGCGAACCGCCCTTCCCGCGATACAGCTTGGCATTGACGCGCTCGCCGCCGGAAACGAAGTCGACCACGATCTCATAGGTATAGTGGTCCGTCTTGGGCGTGTGTCCGACGACGCGGACCGCCTTCACGTCCGACTGCTGCGGGAAATACTTGGAGCCGGAACTCCGTAGTTCTTCGACAATCTGCTCCAGGGTATTTTCTGCCATTCAATCTCCCATTATCGATTGCTGAACTGGTGCTAAACCGCAGCACATAAAGTGAGATGCAGATATAGGAACGCCTATACGAAAAAGCAGTTAAAGTTCCATCGCAGTAACCGGATCAACCGTGTAAGTTGTTGATGCTTGGACGGAAAGCCAGAGATTCAACTTCAGACATATTTGGCCGTGGGCACAGCGATTCCTATGTTTGGTACGGTGGGAGCAATTTTGATGGAAGCTTCAGGAAACCGGGGAATTGACTTGCGATTGCACTGGCGATGCCGTGCTTTGGTCGCGCCATGCGCCAAAATGCCGTCTGAGCAGGAAAGCTATTACCAGAAATAGCAGAGCGGCCGCGCCTGACCAAAGGCCCAATGTATGGGTGCGGGCAATCGCGTCTTCCTGCCAGCGGCGTTTCTCTTCGTAGCGCTCAAGGACGACGCCATTCCGCTCAAGCTGCCACACCTGGTAGCCACCGAGGGTAGTAACCAGCGCACTCACATGATCTCCGGGCTTGAGGCCCATTAATTCGTGCGCGTGAGTGAAATCGGTTTCCAGCAAGTTGTAGGCGCCATTCGCCGTCTGGATGGGAATAATGATGGCGGCGCCCCGCCCGGTTTTCATTCGGGGACTTCGTTCGACCACGCCTGCGATGGGTTTGAGGCTGCCAGGGGCTGGAAAATCCAGCCGTACCGCCAAGGGCATCAGTAGAGCGGCGAGACCAAACATCACTCCGTATACCAGAAGAAACACTGGCAGATCGCGGCGAGTTGGCCTGCGTCCTCGATGGCCGCTTACCATGTGTCAGTAAAACAGGTACTTCTGCCACTTTGCGTCGGAGCGGCCCATCATCCGCATGATGTGCCGGCTGGTGTGCAGGTTGAAGGGTCGGGGCTCGCGCATGAGCCTCATGTGGGTTTCGTGCGGCAGCAAGTTGCCCTTCTTGCGATTGCAGGTGTGACAGCAGGCGACGAGGTTCTCCCAGGTAGAAGCGCCGCCGCGCGAACGCGGGATAACGTGGTCGAGCGTGAGTTCTCCGGCGGCCAGAACCTTGCCGCAGTACTGGCAGGTGTTGCGGTCGCGCAGCAGGATATTCTTACGCGAGAGCGCGCGGGTCTGATGCGGGATGCGGCGGTATTCGAGCAGGCGGATCACGGAGGGCACGCGCAGGTTGACGCGCGCGGCATGCAGGATGTGTCCATTCTGCTCCTCCATCATGGCCACGCCTTTCAGCACCAGGATGATGGCACGGCGCGCGGCACAGACGTTGATCGGCTCATACGACGCGTTTAGAACCAGCACGGGTGCGTGCATGGCTGCCCACTGCGGACCTTCGGTGTCGCCTGCAACCCGGGCATGGTGCATGCAACCAGCAAGGGACTTTCCGTATCGGGACGCTGTGCTCTGGACCGAACTCGACATAGACCTCTACACCGAAGCGGCGACTTCCACCGCTTCGACTTCCTCCTGTTCACCGCCATCGGCAGCTTCCAGCAGTTCGGCGCCATGGAAGGCGCGAGCTACGGTAGCCGCCCAAACTCGTTCCGCACCAGCTTGCTTCAGCACGCGAGCGCACTCTGACAGCGTGGTACCCGTCGTCATTACGTCATCGATGAGGATGACGGTGCGGCCGGAAATTCTCTTCCGGTCGACGACGCGGAAAGCATCACGCATATTTTCGATGCGCTCTTCGCGGCTGAGTCCTACCTGCGAGATCGTCTCGCGATGGCGGACCAGCAACTCCGGTGCAATCTCTACCTTTTCGTTGAAGTGTTTTGCCGCAGCACGAGCAATCAGATCGGCCTGGTTGAAACCGCGCGTCTGCCGCCGGCCCTTATGCAACGGTACGGGAATGAGCAACGGCACAGTGTCGCCACGTCCGGCCAGCAGCTCGGCGATGACGCCGACAAGGTGTTGTCCGAGCGGCTTGGCAGCCGGCGTGACGCTCTCATATTTCAGCAGATGGATCAGCCCGCTCAGCGCTCCCTTGTACTCGGCGAACGAGAGCGCGCGATCGAATGCAGGCTCGTGATCGCGGCATCCGACGCAACGTCCGTCGCCCATCAGCAATTGCGCGCTGGTCAGGCGGTCGCCGCAGAGGATGCACTGCGGCGCGCGAACGGGACGTATCTCTGCGAGACAATCGTCGCAAACAGGAACTCTGGAGATGTTGGTCAGCGGAGTACGACAGACACGGCAATCAGAGGGGAAGAGGACGGAAAAAACGCTGCGTAGAAGGGTATCGAAGGCCGCAACCACCACTGCACGTTGTGGCGCGCGCTGATCTCGTCGTTTTCGCTTTAGCGTCTCACGACTGCTGAAGACGACCTCCAACCGTCCTATAGGGCGCTTTCACTGCGCATTTAGGACCCTGTCGCCGGTGCGGAGAGCCGAAGTCCCGGCTTGCAGCACCGTGACACCAATAGTATAGATGCAGCAGAAACGAGGTGCAATGCTGGTTCAGGTTCCCTCGGGCGAGATTTACACAAGTTTCATTCCCCGCCGAGCCATTTATATTGCGCTGCCGTGAGCGGCACCACCGAAAGCCTTCCCTGCCGGACCAGCGGCGAGTCGGCGAACAAAGCGTGCGCCTTGATCTCAGCCAGTGTCTTCGGCGCAGCAATCGCTTTACCAGCCTTGATCTTCACCAGAGGAACTTTGGGGTCCTTAACATCGACTGACACGACGGTCGCCGATCCCACGGCGCTCTTATCATCCCCGGTGTGATAGATCACCAGGCGCTCGCCGGGCGTCATCTCGCGCAGGTGTTTCACCGCTGCAGGATTCGTCACGCCGTCCCAGATGGTCTGCTTATCGCGTTCCAAGTCGGCAAAGGAATATGCGGTGGGCTCGGTCTTCAGAAGGTAGTCCACGACGGTTGGCTCCTTATGTTGGAACATTGTACCGGGTCATCGCGGACAATCGGTTGTACTTGTGTCCGATGCCGCTGGCATGCTAACTTGCGCGGTCGCTATAATTTATGCGCAGCTCCGAGGTTTGCCCTAAATGAGCACTACAACCACCGAGGCACCGAAGAAGTTCCGGTCCTACGTACCCGACAACACGACCATGCCGGAGTTCACCCTTCGCGCCGTGCTTCTGGGTCTTGTTCTCACCGTTATTCTTGGCGCCGCTAACGCTTATCTGGGCCTGCGCGCCGGGATGACCATTGCCGCCACCTATCCTGCCGCCGTCATCGGCATGGCCGTTCTGCGGCTGATGAAAGGCTCCATCCTCGAAGAGAACATCGCCCGAACCGTTGGCTCCATCGGCGAATCGGTCGCGGCGGGCGCGATCTTCACCATCCCGGCGTTCGTGATCTCCGGCGCCTGGCCGGTCTTCGACTTTCAACACGCATACTGGAAGTCGTCGATCCTGATGCTGCTGGGCGGCGTGCTGGGCATTCTGTTTGTCACGTTGCTGCGCCGCGTCATGGTGGAAGACCCCGAGCTCCCCTTCCCCGAGTCGGTGGCCGCGTCGCAGATTCACATCGCAGGCCAGCAAGGCAGCCGCGCCGCGAAAATCCTCTTCGGCAACATGGGATTCGGCGGCCTAGTTTATTTGCTGGGGCAGTTCAGCCTATTCAGCGCCAGTCGCGACTTCATCGTGAACGTTGGCAATATCGGCTCCAGCTTTGTGCGCATGGGGCGCAGCGCGACCGCGCCCAAGCTTCCGGCAGGCGCCGTCACCACAGTTTCTGCTCCTGCTATCAGCCCCGCGTACCTGGGCGTTGGTTACATCATCGGCCCGCGCTTGGCTTCTCTGAACTTTGCCGGCGGCGTCATTGCCTGGGGATTGCTGGTTCCGCTTATTCTCTTTCTCGGCGGCCCGACGCTGGTAGCGCAGTTTGCACCAGCCGGCACCACGATTCCCGACACCGGCTTCTGGGCTGGACAAGCTGGCGCGGTGTGGAGCTTCATCGTGCGCCCGATTGCCGTGGGAGGCATGCTGGTCGGCGCCTGCTACACGCTGTTCCGCATGCGCAAGAGCCTGGGCATTGGCATGGCACGGGCGGTCTCGGACTTGAAGAAATCGGCTGCGGCTCACGCCAGCACGGCCCGTACCCAGCGCGATCTAAATGCCAAGTTCGTCTTCACCGGACTGGCCATCGTTCTGATCGCAATGGTCTTCCTCTATAAGAGCTACGCCGGCTCGTGGGGACCGGGAATCGTGGCGGCAATCGTCATGATGATTGTCGGCTTCTTCTTCGCCGCCGTCTCCGGCAACCTGGTCGGCATGATTGGTTCATCGAACAATCCCATCTCCGGATTGACCCTGGCCGCGCTGGTGATCGCTGCGATTCTCATGGTGCTGATGGGCGTTTCGGGCATGCATGGCGTTGCCGCGGTGCTCGGTGTGGCAGCGGTGGTTTGCATCTCGTCAGCCGTGGCGGGCGAGATGTTACAGGATTTGAAAGTCGGACACATTCTCGGCGGCACACCGGCCAAAATGCAGATTGGCGACTTCATGGGCGTGGCGGTGGCCAGCTTCGCGCTGCTGCCGGTTCTGTTGCTGCTGAATCAGGCCAACATTAATAGCGGCGGAATCGGCTTTGGCGATCGTCAGCTTCCGGCGCCGCAGGCCGGTCTGATGGCCATGCTCTCGCGCGGCATCGTGGGCGGAGAGATGGCATGGCCGTTGATTGTGGTCGGCATCCTGATGGGGATTGCCCTGATTATGATCGAGGTCAAGAGTCCGATGCTCTTCGCCGTGGGCATGTATCTGCCGCTGGAAACGACCTTCGCCATCTTTATCGGCGGTATGATCCGCTGGATCACCGACAAGATGCGCGACAGCAAGAATTTCAATGACGCGCAGAAGGCACGTGTAGAGAATGCCGGCGTGCTCACGGCATCAGGCTTTATTGCCGGGGAAGCTTTGATGGGCATTGTCATCGCGGTCTTCCGATACAAGGAGTGGCCGCTGCCTGTGATCTTCCAGCATCCCAATGTGATCTCAGGATTCATTGTGCTGGTGATCCTGGGATTCGTAATGGTTCGCGTGCCGCTGGCCAACGCGGGCAGTCCCGATGAACCAGCTCCGCCAACGGCGATCATGTGACACGGTTTGTAACAGGGCACGAGTTTACTCGTGCCGAAAAGCGCCGTTACTCGGCAGGTTTCAGCCGCTGCACGCTGTGTGCAGCGGCCGGCACGCCTGGAGAGGGCGCTGAAAAACTCGAACCGGACGGCTCGTCGGACTGAAGTCCGCCTCGCCGCAACCAAAATCAAAAGGCTTATCGGCACGGCTGAAGCCGTGCCCTGATACAAAGCGCACGTCTCCGAACTTTTTCAGCGGCGTCCCCTGACACAGGGCTCGCGTCAACAGAATTCAGCACCCTGTGAAGTCATCCCCTGACACAACCCCGTTTCGTTGTGCCGTAGAATATCCAGGATGCACATCGGCCCAACTCGCAAATATCACCCCATCGTTCTGCTTCTGCTGTCGCTTCTCCTCACCTCATGCGCTCATAAACCGCAAGGCAAGCGATACCCTCTCGATGGCCGCGTGGTCGCCGTCGATGCTGCGCGGCATCAACTCACCATCTCGCACCACGACGTTCCCGGTCTGATGAAAGGCATGACGATGCCGTTCATCGTGGACAGCAACGACTGGTGGGTGTTCAAGGCAATCGCCCCCGGCGATCAGGTACACGCGACCCTTGTGCTCGGCAATTATGCCGAGCTTCAGGACATCAGCTTCAGCAAGGTGAGCGATGATGCCGTTGATGGCACATCACAGTTGCACATACCGGAGCCCGGACAGCAGGTGCCAGAATTTACGCTGGTCAATCAAGACGGCAAACAAGTTCAGCTGGCGCAGTTCCGCGGAAAGCCGCTGTTGCTGACGTTCATCTACACCCACTGCCCTTTCCCGGATTACTGCGTACGCATGAGCAACAACTTCGGTAAGGTGATGCAGCAGTTGCAGCAAAATCCGAAAGCTTTCGCCGACGCGCAACTGCTCAGCATCAGCATCGACCCCGAAAACGATAAGCCCGCGGTCTTACGCGAATATGGTGAGCGTTACGTGGGACGCACCGATCCCAAGTTCCAGCACTGGCAGTTTGCTTCGGGAACGCCCGAGCAGGTTCGCAAGGTAGCCGACTTCTTCGGCCTGGCGTACAACACCAAGGATGGTCAAATCGTTCACGGATTGCAGACGGTACTGATTGGGAAGGACGGTAAAATCCTCAAGGTGTACTCTGGAAACGACTGGAAGCCGGAGGATGTCGCCGCCGACTTTGCTGCTGCGACTTCCGGATGAGGCGGTCCCGGTCCGTACCGCACGTTTAAGTTCACATCACGCGTAAGGAGCTTACATGGTACAAGGCGGCCCCGTCAGCCAACTCAATCAACTGATTCGCGGCATTTCGATCGCAATCCTTACTACCGTACGTCCCGACTCGAGTTTGCATAGTTGTCCCATGGCAGCGCAACCGGCCGATGACGATGGAGCCTTCTGGTTCCTCACTGCCGCCAATACCGAAAAAGTTGAAGCTGTAAGAACCATACAGCGCGTGAACCTCGCATTTGCGGATGGTGCGGGAAATCGTTACGTTTCGGTCAGCGGATTTTGCGAACTGGTGCGCGACAAGGAACGGACCAAGCAGCTTTGGAATCCGCAGTACAAAGAGTGGTTTCCCGGCGGGCTTGAGGATCCGAACCTGATCCTGCTGCGAATCGTGGTGCAGGAAGCCGAATACTGGAACTCGTCCGAGTCGCACATGTTGTCGATTACCGGCTTTCCTAACCAGCTCCAGTAACGAACTGACGCATGTTGCGCGATGCGAGTCGAGGAGGTGCGATGAACCGTACCGGGTTGGCTAAATGCTCTTCCGTATTGCTCCTGCTTTTTGTGATGTGCTGCTCGATGATGGCGGAAAATCCTCGCAGCGGTACGGCTGATATTCCGTTCGACTTCTACATCTCCGGCGTGAAACTTCCTGCCGGACAGTACACACTGGACATCATCGCTCCAACCTATGTCATGCTGCGCAGCAAAGACGGCAAGGTGCAGCAGGATTTGTACTTCATGCAGAGCGCCTCGCCGGGCAAGAATCCTCCCTCGAAGATCGTCTTTGCCTTGAGGAACGGAAAGTACTACTTCGCGGAGGTCTGGAGCTACTTCGGCAAAGCGCAGCTCACCTCATTCAACCCTCAGGCGGGGGACCAGACCAAAGACGTTCCGTTGAAGCCGGTCGAAAAAGATGTGGTCAAAGCGCCGTCGGGTCTGCAATAGTGGTATCCCCGAATTGAAAGCTGCTCGATAACGATAACTCCCGATGTGCTCCTGGGATATCGACGTGCAAGAAACTTGGAGAATGCCATGAAGAAATCCTGCGCCCTGTTCTTAGCAACCCTCTTCAGCCTGACGATGCTTGTCTCCGCGTCCGCGCAGATGGGCGGCGGCTCGAACCCCGAGATGCAACAGAAACTCGCCGCCCTCAAGCAATCCATGGCGGAGAACAAGCAGAAGCTGCACCATTACCAGTGGGTCGAAACCCAGCAGATCACGTTGAAGGGCGAGCAGAAGCCGGAGCGCGTCTCCCAGTGCTCCTACGGACCCAACGGCCAGGTGCAGAAGGTCCCGCTCGGCAATCAGCCGCAGCAGCAGCAAGGCCGGCAAGGCAAACTGCGCGAGCGCATCGTCGAGAAGAAGACCGACGAGATGAAGGAGTACATGCAGCAGGTACAGAGCCTGCTGTCGATGTATGTTCCGCCGAAGTCGCAACTCATCCAGCAGGCGGTCCAGAACCACAATGTGTCGATCGACAAGACCATGGGCTCAGGCCCGACGCAGATCGTCATCAAGAACTACGCCAAGCCGGGCGACCAGTTGACGCTGGGTTTTGATACCGCATCGAAGAAGATTACGGCCATCAACGTGAACACCTACATGGACAATCCGAAGGACGCCGTGACCCTGGCGGTGCAGATGGCCAGCCTGCCGGACGGCACCAACTACGCGCAGCAGACGGTGCTGAATGCTACCCAGAAACAGATCCAGGTGACGACGACGAACTCGAACTACGCGAAGATTCAGTAAGCCGCTAGGCATGGCTGCCATGTTTTTGTGGCGCGCGCCTTCACCGGCTGCTGGGAAAATCCGACGTCGCTAGTTTTGTATCAGGGCACGACTGAAAGTCATACCCTGATACAAAGCAGCCGGCCCGGGACTACGGAATAATCACCGCGGCGCCGTCGATGGCATCCTCCTTCACCGCCAGCAACGCTTCATTCGCTTGATCCAGACGAAACTCCGTTACCTTCGGCTGAAGTTTGATCTCGGCCGCAAGCTTCAGGAAGTCGCGAGCGTCGTCCCGCGTCATGTTGGCTACGCTGCGAATCTGACGCTCGCCCCACAACAGGGTGTCGTAATCGAATTGAGGCATGCGGTCGAGGTGGATCGCGTTGATCGACACCACGCCGCCTTTCCGCAAGCTGGACAGCGCCGCCACAACTACATCTCCGCTGGGCGCGAAGGTCACGGCGCGATCGAGTTCCACCGGCGGTTTATCAGCTTCCGCGCCTACCCACTTTGCGCCTAGCGACTCCGCCAGCTTGCGATGCGACGCTCCCCGTGTGGAGACGTACACATCGCACTTCCACGCGTGCAGCACCTCGATGGCAAGGTGCGCTGAGGCGCCGAATCCGAACAGTCCGACGCGCTCGCCTTGTTGAACCCCGGCAACGCGCAGTGCGCGAAATCCGATGATGCCGGCGCAGAGCAGCGGAGCGGCGTGCAGATCGTCGAGCTCCGGCGGCAGCGGGAAAACAAAATCGGCGCGCGCCACGGCATACTCGGCATATCCGCCGGGCACGGTGTAGCCGGTGAAGGTCGGATGGTCACAGAGGTTCTCCATCGCGTGCTTGCAATACCAGCAGGTGCCGTCGGTGCCGCCGATCCACGAGACGCCGACTCTCGTCCGCAGCGGCAAGGTGGCAGTGGCTCCTGCGACGATCTCGCCGACAATCTGATGGCCGGGAATGTCATTCTCGATGCGCGGCGAAAGTTCACCTTCCACGATATGCAGGTCGGTGCGGCAGACGCCGCACGCGCGAACCTTCAGCAGGACCTGGCCGCTGCCCGGCGTGGGCTGAGGGACATCTTCGATTCGCAGCGGCTTTTGCGCGATGGGGGCAGGATGGATCAGAACTGCGGCTTTCATATCACTCTCTGAGCAGCAATTCTATATCCGCCGGCAGGCGGTGCTTGCGGTACTCGCGATCGAGTGTGATCGTCCATAGCATGAGAGTTCTGGCTGGATCGCTCACCGATTGAAATTCCGGAAAAACAGTATCAGCTTTACCCCCGCTGCATCGACACTTGCGATGGGCTCGACGATCGTGGTTGTGCGCTTGAACCAGGTGTCCACTTCGACCCTCGGCGTGATGCGCGAGATGATCCCGAAGCGATAGTTGTATTGCGTCCACTCGCCCAGCTTGCAGTTATAGAAGATTTCGGCCTCCCCGTAGGGCGTGAAGGCGAACTGCCGAACTTGTATGCTGCGCGCGATGCCGAAGCGATTTCGGTAATTCCAGGAGAACTGCTGGGGCAGGCCGCGCAGATCGATGCGATTGCGGTCAGCAATCTGAAAGCCCCACGGCAACGGAATGCGTGGCGTCAGTTCCAACACGCCGTTGTTTTGCGCCGTTTCCTTCCCGCAGAGATTTTTAACGTAGCGATAGCCGATGCGAAAGGTCAGGTACTTGCTCTTCTCGGGATTGCTCAGCTTCAAGTGCGGAATGAAATTCAGCAGGCCGATGTCGATGTTGGGTCCAAGAACGAATTCCGGGTGATCGCCGTTGCGGCCGGGTGTGCCGGAAGCCAGCATCATGAAATCGATTGCATGCGTGAGGCCGACATAGGTATCGACCTGCGACCAGAAGATCGTGGGCGTTGCCGGCGATGTCAGCACTCCGATGGACGACTGCGCCTGCGCGCCAATGGCAGGCGCGATCGCGGCCAGCCAGACCGCAAGCGCGGCACGCAAATATCTCCTCAATGGCAGGTCGTGCAATGCGGCCTCGGCTGCGAACATCCCCACTGTGCAGGAGTGGCATTCTATGGCACGCTGATGCGATTTCCAAAGCCAGATTTCGCTCCCTTTTCATGTCGTGAAAACGGGACGCGAAATCGATCCTTTCCCTGCCCGGTAACATCCAAAGCCGTGGAATAATCGTTCTTACTCCGGCAATTCATCGATGGACTCGACCCAGACCAAGGTTCCCCCAACGGCGCAGACGAACGCGCCCAGCCTCTCCGCCTTACTGCGCCTGGAAGCCGTCACCAAGACCTACATCACGGACGGCGAGCCGGTGCACGCGTTGAACGGAGTGTCGCTGGCGGTCGATCCCGGAGACTTCGTCGCCCTGGTAGGCCGCAGCGGGTGCGGCAAGTCGACGATGCTCAACCTCGCCGGGGCAATGGATTTTCCCACCGGCGGCCGGGTGCTGCTGGAAGGCGTGTCGACCTCCGAGCTGACCGAAGATGGACTCACGCGCCTGCGGCGGGAGAAAGTCGGCTTCATCTTTCAAGCTTTTCAGTTGCTGAATACCTTAACTGTTCTGGAGAACGTTGAGCTGCCGTTGCAGCTGGGCGGCCAGTCGAACACCCGAAATCAGGCGTTGCAGAAGCTTAAGCTGGTCGAGCTCGCCGGTCTCGAAAGCCGCATGCCGCACCAGCTTTCCGGCGGGCAGATGCAGCGCGTCGCCATCGCCCGCGCGATGGTCCACAACCCGAAGCTGCTGCTGGCCGACGAACCCACCGGAAACCTCGATACCCATACCGGCAATGTGATTCTCGAGTTGCTTCGGCGCATCGCCGATGAGCAGAAGACGGCAATCCTGATGGCGACGCACAGCCTGGAAGCGGCCGGCATGGCCGACGCCATCGTGAAGATGCGCGACGGCCGAATCGAAGAGGTCGTGGCACGATGACCCCGCGCCTGCGCGTGTTCTACCGGCTGATCGTGCGTCCGCTGTACCGCGAGCCGGTGCGCACGCTGTTGACCGTGCTGGCCGTGGCGCTGGGAGTAGCCGTCGTGCTCGCCATCGAACTGGCGGGCGGGGCTGCGGCCGGATCGTTTCGCTCATCGATCGAGACGCTGACCGGCAGCTCGAATCTTGAGGTGACCGCGATCGGCGGCGTTCCCGACGCTGTCATTGGCCGGCTGGCGACGCTTCCCTACCCAATCAAGGTTCAGCCGCGCATTGATGATTTCGCAACCGTGCAGCCCGACGGAATGACCGTCCCGCTGATCGGCTTTGATCTCGTGGCTGATCATCCCGAAGGTTTCACCTCAGCCGAACCAGACGCGGACGCCGCAGATCTCGCGCACACCCTCAGGGGAAACAACGTCTGGGTGAGCCGGCATCTCGGCGTCAAAGCGGGCGATACGCTGCAACTGCAGATTAACGACGAGGTTCATCCCTATATCGTCCGCGGCGTGCTGAACGATTCCACTGATAGCGGTGGAATCATCCTGATGGACATCGACACGGCGCAGCGTGCGCTCCATCGGAACGGGCGAGTGGATCGTGTGCTGCTGACGGTGCCTGCTTCCCTGCCGCTTGAGCAATGGGAGCAGCGGATTCGCGCGGTGTTGCCGGCCGGAGTCGAGCTTCGCCGCCAGGGCAGCGAGACGCAGGAGAACCGCAAGATGCTCAGCGCGTTCCGCTGGAATCTGCGCATCCTGAGCTACGTCGCGCTGGTAGTCGGCGCATTTCTCATCTTCAATACGATTTCCGTTTCCGTCGTACGTCGCCGGCCGGAAATCGGCATCGTGCGCGCTCTCGGCGCCAGCCGGAGAACGGTGCTGGCAGCGTTTCTGGGCGAGGCAGCATGTTTCGGCGTCGTCGGCGCCACTGTCGGAATTGTTCTCGGCAGGTTGATGGCGATTGGCGCAGTGCGTTTGCTGGGCGCGACGGTTGACAACCTCTACGTCAGCAGCCGGCCTGCGCCGATTGAACTCACGCTGGGCACGGTGCTGCTCGGCTTGTTCGTGGGTGTGGCCATATCGCTCGCATCAGCCGCGTCCCCAGCGCGCGAGGCGTCGCTTGTCTCGCCGGTTGAAGCAATGGCTCGTGGGGAGCGCGAGTATGCAGCCCGCGTCCACAAGGTTCGCGATCTCTGGATCGCGTTGGGACTGGCTTTGGCGGGAGCGGCAGCATCGTTCGCTCCGGCTATTGCCGGCAAGCCATTTTTTGGCTATGGAGCGGCACTGCTGTTCATCGCGGCGTCGGCCTTCGCCATTCCGGCTCTGGTCAGCGGGCTCACCAATATCTCTTCCGGCATGCTGCGTCGTGTCGGAGGAGTCGAAGCAATGCTCGCTTCGCGCAGCCTGGCCTCGTCGCTGCGACGGACGTCGGTCCTCGTGGGAGCACTTTCTACGGCGATCGCCATGACGACTTCGGTCGGCATCATGGTTGGCAGCTTTCGCCAGACGGTACAGGTGTGGATGAACAACCAGCTCAAAGCTGACCTGTTCGTTGCGCCCGCCATGAATCCCTCCGCGGATCGTCACCCGACCATCGACGTAGCCTTGTCGGAAAAGCTGGCTGCGCTGCCCGGAGTTGCGGGCGTCGATCGTTTTCGCGAATACGAGGTGAGCTACCAGGGGCTGCCGGCGATCCTTGGCATTGGCGACACATTGGGGCCGCATCCGCTCGGCAAAGTCGAGTTCTTCTCCGGCCGCACCACCGAGCAGGTCAACCGCGAACTTCGCGCCGCCGACAACGTCATCATCAGCGAGCCCTTTGCCAACAAGCATCACCTGCACGCCGGAGATTTCATCACGCTTCCACTGGGCAATGAGCAGGTGCGCTTCCGCATTATCGACGTCTTCTACGATTACGGTACGGAGAAGGGTTTCATGGTCATCGATCGCTCGCGGGGGTTGCGTTATCTGCACGATCCCGCGGTGTCGAACATGGCCGTCTATCTCGCGCCGGGAGCGAACGTGGACGAGGTCCGCGCGGAAGTGGAGCGAGTGGCGGCCGGACACAACCTCGTCATCTACACCAATCGCAGTCTGCGCGCGCAGGCAATTCAAATTTTCGACCGCACCTTCGCTATCACGTACGCGCTTGAAGTTGTGGCGGTGATTGTAGCCGTCATCGGCATTGCCGGAGCGATGCTGGCGCTGGTGATCGATCGGCGTCGCGAGTTGGGTCTGCTGCGTTTTCTGGGCGCGGCTGTTTCGCAGATACGCAAGCTCATCCTGGTCGAAGCCGGGCTGATCGGGCTGCTGGCGAATGTCGCCGGGCTGGCGCTCGGCATTGTGCTTTCGCTGCTGCTGATCTTCGTGATCAACAAGCAGTCGTTCGGCTGGACGATTCGCTTCCACTGGCCAGTCGCCGTGCTGCTGGGAGCGTTGACGCTGGTCTATGTAGCGACCGTCCTGGCCGGCTTCTATCCGGCGCGGGTGGCGACCTCGCTGAACCCGATCGAGGTGGTGCATGAGGAGTAGGCTGCTCGCGTTTTTCCTCACATTGACGCTCGCCGCTTCGGCCTTCGCGCAGTATCAGCAGGCGCTTCCGGGATACCGCTATGAGTTTCCACGCGATCACTTCAACCATCCGGATTACAAGACGGAATGGTGGTACTACACCGGCAATCTCAAAGCTGCCGACGGACACCGCTTCGGATTCGAGCTCACCTTCTTCCGCCAGGGAGTGGACCGCGACGCTGCGGCCGGTGGCGACTGGAGCGTGCGCGATATCTACCTTGCTCATCTGGCGCTCAGCGACATCAACGGCAAACGCTTTTATCACACGGAGCGGCTGAATCGTGCCGGTCCGGGCCTGGCGGGCGCGAGTCTGGAGCAGCAGAAGGTCTGGAACGGCAACTGGCAAGTGCAGTGGGTAAATGGCCAGCAGGACTTGCAGGCAATCGCCAACGATTTCACTTTGCGTCTTGCGATGACCTCGCGTAAGCCGCCGGTGATTCACGGACTAAACGGAATCAGCCAGAAGGGCGGAAGCGCCGGCAATGCCTCGCACTACATCTCGTTCACGCGCCTGCTGACCAGCGGAACCGTCGAGTTGAACGGCAAGAGCTACAACGTCGATGGCACGTCCTGGATGGACCACGAGTTCTTCAGCAGCGGGCTGGACAAAGGCGAAGTCGGATGGGACTGGTTGAGTCTCCAACTGGCCGACAATACCGAGCTCATGCTCTATCGCCTGCGGCACAGTGACGGCAGCGTTGACCCATTCTCATCGGGAACGTTTGTAGACGCGAGCGGCAAGGCGACGCATCTCGGGATTGACGACTTCACCATGGCGCCGTCGGGAGAGACCTATGCGAGCCCAATCACCAAAGCTGTTTACCCGATCGGCTGGCGGGTCACGATTCCGTCGCTTGGACTCGATTTGCGAATCAGCACGCCGCTGGCATCGCAGGAACTGGCAAG
This sequence comes from uncultured Acidobacteriaceae bacterium, assembly GCA_963835725.1. Lineage (GTDB taxonomy): Bacteria > Acidobacteriota > Terriglobia > Terriglobales > Acidobacteriaceae > Bog-257. The sequence continues at coordinate 423,707 of CAWIGM010000008.1, read as the reverse complement.
CGGGAACTACGCAGGGGTGGCCTACTGGGAGGGCGCGATCGATATCAATGGGACACGACGGGGTTCCGCGCTGAGCGGGGTTGGTTATCTGGAGATGACGGGATACGCGAAGCCGCTGACATTGGAATCAAAGTAGGCGTGGCTCCGATGACATTTCGAAGGCAGCAATACTAAGCGGTTCGATCGGGCAGGATATCCGACAGCGCCCACTCGATGCTGTCCACCTCTTCGCGAATTACGCGAATGGCCTGCTGGTTGGCGGGAATCGCCGGACCAATCGCATCCACGGCGTTCCGGATCTTGGCATTGCGATGCCAGACCAGGTTGATGCGGGCGGAGGTTTCCGTGCGGTTGCGATAAATGTCCTTTACCAGCTTCACGGTCAGCCAGGCAAAAGCGACGCCGAAGAGCATCTCGATGGGCAGACGGTCAGTGGCGCCGTCGAACTGGAAAAATGCGAGGCGGTAAACGGCCTCCCCTGCACCCAGCGCAGCGAAGACTACTCCCACTCCAATGAGTACGAGTTGTACACGATCCATCCGGGTCAGGGATCCAGACGCATTCTTGGGGCTGAACTGATAGACGCGAGCCACAGGGTCCTCCGGGGAACTGCTATTGGTCTGAATCTTTATTTTGCAATAAAACCCGCCCATCTGGGGAGTCTATTTGCAAGGCAAAAATCAATAATCTGTTTCACATGTGATTTCGCCAGGGTGGGACTGCCGAAAGCCGATCGACGACGGCATTCCCCCTTGGATATTTCTTGACAACTCTTGAGTGCTCAACGAAAGTCACGGGGAGCCACCGGCGTCGGCTCAACGCACTGTCAAGACGGCCCTTCCATGAACCGAACCCTGTCCAGAAAACTGGTCGACCTCGAACAATTTCGGCACCTTTACGGAAAAGGCAGCTCCAGGAAAGTGGAACAGGGCCTGCTCGACTTGCGCAATGTCGAGTTTTCCGAGGCCGAATCCCTCATTCATTTTCACGATGCGCTGTTGTTCCTTCGCGCGTTTCCGCAAAGCGCGCGGGTGGCGAAGCTGGCCGAGCAGTTGCTCGCGGGTGTGGGCCGACAGGTTGCGGATCTGCAAAAGAAAAATGCCGATCTCGATTCGTTCGATGACGAGGAATACTCCGGCATGGCAAACACCACGCTGCGCGACACTCCGACGTACGAGTTGGCGCGCTGGCTGGTGCAGCGATTTCCGCAGCAGGTCCGCGCGAACTGGGACGTCGATGCCGTGAGCCGGCAACTGTCGTCGAGCCTGCCATCGTTCGTGCCGCTGCTCGCCGACGATTGCCTGGTCGAGCCCGACACTCCGTACCTGGAATGGCTGAGCGCGGCGGCCGGTGGGAGCGATCGCATTCTGCCGTGGCTGCTGCAGCGGATCGAAGGCTCTTCGCTGCCCCTTCTGCTCAAGACGGCCTACTACGATGCGCTCTCGATCGAGTTGGAGTGGAACCTTGGGGAGAGCCGCGCAAGCCGCACGCGCAACATCCGGCAACCATCCAGCCTGTTCGTCCATCGCGAGCCGCTGATTACGCGCAAGCAAGTGTCGCTGGATGATGAGCTGAGTTCAGGCGACTTGGCTGTGCGAAAGTTGTCTCGCAAGGAAGGCCAGGAAGCGCTGGACATGGCTCGCGAGGTGCTGACGGTTCGCTATCGCGAGTTGCATGGCAGCACGCGCGCCGATGCGGGCGACGTGTACGAAGCCGAGGTTGGACGCGGCGTGCAGCTCTTCCTTTGGGGAGTGCCGCCGCAGTGGAGGCTTCCGCTGCGCGCGTATCATGCGGGATTCACGCTGAAGAACGGGGTTCCGGTCAACTACTTCGAAGCAATTTCGCTCGCCGATTGGGTTGAGGTCGGGTTCAACACGTTTTATGCATTCCGCGAGGGAGAGACGGCCTGGATCTACTCCAAGATTCTTCACCTGCTGCATCAGGTGACAGGCGTCACGTGCTTCTCGGCATACCCGTATCAGCTTGGACACGAGAACGAAGAAGCGATTAAGTCGGGCGCCTTCTGGTTTTACCGCAAGCTGGGATTTCGGCCGGGACGTCCGGAGCTTCTGGCGCTGGCGGAAAGAGAAGAAGCCAGAATGGCGCGCAAGCCCGGCTATCGCAGCTCGGCCCCGACGTTGCGGAAACTTGCGGCACATCATGCGTTCTACGAATTTGGACCTCGCCTGCGCGGGCTCTGGGACACCTTCTCCGACCGGAATGTCGGGTTCAAGGTGCAGAAACAGATGGCGGCGCGGTTCGGGTCCGACCCCGAGCGCATGCGGGAAGAGACAGTCGAAAAGCTAGCGGGTGTCATCGGTTTGTCCATAGATACGATGAATGCCAGTGAGCGTTCGGCCTGCGACAATCTTGCGCCGGTGCTGAACCTCATCGACGAACTTCCCGGCTGGTCCTCCGCGGAACGACATTCGGTGGGTGCTATCGTTCGTGCGAAAGCCGCAGCGGAAGAAATTGGCTACCTGCGACAGTTGCAGGCACACACGAGGCTGCAAAACGCCTTCGTGCGGCTTGGATCTGCCGTGCCGATGGAAACTGCCCAAGCCACCTCGGCGCCGTAGCATCTGACGCAGCTCAGCCGGCAGGTTCCGGCGTTGGCTTACAACGCGAAAACCACTGTTTTTCGAAATCGAGCGGCCATATAATGCAAATCGCCCAACTGTGGGGACGACGTTCCTGACAGAGCGGCATTATTTCGTTGTAGCTGGACAAGGTCCCCGGTATGAAACTTTCCGTCGTAGTGCCCATCTACAACGAGGCCCAGCATCTTTCCGAGGCACTGCTTCGGGTTTTGGAACTCCCTTTCAACATCGAGCTCATCTGCGTCGACGACGGTTCCACCGACGGCTCGCGGGAGATCCTGGCGGAGATGGCTGCAAGATATTCGCAGATTCGTGTTCTTATCCATCCGCGCAACCTGGGAAAGGGAGCGGCGTTGCGGGACGGCATCGCTTTGGCCGCCGGAGATTTCGTGATCATTCAAGATGCGGATCTTGAGTACGATCCTGCCGAATACACCAGTCTTCTGGAGCCGCTTGTTACCGGAAAAGCGGACGTGGTCTATGGCTCCCGTTTCATGGGTGGACGCCCACACCGGGTCCTCTACTTCTGGCACTCGGTTGGCAACCGACTGCTGACGCTGTTGTCCAACATCATTACGAACCTGAATCTGACCGATATGGAGACTTGCTACAAGGCCTTTCGCCGGGAAGTGATCCAGGCCATTCCACTGTGCGAGAACCGCTTCGGCTTTGAGCCGGAAATTACGGTTAAGGTGGCGAGACGACGCTTGCGCGTCTACGAGGTGGGCATAAGCTATTCCGGCCGCACCTATGCCGAAGGCAAGAAGATCGGGTGGAAGGATGGTGTACGAGCGATCTGGTGCTTGTTGAAGTACGGCATCAAGGAGCCGTGGTCCACTCCGTCCGGCGTCATTGCAGGAGCAACGGGTGCAATGCCCGCACCTTCTGAACAGGTGGGAAGGCCGGAAGACACGCCGGACAAAGACTTGGCGACGGCGCGCTAGTCGGTTATGCCGCTTCCCTTACCCGGAGTGTCACGCTGTGAAAGGCCGCTGGCAACAAGGTCACAACAACGTACGCGGCGGGGATGAACGTCGCCCACAGGACAGGATGACGGTATCGCGGGGCAAACTGAATCAGGTAATAGATCGGCGGGAAAAACACCAGCCATAGCAGGAACACCGTAGCGGCTTGCCGATTTCTCCTCCACATCAAAATCAAGCCCGGAATGCTGAGCAGGGTGGCGAAATCTATAATCCAGTCGCCTGTGTAGAACGTCTTCCGGCGAATCACGTTACCGGTTGCGTTAGGCATCCAGTAGGCCGCCAGCCGTTCGGCCGTCAAGGTCATAAATCGCCTGGGATGTTGGCGAACCCACTGCTCCGTCTGCTGCTGGCGCGTGTGGTTGTAGGCCGGCTCTCCCAAGTCCCGCACCTGCAAGGCTTCCTTCAGGCTCGCGTTGGGATGGGAAAAGCATCCGTCGGGCCCGAGGTTCAACGCCATGGAGAAACGAGCGCAATCGTTGTTGGAAACACCAAGTTCGATTCCCAGGTTGTCGCGTAGAAACACAGGCCGGTGAAAGACTCGGAAGTTTCGGACCAGCCAGGGCGCGATGACGAGCAGCGGAATGACTGCCAGCAAGATCACGTATCTGCGGGGTTGCGGGCCGGTCAACAACAAAACGGCCAGCCAGGCAGCGAGCACCAGCAGAGGAGTCGGCGTCAGCAGGAGCAGAAGTCCCCAGAGCAGACCGCAACAGAGGATTTGTGCCGGCGAAAGCCGGGTGCGGAGCGACCGATACATGGGGAAGGCCAGCAGCACCACCAAGAGGGCGGCGAAATCGTTCTCCCACGGCAGCACCGGATATCTTGCCCACAACCACGCCGACGCGCCCAGTGCGCCGGCCCACGGCGACAGTCCGATGCGTCCGGCAAGAAGCGGAAATAGCGCAAGCTGCGCGGCCAGGACGATCACTGATACCCATTGGAGCGCGTAGTCGCCCTCCGATCCCGCGCCGAAGAGCTTGATGATGGCGGCAACCAACGCTGGATACGCCGGAGCGAGATGGGCTGACGGCCCGGTCGCCAACGGAAAGAAGGGATCGGAGAAACTTCCTTTCAGCGCCAGCGATGTTCCCAGTTGCAGCGATTCGAAGCCTGAGTCGGCCAGATGATGGGAGGGATTCTGACGTACGGGGTAGACGAGCAAGGTCGCTACCAGAATGGCGGCACCCGCAATCCACGCTTGGGTAGCGGGCTTGAGCCATTTCCGGATACGCAGGTTAGTTTTTTCGCTAATCTCTTGCCCGGCTAACGACATTCCATATTTCCCGAGACCCGTTTCCGTGCAGTCGTTCCATGAGACTGGATCGGCCCCGTCCACATGGTAAACCGGCACCCGGCGCAGTTCGGGCAAACGCGCAGATCTCCGGAACAAAACTCGCAGCCGCGCTTCGTCTATCACCCCGGCAAATCTCGCCTTGGAGCTTTTATGTTCTCCTTTCGCCAGGACCTCCGTTTCGCGTTGCGGCAGTTGCGCAAATCGCCCGGCTTCACAGTCGTCGCGGTACTGACACTGGCGCTCGGGATTGGCGCAGCCACGGCTATGTTCAGCGTCATCTACGCCACCATTTTGCGGCCGCTGCCATTCCAGGAGCCCGACCGCATCCTCTACGTGGAGACTCATGCCGCGGCGGCTTACATCCAGCCTGCCTCGTGGCCCGGCTACCTGGAAGAACGCGAGCAGAACCATACCTTCGAGAACCTCGCCGGCTTCAGTTCGTATCAGGGCGTCAACCTCGACACCGGTTCGCAAATCCTGCACCTGCGCAACACTGCCACCAGCGACCACTTTTTCGATGTGCTGGGAGCGAAGCCGCTCCTTGGACGGACATTCCTCCCGGGCGAGGAGCAGGATGGGCGAAACAGTGTCGCGGTCCTGAGCTACGAGGTGTGGCAGCAGGACTTCGGCGGGGATCCCGGCGTGCTCGGCAGGTCGGTTCGCATCGATGGCTTTCCCTACACAATCGTCGGCGTCATGCAGGCAGGATTTCGCTTTCCTCTCGGCGTGCCGAACATCGTCTACACTCCGCTGCGAATTCCCAAGGAACTTCGCACAGCACGCGGCGATCACTGGCTGCAGGTGATCGGACACCTCAGGCCCGGCATCACCGCCGGACAGGCCACAGCCGACATGAACCGCGTGCTGGCCAATATCGGCCAGGCGCATCCTGATACCGACAAGGGCCGCACCGCGAAGCTGATGCCGCTGTCGATGTACATCACCGGACAGGATCAGCGCCAGGCTCTGTGGATGATGGCAGCCGGCGTCATTTTCGTATTGCTGATCGCCTGCGTGGATGTGGCGGTCATGCTGCTGGCGCGAGGAGTTGCGCGTCAGCGCGAGATGGCGATTCGTACTGCACTGGGCGCCCGGCGGGTGCGGATTGTGCGCCAGATCCTGCTGGAAAACTGCGTATTAGGAGTGCTCGCCGCCGGCGTCGGACTGATCCTCGCGTGGGGTTTGACGAGCGGCATGGCTCTGTTCCTCAGCAAGTCTTTCGAGCGTGGCGCCGATATCCATATCAACTACGCCGTCTTCCTCGCAGCGTTTGCGCTGGCCATGATCAGCAGCCTGTTGTTCGGAATCATCCCGGCGAGAAAGATGTCCTCAGGCGATCCGACGCTCGCCCTGAAGTCCGGCGCGGCGGTGGGAACCGAGCGCGGAGATTATCGGCTGCGTTCGATTTTCGTGGTCGCCGAAGTTGCTCTCTCCCTCATGCTGCTGGTGTGTACCGGACTGGTGCTGATGCAGCTGTGGCGTATGCAGCGGGTCGACTTCGGCTACACCGTCGATCACCTGCTGACCCTCGAGATCAATGTTTCACCCGGAGACTATGCCGGCAAGGATCTCGACGCGGCGCTGTACCGTCCCTTGCAGGACAAGGTGCGCGCCATCCCGGGAGTCAAGGCCGCCGGGTATAACCGGCTGATTCCCCTGCTGAATTGGGGATGGAACACCGGGATTAATATGGTCGGCAAGCCTCCTGATCCGCCCGACCATGAGCGGCTGGCTGAAGTACGTACGACTTCGCCGGGCTGGTATCACGCGATGGGATTGCGGCTACTAAGGGGCCGCTTGCCGGATCCTTCCATCGACACTCCAACCTCCCCACCGGTCGTGGTCGTCAACCAGAAGTTCGTGGATACGTTCCTTCCCGGTGAGGAACCTATCGGCCAGCAGATCAAGAATGACCCCAAGAACCAGACGATCATCGGCGTGGTCAGCAACGGCCGCCAGACGGTGGAGCAGCCGCCGCTGGCTGAGGTCGACTACCCAATGTCGCAGGTGCCGGTGAAGCATAGCGCCGACGATCTCACTCCGATGATGCTTTTCGTTCGCACCACTCTGCCGCCCGAGACGATCGTCCCGCAGTTGCGGCAGGCGCTTCATGAAGTCGCGCCGTCAGTGCCGTTCCGCACACCCGAGACCATGGACGATGTGCTTGCCGACGCGCTGGTCTTCAACCGCATGCAAGGCTGGTTGTTCAGCATCTTCGCCGTCATTGCTCTGATATTGGCACTGACCGGAATCTACGGCGTGCTCAGCCAGGAAGTGAGTCTGCAAACTCGCGACATCGGCGTACGCATGGCGCTGGGCGCTTCGCGGGTCGCCATCGTGCGGCTGGTCCTGCAACGCGCGGCGCTGCTCATGGCGCTCGGTGTCGTGCTCGGAGCAGTCGCAAGTGTGGTCTCCCGCCGGCTTCTGGCCAGCGTCATTCCGGTGGAGGTCAGCCGCGATGCCATGGCGATTGCAGTGCTCGCGATGGGACTCTGCCTGGTTGGCTTGGTTGCCAGCATGATTCCCGCCCGCCGTGCGGCGTCGATCGAGCCGATGCAAGCGCTGCGAAACGAGTGAGACCGCTCACGTGAGGAATTCGTCGCCGAAGTTGCACGGCTGTTCTATACTTCCGTGCGAAGTTCAGAGAGGATCCTCCATGAAAGTATTCTTCGCTGCTTTGCTGTGCTGCTGCATGATGACGGCGGTCTTCGCTTACGCGCAGATGGATGAAGGGTTCCAGATGGCGCGCGTCGTTGCCTTTGACCACGTCGCCGCGAATGCCCAGCACATGGAAAATTCCGATGGGTATAAGGTATCCATGCGCCTGGGAGACACTGTGTATTCGTGTGTTACCAGCGGGCCCGCATCCACGTTCATCGACTGGAGCATCAACAAAGAGTTTCCGGCAAAGCTGGACAGCAACAAGATCATGCTAGTGAAGAGTCCCAACGGACAGGTCGTGCAACTGACCATCAAAGGCAGGAAGGCCGCGAAGTAGCAGTTTGAGAATCAGGCCCGGATGTTCGCCGGGCCTGCACTTTATTCCTACGCCCCACCATTCGGTTTCGCCTATAAGCTCGTCACGCCCACGCAAAACCCTGTCGCACCTAAAGGGCTTTAGTCTTTTTGCCACGCTACCCAGCACTCCGTGCGCCTGCGGCGGAACTCTGTGCTGGGCTAGATCATTTCGCGCCTACGGCGCTGGACTTCTCACCTGCGCGCCACCGGCAATGACAACACGACGAGTCGCCTGGTAAGCCCCCCGGCCGCGATCATCAGCCTGGAAACTTAAAACATTGAAATTCCGTGACGGTTTTAGTCCTGTTCCTGCGCAATGCAAGGTAAAGGGATTTTCCAAGAATTCTGGGTAGGCGATGCAAGGCTCACGATTGATGCGAATCGCGGGCACTTGCCGCGCTGAAAGTGGGGCACATGCAAGAGCGTCGGATTTCGCTGCACATCTTCTTCGTCGTTGCCTTCGGTCTGGCAATGGCACCCACCTCTGTCGCGCAGTTGACCACCCTGCACAGCTTCAACGGAAATGACGGTGCGAATCCGTACCGGGAGATGCTGGTGCAGGGAGCTGACGGAAATTTCTACGGCACAGCGGAGAATGGGGGCTCCCTCCAGTATGGAACCGTGTTCAAGATGGCTCCCAACGGTACGGTCACAACCGTTCACGATTTTGTCGGCACCGATGGCGAGTATCCGTCAGCAGGCATGGTGCAGGACGCAGCCGGAAACTTTTACGGAACAGCGCGCACCGGCGGCCCTGGCGTAGGCGACGTTTTCAAGATCACGCCTCAGGGAACGTTTAGTGTATTGCACGGCTTCAACGGAAGCGACGAGGGCAGCGCAACCTACGCGCCGGCCCTGCTGGCCAGCGACGGAAATCTGTACGGCGTGACCGTCAACGGCGGCGGCTTCTTCGGTGCTGCCGGAACGGCATGGAAGCTCAGCACGGACGGCAGTCACTTCACGTTGCTGTACACATTCTGTGCCCAGACCAATTGCGCCGACGGCGGACATCCGCTAGGCGGCCTGGTAGAGGGTCCCGATCACAACCTCTACGGCACTACGCAACAGGGTGGAACCAATAACCACGGCACGCTGTACAAGCTGACGCCCAGCGGCACGTTCACCCTTCTGCACGCCTTTGATGGCGCCGATGACGGCAGCGGGCCGCGCGACAAGCTAATCCTGGCGAGCGATGGCTATCTTTACGGCACGACCTATTCCAGTGGGCCCGGAAGCCACGGCACCGTCTTCAAGATCAGGCCCGACGGCACAAACTTCAGCACGGTGTTCTCGTTCTGTCTCAACCAGAATTGTGCGGCGGGAGCCACGCCAGAAGCCGGGGTGATACAAGCCTCGGACGGAAATTTCTATGGAACCACCGCCGGCGGCGGCCAGAATGGAAAAGGCACGGTGTACCGTCTGACGCCCGCCGGACAGGCGACCTCTCTTCACGACTTTTGCCAGTGCGGAGGCGAAGGCAGCAATCCTTATGGCTATTTGCTCCAGGCTAGCGACGGATCTTTATACGGAACGACGTACATAGGCGGAACCAGCAATCTCGGTACAGTCTTCAAGGTGGTTGGACCACCGGTGATCTCGACCGCGACGACGCTTATCACCGCCCCTAATCCTTCTCACCTTAATCAGACGGTGACGATGACTGCGACGGTTCATGCGCAGAGCGGAGTTCCTACCGGCAATGTCGTCTTCACCAGTGATGGCGTGCAGATCGGCACGGTGGTGCTGAGCAACGCCGTGGCGGTCTTGAACTACTCAAGTCTCACACTCGGGAACCACAACATCGTGGCGGTTTACCAAGGCGGCAACGGATTTGGCGGAAGCACTTCCAACCCGGTGCAGCAAGTCGTGGAGCTGCCGCTCAGCACGACCACCGTTACCAGCAATCTCAATCCCTCAACGGCCGGCCAGCAGGTGACGCTCACCGCGACTGTCGGACCGGCAGGTCCCCCGCAGCCCAGCGGCAACGTGGGCTTCACTTCCAATGGAACCGGCATTTCCGGCTGCACTTCCGTTACCTTGAATTCAGGCACGGCGCAGTGCGTGACGTCCTCATTGCCGGTCGGAACCGACATGATCGTCGCGGCCTACTCGGGCGACAGCAACTACTCGCCCAGCAACGGTACCCTCGTCCAGATCGTCAATCCCGTTCCGCAGGCGTTGCAGTTTGTGACGTTGCCACCGTGCCGCGTGGTCGACACTCGCGGAGCCAACGGAACTTTCGGCGGACCGCCAATACCAGGCAATCAATCGCGCTCGTTCCCGCTTTCCGAGGGCGATAATCCCTGCGGCATTCCTGCCAATGCCGTTGCCTATTCGCTCAATCTCACTGTCGTTCCCCCAGGAAGGCTGTCGTACCTCACCATCTGGCCAACCGGCGAAGGGCAACCCATCGTGTCGACCTTGAACTCACCCGACGGGCGCACCAAGGCCAATGCCGTGATCATTCCCGCCGGCACGTCCCACGGCTCAGTCAGCGTCTTCGTGACCAACACGACCAACGTCCTGCTCGATATCAACGGCTACTTCATTCCTGCCGGCAGCGGCACGCTGGCGTTCTATCCCGTGACGCCATGTCGCGTGGTCGATACGCGAGGTGCGACTGGCGATCTCGGCGGACCCTACCTTCAGGGCCATCACGAACGCGACTTCCCGGTACTCAGTGGCAGCTGTGGTCTGCCCAACACGGCTGCGGCTTACTCGATGAACTTCACCGTGCTGCCGAAAGGCGCTCGCGTGAGTTATCTGTCGGTATGGCCTGTGGGACAGAGCCAGCCACAGGTATCGACACTGAACGATCCGACAGGAACGAACGTGGCCAACGCCGCCATTGTGCCCGCAGGCACGAGCGGCGAGATCGCGACCTACGTCACCGATGACACCGACTTGCTGGTGGACGTCGATGGCTACTTTGCTCCGCCGCAGACTGACGGTGTGTCGAGTGGGTTGTCGTTCTACGCCCTGACGCCTTGTCGCGTGATCGACACACGGCAGGTCAGCAACGGGCAGCCGTTCTCGGGAGAGCTGACGGTCGCGGTGGAGAACAGCCCGTGCGGTCCGCCGGCAACTTCACAGGCCTATGTCTTCAACGCGACGGCGATCCCGAATGGAGCACTGAACTTCTTGACGCTATGGCCGGATGGAGAGAACCAGCCGCAAGTCTCCACGCTGAATGCCAGAGACGGGGCTATCACGTCGAACATGGCGGTGGTGCCGAACAGCAATGGCAAGAGCGATGCCTGGGCGCAAGGCTCGACGCAACTGATCCTCGACATCTCCGGCTACTTCGCACCATAGCGGGAGCCGGGATAAACGAGTGGGGACAGTCAAACGGGGCCGGATTCCGGCCCCGCGAACTTTGCATAACTTGGTGGGGGGGGACTTACTTCGAGCCGACGGCCTTCACGCGCGCATTCAGACGGGCCTTGTAGCGGCTGGCGGTGTTTTTGTGCAGAACGCCCTTCTGGACACCCTTGTCCACGACCGAGACGGTCGCGCGATAGGCGGTCTGGGCGGCTTCTTTATCACCCTTGACAATGGCCTCACGCAGGGAGCGCAAAGCTCCACGGAGCCGGGACTTGTTGGCGCGATTGCGCGTGGTCTTGGTTTCAGTCTGACGCGCACGCTTGAGCGCCGAAAAATGATTCGCCATACTTTCCTATAGTCCTCAGTTAGATATCTCGACCGATGCCGAATAGCTGATTCTACAGGAAATAAGCCCGTGTCGGCAAATTCCCGGAAATCGTAACCCATTCGTGGGATTCATGTAACGCACTCAGGTGATGCGCCCGTCGGTTCAACTCGATAGCATCGCAGTATGGCCACCCCTAAGGCATGCCCGGTTTGTTGCAGCGATCAGTTAGAGCCTATCGTACGCAAGCCTCTCTCCGCCTCCGCCGACTCGGATCCCTCGCCGGTGTCAGGAATCTACGCTTATCGATGCGTCAACGGACATGTGTTCATGGTTCTCGACGAAGAGCCGAAGAGAGCCTGGAAGGCTAGCACCGCCGAATAATCTGCATGGTCAGTATTCACTCCAAATTTATCCCCTCCTGCTACTCTGACTGCGGTCAAATCAGGCTGCTTTGGCAAACCTGTCCAGCGCTCCCTTTGACCTGCGGCAACATCTAATTGTTTGGAAGGGAATTTGACAGAACCGTCAACGAACGTACCTCAATTGGCACCGAATTCACCGCTTGCGGCATTGACTCCCGTCCGGTTCGGGGATACGCTAGCGGCCAATGAGAGCAGTTTCTGGCTTGGACCAATTTCCGGCCGCCACCTATCCTTCCCTTGCATTGTGTTTCCACGCATCCAAGTGTCAGACCGAAGTGGTTGGCCGGTTCGCCGTCCAGCCGGCTTTCGGAACCCTGTGCTTCAAACATCCCGATCCCCGCGATCGCGGCGCGGACCGGTTGGCGCGACACAGTTGGAGGCTGTCTTCCGACCCTAGATGAAGAAGAACATCGAAATCAGCCCAAATATCGAGACCCTGTTCGGAACCCGGGACGAAAACGTGCGACTGCTGGAAGATGGTCTGAAGGTGACCATCAACCTGCGTGCCGACTCGATCGAAATTTCCGGAGCGGCCAGCGACGTCAGCCGCGCGGAACAGGTGTTTGCCGACTATCAGCACTTACAGCGCAACGGCCATGCCTTCGTGAACGGCGACCTTGCCGACATGATTCGCGTGCTTACAACAGACTCGACAGCGACGCTTCGCGGGCTTGCCGAAGCCGGCAAGCAGCGCTCGTTCGGCAAGCGTACCGTGCAGCCGAAGAGTATCAACCAGCGCCGCTACCTGGAAGCCATCGAGAAGCACGACATGGTCTTCGGCATTGGCCCGGCCGGCACCGGCAAGACCTATCTGGCTGTCGCCATGGCGATTTCCGCGCTGATGACCAAGCGCGTGAATCGGATCATCCTGGCACGCCCGGCAGTGGAAGCCGGCGAGCGTCTGGGCTTTCTGCCCGGCACGCTGCAGGAGAAGGTCGATCCCTATCTCCGTCCGCTGTATGACGCGTTGTACGACATGCTCGATCCTGACAAAGTTGATCGGTACCTGGAGAAGAACGTCATCGAGATTGCGCCGATCGCCTTCATGCGCGGACGCACGTTGAACGATGCCTTCGTCATCCTTGACGAAGCGCAGAACACGACGTCGGAGCAGATGAAGATGTTCGTGACCCGCCTCGGCTTCAACTCCAAGGCAGTGATTACCGGCGACGTGACGCAGATCGACTTGCCCAACGCGAGCCGTAGCGGCCTGGTGGAAGCGACGGAGATCCTCAGAAACGTTGAAGGCATCCATTTCTGCCACTTCGATGAAGGCGACGTGGTGCGGCATCACCTGGTGCAGCGCATCATCCGCGCTTACGACGATCACAAGGGACGGAACGAACAGCTATCGCTGTCGCTGGAACTGCGGAACGGCAGCGGCTATGCCACCGCCCGCAGCAGCAGCGGACGGGTGTACACCACCAGCATTGAACGCGAAGCTCCCCTGGCGGAAGTGCCTCCTGCCGAGATACTGCCGCCCCCGGATCGCATTTCCGAATAAGAACTTGGTACCATAGTGTGGGAGGGCTTTATTGCCCTCCCCTTTGTTCTTGAACGAAAGTGATCACACTGGAGCACGACAGTAAGAAGATTCGCCAACGCGCCCTCGCCCTGTTCACCACTAAGGCGAGACGAGCCGTAGGCCTGCGGGGCGAACTCGACGTCCGCATTACCTCTAATGCGGAGATGCGCGAACTGAACCGCCGCTTCCGCCGCAAAAACAAATCCACCGACGTGCTTTCATTTCCGGCCGACACCCCTGGGCTCGCCGGTGACATAGCCATCTCCGCAGAGATTGCCGCTGACAACGCTACCAGGCTGGGCCACTCGCTCGAAACCGAGCTGAAGATTCTCATCCTCCATGGCCTGCTGCATCTCGCCGGATATGATCATGAGACCGACAAAGGCGAGATGGCTACTCAGGAGTCCAGGCTGCGCGAACGTCTTAACCTGCCCGGCGGATTGATCGAGCGCACGAATGGACGGGCGCCACTCGCAAAGCTCAAGGCCGCTGCCCTGCCCTCGCGGCAAGGACGTCGACGATGAGCCCACCACTTGCGATCCTGCTGATAGTTTTGCTCGGCCTGCTCGCGCTGGTCTCCTACGTCGACCGCCTCTATGCCGAGATGGGTAAATTCCTCTCGCGCGAGTTCCAGGAAAACATTGAAGCCTATGAAGAACGCGTCGAACCGCGTCTGCACGTGAGCCGCGAGCGCGCGGCAATGTCGATGACGGTGCTGGCGCAACTCTCGATGGCCAGCATCGGCGTGCTCATCGGCTATGTGCTGTTCATGGAGAAACGGTGGGTGGGCCTTGACCTGGTCCAGGCAGCCGTCAGCCTGATCTTCATCATCGTCATTTTTCACCAGCTCATCCCGTATCTGTTCTTTGTGCGCACCAAGGGCGAATGGCTGGTCCACTGGGCGCCTGTGCTGCGTGGCTTGATCTACCTGGCGATGCCGGCCACATTGATCCTGGGCTTTGGACTTTCCGTCGCTTCCCTCACCCGCGAGCACGTCGAGAAGCAACCCGAACATCCGTCCGAGGCCGTTGATGCGTTGATTGAGGCCGGGCAGGAAGAGGGCATTCTCGAAGAAAGCGATCGCGACTTGATCCAGTCGGTGGTGGAGTTCGGCAACAAGACCGTACGCGAAGTCATGACGCCGCGGCCAGAGATCGTGGCGGTGCCAGTCAACACGACCGTCGCCGAATTGACCGATCTGCTGGAGAAATATTCTTACTCGCGAATACCCGTCTTCGAGGGCGATCTCGATCACATCACAGGAATCGTGTATGCCAAGGACCTGCTGCAGGTCACCGATGTGGAGGCAGCGACCCGCACGGTTCGCGACTTGATGAGAACGGACATTTACTTTGTCCCGGAGACAAAACTCGGCAGCGACCTGCTCCGGGAAATGCAGCGGGACAACGCACGCATGGCAGTGGTAATCGACGAGTACGGCGGCGTCGCCGGCCTGGTCACGATCGAAGACCTGGTGGAGGAGATTGTCGGCGAGATTCGCGACGAGCATGAGAAGTCGGAAGTCATCAAAGAGAGCGACACCTCGTACATCTTCAACGGCAACACCGACGTCGATCTGCTGGAGAAGCTACTCGGGGTGCGGCCGGACGAGAAGGAAGCAACGACCATCGCCGGCTTGGTAAGCGAGTTGGCTGGTCACATTCCGAAAGCCGGCGAGGTCTTCGAGGAGAAGGGATTGCGCTTCGAGGTGCTCGAATCGACCGAGCGACGCGTCGATCGCGTGCGCGTCAGCCTGCAACCTAAGCAGGTGGGAGCGTAGGCAGATACGATCCCCAGTCGGGGTGAGCACGCCTCCACAGGCTGCGGAAAATCCGTTGAAGACTGCCTTGTAACAGGGCACGGCTTCAGCCGTGCCGATAGACCTGTATTTCTGACCTTCCGAGCCGGCTTTAGCCGGCGACACGGCTCGACGACTGAACAAGCTGCTGAAAAACTCGAACCTGACGGCGCATCGGACTGAAGTCCGCCTCGCCGCGATCAAAAATAAAGAAGTCGCCGGCACGACTGAAAGTCGTGCCCTGTTACAAAGCACCCTGTAAACTTCAAGAGAAGTAAGATTCACCCAAGACCATGCCCTTTCGCTCCGGATTCGTCTCCATCATCGGCCGCCCCAACGCCGGAAAGTCCACGCTGCTGAACGCGCTGGTCGGCGAGAAGCTGGCTATCGTTACGCGTAAGCCCCAAACCACGCGCAATCGCATCCAGGGCATCGTCAACGTCGAACACAAAGGAAAGCGCCCCGCCGGCCAGATCATCCTCATCGATACCCCCGGCGTGCATAAGCCCATCAACTCCCTGAACCGCCGCATGATGAAGGAGGTCTACGATGCGCTTGAGGGGTGCGACCTGCTCCTGCTCATCGTGGACGCGACGGCCAAGCTTGGCACAGGCGACCAGTTCGTGCTGGACATCGTCAAGCGGAGCGGCCAGAAGACCTTTCTATTGCTGAACAAAGTCGACGCCCTGAATAAGCAAGAACTGCTGCCGCTGATCGACCAGTACAAAGAGCTGCACGAGTTCTCCGAGATCATCCCTATCTCCGCGCTGAAGGGCGAAGGACTCGACACGCTGCAGGATGCCGTCGTGCGCGCCTTGCCCGAAGGGCCACACTACTTCCCCAAGGATCAGGTCACGGATCAGCCTGAGCGCTTCCTGGTCGCCGAACTCATCCGCGAACAGGTGCTGCTGGCGACTGAGCAGGAGGTGCCCTACGCAACCACGGTGCTGATCGAGCAATACGAGGAAAGTCCGAGGCTGACCCGCATCGCGGCGACCATCTACTGCGAGCGCGACGGGCAAAAGGCCATCCTCATCGGCAAGCAGGGGAGCACGCTAAAGAAGATGGGCACCGCCTCAAGGCTGCAGATAGAGAAGCGGCTAAATACTAAAGTGTTCCTTGAGCTATTTGTTAAGGTGCGGCCGGGCTGGCGGGACTCGCGCCAGTTCGTGCAGGAAACCGATTGGCGCACGCAATTGGAGCAACTGTCCGAGAAGGAAATCGAGGCTGACGCTGACGCCGACTTGGAAGAGTAGCGCTCACTTCCAGGGAGCCTTCTCCCCTAACATCCCCCAAACCTCGTCCACGCTCCACTCCGGAGTCGCTCCCGGACGGGTCGCTACCAATGCCGCCACCGCATTGGCGAACATTCCGCAGCGGGCGTCCGTCCACCCACGCTCGATTCCGTGAACGAAGGCTGCTGCAAAGGCGTCGCCGGCTCCAATCGTATCGACGACATTCACCTTGTAGCCGGGAGCTTCTACATATCTGCTGTCGCGGAAAATGCAACAACCGCGCTCTCCCAAGGTCACGCAAATAGTTTTACAACTGTACTGTTCGCTCCATCGGCGGCAGAAGTCTTCAACCGATGCTTGAACGTCTTCCACGTTGAGGGACCCATCCAGGAACTCGGCTTCACTGTCACTTAGCTTGATCACCGTGGCTTGCGCAGCGAGCTCCTCAACGATGCCCAGGCTCCAATTGCCGTCGCGCAGATTGACGTCGTAAAATCGTTTCGCCGCAGGAACCTGGCGGAGGAGTTGCAGCGTTCCAGCCAGCGAGTGTCGGGAACTATGGTGAAGCGTGCCGAAGTAGATCCAGTCCGGCTGGAGTTCGGCAATGCGTTTGAGCTGCCTGTCACCAATTGCGAGGAAATCATAGGCAGCCGGTCTGACGATGCGGAACATCGGCTTGCCATCGGGATCGAGTTCCACCTCGGCGGTGCCGGTGGGTCTGCCCGCTTTCGTCTGGACAAGCTCGGCGGAGATCCCGCATCTCTCCAGGCCCTCGAGGGCCCGACGGCCGCGCTCATCGTCGCCCACAGCACTGAGCAGGAAAACTTCATGTCCCAGTTTATGTGCGTGGGCGGCGAAGTTCAGCGGAGCTCCGCCCAGGTACTCCGACGGTCCGATGACGTCCCAGATGATCTCCCCGATGCTGACAATTCGCACGTTGCGACTCCGCTCCTGATCGTGTCGTGGTCCCTGAACCATAGCACGGCTGCTGGGCGGCGGGATTTCTGCCGATAGAACAATCAGGCGCATCGGAGCTTGCATTCGGCCGCAATTTCGATATGATTAGCCCCGCCATTTCGATATGAGATTCTCTTTTAACCAAAACCGTTCCGCAGCCGTCGCCACCCCCACTCGAGCCGAATTCCCTCCCCTCTCCGGAGCCGATATCGCAGGCTTGGTTCAGGGAGAACAAATGGGTGGAGATTTCTATCATTTCCTCCGCGCCAACCGATGCCGCGTGATCTTCGGCATGCTCGACGTCGCCGGACGCCACGAGGAGAACCACGGCATCGTTGAAGCCGCGCGCCGCACGTTCCAGGAGGTCGGCCAGCAGAAGTTCGCCTACGAAGAGGTGAACGAAGCCGACGCCATGATGGAGTTGTGCCTCGAGCTGAACCTCAGCATTCGCAGGGCTGCCGCCGGAGTTCGTTCGTGCGCCGCCTTTGTCGGCTGTTACAACGAGGATTTGGGGACCATCTGTTACGCCAACGCCGGGCATACTCCCGGATTGCTGCGGGACAATACCGGCATCACCGAACTGCCCGCGACGGGTCTGCCGCTGGGACTGTTCTCCGCCTCAACCTACGAGGCGCCTACGGCCGCCATTCAGCGAGGAGCCTCGCTGCTGCTGGTTTCCCGCGGCGTCGTGGAAGCGGCGCACAGAAGTCACAAAAAGGAATTTGGGCTGGACCGGGTGAAGCAATCGTTCGAAGGGGCTTCGCAGGACAATGCCAGCGAGATTGCCACAGGAATTTTGAGTGCGTTGCAGGGCTATCTCGGCGGGCCCGCCAAGGATAACGATGTGACCGCGCTGGCGCTGGTGAGAGCTTCCGCCGAACGTTCGGCCGCCATCGCTTAACTCGCCATAACCTCACAGCATCTGCGTGCCCCACAGGTCATGCAGATGCAATACACCGACCAGCGCTCCCGACTCATCCACTACCGGCAGCGACGTGATCTTCTTCTGCTCCATGATGTCGAGGGCAGCGATCGCGAACGTGTCGGCCTGAACGACCTTCGGTGCGCGTGTCATACAATCGACGGCGGTGAGTTCAAGCACTTCTTTACCGCGATATTCCAGCAGTCGTCGCAGGTCGCCGTCGCTGATCAAGCCGATAAGTTTGTCGCCCTCGACGACCGTGGTCATACCCAGACCTTTGCGCGACATCTCGTAGATTGCCTCGGCCATCGGAGTCATGGGCGACACGCGTGGAACGGCGCTGCCACTGTGCATCAGCGATGAGACGCGCGCGAAGCGCTTGCCCAGCTTCCCCCCGGGATGAAGGTTAGCGAAATCTTCTTCCTTGAAGCCCCTGCGCTCCGAGAGGGCTACCGCGAGCGCGTCACCCAACGCCAACATCGTTGTGGTTGAAGCCGTCGGCGCCAGCCCGAGATTGCACGCCTCATTGGCGACAGAACAGTCCAATGCAATGTCAGCCGCCTGCGCCAGAGTCGACAGCTGGCCGCTCGATTCGCCGGACATTTCGTCGCAAGTCATCGTGATCAGAGGCACGCCCAGCCGCTTCACCGTCGCCAGCAGTTGCAGAATCTCTTCCGTCTCGCCGCTGGCGGAGAGTGCCAGCACAACGTCGCCGCGCACCACCATTCCCAGATCACCGTGCATCGCTTCCGCGGGATGCAGGAACAGCGCCGGGCTGCCGGTCGACGTCAGGGTCGCGGCAATCTTTCGCGCGATCAATCCACTCTTCCCCATGCCGGTGACGACGACCCGGCCAGCGCAGCAGAAGAGCAGCTCCACGGAACGCTCGAAGCGATCGGCCATGGGACCGGCGAGACGATCGGCCAGCGCGCGCAAAGCTTCAGCCTCAATACGAACCACGTTTTCACCTGTTTTTTTCATTGGCTGACGGATGGGAGAGCCGGTCACGGCGTGCCCGCCTTAGGCAACAGACCTTTCGCGGTGAATACCAGCGTCTGCTCTGCGTTGGAGCCGCCGGTCAGCGGAACGTTCTTGCCATTAAAGGTGAGGTCCACCGCACCAGCATTACCGGTAAAGAACACTACCTGGCTGTTGGCGTGAATCGTCTTCACATCGGGAGGCCGAATGATACCGCGCACAACGTAGATGCCATCCGACTTCACCGAAACCCACGCAGGCCCCGTGGGATGAATAGTGATTTCGAAGGGGCCTTCGGCGACCGTGTTGACCGTCGGCTGAGAAGCATTCGTGTTTCCCGCGGCTACCGGCTTCTCAGCGGGAGGCTGATTCGACGGCGAGACGGGCGCAGATTTCTCCGCGGCAGGCGGCGTGTTGATTGCCGGCGCCGTGGTCGTAGTTGCGGGCGCAGTCACAGGCGGCTCGGTATTGGTTTCTGCGGCACTCGCTGCTGGAATTGGCTCCCGCGAGCGCTGATGCTGCTGATAGAGCTTCCAGCCGCCAACTGCTCCTGCAGCGACCACCAGGAGAACAAGAACCGGCAATACAGGAAAGCTGGAGCGCTCCGGATGGAAATCGCCATGAAAGGCATGCTGATGCGCGATGACCTTTGCGTCGGGGGGAGCTTCCTGTGACGCGGCCAGATATTCCGCCACCGCCTCGTCTTCGTTCATGCCGACACATTTTGCGTAGGCGCGTACGTAAGCTTTGTTGAAGATGCCGCCCGGCAGCAGATCGAACTGTTCGTCTTCGAGCGCCGTCAGCAGGCGGCGTCCAATTTTTGTGGTAGCAACAATCTCGTCGAGAGAGATACCGCGCATCTCCCGTTCACGACGCAGATGTTCTCCAAATGAGCCCACTTCCGCCTCTTTCCAGGACTCCCCACTTCAGCCTACTCGGATTGTCAGCCGAATCATAAGAATACGTTACAGGGGTGTCAAACGAAAGGCATGTGCCCCAGCGTTGACAAGTGACGACCTCTCGCCGCAAGGTGGATAGATCGATGTCTGTCCTCGATGTTCTGTCCCTTTTCAGTGATCCCGCATCTCTGCCGGGAGTTTGTAGCCGTCGCGCCGCTCTCGAGACAAAATTAGCGCTTTTGTCCGCATCTTGCTATGGAGCGGCGGTAGCGTGAACGTCTTGCAAGAAACATCTACACAGCAGCCGGTATGGTTGTGGCCGAACCTCCTGAGCCTTGATGCTCCGGTCATCGCTGTGCTGTGGCTGCACCTGTTTGCTGTGAGTGGCCGCATTGCGATATCGCCCGTGGCTACCCTGACGCTCGGAATGGTGGTGTGGCTGATCTACGCGACCGATCGTCTCTTCGACGGATTGCGCTCCTCCCCGCTGGCAGTACAGTCACCGCGACATCGCTTCTATCGCTCGCACCGTAACGTGCTTCTGCCACTGCTCGTGGGCGTTCTTGGTTTGACTTGCTTCCTCTGCCTGGAACTGGACCCGCGGACGCTGCTTTTCGGGACACTGCTGATGCTGGTCATCGGCGGCTATTTCCTGGTCGTGCATTGGGTCGGGCCACTCTGGCGCTGGCGCTTTCCCAAGGAAGCCGTGGTCGCGATGGTGTTCGGCATGGGCACCTTCTTCCCCGCTTTCATTCACGCCCGTAGAGTCTCCGCCGCAATGGCGATCTCGCTGGCTCTCTTCATCGTTCTCTGCTGGTTGAACGTGGTTCTCATCGAATATGCGGAATGGATCCGGCTGCGCCGCCGTGTCGCCGAAATGCCGCATACGTCCACGGTCAGCGGCGGCAAGCACCTGCTGGCAATCGGAGTCGTAATCGCGATCGCTTCGCTTTGGCTGATGGAGCCTTTGGAGTTCCGTGCGGACCGTTCGGTTCTTTTGGCGATTTGCCTGAGTGCGCTTGCCCTGGCGGGACTCGGCTTCTACTGGCGCAAACTTTCCACCAACGCGGTTCGTGTGCTGGCCGACGCCACCCTGCTCACTCCCGCGTTCGTGCTTCTGTTCTTACATAGGTAATCGATTGCAAAACGAAATCATCTTGCCCGTTGAAGCATCTTCTCTTACGCCGGTCTCCTCCTGCTCCCCGAACAAAGCTGCGATTGACTGCGACCTGATCGCGCCCTGGTATGAACCGGTCGAGCATCTGTGCTTCGGAAGCGCACTGGAACAACGCCGAAACTGCTTTCTGCCTGAGTTGGGCGGCGCTCGTCATGCCCTGTCGTGCGGCGAGGGAGATGGGCGATTTACCGCTGCGCTCCTGCAGTCGAATCCGCAGGTTGAGGTGACCGCGATGGATGCCAGCAGAAAGATGGCCGAGCTAGCCGGCCGTCGCGTGACCAGAATGGGGAGCGACTTGCGCAGGCGGCTTGAATACCACTGCGCCGGGATCCACACCTTCCAGCCTCCGCAGCCCCAATATGACTTAATCGCCACCCACTTTTTTCTGGATTGCTTCATGACCGAAGAAGCTGCCGCGGTCGTGCATCGCATCGCGAACTGGGCTGCACCGCGAGCGCGCTGGATTGTCTCAGAGTTCGCGCAACCATCGGCACCAGTGGCTCATCTGTGGACGGGCGCGGTCATCCGCAGCCTGTACGCCGCATTCCGTGTGACAACCGGGCTGCGCGTCACGCACCTGCCAGACTACCGGCCGGCGTTGCGATCCGTGGGATTTGAGTTACGAAGAGAAGAGCCCGCGTTAGGCGGGCTGCTGGTCTCGGAGTTGTGGGAACGAGGTTAGCTGGGGACTTATTCATCAAGGGGCCCAGAGACACAGAGATTTGTTCCTGTTTCCTGTCTCTGTGTCTCTCTGTCTCAGTGCCTCTGTGGTTACGTAAGCCCTACTTCGCGACGACTTCGGCCTCGACCGGCTCTGTCTTGACCTCGGGCTTCCAGCGCAGCACCGGCTTGCGCGCCGCGGCCGTTTCGTCCAGACGCGAGATGCGCGTGTTATGCGGCGCTTGCCGCAGAATCTCCGGATCCTGATCCGCTTCCTCGGCGACCGATTTCATCGCATCGATGAACAGATCCAGCTCCTGCTTCGATTCGCTCTCCGTCGGCTCGATCATCAGCGCGCCCGGCACCACCAGAGGGAAGCTGACCGTGTAAGGATGGAATCCGTAGTCGATGAGGCGCTTGGCGATGTCGCCCGTCTTTACGCCCTTACCCGTCTGCTTGCGGTCGCTGAACACGACCTCGTGCATGGTCGGGGTGTTGTAGGGCAGTTCGTAGATGCCTTCCAGCTTTTTGCGAATGTAGTTCGCGTTCAGCACGGCATCTTCGGTCGTCAGCCGCAAGCCATCCGGCCCGTTCGCCATGATGTATGCCAGCGCGCGGACGTGCATGCCGAAGTTGCCGTAATACATGCGTACCCGGCCGATCGACTTCGGACGGTTGTAGTCGAAACCCAGCGTACCGTCGGGCTTCGCGATGACAATCGGCGCGGGCAGGAATGGCTCGAGAATCTTCTTGCAGGCCACCGGCCCCGAACCCGGACCGCCTCCGCCGTGCGGCGTCGAAAAGGTCTTGTGCAGGTTCAGGTGCATGACGTCGGCGCCGAAGTCGCCCGGCCGCACTTTGCCGACCAGCGCATTCATGTTGGCGCCGTCCATGTACATCAGCGCGCCCTTGGCGTGCAGCACGTCGGCGATCTTGTGGATCTCCTGCTCGAAGACGCCGAGGGTATTGGGGTTCGTCAGCATCAGCGCGGCCACGTCTTCGTTCACCTGCGCTTCCAGTGATGCGATGTCGACCATGCCCGCAGCGTTCGACTTGATGTTCTCGACCGTGTAGCCGGACATGGCTGCCGTGGCGGGATTCGTACCGTGCGCCGAGTCAGGAATAAGGATCTTCTTGCGCGGATTGCCCTTCGACTCGAGGTATGCGCGGATCATCAGGATGCCCGTGAATTCGCCATGCGCGCCGGCCGCCGGCTGCAAGGTGATCGCATCCATGCCGGTGATTTCGATGAGCTGCTCGCTCAGCATCTTCAGGATGCGCAGCGCACCCTGGCTGACGCGCTCGGGCTGATAAGGATGCGCTTCGGCAAGACCCATCAACCGCGCAACATACTCGTTGACGCGGGCGTTGTACTTCATCGTGCACGAGCCCAGCGGATACATGCCGTGATCGACGGCGTAGTTCCAGGTCGACAGGCGCGTGTAATGGCGAATGATTTCGATTTCGCTGACCTCGGGCATGTTGCCGAGATCTTCCCGCGCCTGCTCGCCCAGCAACTCCTCGGGATCGACCGCTGGCACGTCCAGCGGCGGCATCTTGTAAGCCTTCTTACCTGCTCCTGAGCGCTCGAAGATGAGCCCTTCGTTCTGGCTGATGTGGGTGGTGGCTTTCTTGATCTTGTCGTTCAGGTTCACAGCGCCACCTCCTTGGCTACGGCATCAATCGAGGCCTTTGCGGTGGTCTCGGTGCAGCACCACAGCGAAGCGTTCTCCAACTCGGGATAAAACTTCTTCAGCGGGAAACCTCCAATGATCCGTTCGCCCAGCAGCTTGTCGTTGATAGCGTACGGATCCTTCTTGGTATGGATCACGAACTCATTAAATCGCGGAGCACCTTCGAACAGCAGCGTTGCACCGCTCTTCTTGAACTGCTCGGCGGCGTAGTGCGCCTTCGCCAGGTTATGCGTTGCGAGTTCCTTCAGGCCTTCGCGACCGTAAACCGTCATGAAGATGCCGCACATCAGCGCGACCAGCCCCTGGTTGGTGCAGATGTTCGACGTCGCCTTTTCGCGGCGGATGTGCTGCTCGCGGGTCGACAGCGTCAGCACGAATCCGCGCTTGCCATTGCGGTCACGGGTTTCGCCGACCAGGCGGCCGGGCATCTGCCGCACGAACTTGTCGCGCGTGGCGATCACACCGCAGTACGGTCCCCCGAATCCCAGCGGCACGCCGAACGACTGCGCTTCCATGCTCACGATGTCGGCCTCGGCGGGCGGCTTGACGATGCCGAGCGAAACCGCTTCGGCGATGGAGACAATCAGCAGCGCGCCTTTTCTGTGCACGATCTCGCCGATGGTCGCAATGTCCTCGATGGTGCCGAAGAAGTTGGGCGACTGAATGAGCACGCCGGCAGTGTCATCGTCGATGGCCATCTCGAGTTCATCAAGATCGATGCGGCCATTCTTGCCGTAGCCGAAGGTCGTCACCGGCATGCCCTGGTAGCGCGAGTAGGTGGTGATGACCTCGCGATACTCGGGATGAACCGTTCTCGCGACGGCGCCTTTGGAGCGGCCGGTCACGCGCGCGGCCATCATCAGCGCCTCGGCGGCGCCGGTCGAGCCGTCGTACATCGAAGCGTTGGCAACGTCCATGCCGGTCAGTTCACAGATCATCGTCTGGAACTCGAAGATCGATTGCAGCGTACCCTGCGCGATCTCCGGCTGATACGGCGTGTAGGAGGTGAAGAATTCTCCGCGAGAGATCAATGCGTCGATGGCCACCGGGCGATAATGCGAGTAGGCGCCGGCCCCGAGAAACATGGCAAAGCCCTGGGCGCTATTGGCGGCGCGCTCGCGGAAGAACTCGACAATCTCGCTCTCCGCGTATTGGCGGGGAATCTTGAGGTCGCCCTTCAGGCGGTACTCGGCCGGAATAGCGGCGAATAAGTCGTCAATCGATTTCGCGCCGATCTCGCTCAACATGGTTTCGCGGTCGGATTGCGATTTAGGAAGATAGCGCATGATTACCTGTAACTTTCCTGGGCGGTGTTATGGATTGAGAAAAAGTGCGCGTCAACGTCGAATTATTTCAGAAACCGTTTAGATAAGGTTCAGTCCACATCGGATGCAGCTCATGATGCGTGAGCGTCCAAAAACCTGTCGTCCCTAAAGGGACTCGATATTGTGCTCAACCTACCCAGCACTCCGGCTCCGCCTCCGTGCTGGGCTAGACTATCGCCGCGCCTACGGCGCTCTGTTCCGAATGGTGCATACAGCCATGCCAAAGTAAGCTATTCGTACTCGCTGCGTCGCGGCACTTCGCTAGCTGATGCTTTTCTTGCACACTAAGCAAGAACTTCGCCAACTACTCTTACTCGTTCAGCCAGGCACTTCGCCGGCAAGCGCTGTCTACGCCACCAGTACCAACATGGTGTTGAACTCGGGAGCAATGCTCGAACCCAAACCCGCGTCCGGCTTCGCTAATGGCCAGTCGCTAATTGCTAGTTGCTGCCTTTCAGTGCGCCCCTTCTTCGGCGATGAACTTCTCGTAATCAGCAGTCGACAACAGGCCGCCCGCTTCGCCGGGATCTTTCAGGCTGACCTTGATCATCCAAGTCGCGTTCGCGTCTTTGTTTACCTGCTCGGGAGCGGTGTTCAGCGCCTCGTTGATTTCGGTCACGGTCCCCGACACAGGAGCGAACAGGTCGGAGACAGCTTTTACCGACTCGACGGAGCCGAAGGTTTTGCCGGCCGAAATCTCTGAGCCGACTTTGGGAAGCTCGACGAACACGATGTCGCCCAGCGAATTCTGCGCGTAATCGGTGATGCCGATGGTGCCGGTACTACCATCAATCTTCAGCCATTCGTGCTCTTTGGTGTACTTGTAATTCGCGGGATAAGCCATAAAAGTCGTTCCTCGCTGTACTGGATAAAAGCCTGCCGTCCCTAAAGGGACTCAAACTTTAAATTCACCTTCCCCAGCGCTTCCGCGCTGGGCTAATCACTTTCGCGCTCTTCGGCGCTTTGGACCGGCACTCGCTTGGATCTGCACTCGCCTTGGATCTGCACTCGCTGGACCGGCACTCGCGTTGAAAACCACCTACCAAGTCCGGCGCGACGAACCCATGCCGACAAGCTCTGTTGCGTACTGAAATGACAACTGCCAACCCGACAAGCTCTGCTGCGAACCGACAACTGACAACTGACTACTGCTTCTTGGGACGCTTGTAAAACGGCGTCGGCACAACCTTGCACTTCACTGGCGTTGCTCTGCACTGAACGTTAACTTCGTTGCCAATTTCCGCTTGCTCGACGGGAACATAAGCCAGCGCAATATTCTTCTTGAGAAAAGGAGCGTACGAACCGCTGGTCACGTAACCAATCTCTTTGCAGTCCAGATCCATCACCGGGTATCCGTCGCGAGGAATCCCGCGCTCGATCGACTCCAGCCCAACCAGCGTGCGGGTGATTCCCTTCTCTTTCGCCTTCGCCAGCGCGTCGCGGCCAACGAATCCGCCCTTCTCCATCTTCAGGAAGCGGTCCAGACCTGCTTCCCAGACATTAATGGAGTCGGAAATCTCGTGTCCGTACAAAGGCAGCTTGCCTTCGAGACGCAGCGTATTGCGCGCGCCCAGGCCGCACGGCACTGCTCCAAACTCCTTGCCGGCTTCCAGAACTTCATTCCATACCCGCGTGCTGGTGGCTTCGTCAGTCGGGACGTAAATCTCGAAACCATCTTCGGCGGTGTAGCCAGTGCGCGCGATCAGGATGTTCTTCAGCCCGCAAACCGTGCCGTGGGTAAACCAGTAAAACTTCACCTTGGACAGGTCAGCGTCGGTCAACTTCTGCAGGGTGTCGACGCCCTTGGGCCCCTGGATGGCGATCTGGGTGAAGTTGTCGCTCAGGTTCTCGACCTTGCAGTCGAACTGGCGCGTATTGTCCGTGACCCAGTTGACGTCTTTCTCGCGCGTGCCGGCGTTGATCACCAGCATGTAATCTTCTTCGCCCATGCGGTGGACGATGACGTCATCAACGAAGGTTCCCTCGGGATACAGCATTGCCGAGTAGCGGCACTGGCCGATGCCCATGCCAGCCGCGTCATTCATGGTGATGTGCTGCACCGCCTCGAGCGCCTGCGGGCCGGAGATGCGGATGTCGCCCATGTGGCTCACGTCGAAGACGCCAACGCCGTTGCGGACGGCCAGGTGCTCCTTCATCAGTCCACCGACCGAGGGATATTCGACCGGCATGTCCCATCCGTTGAAGTCGACCATTTTCGCGCCCAACTGACGATGAGCGGCGTTCAAAGCTGTCTTGCGGACGGGTGTCGCCACCTGGGTATCAGAGGACAAGCGGAAATCCTTTGGCGCACAGAACGCGCGGTTGAGGTTGGTCCAACCCTGTACGGTAACACGCGCGATTTTCGCGGGTCAACGGAGCGAAAAACTTCGGCGAACATGGTCGAACCGAAGTACCGCAATCGGGAAAACCACCGGCAGGAGGTTCCTGGGATCTTGAGATTGCGGGAACACAAAATTCAGCGAAAAGCTAGGACTTGTCCAGGCTTTAGACAGTTACGAAAGGCCATTCGCTTCCCATTTCTGAATTGCCCTTTCGGGTACCGGACCATCACTGACCACATGCCGGTCCGTTTTTCAAGATAGATGTCAGCAACAGTTACAAGGGCCCCTGCAAAATGCGCACACTTCCCGGTACGGTTTTACCTGGACACTCTCATCTTGGTTTTGTCTTGCTAATCACCACCAGTCTTCTTCTCGCGATCGTCCTTATTACGGTGTGCGACTTAAACGCGCAGGACGGTTCGACCACGCTGCAAGGAATCATTGAAGACTCAACCGGCGCGCGGATCCCCTCGGCCAGCATCATCGTTACCGATCCCACGCGAGGGATTCATCTCAAGACAGTCACCGACGCGCAAGGATTGTTTCACTTTGCCATCCTTCCGCCTGGACTTTACGACGTAACCGCATCGGCGCCGGGCATGACGACGCGCACCAGCCGCGGCATTGAGCTGCTGGTGGGCGGCGTCTCCGTCGTACAACTGCGACTGGCGCCGGCGGGACCGACCCAGACCATCACCGTTTCGGCGACGCCGGTCCCGGTTGAGACCCAGACCGGCGATGTCTCCAGTGTGGTGACGCAGCAGGCGATCCAGGACCTGCCGCTGAATGGACGCCGCTACACCGACCTCGCCTTACTCTCGCCGGATGTCACGCAAGACCCGCGCGGGCTCACGTCGGATTCCAATGGCGACCTCTCGGTCGGCGGAGTCCGCGGATTTCAGAACAGCTTCCTGGTCGACGGCACCGATGACAACAACTCATTCTTTGCGCAGGCACGAGGTCGTTATCGCGCGCCCTACCAGTTCAGTGATGAGGTCATCAAGGAGTTTCGTGTATCGAAGAATTCTTATAGCGCCGAGCTCGGACGCTCAGGCGGTGCGGTGTTCAATGTCGCAACCAGGTCGGGCACGAACCAGTGGCATGGCGGAGGCTTCTACTACGTTCGTGATCGCGACTTCGATGCCGGGCAGCCCTACACGCAAGATCAGCCTAACGACCGCCAGCAGCAGTTCGGCGGCACAATAGGAGGGCCGATTCGTAAGGACCGCATCTTCTTCTATGCGGGATTCGATCAGCACTTGCTGACGGTTCCCTCCGTCGTACAGTTTGCTAACGGCTCCAGCGCCATCGTTCCGCAGCCGGCAGACTACGACTACCTGGACCAGAAGCTGGTCTACTCCGTGGCGCAACAGCTCAATCAAATGGGCGGAACGTATCCCACTACGATGCAGGGCAATGCCGGCTTCGCCAAGGTGGACTTCAACCTCTCGTCCAAGCAGCTGGCATTCGTGCGGCTCAGCACCTCGATGCTGAGCGGAACGAACAATGTGTTCTTCGATCCATCGAGCCCCATTACCGGCTACGCCGCTACGGCAAATGGAACCGAGAACGTCCACACCGAAAGCATCGCCGCGGCACTGATAAGCTCTTGGACGACCAATCTGGCCACCAACCTGCGTTTGCAATTCTCGCGTGACCTGCAGCAATCGACGGCCAATTCCGACCAGCCTTGGACGAAGATCTACAACGTGGTCGCCGGTTTTGGCGAATCCAGCATGCTCCCGCGCCAGACGCGCGAGCACAAGCTGAATATCGCCGACACTATCAGCTACGAACACGGCCGCATGCACTGGAAGTTCGGCGGCGACTTCATCCAGGCCTGGATCTACAATTATTACCCGTATCTATTCGGCGGCGAATATTACTTCGGCAATGTGAAAGTCAACCCATGGACCTTCACTCCCGAGCGCTACGGTGAGCCCCTGACACCGCTCCGCGCTTATGCTCATGACGTGCCGCGCTACTATATGCAGGACTTCGGCAATGCCGTCTCGCATCCGAACTCGCGCTTCTATTCAGCATTCGCGCAAAACACGTTCCAAGCCACTCGCAATCTGACTCTGAACTTCGGCTTGCGCTACGATCTGCAAACTTTCGAGCCCGGCGCGCTGCAGAGCAATCCGCTTTACGCGCCGTCGGGCAAGGTTCCTACCGACCTCAATAACTTCTCTCCGAGATTCGGATTCGCCTACTCGGTAGGCGACCGCCGCACGACGGTCATTCGCGGCGGCGCGGGCATCTTCTACATGCCGATACCGGCGATGTACGCCTCGCAGGTTGCCACCGACAACGGGCTGCAACAAACGCAGCTATTCCTCGATCTCATGCAGCCGGCACAAGCGGCGCTGTTCCCCTCTTATCCATCGACGCTGGTAAATTGCCCGCCCGGCACGCTCGTTTGCAAGCCTTCGGCTGCACTGGCGCCGTACCTGACAACGCAGGTCTCGGCTTTCGCCTCAAATTTCAAAACGCCCCACACCGAGCAGGCCAACATTTCCGTCGAGCAGCAACTGGGCCGCAACCTCACGGCCAGCATCAGCTATACCTACGTGCATGGCATCAACGAGATTCGCTCTCTCGACGTGAACCTTCCCAAGCCCATCATCACCGAGTATCCGGTCTACAACGACACCGGATCGGTTTACCTCGGCATGGACGACGTCGCGTCGTTCGCTACCTGGCAAACCACACCATCGGCCACCTGCGCGTATCCGCCTTGCCTCAATCCGGTGCAGCGGCCGGATCCCCGGCTCGGAACCATCAACTCGTTTCAAAGCGAGTCCAGCAGTATCTACAACGGAATGACGGTTTCGCTGAAGCAGCAGATGAACCACGGCATGTATTTTCAGGTGGGATATACCTTGGCAAAAGCCGTGGACAACGGACCGGACGCGCTTCTGGTCGGGCGCCCCGGCAACGTCCAGAACTCCTACGACACGGCCGCCGAGTGGGGGCCCAGCGTCACCGACCAGCGAAACCGGTTCGTGGCGGCGTGGGTGGCAAAACCCAAATTCCGGCTGCAGGATGCCACCATGAACAAGCTGCTGAACAACTGGCAGGCTTCCAGCATCTTTACCGCTGGCTCAGGAAGGCCGCTGAACGCGACCATTGCCGGCGATCCTAACGGCGACGCCGACATCTACAACGATCGACTGCCGAAGTATGTGCGCAATGCCTTCATCGGTCCCGATTACGTCAGCACCGACATGCGCATCACCCGCAGCATCCGTTGCGGCGAGCGCGTTACCTGGAATCTGACGGCAGAGTCGTTTAACCTTTTCAACCGCACCAACAGCCGGGTACAGATCAGCGACGACGGTTTCTATAATTCGGCAGGAGAATTCGTCGCTTATACCAGCCAGGTCGGCGGCAAACTCTATCCGGGCATGTATCTGGTGAATTCGAAGTTTTTGACGCCGACGAATGCCTATGCACCACGGCAGGTGCAGTTCTCGGTAAGGCTTAGTTTCTGAGTGAGATATACTAAGGAAGCTACTTTGGTGCCGAATTTGAGCCACCTTATGGCAGAAGTCTTCTCTTGACTTCTAAGTACAACCTAGAGATAAATGCTGTTGTCCATTTGGGACGAGTTTGGGGGTGTTTCCTGTTTGGCGGAAGTTCGCATTCAAGAGGGTGAATCCTTAGAAAACGCCCTGCGCCGCTTCAAGCGCAAGGTCCAGCAAGAGGACATTATCAAGGAAGTGAAACGTCACTCCTTCTACCTCAAGCCGGGCGAGAAGAAGCGTGTGAAGGAAGCGTTGGCGCGCAAGCGCAGCCGCAAAAAGGCTCGTAAAGAGCAGGACTAATTCACAGTAGGGCCGCCGTTGCGATGGCGGCCCTTTGCTTTCTATGTGGGGTGGAATTCTTTCCTAGTCGCACCGCAGTTATACCAGTAGTGCCATGCACTTAGCATGGTGGGCCGAACCCGGGGAGATGTACCTGAGTGCCGGAATTTGCGATCGCCACAACGAAGCTTCAGTCCGATTTGCTGTGGCGGCTGCAATTACCCTCTCTGCGCACTTGGGAGTCGCGGGCTGAAGGGAGCAACTCTCCATGGAATTCCAGGATAAGGTTCTGAAGTGTATCGACTGCGGCGCTGACTTCGTGTTTACAGCGGGAGAACAATTGTTCTTCCACGACAAACAGTTCAAAAACGAACCCAAACGGTGCAAAGCGTGTAAGGCGAAGCGAGCCGCCAGCTTGGGTGCCACCACCCCCGGCACATATCCCAAGGTGGAAACCCGAACCAACTGTTCCGAGTGTGGCAAGGAGACCACCGTTCCTTTTAAGCCCACGCAAGGCCGACCTGTCTTTTGTCGGGAATGCTTTCAGCAAAAGCGTACAAGCGCTGCCACTGCCTGACCGGCAGGGCAATGTTCCTAGCGCACGACCTCCTGCCTGCACTTACGCGTACAGCTGTGTCTGCAGGCCTGCCTTGCATTATGCTGGACGCGGACTGATGAAAAATCAATTGCGCCCCAGCTGCAAGCTCTTCGCATTCTTAATCGTAGCCGTTATGGCGGCTTCGGCCTCGGATTCCGGATTCTCCGGAACTGTCTCCTGGACTCCACAATCCATCGCCTCAGGCTCTCCCTGTGTGTTTAAGGTGAAGACGCAGACCACACCGGCCTCCGTGACGGGAACGTGGCAGGAACATCCACTCGCGTTCGCCTCTTCCGATGATCACCACAACTGGTACGCCCTGGCGGGCGTCGACGTCGAAACCAAGCCCGGCACCTACAAGCTTGAGTTGTCGGCCACGATGCCCGATGGACATGTGGAGCGCGAGCAGCGTGACGTAACCGTGAATGCAGCGAGCTACAAAACGGAGGTACTACGGGTTCCGCAGAAGTTCGTGAAGCCAAGTCCGGAAGCCATGGTCCAGATTGAGGCCGATCGCAAGCTGAAGAAGACCGTGTTCGATCACGAGATTTCCGCCGCCGAATGGTCGGGCAAGTTTGACGTTCCGGTCGATTCCAAGCCGTCGGAAGGCTTCGGTACTCGTCGCACCTTCAATGGACAGCTTGCCAGCATTCACAAGGGAATGGATTACCACGCCGCGACCGGCACTCCAGTTCTCGCAGCGAATTCAGGCGAGGTAGTTCTCGCGGCGCCGCTCTATTATGAGGGCAACTGCGTCGTCATCAACCATGGCCAGCAGTTCATGACCATCTACATGCACCTGTCGCACTTGTCGGTGAAGGAAGGCGACAAGGTGCAAAAGGGCCAGCAGGTTGGCTTGTCCGGAGCTACCGGCCGGGTGACCGGACCCCACTTGCACGTCGCCGTGCGGTGGCAGAACGCCTACCTCGATCCGGCGCAGCTATGGCTGCTGCCGCTGCCTGCTCTGGACGATCGAGACACTTCCGCTAAAGCGAAGTGATCCCTGAAATCTGATTTTAAGTTGTAACAGAGCCTTATTCGGCGGGCTTCGCTGCGGCGTGACGCTCTGCCTTTGCACTCGGGACCGGAGCTTTCTTCGCGCTCTTCTGCGCATTCATCTTGTGATCCTGGTGCGTAATCAGCAGCGATTCCAGTTGCCGGAGCAATTCGTCTGTGTTGACCGGCTTCACCAGAAGCGATTGAGCGCCCTTGCTCTTCCAGTCATTGCCCAGCGAAGGATAGGCGGTGAGCAGAGCGGTCGCCGGATCGTAGGGCTGCTGGCGCGCGGCGCGGATCACATCGTAGCCAGCCGTCTCGCTCTCCATGCGCATGTCGGTGATGACCATTTCATAGACGCCGCTCTTCAACTTCGCCTGCGCCTCTTTGGCGGACGCAGCTGTGTCAACTTCAAATCCGTTCATCTCCAGAATGGCGCGGAGGGTCAGAAGAATCGCTAACTCATCATCGACTAGCAGTATGCGTCGTTTCATGGGGAACTCCGGGAAAATCCCACCAGCTTGCGGTGGTTAGGATGCCAGCTACTCTGGTATTGGTTGCTGGACTTTTGTTCTGCTTCCGGACGGCTCGTTAGGGTGATCCTACACCCTTAAGGGAACGAGGTAAAACTTAGGCGCAAGTTGGCACTCAGTATAATCATTTGGTGGCGACCTATCACGTTCAGAACTTCGGATGCCGGGCTACCCAGGCTGACGGAGCCGCAATCGAACGGCAGTTGCTCGACCGCGGATTGCAGCGTGCCGGCTCGCCGAACGAAGCGCAGGTAGTTGTTCTCAACACTTGCACCGTGACGGCATCGGCCGATCAAGACGCCCGTGCAGCCATCCGTCGCATTCATCGCGAAAATCCCGAAGCGCAAATTCTGGTTACCGGATGTTACGCGCAACGCGCGCCGCAGGAAATATCCGCGATTCCAGGCGTCAAGCTGGTCGTCGGCAATTCGCATAAACACGCGTTGGCCGACTATGTTTCTCCATCCGCAACCAACGGTTTCGTCTCCCTCGATCAGTTGTCGGCCACTGCGCAGAATGTCATCGTTGGTGACATCTTTGCGCACACCGAATTGACCGCGGCGCCCGTATTCGACGGCGAGGGCTTCGACAAGACGCGTCCGAATCTCAAGGTCCAGGATGGCTGCAATAATCGCTGTTCTTTCTGCATCATTCCGTTCGTTCGCGGGAAGAGTCGTTCGCTCAAGCTCGACCAGGTTGTGCGCGAAGTCGATGCGCTGGTCGTCAAGGGTTATCGCGAGATCGTTCTGTCGGGCATCAACCTCGGCCGCTGGGGGCGCGATCTCACCGGGCGCACGAATTTCGCTTCCATGCTGCGCGCCATCCTCGAGCACACGCACATCGAGAAGCTGCGCATCAGTTCGGTCGAGCCGATGGATTGGTCGAACGAAGTCATCGAGCTCGTAGCCTCATCGCCGCGCATCTGCAAACACGCACACGTGCCGTTGCAATCCGGCAGCGACAAGATCCTCCGCGCCATGCATCGCAAGTATCGGCCGTGGCATTATGCCGATCGCATCGAACGTATTCGTCGCGCGATGCCCGATGCGGCCATCGGTGCCGACGTCATGGTCGGCTTCCCGGGCGAGACGGACGAATACTTCGAGGAGACGCGCGCGTTCATCGAGCGCCTGCCGTTCACTTATCTGCACGTATTCACCTACTCGTCGCGGCCGGGCACGCCGTCGGCCGAGATGCCGAATCAAGTCCCGGTGCAGCTCGCGCGCGAACGAAATCGCATCCTGCGCGAACTGATTGCCAGGAAGAAGCGGGCATTCATGGAGTCGTTCATCGGACGCGAGATAGAGGCGATTACGCTGACACACTTCGATGGCGAGTACACCGAAGCCCTGACGGACAACTACTTGAAGTTGCGAGTACAAGGACAGCTCTCACCCAATCGCATGATGAGAAGCGTGATCAATGGTGTAAAAGACGACGCGCTGGTAGGTCTAGAGGTTTGACGGAAGCAGCAGTTTAGCTTTCCAGGGCGATGTTCGTGATGCATCCCATGCTATACTTTTTGCAATACTGCAGTTGTTGCGGAGGACTGTATCGATAAACGTTTTATCCGCACGAATGATCGTATTCGTGCCCGTGAAATTCGCGTCATCGACGATGCGGGAAACCAGCTTGGCGTCATGCCGCCGTATGAAGCGCTCAAGATTGCCCGCGAAAAAACTCTCGACCTGGTAGAAGTCTCACCTACAGCTCAGCCTCCTGTTTGCCGGATCATGGATTACGGCAAGTACCTTTATC
Source organism: uncultured Acidobacteriaceae bacterium (assembly GCA_963835725.1). Taxonomy (GTDB): domain Bacteria; phylum Acidobacteriota; class Terriglobia; order Terriglobales; family Acidobacteriaceae; genus Bog-257. The sequence goes on along the minus strand of CAWIGM010000008.1, from coordinate 388,532 downwards.
AGCAGGAAAAGCGCGAGCGTGAAGCCAAGAAGCACCAGCACCAGATCACGGTCAAGGAAGTGAAGTTCCGCATCAATGTGGACGATCACGACTACGAGACCAAGAAGAACCACGTGCTGCGCTTCCTCGGCGAAGGCGACAAGGTAAAGGCCACCATCTTCTTCCGTGGACGCGAGATGACGCGTCAAGGCTTGGGCCGCGGTATCCTCGATCGTTTGATCCAGGATTTAGGCGACAAAGCCATCGTGGAATTCCGGCCGCGGCAGGAAGGCAATACCCTTCACTTGATCCTGGCACCACCGAAGGTTCAGCCTCCGGCGAAGCCGAAGAGCGACAAGCCCGCGGCTCCGCAGCAGACGTCGCCGCAGCCACCCCCGCCGCAACAGCAGCGGTAAATCAAAGTTCGGATTTTCCATGTCCGCGAGTCGCAAAGGGTACTGCGACTGCGCGGACATCGCTTTGTGGCCCGAGTCAGCAGTGGGCTGGGTTGAAATTCACGGCTTGCCAAGTCGAATAGAGCACAGCTGCGGAAAAGTCCGAACACAGCGACCTTGTGTCAGGACACGGCTTCAGCCGTGCCGATAAGCTCTTTATTTTTGATTTACCGCGAGGCGGACTTCAGTCCGACGAGCCGTCTAGGTAGAGTGTTTCAGCTGCCTGTTCAGGCGTGCTCCAGCCGGGATCGCTGAAAACAATTTTCAGGCTGACCCACTACAGCCGCGACACCCGAGTAGCTCAATTCACACGTTTTGTGTTGTAATAGAAAGACGTTATGCCGAAGCTAAAGACACACAGCGGAGCAGCCAAGCGCTTCAAGAAGACAGGCACTGGCAAAATCAAGCGCGGACACGCGTTCAAGCGCCATATCCTGACTTCTAAGGGCACCAAGCGCAAGCGCCAGCTCGATACGGATACGATTCTGGATAAGGCCGATCAGAAAAAGATCGAGCGCATGATTCCTTACTAGTATCAAGCACTTGCCGCATGGTGCGGCACCCGGCGAGACGTTTTTTTTCACCACGGAGACACTGAGCACACCGAGAAAGTCAGATCTGAAAACTCCGTGTGCTCCGTGCCTCCGTGGTGAACTCGAGTCCCGACGGTAAACAGCGTGTGAAGAGGCTTATCCAACCCCTCGATCAAGAGCGTGGTCAACTTCTTGCCTCCAGCCGCTTAAACGAAGTTGAAAAGGAGCAGCAATGCCTCGCGTAAAACGTGGTACCAAGCGCCGCGCGCGCCGCAAAAAGATTCTTGAGCGTGCAAGTGGCTATTACCTCACAAAATCAAAACTCTACCGGTCAGCAAAAGAGTCGGTAGAACGCGGACTGAAGTTCGCCTACAGCGGCCGCAAGCAGAAGAAGCGCCAGTTCCGCTCCATCTGGATCGTGCGCATCGGCGCGGCAGCCAAGCTGAACGGGCTGAGCTACAGCGTATTCATCAATGGTTTGAAGAAGGCCGGCATCGAACTGGATCGCAAGATCCTCGCCGATCTGGCGGTCAAAGATCCCGCCGGGTTTACGGCGCTGTGCAAACAGGCGCAAAGCGCCACGGCATAGCCGCCCCGGTCCGATCGAAATTCGCAGTTACGACAAGGGCGGCCGCAAGGCCGCCCGTTGTGTTTGCGAGCGGAAATGCTCAGGTAGAGCCGGCCTTTAGGTCGGCGTCAAAAGCAATTTTCATTTGGACTTGAGCCCCTTCAGGGGCGGCACTGCGAACGACATCATGTACACCGTACCCAAACTCGACGACTACTCCCCTGACGCGCTCGACCGCGCTGTCGCCGATCTGTTCGCGGCGCTCGATTCCGAGACCTCGGCGCTCACCAGCGAATCCGACTGGAAGACCTTTCGCGATCGCTGGCTGGCACGCAAGAATGGCGTGCTCACGCAGGTTAACGACACATGGCTGAAGGCCGCGCCCGGTCCCGCCAAGCGCGAGGTCGGGCAGCGCGTAAACGAACTGAAGAAACGCGCCGAGGCGACCATCGAAGAGGCGCAAACCAAACTTCACGCCTCCGGAACTGACGGAAAGCTTGCTGCTGAGCGGCTGGACATCACACTGCCCGGCATCCAGCGCCCCATCGGCGTCAAGCATCCGGTACTGCGCGTGATGGACGAAATCGTCGCCGTGTTCAAGGCGATGGGCTACTCGGTCGGCGAAGGTCCAGAGGTCGAGACCGACTACTATAACTTCGAGTCGCTGAACTTCCCGCCGAACCATCCGGCGCGCGACACACAGGACACGCTGTTCATCGCCGGCCAGGACCGCAAGCCATCGCGCGATCGCCTGCTGCTGCGCACGCACACTTCGCCGGTGCAGATCCGCACCATGGAGAAGCAGAAGCCGCCGGTGCGCATCGTCATCCCGGGCAAGGTACACCGCAACGATCCGCTGGACGCGACGCACTCGCCGGTCTTCCACCAGGTCGAAGGGCTGGCGGTCGACGAGAACATTACCTTCTGCGATCTGAAGGGCACGCTCGACCACGCGATGAAGGCGCTGTTCGGCTCGTCGGTGAAGACGCGCTTCTATCCATCATTCTTCCCCTTCACCGAGCCCAGCGCCGACATGCAGGTGAGCTGCATCTTCTGCGGCGGCAAGGGCTGCCGCAAATGCAAGAACAGCGGCTGGATCGAACTGCTGGGCTGCGGCATGGTCGATCCCAACGTCTTCGACTTCGTGAAGGAGAACGGCTACGACTCGTCGAAGATCTCTGGCTTCGCCTTCGGCATGGGCGTAGAGCGCATCGCGATCCTGAAGTACGAAGTGGAGGAGATCCAGTTGTTCTACGAGGGCGATGTGCGCTTCCTGGAGCAGTTCGCGTAGTGACGGGCATTGATAGCACGTCTTTGGGTGGAGCACGCCTTCAGGCGTGCATGCAATTCGCCTGGTGATCTTCGGCTTCAGCCGCTGCGGTTACCTCAGTGGCTAAAGCCAGCCCTCAACCTAATTTCCAAAATGCACGCCTGAAGGCGTGCTCCACCCTTATGGGAAAATTGTTGGAAAGTACACATGAGAATCCTACCCGCATGGTTGCGTGAGTTTGTTGACATCGCTGCCGACGATCGTCAGCTCGCCGAAGATCTGACCTCGGCCGGCATCGCCGTGGAGTCCGTCGAAGAAGAGCATGGCACGACGTTTTACGAGATGGACCTGACGACCAACCGCGTCGACGCCATGAACCACTATGGCGTCGCGCGCGAGGCGTCGGCCATCTACAACGTCGCGCTGAAAGCGGTGGCACCGAAGCTGCCGGCAGCGAACGAAGGAACGCAATTCCCGATCGTCATCGAGGACGCCACGGGTTGTGCGCGATACACCGCTCGCATCGTTCGCAACGTGAAGATCGGCCCGTCGCCGGAGCTGGTCGTGAAGCGCCTTGAGCTGCTGGGTTCGCGCTCGATCAACAACGCCGCCGACGCCACCAACTACGCTCTGAACGAACTCGGCCATCCCACACACGCTTTCGACCTCGACTTGCTCGAGGGCGGCACGATCATCGTCCGTCGCGCCCGCGAAGGCGAAGTGCTGAAGACGCTGGACGGCGTGGACCGCAAGCTGACTACCGAAGACCTGGTCATCGCCGACGCGAAAAAGCCGGTTGCGCTGGCGGGCGTGATGGGCGGATTCGACACGATGATCACCGAGCGCACGAAGAACGTGCTCATCGAGTCGGCGTGGTTCGATCCGGCAACGATTCGCAGCATGGCCAAGCGTCACGGCATGCACACCGACGCGTCGCATCGCTTTGAGCGCGGCGCCGACTGGGGCATCACGCCGCTGGCCTGCGACCGCGTCGCCGAGCTGATTCTCGAGAGCGCAGGCGGCGAACTGCACGGCGAGCGCATCGATGCCGTCGCCCGCACCGCCCGAGCGCGCACCGATCGCGCTGCGCAGCTCCGAGGTCAAGCGCAACCTCGGTATCGATATTCGCCCCGGCGAGATCGAGCAGATCCTCACCCGGCTAGGATTCGGTATGAAACTCAGGGAGCGGGCATGCTACGATAGGGGTCCCTCGACTCCGCTTCGCTCCACTCGGGATGACAACCAGAAGCAAGTGGATGGCGCAGAGTTCTCCGTTCAGATTCCCACCTGGCGTCTCGACGTAGAGCGCGAAATCGATCTTGCTGGAAGAGCTGGCGCGCATTCACGGCTTCAACAATTTCCCCAACACGCTGCCGCCGTTCGTCGGAGCGGTGGTCGAACTCCCGGACGAACCGAAGAATGCCAAGGTCCGCGAGACCATGCTGGCGCTCGGCTACGACGAAACCATCTCGATCACGTTCATCTCCGAAACCGAAGCCAAGACCTTCGGAGGTGGCGAGCCGCTGGCGCTCGCCAACCCGCTGAGCGAAGAAGCCGGCTACATGCGGACTTCGCTGCTTCCCGGGCTGCTTGAACCAGGTGAGCTACAACCTGAATCGCGGCACGACGAACGTGCGCGTCTTCGAGGCTGGCGAAGTGTTCGAGAAGATGGGCGACCGCCACGACGAGCGTCGGCACCTCGGCCTTCGCCGCGACCGGCGATGCCCTCGACAAGACGGTCCACTCGCCGGCGCAGCCGTACACGTTCTTCCACATGAAGGGCGACATCGAAGAGCTGCTGGCGGCTTTTCAGTACTCGTCGCTCTACTTCGACACGCTTGTCCCGAGCTATTTCCATCCTGGCCGCGCCGCGCGCGCTGTCATGGATGGAGAGACCGTCGCAATCTTCGGGCAGCTTCATCCCGAGCAGGCCGCTATGCGCAAGCTGCGGCAGGATGTTTATCTTGCTGAAGTCATGCTCGACCGCCTCTACAAGCGCGCGCTGCGCGAGCCGCGTTACCAGCGCATCTCGAAGTTCCCTGCCGTGGGTCGCGACTTCTCCTTCGTCTTCGATGACGCGGTGACCTTCGATCGCATCCGTTCAGGTGTGGATGAACTGCGCATTGCCGAGTTGATGGCATTCGCGCCGGGTGAGATTTATCGCGGCGAGAAGGCGGGCGCGGGCAAATACTCCGTGCTGCTCCACTCTGAGTTCCAGTCGAAGGAGCGCACGCTGCGCGACGACGAGGTGGCGCAGTGGTCGTCGCAGATCATCGGCAAGCTGGAGTCGTTCGGCGGGGTTCTGCGAGCGCAGTAAGTAAGATTCACCACGGAGAACACAGAGGGCACGGAGACATCGGAAGGCTGAAGATCTTGGCCGACGATCCACAATCTCGCGACTGGTACCGCGACATCGCCACGAGCTATGACGCGATTGCCGAGCTCTATGCCGACGACTATGCGGACGAGCTCTCGCGCAAGCCATTCGACCGCGAGCTGCTGGCGAAATTTGCGGAGCTGACCGGCCAAGGCGGTCGAGTGTGCGATTTGGGCTGCGGCCCTGGTCATCTCGCACGCCATCTTGCCGAACTCGGTCTTGATGCCATGGGCGTCGACGTTTCGACCGCGATGCTCGATGTCGCGCGCAGACTCAATCCCAATCTGCGATTCGAACAGGGCGACATGCTGCGCCTGCCCTTGCCTGACGAAAGCTTCGCCGGGATCGCCGCGTTCTATTCGATCATTCACATCGAACGCCGGCGTGTCACCGATGCGCTGCGCGAATCCTTTCGCGTGCTACAAGGCCGAGGGCACCTGCTGCTCTCGTTTCACGTTGGCGAGGGCGAGATCCACCGTGACGAGTACTCCAGCCACAGCAGGCCAAAGGGCCCAAAGGTCGCCTTTCATGCAACGTTATTCGCTGTCGATGAGATGGAGAGATACCTGGAAGGCGCGGGATTCAAGGTAGAAGAGGGTCTCGACCGCGAGGCCTACGAGTTCGAGTATCCCACCCGCAGGGCGTACATTCTGGCGCGAAAGCCGGAATGAGTTGTGCCCACGTTGCACAGTCAGGTTCGGCTGTGCAAAATTCGCGATGCAATCGCAAGTTGCACAGTTTTGCACATCGTCTTCTGCGTTATACTGCGCTCGAAACATCAACCTCTAGTTTGAAGGTCGCGTGAATATGTCGGCAAATGCAGTAGAACTCGCTCCCTCCACTGCGGATTTCAAGTCGCTGGAAGAAAAGATCCTGCGCACCATCGAGCTGCTGAAGTCGGCGCGCGAAGCCAAGGCGGTCGCCGAACGTGATGTGACCCGCCTGCGGGAACAGTTGAACGAGCGCGAAGAAGAGTTCGAGAGCATGCGCCACGAACTGGTGGCCCTGCGCCGCGAGCGCGAAGAGGTACGGACGCGCGTCGAGAAAATGCTCGGCCAGATTGAGTCGTTAGCGATGGAAGAGGAATAAGTCAGGGCCTAGGGATTAGGGGCTAGGGATCAGAGAAGTTGGTGGTACGAGCTTCGCTGATCCCTAACCCCTAGCCTCTGACCCCTCGGACCAGGAGGCTTCATTGAGTCAAGGCAACGGGAACGGCAGCAGCAATGTTCGGGTCGACATCTACGACCAGACGTATCACCTGCGCGGATCGGATACCGAATACATCGCGCAACTGGCAGAGTATGTCGACAACAAAATGCGCCTGATCGCACAGCAGGCCGCGACCGTGGACTCGCTGCGAGTGGCCGTTCTGGCGGCGCTCAACATTGCCGACGAACTGCACGTTTTGAAGCGCAAGTACGAGTCGGTTGCCAGCGTCTACAGCGAGCGAGCGGGACAACTGGAAGGCGCTCTGGACGAGGTTCTTGAGGAAGGCCGACGGGTCGGATAACGGCCTGTCATAAGGGTCCGCGCCATACCACGACATTCGTGCCGCATCCGCTATTTCCGCCTTGTTTTAGCACGTTATTCGCCAATTATTTGCCCTCTGCCCCTTGTCATCTTCAAACCTTTTCCATAGCATCGGAACAGATAGCCGGCCTGCAAAGTTAGTGTTGGTGGTAACCGTTTTTTGAACCAATGCTCAATGAACAGGGAGCTCGACTCGTATTCGGTTCGGTGTGCAACGTTCCGCCATGCGGAAATGCCTAAAGAGCTGCGGCGGGTTCCCACCGTATAATGCGGGTTCATTGACGGCCCACCGTACACGGCCCCGCGGGTCGGCTTTTCTTTTGCCTTTGGCATAATGCACTTGGCATTTGGCACTTAGCCGATTCCGCTCCGCTCTCCTTCAATATCAAGTCGTTTACTCAAGACATCGTGTTTTCGTTTCTTGCACCGTGGGTATTTTTACCCGCCAGGCGCAGGCTGGTTTCAACTGACAGGAGGACTGACTCCTCTCAGACAAAAGGGTTCTGCTCAGCGCGACATTGGATTTGACACTGTTTTTTCCGGGTGCTGACGGGTGTGTCCGAATCCGAAACTCTCGAAACGATATGGATTGCGTCGCCGTTCCTCTGGTCTTGGGCGTACGCAATCTTCACGGGAGCCAGCGTTTGTGAAGCAACGATGGTGTTAATTCGAATCTGGAAACATCGTCCCTCGTGAGAGATTCTTGACCAAATGCTAAGTGCCAATTGCCAAATACCCCGAAGTGCGTCCCGCAGCACGCATTTGCATCTAAAATAGAGCTGTGTTTCCCCGTTTAGTTCATATTGGCAGTTTCAGCCTCCCTACGTACGGAGTGATGGCCGCTTGCGGCCTGATCTTTGGACTTCTGCTCATCGTCAAATTAGGCCGCGAGCAGGGCCTCGACCCGGACAAGCTCTGGAACCTCGGCATCATCGCCATACTCTCGGGCATCATTGGCGCCAAGCTGCTGTATTTCGTGACTGACTCCGATGCGCGGCAACACATCTTGTCGCTCTCGACCTTGCAGGCGGGCGGAGTGTGGTCGGGGGGCGTCTTGCTGGCGCTGGCCATGTGCGTCTGGTACATGCGCGTAAACCGTATGCCCGTGCTGCGTACGTGCGATGTGTTTGCTCCCGGATTGGCTCTGGGCCACGCTTTTGGCCGGGTGGGATGTTTTGCCGCCGGCTGTTGCTATGGACATGAGACACACGTCCCCTGGGCCGTGACCTTTCACAACCCGTTGGCAAACGAAATCGTCGGCACTCCGTTGGGAATCCCGCTTCATCCGACACAGCTCTACGAGATGGTTCTGGAACTCTGCAACTGCCTGTTCCTGGTGTGGCTGATCCGGCGCAAGAAGTTCGATGGCGAAATCATCGGGACGTACATGATCATCTACGGCATCGGGCGCTTCTTCATCGAGTTCTTCCGAGGCGATCCTGGGCGGGGCGAGTTCCTCGGCTGGATGAGCGGCACCCAGGCCATCGCGATCGGATTGGTTATCTTTGGCGGGTTGATGTGGATGCGCCGCCCCGAACACAGCGCGCCGGTGCCTCTCAAAGCCACACGGTAGGACAATCAACCACAGAGGCACAGAGACACAGAAGCTTCTTTCAGAAATTTCCTGTCTTAATCTTTTCATAGTTCAATTTTGTCCTTTTCAGAAGTTCTCTGTGCCTCTGTGTCTCTGTGGTAAATGCGGCATTGTTGTATCCTCAACCCGAATGGCTGAAACCAGCTATCCCCTAATCATCTCCGTTCCTCCTGACGCCGAAGGCCAGCGTCTCGACCAGTTTCTGGTGTCGCAGATCCCCGACGTCAGTCGCTCTCGCGTGCAGCAGATGCTCGCCGATGAGAAAGCTTTGGTCGACGGCAAGGCGGCCAAGCCTTCGCTGAAATTGCGCGGAGGCGAGCAGGTCACGATCATTGGAGATTTTCGGCCACCGCCGCTGCACGCGATCGCCGAAGAGATACCGCTGGACATCATCTACGAAGATGACGACCTCGCAGTCGTCAACAAACCCGCCGGCATGATGGTTCACGCCGGTGCGGGCGCTACCGACGACGAGCGCAATCGCGGCACCCTGGTCAACGCCCTGCTCCACCGTTTCGCGCAATTGTCGGAGGTCGGCGGCGAGATGCGGCCGGGAATCGTTCATCGGCTCGACAAGGACACCAGCGGCCTGATTGTCGTCGCCAAGAACGACGTCGCCCACCGCAAGCTGGGGAATCAGTTCTCCAAGCGCGAGGTCAGGAAGCGCTATGTGGCGCTGGTACATGGCTGGCCGGAGAAGGACCGTGGCACGATCAACTCGCCCATCAACCGTGACAGCATCCGTCGCACGCGCATGACGACCAAAGGCAGCGGCGGACGCTCGGCGCTGAGCCACTATGAAGTTCGCGAGCGCATCACTTCGGCGTTTGGCAAGTTCGCGCTAGTCGATGTGCGGATCGAAACCGGGCGCACGCATCAAATCCGCGTGCACATGGCGTCGATCGGACATCCCGTGGTCGGCGACAGCCTTTACGGGGCGCCGAAAGAATTGAAGCGCGGCACGGTCAAGGCGCCCCCGGGAACCCCTGCCGTGCTCACCTTGGGACGAAATTTCCTGCATGCAGCGGCAGTAGAGTTCAAGCAACCCCGAACCGGCGAAGCTCTTTCGCTGGAGGCGCCGTTGCCGCAGGAGCTGACAGCATTCCTGGAACGACTACGCTATGCTCAGGGCCAACGATGATCGTTCACGCTTCCGGCTAAGGTCCAGTGCATTCTGGATGGCCGCGCCTGAAGCCGTGTTATCGAAAACGCACCAGACCTCCGCGCTGCCGTCTCAGTCCTTGCAGCCTGGCTGCGAGTTCACTCAGGAAGTGTTCGTCATAAGACGAGTAGTATCGTCGCGGCGAGCCGTGCAGTCGAAAGTAGACGAGTCCGGTGCAACCGCCTGGCACCGCGGCTTCGGATACGACAGCCGGATCTGCTGCCACTCGCGCAATTTCATAGCTAATTAGCAGGTCGGTCGCGTCGTCACCGAACCAGCTGGGGTGACGGGGCTCCCACACCACATGGCCGGCAAAACGATCGCGTAGCAACTTCAAGAATTTTTTTACGATTTGTGGTTCAAATTGCAGACTGGGCGGGAGCTGAAACAGCACGGGCCCAAGCTTCTCGCCTAAAGCACTTACCTGTCGCAGAAAGTCTTCCAGGATCGAAGGCTCACATCGCAATTCAGCCTCATGCGTGATTGTCTTCGGGGCTTTCACCGAAAAGCGGAAGCCCTCCGGCACCGACTCGCGCCATCTTTCCCATGTCGTTTGCCGGTGCGAACGATAAAACGAAGAGTTGATCTCGGCACAGTTGAGCACTTGCGCATAGCGGACCAAGTGCGTGCCTTCGGACGGCAAGCGCCCGGCCGACTCCCGCGGGATGCTCCATCCCGCGCATCCGACCCTCAACTCTCCCGCAGGCGTCACGGCGTGGTCGTAAACGTCAGGTCCTTCATCGATCCCACGTTCCCTACGCTGTCCACCGACTTCGTCCGAAAGTGATATGTCGTCTTCGGCTGCAAGCCTGTGAGCGTTACTGAGTGATCGGTGGTCATGTTCATGTCCACTCGCGAGGTCTGGCCGTAGTTGGTCGTCTTGCCGTAGATCACCTGCGTGGTCGCCGGCTTGAACGTTCCCCAGAAGATCGTCGCCGTGGTGCTGCCAATCGATCCCGCCTTGCAGCCCCGGTAGTAGTTGGGATCGCAGTTCACCTTCTCGCTGATCGGCGGCACAGTGTCGGCGTACGGGCCGGTGTACGGATTGTTCTCCGGCAGTACTGTCGAGTTGTTGATGCCTTTGCGGAAGCGCACGAAGTCGAAGCTGAACTCAAACTCCTGGCTGAACTGTTTGCCGGTGAAGATCGACCACGGCGCATCGAAAGCGTGCTCGAAAAGCTGGTCGCCGCGGTCGCGTTCTTCGTTGTCTCCCGTCTGCAGCCAATACCAGGCGTACGCGACGGAGACAAGATTGTTCAAATTGCCGAACGACAGATCGTCATTCACCGGCAGCCGATAGCGGTTGTAGTTGAACATGTGCTGCTTCGGCATCCAGTAATACTTCCAGAGCCCATCGAGCGCCTCTTTGACAACCGGTATCACGCGATAGTCCGGATGCCCTTCGGCCATGTTCAGCTCGTACCAGTGAATCAGCGTCTCCATCGCCAGACCGGTCATGAACGGATGCACCACGCCACCGTCGCCGCGGGCGATGATGTTGAGATTGCCCATGATCTTGTCGATGTTTCGCTGCAGCAGCGGATAGCGCGGCGCCCCCAGCATCTCATCGGTCATCCACGCATTGCTGCGGTACGAGTTCTCGCGGATGCCCCACGGATCGACATTGCCTACGCCCACGCGCTGCGGTCCCACGGTCGCCAGCATCGAGATGGCTTTGCGCATCACGTCGGAGTGCGTGCGCAGGTAATTCATTCCCATGCCGTACGTGAAGATCGAATAGCCCGCCATGGCGGCGTTGTTCGCCACCTGCCAGTAGGCGTACGGATCGAGAATGTTGATCGCGCAGTGCTGCCACATGGCGTGATTCGGATGTCCCGCCGCGGCTGTGTAGGTGTCGATGTTCTCGAAGACGCGGCCGCCGTCATAGAACCAAGCATCGCCGGTCCATCCCCAGTTGTCGACGAAGTTCCCTGCGACGTTCTGCTCATCCCGGTACGCGCACCACTTCTTCCCCTGCTCGGTCATCTCCTTCTCCCACGTGCCGAGACCGGGGATCGACTTCATCGCTATCTGAGGCTTTTCCGGCGCAGTCGCCGCTGGCAAGACCGTGAACTCATAGGTGCCGCTCTTCTTGACGCCGTTGGTCTCAAAGGTGAACGCCACGGAGTACTTGCCCGGCGAGGTGTTCGGCTGCGTGCGCAGGCGAAACGTCATGTCGTGGGTGTTGTTGTTCATGTCTCGGCAGTAGCCGAGATTGCGCCCGCGATCAAGCGTCTGCTCGTTGGCATCGACGCCGCTCTGATTGCTCCAGGTACAGGAGAAATGCACGCCAATTGTCTCGGGATTGCCCTTAGTGGGCCCCAGGGACTTCACCACGCCATCGGTGTCGTTGTTGTAGCCGCCCTGGTTGACGACGTAGAGATTGTCGACCTGCCCTGCGATCAGCACCGGCTGCACCAGGAAATACATGTCATGCCCGGCGAAAACCTCGTTCGACCCGAGGGTGTAGAAGTCGAGCTTGGTCTCGCCCATGGTGTCAGTGGGGCGCGTTCGCATGGGGATGAACGGGTTCTTGCCGTCAGGTGTCTGCGGTCCTGGGGCTGTCGACAGCTCTCCCTTGCCATCAACCGACGCGACGTAGATGTAGTACGTGCCGTCGCCCGTCTTCGAACTATAGGGAACGAGTCTGTCGACGGTGACCCGGTGCGCGGTGACCAGCGCCTTATCGGCAACCTCGGGGATCCAGCGCTCGGGCTCATACTCGGCGGTGCGGGCCAGTACAACCTGCGAGGTGCTGGGGTGGGCCGTCTTCCAGACGACGTCGACGGATGTCTGAGTTACGTTTTCGAAGTGAATATCGCTGATTTCCTTCGAGCGGCCGGTGCTGGCAAACGCAGCGCAACTCAACAGCACGACGCCCAAACCGCGGAACACACCAAGACAAGAAAGCTGGAGTTTTTTCATGAATTCAGGAGTACCTGGTTGACCAACGAAAACAATGTCAGAACGTCTAAGAAGTAGACTGCTTGGCCACCCCTTATCGTCCTGATAGACGGATTATCAGCGGAAACGTAGCCTTTCCGGGCTACAATCGGGCAGCAGCTATAATAAAGCCTCGAATGAAATATTGCCTGATCCTGGTTTTGGCGGCGGCGCTGCCGTGTGGGCTCGTCGCCCAAACTTCGCAGCCACAGCTGCCGAACGCGCCTTCGACGTCGAAGTATCCTCCGCCGCCTCCGGCGCCCGCAACGCCGCCACCGTCGAATACCACCGATCAACCGCAAGGCGGCTCAGCGACGCAGCCACCTCAGCACAATGGCGCTGCGCAGTCGAATACGACACCTCCGTCCAACGCCGCCACCAATCCTGGAACGTCTGCTCAAGCGTCTGATGCGCCGGACGACAGCCTGACGATCATTCGCAAGCGCGTCGACGAAGTGAACGTTGTCTTCACCGTTACCGACAAGCGCGACCACTTCGTGAAGGACCTGACGGAGAACGATTTCCGCGTCTACGACGACAACAAGCCGGCGCTCAGCATCGCCTCCTTCAGTCGCCAGACTAATCTGCCCTTGCGCGTAGGCCTGCTGATCGATGCCAGCAACTCGGTCCGCGATCGCTTCAAGTTTGAGCAGGAATCCGCCATCGAGTTTCTGAACCAGATTATCCGCCCACGCTACGACAAGGCCTTCGTCATCGGCTTCGACACGACTCCCGAAGTTACGCAGGACTTCACCGACAGCCCCGAGCAGCTTTCAAAAGGCGTGCGCATGCTGCGCGCCGGCGGCGGCACCGCTATGTTCGACGCTATCTATTTTGCGTCCCGCGACAAGCTGATGGGCGTGGATAAGGGCCAGATCGCGACCCGGCGAGCGATCATCCTGCTGAGCGATGGGGAAGACAACCAGAGCCGCGTGTCGATGACCGAAGCCGTAGAAATGGCGCAACGCGCCGAAGTTATTATCTATGCCATCTCGACGAACACCAGCGGACTGGTGACACGCGGCGACAAAGTGCTGAAGCACTTCGCTGAGCAGACCGGCGGCAAGGCATTTTTCCCGTTCAAGATTGAAGACGTGGCCAACGCGTTCACCGAAATTTCCGACGAACTGCGCAGCCAGTACGCCATCTCCTACAAACCCGCCGACTTCACTGCCGACGGCAAATACCGCAGCATCGAGATCCTGGCGGACAACAAGAAGTACCATGTGCGCGCCAGGAAGGGATACTACGCGCCCAAGCAGTAGAAGCAGTGGTTAGTGGCTAGTGGCTAGTAAGTAACCTTGATTGTCATCCTGAGCGGAGCAGCGCTTGGTGTTGGCGCTGCGGAGTCGAAGGGCCCCTATGCAGGCATGCAATCCCGTTCATGGGAGCTGTCCGCGCGCCAGCGAAAAGCAGATCCTTCGTCGGCCTGAAGGCCTCCTCGTGATGACAAGGTTGATTGGAAACTGGAACGTAGTGTCCATTGGAAGCCGATGCGATTTCATTCGCAAGTAACATCACTAGCCACTGACCACTGCTTTTCAATGCACCGTCTTCGTCTTGCGCGACATGTAATCCATCAGCAGATACTGCCCTAGCGTATACGGCGTTGTGAAGTAGGCTTTGCCGCGACACATCTCCGTGACCTTCTGCACGAACTGGATCAAGCCGTAGTCGGAAGCGAGCATAAACGTATTGATGAGCACGCCCGCGCGCTTGCACTTCGATACTTCCTTCAGCGTCTCGCTCACCACCAACGGATCCAGGCCGAAGGCGTTCTTGTAGATGCGGCCGTCTTCCAGCGTCAGCGCCGACGGTTTGCCGTCGGTGATCATCACGATCTGCTTCATGTCTTTGCGCTGGCGCTGCAGGATGCGCTGCGCCATGCGCAGGCCCTCGCGGGTATTGGTGTAGTACGGTCCAACTTTCACACGCGCCAGTTGCGACAGCGGCAGTTCCTCGGCTGAATCGTGGAACAACACCAGCGACAGCGAATCGCCGGGGTATTGCGTGCGGATCAGGTGAGACAACGCCATCGCGACTTTCTTTGCCGGAGTGAAGCGGTCCTCGCCGTACAGAATCATCGAATGCGAGCAATCGAGCATCAGCACCGTCGCGCACGATGACTGGTACTCGCACTGATGCACCTGCAAATCGTTGTACTCGATATTCAGCGGCAGCTCGAGGCCCTCGCGCTGGATCGCGTTCGACAGCGTCGCCGTGATGTCGAGGTTCATGGTGTCGCCGAACTCGTAGGTCTTCGACGCACCGCTGGCCTCAATGCCGGTCGCTGTATCACGCGTATCGTGACGCCCGAAGCTCGACTTGCCGAGCGAACCAAGCAGATCGCGCAAGGCACGGAATCCCAGGAAGTCCAGCCCTTTGTCGGTGATCTCGAAGCGCGCCTGAGATTGCGCATCGCCCACCTGTCCACCCGCCGTCGATGATCGCGAGGGATCATGCGGCTGGTCGACGGTGATGTAGTCTTCCTGCTCCATGCGATCGATGAGCTGCTCGATCAACTGCTCGAGCTGTTCCCCGCTCATGTTCTCGATCTGCTGGCGCATCTGGTCGTCGAGCATTTCGCTGTTGAGCAGCGCATCGGCGATGGCCTGACGCAGGTCTTCCAGCGTCTGCTCGGCGTCGTTCAGATCGTAGTAATCCATTTGCTGCTGCTGGAAGCCGCTCTGCAGCAGGTAATCCGACAACGCGTTGAGCAGGTCCTCCATGCTCATCTCGGAGGCCGGCTCGGGAACGTATTTTTTGTATTTTATGAATCTCGCCATGGTGAAATGCGCTTTGGGCCGTGAGCTCTGGGCTATGAGTAAAGCGTTTTGCTTCGGCCAACAGCTGACGGCTCACAGCCGATAGCTAATTGAACGGCCGTCTCTGCTTCCGAAATTCCCGCTCGTCATCTTCTTCGCGATAACTCTGCTTCTCGCGCTTGGGCTGCTTCTCACCGGCGGTGAAGGTCCGCTCCTCACTGCGGCCGATGCGCTTGTGCGCATAAAGGCCTTCAAGGATGAACTCCGCTGCCGACACCAGTACTTCCGACGGCTCCTTGCCGCTCAGCCCCAATCCGCTCAGCTTGTCGAGCAGCCCCTGGATGCCGCGTAGCTTGTGCAGCATATCCTGAGCGCTCGAGGCGTCGCGCAGCTGGATTTCGCCGCCGAGGTCGAACCACTGCACCACCTGGTTCATGTTGTTGTTGCCGTGAAAGTACTTGTCGTAGGCGCGAGCGACGGCGGCGCGAATGATCTCGCGCACCACGGTGTCAGCACCCTTCAGTTCGCCTTCGTACTCCAGTTCGAGCTTGCCGGTCATCGACGGCATCGCCGCGTAGATGTCGCCAATGCGCGGCACCACCAGCTTCTCTCCCGAACGAATTGCCCGCCGCTCGGCATTGGAGACGACATTCTCCATCACGCTGATCGGCAGCCGCTGGCTCACGCCGGAACGCTTGTCGATACGCTTATCTTCGCGCGCGATGAAGGCAATCTGCTCGATGACCTGCTTGACGAAGTCAGGCACCTGAAGCTGGTAGCCCTCGCGATCGGTCCACGCTTCCTGCTCGGTGATCGAGACCGCTTCGTCCACCGTCGCGGGATAGTGGGTACGAATCTCCGAGCCAATGCGGTCTTTCAGCGGCGTGATGATTTTGCCGCGCGCCGTGTAGTCCTCGGGATTGGCGCTGAACACCATCGCCACATCCAGCGGCAGGCGCACCGGGTAGCCCTTAATCTGCACATCGCCTTCCTGCATGATGTTGAACAGGCCAACTTGAATTTTGCCGGCCAAATCAGGCAGCTCGTTGATGGCGAAGATGCCACGGTTGGCCCGTGGCAGCAGACCGTAGTGCACGGTGTACTCGCTGCCGAGTTCGTGGCCGCCCTTGGCCGCCTTGATCGGATCGATGTCGCCGATGAGGTCAGCAATCGTCACGTCGGGCGTCGCCAGCTTCTCAACGTAGCGATCGTCCGCCGAGAGATACGCAATCGGCGCGCCGTCAGGGTTGCTGGCGACCAGCTCGCGACAGCGGCGGCAGATGGGATCGTAAGGATTGTCGTGAATCTCGCAACCGCGGAGATACGGGGTCTGCGGATCGAGCAGTGTGGTCAGGGCTCGCAGAATCCGGCTCTTCGCCTGTCCGCGCAAGCCGAGCAGAATGAAATTATGCCGCGACAGAACGGCATTGATGATTTGGGGAACGACGGTGTCCTCGTAACCAACGATGCCGGGAAAAATCGGGCCTTCGCTCCGCAGCCGCGCGATGAGGTTCTCGCGCATCTCGTCCTTCACTCGGCGATGACGCAGGCGTTCCTCGGAGAATTGTTGGCTGCTTCGCAACTCGACCAGGGTCTGGGGAAGATTGCTCAAGGGCTGGATACCTCCGGGTCACCTCCGCACTGTTCCTGCCGCGAAGTGACCATTACGAATGTCCGTATTCTACGCCAATGAAGATCACACGCACGGGTGAGCCATGTCACTCGCGCCTGGGTCGTCAGATGTGCGGAGAAGATCGACTGCCCATTAGAAGCAGTTTGGGGCTGTGGCGATGCGAAATCTGCGGACGATGCTTAGGACTTCCCTGCCGCCTTGCGCTTAGCCTCTTCCGTCAGGAGGCTCGCCTCCGGCTGATCGCCGTTGCTTCCCGCCGCAATGCCCTCCGCGCCGTTGGGTGCGATCAGCGTGGCAGCGGCAGAAGGATCGATGGAGCGCAGGCGCAGGTCGCGCTGGGGAAACGGAATCTCAATACCGGCTTGATCGAAGGATTGCATGATGGCGAGCGCTACTTCGCTCTTCACCTTGACTGCATTGCTCTCCTGCATCACCCAGAATTGCAGCTCAAAATTCAGCGAACTGTCGCCGAATTCCTTGAAGAAGACGGCGGGAGCCGGCGAGGTCAGCACGCTCTCATGCGCCGTGGCCGCCTGCTCCAGCAGCTTCGCAACCAGCTTGGCATCGGTGCCGTACGCAACGCCCACCGGCAACTCCGCCCGGCGCAGCGACTCCGACAACGTCCAGTTGATCACCTTCCCGGAAATAAAATTTCCGTTCGGAATGATGACCTCGGCGCCTTGAAAGGTCTTGACCGTGCTGGAGCGAATACCAATGCGGGTCACTTTACCTGTGGTGCCGTCGATATCGAGCACATCGCCGATATGGATCGGCCGCTCGAACTGAAGAATCAGGCCGGAGATGAAATTGTTGACGATGTTCTGCAACCCAAAGCCGACACCGACGCCGAGCGCACCAGTCAGCAGGGTGAACTTGTTCAGGTCGACACCGCCGGTGTTTATCGCGAAGAAAAACACCAGCAGGAGCAGCAGGTAATGCAGCATTGAGGAGATCAGTTCGGGCAGGCCACGCGATAAATGGAAGCGGTTGAGCAATTCCTCGCGCAGCAAAAACCGGATGCCGCTGGAGAGCCCGTAGCCAACCAGCAGAATGAGAAAGAAGCCGAGCACGCCGCCCAGGGTGACGCCAACCGAACCGCCGGCGATCTTGAAGCCCAGCACGTCGCCGATGATGCCGTTCACCCAATCACCCAGGCCAAGCAAATTGACCGTCGCGAGCAACCAGATCAGCACCCCCGTCCATTGCAAAATCCGCGGCAACCACCGCACCAGACCATCGCGATACATACGGACCGCAGCCAGGTGTTCCGCAGCCGGGGTCTCCATACCTTCCAGCACCAGCAGCGTGAACACGCGGATACCCGCCACCATGGCGATCGCGATAAAGGTGCTGTAGATGCAGACCAGTCCGAGGAATTGCGCCAGTTTCACGTAGCCGAACAGGTTCGCCAGCAGGGCAAGTCCCAGCAGGGCGACCGCAACGCGAATGGCGAAGACGCGCAGCTGCTGCCCGCGACTGGATTCCACCGTCGGGAAGATCCGCCTGGGACGCAACAGGTAAGCGAATAGCGCGAAAACCAGAACATTCGCAAGAAACTGCATCTCGCGTTTGTGGATAGGTGAAAAGGCAATCCACGCGACGGTTGCGTTGAAGATGTATACCGCCGCCATCGAGTACAGCAACACCCGGAAGCGCACATTGATGAGCGGCGGCAGCAAAATGAGTATCGGGACAAACGAAGCCAGGATCACCAGCCCGATCAGCGGCAGCGGCGCCATCGGTGCGAGTAGATAGCCGAAGAGCAAGGTAGGCAGAATCCCCAGCGCAATCCAATGTTTCGCGAGCTGCAATGCCTGCGCCTGGGCTTCCGTTTGCGGCGTTTTGCCCCTGGTAGCGACATTCAGCTGGTATGTGCCAAAGAGAGAGAGAATCAGGAGTAAGAGTAGTGCGGTGATAGGTCCGCGTGCCTGCGAAGCGAACGCGCGTATGCCCAGCAGGCGGTTGGTAGCGGTCTGAAAAGTATCGCGATTCTCGCCAAGCTGGCGCCGCTGTGCTATCTCCCACAATGGCAGACTGTCACGTTCGAAGATACGGCTGTCGACGTACTCGCGGGTTTTCTGCAACGCGCTAATCTGGTCGAGCGCGAGCTGGTCCTGGTCCGCCGCCCGGATCTGCTGATTGACGATGACCCGCAGCTCGTCCTGGGTTCGCTTGGTCACCTTCTGAAGGTCGGCGACCGACTTCTTGATGACGTCGAGCGTCGGTCCGAGATCCGGCGTGTTCTCGTCCTCTTTCAGAGTCTCGTTCCACGCAGGCTGCTGCGCCTGAAGCTGCTGCACGCCGGCCTGGGCTGCGTTCGCCCAAACCAGCAACTGATCCCGCAGCGCAGCCGTTTCTTTCTGCTGAGCACGCCAGTAGTTCTCTTCTTCGCGAATCTCCATGGTCGTGGGATTCGTCGCAAGCAGGTCTTCGACGGCCTTTTGCCGCGCTTGCAGCTGGTCTTCCCGCTCGTTCAACTTCGCGACCGCTGCGTCCAGCTGATCCTGGGTTGGGATTTGTTCGGTGATGTCCCGCAGCATGCGCTTCAGCTCTTCTGAACGCGAAGCAACCTCGGGTAACGGAATCGCCTGAGCGGGTGGGGGCTCCGCCGGGGCGGGCGCTGCCGTGGTCGTGGTTGGGGGCGCCGCAGGCTTAGGCTGACTTACTCCAAGCAGAGACTTCATCGCAGATCCCTGCGCCGGCAGAGCTGCCACCAGGCAGAGCACCACCAGAGGCAAAGCGCATGCGCGCCACCAACGCCGGACACTTACCTGCGCCGTAGAGGAGAGCTGGAGCATCTCCCGCCATTATCGCCTATTGAGCAGGAATTGAACGAGCCGAATTCGGTGCCTCAGGCGCGATCCAGTTCGTCGAGCATGCCTTCCATCTCGGCCAGCGCATGCTGGTTGCGAGTGCGGCGAGCGGACTCGATTCCCTGCTGCAGCATCGCGCGGGCGTCGTCGTCGCGCTCGGCGCGGGCAAGCGTCTGCGCGGCCATGAAGTAGCCGTTGGTGTAGTCAGGATGAGAAGCCAGCAGGCGCTGGAACTCGGTGAGGGCCGCATCCGTATCGCCCGCGCCGGAGTACTCCAGCCCGAGCGCGTAGCGGGCAAAAGCGTCCTCGGGATTGGCTTCCAAAACCTGCTTCAGGGTTGCTACCCGGCTCTCGTCGACCATTGCACTCTCCTGCCCTGATCATCGCACGACAGGCGAGGGTGGTTGCAAGCCGACAGCACGTTACAATTGCATTTACTTCAACCACCGAGGACCGCAGTGGCCTGTCCGTATTTCATGCCTGAACACCGACTCGCATCCGACTGGCCCTTCCCGCAGCGCCTGCCCCTGGCGGCGGGCTGGTCGGGCTCGTGTACCGCGCCCGGGCAGGACGGCGTGCATCCTTGCGAAGACGAGCTCAAGTCAGGATGCAACATTGGCTATGCGAAGAACTGCAGCCGCCTGCCGGCCGATCGTCATGCCGACGCGGTGCGCTTCGTGCTCGGCGAAGAAGCAGAGGGTGTGCTGCATGTGCGTTTCGCCTGCGAACTTGCGTATCTGCCGGCGTCGCACGGTGAGTTGCTGTACGAGAAAGCGTCAGCCACCTGGACCCTCAAGCACGAGGATGCGCGAATTCAGCGCATGGCTGAATGCTATGTGCAGGTGCAGTTGGAGCGGCGTGGGTAAACGCTCTCTCAAGTCAGCTCCATTTACATATGGCAAATGGCATTCTAGAATGCCATTATGGCGAGACGGGTCATGCTCGATAAGGCGGGCAGAATTGTGCTGCCAAAGTCACTGCGGGACGAGATGAATCTCTCGGCCGGCGACAGCCTTGAGGTCGAAACCCACGGCGCAAAACTGACGCTCGAACCTGTACGTCCGCTGCCCGACATGCAAAAGGAGCGCGGAGTGTGGGTCTTTCGAACGGGCGAAAAACTTACCCGCGATCTTGTAGATCAAACCGTACAACAAATACGTGACGCCCGCTTCCGCTCTGCCCTGGATCCCGAATCGTGAAGGCGCTCCTCGATACGTCTGTCCTGGTTCCCGTGTTCCTTGGTGATCATGAGCACCATCACGCTAGCTTGGATTTGTTTCTGCGGTTTGGAAAACGGCAGGCCTGTTGCGCGGCCCATACTTTGGCCGAAGTTTATTCGACCCTGACCCGCCTTCCCGGCAAGTATCGATTGACTCCGTCGCAGTGCATGTTGTGCCTGGAGGAGATCGAACGGCGCTTTACCTTGATAGACCTCAATGGCGAAGAATACTTTGCATCGCTGCAACGTGCTTCACTGACTGGCGTAGCGGGCGGCGCCACGTATGACGCTCTAATAGTAAGTTGCGCGATCAAAGCCAAAGCAGAATCAATCTTTACCTGGAACTTGAAGCACTTCAGGCAATTAGATTTCCCCGGACGAGTACAAGCGCCTTAGCTTAGAAGTGGGGCAAAAGAGATTCTATGAACGACAACGACGGTAATTTGCGACCTAAGCCGGTAAGCGAGTCGAAATCAGAGATGATCGAACTCGTGTTGCCGAATGACACGAATCCCCTCGGAGCTCTGCTCGGCGGCCGGCTGATGCACTGGATCGACTTGGCGGGCGCGCTCGCGGCACATCGGCACTCGCACTCCTATGCCGTTACCGCCTCGATGGACCATATCGACTTCCTCGTGCCCGTGCACGTCGGCGACATGGTGCTTCTGCAATCGTCGGTGAACCGCGTCTTCCACACCTCAATGGAAGTCGGCGTAAAAGTGCTGGTTGAGAACTACATTTCGGGCACTCGTCAAAAAGTGGCCACGGCCTACCTCACGTTTGTCGCGGTCGACCGTCATGGCAGAAAGCTGGCGGTTGCGCCCGTGATCCCCGAAACGGATGACGACAAGCGCCGTTACGAGGGTGCGCTGCGCCGCCGTGAGGCTTCCAAGGTGGAACGTGAGCGCCGCAAAGCGGCCAGGGGGTAACGTTGCGTCGATGGATTGCGGTGTGCGCCGTCGTCATGGGCTTGCTGCTGTGTGGCTTGTCCGCCCAGGAGAGCCAACCGGAACAGCCTGTCGAGAAGTCGGCGACGATGAAGCCGCCCGCGGAAGCGCCGAAGGGCAACGAGGCGCAGAAGGAAACCGCGCCCATCGTCACCCATCACGAGATCCATATTGGCAGCCGCGTTCTGCGCTATACGGCAACCACCGGCATGATGCCGATTCGCAACAACGAAAACGACGAAATCGAAGCCAACATCTTCTTCGTCGCCTACACCCTCGATAACGCGGGCGCGAATCGACCGCTGATGTTTTCGTTCAATGGCGGCCCGGGTTCGGCATCAATCTGGCTGCACATGGGCGCCATCGGTCCGCGGCGCGTGAAGATGCTGCCCGATGGCAGCATGCCTCCACCGCCGTTCGAACTCATCGACAACCAGCAGACGTGGCTTGATCAGACCGACCTCGTCTTCATCGACCCAGTCGGAACCGGCTACAGCCGCGCGGTGAAGAAAGACCTCGAGAAAAAGTTCCTCGGCGTGAAGGGCGACATCTCGTCGGTCGGCGAATTCATTCGCCTTTACCTCAGCCGATATCAGCGCTGGACGTCGCCCCTCTTCCTGGTCGGCGAGAGCTACGGCACCACGCGCGCCGCCGGACTCAGCGGCTATCTCATCGACAAAGGCATTGCGTTAAGCGGTGTTGTGCTTGTCTCGTCGGTTCTGAATTTCCAGACGCTTGAATTTTCGCGCGGCAACGATCTACCGTATGAGCTCTACCTGCCGAGCTACGCCGCGACCGCGTGGTATCACAAGAAGCTACCCGCCGATCTCCAGCAGAAGGACCTGCCTACCGTATTGCGCGAGGCCGAGCAATTTGCCGCAGGGCCGTACGCCGCTGCGTTGGGCAAGGGCGACAGCCTCAGCGCAGAGGAGCGGCAGAGCGTCATCGAGCAGCTTGCGCGCTTCACCGGCCTGGAGCGCAGCGTGATCGACGAGAACGATCTGCGCATCCGGCAATGGATCTTCTGCTCGGAGTTGCTGCGCCGCCAGCGACAGATCGTCGGCCGACTGGACGGCCGCTTTACCGGACCGCTCTCTCCCGGACCGCAAGGTGCGTTTTACGATCCGACGATGGCAGTGATTCGTCCGCCATTCACCGCGACCTTCAACGATTACGTGCGCGCCGACCTCGGCTACAAAACCGATCTCGACTACAACGTGCTCACCGAGTTGAAGTGGGATTGGGGCTCGGCCGGCGAAGGCTTTCCCGATACCAGCGATTCGATGCGGCAGGCGTTCGTGAAGAATCCTTACATGAAGCTTTTCGTCGCATCGGGCTATTACGATTTGGCGACCCCGTACTTCGCGACGCAATACACTCTCAGCCACATGGGGCTGGAGCCGCAGCAGCATCAGAAAATCACGCTGGGCTACTACGAGGCCGGGCACATGATGTATCTGCGCAGCGACTCGCTGGATCATTTGAAGCAGGACGTGTCGGCCTTCTTAACGGGCGCATTGAAATGAACGCTCGCCTATCGATGCGCCTTTAGCAGGATGTCTTGGTTGCTGATAGACCCAGGCGACGTGCTATCTCCCCTTCACATCCTTCTGCCCTACGTATGCGTACGTGATCCCATTCCACACGTACCCGTACACCGTGTACAGCACCTCGCCGTCGACCCGGGATTGAGGGACGCTCACCGTGACTACACCGTCGGTCGCATCCGTACTGGCGCTGCCGAAATCGTTGTCGCAAAAACCGGTGCCGTCGTGAGGCTGCTCCACCGACCACACCTTCTTGAATAGGGTTTCGGAGAACTGCCGGAAAACCGTGATCTTCAGGCAATTGTGCTCGCCCGAATACGTCGCCAGCAGGACATCATGATGTACAGCGAGGCCTTGCAGATCCAGATTGGTGATGCGGGATTCGTCCAGTTTCTCGTCAGGTGCCGTGGAGGCAGCCTTCCAAAGCTTGTGGACGATTCCAGGATCGAGACCGGTTGCCTTCGCCCACTTTGCGTCGTCGGCTCTATGAACCTTCTGCCAGTCCTGAGCGCATGAAACGACCGCAAAGAACAGAAGAAATAACGCAGACCCAAGTCGCACGAGACGACGTAACCAAAAGCCGATTCGCTCTCCAGTCATACGCGGTCTTTGAATAATCGCTAACTGCTATCGCTAGTTGCTAGTAACTGCCTAATCATATCGCTCGAACACAATCTGCTTCTTGTCCCAGCCCATCTCTTCCATCAGCATCTTGCGGTTGTGATCGACCATATCATTCAAGCCGCAGATGTAGGCGATCATCCCGGGACGTCCCCGCACGATCTCGCGCACGTGGTCCTGAACATAGCCGCGGCAGCCGCTCCAGTCGTCCTTGCATCGGCTGAGGGTGCAGACATAGTGGAAGTTTGGATTCTCGCGATCGATCTGCTCGAACTCTTCCTTGTAATAGATGCCGTGCTCGTAGCGCGTTCCGAAGACCAGCCAAATCTGGCGGCCCTGATTGCGTTCCGGTTCCGCGAACAGCCATTGCACCATGCTGCGGAAGGGAGCAATCCCCGTGCCCGTCGCGATGAACACCGCATCGTGATTAGGCTCACGCATGGTGAATAGCCCGTGCGGACCGTGGAAGGTGACATCGGAGCCGACCTCGATGTCGCACAAATAGTTCGACATGAAGCCTTCATCAACGCGATTCAGCACGATGTCGAAGGTGCCGTCGGTCCGCGGGGGCGAGGCAATGGAGTAGGCGCGCGTGTGCCATTTGCCGTCGGGCCGCATCTCGCGGATCGAGACGAACTGTCCGGCCTTGAAGGGAAACTGTTCTACTTCGTTGACCTTGAATTCCAGGTGTTTGGAATCGGGCGAAATGATCAGCGATTTCGTGAGCTTCGCCGTAAGCAGCTTCTTCTCAAACTTTGTGGGCGTTTCCTGGGGCTGGGTTGTCATTTCAGACATATGGCCGCGAGCGCTCCCTCACCCAAGAGAGTCGCATCCTGCCGCAAAAAATGCAAAGCGGAATTTTGCGGAGAGATACGGGAAACAGGGGTGCCCCACTTACTCGCGGTGTTCGAATGAGTGGGGCTCCTACCTACTCCACCGTGACCGACTTGGCCAGGTTTCTCGGCTGGTCAACGTCGCAACCGCGACGCACGGCAATGTGGTACGCCAGCAGTTGACACGGCACGACTTCCAAGATCGGCGACAGCAACTCCGGAGCTTCGGGCACATAGAGAACGTGATCGGCGGCTTCCTTGATCTCTTCATCGCCTTCGGTAGCTATGGCGATCACCGTTCCCGAGCGTGCCTTCACTTCCTTCAGGTTCGACAGCGTCTTCTCGTAGCGCAGCACCGAGCCGGGGTCGTTCAAGTCGCGCGTGGCCATGATGACCACCGGCAGGTCTTCGTCGATCAGTGCGTTGGGGCCGTGCTTCATCTCGCCCGCCGGGTAGCCCTCGGCGTGAATGTACGAAATTTCCTTCAGCTTCAGCGCGCCTTCCAGCGCGATCGGATAGTGCACGCCGCGTCCCAGGAAGAGGAAGTCGTGGGCACGGTGATATTCCTTCGCCAGGTCTTCCGTCTCCTCATCGCGCGCGAGCAGCGCCTCCAACTTGGCCGGAATGCGCGTGAGCTCTTCCAGCAGCTTCTTCGATTCTTCTTCCGTGAGAGTGCCGCGCACCTGCGCCAGGTACACGGCGAAGAGGAACAGCGCGGTGAGCTGCGCCGTGAACGCCTTCGTCGAGGCCACGCCGATCTCCGGCCCCGCATGCGTGTAAATGGTACCGTTCGATTCGCGCGCAATCATCGATCCAACGACGTTGCAGATTCCCAGCGTCTTGCCGCCCTTGGCACGCGACTCGCGCAGCGCGGCGATGGTGTCGGCGGTCTCGCCCGACTGCGTAATGAGAATCGTCAGGTCGCCCGGCCCAGTCAGCGGATCGCGGTAGCGGAACTCGCTTGCGTAATCAACCTCGACCGGCAGCTTAGCGAGTCGCTCGATCATGAACTTCCCTGCCAGGCCGGCGTGCCAACTTGTACCGCAGGCGGCGATATAAACCTTGCTCAGCTTCCGGAAATCGTCCTCGGTAATGTCCATCTCGTCGAGGAAGACTTTGCCCGAATCGAGCGAGACGCGGCCTAGCGTGGTGTCGCGGACGGCGCGCGGCTGCTCGTAAATTTCCTTGAGCATGAAATGCTTGAAGCCGCCCTTCTCCGCCATGATCGGGTCCCACGTGATGTGCTGCACTTCGCGAGTAACCGGCTGGCCTTCGAAGTCGCTGAGCTGCACGCCGTTCGGCGTGATGACGGCGAGGTCGCCGTCGCCCAGAAAGAACAGGTCGCGGGTGTGGTAGAGGATCGCCGGAACATCGCTGGCGACGAAATATTCGTTGTCGCCCAGTCCGATGACCGCCGGCGGCCCGTTCCGCGCCGCCACAATCTTGTTCGGATCATCCGACGAAATCACCGCGATGGCGAAGACGCCGGTCAACATGCGCACGGTCTTGCGTACCGCCTCTTCCAGCGAGTTGGGATGACCGTTGCCGCCCGGGTTCAGGTTCTTCTCGATGAGGTGTGCGATGACCTCGGTGTCGGTCTCAGTGCTGAACTTGTGACCCTCTTCGATCAGCTTCTTCTTCAGGCTGACATAGTTCTCCACGATGCCATTGTGTACGACGACGATCTTGCCGGTGCAGTCGCGATGCGGGTGGGCGTTCTCTTCCGTGGGACGTCCGTGAGTGGCCCAGCGCGTGTGGCCGATGCCATAGGTGCCGTCGAGCGGCTTCAGGCGGATGACTTCTTCCAGGTTGCGCAGCTTGCCCTCGGCGCGCCGAACCTGCAAGCCCTCGCCGTTGCCGGCCACGGCGATACCGGCCGAATCATAGCCGCGATACTCCAGCCGCCGCAGGCCATCGATGATGACCGGAACGACTCGCTTCTGCCCTACATAGCCAACGATGCCGCACATATGACTGCCCCCTTGGACCTTTCAGATCGCGCCGAACGGCCGGACGTGGAGAGAATGTCTGAATGGATAATGTTAGCTGATTTGATGAGACGAGGGGAGTTCCTGATGCGGAAGATTGCGGGCGCACGCAGGCCTGCGTTCCAGATCCGGCGCACCTAGCCCTCAAGCTTGAAGCTGAATTCTTCGATAACCGGATTTGTCAGGACCTCGCGGGCGATGCGTTCTACTTCTGCCTGCGCGTCGTCGCGGCTGACGGAGCTGTCGAGCGCGATCTCAAAATACTTGCCCTGGCGCAGATCGTCGATGCCCTTGTACCCCATCTTCTTCAGCGCGCCGTAAATGGTTTTGCCCTGCGGATCGAGGACGCTCTTCTTCAGCGAGACGTAAACGTAGGCTTTCATGGGTAAGTTGATTATATCCGGTCGCAAAGCTCGAAGTGCTGTCGGGTGTCGGCTATCAGCCGTGGGCTAAAAGCCGCTGGTTCTTCCCGGTTGTCATCCTGAGCGTAGCGTCCGCTGTTTGCCTTTGCGATTCGCCTCTTTGCGAATCGCGCGGACGCGGAGTCGAAGGACCCCTATAGCCGCAACTTGCTTATTGCTGGGTGGAGCACCGCTACAGCGGTGCAGTTTTGACTTCGAGAATGAGGAAGGCTTTAGCCGCTGAGACAATGCCTGCCGTCGGCTTCAAGCCGACTCCTGCCCCAAATGTAAGCGTCCGCCTATGCACGCCTGAAGGCGTGCTCCACCCGAAATCCTACACTCAAGCTTTGGCTGAGTGCTGATGGCTACTTGAACGCCGCATCCACCTCAATCTGGTATCCATTCGCCAGCCGGTTGCTCTCGTTCGCCATGCCGACGACGGCCATCAGCTCGTGGAACATCTCCGGCGTCATGCCCTTCTTCTTCGCGCCCGCCGAGTGCGACGCGATGCAGTACTGGCAACCGTTGGTCACGCTGACCGCGACGTAGATCATCTCTTTCACCAGCGGGTCGAGCGCGCCCGGCGCCATGATCTGCTTGATGTCCTCCCAGGTGCGCTTAAGCAGCGCGGGGTCGTTGGCAAGCGCCTTCCAGAAATTGTTGATCCAGTCGACCTTGCGCGTGGCCATGATGTCGTCATAGACGGCGCGCACCTCGGGACCGGCATCGGCGTATTCGATGAGCGGATAGGTTGGCATAGGCTGTTTTTACCACAGAGGCACAGAGACACAGAGGCTTGAAGAACTATAGACCGGCCAGTAAACGGCCCGACAAAAGAATTTCATCCCGAGCGAAACAACGTAGCTGTGGAGTCGAGGGGCCTGCGGTTTGCCCTCAGCGGGAACATGTTGCGTCGCGGCCAGTGCACTTCGGTAGACGGGAGCTGAACAAAGGCAACAAGCTCGAAAGCGGCGCTTGTGGGGAGTCCCGTTCGCTCGTCGGCACGACGATTTCCAAATCTACAAAAACTCCGTGCGCTCCGTGTCTCCGTGGTGAACCCGCCTTTAACCCACATCCACCTTCTGCTTGTACGCCGCCACTTGCACGTTCCACCCCAGCGCCTCTGTCATGGCCGCACGCAATTGCGTCGCAGCTGCGGGATCGCCGTGCACCAGAAACGTCTGTTTCGGCGCATGCTTGAAGGTGTGCAGCCACTCCAGCAATTCCGGAGTATCGGCGTGATCGCTGAACTGCTCCAGCGCCGCGACCTGCGCGCGGATCGGCACATCTTCCCCAAACATCTTCACTCTGTCGGCGCCGTTCTTGATAGTGAAGCCGCGCGTTCCCGGCGCCTGGAAGCCGATGAACAGCACCAGGTTCTTCGGGTCGGGCAGGCGCTGCATCAGGTGATGCAGAACGCGGCCGCCGGTCACCATGCCGCTCGACGACACGATGATCATCGGATATTTCGAGCTGTTGATCTTCTTGGAGTCGTCCTGCGTCTGGTCGAAATAAAAATTCGACCAGTCCAGCGGCGAACCATATTTTGCGATCAGCTCCTTGGTCCCCGGCGTGAACTCTTCGGTGTGCTTCAGGAAAATCTGCACCGCCTTGATCGCCATTGGGCTGTCGGCGTGAACCGGTACACGCGGAATCTGATCGGTCTCCATCAGTTCTTTCAGCAGGAAGAGGAATTTCTGGGTGCGCTCAACAGCGAATGACGGCACGACAACGCTGCCTCCTCGCTGCAGCGTGGTCCGGATCAGCGCCGCCATCTCCGGACGTGGATCCTCGTGCGGATGCTCGCGATTGCCGTAAGTACTCTCCATCACCAGCAAATCGCAATCTTCGCTCTCGGTAGGGCCAGAGTGGATGACCTTGCCGGGCGCGATGTGGTTGTCGCGCACCCGGCCAATGTCGCCGGTAAACAGCAGCCGCTTTCCATCTCCCGTTAGCGTAATCTCCGCCATCCCTGAGCCCAGAATGTGCGCCGCGCGCACAAATCGAAACGACAGTCCGGGCAGTTGCTTCACCTCGCCGAACGTAACCGGGCGGAAGAGCGTGAGGCATTGTTGCGCCTCTTCCAGCGTGTATAACGGCAAGGCAGGATGGTGCTTCGAGGCGCGTGTCTTGTTGTAGAAATCGGCGTCTTCTTCCTGCAGGTGCCCGGAATCAGGCAGCAGGATGCTGCACAAATCGACGGTCGCGGGCGTGGCATAGATCGGGCCGTGAAAGCCCTGCTTCACCAGTCGAGGGATCCAGCCGGAGTGATCCAGATGTGCGTGCGTGAGAATGACGGCATCGATTTCCTGGGCGGGAATAGGCAGGTCTTGCCAGTTGCGCTCCCGCCATTCCTTCTGTCCCTGGAACAGGCCGCAGTCGACTAGAACCTGTATGCCGGGTCCGTCCTGGCCTTGAGTGTTGATGAGGTGTTTCGATCCGGTAACAACTCCGGCCGCGCCCAGAAATTGAATGTAGCTCAAGCTTGCCTCGCGTTCTTACGGCAACAGAAGGTTGTATCGCTCGCGGGCCGCGGGGCGCAAGTGCGACTGGGAATCCCGCGGAACATCCTCGTAAGAATTGTCATTCCGAGCGGAGCAGCGCAGCCGCGCAGCCGAGGGATCTGCGGTTCGCCGGCAGAGGAATAATGCGTGCGTGGTCGCGGTGCCGACGAACCGCAGATCCTCACGTCGGGCTAATCCCTCCTAAGGATGAAAATTCAGGGTGCCGATTTAGGATGACAATCCAAGCAGCAACGCCTAGCCGCATGACTTCAAAGCCATGCCCTCCCGGCTTCTACTGACTCGCCGGCGGCGGCACATCGTACACATTGTTCTGTATATTCGCCTCGGGCACGCTGCCGTCGTTCACCGTGATCTTGTCCGGAGCAATCGGCAACTCCAGTCGTCCCGAATCTTTTTCACTCGCCTTCACCAGCACCCGAATGACCTTCTCGCCCGATGGAGTCTGTATGATCACCGGCACCTCAGCTCCAGCGTGCCCGCGATCCTCCAGCGTCACCGTCAGCAGGTAATTCTTGACCGTGCCTTCGCTGAGCAGCGGACGCACGTAGGCCGACGCCACATGGAAGTCGGGCAGCCCACGGTCGCGATAAACCCAGTCGTCGAAGAACCACTCCAGGTCGCGCTTCGAACTTGTCTGCAGCAGCTTCTGGAAATAACTCGGATCCTTGTCCGCGCCCGACCGATACTTTGCCAGCGCGCTCTGCATAGCCGTATCGCCCAGCATGTCGCGCAGCATCCACAGCACGAAGCTGCTCTTGCCGCGCAGGTAAAGCTCGTCGTTGGTATTGAGCAGCGTATTGTCCGCCGGGCTCGCCTCGTTCGCCGGCTTGGCTGCTCCGTCAGGTTTTGGATGCGACGCCTCCTCGGCTTTCACCAGCATCTCGCGGAAAGCGTCGAGGTAATCCAGCGCCGCCTTGCGGCCGGAGCGGCTGTCGATGGACACGCATTGCATAAAGCGCTCCATGCCATCCTGCAACCACAGGTGCGGAGAGTGGAAGCGCGCCGCCACCTGCGCCGACATCAGCAGCAACTGCAACGTGTCCGTCGGCCACGATCGCAGCGGCGTAAAGACGATCGATCCGTTCTGCCAAGGTGTTGGCTTCGGGTCGGTCAACTCGATGACGCGCGCTGGCTGATGCACGTCCCCCAGCCAATCGTGCAGCAGCGGATCGTTGGCTTCGGCGGCCAGCGCGTAATCGCGCGCAATCTGCGTGTGCTCGGGGACATGCAGAAACGTGATCGTCGGCCGGTCGAGCTGTACATAGTTGGCCAGCGCGAAAGTCGGAATCGTCTCTTCCAGCCCCGTCAAAGTTAGCGTGTTGCTGAACTCCTTCCCTTTCGCGCCGCTGTCCGGGTCGGTGACCTCGCGACCCTCCCCGCAACTTGAGGTTTCGGCGTTGACGGCCACACAAAGCGACTCGGTCTCGCCGCCGGTCACAATGATGCGAGCATCAAAAGCGCTGTTTGCATGGCGATGCTTCCAGGCCGCGAGCGCGTCGAACACGGCATTGCCGTCGCTCATGCTCACAGCATCGATCGCCACCGGATACCAAGTCACATAGCCCAGTCCGCGAACTGCCGTGAACGGCTCGCTGATCTCGTCCCACTCACTGCGCGCGGCCATGTCCTCCGGAGTACCCACGCGTGTGAGCCGCGTCGCGTCAGCCGTAACCGTGCCACCGTACTGCACGGCCAACGTGATGAACGCTCCCGGTGGAACCTCTTTCGGCAGGTTCACAATCGCTTCTGACAGGCTTCCCGTGTGATCAATGTCAGAGGTGTAGTTGTCGCTCAGCCACTGGAGAGGCTTGTCATCCATGGTGATTGCGTTCCAGTTCAGCGACGACGAAACCTGCAGCGCCAGCACCTTCTGCGGCGACTTCGAGTCGTTCCGCAGCGTCAGCTTGCCATCGACGGCCATCACATGCGAATTGCGATCGACGTGTACTTCCAGCTGATAGCGGGTTGTGGTGAAGGCGTTGCGATCGATGGCGGCTGCGGGCAGGAGCAGTCCGGCGACAAACAAGAGCGTGAGCAGAAGGCGTTTCAATGCGCAGGCTTTCGAAACCAGGTGAGATAGATAAGTACCGTGCCGAATAACCAGATCGCCACTCCGCAGCTACGCAGAAAGATGGGATACCAGGACTTCTCGACAAAAATGGCAAAGGGGTAAAAGCGCGTGCCGGCCGTCTTCTCGAATTGATCCCGGTGCCTTTTCACCAAAGAGTTGGTCTTCGAGATGCAATTCCATCCCGCGAAAGCAAGACCGAGCACCAGCGCCAGCATGATTACGGTCTCGCTTATGGTCACGCTTCAACCTTCCTGGCATCGCGCTGAGGCTATCGCGTCTTCGCCTTACGATCCTTCTTCCCTGCACGCCGCTGCCGCGCGACCTCGTACATCACCACGCCGCCGGCAACCGACACATTCAGCGACGGCACGTGACCCATCATCGGAATCGACACCAGGAAGTCGCAGCGTCGACGCACCAGGTCGTGAATGCCCTTCCCTTCCGCGCCGAGCACGAGAGCGCAGTCCATGTTGTAGTCGAGTTCGTCGTAGCTTTGCGTGCCGCGTTCGTCCAGGCCCACGGTCCAGACGTTGCGCTCCTTCAGCTCATCCAGCGTGCGCGAAATGTTGGTGACGCGCGCGATCGGCAGATACTCCGACGCCCCGGCTGACGCTTTCACCGCGGTGCCGGTCAGCCCCGCTGCGCGCCGGTCGGGAATGACCACACCGTCGGCCCCAGCGCCCTCGGCACTGCGAATCAGCGCGCCCAGATTGTGCGGGTCCTCGATGCCGTCCAGGACGAGCAGGAAGGAATGGCTGCCGCGCTTCTGCTCCAGCAGCGCATCCACGTCGGCGTACTCCTTGCTGCTGGTGATGGCGATCACGCCCTGATGCATGTTGGTGTTCGCCGTCTTGTCGAGGTCCTCGCGGCGGAGAAAACGCACCTGCACGCCGCTGGCGCGGCAATCGTCGATGATGCGCTGCACGCGCTGATCGTGACGCTCGCGCGCAATGCCGACATAATCGAAGTTGCGCGAGCCGGACTTCAGCGCCTCGCTGACTGCATGAATGCCATAGATGACGACCATGGATTCTCTAGTGTACGACAACTGGGCGGCCAATTTTTTGGATGGCGTTAGCTGCAAAAAGTTGATGGCTGCCATCCTTCTATGAAAGAAGGCGTACGTGTCCATAGGGCGTACAGGTTTTTTTTGCGGCGTTGCGGACAGGCTTCTATTCGTGCTCGAGGCACATAAGGTATGTCCGGACTTCCGCCGCTCCATCTGAGCGTCGTTCTCGAAGAACAAGGATGACAACGAGCTGACGGATTCCCCTTACACCGCCGCAAACTGATCTTCGGCAAAGGCCACGCCGTCGTGCAACAAAGCATACACGGCGCACAACAATTTGCGCGCCAGCGCCACGCGCGCCACATGCTTATGTTTCTTGCGCGTCATGCGCTGAAAATACTTCCTCGCCGCCGGCGAGCTGCGCACCGCCACCTGGGCCGCTTCCACCATGATCCAGCGCAACCAGGGCGAACCCTGCCGCGTGATGCCCCCACGCGCCGCCTTGCCCGCCGACTCCCGCACCCGCGGCACCAGCCCGGCGTAACTGCACAAGGCCTGCTTGTCGCTGAAGCGTGTCAGGTCACCGATCTCGGCCAGCAGCAGCATCGCCGAATACTCCCCAATGCCCGGGATGGTCAGCAGCCAGCGCACCCGCCCATCTCCTCGCGCCTTTTCCCTTAATTGGAGATTTTGTTTTTCGATCTCCTGGCCATAGTCGTCGATCAAGCGGCAACACACGTTGACTGACTCGCGCGCCGTCGCCGGCAGTTTCACCGTGGCCAGCCACTGGCGGCCGCGTTTGCCGAACAGATCGGTCACCGGCGAACGCAGCCCCTGCTGATGCAGCACGGCGTGCACCTGGTTTTTCAGCCGTGTACGCTGTCGCACCAGGGTGGCCCGCAGTCGCACCTGCTGCCGCCGGGCTTGCGTCTCCCGGTCCGCCATCCACGACTCGGGCAGCAGATTGCAGCGCAACAAATGTGCCAGTGTCTCCGAGTCCACCCGGTCGTTCTTCAGCTTGGCCGAAGCGATGGCCTTAACCCGCTGCGGATGCACCAGCACCAGTCGCTTGACCTCCGGCTCGACCACCTCGCGAAACGCCGGCCAGAAGCCGCAAGCTTCCACCGCCGCCTGCACCGGCCGTCCGCCAAACTCCCGAAAATACCGTCGCAGCGCTCGCGGGTCGTTGTTCACCGGCCCGGCCTGCACGATCTTCCCGCTTGCACTCATCGCCGTCATGTAACAAAATCTCTGGTGAAGATCTACGCCAACGTGGATCATCGCGTGCCTCCTTCAGGGCTTGTGCTTCGAGCACGTATCCTACCCTTGGAGGCACGTCTTCTTTCCTTTCATTACATCTGAGCGGAGCAGCGCCTGCCGTTGGCGCCGCGGACTAGAAGGACCGCTATCCCCGCTTGAGTAGCATCTCGAATCCAACCACTCACGCGCGAATCCAATCACCCATGACGGTTCTGGACTTCCTGCGACACCAGTTCAAGTACGATTCCTGGGCAAACCGCGAACAGCAGCGCGTCCTCTCCTCGCTCACCGCGCCCCCGGAGCAAGCGACCAAGCTGCTCAACCACATTGTTGCGGCGCAGTGGCTTTGGCTCGATCGCCTGCAACAAAGCCCGCAACGCACCGCCGTCTGGCCTGACATGGCCCTCGCCGGCTGCGATAGTCAGTTGCGGCAACTCGAAACTGAGTGGCAGAAGTATTTGGGCAGTCTGAATGACAACGATCTTTCCAAGCCCTGCAGCTACACCAATTCGAAGGGTGATTCCTTCACCAGCAACACCATCGACATCCTGACGCAGCTCATCTTGCATGCCGCTCATCATCGCGGCCAGATCTCGCTGGAAATTCGGCGCACCGGCGCAACGCCCGCGCCCGTTGATTACATTCACGCCGTTCGCAGGGGCCTCCTCGTCTGACACGGATCGTGTTGGTCGCAGCGCGATTGACAGGTATTATGTTGCGGTATTCTGGATACAGGAGAGTAGATGGCACTGTCTGCGGTCATCGTCGACGACGAGCAGCTTGCGCGTGACGAACTGGCGTACCTGCTGCGCGATCTCGATATCGACATCGTCGCGCAAGGCAAGAACGGCGTCGAGGCAGTTAACCTGGTCAAGGAGTTCTCGCCCGACCTCGTTTTTCTGGACGTCCAGATGCCGGGCCTCGACGGCTTCGGCGTCCTCAAGAAGCTGATGGACCGCAAGGTACCGCTGCCGCAGATCGTCTTCGCCACCGCCTACGATCAGTACGCGGTGAAGGCTTTCGAAGTAAATGCCATCGATTATCTGCTGAAGCCGTTCGACCGCAAACGCGTCGCTCAGGCCGTCGAAAAAGCTCGCCACAAGCTGGAGACTGCCGGCGCCTCGGACGACCAACTCGGCACCATCGTCAAGATGCTGGAGCAGCAGCAGAAGCCCCAGGCCGCAAAGGTCCTGCTGAAGTCTGCCGGGCGTCTCTTCCTCGTCGACCAGAAAGATATCTGTTACGCCTCCATCGAGGACGGCATCATCACCGTGGTTGCAACCCACATGGAAGGCCAGTCAAACTGCCGCACCCTGGAAGAGTTGCTCGACTCGCTCGATCCCAACACGTTCTGGCGCGCCCACCGCTCCTACCTGGTGAACATCAATCGCATCAAGGAAGTGGTGCCGTGGTTCAAGAGCTCCTACCAGATCCGCATGGAAGACCGTAAACAGACGGAAATCCCCGTCAGCCGCGCACAGACGAAAAGATTGCGGGAGTTGTTTGGACTGTAAAGACGGCAGTTAGCAGCTGGCACTTGGCAATTAACACTTGGCAATTAGCACAGTTTGCCGCCGCAAGGGTGGTCAATCAACTCGTTTTACCAAATGCCAAATACTAAGCGCCGAATGCCTTTACTTCTTCTTCTCATGCAGCTTGCGCACGACTTTCGGCGTGACGCTGCGCGGCGATAGCCTGAGCGACTCCACCACGAGCCGGTTCTTCCATCCCGGAATCACCACGCGCTTACCCTGCTTCATGCCTTCGTACCCAATGCGGGCCACTTCGCGCACGTCGACCAGCAGCGGCCCATGCAGCAGCGCCGAATCAGCAATGCCGGCGCGATTCTGAAAGCCTGTCTTCACCGGCCCGGGACACAGGCAGGTCACCGTCGCCTTCGTATCGCTTAGCTCCTCCGCCAGCGCCTCAGTGAAGTGCAGGACGTATGCTTTGCTGGCGTAATACACGGCCATATACGGCCCCGGCAAGAACGCGGCGGTGCTGGCGACATTCATCAGCTTGCCTTCGCGTGCGCGGATCTGCGGCAGGAAGAGTTTGGTGAGTTGCGTCAGCGCGACGATGTTCACCTGCAACATCTCCGCCTCGACGTTCCAGTCGGTCTGGAGGAACGCGCCCTCAGTGCCAAAGCCGGCATTGTTCACCAGCACATCGAGCACCACCCCCGACTCCTGCAGCTCCTGGTAAAGCTCCAGAGGCGATGCCGGATGGGCCAAGTCTTTCGGCGAAATCCAGATTTCCGCGTTGTAACGTGATTGCAACTCAGTCGCCAGCTCGCGCAGCGCCGTCCGATTGCGCGCCACCAGCACCAGCCGATACCCGTCGCGCGCAAACAGATGCGCCAGTTCCAGCCCGATACCGCTGGAGCCGCCGGTGATCAGCGCCGTCTTGGGCGCAAAGAATGGATTAGTAGCGCTCACGACTCTTTTATAGCGGATTTGGCACCGGGCTGCAGGGAATCGAATTCTTTTCTACAGCCCAGGTGCCCTGAATTTACTTGGTCTTCGATTGCAGGAAGGTGACGACCTGCCACTTCTGCTGCTTGGTCAGCGTCGGCCAAGCCGGCATTCCTGATGAAGGTTTACCGGTTTCGATGAACCAGAACAGCTCTCCTGACTTGGCAGTCTCGACCTGCTGCGTATCCAGCGCGGGTGCTGGTCCCATGCCCTGCCGATTGTTGCCATGACACTGCGAGCAATTCTTGCTGTAAAGAATTTTTCCGGCCGCAGCCGCCGAAGCGCTGCCGGCGTATGGATTCTTAGCGCTCGAGGCGGACGCCGGCGCATTGCGAAACGTCGGTTGTTGAGCAAAAGCGGTGAGCCCCAGGAAGACTGCGAGAGAACTCGAAAGGATAGCTGGAATAAAAACCGGGATCGGCTTGCGCAAGACAGGTTCCTCCGGGAAATATTTTACAGGGAGGATTCCATGCGCGAAGCATCTCGCAACATGCGAGCCGGAGAAAACTAATACTGCCGCGCCGCCTCGGTCCAGCGGCAAATCGCGTCTTTTTCGCTCTGCTTCAGACGGGCGTCCCGGTGAATCAGCAAATATTTCTTGTCCGGCATTTGGTTCTGCTGCACCTGTTCGCAGATGTTCTCCAGCGCCTCTTCGCGCTGCTTGGCGGAGTAGTTGCCCCACTCGGAAAAATTCAGGTGCTTGCGGCCGTCGTGCACGTCGCTGGCGACGATCCACGATATCGGAGCCACGTAGCTGTACCAGGGCCAGGTCGTCGTGTCGGAGTGACAATCGCCGCAGGAACGGTTGAAATTAGCCTTGAGCGAAGGCGGAACCGTCTCCTTCGAGAACATGGTTTTCTTGTTGTCGAACTCCGGGTCCGTTCGATTAACCGGAATGAACTGTACCAAGACAAGAACGACCACCAACCCCAGCAATGACCGCAATACCCATCGCCCCATCCAGCCCCTCCCTGACCGTTATGCTATCGCGACGCCTGCTCTACCTGTAAGGAACGAACATAAGTAATCACTTGCCAGATCTGCGGATCGCCCAGCTTGGACCATGATGGCATCCCCGATCCCATGCTGCCGTTCACCAGCAGCCAATGCAAATCCCCCACCGTGGCCTGCTGCTGCACCCGCTCGGTACGCAGCGACGGCCGCTTCTTGGTACCCTCGGCATCCTCGCCGTGACAATGGGCGCAGTGGTCGTGAAAGATGC
The DNA here is from genome assembly GCA_963835725.1 of uncultured Acidobacteriaceae bacterium. Taxonomy (GTDB): domain Bacteria; phylum Acidobacteriota; class Terriglobia; order Terriglobales; family Acidobacteriaceae; genus Bog-257. Next base: position 350,793 of record CAWIGM010000008.1, on the reverse strand, counting down.
GTTGCCCCGCAGCTACAGCGTCCTGCTGATTCGCATAGGGATTTGATTTGTCGCGATCCTTCATGGGTACTTTGTTCATCCATGCCCCATTGGAAGTGGCAAACAGACTCAGCGTCGTGATGACGAAGAATAGCAGAACCAGCAGTGACTTCGAATTGCGTGCCATCGTGTGACGTCCTGACCTCGGAATGGTTAGTGGTGGAACCGGCTGAAGACTTGCTCGATTTCGTACGACACCGAAAAGCGGAACAGGAACGGAATGCTGTAGCTGTTCAGTCCGGCCTGCGGCGAGATGCCGATCGTCATACCGTTCGGCGCCGTCCAGTTCAGGGTTGGCCCAAAATATTGAGACGTGGCGGCGGTGCCGAATCCGTTGGTGTCGCCTAGCCCGCCGTAGAGTTCAGCGCCCGCTTGGAACTTCTCGGCACAGAACGTGCACTCGCGTGCGCTGGCGGCCAGCTTCAACGGCCGGCTGACGCCAATCGCATAGCCGAACTCCCACGGCTCGCCGGCGTCAAAATTCTTTTCGGTTATGAAGTTCTCGCTGAGGTTCCAACCCTTGAAGTCGCTGCCCAGAATGAGCTTCAGCTCCAGCTCGCGCTCTTTATCCATGTGGGCGATGCCGTTGGGCACCAGCATGTCATCGTTGCCGTCGTGGCCTACGATTTCCCGCAGCGTCTTGTCGGCGCTGGTGTCTTCGAATTCGGCATAGAGCACGGGATTAACCTTGTGCTCGCCTAGCCACGGCCGCCAGCGGTTCTCCCAGCGGAAGCCGGTGAAGATGGTGCTCTGGCTGGAAGTCGCCTGGCCGTCCAGGTAAAACTCCGTCGTCCACCACGTCTTCAAGCCATATTCAAATTCGATATCCGATCCCATGAAGGCATCCCCGCCCTTGGGATTTCCCACTACGTTGAAACTTTCCAGATCGAGATTGCCCGGCTCCTCCATGTCCTGCGAATACGTAACGAAATAAGGCCGCTCCTGCGCGTGGAGATCAGGCTGAGAAATCAACATCACTTCAGCGAAGACGAAAACTATTAGCACCGTTCGTATCGTCGAGAACCAGAATGGCCGAGCCATAAAACTCCAAAAAAAACGAATCTGATTGACCATGAGAGGAACCTGACCTACAATTACAAGTACATTACATTTGCAACTGTATTGCAAATAACACTCAACTATTAAACGACACCTCAGAAACAAAGACAATTGCACGCATGATTATTTGTTGCAACACGGTTGCACACTAATGTGACAAAGGTGGGAATTGCATGCCACTTCCACAAACCGAAGCTCCGGGCGCTCTGCAGACTTCGCTTCTAAGCCGTGGAATTCGAATGACACGCCAACGCCGCGTCATTCTGGAGATCATTGAAACCGCTACCCAGCACCTCGACGCTGCACAAATCCTGCGTAGGGCGGTGCGAATCGACCCCAACATCAATCGCGTTACCGTCTATCGCACGCTGAGTCTGCTGAAGCGCCATGGACTGGTGGACGAGTTGGACCTATTGCACGTAAAAGGCGAAGGTCATTTCTATGAGCGGCGTCCGCAGCGCGCCCACATGCACATGACCTGCCTGCGCTGTGGCAAGGTACAAGAGTTTGAGAGTGACCTATTCGATCGCGTGAAAGGACAAGTGGAGCGCGACTGCCATTTCCACATTCTGATTGCGCGTTTCGAGATCGGCGGCTACTGCTCGGCTTGCCGGAAATGACAACCGCAGCACGATAAGAAATTACCCTCGAACGGTAGCCTTGCCGGCGGCATTTTTCATCTCGCCGCTGCGCTTCGCAATGGCCGCAACCAGTCCTGGCATCGTATATTCCCTGGCCTCGATGTCGACGGGCAGCCCTAACTCACGCAGCGTCGCCGAGGTAACCGGGCCGATTGACGCGCTGTGGATACCGTGATGCCGGGCAGGCTTTCGCAATGCGGCACGCGCCTCTCGCAACCCCAGCAAACTAACGAAGTTTTTCACCGTTGAAGAACTGGTGAACGTGATGGCATGCGGCCTGTGGGTTCCACTGGCCAGCAACGCGCGCAGGCGCTTCTGTGAAGCTTTCGGCGCGACCGTCTCGTACGCCTCGATCACATCGACATTCGCCCCGGCCTTGCGCAACTCCCGCGGGATCACGTCGCGCGCAACCTTGGCGCGCACCAGCAGCACCCGCTTCCCTTTCACTTGTTTGCGCAGTGCTCTCACCACAGACTCTGCGACGTATTCCTTCGGCGTGACATGCACGGTCAAACCCTGCGCCTCGATGGCCTTCCTCGTCGCCGGACCGATAGCCGCGATCTTCAGATGTTTCAGATCATCCGCACACAGCCGCAGCTTCTGCAGGCGCGCGAACATCGCTTCCACTCCGTTCACGCTGGTGAGGATGAGCCATTCGTAATCTCCAAGACTTCGCAAAGCATCATCGAGCGGCTTATAGGAGGCAGGCTTGCGAATCTCGATGAAAGGAATCTCAATGACCTCGCAGCCAATTTCGCGCAGCGAGGAAGACAAAATGCCGGCCTGCTTCTTCGCCCGCGAGACCAGCACGCGACAGCCGGTGAGTGGAAGGTTCTTTCGTTTTGTATTGGAGCTCTTGACCAAGGTAGGGGTCCTTCGACTCCGCAGCGCAACGTCGGCGCTGCTCCGCTCAGGATGACAATCTGGTGGTTAGCAATTCACTGGCAACTGACCACTGCCACTAGCCACTGATTCTCACGGTTGTGGCGCGTCACCTTCTCCGCCATACACATCGGCCAGGATCTTCACCGCTCCCCGTTGCAACAGAATGTCACCAACCAATTCGCCGAGCTTTTCCGGATCTTTGCCGTTCTGGCGTTCGCGAAGGATCAAGCTGCCATCCGGCCGGGCGACAATCGCCGTGAGGTAAACCTCGCTGTCCCTGACCTCGGCATAGGCGCCGATCGGCACCTGGCAGCCTCCGCCCAGCTTGTTCAGCAGAGCGCGTTCGCAGGTGGTGGTCGCACGCGCATTAGCGTCGTCGAGAAACGCCATATGTTTGCGCATCTCTTCGTCGCCGGCGCGAATCTCGATTCCCAGCGCGCCCTGCCCCGCCGCCGGACACATGAAATCCTCCGTCAGCGTCTCCTTCACCAGTTGCGTTTTGCCCAGGCGCGTGAGGCCCGCAGCCGCCAGGATGATGGCGTCGTACTCGCCCTCCTCCAGCTTCCGCATGCGCGTGTCCACGTTACCGCGCAGCGGATGGATGTCGAGGTCCGGCCGCACGACCTTCAACTGTGCCTGCCGCCGCAAACTGCTCGTCCCCACGCGTGCGCCCTTGGGCAGCGCTCTGACACTGTCGTACTTCACCGATAGGAACACGTCGCACGGATTCACACGCTTGGTGATCGCCACCAATTCGAAGCCCGCCGGCAGCTCCGTCGGCAGGTCTTTCAGGCTGTGCACGGCAACATCGACGCGCCCATCGGCCAACGCCTCTTCGATCTCCTTGGTGAACATGCCCTTGGTGCCGACCTTCGCCAGCGCTACGTCGGTGATCTTGTCGCCGGTGGTCTTGATGATCTCGATCTCGACTTCGTGGCCGCGCTCGCGCAGCAGCGCCGAGATGTGGTTTGCCTGCCAGAGTGCGAGCTGCGATCCGCGCGATCCAATCCTGATCTTCGCCATCAGCCTCTCGACCTCGTCTTCCCGCCGCCCACCGCGGCTTCGTTCTCTTTCTCAACTGCTTTCATATCTCGCAGGCCGAAGAGCCGCCGCACCAGGTCGATGACCGTCGTTGCTTCCGACGATTCGCGGGCTGCGCTCTTCAACGTGGTAATCGGTGTGTGCATGATCTTGTTGACGATGCCGCGGGTCAGCGCTTCCACCGCCAACTCCTGCTCGGGGCTCAGGGTGCCGAGCCGCCCGCGCACGCGATCGATCTCGGCCTGCCGCACCGTCTCCAGGTGCTCCTGCAACGAAACAATCGTCGGCACCACATCGAGAGTTTGCAGCCGGGCCTGGAACTTGTCGACCTCGAGCTGCACAATCGCTTCGGCGCGATCGGCTTCCACGCGGCGGTCAGAAACGTGCGAGCTCACTACCTGCTGCAGGTCGTCGATGTCGTAAACGAAGATGCCGTCCAGCTTGTTCATGTCCGGATCGACGTCGCGTGGCACCGCGATATCGATGAAGAACATGGGACGATTGCGGCGCTTCGACAGGAATTTTTCGCCGTGCTCTTTGCGGAAGATGGCGTGCGGCGCCCCCGTAGAGCTGATGACGATGTCGGCGCGCGGAACCGTGTCGTAAAGCTGATCGAAGGGCAGCGCCTCGCCGTTGAACTTCTTGGCCAGCGCTTCGGCGCGCTCGAAAGTGCGATTGGAAACGTAAATTTGCCCGGCGCCATGCGCCAGCAGGTGACGCGCGGCCAGTTCACACATCTTGCCTGCGCCAACAAGGTAAACACTTTTGCCTTGCAGGTTGCCGAAAATTTTCTTCGCCAAGTCGACCGCAACCGACGCCACCGATACGGCCGACGTGGCCACCGCAGTCTCATTGCGCACCCGCTTGGCAACCGCGAAGGCTCTCGACAGCAGCGCATCCAGCTGCGAGTTCACGCCACCGACCGCACGGGCCGTCGCGTAGGCTTCCTTCACCTGTCCCAGGATCTGCGGCTCTCCGACAACCATCGAGTCCAGGCTGGAGGTCACGCGAAAGACGTGCCGCACCGCCTCGCGCTCGCGATATTCGTACAAGTGCTGGCGGTACGGCGCCAGGTCGACGCCGTAGAACTCGTGGAAGAACTCGTCCAGCCCGGTCAGTCCGTCGGTGGTGCGCGCCAGGATTTCCACCCGGTTGCAGGTGGAGACGATCATCCCTTCCTCGACTCCGGCGCAACGGGTCAGCGTCTTCACCGCCTCGGGCAGCCGCGACTCGGGAATCGCGAAGTGCTCGCGCACTTCCACCGGTGCGGTGCGATGGTTCACGCCGATGAGGACGAGATTCATTTACGCAATAAACCTGTGTACGCGGCTGAAATTATTCGCCGCCCAAGCAAACAGCGCGATCACGAAAGCAAACGTCGCCAGGACCGCCGCGCGGCGTCCCCGCCACCCCGACTTGAACCGCGTGTACAGCAACAGCATGTAAACCGTCCACATGATGAACGACAGCAGGATTTTCGGGTCCGAGAAGAACATGGGGCCGTAGCGCTCGATCGCCAGCACCGAACCGGTGATGATCCCGAAGGTCATGAACGGGAAGCCGAACAGCAGCGCGTGATAGCCGATGTCGTCGATGGTCTGCAGCGGCGGCAGCCAACCCGTAAGCGCCACCTGCTTCTTCGATTTCAGAGCGCGCTCCTGCGCCAGGTACAACAGGCTCGCGCCAAAACTCAGGAACAGCCCGGCATAGCCGGTGAAGATCATCACCACGTGCACAAAGATCCACCCGTTGCGCAGCAAGGGCGACGTAAGCATGACCGGATTTTGTCCGATGGCCGAGATGAACGTCAGGATAAAAACGATGGGAAAGATGACAATGCCAAGCGTGGTAGTTCGGTAGCCCACGAAGAAGACGAAGAACACCACCATCGCCAGGAAGGCCAGCAGCGATTCGGAGTAGTGGATCGAGGCCAGAGACAGGTGGCCAATCAGGATGGTCGCCTCCACCAGCGAGACGAAATGGAAGATCAGCCCCAGCCCGACGGCCGGTTCCACGACCTTCGCCAGCACATTGCCTTTTTTACTGAGCAGCAGTAGCGAGTACAGCAGACCAACGCCATAGCAAACCACTGCAACTCTAAGCCAAATAAGCGGCATAAACCCCATGAACGGCAACGGCTACCACTGCCGTCCTTATGGATTAAGTATAGCGGCAGGGCAAGTTTAGCCGATGGCTGAAGTCACTACCCCATGTGATATGCGTCACAAACGCCTGGCCAGGGGACAAAGGGGTGGATAGAATCTACGCCGGATAATGGAAGTGCACGATGTGCTGCGAAGCGATGTTCAACCCGTAGCGCTGGGCCGGGTGGAAGTGCCATCGTTGCAACACATCCAGCACTTTCTGTTCGACCCCATACCCGATACCCTGCAACAGCTTGGTCTCGACGACGTTCCCCTGGGGATCGATGGTCACCTCGACGATCACGTCTCCCACCACGCCATTCGGAATCTCTCCTCGCGCGACGGGCGGATCGGGATAGACATCGGGAAACGCCGGGGTGACTTCGTCACCCGTCAAAGGAGATCCGGGCAGGCGACCGAACGGCGATCCGCCGCGGGCGGTAATTTCAGGAGCGTTGGGAGCGGTCTCGGCAGCCTCTTCCTGCCGCTTGGGCTCGGGCTTTGGAGGCGCCGGCTTGTGCGTGACCCTCGCGCGCAGCGGCAGCTTTGGCTGGTCCTGAGAGGATCGCGTCTGCTCCGGCCCAACCGGAGCCAGGTAGACGATGGACTGCGTGCCCAGAGAATGCGGGATACCGAGCTGAGCGTCGGATGGCGTCACGAACGCCGCAGCCTTGGGAAAGAGGAGAACCGCCAGAAGGGCAAACTGCAAGCCGAACGACAGGAGCATGGATGCGCTCCAGCGCTTGCGTCCCGCGGCCGGTCCTACTTCAAACATCGCCATCTCACCCGCAAGACAATTATCGTCCGAAATGCCCCGTATTGCACAGGCATCAGGGTGGTACTCGTCACAAACTGGTGCGGGTTTACAGAACGTTAATACGGTCAATCTTTGGGAACGCATTCACTCCGTCATAGGCGACCAGAGGGTACACCACCAGGTTCCGGCAGGGAGGGTACAGACGGAAATAGAGGTCCTTCGACTCCGGCGGCCAAAAGAAGGCCGCCTCCGGTCAGGATGACAGCCTGATTTTTCCAACCCCGCCAACTTTTCTAACCTCCGCCAACTTTTTTTAACCGGAGCCGACTTTTCTAATCCACGCCGATGGAATCCAGCAACGCCACCAACTCTTCCCCATCCAATCGCAACCGTCTTCCCTCACCCATCATGTCGTGCACCTCATCGAGCGCCTGCAACATCCGCATCTTGACCCCGGCATATTGCTCCGGCTCGGTCAATGCGCGCCCACGCTCCGCCGCCCAATGGTCTAAGGCCGAGGGCGGCAAGAACACGCTCACCGCGAACGTCGTCTTGCGATCCAGCGACAGGTCGAAGACGTACTCGGTCGCCGGCGCTTCGGGATCGTCTGCCAGCGCTGCCCGTTGTCCCACAAAGTAGTACTGGTAAACGTAGCCGGTTTGCGCGGAATAGGTTTTGAGTGGCACTGCCATGATTCGGAGTATGTGGCGTCCCTGTCGGAACCGGCCAAGTTACCCAACTCGGAAGCGCGAGAGCTACTCTCGTGTCTGTCCGGACGTCCCGCGGGACTCGGATACTGACGATTCGCCTCTTCTAGCGGCGGCGCACTCACTCTAACCGACTAACCAAGCTCGGATAGATGAAGCTAGCTGCTAGCTGCTTCTTCTACTCCGTCGGCCGCTCGCGCAGGATCGCCGCCGAGGTCTCCGAGCTCACCGGCGAGTAGTACACCTCTTTAAACGTGTACGACTTCGCCTTGTTGCCGACGATCGGCAGGATCTCCAGATGCCAGTGATAGTCGTCCTCGATGGTCTTCCAGAAGCCCAGCGTTTCCGACTTGTGCGTGGTGTTCGGCGACGTATGCAGCACCATGTGAAAGCCGTCGGCGATGGTGCGGATGCGAAACAGCGTGCGCCGCAGCAAGGCGGCAAAGTCGCGCATGGCGCCCGACTTCTGCGCCGTCCGCTCAAAGTAAGCTTCATGGTTGCGCGGCGCGATCCACGTCTCGAACGGCACGCGCGGCGCATACGGACACCCGGCTATGTAGTCCCCCCGAACCTCAACCACGCGCAGCTTCTGCTCCTGCTCCTGCCGCAGGATGTCGCAAAACACGCAGCGCTCCTTCACCTGGTAATGCTGCTTGGCCGAGCGCAGCTCATACAGCACGCGCCGCGGAACGAACGTGGTCGCCACAATCTCCGACGTCGGATGATCGAACTCCTGGCCCGACATCGAACCGTAATTCTTAAATACCGAGATGTACTTGAAGCGCACATCCCCTTTCAGGTCCTGGATGCGCTGGCCGCACAGGGCGAGATATTCCTCGATCTCGCGATCGTCGGCGTTCCACAAATGCCTGTCGTGACGCGCATTCTCCACGATGACTTCGTGCGCGCCCACCGGCCGCATCTTGTCGTAGAGGCCATTGCCCGAGCGGGCCGGCTCGCCATCAATGCCATAAAGCGGATGCGGATGGACGACCGCGCGCGCCGACCACGGGCTGCCATTCACCGTCGGCGAGGTGGCGACCACCTGTAGCGGGAGGCCAGACTCAGGACAGAACGGACAGAACGATGCCGCCGACGGACTCGGTTCCGGCTCGTCACCGCAGATGACCCAAGAACGAGTGATGGGATCCTTGCGCAGTTCCATTAGCTTTACTCTACGTCGCCGGGCGCTGCGGTGGGAAGAGGCATTCCGGTCGCAGTGTACGGCATTCGGAAATCGCGGCGCCCGCTTTGGCGCTTGCTTCCGAAATGGGCCTCTGCTTCGCAAGAACCCGCATCCCACACTGGGAGCCCCGCCCGTTCGCGAACTTCTCCAACATTTTGGCCGGTGAAATCAGCCGACGTCACTGCGAAGTCGCGCCCCGCAGGATGAAATCGTTATGGAGATAGCCGATCGGCCATGACGAAAGCAAATACCCCCATGCGATTGCTGCCGCTCTTTCTTTCCCTGGCAATGCTTGCCGGATGCGGCGGCGGCTCCCAACCATCCAACCCGCCCTTGAGCAGCAGCAATCTGAACCTCGTCTTTGTGGTCACCGAGGACCTGGCGCACAACGCTCCCGGAGACATGAACACGAGCACCGCGAACCTGACCAGCCGCGGATTGCAGCGCGCGCTGAGGATGGGATCGTTCCTCCAGCAAGACGTCCTAGGTGGACAGAACGTGAACGGCATCTTTGCGCTCGAGCCGATGACTCATCGGCAAGCCGCCGGCCAATATCCCGACATGGTGCCGCTGGAGACAATGCAGCAGTTTGCCGCGCTGAACCAGATCCAGCTGTCGCATCCCAACGACACGCCCGTCACCGCCAACAGCTTCCCGGTCAACGTATCGTATCCGTCCGACGACGTGCCGGATAGCGTGGCCAAGCCGTTCCTGATGTGCTCAAGCAGCATGGGTCTTTCGCACAGTTGCCAAGGACTGGACTTTCGTGACCCTGCGAATGTTAACGAAGGGCTGCTCGGAAATCTGGTGAAGGCGAACTCTTCCGGCTTCTACGTCTTCGCAGCGCCCTGGGAAACGGTGACTGCAATGATGGCGGGAATCAACCAGACGAAGGGATATGGGCTGACGCTTCCGGCGACATTATGCCGGACCCAACCGTGTTTATGCGATCTCGATTGCGCCTTCGGGAAGCGCGAGCCTGGTTGCCTACGACAGCAACATCAGCCCGCCGTCGAGCTACCCGGTGCTGCCCGCCGGAGGAATTGTGCAATCAGCCTGCTTACCCGTCACTACCAATACGTTGTTCCACATCCAGATCACCGGAGGCGTCGACGGCGCGGTGGTTCCCGCGGGTGTCAATAAAAACGAAACTGTATACCTCGTTCGCCACGCGGAAGCCCATCCTACGTCGTGGTGGGAGGACGGCAACTTCGTTGGCGCCGGACAGTGGCGCGCGCTCGACCTTCCCTGGGCGTTGCAGGGCAAGATCCATCCCACGCAGGTCTATTCCATCGATCCCGCACAGGTCCTTCCCGGGAGTACCAGCGCAGTCGGCGATACCTACTCCTACGTTCGCACCAACATGACCGTGCTGCCCTACGCGATCGCCAATAACCTGCCTTACAACCTCGCTGCGAGTTTCTCGATGATGGCGCAGAACCCGCCGGAACTGGCCACGCAGGCCAGCAACTTCTTCTTCAGCGGGGGAACGTTCTCCAACGAGACGCTGCTGGTCGGCTGGGAGCACGACCACATTCCCACGACCGTGAACGCTTTGCTCTCGACTTATCACGGCGGCAAGACCGTGCCCGATTGGCCCGGCGATGACTACGACACCGTCTGGACCGTAACCCTCGACGCCCAAGGCAACGTCAGCGTCGACAACTCGATGTGCGAAGGCATCAGCTCGAAGGATCTGCCGAAGACGCCGCCGGAGTTCTGAAACCCGGTCGCAGGTCGGATGTCGAGGAGTTGAGATAACTCGGCTGCGGGACCGATGCCGGGGTTCCGATAACCCCGGCTGCGAGCGACTGAAAGTTCTTGTCGCGCGAAAGCGCTGCCCGTCACAGAAAACCCGGCCGCACGACGGGTGATAGTTCCTCAGCCCAGCGCGGAAGCCCTGGGTACCCGCCACAGAAAACCCGGCCGCAGGACGGGTGAAAGTTCCTTAGCCCAGCGCGGAAGCGCTGGGAAACCGCCATAGAAACGGGCATGAGCCGGCTTCAGCCGGCGGCAGGCTTTCGTCCCTAAAGAGACTCAATCATTCCCGGAGCTCCCGCTCCGGGCTGAAGAGGTCTCGCTCGATGGCCAGCTCTACCCAAACTGCCCACCTCCTCCGCGCTGCTACAATAATGCATGTTGAGCCCCGTTCGCCTTATCGCCATCGACATTGATGGCACCTTGCTGGACTCCCAGGCCCAGGTTTCTCAAGCCAATCTGGATGCGTTACGCCGTGCTCACGAAGCCGGCATCGAGACCGTGCTGGTCACCGGCCGCCGCCACCGCTTTGCCATGCCCATCGCCGAGCAACTGGGATTCGATCTCTGGATCATCAGCTCCAACGGCGCCGTCACGCGCTCGACCCAAGGCGAGGCCTTTCACCGCGACCTCATGCCGCAAGCTACAGCCGAAAAACTTTGCCGCCACATGCGCGACTTCCGCAACTACTCGGTCATTACTTTCGATCGCGAAAGCATGGGCGCTATCGTCTGCGAGAACCACGACCATCTCTACGGCGTTATCCAACGCTGGATGGAAAAGAACGCGCCCTGGATCGAATACATCAGCCCCATCGAGAAGTCCCTGATTGAAGACCCCATCCAGGTAATGTTCTGCGGTCCCGTCGGCCTGATGCAGCAGGCGCAGGAACGTCTGCTGAGCTGTGACTTCGCCGGCGAGATCACGGTGCTGCGCACGCAATACGATTACCGCGACCTGACCATCGTCGACATACTCAACGCCGGCTGTTCGAAGGGCCACGCGCTGGAGCGCTGGGCCAACCATCGCGGTCTCGACCGCTCGCAGGTGATGGCCATTGGAGACAATTACAACGACATCGAAATGTTGACCTTTGCCGGACATCCGGTAATCATGGGAAATGCGTCTGACGACTTAAAGCAGAATGGCTGGACCATCACTCTGCATAACGATGAAAGCGGCGTCGCCGCCGCCGTCGAGCAGATACTGGATTCCAAGCCGGTGCGTCTAAACGCGTAGTAGCTGGCAAATGTGAATGCGTAGAGTCTGGCGTAAGAGCGAGCGTGAATGCATAACGTAATCATGGAATTGTCATCCCGAGCGGAGCGGCGTCAGCCGCGGAGTCGAGGGATCTGCGGTTCCCTGCTCGCGGCTACGATCTTGCTCCTCGGCATCAATCTTCACGCCGCCGAACTTGCTGACCTGCGCAACGGATTCACCCTTCGCCACGATCATCATGAAGTTGTCGGCGACACCACGCGGCTTTACATGAGCGCCGATCCCGCCGGCGGATACGTCGACGTTCCCACTGACCAGATTGCCGGCTACGAACCCGCGCCTCCGGATCCGACGGACGCGCCCGCACCAATCGCCAAGACCGCCGACCTGAAGGCCATCGTCGCCGAGGTCAGCGCGAAGAACAAGCTGGATGCCGACTTCATCGCCAGCGTCATCGCGGCCGAAAGCGCAGGCAATCCAAAAGCAGTGTCGCCGAAGGGCGCGCAGGGCCTGATGCAGCTGATGCCCGGCACCGCCGACAAGCTTGGCGTAAAAGATAGCTTCGATCCGCAGGCGAACGTCGATGGCGGCGTGCGCTACCTGCGCTCGCTTCTTGAGCTCTATCACTACGACGTCGCCAAAGCCCTGGCCGCCTACAACGCCGGCCCGAAACGCGTCGACCAGTACAAGGGTGTACCGCCCTATCGCGAGACCCACGCCTACGTCGCGCGCATCATCAAGGACTACAACCGCAAGAAGCTCGCCGAACGGAAGGCAGCGGCGCAGCAGCGGCGCGCCGAGTCCATCACTCCACAGCTTGCATCAACCGCCGCCTACGGCAGCAACTAAGAACGTCGCCGGACCACACGTAAAACTTACATGTCCACCGTGATACTCCGCGGCGTGGCTTTCGCGTTGAGTTGAAACTGCATTTACCCGAACCACTTGCGAATGGCGGATAGCCCCAGCTACGGCCTGTTTTTCTGCCTTCGCTCAAGCCAAGCTCCTCCAGCTTTTCAGCGGCTTACGGCCAAGGTCATGTTCAATCTGTCTCCACGAAATTGTTTTTTTCGGAGATGCTGCCACGAGGTGTCGGCAGGAATTGCCCGCCGCCTGAGGCAAACCAGCGGGAAGCCAGAGGCTCTAACGATTGTCCCGTCTGCGTAGGTTTCAATCCCGAGAATCAACAGCGCAGAGCCGTGGCGGAGGATTTCTTAATGAAGAAGATGTTGACAACTACTCTGTTCCTGCTGGCCATGGTGGCGTTGGCCGCGGCTCAACAGCCTGGAACTACTCCCGATCAGCGCAATGGGCAGTCGCCCAGCTCGCCGGTCCCGGGCGCGAATCAGCAATCGATGCCCGGAACCGCTGGCCAGAACCCGGGTGGTGCGCAGCCGGGAGCCCAGGCTCCGATGGCGAATGCGCCTATCACCGAAGGCTGCCTGGGCGGCAGCGACCCCAACTACACGATCACCGACAGCTCCGGTACCAAGTACAAGCTGAATATCCCGGCGAGCGCGAATACGTCGAAGCTGGCGCCGCACGTGGGAGAGTCGGTGAAGGTCGCTGGCAATGTAAACAGCGCTAAGGCGGGGACCGGCTCGATCGATGTTCAGGGCATCGGCAAAGGAAGCGGTAACTGCCCGGCCAATGGTGCGAGCGGCGCGCAGACACCGCCGAAGCAGTAGGTCGTCGCTGGTATTTGAGAATCGCAGCAAGGCTCGTCAGTAATCGCCCTCGGCCGTCCCGCGGGGTTGAACATCGGTGCGAAACTGTCGGGGACCGAGCCCGCAAGGGCGGCGTCATGATAACCCAGGATCCCTCGGCTGCGCTCGGGGCAGGTTACGCGAAGCGGAATCCTGGGTACGCGATCTAATTAGGGCTGAGCCGGCTTTAGCCGGCGGCACGCGCCGTCCCTGCTGGGACTCAATCTGCCTTTTTACAACGTGTACCTAGGACTTCGTCCTGGGCTAACCTGCGTCGTCCCGCGGTTGCGGGACGGGATTCTCGCGGCATTATGCTGAAACCGGAAACGCGGCATCGCTTTGATCGGCGCCGGATCACCTACGATAAGGCAATTTATCGACACTGACAGTGAAATTGCCTGATAATACTGTCGTGACCAACGCTCTGAGAGCGACCCTTATAGTGTTCGTCCTCCTCACCACCGCATCGTTCACTCTTGCTCAGGCCCCACACGACGAAGATGATTGCCGAGGGCACGGCAACTGGGTGGGAGGGGTTTTTCGTATTGGAAACGATGTCAAGCCGCCAATTCTGATTTACGCACCTAAACCGACTTATGGTCCAGGGTCCCCCGAAGCCTGGTTTGATGGAGTTGTATCAATGCGGGTGATGGTGGATGCGAGTGGCTGCCCCGCGTCCGTTCACTCTCAGGACGTTCCAGAGAAGGCGGCCCTAGTTCAAGCCGCTTTGAAAGCGCTTAAACGTTGGAGATTTCAGCCAGCTACCAAGGATGGCAAGCCGGTTCGTGTATTTGTCTATCTGAAGGTGGCGTTTCGTCCTTTAGGCGAAACCGAATACACCATCATCAACGGCATCACTCTAGAGACTCTTCGTTCATCCGCCGCCAACTAAAATCACCAGCCGAGGACTTACGCTCCGTGCAGATCCTAAACGGTGCAACCCAAACTGGCGATATCATAAAGCGCCGTACAACCCCAATCATCCCTATCCGATCCACGCCGCATTCTGCAGAGCCACACGATATCCATCCGGATCTTCGAAAGTCACACCTTCTCGGTCCCAGTACGGATCGAACGACGCCACCGGCGCGAACCCGGCATCGCGCATGCGTTGCACCGCCGCGTTCCATTCCTGCCGATCAGGCAAATAGAACACCAGCAGGTTGTCCTGCGTCGGCGCTCGTCCCGCAACGTGACCGCGCGCCCGCGTGAACTCGAGATGATACGGCGCTCCTTCGCGGCCGAGCATGATGCCGTCGAAGCCGTCGTGATCCTCGAAGCGTCCGAGCAGCGACAGTCCCAGTCCTTGCTGGTAAAAGCCCAACAGCGCTTCCAGGTTGTCGCTGGCACGGGCAACACGAAGAATGGGTGTCATGGTCATAGGTTACAGATGCAGTTTCGCATTTGTTGGGAGCCGCCGGTTTGACCTCACTCACTCACTCGTTTACCTTGACGATTAGCTTGCGCGGGCGATCTCACTTTTTCCATGAATAGAAAACGCATCCTGGTCTTCGGCATTGTCCTGGTCGCGCTCTGTGCGCTGATATGGCTGCAAGTGCGCACCTGGAAGAAGTTCGACTGGGCAATGTTCTGGAGCCGGACCGAACATGTCCACTGGCTCTACATCTTCGCCGGGCTGGCGTTCACCTATCTGGCTTACGTGCTGCGCGCGGTGCGCTGGCGCATCTTCCTCAAGCCGGTGCACCAGACGACGACGCGTCGCCTGCTCGCGCCGCAATTCGTGGGCTTCGCTGCGCTGGCCCTGCTGGGCCGCGCCGGCGAAATGATCCGCCCCTACATCATCGCCAAGAAAGAGCGGCTGACGTTCACTTCGCAGATGGCGGTGTGGGGTGTCGAGCGCATCTTCGACATGGCATCGTTCGCCGTGATGCTCGCGGTCAGCTTTCTTTCGCCCGACCTGCGCACGCTTAGGTTTTACTCCAAGCTGCGCGAGGCGTCGTTTTTTCTGACTGGATTGATCGTGGTGCTCGTCATCGGACTGGTCATCGTGCGCATGGCAGGCGACCGCGTCGCGGACTTTTTCTACGACCGCACCAAGGGCTTCGCACCCAAGCTGGCGCACCATCTTCGCGAAAAGACGCTCTCCTTCAGCCATGGGCTACAAACCATTCAGGACATCAGCTCCGCCCTCCAGCTCGTCGTGGTGTCGCTGTTCATGTGGGTGCTGATTGCCTTCGCCTACTACGCCGTCACGCACGCGTACCCCGGTGAACTGCAACGCCTGACCATGCCCTTTGAGATCGTGCTGATGGGCTCAAGCATGGTTGGCTCCATGCTGCAGTTGCCCGCCGTCGGCGGAGGTTCGCAGTTGGCCACCATCAGCATGTTGAGCGCGGGCTTCGGCGTCGAGCACGAGCTGGCCGTAAGCTGCGGCATGATGCTCTGGGCGGTGACCTTCATGTCGGTGATCCCCACCGGACTGGCGATCGCGCGTCACGAGCACGTGTCGATCCGCGCCGTCGCCGAAGCCGAAGAACAAGCCGCCGCGCTGTAGAAATAGGGTGCCCTACCGCCTTGTGTCAGGGCATAACTTCACAAGCTGCTGAAAAGCTCGAAGTCGAAGCGTTTTGAAGGGGCGCACCTTCAGGTGCGCCGTTACGAATTCTTTGTTTTCGCTACAGCGAGGCGGACTTCAGTCCGACGAGCCGTCCCGTTCGAGTTTTTCAGCGGCCTGTGAAATCGGGCCCTAATACAAACCCCACCGGGTATCGACGAAGCAACTTTGGTCCACGATCCCGGCCCCTGATTCCTGACAACGGCGTAGAATCCCCTCATCAACGCTCCACAACCGGCTGTCGCACAGGAGGACTTATGGCTAAGAAGTCCAAAGAGAAGCACGCCGTCGCAAATCCGCCGACCGACGCACCGCCGAAATTCAAGAACAAAGACTACGAGCGCGAGCTCTTCAAGCTCCAGGTCGAACTGGTGAAGCTGCAGGACTGGGTGAAGCACACGGGCGCGCGCATCGTGATCATCTTCGAAGGGCGCGACGCTGCCGGCAAGGGCGGCATCATCAAGCGCATGATGGAGCGCGTCAGTCCGCGCGTGTTTCGCCTGGTCGCGCTGCCCGCGCCCACCGAGCGCGAAAAATCGCAACTCTACTGGCAGCGCTACATCGCGCAACTGCCCGCAGCCGGCGAGATTATCGTCTTTGACCGCAGCTGGTACAACCGCGCGGGCGTCGAGCACGTGATGGGCTTTTGCAGCAAGGAAGATTACAAGCGCTTCCTCACCGGCTGCCCGGCGTTCGAAGCCACCCTGATCAACAACGGAATCATCCTGCTGAAGTACTGGATGGACGTCTCCGAAAAGGAGCAACACCGCCGCTTCCAGGCGCGCATCAAGGACCCATCGAAGCGCTGGAAACTAAGTCCCATGGATCTGGAGTCGCACCGCCGCTGGTATGACTACTCGCGCGCCCGCGACGCCATGCTCGCTGCCACCGACACGGCTCTGGCGCCATGGTACGTCGTGCCGTCGGACGACAAGAAGCGCGCGCGCCTGAACTGCATCGCCGACCTGCTCAGCCGCATTCCCTACGAGGAGATTCCGTACACTCCGCCAAAGCTGCCGCCGCGCCAGAAAGCGAAGGGCTACGAAGAGCCCAGGCTGATGCACCAGGTCGTCGCGCAGCGGTGGTGAGAGCGCACGCTCTATTTAGAAAATTGTCATCCAGAGCGGAGCATCCGTCGGCTTCCCTTTGACATTGTCATCGTGAGCGGAGGCGGCCCGCCTCTGGTCGCCGGAGTCGAAGGATCTGCAGTTTGCCTGCGACGGAAGAATCCTACCATCGCGACGAACAGCAGATCCTTCGTCGGGCTGAAGCCCTCCTCAGGATGACAATTCATTCGGGCAGACCTATCGGCATGGCTGATGCCGTGCCCTGATACAAAGCCGGCGACTTCGGACTTTTTCAGCAGCCTGTGAAGTCGTGCCGTGACCTAAAGCAACCTCGGCGGAACGCCAACATCGCAGCACTGACGACTGACGACTGACGACTGACGACTGACGACTGACGACTGACGACTGACGACTGACGACTGACGACTGACCGACTGACCACCGACAACTGACCACCGACAACCGACAACTGCTTTACACTGTCTCTGGATGGCTCGCACCACCATTCTTGACTACCTGGACAACTTTCGCCGCCACGCTCGCGAGACCGCGTACGTCCATCGCCGCGGATATCGCACCCAGCGATGGAGCTACGGCGACGTCCTCAGCACGGCCAACCGCTTCGCGCGCGAACTCGAAGCCCGCGGCATCGGCAAAGGCGACAAGGTACTCATCTGGGGCGAAAACTGCGCAGAGTGGGTCGCAGCTTTTTTTGGATGCCTGCTGCGCGGAGCCATCGTCGTCCCAGTCGACAAGATCGCCACGCCAGACTTCGCCCGCCGCATCGCCGATCAGGTCGACGCCAAGCTGTGCGTGAGTTCGCCGCACAACGAAATCGCGAGTCTGCCAACCCTGCATCTGGAGACGCTGCGCGAAGATCTTGCCGCCGCGCTCCGATACGCCGGTTGCGCCACCTGCCTCTCACGCGCGACGACATCGTGCAGATCGTCTTCACCTCGGGCACCACAGCCGAGCCGCGCGGCGTTGTCATTTCGCATGGCAACATCCTCGCCAACCTCGAGCCGCTGGAGCGCGAGATCGGCAAGTACCTGAAGTACGAGCGCATCTTCCATCCGCTGCGCTTCCTCAACCTGCTGCCGCTCAGCCACGTCTTCGGACAGTTCCTCGGCATCTTTCTGCCGCAACTGCTCGCGGCCACGGTCATCTTCCAGGACACGCTGAATCCCTCCGAAGTCCTCGGGATCATCAAGAAAGAGCGCGTGTCGGTGGTCGTCGCCGTGCCGCGCCTGATGGAGTCGCTGAAAGATAAAGTCGAGCGCGACCTTGAAGCCGAGGGCAAACTCGAAAGGTTCCGTCGTGACTTCGCCGCCGCCAACAACCAGCACTTCGTAAAGCGCTGGTGGCGCTTCCGCAAGGTTCACAATCGCTTCGGCTGGAAGTTCTGGGCGTTCATCTCCGGAGGCGCGGCACTCGACGCCGAGACCGAAGAGTTCTGGCGGCGCATGAGCTTCGTCGTCGTGCAAGGCTACGGCCTCACCGAAACCACTTCCCTCATCTCGCTCAATCATCCCTTCCGCACCGGAAAGCGCTCCATCGGCAAGGTGCTCGAAGGCCGCGAGATGACGCTCGACGACCACGGCGAAATCCTGGTGCGCGGCGCCAACGTCGCCGCCGGATACTGGCAGGGTAAAGAGCTGAAGCCGGTGCTCAACGAAGAAGGCTGGTTCCACACCGGCGACATTGGCGAACTCGATGCCGAGGGCAATCTTTACTTCAAGGGCCGCAAGAAGAACGTCATCGTTACCCGCGAGGGGATGAACGTTTATCCCGAGGACCTGGAGTCGGCGTTGCGCCAGCAGCCGGAGGTCCGCGACTGCGTGGTTGTCGGCCTGGATCAGGGTGGTAACGCCGAACCCTGCGCCGTGCTCATCCTGCGCGATTCAGCCGACCCCCACAATGTGGTATATACTGCCAACCGCCATCTGGCCGAATATCAGCAGATGCGCCGCTGGATGCGCTGGCCCGACGAGGACTTCCCACGAACGCCCACGCAGAAGCCAAAGACGGCAGTGATTCAAGCGGCAGCCCAACTGCACTTCGCCGGCGGCGATGGAAACCCTACCGCCCCGGCAAGCGCTCTAGGAGATTTAATTGCGCGCATCACCGGCCGCAACGTCGGAGCACTTGCGGCCGACGCCAAGCTCGAAGGCGATCTCAACCTCAATTCGATGGATCGCGTCGAGTTGATGAGCGCGCTGGAAGACCGTTACCAGGTCGATCTGAAAGAAGCGAACTTCGCGCAGATCTCGACCGTGGGCGATCTGGAGCGGCTGCTGCACGAGCCGCAGAAATCGCCGCAGAGCGGCTATCGCTATCCACGCTGGGCGCAGCACTGGCCCATCACCTGGATCCGCGAGTTCATCTACTACCTGCTCACCTGGCCGGCGACGATCCTCATGGCGCATCCGAAGATAGTTGGCCGTGAACACCTGCGCGGCCTCGACGGCCCGTTTCTCATCAGTTGCAATCACGTTACCTACATCGATCTTGGATTCGCCCTCAAGGCCCTGCCGCCGCGTCTGCGGCGCAAGCTGGCGGTCGGTATGTGGGGCGAGTTGCTGTGGGAGATGTGGCGTCCTCCGCAGAGCTGGAACTGGTTTATGCGGCTTGTCTTACTGGGTGGGATACTACCTCGTTGTGGCACTTTTCAACGTCTTTCCTCTGCCGCAGCAGTCGGGAGTGCGCGAGAGCTTCGCCTACGCCGGTGAATCGGTCGATCGCGGTTACAGCGTTTTGGTATACCCCGAGGGGCGGCGCACCCCGGACGGCAAGCCCTCACCCTTTCGCTCCGGGCTGGGCATACTGGCGGCGCGCCTGAATGTGCCGGTGCTGCCGCTGCGCATCGATGGTTTATACGAGATGAAGATGGCCGGCCGCAAGATTGCCAAAGCCGGGGAACTTACCGTTGTGATCGGAAAACCTATGACCTTCCCACCCGGCACGCCGCCGGAGGAAATTACCAACCAGGTCGAAGATGTGACCTGGAAGATGTAACAGGGAGGATTTCAGCTCAGCATGCTCACAACTTCATCGCCGTCGCCTCGCCCCGGGAGTGCTCCCGAACTGCGATGGTATGCGCCGATCGCTTGCGTGCTGAACCTCGTCCTGCTGATGCAGGTCGTCCATCGTTTTCACCACGCTGCTACGCCCATTAACTACGGACTGGCGCGTGTGCTGGCGACGGCCCTGGCCGTCAACGTGGCGGCCGCGCTCGCCATCGTGTGGCTGGCCCGGGCGCGACGCTGGAACGCCGGTCTGGGTGCGATCGTCAAACTCGACGTGCTGCTCTCGCTGATGCCCTTCGCGTTAGTCGCGCTGCGTGACGGCGACAAAGCGCGCGTCTTCCATCTCTTCGCGTCCGTCTACGTTTTCTTCCTGCTGTGCCGCGCGGCCGAGCTGCTCTTCTTCGCCGCGCAGAACGCTGCCTCCACCAGCGTCCGCATCGGCTCGATCGTCTTTGCGGCGACGTTCCTCGTCTATGGCGGCGTGGTTCCATGGATGGCGCTGGCCAGCTCGCCCCAGGGCGACGAAGCCCACTTCATGATCCTCACCCATAGCCTGGTCTTCGATCATGACTTCGATGTGGGCGACAACTATGCGCACGGTGACTATCGCGAGGAGTTCCCGCCGCCATCGCCCGGCGCAATGCGCGGCTACCCTTACGCATTCATGGAGCGCGATAACATCGATTACCTTCCCAAAGAGCCGCACGTCATCCGCAACTTCCGCGGAAAGCTCATGCTCGAACACGACATGGGTTTCCCTCTCCTGCTGGTGCCCGGCTACGCGCTCGACAAGCGGGAAGGCGCGCTGTTCACGGTCTCGCTGATCGCCGCCGCCGGCGCTGCCGGCCTCTTCGAACTCGCCATGCTGATGGGCGCCACCACGTTGCAGGCGCTATTGATGGTCTTCGTGTTCTGTTTCGCCTGTCCGTTCTGGACCTACACCCAAGCCGTGTTCCTCGATGCCGTTGGCGCCAGCGGCAGCGTCTGGATCGCGCTGCAGTTCTTCCGCTATCGCAAGCGCGCGTTCAACCGATACCTGTTGCTCTCGGGCACGCTGATCTCGCTGCTCCCCTGGCTGAACATCCGTTACTGGTCGCTCACCGGGATGGCGTTCCTGGTGGTGAGCGCGCTGGTCATCCGGCAGGAGTGGGGTAAGTGGTCAAGGCTGATCGGCAAACTGGCGTGCCTCGGCGTTCCCTGCGTGGTCAGCATTCTCATTTACTCCTCCATCGACAAGGTGCTCTTCAACGAGTTCCTGCCCAACGCTTCGATGGTGATCCTGAGCCGCTCGGTACCGCAGTTTCAGCCGCAGATGCTACGCGGCCTGCTTGGCATTTTCTTCGACCAGTCCTATGGATTGATTCCGGTTGCGCCCATCTATCTCGCCGCCGCTGCCGGAATGATCGTGCTCTTCCGCCGCGACCGCTGGGGATTTGCGGCGCTGCTGCTGCCGGCGGTCGGCTATCTTCCCTTCGTCTCCAGCAGCCAGTTCTGGTACGGCGGATGGTGTGCCCCGGGCCGCTTCGTTCTCTCGGTGGCCCTTCCCATGGCCGCCTGTTCCGCGCTCCTGTTTCAGCGCGCCTATCGATGGCTGCTCGGCATACTGGCTGCATGGAGCCTTTTCATCGCGCTCCTGTTCACTATCAACCCGTTCCTTCGCATGCCGTCGGTCTGGATTCTCTACCAGATCAGCATGCTGGTTGAGTTCTTCCACGATCACATTCACACGCCGCTCTACAGCATCCTCAGCATCTTTCCCAACATGATGCTGGCGCGCCCGCAGGACTGGATGCGCGCGTGGTTGTGGCTGATCGCATTCAGCGCGGCCGCGTGGCTGTGGGCGAGCCGGACGTATGGTTCAA
Organism: uncultured Acidobacteriaceae bacterium; assembly: GCA_963835725.1. Lineage (GTDB taxonomy): Bacteria > Acidobacteriota > Terriglobia > Terriglobales > Acidobacteriaceae > Bog-257. The sequence continues at coordinate 329,122 of CAWIGM010000008.1, read as the reverse complement.
TCGGCCCGACCTCCGCATCGGGGATCGTACCCGCCGAGGGCGGTCGCGACGCCTCGCCCACGGCGGGTTCATATCTCGCAGTGTCCATGGTGGTCCAGCCTCTGCTGCTGGTGTTCACGCTGCAGACATTTCAACTGGCCACAACACCTTTACAGCGCGGCCTTGCGCGAGTGTTGCTGGCAGCCCTCGCAATCAGCGTGGCGACCGTGTTCGCGATTCTTTGGCTCGGTCTGCGTCAACGCTGGCTGACGTGGTTTGATTCCCTGCTCAAGCTGGACTTGGCCGTGAGCGCCTTGCCGCTCTTCCTGCCGATGCTGGCGCAGAGCACCAATGTTGCCGGGTTCCGCCGCTTCGCCGTGGTCTATGTTTTCTTCCTGCTGGCGAAAATGGCGGAGCTGCTGGTGTATGCCGCGAAAAATGCGGCCGCCCACCCCGTGCCCCTGGCCGCAGTCGTTTTCGCATTGTCGTTCCTGGTGTACGGCGGCATCGTGCCGTGGATGGCCCTGGCCAGTTCTCCGCAGGGCGATGAAGCGCACTTCATGGTCCTCACTCACAGCCTCGCCGTCGATCACGATTTCGATGTGGGCGACAACTACGCGCGCGGCGATTATCGCGAGCAGTTCCCGCCGCCGTCGCCTGGAACTATCCGCGGTTACCCGTATGCGGCGATCGAGCGCGATAACCTGACCACCATTCCCCAGGACCCACACGTGGTCCGCAACGCTCGCGGGCAGCTCCTGCTGGAACACGACATAGGCTTCCCCATCCTGCTGGTGCCGGGCTATGCGCTCGACCGGCGTGAGGGCGCACTGCTGACGATCTCGCTGATCGGCGCGATCGGCGCAGCCGGAGTGTACGAACTGGCAACGCTGCTCGGCGCGGGGACGACGCAGTCGTTGCTCACCGTTGTCCTGTTCTGTTTTGCGTGTCCGTTCTGGACCTACACCCAAGCCGCGTTTGCCGACATCGCGGGCGCGACCGGCAGCCTGTGGATCGCCGTGCAATTCTTCCGCTACCGCCGCCGCGAGTACAACCGATACCTGCTGCTCTCCGGCACGCTCATCGCACTGCTGCCGTGGCTCAACATTCGCTATTGGTCGCTGGCCGGAATGGCGTTTCTGGTGGTGAGTGCGTGGGTCATCCGTCGCGAGTGGAGCAACTTCCGGTTACGCTATCGCGCCAAAACCGGGCACGCCGAGGGCCCCGGTCCGCCACTGATTGCGAAGTTGGCCTGCCTCGGCGTTCCGTGCCTCGTCAGCATTCTGCTCTATTCATCCATCGACAAGGTGCTCTTCGATCGCTTCCTGCCGAACGCGGCGATGCTGCTGCTGAACCACACCATGCCGCAGTTCGCGGCGCCGCATCCGATTCTAGGCTTGCTCGGCATTCTCTTCGATCAGTCTTACGGATTGCTGCCGGTAGCGCCTATCTATCTCGCCGCCGCTGCCGGAATGATTGTTCTCTATCGCCGCGATCGCTGGGGATTCGCGGCGCTGCTGCTGCCCGCGGTGGGGTACCTGCCGTTCATCTCGTCAAGCACGTACTGGTCGGGCGGCTGGTGTGCCCCCGGCAGGCTGATCCTGTCGGCCGCCTTTCCGATGGCGCCCTGCGCGGCGCTGGTTCTCACTCGAAAAGTCCGCTGGGTCGTCGCGATACTCGCCGCCTGGAGCGTCTTCATCGCCGTGGTGTTCACGGTGAGCCCGTTCCTCCGCACCCCTTCGATCTGGGTCTTCTACCAGAGGAGCATGCTGGTGGAATGGTTCCACGACCTGATTCCCACAATGTGGTACAGCGTTCTGGGCATCTATCCGAACATGATGCTGGCGCAGAGGCAGGACTGGCTGCGCGCGTGGTTCTGGCTGATCGCCTTCAGCGTGGCGGCATGGGCCTGGGCTCGAGTAGCAGACGGGCAGCCTGCGCGCTAGCGAACACACTCCATGATCAGGTGGGTGTACGGAATGCGAAGGACATCCTCGCGGATGTGCGAGCGTACTTCCTGAAACCAGCTCTGAGCGAGCCGCTCGTATTCTTCCTGGGTCCGCACATATTCGCCGCGATCGCGAGACAGCAGATATCGCTTGGCTGCAGACTGCTTCGGCATATAACAACCATCATTCGTAATCATGCGGCCGCCGGGCTTAAGAGCCGTGTGTCCGAGGCGAAATAAGTCGCGGGCCTCGTTGTCGTCGAGGTGATGAACCAATCCCAACGCCAGCACAACATCGAACGCTCCGAACTGCTGCACCGAATGATGGCTGACGCGTTCGCAGACAAATTCCCCGCGATCGCTGTAACGCTGTTTTGCCGACTCAATGTAGGACGCGTTGGCGTCTACTCCGAGATATTCGCCCTGCGGCAGAAAAGGCAGCATGTTGCCGGGTCCACATCCGATGTCAAGAATCCTGTCGCCGGGCTTCGGACGAATGTAATCGCTTACCAGCACTCGGCTGCGATAGTCCGCGCCGATCAGATGATGATAAAACTCATAGAAAAACGGGCGATTCAAGATTGGGCGAATCAGTTCAATCATGGGCGATGCTTCTCTACTTCTTCACTCCGAAGACTGCGTATTGTCCGCCCAGGGGTAGGCTTCGCAGCGCTCCCTCCATCATTTTGCCGCCAGCACGATAGATCGGCTCAGGAAAATACAGGAAGAACTGCGGAGGCCGCGGCTCGAATCCGGCTTGTCGCAACCAACTTGCCGCCTCTGCGGGTTTTAACAAGATAGCATCCGCATCGACGGGGGTGCGGCTGACGATCTTACGCGTCACCGGATTGTAGGGATTATGTTCGATGATGGCGAGGATGCCGCCCGGCTTCAGGACACGCGAGATCTCTCGCGTCAACTCCAACCGCGCGTCAGGCGGCACATGGTGATAGACGCAAACGGCAGTGATGAAATCGAACTCCTCTACCCCAAACGGAATCTTTGCTGGATCATCCTGAACTCGTGTCTCAACTCCCTCGGCGAAGCTCAACATTCCTGCCGAGGGATCACAACCCACCACGCGCTTGAAATCATTGCGCAGGAAGGAAGCAAGCTCCCCCTTGCCGCATCCCAGGTCAAGATAAGCGAGCGAACGAGTGTCGACCTTCATTGCCCGGAACTGCTGCCGAATTAAGTCGCGCTTTCGTTCCTGAAAAAATCTCGAGTCGCCGGCGACAAACTTATCGCGAATCGGATCCTTGAGCAGTTCCTCGTAAGAGCCGGAATAGCGATCGAACTCAGGCTGAGTCATCGGAACTCGTTCCGTGCTGCTCTTGTGACAGCGTGTTCCTGGCTCGGCGCGTCAACGTTCACTGTGCGGGAAACCAGGTAAATCGGTCGCTCCTTCGCCTGCTGGTAGATAAGGCCAATGTACTCACCAACGATGCCGATGCAGATCAGCGTCGCACCACCGAGAAAACTCACCAGCACGGTGAGCGAAGCCCAGCCTGGAACGGAATACCAGTGAAAGATCCTTGCCAGGACAGCGCGCACGGCCTCTTCAAATCCAATCAGCGTCGCGATCACGCCCAGCCAGATGCTGGCCTTCAACGGCAAAGTCGAGAACGAGGTCGCTGCCGTCCAGGCGAACTTCAGCATCTTGTTGAACGGGTACTTCGTCTCTCCCGCAACCCGCGCCGCGCGCTCGTACTTGATCCCGATCTGCGGATAGCCTACCCACGCCACCATACCGCGCAGGAAGCGATGGGTCTCGCGCATCTGCCGCAGACCCTCCAGACAATTACGCGAAATTAATCGAAAGTCGCCGGCGTCCACGGGCAGATCCTTGTACACCAGGCCGCGCATCAGCCGATAGAAGACCCAGGCGGTAAACAGCTTGAACGCGCCTTCCCCCTGCCGCGCCACGCGCTGTCCGTAGACAACGTCGTAGCCTTCGCAATAGCGGGCGATCATCTGGTGCACGATGGGCAGCGGGTCCTGGAGGTCGGCATCGAGCAGCACTACGGCGTCGCCCGAGGCGTAGTCGAGTCCCGCGGTGGAAGCGCTCTGGTGCCCAAAATTTCGAGATAGGTTCACGATTTTGATGCGATGGTCTTCGTAGGCCCAGTCGACGATCTGCGCCAGCGTCGAATCTTTACTGCCATCGTTGACCAGGATCACCTCGACCTCGCCGCCCAGCTCTCCCATGAACTGATCGAGCGCCTCACGGAGATGAGGAATCACCGATGCCTCGTTGTACATGGGTATGACGAGGGAGAGCAGAGCAGGATACGGCCGCTGCTCGAGAAGTTGGTTGCCGGAAACCTGCATGTGTGTTTCTGAAATCGACACAGCGTCGAGTCGTGACCTTGGGTTAGTCTAGCATCGCTGGATGTGATGGCAACCGCGCCGAATCAAGCTGCACAAGGAACGCCTCGATCTGAGTGAGACTCCGGTTGCCAGGGAGAGGCGATAAATTCTGGTAATCTAAGCAGGGTTTACTAGCAGTCAACTATCCCCAACCTTTGTACTCGCATTAAGTTAAGGACTCTCCGTGAGTTTGGCAGCCAGTGCCAATCCAACTTCTAACCAGCCATCCATGCGGTCGGCAGCGCTTCGTAACTGGATCCGCAGGCATCCGGAGCTGTGGGTGACTGTGGTTCTGTACTTCGCCAGTTGCTTTTTCATGCATGGCTTCGGACAGGTGGCGCACTGGACCGAAGGGGCGCGGCAGGGCACCCTGCTGGACGACTGTCAATGGGACTGCGCCTGGTATGCGGGCATCACTGAGCGCGGATACGACAAGCAACCATGGCCAAAAGCAGGGGGTTCGGCTAGCTGGGCTTTCTTTCCGCTGTTTCCTATGTCGGCGACGGTTTTGAAACATGCGTTTCGCATGGACCCCATCACCGCCACCGTCCTGGCCAGCAAACTGGAGCTATTCGGCGCGATCTTCGCATTCGTACTTTGGCTGCGGCCTTACCTCGATAACAACAACGAACGCTTTTTTGCCGGCGCGCTGGTCGCACTCAATCCCTACCTCATCTACGCCCATGCAGGATACAGCGAGCCGTTGTACTTCATGCTGGCATGCCTGGGATTCTGGGCGCTTGACCGGCAGAAGTGGATTCTCGCAGGACTCTTCGGCGCAGCGCTCTCCGCCAATCGCTCTGTCGGCCTGTTCTTCGCACTGGTTTACGGCATCGTCGCTTTGCGCGACGTCGGATGGCGCGGCATCCTCAAAGATCGCTCGCTGCGTATCATCACCGGGTTGCTGCTGTGTCCTCTGGGGCTGGTACTCTTTGCTATTTACCTGTACTACCGCGTGGGGGATGCTCTGGCTTTTGCGCACGTGCAGGTAGCCTGGGGCCGCAACTGGATGAACCCGTTCACCTTGCTATGGCAGACGTATCAGGTGCACGGATGGCCGCGTGTCTTCGCCGGAATGGCGGTGGCCGGTTTTCTGGTAAGCCTGTGGCTGATGCGGAAACGTCCGGAACTCGGAATCTTCCTCGCCGTTAGCGTGATACTGCCGTGCGCGTCCGGTAGTCTGTACGGATTCCCGCGTTACCTGTGGTGGCAGCCGCCATTTCTGCTGGTGATTTATCTCTGGTTGCGGCGATCGCTTCCGGCATGGATTGTCTACTTAGCTTTCGCCGGAGGCATGGCGGCAATCATGATCCTGGCGTGGTTTGCGAAGAAGAATTTCGTTGTCTAGTGTGACGATGCGAACAGCACTCCGAATTCTTGTGGTGATAGCGTTGCTCGCCGTGCAACTGTACGCGGTGTATGCCGTGCTGCATCCGCACGTCAACCTCGAGTATCGCGCCTTCTATATCGATCACACCATGAAGGAATGGAACCCGAAACGCTACAACGCCAGTCCAGAGGAGGGCATTACTTTTGCTAAGCCCGGCTTCCCTGGTTTCGTGCTCTACGGATCGGGTTTTTCGTACGACGAGCCCGGAGGGCGCTGGACGGACGCCGCCATAGCACCGACGGCGAAAATCTTCATGAACCGCGATTTCAGTGGTCCACTCTGTATCCAATTCGTCGCGCGACCCGCTTACTCGCAATGGAAAAAGAGACTTGAAGTCGCTTTCGGCAGCAATGTTCAGTACGTAACTCTGTCCAGTCTCGACCCTACTGCTTACCAGGTCAGCTTCGCTAATGCGCAACCGGCGAACGTGCTGGAGTTCCGCCTCGAAGGCGCAGTTCCTTCCAACAAGGAATTCACCCATAGCGGTGGAGACGACCGCCACCTGGGAGTTCTGCTGATCCAGTTGAAGATTCAACCGTCAGTTTGCGAAAGTGGTTCCTGAAGCACTGCGTTCGCCGTCACTCAGCTGAACTTTCGATCCGCAACTTCACAAAGGCCAGGCTCAGCGTTCGCGGATCCGGCCCGGTTCCCATCTCCGCCGGAGAATGCAGTGGACCGATCACCCGGAACCGGATCTTGACCGGGTTGCCGGTCGCGAGTACGTCTTTCGAGATATGCGCTGTGCGCGTTGCCAGCCCTGCCGCGGAATAGTTGAACGTCCACGTGTCCACCTGGACATCGTTCACCAGCACCTGCACAGAAATCTTCGGAAACTTCGGAGAAACGTTGGGCGATACCACTGCCCAGAGCGTCACCGCGCCGGAAACCGCTTCGCGAGAAAGTGGCAGATCAAGGCCAAACTCTCGCCCACTCGCCCATGTTGCCCAGTCTTCAGCATCAGCCCAACTGCCGCGCAGATACCGCGCCGCGCTCCCACCGCGCTGGAAGTTGAGCGTCTCACCGAGGCTGTACTTCCAGTTTCGCTCGAGACTTTGGCGGTAACTGTCGTAGTAGATGCGATAGCGTGACAGGTCCGGCAACGCTTCCGCTGCATAGGGATCGAACGGGAAGAAATCTTGCGGTTCTGGCGTAATGATCGAGCGCACCTGTCCCTGCCCCGACTCGTAGAGGCTCAGAGGCAACAATGCCCAACCCATCTCCATGTGCTTCAGCGGCAGCGGTCCGAGTTGCTCGCGCGACAGAATGGAATCGTCGTACGGAACCGGTCCTTCATGTTGTTGCAGATCGTAGCGAAGCATGGCCAGGTAGGCTCGCCAATCGCCGATCGCCGCTAAATTCCACAGCGCTTGCCCTGCACCCAGGCTTCCGATAAGCAGCGCAACCATCCCAATGGCTTGCCTGCGCGGGCGGATCAGCCCCGACAAGACCAGGAGCAGCAAGGTCGTGGCTACCAGCGGCGCAAGCAGGTTCAAGGTTCGAGCTGCAACCTCCCCTTCAAGGCTGGTTGGCGTTTGTCCCACCAGGATCTTCCAACACAGGTAAGCCACACCGGCGAATCCTGCCATCGTGATCGCCGCCCGGATCGCGTTGAAGCGCGCTGGAAGGATAAGCACTATGACGGTGCAGGCCATGATCAGAATTGAAATCTGTGCGGTGACATGCTCCGAGTGCAAAAGGTAATTCAAGCCATGCAGAAAGCCATTGCGATTGCTTTGGTCGAAGGGATGAACGACCGAAACGACAGCAACGGCCATGCCCAACACGTACCAGATCGCCAATCCTGTCGCGAGTTTCTTCTGCTGCGGGAATCTCTTGATTCGCCATAGGCACACCCCGACCAGCACCAGTCCGAACAACAACATGGACTCATAAGCGATCAGCATGGGCAAAGAAAGACCCAGCAACAGCAGCAACGTCCATCCCTTCAGCTCCTGGCGAAACAGAAGGATGAAAAGCACCGGCCAATATAGCGATACCAGAAGATGACTGTCAGTGGAGAGATAGGCTTCCACGTTCATCGGGCCGGCGAAGAAGCTCAGCAACGGGAAAAGCACATACCATCGGCGCGACGCGTAGTGGTAGCACAAATACAGGCTCAGCAGCGCATGGGAATATAGCGTGATGCCATAGATCAGCGACAGCGCAGACAAGGCATGGATGCGCAAATGAGTCGCGATGACCAGGGGCGTTTGTTCCAGCAGGATGGTAAAAAACCGTGACTGGCAGAGGTGAGTTTTCCAATCGCCTACCCAGAAGTAATAGTTGCGGGTGGAGGCGATCTTTACGAAGACCCAGGCTCCGTCGCCCCACAACTGGAGATCGCTGGCGACCGCAGTGAACCGCTCGACCAGAACCGCCGCCACCGAGCCGACAACGAGAATCACGCCCCAGGAAAGCACGCCGCGCTGCCGCCGCGACATGGATGCGCGCGATGGGGCCGAGACTTCTGTGGCTGGTATCAGGTGACTTATCGGCATTTGCTTCAAGGAGAGGACCGCAACGGCAAGTTACTTCCCAGGATAATCCGGCTTTAGCTTACACCATTAATCCGGTACGCCGGACCCTTCGAGGCGCCCCTGCACAATCGCGCGAACTCTTACGGGTCACATGAGGTTGTGATGTATGCACTTGTTGGGTGTGCGCCCGAAGTGTTTCGCTGGAGTGTATCTGGAGTAGTGCCTGTAATGCCGAGAGTTGCCGGTCGATCACATCAACGCCTTGATTTACACGGCTTCTGCGTGAGTTTCGCGAATCACCACATCGGGTGACCACGGACACAGGACGGGGTGAGACGGCCCAAAACACAGGCAAACCGGAATTACAGGTCCCACGGAACCGCTCGCACGCGTTCCGGCCGTAAACACGGGGATACGATGGAGTTTTTCAGGGGGTCATCGTGCTCACACCGTACGGATTAGACATTATCGAAAGCTGCCTGGCTTGCAAGATGCGCGCAGAGCATATCTTCTGCGATCTGCCGCCGGCGGCGCTGCAATATTTCGAATCTATCAAATACGCAACCGCATATCCCAAGGGCGCCGTTCTGTTCGTCGAAGGGCAGATGCCGCGCGGCATTTTTGTTCTGTGCAAAGGCCGCGTGAAGCTGTCAATCTGCTCAACCGACGGCAAGACGCTCATCCTGAAGATCGCCGAGCCCGGCGAAGTGCTGGGGCTGAGTGCCACGGTAAGCGGCAAGCCCTATGAACTGACCGCCGAGACGGTCGATCCCTGCCAGGTAAACTTCGTCAAGCGCGAAGATTTCCTGCGCTTCCTGCGCGAGCACAGCGAAGCTTGCCTGCGCGTTGCCGAACAGCTCAGCGATAAGTACAACTCCGCCTGCCGCGAAATCCGTTCGCTCGGATTGTCGCACTCGGCCGGCGAGAAGCTGGCGAAGCTGCTGCTGGAGTGGAGCGTGCGCACCGGCGAAGCCAGCAAGACCGAGCCGCGGGTGAAACTGGCGCTGACCCACGAAGAGATCGCGCAGATGATCGGCACCTCGCGCGAGACTGTCACCCGTCTGTTCGCTGACCTGAAGAAGCGGCAGATCGTGCAGGCCAAGGGCTCGACGCTGCTGATCCGCAACAAGGCAGCCCTGAAGGCCATGGCGATCGCACCATAGGCGCAGCGCGCAAGGCATATAGCGTGACCGGAAGCGGCGCGAACTCCGCGCTTGTGGGACATCTCATCCCGTAACAAAACTGGGCTATCTGCATACGCGTGAGCCATTTGGTGTCTCCTTGTGAAAAGGGTCACGGAAAGCGGTGACTGCAATCACTGCGTGCTTTTCGACAGGCGAAGTATTACCTGTATATGGAAAGCACGATTGAGTCTGGTTGCCTGACCTGCGAATTCCGTCCCGATCGCCTTTTTTGCGACATGCCTGCGGAGTCGTTAAAGGCTTTCGACGAGATTAAATCGCTTGCGACCTTCCCTCGCAGCACCGTGTTGTTCGCCGAAGGAAGGCCGGTCCGCGGTATTTACATCCTGTGCGACGGCCGGGCCAAGCTTTCTATCTGCTCGGAAGTGGGCAAGCGTCTCACCTTGCGCATCGCCGGGCCCGGCGAAGTTCTCGGCCTCGGCGCCGCCCTGTCCAACACCCCCTATGAAGTCACAGCGGAGTTGCTCGACAACTCGCAGGTGGTCTTCGTACGCCGCAAAGAGCTGATGAAATTCTTGCGCGAGAATCGCAGCGTCTGCATGGAGATCGTGCGCATGTTGAGCCAGGACCTGCACGGCGCGTATGAACGCGTCCGTACCATCGCCATGGTACGCACCCGGCGACCGCGGTTGACGTTCCGGTCGCGCGCGCTGGTGGTGTGAGCCGCGATCAGGGCAATTTCTACCAGTCTGAATTCATCCCGCTCTGGCGGAGGTCGCATCATTTGCGCCGTACGCGCAACACAGGATAGCCCCGCCGTTCACGGCGGGCTATGCTCCATCCATTGAAAGCTCAAGTCCCATGGGGACGGCGCCGCCATTATGTGCGGCGGATCGACACATCGACAGAAATCCAGGTCACGGCTGGTTTGTCGCCTGCCATATTGGTCACTGACAATTCATCGCGTCTTCAGCACTAGGAACAATAGATTTACTTCTCGGATGGCTGTCGTGCCCGCTCCCCGCCGTGAACGGCGGGGCTAACTTGTGTCGCGCCTACGGCGCGGGACGAACATGCGGCTTGGGGAGTCGCGGGAGGCCGAGCCGATGACGATGATCGTCACAGGAAACGCCAGCAGTCACATTGCTGCCCTCTGCTTTTTGAGTGCGGACACAACTGCGGACGATGCTATAGAAGCTTCCGTTGAATGAACGACGCATCAGATTCTCGCCTATCCTGGAGGTTTTGTCCTGTTGATTCCCTCGCTGAACGGACGTTCGAGCTTCTTGTGATTGCTGTAGCGGAATTTCTTTCCTTCCCGTGCGCAGAACTTCCCTCCCAGCCTCTAACATCGCTCACACCCGCATCAACACTGGCCGTTCCGGTTTTCTCGAAAACCGGCTTCCCGGTGATCTAGCTCACGCTGTGCCGTGAGAAACAACCCCCATGTGACGGGGGTCACGTACCGACGTGAGTACACTCACTGCCCCAAGGTGCCTGTGTCGGCGATGTTGGAAGGTTCTCCGGTGTGTGTTTCTCCCGGACGATAGCGGGGGCTTTCGTGAAGCGCTGTAGTCTGGTTTTTCTTGCCGCCTTGCTGCTGATGTTCGCGGCGGCGGCTCCTCAACTCCACGCTCAGGCATCTGGCAAGAAGCCGGCTAAGGCGGCCAAGATGACCAACGACGAGTGCCTGGCCTGCCACAACGATCCGACACTCGCGAAAGATGAGAACGGCAAGCAGGTCAGCCTCCACGTCGACGACGCCAAGTTCAAGGCATCGATTCACAGCACCTTCGGCTGCGTCGATTGCCACGCCGACATCAAGGGCTTCCCCCACGATCCCACGCCGGTCATGCCCAAGTGCTCCACCTGCCACGAGGGCGAGCAGACTGCCTACGATCATGGCGTTCACGCCAAGGCCGCCGCGGCGGGCAACACCAATGTCGCCAAGTGCCAGGACTGTCATGGCAGCGTTCACGAACTGCTGCCCTCGAGCGATCCCAAATCAAAGGTCGCCCACGCCAACATCCCGCAGACCTGCGGCACCTGCCACGGGCAGAAGTTTGCTATGGCCTCGGGCGGCATGACGGCAGCGGCGTTCAATTCCTACCAGCAGAGCGTGCACGGCAAAGCGGTGGCCGCCGGATCGGAAAAGGCCGCGGTCTGCACCGACTGTCATGGTGAGCACGACATCCTGAGCGCCGCCGATCCGAAGTCGCCGATCAACAAGTTCAACGTTCCGACAACCTGCGCCAAGTGCCACGCCGACGTCAAGGCGCAGTACGTTCAGAGCATCCACGGCGAGGCCATCGCCCGCGGCAACTGGCAAGCGCCGGTTTGCACCGACTGTCACGGCATTCACACTATCAAGGCGCCGAAAGATGCAAACTCTTCCGTCGCGGCCGCAAACGTAAAGAACACATGCGCTTCGTGCCACGAGGGCGTGCGGCTGTCGAGCGAGTTCGGCGTGCCGGGAGGCCGCGTTTCTTCGTACCTCGCGAGCTATCACGGCATGGCGTCCGAGGTCGGCTCGAACACGGTTGCCAACTGCGCCAGTTGCCATGGCGTACACAACATCCTGCCGTCGGCCGATCCGCGTTCGACAATCAATCATGCGAACCTGGCGAAGACTTGCGGCCAGTGCCATCCGGGCGCGAACGAAAAGTTCATCACGACGAAAGTTCACCTCGACGGCACCAACAAAGCCGACATGGGTTCGAAGATCATCCTGATGATCCGCAAGTTCTACCTGTGGATGATCTTTGCCGTCATCGGCGGCATGGTGCTGCACAACCTGATCGTCTTCCGCAAAAAGCTGATCCTGCACCGCATCGGGCAGCCACGGATCCTGTTCCGCATGACGCTGATTCAGCGCGTCCAGCACCTCACGCTGCTGGTGAGCTTCTTCACCCTGGTGCTGACCGGATTTGCCTTGAAATATCCGCAGTCGTGGCTGGCCGCGATGTTCGTGAACGAACTGGTGCGCAGCTACATTCACCGCATCGCCGGTGTGGTGCTGATCGTCGTCAGTTTGTTCCACGTGTGGTATGTCCTGGTCAAACCCGAAGGGCGGCAGCTCATCATCGACATGCTGCCTGACTGGAAGGACGTCACCGACGCGCGTGACGCATTCCGCTACTACCTGGGCTACAGCGATCAGCGTCCGATGTTCGGCCGCTTTACCTACGCCGAAAAGATGGAGTACTGGGCGCTGGTCTGGGGCATGTTCGTCATGGCCACCACGGGCCTGATGGCGTGGTTCAAGGTCGGCGTCGGCGAGCGCGTACCAGGATGGTGGGTCGATGTCGCGATCACCGTTCACTTCTACGAAGCCGTGCTGGCGACCCTTGCCATCGTCGTGTGGCACCTGTACGGCGTCATCTTCGATCCGGACGCGTATCCGATGAACTGGGCATGGTTCGACGGCAAGATGTCGATCGAACATTACGAACACGAGCACCCGCTCGACATGGGTGCGATCGAGAAGGCGCGCGGCTCGGAAGAAGAAGAGTCCGGCGCCGCCGCAAGAAGAAACTGCCGAGACTACCGGCAGTCACAAGTAAACCCCAGGGTACGAGGCCGGCCGGACCTCGTACCTTTGTGGGATTGTCCTGCGGCTTTCGCTGCACGACGATTTCTCCGGGGCCGGCGCTGCAACACTTGGTGCAGCGATGCACATAGGGTGAGGAAGGGGACGTACCAATGACCGAGGAAACGCAAGGGGTGGATCCTCTGCGCGATCATCCGCCTGTTTCCAGGAATCTCATCAAGAACCCGATCAGCCTGATCGGCATTGCGTTGGGGATTGTAGCCGGCGCCAATATTGTTTTCCTGATTGCCATCGACCTGCTCAGCGCGCAGCCCTCGCCGTACATCGGCGTTCTGGCGTACATGGTCGCACCCGGTTTCCTGGTGGCCGGACTTATTCTGATTCCGCTGGGCATGATGATCGAGCGGCGCCGCCGGCTGAAAGCGGTGGGCGTCTCGCATCACTTCCCCAAGCTGGACCTGAACAAGCCTTCGCAGCGCAGCACTGTGGCCTTCATTCTGAGCTTCGTTGTGATCTTCTCGCTGATCAGCGCGGTCGGCAGCTACAAAGCCTACGAGTTCACCGACTCAGTACAATTCTGCGGGCAGTTGTGTCATACGGTGATGCATCCGGAATTCACCGCCTACCAGGCTTCGCCCCACGCGCGCGTTGCCTGCGTGGAGTGCCACGTGGGCTCCGGCGCAAGCTGGTATGTGAAGTCAAAACTCTCCGGCGCGCGCCAGGTTTACTACACCGCCATGGGAACGTTTCCCCGCCCGATTCCAACGCCAGTAAAGAACCTGCGTCCTGCTCCGCAAACCTGCGAGCAGTGCCACTGGCCGAAGAAGTTCTGGGGAGCGCAGCTGAAGACCTTCACCCACTTCGGCGATGATGAGCAGAACACGCCGCGCGTCCTTCGCCTGCTGATCAAGACCGGCGGTGGCGATCCGGCGCTGGGCCAGCAGACCGGCGGCATTCACTGGCACATGAACATCGCCAACAAGATCTCTTATATCTCCACCGACGAGCAGCGCCAGGTCATTCCCTATGTGCGAGTCGTCGACCAGCAGGGTCATGTGACCGAATACATGACCAAGGACAATCCGCCGACGCAGGCGCAGCTCGACAAGGGCAGCAAACGCGACATGGACTGCATCGACTGCCACAATCGTCCGTCGCATATTTACGTGCCGCCGGATCTTTCGGTGGACCGCAGCATGACCGCCCGCAGTATCGACCCCAGCCTGCCCTTCATCAAGCAGCAGGCGGTGCAGGTGCTGATCGCCGATTACAAGACCACTCCCGAGGCGGAGAAGGCCATCAGCGACAATCTGACCAAGTTCTATCGGACGAAGTATCCGCAGATTGCTTCCAGCAAGGCCGACAACCTGAAGGGCAGCATCGCCGAACTGCAGCGGATTTATCGCACTACCTTCTTCCCCGACATGAAGGTGAACTGGAAGACCCACCCCAACAACATCGGTCACTTCTACTTCCAAGGGTGCTTCCGCTGCCACGATGGCAACCACGTCAGCAAGAGCGGGAAGGTCATCAGCAAGGACTGCACCGCTTGTCACACTGTGCTGGAACAGACCGAAGGCGCGACGCAGGTGACCCAGTTGCCGACGCAGCCGTTCAAACATCCGGTAGACATCGGCGACCTGGCGAATGTGAATTGCTCCGACTGCCACACGGGAGGAGTGGGGCCGTAAGGCAGTGGCTAGTGGTTAGTTTCGGATCGTAATGCTTCCGCTCACGGAATTACCCGTGGGCGGAAGTTATTTGTGGAGCTATACGCCTCGGCTGAATCGGCTAAGATCAAATACAATGTATGCATGAGTTACAATGATTACATTCGCTAAGATTTGTTTTGCAGCAGGAGTTTTATGAGCTCAACCCGATCGACAGTGATTAGCATGCGGCTGCCGGCCGAAAGCGGCAAGCGCCTGAGGCGCATGGCGAACCGTCATGGCTGGACGGCGAGCGATGCCAGCGCGCGTTTGGTCGAAGAAGGTTTGCGGCGGTCGGAGTTTGCGTTTATTGATTTCCGCGACTCCCCCATCGGACGGCAAGCCTACCTCCAGGGAAGCACGATGGCCGTCTGGGAAGTGATGTTGCTTGTTCGCTCCTACAAAGACAACCCGAGTGCTGTCGCCAAGCACGTCGCGTGGCCAGAAGCGAAAGTTCAAGCCGCTATCAACTACGCAGAGGCCTTTCCGGAAGAAATTGATCGAGCGCTCGCGGAGAACGATTCGGTCGATTTTGGCGCGCTCAAACGGATGTTGCCGCAAACGGGTGAGTTTCGAACCGGGCGCCCGGCGAAGCGTTGACATGCTGCGTCTTCTGCTCGACGAGCACATTTCTCCAGACGTGGCGAAAGGTCTGCGCCGACGGGTTCGCGGCACCGTGGTCCGGTACATGGTCGAATGGGAGGCAGGCGGCTTTCTGGGGCAAGACGATGCAGCATGTCTGCAGAATGCCTTCGCTCAGCGCCTGACGCTGGTCACCTACGACCGCAGGACGATTCCTCCACTGCTCAAGGCTTGGGCAGAGGAAGGACGCCAGCATGGGGGCGTGATCTTCGTGGATGAGAAAACCATCTCCCCGTCAGACATCGGCGGGTTGGTGCGGGCGCTGCATCGTCTGATCCGCGAAGCGAAGTCGTGGAACTGGACCGATCGTGTGTGCTTCCTGCGCACTTGACATGCCTCATCGGAATGAATGCCGACGACGGACTTTGAGCTCTGACCTCGGGCGCTAAAGCGCAACTCCTAAAAGGAAAACATTTGTGCGCGCCTGATGGCCTGCTTCACTCATGGAGTGGAACCGACTCTGCTGGCCCTCCCTGCACTGGAATGCTCAAAGCTGATGGCTGACGGCCCACGGCTGACGGCTGCCTTACCAAAGTGACATACGTCACAGGCCCGGGTGATAAGACTCACGGCCCCTTAGGTTGCCGAAAACCTATCTTGGAAGCATAGAAACGAGCCGTAGTAGTCCGTCAGGGGCGTGGAGGAAAGCAATCATGACAGCAGCAAACGGCAGCATCCATCCGGCGAGCAAGAAAGAATACAAACCGCGGCTGATCTTCTGGGAGGTCACCAAGGGCTGCAACCTGCGGTGCATCCACTGCCGCGCCACGGCGACGGAATTGATGTCGCCGGCCGACCTGCCTACCGGCAAAGCGCTCAACATCATTTCGCAGATTGCCGAGTTCTCCAATCCCATCCTCGTGCTCAGCGGCGGCGAGCCGCTCTATCGGCATGACATTTTTCAGCTGGCCGAATATGCCACCAGCCGCGGCATTCGTACCGCGCTGGCCACCAACGGAACGCTGGTCACCAGCGACATCGCCGAGAAGATCAAGAACGCCGGCATCAAGCGCGTGTCGATCTCACTGGATGGATCCGACGCCACCACGCACGACACCTTCCGTGGAATTCCCGGAGCGTTCGATGCGGCGATCTACGGTATGCGGAATCTGCAGAAGCTTGGCGTCTCGGTGCAGATCAACACCACGATTGCGCGCCACAATGCACATCAACTTCCTGACGTTCTCGACCTGGCGCGACGCCTCGGCGCCGACGCGCTGCACACATTTCTGCTGGTCCCGGTCGGCTGCGGCGTGGATATCGCGGCCGAGCAGATGGTGGCTCCGGAAGAGTACGAGCGCATGCTGAACTGGTTCTACGATCAGTCGCTGGAAGGCGGCATCGAGTTGAAGGCCACCTGCGCACCGCACTATTTCCGCGTGATGCGTCAGCGTAAGGCCGCCGATCGCATGGCCGAGCGTGAGCACGCGGCCCCGGTTATCGCCGATCCAAGCGCAATCGGGCCAACCGACATGACGATGCCGGGCTCCACCGGAATTTCTTTGAAACCAAACGGCGGCCCGCCAGCGGGTCACACCGGCCATCCCGGTGGCCACCCCAGCGACATGAACGCCACTACCAAGGGCTGCCTGGCCGGAACCGGCGTCTGCTTCATCTCGCACGAAGGCGAGGTCTTCCCTTGCGGCTATCTTCCGGCGCTTGCCGGCGATCTGCGCAAGCAGAGTTTCGCCGAGATCTGGAACGACTCGGTCGTCTTCGGGCAACTGCGTGACGATGACAACCTGAAAGGCAAGTGCGGCTGCTGCGAATTCCGCCACGTCTGCATGGGATGTCGCGCGCGCGCCTTCGCCGCCACTGGCGACTTCCTCGCCGAGGAGCCGTTCTGCGTGTACGAGCCCGGCACGTCGAACAAGATGGTGCGCGAGGCCGCTGCCTCGAAGAGTGGGCACTGAGACTTAAGTCATAGCCGCCACAACCTGCGCGCCCTAGCATCGAAGCATGGCAGCTCATATCAGCACCGCACAGACTTCTCGAATGCGAACCATGGTTGTCCCCCGCGAGCACGGCGCGTGGGGCATGCTCCTGGTGCCGCTGGTGACGGGCGCGGGGGCAGCCAGCCACATCGGTATTAACGCCATGGGAGTGACGCTGTTTTTCGTTGCTGCGATGGCGATGTTCTGGCTGCGCACGCCGCTCGAGAGTTGGCTGGGCACGTCGCCGAGCAAGGCACGGACCGCGCACGAACGCAGCGTTGTGCTGCGGACGATTCTGGGCATTGGCGCGCTGGTGCTGGCCAGCATCGTGGGTTTGCTGTGGGCCGGATATTGGGAATTGATTGTCGTCGGAGGCGTTTCAGCATTCGCTTTTTCCGCTCAGGCAGTGGTGAAAAAGCTGGGACGCCGCGGCCGGATGCCGGCGCAGATCATCGGCGCGATTGGGCTGACGTCGACGGCCGCCGGTGCCTACTACGTTGCAACGGGTCGGCTTGATCGCACGGCTATCGCGCTGTGGCTGGCGAATTGGCTTTTCGCCGCCGACCAGATCCACTTCGTGCAAGTTCGCATTCACTCCTGCCGTGCTGAAAGCTTTGAAGAAAAAGTACAGCTGGGGCTTCCCTTCCTCGTCGGGCAGATCGGGATGATCGCCGTCGTGCTTGCTGCGTGCCACTTCAGCCTATTTCCATTTGCCGCGGCCGCGGCCTTTTTGCCTGTCTTACTGCGTGGGACGTTATGGTTTGTGCGCAAGCGCCAGCCGCTGGACGTTCGTCGGCTGGGACTCACCGAGCTGGGACATTCGCTGGTCTTCGGTGGACTGTTGTGCGCGGCGTTCCTGATGTAGCGTGCCGCCGGCTAAAGCCGGCTCGTATCATGAAATAACCCTCGCAAACCCGCCGCTTCCGCAGCGGGCTGAAGAGTTGTCACCCCGCTTACGGCGGGGTTGTCGCCGGCTCATACCAGAACAGATAAGGCGCAAAGGCTGGCCTGAAGGCCCGCTCTACGTGACTTTCGGCGTCCCGTACAATGGAATCCCCATGCCCCCGCCCGCCAATTCATCTGCTGCTGCGATCCTTCACAAGGTTCCGATCTTCGCCGGGATGTCAGAGGCGGAGTTCGCTTTCCTCACTTCACACGTGGTGCAGCGCAAGTTCAGCGCGGGCGAGTTGATCTTCGGCGAGGCCGAACCCTGCAACGGTCTCTATGTGGTGGAGACGGGGCACATCCGCATTTTCAAGAGCTCGGCCGGCGGACGCGAGCAGGTGCTGTCGATCGATGGGCCCGGCAGTTCGGTGGCAGAGCTGCCGGTATTCGACGGCGGCAATTATCCGGCGTCGGCGCAAGCGGTCAGCGATTGCGCACTGCTGTTTTTCAGCAAGAAAGATTTTCAGACGCTTTGCCTGCAGCATCCCGACGTCGCGCTGAAGGTGCTGCGCGTTGTCGGCGCGCGCTTGCGGAAGCTGGTCGGCATCATCGAGGAGCTCTCGTTCACGACCGTGCGGCATCGACTGGCGGCAATGCTGGTGCGGCTGGCCAAATCCTCTGGACAAAAGGTCGAGAACGGTATCACCATAACCTTGCCAGCCAACAACAACGAACTGGCGGCACAAATCGGCACGGTGCGCGAGCTGGTTTCGCGCAACCTGAGCCGCCTGCAAGCGGAAAATCTCATCCAAATGGACGGTCGCGCGGTGACGATCGTCGATCTGAAAAAGCTGGAATCGGAACTGGAATCGGCGCAGTAGAAGGAGCGGCGCTCATGCATGCAAGCATCAGGATCGCGTGTCTGCTGGTTCTCGCTTCGTCCACAATCATCGTGCACGGACAGTCCGCTTCGCCTGCCAAGGGAGGCCA
This sequence comes from uncultured Acidobacteriaceae bacterium, assembly GCA_963835725.1. Taxonomy (GTDB): domain Bacteria; phylum Acidobacteriota; class Terriglobia; order Terriglobales; family Acidobacteriaceae; genus Bog-257. The sequence goes on along the minus strand of CAWIGM010000008.1, from coordinate 310,106 downwards.
TGCCATGCCGTTCACGCTCAGCAGCCCGGCGTTCGCCACGGCAGCGATGATTCCCGACCAATACACCTGCAAAGGCCAGGACATTTCCCCGGCACTCGAGTGGAGCAATCCTCCTGCGAAGACCGCGAGCTTTGCGCTCATCATGGACGATCCCGACGCTCCGGCCGGAGACTGGGTTCACTGGGTGATCTGGGATGTACCGGCGTCGAAGCACGCGCTTTCGGAGAACGTTGCCAAGAGCGAACAACTCGACGACGGCTCGCACCAGGGCCGGAACAGTTTTAATCGCGTCGGCTACAGCGGCCCATGTCCTCCGCCCGGACAGAGACACCGCTATTATTTTCGACTGTATGCGCTGGACAGCAAACCCACGCTGGCACCCGGCGCAGACCGCGCTGCCCTCGAGGCTGCGATGAAGGGGCATGTGCTGGCGACCACCGAATACGTGGGCACGTTTCATCGATAATGCTAAACGCTCTTCGCCAGAGTTAGCAGTGCGGGTTTGTCGCGAATGTCAATGCAGGCGCGAAGAGCGAACAGCGAACAGCGTTTAGCGGCTAGAATGTCTCTTCCGGCCCTTTCGGATCCCGGCGCATGCACGGAAACTGGACCTTCTGGCTCGTCTTCAATCTGTTCGTAGTAGTGATGCTGGCGCTCGACCTGGGCGTCTTCCATCGCAAGAGCCACGTCATTGGATTTCGCGAGGCGCTCGGCTGGACGGCGCTGTGGGTCGGCCTGGCTGCGTCCTTCGCTGTCCTGATTTATTTCTTTGGTCACCATCTGGTGCCGCATCCGACGCGGCCGAATTCCGAACTGACCCTCGAATTCGTGACCGGCTACATCATCGAGCAGTCTCTCAGCGTCGACAACCTGTTCGTCTTCCTGCTCATCTTCCGCTACTTCAGCGTGCCGCAGGAGCATCAGCGCGGAGTGCTTTCGTGGGGCGTGGTCGGCGCGGTCATCATGCGCGCCGCGTTTATCTTCGCCGGCGTCACGCTGCTCGATCGCTTTCACTGGATCGTCTACATCTTCGGCGCGATCCTGGTCTACAGCGGCATTCGACTGATGCGCGAGCACGGCGCCGACATTCATCCTGAAAAGAATCCGCTGCTGCGGATGTTTCGCCGCGTGTTTCGCCTCACCAAGGATTACAGCGGCGGCTCATTCTTCGTCATGCGCGGCGGCCTGTGGTACGCCACGCCGCTGATGCTGGTCCTGCTGGTGGTGGAAACCACTGATGTACTCTTCGCGGTGGATTCGATCCCGGCGGTGCTGGCCGTGACGCGCGAGCCGTTCATCGTGTACACGTCGAACGTGTTTGCGATTCTCGGCTTGCGATCGCTGTTCTTCGCGCTGTCAGGAATGCTGGACCGTTTCCATCTGCTGCATTACGGACTGTCGGTGATTTTGATTTTCATCGGGCTGAAGATGCTGGCGTCGGATTACGTGGACGTGCCAACCTGGATGGCGCTGGCATGCGTAGCCTTGGTGCTGGCGGTGTCGGTGGTGTTGTCGCTGATGTTTCCGAAGAAGCTGGCGGCTTGAGGTGTCGCCGCGGAAGCGCTGAAAACAGCAATTTACTAGTTACACTATGCTTGAGCGTATTTTTTACATGTCAATATGGCGAAACGCAACAATAAGCCGTAATGCCATGATTCTGCGGGAAATATAAAGTTGCGAAATTGTGTGCTTTTACCCACTTGATGTGATATGATGAAGGTAGAGTTTAAGTTAGTAAGTGCCTGCCCTGCCTAATCGGCGGGGTTTCGTGTTTCTTGGGCCAAAATAAGCCCTTGTGGTGCAGCCGATATTGGCAGGGTAAATCAGGATTCAGCCTGAGCTCCTGAGCGAAGCCCGTTTACTGGAAGCTGACGTTGTCGCCGCGGACCACGGAATGCTTCTGGTACTTGTCATCGTTGCGGAGCGGGTGGTCGAGACGATAATGGGCGCCGCGGCTCTCTTCGCGTGCCAGCGCCGAGCGCGCGATCAGCAGTCCGGCTTCGAGAATGTTGGCCGCCTCGCGCGCCCGCCGGTCGCCTGTCTTCGGCAGTTGCGACTGCAACTCGCGCAGTTGCGGTACGACCGTCTGCAATACCTTGCCGTCGCGCACCACCCCGACGTGCTGCCACATCAGCCCTTGAACTTTATGGATCAACTTCTCGGTCTCGGCCGACTGACCGTTGCTGCTGGGCGCAGCGAGTTGTGCGGGCGACTTTGCGCGGCTGCTCTTGTGAGTTGTCACGTGCTCGCGCATGTCCTGTGCGGCGCGCGCCCCATACACCAGACCCTCTAACAGCGAGTTGCTGGCGAGGCGGTTAGCACCGTGAACTCCGGTGCAGGCGACCTCTCCGGCGGCGTACAGGCCGGGCAACGACGTGCGACCCTCGAGGTCGGTGCGCACGCCACCCATGGCGTAATGCGCGGCGGGACGGATGGGCACCAACTCTGTCGCGATGTCGATGTTGTAACGCATGCACGTGGCGTAGATGGTCGGGAAGCGCTTGCGCACGCGGTCGGCATCGAGGTGCGTGAGATCGAGATAAACAGCGGCGTCAGGACGCTTCCCCAGTTCGAGCTCGTGAGTGATGGCGCGGGCAACAACGTCGCGCGGCGCCAGTTCGGCCAGCTCGTGATATTTCGGCATGAAGCGTTTCAACTCCATGTTGCGGAGGTACGCGCCTTCGCCACGCAACGCTTCGGAAAGGAGAAAACGCGGAGCACCCTTGATGAACAGCGCTGTCGGATGAAACTGCACGAACTCCATGTCGCTGATCTCGGCGCCGGCGCGAAACGCCATGGCAACGCCGTCGCCGGTAGCAACTTCGGGATTCGTGGTGTTGCTGTAAACGTGGCCAAGGCCGCCGGTGGCCAGCAGCACGGAGCTGGCGCGGATCTCGTGAAGGTGTCCGGACTGATCGAGCACGCGAACGCCAACGACACGGCTATCTTCGACCAGCAGGTCGGTGGTGAACTCGAACTCGCGGAAGGTGATGGGCTTGATGGCCGCGGCCTTCAGGTAGAGTGCGCGTCCGATCTCGCGGCCAGTGGAGTCGCCATGGGCGTGCAGAACGCGGTTACGACTGTGCGCGCCTTCGCGGGTGAACGCGATCTTGGTTCCTGCGCGGTCGAACTCAGTGCCCCACTCGATGAGCTCTTCGATGCGCGGCGGACCTTCTTCGACGAGCACGCGAGCGGCTTCTTCGTTGACCAGGCCGTCACCGGCTCTCAGCGTGTCTTCGAGATGAAGCGAGACTTCGTCGTCATCGCTGAGCGCGGCGGCGATTCCGCCCTGCGCGTATTGCGTGTTGGACTCGGTGACTTCGCGCTTGGCGAGCACCAGCACCTGGCCCGCGGAGGCGAGCTCGACGGAGGCGCGCAGGCCGGCGATTCCTGCGCCAACAACGATGAAATCGGTTTCGGCTGGGAGAGCGTTCATCGCTGAATTCATGGTAGCACGCAGTGTGTGAAGGGAAAGGAGAGAGAATCACAGGGATGTTCCGGAATGACACAACCGCCGAGAAATTAATTGACCGCTGCTGTCGCGGGCGACGGCGTGACGTTATTTTGGAAGAAGGTGCTGTGAAGTGGGTGGAGCAGGCCTTCAGGCCTGCCTTGTGGAAGACCCTCATGAACTTCGGCTTTAGCCTCTGAGGTAAATGTCTTGTCGATTCCACATCGGGGCATCACCAGCAATTCCACATACTTCATCACTGCAAACACATTCGAGAAGAAATATCTATTACAGTCGGACAGAATGGCCACTCTTTTCTGCGAGATGTTGTTTCACTATCAGAAAGCAGGAAAGATGCAGGTGCATGAGTTTGTTGTCATGCCGAATCATTTTCACCTCTTAATGACCATTCCTGCGGGCATGACCTTGGAGCGAGCGATGCAATACATCAAGGGTGGCTTCTCGTATCAGGCACGCAAGCAGTTCGGAATTACTGGCGAGATATGGCAAACGAGTTTTCTGGACCGAAGAGTGCGTGACCGATCGGAATATGGCAGGTGCAGAAACTACATCCATCAAAACCCGGTGCGGGCCGGCTTGGTCGAAGAGGCAATTGCATTTGTTTATTCATCTGCGAGCATGCGCGACGACCTTTCCCCTTTACCTCAGTGGCTAAAGCCACAAGGTGAGGAAGCCGCTGTTATGCAGGCCTGAAGGCCTGCTCCACCCAGGACCTTCCACCCGGCTTTAGGAGGGTTGCACATCGACTGAGTCCCCTGTCCTACCGGTGCAATCCAGTGTTTGCTCGCAACAGAGCGTGACGCCTCTTTGAGAAGGGCCGCTTCCATTACACTAGTCACTTGACTCGCATATCTGTAACAACTCCGTCGCGATCGTATGACGTGGTGGTGGAGCGCGGGCTGATTCGCTCGGCGGCCACGGCGCTGCGCGGTGTCATTCCGCAGGACGCGCGCGTGTTTGTGGTGACCGCTTCGCCGATCCGCAAGCACTGGGCCAAGCCGCTTCGCAAAAGCTTCAGCAAGCGCGATGTCGAGTTCTTCGTCATGCCGGACGGTGAGCGCGCGAAGACCCTCGCGCGAGATGGAGAAGCTGGCGGAGCAGTTGGTAAAGGCCGGAGCCGACCGCCAGTCGGTGCTGCTCGCGCTGGGCGGCGGCGTGGTGGGCGATGTTGGCGGATTCCTGGCTTCGGTGTTCCTGCGCGGTATTCCGGTGGTGCAGATTCCGACGACGCTGCTGGCGCAGGTCGACTCCGCTATCGGCGGGAAGACTGGCGTCAACCTGAAGGCCGGCAAAAATCTGCTCGGCACGTTTCATCAGCCTGAAGCTGTGCTGGTCGATCCCGATGTGCTGGCGACGCTGCCGGAGCGCGAATATCGCTCGGGCTTGTTCGAGGCGATGAAGTATGGCGTGATTCGCAATTCGGCGATCTTCGACCTGATGGAAAAGCATCGCGACGAGCTGCTGAAACGTGACGCGGATCTGCTGGAGAAGCTCATCGCGGATTGTATCCAGGTGAAGGCCGACATTGTGGGAGTGGATGAACGCGAAGGGGGGCTGCGGCGCATTCTCAACTATGGCCACACCGTGGGACATGCGCTGGAAGTCGAGACTGGCTACAAGAAGCTGCTGCACGGAGAAGCTGTCGGGTGGGGCATGATCGCGGCGTGCGTTATCGGTGAGAGCGTGGGCATCACGCCTCGCGATGTTTCGCAGCGGATTGTCGAACTGGTGCGCGCGTATGGGCCGCTGCCGAAAGTAGACGTCAACGCGAAGAAGGTGTTCAAGCGGCTGCTGTCGGATAAGAAGACAGTCGGCGGGGTGCCGCACTTCATCTTGGCGAAGGCGGTTGGGGAAGTTGAAGTTATCAATACTGTTAAACCAAAGATGATTGTGGAGGCGGTGAAGGGTTTGCGGAACTAGCGAATCTCCTCAGCGGCTAAAGCCGCAATCTTTGGGGAAGCTTACGGCGCAGCTGAAGCTGCGCCCCCTCAAAGCGGATTAGCAGGATTCGAATGAACGATCGTAAACAATTGAACGCGGACGGGCGTGTCGTGGGTGCGGCGCCTGCGGGCGCGCGCGACGAAGCCTCGGCTTCGGTTGCGGTGCGCGACATGTTTACCTCGATTGCGCCGCGCTACGATCTGCTGAATCACGTGCTGTCGATGAATATCGACCGCGTATGGTGGAACCGCACCGCGCGCATGTTCATCGATGTGCTGCGGCGTCCGGATGCGCAGGTGCTCGACCTGTGCTGCGGAACGGGCGACATGACGTTTGCTCTGCATCGGCGCATGAATGGTGGCCAGTTGTTCGGTGCGGATTTTTCGCACGCGATGCTGGAACGTGCAGAGCAGAAGTCGGGCTCTCGCAAGATCAAGTGGGTTGAGGCTGACGCGCTGAACCTGCCTTTTTCGTCCGATCAGTTTCAACTGGTGACCTCGGCGTTCGGCTTTCGCAACCTGGCCAACTACGATCGCGGACTGCGCGAGATTCATCGCGTGCTTGCGCCCGGCGGCGAGATTGGCATTCTCGACTTCGGCGAGCCGAAGGGGTTGATCGGCAAGATCTATCGGCTGTACTTCAAGCGCGTGCTGCCGGCGATTGGGACGATGATTTCCGGAGTGCGTGGACCGTATGCATATCTGCCGGCGTCGGTGCTGCGCTTCCCTGCTCCGGAAGAGATGCTCCAACGCATGCGCAACGCCGGATACGTGGATGTGTCGTGGACGCCGTACACGTTTGGGATCGCGGGAGTGTATCGAGGCAAGAAGGGGTCAGGGCTAGGGTCAGGGTCAGGGACTAGGGGCTAGGGCCTAGGAAAAATAGCCAGGTTCTGTCGCTGGTGCAAACACTTCTCCGCCGCACGCGAACAGCAGATCCTTCGTCGGACTGAAGTCCTCCTCAGGATGACAATTCTCTGGGAAAGCTCTGCTGCACCACGACAGCCGTGTTCCGGAAGGAAATCAACAAAGGAACACACTAGCCACCAGCCACTAGCCACTAATTCTCATCCCCTGCCTTAAAGCTGTCCTTCAGCGCATCCTCAATGCTGTACTGAATCACGCGCGAATAGTCGCTGCCGAGGAACTGTTGCAGGCGAGCGGTGTCCATGGTGTAGGAGCCGATCATGTAGGGCAGGGCTTCGGGCGGGATCGACGAGATTCCGAACCTCCACAGGAATCGCAGCACGGTCCGCATGGCGGCCTTTGACGGAGCGCGCTTGATTGTCGCCTGGGCGATTTCGGCGCAGCGCTTGAGGGTCAGCGCATCGCCGCGCCCGGCGACGTTCATGATGTTCATCGCGGGATCGCTCTCGGGCCGGTAAAGCAGGTAGGTCAGCAGGCGGCCCATGTCGTCGACGTGCACGAACTGGAAGCGCTTCTCGAGATAGCGGGGATCGCGCGGCAGCATGAGTGGCAGACGCTTGCCTTCGGCGCGCATGCGAGCGGCGCGCTTGCTCTTGCCCGCCGGAGTTCCACGCAGAGCGCCGATCATGTAGTTCTGCATGGTGGCGCCGGCGTAAATCGGTGGGCGAAGAATGTATACGCGGCAATCGCCGAGGCTCTCGGCGCGATACCGCACCACCTCATCGCTCTCGCGCTTGTGCATGGCGTAAGGCAAGGTGTGAGCGCGGAGGGGCGCATCTTCTTTGACGGGGCCGTTGGTCTCCGGCCCATAGGCAGCGACGCTGCTGGGAAAGATGAATTGCCGGATTTTCCCGCCGGTGCGATTGACGACGCTGATGGCCTCCATCACGCGCGCGGTTCCGGCAACGTTGATCTGCCACATCCGCTCGACGTCGAGGATGCCGGTCTGCTGCGGGTCGAGCACGAAGGCCAGGTGGATGACCGACTGAGCGCCGGTGGAGCGCAGCAACTCGATCAGTTCAAGGCAGCTGGCTTCGCGGCCGAGATCCATCTGTTCGAAGCGGACGAGGGACGAATTTTGTGGTGGGCGCATGTCGACACCCACCACACGACATTCGAGCAGAAACGGAAGCAGCCTGGTTCCCAAGTTGCCTGAAACGCCGGTGACCAGGACACTCCGTGGCGACGCCATATTAGTGAGGCGACGTCGCTGGGTTTTGCGCGGGTGGCGGAGGAGGCGCAGCACCCGGGCCCCCTGCCGGACGGGGCGGCATGCCGGGATGAATCATGTTCTGCTGAACACTCCGTGGCTGCTCAGGTCCGAAGTATGCATCATTCAGCTCAGGAGTGATGGCTTTCTGAATCGCTTCCAGCTTCTCGTTGTATTGCTGGCGCTGAACGACCTGAGTGATCTGCGTCTTCACTTCGCTCAAGGGAACATCGCGAATCGACACGACCTTGTAGATGTAGAACGCAGCCGGATCGGAATAAACCGGCGAGAACTCTCCCGCCTTCAGTTCGAAAATGCCTTCGTGCGCTTCGGGCAGCGAACCGGGACGCCGTGCGCCGATGTTGACGTCGGGAGCCGCCGTCTTGATGTCGCTCGCGTCCATTGCGTCCTTCTCGAGCTTGGCAGGGTCACCGCCGGCGATCCAGCTCTGGCGGGTCTTTTCAGCCAGGGCCTTCTGCGCATCCGGATCAGGCTTGGGCTTTTCGGGGCCTTCTTGCGGCATCGGGATGATGATGCGCTGCAGCGTCGCTTCTACGTACTTTTTCTTGTTCTGGTCGTAGTAGGCCTGGATTTGCTGATCGGTGGGATGAGCGTACTGCTCAACGAAATGCTGATTGAGCGCCTCGGCAAGAATTTGATTCCGCGCGAAGGTAAAGATCTGCTGCACCTTGGGATCGTTCTCCAAGCCGAGTTCGCGCGCGGCGTCAGAAAGGATGAGCAGCTTGGCATATTGCGTCGCGAAGCGGCGGCGAATGTCGGGCGGCACCGGACCTTTGTCGTTTGGCTGCAAGGCCGCGGTCAGGTCCTCGAACTGCTTGCGCGTTAAGCTGGAGGTGCAGCCCTTGGGTACAACACCATTTTTCGGCGGACAGGCTCCCTTCAGCGTGAGCACGGGCGCGCTCATGGGAACGGTGCTGGCGGGCGGCGTCGTGGCCTTTGCGGGCTCAGGTGTAGCAGCGGGCATTTGCCCCGCAGGTGGCGGCGTCGCTTGCGATGCGTTCTGCTGAGCAAAACCGTTGTATGTCATGGCACACGTCAGCGCGAGTGCCAGCAATGTAGGACGTAGCATGAAGAGATGTTCCTCCGGGATAGTACCGCCAAGGGCGGAGCAGATAGACGCAAAAATCGTATCACAACGAAGCCGAAAGCTGCTGTGTGGAGAGTGGTTGGCGGATGACCTCGGGACAGTGAATAATCGAGTGATATGAGCGATCAGAACATCGCCGGCATGCAGCGCGAGAAGAAGGCGGTCGCTCTCAATTCCATTCTGGCCGCCATCTTCATCACGGTGATGAAAGTGGTGGTCGGCGTCACCACAGGCAGCTTGGGAATTCTGTCGGAGGCCGCGCACTCCGGCCTCGACCTGGTCGCGGCCATGGTGACGTACTTCTCGGTGCGCGTTTCCGACAAGCCGGCGGATGCCGATCACCAGTACGGGCACGGCAAGGTCGAAAGCTTCTCGGCGTTTGTTGAAACCGGCCTGCTGCTGCTCACCTGCGTCTGGATCGTCTATGAGGCCGTCAAGCGCCTCTTCTTCCACTCGGTTGAAATCGAGCCAACAATATGGGCGTTCGTAGTGATGGCGATCTCCATCGTCATCGACTCGTGGCGCTCGCGTCGGCTGCGGCACATTGCCGCGAAGTATGACAGCCAGGCACTCAAAGCGGACGCTCTGCACTTCAGCACCGACATCTGGTCGAGCTCGGTTGTCATTCTCGGCCTGGCGCTGGTGATGGCCGGCCGGAAATACGGAGTGCCATGGCTGATGAAGGCTGACCCGATTGCTGCGCTCTTCGTCGCCTGCATCGTCGTGTATGTCAGCTCGCGACTGGCACTGCAGACGGTTGACGCGCTTCTCGACGCTGCACCGGCGGGCGTTCGCAGCCGCATCATTGAAGCGGTGTTCAAAGTCGACGGAGTTCTGGAAATCGATCGCGTGCGCATTCGGCGGTCGGGCAGCCGGTACTTTGCGGATGTCTCGATTGCGATGTCGCGCAACGTGACGTTTCAGAAGTCGGAGCAGATCGCAAACGAGGTTTCGGGACGCATCCGCGAGTTGCTGCCCGATGCTGACGTGGTGGTGAATGCCTCCGCGCGCGCCAGCCGCCAGGAAAGCCTGTTTGACCGCATTCGCGCCGTGGCCACGCGCAACAATCTCAACGTGCATGACATCAGCGTGCAGGATATCGGCGGCAAGCTGCATGTGGAGCAGCACGTGGAACTGGACGAGAGACTAAGTCTGAAGGAAGCGCATGATCGGGTCACGCGTCTCGAGAGCGAGATGAAGCAGGACATTCAGGAGATCTCCGACATCCTGACTCACATTGAGAGCGAGCCGGCGACGATCGAGACCAGCGACGGACTGCTGCGCGAGCCCAGCTTCGAGCAAAGGCTGCAGGCGGTGACCGAGGGCTTTCCCGAGGTAATCGATATGCACGACCTGATGTTCAAGCGAGTCAGTGGCCGGCTGTACTTGTCGGCACACATCACCATGCAGGACGATCTGCCGCTCTCGCGCGTACACGATATTCAGACGGCGGTGGAAGGTCGCTTCCGGCAGGAGGTGCCGGAGTTGTTTCGGGTGCTGATTCATCCCGAGCCGATCACAGATAATCGGCGGTGAGGCGAAGAGCAGCAATTAGCAATTAGCGATTAGCGATTAGCGATTAGCGATTAGCGATTAGCGATTAGATGGGAGCTCTCCGGATATTCGATGTCAATGAGTCAGCTCAACCATGACAGGACCGAATTCCTCTCACATTACAGTAAGCCCGAAGGGCGAAAGTGATTAGCCCCGGGCGCAAGCCCGGGGTACAGTGCCTCAAAATAGGCACGAGCCAGCTTCAGCCGGCGGCAGGGTCTTCATCTGCAGGACTCTGAATCGCCGGTTGAAACCGGCTTCGGCATCTATACGCGGCGAGAACGCTTGCCTGAAGGCCAGCTCTACCCGTACTTCTGACTGCTGAGTGCTACTGACTGCCTTTCATCCACGTCTTCCAGCATCGATTCACGCCGAACCAGTACGCCAGCTCGCGATAGTCGCTCGCATCGAAGACGGCGATGTCCGCGTCTTTGCCCGCTTCGAGGCTTCCCTTCCGCGATTGCAGCTTCAGAGCGCAGGCGCCGTTGTAGGTTGCGGCGGTGATCGCTTCGGCGGGAGACATCTTCATGTGGGTGCAGGCGGCGGAGAGAACGAATGGCATTGACGGCGTCGGCGCGGTGCCGGGGTTGTAGTCGGTCGCGACGGCGACTGCAACGCCCGCGTCGATGAGTTTCCGGGCTGGCGGGAACGACTGCAGTCCGAGGAAGTAGTTCGCGGCCGGCAGCAGCGTGGCGACGGTGTCGGTCTGCGCCAGCGGCGCCAGGTCGTCGTCGCTCACGAAGTCCATATGGTCGAGTGACGCGGGATGGAACTCCAGGATAGGCGCGAGCTGCGCAGTTGTGAGCTGACAGATGTGCACGCGCACCCCCAGTCCATGATCGACGCCGGCGCGCAGGATTCGCTGCGACTGCTGCATGCTGAATGCGCCGCGCTCGCAAAAGACATCGACAAACTGCGCGAGTTTGCGACTGGCGGCGGCCGGGATCATCTCTTCGCAGACGATGCGGACGTACTCCTCAGGATTATCGCGATGCTCCGGAGCGACCACGTGCGCTCCCAGCAGCGTCGGAACGACTGTCCCGCGCCACTGCTTCGCCGCATCAGCAATGGCTTCCAGAGATTTCATCTCGGCCTCGAAGCTCAAACCGTATCCGGATTTCGCCTCCACCGTGGTCGTACCGTGCGCCGCCATTTCATCCAACGCACGCGAGACATGGCTGGCGATATCCTGCATTGATGATTCGCGGACGCCGCGCAGGCTGGCGCGAATGCCTCCGCCGGCTGCGGCAATCTCTTCATAGTTCGCGCCGGCGATGCGCTTCTCAAAGTCGATCAGTCGCGGCGCGGTGAAAGCCGGATGCGTGTGCGAATCGACGAACCCCGGCAGAACGACCTTGCCGCGGCAGTCGATCTCTTCCACCTGTGCCTGGGAGCGCAGCAAGTGGTGTCGCGAAACGTCTTCGGTCGCGCCGACAGCGGCAATCTTGTCGCCGTCGATCAGCACGGCGCCATCGGCAATGATGCCGAGTTCGCTCATCTGACGTCCGCGACGCGGTCCAGCGTTCGCACTATCGCGCAGCGTCAGCAACTGCGAGGCATGCATGAGAAATGTGGCCATGTGAGTACCAGAGTATCGCCAGCGCGCCGTCTTTGCCATAAGCAGCATAGATGCGTGGCTAATCCCTTGCCGCGCTGGACGCGGGCCGCGCCCCTCAAGTACAAAGGACGCATCGCAAAACAGCAGGGAGATGATTCATGGCGGGTCAGGCACTGGAGACGACGTGTTGTGTTGTGGGCGGTGGTCCGGCCGGCGTAATGCTCGGCTATCTCTTGGCGCGAGCGGGCGTCGACGTCACCGTACTTGAGAAGCACAAGGATTTTAATCGCGATTTTCGAGGCGACACCGTACACCCGTCGACGCTGGAGGTGCTGTATGAACTCGGCATCCTCGACGACTTCCTGAAAGTTCCGCACCAGGAGCTGACCTCGACCGGCGGCATTTACGGAGACTTTGCGTTCAAGGCCGCCGACTTCGGTTCGCTGAGAACCCACTGCAAGTTCGTCGCCCTGATGCCGCAGTGGGACTTCCTGAATTTTCTGGCGGCCAAGGCGAAAGAGTTCCCCAGCTTTCATTTGCGCATGCAGAACCAGGCGACCGATCTGGTCAACGAAGGCGGCCGCATTCGCGGCGTGCTGGCCGATACGCCTGACGGCAAAGCTGAGATACGGGCCGACCTCGTCATTGGCTGCGACGGTCGCCACTCGCTCACCCGGGAAGCGGCGCACTTCGAAGTGATCGAATCGGGCGTGCCGATTGATGTGCTGTGGTTTCGGATCAGCCGCTCCGGCAACGATCCCGAGTATCTCTTCGGCAATATCAATTACGGTTCGGCGCTGATCCTGATTCCGCGCGGCGACTATTTCCAGACCGCGCAAGTGATTCGCAAAGGTTCCTTTGAGCGAATTCAACAGGGAGGCATCGAAGCGTTTCGCGAGAATGTCCGGCGTATCGCTCCGTTTCTCGGCGATCGTGTCAATGAGTTGCGCGAATGGGATCAGGTCAAGCTGCTCTCGGTGCAGATCAATCGTTTGCAGCAATGGTACCGGCCGGGCTTGCTGTGCATTGGAGATGCGGCGCACGCGATGTCGCCGGTGGGTGGAGTGGGAATCAATCTTGCGATCCAGGATTCGGTGGCAACGGCGAACCTGCTGGCCGATGCTTTGCGCGAACGGCGCGTGACCGAGAGCATGCTGGCACGCGTTCAGGACCGGCGCGAGTTTCCAACCCGCGTGACCCAGTTTCTGCAAGTGAACGCGCATAAGGCGTTGCAAACGGTGTTCGACAATCCCGGCCCGGCGGTGGCACCGTGGCAGTTGCGGACGGTCGTCAGCCTGCCCGGTATTCAAAAGGTTGCGGCACGAGTGGTCGGAGTGGGCGTGCTGCCCGAGCACATCAAGGGTGCGCGGCCGCAGAAGCAGTGCCCGGTTCCACTGCTTGCCCGGATTGCGATTGGCATTGGACTGGCAGCGGCGGGAGCGGCGATTGGCGTCAGCCTGATTAAAGGCAAACGCAAGCGCCGCTTCGCGTGGAGCTCTTAGCCAGCGGTCTTTTATCAGGCGACTTGCAGCACAATTTTGCCGCGCGGATGCGGAACTCCGGCAAGCATCTCGTGCGCCTTGCGAGCCTCCTCAAGCGGCAATCGCGTCCCGACTTGTGCCTTAAGTTCACCGGTGCCGAAGCGACGCGCGAATTCATTGAGGCGCGCGGTCGTAACATCGACAAGGAAGAAGACTGCCTGCTGTTCGCGTCCGGGCGGAACGTCCGTGTCGCTCCCCGAGACGGCGGAGACGAGAATCCCTGTTTTCTTAAGGACGGCGAACGAGCGCCGCTTGGTTTCTCCCCCGACGGTGTCGAGCACGATGTCGACTGTCGAGAGCACGTCTTCGAATTTCTCCCCGTGATAATCGATGACCAGGTCGGCGCCGAGCTTTCGTAACATCGGCGCATCGTTGCCGGAGGCGGTCGCCGCGACCTTCAATTGCGCTCGTTTCGCGAGTTGCACGGCGTATGCACCCACGTTGCCGGCCGCGCCCTGAATCAGCACGGTCTGGCCAGCCTTCGCTTTTGCGTAGTCAAAGAGCATCTGCCATGCAGTGACCGCGACGACCGGCGCTGACGCGGCCTCGGTCATCGACAGCGACTTCGGCTTCGGCGCGATCATCTCTGCCTTGGCGACGGCATAGTCGGCGTATCCGCCGCAGAACTGCTCGTTGGTCACGCCGTAGATTTCATCGCCAGCCTTGAAGGCTGATACGTTTGCTCCAACTTCTTCGACGACTCCCGCAATGTCAGACCCCGGCGTCAGCGGCAACGGAGGGCTCACTTTGCTCTGGCCTTCGCGTATCCACGCGTCCCACAGACCCACGCCGGCGGCGACGATGCGTACCAACACCTCGCCGGATTGCGGTGTGGGACGCGGAATGTCGTCCAGGGTCAGCACATCAGGCGCGCCGAATTGGTGAACTCGAATAGCTCTCATACTTAGCAACATCGCTTTGCAAGACAACGAAGGCCGTCCACCGATGCGGGATCGGACTCGGTTTTCCTGTTCTATTTGTGTTGAAGAAAGAGTGGAGCAATCACACCATTGAAGCTGGCTGTGAAAGTTTAGTCCGGACAGAAAAAACGCGCAACCATCGGAAAGCAGAGTTGCTCACGCATCACGGCTAGCAATTCCTCGCGCGCCACGCTCCTGGTATCGGGCGCTACGACATCCTTTCCTTCCAACCTTTTCGCAGCAGCCACACGTTGGCGGGATAGGAAGTGGCCCAGCCGATGACCATCGCAATCTGCATCATGAACCAGAAGAGCGCCGTATCTGGACGAAGCAGTTGCGAATTTGGAAAAAGGAGGAAGTGAGTTACAGCCATCCAGGCGAACATACCGATTTCGAACGCGGCGATGGAGATTGTGTCGGCACGCATCGCGGCAAGTATGCCTTCCCCTGGCGACAAGCCGCGCATGGGAACGATGGTGAAGTACTGGAAGAAAATTCCGAACAGGTAAGCCAGCGCGAAGTCGACCAGCAGCTTGGTCGCAAAGTCCGAGCCGCCGACAAAGCTGGTCGCCGCACCGCCGAGCGCGAACAGCCCCCATTCGCCCAGCACGTCGCCTAACGTGCATCCGGCACCGCAATGAAAAACCGAGAGCGCCACCTGTTCGGGCGTGGCAGCGCCGGTGTCACGCATTTTGTGCTGGTTCGCGGGGGCCGTGCTCCGGCTTCGCGAGCGAAGGTAAAGCCAAACGGCGATCGGGCCGAAGTACAGGGCTGTGATCGGCCAGACCGGGTACATGATCCACATCTTCTGGCGAGGGCCGCGCAGGAAATCGAGCAGGATAACAGCGGCGCTGGCGCAACAAACCGCGATGCTGACCCAAGCCAGGGTGTGCAGCCAGGCGGGGTAAGAGTTCATGCAAAACATGATGGGCGGGAGTTCAGAAAGGGTTGCTGCGAAGGGAAACGTCCAGCCGGGCTGTCATCTCCTGCGAGCGACAGCTCCGACGGCGTGAATTGTGGTTCGCTAGTCGATTTCGCGGATTTGGCTGGTCGTGGTCTTCCCGGCTCCCCCGGTCCCTGACTTGTGCTGGTCGATCCACTCCGTTTCGTTCAGCAGCGTGATGGCCGGCAGCTGGTGCTTCTGGAGCCTTGGGTTGACGGCCGGCAGCTGCTCGGATGTCAGTTTGTTGAAGTCGGTGATCACGTCTTCGAGTTCGCGCGAGATTGAGTCGGCTCGGGCAACCTGATAGTCAGTCGGGCGTCCTTCGTATTCCTGAACGTATCCGTAAAGTTCGCCGGCGTGTTCGCGAATGCGTTCCTCACCGGTGATCATGCCGCCTTCTTTGGTGGCAACAATCTTCGAGCGCAGTTCATCGGACTTCGTCGCCAGCGCCTGCAATTGCGCGCGCAGCGGATCGGATTCCGGCAGCTTCGCCGCGTCCTTCGTGGCTGCATCGCGAACGTTCTCGATGTTCGCCACTGCGAAGCTCATATGGCTGATCATGGTGCGCAGCTTGAGAGAAAGGTCATACTGCGCCTTGCGGTCCTGCACGTTGTACTTGGCGCGAGGATCGAGCACGACCGTCAGCTTTCCGGTATAAGTCTGATCGCCCTTGATGAGCTTCACCGTGTAGATTCCGGGCATGACCCGCGGACCCTGCGCCGCAGCGAAGAGCGCCTGGGCTCCGGGAGGGATGATCGGCGGATCCAACCGCATCGACCACCTCATCCGGTTCAGACCGCGGTGCTTGCTGCGCGGCGCATACTCCAGCAGCTTCGTGTCGCCATCGTAGATCTGCACCTTTAGGTCGCCGAAGATGTGCCGCTGGCGCTGATAGTAGGTGATGACGGCGTCACTCGGACGGCTGGGGCCAACGAAAGTTGCGTCGCCCTCGGCCCAGCCACCGCCAGCGTTGAAGTATTGAATTGCCTTGCCGTCGAGGACCGAGGCCGTCTTCGTCATGAAGTCCGGCTTCAGCGAGCGCAGCGGCGAGATGTCGTCAATGATCCAGATACCGCGGCCGTGCGTTGCCAGAACCAGATCTGACGTTTGCGGCTGCACGACCAGATCGTCGACCGCGACTGCCGGGAACTCGCTGCCCTTGTACTGCGCCCAGTGACCGCCGCCGTCCACCGAGATCCACAAGCCAAACTCGGTACCGACAAAGAGTATGGAGGGATCGACGGTGTCTTCTTTGATCACGTGCGTCCATCCCTTTACGTCGCTTTGCGCCAGGTTCAGCGATGTCCAGGTCTGGCCATAGTCGGTGGTCTTGTAGGCGTAAGCCGTCATGTCGCCGTCCATATGGCGATCGAAGGTCGCATACGCGGTGCCTTCGTTGAAGCGGCTGGCTTCAACCGTGGAGACCCACGAATTCGGGCCGAGTCCCTTCACGTTCGCCGTGACGTTCGTCCACGTCTTCGCTCCATCGCGTGTGACTTGCACGTTGCCGTCGTCGGTGCCCACCCAGATGATCTTCCCGTTTTTTGGCGACTCCGAGATGGAGTAGATGGTGGTGTTCATCTCGGCGACGGAGTTGTCGATGGTGACGCCGCCTGATTCCTCCTGCTTCTGCTTCTCCGGATCGTTGGTCGTGAGGTCAGGGGAGATGCGGTCCCAGGACTGACCGTGATCGCGCGAGCGGAACAGGAACTGTGCGCCGATGTAGATGGTTCCCTTCTCGTTCGGGCTCATCGCGATCGGCGCGTTCCAGTTGAAACGCAATTTCTTTTCGTTGTAGTCCGGCAACGGCTTAATGGGACGGGTTTCGAGCGTGTGGCGATTCACGCGGCCGATCTCACCGCCCTGCGCTTCCGCATAGATGTAGTTCGGGTCAGCTGTATCCTGGAAGGTCCAGAAGCCGTCGCCGTTATAAATGTTTTCCCACCGCGCGTTCGAGATGCCGCCGGGATACGATGAGTCACCGATCCAGGAACTGTTGTCCTGTAGTCCGCCGTAAACATGGTAGGGGTCATCGTTGTCGGTGCTGACGTGATAGAACTGCGAGATGGGCAGATTGGTCTCGTGCCTCCAGCGGGTTCCGCCATCATCGCTGGCCCACACTCCGCCATCGTCACCCGTGTAAACAACGTTGGGATTGGTCGGATCGATCCAGACATCGTGAAAGTCGCCGTGCGCGTTGGCGACTGAGCTGAAGCTCTTGCCTCCGTTCACGCTCAACAGCAGCGGACCATCTGGTTTAAAGACTTTGTTCTCGTCTTTAGGGTCGACGACGAGGTTGGCAAAGTAGAACGGCCGCCACGCCATGTACTGGCTGGCGTCGAGCCGCGCCCAGGTATTACCGCCATCGTCGGAGCGGAAGAGCGCGCTGTTCTTGGACTCAATCATCGCGTAGACGACATTCGGCTTGGAGGGCGCGACGGCGAGAGCGATGCGTCCGTAAGGCTTGGCAGGCAGGCCTTTGGCATTCGCGTCGGTCAGTTCCGTCCAATGCTCGCCGCCATCGGTGGAGCGATACATACCGCTGCCCTCGCCGCCGGAGCGGAAAGTCCAGGCCTGGCGACGAACATCCCAGGTGGAAGCGAAGATCGTTGAGGGATTCTGTGCGCTTACGGAAAGGCCGCCGCAACCGGTGGATGGATTCGGGCCGGCGAGAACTTTGCGCCACGTCTTGCCGCCATCGGAGGTCTTGTAGACGCCACCCTGGTCGCTGTCGTTGAAGAGATGTCCGACGGCGCACGCCAGCACATTATTGCCGTCTTTCGGATCAATGATGATCTTGGAAATATGCTCCGTGCCACCGAGTCCAACGTTAGTCCAGTTCTCTCCGTCGTCCGTCGATTTGTAGATTCCGTCGCCGATGGAGACGCTGTTTCTAACCCAGGCTTCGCCGGTGCCCACCCAAACGATCTTCGGATTGGAAGGATCGATGGCGATCGCTCCAATCGACTGTACGGGCTCGCGATCAAACACCGGCTGGAAGGTCGTTCCGCCGTTCACCGACTTCCACACACCACCGCTGGCAGCGCCGATAAACAGCGTGAGACGGCCATCCTGATTGATAGCGGAGACGGCAGCCACACGGCCGCTCATGGTGGCCGAACCGATGTTGCGCGCGGGCAATCCCGAGATGGTCGCGCTGTCATATTTCACCGGCGCCTGGGGCTGCGTTTGCGCAGCCAGTGGGAACGAGCAGGCGAGCAACCCGATGAGCAGATGTTGCGGTTTTCGGCAGAACTTCCGGGCGGCAACGTTCATTCTCAAATCCTTATAAGAACCTGACTGGTGCTACGTAAGAATTGCGTTCGCGATGTCGCGTTATTTCTTCAGCGACGCCGGCACGGCAAAATCACTCTTGTCGATAGGAATGTTGACTTCAATCTTGTCGACCGTGATGGTCGTGGCTGAGTCGGGATCGCTCTTTGGACCGCTCGTGATGGAGAACGGGAACATAACGCCGGCGACGGGCTTGTAAGAACCAAGATCGTAGCGGCTTTCTCTCACCGAGCCGCGAATGAACTCCTGGACATCTTTGCGAATTTCCAGGTACGTGTCGGGATCCAGGTAGTAGTACACAATGTCGCCGTCTTTCAGTGTGACCTTCAGGCGCAGAGCATCATCGCCATCGACGACGTCGTGGCCGAGGAATTCGACGGTGTTGCCCTTGGCTTTGTAGTCGACGAGCGGCCCTTCAAGATCGGCGTCGAGTTGAAGGTCGCGCAGATCGTCCTCGCCCATGAGTTGCGGATCTTTCTTGCCACCGAAAGGCTGAATCTGCCAGCCGGTAGTCCCGTCGTACGCCTGCACCGCGGTCATACCTGCGATGGTGAAGGACTCACGCACCAGGTCGGGCCGCATGTTTTCATTGACGATTACCGCGGGGATTCCGTACGGCGTCATCGCGCTTCCGGTAAGGCGCAATGTCTGGATCGCCTTGATCTTTTCCAGCCCACCCCGGGCGGCAACGTTCTTGTTTACGAGCTCGTCGGCCGTCTGGGAGAAAGCCAGGACACCGAAACACAACAAGGCCCCGAAGAGGACCAGCCATCGTTTCATGCAGCAACCTCAAGCACTACGACTGATAGTAGAGTGGACGAATTGTACATCAATGCAGCATCGCCGTATGTGAGCACATTGAGTTCGACACCCACACGTGACGGCCAGCATTTCAGCGGATGCCAACAGCAAGTCCCACTCAGAACACGTACGCTCGTCCCGCTCAATAAGTTCCGGGCACCGCAACTGGTGTAGAGTGTTCTGTTGCTTTCTGGAGGGTGGTAGTGTTCGTTCGATTCACTTCACGTCGCGGAGCCGCGGCGATCCTTGCTTCAATCCTCTCTCTCTCACTATCAATGGCAGCACAGAAGACGCCGGGGCCGATGCCGGCACCGCTGCCGCCACCCATCGTCGCGCCCGCCGACGTTCCCTATCCCGGCACGATCACTTTGTCGGTCGACGCGACCAACGTGAACGACCGCATCTTCCCGGTGCGCGAGACGATCCCGGTCAAGGGCAAGCAGGTGACACTGCTCTATCCGGAGTGGATTCCGGGAACGCATTCGCCGTCGAACCCGGTCATGGAACTCGCCGGCCTGGTGATCACCGCCAATGGCAAGACCATACCGTGGGTCCGCGACCGCGTGCATATGTCGGCGTTCCACGTCGACGTACCTGCGGGCGTGACCTCGCTGGAAGCCAGCTTCCAGTTCCTCGCTGCGATCGATCCGAAGCGCAGCCGCATCTCAGATGACTTTGCGGACCTGACGTGGCAGAGCGTGCTGCTCTATCCGGCGGGATACTTCTCGCGCGACATCACGTTTTCTACCACGCTCAAGTTGCCGGATGGCTGGAAGTTCGCGTGTGCGCTGGGGGTGAAGTCGCAGGAAGGCAGCACGGTCGCGTTCAAAGACACGACGCTGAATACCCTCGTCGACTCGCCTCTGTATGCCGGCGTTAACTTCAAGCGCGTCGATCTTTCCAGCGGGCCGGACAACCAGGTGTTCTTCGATATCTTCGCCGACAAGCCGTCGGACCTCGCGATGACTCCGGAGGAGCTGCAGTATCACAAGAATCTTGTGGTGCAGGCGCAGAAGCTCTTCAATTCGCATCACTATGACCATTACGACTTCCTGTTCTCGGTCAGCGACACCGTGAGCGGCAAGGGGCTGGAGCACCATCAGTCGAGCGAAGACGGCGCTCGCGCGAACTACTTCACCGACTGGGCAGCTGGAGTACAGGGTCGCGCTCTTCTGCCACATGAATACACGCACTCGTGGAACGGCAAGTTCCGCCGTCCAGCCGACCTGTGGACACCGAATTTCAATGTCCCGATGCAGAACGATCTGCTATGGGTCTATGAAGGGCTGACCGACTACTACGGCAACGTTCTCACGGCGCGTTCCGGATTGTGCACGCTGGAACAGGCGCACGACGAAATCGCGCTGACAGCCGCGAGCTTCGAGGTCAGCGAGGGCCGCACCTGGAGATCGCTCGACGACACGACCAACCAGCCCATCATCTCCAGCCACGGTGCGTCGCCGGAAGCTTGGCCGAGTTGGCAACGTTCGTACGACTATTACCCTGAGTCCGACTTGATCTGGCTTGATGCCGATACGAAGATCCGCGAACTGAGCAGCGGCAAGAAGTCGCTCGACGACTTTGCCAAGGCGTTCTACGGGATCAACAACGGCAGCTACGTCACCGTGACGTACACCTTCGACGACCTGGTGAAGGCTCTGAATGCAGTGCAACCGTATGACTGGCGCACGTTCTTCCAAACGCGCGTCTACGATGTTGCGCCCAAGGTACCGATGAACGGAATCACGCAGGGCGGGTATCAACTGGTTTACAACGACACCGAACCTGACTGGATGAAGCATGGCGCCAATCCGAGTCGCCCGACAGTCTTCGCTACTTCACTCGGCTTCTCGGTGAAGGGCGACGGGACTATCGACGATGTGTGGTGGAATAGCCTGGCGTTCAAAGCTGGTATTACTCCCGACATGCAGCTGCAGGCTGTCAACGATCAGAAGTACAGTGCGGATGGGTTGCGCGACGCGATTCTGGCCGCGGAGAAAGGCAGCGAAGCGATCAAGCTGCTGCTGAAGCGCGGCGATCAATTCCGCACGATCTCGCTGGACTATCACGGCGGCATGCGTTACCCGCACCTGCAGCGAACCGAAGGCGCAGAGAATCGCCTGGACGCTGTGCTCGCGCCCGTGCAATGACGCGCGCGAGTTTAGAAGCCCAGGACGATCGAACTGGAATCGCGTGGAATGGTGAGGTCCAGACCGCGCTGGTGGTTCGCCGCAATGGTCGCATCAATGTTGACGTCGGTTAGCGGAATGGTTCGCGTCTGACGGCCAACATCAACGCTGAGCGACTTCGCGCTGAGCATGTATCGGTCGGTCTCGATCCGTTCCCCGTTCGAGAGAACGAACAGCGCCGGCGGCAGATTCCTGGCCGCTGTGGCAGGCCCGTCCTGCGGCACCTCTACCAGCTTCGGGGAAGCCGGAGGCACATAGGGAGCCTGAGGGGCGCTGCTCTGCATGATGACGACCGGAGCGGCCATATTCGACGGCTGCTGCGGATAAGGCTGGTTATCAGGGCCCATGTCGGAGTCCCAACCCGCGTCCCAATAGTCGCCGTAAGTACCGTAGATGGGCCAATAGTAGCCGTATCCATAACCGTAGCCCGGGTATCCGCCACGGTGACGAAATCCCGTGTTGATGCTTCCGCGAAAGCCGCTGCCACTGGAGGCATGTCCTCCGTTAAAGTGCGCGCCACCGCCTCCGACGTGCGCACCACCACCGCCGCCACCTGCACCCATTCTCTGAGCCGATAACGACCAGGATGCGCAAAGGAAGAGCAGCGCGACGGTGATTCGTAGTGTTCTCATAGCCATATGATGACACGCGCCCGTTGGCTCGGTTCTATTATTTTTGTCAACTTTGAGTCACCAGCGCGGTGCTAAAAAGTAACCGATTCTCAGCCGCAAGACGTTACCTGCCGGCGCCGGTCCTGCCTGCCAAGAGCGCGTTGGCACACGTATCTGGGCTCCGGGTGAGGAGAACCTGCAGCGTCACTTCATTCATCTACTCTCAATTTGACGGTGATGCGAAGCGGTGCTAATTTCGTCTTACACTGGAAAGGAGGATGATCCCAAAATATGATATCTGACAGTAATTGTAGTTTCTCAAGTGAGGTGGCTGAGGCTTAGGGCTTCCGCTCTATTCCTCGCAAGACATAGCTGGTTTAGTGTCTGCCGCTGGGGCCACATACGAGTGGACAGCCTCAGGCCAATTCCAACAGCTAACCGGAAGAGACCCGCAGAGCGCGATGCGCCTCGGGTCTTTTTCTATTTTGCGTGTAAGCTGGGTTTTCCCGGAGGGAAAGAATGCAAGCTGCCGTGGGAATCACCGGCATCGTACCGGTCGTGGAGACCGAGCGCCTGCGCCTGCGCGGCCATCGCCTGGAAGACTTCGAGCACAGCCTGGCGATGTGGTCGGATCCGATCGTCGTTCGGTACACAACCGGCAAGCCGCAAACGCGCGAAGATGCCTGGATGCGAATGCTGCGCTATGGCGGACTGTGGGCATTCCTGGGATACGGCTATTGGGCGGTCGAGGAAAAAGCCACGGGAGCCTTCGCCGGGGAAATAGGATTCGCCGATTTCAAGCGCGAGATTGAGCCGTCATTGGACGGCATGCCGGAGATCGGATGGGTACTGGCTTCCCAGATGCACGGCAAAGGCTACGCAACGGAAGCCGTGAAAGCCGCGGTCGAGTGGGGAGAACAGCAATTCGGGGTATGCAAGACCTGCTGCATCATCCATCCGGAAAACACGGCATCGGTTCGCGTCGCCGAGAAATGCGGATATCGCGAGTTGACACGGAGCGCCTACAAGGAACACACCGTCATCCTCTTCACGCGTTGAGCTTCCTCACGCGTGACCAAGGCGCCCTCCCAGAGAGCTACTGCGGCACGGCAGGAATTCCGGCCTTCGGCTTGCCTGAAGCTGGAGCCTGGGTCCCTTGCGTCGCCGGTTGCGCTGCAGCAGCGGGCTGTCCAGGGGCAGGACCAGCGTTGACGGCACCATTCGCTCCGGCCGTCTGCTGCAATCCGTGTTTGCCGATCGCGGCTTCGCCCTGTCTGAGCCGGCGGCAGCAACCGCTCACCATGTCTCCGGTAGGCAGGTTGACCTGCGAAGAGTACGGGAAGGTCTCTCCACGATTACGGTCATTGCAGCTCTGCTTCTGGATGGTGGCGGATAATCCGAAGCTGCCGTTCATCGGCGCCAAGCCGTCTTCACGGTGCCAGTTCCAGACCTTCTGGTCGGAATCCCAGTAGAAGGTGCCGAGAAAATCCTGGTCCGGCTGATTCACGCCGAGATAGCGGGCGGCGCCGTCCGTGAACTGCACGCTCCACTTCGGTCCATAGCCAAAGCAGACCATGTCCGGCGGGTTCGGCTCTTTAACCTCGTTGAAATTCTGGATGCGAGCGCCCTGCGACCGCGGAGTCGTGGACTCCTGCGAAGTGGTTGAAGGCGCAGCAGGCGCTTGCGCGAAAGCGGATACGGACAATGCCAGGCACACCAATAGGAAACTGACACAAGACGTCGTTCGTGCCATTCGGCCCTCCCGAAAGGTGGATACAGCTCTTCGACAAGATGTTCTCTGGAAATGGCTTTAGAGTCAACTGAAACTTTTTCCCGCCATATCCAGCCCTTTTCGAACAACCTGCTCGATGGATTCCCGCAGGCCCATGGCCGGCAGCGCCTCGGCACTGACCCAGCGAACGTCGCTGACATCGCTGCCTGCTCGCGGCTCGCCGCTCAAAGGCCGGCAAAGATAGTCGATCAAGACGTAATGGTACTGGGTTCGGCCAAGCGTGTCGGTGAAGATGCTGTCAAAGACGTCCAGCACTTCGCCGGGCTCAACATCGATCCCGGTTTCCTCCTGAACCTCGCGACGGACGCCGTCGCGCAGCTTCTCACCAAGCTCCAGCATGCCGCCGGGGACAGACCATTCGCCGCGAAGTGGTTCGGTATCGCGGCGGACAAGCAGGACGCGGCCGCCTTCGATAACGACAGCGCCAACACCAATGATCGGATGCTCGGGATAATCGCGTTTCATAAAAGCGGCAGTCGGCAATTAGAATTTGGCATTTAGCAATTGGCAATTAGCATTTAGCTTAGGGCAACAACGTTCGAGGTCAAAGCTGCAATGGGTAAACGGCGAGCATTCAGAACACCGTCCACCTCAGCATTAATGCTAAGTGCCAAATGCTAAGTGCCAAATGCTAACTGCTGCCTCTCCTACTTTGAACTGTAATCGACATTGAAGAAGTCTGACGGAGTGAATGCTGTCACCTTCCAGCCCTTGGATTCATGTTTCAGCTTGAAGTGCATTTGCACGCTGCGCCGGATAGCGATTTGGGTCGGAGAAAATGGCATCGCATCCATATCGATCTCGGCGGTCGCGGTGGCGAGGTCCTTGTCGGGTGTATCTTCCACAGCGGCCTGCAGGAGTTGGTAGCGGAAGCGGATCTCCTCGTACTGCCGGAAGAAGGCGTGCAACTGCTGCTCAAGATCCCCATAGCCCGGCATCTCGTGCTTGTCGAATGCCGAGAGGATTTGACGGATATTCTGTGTTTCCATCCCCGTGCGGAGGGGCTCGAGCACGTCCTGGATAAGCTGGTCGCTGAGGCTGAGCTGCTCGTCAGCAGGAGCGTTCTGAACCGCCGGGGTCGTACCGCTTTGCTTCTGGGATGCAGCCTGCTGCGGCGGGTTTGCGGAAAGCGGCGAAGCGTGCAAGATGTTGCACACTGCTCCAAATAGAACGAAAAACAAGACTTGGGAATGCAATTTTGGGATGCGCATCTAATTGCACGGGAATGCCAGCCCGCGTCCTCTCGTGCATAATACTGATTTAGCTGCCGTATTGCAGTAACTCCGCTCACGGTGCCGAGAAGGGGCCACGACAGCGAGGTTTGCAGGCTCTGGGATTTGCTTTCCGGGGGCGCAACTTCGTGGGATGTCGAGGGTTACTGTGAATGTGGGCAGCATCGTACTAGATCGAGCTGTGCTAGTCGGCGTAGCCGTTCAGGGGACTTCGGCGCGACCGACAGCAACGCGGGGCGAATTGGCTGAACCTGTCGTTTTAGAGATGCTGAGCGATGCCGAGGTCATGCTACGCGTGGCCGAGGGTGACGACTCTGCGTTCAATTATCTGGTGGAGAAATATCGCCGCCCGATGATCAGCTTCATGTACCGCATGACACACAATCAGGCGGTGGCAGAGGAGCTGGCGCAGGAAGTGTTTCTGCGCGTCTATCGTTCACGACAGAACTATGCAGCGAGCGCGAAGTTCACTACCTGGTTGTATCGTATTGCGACTAATCTGGCGGTGAATCACGCACGCGATACGAAGTACGAGCGGCCCGAGAACACGGTCAACATCGACGAACCCGATACCGATACCGGGATGACGGTGGATGTTGCCGACAGCGGTTTGAATGCAGAGCAAAACATCCTGCGCCGGGAGCGGCTGGCCGCCATCCGGAAACAGGTGGAAGCGTTGCCGGAACGGCAGCGCATGGCTGTGCTGATGCATAAGTATCAAAACATGGACTACAAGCAGATCGCAGAGGTGCTTAAGCTGAGTGAGTCGGCAACCAAGTCGTTGCTGTTCCGGGCCTATGAAACTCTGCGGGAAACTTTGAAGCAGTTCATTTAGCAGCGGAAGTAAGGTGTGGTTATGAAGTGCGAACAACTTCGTCAGGAATTCATGGAAGCGGTGCTGAGCGGAACGCAGAGCGTGTCGCCCGAGACACAGGAGCATCTGCGCACTTGTCCGGCTTGCGCCGGCGAGTTGGCATCGTTGCAGCAGACAATGAGCCTGCTTGACGAATGGCAGGTGCCCGAGCCGAGCCCGTATTTCGCGACCCGATTGCAGGCGCACATTCGGGAGGAGTCGCTCGCCCCCAGGCAAACCTGGCTGGCATGGTTTCATCGGCCGGTGCTGGCGGCGGCCGCGGCCGTGCTGATTGCAGTCGGCGTCGGATTGCTGGAGCTGAAGCCGTTCGACACCAACAGCAACACGCTGGCTACCAATGAAAAGGCCGCAGTGTCGAAAGGCACGCCCGGAACGGCCGTGACCGACCTGCAATACCTCGACAAGAATGCCGACCTGTTTGCAGATTTCGACGCCCTTGATGGACAATCCTCAACGGAGTAATTAAGAATTTCGTGCGGTTCGTTAACTTCATCTCGCTGACCCTCCTGCTGGTGCTCAGTGCGATGCCGAGCTATGCTCGGGCACCTTGGCAGCACCGGGGAGGGACTGCTGCACCGCCTCCGCCTGCGCCGCGCCAGAATGAGCCCTCGGCGGCCCCGAACCCCAGTCCGAGTGCGCAGGGCAGCGGCAATAACATGTTCCATCTGAAAGGGCCAGGGCCTCATCGCGGGGATTGGCTGCGCAAGTACGGATCACTGCCGCCGTCAGAGCAGGAGCAGAAGCTGCAAAACGATCCGGCATTCCGCAACCTGCCTCCCGAGAAGCAGAGCCGCCTGATGGAGAGGTTACGGAGCTTCAACAAGCAGCCTCCCGAGAAGAAAGCTCAGATCCTCAACCGGATGGAGACGTACGAGCACATGACGCCGGAACAGCAGGCTGCGGCGCGCAATCTTTTCTCGCGTTATCGCAATCTGCCGGAAGACCAGAAGGGTAAGGTCAATCAGGCTTATCGCCGCTTGCGTGGCATGCCGCCCTCAGCTCGCGAAGATTTGCTGAACTCACCGGAGTTCCGCAACAACTTCACCGACGACGAGCGGGATTTGTTGAAGGGCATGGCGGACCTGAACGTGCCCTCGCGGTGACGCGTTGGTATAGGTTTCCAGTCGCCTACGTCAGCATCGTCTGAAGAAATCGTTTAACATTTAAGATTGGCCAGGTTGCTGCTGCCCTTTTGTGCGCGCACTGGCGAAACGCTGTCTATGACGGAATTAATTCGCGAAAGTTATCGCTATCGAGAGCTGATCTGGGCTTTAGCGCTCAAGGAACTGAAGATTCGCTATAAGCGATCGGTCCTCGGTTTCATGTGGGCGTTGCTGAACCCGGCATTCATGATGCTGGTGTTGACCCTCGTTTTCAGCAGCATCATGCGCTTCCCTATCCCCCACTATGCAATTTTCCTGTTGAGCGTTCTGCTGCCTTGGACGTTCTTCTCGCAAACCCTTTCTTATGCGGTCGAGGCCATCGTTACCAATGGAGACTTGATCAAGAAGGTGGCGGTTCCGAACCTCGTGTTTCCCATGGCAGCCGTTGTCAGCAATATCATCAACCTGCTGCTGTCGCTGATTCCGTTGGCCCTGCTGGTGCCGATCCTGCGTCATCCGTTCTACTGGACGTGGCTTTATCTGCCGGTTCCGGTGCTGGCGCTGGTGATCTTCACCACGGGCATGACGTTCTTCTTTGCGGCTGCCAACGTGTTCTATCGCGACGTGTCCCACATTTTGCAGGTGGTCCTGTCGGCGTGGTTCTACGTGACGCCGATCATTTACCCCATCGACATGATCGGAGCGAAGTATCGCTGGATCTTGAAGCTGAATCCGATCATTTACGTGATCAATGGATTCCGGCTCTCCGTCTACTACGGCCAGTTGCCGAAGATGCCGTCGATTGTAGCTTCGTTCGTGTGCGCGCTGATCAGCCTGCTGATTGGTTTTGCGGTGTTCAAGCGCTACCAGGAAAAATTTGTCTACTACGTATAGATCGCCCATGGCTTACGATTCGCCGGTAATTCGTTTAGAGAACGTGACCCAGCGCTTCCGCGTGATTCAGGAGCGCCCGGACACCGTTCGCGAGCTGTTCTCGCGAATGTTCCGGCACAACGCGAGCTACCATGACTTCGAGGCGGTGAAGCACGCCAGCTTCGAGATTCCGCGAGGCCAGGCGCTCGGACTGATCGGCCGCAATGGTTCCGGCAAAAGCACGCTGCTGAAGATCATAGCCGGCGTCTACAAGCCGACTGCGGGCACGGTGGAAGTGCATGGCACGCTGGCTCCGCTGATCGAACTGGGCGCGGGATTCCATCACGAACTCACCGGCCGTGAAAATATCCTGCTGAACGGCCTGCTGATGGGCTACTCGAAGAAGGAGATGCTGGAGCGGCAGCAGAGCATCATCGATTTCGCGGACATCGGAGAATTCATCGATGCGCCGGTCAAGCAGTACTCCTCGGGTATGTACATGAGGTTGGCGTTCTCGGTGGCTACCGAAGTCAATCCGCAGATACTGCTGGTCGATGAGATTCTCGCCGTCGGAGATATCGGTTTCCAGGAGAAATGCTTCGAGCGCATCCAGCACTTCCGGCAGTCCGGCAAGACCATCGTCATGGTCTCGCACGACATGGCCCAGGTGCAGACACATTGTGAGCGCGCCATCTTGATCGATCATGGCACGATCCTGATGGATAGCACGCCGGAAGAAGCAGTCAGCGTCTATCACAACCTGGTGTCCGCGGAGGTCGTCGCTGCCCAGTAAGGGCGCGGCCTGACGATGCACGTCGTCTTTGTCCTTCCTCGATTCTTCCCGTACCGCGGCGGTTACGAAAATTCCCTGCTCTCGCTGGCAAAGTTCCTGGTCGAGAAAAATCATCGGGCCACAGTTTTCACGACGGTAGCCAGCGATCTGGAATCATTCTGGCTCCCCGGCTTCAAGACGTTTCCACAGGAGCAGACGGTCGTCGATGGAGTGGTCGTGCGGCGCTTTCCCATCGACTACAACACGCTTCGTCGCCGGGCAACGCGCGTCATGGGATTGGCGCCGTATTGGCGCTGGAAGGCACAGCATTGGCGGCCCTCGTTTCGTGTTCCTGGACTCGCCGAGGCGTTGCGCGATGTCGACGCGGACCTCATCCACATCGGTCCGTTACCTTACAACGGCATGATGTATACCGGACTCAGAGCGGGCGAACTGCGCGGCGTACCGGTTGTCGCGACTCCCTGCACACATCTGGGCGAACCGGGCAGCGATGCCGTGGAGCAGCATTATCTTGGAGCGCACCAGGTCGAGATGCTGCGTCATTGCGACAAGGTCTTCTGCATGACCAAGACCGAACGCGATCACATGGCGAAGCTGGGTGTTGCCGCAGACAAGATGGCGATAACGCCCTTCGGAGTGGATCTCAACACAGTGACCGGCGGCGATCCTGACTTTCTTCGGGAACGATATGGCGTTGATGGTCCGGTGGTGCTGCACCTCGGCATGAAGGCCTTCGAAAAAGGTTCGGAGATGGTCGTCGAGGCAATGAAGATTCTCTGGTCGAAGGGTTCGAATGCCTGGCTAGTTATGGCAGGACCGAGCCTCTCCACTTTCGATGAGTACGTGGCAGTCGCCGGCAAAGATTGCCCGAAGCTGCTGAACCTGCCTCCGTTCGCAGATGCGGAGAAGCGGGATTTTCTGGCGTCGGCGACGGTAGTCGCTCAACCATCACGCGTGGAATCGCTTGGGCTGGTGCTGATCGAAGCATGGGCGAATCGGAAGCCCGTTCTTGCCGTGAACATCAATGTCTCGCGCGAACTCATCGCGGCCAGCGGAGGAGGAGTCAGCGTCCCTTTCGGCAACGCGCAGCAACTTGCGGCGGAGATCGAGCGCCTGCTGGCCGATCCTAAACTGCGCGAGAAGATGGGCGACGGTGGACATCGGCTTGCGCTGGAATATTCAGGCGATGCCTGCTGGCAGCGAACTACCGCTGAACTGGAGCGCGTGGCAGCGCAGCGCGGCCGCTGAAATTGCGGAAATTGCACTCGATTGGTAGGCTTGCTAAAGCTTCTGTCCGCGCGGGTTTTCTGCTTAGCGTGATGCCGTAGCGCGACTCTATGAACAAGACCACAGCCCAAACGAATAGTCCGGAAGCGGCCGCGCTCGCAATGGATACGGTGGGCTCCGACTACCCAAAAGACGAAAAGGAGCGGAGCGAGTCGTAGCATCATGAAGGCCGCCATCATCACTCCCGCTGTCGCCGATCCCAACCGTCTGTACGGCGCCGAGCGGCATTATCTCGGGATGGTGAATGCCTTCCGCAGAAAAGTTGAAACCGAGTGGATCCAGGTTCCGGTCAGCGAGTACAACTGGGAATCGGTTCTACAGGGCTACCTCGATTGCTATGAGCTCGACGTCTCGGGCTTCGACGTCGTCGTCTCCACGAAAAATCCGACATACATGGTGCAGCATCCGCATCACGTCTGCTGGCTGCTTCACCAGATGCGTGTCTTCTATGACCGCTTCAGTGACGAGTACGGTGACCTTCCTGCCGACGCTCTCGCCGTCAAGCGGCAGCAGCGCGATGTCGTCCGTCGCCTCGACAATCTTGCTTTTCGGCAGGTCAGGCACATCTTCACCAACGGCAGCGAAACCGCGCGGCGATTGAAGTTCTACAACGGCTTCAACGCTGAGGTACTGCATCCGCCGGTGTTTGCCACCGGCCATCATTCCGGAGCCCAGGAATATTTTGTGTTGCCAGGTCGGCTGCATCGCTGGAAGCGCGTCGACTTGGCTATTCGCGCCATGCAGCACGTAAAAGGCGACACTCCGCTGCTGATTGCGGGTGCAGGCGAACACGAAGCGGAATTCCGGCAACTAGCGGCTGGCGATCCCCGCATCCGTTTTCTTGGCTTCCTTGGCGATGCGGAACTGGTTGAGCTTTATGCGAACGCGCTCGGCGTACTGTTCGTGCCCAAGGACGAAGACTTCGGATATATCACGGTCGAAGGGATGCTGAGCCACAAGCCGGTGATCGTGTGCAAAGATTCAGGCGAGCCGGCGGTGCTGGTGCGGCATGGGGAGTCGGGATTCGTGGTCGATCCGGATCCTGCCGAGCTGGCGCGTGCAATGAACACGCTGGTCGGAGATCGGCAGCTTGCGCGTGAAATGGGTGAAGCCGCCTGGCAATCGGCACCTGCCCAATCATGGGACGCAATCGTGGATCGGCTGATCGAGGCTGCTTATCAGGAGCCGCGGATCGAGTCATCCTACGAACCACAGGCGATTGGGTTGCCACCGTTGCTGCAAACTCCACGCGAACCCGTGCACGTACTGGTGACCGACAACCAGGTTCTCGAACCGGCAGTTGGCGGCGCACGCGTGCGTGTCAAGGAAATCTGCAAGGAGCTGTCGCAGCACTTCCCTACGGAATATCTTGGCGCCTATGACTGGCCCGGGCCTCCCAGCACCGACGACTGGCCGCTGCCCAACTGGCACTCTCGCGTGCTTGCTCTCTCGCCTGCGCACTACAAGACCGCGGCTCGGCTCCAGAAGCTTGTGCCCGGCGGTTCTGTGATCGACGTCAGCTTCTCGTGGATGACGCGTCTGTCGCCGGAATTCGTGCGCACCTTTCACAAGAGCGTTGAGCAGTCGGACGTGGTCGTCTTCACGCACCCCTGGGTCTATCCGCTGGCGAAAAGCCAGCTGAAAGACAAGCTCATCATCTACGACGCGCACAATTTCGAACACGGATTGCGCTCGCGCCTGCTGTCTTCGAGTTTTGCCGGACGGCGGCTGGCGGCGAATGTGAAACGGGTCGAGGGTGAGCTGGCACGTCTGGCGAACGATGTCTGGGTGTGCTCGTGGGAAGACGCAGACGCGATGGCTGAGGCTTACGGCATCCCGCGCGAGACGTTTCACCTCGTGCCGAATTGTGCTGACACCAATTTGCTGCGGCCCGCGAGCGCCAGCATGCGTGCGGCGGCGAAGAAAGGTCGCGGCTGGCAGGATCGCGATGTGGCCGTGTTTGTCGGCAGCGGCTATGGCCCGAACACAGAAGCTGCCGCGTTCATCATTGAGCACCTCGCGCCGGCGTTTCCCGACATCATCTTCGCCATAGCCGGCAGCGTCAAAGAAGATTACCTGCGCACGCATTCGGCGAGCCTGCCGGCAAACGTCGATCTGCTCGGTGTGCTGACCGAAGAAGAGTTGTACTCAGTGTTTGCGGCCGCTGATTACGGGCTGAATCCGGTTGAGGTTGGCTCGGGAACAAATCTGAAGTTGGTGCAATACATGGCAGCCGGACTGGCGATTGTCTCTACCGAAACTGGCGTTAGAGGCATCGAACGCGCGCCTGAGATTTGCCTTGTTGCCGACCGTGCGCATTTCGCCGAAGCCCTGCGCAAACTGCGCTCAGATTCTGACTTGCGCCTGCGGTTGAGCAAAGCGGCCCGCGTGGAAGCCGAACATCGCTACGACTGGTCGGCAGTCGTGCGCGGAGCAGCCGAACGAATCACGGCGCAACTGCACTACCGCCGCCGCATGGATCCGCCATTTTTCTCGGTCGTGATTCCCAGCTACAACCGCAAGGACCACCTGCTGAGCGGCCTGGACGCGCTTTCGCGGCAGACCTTCCCGGACTTCGAAGTTGTGGTCGTAGACCAAAGCGAGCCGCCGATCCAGATTCCCGAGGAATATCAGCGCAAGCTCAATGTGCGGTGCGTCTACTCCGAGCAGCGCGGGCCCGCTCTCGCCCGCAACAAGGGCATCGCGGAAGCCAGCGGCCATGTTGTGGCGTTTACGGATGACGATTGCATCCCGGAGCCTGACTGGCTGGAGAAGGCTGCGAGACATTTCGATGCGCAGCCGATTGCCGGTCTGGAAGGCAGCATTCGAAGCGACAAACTCGGCGATCCCAAGTGGCGCACGGTGTCGAACATTGGATTTGAAGGCATCGGATTTATGACGGCAAACATGTTTTATCGCCGCGATCTGCTGCAGAAGGCCGGCGGATTCGACGAGCGTTTCCACGACTTCCGCGAGGACACCGATCTGGCCTGGCGCGTGATGGAGTTCGGCGACATTCCGCACGCTCGCGACGTCGTGGTCTTCCATCCTCCGCATCCGGCGACGGTCGAGCGCGAATCGCAAATGGAGCGAGCGAAAATGTTTCGACTCGATCCGCTGCTACTCGCGCGTCATCCTCACAAATACGTTCAGCTATTGTGCCGGGAGCGTCATTACCGGTATAAGCCGGGCTTCTGGCATCACTTCGCGCGCGGACTCGGCGAGTCCGGCGGGAATGCTCCAGTAGGTCACTTGCTGCAACAATTGCGGGTTCAGGATCCCGAGTGGTGGTCGTTGGTTACATCTGCCAATACAGGCCACACCGATTCTTCCATGACACCGGAAGATCTTGTGGCGCTACAATCTCTGCTCGCCAAATACACAGGAGTCGCCACTGCGGAGCAGGAAATAAACGCTTGACCGTGGGTTCGAAAACGATGACTTGTAAGCAGCAGTTCAAAGTACGTTATCTACTCATGAGGGTCGCTTGATGGACGTAATCCGCAACGCCTGGGAACTTGGTGAAAACGAAGACGGCCTGCTAAAGCTCGCGGGGCATTCGACACGCGAGGAGTTTGAACAGGACCGCCAACAGCATGCCGAGGAAATTGCGCGTTTCTGCCGCATCGCGCCAGACAAGCGTGGGTTTGAAATCGGCAGCGGCGACGGTACAGTGGCGCGCCTTCTGGCCCCGAAATGCGGCTTGCTGGACTGTAATGACATCAGCGCATCGTTCCTGAAGCTGGCGCAGTCTAACTCGGCGCAGTATGCCAACCTGTCGTTCCATCGCATCGAGGACAAGTATCTCGATTATCTGCCGGCGGAAGCCTACGACTTCGGATTTTCGCTCCACGTGTTCATTCACTTCAACGCGTACGACATCTTGAACTACCTTGTCTCCGTGAAGCGCTTATTGAAGCCGGACGGTATCTTCTACTTCGACGCGTGCGCGCTTGGCGAGCAGACGGTAACGGTGTTTCGCGAGCATGCCCAAATGTATGCGAAAAATCCTGAGAACATTCGCGGTTTCCTGAATTACAACCATCCGGACACGATAGGCAAATTGATCAAAGAAGCCGGCCTCCAGCTTTCGAGGGAGTCGCAGCTCAGCGACAAAGGCTGGATGAAGGTGGTCACCAGCAAGCCGGCTGCGGCTAAAGGCGGGCCGTTCCGTCGCTGATCGCGGCTTACCTTGACACCCGCGAGCTGTGTACAATCGGCAGCATAGCCGCGTGAAAACTGTCGCCATCGCCATTCCGTCGCTGCACCGGCCCGACCTCACCGCGCGTTGCATTGATACCATCCAGCGGCAAACGCTTCCGGCAGACGCATGGGAAATTGTCGTCATCGAGAACGAAGCTCAGCCTGGAAAGATGCTTTCCGACCCGCTGCCTGCCAACACCAGTCGAATTGAGTTGGCCACGAACGAGGGAACGACAGGTTCGATCAATCGCGCAGTAGCGGCGACGGATTCGCGTTATGTTCTGCTGCTGAACAACGACATCGAGCTTGCGCCAAACTATCTTGAGAAACTAGTCGCTGCCCTCGAAGCCGATCCGCATCTCGGCTTTGCTACCGGCAAGCTGCTTCGTGCCACGCAACGTACACATCTGGACGGAGCGGGCGATGCGATGCTGATGGCGGGCGCGACTTATCGGCTCGGACACCTGGACAGCGATCGCGGACAGTTCGATCAGCCGATGCAAATACTGTCGGGCTGCGGCGCTGCTGTTCTGTATCGCCGCGATGCCTTCGTCGAGAGTGGCGGGCTGGACACAGATTTCTTCGCGTACCTGGATGATCTGGATCTCGCGCTGCGCGTGCAACTGCTTGGATTCGGCGGCTTCTATCTGCCGGATGCGGTTGCCTATCACATCGGCAGCGCGACTTTGGGACAAAAGCTTCACCCGCGTGTCGTCGAGTACATTACGCGCAACCAGATTTACCTGCTCACGAAAGACTATCCACAAGAAGTCTTTCTCAAGCTGCGGCGGCGAATCATCGCTTATCAAATCTTGTGGGCGCTATTCGCGATGCGGAGCGGCGGTATCGGTGCGTATCTATGCGGACTGCGCACTGGTCTACGTCATCGTCACAGCATGCGACAGAAGCATCTGGAATTGATGAACAAACGTCGCATTGGTGATGACGAATTCCTGCAGAAAATCCAGGCTTCGGAACGGCAGATCTACGAGTGGCACATCTCTCAGTCATCGCAAAATAAATCGGCGTTGTTGAACGTCTACTTCCGATTGTTCGGACGACCGTGACTCAGAACGTCGTAGTCAACCTGACATAGGCGCTGCGTCCCGGACCAATTGCGTTGCCCGAGAACAATCCTCCGAAGTCGATGAGGTTGAGCGTGTTGGTCAGGTTCTGCCCGTCGACCTGCAGCTTCATGTCGACCTTGTCGTGCTTGTAAATGTCCGCTCCCGCAGATGCGCTCACCAGCAGCGACGGCAAGATTCTGCCGCGATCAAAATTGACGCGGCTGAGGACCGCCGGTCCGTACTCCGCCAAGGCAGTGTCATAGTCACCGTCGAATTCGAACGGCAGACCGCTGCCGTACTGAATGCCGCCCGCCACCCAGAAGCGCGGCTTCACCTGGTAGACCCAGCGCGTGAACAGCGTGTTGCGCTGGTCCTGAGAATCCGGGAAGTGTCCGCTCAGTTGGTCCTCTGCGTTCTGCACATCCTGGCCGAGAAACAGACCTCCGGTCACCGGGAACCATACGTTGCCAACCATGTAGGAATAACTCACAAACCCCGACAACCCGTGCCAGTTGGGAACTTCGATCTTTGCTTCGGCTCCGTAGATCACCGCCTTGCGGAAGGCGATGGGGAAGCTGATGGTTGTGTTCTCGATCTGATTGTCGTCGGCATAGTTGTTAACGTTGCGCAGGTAATAGTTCACATCCGCGCGCAGGCTGTTGCCGAACGCCTTGGAAACGCCCGCCTCGTAGTAGTTGCCTTGCGAAGGCTCGACGGGAACCCGCAGGAAATCGGGATTGATAAAAGAAACTTCGAACGAGTTCGACAACAAGATGTTTTCGAAAGAGGGCGTCTGGAATACACGGTCGTAGGAAAAGTGCGCCAACATTCCTAGCGACGGAAAGTATCGCGAGATGGCGAAACGCGGGTCCACCGATTGGCGATTGACGATCAACTGATAGTGGTCCCAGCGCAGACCGGCGTTGATGGTCCAGTTTCCTAACCGAATCAGATCCTGCACAAAGGCAGATTGCTCGAGGTCGGGACGCTGTCCCTGGCTCGGATACGCTCCCGGAAAACTGAAGGTCAATGCTGTGCCGGGGTCGAACTGAGAAGGATCGGTGATGAGGTAGTTGAAATTTTCATGCAGCCAGGCGTTGTCGGACTCAACCCCCACTTTCCATTCGTTGCGTCCCTTGTTCGCGGTAACCATGCCCTTGAAGTAGAACTCGTTGAACCAGTTGTGCTGGAAGAGGATGATCGGCGTAGAGAGCGCGTTGGAATAAAAATCGTTGGCATTGTTGCGCACCATGGCGTGGACATCGGCCACCACATTGGGAGAAAAAATGTGGCGATACGAAGTGATGAACATGGGCTCGAAATTGTTCGCGTTCTGGCGCTGACAGGGAGGACCTTGCGTCTGCCCGGGCGCGTAACACCAGGTTTGCTGAACGATTTCGTTGGGCAGCTCGTACCGCGACAGGGCATAACGGGCGATGAAGTTGAGACGATCGTTGGTAGTCACGTCGCGCTGGTAATTGATGGAGAAATCACCGAGGGTTCCGCTGTTGGTGTAGTTCTCGGGGACAACCGGGTTCAGATAGTGGTCGGTCAGCGACCCGGAAGCCGTAACACCGAGCACGTTCTTCCCCCACGCATACTGGTCCTGGGTAAACGCTGCCGCGGTATTGTAGCTGCCGCCGGAGAGAACAATCTGTCCGTGGAATCCGGGTTGCGGATCTTTGAGTGTGTTGAGTTCGATGACGCCGCCCATTTTGCGCCCGTATTCGGCCGGGAAACCCGCGGTGTAGATGTTCATCGAGTCGACGTCATTGGCGCCGATCTCCGGACCAAAGCTGGGCGACCGGTTGTCGGTGAGCGGGATGCCGTCAATCACAAATTGCGTCTGGTACTCCGAACCGCGCGGATGCAGAACGGCGTTGCCCTCATACAGCCAACCCGGCTGCGAGTTCACCAAGTCCTGGATCGATCGTCCCGGCAGCGAGGAAAGGCGTTTCTGGATCTGGGCCTCACTGATTTGATTTATCGAGCCGGCCTGTTCCGGATCGATCAGCGTTCCCTGTCCCTGAACCGTGACCGACTCCTTCACGGATTCGATCTTGAGCCGAATCGTGTGTTGCACCGGGATGGAGGAGTGCACTTCGACGGTCGAGGCAGCGGGGGAAAATCCCGTCTGGTTGACGCTGAGTTGGTAAACCCCAAACGGCAGCCGTTGCACGGTCAGAGTGCCGTCGCTGGAAGTCGAGAGCGCATTGTTGTACTGAGTGGCTTCACTGGTGATCTGTACGGATGTCTTAATCCCGAGTCCGGCGGGATCGACGACCTTGATACGCAACTCTCCGATGTTGGTTTGTGCGAACGATACCGCCGCCCAGCAAAGGATACTCACAACGATGAGAGCGCGACTCAATTCAGCATTCACCTTCGCCCGTCGAACCTGACCGCTTGAACCGCAGACCGTGAAATTGCTCACTGTACGATATGGCGCGACCAGACCCTTATCGTTAAGTTATTCGACGAGGCCGGTCATTCAGAGACCTGACACCAAGATATAACGAACAGAGACAGGGACGTCGACCGCGGACGGCCCGAAATGTCGAGTATCCGGGAGTATTTCGGTTGGAGTTTTGCGTCCGTATGCGTCGCTGGAGCAACGGATGGCGAGGACCGCGACCTGGCTACCGACTGGATGTCAGCCTGCAAGAAGTCACTTCCACACAACCCAATTCGTTCAGCCGCTATAGCGATCCAACTAGATCGGTGATACAGGTGTGTGACTCTTCGGTGGCAAGCCAGCGCACGAACTCGTTGTTCTTTCCCAGGACAATCTGCTTAGACTCCACCGGCTTCTCGGTGAGTTCGAAGCCCATGATGATGATTTCGTCGCCCTTCTTGATGAGGTGGGCGGCGGCGCCGTTCATGCAGATATCGCCTGCGCCTCGCGGGCCGGGAATGGTGTAGGTTTCAAGCCGCGCTCCGCTGGTGTTGCTGACGACCAGAACGCGTTCGCCGGGTATGAGACCGACCATGTCCATCAGTTCCTCGTCGATCGTGATGCTTCCAACGTACTTCAGATCGGCTTCGGTAACTGTGGCCTGGTGAATCTTGGACCGTAACATCCAACGCATGGTTCTCGACTTTCCTCTCCGTGTCCCGCTCTCGCTCCGGGGATGCAGGCACTGCCTGATATGTTATCAGGACTGATTTGACGGCTAAAAGCCTCCAGCATTATAGATGCGGCCAGGGCGATTTTGACCTTGGCGCGCAAAGAAAAGGCCGGTGAGAGTCTGACTCTCACCGGCCATGATGTCCAGAAGGACTGGGTTATTGCTGCTGCGCTGGCTGTTTGGCCGGCGCTGCCGCGCCTTTCTTGTGGTGCATAGGAGCGGACGCCTTCTTCGGCTTCGGATAGGCGTTTTCGCTCGGCTTCACCATGTTCTCGTCGACCGGCGTCGTGTTCTGCAGGTCGGCGCAAGCGTTCTCGTCGGCTCCCTGCGGTACCCAGACGATATCGGCAACCTTCTGCTGGCCGGTGCCCTGACGGACCTCGACGCGGCTTGGGTCGATACCCTGCTGCTGTACCAGGTAAGCCTTCGCATTGACTGCTCGCTGGCCGGCCAGGTTCATCGGATGACGCTTCTTGCCGGTGCCTTCCATCGGAGCCTTCTCGCCATCGGCGTAGCCGACGATGACGATCTTGGCGTTCGGGTCAGCCTTCAGGCGGCTGGCAACGTCGTCCAGAATGGCCTTCGCAGTGTTGTCCACACGCCACGGTCTCTTCAGATCCGGGAACTGGATCGAGTTGACCTTACTGCAAGTCGGCGGTGGTGGCGGCACTTCGACGCCCACGGTACACGTACCGGTTCCGGTCAGGTTGCGAGCATCCGTCGCAGACGCGGTTATGGTGACGGGGCCAGCCGGCAGACCGGCGGTGTCGAGAGTAGCCGTGGTTCCGGTGCCGCTGATCTTACCGGCGGACGCGGAGTACGAGTAGCTGTTAATCGTCGAGTTGTCGGGGCTGGTCGCGGTCGCGGTGACCGTAACCGCACCACCACCCTGGACCGTGCTCGGGTTGACCGAGCAGCTAACCTGTGGCGGATTCATCGGCTTCGCTTTCACCGTGAAGTTCGCAGTACAGGTCGCCGGCTTGATCGGCTCCGGTGTGCCAATGAACGAATGGCTGCCGGCGTCGAGACTCCTCTTTATCTTGGGATCGGTGAGGGATGCGGTGGCAGTGTAGCTTCCCGGCGCTACGCCTGTGGTGTCGATCTGAGCAGACTGCTTGTCGGTGGAATTGAGCTTGCCACCGTTCGTGGTCCACGAGTACATGACCGTATGCTTGGGGTTAAAGTTCGATCCCGTCGCGGTCACGGTGACCGGCTCGCCTTCCATCACTTCCCCGGAAGGCTGCACAGCGCAAGCGGCAGTTGGCTGCGGCGTGTAGTAGCTGCCCAGATTAAACACCACGCCAGTCGCCAGGCGGATGTTGTTCCACTGCGTGCTGTGGATGTTGCCGCCGATATACGGATGGTAGTTGGTGTAGATGTAGTCGGCCTGGGCTATACGGATCGAGAAACGATGACCGATGGCGTAGTCGAAACCACCGCCGGCCGAGAGAGCAGCATCCCATTGGTTGCCGAAGTTCGGCGGTGTGGGCGGAAATGCAGGCGACAGGTTGCCCGCGCCCGCCATGAAGCGTACGAACGGCATGAACGAGTCGGTGTGGTATTTGTACTGCAATCCGGCCATGCCGAAGCCAATACCCGTGTAATTGGGTGCACCGGTGGCAAAGTGTCCGCTGCCGTCGAAGATGATGCCCAAGTTGTGCGCCTGCGGCAGGTAATACGTAACGGAGGCGTCGAAGCCGGTGGTGATATCGTTCACCTTATTGTCGAAGTCAGCGTAACCGCTGACGCCTAACCAGGAATAACCGGCGAATATCTCGGCTTTCGGCTGAATGGTGACCTGCGCTGCGGCGAACGTGCCGCAGAAAGACAACACCAGGCACGCCGCCAGGGCTATCGCAAGCTTTCTGCAAGAGGGCATCACGTTGGTCCTTTTCGAAGTGAAAATCAGGAAACCATTGTAGAAGTTTCCGGAACTCTGTCGCATTACATCAGAGAGCGTCCCACGTGCAACACTCCCGTTTTGAAACTCTAACGGAGTAGTTCCGCAACTACACCAAGTGCATCAACAAACTCTTTACTGTACTGAACCGGGTAACCACCCATGGTCGGGAAACGGTGGCGCACCAATTCTAGCGCGAGACTCGCTTCTAGCAAAGCTTATCCAGCAAAGAACCTTTTGCGTTAACAAGGTTTATCTCCACCGCGGGTGCTCCCACGGCGTGGGTGGAACAGCTCAGACAAGGATCGTAAGCGCGCACCAGCGCCGAAACGCGATTCAACATGCCCTCCTGCAGGCGGTCACCTTTGATGAAGTGCTCGCTCACCTGGCGCACGCCATCGCTGATGGCGCGGTTATTGTGCCCGGTGGCGACGATAAGGTTCGCCCAGAGGATCGCTCCATCTTCATCGACTTTGTAGTGATGGATGAGCGTACCCCGAGGCGCCTCGATCATGCCGACCCCTTCCAAGGCATTCACTCCGGCCTCGGCACGAACGTGGGAATCCAGCGCATCTGGCTCCTGCAAAAGGACTTGCATGCATTCCAGGGCGTATAGAACCTCTATCAAGCGGGCATAGTGGTAGAGGAAAGAGCTGTGGGCAACGCGGCCGAAGCGCTGGCGGAATTCGCTCAATTCGGCGTCGGCGCGCGGGGTGCCCATACTTTCCGCGGTGTTGATTCGCCCCAGCGGACCGACGCGATAGATGCCTTGCGGCCACCCCTGAGGCTTGTAGTAGGGCGCCTTCAAGTACGAGTCGGACACCGTCGCTTCGCCGATGAACTGCTGATAACCTTCGGCGGCAACTCCGGCGTTGACAATCGCGCCGTCTGGGCCGCGGAAACGCAGCTGCCCATCATAAAGTTGAATGTTGCCGGCGCTATCGACGAGCCCCGCATACATGGTGGGTGCGGAACCGAAGTTGGCGATCTCCTCCGTGAAGGAATCGAGCACGCCTTTCAGCACGCCGAGAGTCTTCTCCGCAGTCGCGAGGGCCGGAGGTATGGCGGCCAGGAAACGGTCGCGCGCCGCTTCGCTCATCGGCGACTTGACGCCGCCGGGCACGATCCACGAAGGATGCACGCGCTCTACGGCCAGACCTTCGATGACCTGCAGTCCGAACTTGCGAAGGTCGATGCCTGCACGGGCCAGTTCCGGGTTGGCCTCGATCACGCCAGCGACGTTGCGAATCGCCGGATCGGCATCCATGCCCAGCAGGAGATCGGGAGCGGAAAGATAGAAGAAGCTGAGGGCATGCGACTGCACCACCTGCGCGCAATGGATGATCTCGCGTAACAGTTGGGCGGCGCGCGGGATGCGGACGGCCATAATCGCGTCGCATGCCTTGGACGCAGCCAGTTGATGGCTGATGGGACAGATTCCGCAGATGCGCGAGGTAATGCCCGGCATCTCGTAAAACGGACGGCCCTCGGTGAACTTCTCGAAGCCACGGACTTGGGTCACTTGAAAGGTCGTGTCGGCGACCTTGCCGTTGTCGTCAAGCTTGATGGTGATCTTGGCGTGGCCTTCGATGCGGCTTACCGGCTCAATCGTAATGCGCTTCATAGGAAATCCCTTGTTCACCACAGAGACACAGAGGCACAGAGAACTTCAGATACGAAATGTTCTTGTTGTTTTTCGCAGGTCACTGGCTCTCATCCCAACTGTTTGGTCTTCGTCTCCTAGTTGCTTTCTCTGTTTCTCCGTGCCTCTGTGGTTAACCGACTCTCGCTTCTATCCGAACTTGATCTTCTGGTTTGCCTCGGGCTTGCGGCCTTCCAACAGGTTGTTCAGGAATCCGGCAATGACCTTGTTTTGCGGCGGACAACCGGGGAGGCACACATCCACTTTCACGAAGTCCTGCGCCGGACGCGCCTGTTTTGACAGCTGCGGCAACCCGTCACGCGGGATACAGGGATTGGCGTCCGCACCATCGACATAAACCCGTTGCAGCAGTTTGTTCACCGGAAAAACATTGCGCATCGCCGCGACGTTGCCGGTCACAGCGCAATCGCCGAGAGAAACCAGCAGCTTGGTGCGGGCGCGAATCTGATGCAGCTTCTCGACGTCCTCCTGGGTGCTGATCGCGCCCTCCACCAGGGTTACATCGACATCCTCGGGAAACTCCTGCGCGTCCACCAGCGGCCCGTAGACGATGTCGACTTTGCGCACGATAGGAATCAGGGCGCCGTCCAGGTCGAGCAGCGACATGTGACAGCCGGAGCAGCCGTCGAGCCAGATCGTAGCCAGCTTGAGCTTCTTCATACGCGAACTCCTCTGTGGCGGGCCAGCGCAGTGATGGTGGCCGTCGAGCGCGTCATCTCTTCCACTGCCTTACCCTTCTCGGCCAGGGCGCCGGTTGGACAAGCTTGCACACACTTGCCGCAGTTGGTGCAGGTGCGAGCCTCGCCCCATTTCTGATTAAGGTCGGGAACGATGCGCGCATGGATGCCACGCGCGATCACTTCCCAGACGTGAGCCCCTTCCACTTCGGCGCAGGTGCGGACACAGCGCGTACACAGGATGCAGCGGTTATGGTCGAGCACGAAGCGCGGATGGGAAGCGTCAACGGACAGGCGTGGGAAGTTGTAGGCAAAGCGCACGCTGGTGATTCCCATGGTGTACGCCATGTCCTGCAATTCGCAGTGCCCGTTGGCGACGCAAACTGCGCAGACATGATTCCGCTCGACCAGCAGCAGCTCGACGGTCATGCGGCGGTAGCGTGACAGACGCGGCGAGTTGGTGACCACCGACATTCCGTCCTGCACCGGCGTGGTACATGCAGGAAACAGGCGGTCGATTCCCGCCACCTCGACCATGCACAGGCGGCAGGCGCCCACCGGGCTCAAGCCTTCCAGAAAACAGAGCGTCGGAATCGATTTACCGCTGGCGCGCGACGCCTCGAGGATGGTTTGTCCCTCACCGGCATTCACCAGCTCACCGTCAATACGCAAAGAAACTTTCTTTTGCGGCAAGGCAAAGCTCCTTCCTTATCGCGAAACCGTCACGCCAGCGTCGCAACGCAGGCAGCGGCAACATTCGTCGTGCGCCTCTTCCGCCGACAAACCGACCATCACTTCTTCGAAGCTATTGGCACGCTCGCGCACGGCGATCGCGCGAGAGTGGTGACGATGGCTCTCGCTCGGCTGCTTGGGCGGCATCTGGTCGAACTGCATCGGACGGAAGAGCTGCTCCCAGCGCTTGGCGTCCATGAGTTGCTGATCGATCGACTGCGCCGCCTGCTTGCCATAGGCCATGGCGTTGGAGACATTCGAAGCGCCGGTCACCAGGTCGCCACCGGCAAAGAAGCGCGGACGGCTCGTCTCCAGCGTGAAGTGATTCACTTCGATGGTGCCGCCCTCCTTGATCTGCAAGCCGGAGGCCTTGGCGAAATCAAGATCCACGGTTTCGCCGACGGCCAGAATCACGGCGTCGCACTCGAAGCGCTGAACTTCGTCGGTGAGGATCGGCTTACGGCGGCCGGAGCGGTCGAATTCTCCGAGACGTGTCTTCACCACCTCCAAGGCCCTGACATTTCCCTTGGCGTCACCGATGATGCGGTGGGGCGCCGAGAGGAAAACGATCTTCGCGCCTTCGTCTTCGCAGGCCGCCGTCTCTTCTTCGATTGCCGGCATGTCTTTGCGTTCACGGCGATAAACAACCGTCACGCTCGATCCCATGCGCAAAGCAGTGCGTGCGGAATCGATGGCCGCGTTGCCGCCGCCAATCACAACTACCTTGCGGCCGAGCGGGACGAAGTCGCCCTTGGAGACCGACTCCAGGAACGGCAACGCCGGGAAAACGCCTTTCAGCTCCGTGCCCGGCAGATAGACCCACGACTCCTTCCAGGTACCGATTGCCAGACAGACAGCGTCGTATTGCTCGTCGAGTTCGTTCAGCGAAATGTCGAAGCCAATCCGGGTGTTGAAGATGAACTTCACGCCGAGGCTCTGGATCAGGTCGATCTCGCGCTGCAATACCGGCTTGGGCAAGCGGTACTCCGGCAAGGCAAAACGCAACATTCCGCCAGCCTCGGTCAGCGAGTCATAGACAGTAACGTCATGCCCGAAGAGCGCGAGATAGAAGGCGGCAGTCAACCCAGCCGGGCCAGCGCCGGCGACAGCAATCTTGCGGCCTGTCGGCTCGAGTTTGTGCGCGTGCACACGTTTCACTGCCTCATCGAAGCCGTCGCCCAGCAGGATGTAGTCGGCGACAAAGCGGTGTACCTCGCGCATATTGACGGCGTCGTCCACTGCCGTGCGGCGGCAGCGCTCGTCGC
This sequence comes from uncultured Acidobacteriaceae bacterium, assembly GCA_963835725.1. Taxonomy (GTDB): domain Bacteria; phylum Acidobacteriota; class Terriglobia; order Terriglobales; family Acidobacteriaceae; genus Bog-257. The sequence continues at coordinate 265,449 of CAWIGM010000008.1, read as the reverse complement.
AGGGATGCTGGCACACGCGGCCGGTCGAGCAAGGCAGCGGGTTGTCCATGATGATGGACTCGAACGCCTCTTCAAGCTGCCCTTCCTTATAGAGCTGCAGGAAGCGCGGGATGTTCATGTGCAGCGGGCAGCTGTTCTCGCAGGGTGAGAGCGCCAGTTCGGTACACACGCCCGCCACGCAGCGGTGCGACACGATGTGGTCTTCGAACTCCTGCCGGAAGTGCCGCATCGTGGTCAGCACCGGATTCGGCGCCGTCTGACCTAAGCCACACAGCGAGCAGTCGCGGATGTAGCGGCTCAGTTCATCCAGCCGCTCCAGGTGGTCCATGCGGCCGGCGCCTTCGGTAACGCGATTCAGAATCCGCAGGCACTTGTTGAGGCCGACGCGGCATGGAATGCATTTCCCGCAGGACTCGGAGTTGGTGAATTCGACGAAGTAGCGGGCGACATCGACCATGCAATTGTCTTCGTCCATCACCACCATGCCGCCGGAACCCATGATGGCGCCTAGTTGCGCCAGGCTTTCGTAATCGACCGGGGTATCGAACATCTCGCTGGGAATGCAGCCGCCGGAGGGGCCTCCAGTCTGCACCGACTTGATGGCTCGGCCTTCGACGCCGCCTCCGCCAATGTCATAGATAAAGGTCTTGATCGGGGTGCCCATCGGCATCTCGACCAGACCGCTGTTGTGGACCTTGCCGACCAGCGAAAAAACTTTTGTCCCGGAGCTCTTGGCGCTGCCGGTTTCGGTGAACCATGCCGGGCCCTTGGTGATGATGGGCGCGATGTTGTACCAGGTTTCGACGTTATTGATATTGCTCGGCTTGCCCCAAAGGCCTTTCTGTGCCGGAAATGGCGGCCGCGGGCGGGGACGACCCGCTTCCCCTTCGAGCGATGCGATCAGCGCCGTCTCTTCACCGCAGACAAACGCTCCCGCTCCCTCCACGAGGTCAATATCGAAGTTGAATCCGCGGCCCAGTATGTTGTTGCCGAGCAGGCCATACTCCCGTGCCTGCTCGAGGGCACGATTAAGGCGATGCACCGCCAGCGGATATTCGGCGCGAACATAGATGATTCCCTGGGTTGCACCCATCACGTAGCCGCCGATGATCATGCCTTCCAGCAAGGCATGGGGATCACTCTCGATCTCGTTGCGGTTCATGTAGGCGCCGGGATCGCCTTCGTCGGCGTTGCAGATGATGAACTTCTCATCCGACACAGCTTTGCGCAGAAACTCCCATTTGTTGCCGGTGAGAAATCCGGCGCCGCCGCGGCCGCGCAGCTTGGCCGCCTTTACCTGCTCGATGACCATCTCAGGTTTATCGTCGATCAGCGTTTTATAGAGCGCCTGGTACCCGCCGACCGCGATGTACTCCTCAATGTCATCGGGATTGATCAGACCGCAATTGCGCAGAACGATCTTCTTCTGCCCCTTGAAGAACGGAACATCGCTCCACAGCGGCAGCTCGGGATAGGCGTGACCGTAGCGGATCGCACCGGTGATGTGGTCCCACTCCTCGATTTTGCAGTAGACGAGTCCGGGATCGACTATGCCGGTGGTGAGGTCGTGGAGGATGCGCCCGGCATCGTTGGCCTGCACGCGATGCAGGATGAGCAGAGGCCCGCCGGGCAGGCGCACATTCACCAGTGGCTCATGACAGCACGGGCCGAAGCAGCCAACACTGGTCAGGTAGTACGACGTTCCGCTGCGATCAATCTCCTCGACGAAAGCATGGTAGAGACCTTCTGCACCGTTGCCGCGACCGCAGGTCCCCATGCCGACCGCGATGCGCGGAACCGGCGGGACGAGTTTGTTCAGCCCACTTTCGCGGACAGAGTTGAATACGCCAATGTCCTCAATGCGCGGCATCAGTCATTCTCCCGTTCCAGCGAGCGAACTTCGCGTTGCAAGGTGCGCTCGTTGACATGGCCGCAGATGCGATGGTTGATCTCGACTACCGGCGCCAGCGCGCACTGCCCGAAGCAGGCGACCGTCCGGATGGTGAATTTTTTATCGCCAGTGGTGAGCGTCAGCTTGTCTGCGTCATTCGCGTCTTCTCCATCCACCAGCCCCAGTTCCAGCCGAAGGCTCTCCAGCAACGCACGTGAGTTGCGGGTGTGACAAGCCGTCCCGCGACAAATGCAGATGGTGTTGTCACCCTGCGGCTCCAGATTGAAGAGCGCATAGAAGGTGGCCACGCTGTAAATGCGCGACAAGGGAATGTCGAGCTTGGCGGCTATGTAGCGCAGCGTCTCAGGCGAGAGATACTTGTTGGGGCTGCGCTCCTGCGCGGCTTCCAGGATGCCTAGCAGTTCGCCTGGGCGGCCGGTTTTACCGACAATGACTTGGTCGATGAACGCCTGCTCGGCGGCGTCGAGAGAGAGCTGGGCGGTAGCCATGTGCCTGGCGCTCCTTTCTGGGTAGGGACCAGTACTTTGCGGAACCTTTCCCCCACGCGCCCGGCTCATCGGTTCGGAAGCTGCGTAGCCTCCGCGTGCGCGGGAGGTTCCTGCCATGTCCAGATTTTCACGGTAGGTGCGGAAACTCTGTGCCCTGCATCACGTCGGGGGGTGACTGCTGATTCAAGAGCGGAAATACTTCAATGTGGGACACTGAATCACAAAAAAAACCGAGGCGCTTTGTGAGCGCCTCGTGCTGCGTTTGCTTACTGCAATCTGGCTGGTAAAACCTGCTTGGCTAAGCGGCCTTGGGACCGCTAAGAACAGGAGCAGTGCTGGATGCCCCTGCCTTGCCGTCCACCAACTTCATCTGATTCCAGTCATAAGGGAACTCGTGCCCGCAATCCAGGCAGACTACGTAGGTTCCGGTCACGGAAGCAGCCGCACTGCGGCCCTGCTTTCCTCGCACCGTGATTGGGAAGCTGCAACGTTTATGGGAACAACCGAAAAACGCATCGAACAGCCTCATAAGCCATCTCCTCGCCGCAACAGCTCTATCGCTGAACTGCTTTGGCCCGGCCCCGGCCCGATCTGCCTCTTCCAACGCAGACCCCGGCTACACAGCTTAGATTCGAAGATTCGGAAAAAGGTTTCGCGGGTATACGGCCGCGACCCACAACCCTTCCCAAATCTGGTCGTTACACCGACACCCAAGTGCAAGGTTTTGCACGTTCACTCAAAGGTGTCACGACTATAATCGACTTACTTTGCAAAAGTATTACCGTCCTATCTTCCATTCTTTGGCAGTTGTTATGGGCATCTTGTGCCTTTTCGGCGCGATGACCGCTGCCCAGACGCTGCCTGGCACGCAGACCCTCGTGGTGATGCCCTTTGAGAACCAATCCAGCGCCCCCGGGCTGGAGTGGATCGCCGAATCGTTCCCAGAGGTACTTTCGCAGCGGATGAGCACGCCACGCATTTACGTCATGAGCCGCGACGACCGTGAATATGCGTTTGACCACTCGGGCGTGCCTTCGACTGTCCTGCCGTCGCGGGCGACCATTTACCGGGTAGCCGAACAGATGGACGCCGACTTCGTGGTGATGGGCAGCTATAACTTCGACGGCAAGGTCTTCAGCGCAAAAGCGCAGTTGCTCGACATGAAGAAGCTGCACCTGTATCCCGGCGTGGAGAGCAGCGGGCCCTTGCCCAGCCTGATCGACATACAGACGGCGCTGGCGTGGCAACTGCTTCAGCAGATGCCGTCGCATCCGACGCTGACGCGCGAGCAATTCGTCTCCAGTTTCAAGCCGATCCGACTGGATGCCTTTGAGAATTACGTACGCGGCATTCTCGCGACAAATTCGCAGCAGCGCATTCACTACTTTCACGACGCCATCAAGCTGAACCCGAACTACACCCTTGCCATGCTGGCGCTGGGCAAGACCTACTACGCTTCGCACGAGTACGAATCGGCATCCTCATGGTTCGCGCGCATTCCGAAGTCGACCACCGTCAGCGGCGAAGCTGACTTCCTGCTCGGCATGTCGGAGTTCTACCGCGGCAACTTCGACAAGTCGTATGCGGCATTCAGCAGCATCGCCAACCGACTCCCGTTGACCGAGGTTTACAACAACATGGGAGTGGTCGAGGCCCGGCGGGGACATCGCGCCAACGCGGTCGAGTATTTCACCAAGGCCGTCACGGCCGATCCCAACGACTCCGACTACCGCTTCAACCTGGCGGTCGCGCTCTATAAGAACGGGGACAACACCGGCGCGCTCCGGCAATTGAAGGACGAGTTGCAGCAGCGACCAAACGACAGCGAAGCCAAGGCGCTGCTGGAGATGATCAATCGCGGGGTACCGCCTCCGCCTGCGCCGCCGACGAACAACGTTGCCGCCGCGTATACGCTGCTTACCTCGGGCCAATCACACGTTCCGATGGAGCGCATCAAGCGCAACTACGATGAAGCGTCGTACCGCCAGCTCGAGATGGAGATTCACAACTTGGCGGAGATGCGCCTGGCCAAGGCCGACCCGAAGACTCACTCCGCTTATCACGTGCAGCGCGGCAAGGAGTTGCTGGCGCAGAATATGCCGGACCAGGCGGAGAGTGAATTCCGTGATGCGATCAACACGGATTACAACAACGATGCGGCGCACGCCCAGATGGCAATGCTGCTGGAGAAGAAAGGCGACGTCGCCAACGCTCGCACGGAAGCGCAAACTTCCGTGCGCCTGAAGCCGAACGTCGACGGCTATCTTGTGCTCGCGCGGCTGGATCTGAAGCAGAACCAGGTGCAGACGGCGCAAGACGAAGTCCAGCGCGCCCTGGCCATCGAGCCGGGAAATGCCACGGCGCTGCGGCTAAAAGAAGATATCGCCAGCCGGCAAACAGGTTCAAAATAGGTATGGAAATGGCTTTTGTGGGAGGCTCGCCGGAGTGCTCCTCCGAAAGCATCGGCGGGGGTGCCCTTATGTCGCGAACTCGCTTCGTTGTTTGTTGCGTCGCATTTGCCGTTCTGGCATTCACGTCGGCCTTTGCCAGCTCCGTCGTCAAAATTCGAGTCGACGACACCATCCAGCCCATCAGCGCGGAGTACATCTCGCGCGCCGTGGAACACGCGCGCCAGACGAATGCTGACGCCGTTCTGATCGAACTGCACACGCCGGGCGGACTTGTGGACTCCACGCGCGACATCATCCAGAGCATCCTGTCGTCGCCGGTGCCGGTCATTGTTTATGTCGCCCCCAGCGGCGCGAACGCAGCCTCGGCGGGCTTCTTCATTCTTGAATCGGCTGACATTGCGGCAATGGCTCCGGGCACCAACACCGGAGCGGCCCATCCGGTGACACTTGGCGGCGAGAAAATGGACGACGTCATGAAGACCAAGGTCGAGAACGATTCCGCTGCTTTCATGCGCTCGTTCGTTGGACCGCGTGGTCGCAATGTTCCACTGGCCGAGAGTGCGGTGCGCGAATCGAAATCGTGGACCGATCAGGAAGCTTTGCAGCAGCACCTCATCGACATCGTGGCTAAAGATCAGGACGATCTTTTTCGCCAGATCTCGGGGCGCACCATCAAACGCTTCGACGGCAAGCAGGTGAAGCTCGACCTGGTCGGCGCCAAAGTCGATGACCTGCCCATGACCCTGCGGCAACGCATACTCGACTTTCTGCTCGATCCGAATATCGCGTTCATCGTGCTTGCGGTAGGCGCGCTGGCCCTCTACGCCGAGTTCAATCATCCGGGAGCGATCGTGCCCGGCGTGGTCGGCGTGGTCTTCATCCTGCTGGCCCTGTTTGCCTTGAATCTTCTGCCCACGCGCTATGCGGCCTTCACCCTGATCATGGCGGCGTTTGTGCTCTTCATCCTGGAAGCGAAGTTTGCCACTCACGGAATACTCGGCATCGCCGGCATTGCCTGCCTGACTTTGGGAGGGTTGCTGCTGGTCGATGGGCCAATACCGGAAATGCGAGTGAAGATATGGACGGCGCTGGGCGTGAGTATTCCGCTCGGAGTGATCACTGTCTTCCTCATGACGATTGCGTCTACGCGCACGGCGCAATAAAGTCGTCACCGGCGTGGCGGGCCTGATCGGCGCAATCGGCGAAGCGCGTACCGACATCGATCCCGAAGGCAAGGTGTTTGTTCTGGGCGAACTGTGGAACGCGCACGCGCCGTCGCGGGTCGGCATGGGAGACCATGTGGTCGTGCGCAAAGTGGAAGGGCTGGAGCTGGAAGTGGAGAAGACGTAAGCGCCGGGCGATGGAGTTCGCCCAACGCCCGGAGACAATCCTCGTTTAGCATCCCGGCCTAGGGTTCCACCTTGTAGAGCGCAGTCATCCCCGCCTCCATGTGCTCGTCGAAGTGACAGTGATACATCCATGTGCCCGGATCGTCCGGCACCATGTCTACCGTTTCCATCTGGGCGGGGCCGATCAACAGCACGTCGGTCCGGTGCCCGTTGCTTAGAACCGTATTACCGTGCCAGTGCGGCGTGTGCAGGTTGATGCCTTCTCCCAGAGTGACAACGTACCAGCGCACACGCTCTCCCTTTTTCATCGTCATGATGGGCGCGTTGGCATACATGTAGCCGTTGATGGTGAAACGGAAGTTCACCGCCGAAAAGCCACTGCCAGTGAGTGACAGGCTGCCCTGGTCGTCAGTCGGTGCGCTCTCCAGCTTGTTCACGCCCTTGGGGTCGCCGGTGTAGGCGTCGATGTTGTGCTGCAGATACCAGCTGGTGTTCTCGTCGAAGATCATGAACGCGGTTACGAATTCGCGATCGACATCCGTCGGACGGCCGGTAGGTCCAGCCATGCCTTTGCGTGTAATGATGATCGGACCCATCAGTCCGCTCTCTACGTCCTTGGGCTCGTCAGCGTGGGAGTGGTAAAGCCACACGATCGAACTCGGATCGTTCGGCCCTGGACCGGCGCGCTCCGGAACCTCCCAAACATACGTGTGCGTCTGTCCTGGAGGCACGCCATTTTTGTCGCTTGAGGAACTTCCGTCCCGGTATCCCGCACCCTCAGACGGCTTCTCGTAGAACACGCCGTGGGGATGCATGCTGAACGGATGGGTCGCGTTGTTCTTGAAGACGACCTTAATGGTGTCGCCTACCTGCGCGCGTAAGACCGGGCCAAGAATTCCCAGATGCTCCCATTCCGGAGTGCGCGGCATCAGTTGCGTGAAGGTGGCGTCGGTGTATTCGCGATAGATCGCCTTGCGATAGGTGCTGCCGATGCGATGCGGACCGCGCTCCTGAAACAATGCGGCGTAACCGGTGAAGGGCATGCCCATCATTCCGTTCACACCCAGCGGAGTGTAGTTCCACTCCACCTCATCGGCGGCGACATAATACGTGTGTACGGTTCCGGCAGGTTTCTGTTCCGCAGATACCGATACGACAAACAAACACAACCCGAGGGTCCCCAAGAGACAGATCTGGCGCATGAATTCTCCTGATGGGCTGCTGAAATTGTCGGAAGTCGAGCGGACGTGTCGCCGCTCTTGGCAAGTGCGCTACACAATAACATGGAAAGCCGGGACTTGAACCGGCTATTAACTCAGACGAATCGCTGCGCGGGGATTGAAGCAACCGCCGTCACCAGAGCACAACGATCAACCCCATCCCTGTTACCAACTTGGGTTCCCGGCGAGTTGGGCCTACAATCCGCAGTAGTACCCGGTCTAAACTTCTGAGTGGCTGGAGGCACCTCGTGCCCATTGCTGTCATTGTTGTCGTCGTCATCTTTGTTCTGTACATCATTAACTCGATCAAGATTCTGGCCGAGTATGAGCGCGGCGTCATTTTTCGACTGGGACGCCTGCTCGGCTCGCCGAAAGGGCCCGGCGTAATTCTGGTGTTTACGCCGATAGATCGCATCGTTCGCGTCTCGCTTCGACAAGAGGCGCTGGAGGTGCCGCCGCAGGACATCATCACGCGTGACAACGTGACCTTGAAGGTTAACGCTGTCATCTTTCTACGCGTGATCGATCCGAATAAAGCGGTGGTGGCGGTCTCGAATTACATGTACCAGACGTCGCAGTTTGCTCAGACCACACTGCGGTCGGTGCTGGGTGAAGTCGACTTGGACGAACTGCTGGCGCACCGCGAGAAGATCAACCTGCGCTTGCAGTCGATCCTCGATCAGCACACCGATCCGTGGGGTGTGAAGGTGACCAACGTCGAGGTGAAGCAGGTCGACCTGCCGGAGACGATGACGCGCGCCATGGCCAAGCAGGCGGAGGCTGAGCGCGAGAAGCGGTCGAAGATCATCCACGCCGAAGGCGAATTCGCAGCGGCGCAACGTTTGATCGACGCAGCTCACCTGCTGGCGAGCGAGCCGACCAGTATCCAGCTGCGCTATTTGCAGACCTTGACCGAAATCGGCGTGGAGAAGAATACGACGATTATTTTCCCGGTCCCGGTCGATCTGCTGGCCGGACTGCAGAACCTGGTAAAGCTGGATGCGGCGAGGATTGGAGGCCTCCAATCTTCGGCGGACAAAGGTTTGCAGAGTTCGAAGGAGTGAGGATTATTTGTGCATAGCATGGCATCGGAAGACACCGAAATAACGTTAGGCGTGGGCAAGCTGCTGGGCCTGTTTTTTCTGCTGGCGGCCATCTGCGGAATTTTCTTCTCCATCGGTTATTCGCTGGGAAAGAGTTCCGGCCGCGAACAGGCGATGAACGATCAGCCCGCGCCAACCACCGTGTCTGCCGATAACGCATCGTCGACTTCCACCGGCAAGCCGGCCGCGGCGGTCGCCACCAGGACCGAAGCACAACCGGTTTCCGCAACCGAGTCCGACAGCGGAACCTCCGGCCAGGCCAGCAATCTGACCTTCTACAACGCGGTCAAGCAAAACGACAACGCTCCCCAAACCGCGGCCAACGATCCCAAGGCGGCTGGGCAAAAATCGGAAGCGCCGAAAGTAGTGGAAGCCGCGGCTCCTGTGTCTCAGCCGGCGAAGGCGGAAGTAGCCGCCTCGCACCCGGCGGACGTTATCGCTCACACTTCTCCGGTAACCGGACCCGGGACAATCGTCGTACAGATTGCGGCAGTTTCCCGTGAGGATGACGCGGTCGCGTTGGCCGGAGCGCTGCGCAAGAAGAACTACAACGTGTTCGTCGTGAATAATCCCATCACGAACGACAAGTTCTACCACGTGCAGGTCGGACCGTTTTCCACCGTCGCCGAAGCCGAAGCGATGAAAGCCAAGCTCGTCGCTGAAGGCTACAATCCCATCATCAAAAAGTAGTTTTCGGGTCCACGATTCGCGCTTCTCCGCAGCGTATTGCAGCGAAAGTGCAATGCCTTTCATCTAGCACCTCCCTTTCAAAGAGAATCGCCCTTTCGAATGCAGTTTTGTTGCTGCACCTTGCGAGAACCGGTGTAGAGTTGTTGCCGCTCGCGGGCCCATCCTGAAAATCTAGTTCGATTCCGTTTCGGAGCGTGCGATATGAAGACACATTCCGCCGTGTTCTCTTTGTGCATTCTGTTATGCCTGGCAGTTGCTCTTCCCGCGGTCGCCCAGCAGACCTTGTACGAAGATGGTCCGATCAACGGCCACTCTGACGCATGGACGATCAATTTCGGGTTCATTGTCAGCAACACCTTCACCATTTCCGGCGGCCCCAGCACCATCACCGGAATGTCGTTCGGAGCCTGGCTGTTCCCCGGCGACGTATTGGAGTCGGTCGAGGTGTCGATGACGTCCCAGGAGTTCGGAGGGACCACTTATTTCGACCAGGCCGTTAATTTCACCGCATCGAATTGCTTCAACAATAACTTTGGCTTCGCAGTCTGTGAGGAGACCAGCAGCTTCCAAGGTCCCACGTTAAACAACGGAACTTACTGGATGAACCTGCAGAATGCAGTGGTTAGCACCGGCGATCCCGTTTACTGGGATGAAAACAGCGGCATCGGCTGCCACTCGCAAGGTTGTCCCTCTGAGCCTTCGCAGAATTCAGTCGGCACAATTCCGCCGGAATCCTTCACCATCTTAGGCACCCAAGCCACGGGAACAACCACTGGCACAACGCCAGAGCCTGCCGGTCTCATCCTGTTCGGCACCGGCGTGGCCGGCATGGTCGGGATCCTGAGACGCAAGCTGCTTTAAGGGTTTAGCGGAAACAATAGGAGAGGAAGCCGGAGCCTTGAACTCCGGCTTTTTCCTGAGGACTATTCGTATCGCAGTGCTTCGATCGGATCAAGCCGCGAAGCTTTGATGGCCGGCAGCATTCCGCTGACTAATCCAACCAGCGTCAGAATAACGGTGGCGGCAACAACGGTTGTCGGATCGATGATCAGGCGAATGTCGGCAGCATCGGCATTCTTTGCAATGGCGCTATAGAACGTAATTCTGCCGACTCCGAATGAGATCGCGTACGCCATCAAAATACCGCCCACGCCGCCGACAAAGGTGATCGCCAGCGCTTCGGCCAGGAACTGGAAGAGGATGTCGCGGCGACGGCCGCCAAGCGCTTTCTCCACGCCGATCTCGCGCGTGCGCTGCGTAACCGCCACCAGCATGATGTTCATCAGCCCAACGCCGCCGATACCCAGCGTGAGCGTACCGATGAAGCCCAGCAGAATCTTCAGTCCCATGGTTATGATCTGGAACTGCTTCAACTGCTTCATCATGTTGGCGACGAAGACGGCACGCTTGTCGTCCGGCTTGAAGTTGTACTGTTCGGCGAGCGCGGTGCGCACCTGCTTCTCAACCAGTTCGAAATCCGTGCCTTCGTAAGACATCCAGATGCCGTCCAGATAATGGGTGTCCTTGAAGTCACTCATCGCGCTGAAGGGAACGTAGATGGTCTTGTTGACGCTGTCGTCACCCCCCTGCATATGCGGCGCGAGCACTCCGACCACCTTATAGCTGATGCCGTCGATGCGGACGCTTTGTCCGAGAGCGTACTCGCCCGAAAACAGCTTAAGCTTGGCATCTGAACTGATAACAGCGACACGCGATCTGCCTTCCTCGTCTTCACCGTTGAGCAGTCTTCCCTCGGCAAGCTTCAGTGCCAGCACGCTGAAGTAGCTCGGGTACGCTCCCACGATCGGCATCGTGTACGTACGAACATCGCGCGCTACATTGGAGTCCTTATCGACCTCCGGACTGATGTGGTTCACCAGCGGCGCCGCCGACGTAATGCGATTCAGATCGTCGATCGTGAACTTGATCTTGGTGCCGGCCTTCTGTCCGCCGGCCTGCTGTGAAGTGCGCCCCGGGAAAACGCCGATGATGTGCGTACCCCAGCTCTCGAAAATGACCTGGATGGCACGTCCGAATCCTGCTCCGAACGCAAGCAGCAGCACCACCGTCGCGATTCCCCACCCCATCCCAAGCATGGTCAGTGCGGTACGGCGGCGGTTATAGCGCATCGCGCTATATGCTTGCGACATCAGGTCTTTCATCATGCGTATTTACCTCGCCGCGTTTCGCTGTTCGCTCTTCGCCAGAACTCCTCAACGGTACTTAAGCGTCAGCGCGAAACCAAATTTTCGATGATCGCCAACGAGCTTCCTTTTTGAGTGCGCCGAGCATTGTCTCTTTCGCAACAACCAGGATCAATCGTCGCGAAGGCGAATAGCGGAGAGCGAACAGCGGCCTTCCCTACTCCTGCCTCAGGGCGTCAACGGGTTGCAACATCGCTGCCTTCCGCGCCGGATAGATGCCGGCAACCACTCCAGCCAACGCCAGCGTTCCAATGGCCAGTGTGGCCGACATGAACGACATGGTGGGCGGATCGAATCCGGGCACCTTACCCATGCCGCGCATCATGTACATCAGGAGTCCGGCGCCGGCCATTCCGATTCCACCACTCATCAGCGTGAGAAACGCCCCCTCCAGGAAAAACTGCAACAGGATGCTGCGGTTGGTCGCTCCTAATGCTTTGCGCAAACCGATTTCACGGGTACGCTCGCTGACCGCTACCAGCATGATGTTGATGACGCCGATCGCGCCCAACGTCAGCGTGACCAGCCCAACACCGCCCAGGAAGAGATCCATGGCGTCAAAGATCTTGCCTACCATCTCGGCATTCTTGATGGTGTCCCAATCCTCGAAAGCATCTTCGTCGTGCCAGTCGAACTTGTGGTTGCGGGCGATGATCCTTCGCACTTCTTCCCGCGCGGTCGCATGTTCGGAGCGAACTCTCGGCCGATAGTTGATAAACGAAACCGCGTTGTCTTGTCCTTCCTTGGTCAACGGAAAGAACTGCCGCATCGTGCTGAAGGGCAGAAAGACGCGATTGTTGGTGGAGTTGTCGTCGCCATGGCCCACGCGCTGCACCACGCCGATGACTTGAAAGCCAATACCGTTCAGCAGGATCGTGTTGCCGACCGCCGTTCTGCCTGCTGGAAACAGGTTCTTCAGCATCTCGTCGCCGAGGACAGCGACCATCCGGCGCTGCGATTCATCATCCTCATTCAGCCAGCGGCCGGCCGACAGGGGCAGATAGCGAATCTCGTTGTACTTGGGAAGAACGCCGCTGACCTCGCCGTTGGTGTTGCCGAAATCGCTCACCTCACGAATATCCATTCTTGAGACCACAGGCGCCGCCGCTCGAACATGCCTGGCCTCGCCCAGGATGTCGCGGTAATCCTGATCGGTCAGGTTGTAGTTGTGCCCTGAGCTCATGTTGCCGGCAACAGCCGGAGCGCGTCCCGGAAAGACGAACATGATGTCCTCGCCCAGCGAGTTCAATTCACGACGATTGCCCGAGCGAAACCCTTCGCCTAATCCGACCAGCAGCAGCAGCGATCCGACTCCCCAGGCGATACCGAACATGGTGAGGAACGAACGCAGTTTGTGCGCCCACAAGGTGCGCAACATCTGCCGCAGGATTTCGAAGAAGACCATGGCTTAAAGCTACTCCTACCGACAACGCCAATCAGGTGCAACACCACACTTCCGTGTCGCCTGAGTTGATATACGCGACTGTGCCAATCTTGGTTCCGCTTATTGTCTCCGCTCGTAGTATTGGACACCATTAAGTAGTGAATAGGTAGCGAGTTAACGGCAGATGAGACTAAGTGCAACAACTTTATTCAGAGTTGGTGAATTTTGTGGGGATTAGCACCTTGGCTCCCCACAAATCAGAAAGATTTCGCTATAGTGGAAAGAGCGCATCTGGCCTGCACGTTTCTCATCAGGCGTCGGCCAAAAGCGATCAAATCTGTCAGGGTCTAGGAGTAAAGTACGATGCCGAAAGCACCACGAGACAAGGAAAACGTAACGCCCAAGAAGCGGAGCCGCAAGGCAGCGCCAGCGAACGGAAATGGCGTGCATGCGGAAAGTGGAAATGGCGTTTCGGTCGTTCCGGCTACCGTCTCGACCGAAGTCAGCGCCCCATCTCACGTGCAACCCAATGTGGAAGAGCAGATTCGTATCCGCGCGTACGAGCTTTACCTCGAGCGCGGAGGGAATGGCGGCTCTCCCGAGCAGGATTGGCTGCGCGCTGTGGAAGAGATCAGCGGACGGCAGCGTACTGCCTGAAGTCTGTTGTCGTTTGACGTGTCACAATAAATTTCTGGCGAAGATTAGGTAGTAATGATAGGTCACAACATCGCAGCCGCGGTTTAAGTTTTTCACGAAACCAAAGCGTGGCCACCGATGCAACAGGCAGCTGCTTTCAAGTATCTAAACCGCTTTGCATGTGACCGGAAGCTTCGATCTGCCAGTAAGTTAGGGACAGCTGCGGTCACGTTTTGCGGAACTGACAATCATCACTGAGGCAGAACACGACTTGAGGCAAGTCCTCCTGATCGACGACAATCCGCTGCAACTTACCGTCCGTGAAGCTATCCTGCGCGATGCCGGATTCCAGGTGTCGGTGGCGACGACCGCCGACAGCGCCTTGGCGACACTTGCGTGTCCTGCCCGATCGCATTGGTGTGATCGTCACCGATCACATCATGCCCGGCTGTACCGGGGCAGAGCTGGTTCAGCAGATTCGCGCTGTCAACAGTTGGTTACCAATCGTGGTCTTGAGCGGATTACCCGAAGCCGAGAACGAGTATCAAGGCCTGAACGTGGTTTTCCGCTCCAAGCCTTTCCCTCCTTCGGAGCTGATCGAACTGGTTCGCCTTAGCCTGGAGCGCCGCGGGGGCAACCAGGGCGCTGCTTAATCTCCTGGTAAGTCTCTGAAAATACACCCCTCCCTATGTGACTAAAGTCACATGGCATTGTGCTTCCATTGGCGTTATCCTAAGTCCAGTGCACCCGCCGCTCGGGCGGGATTAGGGGTAAGTAACGATGTCGGAGCAGGGACGCAGATATGTGCGCTTTGGCGCGGTGATGGCGGTCATCGTGATCGCGCTTGGCTATCTGGCTTACACCGGAGTGCAGGATAGCAAGAGCTATTACGTCACCATCAAGGAGCTGCACGGTATGGGGGACGGCGCTTACAGCAAACGCCTTCGCGTTGCCGGGAATGTCGCTCCTGGCTCCATCAAGCGTCAGGGCACCCACATGGAATTCCAGCTGGTCGAGCAGGACCGCACACTGCCCGTGGTCTACGCCGGAACCGAAGCTCCTCCCGACACCTTCAAAGACAATGCGCAGGCGCTTGCCGAAGGGCGATTTGGACGCGACGGAGTTTTCCACGCGACCAACATCCAGGCCAAGTGCGCTTCGAAATACGCTCCCAAGCAGAACGCCCAGCCTGGAGCAGCACAGGGTCCGCAGAACACCGCACAAAACGGAGCGGGCTCAAGCATGGGCCAGTAGTCGCTTGCAGGCAAGCCCAACGGACACGCGCTCAATGACAGGAACCAGCGAACCACACTCCTCGCCTGTCATCTCTCTCGAAAACCTGGTGAAGTTCTTTGGACGCTTCGCCGCACTTCGCGGCATCACGGCCGAATTCGCGCCCGGACGCCTCTACGTCATCGTCGGCGACAATGGCGCCGGCAAGAGCACGCTACTGCGCGTGGTCGCAGGCTTGATGGAGCCAAGCCAAGGGAGCTTCACCATCCTGGGTACAAAAAACGTTCGCGAGGTCGCTCACCGCGTCGGCTACATGGGACATGCGCCGTTGCTCTATGACGAACTCGATGGCATGGAGAACCTGCGCTACTTCGCCGGGCTCTACGGAATTCACGACGACGAAGTGTGTCGCAACGCCATGCGCCAGGTGGGACTCGATCCGGATCTTTCACGCCGCGTAGGCCAGTACTCACAGGGAATGCGGCAACGACTGTCGCTCGCACGCGCGGTTCTTCACGATCCGGAATTGATGTTGCTGGATGAGCCTTTCTCGAACGTCGATGTTCGTTCGGCGCGCGACATGGCCGAGGTGCTTGGCCGAGTTCGCGATCAAGGCAAGACTATCTTCGTCGTGACCCACCAGGCGACGTTGATGGAACGCGTCGCCGACGAATTCGTTCACATGTCGGCCGGCAAAATCGATGCACGCGAAGAGATTTCGCGTAACGCGGTGACGGTTGACCCGGCGATGAAGGTGCGCTCATGAGCATGCTGGGAGTGCTGCGCGCGACGCTGGCGAAAGACCTGCGCATGGAGTGGCGCTCGAAAGACGCCATCAACTCCATGCTGTTCTTTGCCTTGCTGGTGGTCGTGATCTTCAGCTTCGCGTTCAATCCGACTGCAGAGGAGTCGCGGCACATTGCCGGCGGATTGATGTGGGTCGCATTTCTGTTTGCGGCCGTGGTCGCGCTGAACCAGACCTGGGCGCGCGAGCTTCGCAACCAGGTGCTGGATGCCTATCGCGTTTCTCCGGCGCCGGCGAATTCGCTTTTCCTTGCCAAGGCTATTGGCAACTTTCTATTCGTCGTTATTCTGGAATGCCTGATGGCGCCGCTGTTCGTCGTCTTCTACGACTTGAGGTCGATCGGCCCGGTATGGCAGTTGGTTGTCGTCGCCCTGCTGGGAACGTGGGCGTTAGTCGTCAACGGAACGTTTTTCGCGGCACTCTCGATCCGCACCCGCAATCGCGAGATCATGCTGCCGCTCATTCTTTTTCCTATCTCGATTCCGGCGCTGCTCGGCATGGTGGATGCGACCACATCTATCCTCACCGGCGAAGCGTCGCCTGATTTCTGGATGAAGCTGCTGGCAGTCTACGACATTGTGTTCACGTCCATCTGCCTGCTGCTTTTCGAAGCGGTGATTAACGCTGAATAAAGTATGAGAAACGCAGAATGAAAAAATTGGTCCTGATCTCCGTTCCCCTCACGCTCGTTCTGCTGGGCGTGTCGAGCTATCTTGCGCTTAAGGTCGCTCCCACAGAAGCCACCATGGGCGACGTGCAGCGCATTTTCTACTATCACGTGCCGTCGGGATGGGTCGCCGGGATGTGCTTCACCATCAACTTCCTGGCTTCGATCTGGTATCTGTGGAAGCGCAGTCCCGCGAGCGATGCCATTGCCGCGGCTTCGGCTGAGGTAGGCGTGGTCTTCGGAGCGGTACTGCTCATCACTGGGCCCCTGTGGGCGCGGCCGGTGTGGGGCATCTGGTGGACGTGGGACGCCCGCCTGACCACAACCCTGATCCTGTGGCTGATCTACGCCAGCTACCTCGTGTTGCGACGCTTCGCTGCCGGAGGGCAGACGCAAATTCTGGCAGCGGCCTTCGCCATCTTCGGCTTCGCTGATGTTCCCATCGTTTACTTCTCTATCCGCTGGTTCCGCACGCAGCATCCCTCGCCGGTAATCGGAGGCGGCCCCGGTTCCGGCCTTGCCACCCCGATGCTGGAAGTCTTCCTGACCAACCTGGCGATATTCACCGTGCTTGGACTGCTTTACCTGACGCTGCGTTACCATTTGCAGATGCAGGAACAGGCGCTGGAATCGGCCCACGCACAGGCCGCCCTGAGAGGAGTCGCGCAATGAACGCAATCCTGTTTTTAAAGGCAGCGTACGTGATCGCCTGGGTCGTCTATCTTGGCTATCTATTCCGCATGCTCACAAGAATGCGAAGCGTTGAACGGGAACTGAAAGAGGTCGAATCTGCCGGCTCGCCTTCTTCGGGAACCGCTACAGCCGAGGTCCAGAGACAACGGGCGTGAGCACTGAACGACGCGGGACCCTGCAATTCATAGGCGTAGCCAACCTCATCGTTTGCGGGCTCTTCCTCATCATGAGCATCCCATTTTTCACGGGGCAGATTCACGTTCTGCGCTCATGGCCCGTGGCCCAAGCCCGGGTGACGAAAAGCGCCGTCGTCAACCAGCCTGCGCCTAAGCACTCGCAGCTTTATGCCGCGCAGTTACAGATCTCCTACGCTGTCGATGGCAAGACGATTACATCCGACCTGACCAGCTTTGAGAGCCGCAACTACGAAGCGACATCGCGCCGTGCGGCGGAGTTCCCGGTCGGCAGCATGCACGAAATCCGTTACGATCCCGATCATCCTGCGCAGGCACGCATAGGCGCAGGCTGGAACCGGCGCTTCTTCGCCGTCCCGCTCATCACGCTGGGCTGCGGTCTGTTCTTCGGAGCACTCGCAATCGGATTCTTTATCGCCGCTCGATTGGGACGGCGCTCCGCCCTGCAAACTGCTTAATAGCTGATTACCGAGCGCACGATGCCATAGGCGAGGCAGATGGCAATAATGTCTTCGGTGACGGCGATGATTACGTCTTTCACTCCCAGTCGAGTCACCAGTGCATGCCGGAGGTGATAGCCGGCGAAGGTTCCGATCACTGCTCCGATGGCCCCGACCACTGCGCCAATAATGGGAGTTGCGGCGGCGGCAGCGTAGAGGCACGCGCCGCACAGCGCGCCCATGACGATTCGGCCGATGAGCGGCCCGGGCGCGGTTCGCGCTGGAGTCTTGGGAAGCTTGTCGGCCACCAACTCGCCGATCGCCGCCAACGTAAAGATGGCAACCGCAATGGTAGAACCCATAAAGGACAGCGGGGTGCCCGTCAAATGAATCCATTGCAGGTGAGCGGCCCAGCAGACAAGCGCGGGAGCCGTCATCGAGCGCAGTCCGGCAACAAATCCGATTGCTAGCGCCAACAAGAGAACACTGTGCATCCTTCACCATCCTCTGCCCCTGACTTCGAGGCGGTTTAAGAATTGCAAACTGAGATGCTGGGGGTCCCAGGAGGTCGCAACTTTATACAGGGGAGGCGATGCGGATGCCAACCAAAAAGCGAAAGGGCATAGTCGCAACTATGCCCATCAGAAGTTTCGACGAAAACCGGCGCAGAAAGTCGACAGCGCGTAGGCTAGTTCGGCTTGCGCGGCATAATCTGTTCGTCGCGAATGAAGAACTGCGCCGAGCAGTGCTCGGATCCGCAGATGACCGGCAGCAGTCCCCCGATCTGCTTGCGGGTGACCAGACCCAGCTGCCCGCAGGACGGACAGGACAGGACAGCCCAATAGGGATCGTCCTTTTCACCGACTTCGCCGGCGTTTTCCAGGACGAAAATGGTTCCAGGCTCCATCTGTTCGGGGATCCACTCGCTTAACACGCTGAGTTCGCCGATCATGTGCCCTCCTTAAGGACCGTTCAAAAAGCCTTACCGCATAGCCTTACTTAAGATGACGAACGGAACCATTTCGCTTGCCAGCTACACGCAAGTTGACACTCGCCGGCGGGCGCCGTTTCGCGCCGCCCTTTTGCTCGCGAGTACCGGAACGCGTGCTGCTGCCGCGGTCAATCGGGTCCAACACCCGCTGTATTGCGTCGCTCAGGCACACCGATAACATCGGCTGGCGCGCATTTTTGAGCAGGTCGACGACACCGCGGGCGGAATCCTCAAGGTAAATGTGCTGCCCATCGGTCAGCAGATGGTACTCCGAAGCCGATGCCACCGTTTCCACCAGTCGCTTCCCCAGCTCTTTCTGGAGGAACCGGATAACACTGCGAATTTTTTGCAGGGAGAAGCCGCGCTTGCGCAGCTCACAGAGAATGGCGACCTCGGCCAGATCGTCGACGGAATAACTGCGCTTGTGTCCGTCGCGCGCCGGAACCACGATGCCCTGCTCATCCCACCACTGGAGTTGACGCGGACTGATCCTGGCCAGCGCCACGACTTCCCTGGATGTGAAGGTTCGCTGCATCATGTATCGGTCCAAAACAAATCCGGGGGGAAATGTTTAAAACATCATAGTGCAGCTGCGTGCACTGTCAAGACGGATTATTGCCTAGGAAGGCACTTGTTGAGATGAAGATTGGAAGAAATTACAGAGAACAGTGGCCAGTGGTCAGTGGTCAGTGGTCAGTTGTCGGCTGCCGGTTTGAGACTCGTGATCGGTCACCTTGACGTGCACGAAAATGGTGCTCGTGTCCGGCACCGCCTCATTTAGGTCGGTGAAGAATTCCGACGTCGTGAGCCTTGTGTCAGGGCACGGCTTCAGCCGTGCCGAAAAGCTCCTTATTCCTGACTACGGCGAGGCGGACTTCGGTCCGACGAGCCTTCTTTTGCCGAATCGCTGAGCAGTCTGTTCTTCGTCACTCCTCGATGTGACGCCCACACTTAACGCGCCGGGCCGAGCTCGTGGATTATGAAAGGTTCCTAACTGGCCACTGACCACTGGCCACTGCTTCGGGAGGATTCATGGAACCGTTCCGTTATCACGCTTTCGTCTGCAACCAGGAAAAATCAGACGGCGCTACCTGTTGCGCAGGAGGAGGGTCCGCCAAGGTGCTCGAAGCTCTTCATCGTGAACTCGGCGTAGCCGGACTGGCGGACGAGGTACAGGTTTCCACCTGCGGCTGCCTCGGGCTATGCGAAAGCGGCCCGGTGATGATCCTCTATCCGAACGGCACCTGGTACACGAAGCTGACAGCCGAGGCCATCCCCGAGATCGTCGCGTCACACTTAAAATACGACGAGCCGGTCGCGAAGCTGGTTCGGGAGGACGCAGGGCCAATGAAGGCGGAGATCCTGGAGCATCGCAGAAAGTATCTGGAGATGCTGAAGAGGAAAGCCGCAGAGGCGGCAGCCCAGCAGGAAACGCAGGAACTGGCAACCGTCGCCGGGGACTAAGTCAAAAAAAAAGGCCCATCCTGCCCTACGACAGGATGGGCGTATTCAAGCCTCACTAAACTCCGATTACGCCGACCAGTTCCTTCACCGAATCCGCGCTCTTCTGCAGAGCCGCGTGCTCTTCCGGCGTCAACTTGATCTCGATGATCTTCTCAATGCCGTTCGAGCCCAGCTTGCACGGAACGCCGACGAACAGGCCGTTGATTCCGTACTCGCCCTCCAGGTAAGCCGCGCAAGGAACGATCTTCCTCTTGTCCTTGAGAATGGCTTCCACCATCTCGGCAACGGCGGCCGACGGAGCGTAATACGCGCTGCCCGTCTTCAGGTGCTTCACGATCTCGGCGCCCCCATCGCGAGTGCGCTGTACCAGGCGGTCGATCGTTGCCTGGTCCATCAGTTCGGTGATCGGAATGCCCGCGACGGTCGAGTAGCGAGGCATCGGGACCATGGTGTCGCCGTGCCCGCCGAGCACGAAGGCGGTCACGTTTTCCACCGAGACATCGAGTTCGCGCGCGATGAAGGTGCGGAAGCGGGAGGAGTCCAGGATTCCGGCCATGCCAATCACGCGATTGCGCGAGAAGCCGCTCAGCTTGTAGGCGGCCTGCGCCATGGCGTCCAGAGGATTCGAAACGATGATGAGGATGCAGTTCGGCGAGTACTGCACAACTTTGCCCACGACGTCGCTCATGATCTTGTAATTCGTGTTGAGCAGGTCGTCGCGGCTCATGCCGGGCTTGCGCGGAATGCCAGCCGTAATTACCACAATGTCGGAGTTCGCCGTGTCGGCGTAGTCATTCGTGCCAAGAACGTAAGAGTCGCGTTTCTCGATCGGCATTGCCTGCGCCAGATCAAGTCCTTTACCCTGGGGAACGCCTTCAATAATATCGATCAGTACGACGTCGGCGTGTTCCTTTGACGCCAGCCAGTGGGCCGCCGTAGCGCCGACATTGCCTGAACCAACCACTGTTACTTTTTTGCGCATGATTCCTCTCAAGAATTGCCCATCCAATCGGGCAAGTAGGATCAAACAACCCTAATACATGATTGCTTAGGGACGGCCGCAACCGTCCCTTGAAAGAATACGACTATTTGCCTGCCAATGCCGCGACGGGCGCCATGTTCTGAATCATGTGCGAGGCGAACTCGCTGGTCTTCACCTTGGTCGCGCCTTCCAGCATGCGCTCGAAATCGTAGGTCACCTTCTTCTGCTGGATGGTCTGCTCCAATGAGCTCTCGATAAGCTGCGCAGCTTCATGCCAGCCCATGAACTGGAACATCATCACGCCCGAAAGCATTACCGAACCGGGGTTGATGACATCTTTGTCCGCATACTTGGGAGCCGTGCCGTGCGTCGCTTCGAAGATGGCATGCTGGTCGCCGATGTTGGCGCCCGGTGCGATACCAAGTCCGCCCACCTGCGCCGCCGCTGCATCGGAGATGTAATCGCCATTCAGGTTCGGCGTAGCGAGCACCGAGTATTCATCGGGACGAGTCACGATCTGCTGGAAGATGCTGTCGGCGATGCGATCGTTGATCATCAGCTTCGACTTCCACGCGCCTTTTCCATGCGTGGCGTAAATGCTGTCGATCACGCCCTTCACTTCCCTGTACAACGTCTCGCGGAAGTCGGCGGGAGCGAACTCCAGGCCGGGCTCGACCAGCTTGGCGTTTTCTTCCATCGACAGGCCGGGATTGCGATCGAGGTTGTCGATGATCCAGCTTTCGCGCTCTGTGATTACCTGATCGCGAAACTCCTGCGTGGCTAGTTCATAGCCCCACTCGCGGAACGCGCCTTCGGTGAACTTCTGAATGTTGCCCTTGTGAACGATAGTCACCGTTTTGCGGTTGTTCGACAACGCATACTGGATTGCCATGCGAACCAGGCGCTTCGTGCCGGTGACCGAGATCGGCTTGATACCAATGCCCGAATCCTCGCGCACGCGCTTGTTCGTGCCCGCCAGCATCTTGTTATTGATGAAGTCGATGAGTTCCTTCGCCTGGGCCGTCCCCTGTTTCCACTCGATACCGGCGTAAACGTCCTCGGTATTCTCGCGGAAGATAACCATGTTCATGCGATGAGGATGCTTCACTGGCGAAGGAATGCCCTCGTAATACTTCACCGGTCGGACGCAGGCATACAAGTCAAGAATCTGCCGCAAGGCAACGTTCAATGAGCGAATGCCACCGCCAACGGGCGTCGTCAGTGGTCCTTTGATTCCTATCCGCAGATCGCGAAACGCAGCAACAGTCTCATCAGGCAGCCATGTCTTGAAACGGTCCATGGCTTTTTCACCTGCGAAGACTTCATACCAGGAGACACGGCGCTTGCCGCCGTACGCGATTTCGACCGCCGCATCGAACACACGCACTGAGGCCTTCCAGATATCGCGGCCGGTACCATCGCCTTCAATAAAGGGAATGATGGGATTGTCAGGAATGACAAACTTGCTGTCGTAAGTGATCTTGCTCCCGCTGGAAGGCAGAGGAATTCCGTTATAAGAAGACGCCACTTGGCACCTCGAGAAAATTAGTAGAAGGATCCCGGGCTGTAACCCAGCCTAAATCCGGGTTCGGCGGACGCCGAAAACTGCAGAACCAAACACCTGGAACACCGCTGCGGAACCATCTATCGCTGCCAGACATTCGCAGTAGCGCCGATCCCCGTAGCTTTTAAGCTATCACCGTCGCTGGTGAGGTTCAATCGAAAGCACTGTTCACGCGTCACATGTTTGTGTGAGCCGTGAACAAGGCCGAATTGCGCCGCTCAACCCCGCAGGTACTCCGTGTAGAGCTCCCGGATTCCTCGCATGATGTCGACAAGCTGTATTTCGGGGTCGAAGCTGTCCTCTGTCTGCAAGTTCCGCCAAAGCAGCTTCTGGACGGAGCGCCGGGGATGCTCCGCCGCCGGCAGCCATTTGCGGGCGCGGCCGCTGACCAGCCGCACGATGTGCTCGACAGTACGCAAAAACCGGGCACTTTGCCCGAGCCGCTGAACGTGATCTTCCGGCAATAACTTTTCATTGCGGAGCAAACTCAGGCGCTCCTGAAGATTGCCTACAGACCAGATTCGATGCGTTGCCTGTAACATTCCCACGATGTAGTCGATGTCGTAGCTGCCGCCAACCCAAGTCTTCAGGTTATACGCCGATTCGCTGCGCTCGAGACGGGCACGCACATCACGAAGTTCGGCAGTGAAGTCGGGCCTGGCTGCAATCTTCGCTATCCCGTCCGCGGCGCAATGCACCAGCTCGTCCGCGAGTTTGCGGTTGCCGGCCACGTATCGCAGCTTGAGATAGGTCAGCGCCTCCCAGGGTTTCGCTTCGTCCCGGAAGTACGCTGCCAACTGCGCAGGAGTGACAATCAGTTCTCCCTCCCGGCCATGCGGACGCAAACGCGCATCAACCGGAAAGACGCTGCCATCTCGCGTGTATGCCGTCAACGCTTCCATAAACTGTTCGGCCACGCGTCCTGCCAACTCCCGGCTGCAACCCATACCGCAAACGAAGAGCACGTCCGCATCGGAAAGGAGATCAAACTCCTGCGTGCCCAGCCTGCCCAGCGCCATAACCGCGAAGTCTGGCGGAGGATTAGCTAATGACAGAGCGGCCTGGATGGCGGCGTCGGCCGCCGTCGTGTTGTGCTTCAGCGATTCGAAAATGTCACGTTGCCCGAACAGGTCAAGCGCACCTGAGAGAAAGACGCTATGCCGAAAATGTTGCCGCAAAATCGACATCGCTTCGGCACGGTCAAGCTCGCCCGTGGCGAGATAGCGAAATACCGTGTCTTGCGCCGACCGCTCCGGCCCACGGACTTCCGAGAAAAGCCTCGGCCCGTCGGAGTGCACCGGCTCATCAGCCCGATTCAGAAGCGCAACTTCTTCCGGATGCCGTACCAGAATGTCTGTCAACAATTCGCTGTGCTCAAAAACCGTAAGCGCACGCTCGACGGCAGCCGGGGATCGCAGCACCGCGCCGTACCTTTCCGACGTTGTTCCCGCTGAACTCAAGAAGCGATCAAGGTTGCGCCGAGCGTGTTGCGACAACTCGGCACGCGTTAACACTTCGCGCAAGACTGGCGAGTCGACGGCCAGCCTTTGCATCATCTGGCTGTAGGTGCTCTCGGGTGTGGCGGCCACTTCCTGGCTGAGATGAAACTGCGCAGCGGCCTGATCTTGCGACTGCTCGCGGTAAATGACGCGATGGTAGATCTCCTGAACGGCTGCCATGCGTCGCTGCACATGCGCGACAAACTCTTCCGGAGTCGAGGCTGGAGCACCCTCGGGAGTTAAGCTGCATGCCAGATCTTGCAGTTCCGTGCGGGAGTCGGGAAGCCGGTGCGTCTGCTGACCTCGGCGCAATTGCAGCCGGTGCTCCAGATTGCGCAGAAACTCGTACGCATTGGTCAGGTTGTAGTAGTCCTTGCCGCCGATGTGCTCCTTGTCGTGAAGCTTCTGCAAAGCAAACAGCGTGCCTCGAGAACGTAACCACGACTCGCTGCCTCCGTAAACCCTTTGCAGGCACTGCACCAGGAACTCGATATCACGGATTCCGCCGGGGTCGATTTTGACGTCAATTCCAGTTTGCGGCACTTGCTTCAGCAAATTCTTGCGACGATGCTTTCCGATCTTCTCGCGACTTTGCAGCGCAGTCTTGATAGCTACAAAATTGACCTCGGGCCGGTAAACATACGGCTCAACCGCGCGCACAAGTTCTCTGGCCAGCCCAACGTCGCCAGCGGAATGTCGTGCTTTGATCATCGCCTGCAATTCCCAGTCCTGGGCCACATGCGAGTAGTAATGAATCGCGTGTGCCAGCGGCACCGCCGGCTCTCCCTCGCCGCCTTGTGGCCGCAGACGCAGGTCGATGCGAAATACGGGCCCTTCCGCTGTGTGTCGCGACAGCAGTTCAGTCAGTTGCTGCGCGAGCCGGACGAAGTACTCGCGGTTGGAGATCTGTGCCGTAGCCGGTTCCTCTCCACTGTCGTACAAGAACAGCAGGTCGATGTCGGAGCTGTAGTTCAGCTCGTTGCCGCCTAATTTTCCCAACGACAACACTGCAAACCGAGAATCGACGATGCGATTTTGCCGGTCCACATGTCGGGGCACGCCGAGGCGCCGTTTGAGCTGAGTGTGTACCTCGCGCAGAGCTTCTTCGATGAGCACATCTGACAGGGCGGAGATTTCGGCGGTGGTCTCCGCCAGCGTAGCGATGCCAAGAACGTCACGCAGCATGATGCGGACATACTCGCGTCGCTTGAAGCGGGCCAGCAGTGCGGCAGTTTCCGTGTCGAAGCAGCGCGATCGCATGCGAGCGAATGCCTCCTCGAATTCGTCGCGCGAATGGGTGCGATCCAGGCTGTGCTCGCGGGCGAAGCCGTAGAAGAGGTCCGAATTCCGGACCAACGTATCGCCTAACCACGGGCTGTGCCCGAATACCACCACGGCGTAATGCACCAGTGAGGGATGCTCACCAAGCAGGCGCAATAAATCAGGGGACGCGGTTTCGGCAAGCCGCAGAAACTGATTGAGTGCGGCGTCCGGTCCGGGAGAACCGGCCAGTAGCGGAAGAACGCATTTATAGGTGGCTTCGGGAACCAGTTGACGAATGCGATCGAGATTGCGGCCGGCGGCGTCACGGTCTGGGAAAGTCGCGTTCGCCCGAGTGCCAAGTTCGTCTTGTCTGGATCCAGCCATTAGCTGGAATTCTATAGGCGGTGGAAGCTGGCACCTAACATCGACGGCATGCAAAAAAGGCACCTTATGCAGGTGCCTTTGGTGAAAGCAGTTAGTGCGCTAAAAGCGAACTAGCGAGCCAGCTTGCGGCGAATGGCTCCGCCGAGTGCCAGAACGCCGCTGCCCAAAAGAATGAAGCTGCTGGGCTCAGGAGTCGTTCCGGTCGTCGTAGCCGGCGTAACGGAAATGTTGTCCAGCGCCATCCAAGCCGGATCGTCTCCGCCAGTAAAGGTGAGGGTGTCGCTGCCAGTGCCCGTCACGTTGAACGAGAACTGACTCCACGGGATGCCTGTGTCGGGGTTCGTCAAACTGAGCAACACATTGCCGTCCCAAGAGACGCTGAAATCGCTCGGATTGTCCCCATTTGAGGCGAACCAGAAGCTCAATGTGTACTGAGCACCAGCCTGATCCGCGATTAGTTGGCTAATGCTTCCGTCGCCACCAACATTGCCCCAGACGCTATAGAAATTTCCGTCCTGGGCGCCGCTGTAGACGGAAAATGCACCGCTCGTGACTTCTTCCAAGCCGGTTTGGTTCCAGCCAGTGAAGTCACCAGTTTCGAAACTACCGTTTTGTACAAGGTTTTGTGCGAAAGTCTTTGGCGCGCTAACCAGCAAAGCTACCGCAAGTGCCACCAAGACTAGCAGGGTTTTGGGTCGCATGCTTCCTCCGGAGTGGGCTTTGTCCCGCTAGGTGGTAGCGCAATTCCTGTTCCAAAACTGGACACAATATTTTCATCAACTTAGCTACTATCGAGCGCGTTACATGCGCACTTTGTTGCGGTTTAAAGAGAAGTGATATGCCAAAACGGGAACTTACAACTTGGGGCCAGATGCACAAATCATCGCATCACTGGCAGTTTCCGACCACCGATGCGCACCACCTGTGATCTAGCCGGCTGACCCGTGAAACATAGTTTTCCGTTTCGCACGTTGCACGGGCCACGTACCATGGAAGGTTTTGCGGAGCACCGATTGAGCTGGCTGGCCAGGTACTTCTCGTTCGATTTGAACAAAACCTCCTTCCCGCGTGAGTTAATCGCGGGTATCACTACCTTCACGACGATGTCCTACATCGTGGTCGTGAATCCGGCAATCCTCGCTTCCGCCGGCATTCCCGAAGGCCCTTCGTTTGTTGCGACCGCCCTGGTCGCGGCGTTCGGCTGCTACCTGATGGGACTTTATGCGCGGCGTCCGTTCGCCATCGCTCCCTACATGGGCGAGAACGCATTCATCGCGTTTACGGTGTGCAAGGTTCTGGGGATGCAATGGCAGACGGCTCTGGGTGCCGTATTCATTGCTGGAGTCGCGTTCATTCTCATGACGGTGCTGCACTTGCGCAAGTGGATCGTCGACGGTGTTCCCACCTCATTGCGCTACAGCTTTGCCGTTGGCATGGGACTTTTTCTGACCTTCATCGGCCTGAACGAGACGGGACTGGTCCGGCTTGGCGTGCCGGGAGCGCCGGTGCAAGCGGGCAATCTGACTTCGCCGCCCGTGTTAGTGGCGATGGGCGGAATCGTCGTGTTGGCCATCCTGATTATTCGCAAAGTGCCTGGGGCGATTCTGCTGGGGATCGTTGTTACGTCTTTAGCCGCTTTTCTTACGGGAGTAGCAACCGCGCCACACACACTGATGAGTCTGCCTCCCAGCGTAGGTCCTATTCTGTTGAAGATAGATCTGCGAGGGGCGTTGACCTGGAAAGCGTTCCCGGTGGTTCTGACGATCTTCGTTATGGCGTTCGTCGACACCATGGGAACTTTGATTGGCTTGTCAGCGAGGGCTGGCTTTCTCGACGCCGAAGGTCAACTGCCCGAGATCGAAAGGCCGATGCTGGTCGATGCCATCACCACTACCCTCGCGCCCGTGCTGGGCACATCGACTTCTGGAGCTTATGTGGAATCCGCCACGGGAATTGAGGCTGGAGGCCGAACAGGTCTGACTGCCCTGGTAACCGGCACCTGCTTCCTTCTGACCCTCTTCTTCGCGCCTTTCGTCGCGGCCATTCCGGCCCAGGCCTACGGGCCGGCATTGATCATCGTTGGCCTATTTATGTTGGCTCCGATTACGAAGATTGATTTCGGCGATTACACCGAATCGATTCCGGCATTTGCCGTGGTCTCTTTAATGGCCTTCACCTTCAATATCGCGATTGGAATTTGTGCCGGATTCGTTCTTTATCCCATCTGCAAAATTGTCAGCGGCCAACGGCGAGTATTGAAGCCCGGACTGTGGGCCCTGACCGGGCTCTCTCTGCTCTTCTTCATTTTTTATCCATACCACTGACTTTTTCGAATTCTTGTGATTTGGCATCCCCCAAAATTGCATCTATTCTGCTGACAGTCACACCGAGTTATCCCTTCCAGGAGACTTGCACAGCATGAATTGGAACTTCGTTGCCGGATGCCGGCAACTTGCACTATGCGTGTGTTGCGCATTGGTAGCTTTGCCCGTGGCCTCGGCGCAGACCACGCAAACACAAGCTGGCACGGAGAATACGAAGGCCGATCCCGATCTCAAGCATTACATTCACTCGGTTCCCAGGACGCCGGCCGACTACAAGGCCATCACTGCCGAGGGCAGGTTCTACTGGTTTGTCCGGTCGACGGTCGGCCCCAGAAGCTTGGCAGCGGGTCTAATTTCGTCCGGTTACGGCACGGCGGTCAATAACCCGCACGAGTACGGCACGCACTGGGATGGCTTTGGTCAGCGTTACGGCATGCGCCTGACCGGCGTCTCCACCGGCAATGCCATCGAAGCGACGCTAGGATCTGCGTGGGGCGAGGATCCACGCTACTTCCACACCGTTCATGCACCCTTCGGCGAACGCTGCAAAAACATCATCGACCTCACCTTCCGGGCCTATCATCCCGACGGGGAACGCCATCCCGCCTATGCGCGTTATGTCGCAACGTTCGGCAACAATTTCCTCTCCAATACGTGGCGCGTGGAAAGCGAAGCAGATTGGCAGCACGCACTTCTGCGAACCGCGGAAGGATTTGGGGCGCGCGCTCTCTCGAACGCATTCAGCGAGTTTGTTCCCGAGGTGTGGCGAAAGGTCCGCAAACGGCCAGATCCTTATGATCCCGATGAGCACAATCCATGAATTTCTGTTGCAGGCCGATTGCTTTCCGCCGGGAACAGTATGATGGTCAGCGGTGGAGGAGTTCGTGTCGAACTATACCGTGGTTGACAATCTGGCAGCATCCGTCGAGATTCCGAAAGACGGCACACTCAGCCGGACGATTCATCAGGATAATCGCGTCAAGGTTGTTCTCTTCGGCTTCGCCGGCGGACAAGAGCTTTCGCAACACACCGCTTCTGTTCCAGCCATGATTCAGATTGTGCAGGGCGATGTCCGCTTCACCTTTGACGGCGACGAGCGAGAGCTGTCTGCGGGATCTTGGGCGTACATGGAAGCGAATGTTCCCCACGCGGTTTACGCCAGGACAGACGCGGTGATGCTGCTCACCATGCTCACCGGAACTGAACAGAAGTAAGGCATCGCGAGCGGCGCTCCGCATCGATGCATCTATGCAGCCGAGCTTCGGGCGGTCTGCGTCCGGTTGAGGGTTACCACAAAAACCGTGCCGCTTTTCACATTGTCGACTCGGCTTCGAAACCGGATCGTACCGCCGTGATTCTGAATGATCTCGCGGCTGATCCACAGCCCGAGACCGGTGCCGACATCCTTCTTCGTGGTGAAGAACGGCTCGAAAACCTGCGCTCGAGCAGCTTCCGGAATTCCGTTGCCGCGATCGGCAATCGCCACCGAAACATTTCCGCCGGTATTCTTGATGCGTATCGTTATTTGAGAGCCCACAGGTGAGGCGTCAATTGCGTTGCTTAGCAGATTGGAGAACACCTGGCGCAATTCTCCAGGTACTCCGTGCAAAGAAGCTGGGCTTGTCACTTCCAACGCGACGGCTATCTTACGGGATTCCAGCTTTCGTCCGAACACATCCACCACACCCTTCAGAATGTCGGTCAAGTTGATCTCTGAAGGTGAGGCTGCCTCGCGGTAAAAGCCGAGGGTCTGTCGCGTGATGTGGCCGACTCGTTGCAGTTCGTGATCGGCAGCGTCCAGAAGACGCTTGCTGTTCTCCGGAACGTTTTCGGATCGCGCAAGATACAGCAGGTTGGTAACCGCTTCGAGGGGATTGTTGATCTCATGTGCGATGGTCGCGGCCAGCCTGCCTGCTGCGGCCAGCTTCTCACTCTTCCGCAAAGCTTCCTCGGTACGCTTGCGGGCGCTGATATCCATGCACATGCCCAGCATGCGAAGCGGCTGGCCTGCGGAGTCGTACTCCACTGCGCCGCGAGCAGCAGTCCAATAGAACATTCCATCCGGACGGACGGTTCGATACTCAACGTCGTATTCGTGCTTGTTCTGGATGGCGTCCTTCACCGACGCAGTCGCTCTTTCGCGGTCATCATGGTGAACGGTATTGAGCCACTCCTCGAAAGTGCCCGAGAACCTTCCCCGATCCAGGCCGTGCATGTCTTCCACTTCAGGCGACCAGTGGACCTTGCCTGCCGGAATGTCCCACTCCCAATCGCCGATATTCGCCGCCGCCTGGGCCACAAAGCGGCGTCGCAGCCGATCCAGTTCCTGGAGTTTCTCGTTGGCTGCATTCAGCTCGCGATTAGCTCGCGCTAGCTCGATAGCTCGTGTCTCCGACAAACGCATGCTCTGAATGTTGCTGAGAATGCTTGGCATCGCCACAGGCAGAGCGATTGCTGTCGCAACTGAGGCCACAGCCGTGATGACTTTCACGTAGGCAGACGTCCAGTAGACCGGATGCCAAAGGGTGATGGCTTCCATGAAGTGCGTCCCGCCGCAGGCGATGATGAAGGTGCCAAAGGCGAGAAACATCCAGTGAAACGGAATGGCCCCTTTGCTGGCGCGAACCAGGTAAACCAGCGTGCATGAAATGACCACGTACGAGAGCCCGATCAGAAGATCGGAGATCAGGTTGACGTTGATCAGGGTTGCGTTCCCGAGATAGCAGAACACATGTGGCATGAACTGAAAGCGTTCAAGACCGCGTCCCAGCATCGGCCAGACTAGCGCGCTTGCAGCTAACAGAATTAAGCCACCGATGAAGTACCTGATTTGTGCACTTGGCTGGGTCGGCAGATTGACACCGCGAGCAGACAGGTCGGTCCGGCCAGACGTGGACATGAATACTCCGTTGCAACTTAGGATGCCTGAAACTGTTCCCCACGAGCAGTCGCTGGCATTGAGATTGCGTCTTGTCCGCTGCGAGCAGCGACGGAAGCAAATCTTCCGTGGAGCTCAAAACGGACTGACAACAATTGGGTGATTAAATGCTGGTTACAGCATCAAAGTCAAGGCAGATTGCACCAATTAGTGGCGTGATGCGCCA
Source organism: uncultured Acidobacteriaceae bacterium (assembly GCA_963835725.1). Lineage (GTDB taxonomy): Bacteria > Acidobacteriota > Terriglobia > Terriglobales > Acidobacteriaceae > Bog-257. Next base: position 234,445 of record CAWIGM010000008.1, on the reverse strand, counting down.
TTAAAGATAAGGTGCAGCGCAGCGACCCGATTGCAAACCACAGATGCGCGAATTGGCGCGGGTGGTCGATGACCGCGAAGATCATTTTTGATCACTGTCCTTGCGGCGCTCCTTGCTGCTGGGCTGCGAGATATTGCCTGGCTGCGGGCCGGGCAAACGCATTCGACGGATTATGCGTGTAGATTCCCATGACCTTCTCGTAGTAATCGCGAGCGTGCGCTTTGTCGCCAAGCTTGTCGTAAGTTTGCGCAAGCAGACTTAACACGAATGCATCTTTCTGATTTGCCTGCTGCAGGTCTTTGATGGCGGTCGCATAGTCTCCCGTGTACAGCGCCACATAACCGGCAAGGTAAGGATAGAACTGCGCCTGGTCGGGATTGTCGGCTTTGTCGATCAGCGCCTTGCAGGCGGCAAGGTGTTGCTGGGCAGCCTGCTTCTGTCCGCGACGCGCTGCGATGCGCGCCTGCGCGGCTTCCAGCCGAAACTGCCACAGGTCTTTCTGCGCCGGCGTGAGATTCGGAATCTTCATCGCCGTCTCATGTCCGGTCTGATACCACTGCCATGCTTTGTCATACTCGCCAAATTCCAGGTAGATACGAGCCAGTTCATCGGCCGTCCCGGCAGCATCCGCGTACTGCTTCCATTTGTCCTGCTGATCGAAGGCGCGCTGTTCGTATTGCGCAGCCTTCGCGGTGTTGCGTTCGAAGGCATACGACACGGCCATTACTCGCAGGGCCTGCACAGTCTGCTGCTCAGAAGCCAGATCGATGGCCTTGGCCAGGTGACGACGCGCCTCTTCGTATTTGCCCTGCAAGTCGAAGGTCACTCCCAGGAAGAGCTGCGCCTGATAGAGATTTGGATCGAGTTCGGCGGCTCGCTGATACAGCGCCAGCGCCTCGTCCGTCTTCCCTTCGGTCCCCAGCTTCTCGCCTTGTTTCACCAGCTCCTGGGCATCTTCGGTCTTCGCTTGCGGATTTGCCGCCGGCGCCGATTGCTGTTGCGAGAAGGCGCTAAAACTTACGCTTAGAAGGAGAATGGCAATCGTCGATAGCAAGTTAAAAATCCTTAAAACTTTCGCCCGCATAGCCCGGAATTATGTCACATCGTGAATTCTTTGTTGTCGTGAAGAAGCTGGCGCGATAAACTTCGCGCGCTGATTCTTACTCCAAAGGACAACACATGAACAACGATTCAGCTTCGAACCGTTCGCTCTCGAGGCGCCGCCTGTTGCAACTGGGACTGGGCGGAACCGCTGCCAGCCTCGTCGCGGGCAGTTTCCCACTGGCGGTTCCACTGTCTGCGCAAACCCCGGATGTCTCCACGCCCGATGCAGCTCTGGCGGAGCTGATGGCCGGCAACAAACGCTACGTGTCCAACACCCTCAATTCTCCGCAGCATGATCTCGATCTTCTGAAGCAGCACAACGTCGAAAAACAGCAGCCGTTCGCCGCTATCTTGTCGTGCGCCGACTCTCGCGTGCCGGTGGAGTGGGTATTCGATCAGACCATCGGACACGTGTTCGTGACCCGCGTCGCCGGCAACCTGATTACGCCGGAGATCATTGGCAGTCTCGAATACGGAGCGGCGGTCCTCGGAACCAAGGTGATCCTGGTACTCGGCCACGCCGGCTGCGGTGCCGTAGCAGCGGCCATTCAGGGCAAGAGTGTCCCGGGCCAGATCAGTTCGCTGTTTCCGCACATTCAAGCGGCGATCGATCAGGCCGGTCCTGACCTTGTGGCGACGATCAAAGCGAACGCCGTACATCAAGCGAGGCTGCTGGGAGAATCGTCGACCGTACTTGCTCCCATGATCAAAGAAGGCAAAGTGAAGGTTGTCGCGGGATACTACGAATTGGCAACGGGAGCGGTGACGCAACTCTAGGAAGGTGGCCACCCGGCCACCCTATCCTCTCCAATTTCCACACCGGGCTTCGGGCTGGGAGGCAGACCCCGGAGCGGTTACTCGCCGCTTGCCGTGTAGTTCACGGTTGTCTGGAAAACTCCGCATATGGCGATATCGCGCCAGTTGACGATTGTGATCGCTGTGCCACAGCGCATCGGTGTTGTTCACCGAACATCAGAGCCCGGAGGGCGGCATCATGATAGCCCAGGATGGAGCGTAGCGGAATCCTGGGTAGCGATCTAATTTGGGCTTGAGCCGGCTTCAGCCGGCGGCATATGCCGTCCCTGCCGGGACTCACAGTTCGTAAAGACAGCCTACCCACCGTTCCGCTTCGCTCCACGGTGGGCTAAATGCAGTTCCGCCCGCGTCCACGCGTCGTGGGCAAAACCATCCCACGACGCAAGCGTGGCCGCGGGCTCGGTTCGTACCAAGGTCGGCATCCAGCCGAGTAAAAAGTTGGGTAAGTTGTGATATGGCGATTTATCGCCAACTAACGGTGGGCACGGCACTAGGCCGATACTGCTCTCGGAGCATAGGGGTGAGTGTGTTCAAAGGAACCGCAACCTGCTGCGCGGGTTCTGCGCCCGGTGCAACCTGATATTGCTGGAAATGCAGTACGAGTTCGGTGTCGGTAAGTGTGAATACTTGGAAGTTGCCAGCTATCGGCCCGGCACCACGGCGGATTTGTTCTTTTTCGGTGTACTCATGCTGCTCAAGAGACGCTATGGCGAGCTTTGAGAGACGAGCAACGTAGTCTGAGCCGGGGCGAAACAGGTCTTCAAGCGCGAGCAGCCTGTGCTTGCGCGTATCGTAGTTCACGCTGGACATCACACCCCAAGGATGAACTGCTCCGGGTGTGTACTCGTCATAGTCGAAGAGAACACTGACGATGCCAGTCCTCAATACCTGAGCCGTGTACGTGCCTTTCAGATAGGCCCCGTAGTCGGGATACCCTTTTGAAACAGTCTTTGGGAGTGCTTTACGGAACTTGTCCGTGGTCGCGGTAACGGATCGACAGACAGCCTCATTGAAAGCACTCTCACCTTTCATTTGAGGATATTCGACCTTTACTGACCACCAGTCGTCATGTTGGCTAAGCTCATGCTTCTCAAGTTGCACTGCTGGCGTTTGTGCCACAAGAGTGCAGCCAAGCACTAGTCCGAGAAGAGCTATAAGCCGAAGCATGGCAAGAGTATGCGTTGTTGGACGCCGACAACTGTTGCGACCAGGCCATTGCACTCATCATCCTGCCGCGTCCCTGTCACTTGTGCAATAAGGATGTTACGCCAGTTATCGCTCAGTTCTGTCGCCTTTCCAAAGAAACACTCCACAACACCCGGCAAGTAGCAGGGATAGCAGTGTGCCGATTCCCCAAATTTCTACGTCTCTGACCGCTCTCTGTCGTGGAAAGTTCGGCGTAGCTGACAGCCACTCGGCTTGCAGCACTCCGGCGAGACAATACAGCAACGCGAGAATGCAGATGACCAGCGTCACCTTCACCGCATTCAACGTGATGTATCTGTTCATCATCGAAAAAGCCATCTCTGCAAACTGCTTACATACGATAAGGTGATTTCTCGCCAGTTAAGGGAGCGAAGACGCACGGCAGAACCGCTCCCTGTGTAGGTCGTGCCCTTGCCGAGGCTGGAGGTCAAGCTCCTGTAGAATGCCGAAAGCCTTATCGTAGAACTCTTTCGTGCGAGTCACAACGCTGACAAATGAATCGTGGCTGACAAACAGAAAGAACTCCTCGTATCCAAATGACCAGCGAGGCAGGTAGTAAGCGTCCCAACTAAAGACCATCGCCTGCATCAACATCGCAATGGCGTCTGTGAGTTCATCGGCTCGGAAATGATGACCCTCTGCTGCTTCAAACGCCAGCGGCTGACCGGCAGCACGGTTCATTGCTTCAATTGTTCGGTAGCCGATTGACTCGTCGCGAGGGTTCCACACTCCCCAATCAGTGAACCACAGGAAACAATCTGAAAAATTAACGTCGTCATATCCGAGCGCCGCAAGCAATCGGGCAAAGAACGGCAGCCGCTCAAGTTTGGTCGGGTACTCCAAGTCGATGCAGTTCGCTTCAGGGTGAACAAAGAACAGTCCACGCTTGTCACACTGGACATTGTCCTTGCCAACTTTTGCGATCACTGAAAACGTCTCGTAAATTTCAGACTTGCTGAGTACTCGCACTTTTATTGGCCTCAGTCTGGGGGTTAGAACGTCTGCGCTGAGGGCTGACGTCCTCAATTGTTGTGAACAGGCGATAGCGCAAGTTACACCGCGGCACTCCTTAACGAGTGATAAGGCGAGGTTATGCCAGTTACACGGGACGAAGCGCGATGATGATTGGGACTCGCCCCCACTTCAACGATCAATATTCTGACTGAAACCTCAGTACTCAGTTGGCGCCAGTCGTCTTCTTTTTAGGTGATTTCTTGCGTGCTTCCGAAGCAGCGGCTTCTGCCTTCACTCGAAAGGTCTTTTCTCTCATTTTGTCAGCGAACTTTTCGCGCGCCCGATCCTCAGCTGCTTTGCTCATATCCCAATCTTACGCCATCGCCCGAGGAGGCGATAATTGCAGCAGCGGTCAAGGAGTGTAAGGTGATGTTACGACAGTTGACGATTTTGATCGCTGTGCGACAGCGCATCGGTGTTGTTCACCGAACATCAGAGCCCGGAGGGATAGCCCAGGATGGAGCGTAGCGGAATCCTGGGTAGCGATCTAATTTGGGCTTGAGCCGGCGGCATATGCCGTCCCTGCCGGGACTCAGAGCTCTTAAAGACAGCCTACCCACCGTTCCGCTTCGCTGCATCCAGCCCAAGCAACCGAACAGCACGGTTGCCGGGGACCCCGGCCACGGTGGGCTAAATTCAGTTCCGCCCGCGTCCACGCGTCGTGGGCAAAACCAGCCCACGACGCAAGCGTGGCCCCGGGCTCGGTTCGTGCCAAGTTCCGCATCCAGCCGACTAAGAGAGTCCGAGAAAAGCGCTAACCAAAATGTCCAGGGTTCGAATGTGTGGGATCGAACTGGGTGAATTACTGCACTCCCACTCATTCCAAAAGCAGGAACGAGTGTGCAAGCGACAGAGGCTCCCCGTCTTGACCAGATCGAACTGGCAATCCGGGGAGCCTCAATGGTTATTTGCCGGCGTAAGTCTTGGGGGAGCCGAGACCGGTACACAGATCCCAACCAGCTTTGCAACGCGAATCACCTGTCGTGATGTCGTTGAAATCGGAATGGTAGGCGATGGGATTGGCCAGCTTGTTGTACATCGAGGTGAGCTGCGCCACGGACGACTGTTGCCGGCTGCCGGCCGCGTTCACGATACCGGCCATGGTGGGAGACGACCAACTGGTGCCTCCGACCGAACCCCAGCCTCCCAGGTAAATGGCAGCGCAACAAAAGTCGGAAGAGATATCAGGATAGCCGCGATGGGCTCCTACGATGCCGGCAACGCCATTCTGATAGCTGGGACGCGCTTCGTAGGGACTGATGTCTCCCCCTCCGCCGCCGGTGTAGTACTGCTCGGAGATGAATCTCCCGTTACTGTCGCGGTTGAAATACGTTCCTCCAACCGACACAACATTCGGTGATGCCGCCGGGTAGCCGCTCACGCCCAGTCCCGAATCGCCAGAGGCTGCAAAGTAGACAACTCCCGGGGTAGTGAAGTATTGATCGAAGCCGGTTTCCTGAGGAATCTCAGCATCGCCAAAACTCATGCTCACCACGCCGCCGCCGTTGGCAGCCACTAGACGTCCGGCGTACTGCACCGCTTGCCAAGTCGGATCGGTGGTGCAGGCGGGGATTTCACACAGGGCCGATACGACCAGGAACAGCTTGGCCTGTGGTGCCATGGCGTGAGCCCACTCGATATCCAGTGCTTCCTCGACTTCCCAATCCCCGTAAACCGGAGGCCGTATCGGGGTGGGCCATACCTGCGTAATGGTCGTAGCCGGAATGCCGAAGTAGCTGTCGAAGGCGTCCAAGTCTGACTGCGCGGTTGGGTAATAACCGGCGTCGACGATAGCGATGGCGCCGATACCACCGTTGGGCACGGTTGTGCTCGTGGCAATCGGACATCCGGTCGGTCCAGCCACAAACTGATACACGCAGGCTACGGACCCAGGAGTTTCAGCACCTGCTGGGGGTTGAGGGGCCGCCAGTTTGTCTGAGTCGACGAAAAAGTAATTCGTGTGCTGCCGGCCGGGCCAGGGGATGCTGGAGGCCGGATAAATAATTCTATGTCCGTTGAAAGTCGTCTCGTAACGGTCTTGTGCCGATGCCGGGCAAAGGGCTGCACCTGCAAACAAGACAACTGCAATCATCGTCAACACTGCAATCTGGATGTCTCTGCGAAAAGTATTCATTCCTTGGCTCCTGCGTGACACCGGAAAGCATGAAGGGAGTTCCTGGAAAATGCAAGCTCGACACCCGTGCATCGAGCACGCTGCAAGAGCTTGGCCGGGTTCCCGATACTTCGCGGGGGTTTGAATGTGTTGGATCGAGGTTGGCGGAGTACTGCACCCCCACTCATTCCAGAAGCAGGAATGAATGGGGCACCCGTGATCTGTGAGCGAGGAAATCGGGCTACTTCTTACTCGTCCCGCAGCGTCCTCATCGGATCTACCCGGGTAGCGCGATACGCCGGCACGGCACTGGCCAGCAGGCCGATGAACGTCATCATCGCAACGACCGTGACGAAGGTCAGGATGTCTCTGGCGCTTACCCCGTAAATCACGCTGGCCATGATGCGGCCCAGCGCCAATGCTCCCGCAAGACCGACCATGACGCCCAGCAGAGTCGGCTTCATGCCCTCAACCACAATCATGCGGAGAACGTCGCCGATCTGCGCGCCCAGCGCCATGCGAATTCCGATCTCGCGCACGCGGCGGCGAACCATGTACGCCAGCACGCTGTAAATTCCCACCGCCGCCAGCAACACCGCGAGAGTAGCGAAGCCCACCAGCAACAGCATGGTGAAGCGCTGCTGGAGGAGCGACTCGTCCAGTGTGTCTTCCATACTCTTGACGTTCAGGAGGGCAACGTCGGCGTCAACCTGGTGCACGGCATTGCCGATTGGCGAAACCTGGCTCGCGGGATTGGTTTCGGTTCGGGCAGCAAGGGTCAGCCCAAACGCATGCCACGGGTAGCCGCGAGGATCGGTCACTTGTGCTGCCGGCATATAGAGCATGGAGGCGGTCCGGGTCTGGTTCAGGCCGTCATCCTTCACATCGCCGACTACTCCGACGACGGTGCGCACGCTGTTGGGAAAGAAATATAGGGTCAGCTGTTTGCCGACCGGATCTTCGTTTGGCCAGAACTGCCTGGCCATGGACTGGCTGATCAGCACAGCAGACGGGCGGTCTGCGGCATCGGAGTCATTGAAATCGCGTCCGCTCACCAGTGGGATCCGCATTGCCCGCATGTAGCCGGGGCTGGTAATCCGCACATCGACCTCGGGCTGCTCGGCCATCGGCACGACCGGCTGGCCTGCAATCTGTACAGGTTGATGCGAGCCGCCGCCGGTCAGCGGCAGAGAGTTGATCAGGCCCGCATCCTTCACGCCCGGAAGGGCCCGTACCCGCTCCAGCATATTCTGGTAGAAGCTGAACAGTTGCTGAGGGTTGGTGAACTTGTTCTCCGGCACCGACAAGTCCATGGTGATCACATGGCCGGGATCGAAGCCGGGACTGACGGCGCGCAGCGCCCAGAGGCTGCGAATCAACAGGCCCGCACCGATCAGCAGCATCAGGGAGAAGGCGACCTCAGCAACGACCAGCGCATTGCGAGTGCGATTGCCGCCGGAATCAGAAGCGGTGCGGCCGGCGCCCTGCTTCAGAGCTTCGTTTACATCTTCCCTGGTCAGGCGCAGCGCGGGCAGCAACCCTGCAACCAGCCCGGTGACCACGGATACTCCGACGGTGAAAGCCAGCACTGGGAAATCGAGTCCGATGTCCGCCGAACGCGGCAGTTGCTGGCCGACAAACCTGACGATGAATGCCATGCCGTAGTGCGCGAAGATCAATCCCAGGGCACCGCCAATGAGCGACATCAGCACCGTTTCCGCCAGCACTTGCTGCAGCAGACGTCGCCGGCTCGCACCCAGCGCCGCGCGAATGGCGACTTCCTTACGGCGCGAGAGAGTCTTCGCCAGAACCAGGTTCGCAATGTTGGCGCAGGCGATCAGTAACACGAAGGCCACGGCTCCCAGGAGAATCAGCAGAGGCGTGCGCACATCGCCCACGAGGTCCTGACGAAGAGGGATCGCGGTTGCTCCCCAGCCTCTGTCGTCTTTCGGGTATTGCTGCGCCAGCCGATCCGACAGGGTGTTCAGCTCGGCCTTAGCCTGCTCCAGGGTGACGCCGGACTTGAGCCGAGCCATCACGCTGTAGCTGTGATTGTCGCGAATGGCGCGTTCCTGCGGCGTCCAGCCCTGCATCTTCCACATCTGCGCCCGAAAGTTGGGATCGCTCATAAACGGGAACTCAAAGCCCGGACGCATGACGCCGACAACGGTGTAGGCCTCGCCATTGAGCTGGATGTTGCTGCCCACCATCGCCGGATTTGCGCCGAGGCGATCGCGCCAAAATTCATAGCTGACGACAACTTCGTGATCGTGGCCGGGCTGGTCTTCGCTCTCAACGAAGGTGCGGCCCAGCAGGGGCTGGGCACGGAGTATCGAGAAGAGACCATAGGTGGCAGCGATGACCGGCACCGTGACGGCCTTGCCCGTCCCCGTCATGGTGTAGCGCTGATAGCGGTACGCCGATAAGCCTTCGAAGCTGTGAGCCTGGGCACGCCAGTCGAGGAAGTTGGCCGGTGAAACGGAAAACAGGGGGATACCGGGAAAGCTTGCCTGTGGCGGCGTGTGATAGAGGGCGAGCAGGCGCTCGGGTTGATCGAACGGCAGCGGCCTCAGCAAGACTGCATGCACCACGCTGAAGATGGCGGTATTCGCGCCGATCCCAAGCGCGAGCACGAGAATCGCGACCACCGAAAATCCTGGGCTCTTGCGCAGTGCCCGCCAACCGTAACGAATGTCCTGCAGCAAGTTGGACATGCCACTCCCCTTCCGCTTGGTACGCATTGTGCCGGCGTAATTTCGCAAGAATAAAATGAAAGCAGTTCAACGGCCAACTATTGCATCTCTTAACTGGCGTAAGGGCGAGGCTTACGAGTTGCGGCTCGACAGGTGCTGCTCCCATTTCGTCCAGCAATGGACAAAGTGACCGGACATAGACGGTTCGACTTCACCGTTTTGGAGTGAGTCGCGCGTGCCGATCGCGGGTACCAGGCGTAACCTGCTGTCGCAGAGCGATGCGGTTGAAGTTTCGTAAGCGGGATTAACGATCGGATTATTTTTCGGACCACGGCGGCACTACACCGTTCATTCGAGCGTACGCAATCAGTTGTCCCATGTGCTCATTGTCATGAATGAGAATGCGGAGATAGATGCCCTCTTCGGTAACTTCGTGGTCGAAGAACTTCTCGGTCTTCTTCAGGTCTGCCGGAGTAGCCGCGGCGTGCGCCTCGCGTACGGCATCCAGAGAACGTTTCAGCCACTCGATTACCTGAGCTTTGTCGGTAGCGACTTTCTCACCTTTCACGGACTCGAAGTCCGCAGGGAGCTTGTGTCCCACGAGGCTCAAGAGATAGAAATTCGTGCCTGCAATATGCATGAAGACCTCTCCGGTGGAGCGCACTCCCGGAGCCGGACGCCAGGAATACTTCTCCGCCGGAATGGCTTGCGCCAACGCGATCAGCTGCCGTGAAACATGCGTCCATTCGCCGTTGTAACCTTGGCCCAGACCTTCGATGAACTCCGGTTTTTGAGCTACCAGGGTCGTCGCGCTGAGCAATAAAAGAGCGATCACGCCTTTCACAGGTTCTCCTCTCTGGGTGCGACAAAGTGAGGCGGAAACACTCTAGTCGAGATTCTCTGGCTCCAATCCGAAACCCTTTTCGCCGGCGGCCTTCTTCTCCCAATACTTGCGGACCCAGGCTTCCCAGCTCTTACCGGCGGCGGTGTCGCGTCCGCTGAAGGCCAGCGCGGCGATGTCGGAGTAAGGAACAGAAAGCTTCTCGCGCGAGTTCTGCGGGATGAGACGAACGACGGATTCTGCGAGTGTTGGGGCATTGCGGCGGTCGAAGATGTAGCCTTCCACCCGCGATCCATCCTTACGAGTGATGGTGACGTCGCCGCGGTAGTCGAACGCTTTTTCCAAGGCGTCGCGTATTTCTGCTTCGTTCGCCAGGTCAGGCACCCAGCCTTCGATCTGTTCGCGGTCGCGTCCGGCGACAACTTCCAGGTGGTCGGCATTCAGATTGTGCTGTGGTTCGGACATGAGATCGCTCTTCGCCTTTCGATGTTCACTAAGGCCTCTGCACCACGGAGGCACGGAGGTCACGGAGAAGTTAAGAATTAATCTGTCAATCCAAATATGGAAGGCACGGATTACCAAAACGCACTAGAGATACGTTCAAAAACCTCCGTGGCCTCCGTGCCTCCGTGGTGAAAACGCCTTACGCTCGCAGTTCGCTCTTCTCCGTCGGTTCAATCTGCACCAGCGGGCTGTAGGCATGGACCGGCTGCACGTGTTCCTTCAGCATGGTCAGGGCTTCGTCGTCCTTGTACTTCGTTGAGAAGGTCGCACGGACTGTGCCCAGGAAACCCTTTAGTGAGCCGAAGGTATCGTGAACCGCCGACGCTTCGTATCCGCTGTGCACCATGCAATTGGCGCACTTGGGATTGCCGGACTCGGTGCCGTACTTGTGCCATTCGGTCTCGCGCATCAACTCTTCGAACGTATCGGCATAGCCGTCCTGCAGCAGGTAGCAAGGCTTCTGCCAGCCGAATAGGTTGAAGGTCGGCATGCCCCATGGCGTGCAGGGATAGTCGCGCTTGCCCATCAGGAATTCGAGGAATAGCGGCGACTGATTGAAGACCCAGTCCTTCTTGCGGTTCGACAGCATGGCGCGGAACAGGCGGCGGGTGCGGGCGCGTCCCAAGAAGTGCTTCTGGTCGGGAGCCTTCTCGTAGGAGTAGCCGGGCGAAAGCATCATGCCCTCGACGCCGAGGTCCATCATCTGGTCGAAGAAAGCCCGCACGCTATTGGGATCGGCGCCGTCGAACAGCGTCGTGTTCGTCGTAACGCGGAAGCCGCGGCGAACCGCTTCCTGGATCCCGTCAAGAGCGGCATCGAATCCACCTTCGCGGCAGACCGAGAAGTCGTGGTTCTCGCGCTCACCGTCCATGTGCACCGAGAACGTCAGGTACTTGCTCGGCTTGAACAGGTCGATCTTTTCCTTCAGCAGCAGCGCGTTCGTGCAGAGGTAAATGTACTTCTTGCGGGCGACCAGGCCCTCGACGATCTTGTCGATCTCGGGATGGAGCAGCGGCTCGCCACCAGGAATGGACACCATCGGCGCGCCGCATTCGTCGACCGCGCGAAAGCATTCGTCCGGCGACAGGTTCTGCTTCAGGACGTGCGCGGGATACTGGACCTTACCGCACCCGGCGCAGGCCAGGTTGCAGCGGAACAGCGGCTCCAGCATGAGCACCAGAGGATACTGTTTTCGGCCTTTGATGCGCTGCTTCAGGACGTACGTGGCGACCGTCCACATCTGCGATACGGGAACTGGCATGAAAATCCTCAGTGACTAGTGACGAGCAATTAGCAGTAGCAGTTAGCAATTAGCAAAGGCGCCGATGACGCATAATCGCGAACGCGAACTCTCTTTCGCTTTTACTCAATTTATGGGATGATGTCAAGAGTAGAGGGAGTTGGCAGGCTGTTTGACCAGCGATTAAATCGCAAATAAACGATGTCGAATGAGACACATACCGCTGAAATTACCTCCGAGCAGCGCTCCTCCAGCCGGCGCACCCCGGTGCAATCGCGTAGCCAGCAGACGGTGGTGCGCATTCTTGACGCGGCCAGTTCCCTGCTCACCCAGATGCCGCTCGAGGACGTCACCACGACTCGCATCGCCGCCGAAGCGGGGCTGTCGATCGGCGCGCTCTACCGGTTCTTCCCCGACAAGCAGACCATCATTGACGCGATTGCGGTTCGGCACGTAGAGCAGTTTCGCGGCTCGTTGGAGCAATCTGTGATGAAGGTGCTCGAACGCGAGTTTGCGAACCTCGAGACCTTCGATCCAGCCAAGATCCTCGATAGCGTCGTCGACGAATACATCGTCTACCTCGATGCTCATCCCGACTTCCGCACGATCTCCTTCGGTCGCTACGTGAGCGCTGCGACCAAGGAGCGAGAGGCGTCGCCCAACGTCGGCCTTCCTGCTCTGCTGAAGAATTTCATGCTCGAACGCCTGGGCATACCCAACACGCCGGCGCTCGACCTGATGCTGCGCGTTGTCAGCGAAGCCGGTGAGCGGTTGATCGCTTACGCCTATGAACAGCCCAGCCGCGAAGAACGTGACCGGATTGTCGGCGAGATGAAGAAGATGCTGGCCGGATATCTGTTCTCGTGAACGAAGACAACTAAACCGGCAAATGTGACGTTCATCCCTGTCGCTGCAGCACCAGTCCAACAGGCCGTTCGCCTCGTCTAACCTATGATACTATTTTTGACGGTTAGGAGAAACAATCATGTCCGCGACTGACGTAATCCTGAAGCATTACGACCGGGTACTCTCTGGCGACGCCTGGCACGGCGACCCTATCTGGCAAATCCTCGAAGGGATTCCGGCACAAAACGCGGCAACGCGCCCTCCGTCGGGTGGTCACACGATCTGGGAGATCGTCGCTCATATGAGCTTCTGGGAAGGCGTGGTGACAAAGCGCGTTCGCGGCGAGCGTGCCGGTCTGGTGGAGGAGATGAACTTTCCCGCGATGCCTGCGATCACGGAGGAAAACTGGCGGAGGACGCTGGATGACTTTCAGACCTCGAATGCCGCCTTTCGCGAAGCTCTGCAACAGCTCGATCCCGCGAAGCTGGAGCAACCGAGCGCGGCCGGCAAGCGTACCTATTACGAGGAAGCGCACGGCATCATCGAGCATCACGTCTACCATGCCGGACAGATTGCACTACTGAAGAAAGCCCAGCAAAACACTGCCCACGAAGCCGCTTGAGGCGGTCCGTCAGCCCTCCTTGCAGGTTTGTAATTCCCTATTGCGAGTGCTAGCATCTGGAATCGCAAGCTTTTCAAGGAGGGCACTTATGTCGGATCGTGACGGCAGTGGTTTCTTGTGGTTTCTGGCAGGCTTGGGCATTGGTGCAGCGGTCGGAGTTCTTTACGCTCCCAAGTCGGGGGATGAGTTGCGCCAGCAGATTCGTGAAGTAGCGGAAGACGGTCGCAGCAGCGTGAAAGAGCGGGCTCGCCAGGCGCGTGAACAGGCCGGCAACTGGGCCGATAAGGGTCGGGATTATCTCAGCCAGCAGAAGGATCAGATTCGCTCGGCTTACGAAGCAGGCCGCCAGGCTTATCGCGAAGCAACCGGCGATCAGGTCGAAGGCGCGACGCCCAACGTTCCGTAGAGTCGTGCGCTATCGCCCAAGAGTGCATCTAATTGTGCGCTCGGTCAGGCCAAAGCGTACGCAGGGCGTGGTGTTCCAGGATTTTCGCGGTTCCAGTTGGTCTGTGCTGTTCAAACACAGGATGTTTCTATGGACAAGCTGACGCTGTTTATTGCGGTGACTGCGAGCGCTGTCGTGCTGCAGATGCTGATTCTGCTCGCGATGTACTTGGCCGTTCGCAAGCTCGGCGCACGTATGGAAACCGTTGCCAGTAAGGTGGAGGACACAACTGCCGTGATTCACACGCGCGTGCTTCCCCTCATCGACAACGCGAAGACGATCCAGCAGGACGTGAAAAGCTTTCTTGAAACCGCCAAGCCGAAGATCGAAACCATCATTGAAAACGCCAGCAGCATCAGCACAACGGCTCGCACCACGCTGGAGCGCTTCGATGTGACGGCTAACGATGCCATCGATCGGGTACGCTTGCAGGTAATTCGCGGCGACGAGATGCTGACCCGTACCATGGATCGCGTGGAGGAGACATCGGAGAAGGTGCAGCACACGGTAATGTCTCCGGTGCGGCAAGTCTCCGGCATTGTGCAGGCCATCAGCACCGGCTTCGGAGCGTACTTCCACACCCAGAGGCGGCGTCGGAACGGCGGTCCGTCGGATGAGATGTTTATCTAGAGCTCGATCAGGTTTTGATCAAGAGGGCAGCGCCAGGCGCTGCTCTTTTCTTTGATTCAGATATTCACTTCGGGCAGAGAAACCGGCACGATGTCAGTGTTGTGTGACGAAGCAATCGACCAGCGGCCGTCTTGCTCGACGAAGACCGCGGTGATCAATCCTTGGCGGTACGGCGTAAACGGCGCGCTCGGCGGGGTCTCGTGGCCGGTCATTTCCCATTTGACGTGCGCCAGAGCAACCCCAGGCGCGATCGGACGCAGATTACAGCTCAACATCTTCAGGCTGCTGTTTCGAAATATCTTGCGATGCAGCTCAACGTGCCGCGCCTCGATGTTGGCCCGTCCGTGCCAATGTATCCCGAGCACGTTGACGAAATCGGCATCCTCGGCAAACGGCGCCGCATACATGGCCATGTCGTGACTGTTCCAGCCATCGAACATTGTCTTCACGGCAGCGAGGATTTCGGTTTGAGCCTGGGTTGAAAGTTGGGCGCCAGCGGCCATGCAGTCCTCCGGATGAGAATCCCGACGTAATCTCACAAATCCGCTTAATATGCTTTAGATGATCCAGCCGCCGCCGACAACGATATCTCCCTCGTAGAACACGACTGCCTGTCCGGGCGTGATGGCGCGCTGTGGCTGGTCAAAGGTGACCAGCACTTCATCGTCGCCGGTCTTCTCGACGATTGCGCTTGCGGGCTCATGACGGTGGCGGATCTTGGCCACAATGCGCATCGGCGAAGCAAGATCGTCGACTGAGATCCAGTTGAGACGCTTGGCTCGAAGGGTCTTCGAAAGCAGCTCGTCAGAGGCGCCCACTACAACCTCGCGCTTGTCGCCGCGAATTTCCAGCACATACAGTGGCGAACCCGTGGCGACGCCAAGCCCCTTGCGCTGACCGACGGTGAAGTTATGGATTCCGTTGTGACTGCCTACGACCTCTCCGGTTGTGGTAACCAACTCGCCGGTGGTGTCGGGGATCTCTTCACCCTGCTCCTCGAGATAAGCGTCGAGAAACTGCTTGTAGTTGCCGCCGGGCACGAAGCATATCTCCTGCGAATCAGGCTTCTCGAACAGACGCAGCCCCGCTCGCTTGGCTTCCTCGCGAACGTCGGGCTTGCACATCTCGCCGAGCGGAAAGAGGGTGCGGCTCAACTGCTCCTGCGTGAGACCGAAGAGGAAGTAGGTCTGGTCCTTGCTGCGATCGGCCGGCCGCTTCAGCAGCCAGCGACCCCTGGTCTCGTCGAAGTGGTTGCGAGCGTAGTGGCCGGTAGCAAGCAGATCTGCTCCGATCTGTCGCGCGGTCGTCAGCAGCTGATCGAACTTGAGATGGTTGTTGCACAGACTGCACGGAATCGGAGTGCGCCCGGAAAGATACTCCGCGACAAATGGACGAACGACATCCTGCTCGAAGCGCTGCTCCTGATTCACGACGTAGTACGGGATACCCAGTGTCTCGGCCACGCGTCGCGCGTCGTAGACGTCATCAATGGAGCAGCAGCGGCCCTGAACGGACTCCGGCATTCCCTGATGACCCGCCAGGCGGCGCTGGTTCCATAGCTGCAGTGTTAGGCCGACAAGGTTGTATCCCTGCTCACGCAGCAGGGCCGCGACGGTGGAAGAATCCACACCGCCCGACATCGCTACAGCTATGGTTGAAGAAGTCATTAGTGATTAGTAATTAGCAATTAGATTCCGGGGACTAATTACTAATTACTAGCCACTAATTACTACTCTTCAGGCGCTCACTTTCTTGTATACCGGCGAGATCTCACGCAAGCGCGCCACAACCTCAGGCACCAGCGACAGCGCGAACTCCACGTCCTCGGCAGTGTTCTGTTTGCCAAGGCTGAAACGGATGCTGCCGCGCGCACGGTCCGGTGACAATCCCATCGCGGTCAGAACGTGAGAAGGCTCGATTGCTCCCGAAGAGCATGCCGCACCGGTGGAGACTGCCAGTCCCTTCAAATCCAGCGCGATCACCATGGCCTCGCCTTCGATGCAGTCGAAGGAGATGTTGGTCGTGTTCGGCACTCGGGCGGCTCCACCGCCGTTCACCGCTACCTGCTCTGTCCCGTCAAGGATGGTCTGTTCGAGTTGGTCGCGAAACTTCGTCATTTGCGATACGCTGCCATCGCTACAGCCTCGCTTGGCAATCTCAGCAGCTTTCCCGAGGCCGACAATCCCCGGCAGATTTTCCGTGCCGGCGCGGCGCGAGCGCTCGTGGCGTCCGCCGTAAAACAGCGGCTGCAGCAGCGTTCCCTTGCGAACAAACAAAGCGCCCGTGCCTTGTGGCCCATGAATCTTGTGCGCCGAGATCGTCAGCAGATCGCAGCCAAGCTCCTTCACATCCAGAGGGACCTTGCCAGCGGCTTGCACGGCATCGGTGTGAAAGTACACATCGGCTTCGGCGGCAATCTTTCCAATCTCGACCACCGGCTGCAGCACCCCGGTCTCGTTGTTGGCCAGCATGATGCTGATCAGCTTGGTCTCCGGACGAAGTGCGCGGCGAACATCGTCAGGGTCGACCAGCGAACGGCCGTCGACGGGAAGATACGTGACCGAGCAGCCCATCTGCTCCAGGCGATGACAGGAATTCAGAACTGCGTGGTGTTCGATCGACGACGTGATGATGTGGTCGCCCGGCTGCACCAGTCCGAACAATGCAAGGTTGTCACCCTCAGTACCGCCGCTGGTAAACACAACTTCTGCCGCTCGACAGTTCAACAAGTCCGCAACCTGCTCGCGCGCCTGTTCGACAGCGGCGCGCGCCTGCTGCCCCTGTCGATGAATCGACGAGGCATTGCCGAAGCCTTCCAGGAAGTGCGGACGCATTGCCTCAAACACTTCAGGAAGAAGCGGGGTGGTGGCATTGTTGTCGAGATACGCTCGGCGCATAGTTCTCTATTCTAACTTTATTCGATTCTGCGCCGGCTGATACGATTCGCGAGTTGACCTTAACTCAATAAAACTCAGTCATTTGAGGCGCCGATCCGGCGCCGTTGGGAATGGCCGAAACGCCCAAAGCAGTCATGCTGAGTCCGAGCAGGCTGCGATGATCGTATTGGACCGTGCCGCTATATCCGGCCTTAACTCCGGTACCCAGCAGCACCGTCGCCACCTGTCCGCCGCCGTTTCGGTTGTCATCCCGCGACTCGTCGGTAGTGAGAATGAATAAGCCGCTCTGCTGAAAAGCGGAGTTCGAGAGCAGAGGCGCGATGTTGGCCGATAGCCACGAATCCGCGGCGTTCACCCTGGCGCTGACGTCGCAACCCTGTCCTCCGCCCGGACAGTCGTGCGCGTCATGCTCGGCATCGGGCACGACGAACGAGTATGCCGGAAGCTGACCCGCAGAAAGGTCGGCAGCAAACTGAGAGAAGTCGACGATGTTCATGTTCAACTGCGACGGCGGCTGTACATCGGACAGGTACGAAATGGGATTGTGGCGCCGGAGATAGGGGTAGACATCGCCTCCCAGGTAGCCCTGCGACGGCAGGCTCTGTGCATACACCTTCCACGATTTGCCGGCGATCTGAAATTGGCGCACGACGTTGTCGACGGGCACCACTCCGTTAAAGTTATCGTCGGTGCTGTACGCCTCACCCGTAGTCATGATGAAGTAGTTTCCGATCGAGGGATGTACGTTGGCGAAATAGTTGGTCGCCAGACCGCCTTGCGGTATGAGGCTGTTAATGTAAGGAGCGCTGGAGCTGCCCACAACGTCGTTGTAGTCGAGATTCTCCAGCACGACGATGACAACGTGCTGAACTTGAGCGATACCGCCTCCGTTGCCGCCGCCTCCGTTGCCGCCGCCACCATTTCCGCCACCGCCTGAACCGCCTCCACCACCTGAACCGCCGCTGCCGCCCGAACCGCCGCTGCCTCCGCTTCCGCCGGAGCCGCCACTTCCGCTCGAACCGCTACTCCCACTGCCAGACGAACCTGGGCTTGAGCTGCCGCCGCCGCAGGCTGTCCATGAGAGTGCCACTGTAAGTGCGAGAAGAAGAGAGAGAAGCGCAAAGTAGGGACGCCGCGGTTCCATATTCCACCCTGAAATTCAGATGCAGTTCTGAGTTGCGGGGCGCTTGCCAGCACTTAACGTGACAGCACTGTAATTTGTGAGCTCAGATTGAGAGAAGAAGCAAGCAAGCGCGAGCTGTCAGAGGTGCTCTAGAATCAGAGTTAGTTCTTGAAGTGAAACCCGCCCCCAAAAAGTCGAAGAAGAAAGTCGAGGCAAAAACTGTCTCGAAGGCTACGTTGAAGCTTCGCCTGCTCAAGAGACTCAAATGCACGTTGAAGTACGAGAAGCTGGCCTGGGCAGGAGGCGCAACATCTGTCGCCGGCGTCGATGAAGTCGGACGGGGATCGCTGTTCGGACCCGTGGTCGCGGCGGCGGTCATCCTGGATCCGAGCTATCGCATTCGCGGATTGAGAGATTCCAAGTTGCTGGATCGCGAGACGCGCGAGAAGCTGGCGCCCCGCATTCGAGAACATGCGATTGCCTGGGCCGTTGCGGCCGTCGACGTGGCAACGATCGACCAGATTAATATTTACTGGGCGTCGAAGCGAGCGATGGAGGAGGCGGTGGGTATGCTGTCGTGCCGGCCGGACCATCTTTTGATCGACGCGCTGCGACTCAACTGCGATTGCGCGCAAACGCCAATCATTCACGGCGACGCATTGTCAGCGTCGATCGCGGCCGCATCCATCATCGCTAAAGTGGAGCGCGATGCGATGATTAGCGCCTGGGACCCGGTCTTCCCCGAGTACGGCTTGGCCTCCAACAAAGGCTACAGCACGCCGAAGCACCTCAAGATGCTTCGCGAACGAGGTCCGACCCCGCTGCACCGGTTGTCGTTCGCGCCGGTCTGGACTTCCTCGGCACCGCAAGAAGTGCTGGAGTTCATGCTGGAGGAGAAGCCCGCAGAAGCAGCGGTTGACGAAGTTTCGCTCCGACTCGGAGTTCGCCGACGATAACGAGATCTGATCTGAGTTCCTTCTCAATTCGTGCTCGAAAATTCTGCGGTTCACCACGGAAACCCTGATCACCTCTTGCAGCCGGGGTCGACGCCAGTGCAGAATCGCTCGTCGATTTCTCCCGTCGATTTCCTGCCCCTGGCCAGAAACGCCGCAGCAAATCAGCGAAGCAACGGGTTGTCGATTGGTCTTGTTCACGTAAGCAACTGACCGCCGCGCCAGCTTCGTCCGAATGAGCCTGTTCAGCTATCAGGCCTTCGTCACACTACCTATCAAGGAGCAGTTTCGCTGATGTCAAAGCAGCAACATTGGACCAGTGTTCTCCACCGTTTCTTCCTTGCTACTCTCGCTGCCGCACTGTTGATCGGGATTTCCCAATACTCTTTTGCGCAGACTTTCCAGGTAATCCACAACTTCACCGGACGCTACCGACGGAGGCACTCCTCCCTATACCCTGGCGCAGGACGCAGCTGGACATCTCTTTGGCACCGCCAACATGGGCGGCCAAGGCTACGGCCTCGTCTTTCGCTTCTCGCACGTGAACTCGGGATGGGTCCTGGTTCCGCTTTATAACTTCACGGGGACCGATGGCCAGCCCGGTTGGGGCGTCACCCTCGCTCCTGATGGAACCATCTACACGAACGCGATGTACGCATCCGTGCTAGGTGGGCCTTGCGGTACGGCAATGCTGCTTCGCCCGTCGCCAACGCCGCCTCACACTGTGTTTTATAACTGGACTCCGACGGCGATGCACACGTACGTGAAGAGCCAGGACGGTTGCCCGACCGGCAATCTGATGCGCGACTCCGCGGGCAATCTGTACGGCGTAACGCAGGACGGCGGGGCTCACGGATGGGGTTCGGTGTTTGAACTGACACAGACTCAATCGGGCTGGACCGAGAGTATCCTATACAGCTTCAACGGTCTGGAAGACGGCGGTGCACCCTACTCTGGCTTGGTGATGGACAGCGCCGGCAATCTTTACGGCACGGCCACTGCCAAGGGCGCCTTCGACCAGGGAACCGTTTTTGAACTCTCGCCCTCGAACGGCGGCTGGACGGAGAAGGTGCTCTACTCCTTCCAGGGCGGCAATGACGGCGGCCAGCCGGTTGCCGGTGTCATCTTCGACACCGTCGGCGATCTTTATGGCGCGACCGCGTCGTGGGGTTCGGGTGGTGGCGGCACAGTGTTCAAACTGGCGCCGTCGGGCGGTGGCTCCTGGACCTACACCCTGCTCACCAGCCTCACGGGCGGTGACGGGCCGGTGGCACCGCTGACGATGGATGCCGCCGGCAACCTCTACGGCACAACCTTCATGGATGATTCTTTCGGTTATGGGTCTGTGTTCAAGCTGACACAATCCGGCGGCAATTGGACTTACACCGATCTTGCACGATTTCACCGGCGGATCCGACGGCGGCTATCCGGGCGGCGGAGTGGCAGTCGATTCCAGCGGCAATCTCTATGGGACGACGGTTACCGGAGGCGCAAACGGACAGGGCGTCATCTATCAGATTGCTCAATGATCTGATATTGCGACGTAAAAGGCGCCTTCACCCGAAGGCGCTTTTTTCTTGTAATTCAATGAACCACAAAACGAAACCAGAGCTCGTCCACAACTTTGTGCATCTCTTGATACAGTAGAGAGTACGCGCTTTTCATGCCCTCTGTAACAGACACTGCGTCCGCTACACATCGTTGTACCCGCTGCGGCACGGATTTCCCGGTCGACTCACTGGGCTGCCCGACGTGTGGTCGTGTAGCCGGATCGCAATCGGCAAGAATTACCCTCGCCATAACACTGCTGTTAATTTTTGCCGGGCTGGCATTTACCCAATATTTCGTCCGACTGCATCGCGCGACGCAGTTCTCGCTGGCAAATCGCTGGTTTTTAAGGGGCGGACAGGCGATGCAGGCGAAATTGCCGAATGTCGCGGCCGAAGATTATCGGACAGCTCTCAGCTACGATCCCGAGAATGAAGAATACCGCCTGCGGCTTGCCCAGGCATTGCTCGCTGCCAATCGCCTGCCTGAGGCCCGCGCTCACCTGCTGAGCCTGTGGGAGGAAGAACCGTCCAGTGGAGAGGTCAACCTTACCCTGGCGAGATTATTTGCCAAGCTGAATGACCCGAGAAGCGCGATTCGGTATTACAACGATGCCATCAACGGCGTCTGGAGCGACGATCCTCGCGAACAACGCATGACCATCCGGTTTGAGTTGTCGAACTATCTGCTGCAGCAGCAAAGGACTACCGAAGCGCAATCCGAATTGATGGCATTGCTGGCGGAAAGCCCGCGAGACGTGGTGGATCAGATCCGTCTCGCACAACTCCTGCTGCAAGTGAATGAGCCGGAGCACACCATTTCCGTGGATGATGCAGTCTTGGAGAAAGACCCGAAGAACGCTCAGGCCTTGCTGCAGAAGGCACAAGCGCTGCTGGCGCTGAATCGTTATGTAGAAGCGGAACACGCCTTGACGCGTGCCGTCGAGCAAAATCCGAATCTCGACCAAGCCCGAAAACAGCTGGATGTGTTGCGCGAGGCGCTGCGGCTGGACAGTTCGCTGCGCGGACTTTCGCGGACTGATCGCGCGCAACGAGCGGTCGAGTCCTTTCAGACCGCATGGAAGCGGTTAAGTACTTGCGCCGCCCAGCAAAACGTCAGCTTAGGCCCGGCAGCCACCGCAGCCGTACCGTCCTTGACTGCCAAGCCGGGTATATCTCAAGCCACTAGCACTCCGGCTGCGCCTCCAACGCCTCTCCAATTGCTGTACAACAGCGGATTGCAGAAACAGTCGACCGCCACGGAAAAAAATCTTCGTGAAGACCCTGACGCACTCGACTCCACCATTCAGTACGTGTTCGAAGTGGAGCGCACGACCGCACCGGTTTGCCCAACTATGGATTTAGCTGATCAGGCTTTATTGATGCTGGCACAACGCGAGAATGCAAGATGAGCCCACAGGAGACGATCTCAAAACCGAGAGACGCCAGTGGGTTGAAGCCGACGGTCTCCACCCCCACCCGTCGCCAATACTGGAGCAGCTTGCGGACCATGCTGTCGCCGCAGCGCTTCAGTCTGCGCGAAGAGCAGTTCTTCCTGCTTCTTGCCGTGTTGATCGGAATCGCTTCGGGCTTGTCCGTTGTCTGCTTCCGAATCTGTATCGAATTTTTGCATTTGAAGCTGCTGGGCAGCGGTTTGCAGCCTTCGATTCCGCGTGTCTTCGTGGCGCCGATGTTGACGGGACTGGTCATCGCGTTCCTGGTGATCCGGTTCTTTCCGCGGGCACGAGGCAGCGGGGTCAATCAAACCAAGGCCGCGCTCTACATCTACGACGGCTACATTCCGATACCGACAGTGATCGGAAAGTTTATTACAAGCGCGCTAGCCATCGGCAGTGGTCAGTCGCTGGGCCCCGAGGACCCTTCGCTGCAGATTGGCGCCGGTCTGGCATCGGCTCTCGGCCGCCGCCTCAAACTGTCTCGTGAGAAACTGCGGCTCATTGCCCCCGTGGGCGCCGCCGCCGGATTGACAGCGGCCTTCAACGCTCCGATCACGGCTGTGCTCTTTGTCATCGAGGAGGTCATCGGTCGCTGGACAGCCGGCATTCTGGGCGCGGTCGTCCTGTCAGCGATTTCAAGCGCGGTGATTGAGCGGTGGTTCCTCGGAGACGAACCGCTGTTTCGCGTGCCGCCCTATCACCTCGAACACGTGGGCGAACTGGGCGCTTACGCCAGCCTGGGCGTGATCGGCGGATTCGCGTCGCTGATCTTCGTCAAATACATTTCGTACCTTCGCCCCAAGCTGCGTTCGTTACCACCGTGGACGCAGTACCTGCAACCCGCGGCCGCCGGATTGTTGATCGGCCTGATCGGTATCAAGTTTCCGCAGGTGATGGGCGCAGGATACAGCTACATTGACCAGGCAATGCACGAGCAGTACACGTGGCAGATCCTGGCGTTGCTGGGCGCGCTGAAGATCGTCACCACGGGATTGTCCTTCACCAGCGGCACTCCTGGAGGCTTGTTCGCGCCGACGCTGTTCATGGGCGCGATGATCGGCGGCGCGGTCGGCATGGCTGAACATCAGATCGTGCCTCACCTGGCGATTCCCGTGGGCTCCTACGCCCTGGTCGGTATGGGGACGCTGTTTGCCGGCATTCTGCGCGCGCCGATGACATCGGTGTTCATGATCCTGGAGGTCAGCGGCAATTACAGCATGATCGTCCCTGTAATTCTGTCGAACGCGATCGCGTATTTCATCTCGCGCACCTTCCAGCCGACGCCGATCTTCGATCTACTTTCGAGACAGGACGGACTTGACCTGCCTTCGCTTGAAGAAGAGCGCGAACTGCCGCTGCTTCGCGTTGAGGATTCGATGCGAAATCCCGTCGGGCAGATACTCACCGGCAAGATGACGCTGAAGGAAGCGCAGCAGCACGTACAAGGTTCGGCGCAGGAATTCTTCGTCGTCGGAATGGGCGGAGATGACTGGTCCGGGATCAACCGAGCGAGTCTTCTGGAATCGTCAGAAAATCCCGAGACGCCACTGTCACGGCTTCTCACTTCGCAAGTCCCCTACTTGCATCCTGACCACCCGCTGGACACGGCGCTCCGTCTGATTGGCGAATGGCCGCTGCTGCCGGTGGTGCACCGGGCCAATGCGCAGCGACTGTTAGGAGTCGTGTCTCTCGATGATGTCATGCGCGCGTATCGCGGTGCGGGAATTGGGGAATCGCACGCTGAACCGGCAGCGATCGTGCCGTAGTCGCATCCGCCGACCCAGCAGCTCACAACTCGCTTCCAAAGCCCCGCGTCTAATTACTTTTCGCGGGCGCATTCCTCATGTCTTCCTACCGGATCGTTATAGCTCAATCTCCATCGGAGCTGGATGCCCTCGCACCACTCTGGACGGATTTGCTGAGCCGTCAGGAGCACACGCTCTTCCAGCAATTCTCCTGGAACCGACTAGCGGCGGAAATGTTCGCCGACCGGATAACGCCGTACGTCGTCGCCGTAGAGAGCGACGCAGGCGCCGCAATCATTCCAGCGGGAATCAATCACCGGGAAGGCCGAATCGAATTGTTAGGGGAACGCCTGTTCGACTACCGCGACGTTCTACGCACCGGAGACGATGAGTGTCTGCACATGGCGTGGCAGTCGCTGGCGAAGCTGGAAAAGCCACTCCAAATTTTGGCGATCGCCGAGGCGTCGACGGAGCAGCGCTGGTCGGACTTCGCACCTGCGCCTTTTGCGAACGCTCCTCAGGTCGATCGCAGCCTCGTCACGGAAGAGTCCTTCCGCCTCTCACACTCGCGGCTTGGACGACAAATGAGGCGTTTGCAAAAACAGGGCGCGGTGCAGTGCATGTTTTGTGGCTCCGAGTCAGATGTAGTTCGTCACCTCTACGATTGCAAACGGACTCACTTTGCAGACGACCAGAACGGCAACGTCTTTCTCGATGAGCGTCGCTGCGAATTCATGGTTGCGGCGGCGGCAATGGTGGGACCCGCGTGCGAGATCTTCACCCTCGAGAAGCAGGGCCTGCTGATCGCCGGCTTAGTGACGTTTCGGGACGGTCCTGTCCGCCGCTTCTATACGATCTACTTCAATCCCGCATGGGCGCGATTTTCGCCCGGACAGGCATTGTTATACGAGGCCACGGCACAGTCGCTGTCCGAAGGATTGAGCTGCGACTACATGACCGGCGAGTACGCCTACAAGCTGCGGCTGGCGAATTCATCCAAGCGCCTGCTCAGGCTGGATGTGACCGCACAGGAGCTATCGAAGATCGCCTCGGCATCCGCTTCGCGCGCTGCCTGAGCGTCTTATAGAGATTTCAGAAACGACTTCGCGCGCTCGAGTTCCGGGAAGAGTTTTTCCTCCGCTTGAAATTCCGGACCGTGCACACAGCGCCGACTCCCCCGCAGTTTCACCGGATGTTTCAAGTGAAGCATCTCGTGATAGACGATGTATTCCACGGCATAGCGTGGAACCCGGGCATGATCGAAGATGCGGCTTACCACGATCGCATTGTGGGCTGGATCGTAGTGTGCGAGGCTGTTGCGCGCGCGGAGGCGGCTCCAGGTCATCAGGGGCCTCGCCAAAAGCCCGTAGAAGAATTGCCGATTCAAGGTCTCGAAGATTTCCTCGAGATCGTAGTAAAAACCGCGTGCGGAATCGATTCGCTTGCGTCCACGGACCTGACGAACCAGATGGGCCTTCGTCGTCATGTCGTGACTCGACACGTAGCGGCGGTAGCGCACCGCGTGCAGCGACTCGATTGGCTTGCGGTAAATTTTTGCCAGCAGAATGTGAGCGATTGCCTCGATGACGCTTTCTGGCGCACCTTCCAGCAAATCTGAAATTCGAACGTGAATCACGCCGTCACGCAGCCGAATGGTGCTGTTCACGCTGGTAAACGCATAGAACTCGACGCGAAAATCGGGCATTGGAGCTCGCGGACGAAGCTCACGATACGTACGCTGAAACAGCAGCTGGAGATTTTCGCGCAAGATGTAATTAACCTAACATGGCGGATGCTGTGGCACGTTATGGCGGAAGCATGTGGCCGGTAATGAAGCAGGTACTAAGGTTTCGGTGCTATTGAGAAGATGCGAAGGGTTTGCTATTTTTTCAGAGTAGTTCTTGCAGTTCACAATTGAGAGAGAGGCCGCCACAGGGGGAAATTGGCGGCCTTTTTAAATTTCGCAGGATTAATTCCGCCGCTCCGAGTACACCTTCTCCAGCTTCTTCTGTTTCGCCAGCTCGTTCTGCTTTTGAAGTTCCTGGCGTGCGTCATCCGCCATGTCGTGCACGGCGTCGGTGGCATTGGTCAGGATGAACGAATACTGATCGAGTTCTTCGGGAGGCGATTGCTCCTTCAGGCGCCGCAGCTGCAACTGCCATTCGCTGTTCGCTTCCACCAACAGGGTTAGACCTTTGCGCATGTCGGCATTATGAGAGGCGTACATGTCGATGTTGTCGCCGATCTCATCGAGTAAGGTCGTGAAGTCCTCCAGCAGATCGTGGATCTGCATTGGCCGGTCCTTGGCAGTCTTGGCGTTGGCCTCCAACTGATGAATCGCGTCCATACGGGCACGGGAGAACTTCACCAGGTCTTCCAGCCGCTTGTCGGGCCAATCCGCCGACTCGCGCATCTCGTCGATTTCTTTTTCGCTGAGGGGATCACGCTTTTGCGCCTTCGCGTGTCCTGTCCAGGCAAACACGAACAGCAAAACGAGGATTGCGTATGAAATTCGTCTTTGTCTCATGAGCTCCCCTTTGGTTCGGCGTCGGGGCCCCACATCTTCACGATCAGGTCGGAGCGAATCTTCTGCAACTCATCCACAGCCTGACGAACCGGCTGCCGGTCCTCGAAGGCCAGAGACTCACCGATATCGTGCATTCTTTCGGCCAGCCTTCGCAGTTTGATTTCCGCGTCCTTCAGATGCTTGCCGGTGGAACCGGCGGCATCGGCGGCCTGGCGCGCGTACTTGACGACTTCCTGGATGTCAGCCTGCCCCTGGTCGGCCTCTCCCTTGTTGAAGAGATCGTTGGCCGTCTCCAACTCCGCGTGGGCGTACTCAAGACAGGGCTTGATTTGGTTCGCGCCGTGAGCCGCGTCGGCACGAGCTTTCAGTTCTGCCGCGTTTTGCGCACTCGCGGCTACCACTCCAAGGACAAGCAGCAGAACCGCCGATCGCAGATGGCCGTACATAATCTCAGTTCTTCACTTTCACGCGGTACTTGTCGGCGTGCTTGGGATCAAGGGCAATCAGCCGATGACGCGCCTGCCACTCCTGGTCAGGAAACTTGCCGCCATCGACCGCCAGGAATTGCTGATAATATTCCACCGCGCGGGGTATGTCTTTCAAGTTATCGAAGGTGGTAGCCCGCAGAAAATATGTGGCCGGAATTTCCGGCAGGTATTTTGCCCGAACGTCGAGGGCTCGCAAGGTAAGCACGTAATCCTTGTTCGATGCCGCTACCACTGCCAGATTGCCATAGGCTTCCGGCATGTCCGGCCTTAGTCTGAGGGCCATCAGCAGCTCTTGCTGAGACTCCGGAAACTTTTTTTCCGTCATCAGCAGCCTGCCCAGCGCGTAGTGCGCGTCCGCGCTTTGCGGCATCTTCTGGACAGCAAGCCGATATTGCTGCTCGGCCTCGGCGTTCTTACCTGCCTTCTCGTAGATGGTGCCGAGTTCCATCGCCATGCGCGGATCTCCCGGATTCGCCGCCGCCATGGCTTGCAGTTGCTGCGCGGCTTCATCATTCTTGCCTTCCGCGGACAAGACTCTCGCCATCTGAAGATGCGCCGCGCTGTTCTGGGGATTCGCTTGGAGCAATTTGCGCAAGGCAGCTTCGGCGTCAGAGTACTTCTTCTGCTCCAGAGCGACGTTCACCAGCCCGGATATTGCGTCGTCGGATGCCGAGTCGATTTTGATCGCGGCTTCGTACTCAGTCTGTGCCGGCTCCAACTTGCCCTGGTGCGCCAGCAAATCTCCGGCGGCGATATGAGGCTGAGGATCTTGCGGGCTGAGCTTCGCAGCCTCTTGAAAGGCAGCGATCGCCGCCTGCGGATCGGAGGACTGTTCCACCGTACCCAGCGCCTGCCAGGCCCGCGACAAGGCCTGCTCCGGATTGGCTGCGGGCTTCAGTTGGGTGGCAGCCTGCAGGTATTTCGCGGCTTCGGCGTTGTCGCCCTGCTTGGCCAGCAACATCCCCAGATTCAAATTCGATTCGAAGAGATCGGGCTTCGCCGCGACAGCCTTGCGATAGGCATTGATCGCGTCTGTAGTACGCTGGGTAGCGTTGTAGACGTAGCCCAGATCAAACCACGCGCGGTAGTCGTCGGGTTTCGCAGCGATGACTTTTTGCAGGGCCGTTTCGGCGGCGCTGAAGTCTTTGTGCTCCATCGCCGTTTCGGCCTGATTCAAAAGCACGGTGTTGGGATCTTCCGGCCCGGTCTCGGCCACCTGATGATGACGGATTGTGGGCTTGCTCTCCTGCGCGCACAGGAGCGCCGCCGTGAAGAGCATCAGCACTACCAGCCCGCAATTTTTCCTAGTCACCATTCGAGTGCGCCGGAGCCGGCAAGACGTGAGCCAACCACTGCCCTGTATACGAGCGAGGCGATTCGATGATGGTCTCGGGCGTACCCTCGGCCACGACCTCACCACCGCGAGCACCGCCTTCGGGACCAAGATCGATCACCCAATCGGCCGTTTTGATCACGTCCAGATTATGCTCGATCACGACAATCGATCCACCTGCTTCGATTAGACGGCGGAAGGCTGCCAACAGCTTACTGACATCGTCGAAATGCAAGCCCGTGGTGGGCTCGTCGAATATGTAGAGCATGCGAGGCTGGCGCTTGTTCTGCTCACTGCGAGGCTTTCCAATGTCGCGCAGCTTGGGCTGGAGGTGGGCCGCCAGCTTCATGCGCTGGGCCTCTCCGCCGGAGAGCGTCGTCGCCGACTGACCGAGCCGCAGATAGCCCAAGCCAACTTCTTCGAGGACTCGCATCTTCTCCACGATCTTAGGCACTCCCGAGAAGAAGTGCAGCGCCTCCTTGACCGTCAGATCCAGGACCTCGTGAATATTCTTGCCGTGGTATCGGATCTCAAGAATCTCCGGCTTATAGCGCGTGCCCTTGCATTCCTCGCAGATCAGTTCGACATCGGCCAGGAACTGCATTTCCACCGTCACCGTGCCGTCGCCCTGGCAGACCTCGCATCGGCCGCCCGGAATGTTGAACGAGAAATGTCCCGCTGTGTAGCCGCGCTTCTCACTCTCGGGCAGCGCTGCGAACAATTCGCGTATCGCATCGAAGGCCTTGATGTAAGTCACGGGATTCGACCGCGGCGTGCGCCCGATCGGAGATTGATCGACCAGCACGACTTCGTCGATCCACTCTGCGCCTTCCATACGTTCCAACTCGGCGATCGGACCGCCCGTGACCTGATGCTTCTCGGCGGCCACGGCGTTGTAGAGGACGTTGTGTACGAGCGTGGACTTCCCCGATCCCGAAACCCCGGTGATGACCACCAGCATGCCAAGCGGGATCGCGACGTTCACCCGTTTCAGGTTGTGGGCGCGCGCGCCAAACAGTTTGATCTTGCGCCCCGTACCCGTGCGCCTGGCAGGCGGAAGCTGGATGCGCAGTTCCCCACTCAGGTAGCGCCCGGTCAGCGACGCGGGGTTATGCAGGATCTCGTCGTACGTGCCTGTCGCGATGAGCCGGCCACCGTTCTCGCCCGCTCCAGGTCCGAGATCGATGATGCTGTCGGCGGCGCGCATGATCTCAGCATCGTGCTCGACGACCAGGATGGTGTTTCCCAGATCGCGCAGGTCGTGCAGGATTTTGATCAGCCGATCCGTATCCCGGCTGTGCAAGCCGATGGAGGGCTCGTCGAGCACGTACAGCGTTCCGACAAGCCTGGAACCCAGCGACGTCGCCAACTGAATGCGCTGTGCTTCGCCGCCGGAAAGCGTCGACGCCAGGCGATCGAGGGTGAGGTATTCCAGCCCGACATCGTTCAAATACAGCAGGCGATCGTTGATCTCCTCCAGCAGCTTACTGGCAATATCGGATTCCTGAGCCGAGAGTTCCAACTGCGAAAAGAACTTCGTCGCTCCCTCGACCGTCATCGCCGAGACCTGGCAGATGTCCTTCCCGTTAATCTTCACCTGCCGCGCCTCGCGCCGCAGACGGAGGCCGCCGCAATCGGAGCAGGTCGAGTAGCCGCGGTAACGGCTCAGAAAGACACGCACGTGCAGCTTGTACTTCTTGTGCTCCAAATGCTCGAAGAAGCCGCGGACTCCCCCGAACTTGCCATCGCCGTTGATGATGAAGCTTTGCTGGTCCGGATCGAGATCCTGCCAGGGGACGTCGAGTGGAACGCCCGCCGCGCGCGCGTAGCGTCGCATATCTGTCGCCAGCGGCTTGTATTTCGGCTTGGTCCAAGGCTCGACCGCACCTTCCATCAGCGTCAGCGTCTTATTTGGAATGACGAGGTTGAGATCGAAGTCGATGGTGTTTCCAAAGCCCTGGCATCGTGGACACGCGCCGAACGGGTTGTTGAACGAGAACAGTCGCGGCTCCGGCTCCTCATAGCGAATATTGCAGTTCTTGCACTCGAAGCGCTGGGAGAAGCGGAACCGCTGTGGCTCTTCGCCCTCTCTTGGCGCAGTTTCGACCAGTACCTCG
Organism: uncultured Acidobacteriaceae bacterium; assembly: GCA_963835725.1. Lineage (GTDB taxonomy): Bacteria > Acidobacteriota > Terriglobia > Terriglobales > Acidobacteriaceae > Bog-257. The sequence continues at coordinate 204,184 of CAWIGM010000008.1, read as the reverse complement.
CCGGACTCGCGATAACCTTGCTCAATTGCGTCGACGATTCGCAGACGTGCGTCGGGGGAAACCGAGATGCGGTCAATCAGGATCCACACCGGCTCGGCGAAGTTCAGGTCAAGCAGGGATTCCGGCGTCGAGAACTCGTAGATCTGTCCGTTCTGGTAAAGGCGGTTGTAACCGCGCTTGCGGAGCTCGAAGAGACGCTCCTTCAGCTGACTGTCATCCGCCGTGGCTTTGACTTTCTTCTTCTTCGCTGGTTTGCGTCCCTTAGACTTCTCGGGTTCAACCGGCTTTGGTGGAGGTTGCACGGGAAAGAAAACTTGGACGCGTGTGCCTTCGCCCAGCGCGAGAATCCGATCAGCAACCTCGTCAACAGTGTCTTTTTTGACCTCCTGCCCGCAGTTCAGGCAAAAGGTACGGCCGACGCGGGCGTACATCAGGCGCAGGTAGTCATAAATCTCGGTTGCGGTGGCGACGGTAGAGCGAGGATTGCGCGTCGTATTCTTCTGCTTGATCGCTACGGCCGGCGCGATGCCGTCGATAACATCGACGTCGGGCTTCTCAATGCGTTCCAGAAATTGACGAGCGTAGGCCGAGAGCGACTCGACATACCGGCGCTGCCCTTCGGCGTACACCGTATCGAAGGCGAGCGACGACTTACCCGATCCGGAGACACCGGTCACAACCGTGAGCTGGTTGTGCGGAATCTCAAAGTCGATGTTCTTCAGATTGTGAACGCGTGCTCCGCGTACGATGATGCTGTCGTTCGACATGGCCCCAAATACGGCAGCGTCGGAATGAGTGAGCCTCTATAGACTCTCCCCAGACGAGCCGCCGAAACTTCTTATTATAACGGGTTAGCAGCTACTCGATGGCAAATCACAGACGACACGAACAACCACAGAGGCACGGAGGCACAGAGGAAATGAAAATCATCAACCTCCGTGTCTCTGTGCCTCTGTGGTGAAGAAGGCCGTGTACCCAGGATACCGTTAGTCTTTCAGGCGCTGCGCGTACTTCTCGCGGATCTTCTGCACCTTGGGAGCGACGACGAACATGCAGTACGGCTGCCTGGAGTTGTTGGCGTAATAATCCTGGTGGTAATCCTCGGCCACGTAGAACGTGGACGCCGGCTCAACAGCCGTGACAATCGGGTCGCCAAATACTTTGTCCCTGGTTAACTCGCCGATCACGTCTTCGGCTGTCTTCTTCTGCTCTTCATTCAGGTAGAAAATCACCGAGCGATATTGCTCACCGACATCGTTGCCCTGGCGGTTCAGCGTGGTCGGATCGTGTGCGGTAAAGAACACGTGCAACAGATCGCTGAAGCTGATAACTGCGGGATCGAAGGTGATTTCCGCGACCTCGACGTGACCGGACCTTCCGGAGCAGACCTGCTGGTAAGTCGGGTTGGCGGCTTGGCCACCCATATAACCGGAGCGGACCGAGTCCACGCCCTTGAGCTGCTTAAGCGCCGCTTCCACGCACCAGAAGCACCCGCCGCCCAGAATTGCTGTCTCAGTTTTTGGCATACCTATTGGATGCGTGACTCTCGAATTTGTTACAGAGGTGTCGCTGACTGAAGGTAACTCGGGTTGGGAGCAAACCTCTGCACGGCTCTCGGACTGAAGTCCGCCTCGCCGTAACGAAACGACGCTTACCCAGCGCTGAAGCGCTGGGCTATCTTCTTTCGCCTCGCAGAGCGAGGCTGGAGCGTACCGGCGTCGTTTGCCTTACGAGGGAGGCTGTGGCGTGCCGGGGTGGAGTTCGACTCATCACCTCGGCGTCGTCTTAAACAGCCAAATGCTAAGTGCCAATTGCCAACTGCTGCCGTTCACAGCCCTACCTCGATCCGCGACCGCGGATCCAGGTAATCGCGCAGGCCGTCGCCAATAAAGTTGAATGACAACACCGCCAGCATCACCGCTCCAGCAGGAAACAGCACGAGGTGCGGCGAGTCGAATAAATGCGATCGCGCGTCGTTCAGCATCGTACCCCAGCTGGCTGTTGGCGGGGGCACGCCCAGACCGAGAAAGCTCATTGTCGCCTCGGCCAGGATCGCTCCCGCCATTCCAATTGCGGCCTGAACGATGACTGGCTGAATGATGTTCGGCAGGATATGCCGAATGATGATCCGGGAGTCGCTGGCCCCCAATGCGCGGGCAGCCTCAACGAACTCACGTTCGCGGACGGCCAGCACCTGAGCGCGCACCAGGCGGGCGTAACCAACCCAGCCACCGAGGGACAACGCAAAGATCAGGTTGAAGATACCTGGCCCGAGAAACGCAACGAAGGCGATAGCCAGAAGAATTCCGGGAAACGACATGAACGCGTTCATGACGATCACGTTCAGGAAGCGATCGACGAACCCGCCATAGTAGCCGGCGATGGAACCAAGAATGAGTCCCAAGGTCAGCGACGCTGCAACAACGCAGCTGCCGACCAGCATGGAGACCCGAGCCCCATAAATCACGCGCGAGAGGACATCGCGTCCCAGTTCGTCGGTGCCGAACCAATGAGCCGCTGACGGTCCCATCAGCCGGTTCGGCAAGTCAATATGGGCAGGGTTTTGCGGCGCGATCCAGGGCGCGAAGAGTGCGCACGCGACGAATACCGCAACCAACACCACGCCCGAAGTTGCCAGCACGTTGTAGCCGGCGGCTCGGCGGAGTGACGCCACTTGGGCCATGGAAGCCATTGCTGGACATCTTAAATGACGAAGCGACGCCCGCTATGCGCAGCGTCGCTTCGGACCGAGTCAAACTTGGTTACTTCACGGTGACATTCCGTATGAGGTAGCTCGCCACGGTCCGCGCGTTTTCTACGCGCTTGTCGATCACCTGCTGTTCCTTGCTTTTGTCCCCGTACTGCTTCATGCGCAGGTCCAGAACCTTCATCCCAAGACCATCCAGGGCCGCCATATTCTTATACGTGATGGCGATACCCACATCCCAGTCGTCCGGATTGGCCTTCGTCTGATTCAGGAACACTTGATACCCCTCAATCAGCCCACTGGCTTTCTCCGCATTCCAAACCGGTTGCAGGTTGTTTTTGACGTCATCCCACCAGGCGTTTCCATGCCCTGGAAGAATGTGGACCAGGGTAACGCGTTCCACCGTTCCCTCGTTGTATTGATCCTGAGCCGCCGAAACAGAAACAAGCAGCAGACATAGGCAAATTACTCCCGCAGCGACCTGCAGAGCTTTCTTCATTCGTTACCGCCTCCTTGAAGTCGACAAAGTCTGCACTAGAAGAGGGGCTGTCGTAAAGAAGAAACGCTTTCCCGATATTTCGGAATGGGACCATCACTAGCCTCAACAATGAGTTTGCCGGCGAGAATGCTGGACATGTGGGTCTAGAATGGTCTTTCTTACATGAACTTAAGAGGGTTCCGAACGGCGGCCCATGCTTCCCTTCAAGCTTGTCTATAGCGATAAGTACTTCCTCCCCATCGGCGAACACGTTTTTCGGGCCGATAAATTCCGGCTCATTCGCGAGCGGCTGCTGCAGCAGGGTGTCGTTGATGAGAGCGATTTTCTGGCTCCCGAACCCGCCAGCGAGTCCGACGTTCTGCTGGTGCACTCGCCTCACTACGTCAACAAGCTCATGGAGGGTTCGCTCAGCGCCCGGGAAGAGCTGCAGATGGAGATTCCCTACTCTCCCCAGGTCGTCGACGCCTTCCTGCTGCACACCGGGGGCTCGATTCTTGCGGCTGAATGTGCTTTGCAAGACGGGGTTGGCGTGAACGTTGGAGGGGGCTTTCATCACGCGTTTCCCGACCATGGCGAAGGGTTCTGCATGATCAACGACATTGCCGTCGCGATTCGAGTCATGCAGAGGCGAGGACGGATTCGCCGTGCCATGACCATCGACTGCGATGTTCATCAGGGCAACGGAACCGCGGCGATCTTCGGAGGCTCGGCGAGCAAGAGCAATGTTCTGCCATCCTCGTCAGCACCGATGCTGGGTACGGCGCCGGGAGCGAACCTCAATCAGAGCCCTGCGAAAGATGTCTTCACCATATCCCTGCATCAGGAGCACAACTATCCGTATGTAAAGCCGGCGTCGTCCATCGACGTCAATCTGCCGGACGGCTGCGGCGATGCTGAATATCTCGCCTGGCTCGACAACGCGCTCAGTTCCGGTTTGCGACAATTCGATCCGGAGTTCATCAGCTATGTTGCCGGGGCAGACCCGTTTAGCGAAGATCAGTTGGGAGGGTTGAGGCTGTCGATTGACGGCTTGAAGCAGCGGGATGAACTGGTATTCCGCGCTGCCCGTGCGAGGAACATTCCTATCATGACGACATACGCGGGCGGGTACGCAAATCGCGTCGAAGACACCGTCACGATCCACTGCAACACGGTAATGGCGGCGATGGAGCTATATCGCTCCTCGCCAAGCACCACTTCCTAAGCCGCCGCTCAAAGGGCGTGGTTACGCATACCGCGTGATATTCTGAAAATGAGGACGGATCGCCCTTGGCTCTGTCCATCCAGCCAGTTTTGGACTCCTGCAAATGTTTGAGAATTTAACAGATAAGCTTCAGCGTGCGTTTAAGAACCTTCGTGGACAGGGCACGCTGACCGAAGAGAACATCGGCGAGGCGCTGAAAGAAATTCGCATGGCGCTGCTGGAAGCCGACGTCAACTTCAAGGTCGTCAAGGAACTGGTCGACCACATCCGTGAAAAAGCTGTCGGTCAGGAAGTGCTGACCGCCCTCTCGCCTGCCGAACAGGTAGTCAAGATCGTTCGCGACGAACTGGTCAACATCCTCGGCAAGGACACGGCCAAGCTGAAGTTTGCCTCGCAGCCACCGACGGTTGTGCTGATGGCGGGCCTTCAGGGTTCCGGTAAAACGACGACCTCAGGCAAGCTGGCGAACTGGCTGAAACAGGGCGGTCATCGCCCGATGCTGGTGTCCGTTGACGTCTATCGTCCTGCCGCTCGCGAACAGCTCAAGGTCGTGGCTGCTGCCATCAAGGCTAATCTTTATGAAGGCGCGGTGGACGAAGCGAACACGGCGACCGTGGAACGTCTGGTGAAGGAGGCACGCCGCGAAGCTATCAATAATGCGTGCGATGTGCTCATCGTCGATACCGCAGGCCGTCTGCACATTGACGAGCAGTTGATGGACGAGATGCAGTCGCTGAAGAAGATCCTCAACCCCCAGGAAATCCTCTTCGTTGCCGACTCCATGACCGGCCAGGACGCGGTGCGTTCGGCCGACGAGTTCCACAAGAAACTGTCTCTCACCGGCGTGGTGCTCACCAAGATGGACGGCGATGCTCGCGGCGGCGCTGCCCTCTCGATCCGGAACGTCACTGGCCAGCCGATTAAGTTCATCGGCGTCGGCGAGAAGTACGACGCGCTGGAACCGTTCCATCCCGATCGCATCGTCGGCCGCATTCTAGGCATGGGCGACATCCTCTCGCTGATCGAGAAGGCGGAGGCGAAGCTCGACAAAGGCAAGTCGGAAGAGTTCGCGCGCAAGGCGCTCAGCAGCGACGGATTCTCGCTGGAAGATTTCCGTGGCCAGCTGCGGCAGGTGAAGAAACTGGGCTCGCTGCAAAGCATCATGGGGATGATGCCGAAGATCGGGCCGTTCGCGAACATGCAGCAGGCCGCCGACAAGGTTGACGACAAGCAGATCAATCGCGTTGAAGCCATCATCAACTCGATGACACCTTACGAACGCGAGCATCACGAGGTTATCAACGGCAGCCGCCGTAAGCGCATCGCTCGAGGTTCCGGAACCTCCGTCCAGGAAGTCAATCAACTCCTGCGGCAGTACGCGCAGATGCGCAAGATGTTCAAGAGCATGAGCAAACCCAGCTTCGCCAAGAGGCTGGCCGGCATGAAAATGCCCGGAATGTAAGCACCTCATCGCGACGGCAGCGGCACCGTTGCTGTCGCGATTCCTTCGTTCGCAACAAGCTGTTACAGCCTCGCTACATCTACTTCCGCCAAAACTGCTTCTAAACGAGTGCTCCTGTAGCCAAAGCCCTGATATGCGCTTACTTATTGCAGTCGCGCTGATAAACCCGTTCTGGACCTGGCTGGAACGCCTCGGAGGTCCGGGGCTGATCCTGCTCGGATTGGTGGACAACTCGGCCATTCCCTTGCCAGGCAGCATGGACTTGGGAGTCATCATCCTCTCCGCCCATCATCGAGGATGGTGGCCATATTACGCATTGATGGCGACGGTCGGCGCAGTCCTTGGCGGGTACTTAACGTATCGACTGGCGGAAAAGGGCGGAGAAGAGACCCTCGAAAAAAAGGTAGGCAAACAGCGGGCGGAGAAAGTTTATCGCCGCTTCAAGCAGCACGGATTTGCCACCGTCGCTTTGGGCGCGATTCTTCCACCGCCGTTTCCTATCGTGCCGTTCCTGCTGGCAGCCGGCGCTCTGAAGTATCCTCGAAAGAATTTCCTTGCCGCTTTGACCCTGGGAAGGGCAGCGCGATTCGCGGTGGTAGGGTATCTCGCGCATCGCTACGGCCAGGGCGTTATGCACTGGCTGGCACGCTACTACCACCCGGTTCTGTACATCCTGATTGGACTTTCCGTTGCGGCCGGCATTGGCGTCCTCGTCTACTTCAAGTGGTATCGCCCCAGGCATCAAGAACCGCACGCGAAAGGCGGAAAGCTGAAGCAGATGCCCAAGCCTGACGAGAGCAGAAAAAAGCGGAAGCGAGCTTAGCCGTAATCCGGCCTCGTGAAGAGCGGATCGATAGAGCCGGTTGAGAGAGATTGATCGGAAGAGTTGGTGGCCCCTGCCGGATTTGAACCAGCGACCAATCGATTATGAGTCGACTGCTCTAACCGCTGAGCTAAGGGGCCCTGTTAGCCTTATAGCATAGCGCGCTGGTCATGAGCATAGAGTCTTAGGCGGGAGTTACAGGAAGGCTAGCGGCTCGGCTTGCGGATCCCGAAGGTCGAAGGCCACCAGGTGATTTGCAGGGAGGTGGTGAAATCGGCTTGCCGCGTGGGCGCGAGCGCCGGTATCCACCACGTCTCGTATTGCAGGAAGGGTTTGATCTCAAGGTCTTTGCGAGGCCAGAGGTCGCCGGCGACGTTCCAGTCCCACTGCGTGCTGCCGCCGGGGATGAAATCGTTGGCGATTTTTGCGTTCCGCACAGAAACTTGAATACTGCTTTGCGGGCTGAGGTGATAGGTGCTCCAGGCCTGATACCCTTTGCCTTCGCGGCCTATCCAGCTTCCCATCAGATAGCGATTGTTCAGATAGAGATCGTGATAGACGACCTCCCAATAGATAAAACGTCCGCCGAAACTGTTGATCGTGGGAGGGTCGGTGTAGACCGCCTCCGCGCGGAAGTCGAGCTTCGGCAAGCCGGGGAAGTGTGTCAGGTAAATCCCGGGATTCACCGCCGAGCGCCGGGGCGCGCTGACCGGCGAAACGTCGTCGTGGACGAGCGAGTCGCTGTACAGCGTGAGCCAGCGGCGCAAATACGGCAGCCGCCAGGAGAAATCGAAGCTGGCGTGGCGCGCACCCGGATCGTCGCGCGAAAACTTTTGCTCGGGTGACACGTCGGTAAAGCTGGTAAACGCATTCCAGAAAGAACCGAAGGTCAGCGGAACGTGACCTGCGCCGCCAAAGACGTCGTTGCGTGTAAATCCGAATTCCAGGTTCTCTGTTGGTTTGAAGCTGATCTTCTGTCCGAACATGTAAGGACCAGCGGGAAACTGATGACCCTGCAAGGCTCCGAAGTAATTTGCTGTCTCGAATGGTCCCAACAGTTTTGAGAGCAGCGGTATATTGGTCGGTTCCAGTCGATTGATCTGCAATCCCCAGAACGGAGCGGCGTTGTTGCTCATCAGTAGCGCTCCACCCTCGCTCGGGCCCCACCACATGCTCTGCTTGCCAACCGACCAATCGAGCCCACCGTACTTCATGGTGGCATAGGTATCGAGCAGGCGGAACTGATTCGTCGCAATCGGCGTCGACGGCTGTAAGGGGTTCAAGTCGACATTGGCAATCAATTGCCGGACTGACAACGGATAGCCCGGAATGGTCGGGGCGTACTCGTACTCCCCATCGATGTAAAACGCGAATCGTCCCTGGTTCGCGCTGGCACTGAATCCGGTGATATTGTTCACGCCCTGCCAGAACGGCCGGCCGTAGTCATTGATCAGCGACTGCCCGAAATGGTAGCTGTCGTTTACTGGCTTGCCCGCGATGTCCATCACGCGCGTGTACACCGAATCGAGCTGGATGGATTCGGTGGGATGCCCTTCCCAGGTGGCGATCTCGGGGGCAAACTCCGCATCCAGCACCTTCTTCAGTTTCCAGATTTCACCCGGAACGTCGGTGTGATACTGCACCTTTTGATCCATCTCGATCAGCATCTTGGCGCATGACATCCGCGACCAGGGGCGAAGTCCAAGGAAAGCCGTGTCGATGTAAGCCCCGCCAATCAGCCGCTCCATCGCCGGGTAGATCCAGCTTTCGAGCGGGACATTGACGCTCGCGTAATTGGTCGGTCGCGGAGCCGACGTCTCGTCTGCATCGATCTGCAAATCATCGTCGATCTCGTGATTGTGGCGGGTCTTGTAGATCTGTCGTCCGACCTGGTATCCCATCAATCCGCCGATGAAGACATCGGAAAGAAAGTGCTGATCCGCAGCGGCTCGCGCCAGGCTGACTCCTAATGCCAGTCCGTAGGCTCCGATCTCCGCTACCGGGTGCGGATATTCCTGTGCCACGATCGACGCGAAAGCCCAGGTTACAGCCGCGTGGTCCGACGGGAAAGACGTTCCTCCGTGAAAGAAGATGTTCTGAAAGTTCGACGGAAAAGGCCGTTCACGTCCGCTAATTCCCTTCAACGCGTAATCAACCCCGACGGCATTGATCATCGCTTCGGTAGCCAGGACACCGGTTTCCCTCGCGCGCTCGTTGTGCGTTATGCGACCCCAGAAGTAGGCGGCACCGGTCAGCCCCAAAGCGGCTCCCACCCCGGCATCCGAAGCAAGATTTAAAGGGTGCTGATGATCGAGCCTCATGGCGTAAGAACTCTGCGGATCGGTGACGAACAATCCGGTCGCAATGCCACTCATTGGAACGAGCCACTTGGCGTCGGTGGGTTTCAGGCGGAACGGGCTGGTCCAGATGTTCTTCTGGTCGTCTGCGAGGTGGATGAAGAACTTGCTCTCGTCAGGGTGAGCGATCTTGTCGGGAAGTTCCTTCGCTGCCGGCTTGGGCTGAGGCTGGGGCTGGGGCTGGGGCTGGGGAGTCGCAGGGGGCGACGTCTGCCCCCAGAGACTGCAGGTCAGGCAAGCCGTCATCAAGAGCGTACGGAAGACGAGGCTGGCGCAACCGTTCTTCAATTGCGCCCTCGATCGTGAGTTGCTGCGGAACGCGTACGGTCCCAAATCATGCAGAAGCTTTGTAGTAGCGGAAAATTCGTGTAAGAGCGGAAGCTACATCCGCCACATCTTGCTCGGACATCGCCGGCGAAAGCGGCAACGACAGGGTTCGCTCGCCGACAAAGGTCGCGTTGGGGAAATCGGAATCGCGGTAGCCGAAGCGCTGCCGATAATACGGATGCTGATGCACCGGCACGTAATGAATGCCGACGCCGATGTTTTCCGCATCGAGCGCTGCGATCACTCGATCACGCCCCACAGACAGCTCATCCAGTTTGAGCAGCGGCGTGTAGAGGTGGTACGCATGACGCGAATCGCCTTCCAGCATGGCCGGCAACTCCAACGGCAAGCCGTGCAAGCGCTCGTTATACATCTGCCATACCTGCTCGCGCCGCTTCCAGTTCTCGTCGACCGTGTCGATCTGCGGCAGCGCTAACGCCGCAGCCACGTCGGTCATGTTGTACTTGAAGCCGGCTTCCACGACTTCGTAGCCCGTAGGACCGCCAACAAAGCGGCTCCAGGCGTCGGCGGTCATGCCGTGCAGCGACAGGATCTTCACCTGCTGCTGCACCTTCTCATGTTTCGTGATGACCATGCCTCCATCACAAGTGGCAATGTTCTTGGTCGGGTAGAAGCTGAAACAACCCGCATCGCCGATCAGCCCAGCAGGCTTACCCTTGTATTTCGTCTCGATAGCATGAGCGCAGTCCTCGATCACTTTCAACCCGTGTCTCTGCGCGATCGCGAGGATAGCTTCCATCTCGCACGGACGGCCGCACATGTGCACCACCAGGATTGCCTTGGTTTGCGGCGTGATCCGCGATTCGATTTGCTCAGGGTCGAGGTTCAGGGTACGACGATCGCAATCGATCAGGATAGGACTCGCACCGGTGTGCACAATGGAGTGGATGGTGGAGCAGAAGGTCATGGCCGGCGCGATCACCTCATCGCCCGGACCAACGCCGATAGCCAGCAGCGCAAGGTGAATCGCCGCGGTGCCGCTGCTCACGGCCGCGGCGTAGGGCGCCTGCTTGTAGGCGGCGAAGGCGTGCTCGAACTGTTCGACGCGCGCGCCTAGTCCGATCCAATTGCTGCGAAGGCATTCGATGACCGAGTCGATTTCGCGTTCGCCGATGACGGGCGCACCGAAGACCAGACGGTGCTCGGGCACACGTGTCGGCACCCCGCCGGCTATGGCAGGAAGTTCATTTTCTTGCAAGGGAGTTGAGTGTCCGCCAGCCAGCGGAGCGCGTTTCATAGAAATCCGTGAGCCGTAATTTTGAGTGGATTGCCTGCTGATTGTAATCGATTTTCACCTGTGGAGGCTGCCGCACCCGGCGCTTGCAGTCAGCTATACTGCCGATAAAGAACTGCCACCGACTGGATCTGCGATGCCACTTCAAGCGCAGAAACCGGCGACTGTTTACGAATGCCTTTTACCGTTTCTCATGCCGCCGCTGTCTTGCCCTTTCGCAAGCTGAACCTGGTCTGGTCCGCTTTCATCATCGCCAGCATGGCGCCGGACTTTCCCTACATCATTGGCAACGATGATTACCGCGGCATTGGTCATCATTTCCCTGGAATCGTGCTGTTCACCCTCCCGGCCGCATTGATCGGCTTGTGGCTTTTCCACAACATCATCAAGCGTCCGATGGTCGGCATGATGCCCACTGGCATGCAGATCCGACTGCAAAACGAGTTGCGGCCATTTCCGTTCGCCGGCGCGAAACGCTTTGCGGCGATCCTGATATCGATTGTGCTCGGCATTGCAACCCACATCATCTGGGATTCGCTGACTCACAGATACACCTGGGCTTTTTACCATTTCAAATGGCTGCGGGGCTGGGCACATGTGCCATTCGTCGGCCTGATGCCGGTTACCTCTGCGCTGCAATATGGCAGCTCGGTTTTTGGATTGCTCGCCCTCGCCATCTGGGTTGTGCTGTGGTATCGGAACACGCCTGAACCGAAGCTCGGATTCAAACCCTTGCCGAAGTCGCACTTTGCGCTTGCCCTTGGCATGTTCACGGTGGCCGGCGCCATCGCATTGATTCGTGCGCTGGTGGTAGTTGGCATGCCGGCTTTCCGGTCCAACGCTCATCATTTTCTGCTGGTCTTTGCGGTTACCGCGTTGGCGCTGGCGTTCTGGCAGCTCTTGTTTTACTGTGTGCTGGTTTCCACGCATCAGCTCTGGATCATCACCTGATCGCGAGGCTGCCGCCTATGCCACTTGTCACCGCCATCATCAACGTTAGAAACGGAGCCGCTACCCTGCGGGAGGCGATCGAGAGCGTGCTCGCGCAAACATTCGAGGACTGGGAACTCATTGTCTGGGACGATCGGTCTACCGACGCCAGTGCATCGGTAGTTGCTGAATTCAAGGATCCGCGTATCCGTTATTTCCTCGCGCCGGAAGATGTTCCGCTCGGCAAAGCCCGAAACGACGCCATTCGATGTGCCACCGGAGAGTGGATCGCCTTCCTCGATCAGGATGACATCTGGTTGCCGCACAAGTTAGAACGGCAAATCGCGCTAGCCGAGGATGGTGTCGGCCTTATCTACGGGCGTACGATCCGCTTTTATCCCGACGGATGGGAGCGCGACTACGATTTCGCACACGAGTACTCGCTTCTTCCGGAAGGCGACGTCTTTAAGCTTCTGTTCACGAAGTCATGCTTCATCGCCATGAGTTCCGCCATGTTTCGGCGATCGGCGCTGGAAACTATTGGCGGCGTGCCGGAGGCAATTCGAATCATTCCTGATTACTACCTCTATGTTGCGATAGCTCGTCATTATCGGCTCCGGGCGGTACAGGAAGTTGTCGCCCGCTATCGCATGCACCCCGACAGCATGTCTCACATGGTCGCGCTCGAGATGCACCGCGAAGTTCTGTGGCTGATCACGAAATGGGCGACCGAACTTGATCCCGATACCGTCGCCCTGTGTTACCGGCGACATCATACTGCCATCTCCCTGGAAGAGATGCGCAAGGGAACGACGTTTCTTCCGGGTGTGAAACGCCTCGTCACGCGGGGCTCCGTAGCTTCGCAAGCGGTGCGGCCATTCGCGTTTGCATTTCACGCCCTGCGCCGCAGTCTTTGGCCGCCGTATTGGCAGAGTCTCGGCAACCGATCTTCCGTGTAGGATCAATCAGTAAGCTCAACGGCATGCCCCTGGTCAGCGTAATCATCAACGTCCGTAACGGCGCTTTGTTCCTGCGTGATGCCATCGACAGCGTACTCGCGCAGACCTTTGCTGACTGGGAACTGATCATCTGGGACGATTGTTCTACCGACGACAGTGCCGCCATTGCCAAGTCGTACCTGGATGAACGAATCCGCTACTATCTCTCGCCGATCGATACACCACTCGGCGAAGCCCGCAATCGGGCAATTGCGCAGGCTAGGGGAGAATGGCTCGCCTTCCTTGACCAGGACGACATCTGGCTGCCGCACAAACTGGAACGACAACTGGCACTCGCCGCGCCCGAAGTTGCCATCATCTACGGACGCACGGTTTTCTTCGATTCGCACCGCGGCAATTTACGTGACTACGACTACATCCACGAATTCGGCCGATTGCCGGAAGGAAACTTATTTTCCAGCCTGGTGAGCGACGCCTGTTATATCGCGATGAGTTCTGCCATGCTGCGACGTTCCGCGGTCGCCGAAGCCGGCGAGATACCGGCCAATATCCAAGCTACTCCTGACTATTATCTTTACCTGGCGCTGGCCCGAAACCATGAAGCCAGGGCGGTGCAGGAAGTGGTATGCCGTTATCGCGTTCACTCGGGAAGTATGTCGGCCGGCTCGGAACACCGGATCCGTCTGCATGAAGAACCGTTGTGGATGATTCGCAACTGGGCAGCTTACTTGGATCCGGCCATCGTCAAATTTCGCCTCCAGACCTTTTCTACCAGGCTTGCACTAGAGGAAATGAAGCGTCCGCGTACGTTCGCTTCGGGATTTCGAAGATTGTTTCGTGATGGTTCGTTGCTCTGGTTGCTCGCGCGTCCATTCGTTCGGTCATGGCGAACCATCCGGCGGCGAATACGCAAACCTTATTGGCTGGCGACGGAATTTGCGTCCGAACCCGACTGAGAAAAGCTGTGGACTGCGGCCTTCTCGCGACGATGCTGCTGAATTACCGGGGCACTGGTTTCCACCAATAGCGCGATATGCTCAGCCTGCTCTTTGCTGGGACGGCCTGGGCCTTTGATGACTCGCTTGTCCGAGCTGACATAGTACCCGAGTACCTTCAGGTAGTAGCGCGCGCGAATTCCCATGCGCACGATGAGCTTGATCAGTTTTCCCTTCCCGAAGTAGTCATAGTTATCGCTGAAGTCGATGAATCCCTGGCGCTGCTCCCGCAGCGTCTTGAGTACATCCTGATTCACCGTTTGGCTGCCGAAGTGAATGACCTCGGCACAGGGGGTATAGAACAGCTTGTAGCCCTTCTGGTTCAGCATGTACTCATAAGCCAGGTCCACCATGGCCCAGCGAAAACGCTCGTCGAGAAGTCCGGCACCTTCCCACGTCGACCTGCGCAGCATAAAGGCAGTCGTTCCGATCGCTTCCACCTGCTGGGCTCGCGTGAAGTCAAAATCGCTGGCGTAATAACGCGACATGACGCGGCTGTTGGGAAAGAGCTTGTGCCAGTTCAGAGTCTGAAGGAAGAACACGCCGAGTCCCGCAAAATTCCGGATATCGTGCTGCAGCGTTCCGTCGGCATTGAGGAGCCGCGGCCCGCAGGCTGCCGCCTCGGGGTGCTCGTCCATGAAGCGGACCAGCGCTTCAAAGGCGTTGCTGATGAGCATCGTGTCGCTGTCCAGCAGGCAAGCATATCGTCCACGAGCCATGCGAAGTCCCTGGTTCACACTGCGTCCGTAGGATTCGTTACGAGGATTACGAACCAGAACAACGCTGGGAAATTCTTCCGCAATCGCATCGGCGCTGCCGTCGGGAGAGTTGCCGTCTACGCAAATAATCTCGAAGGAAATCCCTTCGATGTGACGGTAAATGGACTCTATGCAATTCCGCACCAAGCCGCGAGTATTGTAGTTCGGGATAATGACCGTAAGATCGAGAATTGGCTTCGCCATTCCTAGTTCCTTACCGATGATGGTACTACCCTTGCTGGAACTCCAAAAACGGTGTGTCGCGGTTCAACCGAACTCATAACAACAGAATTTGCTCCAACCACGGCGCCATTCCCGATATAGTATGGCCCCAAAACTTTGCAACCTGCACCCAGTACTACGTTGTCCCCGATCTCACAGCGCAGCTCGCGATGAAATCCCATGTCGGGATGGAGGGCACCCAAGCCCACCCCCTGGAAGATCATCACATTGGCTCCGATACGCCACGCTCCGATCACACAGCCGACAGGATGTGCGAAAAACACACCCGGCCCGATCTCGCATTTCGGCGTGACTTCCAGCCCAAAAAGAACGAGGTTTAAGTAGGTTAACAGCTTTGGAAAAACGGGTACACCAGCCAGCATCGCGGCCCTGCTGGTACGGCAAAGAACGTTGGGCAGATACCGAAAATGAAACAACCTTGCGACGAAGCGCAAAACGTTCGGACGCTTCTCCACTTGTCCCTCTAGCTCGTATTGCCGCGCAAGATCGCTGTAGAGTAACTGTTTCAGCTGCGACATGCCTCGGACCTTCTATGCCCAACCACGAAGTTAGTTTTCTGCTTCGGCTATCTGCATTGCTTTAACAGCTATTGGCACTCGCGGTAAAGAGCCAAAGTTTGCTCGCCGCACTTATCCCAGCTGTAACGGGTGACTACCAGCTTTCCCGACCTCACTGCCTGTTCGCGCGCAGGTTCATCCTGCAGGGCGCGTAATAACTCGCGGGCGAAAGAACCCTGATCTTCGGCATCGAAATAAAACGGCGCATCGCCACAGACTTCCGGAATCGATCCTCCCCGGCTGGCCAGGACGGGGCAGCCTAGCGACATCGCTTCCAGTGGAGGAATCCCAAAACCCTCGCTGAGGGACGGATACACGAATAATCGAGCTCCGGCATAGGCCTCGGCCAGTATCTCGTCCGAAACTTTCGTCATGCTGACAACAGTGTTGTCCAAGCCCAGGGACCGGATCCACCTCTTCTCTTCGCCTGTGAGTTCACCGCCCCCGAGGACGAGCAGATCGTACGAGCCAGCCACCTTGGCGTCATGCAGAGCCTGCAATAATCCACGGAAGTTTTTGAAAGCCGCTCTCATCCCGACGTAAAGAACATAATCCCGGCGCATCTTCTGACGGAGAATTGCGGCGGCCTCTGCACTCCTGGGCAACGGTGTGAAAGCGTCGTAGATGACACGCGTTTTCGCCGGATCCACATTGTAGAAGTGCAACAGGTCGGCGCGCGTCGATTCCGACACACAGATGATCGCGTCTACTCTGGGGAACAACCACTTTCGCGAGCGCATCACTTTCCAGCGATCGGGAAACAGTTCGGGAAATCGCTCGTGCGTACATTCATTGTGCGTGGCGATCACGCGATGCGCCCGCGCCAGGGGCATTTTCAAGTACGTCGTTGGATGATAGACGTCGAACTTGCCCAGCGTTGCCGCCTTGAGGTTGCTCCACGCTTCGTTCACGGCGTAGCGCAGCGATCCAGGACGGAGCCAGTTGGGCAGTTCCATCACCCGTGTCTGTTTCGCGGACAACTCTCGAAACGGATACACGTTCGCGTTGATGCCCATCAGAACTTCCGTTTGCACATCGGGAGTTCGGCTCATGTACCTGGCAATCTCGTAGAAGTAGCGCGAAGCCCCGCCGGCATCCTGCAAAGAAAATACCTGATGGTCATATAGGACGCGCACAAGAAACCTAAGCCGTCAGTTCCGGTATCTGTTCCGGGTCAGCCGTCAATTCGCTGGCGGAATGCCCGGCGATCGCCAAACTGGTCAGGAAAATCACATAGGCGATGACCGTGTTAACGGCGGCAGCGGTCGCCCCATACGTCGGGATCGAGAAGAGGTTCAGCAGGATGTTGCTTCCGGCGGCGATCGCTGTGCAAACCAGGATCTTCTTCTCCATTCCCCAGGCTATGTAAGCGGTGCCGAGATAGTTGGTCAGGAAATCCAGCGGTATCGCCCAGGCAAGCAGCATCAGCAATAGGACTGAGGCCTGGAACTCGTGTCCAAACAGGATTGCAATCAGTGGCCGGCGAATCAACGTCAGAAACAATGCAATCGCTACTCCTAACGCAGCAATTGCCAGCAGAATGCGTGGACGCAGCATCCTAAGCCGCTGCTCGTGATTTTGCCGCGCCAGCTGCGGATAAAGCACGTTGGTGATCGTGTAGTACGCGAACAATACCTGGCTGAGAACGCGATAAGCGGCGCTATACAGCCCGACCTGTCGAGGATTCGACATGATGCCCAGCATCAGCATGTCGACGCTGACGAAGGCCAGGTTGCACAGCCACGCCACTCCCATCACGCTGGTGCGGCGCCACTCCAATGAGCGACGAATGATCTCGAGAGGAATGATCTGCTCGTGAGCAGGATGATGCCGGCGCCACCAGCCATTGAAAATCACTGCCTGTGAGACGTTGCCAACAACGTTGCCGGCCACGATCCACCACAGTATGTGGTCTGAATTCCGTCCGAGCAAAACCGCCGCCAGGATGCTGCCCGGCACGGCTGCTCGCCCGAAACTCGCCAAGCGCAGGTGCTCTTTGCCCCAAGCCGCCCAGTCGAGCGAGGCAGCGTACATCGTGCCGGCTGCCGCAAAAGCGAACAGGAACAGCTTTGACTGCAAGGGCAACTTCACAACCGCGGCGTAGACGAAAAGGAGCGGCACCAGCAGGACCGCCATCCTCAGGCGACGGCGCTGCACCTGTTGCACGATCTCGCGCGATGCCTGGGGATACTGCGCAATCAGTCTGGCCCCGACATGCCGCAATCCAAAATCGATGAAGGGGTAGGAATACTGCACCATTCCCTGCGCAAGGGCATAGATGCCGACAAAGACCACTCCGAACTTGTGCGCCAGGTACAACAGCGTCGCGACGCTGCAGAGACGCGACAGCGCTTCTCCCGGTCCGAAATGGAGGACCTTGCGCGCCAGTTGTCGCAAAGAGGCAGTCATTCGGCTAGGTGTTCAGCAAAATCAGACGCGATATCACGAACAGAGAACTCTCGTAGCGGTAGACGTCATCCTCAGTTCCCCGACAATTGCTCCGGAGTGAGCTGCTGTGCGGGCCGAGGAGCTTGCTGCAGCCACGCCAGAACCTGATACAGCTTCCATCCGATGAACAGAACGGCCACAAAGAGGCACGTCCTCAGCAGCACCGAAAGCCAATCCAGCAGGTCCCCGCGGGGCATCGAGAGTATGTCCGGCAGAAGCATCACAACAAAAAACAGAGAGAAGACGTACTGGCTCATGCGATACAGCACGTTCAGGAGCAGCCCAATCAGCAACGAAAGGATGACTACGGCGGTCACCCCGCCAATCATGTATTGCTCAGCCAGGTACGACCCGGCAGTGGCAAGACCCTTTTCATACGCTTGCGCATTCAACAGGACGGATACATCGTTTCCCAGTTCGCGGCCTCGGAAGTAATGCTCAACATCGTGCGGGGTAAATCCAAAGGTGAGCTCATCTTTCAAATACGTAGTAGCGTAGGGCGCGAACAGAGAACGGTACTTTACCACCACTTCTGTTACATCCAGCGAATTACCCGCCAAGGTGATGAACTTCAGCGGGTCGACGGCGTAAGCGGTGACGCTGTCCGACTCTTCCCGTATCGCCTGAAACACGCCCGCGACCATGAAAAGTCCAAAGGCGAGGAGCAAGACTGCAGCTGTCCGCGTTCGTTTTCCCGACTTGATCCCGGCCGCATACCACAAGGCAACGATCAATCCCAGGGTGCCCATTCGGCTGCCCATCAGGAGCAGCAGCAACGAAGCCAGGAAATAGCAGGCTGTGACCAGGTAAAGGTATCGCTTACGCTTCTCAATGATGAAGATGCCGACAAACGCCGGCAGCGTAACCAGCGAGACCAACCGCACCCAGAGCGGTACCGTGGCGGCAAACTCTCCATGGTTCACCCAGAAGTACATGTAGCCGCCGTGATCTTGTGCGTATTGATAGTAGCTATAGTTCTTGAAAATCTGGACAGGCACGCTGATCCAGAACAGCAGATAGAGGTAGGGCAGATACTGCCGCGCCGATTCAACATCCGGAATACGGATGCGACGGAACGAGAGGCGGCACACCGAATAAATGCATACCGCCGAGAGCGCCAGGCACAGCAGCACGGTTCCCTGCTGGTCGCGCGTCAGGTCAAAGGGAAAGGGCGCCTGGACGCGAACCCGCAGCGGATTGGGCTCACTGCCAAAACAGTAGGTCAGCAATCGGCCGCCCTGCATCAGCAACAACATCGCCAGAAACAGGAAGCACGGGTGCCTCCCCTGGTTGAAGTTTCGCCACGACAGGCCAAACAACAGCAGCAGCAAAATCGCCGTCAGAACCACGCCTTCCTCCGGCGTGAGCCAGTGCACCTGGAAAGCAATCGTCGCCAGCAGCACCGAGGCAAAAAGCAGCAGCACTTCGATGATGGCAAGTGGCATCGCCACTGATGCCGGCGATGTTGGGAAAGCGTCTTGGGAAAGCTTATTCACGCTTGATTAAGAGAAGCGGAGGTAGTGACGCAGCAAAGCCAGCCGGGCGCGCAGTTGCGAATCCGATTCACGCCGCCGTTTCAATGCCTCGCTGAACAAAGTTCCCGCACAAGCCAGCAGAAATCCCACCAGCGTGGCCAGCAGGATGATCGTTGCCCGGTGTGGCCCCGACTTCCGTTCGGGCTCGACCGCCTTGTCGACCACCTGCACCACAACGGCGTCCTTAGCTTCATCGATGCGCGCCGCCTCCAGTTGCTTGCTCAGGAACTCGTACAGCGTCTCGTGATACTTCACGTCGCGCGCGCGGCGGAGGTACTCCAATTCGGCTTGCGGAAGCTTACGCGTCGGTAAGTCGATGTCGCCGTTCGCAGCCGCCCCCGAGCTACGCTCCATCTTCGCCAACTGCGCGCGCAGTCCCGCCAATTCCTGTTCCGCCACACGAAGCTCAGGATTGTCCTTAGTCGCGTAAGTACGCATGGCTTCGATCTGCACTTCGCGCAGAGCGACCTGCGCCCGCATGTCGGCCACGCCTTGGATGATGACGCGGGCCTGCGCGTCCGGCTGCAGCAGCCCGGTCGTTTCCTGCGCCTGCTTCAGCGCAACCTCCGCCTGGGCCACCGCGTCGCGCTCGACGGCCACCTTCTCCTCGTAGAAGAGGCGGCGCTGCCCGGCTTCCGAGATCGCCAGCTGCGAATTGAGCACGTGCAATTGCTCCACGTAGCCATTTGCCAGGGCTGCCGCCCGGCTTGGATCGCGATCGTCAACACTGATCGAGATCAAGCCTTCTTTCTCCGCCACGATGTAACTGCGCGCGTCCAGTTTCTTGCGTGCATCCTGATATCGCTTTACTTTGTAGACCTTGCGCAGATCGAACTGGTTGATCAGGCGGTCCTGAATGGTCCGGCTGTGCAGCATGCCAATGAACAAATCTCCCGGATTCTTGAGACCCAGGTCGGATTCGCTCAGTCCGGCAATCGTCCCCAACTGTCCCAGCATGGCGCTCAGCGAAGATTGCTTCTCCTCGGGAGGAACGATCGTTGCCGTCGCCGTATAGGTGTTGGGAATCAGGAACATGATGATCGCCGTGATGACGGCGATGGCGAGCGTGACCTGCAAAATGGTCTTCTTCCGCTGCGAAAGAATGAGCAGCATCTCGATGCCGTCGATGCCGGCGTGGTCTAGTTCGCCACGCAAATCGCCAGCGTGCTCGCCCGCGGTATTGACCGTTCGGGTCATCTCAGAAGTTTTCGAACTCTCGAGCATGTGTCACATCCAGAGTTATTTTCACTACCGCA
The DNA here is from genome assembly GCA_963835725.1 of uncultured Acidobacteriaceae bacterium. Classification (GTDB taxonomy): domain Bacteria; phylum Acidobacteriota; class Terriglobia; order Terriglobales; family Acidobacteriaceae; genus Bog-257. Next base: position 183,869 of record CAWIGM010000008.1, on the reverse strand, counting down.
ACACGTTGATGGCGGCGGCAGCTAATCCGAAGTTGAATAGTATCTGCGACCAATCCTTGAAGTTCCGTAGAGCCGCGCCGGGATTCAACTGCTCCGGAACGACGACGGTATCTCCCGGCATCAGGACCATGCTGTTGAACCCGCCAGACCAGAAGCCGCTGGCGGCGTCCTTGCTCACAACCGAGCCGTTCGCGCGAACCACGAAGGTTTTGCCTTTGTCCGCATTTCGCGTCGGCCCACCGGAGTCTCGCAGATAGCGATCCACGGTCTTTCCCGGCCGCTGAATGAATGAGCCCTGGTTATAAACGTCGCCCACGACACTGACCACGATCGGCCGGCTGGGAATGTACAACTTGTCGCCATCCTCCAGCGGAAGCTCGGGAATCGAGTTGATCCCGGTGTCGTCGGGATGCAACGTTAGCACGATTCGGCCGTCTGCTTTCAACTGACGAAGCTTATCCAAGCTGGCCCGCCGCGCCTCCATGCTGGCTCGCGCCGCACTCGCTTCCTCACTTGTCCTCGCATTTTGCGATGTCTGCGCAGTCTGCCGGGCCAGGTCCCGCTCCATTTGCGCGATGAACATGTCCAGACGCTCCTGCTGCTGAATCCGCGTCGATTCGCGGGTGAAAACTGCCGCGTAAAGATAAGCCGACGGCGCCAAGCCGCCCGCGCGTACCACCAGGTCGCGCAAATTTTCTCCCGGCTGCGCGCGATAAACTCCCGCCGACTCAAATTCTCCTTCCAGCTTCACCAGTTTGGTTTGCTGATCGCGCGGAACCCGCAAATCTGCCTGCGAGAAAATAGTTACGATGTCGCCGGGCTGCAATACCAGATTGGCGGAATCCTGATGCTCCAGAACAGCCTTGCCGAGGTTGAAGGGAATTAGCTCAGTCGACAGGTCCTGCGCATTCATGCGCTGAACCACAGCATAATCCCAGTTGATCTCGGGGGCATTCTTCTTTACGTCGTTGAGCGCCGCCTTGTCCAGCTTGTTGACGTCCGGGTTATTCGTGTCGCCCTGATTTTTCAGGGTGTCGTTCTGCAGCTGCAGCGTGAGGGCATTCTGCTGGTTCCAATATTCGCGGGTGATGAGGAACTCGCGGTTCGGAATCAGGTCAGTCACTCGCATACCTTCACGCCACGGATAGCGCCCGGGTTGCGCCACATTGCCGCGCAAGGTAACCGAATCCACGAACCGCGGCGAGATCGGCGTGAAGTTCAGAACGTCGCCGTCCTTCAACGGACGCTGCATGCCCGCGGTGTCGAGCTTGATCTCCTCGATCCCGCGATCCTCACGATTCTTGATTTGCTCGACGTAGACCTTGCCCCCGTAGGCAGTCACCGACAGCCCGCCGGCAAGCTGCACCACATCGCCAAGCGTCGCTTCGTTCCTGAGTTCGTAGATAGCGGGATTGTTGACCTGCCCGCCCATCGCCACTTGCGGACCCACCGGCGCGAAGTAGATGACGTCGCCAGGTAAAAGCTGGACATCCTTGCTCTTGTCGCCTTTCAGAAGCAGGTCGTATAGATCGAACGTGGTCACAATGGTTGACCCGCGTTTCAACTCGATGTGCCGCATCGAGCCGCTGGTCGACGGGCCGCCGGACGCAAAAATGGCATTCGCCAGCGTACTCAACGAGCTGATGGTGTAGCGTCCCGGATGACTCGCCTGGCCGACCACGAAGACGTCGATGGAGCGCAGCTCTCCCATTCCAACATTGAGGTCGAAGTTCTGGTAGATCCGGCCGATGTGCGACTTCAGGTAGCCCTGAAGCTGGTCGTAACGCAATCCGGCGACATTGATGCTGCCGACTCTCGGAATGTAAATGGCACCGTTGCGATCGACGCGGCTGTGGACGTCGAATTCAATTTGTCCCCAGGCCCGAATCAGCAATTCATCCCCAGGGCCAACAAGATAGTCGGCAGTCACGGGAGCGTGGTCCACTGGCGCAAACGTCGTCGGCGTCTCCTCGAAGAGATTCGCGCCGTAAATCGGCAACGTTTGTCCGAGCGAGGTCGCGACCAGCTGCTGGAAAGCCGTCAACTCAACGGTGCGCGCTTTCGGCTTCGGCCGAGGCTGCAGTTGCTGGTTCTGCTCCTCTGGCTTGGTGCCGTTCTGTTGCTGAGGCGGAACCGTGCGCGTGTCATCCAGCACCACCGTTGGAATGGTGACCGGCGCTCCTTCTTGTGTCTGACCGGTATTTGCTCCGGGCTGCAAGCTCTGATTCTGCTGCTGTTGTTCCTGCTGCATCTGTTCATAAAGCGCGCCGCTGCTGCCGCGTTGGCCCATGGGCGCCGCCAATCCAACGGCCGTGCTGAAGAAGGCCAACACCGTCATCAGGGCGAAACTCGCGCTGCGAGAAACTGCGCCGGAATAAATGAATCTTTGCCTGGGCATTGAATGGTCGTTCCTGAATTTAGCTAGAGATTTCAAAGTCGTTCTCCAAAATCCCACTTCATGAAATTTCGTATGGCAATTTGTGAGGCTTGCTCGAACTTTTATCCGCACGGTCCAGCTCCACCATCGGCGTGACTAGCCGCAGGCTGCTTTCGCAGGGCATTCAGCCAGAACTGTGCATAAGCCGGCGCAAAGGTTTCTACCGCGACTGGCAGGTCACGCCCCGTGAACAGTTGGTGCAGATTACGATGGGCGCTGACCGCTCCGGCCAGCCCCAGCGTCGCAAACGTCGGCTCCAGCTCGCAAATAACTCCACGCACCGTACAGCGACTGAAATATGCATTGACCGCATCGAAGATCGGCCCCAGGTGATCGCGGACCATGCGGTCGGCGCCCGGAAACTCGAAGCCGGCCACGTACAGAAGGTGCATCAGCTCGGAGTCTTCCGAGATTTCCTTCACCAGGAATTCGACCAGCATCGGCAACACGATCTCCGGTTCCTGATCGCTGGCCAATCCATTCTGTAGCTCCCTGCTCAGTTTCAGTCGGTTCAATCGCGACTCCGCTGCGGCCCAGAACAGGTCGGCTTTACGGGCAAAGTACCGGAAGAGCGTAGCTTCATTGACGCCCGCAAGATGCGCAATTTCGCGTGTGCTCGTCCCTTTATACCCCTGTCGGGAAAACAATTGAACAGCGGCCTCGACGATGCGGACTTCGGTGACACTCTTCTCCGCGTTGCTTTTCACGGCGTCGATCCTTCTAAATTGAGTTGAATTGTGAGGGATGGCTACTGCTGGAGCGGTTCGATTTCGTCTATACCGATTTCGACCGATACGCTCTGACGGATGAGATCCAGACTGAGGACAACTCGAAATTCATTCTTCTTGCGCACCAGAACACCGATCATGCCTTCGAGCGCACCCGATACGATACGGACCTGTTCACCGACGATCAGATACGGGTGGGGCTCGAAATTCCGTTCCGGCAACCCGGCTCGCAACGACTCGATCTCGGCGTTGGGGAGAACCGATGGTTCACGCCCAGCGCTGACGATCCACAGCACACCGGGAGCCTGCAGAACCCTCACTGCCTCGCGGCGGCGAACATTCACGAAAACATAGTTTGGAAACAGCGGCTGATCGACAGCCACCCTGCATCCATTTTTCCAGCGCCGTAGCGAGCGATAGAGCGGCAGAAAGGACTCTACGTGGCGAGCCTCCAACTGGCGCACAACAGCCTTTTCGTGACGCGGCACCGTGTAAACAGCAAACCACTGGGGCGAAGAAGTCGCGGCGAGAGCCTCCGGTAGAGTTTCGGGAGCATGACTTGGATGAACCGGATTGGTCAATGAAGACAAGGCTTCGCCATCCTCAGTGAGAGAGGTGCTTTCGTTCAGTATCGCTTTCGACCGCAACCACACACTTCCCGGTTTCACGATAAGCGTGGCAGCCTATCATCGAACCCCCTAGAAAATGTGTCACTTCTGAATTCGGGGCGAGCAAGTACCCACTTGCAACGACACTTTACGAGAGCAGAATGAGTCGATTCGCCAGCATAGGCAAAGGCAGGAATTGGGTCAAGGGAAAAAGCCCTTCGCGCCGCTCTGGGAATGCCAATGCGGGCGAGGGTTCGCTTTAGGAAGGAAAGGTGAAAACCGAGAGCCGTCGCCCCGGGTTCGGCGAGCCATTAGTGCAGAGGAGCATACTGCAAAGCCCGCAACTGGTCGGCAATGACCTTGTGGCCGGCATCGTTGGGATGGAATCCATCCACAGCGATCAACCCCAGCGTGCTCGGATCGGTTCTGCCGTCGGAGCCGTTGAACGCCTGGTGGACATTGGCTACCGGAATGTTGTTTGCCTGCGCGGTCGAGTGAATGTAGTTGTTCACGTCGTCGAGGTAAGGCTCCAGCGTGTCGAAGATCCCCGCCTGCATGTCGGAGTTGACGTAGGGATTGTAGACGTCCATCGTCCGGATGATGGTGTTGCTGGTGCTGCGGAGCTGCAGGATGTTCGAGATAATGGAGTCCCAGTTCTGCTTGAAGGTCGCGACCGCATTGCGCAAGCAGTCCTGATTGTCAGTGCCGCCGCACGTTCCTGCGGTGTAGTTGTCGTGGGCGTTGGCGAGATCGTCGCCCCCGATGTCCCAGGTCAACACCTCTGCGTTGGTGATGTTGTCACGGAAATCCGTGTCTGTCTGAATGGCGTTCAGCAGATCGCCGCTATGCCAGCCCGGGACGCCAAGATTCGTTGTGTGGACATTCGCTCCCGTATCCTGATTGACGTAGCTCTCATAACGAGCCACATAGCCCTCTTTCGCGAGCACGCCATCGGCCAGGGAGTCGCCCAGAGCCAGGTAGTCCCAGTTCTGAGCCTGAGGGTTATTGCCTGCCGTAGTGCCGCCTCCGCAGGCGACGAAGGGCATCATGAACAGTGCTGTACAAATCAAACCAAAAATCTGAACTGGTGAAAAGCGGGCCCGGAAATCCATAAACAGCTTGGATGCGCTTTGTTCCGGAAGGTTGGCACCTGCCGTCAGCACGAATCCCTCTCGAGGAAAACGGCGCGTATATACAGCGGTTGATTTGTATATAATTAAGCCATGGCGCTCAGTATTCGTAACAGTGCAACCGAGAAACTCGCACGGACCGTGGCTCAACAGACCGGAGAGTCTCTCACCGAGGCAATTGAGCAGGCGCTGCGCGAACGCTTGGAACGCCTGAGGCGGCAAAAGAGCGCTGCATCGCTGCCGGAGAAGCTGCAAGACATTCTAGATCGCGTCGACCGCCTGCCCACGATCGATCGCAGGCCTCCCGACAAGATTCTTGGGTATGACAAGAGCGGAGTTCCGCGCTGATGGTGCTCGATACCTCAGCTGTGTTGGCTATTTTTCTGGCTGAACCAGAGCGCCAGAGCTTTCTGCAAGCTATCGCTAAAGCCGAACTTCGCCTGATTTCCGCGGCGAACGTCCTGGAGATCGGAATTGTGCTTGAGGCGAAACGGGGAGAAGCGGCCGGCCGGGAGTTTGACCTGTTCTTGCAGGCGGCAGATCTCCACATGGTAGCAGTGGACAGCGAGCAAATCGAGGCGGCCAGAGCTGCGTGGCGGAATTTCGGAAAAGGACGTCATGCCGCGGCGCTTAATTTTGGAGACTGCTTCGCCTATGCTTTGGCGAAAACCTCGGGAGAGCCTCTTTTGGCGAAAGGTAATGACTTTCGCCAAACAGACATCAAGATGAGCAAGGTGGCTCCCTGAGAGCGTTCTTTAGCGCCTCACAGGGCTCGCTTATTCACCTTTGCCCAGTGCGAGGGTGATCAGCGTCTTCTGCTCCATCTCATGCGCCTTCGCCGAGCCGGTAGCCGGGGTGGAGTTCGCCGCACGCTTCACGCTACGCACCTTCGACCCAAATAGCCGCTTCAACCGCGGCGACACGAACGATAGTGCGCCCATGTTCGCCGGCTCTTCCTGCACCCAGATGAACTCCCTGGCTTGCTTGTATCGGCCGAGCACCGACTGCAAATCGTGCTCTGGGAAGGGATACATCTGCTCCAGTGAAACAATCGCCGGACCGCTGAACTTCAGTTTCTTGCGCTCCATGCGAAGTTCCTGGCCGATCTTACCGGTACACAGAAGGACGCGAGTTGCGTCGAGCGCCGTCTCGTCTGGAATGACGTTGAGGAAGCGGGGCTGCTCCAGTTCAGAAAGCGGCGACAGAGCCTCCGGATGCCGCAGCATGCTCTTCGGGGTAAAGCAGATCAGCGGCTTGCGCCACTTGCGTAACGCCTGACGCCGCAGCAGGTGGAAGTACTGGCCGGCTGATGACGGCTGGCACACCTGCATGTTGTCTCGCGCGCAGAGTTGCAGATAGCGCTCGATGCGAGCGCTGGAGTGCTCCGGACCCTGGCCTTCGTGACCGTGCGGCAGCAGCAGCACCAATCCGGTCAGCAGGTCCCACTTGTCCTCGCCCGCCGCGATGAACTGGTCGATGATGATCTGCGCGCCATTGGCGAAGTCGCCGAACTGCGCTTCCCACGCCACCAGCGCTTCGGGATAGTCACGGGCAAAGCCGTACTCAAAGCCCATCACCGCCGCTTCTGACAGTTCAGAGTTATAGATCTCGACGCGCGCTTGTCCCTGCTCGAGGTGACATAGCGGTACGTATTCCTTCTCGTCGATGATGTCGATCAGCACCGAGTGCCGCTGGTTGAAGGTTCCGCGGCGGCTGTCCTGCCCGCTGAGGCGGATCGGCACCCCCTCCAGGGCAAGCGATCCCAGCGCCAGAGCCTCGGCCATACCGAAGTCCAGAAGACGCTTGCCATAACCCATCTCCCGGCGCTGCTCGAGCAGCTTCTGCACCTTGGGGTGGATGTGGAAGTCCTCGGGATACTTCGTCAGGCCGTCGGTGATTTTGTGCAGCGTTTCTGCCGTCAAGCCGGTATCGACTTCGTCTGCCGGATTGTAAGGACCACCATGGAATGGCGCCCAATAGCTCGGGAGCTGCCGCATGACAGGCTTCTTCTGCAGACTCTTGCCCGCCTTCTGCGCCTCGTCCAGCTCAGCCTGAAACTTCTCGACGTAAGGCTGGGGATCCTGTCCCGTGTTCTTCGCGTAGGTGTGGTACAGAAGCGGATGATCCTTGATCTTGCGATATAGGATCGGCTGGGTGATCGTCGGATCATCGACTTCGGAGTGGCCGTGGCGGCGGAACCCGATGAGGTCGACAACCGTATCGTCGCCAAACTCGTAGCGATATTCCAGCGCCATGCGTCCAGCACGCACAACGGCGTCCGCATCTTCCCCATTCACGTGAAAGATTGGGATGGGTAGCCGCTTGGCGAGATCTGACGAGAACCGACTGGAGTACGCATCGCTCGGATTGGTCGTGAAACCTAGAAGATTGTTGACGATGACATGCACCGTGCCGCCGACGGTATAGCCGCGCAGGTTGGCGAGGTTCAGCGTCTCGGCCGTAATGCCCTGCCCCGCGAAGGCGGAGTCGCCATGCATCAGCACCGGCAGGACCTTGGTCTTACCATCGCGACCCAGGCGAGTTTGCTTGGCGCGCGCCCGACCGAGTGCGACCGGATCAACCGCCTCCAGGTGGCTGGGATTCGACACCAGGTGAATACGCACCGGGCGTCCATTCACCCCGGTGTACACGCCCGTCGCACCGATGTGATACTTCACGTCGCCGCCGCCCAGCACGCTGCGCGGATCGACGTCCTCGAACCCGGCAAACACCTCTGCTGCCGGACGATTCACGATGTTGATGATGACGTTCAGGCGACCGCGATGGCTCATCGCCAGCACCGCCTGCTCGGCGCCATATCCAGCAGCGGAGTTAAGAATCTCGTCCAGCAGAGGAATAAGAGCGGTGTTGCCCTCCAGCGAGTAGCGCTTGGTTCCGATGTAGCGCGAGTGAATCGTCTGCTCGAAGACATCGGCGCGGACGAGTTCGTCCAGGATGCGGCCGCGATCGACCGTGTCCTGCTGTTCCGCTTCCATGCGCTCCTGGATCCACTGGCGCCGCTCGAGATCGGGAATGTGCATGAACTCGACGCCGATGCTGCCACTGTAAATGCGGCGCGCGGCGTCGGCTACTTCGCCGGAGAGGTCCAGCTCGGGATGCGGTTGCGGCGGAAAATGACCAAGCGGATCGAGGTTTGCCTGAAGATAGCCCCAGCGACGGAAGGCGTCGAGAACGCGCTCCTGCTTCTCGCTGTCAATATTCATCATGACTGTGGACAAGGATCAAAAACTCCCCGGCCTCGTCTCTGATGACCAAACGGGGCCGCATAAATATCTAGTAGTAATAGATTCCCTACCGACGGGACGGTTGCGCGCGACAAGTTGGCTATAGCTACGCTCTTCCAGTATATAGTGTGAGGTTTTGAGTTTGCTAACCGCTGGCAACGATCTGGCAGGGACGACGACAAATTTCGACAATCGGGAGGTTTCCGACATCATGAACCTGGGAAGCAGCTTACGCCGCGTGCTGGCAAGCGCCGCAGTCATTTGCTTTGCTGTATCTCTAGCCTCTGCTGCGGCGGCGAACTCTCCGAACGAACGTCAAGCCACCGATCCAAAATCGATCAAGTCGGACACGAATCCGTCTGCCCGCCCGATCGCCATCGACGATCTTTTCTACAGCCGACGCGTGACCTCACCGGCATGGTCGCCCGACGGCAAGCAGATAGCGTTCAGCACGAATCTGACGGGCCGTGTGAATCTCTGGAAGGTCAGCGCCGACGGCGGATGGCCGCTCCAGTTAGCCGTGTCCGATGACCGGCAATACGATGCCGTCTGGTCGCCCGACGGCAAGTGGATCGTCTACGACCAGGATTTTGGCGGTCACGAGTATTACGACCTCTTCGCCGTTCCGAGCCAGGGAGGCGCCCCCGTCAACCTGACCAACACACCGGACATCTCGGAGTCTGGAGCGCACTTCTCTCCTGATGGCAAAACAATCGCTTTTGGTTACAAGCCAAAGACATCTCCCGTTTCCGACATTGCGTTAATGGACTGGAGTTCCCACAAGGTCCGCAAGCTCACCAACGAGCAAACCAAAGATCACCTGTGGGCACTCGACAATTGGACGAATGACGGGAAGTACGTGATCGCCAGCCGTATGAACGCAGGTTTCGACGATGCCAGCGTCTATCGCATTGACGTTGCCACCGGCCAGACCGAGGAACTCACGCCACACAAGGGCAGCGTACTTTTTCTTGCAGGCGGCATTTCTCCCGACGGCAAGACGATCGTGGTCACGTCGAACCAGAAGGGCGGATTCCAGAACGTCGCGTTGCTGGACGTGGCGAGCAAGCAGTTGAAGTGGATCACCGACACGCAATGGGAGGCGCAGGGCGGCGACTTCTCGCCCGACGGGAAACTGGTGGCCTGGGTCTTGAATGCCGACGGCGTTTCCACATCGCATCTGTACAACGTCGCGAGCGGCAAGTCCAGCCCGATCAATATGCCCACCGGCCTCACAACACCGGATGGCACGCCTTCGGCCTTCTCGCCTGACGGCAAGTTTCTGATCCTCAACCACCAGAGTTCGCAACGGCCTTCCGACTTCTGGATCTACGATCTCGGAGCACACAAGCCGAGGCAACTGACGTTCTCTGCTGTAGCCGGTTTGAGCCCCAGCGATATTCCGGAAGCTCAACTCGTGCACTACAAGAGCTTCGACGGCAAGATGATCAGCGCTTTCTTGTGGGTGCCGTTTAACCTGAAACGCGACGGCTCGAATCCCGCGGTGGTGTTGCCGCACGGCGGTCCTACCGGGCAGACCACCGACTACTTCAACTCCACCGCGGCGGCGCTCGCATCGCGGGGCTATGTCTGTATCGCTCCCAACGTGCGCGGATCGACAGGCTACGGTATCGAATTCCAGAAGGCCAACTACCAAGACCTTGGAGGCGGCGACCTCCAGGATGAGGTTTACGCCAGCAAGCTTCTCGTCGACACCGGTTATGTCGATGCGAAGAAAATCGGCATCACCGGCGGCTCGTACGGCGGCTTCATGACGTTGATGGCCATCGGCAAGACGCCCGACATTTGGGCTGCGGCCGTCGAAGAGTACGGCATCATCAATTGGTACACCATGCTCCAGCACGAAGATCCGTTTCTGAAGCAGTACGAACGGACGCTGCTCGGCGATCCGGAGAAAGATCGCTCCATCTACGAGGCGGACTCGCCGATCAAATACATCAACGCGGAAAAAGCTCCGCTGCTGGTTCTGCAGGGAACCAACGACATTAGAGTGCCCAAAGAAGAAGCGGAGCAGGTAGTTGAGATTCTCAAGAAGAATGGCCGCACGGTCGATGCGCACTATTATGAGGCCGAAGGTCACGGCTTCTCCAAACGCGAGAACCAAATCGACGCACTGCGCCGCACCGTCGACTGGTTTAACAAGTACCTGAAAGGCGAGTCGTCGCCGATGCCGGCTGCAGGAGGACAATGATCGAGCCGCTGTCGCAGAAAGACCGCGTCTTCGTTCTAACCGGAGCGGGCATCAGCGCCGAGAGCGGCCTGCCGACTTTCCGCGGTACCGGCAGCATCTGGCGAGGCTATCGCGCGCAGGATGTCGCTACGCCGGAAGCCTTCCGCACCGATCCCGAGATGGTCTGGCAGTTCTACTCTGAACGCCGCAAACGCCACTCCACGGTCATCGCCAATCCGGCGCATTTCGCGCTGGCGAAGCTCGAGCAGGCGCTGGGCGATCGCTTCTTCCTCTGCACGCAAAACGTCGACTCCCTGCACGAGCAGGCCGGCTCGAAGCGAATCATTCACATGCATGGCCGCCTGATGCAGACGCGCTGCTCGCGCGAAGGTTGCCGGAGCAAGCCCTTCGACGACGAGCGCGTGTACATGAGCAGCGTAGAAATTCCCAAGTGCCCGGAGTGCGGATCCATCCTGCGCCCGCACGTCTGCTGGTTCGGAGAAGTGCCCTACTCGATGGACCGAATCTTCGAGCAGCTCCGGGTTTGCAATCTGCTCATGACCATCGGCAGCTCCGGGGTGGTGGAACCGGCAGCGAGCTTCGTCCGCATGGCGCGAATCAACAATGCCAAGTCGGTGTATGTTGGTCCGGAGGAGCCGGCCAACCGTGCATTCTTTGATGAAGTCGTGCTAGGGAGAGCGGGCGAGGTTCTGCCCGAACTCGTAAGCCAACTGATTAGAGGAACGTGATTAGTGGACGAAGTGTCCGACGATGTTATACGCCGCAAACGCCGCCAGGTAAGCCACCGCTGTCATGTAGGAAAACTGCAAGATCGGCCATTTCCAGCCATTCGTCTCCCGGCGCACCACGGCAACCGTTGACATACACTGCATGGCGAAGGCAAAGAAGATGAGCAGCGCCACCGCTCCTGCGGGTGTCAGCTCGTGTCGCAAAGCCGCCTGAAGGTCGGTGGCGTGCGACTCAGGATCCACGCCGTGCAGTGTCCCCAGCGTGGCAATGATGACCTCGCGGGCTGCGACGGAGGTCAGCAGACCAACTCCAATTTTCCAGTCGAAGCCCAAAGGCCGGATCGCCGGCTCGATCATGTGACCGACTTTGGCGACCACACTGTCCTGCACCTGGGGCGGCTGGCCGTGATGCATGGGAAAGTTCGTCGCCGCCCAGAGCAGCAACGACACCAGCATGATCACCGTACCTGCGCGATAAAGAAACGCCCTGCCACGGTCCACCAATCGCAAGCCAAGCGATGCCATAGTCGGCCAGCGATAGGGTGGCATCTCCATGATGAACGGTGCGTCCTTACTCTTCAGGATTGTCGATTTGAGCAGGCGCGCTGTGAGCACGGCCATCACAAAACCGATGACGTAGAGCCCGAGCATCGCGGCCGCACGCGTTCCGAGGAATGGCCCCAGCAAACGATGGTCCGGCAGGAATGCTGCAATGACCATTGTGTAGACCGGCAGGCGAGCCGAACACGTCATGAACGGAGCGATAAGGATGGTGGCCATGCGGTCACGCTTGCTCTCGATGGTGCGCGTCGCCATGATGGCCGGCACCGCGCATGCGTAAGCCGAGAGCAGCGGGATGAAACTCTTTCCGTTCAGTCCCACGCGCGACATTGTCTTGTCTGCGATAACCGCTGCGCGCGAGAGATAGCCGGAATCTTCCAGGATCCCAATCACCAGGAACAGCAGCAGGATCTGCGGCAGAAACACCAGCACCGACCCGGTACCCTTCCAGACGCCATTGACGATCAGCGACTGAAACATCCCCGCCGGCAAGTGATTACCAATCTGCGTCCCAGTAGTGTCGAGAAACTTCTGCATCAGATTCGACAACGGCTGTCCCAGGGCGAAGATCGTCTGGAAAACGGCGACGACAACCAGCGCGAAAATGATGGGGCCCCAGATGCGGTGGAGAAAGAGCGCGTCCAGCCTTGCAGTCCAGACCGGAGTCGCCGGACGCCGATAGCCGGCGTTCTGTCCTACTCGTACCGCCCACTCGCGATAGCCGCGAGTACTCCCCACAACCGGCAGCTCCAAAGGCTCGGGACTGGCCGTCGCTGAGGCAAGAAAATTTTGTACCGCAATCAGGCCTTCGCCGGTGGTCGCGCTCACCAGCGCTACCGGAGTGCCCAATTCACGGGCAAGGGAAAGCACATCGACATGGCCGTCCTGCTTGCGCAGCTCATCAGCCATGTTCAGCAGCACCAGCGTTGGCTTGCCGAGAGCGATGACCCGCGCCGCCAGCACCAGATGGGTATGCAGGTTGGTCGAGTTCAGCACCAAGATGATCGCGTCCGGATCAGCCGTGCCCGGCATCTTGCCGGTCAGCACATCGACTGCAACCTTCTCGTCTTCCGACTTGGGCGTGAGACTGTAGACGCCGGGAAGATCGATGAGGGCTACTTCTTCGCCGTTCGCATCGCGAATGTATCCGGTGTGGTGTTCAACGGTAACGCCAGGAAAATTGCCGACCTTCTGGCGCAGCTTGGTAAGACGATTGAAGAGTGTGGTCTTGCCGGAGTTGGGCGGGCCCACAACGGCGATGGTTCGGTAAGAACCGGCTGCCTCGTCCCGTGGCTGCGCAACGGAATGGCAGCTGATCGTGGAAACGCCCATCGGCTAGTCTCCGAATGCGGGAGCGCCGATGAGCTCCACATGAATCTGACGCGAGAGATCGCGGCGCATGGCCACTTCTGTTCCATCCACACGGTACACGCGGGGATCGCCGCCGGGGCCGCTGCGCAATACCTTAACTACCAGGCCGGGGACGAAACCGAGGTTCATGAGATGTTCCGCGATGGGCGGAGAGACTTCCAGGTCGGACAGAACCGCACTCTCGCCAACCTCAAGATCGGCTAGAGCCTGGGCCCGGGCTTGCGAATTCGACTTATGACGCCTGAATATGAAGTTGAAAATCATTTTCAATTCCAACTCTATTCTAATCCTTCTGCGGTACACGGCAACGACCAAAGTCACACCATTTTGTGACATCTGAACATTCCGGGAAACTTTGGCAAAACGGGATAAGCACTTCCCCACCAGCAACTTGCACACCAGGTTGCAACTGATGTGAAACTAGCAGAACTCCTGCCGCCCGTCTCTACCACTTCCGGCGCCGTTTCTACCACTTAGCACGTACTTCGGCATCCGACCGCTTTGCCATGATCTAGAACTCAGATGTCGGGACCTCGTGGCACGCTTCCCGGAAAGTCGAGAAAAACGAATTCTCTTTTGGTCCTGTTGCCGAGGTGTTGCTCCTCTACCGTACGTTGACTCTTACCGAAAACGTCTTCATGGGCGGCGTGTTGTATTCCCATGAGCGGCGGTACACCAGAGTGAGATTGGCGATTCCCGCGGAAGTGGCAGTCAACTGGAAGACAGACGTCCCCGACGCGCCTACGGCTTTCGCGTTGCTGGCCTTCTTATGGAACGTGTTCTTTTGCAGTTTGAGAGGAGCGGGCTCACCGGCCACCGCCCAGTTGTAGCCGGTGGATGGATTGCTCGGCAGGCGCACGATCAGCGTTTCGCCGGCATTGAGATCGATATCTCTGCCGTTGTCCTGTTCGGTGAGTGTGGTTGCCGGAGCCGCTTTCGCATTAGAACTGGCCGTCGCGTGTTGGGCCGCAGAACTCGCGACCCCCAGCACGATCGCCAGCGTCACCAGGCAAGCACGAAGAAGAAGCACCGGATCGACCTCGTGATAAAAGATAGGCAAAGCATGCTTCGTGGATTGTAAATACAAACCCGCAGCTCTGTTTTGCTTCCAATCTCGATACAACCAGCGTTTCGGATGAGACTGCAGTAAGGAAAGGTAAGAACGTCCGGCAATGATCTCGGCTGTTGGCCATGCGCTCTCCAGTTGGCATGTCGTCGTCGCCTGGACAATCTTCCTCGCCAGCTATCTTGTCTTCGCCATAGGCCGTCTTCCCGGCACCAAGATCGACCGACCCGCGATGGCGATCATCGGCGCCGTCTTGATGTTCGTCTTCGGCGTCCTTGGCCCCAAGTCGGCGCTCGAAAGCATCGATTTCACAACCCTGGTCCTGCTCTTCTCCATGATGCTGATCGTCGCCAGCCTGCATCTGTCGGGCTTCTTCGAATGGGTCACCAGAATGGCGATCGAGCATCTCAGCGCAGGACAACTGCTGCCCGGCGTCATCTTCGTCAGCGGAATTCTGTCGGCGTTCCTGGTCAACGATATCGTGTGCCTGGTGATGGCTCCGCTGATTCTTGGACTGTGCAAGCGCATGCGGTTGAAGCCGGTGCCTTATCTGCTCGCGCTAGCCACGGCTTCGAACATCGGCAGCACCGCGACCATCACCGGCAATCCGCAGAACATCCTGATCGGCTCGATCTCGGGCATTCCCTACCGAACCTTCATGGCGCACCTGGGACCGATTGCGTTTCTGGGCTTGTTTATTGATTGGGCCCTGCTTCACTGGATTCACCTGCGCAATGGCAACGGCTCGGTCGAAAACACGAGCGAAGACGCGAAAGCCGTCACAGCCAACGAACCGGAGATGCATCCGGCATTCCCTGTGATCGTGAGCGTCGCAGTGCTGACTGGATTTCTGTGCGGCCTTCCACCCGCGCTGGTAGCCGCCACGGGTGGCGCAGTCCTGCTGATGCAGCGCAAGCATTCCCCGAAAGCAATCTATGGCGACGTCGACTGGTCGTTGCTGATGCTGTTCCTCGGTCTGTTCCTGATCATTGGCGGCGCTCAGCAGGCCGGCATCACCAGCGAACTGCTCGGCACGGCAGAGCGCCTGAACCTGCACAACTCCATCCTCTTCACGGTCGTGGTCACGTTGCTCTCAAACATCGTCAGCAACGTTCCGGCCGTCATGCTGCTGAAAGGGCTGATTCCCCAGTTCCACGATCCCCAGACCGCCTGGCTCATGCTGGCAATGAGCAGCACGCTGGCCGGCAATCTCACTATCACCGGGTCGGTCGCAAACATCATTGTTGTGGAGAAGGCGCGCGGCGAGGCGCACATCGGTTTCCTGCAATACATGAAGATCGGCGTACCGGTTACGCTGGCCACAATGACCGTCGGATTGTTATGGCTGCACTTTCTGCATTACTGACGCTGGCGTAAAAGAAAAAGGGAGAGGCACACGCCCCTCCCTCAGTCTGCGGAGGTGAATCAAATCAATACGCCTACTCTGTGTAGGGCTTCCAGCTGCCGTCGTTCTTTTCCAACAGAACCACACCCGCCTTGGCCGGAGCGGCACCGTAGAAGTCAACGCCATACGACTTGATCAATGTCGCGCGGTCCCATGTCGTAAAGCTCTGGACCAGCGAGCCTGAGGCATCGAATTCCTGTCCCAGCCGATTCGGCTCCCACTTCCAGGTGTAGTTCACCTGCGCCAGATGCGGCTTGATCATCTTGACTTCATCGATAGAAACCAGCGTGCGAACCGCCAGGGGCACGATGTAGGTAGTCGTACCGTCCGGGTTCTTCGTCTTCTCGACACCTTCGATCCCACTCAGCAACTTCGCACCCGTATCGGTGAGACTGACGATGAGCGAGTTTGGTCCCTTAGCTTTGGTGACGATCACATTGGACTTAGCCAGCAGCTTGTAATGAGGATCATTGGGCTTCTCATTGACGCTGGAAACCACCCTGCCGGTGCCGAAGCGAATGGTGGCAGGGGTCGACGACTTCAGAATCTGCTGCACGGATGCGGTGGCGGCTGGCGTGGTGAGGACATCACGCGCGCCTTTAACGAAATAGTAGATCGTGCCTCCGACGACGATGATGAGGCCAAAGATGAGCACCAGCGGAAAGAAGTTGGAGCTGCTCTTCTCCATCTGGATTTCGGCTGCAAATAGTTCACGTTCAGCCGGCATGCTCTCAGTCGTGGGTTTCGATTCGTCGCCTTTGGGTGGGGTAACGGTTGGCATACAAACACCTCCGATGCGAGGGCTGCACACACCACACCGGAGGCGAGCGCCATCTCAGCCTGGCTGAGGATCGCTCGGCGGATAGGCGGTCTGCCCCGCATATCCAGTATGGACATTATGAACAGACGCGCAGTGAGCAGGGTCACTTGCTGATGTGAGGAGTGAACGGAATGACAGGGTTAGGGGATAGGGGATAGGGGATAGGGGATACGGGTTAGGGGTTAGGCGAGAAGAGCTTAGCAACGCTAGTCAACAGTTGAAGAGCTATCTGTCTGGCATTAACGACGGTTTTGTTTGGGATTTAGCCTGAACGCAGTGCCCGTCTTACTCGCAAGAGAGAATCATGCGAGTATTGAACTCCTTCTATGCGCTGTTCTCTATCCCCTGACCCCTAGCCCCTGATTCCTGCCCTGCATCACCAGACACGAATAAGTTTTGATCACCAGCCATATGTGCGCTCCGGCTTCGAGATTCAGGGCCGTACAAGCCGCGGGCGTCAGATGCACCTCCAACTCCACTCCGCAATCCACCTTGGCGATGACCATGACATCACGCTGGCTCAAGCTCGAGATCGTGGCCGGAAAGACGTTGCGGGCGCTAAGGCCAGCGGGCTCCGCCGACGCGACCAGGATATCTCCGGCGCGAATCCCGATCCGCATCGCTTGCGACTGATTCATCCGGGTCAGTGGCACTTCCAGATGCACAGCCGAGTCGCCGATGCGAACCGTCATCGTCCCCTGCTCCGGATGCCCGGCCATGAAGCTCGCGTCCAGTATGTTCTCGAAACCCGCCAGTTGCGCGATTGACTCCAACTCGGGCCGATGCAGAACATCTTGCGGGCTACCTTCCGCAACAATGCTGCCGCCCTCGAGCACAATCGCGTGCTCTCCGAGTGCAAAAACTTCCTCCCGCTGATGGGTGACGTACAGAATCGGAATCCTTCGCTCGCGATTCCACGCGCGCAGATCGGCGACGATCTGTGATTTCGTCAGCGCATCCAGTGCGGTGAGTGGCTCGTCCAGCAGCAGCACGCGCGGTCGAGTGACTAGGGTTCGGGCTAAGGCAGCCCGCTGCCGTTCGCCCCCGGAAAGCTCTCGCGGCTTTCGTTGCGCCAGCGGCGCGATGCGAAATGATTCCAGAATCTCTGCCACGCGCCGCTCGCGCTCTGCTGACGGCAAGTCCTGTATTCCGTAGTACACGTTCTGTTCAACCGTCATGTGCGGAAACAGCGCCAGCGATTGCAGCAGGTAACCGACCGCACGTCGGCTTGCCGGCACGTTAACCTTTTTGGTCGAGTCGAAGAGCAAAGCGTCCGGCACGCTGATGCAGCCGTGGTCAGGGGTTTCGAGTCCGGCGATGCAATCCAGCAGCGTAGTCTTCCCTGCGCCCGACGCGCCAAACAGAATCGTGAAGCCGGTGCCCACTGAAAGATTGACGTCGAGAGCGAACGCGCCACTCTGATGATCGAACCGCTTCTGCGCCGACACCTGCAGCAAGCCGCTCATTTCCAGCCCCACAGATTCCACGCCGCGCGTCCCCGCAATCCATACAATGCGGCAAGCAACACAAAGCACAACACCAGCAGCAGGAGCGCTGTCTGATTTGCCGCTGCATAGTCCAGCGCTTCGACCTGATCGAACACCAGAATCGAGATCGTGCGGGTGGCTCCGGGGATATTGCCGCCGATCATCAGTACGACGCCAAACTCGCCAAGCGTGTGAGCGAAGCTGAGGACGAAACCCGTCAGCACGCCCGGCAATCCGAGCGGCAGCAGAATTCTCCAGAACGTGCGCCACCGCGATGCGCCGAGAAGAGCCGATGCATCCAGCAGCGTGCGATCGACCGCAGCGAAGGCCGTCTCGATGGGCTGCACCGCGAAGGGCAAGCTGTACAGCACCGAACCCACCACCAGCCCTGAGAACGTAAACGCCAGTGCATGGCCGGTGACCGCCTGGTACCAGCGTCCCACCGGACTCATCGGCCCGATGGCGATCAGAACGTAGAACCCCAGGACCGTAGGCGGCAGCACGATCGGCAGCGAGACGATCGCCTCGATGAAGAACTTCCAGCGTCGCGTTGAGAACGCCAGCCAGTACGCCAGCGGCACTCCAACCACAAGCAGGATCAGCGACACCGTAATCGCCAATCGCAGGCTGAGCGTGAGTGCCTGAGCGATCATTGCCGTGGAGGAGCTCCGAAACCGTACTCAGCCAAGATCTTCGCACCCTCAGGCGAGGTCACGAAGTCGAGGAACGCCTGCGCCGTCTGCTTGTGCTTCGAAGATGTGAGGATGCCGGCGCTCTGCACGATCGCCGGATAACTGTCCGACGGCACAACCCAAAACTTTCCAGAGCTCTTCATCGTCGGCGCTACGGCAAGCGACTCGGCAATCAGTCCAGCTTGCGCATTGCCCGACTGGACAAACTGTGCAGCCTGGCTGATGTTCTCACCCAACACCAGCTTACCCTTCACCGGTCCTTCGAGCTGGAAGTGCCCGAGCGCAGCGATGGCGGCTCGGCCGTACGGTGCGTGATCCGGATTAGCAATGGCGATCTTCTTCACCGATGGGTCGAGCAGCACATCCATCTTGAGTTTCTTCAGGTCGAGACTGGAGCTGCTGGGCAGCCACAGGACAAGCGACCCAACTGCATAGTTCCGAATGGAAGCCTTATCGAGTTTTCCGGTGGCTGCCAACTTGGCCGGGTATCCCGAGTCCGCGGAGAAGAATGCATCAAACGGAGCTCCGCTCGTGATCTGCGAATAAAAATTTCCCGACGCCCCGTAAGAAACATTCACCCTGTTGCCGGTCTGCTTCTGAAATTGTGCTGCGAGATCTTTCATCGCATACGTAAGGTTGGCGGCAGCGGCGACCGTGATCTCTTCCGCCTGAGAAAACGCACCAACCAAGGTGAAGAGCAGCAATAGAGTCGAAATTCTCTTCATGGAAATCGCAACCAGTGTACTGAAAACCGCTATTCCTGCGCGATTCTCTCCGGTTCACGGCCTTCGGACTTCGGCTCAGCCCCCATCGATTCATCACGTGTTCAGGTGGATCTGCGGTCGCGTCCCAGCGAACCGCAACTTCATTCTTGCTATCCGGGGGAATTAATTGCATCTTTTGACCACGCTGCTACACCAAAGAGCTATGACTTTCGGTCATGCATGTGCTTTCCTGCTTGACCCTAGTCAGCTTTTCTGTAACAGTATGCGCACGCGAGTCTTACGTGGGAGCTAAAGTCATGCAGTCCGGGCTTCCTATCGTAGAATTCGATCGCTCCAAACTGATGATACGCATTGAGGTCACGCTCAACGCCGATCCTACCGCCATAAGTCCGGTGGTAGAAGGCATTATGGAGATGGCACGGCGGCTTGAATGTGCCGCCGGCAAGGAATTTGAAATTGAAACTGCATTGCGCGAGGCGCTAGCCAACGCCATCGTCCACGGTTGTAAGAACGATCCCACCAAGAAAGTTCAATGCTGTGTTGGCTGCGACGAAGAGCGCGGCATGCTGATCGTCGTCCGCGATCCCGGAAACGGCTTTGATCCCTTCGCTATTCCCAACCCCTGCAACGGCGAGAACGTCTACTCCAATCACGGGCGCGGAATCTTCCTGATCAATCAGCTGATGGACGAGGTGAAGTTCGAAAAGAACGGCGCCGAAATCCACATGCGCAAGTACTGAGTCCTTCATCAACAGACAAAGCTTCAGCGATGCGGTACCGAACCTCGGTCGCCCCACGTCTCGCGTTGTTTGAGACGTGGGAGGCGGCCATCCCATGAGTTTGAGCGTTAATTCAACTTTGGTGCCGACCCGATACGATGAAGGTTACTTCTTCCGCATCAGGTTCATCTCCACGACCCGGCGGTGCTGGTTCTCCTGATATCCCGGCGATGCTATTTCGGGTTTTCGATCACCGTCTTAATCCGGTCGAAGGCCCACATAATTTCTTCGCGCGTGATGGTCAGAGGCGGAGCGATGCGGATCACGTGGTCGTGCGTCTCCTTGCAAAGCACCCCCAGCTTCTTGAGCGCTTCGCAATACGGACGCGCGGCGACGTCGAGCTCGATGCCGATCCACAATCCCTTGCCGCGCACATCGACCAGGTGCGGGCTCTTGAGTGTCTTGAGCTTAGTCAGGAAATACTCACCGAGTTCCGCAGACTTCTCGATCAGCTTCTCGTCAATTAGCACTTGCAGTGCCGCGCGCGCAACCGCGCATCCCAGGGGATTGCCGCCGAATGTGCTGCCGTGATCTCCAGGATGAAAGACGCCCAGCACTTCTTTCGACGACAGCACGGCCGAGACCGGATAGAAGCCGCCGGAGAGCGCCTTGCCGATGATGACCATGTCCGGCCGAACCCCCTCGTGCATGTAGGCAAAAAGCTTGCCCGTGCGCCCCAGTCCGGACTGAATTTCATCGGCAATGAACAGCACATTATTCTTGCGACAGATTTCCGCTGCCTGCGTCAGGAAGCCTTCGGGCGGCATGACAATGCCGGCCTCGCCCTGAATCGGCTCAACCAGGAAGGCGCAGGTGTTTGGCGTAATGGCAGCGCTGAGAGCAGCCGCGTCTCCGAACGGAATAATCTTGAAGCCGGCCGTGAACGGCCCGAAGCCGTCGCGATATTGCTCGTCGGTCGAGAAGCTGATGATGGTGACGGTGCGCCCATGGAAATTATTTGAGCAGACGACAATCTCCGCCTTGCCCTCTGGAATGCCCTTGACCTTGTAACCCCACTTGCGCGCCGCCTTCACCGCCGTCTCGACGGCCTCGGCGCCCGAGTTCATCGGCAGCGTCATGTCGTAGCCGGTCAGGTTGTGCAGTTGCTCATAGAGCAGCGGCAATTGATCGTTGCGGAACGCACGCGACGTCAGCGTGACCTTGTGCGCCTGATCGAGCATCGCCTTCAGAATTTTCGGATGGCAGTGTCCCTGGTTAACTGCCGAATACGATGCGAGGCAATCCAGATAGCGATTCCCTTCGACATCGTAGACCCACACGCCTTCGGCGCGTTCAATCACTACGTCGAGCGGATGATAGTTGTGAGCTCCATACTTTTCTTCGAGCTCAATCAGATCGAGAGTTTGTAAACGATCCATTACAGGCATGTTATGTCCTTGTGATAGCAATTGGCCAATGAGAACCGACCTTTAGCATTTGGCACTTAGCAGTTGGCCGTGAGCTTTGAGCTGAGGCTTGTCGCACGCCATGCGGATTGCCACCGCATGCCCGGCATCGTTGCTAATTGCTAATTGCCAACTGCCAAACGCCGCCTTTCTTACTCCAACAACATCGTCAACAGCGCCATGCGCACGAACAGTCCGTTCGCGGCCTGGCGGAAATACAATGCGCGCGGGTCATCGTCCACCGTCTTGTCCAACTCCACGGTTCGCGGCAAGGGGTGCAGGATCAATGCGTCCGGCCTCATGCACTCCAGCACTGATGAATTGATTGCGTAGTGCTGCCGTCCCGGCACCGGCGGCAGCCGGTCTGGCCGGATCCGTGTCTGGTAAACCACATCGACTTCCCCAACCACCCGGTCGATGTCCGACTCCAGCTCATACTTCACGCCATGGCGATCCAGGTATTGCAGGATGTCGCTCTTCATCTGCAACTCAGGTGGGCTGACGAAGAAGATCTTCACGCGCTCGAACTTTGCCAGCAGGTACGCCAGAGATCGCGCCGTGCGACCGCGGTCCAGTTCGCCAATGAAAGCCACGCTCAGACCATCCAGAGGACGCTCGCGAAAGATTGTGTACAGGTCCAGCAAGGCCTGCGTGGGATGCTGGCCGCCGTCGCCGTCGCCTGCATTGATGACCGGCACCGGCGAGACTTTGGCCGCGCGTGCCGCTCCACCCGGCTCGTGGTGGCGGATCACGATGACGTCGCAATAGCTGCCGATGATGCGGATGGAATCCTCGACCTGCTCCGCTTCGATCTCGGAGGAAAACGTGCGCGCATGCTCCGTCGAAAGTACACGGCCGCCCAAGCGATGCATGGCCGCCTCGAAGGAAAAGCGGGTGCGAGTCGAAGGCTGGTAAAAGACGCTGGCGAGGATGCGGTTCTGGTAGTCGAGGGTGCCGCCGCGGGCTACCACTCGCTCCATCAAGCGCGCGCGTTCGAACAGCTCCATCAATAACGGAACCGTGAACTGTTGCGATTCCACGACATGTTTCAAATTCATACGGGAACGTCCTGACCTGTCTTCCCGCAGCCTCGCCGGAGCATGCAAAGTTGGCATGATTTACCGGAGAACCGGCACCTCCAATTCGGTTGCTGCAATCTTCCGGCTCGGCCTGGCATCGGCAACAATGCGCGTGCCTGCCTTCCCTTTGACTGCGTCGCAGAGATGTTCGAAGGAGGTGATGACCGCTTCCTGGCCTCCGCTGCGTAAGAAGTGAATGACTGACTCGACCTTGGGCCCCATGTTGCCGGGCGGAAAATGTCCGGCCTGGTGATATTGTTCCAGCTCTGTGGCCGTCACCGACGTCAATGCCGTTTGATCGGGTTTCTTGTAGTTGAGATAGACGTAATCCGTGTCGGTGGAAATGGCGAAGAGGTCGACCGCCAGCTCCGCAGCCAGCAGCGCCGAGGCGCGGTCCTTATCGATGACCGCCTCAACCCCAAGCAACTGTCCGTCGACACGCTCGACCGGAATGCCGCCGCCTCCCGTTGATACGACCAGGATGTCGCGCGCCACCAGCGAGCGGATGACGTCCAGCTCGACAATCTCCAGCGGTTCGGGCGAAGGCACGACGCGCCGATACCCGCGCGATGCGTCTTCCACGATGTGCCATCCGAGCACGCGCCGCTTCTCTTCGGCATGTGCCCGCGAATAGAACGGGCCTATCGGCTTTGTCGGGTGCTGCATCGCGGGATCATTTGCAGAAATCACCGTCTGGGTGACGATGCTCACGACGGACATCTCGAGACCCGCCACCGCTAATTCATTGCGCAGCGACTGTTCGAGCAAATATCCGATCTCGCCCTGGCTGGCAGCGCCACACACGTCCAGTGTTTGGCGATAAGCCACGTTCGACGCCCGCTCGGAGCGAAGCAACTGTGCCCCGACCTGCGGTCCGTTGCCATGCGTGATGACCAGTCGATATCCGAGGTGAATGAGTTCAACCAATGCCTGGGCCGTTCGCCTGGCATTGGACAATTGCTCGGCGGTGGTTCCCTTCTCACCCGCCCGGATTAGAGAGTTGCCTCCAACCGCGACCAGCGCAGTCTTCGACATAGAGTTCCTTGTCACATCGCGCGTCGAGCGCGGGTCGCCTTTCGCCCTTCGCTCTTAGCCAGAGAGATCGAGATGGCAGTCGCAACCTGCGACATCCCCCGATGGGGGGGGCGCCGATGCTCCGGCGAAAAGCGAAGAGCGATTAGCGAAAAGTGTTCTTCCCTACTTCACCAGTTCCAGCATCGGCTCGCGAGCTGCCTCGTGTTCCGATGTACGCGTCCACTTCATCAGTTCGAGCATGATTGCTTTCTGCGCGTGCAGCCGATTCTCTGCCTGCTGGAAAACAAACGAACGCGGGCTGTCAATCACCTCGCTCGTCACTTCGTCTCCACGATGTGCCGGCAAGCAATGCAGGAAGACAGCATCCGACTTCGCCAGGCCAAACAGATGCTCGTTCACCTGGTACGGCGCGAAGATCTTCTTGCGCGCCTCCGTCTCAGCCTCCTGACCCATGCTGGCCCACACATCCGTGTAGACCACGTCGGCTTCGTGCGCCGCCAGCTCCGGATCGTTCGTGATCGTCAGACTTGCGCCGGTTTGCTGACAGCAGTCCTGGGTCCAGTCGATCGCTTCCCGGTCCGGTTCATATCCCGGCGGAGTCGCAATCCACACGTTCGCTCCCAGCAGCGCACCGGCAAACATCAGCGAGCGCGCGACATTGTTGCCGTCGCCGACATAGGTCACCTTCAAGCCGGTGAGATGTCCTTTGACCTCGAGCATCGTCAGGTAATCGGCCATCGCCTGGCAGGGGTGACTGTAATCGGTCAGTCCGTTGATGACCGGAATGCTGGCCTGGCGAGCCAGTTCCACGACGATGTCATGCGAGAAGGTGCGAATCATGATGCCTTGCACCATGCGCTCCAGGTTCTTGGCGACATCATGCACGGACTCCCGCTTGCCCAGGCTGATCTCCGCCGGGGACAAATAGATCGGGTGTCCACCTAATTGCTCGATGCCGACATCGAAGGTCACACGCGTGCGCAGCGACGGCTTCTCGAAGATCATTGCCAGCGTCTTGCCGCGCAGCGCGGTGTGATAGACGTTGGGATAAGCCTTCAACTGCGTCGCCACATGCAGGTAATGACGTATCTGTTGCGCCGAGCAGTCGCGGATCGACAGGAAGTCTTTGGCAGGCATGATTACCTCCCGGCTCCAGCCAAAACGGGTTTGTTTTCCAGGGTGAAGTCCGCGATCAGGTCGGAAATCGCCGGCCCGCCGATTTCTTCGACCTCATAGGCGACGCGCACGCTCGGCTTTTCGATCTTGATGGTGCGCGCCAGATCGATCGGTGTGGCCACCACAACCAGGTCGCAGGGCACGCGCTCGATGGTCTCTTCCAGTTCATGCCGCTGCGTGTCGCTGTAGCCCATCGCCGGCAGCACGCGCCAGAGATGGGGGAACTTTTCGAACGTCTTCTGGATCGATCCAATCGCATAGGGTCTGGGATCGACCAGCGCCGCCGCGTGATAGCGATTCGCCGCGACCACGCCTGCACCGTAGGCCATCTCCCCATGCGTAAGAGTCGGACCATCTTCAACCACCAGCACCGTCTTGCCGGCGATCGCCTCAGGATTGTCAACGCTGACGCGGCAGGCAGTCTCGATGACCTTCGCCTTCGGATTGTGCAGCGCGATATTCTGCCGCACCGTCTTGATTCCGTCGGGATCGGCGGTATCGACCTTGTTGATGATGAGCACGTCGGCGCTGCGGAAATTCACCTCGCCGGGATAATAGCCAAGCTCGTGTCCGGCACGATGCGGGTCCAGCACCGTGATTGACAGGTCGGGACGATAGAACGATGTGTCGTTGTTGCCGCCGTCCCACAGAATGACATCGGCTTCCTTCTCGGCCTGCCGCAGAATCGTCTCGTAGTCGACGCCCGCGTAGACCGGGGTACCTTCCACGATGTGCGGTTCGTACTCTTCGCGCTCTTCGATCGTGCACTTGTGCAGGTCGAGATCGGCCAGCGTTCCAAAGCGCTGGGCCCGCTGCTCGGCCAGGTCGCCATATGGCATTGGGTGACGAATCACGACCGGATGCCAGCCCTGGTTACGCAATTCCGCCGCAATCTTTCGCGACACCGGGCTCTTTCCGCAGCCCGTGCGCACGGCACAAATCGATATCACCGGGACCTTCGACGTCACCTGTGTACGTTCAGCGCTCAGCAGCAGGAAATCGCAACCTGCTGCCGAGGCTCGCGAGGCCAGGTGCATCAAGGTCGCATAAGCCACATCGCTATAAGCAAAAGTCACTACGTCGACGCGCTCGTCGTGAATGATCTCTTCCATCCGATTTTCTTCCAGGATCGGAATGCCGTCGGGATAGAGCTCCCCCGCCAATTCTGCGGGATAACGGCGTCCAGCAATGTCGGGGATTTGTGTGGCAGTGAAGGCGACTACGTGGAAGTCAGGGTTATTACGAAAGACTACGTTGAAGTTGTGAAAATCTCGTCCGGCCGCA
This sequence comes from uncultured Acidobacteriaceae bacterium, assembly GCA_963835725.1. GTDB lineage: Bacteria > Acidobacteriota > Terriglobia > Terriglobales > Acidobacteriaceae > Bog-257. The sequence goes on along the minus strand of CAWIGM010000008.1, from coordinate 157,895 downwards.
CCAAGGATGAGGACTCTCTGCATAGCGCGCTAAAAGCGTCATTAGACCCATAACGTGGGGACACTTTTCTCCTTCGCGCTCATGTTGGAACACTCCTTTAACTTCCGCAGTGAGCGCGGTCACGGTCGCATGTGCCGTTAGGTCCGGTCCTGGCTCACGGACGTGTTCCACCTCACACGGGGATGTGACGGCCATCACTTCGACTTGGTCCATAGCTGGTCAAGAATCGAACTATCGTTCGGTACGGGGTGAGCCTCCAGACCGCAACGTAATTCCAGGTGGGATGGCCAGCGTCAGGTTCCAGTAACTTCCCTAGCGATGGCCCGCAATTGCAGAAAGGGCAGCAATGGCCAAAGGATCAGTCAAGATCGTGGCGGAACGCTGTAAAGCTTGCGGTTTTTGCGTGGAGTTTTGTCCCACGCACGTGCTCGCGCTTTCCTCCGCCTTTAACGCCAAGGGATATCACACACCGTACATGGTTCATCCGGACAAGTGCAGTGGCTGCGATTTGTGCGGCATGTACTGCCCGGACTTCGCAATCTTCGGTTACAAGGACGCAGCTCCCGCGAAACCAGCGGCCGCAGCTGCTCCCGTGACCGAACCAGAAAATAAGGAGGAGCAAGATGCACGCTGATCCAGCCGGAGTTCTTACCGGCTCGCACTTCCTCGACGGCGATCACGCCTGTTGCGAGGGAGCCCTGGCAGCCGGAGCCAGATTCTCCTCCGGCTATCCCATCACGCCGTCGACCGAAGTCGTCGAGCGCTTTTCCCAGCGCATTCCGACCGTCGGCGGAACCTTCATCCAGATGGAAGACGAACTGGCCGCCTCGATTACCCTGCAAGGCGCAGTGTGGGCCGGAGCCAAGGCGTTTACCGTGACCTCCGGACCGGGCTTCTCGCTCATGATGGAGCACATCGGTTACGCCGCCATGACCGAGACACCTTGTGTGTTCGTCGACGTGCAGCGCGGCGGTCCCTCGACTGGCTTGCCCACGCTCCCCGCCCAGGCCGACATGATGCAGGTACGCTGGGGATCGCATGGCGACTACGCCATCATCGCGCTTTGCCCGAACTCTCCGCAGGAATGCTTCGACCTGACCATCCAGGCGTTCAATTTCTCCGAGAAGTATCGTGTTCCGGTCTTCGTGATGCTCGACGAAGTCGTCGGCCACATGACCGAGAAGGTCGTCATTCCGTCGGCAGAAGAGATTTACGTCGAGCCTCGCCGCTACACCACGCTGCCACCGGAGACTTTCAACGCTTATCAGCCCAATGACGACCTCGTGCCCGACATGCCGCACGTCGGCCAGGGCTACAACGTACACGTCACCGGACTGACCCACGATGAGCGCGGCTATCCCGATATGCGGCCGGTGGTGCAAGACCGGCTGGTGAAACGGTTGGTCGAAAAGATCACTAAGAATGTCGACGATATCGTCCTCTTTGAAGAAGAGCAGATCGAGGGTGCCGACGTTGTGGTTGTCTCCTACGGCATCACCTCACGAGTTGCGCAGCGCGCCATCGAGATGGCCCGCAAGAAAGGCCTGAAGGTCGGCAAGTTCCGCCTGATTACCGCGTGGCCCTTCCCGGAAAAGCAGATCGCTGCGATCGCAGCAAAAGTGAAAGGCATTGTGGTGGCGGAACTCAACCTCGGACAAATGGTGCGTGAGGTCGAGCGCGCCGCGGCCGGCAAAGCCGTGGTCCGCCTGGTTGGACACGCCGGCGGCAGCGTTCACAAGCCGGAAGACATTCTGCAGGCCATCATGGAGGTGGCGAAATGAGCGACTCTATGGTCACAATCCAGAACCCGGTTGAGCAGTTCCTGCGCATGGATCGCATTCCCCACATCTGGTGTCCGGGATGCGGCATCGGGACCAGCGTCAACTCGTTCGCCAGCGCATTGATCGACGCCGAGATCGATACTAAGAACCTGGCTATCGTCTCCGGCATCGGCTGCACCGGCCGCGTCGCCGGCTACACCAAGCTGGACTCATTCCACACCACCCACGGCCGCGCGATCCCCTTCGCCACCGGACTGAAGCTGGCCAATCCCAAGCTGAACGTCGTGGTCTACAGCGGCGACGGAGACCTTTTCGCCATCGGTGGCAATCACCTGATTCACGCCGCGCGCCGCAATCTCGACATCAAGGTCGTCTGCATCAACAACCTGATCTACGCCATGACCGGCGGCCAGACCGCGCCGACGACTCCCGGCGACGTCGTAACGTCGACCAATCCATACGGTACGTACGATCCGGCATTCAACCTGCCATACCTGGTCGAAGCCGCCGGCGCAGTCTACGTCGCGCGTTGGACGGCCTTCCACGTCAAGCAGCTCGCCCGTTCCATGCAGGAGATGTTCGCCAAGAAGGGCTTCAGCTTTATCGAGGTGCTCTCGCCCTGTCCGACGCTCTACCAGCGGCGCAACAAGATGGGCGACGGTCTCGACACCATGAAGTTCTACAAGCAGGTAAGCAAGGTACGGAACGGCGCCTTGACCAAGGATGTCGGACTCACCAAGAGCGGCGAGATCGTCGTCGGCAAGTTCGTTGACCGCGAGCGCAATGATTACGGCGAACTGATGCACGACAAGTTCATCGACTCGCTCGGTGACGATTACGTAGAAACGGAGTGCTGCTCATGCCAGTAACGGAGATCCGTATCGCAGGATTCGGCGGACAGGGCGTGATCCTGTCGGCAATCGTCATCGGTAAAGCCGGATGCATCTACCACAAAGGCTATTCGACCATGACCCAGAACTTCGGGCCGGAAGCCCGCGGCGGCGCCTGTAGCGCGCAGGTCATTCTGTCCGACAGCCCCGTGCTCTATCCCTACGTCACCCATCCCGACATCCTGGTCGTCATGTCGCAGGAGGCCTATACGTTGTTCGCGCCCCAGGTCAATCCCGAAGGAATGCTCATCATTGAAGAAGACCTGGTGCGCATCGACGAACTGCCGCCGGGCGTACGTGTGTACAGCATCCCGGCCACCCGCATCGCCGAGGAACTGGGCAAGAAGATGGTGCTCAATGTGGTGATGGTCGGCTTCTTCGCCGCAGTGTCGCAAGTCCTGGACCCTGAAGCAGTGCGCAACGCAGTCGCCGCTTCCGTGCCCGAAGCCTACCGCGAGCTCAACCTGAAGGCGTTCGATAGAGGCTTCGACTATGGGACCAAGGAACTTACCCAGACAATCGTCAAGCAGGAGCCGCGAGTGTCCGTGGCGGCCTTGGAACTGTAGCGACAAACCGAATCGAAAGCAAAAATAAGCGACAGCGATTGAGCCGGCCCGAGCAGCCGGCTCAATTTTTGATGCGGACGTGATAAGCGGATGCCTGGGGTAACCTGCGGGTCCATGACGACCTGTGCGTTCGGCGCCCGCGCTTGGTCAACGGCCGCAACCACGGGCGAGGTTTGTATGATGGTATTTCGCTGCATTCGAAACAGGAGACCCACATGCAAGTGAACGGCAACACCATTCTGATTACCGGCGGCGGCCGAGGAATTGGGCGTGCCCTGGCGGAGGCATTTCAAGCCGAGGGCAACCAGGTGATCATCGCCGGACGTGGGCGGAAGGCGTTGGACGAGACCCTTTTCTCCAACCCGGGGATGAAGTCCGCCGTGCTCGACATGGCCGACGCAGAGGCAATCGCACGCTTCGGTGAGCAGATGAAGCGCGACTATCCTGCGCTGAATGCAGTGATCCTCAATGCGGGTATTATGCGTCCGGAATCACTTGAGCGCGGCGAGTTGGCCGACGCGGAGGAGACTGTCGCGACCAACCTGCTCGGGCCGATTCGCCTGCTCGCATCCTTGCTGCCCGCCCTGATACCGAAGCCGCACGCGACCATCATGACCGTCTCATCCGGCCTCGCCTTCGTCCCCCTCGCGATGACTCCGACCTACTGCGCCACCAAGGCCGCCATTCATTCCTATTCGCAATCGCTCCGCTACCAGCTGCGGAACACGCCGGTGCAGGTATTGGAACTCGTCCCGCCTTATGTGCAAACGGAACTGCTCGGCGCCGGACAGCTCACTGATCCAAACGCCATGCCGCTGAAAGACTTCATCGCCGAGACGATGAGCATCCTGAAGAATTCCCCTGAAGCAACGGAAATTTGCGTGGAGCGCGTGAAGCCCTTGCGCTACGCCGAAGCCAACGGCAACTACGACGACTTCCATAAAGCATTCAACGACCGCGCAGCATCGTCGCACGAAACTCTTTAATGACGACCGCGCCAAACCTGGCCGCTGGGCGTGCTGAATTGTTTGGGAAGTCATGCAACGTCGCCTGCTGGTTCTCTCATCTCCGACAGTGGGAGATTTCATGCCAAATACGAATCAGAACGCTCACGACGAAGACGCCGGCAAGGGTGCTGTGGAACAGGACCGCCCCAACCAGAAGACCAACACTTCCCTCGCCGGCCAGAACGGCCATCGCGACCAGGATGCTCTGCTCAAAACCGGCAACAGCGATTTCCCTGAGAAGGGGCAGAACGAGGAGCACACCGGAGAGCCGCAAGCGCAGAACGAACTGGAGAGTGATACAGACGTCGTCGATCCGAAAAGCGCCACGTGAAATCTGCCCGGGCTCCGGAAGCCATCACACCGCCGGAGCCTCAGAACTCGGTGCCTCCGTGGCGAACAGCGCTTTTGCCGATACGGATAGAGGCGCTCACGCCGTGTACTTGATCATCAGTACTTCGTTGCCTTTTTCGCTGTAAATCAACTCGTTCACCACGTCCTTCGCCATCAGGATGCCGAAGCCTCCAGGACGCATCCCCAGTTGGTCACGCACTTCTACGTGACGCGTAACGTCGTCCGGGCTCGAGATGGCGGCGTGCTTCAGCAAGTCCCAGTCAAATCCCGCGCCGGGGTCGTGAACATAAAACACAATCGACCGCGCAGTGTGGATCGCATGGACCTCAACCACTTTCCCCGGACGAAACTCCGCCCCATGTTCGACGGCGTTCAACAGGATCTCGCGAAAGGCCATCATCAGCTCTTCGCGTGGCGGTCCCGCCAGCCGAGTCTGAATCTCCTTGAGGAACTCCACCACCCTCTCGGCGGTCAGGATCTGCGAGTTGATGCGCAGCGAAATCCAGTCCGGATGAGCCGATAGCACTTCGATGCCGACGAGGGAATCCGCCGTGGTGGCGGCTTGGGCGGCATAGTCGGCGATGTCGAGCGGATCAAACGGCGCCGTCTTGCACAGGAATACCCGAGCACGCAGCGCGGCGATGATGTTTTCCGGCGTACTGCTGGGTGCCAGCACGATCACACGCACGCCCGGACGAACGGTGCGCATCTCGGCCAGCAGAGACAGATCTTCCTCGATGCTGGTTTTCGGGTCGGTGATGACCACGGAGTAGCAAGCCTGCCGCAAATGGCGAAGCGCGTCGGCGCTACCTGCCGCGTAATCGAACTCACAATTGCGCGCGGTAAGCCCCGTTTCCAGGCTTTGGCCAAGCTGAGGATCTTTGCCGATGAGAAGCACTCGTTGCGCGACTGACGAGCAGTCGGCCACCTTCGAAGCAGCTACCGCTTTGGCTGGAGACATGCCCCTACCTCCGGAGAATCTGGGTGGGCGGGAAGTTCAGGACAACAGTGTATCTTGCGCGGCTGCGAACTGTAACAAGCGAATGTTTACGCCGCACTCAATTCGCATGCAGCTTCGCCTCGGCCATGGTTCGTTGCGCGAACTCGAGCCCCGTCGGCATTACCCGCACATCGCCCTGGTACGGCCGATCGATGTCGGCAATCGCCACCAGCACCAGCGAGATGAGGAAGCTCAGCACCATGACCTGCAGAAGATGGAAGCGGAAATTGGGAACGCCGAAGAAGCAAGCCGCCGCAACCGTGATCACCCCACCGGCGATCAACACCGCCCAAAGGATGTTCGGCAGCATCTCGCGGCTCTGCATGATGCGAATGCGGCGATGCTCAGTCAGGCTGCGCATGGTGGAGAGGAGTTCCCCAAAGGCCACTTGCTCGTTCTGGGAAGAGAGCTTCACGTCTTGCACGGCATTCCACATCCTGGCCACCAGTTCCCCGCCTTCTGGTGGAACGGTGTCGTTCGTGAGGGCAGGAAACTCCGTATGAATGCCGTACGCGACATAGTCGCGCATCAGGCTCTGCAAACGGTCCGCCGTCGATTGCGGTAACTGGGCGCTGATCTGATAGATGTTGACGACGTCGTTGGCTTCCTGTTCGGCGTTGATCTCCGCCTGCTGATACATGTTCCACACGCCGGAGAGCATAAACGCCAGCAGGACCGCGTAGGTCGTTCCAATCACCGCAACCACTGCCCCGGTGAAATCGTTGGACTCTTTACGCGAGTGCGTCGCCGACGTGTGCGTGACTGCAAACAAAAATGCTACTGCTGCCGCCACACACGCGATAACAATGAGGATATTGGTTACCACGATGGTTGGTCCGCCAAGGTGGGGATAAGCTTACACCGCTTTGCCGTCAACGCAAAGGAGAACGCGTTCTCGCAACTGCAAGAGAAAAGGCGGAAGCCTCAAGGAAGCTTCCGTCCCACGGAGCGGCAAACTCACCTTTACCGGTTCAGCTTCCAGGCCTGGCAGGCATCGACCACCTTGGTCGGATCAATGGCAGCATCGTCCAACTGCATCTCGACGACTTTGCCATCCTTGTCGATCAGGTAATTGACTCGGCGCGCAGCCTTGTACTCCGGATCGTACAGTCCGTATTCCCTGGTCGTGTCGCCGCCCCAGTCACTGAGCAGCGGGAAGGTGACACCGAGTTGTTGCGCCCAAGCGCGATTAGAGAAGGGAGAATCCATACTCACACCCAGAACCTGGGTGTCGGCGGCTTCCAGTTTGGCGAGGTTCGCCTGGAAAGCCTGCATCTGCTTGGCTCAACCACCGGTGAAAGCGAAGATATAAAACGCCAGGGCGACATTCTTTTTGCCTCGGAAGTCGTGCAGCGAAACCTTCTTGCCATTCTGGTCTTCCAACGTAAAGTCCGGAGCCATGTCGCCAACTTTGATCTTCGGTTGCGGCATGGATTCAGACTTGTCGGCTGCATGGGCGGCGGGCAGCATGAACCCAGCCAGCACCAGCAGCACAATGAATCTGTTCATGAATTCTCTCCTCTCAGAAACGAAGCGGGGTGTAGACATTGTCCCATCAACCGGTGGCTCTTACCATCGAGCCGCCTGTCAAGGATTTGTGAACACTACGAGCGGGCGAGTTTCCATTTTGGAATACGGCTTCTGCAATACGCTAAGTGCCTGATTGCCGAAACCTTTCAGTGGGCGGTACAGTGAATGAGTATTCATTCGGCAGCTAGCGCCGCATGGGTCGCGCGCGAATTCGGGGCATTCGCGCACGGCGTCCGTGAACTCCTGGGGCAAGTGTTACCGTGGCAAAGAGCGAATCCAATTTGGGTCCTGTAAATCCCACGCTGCAGTCTGGCAATCGGAATGGCGAGAAGTATCAGCGCATTCTCGATGCGGCCGTCGCTGTTTTCGCTGAAAAAGGATTCTTCAGCTCGCGTGTGGCCGACATCGCCGACCGCGCTGACGTGGCCGATGGCACCGTCTATCTTTACTTCAAGAGCAAGGAAGAGATCCTGATGACGGCCATCAACACAGCCTTTGACGCCTTCATGAGCCTGGCCCGCACCGAACTGAAAAAACTCAGCGACCCGGCAGAGCGCTTGCGGCGGTTGGCCTTCCTTCATCTCGATGCCCTCGGTTCGAACCGCAACATGGCAGTCGTGTTCCAGATGGAATTACGCCAGAGCACGCGATTCCTCTCTGAATTCTCGCATCATCACATGATTGAATATCTGGGGCTGGTGCGCGAAGCCATCACCGAGGGTCAAGCCGGAGGCATCTTCCGCCGCGAGATGTCGGACAAATTCGCGGCCAATTGTTTCTTCGGCGCCCTGGATGAAATGGTCACCTCCTGGGTTCTGAGCGAGCACGAGTACAAGCTGTCGAGTGTTGCCGACGTGGTGGTGGATATTTTTTTGAACGGCATGCGCACGAGTTAACCGCCATGAATCTTCGTACCCTCAATGATGTGTTTTTCACTATGCTGGAGCGCGACGCCGATCGCGTGATGCTGACGCGCGAGAGCGGCGCCTGGAAAGAGATCTCGGCAATCCAGCTCCGCAATTGGGTTTATGCCACGGCTCGCCAGCTGCGAGCATGGGGGATCAAGAAAGGCGATCGCGTCATTCTGTTGAGCGAAAATCGGCCTGAGTGGGCGATCGCCGACTTCGCCTGCCTTCTGCTGGGCGTCGTCGACGTTCCGATCTATGCTACGCAAACCGGGGAACAATGCCTGTTCGTCCTGCAAAACTGTCAGGCGCGCGTAGCGTTCGTCTCCTCGCGGAAGCAGTATGAGAAGCTCGCCGCCATCCGCGAGCAGGCCGGACTGGAGTATATCGTCATCATGGACGACGCTCCCGAACTCACCGAAGCCGTGCCGATGCAAAGCTTCCTGCAATCCGCGGCCACCGACAATGATCTGGAGCTGGAAGAGATTGGTCGCATGGTCGAGCCCGACGACCTTGCCACTTTGATCTACACGTCAGGCACCACGGGCACGCCGAAGGGCGTGATGCTGACGCACGGCAATATCGCGTCGAACATTAATGTCTCGCTCGACATGTACGAGTTCGATAAAGACGATCTCTGCGTTTCGTTTCTGCCCCTGTCGCACGTCACGGCTCGCCATCTGGATTACGCGCTGATTAATGCAGGCGTGCCGCTGGCCTATTGTCCCGTGGTCGACGAACTGCCGCAGGTAATGAAAGAAGTCCATCCCACGCTGATCGTCGCCGTGCCCCGCGTGTACGAGAAGGTCTACAACACGGTGCAGAACAAGGCACACGGCATCAAGCGCAAGCTCATCGCCTGGGCGCTGTCCGTCGGAGCCAGGAACCGCGAGACCATCCTTCGCGGCGAGACCCCAACTTCAGTCTCCTGGAAGCTCGCCGATAAGCTGGTATTTGCGAAAGTTCGCGCCGGTCTCGGCGGCCGCGCCCGTGTCTTCGTCTCCGGCGGCGCGCCGCTCGGCAAGGAAATCGCCACTTGGTACGCCGACATCGGTATCCGAATCCACGAAGGCTACGGCCTGACCGAGACTTCTCCAGTCATCGCGCTTAACAATCCGGTGAACCATCGCCTGGGATCGGTCGGCAAACCAATGTCGAACGTCGAGGTGAAGATCGCCGACGATGGCGAAGTGCTTGTGCGCGGTCCGTCCATCTTCAAGGGATATTGGAAGATGCCGGAAGAAACCGCAGCCGTTTTCGAGGACGGCTGGTTCAAGACCGGAGATATCGGCCATCTCGATGAAGACGGCTATCTCTCGATCACCGATCGTAAGAAAGACCTGATCAAGACCTCCGGTGGGAAGTTCATCGCGCCCCAGCCGATCGAGAATTCTCTGAAAGTGAACCAGTACGTCGCCGAAGCCGCGCTGCTGGGCGATAAGCGGCGCTTCCCTGCTGTACTCATCATCCCCAGCTTCGAAGACCTGGAAGGATGGGCGAAACATCATGGCGTGAAGTTCTCATCGCGCAAAGAACTGGTGAAGGCGCACCAGGTGCAGGCGCTCTACGAAGGCATTGTCGAAGAACTGAACCGCAACCTCGCGCAATTCGAAAAGCTCAAGAAAGTGCTTGTTGTTCCTGACGAACTCAGCATTGCGGACGGAACCCTGACGCCGAGCATGAAGTTGCGGCGCCGCAACCTCACCGATCGCTATAAGAAAGAGATCGACGCGCTGTACGCGGAAACCGAATCGCATCAGCGCACAATCGCTGGCGCGAAAAAATAGGTGTCGCTACTTGACGCCGTTCTCCGGATTCCACGATCCCTGCAGCTTGCGGATGTAGACGATCTGCCCGATGTGATACGCATTGTGCGCGCCGATGTGCGCGATGGTTGAACCCCATTCCGCAATCTTCTTGTCGTCCGCCGCTTCGACGGCCTGTTCCCAAGCCGTCATCACGTCGTCCATCTGCTTCACCAGCGAAGTCCACTGCTTGCTGTCGAACTTGTTGAAGGTTTCGTCGTTGTTGCCATTGAACTTCGGCGGCGTCTCGCCCTTGAACTTCATCAGCTCGTAGTTGTCCCAATAGACGAGATGATTCACTTCCTGTCCGACCGAATGATTGCCTTTGCCGTCGGTCCAGTTCGCCTGATCGGCCGTGAGCCCCTGCACCGCGATGTCCGCCGGAACAAACCAGTCCTTCACGTTGTGGGTGGTTTTCAGCTGCTCCAGCAGGATGCCTTTGAGCGTTTGTGGAGAGTTCTTGTCTTGAGCATAGGCGCAGCAGGCGAATGCGAGAAGCAGCACAACCGTAGCTTGTTTCATCATCGAGCCCTCATAGAAATTTTCGCGATGTCGAACCGAAAGAAATTTTATGTCGGGCGGAAGAGATGCTCGTGCACGATGTTACGAACTGCGGCTGCGAGGCGGTGCGAGGCGGGAATTTCGAGTCAAAGAAGAAGCAACTCAGCCCTGCGTCAGTTCAGGCTCGGGAAACCGTGAACGCCTTCGCAATGATGTATCGACATTGTATATACTTATGAAAAGTTCTTACCGATAGGAGTTCGCATGAAAGGCCAAATCGTTAAATGGGGAAACAGCCTCGCCATTCGCATACCGAAGCCGATAAGCGACGCGGCTAAGCTGAAAGAGGGGGACGCATTCGAGATTGAGGCACCCGGCGAAGGCCGGGTCGAGATCCTGCGGATGAGAAAAGTGCCAACACTAAGTCAGCTTGTTTCACAGATTACTCCCGAGAATGCCTACTCGGAAGTCTCCAGCGGCGCGGAAATAGGCGGGGAAATTGTCGAATGGTAACGTCTTACGTTCCGGAAGCTGGCGACATCGTGATGCTGGATTTCGACCCGCAAATCGGTCGTGAGCAGGCAAAGCGGCGTCCGGCGCTGGTCATCACCGACCAACGCTACAATCGCGCTTCCGGATTGGCGATCGTTTGTCCGCTTACCAGCAAGCGCAAGCCATATCCGTTCGCACTTCCCATCACAGTCGACGAAGTCGAGGGCGCGGTTCTCGTGGATCAAGTCAAAAGCTTGGATTGGGCTAAACGAAATGCCAGGTTCCATTCGCGTGGCGATGTCGCGCTCCTCGGGAAGGTGCGGCAGTATCTCGCGGTTCTCCTCGGAATTCGATAGCGCTTACTCGATCGGCTCGACGGCGATGGTCGGCTCGGCTGGTGCTTTGCGGTCGGGAAGTTGAATGACGATCGTCGCTGCCAACACTACGCAGATTCCCACCACTTGAATAGGGGAGACTAGTTCGCCGACGATCATCGCCGTCAGCAGAATTGCCCAGACTGGCTCTAGACATGCGGTCACGATCGCGCGCGTCGGATCGAGATGCTGCAATCCGGTGAAGTAGAGCGAGAACGGAATCAGCATCGAAGTGATCGAGAACAGCACCATGAAGATCCATTGCGCGCCACTGTAATGTTGCGCCGCAATCTTCCACGGTGGATTGACGATGATCCAGAAGACAGCCGCGCCGAACAGCGAATACACCAGCACTGTCCAGCGCTGATAAACCTGCACCAGATGCCGGCCGTAAACGTTGTAGAAGGCAAACGACATCGCTGCTAATTCGGCAGCCATCAATCCGACAGAGTTGATATGCAGGTTCGAGAGCGCGAGCCAGGGAAAGCGTGATCGGGTTGCAACTTCTCCGACCGCGACCGCGCAGCCAATCACTGCCAGCACAACGCCGCTAATGCGCAATACTGTCGGGCGCTGCAGTCGCCGCAGCAGCATGTACAGCAACACCCAAACCGGAGCGACGTATTGCAGCACGATCGCTGTCGCGACTGTCGTCTTCTCGATGGCGAGATAGTAGAAGTAGTTCGAAGCCGCAAGTCCGAGAATTCCGAGCAGAAAGAACTGGAAGAGATGACGTCCGCTCAGCCGCAACGACGAGCGTTTGCTCACTAGCAGGATCGGCACGAGAATCAACAACGCGACAGTCGTGCGACTCTGCGCCAGAATCAGCGGATCGATTGGTTGCAGCGCGAATCCGGAGAACCGGCCCGTGAACATGGCTCGTCCCATCGCTGCCGAGAATCCCCAGCAGAATGTGGCAGCAGCAATGAAGAGATAACCACGCGCAGGATGAGGTTTACTGCTCAAGCAGTTCGTCGATACGTTCAGGGTCGAAGCCGATCAGCACTTCGTCGCCGATCACCACAGTGGGCGTCGAACGGCTATTGTACTTCTCCTGGAGTTCGCGCACGACATCCTCATCTTCTTCGACGGTGCGCTCCTCATACTTCGCGCCGCGGTCCTTGAGGAACAGCTTAACCGCTTCGCAAGGCAGAGAATCCGGCTGTGTGTAAATGATGATCTTGCGCGCCGACATGCCAACGTTGGATGCTTCTTCAGGTTGTAGCAGAACTGCAGCTTGAGGCCCGGAACCCTGAACCGCTAATCCGCCAGCGCGCCTTGACTGTGCGAAGAGCGCAGCACGCGATCAACCGTGTAAGGCGCGCGCTTCGTCGGCTCGTGGAAGTGCCGAACCTGGAGCTCGCCGAGCAGACCGAGCGCGATCAACTGCACGCCTGCGACGATCAGCACCGCAGCAAAGACCAGCAGCGGACCATGCTCGTCCATGACATTGCGGCCGCGAACGAACTTCTCAATCAGCATCCAGAAGGCGATCAGCGTGCCAGTGATGGAGCTCAGTGCGCCGAAGGTGCCGAAGAAGTGCAGCGGACGCGACATGTATTTCAGCAGGAAGCGGATCGTAATCAGATCGAAGAACACCCGGAACGTACGCGAAATGCCATAGTGCGATTCGCCGCGTTCACGGTTGATGTTGCGGATCGGAATCTCGCAGATGCTCGCGCCGTAAGCCGAAGCCAGCGCCGGAATGAAACGGTGCAGTTCGCCGTAGAGCGGGACTTCCTGGACGACTTCGCGCCGATAGGCCTTGAAGGTCGTGCCAAAGTCGTGCAGGTCTACGCCGCTCAGCTTCGCCATAAGCCAGTTGGCGATCTTTGATGGAATGCGCCGCATGACGAAGTTGTCGATGCGCTGCTTGCGCCAGCCGCTGACGATGTCGTAACCCTCGCGAAGCTTCTGCAGAAAGAGCGGAATGTCGTTGGGATCGTGCTGCAGATCGCCGTCCATGGCGATCACGTATTCGCCTTCGGCATGATCGAATCCGGCAGCCAGCGCGGAAGTCTGGCCGAAGTTGCGGCGCAGCTTGACGACCACAACGCGGCGGTCGACCGAGGCAATCTGCTGCAGCATCCAGAAGGTGTTGTCGCGACTTCCATCGTCGACAAACACCAGTTCGAACGTCTCACCCGCAGCTTCCATCACGACCTTCAGGCGGTCGTAGAGCTCGGTGACATTCTCCTCTTCGTTGTGGAACGGCACGACAATCGAATACTTTGGCACAGTTTTCTATTATAACGTGCAATTCGTCGACAGTGGAACGCCGCCCAGCAGCGTTTTCTCGCCTGCTATCACGTTATAAACACTTCCAGAACCGCCGAGTTGCCGAGGCTTTCGATCACTGCGCTACAAACGCCAGCAGACGTTTCATGCCTTCCGCGAACTCTGCGCAAGGCGTGATCAGGCTCACGACCAAATAACCTTCGGCGAAGTCGTAGAAATGTCCGGGCTGAACCAGCACATTCTTCTCGCGCAAGACGGCGATCGCGAGTTCCTCATCGGAACCGCGCGCAGGAACGCGCAGAATCGCGTACCAACCTCCGTCGACCTCCAGTCTCTGGCAGAGCTTTTGCGCCCGAAGTTGCGCGTCCAGTTCGCCGAGATTTGTTCGCACGCGGTCCATCACCTGCGGCTGAATGTTCCGGCGCTCGTCCAGCATCGCGGGAATGGCAAGTTGTATCGGCGCATTCATCGATAAATACGTGTCGGCGATGACTTCCAGGCGCGCGAGCGCATCGCGCTTCAGCGCAGGCGGACCGCTGATGGCGATCCACGCGACTTTCATTTGCGGCAAACCGGAGATCTTCGACAGTCCGCTCAACGTGAATGTCAGCGCGTCTTCGTTCGCGGCAAATGTCAGCGGAGGCTGAGATCCGAGTGAATAGTCCAGAAACACTTCGTCGGCGATAATCGCCGCGTCGTGTTCAGCGCAGACATCGTTCAGCAGTTGCAATTCGCGGGGCTGAATGTACGAACCACTTGGATTGTTGGGATGAACAACGAGAACGGCTCGTGGACGAGCGCCAGCAGCAGCGGCGCGATCAACCGCAGCGAACAACGACTGCACTTCGATTTGCCAGCCGTGATCGTAAACCAATTCATACGGAAACAGCTTCACGTCCTGAATGTCGGCGAGGAAATCGAAGAGCGGATAACTTGGCGTCGGAACCAGAACGGCGTCTCCAGGATCGCAGAGCAAGCGGAAGGCGAAGGAATAAGCTTCGCTGGTGCTCGTCGTGAGGATCAGATCATCCGGCGAGATGCGCGTTTCGCGCTCAACATAATACGCAGCGACAGCTTCGCGCGCCGACAACAAGACCTTTCGGCTGCGGATCGTACTGCAAAGCTTCAGTGTTGGCGAAAGCGCGCAGCAACTCTTCTTCGCGATATTGCAGACCAATGTTCGTGGGATTCGATGCCGTGAGATCGAGCAGTTCTTTGCCATCTCGTCGATGCGCTTCCAACGCTTCGGTGTATCGATTTGTGGTGAGATTCCACGACGTGCGTCGCGCGAAGAAGCTGTCCATGTGGAAGGGCGATTATATTTCAGTTGTCAGTTGTCGGCTGTCGATCTCCAGTCATTGATTAACGGTGAGTTCGCATAGGGCGCTCGCAGGCGCAAAGCTCTTTTGGGATCCACCAAAGTCTCCACAGCACTGGACTTGACTCAAAGCCTTCCTGAATAAAGACTTAGCCCTTGAACAGCGTGGAAAACGCCGGTTGCAGGGCGAATACTGGCGATGAGGAGCGCCACTCCGTACCTGATCTCCTGCTGCAGCGATCAACAGTTGCTCGATTTTGCAGGCGTGCTGGACCGAATTGCGAAGTTAGCCGTTGTATACAATCGCTGCTGTTCTTGAGGTCAGGACGCAGATTCCGGATCAAGTTTTAAGACGGACTATTCTGTAAACAAGTAGCATGGCGAACCCACAATCAACGGAAGTGCAGGTTGCCGACCACACGACGGAGACGGCAGGACGAATGAGCTTGGCGAAGAAAGCGCTCAAGCTCATCGCTGTCAACTTTTTCGTTTTGGTTGTGATTCTCGCAACGTGCGACTTGCTTGCCACCGTTGTTCTCTTTACCCGCGATTCGGTCAAGCAATACTTGTGGAGCCACCGCGACAACCCGGGCGTCGCACTGAATCGACACGATCTGGTTGATTTCGAGAACGAGCAGCTCAGAGCCGGTGGAATTGACGAATCGCAGTGGAGCCCGTACGTGTACTGGCGGCGAGCAGCCATGTCGGGCAAATACGTAAACATTGATGCCGACGGGCATCGCAAGACATGGAACCCACCAGATCTTCCGAAGCGGCCAATTCGGGTATTCATGTTTGGAGGCTCGACGACGTGGGGAACGGGATCCCGCGATGAGTACACCATCCCTTCTCAACTGTCGAAGATCCTGGCGAGACAGTTCGGCGCCAAGGTTGAGGTTGTCAATTTCGGTGAGGGTGGATATGTAAACACTCAGGAGCTGATCAGCTTTATCAAGGAGATCGAGCGCGGCAATGTTCCTGATATTGCAATCTTCTACGACGGTTACAACGATGTTTTCTCTGCCTTTCAAAACGGTGTAGCCGGTATTCCTCAGAACGAAATTAATCGGGTTCGCGAATTCAGCCTTACCAAGTCGGGTCCGCGGTTTTACCTGGAGTTCGTGAAACGATCAAACCTGTTTTTACTGTTCACCGAGGGCGTAGGGTATCTGCGGCACGTGACCAACCGGGAGCACTGGTCGAGAGCTTACGAATCGCGCGTCAGCAACCCCAGCACTGAGCGTCTCATTACAGATCTCCTGACGATTTACGGCAACAACACGCGCGTCCTGCATGCGGTCGGCCATGAGTACAACGTGCGGGTCTTCAGTTTCTGGCAGCCGTCGGTTTACACCAAGCCCGAGTTGACTGCCAGTGAAAAGGGCGCGGCGGATTGGGACCCGGTGTTTGGGCAATTTTATGGGCAAACATCAGCGGCCCTCACCTCGTCGCCCGTCAGCAAGATGGACTCTTTTTACAATCTGGATGGGATTTTCAATGGGCATCCGAGAGATGATCTTCGAAGACTACGTCCACGTTTCCGAGCGTGGGAACGAGATCCTCGCCAACAGGATCGCCTCGGCTATAAACGGTACCGTCACCCAGCTTCTTCAAGAGCAGCAAGCGCAATTGAATAAATAAGGTGCGTCTTCGCTCACTTCTCCCAAGCCACTCAGAGAGTGTGTTTGTGCCATTCGCCTTCTCGAAGCTGGGGAGTACTCCTCGGCGGCCTCTTGCCAGCCATGTTCCAATAGCTATAACAATCTTTTTCACGCGTCGGATTGGAGCATTTCGCTTATGCGAGTTGCGCTGACGACTTCGTTTGCGGCTAGCAGGAAAGAGCCGCTGCTCACCATGATGGATCGCGTTCACCAGGGATTTCTGGACGCCGGACTCGAGCCGATCTATCCGCTTCAACTTTGGCGACGGCATGATCCCCTCAAAGGTCTCGAGCGTCGACCGCGTGCTCAAGCGGCATCCGGAGCTCGCACGGTTCGTCACCAACGCTCCGCCTGCGCCCAACATTCCCGGCGCGCGGCGGATTTCCAATGGGCCGCTGTCGGGCGGCTCCGGCGAGTCCGTGCCGTATGCGACGCTACAGGCAATCGCCGCCGGAGTTCCGCGCTCGTTCCCTTTTCACAGTATTGCGCTTCACTTCTACTCTCCTGAGTTCGGCGGCGATGTGCAGACGCTGACTCCCTCCGCGGGAATGATGCCGGGTATTCTCCTGGCCGACAGCTGGTGGGTGAATGGACGCAACCGTTCGCTTTCGGCTTGTACCGTAGTGGACGCCGAGGTGAACAGCAAGAAACTCCCGCCGCCGCCAGCATCCGTGGCCATAGTTCTTGCCGCATGCGGCAAGGCGCGGAAGACCGTGCAAGTCCCGCTGGCCGACAAGCTGGAAGCAGGTCCGGTACCCGCAGTGCGCACGCCGAATAGCGTGTTGATGGCCAGCGTCGATCCCGAGAAGGCGAGGGCCGTGCAGGAAGTCGTGGTGCGCTACAAGCAGCAACTTCCCGAAATCGTGAACCGCGCCGGACTACCTCACGAGCTACCTGACAATGCCGAAGCCCTCAAAATGTTCAAACTGGAAGTTACGTCCGGACCGAAGAAGCCGGCATTGGAACGCGTCTTCAAACCGATGGGCTATTCCTGCAAGGGCGAGGCTGGCGACTTTGCACTGCGGCGGCGCACAGCGTCGAATTACAACGTCCAAATCAGCGTCGGCATAGGTTCGTGGGGACGGACCGTGACAGCGCATTATCTGGTGTGGGGGCTCGGGTTCCGGGCGCTTTTACCGTTGCCGCCGACCGCACAGGGAACGGCCGTGGGGCAGTATCCTGTCGGCGATCCCGAGCACTGGCAGAAGATCGTGGAGAATTTCGGAGCGCTGGTGTCCGAGCTGGACCGCACGCTTGTCCCGGAGATCGAGGCTGTCGCCGGACCATCGCCGGAGTGGTACAAGCCGGTAAGCTGACTCAGGCTTCGCCTGCCGCGGCTTGCTTTCCATAGCGCTGCCCAAGCACGCTGAGAAGCTTTTCTGCGGCTTCGCCAGGATCCTGGGTGGCGAAACTGTCTTCCAGCAGCATGATCGAGACGGCAGGATCGATTTCGTGCAGCAGCCGGTCAGTCGGCTGTCCGTGGCAGAGCTGCAGGTGCGATGACAGCACGACCAGCTTCGCCTTGGTCGCCTTCAGCAGCACGCGCGCATCGCTTACGTTGGCGGCGGTGAGAGCGTTGTAGCCGGCGCTGCACAGCAATTCGCGCAGGAAGGTACACATGTCGAAGGAGTCGTAGACGCAGAGAATCAGCGGGCGTGAGTCGTCGCATCCGCGCGAATAACGCGAGCCGAGATAAGCGGCGGTGATGGCTTCTTCGACCGACTCGTAGAGTTCGAACTGCGAGATCAGGCTCGTCATCTTCAACGTCTTGCGGATGTAGGGCTGCACGCCGCTCAGCTTGACGTCTTTTCCCTTGGCGCGCGCCGCCTGCACCAGGCGAACCATCGCGCCCAGGCCGCTGCTGTCGACGAAGTCGACGTGGTCCATCTCCAGAACGATGTCGCCGTATTTGGCGAGTGAGTCGCCGACGAAGTGATGCAGCGAGAGAACTTCTTTTCCGGCCACGATTTTTCCCTGGCATTGAACGACCAGGACATCGCCGACCGGACGCCACTCCATGTGCAAGGACATCACGCCTCCGCATTGCGTGAATAGCTGGCAGATTATCACCGGAAGCGTCTCGCAAAGCAATAGCAGGGAGCAAACATTGCGCCACGGGGAGGCTGTCGTCCCTGTGCTGGGCTAGATTATTGCGCGCCTCCGGCGCTGGATTTCCGGCCCACGTTAGCTCTCCGCCCAGCTTAGCGTCCAACGTTGGGCGCGAACCTGAGGCACCGCCCTCTATTCTCGTGAGAAACCAACGGGGCGCTCTCCGGCCCACGTTAGCGTCCAACTTCGGGACGCGAACGTGGGGCACCGACGTTATACGAACAGACAGGGCTATTCCGTGCGCAGGGCCTGAACCGGGTTGATCGACGCGGCGCGGCGCGCGGGAATGATGCTGGCGATGAGGGCGCTTAGTCCCAAGGCAAAGATAGAACCGATGAGCACGAGCGGGTCCCAGCCTTTGACGTGATAAAGCTGAGCGGCAATCAGCTTGGCGCAGCCAATCGACAGGGGGATGCCGATCGCGAGTCCAATCAGGATCTGCAGGAACGCGCCGCGCAACACCAGGCCTACAACGTTGCCCCGGTTCGCTCCCATCGCCATCCGCACACCGATCTCGCTGGTGCGGCGTTCGACCGAGTAGGCAGTCACACCGTACAGCCCGACGGCGGCGAGGATGAGCGCGAGTATGCCGAACATGCCGGTCATCTGCGCCACCGCCCGCTGCTGATCGAATTCGGCGTCGACCTGCTCCTGCAAGCGGCCGCACGCCCTGCACCACCATGTTGGGATCGATGTCGCTCAGGATCTGGCGCACCTGCGGCTCCAGTCCGTCCATGCTGCCCTGCATCTCCAGCACCGCGCCCTCGATGTAGTGGGTGGTGTCTTCCACCATCTGCATCAGGCTGTCGTCATACTGTATGCGCTGCGCCAGGGGGACGAAGAACATGGGACGCGGCTCGTCGGTGTTGGTGGCATCGTTGTATTTTGCTTTGCGAACGACACCCACAATCTCGTAGGTGGCACTGTACTTCGGCATGTCGAGGCCGAAACGCGTGCCGATGGGGTCCTCACCTGGCTTATAGAACTTCTTGACGAACGTCTCGTCGACGATGGCAACGGGACGCGATGTGGCCGTGTCCTGGTCGGTGAAGTTGCGCCCGCGAATCATCTGCTGACCGAGAGTGGGCAGGTACTCCGGCGTGATGTGGTCCCAGGACGAACCGATGCGATCGTTTACGTTGGGCATGCCCTGACCTTCGCGGATCGGGATCTCTCCCCAGTTGTCCTGCAGCGGCGTGTACAGCGCCAGGGCTGCGCGCTTCACGCCGGGGATGTGCGCTAGCCGCTCCTGCAACTCGCGGTACATGGCATCGAGCTTCGGCTTCGAGTAAGAAGAATAGGGGCCGGTCAGGCTGATCACCGCGCGATGGTCGGTCTGGTAGCCAAGTTCCTGGTGCTGGAGGTTCTGCAAGCTCCGCGTCAGCAAGCCGGCTCCGGCGATCAGCACGAGAGACAGCGTCGCCTGCACGATGACGAGGATTTTCTGCGACAGCGATGAACTGTCGCGAGTGCTGCGGTTGGCGCCGCGTAGGGCGTCGACCGGATTGGCATGCGACGTCAGCCAGGCTGGAGCGGTACCGAAGACCACTCCCGTCAGCAGCGACAGTCCGAAGGCGAAGGCCAGTATCGGTAGCGACGGAGTTGCGTCGATCGGCACAAACTTCGCATCGCTGAATGCCAGGGCGATGATGGCCTTCACGCCCAGGTAAGCGACGCCCATGCCGGCAATACCTCCGAGCACGGCCAGCACCACGCTCTCGGTGAGCGCCTGACGAACGAGCCGCTTTCGTGAAGCGCCCAGGGCGAGACGCACCGACGTCTGCGCGCGCCGCGAAGCTCCGCGAGCCAGCAACAGGTTGGCGATGTTGGCGCACGCAATCAGCAAAACCAGGCAGCAGACGCCAAGCAGGATGTGCAGGCTGGCGCCATAATCCTCCTTCATCACAGCGACGCCGGTGCCCGCGGGCACGACGTGTATGTTCTGCTTGGGCAGGCCGGCCTTGAGGCCCGACATCCACTCGGCGGGCATGCCGCTGTCGGTCACCAGCCATACGCGAAGCTCACTGGTGAGGCGCGCGGGTAATCCGCTGACCGACGCGCCCGGACGGAGGCGGCCGATGACGCGCAGCCACGCAGGAAACTGGTGCAGCAGAGAACTCTTGCCGCGGAAGAGCGGCTCCTGCTGCAGCGGAACCCAGATGTCCGGTGGATCGCTGCGCAGCGTCTCGCCGAAGAAGCCCGGTGGCGTGATGCCGATGATCGTGACCGGATTGCCGTCGAAGATGAACGACGAGCCGACGATGCTGGGATCGGAACCATACACCTGCTGCCAGGCGCGATAACTCAGCATCGCTACCGGCGGCGCGGAGAGTTGATCGTCAGATTTACTGATGGCGCGACCGATGAATGCGGACACTCCGAAGACGTCGAAATAATTGCCGGTGATGAACTCGCCGTACATCGGCTTGGCTACGCGATCACCCTCGCCGCGGCGTACGCTGAATTGCCATTTGCCCGCCTGGAATGCGGCCAGCTCGGTGAACTCCGGGGTGGTCTCCTTCAGGTGCAGATAGAAGGGGTAAGAAAACATGCCCCAATTCTGTTGCGCCGAGCCTTCGACGCAGCAGTCATCGCCATCGCCAATGCGGTAGAGGCTGGCAGGATCGGACACGGGCAGCGACTTCAGCATGACTGCGTGAATCAGCGAGAAGATGGCCGTTGTTGCACCGATGCCGAGCGCCAGGGTGAGCATGGCGGTGAGGGTGAACACCGGAGATTGGCGCATCTGGCGGAGAGCGTAGGCAATATCCTGCCGCAGGGTGTGCATAGCGAGCCTCTGCACGACAACTACGACGCCTGCAGGTCGAATGTTCCCTTGAATTTCGAGACGGTGCTGCAAGGTTCGTCCGGGTGGTGACTCACTTCAAAAATTGCGGTGGAGCACGCCTTCACAGGCTGCTGAAGAACTCGAACCGGCATGTGCTTTGTGTCAGGGCACAACTTCAGTTGTGCCGATTGCCAGCCCATATTGATCGGGCTTTAGCCCCTGCATGCCGTGTGCAGCGGCCAAAGCCATGTTCTTTTACGCAGCAAACCGGCACGACCAAGGTCGTGTCCTGACACAACGCGGCCCGGTGTCAACTTTCTCAGTAGTCTGAAGGCGTGCTCGACCCGACACACTGGCACAAACTGCCGGATTCCGATAAAGTATTGCGGCTACGTGGGGTGAAAGATGACTTCCGTCAAAGCGCTATTCTCCGCCTTGTTATGCCTTTGCCTGGCCTGCAGCATTCCACTGTTTGCGCAGGACATGGACGAGGCGCACATGCATCATCACGATGCTGGCGAGCAACTCGGTACCGTTTCGTTTCCGATTTCGTGCGCGCCGGCCTCGCAGCAGGAGTTCAACCGCGGGGTCGCACTCATGCACTCGTTCCAGTACGAGGACGCCGAGGCGCAATTCGCCGACATAACCAAGAGCGATCCGTCGTGTGCGATGGCGCATTGGGGCATCGCGCTGAGCTACTTCCACCAGATCTGGGAGCGCCCGCAGGAGCCGGTGTTGACGAAGGGCCATGAGCAGATGGTGATGGCGCAGAAGCTGGGCGCGAAGACCGCGCGCGAAAAGGATTTCATCGCCGCCCTGGCCATCTTCTACGACAATCCCGCGTCGACCGATTACATGAAGCGCGTCACCGCGTATTCCGACGCCATGGGTAAGCTGTACGCCAAGTATCCGAAGGACGAGGAGGCAGGAGCCTTCTACGCGCTGTCGCTCCTGGCTTCGGAGCCGCCGGGGGACACCTCGCTGGCGAACCCGAAGAAGGCGGTCGCCATCCTGATGCCGCTGTTCCAGCGGGACCCGAATCATCCCGGCCTGGCGCACTACATCATTCACTCCTGCGACAACCCGCAGATGGCCGAGACGGGGTTGCCGGCAGCGCGCGTTTATGCAGGCATCGCGTCGTCGTCGGCGCACGCCGTACACATGCCGTCGCACATCTTCGCGCGTCTGGGATTGTGGCAGGAAGACATCCAGGCAAACTTGAAGTCGGTTGCGCTGATCGAGGCTGAGAAGTGGGCACGCGATGTACATGGGCGGCCACGAGTTGCATGCCATGCACTTCCTCCTCTACGCCTATTTGCAGACGGGACAGGACGCCAAGGCCAAGCAGATCGTCGATCAGGCACAGACGATTGTTGCCGGGGCTCCGAAGAACGGCGACGACAGCGGCATGCTCGAGTATTACAACTTTGCCGCGGCTCACTTCCCTGCTCTCTACGACCTGGAGATGCATCACTGGACGGAGGCGATGGCGTTGCAGCCGGCGGCGAATGCTCCCCCACATACGCAGATGATTACGTATTGGGCGCAGACTATCGGCGCTGCGCACACGGGCAATGTCGAAGCGGCGCGTGCGGCGGCCAAGAAGTATGACGAAGCCCAGGAAGCGGTTCGCAAGTCGAAGTACGCGTATACGCTCGACGGCCCGAACCTCCAGCATGCGGAAGTGCAGGCGTGGCTGGCCTTCGCGGAGAAGAAGAACGATGACGCGCTGAAGCAGATGCGCTCGGTCGCCGAGACCCAGGACAAGGTTGGCAAAGCCGAGGTCGACATTCCGGCACGCGAGATGCTCGCGGACATGCTGCTGGAACTCAAGCAGCCGGAAGCGGCCCTGGTGGAATATGAGAAGTCGATGAAGAGCGATCCCAACCGCTTCAACGAGCTGGCCGGGGCGGCAAATGCGGCGGAGATGACGCATCAGCAGAAGAAGGCCGACGGATACTACGCGCAGTTTTTGAAGAACTGCGATGACGGAAGATATTCCGACCGTCCCGCACTGGAGCGGGCGAAGACGGTAATGGCCAGGAACGAGCAGTAGCTCTGTCCAGCAATACAAAAAGGGCCGTCAACGAAGACGGCCCATATTTTTTGGTCACGCGTTATTTCGCGACTGCGGCGAACAGGTCCGACTTCAGCAGCGCCTGGAACTGCTGGTCGTTGGTCTTGAAGTGCATCCGCACGGTGTCGTTGGAGCTGTCGACGGTGGTGTCCTGCAGCGCCAGCTTCTCGTTCGGCGTGCCGCTCATCTTGCGATAAAGCACGCCCGCCTTCATCAGGCCGGAGATGGTAGCGGCGGTCACGGTGTCGGAGGTCTTGATGTTGAGATCGAAGGCCACCCCGTTGGTGAAGTTCATGGTGTAGTCGGACGCAAGCAGGCGGCGCTTGATGGTGTCGTAGTCGGTAAGCGAGCCGGCCTGGCCCAGCGCCGAGCGCATCATATTCTGCGTGCCCTGCTGGTCCAGCACGCTCCAGATAGAAGCGTTCTGCACGTTGGTCATCAAGTCGGAGATGACATTGTTCGTCTGCACCGATTCAGCGCCGTTGTCGCGCACATCGATCGCGCCCTTCAGCGCCTGAGTGTCGCCGAAGAGAATGGTGGTGGGATCGAGGAACACCATCTGCATGCCATTGCCCATCGGGTAGACGTCGGAGAGCAGATACTTCGCCGGCTTGATCTTGCGGGCTTTCATCTTGATAAGAAAATCGCGCTGTTTGAACGCCCCCTGCGCAATGCCGACGCTGCGCAGCATGCCCTTCTGCGCGCGATAGCTCACGAAGGTTAGCTGCTCGACGTCCTTGTTGGGATCGATACCGGCGCCCTTCAGCGCGCTCTCGAACTGCTTGATGTTGTCGGGCATCACGCGATCGCGCAGCGCTTGCGCCGTCTGCGAGTCACGCAGGTCGCGGTAGTCGACGGAGATGATCTGCTGCACGGCAGAGGGAATGACGGTCTGCGCGTTGCTGCTCAGCGACGCCGCCGAAGCGGGCAGGCACATGGCGCCGGCAAGGAACAAGGAGGTAACGAACTGCTTCATAGGTATCCTATTTTACTCGACTCTCCCAGCAGAGATGCCGCTGGATGGGGTGCCGTTGCCCCCAATTGGTGGGGCATAGAGTTGGACGGGCGGAGTGGAAGAACATCAACTAAAGGAACGCGTTGGTGCCCCAGGCTCACGTCCCGACTTTCGACGTTAACCTGGGGATAAGTCTGCCCAGGTTAGCCCAACAGATGGGCGAACGTGGGGCACCGGTGTCAGCCTAACTAACGTCTGGCGACCTTGAAAATACCAGCCACTAGTCCCTGGCCACTTTTTCCTACTTCACCGCCGCGACTCTCTGCTTCACATCCGCCAGGAACGTCTCGTCCTTGAGATCGCCGAGGTTGATTTCGACATTCGCCAGAGCGCCGGCGATGGCTGCATTCGCCAATGCGACGCCAACGGTCAAATCCGACGCCATCTTTGGGTTGGTGATCGGCCGCAGCGACTCGATGATCTGGCGTGTTTCTTTCGCGCGCTCGGCCACGACCATTGGAACCAGCGTTGCTTTCTTGGTCGCGGCTTCCACCTCGGCCTGCGCCTCGGGATGATCTTTCGTTTTTTTGAAGGCAGCCATCACCTCGTTGAAGGACCCGGCATCGGCGTCGATCGAGGCCTTGAACTGTTCGCGCAACTCCGCGAGCCGCGCCAGGGCATCGCTCAGTTCGTGCTCATATTGCACGTAGGCTTTTTTGCCGCGCGACATGCCGGCAACCATGCTGCCCAGTCCGGCGGCCATGGCTCCTGCCGCCGCGGATGCGCAACCGCCTCCAGGGGCTGCGGTTGGTGCGGCCAGTTGTTCGACGAAGGGCTCGACTCCAGCGCGAATTCCGCCAACGGCGACCTTCCCGCTCATCACCGCGGCAAGCCGATTTTCGAGGATCAGGGACGAATCGAAATTCTCGACTTGCAGGAACCACTCGGCGGCATCTTCCAGCGCCTTCTTCGGAATGAGCCCGACGATCTCGCTTGACAGCGGCATCACTCCGTAGCGCGCTGCCTCGCGCTTCACGTACTCATAGACGCGCGCGATCGGCGTCTGGTCGGTGTCGGTGAGATTCATCGAGACCTGCGCCAAGCCGCGCACCGGCACGCCCATGCCTTTGACGTAGCGCAGTCCGCCGTTAGAAAAGCGAACGGCCTTGCCGATTTTTTTCGCGATCTCGACGTCAGGCGTATTCAGATAGACGTTGTAAGCGACAAGAAACTTGCGCGCGCCGACGATGGTCGCGCCCGCCGTAGGATGCAGCGCCGCTTCGCCGAAGTCGGGCTTGCGTGCGGGGTTGATCTTGATATCTTCGCGGATGCCTTCGAACTGGCCACGACGCACGTTCTCCAGGTTCTGGCGCTCGGGCTTCTGCGCGGCAGCTTCGTACAGATAGACCGGAATCTGATAACGGTTCCAGATCTCCTCCCCGGAACGGCGTGCGATGGCGACGCAATCCTCGATGGTCAGGCCTTCGATCGGGATGAACGGGATGACGTCGGCGGCGCCGAGACGCGGATGCGCACCGGTGTGCTTGGTGAGGTCGATCAGTTCGGCGGCCTTGCCGACGCCGCGGATGGCAGCTTCGGCAACATTGACGGGATCGCCGACCAGGGTGATGACGCAGCGGTTGTGATCGGCGTCCATCTCGCGGTCGAGGAGATAGACTCCGTCCATCTTCATGGCTTCGACGATGGCATCGACGCGAGCCTTGTCGCGTCCTTCGGAGAAGTTGGGTACACATTCGACGAGTGCGGGCATAAGCATCAGGATAAAACAGCGGAGGCAGTTATTCGAAGCGGGAGGTTTTCAGGTCACAGGAGGATGTGACCAGGGTAGCGCGGGGCGCAACTCGAAAACCTGATCTTGCTGGTAATCTGTTGGGTCGTCACAACACAAGCCTGTGCCGGATGCCACAGGGGTCCTTCGACTCCAGCGCGCAAAATCAGCGCGCCTCCGCTCAGGATGACAATCGTTAAAGGGCATTCGCCATTTTTTATTTGGAGGCATTCATGAAAGATTCTGGTCTTCGTAACAAGGTCGTCATCGTTACCGGGGGTACGGGAGGAATTGGCCGTGCCACGGCCGTGCGTTTTGCGCAAGAGGGCGCGCGGGTCGCCGTGTGGGACATGAATGACGCCGCAAGCGCCGCGGTTTTAGCAGAGCTGAAAGCCGCCGGCGCCGCCGACTCGCTCTTCCGCAAAGTCAACGTGACCGACCAGGCGTCGGTGCAGGCGGGCGTGGACGAAGTGGTCGCGCGGTGGCAGAGCGTATATGTTCTGGTCAACAATGCCGGCATCCTGCGCGACGGCCTGCTGGTGAAGGTGAAGGACGGCGCCGTCGTTTCCTCGCTGAGCGACGAGCAGTTCGACGCCGTGATCAACGTGAACCTGAAGGGCGTCTTCGTCTGCACCCGCGGAGTGACGCCGCACATGATCGCCGCTGGCGGAGGCGTGGTGCTGAATGCGTCATCGGTGGTTGGGCTCTACGGCAATTTCGGGCAGACGAACTACATTGCGACGAAGGCTGCCGTGATCGGCATGACCAAGACCTGGGCGCGCGAACTAGGCCGTCACAAGATTCGCGTCAACGCCGTTGCTCCAGGCTACATCGCAACCGAGATGGTGAAGCAGATGCCGGAGAAGATTCTCGACGTAATGGTCTCGCATACGCCGCTGGGCCGGCTGGGCAAGCCGGAAGAAATCGCCGAAGCCTATTGCTGGCTCGCGTCTGACGGCGCGTCGTTCATCACCGGAACGGTGTTGTCGGTGGACGGCGGAGTGGTGCCGGGAACGTAGGCGTACCGTCGCCGCAACCATAGCGCCGTCCTGTCTGCCCGGTTCGCTATCGTTACTTCCATCGCATCGGGAAGAGTTGTCCCGCCGCGGAGGATGACATGTTGACACCTGCCAGTTGAAGAGCACGCGCTAACTGCGGATCAGCGCCAGCCGCTAATTCTTCCGGACTGGGCAGAATAAGCTCGTCGGGCACGACACCGTGGTGCTCGAGACTGTTGCCGTCCGTCATCTTCAAGTCGGCAACAGTCAGGGACATCGAATAGGGCAGGTACTGTCCGAAGGCTTTGTCCTGAGAGAACGGGATGTGCTGCGCTTCCATAACGGCGCCGGCGGTACGATCGCCAATTACGGTTCCACGCTTCTCCAGCTGAACGACGCGGGCAAACAATTCCGACGACGAAGCCGATCCGCTGTCCACCAGCACGATGAGCTTGCCGGCGTAGCTGTGATCTCCCCGCGACTTGGCGACGAACGGCTTCGCGCTCTTGCGCTCGACCCGGTCCCCCACTTTCACATCATGGGCAACAAACCCACCCAGCAGACGAGACAGGTTATCTTCCGCGCCACCTGGATTTCCTCGCAGATCGACGATCACCGCCTTGTAGTTTTTCGTCTTGTGCAGAAATGCGTCGATCTGTTCGTCGCTGAGAAAGAATATCGGTAGCTTCCAGACCAGCACGTTGTCCACTTCAACACTTCGAACCTGATATCTTTCCTCTTCATTTTCAGATTGCCGCACCAGCTCCCAGATGTCGGCACCGGTAGTAAAGTCGTAGTTCTTGGGCAGGTTCTGGACAATCGACATCACCGTCACTTCCCGGGGCTGACCTCCGGGACTGACCACGGCTAGTTTCATGCCCGAGCGTGGCGCTAAGCTATGGAACGCATAGTCCAGCTTCCACCATGTTTCGCGTGTAGGACGAAATCCTTCGATCGCCAGAATCTGGTCTCCCGGCTTCAATCCCTTGGCCGCTGCATCCGATCCTTCTTTGACTGCCGTAATCATGCAGGCATCGCCGACGAAGCGGGCCTGCCATCCATCGCGAACCAGATATGGCCGGGGCGGTGGATCGAAGAAGGTATGCGAATCGTTCAACCCGTCCAGCATCCAGGCAATCACTCCAAAGGCATCGCTGAGTGATTTCGCATTGGATATCTTCTGTTGCGCTTCCTTATATCTGGCTTCGAGATTCACGCCATGATAGGTGGCGTCATAGTAGTCTTTGTTGACCTTCTCGTAGACATCGCGCAACATCTGCAGCGCCTGGTCGCGCTGGATGGAAGTCATCGTATCGCCTGACTTCTTTTCTGCAAGCGAAGCCAGGGGGAAAAGAAGACCGACAATAGACAGGAGGATAAGTGGTGCAAGGAACTTACCGGCGCGGACCATGCCCGCAAACTACACCAAAAATCCAGAGTAGCGCAATCAGATAAATGCGTGAAAACAACTCGGGCAGAAATCATTCAGATTCCTGCCCATATAGGAACTCTTGCTACTCCATTGGCAAGTTCAGGCGGCTATTTCTCCGGGAGAGACTTCATCCACATAGCACCACACCCACGTCTCGCCCGGCTCGATGGAGCGGATCAGGGGATGCTTCGATTTATGGAAGTGCTTGGTGGCGTGCTTATTTTTCGACGAATCGCAGCAGCCGACGTGGCCGCACTCCAGGCACAAGCGAAGGTGGACCCAGCGATCCCCCATCTCTACGCATTCCGGACAAACATGGGTGTCCGTACTCGTCACTTTGATCGTCTTCAGATGACTACATTTTTCCGCCATAATCCTCTCCTTCTTGTTCAGCGTTCCAGGGCCGCGCGATCCCAGTTGCCAAGGTCCGCTGCGGCTTCGTAGGTGCTTTGCAGGAATGCCATCAACGCGTCCTTGGGCGAATCGGACGTGCGTACGTCGTCGTACAGCAAGAGAAATTCACCTAATTCGGGATGAAAGTAAGCCGCGGGAGGATTCACCTTCCGCTCCGAAAATCCAGCCGGAACCGGCGATGCATAGGAGTAGAAGGCAGCATTCGGGAACGCGGCGCTTCCCGGCCAGTAACCGGCGCTGCTGACCTCATGCGAGTAAGCTTCGCGAGTCACGGGATCAGCTCCCGGCCGCTCAGGCGCGCGGCGTCCAGAAAAGCGGGTGACCGCCAAGTCGAAGCTTCCCCAGAAGAAGTGCACGGGGCTGGCCTTTCCCAGAAAGCTGCTGCGGAAATCCTTCATCACGTTGTCGACCCACATCAGGATGCGCCAGAACTTATGCACCGCATCGGCGTCATAGGACTTGTGCTGCGTGTCCTTCTCGAAGGGGATCGTCAACTCGGGTGCGAGTTCGCACGGGGTGGTCCAGATGCTCACCGGCATGGCAAGTTGCGACAGCGTCTTCATCAGCGTCTGGTAGAAGTCGGCTACGGTCTCCGGCTTCAGCGGCAGCTCTCGTATTTCGCCTTCGCTGGTTTCAATGATGAGCTTGTGATCGATGAAGTCGAAGCATATTTCCAGCGTTCGGCTGCCGTAAGGCATGGGCGACGTCGTCAGGCCGCGCGCCGTGACATAGAGCGGCACGTTCCACCAGTGGTTGACCAGCGGCGTCAGGCTCATGCGAATCTTGCCGACCATCTGCGTCCACATGTGCAGCGTGAACAGGGTGTCCTGCCAGGAGGCATATGGCAGCTCGGGAAGATTCTCGACATGGGTGGCTGCGTGGCTCATTCCTCATCCCCTCGTGTGGCAATACTCTATATCATCCCGGCGAATTTGATCGAAGCCGGAGCTGGTGAAAAAACGAACGCCGATCGCGAGTGCGACCGGCGGCATCGTCAGGCGGATTCGAAGCTGTTTTTCGACGAATCCTGTCCTTCGCTTAACCTCTACTTCCTGCTGCCCCCGAAGGTGAACAGGTCCGTCAGGTCGCCGATTGCCGGAGCATTCGACGGCGCGTAGGGATTGGACGAGCTCGGGATCGGGTTCGGCAGGTTATCCAGGCTGCGGCCGGTGACCGGCTGCAGGTTCCAGTTGTACTCGATGAACTTCAGAATCGAGACGTGGTCGTTGTACTGGTGCGAGATGTGACCCGCACTGGTGTACGGCGAGATCACGATCATCGGGACGCGCGTGCCGTCGCCGAAGAAGCTCACCGGCTGGATGTATCCGGAGTCGTAGTAGCCACCGCCTTCGTCGAAGGTGACCATGATGGCCGTGCTCTGCCACAACGTGGGATTCGCTTGCACCTCATCCACAATCTTTTTCACGAAGCCTTCAAACAGGTCCAGCTTCGACGATGCCGGGTGACCGTCCACGATGCCGCTGGGCTTGACGAACGAAACCGCAGGCAGATTGCCACTCTGTATATCGTTGTACAGGTCAGTCGTGTCCTGCAGATGAGCGGTGCGCACAGCCGCGTTGGTCATGATGGAGGTCGAGTACTGGAACATGTTGCAGATGTTGCAGTACACGTCCAGCGGGTTCTGGTAGTACTTGTCCTGCAGATAACGGTTCCACTGATCGCCGTAGTACTTCCACGACACGTTCTGCTCCAGCATCTCATCGCCGATGGTGCGCAGGCTGGAAGGCGGAACTGTGAAAACCGTATTGGCGTCATTGTTGTCGGTGTAAGCGTTGGTGCCGTCACCGAAGTAGCCGGGGTTGTAGTTGTTCAGCAGGTAATAGTGACCAGTTTCGCAGCGCGACGCGGGATGATACGGCAGCGAGTGCAAATAGCTCAGGATAGGAGCAACACCGGGCTGTCCGGAGTCAGCGCAGTTGGTATACGAACCGCCCCCGTACGAAGGCGAGCCGTACGATCCGCCGCCGTAGCCGTCTTCCGCATACCAGTTGTTGGTGGACGGAGCCGGATTCGGGTTCTCGACCTCGTCAACATAACCCTGGTTCGCCGAGCCGATGCCGACCAGTTGGCGATGCGGAGGAGTCAGCGGGTTGCCGTTGCCGTCGCTGAACCAGATGGCGTCGCCGGTGCCGATCACGATGTGGTTTGCACCTGTACCGCCGTTGACAGCCTGGTGATAGTTGTCACTCATGGCGTAGTTGTTCGCCAGGTACGTCAGATAGGGCGCGTCGCCCTGCTGCACGTTGTAGAAGGCCATCGCAGTCGCGCCTTCACCCGTGCTGGCCAGGTTGAAGCCCACGGCGTGCGGGCGGCCATTGCTGCCGGCGCCGATGCTGGTCTCAACCCAGGGGAACAGGTCCGACTTGCAGCCGCTGGGATTCGCCGTAGTGGCGTAGTTCAAGTTGCAATCCATCTGCTGCCACATCTGGTAAAAGCGATGGACGGGGCTGTTGTCGTAGGCGTCGTAGGGATGGGTTGCCGCGTTGGTCAGTTGGAACGGACCCGAAGGCAGATTCGTGACGTTGTCGATGCGGGTGTCAGGCGTGCCCGCCTGCAAACCGGTGCCGCCGGTCAGCATGTACTGGTAGTAGTCGTCGGCAAGTCCATTTTCCGCTGCCTGCGCCTGCTGGAGCGTGGTAAAGAACGGAGTGGTGGGTCCGCCAACCAGCGGAGTCGGCAATGCCGGGTACAACTGCTTGCCGCCCGGGCTGTTCTGATAGCCCTGCGTGACGACGTCGACTGCCGAATCCTGCGCGCCGATCGAGAAGTTCGGCCCCGGCGTTCCGTCGGCGTTCACGATGCCTTCTGACAACAGGTTGTTGACGGTCTGGCCGGCGACGGGTTGATAGGTTGCGAAGACGTGGTCAAAGGTGCGGTTCTCGCCGAGAATGACGATGACGTGCTGAATCGGGGTCTGGGTCGACAAGCGCTTCACCGGTTTAGCCGGAGTTTCAGCACTCATAGGCATGGTCGAGCTGAGAAGTGCCAATGCGCTGGCCATCGCCGTTGCGCGCCACTTCCTGGGCGTGAGCTCGTGCAGGGTCATAAACTTCCTCCGAGAAGGAAGGTACTGATTTCATACAGGGGAATGGTGAATGGGGAGTGAAAAGGGAATGAAATGACAGTTGCAGAGTTCGTTAACTGTACTCTGCTGCTGAATTTCCATGCATCGTGCATGCCATCTGTTTGTCCATTGTTGATGCCGGGTTATCGATGGATGACATTCGTGTCATACAGAAGAATGAGTGACAGGTTCGCGACAGAGCGCCAAGCGACAACTGCGATATCAACTGGCGGGATTCGGCGGTGAGTCTGGGAATAGCACCGCGGTAATCACGACAACGATGGAACGCCTCATGGTTCTGACTCGCGGGCAGTATGAACCCCGGCTTCAGGTTTGAAAATCGCTTCTGTCGTGTACCTTTGTGCGGCCGGCGTGGTGTGAAGTAGTCTGATGTGCGGCTTGCTTTGGAGGATAATCATGGGTCGCCGGCGATTGACTCTTGTCGGACTTCTTTTACTGTCTTCTGCTATCGCAGCATCGGCTCAGGGCGGCGTTCGTCCGACCTGCCCCGCCGCAAACCTTCATTTCCAAGTCAGCTTTCCAGCAAACCAAACCAGCACGCCCCTCGACGGACGGTTGTACGTCCTGCTCTCGACCGACGACAAGAAAGAGCCACGCTTCGAAATCAATGACGACCCCGACACGCAGCAATTCTTCGGCATCGATGTCGACGGGCTCGCGCCGGGTGCTGCGGCCGTCCTCGACTCGAACGCAGTCGGCTACCCCGCCGATAGCCTTGCCTGCATTCCCGCGGGCGATTATTACGTGCAGGGATTGCTGAACATTTACCAGACCTACCATCTCGCCAACGGCCACACGCTGAAACTCCCTCCGGAAAAGGGTGAGGGTCAGCAGTGGAATACGAAGCCCGGCAACCTCTACAGCAAGCCGCAAAAGGTACACATCGATCCGGCGAATGGAGTGGTGAAGATTTCGCTCACCGAAAAGATTCCGCCAGTTGAAGAACCGAAAGACACGAAGTACGTCAAGCACCTCAAGATCAAGAGCGAGCTGCTGTCCAAGTTCTGGGGAGCGCCGGTCGACATCGGTGCTATCGTTCTGCTGCCGGAGGGTTTCGATCAGCACCCCGATGCGCGTTACCCGGTCATCGTCTATCAGAGCCACTTCCCGCATGATTTGTCGTTGCCCTTCCGCGAGACCCCTCCGACGCCGGATCTGAAAGGGCTCTCCAAGCTCGTGGCCGAGTACAGTTACGCCCTCTACCAGGACTGGACCTCCGGACGCCTGCCGCACGTCATCATCGTCGAGTTGCAGCACGCCAACCCTTACTACGACGACTCTTACGCGGTGAACTCGGCCAATGTCGGGCCGTACGGCGACGCCATCACGCAGGAAGTCATACCGGCGGTCGAGAAGCAGTTTCGAGGTATCGGCCAGGGATGGGCCCGCGCGACTTACGGAGGCTCGACCGGCGGATGGGAAGCAGCGGCGATGCAGATCTTCTATCCGACGTACTTTAACGACGCCTTCATTGCCTGCCCCGATCCCGTGGACTTCCGCGCCTACCAGATCGTGAATCTTTACGATGATCCCAACGCCCTCTGGCTGGAGAGCAACTGGGGCAGAGTGGCTCGTCCCTCGCAGCGCGAAACCGACGGCAGCGTAGTCAGCACCATGGACCGTATGACCCGCCGAGAGTTGGTGCTGGGCACGCATGGACGCTCCACGGACCAGTTCGACGTCTGGCAGGCGGTGTTCAGCCCGGCCGGGGACGATGGCTACCCAAAGCCGATCTATGATCCTCTCACCGGTATCATCGATCACGAGGTGGCGAATTACTGGGAGGAACATTACGACTTGCGCTACATCCTGCAGCGCGACTGGAAGACGCTCGGGCCGAATCTGGTCGGCAAGCTGCACTTCACGGTCGGCGACATGGACACTTACTATCTCAACAACGCCGTCCACCTGATGCAGGATTTCCTGGAGAGCACGAACTATCCGTATTACGACGGCGACTTCGATTTCGGACCCGGGCGTCCGCATTGTTACACCGGAAAGGATGGGCTGCCGCTGGAGGCCGCGGGCCTGACCTGGACGCAGCGCGTAGTCCGCCAATCCGTCGATCGCATGTTGAAGACCGCACCGGCCGGAGCCGATGTAACCAGCTGGAGATATTGACCAAGAGGTAACCTTCTCTCGCATCATTGCGGCTCTTTGCATTTTTGTTTACATTTTGTATTGACAATAAATAATACTCGCGTATTCTTGTCTGTATTATGACGCCGAAGGATGAACTGCTAAAGGAACAGCGCGAGCTTGAACGGTTGTTGCTTCTTCAAGAACAGACGGAAACTGCAATTGCCCGGTGCAAACGGCGCATCGCCGCCTGGCGAGAACTTATGGACGACAGCGGAGCCGGCGCATTGCTTGATCTCGACTTGGGCGGCCTCACCGATGTTTGTCGAACGGTTCTCAGGGCATCCCGAAAGGAATGGATGACAACTGCGGAGATTCAGCAGGCTATTAAAGAACTGGGATTCCCACTGGACAAATACAAAGCGCCTGCCGCCTCAATCCTAACCACAGTGAATCGGCTGGTGGAAGGCGGAGAGGTTGTCGTTGATAAGAGACCGCAGCCCGGTGCTTCCGAGTACAAGTGGGTGGGTTCTCTTTCGGCCGCAAGAAAGAAATTCGAGGAATCGCTCCGAAAGTTACAAGAAGGCCAATCTGAGCGTTCGATCGCGCCCCGCAAGAAAGATTGAGTTCGGCATTCAATGCGAAGCGCCTGCGCTTCAATCGCATGCGCTTCAGATAGGAGGAGCAGTAGTGAGACGCATCAAGCTAAAAATCACTGCCCGCTGGTTCACGGTGGAACTCAGTATCGAGCCCCCATAATTTCCTGACATGTAGCGCCCCGCTTTCGACTGCAACCGTGAGCGGGGCCCACTGTTGACATTAATTGTGGGGCCTTGTCCTGCTCAATGCAAGTGGGAGATGCTATGACTCCGGCCTCGTGACTTCCGATGCAGGTTTTGTCTTATTGGCCAAGAGGAGCGGCGCGAGAGTAGCGTAGTATGCTTGCTACAGGACAGCAGTTTGGACCTCAACCGGAGTAACTTGCCGAATCCGCAGCACATGTCCGGGCCAACCCCGCTCTCCGGACTTGCTATGAGTTCGTTCGATCAGGGCCCGGTCGGCGGCGAACCGGTGCAGAGCGGACCAATTCTCGTGGTCCCGCCGCCACGCCGCAAAATAAGCAAGCTGGAAATCTGGAGGAACCGGATCTTCCTGCTGGAAGTGATGTTTGTGTGCTGCTTTATCGGCATCATACTGATCGTCGCGCCCTGGACGCCGTACTGGACGAATAACTCTCTGCTGACAGGCTTCCCGCGCCTGAAGGAGTTCCTGATGCACGACTTCGTGCGTGGCCTGATCAGTGGTCTGGGACTGACCGATGTCTGGGTGGGATTCTCAGAGGTGCTCCGCTACCGGGAGCACGCCGGCTGAGTTTTTTCTAACGTTTTCACGAGCTGCAAAGACCTCATGGCTGACAAGAAAGACCAACTACCTCGTCCCAATCGATCTCCCCTTGCTTACGAAAACAAGAAATTCCTGAACGGACCCGACGGACGGATCCTGCGCATTCTTGCCGAATATCAGGAGCCGCTGGCGCGCTTCCGGCGGGAACGCATTCAGGACACCATTGTGTTCTTTGGCTCGGCGCGTTTCCACAGCCGCTCCCAGGCCGAGGAAGCTTTGCAGGTGCTGGAAAAGCCCTATTCGGCGACGCCTGCCGCTCCCGAGGAGCAGGCGCGCATCCGCCGGGCCAAGGCCGACGTCGAGATGGCGCGCTACTACGATGACGCCCGCCGGCTGGCCTTCCTGATCACCAAGTGGACTAAGTCGATCAATCAGCCACGGCACCGCTTCGTCGTTTGTACCGGAGGCGGCCCCGGCATCATGGAGGCGGCAAACCTGGGCGCGTCGGAGGCCGGAGGTAAGACCATCGGCCTGAACATCAATCTGCCCTTTGAGCAGATGCCCAATCCCTACATCACTCCGGAGCTGAACTTCGAGTTCCACTACTTCTTCATGCGCAAGCTGTGGTTCGCCTACCTGGCCAAGGCGCTGGTGGTCTTCCCCGGGGGCTTCGGCACGTTCGACGAACTCTTCGAGCTGCTGACCCTTGCCCAGACCGAGAAGCTGGCCAAGCGCATTTGCGTTGTCGTGTATGGCAAGGAGTACTGGGACCGCATGATCAACTTCCAGGCGCTGGTCGACGCGGGCGTCATTTCGCCCGATGACCTCAACCTGTTCCACTGGGCCAACACGCCGGAAGAAGCCTTCGAGTGCCTGAAGGACGATTTGACGACTCATCACCTGGAGCCGCCGCACATCAGCCACGAGAAGGAAGTCGACATCGCGAAGACGAGACCGTAAGGCAGTGGATAGGGGTCGGGGGAGAGGGGATAGGTTAGTTTGCGCTGGTATAGCTTCGCACCCAGCCCTCAGCCGCGCGAGCCCGGAGTAGAGCTCATTGCATGATGATGACAACGCCGGAATCGTCTTCTCCTAACCCCTAGACCCCATCCCCTATCCCCTGCTTTGCTCACGCCGCTTTCTTCGTCTCTACTTCCGCCTCAATCGCTTTGATCTCCGCTCGGTCCTTTTTGACTTCCAGCTTCACGTGTCCGAACATGCCGATATAGAAGTTCGAGACGTAGACCAGCGCGAACAAGGCGATCAGGTAGCCGCGCCAGTCGGTGTACAGCAGCTTGTAGCGGGTGATGATCAGGAAGATTCCCGCGACCCAGTGGCTGAAGCAGTATTCGCAGGTGAACAGGTAGAAAAACTTGCGCCAGACTAGCGATTTCGCTTCCTTGCTCCGGGTGGTGCAGTAGTCGCGAGGTTCGCGGAAGATTTCCTCGTGGGTAACGGTCCAGGCGACGCTGGCAACCGGCAGCGCCAGCAGAAACAGCCAAATTACCTGATGCGATAAGGGCATGCTGGTTGGAAGGCTGAGAAGCGGGATTTGTTTGCCTGCCCCTTAGTACCAAATGGTGGTAAAAGCGCTTCGACTACCACTTTCGGCACTCGCGCGGTTTCCACGAACAGCGTAAACTGTTGCGGAATGTCACTCGGACTTGAGGTGGTGGGACGGACGGATGTAGGGCGGGTGCGTCCGTCGAATGAAGATCATTTCGGGTTCGACGAGACGCATGGTGTCTTCGTGGTTTGTGACGGCATGGGAGGACATGCCGCCGGCGAAGTCGCCAGTCGCATCGCCGTCGAAACCGTGCTGGCGTTTTTTCGCGAGCGCAAACTCGGTGCCGACGATAATGCCTATCTCGGCGACGCTCCACTGGGCGCTCGCCTGCTGGCCGAAGCCGTCAAGCAGGCCAATGACGCCATCCTGAACTACGCCGAGGAGCACAAGAACACCTCCGGCATGGGAACCACCCTGGTGGCCGCCCGCTTCAGCGACGGCATGTTCAGCATCGCCAACGTCGGCGACAGCCGCATCTATCTGTTTCGCGAAGGCCAACTGCTTCAGCTCACCGAAGACCACTCGCTGGTGATGGAACAGGTCCGCCGCGGCATGATTACCATCGAGCAGGCCAAGAAGTCCTCGGCCCAGAACATCATCACTCGCGCCCTGGGCACCGACGAAAGCACCCTGCCCGATCTCGGCGAATTCCCGGCTCAGCCCGGCGACATCCTGCTGCTGACCACCGACGGCGTGCTCCGCCACGTGGACGACGACGAGATCATCAACGTTCTGGTGCAGTTGCCGTCGCTGCAGGCCGCTTGCGAAACCCTCATCGAGATCGCCAACGAGGGCGGCGGCGAGGACAATTCCACCTGCATGCTGGTCCGCGTCCGCAGCGGCGAAGGAAAGATCATGCCCAATGGCGGCAATGAGCGGCCGTCCGGCGAAGCTTCCTCTGCTAAGATTTAGAGTTTTGGAACCCCACACGGATCTGTCGCAAGCCCCAGAGTCAAACTCTGCTCCTGCCTCGGCGCAGGCCAAGCCTTCGCCCACCAGCCCTGTCGTCTATGTCGTTGCCATCATCTTCGGCCTGTTTTCCGGCTGGGTAAACGAGAAGCTCGACGATGCCCTGCTCACCGCATTATGCGTCGTGGTACTCACCATGCTGCTGGGTGCGTGGAAGAAGGAGCGCCCGTGGCGATGGCTGGTGCTGGTGTGGATCGGCATACCCATCGCCCTCGCCTATTACCAGTGGGTGATGCACTGGACGCATGACCGTGGTCAGGTCTACGCCGCGTTTCTGCAAATCCTCGCCGCCAGCGCCGGCGCCCACGGCGGCCACTACATGCGAGACATGATCGACCACGTGTTCCTGAAGAAAGACGACTAGCCAGGGGGCGCCCCGGAAAGCCAGCGTGCATAGGCCCCCATGTCGATGGCCGGCACGGTGCCCATCCTTTGCAGCCGAGTGATAAGCTCCAGCAGAAAACACGTCGACGCTTTGTCGCTCGGTGTCGAAATGACGCGGCTTGCCCCCTTACGGCTAAAGGTCCCATACGCCGCGATGCACCCGAAATCGAGCCGGCCTTCTTTCTGCTCGTCGGCGAGGACGCAGGAAAGATTTTCCCCGGTCGTCGCTGATGCCCATGTGTTTTCAAACGCGAGAAACCCCGCCAGGATCGGCTGAGGCCTCGCCGTGCGACGGCCCTCAATCGTCCGCACCGGCGCGCTGGTGCGATGCAGACGGCGTACCGTCGCCACTTTCTGCTGCGCATAGCGCACATACCCGGCCTTAATGTCCTGCTTGGGCACAGGCTGAACGACCTGACCCAATTGCCGTTTGGATCAAGAATCGAAAGGGAACTTGGTGCTCTTATGGCTG
The DNA here is from genome assembly GCA_963835725.1 of uncultured Acidobacteriaceae bacterium. Lineage (GTDB taxonomy): Bacteria > Acidobacteriota > Terriglobia > Terriglobales > Acidobacteriaceae > Bog-257. Next base: position 118,993 of record CAWIGM010000008.1, on the reverse strand, counting down.
CACCGATGAGAGTAAGGAGCTAATGGGCGAAATTTCCACGTACTGCTGGAACAAGTACGGATTTGAAGTGGCAAAGGGCTTTCTCGATGGTGCCGACGCTCTTCTGATCTCCAGAGCAGCCGTAGATAAGGGAGTCGTCGTCACGCAAGAAAGTGAACGGAAATCGCCTCGCATCCCAAGCGTTTGCGACCATTTCAAAATCCCCCATATGCCAATGAACAAAATGAACATCAAGCTCGGAATGCGTTTGGGTTAGTCTGGTCTCCCAATATTTTCTGGTAACTTAACACGCGGGGAGCGGGCCGCTAGTCCGATCTCCCAATCTGCCTGGGGCACCAGGCTCGGAAGGATGCCCAAGTCACAGACAAAGCTTGCAAGCCACCTCTATTTTCCCAGGTGTGTCTTTTTAGGTGTCGTCCCCAAAGCTTGCGACAGGCGTGACGAGTTTTGCGCGTGGCACGACGCCCATGCGTTCCCGTTTCCTTGCCGTCCAGTCCGACTCAATTTCGACCACGCCTGGGTGCCCGAAGGGAGGTCCAAGCGTACCAACCCCAGGTTAGCCCAAAAGAAGGGCGAACCTGGGGCACCCGGCCATGCATCTCACTTGGGCTGTCGAGTCCTTTCTTACAATCAATGCGACCGGAACTAGTGGAGCCCAAAATGCAAAACAAAGAAGACAATTTACATCGCAATCCGGCTCAGCAAGACAATCGCCCTGATGCCGCCGACCCGTGTCACGAAAACAGCGCGAAGATCGTTGGTGAATCGTTTGACGTGAATGAGAATGATGTTCGCGACCAGGATCGGCCCGACCCTCAAGCTGGGCAGGCGTGCCACGAGGAAAGTGCGAAGATCGTGGGTGAATCGTTTGACGTGAATGAGAATGATGTGCGCGACCAAGATCGGCCCGACACGAAAGGTGTGTGAGGCGTTTCGACGAACAGGCGCGGAGCATCACCAACGGCCTGGTGCACGGGGTACCAGGCACCAGCCTCGCAAGGCCTAATCCCATTCAAGAATCGCTGATCGCGCCGCAATGTGGATGAAGCTATTCCAGTCGACGACATAAAACCAATAAGCGAAGGCATCCTCTGGCAGTGGCCCGCGAGGACGAGGTGCGCGGGGATTATCTGTCTTAGTGGCGTCATCGGCATCGATAAAGACACCCTGGTCATTACAGAGTCTTTTATCTGGGTCTGGCGGCTCGATCACGAAGTACACCAGCCCTCGCAAGGTGCCCCAGGTTCGCGTCCGGGTTTTGGACGCTACCTTGGGCAGAGGATCATGCTGATCCGCCGGATAGTCTGAAACCGTGAAATTTGGCTCTCCAATCTGACTCGATTTCCGCGCGCTTCACAGACCCAGGTTAGCCCAAAAGAAGGGCGAAGCTGGAGCACCGAGCTTCACCGAAGCGCGACGGTACATGGATCAGGAGGCAATGGCACGCAGTCGCGAGCGGCTTACCAGGATTTCTGCAACCAGAATATTCGGTACCCAGCACAGCCATGAGATGGTCTGATACGCCTGCAGGAAGTCGAGATGAGCGAGTGCGGAAAGTGGTATCCAGATGCGCAGCATCACGGCCGCGAAGGTCAGGGCGAAACTGCGGATCATCCACTCGCGGTGACTCTGGACGCGGCGTTGCAAGATGCGCCGGTAGGCCATGCCTGTGGTAACCAGCCATAGGACGGCGAGTATTCCAAAGCCAAAGTGCGTGGAGAGTCCCCCAAACGACTCCAGCGCCATGCGGAACGCCGCGATTCCACCAATCCCCACCGCACCTAGGTAAATGCGTCCCAGCCAGCGATGCAGGCTGACGTAGCGCACGCGCAAAAGGCGGGAGAACTGGAACGAGCCCACGGCGAGCGAGATGACGCCCCCTCCGATATGCAGATAAATCCAGGGGTCATGGGCGGCGACGCGGGCGCGCAACATCTCAGCCACGTCCGGCGGATGAGGTGTGAGATAACGCGCCGAAATGCCCGCAATCGCCAGGGACAAGAGTGCCATGGTTCCCCAGCCGACGGTAGGCAGCCATTGGCGGGAAGTCGAGTGCGGAGTCTTGACTGGAGCAACGGTTACAGCCATTGCACTTCCATACGTGTGATGCGCGAAACGTCGCCTGCAAACAAAAACGGGACGCTCATCGCGTCCCGTCCAGGGCTGAAGCCCAAGGTTCTTTTGCTCTAACGCCGACCTGAAGGTCGGCTCTTTTCCCCGGTTGTCGGTACTGACAACCGGCAACTGCTTTAGTCGTGCACGCCGTCCATGAACGCCCGCAGCTTGCGCGAGCGCGAGGGATGACGCAGTTTGCGCAGCGCCTTCGCTTCGATCTGGCGGATGCGTTCGCGCGTTACGGCGAACGACTGGCCGACTTCTTCCAGCGTGTGCTCGGAGCCGTCTTCCAGCCCGAAGCGCATCTTGATCACCTTCTCCTCGCGCGGAGTGAGCGTGCGCAGGACCTGCGCCGTCTGCTCCTTGAGGTTCACGTTGATCACGGCTTCGGCCGGCGAGACTACCGCGCGGTCCTCGATGAAGTCGCCCAAATGCGAATCTTCCTCTTCGCCGATCGGCGTTTCGAGGGAGATCGGTTCCTGTGCGATCTTGAGCACCTTACGCACCTTTGCCACCGGAATGTCCATGCGCTTGGCGATCTCTTCCGAGGTTGGCTCGCGTCCGAGTTCCTGCACCAGCTGCCGCGACGTGCGGATCAGCTTGTTGATGGTTTCGATCATGTGCACCGGAATACGGATGGTGCGGGCCTGGTCGGCGATGGCGCGGGTGATGGCCTGGCGAATCCACCACGTCGCGTAGGTCGAGAACTTGTAGCCGCGACGATACTCGAACTTGTCCACCGCCTTCATCAGGCCGATGTTGCCTTCCTGAATCAGGTCGAGGAACTGCAGTCCGCGATTGGTGTACTTCTTGGCAATCGAGACCACCAGTCGCAGGTTAGCTTCGATCAGCTCGCGCTTGGCGTACTCGGCGTCGACGTCGCCCTGAACGATTTCGCGCTGCGTGCGCTTGAGCTCCGGAAAGCTGGCGCCCGCATCCTGCTCCATGCGCTCAAGGTCGGCGCGAATCTGCCGCGACTGCTTGCGGAACTCTTTCTTCTGCTCTTCCGAACGCGTCGCTTCGGCACGCTTGTCGAAGTTGACGGCCTGGCGTTCCAGCCCGCGCATGCTGTCGACGGTCTTGTTGACGCGATCGATCAGGCGCTTGCGCTCGCTGTTGGTGAAGCCCAGCCGGCGAATGACGCGCGAAACCTGGATGTGCTCGCGGCCCAGTGCCCAGCGGCAGCGACGATGGTCCTTCGGCCGCTTCTTCTGGGGAATGCCGCCAAGCTTTTCGGCCAGCTGAATCGACTTCTTGTAGTGCTTCTGCAGCTCGTCAATTCGTCCGGTGATGTCGTTCAGGCGGTTGGTGACGACTTCTTCGGTGATCTCCTCTTCGTCGAAGAGAACGATTTCTTTGATCGAGCGGACCTGCCGCTTGAGGTCTTCGCCAATCGAGATGATTTCCCGAATGACGATCGGCGAGCGCGACAGCGCCTTGAGCACGCGCAGCTGACCACGCTCAATGCGCTTGGCGATTTCAACTTCGCCCTCGCGCGTGAGCAGCGGCACCGTGCCCATTTCCCTGAGATACATACGGACGGGGTCGTTGGTTTTTTCCAGGGTCCCGGGCGAGAGATCGAGCTCCATGTCCTCGCCGGCTTCGATCTCATCGAATTTCTTGTCGCCGGACTTGGGACCCTCGAGGACATCAATACCCTGCGTGCCGATGGTGGTCAGCAGGTCCTCGAGATCGTCGGGAGAGTGCATGTCGTGCGGGATCAGGTCATTCACCTCGTTGTAAGTGAGATAACCTTTCTCTTTGCCCACATCGATCAGTTTTTTGATATCGTCGTACTTGTCATCAAGAGCCAAAGCGGAATTTCCTCTACCCTGCGTCGTACTTGTGACGCGTCTAGTTGTGTGCACACTGCGGCGGGAGCGGTACGAGAGCACCGACACATGCAGAAACTTTCAGATTCTATCATAAGGTTCGGCCGCCGACCTAACCTTTTCTTCACTTTACCGGCTATCGCTGCCTACGCAGCAGACCCATTGCGGGTTACTTTGGCCGGGAACTTCGCTATAGTTTAGATGTTCGACCGCCGAATAAAGTTCCACCCTTTTGTGTCAATCACTTAGAAGCTGTTCCATCAGGATTTACCGCAAGTTGATCCCCTTTTGGATGATTCCGTGTTGGGATCAAACCGGCTCGCCCGTGGCGCTCATGGCTTTGCGGAGGCGAAGACGTTCCTGCAGGAGCTTGGCCGCCGAGGCACCGTCCTGCCGGCGCTCGGCTTCTTTCAGCTGGTGCTGCAGCTCGTCGAGTTGGCGGCGGAGGGCCCGGCGGCGCAAAGAGTGGATTGAATTTTCCAACAGCTCCGGCGTGAGTTCCTCGCGCTCGTCCATCAGCACCGACGCCAGCAGGCTGCGGTCGGCGTCGCTGTGCGGCAGCGACATGGGATCCACTCCCTGCTCAAACGCCGACAGCATCGCTTCCATCAGCGCTTCCGTTGCCGCGCCTTCGTGCAGGCGTTCGCGCGTCAGAGCGAAGTGAGCCTGGCGCGCGGGATCGAAGTCGCCGTCCTGGCCTTCGCGATTGCTGCTGGCCGCCGCTGACATCTCGTGGGTCGCGAGAGCGCGGATCAACACGCGCTCCGAGTCGGTCATTCCGCCGACGCTGGAGGAACTAACGCGAGACGCAGCCCTTGATCCGGCGGCGTGACGAAGTTCCTGGCGAAGGACTGCGGACTCGATGCCGAGTCGATGCGAAACTTCGTTGGCCCACTCATCGCGGACGATGCGGCTGGGCACGCGCTGAATGTGCGGCAGCAGGTAGTTCAGCGCTTTCACTTTGCCTTCGGGAGTGCGTGGCGGGAACAAAGCGCGGGCACGCTCGATAAGGTAGTCAAAGTACTTGGGCGCATGCCTCATCGCCTCATCGTAGGCATCCACACCTTTGCGGCGGATGAATAGATCGGGGTCGAAGCCACTCTCCAACGTCAAAACCCTGATCTGGAAATCTTCACTGATGAGAAGGGTCAGCGAGCGCTCCGCGGCTGCAGCACCTGCGTTGTCCGGATCGAAGTTGACGATGATGTTCTTGCTGAACCTTCCGAGCAGCTTGGCCTGAATCTCGGTAAACGCCGTGCCGGAACTGGCGATCACGTTATGGCGGCCGGCATTGTAGAGCGAAATGCAGTCCATCTGGCCTTCGACCAGGATCGCGTAATCGAGTTTTCGGATGGCTTCTTTCGCCTTGTCGAGGTTGAAGAGCACGCGCGACTTCGAGTAGATCGACGTCTCCGGCGAGTTCAAATACTTCGGCCCCGCCTTCTCGTCGTTCGACAGCGTGCGTCCGGTGAAGGCGATGATTTTCCCCTGCTCATTGGCGATGGGGAACATCACGCGGTTGCGAAACTTGGAGTAGATAGTGGCTAGTGGCTGGTGGCCAGTGGCCAGACGAAAATTATCGGCGCCGCCTTCGCCATTGCGCTCGGCTCCTGCCGAATGCTGCTCAGACTGACCACTAGCCACTGGCCCCTGGTCACTTTTCTCTTTCCACGAGAACAATCCCGACTCGCGCAGCAACTCTTCATCGAACTGACTTCGCAGTGCCTCGCGCAGCAGGAAGCCGGAGTCGGGGGCGAAGCCGATGCGGAAGTCGGCAATCTGCTCCGGCGTGAGCCCGCGCGAGGCGAGATATTCGCGCGCGTGCGCAGCCTCGGGACGCCGTAGTTGCGCCTGGAAAAACCCGCAGGCCCGCTCGTGAATGTCGATCATGCCGCCGCGCATCTTGGCGGCACGAGCCTCTTCGGGCGACGAGTACGTCACCTTCGGCATAGGGATGTGCAGCTTCTCGGCGATCATGCGGACGGCTTCGGGGAAGCTGATGTTCTCGATCTTCTGCACGAACGCGAAGACGTCGCCTGACGCTCCGCAGCCGAAGCAGTGGAAGAACTGGCGCGTAGCATGCACCGAGAATGACGGTGTTTTTTCCGCGTGAAACGGACAGATGCCCTGGAAGTTTTGCGCCCCGCTTTTGCGCAGCTTGACGTACTCGCCCACAATGCGGACGATGTCAGCCTGCTCCTTTACGGTGTACGCAAAATCTCCGGGGTTCGCCATCGGAATCTAGTTTGAAGTTACGCCGCAGATGTTTCCATCGCAAACGGCTGCGCACATGTGGAAAACCTGTGGCAATCGATGACTCTCTGTTGAGGCAGGTGGAAAAGCAGGTCGGTACGCTCGGGCATCAGCGAAAGTCCGCGGAGCGGACGAAATAATCTAGCCCAGCGTGGAGCGAGTCAGGCCGTGCCGGTTTCGCACGGATTGACCGCGGAACGCTGGGTACTCGCGCCCTCACGGTTCGAGCCCCGGAGGGGCGGCAGCCTTTGAACGTCTCGCCGTGCGTCTCGTCACCGACAATCAACCCCGCCTTTCCTACGCTCGTTATATGTCGCACACCTTCGCTCACAACCTTGTTCATTGCGTCTTCAGCACCAAGGAGCGCCTCAACCTGATCAAGAACATGGATGGGTTGTGCCGTTATGTCGTGGGTCTTGCTTATGCGAAAAACATTCACGTGATCGCCGCCGGCGGGACATCGAATCACCTCCATCTGCTCATCCTGCTGCCGCAAACCATAACTCCGGCGAAGGCCATGCAGGACTTAAAGGCCAATACCTCACGCTGGCTTCGTGAGACCTCGCGCACCTTCGAATGGCAGCAGGGGTATGGAGCGTTTAGCGTGAGCCAGTCGCAAAGAGAGAGGTAGCCGCGTACATCGCGAACCAGGAGGAGCACCACCGCACGAGGAGTTTCGAGCAGGAGTTTGCGGCGTTGTTGAAAAAATCCGGGATCACGTACGATCCGCGTTATGTATTCGGATGAACTGCTGTCGTGCCTCCGGCACTCCGGTCCCATATTTATGTCGGACCCAGCGCTCCGCCTCCCAATTCGCGCAAAAGCGGCGCGAATCGGGGCCCGGCTGCGCGCTGGGCTAGATTATTGCGTCCGCTCCGCGGACTATCAGTTGAGCGGAGTAGCCGTGTCCGATGGTACTGATCTCTATTCGCCCGCACCCATGAGGACGATGGCCGAGGTGGGTTTGTCGGAGCCGGATTCATTTTCGACCGTTAAAGCGAAGGCCTTGGCTTCGACGCCCTCGGGCATCGGATGGTCCATCATCACGGCGTTGCCGTGCTCATCGGGTTTGAAGACCCCGGCGGGCAAGGGAGCGCCTTTCGTGGGAATGATCCACAACTCGTACGCCTTACCCTCGGGCACCGGAGCCAGGTTGCTGGCCATGAACATCATGCGCTTTCTGGCCGGGCTGAAAATGGCGGTGCCGCTGGGCTCTTTGCCGGATTTCTGGGGATTCAGAGAGACATGCACGGCGTCGGGAGCGGTCATCAGCGCCATCTCGCGATGCATCTGGTCGAGTTGTGTGGCCTGATCGTCGTTGCGGCCGCGCAGTTCAGCGATCGCGTCTTTCAGGCGACTGTTGTTGTGCCACAAGGCGACGGCAATCACCAGCAGACACAGGGCAGCGACCGCCGGGACCAGGCTCGACCACCAGGAAGGTCGAGGCTCCGCAGCGGGAGCGGGGGTGGATACACCACGCGGTTCGGCAGCGATGGCGCGCATCAGGCGATCCTTGCTGCGCGCGGGGGGCTGCGGGCCTCCGCTGCCTAAGCCGAGCAAGCCTAGGTCGGAGCGCAGGGCCTGCAATTCGCGACGGCAGGAGGCACACGTCTGGAGATGGGCTTCCAACTCCTGACGGTCCGTGCCGGAAAGATCGTGCAGCGCGTACAGCGCCAGATCGTCCGCGAATTGTTCGTGCGTCTTCAAAGTCGTTGTGTCCCGCCGCTCACGCGGCTCCAATCCTTTTATTTCGTCTCGGTGCTCAGCCTCTTTACTTTTCTTCCCACTGAGAACCCTGTCGTCCCTACGGGACTCGAAAAACTTTTACATCGTACCCAGCACTCCGCCTTCGGCTACGTGCTGGGCCAGAATATGCCGCCCTAACGGGCTAGGTCACGGGCTGGGTGTTCCATCCGTACTCGTTGCCCACCCGTACTCGTTGTCCATCCGTACCCGGTGTTCCAAACTGCTCGCGGCAAACATCGTTCTCAAGCACACATTATGGGCAAGATCTACCGCGCCCTGCCCGCAAAACGTCACGCATCCACCTACCCCGCAAACTTGGCCCGCAGGAACTGTAATCCGCTGCGAATGCGCGTCTTGATTGTGCCCAGAGGCTCGCCGGTTTTTTCCGCAATTTCCGTGTGCGTCAAGCCTTCGAAGAACGCCATCTCCAGGGCCTTGCGCTGATCGGGGTTCATCTCCTGCACAACGGCGCGAACTTTGTCGATGACCAGTTTACGTTCGGTCTCATCGCGCATGTCAGGGCCGCCTGCGATGACGCAATCTTCAATATCGGTCTCCGGCCGGCGCTGCCGTATGCGATCAATGGCGCGGTGCCGCGAGATCACGGCCAGCCAGGCTGCCAGGCTGCCGCGACTGGCATCGAAGGCGTCGGGATTGCGCCACAACTGCAGGAACACGTCCTGAAGCACGTCCTCGGCTCCTCCCGCATCCTGAAGCACCCGCAGCGCCACCGCGTAAACCACCTTGGCATAGCGGTCGTACAGCTCGGACATAGCCTGTTGATCGCCGGCGCGGATACGCGATACCAGCCGCATATCTTCCGTGGCGTCATTACGATTCAGCGGGCTGGGGTCCATCGCTTCCATTCAGTAATACGTTCCTGACACGGCGCCAGATTGCGTTCAACGATTTTACAGTTCCGGCGACCCGAATTTTATACTGCTCGGAACAATTCAGATGCATCCAGCAGCGAAGGCGGCAGCGTCTTTTAAAAGTTTGGGAGGAGAGCCCTCCGACGACCGGCTTCAGCCTTGTTTACGCCGTCCGCGCATCTCCCCCGCCATCTCGGCCTGAACCGCTTGGGGCAGGCGCTCCCGAATGGCCGGGAAGATCGCTTCCTCTTCCAGCTGAAGATGCGCGCGAAACATCTCGTCCAGAGCCTTGGTGATATTACACATTTCCGGCCCGGCGGCATGAATCGTGTCGGGATTACTTCGCACCATGACCAGCAACGGCAAAAGCCGCTCCAGCAATTCATCGATCGCCAGATGCTGATCGGTCATGGCCATCAGTGCATGATGCAGCTTCTCATCCCCCAAGGTATCCAGGCGCGGGCGGAGCGTGTCTTCCTCATCGGCTTCATGCAACGGCAGGGACACCGTGTAATACCGATGAACGCCGGCCGCAGCCTGCGTCACTTCGTCGGCCGTCGCTCCTTGCGCGTGCGCCAGCTTGATTGCCACTCCGGTGAAATGTCGAATGCGCTGGTGACAGCCGATCAACATATCGACCGCGTCGTCGGTGGTGGGGTGAGCTTTTGCGGGGGAAATCTGGTTCAGCATGTAGGTCCATTATCGCGCGAAAAGGCAGGCGAGGTCAGGGGCTAGGGGCTAGGGGCTAGTCAATGGCTAGCTCGTAAATCGTGGATCGTAGATCGTGAATCATTAGGTAGTGAGTCGGAGTTCGCTTTCCCCTAACCCCTAGCCCCTAGTCCCTGACCTCTTGCCCCTATCGTTGAAACTTCATTTCCACCGTGATCTGCACCGGCACCGCGTGTCCATTTTTCTCGGCCGGCTTAAATTTCCACTTCTTCACGGTTTCGACGGCGGTGGTCTCGAAGACCGATTCATCGCTCCGCAAAACCCGCACGGCGCCCACGTGTCCTTTGGGGTTCACGCCGATCAGCAGCACCACCGTCCCGCGCGGCTCGGCGTCCTGCGGCAGGTCAGGATATTTCGGGTCGGGAGTGGAGATTGCCTTTGGCGGCTTGATACCCTTGGTGACCGCCTGATATCCGGCGAACGCGGGATCATCGGCAGCAACCGCAGGATTGCTCGGGGTCGAGGACGCATCGCCTTGCTGCGTTTGGGTCCGGGCGCTCGCGGCCATCGCGAGCAGGATCGCGAGGACAACTAGCAGAGGGTTGCGCATTCGGTTCGCACCTTTGGTGAAGGAGTGTACTTATTTTATGCGAGGGCGCAAGGTGAGGCGGTACGACCCACGTTAGCCCAAAAGAAGGGCGAACGTGGGGCACCCGCTGCACCGGCTGGGTTGCCACCGGAGACATCGGCGCCAGCAATCCTGGCGGGCGACCATCCATTGAAAACGCCTCAACTAGTGCGACTCGCGCCGTGCTGGCTGCATCGGATAGGGCGTAGGATGCCACAGAGCTCAAGCGGAATCGGACGACCTATGAAGCGCATCGATACCAAGCAGCATGATCACGCTGAAGCCCTCGCCGGCCGACTCACACAGGCCTGCTCCTGTCGTTGTTGTTGTTGTCGCTAACCTTGCCTCTGCGACATCGTTTCCCAGCACACTTCTAAATTCATCGGCCAGCGTGCCGGCACCTTCTGGAGAAAGTCAATGAAGATAGCCAATGATGTAACCGAACTCATCGGGAACACGCCACTCGTACGCCTGAACAAAGTCACGGACGGCGCCCGCGCCACCATCGTCGCCAAGCTGGAGAGCATGGAACCCTGCAGCAGCGTGAAAGATCGCATCGGGGTCAGCATGATCGAAGAAGCCGAGCGCGCCGGAAAGATCCAGCCCGGCAAAACTGTGCTGATCGAGCCGACCAGCGGCAACACCGGCATCGGACTGGCATTCGTCGCCGCCGCGAAGGGCTACAAGCTCATCATCACCATGCCGGACACGATGAGTTCGGAGCGCCGCGTCATGCTGCTCGCCTTTGGGGTCGACATCATCCTCACGCCGGGGGCGAAGGGCATGAAGGGCGCCATCGCCAAGGCGAATGAACTGCTTGCGTCCACGCCCAATGGCTACATGCTGCAGCAGTTCGATAATCCTGCGAATCCCAAGATCCACCTGGAGACGACCGGCCCAGAGATCTGGAACGATACCGACGGCAAAGTCGACATCCTCATCTCCGGCATCGGCACCGGCGGGACGCTGACCGGCGTTGCCGAATACATCAAGGCGAAGAAGCCGTCGTTCAAGGCGATTGCCGTGGAGCCGACCGAGAGCCCGGTGCTCTCCGGCGGACAGCCCGGTCTGCACAAGATTCAGGGTATCGGCGCCGGTTTTGTGCCGAGCATCCTGCGCACCGATCTCATCGACGAAGTCGTGCAGGTGTCGAGCGACGATGCAATCGCCATGGCCCGCCGTCTGCCGCGCGAAGAAGGGCTGCTGGTCGGCATCTCCTCGGGAGCCGCTGTGGAGGCGGCGTTGCGCGTAGGCAAGCGCGAAGAAAACGCCGGAAAGTTGATTGTGGTAGTGATACCCTCATTCGGCGAGCGCTACCTGAGCAGCATCCTGTTCCAGCAGTTGCGGGAGCAGGCGCTCGCGCTGCCGACGGCTGAGGTCAACCTTTGAGCTTTTTCTCCTGCGCGCGCGAAGACGTCGCTGCGGTCCTTGACCGCGATCCCGCAGCGAAGTCCGGCTTCGAGGTCGTGCTGCTTTACTCAGGGCTGCACGCGCTCTGGGGCTATCGCGTGCATCACTGGATGTGGACCCACGGATGGCAGTTCCTCGCCCGCCTGCTTTCGCAGGTGGCGAGACTCATCACTGGGATCGAAATCCATCCCGGCGCGCAAATCGGGCAACGCTTCTTCGTCGATCACGGGATGGGAGTGGTCATCGGCGAAACCACCATCATTGGCGATGACGTCACGCTCTATCAGGGCGTGACCCTGGGCGGCACGGGCAAAGAAACCGGCAAGCGGCACCCGACGCTCGGCAACAATGTCGTGGTGGGAGCAGGAGCGCGCATTCTCGGCAACATCACCATCGGCGAGAACAGCCGCGTCGGCGCGGGCTCAGTCGTCCTGCGAGATGTGCCCGACAATTCGACCGTGGTTGGTGTGCCGGGCCACATCGTCTTTCGCCAGGGCAAGCGAGTGGTCATCACCGATCCAAAGCAGATCAATGATCCCCTCTCGGAAGCGCTGGCTGCGGTGGCGAATGAAGTCAAGAACCTCAAGCAGCAGGTTCGCGAGTTACAGGGCCGCGAGTTTGCTCCGTCTGACGGTGATCGCCTGCGGGAGATCATCGAGATCGACTTCCAGATCTGACGCTCAAAACGAAAGCTCCCCCGCAGCGGGAAAATCGTGCGAGGGAGCTCAGGGAGCGATCGCCAACTGGTCAGTAGGTGCGTTGGTCCCAAGCCAAAGCTGTACCCCACTGCTGGGTAGCGTCTTCGGCCTTCACAACAAAATGGTGCACACCCATGGTCGTGGAAACCCACGACTGGAACGATGGTCCTCCGCCCAGCGTCCGCAGCAGGTGTCCGTCCAGGTAGATCTGGTAGGAGATGATGGCGCCGTTGGGACTGCTGGCGCCGCCAGTCAGGTTGGTTGCCGGACCAGCATGCTCTCCGTTGTAGGGCGTGCTGATGACCGCCGTCGGCGGGCCCTGAATCGCCACCGTGTACGCCAGTCGAAGCCGACATATTGTTTCGAATGCTCGGCTTGCCCACGGCCTGCACGAAGATTTGATAGGTGCCGGGAGCAAACTGGAACTGCGACAGGTCCAGCGAGTGTGTGCCGACGTAATAGTCACCCAGCGACATCAGGTTCTGTCCGTCAGTGGAGATGTACGCGGTGTAGTGATCGAGCGTCGACTCGTCGGGCACGCTCCAGCTCAGGGTGTTCGCGCTGACAGAGGCGGTAATGGTTAAGCAGTTGTCGATGCCGCTCTGTATCTCGGTTCCCTCTTCGTAGTCGTGCCAGGTCACGACCTGCACCGCGTCAAGCCGCCCGGTGTAGCCGGAGACGACGCCCCACGAATCGAGCCACGTCTTGCCGCAGAGCTGTTGGATGTGACGTCCGCCGGGCGGTGCCCAGCTCGCGACGATGTCGTTGAAGCCCTTCCAGGTGGAAGTCCAGTTATCTTTAGTGGGATGCTGGCCGGCCATGCGCAGGAAGTACTGCGTGTAGTCGAGTCCCTCGTAGCCGTCCTGCTGAGGATTCTTCGGCGACAACCAGCCGTACGCGCCGACAGTGTATCCGTTACCGAACGCGCCGGCGTTTTCGAAGATCCATTCCAGGTCGGAGTTCTGGCTTTCGATGGTCGACCAGTTGACGTTGTAGGCTTCCATACCGAACTGCGTAACGACGACCTTTCCGTCGCTATTGCGAATGGCGGCCGGCGAGCTGAAGTAGCCCTTCTGCCTCGCAAAGGCGATGACGTTTAGCAGCGCCTGCGTGGCCGAGCAATTTGGATAGCAGGAGAACCACTTCAGGGAGCCCTGATCGATCATCAGAGCAAACTTCAAAGCGTTCTGCTGTTCCAGTTGCGTCTTCAGAACTTCGGTGGCGCCCTCCTCGAAGCTCCCCGGCCCGTACCAATCGACCAGCACGCCGTTGAAGCCGCGGCTGGTTAAGTCGGCAATCTCTCGCGTCACCTGGTTGGGATCCTGCGAGCTATAGCCGATGTTCGGATGGGTGCCGTGCACCCAATAGGGAATGTAGGTGGTGTAGATCCTGGCTCCCTGCTGCGATGGCGAGAGCAGGGTGTGAACGTCGATTTTGCTGACGTTGCTGGCTTTCAGGTTACCGTTGTCGACGCACTGCCCATTGGTGACCGTCGTGGTCTCGCATCCGGGAAAGGCGTCGGCAGCAGAAGTGTTGTTGCTGGTTTCGGCAGTTAAGGTTGTGTTGGGAACGATCTGTTGATATTGGGCTGCGTTGGCAGAGAGAGAAACGCCGAGCAGCACCGCTAAGCAGGAAGCGGCAGCAATTTTGGACATCAGGCACTCCGGCTCGTCCGCACTGAGGGTCCGCGGACAAGGTAATGGCCTTGCACAAAATTCTGGGATTTCGCCGTGAGTATAGGTTTCAGGAGGGTTAAGGCGTCCCCCGTCTAAGCCTGAGCTGCTTTTAGTTTTTTCCCTTAGTTCTGCGTCAGGACAGCCGAGAGCGCTCTAAGGTGTTCGCCGTCGAAGAGGTTACGTAGGCCACCCGTTTTCCACAGCCAAAGCGGCGCCGCAACTGATTTGCAGGAAACCGACCCGCCCTTCCCGCACATCTCACCAGCAAGCCACCGTCGCAATCCACCAGGGAACCTCGATCCGACAACATGCCTGTTCACGTAGACGAAAAACCGATTGTCGGCCACATGGCGAGTCTGCCGCGCGGCACTCGCCGGCGCACGGTGATCATGATCATCGTGCTGGCGTGTGTGGTCGTGGCGATAATCCTCGCCGCGCTCAAGTGGCCATTCAACCAGGGAGCAATCATCGCCGCCTTACGGCAACAGTCGGGCGGCGAGGTGCAGGTCGGTTCCTTCCATAACAGGTTTTTTCCGAAGCCCGGCTGCGTCGCGGAGCAGGTGACATTCCGTCATCCCGGCGACATTAGCGGCCGGCCGTATCTTACGATTCAACGACTCGCCATCTTCACTTCCTACTTCGGATTGCTCACCAATCACATCGACGTGATCCGCGCCGACGGTTTCCACGTCCAGGTAATACCGTCCCGGCAACCATCCAACGCTCCCGAATTCAACGTCGGCAGACTGGCCGGGGGCCTGACCATCGGAAAGATTGTCGCTGATGGAGCCGATATCGAGCTCATGCCGACACCTGAACGCAAGCAGCCACTCTTCTTCCGGATTCCGAAGCTTTTCGTCCATGATCTGGCGGAAGGAAAGCCGCTGCGCTTCAAGGGCACGCTGCAGATTCCGCAACCTGCGGCCGAGGTCGAAGCGACTGGCGAGTTCGGCCCCTGGAAAGCTGGTCACGGTGGTGAGAGCAAGATGTCAGGCTCCTACGACCTGAAGAGTCTCGATCTCGGATCGTTCGAAGCTGTCGGCGGCATCGTGACTTCGAAGGGAACGTTCGACGGAATCCTGCAGCACGTCATAGTCCAGGGAACGGCCGAAACCCAAAACTTCACCGTCAGCACCAGCGGGCATCGCGTCCCAATCACCTCTGAATTCAGTGCCACGGTGAACGGACTCAACGGCGATGTCGATCTGAATGCCGCTCGCGTTCACTACGGCCAGACAACGATTACCGGTGCGGGATCCGTCAGTGGACAAGGCGTGAACGGCAAGGTCGCGACCTTCGAGTTGTCTTCCAGCAAGGCGAGGGTGCAGGACCTGCTGTGGATGTTCATCTCCGAGAAGCAGCCGCCGATGACCGGCCCTATAACCTTTCGCGCTAAGGCCACGATCAACCCCGGCAAGCAGCCCTTTCTGAATCGCGTGAAGCTGGTGGGCGACTTCGGTATCAGCGATGCGCAGTACTCCAACCCTGATACACAAAAAAACCTTGACGTGCTGAGTGCGCAGGCACGCGGTAAGGCCGACAAGGTCGAAGACACGAACGAGAAACTTGGAAACGACAGCTACGATCCCGGCCGGGTGGTAGCGAACATCAAAGGGCATGTCGTGCTGAGCGATACCGTTGCGCACCTGAGCGATGTTTCTTTTGCAGTGCCGGGTGCGCTGGCGAAGGTGAGTGGGACGTACGGCCTGATGAACGAGCACATCGATCTGCATGGATACATGCGGCTGGATAGCGAGCTGTCAAAAACGACGACCGGAGTGAAGTCGTTTCTGCTGAAGGTGATTGAACCCTTTATGAAAAAGGGCCACCACCATGCTTCGGTAGTGGCCATCCAGATTGGCGGCACATACCACAATCCAACCTATGCGGTAGTGCCAAAACGCGAGAAGTAAGACGGATGCCGACGCCTTCTATTGCACACGCTTGGGGGAGGTGCACCGTTGGCGGCTGCGAGTCGTGTTTCGTGCTCGCTTCATCGCCGACATCTTCAGCTGTTCGATCTCTGCGGCTTGGCGGGCTGCCATTTCCTGAATCATATCCAGCACCGTCTTCTGTCTGACTTCGCCAATCTGAATCAGTTGCATGGGCCGATAGTACGCAAGCCCGGAAATCCGCACATCCCCTGCTGGTAGCAGCGTCCCTACAACCTCTGGACTAGACGCGAGCAGCCGGGTATCGCCTGCAAATGCGATGCTAAGATCGCATTGAGCCCTGCTCGCCGTGATGGATCCACGCACATTATCCAATCGAGATGAAGCACGGACCGGCGACCCACCGGTCGTCGCCTTGACCGGATTTATGGCTGCCGGCAAGAGCACCATCGGTCGCGCGCTTGCCTCGCTGCTGCGCTGGTCTTTTATCGACCTCGACTATGAAGTTGAAAGCCACGCGGGCATAGCGATCGCCGATGTCTTCACACGTCACGGCGAAACACGCTTTCGCCATTTAGAGAGCGAATGCTTGCACGCTGTCCTTGCCGCCGTCAACGCGCCGATGGTCATCGCGCTCGGCGGCGGGACATTCATTCAGCCGGAGAATGTCGAAGCCCTGCGGCAACGAAGCGCGCGGGTCGTCTTCCTGCAAACCGATCTGGAGAAACTTCTCGAGCGCTGCCGCAGTGCCGCCGGCCATTCGCAAAATGCGCGGCCGCTGGCGCGCGACGAAGCCGCCTTCTGCGCACTTTATGAGCAGCGTCTCCCCCACTACCGCAAGGCCGAGCTGACCGTCGAGACCCACGACAAAGAAGCGGACGAGACAGCACGCGAAATTGCCCTTGCACTGAATCTGTTAACCACCGGGAAGCGCGCCTAGATTCCTCCCTTCGCCGCGCCTGTGAACGTGATATACACTTGAATTTTCCCTAACAAAATGGCACAGCAGCAGAAGATTGCAGTCGGAATACTTGGCGCTACCGGAGTCGTCGGTCAGCGCTTTATCCAAATGCTTGAGCATCACCCCTGGTTCGAGGTGGCGTGGCTGGCCGCCTCCGACCGCTCGGCCGGACAAGCCTATGGCGACGCCGCGCGCTGGCGCTTGAAGACGCCAATCCCGGAGCGCGTGCGGAAGATGCAGGTGTCGAACGCCAGCCCTGACGGCGCGCCCAAGGTGATCTTCGCCGCGCTCGATGCCGGCATTGCGCGCGAACTCGAGCCGCAGTTTGCCGCCGCAGGGTGCGCCGTGGTCAGCAACTCCAGCGCATTCCGCATGCAAGCAGATGTGCCGCTGATCATTCCTGAAGTCAACGCCGATCACATGTCGCTGATCGAAAAGCAAAGCTGGCGCAAGCAGTCGGGCGGCTTCATCGTAACCAATCCGAACTGCTCGGCGATCGGCCTAGTGGTCGCGCTGGCGCCCCTGCATCGCGAGTTCGGTATCGAGT
Source organism: uncultured Acidobacteriaceae bacterium (assembly GCA_963835725.1). Lineage (GTDB taxonomy): Bacteria > Acidobacteriota > Terriglobia > Terriglobales > Acidobacteriaceae > Bog-257. The sequence goes on along the minus strand of CAWIGM010000008.1, from coordinate 101,694 downwards.
CGCTCTTCGTCACCACCATGCAGGCCGTGAGTGGCGCCGGATATCCCGGTGTCGCCTCGCTCGACATTCTAGGCAACGTGATCCCCTACATCGCCAAGGAAGAGGAAAAGATGGAGGAGGAGACGCGCAAGCTGCTCGGGCGCGTCAGCGGCGATCACGTCGACATGGCCGACTTTGCCATGACCGCACATTGCAATCGCGTCCCGGTCGAAGACGGCCACACCGAGTCCGTGTCGATTAAGCTGCGCAGGAAAGCCTCTGCCGAAGAGATCATTGCCGCGCTGAACGAATTCCAATCCACGCCGCAGGAGCTGAAGCTGCCGCTCGCGCCCGAGCATCCGGTGGTGTACGATGCGTCGCCCGACCGTCCGCAGCCGCGCTTCGACGTCGATCGCGGCAACGGCATGACCGTCACCGTCGGACGCCTGCGCCCGTGCGGCGTGCTCGACTGGAAGTTCACCGTGCTCTCGCACAACACCATCCGCGGCGCAGCCGGTGCGGCGCTGCTGAATGCCGAACTCCTGAAAGTACAAGGCCTGCTGCCTGGCGTTGCTGAGCCGAGCGGGGTTGCTGCCGGTCGGGGTGTTCTGCCGTGATCGTAATGAAGTTTGGCGGCACCTCGGTGGAGAACGCCACCGCCATCGATCGCGTCGCCAGCATCGTGAAATCGCGCATCCCCGAGCGGCCATTCGTGGTCGTGAGCGCGATGGCGAAAGTCACCGACCAGCTGCTGGCGATGGCCGCCGCCGCCGGACGCGGCGAGCGCGATCAGGCACTCGAGATCTGCCGCGCGCTGCGCGAGCGTCATTACCTGACTGCCGGCGAGCTGCTGGGCACCGGCTTACACACCGATCTGCACAACGATCTGGGCGCGGAGTTCGACTCGCTCGACGAGTTGCTGCGCGGCATCTCGGCCGTCGGCGAACTCACGCCGCGCACCCAGGACTACGTTGTCTCGTTCGGCGAGCGGCTGTCGAGCATGATCACTGTCCCAGCCTTTCTCGCCCGCGATATTCCCGCCGTGCTGGTCGACCCGCGCAAGGTCATCATCACCGATAAGCAGCACAGCCGCGCGGTACCGCAGGTCGAAGAGATCAACGAGCGCCTGCAAGATCACGTAAAACCGCTCATCGATCATTGCCAGGTGCCGATCATGGGAGGCTTCGTGGGCGCGACCCGCGAGGGCACGACGACCACAATCGGCCGCGGCGGCTCGGATTTTTCCGCAGCGCTGGTCGGCGCCGGTCTCAATTCGCAGCGCATCGAGATATGGACCGACGTGGACGGCATGAAGACCACCGACCCGCGCATCTGCCCCAATGCGCGCCGGATTAAGCTCATCAGCTTTGAGGAAGCCGCCGAACTCGCCTACTTCGGCGCGAAGGTCCTGCATCCGGCGACGGTTCTGCCTGCGGTTGAGAAAAACATTCCAGTACTGGTGCTGAACTCGCGCAATCCCGCGAATGAAGGCACGCGCATCCTGGCGCGCACGCCGCGTTCGAAGTCACTGTTCAAGGCGATCGCGGCCAAGACGCGCATCACGGTGATCGACATCGTTGCCGCGCGCATGCTGATGGCCCACGGCTTCCTGGCCAAGGTCTTCGAGATCTTCGCGCGTCATCGCTGCGCCGTCGATGTCGTGTCGACCTCAGAGGTCAGCATCTCGCTCACCGTCGATTCCAACGAAGCGATTCCGCAGATCGCCGCCGACCTGGAAAAGCTGGCGTTCGTGAAGTATTCCGGCCGCAAGGCGATCGTGTGCCTGGTCGGCGAGAACTTGCGCGATACTCCCGGCGTCGCGGCGCAAATTTTCGAAGCCATCAGCGACATCAACGTGCGCATGATTTCGCAGGGCGCCTCCGAGATCAACCTGACGTTCGTCATCGACGAAGCCGACGTGCCCGAAGCGGTGCGGCGTCTGCATGCGAGGTTCTTCTCCGACGTCGATCCGGAGGTATTTGATTGAGTAAGTCTCTGAATATCGCCGTACTCGGCCCGGGTAAGACGGGCTCGCTGGTCGCCGCAGTCGCGGGCGAGCGCGGTCACAAGACGCAGATCATCGATGTCGACTTGAATCGAGACGGTGCGTGGCTTACGCCGGAGAACCTGAGTGCAATCGATGTCGTGATTGACTTCACCACGCCGGAAGCCGTGCTGGGCAACATCGACGCCTGTCTACAGGCGCGCAAGCCAATGGTCGTCGGCACCACCGGCTGGTACGGCGAGATGGATCGCGTGCGCAGCGCGGTCCAGCAGGCAGGCACCGGCTTTGTGTGGGGTGCGAATTTTTCCTACGGTGTGAACCTGTTCTTCCAGATCGTAAAGACCGCCGCCGCGGCCTTGCAGCACGATTACACCGGACACATCACCGAGATCCACCACATCCACAAAAAAGATGCGCCGTCTGGAACCGCGATGGCTGTGCAGCGCGTCATTGAGCAGACAGCGGCAAAGCGCGTCGACATCACATCCGAGCGCGAGGGCGAAGTCACGGGCACGCACACGCTCGAACTCGAATCATCGGGCGACCGCATTGTGCTGACGCACGAAGCCAAGTCCCGCCGGACGTTCGCTAACGGCGCGGTGCTGGCAGCAGAGTGGATCGTCGGCAAACAGGGCTTCTACGACTTCAAGGACGTCTTCAGCCAGTTGTGAAGATCGATTTACCACAGAGGCACAGAGACACAGAGAGAAACTTTCTTTTTGGCTTCAGTGCGGAATCCTGACTCACCCACAAATATTTTCCCTCAAAATCCTCTGTGCCTCTGTGTCTCTGTGGTAAAACGCTTTTGAGATTCACCCCGCAAACGATTATTCTCTTCCAATGAAACTGCGCGGTTGCGGTACTGCTCTCGTCACTCCTTTTAAACAAGATGGCAGCCTGGATGAACCGGCGCTGCGCGAACTGGTGCGCTGGCAGGTGGAGTCCGGCATCGATTTTCTTGTGCCCTGCGGCACCACCGGCGAGACGCCCACGCTTACCCACGAGGAGTGGCTGCGCGTGATCGACGTGACGATTGAAACGGCCGCCGGGCGCGTGCCCATCATGGCGGGAGCGACCTCGAACAACACGCGCGAAGCCGTGGCCAAGGCGAAGGAAGCGTCGTCGCGCCCGGGGGTCGACTACATCCTGACCGCGACGCCCTACTACAACAAGCCGACGCAGGAAGGCGTGTACCAACACTTCAAGGCGATTGCCGAAGCCTCGACGAAGCCGCTGGTGCTGTACAACATCGCCGGCCGCACGGGCACGAACATCGAGACGCCGACGCTGCAACGGCTGGCCGAGATCGACAACATCATTGGCGTGAAAGAGGCCAGCGGCAACATCGCGCAGATCGCCGAAGTGTGTGCGACGCTGCCGGACGACTTCCTCGTCTTCTCGGGCGACGACGCGATCACGCTGGCCGTGATTGGATTGGGTGGCGTCGGCATCATCTCCGTGGCGTCGAATGAGATTCCCGCCGAGATGACGCGCATGACCGGTGCCGCGCTCGCGGGCAAGATGGACACGGCACGCCTGCTCTTCCGCAAATATTTGCCGTTGATGCAAGCCAACTTCATGGAATCAAACCCCGGCCCAGCGAAGGCCGTGCTGGCGATGATGGGCCGTCTTGAGGAGAACCTCCGTCTGCCCCTGGTGCCGGTGAAGAAAGAAACCCGCGCGAAGCTGGAGAAGATTGCCGCGGAGGTGGGGCTGCTGCAGCGACATGCTGCGGTGAAGTGAGCCAAAACGCATTCACCACAGAGACACGGAGACACAGAGTTTTAGACGTAGCTTGTGCAAAGGTCTGATTGCAACGGTTGAGTGGCTCTCCACATGGCAGTCACTTCAAGGAGGACACTGACCTCATTGCGGACTTTGTCTGCGACTCATGCCTCCACTTCTTTCGCAGACATCAGCACCTGCCGATACAGCTCTTGATAATCCTGCGCCATGCGCGAGGCGCTGAAATGCCCTTCCACTCGCGCGCGACAAGCCTCGGGGGAAATTCGATTTACTTCTCCTACCGCCTGCGCCATCTCTTCCATCAAATCGACGACGAAGCCCGTCTCCCCATCCGCTACAACCTCCGGAAATGCGCCGCTGCGAAACGCGACCACCGGTGTGCCGCAGGCCATGGCTTCCATCGCCACTAGCGAACTGGTCTCTTCTGCCGTGCTGGTGAGCAGAAGCGCGCGGGCGTTCGCAAGTAACTTTAGTTTTTGATCGAGAGTCGGCGTGTCGACAAACCTGACGCGTCCATTCAGATGCGGGCGAATCTCCCGCGCATAAAAATCCTGGTGATAGCGGAAGGGGTAGACCTGTCCTGCGAGCACCAGCGGCATCTGCGCTGATTGGGCCGCCTGAATCGCCAGGTGCGGTCCTTTCTCTTCGCAGATGCGGCCTAGCCAGAGAAGATAGTCGCGCTTGGTCTTCGTGAATGGAAATTTCTCCACCTCGATTCCGTTTTCAGCGACGCCGAGAAAGTTCGGTAGATCGCTGAAACTCTGCGCCTGCGACTGCGAGACGCAGTTGAAGTAGAGGTTGCCCACGTTAGCGTGCAAAACAGGCACGCGATTCACCCCAGCCCGCTCAAATACGGCGCGGTCTGGGGACCCCGAGCGAACGTGGGGCACAATGTCGCTAAAGAAATCGTCGCGATAGAAGCTTCGCGGCAGGTGCAGCGTCGCCAGCACCGGTACCGGACATTGCGCGGCGTGGCGGAAAAAGCTTCCGCTCTTGTCGTGAATCAGGTCGAACTCGCTGTGGTGCTCCCGCAGGTGATTGAGGATGGCGGCGCAGTGTTCACGCTCGCGCTTCTCGTATTGATCAGGAGCGCTGGCGGGTGCGCCTGTGCTCAGTAAATCTCCGCTCACTCTCGATCCACTGGACGCCGCGACCGCGGTGCGATGCCCGGCCGCATGCATCTGGCGCTCAACGGCGAGCAGCATCTGCTCGGCGCCGCCGGCACTCTCCGGGTTTACGCTGAGCAGAGGATAGGAAACATAGAGGATGGATAATTCAGACATGGTGCCGCCGGCTCAAGCCGGGTCAGCTTATGTAGATGCGAGTTGCCGGCGACAGGAAAGCCAACCTGCCGTCGGCTGAATCCGAATCGCCACCAGTAGTGAGACGAGCCTTAGCGGCACGACTGAAAGTCGTGCCCTGTTACAGGGCATCCGAAATCTTCGTCAAACATGCGCCGTCCGCAAAAACTCAGCAAAGGCCGCGCTCACCTGCTCGGCGGTCATGCTCCACTGCCAGATTTCGTAGTTTGTCTTGCCCTGGTGGGGAGGCCGGGTGTAGTCGTAGGCGGCCTGCGGACGAACGATTTCACGGGCGACATCGAACTTCTGAAGGAAATCCCCTTGCGAGGGATAAGCGCGGCACATTTCGCGCTTGCGCTCCTGCTCCCCTGCCGTCGGCCGCACGTCCACGACATCGTCGGTGGGCGTGCGGAAATCCTGAAACAAGCCCGACCCATCGGCGTTGCGGTGATACAGCGGCGCCTCCCAGCACGGCAGCGATGCGCGCCTGGCGAGTTGCGCGGCCAGGAAGCTGCACGAGTCGTGATCGGGATGCCCACCTTCATACGCCAGCGTCAGCAGCGCCGTCGTCATGCGACGCGCGACGATCTCCGACAACAGGCCATACGCCGTATTGAGATTGCGAAACAGTTCCTGGTCGACCAGCTTCTCGCCACCGGGCAGGTCGGCGAGGAAGATCACATCCTTGACTCCGGCCGCATGCATGGAGTTGAGCGCCTCCTGCCGACGCAGCGCCGCGTAGGCTTCACGCGAACCATATTTCTGCCAGAAGTACGGGTCAGCCGGCGAACCGTTGGTTGCGAAGAGCACCAGCGGCTCGCGTATGCGCTGCAAAAGCGCGCCGAAGGCAATGCACTCGTCATCAGGGTGAGCTACGAGCACGAGCGTACGGCCCAGCAGTTCGTCGATCCAAGCCATAACAATTTTCGATGCGCGATTGGCGGACGGTGTCGGGAGTTACTGCGCCCACCATCGATGACCAGTTATACTGCCCGCCATGCACGAACTCCAACCGGAAATTGAGCGGCTGTATGCGCTTGGCGCGGCGGCGGCTCAGGAGCCGAGCGCCGGCGAAGTTTTTGTTCGCTTCCGCGACGCGCTCACCGCAGGCCAGGTACGCGCGGCTGAAAAGATCGACGGCCGATGGCAAACCAATGCCTGGGTGAAGCAAGGCATTCTGCTGGGCTTTCGCATTGGCAAGCTGGCTGAAAGCGGCGACCCGCGCGTGCTCTCGTTTGTCGACAAAGACACGTTTCCGACCCGTCACTTCGCCGCCAGCGAGCAGGTTCGCGTCATCCCTGGTGGCTCGTCGATCCGCAGCGGCGCCTATGTTGCGTCGTCGGTGGTGTGCATGCCGCCAATGTTCATCAACACCGGCGCCTACGTCGACGAAGGCACGATGGTCGACTCGCACGCGCTGGTCGGCTCCTGCGCCCAGATCGGCAAGCGCGTGCACATCAGCGCGGCCGCACAGATCGGCGGTGTTCTCGAGCCCATCAACGCCTCGCCGGTCGTCATCGAAGACGATGTGCTCGTCGGCGGCAACTGCGGCATCTACGAAGGAACGCAGGTGGGAGCGCGCGCCGTGCTTGGCGCAGGAACAATTCTGACGCGCTCGACGCCGCTGTTCGACACCGTGCGCGGCGAGATCTATCGTTCGTTGGATGGCGAGCCGCTGCGCGTGCCGGAAAATGCCGTGGTGGTGCCGGGTTCACGCGCGATCTCGAAGGGCAAAGCCGCCGAGTGGGGGCTGTCGCTGTACGCCCCGGTGATCGTGAAGTATCGGGACGGGAAGACCGACCGCGGCGTGGAGTTGGAGGATCTGCTGCGGTGAACTCAGCGTCTGGGTGCCACGACGACTGGGTGGCGGCAGCCTTGGGACGTATGGCGGGAGCCTGGAAACGTAGATCGGCTGGCCTTGAAAGGGCACGGCTTCAGCCGTGCCGTCGCAGGTCCTTTACTCTGGTCCAGGCGAGGCGGCCTTCAGGCCGACAAGCCGTCCGTTGTGGCGCCGACGAGAGTGACCTCAGCGGCTGAAGCCGCATGTGCCAAGATTCATGATGGCACGGCTGAAGCCGTGCCCTTTCAAAGCTGCTCGACAGCATGACGCTACACCTTTCGAAAACGTGGAACACTTATCCATTTCGACGGCTGCCATTCTCTTACCCGCACTCCGCTGGATCGTGCTCGCGGCGCTGGTCGCCTATGGCTTCAGGAAGCGCACGCTTACGACGTGGATCTTCATCGCCATGCTGCTGGGCGCGGAGATCGGACACGACTTCCCCAACGTCGCCACCCATTTGCGGGTACTCGCACTCATTTTCCTGCGGCTGATCAAAGCCATCATCGCGCCGCTGCTGTTCGGGACGCTGGTGGTCGGCATTGCCGGACATTCCAACCTGAAGCAGGTCGGCCGCCTCGGTCTGCGGTCGATCATCTTCTTTGAAGTGGTCACCACCATCGCGATCTTCCTCGGCCTCGGGGCGATCAACCTCAGCCAGGCCGGCGTCGGCGTCCAACTCGGCGCACCCAGCACCACCGACGCGACTGCTGTCACCAAGCTCAGCGCCGAAGACACCATCCTGCACGTCTTCCCCGAGAACATTGCGAAGTCCGTAGCCGATAACCAGGTGCTGCAGGTAGTCGTCTTCAGCCTGATCTTCGCCGTGGCGCTGGCGCTGGTGAGCGAAGAAAAGCGCCGCCCGATGCTCACGTTCTGCGAGAGCCTCAGCGAGGTGATGTTCAAGTTCACCAACATCGTGATGTACATGGCTCCGCTGGGCGTCGGCGCGGCTGTTGCCTACACTGTGGGACACACCGGCCTCGGCGTGCTGGGCAGCCTGGCCAAGCTCTTGCTCACGCTCTACGCCGCTCTGGTCGTCTTCATCGTTGGCGTCCTGCTGCCCGTCGCGCTGATGTTCCGCGTGCCGCTCAGGGACTTCCTCAAGGCGGTAGCCGAGCCCGTGACGATCGCCTTCGGCACCGCCAGCTCCGAGGCCGCCCTGCCGCGCGCCATGGAAGCGATGGAAGCCCTCGGCGTTCCGCGGCAGATCGTCGCGTTTGTTATCCCGACCGGCTACAGCTTCAACCTCACCGGCAGCTCGCTGTACCTTTCGGTCGCGGCGATCTTCGTCGCGCAGGTTTCGGGCATGCATCTCACACTGGGCCAGCAACTGATGATCATGCTGACCCTGATGCTCACCAGCAAAGGTGTCGCCGGAGTTTCGCGGGCGGCGCTGGTGATCCTGCTGGCCACTGCGAGTTCTACCGGCCTGCCGACCGAGCCGGTCTTCCTGCTTCTCGGCGTCGATCAACTGATGGACATGGGACGCACCGCGGTCAACGTGCTGGGCAACTGCCTGGCTGCCGTCGTGATGGCGAAGTGGGAAGGAGATTTTCGCGTCGAAGCACCTTCCCCGGTGGTCGCAGACGCGATACAGTAGCTGAACCCTCAGGGTCACTGCCCATGCGCGCAAAGCAACTGCATACCAAAAGCATTCCGCACAACGATGCGCCGGCGCTCGATACGAAGTTTCGCGCGCGCAGCCACGAAGTCTCGCGCATCGAGGCCTTCAGCGACGTGGTCTTCGGCTTCGCCTTGACCCTGCTGGTCGTGTCGCTGGAGGTGCCGCGAACCTTCAACGACCTGCTGACCGACATGCGAGGGTTCCTCCCCTTCGCCGTCTGCTTCGCTATCTTCGCGCTGGTGTGGTGGCAGCACCACAACTTCTTCCGCCGTTATGGGCTGGACGACGCCATCACGGCAACCCTGAATTTTGTGCTGCTCTTCGTGATGTTGTTCTATACCTATCCGCTGAAATTCCTGTTCACCGGCATGTTTGGCCAGTTCACCTACGCGGCCGCGGCGGAGGGTAAGCCGGGCCGCTGGATCGAAGGCAACCAGAGCGCGAGCCTGATGATTATCTACGGGCTCGGCTATGCGACGGTGTACCTGGTGTTCGTCCTTCTCTACTGGAACGCCTTGCGGCAACGCGAGGAGCTGGACCTGAACCGCTTCGAGGTCTTCGACACCTACACCACGATGATGGAAAGCGGGCTGCAAAGTGGTCTGGGGATTACGTGCGCGCTGATGGCCGCACTGCTCCCCGCGAAGACCGCCGGTCTCGCCGGCTTCATCTTCTTCCTGATACCGGTGGGAATGTCGATCATCGGCGCCCGCCGCGGAAAACGGCGCCGGGTAATGGTCACAGAGTTCGAGCGGCGCGGGAGTTAGAGATTGCTGGCGGGCAGGGCAATCGCGTTCTTGGCGCGCCGTGTCTCCAGATGCTTCTGCCGGAAGTGGCCGATGGCGCGCTCGCCCCAGATCTTCACGAAGTAATAATTCAGTCCTGCGCCGATGGCCGAGCTGACGATAGGGATCAGGCGCGCCGTCCACTTCTCCACGATCTCGGCGCTGGCGCTGACGGCGATGCGCTGAATCACCCGCGGAATAAACTTCGAGACCACCTGCTTCTCCACCAGCTCGCGACTGATGTCCACTCCGGCGGCGCTGGCCGCGGCCACCCACAGCTCGGCTTCTTCGTCCTCCGTGTTGTAGGAGAAGCCGTAAATCAGGCTGAGCTTCTGGATCATGCGCAAAGTGATTGCCGCCAGGATACCGAGATCGGGCAACATGGTGAACAGTCCGCCCATACCGAGACCTGCTCCTTCGGCGGCGGCGATGCGCATGTGCGCGCGTATGGTGTCTTCGGCGATCCGGTCCAGCTGGTCGGGATCGACCGAGTAGACGCCGTCATAAGTCAGCGCCGGCAGGTTATAGGCGATGCGCAGGTGTTCCAGGTAATGCTTGGGATCGACCTTGATGGTTTGATACGCCTTAGTGAAGGCGCGGCGGATCGCGTCTTCCAGTCTCCTGCGGGCCCAGGACTTGTGGTTGGACGGCATAGCTCTTATCACCAGTATAGGCGGAAGCAGCAGCGCTGGTGAAATGGGGCGGCTTGCATCAGTAGTCTATGATGGCTGAACAAAAGCTGCTGGACCACAGGACCACCTGCGCCATGGGAACAAAAAAACAAAGCTCCGCAGAGATTATCCGGCTGGAGGAAGCTCGCACCGGCAAAGCACCCTGGAAGGACTGGGGTCCTTTCCTGAGCGAGCGCCAGTGGGGAACGGTTCGCGAGGACTACTCGACCGACGGCAACGCCTGGGACTATTTCACGCATGACCAAGCGCGTTCGCGCGCCTATCACTGGGGCGAAGACGGGCTGGCCGGCTTCTCCGACCACAAGCAGCTTCTGTGCTTCAGCCTGGCTTTGTGGAACGGCAAAGACCCCATCCTCAAAGAGCGGCTTTTCGGACTCACTAACAGCGAAGGCAATCACGGCGAGGACGTGAAGGAATATTACTTCTACCTCGACAGCACGCCGACGCATTCGTACATGAAGTATCTGTACAAGTATCCGCAGGAGGCCTACCCCTACGACAATCTGGTTGCGACTAACCGGCAGCGCGGGCGGGCCGACCTCGAATACGAATTGCTCGACACCGGCATCTTCGACGGCGATCGCTACTGGGATGTTTTCGTCGAATATGCCAAGGCCACCCCGGACGACACCCTGATCGAGATCACCGTCTGCAACCGCGGGCCGCAGGAGGCGAGCCTGCATCTGCTGCCGACATTGCTGTTTCGCAACACCTGGAGTTGGGGCGACGCTTCGCACAAGCCGGCGATGCAGCAGCTTTCTACCGGCGTAGTGAAGGCCTCGCACGACGAATTCGGAGAGCATTACCTGTATTGCGAAAGCGACGCTCCCCTGCTGTTCACCGAGAACGAAACCAACAACGAGCGGATCTTCAAGAAGCCGAATGCCACTCCATACGTGAAAGACGCCTTCCACTCATACCTGCTTCATGGCACGCACGACATAGTCAATCCCGCGCGCACGGGAACGAAAGCAGCAGCGCATTATCAACTCACTGTGCCCGCGAACGGACAGGCGAAAATCCGCCTGCGCTTGACGGCTGCTTCACCGGAGAAGCTCGCTGATGCTTTCCGAGACTTTGCCAGCACTCTCGCCGCGCGCAAGAAGGAAGCCGACGAGTTCTACCGCATCATCATTCCGGAGAAATTCAGCGAGGACGAAACGCGCGTGATGCGGCAGTCGCTGTCGGGCATGCTGTGGACCAAGCAGTACTTCGGGCTCAACGTTGACGAGTGGCTCGAAGAACACGGCGTCAATCCGCTGGATTCCTCAGACGTCAAGTTCCGCAATCGCGACTGGTTCCACATGGTGAACGAGCACGTCATCTCCATGCCGGACAAGTGGGAGTATCCCTGGTATGCGGCGTGGGACCTGGCGTTTCACGCCATCGCGCTCTCGACGGTCGATATCGATTTCGCCAAGCAGCAACTCGACCTGATGCTGCAGGAATACTTCCTTCATCCGACGGGGCAGATTCCCGCGTACGAGTGGAACTTCAGCGACGTGAATCCGCCGGTACACGCGTGGGCGACGATGTTTCTCTACCGCATGGAAGCCGTGCTGCGCGGCGAAGGTGACGTCGAATTCCTGAAGCGCGCCTTCGCCAAGCTGATGCTGAATTTCAGCTGGTGGGTGAATCGCAAGGATCGCTTCGGCCGCAACGTCTTCGAGGGCGGCTTCCTCGGCCTCGACAACATTGGCGTTTTCGACCGCAGTGCACCGCTGCCGACCGGCGGATATCTGGAGCAGGCCGATGGCACGGCGTGGATGACGTTGTTCGCGCAGAACATGGCCGAGATCGCCATCGAACTTGCCGCTCACGATCCCTTCTACGAAGACCTGGCCGTGAAGTACGCGGACCACCTGCTGTGGATCGCGCATGCCATGAACCGTACCGGCCCCGACGGCATGTGGGATGAGGAAGACGGCTTCTACTACGACGTGCTGCGGCAACCCGATGGCTCGGCGCATCGCCTGAAGGTCCGCTCCATGGTTGGATTGCTGCCGTTGTGCGCCGTCACCGTGATTGAGCCGTGGCAGCGGGAGCGCGTACCGCGCGCGCATCAGGTGATGCGGGAACGCATGCAGCGCATGCCAGAACTGCGCAACAGCATGCATCCGACGGGCATCGACCAACTCGGCTACGCCGGTCGCGGCATTGCATCCCTGCTCAGCCCGGAACGGCTGCGGCGCGTCCTCACCCGCGTGCTCGATGAAGAAGAATTTCTCAGCCCGCACGGTATTCGCGCGCTCTCGCGCTACCACAAAGACCATCCCTACTCGGTGAAGGTGAATGGCGAGGAATATCGCGTCACGTACCTGCCCGCCGAATCCGACTCCGGGATGTTCGGCGGCAACTCCAATTGGCGCGGCCCCATCTGGATGCCGGTGAATGTGCTGCTGCTGCGCGCGCTGCTCACCTATTACCTCTACTACGGCGATGACTTCAAGATCGAATGCCCGACTGGCTCCGGCAAGATGATGAATCTCTACGAAGTTGGACAAGAGATCGCCAACCGCCTGAGCAGTATCTTTCTGCGCGATAAATCCGGACGTCGTCCGGTTTACGGCGGCAGCGAGAAGTTCCAGACCGATCCCCACTGGCGCGACCACATCCTGTTCTATGAATATTTTCATGGCGACAACGGCGCGGGCTTGGGCGCCAGCCATCAGACGGGATGGACGGGCGTGGTGGCCAAGATCATGGAAATCTTCGGCCGGCTTGACGAAAAGCGATACCTCGAAGCCGGCAAGCGCGATGTCGCCAGCCTGGGACCCATCCTGAAGTAGACAGGCCAGTATGGCTGGCCAGCGGCAACTCGCGCCCGCTCTGCTTCCGCTTCTTACCACCCTGTCACGAGTATTCGCCATCCAATTGAAGGAGCGCCGGACGGTGCTTCTACTTTGCACGACGGGGTGAAGCTGTGGCAGCAGGCGAGCAGAACATTCGTCATTCCGACAGTCACAATAACGGAACGGCAAACCTGGAACGTGGGCGAAACTGGGTGCGTCAGCACTGGATCATCAGCGTCATCGCGCTGGTGGTGATCGCGTTCGGGCTGGTCCGAATTTTTCACCACGGCTATGCGCCGCCTGAACCGCAGAACACCAACGGACACGTCAGCACCGCGTTCAACACGGAGACCACCGGCTCTGGGCTGAAGGTACTCGGCGCGTTGAACAAGCAAGGCTACGTGGGGCAGCCGTTTCAGCTGGAGAACGTTCCCGTTCAGACCATCGTGAACCCTCACGCAATCTGGGTGGGCGAGACGCGGCAGAGCAGCATGCTGGTCGTGCTGCCAAATGGCAGCGGCGTTAACGAGGCGGGACACGGAGATTTCGTGAACATCTCCGGCACGGTGCAGAAGGCGCCTCCGCCAGAAAAGGCGAAGCACGACTGGGGTCTCAACGATGAAGGCGCGCAGACGATGGCGGAACAAGGCGTCTACGTGCAGGCGTCACGAGTGGAGCAGCAGCAGCAGCCGCAACAGTAGCGGCAGAACGTCGATCGCATTTCAAGCCGCGGGAGCTTTCGCGGAATTCAGCCAGCTTTCCATCTGGCGATGATCGACCAGGCCGGCCTGCTGCACGATCGGCTGGCCGCCGGCGAAGACAGCGAAGTACGGAATGCCGCGGATCTGGAAGCGCGCCGCCAACTCAGGATAGCGCTCGGTATCCACCTTCACCACGATGGCCTTGCCAGCCATATCCTTCGCGGTCTTTGCGACTTCAGGAGCCGCCATGCGGCAGGGACCGCACCACGCCGCCCAGAAGTCGACCAGCACGGGGACAGTGGCTTCCTTGACGATCTCGTCGAACTGCTGCGTATCGACGTTCAATGGTTCATCGACCGGAGGCAGCGCAGACTTACACTTGCCGCAGCGGCCGGTATCAGCCAGGTGCCTGGCCGGCGCACGATTCTTGGCTCCACAAACTTTGCAAGCAACGACAATGGACATGATTTGCTCTTTGCTCTTTGCAGGCTGCTGAAAAACCGGACTGAGGGCAGCCTTGTCAGGGCACGAATTTACTCGTGCCGGTAAGCTGTTTGTCTTTGGCTGCGGCAAGGCGGACTCTAGTCCGACGAGCCGTCAGTTCGAGTTCGTCAGTAGCCTATTAGCGAAACTTCCCACTTTAGTAGATGCCGCATGGGTCTCTCACGTTTCGGCGATGCTGCTTGCGGTTCAGGTCGCTGAAGCTAAGAGCTACTTCCGGTACACCACTCCGCCCTTCATCACAAAGCTCACTTGCTTCACCACGCTAATGTCTTTGGTTGGATCGCCGGGCACGGCTACGATGTCGGCGAAGTAGCCGGGCTTGAGTTCGCCAATCTGTCCTTGCCATCCAAGCAGTTTCGCGCCGTTCAACAGGTCGGCCTGCAACACCGCGACCGGATCCATTCCGTACTGCACCATCAACTCGAATTCGCGGGCCTGCGTCCCATGGGGAAACGGTCCTACATCGGTTCCCAGCGCCATCGGGACTCCGGCTGCAAGCTGTTTTTTGAACTCCCGCGCGTGGAACTCCTGCATCTGGCGTTCGCGGGCGGCGGCGGCAGGGGTCGCTGCGTGGTCGGCAAAATATTCGACGACGGTAAAGGTCGGCACGGCGGGAATTCCCTTCTCCTTCATCAGGCGCATGGTCTCGTCGCTGAGCTGGTCAGCGTGATCGACCGACTCGACGCCCGCCTGCACCGCGTACAGTGTGCCGGGCTCACCCGTCGCGTGCACGGCTACACGATGTCCAATGCGCGCCGCTTCAGCTACCGCGGCCGCAAGTTGCTCCTCGGTGAACTGGTAGGGCGTGTGCCACTGCCCGTCAACCAGTGTGTCGCGTCCCGTCTCGTACATTTTGGTGAAGTCGGCGCCCTGCTTCGCCTGCTCGCGGATGACCTCGATGATCTGCTCGGAATCGTTGGCGCGATCGGCATTCGACAGCACGTGCTGCTCGGGATTGAAGTGGTTGGCATCCTCGTGTCCTCCGAGAATGTCGATGGCGTTGCCGCTGATGCGCATGCGCGGCCCGGGAATGAGGCCGTCGTTGATGGCGTTGCGCACAGCCGTGTCGGCAGAACCGGCGCCTTCGGTGCCCATGTCGCGCTCGGCGGTGAAGCCCGCCATCAGGTCGGCCCTGGCGGCGAGCGTCGCGAGGATCGTGCGCTTCGGCACCGACTCTTCCACCGTTTGCAAGTCTTCCGCTCCGGGATGCAGGAACAGATGCACGTGTGCGTCGATCAGCCCCGGCATCAGCGTCACATCTCCGAGATCGATGACCTGCGCTCCGGCGGGATGGTTTACCTTCGCACCGGCTTCGACGATGCGCTCGCCCTGGACGAGTACTTCACCCGGGCTGAGGATCCTTCCGCTGGCCACGTCCAGCATGCGTGCAGCGCGCACAACGATCGCCGGTGTTTGCGATTGCGCGTGGATAAAAACGGCCAGTGAGAGTACGACAAGAACAGCGGAGAGAACTCTGCGCTTCGTCATAACGCAGAAATGCTAGCAGAAGTGGGGGACGCCTGGCGGTGAAGTCAAAGAACGAAGACTATTGCGCTGGCGCGCTGAGCTGTTTCACCTTGCCTTCGGCACTGGCTTTGATCGCGTCTTTTTGCTGCTGCGGATCTTTGGTGTCGCTCGGCAAAAGCTCTAAGCAGTTTTTGGACGCCGCCAACGCAAGCTCTTTTTGACCGGCCGCCAGATACATGTCCCCCAGGCTGTCATAGGCGTTGGGAGAATTCGGATATGCCTCGACGTTCAGCTTCGCCACTTCTACCGCGGACTTGGTATCGCCGTCCCGCTGGAACTCGTAAGCAATGAGGTTCACCGTTGCTTCGGGAAACAATGTCGCACCCGGATCTCTCTTTCGCGCATCCTGGAGCATCTCTCTGACCTTCTGCGCGCCGCCCGGTTGGTCGATCAGGCTTAGCGCCTGTACCTGCTCCGATGGCTTGAAATCGTCCTTCGACACGGGCGCGCGACCGGGCGTCTTGATCAGCGTCGTCACGTACCAATCGGTGATCGCCGTCATCAGTTCGGGATGAACCTTGAACATGTCGGCGCCGTGCCCGCCCGTCGTCTCATGCACGTATTTTTTCCCCGGATTTCCGGTGATGTTGTACTGCCACTCCGTCTCAACCACGGTGCCGGGGAATTCGTCATCATCGGCTGCGGCGAAAAACTCCGGACCATTGTTGGCATTCCTCAGAAACTGGCGTCCCTTGCGATCCGTTGGTCCGGAGAGCAGCACCAGAGAATGCACTTCGGGATGCCCGATCGCGGTTTGAATCGAGTTGTCGACGCCGCAACTGGCACCACCGACGCCGATCATGTCTTTCGTGACGCCGGGCTGCGAGACCAGGTATTGAAAAGCGACATCGATATCGCTGGCCCACTTCGCGCGTTGCTTGCCAATCTCCGCCGGAGTCAGTTGCGCCTCAGGCGTGCCTCCACTTTCGCCGAAGCCGCGATAGTCGATGGTCAGAACGTTGATGCCTGCCGCCGACAAGTGCTGCGCCAGCCCGTCCCACACTTTGCGCTGACGATTGCACTGATGCAGCAGCAGCACGCCCGGCCCGGGTTTGCCGGCGGAGAAATACGTCGCCTTCAGCCGCGTTCCGTCCGGCACGGTGATGTCGACGACGCTTTGCGTGGCAGACGCAGCAGCAGCAGCGATGAGCAGGAAGACTGAGAAGAACGAGCAGATAGCAATACGCTGAGTCGGCATAGCGACCTCCTCAGTGAGGGTCGCCCTACGATATCGCGAATCGAGATGTGCCGGAAGCGCGGGAAGGTTAGCCGCTCAAAAGCGGTGACGAATGGCTGGCATCCCAGGCCTGCTACGGCCCGGCAGGCTTGAGCACAAGCATGTTCCGCTCATCGCCGGCCACCACCTGATAGAAGTGCTTGACCTTGGCGGCGTCGTCCACCGGCACGCTGGCTTGCTTGATCTCATAAGTCCGGCGGTAGTGGATAGTGCTCCCCTCGACCACGGTCCTGGCGTGATAGCTGGCAAAACTGTAATCGGCATCGGCTGGTTCGGGCAGGTCATCCACCGCGTAGCCGGCGGGGATGGCAATGTCGAAGCTGTCGGTTTCCAACCCGACACCGCTGAACTCAAACGGATACTGGCGTGGCTGCTTACTGCTCGCAATCGCCAGAGCCTTCACTCCCAGGACGCGTGGTCTGACCAGCAACAGTCCACCCGCGTTTTTCGCGTAATTCGGCGCCACGAAGGAGTAGTTGAAACCGAAGGGCCGGTCGGTCTCGTGCAGATTCTGTATAGACGCGTGGGTTATCTGGAAACTTGTCAACGAGTTGGAAAGGATGTTCTCGATCGGCCGGATGCGGTCGTTGTCGTTCGACATTTCATGCAAACGCGATCGCACGATCCAAGCCTTTTCTCCCAGACGTGTTTCGGTAACATCGCCTTTCAATGTTCCCGAACCATCCAGCGTAAGGCTAGCGGTGCGCTTGATGCTGTTCGTGGTTGCCGGCAAGGTTGGCAGTTGAATCAGCTGCCCGCCATCAGGCAGAACCAGTAAGCCATACCCGCCTTGCAGATAACTTCCAAGCTCACCAAAGGACGTCAGTTCATCGGTGGGATCGAAGACGAGCAGCTTGCCATACTTCGCAGGCTGGAAAGTCGCCAGCAGCGAGGAGTTGTCGACCGCATCTTTCGGCAGCAGAATCGCAACCACTGCGTGGTTGAAAGCGCCCATATGTGCGGGCGTGTCCGGCGTTACAGCGCCCCGACGGCTGTTCACGATGAGGTAGTACGACTCGACCCCGATCTCGTGAAGCATGGAGATGGTCACAGTGGTTTTGTCTTTGCAGTCGCCATAGCGGTGAGTAAAGGCGTCTGCGGCGGAATGCGGCTGCCAGCCGCCAATCCCCATCTCGATAGCAACATATCGCACGTTTTGCTGCACGAACTGCGCGATGGCCTGCATCTTGCCAAGCGTGGTGGATTGCGAGGCCGTGATCTTCTGCACCGTCTGCTTCAACTCAGGCGAGCCATCGGTTCGGCCGCTGGTCAGTGAGCGGTACCAGTCCCCCATCTCCTTCCAATTCGTGAAAGCGTTGGCGGAATTTTCACCCGGTGGAACGAAGTAGATGATCATCTGCCCCGCAACGCCCGCCAGTGGTGGCATGTCTTCTTCGCGGCGAATCTCCTTCACACCGGAGAGGTCCCACTGCCAGCGATTGCCGTTCTGAGCCGGTTTGCTCTCCGGATAATTTGTCCACTTAGCGACGTAGGTCCAGCCCGCGGGCAGTTCCAGCGAATATCGTGTGCTCTGCACCGGAATGTGCTGCTGAAACTCCCACTGATCCTGCAGGATCATCGGCTGCTCTTCGGTTTCGTATTCGTAGCCCACAACGCTACCCGGTTCGGCTGCGGGTATGCGGATGACGCGGAGCTTCACGTCAGTCAGCAACTCACCACCAGCGACATCGGGAGCAAGGTCGGCGGCTTCTTTCTCCTTGACCTGGTAGTCCCTGCCATTGACCGGAATGCACCACGCACGCATGCTCGACACTTTCTTGTGCGGGCCAACTTCGGCTGCGGCATATTCGTACTCGCGACGCCCTTCCGGACGCAGGATCTTGTAAACCTTGCGAACCGTAGTTTTGATATTGGTCGCCGATTGCACGCTGACGTCTTTCTCGGAGTACAGCAGGATAGCGTCGGCTTCGTCGCTGTGGCCCGGCAAAGGAGCATTGGCCGCGGCGTGCATCCACTGGGGAGCCTCATCGCCGGCGCGCGCGACAGGTCCGTCCGCGAGCACGAACGTCAGAGTAGCGACCACAACCGCCGCCCACTTCCAATTATTTGCTGGCCGCCGCCACTTGCGGCTGCAGCATGACTTGAGTGTCATCGCCTGTCCTCACGAATTGATAGAAGCCACGCAATGCGGGGTACTGGTCTACGCCAATCAGAACGACATCCATGCGCAGCACTCGCGAAATGTGCAATACGTTGTCCTTGTTATCAGCCGTCAACTCGTAAGACACGGCGCCACCCATTCTCTTCTTGGGCGGAGGAAGATTGGCAACGCTCAAGCCATCGGGCAGTGTTATGGACAACTTGTCGATCTTCTGAAAAGGAAACGCATAGTAAATCGGGTGCTCCCGCTCAGCGTGTTCAAACACACCCTTCTCGCTGCTGGAAAACAAACCCACCGGCAACAGGATGCGCTTACCCGCCGGCGTCATCCAGCCGGGAACCTTGACCTTGAATTCGGCGGTCAATTCGGGAGACGAACTCTTCCAGTCGGGATGATTCACCAGCTCCACATCCGAACCAACGGAGATGTAGCTTTTCACCAGTTCCTCGAGGTACTTCTTGCGTTCTTGATCGTCCTCCAGCCGCTCCTCAGTTCGCTTCGACAGGGCCTCCAGACCGGTGTACGTGAGCGTCAGCTTACCCTCCACGTCGCCTTCAGCGTTAGCCGTCAGGTCGGCCTTCCGGACGATCTCCGATGCGGAGCTGTCTGGGATAGAGGTCTTAATCCAGGTACCACCTTCTTTTTCCAGGCGGAGGCCGATCACGCCGGTCTCGTACCATGGCAGCAGCCCGAAAGGCGCGAATTCCGCTCCCGGATCGCAGTAAATGTCCTTGCCGTTGAACTTGATTAGGACCACGCTCGCATTGAGGCGTCTCGTGTCCATCTGCATCGGATCGAAGAAATACCGTTCGCGGCCGGAAACGTAAACCGGAAAAGCATCAAAGCCCGCGTCTCGCACCAGGGCAAGATAGAGCCAGGTTAGATCTTCGCGGTCGCCTCCACCGTGCTTCCATACGTCGCCGACGTTCTTGTCAGGCTTCTGATTCGACCGCTTCTCTTCCTGCGCGGTGGCTTCGTATTCGTAGGAGGTATTGCGCAGTGCCTGCACTTTCGCATAAAGCTTGCGAAGCTTCACCTCCGAATCGTCGCTGGGTGAAACAATTTGTGCCACCACCGGCTGCAGCGACCCACGTTTTCCAATGAAGGTATTCACCCACTCGTAACGCCATTTGCCCACTTGCATCCAGAATTTGTCTTTGTCGTTTTCGATTGCGGTCCAGCTATAGATAAAGTCAACCCGTGACTTAAGCTCGTTTTCCGGAGGCATATAGTCTTCGGTCTTAAAAGCCGGAATGTTTTTGGCGTCGAGGCGGATGATCTTATCGGAACCTTCGGCAGGAGGTGTAGTGCCAGGCGGAAGGCCGCGCCAGCTCCAATGCAGCGTGATCTTGCCGTAAGACGGGTTGTAGCTCTTCAGCGAGAACCTGGCTTCCTTGGTAAACAATTCCTCGCTCAGTATCCAGTGGGAATCGTAGATGTAACCATCATGGCGGAAGTTAATGCGGTAGTAGTACTCAACGATGCTGCCCTTCTGAACATTCGCCAAGGTTAGAACTTTGGCCAGGTAACGGACACCCTTCGCTTTGACAATCGTCTTCTCGATGGGCTTGTTTTCATAATTGGTTACGGTTCCATCCTGGGCAATCGATCGGGCGTGAAGGTCCTCGACCTCATAGAGTTCCTTGACGAAAGGAACCTCAATGTCTGCAAACTTTCGCCCTTCATCCGTCAGTATCTTGATACGAAGATACTGGTCCTCATGCCCACTTGCGCCGTCATCGCGATCGACTTGCCGGTACAAAATGATGGCCGGAGCTCCGGGCGCAGCCGGCTCGCTGGTCATGCTTAGTTCGGCAGAATTAACCGGCTGAAATCCAATACCCGTCCCGGCAAAACAGGGACTGGTGACCAATACGATACCGAAGCAGAGCGCTAGCAACAGGCGTGCAAGAGATCGGAGAGACAACATGGACCTTCCTTTTTGGGCAGCATCAGGAGCACTCTGCCCGAGGGTGGATACGATGTCCCTCTGCACCGGGGAGCGGAAAAATGAAGACTGGCAGTACTTGGAGCAGACCAAAATGTACACCAGCTTGAGTTTACTGTTGAGCAAAAAATCAGCGCGGTGACTTGCATCACGGAAGAAGGGTTTGAAGGTCAACTATGGGAAGCACGTCTCACGTTGGCGCTCACTTCCGAACACAAAAAAGCCTCCCGAAGGAGGCTTAGGGGATACCTGGAAACCAGGGTTATGCGGCGCGCTGTTCGCCCGAGATAAACACGTCTTTCGCGCGGGAGTCGTCGAGCACTTTGCGTGCGGCCTGCGCCGAGTGAACGCTGTCGCAATGCACCGACACCAGGATTCGTCCGCGCTTGATTTCTTCTTCATAGCGCTTGGCTTCAATCTCCGGCAGTCCCAGGCCGATCAACCCGCCCGCGATCCCGCCTACTGCGCTGCCCACGCCCGCTCCAGCCAGCGCGGCGACGATAGGGCCCGCAGCCAGTAAAGGTCCGACGCCGGGAATTGCCAGGGTTCCGATACCGACCAGCCATCCCAGCGCTCCTCCAACGACCAGGCCTGTACCGCCGCCGGCCATCGCGCCCTCCGGCGCCTTGGTGTTTTTCTCCAGCGCGAATTCCTTGTTCATGTCGCGGTCAGGAAAGACAACGGAGATGTTGCTGCTGACAAAACCATCTTTGCGCAACCGATCGACAGCCTTCTCGACGTCGTCACGATCGGAATAGACGCCATACACAGCCGTCGGACGCGGTGCTCCGGTGGCAACGAACGACGCCGGGATTTCCGCACGGCTCACAGCACGCTTGTCGGATGTGCGATCCCGCACAACAACATCGTGGACACGACTCCGGAAGTTCGAGAGCCGGCTGCTGACGCGCGAACGCGCGGGGTCAGGATTGTAATGCCAGGCCTGACGATAATTCGACTCGTAGGTGTTGAAGGTATCGCCCGTCAGCAGCGTGTCTTCCTGGAATTCCGGCAGCGCCTCGACGTCGGCTTTTCGCAGGTTGGCAAACAAGTCGTCGCCATCGCCATAAGCGTAAACCTGGTCGGCAGGCACCAGGAAACGATGCGAGCGCAGCCATCCTGAATCGACCAGCAGATAACGTAAGTCGCCGCTGGTATCGTCTACTACTGCGTCGTGCACGGTTCCCAGCTTCTCGTCGTTGACGCCGTAAAGGTCTGTTCCTTTGATTCCGTCCAGATAATTTCCTTCCAAGTCGCTAACTTTCCTCAGCATTCCCATCCTCCGGCATAATTTGGCATGTCGAGTAAGACCCGGCGAGAGTTCGATGGGTTGTACTGGTGCGGCGCAATTCACCGGAGAACCGTTTCCAGGAAGGTAAAAACAACGCGCCTGTCACGGCGGGGTGTGCGGGACGTCACCAACAAAATCGCCCGGTGTTGCGTGGAATGGTATTCAGCAGGAACGCCGCCTCGTCTGCTCATGCGCCCGCGACGGGAATCGAGGCTATGCCGCGCGCTTCCGGCGCACCTGCAATTTTTCTGCGGAAGGTACGATGGCCACTGAGCAGCTCACCGAAATCTATAACATAAACCCACGTTCGCCTCAGGTTGATATGGAATACCAGCGCGCTCAGCAGATGTTGGAAGCATTCGTCACCTATGCCCCAGTCAGCATCGCCATGTTCGACCGCAACATGTGCTATCTGCGCTGCAGCAACAAGTGGAAACTCGCGACCGGATTGTCGGAAGCACCGCTTGAGGGCAAGTGCCACTACGACGTGTTTCCCGAGATGCCTGATGACTGGAAAGAGGCACACCGGCGTGGCTTAGCCGGCGAAGTGGTGAAAGGCGAGAGCGAATGGACGCGTCCCGACGGAGCCCAGGTTTGTTTTCGGTGGGAAGTTCATCCGTGGGGCGAGGCCGGTCTGGAGCCCTCCGGGATAATGATCCTGTTCGAGGACATTACCGAGGCTCACAAGTTGGAAGCGCAGCTCCGCAATGCGCAGAAAATGGATGCAGTTGGACGCCTGGCCGGCGGCATCGCTCACGAATTTCGCAACGCCCTATGCGTAATTCTGCTGCAGATTGACCTGGCGAAAGGCGAAGTCGCCCCCGGCAGTGCAGCCTACACCCACCTGGAAGCTATCCATAAAGCCGCGCGACACGCAGGCTCAATCACCGAGAATCTGCTCACCTTCAGCCGCAAGCGGGCGTTTAACCCGGAACCATTCATTCTGGACAACTTCCTCACTGAGCTAGGGGTAATTGTTCGACCGCTGGCCGGTGACCACATCCGCGTCGACCTGGAGTGCCATTCGGATGGAGCGAAAGTTTTATTCGACCCGATGCAGTTGGAGCAGGTGCTTATCAACCTTGTCTGCAACTCCGTCGACGCGATGGCTGGAACCGGAACTCTCACCATTTCCACCCAATTTGCCCGGCGCGAGCGTTCCCCCCAACCGGTCGACTCCAGAAATTGCCTGGTGCTTTCGGTCCGGGACACGGGAACCGGCATTGCCGCCGAGAACCTTCCCCACATCTTTGAGCCTTTTTACACGACCAAGGAGGTTGGCAAGGGTACCGGGCTTGGATTGGCGATCAGTTACGGGATTGTCACCCAGGGAGGGGGCTCGATCGAGGTACACAGCACGCCGGGTGAGGGCACGCAATTCGACGTGTATCTTCCGCTCTACGCCAGAAGTTAAACAGGAATTAGAGGGGTGGGCGGGAAGCCGGCTCGGTCGTGGAGGAATTAATAAGGGGCGCCTTCACCGCGAAGAACGCCCCCTACCGGAAGCGCGGGCAAATGTCTCGGCCAGACGCTCGTCGCACTTCCTAGCTTATCTTCAAAATTTAAGCTCGAGATTTCGCCAAAGACGGAGTGGCGCAAACCGACATCCTGCTATTGGCGAAATTCTCGAGCGGTCGCAATGCTGTCCGAATCAAGTCCCCTTTAGCTCTCTTCGGACAGCTGTCACCAGGATTAGCGAGGTAGATCGGAGCCTGCCGATCGTTCGCTTTGTAGTCACAATGCAACCGTTCCGAGACTCTTACAAGGCCGCACAGTGTGATATTTTGGTGAGCGCTAGATATTCAGGCAGCCAGTTGAAAACTCAAGGCTTACTGGCGGATGTATGCAGAAAGTAAAGGGGCGGATTTGCACCCTCAGGATATAATTCGGAACTGAGGATTGTCTTGAACGACACTCATCGGCTACTTCGCTTCGGCGTCTTTGAGCTAAACCTGGGCACCGAAGAACTACGCAAGTCCGGGACAATCATTCGCTTACAGCCGCAACCATTTCAGTTGCTGGCATTCCTTGCCAGCCGCGCCGGACAAATTGTCACTCGCGAAGAAATCCAGGAACGGCTGTGGAGTGACGAGTCAGAGCTGGATTTTGAGCGGCGCATTAACCAGTGCATTAAACAGATACGGGCTGCCCTGGCCGACAACGCCAACCAGCCTGTATACGTCGAAACTCTTCGTTCGCACGGCTATCGATTTATCGCCCCGGTTATCTCTAAGACCGTCTCGGCTCCCCCGCCGCGGGTGACCGTCTCAGATTCCTCCGGATTGGAACGCGATATTGCCGCCCGGGTCATCGCTCGCATCACCGAATCACCGTCACAGATCAACAAGATTGCCGACGTGGTGAAGGCCCGAACGGGCGCCCACGCAGCCGCAACCGCTACACCCGTCGCCGCCCCGCCTCCTCAAGTTCAGGCCGTCGCCCAACCCGCGCCCCAGCAGAGTCAGAAGGTGTGGATATACGTGGCCGTCGGGGCCGTTCTTGCCATGGCCGCCCTGGCCGTGTTCGTTTTCATCCATCACTAAATTTCGCGCGGGCTTATCTCGTCCTGACTGCCCATCCGAGCATGAGCAACCCACTTGCTGCGATCCAGCTGCCGGCAACACGCACGGCAATGCGCGCCCACTCCGCCCGCAACCTCACGACGAAGGCCGCTGCGAGGGCGACCAGGACGAAGACGCCGAAGACCAGGCCGAGCAACGCAACCGATGCGGTGTCGAACTGTCCCATGCCGGTGCCGTTCAGATAACCGTGGTACAAGCCAAGCAGAGCAGCCAAAGCGGTGGTCATGCGCAACGACAACTTCGCGTCGGCGGCAAGCAGGCCTCCCAGGAGAAGGAACCAGGCCGCGGCGACGAAAGCATTGCCGTTCTTTGCGGATGCGGTTATGCCCGCAAGGCCGCCAAGAAGCCAAGCGGTGGGAATCGTGAACAGCGCTCGCCGTCCATAAGCCGCGCCGCGCAGACCAGCCAGCAACGCGAGCGCCAGCACCGGAACAATATCCTCGGGGCTGAGGAAGAAATGCATCAGGCCGTCGTAAAGCGGGCCCATTCCGGAGGTGTTCAGATGGGCATCGGCTGGGGCCGCGCTCATCAGAACGACGAATACGACGAAGGCGTACAGAGGTAGTCGAGAGTTGCGCTCGCCGCTCATGCCGCCGCCTTCCACAAGAAGAAGAAGCCGCCCACGGTGACCAGACCACCTGCGGCACGCAGCATTTTTTGTCCCCAGCCCCAGCGATGCACAGTGCCGATGCCGATTCCCACCGCGTGCAGACATCCGGTGGCGATGACGAAACCCATGCTGTACAGCAGCGCACTTTGGCCCGGCGGCAGTTCGGTTCCGTGCGCGTGTCCGTGGAAGATGGCGAAGATGCCTACCAGAATCGCTGCGATGGTCAATGGGGGACGAATC
Source organism: uncultured Acidobacteriaceae bacterium (assembly GCA_963835725.1). Classification (GTDB taxonomy): domain Bacteria; phylum Acidobacteriota; class Terriglobia; order Terriglobales; family Acidobacteriaceae; genus Bog-257. The sequence goes on along the minus strand of CAWIGM010000008.1, from coordinate 76,165 downwards.
TCAAACAGCACCGCTGCGCCCAGTAAGATCGCGGAGAGAGCGATGCCGTACTCGGTTCCGGGAAGCGGTACCCCCATGAGGCCCAGCATGCCTCCCATGGCCATCACCATGGGAAATGCGACGGGCAGCAGCCAGATTGCGGGGCTCCCAAGTTGCGCGCCCCACAATCCGACGGCGACCATCGCCAGCACATGATCCAGTCCGGAGATGGGGTGACGAAAGCCAGTGAGAAAACCGACTGCCTCGCCTTTTTGCGGATGCGCAAACGCATTCTGCGACCACAACGAAACGACGATCAGCACGCCCAGCCATCGCGCCCAAGGCTGCTCGCGATTGGTTTTCATCGCGCGCCTCCCAACAGCAACGACACGCGCTGTATCGTCCAGAACGCGCCGAGCGAGCCGACCGTATAGCCCGGCAGCGCTTCCACCCATCGCGGCCAGCGAACTTCGAGGATGCGGAAGGATTTCTCCAGTGCAAGGATCAGCGCGATGAAGCCGAGTTGCCCGAGTTCGACGCCGACATTGAAGCTCACCAACGCCAGCGGCAGTTCGTGATGCGGAAGGCCGGCGCTCGTTAAAGCACTGGCGAAACCGAATCCGTGCAGCAAGCCAAAGGCAAACGCCACCACCCACGGATGACGAATGGTGAAGCTGGTTTCGCCGCGCCACGAGCGCACGATCTCCGGCCCGAGAAACAGAATGCTGAGCGCGATTGCTGCGTTGAGTGGCAGCACCGGAACCTCGGCGTTGCCAAGCGTCGCGATCGCCAGCGTGATACTGTGCGCGACGGTGAACGCGGTAACCGTCTTGAGCAGCATCCAGCGGTCTTTGACGATCAGCAGCAGCCCCAGCACAAAGAGCATGTGGTCGGCGCCGAAAAGAATGTGCCGGATGCCCTGCACGATGTAGGTGCCGGCGACGCCGAGCCACGTTTGCGTTGCGGCGATCTCCACCCACGGCTGCGAGGGATGAACGATGGTCGTCCATTTTCTTCCATCGAGCATCTCGACCCGGACCAGTACGTCAGTGATGGTGAGTTGCAGGCCGGGAAACTCGATGCGCTTGCCTGCAAGCCCATGACTGCCGGCATCAATCCAGCGGCGTTCGACAACCGAGTCCGCGAGCTCGTCAACCGTCGGCTGGCGAAGGTTCTTCACGCCATCCGGAAGCTGCAGGTTGATGGGCAGTCGCATGCCGGCGAGTACCGGCGTGCGCCACAACACGGTGAACTGTCCGGGAGCGGTTTCCTTGATCTCGAGGTAGGCCGGCCGCGCCTCGTGCGCCGAGATTATTGAGAGCGACAGCAACACAAACGCCAGCAGACAAGCAAGCCTCCTCACAGTGGGCCCTCGCCGGAAGGACTTGGCACTTGCTTCTTCCGTGCAGGTGCGGAGGCCGGCGTTTGTGCCGCATCATTCGACGGTGCCGCCGGCAGAAGCACGGTGTACTTGGCGCGCATCCCGGCATACGCCTTCTCCCACGCTTGCCGCTTCTGCTCATTCAGCCATGCAGTCTTCACGTCCGGCTCGATTTCTTCGAAGGCAGGAATCCGTCCGGGAACTACCGTCGTCACGTAGACCAGGTGCCATCCATAACCGGATTCGACCGGCCCTTGCCATGAGCCGGGTTTTAGATTCTCGACAGCGACGGCAAACGGTGGCCCGAATTCTTTTGCGATGGCCTCCGGCGCGCTATCGCCGTAGTAGTCCTGGAACATGAAGCGATCGCCCAGGGAAGCCGCAAGCTTCGAGTCTGCCGGCTGGCCGGCAAGCTGGGTGAGGGCCTTGACGGCATCAGCTTGCGCGTCCTGTCCGCGCTTGTCGGGCGAGAAATAGACGTGGCGGAAGCTGATGCGGCTGGGGAACGCAAACTTCTCTTTGTTCTGTTCGAACCAGGTTTTCAGTTGCGCGGAAGTTGGCTCGTGAGATGCGGCGACATCCTCGGCGAGGAACTGCATCTTCTGCGCCATGCGGCGCTTCACGATGGTGTCGTCCTTATCGAGTCCCATGGCCAAGGCTTCGCGGTAGAGCACGTCTTCGCGAACCTTGTCCTCGACCATCGCTCCGAACTCTGCCGCAGTCGGTGGGCGATGCCACTGCGACTCGAAGTAGACGTCCATCTCACGCAGATCGTCGAGGCTCAAGACAATCTGCTTCGAGGGCTCCACTCCGCCGCGCCCGCGATTGATATAGCCATAGATCGCGAACAGCACCGCGCCCAGGATCAGGAAGTGCAGCAGCGGCTCGCGCAGCCACCGCTTCAGCGCTCCTGTCTTCAAGGCCGGCGTTTGCGGCTCCAGGAGCGCCTCAGGCTCATGGGTCACAACGCCGGCGGAAACCTCACTCATCAGCGGAACTCCTAGTGTTCAGAGGGCACGTACCAGATTGGCGAGGTCCAGGCGCGCTGCTGGATGGCTGCGGGCACAGTCGGATTCGGCGGCAAGTTCAACTTCGCCGCCCAGTAGGTCGACCACCGAGGGGTGGGGATTTCCAGCACGCGCGCGTAGTAAGTGGCGTAGGAGCTCGGATCGAAGGACGGATCTGTCCACTCACCCAGCAATTCCACTGAGCCAATGTTGTTGGTGTAGGTCGCCGTTTTTACATCGACGGTATTGCCGACGGCGGGAACTTTACCGGTCTTCGGATCGGGCTTGCGGTCGCCGCTCCACACCACGTCGAAAACCCTTTCCTGGCTCTTGCCGTTCCTGGTCTCGACTTTGATGATCTGAATGCGATCGAGATTGCCGCTCAGCGGATCCTTTACCGCATACACCACAAACTTCGGGGCTGCGGCGCCGCCGGCGTGAACCGGCAGGTCGCCACCCATCGGCACTCCCTTGTCGTACGCAGTCTTCACCCAATCCGCTTTCTTGGTCATGCCCTGCGGATAATTCCAGCTGCCGAACATGCGCACCTTGATGCGCACGCCCGAAGTGCCGAAAGTTTCTTTGCGTTGGAAGGCTGAGAAGATCGACTCCCTGGTGTTTTGTTCGGCCCATACGCCCGTCAGTCCGCCGGAACTCAGCGATGTCGGTGGCTCGCCTACCACGGACTTCGTCGCCAGGATCACCTTGCGCGGATCATTGTCCTGGTTGCCATGTGAGCCCGCATAATTGTTTGGCTCCGTGGAATCGATACCTGAATGAAAATCAGTTCCGGCCTCGATGCCGTACTTGAACGGATTCACTCCCAATTTCGCCTGCAACTCCTGTCCTACACCGTAGGCCTGGCGCATGTAACTGCCGGTCGCCGATTTCGCCTTGCCCGAGCCGTCGAGTAGAGATTTAAAGATCTCGAAGTCGGCGAACTCATCGTTCGGTGAAAGAGCAGGGTCGGTGTCGGACTGTCCCTTCGCCTGGACAATTTCGGCCAGCGGCTCGTTGGCCATCCGGCGCTGTGCATATTCCCGAGTGAGCGGCTTGCCGGAGAGGTCGCGCGTGTCGAACATCAATCCGTTGCTGATGTTGCCATTGTGAGGAACGGCGATGACTTCCAAGCCCAGCTTTCGCTCGCCCTCCAGATACCGCCAGAGGTCTTCGGGATCCACCGACTCGAATGCCGTGTACGGCATCGCCGGCCCCTTGTCGGCGAAGATGACGCAACGATGAAGGTTCTGGCCTTGCGGCATCGAAGTCCACTCGAAGCCGACAAATGAGGTGAACTTTCCGGGATGGTTGTACTTGTCGGGGATGGCCGAATAGTTTTCCCATGCCGAACGTACGACCTTGGGATCGTTGAACTCCGGGATAGGTTTGTTGGCCATGGTAGACCCGAGCAGCTTCTTGAAGGCTTCGCCGCTCACCTTCGGGTCGGTGCTGGTCATTACCGTGTACCACTCGGTCTTCGCGAACGGTCCGTTGGGGTTAATCGTGTCGCGAATCACACCCAGATATTCGGCGTGATCGGTCACCGCCAGGAAATCCAGCGGCGCGTTCCGCTTCCACATCTTGCCGAAATACTCGACCGGCTCACCCATGGCATAGCGGAAGGAATCCTCCGGCGTGGTGCGCGTGCCGAAGGCGAAGGCGTCCATCGAGTAGCTGGTGTGGAGGTGAAGATCACCGAAGTACGCATTGCGCAAAGGATTCGGCGCGGAAGCATCGGCTGCCGGCTGCGACTGCGACTGCGACTGCGAAGCGCCGGACGAACCGTCGGGCTTCAGTGCTGCCGCTTCCGTGCGGTTACAACCGGTTTGAAGAGCAAGTAGGAGAAGTACTGCGCAACTAGCACACCAGATCTGCTTCATCACCACCGCCTTGAGTTGAACGTGTCTCATAAATCGAAAAGCTCTGCACTCTCCGCGCAACGGCACGCGCCCGAACAGAAAAATTACTCTGGCAGCGCAGGAACGACCACCATGCACTGGGTCCTCAGCCTCGCAGACACACGAGGAGATAGCTCATCCGCAGAGTTCTTGGACCCTAATTTATTGAGTTCCAGAATTTTAGGTGGGCGGGCGGGGGTACACAATCAAAATTTTTGCCAGTAAGAGTTCAAAAAACGCCTAGCCGCTACTGCGACGGGCAATCCTCGAAGCCCTTGGCTGCCTGCGTATACTCGGTTGGCAAGTTCCGCAGCGGTTGCCGCAGGCCGCAACTGCACATTGGGGAAACCATGAACCTCGGCTCAGTCAAAATTGTCGCCGTACCATTCTTTGTTCTGGCAACCGCGTTCGGCTTCGCTCAGTCTTCCTCCTCTAACTCGCTCAACTCCGCAGTTGATGCCGTTTACCCGCAGGTGCAGTCGCTCTACATCGATTTGCACGAGCATCCTGAGCTCTCGCTGCACGAGGTAAACACCGCGGAGAAGCTGGCCGCGCAACTGCGCCGGCTGGGTTACGAAGTTACAGAGCATGTTGGCGGCAATGGCGTCGTGGCGATCCTGCGCAACGGCAGCGGCCCAACCATCATGTTGCGCACCGAACTCGATGCGCTGCCTGTGCTGGAGAAAACCGGGCTGCCTTACGCAAGCCACGTCACCACGAAAGATGATGAGGGACACGACGTGCCGGTGATGCATGCCTGCGGACACGACATTCACATGGCGGCGCTGGTAGGCACGGCCGAGATCATGGCGAAGACGAAAGACCAGTGGCACGGCACGCTCATGCTTATCGGCCAGCCCGCCGAAGAGCGGGTGGGCGGCGCCAAGATGATGCTCGCCGACGGCCTTTTCACACGCTTCCCCAAACCCTCGATCGGCATCGCTCTGCACACCACCAATGAACTTCCCGCCGGTAAGGTCGGGGTGACGTCGGGGTACATGTCGTCCAATTCGAATGCTATCGACATCACGATCTATGGGCGCGGCGGGCATGGCGCCTCACCCCAGAGCACGATCGATCCCATTGTCATCGCGGCGAAAACGATTCTCAGCCTGCAGACCATCGTCTCGCGCGAGATCAAGCCGGGCGATCCCGCGGTGATTACCGTTGGTTACATCCAGGGCGGCACGAAGAACAACATCATCCCCGACGAAGTGCGCCTCGGTCTGACGGTGCGCTCCTATTCCCCCGAAACACGCAAGCATCTTTTGGCCGCGATTGAGCGGGTGACCAAGGGAGAGGCCGAAGCTGCCGGAGCGCCCAAGCCTCCACTGGTTGAAATGAAAGAAGACACCGACGCCATGTACAACGACCCCAAACTGGCAGACCAGTTAGCGCCGGTGTTGCGGCACGCCTTGGGCGCGGACGACGTAGTTGCGATGCCGCCGCACATGGCCTCGGAAGATTATTCGGCATACGAAGCGGCGGGAGTTCCGTCGTTCTACTACCAGCTGGGAGTCGCCAACCCGCAGCAGTTCGCCGAGGCAAAAGCCAAGGACGTCAGCCTGCCGTCCAACCATTCGCCCTTCTTCGCGCCCGACATGGAGCCCAGCCTGAAGACAGCCATCGAGTCCGAGGTGGCATTACTGCGCTCGCTGATGGGGACGGCAGCGTCCCATACCGCAGCGGGTTCACAGTAGCTAAGACAAATTTGGGATGGGTTATTCGTCGTGCGTTGAAGGGGGATCTAAGAGTGTGAGTAAGATGGCGCGCCCTGAGAGATTCGAACTCCCGACCCCCTGGTTCGTAGCCAGGTACTCTATCCAGCTGAGCTAAGGGCGCTCTTGGAAGCAGCAAAGAGATTATAGCAAAACTTGCTGCCGGATGGGCCGCAGCCGCGCGGTCTCGAACCGTGGCCGCTCTTCCCTGATGCTCCAACATGCCCGCCGGCAACAGCCAAGCAACAAATTGACTTGGCCTGCTGCTCAACGTAAGATGCGCGATACGTGATTGGCCAAACAATCTCTCATTACTCCATCCTCGAACGACTTGGCGGCGGAGGCATGGGGGTGGTCTACAAGGCCGAGGACACACGTCTCCATCGCTTTGTCGCGCTGAAATTCCTTCCCGATCAAGTTTCCTGCGACCCGCAGGCGCTTACCCGTTTCGAGCGGGAAGCCCAGGCGGCGTCGGCGCTGAATCATCCCAACATCTGCACCATTTACGATATTGGCGAGGAAAACGGCAAGGCTTTCATCGCGATGGAATACCTTGAGGGCGCGACCCTCAAGCACCAGATCTCCGAACGCCCGATGGATCTGGAGACCATGCTTGCCATCGCCATCCAGCTCGCTGACGCGCTGGACGCCGCGCATGGCAAGGGCATCGTCCATCGCGACATCAAGCCGGCGAACATCTTCGTTACCGATCGGGGACACGCCAAGATACTGGATTTCGGCCTCGCCAAAGTCGTCGAGTCGCATTCGGCAAAGATAATGGGTGCCACCGGCGCGGCCAACACGGTCACGCGCGCCGTCGACGAGCAACACCTCACCAGCCCCGGCACCACGCTCGGCACCGTTGCCTATATGTCGCCTGAGCAGGTGCGTGGCAAGGAACTGGACGCCCGCACCGACCTGTTTTCCCTGGGAGCGGTGCTGTACGAAATGACGACCGGCGTGCTGCCCTTCCGCGGCGAAACCTCCGGCGTCATCTTCACGGCGATTCTCAACTCTGCACCGGTGTCCCCCGTGCGGCTGAATCCTGAAGCTCCGGCCGAGTTGGAACGCATCATCAACAAATGCCTGGAGAAGGACCGCGATCTGCGCTACCAGTCGGCTGCCGAATTGCGCGCCGATCTCAAGCGCCTGGCCCGCGACAGCAGCAGCGCCAGGCACGTCTCGACCGCTCTGCCGTCCGACGCTTCCTCGGCAAGCGTGTCTGTGGCGTCTGTCTCGTCAGGCAGCATACCGATCGCCGTGGCTGCAAAGCCCGCCTCTACCGCGCGCTACATCGTCGCGGCCGCCGTGGTGCTGGCGGCCGTGGGATTCGCCGCCTACAAGTTCTGGCCTCAGCAGGCCCGTGAGACGTCTCCTGCCAAGATCACCAAGATCAGCGAGTGGAACCGCACCATACAGAGCCCGATTCTCTCGCCCGACGGACGCACCATTGCGTTTACCTCGCCGATTGACGGCTACGACCAGATGTTCGTCATGCTTACCTCGGGAGGCCAACCGCTTCAGCTGACCAAAGACGAAGGCAACAAGACTTCGCTCGCCTTCTCCGCTGACGGCAACGAAATTTTGTTTGGTCCCAGCATCGGGGACTACGAGATATGGTCGATCCCCACGCTCGGCGGCTCGCCGCACCGCGTCGCCAACGGCACCAGCGTTGTTCCCTGCAATGAGAGTCATTCGTTATTTGTAGGCACCATGAAGGGCCAGATCCTTCGCACCGACTCCGGCGGGGCGGCCCCTGAGGTGATTGCCGACTATTCTGGTGCCACAGCCGCCATCGGCTCGGCAAATCTGGGAACAACGGCTGAACCGTTTCGCCAGCTCCTCGTCTTTCCCGACTGCAAGACTTTATTGATCCTGGGAAGGACTGGTTCAATCGCCGAAGTCGTGAAGGTCGATGTTGCCACGCGCAAACTGGCGAAGCTTGGAGAAATCCCGAACATCCTCGGCCGGGCCACCTGGGGCGAACCGGGCAAGACCCTCTATCTCAGCCGGACAATCAAGGGGATTACCAACGTTTGGGAGTATTCGCTCTCCGATGGCTCGCTGAAGCAGATCACCTTCGGCCCGGGCCCTGATCGCGACCCGCTCGGCGACCCCGCCGGTAAAGGAGTGTTCTTCGTCAACGGACGTTCCTCCGGCGTTCTCACCGCTTACCATCCTGACACGAAGCAGAGCGCGGACATCGTTGGCGAGCTCGCGACTCAGCCCATCCTCTCAAGTTCCGGGCGGCAGTTGAGCTACATCACCGCCCCCGAACCCGGACGCGAGCAGCTCTGGATCGCCGACATCGACGGCAGCAATGCCCGCAAGATTCAGGGCTCGAACCTCGCGCTGGAGACTCTGGCCTGGTCAGGGGACGATTCCCAGTTCGTATTCTCGGAAGTGGACGGTGAGAACAGCCGGGTCTTTGCCGTGAATTCCGACGGTACCCATCTTCGCCAACTGCTCTCCCAATCCGGACGCGTCGACTTCGCTGCGCCGATCCCGGGCACGACCTCCATGATGTTCACCAGCTACCACGGGGGCGATCCTCAGAAGAGCGTCACCTGGAAGCTCGACCTGAACGATCCCGCATCAAAGCCGGAAACGATATTTGAAGGCTGTACCGGGGCGTTTGATATTTCCCACGACGGCAACTATGTGATTGGCCCGGTGCTCTGGGGCTCCAACCCCGGCTTGTTTCAGTATTCCCTGGTCGACAAGAAGTGCACAGTGCTCGAACCCGGTCTCGCCAGCTATTTCGCGCTCTATGCGCCTGATGGCAAGTCGTTCCTGTTCCAGCAGACAATTCACGGTCAGACCGGCATCTTCCGTCAGCCCTGGCACAACGGCACAATGTCGGGCGAGCCTCAACGGGTGTTGACGTTCCCCTTCGCCGTACGCGAAGACTTCGCGGGCAACGCTTCCAGTGTCGCGGAAAATCTCTCCGTGATGGTTTACGCCCGTCCCAGCGGACAGGAAGACCTCTACTTTCTGGCCCGAAACTGATCCGAGCCATCCGAAGCGTTGTTAATCCTTGTCGCCCAGTTTTGGACGAGAGGGGCTCACAATATTTCCGTAACCTGTGGAAAACAGTGGTGGAATTCTCCGACTTTTCCGCGGAAAGGAGTGCCAGCAGGGGCTAGTGCCATGTCAAAGGTGCATAGCACTTTGGTGATCCGAGTAGAGTTTACCGGAGGTTGGAAACTCTTACAGCATTATGAATTCAGCTACTCTGCTAACTCTTTTATTCTCATCAACGCTACATTGGCACGCAGCATGCTATTTGTATGGGCAGACGAAGTGGCGCAATAGGGTCACCCGGACGCGAATTTCGGCCAGAGTTCGCCCCCGAGTGACCCTTAATTCTTTTCTGGGCACATCTGACGAGGGTGCCTCTCCTACTTACAACCGAATAGCCAGTGAAGTGGGGCCCGATCAGGCCCGCATTGGAGAGCTTTGCAACCGCCGAAAGGTCTAGAGCAGGGCCATCTTTTCCCGAACGTCGAATCCCGCCTTACGCAAAAGATTTTCCACGGTAGCTTCATTCAGACGTGTGGCGTCATATTCCACGCGAATCTGCCGCGCCGGCTCATCAAACCGTACCCGCCGAATTCCGTAGACATCGCTTACCTGCCCCAACGCGCTCATCTCTTTCTCGCCGGGAGGCATTCCATAGCGAAACAGGACTTCCACAGCTGTCATTGCTTGAACCTTTCACAAAGGTGTAATTGTTAATGTTGGAGAGCGTAGCTCGGAAACCTGTGCGCCGCCTGGGCATCTACGACTGAGTGCCGACCCACGGTTCCGACTTCAATATAGAGCATCCCCACAATTGTGAACAGCAGGACATGAGCGATCCCAAGAGCGAGGAAGTGAGCGAGCCCCTACCCCACCAGGCCGGCGCCGGAGACCCCGAGCCCGCACCCCATAGTGCCAAAAGCGGGCACGCCGGGGACCCCGGGCCTGAAGCCCCGACGCAGAGCATGGCCTTTGATTTCTCTGCGAAAGACCCCGTCTGTGGCATGAAGCTGGAGCCGCTGCAGGCCCGCGGCAAGGCGCAGTACCGTGGCGAGACCTTCTTCTTCTGCTCCCCCGGGTGCATGCACAAGTTCACGGCCTCGCCGGCCCAGTACGCGACATCAACGGTTGAGGGCGAGGCTGCACCCGCTGGTTCTCCGGCCCCGGCATCTTCGAAGAAGCTGGCAAAGGATCCGGTCTGCGGCATGAGCGTCGACCCGGCCAAGGCGGCTTCCACGGCCGAGTATGACCGCAAGCTCTATCACTTCTGCTCACGCGGTTGCGGCGAGAAGTTCCGCAAAGATCCCGCGCGATACCTCTCTGCCAGCTACAAGCCTGCGGGCATGCCGGGCATGGTTCAGATCGGCGGAGCTCCGGTGCAGATCAGCGGAAGGCCGGTGCAGAGCGGCGCGCCACGTCGGCTGGAAAAAGACTTGGTCTGCGGCATGAGCGTCGATCCGAAGAATGCGGCGGCTACCGTAGAACACGTTGGGAAGACCTATTACTTCTGCAGCCGCAGGTGCGCAGACGAGTTTCGCGAAGACCCGGGTGGGTATCTTTCGCCTTCAACGATGATACCGAAGGTGCCTCGCGCGGCTCCCACAGGCACGGCCTACGTCTGTCCCATGGATCCCGAGGTCCGGCAGGACCATCCCGGCGCGTGCCCGAAGTGCGGAATGGCACTCGAGCCCGACATGCCCATCGCGGCGACGAAGACGCAGTGGACCTGCCCGATGCATCCCGAGATCGTGCGCGAAGAACCCGGCGCGTGCCCGATCTGCGGCATGGCGCTGGAGCCTATGACGGTCGCGGCTGCCGAGCAGGACAATCCCGAACTGCGCGAGATGACCTGGCGCTTCTGGACCAGCATCGGCCTCGGCATCCCGCTGGTTGCGTTCTCCATGCTGCGCATGAGTCCGTGGCTGCACATGGTTTCGCCGCATCTGGGCAACTGGATTGAGTTCGCGCTGGCGACGCCGATCGTGCTCTGGTGCGGATGGCCGTTCTTCCAGCGCGGCTGGGCGTCGGTGAAATTCCGCAGCCCGAACATGTTCACGCTGATCGCCATGGGCGTCGGCGTGGCCTATCTCTTCAGCGCGGTTGCGACGATTGCGCCAACGCTGTTTCCGCCATCGATGCGCAAGATGCACGGCCAGCCCGAAGTCTACTTCGAAGCCGCGGCGGCAATCATCGCGCTGGTTCTGCTGGGACAGATTCTGGAGCTGCGGGCGCGCAGCCGCACCGGCAGCGCCATCCGCGCCCTGCTGGATCTCTCGCCCAAGATGGCGCGCATCATGCGTGAGAACGGCAGCGAGTATGACGTTCCCCTCGACCAGGTGCAGGTTGGCGACAAGCTGCGCGTGCGTCCGGGCGAGAAGATTCCCGTCGACGGCACCGTTGTCGATGGGCTCAGCTCGGTTGATGAATCGATGGTCACCGGCGAATCGATCCCGGTCGAGAAGCATGCGGGCGATCGTGTGATCGGCGCCACCGTCAACGGCACCGGATGGCTGCTGATGCGCGCCGAACGCGTGGGCAGCGAGACCATGCTGGCGCAGATCGTGAAGATGGTCAGCGAGGCGCAACGCAGCCGCGCCCCCATTCAGCGCCTGGCCGACAAAGTTGCCGCGGTCTTTGTGCCCACGGTTTTGCTGGCGGCGATCGCGACCTTCGTCATCTGGTTCGTGAAAGGACCCGAGCCGCACCTGGCAAATGCGATCGTCAACGCCGTCGCCGTGCTCATCATCGCCTGCCCCTGCGCGCTTGGGCTGGCGACGCCCGTGGCTATCATGGTCGGCACCGGACGCGGTGCGCGCGCCGGCATCCTCATCAAGAATGCCGAGGCACTGGAGACCTTGCAGAAGGTCGACACCCTCGCCTTCGACAAGACCGGCACTCTTACGCTGGGCAAACCTGAGCTGTTGTCGGTAGCTGCGTTCAGAGGTGAAACCGAAGATCGCATCGTGCGCCTGGTCGCCAGCCTTGAGCGGGGGAGCGAGCATCCGCTGGCCAGCGCCATCGTCAATGCCGCGCAGTCCAACGGCATGCAACTGTTCCCCGCGGAAGAGTTCCGCTCCTACACCGGACGCGGCGTGGTCGGGCACCTCGCCGGGCACGAAGTCGCCGCCGGCAACGAACAACTGCTGAAGGAACTGGACATCGATACCGGAGAGCTGCGCGCGAAAGCCGAGGAGATGCGGCGCGAAGGACAGACCGTTATCTACGCCGCGGTCGACGGCCGCGCGGCTGGGCTGCTCGGCATTGCCGATCCCATCAAGCCCGACGCGGTGCAGGCCGTGCGCGATCTGCGCGCCGAAGGCTTGCGGGTGGTGATGCTCACCGGCGACAGCCAGACCACGGCAGCGGCGGTCGCCAGCAAGATCGGCATCACCGATTTCGAAGCCGGCATCCTGCCTGAGAACAAGGCCGAGGCCATCAAGAAGCTCCAGCAGCAAGGAAGAATCGTCGCCATGGCGGGCGACGGTATCAACGACGCCCCCGCGCTGGCGCAGGCACAGGTTGGTATCGCAATGGGCACCGGGACGGATGTTGCGATGGAAAGCGCCGGCGTCACCCTGCTGAAGGGCGACCTGAACGCCATCGTTCACGCGCGCCGGCTCAGCCGCGCCGTCATGGCCAACATCAAGGAGAACCTGTTCTTCGCGTTTATCTACAACTCGGTGGGTGTGCCGATCGCGGCGGGCGTGCTGTATCCGAAGTTCGGAATCCTGCTCAGCCCCATCATCGCCGCCGCAGCCATGAGCTTCAGTTCGGTGTCGGTCATCACGAATGCGCTGCGGTTGCGGAATACGAAGCTGTAGGGAACTTCACGCTGGACGCTGTTGGCCGTATGCTGTTGACCGTATGCTGTTGACCGTACGCCGTACGTCTTTGCGCCGTATGCTGTTCGCATTTCGCTCTTCGCCGGAGATCGCAACCCTACCCAAATTGTCATCCCGACCGGAGGCAGCCTTCTTTTGGTTGCCGGAGTGGAGGGACCTGCGGTTGTCGGCAGCGGAAGGACCTGCGGCGTTGTCACGGCAGAACATTGCCCGATACAGTCCCGCTGCCAGGCCGGTGCAACCGCTGTGCACAGTCCCGCCGCGAGGCGGGACGCAACCTCTTCAGCCCAGTACGGCAGCACTGGGTACGCCGTCCCACAAATGATGTGAGCCCCTTCAGGGGCGACACTCTGCCGTCCCTGCGGGACTCGCCCCTTTTCATAGCGCACGAGACCCGGCGTTTCCACGCCGGGCTGAAGAGGTGTCATTCCGCCTGACGGCGGAATTCTAATAGCCACGTCTCTTTGGGGATTTTCATCCCGACCGGAGGCGACCTTCTTTTGGTCGCCGGAGTGGAAGGACCTGCGGTTGTCGGCGTGCGAAAAATCGTCGCGGCGGAAGAACCCTCTACACTTCCAGAATCACGGGCATAATCAACGGCCTTCGCGAGGTGTTCTTCACGATAAAGCGTTTCAGATCCTGGCGGATCTTTTCCTTGATCATGCCGTAGTCACCCTTCTCTTCACTGCTTGATGATTCCAGCGTGTTCATCACCGTGCGTCGCGCGCCTTCAATAAATCCATCGTCGCCGACGTCGCCACCGAAGCCACGCATCACGATCTCGGGCGAAGTTTCGACACGTCCGCTCAGCTTGTCGATAGCAATGATCGGGAGCACGATGCCGTCCTCGCTGAGGTGCCGGCGATCGCGGATAATCAGGTCTTCCACCACATCGCCCATCGAATTCGAATCGATGCAGACCCGGCCCACATTGACCTTACCTTGCTTGCGCGCGCCCAGCTCGTCGAACTCCAGCACGTCGCCGCTCTCGATCATCATCACGTGGCCAACGGAGCCGTGCATCGCCCCGGCCATCTCGGCGTGCAGCTTGAGCTGGCGATACTCGCCGTGAATGGGGATGAAATATTGCGGCTTCACCAGGTTAATAATGAGCTTCAGCTCTTCCTGGCTGGCGTGTCCGCTGACGTGCACTGGCGGCTGCGAGCCGTCGTCGTAAATGACATGCGCATCGCGGCGGAAGAGGTGATCGACCACGCGATAAATCGCCTTTTCGTTACCGGGGATGATGCGCGACGACAGCACCACGGTGTCGCCGGGCTGGATCTTGGCGTGCTTGTGGTTGTCGACGGCCGCGCGCGACAGCGCCGACATCGGCTCGCCCTGCGTGCCGCTGATCAGCACGCAAACTTTCTCCGGCGGGAAATCGCGAATCTGCGATGGATTGATCATCAACCCGTCGGGCACTTCAATGTAGCCGAGGTCCTGTGCGATCTCCGTCGACTCGGTCATCGAGCGGCCAACCAGCGCGACCTTGCGTCCATTCTCGAAAGCCTGATCGATGGTCAGCTTGATGCGATGGATGGACGACGAAAAGCACGAGATGAACAGACGGCGCTCGGCGCGCGAAAAAATCTCCTGGAAGCGCGCGCGTACGGCGCGTTCGCTCGGGGTGTAGCCGCGCCGCTCAACATTCGTCGAATCCTGAAAGAGCGCCAGCACGCCTTCTTTGCCGTATTCGGCAAAGGCATGCAGGTCGAAAAGCTTGTTGTCGGTGGGCGTGGGGTCGACCTTGAAGTCGCCGGTATGGATCAGTGTGCCCAGCGGCGTGTGAATTGCCAGCGCTACGCAGTCGACCAGGCTGTGCGTCACCTGGATCGGGTTGATAGTGAACGGGCCGATTTTGAAACGCTCGCCGGCCTTGATCTCGTTGAGCACAGCGTCGTCGAGCAGCGCGTGCTCTTCCAGTTTGCCTTCGACGTAGGCCAGCGTGAACTCGGTGCCATAGACCGGAACGTTCAGCTCAGACAGCATCCACGGCAGCGCGCCGATGTGATCTTCGTGGCCGTGCGTCAGCACCACGGCGCGCACGTGCTGGCGATTCTCGAGTAAGTAGGAGATATCGGGAACGACGATGTCGACGCCGAGCAACTCGGCTTCGGGGAACATGAGGCCTGCGTCGATGACGATGATGTCGTCACCCCAGCGAATCGCCATGCAATTCATGCCGAATTCGCCGCAACCACCGAGAGGAATGACCTGAAGTTTACCTGTGGGCATCTGCAACTCTCGATGCTAGCACAGGGAGGAGGGCGCGAGGGCTGGCCATATCGGGCGGTGCCGGTGCGTTCGGGCAGAGCACGCGATATTTGGGCCGTGGCGTGCTCGGGTAGAGCTGGCCTTCAGGCCAGCGTCGCAGCCATCTTTATAAGTGGTTCAGAGTCGGCTTCAGCCGACGGCAGCCTTCCCACAGCGGACGAACAGCAGATCCCTTGCTACGCTCGTGATGACAACGTGTGGGGTGGGATTTTCCTGGTGCTACACTGCGCGGAGTGACAGACACGATCTCCAACGCCGCGCCCGGAACCCTCTACCTGGTCGGAACGCCCATCGGCAACCTCGAAGACATCACGCTGCGTGCCTTGCGCGTGCTGAAAGAAGTCGACCTGATCGCCTGTGAGGACACGCGCCACACCGCGCAGCTGCTCAACCACTACGGCATCTCGAAGCCGACGGTCAGCTATCACGAACATAACGAGATGACCCGGGCAGCCGAGCTGGTCGTGCATCTCGAGCGCGGAGAGAACGTTGCCGTGGTCAGCGACGCCGGCATGCCCGGCATCAACGATCCCGGATATCGCCTGGTTGCGCTGGCCATTCGACATCACATCCGCGTGGTGCCGGTGCCGGGGGCCTCGGCGTTCCTGTCGGCGCTGGTCGCCAGCGGTCTCCCTACCGACTCCTTCCACTTCGGCGGATTTCTGCCGGCGAAAGCGGGAGCTCGTCGCACCGCGCTGGAAGCGATCCGCAATTCTCCACGCACGCAGCTCTTCTATGAAGCGCCGCACCGCATCGTCGAGTGCCTGCGCGACATCGTGGAAATGCTCGGCCCGGAGCGGCACGTCGTGGTCGCGCGCGAAGTGACCAAGCTGCATGAGGAATTCCTGCGCGGCCGCGCCGAAGGCGTGCTGGCCCAACTGGAGCAGCGCGGAGAAGTTCGCGGCGAGATCACTCTGCTGATCGGCAAAGCCGAAGACGCCGCACAGGCCGCGCCGGCGAAGAAGACCGTTGGACAGCGCGTGCAGGAGTTGATGCGCGACGAAAAGCTGGAAGAGAAGAACGCGCTGAAGCAGGTGGCGAAAGAGTTCGGCCTCTCGAAGAGCGAAGCCTACCGCGAGTTGCAGCGGTCGAAGGCGTAAGGGATCGGACAGCGCGTATTCACCACGGAGACACAGAGAACACGGAGAATTCATTGTGCACGTCTGGAACAGGCTGCGGAAAGACAAAGCGTTGCGTGGTTTTGAAAGGGCGCACTTTCAGGTGCGCCGCCACAAGTCCTTTACTTGGGCAACGGCGAGGCGGACTTTAGTCCGACGAGCCTTGCCCGAATGACTTTTCCCGAAGCCTGTTGAAGGCGTGCTCCACCCTGCATGCGGCCAGCCATAGAAAATCCAGGTCATGCTCTGACAAGGCGTGCTCTGTTGCGCCCACTCACGTTCCCGCATCCCCTGCCGATTTGTTCTCTGGGCCGACTCGCGGCCTGGAGGTCCGATGCGCGCCATCATCTGTGCCCTGCTGCTTACGTCGTCGCTCTACGCCCAACAATATTCCACCGCTCCCGACTCATCGCTCAACAAAGGAACGTTCTACGTCGACGGCATGCCGTATCAATACGCCACCGGCACGGAGTACACCGTGGTGGCCGCCGTGCATTCGGTGATCAACAAAAAATTCGTCGCCGTGAAGGTACGCGTCTACAACGCGGGCCAGCACTCGGTCACGATCAAACCGGAGGACGTGCAGGTGGAAGACGCTATCGCCGGCCGCGCGGTCCAGCCGCTCACGGGAGCCGAGCTGGCCAAGCGCATGCGCAAGTCCTACAACATGGCTCGTTTCGCCGTGGCCGGCAGTGAGCCCGATGATGCGAATCCTTCGGAAGCGAATAGCGGGAGCAACCAGCAGCTCATGGAGATGATGCGCGCCATCGCGGCCCGTTCCAATCAGCCGTCGGTTCCGGCCGGCAACAACCTGCTTTACACCGACACGCCCGGAGCGCTGGAGTCCGCCGAGTCTTCGCATCATGCAGCGGAATGCGATCAGGTGTGCCGCCTGCGCATGGGCGAGTCGCACGGCGCCGACGTGCTCGTGCAACTCCAGCGGCAGAACACCCCCGAGTATGTCGAGCAGTGCAGCCTGCGCTCGAACACCATCCCTCCCCACGCCAGCATCGTCGGCGTGCTCTTCGTTCCCATGAGCAAGATTGTCGAGGAGAAACCAACCTCCGCTCACATGAAGAAGCGACGCATCGTGCGCGTAACCGTACCTGTCGACGACGAGCAGTTCCAGTTTGTGCTGCTGGTCGAGTGAGGGCGCCCTATAACTCCGCCGAAGGTTAGCGTAAGGACTTGACTCAGCGCGATGATACTGTGAGCTCAAGAAAGCTGACGGGTCTCCTCGTGTGTGCTTTTGAAGAGACATGAATTAGCTATTTCTTCTCGTATTGCGGACTTTGCTTCTGGGGCACCGGGCCCAAGACCCAGGTTGGCGTCCAACTGCAGGACGCGAACCTGGGGCACAACAGACGCACCAAACAAACGCACCAAGCAAACGCACCAAGCAAACGACAAAGGCCGCCCACATGGCTGTGAGCGGCCTTGCTTAGTTGCGGCGGCGGAAGCGTCGATCGCCTCCCGCCGCTGCGGTTCGCTGGTTAGTGTTTCGGTTGCAGCACGACCACGCTCGCCTTCTTCTTCGTGCTCGGACGTTGCGGTGAGCCGCCTGCTGCCGTGTAGGTTCCCGTGTCCTGTACTGCCCACGTGGAGCCGTTGTAGCCATACAGCGTCACGTAGACCTGGCTGCCATCGGTCGGCAGATTGGTCATGGCGATCGTCGTGTCCGACGTGCCGCCTACGCCTTCATCGTTCAGCCCCGGTGCGCTTCCAATCCATAGCTGATAGGAAGTCGCGCCCGACTCTGCCGTCCAGGTGAAGGTTTCCGTGTCGCCGTCCAGCGTGGTGTCCTTCGGCGGGCTGGTGATCTGCGCCAGCGCTACCGTGGCTGCCGTGTAGGTGGCCGTGTCCTGCACCGACCAGACTCCACCGGAGAAGCCGTACAACGTTACGTACAGCGTCTGTCCGTTGGTTGGCAGGTTGCTGAAGCTGGCCGTCAGACCGCTGGTGCCGGCGTAGTCGATGTCATGCGAGTTAGGCGAGGTGCCGATCCACAACTGGTAGGAAGTGGCTCCGCTCTCCGCCGTCCAGGTAAACGTCGCCGAGGATCCGGCCAAGGTCGATCCCTTCGTGGGCGAAGTGATCTGTGCCGGACTCGAGGCGTTGTAGGTTGCCGTGTCCTGCACCGACCAGCCCGAGGCCAGTCCGTACAGCGTCACGTACACCGGCTGACCGTTGCTGGGCAGGCCGGCGATGGTGCAGGTCAGGGTTGAGCTGCCGCAGTAGCCCAGATCATAGGCTCCCGGCGTGGTTCCAGCCCACACCTGGTAATCGGTGGCGCCGGTCTCGGCCGTCCAGGTAAACGTGGTGGCAGTGCCATCCAGCGTCGATCCGTTGGTCGGCGAGGTGATCTGTGCCTTCGAGATGGTTGCGGCCGTGTACTGCGCCGAATCCTCGACGGTCCAGTTGTTGTTGGCGTAACCGTACAGCGTGGCGTAAACCGCGCTGCCGTTGCTGGGCAGACCCGACAGCGTGCAGGTCAGACCCGTGGTGCCGCAGTAGCCGTATTCCTGTCCACCGGGCGTCGAGCCGACCCACATCTGGTAAGCCGTGGCATCGGTTTCGTGCGTCCACTGGAAGGTGACGGTGGTGTCGCTCAGGTTGGAGTTGTTCACCGGCGAAGTGATCTGCGCTACCGCCGCAGTGACGGTAAGCGTGCCGTTGACGAAGGTGAAGGTGTAGTTCTGGGCAGCCAGTGTTCCCTGGGTCACGAAGATGGTCCAGGTGCCGACCGGCGGTCCGCTGGGAGCGTCGGTGGAGAAAGCGGGCGCGCCGCTCAGCACCGTCGGGTTGTCGCCGTTCAGGAAGCCAGTGTAAGTGGCGGTGAACGTCGGCAGACCGTTGCCCTCGGAGGCGTTCTTGTTGTCGGCGGTCACGGTCAACAGGGCCGGACCGATGGTCAGAGTGCCGTTGACGAACTGGAACGTGTAGTTCGCAGCTGCCAAGGTTCCCTGCGCGATGGTGATGGCGTAGTTGCCAACCGGAGACAACGACGTCGCCGTCGTGCCCAGGCTGGGCTGACCCGTCGTGGAATTGCCCTGGTTGTCGGAGCCCACGAAGCCGGTCATGGAGTAAGTCAGCGTCGGAACGATGCCGCCATACGTCATGCCCGCGTTGTTGGCAGAAACCGTCAGAAGGGCTTTGTTGACGACCTGTCCGCCACTGAGCGTGCCATTGCTGGCCTGGTAGCTACCGGTCGGACTGTAGGAGGCGGTCACGGTGTGCGTGCCGGCCGACAACGTCGTGGTGCTGCCCGACGTGGCCGAACCCGATGCCAACGCAACCGGCGAACCGAAGTTGGTTCCGTCTACGACGAACTGGACGGTTCCAGTCGGCGTACCCGAAGTTGCAGTCACCGTCGCCGTGAAGCTGACGGATTGTCCGTAGGTGGAAGGGTTGAAGCTGGAGCTAACGCTCGTGGTTGTTGATTGCGACAGCGAAACGGCGGTGTACTGATAATCGTTGAAGCCACCCGCTCCGCCTACGGTCGTCAAGCGCACCCAGAAGGTGCTTCCATCAGTCGGCAAGCAGGACAGGGTCGCAGAGTAGACGCCCGCGTTGTAGTTCTGCGAACCGCCGCAATAGTTGCTAGCACCCTGCGTGCTGCCAATGGAAAGCGTGTAGCTGGGATTACCAGTTCCCGACATCCACAGGAAGGTCGCCGTTGCGCTGGTCAGAGTCGAACTCGGAACCGGCGAAGTGATCGCGGCCTTGCTCGAGCAAGTCGGATAGCTCATGCTGAGCACGCGAGTGCTCCAGTTGAACAGACCCGCCTGCTTGAGGTATTCCGCCGTGTACCAGAAGGTGCAATCGTCGGGATCCAGCATCATTGCCGAGTAGTCTCCCCAACGATAGCCGTAGGCATAACCGGTCAGATTGACCTGAGAGTTCTGTCCGGCGTAGACCTGCGATTCCGATTCCATCGTGCTGAGGGTATCGGTGGGAACGCGGCCAGTGACATAGATCGACGGGAATACCGTGGAACTGGAACCGGAGTAGCCCATCAGGATGTTGCCCTGATTGTCCTGTGCGATGCTGCCCATCCAGCGATAGAGACTGGTATCGGGCGAGTAGGTCGACTGCTGGTAAACCGTCGGCGTGCCGGTGCCGCCTGCGGTATTAATGCCACGCAGTTCGTACCAGCGCTCGGCGGTGTTGCTGCCGGTTCCGCCGCTAGCGCTGGGAAGAACCGGACCGCTGAGAAGAATGGATTCGTAGCTGCCGAAGTTACGATACGAAGCGCGGTACATTTCGTGCGCCGCGAGGGTATCGAGTTTCGATTCAGACGCGAAGGTACCGTTCTGCACGGTTCCGGTATGCGTCGGCTGCGGCACGCACTTGCTGGTGGTTGTGCAGGTGCGATTGCTGTAGGTGGAAACGGTAATGGTGATTCGGGAATCAACGACTACCGTTCCGGAGGTGAAATTAAACTTCGCGCGGTACATGTACAAGGCTGTGCTGGTACCCGATGCACCGCTCTGCTCGAGGAAGACGCTCTTCGAACCGCTGGCGGGATAGGTTGGTCCGTCGATATCGGCCGGCAGCAACGCATAGTCGCTGGAGGTGAGTTGAGCGCAAACGATCGTAGGATTGTTGCCGTTCAATAGAGCAACGCGATCAATGCCGCAAATGCCGCCGCCTTCATACGTGGTGCCCGCGGCGTTGAACATGTCAAAGGTGAGGTTGTAAGAGTCAGTCCAAACGCCGAGTTTCGGATAATCCGGGAAGTCGGTGCCGGTGCCCCGGACGCTGGGGTTGAACTGGAACACGGTCCAGCTGCCCAAGGCGTCTGAGGTTTGCGAGATAGCGACGCACTGGGCAAAGGGTCCGGTCGTACCACCATTGGAAACCGCAAACTGGGTGACAATCCAGCGCTGCGCCAATTGGTCGAACTTCACGACGCCATCGCCGTCGTTGTCAGCATCGCAGGCTGCGCTTGAGCCGAGCGCCGACCACAGTACGTTCGTGTTATAAGGTCCGCCCGTGACCGCACCGGTCGTCTTGTCGAAGACGGCGAACGCGGTGTTCATGAGCGAGATGGCCTGGGTGGTACCGGTCGCCATGTTGGTGTCCGGCGGAACGCTGTTGACGGAGTACGTGCCGTTCGGTCCGACGAAGGCTTCTCCGATTCCATCAAAACTCAGTCCCTGGGTGACGCTGATCATGGGACCGATGTAGGTCTGCAGGGCACGATCCTGGAAAGAAGGATTATCGGGCCCGGAAGTCTGGAGCCAACTGGGCCTTTTGACCTCTTCGGCGTCCATGAAACCGTTGGCGACGTACTTGTCTTTGATCTGGTAGAGCGGGAGCGTCGTCCCGGTAAAACTGGGTTTCATGACCCAGGTGCGTTGAACAGGATTCTGTCCGGCTTGCGCGAACGCCAAACCAGACGATAGAAGCGAAGCTGTGGCTAGAAGTGCGAACAGCCAGAGTCTCCGCGAAGGTGTTCGCAGGGAGTGGAGCATGGGCTTTCCTCTTTGCAGCGCCGGAATCGGGCGCTGTGATTGAACTGCGGTGGATCGGAGCTATCAAGGTCAAGGGTGCGCAAGGGACAGGACTGCAAAATTCAGGTAGATCTGCCCGGCGGGGACGAAGCGGCGGGCTCTTCGCGCAGTTTTTTAACGTATCGCTGCGCGTGCGATTTATTAGTTGATCGAGCGTGCTACCTAAAAGGGGAGTCGGCTGAGTCATCCGTGAAAACGAGCATGCCGCCGAACCGTACTCGGTTTCGACTGGACGCTCGAGACCCTTTCACGCATCTTTTGTGTGGCCCGGACCCTGAGTTTAGTGACAACGCTGGAACAACGTAAAGCTGCACTACTACGAGCGGCAATACTACTTTTGTAGTAACGAGTGCGTGGCACCGTTGACTCAAGGCTAAAGGTGGGTCTTATCAGGCCACAAAAAGACCGTATTGGGAATGCTTTGCAAACGCGGACACGAGCAGAATACGATTGCAACTAATTGGTCTTATTGATGTAACTCGTATTCCGAGATCTCGATCGCGGCGCAACGGCTCAGGCGGGTGTCGGAAAATGCCACTTTGTAGTCATTGTTACTGAAATACCTGAGTGCTAGTATCACCGGACGATTCTGAGGTGAACGGCATGCGCCCCGCACGTCTTTGCGCCATATCAATCCTATTAGTAGTGGTCTGCACGGTTGCGTCTCTGTCGGCTTCCGATAGCTCCGCAGTATTGAAGTCGACCGGTGTGGTTGTGTTGAACGGAGCAGGCGCTCCGGCAACGACAGCGATATTTTCCGGTGATACAGTTCGCACGACCGGCGGTTCGGTTCTAACCATCTCCGCTCCTGGTTCCACCGTCTTACTACCGCAAAACTCACAACTTACGTTCAAGGGTAACTCGGTCCATCTCACTGATGGCAAGGCCACCATCACCACGACCAAAGGGATGTCGGTGTCAGCCGACCACTACCTGATTTCGCCGGGAACGCAGGGCGCGGCGCAGTTTGAAATTGAAAAGTCCGGTGATGGACTGTTGGTCCATGCCGCCAAAGGCGCCGTGACGATCACCTCCTCCGGCAAGATGGTAACGCTCAGCGAAGGACAAGTTGCATCGGTCAACGCCCAGAACGGCGTCTTAAGCGTTCAGCCAGCCAATTTGACGAACTCGTCAAATTCTTCTTCGGCGCTCAACAGTCTTCATGACTCGTTAGCCAGCGAAGATGGTTCGACCGTCCCCATCTGCCCAAATGTTTCGCTTTGCAAGGTTCCCCCTTCAGTTTCAGGTCACAAGCCGTGCAGATGCCGGCAGTTCTGATTCCTGGGTCTAGCGAGTCAGGTTGCGGGCGTTTCGGCGCTCCTGAGACTGTGTTGGTTTAATTAGTTTTTCGCCTCGATCACAGTGAAACTTACCGGTTTTTGGCGTTGTATGCGGCTCCAGCATATCCCGTTCGGTAACACACTCTGCCGAGGCTAGTAACTGCTGTAACAGTATTGGACTGTCAATGAAACTCCGGGCCTTACACACCCATGGGACTCAAATGGCGGAGCTATGCGCAATTTAACGCCTGAAGCGAATCTGCACCCTGGCCTTTTACTCATTCCGCAGACGAGCGAATGGTATGCGCTGCATACGAGAGCTCGTTTCGAACGCCGCATCTGCAAGCAAGTTCAGCTCAAGCATCACGAAGCGTATGTCCCGGTAACGCGGGAGCGTCACCGCTGGAGTGATCGCTATCAGATGGTGGAAAGTCCGATCTTCCCCGGCTACGTTTTCGTACGTGCCACGCCGGACACGGACGTGCGGATGGCCATTTTGCAAACCAGTGGGGTATACGGCTTCGTCTCCTTCAACGGAGTTATTGCGCGAATCACTGATACGCAAATCAATGACGTCAGGCGGCTGGAGACAAGCGCCCTTTCCTGCTCGCCCTATCCATTCCTGAAAGCCGGCAGACGCATACGCATCGTCGGCGGCTGCCTTGACGGACTGGAAGGAATTTTTATCGAGGAGCGTGGACGCAAGCTGGTCATCTCGATTGAGCCGATGCAGCGCTCCATCGCGCTCGACATCGAGGGTTACCACGTTGAATTGGCATAGAGGCCGGATGCACGGCGTCTCGATACCGCCGGTCGGAGACTTGTCGTAGTAGCAGGAGAAGCAATGCCCCGCTTTCTTACATCTCGTGTTCGCCTCGCCTGGATGGTTGGGATCCTCGCCGCTTTGTCACTCAGCGCGCCCAGCCAGGCGCAGAAGGCGGATCAACATTCTGCCGGAGCAGATACGCATTCACCCTCGCTGAGTTCGGCGCCGGCTATTAGTTCGGATTCCGACAGTGTCATCACGCCCGACGATGTTCTGGATGTTTATGTGATGGATGTTCCGGAACTGTCGCGGCAGTATCGTGTGGCGCCGACCGGCACGGTTGCGCTGCCGCTTTTATCTGACCCGGTGAAAGCCGGCGGACTAACCACCGGCGAATTTTCAGACGCTCTCGCGAAAGATCTTCACGACAGTGGTTTGGTAACCAATCCTCACATTGTGGTGACGATTGTGAGTTCGCGACTGAAATCCGTCGCCATCACGGGCGCGGTGAAGATGCCGCAGATTTATCCGGTACTGGGCAGGACGACGCTGCTGGACGTGCTATCGCAGGCGCAGGGCCTGGCGGACGATGCCGGCAACATGGCGATCGTGAGCCGCGGCAAGCAGGGGGAAAGCGTTACTGGAGAGACGACGCAATCGGTCGATCTCAAGAAACTGCTGGACACGGGCAGTGTGCAATACAACCTCGCGATCTATCCCGGAGACCGGATCACGGTTCCGCGTGCGGGAATCGTTTATGTCGTGGGAGCGGTAAACAAGCCGGGCGGCTTCATGATCAAGAGCGACGACACCGGCATGACGGTATTGCAAGCGCTTGCGATGGCGGAGGATTCCAAGTCGACCGCCGTCCGCAGCAAGTCCGTTATTATCCGTCCCGACCACAACGCGCCTGACGGGCACAAACAGATTCCGTGCGATCTCAATTTGATTCTGGCGGCGAAAGCGCCCGACCCGAAGCTTCTTCCCAACGACATCCTCTTCATTCCCGACAGCGCTGCCAAGAAGGCATTCGCGCGTGGTTTAGAAGCCGCATTGCAGGCCGCAACCGGCATTGCGATCTACGGCCGTTATTGAAAGGTCCAGCACTGATGAACCCGAACAGTCTTTCGGCGCAACCGGAACATCGCGAACTGCCCGGCAACAGGGGATTGGCGATGCCTGTGGCAGTGCCTCCGCGCTCTCTGCCTGGTTTTGAAAGCAGCTTCGCGGGGGCAAACGATTACATATCGCTGGGCGCGTATTGGCACACGCTGGTCAAACGGCGCTGGACTGTCGCCACGATCGTCCTGATCGTGACCACGGCGGTGGCGATTGTCTCGTTCAAGATGAAGCCGATCTACAAGGCGACGGCTCGCGTACAGGTCGAGTCGGAAACGCCGATGATCCAATCCATCGAGGACGTGTTTCGCAAGACCAGCGCGGACGACACCTACGTTCAAACCCAAATTCAAGTGATCGAGAGTGAAAGCCTGGCGTGGCGCACGATTGAAGAGCTGAATTTGCGCGATCACCTTGCCGGGTCTTCCAAGCTGGCAAGCCTGCCGGATGACAAGCAGAAGGTCAGGTTGATCGATGCTTTCAAGCGAAAACTCTCCGTCGAACTGACTCCTAAGACGCGGATGCTCGCCGTCAACTTCGAAGACACGGATCCTCAACTGGCAGCGCGAGTCGCTACATCCCTGGTCAACAATTACATCGATTACAACTTCCGCCAGAAATATGACGCCACCCGGCAGGCTTCAGCCTGGATGGAGCAGCAACTCGACGAATTGAAAGCAAAGGTAGAAAGTTCGCAGCAAGCTTTGGTTCAATACGAGCGCGACCATCAACTGGTCAGCACTAGCGACAAAGGGTCGATGCAGGAACAGGTTCTCTCTGATCTCAGCAAGGACCTGACCACCGCCGAGAGCGATCGGCTGCAAAAGGAATCGCTGTACCGCGAAGTGCAGGAGAACCGGCCGCAACTGGCGACACTGGTACACAACGACCTGTTGCAGAAGCTGGAAGAAAAACTAGCCGACTTGCGCGATCAGTACACCGAAACCGTCGCTCAGTATGGCCCGAAGTTTCCCAAGGCGTTGCGGCTTGATCAGGAGATGCAGGACCTTCGCGCACAAATCGCGACTGAGCAAGACCGGGTACTGGCGCGCATCCGCAAGGATTACGGTGCTGCGGTAACGCGCGAACGCCTGGCGTCTGCCGCGGTAGCACAGCAGAAGGAAGCCGTTGGAGCACAGAACCAATTGCTGGTTCAGCACAACATTCTCGCGCGTGAGTTCGAGAGCAATCAGCAGCTGTATCAAAGCTTGCTGGAGCGGCTGAAGAATGCCACGGTGTCGGCTGGTCTGCAATCGACCAACATCCACATGGTGGACGCCGCGCTACCGCCCAGTGATCCGGTCCGTCCGAGAAAAGGTCTCAACATTGCGCTCGGATTCCTGGCGGGCATGGTGCTGGGAGTAATGACGGCGTTCGCCCAGGAAGGCCTGGATCATTCGGTCAAGTCGGCGGAGGAAGTCGAATCTCTGCTCATGATGCCGGCGCTGGCAGTCGTTCCGCTTCAGCGCGGATCGGATTCCAACTGGAAGCTAACGGGCGAGAAGTGGTCGAGAAAGCTCAGCCAGACTTCTGAGAAGCCTCGTCCCGCAGCAGGTGTGGCGTTGGCAATCAGCTCACATCCTCAATCGACGCTGGCCGAAGCCTACCGCACACTGCGGACATCTGTTCTGCTTTCACTCGCTCCAAACCCACCGAAAACGATTCTGATTACCAGTTCGCAAGCCGGCGAAGGAAAGACGGCGACTGCACTCAACCTGGCGCAGACGCTGGCCCAGCGAAAAGGACGTGTGGTGATCGTGGATTGCGATCTTCGCAAAGGCGGCATCGCGAAGATCCTGGGAATCGACAACGCCATAGGGGTGAGCACGGTTCTGACCGGAGGCAACAAGCTGGAGGAAGCGCTTCAGCAGTTTGAAGATTCGAACTTGTGGATTCTGCCCTCGGGCCCTGTGCCACCCAATCCGGCAGAGCTCGTGGGTTCGGATCGCATGGCCGACATCTGCACCGAGCTTTGCAAAAACTTCGACCACATCGTCATCGATTCACCTCCAGTGCTGGCCGTGACCGACGCGACCATCATGGCGGGGCTGGTAGATGGAGTGGTCCTGATTGCCGAGAGCGGCCGCACCCATCGCGCTGCCCTCATGCGCACACGCGCCGTCCTGGAAAATGCCGGCGCACGAATTCTCGGCGTCGTCCTCAATAAGCTGGACATGCGACGCGAGGGTTCTTACGGCTACGGTTACGGTAATTACTACTATTCGCAGTACGGCAAGTATCCCTATGGACGCGGGACGAACGACTAACCGGCGCGCGAATAACTGCCACAAGCACCTCTTCCAACAGAACTCTTCGTATGCATCCTGCGCAACGCGTACCCGACAAAGATTTGAAGCCTGACGCAGAGTCAGGGCGGACATTCTGGAATCGTGTCGACGAATTCCGGTTGCGCTCGCGCTGGACATCGGCATTCTTTCTAGTCGCGCTGGCAATACCCGGCGCGGTTCTGTTCTTTGAAACAGGTCGCGTTGTGATTGCGCAAACTCTCAGCGACTCTTTCCAGCCGAGCTCGATCCAGCAGGCTATCTCCCTGGATGCGGCGAACCCTGATCCACATTTCGAGTTGGCAAAAATTCTTCTGCTGACGGGTGACCCCGCGCAGCAAGTTACCGCCGAAAAGGAATTTCGGACCGCGATTCAGCGCAATCCAAACTTCGCTGCTTACTGGTCGGGGCTGGGTACCGCCTGCTATGCAAACGGCGATCAGTCTTGTGCAAACGCATCGTTTACTCGTGCGCGCCAACTGGCTCCGAGCAACCCGGATTTTGTCTGGCAGGCCGCGATCAATGACGTAGTCTCCAAGCAACCGCAAGCAGCGGTCAGCGAACTCAAGACTTTTCTGAGGCTGCAACCCGAAGGACTTACGCAGTCGTTTCAATTGCTGACTCGGGGCTTTGAGAATCCGGAACTCGTGTGGCGCAGCCTGCTGGATGCTCAGGACCTGCGGGCGCAGATGAAGTTCCTGGAGTATCTGGCGGCCAGCGGACGGGTTGAGGCCGCCAATGGACTCTGGCAAGACCTGGCTTCGCAGAAAAAGCCGGTTTCGATTGCGCAGGTGGCGCCTTTCGTCGATCAGCTTCTGGGGGGTACTCATTACGCAGAAGCAGCTAACGTGTGGTCCTACGCCGGCGGCAAAAACTCCAAAACGTTGGACGACGTGATGAGCGAACCGAACCTGGTCTTCAATGGCAGCTTTGAACAGGCTCCGTTGAATGCGGGCTTCGACTGGCATTTTGCCCCGCAAAGCTATGTTGAGCTCAACTTTTCGGATCCAACAGCAAAACATGGGCGCCACGCTCTGAAGGCCGACTTCACTGTGCCCCAGAATTCCGAGTACGAGTTGCTGTACCAGTTCGTACCGGTAGTGCCGAACCAGACGTACGAGCTCAGCGCGTCGTTCAAGACGCAAGGAATCACCTCGGACAGCGGTCCCCGGCTCAGAGCTTTCGATCCGGCTTGCCTGGCTTGCCTTGACGTCTCCACCGAAGGGAGCACAGGCACCTCCGACTGGCGTCGCATCGCAACTCGGTTCAAGACCGGGCCTACGACGGACATGATTCGTCTTTCTCTCTGGCGGCCTCGCAGCCGAACGTATCCCACAGAGATTACCGGGCAGCTTTGGCTGGATAACGTCTCTTTAGTTCCGCTGGAGCATGCTGCTGTTCAGCAGTAGCCGAATGAATACTTCAGAACACATTCTGGCGGAACAGGTCGTACTCGGTCCGGGCCAGCCATCGCCTCGGCTGTTGACGTTGCCTCGTTCCGATCGCGAACTCACTGGCGGCCTGTGGACTTCAGAGCGCGTCGGCTTACTCGCCCTGCTCATGTTGGCGCCGCTGGCGTTTGGTGCAGTGCAGTCCTGGGCCTGGGGGAGCATCACCGCTCTCACGATGATTTTGATGTTGCTGTGGGGAGCGGCCAGTGTGCAACGGGGATTCGTGCGCGTGCTATGGTCTCCGCTGCTGTTGCCGGTTGCTGCTGCTTTGATTGTTGCCGCGGTACAGATGGGCCGGGGATTGTCTCTTGATCACGTCGCCACGCGCGAAGCATTCATCAAGCTGCTTACCTATGGCGGACTGTTTTTCGTAACCCAGCAGCTCTATTTCTCAGCGCCCGCGAAGACCTGGCGCGCGACCAGTATCGCCATCACCGTCTATATGTTTGCCATGGCGGTGTTTGCCATGGGCCAGTATTTCGCCAGCCCGGGGTTGCTGTACGGTTACTTGCCTGAATCCAGCAGCGTTTTCGGTCCGTTTGTGAATCATGGCAATTATGCCGGGCTGATGGAGATGCTGATTCCGGTCGTATTGACCTTTGCGATCAGCTTGCGGTGGCAGCATCCGGCCAAGCCGCTGGTGCTGTTTCTGGCGTTCATCAGCGTCGTGTCTGTGTTCTTGTCGGGTTCGCGAGCCGGACTCGTCAGCCTGGCGGTTGAGTTCGTCCTTGTTGCCGCGGTGCTGGTTTCGACACGCTCGAATCAACGGCAACTGGTCCTGGCGGGAATGGCTGCTGCATGTTTGGCAGTCGGGGTTTTTTACTGGCTGGATCCAGGCGAGACCTGGGGACGCTGGCAGCAGATGGCGAACCGCCCTGAACTTGCTCTCGGCAGTCGGCAGACGATTGCTTTCGACACCTTGCACATGACCCGCGATCATCTCGCGCATGGAGTCGGCCTGGGTGCATTCCAGACGGCCTACACTCCCTATCAAACCGTCGCGACCGATCTCACCATCGATTATGCGCACAACGACTACCTGCAATTCATTGCGGAAACCGGTGTGTGGGGCATTGTGTTGCTGCCGATCTCTCTGGCATTTTTCTTCGTGCTGGCCTTCCGGCACTTGCATCAGCGTCTACACCAGCCGCAAGGATGGTTACAGTTTGGCGCCACGGTCGGAGTGTGTGGATTGCTGGTTCATAGTTTCTCTGAATTCAATTTGCATATCCCGGCGAATGCCGCCTGGTTCACGTGTCTTGCGGCATTAGCTTCCCTGCCGATCTCGCATGCGCGACACAGTCGAAGGAGCCATGGCCACAGCTGAGATCGCCTATTCTGCTCCGCCCGCGGTGAGAGAGCCCCGGCTGCGAACCATGTTCGCCTGGACTCTTGCGGGCAACGTCATCTACGCCGCATGTCAGTGGGGCATGATCTCAGTGCTCGCTAAGATGGGCACCACGGTGGCCGTCGGACAGTTTGCCCTGGCATTGGCGATTACTGCGCCTGTGTTCATGCTGACCAACCTGTTCCTGCGCGGCATCCAGGCTACGGACGCACGTAACGAGTTTTCGTTTGGGGAGTACTTCACGCTGCGTGGGATCGGGACCGTGCTCGGACTCGGCGCGATTCTGCTCATTCTTCTTTTCTATCGTCGCGACACGATCTCGTGGGGAGTGGTGCTGTTCGTCTCGGCCGCGAAGTCGGTCGAATCGTTTACCGACGTCATCTCCGGATTGCTGCAAAAGCATGAACGTCTGGACCAGGTTGCGATCAGCATGATGTTGAAAGGAATCTTTTCGGTAGCGGCGTTCTCGCTGGCATTTGTCTACTGGCATAGCGTTGTGTTCGCGTCAGCGGCGATGGCCGTGACCTGGCTTGCTGTGTTCCTGGCATACGACGTGAGTGTCGCAGGGAAGCTCTTACGGTCAGGCGATCGCTATCTCACATGGAATCGCGAAGCGCTGATCAAGTTAGCCAAGCTTGCGGCCCCGGTAGGCATCGTGATGGGGCTGGTTTCATTGAATGCCAATATTCCACGCTATGCGGTCGAACACTATCGCGGCAGTAGTGAGCTAGGAATCTTTGCAGCGCTTGCCTACCTGGTCGTGGTTGTAAACCTGATCGTCAATGCGCTGGGACAATCGGCAATTGCACGCCTCTCGCGCAGCTTCTCCGAAGGCAACCTGCGGCATTTCCGCTCTGTACTCGAGCGAATGTCGTTCATCGGCCTGGGAGTGGCCGGGTTGGGTATGTTATTTGCGTTGGCATTCGGGCGTGTGGTTTTGAGGCTGGTTTACGGGGCGGTGTATGCATCGCACCTGAATCTTCTCTTGCTGCTGCTTGGGATCTCCGGCGTCACCGCCGTGGCATCCTTTCTCGGTTACGGGATGTCGGCCGCGCGCCGGTTCCGTGAGCAACTGCCCGTGACCGTCGTCAGTGTCGTGATCTGCGCCGTCTCGGCATATGCGCTTACGCCGCGCTGGGGCCTTATGGGCGCCGCGGCGGCCATTCTGCTGTCGGTGGTTTCACAAATCGCAGGAAGCTTCTTCGTCTTGCGCGCGGCATTTCGTCACGCCGGCTCCCTTTCCGCCGAAAACTTGGTTCCGAATACCACATGTTCGCCGCTCACCATCCTGGGTAGGGGTACGCCTGAATGACTACCAAGCCGATCAATTGTGCTGCTGACGCATCTGGCGGGAATCGAAATCTCGTTGCTTCCGAGCAATGGGATGCGTCTTGGGCGGCGACCAATGCGCCTTTGCGGCTGCGTTCATGGCGCGATTACGTGAGCTGGCGTTTTGCGCGTCTATTTCGCGAATACATCAAGCCCGGACAGCGAGTGCTGGAGGTCGGGTGTGGTGGGTCGCGCTTCCTGCCCTACTTCGCCAAGGACCTGGGCGCAGAAGTCTGGGGCTTCGACTACACGCCTGCAGGAGTTGCGAGCACACGAGCTGCGCTGCGGCGGGCAGGGGTGGAAGGCAAGATACTTCAGGCGGACCTGTTCGCGGCCGATGAAGTTCCGGCCGGCTATTTCGATGTCGTTTTCTCGGGCGGGTTTATCGAGCATTTCGAAGACACCGAAGGTGTGGTCAATCACATTGTGCGCTTTGCAAAGCCGGGCAGCGGCCTGGTGATTACGGAAATTCCGCACGTAACCGGCTGGATGTTCCGCAGCCTGCAACGGCGTCTCGATCAGACCATTTTCGATCAGCACATTCCGGTAACGGCTGAAGCAATGGACAGCGCCCACGTTACCGCCGGTGCAGAGATTGTCCGCCGCGCCTCCGCATTCGGCAGCCTGGGTATTGGAGTTCTGAACTATAACCGCCTCGTTCCGCCGCGCCTCTCGGGAGTGACGCGTCGCTGCCTCGAGATTCCGCAGACCTTGCTTACAGCTCCCCTTTGGCTTCTGCGAACGGAATTCGAAAGCGACACCTTCTCTCCCTTCCTGGTCGGGGTCTATCGCAGGAGCAACGGCTAGTGCGCATACTTCACGTTCTGGGCAAGCTCGATCGCGGCGGAGTTGAGGCGTGGCTGGTTCAACTGCTGGACCACATCGATCGGTCGCGTTATGAGATGGACTTCGTGGTTCACACGGAAAGTCCCGGTGCCTACGACGATCAGATCCGGAGCCTGGGCGCGAGGATTATTCCTTGCCTGCACACCGACCGTCCTCTTGAGTACGCGAAAAATTTTGCCAAGATTCTTCACGAGCACGGGCCCTACGATTGCGTGCACTCCCACGTCCATCACTACAGCGGTTACGTTCTGCTGCTGGCACGAATGCGCGGCATACCAGTGCGAATCGCGCAGAGCCACACTGCCGATCCGGAAGAAGGCGCCGGCCAGATGCGGAAGGCTTATCTTGGGGCGATGCGGCGACTCATCGCAATGAACGCCACTGCCGGAATCGTTGTAAGCCATCTCGCGGGCGACGCCCTGTTTCCATCATGGAAAAGTAATCCACGCTGGCACTTGCTGCCGTACGGCATCGACACTGAACGCTTCAATCATTTCCATGACACCGCTCGCATGCGCACCGAACTAGGCATGCCCCAAGGCGCTCGCGTCATCGGCCATGTTGGGCGCTTCGTCGACGTCAAGAACCACCGGAAGATTATTGCGATCGCGAAAGAACTTTGTCCTGCTGACCCGAACCTCCATTTCCTTCTGGTCGGCGATGGCGTGTTGCGGTCAGACATCGAAGCTGAAATCGCCGCCAGCGGCCTGGAGAATCGTTTCACGCTGACCGGCAATCGTGGCGATGTTCCGCAGGTATTGCAAGCGGCGATGGATGTATTCCTCTTCCCCTCGAAATACGAAGGGCTTCCCATCGCGCTCATGGAGGCGCAACTGGCCGGATTATGTTGCGTCGCCTCGAATGCGATCACGCCGGAATCAGCGCTCGATCCGGCGATGGTGC
The DNA here is from genome assembly GCA_963835725.1 of uncultured Acidobacteriaceae bacterium. GTDB lineage: Bacteria > Acidobacteriota > Terriglobia > Terriglobales > Acidobacteriaceae > Bog-257. Next base: position 43,081 of record CAWIGM010000008.1, on the reverse strand, counting down.
AGTGGCTGCCGCTATCGGCGCCGGCCGCTGTGTGGGGAGAAGCCATTCAAGGCATGCTGGCCACCAATCCGAAACCGGCTGTTTCCGCGGCAGTTCGAAACCGTCTTTCCATTCAGTCCTGCGTACGCGGTCTGACGCAGCTTTACGATTCGCAGTTTGCCGAGTACAGTCCCGCCGGCAAACTACTCCTGGTTCAATGAGGTTCGCATGAATGTTCTGATCACCGGAGGAGCCGGATTTATTGGCTCTCATCTTTCCGACTATCTTCTTGCACAGGGTCACCGGGTCGTTGTCATCGACGATCTCTCGACCGGCAGCATGGACAACTTGCGGGAGGCGCGCAAGAGCCGCCTCTTCCACTATCACCTCGACACCATCTTTAATCGTCAGTTGTTGACCGAACTGATTGACGATGCCGACGTGGTCTTTCACCTCGCAGCCGCCGTGGGCGTCCGGAACATCGTCGAATCTCCGGTGCGGACGATCGAGACCAATGTTGGCGGATCGGAACTGGTGCTGGAACTTGCCGCCAAGAAGGGTAAGCGCGTCCTGATCGCCTCCACCTCGGAGGTGTATGGCAAGTCAGCCAAGATTCCGTTCAACGAAGATGACGACCTTCTGCTCGGGCCAACCTCGAAGGCGCGCTGGAGCTATGCCTGCTCGAAAATGATTGACGAGTTTCTGGCTCTGGCTTATTTCCGCGAGCGGAACCTGCCCGTGACCGTCGTCCGCCTGTTCAACACGGTGGGCCCTCGGCAGACGGGACGCTACGGCATGGTCCTCCCAACCTTCGTCCAGCAGGCCTTGGCGGGTGAAACCATTACGGTGTTCGGAAGCGGCGAGCAGTCGCGGTGCTTCGGGTATGTCGGCGACATCATTCGGGGATTAACTTCTTGCGTCGCCTCCGACAAAACCGTAGGTGAGGTTTTTAACCTCGGCAATGTGGAAGAAGTCAGCATGAACACATTGGCGCAACGTATTATTGCGGCCACGGATTCCAAGTCCGAAATCCGGCACATTCCTTACGAGGAAGCGTACGCTCCGGGATTCGAAGACATGGAGCGCCGCGTTCCGGATATCTCGAAAGCGCGAACCTGGTTCGGATTCAGCCCCACGCATTCTCTCGCCGACATCCTCAAGAGCGTGATCGACTATTACCGCACGAAGACAGCGGCCGATGCGGCTAGCAGCCTTCCCTTCACACAGCCATCGATGCCTGAGAGTGCTTCTGTCGTGCCTGTAACCCTGTAAGACTGAAGTAAGCAGATGACCACAGCCGTTCAAAATCCGCCGATCCTGAGTGACTGGTACGGGAGCGCCCGCACGCTGCAGCCTGCGCGTCCAGTGCTCACCGATCCGATTCGTGATCCGCTGAATCTGCTCCTGGCCGCGGGTGCCAGTGTCCTGATCATCTGCGGCATGGTCGCGGTCCGCAATGACATGCTCGACTGGTATTTGCTTCCGGTTGGCCTGTGCGGCACATTAATCGGTCCGGACATGTTCGCGTGGCTCCGTGGCAAAGTAGACACCTTTGACCCCTTGGGGATCTTGGGGGCGTACGGATACTTCTTCTTTTTCCTCGCTCCTCTGCTTACAGTGCTGTGGGGTTATCACACGGCAGAGTTACCGATACCGCCGGACTGGTTCAGCTGGATCGGATGGATGTCGGTCCTCAATGCATGTGGACTGCTCATTTATCTTGTGGGCCGGCGAACGTTCGCGGCGACCGCTCCCAAGACGAAGTGGGTGCTGAAGCAATCGGCATTCTTCGGCGTGATGTCCATCGCCCTGCCACTCGCACTGGCGTTTCAGTTGTACATCTTCGTCAGCTTCGGCGGGGTCATGGGATTTATGAAGGCGTTTTCTGACGCCGCTTCCGACGCCTTCACCGGGATGGGATGGCAGTTCCTGATAGCCGAAATGTTTCCTGTGTTTTTGGCCATCTTCTTCCTCGTATGGAAACGAGACTTCCTGCGTGCCCGCTCGTGGGCCTTTCTGGGATTAATGGTCTTCGGCTTCTTTGTATTAAAGCTATTGTTCGGAGGACTGCGCGGGTCGCGTTCCAACACGGTGTGGGCCATGTTCTGGCTGGTGGGCGCCATTCATCTCTGGATCCGGCGAGTGCCGCGACGCCTCATTGTCGTAGGCCTGGTTTTTCTCAGTTTGTTCATGTATGTGTACGGCTTCTATAAGCAGGATGGTACCGAGGCGCTCGAGTTGCTGCAAAATCCCAGCCAACTTGCTGCGGCCGAGGAAAAGGGCGGACGAACCGTTGACGCTGCGCTACTCGGAGATATGGCGCGTACCGACATTCAGTCGTACCTGCTGTATCGCCTGTGGTCAGTCGGGAACTACGACTACGCTTACGGGGCTACCTACCTCGAAGCCTTCGATGTACTGATACCGAAGTGGATCTGGCCGGACCGTCCCGAGGGAAAAGTAAGAAAAGGTACAGAGGCGCTGCATGGCCGGGCGGTCTACAGCGCGGGAATCTTCCAGGCATCGCAGGTGTACGGACTGGCCGGAGAGGCGATGCTGAACTTTCCGCCGATCTTCGCGCCCCTGGCTTTTCTCTTCCTCGCATTCGTGGTGGTGAAGTCGCGCAGTTTGATGCTGGCTGATCCCGATGACCTGCGATGGTTGCTTGTACCTATCCTGGCTAATGCGATGATCATCTTGCCGGCGGCCGACCTGGACAACCAGATCATGTTCTTTCTTACGGTCGCGGCGTGTCCGCTGATCCTGCTGCGCATGTCCTCCATTGTGGTACCCCGCCAGATGCCGCTGGGAGCGGCCGCTGGGGCAGATGCCCGATGAACATCGTGGTCACTTTAGATTTTCGGTTTGTACGCACACCCGACGGCCGGGTATGGACGCGTACGACATATCCGTACGCATTTTGGGAACGCTACCTGGGAGTGTTTGACGAGGTTAAGATCGTCGCGCGCGCGGAAGCAAAGAGAGCAGTCGATGAAAATTACCAGCCGGTGACGGGACTGGGTGTGCGCTTCCTTCCGGTGCCGTATTACCTGGGCCCGTGGCAATATTTGAAGGCTCGAAAGCAAGTGCGGGCAACGGTGCGATCTGCCATTGGAGCAGGAGACGCAGTTCTTTGTCGCGTGGGCTCGCGTCTCGCCGACGACCTGCTGCCTATGCTGTGGGAGAAAAGCAGACCGTACGGGCTGGAAGTCGTTGGCGATCCGTATGAGGCATTCGCGCCGGGAGCGATCAAGCATCCACTCCGGCCTTACCTTCGTCACCAGGCTACGGAATCCCTGAAGGAACAGTGCACGCGGGCCGCGGCGGTGAGCTACGTAACGCAGCGGGCATTGCAGCGTCGTTATCCCAGTCAGAGCAGCTTCGTTGCGGGAGTGTCGGATATCGACCTTCCTTCGTCGTGGTTTGCGGAGAGTCCGCGAACGTTTGGTCACGTCGATCCCGTTCGTCCTCCGCGCCTGCTTTTTATTGGTTCTTTGGAGCAGATGTACAAGGGCCAGGATGTTCTGCTGCAGGCGGTTGCTGAGGTCCGCAAGAAGATTCCGGCCGAGCTTCGTCTCGTCGGTACAGGCAGGCATCGGCAGGAACTCGAGACGCGAGCGCGCTCATTATCGCTGGAGAGCTGTGTTCACTTCACCGGCGAGTTGGACCCGGCTGCGGTTCGAGCCGAGATAGACGCCGCTACGTTGCTGGTATTGCCGTCCCGCACCGAGGGTGTTCCCCGCGTCGTCGTGGAAGCGATGGCACGAGCGCTTCCCTGCATCGCGACAAACGTCGGCGGCATTCCTGAGTTGCTCGATTCCGAAGACATGGTACCTCCGGGCGACTGGCAGGCATTGGCTGCGAAGATCGAAGAAGTTCTCGGCGATCCCGCGCGGCTGGACCGCATGTCCGCCGGCAATCTGGCGAAGGCGCAACAGTTCCGACCCGAGGTTCTGGAGAAGCGCAGGCACGACTTCTATCGCTTTCTGCGCGATGCAACCGAGACTTGGCTCCGCACGAACAAGAACGAAACGGTGAAGGTCGCATGATCCGCGTCCTCCAGATTGTTAAGACCTCGGATGGCGCCCACTGGGCGGCCAACCAGGTATCGGTGTTAGTGAACGAGGGCATCGAAGTTCACGTGGCGCTCCCACGTGCCGAAGGCCGCACCATGAAGCAATGGAGGGAAACAGGGGCGATCATCCATATCGCCGACCTGTCGTTGCCGGTGCGTCAACCAGCCCGCTTCCCAAGCGTCCGCCGTGCGGTGCGCCGCCTGGTGGATGAGGTGCAGCCTGATCTGATCCACAGCCATTTTGTGACCACCACGCTGATGCTTCGGCTCGCATTGGGAAAGCGCCATCGCATCCCTCGTATTTTTCAGGTGGCCGGCCCTCTTCACCTGGAGCACTGGCATTCGCGCGGGGCTGACCTGAGCACGGCGGGGCCAGAGGATTATTGGATCGCATCAAGCCGATGCATCCAGGAGCACTACCGCCGGGCGAACGTTGCGGAGAGGCAGCTGTTCCTCAGCTATCCTGGCTGGAAGGTCGAAGCCTTCTCGGACGAACGCGAGTTCTACCTCAATCGCCGGCTGCAGCTTGGCCGCGAAACCCGGCTGGTCGGCAATATCAATCTGATGTATCCCCCCAAGTTTTTCCTCGGCCAGAAGGTCGGACTCAAATGTCATGAGGATGTGATCGATGCGCTGGCGACCGTCTGCGCCAGGAAACAAGATGTGTGCGGCGTGTTGATTGGCGACTCTTTCGGTCGAGCGGAGTGGTATGAGCGCAGCTTGCGCAAACGGGCGCAGCAGAAAGCCGGCGGACGCGTCATTCTTCCCGGCCTGTTCAGCCCTTCGGACGTGGCGCAGAGCTGGCCTGATTTCGATTGCGCGGTTCACGTGCCGCTGTCCGAAAATTGCGGTGGTGTGTTGGAGCCGCTGCTTGCAGGGGTGCCGGTGGTCGCCAGTGCGGTGGGCGGCATTCCGGAAGTCGTGATGGACGGGATTACGGGCACACTGGTTCCTGCGCGCGCGCCTAAGATCCTCGCAACTGCTGTCAGTGACGTTCTCGATAATCCCGCCCCTCACCGCGAGATGGCTATGAAGGGACGCGCGCTGGTCAAGCACATGTTCGACGTCGAACGTACGGGCCGGGAGGTCGCGGAGATCTACCGGCATATCATCCATGGCAGTCCCCGCCCGGCGGATTTCGATTCGCGCGAATTCGTAAAGTCTCTGGAGACACCTGCACAGTCGAACCTTTCGGCCGGCAATGTCAAGATGGTGCGAGAGGCAGCAGTATGAAACGCATCGCGATCATCGGGGCCGGCGGAAATGCGCGTGAACTCGCCGACATGCTGCGTGATTTGCCGGAGTTCCAGGTGCTCGGCTATCTGACCAACATGCATGGGAAGTATGACAGTGGGGTACTGGGCGATTTCAGCTGGCCTGCGAGCAATGCCGTGGATGGCTTCGCGATGGCAATTGGCGAGCCGGTTGCGAAGTTCCGCGTCGCACGCGAGCTGTGCGAACGATATCCACACATCGCCTGGCCGATCATCGTACACCCCACCGCGCATGTAGGCAGTTCGGTGACTCTGGAGCGAGGTGTGATTGTTTGCATCGGCGCCGTGGCTACGGTCGACATTACGATCGGTGAGTTCTCGCAGCTGAATTATGGATGCACGGTCGGACACGAAGCCCGGGTGGGGCCTGCCTGCCTGATCAATCCAGGAGCCAACATTTCCGGAGGCGTCGAACTGGGGCGCTCGGTGCTGGTCGGAACCGGCTCACAGGTGTTGCAATACGTGAAGGTCGGCGATGAAGCCCGCATCGGTGCCGGCGCTGTTGTCACCAAAAATGTTGCCGCGGGAATGACCGTTGTCGGCGTACCGGCGGCACCTCTTGTGAAGCAGAGCAATTTAAACAGCGGCATGAAAAGAGAAATTCCAAGATTAGCGAAACGGGTCATGGACATTGCCGTGAGCGCCAGCCTGCTGATAGCGTTGCTGCCGTGTCTGGCGCTGCTGTGGATGCTGGTTCGATGGAAGCTCGGCTCACCCGTGATTTTTCGACAGCAGCGGCCCGGATTTCAGGGAGTACCGTTCGCCATCTACAAATTTCGCACCATGACCACGGCACGGGACGCATCGGGGAATCTGCTGACCGACGATGAACGCATGACGAGGTTCGGCGACCTGCTGCGCAGCCTGAGCCTGGATGAGTTGCCTGAACTCCTCAACGTGCTGAAGGGCGAAATGAGTTTGGTGGGCCCGCGCCCGCTGAGGATGCAATACATCGGGCGCTACACTACCGAACAGATGCGCCGCCATGATGTGCCGCCGGGAATCACCGGCTGGGCGCAGATCAATGGCCGGAACACGCTGAGCTGGGAACAGCGGTTCGAGCTCGATGTCTGGTACGTCGATCACTGGAGTTTCTGGCTCGACCTGCACATCCTCTTCAAAACGCTTTATCAGGTAATTCGGCGCGATGGGGTCTCGCCGGTTGATCATGTAACCATGCCGGAGTTCGGCATCGACCACCAGAAAGCCGGGCAGCACTAAGGCTATTTATGCAGCGCATCGCAATCATCGGCGCGGGTGGCTTTGCACGGGAGGTCGAGTGGCTGATCCGCGATTTGAACCGGGTCTCGCCCCAGTTTGACTTTGCCGGCTACCTGGTCAGTGACCTGTCACTCGTCCGCGAAACCGATTGCACCGAGCGGCTTCTCGGCGACTTCAACTGGCTCGATGGCAACAGCCAGATCGACGCTCTGGTTTTCGGCATTGCTTCCCCGAGTGTGAAGTTGCGACTGGCACCAGAATTGGAGTCGCGATTCCCGCACCTGCACTGGCCGTCGCTCATCCATCCCACAGTGTTGTATGACCGACCATCCGCCCGGGTCGGCCGTGGGGTTGTGGTCTGCGCCAACACCGTCGCCACGGTAAACGTCGAGCTGGAAGATTTCTCAATGGTGAATCTGTTATGTACGGTCGGACACGAGACGCGGGTGGGTCGCGGCGCCGTGGTGAATCCTACCGTCAACCTCTCCGGGGGCGTGAAGATTGGCAGCGGAGCGTTCATCGGAGTTGGAGCCAAGGTCCTCCAATATGTCACGATCGGTGAGCACGCCACGGTCGGCGCCGGATCGGTTGTGCTGAAGGACGTAGAGCCCTACGCCAGCGTCTTCGGCATCCCAGCGAAACCTCTACCTAGCCACCGCGCCGCCGCGAGCAAGTCGGCGGCTCCGGCCATCGCCAAGTAATTAATTTGCGTAGTCATTGATAATGGCGGTCAGCGAGATTATGTCGAGTTCCCAGCAATCAGCGCCCGTAAGCGCGATCCAGTTTGCCCCCTGGCCGTACTTTGCAGAGGATGAAATCGAAGCCGCGGCCGCCGTTCTCCGCAGCGGCAAAGTAAATTACTGGACGGGAGACGAGGGCCGTAACTTCGAACGCGAATTCGCGGACTTCACCGGCTGCCGTCACGCCGTAGCGCTGGCGAACGGGACCGTCGCATTGGAGGCGGCGCTGCGCGCTCTTGGAATCGGTGTGGGCGACGAAGTCGTGACCACCAGTCGAACCTTCGTGGCCTCTGCCAGCTGCGCTGTTGCCGTTGGGGCACGCCCTGTAATTGCCGACGTCGATTCAACCAGCCAGAACATTACCGCGGAAACGATCAAGCCATGTCTCTCCAGCCGGACAAAGGCCATCCTTGCGGTACACCTTGCAGGCTGGCCCTGCGATATGGATTCCATCCTGGGCCTCGCGCGCGAACACGACTTGAAAGTGATCGAGGATTGCGCTCAGGCTCACGGTGCGGTGTACAAGGGACAACCTGTAGGTTCTATCGGCGACATTGCGGCATGGTCTTTTTGTCAGGACAAGATCATGACCACGGCCGGCGAAGGCGGCATGGTCACGACAAATTCCGAAGCACTATGGGAGAGCATCTGGTCGTATAAAGATCACGGCAAGAGCTACGACGCGGTTTATCGGCAGCAGCATCCGCCGGGGTATCGCTGGCTGCATGAATCGTTCGGAACAAACTGGCGCATGACTGAAGTGCAGTCCGCCATCGGGCGCGTTGTCCTGCGCAAACTCCCCTCATGGATCGCCACGCGACGCCGTTTTGCGGCAATGCTGAGCGAGCGCTTTGCAGCGGCGCCGGGGCTGCGAATCACAATTCCGCCCGCGGGCGTCGAGCATTCCTATTACAAGTATTATGCGTTCGTACGTCCCGAAAAATTGCGAGCCGGATGGACACGAGATCGAATCGTGGATGCGATCAATGCTGCGGGCGTCCCCTGCTTCACGGGCAGCTGCAGTGAAATTTATCTGGAGAAAGCCTTTCCTGAGGACTGGCGCCCGTCGCCGCGTTTGCCCATCGCGCAACAATTAGGCGAAACCAGTCTTATGTTCCTGGTTCATCCCACCCTCAGCGACGAGGCCGTCTGCGCTACGGCCGACATCGTCGAGCAAGTCATGAACACAGCCGCCAGTAATTAGCAGCACCGCCAAACAACGTCGCTTCGAAGCCCTTCGTAAAGCAACAACAACAATCACAATCAACTCGCGCGGCCTGGGCGGCTCCTCTCGTCATTTCTTTCGAGATGGCGAGCGCCAGCGGTCGTTGCGTAAGTCAAAGGATCTGGCCATGGTAGTGCGACTTAGGTTTTGGATCATCCTCGCACTGAACATCTTTCTGGTCTGTGCGTCGCTCGTGAGCGCGTGGCTCCTGCGCTTCGAGTTCACGCTCCCGATTCCGCACGTTTTATTCGCTGCGCTTCCCATCCTGCTCGTGGTAAGGCTGACCGCGCTTGCGCGCTTCGACTTGCTGCACGGATATTGGCGCTATACGGGGCTCAGCGACGTCACCGACATTCTGAAAGCGACCTGCCTTAGCACGGCCGGCTTTCTGCTGGTCGAACGATATCTGCTAGGCGTCATCGCTTTCCCCAAGTCTGTCTACTGCGTGGAAGCACTTCTGGCGGTCGCGATGCTTTGTGGAGTGCGCCTCATCTCTCGCACTGTGTTGCAGGCCGCAGCCGACAGCTCATACGGCAGCGTAAAGAACAAGGTGATTGTTGTGGGTGCCGGCGACGCAGCCGAAAGGCTGTTGAAGGACCTGCCCAACAGCGGATACGCAGCGGTCGCCCTGGTCGACGACGATCGCCAGAAGCTCGGGGCTCGCATCCACGGCGTTCCCGTGTTGGGTGTCATCGACGACCTGCCGCGGTTAGCCAAGCTGCACGACGTAGAAGAAGTCCTGATCGCGATTCCCTCGGCCTCGGGCCAGGAGATGCGCCGCATCACCGGCGTTTGCGAACGGGTACAAGTGCGCTTCCGCACCATCCCCGCTCTGGCAGACCTCATCAACGGGAAAGTTACGGTCGAACAGTTACGCGACGTGAATATCGAGGACCTGCTCGGTCGGGACCCAGTTCAAATGGACCTCGAACCGGTGCGACAGCAATTGACGGACAAAGTTGTCATGGTGACCGGGGCCGCCGGCTCAATTGGTTCTGAGCTTTGCCGGCAACTTCTTTTCTACAAACCGAGAAAGCTTCTGTGCGTTGATCAGGACGAAAGCGCTCTGTTCTTCCTCGAGCAGAACCTGAACCGGGAAAGCGCTACCGAAGTTGCGGAGTACTGTGTGGCCGATGTGGCTGATTCGCACCGCATGAGACGCCTGATAAGCGGAGGCGAAGTCGACATCATCTTCCATGCCGCAGCCTATAAACATGTTCCCATGATGGAAACTAACGTCAGCGAAGCGGTCCGCAACAATGTGTTTGCGCTGGCGTCCCTGCTGGACGTTGCCGAGCAGGCCGGATGCGGCTCGTTCCTGATGATCTCTTCAGACAAGGCCGTCAATCCCACAAACGTCATGGGCTGCACGAAGCGGGTGTGTGAACTGATCATGGCCGCCAGACCGGGCTCGAGAATGCGGCGCGTGTCGGTGCGCTTCGGCAACGTGCTCGGCTCGCAAGGAAGCGTGATTCCCGTCCTGCAGGAACAGATTCGCACGCAGCAGCGAGTCACGGTGACTCACCCGGACATAACACGGTTCTTCATGACGATACCGGAGGCTGTATCGCTGGTACTGCAGGCGTTCACCGTCGGCAAAGACGGCGAAATCCTCGTATTGGAGATGGGCAGGCCAATTCGCATTGTCGAACTCGCAAGAACGTTGATACGGCTTTGCGGCAAGACTGAGGATGAGATTGAGATCGTCTTCGCTGGGCTGCGTCCCGGAGAGAAGCTGCACGAAGAGCTCTTCTACCGGAGCGAGGCCGGATTGAAAACGGAATGCGAGAAAGTCATGCGAACGTCCGGCAGCATCATGGCGTGGCCTTTGTTGCAGCAGCACCTCCGCGATCTGGACGACCTGCTCTACTCAGCCGACGACAATACCCTCCGCAGAAAGCTGGCGCAGATCGTCCCCGAGTATCAGTTTCCGGAGGTCGCAATTGCAGTACTGGACGACGCGGCGACATTTGCCCACAACTCCGGCCTGCAGATCGCCGCCACCGCCTCAGCGAACGATTAGCCGCTCAACTTCCTGACTTCCTTTCATGAAGGTCTCGCGAATCTCATTTGTTTGCATTCTCATACTGGGCGTGATTGGCCTGTCAAATGCAGCCGACTCACCACACGCCGCGCCATTTCAATGGCCCGACTCCAGTCATTACAACCGGGTTATTGTGAATGCACAGCAAGGAGTGGAGAGTTATCCGAAGGAGTGGTTCAGCCGGGACTCACTGGTCACCGACCTGACGATTGCCGATGTCGACAAGGGAGAGGCTGACAGCGCGAAGCAGCAATATCGCACGTTGCGTGATCTGCTCTCCTCGTATGGCTTGGCGGTTGGAACTTACATTTCGGGCACCACAGTCGAACCACTGGACAAAGAAACAAAGTATCCATGGGCTGTCGTTCCTCTCGAATCCATGCCGGAAAGTTCGCTCTACGTCGGCAGCTTGCCGGATGAGACGTATCGCAGAATCATCGACGTCACCGATCCGGCTACTCGTCACTCGTTTCAGGCAGCCATTAAGACCATGTGGCAAGAGAACCCGGCGCCGGTCCGCTTCATCGACAACGCGGCCGTCCATCAGAGTACGGGAAAGGGACAGCCGTGGGCGAGTTACTGCCAGAACATGAAAGAGCTTAGCGAGCTCGGCGAGGCCACGAACTCGGTGCAGGTCTTTAACATTTCAGTGCATGTCGGAGAGCTTTCCGATGCAGAGGCCGCTCAACTGATCGACGCAGTGGGCCATAGCGGGGTGCTCCTCGAAATGCCGTGGCATCAGGAGATCCGCAAGGATCCCGCGGCGACAGAGCGCGCTCGCCTGCGCTATCGGCAACTACTTGACTCCGGGATGGCGATCATCATGGCTGAGCCCGGAGCAGAGCCATCACGTGCTTTGGTTAACTGGGTCAATACCTGGCGGAAGCCGACAGACCATCTCTACTTCGCAGGAGCGTTCTGGAAGCAGCCTGATCCCAACCTCTTCACCTCATCGCAGTGACCACGGGTTAAAACCTTAACTTTCCCGATCGCTATCTTCAAGACGATGCTTAGCTGGTGTTCACAATTCAGAACGACCGTTGTGCTCGCAATGATGGGCCTCGCACTGACCCTGCTCGCGCAACTTTGGTCATCGGGTACCTTTCGCCTGGTCCGCTAGTCCCAGCGAGCCAATGACCCTTGTGTCGATTGCATTCGGCTGGTAGCCGAATGTGAAGAAGAATGTCCGTATGAAAATCGGCCGTTGAACCCAAATTCCTAAACAGGGAGTTAAGTTTCAGCCCAGCTTGCCAACCAGCTGGGCTTTTTTTTGCGGCGGAATCTGCTGAGGGTACGAAGTAATAATCACCATTGGACATTTGTCCAGCTGTCCTTCGCGATCGTCCGTCTACTACGCTTTGGCACAGCCGAGTCATCCCGGTTTCCTTATCGCAACCCTTCGCGCATCGCGTTCTGGCACTTCTACCTCATGTTGGTGCTTATCATTTTGCACGGCTCTGTCCGGTAAGTGCGAGCGCTAACAACCTGAAAGTTTGCTTTTGCTATTTTGTTGGTTCAGATTGCTCAAAGCCCTTCATTCTTAAGGCCAATCGCGTTATAGTGCAAATACTTTTGGGTGAGATGACAACAATCCCAGACGATTCTCAGCTCCCTTTGACCATTGGTTCACACGCAGACGCTTGCATAACTTTCACGTACTAAAACCTCGGTGATCGTGTAAGTAGATGCTTGGAACGACAATTTCCCACTATAAGGTCCTCGACCGCCTCGGGTCGGGTGGCATGGGTGTCGTGTATCGCGCCGAAGACGTTCGTCTCGGACGCGAAGTCGCGCTCAAAACCTTGCCGCCTGAGGTTGCTAAGGATCCGCAGATGGTTGAGCGTCTGGTTCGGGAAGCCCGCTCAGCTTCTTCGCTGAATCATCCCAATATCTGCACAATTCACGAGATTGATGAGGCCGACGGACAGCACTTCATTACGATGGAGTTGCTCCAGGGGCAGACCTTGCGGGAGCGAATCTCCGAGGGTCCGATGCAGACCAATGAACTGGTTCGCATCGGAATTCAGGTTGCCGATGCGCTTGATGCAGCTCACAAGACAGGCATCATCCATCGCGACATCAAGCCGGCAAATGTATTCCTGACCAGCCGAGGCGTCGCAAAGGTTCTGGACTTTGGTCTGGCCAAACGGGAAGGAAAACAACAGCAGAAAAGCTCACTCGCGGCGGACGCGGGGGCTACGGCGGCTGGCGTGACCGCTGCCGGAATCACTGCGGTTGGATTGACAGCCGCACCGTCCCCGTTGACGAGTTCCGGCCAAACAGTCGGCACCGTCTCCTACATGTCGCCAGAACAGGCACGCGGCCAGAAGCTTGATGCACGTAGCGACCTCTTTTCGTTAGGGGTCGTGCTGTACGAAATGGCGACCGGCGCGCTGCCCTTCACGGGAAGAACCTCGGCACTGGTGTTTGACGCGATCCTGAATCGCGAGGCCGTGCCGCTTTCGGAGTACAGCCTGGGTCTGCCGCCGGCCTTCGGTAATATCGTCAGCAAGCTGCTGGAGAAGGATTATCGGCTCCGCTATCAAAGCGCCTCGGACGTTGTCGCTGATCTTCGACGCCTGCAGCGCGACTCGAGCTCTGCCAAGACCGCACCGGCCACGGCGCCAAATTCGCGCAAGGCAGGCAAGGTTATCGATTCGCTTGCAGTACTTCCGTTCCTGAACGCCACCGGGAATCCGGAGTTCGATTATTTAGGGGATGCCATTGCGGAGGGAGCTATCGATGCTCTCTCCCATGTGAGTCGCCTTCGGGTGGCGCCGCGCAACAAGGCATTTCGCCACCGTGATTATGGAGACGATCCTCAATCCGTCGGGCGGAAACTCGAAGTGAGGGCGGTCTTGAGTGGGCGCATCAGCGCACGCAACGGGATGCTGTCCATTCGCGCCGAACTGATCGATGTGGCTAAGGACACGCAACTATGGGGCGGGCAGTTCACTTGCGATACTAACGGGATCGCAGAAGTTCAAGACGAGATCGCTCAAGGGGTCATCCAAAAGCTGCGCGCTCCCTCGTCTGATGGAAGTAAGAAGCCGGGACGGAAGCGGGCGGCTAGTCCTGTGCAGCCGATACTGCCTCCTCAGAACGCAGCGTACGACCTGTTCGTACAAGGCAATGAGCGGGCTATCGAATGGACGCCGCAGGGACTGCACAGCGCTCTGGATCTCTACCAACAGGCCATTGACTGCGATCCGCAATACGCTCCCACCTACGCATGCATGGCAATTGGCCTGGCCATGTTGACCGTGGTGGACAGAGTTAACACGGCAGAAGTTCTTGTTCATGCCAGAGCCTGTGCTCGGCAGGCAATTGAACTGGAAGATTCAATCGCGGAGTCGCACGCTGCCTTGAGCTTGACCGAAGCGTTTTGCGATTTCGACCTGCCGCGGGCGCTATGGGAAGCCGAACGAGCTATGGAGATGAATCCCCACTCAGCTCTTGTCCGGTATGCGTATGCCCAAACCCTGGCGGTATGCGAACGTCTGGACGAAGCGGCGGAGCAAGCCCGAAATGGTTGCGAAATCGATCCCCTCATGGCTCCGATCAATTTCTGCTACGGCCAGATTCTCTATTACCAGCGGCAATGGGACGAAGCGGCAGAGCAACTCCAACGCACATTGGAATTGAACCCGAATTTCCTGAGGGCTGCGGGATTGCGCGCGATGAGTCTGGCTCGCGCGGGCCGAGTCCATGAAGCAACGGCTCAACTCGACGAGTTTACACGTAAGCAAACTGACCCCGTTTTGGAGTTATTGCAGGCTTACATAGCGGCTATTGCGGGAGAACGTGAGAGCGCCGAGAGCGTTCTCGTTCGCCTGGATCCCGCGACTGTTGTGGATAGTGCTTATTTCACCGCTGCGATTTTCGCTGCATTAGGTGAATTGGACAGCGGATTTGCGGAATTGGAACGGGCCCGAGATACCGGGTTTGCGGTACTTGCCACCGCTGCTGTGGATCCCACATTAGATCCATTCCGCGCCGACCGACGCTGGTTGCCTTTCCTGCGAAATATGGAGGCTCTGGCCGAGGCGATAAGAGAAATACCAGGAACGGATTAATTCGGGCGCTGCGCTCCCGCCCGACGGAAATGTAACAGCGATCCTAAGCAGCACCGGGGATCGGCGGATGGATCAGCAAGAGCTCATTCTTGAGCGAGCTCGTAACTACCAGCCCGAGGAGGGGTGGTATCGGTGTTAAAGGCATCACAGGAGCAGATATGGATAGCTCAAAGGCAAGAAATGACAGCTTTCGTGGACCGCTGCATACGTCGGGATCGGTTTCCTCGCAGCAGCCGGCACAATCAGAGGATTTGTCGTCGTCCAAGAGCGACGCTCGACGAAGCCTGCTGCACACGTCCGGATCGGTATCGTCGCAACAACCGGCACGCAAAGACGAGAGCTCTTCTTCTGCCAAAAGCGACGCGTGGCGTGGACCGTTGCACACCTCCGGAGCCGTAGCCGCACAGCCGGCACGCAGCGATAGCTCTTCGTCTACCGTCAAAGCTGACATGTGGCGTGGACCTCTGCACACCTCCGGGTCAGTTGCAGCAGAGCCTTTGCTGCGTCCAGATTCGTCCTCGATCCGAAGTGGCGCATGGCGCAAAGCGCTGCAAAATTCAGGATCAATCGCCGTGCAACCGGCGCGCACCTACGATCCATCCACTGCCCAAGCCGAGCGCTGGCGCGGTCCGCAGTTCGTTCCCGAGTCTCTTGCAGAACTCGGGCTGCCGCAAGGCATGGCCGAAGATATGGCTTTGAAAGTTCTCTACTTGCGCGGTCCCTTGTCGCTGCGAGAATTTGCGGACCACACCCGCCTCAGCTTCGGCGTGATCAATGAAATACTGCGGCGTCTGCGCGCCGAGCAACTCTGCGAACTGAAAGGCATGGTCGGGAACATGCCCCAGATCGCCATTACCGCGCAAGGCAGATCGCGGGCGTCCGAGCTGTTAACGCTCAACCATTACGTCGGTGCAGCTCCGGTTTCCTTGGCGAACTATGTTCAGCAAGTTCGGGAGCAGAGCTCGCGCAAATTCGAGGTGCATTCTCCGGCGGTTGAGCGAGCCTTCGCCCACCTCATCCTCGATCCCGAGACGTTAGAGAAGTTGGGTACGGCTCTGAATTCCGGCACATCCATCTTTCTGTACGGTCCGAGCGGGACCGGAAAAAGCACCATCGCGGCCGCATTGGCGCAAGTGCTCACGGTCGATCAGGTGTGGGTACCTCATGCGGTGGAAGTCGATGGGCAGATCATCACGGTTTATGATCCGCATCTCCACACAAAGATCGATGACTCGCATGGTGGCGACGCGCGCTGGGTACTCTGCCAACGGCCGACCGTGATGGTAGGTGGAGAACTCACCATCGAGATGCTGGAGCTGCAATTCAACCCGGTCATGAAGTACTACACGGCTCCGGTGCAGATGAAAGCCAACAACGGCTTCCTCATCATCGATGACTTCGGACGCCAGCGCCTGCGTCCGGAAGAACTGCTCAATCGTTGGGTTGTTCCGCTCGATCGCAGAATCGATTACCTGACTATGGCTGGCGGCAGAAAGGTCGAGATTCCATTCGAACCATGCGTCGTCTTTGCAACCAATCTGGATCCTTCCACACTGGCCGACGAGGCATTCCTGCGAAGAATCCAGACCAAGATCTATCTGGGGCCGGTTAACGAGCAGCAATTCCACGCGATTTTCCGGGCGGTCTGCAGCACGTGCGGACTGCAATGCGAAACGGAAGTGATCAACGAGCTGATCAACGTCATTCGGAGGGAGCTGAACGAACCGTTACGAGCCTGTCATCCGCGCGATCTGGTGAATCAGATTTGCTGGAAGGCACGGTACAAGGAAATTGAGCCTTGCCTGGATCGCGACGCGCTGCTGGCGGCTGTTGACTCGTATTTCGTGCGGACGCCCACCGACAGCAGTGGGACAGTAGAAAAGAACATCGCTTAGACCAAGGGCTCGCTCGTAGCATTCGTTCTGCTGTCGGAAGATTCAAAGCCCTTTGGGCCAGACCAAAACCGGGAGCTCTCGTTGCCTACAAAACGAGAGCTCCCTCTTCGTTTCTTACAACCGTCAGTTACGATGTCTAGTGGCCTTGCGCATCGGGACGCCGACCGGCTTCGAACAGGAACCAGGTTCTCCGCTCGGATTCATCGATCCAAACCTCGATCAAGCTTGCCGTAGCGACGTCTTCATGCTCATCGCACACGCTGTGAGCCTCGCGCAAGCGCGCTACTAATGCCTGATTGTCTTCCCGCAACTCAGCGAGCATATCTCCAGGCTCCACATACTCGGCGTCGTTGTCCTCGACGCGCTGAAGGCGGGCGATGTGTCCGATTGACCGGATGGTAGGCTGGCCTATCTTGCGAATCCGCTCAGCAATGGGATCGGTCATGGCGAAAATCTGATCAGCCTGCTCGTCGAGCAGCAGATGATAGTCACGGAAATGAGGCCCGCTCATGTGCCAGTGGAAATTCTTGGTTTTCAGGTACAGAGAAAATACGTCGGCGAGGATGGCGTTCATCGCTCCGGCGATATCTTTTGTTGCGTCCGCATCGAGATCAGTGGGAGTGTGCAAAGGCGCTGTCAATCGGCGTTCCAGGGTTGCAGTCGAGTTTCCAGATTTCTTCATCGCGAATCTCCTCCTTGAAATGAGACGTCAGGCCTGACAAATCAGATTCGAAAGATTCGAACGGGCGCGCTTGGGGACGTCGGCTAGGCCCTGGTCGACGATATCGGCAACCAGACTTGAAAGCAGGTTTTACCAGGCGCGGATTCCACCTGAATTGTCCCCTTATGTTTCTTGATGATTCGTTGAACCGTGTCCAGCCCAAGGCCCGTGCCCTCGCCGACTTTCTTGGTGGTGAAGAACGGCTCGAAGATACGAGACTGAATGTCTGCTGGAATGCCCGGGCCGTCGTCTATGATTTCCACGACAACACAGCCATCTTCACTGAACGTCCGCAAACGCAGCTTGCCTTTTCCCTTCATGGCATCAATCGCGTTGTCGATAAGGTTCGTCCATACCTGGTTCAGGTCGCTGCCAAACGAGTTCACCAGCAAGGGAACCTCGGCAAAATCGCGCTCAACCGTCACCCCATGTTTGAGCTTATGGTTGAGGATCGTCAGCGTATTCTCCAGGCTCTTCACGATGTCGACATTCTGCACCGGAGCCTGGTCCATAAAGGTGTATTCCTTGATGGCCTTCACCAAATCCGAAATACGGGATGTGCTGCTCTCAATTTCGTCGAGCAGCGAAACGATCTCGAGCGAGGCCGCGATGCGCACCAGCGCTCCCCGGGCTGTGGTCGCGTCCATGGACATCAGCATTTGATCGAGTGCGAGTGGATCAACATTTCTGCGGGCAAGGTCAGCGGCTAGCTGCCAAAGATCGGTGTGCCCCTGGCCGCGCAGCAGCGTATCGATCTGTTCTTCCCGGTTGCTCAAGGCAAGACCGTTCAGCGGTGGCTCTCCGCGCTGCTGCATCAAAAACGTTTCCAGCTCTTCGATCTCAGCTTTTTGTGCCGGAGACAGATCGAGCGAGCCCAACTTCTGACTCGACTCTTTGATTCGCTTCAGCGTATCTCGAAGTTGGCTGGTCGCGCGCCGGGCGGCCGAAGCCGGATTGTTCAGCTCGTGCGCCAAGCCCGCCGAAAGCTTTCCAAGGGACGCCAATCTCTCCTGCTGCTGCTCGATTCGCGTGCTCTCGCGAATACGGTCGGCCATTACGCCGACGAGGCGTCCAGCCAGTTCAGGCATGTGCTGCACCAATTCCGTGAAGTCGCTGGCGGGGAACTTCAGCACACGGCTCTCTACAGCGGCTCGTCCTGAAAAAGTAAACTGCTTCATTCGTGAGAAAGGGAGGCGGCCACCGACATCACCGGGCTCGAACGTGAACACAACCGGCTGACCGCCCAATTGGCCGCGCGCGTGAAGCTGCCCCTCGAGAAGCACAAACATCGCATCCGCGGGTGCGCCTAGTTCAATGTAGGTTTCGCCCGGCTGAATATGCAGTTCCTGAGCGTGATTCAGAAACCAGTCCAACTGGTCCGCCGGCAACTCGGCAAACGCGGGCACCTTCAGCAGTTCTTCTCTGGTCGCCATTTACACCTTACGCAGATATTGATGAATGAACTGCACCCCAACCGACCCCTCGCCCACTCCCGACGCCACGCGCTTTACGGAGCCATGGCGCACATCGCCTACTGCAAAAATTCCGGGCACGCTGCTCTCCAGCAGGAAGGGATCGCGATCTAATGTCCAGCCCCTCGGCGGCTTCCCGTCTTTCATCAAGTCTGGCCCCGTCAGGACGAATCCTCGCTCATCACGTTCGACTATGCCCGACAGCCATTCGGTTCGCGGCAGCGCGCCAATGAAGATGAACATGGCATTCGCGGGTACCCGTTCGACCTTGCCCGCGTCGGAGCACAAGACCGAGATCTCCTCGAGGTGACCGTTACCATGGACCTCGACGACGCTGGCATGGGCCCACAGTTGAATGTTGGGGGTGTCCTCGATCTGGTCGATGAGATATTTGGACATGGTGCTCGCAAGCGACTCACCGCGTATCAGCATCACAACCTTTTCCGCGTATCGCGCGAAGTTCATCGCCGCCTGCCCCGCCGAGTTCGCACCGCCAACTACGTAAACCACCTCACCTTTGCAGGCCAAGGCCTCCGTGGCTCCGCCACCGTAGTAAACACCTGCGCCTTGCAACCGGTCGGCTCCCGCAGCCTCCAGTCGGCGCCACTGCACACCTGTTGCAATCATCAAGGCGTGGCAGGAAATCTCGTTGCCGTCCGCCATCTTGATGATCCGGTACGGACCCTCGATGCGCACCTCGACTGCCTCTTGAGGCGAGAGTATTTCGACGCCAAACCGTTGCGCCTGGGTCACGGCCCGCCGCGCCAGATCGCCACCGCTCAAGCCGCTCGGAAAGCCCAGATAGTTCTCGATGCGAGAACTCATTCCAGCCTGTCCGCCCGGAGCTTCGCGCTCCACCAGCACCGTATGCAGGCCCTCTGAAGCACCGTACACTGCCGCGGCCAACCCTGCCGGTCCGCCACCAAGAATCGCGAGATCATAAAAGCTTGTTTGTGCCCGCGTCCGCAGGCCGATCTTCTCGGCGACTTGCGCGGGCGCTCCCTGAAATAGCTTGGTGCCGTCGGGAAAGAGCACGACGGGCAATTCGCCGGCCTCGTCCCCTAAAGCTTCCAGCAACTGCTGGATCTCGGGATCAGTGGCTGCCACTTCCACGTCGACCCACTGGTACGGCACATGGTTTCGCGCGAGGAAATCACGCAAGTTATACGAGCTCGGCGACCAGCGGGTCCCCAGCACGCGAACTCCCTGGAACACCGGACGGTATGTTGCCTGCCAGTCCTCAAGAAGATCGTCGAGTTGCGGATACAGTTTCTCCGCCGGAGGATCCCAGGGCTTCAGCAGGAAATAGTGGACGCTGGCCTCATTAATCGCGCTGATCGCGGCGTTCGTATCCGCATAGGCGGTCAGCAGAGCCCGCTTCGCCTGGGGAAAGATCCGCATCGCTTGCTGCAGGAAGTCAACGCCGTCCAAGTCAGGCATGCGCTGGTCGGCAAGCAGCAGAGCGACACTGTCGTTGCGAACCTTCAGCTCCTTGAGGATCTCCAACGCACCCTTAGGCTCATCGGTACTGATGACGCGGTACTCGGCGCCGTATCGAGAGCGTAAATCGCGCTCGATCGCGCGCAACACATCGAAGTCGTCGTCTACTGTCAAAAGAACTGGTTTGGGCAAAATCTACCTACGAATTACCGCAAATTTTGGATCACGTTATCGGAAACGGCTCATGTCGACGGCAGCCGACAAGGCAGTCTTCGCTGGTACGCAGATTTACAGCAAATCAGATTCCTTTGATGATCGTCAACACTCCATAGTTTCGGCGAGATTGCTGTTCAGCAGATGGATTTCGCGCAAAGAAAAACGGCGTCCTCGTGGACGCCGTTGGTTTCACGAAGTAAGGATGTGCGCTCAGAACTGAGTGGCCGGCAGTACAGCCGTGCCCTCAATCTGAACCGACTGAAGCTGATTGGGGTCAAGTCCCAAGGCCTTCAAAACCGTAGGCGCTACCTGCATGGTTTGCACGGGCGTGTTCACCAGGCTGGCGCGGAAGCTGGGGTTGGAGAGGAGCATGATCACATTGGTGTCGTCATGTGAGAATCCGCCATGTTCCTCCTGCTTCTTGGTGCTGGTGGTGTACACCACGCCGTAATTCGGCGCCACAATAATGTCTGGAGTGCGCGGGTCGCCGTTGGGCGGCATTCCCGGGGCGTTGAACATCGTCGTAAGCGACGGACCGTAGAAGATTTCGCCGCCGCCTGCCTGAACCACATTGGCTTCTAAGGTCGCAACGGCGCTGGCGGTGTCGCTCGAGCGAGCCAGCCAGAGCAGGCTTATATCGTCTTCCGTCGGACCAATACCGTTGGGATTGAGTGGCGATTCCGACCACGGCAGAAGAGAGGCGATGAGATTGGCGGGGGAAGTTCCATTGTTGTGGCTGTGTCCAGGAATCGGGAAGAAGCGGTTAGGATCGATCGGCGACTGACCGTGCTTGGAAGTGATGACGATCAGTGTCGTGTCCAAGAGACCCTTGGCGCGAAGCTCGTTGACCCACTCCCCAATGGCGGCATCGACGAACTGAATCTCGCCCACAAGCAGAGCACTAGGAGTTCCCGCTGCATCCAGATAACCGCCGGCACCCACGTTCTGCTCGATCAGTTTCTGTCCGACGCTGACCACTTGAAAATTCATCCCGAAGAGCGTCGGTACCGGAGCGCTTCCCTGCCCGTTGTGTTGCTTGCCATCGATCTCGTTCAGAATGGCATTCACCTTCAGCGTGTCGTAGCACTGAACGTTCTGAAAGCTGTCCGTCCACGCTCCGGTTTGTGAGGGATCAGGAATCGGACTGCACTGCATACCTAATGGCGTAACCACACCGGGCAGAGCAACTACGGTTGAGTTGATTTCCGGCGAGTAAAAGTCGTCGATGTTGCTGCCATTTCCCGGGCCGCTCACGGAAGAGTACGCCGGGTGCTTGTCCGACCATGCGGTGTAGCCGCCCGCGCTGTGAATCACGCCGAAAATCGTGTTCGTGCGCACGAAATTCCACGGCCACACTGGTGCGCAATTCTGTTTGGGATCGCGCTCCAGGCGATCGGGATCGATCGAATTGATTCCGCCATCGCCCGAGGGGGCTCCGCCGTTGAGTTGCGTCTGGTCGATATCAATACCTTCTTCGTATTCCGTCGTCGTCCCCGCCGCTCCGACCGATACACCGCACGGACCGCCAGCCACGCCGTTGCCGGTTGTCTTTTTTGGCGGAGCTAACGAGCGATCATAGGCGACGTCGTAGTAAGCCCCGACCGATCGGGGAGAACCTCCGCTGACAATTGCCATCAATCCGGGAAACGAGTCGGACGGTTTTGAAGTGGATGCGTTGAGATAAGAGGTTCCAGTCGAGCCCAGGGCCGCGAGGTTAGGGCAGTACGGAGCACCGTTGTTTACACCAGGGATGCCGTTCGCGCAATTCACATAGTCCAGCGAATGCATGCCATCGACACTGACCAGGAGAACGCGCTGAATAAGATTGTGCTGAGGATCGCCCTTACTCTTATTGGCCGCTGAAAGGTCCAGCGGGGCGGTCGAAATGGCGATCGCTAGAAGCGATGTAAGCAGAGACTTCATCTACTACCTCCTGTAGGGGATACGACAGGAGACTAGCTTTGCGCCAAAACATTTTGGTTAAGGGTGAATGAAATCAAGATGACATGTTGATTTCACGGACATTACTTCGCTCTCGGCATAATGTAGTTTCGAACTCCCTTTCGCCACACGCGTATTGCTCTTGGATTAATTTTCCGCTCCATCACCGCAGGACAGTTGCTCCAAATATTTATGGTTTCGTAATCAGCCTTTCATCGATTAAGGCAGGGATGCGTGTACCTTGGCTAAACATTTGTGAGCAGGTTCCAACAAAACAACATTCGAGGACACGCATGGCAACAGCCGAGTCGTATCCAGTTAAACCGCCACCCGGATCTGGAGCAACAACTGCCGCCGTTCACGAGAAACTCTCCAAGGGGCCCGGCAAGATCGGGACGGCGATATTTGTCGGAGTGCTCGCGATCGGCTTCATTTACGCGGCTTACCACCTGATTGCCGATTTATCGCGCGTCCACTCGCCCACCATCTTCCCATTCATACTTCTGGGGCTGGCACTGCTGGTGGCTCTCGGCTTTGAGTTCGTCAACGGTTTCCACGACACCGCAAACGCGGTTGCGACTGTTATCTATACTCACTCGCTGGATCCCCACATTGCCGTGGCCTGGTCGGGCATGTGGAACTTCATTGGGGTCGTGCTTTCGACAGGCGCTGTCGCTTTCGGCATCATCTCCCTGCTTCCGGTGGAACTCATTTTGCAGGTAGGCAGCGGCGCTGGATTCGCAATGGTCTTTGCCCTATTAACGGCAGCGATCATTTGGAACCTGGGCACCTGGTACTTCGGCATTCCCAACTCCAGTTCGCACACGCTGATTGGCTCGATCATCGGAGTCGGCATCGCCAACCAATTGATGCAGGCGCGGACGGCGACCAGCGGCGTCGATTGGGCGCAGGCGTTGAACGTGGGCAAATCACTGCTGTTTTCCCCAATCATCGGCTTCGCCCTCGCTGCTTCCCTGCTCAGCCTCTCGAAGCTGTTCATCCACGACAAGCGTCTTTACACGGCGCCTGAGGGCGACGCCCCACCGCCGTTCTGGATCCGGTGCCTGCTGATCCTGACGTGCACGGGCGTGAGTTTCGCTCACGGTTCCAACGACGGCCAGAAGGGCATGGGCCTCATCATGCTGATCCTCATCGGCACGGTACCCACCGCCTATGCACTGAACCACGCCATCACGCCCAAACAGTCGGCGGATTTCGTGGCCGTGTCGCAGCAGGCCGCTAACGTACTGGACAAATACGTTACGCAGGGAGCGGTGATCGGCGATCCGCGTGACGATGTGTCAGCCTACGTTCGCACCAAGCAGTTCAACGAAAATACTGTGCTTGCGCTACGCACCTTGATCAACGACATCGGCACCGAAGTCGTTAACTACCGGGAACTGCAATACATCCCGCAAGATCAGGTTCGCAACTTCCGTAATGACATGTACCTGGTGAGCGAAGCACTTCGCATCATGCAGAAATCGAAATTGAAGGAGATATCCGCCGCCGACGAGGCCGTGCTCGCCAATTACAAGAAGCACATTGACTACGCGACGAAGTTCATCCCGACTTGGGTAAAGGTTGCGGTGGCCCTGGCGCTTGGCCTGGGAACCATGATTGGCTGGAAGCGGATCGTCGTCACGGTCGGCGAGAAAATCGGCAAGGACCACCTGACCTACGGCCAAGGCGCGGCGGCTGAAATCACTGCGATGCTGACGATTGGTGCTGCCGATATGTACGGCCTACCAGTAAGTACAACCCACGTACTGTCGTCCGGCGTTGCCGGTACAATGGCCGCCAACGGCACGGGCCTGCAGTGGGGAACGGTTCGCAACCTGATCATGGCCTGGGTTCTGACCTTGCCAGTGGCAATCGTACTTTCTGCGACGCTGTTCTGGGCCTTTGTGAAGATTTCGTAGGACCGGGGAGAGGTCTACATCTTGTTCAGCCCATCCAAGGCTGCCACTTTGTAGGCCTCCGCCAATGTGGGATAGTTGAAGACCGTATCGCGGAAGTACTCAATAGTTCCACCCATCGCCAGTACTGCCTGCCCAATGTGAACGATTTCGGCCGCCCGCTCGCCAATGATATGTACCCCCAGCAGCTTTAGACTGGGTGGGTCGAAGAGCAGCTTCAAGAAGCCCTGATCGTCGCCCAGCATCTGCCCTTTCGCAAGTTCGGCGTAGCGCGAGATACCTGTCTCGTACGGCACCTTGTCGCGGGTGAGCTGTTCTTCCGTTGCTCCAACCATCGAGATCTCAGGGATGGTGTAGACACCATACGGAATCAGATTGGGTGGGATGTTGCCGCTGACGCCGAAGATGTGGCAACTCGCCAGTCTTCCCTGCTCCATCGACGTGCTCGCCAGCGCGGGAAAACCAATTACATCGCCGGCAGCGTAAACGTGTGGCAGGGAGGTTCGAAAGTTTTCATCTACGATGAGCTTGCCGCGGCCATCAGGGACGAGGCCAATCGCTTCCAGGTTGAGTTGATCGCTATTCGCTTGTCTCCCGACCGTATAGAGAAGCGCTGAGCCGTGAACGTTCTTCCCGCTCTCCAGCCTGGCGAAAACCCGGTCCCGGTCATCGTCCAACCCAACCTGCACCACCTTTTCGCCGAGACGAAACACGGTTCCCAGCTGCCTCAGTTGGAAGCAAAGGCTTTCGACCACTTCACGATCGACGAAGTCCAGTAGCGTCGGACGCTGATCCAGCAGCGTTACCTTCACCCCCAACGCTGCGAACATCGAGGCGTATTCCAGGCCAATAATGCCTGCACCGACAACGATCAGCTCGCGCGGCAGTTCCTCCAGGTCGTGTACTTGATCGGAATCGAAGATACGCTTGCCATCGATGGGTATCTCCGCGCTGTGAGCCGGCCTGGTGCCGCAAGCAATGACGAAATTGTTGCCCCGCAACATCGTGTAGCCATCGTCACTGGAAACTTCCATGGTGTGTTCGTCGAGGAAGCGGGCATTTCCTTCATAGACCACCACGCGATTGCGGCGAAGCTGGGCCTTGATAACCTCGATCTCTCGAGCCATGACACTGTCGGAGCGGAAGACCAGGTCCGCCATGGAGATGGCTTCCTTCAACGCGTAGCCGCGACCATAAAACGTACGCTGGCGCAAACCACTGAGATACAGGATGGCTTCACGAAAAGTCTTGCTGGGAATCGTGCCGGTGTGAACGCAAACTCCGCCAATCGTCCGCTTCCGCTCGACGACAGCAACTTTCTTCCGCAGCTTGGCAGCACATATGGCTGCCTTCTGTCCGGCGGGCCCGCTACCCACGACGATCAGGTCGTAAACATTATTGTTGGCAACTTGTGTCGACAGAACTTTTCCTCCGCGGTACGGACTGTCTAGCTCTTATAACGATACCCGGCACTGCATGCGAGTGCGAAGATCGAAGTTTCATCAACAATTCATATGGGCCGTCAGACGCGGTCAGAGACCACGTGAAAGGTGAGATTAGAACCTGTCACACGGCTCCTGCCATAGTAGAGGAAGAGAACGACCCATAGCAGTTGTACCAGAACAATGGTGGGGACGGAGACAAACTGATGGAGGGCAACCATAATCTCGGGCGCTGTATTTTGTGGCGTTTGTAACAGCATCACCAGAATGCCGAGATAAACCATGGAGATCAGGGTCATCACTTGGTAGGGCGAGATCCTCGAAGTACCGCGGTGGTCGGCACGCAGCCACTCGGACGCAACCCGCCAGCCGCAGCTTGCGATCATTGGAATCAGCGCCGCCAGGCGAAAGCTATGACAAAGAAACAAAGCCAGTCCGGCGATTCCCGACAGTGCGAATACACAGGATGTCAACGTTTGGACCGGAACCAGCGGCTCTCCGGACAAGCCGGAAGCGTACGACGCTTTCTTTGTTGCCCCCTCAATTACCACGGGGTGACGTTGGAATAGCCGGGCAATTCGCGGACTGGCGTCACGGAGAGGAACGCCATAGCAACAGCCAAAGCTCAGGCAAGCCAGCCTCCCGATTGATTCGGCCAGAACGTAGGCGATGACCGCAGCAGCCACCACCGGCAAGGCGGGAATGTTCCGGTGAAGCAGGCGAGGAGCAAGCCGGGCAGCGAAAATTGCCAACAACGGCAACACGATAGTTGCGACGAAGGTCGCGCCAGCCACAGTGAAGGTGTTTTGTTTGCGCTCAACAACACCGGCAATCAGACGCGACGCCGGAACACAAGCGCCCAGCACGCATACAAGCAGTACCAGACTCACCACGGCAGGCACGCCCGTCGAGGCCAGCAGCAACAGGAACAGCAAGGCTCCGAACGTCGTTCCGGTCGCGCTGAAAAATCCGTAGAAGGTCAGATTCAGACCACGCCATGAACCGTCGGCCATTTTTGCGATCGGAACGGCCGCGATCATCTGCCAGCGCTCGGCAGGAAGGTATCGTACACCCCAACTGATCAGGGCAAGGAGTCCCGCGGCCAGACCAATAACGAAATAAACATTCAGCATGTCGCCTCCCCAGCCGGCAGAGCCAGCAGCGACCGTACAGCCACATCCGTCTCGGTGAGCGGTTCACCGAGAGTGAGCGAGAAGCGATTCCGGATTCCCCCGCGCTGCTGGTTCCGGAGAAGATCTTCGGCAAAGCGAACCCGGCCCTTCTGAAACAGCAGAACGACGGTACTGCTGCCGGGCCGAAACAGGGCCTTCGGCGCACCCGCCCGCAGGAACATGTCACGAGAAAGCGAGCATGGATCGTGATAGCGTGCAACGCTGTATCGCTGTTCGATCTGGCCGACCATTAAGGCGACGACTTCGATCATGGCCACTTGGCCGACCTGTGATCCTGCAGGAATATCCGTGTCGAGGATCGTGATCACGCGGCGGTTCTTGGAGACGGGATTGATGAGTTGTACGACTGCATTGGGATTGCAGGGATGATAGCGTCCGTCGACGGAGTAGAAATCCAGCACACGACCCGAAACGGGCACGTGCGTATAGTGATATTTCTCAGGCGTTAAACGGAAAATCGCATAATCGCCGCTCGTAAACGAAGCTTGCCAGGGCGAGTTTTCGCCAAGCAGTTCCGGAAACGAAAAGAACTTCTGTTTCAGGTAGAGGCCTGAAGCTTCATCCATCGACCCGACCAGCACGCGAGCGTCCGCCGGGCACAAGACGGCGCTTGGATCCTCCGCTGTGGGACGACAGGCCCAGTATCGTATCTGCCGCTCAAACAACTTTCGCGGCGTGTCATATTCAGAGATGTTGCCGACAAACTCCGACAGGTCGATGTCGGAGTCGCGGAGAAATCGAAGCATGCCGGTCACGCGCGATGAAGCGAGGTTGTCGTAGTTCAGGTAGCCGAGTACTCGCGACACGTAGCGGCTTGACGCCAGATGGGTCAGCAGCGGCGCACTCTCCAGCGCTGGCGAATACATCGCTGCGATAACCGAGTCTGCAAGCAGGCGCTCGCGCATAACGTTCCCCGTTGTGCGGTCGATATATCGATGTTCGCCGGTGCTCATGTTGCCGATCCTGGTCCACTGCGCCGATCATTGGCGCTCAGCAGAATGAGAAGGTTGAGCAGGGTGACGATTTCATGCTGCACCAGAGTTTCCGGTGAAATCCGATCACAGATATCATCCAGAAATCGCTGAACATCCTGTACTCGGACGCCGTGCCTGAATCCAATGCGAACGGTCTCGCGGTTCGAGCGCTGCAACTCCTCGGCATCTTGCCGAAGGTGTGCGAGAGCTTCCTGCAGGTGCTCCTGTCGAAGTCTGTGCCGATAGAACTCTTCGGTGGCGTGATTAAATTCGCGGGCGCCTACGCGCATGGGATCGGAGTTTTCTCCCATGGCTCCTCGCACCAGCTGATGACTGGCCTGCAGATCGGCATCGCGCAGTCGTTCGGCTGAATCTTTAACCGTTTCCTGCATCTGCAACGCTTCCACAAGATCAGGAGCTGATTCCCGCACATAATCCAGTGCGCGCCGGCGGTACTCATGAATCGGCACACGGATATATTTCGGATGGCGGCGGCTGGGACGCATCGTTTCGCATTTCCTTACTAACGTTTTCAGGAAGCTGTTGCGCGAGTTGCGATGCAGGTAAAGCGCCGGCACTCCTGCCGCTCCGAAAAACAAGGGCTGACGGCGTTCGCTCTCCGACGTTGGGTCGTCCGGAATGTCCGCATGGGTAACATCTCCATGCATCGCCAGGCGATAGCTGAACGCCAGCAACAGTTGCTGCAGGTTTGCGGCTGCCGTCATGTCGCGGTCATAACTGGGGAACAGGCTGTAGTAGCGTGCTTCGAAGCCGAAGTACCCATCACGCTGCTGCTCTCGCAAACGGAGCGGCATGTAGAGCGACATGCGGCGGTCGACAATCCCCAGTTCGTCCAGCTCCGAGGACAGGCGCTGAACATTTCCCGTCGCTCCGTCGAGGGCCGAGGCTTGTTCCGTCGACAACCAAGCCACCGGATAGGTCAGCAGCCGCGCGTCGGGAACCAGATCACCGCGCAGCCGGAACAGCGTGCCCACAGCATTGTCCAGTCGGGCGGGACCATACGGAGTGAGTGGCCGGCCGAAAGCGCGTATGAGCGCTTTCTCTTTCCACTCGCGCCAGAGCAAGCGGAGATGCGTGAAATCAAGTTCATGAGGAAGGAAGGACAACAGGCGTTCAGGATGAAATTGCGAGAAAGAGATCCGGTTAGGTGCCGCCGAGTAAGTGCCGACAAAGAGTGTTAGAAAGTGTTCGTAGATTTTGATCGTGAGGTCGCCTATGTGTTTCGCGCGTTCCGCATTCCAGAATCGGCCACCCGACTTCCCTTCCAGGAGCCGGCTGCCCATGCTGATATGAACGCCGTTGTTGGCGAGGCTTACATTCGACAAACTCGGCAACACGATCAGGTCGTTGGCGATGATTCCCGCCTCGCGCAACTTGCCGACAGCATTCAACTGACTTCTACTGAGCACCTGATGGCATAGGTGCATGTACTCGTGCTTGGCTTCCCCATCGCTCCAGCCCGAGAGACACGGGCTCATGAAGAGCTCGCGATAGAACGAATCAGAGAGGCACGATGACAGGTCAGTCTGATGTACCGCCGGTAGCGGCGCATGGTAGATCATCGCGCGCTGCCCGCTCTCCAGCAGGCCGAATTTGGTGTTCGCCCAACTCATCAGCAAGGTTGCGAACAGGAATCGTCTGGCCGACTCCCGCGCAATCTGCTCACCCAATGAGCGCTCGCTTGCCGAACCCAACAATTCGGAAGGATGTAGTTTCAGGAGATGTATTGTCATTCAGAAAGTGGCGCAGCAGGCGGTCGGCTTCGTCCCGCATCACCTCAGGCATGTGAGGCTGCACTCCGGCCACATCGGCCAGCGCCAGCTTAAGAGCATAAGAAATCGGGATTCTTAGCCAGGGCTCACCGCCCTGTACGAAGCGATAACGATCTGCATCACATCGCTCGCGAATGTGGCCGTCCCGCATAATCTGAAGATCGGCTTCGAGGACTTGCTGAGCTGCGCGGCTAAGTTTTTGCTGCGGGAATCGGATCCAACTGTTATCCCAGACCTCGCCAGCATCTCTCAGGAATGACTCCAGCTCAAGCAGGCTGCGTTGCGGGGCTTCGCCACTGGCACTTCGACGAGCAATGTTCCGGAAGAAACGCGACTCGGAAATGCTGAGAGGAAGGTCACACTTTGTGGGAGACCCAATAACAACGGCCTGGAGTTCGTCTTCACTGCCGGCCGTGACGTCCTGGTTGGAGAATGGGAGTTCATGCAATGGGACTTTGGTTTCGGTCCGCAGGCCGAATCCCTCGGTCACCGTTCGCGTGGAGGTGCTCTGCATTCTGCTTCTGCGCCGCCCAAGCCCAGACAAAATCGATTTTTAGTTTGCACGGTGATGTTGACGCAGAAGTAAATATCAAATAAATAGCGAGTAAATGCTGTTCGGAGTATTTCGGTGGTTACTGACCATCGGTGAGGAGAGAGGTTTCATCCTGGCTTTCTCTCTGGTCGTCAGAGCGCAAACCCTCGATCGACCCGCAGTTTCTTGCAGCAGCACTATCCGAACTAATCTGATCGGCGAAATCGTTGACAAAATTTTTGAATACGCCACGGGCAACCCAAAACTGTTGCCGCTAACTTACTTAAAATGAGCGGTTTACAGGTTGCAACGGCTTGCAACCGGTCGCAAAAATTATCAGTCTTGACCGGCCTAACGGAATTGCAATAATTGGGACGTCAACTCGGTAACCGCCGAGACACAGCTGTGGGATTCACTTCCTGACGAACGCGAAAACTGGAGTAAGTCATGCAAACGGTGCTGCGAAATCTCTTCCTATCGGCAATAGTGCTAGTGGTAGCCACGCCTCTGTTCGCCCAGAGTACGATTCGACGGGTGCCGGAAGGCGGCTCGGAGCTGGCCTATGCAAGTCTGGCAGGTATCTCGTGCCTGGGTGCTATCTGGTATCGCGTTCGTCGGAAGTGAGCTCTTAGTTCGGACGGGGCTGTTGAGCGTCAGGACAGGTGCGCCCCCAACACCTGCATCCTTCGATTCCTTTTTCTTCTTCATCAAGCGAAGATTCGAAAGCTCCAATTAAGTCCGCCGGTTATAACGTCGGCGGCGGCAGGATTGGCCGTTCGGTCTTGCTTGCTTCTTCCATCGCACGTCGCGGATCGCGACCGGTTACCGCCTTATACCACGCCGGATGGTGCGTCCAAGCCCAGCCTTCACTGACAGTACCGCGCGTCATGGCTTGAATCGTGCCCGGTTCGCCGAAGGTGCTCAGATAGACGTGGAAGAAGATACCGAAGAGCATGATCAAGGCTGAAATGTCGTGGATGACGTATGCAATCGAGACCAGGATTCGTCCGAACTGGTGCGGGAACCACATCATGACGCCAGTAATGACGTAAGCAATGCTTCCGACAACAATCTCCCAGAACATCATTTTTTGTCCGGCATTGAAAAAGCCTGTCTCGGGCGATTCGACCGAGTCCGTCCGGGTTATGTAGTCCTTGATGTCTTTCATCCATTTCGTATCGGACGGCCTCCAGCGCATCACTTGCAACCAGTTAATCGCTTGCAGCGCAAAGAAGAATACGAATCCCAGACCGAACCATGGATGCAGGAAGCGCGTCATAGCGCCGCCGCCAAATAGCGGCGTGAAGAAGCGGAAAATCCACGGCAGATAAATCCCGAAACCTGACAACAGCGCGAGAAAGAAGAAGATGCCGACCATCCAATGCAGGAAGCGCGTGTAGACCGGATGCCGCAATAACTCCCCGGCGTATACCACCGTCTTGCCAAGTCGATCGATGGCGTTGGTCCGATGATGGAAGGTGTTGGTAGAGGTCGCCATCTAGTTCTCCTTCCCGATTGACTGCGGTGGGTCGATTCGTTCGATTGGAGGTGTGGGCTGGGTGCGCCGCGGTCCCTCGAAGACGTAATGCATCACGACGCCAACGAAGCCCAGCATCGCGCCGAACAATCCGATGGGCTTGAAGATGTCCTTCCAGATGGTGAAGGCCGGCGAGATGCGTGGGTTCTTCGGCAAGTTGCCGTAAGCTTCCGGCTTGTTGATGTTGTGTAGAACATAGATAACGCTGGTTCCGCCAATCGTCTCCGGGTCGTAAACGCCCGCGTCCTGGAAGCCGTAAACGTCGCGCAGTTGCATAGCGCGCTTCTCGGCAAGGAACTTCATATCATCCTTGGTCCCGAAGTGCAGACAGCCAGTCGGACAGGATTTGATACAGGCCGGCTCCAGACCAGCTCCCACTCTGTCAGAGCACAGTGTGCACTTGTAAACCTTCTTCGTACTCTCGTTGTACTTCGGGATATTGAACGGACATCCAGAGACACAGAACTGACAACCAATGCAGTTTTCCTGGTGGAAATCGACAATGCCATTGGAGTACTGCACGATCGCGCCATCGGCCGGGCAGGCCCGCAGGCATCCGGGATCGGCGCAGTGCATGCACTGATGCTTGCGCATCAGCCAGGCGAAGCTGCCATCCTCATGCTGGTCCTCGTTAAACTTGATGAGGTTCCAGTAATTCCAGTCGGTGTCGGGCATGGTCTGGTAGGTGTTGTCGAAATGAGTGGTCTGGAACGGCATGTCGTTCCATTCGACACACGCGACCTCACATGCCTTGCAGCCGATGCACGTCGTCGTATCGATGAGCTTGCAGACTTTGTCCTGGCGCTGTGTGCCTTCGCCGGGAATCGGCCCGGGATGAGCCGAGATCTGCTGGATTCGTAATGTTCCGCGATCACCCATCTCGTGCCTCCTCTAAATTCGCTCCAGCTTCACCAGGAAACCCTTGAACTCCGGCGTGTAAGCATTTGGATCAATCACTGTCGGGGTCAGACGATTCGCCGGCATTAGCGACGTCCGCCCTTCACTCTCGGAAATGCCTTTGAATCCCCAGTGAATTGGAATGCCGATCTGATAAGTCTTTTTGCCGTCGATCATCATCGGCTTGATGCGCTTGGTCACCATTGCCTTGGCGATATAATCCGCGCGAATGCTGCTGACCTTCACCTTCTCGCCGCCGCGAATGCCCATCTCATCGGCGAGTTCTGCCGGTATTTCCACGAACGGCTCCGGCACGAGTTGAACATTCATCGGATTGTTCTTGGTCCAGTAGTGGTAGTGCTCGGTCAGCCGATAGGTCGTGCAGACGATGTTGTACCCTTCGTCGCGTTTGGCGTACTTGTCCAGCGGAGTCTTGAATTTCTTGACGACCGGATTGTTCGATTGATCGGGATGCAGTGGATTCGCTACGGGGCTCTCGATGGGCTCGTAGTGCTCGGGGAATGGTCCATCGGTTACAGCGCCGATTGGCACGAATAGCCGTCCGATGCCTTCGGGGTTCATGATGAATGGGCCCATGTGATCTTCAGGCTTCGAATCCGGCTTGAAGTCAGGCACATCATTGCCGACCCACTTCTGCGCCGTCTCGTTCCACCACACCTGCTTGCGTGTGGGGTCGTACGGTTTGCCGGTGAGGTCGCACGAGGCGCGGTTATACAGCACGCGGCGATTCATCGGCCACGACCAACCCCAGTTGGCGTAGATACCCAGGCCCGAAGGATCATCGGTTCCGCGGCGCTGCATCAGCGGGCCGGCTTCCGTCCACGAACCGCAATAGAGCCAGTTGCCCGACGAAGTTGTGCCGTCATCGCGCAATGCGGCGAAGCCGGGAAGTTGCTGGCCGGCCTTCAGTGAGAGGTTGGTCTTCTCGTCGCTAATATCGGCGATCGCTTTCCCGTTGATCTCCTTGGCAATTTCAGCCAGCGATGGGCTGGTCGGAAGGGTGTAGCTCCAAGTGGCATTCAAAATTGGATCTGGGAACTTGCCGCCCTCTTTCTTGTAAAGCTCGCGCACCTTCAGAAAAATCTGCGCCAGGATGTCCTGATCGAGCCGGCAATCGCCCGGAGGCGGCACCGCAGCGTACTTCCACTGCAGCCAGCGCGCCGAGTTCACCATGGTTCCATCCTTCTCGGCGAAACCCGCGCCCGGCAGGCGATAGACCGTCGTATTGATCTGCTTCATCTCCTCGGGTGTCGTACCCGGCGCTTCCCAGAATGCGCTGGTCTCGTCCGGATAGATCTCGCAGACCACGAGGAAGTCCGCCTTCTTCAAAGCGTCGATGTTCTTCTTGGAGTCGGGACCGATCATCACGCCGTTCATGCCAAAGGCGTAAAAACCTTTGACCTTGCCTTCGTACATGTCGTTCCAGTTTTCGACCCACGAATACTTGCGATCGATCTTGGGCAGATAGTTGAAGGCGAAGTCGTTGTCCTTGGTCGCCGCCGGGCCGTACAGCGCCTTCAAGAACGAAACAGTGAATTTCGGCGTGTTCGACCAGTAATTGAAGGACTCCCACTCGCCGGGCTTCGAGGGTTTCGGAGTCACGCGATCCAGATACGTCTTCAGATCCTTGTCTGCCGGCGTTGGCATCTTCAAATAGCCGGGCAGAATGTCAAAGATGCCGGCCATATCGGTCGCGCCCTGGATATTCGAGTGCCCGCGCAATGCGTTCACACCGCCTCCGGCGCGTCCCACGTTGCCCATCAGCAACTGAACCATTGCCGCAGTACGAATGATCTGCGTGCCGAAGGTGTGTTGCGTCCAGCCGACGGCATAGATGATCGTAGCGACTTTCTTCAAATCGCCGTCTTTGCGGATCGATGTGAACTGGTCCCATGCCTTCAGTAGCTGCGCCTGCGGAATGCCGGTAATCCGCTCCACCATCGCCGGCGTGTAGCGCGAGTATTGCTGTTTCAGCAGTTGATAGACGCAGCGCGGATGCTGCAGCGACAAATCGTAAGCGACATTCGGAGGCAGCGATGGCGGCGGAATCGGGCCACCACCCATTCCCTTGGCACCCGCCGGACCCTGAGCCTGGTAGCCCTGCCCTTCCGGTGGATTGTTCGTGTTGCTGCCGTGTTCGCCAGCCGGAACCGCGCCCTGCGGTTGGTTCGCTTTCGGGGCGCCCTGCGTTGCGGGCGCAGCCGCTAAGGGAACCGCAGAATCCTTGCCTGTCTCGTTTCCGCCTTCATCGTAGTTCCAGGTGCTCTTGTCGTAGGTCTTGGTCGCGGGATCGAAGCCCGAATAAAGGCCGTCTTCGGGCAGCTTGAATCCGTCTTTGATGATGAACGCCGCGTTGGTGTAATTCACCAGATACTCGTGAGCAACGCGATTGTTCTCGAGAGCGTAATTGATCAGACCACCGAGGAAAGCAATGTCGCTTCCGGCGCGAATTTGCAGGAACAGATCAGCCTGTGACGCGGTGCGGGTGAAGCGCGGATCGATCACAATGAGGTGCGCGTTGCGATTGCGCTTGGCCTCAACCACCCACTTGAATCCGCAAGGATGGTTCTCGGCCGGATTGCCGCCCATGATCAACATCATGTCGGCGTTCTTGATGTCGACCCAGCCGTTGGTCATCGCACCGCGTCCGAAAGTTGGTCCCAAACTTGAGACCGTGGGGCCGTGTCAAACACGCGCCTGGTTTTCCAGGCGCACCACCCCCAACGAACGCATCGTCTTCACTACCAGATAATTGAATTCGTTCGTATCCGTACAGCCGCCGGTAAAGGCGATGGAGTCGCAGCGGTTGACCGTATTGCCCTTGCTGTCGGTCTCGACGAAGGTCGCGTCCCGCGTCTTTTTCGTCCATTGCGCGATCTCATCGATGGCGGTTCCCCACGGGATATCCTCCCAATGATCAGACCCAGGCCTGCGAACCTGCGGCTTCAGCAGCCGTCGATCATTCTGGATGTCCTGCTGCAGTGACGCGCCCTTGGGGCAGAGGGTGCCGCGATTAATCGGGTGGTCGGGATCACCTTCGACGTGCACCACCTGCGGCGTGACGTTCTTCGCCTTGTCGCCGATGGTGTGAATGATGACGCCGCAGCTTACCGCGCAATAGGGGCAGGTGCTGCGCGTCTCTGTCGTGCGCGAAATCTTCAGGCTGTCGGCCTGCGCCAGGATCGGCTGGGCATCGAAGCCAAAGACTGTGAAGCCGACGGCTCCGGCAATGCCGGTCTTGAAGAATGTACGTCTAGAAACGTCCATGACTCAGACCTCCAGCATGAACCGCGATCGTAGAGAAGTTGGATAAGGATTGGGACTTGGCGTCGCAACAGTGCGCGAAGGAATCTGCGGGAGATGGCAAACCGATCGTAAAGTTAGTCATGTCGAGACCCGCCGGAGCCGCGGTCACGAGCCCACATCGCTACTAAATGCAGAGGAGCCTACACCTCGACGGAACACGGGTCAACGTGAAATATCGTGTCACAACAAGAAAATCAGTAACCAGATTCCCGATTGTTAAAATCCCATGACATTCGGACGGATCTTACGGTACCCCTGCTCAACCGCCCAGACGTCGAGCGCCACTGTTGCTATCTCATCTGCTTCAGCAACCATCAGGCCGTTCACCGTCAGATCGAATGACTTGAGGTAATGCTTGCAGGTATCGCAAGCCTCCACTCGCACGGCGAGCGGTTCATCCGATGTGTACCGCGGAAGCTTTGTATATTCTGTCTCGCCGCATGCCGGACACAATACGCGCCGGAACTCCCACTCGGTAAAGCACAGCGAGCAAGCCAGGTAGCGTTTGCCTCCGTCTCCCTCTTGATAGAGCACTGCCAATTGCGGTTTGCTGCCGCACGCGGGACAGGAGGTGCCCGTGTGCTCGCCTCGCCTTGTTGACTCCAACGCCAGACGTTCGATGTAAGGCTGCAGGAGCATTCGCGCGAAGAAAGGCCGGGCTGAGGCGTCCGCAGCAACATTTCCGGCCACAACCGCTAAGAGTGTGTCTCTCTGCCGTTCTCTCGTGTCAACGCGGAACTTCTTTGCCTCTTCGGCCAACTTCGCGGGAGCGCAGCTCTCCAGAACATCCAACAGCCGGGGAAACCACGGCAGGACAACATCTAGATCGAGGCCTTCCAGGACAAGACCCTCCTGGTCGCGCCTCGCGCCAGCTATAGGCGAGATCTCCGCGGCGATTTCCTGCTGCGCGGCAAGAACATCGCGGTACAGCTTCAACACCTCTGAGCTCGAACCTTGTTGGAGGAGTTCGTCTGTCCGTCGTATGCGTTGCTCCCAGCTGTGGCGCATGCCTGAAGCTCCGTCCTTTGTGCGGAAGTTGGTCCACCATCATACACAGCGGAGAGATGCGGAGTCGTCGCACGAAGATCGACTGTTTTCTGGGACAATGGTCGCATGGTCCTCAAACCGACTTGGGTTCTTACGCTCTCCGCCATCCTGCTTCCCGCCGCTCTCGCAGTCGCCGATAAGCCTGCCAATCTGGCGCAGACACTCGACGAAGTCTCCGCTGCCTACGCCAAGTTGGAGCCGCAGTCCATTCGCCCCGCTGAGGGCTTTATCAAGTACGACTATCTGATTCCCGCCGGTTACTACAAGCAGATGTGGGACTGGGACGGCTTCTTCATCGGCTCGCACCTGGCACAACAGGGCAAGCCGCAGTACCTGAAGTATTGGGTGCTCGACTTCGCAGGCGCCATCGACAAGGACGGCTACGTCGCCGGTTGCATCACGACCAAGGGCCCGCGTCCGCTGATGGGGCGCTTCGCCATGAAGCCTTTTCTAGCGCAAGGAGCCGTGATCGCTTCGGAAAGCACGGGCGATTACAGCTGGGTCAAGCCCATCTGGGAGAACATGCGCAAGGTCATCACCTATCGCGAGCAGACGCAGTTCGATCCCAAGTACGGGCTGTTTTTCTGGGAGAACGCGATCTCGTCGGGCGCCGACAACAACGTCGCGCTGACCAATGATCCCAAGGACAAGAGCGCGATCCTCGCCACCGACATCAGCACGTTTCAATATCGCGAATACAAGGCAATGGCGCGGCTGGCCGACAAGCTGGGTTACAAAGAGGAGTCAGCTGAATATCGCCAGAAAGCCGCTGAACTGAAGACGGCCATGCTGAAGCACATGTGGTTCACTGATGACGCCATGTTCTACAACATTCGCCGCGATACGGGAAAGCCGGTGAAGCGCATCAGCTACTCCAGCTTCGTTCCGCTCATCGATGACATCCTTCCCGGCAAAGACGCCAAGGCGATGATCAAGCGTTACATGCTCAATAAGGACGTGATGCTCGCGCCATACGGCATTCGCAGCCTCTCGAAGCAGGACCCGGACTACAACAACGCCGCGATTATCGTGCCCTATTCCAACTGGCAGGGGCCGATCTGGATCAACGCGAATTACATGAACTACATCGCGCTGAAACGTAATGGCTTCAACAAGGAAGCGTCGGAGTTGTCAGGCATTCTCGGCCGCATGGTCCTGGCCGACATCCGGAAGTGGGGATCGATGCACGAAGACTACGACGCGGAAACCGGAGCCGGTCTGGCGCCCACGCCAGAACAATCCGAGAATCATGTGTTCTCCGGATTCGTCGGATGGAACCTGCTGGCGCAGGACATGCTGCAGTGCGAAGTGAAGCACCAGTGCGAGTTTTTGGGGTGGTACAGCGTTAATTAAGTGACGGGCGTTGCTTTGCTGGAGTGCATCTGTGTCGGCATAGACATCATTTACGATGGGATCAAGCCGCAACGCGGCGGGATGGGTTTAGGCGGGGGCGGGAGCCCCCGTATCGCGACAATAAGGTTTGGAGCCGCGGCGCGGCGACACTCCTGACGGTGATTTATCTCACGGATGGAATGCGCGCGGCCAATTATCCTCAGAAAATGGCCGACACGTACACGAAGATCCTGATCCATTGCATCTTTAGCACTAAAATCGAACTCCGCATATCACGGAACCCGAGAAGCTGCGGACTTACTCGCGAGGGATCGCACGCAACCGAGGAGTCGATACGCTCGCAATCGGCGGCACGACGAATCACATACACCTCCTTCTCGCTCTTCCATCTGCCATCTCGGTCTCCAGTCTCGTCCGTGACCTAAGGCCAATTCGTCGCGACATCTCAACGAAAAGCAGCGTGGATTATGCGTGGCAGGACGGTTACGCGGCAATCAGCGTCAGCCCTTCGCAGGTAGAAACGGTGCAGGAATACATCGAGACGCAGGATGCGCATCACGCAAAGCAGAGTTTTGAAAACGAATATCGGACCCTGTTAGAACGGTCCGGCATTCAACCTTCATCGGAATACACGTTTGGCTAGTACCGCCGCTCTGCGGCGGTAGAAGTCTCTGCAAGCAGAACGGGGAGCTGCTGCCCCCGCCTAAATCCATCCCGCCGCGTTGCGGCTAGATCTTCTGCAACTCGTTCATGTGAGCCCAGAGGACAAACGGCTGCGGGCTGAAGGTATACCGCAGTCTTCGATCGCTGTTGCACTGATCAATCGCGAACTGACGTTTCACGGCGTTCCGTACACCTTCTTGTAAACCTCGGCGTTGCGCACGATCGCCTGCACGTATTCGCGCGTTTCGGTGAACGGGATCGATTCGACGAACTCTTCCACGTCGCGATAATTGCCCGACGAGCGCCAATCCTCTACACGATCCGCACCCGCGTTGTAGGCGGCGAGCGCATACTCCACCTGGCCTCCGAAGTGGTCGACCATCTCGCGGAAGTAGCGCGTTCCCAACTCAATATTGGTGTCGGGATTCAGCAGCGAATCGGTGCTGTAGTGCGCCAAGCCCGTCTTTTTTGCTTCGCCTTTGCCGGTGCGCGGCAGCAACTGCATCAGTCCATAGGCATTGGCATGGGAGATCGCGCTTGGGTTAAATTCCGACTCCTGCCGGATCAGCGAAGCAACCAGGTAAGGGTCAAGGCCGTTCTCCTCCGAGTAGCTGCGCAGCGCATCCCAGTATGGCCGCGGGAACAGTCCCTGCCAGTAAGGCGATGGCAGTTCGTTAACATCCATCGAGAAGTATCCGCTGATAGCACGCTTCAACGCCTGCAATGCCCGATAGTATTCGCCGCCGCTGGTGTAAATCTTCGCGATCTCGATCATCTCCCAGCTTGGCCCGGAGGAGCTTCCAGCTTGCAGTTCGCGCACCGCAAGATCGGTCATGCCGGCGTTCTCCAGCAGCTTGGCGCGGTTGTAGTGCAAATCGTCTTCGGGTGGTGTCGTGACCTGAGCGGTCGGATCGAGTGCCACCGCCGACGACACGTGCTGTAAACAGGCCACGGTAACCGCCGGAGCGGCCTGCAGCGTTGTCATGCGCCTGCGCGCTAGAACTGCGTAATAGTAGTTCCGATAACGGCTGGTGAGCTTCTGATAGTAGGCGCGCGCAACGCCGAAATCACGATCATCCTCGGCCATGCGGCCGCGCCAGTACATGGCATTTGGAACTTCGTTGGTGCCCGGATAGAACTCGACTTGCTCCTCGAAATACTTTTTAGCTTCCTCGCGACGATTCTGCCGGTAAGTCAGCCACGCGCACTTCCAATGCGCATAGGCCGCTTTGTTTCCCTCGGGGAAGCGCTCGTGGATCTCGCGGTAGTAATCGATGGCTTTGTCATAATCCTTACGCAACAGATACATGTTGCCGGTGCTGAGCAGGGCCTCCTCAAGCCACGGCGATTTTGCGACGGCGGCTATTTACTCGAACTCGAAAAACGCGGATGGGTGCGAGCGGGTCCGTTCACGCCGGAAGTTGCGCTGACCCATCCTAACGCGCTGCGCGAACTGCATGTGGAATTTCGCGAAGCCGGCGCCGAGGTGCTGCAAGCGCTCA
Organism: uncultured Acidobacteriaceae bacterium; assembly: GCA_963835725.1. GTDB lineage: Bacteria > Acidobacteriota > Terriglobia > Terriglobales > Acidobacteriaceae > Bog-257. The sequence continues at coordinate 2,583 of CAWIGM010000008.1, read as the reverse complement.
CTTTTTATGCCAGCCGCGACAAACTGGCGACCTTCGGCATGGAGGATCGTCTCGAAGAGCTGAATCGTTCCGCTGTCCGCGTGGCCCGCGAGGTCGCAGGCGACCAGTGCTTGGTCGCTGGCAATCTCAGCCTGACCTGGATGTACGAGCCGGGCAGCGCGTCCTCGGCCGATCGTGTCCGCAAAACGTTCGACGAGCAACTGGCGGTGCAGGTCGATGAAGGCGTGGACTTCATCATTGGGGAAACTTTTTCGTGGCTGGGCGAGGCCTTGCTCGCCGTGGAACGCGGCAAGAAGACGGGCCTTCCAACGATGGTCACGATCTGCTTCGAGAATAAGGATGAAACCGCCGAGGGCAACAGCGCAGCCGATGCGGCCAAGGCATTGTTCGATGCCGGAGCCGATATCGTCGGCATGAATTGCCTGCGGCCGCCCGAGCATATCCTCGGCCCGATGGAGCAGATGCGCAAAGCGGTTTCGGGATATCTTGCGTGTCAGCCGGTCGCATACCGCACTCCGACAGCAAGCCGGATTTCACCAGCCTTCCGGAATTTCCCTACGCGTTGGATCCACTGCAACTGACGCGCAAGGAGATGGCGGACTATGCCCTGCAGGCGCGCGACATAGGCATCAACTACATCGGGGCGTGCTGCGGGACAGTCCATGCGCATTCGGGAGATGGCTCGTGTGCTCGACAAACTGCCCGAGGACTCTCGCATCTGGAAAAAAGTGGCGAGAAGCCGATGTCAGCGTACGAGTACTACGATCATGACAAGCAGAGCGTTGGAGGCGGAAGTATTTTCGCGATCTGTAAATGGATCACGCGGGCCCGAGAACCGGGCCCCACGTTCAAACAAACGAACTTCAGCCCGCTTTGCGCATTCCCGGATCCTGCGCGTGAACCAGCGGCATCTCCACCAGATGCTCGCTAAGAAACCATACCTGCAATTCGTTGGGCGGAGTACGTTGCTGACTACCATATCGTTGGTGGCGGCATCTTCCAGTTCATTGGCGCGTTCCGCCAGCTTCCGGCAGCTTCCGAGGATGAGTTGATGCGCGTCCAGAAGCCGCGAGATCTGTACGGGCACCTCTTCCCGGCCGCGCGGCGGACGCTCGATGTGTGTCGTCTCGGCAATGTCTGCGGCCATGGCCAGCGAAACTCCCCCAAGCAACTGAATTCTTTCGGCGATCTTATCGACCAACTCGACCTGCTCGTTGTGGTGCTTATCAAACAGAAGATGCAGTTGATAGAACGTGGGTCCCGCGACTCGCCAGTGCGACTTCTTGTATAGGTCGCGCAAGGTCATCGTGTCGGCGAGCAACTGATTCAACTGCTCGGTCATTTCCAAACGTACGGGCTCGTCCAAATCCAGCGGCAGGGCGTGGGAAACGGTGCCATACGCCTGAATCTCCGCAGCATGTTGATGAATTCTGGGTTGCGAATTGAGGGTGGTCGGTCGGCTTGCGACTTGTTTCTTCGGCATCGAAAACCTCCTTATTGCAGATCTGAAGTTGCCTCTGGCGTGTTCTGAGAAGGCAGGGACGATCTTGGCAATACGCGTTGGATGCTGCGTGAGCGGATAGGATGCTAGCAGTCGGCTCGGTCAGAGAAATACAGAATCGGCAGCGACCGTTTTCTGACCGTGTGGGAATCGGAGGAACTTGGCGAAGATTCAGCTATACATCGAGCGTTGTTGCGTCGAGGTCCGGAGCCGCAACCAGCTACCGTTCTGTTCGGTCAACGTAGCCAGCGTTGACTGCATTGTCTGCTCCATTTTCTAGCGCTTTGACTTGGAATGGAAAATCATCCCCTTCAGCTATTTACATAAGCAGCTTGACGTCCCGCCCGCTTTTGCACGTTTGACGCCCCCGCGGGCGATTGCTATGATGACAGTGCGGGGTGGAGCAGTCTGGTAGCTCGTTGGGCTCATAACCCAAAGGTCGGTGGTTCAAATCCACCCCCCGCAACCAACTCTAAGCTCCACAAAACATTGATTCCTTCCTCTAAACAAAACTGAATGAAAACTGAATGAAAGATTGGCCGGAGCCCGGCCGAAATTTCGCCATTTTGACGCCCGAATCCGTCGTCTTTGGCGTGAATCTCTGCTCGATGCTAGCGTGCGGCCGAGAAGTGGAAGCGTTCAGATGGAGTTTCAGAGCCAGCGTGGAATTTCAGGCGGCTCCTTTTGCATTGGACCGCTCAACCGAAACCGTTAGCGTCTACACGCGCCACAGCGCGGATTGCGCAAAGAACAGCGAGCCGTACTGGCGGAGATGCAAATGATCGAAGTATCTCTACATCTACCAGAACGACTTCGCGGCAGATCAGCGCAAGGACCCGGAGTTGGGAAAAGGCGGAACAGAAAGCACACGAAATCCGCGACTCCTGGAGTCCGTGAAGGCGCTTCAGCGCGCACTGGAAGAAAAAGTCCGAAAGAGCGAGGCGCGCGAGGTACTGATCTCGGATGCTGTTGCGCTGTTTTTGAAAGAAGTGGAACGTCTGAACGGCGAATAGGCCACCCGAGCGAAATATCGCTTGACACTGGAAGATCGACTCTTGAACTGGTGTGCGCAACAGAAACCC
>CAWIGM010000007.1:0-274012 GCA_963835725.1 uncultured Acidobacteriaceae bacterium | reverse complement strand
CTGATTCACGCTGGCCAGCAGTGTCTGACGACACCATTCGCTCAAGGTCTGGCCTTGCTTACGCGCAGCTTCGTCAAGCTGCGCGTACTCCGCCTCGCTCAGCTTGGTGCCAACCGTTTTTGTTCGGAGAGGCGGCTTCACCATCGATCACCGCCAGGGGAGGAAACCACCAGAAACCACAACCGGGGAAGGAATTTCACAACAGGGAACTACCTCACAACCAATACCAAGTTCCTGCTATGGTGAACCATCGTGCTAAAGGAATCAAGCAGTTTACCTGCAGAAACTTCACTGTTCGGCAATCTGACATACATAAACGAACCACGATAGTAGATGCTTTTAATCCAAGTGGTTAACCGACAGCAACCGCAGGTTGCTCTGCAGTTCCCAAGCTGGGGTGACGTGTCGCCACTACAGCCGCTGCTTTAGCAGCGTTGCCCTTCACGATGCTGGATCAGACACGGAACTGCGGGTTCACTTCGCCGCTGCCCACGCATAGACCGGCGGAACATTGCCGAACTTTTTCGTAAGCTGCTGGGTCGTGATGTCGAGCAGGTAAATGTCCATCGTGCCCTTGTCGGAGTCGTGGGACTTGTTAACGAGGATCGACTGTGAACCCGGGGACCAGACCGGCGGCACACTCATCGACTCGTCGGATTTGAAGGTCACGAGGACTTTGTGATCAGTCCCATCGGGATGGATCACGCTGACGCGGTTTGCGTTGTCGGCATACCAGCCTTTCTTTACATCGTCCCGACCCGGCTGGTAGTCGTAAAACGCAATCCACTCCCCTGAAGGCGACCACGAGGGCGACGTGCCATCGGCGATCTTCGAGGTGCTTCCCGTAGCAACATCCAAAACGAAGATCGCCATCAGCGGCGGAATCGCCTTTGAATCTGCTGATCTCTCAACCTCCCTATCGAAGACGATGCGACGGGCATCGGGGGACCAGGAAATGTGACCGGCGTTCTTCATCGATTCAGGACCGATGCTCACGGTCCCTGTCTTGAGGTCCAGGAACTGGACACGGGGACGCGCCTCAGCCGTGCCGCGTGTGACGTAGGCCAACTTGGAGCCATCCGGAGACATCGCGACACTGCCGCCCTGTATTTCGAGGTTTCGATAGTCCCTCCACTGCTTTTCGATCATGGAGTAAACGCCTACGGTCATCAGCGGTCGTACCCTCGGAACGGCAGAGGCACTGTCAGCAATACGAGCGGAGGCGATAAGACGGCCGTCGGCTGACATGCTCGGCGTCACATACCAATCGCCGCCCTCCGTCTGCAACGTCGATGTCGCCTCACCGGTCGTGACCGCGAGACTATAAGGCGGATACCCCGTCAGCAAGGCTGCCCCTGGCATTCGCGGAAAATTATCCATCTTCGCCTCCACGGACGCGATGGACCACGGAAGATTCAACGCAACGAACATCGCAACAACAACACCCCATTTTTTCATCATTCACCTCCGGCACTCTTTTCGGGCACACGAATGAGCAGGCATCATGGGTTCGGATACCAGTCGTCTGGCTTCATTGCCCAGCCAGGTGTGAACGCGGGCGCAGACCCCGGCGGAATGCTTCCTGCCGGGTCCTTGCTCAGCATGTTGTAGACGAACGAATTGCTGTTATGCAGAAGGAAGTTGTAACCCTCCTGACCGCCACTGCAGGTCGGGCACGGATGCGCATAGTCACTTTGGTTAAGTCCGCTCCCTGCATGTTGGGCAAACAAGTTCGCGCCGTTGTCGAGGGCATCCGCCTGTGCCTGACTCACGTATATGGTGTGCTCTTTGCCGCGGTCGTTCCTCGAATCGTTAATTCGAACCTGCTGATTATGGCTACTGCCAGGATTGCCCAATACCTGGACCATATCGCCTTCCACGATATAGTAGCTATGCTTGGCGAGTCCGAGAGAGAGGATTCTCAAGAGCAAGTTGTGGATCGGGCGTTGTCCGACGATGACCGGAACTGTCCCACTCTGCTGTTGGCCCTGGTCCTCAGGCTGATTTTGCGACTTGCTAGCCAAGATTGCAGCTTTTATTTGGGCATCTATAACATCCACGGCCGACGTCATTGAAGCGTCGAGGCGCACGCCGGCCAAACCAGCAAAGTCATGTCCGTCGGGATCGCGAAGCGTGGTTGGATTGTTACCCACGTAGCTGTAGAGATTCAGCGTCTGCGGATTATCGAGCTTGGCATAGGGCACCGGTTCCGGGCCGGAGGACCAGTCCGGCGAGAAGAAGCGCGACATGTCTCCTTTATAGAACCGCGCTCCAAAGTAGTCCTCCCCCATGTCGGGATCGCGCTCTTTGCCGGCGAACTTATAGTTCTGCACCGGGCAGGTGTTGGTTTTAACGTACTGCTCCACGCCCCAGGGATAAAAGTCGGCGTCGTAGCAGACTGTGCCAAACTGCGTGATGATCATCCGGTTGTTCCCGAGATGATCAGTGAGGTAGTAGTTGTTGGTGGTCGGCTGCCCGTGGCCCAGGTCGACCCACGTAATCTTCTGTCCATTGAAGAAGATGTAGTCGTTCTGGAAGACGCCGTTCTGGTCGCTCTCGCTCAACACGTTTCCGGACTCATCGTACCAGTAAACCCGAGTGCCCGAGCTGCCGCCCGTGGCCTCAACCCGCCTTCCAATCCCGTCGTAAGTGTAGTTGATGCCGAAGTGCGTCTGCTGAATCCACTGGTTCTCGGCATTGTAAACCGTGCCCGAAAAGCCATTAACATTGGTCAGGTTGCCGGCACCATCGTAACTGTATCCAGCCAAGTGATTGTTGTTGTCGACACCAATGTTCCAGCTCTCACCAAGCGTCTTGGTGGGCATGTTCGTCTTTTGCAGCAGATTGCCCCAGCCGTCGTAGACGTAAATGTTGCCCCACGCATACGTGGTATACGAAAAGCCTTGACTGATGCGGTTGACCGCATCGTAAGTGTATTCCACCGACCGGGTAGCATCGACGGTGTTGTTGATAATTTGTACATCTCCGTTGTTCGATGCGCCCCATCCGTAGTAATACGACAACCCGAACACCTGACCGGATGGTGTGGATGCCGATAAAGTCGCGGGCTGTAGGCGAGGATTGTACTGATCCACAAGGGCAATCCCGCTGAAGCCGGCCTTACTTCCCATGGTCAGACTCGTTAGCTCACCGGCAGGCGTGTAAAGGGCGCCGAGAGCCCAGTTGTTCGTCGCCTGATCTGTCACCTGTAAGGCACGTCCCGCAGCACTGTACTGATAGTAGGCGATAGTGCCGTCGGGATAGGTCACATTATTGTACGTTCCATCCAGATTGTGACGGTAGACAATGCTGTGGTTGTAACCTAGGACCGTCTTGTTCTCCCATTCAAGCCAGCCCCTCGGGTCGTAGCTCCACGCAGTTACACCCGACCCGTCTTTCATCCCAGTGCGTTTGCCTATACCGTAGTTGACAGGCTCTGAGCCGCAGTTCGTCTGTATGTTGTCGTAACAATAGTAGTCCGTCTGATCTTGCGGATACGGATCGTTCTGATACGACTTCTGAACTATTCGGTGCAGAACGTCAGGCGTGTAATTGATCGTTATGCCGCGGCCATCCGTCTTGCTGGTAAGGGTGCCATCGTCGTCGTAACCGTAGTGGATTGTTCCGTTATTGTTGTTGGCAGCCGTGTTGTACTCGGGGTTGTTCGCTGTGAGCAGGCGCGAGAGGCTGTCATAAGTGAATGTACGGTAACGCCAACCCGAGGCGACTCCGCCCTTTTCGACAGACTGGGTTAAATTGCCCAGGGAGTCATATGTATAGTCCGTCTCGAGTTTTAACGTTGTGGGATCTTCCAATACATATATGAGGCGGCCCAAGCCATCCGTTTTCTCCTGCTTCACCAACCCGGCCTCATCAGTGATGGTGGTGATGTTCCCGCTGTAAACATAGTGAACGACGCTGCCGTCCTGCTCGGTTGTTTGGATGGGCCGGTTCAAGGCGTCATAAGAATATGTAGTCGTGCCATCAGTTGAAGAAGACGTGCTACGGTGCGGGTTACTGGCCGTCGCCTTTCGTCCCAAGCCATCATACGTGATATCCGTGTAGTCAACACCTTCCGGGTCCGAATTCAGCTGGGTCTGAGTCGTGCGCCCGAAGCCATCGACCAGAACGGTCTGCACCTTGTTCTGGACGGACGGACAGCCCATGAGGGCTTCGGTCACCATAACGGATGCACTCAGCGGAGTGTCGTCGTACCCGTAAGTTGTGAGGCCGCAATCAGGATAGTAGACGCTCAGAATGCGGTTCATCGAGTCGTACGTGTATGAGGTCTGCTGGCTGTTTTCGTCAACAGTGTTGTTCAATACTCCGGTGTTCTTGTCGTAGCTGTATTGAGTGGTATGGCCCAGAGCGTCCTGCACGGATGATAGGAACATTCCGGTGCTGTCGTAGAAATATTGTGTGGTATGCAGAAGTGCGTCTTTCTTTGTCTTCAGCATCCCGTTGCTGTAGTACGTCATCGAGTCGGTGGTAACGTAGCTGGAGCCGCTTTTCAAGCGGCTTACAGATAGCAAGTTCCCCTTCGTGCCAGTGTCATAGGTGTAGTTGGTGACAGCGGTGTTGCCCGGACCAGTGACTGTTTCCGACTGCTTGAGATTGAGAAGATTGCTGGTGCAATAGCTGTTGCCGCTTGCGCACGCATTGCCGGGAAATCCATTGCCGGGAAAAGCTTCATATGCGGTTGTGGTGGTTTTTAGCGTGCCGCCTGCGCCGCCGCTGCCATAATCGGTCTCTGTGACCGTAGTCGGATTCCCGATCAAGTAGCCCGTGGATTGTGTCAGGTCTGCGAAACAAGGCAGTTGCAGGCACGCATCTGCCTGCCAGGTGAATTGCGCGCCGTACTGTCTGGTCTCCTTACGGACCGTGGTAGGCTGAGTGGGCCACGTGGTCGTTATTGAGCTTGGCAACACCGCACTGGGGGCGGTGCCGGTGTAGGCCGTAGTTGTGCTCTTCAACAGAGTGTTGTGATTGTCCTTCTGATCCAACTCTGTTTCTTCCCAAAGTCCCTGAACGCTGCCGAAGGCGGTGGCCGTGTGGACACTAACGTCACCTAACGGATCCGTGACGGTGATGGTTCGAGGGCTGGATCCCGACCAGACGTACGTCCAAGTGCGATTGCCAGTGCCGTCGTTCAGGGTACGGCTGTGCAGGGTGCGGATGGCGATGTTGCCAGATTCATGCGTTTCCCAGACATATGAGATGGTGCCACCGGTTGGAAGCGTGATCTGTTTTAATTCGGTACATACGGCGCAAGGAAAGTTGTTACCGTCGACGGAATAGGTCTCATAAGTAAACTGGTAAGATGTTCCGTTCGGCAATTCAACGCTGCTTAATAGACCGGACGAATAGCATAGCGTTATCGACACCTGCCCGCCATCCCACCCCGGAAGTTGTAGTGTGTTGCAGCCAACAGGAGTCGGTAATGCGGGGAGCGGTCGACCGATAGTGTCTGTTATAGTTCCGCCTGCATTGAATTTTATCTGGTTGCTATTTGTGTCGGTGGCCGTAGACGAACTCCCTGATTGTGCATATTTGTTACCATGCGAGTCGTACAAAATCATCGCGCTCGGGTTTGTGCTGTCGATGAAATACCCGGAGCCGTCTGTGGCATAGAGCTTCTGGGTAAGATTGCCATTTCCTCCATTAGTAGGGATAGCTCCCATCTTGTGCTGTGCTCCATCGGGATCGCTTACCGTGACTATCGAATATTGGTAAGTATAGTGGGGTGGGCCGCTTGTTATATCTTTGTGGTTGGCAACGGCAGAGCCGTTCCACATAACGTCCGCGCTGCGCTGGTGAACTCCAGTCGCCACCCAAGACTGCCCATCATCGCCCGTGTTTAGGGACAGTGTCGGAGCGTTGTAATAGATTGACAGTCCCAAATGCAAAGAGCCGCCGAGCTGCGGATATGACCATACGGGGATGTGGACTGAGAGCGCCGCATTCGTCAAGTTGACGGAATCGATGTCGGTACTGTCATACTTGGCGAAGGATTGCAGTCCCTGGTTGAGATCGTTGCCGGTCTGCGCCATTATCGGCGCTGCGCAAAAAAGCATGCATGATACAAGGACAGCTGGAATAAGAACTCCCGCAGACGCTTTCATCGGCTCTCCTGTTACTAGGCAAACCCATCTCTGAGCCAGTCAGGCCAGAGCGGTGGTCGGTCTTTGTTCCACTCAGCGCTGATGGGAGCAGGGAAGAAAGCTGAGTGGGTATTCCGATAGTTGTTCCAAAGAACCCACATTAGAGTGCAGCTGGATGTGTAATGCAATAGAGTTAGTCACATACTACGGTGATGACCGTTCCATTGTGAGACTCGTGCAGGCGGACTAATAAGCTGTGGGCTTTATTGGCAGGCGTGAAAGATATACTAGCCAGTATACTTGCTATATAGTTGTGTGTAGTAGATGCATCTATGGCCGGACAATGCCGTAGAGATCAAATGCTGGTGAAGGAGATACTTCATGTGTAGGAGTTTTATTGCCCTTCTTGTCGTGTTAATCTTCGTGTCTCACGCTTCAGCAGCCCGCATTAGGCATCAGCCTGATCCGGAGAGAATCACGTTCAGAGTGCTCGCCGTCGCCGACCAGATTCCGATCAGCAGCTTTAGCCCGAATCGCGATTCTCTACTAGTGATGTTGACAACCGAAACGCAACCTGAAGAATTGGCAAAGATTAAGTTCTCATATATGGGATACCAGTATCCGTTCTCGCCAGATCTCATCAAGTCTGGACTGTGGCACACGTTCGTAGCAATGAGGGACCGATCATGTGATGAGGCATGGCTATCATTCAGCACGAAATCGCAAACGGGAAGCCACGGATCGCCCATGACTACCAATGTCTTGACTTACGTCCTCGCTGAAAGCGTGCCAGATGTCGGTGCACGGCAGATGTTGCCTTGTTATGTTGTTCGGGAGCAAGGATACAAAGGGTCGCTCCGGAGCTCTCCGAATGGCATCAAGTTCGTGACGCCAAAATGAGACCCCTGCCTGACCACTGTTAGTCATTATCGGTCAGGCATCGATGTCACAGCGATTATGCCGCCGCTGAAGCTGCGGATGAAATCGGCGGGGCGCTGAGCGTGAGCGGCGGCCTTGAAGATGAAGCGGGTGTCGCTCTTCAAGATCTCCAGCCAGTGCGCGACATAGGAAGCATTATCTTCTCGTGGCTCGATGGCCAGTTCCAGGTCAGCGCACAGAAACGAAGCTCCCAGTTCAGCGACAAGTTCTTCCTGCGCGTAGCCTTCATCGCCCCAGTGCTTGCGGCCGAAATCGCGGGCGAGGGCGCTGGGTGCTTGGTCCAGTGTGTCATCTCGTGAGCCAACGCGAATAATAGCTCTCGGCATCGCGGAAGCACTCAAAGGGCGGCATCTGGACGTAATCGAGCTCCTGCGCGTAATAGGCACGGTTTCCACCAGTGCAGACAGTGGCATTGCAGGCTTTGAAGAACTTCTCCGCGTGATCGATGCGAGCGACGGTGTCGAGCGTTGGGGTCGCCTTCGCGTAGTAAATTTCCGATAATCATAGGGTAGGCTGGGAACACTCCATTAAAGAAGATGTTCGCCAGCCTCCCTCCGAACCGGACTGGCACCTTTCAGCGCATCCGGCTCTCCACTCAGCCGTAACACCTATCCTTGCTCTGCCGACCGCCGCAAACGGAGATCAGTAAGGCATGGCGCACAAACGTAAATACGCAAACGTGTGTGCGTCTTAGGCGTAAGAGAGGCGGCTGTTCGACCCGACACGTTTGCCAGATAGCGAAGCGTATGAGTCTCACAGTCGACATTCTTCGTATTGCAGACTTCGCAGCGATCCTTGACAAAGATGGCAAGAATCGAGCGTTTCTGGCGATTGACGAAGACGGCGGTATTGGGGTGGTCATCTACCTCCGTGCGCGGGTTGGCAGTGCCAAACGGGTCCCGCTGCCGCCAAAGCCGAACAAACTTCGGCTTCCCTTTCACCTCATAGCGGACCACATAGTCTCGTCCACATCTCAGCCGATCAAAGACGTTGGTCACGGTGCACTTGTGCTTTCGCGCAAGCGTGAATCCGAGGCTCCTCGACCAGATTACGGCGAGTTTGTTGAGCTTCTTCCTCACGTCTTTTGCGAGCGCATAGTAAGCCGCTAAGCCTCTGATTTCGGCGTTATAGGCCATCACGATCTCTGCATCCCGACAATGGATGAGAGAGAGCTTCGGCGCAGCGCGCATGTGCTCCCAATCCCCGTACTCCTTGTTGGCGCAGAACTTCGCGACTTTCTCCCAGGGCACTTGCAGTTGGAGAACGTCCGTAGCGGATCGAGCCGTATATGCGCGTCCGTTGCGAGTGATCTGCCACCTGCACGGCGCCGTGTACACCACGACGTCGTATCCCAAGAATCTGGCACCGTCGGTCGCCTTCGCGATCTTGCTCTTTTCCTCCGACATACGGAGTTTCAGGCGGTTCGTCAGGAACTCTCTGACCTGCGCCATCACTTCGATTGCATCCCGCTTCGAGCCGATGATTCCAATAAGGAAGTCATCGGCGTACCGGCAGTATCGCAGTCGGCGGTAGTTAGGATCGAAAGGGTCCCGTGCGGGCAATCCGTTCCGTTGCGCGCGGGCAACCTCGATGTCGCGTAGATCGGCATCGATTGCGGAAATGTCGCCTTGACTTTCGGCTTTAAGGCGGCGAATCCGTCTCCAACGATGCTGGTGACCTGCTCCCCTAAATCCGCACACAACCGAGTATGATTTCGGATTCTGAAAGGGTCCGAGGAGGGCGGATTTATGTCTAGGGGTAAGCACACAGAGGCGCAGATGATCGCTGCGCTGAAACAGATGGAGGCAGGGCGCAAGGCGGAAGATGTAGCCCGGGAGATGGGCGTGAGCAAACACACGCTGTATGCCTGGAAGGCCAAGTACGGAGGCATGAACGTAAGCGAGGCGCAGGAAGCCAAGCAGTTGCGGGACGAGAACACGCGACTGCGAAAACTGGTGGCCGATCTGAGCCTGGACCGGGAGATGCTGCAGGCGGTGATTCGAAAAAACGGATTGCGCTCGTAGACCGGAGGACGGATGCCGGCTGGCTGCGTGAGCAGTACGCGGTCAGCGAACGCCGGGTCTGCGGGCTGCTGTCGATGGCAGCCAACAGCTATCGCTATCAGGCAAGAGAAGCGGACGAGGAACTGCGCAGCAAGCTGGTGGGCTTAGCGCGCGAGAAGCCGCGGTTCGGATATCGCCGTCTGCATGTGCTGCTGCAGCGTGATGGAGTCAGGGTGAACCATAAGAGGATCTATCGCTTGTATCGCGAGGCTGGATTGTGCCTGCGGCGGAAGAAACGTAAACATTGCATGCGCGTTGCCCGGCCGCTGCGGCAGTGCACGGCGGCGAACCAGGAGTGGGCGCTGGACTTCGTGCACGACGCGATCGCCACGGGGCGCACGATCCGGGTGTTGAGCATCGTCGATGCCTACACGCGCGAGTGCCTGGCGCTGGAAGTCGATACCAGCTTTGCCGGCCGACGCGTGACACGCGTGCTGGAAGAGATCATCCAGAAGCGTGGATTGCCGCTGTCGATCCGTTGCGACAATGGGCCGGAGCTGACCAGTCGACACTTCCTCGCCTGGTGCCTGGAGAGGAAGATCGAGCTGGTGCATATCCAGCCGGGTAAGCCAATGCAGAACGGACGATGCGAGAGCTTCAACGGAAGACTACGCGAAGAGTGCCTGAGAGTAAGTTGGTTCGAGAACTTGTTTGACGCACGGGGAAAGATTGCCGATTGGAGGAAGGACTACAACGAGCAGCGTCCGCATAGTTCTCTCGGCTATAAAACGCCGACGGAGTTTGCGGCGGCGGCGATGAGCTGTGGAAAAGACGCGGGCTGCGCCCGCTTGGAAAACGCTGACAGCGTTTCCCACTTTCCCCCAGCTTCGACGACTGCTAGGGTAGTTTGATTCGTAGGTTCACCTATGCGGATCCTGGGGGCAGGTCAGAACCCCGCTTGCACCGTCGCCATGAACTCATCGAGTTCGTGGAGATAGATGTTGGCGAGGAGCGGCGAGATGACACCGCCTTGCGGCGTGCCACTGTAAGTAGGGTTATGCTTCCAGTCTTCTACGAAGCCCGCTTTGAGCATGCGCCGGATTAGATTGATGAACTTTTCGTCATCGATCCGCTTCCGGAGCAAGTCGAGGAGGATGTCGTGGTCGATATTGTCAAAAAATCCGACGATATCTACATCCACGAACCACTTCGTGCCTGACCATACGTGTCGGATGTGATCGAGCGCCGTATGACAGGAATGACCCGGACGGAATCCGTGCGAGTGTCGCGAGAACACCGGCTCGTAAATCCGTTCCAGTATCGAGCGGACCACCTCTTGGACGAGGCGGTCCTCCACCGTTGGAATCCCGAGCGGACGGGTTTTACCGTTGCTCTTGGGAATGTGCACCCGGCGGACCGGATGCGGGCGATAGGCGTTCGAGAACACACATGCCTTGAGCCGGCTCAGCTTGTCAGAACCAAGATCCTTAAAGGTGAGACCGTCCACGCCTGGTGTTCCGGCGCCCTTGTTGCGAGCTACCCGATTCAATGCTTCATCCCAAAGGGTGTCACACTTCATCAGGTTAAAGAGCCCGTTGATCCGCTTGCCTTGGACAGACAAGTTCGGCATCTGCTCTAACCGTTTCTTTGCTGTAGTTGGCAACATCAGTTAGCCCAGCATCGATTGGTTTGAGCCACTAAGCTGTCGGACTTCCCCCGAACGGTGCGGCCTTCACGCTCGCGCGCTTCTTCCGTCGTCCGTATACGGATCACTCCGCATCTATCCCGACCATTACGTCGGGTGTTTGGGTAATACTCCGACTCTGTGGCCATACAGGGCGCGACCGTCAACTTCAGCGCCCTGCTACAGGCCATCCCGTGTTTACGCGGAAAAGGAGATGCGACTCGCTTAGGCCCCCAACTCATCCGTAGGCCCCTGACAGGGGTTTGCGCCGGGTAGACCGAATGCGTGCAGCGTCGAAGTACACTGCGCGCCTCACCCGGAATCCGCACCTGAGCCATCGGTGTGCGGCTATCAGCAGAAAGATCGCGAGGATTTGGGTTCAAGCAATCAAGCCTTAGCCATACGAGTCTTGCCCTGACCCTCTGCCGCTGCGACGGCTTCGCGGTTTTGGGCCTTGCTCCAGTCATGCTTTGGTCCCATAAGCCTTTCGGCATCTGGTGAGACTGGTGGGCATGGGATAGTTTCGGTTGTCCTAGGTCATTTCTGACCACTCCTTTCTCGCGCCGACACGGCGCACCGGCGATCTGCTCGACATTGAATACGGTGTAGCCCTTCAAGTAAGGGATTTCGCGCTCGATATCCTCGCCGGTGTTGTCGTCATGATCGGTGCGCGTGATGGTGTTGGCATAGACCACGAGAGAACCTTTTTCGCCTTTGCGGACATGGGCGTCGAGCTCCAGTGCCTGACGGAAGGTCATCCAGATGGGGGCAGCGAATCCCTGCAACTCTGCGCTCATCCACAGCGAAAGGATGTTAATCCCGGAGTACGGCTTCCCGTTGTGGCGGAGTGGGCGAGTGATCCTGCCGGCAGCATGCTCAGCGTTCCAAGGCTTCACCCAGGGACGAACTCCCTTTTCGAGGCTGGCAACAATCTGTGAGGTGATGCGGCTGTAGACATCTTGCCGGTTGATGATTTGGACTTCGTTTGTCATGTCATTTTCTCCTTCGAAAACCAAATTTTTTTTCGCGGAAACCCGCGACGGTTTTGAAGGCGTTCAGCGGCGCGCACCGGTCAAGGGCGAAGCGCAAGCGGAGTTCATCGAAGACCCTTGACAGGGAGCACTGCTGGAATAACGCCGGTCTTTGAAAGGCGCGGGTGTTGTGAAGAAAAAAGAAGGGAAGGAGGACTTAGACGAAGAACAACAAAGGAACCAGAGTTTCAATGCTGCAGGAGGGGGCCAAGGCCTTTGGGTCACGCGTCCGGCGAGCTGTTCAACTCGATTCGCGTGAGTTTATTTGAGATGAAGGAAGGATGGCGGTGACGTTGCTGTAGCGTCTGAAATCCGCCGCGTTGAAGGTGAGAACACTCTCGATTCCGTGCACCAGCATGATGGCGACTAAGCGGGCATCGTACACCTTGACGCCTTGCACTTGGTGATCCTGCACGATGGCTTTCCAGGCAGCATAAATCGCAGGAACATCAGGTACAACCTGGAACAGGCTCTCGACGCTAGCGATCTCGTGCACAACTTCCGTTTGCGAGAAGCCGAGCCCGTTCAACTCAGCAGGGCGGGTGGCTACGTTCCAGAACTCGGCGATGTTTTGCGGGCAGACGAACAGGGAATCGCCATCGCGCATGAGTTTGGCCACCGCATGGGTCGCTTGCGAGAACAGCGGATGGTTGGGCTGAGCGCTGCGGAGAAGGATATTGGTGTCGACGAGGACACGCATCAGTGATCGTGGCCCTCATACATTGATTCGCGACTGACGGCATAGTCAGAAAGTGGAGCAGTCAGCCGATGTCCGGCTGACCACACTTCAAATGCGGCAGCTCGTTCTTCTGCCGAGACTTCCTTCTGCGGCGCGAGCACAGTGTTCTGGACCACGGAGAGCAGATATTCCTCAACGGTCATACCGCTTGCCCGAGCCTGTGCAAGGAGCCCAGCCTCGACTTCGGGAGAAAGATGAAGAGTGACGGTCATAGCTCGCCTCTGGCTGTTGTTAAGGATAAGGCATCACTGCGCCTATGTCACGACATCGTGCCGTTCTCGGGGCACCTAGACGCCGCTGCTATTGCCTGCACTACGGCATGGCATTATCACAGAGGCAGCCGTTCCACGATGCATTCCCAGGTGTTCAGTCGAGTGGCGATCCGGACAACAACGTGACCAAGCCCACACACTGCACAGAGGTAACCTCGAAGTCAGGGTCCCGTCGCCGGAGATAAACGAGTCCCTCGTAGATGCTCTCGGCGGCAAGCCTTTCAACCCTTTCTTCGTCGGGTTCGCACGGGTAATCGCGCCCACGGAACTCGAATAAATGAGCTTCGCAGGCTCCAAAGCGCCCTTGCCGGAATGCGGCCGACTTCTTCTTGATACTCATGACGCCCTCCGAGACCGGCGCTTGGACTTGGCCTCTTCAGAGCGCCGTCGGCTGCGGCGTGCCGATTTCATCTTCGCCCCTGACCGCACTGGGGCGCGTTGCGTATCAGACGGCGGCAGATCCGTTTCCTCCGCTGACTCCGATGCCTGATGACCTCGGAGGATGCCGATGAGAGAAGGCAACCCCTGTTTACGCCGCTGTTCCTCGCGGTCTTGAACTTCAAAGTAGCAATCGTCGAGATCGCGAATACTATCCTCATAGGCCTTCTTCTGCCTCCCCAGCCGAGCCATCTCTTCGATTTCCTTGTCGTTCATCACCTCAAGCACATCCTGGGTTGCGTGGGAGCGTAGATAATCAAGGTCAACTCTGTAGGCGTTGAATGCCCGCTTCGGCATTCCGGGCGCTTGAGCCATCGTATCGAGGATCGCGAGGAGATCCTCGATGCTACGGTTCAGGACATACAGCGACTCGTATATTGGAAATCTCATGACTTGAGCACTCCTCCGCGGATGTAGTGGTCGTAGGGAAGTTCAGGGGGCGGCGGGCGCAGGCGCGGCACCTGCGGTGGCGGAGAATGAGCGCTCTGTGGCGCGGGATCAAGCGGAAGGCCTGTAGGCTCAAGCCATGGAAGGGGTTGCGGCGGGAGTGGGGAAACGTTAACTTCAGTGATAGCCATCGTTGCCTCCTCGTAGGCACGTTGGTAAGGGGTACGTCGGTGCTTCAACACCAGCGTGCCCCGCTACATCAGATCTCAGCCTTCTTCTGCTTGCGCCAATATTCGCGAGCTTTATATTCCTTTAGAGTTTGCAAATCGCGCTCGCTCCAGAACTTAATTTGGACTCCCGCAATGTTCTGGACGCTTGGGGCAGGTATTCGCTTATCTCGAATCCAACGCTGTAGTGTGCGTCGATCGACCTTAAGAATTCGAGATGCTTCTGAGATCGTATATCTCTTCACGATTAAGATGCCGCACCATGCGGCATTTGTCAAGCGAAAATGTGCAACATCAACCGACCATCATAAATGCACCGCAGCGCAAAGTGCGACGTGGTTCGTGAGGGTCGGCCCAACTTGTCGAACCCATCAAGAAAGGCACCCAGAGACTTTCGTCCGGCTCTTCCGCGCGATCACACCGCTGCTGACGCAGCTGAAGTTGCAAATGAGTTGATCGGCTGCCGGCAACCTGGAAAGACGGTTCTCTGAAAGAGTCTTTCGATCTCGCACCAACAAATGGCACGATACCTGACGCGGCACGTGGGCCAGAGCGCGCTTCAATGGCCTGAAGCGAGAGTGGAATCACCAAAAATGGATCACAAGGGAATACCACGGATCGAGGGCCGTTTACGCCTGCATAGCTACGGATGAGCAGGTGGAGCTTGCCGCGATCACATCAAGCTGTTTCAGGGAAGAATCAATGTACTTGCCGGTATTCTGGTTTCCACCGGTAACCTATCCGTACACCGCCTTCAGCGATTTCGGAACAGACGGGTATCTCTCCCGCGTTTTAGGCGACCGCGCAGCGCACAGGATCAATAATGCGCCATCACTGACCCAGCCGGAGAACGTTTTGATGCTGGGATTGACGCCCATCGAACAGGGCTATTTACGGGCGCTGATGCCGGGCGAACTGCTGGCTCGATGGTCCCTAGGCGGGACGTAGATATTTTTGGACGACCAAATTCGTCGATGCGAAACCCAGTGTCCACAACGCGTGGTAATCTTAGAAGTCGATTCGAGGCCCGCAAGCAGGGCATCATCGACGGTTCGCCAGCGGAGCGAGGCCCCCATCAAGGGCTTCGACGAAAAACTGGCGAAGCTCGGCTGGCATAGGCCGGGCAGCTCCGGCAACAAGAAAAAGAGCCATCACAAAAAACCTGCCCAAGCTCCCGCGGGCGCTCCGGCGCAAATCGAAGTCGAAGAACAAAGGATTGAATCAGCGCGCGTCAGAAGATAGCTTCCGGCTAACCCTCTAACGTGCGGATGGGTTTTTTTGTGCCGTACACTGGATTGACCCCAAAACAGAAACGTATTGTCGAAAGAGATGTTGCAACTCTTTTCTCGCGGAAGGCGTTTCTTTCCAACCCGACGATCGAAGAGATCAAGCGCCTTGAGCCGTTTCACCCGACCATCGAGTACAACCGGGGCACATTTTTTCTGTCGGATGCTGGCGTTGCCGGGCTGCGAAGACTGACAGACCTGGCGTGTGGTCTGCAGGAGCTCTCCGAGCTTGTCTCCAGGCGCGAAATCTATTCGTTAGTTATGACCACCTACAACGGGTTGTTGGAAAAGTTGCTTCAGCCAACAGGGCAGGAATTTGTTGAGAGCGTCACTGATGCATTGCTCGCGACGGTGAAGAACTACGAATTCCTGATCCGAATCGAAGGGCTTGATCTGGGGGATCAGGAGGCTCTTGAGCTCGGTTCATACCGGATTCAGCGGGCAAACCGTGCTCTTCTGGAGAGTGTAAAGTTCGAGGGCGCCCTGAAATTGGATTCAATCTATGACCAGTTCAGGGAGGGCCTGTGGCTCGTGGGTCCGAGCAGGGGAAGCAACGATGTTGCGTTTGAGCGGTTCGAGTATCGCGTGTCCATTACAGTTGGTCTTCTGGCCATATATGGTGCTATCCGATATAAGGGAGCCATCTGGAGATCGCGTGTCCGGGCCGTGATTTCGCCTCTGGAAAACCGGAGTGCAGTCCTGATGCTGAGATGGGAAAGGGGTGGCGAAAACCCGTCGCTCACACGACTGTGGGGCAGTGAGCAGGATCTTACCCTCGACTCGGCATCCGTTGCGTACTTGACCAACGCTTGTTTCTTGAAACAGCTAGCTTCCTTGCCGGACCGGGAAGATCGCACGGACCTTCAGGACGCCATTATCCGGTCGGTTTATTGGTTCGCGGACGCGTACAGGGACCCGAACAAAACGATGAAGTTCATAAAACTGTGGTCGTGTGCAGAGTGCTTTTTCGCAATCGACAAGGAACAGGTGACTGAGCTGAATGCGAAGGGACTCGCAGCGGTTCTGGCTTTCGCCGGCTTTAACATAGTCGACGTGAAAGAGTATGCAGGATTCAAGAACCGGGTTAAGAGACTGTACGGACTGAGATCGGAAGCTGTTCACCGGGCTTCTTTCGGCCATATTCAAATTCCCGATCTTAATGACCTGTCGCTGTGGATCGCATGGCTGATAATCTCGATGGTTTTTCTTTCAGAACGAGGTTACCGGACGCTCCGCCAGGTCCAGGAGCAAGTTTCGCGTCTGGATCAGCTGAGCAAGAACAAGAATGACGGAACAGGTTCAGCTGAGCAGCAATGAGTGGTTAAGAGCTAAGCCAGTCGAGAGTTTTTCGAATGGAAGATCAAATTATTCACAAGTTGGGCCGAGTGCTTGAGCGACAGGTGACGAGCGAGCCCCTGGTCGTGTACCTTCTCGTAGAAATCCGGAAGCTGATGGACCGGAAAGGTCTCCAGTACGACACCCTGCGCCTCTGCTGCAACTGGGTTGTCCATGTGGAGCTTTCGAGAGATGTAGCACAACGCGTCGTGAAGCTCGTCGATGCCTTGTATCCGAGGCTGGTGAATGGCCAACTAACGGAAGGGGACAAGAAGGCGCTGCGCGCGTTCTTCTTGATGAGTCGATTTAGGGATGAGCTAGAGACTCTTCTTGTTCGAGAAGGATTGCGACGCTTTGCGGACGACGAATGGAATGGCTTTTTGGCCTGTTTCCTGAACGTGATAGAAGATTGCCCGCTCACTTGCAGGGCGCCCGGTCTTGCTAACGTGGACAAGGTTGTTTTAATAAGAGAAGTCGGCGAAGAACGCGCTCCGTCACCCGAAGCGCCTGCGATTGTGTGGGCTTTGTACCATCAGAATCGGCACATTTTCATGCTGGGGGCGAATTTCGAGCGATCGAACACGCCTTTCCCCGAAGTGCCCAACGACGGTGCATAAAGCTGGTCTTCAGCCACCGTCACCGCGTTCGCTTGTGCTGCCGAGAAAACCCTCAAGATTAAACAAGCCCCAGAGCTCTTCTCGACAGGCATCGTAAAGGTTGACGGGATGCTGGGAGGGCCGGCATCCCGCGCAGCAGCATCACCGAGATCAGCGGTGCAACCTCAACCGGCAAGACTTCCATCGCGCTGTCGACGTTGGCGAATACCACGCGCGGGGCAATGCCTGTGCATGGGTGGACCTGAATGATTGCCTATCGCCAGAATCGGCAGCGGCAGGTAGTCAATATACGAGCCGCAGCCGTGAAGGTGCTTGATGCTGGCAATGTTGATGTTGTGTCTCATGACTTTCATTGAGTCATTGGGTTCAACTGTCCCAGACTCCCACCATAGGTTTTGATAGTTTTGCGCTGTCTCGCGGAGTGCGATGATGAAAGTGTTAAGGTTTGCGTCATGATGGATGGGAGCTTCATCAGCTATTCCGAAATCACGGGAAACCAGCCCACCGAGGCAGAAATTGCGGAGCTGCTTCGTCCCATGGACGCACGCAAGGTTCTGTTTTTGCTATGCCGTATCAACATGCATCTTCGCCTGGTTGCTGCTTCCGAAGGCACTACATTCAAACGGGCTGTCGGCAAGGCCCAGGAGTTCTTGTTTCAGAACTTCACGGACGAAGCCTTATTTGAGCAAGCGAAGCAGGTACTCGGAGCGACAAAAACCCACAAGCGAGTGCTCTTTCATCCCTTACAACTACTGAACACAATGCGTTGTGCCTTGCTGTACTGCCAAGGCGTGGATGAGGCTGACGGCGTCACAGATGAGCAACGATATGCCGTGGGCCGTTGCTGCCTAATGATGAACGATTTGTTGGTTCCTGAGGAAGAACAGCAGAAGTTGACTCAGGGCTGCGATAACTATCGGAAGGCAGTATTGATGACCCAGCTCCTTCCCGGATTCGAGGTGAGCAATGCGGGTCATCTGGCTCATCTGGTGCAGCGTTCCACATCCATGTTCAACCTGCTGCTCTCGGACGCCGCAGTAAAGACGGAGATTCTCACTCGTTCGGGTGGATACGATTTTGTGCAACGATTCCGCGATCTTACCGGAGTTGCTTTGGAGCACTGGATCGCGCTGACGTTTTGCTGTATCGCCTTCTATAACCAATATGGGGGCGGTGATGGATCACAACAGGAGCACAAGTATCTCTGGATCGACCCAAGGGTCGTACTTGGGACATCGAAGATTTCGCAGAGCGACTTCGATACGATCCTGAAAATGACCTCAAAACCCATCGGCGAATTTGCCGCCGTGTACGCTCTGCCCTCCAAGGCAGGAGCGGGCGTGGATGTGACCGCCTTCAAGTTTCATCCCCTCGTCCAGATTGGCTATCTTTACATCTGCAGCGACTACGCATTTCTCGTAGAGAAGATGTTTGCTGGCGCATACTGGGCGCTCCACGACCGTGAACTCGATGCGAATAAGCAGCAGCTTTCCATTACATGGGGATACATCTTTGAGCGATATGTGACCCGGTGGGTGCAGGGGCGCAGCTTTAAGAAAGCGATGACGTTCTATCCGTTTCCATTCTGGGCGGACAAACCAGCTCAGAAAACGAAGAAGCGTAAGAAAGCGCCGGAAGAGGGGTTCGATGCTGTGATCCTCGACGGTAGCCGAATGGTGGCAATGGAGTACAAGGGTGGATTTCTCACCTTGGACGCGAAATACTCCCTGAACATGCGGATGCTTCTGCGGGATCTATATAAGAAGATCGCAAAGGCTTGCCGTCAGCTTGCGAAAGCGATTGGAGAGCTGTTTGGGATTGTCCCCGGACGAACGTTGCAAGATATTCCAACTGGGCATGTGACGCGGGTCATCCCGGTCATCGTCGTACAAGACCAGGCGCTTCGCTCTCTGGGCATCAACTGGTGGCTCAATCGGCAGTTTCAACGGATGATGCGCTGCTTCGTATTACGTCCGGGCATCACCGTAGAGCCGGTCACAATCGTCCATATAGACGAATTTGAAACGATGATTGATTCCGCCGAAGGGCCGGAGTTCGATTTCGTCGGGACGTTGCAGTTGAGAAATTTTCGCGACCCGGAAAGCATGAGCGACCTGCTGGATTACTTGTTGCAGACGCCCGGATACGGAACGCAACACTCAAGCCGAAGAAAAGAACTGGAGAACGAGTTCAAGCGTTGCGTTCTGGAATATGCCTTCGATCCGGACGCGGTCTCCTCTACGGCACCGAATGCCGATCTACACCAACACAACACGGAGACCGCATGAAAGGAACATGCAAGCTGTGTCTCACCGCTGATGCTGGGTTGCGCGATAGCCCCTTCACGCCGAGAAGTCCACATACGGACTCTTCATGATGGTATGAACGAACCAATGCGATTCGTAGAGGAATCGCTCTTCTCAAGCTCGAGCAGGTGAAGGATTACGTCTTCTGCGGAGATTGTGAGCAGCTCTTCAATCGTGAGGGTGAGAACTGGTCTTGTCCGCTCCTCTTGACTGTCGGAGGCCCATTTCCACTGCGAGAAGGTGAAATGATTGCACCGAACCCGCGCAGGATATGCACCCAGAACCGTAAAGGAACCATCAAGGAAGCGAGCTAGCGAACTCGATGACAAGTTGAAGGGGGTAGAGCCGCGGGAAACCTCGGATGAGATCCTTCCAGGCCGCTGGCAAGACCTCGCCGAAGACAGGGCCATACGCGACGAACAGATATTTCGCTCATGGCGGCGTTGTATCAACCCAAAACTGCACAATCCAGTGTGCAGTAAAAGCCTACTCCATAATCCCTTTGGCTGGAATAAATCGCGGTTCGCCCTCCCCGTCGTTGCGCTTGGCGCGTTGAACGAGTTCGAGCTCACTGGCAGCTACCCAAGCCATTGTGGCGGCATCTCGGCCGCGCTGGACCTGATACTTATTCGTGCCCTGATGATAACCCTTGACGGTGAGAGTGTCGTCCCGCCCCTTGATACGAACGAGGTCTTCCATTTCAAAATGATCGGCTGCTTCAGTCATGAAGGCCTCCATGCCTTCTGGCGGAAAGCCAGATAAGGCGTTATGAGCTCTTCGAGCTGCTGAATTGAAGCGAGTATCCATTCGAGACTCGCCTGCTTCTCGTTATAGGCGGCAATGGTTTCTTTGGGCAAGACGCGAATGTACTTTTTGAGTTCTTCTTCAAATCCGATGATCTTGAAGGAATGGCCGTGGAATTGTTCAAGCAGGCGCAGGATGCTGGGATCGTCGGCAAAGAGAAAGCGCGATTCCCGCATGGCCCGGATGAACTGGATTAGCTTCGGCATTCGTTGATCTGGCGGAATGTCGGCCCACATCATTAAAGACTGCATGAAATCCAGTGCGCTGAGATACACATCGAAGCGGCGGTTGTAGAGGTCGAGGCGGAGTTTCTCGCGGGCCGTGACCCACTGCATCCTGCCGATGTATGCCACATAGATGGCGATGAAGACGGTGGCGACGCCTTCGACGGCATTTAGGGCGTGCATATAAGGTCCAGTTTACCAAGGGCGGCGCGGCATTCGTTGGGCGCAAAAAAAGACACGTCTGCAAAAGGCAAAAAGGCCACTGTTATCCTGAAGAAAACAAATTAGTAAGAATGGTGCGGGCGGAGGGACTTGAACCCTCACAGGCCTTACGGCCCTGCGGATTTTCTTGCCGACTACGGCTTTCGCCGCCGGAAGCCGTAGCCTCGGTTTGCGGTCTGGCCTGTCCAGCGAGCGCTCTATCGAATTCATTACGGACATTAACCCTTCACCCTTTCCCGGACATTCCGAGGCTTAGGTGCCGCCCGTCTAATCTCTACACCTTCCCGGGTGAGATCGTGATCCGGTTTATGGAGAATGAAAGCGAGTCGTGTCGGACGCGCGTTGCACTGAACCTCGATGCTCCGTGTGGTAGCCATATAGTTTTCAGGTGATGCTCAGATGCGCAGAAATGTACACTACACCCTCGCCGAGGGTCATACCTTCTCGTCATCAATATAGGCATTCTGGCGAACCATCCGGGAGTTTGGCTACCCGGCGCGCCGGTCCAGAGCAACGGGACACTCGCGAGTTGTGCAGCATCAAAGCGTTCACGGGCCGTGCGCTGATCCCAAGCCGAAAGTTACGTACCGGGAATACAATGAGCGAATGAGGACCAAAGACTTTTCTCGCCTAGCAATCGGAACCAAGATTGACCGGGGCGAAATTCGAATCTGTACCTATTGCGGCAGGCCGGGAATAGCCGAAGAGGAGAGCGATAAGACGTTCTTCACCCACTCTGAGTCAGTTGGTTATGACTCCGCAGGCAATCCTCAGATCAGTTGGCAGATGTGTCCCGACACGACGAAATCACAAGCTAAATAGGATCGAGCGCCGACGGGGTTCAGCCTCGCTTTGCACGCGGCCGGGCGGCGCTGCTCGCCAACCCAGACGGCTCGCAGGATGGTATAGAGGGCAAACCTTTTGCGGATCAAGGCATGGCTTCGAGACGTGTTCATCGGAGCGGGTGGCTTTCAGCGGCTCTACTTCTGGACGATGGCACCACTGTCAGTTTTGGGCGGTGTGGCTGGGTTGATGCCGGGCCTCGCTGCCCATCTCCCCTTGTACATTCGCTACGCGCCGCTCGCTGCGTTCTGCATCGGCTTCGTTGTCTGCAACGTCACAGCGTATGGCCGGGCCGTGATGCGAGCAGAGATTGCCGAAAAAAAGCTCAACGGCATTTCGATCGATCTGCTGGATGGCCACGCGTATCTGCGTACCCAAGACGAGCTGGCGAGAGTCGGCATTGTCCTGAAACTTAGGGCGCACAACCACGGCGACTCACCTTGCGCCATTGAGTTGGTTTCCTGTACCTGTGACCTCAGGCCGAGTAACTCAGACTGTGATGCGTTCGGTTTCGACGGTAAGGTGGATATCACAGGGCTGCGCGACTCAGCCTGCAAAGCTCTCGATGCGGGCGGCATTCGCACTCTGACCGTGCGCGCCTACTACGATTATTCAAACAAGAATGACGTGCCGAGTGTCGACAAGCTGAGCGGCGTCCTCACACTTCGGGACAACCGGAAGGAACTCAAACAGGTGCCCTTTTGGGCAGTGCTGGAGAATGCGGACGCCGCGAAAAACCAGTAGCGGCAATCTCGGCCCGCAACAACCTATAATCGGGTAGCAGAACTGGTTATCTACAGGAGGATACGGCAATGCCGCGTCAGATGTGTCCAGAACGCCAGCGACTGGAAAATGATCTATCCTCGGCCCACAGCCACAAGACGGCCTTTGACCGCCTAGTCACAGGAAGAACGGATTTGGACCCTCCGGAGGAAGCTGAGCGGCGAAAAGTGTACTCCGAATACAATTCTGTCGTCGCGGCGGTGAACCAGCACAAAGATGAGGCCCCTTCCAGAAAGTGCGGATGCGAGTAGGCCCGTAACTTTGGGGTTTTACGCGGCAACTAGGCCGCGTTCGCGCGCCACGCGGAGCAGATCCGCGTGGGCCTCTCCGATAACGCGTACCTTGTGGCAGATCAGGCACACTTCGATTGCTGGCGATGGCCACGCATCGCATATATCAAGCTCGACGCCTTAGTCGAGATCGTCAGGGGGCTCGGGGCAGTTGACTGGCTACTCCTGCCGGAGACAAACGCTGGCGTCTTCACACTCACCAAATCAGAATGGCAGGCATTGGATCGCTGGCTTAAGAAGCATTACGAAAGGGTTCCTTTACGGGTCACCGCCGATGCTGTGGATCACCTGAGCGTGCCCTTTCCATTGGTTTCCGAAACAGCTGACTATGTGCATGTTCGTGCGGATTGTACGTTGTGCCGATGCTCCTATAGCGGAAGCGGAGTACAACTCCGAGGAAGAAGCCTGGAAGAGGCTCTTAACGAGCTCGCACAATGCCGCCCGATAGCCATCACGCGCTAAGGCCTATGTGCGGAAAACGTGCTTTGTTCCTTTCGCTGAATCGACCGTGCACTGAAGAACCCCCCACTTACGTGATCGATGCTAATCGGATGGCCATCGGTCTGCAAGACGGCAGAACTTGCCCAACGATGATCTTTCGGACTGCGCGGGTAGTGTGCTGGACGAACAATTCGACTGGTTGACTGCTTAGCGCTAGCGCGTTTCTGTCGCGCTGGACAGCTTCGCGTGACTGATAATGATGCGTAGGGCAGACGCAAGACTTCTGGTGCGGGCGGAGGGACTTGAACCCTCACAGACCTTGCGGTCCAACGGATTTTCATACCCGGCTACGGTTTTCACCGCCCCTGCGATCAGGGTTTGGGGTCTGGACTATCCCTTCACCATTTCCGGATGAATTCCCGGTTTCTCAGGTGCTGCCCGTCTAGTCTCTACACCTTCCCGGCCAGTTTCAGCCGGGCTTGGCTCGGGATCGCCATGTTAAAGGGTTCCCCGAATTTGAGCAGTTCTGCATCGCCGGTTTCCCGGCGGGCACTCAAGTTTCTTCGCTTAAGTCCGGTGCGTCTGCCGATTCCGCCACGCCCGCGTGGCTGTCCGATTGCTTTCCTATGATAGGGCACAACTCCCCAAAATTGCACACCTGCCTTCTGATCAGGAGGCCGCGCTAGATGCGGCGCGTGCAGCGCGCACTTCTTTCGGCTGCTTCTTCCGTTTCGGACGCATGACGTTGATCGCCGCGGCATCGAGCGACGTTTTGATGTGCGCCGCGTAATACTTCTCGATCATCTCGACACTGGTACGACAGTTCTTGGCGATCTGATAGATGTCCGCACCCTCCATTAACCGTAGGCAGATATACGTGTGACGCAGGCTGTATGCCGTGCGCGGACGGCCTTCGCGATCGAAGCGAAGGAGTTCCTCATCGAGGATGGTCTTGAAGAGTTCACGTTGCCACTTCGGAAAAAGCAGGTCGGTTGGCTGAGGCGTTCGCCAATCTTCAGTAAGCGGAGCCGAGTTCTCGGGGTTTTGTTGGGGCGTGTTCACGCCAAAAATACGCGCCGGGCGGAGCCGGCTTCGAAGTCGCTTAAAAGGCAGCACCGCACCGGGCATACTTTTGCAATACCCGACGCCGCGCTTTCCGCGCACTTCAATCTCCAGAATCGTCTTGTCCAAGTCGTCGTCGTGAACGATAGCAACGTCGCGGAACTCAAGCCGCCAGGCCTCGTCAGGTCGAAGTCCCGTATTGACGGCAAACAGCACGTAGTCGTGAAGCTGTTCCGCTTCCCATTGGAAGCCCCGTTTTTTTGGTTCCAGCGCCCGTTTTCGTGTCGCTTGGTAGAGATGCTTGTATTCTTCCGGGGAAAACCAGGCTCGGTGCGAGATCTTGGGGGAGGAGCGATACGGCTCCGAGAAATCGGGGAGCCGGTCGAGCCATCCGTGGCGCAGCGCTGTTTTCAAGACTTGGCGCAGCGTCACGATCTCCTGATGACTCGTACTGTGCCCCGGCGGCTTGCCCCACTTCGCTATCGCTTGCTGGTGGCGGTGAATTCGGTATTCCTGGATCTTACCGGCAGTGATCTCCGAGATGCCCAAGCTCCCGAAGAACGGCACCAAGTGGACGCGGCAGCGCCAATGTTGGCCCTCGACGTAGCGCTTATTGCGTTGTCCCTGCGTCATGATGTCGTATTCGTGCAGGTAGTGTTCTGACACCTCGCGAAACGTCTTTTCGTTCTTGATCTCTCCGCCGCGGAGTTTACCGCGAAGTTGCAGATACCAATCTTCAGCGATTTCCTTGGCTTTCGAGAGGCTCTCTTCTTTTGTGCTGGTGCGCCGATTTTTCCCTGCGAAGTAACTTGAGCACTGCCACAGGCTGCTGTTGGGTCGTTTGTAGACGTGTACCTTGCCGCCGAGGATGGAATGTTGTTCCGGCATAGGGAAACCTCCGTAAAAAGCGCCGGATAGGCGGAAATGTGTAACAGATGTGTACGATAGAAGCCTAGTGATTAAATGTCAATAAAAATATTGTTTTCAACGTCTTAGCTTGCAACTTTGGATATTGATTAGGATTTTGAGTCCGCTGCGTCTGCCAGTTCCGCCATCCCGGCATAAAGGAAGGCGTATCTTCACAGATTAGTGTAGCGATTCCAGCTTTGCAACTCTGCAGTCCTTCACACGGTTTCCTCCGTCTTCGCAGTCCACTCTACTCTTGCCTACCCGCGCGGTTGGCAGACCGCTCCCATAATTTACATGCAAAGGCAGTTGCGCCTCAGTGTCCGGCGCCGCTACCAGCTTGTTCTTCAGAAATGCGGATTTACCCCTGCGCGCCGGCTGAAAGCGAGTGGCACAACAGCCCGCCCGCAGTCCTTTGCCGCAGTTCAAATTCTCCTGAAGTTGTTAGGGCGCAGGATGCGCGCGGTTTGGTATCCCACATCGTGGGAATGACATATTTGCTGAGCTCGCTCGTTTGCAGTCCTATTGCTGCTGCCGCTTCCGTTCAGCGGCCGTTTCCCCGAAGACCTTGCCATGTCTCGCGCTCTCGAACTGGGCCGTGGCTGTTGCCTCCCCTAAACCATGCGTCAGCAGCTTCGGCAGAAAAACTAAGGCCACCCGGGATTAGCCGCGGTTGCAGCATTATGAATATTTGTTGAAGAGTGCGAGAATGTTGCTGTCCAGCACCTACCCGCCCTATCGAAACGAGATCGACGGCTTTACAATGAGCGTCTACCTTTGTGGCTAAACGTCCTATGAGCACACCTGCGAAAGCATCACCAACCAAGGCCAAAAGAACGTCGACCCGAGCTACCTCTTCCGCTGAACGGCGTAACCAGAACGGCGCCGCTGCGGGCCGCGAACTCGACGATCCCTCTCTTTATATCAACCGTGAACTCAGCCTGATTGACTTCCAGCGACGTGTCCTGGAAGAAGCGCAGGATACCCGCAACCCTTTACTGGAGCGGCTGATGTTTCTGTCCTTCGTCGGATCGAACATCGACGAGTTTTTCATGGTCCGCGTTGCTGGATTGAAGAGGCAGATCGAAAAGGGAATTGTCGAGACTAGTCCGGACGGTATGACCCCGGCGGAACAACTGCGTGCGATCCGCGCTTCTGTAATCCGCCTGTTTCGCAATGCTCACGATACTTGGACAAAAGAGCTCGTCCCGGCGCTGCATGAAGCCGGTATTCACATTCTGAGCTACTCCGAACTCACGGAGGAGCAGCGGGTGGTTGCGAACTCGTATTTCCAGGAAACCGTTTTTCCGACATTGACGCCGCTGGCATTCGATCCTGGTCGGCCGTTTCCCCATATTTCGAACCTCAGTCTGAATCTCGCTGTGCTGCTTCGCGGGAAAGATGATGAGGAGCATTTTGCGCGCGTCAAGATTCCTGACACGCTTCCACAGTTGATTCCGGTGACAGGAACTGCTAAGCCGAAGAGCCGGACCAGAAGCGGTCCCAAAGAGCAGACGCTCGTATGGTTGGAGCAATTAGTCATCGCCAATCTGGGCGACCTTTTTCCGGGGATGACCATCCTGGAAGCGCATCCGTTTCACGTCACCCGCGACGCTGATAGTGAAATCCAGGATCTGGAAGCGGGCGACCTGCTCGAGTCCGTTGAAGAAGGGGTGTGGCAGCGACGGTTCGCGGACGTAGTGCGTGTCGAGATCGACGAAGCGATGCCCGCGGATGTCTTGGACATACTCATCAAGAATCTTGAACTTGAACGCGAGGATATCTATCGCGTTAGCGGCGGCCCCCTCTCTCTGGTGCGGGTGCGCACCCTGACTAAGATCGACCGTCCTGACCTGAAATTTGCGCCCTTCGTCCAATCGATGCCCGCCGCTCTGACAAAAGATGGAGAGGAAGAGGACATCTTCGCAGCTATTCAGCGTGGAGACATTCTCCTGCACCACCCCTTCGATTCGTTTCAGCCCGTCGTAGGTCTTGTTCAGAAAGCTGCCCGCGATCCTAAGGTCCTGGCAATCAAGGTCACTCTCTATCGTGTGGGAAGAAATGCTCCGATTGTCGACGCGCTACTGGACGCCGTTGAACACGGCAAACAGGTGGCTGTGCTGCTGGAGTTGAAAGCTCGTTTTGATGAGGAGAGCAATATCGAGTGGGCGCGTAAGCTGGAAGAGTACGGCGTTCATGTCGTATATGGCCTTATAGGCCTGAAAGTTCATGCCAAGGCGCTGCTGATCGTGCGTAAGGACGGCGAGATCATTCGCCGCTATGCCCACCTGTCCACCGGGAACTACAATAGCGTGACCGCGCAGCTTTACACGGATATCGGCATGCTGACCTGCGACTCCCAAGTGGGCGCTGACTGCACCGATCTTTTCAACTTCTTGACCGGGTATTCTGCCAAGACTTCCTACCGTAAGCTTCTGGTTTCGCCGGGCTCGTTACGCCGCGGCATCGAGCAGTTGATTGAGCGCGAGATTGAACATCAGAAGGCCGGTCGGGACGGTCATATCATCTTCAAGATGAATGCGTTGGTCGATCGCAAAATGATCGAATCGCTGTATCGTGCATCGCAGGTGGGGGTCAGAGTTCAGCTCCTGGTCAGGGGAATTTGTTGCCTTATCCCTGGGGTTCCCGGCATAAGCGACAACATCACTGTAACCAGTATTGTCGGCCGATTTCTGGAACACAGCCGCATCTTCTACTACCGCAACGGTGGCGACGATGAGGTTTATCTCGGGAGCGCAGACCTGATGCCGCGAAATCTTAACCGTCGCGTCGAGGTTGATTTTCCAGTCCGCGACAAGAACCTTATCCACTTTGTGAAAGATGAAATTCTAGGTACTTACCTGAAAGAACAAGCCAAGGCCCGGCATATGACATCCGAAGGCAAGTACGTCCGCGACCCGAACTACGACAAGAAGAATGCCTTCAACAGCCAAGAGGTCTTCCTGGCGCGCGCAGCCAAGCGCCAGAACAAATAGCCTTCAACTAACGAGGGCTTTCGACCGACATCAACGATCTCGCCGGCATCCAAATTGGGTCGAGGTGACAGATGCCCTTGGATTTGCCCGAACTGCGCCGTCGTATAGCCAAGCTTCGCAAAACCCTCAATAACTTTTCAAAGAATCCAACCGTCGACAGGGTTCATGATCTACGCACTCGAACCCGTCGTGTCGAATCCATTCTGCACGCCCTTGATCTGGATCGGTCTGGCAGCGAGAAGAAGCTACTGGATGGCCTCAAGGCTGTCCGCAAGAAGGCAGGTGCAGTCCGCGACATGGATGTTCTTACATCCCACGTTCTGGAACTTGGAACAAAAGAGGATCCAAATTGTGTGGTCCGACTCGTTCATCATCTTGGAAACCAGCGCCAGCGCAAAGCGGCGAAACTCTATTCGACCTTGAAGCAAGATGGCTCGAAACTTCGGACGCGACTGAAACACACGCGGCGTCACTTAGATTCTGCACTCCGCATGTCTCAGCAGTCGCCGCAGACGCTCGACCTGACCCGAGCGGGAAAAGCACCTCTCCACGCGATCAGCAATACCCTACTGCTTACACAGGAATTGGCGGACGTGAAGCGGCTTGGCCGCGACAACCTGCACCAGTATCGGATTGGCGTTAAGCAATTGCGTTATGTATTGGAGATGGCGGATGAGAGCGAAGACGGGCAACCCAGGTTCATGGAAGAACTCAAAACGGTGCAGGACGCGATAGGCGAGTGGCATGATTGGGTTCAGTTGGAACATATAGCAAGAAAAGTGCTCAAAGGTGATCCGAACTGCCGGTTGATAAAGAAAATTCACGATATTTCAGAACGCAAGTTCGCCGAAGGAATTCGGTTGACCGAGCGGATGCGTCGCCGTTACCTGATTGTCCCGCCACCGAAAAACAAACGCGTTTCAAAGAGAACACGGGCTCGCGTGCCTGGGCCTGTACTGGTCGCAGCTTCCGAGATGGCCGCCTGATACGGTCGGGCGAAAGCGTAGTCCAATCGTGTATCAGATGAAGCCGGTTGCGAGTTAACATAGAGCATCATCGGCTTTAACCAACGAACCGCCTTGTCTCTCTCTACGCCTTTTCCAGAGCGCGGCTGGCATGTGTGCTGGCGAATGGCACCTTTCCTGCGACAGCTTCGGCCTCTGCAAGTCCTGCTGGTTCTGTGCCTGGGCCTGACCTCAACCTCCCTAGCCCAGGATGCCACCTCGCAGCAGATCTACATGTTGAGCGGGTCGGTGGTGAACTCTGCCACCGGAGAACCCGTCGCGCACGCACTGGTGCGAACGAACGGCACAGTGCAGCGCAACACGTTTACGGATAACGAAGGGCACTTCCAGATTGACGCCATGCCGCAAGGCCAAGTGACGGTGATGGCGCAAAAGCCCGGCTTTTTCACCGACCAAGATACGGCTGGGGAAGGTTCACGCTGGGTTTCGGTCGGACCGGATGTGTCCGTCACCGTCAAGCTGGTTCCGCAGAGCGCCATCTCCGGCAAAATCACGGATTCGGCCGGTCAGCCGATTGAGCACATGCCAGTTCGACTTACAGCTCGCGCCGTAGGCGAGGGACGGCGCCCGTGGGAACCTCGCGGTATGGCTGAGACGGACGAAGACGGCCATTATCGGTTCGCCGGGTTGACGCCGGGCATTTACTACGTGAGTGCAGGCCCGCGCGAAGGCGAACTCGAGCTTGCTGGCGAGAAAGAGAAGCAGAAGAGCGGATTTCCTCACGTGTACTACCCCGGAGTGTCTGATTTCGCCTCTGCTGCGCCGATTCAACTTGCGGCAGGTCAGCAGGCGCAAGCCGATATTCCGGTAGCCGCGGTTCCTGTGTATAAAGTCACGGGTATGGTCGCGGGACACCTGCCGGACCAGGGTGTGGGTTTCCAGGTGTTCACTCCATCGGGCGACGAGATTTCTCTGCCTACCAACTTCAACATGGAGACAGGGGTCTTTACGCTCGACAGTGTTCCTGCCGGCAACTACGTGCTTCGCGCGCTTTCACAATCGGGGGTGCAGCCGCTGCGAGCAGAGGAGCGCATCAACGTAGCGTCGAATATCGACGGCCTTCATCTGACTCTAGCTCCCGCCGTGTCGATTCCGGTCGTGGTGAGAATGGACTCGCGTAATTCCTCGGGCGCAGGTTCCACCAACCAGCAGCGATCAACTGTGTTTGTGCACCTCGTTCCAGCGGGCATCGCAATGTCGGAGTCGTTCTCGAGTTACGAGCCGAATACGGGCATGACGTTACAAAACGTAGATTTCGGGACCTACACCGTGGAAGTGAAGCCGCACGCCCCTTGGTATGTGCAATCGGCTACTTACGGTCATACCAATGTACTGTATGACGACATTTCGGTCGCTGCTGGGCAGAGTTATCCGATGGAGATCATTCTGCGTGATGATGGCGCGACCTTGTCTGGCAGCGTGAAATCGCGTGATGGCACACCTGTTCATGCAACTGTGGTCATTGTGCAGCAGCCTCTCTCAAAGCAGTCGCCACAGATTTCGCGTGGCATAACGAACACGTTCAACATCGGTGGACTTGCACCGGGCGAGTATCTGGTCTTCGCCTTCGATCAGATAAATGGGCTGGACTTGAGCAGCCAGGATGTAATCGAGAGCTACGCTTCGCAGGCAGCGCAAATTACGCTTACAGCAAATCAAAAAGCCCAGGTCCAACTCGACCTGATCCATGTAGGTAAGGGAGAGTGACCACGTGATCTACGGGGTTTCACTCTTCCTGCTGCTGTGTACCGTAGCTCTTGCAGGCCAACTCCCACAAACGGGGACGTCGCCTGAAACTGCGCATGCCATGGCCACCGCTCAAACACACGCGCCAGGGCTTCTGATATCTGGAGTCGTGGTTAACGCCCTCACGGGGCAACCTGTTCCGAGCGCACGCGTAGCGATCGCGCGAGTTACGCAAGGAACGGATCGAGACATTACCCAGTCCGTAAATACAGGTGCTGATGGCCGGTTTGCGTTCGCCGGGTTGAACCGCGGTAAGTATTCGCTAATGGCGACCGCGCGTGGCTACTCGCTCCAGTACTTCGAGCATCATGATCCGTACGCCACCGCGATCGCTGTCGGCCCGGATCTCAACAGCAATAGTCTCGTTTTTCGACTTCAGCCTGACGCGACACTTGAAGGAACGGTGACGGACGACAATAACGACCCCGTCCAATACGCGATGGTAAGGTTTTTCCAGCGCAGCACCGAGCAAGGTCTGCAGAAAACCGAGCCGGTGAACCAGACCCAAACGGACGATCAAGGCCACTATCACGTCGGTCACCTTGAGCCCGGAACGTATTATCTCGCTGTTTCGGCGCGACCCTGGTACGCGCAGAATTTTCGCAACGCCCCATCCTATGATCAAGCCGGCAAAGACAATGCTTCGCAGCTTGCGCCGCAGCACGACGCCACTAATCTCGACGTCACATATCCCTTGACGTTTTACGCTGGTGCCTTGGACTCGGCTGCCGCGAACCCGTTACAACTCGCGCCGGGCGAGCACGTGACCGCGGATGTCTCTCTACATGCAGTTCCGTCCCTTCATCTTCGCGTCCATACAGGATCCGCCGAAGGTCCGGGGCTAGGTCGGATGATTTTCCCGCGCGTCTGGCAGCGTCTATTTGAGGGGTACTTGGATTCCGTAGCCAATGCGCCAGATTCGTGGGTAGCACCGGGAGTAATCGAGATCTCCGGGCTGGCTCCCGGTCACTACATCATCGAAGTGCCTTCCTCAACGGGAGTATCTGAAAAAGGAAGCACGCGGGGATGGTACCGGGAGATCGATCTCGCCGGAGATGCTGACATAAACGTCTCAGATTCGCCGGGATTCGCCAACGTGAGTGGCACCGTTCTTTTTCCTGCCCACGTCCCGGCGCATGCCTCGATTCAGATTTCCGACGCCGCTACCGGAGAAAGCTTCCACAGCGAGATTAATCAGCAGGGCGAATTCGACTTTAAGTCTGACAATGTCAGACCTGGGAAATATCTGATCAGCCTGGACGCTGCGGGAGGGTTTTCGCTGATCAAGATAGCTGCGACCGGGGCTGCCGTCAGCGGTCGCTCCCTTGACATCGGAAGTGGTGCCAATGTGCGCATCAGCGGCATCGCCACTCAGACCGCTGCGAATGTGAGCGGGACGGCAGTACGTGAAGGAGAGCCGTTTGCGGGCGCCATGATCGTGCTCGTTCCGCAGGATCCCAAAAACAACCTACCTCTTTTTCGTCGCGACCAGAGCGATAGCGATGGCACCTTCACTCTCGCCAACGTTGTTCCTGGGCAATACTCCGTGTTGGCCATTGCTAATGGCTGGGACCTGGAATGGGCAAATCCGGCCGTCCTGCAGCCTTACCTCAGAAACTCACAGACGATCCAGGTTCCCGCAGGAGGCAAACTGGATGTTAAAGTCCAAATACAATAGTGAGTGCCACAATGTGGGAGTACCAAATACATCGACGCGCGGTTGTGCCTTTTTGCCAAAATCGACCGGAGCTGTCGTAAATTTTGTCCTCTGCATCTGTAACCTTCGTGTAACATAGAGAAACTTGCGCGTGAAGCGCCTCTCTATGGTCAGGCGTTCCCTTGATGATCCTTCTTTAGTCCTCAACCGCGAATCTTCGTGGCTGGCGTTCAATCGTCGTGTGCTTGAGGAAGCGGAGAACCCGCGCAACCCCCTTCTGGAACGAGTCAAGTTTCTGGCAATTACCGCGCGAAACCTGGACGAGTTTTTCGAAATACGGGTGGGCGGTCTGATGCAACGCATTGAAGACGAACAGACCGATCCGGGCCCGGACGGCCGATCTCCGCGACAGGAAGCGCAGCTCGTCGCACAGCTCACGCAAGAGTTCATGCGCGATCAATACCGATGCTGGAATCACTCTCTGCGCCCGGCTTTAACGGAACAGGGAATTCGTGTGGTCGGCATGAGGGATCTGACGACGGAGCAGCGCTCCTTTGTTGCTGACTATTGTGATCGCGAACTCGATCCGCTACTCACGCCTGTGACAGTGGATCCGTCGCATCCCTTTCCCCGTGTCTTGAATAAGGCCTTGTGTCAGGCGCTGTTGTTGCGGCGCCGGAGGCGTGCCTCCTCGACCTACATGGGTGTTGTCACCGTACCGCGCGTCCTCCCACGATTGATCAAATTGCCGCGTCGGAACGGGACAGAAGATTACATCTTTCTTGCCGACCTCGTGGCTTCCCACACCGTGGATTTGTATCGTGGATACGAAATAATCTCTGAGGCGGCCTTTCGTCTCACCCGAAACAGCAATCTTTATCTGCAAGAAGAAGAGTCCCGAAATCTGCTGGAGAGCGTCCGCACCGAACTGCACAACCGCCGCAAAGGCGATGCCGTTCGCCTGGAAATTGAGGCTGATGCAAATCCGGAAATGATCGAACGGCTGCGCGGCTACTTCGAATTGGAAGACTGGCAGATTTATCGCACCGACGGCCCGGTCAACCTTTCACGCTTATTTCATTTCTACGAAGAGACCGACCGTCCCGATCTCAAGTTTCGGCCTTTTGTCGCCCGCGAACTACAGCTAAACCGCAAGTCCAAAGACATATTTGAAGAAATTCGCCATCGCGACATTTTGCTTCACCACCCATACGATTCCTATAGTTCGGTCGTTAACTTTATTCGTGCGGCGGCGGACGATTCTAATGTTCTCTCGATCAAGCAAACGCTGTATCGTACAAGTGAGAACTCCCCCATTGTCAGAGCCCTCATCGACGCTGCTGCGAATAAGGAAGTGACTGTTGTCGTAGAAGTAAAAGCGCGTTTCGATGAAGCCAGCAATATTCGCTGGGCGCGTTCGCTTGAGGACGCCGGGGTCCAGGTGTTTCACGGGCTGGTCGGCCTGAAAACGCATTGCAAACTGGCGATGATGGTGCGCAAGGACCCGGACGGCGACACCCGTCTCTACAGCCATCTCGGAACAGGTAACTACAATTCCATCACGGCGACGTACTACACAGATCTTAGTCTTTTAACAGCCGATCCGGAGATCACTTCGTCGGTCCACGCTGTCTTTAACTTTCTCACGGCCTATGCAGAACGACCCAGCTACGCTCCGTTGCTGGTCGCCCCCATCGACCTTGCCGAGCGCAGTATCAACCTGATTGCACGCGAGGCTGATCATGCACGGCATGGACGACCGGCGCGCATTATCGCCAAGATGAACTCGCTGCTGGACAGGAGCATCGTTCGCGAACTTTATCGCGCCTCGCAGGCCGGCGTGCAGATCGATTTGATCGTCCGTGGAATCTGCGGCCTACGCCCAGGTGTCAGAGGCATCAGCGAAAATATTCGAGTGCGCAGTATAGTGGGCAGATTTCTGGAGCATAGCCGAATCTTCTATTTCGCTAACGGTGGCGAGGATGATATTTATCTGGGCAGCGCCGATTGGATGCCACGCAATCTGCTTGAACGCGTGGAAGTTCTGTTCCCGATAAAGGATCCGATGTTGAAGCAGCGAATTCGGGGAGAGATTCTCGATGCTTATCTCGCCGACAATGCACAAGCACGCATTCTCCAGTCCGACGGGAGCTATGTTTATTCGGGCATGGTGAGATCGCGTTCGCACTCCGCGAAACGCGGAGTATACTTCAACGCGCAGGAGTTTCTAATCGCTCTTTCCGAAGGCAAAGTGACCTTCGATTCTATTCCGCAGCTTCCCGCGCCACGTCGTCCGGCGCGGAGCCGATCCATTAGGACCAGATAGTAATCATGCAGATTTTCTTTCTACGTCACGCTAATGCAGGAGAGCCCAAACTGAACCCTGTAAAGGACGAGAAGCGTCCCCTGGACAAGTTGGGAATCGAGCAGTCCCACGATGTGGGACGCGCTCTGGCCGCCCTGAACATCACTGTGGACGTGATTATCTCAAGCCCACTGCGGCGCGCGACGCAGACTGCGTCCGTGGTGGCGAATGAAATCGATTACGAAGAAAAGGTGGTTACCGATAGCGCTCTTCGACCGGGAGCGTCGTACGAGCAGTTTGAGGAGTTACTGCGGCGATTCAGCCGCAAAGATGCCATCATGGTAGTCGGGCACAATCCCACGATGACGGAGTTCCTGAATAAATTGATCGGGGCGGCGAGGAACTCGGTTGAACTGAAGAAAGGGACCATCGCCCGGGTTGAGAAGGAAGGGCGCAAGGCGGCAGTTCTCAAGTGGTGCATGCCACCGAAAGCTATTCGCTCCATTCAGCAGGCTTCGGCGAGCAGTTCACGTCCAAAAACCGTCTCGAAATAATTTCTTTCCTGTTCGACCGCCCACAACTCCAGTTCGATACTTTCCGAAGCCTTCGGGGTCAGCAGCAGGCGTACACATCCGTTCTGGTGTACCCGGACCTTCAATTGGCCCACGGCGGCGCGCCGGCCTTGATCTAATGCCCGGGCCAGGCGAAGCAGCGCGATTGCTTTCGATACGTTGATCTGCTCGGCGCCGGGCAGCACGCGCATAACCTGATTGCTGGGCGAGGGCAGAGATTTGCCAACGAATCGTGCGATGGCGGCGATGATGCGACGCTGCAACGGCGTGTAACCGAAGATCTCCGAGTTGGAGATCACGTAGTACGTGTGCCGGCGCCTGCCCGACCGGTTGATATAAGCTCCCACCTCATGCAGCATGGCCGAGGCCTCGAGCCAGTCAGCGTATGGAGCCGGCAACTGGTGAACCGCCTGCAATCGCCGAAATAATTCCAGCGCCAGGTCGCGAATACGTTGCGCGAATGGTAAGTCGGCTCCGTAGTGTTTCGCCGCCGCCAGCAGAGCATCATGCCGTTCCGACTCGACCTGTTCTCGCATGGCGGTACTGGCGTTGTAGTCGGCCATCATCTGGGCCAGCAATCCGTCCCGTAAGCCGAGCGGCAGATAGCGGAAGCTGCGCAGCTTACACAGTTGCATCAACTCGGCAAAAACCATGGTCCCAGCGATAATGATCTCGGCGCGCCGGGGACCAATGCCGGGCAGCGAGCGTCGCTGTGACAAATTCCGTTTGCTTAGCACTCCGAGCAACGATGCGACGGCGGTCTGGGGCACGGTGTGCGGCTTGCTTTCGTCATAACCGCGCACCTTGGCAGCGTAAAGTCCCGACAGCGCGGCGGGCGTGCCGGAGGTGGCGATGGTCACTTGGGGCTTTGCGTCCAGGATGCGCTTCTTGATCCGAGAGACCTCGCGCTGGATGACTGCGCGCATCTGCTGCAACTCAGAGCGCTTGGGAGGGTCATTGCGCAGAAAGGTTTGGGTTAGCCGAACCGCGCCGATAGGGAGGCTTACCATATCGACGATGTGGCCAGAGTTGGAGAGCGTCAATTCGCAACTGCCGCCGCCCAAGTCGATCAGCAGTGCGCGACTCTTCGCGATACGCGAGTTGGCCAGCAGTCCAAGATGAATGAGTCGCCCTTCTTCGAGGCCCGAGATGATTTCGACTTTCCATCCCGTCGCTGTTCTTACCCACTCCAGAAAGGCGCGGCTGTTTTCGGCATCGCGCAATGCGCTGGTGGCCACCACTCGAACTCGGTCGGCAGCATGCTCCTGCGTGGCGCGATGAAAGCGGCGCAATACGCGTAAGGTAAGCGCCATCGCCTGAGGATCGAGTGCTCCACTTGCGAATACGCTTTCGCCCAACCGCGTTACTTCGCGGTCGTCGTGCAGTGTTTCGAGGCGGCCGCGAACTACTTTTGCAATTTTGAGCCTGACCGAATTGGATCCGATATCGACTGCGGCGAATGTAGGCATGCGAGGGTTTAAATCAAAGTATCCGGTAGTTGAAGAGGTGATTACAAGGGTATTGCACCGGGTGAAGAATTAAACAGAGATTCACCGCACATTGACCAACTTGTAACTTCACCGTGCAACGCCCGGAGCGGTGCTTGAGATTTGAACTGCTATATTCGGAATATGTTGTCCGCCCCGGAGCACGCGAGCATTGCGGGAGGCGATAATGGCTCCACAAAAGGCTTTTTCCGCGGCCGGAGTTCGCTTTTGCTCGTCGCGATCGTCGTAGCGGGTGCGGTTCTGCGACTCGTCGCCTTGAGCTACAAGAGCTTCTGGATCGATGAAATTGCAAGCGTCGCCATCGCGCGGCGGGTCTCGTCCGTGTTCTGGCATTTCTTGTGGCACGACGAAGGCAACATGGCGGCGTACTACGTTCTGCTCCGGCCATGGCTGCGTTTCGGGTATGGCGAAGGCATGGTGCGCCTGCTGTCGGTCATTCCGGGGATTGCGGCAATACCGCTAATGTACGTACTCGCTCGCAAGCTTTTTGGCGCTCGTGCCGCGATGGTAGCTACGCTCTTCCTGGCATTCAATGCATGTGCGATCTATGTATCGCAGGAGGCTCGCGCCTACAGCTTTGTGGTGTTTGCGGTGCTGCTATCGACGTATCTGTTTGTGCGGCTGATCGAGCGACCTACCTATGGTGCGGCATTCACTTACGCGCTAGTGGCAGGCTTCAGCTGCTACTTTCATTATTTTTGCGTGCTGGTTCCAGCGGCCCATTACGTGGCCCTGGTTGGTATCTGTAGCGCCCGGAGAGCGTGGAAGCCCTTGCTGTTCGCGGCGGTTGTTGTCGCGATCGTCTGCGGGCCGATTCTCTGGCTGATGCACGCACAAGATACCGGACACATCTCCTGGGTTCAGCCGACTTCCTGGCTTGAGGCGTATCACCTCGGCGCATATCTGTCGGCTGGGAGTGGCAAGGCCGTAGGCGGCGTGCTGCTGGCTCTGAACCTCCTGTTGATCGGACTGTTCGCCAATGATTTTATACGCCTGAGGCTAGCCGCAGAGACGAGCTGGAAATATCTCCTTGTGGCCAGTCTCGCCATTACTCCAATCCTTATCACCGTAGTGGCATCGATGGCCAGACCGGTTTTCTATCATCGGTTTCTGATTGTCTGTTTGCCAGGCTGGATCTTGATGACCGCGATCGGCGCCGAAGCCATTCGGCCTCGATTTTGGAAGATGATTGCAATTATGAGCATCTG
This sequence comes from uncultured Acidobacteriaceae bacterium, assembly GCA_963835725.1. Taxonomy (GTDB): domain Bacteria; phylum Acidobacteriota; class Terriglobia; order Terriglobales; family Acidobacteriaceae; genus Bog-257. Next base: position 236,055 of record CAWIGM010000007.1, on the reverse strand, counting down.
TGGTCTTTCGTTAGCCAGTACCGTCATCCTTCATTTCCGGGTGACGGAGGACTGGCGCGGAGCGGTGCGTTACTTAATCACGCATGCGCAACCCGCTGACCGTGTCTTGTACTACCAATCGGTCGGGGAGTTTGCGGGAGAGAATTATCGCGATTGGCTGCCCGGTGGAAGCGCGCCCCGTCCCTTGCCGGTCCCCGTCACTGCCGATCAAAACTGGCAGCAGCAGATTGACGGTGCTGCGCACGTCTGGCTGGTCTTGTACCGAGCTAAGGCAAGCGATTCCGAGGTGGATCAGATTCAACAGTCACTGAAGCGACGAGAGTTCCGGCTGAGTTTCGTGGATCTGTATCCGGGGGTGACTGTGATGGAATTTGTGAAGCAGTAGCGCCGCGGTGACCGTCCCAGACGAGCTGTTTCGACGCCTACTCTGGCTTGCGGAGGGTAAAGAGAACAAACGTATACTCCAGCCCGAATTGCTCCCAGTGAATCGGTTTTTCCGTGCAATCCAAATTTAGTTCGCCCGTCGGTTCAAATCCAACTGACTTCGCCAGCTGCAGTACGACTTCGATCTCCGCCCTCGAGAAAATCTTGATGGGAGCGCCATGTACCGATCGTCCCCGCGTATCAATTGTCGTTGGGAAGTAGTCAGTCGATGTGATGAGCAGGCCGCCCGGTTTTAGCAGTCGAAACATCTCGCGGAAGTAGGCGTCAAACGGCACGCCGTGCTCGATCACGCTCATGCAGGTGATGGCGTCGAAGAACGCATCGTAATACGGGGTCTGCGTCAGGTCGCCGGGAATATAGCGGATGGGTCCTCGACGGGTAGGCGCGGTGAAGCTCAGATTGATACCATGCAGGTCGCGATAACCATAGAGAAACAGGGCCGGCAGAACGTTGCTGTACATCTCGGCGCCAGCATCAAGAATGCAGGCGTTCAGCTTAGTGTGCGACAGAATGGTGGATACCGCCGCCAGATGGTCCCAATTCTTTTCCGGACCGCGATGCAGAGGCAAGAGCATTCGCCGGGCATTCTCAAATGCTGCTTCCCACTCCTCCCGGCTCTGCAAAGTCCCGTTCGCGATGCGAGGCCCGGGAGCCTGGACCATTCGGTGGGCTCCATACTTCAGCTTCAGCGAAAGGCGATAGAGAAATTCCGGCCGTAGAATTATTCCTTTGACTCGGCGAAAGAAGCGCCGATGAGCAGGGATGTTGCTCTGAGGGGCTGGCGAAACTGCGTTTGAGCTGGCCAAACTAGCAAGATAGCTGGGGCATCGTTGGGTTGCAACCTGTGGATATTCGGAAGGCTCATTGGCGCCTCAATTTGCAGTATTCTGATTGGTGGTTGCGCGCCTGGGTCACGCTGATCCGTCGAGCTGCCTCTCGCTCCAGCATCAAAAGCAGTGATGGCCGATTCACCCCAAAATCCTGACCATGAATCTCTTCGCGAGATAGTTGCCGAGGAGAAGCAGGAGTTCGCCGCTCCGGCCTCCTCAAGGTCCAGGCTGGCCCTCGCCATACGTGCTCTTCATCACCGGAATTTTCAGCTCTTCTTCACCGGACAACTCATCTCGCTGGTCGGAACATGGATGCAGACGGTCGCCGAATCATGGCTTGTATATCGACTCACGGGGTCGACGCTGCTGCTCGGCACCGTAGGGTTCGCGAGTCAGATCCCCGTGTTTATCATGGCGCCCATCGGCGGCATTATTGCGGACCGAAAGAATCGTCATCGCATCGTGATCGCCACACAGTGCTCGGCCATGATTCTGGCCGGCATACTTGCGACCCTTACCCTTACCCATCGCGTGCATGTGTGGCATGTCATCGTGCTTGCGGCATGTCTTGGAGTGGTAAACGCGTTCGATATACCTGCCCGGCAGGCGTTCCTCATTGACATGGTCGGCCGTGAAGACCTGATGAACGCTATCGCGCTGAATTCCTCGATGTTCAACGGCGCTCGCATCATTGGACCGGCGATCGCTGGCATTCTCGTCGCCTCAATTGGTGAAGGTTGGTGTTTTGCCGCCAATTCCATCAGCTATATCGCCGTCATTGCGGGCCTGCTGATGATGCATGTCGAGCATCCTGCGAAACTCGTCGGCGCAGGCTCGCCTCTCGAGAACATTCTCGAAGGCTTTCGGTTCGCCCGTAACACCGGACCGATTCGAGCGATCCTGCTCTTACTTGGGCTTATCAGCTTTGTTGGCGTGCCTTACGCCGTGTTAATGCCTGTTTTCGCCGACCAGATTCTCCATGGTGGAGCAAGAGGGCTTGGCCTCCTGATGGGCGCGACAGGCGTCGGTGCTTTGTTGGGCGCGGCGAGTTTGGCGGCTCGCGTCGGCTTGAAAGGGTTGGGACGCCTCATTGGGCTGTGTGCCGGAGGCTTCGGCATTAGCCTGATCTTGTTCTCGTTCTCCCGAATCTTCTGGCTTTCGATGGTGCTGCTGGTGCCGGTCGGATTCTTCATCATGGTGCAGATGGCGTCGTCGAACACACTGATTCAGTCCATGGTGCCCGACAGGTTACGCGGCAGGATTCTTGCGGTCTACTCCATGATGTTCATGGGAATGGCGCCCTTTGGATCGCTGTCGGCAGGGGCTGTAGCGCATCATATCGGCGCTCCGTGGACGGTAGCGGTGGGAGGATTCGCGTGTATCGGCGGGTCAATTTTCTTCCTGATGCATCTGCCGTCGATCCGCGACGAGGCTCGAGAGCTCATCCTCGCGCAAGGCATGACCGCAGGCTCTCCCGCAGAAGAAATGACGACGCGGATCGTGTCGTAGTCTACCGGCTGCTTGGCGGTGGCTTGTGGACGGTGCTGCCGCTGGTGACGCCTAAGCGGCGCAGACGATCCCGCGCTTGCGACGCTTCGATCGAACGTGGATACCGCGCGATAAGGCTATTCAATTCCCGGACGCCGGCGTCCTTCTGCCCCAGTTCGAGCAGCGCGTACCCCTTCTTTAATTGCGCTGCCGCAGCCTTGCTGCCACCAGGATACTGTTCCAGGACCTTGTCATAGTCCGTTACTGCCTGCTGGAAATTTCCCTGACGATACTCGATATCGGCCAGATAATACTGTGCATTGCCGGCGAGATCGGTGTTGCCGTAGTTCTGCAGATATTGCGCGAATTCCTGAGACGACAGGTCATACTTCCCCTGGTTATAGTCGCGCAACGCGTCGTTGTAGAGTTGATCTGCAGGGGGCGCGCCGGGAGCACCGGCGTTAGGTGCTGTTGCTCCACCTTGTCCGGGGGGAAGCGCCATTGCCACGCCTGGTTGACCGGCAGCCAGGTTCTGCCCACCCTGCTGCATGTCGTCGAGCTGCTTGCTGATCTTCGCCATTCGCGATTTCAACTCGTCGACCGAATCGTGCAGCGACTGCACCTGGCTGGAAAGCTGATCGATTTTGCCGTTGTTGTCGGAACTGAGTCCCTGCATCTTGTTTTGCAGGTCGCCGACGGCGGCATTCATCTTGTTGACGCTATCGGCGCTCTGCTCGATCAGGTTCTTCATCACGCCCATGTTCATGTCGATGGACTGCTGCATGCGCGCGACCTGGTCCTGCAGCGCCTGAACCTGTGTTTGCAGTTGGATCATTTCTTTACTGACGGCGAAAGCAGGCGCGCCCGGCGCAAACAACATTGCGGCGAGGGCAAGCGTCGATATGTATTTACGAGTTCGCATAGTTGTATTCCGTGATGGAGTTCTCGTCTCTGAAGAGACTATGCCGCGCCGCAAATTGCACTGTCGGCGAAGGCTGCTGCCGCCCCGCGGCTAGGCTATGTTTGTGTCGGTCCGGGGGCTTGCGCCCCCGGCTAACTTCATCCCGCCGCTGTGCGGCTGTTTCGCTGCTAACTACCCGTCCTTTTCCCGAAGGAAAGGTTAACGGTGAGCCGACAACGAAAAAAATGCGCTACTGCCCTTGATACACAAAATGCGCGCGACGGTTCTGGCTCCAGCACGACTCGGTGCTCTCGGTGCAGAACGGCTTCTCCTTACCGTAGCTGATCGTGCGAATACGGTTTGCCGGGATCCCGAGCGACACCAGCGCCTGCTTGGTTGAGTTGGCACGATTGTCACCCAGCGCCAGGTTGTACTCGGTTGAGCCGCGCTCATCGCAGTGTCCCTCGATGGTGAATTTGATATTCGGATGCTGTTGCAGGAAGCGCGCGTCGGCCTGCAATACCTGCTGATACTGCTGGCTCACGTCGTAGCTGTCATAGTCGAAGAATACGTCCTGCATGCTTGAGGCGAACAACTGCGCCTCGGTTTCATTGCCCTGGTTCGAGGCAGGCGGTGGTGGTGGCGGGTTAACCGTGACTCGAGCCGTCGCTTCCTGCGTGCCGCTGTCGTTCTTCGCAATCAGGCGATACGTCGTCGACGCGCTCGGCAATACCGTGCGCGATCCGCTGGGATCCACTTTGCCCAATTGATCGATCGTCACATCGGTTGCGTACTGCGTGCTCCAGGTCAAGGTTGTGGACTGCCCCGCGTTGATCGTGTTCGGATTGGCCGTCAATGAGGCAGTGGGAGCCGGCGTGGGTGGCGGCGGTGGCGGCGGCGGTGGCGCTGCCTTCTTTTTGCCACAAGCGCTGACCATGAGTACCACGGCCAGTGCAATCGTGATTTTGCTCCATTGACTGCGTGTACGATTCAACTCTTTTCCTCCGTTTCAATGCGAGAGCACTCGCAGGCGTTCTTCAAAGGGCCGAAGTGTGCTCCTTCTGTCGCCCATACACGCATACGACAACAGCAGTCGCTGCGGACTACGGCTAAACCTTCCAGCTTACTTGAAACTCCAATTCGGCTGCGAACTCTCGCTCGATTTTGTTAACTGACGTTGCTCACTGCCATCGGCCAGCATTGTCCAAATCTGCAACTTACCTGTTCGATTCGATTGGAAGACGATATGTCGCCCGTCTGGAGACCACGATGGAAAGTCGTTACGGCCGCCATCGTGGGTTAACTGCGCCCACTGTTTGCTGGCGAGGTCCATCACATAGATGTCGCTGGCGCCTGGCGCTCCGGGGCCATAATGTCGAACCCAGGCGAAAGTCAGGAACTGCCCGTTAGGCGACCATGATGGCGAGACCGCGTAACCCTGATCGGTGACGCGCACAGTATTCGTTCCATCAGAGGCCATCGTATAAATCTGCGGCAGGCCGGTGCGTCCGCTCACCCATGCGATCTGTGCATTAGTCTTAGGATTCCACGTCGGCGATACATCAGGGCTGCGATTGTCGGTCAGCTTGCTCAGACCGCCACCGGCTGAACTGACGGTATAGATCTCGGTGTTGCCGGTACGCGATGACGAAAATGCCAGCTTCTGTCCGTCAGACGACCACGCCGGAGAGTAGTTATCACCAGGAAAATGTGGAAAACTGACCAGCCGATTGAGCTCAAGCGAAAACATCTGAATCTGCCAACCCTCTTTTGTCACGCCGGAAAACGCCACACGCGAGCCGTCCGGCGACACGTGCGGCGACAACGAGATCGAGCCCGTGTGCGTCAGTTGCTTCTGGTTGGCGCCGTCGTAGTCCATCTCCCAGATTTCCTTCGAGCCGCTGCGATTGCTGACGAAGAATATCTTGCTTTCGGCTATGCCTTGAATGCCCCCGCCGAGGCGGAAGATGATTTCGTCCGCGAACCGGTGAGCAATCAGGCGCGCATTGTCATCGGTCGCCTGTTCACGGTATTGCTTGCCGAGTACCTGGGGCGACTGCGTATTCTTCGTATCAAACAGCCAGCCTTGGACGCTCAAATAGCCGCCCTGCACGCTCAAGTTTCCGAAGGCCAGCATGTTGGCGTTCGGAGGCGGGCTGGACCACTCCGTCAGATGCACTTCCTGCGGTGCGCCCGGAAGCGAGGTCGGCCAGAAGCTGCGCGAAACCATCTCGAAGATGCCGGCATTCTGGAGATCGTTCTGCAGGGTGGTGTCGAACGTCGTCGCCAGGTTCTGTGTGCCCGAATCGGTCGTGATGGCCTTAAAGTCAGGCGCAGCCAGACGGATTTTTTCTACGCCCAGCCCAGTGCCCGTGCGGATCCAATCCTGTGCCGAGAGCGCGAGTGTGCTGAGAAGTAGCAGCGAGATAATTGCGGCGAACCGTTTCATGTGCAAAGTTAGCTCCGTTACGGCAATACCAATAAGGCCAACATTCGTCGCAGCTGCAAACTGCGACATCCATTACCGCTTGAAATCGAACCAAAACTCTACTGCTACGTACCGCCCCTGGTAATCCGGAGGAAGCGGCCCGAAGGTATCAATCCTCTGCAACGCGCGCAATGCCGACTGATCGAGCGAAGGCACGCCGCTGGACTGCTCCACCCGAATGTTGGTCGGCGAGCCCGAGCGATCGATCTCGAAGTAGATGTAGACGCGCCGGGCCGTGTCCACTCGCGGATCGACCTCATACTTCATCCAGTTGTCGGATACCTTGCGCCGAACTCCGTCTACATACCAGCCGAAACGGCTGCCGAAATCGCCGGTACCCCCGGTAAAGCTTAGTCCGCCTTTTGCGTTGTTTGTGGTGAACGAACCATACGGACCACTGACCGGACCGCCTTCGCCGAACGGGACCTTGTTATCTTCCGCCTTCGCGATCTCCTTCGGAGGCAGCTTCTTCAGGGTCGACTGAATCGGAGCTTTCTTCTTCGTTTCGCGCTCGGGAATCGGGATCGCTTTCGGCTCTTCTTTGGGCTCGGCTTTCGGTTTGGACTCGGTCAAGCCCTTCGATTCGTTTGCCAGCACGTTCTGTGTCTGCACCTGCGGCTTCGGGAGTGGAATGGTGCTGACCAGCGTTGCGCTCATTGCGCCGCCGCCCCCAGTTGTTCCGCCCCAGCTTTCTCCGCGATTGAAGGGAATGAGGTAGCCGAACAGCGCGAGCGCAAAAAGCGCCACGTGCAGGGCGACAGAGCCGATCAGAGGCCCGCGAACGGTGCCCTCGGTGGCAAAGATGTCAACGTCGGCCGGCATTCGTCTCCAGCGGCTGGGTGACGATACTCACATTGGTGATACCTGACTGCTTCACGGCATCCATCACGGTTGCAAAAGCACCAAAAGGCACGTTCTGATCGGCGCGGACATACACCGACTGACCTTCGGGATCGCGGATCTTCTCGTGAATGCGCTGCCCGATCTGATTGATGTTGACCGGCTGGCTGTTGAGGAAGACTTCCTGGTCGCGATTGATGGTGATCACCAGCCGCTCTTCGGTGATTTCCTTCACCGTCTTGGTGTGCGGAACTTGAACTTCGATCCCCGATTGCAGCACCGGGGCGGTCACCATGAAGATGATGAGCAGCACCAGCACCACGTCGACCAACGGTGTTACGTTGATCTCCGCGAGCGAACTTTGCGTGCGGCCTTGCGCGTTCGTGAATGCCATTACCGCCGCTCCACCGGTTGCGGACGAGCTGCAGCTCCCGCCTGCGCGCGCTCGATCTCGTTGATGAGTTCCATGCTGAAGTCGTCCATGCGCGCACCGAATTCGCGGATGTGCTGGGTAAACATGTTGTACGCAATGACGGCCGGGATCGCGGCGAAGAGGCCGGCGGCTGTCGTGATCAGCGCTTCCGAGATGCCAGGCGCAACCGCCCGCAATGTCGCAGAGCCTGCCGTTCCGAGCCCATGGAACGCGTCGATGATGCCCCACACCGTGCCGAACAGACCGATGAAGGGCGTGACTGCGCCGGTTGTTGCCAGCCAGGGAAGACGGCTTTCCAGCCGCGATAGCTCCTCCGAGGATGCAATCTGCGTGGCTCGCTGCAACGCGACTACGCGAATGGGCTGCGTCGACTGCTTTCGCAACTCGTCGTAGGCACCCTCAAACACAGGCACCAGTGGGCTGGGCTTGAACTGATCGACCACCGCGGCGACGTCGTTCAGGCGCTCCGATTTACGAAACATGCGCATAAATCGATTGCTCTGAGTACGCGCGCGGCGAAACAGCCCCCACTTGGAAAAGATGATGGCCCACGAGCCGACACTGAAGAAGAGGAGGATGACCAGGACAGTTTTGGCGACGAGCCCGCTGGTCTCAATCAGACCAGAAATTTCACCGCCGATGGCCGAAGCGAACAAGGCATGGGAGACATTCATGAGACCAACAACGTCACCTTTCGTTACTCCGCATTATAAGCATTTGACGCGGTAGAAGCAGTTATGTGGGCCGGGGTTCCGGGGGAGTAAACGGGGCTGTCAGCCCTCAGCCGTCAGCTGTCGGCCACGGCTGCTTCCGGTCTTTGGCGATAGAGCACTGACTGACTCGAAAACGATTGCAAACGTGCAAAGAATGAGCTGACAGCCGACAGCTGATAGCCGACGCCTCTTCTGCTACACTTCGCTTAACTTCGCCGGTCGAGAACTCACGTGCTGCTGGAATTGCGGGTCGAAAACTACGCCGTCATCGACAACGTAGCCGTCGAATTCGCCGCAGGGCTGAACCTGCTGACCGGCGAAACCGGCGCCGGGAAATCCATCCTCATCGACGCTCTTGCCCTTCTGCTGGGCGATAAGGCCTCCAGCGATGCTGTCCGCCATGGCACCGACAAGGCTACCGTCGCGGCCGTCTTCGAGGTTAGTTCGAAATCGATTGACGCTGTCCTCGAGCAAAATGGCATCGACTCCGAGGATAGCCAAATCATACTTCGCCGCGAGATTACATCGGCGGGCAAGGGCCGCGTCTTCATCAACAATCAGCCGGCAACTGTTTCGGTGTTGAGAAAGCTTGCGAGGCATCTGGCTGTGATCCATGCGCAGAACGAGGCGGTACTGGCTTTTGATCCGGGATCAAGGCTTAGTCTGCTGGACAGCTTCGCGTTGGTTGACGATTCCGCGGTTGCGGCGAGCTTTGAGAAGTGGAACGAGATTCGACGTCGCATCGCCGACCTCGAACGCGATGAGACCGACCGTCTGAAGCTGCTCGACCTGTGGAACTTCCAGCGTAAGGAGATCGCAGACGCCAATCTCCAGCCAGAAGAAGACGCGAAGCTCGAAGCCGAGAAGCGTGTACTGGCCAACGCCGAGCGTGTGCGCAACGCCGCGACGGCCGCCTACGACGCGCTCTACGAAAGCAACAACTCCGCCGCCGCGTCTGTGTTATCGGCTACGCGACACATCGAGGATCTCTTGCGCTTCGACGAGCGCTTCCGCGACGCCGTTCCCGAACTCGAATCGGCGCGCATTGCGATCGAAGACATCGGTGCGCGCCTCCGGGACTACGCGGAGGACGTCGAATCGTCCCCTGCCCGCTTGGCGGAAGTCGAGGACCGGCTGGCCGCGCTGGATCGCCTGAAGCGGAAGTATGGTCCCACGATCGACGATGCGATTGCCTTGGGCGCCGACCTCGAGCGCAAGCTCAACGAGATGGAGAACAAGGACGAAGTCTTGCGCAAGCTGCGCATGGAGCAGGCGATGGCGGCGGAGCAATATCTCGAAGCTGCCCGCTCAATGTCGCGGCAGCGCTACGACGCTGCCCGTAAGCTGGAAAAGCTGGTCGAGAGTGAGATCAACGAATTGGCGATGAAGGCGCGCTTCAAAGTCGAGGTCAGCGGCACGGATGAAGAAGGGAACTGGACCAGCCGTGGCTTCGATCAGGTGCAGTATCTGATTTCGGCCAACCCCGGCGAGCCGTTGGGGCCGGTCAATGAGATCGCGTCGGGCGGTGAGCTGTCACGGGTGATGCTGGCGCTGAAAACCAGCATTGAGATGGGCGGCAACAAAGGCGCTGGCAAGAACGGGGATGCATCGGCTGCCGTTCCGTCGCGTGCTCCATCCTCCTCGCCCTCTTTGGGCAAGAGGGTGGGATCACAACGGACTCTGGTCTTCGACGAGATTGACGCAGGCATTGGCGGTCGCGCCGCTGAGGCAGTCGGCAAGAAGCTGAAGCAACTCTCCCGTACCAAGCAGGTGCTCTGCATCACCCACCTCCCGCAGATCGCATCCTTCGCCGATCAGCACTATCTCATCGAGAAAAAAGAAGTGAGTGGCAGGACAAGGACTTCGGTCCGCCAACTTGACCACGAAGAGCGCACGAAAGAGATCGCGCGCATGGTGAGCGGCGCAAAGCTCACCGAGACATCGCTGAAGCACGCGGAGCAGATGCTGAAAAGCAGTGGTCAGTAGCCTGTGGCCAGTGTGTAATCATCGAGCTGAGATAAACAAACCGGGCCCCTATCCCCTGTCTTACTTGATCGCCCCGTCTTTTCCGACAATCCTTCGCAGCAGCCCAATCTGTCCTGCGTGATAGCTTTCGTGAAAATTGAGCCGTGCCAATGCACTTCCAATCGATCCGGCCAGCGGCGGCCGGTTAAACTCCTCAGCCACGCCACACGCCAGCTGCTCTTCAGTCATTACCGCCAGCGCCGGAATCAACTCTTGCTGGGTGTCGGACAGCATCCCACGGAGCGTGGCCAAGTCAAGGTACCGCTCAGTCCCGTCGGGATGACTGCCACGGACGTATGGCTTCGCCTGCTCGCCTTCGAAGACCGGCTGGCGACCAACCAACTTCAGCACCGTGCTGCGATACAACACGACGTGCCCTAGGACCCAGTTCAGACAGTTGCCCCCAGGTGCCGGACGGACGAGACTCTCGTCGTTGCTGACGTCCTCCAGGTTGCGGTTAGTCGCTCCGTAGCTGATTTCATACATCTTGGCCAGATCGCCACCAGTCATAAAGTGCTCCGTTTTTAAGGATTGTCGAGAAAGGACGATTTTACAGGCGAGAGTTGCTGGATGTCGGTGTCGCGAGATTGTGCCTCCCGGAGTGGCGGTAGGTCATCCAAAAGAAGTGTCGTCGGCTTAAGGTGACTTGAAGGTCGGGTGTCTCCCGGGGAGTGGACACGGGCAGATGGCTTGCTGGAGCCGATTTTCGTGTCCCGTTAAGCGCTTGATTTGCACCGTAGAGTGCCCGATTGCGCAACTCAGGGCGGTTAGGTTGGGGGTTATCCCACTGTTACAATAGAGTAATCGTGGGGAAACTCCGCTATAGAGTTCGTATACTGAATGCAGGATCGAATGAGCCAAACTGAAGCGAAGACTTTACTTCTATTGAAGCCCCGCGGCTTCTGCGCCGGCGTGGTGCGCGCGATCGATATCGTACGTATCGCCCTGGAAACTTTCGGCGCTCCCATTTACGTGCGCAAGGAGATCGTCCACAACCGCTATGTTGTTGACGAGCTTACGTCTAAGGGCGCCATTTTCGTCGACAGCGTGGAAGAAGTTCCAGCCGGGGAGCGCGTGATTTACAGCGCGCATGGGGTCGCCCCCGAAGTCCGGGAAGCCAGCAAGTTGCGTGAGCTTCGCGTTATCGACGCTACCTGCCCGCTGGTGACCAAGGTGCACGTGGAGGCAGTCAAGTTTGCGCGTGAAGGTTACTCGCTCATCCTCATTGGCCACCACGATCACGATGAAGTAATTGGCACGCTGGGCGAGGCTCCGGCCGTGACGCAGGTCGTAGACGCACCCGAAGACGTAAACAATCTGAACGTGCCCGACCCGGATCGTGTCGCTTATCTCACTCAGACCACGCTCAGCCTCGACGAGACAACACACGTCATCGAGGCTTTACGCAAGAAATTCCCCAACATTAAAGGCCCGCACGCGCAGGATATCTGTTACGCGACAGAAAACCGTCAGACTGCCGTGAAAGAGGTAGCGGAAGAGTGTGATCTTCTCCTGGTGGTTGGCTCCGACAATAGCTCGAATTCCAATCGGCTGGTCGAAGTATCGCGGAACCACGGTACCAAGTCTTACCTCATCGAGAACTCTCGTTCCATCAAGCCAGAGTGGCTTGAGGACGTGAAGACCGTGGGACTCACCGCCGGAGCATCGGCACCTGAGATCCTGGTGCAGCAGGCGGTAACGTTCCTTGAAGAGCAGGGTTTCACCAACATGCGCGAAATCGAAGTTATGCCGGAAAACGTGCGCTTTGGATTACCCCCGGAAATCGTGGAGGCAATCGGTGCTGCACCCGCTGTAGCAGATTGAGAGCAATGGCAGAGCCCCCAAGTCCGGCCGAAATGCGTTTCGGCAAGGTTGATGACATCAAGAGCCGCATCGCTGCGGCGGTCGACGCCTCACGGCAATTCCTCTTCGGCATGCAGGACCGCGTCGAAGGGTTCTGGTGCGGTGAGCTGGGCGCCGACACTACCCTGGTCTCCGACTACATCCTGCTGCACCGCCTGTTAGGAACGGAAGACGAGACGCGCACGCGGAAGTGTGCGACTGAGATCCTCAACCGGCAGAATCCCGATGGCGGATGGCCGATCTATGAAGGCGGTCCCTCGAATATCAGCGCTTCCGTGAAGGCCTACTTCGCGTTGAAGATGGCTGGGTACAGCCCCGATCATCCTCAACTAGCGCTGGCGCGCGAGCGCATTCTCGCCATGGGCGGCGTGACCGAGGTCAACACTTTCACCAAGCTTTACCTGTGTTTCCTTGGCCAGTATGACTATGACGCGGTCCCGGCGATTCCGCCGGAGATCGTGCTGTTTCCGACGTGGTTCTGGTTCAATCTGTACGAGATTTCGTCATGGTCGCGCGCCATCCTGGTACCGCTGTCGATCGCGTACGCCAAGAAGCCTTTCAAGAAGCTCCCGCAGGAGCAGAATATTGATGAATTGTTTGTCGGCGGACGTGGCAGCAGCAATCTGCGCCTGCACTGGTCGAAGAAGCTAATCAGCTGGCGCAATTTCTTCCTGTTGCTTGATCGCCTGGTGCACTTTTTCGAGCGGGTTCACGTACGTCCGCTGCGCTCGCGCGCGTTGAAGGTCGCGGAGAAGTGGATGCTGGAGCGCCTGGAGATGAGCGACGGATTGGGTGCCATCTATCCCGGCATCATGAACTCCATCATCGCCCTGCGTTGCCTGGGTTATTCGCTCGATGATCCGCAAGTCATCCGCGCAATGGATGAGTTCGAGAAGCTCGGCATAGAGGAAGAAAAGACGTTCCGCATGCAGCCGTGCATGTCTCCGGTGTGGGACACGGCATACGCGGTCTACGCGCTCGCCGAGAGCGGGGTGCCGGCGACCGATCCACGGCTGGTTCAGCCCAGCGAGTGGATGCTGAAGAAGCAGGTGACTCGGCGGGGCGACTGGTGCGTGAAGAACCGTAAGGCTGCGCCCGCCGGCTGGTACTTCGAATTCAATAACGAGTTTTATCCCGACGTCGATGACAGCGCGCAAGTGCTTTTGGCCTTGAGCCGCGTGAAGACCACAAACGAGAGCTATCACACAAAGTCGGCGCAGCGCGCGATTGAGTGGATACTGTCGATGCAGTGCAAGAACGGCGGTTGGGCGTCGTTCGATAAAGACAATGATCGGATGGTTTTCCAGCAGATCCCGTTTGCCGATCACAATGCCATGCTTGATCCGGCGACGGTCGACATCACCGGTCGCGTGCTGGATTGCCTGGCTGCATACGGCTACTCGATGAAAGACGAGCCGGTGCGCCGCGCGGTCGAGTTTCTCAAGCGCGAGCAGGAGCCCGACGGCTCCTGGTTCGGACGCTGGGGCGTGAACTACATTTACGGGACCATGCTGGTGCTTCGCGGGCTGGAAGCCGTTGGCTACGACTATCACGAGCCCTGCGTTCAGCAGGCGGCAGAGTGGCTGCGCATGATGCAGAACCCTGATGGCGGATGGGGCGAGTTGTGCGGTTCCTACGACGATCCGAACACCAAGGGTGTAGGGCCGAGCACAGCGTCGCAAACGGCATGGGCTGTTATGGGGCTGCTTGCTGCCAGCGACACGCGCAGTGACTCATTGCAGCGAGGCGTCGCGTACTTGCTGAAGACCCAGCGTATAGACGGCTCCTGGGATGAGCAGTTGTACACCGGAACTGGTTTCCCACGTGTGTTCTACCTGGAATACACCATGTACCGGCAGTACTTCCCGCTGCTGGCGTTGACGTTTTACACCAAGGCAACTTCGGTATCGGAAGAAGAGCGTCTGAGGGTCGTGGTCAGAAACTAAACCTCAGTTGCCAGCGGGCGCCCAACCTGTTTGGCCTGGCTACTGCCACTTGGCTCTCGCAAACTGACAACTGGCCACTGGCCACTTTTTTTTCATGAAATGTTTTGTCACAGGAGCGACGGGATTTCTCGGCAGCCATGTTGCGCGCCAGCTGCTTGAACGCGGCGCGGAACTCAGGCTGCTGGTGCGTTCAACGAGCCGCCTCGACAATATCGCTGACCTTCCGGCTGAACGTGTCGTCGGAGATCTGCGCGATGTCGATTCCTTACGCAAAGGAATGGCCGGTTGCGAGTTCATCTTTCACATTGCCGCCGATTACCGGCTGTGGGCGCTCAATGGGCAGGAACTCTATCAATCTAACGTAGATGGAACGAAGAACATCCTGCAGGCTGCGAGAGAATCCGGCGTCCGTCGGGTTATCTATACCAGCAGCGTCGCCACCATGGGCTTCGGAAACAATGGCCGTCTGACCGATGAACACTCCCCCGTCTCAATCGACGACATGGTTGGCGATTACAAGCGAAGCAAGTTCATGGCCGAGCGGTTAGTGATCGACGCGGCACAGGGTGGGCAGGATGTCGTCATGGTGAACCCGTCGAGTCCGATCGGGGACCGCGACATCAAGCCGACGCCTACCGGGCAGATTGTCCTGGATTTTCTGAAGCGCCGATTTCCCGCGTATATGGACACGGGGCTGAACCTTGTAGATGTCGATGACTGCGCTGAGGGACACCTGCTGGCGATGGAGAAGGCGAGGCCCGGTGAACGATACATCCTGGGCGGTGAGAATCTCACTCTCAAGCAGATCCTCGACAAACTCGGCGCCATAACCGGTCTGGCATCGCCCACGGTCAAGGTGCCGTATGGTGTGGCGCTGGCGGCCGGGGCATGGGGCTCGCTCGTCGTCGGCGGCCTAATGAAGCGCGAACCGCGCGCGACGATTGAAGCTGTGCAGATGGCGCGCAAGAAGATGTTCGTTACCAGCGCGAAGTCTGAACGAGAGTTGGGCTGGACTCCGCGGCCGGTAGACGAAGCATTGCGACGTGCAGTGGAATGGTTCCGGGCACACGGCTATGCCGCGTAAGTTATATGCGGTTGTTGCGGCAATGCCAATCGAGTTAGCTCCGCTGATCGGCAAGCTGGCATCAAGGCAAGTGAATGGTGTTGATTTGTTCGAGCTTCCCAATGCGCTGGTGGCCGTTGGCGGAATCGGAGAGAAGTTTGCCCGTCGAGCGGCCGAAGTCGCGATTCAGGAGGCGCAGCCGCAGCGATTGATCTCGGCCGGAGTTGTCGGCGCAATCTCGCCCGTGTTGAAGGTGGGAGATGTCGGGCGAATTCGTGAAGTCGTCGACGTAGGGACAGGAACTCGATACCCGTGCAGCAACTCCGGCAACTGGGTGCTTGCGACCTCTCAGGAAGTGAGTGACGCTTCGGAGAAGCAGGAACTACTAAGTAGGTACGGCGCTGACGTAGTCGACATGGAAGGTGCGGCAGTAGCCGGAGTGGCGAAGGAACACGGCTTGGAATTCGTCGGCATAAAGGCGATCTCCGACGATGCCAGTTTTGTGATGCCGCCGCTGGGCCGCTTCATCGACCAGAATGGACGCTTTGCGACGCGCAAGTTTCTGACGTATGTAGCGCTCCGCCCGAGATGGTGGACGACCTTAGGAAAGATCAAGAAGAACAGCGATCTTGCGACGAAGAACCTATGCAGGGAGTTGGAACATCTATTGAGGAGTGGATAGGGGTTAGTGAATAGGAAGTCTGTTCAGCTTCTACCCATTATCCGCTATCGACTACCACTGAAAATTATGTCTGTTGCGACACAACTAGGAAGCAACATCGGAGATCGATCGATCCCTTCGACCATGCAGGCTGCCGTCTATCACGGTGTTAACGACGTGCGTCTTGAGAGCGTGCCCGTGCCTCAGATTAGTGCTGGCGAGATCCTCGTCCGCGTTCATTCCTGCGGTATCTGCGGGACCGACCTGAAGAAGATCGCCACCGGTTCGCACTCCGCTCCGCGCATTTTCGGACATGAGATGGCCGGAACCGTTGCCGCAATTGGCGATGGCGTCACGAACTTCAAAATTGGCGACCGGGTCGTCGTTTTCCACCACATCCCTTGTGGCAACTGCTATTACTGCCGGCATAAGGTATTCGCCCAATGCCCGACGTACAAGAAGGTCGGCGCGACCGCCGGCTACGAGGCCAGCGGCGGCGGATTTTCTGAGTACGTCCGCGTGATGGATTGGATCGTTCAGAAGGGCGTGGTTCGCATCCCTGACGGTGTCTCCTTTGAGCAGGCTTCGTTTCTCGAGCCGGTCAATACTTGCATGAAAGGTATTGAAACGCTGAGGCTTACTGCCGGAGAAACGGTGCTTGTGATCGGCCAGGGGCCGATCGGCATCATACTGGCGGTACTGGCGCGGCGGCAGGGCGCGCGGGTAATTACTTCCGATTTGTTCCCGCAGAGGCTTACAATATCTAGGACATTCGGCCTGAAAGAGAACATTGATGCTTCGACCTCCGACGCGGTCAAGACCGCGAAAGAGTTAACCGAGGGTCGTGGGGCCGATGCCGTCATTCTTGCAGTAGCCGTGAACGGGTTAATTCGCCCAGCGATGGACGCAACCCGCCCAGGAGGCCGGGTCCTGCTGTTTGCGCAGACCCAGCACGGGGAAGCCACTATCGACCCCGCAGCCGTTTGTGTCGACGAGAAGAGTCTTTTGGGCTCTTATAGCGCCTCTGTGGACTTGCAGGAGGAGTCAGCGCGTTTTGTGCTGAACCGGGAGATGGATTTGGAAGCGCTCATCAGTCATCGCTTCCCATTGCGCGAGTCGATTGAGGCTTTGCAGTTAGCTGCCCACCCTAAGCCCGACTCGATGAAGATTGTGATTCAACCGGGCAGCGCATGGAAGGACGAGTAGCGTGAACCGACAAATGACCGCAGCAGTCCTCTACGGCAAAGAGGACGTGAAGATCGAACAGGTACCCATCCCCACACTGGAGGAGGGTGAAGTTCTGGTCAAGGTAGAAGTCGCGCTGACCTGCGGCACGGACCTGAAGGTGTATCAGCGTGGCTATCATGCCCGCATGATTGTCCCTCCGGCGCTATTTGGCCATGAACTGGCCGGCGTCATCGAAGAAGTTGGCCCGAACGTCAAAGGTTTCAAGAAGGGCATGCGGGTCGTGGCGCTGAACTCCGCGCCCTGCGGCATGTGCTTCTACTGCTCCAAGCACCAGGAAAATCTTTGCCAGGACTTGCTCTTCAACAATGGCGCGTACGCTGAGTACATTCGCATCCCGCGCCGCATCGTTGAGAGCAACATGCTGGCGATTCCGAAGCACATCAGCTATGAAGAAGCAGCGATTGTCGAGCCGCTGGCTTGCGTCCTGCGCGGCCTGCACGAGACCAAACTGGAGATCGGCGATACCGTCGCGGTGATTGGTGCCGGGCCGATCGGTCTGATGTTTGTTCAGGTAGCAAAGTTAAGTGGCTGCAACGTCATTTCTATTGTGAAGCGCGATTCGCAGGTGGCGGCAGCGCGGCATGCCGGCGCCGACAGTGTCGTCCAGATCACCACGGTGGACGATCCGGTGAAAGCCGTTCGCAAAATGACAACCGAGGCACGTGGCTGTGACGTCGTGATCGAGGCCGTGGGACGTCCGCAGGCTTGGGAGTGGTCGATCGATATGGTCCGCAAGGGCGGCACCGTCAACTTCTTCGGCGGATGCGCCAATGGAACCACCGTCGCCCTGGATACCCAGCGCCTGCACTACAACGAACTCACGCTGAAGGCGACGTTCCATCACACTCCGGAGACAGTGCGCAAGGCGTTCACGCTGCTCTGCGAGCGGAAGATCAAAGGCACCGACTACATCACCGGAGAGGCGCCACTGTCGCGCCTGCAGCAGGTTTTGCGTCACATGCTGAACCGCAACGGCGATATTAAGACGGCGATTATTCCTGGGCACTAAGGCAGTGGCCAGTTGCCAGTTGAGCCGGCGCGCAGCGTAGTCGCGTCGTAAGTCGCACCCATTTAGCGGACACAACCCCAATAAGTCGGGTGTGGTAAGGCGATCCCAGAACAAACCCCGTCCGAACGGACCACGCAGTTTAGCCCAGCAAAATGTGCTGGGTAGCGGTTCAATGAAGGTCAGCGGTTCCGAAAGGGACAGCCTGTCGCGACACAATCTATTTATCCCCGGTACAATTTTCCTGATGTCCTCAATTCCAACCGACAATCGCATGCCTCTCCCGCAGCCCGACATCTTGGCTGCCGGATGGCAATCATTACCTCCGGAGTACGCCATTCCGGAGCGCGCGCCGTCGTTGGAGGACGCACAGCAATACTGCTCCCGTCTGGCCCATTCGCACTACGAGAACTTCTCCGTCGTCACCTGGTTTCTGCCGAAACACCTGCACCAGCACTTCTATAACGTCTATGCCTACTGCCGGATCTCCGATGATCTCAGTGACGAGGTGGGCAACACCCGGCAATCCCTGGCGCTGCTTGACGCCTGGGAAGCCGAACTGAATGCGACCTATCTGAGTCTCGTCGAGGCGCCGCTGCAGGATGTTCGCAAAGACGTAGAGAAGCTTGAATCGGCCGCTTCCTCGGCGAA
Source organism: uncultured Acidobacteriaceae bacterium (assembly GCA_963835725.1). Taxonomy (GTDB): domain Bacteria; phylum Acidobacteriota; class Terriglobia; order Terriglobales; family Acidobacteriaceae; genus Bog-257. The sequence continues at coordinate 217,455 of CAWIGM010000007.1, read as the reverse complement.
CAAGGTCAGCCCCCGCCATCCAGTCTTCATTGCGTTGCGCGAAACCATTCGCGAGTTCGATATTCCTTGCGATCCATTCGCGAACCTGTTAACGGCGTTCAGGCAGGACCAGACGGTGACGCGGTATCCCACTTTCGACGATGTGCTCGGCTACTGTAAGAACTCGGCGAATCCCGTCGGCCATCTCGTACTTTATTTGTGCGGATACCGTGACGTGGAGCGGCAGCAACTTTCCGATTACACCTGTACAGCCCTTCAGTTAGCGAATTTCTGGCAGGACGTATGGGTGGACTATCACACCAAAGGCCGCATCTATCTTCCGCTCGACAGCCTGGCGAAGTTCGGCGTCGGCGAAAGCGACATCGCGGAGCGCCGTGCAACTCCCCAGTTCCTCGAAATGATGAAGTTCGAAGTGGCGCGCGCACGCGATTGGTTTCACATGGGTTTGCCGTTGGCGGGAAAGGTCGACAAGCATCTCGCTCTCGACATAGAACTTTTCAGCCGTGGCGGTCTGGAAATCCTGAATGCCATCGAGCAGCAAGGCTACGACGTCCTGAAGTCTCGTCCGGCCATTTCCAAGCCGCGCAAACTGTGGCTTGTCGCGCGTGCGGCGGTAGGAAAGATCCTGTGAGCGAGCACCCGCTACAGTTGCGGGCGGCCTACAGTGTTTGCCGGCACATCGCCCGCTCGGCTGCCAAGAACTTCTACTACGGTTTTCTCGTGCTGCCTCTGCAGAAGCGAAACGCGCTGTCGGCTGTGTATGCCTTCATGCGGCACGCCGACGACATCTCCGACGATCCCACGGTTCCGCCAGATCAGCGTCGCGCGAAGCTTGATGAATGGATGAATGCTTTACGGCGCGTCGTGGACGGCGAACGAACCGACGACCCGGTGCTCTTCGCGCTGGCCGATTCACAAAAGCGATACAACATCCCACTCGCGTTGCTGGAAAAGCTCGTCCACGGGACGGAGATGGACGTTCCCGAGGGCCTCAAGAATACCGCTGGCGGCGCACCGCAACTTCAGTACGAAACTTTCGATCAGCTATACGACTACTGTTACCACGTGGCGTCGGTCGTTGGGCTAGTCTGCATCCGCATCTTCGGCTATCGCGATCCTCGAGCCGAAGAACTGGCGGAAAAGGTCGGTGTCGCGTTCCAGCTGACGAACATTCTGCGCGACGTGAAAGAAGATGCCGGCCTTGGGCGTGTCTACCTGCCGCGTGAAGACTTCGAGCGCTTTAGCATCGACGCTCACGCGCTGACAAATGGTTCTGCACCTATAGCGTTGCGCCCGCTGATGGAATTTGAGGCGCTTCGCGCGCGCGGATATTACAGCGCCGCGAGGGAGCTGTTGCCGATGATCGACGAGGACAGCCAAGCGGCGCTATGGACACTGGTTGAGATTTACCAGAGGCTGTTGGAAAAAATAATCGCGCGTAACTATGACGTATTCACCGAGCGGGTTCGGCTCGGCACCGCCGAAAAGCTCTCTGTAATGTCAAAGGGATTCTGGCGGCGCATATGAGTTCATCCTCTGGTCTCCCACAGCGTCGGACAGTCGCCGTTATCGGTGGCGGACTCGCCGGCCTCTCCGCGGGAAGCGCGCTGGCAGATGCTGGCTATCGCGTTGAACTGTTTGAGCGCCGCCCATATCTCGGCGGTCGCGCATCGTCCTACGAACTCCCCGGAACCGGCGAAGTCGTAGATAACTGTCAGCACGTGCTGCTTGGCTGCTGTACCAACCTCATCGAGTTCTATCGCCGTCTCGGAGTCGAGGATCAGATTCGCTGGTACGACGAGATCACCTTCATCCTGCCCGGTGGCAAATCGTCGACGCTCAAGCCGGGCGCCTTGCCTGCACCCTTTCATGCAACTGCCTCGTTCCTCGCATCGCCAGTGCTCGACCTCAGCGACAAGATGGCGATTGCGCGCGCTATGTTTGCCCTGATGCCGTCACTGCCCGCCGAGGATGACGCGAACTTTCAAGCTTGGCTCGAACAGCATGGGCAAACGAAGCAGGCAATCGACCGCTTCTGGGCGCCAGTGCTGATCAGCGCGCTCAATGACGATCTCGATAATGTCTCTGTGCGCTACGCAGCGCTCGTCTTTCGTGATTCGTTTCTCAAATCGGCCGAGGCTGGACGCATGGGCGTGCCGGCGGTTCCGCTGTCGCAACTCTACGGTACTGCGGCCCAATACATTGAAGAGCGCGGCGGAAAGGTCCACACGCGAGCGCCAGTCGATTCGTTTCGCTTGGACGGCGACTGCGTGCGACTGTCCGTTGGTGGTGAGGAAGTCAGTTTCGATTACGCGATCGTCGCCGCGCCGTTCAACACCATCGACAAGCTGCTGCCGGATGTTCCGGAATTGGACTCGCTGCGCAGTGATGCCCGCCACTTTCAGAGTTCGCCGATCACCGGCATCCATCTCTTCTTTGACCGCGAGATCACGCCGCTGGAACACGCAGTCCTGCTGGAACGTACCATCCAGTGGATGTTCCACAAATCGAAGATTCTCGCGACGCGCAACAAGTCGGCGCAGAACGGAAGCTACATCGAACTAGTGGTCAGCGCTTCGAAGACGCTCGTCGATAAGCCACGACAGGAGATCATCGACCTCGCCGTTCGCGAACTTGCGGAGTTCTTCCCCATCGTGCGCGACGCCAAGCTGACGAAAGCAACGGTGGTGAAAGAAATTCACGCGACGTTCTCGCCCATGGCCGGCAGCGATGCCTTCCGCGCCCCGCATCGCAGTCCCTGGCCGCGTTTGTTCCTGGCTGGCGACTGGACTGCTACCGGATGGCCGGCGACGATGGAAGGCGCGGTCCGCAGCGGCTACGGCGCTGCGGAGGCGCTCAGTGGGGAAAAATTTCTGGTTCCAGACTTGTCCGCGAAAGGATTAATGAAGCTCTTTTCCTAGGACGGCCAGCCTCACCACACCTTGCACACCTTATCCGCGGGCTTGACCATCGGCGATCCCGGTTTGCAGCCGAAGGCCTGTCCGAACTCCGGCATGTTTACCACCACGCCGTTGACGCGGTACTTCGGTGGCGAGTGCGGATCGGTGATGGCACGCGCACGCTCGTCCTCCGGCCGATCGCTTTCGCACGCCCACTGCGCGAAGCCCACAAAGAAGCGTTGATCAGGCGTCAATCCGTCGCGATCCGTTAATTGCTGGCTCTTATCTGCGTCCTTCCATGCGATGTATGCCAGAATCGTGCCGCCCAGGTCCGCCACGTCTTCGCCTTCGGTCAGCTTCGAGTTGATGTGAATGTCGTCAACAACGACGTATTTGGCGTACTGATCGACAACGCAATCGGCATGCTTCACGAACTGTGTCGCATCCTGCGTTGACCACCAGTCCTTTAGATTGCCCTTGGCATCATACTGACGGCCTTCGTCGTCAAAGCCGTGGGTAAGTTCGTGGCCGATGGTGGATCCAGTGTCGCCGTAGTTTGGCGCGTCATCCATCTTGGCGTCGTACAGCGGCGGCTGCAGCACCCCAGCAGGGAAGTTGATGTCGTTCATCTGCGGATTGTAGTAGGCGTTTACCGTGGGAGGAGTCATCTCCCACTCGCTTCGGTCAACCGGCTTGCTGATTTTGTTGAACTCGCGGTGATTTTCAAACACCGTCGCCCGTTCGGCATTCCCGTAGAAATCGTCGCGCACAATCTTCACGGAGCTGTAGTCACGCCACTTGTCCGGATAACCCACCTTGTTGCGGATGGAATGCAGCTTGTTCAGCGCCTGCTGCTTGGTCTGCGGGCTCATCCAGTCGAGCTGCTGGATGCGCATCGCCATGGCGTCCTCGATCTGGCGGGTCATCTCCAACGTCGCCTGCTTCAGTTCCGGTGGGAATGTCTTTCGTACATACTCCTGCCCCAACGCTTCGCCCAACTGCTCATCAACATCTTCTACGCAACGCTTCCACCGCGGCTGCAACTCCTTCGCACCGCGCAAGTATTTGCGATAGAACTCGAAGTTCTCATTTACGAACGCTGTCGAGAGGTAAGGCGCTTCCGAGTTGGCAACGTGAAAGCGCATGTAGCTCTTCCAGTCAGCGAGCGGCACCGACTTCAGCTGCGTGTTGAACTCCTTCATGAACTCAGGCGCCTCGACGTTCAGCGTCTCGAACGGTGGCACCTGGCTCGCTGAGAAGTACTGCGCCCAATCAAAGTTCGGCGCCAGCTTGTTCAGGTCAGCGACCTTCATCTTGTGAGTGACTTTGTAAGGATCGCGCTGATCGACGCGCGTGAGCGATGCCTTGGCCAGCGCAGTTTCGATTCGCATCACGGTGTCGGCTTCTTTCTTCGCAGCCTCAGGCGAATCGCCGATCAACTCGAACATCTTCTGCACGTGCTGCACATATCGCTCGCGGATTTCCTTCGACTTCGTATCGTCCTTGGTGTAGTAGTCACGATCGGGCAGGCCAAGGCCATCCTGTACGAGGACCACGATCATGGCGTCCGAATTGTCGGGGTCCTGCTGGGAGCCGCTGCCGAAGAGCATCGATTCGCCGTCGATGTGTAACCGCGCCGCCAGGGGAGCGAGATCGCGAACATCCTTGAGCGCCGCAATCTCCTCCAGCTCCGGCTGAATGGGCGTGTAACCAAGCTTCTCGATGGCGGCCTCGTCCATACAGGCGGCGTAATAGTCGCCAATCTTCTGCGTCAGCGCATCCCGATCCTTAGCCATCGAGGCCTGCTCCAGAATGCTCCGCAGATACTTGAGGTTGTCCTCGTATAACTTCCCGTAGACGCTCCAGGATGTCTGGTCCGGCGGAATCGGGTTGTTCTTTATCCAGCCACCGCAGGAATACTGGTAGAAATCTGCGCAGGCGTCTGCCGACTTGTCCATCGACGGCACGTCGAGGCTCGGCGTGTAAGCCATCGTAGGCTCCACATACATCTGTGTCTGGGGCGGAGTAGCCGTGGCAGCTCCATTCTGTGTAGCTGATTGTTGGGCAAGTAGATAAGAGGGCAGGAGGGTGAGAAAAAGCAGGAATGCTCTGATCGGCACAAAACCTCCGAGGAACGGAAGAGAATAGCAGAGCATAACGACTAAAGCGACCATTCACGACGTGGCAGCTTCTTCCCAAAAGCGCACGCCCCACGGCCGAGTAATTCAAAAAAAGCTTGCATTTACTTACAGTTCAGATACTCTGCTACCCTATACGCACTTTGCGGCCTCCCCGGGCTTCGTGGTCCTCTGAGATGATGTTTGCATCACAGGCGGCACTATGCCCGGCCGGTCGATCCCCCGAAGCGGCGTCCAATTAAAACCAGCTTGTTCAGATTCGATACAAGGAGATCCATGAAAGGGCGTAAACCTTTCCTGTCCCTCGTGGTGGCGGTCCTGAGCTGCGCAATCATGGCCGGTTGTGCCGGAAGCATTCCGCAGAATGGCCCCTCGGCACTCAATATCGCTCTGTTTACCGTGAATGACGGCGTTATCGGCATTTCCTACAAGTTCCTCCTGGTGGCCTCGGGGGGCGTAAAGCCTTATACATGGACGATCAGCGAGGGAAGTTTGCCCCCTGGTCTCAGCCTCTCCACGGACGGCATTATCAGCGGCACCCCAACGCAGTTGGGGATGTTCAACTTCACCGCCAAGGTAACGGACTCCCAGAGCCCGACCCAGGCTTACAACACGCTGAAGGCGTCAATCACCATCAACCCGGTGTTGGGCCTCACGGCATCGCCCTTGCCAACTGGGTTAGTCGGCTCGAACTACAGTGGCACCATAGAGGCCAGCAATGGCCTGCCGCCCTACCAGTTCACACTGGCCGATCCCACCAATGAGCCCTTACCTCCCGGTCTGTCGCTGACTACGACTCTGAATCCAAACGGTGGAGCGGACATTGGCTCGATCACGGGTGTACCGACAACAGCCGGTGTGTACACCTTCCCGGTTGAGGTAACGGATGCCGACTTCGAAGTCGCGACCGCCACATTCACGATCACTGTGAAGGGCAGACTTGATGGCCCTTACGTCCTGTACTTCAACGGATTTGAGGATGCCCAGCCGTTTTACCAGGTCGCGCAACTGGTTGCGAGCGGCGACGTGAACGGCGCCGGCAGCATCAGCGGCGTCCTGGATCAGATGGGGCCGGGCTCCAATACCCTCAGCTCCGAACAGGTCACCGGCACCTACAATGTGGGAAGCAACAGCAACTTCGGCAGCCTTACTTTTGCTACCAAAGACACGAATGTGACCTACAACTTCGCCATGATCGTTTCGAGCGCCGGCGATTCCAAGGTCATTCTGAACAACGCATCGGATCAAGTCAGCAGCGCTTATGGCTCAGGCTTACTGAAGAAGCAGACCATCACCTCGGTCTCGGGTGGCATCGCCAGCTATGCCTTCGGCATCTTCGGAAACGACGCCAGCGGCGGGCGCTATGCTGGAGCCGGAATGTTCGCTTTGGGTGCTTCCTCGAACGGGGCGCAGCCTGTGACGGGCGGCGAACAGGACATTAATGACAACGGCACCATCTCCTCGCAGGTATCGATTACTGGAGGCAGCTTATTGACGTCGGATCCCGCGACTGGTCGTGGAACCTACAGCCTGACCACCTCGTCCGGAACGACAAATTTCACCTACTATCTTGTGACCTCAACCGAACTGGTGTCGATGGAAACCGATTCTGGCGGACCGTTCACCCTCGTCGATCTGATTCCCCAGCAGAACGCGGGCGCTTCGGGCCAGTTCAACAACGCCTCCCTCAAGGGGCAGAGTGTCGTTGAACTCGACGGCATCGCAACCAGCATCAGCCCAACAAGTCCTTCCGCGGCAATCGGCGTAGTTGCCTTTGACGGCAACGGAAATATCGCCGGTCCTACCGCGACCGATGGGACCGTATTGCCCGGCTATTACACCGATGAAAGTGATGGCGGTACTTTAAGCACAGTGCAATACGCGACCGGAACCTATAACGTGGATCCGACTTGCGGACTGATCAACCAGCCCTGTGGACGCGTCACGGTTAATCTCGCGAGTAGCGCCCACACAGCCGGTCTGGTATTTAAGTGCGCCCAATCAGGCGTTTGCTGTAGACACGGATCCCAGTACTGCCGCGAACGTTATGGCAGGCTCCCTGCAAGTGCAGAACGTTCCCGGGACCCTGTTTAACATTGGGGCGATCCTCGGATCGTATCTGGGGGTCACGGTGACGCCGACGTCTCCGGACGTCACCAATGAGGTGGATGTGGCCGTCACTCCGCCTAACCCCAAGGCCACAATTTGGCGCCAGACGTTTGACGCCAGCGGGCCCTTTGGTCAGACCTCGCAGTACCCATTCAGCGGTAGTTATAACTGCGGTGATGCCATACCAACCTGCTCGGATTACGGAACCTATTACGGCAGGTTTAACGTGACGGGACCGGGATCTAGTTCCAATGACATCTCGATCTTGTACGTGCTGGGATCGGCCAGCACGGGGATTACCGGAGGCAAGGGAGGTATTGTGGGGCTGAACGTCGGACAGCAGTCCGATGGTACGCCCGACCCGAACCCTCGTATCACTCAATACACCCGATAGTGGTAGCCAGAGTAGCCGGTATCCGAAAGGATGCCGGCTATCTCTTTGAGCTCTGGATTCAGCGTGTTATCTGCGAAAATTCACGGGTAGGACCAACTGTTCAAGGTATACTTTTGGGAACGGCTGCCTTTGAGTGGGACTTTTCCGATGGGCTTGTTGTTGGAACCAGGAAGGTAGGACGAAGTGGCTGGGGAGCAAGAAGGAGCAGCGCGTCGTGCGCGTGAGGGGGTAGCTGTTTCTACCGGGGAAAGCTCCGCCGTAACTCCGCGACCCAACCTCTCCTCGAATCCCGACGACGTCACCTTGGCCGGAGTCGATCCAACCCGCACCAATGAGTCTGGCGGCACTTCTTCGGGAGCGACTTCAGATCCTTCCGCACCAGCAAGCAATCCTTCCGATGCCGTTACGATGGTCGGACCCTCGGGCGGACGTCCGGGTAGCTCCGGATCGATGCCGCACCCGATATTCACTCACATCGGTGCAACGATTTTTCACGAGGGCGATGTTCTCGGCGGGCGCTACGAAATCCGCAAGATGCTTGGCATGGGTGGCATGGGTGCGGTCTACAAAGCCCGCGACATGGAAGTGGAGCGCGATGTCGGCCTAAAGGTCATTCGCCCCGACCTCGCGGGAAACCCCGCTATACTGGCGCGCTTCAAGCAGGAGCTAATCCTCGCGCGTCAGGTCACGCACAAGAACATCATTCGCATTTACGACCTGAACGAAGCTGACGGCGTGAAGTTCATCACCATGGAGTACATCGAGGGTGAGGACTTGCGCACCATCTTGCTCGGCAAGGGCAAGCTCGACCCCCACGAGGGCGTCGACATTATGCTTCAGGTATGCGCCGGCCTGCAGTCTGCGCACGCCGAAGGTGTAATCCATCGCGATTTGAAGCCCAGCAACATTATGCGGGATCAAGCCGGGCGCGTGGTCATCATGGACTTCGGCCTGGCTCGCACGCTGCAAGGCGATGGCATGACCCAGACCGGCATGATGGTCGGTACCATGGAGTACATGTCGCCCGAGCAGGCGATGGGCAAAGACCTGGATGCCCGCTCGGACCAGTTCGCGGTTGGCCTGATTTTTTACGAGCTGCTGACCGGCGTGATGCCGTTCCATGCGGAGAGTGCGATCGCCAGCCTGGTGCGGCGTACACAGGAACGCGCCGTTCCGTTGAGCGACTTTGACAACTCCATTCCCCCGCAGCTCAGCCTGATTGTAAGCAAATGCCTGGAGCGCAATCCCGACGACCGCTTCGGCACAGTGCAGGACATCATTCGCGAGCTTGAGATATGGCAGGGGAAGAAGTCACGCGGCAGCACTCCTATTCCTGTCTTGAGCAGGGCTCAAGCTGCCGGCGTCGCGGTTCCGGCCAGCAAGCTGCCGATCAAGTGGATTGCGATCGGCGCTGTAGCCCTTGTGCTGGTCGCGGGAGGCGTCATCGGATGGCAGTATCGCAGTCATGGTACGTCTGGCGGTTCGACTGCGGTGCAGGGGCCTGTCACCTCGTTGGCCATCATTCCGTTCTACAACGCTTCTGGCGACAGTAACCTGAACTGGATGGGCGCCAGCATCGCCGAGGCACTGAACTCGGACATTGGCCACTCCGCTCACTTGCGCATGGTTTCGCCCGACCGCTTGCAGCAGGTGTTGCACGATCTTGGTGTGTCATCGCAGTCTCCCCTCGATCTCTCGACACTGCGCCGCATCGCTGAGTTTACCCATGCCGATACGATTATTTCCGGCAAGTATGAGAAGTTCGGCCAGACCACACGCATCAGCGTAACCGTTCACGACTTCAAGACCGATCAGGAAGTTTCGCTCAGCACCGATGTTGCGGACGAAAATCAACTGTTGTCTTCTCTGGAGAAGCTGGCCGGCGACCTGCGCGAAAAACTTGCCTCCAACCCGGAGATCCTGAAGGAGCTGCAGGCACATTCGCAGCACGTTACGACGAAGTCAATTCCGGCATTGAAGGCTTATGACGAAGGCACGCAACTCGCTCGTGCCGGGCAGTTCACGCAGGCGGTAACGAAACTTGAAGAAGCGACCGCCGACGATCCCACGTTCGCGATGGCATTCTCGAAGCTGGCGCAGACCTATGCTGCAATGGGCTATGACGATAAAGCGGACCAGGCATCGCGTCGAGCCGTCGAACTAAGCGACAATCTGCCCGCCCAGGATCGCTTCCTCATTGCTGCCAACCATGCCAGCTTGACGCATGATACCGCCAAGGCCATCGCCGCTTACGAACAGTTACTGAAAGTTAATCCTGACGACAGCGACGTCCAGTTCACGCTCGCGACTCTCTATGAGGACACTGGCAACTACGATCAGGCGAAGAAGTATCTGACCAAGCTGCTTGCCGCTGATCCGAATTACGCTGCTGCGCTGCTTGCCAGTGGCCGCGTCGATATTCGCAGTGGCGACGCGCAGGCCGCCCTCGACCCTCTGAACAAGGCGTTGGCGCTGGCCATTCAGTTCGACAACCAGCAGCAGAAGGGTGCAACTCTGCAGGCTTTGGGGATCGCCTATCAGCGCCTGAACAAGTTGGACGACGCGCTGCGCAACTTCAACCAGGCACTTGAGATTCGCAGGAAGATCGGCGATGAGCGTGGTGTTGCCATGAGCCTGATGCAGATGGCTCAGGTACAAACGGACATGGGCAATCCCAGCGCTGCCCTAGCCAGCTACGAAGAGGCGGTTAAGGTCGATCGCCAGATTGGCGACAAGAATGGGCTGACACAGAGCCTTGCCAGCCTCGGCTCCTTCTACTTGGATCGGGGGCAGAATGATAAGGCATTGCCTTATATTACTGAGGCGCTGCAGGTGGCTCGCGAGATTGGGGATCAGCCGACCCAAGCGACCCTTCTGCTGAATATCGGCGCAGCGCATTTCAACAAGGGCGAGTTCCAGGATGCGCTGACGTACTTCCAGCAGGCATACGACATTCGCACACGCTTGAATGAGGACGGCAGTGAGGCTCTGCACGATCTGGCACAAACTAACGTTCAGCTTGGCCAGTATGAGACGGCGCTCGGGCAGTACATGAAAGCGCTCGAAGCGCGCCGGGCCGGTGGCGATAAGGCTGGCGTTGCGCTCGAGTCGGGTGATATGGGCGGCTTGTTCGCCGCTCAAGGCAACTACGCTGCAGCGCTGAAGAGCCAGCAGGAAGCGGTCAACATTTATCAGCAACTGGCCGATCGTCCTTACCTGACGATGGCCGCGCTGGCTGGATATGGACATACGCTGTCGGCTGTGGGTCGCGAAGACGAGGGTCGCAAGAGTTTAGAAGAGGCGCTGAAGCTGGCGCCCACGGCCAAGAACGATGCGGTCACGGCAGAGACTCTGAATTTCCTGGGCGACAGCTACTTCTATGCCGGCGACTATTCTAATGCGCGGCAACAGTACGAGAAAGCTCTGCAACTGGCGACCAAGTCCAACTCCCGCGAGCAGGTGGTTCTCGCCAAGCTGGACTTGGCGAAGCTTGATGTCGTGCAGGGCAAGCCACAGGCAGCGGTAGGCGCACTCAAGAAGATTCAGCAGGACGCTGACACCATGGGTCTCAAGGCCGATTCGGTGAGGGCGGCTATTTACCTTGGCGAAGCTTTGCTCGCCACCAACCAGGCGGATGCCGCCCGTGGAGTGCTGGATAACGCAGTCGCTCGTGCGGAGAAGCTGGGTTTGCGAGTCGAACAGGCCCGTGCGCAGTTTCTGATGGGAAGCGCTTTAGCTCGCGCCGGCAAGAAGCAGGAAGCCATTCCGCACTACCGTCAAGCCGTGAACATCCTTGAATCCATCGGCAAGGAAGACGGTGCCTCCCGCGTACTCGACCGCTCCGACCTGAAGGATGTCTACCGGGACGCCTCCAAGGGGTACCAGGGGGCGAGCTGAACAACGCTGTTAGATGGTCACCGTGTTTCCGGTGAACGTCGTCAACTGGAACCCGGAGAAGTTCTCCCAGTACTCGGTTTTTAAGTCCTTCAAGATTCGAATCGCCATCGCCTGGCCCAACAGTAGACCGCTGAATCCATCGCTACGCCAGTGCACTCCAGCCGCATCCCTCGCGCGAGCCACATTCCACGCCAACTTATTCAGCTCGTTGCCAACCGTCAACGAGGGTCCGGAGTACGGCACCAGCGACAATCCATCCGATGACGCCACCATCGGATTCGGAATGACAAATGACTCATCGTAGAACGCTTTCAGAATAGTGATGGTTGCGCCGGCAATGGTCGCGTGTCCCTGCGGATAAGAAGGATGCGAAGGACATCCTTCGGCAAAAGCCATGGGTAACAGATACGTGCCGTACTTCTGATTTACGGCCGCGAGAACTGGCGAGGATAACAACCGTGCGGGCAATGGATAGCTGTCTTGACCAGTCATTTGATTCTGAACCGTCCCTGCATACTCCTCCGGACGCACGCGGCGATACACCAACCACTTCTGGAAATATGCGCAGCGCAGCGCCGCCGCTGAAACTCTCCCAACCATATCCAGGGCATCCGGCGATCCAAACGTGCAGAATGGTGCGGTTGTCGGATAGTTGAGATACGGATTGTTCGGGTCGAGTCTGGCGCCTATTCCATTCAGAATCAGGCCAGCTGTCATTGCGGCATCATACGAAAAATCGGAGTGCACAAATGCGGTCAGGTCTCGCAGGTTCCGAATGTAGCGGGGAGTCGGGTCGAACTGATTGCGTTCGGCTGGAGCAGCGCCATTCTGAACATTCAACCAGTCGGCATACGTTGTCAGGTGATCGTCACCCGCAACGTTCGTTTTGATCTGCTGCGGAACCGTGATCGCCCCGTATGGAATATTTAACGTCAGGAACTGAGACAAATAGGGGCCGATTAGATCGCCTGGAGTCGAGCCACGGAAGATCGTGTCCGGTGTTACCGGCTGCGGCCCTGGATAGCTTGGGAATGCACTGAGGTCTGCCACTGCGGCTGCGATCGTAGGATCGGAATCGTAGCCGGCGAAAGCAACATCGCGAGCCAGAGCCATCCAGTAACATTCCGCCATCTCGCTGCCCTGCTGATTGCTTGCATAAGCCGGAGGAGTGGCAATCACGTCTACGTGCGAATCGCAACCTTCCAGGCAGTAAGCATAGCTGGCCTGGGGATTTGAAAGCTTCAGCGTGCCGCCGAGTTCGATGGCGCCAAAATCGCTTTCCCTGCCCGAGGTCAGAGCGTTGATCAACCCAGAGTAAGCCGCCAGGTTGACGCTGCCGAAAGAATCGTGTGGAAGTCCCTTCGAGTAGTTCGCGAATTTCGTGCCGTATCTTTCTTCATCGCCGTTCGTCTGGTGAACGAACGGACGCATTTTCTCCGCAATCGCAGCGCTCTCCCGACGCTGGGACGCATTGTTATACCGCGCCGTTGGATCCTCGGGCCCGACCTCTTCTGCAGAGGCAACGAGAGGAAGGCCCAGCACGCTAACCGCAGCTGTGGCGGCCGTTGCACCCAGGAATCTGCGTCGATTGATGGTGAGACCTGAAGGAGATTTCAGGCCGCTCGCTTCATGACGAGCCTCCAAGCTGGACCTCTTCATGGTAGTTTCCCTCGGAATTGAACCTTGTGGTTGAGAACTGTAAACGACCCTCGAAAGAAATTCACTGACATTCGCCAGTGATCGTGGGAAAAGTGGGACCCACGATGCGGCAGGTCTCGAAAGCCCCACTCAAGCGTCGCCTGCTTGAGTGGGGTGAACGCATACCTGAAGTCAACTCGACAGACCCTACTTTAGGCCCAGCAGGTAAATGACGAAGGAGCCGCCGGGGCTCGGGAGAATCTTCAGCTCAGTAACGCTGCCCCATGCATTCGGGAAGATCAGTTTGATTTTCCGCGCAGTGGGCAGGAGCGCATATCTCTGCGAGCCGATCTGAACGCCATTGTTGTAGGCGTTCACGGTGATGTACTGGTGGCCGTCAGTCATCCAGCCCTCCGCCACCCACATGTAGTCTGGACGGAAATGTGTCAGGGCATTCGGACCAATGCCGGCAGCAATGCTCGCTTCGCAGATGTTCACGTTCGTCGCGCCGCCATGTTTCTGGTAGCAGAGCGGGCCGCCGCCGAATGCCATCTGTGCCTCAGGACCATTCATGAAGCCGTCTCCCGTCTCGATGACACCGTCCGTATAGTCCCACATCATGCAATCGACATAGTCGATACCGCTCCAGTGCAGGCCTCCGTACGTTTCCGGGACTGCATAGGGTGTGTTCGTTTGTGGCAAATTAGTAAAGTCGATGAAAGACTGCGCGCCGGCAACCAGCGCCATTCCCAGAATCACGATAGAAAGTTGGAATGCTTTTTTCATATCAATGCTCCCTTTTCCCTCTTAGCCTCAGGCGACTAAGGCCCGCCGCTAAGACGAAGAGGCATTCCGTGGTTGATGAGGACCTGTCGCCAGGACGACGTTTTTCTAATGAGGGGAATTGGAGGGCTCGTTACTTTCGCAGGAACCAGGGAGAATTATTGGCTGGGCACACACTGCACTGGTGGATTCGAAAGATGGGGCCGCGACTCCGAACATCGTGCTGGTCTCAGATTAGAGTAACCGGACGGGCCCAGTGCGAAAATTCTCCTATTTCTTCTTATAGCCCACCCCGCAGAGAAATCCAGACCACTGATGGGAAAATCTTCTTCCACCCTCTCAATCTTTGGTGACAGCACCTTTGCGATAAGGCCTGCAATCGAGATGAAGTCAAAGAGACACGCAGCGCAACAGAAACTTCAAACCAGGCAAGCGATAAGGCATTGGCAGTTTGCAATCGCGTTCACATATCTATCAGCGCGCTCGCGACGCAAACTTCGATCTGAACGAGATTCATCCGGTTATCAAATGTCATCCAAAGGACTGTACTTTCGTAACCTCGACGATCCTCATTGGTTTTGTCCATCTGTCAGGACCCAAAGAGAAAAGCAGTTGGATCGGCTGCTCAAGCCCGTTCCAACTGCCTTGTTTTCGCGTCGCCGCCTTCGCTTACTGAACCGGAGGACAGATTCCGCCGCCGCCCGGTGCACTGGGTACTTGCGGGATTGCCGCTTCCAATCCGCCATTTTCGCTGTTCATAGACATTCCATTCCGGCGGAAGGTCGCGACAAAGTCCGAGAAGCCAGTTCCGCGACCCGAAACAATCGGATCGATCGGATTCTGCTGGAAGCTGCTGAAGATGCTGGCCCAATTGTTGGATCCAATCGGGTCGGCTTTCAAGTAGTCGGCGTTCGTCTGCGTAATTGGATCCGAGGTGTAGAACTGGGTACAGATCGCGATCGTCGGCTGCGATTCCGACGGACAGGCGATTGCCTGGCCATTGGGCAGCTGACACGTGACGCTGTACACGATGCAGTTGCCGCCAGTCTCCAGATTGACGACGCAGGTCTCATTCGCGAACTGAGTGCCGAGCAGGCGCTGCGTGAAGAAGACGTTCCGGTTGGTCGGTGTTGACAGCACCGTCATTTGAATGCCGTCCGGATTGGTGAAGCCGTTCGGGTAGGTTGCGGCATAGATATAGCCGCCGAATATGAAGTCGTTCTCCTGGCCTCCCGGTGGAATCGTCTGCGTAATCTGCAGCGGAGTGTGCGGCGTGAATTCCCAGGCGAGGACGTCCTGCGCAGTCGACATGATTGGCTGTGAGCCCGTGAATCCCACCCATGCCTTACCTGAGTCCAGATTCAGGCCGGTCGGATTGGAATTGGAGAAGGTGACGTTGTATGGCACAGCGATGACTGGCGGAGAATTCGGGGCCGGAGTGTGAGTGCCCGCAATAAAGGTCGGGTCTAGCCATATCTGCAGCGTGCCCATATTCTGATTCGGCGCGGGTGGCGTGTATTCGACCACCGCCTGGTGCACAGCGCCGTCCAGGCAGCGTCCGCTCGTGCAGTTGTCCCCGATCAGCGGGACCGAGGTGTTAATCGCGTTCTGCGACAGAAGACAGCTGGTCACGTTATGGTTCTGGCCGATTGTGTAAGAGCCAGGCAAATGAACCGGAGTGTTGGTTCCAGGGCCGCAACTTTGCACCGACACGTGATTGCCGTTCGGGTCCCAGGCGTTTCCCTGTATATCAAACTCAATCGCCAGGTTATTGTTGATCCCTGCATATCCCAAGCCGCCGTTGGATGCGCCCAAGGCAGTCAGGCCGGCACCACTGGCGCCGTAGCTTGGGTCGGTAGCGGTCGAATTCTGAATGATGAATGAGATTCCATCGCCGGGATTACAGCAGATGGCAGGATTGTGGATCTGGAATTCGAACCAACTCGTGAAACCGGAGACCACCGGCTGCTTACCGGTGAAGTAAGCGGTGGCTTGTTGAGGATTGCGAGCGGTCGGCGAGAACGGCCCGTCGGTCAGCCGGAGCACATGATTCTGCTGCCAAACCGCAGCATGCGTGCTGCCGTTTAATTGCATGTTGGTCAGAGACGAGAAGTCAGGAAACCGGATTTGCTGAGCTTCCGAAATGACCCCAACTAAAAGTACAAGGGAAATAACGGCGGTAATAAACGAAGTTGTTTTGGTTCGCATGGTCCTGCCTCTCTCTGCGCCAGGGGTTTCGTTTCGCGCTGAAGCCTGTGTGCCTCGACAGGCATAAACGGGCATAATTCGAAAGGGAGCCAGATTGCAATGGCGCAGCAACCGCTTTGCTCGTTAACTCGGCATATTGCTGTGCCAACACTCTGATGTCAAGCCAATTCCACCTCAGTCGTCTTTCGCGGGAGCTTTGAAGCACAGAGGTTGGAAGTCCCCGGAATTCCTGACGAAAGTGGTATACGAAACCGCACGTTAGAGGTGGAATTTCGTGTCGAATTAAGAATCAGTAAATTGACAAAAATCCAAAGAAACGAACCTGATGTATAATGTGTCTGCGTATGTTCGAACGGCGCGTCTAGCAGCCATCCCTCTCGTGTCTCGAGCGATTCCTGCCTGTAACCTTCCGATTCACCAAACGCAACATCACCTTTGAAGGATATTTAAGAACTAGATGGAACAAGGAACTGTAAAGTGGTTTAACGATGCCAAAGGTTTTGGCTTCATTTCGCGTCAGAACGGCGAAGATGTCTTCGTGCATTTCACGGCGATTCAATCCAACGGCTTCCGCTCGTTGCAGGAAGGCCAGGCCGTGAGCTTCGAAGTGAAGCGTGGCGCAAAGGGTTGGCAGGCTGAGAACGTTCAGGTTCTGTAAACGATGGAACATGAGGGCGACATTTTTGTCGCCCTTACTCTTTCAACCGCTACAAGGTAAATCCGCCGAGTCTTTAGTCGTGAAACCCCAACACGCATCTGCCGAACGGGGCTTTGGCAGAGCGCCCAACTGAAAAGTGAGGAAGTCATGAAGAACATCTACGTGGGGAACTTGAGCTACTCTGCGACTGAAGACCAGGTACGCTCCATGTTCGAGGCGTATGGCCCGGTCGACCGGGTCAGCATCGTAACCGATCGCGACACCGGGCAGCCGCGTGGCTTTGCCTTTGTGGAAATGTCCGATGATGACGCGGCTGGCAAAGCCATGGACGCGTTGAATGGTATGAACATGGATGGCCGGAACCTGACCGTTAACGAGGCTAAACCGAAGGCGGATCGTCCGCGCGGTGGCGGCGGCGGCGGTGGCCGTGGCGGCTTCGGTGGCAACCGCGGCGGCGGTGGTGGCGGCCGCGGCGGCCGTGGCGGCGGCGGTGGTGGCGGCGGCGGCTGGGGCCGCTACTAGTCCGCACGAAATGAGTAAAGGTAGCCGGAGCGGGTTAAACCGCTCCGGCTTTTCTGTGCTTGCTGGTTTCGATATCGCCGGACTCTGTTACGCTGGTTCGGCATTTGCCCTCTCCCGATGCCAGACGCTTCCCAGCCTGTGATTGAATTCGCCCGCGCAGGATATCGCTTGCCGGACGGCAAGCAGCTGTTGTCGGATCTGGATCTCGCCGTGGGCAGCGGCGAGACGCTGATGCTGCTGGGCAGAAGCGGCTCAGGAAAAACCACTTCGCTCAAGCTCATCAATCGCCTGCTGGAAGCAACTTCCGGCGAAGTGCGTATCGAAGGCAAGATGGTAACGCAGTGGGAACCTACCAAGCTGCGTCGGCACATCGGTTACGCCATTCAGGAAGTCGGACTTTTCCCGCATTACACCGTGTCAGACAATGTCGCGCTCGTGCCCAAGCTCGAGCATTGGGATGCAAAGCGAATTTCAGCGAGAGTCGAGGAGGTCTTGTCGGTCGTCGGCTTGCCGGTCCAGGACTTCGGCAGACGCTACCCACACGAACTCTCCGGCGGTCAACGCCAGCGTGTTGGTTTGGCTCGCGCCCTCGCCGCCGATCCGCGGATCTTGCTGATGGACGAGCCTTTCGGAGCGCTCGATCCTATCACTCGCGGGGAGTTGCAGATGGAGTTCAAGCAGTTGCAGCAGAAGATGGGCAAGACCATAGCGTTTGTCACCCATGACGTTGGCGAGGCGCTTCTCCTGGGCAATCGCATCGCACTCATGGAGAACGGTAAACTGCACGGCGTGTATCGCCCCGAGCAATTCCTGGCGAGCCAGGACCAATCGGTGAAAGCGTATGTTGATGTATTTCGCGCAGGACAGCAGATATTTCGAAATTAGCTAGAGCACAACTCCATTGAACTTCATCTTCCAACATCCGCACGAAGTCGCCACCCTCACGGCCGAGCATCTCTGGCTGGTGGGAGTTTCGATGCTGCTGGCGACCTTCGTCGGCGTGCCGCTTGGAATCCTGCTGACCCGGCGTCCGAAGTGGAAAGCCGTGATCCTCGGCAGCACCAACGTCATTCAAACAATCCCAAGTCTTGCGTTGTTCGGTCTGCTGCTGCCGTTGCCGTGGCTCGGTGCCCGCGCGGATCGCCTGGCCATCGTTGCTCTCGCTCTCTATGCACTGCTCCCCATTGTCCGTAACACCTATGTCGGGATTGCCGGCATCAGTGCTCCAACGCGCGAAGCTGCGGTCGCGATGGGTCTCACCTCAAGCCAACTGCTCTGGAAACTGGAACTGCCGCTGGCTTTGCCGGTAATGCTTTCAGGAGTCCGGGTAGCGATGGTCATCACCATCGGCGTGGCGACCATTGCAGCGGCCATTGGCGCCGGCGGCTTGGGCGAGTTTATTTTTCGCGGCATCGCCATGGTGGATAACAGCGTGATTCTCGCAGGCGCAATACCTGCGGCTGCAATGGCGCTTATCGCGGATCTGTCGCTAAGCGGCGTCGAGAAACTGCTTACGCGGCATCGAGGCTAGACTCGATATGGATCGCCGAACATTCCTCTCTGCGCTGGCCCTTGCGACCCTCGGGAGCTGCGTTTCCCACAAAGACCAGCTAAGCGTCGGCTCGAAAAACTTCACCGAACAGCTGATTCTCGGCGAAATCCTGAAGCAGTCACTGGAAGGCGTGTGCCACATGTCAGTGGATGGCCGCTTCTATCTCGCAGGAACGTATATCTGTCAGCAGGCAATTCTTTCTCGCCGGATCGATACTTATGTCGAGTACACCGGAACTGCGTTGGCGGCGATTTTAAAGCAGACGGCTTCCGGCGATTCGCAGGCTGTATACGAACAGGTCAAGCGCGAGTACACGCAGCGCTTGCATCTCGACGTGATGCCCTCGCTCGGATTCAACAACAGTTTCGCCATGGTCATGCGCGGAGACGAAGCGCGACGGCTTGGGCTTACGACGTTGTCGCAACTCGCGCCCATCGCTCCCAAATTACGCCTTGGCGTTGGCTACGAATTCCTCGAGAGGCAGGACGGCTACAAAGGCCTGGTCGCCACCTACAACCTGCACTTTGCCGAATCGCCGCGCGTAATGGACCTCGGATTGTTGTATCGCGCGCTGCAGAACAACTCAGTCAACATCGTCGCCGGCAACAACACGGACGGACTGATCAAAGCCCTAGATTTTGTCGTGCTCGAGGACGATAAGCATTATTTTCCGCCTTACGATGCTGTGCCGATCGTCAATCCGGCGCTGTTTACCAAATGTCCGCAGGCAAAAGAAGTCTTTACCAAGCTTGCTGGAAGCATTACTGCTGACCGGATGCGGGCGATGAATTACGCGGTCGATGGTGAAAAGAAGGATGCAGCGGAGGTAGCAAAAGAATTCCTTACCAATAAAGCGATAATTTAGGCGTTCGGAGGATCTCACGTGCCGCGATTGATTTCATCCGCAGCAACTTTTCTCATGGACGACGTAGCCGCCACGGCGCGATGGTATGAAGAGATCTTAGGCTTCCGCGCCAGCTTCTTTCCAAAGCAACCTCCCTACGTCTTACTCCAGTCGGCAGAGGGATTGCGTCAAGATCATGCTGCTGCGTCAGGAAGGATATCGAAAGCCGCAGGTCCAACGCGAGGGAGGCTTTTGGGACGCCTACATTCGAATCGAAGGCCTACGTGAGCTCTACGAGGATGTGCGGCAGAAGGTGTCGCCGGAAAGCGATCTCACGAAACGGCATTACGGCGATTCGGAGTTCGAGGTCGAGGATCCCAACGGGTATGTGCTGGTCTTCGGCGAGATCATTGACTGAATGAGCAGGATGAAAACCCCGCTCAAGATGAGCTTGAGCGGGGCCACTAATAACTGACAACTGACAACTGACAACTGCTCTTACTCTCCCAGCTTCTGGAAGAAGAGAATAATTGACTCGATGCCGCGATAGAAGTTCGGGATGTGGAACTTCTCATTCGGCGCATGAAGGTTGTCGTCCGGCAGGCCCATACCCATCATGATGCTGGGAATGTTCAGGTCCTTGTCGAACTGGGTGACGATTGGAATCGACCCGCCCGAGCGAATGTACACGGTGTCTTTCTTGAAGACCTCGTGCATAGCCTCCACCGCCGCGTGCGCGTACTTGTTGTTTGTGTTGACCACGCAGGCCGGACCTTTGCTATGAATCTTGATGTTGGTCTTGATGCCCTTGGGCGTGATCTTCTGCACGTAGTCGCTGTACTTCTTGAAGATGTCATCCGCGTCCTGATTGGGCACCAGTCGCATTGACACCTTCGCGGAAGCTTTCGCCGGAATGACTGTCTTCGCCCCCGGCTGCTGGAAGCCACCGAGGATGCCATGTACTTCCAACGTCGGACGGGCCCAGGTGCGATAGAGCACGGAGTATCCGTCTTCGCCGGTCAGCACATGGGAACCAACTTCGGCCTTGCGATACTCCTCTTCATTGAAGGGCAGGCGCTGCCACGCCTTCAGTTCATCGTCGGTTGGCTTTTCGACGGCGTCATAGAAGCCAGGAATGAGGACCTTGCCGTTCTCGTCTTTCAGCTTGCTGATAATCTCGACCAGACCGAAAATCGCATTCGGAGCGGCTCCGCCGTAAACACCGGAGTGCAGGTCAACCGCTGCGCCCTGCGTTTCAAGTTCGGTATAAACCAGGCCTCGCAGTCCAACGCACAACGTCGGAAGATTGGGAGCGAAAAGTTCGGTGTCGGTGACCAGAGCGAAGTCGGCTTTGAGCTTGCCGTTGTTTGCGTTTTTCTTGACGTATTCCTCGATGGCTTCGCCGCCAACTTCTTCTTCGCCCTCAAACAACACGCGGACGTTGATGGGCAACTTGCCGCCGCCCGCCTTGAAGAGCGACTCGTACGCTTTTACCTGCATCCAGAGCTGACCCTTGTCGTCCACGGCGCCGCGAGCGTAGATGTTGTCATTGCGCTCGCTCGGCTCTTTCCACGAGTCCTTCAAAGCTTGTGCCTGGTCGCCCTTAATCGGACAAGCGTCCTTGTCCACGAACGGAGGCGATTTCCACTCGTCCCAAGGCTCGGCTGGCTGCACATCAAAGTGCGCATAGCAGAGCGCGGTGGGCTTGCCGGCGGCGTGCAGCCAGTCGGCGTAAACCAGCGGATGTCCGCTCGTCTTGATGACCTCAACATTCTCGAAGCCAATGCGCTTCAGGTCCGCAGCCACCATTTCGGCGGCCTTGCGGACATCGTCTTTGTGTTCTTCGGTGGTGCTGACGCTGGGAATGCGCAGCAAAGCCTTTAATTCATCTAGAAATCGCTGCTTATTTTCGCGAGCGTAATCGATTGCGGAAGATACGGCTGGGGATGACATGGAGAGACTCTCCTTCTTGATTGGGAGCAGGTGCTACGGCTGCTCGGGAACTATTCGGTAAACTAAGAAGTATATCGCAGGCGATGGAAGGGCAGCTCTGGAGCGGCTAGTAGTAACGCTGGAGAGACGAGTTGACTAGACCTCGAAGATCCGATAAACGCCGCCGCCGTTTTGCGCCTGGTTAATTGCCATGGCGACATTGTGTACGGGAGTGCCTGCGGTGGTTTTACCGTCGGGACTTCCGGCGTGAGCGTGGCCGTGCAACACGAGGTCGGCACCGTGACGGTCGATGACTTCCGCCAGACGCGAGCTTCCAAGGTAGGGATAGATCTCCATCGGCTCGCCCTTGACGGTGTCGCCGATTGGGGCGTAATGCAGGACGACCACGCGCTTCTCCGTGCGAAGTTGCGACAAGGCGCGCTCCAGCTTGAGCGATTCATCGATCGCGGCCTGCACGAAGGCCTTTACCTCGGGCTCGCCGAATGCAGTCAGCGCTCCGCGTCCAAAGCCACCGGGAAAGCCTTTCGTGCCGGCAAATCCAACGCCGTCGCGTTCATATGCCGTTCCGTCCAGAACTTTTACTCCGGCGTCCGTCATCATCTTCATCAGTTCAGCAGCGCGACCGCTTTCGTAATCGTGATTGCCGAGGACGGAAATCGTTGGAATGCGCAGACGGACAACAACGTTTAGCAGCGAATCCATCTCATCGGGAAGCCCGAAGTTGGTGAGATCGCCGCCGAGCACGAGGACGTCAGCCTCCTCGCGCACACGATTCATGTAGTCACGAACTTTATCGTGAACCTGCGGGCTGAAATGAAGGTCGGCTACGGCGGCGATTCTCATCAATCCTCGGCTTTGACCAGTGGCAACTCGTCCGCGCCACCTTCAATTAGAGGCTCGCGGCTCTCGCGCTGCTGCTTCAACAGGTTTTCCATTCCCCATTCCTTCATGTCGATAGCAAACATCTTTTCATCGATCAGACTGCCGCGGAAGGGAAGGTTCACCGAACCGCTGGCGAGCTGACGCTGAAAACGTGACAACAGCTCGTCCCACACGGCTCGTGGAACATAATCCTGCTTGAAGGGATACACATAGTGGAACAGCATGAGTTCCCACAGCAACAGCTCCCAGTGGTCGCCGACGAGATGCAATAATCTCTGCCAGTCGATCTGACCCCTGGTGCCATAAATAATGTGCACAATGTCGGCACCATCGAACCGCTCGCGAAAGTTGACGAACAACTTCGAGGCTAGCAGCTCTTCGGCCGCCAGCACCCGTGTCCTAACGCCGAGCACCACACATGTTGAGCCGCGATCGATCCACGATTGATCAACCGTAATCACCGCATTGCTCATGCCTGTGATCAGATCGACGAAATAGCCGTCGCGATGTGCCTTGGCCAACCAGACCGGGTCCCGCACTTCGGTTTCAAAGCCCTGCTCGCGCAGATGTTGCAGCGCTACGGGCACAACTTCACCGGTCAAGAAAAGGTCGAGGTCTTTGGTGTTGCGCCAGATTCCGGTGTGCTGCTGCAGCGCAAATGCGCCTGACACAACGTAAGGGACGCCCGCATCGTTGAGGTGCCGTAGCACCTCGCAGAAGAGTGCGCGCTGCTCCGGGGGAAATTCTGGAGGCACGGAAGTACTAATCGGTAATTCCTTCTCAGTCGCCACGGCCTAACGTTGGATGACGAGACATGCCTCCGGCGTTGTTGCAGAGCTGGAAAAAGA
The DNA here is from genome assembly GCA_963835725.1 of uncultured Acidobacteriaceae bacterium. GTDB lineage: Bacteria > Acidobacteriota > Terriglobia > Terriglobales > Acidobacteriaceae > Bog-257. The sequence goes on along the minus strand of CAWIGM010000007.1, from coordinate 194,129 downwards.
CAAAATCGGCGATCAGGCGCCTGACTGGGGCTTCAAAAGCAGAGACGCCATAATCCCCGCCGCGCCAGGAAAAAGTCAGGTGAAAGGCTACACGAGGATCCCGCGAGCCGACCTACCAAAGCAGCCCGACAATGCCTTGTCGCACCCTGTTTGCTCGTTCCTCTTGCATACTTCCCGCCAACGGCTGCATCATTCCTAAACGTGAGGAGCCGATGTCCAAAGACACCGTCGTCGAAATTCAAGGCAGACATCTGAAGTTGTCGAATCTCGACAAAGTCCTGTACCCCGATGTGGGATTCACCAAGGGACAGGTCATCGACTACTACGTGCGCATCGCTCCGGTGCTCCTGCCGCATCTCGAGGGCCGGCCGCTGACCATGAAGCGGTATCCCAACGGCGTTGGCGGCATGTTTTTCTACGAGAAAAACTGCCCCAGTCATCGACCCGATTGGGTGAAGACCGTGAAGGTCTGGAGCGAGGGCAATAATCGCTGGATGGACTATTGCCTGATCGAGGATTTGCCGACGTTGGTGTGGGCGGCAAATCTCGCCGATCTTGAGCTGCACACCAGCCTCTCGCTGGGAAAGAACATTCTTCAGCCGTCATTTCTGGTCTTCGATCTCGATCCCGGAGCTCCGGCAAGCATCGTGCAGTGCTGCCAGGTAGGTTTGTGGCTACGCGATATCTTTTCAAACCTCGGCCTCGAAAGCTGCGCGAAGACCTCAGGCTCCAAGGGACTTCAGGTTTACGTGCCTCTGAACACCACAGTCACCTACGACGAGACCAAGCCGTTCGCGCATGAACTGGCGCGCCTGCTAGAGCGCCAGCATCCGGAACTCGTGGTTTCAGATATGAAGAAGGCGCTGCGGACAGGCAAGATCCTGGTCGACTGGAGCCAGAACGACGACCACAAGACGACAGTTTGCGTGTACTCGTTGCGAGCCAAGGAACGGCCCACGGCTTCCGCGCCGGTCAAATGGTCCGAGGTGGAAAATTGTCTGAAGAAAGGCGATCCGAACCTGCTTGTCTTCGACTCTGATGCGCTGTTGGCTCGCGCTGAAAAGCACGGAGATCTGTTTCAGCCCGTACTGAAACTGAAGCAGAAGATGCCGCCCCTGACGGCATTGCAGAAGTTCAATGGCGGAGCGGCTTCAACTCCGGCACGTGCCCTCCCGGTTCCCCGACAGAAGTCATCCTCGCGGTTAACGGCGACCAAGACGAAGAGCCGTCCGGCTGCAAAGAAGAAAGCGCCCGCTCGCAAACGTGGCTAGGCGAATACCAGTTAGTTGCTGAAAACGCTGATCGTCAGCATAGTCCCACTCTGTAGGACTACCTGCTGCTTCTTGCTTATCGCTTTTGACGCCGCTCCGGCACCCCCGCCCGCGACTGCGCCGATCGCAGCGCCTTCGCCGCCTCCGGCAATGCCCCCGATGGCCGCGCCCAGTGCGGAACCGAGACCAGCGCGAATCCAGGTGTACTTGCCCTGTCCCGAGCTCTCGATCGTACCTTCATTGCCGACCTTGTCGCCCTGAACGAAGACCCGCGTGACCTCGGCGAGAATCTTGCTGCGGTCACCGTTGCGCATCACCAGCCGATCGAAGCTGAGCAGCAGTTCGGCCGATCCCTTGAAGTGCCCGGACTGGCTCACGGATCGAACGGTTCCATGAATAATGGCGCCCTTGTACGGGCCATCGCTGACATCAGCGGTGAACTGGTCTCCCGCCTGAGAGAACTGTGTCGACAGAGGAGTATTCAGCGTGATGTCCAGCTTTGTGCCCACGGGTACTGGGATCCGCGCCTCCTGCGCGAAGCTCAAAGTGGCATGGGTGGCGACGAGCAGTAAGATAGCGGCAAACGGAGCGGTGCGACGAAGCTTCATCCTTCAAAGTCTCCCTGGTACGAAATTTATTCCGGTGAGGATTGGCGCGCGTGTGAGTGGAACGGCTGACTCCCGGTATCGGCAGCATACTTCAGGGTAGGACTGAAATCCAGAGACAAAGTCTGACGAGAGAAAACTCTAACCTTCCCAGACGAACGCGTCGAAGATGCTGGTCTCATTGAAGCCCAACCGCTTGTAGAGCTCGACCGCTCGCTGATTCATCTCGGTCACGGTTAGCGAAAGCAAGCGGAAGCGGCGATTGCGCAGCGAATTGGCCGTGCAGGCGATCAGGTGTTCGCCGATGCGCAGTCCGCGATACTCAGGAAGCAAACACACCTGGGTGACGTGGCCAACGTCGTCTTTCACGCGAGAGCAGAGGATCAGTCCGATGAGCGAGTTGGTTGGACGGTGAAACGCCGAGAACGACGACTCGGTGTCAAACACGCCGCAACCGGGGAAGCGAACGATGTTGTTCAGGAAGCGCACTGAGCCCGCGTGCGTTCGATATTGGTCATTGATCTCGGAATCGATGTGGTTGCGATAGGCAGCGGTGATGACTCCGGCTGCGGGCTGGTAATCCTGCTCGCTCCAGCGTCGAACCAGAATTTCCTCAGGCATTCTTAGGAGCGGGATTTCGGGCGCCTGCCGTCCTTGCAACTCTAAGGAGAGAAACAGCCGGCGATGCCGCTGAAATCCCGACGAGAGGAAACATGTCGTCAGTTCTCCGGTCTGATGGGTCAGAAGCTGCGCTTCGACGCGATGAATCCCCGGTGATTGCTGCAGCGTCTCGATGACGTGCTCGGCCATCTGTGCCTCAACACGATGAGTGTCTACACGGCGGGGCGACACAAACAGATCGCCGACCACGCCTTTGCTGCCTTCGTAGACGAAGAACGAATAGCCCACGATGCTGCCGCGCTCAACCGCGGCGTAGCCGGGAAGAATCTTGGCGTCAACGTAGCGGAGGATCATGTCCGCTGAGTTGCGGTAGTCCCAACAGAGCGCGCTGGCCCACGTCTCGACCTCTTGCTCGAGCAGGGGACGTAGATCGGCGGACGAGAAGTGTCTGAGGTCGAGTATCTCCACAGTAGCCAGTTGATGCGAGCGTCGAAAAACCGTAGCCGCCATAACCTCGCCATCCATGGGCGCTGAGCTAGTCTATTGCGATTTTAACCTCTAAGTAAACCACGCCCAATTCGTGCATCCACAAAGCCAATGGCACGTTACGGCGTCGCATAGAGCGCTGGATGGCGGCAGACAAATCGCATTTCTGACCGTGGCTGGTGTGGGGGTTGCCTCAGAAAACTTGCGGACGGAAAAAATGGCGAGTGACTGGAAGCCGGTAAGCAGCAACTAAACAAGTGAGCTTTGGTTTTTCGAAGGTGCAGTTTCCGCAAGTGAACTTGCGACCGATCGTAATTACGTGAGCGGGCCGGGTAATGAGGAGTAACAAGGAGAAATGATGAGTGCCTTCCGGTGCAGTCGATTTATTGTTTTGGCTCTTTTGCTGCTAACTCTCGGTGGACTGGCGTCCGCTGACGTTTTTGTAAGCGTTGGCTTCGCGCCCCCACCGCTGCCCGTCTATGCGCAGCCCCCGTGTCCAGCTGCGGGTTACATGTGGATGCCCGGTTATTGGGCTTATGGACCTGAGGGATATTATTGGGTCCCTGGAACCTGGGTGATGGCGCCGCAGCCCGGATACTACTGGACTCCGGGATATTGGGGTTATCAGAACAATGCTTATTCCTGGAACCCCGGCTACTGGGGTCCGCAAGTCGGTTACTACGGCGGCATTGATTACGGCTACGGCTATCCCGGTAACGGATACTACGGAGGCCGTTGGCAGAACCGCCAGTTCTACTACAACCGTTCTGTAAACAACGTCACCGTCAACAATGTTCACGTCTACAACAAAACGGTTGTCAACAACGTGAACGTCACGCGCGTCAGCTACAACGGAGGAAATGGTGGAGTCCGCGCGCGGCCCACGCCTCAGGAAGAGGCGGCCATGCACAACCGCCACATGGCCGCAACCAGTACGCAGGTTCAGCACGAGGAGATGGCGCGTCAGGATCACAACCTGCTCGCCTCGGTGAACCGCGGACGTCCAGAAGTTGCTGCCACGCCTAAGCCCACGGCCTTCAAGGACACGCACGTAGTCGCCGCGCGGAATCAACCGGTAAATGTTCCGGCAACGCAGCCGCACGCTGCCAACCCAGCGAGGCCGAACGAGAACGCGCGTCCGAACACCGCGCCGCATCCAAATGAGACGGCTCGTCCCAATGAGCCTGCTCGTCCAAACGAAGCTCCTCATCCGAACAACAGCAACGCCGCGCATCCCAACAACAATGTGCCTCGTCCCCCTGAGCATGGGAACAATGCCGCTGCACCGCGTCCGGCAAATCCGCCGGCGGCACATAACAATCCTCAGGCCGAGCCGCGTCCAACGCCGCGTGCTACACAGCCTGAGCCGTCGCGCAGCAACGCGGAGCCACGTCCAGCTCAGCCGGAGCGACGGGCCAACCAGCCCGAGCCGCGTCCGATGCCGGAGCAGAATCACGCCACGGCTGCATCGCATAACACCGCGCCCGAGCCGCCACGTCAGGCTGCTCCTCCGCGCAACGAAGCCCCGCGTCAGGCCGCCCCTGAAGTTCACCAGCCGGAGGCGCGACCCATGCCGAGCGAACCTGCTCCCCATGCGACCGAACCTCACGCTGCCGCTCCGGCGCACCCGGCGGCAGAGAGTCACGCCCCCGCCGGGCAGAAAGCAGAACCGCACGAGGCTCGCTGATTTTTGAGCGTGTCAAGTGTTGCGGCACTTCACCTAATCAAGGCGTCAGTTCGTAAACGACGCCTTGATTATGGGTGCCGCCTGTCGCTGTGGTTCCCAAGTACTGGCCGCCCGCATTCGGCGTGAGACCGTAGTATGCGAAGGCGCCATCGGGATGAGTTCCGAACGTATGAATTACTGCTTGCGACCAGCGATTGATTCCCGTTGGTGTTAGCGAGAAAATCACGCCGCAATCGCATCCCGCATCGCCGCCCGCCGATGTGGTTCCGTATAGCTTTCCATTCGCAGCCAAAACGAGTGTGCTGGTGGGATTGCCGCCGTCGGACCCGCCTGTGAAGTTATATAGAACGGCATCGCGCCATCCTCCGATGCCAGGACCAGGACCGACACGAAACACAGCTCCCGCGCCGTTGGTTCCGCCATAGTAGGTCGTGCCATAGAGATTGCCGTGGGAATCGGCGATCAAGCCGCCGTATGGAAATGCTGCGTCGGGTTGACCTCGGAAAACATAGAGCGTGCTAAATACGTATGTTCCGCCCGACCCCGGAGCGAGCTTGAATACAGTTCCCGCTTGGCTAGCGCCGCCGAGTTCCGTCACCCCGTAGAGATTGCCTGCGCTATCGAGCAATAACGCGCCGAGCGAGCCGATCGCGCCGTCGTTGCCGCCGGTGAAATCGTGAACAATCCTTTCCGTCCATTGTCCGTTGCTTTGGGAGAGTTCATAGACCGCTCCAGCGGCGAACGCTCCGCCATCTGGAGCCGTACCCAGTAAATTGCCCGCTCGGTCGAACACGACCGGTCCGCCCGGCCCCGCCGCATCCGGGCTGTCGCCGAAGTTGTACAGCACGGCTTCCGTCCAGCTGCCGCCGGAATGCGTCAGCTTGTACACAACCCCGCATCCATCGCCGGAGCAGATGCCTCCTGATCCGCCGGCTACAGTTGTGCCGTAAAGATTGCCTTGGCTGTCGAGAGTCACGCCGCCGTACGGATTCTTGCCTTCGTCGAAGCAGTTGAAACTGTGCAGTACGGTTTGCTGCCACTGACCACCGGATCCCGGCGTCAGTTGAAACACTGTGCCGCAATTAGACGCGCCGCCCGTGACCGTCGTCCCGTAGGCGTTACCGGCGCTGTCAAACACCAACGGGGAAGCGGGATCAGCACCGTCAAATCCGCCGGTGAAGTTGTAGACGGGAGTTTCGGTCGAGGCGTAGAGGCCGTGAGTGATCAAGGTGACGATAGCGATTGTGAGAAGTGCGAATCGCAGAACGCCAAAACTCGAGTTGTGCATTGCGAGCTCCTCGAAGAGGAATTCAGGAAGTCGATGTTGGAACAGCAGCAGGCGGTTTGCAACTGTAGCACAACCATGGCGTCGGATTATGGCAGAGCCGGCCAAAATCTAAAACAGCCCATCCCAATGCAAATCAGGATGGGCTGTTTCGTTGGGGTGGGGCGTGCGCTTACGGAACGATCTTGAAGACCACCCCCTTGTGATACTGCCCGCCCGCGGAGGCCGTGCCGTAAATGTTCCCGCTGGCGTCGAATACCAGCGCGGACATCGGATTTCCGCCGTCCTGGCCGCCAGTGAAGTCATGCAGCGAGTGATAGCTCCAACCACCGCCCACCCTGGTCAGCTTGAAAACCGATCCGAAGCCATACCGACCGTCCGCGAAGGTCGTGCCGTAGAGATCGCCGGATGAATCCATCACCAGCTTGTCGTAGGGACCGAGATTGATGCCGCCGCTGAAGGTGGAGACAAAGTCGTCGTTCCAGCCTCCCCCTTCTGACGACAATTCGAATGCGCTGCCTCCTGCGCCCGGGAGATGGACCGTGGTGCCGTAGATGTTCCCGGCAGTGTCGGAGATGAGACCGCCGTTTGGCTGAGCACCGTCGTCACCCTGAAACTGGAAGTTGTGCACCGTGCTCTCCTGCCAGCCTGAGCCGGAGCGCGCCAACTGGTACACAACCCCGAAATTGTATCGACCGCCGCCAGGCATGATGCCGTATAGATTGCCGGAGTGATCGAATATCACGCCGCCCATCGGATACTGCCCATCGCCGTCATTACGCGCCTGATACAGGATGTCCTCGACCCAGCTGCCGCCCGAGGGCGTAAGGCTGAAGACCAGTCCCCAACCGTACGTGCCGCCGTTCACGGCAGTCCCGTAGATATTGCCGGATGAGTCGAACGTCAGCTCGCCTTGAGGATACGAGCCATTCGTGCCCGAAAAGCGGTAGAGAATCGCGGTGCTCCAACTGAAACCGGCCGATCCCGGTCCTCGCGGTGGAGACACTTTGAAAATCGTGCCGCACCCGCGATCTCCGTTTGACAAGGTGCAGGATCCGCCGCCACCCGCTGAAGTGGATCCCCAAATCGAGCCATCGGCACGCAACGCCAACTTGGCCATCGGGCCAGCGCCGTCGCTGCCTCCGCTGAAGCCGTAGAGGGTGGTAAAACCGGCGCCCGATGTGTTCATCGAGAACACGGTGCCACGGTGACCCGATCCACCGGAGTACGTCGTTCCGTACAGGTGGCCGGCCGAATCGATGGTCAGGCCGGTAAACGGATAACTTCCATCTGAATTACCGCTGAAGTTGTGGATGACTGAAAAACTCTGCGCCTGCACTGCGGTGGCGAAGAACAGCAGCACTGATAGCAACAGTGTCAGGCCGAAAATGCTCATCTCCGAATTCGCGTTCGTGCCACAAGTCTGGTTCCATGAATGATTCGTCACAATGTCTCCCATTCCTTCCCGGCCAGACAGGTGTATGCATCTTCTTGCCGGGCAGTCTGGGCGCAGGCAGCGGCAAAAAGGCATGTCAGCGCGTGTTGCGCAGCTGAGGGAGACTGCTACACGCGTTGGAAGTCCCGAACTTACGATTGCAACTTGTTAAACCGGATCGCGGGCGCACTGCAACGATCACTTGTATTGCGGCGCATGCCCTGAGAGGCAAAGGTGTAGCAGTATGGCTACGAGAAGTGGCTGGTACTGCGGAACAATCTGGACCCAACTACCAATAGTCACTTAGTTCAGCAACTGATGAATCGATGTGAGTAGCCAAATTCTCCACATTGCGTTGTGTCGCGTCAAGGGTTGTGAGCGGAAATTTATATTACTTGATTGTCATCAGGGATTTCGCGTGATGGGCCCATGCGCGATGAGAAAGAATTGAAGGTGTTGCCCGGCAAATCCGCCGAACTCGATTACCCTTCGTCCGGGCAATCTGTTTTCCAGCGCTTTCTGGCTGCCTTCCGCCGCAACCACGATGTGATCGCCGGCGGGAATTTCATTGCGCTCATAATTCGACACCGCGTGGTTGCGATAAAACGCCAGACCGTACTCGACTCCCGGTGGAACATTGAATACCGCAACATCGGGAAGGCGTCCGATCGCGGTTTGCGACAGCGTCGCTTCCACTGGCCGCTCGGACTGCAGGTAGTTGATCATCGGCGCTGTTCCACGCAGCAGGAGCGCGAAGGCAATCACCACCGGAACGAGCGTGGTGAAGCGTAGCACTTTGTAGCCCTGGCTCTGCATCGCGAACCAATACATGATGATCGTAACGATGGCGAGCGAGGCAGCCACGATGATTACACTTCGCGGCAGCGCTAGCTTCACGAGCTTGAACGACACCGTAAAGGCCGCGATAAGCATTGCTGAAGAAAGTAACCCGTGCAGCAGGATCATCCACGACGGCGGCTTCATGTTCTCCTGCTCGCGCCGCAGGATGAAATCAGCCAGCAAAATCGTTCCCGCAGGAATTGCCGGCAGGATGTAGCCTGGTAGCTTCGAGTGTGAGAGTGAAAAGAAAACAATCGGCAGCAGGAACCATAGCGAAAGGTAGGTCCGCAGGTCTTCCTTTGCCGGCGGTTGCTGGGTGGAGAAACGCCAGTCGCGAACCGCATCAACCAGCGCTGCGATGGCGAACACTGTCCACGGCACCAACGCCAGCAGCGCAACCGGAATGTAGAACCAGAACGGCTGCGGATGATGGTAGAGGTTGCTGCTGAAGCGCTCGAGATTGTGCTCGAGGAAGAACGTCCGGAAGAACTCGGGGTTCGCGTGTTGCACCGCGATGTACCACGGCGCTGCTACAGCCAGATAGACGGCGATCCCGATTGGCCAGAGCGTGCGCAGTATCAGCCGCAGATCGCGCCGAAGTGCCGCGAACAGGACGATGATGAGTCCGCCAAGGAAAACAGCAACAGGCCCTTTAGCCAACGTCCCCAGAGCCATGAAAAAGTAAAAGGCCAGCAGCCATTTTCGCTTTCCGCTTGCATACCAGCCATACCATGACAACATCGCTCCCGTGAACATCACCGTCAGCGGCATGTCGGTGGATGCGCTGCGACCGAAGCCAATGACCATCGCAGCCGAGGCGGTGATCAGCGCCGCGTCCAGTTGCATGCCCGGACGGAATCGTCGGGTCCACAGATAAATGCAGAAGACCATCAGGCACGATAAGAACGCACTTGGAAGCCTTGCAGCCGTATCCGTTACACCTCCGGCTCCGTTGTAGGCAATCATTGCGAACCAGTAATACAGCGGAGGCTTCTCCAGCCACGGATGCCCGTATAGAACCGGCGTCACCCAGTCGTGGCGCACCAGCATCTCGCGTGCAACTTGGGCATAGCGAGGCTCGTCGGCGCCCACCAGGCCGACAATCTGCAATCCCAGCATGAACAAGAACGCGCAGAAGGCGAGCATCGCCAGCGCGTCGGTCGAGCGGCGGGCGCGATCACCCATGGCGGGAAGTGTTTTAGGAGTGGGTCTCAAAATCTCACAATGTCAGCAGTTGGGTGCAGCCCCGCTTCAGCGGTGCAGTTTTGTCCAAGCATGCCGCCCGGCGTCAGCCGCTGAGGTCGCTTACCTCGGTCTGAAAGCGCGGCATCCTTTAAGACTAGCAAATGCATGACTGAAGGCATGCGCCGCCTGCGAGGGAAAGCTCATTTTTGTCGACAACAGGGTGAGTCGGCTTACTGCACGTGTGCGTCATAGCCTCGCGCGCGCAGCTGGGCGAGCAACTGCTCCACCGCGGTTGAGAGCGGTCCATCGACGGCACATCCGCTGGCGCAGGTATGACCACCGCCGCCCAAGCCTTCGGCAACCGCCGCGACGTTCACCATGCCCTTGCTGCGCAGGCTGACACGAAAACGTCCATCGGACTGCTCGCGGAAGAACAGCGCAACTTCAATCCCGTGAATCGCCAGCGCGTAGTTGACCAGGCCTTCGCAGTCCTCGTCGCTGGCCTCGCAGCGCTCCATCGTGGCGCGATCAACATGCATCCAGGCGAGCGAGCCTTCGCGCTGCAAGCCGTTCAAGGCCGCGCCCAGTAGCCGCATCTTCGAAAGCTGCGTAGAGAAGTAAACGTTATGCGCAATCCTTACCGGATCGGCGCCGCAGCGAACCAGTTCCTGCGCCAGCGCAAAGGTGCGCTCGGTTGTTCCGTGGAAGCAGAACGAACCGGTATCCGTCAGCACGGCCGTGTAGAGACAGGTAGCCACTTCCGGTGAAATCTTCACGCTGGCTTCGCGCGCCAGGCGGAAGATCATCTCGGCGGTGGCGCAGGCATCGGGATCGATCCAGTTCACATCGCCAAACGGGCGAGCCGTCTCATGGTGATCGATGTTAATCAGGAAATGCCTCTCCAATCCGGTCAGCCGGGTCCGCTGTACGCTGTCGCACTCCAGGATGATGGCGGCTTCTGCATCGGGAGCCTGGTCGGTATTGCGCAAGACCGTGTCGCTGAAGGGAAGGGGGCCGTAGATACCGGGCACGCCGTCGCTCAAAACCACGTTCGCCTGCTTGCCCATGCTGCGCAGGATCTGGCAACAGGCCAGCGCCGAGCCCACAGCATCGCCGTCGGGTCGCGCATGAGAGGTAAGAATGAACGACTGCCTTCTACCGATTTGGTTGAGTACTTCGTCCAGCATGGAAATTAGCACTTGGCCATTAGCATTTAGCAACTGGTTTTAAGCACTATTAACGCTCGGCAGAAATGTCTTGGCCAAATGCCAAGTGCTAAATGCTAAGTGCCGAACGTCACCTGCTCTTTTTTCTTTTCTCTATCCTCTGTAACAGCTCTTCGATCCGTCCGCCATACTGGTCGGAACGGTCCAGTACAAACAAGACGTCCGGAGCCTGCCGTACTCCCAGGCGCCTCGTCAGTTCGTGACGAATATAGCCGCGCGCCGCATTCAACCCTTCCAGGCTTTCTTTTGCCTCGTCCTCACTGCCGGCTGCTGCGACAAATACCCGTGCATTCCTGCTATCGGCCATGTGCACTTCGGTCACACTGACCAGGCCGATCCGCGGATCACCCAGCTCTCCTTCCACCAGAGCTGCGATCTCCTCGCGCAACGCCTCTTCCATGCGCTGGCGATGATGTTTCTGTCCCCGATTCTCCATGCTGTCGAAATCCACCTGACGAAAATGGGGAACGTTAGAGCATACGCCAGTCTGTCAAACTGGCGGTGATAACCATCACGGTTCCCCGGTTAAATGACCGCCGAATTCCGCTTCTGAAAGAAAGTCCAAAAAGGAATCGACAACTTCCCCCCCGGCATTGTTCGTCACCTTCATGGCGTGCCGCTCGACGTTGCGCATCAGGCCATCGAGATAATCGCGCGAATCGGAAATACTAACAACCCCGATTGTCGCCCGTTGCCATGCATCGGTCGCGTCAACTTCTGCCACGGCGACATTGAAATGATTGCGCACTCCGTCCTTGACGCTGCGCACCACCTGCCGCTTGTCCTTCAGCGAGTGCGCACCTTCGATCCGGATCTCCAGCATGAGATACGCGATCATCGTTGATTCCCACAAGGACGATTCACCACAGAGGGTCACTGAGGTGTTTCATCTGAGGTCTGAATGGCCGCACTCGGGCGACGATCAGTCCTGCGTTTCTATTGCACAACGTCCCGGATACCGGCTCCTCTTGAGAGAGGATTCAGTTCCGGGACGATGATGTATCAAATTCGCCGTTAATAGGGCAAGGGGGCTTCTATCCCCTATCCACTAACCTCTGCCTTTATACGAACGCTTCGGCCGCAACCCGCTCGGTCACGAATACCTCGATCACGTCGCCGACCTTGATGTCGTTGTAATTCGCGATCGAGATACCGCACTCCATGCCGTTGCGCACTTCACTGACATCTTCCTTGAAGCGCCGCACCGAACTGACCTTGCCCTTGAAGACCACCACGTTGTCGCGCAGCAGTCGGACTTCGGAATCGCGCTTCACCACGCCATCGAGCACGTAGCAACCGGCAACCGTTCCGACCTTGGGCACGCGGAACGTGTCCCGCACTTCCGCACGACCCAGGTAGGTCTCCTTCACGATCGGTTCCAGCAGGCCGGTCATGGCCTTCTTGATCTCGTCCTGCACCTCGTAAATGATCGAGTGCAGACGGATATCGACTTTTTCCTGCTCTGCCAGTTCCTGCGCCTTGCGCTCCGGCCGCACGTTGAAGCCGATGATGATGGCGTTCGACGCCGAGGCCAGCAGCACATCGCTTTCGGTGATCGCGCCCACGCTTGCGCGCATCACGTTGATCTTCACACGTTCGTTCGATAGCTTGATGAGGACATCGCCCAGCACCTCCACCGAGCCCTGCACATCTCCCTTGAGGATGATGAACAGTTCCTTCTGGCCGGCGGTCTTGAGCTGCTCTGCAAGACCTTCCAGCGATACGCGCGAGCTCTTCGCCAGCTGCGCTTCACGCGCTTTGGCTTCGCGGTATTCGGAAATGCCCCGCGCCTTCTCGCGATCCGATACCGCCACCAGTTGATCGCCCGCTTGCGGCAGGCCTTCCAGTCCGAGGATTTCGACCGGCGTGGACGGGCCGGCAGCTTCCATGGCGACGCTGCGATCGTTGAACATCGCTCGCACTTTGCCGAATACATTGCCGACCACGAAGTTGTCACTGGTATGCAAGGTTCCGTTCTGCACGAGAACGGTAGCCACCGGACCGCGACCGCGATCGAGCTTGGCCTCCAGTACGGTGCCGCTCGCCAGACGCTCGGGAACCGCCTTCAGATCGCCCAAATCTGCGACCAGGCAAATCATTTCCATCAGCAGGTTGAGGTTGGTCTTCTGCTTCGCCGAAACGTCAACGAACACAGTGCTCCCACCCCAATCTTCCGGCATCAGGCCGCGATCGGCCAATTGCTTCTTGACGCGCTCGGGCAGGGCATCGGGCTTATCGATTTTGTTCACCGCCACGATGATCGGAACATTGGCCGCTTTCGCGTGATCCATAGCTTCGATCGTCTGTGGCATCACGCCGTCGTCAGCGGCGACGACGAGCACCACGATGTCCGTGACCTTCGACCCGCGAGCACGCATGCGGGTAAACGCTTCGTGACCCGGGGTGTCGAGGAATACGATCTCGCGCCCGTAAGCCGGGGAATTCGTATCCGTGATCGCCACCTTGTACGCACCGATGTGCTGCGTGATACCACCGGCTTCGCCTTCGGCAACGTTCGTCAAGCGAATTGCGTCGAGCAAGCTGGTCTTACCGTGATCGACGTGGCCCATGATGGTGACCACTGGAGGCCGGGTTACGGCCTGGGCAGCGTCTTCACCCACGCCTTCGCTGACGCCCTCATCCTTCGCCAACTGCTCTTCGAAGGTGATGACCGAAGTACTGGCGCCGAAGTGACGAGCCATATCGGTTGCTAGATTGGAATCGAGCGTCTGGTTGACAGTGGCGAACACGCCACGCGCCAGCAGGCGAGCGATCAGGTCCTTCGCGCGAATCTCCAGCTTCTCCGCCAGATCCTTCACGCTGATACCTTCCGGAATCTCGATGCTGCGCGTAATCGGCAGCGGCTCGGTCGAAAGGGAAAGACGCGGCGGCGGAACGAAGCCCTTCATCGGGCCTTCCTTCACCCCACGCGGAACATAACGCTGCCCCGGACGCGCCGGACGCCCCATGGGACGCTGGCCGGTCGGTGGCGGCGGAGCCATCCCCGGAGCGCCGGCACCAAAGGGCGGACGCATGCCCGGAGCCCCGGAGCGTGTCGGATGCGGGCCACGGCGCTCGCCCGGCCGCATCGGAGGGCGGCTGCCCGGAGCGCCGCTCATCGGCGGGCCTCCCGGACGCTGCGGACGCTGGAAAATGGGCTTGCCACGCTCCGGCATTACCGGTCGCGGAGGCGTCACGGGAGCCGGACGCACGGGCGCCGTATAGACCGGACGCGGTCCTGTCTGTGGAACGATCAGTCGTCGCACAGGAGGCGCGGGAGCCGTGCTTGCTGCCGGCTGCGCTGGCTGCCCTGGCCGCGCTGCGGGAGGTGCTCCCGCGGCTGCCGGACGCACTTCGCCGGTTTGAGCCGGAGCGCTGGGACGCGCAGGTGGTACTCCATGAAATGTTGGCGCTGCGGGCGCCGGGGGAGCTGTAGTGGTCGTGCCTGCCTCCAAAGTTGCGGGTGTCTCGGTTGCCGCAACTTCAGGCATCGAAACCGTTGTCTCTACAGGTTTGCTTACTGGCGCTTTTTCGTCGGTCGCTGTTTCGACGGGCTTGGCCGCTTCGGCTGCGGGCTTGACCGATGGCGCAGGAGGTTTGGGCGGCATCACCACCGCGGCCGGAGGACGAGCCACGGACTGAGGCGTAATGAAGCGAGGCGCCGGCTTTGGCGGCTCAACCGGGGCCGCAGGTTGGGCGCTGGCGGTTACGGGAGCCGCAGGCTTTGGAGGTGTAACAGTAGGACGCGCGGCAGCAACGGGAGGCGCAATGGGACGCGGAGGTGCAGCCGGCTGAGCCGCCCGCTGCGTAATCGCCTTCAATACATCCCCAGGCTTGGAAATGTGCGACAGATCGATCTTGGGCTTGAACTCGTCGGATCCAGACGCAGACGAACGCGAGCTACGGGTCGCACCAGCGCCGGAATGCTCCGCGAAGTAGTTCTTAACGCGCTCGGATTCGTCCACCTCGATCGAACTCGAGTGCGTTTTCTTTTCTGTGATACCGACCTTGGGAAGAACGTCGAGGATTTCTCTGCTCTTTACCTCGAGCTCTCTCGCCAGATCATTAATTCGAATCTTGTGCTGCATTACGCCCCGTTTCCTCCGTGTTGTCCCGTCCGGTTACGCCTTCATAGCATCCTCACGGTTGTGGTTAATGTTCAGAAGGGGAACAGCCTTCGCTGCGCCGAATTGATCCTTCCCTTGATTTCTCAGTACAGGGCTGAAGCCCTGCCGTGCCTCTGTCGTCCTGCGGGACTGCGGTCGTTCTCGATCGCCTACCCAGCGCTGAAGCGTTGGCCTGAACTCTTGCCCGCCTCCGGCGCTTGGTTCTTCGTGCTTCTCGCGGGAACGCCACCGGCCACTGCTTTGCTATCTTTTCTCGCCCGGCTCTTCTTCGTCAGGCACGTTCTCGTTCGGCGTCTCCGGACGCTCGCGGATGATGCGCTCGCCTTCATCGGCCAGGGGCGCGTTCTCCACACCGTCGACCACTTCGGCTTCGAACGCCTGACCTTCATCAGCCAGTTCTTCCACGCTCTCCGAGGAAGCTTCGGGATCGTCGGACAAACCTTCCTCGTCGCCGGACTGTCCGCCCTCGTCGCTGGGCTCAACGTCGCTCTCGGCTGACAGTTCTTCTGCCGACTCGGCTTACGGCGTCATCGCGCTCTGCGGCTTCCACTTCGTCGGGAGCTTCTCCCGCTGCTTGGTCAGACTCGCCGCCTTCGGTGGCCGCCAGATCGCGCGCCTCTTCTTCGGCCGAAACATCTTCGCCGACTTCTTCACCGGCATTGGGCACGCCCTCGGCCGCCGCGTCCAGGCTGGCGAAGTAGTTGTTGACCGCGATACTGATCTTCTCCACCGTCTTCGGCCCGATGCCGGGAACCTCTTCCAGTTGCTCCGGCGTCATGTCGGCGACGGTCTCAACCGTCGTGATGCCAGCGGCAACCAACTTCTCGACGATACCTTCTTCAAGGTCAGGCACAGACTCAATCGGCGTGGTTTGCTGGCCCATCATGCCGCGCATCTGCTCTTCCACTTCCTGACGCTTCTCTTCTTCGCTCTTGATATCGATCTTCCAGCCCAGCAGCTTGGCGGCGAGGCGAACGTTCTGCCCCTTCTTGCCGATCGCCAGAGATAGCTGGCTGTCGTCGACGATTACTTCCAGGTGCTTCTCCTGACCCTCAAGCACGGTTACACGGCTCACCTTTGCAGGCTGCAGCGCCTTCTCGGCGAAAGTGACCGCATCTTCGTGATACTCGATGATGTCGATCTTTTCGCCCCGCAGTTCGCGGATGATGGACTGCACGCGCATGCCTTTCATGCCGACGCAGGCGCCGACCGGGTCGACGTCCTTGTCCTTCGACATGACGGCAATCTTGGTACGCTCGCCAGCCTCGCGGGCGATCGCGCGTATTACGACGGTGTTGTCGTAAATCTCAGGCACTTCCGTCTGGAACAAATGCGTGACCAGTTCCGGAGCGGCGCGAGAGACCACGACCTGCGGACCCTTCGAAGCCTTCTCCACTCGGGAAATAACGCAGCGTACACGCTCTCCAGGAGCAAACGACTCCAGCCGCGACTGTTCCTTCTTCGGCATGCGGCCTTCGGCCTTGCCGAGATCGACAATCACGTCCTGACCCTCGTTGCGTTTGATGGTCGCGTTGATGATCTCGCCCACGCGTCCGATGTACTCGTTGTAAACCGTGTCGCGCTCTGCCTCGCGGACCTTCTGGAAGATGACTTGCTTCGCGAGTTGTGCTGCGATGCGTCCCAGAACGTCGGTCGCCTTGTAGGTACGAAGCTCGCCGCCAATTTCAGCAGCGGGATCGATGCGCTTGGCATCATCGAGAGTGATCTGCGCCAGCGGGTCTTCGATCTGCTCTGGGGTCTCTACGATTGACTTCACTGCATAGGCCCGGATCTGGCCGCTCTCCTTGTCGAGCTCGGCGCGGAGGTTCTCCTGAGTCTTGTAATACTTTCGGGTGGCCACGACGATGGCATCTTCCACCGCGGTGACTACGATCTGCGGATCGATGCCTTTCTCCCGGCTGAGAGCGTCGATTACGTTGTACAGTTCACTTGCCATAATTTGTCCGCCACCCTTACTGATTGCGCTGCCGGCATGATGCCGCACAGTTTCGAATTGTCATCACGAGGAGGACCTTCAGTCCTACGAGGGATCTGCTACTCGATCTCCTCAACCTCGCGCTAGAACTCCGGAACCAGGTTAGCCTTCTCGACGTTGCTGAAGGCGATCTCGACTTCCGTTCCGGGCTCTACTTCCTGGTGCTTCTTCGACTTCTTACGCGGCGTCAGCTCCAACTTCAGCTGGCTTTCCTCGAACGACTTCAACCGGCCTTCGAAGTGCCGATTGCCGTTCACCGGATCGCGCGTCATCAGCTTCATCAGGCTGCCGACGAAGCGCTCAAAATCCTGCGGCTTCGACAGCTTGCGATCCAGTCCCGGCGATGACACTTCCAGTGTGTACGTACCGCCCGGAACCGCGTCTTCCACGTCGAAGATCGTTCCTGCCTCGCGGCTGAAGTTCGAACAATCGTCGTGCGTCACGCCGCCGGGCTTGTCGATGTAAACCCGCAGCATGCGAGCCTTGCCGCCACCCAGCAGTTCCAGATCTACCAGTTCCAAGCCGCTCGCCTGAGCGACCCTCTCGGCGATCTCGCGAATTTTGTCGATCCCGGCTGTCATCGTTGTTGCGTCACAGCTCCCGATGTCGAAGCACAGAGCGCCCGTCAGGCTCGCGTTACCACCTGGACTCGCCAAACTCCAGCGGATTACGGGGTGGAAATAAGAAGTGGGCTTTCGCCCACCGGTGTGCTTCGCCGAATCTGCCTGGGTCCGCCGTCACGCCGGGAGCCGGTGACGCGAACCAGAAAACACAACAGTAGCCTCACTAAATATACCCGAAAAGGGCTGCCAATTCAACGATTCTCCACCGACCCGGGCGGCAGCTGAACTTTTCCTAAGTTCCCAACAATGAATTAGATGTAGCCGGACTGCTTTGGATGCGCGCCAGCCTGACCAGCCCGGCTGCCGGCGGTTTGCCTAACCCTTCCCGTGAATCTACAATGAATGCTTATCCCTCCGCGGAATACATACCATGATTCATTTTCCAGTTCCTGAGGCGCTGACCTTCGATGACGTGTTGTTGCTACCGGCCAAGTCCGACATTGTTCCTGCCTTGGCGGACACCACAACTCGCCTGACCCGCAACATTGAGCTTCGCGTACCGCTCATTAGCGCTGCCATGGACACTGTCACCGAGTCCCACATGGCCATTGCCATGGCGCAGCAAGGCGGACTCGGCATCATCCATCGCAACTTGACGGTCGAGCAGCAGGCCAGCGAAGTCGACAAGGTGAAGCGCTCTGAGAGCGGCATGATCGTCGACCCGATCACTATGTCGCCGGACCAGAAGATTTCTGAGGCGCTGGAGTTGATGCGACACTACCGCATCTCCGGCGTGCCCATCACCAAGAACAAGAAACTGGTCGGCATCCTCACCAACCGCGATCTCCGCTTCGAAACCCGCACTGACATTCCCATCGCCGAAGTCATGACGAAGGAGAACCTGATCACGGTTGCCGTCGGCACCACGCTCACTGAGGCTGAGAAGATTTTGCACGAGCACCGCATCGAGAAGCTGCTGGTGGTCGACGATCATTACAACCTCAAAGGGCTGATCACGGTTAAGGACATCCAGAAGCGCCTGAAGTATCCCGGAGCAGCGAAGGACGACCACGGCCGTCTTCGCGTTGGAGCGGCGATCGGCGCGACCGGCGACTTTCTCGAGCGCGCGCAGGAGCTGGTAAAGGCGAAGGTCGACGTACTCGCCATCGACAGTGCGCATGGTCACTCCACGCGCGTTATCGAAGCCATCAGGAAGATCAAGCAGGCGCTGCCCAACACCGACCTCCTTGCCGGAAACATTGCGACCTTCGACGGCGCCTGTGAATTGGCGAAAGCCGGGGCGGACGGCATCAAGGTCGGCATCGGGCCGGGATCCATCTGCACTACGCGCGTCGTTACCGGCGCGGGCGTTCCGCAGATTACAGCCATTGCCGAAGCGTCGCGCGCCGTCCGCGACAGCGACATCTCAATCATCGCCGACGGCGGCATCAAGTATTCAGGCGATATAACCAAAGCCATCGCTGCCGGTGCAGACTGCGTGATGATCGGCTCGTTACTGGCCGGTACCGAAGAGAGTCCGGGCGAAACCATCCTCTACCAGGGCCGCTCGTTTAAGACCTATCGCGGCATGGGCTCGCTTGCGGCCATGGCTCAGGGTTCCAGCGAGCGCTACTTCCAGAGCACCGAAGACTCCGGCGATTCGTCAGTTCCTGTCCTGTCCGAAAATGGAAGTGAGGGCAACCGCCTGGCGAAGCTTGTTCCAGAAGGCATTGAAGGACGCGTGCCGTATCGCGGCACTGTCGGCATGATCGTCTACCAACTCGTTGGCGGCGTGAAAAGCGGCATGGGCTACGCCGGTTGCGGCAATATTCAGGAGCTGCAAGAGAAGGCGAGATTCGTCCGCATCAGCGGTGCCGGATTGCGCGAGAGCCACGTGCACGACGTGATGATCACGCGCGAAGCTCCCAACTATCGCGCGGAGTAGGACTACGTCGCATCGCTACAAGTCGGAGCTCCGGATTTGCTGAAGCACTCTCCACGATCCCTGGTTCGCAACTGGTGGCCGGCCGTGTTCTGGGTGGGACTGCTTTTCACCGAATCCACCGACATGGCGTCGGCGCACAACACCGACGGCCTGCTCTACGGCGTGATCTCGTTTGTCGATCCGCGTGTGACCCATGACTTCGTCGACTTGTTGAACGAAGTGCTGCGCAAGACCGGCCACTTCCTCGGCTACGGCATCCTCAGTTTGCTTGTCTTCTTCGCCCTGCGAAATACCAATCGCGATCGCCTGCGCCGTCTCATGCAGCGTCCGTGGGGAGCGTACCTGCGCGACCTCTGGCGATTGGAGTGGAGCTTTATCGGCGTGATGGCCGCCATCGGCATGGCCACGTATGACGAGATCCACCAGACCTTCATCCCGTCGCGGACCGGCCGCTGGCAAGACGTCATCATCGATACCAGCGGTGCGGTAGTGATGCAAGTCGTACTGTATCTATGGGCGACGCGAAAGCTGACGTATCGATCCCCTGCGGAGCCGCAACCCGAGCTGCGTTCGACGCGATAAACGGGTTTTCACCGCGAGGCCCTTGATAGGAGTTATCGGCAGGCTTTGTGTCAGGGCACAACTTCAGTCGTGCCGACCCAGACTCTAAGAGAAGGGCTTTAGCCTCCGCATTCGGCGTGCAGCGGCTAAAAACCCACTCTACTGGACGCCTGGATCGCACGGCTAAGGCCGTGTTCCATTACAGATCATTGAAGAGGACAACGCCCAACGGCGTACCTGGAGGCATATTTTCTATCAATACATCAGATACTTCTGTCTTATATCCATGAACTGCTCGATCTGGTCCTGCCAGCCCTCCTGGATGCGGTGCGGGTCCTGCCCCGCCTGCAACGCCGTAAACGTCGCCTGGTTCACCAGCAGCTGATTCATCTTCCCCAGGTCATACCCCAGCGGATAGAGCTTGTGCAGCGCGGCTGCCAGTTCCAGCCCCATCTCCGGCGCATCAAGTTGCTCGCGATTGGTGACGATGATATTCACTCCGAAGCACTCGCGCCGCGCATAGGTCCCACTGGTCGGCGTGAACGAGATCGGCACAAAGCGTACTCCGCCGATGTTGCGTCCGTTGAGATAAGTCGCTACCTCTTTGGCGATGAAGTAGGGTGACCCGACCTGCTCAAACGGCATATCCGTTCCCCGACCCACCGAGACGTTCGTTCCTTCGATCAATGCGACTCCGGGATACAGCGCCGCCTGATTCAGGTTGCGAATGTTTGGCGACGGGTTAATCCACAGCGCGTCCGTCGAGTCGTACCAGTCGCCGCGCAGCCATCCGCGCATCGGCACCACCGTCAGGTCGGCATCGATGTGCTTCTCTTCGTTAAACAGCTTGGCCAGTTCGCCGATTGTCATGCCATGCCGAACCGGCAGCGCGAAGTAGTTGACGAAGCTTTCCTGTCCCGCATCCGACACTGGCCCCTGCACATAGTTGCCGGTAATCGGGTTCGGGCGATCGAGGACGACGATCGGCTTCTTTGCCTTCGCCGCAGCTTCCAGGAAGTACCCCAGCGTGGTTTCGTAGGTGTAGAACCGCGCTCCAACGTCCTGTATGTCGAAGACGATTACATCGAGGTTGCGAAGCACATCAGCCGGCGGCCGGCGCTTGGCATCGGTGTCGCCGTAGACGCTATAGATCGGTACCCCTGTCGCCGAGTCCTTCGAGTTTGCGATGTTGGTTGTATCGGAGGTGCCCTGCACGCCGTGTTCGGGACTGAAGATCGCCGTCAACTGCAGTCCCGGCTCGTCATTGATGACGTCGATCGTTCGCTTGCCCCGGCTATCAACGCCCGTCTGGTTAGTGACCAGCCCAATGCGCGGCTTGGCGATATTTGCCACATGCAGCGGCTCGAACTTGCGCTCTTCGAGGATGTCGATCCCCGTCAGCACCTTGCCGTTCCGCACGACGACTCGCCGCGCCGCCATCTGCGCTTCGTTGTAGCCGGTAATGCGAGCCACTCGCATCTTCTGTTGCTCGCTTGGGTTAAGGTGCAGCGCTGCCGCGACCGCCGTCGCAATCTCGGTTCGCAGCGAGATTACGTTGCCATCCTTCAGCATCGTCGCGTTCGTCAACAGGATGACGTAGGTGTTTGTCGTCGGATCAATCCACAACGAGGTCCCAGTGAAACCTGTGTGCCCGTACGAGCCGACGGGCAGCAATTCGCCGCGATTCGACGAATATGGCGAATCGATGTCCCAGCCCAGCCCGCGAACGTTGGGGTAATTCGCAGGCTGCTGTGGCGTGGTCATCTTCTCCACGATCAGGGAATTCAAGATCGGTGCGCCGCCGTTCAACATCGCCTGCGCAAACTTCGCTACGTCATCGGCAGTCGAGAACAGCCCGGCATCGCCCGCCACTCCGCCCATCTGGCGAGCCGTAGGATCGTGCACGGTTCCACGCAGGGTCTGTCCGGTGTGCTCGTCGTGCTGCGTGGGCGCAATTCGCGGCACCCACGTGGGCGGCGGATTGAAACGCGTCGCCGTCATGCCCAGCGGACCAAACACGTACTGCTGCGCATACTGATCCAGCGGCATCCCGCTGACCTTCTGCACTAACTCGCCGAGCACAACGAATCCCACATCGCTGTACAGAAACGTCGAGCCCGGCGGGTTCACCAGCTTCGAGGCGTTCGCCCGTGCGTAGCCCTCATCCACTCCATTCCACGGCTGCTTCAGATCGACATCCGCCGGCAGCCCGGAGTAGTGCGTCAGCAACATGCGGATGGTGACGTCTTCCTTTCCGTTCTGCGCAAAGTCGGGAATGTATTTCGCCACCGGATCGTTCAGCTTGATCTGGCCCAACTGCTCCAACCGCATGACGCAGGTGGTCGTCGCGATGACCTTGGTGAGCGATGCCAGGTCGAAGACGGTATCGACCGTCATGGGTTCAGGCTTCGGGCCGACGACGCGGTTGCCGAACGCCTTGCGATAGGCGATCAGTCCGTTGTGCCCGACCAGCAGCACCGCGCCCGGCGCGTCACCATTGGTGACAGCATCCTTCAGAATCTCGTCGAGCGGGGCGAACCAGCTTTGCTCTTCTTTCGACGCGACCGGCGAAGCAGGCGCGGAAGTGGTGGGCGACGTTTCCGCATTGGAACTCGAAGCCCGCGGCATGGAAGATTTTTGCGCCAACAGGGGCGCACTGAGAGAAACTAGACAAACAAAGACCAGCACCGCGGCCGGTCTGCGCAGACGCACGCTCAAGAGTACCTTTCCCTGGGGAGGAGAATGTTCGCCGCAAAGCGAACGTACAATTATATGTTGCACCACGCCGTTGCTGCAGCCGAGGCCCCGTGACTTCGTTTGCGCAAAACGCGATCCAGCCAAATCCGGCATTTGACGACCAGGAGCAGCGGTTTGCGCGCGCCTTTGCCATTTTGCGTGAAAGCATCGCGCGGCGGGCTTTTCCCGGCGCATCCCTCGCCGTAACTTGCCGGGGAAATCTGGTTGCGACCCGAGGGTTCGGGAACTTCCTCTTCGATCCACGCTCGCCTCAGGTCTCCGCCGACACGATCTTCGACGTCGCGTCGTTAACAAAGGTCATCGCCACAACCACCATGGCGATGTTGCTCTACCAGCGTGCCAGACTCTCACTCGACGAGCAGGTATACAAGACGCAACCTGGCTTCGTGGAACTTACGCCTCCGCATCAGCACGCCGACCGCAAAATGGTCACCATCCGCATGCTGCTGGCGCATTCCAGTGGCTTGCCGGCTTACGAAAAGCTGTTCCAGGTCGCGGAGAGGCGAAATGAGTTGATCCAAGCCGCGCTGTCGGCTCCGCTGATCGCCCCTCCCGGCACCCGCGCCGAGTACAGCGACATCGGCTTCATCGTGCTGGGCCAACTCCTGTCCAGCCTCGCTGGACAGCCGCTCGACATCTTCGCCTGGCGCGAGATCTTTGCGCCGCTGCGAATGACACGCACCCGCTTCAATCCTCCCGTCGAGTGGAAAGACGATATCCCGCCTACCGAAGATGAACGCAGCTTTTTTGGCCGCGTGATGCAGGGCGAGGTGAACGACGAAAACGCCAACGTGATGGGAGGCGTCGCCGGACACGCCGGCATCTTCGCTCCGGCCACCGACCTTGCCCGCTTTGCGGAATGCATGTTGCGCGGAGGCTCGCCGATCCTGAAGCCGGGCACGATCAAGATCTTCACCAGGCGCGAGCCATCGCCTCCCGGCACCACCCGCGCCTTGGGATGGGATACTCCGTCCCGCCCGGAATCGTCCTCAGGGACGAAGTTCTCGGAGCACTCGTTCGGGCATTTGGGGTTCACCGGCACGTCCCTGTGGATCGATCCGGAAAGGCAGCTTTCGGTGACCCTGCTGACCAATCGCACCTGGCCGGACCGCGAGTCCCACCTCATCCGCGAGGTCCGGCCGAAGGTGCACGATGCGATTGTGGACGCGCTGGAAGGGAAGTGAGCCAGCGCCGAATGCGCGAAATAATCTGCCCAGCACAGAGCCGCATGCGGAGTACTGGGTGAAGGTAGAAAACAACTCGAGTCCCGTGGGTACGGCAGATGTCGAGCGCGAATAAGGTTCAATACTGCGGCTCACTCCCCGCCAGCAACGACTCCACAATCTCGTTCCACTCCTCTTCCAGCGGTATTTTGCTGGGAGCCTTGTCTGCGCGCGTGTACCAATAGTTCGCGTTGGAAGCGTCGCCCTCCTTGCGATGCAGGTACGCATGCACCCAGGCCGCAGCCGGACCCTCATCCTGACCCGCCACCTCGTGAGACTGCTTCCAATCGCCTTTGGCGTCCCACCACAATGCGGCGAGAGCGATACTCAGCTGGCGGGGCGGCTCGCTGTAGCTCAACGAGTTGCGGAATTCCTCGAGCGTCATGCAAATATCTTAGCGCGAAGCTGCACCTGATACGGTGCATGGATGGTTAAATTGAGCGTGAAAAAGAAGAGGCGGCTCAAGGCCGCCCTTATTCATACGAAGCCCGAGAGCTAAGTGGTGCTTACCGCCGCCGCATCGCCCACGAACTCCACGTTGGGCTTGTTGGGAATAATGCCGGCATCGTGCCCCATCTCCAGCAGCTTGACGATCGCTTCGCGGCCATCTTTGCCATAGTCGAGGGTGCGTTCGTTCACATACATGCCGACAAATTTGTCGGCCAGCTGCGGATCGAGATCGCGCGCGAACTGCATGGCGTACTGCAGCGCTTCTTCACGGTTGTCGAGGGCATACTGAATGCTGTCGCGGAGCGCCTTGCAGCAATCGGACATCAGCTGAGGCCCCAGATCGCGCCGAATGGCATTGCCGCCCAGGGGCAGAGGAAGCCCCGTCTGGTCACGCCACCACTTGCCCATGTCCACCACTTTGTGCAGCCCGGCCTTGGCGAAGGTCAGCTGGCCTTCGTGAATGATCAGCCCAGCCTCATACTTGCCGTCGAGCACGCGCGGAATAATCTCGTCGAAGGGAACAACTTCCGTGGCGATGTTTGGCGCGAAGAGCTTTAACACGAGATACGCCGTGGTCATCGTTCCGGGCACGGCAACCTTCAAGGTCGCAGCCTCTTCCATCGACATGCTGCGCGAGGCCACGATCATCGGCCCATAGCCTTCGCCGACGCTGCCGCCGCTGGGCATCAGAGCGTACTTGTCCTGCAAGTAGGGATAGGCATGGAACGAGATGGCGGTGATGTCGTAGTAGCCCTCCAGCGCCTTGCGATTCAAAGCTTCGATGTCGCAAAGGGTGTGGGTGAATTTCACGCCCGGCACGCGAATCTTGTTCGTGGCCATGCCATAGAACATGAACGCGTCATCCGAGTCCGGGCTGTGAGCGACCTTGATTTCGCGAACTTCTCCGGCATTCTTCGTCATAACGATGCGATCATCCGAGGGTTTCCCTGAATTCGGCCCTGACATTTTAAGATAAAACGAACCTAGAAGCTGCGCCGCAAGCGCTTCGCTCCCGCTGCCGCCACCATTACCTTCGATACTTCCGCGAATAGGAACGGATACAGCCCAAAGAACGCAGCCTGCCGCCAGTTATGCGTGTAAATTACCAGCCAGCTGATTCCGGCAACAAACAGCACGACTTCCGCCAGCGTCGCACCGAGCAGATTGCGAGTAAAGCTCGGGCTTCCGTGCTCGGCGATCCATCCCGCAAGAAAAGCCACCACCGGATAAGCCAACAGATATCCGCCAGTCGGCCCCAGCAACTGCGCTACACTTCCCGGTCCTGAAGACGCGAATACCGGCAATCCCATTGCGCCCCACGAGAGGTATAGGGCCGCAGCGGCAAATCCGCGACGGCTGCCCAGCGTCAATCCGACCAGCAGCACGCCGAAGTTCGCGAGAGTCAAGGGAACTGGGGTAAACGGCAGCGGCACCATGATTCGCGCGCAAACCGCGATCACCGCGCTGGCACAAATGACAATTCCCGTCTGTTTGATCAGGCTTAACGGCCGGTCTGCAATGGCTTCCATATGAACTGCCTTCGACATTCGATCCTCGCCAGGAAATCTATCAATGCTAACTGGAATGATTCTCTTTCTCCTGCTCAACTTCCGTGGAAGGCTCGCCCTGCCGCTGTGTCTGGTCCGGTTCCGGCGCGGGAGCGGCATGGGTCTGCTCGCGCAGGTGCCGCTTCACCCGGAAGTGAATAGCCAGAACGACGGCGACGACGGCTGCAGTGCAAAGCACCAGAACCGGAAACAAAACCTTCATCACCACGGAAATTCAGGATATCAGAATGCAGGCAGGACGATTGCGTTTTTCGCCCCGCCGAAACGCGCCTTTACCAGAACGACATTCGTTCCACACCGATACTGCGACTCCAACTGTAATGGTATTTTTCCCTTGCTTGCATTCCGATTGACAGTGCAGCACCAGCTCACTACAGTGCGCGGCCGTGTAAATGTCTGAAACTGAATCGGTCTGCTCTTCTCAATTCGGGTGGGCTTTTTGTTTCGGCCCCACTTACCATCTTGGGAATGCTGCCCGGCTCCTGTGCGAACCACTGCGGCCGCCGGCAGCTCTGGTTGTATCATCGTGCCGAGGCGCCATCTTCATGAGAGGCAAGCTTGCCGAACGCCAGGAAGCGATGAAAAAGAAGCTGATTGCTGCGCGGGAAACCTTTCGCAACTGCGCCTTCCGCGAAGAGTGCTGCCGGGACAATCCCGAACTCGATCCCGAGTTCTGCAGCCGTTGCTCGGCCTCCGAACTCCAGAAGCGAATCCGCCGCTCGCGTCCTGCCACGAACTAGCGTTCACAATTTTCTGACAACTGACGCCACTCGGTTCTTTAAGCTACTCGGTAGCCTCTGCGGAAATCGGAAGCAAACTATTGACATTGGTACGCTGCCGAGGAATACTCCCCCGCAGTCCACAACCCCTTGCCTTGCACACAGCTCGGCACGGAAAGCTTACGACTCAAACTGCAAGCTTTGATAAAGGGGGCATTCATGCGCAGCGCACGCTTGAATCGTGTTCGTTCTTGGGGTGAAACGCTTCCACTGCTTCTCGGGTTACTTTCACTGCTCTCACCCACTTGCCTGCTTGGCCAGACACCGGCACATGGCCCCATACCTCTCGATCCGGGACAGACCCTGGTTGGCCATCAGGGAGCAGCGGTTCGCATCACAGTCCTCGACGCGAACAACGCTCCTCTCAGCCGCCAGGCGCTCATCAAGTTCCACAGCGTTCTACAGGACACCACGAGTTGGCAGACCACGGGCGACGACGCGCAAGCCCTCTTCGTGGATCAGCCCTTCGGCAACTACGAGATCGAAGCCAGCGCTCTCGGCTATCTCAGCAACCGCACCGTCCTTAATGTCGCCAGCATGAGCAATACGCTCGACGTCAAGCTGACCCTGCAACGCGATCCATCAATCAACCTTGAGGCCGATGAGTCGTTGCCGCCGCACACCTTGCGCGAAACCAATCGCGCCGTCCGCGCGCTGCGCGCAAACGATTTCAAGGAGGCGCAAAAGCGGCTGGACGAAGCCGCCAAGACGTCGCCCTCCAGCGCGCGAGTGAAGTATCTCCAGGGCTACCTGTACTTCGTCAAAGGCGATGCTGCGCAAGCCCAGAGTTTGCTCGAGCTGGCAACCACGCTCAACCCGCAGTACGCGCGCGCCTGGAGCTTGCTAGGCCGAGTGCACCTGATTGCCGGCCGGCCGCAACAAGCTGTCGCCGCGTTGCAGAAGGCCGTGGAAGCCGATCCCGACAGCTGGGTTGCGCACGATCTTCTCGCCGACGCTTATCTCCAGCAGCATGAATATGTGAAGGCGCGCCAACAGGCCGAGCTGTCAGTGCAAACCGGCGAGCAGGACGGGACCGTAGCCCAACTCGCACTCGGTGAGTCGCTGGCGAACCTGGGGGAGAACCAGCAGGCGGCGTCTGCGCTCAAGGTCTTCCTGAAGCACCATCCCAAAACCATCGCCGCCCAACACGCCGACGAGCTGCTGCGTTCGCTCGATCGTCATAAGGCCAAGCCCATCGAGATGTGGCCCGACTTCGAGCAGCAGGTGGCAGCGTTCGATACCGCGAACGACTTGATCATCACTCCCAGCGCCGAGCTGCCCGTGGTTTCCTGGCTCCCGCCCGATATCGATCGCAATAAGCCGCCGGTGGTTGCCGGGCTGACTTGTCCGGTGGATCAGGTTCTGACCGGAGCCGGCAGTCGCGTGCAGGAGTTGATTGCGAACGTAGAGAGAATCGCTGCCGTCGAAAGCATTGTGTACGAACGCTTCGATGCGGCCGGCAATCCGAACGTCAGCGAAACGCGCAAATTCGATTACGCAGCCATGGTCTCCGAGCAGCCGAATGTGGTTCTGGTCGACGAGTATCGCTCTCAGCAATACAACCAGGAAGTCCTGCCGGACCGTATCGCCGACAACGGGTTCGCCGTGCTGGCCCTGGTCTTCCATCCCAACATGCGCGATGCCTTCAAAATGAGCTGCGAAGGTTTGGGCGAGTGGCACGGCAAACCCGCGTGGCTGGTGCGCTTCCAGCAGCGTGACGACAAGCCGAATCACATGCAAGCCTACCTGCTCGGAGATGTCGCTTACCCGGTGAGTCTCAAGGGCCGCGCCTGGATCGCCGCCGACAACTACCACTTGCTGCGGGTTGAGTCCGACATTGTGAGACCCTTGCCGCGGATCCAGCTCTTCGCCGAGCACATCGTGACGGAATATGCGCCGGTGCCGTTCCATAAAATGGGCCTGGAGTTCTGGCTGCCGCAAAGCGCGGAGGTCTACATGTATTTCCGTCTCCAGCGCTATTACCACAAGCACAGTTTCGAAAAGTACATGCTGTTCTCCGTCGATGCTCAGGACAAAACCAACGAGGCGAAGCAGAGTCCTGAGGTCCCGAAATCGAAGAACCCGAAAAAGCCTGAAGTCGTCGCCCAGACCTCCAGCACGGAATAAGCCCGTGCCAGCCGTTCCCTCAATCGTTCTCTGAACCAGAGCTGCGCGTGAGCTACTCTGCCGCCCTGTCGAATTCGCGCGCGCTCGCAAACTCCGCAACTCAGACGAGCATCTATCTACTTCGTTGCGCATGTTCACGACACGCGGAGGATAACTTTGAATCAAGAGAATTTATTGGCAAAGCGGGCCTGGATCGTTGTTATAACGGCAACTCTCGCCGGAGTTCTGGTGCTCGCGGGATGCAATCGTAACGCCGAGCATCCGGACGTTAAGTACGCAGTCGACACCGCCATGACGCAGGCAGGCTTGGGCGTGGTGAAGGTTTCCCAGGATCGCGATAAGGGCGTCCTGACCCTTACTGGCGACGTACCTTCGGCCGATCAGAAATCACAGGCCGAGCAGATCGCCAAGCAGGCTGCTCCCGACTACGCCGTCTCCAACGAGATCGGCATCCGCCCCACTGGCGAAGGCGATCAGGCTAAGGCCGTCGACAACAAGCTGGACGACGGAATCGAGGACAACTACAAGGCTGCTATCAAGGCCCACAAAGACCTCGACGACCAGAGCATCTCCTGCAACGCGAAGAACGGAACCCTGGTTCTCTCCGGCAGCGTGAAGACCGCCGCTCAGAAGAGCGAAGCCACGAAACTCGCCCGAGCCGTTCCCAACGTCAAAGAAGTTGTGAACGAACTCGAGGTGAAGCCATCGAAGCACTCGACCGCCGGATAACTTGAAGTTCTGGTGCCCAGCCGTACCGCTCACCGCCACAATCCCCACTCTTGAGTGGGGATTTTTATTTGCGAGCACCACTGCTCAACACTGCCGCTCTTAATTCCAGTCCGTGGGAGGAAATGCTTGCTGTAAGCTTGTGGATTGTTATTTCTCGCATGAGGGACTTTTGAACTACACCGTCGAAGAGACTGTGCCATCGATTACACAGCGCCGCCAAAGGTTGTGGCTGCATGTCGCGATCTGGACTCTGACCCTGATCACCATTCTGCCGGCCATTTTCCATTGGCAGGCTCATACCCCTGCGGTCGGTCTGGGCAAGACGCTCCGGACGTTCGTTCTCAACCTCATCGTTCTCGGCATTTGCTATTTGATTTACCGCGCCGAGCGCCGGCGCATGAGCGCCTCTTCTGCGCTTTCTCTGGTCATACTCTTCTTCGTCCTCACCGGCACCGTCAATTTCATGCACAAATACATGGTTGACTACGGCGGACATCACTTCGGGCCGTTGACCCACGACGTAGATTGGCAAATCGCCTTTCACAACGGCGTCATCAATCTCAATCCCGGATTCCTGCCCCACACCTATCGCTTCCTTCCCAATGCCTTCGTACGCTGGATGGAAATCGCCGGAATTTCGTTTGTTCAGGCGCGCAATACCTACCGCCTCTACTTCATGCTGCTGATCTTCTACGCCCTCTACCGTTATGCGCGGCTCTACACCTCGCACATCGGCGGAGTCATCGCCGTGTTGTGCACGGCAGCGGTTTTTCCGGCCACCTTCGTCAACTACGCCGGGCAGCTCACCGACCCCATGCTGCAGCTCGCCTTCCTGCTCTGCTTCATTTTCCTGGAGACGGGGGATTTCCCGCTCTTTCTGGCTACGATGCTCATCGGATCGCTGGCCAAGGAGACGGTTCTGGCGATGGCCGGCTATTACGTCCTGTTCTGCCGCCAGGATCGAAACTACGTTCTGCGATCGGTTGTATCCTGCGTGTCGGCGGTCGTCATCTATTTCGGAGTCCGTTTATTTGTGCTGAAGGGGAGCTTTGTCTATCGCGACGTCAGTGGCGCCACCCTGGCTCACGTTTCCCAGAACTGGCATCTGTTTACCTGGGTAAACAACACCGTCGCCACCTGTGTCGTGTTTATCCCTTTCCTGTTTCTCGGATGGCGTAAAACTCCCAAGGCACTGAAGCAACAATTCTTCTATTGGCTGCCGGTCATCTTTGTCTCGTCGCTGTTCTTCAGCTGGCTGGTCGAGGTGCGCAACTACATGCCTGTCGTCTTCGTCCTCTCGGTTGTGACCGGCATATTCTTCAGCCAACAGGTCGAGAGCCAGCCTCCACCGAGCTTGACCAAGTCCTAGCAGCCCGGAGCGATTTGGTGAAACGCTGTCATGGTCTCAGTGCGAAAAAAGCAGAGCCGGGAATGCGAAATAATCCAGCCCAGTGGATCCCGGAGGTTTGATCCCCGCAACGCAGTTGGGGCCCCACGTCCGCGTCCGTCTTTCGGACGTTAACGTGAGGGCCGAGAGCAACCTTCAATGCTTGTTGCCAGTGGTGAAGAAATCCGCCATCGGCAGTCCATCGCTTGCCCAGCCAAGGTCGGAAGTCGGCAAACCCAATCCTTCTGCCATCAGGCGCAGGATGTCGCCTTCATCGTAACTATTGTTGTAATTCCGCGTGTCGCCGCCGGGCGACTGATAGCCCCGCTTACTGAACGGACTTACCACCACCAGTTCAACCTGTCCGCCGCAACCGTGTCCTTCGGTCGTGGTCTGGCAATCCGGGCTGCCGCTGTCGTTGTTCTCATCGAAAACGATGATCAGCAACCCCGTGCCCCCCGGCCTGAAGTAGGAGCTCGTGAGCAACAGCCCGATCCTGTCTCTCAGCCAGGTGTCGAAGGTTTGAATGGAGCAGTCGTGCGCGTCATCGCAGCCGTTCGGCACCAGCCACGACAGGTTCGGCAACTGGTGTGACATCAAATCCTTGGCGAAATGGCTGAAGCACACAAAGTTACTTCTCTCGGTGTTAATGGTCGTCAGATATTCCAGGGGATCATGACGCACATAGTAGTGCCCGGGATTCAGGCCGCCACAACTCGCGTTACTCGGGAAATTCTCGACGTAGTCCTTCCAGGTTCCACCGGCGTTTTGCACTTCGAGCGCAATGTTGTTCAGCGACACCGGAAAGTTCTGCGGCGTCTTGCTGTCGTCGTCGGTAAGAATGTTCCCGGTCGCCAGGTTCAAATAGTTGCCGATCGAAGGGTGTGTGTCCGAGTAATAGTTCACTCCCAGACCATACGTGTTGGCGAGAGACGTCAGATAAGGCATGTTGCTGGAGTTATAGCTCGTGCTGTAATTCGTGTTCTCGCCTACCACGATGACTACGTTTCCAAACGACGGCAGACCTTGGCCGAAAGCCGGGGGAACGAGAACACACGTCACCAGCAGTGATGCCAGACAGAGCACAGACTTCTTACTCAGGTCTTTCATTGAGGAATCTCCTTGTGTGATTTCGCCCCGACCGCTTTTTCTTACGAAAATTTTGTACGAAATAGGTGGGTCATTATAAAGCTAAGTCTCGCTCGGACGTATTCTGCGCCCGGATCCCTTGCACGGATGCGGGACATTGATGGTCAAGGATGACGGAGCAAAATTCAGACCCTTCAGCACCGGACCAGTTTCAGGCGTGCGACCAAGGTGTCACGAGGAACTTTGCGGCGTCAGAGCCTCGGCGCCAGCTTGCAAAAGAAAACAGATGCGTCCAAGTTCGTGTCCAGACGTTGGACAGTACGATCGCCGCGAGCAGCCACTAAGTCACTTTTTGCATCACCGTGGTTCATAACTCCCACGCTGAGAAGACTTTGCGGGATTCCGCCTTGGAACTAATGTTTTCAGTAACTTAGCTGGGTCGTGAGAGGGGATTAGGAAAGTAACCAAAGACAATTGTCAATTCTCGGTTGTTAGTTGTCGACATGAACCGGCAGCGTAGTTGACCGACAACTGAGAACCGACAACCGACAACTACACACCAACTGGATAAGGTTTTGGACTCTGCTCTTCGATGCTATCGCGCAGCAGGCTGTCGAAGCGACCTTGCAGCAGCGACATCAGTCCTGTGTACCAATAGCCGAAGACGAACAGCACCAGAAATGGAACTGTGATGAAGTTCTCATTGGCGATTGCGTACCAGACTGTGAGCGCGAAATAAGTTCCGACCAGCAGCTCAAGATAAGGAACAAAGCCGAGACGTTTGCGATACTTCTTCGCCGCGACTGCCTTATCCTTCTTGTCGATCACGCGATACTTCGGCGTGCGGGCAAACGCCGTTTGATGACCAATCAGAGCTTCCATCACGGCTTTCGTGTTGGTCAGCGTCAGTCCGATTCCGAGCGCCATCAGCGCTGGCAGAAAGAGAAACGTTCGATACCAGGTTTTCGGGAAGAGCTCTTTCTGCGACACCAGGTAAAAGCTGGAGATGGAGAACGTCGACGCCAGGAACAGCGGGATGTCGATGTACAGCATCTGAAACCATCCCTGATAGAAGCGAATCACCATCGCAGGCAACAGCAGCGTCGACAACACGATCATCAGCGGATAACTGATGTTCGCCGTCAAGTGATACCAGGCTTCCATCTTCTCGCGGCGCGAAACCTTGGCGCGCAGAACTTTCGGCAAGTCCTTCTTCGAGCACTGAATCAGACCCTTTGCCCATCGCGCTTGCTGCGTCTTGAACGCTGTCATCTCGATGGGCAATTCCGCCGGACATTCCACGTCCTGCAGATAGCGGAATTTCCATCCTGCAAGCTGCGAGCGATAGCTGAGATCGGTGTCTTCGGTCAGCGTGTCGTGTTCCCAGCCTCCAGCGTCGTCGATGGCCTTGCGCCGCCACATTCCAGCAGTGCCGTTGAAGTTGAAGAACACGCCTGCGCGCGAACGGCCACCATGTTCGAGCACGAAATGTCCATCGAGCAGAATGGCCTCGACTTCGGTCAGGAACGAATAGCTGCGGTTCAGATGAGCCCAGCGCGTTTGCACCATCCCGATCTCGGGATTGGAGAAGTGATGAATCACCTTCATCAGCCAATCAGCATGAGGCGTGAAATCGGCGTCGAATATGGCGACGAATTCGCCAGTCGCGGACTTCAGGCCAGCATCGAGCGCGCCTGCTTTGTATCCCTGGCGATTCGTGCGATGCAGGTAAACGATGTTGTGGCCGAGAGCAGCGTAACGCTCCACAACGCCGCGCGCCACATCGACGGTCTCGTCGGTCGAGTCGTCGAGCACCTGGATCTGCAGCTTCTCGCGCGGATAATCCATCTTGCAGACGCACTCGACGAGACGATCGATCACGTACTGCTCGTTGAAGATCGGCAGCTGAATGGTGACTGTCGGCAGCTCGGAGAAGTGGCTTTCCGGCTCCGTGACCTTGTTCTTGCGGTGCTTGTAATAAAGGTAGACGAGTTGATATCGATGCATTCCGTAAAACGCCAGCGTGATGAGCACGATGAAGTACGGAATCAACAGCATCATGTCGAAGGCATTGGCTTGATACAGACCCTTGAACGTCGTGTCGAGGATGTGCGAACGCAGGTACTGGCGGAATCCGTGAGGATCCATCAGCGTAAAAGCCAACACACTGACGACGACGTTCAGAAGCGAACTCCTTCAGCAGAAAGCGTGCGCCGCAAACCTTCGGCAGTCACGAAAGCTCTACAAACCCCAAATTGTACCTGAGCGAATCGCGGATTCGTATCCCAACAACGAGCTATTGGCCTGCTGCCGAAGAAGCAGGAACTCGCAACGGGAAACGGCTGAATACAGTAGGAGAACGACCAGCTCTCGCCAGCTACGTTGACTGTTGCTCGCGATAAGGCAAGAATAAAGGCAAGACAGCCTGCGACGCGATGTTGAAACCAACTCCTTTCTATAGAGCTGTTCTCTCGCTTGCGCTCGGCGCGGCAGTGTCTCTCGCGGCGCAGTCGAAAACGCCCGCGCCTGCCTCGTCATCAAGTGCCGACGATTCGAGCTATCCGGAAAAAGCGTACCTTTCGCCCGATCGTTACACCAGCGACTACTTCGACTTCACCTTCGAGCTTCCGCCCGACGCGCATCTGCGGCCGCAGAGTTTGCCCGCCTCGCGCAACGGGAACATCGAGGTGCTGGAACTCGTCGGTCCTCCTCCTGCCGATGCCGAGATCACGATCATGGCGATTCCCACTGCAAGCGGCAACAAGCAGGATGCGAAAGCCTATCTGCGCGAAGAGCTCGACCAGGAGCTGTATCGCGGAGTCGAGGAACTGCGCGGACTGAGCAAGGCAAACATCGCGCAACACCAGTTCTTCCTCTACGAAACACGTCGCGGCATCGAGCAGCACATGATGCTTGCAACGACGATTGGCGATTACATCCTGGAAGTCGTCGTCTCCAGCCACGACGAGAAGATGGTCAAGCGCCTGGAAACCGCGGTTCAGCACCTGGAGTTCTTCCCGCCCGAGAATGCGAAGCAATACATCGCGGCGAACAGCAAACCTTACGACGGTCCATCGATCTCATCGCATCGCCTGGCGCTGCTGGAGCAGAATCCGCCAGCCAAGCAGATCGATCCTGGAAAAATTGAAGGCGACTTCTACGAGAATGCGCAGCTAGGCTTCAGCTATCGCATTCCGCAAGGTTGGGTAATCAGGCAGGAAGGCCTCGTTCAGCCCGCGATCGAGCGCTACAAGGCGAAGGAAGAGTTCGGACGTCCGCGAATGGGTCGCAGCGAGCACATCCTGATGGACGCTTGCAGCAAGACGCTGTTCTCGGCGTGGGCGAAGCGGCCAGCTGACGATGGTGAAATCTCCTACGACGATTTCGGCGAAGTGACGGTTTCGGCCATCGCGCTTTCGTGCTTCCCGACGCTGCAAGTGCCGAAGCAGGGCAGCGATGTCTCGGCCTTCAAGGATTTCGTCGGCCAGTTTTCGCTCACGCACCCGATTGTCACTGACATGGGAAGCGGAAAGGTCTTCAGCCAGGACAACATCGTATTCGTCTACCTGCACGGAACCGTCGCGTTTGGCGTGCCGAACGACGAGCTCTCGCGGCGCTTGTCGCTGGCAATGGCAATCACCGAACGTCGCGGATATCTGCTGACCTGGTTCTTCGCTGCGCCGCACGACGCCGAGTTGCAAGGCCTGACGAACGAGCGAGCCGTATTCGACAAAGAACCTCCCGTGAGTGTCGCGACTGCCGCAAAGCCCGACGCGAACAAAGCCCCAGGCGCGACCGACGCTGCCGCAAACACAGCGCCTTCGGAATCGAGCGCTACAGCGCCTTCCGGAAGCAATTCTCCCGCGACAAGCTCTTCGCAAGTGCCAAGCTCTGACGCAAGCAACTCGTCCGCAGCCGACAGCTCGGAACCGCAAGCCGAGCCAGCTTCCAATCGTCCATCTCTGCTCAAGCCAGGCGAAACGATACAAACCCAGCAGGGAAAAGGTCCAGTGATCAAGCCGAAGTAAACACCAATCCCGATTCGTTAGGCGAGAACCACAAAGAAATGGTCAACTGCGTTCTCGGTGCCTCTTTGTCTCTGTGGTGAGTCGTTTATGCGTGATTCTGCACTCTTCCTTGTGCAGCTCGCAATTTTCCTGCTTCTCTCCTCTTATGCTCCCTGCGATTCCCTGATAAAATCAGTAAAATCCACTCCCCGGAGAAGCAATGCAGGCAATCCTTGCGCTGGAAGATGGCCGTATCTTCCGCGGCAAAGGCTACGGAGCAAAAGGTGAATGTTACGGGGAAGTTGTTTTTAACACCTCCATCACCGGATATCAGGAAATCTTCACCGACCCTTCGTACGCCGGCCAAATCGTAGTCCTCACCAATCCTGAAATCGGCAATTACGGAACCAACTCCGACGACAACGAAGCGACCCGTCCTTATATTGAGGGACTGATCGTGCGCGAGTTCTCGCGCGTCAGCTCCAACTGGCGCTCGCAGGAGGTCGCCGAGGAATATCTCGAGCGCTACAAGATTCCCGTGCTTGGCGAGATTGACACGCGCGCGCTGGTCCGCCACTTGCGCGACAACGGCGTCATGCGCGGCGTGATCTCCACGCTCGAAACCGACACCGACAAGCTTGTCGCGAAGGCGCGCTCCATTCCGAAGATGGATGGAACCGACCTGGCGAAGGAAGTCACGACGCGCAGCGTATATCAGTGGGACGAAGGCGTGCGCTCGCACGAGCCGACGGAAATCGTCGGCGTGAAAGACGCGCCGCCGAAGCATCACGTTGTCGCCTACGACTACGGCATCAAGCACAGCATCCTGCGACGACTGGTTGGCGAGTGCTGCAACGTGACGGTTGTTCCGGCAACCACCAGCGCGGAAGACGTGCTCGCGCTGAAGCCCGATGGAGTGTTCCTCTCGAATGGTCCTGGCGATCCTGAGCCTGTGACGTACGCGCAGGAGAGCATTCGCCGCATGATGGGCAAAGTGCCGATCTTCGGAATCTGTCTTGGTCATCAGTTGGTCGGACTCGCGCTCGGCGGAAAGACGTTCAAGCTCAAGTTTGGCCATCACGGCGGAAACCATCCGGTGAAGCAACTGTCGACTGGCAAGATCGAGATTACGGCGCACAATCACAACTTCGCCGTCGATCCCGATTCGCTGAAACAGAGCGAAGTCGACCTGACGCACATCGACCTGAACGACAACACGCTGGAAGGCTTGCGGCACAGATCGCTACCGCTGTTCAGCGTGCAATACCATCCGGAAGCCGCGCCCGGCCCGCACGATTCGCACTACCTGTTCAAGGATTTTGTGAAGATGATGGAGGAATGGAAGGGCGGTAAACACTAACGATGCCACGCCGCAACGACATCGCGAAAGTACTCATCATCGGCTCGGGGCCGATCGTCATTGGCCAGTCGGCGGAGTTCGACTACTCGGGCGCGCAGGCCTGCAAGGCGCTCAAGTCCGAAGGCTACGAAGTCGTGCTCGCCAACTCCAACCCGGCGACCATCATGACCGACCCCGAGATGGCCGACCGCACCTACATCGAGCCGCTCACGCGCATGTACGTGGAAGAGATCATCCGCGTTGAGACCGAAATGCTCAAGGAGAGCGGCAAGCCCGGTATCTTTGCGCTGCTGCCAACGGTCGGCGGACAGACCGCGCTGAACATGGCGGTGGAACTCGCCGATGGTGGCGTGCTCGAGAAGTATGGCGTGCAACTTATTGGCGCGCAGCTCGGAGCCATCAAGAAAGCCGAAGACCGCCTGCTCTTCAAGGACGCGATGACCGCGATCGGGCTCGACGTACCGAAGTCGTCGCTGGTCAACAATCTGAAAGACGGTCTCGACTTCAGCAGCAAAATCGGTTTCCCGGTCATTCTCCGTCCATCGTTCACGCTGGGCGGAACCGGCGGCGGCATTGCCTACAACCGGGAAGAGCTGCTGGAGTTGCTGGCGCGTGGTCTCGATCTCTCTCCCGTTCACGAAGTGCTGCTGGAAGAGTCGGTGCTCGGCTGGAAAGAGTACGAGCTCGAGCTGATGCGCGACATGGCCGACAACGTCATCGTCATCTGCTCGATCGAGAACTTCGATCCCATGGGCACGCACACCGGCGACTCCATCACCGTTGCGCCGGCGCAGACACTCACCGATCGCGAATACCAGGCCATGCGCGATGCCGCGATCGCCGTCATTCGCGAAATCGGTGTCGAGACTGGCGGTTCGAACATCCAGTTCGCCGTCGACCCGCACAACGGCCGCGTGGTCGTTATCGAGATGAATCCGCGCGTATCGCGCTCCTCGGCACTGGCGTCGAAGGCCACCGGATTTCCCATCGCGAAAATTGCGGCCAAGCTTGCGGTCGGCTACACGCTCGACGAAATCACCAACGACATCACGCGCAAGACGCCCGCGTGTTTCGAGCCGACGCTCGACTACGTTGTGGTGAAGATTCCGAAGTGGCAGTTCGAGAAATTTCCGGGCGCCGATGAATCGCTTGGCCCGCAGATGAAATCGGTTGGCGAAGTGATGGCCATCGGCCGCACCTTCAAGCAGGCGCTGCTGAAGGCCGTGCGTTCGCTCGAGACCGGCAAGAAGGCGACCGCCAGTGACATCGAGCCGCGCATCCTGACCAAGCGACTGGTGACGCCGCATCCGGAGCGGCTGCAGTACATTCGCTACGCGCTTTCGCAAGGCATGAGCGTACGCGAGCTCACGCAGATGACCAACATCGATCCCTGGTTCCTGCATCAGCTGAAGGAAATTGCCGACGAGCAGGCCAAGCTGGGCGCAGAGCCGATTGATGCGGAGCGGATGTTCGAGTTGAAGCGCATGGGCTTCTCCGACGCGCGCCTGGGCGAAGCGCTGGAGAGCGTTAACGGCCGCGGTGCCGCGGAAAAGATTTATCAGCTCCGCAAGCAGCACAACGTTCGCCCGGTCTTCAAGCGCGTGGATACGTGCGCTGCCGAATTCGAGAGTTACACGCCTTACCTGTACTCGACTTACGAAGAGGAAGATGAGGCGCCGCCGACCGACAAGAAGAAGGTCATCATCCTGGGCAGCGGGCCGAACCGTATCGGGCAGGGAATCGAGTTCGACTACGCCTGCTGTCACGCTGCGTTCGCGCTGCGTGATGATGGTTACGAGACGATCATGATCAACTGCAATCCTGAGACCGTCTCGACCGACTACGACACCAGCGACCGTCTCTACTTCGAACCGCTGACGTTTGAAGACGTAATGTCGGTTTACGATCACGAAGCTGCGTGCGGAGCGGATGTGCGGATGATCGTGCAGTTCGGCGGACAGACGCCGCTGAACCTGGCGCTGCCGCTGAAGGCTGCGGGCGTGCCCATCATCGGGACATCCCCTGAGAACATCGACCTCGCGGAAGATCGCAAGCGCTTCGGCAAATTGCTGGAAGAACTTTCCATTCCGCAGCCGCGCGGCGCGACCGCGACCAGCCTGGAAGAAGCGCTGGCGAATGCGAATCGCATTTCGTATCCGGTGCTGGTGCGGCCTTCGTACGTGCTCGGCGGACGCGCAATGGCGTTGGTGTACGACGATCAGTCGCTCACCGAATACATGAAGGAAGCCGTCGAGTACTCGCAGGAGCGGCCGGTGCTGATCGATCATTTCCTCGAGTCGGCGACCGAGATTGATGTTGACGCGCTCTCCGACGGCGAAGACGTTGTCATCGGCGGCATCATGCAGCATATCGAGGAGGCCGGCATTCACTCCGGCGACTCGTCGTGCGTGCTGCCGGCAGTCGATATTCCGAAGCATCTGCTGAACACGATCCGCGAATACACGTTCCAGTTGGCGCGCGCGCTGAACGTCGTTGGCCTGATGAACATTCAGTACGCCATCCAGCGTAACCGCGTGTATGTCATCGAGGTAAACCCGCGCGCCTCGCGTACTGTGCCGTATGTGTCCAAGGCGACGGGCGTGCCGCTGGCGAAGATCGCTGCACGGCTGATGACCGGCCGCAAGCTGCGCGAGTTCCTGCCCGCCAACATCGATCACAAGACCGATCTCGATACCGGCAACTTCTACTTCGTGAAATCGCCGGTGTTTCCGTGGGGCAAGTTCCCCGGCGTCGATACCGTGCTCGGCCCGGAGATGAAGTCGACGGGCGAAGTGATGGGCGTTGCCGACAATTTCGGTGAGGCCTTCGCGAAGGCGCAAATGGCAGCCGGGCAGACGCTGCCGACTTCAGGCACGATCTTCATGAGCGGCAACGATCGCGACAAGCCCTTCATGCCAGAGCTGGCGAAGCGGTTCGTCGAGCTGGGCTTCAGCATCGTTGCGACGCACGGCACGGCGCGAGTGCTGGAGCACGCAGGGCTGCACGTCGAGCGCGTCTACAAAGTGAAGGAAGGCCGTCCGAACGTCGTCGACCTGATCAAGGGCGAGCGCATTCAGCTCATCATTAACACGCCGCACGGCGTGGAGCCGTGGTTCGACGAGAAGGCGATCCGCCGCGCTGCGGTGATGGGACGCATTCCGACGATCACGACGCTGTCGGCAGCAAAGGCGGCTTGCGACGGGATCGCCGCGCTGCAACGCGGCGAGGCGAAGGTGTACGCGCTGCAGGCACTGCACGCTGAGCGGAAGCAGCAACTGGCGACTAGCAGCTAGCAACAAAAAACCTAGTTTTGATAGTGGCTTGAGGGATTCAGGATGCAGGAAATCGCCATTTCCGAATTCAAGGCTAAGTGCGTCTCGCTGCTGCAGCAAGTTTCCAAAACCAAACAACCAATTCGCGTGACCCGCTTCGGCAAGCCCGTTGCCGACGTTGTCCCCCCGGCAGAAGTTGAAGTCGATCGCAACGCCTGGATCGGTTCCGGTCACGGAACCGCCAAGATTCTGGGCGACATCATTTCTCCCGCCACCGAGCCGGAGGAGTGGGAGGCGCTGCGCGGATGAAGCCGTCCCGCGACTTCGGGACGACTCAGCTCAGCCCAGGACGCAGTCCTGGGTAGGCAGCCCTTTAATTCTCCACGTCCCGGCAGGGACGGCATCTGTCGCCGGCTGAAGCCGGCTCAAGCCCAGGTTAAATCGCGTACCCAGGATTCCGCTTCGCTCCATCCTGGGCTATCATGACGCCGCCCTCCGGGCTCCGGCCGATACCAGTTCAACCCTGGTGCGCCGCATGCAATCGTCAGTGCCCAGATGTCGAGAAATCACCCTATCACCAGCGCTGGCATCTTCCATTCGGCTTCATCCTTCACATCCTATAATCATCATTGAGGACTTCTATGCTCCTTCACGGAATCTTTCCTCCCATCACCACGCCCTTTTATCAGGACGGCAAGATCTACTTCCGCAAACTCGAGCAGAACGTCGAGCAGTATTGTCGCGGGCCGATTGCCGGCATTGTTGTGCAAGGCTCGACCGGCGAAGCCATCCTGCTGAGCGACGACGAGAAGCGCGAGGTGTTGAAGTCCGCGCGCGAAGCGGCTGCCGATGACAAGATTTTGATCGCGGGCACCGGGATCGAGTCGGCTATTGAGACGCTGAAGCTCACCGAGTACGCTGCCGAACTCGGTTACGACGTCGCCATGGTGCGCACGCCGCATTACTACAAGGGACAGATGGCCAAGCCCGAGAACATGCTGGCGTTCTATCGCTTCGTCTGCGATCGCTCGCCGCTGCCGGTGATCATCTACAACTTTCCGCAGGCTACCAGCTACGACATTCCGGCCGAACTGGTAATCGAGTTGGCCGAGCATCCGAACCTCATCGGCATCAAGGAATCTTCGGGCTCGATCGAGAAGGTGCAGAAGATGGTCGAGGGCACGCGCGACATCAAGCGCAGCGCGACCGTGAATGAAACATTCGCGGCTGTTACCGGACGCATGCTGAAATCTGCGGCGGCGGCTTCGGCAAGCGCCGATGGCGGAGCGCTGGTCACGGTCGGCGCGCTGGCGGGAACCGCGGCGCCCAAGCCGTCTTCGTCAGCGGTGACGATGGTCGGCTCGTTGAAGACGCGGCAGAAGGAAGTCGGCTTCCAGGTGCTGGTAGGCGCGGCGCACAAGCTGCATGCTTCGCTGGACGCAGGAGCGGTGGGCGCGATTCTCGCCTTCGCCGATTGCGCTCCCACGGCATGCTACGAGATCTATGCCGCGTGGAAAGATGGCGATGCCGCGCTCGCCCGCGAGAAGCAGGAGCGCATCGCCAAAGCCGCCGAGCGGATTGTCGGTGCGCTGAGCGTTGCCGGCGTGAAGTACGCGATGGACTATAACGGCTATTTCGGAGGGACGGTGCGTTTGCCGTTGCTGCCGTTGACTGCCGACAAGAAAACAGAGATCGAACAGTTGATGGCGAATATCAGGAACTAGTGGTCAGTTGCTAGTGGTCAGTTCCAATATGGAGGCGGCGAACATGCAGGTCGCCCTTGGCTTCCATTTGTTCTTTGTCTGTAGTTCGGGTTGTGCTACATACCTTGCATGCGTAGCCGTTTTGTCGTTCTCCTTCTCTTCGTCGTTTCTACCTTAGCCTTCGCCAAAGATACGATTCCGGCGGTAAGCTGGCCGTCCGATAAGCCTCTTCTGCAGTTCTCCATCACCAAGATCAATCACGTTGGAGGATACGGTGGGCAGCAGACGTACGTCCTCGACGTTGAGGTGCAGAATCTGTCGGGCAAGAAGATTCCGCAGGCCACCTTCAACTTCTACCTCTTTGATAAGAAACAGGTGCGGATCGGCACCGGCTATCTCGACGTGACCAACGTCGGTCCGAACGAAACCGTAAAGATGCAGGTGAATGCGCAGACCATGGGCTCACCGGCAACCTTCACCGTGAACCCGCAGCGAGTGCCGGCGGACTGGTCAAGCTTCGTGACGTTGAAACCCGTCGCAGTCACCGTTTACTCGGTGCCGTCGGGTGCGAAGCTGAGCGTCGACGGCAAAGAGATTGGTGTGACGCCGATCGCGGCGCAGCTCACGCCGGGCAGTCACACGTTGACGTTTACCAAGGAAGGCTACAATTCCGGAAAATTTCCAATGGTGATTGCGCCCGATCAGTTGTCCGGCGGCAGCGTTTCATTTGAATTGGGAACGGCTGCGCACGACACGATTGAGTTGCGCGACGGAACTGTCGTCAATGGTGATTTGCAATCAATCGACGCGACCCAGGTGATCGTAACCATCGGAGGCAATCCGCAGAAGTTCGATCGCAACCAGGTGAAGCGGATAATGTTGATTGAGCGGGAAGAAGTAAAGCAGTAGTTGTTCCAGACCGGGCGCGGTTGAAGCCGCGCCCGCCTTCCTGGTTTGTTGCTACGCCGCGCGCTTCTTCTTGTTCTTGCCGTTCTTGCCTTTGGCCTTGGCGTTCACCGACCCCGCGCCCTTCCCACGCTCCGGGCTTTCCATCAGCGTCTTATCGCGGCTGATCAGGTTACCGACGCCTTCTTCGTTGCGTTCGCTGCCGATACGCGGCTGTTCCGGCTCGGTGCGGCCGCCGCCGCTGCGAGGGGTTGCCGGAACGTCCAGTTCGCGACGCGTCATCTTGGCAGGCTGATTTCCAGACTCGGCGCGACCTTGGCGACTGGTTCGTCCCGCGTCGGCTTGCACGTCGGCGCGTCCCCGCTGTTGGCGTGACTGTTCGTCCCGGTGCATGTCCAGCGGATGCGTGCCCGGATCGGCACCTTCCGTCTTGCCCGTGCTGGGATCAGTGATGAAGAGCAAATCGGAGAGATCCGCTGCGTGCTCTTCTTCGTCCTGCAGGATGTGCTCGATCATGAGGCGCGTAGTCGGATCGTCGTTACCGAAATAGCGGATCATCTTCTGGTACACCTCGATGACGATGCGCTCGGCGATCAGATCTTCCTTGATCATGTCCGACAGCGACTTGCCCTCGGCATACTGTGAAGCCGAGCGTTGGACCAGCGACGCGGGATTGAAATCCGGCTTTCCGCCGAGTTGCTGGATGCGGTCGGCGATCTTGTCGGCATGCTCGCGCTCGGCGTCGGCATGTTCTTTGAACTCGTCGCGTACGGCCATGGCATGAACGCCGGTGGCCATGAAGTAGTGGTGCATGTAGCGCAGCACGCACACGATCTCGGTGGCCAGCGCTTCGTTCAGAATAGAAATGGTCTTGTCGACGTCGCCCTTATAGGTTTCGGTGACGGGTCCCTCTTCGATCTTCTCAGCGGCTCGCTGGCGAATCTCTTCCACATCAGCAATAAAATTTGGCATCGGATTTTCCTCGCAGCAGACTCCCGCTCGTCTGGTCTGAATGGACACACGTATGTGCGGACCTAAAAGCGGTGCGCTCAGTAGGATTCGTAGCGTAGGTAAGTAGATGCCCACCGCAGGCGTAAGTTTACGGACAGAGGCTGGGTTCCAGCGATGCTACTTCCAGATTAAGTTCGCCGGAGGCGAGGACTTCGAGGCGTACCGACGCGAACGAATCGGTAACGAAATCGGCTTCTGACAATGCGCCAAGCGGATAGGTCGTCGGAAAGGCGACAACGGTCATCCCTGCGGCTTTGGCGGCGCGAATGCCCGGAGGCGAGTCTTCGAACACCAGGCACGTCTCGGGTTCAAACCTGAGCAGCAGCGCTCCTTTCAGATACGGTTCGGGATCGGGCTTGCCGTGAACGATGTCGTCGGCGGCAATCATTTTGAGCGGTACCGGCAGGCCGGCAGCCTTCAGGCGGGCGGTGGCGAGTCGCCGCGATCCGGAGGTCACGATGGCGAAGCGCTCGGGCGGCAGCGACC
The DNA here is from genome assembly GCA_963835725.1 of uncultured Acidobacteriaceae bacterium. Taxonomy (GTDB): domain Bacteria; phylum Acidobacteriota; class Terriglobia; order Terriglobales; family Acidobacteriaceae; genus Bog-257. Next base: position 149,442 of record CAWIGM010000007.1, on the reverse strand, counting down.
CAAGCAGCTCCCTGGCCCCAGGTATCGCCTTGAGGCCATCGACGTCGTTGACCTCGCGATCCTCGATCTTGCTGGTTTCGGCTAGCGCGTCCAAGTTTGGAGCGACCATGCGCACCGTCTCAATGGTTGGACGCCCATGGGCGACCTGCACCATGTACTCGGGGTCGAGGCCGTTCTCGCGCGCCCAGCCCTTCCAGATGCGGCCGGCGCAGGTGGTGGAATCAACCAGTACTCCATCTAAATCGAAAAGAATTGCTTGTCGAACGTAGGACTGCATGCTTTAAGTCTCGCAGAGTGAGCCGATGATGCCAAGCCGCTGCGCCCGAATCGAAGCATGACAGTTCGATTTCCGGAAGCAGCGACAACAAATCTGCAACCGAGAATCGCGCATAGACTATAGTGAGTTCGATGCCCTCGCTTGCACTTTCCGAATTGATTGGCGCGCCCGTAATCGACAACACCGGCACGCATGCGGGGAGAGTGCGTGAGGTGGCCATCGTTCCGCAGGAGAGTTCGAACCAGATCAGCAGCTTCGTCATCAAGACGCGGCATGGCAATCGCGTTATTCCTTCGAAGTCAGTCAGCCTGATCGACAACCGTCTTCGCGTCTCAACCAATGCGGCTGAATGGAGCCCCTACGGCGGCGGCGAGGGCATGCTCCTGCTGGAGCGCGACTTGCTCGACCAGCAAATCATCGACGTTCACGGACGCAAGGTTGTACGCGTCAACGATGTGGACATCCACGAAGAGAGCGGCAACGGACATCTCGTCCTGAAAGTCGGCGCTGTCGACGTCGGCGCACGCGGAGCGATGCGCCGGCTGCTGAAAGGCGTGGTGCCTGCGGCGGTGCTGCATCCTATCCTCGACAAGATTCCACCGCGGATGATCCCGTGGGAGTTTGTGGACCTGATCGAGGTTGATCCCGCGCGCCGCGTCAAGCTGAAGATCTCTCTGGACCGCTTGGCCAAGCTGCATCCGGCCGACATTGCTGACATCGTGGAAGATCTGGCTCCCGCCGAGCGCGGGGCCGTCTTCGAGACCCTGAATGACGAAGTGGCGGCCGAGACGCTGGAGGAAATCGATCCCAAGCTGCAGGTCTCGATTCTCAGCTCGCTCGATTCCGACCGCGCCGCCGACATCGTGGAGGAAATGGATCCCGATGCCGCCGCCGACCTGCTAGGCGACATGCATCCTGATGCCTCGCAGGAGATCCTGACGGAGATGCAGCCGGAGGAGCGCGCCGAAGTCGCCGAACTGATGAACTTCGAGGAAGACACGGCCGCCGGGCGCATGACGACCGAGTACATGGCGCTTCGTCCGCAGGCCAAGGTAGAAGATGCGATCGAGATGCTGCGCAACTTCGATGGCGGAGTGGAGAGCATCAGTACGATTTACATCATTGGCGAAAACGAGAAGCTGCTGGGCCTGGTGCCGCTGGCGAAGGTGGTGCTTGCCCCGCCGGGAACGCCGCTGATGATGCTCAGCACCGGCCACATGACGACCATCCACCCGGGCGCGGATGAGAAGGAAGTGGCCGAGCTCTTCGACAAGTACAACCTGCTGACCCTGCCTGTGATCGATGAAGACGGCGTGCTGACCGGCGTGATCACCGCCGATGATGTCATCAGTATGCTACGCAAGAAGCTGTAGGAAAGCGGCACTTGGCATTTGAGCGTTAGCCGTGAAGACGACGCGGCTTTCAGGTACACCATCCATCACGACGCACCAGAATGTGCGCCCCTTCGAAGTAGCCCGTCTACCCTTTTGCTAGCTCTGCAGTGATCAAATAACTGTACTGTCCAACGTTGTAGCACGAGACTTTGTGGCACCCGTGCTTCTGCAGGAAGTCGACGAGAGTGTCGGCTGCAATGCGATGGCCTTGAGGCGGGCCGGGCGGCGACTCTTTGTCGTGACGCCAGTCGAGGACCGCGATCCTGCCGTTGGGAACGGCGATGCGCAGGGCCTCGCGCAGCACATCCTCGCCATCGTCAAACTCGTGCCATACGTTGGCGTAGAACGCGACATCGACCGAGCGGTCTTCGAGGGGCAGTTGGCTCGCCGGACCACGATGCAGGGAAACGTTGGTAGGGGAATCGTCCTGCTGAAGTTTCTTCGCGAGAAGATCGAGCATTTCCTGCTGCAGATCGACAGCGAAGATGTGGCCGTCTTCACCGACGGCCCTCGCCATCGGAAGACTGAAATATCCAGTGCCGGCGCCTACGTCGGCGACGCGCTGACCGTGCTTGAGGTGCAACCGGGAGAGGACTTCCGCCGGCGGCATCCACGTCAGTCTTTCAGGATCTTCCAGTTTGTGGGCGTTGGAATGTTTGAAAACGCGATCATTCATTTGCTGTCCGATAATCGCTGATCCGAAGCGGCATCCGGGCCTTCATCTTGCTTCGAGTCGCGCCGTGACCCGGCGCAGCCAGAGGCAGTCCTTCAGGTTGGAACGCCGAGCTTGGGCAAAAGCCACTGCGTCAAGACGAGATAAGCAACGACGAACAGAGCGATGGTCAGAAACGGTCGCATGCATACCTCCAACCTGAGTGAGATGGACTACAAAACATTCTACTCTTGCCGGATGCAAGATTCTCGGTGACCGCCGTCGGAAGCCATGGTGAACTCCCAGCCGCAGTATTGGCCTTCCGAGGCATCGGGCGGGCAATGCAGGCAGCGAGCGTGAATGCGCGAATCGACGGTGCGCGCAAAATTTTCAAACTCGACCATTCCCACGCTCTTACAGGGAAAATCGACGAAGCCTTTACGACGGCGCACTTCCTGCACATGGCAGACGTCCATGAAGAAGCGTAGGCGCTTGCGATCGGCCGACCACTCAAAGTGCTGCGAGTTGATGAGGCTGTATTGTCGCAGCGCCAGAGCTTTCTCCAAGGCTTCCAATCCGCCGCCGGGAGCAATGTCGAACGTAGCCATGATGCGGTTTGCCTCGGAGACGGCGAAGCGCTGCCACGCGAGTGTGTCCAACTCCATCGCAGTTTCGATCCCCAGACTTTCTTCGGCTGCCAGAAACCAGCAGCCGTCGTGTGCCAGCCAGTTTTTGGCGAACATCTCCAGCGCTCGCAAAAGCTCTTCGCGACTCATCGAGTCGAAAACTGTGCAGCGTTTCTGCGTGTTGGTCTCAGTCGAGTTCGACATGGCGAAGCTCCTGATCGGAATTCAAATGCTGGAGGCGAGTGCGGCTGCCATCCGGAGCCGGCGCGGCTCTTCTTCCTTGCGGAGGACGCGCAGGGCACCTTCGGCAAGCGCCTGCAACTCGTCTTCGCCCGCGTAGCGGACTACCGGCGCGATCCAGCTGACATATTGGTGCAGCGCGGTCACCAGGCGTTCGGAGTGAGCCATGCCGCCCGTCAGCAGCACTGCATACACCTGTCCATGGAGGGCGGCGGCCATCGCGCCAATCTCCTTCGCAATCTGATAGGCCATCGCGTCATAGACTTTCTTCGCCTGCTCGTCTCCTGCGTCGATGCGCTGTTCCACTTCGATGAGATCTTTTGTGCCGAGATAGGAGTACAGTCCGCCCTCGCGGAACAGCAGCGTCTCGACCTGCTTGTGGGTGTAGCGTCCGCTGAAGCAGAGATTGACGAGTTGCATGACCGGCACGGTTCCGGTGCGTTCCGTGGAGAACGCGCCCTCCTCGCGCGAGTTGGTGACGTCGATCATGCGGGCGTTTTCGTGGGCTGAAACCGAGATGCCGCTGGCGAGGTGGGCCACGACCAACCGCATGCTTTCGTAAGCTTTGCCGTGTTCGCGGGCGAAACGCTTCGCGACCGCCTTGGAGTTCAGCGCGTGCGAGAGACATTGGCGTTCCAGCAAGGCCGATCCGGAGAGACGAGCGTGATCCGGCCATTCATCGACACTGACGGGGTCGACAATGAATGCCGGCGCACCAGCCTGTTGTGCGAGGCTGTGAGCGAGGAATGCCCCAAGATTCGAAGCGTGCTCACCGCGACGGGCTTCTCGCAACTCTTCAAGCATCTCTTCGTCAACGATGTAGGTGCCGCTTTGCACCGGCGGCAGAAGTCCGCCACGTCCGACAACTGCGCTCAACTCGCGCGCTTCGTATCCAGCTTCTTGCAAAGCCGCTTCGATCCCGGCTGCACGATAGTCCTGCTGATCAAGGATCGAGCGCCCGCGGAAGGGTTCGAGTTCGGCATCGGAGTGGCGGATATTTTTCACGAGTAACGGCGTGTCATTTACGTAGAGCGCGAACTTCGTCGACGCGGATCCGGGATTGATGGCGAGGACGCGAAACTCAGCGGCTGGCAAAGAGCACCCCCAGCGCGATGGAATTGATTTTGTCGTCGGCGCTTTCGACGCGCGACGGGATAAGGATCGGCACCTTCGCCCCCACGACCACGTGCGCGCATTGCGAGCCGCCCAGGTACTTCACCGCTTTGCCCAGCAGGTTGCCGGACTCTATGTTGGGCACGATCATGCATTCGGCGCGTCCGGCCACCGGATGCGAGATGCTCTTCGCCTTGGCGGCCGATTGCAAGAGCGCGCAGTCGAGGGCGAGCGGACCGCAGATGTCGACCTCGCCAAAATCGCCAGCAGCAGCCATATCGGCGAGTTGCCTGGCGTCAACGCTGGACGGCAGGGCCTCGGTCACGGCTTCGGTGGCGCTCATGATCGCGAGCTTCGGACGCGTTAATCCGAGGCATCGCATAACTTCAATAGCGTTCTGCACGATTTGCTTTTTCTGCTCGAAGTTGGGCAGCACATTCAAACCGCCATCGGTAATACCGACCAGGCGCATTTCGCCGGACAGCGTGTCTTCGTAGAGCAAAACATCGCTCAACAGACGCCCGGTGCGCACCCCGAACTCTTTGTTCAGCGCAGCGTGCAGCAGTTCGTCGGTGCGGAGATGACCTTTGAGCAGGAGATCGACGCGCCCATCATGGGCCATGCGAGCCGCGGTTATCGCGGGCGAGTCGGTCGCGACGAACTCGGCTTTCGCCAGCAGATCAGACAGTCCGAGCGCCTGCGCCTTCTCGCGCGTCTTCTTCTCATCGCCGATTAGGACTGGCTTGGCGATTCCGAGATACAACGCGCCATCGGCGGCCGTCAGCGCCACTTCGTCGTCGGCGGCAACGATCGCAACCTTCTTCGGGCCGAGGGGCTGCGCAGCGCGACGCAATTCGGCAAAACTCTTAATTACCTTGGTGAGGACCGGGGCTGTGGCTGACATGTAGACATGCTGCCGCGAATCGGTCCCCGGGGTCAGTGAGGTGGGTCACAGGAAGGCAGCCGTCAGCAACTAGCGAAAAGCGAAAAGCGTCTTTACTAACTGCCCTTCGCCGACATCGGTGGCGGCGTGGTAATGGGCGGCTTGGGGAAGGGGCCGGACACCTTCTTCAGCGTCGCGTCGTCGAACAGCAGCGATGGCACGACGTAGGAGACGATCGGCATGTTTGTGATCGCACTGACGTCGCCGGTCATCCCTGCAACCATCAGAGTGCTGAAGCCGGGAATGAAAATGGAGTTGTAGACCACCGGCTTGTCGCCGACCGCCACCACGTCCTTGAACGACGATGCGTTGATGCCGACTAATTGCTGCCCGTGCATCAACTCTTCGTGCCCGTCTGCGTAGAGCTTGTAGACCTCGAGCATGTTGTTGCCCGCCGCGCCTCCGCCTTGCATCATTGACATCGCCGCCTGGATGAACTCGTCGGCCGAGCCGCCGCCGCGGCGAACCACAATTCCGTACTCCAGTCCGCGGGCCTTTGCCTTTTCCAGCAACATGCGTCGCAGCTCCTGGTCGCTCATGCCCTTCGTCGAAGTAAAAATCAAGTTGCTGGGAGCGGCAGTGAAGCCGCGATGATTGCCGGTGCTGTGGGTTACGCCCTGGATCGGCGTGCGCGACGAGAGGACGAGCTTCAGCACGCCCGACTCGACGATGGTGTTGGTGCGCGCAGGAACGCCGTCTTCATCGACGGCATACATCCCCATCAGTGGCTGGCCATTGAAGGTGTCGATTGTGGGATTGTCGGTCAGGGTGACGGAGTCGGGTAGCACGCGGCCGCCGATACGGTCGGTGAGCGAGCCTGCGCCGAAGCGGGTCGTCATCTGGTCGAGGAATGCCTGGGCGCGCGGATTGTCGGTCACTGGATCGCGCGAGGCGACGAGCGCAGTGGCAAATAGCTGAGCAAAAACTTCTGCGCCTGCCTCGCCTTCGAACAGCACCGGGCCGTTATAGCGATCGAAGGATTTCGCCGTGCGCAGCTTCTGCAGGCGCTGCAGCATCTTCTGCGCGCGAGCGGTCAGATCCGTGGCCGATACGTCGGCCGGCGACTTGAGGAATACCTGTTCCGTGTCTTCCAGCGGCAGTCCGTCTTCGGCCTCAGTTGTGGCCCTGATCTGGATGAAGATCATGTCGTCGGGCCGGGTGTATTCCGTGCCTTCGCTGTTGAGGTAGCGCGTGAACACGTTGTGAGCGTCGATGGTCACCTGTGACGTCTGCGGCTCAGGCAACTGGCGAAACACGGCGGAGATTTGCCGCGCCGCCGACTCCAATTCCGAAACGTTTACCGCAACCGAAGCCTGACTGGAGAAATATTTATTGGGCTTCTCCTGCGTGAAATCAGGAATATCTTCGCCATGGCTCTGGTTCTGCAAAGCCGCTTGTTTCGCGGTGAAAAGCTCCACCGCCTTCTTGTATTCGGAGTCGGTAGCCAGCCAGATCTCGCGTCGAAGCTCGTTGTAGTCATTGTCGACGGCGATCTGCTCGCCCATGCCGACGCCACTGGCCTGCCGTGTGCCGAATGCCAGAAAGTTGGTGTTGTCGAGCTTGTAATCGCCGACCCGGAGCTGCACCTGCAACAGGCGTGTGCGATTGTTTTGCGAGCCCACGACGCTGCCGAGATTGGCGACAATCGAAACGTCGTTGATGTCCTGAATGCGATAGGCGACGAAGTAGGGCTTCGACAGGCCGGTGAGCTGCATGGTGACCGAGCGCGCCATTTCATCGCGCATGGCCTTCATAGGAACGTCATCGGCAGCCAACACCGGATAGGACGCTGCCACCAAGCAGAGGAACAACAAACCGCAGACGGTTCGGCTCACGATTCTCATACGCTCTCCGACTTCCTCGGTGCTACTTACTTGCGGGCGCGGGAAGTACGGGCTCCCGCTGCTGCGATTTGCCTTTCAACTGCACTTCCATCTGCGAGACCAGCAGCCCGGGCGAGACCGCCGAAACCGGTACCCAGCCTGATTCTGCGCCGCACATGCCGTTGAAGACGCCAACCTCATCGTCGGTGGCGACAATTTTGCTGAAGGCGATCAGCGGCGTGCCGATCATGTCGAGCCCGCGCACCAGTTCCTCGCGGCCGTCGGGATAAATTCGATAAACGAGGGTCGGCAGCACGCTGAAAGCGTTGGGCGTGTAGCGCTGGGTGAAGGTGAAGCCGCCCTCCACGTCCTCGAAGTAGAGACCGTAGGGCTTATTAGCCGCCTTCACCATCTCGATCAGCTTCTTCTTCAACTCGGCCCGCGAGACGTGCTGGGTGCTTTCGACGATCAGGTTCGACTGGCGCGCGGCGACTTCGTATCCCTGCTGGCGGCGTCCGTGGCCGTTGGAATGAGGGAAGCCGTCGATCGGCGAACGCGACATGAGGAAGTTTTTCAGCGTGCCGTTCTCGACCACCGTGACCTTCTCTGTCTTCACACCTTCGTCGTCGTACTTGTAATAGCCGACCAGGTCTTCCTTGCCGATGTGCATCTGCGAAGGATCGGAGTACACGGAGAGGAAGTCGGGCAAGACCTTCTGGTTGACCTTCTTCTTAAAGGTCTGTGCGTCCTCTTCGTTCTTCTGGCGATAGCCTTCGACGCGGTGGCCGAAGATCTCGTGGAAGAAAACGGCGCTGGCGCGGCCGGAAAGAATCGCCGGGCCGGTGTACGGTTCCGCAACCGGAGCCTTGCGCAGCGCGCTCAGCTCCTGGCTCATCTCGGCAATATCGGCCATCATCTGATCGTCGGTGGGCAGGCCTTCTGGTGTGAACGCCAGATATGTAAGGTGCAGCGGCAGATGCATGCCGTCGGCGGCGCGGGTCGAACCATTCACCATGATGCGATAGAACGGCATCGAGATTTTGATCGCGCTGCCATCGCTGTTCACAAAACGGCGGGTTTCGATCTCGCCTGAAACCTCGACGGAACCTTCCCGCACATCAGGGTTCTTGGCGAAGACTGCGCTGAAGCGGCGGGCGCGCTCTTCGGCAGCAGCGCGATCGAGGTGAAACGGCGCTTCCGGCTCGGTGAACTGGCGTGCCGGCTCTCTGGAGAAGTCCGCCGACTTATCCTCGCGCTCAGCCTTCACCTGGGTGGAAGTCTTTACGTCCTGCCACTCTTCCAGCGCCATCTTGTACTTGCGGTCGGTCTCCGCCCACACGGCACGCTGCAACACGTCCGGCGCGTTATCGAGCGGCATTGGTGTCTGGCCCATGCGCTCGGCGAAGTTCGGCGACTCGCCCTCGCCCGCATGCGTATTGTCGAGCGCATAGTCGCCGACGCGCAGGTCGATGTCGAGCAGCCGCGTGGTGGTGTCGGTGCTGGAAACCAATGCCCCGAACGAGGCGCTACCTGGATCGCGTGATTGTCGGTGAGCTGATAAGCCAGGTAGTAGGCGGGCACCGGTTGCTTCTTCAGGTTGTCGAACGACCGATGCAGTTCCTGCTGCAGGGCGGCAAGTACCGGATCGTTAGCGGCATTCTGGGTGGTAGCGGTGAGACTCGACAGCAGAAGGGCAGCGAGACAGAGCCGGATCAGGGTTCTCACAAAACTCCCGATTAAAACCGCTGGAGCAGGCGGTGACGGTGGCATTTCGGAAAACTACTTGTACACTGCCCGCGATTGGGAGGCAAGCAGGAACATCACACGCGACTGTTTATCGTGCAGAACCGCTTTTTCGACGGGTGGAGAATCATATGCGAATCCACCCAGCGCGAATGGCCAGCAGACTCAGCACGGCAACGATGATCCAGAGAATGACGCCCTGGATCAGCGGTCGCGGTCCGACTTTCCGCACGGCCGCCGGCGACAGGCTGGCGCCGATCAGGAAGAGCGTGATGATCAGCAACAGCTTCCCGAAGTTGCTGAGCCAGTGATAGGCGTGAGCTCCGGGGAAGAAGTAGGTGTTAGCCACGGCCGCCAGGCAGAAGAACAGGATGAACCATGGCCACTGAATCTTGGTCTTGCTGCCTTTCACGGCGGCTGTGCCGATCGACATGGGGACAATCCACAGAGCGCGAGCCAGCTTCACCGTGGTACCCACGGCTAGGGCAACGGCGCCGTACTTGGCCGCCGCTCCGACAACGGAACTGGTGTCGTGGATGGCCAGCGCAGCCCACAATCCGAACTGGGTTTGCGACAGATGGAGCCACAGGCCGATGGCGGGGAAGGTCAGCAGCGCGATCGAGTTCAACACGAACACCGTGCCGAGGGAAACCGACATCTCGTCTTCGGTCGCGCCAGTGATGGGCGCGACGGCAGCGATGGCGCTGCCTCCACAGATCGCCGTGCCGGTGGAGATCAGGAAGGCCGCGCGCGGTCGCACATCCATCAGCTTGCCCAGCAACGTGCCCAGCAACATCGCGAAGGTAATGCTGATTGCGGTGTAAACGAATCCGCTTTTACCGGCTTTGATGACTTCCTGGAGGTTCATCCCGAAGCCGAGGCCGACAACTGCCGCCTGCAATAGCAGCTTCGAAGCTTTACGCGAGGGAGCCGGGTAAGGATGGGTGGCAATGGCGCCGAAGATCAGTCCGGCAAGCAATGCCAATGGAGGCGAGGCCCAAGGCGTCAGACAAAAAATAATTCCGCAGAAAAAAAGCAGCTTTGCGTTCATTCAGGCAGACAGGCACACTTCAGCATCTTAACGTTCGCTCGGGACCCCTAACACCGATTGAATACCGGGGGCAATAAAATAGGCCCGATGCCAAGGAGCGGTGACGATTTCCTTGGCTCCGAGCCTATTCGATCCTGAAATGGATCGGAGGTGATACTTTTATGGTACCCCCATGGCTGAGAATGTCAAGCGGAAATCGTGATAAGCTGCTGATTTTTCAGTATGTTGCGCAGAATTCTGCAAAGTCTTCAAGTAGCTGAAAACAGGGGGGATGAAGGGGCGGTTTCTTCGCTGTGCGCCAGAAGTCGCAGCCCTTCTGAACCGGTGCGGGAGAAGCGGGCGCGCCAGAACGGGATGGTCCCGAAATATGACGAAAAGTCTTATCGTTCGAACATTGCTATTGGTCGCGCTGTTCGTCCCTATTTCGCCAATGCTTGGCGTCGGACAGACCGCCTCGGCTCCGGAAGCCGCGGCGCGGGGCACAACCTCATCCTCCCCGATGCTCCAGTACTCGCTGCCGCCCGACAAACTGGCAAAGGCGTACGCCCTCTATCTCATCGACGGGTCGCTCTACTTTGTTACCGGCATCTGGGCCGTGCTGGTTTTGTGGGTGATGCTGCGCAGCCGGTTTGGTGAACGGCTGAGCGCCCTGGCACAGCGCATTGCGCGCCGCCGAGTTCTACAGGCCCTCATTGTCATGTCGTTGTTCGTGCTGGTGCTTGAGCTGACCCAGTTGCCCTTCGAGATGTATGGCCATCACATTGGCCTGAAGTACGGTCTCTCGGTGCAGCACTGGGGATCGTGGTTTGGCGATTGGGGCAAGAGCCTGCTGCTGGCCTGCCTGTTTGCCACGCTTCTCGGATGGATTCTCTACGGCATCATCCGCCGCAGTCCTCGGCGCTGGTGGTTTTATTTCTGGCTGGCATTCATTCCCATCGTTGTGCTGGCGATGTTCATCGCACCGGTGTGGATCGAGCCACTCTTCAACAAGTACGAGCCCCTGACCGATCATCACCCCGACCTGGTGGCGCAGATTGAACGCGTCGTTCATCGCGCGGGCATGGAGATTCCCCCGCAGCGCATGTACGAGATGAAGGCCAGCGAGAAAACTACAACCCTCAACGCCTACGTCACCGGCTTCGGTGCCACCAAGCGCGTTGTGGTGTGGGACACGACGATGAAGGCACTCACCATCCCGGAAACACTCTTCGTCTTCGGTCATGAGATGGGCCACTATGTTCTGGGCCATATTCCGAAGGAGATCGCGATCGATCTTTTCGCGCTGCTGGTCCTGTTCTACATCGGCTACCGGCTGGCGAATTGGCTCCTGGCTCGATATGGGCAGCGCTGGGGGATTCAAAGCCTCTCCGACTGGGCTTCATTACCGATGCTCACGCTGATCCTCTTCTTACTGACTTTTCTCGCCACGCCCATCTTCAGCGGAGTCTCGCGTTATTTCGAGCACCAGGCCGACCAGTACGGGCTCGAGGTGATCCATGGACTCGTTCCCGATGAACCGCACACGGCCGCCTTGGCATTTCAGAAGCTCGGCGAGATCTCGCTCGACTATCCGTACGTCAACAAATTCTGGGAGCTGTGGGCGTGGGACCACCCCACCATTCGCGATCGCGTGATCTATGTCCAAACCTATAATCCGTGGGGCGAAGGCAAGCAGCCGGAGTTCGTGAAGAACCAGCCGTGAAGGGCGTTTTCCGATGTCGCAAAACGGCAGGTGCCTTCGTTGACACCGGCCAACGGGCTCTGTTAGTTTCAATAGTTCCAGTTATTTCCATAGCGCCCCCAGTGCATCTTCAGCGGTAGGCACTCAACGACATTAAGGATGGATACAACTCTCAAACAAGTAGGCGAATTACTGCTCGACGCCGTCCCAACGGTCGTCTTGCTGTTGTTGCTCTACGCCATTTATCAGAACTTGGTTCGCAAGCCGCTGGAGCGAGTGTTGAAAGAGCGCCGCGACCGCACGGAAGGCGCCGCGCTGAAGGCTCGCTCGGACATCGCCGCTGCCGAAGCGCGTACACAGGAATACGAGCAGAAGCTCCGCGAAGCCAAAGTTGCTGTCTTCAAGGCGCAGGAAGCCCGCCGTCAGCAGGCGCAGCAAATGCGCGCCCAGGCTTTGACTGAGGCCCGCGCTAAGGCTCAGGAACAGATTCGCCAAGCGCGTCTCGCCGTCGAGAAGGACATGGAAGCTGCTCGCTCCGGCTTGCAGGCCGATGCTGCGCGCTTGGCCACCGACATTATTCGTACGATTCTGAAGCCCGCCGGAGCGTCGCCGGTCACGGGTGGCGCGCAATGAACCGCAATCTGGTCAAACGTTTCACCGCGATCGCGTTCCTGGTTTGCCTGTTTGCATTCGCTGCTGCTGCGCAGGAAGGGCAACCGGCTTCTTCAGGGCATGACGCAGGGCACACTGCCTCGGAGCCAAATGCGAACGACGCCAACGCCGGTATCGGCGAGATTCTCGCCAAGACCACGGAACAGGCCGCGCATACTGCAGAGAAGTGGGGACACTCTCTGGGGCTCGGTCCCAAAGCCTCCTTCAGTGTCTCTGTCGGTTTCAATTTCCTCGCGCTCTTCCTCTTCTTCTATGTGCTGATGAAGTCGAAGCTGCCGCAGGCCTTCCGCGAGCGTACCGCCGCCATCCAAAAGGGAATTCGCGACGCCCAGGCTGCCAGCGCCGAGGCGACCCAGCGACTGACTGGTATCGAAGCTCGGTTGGCCAAGCTCGACCAGGAAGTGTCGCTGATTCGTGAGGCCGCGGAGCGCGACGCTGCTGCCGAAGAAGCGCGCATCCGGCAGGCTGCGGAAGAAGATAAGCAAAAAATTGTGCAGTCCGCGGAGTCGGAAATCGACGCCTTCGCCCGCAATGCCCGCCGCGAATTGAAAAGCTATGCCGCGTCGCTGGCGGTGGATCTTGCCGCTCGCGATATGCGTATCGACGACAACACCGATCACGCGCTCATTCGCGAGTTTGCGCAGCAGCTCGGAAAGGACGGCAAGTAAGCTATGGCCTCGGTTGCCAGCCGTTACGCCCGTGCGCTCGTTGAAGTCGTCCTGGAGCAGAAGATTGACGCCGATATCGCGCGTCTCCAGCTGCACTCGATCCTCGATGCCGTGAACGAGAGCGTTGAACTCCGTCGCGTGTGGGATTCGCCGGCGGTGCTGCCGGCACAAAAACGCGCGGTCCTCGATGGGATCGCCAAGCAGATTGGGGCGGTAAAGCCCATCCGCAACTTCATTGCGGTGCTCATCGATCACCGTCGCATTCCGATGCTGAATGACATTACGCGACAGTTTGAAGCCGAACTCGATACGCAGCTGGGATTTGTCGAGGTCGAAATTTCCAGCGCGCGCACGCTGACGCCCGGAGAGAAGCGCGACATCGAAAACCGCGTGGAGCGCATGACCGGCAAGAAAGTACGTCCGCGCTACAGCTCGAATCCGGAGCTGCTGGGCGGTGTGTCGATCAAGGTTGGCAGCACGATTTACGATGGCTCGGTTCGCGGACAGCTCGAAAAGATGCGGCAAGAGCTGAGCACGGCGTAGGAAGCGGAGAGCCGCGAGCCGCGAGCTCCGAGCTAAACAAGTTCATTAGGCTCGAGCAGTGGAAACTGAGTTGATTTCGGAATTGGCGATTTGGCAAGACAATTCGAGTGGCAAGACACTTCGAACCGCATTGCAACAGCGCCGTAGGCGCGAAATAGTCTAGCCCAGCACGGAGCCGAAGGCGGAGTGCTGGGTAGGGTAAGTCTAGAAGCTGAGTCCCGTAGGGACGGCACAATCCTGGCAGGAATAGGGGTCCTTCGACTCCGCAGCGCAAAAGAGGCGCTGCTCCGCTCAGGATGACACATTGAATGGATACGGAGACGCGGGCCTGAAGGCCGGCTCTACCTGAACTTCGAACGGAACCTTATGGCGCAGATCAAAGCAGACGAGATCACAAAGCTCATCCGCGAGCAGATCGATAACTACGAAACGAAGATCGCTGTCGACGAAGTCGGCACGGTCATGTCCATCGGCGACGGTATCGCCCGCGTTTACGGCCTCGATAAGTGCATGGCCGGCGAGCTCCTCGCCTTCCCGCACAACGTCACCGGCCTGGCGATGAACCTGGAAGAAGATCAGGTCGGCGTCGTGCTGATGGGCGAGTACACCGAAGTCGAAGAGGGCGACGAGGTCAAGCGCACCGGCCGCATCATGAGTGTTCCCGTGGGCGACGCACTCGTCGGCCGCGTAGTCGATTCGCTGGGCAAGCCGATCGACGACAAAGGTCCGATCAACACCGACAAGTACATTGACATCGAGCGCATCGCTCCCGGCGTCATTCAGCGTCAGCCCGTGAGAGAGCCGATGGCTACCGGACTGAAGGCCATCGACTCGATGATCCCGGTCGGCCGCGGACAGCGCGAACTCATCATCGGCGACCGCCAGACCGGCAAGACCGCCGTCGCCATCGACACCATCATCAACAGCAAGGGCCGCGACCTGATTTGTATCTACTGCGCCATCGGTCAGAAGCGTTCTTCGGTCGCACAGGTCGTCAAGACGCTGGAAGATTACGGCGCGATGGAATACACCATCGTCGTCTCCGCGTCGGCCTCCGATCCCGCTCCGATGCAGTACATCGCACCCTACGCTGCGTGCGCGATGGGCGAGTTCTTCCGCGACAACGGACGTCACGCGCTCTGCATCTACGACGATCTTTCGAAGCACGCCGTTGCGTACCGCGAGATCTCGCTGCTGCTGCGCCGTCCGCCGGGCCGCGAAGCCTATCCCGGAGACGTGTTCTATCTCCACTCCCGCCTGCTGGAGCGCGCCGCAAAGTTGAGCGCTGATCTCGGCGGCGGATCGCTGACGGCTCTGCCGATCATCGAAACCCAGGCCGGCGACGTCTCGGCATACATTCCGACCAACGTCATCTCGATCACCGACGGCCAGATTTATCTCGAAACCGATTTGTTTAACTCCGGCGTGCGTCCGGCTGTAAACGTCGGTCTGTCGGTGAGCCGTGTAGGTGGTAGCGCGCAGATCAAGGCCATGCGGCAGGTTGCCGGCACGTTGCGACTCGACCTCGCACAGTTCCGAGAGCTAGCGGCGTTCTCGCAGTTCGGCAGCGATCTCGACAAAGCTACGCAGGCACAGTTGGCCCGCGGCCAGCGGCTTACGGAAATCCTGAAGCAGGGCCAGTATCAGCCGCTGCCGTTCTCCAAGCAGATTCTCATCATCTACGCCGGAACACAGGGCCTGCTGGACGACATGGAAGTCGGCCAGTTGCGCGAGTTCGAGAAGGGACTCTACGAATACGTGGATACTTCCGCTCCGCAGATCTTCAAGAACATCGAAGAGAAGAAAATCCTCGACGACGATCTGAAGGGCGCTATGACCAAGGCCATCAAGGAATATAAGGACCGCTTCGTCAGTGAGCACAAGGCTGTAGCCAAGGCGAGCGCGTAAGAACCAATGGCGAACGTACGCGACATCAGAACCCGCATCCGCAGCGTGAAGAGCACGCGGCAGATCACCAAGGCCATGAAGATGGTGGCCGCCGCCAAGCTGCGCCGCGCGCAGGAGCGAGCCCTGGCATCGCGTCCTTACGCCCAGATGCTCGTAAACATTCTGCAGTCGACTATGAGCCGCGCGGATGTTACCGACCCGAAGACCGGAATGCCGTGCAATCCGCTGCTGGCGGTGCGTCCGGAGCAGAACGTCCTGCTCATTCTGGTGACCGGCGATCGCGGACTGGCTGGCGCGTTTAACTCGAACGTCCTGAAGGCTGCAGTGAAGTTCATCAGCTACTTCCAGGACAAGAACATCGACGTGCTCGCCATCGGCCGCAAGGGCCGCGACTTCCTGCGCCGCCGCTATCCGGTGGGCAAGGTCGGCGAAACGCGCGCCGGACAGATCCAGGTCATCGGCGAACACCTGAACCTGCTGGCGAAGGTCGATTACGAGCAGGTGAACGAAATCGCCGAAGCCATCGCCAAGGCTTATAAGCATGAGCAGATCGACTCGGTCTACCTCATTTATAACGAATTCAAGTCGGTGATTGCCCAGCGCCTGATCGCGCAGCGCATTCTGCCGGTGCAGGAACTCGGGCGTCGCGAAGTCGCGCTGGCGGAGGAGTTCTCGCTGGAAGAGCGCGAGCGCATGGGCGAAGCTGCCCGGAGCGCCGGCATCAGCCTGAAAGAGCCGGAGCCGAGCGCGGCAGAAGCCGAAGCCGCGAAGTTCGCGACCGAACCCGTGGACTACATTTACGAGCAGCCGGCATCGGAGATTTTTGCGGACTTGTTGCCGCGCTACATTGCATTCGAGGTTTTCCAGGGCATGCTCGAGTCGGTTGCGGCCGAGAACGCAGCCCGTATGACGGCAATGGATTCGGCCAGCAACAATGCCAACGAGGTAATCGACTCGCTGACGCTGACCATGAATCGCGTCCGCCAGGCGGCGATCACGAAGGAAATTATCGAGATCGTCAGCGGAGCAGCAGCCCTGTAAGAAATGGCCAGTGGCTAGTGGATAGTGGCTAGTGGCTAGTCAAATCGGCTGATTCAAGATTTAGATGAAGGTGTGAATTGGAAGTGGTTCCCACAGCGTGGGACTTTGTGAGTCTGGCTCTTACTAGCCACTGACCACTAGCCACTGACCACTGAGGTTTTATGGCAGAGAACATCGGACAGGTAATTCAAATCGCAGGTCCCGCGGTGGACGTGCAATTCACGGAATCGGCGCTGCCGCCCATCTACTCGGCGCTGCGCGTCACCAGCGAAGGCTTCACGGTTCCGCACCCGCTGGACGTCATCCTCGAAGTCGAGCAGCAGCTCGGCGAAGGCCGCGTGCGCTGCGTCGCCATGGAGCCCACCGAGGGCATGGTGCGCGGCATGAAGGCCATCGACCTCGGCGGACCAATCACCGTTCCCGTGGGTCGCGGAACGCTGGGCCGCGTGCTGAACGTCATCGGCAATCCCGTGGACAAACTCGGGCCGGTCGAGTGCACCAAGCGCAACCCGATTCATCGCCAGGCTCCGGCGTTCGACGAGCAGTCGACGCAGATGGAGATGTTCGAGACCGGCGTGAAGGTCATCGACCTGATCCAGCCCTTCTTGAAGGGCGGCAAGATCGGCCTGTTCGGCGGTGCCGGCGTAGGCAAGACCGTCGTCATCATGGAGCTCATCAACAACGTCGCGCTGAAGCACGGTGGATTTTCCGTGTTTGCCGGCGTAGGCGAGCGCACCCGTGAAGGCAACGATCTCTGGCTGGAAATGCAGGAGTCGGGCGTGGTCAACATCAAGGAGCCCTCGAAGTCGAAGGCTGCCCTGATCTACGGCCAGATGACCGAGCCGCCCGGAGCGCGTCTGCGCGTGGCGCTGACCGCCCTGACCGTCGCTGAGTACTTCCGCGACGAAGAAGGTTCTGACACGCTGCTGTTCATCGACAACATCTTCCGCTTCACGCAGGCGGGTTCGGAAGTATCCACGCTGCTTGGCCGCATGCCCTCGGCCGTGGGATACCAGCCCAACCTGGCCACCGAAATGGGCGAGTTGCAGGAGCGCATCACCTCGACGAAGAAGGGTTCGGTAACCTCGGTGCAGGCGATTTACGTGCCTGCCGACGACTTGACCGATCCGGCGCCGGCCACGACCTTCGCTCACCTTGACGCGACCACCGTGCTTTCGCGCCAGATCTCCGAGCTGGGTATTTATCCCGCCGTCGATCCGCTGGCTTCGACTTCGCGCATTCTCGATCCGCGCGTCGTCGGCGAAGGCCACTACAACACCGCACAGGCGGTCAAGCGCGTGCTGCAGAGCTACAAGGACCTGCAGGACATCATCGCGATTCTGGGTATCGACGAACTCAGCGAAGACCAGAAGCTGACGGTATCGCGCGCCCGCAAAATACAGAAATTCCTCTCGCAGCCATTCTTCGTGGCCGAGCAGTTCACCGGCCTGAAGGGGCGCTACGTGAAGATCGACGACACCGTGCGCAGCTTCCAGGAGATCGTCGACGGCAAGCACGACGACATCCCCGAGCAGGCGTTCTACATGAAGGGCGACATCAACGAGGTCCTGGAAGAGGCCGAGAAGATGAAGGCGAAGGGCGTAGGGCAGCACTTAGCAACTAGCACTTAGCAATTAGCAAAAGCCTTAGCGGGCGAGGTTGCTGGCCACTGGCCACTGACCACTGGCAACTGAAATATGGCTGACACGCTGCACTTACAAATCATCACGCCGGACAAGAAGCTGGTCGAAGAAGATACCGACCAGGTCCAGATACCCGGCAAGAGTGGCTATCTTGGGATTCTGCCGGGACACGCGCCGCTCATCACCGAACTGTCGATTGGCGAGATCAGCTACAACCTCCGCGGCAGCATGCAGTACATTGCCGTGTCGTGGGGCTTTGCCGAGGTGCTGCCCGACAAGGTGACGATTCTGGCAGATACAGCCGAGCGCGCCGAAGACATCAACGTGCGCCGCGCCGAGGAAGCCAAGGCGAAAGCGCAAGAAGCGCTGCGCAATCCAACGTCGGACATGGATTACGATGCCGTCAACAACGCGCTGCGCCGCGCCGAGGTTCGCCTGGACGTGGCCGGAAAGGCCGGAGCGCGAGTCGGGCATTAGCGGGTGGAGCAGCGCTTCAGCGCGCATCCGTAGAAGGTAGTTCAATTGTTTCGGCCTGTGGATTCTAGCGGATCTACAGGCCGAATTGTTTGTATGCAGAAAGCGAGCTAGCTGCATCCGCTGAACATCTACAAAGAGTTGCCGAGCGGGGCAGCGTCTCGGCGCCGCGACTTGCACCCTTGTTCACCGCGGACTAAGCCCTGAAGGGTGACACCCACTATGGCTCCTGCGACACTGTGCTGTTGGGTTTGCTGGCGCTGGGAGTACGTGGTTCCTCGCTTCCCGTCGAATGAATGCCAACCGCGAGTGCGACTTTTTGGGCTTCTTTCAAATTGCTTTCCAGCGTGGGCAGCGTGTGCCTCGCCCAACCATCCCCTCTCGTCGCTTCCTGTTTGAACCTCGACGCGGCCGTCTGATCACCGCTCAGCATCGCCTTCATATAGGCTCTGTCGAACGCTTCGCCTTGCAATTGCGAGAGAGCTTCGAAAGTGTCCAAATTCTTCGAATCGAGTGTGCTTGGCAGTACCACAGCCTGCCGGTTGGCAATGTTAAACAAACCGCTTTGCGCCTTGCTGTAGTCGGTTAGTATCTGCCGGCCGAAAGATCTCACCTGTTCGTTCTGCGCATTCTGCAGCGCCAGATAGGCGAAATGTATTTTGGCCATGGCGTCCTGTGCGGCTTCTCGCATAAATTGCGGGTTTGCCGTTGGGAATACGTAATCGCCGTACTGGTTCGTGTTACTCGTGCCAAATACGTCAACGCCGCCCTTGTCGCTCTCAAGCACGTTGCTCTGCGCAAAGCCTAGCGCGCCCAACAGCAGCGCTGCGGTCGCGATCAACAAACCTCGTCCCAGGAGTTCATTGCAGGTGCTCCTTTTAGAGGAACTCACGCTGGCCTTCAGCCATAGTTCTGTCCATCACGATCAGTCTACTCCTGGTCTGCGGAGACGCCAGGTTACACAAGTAACGCTGTGCGCCGAAGCCGTTTCGGGGTAACTGGTGTAATCTCCTGTGGCTGTAGACAATAAAGCCCGCCATCTCGGCGGGCTTTTTATTTACTTTTGTGCTGAATCTCAGAACGTGAACGCCAACCCACCGCGGACGCTGCGGGCCGACTGCACCAGGTAAACCGTGCTGCCGTCCGGGCCGACCACCGGCACATAGCCCTGCGCCAGCAGATTGCGGACATCGATGATCGCTTCCATATTGCCGGGCATGCCGTGGAAGTGCGGCAGCGGCTGGCGGAAGAAGATGTTGAAGTAGGGATCGGTCTGTCCAGCCGAGGCATTGAACAGGTCAACCGGAACCAGCGTTTGTCCGCTCGTCCAGCGATACGACGCGATCCACTTCGCATGGGTGCGCGGGATGGAGCCGTTCAGCTTCAGGGCTGCCGTGTGACGCCATCCACTGTCGATGTTCGACCGCACCGAGTTCCAGTCAACATTGGGCTGCTGCAACTCGAGAACGCCGCCGTAGCCGTAATCGAGGGTTGCGGTCAGGGTGTTCGACAGGCGGTGCTGAAATACGAAGCGCACGCCTTGGGCCTGCAACTCGCCGCCGTTGTAGTTGAAGGTGCCGGAATAAACGTCAGGCAGCACATCGCCGGTGTAGGTGGTTATATCGCCAACGCCCAGCAGCGCGGGATCCTTCACACGGTCGTTGTAATACGCCAGCTGCAGCTTGTTTTTGTCGCCAATGCGCTCGGAGAGCGAGACCTCATGATGGTGCGCGTTTTCCAGCAGGGGAGTGCCGTCCACCATACTCATGCGTGGTGCTGATTCGCTCAGGTCCGCCGGAGCGGTGTCGAAGCCCTTGGCGGCACGCGTAGTCGGCTCCGTCGTGGTGTAGCGGTACTCGAGGATCGCGTTCGAGCCGAGGTGGAAGTCGACGGTGGCGGACGGACGGAATGCGTTGTCTTCCTGGCCCAGAAACTGGATGGCCTCAGCCTCGCCGCCTACCTGGAAATCCATAATGCCGACGGAGAACCCGTCCGCATACGACATCGAGATTGCCTGCAGCGCGCCCCCGTGGGGCACGTTCTCAGGAGCGGCAAAGCGGCGAACCATCAGCGCCACTGACTGATTCCAGCCGTCGGCGCCGTTGTGAACATACGAAGTACGCAGCACGCCGTCGGGCGTGCCGTCGCCATAACCGAGGTCGCCGGAGAATCCCAGCGTGCCGGTGTGGAAGAGTGACTGCTCGATATTGAAGGCGGTGCCGAGGTCGGAAGCGCTGCCGTAGCCTTCGCTGGCGGCGCCGGCCATCAGCGCCAGGCTGCCTTTGCGAGGCTGGCCTTCCTGCTGCGTTTCGACGATCAGAGCCGTGTCGCCATCAAAGCGCAGTACCGGACGATTGGCGGTATTCCGCAGCGTCCATTTCCAGCTGTCGTTTTCGTCGTCGCTCTTCTTGAGCGGTGGCAGCATGCCTACGGCTTCAAACAGCGTGTTCAAGGTGATGTTCAGGACCTTGGTGGCGCCGGCGGCAAGGATCACATCCTCGCGCAACGTGGGCAGGAAAGACGGAGCTGAGACGTGAACGTCGTAGCTGCCGGGAACCAGTCCGTTGGCTACAAAGTAGCCCTTCATGTCGGTGTGAATCACGAGCAACTGTCCAGCTCCACTGACCAATTGCACCGTGGCGCCCATCTGCGGCATGCCTCCGGTGTTCTTTACATAGCCAGTGATTGAGCCCGGATTGACCCCTGCTGTTGCGGCCCCGCACAGCGAGACCACCAGCACAAAGCTAGCGAAGATTCGGGTCATGCTCTAAACCCCCTTCGAGAGGTTCCGGGATTCAAAAACGTGCGGGTGAAAATCATTCCCCCACAGCATCCCAAGGCTCAAGCTACTCGACAGCAAACCGTACGGATGGAGTGATCTGCTGTTTCGAGACGTTATCGTCGACTTTCACGGTCAGCCGGTATAAACCAGGCTGCAAACTGCTCAGGGTTACGGTCTTTTCCAGAGTGATCTGGTCGCCGACGTTTCCCATCTGCGCCGTCGACTCGGAAGCGTGAATCACCGGCTGATTGTTCGCCAGATTCACGATCTCGTACTCAATGTTGGCCGACGGCTTCTTGGTCTTGTCGTCCTGCTGGAGATTATAGACCTGCATCCAAAGCGACATACGCTGATCGCGCTTGAAGCTGGCCGGCTTGCCATCGGCACCGTCGAGGTGCGGATAAGCCAGCTTGGTCTCACCCAGAACGAAGCTGCCGGAGCCTACATTCTTCGTCGCCACCTTCTCCATCCGGTCGGCAAGAATCAGCGAGGACGAAGCCAGCTTGTCTTCGTTGTACTCAGGCACGAGCACGCTGTGGCTCCAGGTGCCAACGCGATCGCCGTTGACGTCCTTCACGACCACGTCGATGCGATACCTGCCGGGACGCAACGGAACTGCCTTCCAGTAAAGCGAGGAATGCTCCATCGTCTTTTCCAGCAGTTCCTGGGGCACATCCACCTGCACGGTGTCTTCGAACGTCTGTGCGACACGACCGGTGATTCCGGTGACGCGTCCAAAGATGTTCACCGTCCCGCGCTGGATGCCATCCTTTGAGACGAACGTGATGTCTTTGTTCTTGACCTGCAGCGTGACGGGAACCAGCACCGTGTCTCCGGTTACTTTGACGAAGTCGGTGCGCACCTCAAACGGCATCAGGTTGACGTTGATCTTGTGGCTGACCACCTCTTCCAGGTCCTTGAACTTGACCGGAGGAGGAGCTTGCACCTTGGCCAGCATTTCCATCTTGTCGAACTCTTTGCTGTTCTCCAGGCCTTGCACCGGGCTGGCGTTGGCGGCATAGGGATCCATGCGCTGCGCCTTGCTGCCCAAGCCCATCTGCTCGTACATGGTCTCGCCGCCGGGGGTATGCAGCAGCGCGTCCTTGTCATTCGGACTGGTCGAGATCTTGTAGTCGCCGCAGGAACACTGATCGACAAACTCGATATTGATTTCCTGGCCTACACCCTCCAGATAGCGGTACCGCCAAACCATCCAGGGATAGGTGGAGGTTGTGCCGCCGCCTTCTTCCTGCGGACGGTCATAGGTGCCGCCGGTGGGATGGTCCTCGATCTGATCAGGCGCACCCCAGATGATATACATTCGGCCGCGATCGGTTTTCCATCCGGGCATGCCGGCGCCGAAATGCTCATTGGCGTAGGCGATACGGCGATAATGTTCTTCCTTGAACTCGTTCTCAGGCGTGTCAGGCGTAGGGTCGCGGCGCAGCCAGAAGTTCTCGATGAACTGATCGCGCTCTTCGTCGTTCGACAGCTGCTTGAAAGCCGCAACTTCTTCCGGCGTGATGATGTAAGCGACGTCCTCTTTCAGCCACTTTTTGTAAGTGGCGCTAAGCTCCTGTTTCAGTGCCTTGGAGTTTTTCTTTTTCTGCTCGGGGGTCAGCTGCCGCTTAAGCGGATCGGAGTCGTTGGAGGTCGGGGTAGCGCTGGCGCCGGTTTGGGCGGCAGGGCTGGACTGTGCAGCCGGCTGATTGGAACTGGCCGCGGGGGCAGCGGAGGTCTGAGCCCCCATGAACATAGAGCTGAAAGCGACGAATGAAAGCGACGCAAAAATCCAACCGAGAAAACGCAACTTCATGTGTACCAACGCACTCCTGGGAGAACACTTAGGGCTACTAAATTGTATGTTCTGGCCACTTTGAAAGCAAGGTAAACGGGACCGAATGCGGGCCCCGAATATCCGGCTGTACCCTTTTTCCCCAACCCCGAATTTCCTCCTAAGTTGCTAAAACTACGAGGTAGTTGGGATGAACTGCACAGAGCAGAGTAGCGGAATCCGATAGGCTGCCTCCTGCCGGGCCAGGGGTGGCCCACGTCACAGACAAGAGCAGTCGAAGGACGGCAAAATAGCGGCTATAATCGGAGCACCTGACATTGCCTGCTGCTGCTAGCCGCGTAGACCTGCTGGTTCGGTATCTTGTCCCGCTCCCCAAGCGCCGAATTCTGCTCCCTTCAGGAACCTTCGGCCGTCTTTAGTCGTACATAAGACACAGGATCAGGATAGGTGCGTGCAGCGGGTTCCCCTGAGGATCGATGAGCAAACGGAAAAAGTTCGCACTAATTGCAGCCGTCGTCGTCGTGTTGCTGGCCGTGGTCGGTTTCAGCATTCAACAGAGCCACAAAGGCGTGGTCGCGGTTGAAACCGGTAAGGTCCAACGTAAAGACCTGACCTCGATCGTTACCGCGTCCGGCGAGATCAAACCCAAGGTTTACGTCAACATCGGCGCCAATGCCTTCGCCAAAATCACCCATCTGTACGTGAAGGAAGGCGACCATGTAAAGCGGGGCCAGATGCTGGCCTTGCTCGACAATGTGCAGCCGGCGGCCGATGTGTCGGCGAACGACTCCGCCTATAAGGCATCGGAGACCGACGCCATTGCAGCCCAGGCTGCTGTCAATACGGCAGCCGCCGACCTGAACTCCGCCCAGGCGTCGCTCGAGCACGCCAAACTGGATTACGACCGCAACAAGGCGCTCTACGACCAGGAACTGATTTCGAAATCCGACTACGACATCAAGAAGACCGCATATGACACGGCGGTTGCGCAGGTGGGGATGTCGAAAGCCAAGCTGGCGCAAGCCAAGGCGTCGCTGGATTCTGCCCAGGTCCACATTCATCAGAACGCCGCCATGCTGCGTCATGCGGCCGATGTGCTGAGCAAGACGGAATACGAAGCGCCCTTCGACGGCATCATCACCAACGTTCCGGTGCGTGAGGGCGAGACCGTTGTTCCGGGTATCCAGAACTCTCCCGGCAGCACCCTGATGACGATTGGCGATACTTCGGTCATCACGGCTGAGGTGCGAGTCGACGAAAGCGACATCGTGAACGTGCAGCTCGGACAGCCCGTGGAAGTGACGATCGATGCCATGCCGAAGCAGAAGTTCAAGGGCACGGTCACCGAGATCGGCAGAAATGCGCTGCTGCGTTCTACGGGTGTGTCGACCGCGCAAACGACTTCCAGCGGCCAGGAAGCCAAGGACTTCAAAGTGGTCGTCGCCCTGACCAATCCTCCAGCCAACGTGCTGCCCGGACTTTCAGCGACCGCTCGCATCACCACGGCGAAGAAGACGAACGTGCTGTCGATTCCGATTCAGGCGCTGACCATTCGTGAGCGCGGCGAGCTCTCTCCGGACAGCAAGGACAAAAAGAATTCGGTACAAGCAGCAGCTCCCGGCGCGGGTGATCCCAAGGAGGAGTTGCAGGGGGTCTTCGTCATTCGCGGCAAGAACGATGCTGTTTTCGTACCCGTCGCGACCGGCATCAGCGGTACCACCGACATCGAAGTCAACAGCGGATTAAACGAGGGTGACCAGATCGTCACCGGCAGTTACAAGGTCCTGCGCACGCTGCGAAACGGCGCTCGTGTGAAAATTGATAATTCGGTCAAAGCGAAGCCGGACGAAGAAGCTTCGTAATTGGCGCAACAGCACAAACGGCTGAGCGACAGGAAGCGGGTAATCTTATCGCATGAGCGATGCACAGCAGCAACCAGCCGGGGAGAAGAGGATGGCAACGGAGTTAGCAAGCCTGGTAGAGCCGCAGACACAAAAGCAGGTTGTACCGGAGAGCTGCATCATCTGTACCGACGACCTGTGGAAGACGTACGACATGGGGTCGGAGCAGCAGGTCCACGCGCTGCGCGGCGTCAACGTCCGCATTCAGCGCAACGAATACGTCGCCATCATGGGCCCGTCGGGTTCGGGCAAGTCCACATTGATGAACCTGATCGGCTGCCTCGATACGCCCAGCAAGGGCAGCTACTGGTTGAACGGCCAACTGGTCAGCGAGCTGAATGACGACGAGCTGGCGCACATCCGCAACAAGGAAATCGGCTTCGTCTTCCAGACCTTCAACCTGCTGCCTCGTGCGACTTCGCTGCACAACGTAGAGCTGCCGCTGATTTACGCCGGCATGCCTGCCGACGAGCGCATCGAGCGCGCCAAGAGCGTGCTCTCCTCCGTGGGCATGGAATCGCGCATGAACCACAAGCCTAACGAACTGTCCGGCGGTCAGCGCCAGCGCGTCGCCGTTGCCCGCGCGCTGGTGAATAATCCCTCAATCATCCTGGCTGACGAGCCCACCGGCAATCTCGATTCGCAGACCGGCATCGAAATCATGGCGCTATTCGATCGCCTGCATGATCAGGGCAACACGATCGTCCTTGTCACCCACGAACACGACATCGCCGAATACGCCCATCGCGTCATCCACATCCGCGACGGACAGGTCTTCAGCGATCAAAAAACCGCGCGCGGGTAGATCCGCGCATTACGCTTTTCGGCTCGCCACGGTGTACCCTTCAGAGAAGACCTCTGCACTCTGAAGGGATCGTCTGTCGTGTTCTTGATTCGCCGCATCGCTCTGATTGCATTTCTTCTGGTTAGCACATCCGGTCTGATGTTTGCCCAGTTTCCCATGCCCACCCAGCGCCCGCAGGAGGACATGACCGGGGCGCAAGTCCGTGAGCTCGTCTCCAAGTATTGCCGGCTCGATTACGAAGGCGCCCGTCTCGATCCCGGTAGTTGGTCGAAGTTCCAGCCCCTGGTCTGGTGGACCTCCGCGCCCGAGGTTGCGAAAATCAACGTGATTGCGCGTTACAGCGTCGATCCCGAGCCGATCGAGAACCATGGCAAGTATTCCGTCACCGTCCACTATCGCCTGCTGGGCACATTTGATCCCGCGCTGGGATATGTTCGCGAGCCCGAGGGCAGCAACCAGGACGTGTACTACGGCGTGACCCAGGAGAATACCGAGTGGCGCATTGCCGATAGCGACAACAACCTCCCGCACCCCTCGCGCGGAGCCATGATCAAGTGGCTGACCCAGCAAATCGCCGCTGCCAAAGACGAGGCGATGAAAGGCCGCTACCAGAGCGCGCTGGACCACATCCAGCAGCAATCGGCATCGCCATTCGCGAAGTAAGCCGTATCTCGAGCAAATAAGAAAGCCTCCCATTCGGGAGGCTTCCTTTCGTGCAAGTGGGCACTGCTTAGATACTTATTGTTGAGCCCCGTTTGCCGCCGGACCGGTCCGCTGTGCTTCGGTGGCAGGATTCTTCGCGACGAAATAGTCGTGGTCATACAGATTGCGGTACATGATTCCCGTCAGCTCCGCCGCCTTGGGACCGAACGTCGGACGCCCGCCCTCCAGGAAAACCACCGTTACGATGCGGCCGTACTGGGTGTTGGAGAACGACCCAAACCAGCCGAAGCGCGTGCCGTCTTTTGAGCACGTACCCGTCTTGCCCAGCACCGGAAATTCGACGAAATTCGCCTTCAAGGAACGGGCCGTGCCCCACTGGACCGCGCCGGCCATGCCGTCGGAGATCTCAGGAATGAGCGGACCAATGTCGAGCTTACGCTTCACTTTCGGGGTGAAATTCGCGACTTGCTCCGAAGTCGTGGGGTGCTGCAGATAGTAGAGCGTTCCGCCATTGGCGATCGAACTCATCAGGGCCGCCAGCTGCAGTGGCGTCAGGGAAATGCTCTCGCCAAAGGAGCACATCTTGCCTACCCCGCCGAGCTTCTCATCCAACTCGGTCGAGGGGAAGATGCCCAGATGCTCATTCGGAATCTGCCAGCCGGCGAGCTCGCCTAAGCCAAACTGGTGCGCGTAATAGCTGACTTTCTCGAATCCCAGCTTGCGGCCAACCGCCTCGAAATAAGCATTGTTCGACTTCGCCAGGGCTGTGGTCAGATCGACGTGCCAGGTCTTGGTCAGCGGAACCTGGGTATCTTTGGTGATGACGTTCTCGCTCAAGGCAGCCAGTGCAACCGCAACTTTAATAGTCGAGCAGGGCTGCGCGCCCGCCGAGAGGGCCAGCTTCTGGTTCACCATCGCCAGAATGCGTCCGTTGTCGGGATCGACCGCAACGATGGTCCCGTTCATGTTGCCCAAAGCTTCGATGGCCGCGGCCCGGACGACCGGATCTTCACCGGCGGTCACGTCGCCTTCCACCTGGTCGTTGGCGAACGAACTGGCGTAGAAGCGCTCACCGTAATAGTGATGTTTGTGTGCGACCGTGTGCGTCGCGCGATTGCGCTTTGCGACCGTAGCGCTGCTGTGCCGCATGCGCGACATCTTCTTCTGCGCGGTCGCTGATTCGGTGATGTGGTGCGAAGACTTGCTCTTGGACTTATGAGTACTGGAAGTGCTGTGGGTCGTGGTTGAGATCGTAGCGGCCGCAGCGCCCAGCGCCGTGAAAAGCGCCAGACAAATGACCAGGGCAAAGGGGGAGCGCTTTGACATGAAAAACCTTACACTTCCTGTGACTCGAACCCACTGATTCTGCCGGAGAACCCTTGCTCCTCCGACCGCTGTCGCTCTCCGTTCCCGCAACGGAACTTTCATAGTAGGGAGTCACCGTCCTGAATTCAACCGGAAACTGCCGCTAACACCTAAGAACCAGCTCAACACGATAGAAACTGATGCCCAAGTACAAGCCCGCGTTGCGGTTCGACGTCGCAACTTTTAGCGGGACGGATGCCCGCTACTTTTTCCACATCCACTTACTTACCACATTCGGGGGGAGCTCCGGTGGTACCAAACGAGGTTCCCCGGGAGTGTGGGATCGATTGCGGCAGTGCTCCTGATTTGGAAAAAAGTCATGGCGCCCGCGATGTTCGCGCAGGCGCCCTGCATTGCAGCATCTTTGTGATGCGGCCTGAGGTCTCAGGCCGATCTTGGCGGTGGGAGAAATCCGGAGATCCCTGGAAGTGAAGTAGAAGCCTCGGCAGCGACGCGCAGCGCTTTTTTCAACTGACGCCCGTTGGAGAGATCGGGAATTGCCC
The DNA here is from genome assembly GCA_963835725.1 of uncultured Acidobacteriaceae bacterium. Taxonomy (GTDB): domain Bacteria; phylum Acidobacteriota; class Terriglobia; order Terriglobales; family Acidobacteriaceae; genus Bog-257. The sequence continues at coordinate 121,136 of CAWIGM010000007.1, read as the reverse complement.
GGTGCGCGGCGGCAGCCTGTGCCAGCACCTGGTGATGCACCACGAACAGCGCCAGCTCCAACCTGCCTGAAACTCCGGTCTTGTCAAAAATCCCGCGAATCATCCGCTTGATCAGCGGCACGGTCATGCCCATTTCCAATGCAATTTCAGAGTTCTTGTACCCCTGCACGACCGCCGAGATGATCCTCAACTCCCGGCGGCAGAGCTGCGAAGTCACGCGCTCACCCACCAAGTCGGCGGTGAGTTCGGCTGCGGCATGCATCTGCAGAAAACGTCCACCGCGCGACAGTTGACGTACGCCCGCCACGAGCGTCGCACCCTTGATGGAGCGATAGAACACGCCTTGAGCGCCCCACGGTACAAATTCCGGACTCTGCTCGTCGTTCTCTGTGAGAACAAGGATGGCGATCTGGCGCTCTCCGGCCTTACCGGTGATGTGCCGCAAGGTCTCGGATTCGTAAACAAAACCGGAGGAAATTACCAAAACGTGCGGACGCAGTTTCTCCATGACATTCAGAAGGTGCTCGGGAGAGAGCGGCTGCGCCAGGATACGCATGTCGTCTTCAGCCGCGAGCAACTTGGCGATGCCGGCCCGATAGACGGGTTGATGATCGGCGATCACCACATTGATAACTTGAAGCCTGGGGGAGGAAGAAGAGAAGGATGGCTGTGAATGATTGTGTGTTGCGCGCCGCAACTGTCCCCTACCGGTGTAAACCATGAGCACTCCGTCCGGATTTTTTTGTCTTGCGTAGACTCCTGTTCTGGGTCAGGCGCCAAAACTGCATGACGGCGGTTGCTCCGCAACACACGACCGCGTGTCGGTTTTACCAGTGTTAGGTAAAACTTTCGTTCCCCGGGTCGTTAACCGTTGAATAAAACTTCAGTACTGCTGTTTGTCCCACCTTATTGCAGGCGAGGCTCCAAAGTGCTTGTCACATGTCAATCACTTGGTTGAGCAAGGTGCTGATCGCGGATAAATTCTGGAAAATCAGACAAAAGGCGGGATTTTGTTCGAAATGAAAAGTTAATTTTTCGTCGCCGAAACTTCTGCGGAAGGCTTGGGTTTTTCCCGGTAACAACCCTGAGAATGGTCGTTTAACAACGGCTACCCCTCCGGCGCGCAACTCGCCCCTGTCCGCCGGAGGGGCTCTTTTTTTACCCCTGAACGCAGAAATCCTTCCTACTGCACCTTCGCGGCCGGATCGGCACTACGCGACGCAATGTACTCGTCGATCGCTTTTTCCAGTGTGCCCTGCGCGCGCAAGACGTATTCGATGGCATCCCGCACGGCGCCCTTGCCGCCCTCATTCGGCGTGACGTAATGCGATTCGCGGATCACGTCCGGGCGCGAATTCTTTACCGCAATCGCCAGCCCGCACAATCGCATCACCGGCAAATCAATGACATCATCCCCGACGTAACAAACCTCTTCGGCGCGCAACCCCGTCTTCTCCAGGATTTCGTAAAACGCAGCGGCCTTGTCCTGCTGCCCCTGGTAAACATGCTCAAGCTTCAGGTCGCGCGCCCGCAGCGCGACTGTCTCCGAGATGCGCTTGGTGATGATGCCGGTCTTCAATCCGGCAAGCCGCGCCAGCGAAAAACCTGTGCCGTCGTGGGCATTGAATCCCTTCGCCTCCACCACCTCGCTGCTGGCGATGCCGAACCCGCCGGCGTCGGCCATTTTCTCGCGATGCTGATGCGTGCCGCCGCCCGCGCCGCCACCCGGAGCAGGGAAGAGAAAGATGGTGCCGTCGGTCATCACGCCGTCCACATCGAACAGCATGAGCTTGATCTTCTTTGCGCGCTCGTCTGACATGTAGAAAGTGTAGCAAGCGAAGACTCACCACGGAGACACGGAGCGCCCGGAGATTTTGTTTTTTAGAGTCTTAAGAGTGGACGACTTATTGATGAGGCGGGTTGTGAATAGGCGTAGCCCGGATCCGTTCTGACCTCGAAATCCTCCGTGTCCTCCGTGCCTCCGTGGTGAATCCTCCGTAGCGAACAATTAGCGAAAATTTGTTAGAATAGAAAGAATGCCTGTGGGGAACATTCCGGCTGCGCTTGCGTGGGCGCACCCGCTCGTCGCCGAGTGGTTCGTTACCAAATTCGGCACGCCTACCGAACCCCAGGAGCAGGGCTGGCCCGAGATTCTTGCCGGCCGTACGACCCTGATCTCTGCGCCCACCGGCTCCGGGAAAACGCTTGCGGCCTTTCTGATTTGCATCGACCGCCTGGTTCGCAAGGCGCTCGCAGGAGACCTGCGCGACGCCACCGAAGTTCTCTACGTCTCTCCGCTGAAGGCTCTCGGCAACGACATCCAGAAGAACCTCGAAGGCCCGCTGGGCGAGATCCTGGCGCTGGCCGGCGAGCGCGGCTTCCTGATGCCGGAGATTCGCACCGCCGTCCGTACCGGCGACACGTTGATGAAGGAGCGGCGCGAGATGCTGAAGCGCCCGCCGCACATCCTGGTCACCACGCCCGAGTCGCTGTACATCCTGCTAACCGCCAACTCGAGTCGAAACATTCTCAGCCACGTGAAGACGGTCATCGTCGACGAAATTCACGCTGTCGCCGACGATAAGCGCGGTGCGCACCTGGCCATCTCGCTCGAGCGGTTAGACCTGCTGGCGAATCACCCAACCCGCATCGGCTTGTCCGCCACGCAGAAGCCGCTGGAAGAGGTCGCGCATTTTCTGACCGGAACAGCTCGGGTAGAGCGGACCTTGAGCTCCGCATCCAGCGCAGATTGGGCAGAGCGGATGAGACCTTGAGCTCCGCATCCAGCGCAGATTGGGTAGAGCGGAGCTTTAGCTCCGCGTCCAGCCAGCCGCTTGTCAGTGAAGAGCCGGCTTCAGCCGGCGACAGCACTTGGGTGGAGCAGGCCTTCAGGCCTGCATTGCAAACCCTGGTTTCAGATCCAGAGCCGGCTTCAGCCGGCGACAGCACAGCCATCGTCAACATCGGCCATCGCCGCAAACTCGATCTTGGCATCGAAGTCCCTCCGTCCGAGCTCGGCCCCATCGCCAGCAATGAAATGTGGGGTGAACTTTACGACCGCCTCGCCGAGCTGGCGATGCAGCATCGCTCGACCCTTGTCTTCGTCAACACGCGCCGACTGGCTGAGCGACTCGCCATGCACCTGGGCGAGCGCATTGGCGACGATCTGGTCGCTGCGCATCACGGGAGCCTGTCGCGCAAAATCCGTCTTGCCGCCGAGCGCAAGCTGAAGAACGGCGAGATTCGCCTGCTGGTCGCGACTGCGTCGCTCGAACTCGGCATCGACGTCGGCACCGTCGATCTCGTCTGCCAGATCAATTCGCCGCGCTCCATCGCCGTCGCGCTGCAGCGCGTTGGCCGTGCCGGCCACTGGCGCGGCGCCATACCAAAGGGCCGCTTCTTCGTCACCACGCGTGATGATCTCATCGAATGCGCCGCCACCATTCGCGCCATCAAGCAGGGCGATCTCGATGTGCTGCACATTCCGCCTGCGCCGCTCGACATTCTCGCCCAGCAGATCGTCGCCATGTGCGCCGTCGAAGATTGGGATGAGGACGCGCTCTTCGACGTGATGCGGCGCGCCTATCCCTATCACGATCTGACGCGCACAGACTATGACCGCATCCTCGAGATGCTGTCCCAGGGCATCGCCGCCAAGCGCGGCCGTTACGGTGCCTATCTCTTTCGCGACATGGTGAACCGCCGCCTCCGCGCGCGGCGTGGCGCTCGCCTGGCGGCAATTACCAGCGGCGGCGCCATCCCCGACAACGCGCTCTACACCGTCGTGGCCCAGCCGGAGAACGTCGTCGTGGGCACACTCGATGAAGACTTCGCCGTCGAAAGCAATGCCGGCGACATCATGCTGCTGGGCAATACTTCCTGGCGCATCAACCGCGTTGAGTCCAACTCCGCACGCGTGCTGGTCGAAGACGCGCATGGCGCCGCTCCGTCTGTGCCTTTCTGGCGAGGCGAAGCGCCGGCACGCACCGACGAGCTTTCTTTCCACGTGGCCGACTTGCGCGAGCAGATCAGCAAGCTGCTGCCCAACACCGCACCCCTGCCGGTGCCGATGAACCCTGACATGGGTGAGGTGCGCGCCGAGCGCATCACCAATTTCGAGCGCTTCGAAGGCGACGCGCGGAAGCCGAAAATCAAAACAAGGACGGAGCGGAGCTTAAGGCCTGCGTCGGTGGAAGCGCCGACCTTCAGATCGGCGACACAAGGCGCCAATGGCTCTGAGTCGGCTTCAGCCGGCGAGACAAGGGTGGAGCAGGCCTTCAGGCCTGCATTAACGGCACAAAATTTGAATCAAGAGCCGGCTTCAGCCGGCGCCACTCCCCGCGTCCGCCTTCGCGGCATCGAATCCAGCCCTGAAGTCCAGAACGCCGTCGCCTGGCTCAAGGAAGAATGCGGCCTCGACGACTCCGGCGCCGAACAGGCGATCGAATACATTGTCACCGGACGCGCCGTCCTCGGCGAAGTCCCCACCCAGCACACCATCATCGCCGAGCGCTTCTTCGATGAAGGCGGCGGCATGCAGCTCGTCATCCACGCGCCCTTCGGCGGCCGCATCAACAAGGCCTGGGGACTGGCGCTGCGTAAACGCTTCTGTCGCTCCTTCAATTTCGAATTGCAAGCCGCGGCCACCGACGATGGCCTGAACATCGCGCTCGCCGAACAGCACAGCTTCCCGCTCGGCGACGTCTTCCACTACCTGCAAGTCGAGACCGTGCAGGAGATTCTCGAGCAGGCTGCGCTGGCCTCCCCGATCTTCAAGACCCGCTGGCGCTGGGACGCCAACCGCTCGCTCGCGCTGCTGCGCTTCCAGGGCGGCAAGAAAGTTCCGCCGCCGATTCAGCGCATCCGCAGCGACGATCTTCTCGCATCAGTTTTCCCCGACGTGGCCGCCTGCTTCGAAAACATCGAAGGCGACATCAAGATTCCCGATCACCCGCTGGTGCAGGAAGTGATGAAGGATGTCCTCACCGAGGCGATGGACATCGACGGCCTGCGCGCGATGATCGCCAAAATCTACAGCGGCGAGATTCGCTTCCTCGCCGTGGACACGCCGGTGCCATCGCAGTTCTCGCACGAGATCCTGAACGCCAACCCGTACGCGTTCCTCGACGACGCTCCGCTGGAGGAGCGCCGCTCGCGTGCCGTGCAGATGCGGCGCATCCTGCCCGAGGCTGTGCTGAACGAAGTCGGCCGCCTCGATCAGCAGGCAATCGCCCGCGTGCGCGACGAGGCGCGCCCCGATGTCCGCGACAGCGACGAACTGCACGACACCCTCCAGACGCTGGTCGCCGTTCCGGAAGAGATGCCCGATCCCGACTGGCAGCAGGTGGTGGAGACCTGGAAGCCCTTCCTCGCTGAGTTGCTGGAAGGCTGGCGCGTCGTCCGCGCGACGGTGCCGGTAGAGCGGAGCTTTAGCTCCGCGTCCAGCCAGCCAAACAACGGTTCTGATCCGGCTTCAGCCGGCGGCAACGATGGGGTGGAGCAGGCCTTCGGGCCTGCATTGAGCGAGTCTATGAAAGAAGGTGAGCCGGCTTTAGCCGGCGGCACTCGCCGCTACCTCGTTGCCTCCGAACGCGCCAAAGACTTCGCGCTGATCTTCCCTGACGCCGAGTTCGACGTCGCTCCTCCTGACCTGCGCACCAGCATCGAATCGCGCGATGACGCCATCCACGCCATGGTCGGCGGCTGGATGATGCACTCCGGCCCCATCACCGCCGCGGCGCTCGGCTATCGTCTCGGCGTCCCGGCCAGCGACATCGAGAAGGCTCTCTTAAGGCTGGAAGCTGCGGGAACCGTACTTCGGGGAAACTTCACGGGACAGATCCATGGGACCGAAATCGAATGGTGCGAGCGGCGTCTGCTCTCACGCATCCATCACCTCACCGTCGCCACGCTGCGCAAGCAGGTTGAGCCGGTCACGCCTGCGCAGTTCATGCGCTGGCTGCTGCGCTGGCAGCACATCGCTCCGCAATCGCAACTGGCGGGCGAGCGCGGTCTCTTGCAGGTGCTGCGTCAATTGCAGGGATTTGAAATCCCGGCCAATGCCTGGGAGAAGCAGATCCTCGCGCGGCGCATGAACGACTACGATCCAGCAGCGCTCGATCAGCTCTGCCTCACCGGCGCCATCGGCTGGGGACGCCTGTCGCCGCATCCCGCGACGCTGGAGGAAGCGGGTGAAGGCCGTCGCCGCGTCGTGCCCACCAGCGTTGCCCCCATCACCTTCTTCGTTCGCGAAGAGTCCGACTGGATGCAGCCGCGGCTGGGGGAAGACGAGCAGAGCTACGAAGGCATTCTCAGCGTTTCGGCGCGCGCCGTGCTCGAGTATCTGCGGCGCCGCGGCGCATCATTCTTCGCCGACATCGTGCGCGGAACCGGCAAGCTGAAAGCCGAAATCGAAACCGCGCTGTGGGAGCTGGTCGCAGCCGGGATGGTCACCGCCGATGGCTTCGACAATCTGCGCTCGCTCATCAGTGCGAAGCGCCGACTCGGCCAGGGTTCCGGCAAAACCACGCGGCCGCGTCACACCCCCGGACGCTGGTCGCTCCTCTATCCCGCCGAAGGCAGCGACCACAACAAGGTCGTCGAAGCCACCTGCTGGATGCTGCTGCATCGCTACGGCGTTATCTTCCGCGAGGTGCTGGCACGCGAATCGAACCTGCCAAAGTGGCGCGAGCTGCTGATCGCTCTCCGCCGCCTGGAAGATCGTGGAGAGATTCGTGGCGGCCGCTTCGTCAGCGGCTTTCTGGGCGAGCAGTTCGCACTGCCCGAAGCGGTTGAATCGGTGCGTGCCATGCGCAATCTGCCCGCGGGCGGCGACGTTATCACCATCTCCGCTGCCGACCCCCTGAACCTGGTCGGCTTCATCGTGCCGGGCGAGCGCGTGCCCGCCATCTCCGGCAAGTACGTCAGCTTCCGCGACGGCGTTGCCGTCGAGTCGGAAGAGCGCGCGCCGGTGCTTCTCGAAGCCGCAGGGCAGTGATGGAAGACGAACTGATTGAAGGCGTCGACTACTACTGGGAAAACGGCTTCATGGTCTTCACCGCGCACTATCTCCGCAAGCGCGGCTTCTGCTGCCACTCCGGCTGCCGGCACTGCCCGTATGGGTTCGTGAAGGAAGAGGAATAACGCTCGCTCTTCGCCTTTCGCTCTTCGCTTTTCGCTTTACGCCAGATTCACGCCACAGGCGGCGTAAAGCCGGGCGCACAGAATGTTAACCGCGGCGGAAGAGTGCCCAGCCATGTCCAAGTCAAGAATTGTCATCCCGAGCGAAGCGTAGCGTAGCCGAGGGACCTGCGGTTCGCCCGCAGCGGCAAAAAAGCCGTTAGCAATCGATCTGGCGAAGAGCGAACAGCGAAGAGCGAAAACTTGCCATCCCACGCTCCCCGCCTTCAAACTATTCCCGTGAACGCCATCGCCATCATCCCCGCCCGCCTCGCCTCCACGCGACTGCCGCGCAAAATCCTACGCGAGATCGCCGGCCAGCCCATGCTCGCGCATGTTTACCAGGCCGCGCGCGCCTGCACCCAACTGCAGGACGTCATCGTCGCCACCGACTCGAACGAGATTGCTGCCGTCTGCCGGCAAAACGGCTGGCACTATCGCCTGACTTCTCCCGAGCATCGCAGCGGCACCGATCGCGTTCACGAAGTCGCGCAGACCATCGCCGCCGACGTGTACGTCAACGTGCAGGGTGACGAGCCTCTCGCCCGCCGCGAGCATCTCGATGCGCTGATGAGCCTCATGAGCGATGAACGCATACAGGTTGGAACGATCAAGACGCCTTGCCCGTCCGAGGACATCAATAATCCCAATGCAGTGAAAGTCGTCACCGGCCTCGATGGCCGCGCGCTCTACTTCTCTCGCGCGACCATTCCTTTCGACCGCGACCAAACCGGCGCGGTGCGCTACTTCAAGCATCTCGGCTTCTATGCCTATCGCAAGTCTGCGCTTGACGCCTTCTGCGCCTGGCCCGAGTCGGAACTGGAACGCAACGAGCGCCTCGAGCAGTTGCGATTTCTCGATCACGGCGTGCCCATTCACGTCGCTGAGACGCCCTACGACACTGTGGGAGTCGATACGGAAGAGGATTTGAGGAGAGTAGAAGCAATTCTGCGGGAGAGAAGTTAGGGCACAGCACTCATTCACGCCGGTAGAACGTGACTCCAAGCAGGTCGCCAACAGACTGCTGAAAGAGTGCGACGTCTCCAGCCTCGCATCAGCGCACGCATTTACAGGTTGCGGAAAAACTCCGGTGAGCGTGCTTTGTATCAGGGCACGACTTCAGGCGTGCCGATAAGCCCTTGTTTCTAACTTTCGAGCCGGCTTGAGCCGGCGACACAGCTCGACGATAGAGTTTCTCGGCAGTCTGTTCAGGCGCGCACTTCAGCTACTTATCCGAATTGTCATCCCGAGCGGAGCAGCGTAGCTGCGGAGTCGAGGGATCTGCGGTTTGTTCGCAGTGGAAGAATCCTTCCAACGCAGGCGAACCGCAGATCCTTCGCTACGCTCAGCATGACAATTCGAATGTGAGGGGAAACTACTGTGCCACCGGCTGCGGCTCGCGCGTACTCGCCCACGCCTGCGCCGCCGCCACACGCTTGCCGATCGACGGATGCGAGTGGAACAGCCACTCGATGAACTTATTGGGCTCGCGCTCGGCCAGGTTCTGGTCTGCCAGCTTCTGCATCGACGAGATAAACGGCTCGATTGCCGGCGTGTTCTCCCACGCGTAGCGGTCAGCTTCGCGCTCATGCTTGCGCGAGATCGCATTCATCGCCGGCATCAGCAGGAACCCCAGGATGGTCGAGACCAGCACGATGAGCGGCAGATTCGCGAAGTCGTACAGCCGTGAACCGAGCACCGGGAACCAGTCCCTCGCGATCACAAACCGCAGCACCAGGTTAATCAGCCAGAAGCCCAGCAGCGTGACTCCCACCTGCATGAAGATGCTCTTCAGAATGTGCTTGTGTACATGATGTCCGAGCTCGTGCGCGAGGATCGCCTCGATTTCGTCTTCGCTGTAGTTTTCCAGCAGCGTGTCCGACAAAATGATGCGGCGCGTCGAACCCATCCCGGTCAGCGCGGCATTGGCCTTCGTCGTTTTCTCCGAAAGCTTCCACTCGTAGACGCCGCGCACCCGCGTGCCCGCTTTTTCGCCCAGCCGCGTCAGGCGGTCGCGCAGCTCGTCATTCGCCAGCGGCTCGAACTTATAGAAGATCGGCAGCAGCACCACCGGCGCCAGCTGCGCCATCAGCAGGAACAGTCCGATAAACACCGCCCACGCGATAATCCACCAGCGCTCCGGCGCCACGCGAATGATGCCGTAGACCAACTCGATCATGATGGTGCCGAGCACCAGCGAAACCAGCCAGCCTTTGACTTCGTCCCACACCCAGCTGCGCGTTCGCTGGTTCGACAGGTGGTATTGCCGCTCGACTCGGAAACTGAAAATGTCGAACGGGAGGCTGAGCGCTTTGGCAATGATGGAGAACATCATCACGTAGAGGAAGACGGCGAAGAAGTAATGCTGTCGCGCGCCGACGTATGACCAGTCTCGCAAAGTGCCCGTCCAGCCGGTGACCAGCAGGACGACCAGCAGCGCAAAGCCGATGACCGTGTCGGTCAGGCCAAGCCAGCGATGTATGCGGTTATAGCGCCGTACCTCCGGCGAGTCCGCCGGCTGCGAATTGGGAGCACTTGCCATCTGATCGTTGAACGTGAGGGCCCGCGTGAAGCCCAGCCGTGTAGTTCAAGTATAGAACAGCAACTCAGGACGGGGATGGGTGAGTGGGTCTGCAGCTGCGCCGGAAATGCTCCGCGCGAGATGAGTACGCCCTCGGGCGATGCTGGGTGGCGCACGCCTTCAGACGTGCATTGAGTATCCCTTATTCATATTGTCATCCTAAGGAGGGCTTCAGGCTGACGAAGGATCTGTGGTTCGTCGCACAGCGGAGGAGCTCTCCTCTGCAGGCAAACCGCAGATCCTTCGCTCCCACTCAGGATGACAACTTCAGCTTCTGTTGTCTCTTTGCGGAGGTTACTGCGGAGCCGGCAGCTTCTGCCTCTGCGGCGGAGTCGTCGCCTGAGCACTTGCCGTCGTATCAGTACTCGCATTCTGCATCGACGCCAGCTCCGACTGCCGATACTTCGGCGCGCTCACGTAGCCGTGAATGTGGTCCTTGGTCACGCTGTTGATCACCAGTTCCACCGGCTGCCCGCTATCCGGCATGTAGAACATCACCGGCTGATACAAGTTCACATGCTTCTGCGACAGCGAGCGGTCGTCCACCATCAGCTCCAGGTCGGCATACTGATGCTTCACGTTCGCCTTCCGCAGCCGGACGCCGAAGGGCCCGCTGTGCGCATACTGCTTCGACTTCTCGATGTCGAACTCGTAGTAACTGCGCTCACCCTTCTTCTGCAGCAGCACCAGCTCGTCATGCGTGCGCGCGATCGAGCCCGTCAGCTCGGTCCGCGTGTTGTTCAGGTCACCTTGCGTATTCGCAATCTGGCTGCGCGTGTCTTCGATGGCCTTGTTCTGCGCATCGATCTGCTCTTGCATCTTCTTCCAGCGCGAAGGCTGGGCCACGTGATGAGAAGCCGTGACGTGCCGTACCTGCGGATGCGGAGCGGGAGCCGCCTCTGCCTGCACCTGCTGTTGCGCCTGCGCCGCTTGCGCCGCGAGCGCATTCACCTTCGCCGTCAGATCGTCGACCTGGCTGCGCGTGGCCGCCAGCGTCTGTCCGGTCTGCTGGTTCTCGGACGCAAAATGCTGCGCGACACGATGCTCATGAAACGCATAGCCGCCCAGCAAACTTCCGGCGACCAGCACTGGCGCCAGGTACGCGACCGCGCGGCCTGAGATGCTCCCCCGCGGCTCCTCCCGAAACTGGGGCTCGTCTTCGTAGTAGTCCATGTTGATCTTGCCTCCTGCACGCACGGCCGCCTTGGGCCGACGGGTACATTGCTCATAGAGCAAATCAGATTCCACGCTTTCGGCGGAACGTAAGTGTTTGCATCGCTTATGTATTTCAAATTCACGGCAGAGTTGCTGCTGGAAGGTAAGAACTAGGAGTGTGAAAAAAGTTCCGGGCGAGCCGCGTAGGTAACTTCCCTTACCTAGGGCTGGCGCACGCACGTATAGCCAAGGCGCAAGTCTGTCACGCCTGCTTCTGCTGCACTCTCCGGATTGAATGCCGCCATGTCGCCAACGGTTCGTGGATCATCGAAGTGAGATGCACCCGCCTGCGGAGTTCCATAGACCCTGTCGATCACAAAGCCGTCTCCGCACAGGCCGTACAGCACAAACCCTCCCGTCAGCCAATACTTCGCGTAGGCTTGCCATGGTTTAAGTTCCTGCCCGGAGTTCGACACGTAAAAGACGATGGGGTGATCGCCGGGGCTGAAGTTGACGTGCATATCAACGCGGTAGTGGCCAACGGACTTATCAGGCTTTGCCTTTGAGTAGTCAGGGAATGGCGGCTGCTGCGTACAAGAACCGACCGGCTCAATGCGATTTACGACCTGATTGAGGTCGAGTGAATAATACGTAGTGAGCGACAAATCGATTGCACCCGTTGATCTCACACGACAGCTTCGGAGAACCTCCAGTGCAGTCCAATCATCACGTATGCGAATAAGCTGAATGGAGCCTTGTCCACACTGTGCTTGATCCAGTTTCAGTTCATACCACTTGCGGATGCCGTCGTGATAGACGAGCTTGCCTTCCAAGGTACGGACTGCTGACGGCACGCTGTTTCCATTCGCAGGTTGCACCGGACAGTCCTGCGCGTGGCAGAGAGACGCCGCGCCATACGCAAGAACCAGCGGAATGACGTATTTCGGTGTGCGCATCGCCATGACTATAACTCTTCTTAAAATCCAGAAGCGGTTATTCTGAAGTGTGCCTCACGGAGCATCCACGCGCCTGAAAACCAAGCTGCGGAAGATCCGCTTTCGCTCCGTTATTAAATGGCTTGTCATTGGCCTTGCATCCCTTTGGCTGCTTGCGGTGCTTTCCCTGGTGGGTCTCAGGTGGATCGATCCGCCGACCACGGCTCTGCAGATGCAGCGGCAAATGCAGTCGTGGTTCAGCCCGAAGCCATACGTCAAGCGACATCAATTCGTCCCTCTCAACCAGATCTCGCCCGACCTGCAGCACGCGGTCGTTTCCGCCGAGGACGCGCGCTTCTACCTGCATCACGGTTTCGACTGGCAACAGATCCAAATCGCCGCCAAAGAAGATATGGAAGGCGAGCGCACCCGCGGAGCCTCCACACTCACCCAGCAACTGGTGAAGAACCTGTTCTTCGGAACCAGCCGCTCGTTTCTCCGCAAAGGCGCCGAGGCGACGCTGGTACCGGTAGCCGAATTCGTTCTCGGCAAGCGGCGCATCCTTGAACTCTATCTCAACGTGGTCGAGTGGGGGCCAGGCGTCTACGGCGCCGATGCCGCGTGCCGGTATTACTTCAAGACCTCACCGCGAAACATGGGAAGGGAACAGTCGGCACAACTCGCTGCCATCTTGCCCGCGCCCCTGAGGCGGCATCCCGAGCGCATGCACCGCTACCCCGACATCATCCTGAAAAGGATGGCACAGGTGGGCTGGTGATTCACAGATCAGCTTAGTCGCAAATGAGATTGACGAGGGGCGCGTTAGAAGCCGTCCGAAAGAAGTCCATATGTCACTGCGAAGCTTCCCAAGATTCCGGCGAGAAGAATGCGTATAGAAAGCGACGTGTTAGATCGGGCATCCAACCAGCCGTAACGCGGCGGCTATGAATTCCAGGCGGGGGCGCAAGCCTCCCCTAGACTATGAAACCATGCGAGCCGCGTGAGCGGCGACATCTTTCACTTCCCGATGCAGAACGAACTGAAAATCAAATTCAGAATGTCATCGGCAGTGGTCGCTCCAGTAATGTCATCCAGCGGCCGCAGCGCAGCATAGAGATCGAGCAGCAGCATCTCATGCGGTACTTTCTGCGGAACCGCTTCAGCTGCTTTCTCCAGCGCGGCCGATCGAATCCACCACCAGTTGCTTCTGCCGGACGTTGGTCAGGAACCCGCTCTCCTGCTGTCCATGGCCATCTCCGCCGGCCAGCTGCAAAATCCCCCCGCGCAGTTCGTCGATGCCCGCACCGGTGAGTGCCGAAGCTGAAATCTCAACATCGCTGCCGCTTTTCGCGAGGCCGGATTCCGCGGCATCGATCTTGTTCCATACGACAATCGCCTGCCGGCCTTCAACCAGCCCCAGCAAGCGCTCATCCTGATGACGCTCGTCGTCGCCGAGCGATCCCTCGCGCGACGCATCGCGCACTACCAGCACGATGTCCGCGTCCGCCAGCGCCTCCATCGACTTGCGCACTCCGATGCTTTCGGCCTCATCCAGCGCCTCGCGAATGCCTGCCGTATCGACCAGCCGCACCGGGATTCCGCCGATCGCAACCGTCTCACTCACCAGGTCGCGCGTCGTGCCGGGCGTCGCGGTGACGATCGCGCGCTCGCGCTCAACCAGTCGATTAAACAAGCTGGACTTGCCGACATTCGGCCGGCCTACAATCGCCAGCGTTAGTCCCTGATGCACGACCTTGCCGTAAGCAAAACTCGCCAGCAGTTCTCCCAGCGGCGCGCGAATCGCTGAGATGCGCGACAGTATCTGCGCGTCGGGCGTGATCGAAACGTCGTCCTCCGCGAAGTCGACTCCCGCCTCCATCACCGCGATGAGCTCGATCAGTTGCTGCTTGATCGGCTGCAGCCGCCGGGACAGCGAGCCTTCGAGCTGCCGCGCCGCTACCTGCGCCTGGTAGAGCGTCTGCGAATCGATGAGATCGCGCACCGCCTCGGCCTGCGTCAGATCGATGCGGCCATTGAGGAAGGCGCGCATGGTGAATTCGCCCGGCTCGGCCAGCCGAGCGCCCGCCTTCAGTGCCGATTCCACAACGTGCCGCAAAACCACGGGCGAGCCGTGGCACGAGATTTCGACAACATCGTCAGTTGTATAGGAATGCGGCTTGGCAAAAAACGTCGCGACCACTTCGTCGATGCGCTCGCCCGTCGCCGGGTCGATCAGCTCACCGAAGTGCGCTCGGCCGGCTTCGAGATCGTGCGCCAGCCGCAGCATGGAAGTTGCGATCGCGCGCGCGTCATTGCCCGAGAGCCGTACCACGCCAATGCCTCCGCGTCCCGGCGGAGTGGCGATGGCGACAATGGTGTCGTCGAGGTGCACTGAACCATTATTCACTACGAGAAGCGTTGTTCACCACAGAGGCACAGAGAGCACGGAGAAGAGTAGAAACAAAAAAGGCACAGCCTCACGACTGTGCCTTCCACATATAGCGGTCCTTCGACTCCGTTCGCCTCACGGCTCACATCGTTCAGGATGACGACCGAGAGTGGGCTTGGTGCCCCAGGTTCGCGTCCTGTCTTTGGACGCTAACCTGGGCCCGCCTTACTTCGCTGCCGGCACCGGCTCGCCCACCCGCTTCGCTACCTTGAACGTCAGCTTGCCTTCGCGCTTGTCGACATCCACCACGATGTGGTCGCCGTGCAGCACCTCGCCGTCGAGGATCTTCAGCGCCAGCGGATCCTGGATGAGCCGCTGGATCGCCCGTTTCAAAGGACGCGCGCCGTAGTTTGGATCGTAGCCTTCGGTGAAGACCATCTCCTTCGCCGCCGGCGTCAGCTCCAGCGAGATCTTGCGATCGGCCAGCAGCTTCCGCAAATCTTCCAGCCGCAGCTCCACGATCTTCGACAGCTGCTCCTTGCCCAGCGGATTGAAGATCAAAATGTCGTCGACGCGATTGAGGAACTCGGGCTTAAAGCTGGCCCGCAGCGCCTCCATCACCATCTTGTGCGCCTCGGCAATTTTTTCCGGCGAACTTAGGTCGGTGAGATAGCTCGACCCGATATTCGACGTCATGATGATGATCGTGTTCTTGAAATCCACCACGCGACCCTTGCCGTCGGTCAGCCGGCCGTCGTCCATGATCTGCAGGAAGACGTTGAACACCTCGGGATGTGCCTTCTCGATTTCATCGAACAGCACCACCGAGTAGGGACGCCGCCGCACCGCTTCGGTCAGCTGCCCACCTTCTTCGTAGCCCACATATCCCGGAGGCGCGCCGATCAAGCGCGACACCGCATGCCGCTCGCCATACTCCGACATGTCGATGCGGATCATCGCGTGCTCATCGTCGAACAGAAACTCCGCCAGCGCGCGCGCCAGCTCGGTTTTGCCGACGCCCGTCGGTCCCAGGAAGATGAACGAGCCAATCGGCTTGCCGCGGATCGCTCAATCCCGCGCGTGAACGCCGTATCGCATTCGACACGTGCGTAATCGCATCGTCCTGCCCGATCACGCGCTGCTTCAGCCGGTCTTCCATCGTGACCAGCTTCTTCACTTCACCTTCGAGCATCTTCGACACCGGAATGCCCGTCCACCGGCTGACGATCTTGGCGACGTCTTCCTCGTCCACCTCCTCCTTCAGCATGCGCGCCTGCTTGTTATCCATTTGCGCGCTCAGCTTCGTGACCTCGGCCTCAAGCTGCGGAATCTCGCCGTACTGCAGTTGCGCCGCGCGATTGTAGTCGCCTTTGCGCGTTGCTTCCTGCTGCTCGATTTTCAGCTGCTCGATGCGCTCCTTGATCTCGCGCACCTTCGCGATCGCTTCCTTCTCCTGCTTCCAGCGAGCCTTCAGCGCATTCGATTCTTCCTTGATGTGCGCGAGTTCCTTCTCCAGCACCGCGAGCCGCTCGCGCGAGTTTGCATCGTCTTCGCGCTTCAGCGCCTGGCGCTCGATCTCCAGCTGCGTCGCGCGACGCTCGAGCTGGTCGATCTCCGTCGGCATCGAGTCGATCTGGATGCGCAGCGAAGCCGCCGCTTCATCGATCAGGTCGATGGCCTTGTCCGGCAGGAAGCGGTCGGAGATGTAGCGATGCGACAAGGTCGCCGCCGCCACGATCGCCGAGTCCTTGATGCGCACGCCGTGATGCACTTCGTACTTCTCGCGCAGACCGCGCAAGATGGCGATCGTGTCCTCGACGTTCGGCTCGCCGACAAACACGATCTGGAAGCGGCGCTCCAGCGCAGCGTCCTTCTCGATGTACTTGCGATACTCGTTCAGCGTGGTCGCGCCGATCGCGCGCAGCTCGCCGCGGGCCAGCGCCGGCTTCAGCATGTTCGACGCGTCAATTGCGCCCTCGGCCGCGCCCGCACCCACCAGCGTGTGCAGCTCGTCGATGAACAGAATGATCCGCCCCTGCGACTGCTCGATTTCCTTCAACACCGCCTTGAGGCGGTCTTCGAACTCGCCGCGATACTTCGCGCCCGCCAGCATCGATCCCAAATCCAGCGAGACCACTCGCTTGTTCTTCAGCTGCTCCGGCACGTCGCCGGAAATGATGCGCTGCGCGAGGCCTTCGACGATGGCCGTCTTGCCGACACCGGGCTCGCCGATCAGCACCGGGTTGTTCTTCGTCCGGCGCGACAGCACCTGCACCACGCGACGCACTTCTTCGTCGCGGCCGATCACCGGATCGAGCTTGCCTTGCCGCGCCAGCTCCGTCAGGTCTTTCGCATAACGCTCCAGCGCCTGGTACTTCGCCTCAGGATTCTGGTCGGTCACCTTCTGATTGCCGCGCACCGTGGTCAGCGCCCGCAGAATGTTGTCGTAGGTTGCGCCCGAGCGCGCCAGAATCTCCTGCGCCGCGTCGCGCTTCAGCTTGGTGATGCCGAGCAGCATGTGCTCGGTCGAGACGTACTCGTCCTTGAAGTTTGACGCCTCTTTGAAGGCGTTCTCCAGCATCTTCGAACTCGCGTCCGACATGTGCGCCTGCGTGGCGCCGCTGCCGGAAACTTTCGGCAGCTTGTCGATCTCGCCCATCGCGGCGGTCTGCACCGCCGACGGCGAAACGCCAACGCGCTCCAGCACCGGCGGCACGATGCCTTCGGCGTCCTCGACCAGCGCCGCCAGGATGTGTACCGGCTGCACTTCGGGATTGCCGTGCTCGGAGGCGAGATCGTTAGCCCGCTGCATCGCCTCCTGGGCCTTAACAGTTAATTTGTCCCAACGTATTGCCATGGTTAACTCCAGTTGTCAGTAGCCAGCCGCCAGTAGTCAGTTTGCGCGACGGCTCCGGTTATCGGTCAAGTGACGCGATCAGCCCGTTCAAAATTTTTCCGATTTCCGCTGCCCCGCCGAGCAGCTTATGAGTTTCTTCTGATCTGATGTACTGAAGGCGTTCGGCGATAAGAATTTGCGTCTCCAATTCCATCAGCGACCCGTTTGCCAGCCAAAGGAAGCGTCGAAACTCAGCACTCCCAAAGCGTCCCTGTCCCTCAGCAATGTTGCTTGGGATCGAAACCGCCGCCCGGCGAAGTTGTGATGTCAAACCGTAGATTTCATCGCGAGGAAAACCGGCAGTGATGCGGTAAATTGCCGTCACCAGATCCATCGCCTTTTGCCAGACCACCAGGTCGCGATAAGCTTGCCCATGCCGTTAGGTTAAGACTGGCCACTGGCGGCTGGCTACTGGCAACTGCTTGTCAGTGATTAGTGGCCAGTGAATTCGCAGGAGCAACGTGGGATTGCTGTCTGCGAGCCCCACTGCCTCAGCGCTCTCACGCCAAGCCAGTGAAGTTGTCACTAGCCACTACTCACCGCTGCCCTTACTAACCACTAGCCACTAATCACTAGCCACTGCCTTTAGCTTTTCGCCCTCCGGGGAAATTCCTATCGGTAAACAAAAGGGAGGCAATTTGACTCGCCCCCCTTCCGAACTCCCCAGTTCGTCTCCCTCCAGGAATTACCCCGGAGAGCGAAACCTGCTCGCCTGCCGTCAGCGCCAGCAAGGAAACTGGCAACTGACGGCTGGCTACTGTCTTACGCCACCTGGCCTTTCGCCTGAGCCTCGATCTTCTGGCCTTCCACCGGCTTCGCTGTGCCGATGTTGACCTTGATCTGCTTCGGCTTGGCTTCCTGACGCTTCGCCAGGCGGATTTTCAATACGCCCTGCTCGTAATCGGCCTTGATGTCCTCGGTGTTCACCGTGGCCGGCAACGAGAACGAACGGGTGAAGCTGCCGTAACGGCGCTCGACGCGATGGAAGTTTTCTTCCTTCTCTTCCTTCTCGAACTTGCGCTCACCGCTGACGGTCAGGGTGTTGTTCTCGACCCTGATGTCCAGGTCCTTCTCGGCGATGCCGGGCACTTCCAGCTTCAATTGGATGCTGTGCTCGTCTTCGTAAACATCGACCGGGGGTACGAAGGCGCCGGTGGTCAGGGACTCGTCACGCCCGCCAAACTGCGCGTCAAACAGACGGTTCATATGGTTCTGAAGCGAGTTCAACTCACGGTAAGGGTTCCAACGGGTCACTACGGTCATTTGCTTGATCCTCCGAAAACAGTCGGTATTGATGAAAACAGGCGCTGTCGATGAGTACGGGTCTGTACTTGGTATCGTTCGCGCTACACAATCTTAGACGCGTATATTAGCCGAAAGGAAGCAAAAAATTTGAGTTAGTTTGTGTCATATTCTGCACGAGCTTTCCTCTGCACCTGAACCATCAGGAACGAGCTTAATTTCAATTAGTTAGCTGGCTTACGCTGATTGGCGGCGGACGATCTCAGACCACTGGGCGGCGCTTCTGAGGCCAGAAACACGAAACCCAGCCACATGGGCTGGGTCATTACTGCTTTAAATCTAAGTACATCATAGCACACCGAGGGGGTGATTTGACACAAATTGGCAGGTTTATATCTCCATTAACATCATGCGATTACAGCTTATTGTTGCGTTTCTCTGTATTGACATGTAACCGCTACACTGCCAAACCAACATTGATAGCAATACTACTGAAATCTACTCTTCGACTCGGCAAATCAAGCACTTGAGGTACGCCGTCTCCGGCACGTTCACCAACACCGGGTGATCGGCGGCCGCTCCTCGCTTCTCCAGCAACCGTACCCGTCGCCCGGCGTCGGCTGCGGCCGAACCCAGCATTTCCAGAAATTCTGGCTCGCTCACATGGAACGAGCACGAGCAGGTTACGAGAATCCCTCCCGGACGCAGCATCTTCAGCGCCCGCAGGTTCAGCTCCTTGTAGCCCCGGGTGGCGGTCTCGACGGCGCGCTTGCTCTTGGCAAACGCCGGCGGATCGAGAACGATGGTGTCGTACTCCCGCCCGGCGGTCTGGTAATCCTTCAGCAGGTCGAAGGCGTTGGCCTCGGTCCACTCGATCTCGCCCGAGCGATGGTGTCGCGGTTGAGTTGCTCGTTCTGCTCCGCCACTTCCAGCGCCGGCCGCGACGCATCGACTGCCGCAACATGATCGCAGACCCGCGCCAGGTGCAGCGCGAAGCCGCCCTGGTAGGTGAAGCAGTCCAGCGCTTCTCCATGTGCATAGCGAGCGGCGGCTGCGTAGTTCTCCCGCTGATCGAGAAAGGCCCCCGTCTTCTGACCGCCGAGGGCGTCGAAGTGGAAACGCACGCCGTTGAAGCAGAAGATCGTCTTTGAAGAATCCGCGTTCTCCCGCCCTGGCCCAACATCAGGGCCAGAACGGGGCACCCGGCTTTTACCTGACGTCAGCAAAATCTGGGTGCCCCGTTCTACGCCTTCTGTCGGCTGGGTGGCCCGTTCTACGCCCTCTTTTGGCGTAGGGCGGGTCCGGTCAGAACTCTGCACAATCTGTGACTCGCGCGGCGCAAGCTCCTCCAACTCCCGGATGTGCGGATCGACGCGCTCGATCAGCGACGCGTCTGGGAAGTGCTCGGCCAGCGACTCGACGACGGCGTTCCGCAGATCGTCGCGATCGAAAGCCTGCGTCAGGATCTGCATCGTCAGAACGTCGTTGTAGCGATCGACGATCAGACCGGGCAGCAGGTCGGCCTCGCTGAAGACGACGCGATAGGAATCGGTGTCGCGCGTGTATTTGCGGCGGAACTCGACGGCCGCGGCGATGCGGTCGCGCACCAGCTTCGGCAGCGTCTCTTCCGACAGCGTCTCGCTGCTCAGCAGGCGAATCGCGATTTGCGACGAACTGCTGTAGAGGGCCGACCCGAGCCGGCGTCCGCGCTCATCGCGAACCTCGACCAGCGAAGCAGCCGGAGCTTCCGCCTTCACGATGTCCGAGCGGTAGACCCACAGGTGTCCGGACTTGAGCCGCGCTGCGCCCCGCTGGTTGACCACGATAACGTGAGCAGAGGCTGGCAAGAGGTTATTTGCTTCCGTGAGCTTTTTGTTTCGGCGCTGGAGTGGGAATCTGCATCGCGGGGCGCTCGGCTGCTCCGGTCCAAGCTGCACCGGAGGCTCCTTCAGTACCTTCTGGAAAAACGCGTAGGGAACCGTCGCCGTCAGCACCGCCTCGTTCTTGTCCTGATGCACTTCAAGACTGTCGAACGCCGCCTTCACGTCTTTGTCCGGGCCGCCGGTGTCCATGGAAATCTCGAGCGACTTGAAGAGCGCGAGATAGGTGTTCACCTGCGCGGCGAAGCGCTCGGCTTCGCTTTCGGTGGGCGTAATCACCATCGCCCGCAGGTGTACGTCCTTCAACGGACGCGCCGACGCAATCACGATGCTGTTGCGTGGCAGTAGTCCGCTCCACCCGCCGGGCACCAGCAGCTCGCTATGTTCCTCGGAGCCGCCGCCCACGGGTGGCCGCGCAATCGTCCATACGATGCTGCCGATCGGCACGCGGCTGTAGTACTGGCTCGCCAGGCTGGGTCCGGGGAAGGGAAGCGCCGATTGTTTGTAGCGGTCGATCATCCCGTGGATGACATCGGGGCTGTCGACGTTGGAAACCGCCGCGATGTCCACGCCCAGCAGCGCGGCGCGAACCGTACGGCCTTCCACCGGGATCGCGTAGATGTCGTAATCGTGATAGCGCTCGGTGCTCGAAGCCAGTTTGCGCAGGTAGTCGCTGACCTTCGTCTGATCGAAGTGGCCTTCGAGGATCTCGCTGTAGCGCGTCTCGGCCGGCTTGCCCGGCGCGGCGACGCCGTAGTGGATAGCGAACGCTGCCTTGTCCAGATCGCGCTCGAACTCGAAGCCGGTCTGGCGAACGAAGTCTTCGTATTGCGGATCGCGGTCTTTCGCCGGAGTCTTGCCCAGATCCGTCAGCAGTCGCACGGGTTCGAGATTGACGTACAGCACCGCGTCGGATTCAGGCAGCAGGCGAACCGCGTCCGGCGGCGCGTGACGGCGCAGCAGGATGGCGGTGACGATGCCGCCGACGATGACGACCAGCGCCACCAAAACCCAGAGGTAGTTCTTGCGGATGCGCATCCGAGTGAAGAGTAAATCATACGGGATACTTGGCCGCCGTCAACCGTCCCAAATCGGAAGTAGCTGCGACGCTCGAAAAGGGTTAATCTCTGGATATGCTCCAACCCAAACGCTGTGCGGTTTGCGAGTCGGAGGAGCTGACGGCTTACCCCATCAGGATGCCAGACGAGATAGACCAGTGGCGGTTCCTGCTCGCAGACAAAATTGCTTACTGTTGCAGTAACGGACATCGATTTGTGATCCTGCCCGACGAAAGCCAACGCAGTGAAAGCTTCTTGTAGGCGCCGGGCGATTTTCAGGAGCACAACAATTCGGGCCATCTGACACAAGCAAGTTAAAACCCTAATCCCCTTTCCCGGCCGCCCTGCTGTTGCGGCCTTTTTCTTTGGTCCGTGTTCTCAATGAGTAAGCGCCACTGCGATGCCCGTCCGCTTCTTTCTCTGATTTACAATCATCTATTCGACTGTAGCCCTTATTCCAACTAGTAAGCCGTCGCCGACTTTCAGGCGGACATCGCGCCCTTCGGCGTGGCGATTCCATATCAACAGGACTGGAGCACGCACTTGCCAGAGACCATTTACGACGTAGCCATCATCGGCAGCGGACCTGCCGGATACACCGCGGCCATTCGCGCCGGGCAGTTGGGACTGAAGACCGCACTTATCGAGAAAGACGACAAACTCGGCGGGACCTGCCTGCACGTCGGCTGCATTCCGACCAAGGCGCTGCTGTTCAACGCCGAAGTCTACGACCACGTGAAGGAAGGCGCTGAGATCGGCCTGGACAACACCGCCGGCGTCACCCTGAACTGGGGCAACATCCAGAAGCGCAAGCAGGGCATCATCGACAAGCACGCCAAGGGCCTGCAATTCCTGATGCGCAAGAACAAAGTCGACGTGGTTCGCGGTTTCGGCAAACTGACCGGCCCGTCCAGTGGCGGCATTCACACCGTGGCCATTGAAGGCGGCGAGCAGAAAACGATCAAGGCCAAGAACGTTCTGCTCTCAACTGGCTCGGTCGCGCGCATGTTGCCCGGCATGTCGGCCGACGAGCAGATCCTGACCAACATCGAGATCCTCAGCCTGAAGCAGATTCCGAAATCGCTGATCGTCATCGGCTCGGGTGCCGTGGGCGTTGAATTCGCCAGCATCTACAAGTCGTTCGGCGCCGAAGTCACCATCCTCGAGATGCTGCCGCGCTACGTGCCCGTCGAAGACGAGGAAGTTTCGAAGGAACTGATGCGCGTCTATCGCAAGCGCGGCATCAACGGCTTCGTCAACGCCAAGGTCGAAAAGGTCGAGAAGACGAAAGCCGGCATCGCGGTGACGTTCACCGCCGACGGCAAGCAACAGACGATCGAAGCCGAGAAGGTGTTGATTGCCATTGGCCGCGCGCCCCGCACGGAGAATGTCGGCATCGAGAAGACGAAGATCAAAGTCGAGCGCGGCTTCGTCGAAGTTGACGGCTACATGCGCACCGCCGAGCCGGGCATCTACGCCATCGGCGACATCGTTGCCGGATACCCGCAGCTGGCGCACTCGGGCGCGATGGCGGGCATTGTCGCGGTCACGCACATTGCCGGCAAGCCGGTGAAGAAGATCAACAAGCTGCGGATTCCGGGCGCGACGTATTGCCATCCGGAAATCGGCAGCGTCGGCATGACCGAAGCCAAGGCCAAAGAAGCCGGATACGAGTTGAAGATCGGCAAGTTCCCCTTCACTGCGAACTCGCGCGCCTCCATCGTCGGACAGCACGACGGCTTCATTAAGATCGTCAGCGACGCCAAATACGGCGAGATCCTGGGCGTGCACATCATCGGCCCGAACGCGACCGAGCTGGTCGCCGAAGCCGTCATGATGCTGGAAATGGAATGCACCGCCGAAGAGCTGGCCAACATCATTCACGCACATCCCACGCTGTCAGAGGCCATGCTCGACGCCGGAAACGCAGTGTTCGGAATGCCGATCAATACGTAAGAACAGGGGATAGGGGATAGTGGTTAGTAGGGGCAACTAGCGATCTCCGCTGAATTCGATCGTCTGGGCGCAGCTTCGGCTGCGCCCTTTCTCTTTGTGGTACCAAGTTTCTTGGTTGTCACCCTGAGCGGAGCGTCCGCCATGCTTTTTGCGATTCGCGTCTGTTGCGAATCGCGCGGACGCGCAGTCGAAGGACCCCTATAGCAACAGTAACGATGGAGCACGCCTTCAGGCGTGCATTCGCGATGCTTTGATTTTTCCGAGCCGCTTCAGAGGTTGCGGCAAAAACTCCGGTGAAGCGTGCCCTGTAACAGGGCACGACTCAGTCGTGCCGATAAGCTGGTTGTTATCGATTGTGGCGAGGCGACTTCAGTCCGACGAGCCCTCCAGGTCGAGTTTTTCCAGGTCGGTTTCAGCCGACGGCACTCGGCCCGCATTTACCCTCCATTTACAATCACACCGTGTACTCACTCTACAGCCTGCTCTTTTTGCTCGCGCTGATCCTCAGCACGCCCTGGTGGCTGCTGCAGATGCTGCGTCACGGCAAATATCGCACCGGCTGGAGCGAGCGTCTGGGCACCGCCGCCCGACCGCCTCTTCAACAAAGTTTCCGAGCACACCATCTGGATTCACGCCGTCTCCGTCGGCGAAGTGCTCGCCAGTTCGCGCGTTGTCGAAGAGTTGCGCAAGCATCTTCCCGGCTGGCGCATCGTGGTCTCCACCACCACCGACACTGGTCAGAAGCTGGCGCGACAGCGCTTCGGAGACAATGACGTCTTCTATCTGCCACTCGATTTGCCCTGGGCGGTTCGCAGTTACCTGCAGGCATTTCGGCCGAAGCTGCTGGTGCTGGCCGAAAGCGAATTCTGGCCGAACCTGCTGCACGAGGCGCACAAGTCCGGGACGGCGGTCGCCGTGGTCAACGCGCGAGTCTCCGATCGCTCGCTCCCCGGCTACCTGCGTTTTCGAGGACTCCTACGACGTGTCATGCAGGATATCGATGTGCTCCTCGCACAGAGCGATGTTGACGCAAGCCGCCTGGTGCAGATCGGCGCGCCTGCCGACCGCGTACACGTCAGCGGCAACCTGAAGTTCGAAGTGAAGCCGCACGCCAAGCCGGCTATCGTTGACGCGTTTCAGGCAGCACTCGAGCGCGAAGACATCGGCCCAATTGTTGTCGCCGGCAGCACGCTGGACGGCGAAGAATCGATGCTGCTGGAGATGTTTCGGCAAGTCGCGGTCAAATATCCCGGTGCGCTACTGGTACTCGCGCCGCGTCATCCCGAACGCTTCTCGACTGTCGCCTCCCTGGTCGAGTCATCCGGCCTGCGCTGGCAGCTGCGTTCCGAATGGGACGGCGAGCGCGCCATCGCCGGCGGCGTCTTTCTGCTCGACACCATCGGCGAGTTGGCCAGCCTCTACGAATTCGCCGACATCGCTTTCGTCGGCGGCAGCCTGGTGCCGCGCGGCGGACACAATGTCCTCGAGGCCGCGCAGTTCGGCGTGCCCATCCTCGTTGGCCCCTCGACGGAAAACTTTCGCGACATCATCGACGTCTTTCGCCGCGCCGACGCCTTGCGCATGGTTACGCCGCAGACGCTGATTCCCACCGTCCTGCAACTGCTGGAGGAAGATGATGACCGCGCCGCTCTCGGCGAACGCGCGCTCGCGGTCATGCGCTCTCAGCAGGGAGCAACGCAGATCACCGTCGACGCTCTGCTAGGATTGCTTGCCACACGTGTTCCGAATCTTCTGACGGAGAAGAATGCGTGAACCCACTCTCGTCGATCTACTCGGCCGTCACGCGCACGCGCAACGAGTTCTACGATCGCGGCGTTTTGTCGGCCCACCGCTTGCGCGGCCCGGTGGTCAGCATCGGCAACATCGCCGCCGGCGGCTCCGGCAAGACACCGTTCGTGATTGCGCTGGGCGAGATGCTGAAGCGGCGCGGCGTCAGCTTTGACGTGCTTTCACGCGGCTATGGACGCAAAACCAAAGGCGTGGGGCTGGTTCATCCCGACGGCAGCGCCGCTGACTTCGGCGACGAGCCTCTGCTGATCGCGCGCCGTCTCGAAGTTTCCGTCGTGATCGGCGAAGATCGCTACGCCGCCGGCCGCTTCGCCGAAGAGAATTTCGGCCCGCGTCTGCATCTGCTCGACGATGGTTTTCAGCATCGCGGCCTGGCACGTGACTTCGACATCGTGATGGTCAACGCCACCGACGCGCGTGATGGCCTTATTCCCCGGGGGAGTTTGCGCGAGCCGCTCACGGCGTTGCTGCGCGCCGACGCCATCGTCCTGACGAACGACACGCCCACCGACGGACTGCCGCTTCATCACCAAAAAATCTGGCGCGTACAGCGCGACATCATCGCTCCCGAAGTCTCCGAGCCATGCCTGGCGTTTTGCGGCATCGCGCGTCCCGAAGCGTTTTTCGCGCAACTGCGCGCGGCCGGCATCAACCTCGTGGGCACGCGCAAGTTCCGCGATCATCACGCCTACACCAAGTCCGACGTGCGCTCGCTGCTCGCGGCGCGCAAGAAGTCGGGCGCAACAAGTTTCATTACCACGGAGAAGGACGCTATCAACCTCGAGCCCTTTCTCGCGGAACTCGCGCCGCTGCACCTTGCGCCGGTCTACATGCAGATCGACGACGCCAACGCCGTCGCCAAGACCCTGTGGGCGGCGATTGCAGCGCGGAATGCGCGGCCTGCATGAGAGAATCAAAAGTTGGGCCAGATGAAGTTGGTTGGCTGAGCCGCTGACTCCTGGACTGTGGGCACAAACATCGATCAGCCGCGCAGCGGCGGCTATGAATTTGGAGCCGGAGGCGCAAGCCTCCGGTCAGCGCGAATAATAATCGGAGCCGCGTAGCGGCGACCATACCCATGAACAAGCATCCCAGAGACGCGGAGCGCTGGAAGAAAATCGTTCGTTCCTTTGCCGAGGTCTCGGTCACCGTCATGGCCGATCTTGTGGCCGACGAATTCATCTTCGGCGAAATTGCGCGCGTTTCGCGCGAGGCGCCCGTGCTGATCCTGAAGCATCGCGAGCGCACCGTCGTCCCCGGCGGCGGCGCTAACGCGGTCATGAACCTGGCGTCGCTTGGCGTCAACGTGCTTCCAGTCGGCGTGGTCGGCGATGATGAGCCCGGCACGCTGCTGCTCGAGGCGTTTCGCGAGAAGAAGATTTCCATCAGCGGCATCCATCGCCTGAAGCACCATCCGACGACGACCAAGACGCGCATTCTTGCCGGCATGTCGCACACCAGTCGACAGCAGGTCGTACGCGTCGACCGCGAGCCCGAGCCGCTGGGCGACATGCATCCCGAGCTGCTGAACATTGTGGACGCCGTCCGTGAATATGCCACAGCGTCAGACGGCATGCTGGTTTCCGACTACGGCTACGGCGCGGCGACTCCGCGGCTGCTGACGTTCGTGAAGTCGAATGGATGCCTGGCTAACAAGCCGATTACCGTCGACTCGCGTTACCGCATTCTCGACTACGAAGGTGCGACAGCTGCGACGCCGAATGAGCCCGAGGTGGAAGAAGCGCTCGGTATCACGATCGGTCACGACGACAGCAAACTTTTGGAGGCCGGCGAGCGGCTACTGGAGGAGTTGAAACTCGAGTCGCTGGTGATCACCCGAGGACGCGACGGCATGGTGGCTTTTGATCGCGATGCCAATCCGGCGATGATTCCGATTTTTGGCTCCGACCAGGTAGTGGACGTGACCGGCGCAGGCGACACGGTGATTGCCACCTATACGGCGGCGCTCGCGGCGGGTGCCGACACCATCGATGCGGCGCGGCTGGCTAACTTCGCCGGCGGCATTGTGGTGATGAAGCGCGGTACCGCGACCGTCAGCAACAAAGAGCTGCTGGCGGCGATCGATCAATACTCTGCGACGACTTCAGCGTGAGCGAACACAACGACAAGATCCTTTCGCGAGAGGCATTGCGCGACGCGCGTCGACGAGTGGCGGCGCAGCGGCGAGCAGATCGTGCTCACCAACGGCTGCTTCGATCTTCTGCACGTCGGACACATCCGCTATTTGCGGGGCGCCAAGGCCCTCGGCGGCAAACTTATCGTCGCCATCAACTCCGACGAAAGCGTGCGCAAGTTGAAGGGCGAAGGCCGTCCGGCGATGCCCGCCGCGGAGCGCGCAGAAATTCTTGCAGCACTGTCTGACGTCGACGCCATTGTGATCTTCGATGAGCCGGATGTGCGCGCGCTGATTCGCGAACTCCATCCCGACGTGCAGGCCAAGGGCACCGACTACACCCGCGACAACGTTCCCGAGCGCGACGAAGTTGTGGCTTACGGCGGCCGCGTCGAAATCGTCGGCGATCCCAAGGATCATTCCACGACCACGCTGCTGAGTCAGCTGAAGCCGCGCAGCGGAGGAGCCCGCTGAAAGTGAGCGCTTCCGTACCTCCGCAAAATCAGCACGCCCAAACGCACAATGCGGACGCGCCGCTGCTCGGCAGAGTCCTGGTCGTGCGTCTTAGCGCGATGGGCGACGTCATTCACGCGCTGCCGGCGATCACCGCGTTGCGTGCCGCCAATCCCGATCTGCAAATCGGCTGGCTCGTCGAGCAGCGCTGGTCGGAGTTGTTGTGCGCGCGCGAGTCTGATCGGCTGGCGCCTCGCTCGGAAGCGAAGCCGCTGGTCGATACCGTGCACTTCGCCAACTTCAAAGCCTGGCGCAAGGCGCTGCTCTCGGACGAAAGCTGGCGCGAGATGCGCGACCTGCGCAGTGAAGTTCGTGCCATGAAATATGACCTTGCCATCGATCTGCAGGGCGCGATGCGTTCGGCACTGGCAGCGCAAATCAGCGGAGCCGCGATGCGCGTCGGGCCATCCGAGCCCCGCGAGAAGCCCGCGTCGATGTTTTACACGCGGCAGATCGATGCAGCCGGCACGCATGTCGTCGATCACGCGTTGTCGATCGTGTCGCAGGTTGCTGGTCAACCGTTGAGTTACGCACCACCGCAATTTCCGCTCGATCCCGCTACCGAAGCCTGGGCCGACCGCACGCTTGCACAGATTGGCGAGCGCTTTGCCATCCTGAATCCCGGCGCGGGCTGGGGAGCGAAATGCTGGCCGGCGGAGTCGTTCGGCGCCGTGGCCGTCGCTCTGCGCCAACTCGGGTTGGCCGCCATTGTCAACTACGGTCCCGGCGAAGAGACGCTGGCGAACGCTGTTCATCAGGCGAGCCACGGCTCGGCGCTGCCGGTGAAATGCTCGGTCGGCGAACTCATCGCGCTCATGCGTCGCGCGAGTCTCTTCGTCGGCGGCGATACCGGACCGATGCATCTTGCCGCCGCGCTGCGTGTACCCGTGGTCGCACTGTTCGGGCCGACCCGTCCCGAGCGCAACGGGCCGTATGGAACGCGAAGCATCGTGCTGCGCAGTCCGGAGAGCGTCGACAACACTTCGCACACCAACGAGCCTGATCTCGCTCTCACCTCCATTCAGCCGCAGGCGGCAATCGATGCTGCCGGCGAGTTGCTGCGAGGTGAGCGTGGCTGAGCCGTGGACGTGGAACCGCATCGCACGCCGTATCCGCGTGCCGCTGGGATTCCTCTTCGCCGCGTTTTACCTGTGGCGCGCCAAGCCGACGTGGGGAAGTATCGGCGCCGGACTAATCGTCGTCGCTTTGGGCTTGATCATTCGCGCGCTCGCTTCGGGCCAGGTGAAGAAAGATCGCGAACTGACCACGACCGGCCCGTACGCGTATGTACGCAATCCGCTGTATCTCGGCTCGATTCTTCTGGGCGTCGGATTCGCCATCGCCTCGCGCGATATCTGGGTCGGCGTTTTTCTCGTCGTCTATTTCATCGTGATCTACGTTCCCGTGATTCAGGGCGAGCAAGATTATCTGCGCAGCACCTTCCCTGGATATGCCGAGTACACGCAGCGTGTGCCGAGCTTGCTCCCGCGCAAGCTGTGGTTCTCCGGTGTGACGAATGGTTTCTCGCGTGAGTTATACTTCCGACATCGCGAGTACAATTCCCTGCTCGGTGCCGCCGCAATTGTTGCGGTGCTGATTGCGAAAATCCTCTTGCTTCCCGGGTGAAGGTGACGACTTCGATCGCGCGCAGTTTCATTGTTCTCGCTCTGTTGTCGAGCTTCGTCGCCGGCGGCCAGCAGCCGCAATCGGCGCACCCTCCCGCAGCACCGCAATCCGACGCCAAGATCAGTTCCGGCTCGCGCATTCAGCCGCTGCGGCCCGGCTTTAACTATCCTTACGGCGAGACGCTGAACTACGAAGGCGAGTGGCGCTTTTTCACCGCCGGCGTCGCGACCATCCGCATCGATCAGGCCGGCAACATGAATCACATCACCGCGACCGCCGATTCCACCGGAGTGGTCGCGCTGCTCTATCGCGTGCAGGACCGCTTCGAATCGTATTTCGATGCCAAGACGCTGTGCTCGGCCAAGCTGGTGAAGCACGCCGAAGAGGGCTCGCACCGCCGCGATACCGTCATCACCTTCGACTACCCACGCGGCAAGTCGGTGCTCGACGAGCGCAACCTGAAAACCAATCAGCAGAAAAGAGTGGAGAACGACATCCCCGGCTGCGTCACCGACATTCTTTCCGGAATGTTCTATGTCTCTTCGCTGCCGCTGCAGGTTGGCCAGTCGTACATGTTCCCGGTGAACGACGGCGGCAAGACCATCACGGTGCAGGCCAAGGTGGAAGGGAAGGAGCAGATCAAGACGCCCGCCGGCACCTTTCAGACGGTGCGCCTGGGCTCTGAAGGCAACAGCGAGGTGCTGAAGAATCGCGGCCGCATCTCCATCTGGTACACCGATGACGACCGACACCTTCCCATCCAGATACGGGCCAAGCTCTTCTGGGGAACGCTGACAATCTACCTAACCGGCATCACCAAGTAAGCCAGTTACTGCACGCGGAACCTCTCGGCAATGATGCGCTGCAGGCGCGGCTTGTAGAGAATGTCGTAGGCCAGCTCCTTGTCGGGAAACATGGCCAGCGCGGCGCGCTTAGCATTCGCCGCCAGCTCCGCAGCTTCTTCCACGGTAAGCTCCGGATCCTGGCTGATGACCGACATCACCATGTTCATCATGATCTGCAGGCGCCGCAGCTTTCGCCGCTCGTCTTCCTGCTCCTGCTGCGTTGACGTGGCTGGCTGCGACGTACTGGCCTGGTCCTGTTCCGATAGCCCCATGAGCTCCCCTTTGGACAGGCGGCAAACGCGGCTGGCCCGCGATGGCCGCTTATCGAATTCCGTTACAATTTGATGAGCCCCGTATCCTCACCGTTGCGTAGAGAGTTGTGGGCGGCATCATACACCCAAACGGTGCGGTTCGAGCCAACCGGAAGCAACATTGCAAATGCCGACAGAACCATCATTTGCATCCAACTCGAGGGAGGATCTTAGATGGCAGAGACCAATGAAGGTCACGAGGAACTGGTAAAGGTTTTCGACACCGACGAAGAATCGGAAGCGATGGTGGTGCGCGGGCTGCTGGAATCGGCCGGCATCGAGGCCATGATTCAGAACCGCGAAGCGCCGCAGGACATTCTACCCGGAGTAGGTGGGGTCGTCATCCTGGTGCGTCCCGACCAGGCGGAAGATGCGGTGGAGACAATCGAAGCCTATCGCACTGCTCCCACTACCGACGCTGACGAAGCGGTCAGCGAGGAACCGGTGTAGCCGTTACCGTTTTGCCGTCCAGATAAAAAGCAACAGCTCCGGCCAGGTCGGTGCGGAAGGTTTCGACGTGCGCATCGGCGAAGCGCCGCATCACCTCCGGCCGGGGATGCTTGAACGAGTTGTAGACTCCCGCCGACACTACCGCGAAGCGCGGACTTACCGCATCCAGAAACTCCGGCGAACTTGACGTCAGGCTGCCATGATGGCCGATCTTGAGCAGGTCGGCGTGAGGATTTTCGTCAACCAGGAACTTTTCGATGCGTCGGTGCGAGTCGCCGACGAACAGCGCGGACGTCTCGCCGTACTGTATATGCAGGACCAGCGATTCATCATCCTGCGCGGGATTGTTGGCCTCCCACCCCGGTTGAGGATTGAGCGCGCGGATGTGCAGCCCGCCGAAGTCGAAGCTATCGCCGGCAGTGCGTTTGATGAGCGCAACGTTGTAGGCGCGGGCGGTCTCCTCGAGTTGCTGAAAGCCGCTATCGGGTGACTCGACTCCATACCACAATTCGCGTGGGCGGAAGTTGGCGATCACGCTGCGCATCCCTCCCATGTGATCGCTGTGCGCGTGCGACAGCACAACGATGTCGAGGTGGCGAATGCCGCGCGACCACAGGTATGGCGACACGACCTCTTCGCCTACATCGAAATCCGAGTGCGAGGCGCCCGGCATGCCGCCGGAGTCAAGCAGCAGGGTCTTGCCTTCGGGCGTGATCAGCAGAAGGGAATCGCCCTGTCCAACGTCGATGGCGACGACTTCGAATATCCCAGGATGCAGTCGCGGCTTAGGTGGGAAAAGCACGATCCAAGCAGCGGAGGCGAGCAGTCCGGCAATGCCCAGCACCGCCAGCTTTCGGCGGCGCGCCAGCAACAGCGCTAGGGCAAAGGTTGCTGCGGCGAAGATCGACACCGCCAGTGTCGGCGTGGGCACGCGCACGTCGGAGATGCGGAAGCGTCCGATGAGGTGAATCGTTCCGGTGAGCATTCCGAGAGCGCAGCCGGCAATCTTGGCGGGCACGAATGCGAGCCAGCGTGAGACGTACGACAGCAACACGGCCAGTACGGCGCTGGGCAGCAGCACCGACGCGATAGGGATGACCAGCGCGTTCGCCGGCAGCGCCATGGTGGTCGCGCGATGGAAGTACCACGCCATCGGCAGCGCCAGCGCGAGATTGATGACCACCGAGAGGAAGAGAAGTTCCATTGCCGCCAGCAGAAATCGAGCTGGATAGATGGTCATCCAGTTGCCAAAACGCGGGCCGATAAATCCTGTAAGCGTCTCTCTCAGCAGTCGCAGCTCGACGCGGAACTCGGCCGTCCGGGTTGGCTGCCCGTGGTCCCACTCAGGAGAATCGAGATTGCGGAGCCCGGTCTGCAGTCGATACACGGTCCGGCGCAGGATGGGCACGGCGATTCCGGCAACCGCAATCACCGATAGGAACGTCAGCTGAAAGCTCGCTTCGAAGAGCGTGCGCGGGTTGACCAGCAGTATCCCGAGCGCGGCGATGCCCAGCGCATTCAGCCCGGCGCGATCGCGAAAGAGCAGCCGGGTGAGCAGGTAGATGTTCAGGGTGATAGTCGCGCGCACGATAGGCGAGCCGAGATCAGCGACGAAGGCATAGCCCCACGAGAGAACGATGGTGAGGATCGTCGCCCATGTTTCGCCGAACGGCAGAGTGCGCAGCAGCCAGAAGACGGCGAACGCCAGGATGCCGACGTTGATCCCCGACACGACGAGGATGTGATAGGTGCCGGTGCGCTGGAAGTCGGACTTGATTTCGCGGCCGAAGAACGCGCGTCCTCCGATCAGAGCCGCCTGCATCAGCGCGCCGTTCTCTCCCGGCCAGAGACGGTTGATCTGCTCCAGCGCGCTGCGTCGGGCCTGGCTGCGCCACAACCCGAGGCGGGTGCCGGCAAATCCCGGCAGGACTTGTACGCTGGTTGCGTGCGCCGATCCGGTCAGGCGAATTCCCTGGAGCGCCAGATAGCCGACCATATCCATTGCGCCGGGATTGCGATAGTTGCGCGGCAGGCGCAGCTTGGCCGTCAGGCGCAGTCGCTCGCCGTAGGTGTAAATGCGGAGCGGCGATTCGCCTCCGTTGACCTGTGCATCCTGCTCGTCGCTTTGCTTGCTGTAGATCGTCAGCCGGATGCCGACGGGCTCGCGCACTACGCGATCGCCGAGCCGCAACTCTTCGCTTTCGACATCGACTGACTCTTGCTTGCCGCCGTACGGGCTGTCGCGAAGGATGCCTTCGCGAATGACACGCGCGTTTATGTCGACAAGTTCTTCGCCTGTACCGAACGGCTGCAGGTCGGCGACGACTGCCGGCTGGGCGGCATCACGCGCTTGCAGATAGAGAGCTCCGAGCGGAGCGACCGCCAGCAGTCCGCAGAAGAAGGCAAGCTGAGGAGAACGTGGCAGCGACAGCGCCGCCGCGGCCAGCGCGACACTTAGCGCAACCAGCCAGAGGGAAGGAGAGCGCCAGAAAAAAGTCGCAGCAAGAATTCCAGCCGCAAATGCCAGCGCCGCCAGGAACAGCGGCTCCTGTCCGCCGCAATACGGCCGCGGTGGCACGGATGGTTTCGTCGGCGATAAGTCTGTGGACACGGCAGCGCCAGTGTCCTACTCACGAACCGGGAGGGTCAGAGTCGGTCGAGATCTTCTACGCCGGTCCCCACCGCCCATGGCAACAGCTCGTACTGCGCCATGCCGAAGCGGACATAGGGGTCGTTGTCGCGAATGCTGTCGAGCGTCGCCTGCGCCTCGTTATCGGGGACGCGCAGCAGCAGCGCACCGCCGTTGCGCGGAATCAGCGGCCCCGCCGCGATCAACAAGCCTTCCTGCTTCAAACCTTGCAGGTAAGCGCGATGCGTGTCCGTGTGCTTCGAAACTTCTTCCAGCGGCCTGCGATAACGAATGATGGCGATGGCGTACATGACAGCCTCCGGCGAGGGTTGCCGAGTCAGCGCGCCAGGTGCAGCACGGTTTCCATGTGATACGTCTGGGGAAACATGTCGACCAGGTGTGCTTGCTCGACCCGAAAGCCCGATTCTAGCAGCACGCGCATGTCGCGCGAGAGGGTTGCCGGATCACATGAGACGTAGGTCACACGCGAGGCGGACATGCGGCACAGCGCCTTGGCCGATTTCTCGCCCAGTCCCGCACGCGGCGGATCGAGGACGACGAGATCGAAAGCGAGCTTGGCAGCACGTTCGGCGAAAAACGCCTCGGTCGTGGTGCGGAGCGGTTTCACGTTCGCCGGCGCGTTGTGGCGAAGATCGGCAAACGAGTGTGGCGACGCTTCGACGGCGATCACCTCGGCGAAGTTCTTCGCCAGATGTTTGGTGAAGAGTCCGGCGCCGGCATAGAGGTCCAGAGCGGTGCTTCCGGTGTGCTGACCAATGGCGACCTCGACCAGCTTGTCGACGAGGAAGCGGTTGGTCTGGAAAAACGATCCCGCGCTGACGCGATAGTCCTCGCCGGCGGCGTGGTAGATGAGCGAGTCGCCACCGATGGCTTGCGCGTTCTCCGAGTGAATCGACGTGAGCGGCGCGCGCTGGCGAGATTCGTCTTCCACACCAGAAGTAGCGAAGGCGGCGACGCCGGCAAGTTCCGGAAGCAACGCCTGAAGTTTATTCGCAAAAGACTCAATGACGCGCGAGTCAGTCTTGCTTTCGGTCAGGGCCGACGGCTCGGATCGCAGAGCGTTTTTGCCGCCATCTGACCGCGCAGAGGCGACAGCCTTCTGGCCCCGGCTTACGGCTGACCGTTCAGAGCCCACGGCTTTTTTGCCGACAGCTGTGGGTCGAGAGCCGACAGCCTTCTGGCCTTGGCTCACAGCTGATGGCTCAGAGCTCACGGCGTCGTCTCTCCCCACATACAACTCCACCAGCAGCTTCGTGTCATCGTGATTGGTGAAGAACTGCACGCCGTGCAGCGTTTCGGGCACGACGCCTTTCCGACGGCCAAGAGTCCACATCGCGCCGATGGCGCGGTTGATCAGCGGCGAACTGATGGGACACTGGTCGACCGGCAACAGCGCGTGCGAGCCGTAGCGGAAGTAGCCGAGCGCGAACTCCTCCTGCTGGCGAACGTGCATGCGGGTGCGATTGCGGTAGCCCCACGGCTCGGCCGAGTGGACAATGATGTCATTCTGCAATTCGTGTTTTGCCGTGCGGCGCAGCGTCTCGCGCAGGATTTCGGATTTGTAGCGAAGCTGCGCCGCGTAATCGATGTGCTGGTAGTGGCATCCGCCGCAACGGGTGAAGTAGGGACAGCCGGGCTCGATGCGCTCTGGCGACGGCGTGAGGACGCGGTCGAGTTTCGCGCGCGCAAATCCCGCGCGGCCTTCGACGATCGAAGCTTCGACTTCCTCGCCCGGCAAGACGAATGGGATGAAGACGGTTTTACCGCGGCCATGTTCGTCGGCAGGCAAGCGCGAAAGTCCGTCGCCGCCATAGATCAGTTTTTCGATTTGAAGTTTCAAGTTGTGTCGCCGCTCCAGCGGCTCTTCTCTGATGGTAATTGATGGAACGCGGGCTGGCGCTCACGGTTGAACAAATCACTGTCGCGCTGCGACTACCACGTGGGCCAGTCGTTGCGTCTTGCGCGCCCGAGTGTTGCGGCGCAGAAATCGCAATCGATCAACGATGTCCTGAGTCGTTCTGCAATTGCTAATTGCTAATTGCTCGCGGCTCACATATAGAACAAGCTCAACCGCGGTACCCGATGCTGCTCCAGCAAGCGCTTGTGAATGTATTGCTTCTGTAGTTGCTCGATCTGGGGCGCGCTCATCTTGCTGCGATAGGGCGCCAGGTCGCGATCGGCGTCAGCGCGCACCTGGTAAACCGCTTCATCCGGAGTGGCCGCCAGCAATGCCGCGAACAATTTTTCTTCTGCGACCGTCAGCCGCCGCTCCAGGTCTTCCATGCTGACCGGCACCTCGCCCGCGAGCGACTCGGCAAGTTTGCGCAACGACGCAGCCGTTTCGACGGCCAGCGCCTGACCCGCACCCGGCAAGTTGAAGTTGCTCCAGCACATCGGCGTTGCGCTTCAGATACTCGGCGACATTCGACTGCTCCAGCCCGCTGTCGCGCTTTTCTTTTTGCGGCGCACCCACCGAGGCTTCCTTCATCTCTTCCACCGACGCCAGCACCTCTTGCGCGCAAAACGCGAGGCCGTTCACCTTGCGTGTCTTGCGTGGACGCCGCTCCCATTTGTCGAAGGTGGTGTCGATGCCGCGCAGCACCGCCTCGAGCGGGATGCCGGCATCCTTCCATGTCTCCATCAGCGCCCAGTCGATCGGCGACAAGATCAGCAGCGTGCCGCGTCGGCGCTGGAAGTGATCTTCGATTTCGGTGAAGTAGTTGAAGTAGTTTTCCACGGAGGTCTATGGCGATCGTCTCAATTGTCATCCTGAGCGCAGCGTCCGCGCCTTTGCTTTTCCGCCGCGTTCTTTGCGGCAGGCGGACGCGAAGTCGAAGGACCGCCATACTGGAAGCATCCTGCCGGCGATAGCGGTCCTTCGACTGCGTTCGGCTGACGCCTCACTCCGCTCAGGATGACAACCAGAATTTAGCCGGATTAACGTTTACGAGCGGCAGCAGCAGATGTTGTTTCCGTCGCAACGCCGGCCTCATTGCGGCGCTTCCCGAGATTCTGATTGCGCTCGTAGATAATGCGCAGTCCTTCCAGCGTCAGCAGGTCGTCGATCTCGCGGATGTATTTCGAGCCGCCGCCCATCAGGCTCGCCAATCCGCCGGTCGCAACCACCGTCGGCTGCTCTTTCAGCTCGGCGATCAGGCGCTCGAGGATCCCGTCGATCAGCCCGAGGTATCCGTAATACAGACCCGATTGCACGCTGTTGACGGTGTTGGTGGCCAGCACTCGCGGAGGC
This sequence comes from uncultured Acidobacteriaceae bacterium, assembly GCA_963835725.1. Classification (GTDB taxonomy): domain Bacteria; phylum Acidobacteriota; class Terriglobia; order Terriglobales; family Acidobacteriaceae; genus Bog-257. Next base: position 84,277 of record CAWIGM010000007.1, on the reverse strand, counting down.
TTGCGCACATCGACGCGCGGCAGGCGTGCCGTGCGCGAGAAAAGCGCGTCGGCCGAAATGCCAATCCCCGGCGTAATCACTCCACCCAGGTATTCGCCCTTCTTCGACACGACATCGAAGGTCGTCGCCGTTCCGAAGTCGACGATGATGCATGGGCCACCGAACTTTTCGAACGCCGCCACGCTGTTGACGATGCGGTCGGCGCCGACCTCCGCCGGATTGTCGTAGTGCACGGGCATGCCGGTCTTCACGCCGGGCTCGATGAACAGCGGCTTCGAGGTGAAATATTTCTCGCACACCTCGCGCAGCGTCGAGTCCAGCGGCGGCACGACCGACGAGATCACGATGCCCTGCACCGCCCCGACCTTGAGCCCATTCATCGAGAACAGGCTGCGAAAAAGCACGCCGTACTCATCGACCGTCTGCGTCTTGGCAGTGGTCACGCGCCAGTGCGCGATCAGCGGCCCATAGTGCGCGTTCTCGTCCGTGGGCGCTTCGAAAGCGCCAAGCACGGTGTTGGTATTGCCGACATCCAGAACCAGAAGCATGATCTATTTTCCATCCATGGCGCGAACATCGCCCGAGAGCACCGTGCGCAGTCCGCTGTCGGTACGCACCAGCAGGAAGCCGCGATGATCGAGGCCTTCGGTAATGCCCTCGAAGGGTTCGTCCTCGCCGACGCGAACGTAACGGGAGCGGGCGAAGGAGGAGCGCGACTCGAATTCGCGCCGGATTGCGGCGCGCGCGGCCTCGCCTCCGGCGACGAACTTGCGGTACTCGCTGTCGAGCGATTTTAGCAGAGCCGCGGTGAGCTCCACGCGCGACCACTCGCGCCCGCTCTCCATGCGCAGCGATGTCGCAATCGGCTCTAGTTCGCCGGGAAACGACGCGTGGTTCACGTTGATGCCGATGCCCAGCACAACGTAGCGCACGCGCGTGGGCTCGGCGTTCATCTCGGTGAGGATGCCGCAAAATTTCTTGCCATTGAGCATCAGGTCGTTGGGCCAGCGGAGGTCGGGATGCAGCCCGGTGGTCTGCTCGACGGCGCGCGCGGCTGCGATGCCGGTCATCAGCGAGAGAAAGAGCGCGTCGACCGGCGACATGACCGGACGAACGACGACCGAGCAGTAGATGCCGACCGACTGTGCCGAATCCCACGAGTGGCCGCCACGACCGCGCCCGGCGGTCTGCTGCTCGGCAACGTAGACGGCGCCTTCGGGCTCGCCGGCGGCGGCTGCCTGCATGGCCTCGACGTTGGTCGAGCCAATGCGGAAGTAGTGATGAATGCGCGAGGCGAACATGGTCCCGCTCACCAGCGGACCGAGAACGTCGGGGAGAAGAAGATCGGGAACGGCTTCCAATTGATATCCCGTGGCCAGATGGCCGGCGATCTGCACGCCCAACTCGCGCAGGTGCTGCACCGCGCGCCAGACCTCGGAGCGCGACGTGCCGAGTTCCTCGGCGATGCGCGTGCCGCTGATGACGACGGTAGCATTGTCGCTCAGCAGGCGAACGATGCGGCTGAGCCGAGCGTCGGTCGAGCCGTCGGCGTCGGTGCCGATGCGAGTTGGAGGTATGCGCGCGATACAGAGATTATGCGGGAGGGCGGGGGGAAATGAAAATCCCGAGGAGGGGCTACTTCCGGTCGGAGCCGCACTGGGTATAGATTACGCGTTTCACTGCGTCAGTATCGTGCGATGTAGTCGAGCCAATCTCAACGCAGTTCGAACAAACATAGTAAGGCAACTCGATCTGAACACATGGCGGGGATTCTCTCGTAATTTCGAGAGGAGTGGTCGTGTTTCCGAACCCGCTGGCCGCGACTTTAATTTCGTAATCACCGGGAGCGAGCACGACCGGTAAAGTTCCGCTGAAGTTTGTTTCCTGGGAAGACTTGAGATCTTGACGCAAGTCTTCGATGTTAATGAGTGCGCCGGTCACGGGCGCTTTGGATAGATCGACGACTCGAATGCTGATCGGAACCGGGCACGCTCCTGGTTTCTTTCCTGGCGGAGACTTGCGAACCTGAGCGGCGTCTGCGCCACGCAGCGGTGCGGCCGACGTGACCTCGGGGCCGCATCCTCCGGAACACGAGCCGACCGGTAGCCTGATCTTCAGGGAAGCAGGTGAATTACTTGCTACTTCAAGATGCTGAACCGTTTTTTCGAACGCTGGCGCAGTGACCGTGAAGTCATAGCTCCCCGCAGAGAGGGTAACGGCCAACTTGCCATTGGCATCAGTGTCTTCGGTGAATTGGAGATTCTGAGCATGGCGGGTGATCGTGACACACGCGTTTCCTACAGCTGTTCCTAAGGTATCGACGACACTGATGCTGACAGGCACTGCCGGATGGCCGCTATGTTGTGCCCTCACCATTGGAGTAAAGGCAATCGCGACCATCAGAACGGCGATGTGTCGAAGCAGCATATGACTGCGGGTAATTGTACGCTGTAGGCGAATCCGCGGAGAAGCATGTCGCCGCTTACGCGGCTCAGCCTTCTTGGGGCACGTTACCCGGGGCTTGCGCCCCGGTCTCCAATTGCATGGCCGCCGCTTCGCGACTGGTGCGTTGATACAAATGCTACTGATTCCAAATGACGTTTGATTGCAGGATAGCTGCTTGAAATAAACGCCGTAGGTGCGACACAAGTTAACGCAGCGCTTCAGGGCTCTGTAAGCTTCCCAGAGTTGTCATCCTGAGGAGGGCTTCAGCCCGACGCAGGATCTGCTGTTCCTCGCGTCGCGAAGATTCTGCCGCTGCGAACAGCAGATCCTGCGACTCCGGCGCGCAACAGAGGCGCGCCTCCGCTCAGGATGAGAATTCTGGGAAGGGGGCCTCGGCAATATGCCAAATGCCAAATGCGGAGTGGTGAAAGCCAAATGCCAACCGTTATAGCCCTGAGCTCGAGGCCCGAGGCTCGCGGCTTCCTTCCTACGCCGGCATGATCCGCATGCTGAGATCGACGGCGTGCACCGAGTGCGTCAGGGCGCCGACGGAGATGAAGTCCACTCCGGTTTCGGCGTAATCGCGGATGTTCTCCAGGGTGATCCCGCCCGAGGCCTCCAGCGGTATCGAACGGCCTACGCTGCGCACGCGATCGACGCACTGGCGCACCTGTTCCGGCGTCATGTTGTCGAGCAGCACGGCTTCGGCGCCGACCTCGAGCACCTGGTTGAGTTCGTCGAGCGAGCGCACTTCGATCTCGACCATCTCGGAGCCGCGGCGATTGTGCAGCGCGCGCTCCAGTGCGGGAACGACGCCTCCGGCAAGCGCGATGTGATTGTTCTTGATGAGAATGCCATCGCTGAGATCGAGACGATGATTGTGCCCGCCGCCGCAGGTGACGGCGTACTTGTCGAGCATGCGCAGGCCGGGCGCGGTCTTGCGCGTATCGAGCACGACGGTCTTGGTGCCGGCCACGGCGTCGACGTATTTGCGTGTCAGCGTGGCGATGCCGCTCATGCGCTGCATGAGGTTGAGGATCACGCGCTCGCAGGAGAGCACCACGCGGGCGTTGTGGCGAATGACGGCCACGGATTGGCCCTTGCGCAGGCGCACGCCATCAAAGATTTCCGTGTGGCTGGTGACCTCGGGACGCGACATGACTGCCCCGTCGAGCGCGGCAAAAACGTCGAGGATGCGATGCACGGAAGCGAGTCCGGAGAGGATGCAATCCTGCTTGGCCAGAATCGTGCCGACGGCGCGCTCGTTGGCGTCGATGCAGGCGTAGGAGGTAGCGTCGCGCGTGGCGCGATCCTCGAGCAGCGCGTTTTCCAGGATTGCCGTGATCTTGCGGGTTGTCCAGTCCATGATGCGAGGTGCCTTGAAAGGGCGCAGCATCAGCGGCGCCGCAGCGGTTTGTATCAGGGCACGACTTCAGTCGTGCCACCAAGTCAGACAAAAATGTTGGGCTTCAGCCCGTGCAAAATCCTGCTAGAGGCTCAGCTCTGTCGCCGGCTGAAGCCGGCTCGAATCATCATAAACGGAGCCTGATCGGCACGACTGAAGTCGTGCCCTGTTACAAAGCTCACGTGACCCGAGCGATGCGTCAAACCGTGGGCTCATGCTCAGATACAGTACCAAATCTTCTAAGAACAAACTCGGCGCTGTTCGACTACCAAATTTGACGGCCGCTATCCCAACTCCGCCAGCGCGGCGTTGATCTTCTCGATCAGCATTTCCACTTCGCCTCTGCGCTTCTTCAGGCCCTCGACTACGTTGGCCGGGGCCTTCGACAGGAAGGCCTCGTTGCCGAGTTGTGCCGAGCCGCGCGTCAACTCGCCCGTCAGCTTCGTCAGCTCTTTCGTCAGGCGCTCGCGTTCGGCGGCGACGTCGATCTTGCGCTCGTAGACGACGCGCATCTCGAAGCGTGCGGTGCTGCGCGCGCCTGCGGCCTTTGCCAGCGACTCCTCGACGAACTTGATGCCCTCGACATTTGCCAGCCGCTCCAATGCTCCGCGATTGCGTTCGATCATCGAGCGGATCGCCGGCTCGGCGAAGATCTCGACCGGCAGCTTCGCCTTCTGCTCGACTTTCAGTTCGGCGCGGATATTGCGCACGCTGACGATCAGGTCCTGCAGGATCGCCATCTCGGTTTCGGCCTCGGTGTCGATTTGCGCCGGATCAGGCAGCGGATAACGTGACACCGCAATCGACTTTGCCGGCGGCTCACCGTCATAAACCGCGTGCCACAGCTCTTCGGTGATGAACGGCATGAACGGCGAGAGCAACCGCAGCGCGCCCTCGAAGATGGTGATGAGGTTCTCGAACGCGGTGCGCGCCTCGTCGCGATTCGTGCTGGCGATGCGCGGCTTGATGAGTTCCAGATACCAGTCGCAGTATTCGCCCCAGAAGAAGTGATAGATCACGTGCGCGGCTTCGTGGAAGCGGTAAGCGTCGAGCGCCGCGCCGACCTCCTGCGCAATCTGGTTGAAGCGCGAGAGAATCCAGCGATCGTCGAGGGTTTGAACGTTGAAACCTCGAATACCTTTCGCACGCCCACCCTCTCGCCCTTCGGTCGAGGAGGACGGGGCACCCGGTTCTTGGACAGCTGTCGTCCCGCCCCTGCTCTGCGAGTTTCGAAATTCCGCCAGCGACCATACGCCCGCTTCCGTCGCCCGGTCGACGTTCATGAACAGGAAGCGCGCGGCGTTCCAGATCTTGTTGGCGAAGGCGCGATAGCTCTCGGTGCGGCTCTCGCTGAAGGCAATGTCGGTGCCGGGCGCAGCCATCGAGGCCAGGGTGAAGCGCACGGCGTCGGTCCCGTACTTCTCGATGATCTCGATCGGGTCCATCACGTTGCCCTTGGTCTTCGACATCTTCTGGCGCTCGGCGTCGCGCACCAGCGCGTGGATGTAGACGTTGCGGAAGGGCACGTCGCCTTGTTTGTGGCCGCGCATGAAGTGGCAGTTCATCATGATCATGCGCGCCACCCAGAAGAACAGGATGTCGAAGCCGGTGATGAGCAGCGTCGTCGGATAGAACGCGTCGAGGTCCGGCGTCTGATCCGGCCAGCCGAGCGCCGAGCAGGGAAGCAGTCCCGACGAGAACCAGGTGTCGAGCACGTCGTTGTCCTGCTCTAACGCGCCGCCGCACTTCGGGCACTTAGTCGGCGTCTCGCGCGAGACCACGATTTCATTACACGGACGGCAGTGCCACGCCGGAATGCGATGTCCCCACCACAGTTGCCGCGAGATGCACCAGTCGTGGATGTTGCGCATCCACTCGAAGTAGGTCTTGGTGTACATCTCGGGCACGAACTTGATTTCGCCCTGCTCGACGGCCTCGATGGCGCGGTCGGCCAGCGGCTGAATTTTCACGAACCACTGCGTCGACAGGCGCGGCTCGGTGATGGTCTTGCAGCGATCGCACTTGCCCAGCGGCACGACGTAGTCTTTGGTGCCCACCAGGAAGCCGCCGGCCTCGAGGTCTTCCAGGATCTTCGTGCGCGCCTCGAAGCGGTCCAGGCCCTTGTAGGGGCCGGCGTTCTCGTTCATCTGCGCGACTTCGTTCATCACGTCGATCTGCGGCAGGTTGTTGCGCAGCCCGGCTTCGAAGTCATTGGGATCGTGCGAGGGCGTGACCTTCACCGCGCCGGTGCCGAACTCCGGGTTGGCAAGGATGTCGTCGGTGATGATCGGGATCTCGCGATTCATCAGCGGCAGCATCACGGTCTTGCCGTGCAGATGTTTATAGCGCTCGTCGCCGGAGTTCATGGCGATGGCGGTGTCGCCCAGCATCGTCTCCGGACGGGTGGTGGCGACGATGATGTATTCGTTGGGCACTCCCACAACGGGGTAGCGGATTTCGTAGAGCTTGCCCGGCGTCTCCTCGTGCACAACTTCAAGGTCGGAGACGGCGGTGATGCAGCGCGGACACCAGTTGACGATGTACTTGCCGCGATAGATCAGCCCTTCTTCATACAGGCGGACGAAGGCCTCGCGCACCGCGCGCGACATGCGGTCGTCCATGGTGAAGTACTCGCGCGACCAGTCGACGGAGGCGCCCAGCCGCTTCATCTGCTGCAGGATCACTCCGCCGTAATGCTGCTTCCAATCCCACACGCGCTGCACGAACGCCTCGCGTCCCATGTCGCGGCGGTTCTTGCCTTCGCTGGCGAGTTGGCGCTCCACCATCAACTGGGTGGCGATGCCGGCATGGTCGGTGCCCGGCAGCCACAGCGTGGGCAGGCCGCTCATGCGCTTCCAGCGAACGATGATGTCGATCTCGGTGTGCTCCAGCATGTGTCCCATGTGGAGGTGGCCGGTGACGTTGGGCGGCGGCAATGTGATGGTGAAAGTGTCACCGGCGCGGTCAGCTGGCGGCGTGTCGACGTGGAAGAGCTTTTCGTCAATCCAGTACTCGGCCCAGCGCGGTTCGATCGCGCCCGGTTCGTAGGCCTTGGGAAGATCGTGGGGCATGCTTGTCCGTTCAGCAGATGAAAGTCAAACTTCGATACTAAATGGGCGGGGAAAGGCGGGCAAACCGTGGCAGCCACACCCGAATTCTCGGCCTACTTCGCGCCGTAGAAAAGCGGGCGGGCATCGGTGCGGAGAGTCGTTTGCTCGCTGGAGAAAAATGGGCAACCGAAGATGGTGAGGAGCAGAAGAAACTCCGCAGAGCGAGGGCCGAAGAGAACTGCGCCCTCACCATCCCGAGTTGAACGTAGCAGCTTAAGGTTGGATGGAGTAAGCAACTCCGCCGTCGTCGTTTTCACCCCCAATCGATGCTGTCCCGTACAGGATGCCGTAGGAGTCGATGGTCACTCCGCCGTAGGGCAGGCCGCCGTCCAATCCGCCGGTGAAGGAGTAGACGACGCTCTCGGTCCAGTGCCCGCCGGATGAAGGCGTCAGCTTGAAAACCGCGCCCTGATCGAACTGGCCGCCCACGGCCGCAGTGCCGTAGAGATTGCCGAAGCTGTCGAAGGTCAAGGTGCTGTCAGGATACGCGGCATCACCGTTTCCCTCGTTAAAGTGGTGGAGGATAGTCTCCGTCCAGGTGCCGTCGGACTGCGGCGTCAACATGAAAACTACTCCCACGCCGCCGCTGCCGCCCTGTGGGGTCGTGCCGTAAACATTCCCCAGCGAATCGACGACAACGCCGGATTGCGGTTGAGAGCCATCCGCGGGTCCGCCCTGGAAGGAATACAACACGGTTTGCGTCCAGTTCTGGCTTCCCTGGTTGGGCGTCAACCTGTACACCGTGCCGAAATTTGCGGTGCCGCCATAGACGGAGGTGCCGTAAATATTGTTGCCGGCGTCGAATGCCAACAGTCCCTGAGGCAACTGGGCGGTGGTGCCATCTATGAAGCAATTGATATAGAGTTGGTGCCATCCCGTAACTGATACCTGCCGCAGTTGGAAAACTCCGCCCTGCAGTGAACTGCAAGTCTCGCCGGTAAGCGTAGAGCCGTAGAGTCGGCCATCGTTGCCGAACGCCACGGAACAGTTGGTAAAACCGATCAGGGGTCCGCAGTTTCCGAAGGTTCCGTACCGATGGAGGATGGTTTCCGCCCAGGGACCCTGAGGGGTCGGCGTCAGCTTGAAAACTACGCCGTCGCTGTTGCTGCTGCCGTAGAGGTTGCCCAGGTGATCAAACACTACCGGCGCTTCCGGCGACCCGCCATCTCCACTCGGACCCGAAAAGATATGGATGGCCGTGCCATTCCAGCCGCCACTTCCATTTGGCGAAAGCCGGAAGACGCTACCGCATCCGGAGGAACAATTGAAGGGATCGCTTCCATTCCAACTGAAGGCGGTGCCATAAAGGTTGCCGTGGCCGTCGAGGGTAAGCGGCGCATAAGGAAAGGTTCCAACGGTCGCGGCGTCAAAATTGAAGATGACCTTGTAGGTCTGCGACCACGCCGGAAGCGCGCAGGCGATGGTAAGGATGACAGTCGACACAACTGTGACGTGGATGAGCGAATTGCGCTGACGGTTCATTCGTGCGCTCCTGCATGAGCTCGGGCGCGGTTTCGCCCCAACTCTCCGAGGCGGCGAGGATCGTCTTGCGGCCGCTTTGTGGTTTCGAACTGAGCGGCGCGGGAGCGAGCGTCGCAATTTGAAGCGATGATCCTGTTGGTCCCTGGGGCCTGGGCCAAGCAATCCTACGGCAGGTGGGTTAGCAACGGCGTGCCGCTGAGTAGCAAGGGAGGTCCGCTATCCGCTGGCGTGGCCGTCCGGAACGGCGCCCGATTATAGTACGGTTCAGCACGGCACGGAAGGAGAAAACCGTCGGAGTGCTTCGTCCCGTGACGCTCTTCTGCCTCATGGTAATAGCTTCGTCGGTCAGCGATCCACGCGGCCTTTCTTGTCTCGTCAAGCATCGATTTGGGAATTGCATCATCCTGCGATTACGGATTGAGCTTGACACCGCAGCAATATTTCTATAGTTGTAGAAATATGGAATCTGCGAAAGCCCGTCAAGCCGGCACCGCCCAGGTCGCGCGCTTCGCCGATATGTTTTCCGCTATGGGCACCGAGCCGCGCTTGCGCATCATGCGCCTGCTGCTGTCGGCCCATCCGGAAGGCATGGTGGTCGGCGACATCGCCCAGGAGCTCGACATTCCGAACTCCACCCTCTCGCACCATCTCGACAAGCTGAAGAATGAAGATCTGGTCAAGGTGCGCCGCGAAGGCACGTTCCTGTGGTATTCGGCGAGTATCGAGGCTCTGCAGGAACTGGTCGGCTTTCTTTACGCCGAGTGTTGCACGCGCAATAAAGCCATCCGGCCCGAACGTTTCATCACCCTGAGCAAATAGGAGAAGCCATGAGCACCGAGAGCATCAAAGACGTGGTCCGCGAAAAGTATGGGCAGGCTGCATTGCGTGTACACAGCGGCAGCGGTTCGTGTTGCGGCGCGCCGGCCAGGATCGACGGGAGCTGCTGCGATCCCATCACCAGCAATCTGTATGACGACGCGCAGACCAGCCTGATCCCCGAGACGGCGGTGCGCGCATCGCTGGGTTGCGGCAATCCCACGCTGCTGGCGCAGCTGAAGGAAGGCGAAACGGTGCTGGATCTGGGCTCGGGTGGCGGCATCGACGTGCTGCTGTCGGCCGAGCGCGTCGGCCCCAGCGGCAAAGCTTACGGCCTCGACATGACCGACGAGATGCTGGCGCTGGCGCGCGAGAACCAGCGCAAGGCCGGCGTGGAGAACGTCGAGTTCCTCAAAGGCGAGATCGAGAACATCCCCCTGCCCGACAATTCGGTGGACGTCATCATCTCAAACTGCGTCATCAATCTTTCGGCTGACAAAAGCAAGGTACTGCGCGAAGCGTTTCGCGTGCTCAAGCCGGGGGGCCGCTTCGCTGTCTCTGACGTGGTGCTGCGCGGTGACGTTCCGGCCGAGGTGCGTGACAGTGTGCTGCTGTGGGTCGGATGCATCGCCGGGGCGCTGCAGGACACGGAGTATCAATCCAAACTGGCGGAAGCCGGTTTCGAGAAGATTGAGATCGAGCCTACGCGTATCTACAAGATCGAAGACGCGCGAGCCTTTCTGACCAGCGAAGGCATTGACGTGGACGCGATCGCGCCGCAGCTGGACGGGAAGTTCATGAGCGCGTTCGTGAGAGCCAGCAAGCCAAAGGCGTGCTGTGGGCCGGAGTGCTGCCCGTCGTCAAGCGCCTAATCGCCATCAGCAAAAGGGTCGTTTGAGCCAGTGATCTTCCGGGGACCGGACCTCATCACTGGCTCGAGTGATCTCGGGCACTGGACTATTTGTGTTTCATGTGTATGCTTCTATACGTATATACTTCTACTAGAGAGAGTTGTATGGGCTGCCTTTGCCGGGATGAGCAGATCGTCGAAATGAATGGACGAAGGGTGCGGCTGAACGGAGTGAGTGAGACCTTCCACTTCGTCCGGCTCATCCGGAGCAAGAAAGGCGACGGGGAAGACCTCGGTCAAGTACTCATCAAGGCTTTGCGCCAGGTGGGCAACCACATTCCGCCCGAGGAAGAAGTGGAGTACGGCCGGATTTTAGCTGAAATGTTCGCCGTGTATTGCGCCGTGGAGCCGGTAGTCGGCTGCCGGTGAAGCGCCACGGCTTAGAAGTCCGAAGAGTGTGTTTCATAAACGAAAGTGAGCAATCCTATATGTCTAAAGTTCAGGTATTCGATCCCGCAATGTGCTGCTCTACCGGAGTCTGTGGCCCGTCGGTGGACCCGGTGCTCCCCCAATTCGCCGCTGATCTGGAATGGTTGAAGTCCAAGGGTGTCGAAGTCGAACGCTTCAATCTGGCTCAGCAAGTTGCGGCCTTCGCCGCCAGCTCCATCGTTAAGCAGGCGCTGAACTCCAAGGGTACGAAGTGCCTACCCATGGTGATTGTCGATGGTGAGGTCAAATCGGAAGGAATGTACCCGACTCGCGAGCAACTGGCTGGTTTTGTTTCCATCGCCTACGAACCAGGTCCAAAAATCAAAGCGCGCGCCGGCGATCTGGTCGGCATCGGGAACCTGGGAGGCAAGAAATGAAGTTGCTTGAGACGGATACTCGCAATTTGCTGTTCACCGGCAAGGGCGGTGTGGGCAAGACATCCGTCGCCTGTGCCACTGCCATCGCTTTGGCCGACCAGGGCAAGCGAGTGCTTCTGGTGAGCACCGATCCGGCTTCCAATCTGGATGAAGTGCTGCGCACTCCGCTCGGCATCCGGCCGAGCGCCGTCGAAAGTGTTCCCGGGCTATTTGCCATGAACGTTGACCCGGTAGAGGCCGCGAAGGAATACCGCGAACGCGTCGTCGGCCCGTATCGAGAGCTGCTTCCGGAAGCGGCTGTCAACAGCATTGAGGAGCAACTGTCGGGTGCCTGCACGGTGGAGATTGCGGCGTTCGACGAATTTGCCAAGCTGCTCGGTGACAGCGGGGTTGCAGCTGAGTACGACCATGTCATCTTCGACACCGCGCCCACAGGCCACACGCTTCGCCTCCTGCAATTGCCGGCGGCGTGGTCCGGCTTCATTCAGACCAACGTCGGCGGAACGTCTTGTCTTGGTCCTCTGGCCGGTCTGCAGGCGCAGCAGGCGTTGTACGCGAACACGGTTCAGGCGTTATGTGAAGGCGGCAAGACGACTGTTTACCTGGTGACCCGGCCGGAACGGTCGGCGTTCGCCGAGGCAGACCGCACGCGCCACGAGCTGGAGGCGCTGGGACTTCATAATCAGCGGCTCATCGTGAATGGCTTCTTCCGCGCGCAAGCGCAGGGTGAACCGATCGCCTCAGCGATGGAGAAAAGGGGCGAGGAAGCGATGTCTGAAATGCCAGCGGGGTTGAAGCAGTTGCCCACAACCGTTGTGGGGCTGGCTGCACATTCGCTGGTCGGCGTGGAAGCCCTGCGCAAGCTTGGCGAGCCGGCACCGGTGAGTCGTACTCAGCCTGATCGTCGAGAGTCGGTTCCGTCAGGCACGCACGGTCTTTCCGACTTGCTGCCGCAACTGGCAGCTTCCGGCAAGGGCGTCATTATGACCATGGGCAAGGGTGGCGTGGGGAAGACCACGATCGCCGCTGCCATCGCCGTCCAGCTTGCCCGATTGGGGCATGAAGTGCTTTTGACGACCACCGATCCTGCTGCCCACGTCGCGATGTCGGTGGGAAACGGGCTGCCGGGACTGCGGGTGACCCGCATCGATCCCGAAGAAGAGACTCGCGCCTACACTGCCGAAGTGCTCGCCGAGAGTGGAAGCGATCTGGATGAAAAGGGCAAGGCGCTGCTGGAAGAAGACCTGCGCTCGCCGTGCACCGAAGAGATCGCGGTATTCCGCGCGTTTGCCCGAAGCGTGGACGCGGGCAATCACGGCTTCGTCGTGATCGATACGGCTCCGACCGGACACAGCCTCTTGCTGCTGGATGCCGCGGAAGCCTACCACCGCGATGTGGCGCGCAACCTCAGCTACATCCCCGATTCCGTGAGGCGTTTGTTGCCGCAGCTGCGGGACCCGGAGTTCACCAAAATCCTGATCGTGACGCTGCCGGAAGCCACGCCGGTTCATGAGGCGGCTCGGCTACAGGAGGATCTGGAGCGCGCGCGAATCACGCCCTATGGATGGGTCGTCAATCAGAGTCTCATGGCAACCGATACGCATGATCCGATTCTCGCTGCGCGCGCCGAGCTGGAGCCTCGCTATGTCGAGGAAGTCCAGACGCTCACCCCCAGGACGTTTCTGATTCCGTGGCTGCCGGAAGCGCCGGTCGGGACCGAGCGCTTGCTCCGCATGTGCGATTCGATCGTTCCGGAAGGTGTCGAGGTGCAGTCGTGAAGGAACTGGAGCAGTACTTCAAGGCGCTGGGAGACAGTAACCGGCTGCGCATTCTCAACCTGTTGCTGCATGGCGAGCTGTGCGTGTGCGACATCCAGTACGTGCTGGAGAATACGCAGCCGAACATATCGCGTCATCTTGCCTACCTGAAGAACTCAGGCATGGTGCTGGATCGCCGGGACGGCTTTCGCATCTTTTACCGTCTTGCCGAACAGCCCCGCGTCGCCCAGAAGCTGCTGTTCCAGTTTCTGCGGGAAGCTTTCAGGGACGAGGACGAACTGCAACGCGATACCGCGCGCCTGAAAGACGCAATTGCCGCCGGGTCCTGCACGGTGGGCGAATGGAAGCCGTACTCCGGTGTGAAGAAGGCGGTGTCGGGCCGTTCGTTGTCGCAGTAGAAACCAATCCAGGTAAGTGAGGTGGAAGTAAATGCAAGACCATTACAACGTACTTTTCCTGTGTACCGGCAACTCGGCGCGGTCGATCATGGCCGAGGCCATCTTGAACTATAAAGGGGCGCCGCGTTTCACGGCGTACAGCGCCGGAAGTCATGCCACCGGCGAGGTGCGGCCCGAGGCACTGCGGCAACTGGAAATTGCCCAGATGCCGACGGAGGGACTGCGCAGTAAGAGCTGGGAAGAGTTCTCGAAACCGGACGCCCCCAAGCTGGATTTCGTGTTCACGGTCTGCGATCACGCCGCCAAAGAGGTTTGCCCGATCTGGCCAGGACAGCCGATGACAGCGCACTGGGGCGTTCCTGATCCGCCTGCTCCGGGCAGCGATCCCGGCGAAACCGCGCGCGGATTTCGCGACGCATTCCTGATGCTCGACCGGCGCATCGGATTGTTTCTGGCGCTGCCGGTGTCCAGCATCGACAAGCTCGCCCTGAAGAAAGAGATCGACCGGATCGGACAACAGTGACGGAATCGCTGGCACGGCGGACAGTCGCGGAATTCGTGGGCACGGCCTTTCTGCTGGCCGCGATCGTCGGTTCCGGCATCATGGGCGAGAGGCTTGCCGGCGGCAATGTAGCGATCGCGCTGCTGGCCAACACCATTGCCACCGGAGCTGCGCTGGTGGCGCTGATCCTGGCATTCGGCCCGATATCGGGCGCCCATTTCAATCCGGCGGTCACGCTGGCTGACGCATGGCAGCATGGCATTCCATGGCGGGAAGTCCCGGCGTATCTCGGCGCTCAAGTTGGAGGCGCGTTCGTTGGCGTAGGCAGCGCCCATCTGATGTTCGGCGCGCCGCTGTTTGCGCCTTCGCAGCATGCACGCCACGGCGCGGCCCAGGCGTTCAGCGAATTTGTGGCGACCGCAGGATTGCTCAGCGTGATTTGGGGATGTTCGCGGCTGCGCAGTTCGGCGGTTCCGTTCGCAGTGGGCGCCTACATCACAGCGGCGTATTGGTTTACCGCCTCGACCTCGTTCGCCAATCCGGCTGTCACCCTGGCGCGGTCGGCGACGAACACATTTTCGGGCATCCGGCCGGCGGACGTGCCGGCCTTCCTCGCCGCGCAATTAGCCGGAGCGTTCGCTGCCACGCTCCTGTTCCGGTGGCTGATACCGTCGCCCGGGTTGAACGCCGCGACAATATTGCTGCCACATAAACCAGCAATGCCTGGAGAGGCCGGCGGGCGCGATACGGCGGTCTCCTGATTTTCGCCGCAATGGCAATGTCTTCAAGATGATGCCGAGCCGGCACCCTCACCAGTGTTTCTCAAGAAAGGGACGGGAAAACTTGTTCCACGTGGACGCTTTAGCTCAGCAATTCCTATAGAGCGCCAGAGACTTTTCCTGCTATTATCTCGTCGCGCTCGCTCCCACCGTTGAACAGCCTGTCGCTGCTGGCCATGTAGCGAGGCTGTACCCTGAACTATTTACCCGAACCCTATAGGGTAGAGGTTGATCCTTGAGCAGACTAGCGTCATCGAAGATCTCTGCGCTCGTCGCGTACACGGGCATGATCGCGGCTATGGTACTGGCGGTTGCCGTGATGGTGCGAGCTCAAGCGCTGGCTGGACCGAATCGTCCGCCGCAGGTGCCTGAGGACTATGTCGTCACTCCATTCGGTTACTTCCATCCCTCCTGCGTTGTCCACTTGCCAGAGGGCGAGGAACTGCTGGAGGGTGGACGGAAAATTCAAAAAGTCGATGGAAGTATTTATACCGTTCCGGCTTGCGGGTATCCGCACTATACGGCTCGCGGAGAGATGGTCACAGCGGAGTCGGAGATCAAGCCGCCAGCGATTGATAGCTGGGTTCTTGCTGGAGAGACCATGACCACCAGCTCGTCGTACGGCGAGATTGTTGCGAACTGGAATGTCCCGTCCGCTCCGCAGTCATATAACCGCCAGACGATTTATTTCTTTCCAGGACTGGAGGACTCCAACAACGGCGTCAGCATCATTCAACCCGTTCTTGGCTGGAACTCCGATTTCCTGAGAGCATGGGGAATTGCAAGCTGGAACTGTTGTCCTTCGGGCACGGTGGACGAAAGTACGCCAGTCCGAGTGAACGTCGGCGACCATATTCTTGGCACGGTCAAATCAATGTGCGGTAGCGGCACGCTCTCTTGCCCCACATGGAAGATTACGACGCATGACCAAACCACTGGCGGCAACACAATCCTGAACAACTCGCCCAGTGAAGGGCAGACCTTTAATTGGGCGTTCGGCGGGGTATTGGAAGCCTACAGCGTTGTGCAATGCAGCGATTATCCGCAAAGTAAATACCTCGCGTTCTATCCAACGCTGTACGACGATAATTTCCACGTTGTCGACGAGCCAAATTGGTTGCTGCAAGACCTGAGCTCGGGGTTGCCGCCGCAATGTAGTTATGGCGGGCAAACCTCGTCGACCTCGGTAACGTTGGCCTTCGGCAGCTTCACCCTGAGCGTTTCCATCAGTGGCAACGGTTCTGTTGCCAGCACCGACGGCTCTATCAATTGTCCCGGCACGTGCTCGCAAACTTATCAGGCAGATACGCAACAAACGCTGAACGCCTGGGCGGCCTCCGGGTGGGCCTTTACCGGTTGGAGTGGTGGCGGCTGTAGCGGCACGGGCCAGTGCAATGTCACCATGACGCAGGACCAGACGGTTACCGCCTCGTTCTTGCCCCTTTACACGCTAAATGTGACGACCAGCGGCAACGGAAGCGTGCAGAGCAGCGACGGCTTCATCAACTGTCCCGGTGTTTGCAGCCATGTCTATGTCGGCAATACTCCAGTCACGCTGAATAGCGAGCCCGCGCAGGGTTGGAGCCTGAACTCGTGGAGCGGCCCCTGCACCGGAAACGCTCCCACCTGTACCTTCAGCATCAGTTCGGACACTTCGGTTGGCGCCACATTCACGCAGGACTCCTACACCCTGACCGTCTCGACGAGTGGCCAGGGCTCGATCACCAGCACCGACCACTTCATCAATTGTCCCGGCACGTGCAGTCACACCTATCTCTCGCTGACGCCGGTGACGTTGAACGCCTCGCCCGCCTCGCGGATGGAACTTCGCCGGGTGGAGTGGCGCGTGCACAGGTGTCGGTCCGTGCAACCTGAACATGCTGGGCAATTACGGCGTCAGCGCTTACTTCACGCAGCCGGGCAGCGGATTGCAGTTTGTGCCGATCACGCCGTGCCGGCTGGTCGACACGCGCTCCAGCGGAGGCCCGATCCAGGGTGGAACGTATCGCACCTTCAATTTGCCTGCGCTGGCGCAAGCGAACGGTTGTGCCGATCTGTCGACGGCCGTCGTGTACTCGCTCAACGTCACGCTGATTCCGCAGAATCACACGCCGGTTTCGTATCTCACCATCTGGCCCGCGGGGTTGGCGCAGCCAGTGACTTCGACCATGAACTCGGCCGATGGACGAGTGAAGGCAAACGCGGCCATGGTTCCGGCCGGCGTCGATGCGGGCGCAAATGTCTACGTCACCAACACCACCGATCTGGTGCTAGACATCGACGGATACTTCGCTCCGCCATCGGCTCGACGCTGAAGTTCTATCCGGTCACGCCTTGCCGAGTGGCCGATACGCGCAGTTCGGATTATCCGGCGGGTCTGGGAACCCCGAATCTATCCCGCGGAGTGGCTCGCGATTTTCCCGTGCTCAGCAGCACGTGCATTCCCCATGGAGTTACGCCTGCTGCCTATTCGCTGAACTTGACGGCAATTCCGTATCCCCAGCCGGGCTCGCGTCTGAACTACCTTGAGGTATGGCCGACGGGTCAGCAGCCGCAGAATCCGGTGTCTACGCTGAACAATCCCACGGGAACGAATGTGGCGAATGCGGCGATCGTTCCGGCGGGCACCGGCGGCAGCATCACGGCGCTGGCCAGCGATGACACCCACCTGGCGGTCGACATCAACGGCTACTTCGCCATCAGCGGAAGCGGCGGCCTGGCGCTGTATCCGGCGCCGCCATGCCGGGTCTTCGATTCGCGTGGCGCCGGCCAGCCGTTCAGCGGGGTTTTGAGCCCGCCCATCGATGTAGTACACAGCCCGTGCAGTGTTCCCAGCTCCGCGCAAGCCTATGTCTTCAATGCGACGGTAGTACCGTCTCCCACATTGTCGTACCTGACGCTATGGCCCGATGGCGAGTCGCAGCCGGGCGTGTCGACGCTCAATGCCGGCGACGGCTATGTCACATCGAATATGGCGGTGGTGTCCAATCATGGCGACGGCAAGATCGACGCCTATGCGCAGGGAACCACGCAGTTGATCCTGGATATCTCCAGCTACTTCGCGCCGTAGCTTATGACGGCGGGGCCGCGTTCAGATGGGTGCGGTCCCAGGCGCCTCCTTTTCGGCTTCGAAGTGTCGCTTCCGGAATGGGATCGTCGCCGTGCGCGGAATCGTCTCGACGGTCTGCACCACTTCAGGAGCAATGTCCTCTTTTGTCCCTTGATGTCACTTGTATACGGACCCAACTCAGGCGAGTATAGCGCCACCTGTCGCACCCCCTTGATCGTTTGAGTTCCAAGTTGAATCTTGGCCCTATCCAGACCCCGCGAAAGGTGGCACGTGACCCTCGCCCGATTGCATTACTTCGTCGTCTCCCGTTGTGTCCTGTTTGTGCTGGCCACGATGCTCCCGTTCCGTCTGATGGCGCAGAACTATAGCTTTGTGAACATCGACTACCCCGGAGCGATGTATACCTTTCCCCAGGCGGTCAATGACGGCGGCCATGTTGTGGGATTCTGGGGTGACAGCCAAGGGAATGTCCACGGCTTCTACTGGGACGGCACCAACTTCACCAGCATCGACTATCCGGGCGCGGGAGCGACGTACGTCGAGGGAATCAACAACGCTGGTGTGATGTCAGGATTCTATGAGACCGGCATGGGCACGCAAGCCCACGCCTTCACCCTGGACAACGGAACCTTCACCTCGTACGACTATCCCGGTTTCGCGGGCCAGACCGTTGGAGAAGGGATCAACAATCATGGTGTCACCGTGGGCTACTACGGAAACGGCGGCAGCACGGGCTTCTTCAACAACGATGGCAGCTTCAGTTCGTTCGGCTATCCGGGCGCCTGCTGGACCGTACCTTACTCTCTGAATGACAGCGGACAGGCGGCGGGCGATTACCGCGCCGACTGTTCCACCGGCTTTTTCGGCTTCTTCTACTCGAACGGAACGTTCACCACACTGGAGTATTCCGACAACGCGGACACCTACGCCGCCGGCATTAACAACAACGGCGTCGTGACCGGCTACAGCACGATTAGCGATCCTCCCTATTTAGTCGCATGGCTCTGGCAGAACGGTACGTTCACCGCCGTCGCCACGAACGAACACTACGTCGAGCCGTTCGGCATCAACAATAACGGGCAACTGGTCGGGATCTACGAGCCCAACACCACGCATGGCTTCCTGGCAACGCCTACCCTGGCCAGCCAGCCGTCGCAGTTCGTTCCCATCGTGCCGTGCCGCGTGGTTGACACGCGCAACACCAATGGCCAGTTCGGAGGGCCACCAATTTCAGGCGGAAGCTCGCGCAGCTTCGCGCTCCCGCAGGGCGGCTGTAGCATTCCCTCCGACGCCACGGCCTACTCGTTGAACGTGACGCTGGTGCCGATCAACCACGGACGCGTTCGCTACATCACCGTCTGGCCGAGCGGGCAGACGCAGCCCACGGTCTCGCTGATGAACTCCTACGACGGCCGCGTGAAAGCCGATGCCGCGATTGTCCCGGCAGGAACCGGCGGCGCGGTGAGCGTCTACGTCACCGACACAACCAACGTTATCGTCGACCTCAACGGCTACTACATTTCACCCGAGAGCTACACCCTGGAGTTTTATCCGTTGCCACCGTGCCGCGTCGCCGACACGCGCAGCAACCAATTCCCGCAGGGACTGGGACAGCCTCACCTCACGGGAGGAACCCCACGCGACTTTCCGATACTCAGCAGCACCTGCATTCCGACCGGCGCGAACCCGGTGGCCTACTCGTTCAACCTGACCGCGATCCCGTACCAGGGTTCACCGCTCGGATATCTGGAAGTATGGCCCACCGGCTACGAGCCTTCCGATCCGGTCTCAACCCTCAATAATCCGAACGCAATCGCAGTGGCCAATGCGGCCATCGTCGGAGCGCCGCCCAACGGCGAGATTACGGTCTACGCCAGCAACAATACCGATCTGGCGATCGACATCAACGGCTACTTCGCCGCAGTGGGCAGCGGACTGTCGCTGTATACCGTTCCGCCCTGCCGCGTGATCGATACCCGCGGCGTTGGCAGCGGGCAGCCATTCAGCGGCACGTTGAGCCCTGCGGTAAACGTGACCAACAGTTCCTGCGGCATTCCGAGTTCGGCCCAGGCGTACGTGTTCAACACGACTGTGTTACCCGCTCCCACATTGGGGTACCTAACCTTGTGGCCGGACGGCGAAAGCCAGCCGGGGGTTTCGACTCTGAATGCCGGCGACGGCGCAGTGACCTCGAACATGGCGGTGGTGCCGAATCACGGAGACGGCAAGGTCGACGCCTATGCGCAGGGAACGACGCAGTTGATCCTGGATATAGCGGCATATTTCGCGCCGTAAAGGTTTCAGCTTTCAGGAAGAGGACCATCGGGAGTGGATGGATGAAAAAGCTCTGGTTATCGACACCGCTGTTGCTTGCGGTCTTTCTATTTGCGGCGGCTGCGGTTCCGTGTTCTGCGCAGACGTTGACCACGCTGCACAACTTCAGCGGCCCTGAGGGTTCGGGCCCATACTATGCACCGCTGGTGCAGGGGCGCGACGGAAACTACTATGGAACCACCTTCCTCGGCGGAGCCAATAGCGGTGGCAATGTCTTCAAGATGACGCCCAGCGGCACAGTAACCAACCTGTACACCTTCTGCTCGCAGCAATTTTGCGCCGACGGCTCCAATCCGTATCCCGGTTTAACCTTGGGGAACGACGGGAACTTCTACGGTACGGCTACCTTGGGTGGTTCAGCACCCGAGTATGACACCGGCGTGGTGTTCAAGATCACGCCCAGCGGCAGCTACACCGTCCTGTACAAGTTCTGCCAGCAGTCAAATTGCGCCGACGGCTTCGATCCCTTCGCGGGCCTGACCCTGGCCTCGGATGGCAACTTCTACGGCACGACCTATGGCGGCGGTGCCAATAACGACGGGATCATCTTTCGCATCTCGCCCAGCGGTCACTACACCATCGTGTACAGCTTCACTCAGAGCTCCGGGCAGTATCCCAATGGACTGATACAGGGCAGCGACGGCAATCTTTACGGCAGCACCTATCAGGCGGGCGCCAACGGGAACGGAACGATTTTCAAGATCGACGCTAAGTGGGAGCGTGACCGTGCTGTACAACTTCTGCTCCCTGCCTTCCTGCACCGATGGCGCGCTGCCGTTTGCGCCGTTGCTGCAAGGGACTGACGGCAACTTCTACGGTACGACGGACATTGGCGGAGCGGGCGCCTCGGGCACGGTATTCAAGATCACGCCCAGCGGCACGCTGACCACGGTGCACAGCTTCGACGGCGCCGATGGATCGATTGTCCAGTCCTCGCTCATTCAGGGGAGCGACGGAAATTTTTACGGCACGACGGCCGGCGGGGGTGTGAGCGATGAGGGCACCGTCTTCGTCCTCAGTCCGGGGGGAGCGTTTACGTCTCTCTACAGTTTCTCCGGCGGCAATGGCAGAAATCCTTTCGCCGCTGTGATCCAGGTGGGAAACGGCGTCTTCGACGGCGTGACCTACCAGGGAGGAACGCACAATCTCGGCACCGTCTTCCAATTGACGCTTGAGTTGGTTCCCACGACGACGGTGCTGACGACGTCGCCCAATCCCTCATACCAGGGCGAGAACGTCGCTATGACTGCGACCGTCACGGCGCAGAACGGTTCGACTCCCGCAGGCACCGTGATCTTCAAGAGTAACGGGACGCAGATCGGGTCGGCGTCGCTGAACAGCTCCGGCGTGGCCGTGTTGAACTTCACCGGTCTCGCCGTTGGCAGCGACAGTTTGACCGCTGTCTACCAGGGGCTGCCGCCGCTCGAAAGCAGCACGTCGAACCCGGTGACGCAGGTGGTGCATCCCGGCAGCACGACCACGGTCACCAGCACGCCGAATCCGTCGACCTTCGGGCAAGCGGTGACCATCACCGCGACGGTGGGTCCCGCGGGGCCGCCTCAGCCGACCGGCGATGTCAGCTTCACCTCGAACGGTACCGCCATCTCCGGATGCACCAACGTCACGCTGACATCCGGCACAGCGCAGTGCGTGGATTCATCACCGCCAACGGGCACTGACATCATCGTGGCGACCTATTCGGGTGACAGCAACTACGGTCCCAGCCAAGGCTCGGCCGTGCAGATCGTGAATCCCGTACCGACGGCGGTGAAGTTCGTCACGCTGCCGCCGTGCCGCGTGGTCGACACCCGCAGTCCCAACGGAAACTTCGGTGGCCCGCCGATTCAGGGCGGTAGCGCGCGCTCCTTCCCGCTGTCGGAAAGCGACAACCCCTGCGGCATTCCCGCGAATGCGGTTGCGTATTCGCTGAACGTCACGGTTGTTACCGGTGGACGCCTCGGCTACCTGACCATCTGGCCCACGGGCGAAGGCCAGCCCACCGTCTCGACCATGAACTCGCCCGATGGACGCACGAAGGCCAACGCGGCGATCGTTCCGGCAGGCTCGTCGAATGGTTCGGTCAGCGTCTATGTGTCCGACACGACCAACCTCATTCTCGATATCAACGGCTACTTCACGACCAGCGGAAGTTCCACGCTTGAGTTCTATCCGCTGACGCCGTGCCGCGTGGTCGATACGCGTGGGAGCGATGGCGATCTCGGCGGCCCATATTTGCAGGGACACCAGGAGCGCAACTTCCCGGTGCTGCTGGGCAGTTGCGGCCTGCCCAGCAATGCGGCTGCGTACTCGATGAACTTCACTGTGCTGCCGAAGTCCTCGCATGTGGGATATCTGACAGTGTGGCCAGTGGGCGAGAGCCAGCCCCAGGTCTCGACTCTGAATGATCCCACCGGTACGAACGTCGCCAATGCGGCGCTGGTTCCCGCGGGCACCAATGGCGAGATCGCTACCTACGTTACCGACGACACCGATCTACTGATCGATGTCGATGGCTACTTCGCGCCGCCGGGCTCAGGCGGATTGTCGTTCTATGCGCTGACGCCCTGCCGCGTGCTCGATACGCGCAGCGGCGGAGGCCAGCCGTTTACCGGCGAGTTGACGGTGAACGTGCAGACAAGTCCGTGCGGGCCTCCGGCGACGGCCCGAGGATACGTCTTCAACGCCACCGCGATTCCGCATGGAGCGCTGAACTTCCTGACGCTCTGGCCCGACACCGAGGGCCAGCCGCAGGTATCGACCTTGAACGCCAGTGACGGTGCAATTACCTCGAATATGGCGATCGTGCCGAACATTAACGGCAAGACCGATGCCTGGGCGCAGGGCACGACGCAGTTGATCCTGGATATCTCCGGCTACTTCGCGCCGTAATGGCATCTGGCCGACGAAGGGCTGCGTTCTTTCACTGTTTGTGGCGCATTCGGGTGAAAGGCGCAGCCATTCTCCTTTGCAGCCAATAAAGAAATCTGAGCTAGCGGCATTCTCTCCCCTTGACAGCTTAGGAGAGCGGCGTTACTCTTCCTAATCAGTTTAGGGGAACGCATGCCCGACCAGGCTCAAATCTTACCCGGCACTCTCGATTTGCTCATTCTCCGCGCGGTTTCACTGGGGCCGCTGCACGGTTACGGCATCCTGCTGCGCATCGGCCAGATCTCCGGCAACGCGCTGCTCATCGAGCAGGGCGCGCTTTATCCCGGGCTGTTTCGGCTGGTGCGGCAAGGGCTGCTGAAGGCGAGTTGGGGCACGTCGGAAAACAATCGCAAAGCCAAGTTCTACGAACTCACCGCCGCCGGGCGTAAGCGTCTCCGCGAAGAGACTGAAAACTGGAACCGGCTGGCCAACGCCATTGGCGCCGCGTTGCGCGCGCAACCTGAGGAAGTATGAAGCTGCTCAACTCATTTCGATTTCGTCTGACTGCATGGTTTCGTCGCTCGCAGGTGAACGCCGAGATGGACGACGAGATGCTCGCGCACATCCAGCTTCGAGCCGACGACCTGGAGCGCTCCGGCCTGTCGCGTGCTCAAGCCGAGCGGCAGGCGCGCATCCAGTTCGGCGGCTACGAGCGCGTGAAGGAAGAGTGCCACGAAGCAGCGGGCGGAACCTTCCTCGAATCCGTCGTGAAGGATGTTCGTTACGCGGTTCGCATGCTGCGCAAATCGCCGGGCTTCACCCTGGTGGCGATCGGAACCCTGGCATTGACCATCGGCGCCAACGCCGTGGTCTTCAGCGTGATGAACGCCTTCATCCTGAAGCCGTTGAATGTGCCGCATCCGCAAAGCCTGTTCGCTCTTTGGCGTCCCTCGATGCAAAGCGCCTACATCTCCTATCGCGATTACCTGGACCTTCGCGATCGTAATCACAGCTTCGATGGCCTGATGGCCTTCACCATGTCGGAGGTCGGACTTGACACCGGCAACAATCCGACGCCGGCGTGGGTCTATGAAACCAGCGGGAACTATTTCGACGCGCTCGGTCTCAAGCCCTACCTCGGCCGCGTCTACCACGCCGCCGACGAGCGCGGTCCCAACAGCGCTCCCTACATCGTGCTGGCGCACTCTTACTGGCACACGCGCTTCCACGACGACCCTGACATTGTGGGACGCGTGGTACTGCTCAACAAGCACGCGTTCACCGTGATTGGCGTGGCCCAGCCGGGATTCCACGGCACCATCCTGTTTTTCAGTCCCTCGTGCTTTTCGCCCATTACAAATCACAACCAGTTCGGCCCTGAAGATCTCAACTCGCGCGCCGTGCAGTGGATTTTCATGACCATGGGACATCTGAAGCCGGGCGTGACCCAGGCTGCGGCGATTGCCGACCTGAACGCGATTGGCGCCGACCTGGAGAGGAGCTATCCCAAGGATGTCGGCGGCATGGAGTTCACCCTGGCCAAGCCCAGCCTGTACGGCGATTATCTCGGCCGCCCGGTGAGCGCGTTCCTGGCAGCACTGATGCTGCTGGCCGGATTGATCCTGCTGGCGGCGTGCGCCAACCTGGGCAGCCTGTTTGCAGCGCGTGCTGCCGATCGTTCGCGCGAAGTGGCGTTGCGGCTGGCGCTGGGATCGACGCGGGCCCGCGTATTGCGGCAGTTGTTTACCGAAGCGTTGCTGGTGTCGCTGGTCGGCGGAGCGATTGGGGTGGGCGGAAGCGTACTGCTGCTGCACCAGTTGAGCGCATGGCAGCCATTTCCGCGCTTCCCGATTCACCTGGCCGTCGATCCCGACGCCAACGTCTACCTGATGGCGCTGCTGCTGACGCTGGCCAGCGCGTTCCTGTTCGGCTCGGTCCCGGTGAAGCAGGTTTTCCGCACCAGTCCTTATGAAGTGGTGAAGGCAGGCTCGACGTCGGGAGTGGGGCGACGCTTCAGCTTGCGCGACGCGTTGCTGATTGCACAGATTGCCATTTGCGCCTTGCTGGTGACTGCGTCCGTGGTGGCGGTTCGCGGTCTGTCGCGCTCGCTACATAACGATTTCGGTTTCGACGTGGATCGAACTTTGATTGTCGATACCGATCTGAGCATGGCAGGGTACGGGGCATCGCAAGTGGAGGCGATGCAAAAGCGGATGGTCGATGCGGTGCAAGCCATACCCGGCGTTCGAACGGTCGGGCTCTCGGCTGATATCCCCTTCGGCCCGGGGTTGACCGACACGATGGTCTTCTCAGACAAAGCTGCCGATCTGCGGCCTAAGAATGCCGCTGCGGACGCCAACCAGCTGCACATCTCGCCCGAGTACTTCCGCGCCGCGGGCACCACGCTGCTGGCGGGGCGAAGCTTCACCTGGCACGACGATAAGGATGCACCGCGTGTCGCTGTGATCAACGAGGAGTTTGCGAAGCGTCTCTTCGACGGCGTGGATAAAGCGGTCGGCAGCGCTTTCAAAATGCCGGATGGAACCCGCATCGCGGTGGTTGGCGTCGTTGAAACCGGCAAGTACACCAGCCTGACGGAAAACCCCACGCCGGCATTGTTTTTGCCGCTGTTGCAGGGACCATCCAGTAAGACGTATCTGACGATCCAAACCATTGGTGATCCGCAACCGTTGGCGGAAGCGGTGCGCACTACGATTCGGCGATTGGACGCAGGGCTTCCGTTCTTTCTGCAGACACGTTACAAGACGCTCGACCTGTCGCTGTTCGGTCCGCGCATGGCGACTATCGCGCTTGGCATTCTTGGCATCATGGGAGCGTTGCTGTCGATCACTGGCATCTTCGGCATGGCGGCGTATTCAATCAGCAAGCGACTGAAGGAGCTGGGCATCCGTATCGCGCTGGGTGCCAAGCGGCAGGAGGTGCTGGAGGCCGCATTGGGACGTCCGGTGAAGTTGCTGGCCTTGGGCTCGGCTGTGGGATTAGTACTGGGCGTGTTCGCCAGTCGGGTGCTGGCGTCAATCGTGTACCAGGCGACACCGCGCGATCCGCTGGTGCTCTCCGGAGTTGTGCTTGCCATGGCGCTGCTTGGATTGGTGGCTACGTGGATTCCGGCACAGCGCGCGCTGTCGGTCGATCCGCTGCGGCTGTTGCGCGAGGAGTGACCACGGTCACTGTTGCTCGGCCGGAATGCGGCGGATAATTGCAGAGATGAATACGCGTCGTCTCTGTACTCCTCTCTCTCTGGCATTGGTTGTCCTTTTCGCGAATTGCGCGGCGTTCGCCGCTGCTCCCAAGGTTGAGCAGACCGGGCCCCCGACGAATGTCGCCGATGCACTGAAGCAGGCAGTCGCCGCGAAAGGGTATCGCGTCACGCTTGACGACGGCTGGACCGCCGAGTTCTGGTTCGCCAGGCAACTCAAGACCGAGAAGAAGGATGTGGCAGGCGCGCTCTATCCTGAACTCAGTAACAGCGAGTTCGTCGGCGTGGTGCGCTTTCCGCAGGGCATGTCCGACTATCGCGGCCAGAGCCTTCCCGCCGGAACCTACACCTTGCGCTACCAACTGCTTCCGCAAGATGGGAACCACATGGGCGTCGCACCCAATCCTGATTTCCTGCTGGCCAGCCCCGCCGCCGACGACACGCGGCCGGAGCAAGCGTACGTCGAGCGCAAGATGGTTGCTCTGAGCGCTAAGAGCACCGGCACTGGACATCCGGCGGTGATTGCTCTTGAGAGCGCGGGCAAGGCGGGAACGGTCGCGAAAGAAGAGAACGGAAACGTGATCTTCAGCGTTGATGTTCCGGCGGCGGACGGCGGCACGTTGAAGCTCGGTATTGTCGTGAAAGGTGCGGCCGCGCAGTAACGAAAGCTCGGCTAACGGCGGTCGACCGCTATAGTACTGATGTGCCCCGCGCCATCGCGCCGTTCAGGCTAATTGGTCCAGGCGTCTTTCGCGCCGCGGAATTTGCGTCGCGCGCGAGCGAATGGCTGGTGCTGGCGTATCTGCTGGTCGCGGTGACACCGCCCATCCTGTTTCATCATCGCGCGCCGACCATCGTTCCGCACCTCAATCTTCTCGACGGCTCGTGGCAACTCGATACCAGCTACAAGGCCTCGGGCGGAATCTGGTTTGGACGCGACGTGGCGTTCACCTACGGCCCGCTGTTCCAGTGGCTGTCGTCGGCACCGTCGCGGTGGATCGGAGTCTCCGCGGGGTCGGTCCTTGCGACCGCCGACACATTGCCCCTGTACCTCGTTATTCTCGCGACCTTCGCGACAGCGCGCTTGCTGTTGCCGGAGTCGGGGGCGTGGCGGCGCGCGCTGCTGGTGTTGCTGGCCGTGGCGTACTGGTCGCCGCCGGATCTGCGTGTGTCGCTGTGCCTGCTGGCGTTCGCGATCTTCGTTCGGCTGACCGATGGTGCGGTCGATCCGGTGCTGCGATCGCGGCTCCGGGATTCGCTGCCGCTGCCATTTGCGGGACGGCGTTTCTCTTCTCGGCCGATACCGGTCTCTACTGTGCAGCCGCTCTTCTTCTTTGTATTGCAGCGACAGCCGTGGCCGAGCGCGCCTGGCGGCGAATGGGAGCGCTACTCGTTGTCTCGCTTATCAGCCTTACTATTTTTGTGATTGCCATCAATGCCGCGATGTTCTCGGCGCTCAATTTCCAGTACTGGAAGTCGAGCCTGGTGATCGCGACCGGGTATCGCTGGTTCGAGCCGCTTGCCGTGGCCAAGCCAGACAAACATGTAATTTTCGCGACGCTGGTATTGGGAGTGGTGGTCTTCGCGGTGGCTTGGGTGTGGCGGCGATCGCGCCGCGACTGGAGTGCCGCTCCTGCATTTCTGCTGGCTGGTTTCTTTACGGCGCTGGTGTTGCTCCAGAGCGCGCTGGTTCGCTCCGACCATGGGCACGTCGTGATGGGCATTTATCCCATGATTTTCCTGTGCGGTGTGATCGTGCTGAACCGGCTTGCCACAGGTCTGTGGGTCGAGTTAGCGTCGGCAATCGCGATCGTTGCCGTTACGGTGATGGTCGCGCAGCCTGTCGCGGCGTTTACTACCCGCGATTGTGTTGCTCAGCTGAAACAATTGCGTCGGCCCGCGTTGTCATGTCCGGCGGGCTATCGGTTGATGGATAGCGCCTGCTTCACCTCGGCCGACGCACAGTGGCTGGGAAGCGTATCTTCCTTTGTCCGGAGCAAAGCAGCACCGGAAGCGCGAATCGCCGTCTTTCCCTACGAAACTGCGTTCGGATTGCTGTCCGCGCATCAGGTCGCCGGCAGAGTGATGCAGGGGTATCTGGTCAATGGCGAGTACCTGACCGGGCTCGAATTGCAGAGCCTGCGCGAAGCCCAGCCTCCGGTTGGCCTGCACTTTCCCGATAGTCCGGTCAGTCCCATCGTCGATTCTGTTCCTGCCTTCACCCGGTCGCCCGAGTTGTGGCTCTACTACCTGCGTCATTACCGGCTGGCGGACTCGCCGGCAGCAGACGTCGTCGGTCTGATGCGGGATGATTCGCGGGACAGCAGGATTCACCTTGCGTCCGAGGCGATCGGCAACCCTCTCGGTCCGGTCAGCGTGAGCCGGCGCACCACTAGGTTCGATTTGGGACAGGTGCACTGGCCGGCGGACGGCGCCGACTTCCTCAAGCTGCGGGTGCGTGTCGACTACCCAGCTTGGTGGAGGTTGCGCAAACCTTCCGCCTATGTCCTTCAGATGTCCTTCGCCGACGGATCACAGAAGTCGATTCAGTTCGTTCTCCAGCCAGACCATTCCACTGACATCTGGGTGTATCCATGGGAGGACGAAACCCTTGGGAAGCTACTTCTCGGCAGACGAGTCGCGATGGCGGACACCAAATCAACCGGCGGTGACGAGCCTGGAGCTAGTGGTCACGCCGCATGATTGGATTTCTGTCGTGCCGAAGAGCGTCGCAGTGGAGTCGATCGAAGCGGTTCGAGTCGATTTTCAGTAAATATTTTTTCCTGCGGGCGTTGAAGAACCTCTCACTGCGTTATGTTCTGTAGCAAACCGCATCAGTGCCGATGTAAATCGCAACAGCACCTGCTTTGGTCGGCTTCTCGAAGGTAAGGCTCTGATTCTTCTGCCTCCTGTCGCTCCGCAACGCCGCGTGAAAGGCTTATTCAGCCAGCCGTTGTTGCAGACCACAACAAATCCAACGTTGTAGAACGCCACGTCCTCAATCGTTGCAGTTTGCAACAGTGGCGCGCAAGCGACTCTGATTGCACGACTTGCGGAGGCGATGCAGAACGAAACGCGCAGTCGAAAGCTTTGGCATGCCGAATGCCTTAAGAAGAGGCGTAAGCGCGAGAAAGAAAAGCGCAGAGGTTCTTAAAACAGGAGGCACGCCATGACAGTCCTACTAGTTCTCATGATTTTCGCCATCTTCCTAACCATCGACTTCTTCTACTCCAAAGCGAAGCATCCAGTTCTGCAGGTTGCTCCGGCGATGAGCAAACAGGCTCCGGCAACTGCCCGCTTGAGACCCAGCCTGGTTGGCGGATTCGAAGTTCCCGACAACCTTCGGTATCATCCCGGACACACCTGGGCGCTGAGCGAGAGTCCGAACCTGGTTCGAATCGGCATCGACGACTTCGCCTCGAAGCTGGTAGGCAAGGTTGAGCACGTCACGCTGCCGCAGCGCGGTCAGTGGATCCGTCAGGGACAGAAGGTGTGGAGCATGGTCCGCAACGGCGTCAAGGTCGACATGGTTTCTCCGATCGAAGGCAGCGTAGCCGACATCAACGAAGCACTGGTGAACGACCCCACGCTGGCCACGAAAGATTGCTACGGCGACGGCTGGATGATCACGGTTCAGTCTCCTGATTCGAAGACCAACTTCCGCAACCTGCTTGGCGGAGCGCTGGCGCGGTGGTGGACCGAAGAGTCCTCGATGCGGCTGCAGCGGGTTATGCCGAACGCTCTTGGAGCTCTGGCGCAGGACGGCGGCGTGGCCATCGACGACCTGGCGAGCACGATGCCCGATGAGCAGTGGACCAAGGTCACCCGCGAATTCTTCCTGACCTAGACCTCAGTCCCGGAGAGGGCCTCCTGCTCCGGGTTGAGATTTGCCCTCCGGCCGCGCACAAAGCGCGGCCGAGTTCATTTAGGGCCGCTTTTCGCTTTTCGCTCCTCGCTTTTCATGTCCCGACTCCTTGCTTCCCAGTTGCTTGTCGTTTGGTTGTCATCCTGAACGGTGCAGCGCCCGGTTTGGCGCCGCGGAGTCGAAGACCGCTAAAGCCTTAGAAGAACCTGCCGCCCGGCTGTAGCCGGCTCTGCCTTGTGGGGCGAGTTCTCCCGCAACTTTTACAATTTCATCTTCATTCCCTTGACGAACGGGGCGATAATAGATTCATGCGCACCTGGATTTTCCGCATGACTTTGCTGCTGGCCCTGCTCTCGCTGCCGCTGTGGGCGCAACGAGGAGGCGGAGGTCACGGCGGAGGCATGGGCGGCGGCCACATGGGCGGCGGTGGTGGTGGATACCACGGCGGCGGCTATGGCGGCTCCCACGGCGGCGGCTACACGGCGGATATCACGGTGGAGGCTACACCGGTATCACGGTGGCAACGGCTGGCACGGCGGAAACGGATGGTACGGTCGCGGCGGATATGGCCGGGGCTGGTACGGACGAGGCTGGTATGGCAACGGATGGGGATATGGCTATGGATATCCTTATTGGGGCTGGGGCGTCGGCGTAGGTTGGGGCTGGGGTTATCCCTACTACGGCGGCGGCTGGTACGGCGATTCGGGCTGGGGCTACACGGCCGACATGTCGACCTACACGGCTGCTCCCGCCTATGCACCATCGGTCGTCTACGTCGATCCCAACGGCTACTCGTACAACCAGCAGCAGCAGAACCCGCAGACGCAGCAGCAGATCGATCAGCTTCAGAACCAGGTCGCGCAGCTTCAAGCTCAGCAGCAGCGCCCGTCCGGCACCAACACGGCAGAGGTGCACTATGCCACGATGCTCGTCTATAAGGACGGTCACACCGAGACGGTCGGCAACTACGCCATAGTCGGCAGGACGTTGTGGGTCTTCGATGAGAGCCGCGCGCGCAAGATCCCGCTCTCCGAACTCGACATCCCCGCCACCCGCCGCGACAATCAGGACCGCGGCAACGACTTCATCGTGCCCGGCACGTCCCGCTAAATCCACACAGCATTCGCTAGTGGCACCGTCTACTATATAATGACTATTATATAGTAGGAGAAGTGCGATATGGCGAAGTTGAAAATCACCACCGTTGGTGCGTCTGCCGGAATCATCTTGAACAAGGAAGTTATGGCGCGCATGAAAGTGAAAAAAGGCGATCTGCTCTACCTGACCGATGCGCCCGGCGGCTTTCGGATCACTCCCTACGATCCTGAATTCGAGCGCCAGATAGAGTTGGCGGAAGAGATCATGCACGACGATCGCGAAATTCTAAAGGCGCTCTCGAAGTGAAATCCTGGCGATGGGTTCGCCTCGATGTAGTGTTTGCGATTCACGACCGGCAGCTGGCGGAGCACGGCGGTTCACCGGGCGAACTCGATAGCGGGCGTTTGGACGCGGCGCTCGCCCGTCCTGCAAATCGCGTTGCTTACGGAAGGCCAGATGCCGCGGACCTCGCCGCAGCCTATGTCTACGGAATCATGCGCAACCACCCGTTCGTCGATGGCAACAAGCGCACTGCCTGGGTGGTCGCGCGGCTCTTCCTTGCTGATAATGGCCGGCGTCTGCAATTTGATCCTGCCGATGTGGTGAGAACGATGGAAGCGGTTGCAGCGGGAACTTTGAAGGAGGCTCAACTCGCTGCGTGGTTCCGGAAGCGAATCTTCAAGCGTTGAGTCAGTATTCGGAGGCGCCGGTGCAGTGACGGCACGTCTACCCCTGCTGCTCTTTCCGCCTGGCCAGCAAATATCCGCGAATCAATTCATTCAAATCCCCATCCAGCACGCGATCCACATCGCCGATTTCCACGCGCGTACGCAGGTCCTTCACCATGCGGTAAGGTTGCAGCACGTAGGACCGGATCTGCGAGCCGAAGTCGATGTCGAGTTTGGAATCCTCGATGTGCTTGCTGACCTCGCGCTTCTTCTCCAACTCATATTCGTACAGCCGCGAACGCAGAATGCTCATGGCCTTCTCGCGGTTCTTGTGCTGCGAGCGCTCGTTCTGGCAGGCCGCAACAATGCCGGTAGGGATGTGCGTGATGCGCACCGCGGAGTCGGTGGTGTTAACGTGTTGCCCGCCCTTGCCGCCGGAACGGTAAGTGTCGGTGCGGATGTCTTCCGGCTTGATCTCGATGTTGATGCTCTCGTCGATTTCAGGTGAGACAAACACGCTGGCGAATGAGGTGTGCCGCCGCTTGGCTTGGTCGAAGGGCGAGATACGCACCAGGCGATGCACGCCGATCTCGCTGGTCAGCAGACCGTAGGCATGCTCGCCATTGACCCCGAAGGTCACTGACTTTATGCCGGCTTCGTCGCCCGGCTGATATTCGTACATCGCCGTCTGAAAGCCCTGGCGCTCGGCCCATCTCAGATACATCCTCATCAGCATCTCGGCCCAGTCCTGCGATTCGGTGCCGCCCGCGCCCGGATGGATGGTGACGATGGCATTGCGGTCGTCGTTGTCGCCGGAGAGCAGCGTCTCGGTTTCCAACTTGCCGACCAGGGTGCGCAGTTCGTCGACCTCGCGGCGCAGATCGGCCGAGACATCCTCGCCCTCATGCGCCAGGTCGAAGTAAGCGGTGATGTCGCCGGAGCGCCGCGACAGTTCGTCGTTGGTCGCCAGGGCGCCTTCGAGACGCTTCTTCTCGCGCATCACCTGCTGAGATTTTTCGGGATTGGACCAGAGCGTCGGATCGGCAGCTTGCTTGTCGACCTCGGTCAGTTTTTCGCGCAGCTTGGGCGCGTCAAAGATACTCCTGTAGATCGCGAACTTTGTCGCGCAGCGCGGCGTACTCCTGCTCTAATTCTTCAACCATAAATATGCATTTATTCTAACGTGAACTCACCGCAGGCGGGAAACGCTGGGTCCTTTAGGTAACCGTGGTCGTCGTCTGGTGCTGCTTCTTCCACTGCTGCATCTGCTTCTTCTCGTGCTGCGCCTGCTTCCTCTGCGCCTTATAGGCCTGCTTGTTGTACTTGTTGTAATCCTTCTGCGCCTGCTTCTGCTGGGGCGTGAGGTTGGAAGCCGCGTGCGCCACCACAGGAGCGGTCAGCGCCAGGGCGAGTGCAAGAAACAGAGCGGAACTCGTGAGTCGTTTCACAGTTTCACCACGAAGTTAGCGTTAGACGAATTGTACCGCCAATCCATAGTTTTGGAACAACAAATACGACACCCAAGTTGAAGGCCCGACCCGGCACCTTCGTAATCTTGACAGGAGGCAGTTGTCGGTTGTCGGTTGTCCTAGCCCCTATCCCCCGGCCCCTAACCCCTGCCCTACGGCTTCGCCGCCTTATGTATGTCTACCGTGCTCCACGTTTTATCGGCGGCATGACACAGGTTTTCCAGCGGACAATCGACGCACTTGGGCTTACGGGCGATGCAGATCGCGCGGCCGTGCAGGATGATCTGGTGCGAGAAGAGAATCCAGTGATCGCGCGGGATCACCTTCATCAGGTCCTGCTCGATCTTCACCGGCTCGTTGTTCTTGGTCAGCTCCAGGCGCCGCGAAATCCGATGCACGTGCGTGTCGACGACCACGCCATCGGCAATCTTGAACCACGACCCGAGGACAACGTTCGCTGTCTTGCGCGCAACGCCGGGTATGGTCAGCAGTTCGTCCATAGTGCGCGGAACCTCACCGCCGAAATCGCTGATGACTTTACGTGCCGCGCCGACCAGCGACTTGGATTTGTTGCGAAAAAAACCGGTGGTGCGGATATCGTCTTCCAGGTCCTCGGGCTGAAGCGCAGCGAAAGCTTCGGGCGTCGGATACTTCTCAAACAACGCCGGGGTCACCATGTTGACGCGCACGTCGGTGCACTGTGCCGAGAGGATCGTCGCCACCATCAGCTCCCACGCACTGTGATGATGGAGCGCGCAGTTTGCCTTTGGATAGCGCTGGTCCAGCCGCTCGAGGAGTGCGTTGACACGTTCGGGCGCGAGCGGCTTGTAGCCCTTGCTGACAATCGCCGCCTTGCGGGCAGTTGTGCTCGGCGCTTTAGCAGACGTCTTCGATGGCTTCGAAGTGGAAGAACCAGCGGGTGGCCCACTCAAGGTTCCTTTCGTTGAATGGGTCTTATCATTCGAACGCTTAACAACGCGTTC
Source organism: uncultured Acidobacteriaceae bacterium (assembly GCA_963835725.1). GTDB lineage: Bacteria > Acidobacteriota > Terriglobia > Terriglobales > Acidobacteriaceae > Bog-257. Next base: position 50,271 of record CAWIGM010000007.1, on the reverse strand, counting down.
TTTAGCGCGAGTGACTTTGTCCTGACGTCCGCTGCGTGACGGCTGGCGGGGCGTGATGCCGCGTGGCATAGAGATTCTCCCGAAGGTTAAGAAGGGAAGATTATAACGAGTTCATGAGAGTTGGAGAGAATCTCGGGTGCCCCATAGCCTGCACTGAGCTTGTCGAAGCGCAGTTCGAGGCACGGGTGCATTTACCAGAGAACCATCTTGCTCTTTGCAATGGCGATCAGTTGCCTGTACTTTTCGCACTCTTCCTCAAGCGCCCGCTTCTCAGCCGCGCCGGATGTCTTCAATCGCTCTTCACAGTCCTGCACCTTCTGCTCGAGCTCTTTGACCATGGTTGAAGTCGAGACCAAACGCATGCACTAATTCCGCCACATCATTTGGCGACTCTCCTCCCAGGTCTCGAATAGCGTGAGACCCGGGCACCCGGCTGTAGCTTCCAACTAGTCGCTAGTTGCTAATTGCTACTTACGAAATCTCCACCAGTTCTGCGATCTTCTGCTTCCACTCGCGCGGGCCGGTCTCGTGCACCGAGTTGCCATCCACATCGACGGCGACCGTCACCGGCATGTCGTGGACTTCGAATTCGTAGATGGCTTCCATGCCCAGATCGTGGAAGGCCACCACGCGCGACTTCTTGATCGCCTTCGACACCAGATACGCCGCACCGCCGACCGCCATCAGATACACGGCCTTGTGATCGCGGATGGCCTTGACCGCCTCTTCACCGCGCTCGGATTTGCCGACCATGCCGAGCAATCCGGTTTCGCGCAGCATCTGCCGGGTGAACTTGTCCATGCGCGTCGCCGTCGTCGGGACCTGCCGGGCCGACAACTTCTTCGCGCACCGGATCGACCGGGCCAACGTAGTAGATGAAGCGGTTTGTGAAGTCGACCGGCAGCATCTCTTTCTTGTTGAGCATTTCGGTCATGCGCTTGTGCGCGGCGTCGCGGCCGGTCAGCAGCTTGCCACTTAGCAGCAGCACCTCGCCCAGCTTCCACGTGGCAACGTCTTCCCGCGTGACGGTATCGAGATTGACGCGGCGAGCATTCGCCGGATTGTAGGTCAGCTTCGGCCAGTCATCGAGCGACGGCGGCTCGAGCGCCACCGGCCCGCTGCCATCCAGCACAAAGTGCGCGTGGCGTGTCGCGGCACAGTTGGGAATCATCGCGATGGGCAGGTTCGCGGCGTGTGTGGGATAATCCCGCACCTTCACGTCGAGAACCGTGGTCAGCCCGCCAAGCCCCTGCGCGCCGATGCCGAGCTGGTTGACCTTCGTGTAAAGCTCAACGCGCAGCTTCTCGGCCGTGGTCTTCGGCCCTCGCGCGATGAGTTCCTGGATGTCGATCGGATCCATCAGCGATTCCTTCGCCATCAGCATGGCTTTGTCGGCGGTGCCGCCGATGCCGATGCCGAGCATTCCCGGCGGGCACCAGCCCGCTCCCATCTGCGGGACCATCTTCAGCACCCAGTCGACGATTGAGTCCGACGGGTTCAGCATGGCAAATTTCGATTTCGCCTCCGAGCCGCCGCCCTTGGCCGCAATCAGCACTTCGAGTTTGTCGCCGGGCACGACCGTCATGTTGATGACGGCGGGCGTGTTGTCATGCGTATTCTTGCGGGCGCCCGCGGGGTCGGCGAGGATCGAGGCGCGCAGCTTGTTGTGCTCGTGCTTGTAGGCGCGGCGCACGCCTTCGTTGATCATGTCTTCGACGCTCATGGTCGCGTCCCACTGAACGTTCATGCCGATCTTCAGGAACACGGTGACGATGCCGGTGTCCTGGCAAATGGGGCGATGGCCCTCGGCACACATACGCGAGTTGATCAGGATCTGCGCGATGGCATCACGCGCCGCCGGCGACTGCTCCTTCTCATAAGCCGCGGCCATGGCCTTGATGAAGTCGGCCGGATGATAGTAGGAGATGTACTGCAGCGCGTCCGCCACGCTCTGAATGAGATCGTCTTGTTTGATGATGGTCATAGAAACCTGCTGAAAGGCGTGTTTCACCACGGAGGCACGGAGGGCACAGAGTTTTATGGTCTTTTCGTCACGATGAGGGCCTCAGCCCGACGAGGGATCGCTTCCGTGCAAGTTACCAGCAGATGCCCGCTCTCGCAGCAGTCGCTCCCCCGCGAATACAAATTCGAACAAAACTCCGTGAGCTCCGTGCCTCCGTGGTGAACAAATTGTCACGTTCACTCAAAATTATACGGTCGGGACGACCATCGGCGTGTGACGCCTGAACATCACCGATGTTTATCGGGCGGCGATATCGGAGACTTGTTTGATGATGGTCATAGAACCTGCTGAAAGGCGTTTTCACCACCCCTCGACTTCGCTCGGGGCAGGCTCCGGCACGGAGGGCACAAAGTTTATGGCCTTTTCGTCACGATGAGGGGCCTCAGCCCGACGAGGGATCGCTTTCCGCGCAATTTAGCAGAGGATGCTTCGCTCTCGCAGCAGTAGCTCCTCTGCGAATACAAATTCGAACAAAACTCCGTGAGCTCCGTGCCTCCGTGGTGAACAGGTTGCCTACGTGGGACAGTTGCTTACGACAACGGCACCACCGCCACGCTGCCGCCATTGGTCACCGGGTATGGCGAGCCGTCGAGCGTCAACTGGCCGTTGTTCGACGTGAAGATGTAGAGCCCGCTGCTGCTCACCGCATACAGATGTCCAGCTCCATCCCAGCGCAGCGCGTTGAACGCTACCGACGGCTGCTGCACATCGCCGACCGCCGTCAGAATGCCTCCCGCGCTGATCTGATACACCTGAATGCCCGCTTGACCGGCCATCGCCAGGTACTGTCCGCTGGGATCGAAACTCACTGCGGTCTCGCCGGTAAACGGAGTCGCGATTTCGCTGTTGGCCACCAGTGCCAGCGTTCCGTCGGAGTTGATGGTGTAGGTCGCGAGATAGTACGACCCGTTCTGCTGCGACAGGTCGTAGAAAACTACTGCAAGATAATTTCCCGCCGAGGCCGCCGAATCATTCGGGCACCACATGGTGTTCGGATCGAGGTTGGGCGGCAATTGCGCATTGGTATTGAACGACGTCAGGGTGCCATCGCCGCTGCGCGAGAAGCCGTAGATCTCCGAGTTGAAGTGGTAGCAGCCTTCGCCGTAGGCGTATTGATTGTTTTGCGAGAACACCAGTGGCCCATGGTAGTTGGCGTCGACGTTGCTGGAGTTCAGGAAGGTAAGCGCGCCCGCAGAGCTGATTCCGAAGGACGAATACGCGTTGTTGCCGGTGCCGTCATAGTTCAGCTCAGCGGCATACAGCGTCTGCCCAGAGCGATCGAGCGACAGCGCCTGCACGGCTGATCCGTTCGGCGTCTGATTGTTGGCGATGCCATTAATGGACGACGACTGCTGCAGCGCCCCGCCCGACCCGATGGTGTAGGTAACAATGTTTGTCCCGTCGGTCGCGAACGTGTAGTTGGAGGTCGCCACCACCGAACCGCTGGTCACGTTGAACGGCGATCCCGCGATTGTCTGGGCCGTTCCATCGCTGGAAACCGCGAAGGCCTCCATGGGCGAATTCGAGCCGCCGAGATCCGTCGTGCCGACATAGGCGTAGGCCACCGCCGATCCCGAACCTCCACTGCCGCTCCCTCCCGAGCCGCTTCCGCCACTGCCTGAGCCGCTGCCACTTCCACCCGAGCCGCTGCCACCAGAGCCTGAACCGGAGCTGCCGCCGGAAACACCGCCGCCGGTGCCGCTGTTGTTCGTTGCTCCACCACATCCGAGTTGAAGGGAAATAAAAATCAGGACGGCTACAGAGAGGAGGAATGACAATGTCCGCGAGCGCGAGCTACAACCAACCGGAGACATAACAGGGCCCCTTGGCATTCGTTGACGTTCAGTGACTCGGATGAGGATTGGAAGAGCAGGTTTGCCCAATCTAAGGTGTTAGCCGGCGGGAACCTGCGTCCAGCACCGGTTTCGTCAAACGAGCTTTGTCTCACATTGTGAGACACGGGCCGGCAACGTTGCTGACTTCAAGGCGCGATTTGGGCAGTCGCATTATGGCGCACATGCCGCCAAATTTTCTTACATCCGAGTTTCAACTCTTCCCGTACCTCTGAGGCATGTCGCAGATCGTTTCACCGGATTTCGGAGAAACGAGTCAGCCCGTTCCCCGCTGACCAACCCCCACCGCCCTGTCCGCAGGAGCAATCCTGCAAAGTTGAAAAGGAACCCCGATGTCAAAGTTGGATAAGCTTTCGGAACTGGTCGAGACACCACTCAGCCGCCGTTCATTCGCCAAGGGAATCAGTCTTGCTGCCGCCGGATTGGCGGGAGCCTCGGTTCTCGGAAGCACCGTTCTCAGTGCCGCCGCACACGCCCAGGAACTCGATCCCTCCACCAACCTCACGATAACCGACGCTGATGTTCTGAACTTCGCCCTCAATCTCGAGTACCTGGAAGCCGAGTTCTACCTGATGGCCACTTGGGGAACCACCCTGGTCCGGGCGGGAATTCTGACCGAGTCCGAAACCTCGGGACCAACCACCGGTGGACAGAAAGTTCCCGGCATCGCGTCCTCGCCATTCGCGTTTGCCGCCAGCGGTCTGCGCACCGACGAGGTGAACCACGTCAAATACCTCCGTTCTGCCCTGGGCTCAGCGGCAGTGAAGAAGCCGGCCATCAACCTGAGCGCGCTCGGCTACGGCTTCGCCAATCCGTCGGACTTCCTGAAACTCGGCCGCCAGTTCGAGGATGTCGGCGTGAGCGCGTATGCCGGAGCAGCCCCGCTCATCACCAACAAGACATACCTGGAAGCGGCAGCTCGCATTCTAGGCACCGAAGGCGAACACGCGGGCGCGCTGCGTTTCGCCTGCATCTACTGGGGTGTTAACAGTCCTGCGGTCGACGGCATGGATGTTCCTCCGACGGCGGCACACCCGTTCGATGTCGACGCGAACGGCCTGGCCATCTCACGCACGACGGCGCAGGTGCTCAACGTCGTCTATCACGGAGGCAATTGCTCGGGAGGCTTCTATCCACAAGGCATGAACGGCACCATCAAGTGCCGGTCGTAATTTCACGGTGCCCCAGGTTCGCGTCCTCTCTTTGGACGCTGACCTGGGACTGTAACCGCCGAGGCTAGTCCAAACGATGGGCGAAGCTGGGGCACCACCCGCATTGTTTTATTGAAGTGAAGGGAGCACATCATGTTGGAAGGTCTTTTTCAGCCGATGCATCTGCTGGTCATCCTGTTCATCGCACTCTTGATCTTCGGGCCAAAGAAGCTGCCGGAGTTAGGCAAGGGGATAGGCGAGGGTATCCGCGGTTTCAAGGAAACGATGAGGAATGACACGCCCGCGAACGAAAATGTCGCGGTCGAATCGGAAGAAGTGTCGGCGAAAACGTAAGCGCTGAGAAGTGCATCGACAGGGGCGCACCTGCAGCTCTTGTGCCACAGTTCGTAATGAATGACGGGAGCAACCCGTAGCACGTGCTAACGGGTGCTAACCGCACCTCTTGAGTTGTCATCCTTCGTCGGGCTGAAGCCCTCCTCAGGATGACAATTCGGTGGGGCGGTACCGCAGGGACTGAAAAAATTCAGCCTGTCGCACGATGTCGCCGAACCCGCAGAGCGAAGAATCTTTCAGCAGCCGCTAAACGCGTACTCCGACCACGCGCAATCACCCCCGGCCGCCCGTACTAGCATCCACATCCTCCGGTCTTATACAATCACAGGTTTCCTACTGTTACGCCATCCTTGTAAGGAGCAGACACTCCGGTCACCGCCGGAAACGCGGGCGCAAGCGGCTCGCGCTGTCGTAATACAAATCATGAAAATACACGAGTACCAGGGAAAGACCATTCTTGCGAAGTATGGAGTGGCCGTTCCGCGTGGGTATATGGTCGAGACGCGCGAAGAAGCCGAAGGTGCGACCCGGTCATTGCTGCGCGAGGGCGCCACAGGTGTTGTCGTCAAAGCGCAGATTCATGCCGGCGGACGCGGCAAAGGCGGTGGCGTGAAAATCGCCATGACCGCCGAAGAAGCCGCAGCGCTGGTTCCCAAGATGCTGGGCATGAATCTGGTCACGCACCAGACCGGCCCGGAAGGTAAGAAGGTTCAGCGGCTGCTCATTGAAGAGACGCTACCCATTGCGCGCGAGCTTTATCTCGGCATCGTGCTCGACCGCGCCAACGGCCGCAACGTCTTCATGGCCTCGGCTGCAGGCGGCATGGAAATCGAAGAAGTCGCCGCCAAAGACCCGAACGCCATCATCAAAGAGCACATCGTGCCCGGCCTGGGTTTGCGGCCCTATCAGGCCCGCAACATCGCCTTCCGCCTCGGGCTTGAGCCTAAGTTCATCAACGGCGCGGTGAAGTTCATGATGGCGCTGGCGCGCGCGGCCGAAGAGACCGACGCGTCGCTGGTCGAAATCAATCCGTTCATCACCACCACCGACGGCCGGCTCTTCGCGCTCGACGCGAAGATGAACTTCGACGACAACGCGCTCTATCGCCATCCCTGAGATTCGCGAACTGCGCGACATCAGCGAAGAAGATCCACTCGAAGTCGAGGCCAGTAAGTACAGCCTCAACTACATCAAGCTCGACGGCAGCGTTGGCTGCATGGTGAACGGCGCCGGCCTGGCGATGGCCACCATGGACATCATCCAGTACGCGGGCGGCATGCCGGCCAACTTCCTCGACGTCGGCGGCGGCGCCAACGAGGAGCAGGTCACGCACGCCTTCGAAATTCTGCTGAGCGACAAGAATGTGAAGGCGGTCCTCATCAATATCTTCGGCGGCATCCTGCGCGTCGACACGCTGGCCAACGGCATCGTGAGCGCGGCGCGCGCGACCAATATCCAGTTGCCGATTGTGTTGCGACTGGAAGGGACCAACGTCGAACGGGGACGCGAGATCCTGAAAGAGAGCGGACTTAAATTCATTGTGGCGGACAACATGAAAGATGCGGCCGAGAAAGTCGTCGCCGCCGCCAAGGGGGTTCAATGAGCATCCTCGTCGATAAATCCACACGGTTGTTAGTGCAGGGCCTGACCGGACGCGAGGGCACCTTCCACGCCAAGAACGCGCAGGCCTACGGCACCACGGTTGTCGGCGGTGTGACCCCCGGCAAGGGCGGCACCACGCATGAGGGCTGGCCGATCTTCAACACTGTCACCGAGGCCGTCGAGAAGACGGGCGCGAACGCCACCGTCATCTTCGTTCCGCCTCCGGGCGCGGCCGACGCCATCATGGAAGCGGCTGATGCCGGCCTTCCGCTGATCGTCTGCATCACCGAAGGCATTCCGGCGATGGACATGGTCACGGCTTGGGAGTTCCTCAAGACGAAGAACTCGCGGCTGATTGGGCCGAACTGCCCGGGCATTATCTCGCCGGGCAAATGCAAGATCGGTATCATGCCGGCGCACATACATAAAGAAGGCAATGTCGGCATCGTGTCGCGCTCGGGCACGCTGACCTATGAAGCCGTGTATCAGTTGACGACCCGCGGCATTGGTCAGTCGACCGCGATCGGCATCGGCGGCGATCCCATTATCGGCACGAACTTCGTCGACGCGATTCGCCTGTTCAACGAAGATCCCGAGACCGAAGCCATCATCATGATCGGCGAGATCGGCGGCAGCGCGGAAGAGACTGCGGCGGAGTTCATCAAGCAGAACGTACGCAAGCCGGTGGTCGGCTTCATCGCCGGACAGACAGCGCCTCCGGGACGCCGCATGGGACATGCGGGCGCCATCATCTCCGGCGGCAAGGGAACGGCGGCGGAGAAGATCAAGGCGATGGAAGCTGCGGGCATTCACGTAGCGAAGTCGCCGGCGGAAATTGGCGAGACACTGGTGAAGGCGCAAGCTGCTCTGGTGAATCGGTAAGAGCTTCGGCTGTCGGCTAAAGACTGTCGGTGCAAAGATTGTTGGTGGAAAAATTGTTGGTGCCCCAGGTTCGCGTCCTGACTTTGGACGATAACCTGGGCCCGCAGCGACCCACGTTAGGCCAAAACAAGGCCGACACGTGGGGCACCGACGCACGGCACCGAGCCCGGTATCAAAACGACTAAGGTCCCTTTGGGGACAGTACAAACCACGTCGATCAAACTATCCCAATCGCAAGGAAACGCATGAAGACATTGCAACGCACTCTTTCCATCATCAAGCCTGACGCGGTCGAACGCGGAGCGGCTGGCGACATCATTAACACTCTGCTCGAGAACAAATTCCGCATCGTCGGCATGAAGATGTTGCACATCAACAAGGCGCAGGCCGAAGGCTTCTATGCGGTTCACGTAAGCCGTCCGTTCTTCGAGTCGCTCACCAACTTCATGTCGAGCGGCCCCATCGTCGTGATGGCGCTGGAAAAGGAAGACGCCATCGCCGACTACCGCAAGCTGATGGGCGCGACCGATCCGGCGAAAGCTGACGAAGGAACCATCCGCAAGAAGTGGGCCGCCAGCATCGAGGCCAACGCGGTTCACGGCTCCGACGCCGAAGACACTGCGCGCTTCGAACTGAGCTACTTCTTCGCCGGATTCGAACTGGCGAAATAGGACTTAACCACAGAGACACCGAGACACAGAGAAGATTGCTTAGTGTCTTGCAATAGAAAAGCCGTCCCGCGAAGGACGGCTTTTCGCTGTTCCTGCTTCTTACTCTTAGTGCGATTCGGCGGTGCTGTTCATGCCGTTGTTGGCTTTGCTCATTGCGGAAGTGCTGGTCGCGCCAACCTGCGGCGCTACTTTTTCGGCTTCCTGCAAATGGCTTTCCAGGGTCGGCGTGGTTTGCTTGGCCCAGTCGCGTAATGCCGGAGTTTTGGCAGCACTGGATTCATGCTTGAATTCGGCGACATCCTTCTTGTGATCCTTCACCATATCCTGCATGTAGGCTTTGTCGAACGCCGCTCCGTGCAGGTTCTCCAGGCGAGCTTTGGTGGCCTTGTCCTTCGCGTCAAGGTTGGTGGGTAGCGAAACGCCTTCCTGCGCCGCCAATTGCTTCAGCTGATCGTTGGCCTTGGAGTGATCGGTCACCATGCGCTGACCGAAGTCTTTCACCTGCTGGCTTTGACCGTTCTGCTGGGCCAACTGGCCGAGCTCGACTTCCGCCATTCCGCCCTGGGCTGCTTTGTCCATGAACTGACGGTCCGAGGTTGGAACTCCGCCGTTCGCGGTTGTCTTCATGTTGTCCTTGGTATTGTCCTGTGCGAACGTCATTCCCACCAGCAGCAGCGAAGCTGCTACGCTCAACAGGCTCTTTCTGACGATACTCATTGCAGAATCTCCTTCTTCCGGATGTTTGGAAACTGTCCCTTTTCGAGGTCGTGAGAAGCCCGCGAAGCCGACATCGACTCGTAATCCGTTCGGGCCCTTGTCGGGTAATAGGATTAGCGTTTACGCAGCAAGGTTGTCGGAAAGCGGCGGAATGGAGAGCTGCGGTTTCTGTCTAAGCCGTTGAAAGCGGAGATTCTGCCCGCCTGCTGCTCTCCTTGACGCTGGCTGGCTGTCGCAATAGAGTCAAAGAAGTCGAGGGAAGGCTACAACACTTGGAAACCCTGGTCGGGAAGAGCATCCTCCATTACACCGTCGTCAAGAAGCTGGGTTCCGGCGGAATGGGCGTCGTGTATGAAGCCGAAGACAGCCGTCTTGGACGGCATGTCGCCCTCAAGTTCCTGCCCAGTGAACTCGAACGGGACGGTCACGCGCTGGAGCGCTTCAAGCAGGAAGCGCGCGCCGCTTCAGCTCTCAACCATCCCAACATCTGCACCATCTACGCCATTGAGGAATGTAACGGACAGCAGTTCATCGCCATGGAGTTGCTGGAAGGCGAGAGCCTGAACGAGAAGATCAATGAGCACGCCCTGGCGTTCGACAAGATCCTCGACATCGGCATCCAGATCACCGACGCACTTGACGTCGCGCACGCCAAAGGCATCGTTCATCGCGACCTGAAGCCCGCGAACATCTTCGTCACCACACGCGGACAGGCGAAGATCCTCGACTTCGGACTCGCCAAGCTGACTTACGGTCGCCGCGGCGCGCTGGAGACGGTTGACAACAATGTTGCGACCGTTTCGCCGGTGATGCTGACTTCGCCTGGTACGGCGGTCGGAACCGTCGCTTACATGTCGCCGGAACAGGCGCGCGGCGAAGAGCTCGACGGGCGAAGCGATCTGTTCTCGCTCGGAGCCATCATCTACGAGATGGCAACCGGGAAGATTCCGTTCGAGGGCAATACCTCCGCGGTTATCTTCCAGGGAATTCTCGATCGTGCTCCGCGGCCTCCAGCCGAGCTGAATCCGAACGTTCCGTACAAGCTGGAAGAGATCATCGACAAGGCGCTGGAGAAAGATCGCGACCTGCGCTATCAGAGTGCGGCCGAAATGCGTGCTGACCTGAAGCGTCTGAAGCGCGACGGCTCAAGCTCGGCGTCACGCAGCGGAATCACGGCGGCGGTCGGCTCTCCCGCGCGGCGCGACAGCGTTGATGGCTTGATCCTCAATTCAGATTCGGGGAAAGAGCGCAGGCGCAAGAGCGGAGCCTTCCTCGTTCTCGCCGTCAGCATGCTGATGATCGGCGCGGGCGGATATGGCCTCTACAACCACTTTGTGCAATGGCGCGGCGACTCCGGCCCCATTCCGTTCCAGAACATGAGCATGGAGAAGCTGACCAACACCGGTCGCGTGGTGCTGGCCACGATTTCGCCCGACGGCAAATATGTAGTCGATGCGGTGGACGAAGGCCACGGCCAAACCAGCCTCTGGATGCGTCACGTCGCCACCGGCAGCAATGCGCAGATCATGCCTGCGGCGGAAGTCGGTTATCGCGGACTGACCTTCTCGCCGAATGGCGATTTCCTCTACTTCGTGCGCCAGGAACCGGATCATCCCGGAGTCGGCTTCCTCTACCAGATTCCTGTGCTTGGCGGAAATCCGCGCAAGCTGATGGACGACGTCGACAGTGCTGTCAGCTTCTCGCCCGACGGGCAGCAGATGGTCTACCTGCGAGACAGTTCTACCGATGCCAGCGCCGCGCTGATCATCGCTCACTCTGATGGAACCGGCGAACGCGTTCTGTCGAAGATGCCGCTTCCGGGATATTCGGATCCCGCCTGGTCGCCCGACGGCAAATGGATTGCCGCGTCGGTGCTCGATCCTGGTACGCAGAACCTTGGTCGCATTGTGCTGATCAACATCGAGAGCGGCAAAGAGAAGACCGTGTACGCGGGAACGGCGATCCTGCAGAAGCCGACCTGGATGCCGGACTCCGAGCACATGGTGTTCATCTTCCACGACGTTTCCAGCGACTGGAATGGGCAAGTCGGCGAGATCGCAATCACCGCGGGCAAGCTGCATCGCATCACCAACGACCTGAATTCCTACAGCAATCTCACGCTCGGCGTCACCAAGGACGGCAAACAGTTGGTGGCCATCCAGATTACGCCGCAATCCAGCCTTTACACGATGAGTTCGGATCCGAACGGCAGCGCCAACGCGAAGGAGATCGATAATCACGAGGACCGGAGCGTTGCCTGGTTGCCGGACGGTCGCCTGGTTACGATGGACTATGACAGCCATATCGCGGTGATGAACGCCGACGGCAGCAATCGCACCATCGTGTATCAGGAACATCTGCCGATGTTCGGGCTTTCCGTTTGCCCCGACGGCCAGAACGTATTGTTCTCGATGCCCAACAAGCAGAACAAGGCGATCAACGTATGGCGATTGGATCTGCAGAGCGGCACGGCTTCGGTGCTGACCAGCGGCACCGTCGATCAGAATGCGGTTTGCGCGCCGGACAGCAAGTCGTTCCTGTACACGACGCTGGTCAAGGGCAAGAGCTTGTTGATGACGATGCCGATGACCGGAGGAAAACCCAAGCAGATCGGCGACAAGATCGTGGAGTTCGCGACCTACTCTCCCGATGGACAACAGATCGCTGCATTCGCGGTAGCCGGAGCGGGCGTGAACTTCCGCACCATGATCGAGATCATTCCCGTGCAGGGCGGTCTGCCGGTGAAGACCTTCTCTCCCATCCGCTCGATCTCATCGACCTATCAATATTCTGCAGACGGTCATTCGCTCTACTATCCGGTAACCGCCAAGGGCGTCTCGAATATGGTGAGCCAGCCCATCGGGGTTGAGACCGTGATGCCGATGACCAACTTCACCGATCTGCTGATCTACGGCTACGATTACGACTGGAAGAATAAGCGTGTTGCCATCGCGCGCGGGCGCTCGAACACCGACGTCGTGCTGCTCACGCAACAGCAACAGGGGCAGTAGAGAAGATGCTGGCCACGTACTGCAAGCACTGCGGCCAAAGACTTGGTAACGAGGACATCTTCTGCGTGCGCTGCGGGCAGTTGGTTCCTCGGGAAGAGTTCGAATCCGACGCTCGTGTCTGCCAGACCGAAGCGACCGTTGGCGTGTATCAAAGCGCCAGCAGCCTTGCGCAAGTTGACGATGAGCCTTCCCCGCAGGAGACGCTCGCTGGCGAGCCAAGCTCCAGCACACCGCAGCAATGGCAATACGGCTCTGCTCCCCCAGCGCCTCGCAGCGTTCCCCGTCGCCGAGGATCTTTCCCCGTAGTGGAAGTGTTAGTCGCCGTCCTGCTGCTGGTCGGTGCCGGAGCCTCGTTCTGGATCTTCCGATCCACTCTGCCGAAGCGACAAGCCGAGCCGCCGCCGATCATCGTGACCATCGATCCTCCGTCCGCGCATGTGCGCGTGGGCAAGACAGTGGATTTCGCTGCCGCAGTTTCCGGAGCTCCCAACAACGACGTGACATGGAGCGTGCGCGAAGGCGATGCGGGTGGACGTGTCGCGGCGAAGGGAGCTAAAGCGGAGGATGGCAAAGTCTCGTCGCTGGCGACCTACACTGCGCCGAAGAAGCCGGGAACGTATCATGTGCTCGCCACCAGCAACACAACTCCTGCCAGCGCGGTGAGTGCGGAGATCACCGTCGTGCGCAAGTAATCGGCAGGCACCTTCATGAGCAGTGTACGCATGGACATCTGGTTGTGGGCCGCGCGATTCTTCAAGACTCGCGCAGTAGCCAAACGCGCTTGCGAACTGGGGCGAATTCAGTCCAACGGAAATGCAGCGAAGCCGGCGCGAGAGGTTCGTGTCGGCGACATGCTGCGCGTCAGCAATGACAGCGGAGAGTTCGAAATCGAGGTATTGCAGCTCAGCGAGATGCGTGGTCCAGCCGCCGTCGCTCAGACGCTCTATCGTGAGACCGAGGCAAGCCGCGAGGCCCGCGCCAAGGCAGCAGAAGAGCGCAAGGCGATGCCGCGTCTCGACGCTTCACCCGGCAAGCCATCGAAGCGCGACCGTCGCAGGATTATTCAGTTTCGCGGAGGAAGTTGAGCCCAGGTTAGTTGGGTTCGGGAGCCTGTCGAGCCGTGTGCTTGCCTGTCCGGATGTTTCGGTGCCACGGGGTGTAGAGCAGTTCGCAGCGCGAGACCATGCGCTTCCCGCCTGATTCGTACTCGAGCTCCAGCATCAGCGAACGCTCTTCGTAGATTTCGTTCAGCGCCTGCATATCCGTCCGGCCGCTGGTGTTGTACAAGCCCGCGATGAAGTCCGGCAGATGGTTGCGCGTCTGCCGCACATATCCGCCATCGAGAAGACCGGGCTCTGGAATGACTTCGACCTGCTCGCCGCCGGTCAGACGCACGATCCGCTCGGGATTGAAGCGAAGCTTGTCATGCGGCGCTTCCATCGGCTTCAGCCGGACGTTGTAAGCGTCGGCCCCGGCAGTGAGGTTCTTCACCACCAGTGGCTTATTGCGAAGCAATAGCGGGTCTCGATCGTTGTGCGAATATTCGATGGTCAGGTCAGCGACTTCTGCTTCGGGAACGACTCTGGCGAGTGCAAGAGGCTCGCCTGTCGAAGGCGACGACGCCGCGTACTGGAGTTCGAAAGCAGGCTGCGAACCGGCAGCGGACGTCTCCGGCACGGGCGTATTGCCGAACAGGGTTGCGACCCCCGCTCCATTCTCCTGCTCACGAGAGTTGCGATTAAGGACAAGCAGTACAGCTCCACCACCCGCGAGTAGCACAAACGTGCACGCCGATAATGCAACTGTTCCGAACAGATGCTCTGCGAAGAATGGCACCAGCGCCCCGCCCACTACGAGGATGTACCCTAACAACTCGAAATGACGCATATGCCAGAATTTTAGCATTGCCAGTCAAGTGTTTTACCTGGTTATGGTTATGCTCGAAGGTTACGCGGACGGGAATTGCGCGGTGGGCTCGGCAGGACAATGCTCCGGCGGCCGTAAGTGTTGCTGGGTCTATGATCTGCGATGTGGCACTAAAGTATTATATGCCCAGAAAAATATTTGGGCTGAGGAAGGCCCAAAAGAGCTACTCCTTCACGGTGATGCCGAGAGCCTTCATTTTGCGGTACATGTGGCTGCGCTCCAGGCCGAGCACTTCGGCGGTTCGGCTGACGCTGCCCTGGTTCTCGTCGAGCTTCTTCAGGATGTAATCGCGCTCGTACGCGGCGCGCGCCTGGTGGAGGCTGGAGAAGTCGCCTATGGTGCGCCGTCCGCTCTCGCGATAGACCAGCGTCGGCAGGTGTTTGCGTTCCAGCTTATTCACCGTCGGATTCATGATCACGATGCGCTCGATCAGGTTGCGCAACTCGCGAACATTGCCCGGCCAGGAGTAGCGCATCAAGACTTCGAGAGCGTCTTCCGAGATTTCCTTCGAGCGCCGGCTGTAGGTCTGGGAGAAGTCCTTCAGGAAGTGGCGGGCCAGCAGGGGAATGTCTTCCTTCCGTCTCGCGCAGCGGCGGCACGTAGAAGGGAATTACGTTTAGGCGGTAGAAGAGGTCTTCGCGGAAGTTGCCCTTGGAGATCTCGTCTTCCAAATCTTTGTTGGTCGCGGCGATCACGCGAGCGTCGACGGTGATCGGCTCTTCTTCCCCGACGGGAGCAAAGCGTCCTTCGTCGAGCGTGCGCAGCACCTTCGACTGCGTCTTCAGGCTCATATCACCGACTTCATCGAGGAAGAGCGTTCCGCCGTCGGCCTTCTGAAACTTGCCTTCCTTATCGGCAGTCGCGGCTGAGAATGCGCCTTTGCGATGACCGAACAACTCGCTCTCGATCAGGTCTTCCGGGATGGCGGCGCAGTTCACCTCGACGAACATCGCTTCCTTGCGCAGACTTTGCGCGTGCAACGCTCGTGCCGCAAGTTCCTTGCCCGTGCCCGACTCGCCATAGATGAGCACGCGGCCGTTGGTCGGGGCCATCAACGAAATCTGCTGGCGCAGCGCCTTGATAGGAATGCTGTCGCCGACGATGACGCTGCGCGCCTGAAACTGCTTCTTGAATTCGAGGTTCTCACTGCGCAGACGCTTGGCTTCGATGGCGTTCTTCAGCACGATCAGCGTGCGCTCGATGGAAAGCGGCTTCTCCAGGAAGTCAAAGGCCCCTAGCTTGGTGGCGCGCACCGCCGTCTCGATATTGCCGTGCCCCGAGATCATGATGACCTCAGGATGATCTTCGCGCTCGACTAGCCGTTCCAGCGTTTCCAGCCCATCGATGCCCGGGAGCCAGATGTCCAGCAGGACAACATCGGGAGATTTGTGGCGCAGAATCTCGAGGCACTCCTCGCCGCTGCCGGCGAGTAAAGTCTTATAGCCTTCATCCGCGAGCACGCCTTCCAGCGCGCTGCGGATCTGAGACTCGTCATCCACGATCAGAATGGTTTGCATCTTGATTGGCGGCGGCAGCGAGGGCGGCCTCCTGCGCCAAAGGCAACTCTACGATAAATCGGGCGCCAACGGGAGAGTTCTCCTCCACGCGAATCGAGCCGCGATGATCTTCGATGATGCGGCTGACGATCGCAAGGCCCAGACCGGTGCCTCGGCCCTTGGTTGAGAAGTACGGCAGGAAGAGCTTTTCCTTCACCTCGCTGGTGACGCCGTGGCCGGTGTCGGCGACCACGATCTCCACGCTGTCACGTCCATCGGTAAGGGCGGTGGAAATCACGATCTGCTTCATCAGCGAGTCGTGCAGCGCCTCGGCAGCGTTGTCGACCAGGTTGGCAACGGCGCGTTTCATCGCGTCGGGGTCGGCCTGCACGGCCGGCAAATCCGTCGCCAGAAAACGTTGCACGGTAATGCCGTCCAGTCGGCCGTCGAACATCAGCAGAGCGTCGTTGACCACGGCGTTGATGTCGGAGGGCTGCGGCTTGGAAGCCGGGAAGCGCGCCAGGGTCGAGAACTCATCCACCAGCTTACGGACAGTCTCAACCGACGAGGAGATGGTCATGGCACATTGCCGGATCACGCGCAGCGAAGTGGAGTCAGGTGGCGCCGGGCGCTCCAGATGCCGGTGAATGCGCTCGGCCGAGAGGGACAGCGGCGTCAGCGGGTTCTTGATTTCGTGTGCGATGCGACGTGCGACCTCGCGCCACGCGGTCTGCTTTTGCGCGCGCAGCAGGTCAGTTAGGTCTTCCATCACGACTACGTAGCCGGCGCGCTGCTTGCCGTTACGCGAAGTCTGCGACGGCGGATCGAGCGACGCGACCGTAACCGCGACGTTCAAGTTGACGCGCGGGGTGCTGACTTCCATCTGGCTGGTGGTGCTGGCCATGCGGTCGGCCTTGCGCAGCATGTGCTCCAGATCGACGACCGTCTCCGGGGGGAACAGGTCGTGAAGGGTTCCTACCGGCAGCGACGAATCCTGATCGATTCGCAGCAGGCGACGCACGGCTGCATTGGTGTGGGTGATCTTGCGCGAGGCGTCGAGGGAAAGCACGCCCGACGGGACGCTCTCCAGAATGGTCTCGATGTGGCGCGAGCGCTGCTCCAACTGCGTATTCATGTCGGCCAATTCGCGCCGCGATTCCAGCATCGCGCTGCGGCCGGATTCCAGATCGGCAGCCATACGGTTGAACGACTGCACCAGTTGGCCAATCTCGCTTCCGGCCTGGATGTCGACGCGATAGTCGAGACGTCCGCGCGAGATTTCCTGCGTCGCCTCCGCCAGCGCGACCAGCGGACGGGTCACCATCTTCGAGAGATAAAGTGCCAGCCACGTCGAGGCAAATAGCACGCCAACCGTCAACAGGAGGAGCAATCCGAGATACGTTCGCCGTAACCGCCGCCGCTGCAAACGCAAGTCCTGATACTGCTGCTGACTGCTTTCCAGGTCCTGGAGCGTGCCCGAATAATTGTGTGGCAGCGGCATGGCGACCAGGATCTGTCCGTGATCGCCGACGTGCGCCCGTCCCAGAACGTAGGTTTCGCCAAGCAGGTCGAAGGGCCTGGCGGCGGTCGGTGCGGCAGCGTCGGGAATGTGCCGGCGGATGAGGGGCCAGCCTTCGGGTGCGTGGAAGCTGGCTTCCGCCCGATCATCCATGAGCGCGAAGGCAAAGCCGCCTTGCAGCGTGATCTCGCTGTCGCGGAACTCGTCCAGGATGAAGCTGAAATTTCCGCTTTGAAACGCTTTCTGCGATGCAGGAGACGTGGCAATGCGCTGGGCTTCATCCTGCGCATTGGTGATGGCGTACTGCGTCAGCAGCGAAGCAATCAGGTTGGTGTGGTATTGCACGTCTTCGGTGGGTCGCGAGAACCACTTCTCGATGGAGCGGTTCAGCAATCCGTACGAGAACAGAAACAGAAAAATCACCGGACCCAGCGACAGCAGCAGCGCGCCGAGGACCATGTGGGTTCGCAGCTTCGAGCCGAGTACACCGGTCTTGCGCTCCGCGTAGAGCCGCAGCAACGTGCGGATTAGCACGAAGGTCAGGGCGACGAAGAGAAAGAAGATCAGCGCCGAGACCGAGGCAACGATGAGCGTTTCTTCGCTGGTGTCGGGATCGAATACCGTCAGCTTGAAGGTCGCTTGCGCGAGGATGACCGTGAACAGGAAGAAGACGCAGATCGACAGCGCAATTAACGCAGGTGTGCTGCTGCGCTTATTCTTCTGCCGCGTTGGCGGTGCGGACGGCAACATTGGATTACTGGGAAGTCTGGGGGACGAGCATCCGTTGCAAGCGGATGCTTTGCGGGAGCGATGACCTATTATAGACGTGTTTTATCCGCTTTGCCCTATCTTCTCACTAACCCGGTGGCGGCAGGAAGTTGCGGGTGGGCGGCTCCGCTAAGCCGAGTACTACTCGCGATTTGCAGCTTTTTGGAATCGGAGAAGAACGATGACCGTCCCAGAGGGAAAAGCTGCGGCGCCCGTCTTTGGGAAGGCTTGATGCGACTGGCGGGCAAAAAGCTAGATGTTCGCCCGCCGAATAAACTATAGTTTAAGCAAGCTTCATCTGGATGATGTGTGGGCGGGACCGCTGGCCCCGCAGAGGAGAATGCATGGGCGCTACCGGGATGTGGTCGCGAAAAGTCGACACCTCCTCCACCGGAGACAACCATGTCCTGGTTGTGGTGGAAGGCGCCGATCGCCGCACTCTCGTCCTCGATCATTTTCCCTTCACCATTGGCCGCCGCACCGACCGCGACCTGGTGATGGCTGACCCTCGTGTCTCGCGCGAACACGCGCAGTTCAGCAAGGAAGCGGACGGCGTTTGGGTTATCGACCAGGGCAGCCGCCATGGAACGTTCGTCAACGGCGAGCGCATCAACCGCCGCAAGCTGAGCCGCAACGACCATGTTGAGTTCGGCGTGCAGGGCGGCCCACACGTGCTGTTCAGTCCTGACCGCTCGCCGACCAGCGCCGCGCAACAGTTTCTAAGCCAGTTCTCGACGTGGAAACCTGCCGCAGGCGCCGGTTCCGATCTCGAGATGCTGAACGTTTTCCTCGAGGCCGCGCGCAAACTCAACACCAGCGGCGTACTCGATGACGTGTTGAATGCGCTGCTCGAAGCCGCGTTGCGTCTCACGCGCGCCGAGCGTGGATTCGTCTTCCTGCGCGACCCCGACGGCGAGCTTCGTCTTGCCTCCGGCCGCGACAAAAACGGCGAACGCATCATGGACGACAGCACCATCTCCAAGTCGATCCTGCGCGACGCCGCCCAGAGCGCTTCGGAATTCCTGGTCACTGACACCGATGACACCGGCAAACTCGCCGGCCGCGAGAGCGTGGTCGCCCACAATCTGCACAGCGTGATCTGCATTCCGCTGCGCAAGACGGTCATCCAGGAGAAGGCCAAGGAGGATACAAAGTCCGGCACCGTCAGCGATGTGCAGGGCGTGCTCTACCTCGACGCACATTTCCTCTCGGGCAAACTCTCGTCGGTGAGTCACGACATTCTGCGTACCATCGCGAATGGCGCAGCCACGCTGGTCGAGAACGCGGCGCTGGTGCAGGCCGAGGATTCTGCCAAGCGCTATCGCCAGGAACTCGCGATCGCCTCCGAGATTCAGCAGCGCCTGATGACGGTGACCGTGCCCGACGTCCCGTTCGCGAAGGTAAATGCCGTCAACTATCCCTGTAAAGATATCGGCGGCGATTTCTTCGACCTGGTTTACACCGACAAAGGCTTGTCGTTGATTGTCGCCGACGTTTCCGGCAAAGGCGTTTCGGCGGCGGTGGTCGCGTCGATCCTGCAAGGCATGCTGTATTCACAGCTGGCCCGGGATTCGTCACTGCCGGAGATGATGGTCGCAGTGAATCGCTTCCTGTGCGAGAAAGTTGCCGGCCAGAAATATGCGACGCTGGTCATCGCCCGCCTCTCCAACAGCGGCGAGTTGGAATTGATCAACTGTGGGCATGTGCCACCGCTGCTGGTTTCCGGTGACAAGATCGTGAGGCTGGAAGAAGGCAATCTTCCGGTTGGGCTGGTGCCGGTTGCGGAGTACCAGGAGATTCGCATGACGCTCAACAAGGGCGATCGCCTGCTGCTGGTGACCGACGGTGTGACGGAGGCAGAAGACGCGACCGGCGAATTCTTCGGCACCGAACGTCTGGAAGCTTGTTGCGCCGATGGGCTGGTGTGCGTCGAACAGGCGGTCACGGCGTTTCGCGGAGACACGCCGCTGACCGACGACTTCACGATCACCGAAATGATTTTCCGTGGCGAAAGCTGAGTTGCTCAATCCGTCACTTAAGTTGTGAATCACTGCCGATAGCGTGAGCTCGCGATTTTCTCGAGCGAAATCGCCGGAAAGTCTTGGCTCAGCATCCCATCTATGTTGTAATAACGTTTTATTCTCCGTAGCTGCTCCACTACTCGGAATATGCTTTTATTGCCATTATTCAATCTTTTTACGGCTGGCCGAGTCGGGTCCGAATTTGTGTCGAGCATTCCTCAACGCAAAGTGGGATACACACTCTTCTTCTGCGCGCTGATGATGGTGGCCTCGGTTCCGGCCTTCGCAGTTTCCCATGCGGTTGCTCACGCGCGGGTTCACCATAGTCATCACGCAGTTCTGCGTACCGCGTCCCTGCGTACTGGGTCGATTCATCACTATCGCGGTCACTACCAAGTCGGAGTGGGCCGCTGGACCCCGATGTTCCCCGGCTCGCATGACATGCTGGTCCGCGAGAATGAAGAGCTCGACCGCATGCAGTTGCCGCGTATCAACGACGACTACGAGCTTATGCGCTACGAGTTGTCGCAGGACCTGGTTCCGGTTTCCGAAACCGACGCGCTGAAGCTCGCCGCCGACCTGCCCGACAATCGCCGCTACTGCCGGCCATGGACGCGCGACTTCCTTCAGGATTTCAGCAACGCCTTCTATGAGCAGTTCCACGTGCCGTTGCAGGTCAATTCGCTGGTTCGCACCGTGGAACAGCAGCATCGGCTGCGCCGGTGGAATCGCTTTGCCGCTCCCGAGTTCGGCGACACCGCTTCGACGCACCTGACCGGCGTCACCTTCGACATGTCACGCCGCGGCCTGACCTACGAGCAGTACGAGTGGATCCGCAATTACTTGCTTCCACTGCAGGCGCAGGGCATGGTCGATCCCATCGAAGAGCGCCAGCCGGTCCTGCACGTTGTCGTGTACGAGAAGTACTCGGGCCGCAATGACCAGAAGAATGCGTGGTCGGAAGCGAACGAAGCGACCGAGATGGACCCTTACGGCTCCGTACTCACGCCCGCTGCAGTTGTCGGGCCGGTTCCGGCAGGCAGTGTAACGTCGGGAGGCAGCCAGCCGTAGGGCAGTGGATAGTGGATAGTGGGTAGAAAATGCAGCGGCACGCGATGAGCGTGCCGTTTGTGTTTGTGCGGAGTTGGGTGAAACGCGGACAACACCTATCGACAGCAGTCAGATTCAGAGTTGTCATCCCGACCGGAGGCGGGCCGGTTTTGCCCGCCGGAGTAGAGGACCTGCGGTTCGTCGCGTATAGGAAATTCATTCCACCGCGGGCGAACCGCAGGTCCCTCGACTCCATAGCTCCGCTGTTTCGCTCGGGATAACAATTCTTCAAATGGAAGTTATGTCGGCATGCCTGAGGACGTGCTCTGCCCATCTAATTCTTAGCCACTAGCCACTAGCCACTAGCCACTAGCCACTAGCCACTAGCCCCTATCCCCTATCCCCTATCCCCTATCCCCTATCCCCTATCCCCTATCCCCTATCCCCTATCCCCTATCCCCTATCCCCTATCCCCTATCCCCTATCCCCTATCCCCTATCCCCTATCTTCACTTCACCGCCATCACCATCAACTTCCGCTCCGTCATGTCTTCGATGGAGTACCGCAATCCCTCGCGCCCCAGTCCGGAATTCTTCACTCCGCCGTACGGCATCTGGTCCACGCGGAAGGTCGGCACATCGCCAACAATCAATCCGCCGACCTCGATTTCATCGAACGCCGTTTGGATCAGGCCGATGTCGCGCGTGAACAAACCGGCTTGCAATCCATACTCGGTGTTGTTGATGAGCGACAGTGCTTCGTCGAACGTCTCGTACTGTTCGAGGGTGACGACCGGGCCGAAGATCTCCGCGCAGTTCACACGCATGTTGGGCGCGGTTCCGGTCAGCACGGCGGGCGCGACCATCGCTCCGTGCTTGCTGCCGCCGCAGAGCAGCTTGGCTCCGGCCTGCACGGCCTCGTCGATCCACTCCACCACCCGCGTCGCATCCTGTTCGCGGATGAGTGGTGGAACATCGGTGTGCTCATCCATCGGGTTTCCCACCTTCAGCTTCTTCACACCCTGCACGAGTTTGTTCTTGAAGTCCTCGAAGATGCGTTCATGTACCACGATGCGCTGCACCGAGATGCATGTCTGCCCGCCATAGGAGAATCCTCCCGCGACACAACGGTGAACCGCGAAATCGACGTCGGCGTCGTGATGCACGATGACGCCGGCATTGCCTCCCAGTTCCAGGGTCACGCGCTTCTTGCCCGCGCGATTTTTCAGCTGCCATCCCACGGCCGCGCTGCCGGTAAACGTCAGCAGCTTGATACGCTCATCGGCGACCACTATGGCTGCGGTGTCATTCGACATCGGCATGACAGCCAGCGCGCCGTCGGGCCAGGCCGTGTTGTCGATAATCTCGGCCAGCATCAGCGCGGAGACCGGCGTTTGGGGCGCGGGCTTCAAGATGATCGGACATCCCGCGGCAATCGCCGGCGCAATCTTGTGCGCGACCAGGTTCAGGGGAAAGTTGAATGGCGTGATGGCGAAGATCGGTCCGACCGGCACGCGGCGGACCAGCCCCCAACGACCGGCCGTGGCTTCCAGGGTGTCCAGCGGCAGATACTCGCCGTAGATACGGGTGGCTTCTTCAGCGGCAATCTCAAATGTGTTGACGGCGCGGTCCACTTCGAGGCGCGCGGTCTTGATCGGCTTGGCAGCTTCCTGGCAGATCGTGCGCGCAAACTCGTCGCGACGTTGCGTAATCGTGGTGGCAATCTCACGCAAGATGCTGGCTCGCTGCTGCGACGACATTCGACGCGTCACTGCGAAGGATTGCACCGCCGCTTCGATCGCTACCTCGGCATCGTTACGGTCGGCTTCGCTGGTTACGGCAACCACGCTCTGATCAAAGGGAGACTTCACGACCGACTCGCTGCCGTGCGTGCTCCAGCTGCCATTCAGGAAAAAGCCCATGCTGCGGATGGTGGAAGTGGTCTGACTCATTCAGGTGCCTCGTGCTTACACTAGGTTGGATGCAAGCCATTGCCGCGCTACGGCAGAATAGATAACACAAGAAGAATCGCCTGAGTAGCGGATTCGCTTCTCAGAGTGCGAAAGCATCTATACAAGACATCGAATCAGGTAGCCGGAGAAAACATGGACGATTCGGAAACAAAATACATTGTCGAATTGCAGCCGAAGATTACGCAGCGGCTGGATGACCTGGGTTTCACCGACACGGCTTACCGCGATCTGCTGGTGCATGGCCTGGCCGAGATTGCTTCCCGCAGCCGCACCCTGGACCAGCAGGCCTTGCCGCTTTTCCTGTCGCTCGATCCCCGTCATCGGCGCGCGCTGGCGGAGGTGACCATCGCGCTGAAGAACCATCTCGACGCTATGCTGGATTCGATTACCGACACACGCAGTGCGTTGTCGGCGCTCACGGATTACCTGGCGCGGGAGGAAGAAGCGCCGCCGGATTCCGCTGCGCCGTAGGGTTCAGTTGATGAACAGAAGCTTATCGGTGAGATCAGACAGCTTCAGCACCTTGTAGACTTCAACGTTTACGCCGCGCAGTATGATCTTGACCTTCATCACCTCGGCGATTCCGGACAGATCTTCCAACCCCTTGATGGCTGCCGGATCAAGCGTCTGCACAAAGAAAAAGTCGAGCAGAAGCTCGCCGCTGTTCGCCGTCAGATTGCCGCAGAGCTCATTCATTGTCTCCGCCACCCGTTCCCCGTTCACCACAATTGCCGACGCAGTGATCGTCATACCCGCACCTCCTCCTCAACTGTCTCGTTCTTTTCCGGCTCGGCGACTGCCGTGCCCCTGCCGCGATACGCGCACCGGTAAAGCTCAACCAGTTCCTCGACCAGCGGCATGCGTGGATTCGATCGCCATGACGGATCGTCGAAAGCAATCTGGGTGAGATCGGGCAGCGCCGCCTCGAACGCCTCCTTGCTGATGCCCAAGCTCGGCGATCGACCGCGGTACTTCCAGCCGATCGAGCAGCTGCTCGGTCGCCGTAACCAGCCTCTGCACCTTCTCTTCGACCGTGTGTCCGCCCAGCACGAGCAGGTCGGCGATCATGGCGTACTTCTTGTGCGCAACGTACGCCCGCTGATTCGGCGAGGGCATGAACTTCGTCGGCACGGCGGCGTTATAGGCGATGACGTGTGGCAGCATCAGCGCATTCGCGCGACCGTGGGAGATGCCGAAGCGCGCACCGAAAGCGTGTGCCAGCGCGTGATTGACGCCGACCGAGGCGTTGGAAAAAGCGATGGCGGCGATGCAGGCAGCGTTGTGCATCATGCTGCGCGCCTCTTCGTCGCGAGGATTGTCGTAGACCTCGGGCAGATATTTGAAGACCAGCCGGATCGCCTGCATCGCGTTGGAGTCGGTGTAAGGCGATGCGAAGATCGACACGCCGGCTTCCAAGGCGTGTGTCAGGCAGTCGATGCCGGTGTCGACCGTCAGTCCCTTCGGCATCGACATCACGAACTGCGGATCGACAATCGCAACGTCGGGGGTCAGCGAATAATCGGCCAGCGTGACCTTTACGCCGCGCTCCTTGTCGGTCATCACCGCAAACGGCGTCACCTCGCTGCCCGTGCCGCTGGTGGTTGAAATGGCGATCAGTCGCGCGTGGTTGGTCTTCTCCGTCGGGTACTGCACCACGCGTTTGCGGATGTCGAGGAACGGCGCGGCCAGTTCTTCCAGGTCGGCTTGCGGCGATTCGTATTTCAGCTTCATGATCTTCGCCGCGTCGAGCACCGAGCCGCCGCCCAGCGCGATGATCTGGTCAGCTTTGTAAAAGTTCAGCGCTTCCACGCCTTGCGCAATGATCTTGATGTCAGGCTCGGCGTCGGGAATGATCGTCACCCGCACCTGCGTCTCCGGCGGCAGCGCGCGGCGAACGATGTCGGCATGCCCGATCTGCTCCAGCGCCGGGTTGGTGATGATCAGCGTCGAACGCGAGGCGAAGTTCCGCAGGTTCTCGACGGCGTGCATGTTGAAGTAAATCTGGTTGGGAACTCGGAACCACATATGCGCCTGTGTCCTTCGCGCCATGCGCTTGATGTTGAGGTAGTGATAGACGTTGACGTTGTCGGTGGTGCTGTTGCCGCCGCCGGTGCCGCAGCCGAACGAGAACGTCGGCACCATATCGTTGTAGACGCCGCCCAGCGCACCAATCGAGCCGGGCGAGTTCACGATGATGCGTCCAGCATTAATGACGTCGCCGAAGCGGCGAATCACCTGTTCGTTGTTGGAGAAGACGACCGCCGTGTGTCCGAGACCGCCGGAGTGGTTGACGTCGACGCAAACCTTCAGCGCCTCGTCCACCGACTTGGCGCGATAGACCGCCAGCACAGGGAAGAGCTTCTCCACCGATAGCGGATAGTCGCGGCCCACACCCTTGATCGGTGCGATCAGCAGCTTGGTCTTCGGTTTCACCTGTATCCCGACGAAGCGCGCGATGTTCGTAGCCTTCTGCCCGACCGCCATCGGCTGCATGTAGCCGGTCGCCGGATCGATGACCGTCTGCGACAGGATTTTTGTCTCCTGCTCATTGCAGATGTGCGAGCCCAACTCCTCGAACTTGGTCAGCACGCGGTCGTAGATCTCATCATCGATGACGATGGTCTGCTCCGACGCGCAGATAGTTCCGTTATCGAAGGTCTTCGAGGTGATGATGTCGACCACGGCCATGTCGAGGTCGGCCGACTTCTCCAGGTAGACAGGCGTGTTGCCCGGCCCAACCCCGAGGGCCGGCTTGCCCGATCCATACGCGGCTTTCACCACGCCCGGTCCTCCGGTGGCGTCGATCAGGCCAATGTCTTTGTGGTGCATCAGGAACGCGTTGTCGTGCAGCGTGTGCGATTCGAGGCAGGTGAAGACGCCTTCGGGAGCGCCGTGCTTCACCGCAGTCTCGTACATGATGCGCACGGCTTCGGAGCAGCAGCGCCACGCCGCCGGATGCGGGCTGAAGATTGCCGCATTCCGCGTCTTGATAGCCATGATGCACTTGAACAGCACCGTCGAGGTGGGATTCGTGATGGGCGTGAGCGAGAGAATGACGCCGATGGGTTCGGCCAACTCAACAAGTCCGTGCTCGTGATCCTCGCGGATGACGCCGACGGTTCGCTTGTCTCTGACGTAGTTGTAGACGAACTCGGTCGCCACCATGTTCTTGATGGCCTTGTCTTCGAGGACGCCGATCTTCGTCTCTTCGATGGCCAGCCGCGCCAGATACTGCGCTTTCTCCAGACCGGCGATCACCATCGGCTTGACGATGCGATCGACCTCTTCCTGCGTGCATTGGGAGAACGCTGCCGCCGCCCGCTTCGCCTGGCGTACCAGGCCATCCAGGTAGGCAATCCGCTCTTCGCTTAATCCAGTGCCGTTATCACTCATAGCCTTCTCGTCCGGCAAATGCGCCGAAAATCATCCAGTTTCAGTATGGGTTGACGTCGAACCGAGGGGCAGTGAGCAAGGTCACTACGACATGTGAGGTGTTGCCGCGGGGAAGCGGGCCCGCTCCGGAATCAGCGCCCTGACTCGAGTGAGCCGGGTACTCAGTAGCTGCGCTATTGAAAAAGATCAGCTACTACCAATGGTAGTAAGAAATGTCGAAGACTAGCCTTTGGAAATTCGACACACGTCAATCGCGTTTCGTTTGTGTCGCTTTCGGAGGCACTGCCTATGTCCTCTTCGCTCCCTACGTGGCGTCAACAATTGGGTGCACTGCTGATCGTCGCATCCGTTTTAGTTTTCTCCTCCAGCCTTTTCGCTCAAAGTTCCACCGGCACTCTTCTTGGTGAAGTGCAGGACGCAAAGGGAGCACGCGTTGCCTCGGCTTCCGTAGCGATCAGTACGCCGGACAACTCGATTCAGCGTCAGACAAAGACGAACAGTCGCGGCGAGTTTCGCTTCGAGACATTGCTCCCCGGTCGGTATCAGGTGGTGGTGAATGCATCCGGATTCGGTGAAGCGAAATCCGAAGTCAGAGTACTCATCACCTCGGTGCAGGACACGCTGGTCACGCTGCAACCGGCGTCGGTTCAACAATCGGTGAACGTCACCGGGCAGGCCTCGTCGATCACCACTGAGCCTCTGAATACCACCAGTGCGGTGATGGGCGGTGTCATCACCAATAACGACATCCAGAACATTCCTCTTGCCGCTCGCAGCTTCGCCAACATTGCGTACCTGGTTCCGGGAACCGAGCCGGTCGAGCCGTCCGATCCGACCAAGGCGCGCATCACCGCAGTTTCCTTCGGCGGAAGCTCCGGACTCAACGACACGCTGACGGTTGATGGCGGTGACAACTCCGATGACTACATTGGCGGCTTCCTGCAAAACTTCTCGCCTGATGCCTTGCAGGAGTTTGCGGTGCAGACTTCGCAGCAGAACGCCGACGTCGGCCGCACGACGGGTGGTTCCGTGGTGATCAGCACCAAGAGTGGAACGAATCAGTGGCACGGTGACTTCGCGGTCTTCGAGCGCGCTTCGGGGCTGAACGCGCGTTTCCCGATCGAGAATCCCGCGCCCGAGCCCAAGCAACCCTTCTCGCGCCAGAATTATGTGGGCACCATTGGCGGCCCGATCATGAAGGACAAGATCTGGACCTTCACTTCGTTCGAG
The DNA here is from genome assembly GCA_963835725.1 of uncultured Acidobacteriaceae bacterium. Lineage (GTDB taxonomy): Bacteria > Acidobacteriota > Terriglobia > Terriglobales > Acidobacteriaceae > Bog-257. The sequence goes on along the minus strand of CAWIGM010000007.1, from coordinate 22,632 downwards.
ATGGTCAACGAGCACGCCAGCATCAACTACAGCCCGAACAGTCTCACGGAATTCAACGCCCTGTCGCAACTGGCAGCCCAGGGTCTTGTCCCCAACACAAGCTTTATCGGCGTGCCGCCGTATGTGCGCGTGCCCTTCCAGGATTACCTGGCGATGCAGCGCTTCGACTGGTCGCAGTCCGACAAGTCGCATTGGTTCCTGCGCGGCGCGATGGACAACTACACCACCAACAACGGCCTGGTTCAGCAGGCCACGCTGCCGTCGACGGGCGCCATCGAGCATTCCAACTACTGGAGCACGGTTCTCAGCAACCAGTACAGCTTCTCGCCGAATTGGCTGGGAGCCCTTACCTTCGACTTCAGCTATCTGCATGGCACGGCGGCCCGCAACGGCTACCTGGGATTCGCGCTGGCCTTCCCCTTCAGCTCGACCTCGAAGACGATTTCCGGCTTCGAGACTTACGGCGACAACCAGTTTGCAACCCCGATCACGGCTTTTCCGGTTCTACGCAACCAGGAGAAATACGAGTTCAAGTACGACGTCAGCCACTCCAGCGGCAGCCATGCGCCCAAGTTTGGTATCGATTTCATCCACGAGCCGGTGATGAGCGGCGCCCTTTCGGCGACCCCGGAGACGCTGTATGTGCTGACGCAGAATCCGACGTACTACCTGACCAATCCGGCGCAGTTCACCGATGAGCTCAACTGCACCGGGCAGTTCTCCGGCGATGCCTGCCAGACGACCTTCACGCCGGCCGGCAACGGCAGCTTCAACCAGAACGTGCAACGGTTGGGGTTGTACGCGATGGATTCGTGGCGCGTAACGCCGAACCTCACGGTGAACTACGGTTTGCGTTGGGACACCACGTTCGGCCTGTTCCAGGCCAGCGGCGTCAGCCAGAACTTCAATGCCGCCGTACAGACCATTCGCGCCTATCAACTGCCATTGCCCACGGGCGTTCCGCACGACTACCGCTCGGCCTTCGCGCCCCGTCTCGGCATCGCATGGAACCCGGACCAGATCGAAGACCTGGTCATCCGCGCCGGCATCGGCATGTATTACAACGACCTGGCGCAGAACGGCTGGGTCGATGCACTGACAGCCGTGAACACGCCGTCGGCCTTCGAGCCTTGCGTGCACCCGGGGGACCCAGGCTGCCTGCCCGGCGCTTCCGCCGGTGGCGCGGGAGCCATCATCGATCCCAACTACCACACGCCTTACACGTTGAACGTGAATGGCGGCGTGCAGTACGCGTTCCATCGCAACTGGACGATGAGCGCCGACTACGTTCACCAGACGACGATGCACACCTATCGTCGCTACGAATACACCGCCGGCTACACGCTGTCGTCGCCGCTGTTCGCGCCGGATCAGCAGACCCAGATGGACAACGTGCCCAACATCTCGGTCTTCAAGTCCGACAATCGTTCAGCTTACAACGCTCTGTTTCTGCACCTGCAGGGCAACATCACCAAGCGGCTGAATCTCACTGCGAACTATGTGTTGTCGCGTGCGAATACCTGGGGCTGCGTGCTGGGCGAACTTTCGGACTACGTCAACGGCGTCTGCAATCCGCTTAACCCGTTCGGTCCCGGCGATTACGGGCCGTCGGGCGAGGACGTCGTCAGCCGCTTCACACTGGGTGGCATCGTGTATGTTCCCGGCGGCTTTGAAGTGACTACGCTGATCCAGGCGGAGAGCGCTCGCCCCATCACCCTCACCACTCCGGTGGACGTGAACGGACTTGGCGATCCGACCAACGACCGTGCGGTCATCAACGGTGTGCAGACAACGATGGACCAGTTCCGCGGCACGCCGTACATCCAAGTCGATATGCGCGTGCAGCGGCCTTTCAAAGCTGGCGAGCGTTGGACCATTATTCCGTTCGCCGAATTCTTCAACCTGTTCAACCGCAACAATCCGGGCGCAAACTACGTCACCGATCTTTCGGCATTGCCGGTGCCGGTGAACAATCTTGCCAACGCGACGGCGCTTTGTCCCACGCCGGCATGCAATGTGCCGATCACGAATGCGAACCAGTTGCTGGTGCCATCGGGAGCGCTGGGCGATTTCTTTGGGCCGGGCACAACGGTGGGCATCCCGTTTGCGGCGCAACTCGGGCTGCGTGTGACCTTCTAGCAGGAAGAGGAGAGCAGCGAAAAAGCCAGCCGCTAGAGGCTGGCTTTTCGTTTTACCGGGAATTCTTACTTCTTCAGGGAAGCTACGAAAGTCGCGATGGTCTTCGCCTGGTCGGCGCTGACGCCCGCAACGCCCTTGGTGTGTGGGGCCTTCTTGCCGGCCGCGCCGTCGGCGATGAAGGTGGCGATCTGGGCCTCGGTCATCGAGGTCTTCTGGAGAGAAGGACCGATTTTGCCTTCGCCGGCGGCGCCGTGGCACATGGCACACTTCGACTTGTACAGAGTGGCTCCATCCTGCGCGAAGCTCAGGGTCGTCAGAACGGCTAACGTAGCGAGAGTAACGATGAAACGCTTCATGAAAGCTCCTTAAATTGGGGGAAATGTGGTCGCCGTCGCCAGCAGGCAGGATTGCGCCCACTGTAGCTACGACTATTTGTGGGAACGCGGGCGCCATTCCTCACAAACTCAATATTGTAGAGCGCAAAATACAGGTTGCAAGCTTTCTTGAACATCGCCAATGTTCATACATCACATAGCGATGTTCACCAGCGGCCGCGCGCGGAACCAAAATTACTTAAGCTTCGGAGAAAACGAATGCAGTTTCATACCGAATATCTGACCTTCCACACTAAGAAGCATCGCGAATACATCCACATCACCCCGCAAGTCGAGAGTGCTCTGCGCAAGAGCGGCATTCAGGAAGGCATGGTCCTGGTTTCGGCGATGCACATCACCGCCGGCGTCTACGTCAACGACAACGAGAGCGGCCTGATTCACGACATCGACAAGTGGCTGGAAGAGATGGCGCCGTACCGCGATGACTACGAGCATCACCGCACCGGCGAGACCAACGGCGACTCGCACCTGAAGTCGATGCTGGTGCACCACGAGGTCATCGTGCCGGTGACCGGAGGCAAACTCGATCTCGGTCCATGGCAGGCAATCTTCTATGCGGAGTTCGACGGCCAGCGTCCGAAGCGGCTCATCATCAAGGTCATGGGCGAGTGAAAAAACTAGCGGCGCAGCCGAAGCCGCGCCGCATCGCAACAACCCTGGGCTGAGGGTTTAGTTATCTCGCACGGTCGCCCAGCACGCGATGGCGCTGGGAATGGTCGTCCAGTATCCAAACTTTTCGTAGATCTGTCCGGCTTTGTCGGCCGCCTCCTTCAGAGTCATACCAGCGTCGTTGATTTGTGGATCGGAGGCGTTCCGGATGGCTGCCCACTTCGGCGCCTTCGCTCCCATATCGCTGATCACCATGCCGAGCACGGCATCGCCCATCTCCACTGCCGCACCCAGGCTTTGCAGTCCGAAGCTGTTCGAGCTGTCGTCGAAGGCAAAGAAATCGGTCGTGACCACATAAGGCAGCTTGGCGTCGGCGACCGACTTGTTGAAGATCTGCGGCGCGCGAGTGGACGGAGGCAGGTGCGCCGCATTCGCCGCGAACAGCTTCTCGGCCTCCGTGTAGGAGGTGTGCTTCAACGCCGACGTCTTATAGATACTGCTGTGGAAGGGCGAATTCTTGAACGACTTCAGGCAGTCGAAGCGCACCTCGGAGCCGACCACCACATCGCCTAACTCCAGGCTCGCTCCGATGCCGCCGGCGGTGCCCGTGGTGATGATGAGCTTGCACCCGGTCTCGGTGATGATCTGCTTCCACAGCTTGGCGATGGGCAGTTGCGGCCCATCCTGGCTCATGTGCAGCTCCGATTTCATGCACAGGACCTTCTTGCCGACGATGCTGGTCATGAAATAGCTGCCCAGGCGTTTGCTCATCGAGGCCGGCGCACCGTGACGGATATCCGCAGCGTAATCGCTGGCGAAGAGATGGTCGTAGGGGTACCAGGCAGTCTTGCTGGGGAAGCCGGGGGTGAGCGTGTCGGCCAGGCAACGGGCTTCTTCCACCGTCCAGGTGACGATCACGTAATCGCACCTGGGCAGAGCCGCTGACGACGAGGGTTTACTCGCCAGCGGCTCGGGAGTGGGAGCGCATCCTTGTGGCCATGGAATCGGCGAACGCGTTTCGGCTGCCATGATCGCCGCCGGAGGCAGCGTCTGCGGTGAATACGTGCTGGGATCGTCGCGGTCGAACATGATGATGTGCCGCGAAAGATCGGGTATGGATTCTACGGCGGCAGCGATTTTGGCTGATGCCGGGGCTGCTTGCGAGCTGGCCATGAGAAGCTCCCTTCGCGGTGTACAACCGCAATCGATACGCGCCTTGTGTCAGACCTTGGTGTCGCTCGAAGCGCGTCTATTGGATGGTGTGCAGAAGCGCTGCGGTGACGGATGAACTAACTTGCAATCGCGATTCCAGAATGAAACTCGCAGCTCGGTATTGGGTTTGGATCGTAACTTACTGAGGAGTCAAAGTCGGCTGATGCGTTGGGACGTCCGGTTATGGTTCAGAATACCAACGGCTATCCGGATGATTACGCCGGGGTATCTGTTCGGATAGACGGCTCGTCGTCTCCCGCCGCAACTCGCTGGGGTTCCGCTCTGTATCAGGGCAACTCCTCCTAGGCTGCTGAAAAGTCGAAAGCAGATTCTTCCTCGGGCTGAAGTGTCTGCGCGGGAACCAGCTCCTTTCTGTTCACTGAAGTTGGAGGCAACTTCGGTCCCTACAACCCGCGCTGGAGTAAGAGACGAAAAGCCAGCGCCGAAGGCGCGTCATACTCTAGCCCAGCACGGAGCCGCAGGCGGAGTGCTGGGTAGAGTGGGAAATATCCCGAGTCCCTTCAGGGACGGCAGGGTTCTCACGCACACACCGAAGCCCTCGTCGTGACGACAAATTTAAAAGACAAACTCCAGTCATTCCCACTGCGGGAACCCGTACCACCACAACGACGAAAAGCTCGCTGACTCCCCATCCCGCAGGAATAAAATCCGTGGAAGCGGCATAGATTCTTTCCAGAGACAGCCGCCCTTCGGATGCGATTGCTTCCGCGGGGCGGCTTTTTGTTTGCGCGAGACTTCTGGCATCGCGTGCTGCTGATCCGGTTCTCTACGCCACCTTGTCAATTCCAACCGATGAAAGGACTCATCATGATCACACTGGCAGTTGCGAACAAAGTCATCGAAGCGGCCATCAAGAAGGCCCATGAAATTAAACAGCCCATGTGCATTGCCGTAGTCGACGAAGGCGGCAACATGGTGCAGCACGTGCGCATGGATGGCGGCTGCCTCGGCTCCATGGACATCTCCCTGCACAAGGCTTACACCGCGCGCGCCTTCAACTGCACCACCAAGGAACTCGGCAACAACTCGCAGCCCGGCCAGCAGTTCTACGGCATCCACGTCTCCAACATTGGCAAGATCATGATTTTCGCCGGCGGCATTCCCTTGAAGCACGATGGCAAGATCGTAGGCGCTATCGGCGTCAGTTCGGGATCGGAAGAACAGGACGTAAAGGTTGCCGAAGCCGGCGTGGCGGCCTTCGAGAAAATTGCGGAGCGCGAACTGGTAGGCGTGTAGTTCAGTCACAGCGAGGGTTGACCGCTGTCACTGCATGCAAGTTATGCGCGTCCGAAGATTGAAGTTGTACGCAATCTTCAACTGCATCGGTAGGCGCCGTGGGCTGAGACCGTAAGCCGCCGCATATCGCGGGCCGTCAGCCAGGCCCCGGCCTTCAGATGCGTCATGCCCATGACCTGCGCGGTCGGAAGAGTCGCGTGTACGTATCAACTCATCCTCTGACGCCGATGTCATTGCGATCGATCACACCGGCGCCCATAGAAAGGCTAATCCATGGCAGTTGCAGAACTCGTAAAAGAATATTCGCTCGACGAAGCCCTGGAAACACTCCATAAGAAGGGTGTTCGCGCCAAGTACGAGAACTTCATCGGTGGCAAGTGGACGCCTCCGGTCAAGGGGAAGTATTTCGTCGATCACAGTCCCATCAACGGTGAGCCCATCGCCGAAATCGCCAAGTCGACTACCGAAGACGTCGAGAAGGCGCTGGACGCTGCCCACACGGCCCGCAAGGCGTGGGAGCACACTTCTCCGACCGTTCGCGCGGCCCTGCTGAACAAGATTGCCGACGTGATGGAGGAGAACCTCGAGGTCCTCGCCCTCGCCGAGACCATCGATAATGGCAAGCCGATCCGCGAGACCCGCAATGCCGACGTTCCGCTGTCCATCGACCACTTCCGTTATTTCGCGGCATGCATTCGCGCGGAAGAGGGAGCGCTGGGCGAGATCGACAACGACACCGTTGCCTATCACTTCAAGGAGCCGCTGGGCGTCGTCGGTCAGATTATTCCGTGGAACTTCCCGCTGCTGATGGCGGCATGGAAGCTGGCGCCGGCTGTCGGAGCAGGGAACTGCACCGTCATCAAGCCCGCGTCCAACACCCCGCTGAGCCTGCTGGTGCTGATGGGCATCATCGGCGACATCCTGCCGCCGGGCGTGCTCAACGTCATCACCGGCCCGGGCGGCGAGATCGGCAAGGCGCTGGCGAGCAATCCCCGCATCGCCAAGATCGCTTTCACCGGCGAGACCACCACCGGCCGCCTCATCATGCAGTATGCGTCGGAGCCGATCATCCCGCAGACCCTGGAGCTGGGCGGCAAGTCGCCAAACATCTTCTTCGCCGACGTGATGGACCACGACGACGATTACTTCGATAAGGCGCTGGAAGGCTTTGCCCTGTTCGCTTTTAACAAGGGCGAGGTCTGCACCTGCCCGTCGCGGGCGTTGGTGCAGGAGTCCATCTTCGACGAGTTCGTGGAGAAGGCCGTCGCCCGCGTGGCCCGGATCAAGGTTGGCAATCCGCTTGATCCGACGACCATGATGGGCGCGCAGGCTTCGCAGGACCAGTTGGAGAAGATTCTTGGCTACATCGACGTCGGCAAGAAAGAAGGCGCGAAGTGCCTGACCGGCGGCAAGCAGGCGCACATCGGTCCTGACTTCGAGAAAGGCTATTACGTCGAGCCGACCGTCTTTACCGGACATAACCAGATGCGCATCTTCCAGGAAGAAATCTTCGGGCCGGTGCTGTCGGTCACGAAGTTCAAGACGCTGGAAGACGCTATCGAGATCGGCAACGATACGGTGTACGGACTGGGCGCGGGCGTGTGGTCGCGCAATGGCAATAACTGCTATCGCGTGGGCCGCGAGATCAAGGCCGGCCGCGTGTGGACAAACTGCTACCACCTGTATCCGGCGGGCGCGGCGTTCGGCGGCTACAAGCAGTCCGGCTACGGACGCGAAACCCACAAGATCATCCTGGAGCACTATCAGCAGACCAAGAACCTGCTGGTGAGCTACAGCCCCAAGGCGCTGGGTTTCTTCTAGACAGATTGTTGTACGTAGGAGGGGAGGGCCGGCGCAGGCTTCCCCTCCCTTTTATTTGATCGAAACCGAGGATGAGCGAAACGGATGTAACCCGCCGAGTTGTCATGACGCCACGAGCGGCGGTGCTGCTGAAGGAGTTGAAGGAGCGGCGCGGACCGGTGCTCTTTCGGCTGTCCGGCGGCTGCTGCGATGGCACTGTGCCGCTGTGCCTGCGACAAAGCGAGTTTCGTATCGGCGCCCGCGATGTCCTGCTCGATACCGTCGAAGGCGTGCCGTTCTATGTTGACGAACAGATGTTCCGATACCTTCGCAACGAGCAGATGACGCTGGACGCAGTGGCTGCGATCAGCGATAGCTTCTCCCTTGAGGCGGCCGGCGATATGCGCTTCGTGGTCCAGACCATCTGCCCTCGTTCGTCGACGCCCTGACTACTTCAGGTCGACCGGCTTGATCGGCAAATCCCGGTGCGCATCGAGGATCTCGAAGCGGCGTTGCTCTTCGCGATTGTGGGTGTCCTGGTCGGGATACAGATGGCGTGCTGCTTTGTATCAGGGCACGACTTCAGTCGTGTGCGTGGGAACTGGCTTTTTTCTGTCGCGGTAGGGTAAGAGGTCACAAAGCCAGCGCCGAAGGCGCGCCATACTCTAGCCCAGCACGGAGCCGCAGGCGGAGTGCTGGGTAGAGTGGAAAATATCCCGAGTCCCTTCAGGGACGGCAGGGCTCTCACTTCAGTCGTGCCACAAACCCCTCCCGTGAAGAACGGCTTTAGCTGCTGCAAACCGCATGCAGAGAGCTGGTCCTGGCATTCAGCAGCGATGCTCGGCAAGACTGAACAGGCTGCCGAAAAACTCGAATTTGACGGCTCGTCGGATTGAAGTCCGCTCCGCCGTAATCAAAAACAGACAGTCTATTGGCACGGCTGAAGCCGTGCCCTGTTACAAAACTCACGCTCATTGAGTTCTTCAGCAGCTTGTAAAGTGAAACGCAACACAAACCACTAACTAACTACTAATCACTAATCATTAAAAACAAAAGGCGCACCCATGTAGAGTGCGCCTCGCATGCCTGCTGTCCCGATTCCTAAAACATGTTCCACAAGTACTGGTTATACACATCGTGGTGGTACTGCACCTCAGGCGGCTTCACGAATGTACCCAGCAGACGCGGACAGCGGTCTGCCGCGGCCTGCTTCAGGTCCGCGTAGCGTGCCTTAACGTCGTCGCCGAGCATGGTGGTCGTCCACTTGGAGTCGCGGAAGTTTTCCAGTGCCGTGTAGATGTTGTCAGGCAGATAGCGCTCGGCCTGGCGCAGGTTCTTGATCTTGGCGATCTCGCCGTCGAGTCCCGACTTGAACACCGAATACAGCACCATGTACGGGTTCGCGTCGGGCGAGACCGAGCGCACTTCCACGCGCATGCTGCGCTCGTTGCCGATGGGGATGCGGATCATCGAGCCGCGATCGACCGGCGACGCCTTGATCTGGTTTGGAGCTTCGAAGTGCGGATCCAGGCGGCGATAGGCATTGACGCTGGCATTCAGCATCAGGCAAATATCATTCCCATGCGACAGGATGCGGTCGACAAACGACCAGCCCGTCGCGCTCAGCTTCTCTTCGCCCTTCTTGTCCCAGAACAAGTTCTTGCCGCCCTTGCTGACCGAAACGTTGGTGTGCATGCCGCTGCCATTCACCCCGACCACCGGCTTCGGCAGGAACGACGCGGTGAAGCCCATACGCGTCGCCACCTGGCGGCAGATGAGCTTGTAGATCTGGATCTGGTCGGCGGCGTTCACCACTTCGGAGTAGCCGTAGTTGATTTCGAACTGCGACGGCGCAACTTCCGGGTGGTCCTTCTCGTTCTGGAAACCCATCGCGCGCTGCACTTCGGCCGTCGTATCGATGAAGGTGCGCAGCGGATCGCCGGGCAGCGAATGATAGTAGCCGCCGGTGTTCACGTAATCGAACTTGAGAGTCTCGTGATAGCGGCGCTCGGCGTCAGGACCGTTAAACAGGAAGCCCTCGATTTCGTTGGCCGCGTTCAGTGTGTAGCCGTCGCTCTTGAAGAGCTTGTTGGCGTAGTTCTTTAGCACGCCGCGAATGTCGGCGGAATAAGCCGAGCCGCCCTTATCGATGACGTTGCCGAAGACCAGCACCTTGCCGGGGCCGAAGACGTCGGCCGGCGCCCAGTAGAAATAAGGCCAGTCGATGCCCAGCCGCAGGTCGCTCTCGCGCTGCGCGGTGAAGCCGCGGATCGACGAGCCGTCAAAGGTCAGGTTGTCCCAGCTGTTGAGCAGGAACTTCTTGTCGTAGTCGAGCATGTGCAGCCGGCCTTCGAGGTCGCTGAACAGCACGGTCACGGCCTTGATGCGCTTTTCGTCGGTGAGGTATTTGAGGCGCTCCTCCTGGATTTCCTCCAGGGGAACACGGTTCTTGCGCTGTTCCTTGGCGCGCAAGTTCAGGTCTTCGAGCTCGTCGTAGCTGAGCGCGAGGAAGTTACGCAATTCTGTGGACATGGATCTCCTTAGAAGTAAATGGCGATGAAATGAAGAGGGAGAGGGGCAAGGGACAGGCTATCGCAATCAAACGGCGGGTCGCCAATACAAAACTTTGATAGCCGCGATTAGCGCAATTTATGCGGGAAAATTGCCGCGGTAATGGTGCAATATCCCGGCGTTCTCCCCTTGGCGGGATGATTCATGCTCTACCTTCCTCATCTCCTTGTTCTCGGCGGTATGGCGACGGCCTGAATCAGCGGCAGTCGAAATTCCAGCCTGGCTTCCTGGCCCATTCCTGGAAGCACGAGGACGCCGGATCGATGGCGATCGGCAAGGTGGTCGCCGGTCGCTGGCCGTCGATGAGGTGCGCCTGGTTCAGCCATGTACCCGGCCACGCAACGGTGATCGTTGTTTCAATTTCGTTGCTGCCCGCCGGAGGAACGCGAGGCGGCGTTGCAATTACCGGCTCCGGTCCGAACACGGCCGCGGACACTTGCTTGCCGTTGCTCCATCCGCTCATCACGACCCAGGTTTGGCTGAGCTTGGCGGCTGCCATCGGTGCGAAAGGCGTGTCCGGAGGGTAGGGCTGGTTGAAGAGCTTTGGGTCTTCCTGCATCGTGACGCCTGACGGCACTCCCGTCGGCGCTGCGATCACGTCGGCTCGCATGGCGCTCAGTGTGCCGAAGACTTCCGGCACTGCAAGCTCTTCCCCTAAGGCAAGACCGATCCTGCCGATCGGCGTGGGTACGACTACCCAATCGCTGCCTTCCTTGGCCCACTCCAGTTGTTGTGGCGGCAAGTGCGAGGCTCGATAGCGTGCGACAACTGTTCCGTCAGGTCCAGCTAGTGCCACAGTGTGGTACACGCTGCCGCCATCGCGTTCGGGATAGCTGCCGACGACGTATCCGCCACCGGCCTTCGCTGCTGCGCATAGGCGCTGTTCGGCCGCGCCGCCGGCTTTCTGGGCAACGGCTGCGTAACCGTTGCTGCCCTTCTGCGCTTCCACGGAGAACAACTCCGGCAGAACCAGCAGGCCGCCGCGCGGCGGCAGTGGAAGGTCGGCCGGCGGCGCGCCTGAGGCCGGCCACGATACCGCCTTGACCATGACGTCCTTGGGTGCCGTAGTGGCGTTCGAATCGGTGGGCGCGCGATGCAAGGCAAGCAGTCCGTACATCTTCGGCCTGCGTCGTGCCAGCACCGCGTCACGTACAGGCGCGGCTTTCGAGGGCGTGATCTCGGCAATGATCATGCCGTGGGCTCCTGGAGATAGCACCTCGGGTGCTACAACCGGAGCCTGCGCGACCTTATTGCCGGACGGGTCCCAGATACTCGATCCGCCGTTGTAGTACAGAGTCTGCCCTGTCTGCGGATTTTTCTCGATGCCGTCGCGCGTCGCTGCGACCAGCCAGACGCCGTTGAAGGCCGCGATATGCTGCACGGTCGCGACTGTCGAGTGATCTCCCTTCGCCTGTGCCGGCGGAGTGCCGGGCGACACGCGGTCGGAGCTGCTGAGCCACGCCACGACATCAACGTTGTGCAAGGCCGCCAGCCTCGCATATTGCCAGTAAGTATCGTCGTAACAGATCAGCATCATCACGCGGCCGAGTTCGGTGTCAAAAACAGGGAAACCGCCATCGCCCGGCGTGACCCACGCCTGGTCCTGCGAATTCAGACCGTGCTTGCGGTATTTCCCCACGTATCCGTCGGGTCCAATAAGCGCTGCCGTGTTGTACCCGAGGCCAGTGGCCGGATCGATTTCGGCGATGCCGACGGCAACATACATGTGATGACGTGCTGTCACTTTGGCTAGAGCATCCGTAGTCTTGCCGGGAACGGTGTCGAGAAAGGGACGCACCATCGCGAAGTTGTCGAAGATATAGCCGATGGTCGCCTGCTCCGGCAGCACTGCAAGTTTCACGCCGTCATTGCCGGCCTTGTCGACAGCTTCGGCGATGCGGTCAATGTTGCCGTCCAGATCGCCCCAGGCGGGATCGTAAACAATGGCCGCCGCCTTGTACGATTGCAGTGGTTGATCCGTGGCCGACAACGGGAGTGAAAGCGCGATCAGCACGATCGCTGCGCTCGCCAGCGCCCTTCGAAACTTCGCTCGTCCCACCATGCTCACCTCGCCCTCGCAACATCGTGAACAACGCCCGGACTACATGGGATAGTGGACTACTTCGTCAGGAAAACATCTTTCCGTGGGAATTTCTCGAAGACCGACGCGTCCTGCGCGAAGTTCGTCGCGAGCACATCCGTCGGATTCCCGGCAATCCACTGCGACAAATCGATCGTCTGGTAATGCCCGCTGTTGAAGACGATGAGGATGCGCGCTGTCTCCTTGCCGACGTTCTCGATCGAGTGCCCGAAGCCCTGCGGGATGTAACCGACATCGCCCGTGCTCAACCGTTCTTCGCGCCAGCGTCCCTTTGAGCCGAATAGCGTCACGTTGAATTCGCCGCTCAGGATGTACTGCCACTCGGCGGCGTTCGGATGCCAGTGCATCTCGCGCAGCGCACCGGCGTCCATTTCAAGTACAACGCCGGTCATGGTGGTGGAGATAGGGAACTGCGAGCCGTCGACGCGCCACTCCTTGCCGCCCTTGAAAACTTCGAAGGGCTTCTGCGAAAGCAGGCTGTACTTGTGCGTCAGCGGCGGCAGCTTCAGGCCTTGCAGCGGCGCGGCTGCAACCGGCGGTGGGATTTTCCCCTTCGCAAAGTAGACCTCCTGCTTGGGAAAGTTGTCGAAGGTCGATGCCGGCACGCCGAAATTCTTCGCCAGCAGCTCTTTCGGCGCGTGGCCAATCCAGTCACTGATGCTGAAGGTTCCAAACTCGGAGAAGTATCCGTTATCGAAGACCAGGATGAAGTGACAGGGCTGATCGCCCAGCGTCTCGATGACGTGTCCATGTCCACGCGGGAAATACCAGATATCACCCGCCACAAACTCGTTGGTTTCGGCGCAGCCCTGCGGATCGATCACCGTCGTGCGCACGCGTCCGTCGGTGACGAACGCCCATTCCGCGGCGGTGGCGTGCCAGTGCAACTCGCGCATCACGCCCGGCTCCATGCGCATGGAAACGCCGGCGATGCCCTTGGAGATCGGCAACTGCTCGACCGTCGCTTCCTTGCCGAAGCTGCCTTCGAGTGTGCGCCCGGCTGATTTCTCCAGCTCAAACTTGAAGGTCGGGAGCTCAGCTCCGGAGGTCACGGGATCGGGAATGTTGTTCTGAAAACTGGTATGGCCGCCCTCGGAGCTGATGGGCAGCGACTGTGAAAACATGAGTCTCTCCTTGGCGCGGGACGCATCGCCTTGCAGTTGTCGGGAAAAGTGGAATGCGGTTCGACTACCTTACCTGTCGACGCGGCGCAGGCGCAAATGAAAATTGCGATAGGGGGTCGCTCCGGGTCTCCCGGCTTCGAGACTCGGGGATGCGTAGGCGTGCTTATTTCCGCTTGATCAGTACGTCCACCTGAGGCGTACTACTCTGTCCCCGGTCAACGCCGCAAGGTATGGTGCCGATAATTCGCAAGTTCCCATCGTTGTCTTCGAAGATCATTCCGGTTCCCGTCGACATGCCCCTGAACTTGCCCCACTCTGCCGGAATCAAGACGTTACAGGACGGGGGAAATCGCTGCTGAGCATGAGCCTTGAATCTGATATCCGCCCAAGACAGACGCGAGCACGATAGTCGCAAGTACAAAATAGCGTTTCCAGTTCACGGTTGAGTCCTTTCTCAAGGCCGACAGCCAGAGCGCCTCTTCGAGACAGTTGTACTCCTGTTCCACATATTCGACGCGCTTGAACCGAGTTTGTAGCTTACCCAGCGAGTAAAGATTCGTTAAGCGGGCGGAGATTCCTGAAGAGGGAGTGAACGGTGCGCTGAGGGCGTTTGTTGCGATAGGCCAGCCGGCACTTATTGATGATACTGACGCGCTACAACAACCAGCCGCTGGTGTGGGACATGCCCCAAGCAAATCGGGCAGTAACTCACTTCCGCTCGATCAGGCCGATGCGTCAATCGTGAAGTAATTGTGTATGTGGGAGCGTCTGTTTCCGTGGCAGAGCGTTTCCACGCAACGCCTGCATTGCATGAGAAGTATGAGCGCCCTCTCATTCAGCTCTTGAATTGCCTGGTATCTTGAGCCACCCATCTGGGCCGCCGACCAGGTTGCGCGCAATCACGAGGTAATAATCTTTTTCGCTGGACGTCTTCACCGCCACAAAAGTCCCGCGATCCAGATAGCGACGCGTTGCGGTGCAGGCCAGTTCGTTCTCCTGCAACATTGCCCTGGCGCACTGCGCAGTCATTCCCCAGTAGTTACTGCGATCGTTGCCTTTCGTTGAACCGGGATAGAACTCCATCAACGCACGGTTAGCCAACCCGGGGGGCAACTGCTCATCGATGATCATGGTTTCCATGTACAGCGTGCCGTTCACGTTCATCATCTCGTTGATGATCGCCAACCCCTCCATGGGGTCGGGCAGGTGGTACAGAAGGCCGAGGAACAGCACTATATCGAAATGCCCATATTTTGCCGGCGTCAGGTTGTAGATGTTGTCGTGGATCAGGTTCAGCCGCGAGCCGAGTATTTGTTTGGCTACCGGAAACCCGGTCTGGTCGGCAGGAACATAATCGATGGCAACCACCTCGGCCGCCCCTCGCCGCTCGCATTCGAAGGAGAAGAAGCCATCGCGCGCGCCAATGTCGAGAACGCGCAGGCCGGAAAGATCGCTGGGCAGCTCCAGTTGTGCGAGAGCCTTCTGCGAGTCGTTGATACCCGGAGTGACGACACCCGGCGCAAATTCGATTTGGTGGTACCAGTTGGGAACAGAATCGATCAACTCGCGAACATTCATCTCAAAGCGATTTTATCAGCGCGAAGAGCAGCAAGAAATCGCAGGAAGCTGAAGACCGATTCGCGTCCAGCCTGTGCGTCTTCTGATGCTCACTCCCGATTGTGTTGACTTTGGGGCTTTCACGATGTACATCCATGATTCAACAAGAGTTCAGGATTGAGTCTTGCCGATGCCGAAAGTCTTCGCTCTATTCGCGCTTGCAGTTCTACTTGTCGCCACCGGTTGCGGAAGCGGCGGTTCATCGTCGTCCGGATCGGGATCTGTAGGCTCGCCCGCCCCGGCGCCCGCGTTCAGCGGAATCAATGTCGACTACGCGCCCGAGGGCCGCTGCAGCGACGACAACTGGAGTACGACTACGCCGGTGGCTTGCAATCCCCAGCTTGCCTTCACCAGTTGCCAGACCGGAGTGCTCTCTTCCTGCGCCGCGAACTGTCAGGCCTGTTACAACTCAGACATCGCGACCGTCCAATCGCTCAGCGTTGGCACCATCACCATTTATCAGCCGAACTACTACATCCTGAAAGCCGCGGATAATGCGGGCATTAAGGTCGTTCTTGGTCTCTACGACGACAGCGTCAGCGGGTTAGCGCAGCCGAGTACGGCGACGAACTGCACCTACGGAGGCCAGCCCTTTCCGTACTGCGGCACCAGTTACGCGACGGCGCTGTTCAACGGGGCCTGCGGCAACATAACTTCGTGGGCGCCGGCGACCTTCTGTGAGTCGAGCCCATCGAACCCGAACCCCACTTATGTTGCCGCGCTCAATTCGAGTGCGGGAGAGTTTCTCCAGGATGGAACCGTGGTCGGCATTCAGCTCGGCAATGAAATTCTGGGGCAGCAGTCGGCCGCGACCATCAGCACTGCCGCACAGAACCTTCGCACCGCCCTCAACGCTGCCGGCTTCAACGGCATCAAGGTGATCGTGTCGCTGGTTGAGGGACAGGCGGCAACGTTCTGCACCGGCGGCGCTCCGCCAACGGGTGTCGACTACATCGCCGATCACGTTTACTGCTCCGTCGGCAGTTCCGGAGGAGTGGCCAGCACGCCGCCCGTGTGGCCCACCGGCAGCGATCCGGCGCAGACCTGCTGGACACAGGTGCAGAGCGTCTTCGCTACCGACCAGACTTCCTGTGGAGCCGGAAAAGTTTTTCTCGGCGAGACGGGATACAACACCGGCTGCCCAAGCGTCTACGCGCAGCAGCAGGTTCCCAACGAGCAGTCGTACATCACGCAGGTAGTGAATGCGACGTGTCAAAGCCAGGTCAGTGGGCCGCTGGCGCCGTTCCTCTTTGAGTTCGGCGATGTCTGTCCGGCCGGAGGATGTCTGGCCGGCTGTCCCAGCGAGCCGCAGGAAGGCAACGGCTACTTCGGCATCTACTACACGCAGAGCTACCTGACCGAGGGCACGCTGGAACCGAAGTTCACAACGATTCCGTCGCTCAGTTGCCCGTAAGCGGCCGTTCATGTCCGCAGTTGCGCTGATGGCCAGTGGTGAAGTTAAGGGGAACTTCCCTTGCCAGGCGGAGCGGGCGGCGCGAAGACCGAGCCGATCTCCATAGCGTTCGGTAACGCCCGCTATTTGCCAGTGCTTTGGTTATCCTGATCCTGCTTCAGCGACGGCGTCCTCCCCCTCCTCCCATCCTCATGCCGCCACCGCCTCTGGCTCCGTAGCTTCCCCGGCTGGAGTTGAAATTCTGCGTGCGCTGCGCGCCTTGGTTGCGCATCTGCTGCTGCCGTTGAAGGTTGGCGTCAGGCTTGGTGGTAGACTGCCAGCCGCTGCCGCTGTTCGACGACCAGTCGCCGGATTGCCGGTTGTAGCGATACACCGTGCCATCTTTGCCGGCGTAAACATTGTTCTTGCCGGCAGCCACTCCCGTGTTCGTGTTGGTGTTGTAAGCGAAGCCGCCGCGTCCCGCCGTGCCCTGGCCGGAGTAGATGTTGCCGGCATAGCCAGCTCCGCCGCCGGCGACGATTCCTGTGTTCGGGTTGTAGGTGGCGCCTCCGCGATAACCGGCGGTGTTGCCGGTGTAGATATTGGTGTTATATCCGCGGCCGGCTACGGTGCTCCTGCCGGTCTGCGTGTTGTGATACGCGCCGCGAGAGGCAGCCCCATAATTGCCCGTGTAAGGATTGGCCCAGGCCGCGCCGGTGCGGGAGTAGGCGGTATTGCCCCACATGCCGTAGACGTTGGCGACGCCGGCTCCTCCCCATGCTCCCCATCCGTAGTACGGATACCAGCCGTAGCCGTAATAGCCCATCGGTCCCCACCACGGGTAATACCAGGGATAGTACGCGTAGCCATAACCGAAGCCGAAGCTCCAGCCGGTGTCGTCTGTCCAGGTGAATCCTGCTCCCACACCGTAGGTGTAGGGCCATCCATACCACACTGTGGGACTGATGTAGGGCGCGTAGTACCATCCCGTCCCGTAAACGACCGTGTTGGTGCTGGCTGAGACGACGGTGCCGTAATACCCGGGCGTGTAGCCGACGTACACCACCTCAGGCGTCGAGTTATAGACCTTGACGTAAGTGACGTAGTAAATCGGCGAGCTGGGCGGGATGGTGTAGATCGCTTCCGGTACGGTGTCGACAATCGCCCACGGCCCCGCAGGCGAACTTGCCTTGAACCACACGCCAGCCTCGACGCAGTAGTACTCGCTGTCGCTGAGCTTGATGACGGGTGCGGTCGTGTTCTTGGCGTAGAACATCGACGTGCCTTCGATGGGAGCGAAGATCGGCTGACCGCCATACACCACGGTGAGCTTGGCTTCCGAGCGGGTGATGGTCGCTGTCTGCGGAATCGCGTTGGCGATCAATCCTTCTTGCGCTTGCGGCGTGCCGGGAACCGAAGCGAGCACCGTGGCCTTGGGACTGCTGACCGGGATCTTCGCGAAGTCAGGCGGCATGTCAGCAGCGCTTACGAAAGTCCACGGCCCATCCCACGACGGAGCCTTGAACCAGCGGCCGGAAATCAGAACGTAGTACTGACCGTTGAGCCGGAAGAAATCACCATTGGTGTTGTCGGCGTATTCGAAGCTCGCTCCCGCAATCGGTTTGAAGGTCGGGTCGCCTCGCGTCTCAAGCAACTCCGTCGGACCGAAGGCAACATAGACCACCGGAATTTCGGCTTTCTTTCCGGCTTCTTTCAGCGAAGGTTGCGATCCGGATCCCTGGCCTGAAGATTGTGAGGAAGCTGTCGGTGACGATCCCGTTTGCAGCGTCTGCCCACCGGTCTTGCTGACGACGTATTCCTCAGCTGTCTTCATGTCGTCCGGCAGTTTTTTGGCGTAAGTCCAAGGTCCTTCCAGATCCGGGGCCTGTAACCACCAGTCGGAAACCCGCAGGTAATACAGCTTCTTGTCGCTTTCAAACAACAGGATGGCCCGGGTATTGATGACCCTCTGGAGCTTGGTGCCTTCGATCTCGCGCATCTGGGCCGGCCCATCGATCAGCACGAGAACGGAAGGCTTGGTCGAAAAGATAATCTTTGGCGGATCGTTCTTCACCTCGACTGTCTTGATGGGCTGGCTTTCCGATTCCGTGGCAGCGAGCAATCGATCCAGCGAAACGACCTTGGTGACCTTGGGAAGCTTGCTTTCGAGAAGCTGTGTCAGCTCGGTGTTCTTGGCTGGCTCGGAGGGAAAGTTCACCTTCGTCAGCTTTACCTGGTCGAGAGTTACGGCGCGGTTGAGCTTGTCCACCTCCGCGCGCGCGTTGAACCAGATGACGCCGTAGTTTGCCGACTTCTTCGCGGTGTTCTTTACTTCGACGGCCGAGTAGAGATAGATCCGGTCCCCATCCCACTTATCGACTTGCGGCTGATAGATGCTGAAGGTGTCGCCCCCGCTGTTGAAAGTGCGTGGCCAGGCCTGCTCGGCAGTAGAAGCCGACGCGGCTGGCGGCTGCGTGGTCGCCGGCTTGGCTTGCTGCTTCGCCGTGCTCGGCGCATCGGGCAAGTTTTGGGGAACAGCCGTGCTGAGTACCGGCAGGAGCGTGAGCAAAGCCAAGACACCAGTCATTCGTCGTGACGTCGAGCCGAATCGGTTCGCCAGAAATCCACACCCATACCAGACCATCGGATTCTCCTTCGGCCAATCACACTCCGGCCTCCGGGCATTGCCCGTGAGGTTCTTCACAAAAGCGAAAAGGCGGCCTCACGAGTGTCTCGCCAATGGCGCTCTCACGCTAGCGAAAAGTTCCCGACAACTATTTCTTCTGCCGGCTTACCCCGGCAGCAACCTTGTCGATTTTCATTGGATTCTTGTTGGCGTAGCTGCTGTTCTGAGAGGACAATCATCTGCGATTCACGAAGTCTCGCTCATAGGATGGCACAAGTGTGAGGTCCGGGGCGCTGACGAAAGGCGTAGTACCGGCGATGTTTACAGGTCTGACAATCACGTTTCTCAGGGAGTTCGGTGAGGGCCTGTGGATCGCGCTTCCGCTGTTATTGACCTTGGCGCTTGCGATAGCTTTGCTGGGACGCCTCGTAGGAAAAAAAGAAGGCTGGTCGACCTTCGACAGTTTCTATTGGTCCTTTGTTACCGCTACGACCGTTGGCTACGGCGACCTCCGTCCCGCCAGGAGAGCGTCGAAAATAATTGCGCTAATGATCGCCACTTTGGGATTGCTGTTGAGCGGCATCCTCATTGCGATTGCGGTGCGTGCGGCGACCATTGCGATGCAAACCCATGGAACTGGCGCTTAGCCTTGACACCCGCTTAAACAGTGCCAGGCCAGCTAGCTCGAGGAGGAAATCGTGACCACGACTAAGCCTCGACATTTTCTCTTACCGGACTGGATGTTCAGTTACGAGAGGGATTGGCTGCGACCCGATGTGGTCGCTGGTCTTACCACGGCCGCCGTTGTCATTCCGAAAGCGATGGCATACGCAACCATCGCCGGACTTCCCGTCCAGGTGGGTTTATACACCGCCTTTCTTCCGATGGTTATCTACGCGGTGCTGGGCACGTCGCGAGTACTCAGCGTAAGCACCACCACGACGCTTGCGATATTGACGGCTGCGGAGTTGGGGGAAGTCGTACCGAACGGCGACCCGGCTGCGCTGCTGGCCGCGTCCGCCACGTTGACGTTGCTGGTAGGCGCGATGCTCGTGCTGGCGTCGATCCTGAGGCTGGGCTTCATCGCCAATTTCATCTCCGAGCCGGTGCTGATCGGCTTCAAGGCTGGGATCGGAGTTGTCATTGTGGTGGACCAGATCCCCAAGATCCTGGGCGTTCACATTGGACGCGGTACTTTCCTCCAGAATCTGCTCGCCACCTTGCATGCCATCCCGCGAACTTCGCTGGCAACACTGGCCGTCGGAATTTCTATGATCGTGCTGCTGGTGGTCATGGAGCGATTCACACCTAGCGCCCCCGCTCCCTTAGTCGCGGTCGCCTCCGGTATCGCGGCAGCCTTCTTCTTCAATCTCCACGCGCACGGAGTCGAACTGGTTGGTCTCATCCCCCACGGCTTGCCGCCCTTCACTCCTCCAGTGTTGTCGTATGCGTCACAGCTGTGGCCCGGCGCCCTGGGCATCGCGCTCATGAGCTTTACGGAAACCATTGCGGCGGGACGTGCTTTTGTGCGCAGCGACGAACCTTCGCCGCGCGCCAACCGCGAGTTACTTGCAACCGGATTGGCAAATGCCGGGGGCGCCCTGCTGGGTGCAATGCCGGGCGGCGGCGGCACCACGCAGACTGCGGTGAATCGTTTAGCGGGAGCCCGCACGCAACTGGCAGAAATTGTGACGGCCGCTGTAGCGCTGGTCACGATGATTTTCCTGGCTCCGGTCATTGCCCTGATGCCGCAAGCCACGCTGGCGGCGGTCGTCATCGTCTACTCGATCGGGCTGATCAAGCCGGCCGAGTTCCGCGAGATTCTCAGCGTACGCCGGACGGAGTTCACGTGGGCGCTCACCGCATTCGCCGGAGTTGTGCTGGTGGGAACGCTGAAGGGAATTATCGTCGCCATCATCGTGTCGATGGTGGCGCTTGCCTATCAGGGGACTGATCCCCCCGTGTACGTGCTCGGCCGCATGCCGGGTACGAATGTCTTCCGCCCACGCTCTAAGGAACATCCCGACGATGAGACCTATCCCGGTCTGCTGTTGCTGCGATTAGAAGGTCGAATTTTCTTCGTCAATGCCGAACGCATCGCTGAGAAGGTGAAGCTCCTGATTGAGGAAGCGCATCCGAAGGTCGTCGCGCTTCATCTCCGGGGTGTTCCTGATCTCGAGTACACGGCGCTCAAGATGTTAACCAAAGGTGAGGAGCAAGGCCGCGAGCACGGCACGCAGCTATGGCTGGTCGGGATGAACCCGCAGGTGCTCGAGGTCGTCCGGAAGTCGCAGCTGGGTAAAGTGCTGGGACAGGAAGGGATGTATTTCAACCTGGAAGCCGCAGTAGCGAAGTACCTGGAGGTGTGTCGGCCAAACAGCTTGTGACGCTTCCAATCGGCTGGCATGCTGCTTAGAGTCAGCGAGCCTCCCCCCTTCAACACTTGCCTGGCGGGAGAATCACACGCTCAATGAATGCACGGCAGGTTTGCGGAATTAAACGTGTTGTTCACCCAAGTGTTAGTGCAGTCTTGACCGAGCTGATAGAGGTCGTACCTGGAATTGCCTAGAGCCGTATTAGTCGAGATTCGATTGTGTGCACCGCTAAAGGCTACGATACCATGCTTCGCATTGTGGTTGGCGGTGTTGAGGATGATCTCATTGCGGGCCCCAAGGATGATAATCCCATCGCCATTTGCGTTGGCCGAGCTTTCGACAAGGCTGCTGTCGTCGGTATCATAGAGTGCGAAGCCTATCACGATGTTATTAACGGCCGTGTTGTTACCCAAAGTTATATTGTTGCCGTTCAATACCATGAAGCCAAAGCGGTTCTGCCGTGCAGTCACACTAACGATGAATGCCCTCCCATGTGCCAAATCCAGCTCAAGGCCCGTCCCGAAGTTGGCGATGGTTCCTGGTCCGTCGATTATTACCGATTCGTTGGGGGGTAATGTCACCTGGATACCGTGAGTACTAGAAAGGCCGGGACCGGTGATTTGATGGCCATTAAGATTCAGAGATACTCCCGCGGATCGAATCACGATGCCGTCCCCCGGACATTGCAACAGATCGTTCGCGAGGGCGTAGGTGCCGGGTTGCGTGATCATCGTGCCGCAGGTGGTCACTGAAATCTGCGCCTGTGCGGAAAAGGTGACCCCTTGCATTACCAACAGGAGCACGGAGAAAGTTAACAAACAGTTGCGGAGACGAGTGGCTGTCATCATTGTTTGCTTTCTAGCTTTCATGATGTGAAAAGTCCGGTGGCCAGTTTCGGACGGCAGATTCAGCTTGCACGGTGAAGAAAAAGCAGGCGGAATATAACCCAAACTTGTGAGCGACGCAAGCAGAAGCTCACGGTTATATTATCCAAAAATGTGCGTGTGATTACTGGTGTTATGCGCAGAGATGGCGTCCGAAGGGTTAGCGTAACGATCTGCGGTGATAGTTATCTTATGTGTGGCATTGGCGGAGGAAAACGCCGATTCGTGGCGACTTGCCTTAGTCGCTCGAGTCCTCCTCACCATTGTCCTGCAGCGTGATCGAATCAAAGCACTGCCTGACGATGCTGAGCTGAACGACGTAGCTCCTCGGTAACAAAGGATTCGGCGACGTGGATCCACTACCACTCGTCATTATTCCGATCGCGCCGAACATGACAGCCAGGCATGCTGTCGTGACTCTAACCGTCCTGCCCCTGATGCCAGCGCCATAGCCGTGCCGGCTCGCCCCTCCGGCGCAGAGTACCAATGAGCGCAGGTGTGAGATCAGGGAACAGGAATTAAGAATCGC
>CAWIGM010000006.1:0-354504 GCA_963835725.1 uncultured Acidobacteriaceae bacterium | reverse complement strand
TAAACAAATCGGCGGGGAACTCGGTATCAGCGAGATTACGGTGAAGGCACATCGGGGGAAGGTAATGCAAAAGATGAAGGCCGGTTCTCTTGCCGATCTGGTGAGAATGGCCGCAAGGCTTCGTCCCGCGTCCCCCGCGACTACGTCGGTGTAAGGCCTCTATTCGCCTTCGTCGCGAAGATTCGAGTTCACCGAAACTGTGTCGCTGAGAAACGTTCGGGTACCCAAGTCTGCATTCAGCCCGCGCCACCGGCGATCCCAACGGGAGGAGAACACCGTGAAGAAGTCCACACACCCGATTTCCCTTGCCGGATCCCAGCTTGACGAAGTACGTCATGTCTGCGCGTTTTTCAACAGCGACGAAGAAGAATATCGCGTGTTGCTTCCATTTATTAAGGAGGGTTTCGAGCAGGGCGACAAGGCGGTCCACGTCGTGAATCCTGATCAACATCAAGACCATCTGCAACGCTTGGCTGCGGCAGGAATCGACGCACCGACCGCGCAGCAGAACGGCCAGTTCGAGCTTCGGACCAACACGGAAGCGTACCTTCGAGATGGTCGTTTCGATCAGGATCGGATGCTGGAAGCGTTCGAGCAATTGGCCAGCGGCAACGCCCAGGGAGGCTTCCCCCTGAGTCGCATTTGTTGCCGGATGGACTGGGCGGTGGAGGATCGATCGCATATCGACGACCTCATCGAGTTCGAATCTCGAGTGAACGATGTTTGGCGCCGGCACGATGACGCCGTCATCTGCACCTACCATCTTTCAAAATTCGGCGGCGACACGGTGATCGACATCATGCGAACGCATCCGATGATCATCATCGGAGGCATCCTTCAGCAGAATCCGTTTTTTGTTTCGCCGGAGGAGTTCTTGCCTGAAATCCGGGAACGTCGCGGCCGCCGCACTGCGTCACCGGCGACGGCGGCCTAGCATGCAAGAAGAATCACAAGTTCAATCTCCCGCCGGGGAGGTCAAGCAACTTCAGCGCTGCATCAACGATCTGGTCAGTGTTCTCGCCCTGCCTGCCATGTGGAGTGGCGGCCAGTCGGCCCAGATCGTTCAAACGCTGCTGGATGCGCTTCGGACTATGCTCCGCCTGGACCTGGTCTACGTGCAGTTGGAGGAACTGATCGGCGAGGCGCAGGCCGAGATGGTTTGGGTCGGTGAATCGGGAAAACCGATGAGCCAGCCGCAAGAAATCGGCGAGCTGCTCAAACGCTGCCTGGGCGACGACCCGCGGAAATGGCCTACGCAGACTTGCCACCGCATTGCAGACGAAGACGTTTCGATCGTGCCCTTGCGCCTGGGGCTGCATGGTGAAATTGGCATAATCGTAGCCGGCTCGCAGCGGGCAGATTTCCCCTCGCAGACCGAAAAACTTCTGTTGAGCATTGCTGCGAATCAGGCGACGATCGGGCTACAGGAGGCCCGGCTCCGCGGTCAACAGAAGCGGATCGCCGACGAACTGGATCAGCGAGTCGTGCAACGGACTGCCGAGCTTGCCGCAACCAACCAGGAGCTGAAGAAGGAACTGGCTGAACGGGCCCTGGTGGAAAATAGGCTCCGGCAGGAAGAGAGCGAACTGAAGCGCAGCGAGGTTCGCAAGGCAGCCATGCTCGACGCAGCGCTGGACTCCATCGTGATGATCAATCACGAAGGCCGTATCTCTGAGTTCAATCCGGCAGCCGAGCATACCTTCGGGTATCGTCGCGACGAAGTCCTGGGGAAGCATCTGGCAGAGGTCATCATTCCACCGGCCCTCCGGGAGCAGCACCGGCGGGGATTTACGCGTTATCTGGCTACCGGCGAGGCGAGAGTGCTCGGCAGACGTATCGAGATGACCGCAATACGTGCCGACGGCAGCGAATTCCCGGTGGAGCTGGCGATCATACGCACCCCGCTTGACGGGCCACCCTCTTTCACAGGCTTCCTGCGCGACATGACCGAACGCAAGCGAAACGAGAAGGCTTTACGTGACGCCCACGCACAGGTCGCGCTCAGCGAGGAGCGTTGGCGCTCGGTGTTCGAGAACTCGGCGATCGGCGTTGCTCTTGCTGACCTCGACGGCCGGTTCCTCACGACCAATCCCGTGTACCAAAAGATATTGGGATATACCAACGAGGAATTGCGGAAGCTCACGTTTCTCGACGTCACCCATGATGAGGACTTCGAATCTAGTCGCATTCTGGTTGAGGAGCTCCTGGCGGGCAGGTCGCGGCAATTTCAGATCGAGAAGCAATACCGGCGCAAGAACGGCAGTCTGGTATGGGTACGTAACAATGTTTCAATCGTGCCGGGCACAGAACGAGTGCCGGGATTTCTGATGGCGCTTTCTGAGGACATTACCGAACACAAACAGGCAGAAGAGGCGCTCAGCAGGGCCCGATCGGAACTCGCTCACGTAGCGAGGGTCTCAAGCCTGGGAGTGTTGACGGCCTCGATTGCTCACGAAGTCAACCAGCCCTTGTCCGGCATCGTTACCAATGCAAGCACCTGTATGCGAATGCTGGCCGCCGATCCGCCCAATGTAGAAGGCGCCCGCGAGACCGTGCGGCGCACGATTCGCGACGGCAACCGAGCGGCCGAGGTGGTCAATCGGTTGCGCGCGCTGTTCAGCAAGAAAGAGACTACGCTGGAACCGGTAGATTTGAACGAGGCCACCGAGGAAGTAATTACGCTATTGCTGAGCGAACTGCAGAGAAACCGCGTGACACTGCGGCCTGAACTGGCTGACAACCTGCCCACCGTCATTGGCGACCGGGTTCAACTGCAGCAGGTGATCCTGAACTTAGTCCGGAATGCATCCGACGCCATGAGGGCCGTGGAGGATCGCCCGAGGCAGTTGCTGGTGCGAACCGAGCACGAGGAAGGCGGGCGGGTGCGACTGAGCGTGCAAGACGCGGGAGCTGGCTTCGACCAGCAGGCGGCGGACAGACTGTTCGAGACGTTCTACACAACCAAGCAGGAAGGTATGGGGATTGGACTCTCGGTCAGCCGCTCCATTATCGAGAGTCATCATGGTCGTTTGTGGGCAACCCTGAATGACGGTCCAGGAGCTACGTTTTCGTTCTCGATTCCTTCCGGAGTCGAGGGTAGGACGAGTGCCGCTGGTGAGTAGCGGATTCCGACGCGGCGAGTTCGGCGCCGGCCACCTATTGCCCTGGAGGAGCGGTTCCGGAGTCAGAAATAGGTTCGGCCTGGCAACTTCTCCCAGTTGTCGATGAACTCCAGCCACGGACTGCAGCAGACCAATACTAAAGTACAATGGACGCCGATTCGGACGTTGGTGCATGATCAGCGAGTGGAGCGACACGAAGGAAGTGTCCGAGGAAAACGAGTTCAGCCTCATCCTCAACGCCAAGCCAGGATTGGAACCGGATCGCACCCTCTGACCCGGCACGTTGGATTCGCTAATCAACCTGAGTGCACATACTCCAGCTTTAGGATCGTCGAAGCCTGCCGCAGCGGGCCCAGCGTAAAAAGTCTATGGCAGTAACACGTCCGCTTGTTTCAGTGGTCGATGATGACGAATCGGTGCGCGAGTCGCTGCCCGATTTGCTGTCCGAGCTTGGCTTTGCAGCCCAAACGTTCTCTTCGCCGGAAGAGTTTCTCTTGTCGGATTGCGTGGGCCAAAGCAAATGTCTGATCCTCGACATTGCCATGCCGGGGATGAGCGGACCCGACCTTCAGCAGGAATTGAAACGTCGCGGCTGCGACATTCCGATTATTTTCATCACTGCCAGCACCGATAAGAGTATTCGTCCGCGACTGATTGAACATGGTGCGATCGAGTGCCTATTCAAGCCATTCAGCGATGTTGCTCTGCTTGAGGCTCTGAATGCCGCACTGCGAGTGAACTAGCCCATCGCGAAATGCAGACGCAGAAGGTCCTTATTAAGGATCAACAATGACATTGAGGTCGGCTGCGCGCAGCCCGGGAGTGCATTCGCGGGAAACCTGCCGCAACCGACCGCATAGTCGCCACAATGATCCGATGCGTCGCTAATACTTCTCAATTAACCTACGCCGCGCCGGGTTTTGAGGTCGCAGAAACGCGATTTAGCGTTTTCGTAAGGATGGAATGTGTGTAGTCCTTTGCCTTGACGACAGTGTGGCAAGCGTTGCCGCAGTCTGCGAGACTCTTGGGATCGGCCGTGAATTTGTTCGAAGCAGCTTCGTAGTTGAAGCAGCTTCGTAGTTAAAGACCGCGTATCCCCCACCCACCGGTCTTCGGGAATCTCTTACTGTCCTTCTCCATGACAAAAGCCTGGGTAAAAACGTCCGGCACATCCACGGCGAACTGAGCTTCCGTGCTCTTCTTCGGCTTCCATTGAAGTTTCACGATCATGGAACCGTCGGGGAAAGGCTGACCGTTCACAGGAATACCGTCCTTATATGCCTTGATCATCGTCGGGATTGCCGACCCTCACCTTGAGCACTTCGTCTGTCCGAGCGGATGAGACCGTCGCCCAGTCCTCGTATCCCCTGAAGTCGGAGAATGCCATGCCGCCCGGCGATTTCAGCGCGCATTTGTCCTGAGCGAAAACGGCGGTCGCGACCAGGACGGCGAACACGGGCACGGCCGTGGTAACCGCGGTAAAGCCGGGGAACAGTTGTACGTTGGCGCGTGGTCCGTTCTTCGGTTCGTGCGCTCCAGAGTTTTTCAAACGTTCACACATGGTGTTCTCCTTCATACGGAAAAAGTCTTCCAGGGGGCGAACCTACCTTTCAATCGACTGCTATTAAGCCAGACGTGCGGGAGCAGAACAATTGGACCATAGTACCGGCGATACCTTCGCGTTGGGAGGGATGGGAGAAAGTTGCCTATAGCCGGTCGATTTTCAGGACCATGTTGATGGAGACAGCCGTAGATCTACGGCATGAAGATGTTGGAGTCGATACCAAAGTATGGGCAATACCATCGTCCAATTGCGCAAGCCATCCTAATCTGGCTGAATGATGGCAGATTTAGCCGATCTTGCAGACTAATCATTACGGAGAAAATCTGATGGCAACTACGGATGCATCTACCGAAGCCGCGAAGACGGACACAGCCACGAAACCTGCGCAGATTCGCGTGATGCGGCTGTCGCCGGCGTATTGGCGCGTGACGATCGACAACCCGCCGATCAACGTAATGGGTCCGGAAATGGTCAAGCAGTTCCAGGAAGTCATCCGCGCTCTGGAAACCGACGAGCAAGTCAGGGTCGTTGTCTTCGATAGCGCCGTCGATAATTATTTCCTGAATCACTCCGATTTTGAGGCCAAGCTTGAGGACCTGACCTCACTGCCAGATGGTCCTACAGGCTTACCACCTTGGCCCGACTTTCTGGTGCGGCTGACGCTTTTGCCCGTTGCCTCGATCGCGCTGATCCGCGGACGCGCTACCGGTAACGGCAGCGAGATCACGCTGGCCTGCGACATGAGTTTTGCCAGCCGCGAGAAAACTATCATTTCGCAGTGGGAGGTGGGCGTGGGGATGGTAGCGGGCGGCGGTCCGATGGCTCGGCTACCTCGACTGATTGGGCGAAACCGCGCCCTCGAAGTGCTTCTGAGCTCGGAAGACATCAGAGCAGACCAGGCTGAGGCCTACGGGTATATCAATCGGGCCTTGCCCGACGCGGAGCTTGAGGCATTTGTAGAGTCGCTCGCGACGAGGATCTCCAAGTTCGACAAATGGGCGATCGCGCAGACCAAGCGCCTGGTCAACACCAGTCTGCCGCCGGACGTCGAACTCGGCGCGGGATGGGATGCGTGCATCGCCTCGCTCGGGCGACCCGCTGCCCAGGAAGGTATCAAGGCGCTGATGGCGCGCGGCTTTCATAGGCCGGGCGATGTCGAGGACCGGCTCGGATACTACCTGGGCCAAATCTTACGTTAAGCGGGCGTCCTACACGCTTAGCAATTTGGCGCGATGTTAGGCAGACGTCGGGGATCAGTCCTGGCGGACACTGGAAGGCCGTGACGGGGTTCACATTTTTTTGTACAAAGGAGATTTGTATGTCGGAGAAAGCCAGCGTCGTAAAGTTAGCTCAGCCAAGTGAGGTCGAGCCTCACCAAGTCGGGCAGGAGGTTTTCAAAACGATTTTGCCCGACGATGTCGATTGGAAACCGTTCCCCGCGTTTCCACCTTCTGTCCGGCTGGCCGTTGTTGTGGGTCAGCCCTCGGAGGCGGCCCCTTACACGATCAGAGTCAAAGCTCCCCACGGCACGAAGCTGATGCCGCACAAGCACCCGGAGGATCGAGTCTACACGGTGATCTCTGGCGTCTTTTATATCGGATTGGGCGATGAATTCGACGCGACAAAGTTGGAAGCGTATCCGCCCGGGGCCGTGATAGTACTCCCTGGCAACACGCACCATTTTCACTGGGCCAAATCCGGCGAGTACGTCACGCAAATAACCGCGATAGGGCCACTGGGGCTGGAATACCTCAGCGCAAAAGACGATCCACGAAATAATCCGTAACAGAAATCTCGATGGGCAGAATGGATGGACACATCACCTTGAGGGCGAGAATTCGCCAGCGGCGGGCGAATAGATTGTTTGTCGCAGTGGCACGAAACCTTTTTACGAAACGCTCGTTAAAGCGAAGGCTCATTTCTCCAGCAAGAAGCCTATTTCGTGGCGGACTTCGACTTTATTTGCGGATCCTTGTTGACCGTGGGCTTTCATCCAAGCCCGGCCTGCGTGTACGGCGGTCGATACAAAAGTATTGGCAATACCAAGGTCCAATTGCGTGGCCCATTTTATTCTGGCCTAATCCACCTTGTTCGATCAGATGACGAAGCTGTACCCGCAGTGGCTAGCCAATCAGTCATGGTTGATGTTCGGATTCCCGGAGTCATAATCCGCGTCAACCGGCGACGGCCGCACTTGCTGGCTTTGGGAAATGGCAGGGACTGAGGGAACGTTCCCTGGCTTCAATGAATGGGACGTCCCGTTTGCCTCGGTCGTAGTTGTGATTTCAGAGAGGAGAAGAAAATGGCAATAAAAGGAAAGGTCTTGGTATTGGTCTCGAGCGGTCGCGGCCTGCCCTTGAAAGATGACAAGGTTTATGCCGGCGCTGGCTACTATCTCAACGAACTGACGGTTCCGGTTCGCGCCCTGATGAAGGAAGGCTACGAAATCACTTTCGCCAACCCCAAAGGCAACGCGCCTCAAGTGGATGTGCATTCAGAGGTCGCCGATTTTTTCGGTGGGGACGCGGCCAAGCTTCAGGACTATATGCTATTCCGCGACGGTCTGACTGGGCTCAGAGATCCGAGCCGCATTGCGGATGTTATCGCATCGGGTCTGGATCAATATGACGCTGTTTTCGTCCCCGGCGGCCATGGTCCGATGATCGATCTTCTCGATGATCCCGATGCCGGCATGGTGATGAGACACTTTCACGAAACATCGAAGCCTACGGCAGTGCTCTGCCATGGTCCGATTTCACTTCTCTCGGCTCTTCCGAATTCGAGGGAGTTTGTCGCCGCGCTGGCGGGGGGCGATGCCGCTGGAGCGCGAGAAAAGGCGCAGGGTTGGATCTATGCCGGATATAAGATGACGATCTTTTCGACAGCGGAAGAGCAGCAGCGGGAGCCACTGGAGATTGGTGGCAAGGTTCTCTTCTACCCAGACTTCGCCTTACAGACCGCCGGCGGTGACGTAAGTGTGCTCGCTCCCTGGTCGAGCTACGTCCTTCAAGATCGCGAGCTAATCTCAGGTCAGAACCCGTTCTCTGATGAAGCACTTCTGAAACTTCTTCTACCCGCACTCAATGGGAGATCTCGATGAACAACGTACAAATTGACCAACAGACCTATGAGATGCCCCCGAGGGAAGGGATCAGCATCGCGCATTTTCTCACTGTTGCCGACGTCGAGCGATCGGCTCGCTACTACGAAAAGGTCTTCGGCGCCCGCATTCTGACCATGGGTGACGGCAACGCGCCTCCGTACCTTCAGCTTGCGAATATCTGGATGATTTTGAATGTCGGAGGCGGGCCGACGCCGGACAAGCCGACGGTAACGCTCAGCACCCCCGACCCGAATCATCTCAACAGCTTTATGAATTTCCGGGTTGCGGATATTCAAGCGTGCTATGAATTGTGGAAAAGTCGAGGAGCCGAGTTCATCACGGAGCCGATCCCCAAGTACGGCGAGATACGCTGCTACATCCGCGATCCTGACGGCTACATTATCGAGGTAGGACAGAGCACCGACCTCAAGTACGGTTAACCCTCGGTCGGGATGAGCCCTGGATTTAAACGCTGACGGGTCGCGAGAGTCTGTTTGACATAGGTGTCGCTAGGGCGTTTCCCTTCGATGGAGAGACGAGAGATGGATTGGAAATGGTTAGTCCAGTTTGCATTGCTGGGTAGCAATGCTTTGGAACAATGCGCCATCGTGCTGGTGCGCGTTTTGATCGGGCTGTTCTTTGCCATCTCCGGGGCAAACAAATTGTTTGTCACCGGCGGCACGAAGCCTGTTTACGAAACGCTCGTTCAGGCCAAGGTTCCGTTTCCCCGCCAGACAGCTTATTTCGTATCGGGGGTCGAGTTCTT
Source organism: uncultured Acidobacteriaceae bacterium (assembly GCA_963835725.1). GTDB lineage: Bacteria > Acidobacteriota > Terriglobia > Terriglobales > Acidobacteriaceae > Bog-257. Next base: position 345,949 of record CAWIGM010000006.1, on the reverse strand, counting down.
TTGCGGATCGTTGGTGGCCGTCGGGCTTCTTTCAACCCCGGCCTGCGCGGCTTTAATGATCGATATGATTGTCGCCACTGTGACCAGCGCGCTTTCCACCATTCCGAAAGGACTTTCGCCTCTTAAATGGCTTGATGATGTCCTGTATCTTCCAGAGGTCCTGTACGTGCTTTTCTTTATCTGGCTGATCTGCTCTGGTCCGGGAAGGTTCAGCGCTGACTATTGGCTGGCCGGCAAACTATGAAGATAATCGATAGATTAAGTAGGTTGTAAACGGAATTCGATAGCGAAGGGCAGTATCGTCGTGTTCTTCTCGTTGACGCCCCTCACGCAAGGTGAGGTGCTGTATCGGCTCTGCGCCGTCGAAACCGTTGCTGACAAACTGGACCACCGCGCCGTCTATCGTGACCGGCGTTTCTCCCGCTTCTGTGGGTTGTACCTGAACACGCTTATCGCACCGGAGGTAGGTGGCTGGCGATACGAGGAGACTGACAGACACCCCAGGCAGCGGCACAGTGACTGGCTGTGGCGAATGGCTGACCATCGGGGCATGACACAGGGGAGTTTGACACTAAGTACAAGGCAATTTACCGAAACGGACGGATTCCGCGGTTGGTTGCGGACGCCTCCATGCCTCAAAGATTCTCAATCTTCAAACCCGGGTTCGATTCCCGGTAGCGCTACCAACCCATTCAATTCAAATCGAACTGCATCAGAGCGATGCTGACGGCTAGCTCAAGCTGGCGTGTTGCTCGAGAATGCTTGCCCACTCTTTCGTGATTCGTTGTCTCCATGCTTCTGAAGGCAGGCTGCCTTTTGCCTTGTACTCCCGGCGGCGATTCGTTTCAGCCACAATCGCGTCGCGTACTGAACCGAAGTCTCCCAGTTCCAGCTGCGAATAAAGTTGTTCGATAACTCCTACTGGATTTGCGACGAGGCTCTCGTAGCTGATCGCGGCGAATCGGTTCTCCGGCAGTCCAGCCGCTCCGGCGGCAAGCTTGACTTCAAATGTGGGACGATCGGCAAGCACGGCCTCGCGAATTTCGTCGTCCGACGGGATCGGCCCCAGCGCATAGGTCTCAAACATCTTTCGCCACATTCGAATCACCGATTCGAAGTTGGTGATTGGGTCCCGCATGATGACCAGATAACGCGCTTCGGGCAGCAGTACACGCAGGGTGCCGACTCGCGCGCCATGGGTTGGCGATTTCAGAATCATGGGCCGGCCGCCTCCGCGCACCGAAACGCCGGCCAGGAAACTCCGGAACACTTCACGCCAGCGCTTCTCTTCATTTGCCTGAAGGTCTCGAGGATCGGTAAGCTTCAGCGCGTCAGGCAAGATCTGCGGCATGATCAGCGCTTCATACGGAGACCGCGCCCCCAACGACAGCAGAGCGAACTCATCTTCCTGGGGCGAACTGGCCTGCACTTCCATCTCGTCCATCGGACGCTGCACGGTAGCGCCTCCGCGCGCCAATGCCGCCGCCTCGGAAAACAGGAAGTGATGCGGGTTCATGCAGGCGTGCGTGGTGGGATAGGTGTAACGCTGATCGAGACACAACAATTCATGCAGCAGCGTTGTGCCCGAGCGCCAGTATCCGAGAACCACTACGGCATGACTGAGATTCGCCTTCGCTAACTGCTCGTGATGAACGGCGTGCTGCAATCGCGTCATCGTCCCCAGCACAGACCCCGGCGCCCACGTCTGCCAAAGCAACATGGGATCGGGATGCAGTCGCCAGTTGCGGCGCAGCTGCCGCCACGCACTCGACGTCAGATTGAGATAGTGTCGGCTCACGCGGATTCTTGGATCAAGTTCGGGAACCGCGCATGAATCGCCGCACGCATAGCTTCGGCGCGAGTGGGATCTTCATTCGAGCGATCGAGATTCCAGAACTGAGCTTGCGACAGCGGCCGGAGCACGCCTTTTGAGCTGGAGAGCACAACCAGGTATTGATATTGGCCCTCAATGACGCCCACGGTTCCGTGATCCAGCGGTTTAAAGATGCTGTTGTTCTCAAGGTACTGGCAGAATGCCAACCCTTGCCCTTCGCCTGTGTCGTTTCCCGAAAGCCATTTCACCAGCGACGGACTGCGCATCCACTCCGGCCGAGGCTGGCCCGCGAGTTCCAGGATTGTCGGCGCCAGCGAAGTCTGATCGGCGGTGAATGAAACTGTGCGACCCTGCTGCTGGCCCGGAGTACGGACGATGAGTGGGATGTGAATCTCCGGGCGCGTCATGTACTGATCTTCGTGCTGATAGATGCCGCCCTCAAAACTCTCACCATGATCGGCTGACAGCAGTACCGTCGTGTTGGAGAGTTTGCCGCTCTTCTCCATCTTCGACATGAACGATCCGAAGGCGCGGTCCGCGGTCATGATGAACTCGTCGTAAGCAAGGCGGCGCTGATCCACCTGGGGCTGATCTTCCGGCGGATAGTGCGGAAACCACTTGCGCGCGCCCTCGTCACCTTCATTCTCGAACTTCGCAAACTCGCTCTCCGGAATAAATGTTCCGCGCGACGCCGCATCGGGATGATACGGACTGTGCGGGGTCATCACGTGAATCCAGAGAAAGAATCCGTCCGGCAGGTTATCGAGCATTTTCTCCGCATGGGCGAAGCTACCTGTCGCCGGGAATCGATGGAAAAGGTCCAGCGGCATTCCTCCCAGCGAGTTCCACAGGTACATCATGTCGTTGTACTCATCCATGCGATTGCCGATGCCCGAGTGCTGGTGCAGCGAAGCGGTCGCGTCCCACAAGTGCTGCAACCCTCCCTGCTGGAAAACCGGCTCCGGCAGAAAGTCATACTGATTTCTCATGGACTCGACCAGGTAATACGCATACGGGCTCGACAGAAATGCACCCGTCGCATAGCCGCCATCCCTCATCTGGTGAGGCAGGCTTCTGTTCGCATCCTGCGAACGCAAGCGGCCGATGAGTTGATAGACGTGGTGTTCCGAGGGATACAGCCCGGTCAGCATGGAAGCGATGCTTGGCGTGGTGAAGGTTGAAGCGGAATAGAAATTCTTGAATAAGGTGGCGTTTTCGGCAAAGGCGCCGATGTTGGGAGTGGTCGGCAATCGGTAGCCGTAGACCGACATGTCCTCGGCGGCCAGCGCGTCGAAAGTAATCAGCAGGATGTTTGACTTTGGACGCTGCGGGGTCAACGCCGCTTTCACAATGGGCGCCGTCCTGCTGATTGCGAATTCCGTTGCCACCAGACCTGCAGCCCCAACGACGGTAGCGATGGCGGTACGCCGCGTCATCTTCTCGCCGAGAAATTCGTCGATACCGGTCAGGACTTTCTTGCGCGCCGGCGAAATGCACAAGACCGCAAGGAAGACTAGAAGATACCCGGTGAGCAGCGCGTTGGTGTAGCGTTCGCTGTAGCTCGCGCCCCAGGATGCCAGCAGCATCTTCAAGGCAAAGCGCGAAGCCAAAAACACCACCACGATCACGGCGGTCTTCATCGCCCAATCGGCGATTCGCTCCCGCGATGACTTCAGAAACCAGAGGAAAGGTGCGAGGATGGCGGTGAGCACGGTTCCCGCGGCAATACCTGCCAGCGCCGCAAAGACCAGCCGCACAATCACTTCAAAAATGACTTCGGAGATGGGGAGGTAGTAGCTCCATCCTTGGGCTTCGCCTTGCGCCAGCTTCAGCGCCTCGGCAAATGCCAGGCCAAGGACTCCCAACGAAATAAATCTGAACCAGATCCACTTCAGCGTGGAGCGGAAATCACCTTTAGGCATCGGCGCGTGGCCGCCGCAAGCGCCGGGTCATGGCGCTGAATGCAGCTGCAATCTGTTTTCTCATGAATGTGGCCGCGGCGGAGAGCATGATCAGGAGAGGCGTGATGATCTGGGAAGCCAGGCCCACTGCGTTCGGGTCCGTGTAGGCGTACGCGGGAGTTGCGAAAGCAACCAGGCACAAAGCGCACAGCGCACACACTCCGACAGCAGCTGCAACATTGCGACGGAACTTCATTGACCCCTCCGGATATGAAAGCTGGAAGCGACCTTCAGGAATTCTGGCGAGAGTATAACACGGACAAGTCCTGATTTCATCGAGAGTTGCCCCCTTTGCCGCTTTCGCAATTTCTTTCGAGAAACGGGTCTTGCGGGCAGCGCCTGACGGAGCGCCGGCGCGCGAAGTTCTGGTATACATGATGATGGTCATGCACACCACGCGCCCAGCCTCGCGTCCTGTGGACTCGACTGTTTATGACATCGCGATCGTCGGCGGCGGATTTTCCGGCGTGATGACCGCCGTCCACCTGCTGCGGATGTGCTCCTCCAACCTTTCAATACTTCTGATTGAACGCGGCAAGAGTCTCGGACGCGGCCTCGCGTATGGCACCGCCACTTCCACGCACCTGCTCAATGTGCCTGCGAAAGGGATGAGCGCCTTTCCCGACGAGCCAACCCACTTTCTGGACTGGCTGCAACGCAACAAGAACAGCGCCGCATCGCCGTCTGACTTCGTGTCGCGGCAGTGGTATGGCGAGTACATCGAAAATATTCTGAAGGAGCAGTTGGCGCAGCCTGCGGCTGCATCCTTGGATTGCCTGTTTCGAGAAGTGGTCGCCATTCGGCATGAGGCTGACACTCTTTGCCTCGACATGCGTGACTCCTCTCCTTGTTATGCACGTTCGGTGGTTCTGGCCATGGGAAATTTTCCGCCTCCCGATCCGGTGCCGATGCGCGACGCCTCGACCCGCCACTACATGCGCTATGCCTGGTCGCCGGAAGCCCTGGAGGGCGTGGGTGACTCCGAAACCGTACTCCTCATCGGCTCCGGTCTGACGGCAATCGATCAGGTTTTGACGCTGGAATCTCGCGGGTTCAAGGGCACGATCCACATTTTGTCCCGGCGCGGGCTGCTCCCTGCGATGCACATGCAGGAGCCGGCCTGGCCTTCAGAGTGGACGCGTGAGTTGCCCTCCGATGTTCGGTCGCTGGTAACGGAGATTCGCAAACAGATTCGTAACGCCGCGAATCAGAACGTGGGCTGGCGCCCGGTGATCGACAGTCTCAGGCCTTCAACGCAACGGCTGTGGAAGAATCTGGACATCGCCCAGAGAAGGCGGTTCCTGCGCCATGTCCGCTCGTTCTGGGAAGTGCATCGCCACCGCATCGCACCGGAGATCGGCAATTTCGTCAGCGACCTGCAACGGAGTGGCCGCCTGATCCTGGAAGCGGGAAGAATTCTTCGTTGTGTCGATGTCAACGGTTATGCCCAAGTGGAGTATCGACACCGGGACACGCGGGAAACCAGATTGCTCAAGGTTTCCAGAATCGTAAACTGCACCGGCCATGAGACCGATGCTCGCAAAATCGATTCGCCGGTTGTACAGTCATTGTTGAAGAATCGTTTGGGCCGCGTCGATCCCAGCCTGCAAGGTTTAGACGTCGCAGAAAATGGTGCCATCATCGATGCCGACGGGCGTCCGTCGGAGTGCTTGTTTGCGCTTGGTCCTGCGCGCAAAGGCCAGCTTTGGGAAAGTACGGCGGTACCCGAAATTCGGGGACAGGCACAACTCTTAGCGGAACAACTTGCATCGCAACTGGCAGGCGTCGAAGCCACCGAACCTCGTCGGCTGGGCATTGCCTGACGGATCGTCGAATTTAATAGTTGAAGCCGTCCGTGCCGCGCTCGCATTGACTGCATCCTAAGCCAACTAACGTTGAGCGAAATTCCGAGTGCAGACCTCTTAATGTTTGTGAAGTAACGGGTATTTTATCGATGTCACATCTTGACTCTCTCGAAGCGGAAAGCATTTACATCATAAGAGAGGTTGTTGCTGAAGCCTCCCATCCGGCGATGTTGTATTCGATCGGGAAGGATTCCTCGGTGATGCTTCGGCTTGCCCAGAAAGCATTTTATCCGGGCAAGATCCCGTTTCCGCTGGTGCACATCGATACCAGCTACAAGTTCAAAGAGATGATCGAGTTTCGCGACAAGCTCTGCCGCGAACTCGGGGTCCGCCTGATTGCGCACACCAACACAGAAGCCTTAAAGAACGGCGCGAATCCATTTCGCCTGGGCACCAGCCGATGCTGCGCCTTGCTGAAGACCAAGGCTCTTCTCGATGCCTTGGCGGAAAACAACATCGATGTAGCCATGGGAGGAGCGCGCCGTGACGAGGAAAAATCGCGCGCCAAAGAACGCGTCTTCTCTGTGCGTGACTCGCTGGGACAATGGGATCCCAAAAATCAGCGTCCGGAATTCTGGAATCTCTACAACGTCCGCTTGGCACAAGGGCAAACTCTGCGCGTGTTTCCGCTCTCCAATTGGACTGAACTCGATGTGTGGGAATACATCCATCGCGAGAGCATTCCGGTCGTACCGCTGTACTTCGCCAAAGAACGCGAAATGTTGGTTCGCGGAGACTCCCTTATTCCCCTGGATCACCCAATGGAGTTGCTGCCCGGAGAAAAGCCGCAGCGAGTCATGAGCCGCATGCGTTCGCTGGGCTGCACTTTTTGCACTGGCGCCGTTCTCTCCACTGCTTCCACGGTTCCGGAGATCATCGAGGAGTTGAAGGTGGTTCGCGCCTCGGAGCGGCAAAATCGCGTCATCGATCACGATCAGGAAGGGTCGATGGAGATCAAGAAAAGAGAAGGCTACTTTTGATCAGCAATTCTGAGCAACGGGATCTACTCCGGTTCGTGACGGCCGGCAGCGTCGACGACGGCAAGTCGACCCTCATCGGACGTCTGCTGTATGAGAGCAACGCCATCTATGACGACCAGCTTACGTCGGTGAAAAAAGCGTCGTCGGCCAAGAACCTGGATCTCGACCTGTCATTGCTGACCGACGGATTGCGGGCGGAACGCGAACAAGGCATCACCATCGATGTGGCGTATCGATATTTCCAGACGCCCAAGCGCCGTTTCATCATTGCCGACGCTCCCGGTCATGAGCAGTACACGCGCAACATGGCGACCGGCTCATCCACAGCGGAACTGGCGCTGATCCTGGTCGACGCCAGGAAAGGCATCCTGCGCCAGACGCGGCGTCACGCGCTGATCGCTTCTCTGCTCGGGATACGGCGGCTCCTCATCGCAGTCAACAAAATGGATCTGGTCGGCTTCGATGAAAAGATCTACAACTCCATACGCGAAGACTTCGCGCGGCACTCCTCTTCGTTTCCCGGCGTAGAGCTGCACTTCGTTCCGGTGAGCGCATTGAATGGCGAGAACGTCATCCACAGCAACGGCGAAATGCCCTGGTACAACGGCCCATCGCTCCTGGAAATGTTGGAGACGATCCCGTCGACAGGATCGCGCGCCGAAGCTTTTCGCTTCCCGGTGCAGAGTGTCGTTCGCCCCAACCAGGACTTTCGCGGTTATGCCGGCCTCGTCAGTTCGGGCACGGTAAAGCCGGGCCAAAAAGTTATGTCGCTGCCCTCGGGCCAGCGAACCACCATCGCTGAAATTCATCTACACACGCAAAAACTGGAAGAGGCCGGAGCCTCGCAGTCGGTAGTGTTGACGACTTCGGAGCACATCGATCTTGGTCGCGGAGACATGCTGGTCGCGGACGACGACGCTCCGACCGTTTCGACGCGCATCGTGGCCAACCTCATCTGGCTCTCCTTGACGCCACTCCGAAACGATGTCCGATACTTCATCAAGCACACGACGAAAACCGTGGTGGCGCGCGTCACTAAGCTGAGTCATGTGCTCGACGTCGATCTCTTCCAGGAGCGCCCGGCTGACACGCTGCAGTTCAACGAGATCGGGCAGGTCGAGTTCGAGCTTTACACCCCCATTTTCTGCGATCCCTATGATCGCAATCGCGCAACCGGCAGCTTCATCCTCATCGACCCGATCACGAACGACACCGTTGCTGCGGGCATGATTGCTGAGGCGTTCCCTCTCCGCACGGACGAAGCGAAAGACGACTTCGCGGCCATTGCCCGCGTGCAGCAGCGGCAGGGAGTCACCGTATGGTTCACCGGCCTCAGCGGCGCGGGCAAAACCACCATCTGCCGTGCCGTTGCTACAGAACTACTGGCCTACGGCCTGCCCATCGAAGTCATTGACGGCGATGTCATTCGCAAGCATCTTTGCAAGGACCTGGGATTCAGCAAGTCCGATCGCGACGAGAACATCCGGCGAATCGCTTTCGTCTCCAAGCTCCTCACCCGCAACGGAACCGTCGTGCTGGTCTCGGCGATTTCCCCTTATCGCGCGGCACGCGAGGAAGCTCGAAAAGCCGTCGGCGATTTCATCGAGGTGTACGTCAGCACGCCGCTCGAGGTTTGCGAGCTTCGCGATACCAAAGACCTGTACCAGAAAGCTCGCGAGGGAAAAGTCCGCGGAATGACTGGGATCGACGACCCCTATGAGCCTCCGGCCGCGGCCGAAATCGTCTGCGACACGAATGCTCAAAGCTTGCGGGAGATCTCGTCGAAAGTTGTGTCAGAGGTACTGCAATACTTGTCGTCTTATGACAGTTCGGCGCCCGTCGAAAACGAAAACTAAGCTGTCCAGTAAGTGATGGAGGCTTGTGTCTTCTGGGGCAATGATTGCGAGGATTTTCACCGGGCTCGTTGTTGGCATTCTCGTCGGGTTAACCGGAATTGGCGGCGGCATTCTGCTGTTGCCGATACTGACGTCGTTCCTGGGCGTTCCGCCACTGGTCGCGGTAGGTTCAGATGCGGTCGTCAATTGCGTGACCAAGATCGGCGCCGGCTTCGTGCATTGGCGCCGCGGAAATATCAGCTGGCGATTGGTAGCGGGCCTCGCCATTGGCAGCGTTCCGGGTGCCGTTCTTGGAGTGGTGCTCCTCACCGCGGTCCACGCGAGGCATGGAAGCGGAGTCAACGCATTCCTCAAAACAATCATCGCAACTATGCTGATTGTTATCCCGCTCATTTCGCTTTACGTGCGGCATCCCTCGACCGAATCCAGCGCTTTCGACGGCGGCCGCAAACATGTACTCGGGATTGCAGCCATCGGCTTATGTGTGGGATTGCTCGTAGGCGTCACCTCCATCGGATCGGGCACCGTGACGTTGATGTTGTTGCTCGTATTTTATGGATACGCTCCTGCGCTCCTGGTGGGAACGGATGTGGTTCACGCCTTACTCCTCACCGGGATCACCAGTCTGCTACAAATGAGACTTGGCAATGTCGATTACGCGATCGTCGGACCCATCCTGATCGGTTCGGTTCCGGGCGGCGTTCTGGGCGCATACGTTGCTAATCGCATTCCGGCGAAAAGATTAAAGCAGCTCCTCTTCGTGGTGTTGATCGCGTTCGGAATTCGCATGATGTGGGAAGGTTTGATTCATGGTCACTGAAACCCAGGAGCGGGAATATCTCGCTCGCATACAGCGGAGCATCGAGCTGGCAAACAAAGTTGTGCACGACCTTGTCGCACAGGAGACCGACCGGCCACGGCGCGACATGGTGAGGGACGCCGAGCTGCAAATCAGCGAGACCCTGCGCGATGCCCTGCAGCGTCCCGGCGAAGGATGGCTTTGCGAAGAGCATGCCGACGACGAAGCTCGCCTGGGTTGCGATGTCACCTGGGTTGTCGATCCCGTCGACGGCACAATCGAATTCATCAGCGGCTTGCCTGAGTGGAGTATCTCTGTCGGACTGGTGATCGACGGAGAAGCGATCGCCGGCGGTATCTACAATCCCGAGACGGAGGAACTGTTCCTCGGTTCCAGGAGCCTGGGGACTACCTACAACGGCAAGCCCGTCTCACTAGCGGCCGCCGGCATGGACGGAGGAGTTGTGCTGGCCAGCCGGCAGGAATGCGGGCGAGGGGAGTGGGAGCGCTTCCAGGGAAAGAGTTTTACTGTCCGGGCGGTTGGATCCGTAGCCTACAAACTGGCGCTCGTTTCTGCCGGTCTCGCCACTGCCACTTGGACGCTCTGCCCGAAACACGAGTGGGACGTAGCTGCAGGGGTTGCGCTCGTCAACTCATCAGGCGGGCGCGTAAGCTTGCCGGGCAAAGCAGAGCCCCGTTTCAACCAGCCCGACACTTTGCTTCCCGGGCTGATCGCCAGTGGCGCGAGCGTGTGGGAACAGGTCAATCGCATAGTTGAGCCCGCGCTGTCGTTCGCTCCATCGGGTCCCAGCCGTAACGCCTGAAACTTGCTTGCGTCTCCCACAAATGTTTCGGTACGATGACAGCGGTGACAGGGTCTGAACCAATGGAGTCGCGCCGAAACCTTTCATGCCAAACACCTCAACTGGCGAAGAGTCCGTAACGCAGCAATTGCGAGATCCGAAAACGATTTCGACTGCTTTCGGATTGATGCTGCCCAACTTCGTCCCCCGACGCTACAAACCCAGGAACATCACCAGCTGGTCCGGCCACCTCGCGTTCGCCAGCGAACTCATCCAAGCTATCCGTCCTGAAATTATTGTTGAGTTGGGAACCCACTGGGGTGAGGCCTACTTCACCTTCTGCCAGACCGTCGAAGAGCACCGGACCGGCTCCTTGTGCTATGCCGTCGATCATTGGCAGGGCGACGAACATGCCGGCCGGTACGGGGAAGAAGTCTATGAGGATGTGCGAACCTATAACGAGCGCTTCTATCGGCAGTTCTCTTATCTGCTGCGCATGAGCTTCGATGACGCGCTGTCGCAGTTCGCCGACAATTCGATTGGGCTCCTTCATGTCGACGGATTCCATACCTACGAAGCCGCGCGTCACGACTTTCGCACCTGGCTGCCGAAAGTGAAGGACGGCGGGATCATCCTTCTTCACGACATCTGCCCCAAGCATGAGAGTTTCGGTGTCTGGCGCCTGTGGGACGAAATCAAAGCTGAATTCCCCAACACCTTCGAGTTTCATCACGGCTGGGGTCTTGGAGTTGTTCAGAAGGGAGATCGCAAAACCGACGCGCCGCTCCTGGAATATCTTTTCAGCGGATCGACTACCGTCGCCGAGGAAATTCGTCGCCGCTACGTCATCTACGCCTCGCATCTCGAGAACCTGCTTCAGCCGACTGCGACCGGCTCTGCCAATGGCGAAAACCTGCAAGCTTCTACCGAAGTAAGAGTCCAGGTGTTTCCCTTCGGCGCCAGTGGTTATTCAGAAGAGACTGGTCTGCTGCAAAAAACTCAGGCTGGCGTGTGGGACACACTTGAGTTCGAACTGCCGCAAGGTCTCGGCAATGGCTCTCTTCGAATCGATCCTTCTCATGAGCCGAGCCTGGTTCAAATACGCGAATTATCTTTAGTCACCCATCCCACGGGAGAACCGCTTTGGAGCCTATTCGTCGACAGCGCCGATGACATAGCGACGGACGGCACTGCTACTCTGCTCCCCTCGAGCGATGGATTACTCGTGAGTAGTTTTGGTGATGATCCCCAGATCATTTTGCCCTTCCTGAAAAACACACCAGGCGCGGTCCGGTTGCGTCTTCAACTTCGGGTACTTCCCACACCGATGCCTGCACCTGAGGTCATCCGTGACTTGATCGAGAAGGCGAAGATTGAAAACGAGAGATGCGCCGAGGAACTGCGTCATTCGAATGCAGCGAAGGATCAGGCGAATGACCGTCGTATAGCCGTGGAAGAGATTTTGAAAACGACCGAAGCCAAGCTCAAGGACGAGCGCAACCTGCGTAGCGCGATGGACAACTCTCTTTCCTGGCGGGTCACCGCGCCTATCCGCGCCATCATGGCCAAGCTGCGCTCGGGACCGCGGCGCTAGCGTTTAGACTACTTCTCGTCGCTTTCGTCTGCGCGACGCTGCCCATGATTTCATACGAAATCTGCTAAAATCGCTGGAGATTTGAGGTTAGGCGTTCCTCGTATCGCTAGTGCGTAGAGAACGAGAGAACGTTCCGCACGATCGGATGTTGTTGCTCCTCCCGCTGGGCCTGCTGATTTTCACCACAGCGGGCGCGTGGAGACTTTCAACATGTGCCAGTTCTCTGCTTGCGCCGCCAATAGATTCTTTGCGAAGGACCTCCACACATGCCTGAAGTAGCGCGTGCAACAGATATGAGCGACGATCAGTTTGTCGCCAGTCTGTATCGAAATCTTTTGCAGCGGCAGCCCCACAATCATGAGGTGGAGCATTGGAAAGGCGTACTGGCGGGAGGTACACCTCGGTCCGATGTAGTCGAGGTCTTCATGTCCTCGTCGGAATACATCAACCTGCAACAACAGAAAGAGCGCTTCCACGTCTCCGGCAATCTTCCCGCCGACGCGTCGGAACAGGAGCAATACGTCCTCTCGGCACTGCAGACACATGTCGTGCGGTCACAACAGGGCGTCCATGCGGAAGGCTCGAAGACACGGACGACAACGGTTCAACGCAGCTTTGATTTTTCACATCTCGCCACTACTACGGCGAATCTGTGGAAAGCTCAAAAGGCAGTTGGAGAGCTGAATCCAAGAAATACGGGCCTGACGAATCGGCTGGTTCAGGGCAGCAAGAAACTTCTGCAGCGGTCTTTATCCTGGTATACACGCTCGCTGCAAGCTTTTAATCAACAGGCGGCTATCGCCATCGAAGAGCAAAACCATGCGATTGCTGCCATCGACTCTTCTTCTCATCAGTTGCGCGAGGAAATTCGCAGGCTGGAAAACGAAATACTTAAGCTGCATTCAGATCGCTTCCAGACTACCGTTCGCGCCATGGAACTCGCTACGCGAGAGAACCTGGCGCCCTATGTCGATTTCTTCCGGCAGTCCTCGCCAGTGGCCGATCTCGGCTGTGGACGTGGAGAATTCCTCGAACTCTTGAAGGAGAACGGCATCCCCTCCTACGGCGTCGATTCTGACAACGATGCCTGCGCAGCGGCGCTTCGTAAAGGTCTTAAGGTTTTTGACGAAGATGTTTTCCATCATCTGTCTCAACTACCGGAACGATCATTGGGCGGAATATTTTCCGCCAGGTTCGTTGAGTTTCTGCCGGCCCATTTACAAGCTAAATTAATCGGACTCTGTGCTGCGAAACTCAAGCCCGGCGGCGTGCTCTTAATGGAGACGACAAATCCGAATTCACAGTATGGCTATGGCCGGATCAGCAATCTCGATCCGACCCACCTTCGCCCAGTTTCGCCTGAGCTGATGGTGTCTATATTTCAGAGTAGCTCCTTTTGTAAGGTGAAAGTCCTTGCGTCGGCAGCAGTCGAATTACCTTTAACCAATAGTCCTATATCGGTATCGGGCAATGGTGACTCGCCGAATGCCAATGTTAAACCGCTTCTGACTAGCGCGGCTTACGCCGTCGTTGGTTGGCGAAGCTAGACCGACAACCAGATCGTGACGCTCGAGCCTAAAACTCACAACCGGGAATTCGCGGCCTGTACCATCGTCGCGAAGAACTATCTGCCTATGGCGCGCGTCCTGGCGGAATCCTGGAATCAGTTTCATCCTGATAGTCCGTTCTTTGTACTCTTCCTGGATAATCCTGATGGCTTCTTTGCCCCGGAAGCCGAGAGTTTTGAGTCGGTCTATACCTCGGACCTGGACATACCCAACCTGCAAGGCTTTCTTTTCAAATACACGGTTCTAGAGGCAAGTACCGCAGTCAAACCTTACTTGCTCAGTTATCTCTTTCGCGAGTACGGCATTCACAAGCTGCTCTACATCGACCCGGACATCCTGATATTCAACTCGCTATCGAACCTGAGCGATTATCTGGAGTCATCTGACATCCTGCTGACGCCGCATCTCTTGGAGCCCATCCCAAATGATGGCCGTAGACAGACGGAGCACGACATCCTGAAGTCGGGGACGTTCAACTTAGGATTCATTGGTCTGCGCAATGGTATTGAATCCGAGCGTCTGCTCCGCTGGTGGTCAGACAAGCTTTATCACCACTGCATCGTTTCGATTGAGCAGAACTTGTTTGTCGACCAGCGCTGGATGGACTTTGCTCCCAGCCTCTTTAACGGAGTCCGCATTATCCGTGAGCCTGGCTACAATATTGCCTATTGGAACCTGCATGAGCGCGTGGTCACGCTTGACGATGGTGTGAAGGTCAATGGGTCAGAGCCGGTTTATTTTGTACATTTCAGCGGATTCGACGCAGACAAGCCCTGGATAGTTTCCAAGCATCAGGACCGCTTCGGGATGACCGACATCGGAGAGCTACAGAAGCTATACCTCCGCTATCGCGATTTGCTCATGGACCAGGGATGGGAGGAGGCGAAGCGCTGGACCTATGGCTTGGATTTCTTCGCCAGCGGAGTCAGAATTCCTTCGTCGGCCCGGCGATACTACTGGAGCTTGGGACCGAACGTAGCGCATCTTGGCGACCCGTTCTTATGGCTTGATATTAAGAGTGAGCAAGCTGATACCGACGAAGAAGACTTAGCAGCCTCTTTTCTGGCCGGAGGCGTCAACCTTGTCGGTTACTACGGCGCCGAGACTGGAGTTGGCGAAGGGGCGAGGAGCAATTTACGGATAATTCAGGCTAGCGGGGTTCCATTTTCTGTGACTAGCCATATAGACCCCAGATCGTCAAATGTTGAAGTCTTGCCCGACGGCGTAACCGACCATAATCCCTATCTCGCGAATCTGATCACCATCAATGCCGATGGACTCGTACCGTTTGCTCAAAAATATGCCGGCTACCTGAAAGGGCATTTTAATATCGGGTATTGGGCGTGGGAGCTATCTGAGTTTCCCCGGGAATGGGCTAAGTCTTTCGGCTACCTCGACGAAGTATGGACACCGAGCCGATTTACGCGAGACGCTGTGGCTTCCAGTTCTCCGATACCCGTCAGGGTAGTGCCGCATGCCATGGATCTCAATAGTTCCTTCGACAGTCGAGTCGATCGCTCTAAGTTCGGACTGCAATCCGACTCCTTCGTCTTCCTGTTTTATTTCGATTTCGAAAGCTATCTGGAGCGCAAGAACCCTCTTGGCCTGATCGAGGCATTCAAGCGAGCTTTCGGACCTCGGCAGGACGTTCTCCTGCTCATAAAATCCGTCCATGGCACCGCTCATCCCGAGGCCCTGAAGCTTTTGCAAAAGGCCGCGGACGGATCGAACGTACGGATCTTCGACACCATCCTCAGCAGGAATGACAAGCACGAGTTGATGATGGCGGCCGACTGTTATGTCTCGCTACATCGCTCCGAAGGATTCGGACTAACCATGGCCGAAGCCATGATGTGCGGCAAACCGGTAATCGCCACCGCATACTCCGGCAACGTCGACTTCATGTCCGACGAAGATAGCTTCCTGGTTCCTTATCGCACAGTGACGATAAAACGTAGCTGCGGTCCGTATAAAGCCGGGTGTCACTGGGCTGATCCCGACCTGGACTGCGCGGCCGATGCTATGCGATTAGTCGAGGCCAATCGGGAGTCAGCGGCAGAACGAGGATTGATCGCCCAGAACAAGGTCAGCAAGCTTTTGCATCCCGCGACGATTGCCACGTCCGTTCGCTCTCGTCTCGAGGAACTCGGACTATTAGCGGAGGCTCTTCCTGCAAGCCGCTGAATTGAGCACACAGCGCCGCTCGTCGCAAACCCCATCGCAGTCTTCCTTGTTCGCGATCGCGATCTCGGCCTGCGCTTTTCTGCTGGTCCTCCTGATCGTGAATCGCGACCTGTTCACCGTTCCCATCTTTGAGTACACCGATTTCGCGGCCAACGCTCTTCAGGTGCAGAGAGCCAAACATTTCCACGAACTGCTGGGCAACTATTCCCGATGGGGCTTTCATCATCCGGGGCCGGCTTTCTTCTATCTCTACGCTCTGGGCGAGAAGGTCCTGCATGACTGGCTGCACCTTGTCCCGGCGGAAATGAACGCACACATCCTGTGCATGATCTTCCTGAATACCGCATTTCTATTTGGTTCGATATACATCATCGCCGGATATTGCCGCTCTCTGTTATTCCCGCCAATAGCTTTGGGCGTATCTCTTTTCTTCATCTATGCCGTCAACCTGACTATCTCGGGATCCGCGATGGTCTCCATCTGGCCGCCGCACGTGATCATGTTCTGCTTCTTGTTTTTCATCACGGCCAGCGCCTCGACAGCGAGTGGCAGAACCCAGCACTTACCGTGGGCGGTGTTCGCGGGACTGATGTTGATTCACGGACATGTGGCGCAACCGCTGTTCGTGCTTGCCCTGGGCGCATGCGCAATTGCCATGTTGTGGTGGAGTCACTATCGACGAACAAGTTGGCGGACTGTATTTCGTGAAAATCGGAAGCCGCTCCTCATCAGCCTCGTGCTGATTCTTGTATTTTCCCTGCCGGTAGTCCTGGATGTGAGTTTGCACAAAGACAACAACATCAAGGCGATTCTGCACCACACGGTACTCCATCCCGGCCTGCAGCAAACGCCGATGCAGTCGTTGAAGTATGCATCCAGTTTCTTGGCTTTTGTGCCCGATCCCGAGGTCGTCCTGAAAAATGCTTCCGCCAAACTACTCCGGAGAGGCGCTTCGAAACCTTACGTACTGGGTTACTGGCTGGTTGGGACATTGCTGGTGTTGTTGGCCATCGCCGGATGGGTGAGGGCGCGAGATCGAATCTCAATCTTCTTCAAATATTCTGCCTTCGAGATTGTTGTAATCTGCGCGCTCTTCTTTTACTGGACGTTAAAGATGACAGGACCGTTGCTCAACTTCAACGGATACTTCTTCTTTTCGGTACAGTTATTCGCTTTATTTTTGCTGGCTGCCTTCGCGTTGAATCGCTGGCAACTGAAAGGTCAACCTGCGCTGGCATTCATTGTTTGCGCGTTACTTCCGCTTACCATGTTCGCTTCTCCCAAGGGTTTCTCCAATACGGAAAAGGGCGAGCCTGAGACGAATCTTCTCGTAAAGCACTTGCCCCCGAACGATGGTGCGGTTTATCACCTTACGTTCAATCAAGCTGACTGGATGATCGAAGCAGGTGTCGCCAGCAGGATGGAGCATGCGGGCGAAACGTTCTGCGTAGACGATCTCTGGGCCTTCCCATTCGGTCGCGATCATGTCTGCCGCAAATTTCCCGGTTTGCAGAACCTTGTACTGACGCACACCCCCCGCACCTGCGAGGCTCCGTGTCAGGTGCTCACGCAAGACCAGAGGTTTGAATTCGAAGTTGAACCCTACCCCACGTTGAAGCTTCCCTTCACCATCAAGCCGGACGATCTCTCCAGCCTTAACAAAGGCTTCAACGAGGGTCTTGGCACGCTGGATCCTGTGTGGACAAAGGGACTGGCAACCATCTATTTCCTGGCAGCTCCTGATTCGACGGGCGCCGGCAAGATTCGAATCCGAATCTACGGGTCAGCGAATCCGGACAGGCCAGCTCATATTTTGCTGAATGAAAAATTATTGGGGACGATTACGGCTGGTCACGACGTTACTGAGTTCACGGTGCCGCGAGACGCGCTGGTTGCCGGCGAAAATCGGCTCGTCATTCAAGTTGATAATCCTCAACAAGTGATGGGAGATCCGCAGAACGATCCTCGCGTCCTCGGCTTCTCGTTCCTGAAAGCAGAGTTTGAACCGGTGCAGTAAAGCCGGGCGGATCGACGCGGCCTTGCGTCTAGCTCGCTTGCACGTCGTAGCCGAACTCAGTCAACGCTTCTCCAAAAACGGCAGCACACTGCTGCCTCGACCACTCATCCAGGTCGTGACGCCATCGCCCAATGGAAGCGGCCGCGTTTTCTGAAGTTCGATGTTCCTGCAACTCCGGCGTATCGACGCGGGCCTGCCGAATCATGTGGTTCACCACGCTTGTTCCGGAGTCGACGCCAACGTAGCTGAGCGCCTGTTGCAAAGTCTGCTCGGGCTGCGTCATGAGATCTTCGTAGCGCACCAGGAACGCGCCGCGTTTTCGTGTCTTCCATGCGTTCAGCAATCGCAGCGCCTCCCTCCCCAGTCTCTGAATGTATTCCGCCTCGCTCGTGACCTGATCGCGGTTGAACCCGACTGATCCGCGCTTCGCATTGAACGCCCTGATCGAACACAACATATCGCGGAAATCGCGGACCACGAAAATCTCTCGCGTCCTGGAATAAAGTTCCCAGACAATTCCCGGCACTTCGTCGGGAATATGCTTCTCGGCGAAGAACGTGACAGACTGCTGGTTTCGCCCCGCAACGATCTGTCGATAGCACTCTTCGACCCCGCGCTGACACGACGTTGCCACCTGCTCTACCAGCTTCGAGCAGAACCACCGTTGATCCTTAGCGTCCCAGCCATCGTCGTCGCCGGAGTTGCTCAACCGGCTGAGCGGGTCATTCCAGAACGGCTCGTCCTTCCAAAAAGCTCGCGCCAGAAGCTGCATCCAGAACTTCCCCGGACGCGTTTCATAAGGATGAATGCGAAGAACAGCAATAGAAGGGTGTTCGGAGAGCAGACGCATCATCCAGGTGGTGCCCATTCGCCCGAGGCTGGTGACCAGCAACGGCTGAATCGTCGGTTCGAAACTGGTGGTGATGGGACGACGGCGCCCGGAGATGCGACCTATGGTTACGCTCTGCGTATTTTCCAGCCGCGCTTGAACCGAGAACTGAAACTCCGGCGTCATTCCAATCACGCTGACCGGCGCGCGAAAGCCGACGTTCAGGGTCTCTGACGTTCCGGGATACGCGCCAGCCACATCGGCGCGCGGAGAGACTATGGGAACGACCCGAACAGATCCGTCATTGGCGATCAGTTCCACCTTTGCGGCAGCAGATTCCCGGCCCAGCACCCAGCCACCGACGTCGAAGGAATACGCATCTGCGGCTGTGCCGACTGACGGCACTTCGAGAGAGAACCCTCGCAATTCGTCCGGCTCTGGCAACACACGTTCTACCGCTGTAATTTCGGTGGTGCTCATCTCACCTCAAACTGGTTTGTCTTGATAGCACAGCTCTCCTAACTTGTATCGGAAACCAGGTCGTGGAGCAAAGTGTCGAGGGTTGCAAACGGAACTTGGCAGTCGAGTGACTGCATGAAGGAAAAGATGACCCACGTTTTACTGGTGGCGGCGGTAGGACTCGAACCTACGACCTACGGATTATGAGACCGTCGCTCTAACCACCTGAGCTACACCGCCAACGGTCGGCGCGGCTTGGGAGCCGCACAACGAAAACAGAACTTTGATCCGAAGGCAGGTCTGCCTGACGCGATCAATCGAAAGGCCGGACGTAAAGCCGTCCAGCCCTTCTTTGATTCTAGAGTTGCCTCTGCTGACTGTCAAACCTGATCGCCGCGATTGACGCGGGACCGGGCTCAACGCGCCTGCACACTTTTCAGCTGCCGAGCCAAATCTTCCAGCCCGTCAAACGCTGCCGGGCTCGGTATCTGAATGCGACTGTCGACCGTGATGATTCGCCCCTTCTGCACTGCCTCCAGCGACCGCAGTCCCGGTTGCTGCTGCATCATCCTCAACGACACCGGGCCACCCTGGATCAGCACGATGTAATCCGGTTTGCGCGGCAGAATGGACTCGACATCCATTTGCAGCCAGTCTTGCGGAAGATCTCCCGTGACCGACCTTCCGCCTGCCGCGCCGATCATCTCGGTGATGAACGCGCTGCGCCCCGCGGTGATCAGGGGACTGACGGTGACGACCACGAGCAGGCCGGGCTTGCTCTTCCCCTCGCCTTGTTTGCGAACCGCGCTCTCACGCGATTGCAGGCTGGCGATCAGCGAAGCAGCATCCTGCTGGCGTCCCAGAACTCGTCCCACGGTAGCGATGTTGCGGTAGATGTCGTTCAGGTTGGCAGTGTTGAAGAGAACGATTGGAATATTCAGGCGCTGCAAAGCGGCAATGGTCTCGCTGCCATTAAACGACGGTAGTGCGAGTACGACATCGGGGTGCAGGGCCACGACGCGTTCCAGCGAGGGATTTACGATTCCGCCAACGCTGGGTTTCTCGCGCGCTGCCTGTGGCGGGTAGTCGGTGTAATCGGTGATTCCGACGAGATCGCCCTGCGCCCCCAGAGCATAGACGATGTCCGTCAGGCTTGGTGCCAGACAGACAATCCGATGAACGTGGTCGGGGATAGAGACGGAACGGCCGCTATCGTCCTTTTCAAGGTGAGCGGCCCAGCAACACGTTGGGAGTACGAGCAGCAGCAACAGTGGCCGGATGAGTCGTCTCTGATGGAACAGCATGTCTGGTCTAGGATTGGGGCTTCTGGTCGTTGTCCTTCGGCTCCGTGCCGTTCATGGACTCCTTGAAGCTCCGAATTCCTTCTCCCAAACCTTTACCGAGCTCCGGCAGTTTCTTGGGACCAAATACCAGCAGGGCAATGAACAGGATGATAAGCAGGTGCGCAGGTTGAAACAGGTTGTCGAGCATCTAGCGCCTCCTGAATTCGAGTCTAGGCAGGCGCACTCGCCGCTGCCACATTTTGTGTCACGACCCACGGTGATAGAGGTCACACCGCACCCGTGCGCGATTGCGCCCGACTTCACCTACACATGAATTTCGTAGAGGCCCAGCAGCATCAGCATCAGCCCTGACAGCACTCCGGAAAAGCCGCCAAGCCATCGCCTGCTGAGTTGACTTCCCGCTGCAAGCCCGGCCGACAGCATCAGCACGCTGAACAGCATCACCGCCGCGGTCAGCAGAATCGGATTCATGCCGACCATGCCGGCAGCGATTCCATTGACCGCATTGTTCAGGCTCAGGGCGATGGCCAACAGCCAGCTTTCTTTGGGTTCAATCTGTCGGGAGAAATTGGAATCGGCTCCCACCGGATTTTCGAGCACGCGCATCAGGCGCCGAAACATCCCGGAGCGCCGGCCTTGCAGAGGCGCTTGTTCCGATGCTTCCACGCTCCGCTTCCCATTGGAGCGTATTGACTGAAAGATGACCCAGCCGCCGATGGCGGCGATGATCGCTCCCCCGGTTGAGTTAGCCAGCCGGGGAGACATCATGCTGCCGATCCCATGACCAAGCCACATCGAGGCAAACGTACAGATCCCGGTCACGACAGCGATGAGGAAGTTGGAGGTGAGGGGTACCTCGATGCGGCCGAGACCGTACGCGACTCCCACCGCGACGTTGTCTCCATTGCTGGAGATCGCAAGCAGGAGAATAGGAAGGAAATCGAACTTCCTCATCGGCACGTCACCCGCAGACGCGTCACCTCGGCTGGGGGCAGATTCGACGCGTTGGAACAACTTTTCCTCGGCATATTAGATCCGGACGCCGCCTGCCCCTCGCGGGATGAACTCGACTTTAGATGATCCGGAAAGACTCCACCAGGGTGCAGCGGCGCTGCCGCGTGAAGGTCCTCGCCGAAGTCAACCCTTCGCCGGTCGGTCCGGCAATGGTGAACGAGGTATGTCCTTCTCCGCCCAGTCCGATGCCGGCGAACGACGGACCGTTCTTCACGAAGATGGTCGTCTGCACCGCGCGCGCGAACCTCGTCATATGCTCGACGTGGGTTGAATGCATGATGGCCGTGTGGCGATTGCCCTGCTCCACCTTCACCGCAAACTCGATGCCTTCGTCGACGTCTTTCACGCGCACGATCGGCAGCACCGGCATCATCTGCTCCAGCCACACCAGCGGATGGTCTTTTGGCGCATCGAAAATCGCCAGCCGGCATTCCTCGCCGACGTCGATTCCCACGTCGTGCAGAATCACCTGCACGTTCTTGCCGATGTAAGCTCCGTTCATCTTGCGCTCTGGAGTGACGACGAGTTTGGTAACCTTCTCAACCTCCTCCGGGTTGAGCAGATAGACCCGCCCGGTCTCGAGCATGTTCTTGATCAGCGACTCGGCGACTTCCTCAACGACGATGACTTCTTTCTCGCAGGTGCAGAAGATGCCGTTGTTGATGCTGGCGCCGCTTACGATGCTCTGCGCAGCTTTCCGAATGGTCGCGGTCTCGTCGACCAGCGCAGGAGGATTGCCGGCACCGGCGCCGATAGCTTTCTTCCCGGAGCGCAGCACGATGTTAACGATGGGCTTGCCACCAGTGGCCACAAGCATGTTGATCTTCGGATGCTCGATGACTTCCTTCGCGGTCTCCAGCGTCGGATTGGCAACCGACGAGACCAGCCCGACCGGGCCGCCGGCGTCAACGATCGCCTGATGAACGACCTGCAAAATCGCCGTACTGGTTCGCCGGGCATTGGGATGGGCGTTGAAGATCACCGCGTTCCCCGCCGAAATCATTCCGATGCTGTTGTTGATGAGCGTGCCCGTCGGGTTGGTGATCGGGGTGAGCGCGCCGATCAGCCCAACCGGCGCATACTCCAGCAGCATTAAGCCGTTGTCGCCGCTCAAAGCGCGAGGCTCGATGTCTTCGACGCCCGGGGTCTTGGTCGCGCACAGGATGTTCTCGCGCACTTTGTCTTCGTAGCGCCCGAGCTTCGTCTCCTCGACCGCCATCGCCGACAATTCCTCGTTGCGATTCAAAACGCTGCTGCGAATGGAGGCGATGATGTCTCTGCGCCGCTCCAGTGACATCGCGATCAGCTTCTTCTGCGCGGCCAGGCCGGCTTCCACGGCATCGTTTACCGTCGGATAAAGGCCATTTGAGCCCTCGGCTTTGCTGACTTCGGTGCCCGCCAGTTCTTCCAGAACCTTCTGAATCAAGCCCGCGATTACTTCCGGACTGGTTGCCATTGCATCTCCTCCATCACTTATGCGTACTGCTCAGCAATCTTGTTTGATACGCCTGCAAACTCAAACTCGTCGAACCTACGTCAGCGCCAGAAGCACTCCACCCGCCAGGGCCGTGATCGTGCTCTCCGGAATCTGCGGACTCTGTCCGCTGAACGCTTTCAAAAGCTTCTCTTTCACCGCCGGGCAGCGCCGTCCATGAGCCGTTGCCGTTCACGTGCGGCAGCAGCGGCCTGATCTCCTTCGCCCAGCACTCAATGAACTGCAGCATCTGCACCGCGGGTTCGGCAACCAGCATGTCCTGTTCGACCGTACCGCCGCTGACGCCGATCGCACCTACAACTTTTCCGCCGATACAGAGTGGATAGCCGCCGCCAAACAAAATGATTTTGCCGTTGTGTGTGTGCTGAATCCCGTAGAGCGGCGCTCCCGGCTGAGCCAGTTCGCCGACCGTATGCGTCGGGATTCGTATAACCGCGGCTGTGTACGCCTTCGACATCGCCAAGCTCGGTACTGACCGGCAAGGCGCCGTCGATGCGCTTGAAGAATTGCAGCCCACCCTCGCTGTCCACGATGGCGATCGCCATCGGCACGCCAATCTTCACAGCTTCCGCTTCCGCGACCGCTGCAAGAATTTCCGAGATGACGTAGGGCAATCTCATCGCGGCCTCATTTCATTGCGGAGAGGAGAACCTCCCGCACGGTATCGTCCACAACTGCCATCACTTCCATCGACCAGCCCAGCACGAACAGCAAATCGGACAAGCGATTGGTATATCACAAGAATCTCGTCGTAGCTCCCGATCTCGCGATGGACCCCGACAGATGTGACGCTCCGCGCGGCGGCAGATGGTTCGCGCCACGTGCAGCGCTGCGCTGTCGGCAGTTCGTGCCCGGCATGATGAAGCGCTTGGGCAGAGGGCAGCGCGCGGTGAAGCTGTCGATATATCCTTCCAGCCGCTCCGTGTCGCTCTTCTCGATGTGGCGGGGCAGGCGGGCGCGAACATTGGTGTTCGACGCCAGTTCGGCGCAAGCGGCCGAAATGTCGCGCTGAATCTCGATCAGATATCGGCCCCAGCTCTTCATTCTTTGTGAGCGCACGAGCCATTCCCAGCTGCGCCTGCAATTCGTCCAGCGCGCCGTAGGCTTGCAGCCGCAGATCGTCTTTCGCGACCTTCTCGCCGCTGAACAGGCTGGTCTGGCCGAGATCACCTTTTCGCGTATAGATCTTTGAACCCATAAGCTTTCCGCGCTACACGCCACAGCTGCCTGGCTGAGTACCGGGATGTCGATCTCGT
The DNA here is from genome assembly GCA_963835725.1 of uncultured Acidobacteriaceae bacterium. Taxonomy (GTDB): domain Bacteria; phylum Acidobacteriota; class Terriglobia; order Terriglobales; family Acidobacteriaceae; genus Bog-257. The sequence goes on along the minus strand of CAWIGM010000006.1, from coordinate 322,132 downwards.
CGATGATGCCGACGATGGTTGCGTCCACCGGAGCCGATTCGTTATCGACGCCTTGCGGGCCGCGCTGCCGCGTGCGACCAGCACCTGTTCGCCGACGCCGGCGCCAACCGCATCTACCGCGACGAATAGCTCGCCTTGCGGCTCAAGCGAGTGCGGGCTCCAGCGGCTGAATGATCTGGATTTTGCCGCCGACCAGCCGCTCATGCTTTCGCGTCGCGACTACCGTTCCAATCACTTTTCCGATAACCATAGCGATGCTTCTTTCTGTCGGCCTTCAGCGGCCGACTTCCTGAACCAGATCGACGCGATGTTTGTAAGCCAACTCGCGGGCCAGCGGGGTGACGACCGTCGACGCCGCAACCCGCAACGGATTTCCTGACTGCGACGCCCGCATCACGTCGGCCGCCGTAACGATGTTGCTGATCGATGGACGGCTGGCGCCCGCGTGCCATTGCGATGAGCGACTGCGCCCGCGGTGCTCTTGTGCTCAAGAAGCGACTGCAATCGTCGCCGAGAGGTCGTTCACATCGGTTACGCGGCAACCGTATCCTGCAACCGTCCGAAACCGTTCTTCGATGGCTGCCGCCAGCAATGGACTGCATTGATCGAAGTGCGGGACCTTGCGTCCTTGGTCGCTGGGGTCCGTGCCGTTGCGGGCCATCACCACCGGCTTGCCGGCAAACAGCGCGTGCAGGATGACATTGCTGGCAAAGTTGTCAGCCAGCAGCAGGGACAATTTCGACAGCGTATTCAGGCTCAGCACCGGAACCACCACCGCTCGCACATCCTTCAGATTGCGAAGCCAGTCCGATTCGCTGCACGCCGTCACATGCGGAAAGCCTTCGAGTTCGCCCCAGAGATACTTGGCGTACAGCGTCTCCGCACCTTGCGAAAACAGCAGCTCGACCCGGTAGCCTTGCATCACCAGCGAGCGCACCTGGTCGACGGCTTCCTTGTATCCGGCCGTCGCTCCCGTGAACACCGCGACGACGGTCCCGCGCTCACCGGTCGCGCCCATGTGCGGCAGCAATCGCTTCAGCACTTCCACCACGACTTCGTGAATCCGCTCTTCCGTCATACTGTCGTCGATTCGTAGCTCTCTAAGCTCATGACTTTTCCGCGCACGCGAGCGCAATCCCTAAAGGAGTCACCAGAAAAGGATGAGAAGGCTTGGCGACGGGAATGTCCGTCTCCTGCTCGATAACGCATTCAATGCCGGGGAAACAGCTCGTACCTCCTACAAGGTAGAGCGTCTCGACCAATTGTCCCTTGAGATGGCTTTTCACGATGCTGGCCATCTTCTGGAACACCGGCGTCACCAGCGGCAGGATCTCCCGCTGCCGCGCCGGATCGGTCTTGATCTTCTCGGCCTCCTGCACATCGACCTTGAAGTGACCCGCCAGAACCAGGTCGACATGTGTACCACCCGTGGCTTCGTCGGCGGTGTAAATCGGCTCACCGTCGCGGATGACCGAGATGCCGGTAGTACCGCCGCCAATATCGACCACCGCTCCGTCGCTGATGCTCAGCACCTTCGCCGCCGCGCTCGGCTCATCGACCAAAGCAGTGACCTCAAGATCGGCCGCGTACAGGACGTTGGCTACCGCTTGAGCATTTCTGCCGATGGTGCCGGGCGGATACGCACCCGCAGCCTTCTTGATCGGGAAGCCGGCGGAGCGCAGAAGGTGTACCTGCTCCCGCAACAACCGGATCGCGCCCATGTAATCGAGCACCAGGCCGTCGCGGATGCTGGATTCGCTGCGGGTCACCGCTCCCGCCAGCGGAACGCCCATAGCATCGACCACCGCCGTCACGATGTAAGCTGTGCCCAGGTCGACGCCGGCGTACAAAATGCCGTCCGAAGGCCTTCTTCCCTTGAGTGACAGCGAGTCCTGAAAGGCCGTCAGCAACTCCGTCGCGATGGGGTGAATCGTCACTACATCCTCTCCCGTGCTCTTGGCTGGAGGATCGTTTTTATGTTCCGCCCGCAGCTTCCCTGCGTCTCCCGGAGCGGGCGATCCGGACTTGCCGACGTCGTTAGCCTGCGTTCGAGCCCGAACCATCCTTGCCGCGAATGCCCAGGATCGCCGCTTCGGCAGCCTGAGCTGCGCGGGCGATGTCTGACTCTTTTCCGCCGAGATACAGGCGGCCGACTGCGCCAAACGTCCTGCAATCCACGATGGTGATGTTGGCGCTCTTCTCAGCTTCATTGGCCGCGAGAATGATGTAACCGGCGGGCGCAACTTCCAAGATGTACATGTCCTGTCCGGCAATCAGCACCGACGCAGAGCGCGAAACGTTGACGATCTGGGTGTGATAGTCGTTGACCTTGTGGATGATCTGCGAGCTCAGGATCTTCGGCTTGATCCGGTCTTCCTGACCGCATTGCAGAACCTTCAGCGCCGCATTGCCGGAATACTGGACGTCGGCCTGGGCTTTCGAGTGGAACTCGAGCACGCCGAAATGCCGCTCGACGACCATCAACCCGGGACGCACATCGGCGGCCTTCAAAGCCGCGTCGGCAACCTGGTTGATGAGCACGCCGGGGGCGATCTCGATCAGCATCGAGGCCATGCCGACGACCGGCAGGTAACCGCGCATGTTAGTTCCCAGGAATGCGGCAAACTGCGGCTGGAGCCGGTCAATATAAACATAGGAACGTAGTTCAACAGAGGGGCGCGGTTTGGAAATTTCACCCGCAGGCTTGATCTGTGGTTGCTCGAGAACTGCCATAGCGTTGACTCCTTTTGATTTCGGTGGCTCGCACACTGGCTGCGCGGCCAGAGTTCACATCAAACTCTTCTCTTACTTTTGCTCTTGCGAACTTTTTCTTTTTCTTTCTTGCGCGGTGCTGCGACCGGAGCCGCGGCCACCAACTCTTCCTCTGCCGGTTCGACGACTTCTTCCTCGCCAATCCCGCCGTCGTCTTCGACCACAATCACGGCCTCAACCACCGCAGGCTCAAATGGCTCCGCAGGCATCGAAACTTCCCCAACTTCAGCGACCTCAACCATGACCTCTTCGACCATCGCAGGAGCGGCAACTTCCTCCAGCACGATCTCTTCTGCCACTGGAATTGTCTCAATCTCGATTGCCGGCTCGGCTATGGCGATGGGAGCGATCTCTACGGCCTTCGCTGCCGGCCGGGAGCCATTGCGGATCACTTGCAACTGGCGATCAGGACGCGCGATCACGTGGAACGAGATCACGGTTCCAACCCTCCGGGCTGCAGCCGATGCGGCGCTCACTGCCGCCTGAACCGCCGCCACATCGCCGGTGAAGACGACCGTGATCAAGCCGGCCTTCGCCCGTTCGTATCCGCGGAAGCGAACGTTGGCAGCTTTCGCACCGGCATCAGCAGCTTCAACCGCCGGAACCAATCCCAATGTTTCAATCAATCCGAGGCTTTCATTGACCATGACGTTCCCTCAAGCCTTCACCATCTCTGCCAAAATCCGTTTTACGATTTGTTCGACCAGCTCATCCGAAACGTTTTCAGGATATGAATTCGAATCTGACCTGGCTGGCGCACTCCGCGGCGTATTCGTGATCGCCGGTTCGTCGGTAAGAACCAGCGGCTCGCTCTTCACCAGCCGGGCTGCATTGATGCCCAGCCTTCGCAGTTCACCTGGTTTTACGTCGCGCAGATTCAGGACAAACATTGGCTCGCCAGGTTTGAGATCGCGGTGATGCAAGGCAATCGTTCCCTTCGTGCCGTCGTAAGCGATGCCTACGTTCAGCGGCGACATGTGAGCCGCTTCCTTGGCTACGCCAACCACTTCTCCGGAAGAGGACTCCTGAACCTCGTACGGAATACCTTCTTCCTCCATGCCCCAGAACACCGGCTGCAAGCTCCGCACTCCTGCCGCGCACAATCAGCACGCAAACCGCCGGCTTGCGAAGCTCCGACATGGGCGCGTAGTCCGCCATCTATCTCGCCCCCTTATGCTGTTGCGCGTGGGCCAACACCAGTCCGGTGGCTACGGCATTGCGAGGCCCTTCGGTTCCGCGCACATTCGCTCGCCCGGTGACCACGCCGTATTCGAACAGCGCGTCGGAGATCATCTTCGGAATCTCGAAATCCATTCCCGAGCCGCCGACCAGCACCACGAAGTGGATCAGGCGAATGTTGCCTGCCGGCGCGACTCTCTCCAGCGCCCGCAGCGCGTTGCGAACGAACACTTTTTTCTTTGCGCCCTGACGGACCGCGACGATCTGCGCCAGCAGATGATTGGTTTCCAGCGGAATCGGGCTGTTGTCGCCCAACACCACCACTCGGCCGAACAGCTTGGGATCGAGCGGCTTGTCGAAGAACTGTACCGAGCCGTCTTCGTGACGCATGTGGAAGAGCGTCTCGACCTTGGCCAGCGGATGCTTCTTGATCTCTTCGGCCAGGTCAAAATCGTTCAGGCCAAGCTCGGTATCGATGAGCAGGGTCACCATATCGCCGGCGCCGGCCAGGTGAACGCTGCGGATTTCTCCAGCCTCATTGATGATCGACGCATCCGTCGATCCGCCACCCAGGTCGAGCGTCGCCAGGGGCGGCTTCGTGCCCGGCGTGGTCAGTGCACCGCGGATCGCCATCTCCGCTTCGACACCGCCAACCAGCGTGGTCACTCCGATTTCATCCTGGAGTTTTCGGGCCAGCCGCTGCATCGGCAGCTTGTGGGTATGCACCATGGCCGCCAGTCCGACGGCGTTGCCCATGGCGAACTCGCCCGCGAGCGCTCCCAAAACTTGCTGCGGTTTAAAGGTGTCGACGGCAATAATGTCCTGCACGCGAATGGCGCTGACCGGCTGATCGGTCAGATCAGCCATCACCTTGCGCACCTGCTCGAACATTCCGCCGACATTGGTTCCGGCTTCAGCGCGCACCTCTTCCAGCGGATAGATCGTGCCCAGCTTCGCCATGATGGCGTCTGCGCCCTCTTCCACCGGAACATCGACTTTCTGCTTCTGCCCGATCAGCGTGATATGACCGGCCGGAATGCGCCGCTCTTCAATGTCGCCCTTGGGCGTCTTGATCACCACCGCGCTGCGCGTACCCATGAGAGCGCGTGCAATCGGCACAACCCGCTTGGTTTCCTCCGAATCGAGGTGAAACAGTGTCGCGATGTCGTACGGATTGCACAGCTTCTCGATGGTGCGGCCGGGCCGCGCAACTTCAATCGCCGCCGGCATTCCTACCGGCACGCGATCGATATACTTCACCTCATCCACAATCGGTATGGGCTGCTGCAACCGGTTGTTGATGAGGACGCCATCATCCTTCTGCACGATCGCCCCGGCAACGGTGAGCCCGCGGGCGCCGGCCGCATTGATTTCAGCGGCAGCGTCCTTGAACTCAACCTCTCCCGGAATCACCGCGATGTACGGCTGATGGTTGGAACTCGATTTCAAATCGCCAAGAGCGATGGTGCGACCCTGGCCGAGTCCCTGCCCTCCGGGGGTGGAGGGGTTATGGCCGATCATGGCTGACTCTGTGATCACCGTTTCGGTGATCGTTTCCATGGCGATATCGCCAATGACGGGTGTTGCCTCGTTCAGCAGCACCGCATCCAGTTGATCCCGCCGCAAGCCCGCAGGTTTGAGGGCCTGGTCAAGGGCCTCGATAATGCCCATGGCATTACGCAAGGTGCCCTTGATCCCGACGGTTCTCACCATGGCACTGGACAGAAATCGTGGGTTGCCCTTCCCATCGATCTCCGCCAGTGCCACTTCAGTCGTGTTATTACCAACATCAACGCCAGCTATATAGGCCATAGTGGGCAACCCGAATTACTTCTTGATGCGATTACGTTTTTCGTAGACCTGGGCCGCTTCGCGAACGAAGCCTGCGCAGACCTTCGCCTGGTACTTGTTCTCGAGTTCCGAGGCAATGTCCAGGAGTTCCTGCTTGGTGGAGCGGTACGGCCGCAGACAGTTGTAGATTTCCAGAACGCGCGCGTCTGGAATCCGTGTCATCTCGGCAGCCCGGCGAAGATTCTTTGCCAGATGCGGGCGTCCCGCGCTCTCGCAAATCTGCGCCTGATACTCCAGGGTTTCGGGGCGAATGCGAACGTCGTCGAAGGTCAGCTTGCCGGAAGCAGCTTTTTCAAGCGTGATTTCGTTCAGGCTGAGTCCAGTCGCTGAGCGGACGAGATCAGGTCTCTTCTGTCCCAGCGGATAGTCCTTCTTGGCGTCGAGCTTGCCCGTCGATTTGGTTGCGACGGTTGTCGAACCGTTCGTCTGGCCAAGCGATTCCATGGCCTTTCGTACGGCTTCGGCAATCATTTCCGGAGAAATGCTGATTTCGGTTGTAGCCATGAGTATGTCTCCTCGACCGACTTAACGCTGCAGGGCAAGTTCCATGCTTGGCATGTCGGGTTTTACGTATTGCGTCTCTTTGTTGTGGAGCAAGGCAGCCAAGCCCTGGTACTTGGGCCGTGCCATGGGATCGTTACGAACCGGTACCGGTGTCGGACGCTCTCCCTTGGCATACTTGGCGGCGTTGCGCCCGATGGCGCGAAACGTCTCCCGCTCCACCAGAGGTGATTGCGGGAACAGTTCGAGGTTCTGCAACGGCATCAGGTCCTTCTGGTGAATGACCGAAGTACCGCGGCAGATGATTCCGATACCCACGCCGGAGCCGCTCAGCTTGGCGGCTTCGTGACCGATGAATCCCACGTCCGCGGTCTTGTTGACCTTCACCAGACGCGCCTTGAGTCCTTCTTCTTCGATTCCCGCCATGACTTCTCTCAGTACTTCGTTGTGCGGGATGTTAATGATGGTCTTCGTCATCGCCTTACCGAATGCCGGCGGCAATCCGATTACCACCTCGTTACGATCTGTTCCAGGTTTCGCCGTCCCGAGTTCATTGAACGAGAGGGGCGGAACCTGTTCTTCCTGGCGAACGGCGGTCTTGCCGTTCGTCTGCATCTGCTGCAGAACTTCCAGGATGACCTGTTTCACCATTGCTTCCGAGATATTCATTTTTGAAAGCCTCCCGTCCTATATGTCTTCCGGACTGATCGCCTGGGGGATGTTCTTCAACAGTTCCCAGCGCTCGCCTTCGAGACGATAGCCAGTACCCGGTCCCTCGTAATCGTTGGCATCGTTGACGGCGCTCAACACGTTGAAGCCGCTGTCGAACAACGCCGACGTATGGAGGTAATCGCCGGTTACTTTGCCCTTCAACATCATCAGCACCGACTCGGCAACATCGTTGAAGCCGTGTTTCGACAGTGCTTTGACGACGTCCAGACCCGTGGTTCCACGCTTCATCATGTCTTCGATAGCGCGCAGATCCTCGGGAACGTTGCGGATGCCGATGTCCTTGGTGCCGTGAGCGTAGGTGACGTCTTCCACTTCCTTGTCGGTAATGGGAGGCAGTCCGATCTCCTCGAACACAGCCTGCAGTGCGCGAGCAGCCTTGTTGCGGACGGCAATCACGTCGGCTTCAGTCACCGGACGCAAGCCACCATCCACCTGCAGGTCGCGCTGCAACACCAGGTAGTCGTCGTAGTCATCCACATCGTGGGTGGACCCGGCGAACATGTTGTCGTAGTTGGGTTCGGCAGCGTAGCCGGAGAAGATGTAGTCAGTTCCCGGCAGGAACTGCATCATCATGCGGGCGGTGTTGCGCTCGATGGAGTGAGTAAACGTCTGGTCGTTGCCCGACGCCACTTCCATATCCATCAGAACCGTGCCCACATTCTCGGCCAGGACGGTGCGGATGCCCGAAGGAACAGATCCCGGCACACCGATACAGCTGATGGAGCCGTTCTGCAATCCCTGGACGCCGGCGCCCTTGGTCACCATGATGCAGCGGATTTCCAGATACAGCATGGACTTGCCTTCGGCATAGCCCATCTGCACCTCAGATCCGGTGCCCGAGGTGAAACGCATCTTCAGGCCGCGCGACGCATACGCCGAAGCCAGGAACGACTTCGACCAGGGCGTGTCATCGCCGTCCACGAACACCTGCTCGGTGCCGTACACGGAAACGGTCTCGGCATAATGCGTGAGACCGCGCATACCCATGATGAGTTCCGCCGCTTCCTCGACCGCGCACTGCGACAGAATGCCCGGCCGGCCCGTCTGTCCGCCCACTAACAGCGAGAGAGCGTTCATCGGGGCATAGGCTGCGACGCCAACGGTGGTTTCGATTTCAGCGAACCCGCGCAGGCCAGCCTCGGCAGCATCGGCCGCCAGCAGTGGCGCCGAGTCCTTGAGGTTGGTTACGTGAGCCTGGTTGGCAGGAGTGCGGCGAGCCCGCAGCTTCTGCATGGCCATCATCAGCTCGACGACGTTCAGCCGCTTCAGGACGTCCACGATCTTGGCCGGCGTCATGCCGACGGAAAGATGAACGATCTTGTTGCGGGGAACGTTGATGTCGACCAGCCAGCGAGCGAACTCGTTCGAATCGATGGCCATGGCTTCTTCGGCCACGGTCTTGTCGATGCAGTGGTCAGCGATGAAGGTATCGATCATGTCGAAATCTTCACGGCGCTTCCCATCGAGTTCCACTACGCAGTTGTTCTGGATTTTGATACTGGGTTTTGGATCGTTGGGGCTGTCCATGGCGACCAGGCCCACTTCAACCCACTCTTTGATGAATCCGTCTTTATTGACCGGACGCTCAGCGAGTACTTCGAAGCGCTTTTGTCTTTTTGCCATTGAACTGCTCCCTTAAATGTACGGATTTCCGGTGGCAGACTTCGGAGGCTGTCCCCATGCTCCCAGCAGCTTGTTGCCGACTTCGCGGCCGGCGATGACGGCCTGGCGAACTGCACCAGAATCGCCCGTGACCCAGATGAAAACTTCGTTCGTGAGACTGGTGCCCTTCTTCGGCGAAGCAAAGCCCAGCACTTCCACGTCCGCAGCCTTCACAGCCGTATCGATCATCAGCATGCCGATGACCGCCGGTGCGCCCAGGATCAGGCCGAATGCACGGCCTTCAGGAGCGCCCAAGGCATACTTCAACACCTTGCTGGCACGCGCGGTGTATTGGTTCTCGGTGTAGCCCTGATCGTTGGCATAGACGTCGCCGAAATATTTCGGCAGACACTCGAGGGTGACTTCGACGGCGCGACGCGCATCCGAAACATCCTCGGCACCAAATACGATCAAGTTTCCGTGGCCGGCGCCGCCCTTGGTATCACGCGGCATTTCGACCAGGATGATTTCGGTGTTGGTGGCCTTGATCGCTTCATCAGCGGCCATCAGGTGCGGACCCGCTCCCGTACGTCCTCCGATCACGCCGATCGAGCGATACTTGGGATCGAATCCAATGAGCTTGTGAATCATCGGGTCCAGGTTGGCGATCACGATGCCCTGTGTGTCGCCCATGCCGGCGCCGACGAATTCGGTGAGTTGTACCAGTTCCGCGGGAACCCCAGCGAGACGGGGAGAAGTCTTCACTTCCTCGGCAACATCCACCACAGCGGTGGTGCTATTGCCATTGCCCACGCGTTTCATCACTTCGTGCATGACTTTTGTGATCAGTTCTTCTTCCATCGGTCAATTCCTCCAGGTCGGTATCACGTCTGAGTGATTCGGCGACCACTATCTGGTCAGCACCGGCTCCGATACTTCAAAGCCCTGCGGCACGATCTTTTCCACATCCGTATGCGGCCTGGGGATGACGTGTACAGAAACCACTTCCCCAACTTTTTGAGCTGCGGCTGCGCCTGCATCCGTAGCTGCTTTAACGGCGCCGACATCGCCACGAACCATGGCGGTGACCAAACCAGCACCGATTTTGACTTGACCGATCAACGTCACGTTGGCGGCTTTCACCATTGCATCCGCCGCCTCGATGTTGGCGATCAGGCCCCGAGTTTCAATCATTCCCAACGCCTCTTTCGTCATCGAAAGTTCTCCTGTTCATGTTTTGAATTGTGCGGAAGCGGGGGCGACGGACGCGGGTTCAGGTCTACGCAGCCGGATTGCGAGTTTCTGCCAACCGGAACTGCGACAGCCGTCCTCGTTATGAGGTATTTAGGTGGGGCAGTGCAGAAGACCGTTTCTCTGGTTTTCTCGCTCTGCTGAACTGTCCGGCTCGAACAAATCTCAGGAGGCGCCAACTGCGAAGAGACAGGGACGTCTCACACAGCCTTGACCACCGTAGATCAGAACTGCAACCAAGATGAAGTTATTTGCCGACGGACGATGTGTCTGTGAGGGCCATCACGTCAGTGTGGTTAACGACAGCAAGCAAGAGGCCGTCAACGGCATTCCGATTGCTCTCCAAACACATCCTCACGTGAGAGCAGTCACTGACGACCGCCGCGCGCGGACTTACATTCCTTACCAGTCAGCTAATCGCTGGAGCCGGAGGAGTGCGCTCATGAATGATTTCGAATATGCAAATCCCGTAAAAATACTTTTCGGAAAAGGCAAGATCGCCAAGATCAATGATGAAGTTCCCGCTAGTGCGCGTGTGCTGGTTACCTACGGCGGCGGCAGCATCAAGAAGAACGGCATCTACGAGCAGGTGATGAACAACCTGCCCGGCCGCTTCATTGTTGAGTTTGGTGGCATCGAAGCCAATCCGACCTACGAAACGCTAATGAAGGCGGCCGAAGTCGTGCGCCGCGAAAAAATCGATTTCATCCTCGCCGTTGGCGGCGGCTCGGTCCTCGACGGAACGAAGTTCATCGCTGCCGCCGCGAAGTACGAAGGCGGCGATCCCTGGGACATCTTCACCAAGCAGGCGCCGGTGCAAGGCCTTGTGCCCTTCGGCACCATCCTGACCTTGCCGGCGACCGGCTCGGAGATGAATCCGGTCGCCGTGATCTCGCGTAAGTCGACTACGGAAAAACTGCCCAGCCCTCTCGGCTATGCGAAGTTTTCCGTCATCGATCCTGAAACCACATACTCTCTGCCGCCGCGGCAGGTCAGCAACGGCATTGTCGACGCATTCGCTCACGTGCTGGAGCAGTACCTGACCTACCCGGTTAACGCGCCGCTGCAGGACCGCATTGCCGAATCTATTTTGCAGACGCTGGTGGAAATCGCTCCCGCGTGCCTGGAAGATCCGCCGAACTACGACGCCCGCGCCAGCCTCTGCTGGTGTGCGACCCTGGCGCTGAACGGCCTGATCGCGCAAGGCGTGCCGCAAGATTGGTCGACGCACATGATCGGCCATGAGATGACGGCGCTGACCGGACTCGATCATGGACAGACACTGGCGATCGCCTATCCCGGAACGCTGGCGGCCTGCCGCAAGAACAAGCATGCCAAGCTGCTGCAATACGGCGAGCGCATCTGGAACATTCGCGAAGGCAGCGAGGAGCAGCGCATCAACAAGGCCATTGATGCCACGCGCACGTTCTTCGAAGAGGCCGGCATAAAGTCGTATCTCAAGGACTACGACCTGAAGCCTGAGATCGCTCACACCATCGCCAAGCGTCTCGATGATCGCGGATGGAATCATCTCGGCGAGCGCCAGGACATTGGCCCGGAGAAGGTTGAGGAGATATTGTCGTACAGCTACTAGCTGCGAGCTGCGAGCTACGAGCCACGAGCTTGGAGCTTTCGCCGTTCGTCGCAACGCTATTCGTGCCGAAGCGGCGCAGGCCGACAATGCAACGGGTGCCCCATCCTTCTCCCCTTTTTTTGGGGAGAGGGTGGGCTTCGCCTCGATCTTAGAGCGCCGCAGGCGCGTGTCATGACAGCCCAGCATGGAGCGAAGCGGAATGCTGGGTCGGTTGCAACAAAGTTTGATCGGGTCCTCCGGGGACGACATGCACCGGGTCCGCTCACGCACTTGTGATCGTATGCTCCCTGGCTATCCTCCTGTAACCTACCCGTAACAAGAACGTGGCAGACTTCCAGATTCAAAGGATCTGACTCCGGCCACACGCATGCGCCTCCGCGCCAAAATCGTAATGTGCAGCTGTCTCTTGGTTGCCGCGCTCGTCCGGATGAGCGCCCAGGACACCCCTCCGGTCGAAACTCCTCAGCCCGAAGCGCCCGCCACCCCAACTCTCGACACAATGTTCGAGCACTCACAAACCGCCAAGTGGTGGGTCTCAGGCCAGGCCAACTTCATCTTCCAGGCAAACGGAGATTTCTATGCGCAGTACAGCGGCCCAAACAGCTTCAAGAATGTCTCGGACAACGCGCTCTCCCGCGTGTTGACTCTGTTCACCGCCTACGAGTTCACACCCAATTCGCAGCTCTATCTGGATGTGGAGGAGACCGGCGGCAGCGGTTTGAGTTCAGCGCTCGGGCTCGCCGGTTTCGTTAACCTCGACGTCGTACGCAATCCATCCATCGGCCAGCAGCCCTACATCGCCCGTCTGTTCTTTCAGCAAATCATTCCTCTGAGCGGCGAGCGCATCGAGTCGGAGCGCACGCCGCTGTCGATGCCGACGTCTGTCCCCGCTAAGCGCCTCGACATTCGCTTCGGCAAATTCGCTCTCGCCGATTTCTTCGACAACAACATCGGGGGCACCGACAGCCACTATCAGTTCATGAACTGGGTCATCGACAACAACGGCGCTTACGACTACGCTGCCGACACTCGCGGCTACACCATCGGCGCCATGATCGAACTGGAAGAAAAGAACTGGGCGCTGCGCTTTGCCGAGACTCTGATGCCGAAAGTCGCCAACGGCCCCAATCTCGACGCCGACGTCGCTCGCGCCCGCTCCGAAAACCTGGAACTGGAACTCCGTCCGCAGCTCGTCAAGAATCGCGAGACAACCATCCGGCTGCTGAACTACATAAATCACGCCGACATGGGCGACTATGAACAGGCAGTGAAGCTCTATCTCGACGGCGTCACCCCGACCCCCGACGTTACCGCAACTCGAAAGCAGGGCACGGTGAAGTATGGCTTCGGCGTGAACTTCGAGCAGGAGTTCATCAAGGACGCGTACGTCTTCGGCCGCTGGGGATGGAACGAGGGTCAGCACGAATCGTTCTGCTACACCGAAGACAATGAAGGCCTCGAGCTAGGTGTCTACTCGCGCGGCACCAACTGGAAGCGCAGTCTCGATCGGGCCGGCGCAGCTTTCGTTTCCAGCGGCCTGTCGAAAGCGCATCAGGCTTATCTCGCCGACGGCGGCTTGGGATTCCTGCTGGGAGACGGAGCTCTCGACTACGGCCGCGAGACCATCGAGGAGGTCTTCTATACAGCTCACGTCTGGCGCGGCGTCTTCCTCGCCGCCGACGTGCAGCACGTCAACAACCCCGGCATGAACCGCGCCCGCGGCCCGTTCACCGTGCCGGGCGTCCGGCTGCACGTGGAGTTCTGAAGTCGGAGACGTCCGGCCCTGCATCCAATTCAGAAGCGCTAATCCCCACCGTTTGAACTGGTAAAATGAGAGAGCAATGATCCTACCGTTCGTTCGCGATTTCTTCGCGGACGTGGAAAATGTACCCGCCTTTGCGCGTGCCGTAGCCCAGATACGGGGTTCTCAGCGCGCCGGACGGATACGTGTGTCTGGACTCACTCCGACCGGCAAAGCCCTCTTCTATTCCCTGCTGCACCGGGCCATCTCCCGTCCGCTGGTTGTGGTCGTGAACAGCAATCGCGCGGTCGATGAATTGTTGCCGGTGATTCGTTCGCTTGCCGACCTCACCGGAGCCATGTCGCCCGATGCCGTGGTCGGACTGCCGGCCTACGACGTGCTCCCGTTCGAGAATCTCTCGCCCCATCCCGAGATCCAGGAGGCGCGCGCCACCGCGCTCTGGAAGATCGCGACCGGAGGCGCGGAGATCATCGTCACTCCGATCGCCGCGACCACCATGCGCCTGCGCAGTGGCAGCTTCTACGCCGATCTGGCGAAGACGGTTCGCCGCGGCGACATGATGGATGCCGAACGCCTCATCGAACATCTGCGCATCATCGGGTATAACCAGGTCGACGTGGTCGAGATGCCGGGCGAGTTCGCGCATCGCGGCGGCCTGCTCGATGTCTATCCCCCGGAGCAGGACCGGCCCATCCGCGTGGAATTCTTCGGCGATGAGATCGAGTCGATCCGCAAGTTCGATCCCGAGACCCAGCGTTCGGCGGCATCGACCGACGAAATTGTTCTCCTGCCGCTGACCGAAACGCCGGTGGAAGAAGAGACGCTCGCGGCCATCAATGCCCGGCTGAGCGGCGAACGCCTGGCCGGCAGTGAAGAAATGATCGAGCGCGCGGTGCGGGCAACCGGCGTCACCGTGTTTCCCGGATGGGAGCTCTACGCTCCCGCTGCCGGAGCGACCGAAACATTTTTCGACCTGGTGCCGAACGCCACCGTTCTCCTCGACGAACCCGACGCCCTGACCGAATCGCAGGACACCTGGTGGACAAAGCTGACCGAAACGCACGAGCGCAGCCTGGTCGGGAATCTCGTGCGGCCGGAAGATCTGTATCTCTCGCCCGAGCAGTGGAAGGAACGAGTCGCGCAGGCAACAACGGTCGCGGTCGAGCAGCTTGGTATCGAGGACGAGAACGCGGGCGAGCACCTGACGCTGCAAACGCAACCAACCACACGCTTCCACGGCTCGGTCGCCGCCATGACCGAAGAAGTCGAGCGCCTGACGCGCGAAGGCCGGCGCGTGATGTTTGCCGTGTCGAGCACCGGCGAAGTCGAGCGGCTGGCCGACGTCTTCAACGAGTACAACTTGTCGTTCCGCATCGGCAGCCGGACGCCGAAGCCGGGCAACGAAGTCTTCGTCGACGAGTCCACGTATTTCGCCGAAGAGATGACGGCGACCACCATCGTCAAAGCCTACGTGCCGGAAGGCGTGGTCGTGCCCGAAGCGAATCTCGTGCTCTTCGGAGCGCGTGATCTCTTCGACGAGGAAGTGTCGGTCGGCAGGCCTCAGAGGCAGAAGTCGAAGGTCTCGGCGTTCCTCTCCGACTTCCGCGATCTCGCAGTCGGCGATTACGTCGTCCACGTTGAGCACGGCATCGGCCAGTACCAGGGCCTGAAAGAAATTCCGCAGGAAGACGGCGGCACCGCCGAGTTCATGATCCTGGAGTACGCGGAAGGCGCGCGCCTCTATGTGCCACTCACGCGACTCGACCTGGTGCAAAAGTATCGGTCGTCCGAAGGCGTGAAACCGGTTCTGAACCGCCTGGGCACGCAGCAGTGGCAGAAGACCAAGGCTCGCGTGAAGAAGGCCATGAAGGACATGGCCGAAGAGCTGCTGAAGCTTTACGCCGCGCGGCGCACCGCCCAGGGGCATGCGTTCGCCGCCGACACCGAATGGCAGCGCGAATTCGAAGACAGCTTCGAGTTCAATGAGACCGAAGACCAGATGAGCGCCATCATCGACGTCAAGCACGACATGGAAGCGTCGACGCCGATGGACCGTCTGCTCTGCGGCGATGTCGGCTACGGCAAGACCGAAGTCGGGATGCGCGCGGCGTTTAAGGCCGTCAGCGACAATCGCCAAGTCGCCGTGCTCGCGCCGACCACCGTGCTCGCCTTCCAGCACTTCAACACTTTCAAGCAGCGCTTCGCCGCCTTCCCGCTGAAGATCGACATGCTCAGCCGCTTCCGCAATGCCAAACAGCAAAAGGAAACGGTGGAGAAGATCGCTGCCGGGCAGGTCGACATCATCATAGGCACCCATCGCGTGCTCTCGAAAGACGTAAAGTTCAGCGACCTCGGCCTGGTAATCGTCGACGAAGAGCAGCGCTTCGGCGTGCGCCACAAAGAGCGCCTGAAGCAGCTGCGCAAGGAAGTCGACGTGCTCACTATGTCGGCGACGCCGATTCCGCGCACGCTGCACATGTCGCTGCTGGGGCTGCGCGACATGAGCGTCATCGAGACGCCGCCGAAGGATCGCATGGCGATCCAGACGGTGGTCGCCGCATGGGATGAAAAGCTGCTGCGCTCGGCCATCGAGAAAGAGATGGAGCGGGGCGGCCAGGTCTACTTCGTGCACAACCGCGTCGACAGCATCTTCGACATTGCCGAAAAAATCCGCGAGATGGTGCCGAAGGCGCGCATCCTGATCGGCCACGGCCAAATGCCGGAGGCGGAACTCGAGCGCGTAATGCTGGCCTTCATGCGGCACGAGGCCGACATCCTGCTCGCGACGACGATCATCGAGAACGGTCTCGACATCCCGCTCTGCAACACCATCATCATCAACCGCGCCGATCGTCACGGCTTGTCGGAGCTCTACCAATTGCG
This sequence comes from uncultured Acidobacteriaceae bacterium, assembly GCA_963835725.1. GTDB lineage: Bacteria > Acidobacteriota > Terriglobia > Terriglobales > Acidobacteriaceae > Bog-257. The sequence continues at coordinate 306,005 of CAWIGM010000006.1, read as the reverse complement.
CGGACGGGTTGGCCGCTCCGATCGCCGCGCCTATGCCTACCTGCTGATTCCTCCTGACCGCGAACTGAGCGAACTGGCCCGTCGCCGTCTGGCCGCGCTGAAAGAGTTCAGCGACCTGGGCGCTGGCTTCAAGATTGCCGCGCTTGACCTCGAACTACGAGGCGCAGGAAATCTTCTTGGCGGCGAGCAGAGCGGACACATCGAGGCGGTCGGTTTCGAGCTTTACACAACGATGCTGGAGCGCACGGTCCGCGAACTGAAGGGCGAGGTCGAGGAAGAAGTGCCCGAGACGCAGCTCAACCTCGGACTGAATATCCGCATCCCATCGGATTACATTCACGAAGAGAACCAGCGCCTGCGCATGTACAAAAGAGTGGCGGGAGTGGAATCGGAATCCGCTCTGGATGACGTCGCGGGAGAGCTCGGCGATCGCTACGGCACGCCGCCGCCGGTGGTCCGCAACCTTCTGGAATACGCGGCCCTGCGCCTGTTGTCGCAGCGCATCGGCGTGGCGCAGATCGAGCGCCGACGCGAAGCCGTCAGCATCCGCTTCACCGAGACGGCGACGGTCGATCCCGAGCGCCTGGCAAAATTTGTCGCCAGCGAAGCGGGAGCGCAGTTCACGCCCGCCGGCGTGTTGAAGTTCAATCTGAAAGAGAAGCAGGCCGAGCAGGTGTTGGCCAAACTGAAGTCTCTGCTGGAACAACTGGCGGGCGAGCAGCAGCCGGTAAGCTAGCACGATGTCGGATTTGTTTCTAGGAGTAGGTGGAGCACCGCTTCAGCGGTGCAGAAACAAGCGGCCTTCTATGGCTGGCTTTAGCCGCTGAGGTAAGAAAATTTACCTCAGGCGCTAAAGCGCTACCTTTGGATCCGGCCAGTAATGCACGCCTAAAGGCGTGCTCCACCCACAAGCTGGCAGCAAAGCACTCCCTTACAAAAGTCTCGAACGCCGGTACCAGTAGCATGAACGTTAATCGCATACGATTACCCGAACTCTTACATGAGGCAATGATGAGCACGAAACACTTGCGTAAAGTCGTCTTCCCCGCTGCCGGACTGGGCACGCGCTTCCTCCCCGCAACCAAGGCGCTGCCCAAAGAGATGATGCCGCTGGTCGACCGCCCCGTGATTCAGTACGGCGTGGAAGAGGCGATCGCCTCCGGCTGCGACCAGATCATCATCGTCACCGGCCGCGGCAAGAGCGCCATGGAAGATCACTTCGATATCAGTTACGAGTTGGAGAAGACGCTGGAAAGCCGCGGCAAGAAAGAAGCGTTGGACATTGTTCGCCGCATCTCCGAGATGGCGCAGATTTCCTACACCCGCCAGAAGGAAGCCAAGGGCCTCGGACATGCCGTGCTGATGGCGCGCGACCTGGTCGGCGACGAGGCGTTCGGTGTCATCCTGCCCGACGACGTCATCGATGCCGACCCACCCTGCCTGAAGCAGATGCTTGAAATCTACGAAGAGACCGGATGCTCGATAATCGCGACGCAGGTGGTCGAGGGCAAAGCAATCTCGTCCTACGGCGTGCTCGATGTGAAGCCCGTCCCCGGCCGGTGGGAAAGCCGGCTCTTCGAAATACAGAATCTGGTCGAGAAGCCGAAGCTGGAAGACGCGCCGTCGAAGCTGGCCATCATCGGACGCTACATCCTTACGCCGGCAATTTTCGATTGCATCGCTTCCACGCCGCCGGGCGCGCTCGGAGAATTGCAGCTCACCGACGGCATCAAGCAGCTGCTGAAGAGCGAGAAGGTCTACGGCTTCGTCTTCGAAGGCACACGTCACGACACAGGAGACAAGATGGGCTTCCTGAAAGCCAACGTCGCCCTCGCCCTGAAACACCCGGATACGCGCGATGAGTTTCGGGAGTATCTGAAGTCGCTGAAGCTGTAACGTGGGTGCCCCAGGTTCGGGCCATGAATGGTTCCCCCAGTTCAGGTCGTCGATGGTGCCCCAGGTTCGGCCTTCCTTTGGCCTAACCTGGGTCCGTCGCCCACCTCACCTCTCCCACCCACGTTAACGTCCAAAAGAAGGACGTGAACGTGGGGCACCAGCACCAGCCGTGAACTAAGAGACTGCGAAGACAGGAGCGCCGCAGGCGCGTGGCATGATAGCCCAGCATGGAGCGCAGCGGAATGCTGGGTTCGCCGAGAAATCCGCCATGTTCCCCGGGGACGACGGGGCTCTGACGCCGGCACCGACCTCTAAGTTATTGTGCCAAAACGGGAAAGCGCGTTTATTTGCCTTTACAGCCCCGAGAGAGGACCACGGCGACCCAGAGTACCTCCTGCCGTCTCGGACGCGCTCAGACGGCCCCTAACGCGCAGGAAGGGGCATCCTGGGAGGCGTCTGTATACGAAATTCATACACTCAGCTCGACCTCATCCCATCCTCAATCGGAAGCTTCAGGTAAGTGGCTGATTTCAAAGGCAAACCCGCGGGCGCGGTCCCATGTGCCGTCGCAGGGAGGGATCTGCTTCTAGCCACGAACAGCAGATCCCCCCTCCCGCTGAAGCGGTCGTCGTGATGACAACTCTTCGGAAGCTTACGGGTCGCACTGGAAGGCGCTTAGGCCTTCAGACTCTCTTTCAGCTTCTTCGATTTGGCTTCGACGCCTTTGGCGAGCTTCTCTTTGTGCGCGTCGAGCTTCTTGCCGACTTCTGCGTCGAACAGGCCAATCATTTGCGCCGCAAGGATTCCGGCATTCGTCGCGCCCGGCTTGCCGATGGCAACGGTCGCGACGGGAATTCCCGCCGGCATCTGCACCATGGCCAGCAGCGAATCCAGGCCGAGCAGCGCGGTGGAAGGGATCGGCACGGCGATGACCGGCAGCGTGGTTTCGGCGGCGATCACGCCGGCAAGATGAGCTGCGCCGCCCGCGCCGGCGATGACGACCTTCACTCCGCGGGCCTTCAGGCCGCGCGTGTATTCGCTGGTGCGAACCGGCGAACGATGCGCCGAGGTGATGTCGATCTCGTGTGGAATACCAAACTCGGTCAGCGCCTTTGCGGCCTCGTTCATGATGTCGAGGTCGGAGTCGCTGCCCATGACGATGGAGACAAGAGGAGTGTTGTTCATAGATGTTTGTTTCTCAATTCCAGAATTGTTTGATGCAGGACTGATTCTCAAAAGGGCATGACTTCCGTCGTGCCGATCGTGCGTTCCCCTCAGGGATGTCATCGTGAGCGAAGCGTCCGCGTGCTTTTTTCGCTCCGCCGCCTTTGCGAAGCGGCGGACGCGTAGTCGAAGGACCCCTATAATTCGAGGGATCGCTGCGGCTATAGGGGTCCTTCGACTCCGCAGCGCAAACTACGCGCTGCTCCGCTCAGGATGACAACCGTTCGAAGTACCCTTCCATCGCAGGCCAACCGCAGATCCCTCGACTGCGCGGCTACGCCGCTCCGCTCGGGATGACAATTTCAACGGGCGTCTTTTCGGCACGACTGAAGTCGTGCCCTGACACAAAGCTCACATCGCCCGAGTATTTCGCAATGCGTTTAGTCGTGCCCTGATACAAAGCGTCCGCTGCTTGACTGAGGACCCCACTACTTCCCTTCCCGCAGATGCCGCAACCCACGCGCGGCGATGTCTTTGCGGTAATGCATGCCCTCGAAGCGAATCTTCATCACCGCGTCGTAAGCGCGCTCGACCGCGTCCGGCAGATCGCTGCCGCGGGCGGTCACGCCCAGCACGCGGCCCCCGCTGGTGTAATAGCTGTTGTCGCGGCGGTTCGTCCCCGCATGAAAGACCTTCACGCCATAAATCCGCTCGGCTTCTTCGATGCCGAAAATCGTCTTGCCGGCCTCGAACGCCCCGGGATATCCGCCCGACGCCATCACCACGCACACCGCCGGATCGGGGGACCAGCGAAAATCTCCTGCGCTGACGCGTCCGGCAATCGAGGCTTCCATCGCCTCCAGCAGATCGCTCTCCATGCGCATCATGATCGGCTGGGTTTCGGGATCGCCGAAGCGGCAATTGAACTCCAGCACCATCGGCCCTTTCGCGGTCATCATGATGCCGCAATAGAGAATGCCCTTGTACTCGGCGCCTTCCGCCCGCATGCCGTTAATCACCGGCTGCGCGATGTGCGTGATCAGCCAATCGCTCATCTGCGGATCGACCATCTGGCTGGTCGAATACGCGCCCATCCCGCCGGTGTTCGGACCCTCGTCATTATCGAAGACGCGCTTGTGGTCCTGCGTGGCCACCAGCGGCACCACGCGCTGGCCGTCGCTCATCACCAGGAACGAGAGTTCCTCGCCTTCCAGAAATTCTTCGAACACGACCTGCGCCCCGGCTTCGCCCAGCATCTTGCCGCTGAGCATGTCCTCGGCAGTTCGCTGCGCCTCTTCCTTCGACTGCGCGATGACCACGCCCTTGCCCGCCGCCAGCCCATCGGCCTTCACGACGATCGGGGTGTGAAACAACTTCAGCGCCTCGGCAATATCTTCTTTGCGGGTGACGACCGAATATTTCGCCGTAGGAATGTGGTGGCGCTGCATGAACTCCTTGGCGAAGCTCTTGCTCGATTCCAGTTGCGCCGCGGCTTGCGTAGCGCCGAAGACAGGCCATCCGCGCTTCTGGAACTCGTCGACCACACCCAGTGTCAGAGGCAGTTCGGGACCGACCACCGTCAGATCAGGATTAAGCCGGCCCGCCAGTTGAATGAGCGAATCGACACTCTTCACGTCGGCGGCAACACACTCGGCATCGGCAGATATTCCGCCATTGCCGGGCGCGCAATAGAGTTTCTTGATGCGTGGCGACTGCCGCAGCTTCCAGACGATAGCGTGTTCGCGACCACCACTGCCGATGACGAGGACTTTCATAGGAGAAGGCGAAAGAAAAGAGTAGGGGGATAGCGGCGGCGATGTCAAACCGAGGGAGCTGCACTCCGGCCTTTTCCGTTGCGTACGCTCGGACATTGTCATCACGAAGACCGCTTCAGCGGGAAGAGGGATCTGCTGTTGTCGGCGCAAAGCAGATCCCTCGGCGGGCTTGAAGCCCTCCTTGTGATGACAACATGCGAGAGGACAGGTTGAACTGCAACCCTGCAAGCTGTGCGACGACTTTGACCGGTGATGAATCCAGCCGCGAAGCGGCGGCTGCGGTTGGGAGCCCGGGGTGAAAACCCCGGGTGGGCACGTCTCAGGAAGAGAGGAGCCGCGTCAGCGGCGAGAGAGTTTCGCGGTTATAGGGGTCCTTCGGCTCCGCGTCCGCCCGCCGCAAAACGCGGCGGAAAAGCAAAACATGCGGACGCTGAGCTCAGGATGACAACTTGGAAGAAGCCATGCAGGATCCCCGTATTGCATTCTTCCCTTAGCCGTAGTTAACTATCCCTGATAAATCCATGATTACCGTCTCCAAAGAAGACTATCTCAAGGCCATTCTCGAAGCCGAGTGCGAAGGCGAGCAGGTGATCGCCGCGCGCCTGGCGCACTGGTTATCGGTTTCCGCGCCCGCTGTGACCATGGCCTTGCGGCGGCTGAAACGCGATCGCCTGGTCACCGTGCGCCAGGATGGACGCATACAACTCACGGCCGAAGGCCGCAAGATCGCGCGCCAACTGGTCACCCGCCATCACCTCATCGAGCGCATGCTGCATGAGGTCTTCGGCATGGCGTGGTACAAGGTGCACGACGAGGCCGAGCGGCTGGAGCATGCCGTATCCGCCGATTTCGAGGAGTTGCTCCTCCGTAAGCTCGGAAAGGGCGGCGCCTGTCCTCACGGCAATTCGGCAATCCCCGAGCAGTCGAAGGCCAAGCGCCAGCGCGGCCTGCTCCCATTGTCAGAGACTTCGCCCAACGCGCGCTACACAGTAAGCAGCATCTATGAGCGCGACCGCAAGCTGCTGGAGTTCCTGGAGAAAAAGAACATCCGCCCGGGCGCCACGCTCAAGGTTTCGGCCCGCAATTATGACGGCACCCTCTCGCTTGCCGTGGACGGCAAAGCCATCGCCCTGGGCGGTCCGGCCGCCGACAAAATCTGGGTGGCGAAGCTTTAAGCGGCAACTCTTCTTTTCTTCTTAACATCAGTTAACATATTCTGCTACGCTATAATTAATTCCGGCCCCGTCTGTACCCGATTTCCAAACGTAACCATGGACGACTTAGTCACCAATCGCGAACCTGAGGCTCCACCTGCGAAAAGGCTCGCCTCGAATCTTGACGGCGACCACGTCTCGCTCGAAGGCCTGCACAGCACAGTAGCTGTCCCGCATGAGCAGGCCGGCTTCTGGGAGCAGTGGCGCGCTTTCGTCGGCCCCGCCATCCTGGTGAGTGTCGGCTACATGGACCCGGGCAACTGGGGCACCGACCTGCAAGGCGGCGCCCAATACAAATACGGCCTGATGTGGGTCATCGGCCTGGCCAGCCTGATGGCGATTTTTATGCAGGTAATCGCTGCCCGGCTGGGCGTGGTGACCGGCAAGGACCTGGCGCAGTGCTGCCGCGATTGGTATCCCGGCTGGACGCGCTGGCCCAACTGGCTGATGAGCGAAGTCGCCATCGGCGCCTGCGACCTGGCCGAAGTGCTGGGCAGCGCTGTCGCCATCAACCTGCTGTTTCACATTCCCCTGTTGTGGGCCGTCCTCATCACCGGGCTGGACGTCCTGCTGCTGCTGGCTTTGCAGCGCTTCGGGATGCGCACGATCGAAGCCATCGTGCTGATGCTGGTAGCGACCATCTCCGTCTGTTATTTCATCGAGATCTTCGTGCTACCGCAGACCCAGCCCAGTTTCCTGGAAATGGGGCGGGCGCTGGTGACGCCGAGCTTCCGCGAAGCGGGGATGCTGTACGTGGCCATCGGCATCATCGGCGCCACCGTGATGCCGCACAACCTGTACCTGCATTCGGCGCTGGTGCAGAGCCGCAAATTCCAGAAGGACGAACGCTCCATCCGGCGCGCCATTCAGTTCAACACCATCGATTCCACGGTAGCGCTGACCATCGCCTTCTTCATCAATGCGGCGATCCTGGTGCTGGCGGCGATCGTATTTTTCGGCAAGCACAGCGTCACCGTACCCGGCGGCCAGGTGGTGACCTTCAGCCCCGACAGCGACTGGATCCGGGTTGCGTATCTCACGCTGGCTCCTTTGCTAGGCACAGCCGTCGCGGGCACGCTGTTTGCTGTGGCGCTGCTGGCCAGCGGCCAGAGCAGCACCATCACCGGCACGCTCGCCGGACAGGTAGTGATGGAAGGCTTCATGCATTGGCGCATTCAGCCCTGGGTGCGGCGGCTGATCACCCGGACCCTGGCCATCCTGCCGGCAGTGCTCATCATCGGCATTCGCGGCGACAGCAGCGTCACCGATCTGCTGATCCTGAGCCAGGTAGTGCTGGCCTTGCAGCTTCCGTTTGCCATGTTTCCACTGCTGCAATTCACCACTTCCCGACGGCGGATGGGCAAGTGGAGAAACGGCTGGTTTCTCCTGATCGCGGGATGGGGCAGTGCTATCCTGATCACCGCCCTCGACGTCTATGGGCTGCCTGACTCCTTGCACACGGCGTGGCACATCATTACCGGCGGGTAGGCGCACGGAACCAAAATGTACGAAAAGATACTGGTTACGCTAGACGGCACCCCGAGCGACCGCGCCATCGTTGAGCACATCAAGCAGCTGGCCAAGCTGGCGGGCAGCCGCCTGGTGCTGCTGCACGTCGCCGACGGCTGGGCCGCGCGCACCTACGGCAAGGACGCGGTCAGCCGCGAGATCCAGGAAGACACGCAGTACCTCGAAGTTGTGCTCCAGGAGTTTCAGGCGATCGGCATCCCCGCCGAAGCGGAGCTGGCGTACGGCGATCCAGCGCGCGAAATCATCAAGTGGGTTCGGCAGAAAGGTTGCGACCTGATCGCCATGAGCACCCACGGCCATCGCTTTCTCGCCGACATCTTCCTGGGCACAACCGCATCGCAGGTGCAGCACAGTGTCAGCGTGCCGGTGCTGTTGCTGAGGGCCAAATAAATGCGGAGCCGCCGCTGGTGGCTGCTGATCGCGTTCGCGGTCTTGGTGAACACGCTGGCCCTCTCTCAGCAGCCAGACCAGCAGACACAACAAAAGACAACGCAAGCGGAAGCGCCCAATGAAGACGCCCCTGTGGCCAATCCGGCGCGGCCGACCGTAGCTACTCCTGCGACGCTGACTCCCGTGGGCTATTTTCAGTTCGAAACCGGCATTCTGGCCGCGTGGCATTCGCCCGGAGTCGTCTCGCAGACCAGCATCAACGAGGTGATCAAGTACACGCCGTCGCGCTGGGTGGAAGCCCTCGTCGCTACCGAACCGTACGCGCACTCCAATGCGCCCGGCCAGCCGACCAATGCTCCCAGCTCCATCAACCTTGGGGCGCAAGCTGTTCTGTACCACGGCGAAGGAGCGAAGCCTACGGTGGCCTTGAGCTATCTGGGGCAGGTTTATGGCGGCAGCGCTCCCGACCTCGACATCGCCAGCGCCAAAAATTCTGCACTGGTGCTGGTGAGCGCCGACGTCAAGGGCTTTCACTACGACACCAACGCCATCTTCAACGAGGTTGAGGACGGCTTCGTCCGCCGCGCATCGTTCGGGCAGACGCTGTCTATCTCGCATCCGCTGGGCACCAGGTTTGGATTGTCGGGAGAAATCTGGCACTTCACGCAGCCATTTCTACATGGGAACGCGGTGGGCAATTTGTGGGCGGTGGATTATGTCGCGAAGAAAACGCTGGTGCTGGACTGCGGCTTCGATCATGGACTGACCAGCACGTCCGCGCAATGGGAAGTCTTTGCGGGCTTCACCTATCTGCTCCCGCACCGGCTACCGTTGCACTGGTAACGTTACATCAGCTGTTGGATTTTTTCGATGAGCACGTCAGGCGGATCGCCCTTGGTGATGAAGGCATTCGCCAATTCAAGTGCCGCAGGCGGCAGCGAGAAATAGGCTGACAGGAAAATGATGGGCACCGTGGGCCGGCGCTTGCGAAGTTCGGCGGCGACATCCCCCCCGTTCATGCCGGGCATGTAGTAATCCAGGATGACCACGTCGACCGCATGCTCGTCGAAGATGTTCAGCCCCTGCTGGCCGCTGTTGGCGGTCAGAACTTTGAAGCCATGACTCTCCAGGAGAATCTTACGGACGCGCAGGCCGATCGCCTCGTCATCGACACATAGCACTGTCTTCGGGCCCAAACTCCTCATCCAACCCACCGCCCCTGGTTCTGTCTCGACACCTGAATGCGGACTAGTCGCCATATTCTCATCTTGCATCGGACTGCTGGAACGACCCCACCCGTCAGGAAGGCTGACGCTTCTGTACTTGTAACCCAATATCACTCCGCAGCCCATCCCGATAAAGTCGTAGAACCTTCTCGAATCCTGTAGTACGAATTTCGTAAACTATTGAAAATACAACAACAATCCGCTCCAAAGAAGGGGCACCCTCGACGGTCATGACGCACATTGCCGCTTAAAATTGACCTGGCTGCAATCTGCCGGCGTCCTTTCACTGTGCGACCGCAACATGTTATTTTCGAAGTCTTACAGGCTCAACGGAATCGCTTCCAGTCATCATGCCTCGCCGGACACATGGCTGATCGGCATGCTCTGCCGATCGGCACTGCCGACGAAATAGCTTCATCACGAATTGAGGAAGAATGCTCCGCTCCTACAAAGGCATTACTCCGACGGTGCCCGCGTCATGCTACGTCGACGAGTCGGCGCAACTGATTGGCGACGTCGTACTCGGTGAAAACGCCAGCGTCTGGATGAACGCGGTCTTGCGCGGCGACGTGCACAAGATTCGCATTGGCGCGCACAGCAACATCCAGGATTGCAGCGTGCTGCACGGCATGCTGAACCAGTGGCCGGTGATCGTCGGCGACTGGGTCACCGTCGGCCACTCGGTCACGCTGCACGGTTGCGTCGTCGGCGACCGCTGCCTCATCGGTATGGGAGTGGTGATCCTGAACGGAGCGAAGATCGGTGAAGGCTCGATCATCGCTGCAGGAACATTGATTCCGGAAGGAACGATCGTGGAGCCGCGCTCGCTGTGGATGGGTGTTCCCGGCAAAATGCGCAAGCAGTTGACGGATGACGATCAGGAAATGATCCTGCGGTATGGCCGGAATTATCAGGGATATCGAGAGCAGTATCTGGAAGAAGTGAAGAAGTGGTAAAGCAGTAATTAGTAATTAGCAATTAGCAAAGACGTTCGCATTGCAATGTCTTGGCCAAATGCTAACTCCCAAATGCCAGGTGCGATTTTTCTGGCCACTGACAACTGACCACCGACAACTGACAACTTCTTATGATCAAAGCTGTTCGCGGAACTCGTGACCTTCTCCCGCCCGACACCGACTTGTGGAACCGGGTGGACGCCAAGGTGCGCGATGTCTTCGCTCGCTACAACTTCCACGAAATTCGGACGCCGATCTTCGAAGACACGTCACTGTTTTCGCGCAGCGTCGGCGAAGAAACCGATATCGTGTCGAAAGAGATGTTTACCTTTGACGACAAGGCGCGTGCTCAGAGCGAGAAAACACAGTCGCTGACGCTTCGTCCCGAGAACACCGCCGGCGTGGTGCGCGCCTACATCGAGCACGGTCTCGACAAACGAGGCACGCTGCAGAAGCTTTACTACATCGGCCCGCAGTTTCGCCGCGAGCGCCCGCAGAAAGGGCGCTACCGCCAGTTCTTCCAGATTGGCGCCGAAGTTATTGGGCCGCCGACGGCCGGCAGCGAATCGCCCGCGCGCGATGCCGAAGTGCTGGAGATGCTGGCGACGTTGCTCGACGAGCTAGGGCTGCGCGGCTGGAGCTTGCAGTTGAACTCTGTCGGTTGTGCCGACGATCGCGCGCGCTACAACAAGGCGCTGCGCGAGGCGTTGCAGCCTGTCGTACACCTGATGTGCCCCGACTGCCAGCGGAGGGCCGAGACCAATCCGTTGCGCGTGCTCGACTGCAAGGTGCCCGAGGACCAGCCCATCATTGAGAAGCTGCCGAAGATCGGAGAGTATCTTGACGAGGGCTGCCGCCAGAACTTCGAAGAAGTGAAGAAGATGCTCGACGCTGTTGGCGTGCCGTACTCGATCAATGAGCGCATGGTGCGCGGACTCGATTACTACACGCGCACGACGTTCGAGTTCACCCACGGCGGACTGGGCGCGCAAAGCGCGGTGCTCGGCGGCGGCCGTTACGACGGCTTGTCCGAGTCGCTCGACGGCCCGAAGGCGCCCGGCATTGGCTTCGCCATCGGCGAAGACCGGCTGGTGCTGGCGCTGCAATCGCAGGGCGAAGAGCCCGCGGCCAAAATCAATGCGTTCGTGGCGCCGCTCGGTAACGGCATGAACTCGGCAGCGCTGAAGCTGGCGCGTGAGTTGCGACGTGCGGGCGTGAGCGCCGATCTCGGCGACGAAACCTTCCGCCTGAAAAAATCGTTCGAGCTCGCCGAAAAAGCGGGCGCGCAGTACATCGTCATCGTCGGCGAAAACGAAGTCGCCGCCGATCAGTTCGCGGTGAAGAACCTCGCCAGCGGCGAGCAAGTCACGGTGCCGCGGAATGAGCTGGCAACCTTTCTCCTGACATAAGCGGCCCGCCCTTCCGATGGCCCGGAGGGCGTGTCATGCCAGCCCAGCGTGGAGCTCCGCGACAGCGGTGCGGAACGCTGGGTTGAGGGGAAACATCCTCCGAGTCCCCCGGGGACGTTCCGTCACTTGTAACCAGCATCTCGTTATCCTGCGGTTCACTCTCAACCAGCCTGCGGCCAGAGCCCGAAGGGCCTGTCATGACAGCCCAGCGTGGAGCTCCCGCGACAGCGGGGCGGAACGCTGGGTATGCCGCTAAGAAATTTCCCAGCCCCTCGGGGGCATCGTCACTCGAAGCCTGTCCGCGCGTCACAGAATGAACCGATGCCAAGCTCGTAGCATCGGACAATGCCACACACGCTATCGCGCAATCTGGTTCACTGCGTATTCAGCACAAAGGGCCGGATGGATCAGATCCAGGAACCCGAAGCTCTTTGGAAACGCCTGAGCGTGATCGCCAACGCGAAAAGCATTTCTCTCCTCACCGCTGGCGGGACCGCGAATCACGTTCATCTTCTGATCGCACTTTCGCCGGTGATGACTCTGTCCAGCGCCATTCAAAACCTAAAAGCCCATTCATCGCGGTGGATGAAAGAGGATGTCCGCGCATTCGCCTGGCAGGAAGGCTACGGAGCGTTCAGCGTCGCCGAATCGCAGCGCCAGACCGTGCTCGATTACATCGGCACGCAGGGCGAGCATCATCAGAAATGGAGCTACGAACAGGAGTTCGTCACCTTGGTCAAGAAATCGGGCGTGGAATACGATCCGCGGTTTCTGTTTGGTTAGAACGCGCCCGAGGCGCTCCAGCCTTCTATTAACCCGTACCCAGCGTTCCGCCCCGCTGGCGCGGGAGGCTACACGCTGGGCTGTCATGACACGCCCTTCGGGCTCTGCGTCAATCCTTCATTTAGAATCTATCTTTATCCCTACAAAGGCTGATCATGCTCGATTTCCTCGGTGATCTCAAACGTACTCATATGTGTGGCGAGCTGCGCGCCTCCGACGCGGGCTCGAAAGTTGTTCTCATGGGTTGGGTCAACAAGCGGCGCGACCTGGGCAACCTGATCTTCCTCGATCTGCGCGACCGCAGCGGGATCACGCAAGCCGTGGTCACCGCCGACGCCGGCGCCGGAGTTCACGACAAGGCGAGCGCCATTCGCTCGGAGTTCGTCGTTGCCGTCATCGGCCACGTGAAGCTGCGCGACTCCGGCACCATCAACAAGAACATTCCGACCGGCGAAATCGAAGTTGTCGCCGACGAGCTTCGTCTGCTGAACGACTGCAAGCCGCTGCCCTTCACGCCCGCCGACACCGTGCTGGCCAACGAAGAGGTGCGCCTGAAATATCGCTACGTCGACCTGCGCCGGACGGAGATGCAGCACAACATCCGGCTGCGTCACCAGGTGGCAATCGCCATTCGCGAGTACCTGAACTCGCAGGGCTTCTACGAAATCGAGACGCCATTTATGACGCGCTCCACGCCCGAAGGCGCGCGCGACTATCTCGTCCCCAGCCGCGTTTATCCTGGCGAGTTCTATGCCCTGCCGCAGTCGCCGCAGATCTTCAAGCAGATCCTGATGATCTCCGGCTTCGACAAATATTTCCAGATCGTGCGCTGCTTCCGCGACGAAGACCTTCGCGCCGACCGCCAACCCGAGTTCACGCAGATCGATCTTGAGATCAGCTTCGCGCGCCCGGAAATCGTCTTCAAAACCGTCGAAGGCTTTCTCACTGCCGCGTTCAAGACCGTCGGGGCCGAACTCCAGACGCCGTTCCCGCAGATGAGCTATGACCAGGCGATCCGGCTGTACGGCATCGACAAGCCCGACCTCCGCCTGCCCTGCATGGCCGACGTGCGCGAGGCATTCGCGTCCGAGAACCTGGAGACGCTGAACGTTGACCCTGAGCTTCCCATCGTCGCCATCGTGATTCCGAAGGTCGGCGAGCTCTCGCGCAAGGAACGCGACGAGATCAAGACCATGTTCGGCGATCGCAAGGACGCGAAGATCTTCGAGGACATCAAGCGGCTGGAGAAGTCGTTTCCCGATGCGGTAGCGAAGATCCGCGAGCTGGCGAAGCCGAACGCCGAAGACCTGCTGGTCATCGTTGCCGGCGCCAAGCGCGCCGAAGCGGCTAGCGCGTCGAAGGCTCGCGCGCAGGCTTACGCGATTTACGCGGCTGCCGGACAGCTGCGTCTTGCCCTCGGCCAGAAATATGCCGAGCGTCACGGCGCGTACAAGCACGGCAATTTCCGGTTCCTGTGGGTCACCGACTTTCCCATGTTTGAGTGGGACGAAACTGAAGGCCGCTGGAATGCCGCGCATCATCCCTTCACCTCGCCGCACGACGAGGATATGGACAAGCTGGAGAGCGATCCCGGCGCGGTGCGCGCGCTCGCTTACGACGTTGTGCTGAACGGCACGGAGCTTGGCTCGGGCTCGATCCGTATTCATCGCCAGGACATTCAGAGCATCATCTTCAAGGCGCTCGGCATGTCGCCCGAGGAGCAGCAGGCGCGCTTCGGCTTCTTCCTGGAAGCACTGCAATGCGGCACGCCTCCGCATGGCGGCATCGCGCTGGGGCTCGACCGCATCGTGATGATTCTCGCCGGCGCCGACAGCCTGCGCGAGGTGATTCCCTTCCCCAAGACCGCCAAGGCCGTCGACCTGATGATGGACGCGCCCACGCCGGTCAGCGATCGACAGTTGAAGGAGTTGGGGATCGCGGTGAAGAAAAGCAGCAACTAGCCGCGAGCTGAGAGCTTCGAGCCGCGAGCTGAGAATGCTGCGGGTGCCCCATCCTTCTCGCCATCCTTTTGGCGAGAGGGTGGGGCCGTCTTGGCGAGAGGGTGGGCCGTCACGAATGAAGCCGCGTAAGCGGCGGCTTTGAACTTGGAGCCCGGGGCGCAAGCCCCGGGTCACGCATTTTAGAGGGTCGGAGCCGCGTAGCGGCGACACGATCGCGCAGGAGGCCACGCATGTCCAGCATCACCATTCGCACCGAAGTCCGAGGACTGGACCTGACGCTGGACGGCGTCTTTCTCTCCCTCACGCGCGACGGGGAAGAGGTCATGCCTGCTATTGTCCTCAGCGACGAAGAGACTGACCGCATCCGGCTCGAGATGTCGAAGGGGATGCTGTGGGAGTGGAACCAGTTCGAAGAGCTGAAGACGCACGCGGTCATGCGCTATCGCCGATACCTGGCGGCGTGGCTGGTCATGTGCCTGGCTGCGTTCAGCGCCTTCGTTGGATATCCCGACTATTACATTTGTGTCGCGCTGTCGCTGTTGTCGATTTTTCTGTGGTGGCGAGCGGCGTACATGGAACGCAAATCCGAACGCGAGGCACAGGAACTGCGGCGCGGGTTTCGTCCGGAGTGGAATTACCTCCGCGAGCGATTGCAGGAGCAGGAGATTGGACCCGCCGAATCGATGAAGCAATCCGACAACAAACCGGGCGAGGTTCAGTAATCATTTAGCCAGGGAAGCAAGTGCGTAACGATAGATCGCCAAGCCCGGCCGCAGGGCCGGGTGAAAGTGATCAGCCCGCCACGGGTGCGGCGGGTGACAGCGGAAAAGGGGGCGAGCCGGCTTTAGCCGGCAACACAGAAGGCTGTCGCCCCTGAAGGGGCCCAACTATGTTTTGCGCTTTGATACCCGGTGCTTCCGCACCGGGCTAAAGAGTTGTCACACCGCTTCGGCGGGGTTTAACAATGCTGCGCAACAGCTTCGGTGGCATAGGTCCGGAGTTTCGCAATGCTGCGCGAAACCGTTGGTGCCAGGCGGTGCGGGGTTCTGCGACTGCGCAGAACATTCGGAGTCTGCCACTGCCGGCGAACCGCAGATCCTTCGACTCCGGCGCGCAAAAGAAGCGCACCTTCGCTCAGGATGACAATTCGGAAAGGGGAGTCCTTCCGCTCAGTCTTTCGAGATTGCGTAATACCCCTGGCGGGCCTGCACCTTGTAGTCCTTCGCTTTGACCTGCACCTTGCGATAGGTACCGTCGAGCTTGTTGTTGCTTGGGGTGTAGCCGATGTTGTACTGGCTGCGTAGTTCGTTCTGAATCTGGTCGAACGCCTGCCGCAGCTTGTCTTCCTTGTTGCCAACTTCAATGACGCGGCCGCCGGTGGCCGTGGCCAGCTTCTGCATGTCGGAATCGCCACTGTAGCCGAAGCCGCCGTAGAAGCCGCGATCGGCGATCAGGATCACGTAGCAGATGGTGTCGGCCTTCTGCGCCGATTCGATCGCGTCCTGAATCCGCAGGCGACTGCCTTCATCTTCGCCGTCGGTGAAGATGATCATGGCCTTGCGTCCGACTTCGCTCTTCAGCTTCTCGTTGGCGCCCAGGTAGATCGCGTCGTAGAGCAGGGTTCCGCGTGGCGTGGTAGGCACAGGGCCGCCACCCAGTCCGGGCGGGCCGCCGCCGACGCCGGCGTTGATCTGCATCTTGTTCAGCGCGCGCGTCAGGTCGCGAATGTTGTTGGTGAAGTCCTGATCGAGATCGACATCGACATCGAAGTTGATGACGAACGCCATGTCCTTATTGCGCAGCACGGATTTGAGAAACTCCGCGCAGGCCTGCTGCTCGATGTCGAGCACGCGTGTCTGACTGGCGCTGGTGTCGATCATGATGCCGAGGGTCAATGGCTGATTCGATTCCGCAGAAAAATATTTGACCGTCTGCGGCTTGCCATCCTCGAAGATCTGGAAATCGTCCTTGGTCAGGTTCGGAATCAGCATGCCGTGCTTGTCCTTCACGTTGAAGAACAGGTTAACGACATTGACCTGCGACTTGAAGGTCTGGAGGTCATCAGGCGCTTGCTGATCCTGCTGACCGTCCGGTTGCTGGTCCTGTGGGTGGGGCTGCGTTTTCGGCACGATCATCGGGCCGTCTTGCGCCGCGAGGAAGAGCGAGCAACTCAGCACAAGGCAGAGGCTGGTCAAAAACCGGTAAAACCGATTAGACAACATAGGTACTCTTTCGTATCCGCTGCATCCATTCTAGAGCAAGGAAAGCTGAATCGGCGATTCCCTGCTGACAGACTGGCCCACCGAACATTTATACTGTGCAGAGTTGCCGTAATTTTCTGGAGACAACACCAATCCATGTCTGCCTGCCGCTTGAGCTTCCGAATCCGAACTGCCTCGATTCTGGCCGTTCTTATGCTGGCGACCGTTTTAGCCTACGGCCAGCAGCAGTCGCTTCCCGATGCTCCAGCGCCCCAGAACAATGCGCCAGCGCCCAGCGCCAAGGTTCCTGTGCCTCCGCCTTCGGATGACCAGAATGGTTCGTCCTCCAGTGGAAACCCGGAGCAGCCGGGAAACACTCGCCAGCAGGAATCGACAAATCCGGAGCAGCCTCCGCCGGGATCGCGGGAGATCAAGACGGTTCCCCCGGGAAGCGTATCGGCGTCGCCCAGCGGGGCTGACGAGCTGTTCAGCTTGACCAAGAACGTCAGCTTTGTCAGCGTTCCGGTCAGGGTGAAAACTACCGAGGGCACGCTGGTGGATGGACTTCTGGCAAAAGACTTCAGCATCTACGAAGACGGAAAGCAGCAGAAGCTCACCTTCTTCACCAGCGATCCGTTTCCGCTGGCGGCGGCCTTGATCGTCGATCAGGGCTTGCCTGATCCTATGCTGAGGAAGATTAACCAGACCTTTGGCGCTCTCGGCGGAGCGTTTGGGCCGTTCGACGAAGTGGCGGTGTTCACCTACGGCAACACGGTGAACAAGCGTCAGGATTTCGGCAACTCGACGCGCATGGAACTCGCGCTGCAGCGGTTGAAGGACGAGAGAGGCGCGAATGCCGGGGCCTCGGTGGTAGGCGGCCCATTCGGTTCGGGTGCATCGACCAACAGCAAGCCGGTTCCGGGGGGCAGTCAGGTCATCACGCCGACGCCCGAGTATCACGTGCTGAACGATGCCATCCTGATGGCCGCACAGGAACTGGCCCATCGCGCCCCGACCAGCCGCAAGATCATCTTCATCATCAGCGATGGCCAGGAATACGGCAGCCGCGCCAGTTACACCCAGGTATTGAAAGTTCTGCTGACCGACGGAATTGCGGTGTACGGGATCGGCGTCGACACGGCGGCGATGCCGGTCTACAACAAAGTCGCCAAGGCGCGCATTCCCGGCTTCGGTTACACCGACATCCTGCCTAAATATGCCAATGCGACCGGCGGCGATGTGCTGAACGAGTTTTCGAAGGAAGCGATCGAGAGCGCGTATGGCCGGATCACGGTCGAGGCCCGCAACCAGTACACCCTGGGCTATAACACCGTGTTGCAGCCTTCCAGCAACTATCGCGACATCGAAGTGCGGGTGAAGCGTCCGGGCCTGGAGGTGACTGCCAAGCACGGATACTATCCACTGCCGCCGCAGCGAATCACGCCGGAGACGCCGGAAACGCCGGCACCAAAGCCGGACAGCTCGGGTGAGCCGCAGCCTCCGGGAAGCAACTAGTAGAAGCGGCATTTGGCATTTGGCATTCGTACTCGCATGCACAAAGCAAAACGCGGAGCATCAGGTTCGATGTCCGCGCTTCATGCAGCTAAGTGCTAAGTGCCAACTGCTAAGTGCTCGTTTTTATTTCCTCTCGCTGGCTGTTCCAAACTCCCTGCCGCGGCTGGTGCCTGTCATCTTGCCGGCTTTGCTGGCTGCTGCCGCGTGCGCTGTCGCGTCGGGTCCGTAACGCTCCAGGAGCACCGGAACCAGCGCTCCCTCCGCTTCTTTCACGAAGGTCATCTTGCCCTTGGCGTCGATGTCGATGCGAATGAAGTCGCCGAGCTTCACCTGCCCGGTGGCCACCAGATTCGCCAGCGGGAAGACGATGTTGCGCTCGATCGCGCGCTTCAGATGACGCGCTCCATAACGGAGATCGGTCCCTTCCTGCAGCAGATACTGCTTCACGGCCGCAGTGCAGCTGAAGACGAACTGGTTGTTTCCGGTCGCCTGCAGGATGCGCTGCTGAACCATGCCCAGCTCGATCTCGAGGATCTGCTCGAGGTGCTCGCGCCGCAGCATGCGGAAGACGACCACCTTGTCGATGCGGTTCATGAACTCGGGCGAGAACTTGCGCCGAGCAGCTTCGACCGCGGTGCGATCGATCTTCTGGTCGAAGCGCTGGTCCATCTCGACCGGGGTCTGCGCGAAGCCCAGGGTGCCGTTGATCATCTCGTTCATCTCGGAGGCGCCAAGGTTCGAGGTCATGACGATGACGCACTGCGACAGGTCAACGCGGCGGTTGTCGCCCAGCGTCAGGGTCGCCTTGTCGAGAATGCCGAGCAGCAACTGCCACAACGAGTCCGACGCTTTTTCGATTTCGTCGAAGAGCAGGATCGAGAGCTTCAGCTTCTCGGTGTGCCACTGGTTGAGCGCTTCCTGCGTGAGCAGCGGATGCGTCTCGCGATGCCCCAGATAGCCCGGGCGGCGAACCGATCAGCTTGGCGATCTCGTGCGAGTGCTGGAACTCGGCGCAGTCGATCTTGATGCAGGCATGGGAGTCGCCGAACAGCGATTCGGCCATGGCTTCCACTACGCGCGTCTTTCCGGAACCGGTTGGCCCCAGAAACAGAAGGTTTCCGATGGGGCGTCCCGGCGGGTTCAGCCCGGCTAGAAACATCTGATAGAGTTCGGCGACCTTTTCGACAGCCTGGTCCTGGCCGACGATCTTCCGCCGCAAAGCGGCGTCGAAATCCAACGCGTCACTGCTGCGGCGCGTGGGATCTAATGTTGCGTTCAATCCTGTCTTCATAATGAATGCCAACTTACGGGCTCGGTTTCTTCACCTGAATCCAAGCCGTGTGATGTGATGGATTCGGCGGCCATTTAGTTGTTTCGGCAACGTAACGGCCATCGGCAGCTCGCGGCCACGAACTGCTCTTGCTGGTATTTGGATGTAGGAGAGCAGCTCAACGGTGACTTACTGAGTAGTCAACAATCCGGAGATTTTTGGTGACGGAGTGTTTACATCCTCGATGCCCGTCCGGAAAGGTTCAGCAAAAGCAAAGGGCGCTCGCAAGCGCCCTTGGGTCATCAGCTTTGGTTGGGTTACGGAACTTCGATCAGCTCGATTTTGCCGTCTTTGCGACGGTGCAGCACGTTGAGCCGGCCTTTGCCATCGCGGAAGATGAAGACCTCGCGGTCGCGGAACTCGCATTCCTTCACCGCTTCCTCCACGGTCATGGGACGCAGTGCGAGAGCTTCCTGCGAGCGCACCAGGTGAGCTTCCGTGGTGCGCGCCACGGACGGAAACTTGTGGACGACCACGGGAACGGCGGTCGCGGCGGTTGCGCCGACCGCGATCTGCGCCTCGGCGTCGGCTTCCACCGGAGCCTTCCAGGTCTTGTCCTTCGCCTTGCGAGTGGTGGCGCGGCGGCGGCCATTGTGCTTCAGCGCCTGCGTCTCGATGTGCTCGAGGGCCTGGTTGACGGCAACCAGCATGTCGGTCGCCTCGGCCAGTCCAACCAGATGGCCACGGCGGCGCTTGACGGTGATTTCCGCGATGTTGCGGTGTTTTTCGACCGTCAGTATGACTTTGCTGTTGAAGTTGTCACCCAGGATTTTGGTGAGTTTGCCGAGGCCGGATTCAACCTCGTCACGGATGGCGGGAGTGATTTCATACTGCCTTCCAAAATACTCTACGTTCATTGAGCTCCCTCCTCACCGCAGCCTCAATGTTTTTTTCCTGATTTGGCTGCAGCGTTCACCACTACGACGTCTTCACAGATGTTTCTGCCCATTAGACGCGGCAGAACCCCGATGGAAACGCCGGTACAGCAGCTAGCTTTTAACTCTGCGCTGGTGGGTGCTCGGGATGCGCATATCCTCCCTGTACTTCGCGACCGTGCGGCGAGTGACCTGGATGCCCTGCGACTGGAGGATGCGGGTGATCTGCTCGTCGGTCAACGGCCTGGCGGGATCTTCTTCGTCGATAAGCTTCTTGACCCGGCGCTTCAGGATCAGCAGCGACGTGCTGCTGCCCTCGGGGCCGTTTACGCTCTCGGTGAAGAAGTAGCGTAGTTCGAAGACTCCCTGCGGGGTGTGTGCGTACTTGTTGGCAACGGCGCGGCTGACGGTCGAGGGGTGGACGCCGATTTCCTCGGCAACCTCCTTGATCATCATCGGCTTCAGCTGATCGATGCCGTGGTCGAGGAAGTCGCGCTGACGCTCCAGGATCGAGTAGCAGACGCGCAGAATCGTCTGCTTGCGCTGCTCAATGTTCTTGATCAACTGGATTGCCGACTTGTAGCGCTCCTTGACGTAATTGCGAACATCTTTTTCGGCAACGTCGCGGTTCAGCAGGCGACGGTAGGAAGAGTTCAGCCGAAGCTGGGGAACTTCCTCGTCGTTCATCAGCACCAGGAACTCGTCGCCCTGCTTGATGAAGGCCACGTCGGGCTCGATGAGCCGGGTTTCAACCTTGTTATAGCGCAGGCCGGGCCGCGGATCGAGGGTGCGGATGAAGTCCATCGCGCTCATCACCGATTCCAGCGGACGGTTCATGACCTTGGCCACTTCTTTGTAGTGCTTGTTCTGGAGCGCGTGCAGGTGCTGATCGACGAGGATGAGCGCGTCGTCCAAGGCTTCCAGTTCGGCAACGTGATTGCCGTTGGCGTTCCGCCGGTTGACCCGCTTCAAGTCCTGCAACTGGGCCAGCAGGCACTCGCGCAAATCGCGCGCGCCAACGCCGATCGGGTCCATCTGCTTGACCAGGTCGATCGCTTCTTTGAGGGCGTCGCGGCTGAACGGAACACGGGAGGGACCGGTACGCTTGGGAACCAGAGTGGGGCGGCGGCGGTTGCGGCTGCGTCACCTCAACCTGAGCTTCACCTTCGGCTTCCTCTTCCGGTATTACATCCTGCTCGGCAACAGCAACTGTAGAGTTCTCCTCTTCGACCTGCATTTCCTCTGCTGCCGAACTGGAGCCCAAAGGTTCGATTACTCCGAGGGGAGCAGGACCTGCCGGATCTTCCGGGGCAAGGCTCTCCTGCGCTTCTTCCTCGGCAAGCCCAAGCAGTTCGTCGTCGGTGGCGGTGAGGTAACCTTCCTCGTTCAGATTGCCAATCACCAGCTCGGCTGCGCGATAGACGTCTTCGTTGACGTGCAGCGATCCGAGCTGCCACAGCAGGTGGTCAGAAAGAGTGCTGGGCTTGGAAAGGAAGTTCTCGAAGGACGGCTTCTCGCTGTCCTCCATTTCAATCGAGGTGCGCAGGCCGGGGTCGAGGTATTCGGAGAAGAAGGAGCCGAAGTCAATCTCCTCAAAGGGATCTTTTTCTTCCGGTGTCGTGACCGGCTGCTCCTGCTGGGCCGCGGCGCTATCGCGTTCCATCTTCTCTTCGCGAGCCGACACTTCATCGAGAAGCGGAACGGAGCTGTCCAGTTCTTCGAGAACCGGATTCTCAGTCAGCTCGGCATTGATCATGTCGGCCAGCTCAAGCTTGTTGAGCGCCAGGACACTGACCATCTGCACGAGGCCGGGGGTCAGAATCTGCTTCTGGGAAACTTTGAGGTTTAACTTTGGCTGCAACAATGCCATGCAACAGAACCCTGAGGAGCTTCGCCCTCACTCAAATTTTAAACCAACGAAAAGCTCTCGCCTAAGTAAACTCGTTTAACTTCCGAATCATTTCCGAGTTGTTCCGGAGTGCCGGTCCGGAAAATTCTTCCCTCGTTAATGATGTATGCGCGATCGGTCACAGACAGCGTCTCACGAACATTATGATCCGTAACCAGCACTCCGATACCGGTCGCTTTCAAATCGGAGATGATTTTCTGCAAATCCAAAACCGCGATGGGATCGATTCCGGAAAACGGTTCGTCGAGCAAAATAAACGATGGCGAGATACACAAGCAACGCGCGATCTCCACCCTGCGCCGCTCGCCCCCTGACAGCGCATAGCCCCGGTTCTTGCGGATGACCTGCAGACCGAGCTGGTCGATCAGCTTCTCCATCCGCTCGCGCCGTTCGTGCCACGACATCGACTGCGCTTCGAGCACGGCCAGGATGTTGTCTTCGACCGTCAGCTTGCGGAAGATCGAAGGTTCCTGCGGCAGGTAGCTGATCCCATGATTGCGCGCCCTCAAGTACATGGGCACGTCGGTAATGTCCTGCCCGTCGATCAGTACTCTTCCAGAATCGGAGGGGATAAGCCCGACAACGATGTAGAAACTCGTCGTTTTGCCGGCCCCATTGGGCCCCAGCAAGCCGACCACCTCACCCTGTTTTACGTGGAAACTTACGCCGCTGACGACCCTGCGACCGCGGTAACTTTTCCCGATCTCATCAGCTGATAAAGTCTGCATTTACTTCGTGGTACGAGCGCGTGTGATGGTGGGAGAAGAGCGTTTACTCTCTACAAGAACCCTATCATCGTGACTGTAGAAAGTCAACGAATCGCCCCACACAGTCCCGTGTTCGGCATCAAAAATGCTAGGGGTTTTACCCGTCAGGACGTACTTGGCGTCATCGGCCGTATAAACCAGCCGGTCGCCCACCGCCCGGCGGTTCGGTTCGGTCACCACAACCCGCCCGATTGCGACCATATGATCGATATGGCTGGGCGCATCGGAGCCCGGAAGCGCAGGCCCCTTCGGCTTCTGCGCCGTGGTCGTGCTCTTCGCGTCGGGGTCGGCCTGCTTCAGGAAAATATCAAGCTGTTCGGCCGTGACCGTCGCCGTCGGAGACTTCGCCAGCACATTCCCGGTGTACCGAGCGCGACGCTCCTGATCGACATAAGTCAGCTTATCGGCGCTCACATCGACAGGCGTGAGCTTGCCATCCTCGGACTGCTGCACGAAGAGGCTCGACACCGTCTGCGTCTTGTCCGACTCGGCGAGGATGGAGCGGTTCACGTTGTCGAAGTCAATCTTCGGCGCGCGTACCACATTGGCGGTCTGCCACAGGCGCACGTTGCCGGTGTAGTGTGCGATGCCCGGCTGCTTGGTGGCCGTCATGTGCTGCGCCGTAACGTGAATCGGGTCGGAGGTGGCTAATAACGCACCGTCCGGCTGCGGCTTCAGCTCGCTGTAAGTGGTCTTCACATTGTCGTCGGCAAAACCTTCGCCGGTCTGGCGGTTCATCTTCACGTGGACGGCGGTGGTGGTCATGCCACCATCAATAACCCGGGGCGAGCCGGTGAGCACCAGCATCTGGTCGTTGGGCGTATACGTCGCCACGTCGGCGTAAGCGGCACGGCCGCCGGTAGTCGAGTTCGGCCCCGGCTCGTGATATTCGAAGTTGCCGGTCTGGATCAGCTTTTCGACGCCGCCTTCGGGCGCGAAGGTCACGTCGAGTTTGTCGGCGGTGCTGGTCTTGTCCTGCTGACCCGGGGCGGTGGAAACGATCTTCGAATTCGGCCAGCCGTGCAGCGTCTGAATGCGGTTGTTGTCGTCAAAAATTGCGTGGAACTTGCCCGCCGTCGCGACCGTGGTGGAATTGCCGCCACCCATTTCTTCGCCGGGCTTGGCCGGCTTCGCAGGCTTTGAACCCGGCGGCGCGGGAAGTATCGTGATCTGCGCCTTGCCCACGGTGTCGCCGGTCTTGAGCAGGTTGCCGTTCGCCAGCACGAAGTCGAGCTGATCGGCGGCAATCTCCATCGGCTGCCCGCTCGAGCCTGACTTGCCGGCCTGCGGATCCTGCTTCATGCGCGCGTTCTTCACCATGTGAAACTTCGACGCCTGGTTCTGGCCTTCGAAGTCGACGATGAAGGTGTCTGCCGACCCGTGAACGACGCTCGATCCCTTGGTGTCAAACTTCGCGCCACCGGAAACGATGGCCTGCTGCACGGTGTTCTTCGGCCCCATGTCGAGATCGCCGCGCGGTCCGTAAACGTCGACCGTCGAGGTTCCGCGGCTCTGGATGTGTACGTTGCCCTCGGCAATGGCGTGCTGCACC
This sequence comes from uncultured Acidobacteriaceae bacterium, assembly GCA_963835725.1. Taxonomy (GTDB): domain Bacteria; phylum Acidobacteriota; class Terriglobia; order Terriglobales; family Acidobacteriaceae; genus Bog-257. The sequence goes on along the minus strand of CAWIGM010000006.1, from coordinate 281,552 downwards.
GTGTTGTCGGGCGAGAGGAGCAGGGTTCCCTTGTCGGCGGTCAGAGTTCGATCGGGCTGATCGATCTTCACATTCGAGAGCACGGCCTGCCGCGGATCTTTCTGAATGATCCCGCTGCTGCCGGTGATGACCGCGGCGCGCTCGCCCTTGGTCACGATGTGGATGTCGGACTTGAGCTGCAACTCGTTCTGCTTGGAATCGTAATAGGCGCCCTTGGCGGAGCCGCTGGCCTGCTCGGTCTGAAAGTTCACCACCGCATCGGTCTGGGCGATGCCGGTCTTCTGATTGAAGCTCAGCGATTGCGTCACCAGGTGCAATGGATTTTTCAGCTCGGCCGGAGTCGCCTGGTCCGGCTTACTTGGGCCTTCGGCATTGCCCTGCAAATCGATGTGGACTTCGCCCACCGCGTTTATTTCGCCGGTGGCCTGATCGAAGGTGAAGTGGTCGCCGTAAATCTGATCGTAGCGGTCGTGATTCTTGCCGTAGACGACGATGTCCACATTCTTCAGTTCAGCGTGGCCGCCCTGCTTGAACTGGACCGCCTTCGACGCCTTGATGGTGTAGATGGTCCGGCCGCCCTCGGACTTGGAAAGCGAGAAGCCGTCGCTGGTCTGCTGAATGTCGACCCCAAGCTGCTGCGGAATGTTATGCAGGACGGGCTGTACGTGAGAGCGGGCAATCCAGTACGAGACAGTGACAGCGGCGATGAGTACACACACGCTGGCCACCAGCCATTTCCGTACCTGAGCTAACGATTGGAACATCTGCTTCGATATTACTGCCAAGCGGGGGAGCAGGGCGAACTGGCGGGGAGTCGTTCTGAATTGTCATCCGGAGCGTAGTCGAGGGACCTGCGGTTTGCTTGCGGCGGCAGTATCTTCCACAGCGGGACGAAACGCAGGTCCCTCCACTCCGGCGGCGAAAAACGCGCCGCCTCCGGTCGGATGACAATTTCTGGGGCAGTCGTAAGGCACGCTTGAACAGGCTGCTGAGAAAATCCGAAGTCGGTCAGCCTTGTAACAGGGCACGGCTTCAGCCGTGCCGATAGTTCTCGTCTTAGTGCCGGCTTCAGCCCCTGCACGCCGTGTGCAGCGGCTAAAGCCGTGCTCTTTTGCGCGGCTAATCGGCACGACTGAAGTCGTGCCCTGTTACAAAGCACGCTTCAACGGAGTTTTTCGACAACTTAAAAGCGGTGCCCATAGGCTGTTTGTTTTTGATTACGGCGAGGCGGGCTTCAGTCCGACGAACCGTTAAGTTTGAGTTTTTCAGCACACCTGAAAGGCCTTGTCCACTCATACAGCCGCGGAATGACAATTCCAGAAAATGCTAGTGGTTGAACAGCGAGAAGCTCTTCACGGGAACGCGGATGACGAGGCAGTCACAGGGCATGTCGTGCAGCGCCTGGCGGCGCTTGGTCCAGCCCGACATCAGAAAGCCAATCATGAGGATGAACAGCGACAAAAACTTCATCATGTGGCGGACGGTCGCCACGCCAAACGATGTCCGCTCGCCGTCAGCGCAGATGACTTGCAGGCCCAGCAGGCGCTTGCCAATGGTCGCGCGCCACGAGGAGCTCTCGGCGAAGGCGCAGTACAGCCACGAGCCGATCGCCAGGATGATGATGAATGACATTCCCGCGACAACCTTAGAGTCGAAAGCTGAAAAGCCGAAGAAGTGTCCGAAGCGGCTGAGCGCCAGGTCGATGACAATGGTCAGCAGAAGCGCGCCCACACATTCAATGCAGATGTCGATGGCGCCGGCCCACACACGCAGCCAGAATCCGGCGTACTCGAAAGGCTCGGACGTGGTTGGCGAAGAGGACAAGGAGCGGTTGGATCCCGGAGATTTGCCTTTCGTTGCAGACGGCTCCGCCAGAACGTCTCCGCAGAAGAGACAGAAGCTGCCGTCCGGCAAGCGGCTGTTCCCGCAGCTTGCACACACTTCGTCGAGCACCATCTCCATTGGATGGGAATACTAAACCGGTGTAGCTGGCCTGTAAAGTCACACTCGGAGCAGTTGGCCTGTTCGCAACCCTGAGATGGACAAATCTTTGCACATCGAAGTGCAAAGTTCTGCACATGCTTCGGCGTGGTGGAAAAAACGATGCGCCGTTTCAAGTGATTGCAAGCCGGAGACTTGGTGCTTTGCGTGCATAAACTCTGTTTGAAATTCCAAACTTTCACGATTTTTAGCGGGAGGAAGAAGAGCCCATGATCCGCAAACTCTGGCTGGCGACATGTTTTGTGGCTCTGCTTTCATCACTGGCTTTCGCCGGTGACATTCCATTCAGCGGCTCCGGCGACAGCGGCACGTTGCAGACTGGACAGGAGTTTTTCTACAACTTTGACGGCGCCCCGTATGCCCCTGACTTCGGCGTCCCCGGCACCGGCAACGGATTAGCCATCTGGAATGGGCCGACCATCAGCTCGTTCACCATCATCTTCGATCTTCCGGCGGGCGTAGTGATCGATCCCACGCTGGTGGACCTCGGGCAGACCGGCGATTGCGTTGGCGGCTATGCCGGCGGCACGGCGTTCTGCGCCCAGCCGTATACGCAGCCGTGGGCAGCCCAGCTGATCGGCACCAACGAACTGATTTTCACCGCCACGCCGGGCAACTACCTGACCAGCGGCGATCCGTTCTTCCTGAATATTTTCTTCAGCGGTGGAGATCCCAGCGGAGCCAGCTTCCAGGGCTCGTTCCAGGAATCGACGCCGGAACCCAGCAGCATCCTGCTCCTCGGCAGCGGCTTGCTCGGGACGTTGACGTACATGCGTCGGCGAAAAATGTAAACTTCGAAATTTTTGCGAAAGGCAAGGCCGGGATCGGTAGATTCCGGCCTTTTGCTTTTGGCGTCATTCAATTTAAGAATGAGTGATATTGAGTAACCGGCATGCCCCAGATCGAGAGTAGGTAATGCTGCTGTAAGCGGGATGCCCCAGATCGAGAGTAGGTGATAGTGAGTAACCGGCGTGCGCATCTGAGAGTAGGTCTTACGCCGTAACCGAGATTCCCTAGCCCGAAGGGCGGGATGGTTTGAGCCCGGCGCGTCAGCACCGGGTTACGACGAGAATATGGGCAAGAGCCGCGTCAGCGGCGACACCCTGCCCTACCACAACAACTTCAATGCGAACTGCACCTGGCGCGCCGTGGTCGAGGTGCTGGTGATGGCTCCGGCCGTCCCCGATACTCCCGACGGCGTAAACGTGATCAGATTCGGCGTGTTGAAGTTTGCCCGGTTCAGCAGGTTGAAGATCTCGGCCCGGAACTGCAGCGTCAATCGCTCCTGTAGCTTTGTATCCTTGGCCGCCGAGAAGTCCCACGTTGCCAGACCCGGGCCGATCAGCGTGTTGCGTCCGAGATTTCCGTAGAAACCGCTGTTGGCCGGCGGCGCCAGAAACGCTGCCGGATTAAACCACTGATTCGGATTGCCGGTGATGATCGGTCCTGTGTAATTCGGATTCACGAACGGCCGCACCGGATTGCGCGTGTCGCCGTTGTTCGAGGGGTTGTAGCTGAGCTGCGGAGTAAACGGGAATCCGCCTTGCAGCAGCACAATGCTGTTCACGGACCATCCGCTCACCAGTCGGTTGGCAAAACCATTCCAACCGTTCACGTACTTCTGACCATGTCCGATGGGCAGATCGTATACGGCGCTGATCGTCGCCAGGTTGCGCACGTCGTAGGTCGCCAGGCCCCAGTCCGCCTTGATGTCGTACGGATTCGCCACCAGTCCGGGTGCGTTGCCGGCAGTGGTCTGGTTGAGCGAATCGCCATCGTCGAGCGCCTTCGACCAGGTGTACACGCCGCGCAAAGACAGTCCATGGCTGAAGCGGTGATTGAAGTCGACTTGCAGCGCGTTGTAGTTGCTGTCGCCGACTGAGAACCACGTCCACGTATTCGCCAGCGACGGATTCGCCTTCGGCGTGCCGGTCGGAATGTAGTAGGTGCCTGCCGGAACCGGCGTCCCGGCCAGCCCTGCGGGGAAGTTCGCAGGATAAACCGCCGGACACGGCGACGCGGGACAGATGACCGGCACCGGCTCGTTGGCATCGACGCCGATCAGCTCGTGATAGCCGTGCGATCCCACGTAACGCAGGGTGAGCGAAGTGTTGGGCGTGATCTCTTGCTCGATGCCGAACGAGTAGGAGATGAGCGTCGGCATCTGCAAATTGGGCTGCACTCCGCCGGGAACCAGCAAAGCCTTCGCCGGAACCGGCGCGTCGGGATCGATCGGCAGTTTCGATACCGGCAGCGAGGCGATGCTGTAGGTCGGATTGAAGGGCGCGTTCTGGTCCATGCGATAGCCGAGCGCGTCCTGAAGCTCGTTGTAGATGCCGAATCCGGCGCGCACCACCGTCTTGCCGGGGACTGCGCCCCACGCGATTCCGATGCGCGGCTCGGGTAGGAACTTGGCGTTGTTCGCAGTGAACGCATCGCTCGCGATCCGTGGCTGGCTCGAGATCACGCCGTTGGGAAACGTGTAGTTCGCGGCGCGTCCGTGCGCTTCATTCCATCCCGTCGAAGACTCGCCGCGGAAGCCCAGGCTCAGCGTGAGGTTCGGCGTCACGCGAATGACATCTTGCGCGTAGATGGCGCTGAACAACGAGCGCCAATTCATTTCGGTAGGCGCGGGATCGTAGAGAAACGATCCTGTGGTGCCGGCAAGAAACGTTTGCAGGCTGGCAAACGTTGCCTGTCCGTACTGGCTGAGGGCGATGGTTTCGTTGGACTGGAACTGCTGGAACCATGCGCCGAAGCTGAACTGGTGGCGGCCGTGGGTCCAGCTCACGCGATCTTCGTAGGTGTAGATATTGCGCGCGATGGTGAGATTGCTGCCGTTATTGCTGCCCGCCAATCCGATCTGCGCCTGGGGATTCGACGCCGCACTTCCGCCGACTACGACTGCGCCAACCTGATCGCCCAGCAGAAAGCCGGGGACGCTGGCTGCGGGCGTCCCCGGAGTGGGCTCTCCGGTGAAGAAGTAGCCCGCGCGCGAATATCCGAAGCGAGCAACGTTCAGCAGCGTCGGCGAGAAAACGTGTGTCTCTTCCAGAGTCGCAACCTGCTCGCGCAGGGTCAGGACATCGGTGCTGTAGGGATTGGTGGAGGTCGGCGTGAAGTCGTTGCCGTCGTCGATGGTGTAGATCGCCGAGAACGTGTCCTTGGGCGAGAAGACATGGTCGACGCGCGCGTTGCCGAAGTTTTCGCGAATCGTCTGCAGCGGGCTGCTGAACACCTGGGCGATACCGTTGAAATCCGGAGCATCGGCTGGAGGCGTGATCCAGAGGTTCAGCAGGGGCTGCACGCTGGGGACGGCTTTGGCACGAGAGGCGAGATCGGGAACGAACGCAACCGAAGTCTGGTGCAGGTTCTGAATGAGCCCTTCGTAATTGGCGAAGAAGAATGTCTTGTCGGTTTGAATCGGACCGCCGAGGCTGGCACCGAATTGGTTGCGCTGAAACGGCGGCGCGGATCCCTGGTCAAAATAGTTGGGGGCATCGAGCGCGTTGTTCCGCAGAAATTCGTATACCGAGCCGTGCAGTTGATTTGTGCCCGACTGGGTGACGATCGTCACTTGGGCGCCCGGCCGCTTGCCATACTCCGCGCCGTAGGTATCGCGCAGCACGTTGAACTCGCGCACGGCATCAACGCCCAGCAGGTTGCCGCTCGCTCCGCCCGGCTGCATGTTGTTCTCGGCGGCGCCGGTGAATTCGACACCATTCAGCAGGAACAGGTTCTGCTGCGGACGATTGCCCGACACGGAAAAGTTGTTCCCGGTACTGGAGTTCGAAACTCCTACGCCGCCGGTCTTCTCGGAGGTGAAGTTGACGATGCCGGGATTGAGGGTCATCAACAGGTCGAAGCTTCGGCCGTTCAGCGGCAGAGCCTTCACTTCTTTCTCGCCGACCAGGCCGGAGATGTCCTGGGTCGAGGTGTTCACTATCGGCACGTTGTCGGTGACCTTCACCTGCTCGGTGACACTGCCTACCTTCAGATGAAGATCGGCGGTCGCATCTTCGCCGACGACCAGGACGATGCCGCTGCGAATCTCCTCGGCGAAGCCGGCCTTTTGAGCTCGAATCTGATAGTGACCGATAGGCAGAGCGGCAAACAGATATCCACCGGCGTTGGTGGTCGTCGCGGTTCGCGAGGTTCCCGTCTCAACGTTCGTAGCCTCAACGGTCGCTCCCGCTACCGCAGCTCCGCTTTGATCCGTAACTCGGCCGGAGAGTGCGGCGGAAACTTGCGCTCGGACGAAAACCGGCGACATTGTACAAACAAGCAATGCCGCCAAAAGACGCCAGTGGTGCCTCAAGCTTGCTACCTCCTGCGAAAATTTGCGGGTTTCGGGCCAGCGCACCTTTGCCAACCCGCGGGGCTTGCGCACCGGAATCGCCAGTCTTTCTATACGAAATTAGTCGATTTAAATCGAGACCATACTCTAATATAAGTCATCTTTAATTGGCAAAGGTATCAGAAGCCTGAGGCTGGTTTTCGATAGCAACCGGCCTCATGCTTTGCAAGCTGCGGGGCAGCAGCTACAAGGTAAGTTATTAGCACCAGTGGAATAATCGAGGAACCACTTGACCCAAAGCGGCCAGGTGAACTATAAGTTTTTCTAAGAACTCGGGGTAATCCTGTCACCGCTTTTGAATAACTGTGGAAGCATGGACGTTTTGACACATCGCGACCTTGTGAAACGTGGTCTGGTTGTGTTGATGTGTCTGCTGGTTTTTGTCTTCGCCCTTCAGCCTCGCATTCATTTCCATGGCAAAGGATTTGTAAGCAAGGCGCAGCACCATGAGCGCACCAAGCTTCGCCCCGAGGCCAAAATATCCCAAGTTGATGCTCCCTCAGTGGTAGCGTTCTGGCTGGTAACCACAGCGGCCTACTTCCTGCTGTTCCGTGGCCAGCCGGTGATGCAAGAGATGTTGCTGGTTCTGGTCCCCCACGACCTGATGCCTCAATATCACAGAAGTTCGTTCGTACGGCCCCCTCCCATCCTCAGCCTTTAGCCCTTCGTTTCGCACATGTGAGTCTTGCCCGTCGATGACGCAGCCAATGTGCGGAGGTCATGAACGGAGTGCCCGGTCGCGATTGCCGATACCACGCCCATAAGAGCGGGTAGACAGAAAGGCAACCAACCTCAGCCGGGATGCTCAAGCGCCCAGGATTCCTGAGTCGATCGCTTTGCTTCGGTCGATCCCGGAATCGCAGCATGAAAATGGAGGAGCAGCAGTGAGAATCGCGATAGCTTCCGACGAAGCCGGAAAAGAGATTAAGCATCGGCTGATCACAACCTTGAACTCGGCCGGCCACCAGGTGGCCGATGCAGTTATGACCGGCGAGGACAACGGACCGTCCGATTACACCGAACAAGTTGCGCTGGCGTTACTGAGACACGAAGCGGAGCGCGGCATCATCATCACCAACCGCGCGGTAGGGGCGTCGGTGGCCGCCAATCGCGTGCCTGGGGTTCGGGCCGCACTGTGCAGCGATCCCCATTCCGCCTACATGGGAGCCCGGGACGAAGGCATGAACATCCTGGTCGTCACCGTGCCCCTGCTGAAGGAAGAACAGATACAGGAAGTGGTGAAAGCGTATTTGGGAGCGACGCTGGCCGCAGTCGAAGTGGCGGGCGGCCTGCCGCCGCGGAGGCTGCAGCGGGTGTTCTCGCACATTCGCGAAAACATTGCGCAGGAGCTCAGCGTCTCGGAACTGGCCGACGTCGCGGGCATGAGCCAGTACTACTTTTCCAAGCTCTTCAAGATGAGCACCGGGACCACGCCGCATCAATACGTCATGCGTCAGCGAGTGGAGCGGGCGCAGGAACATCTGCGGGAGAGCAGACTGCCCCTGGCCGAAGTCGCGGACAAGGTAGGCTTCGAGACGCAGAGCCACTTCACCAGCGTGTTCCGTCGCGTCGCGGGCATCACTCCGAAGCATTACCGCGAAATGCACCGCACGAGTTCGTCGCTGGAAACGCAGAAGGCGGCAACCGCGGCGTAAGCGTATCTGAAGTCAGCGACGATGAGCGTCGTATCAGAAGTTTCGTGTCAGGGCACGAGTTGAGTCGTGCCGAACTGGGTGTAGCAAGACACGGCTTTAGCCTCTTGCGCGCGGTCTGCAAGCGGCTAAAGCCGATTTAGTTCGAGGCTGCTACCCGCCACGGCTGAAACAGGCTGCTGACAAACTCGAACGGGACGGCTCGTCGGACTGAAGTCCGCCTCGCCGTAGTCAAAAATTAAGGGCTTATTGGCACGACTGAAGTCGTGCCCTGTTACAAGGCTGACAAGTTCGGGCTTCAGCAGCTTGTGAAGTCGTGCCCTGTTACAAAGCTGGCGATTTCGGGCGCCTGTGAAGTCGTGCCCTGTTACAAGGCACGCTTCACCGGAGTCTTACCACAAACTGTGTAGTCACGACCTGATACAAAGCTGGCGACGTCGCGGGGTGCAACCAACGCGAACTACGCCGTCGTGGTTGCCGTGGCTGCTGCCGAGACTGGCACGGAGCGCTTGAAGTCGGCCAGCGTGAGTTGCACGCCGCCGAAGTCGGGATGCTCGTTGTAGTCCAGCGTGAAGGCGAGATCGAGAACGTCTCCGGCGAGCAGCGGCGAATCCGCAACACGCTCCGCCATCCGCCAGCCCACTACGTCCTGCACCTTCTGGAACTTGCCACCGTTGGCATTGGGATCGGCGGGCACCGCACGCAGCTTCAGATGCTTCTCCTTCATGATTCGCGCCGGCTGGATCATTTTCACATCACGGGCAACAAACGTCGGACACTGGTTCCCTACTCCGAAGGGCTCCAGCTTCTGGAGAGCCAGCCAGAAATCGTGCTTGATCTCATCGAGGCCGACCTCAGCGTCGTACTCCAGCTCGGGGATGAAGTCCTCGGGCGTCAGCCGCTGGCGCGCATAGGCGTCGAGGCGGGCGCGCAATTCCGGAATGCGTTCGGTCGGAAGCGCGCATCCCACAGCGTGGGAGTGGCCGCCGAAGCGGGTGAACAGCTCAGGGCAGGACTCCAGCGCCTCCAGCAGGTGGAAGGCGCGGATGGAGCGGCCCGAACCGTGCGCCTCGCCGTTATCGCACGCGAACACCAGAGCGGGCCGGTGATAGCGTTCGACGACGCGCGTGGCGCAGATGCCGATGACGCCGCGATGCCAGCCTTCGCCGTCGATGACCATGCAGTAAGCGTCTTTCAGCTCCGGCGCCGACGCGATGCGCTTGTGAATCTCGTCGATGATGCGCTGCTCTTCCTGCTGACGATCGCCGTTGAGCTGGTTCAACTCCATCGCCATCTCGGCGGCCTTGGCGGCATCCTTTTCAGTGAAGAGTTCAATCACGCGCTCGGCAATGTCCATGCGTCCGGCGGCGTTCAAGCGCGGAGCCACGCGAAAGGCAATGTCGCCGGCACTCAGCGGACGCGATCCATCGAGTTGACAGTTCGCCAGCAAAGCTTTCAAACCGGCGTTCACCGGCTTGCGCAGGCCTTCGAGGCCGAGCTTGGCGAACACACGGTTTTCGCCGATCAGAGGAACGGCGTCGGCGATCGTGGCGATGGCCACCATCTTGAGGAACGACGGAAGCAAGCGCTCGCGGCCGCTCTCGACCAGCAGCGCCTGCGCGATCTTGAAGGCCACGCCGGCTCCGCAGAGCGACTTGCACGGGTATTCGCATCCCTGCTGGTTGGGATTCACGACGGCCAGCGCCTTCGGCACGCCCTCCGCCTGCGGAAGATGATGATCGGTGACGATGAGGTCGAGTCCGCGACGCGACGCGGCTTCGGCCGCGGCAAAGGCGCGAATGCCGGTATCGACGCTGATGATGAGTCGAATGCCGCGGTCGGCAGCCTGCTCGATGATCTCGTCACGCATGCCGTAGCCTTCGCGGATACGGTGCGGGACGTGGTACTCCACCTTGCCACCGCAGAGCTCGAGCGCGGTTTTCAGGATGACGATCGCCGTCGTGCCGTCGACGTCGTAGTCACCGTAGATGAGGACGGTTTCGCCGCGCTCGATGGCGGCTTTCAGTCGCTCGACCGCCGCGCGCAGACCCAGCATTAAGTAAGGGTCGTGAAGATCCTGCAAGCGAAGGCGCGAGAAATTTCTTGGCGAGTTCGCCGGACTCGATACCGCGGACGGCCAGCAGCCGCGCCAGCCAGGTCGGCAGATTGGTTTCCAGCGCCAGGCGGCGGACCAGCTCGGGATCGGCATTACGAAGGACCCAACGCATAAATACAGTGGCTAGTGGTTAGTGGCCAGTGAGCACCAGACTACTCCGTTGTTGGAAGCTAGTTTCATGATTGGGAAGTCGGTCAAACGGTTTTGCAAGAGCCCCCGCCTGACTACTGGCCACTGACCACTAGCCACTTCTAGTGCTCATCTTCCTGATCGCTGTCGTCGATGGCGAGGCTGCCGAAGTCTTCTACCAGGTCGAGCAGGTGCTGATAGCGCTCGTACCATTCGGTGCTCGCTTCGAAGAGGAACATGATGCCCTGGTGCGGCCAGCCGAGTTGGATGAATCCTGTTTTGCCAATGTAATTGCGGAGCCAGCGTGCTTCGTCGAGATCTTCGTCGCTGGGATAGCTGGCGTGCTGCAGCCGCTGAATCAGGTAATCAAGCTCATCGCGCTGCAGGACTTCTTCGTCCATGGAGAGGAATTGGCTGCCTGCCTTCTTGGCCAGTTCGACAAAATCCTTCCAGCTCTCGGGATTGTCTTTGGGATCCCACATGACGCTGTGGACCTCTTCGGTCACGTAGCCCTGGAAGCGGCTCAGGCCGTGGCCGAGGATGAACGCCGTCATGTCGTCTTTTAAGCTGGATAGATCGTCGGACATAGGAACACTCTGCATCGCGAAATCGCGCGCGGCGAAACTCATCATACTCCGAAGGAGCAAACGATTCACGAGCCTGACGCTGAAAATCGACAAGCGAAGGCCATCCAATCAACTAGTCCAGTTTTACGGGTGGAGCACGCCTTTGAGGCGTGCATAGTGCAGTCCCCCGACTGCAACGTTTGCTTTAGCGCCTGATGTCACATCTTTTACCTCAGCGGCTGAAGGCGGGAGATTTGTTCGGATCTTTAACGGCACGCCTGCAGGCGTGCTCCACCCAGAACCGATTGCAACTAATTTCAAACGGGCTCACGACGCCGGCTGTGTCCTCGCGTCGAGCCTGCGATTTCGTGTGTTAAACTAAACTGTTTTCCTAGCCGATTTGAACAATAATGCTCTTCTCTAAAGAATATGTGGGCTACCTGGCCCGCGAAATCACAAGCAAGCTGATCGAAGGCGAGTTCATCGAGACTCCGAACAAGGCAGCTGTCACGGAGCGCGTGAACGCCGCTCTGCTGGACGAGCTGACGCTCGAAGACCGCATCAACGACGAAGTCCGCATCATCCTCGACACTTACTCGGAGGAGATGACACGCAGCGGCGCCAACTACCAGGAGATGTTCAAGAAGATCAAGAACGAACTGGTGCGGAAGTATAAGGCGGTGCTATGAACCCGGCCTGCGAGAATGACACGCCTCATTCATACCGGGGTCCCCGGCAAGCGCCGTTGTTGCGCTTGATGGGGTGGAAGGCGGTGCTATGAGGATCAGCCGCGAAAAGATCAACAAGCTGGCACACGCCGTAGCCGACGGCCTCGCCGACATGGACAATGTCGATTTCGTCGAAGACCGCAACAGCATCCGGCTGGAAGTCCGCCGCCTGCTGGAGATGCTGATGGCGCAGGAGGCCAAGATCGATGCTGCCGCCCGGCAGAAGATCGAGAGCCAGCGCAAGACCATCCTGGAAGGCTCGCAGGAGTGGGACATCCTCTACCGGAAGTATTACAACGAGGAAGTCAAGAAGCTGGGGATTTAGCGAACCCTTCCAGCGACCAGCCGTCGCATCACGCGATTTGTGTCAGGGCTTGACTTCAGTCGTGATGACTTCCCCATTTGAGTTGCGCTCCTAAGGAGGGCTTTTCAGCCCGACGTCAGGATTTGATCGCCGCTCAGGAGAAATCTTTCCTCCGCCGGCGAAGCGCAGATCCTTCGGCTCCGGCGCGCAGATACAGCGCGCCTCCTCTCAGGATGACGATTCCTAAGGCGAGGCAGGCAGGCGCGCGCAGATCGTCCGGACCTCGCCTCTAACTCATTCCCCTCCCACGATTTGCCGAAGTGACATCAGTCACTTTTCCCAGTGATTCCAGTCACGGCCTATTGGCCCATCCGGAGGCGAAACTTGGGTGTAAGAGAGTGAGGGCCGGAGTCGTGGGTTGCATCCTTCCTGGCACCCAGGCCGAGGTGAACGAGGTGAGCCATGTTGTTGGCGTACCGTCTGGTTAAGCTGATTGAAACCCATTCCAATGGACTCGCCCGCAGCCTGCAGGCGCGTTACCGCCAATGTGGTAAGTGTTCGGCGTATGCAAACGTTCCGGACCGCGATCTCACCGACAAGGTTTACGACGTCTACCACCACCTCGGCGAGTGGCTGCTAGGCAAGACGGAAGCTGACATCGAGCAGCGTTATCTCGAAATTGGAGCCCAGCGCGCGGCGCAAGGAGTGCCCGTCAGCCAGGTCGTGTGGATGATCTGCCTGGTTCGCGAAAACCTGTGGGAATACCTGCAGAAGCACGCGGAACTGGAGCGTCCGGCGGAGATCTTCGGTGAGTTGGAGCTGCTGGAGATGCTCGACAAATTTTTCCATCTGGCCATTTACTACGCCTCGCTCGGACACGAACGTGCGACGGCGGGATACTCGGTCAAAACGGAATCGGTATCTGCCTAGAAAGGCACTGCGCATGTCATGGATCGATCAATACCGCGGCAAGCTGGTAACCGCGCACGAAGCGATGAACTGCGTGAAGTCGGGGATGCGGGTCTACATCCACCCCGGCTGCGCTGAGCCCGAAGCGCTGGTGGAAGCGCTGATGTCGCGCGCACCTTTTGTCAAAGACGTGGAACTCATTCACCTGCTGACTCACGGAACTTCCCCGTACTGCGCGCCGGACATGGCAGAACACTTCCGCCACAACGCGCTGTTCGTGGGCGGCAACGTGCGCGAAGCGGTCAATGCCGGTCGCGCCGACTACACGCCCATCTTCCTCAGCGAAATCGAAGATCTGTTCGAGTCGGGCGAGATGCCGATTGATGTTGCCTTTATCCAGGTTTCGCCGCCGGATTCGCATGGCTACTGCAGCTTCGGAGTGGGCGTCGACATCACCTTGACCGCCGCCAAGTACGCGCGCAAGGTCGTCGCCCAGGTCAACGCCCAGATGCCGCGCACCTACGGCGATAGCTTCATCCATGTAAGCCAGATCGATCATATCGTCGAGCTCTCGCGGCCGCTGTGCGAGATGAAAGCGCATCCCAGCAACCAGACGTTCATGGCCATTGGAGCGCAAGTAGCCTCGCTGATCGACGATGGCTGCGTCTTACAGTGTGGGATAGGCGCCATTCCCGACGCTATCCTGCCGAACCTGATGGACCGCAAAGACCTGGGCATTCATACGGAGATGATCTCTGACAATGTGATACCCCTGATCGAAGCCGGGGTCATCAACGGCGAGCGCAAGAATTTCAAGCCGCGAAAGATCATCCTGGGATTCGTGCTGGGCACGCGCAAGCTGTTCGACTTCATCGACGAGAACCCGGCATTCGAGTTCCATCCGGCCGCCTACACCAATGATCCGTTCCGCATCTCGATCAACGAGCGCATGATCGCGGTGAACTCGGCGGTCGAAATCGATTTGACCGGGCAGGTTTGCGCCGAATCGATTGGGCCGCAGTTTTACAGCGGCTTTGGCGGACAGCTGGATTTCGTTCGCGGAGCTGCACGGTCGAAGGGCGGCAAGCCGATCATCGCGCTGCCTTCGACGGCCAAGGACGGCCAGATTTCGCGCATCGTGCCGCGACTTTCCTTTGGGGCCGGCGTTCTGACGGGACGCGGCGACGTCCACTACGTGGTCACCGAATACGGCATCGCCTACCTGCATGGACGCACGGTGCGGCAACGCGCGCAGGCGCTTATCGAAATTGCTCATCCCAAGTTTCGCGACGAGTTGTACGAATACTGCGAGAAGCAACGCTGGTTTCAGCGCAACGTTTGTGAAGAAGTGGAAATGCGAGGCTAATACATGTCAGCGCAACCGCGCGGTAATGTGATCATCGATCCTGAAGAATGCAAAGGATGCGGCTTATGTGTGGAGTCGTGTCCTCCCGAATGTCTTGAACTGGCGCCCGAACTCAGCCATTACGGTGTGCATCCGGCGCAATACACCGGGGAAGACTGCACCGGCTGCGGCGCGTGCTTCTACTGCTGCCCGGAACCCGGCGCCATCACCGTAGAGCGCCTGATACCTGCCGCGAAGACGACTGCCCCCGTCCCGCAGAAAGAAGAGGTTGCAAATGCGGCAGCTGTGTAAGGGAAATGTCGCCATCGTGAAAGGCGCTGTACTGGCCGGATGCAAAGCCTTCTACGGATATCCCATCACTCCGGCGAGCGAGATCGCAGAATACGCTGCCCTGCTGATTCCTGAAGTCGGCGGAACGTTTCTCCAGGCGGAAAGCGAAGTGTCGGCGATCAACATGGTGTACGGCGCCGCGTCGGCGGGCGAGCGCGTGATGAGCGCGTCCTCCGGCCCAGGGCTGAGCCTGATGCAGGAAGGCATCTCGTACATGGCCGGCGCAGAGTTGCCGGGCGTGATCGTCGATGTCGTGCGCGGCGGACCGGGCCTGGGCAACATCGCCCCCGAGCAGAGCGACTACTTCTGCGTGGTGAAGGGCGGCGGCCACGGCTGCTATCGCAACCTGGTGCTGGCCCCGGCATCGGTGCAGGAGATGTTCGACCTCACCGTGCTTGCCTTCGACCTGGCTGATCGCTATCGCAATCCGGTGGTCATCATGACCGATGGCTACGTCGGCCAGATGATGGAGCCACTCGAGATCAAGATGCGCGAGATCGTGGCGCCGGAAAAACCGTGGGCGGTCAAGGGCAATGCGGAGACCAGGAAGAACATGGTCAGCTCGATCGTGCTCGAACCCGACGCCCTGGAAGCACACGTGCGCAAGCTGGAAGCGAAGTACATGTTGGCCCAGGAGCTGGAGAGCCGCTACGAGAACTACCTGACCGAAGACGCGGAGATTCTGCTGGTGGGTTTCGGCATCGTCTCTCGCGTGCTGCGTACGGCGGTCGATCAACTGCGCGCACAGGGCATGAAAGCCGGGCTGTTCCGCCCGATCACACTGTGGCCCTTCCCTTCACGCGAACTTTGCGAGACGGCGAAGAGCGTGAAGCAGGTGCTGGCCGTCGAGTTGAGTACGGGAATGATGGTCGAAGACGTGAAGCTGGCGCTCAACGGCACGGTGCCGGTGGAGTACTACGGACGCGTCGGCGGCAACGTTCCGATGGCCGAAGAAATTACGGCGCAGGTATTCGCGCGCATGGCAGCCCACGTTTAAGGCTCGTTTTGTGTGATTCAGTCTTGGTTCGGAAGACAATCGAATCGCGAGAGACGAAGCCCGAAGGGCGGAAGAGCTTAGCCCAGGACGTAAGTCGTGGGTAGGCGTGAATAAGAGGTTCGAGTCCCGTAAGGACGGCAGACGTCCGGGGCTCATCAGGAGGATTCGTGGAAGGCTATCAGGTAATTCACGAGAAATCGCCCGCGTTCTACGACAAATACGAACGCAAAGGCGAATTGCAGCAGCAAACTCATTACTGCCCCGGCTGCGGACACGGCATCGTTCATAAACTTATCGCCGAAGCTCTGACCGAGCTGGGCGTGCAGGACCGCGCGGTATTGGTGAGCCCGGTCGGCTGCTCGGTGTTTGCGTATTACTACTTCGACATCGGCAACGTTCAGGTGGCCCACGGACGCGCGCCGGCGGCGGCTACCGCCCTGAAGCGCGCCCATCCTGAGTCGATCGTCATGTCCTATCAGGGTGACGGCGACCTGGCGGCCATCGGCACGGCGGAAATCATTCACGCCGCCAACCGCGGTGAGAACATCTGCGTGTTCTTCGTCAACAACTCCATCTACGGCATGACCGGCGGACAGATGGCGCCAACCACGCTCGTCGGGCAGAAGAGCACGACCTCGCCGTGGGGACGCCGCTCCCACAATGAGGGACTACCCCTCCATGTCTGCGAATTGCTCGCCGCCCTGGAAACGCCGACCTATCTTGAGCGCGTCGCTCTCAGCGACATGAAGAACATCATGAAGGCCAAGAAGGCCGTCAAGAAGGCGCTGCAGATCCAGAAAGACGGCGGCGGCTTCTCGCTGGTCGAGTTCCTCTCGCCGTGTCCCACCATCATGAAGATGGATCCGGTCGTCGCGCGCCAATGGGTCGCCGACACACTGGTGAAGGCGTTCCCCCTGGGCGTCTATCGGGATCGCAAACCGGAGCTTCCGGTCGATGCAGAAGTGCCATTCAAGACCATCGCCGATGCGCTCGGCGTTGATAAGGGCACCGAACAGCCGTTGCCCGGGCGTCACCATCACACACGTGAACTGAGGGTGAAGATGGCAGGCTTCGGCGGACAGGGCATCCTGCTGATGGGGCAGTTGCTGGCCGAGATGGGACTGCGTGAACAGATGGAAGTCAGCTGGCTGCCATCGTATGGGCCGGAGATGCGCAGCGGCAGCGCACACTGCCACGTCACGCTGTCGCACGACCGCATTGGCACGCCGCTGATCTCGCAGCCTGAAGTACTGGTGGCGATGAACGAACTGTCGCTGTACAAGTTCGCTGCCACTGTCGCCTCCGGAGGCCTGATCCTGTACAACAGTACGAAACTGCCGGAAGGTTTCTCGGCTCCGCAAGCGCGCGTTGTCTGCGTGCCGGCTTCGGAGATCGCCGATGGTATGGGCACGGCGAAAGTCGCCAACGTGGTGATGCTCGGCGCGCTGCTGGAAGAGACTGAGTGCCTGCCAACCGAGTCGGCGATATCGGTTCTGGAGAAGATGGTGAAGAACCCCAAGCTGCTCGAACTCGACCGGAAAGCCATCGCAGCCGGACGCGATTACGTCGACACGAAAATCGAAGTTGGAGCGGTGTCGCAACCGGATGGATACTCGTATTAGAAGAAGCAATTGGCAATTAGCGATTGGCAAAAGCTAACGCCTCTGCTCTCCGCGGAGGCGTTGCTCTGTTTAATGCGAAATACGTTGTCTCCTCCCCTCTCACAGGCTGACGTGATTGCCCTCACTGCGCAATCGGCTGGCAGGGTTTCGAATACAGGCGTTCGTTGGAGCAATCATCATGCAATCCCCTATCGATGAAGTTCTGTGCCCGCTGTGTCATGGGCATGGCCATGATGCCAAGGAGCGTCTGGTTGTGCGCTGGCGCAGCCGCGAATTCGAACAGCAATTGCAAACCATGGCCGATGAAGCGGCGTTCGGTTCGGGCGGAGGTCTCGACGTGGTTTTTGAGGAGGAGCCGGCCTACAGCAACGAATCGGATTAACGCGCTGCGGGTGTCCAGCCGTTCTTGAGCAGATCTCAGCGCTGGACTTGCGGAGCATTCTTTTTTTGCCGCACGCGAATCACGGCGTAGCAGAGACCGTAGGCGACGAAGGCTGATGCCAGCACGAAGAAGAAGATCCTCTGGTTCAAGGTGATCATGAACGCGATTACCGAAATGGCCAGCAGCCACATGAACGCTTCGCCGAGCAGACCATCGGCCCACTTCGGCTTCGCGCCCGACGCCGGCAACTTCGGCGTCAGCGAGGGAAACAGCCGAGGCACCGCGGCGCAATACGCGCGATAGCTCTCTCCCTGACTCGCCGTAATCCCTGCCTCTTCCCGCAGGATCAGCCGATAGCTGAAAAAGAGAATGCCCAACACCAGCACAACGAAAGCCGACTCGGCTGGCCATCAGGCCGAAGCCGATCGCCAGGAAAACATTTCCGAGATACAGAGGATTGCGCACGTAGCGATAGGGGCCGTCGGCGACCAGTCGTGTGGTGTGCAGTCGCGCGTCGACCATCACTTCAGGATTCAGATAGGCCGTTCCCCAGGTACGCAGGGCCGCGGCGGCAATGCAGAACAGAGCGCCGACGGCGAAGACCGCGCGATAAGCAGCGGGGCCGGCCGTCGTGCCCGACCAATGCGTAATCTGATCCGCGATCCAGGCGCCGGCATTTTGCTGATCGACTGCGTAGGTCGAAAAGGCAATCCAGAACAGAAAGCCGAAGATCCAGAAGCGAAATTTGAACTCGAAATTGCTGGCTGCGAACATTCTTCGTCCTCTAATCGGTGACGCCCACGACAGTCTGACGATCATACCCCAGCCGCGATCCGTACCCGTTCTTGCAACCAAAGGCGTAGCCGTAAGTACCCGCCCTTAGGGTTTCTCCGGTATTTACCGGAGTTGCGTCACTGGACGCCTTTGTTATGTTTCAGGCACTCATGAAATCTGTACGACCTCTGGTTTTGCTGTTGGCGATTCTGTTCGCTGCCTCCGCTACCGCGCAGCAAATGGAGAATGCCAGGTTCGACGCTCCCTTGCCGGCGGCGCCTGTAGCGGGCGCCGCGCCATCGTCGGACAACATAGCTTCCGCGCCGGGAGGCAACGCGCTCATTCGTGCGGCAACTCCGCAAAATCCAGAGCAGCACAAGTTCTTCGACAGGCAGCAGATGATCGCTTTGTACGTACACGCCGGTGTGCGCACGGCAGACACGATCAACACTTGTCATTCGGTAGCGAACGGTGCAACGGAAGTTTGGATCCCGACGCAGTCCTGCGCGGGAATCGCCGTTTGGCAGGCGGGGTCGGTCGGTCTCGCGTTAGGTGTGGGATGGCTGTTCCACAAGACCGGACATCACAAACTGGAGCGCATCACTCCATGGGTCGCGACCAGCGCATCAGCTGCGGGCCTGACCAAGAGCGTCTTCAACATTCGCTAGAGTCCTTCAGCTTCCTCTTGAATTCTCTTCCATGCGTGCTCCACGTGACGCTCTTCTGTGTTGGTTTGTCCCACGCACAGGCGCAAGGTGAAACGCCCGTCGAGCTTTGTGTGCGTCAGGTAGAGGTCGCCGCTGCGGTTCAGCCGGTTCATCAGCTCTTCGTTGGCCTTGTCACCGCCGCGATGCCGAAAGCACACAAGGTTGAGCGGAGCCGGTGCCGCCACCTCAAACCGCTCGTCCTTGTTCACCCATTGCAGGAACTCTTGCGCCAGGGCGACGTGACGGCGCACGTGAAAGCGCAGACCTTCAACTCCGTAGTAGCGAATGACAAACCATAGTTTCAGCGAACGAAAACGCCGGCCAAGCGGTATGTGCCAGTCGCGATAGTCGAACACCTCTCCCGACTCGGTAGCCTGATTCCGCAGGTACTCCGGAAGTATGCTGAGGGTATCGATCAGCGACTTACGATTCGCGACATAAAAGCAGTTACAGTCGAAGTTGGTGAACATCCACTTGTGCGGATTGAACGTATAACTGTCAGCGAGCTCGAGACCGTCTTGGATAGAGCGGAACTCCGGGCACAGCGCTGCCGTTCCCGACATGGCGGCGTCCACGTGAAACCATAAGTTGTTCGCGCGGCAGATTGAGCCAATCTCCGGCAAGGGATCGAGAGCATTCGAAGAGGTGGTGCCCACCGTAGCAGAGACAAAGAACGGCGTAAGTCCAGAGTTGCGATCCGCTTCAATTTGCCGAGCTAATGATTCCGGCCGCATGGCAAACTTTTCGTCGACATCGATCAGGCGAAGGTTATCGATACCGATGCCGGAAACCATCGCCGCTTTCTCGATGGAAGAGTGTGCCTGCGTCGAAGTGTAGGCCACCAGGCGGCCATCACAACCCTTGCGATTGCTGGTGTAGTTGGTAATTCGCTCCCGCGCGGCCAGCAGAGCACACAAGGAAGAGCTGGAAGCTGTGTCCTGAATGACTCCCCCGCCCATCGCAATAGATAAAAATTTCTCCGGTAACCCCAGCATGGTTACTAGCCAATCCAGAACTTGAGTTTCTAGCTCGGTACAAGCAGGGCTGGTAGCCCAGAGCATGCCTTGCACGCCTAGAGCAGAAGAGAGTAAGTCGCCCAGAATAGCTGGGCCGGATGCATTGGCAGGAAAGTATGCAAAGAAATTCGGCGACTGCCAGTGGGTTACTCCGGGCAGAATCACTGCGTCTATATCGCGAAGAATCGCCTCGAACGCTTCGGGAACATCGGGCGCATGGTCAGGTAAATGACTGCGAATTTCACCTGGTTTTACCTGGGAAAGTACCGGCAGCTTTTCGATGCGCTCGTAGTAATCGGCGACCCAATCGACGACAGCTCGGCCGTATTCCCGAAACTGCTGCGGGGTCATGTGGTAAGTGGAATCAGACACGATGAATTTTCTCCGTTGCGAAGTGCAGAGGCAGAGACAAGGCTCGGAGCATTTGTTCTATCGAAGCCGGCCGACTCTTCTTTGCCATGAGTAGACACCATATTGGAAGTAGGAACGCATCGGTCCTATGTGCCGTCGCACTATGGCACCGCTTGTCGCAAGACATCCTGCAATTCAATAATTCAGTATTATTGTAAAACCACTGTTACACTATTCAGGGTTATTACGAACCGAAAGGAGAAGCATGGACATTCAGAACATACTCGGTGATCTAAAAAGAGAACGCGAGCGTATCGACCAGGCTATCACTGCCCTGGAAGGACTCGGCGCGGCCGCTCCCCGGCGTCGAGGCAGACCAGCAGGTAGTGGCAACAAGAGTGCAGCTGCTCGTCCGCGCCGGCATATGAGTCCCGCCGCCCGCAAACGCATTTCTGAAATGATGAAGCAACGTTGGGCAGAACGTAAAAAGAAGTCAAAGTCTTAGTACCTTAGATGCAGTCCGGGTCATCGCATCCAAGTTTCATGCCACTCGAATTGAGTGGCATTTTCTTTTGAGCGGACCCAACATGAGCTGCTTCATGAAACGGCAACCCGATGCGTATCGAGTTGCCGTTCATTGTTTTCCCCGCTAGAAGTGAAATCCTAGCTGGCCGGTGATGGCGCGTGGGCTTACATAGTGCGTCCCGCTGAAGGTGGACAGAAAGTTATAGAGCGCGTAATTGTTGGTGAGATTGGTGAGTGTCAGTTGCGCGCTCCATCGGTACTTGTCTCCCTTGAAGAGGTTGTCGATTCCCAGCGCTAAGTCGAACAGGTTGCGTGAACCGACGCGCGGCGGGTTGTGGTCGTCATTCTCTGTGCCCGGAGAAGGAACCTGGGTGAGGGTCGACCCGAATTGAGTAGCGGGGCAAACGAATGGCAGCGGCACCGTTGGCGTTGCATGAACTCCATTGCAAGTGAATCCTGCCTGGAACTCCTGGTCGGCCGTAAAGGGAATACCCGCAGAATCTGTCATCTGCACGGCAGGCGTTCCGCCAAACATGATTGACTGCGGGCAATCATTTGCGTCGCCTAGTCCGTAGCAGGGAACCTGTCCTGCCACCAGCCCGCTGTCATAACGCCAATTAAAGCCAATCCACGGACCCCGCTTCCAAGGTGTCTGGTATTGCAGGTGGGTGGTTTGGTTGAACGCTTCATCGTGATCGATGCGGAACACTCCCAGCGGTGCCGATGGCGTGGCGCCGGCTCCGGCCAGTTGTGGATTGAAGAAGCGCGCAGCAACGCTCGACATCACTACCAGCGCGCTGAAGCCATGGTAAACCGGCACGCTGGCGCGAATTGCAAATCCCGGAATCTTCGACTTCTGCCATTCGATGGGAAAAGTAATTGGAGTGTTCCCCAGCACGCTGAAGTCGTAGGCGAGATTCGTGTACTTCCAGATGTACTCGCCGTCGACTACCAGGAAGCGTCCGAAAGCTTGTTGCAGTCCGACGTGGAATTCATTGCGAGTACCGGGTCTCAATGGCGTCGTGGAGTTTGACGAGCAGCCTAGCAGAGGGTTCAGAACATCCGAGGCACACCCGACACTGGAGAGCACTAAGTTTTCGTTGAACGGGGTTTCGAGTGTGCGCGCATAGGAGAAGCGCAACACCGTGTTGGTTTTCGCAATGTTGTAGGCAACTCCGAGACGCGGCTCCGCCTGACTACTGGACGCGAGTCCGTTGTAGATGTCTCCGCGCAGTCCCAGGTTGAAGGACCATTTGCGCCAATTGATTGTGTCCTGCACATAAGTCGAGAATTCCTTTACGTCAGTGTGCCCGGTAAATTGGAAAAACGCTCCACTGCGGGTCAGGTCATAGGGCAGCAAGACCGAATTGAAGTATGGATAGAGGGCTGACCCGGTGGCGTTTGGATTCGACGCTATGTTGGGTTGGAGACCGGCGCCCGCACATTGCCCAGGATCGGTAAACCCGTTTACCGGCACGCCTACCCCAGTCAGACATGGCGCGTTGAACGTAGGGTCGACAATTCCGAGCTGGTCATTCTCGTTGAGGAACCATTGCTCATACGAAATTCCCGCCTTTATGTTGTGAATTCCCTTGGTGTAGGTAATATTCGCGAGCGACCCGGCATTCAATAACGTGCGCTGCTGGGCCACGCTCTCCCGCTGCAGATTCGCGGGACCGAGATCGTTGAAGGGATCGTCGCTTGGATAGTAGTCGTAAGCATCGCGGCGAACGAAGCCCATCAAATTGAAGACTGCATCCGTTCCGATCGTGTGGCTCCAGGTCGGAGCGATATTGAACGTCAGGATCTTTGAGCGCTGGTCCGCGGGCCCCAACGGAGCTCCAGTAATCGGGTTTGTCTGGATGACTCCGCTGAAGTCATGAAATTGCTGATCGAAAGCGTTGGGTGTCTGAAACCATGACCGGCTAAAACCGAGGTTCAGATGCAGTACATCCGTCGACGTGAACTGATAGTCGAAGCGGTCGAATAGGTTCTGTTCGTTTCCTTTCGCGTGCAGTACCACAAACTCCGGCGGATCGAGAAACCGGCCGGTGTTCAGTCCATTCGCGGCGATGAAATTTCCCCAGGTCTTGCCCCCATAGGAGAAGTCGCCATCAAGGGTCGACGTGCCAAACGTTCCATACCCTGCCGTAAGGTCTCCGTGCGGTGTCGTTGAGCCGAGCCCGGAGCGCGTGGTGACATCGATGACCAGGCTGGTTTTGTCGCCGTACTCCGCAGGCGGAGCTCCGCCGATGACCTGCATCGACTGCACCGCGTCAACCGGAAGCTGGTTGGAGAACACCTTGCTCTGCTGGTCGGTGACGGGCTGCCCATCAATGGAGAACGAATTTTCCGCGTGATCGCCCAGGCCGTGGAACAACCCGTTCGAATCGGCGGCGATGCCTGGTGATGCCAGAGTCACCAGCGAACTAAGTTGCGAGGAAGCGCTTTCCAGCGGGATTTTGTCAAACAGCGCGCGATCCACATCTGTGTGAAAAGTTGGATCGTTCTCCACCAAGTCTCCGCCCTCGGCCTGTACATTGACGGTCTCCGACGAAGTGGAGATCTGCAACTTGATCTTCAGGTTCACGGGAATGGAGGAGCGCACGTCGACGTCTTGCGTGTAAGGAGTGAAGCCGGCAAGCTTCACGGTCAGGTGGTAGGGGTTGAGCGGCACATTCGGAATGCTGAAGTTGCCGCTGGCGTCGGTTGTGACCGTGCGAACGAAACTGCTGACGGGATTGCGAATCTCAACGGTCGCTCCAGGTATGACTGCTCCCGATGGGTCGGTGACGGATCCGGTGACCGACGACGCTGTGCCTCCAACTTCTGCCTGCACTCCAACCGCAAAAATCAGCGCGGCAATGAGAGTAATTACTGCGATAGAAAATCGGCTTGTGCCGACAGGTTCATCCTGTCGCGCAGACCTGATAAGGGCGCTGGTAACCATCAATTCCTCCAATACACTTCGCCATGTGGGCAACGGGCGACCGAGGATGCGGGGAGCCGAGTTGCTGCTGTACAGCAGACATCTGTCTGCACAAGCGAAAGCCGGTGCAGCGCAGATTCATGATTTGCGAAATGGACTAGAGAACGGGTGGAGCGCGAGAGGGCCGTCTGAGGTCCGCTTGCAGCGAAGCGTAGTTAACGGCCTGAAGTGCGGTAAAGATCCAATGCGGGTTGAGCAGGTCGACTTGAGGCAGACGCGGGGTGGCGGCACTGGTGTGACCTACGCGACAAAGTTCGCATCGGTCACCGACTGCCAGGCCAGAGTCGGGTGTCGAATTCGTGGAGGTGACGGAGATGCCCCCATTGGCTACTCGGCCTGTGCCCACGGCGTGCACCCACGGGTGCAGCATGACATGCACAAACACCAACAGCAGTAGCCATCCTCGAAGCTTCAATCAGACCTCAACCAGCCGGAACATTGCTGGAGTGGTTATTCTTGCGCAACTTGCGTCCAGTTGTAAAGCGCACCGGAGCCAAGTTGCAGCAAGCTGCGGGACAATGGGGCCAAGCGCGGCCTAGGGAGCGAAGTAGCCGGAGACGTCGAGGATGAGTTGCGTCAACCCGGAAGCATAGGCATCGAGGAAGCCGTTGGAGGTTGGAACGATCGCCATGTTCGAAGTGATGGCGCCATCGGCTGCGTTCAGCGTGGAAACAAGGGGTTGCGATTGGCCGTCCGGCCACAGAGTCAGATATCCAAGCGGGCCTTTGGGAACGACTGTCGCGTTCAGGACATAACTCGATGCCGACAGTGGAACCGGGCAGGGACTGCCGGCAACGCTGACTGTCAGTAGTCCGGTGAATGGGTTGCCGGGCGGAACCTGGCGTGTGTCGAGCACGCGGCACGGTGTCAGGTTGTAGAGCGACATCGGATTGGAGCCGCTGGCGGCGGCCGCAAAGTAGCCATTGATGTCGACGATCAGATCGGTGTTGTTGCCGCTGGCATAGGCCATGATGTCGCCATTCGACCCTGCGGGAAGAATCGCGGCATTGGCGGTGTTGGTTCCGGTGGGCGCGTTGAGGGTGGAGACACCCGGCCGGGTTTGCCCGGCAGGCCAGGTGGTCACGTAGCCCAAAGCCTTCCCACGTTGTGGGAGTGCGGTTATGTTGAAGGAGTATGCCTTCGCTGTGCTCGGAATCCCACAGTTGGTCGCTTGCAGCACCGGAAAGTCGCGTTGCTGCCCACTCTGAAGTGCGGGGCCGCCCAGAGCGCCGTTGGGGTTGCGAGTATCGATGACGCGACACGGCGTCAACGGAAAGAACGCATAGGCGGAGCTGTCGGGGACAAAGTAGCCGCTGATGTCGAGCACGACATCGGTGGTGTTGCTGGCATAGACGCTCACCGCTTGCGAAGTTCCCGCGGGAATGATGGCAGCGTTGGCTTTGATTCGCCCATCGGGAGAGTTCAGCGTCGAAGCAACCGGCATGCTTCCCCCCGCCGGCCAAATCGTCAGGTAGGAGAGCGTCCCGTGCGGAACTACCGTGACGTTGAGCGCGTAGGCGCGAGCCGTAGCGGGGATACTGCAACTACCCTGCGGTAGTGCGAAGTTACGCGAAGTGCCTCCAGCAATCGCCGGACCTCCGAATGCTCCCTGCGGGTTGCGAGTATCGACCACGCGACACGGCGTGATGGACGTGAAGCGCAACGCCGGTGTGCCTTCAACGATGGCAATGTCGTCAAGGTACATGTAAGTGAGATATCCATAACTGTCGCCATCCTCGTGGACATTGAAGTACAACTGGACGGTCTGCCCCCGGTAAGGGGTGAGGTCGAAGGTGCTGTAGGTCCAACTCTGGCTGTTGGACGCGACCTTGAGCGCCTGAGCCAGCATGTTTCCGTGGATGTCGCGGATCTGAGCTTCCTGCCAGTCATAGCCGATGCTGTCTTCACTCGACGGCCAGAACCAGAACGTCAGCGTCGGAGCCTGGAGTTCCGTAGGCACGGTGACGGTCTGATAGATCCAGGAATCGCCATTCGGCTGAGGCAGACCGCTGGCGCCCAACTGCGTGCTGAAACTACCTCCATGCGCCTGCAACGCCGAGATGTCCGGCACCAGCGCCCCGCCGGACGACCAGCAGTCCAGGGTTCCACTTTCGAAGTCTGCGTTGGAGAGCGTGCCATTCACGCACGTCGCAGGAGTGGTGCCCAAGCCGGTCAGGCTGGCCGTGCGCAGCCCGCCACCGGGACCGTTGTCGGTGACGCTCAGCGCTCCCGCTCGGATGCCGGAAGCTGTCGGGTGAAAGGTGACACTGAAGGTGCAACTGGAATTGGCGGGTAATGAGGTGCCGCAGTTATTGGTCTGCCGAAAATCGCCGGTCACCACCACGTTGCTGATGACGAGCGCAACTGCCTGGTAATTCGTCAGCGTGATCGCTTGCGCGGCGCTGCCGGTACCCACCGGCTGAATTCCGAAATCCAGCGCGTCGGGATAAAAGCCGATGTAGGTGCCCGTAGCGCATCCGGGAAATTTGAAGTTGGCGATACGGGTATTCCAGTTCCAGGTGCCATTGGTGATCAGGTATTCCTGGGTGTACCAGAAGGTGCAATCGTCGACGGGATCGACCGTCATGGCGCTGTAGTCGCCCCATCGCGACAGGGTTCCGGTCTGCGAGCCGCTGCCGGTAACGATCGTGGTCTCGGCTTCGAGCGCTCCCGCCGGATCGGAGGGCACGCGTCCGGCAAAGGCTACTCCGGGATACACGGCGCCGCTGGACACGCTATACCCGACCGCCAGATCGCCGATCTTATCCATCGCCGCACTGGCCATCCAGCGATAGCTGGAGTCGGGCGCGTAGGTTCCCTGCTGCGCGATTCGTGGTGTCGAATTCGGCGACTGAATCTCATACCAGCGCACGCCACCGCTGCTGCTGACGGCAACCGATTGGCTGACTACCACCGATTCGTGGCTTCCGAAGTTGCGATACGCCACCCGGTACATCAGGCGATCGGCCAGCGAATCCAGCTTGTTGCTGGTCCCAGGCTGCGGGACACACTCGGAGGCGCCGCCGCAGAGCGGAGTGAACGCTGCCACCGGAATAGTGGTGGGACCGGTAAAGGTGGAATTCGACGGCGTTCCGAAATCCACATGAAACTTATAAAGCAGCAGCGAGTTCGTTCCGTAGCTCAACACGAAATTCGGCCAGCCGGTTGGAGGCGCGGTGGTACCGTCGATGTCGGCGGGCACCAGGCTGCCCACGGCCGAACTCTGCTGAAAGCAAATCTGGGTCGCTGCCTGTCCATTCAGCATTGCGGTGCGGTTGTACGCACAGGCGTCGCTGCCGACATACAGATTGCCGGTAAACATGTTGAAGGTTTCGTAGTAGGCATCGGACCAGACGCCCATCTTCGGATAATCGTCGAAATAGGTGTACTGGAACGAATAGCGATGCCACGCTCCGGTAGCGTCGGAAGTGACCGACACCGCGATGCATTGCAGGTACGGCAGAGTCGAGACCGAGAACTGGCTCATCACCCAGCGGTTCGCCAGCTTGTCGTAGAGGACCACCGGATCGCCATCGTTATTGCTCTCGCACCCTCCGCCGAATCCCGACCACAGCGCATTCCCCGGAGTGGGACCGGCAACCAATGCGCCACTGTGTTTGTCGAAGATCGCGAAATCGGCATTCACCCACTGCACATACTGCGAAGCTCCAACCGCACCATTGGTGTCCGGCGGCGCGTACTCGACGGTGAAGCCATACTGGCCGTCGCCGATGCCTTCGAAATTCAAACCTAATTGCGGTGAGAATCCGGACGTTGCCGGCTGCAGAGCGGTGTCTTCCTGCA
The DNA here is from genome assembly GCA_963835725.1 of uncultured Acidobacteriaceae bacterium. GTDB lineage: Bacteria > Acidobacteriota > Terriglobia > Terriglobales > Acidobacteriaceae > Bog-257. The sequence goes on along the minus strand of CAWIGM010000006.1, from coordinate 253,927 downwards.
GGTTCTGCAAGCCCGGAGGCAGCGGAATGCTGCGCCGCGGCTCGGCTTCGTGCTGCTGGTAGGGCGCGGACCGGGCGGTCCGCATCATGTCGATGAGTGGTAAGGAGACATCATGATGCAGATCGCGCCGGACCGTTGTTGGCCCCTGCTGCACCTGGGCCCCGCCAGGTACAGCAACAACGCAGGAAATCATCACCACGCAAGCCACGGCGATGAGAAAACGAGTGGCTTTCGACATGCCCGTTTCTCCGGAACCACACTGCCGGCGATTACGCAGCGCTCGGCGTCAACGGTTCCATCGACAGATGCGAGCAATCGATTAGCGAAGAGGGATTAGAAACGGTTTACGGCGGAGAGAAAGTGAAACCGGCTTTCCGCAAATGAAAAAGGGGACGATCTCGGGAAAGAGTCGTCCCCCTGTAAACAAGCCAGCTTTGTCGGGCCTACGGCGCGAAGTAACTGGAGATATCCAGAATCAACTGCGTGGTCGCCGAGGCGTACGCGTCGATCGAGCCGTTACTTGTCGGCACGATGGCCATGTTGGAGGTCACCGCGCCGTCGGGAGCGTTCAAAGTCGACACAACCGGCTGCGACAAACCGGCCGGCCACAGCGTGAGGTACCCAAGCGCTCCGCTGGGAACGACGGTGGCATTCAGCGAATAGGCTTTCGCGCCGGTCGATACTTCGCACGGACTCGACGCCACGGGGACCGTGATCTGTCCGCTGAACGCGCCTGCGCCTTGCCGCGTGTCCAGCACACGGCAGGGATTGAACGTATACAGCGACAAGGGACTGGTGCCCGAAGGCGCGAAGTAGCCGTTGATGTCAATCAGCAGATTAGTGTTGTTGCCGAAGGGATAGACGCTGATAGCGCCGCCCTGTCCTGCCGGAACGATCGCGGCATTCGCAGTGTTGACGCCGGTCGGTGAGTTCAGCGTCGAGACCACAGGCTGTTGCGCGCCGGTCGGCCAGGCAGTGAGATAGCCGAGGCTCTGTCCATTCTGCGGAAGCGCCGTAATGTTGAGCGAATAAGCTTTTGCGCTCGACGGTATGTTGCAGTTTGTCGCCTCCAGGATGGGGAAGTCGCGCACTTGCCGGTTCGCAAGGATCGGCCCTCCAAGGTCTCCATTCGTTCCGCGGGTATCCACAACGCGGCAAGGCGGCAACGAAAAGAATGCCAGCGTGTTGCTGGAAGGCGTTACGAAGTAGCCGTTGATATCGAGGATGACGTCGGCGGTTTGCGTGACGTAGACGCTGACCGAGCTGTTATCGCCCGCCGGCAGGATTGCCGCATTGGCCTTGGTGCGGCCGTCCCCCGAGTTCATCAGCGAGGTCTGCGGACGGGTGTAGCCGGACGGCCACGCGCTCAGGTATCCCAGCCGTCCCTGTGGCACGACGGTGACGTTGAGGGAATACGCCGCCGCGTTGGACGGAATACCGGCGCAGGGGCCTTGTGGAATCGCGAAGCTGCGCGAAGTCCCCCCTGCAATCGAGGGCCCTCCGAACGGGCCGCTCGATCCCCGGGTGTCGACCACGCGACAGGGGGTGAGCGGAACGAATTGCAGTGCCACTGGATTATTGAAGACTGCGGTCACCGTCCTGGCGATCGTCATGGTGAGCGTGCAGGTGAAGCCGTTGTTCTGATCGCAATTGCGCCAGCCGGTAAGGAGCGACTGTCCTCCGGGAGCGGCCGTTAAGGTTACCGGCTGCCCATCCCAGTACAAGCTCGAGCAGGTTGCGCCGCAATTGATTCCACCGTCGGCGCTGGTCACCGAGCCAGTACCGGTGCCGGACTTGGCGACGGTCAGTGCGACCTGAGTGTTCGATGTGATCGTAAAGCAACTGATCTCGCCGCCTTCCTGGTTGCCGGCGACGTCCACACTGTAAGCCTGCACGCAATGCTGCTGCTGCTGCGGAATGTAGACGTAGAACGCTCCCGTGTAAGGCTGGAAAGCACCGAAATCGACCGAGTAATACGTGGCAGCCACGCCGCTGGCGTTGTCGGTAGGAAACAACGAGATCTGGACCGGACCAACGTAGCCCTGTCCCTGGAAGTTGCCGCTCAGATTGATCTGCGTGTAGGGGGGAATGTTGTCAAAGCACAGCGGCCCGTAGGAGCTCAGGGATGAGTTTCCGGCGTTGTCCCAGCCGCGCACATAGGCGTTGTGACAGCCTTGCGACTGGAGGGCGAGTCCGGATGCCGACCCGCTTGATCCATAACTTAGCGGCCCGTAGTAGCCGTTTCCGGCGCCCGGTGTTGTCAGGCGGTAAGAATCACCGGGATCGGCGTCCCAGGCCTCACTGGAGCCGGCCACGCCGTTCGCCTGATGGCCACCCGCTGTCTGATCGGTCATGGTCCAGTTGATTGTCTGGTCGAGGGTATACCACTGATTCACCGGCGGTCCGGTAATCGAAATCGATGGTCCCTGGTTGTCACCGGCTAACTGATAGTTGATGGACCAGGCGAACTGGATCATGTTCGCCGATCCCCATCCGGTCACCTGATCGTAGCCCGGGGCCGCGCAGTAGTATGGCAAACCCCAACGCAGGGTGACGTCATTGCTGTTGCACCCCGAGGTGATGTCGTAGAACGGATAATGGGGAGCCGGTTGATGTACCGCTTCGTTGTAGATGAGGGTGTCGGCCCAGCCCACAGGAGCACACGGCGCATTGTGCGAAGAACCACAGGTGGAGCCGACAATGCTCTGGATGTAGAGCAGATAGGCGTTTTCTTGTGCGAAGAACCCGGCCGTTTCGGGCGAGGAGATACTGGTACCGCCAACCGCATACCATGTGCCGAGGTATGCCAGCCATTGGGGCGCGTAATCAAAGTCGGCGTTTAACGCGATATCGGGAACGCTCCGCTTCTGGTGGCAAGCCGACGGCTGATAGTATGCGGCGCCGAAATATCCGCTGCATCCGCCTCCGCTGCCGCCATCGTTTAGGTCACACGATCCCTGGCGTAGAATTGCCCTGCCACGCTGTTTCGCCGGAGTAGCCATTGCTTGAGGTATCTAGAGATGTGCCGCCGACCGCTACCACATAAGGATCGCTGGCCGGATACGACACGGTGACGCTTGCGCCGCAGCCGGAAGTCGCTCCGCCGTCACCCGAGGCTGCGACCGGGGTGATCCCCGCTCCCACCAAGGCCCGAAACACGGCATGAAAGCTGGTGAGTTCACTGGAGCTTAGTTCGTTCTCCGCTATTCCCCAACTCATGTTTATGACACGCACCTTGTGGTCGGTGAGAATCTGGTTCAGCACGTCTTCCATCGAGTCGCCGTTTAATCCTTCGTACTCATAAACCGCAGCGGTAGCGCTCGCAGCGCCGAAGCTGTTCGCCATGGCGGTCGAATACTCCAGGTCGGCGGTGGCTTCGGCGTCACACTGCGCCTTGGGTGGATCGCCACACGTTTGCGCGCCACCGAGCAGGATTCTGGTGGCGTTGAGCGCCAGTCCCAACTGAGACGTCCAGCTACTGAATATCGGAGTCGGCGTAATCGCCCCAGATGGCCACAGCAATCGAAGCTTCCGGAGGCGAGCTGTTCGGATGGTTAAGTGGATTGCAGCAGTGTCCCAGTCCCTGCAATGGAGAATAGTTGTACGCATACGAGCTATAGAGATCGGGAGGACCATATGGGCCGCCTGACTAGAGCCGGCTTGTTTGCCTTGTGCGTCGCGGCTTTTACAGGATTGCCATCGCGCCGCAAACTTCCAGCCACGGCATAAGCCGGTCCCGCTGAATAGATCGGATAAGCAAGTTCCGGAAATTTGTTTGTCCTCGACGCCGCGTGATGCATCGCCTCAAAATTGTTCAGCCCGAAGACGTACAAAACGACGCTGCTCAGGCTCGACGGCACGGATGGATCGCGATCATTGGAGAAGTATGACTTGCCGTCCTGCTGGTAAGTGTTGAGGGTGACGGCAAAGGCTTTCTCGATCACCGACACCGGCGCTTCCACATCGACCAGCAAGCGGTTCGGGAACCGGTTGGTGATGGTCAGTCCCTGGCTGCGCGCCCAATCGACGACAGCCTGCTCATCTTCCGCTGAAGGCGCGAAGCGGGCATTCCACTGCTCAGGACTTAAATACTGGTGAAACTGCGGCGAGTCGGGATCATGCAGCTGCCGAACCAGATCTTCTTCTTCCTGCGGGTGCGGGGTATTCAGCGAGATCGCCAGCCGCAGCATCTGTTGCGGAGCCATGGGACCGGCCAACTGAGCAGAGCCGGATTGGACAGCTCGCGGAACCGCCGGCAAAGTCACGCGGTCCTGCGCAGCTAGCTGGAGCGACAGCCCAACGGTGAAAACCAGGGTCAGGACAAGGGAAGTGGACCAAAGCCTTAGACGATTGGCAGAAGGTACAGCAAAAAAGCAGCGCATGTGAACCCGACTCCACAGCTAAGTAGGTGGGAGCGAAACGGTTAATGTTTGGCCAGGGTGCTAACAAAAAGGAGAGTAGCACAACGTGAAAAGGAACTCTCGTGAATTGTTAGGTCGGCGAGAAAACCTATTTCGAAATCAGGAGTTTTGGCGGAAAACCAGCAAAGCGAACCGCCAGCATTGAGGCCTAAATTGGGATAGGTTTGCGCTTATCCATCTTCGTGCCACTTAATCGAGACGTCACTATCTATTGCGTTTGATACCGCCGACAATCAACCTTGAGCGCTAAGAGAATTCACCTAGAGTAGTCCGACCCTTAAAGGCCGCGCCATGCTCACGGTTGCCATTTTGTCGCTGCTGCTGTTCGTTTACGCTCTCACGATACGTCGAGTTGATCAGACCACCAGGCGATGAGACACGAAGGACAAAGGCAGTTTGACATTTCTATGTAGCTGACGAGGAGATAGGAACGCGGAGATCAGGACGCCAGTTCGTTTTCGGCTTTCTGTGTTACGCGCGCCGAGACTGCGAAATCTTCTTCCATCTGCCGGAGCTGGCGTTGGAAGTAACTGCTGAGTCCGGCAGGCGTTGGGCGGAACGACGGACGCAGCGTCAGCATCTTATCGAGGGTGCACAGCAAGCCGTTACTGGCCGCAATCTTGAATTGGCTGGCCAGTATTCCTTCTTCCAGTGCAATTTGGTTGTGATCCGTAGGATGGCGGCCCATCAGGCATTCCACCAGGACGACCCCCAAGGGAGAAGATGTCCGATGAGCAGGACAGGGCCTTCGTGCCTTTCGCCTGCTCGGGCGATAAATATCCCGCCGTGCCGAAGGGACGACGCGCGGCCGGAGAATTGTCTTCCTCAAGATATCTGGCGGCACCGAGATCGATGACCACGGCGTTGCCGGAACTTTTCAGCATGATGTTCGAAGGCTTGATGTCGCCGTGAACAATGCGTCGCAGCCAGATTTCCGCGATGGCCGAGGAAACGTCGCGTCCAATCGCCAGCACTTCGGACTCGCGCAAACGGCCACCCGTTCTCAGCCGTTCGCTGAGCGTCACTCCGTCGATGAATTCCCAAGCGACATAAGGAGCATGCCGGCTGGCCACGTCGCAGTAGCCGTCTTCGATAAAGCGCGCCAAAGTTGGATGAGAGATCTTCGCCATGGCGTCGATCTCGCGCTGCACGCGAATGTCCTGGCTGCGATAGAGATGAATCTTCAGCGCGACTTCGTCGTTCGCCGGGGTACCGTCAGGCTTAAATTTTCTGGTGGCTTTGAAGACGACGCCTTGACCGCCAACGGCGATTTCCGGGCCAACGACAAAACGCTGGCCGAGAGCAGCTTCGACTTCCGCTGGCGCAAACGGATGGAGACCCATACCTAATCGCCGCCTGATTCGGCGTGGTACTACATTTCCTAATTCACAGCGGTGGGAGCGTTACCGAGAGTATAACCGCGGAGGCTGTCTTAGGAACCCCCTTATTTATCGGCTATAAAACATTATCCCTTTAAAGCACCACAGTGCCAGAATGGTATAGCGCTATGCTACAAAGCTGTTTAGCTCTTTAGTAGGACAACAGGAACCGAGCTCATCTCACGCCCGGGCTGGGAGAACTCTTTCTCGACAACCTGGACTCCGGTCAAACCTGAATCGCTCAATGCGATAACCCGGTGGCCGTCGGATCGTAGCTTGTAAGCGAGAGCATCGCGGGCATCCATCGATGAGCCCGGCCGCGCGCCGCGAAGCTGGGATATCTGCCCAGCCTCGAAGTCCTCAAATGCGTCGCGCACCTACCCACCTAAAGGTGACAAACCGCTTTCTAGAATATCCCTTTCCTGCTATTTAGATGCACACTTTTTGAACACACTTGGCACTAACCTTAGTGGCAGCAGTGAGTTGGATAGGCGTCCGTCGTTCACGCAGATATGGGCCAGCACAGCCTTGAACAGGCAGGCGACCGGCATCATCATTGGCCTCATTAACGCGGAGATTGCGCCCACACCGCGACGGGGTGATCCCCCGGTTTCACAGGAGGATAAGGTTCCATGAAGAAAGCGCTGCTTTGTCTCGTAATTCTGGCCTTCGCCGTTGTCACCGCCAGTGCCACCAACAACCCGACGCTAAGCATCTCGCCGACGCCGATCGGAGTGCACGTCAGCGGTACTCAGATCTTCACCGCCGCATTCAGTGATGGAAGCCACATTCAGAGTTGCACATGGATGGCTACCGGACCCCTGAATGCAGTCGTGAGCATCGGACCCAACTCCGCGGTTTTCGCCGCTGGAACGCTTCGCGCGACCTACGTCGTGACGGCGACCTGCACCAATGACGCTGGTCAGCAGGCGATGGGTATTGGCATAGTCGGCGTGATTTAGAAAGCCGTCCAGCACCAGGGGAAAAAAGAAAACGGGCACCTCACTCTTTGCAAAGACTGGCCGAGTGAGGTACCCGTAATTTTTTGTCCGCGAGAGTTCGAGGCTTAAACTTTCTTCCCGTTTCGCTCCAGAGTCACAAAGAAGTCGCGGCTGATCGGCTCGATCTTGGCCGTGACTTCGGGAAACTTTTTGAACATCTGGCGGAGCTGCTCCTCGCTGTAGAGGAACAGGTCGCAGCGCTTCTTGTAGCGCATCTGGCGCTGCCATCCCAGAATGCCGCCTGCAACCGGGAAGGAGAAGAATGCTTTATGTCGCGTGAGCGAGAGGACCTTCGCCACGACCTTCTCCGCGTCGGGCATGTAATCCATAAAGCCCATGACGATGACGTAGTCGAAAATCTCTTCGGGCGGATAGGTATAGAAATCCGCCACCTTGAACGTGCAGCGATCACCGACGCCGACCTGCTTGGCGTGTTCGGTCGCCAGCTTCAGCATGCCTTCGGCGAAGTCGATGCCGACCACGCGCGAGGCGCCACGCTGGGCCAGGGTGATGGAGTAGTGGCCCGGACCGCAGCCGATGTCGAGCACGCTTTTGCCCTGCACCGGCTCGCAGCCCTCGACGGACTTCTCGTACCGCAGGCGCATGCTCTTGCGGAAGATCTTGTTGATGACGCTGTCGACAACACCATTCTGGTTGCCGTAGATGGCGTCGAAATCGTTGGCATATTGATGGAAAAACGTCTGTGTGCGATCAGGCGACATATGCATGGACCAATTCCGGAGTTTGGGCGATAACGTTCTGGAATGTGCCGACAGGAAAATCCTTCAGGATCTGCCGGACCTTCCACTCGGTGGTGTCGAGATTCACGTACGACTTGAACGTACGCTTGCGGCTCATGGGCAGCCGCGGATGCTTGGGGTCGATTTCGCGCGGATGAATATAGAAGACCACGGGCCTGCCTTCTGCCAGCACTTCGTGGGCTTTCTTGCGGATCAGCCAATAGGGGAACAGCCGCAGGTATCCGCCGCCGAAGAAGCAGACGCGCTTGCCCATCATGTCTCCGACGCTGATGGGAAACTCGACCAGTCCTACTTCGTCCATGCGATGGGGATCGCGGCGGCCGTCGCGAATGCCGCCGTGTCCGCGGGCCGCAGGAAACACCGACGAGTCGTACTGATATCCGGCGTCAACCAGGGCTTCGAAAAACCACGGCGTGTCTTCCGTAGTCGAGAAGCCGGGCGCGCGGTAGCCGACGACCGGGGTTCCGGAAATGTCTTCCAGCAGCAGGCGCGCGCTGCGAACATCGTCGCGGAACTGATCGCGGGTTTGCTGGAAGACCAACTGATGTCCGTAACCGTGCGAGGCGATCTCGTGTCCGCGAGATGCGGCTTCCTTCACCAGGTGGGGGAATCGTTCGCCGACCCAGCCCAGGAAGAAGCACGTGACCTGCACGTTGCACTCGCTGAAGATGTCGAGCAGCTTGCGGAAATTCTTTTCGACATGCGACGGCAGCCCGGCCCATTCCGACAGCACTGGTGCGCTCGGAACATCCAGGATGTGGAACCAATCCTCAACGTCGACGGAGAATATGGAAGTCTGCATGACGGGCCGCAGGTGTCCTATAGATATATAACGATTTCGCTTCCTGACACAAGCGAAGTGGGACCCCGACGGGCGTCGGTTCCCGATTCGCTAACTCAAGGCATCTATCGGTTGCCTGCCGTCGGCCATTGCCTTGCAATGATACGTGACGGTTGTCATCATGAACCCATGGAAACTGTCTTCGAAGCAGTTGGTGGCCACGATGGGCTGCGTCGTCTTGCCGCCGCATGGCATCGTCGGGTGATGGCTGACGACGTCGTAAGCCATGCGTTCAGTCATGGCTTCCACTCTCAGCATGTTGAGCGACTCGCCGCTTACTGGGCCGAGGCGCTTGGCGGTCCCGCCACGTATTCCGACTCTTACGGTAACGAGACGACCGTCGTCAGAATGCACAGCGGCAACGGCGAGCACGGCGAAATGGACCGGCTTGCCATTGCATGCTTCGACCAGGCTCTCACCGACGTCGGAGTGGACGGAGAGTTGCGACGGGTGCTGCACGACTACTTCGCCTGGGCAACCACGACGACGATGTCCCGGTATCACCGGTCCGCCGATGATGTGCCTGACGGCCTCAGTATCCCGCGCTGGTCATGGGACGGACTTCAGAAGTAAGGCCACAGCCCTGCCCTCTTGCGGAGCCCCATCCCTGCCAACACCATCAGCGTCCAAACTACTTGGTCTTTTTCTTGGGCTTCTTCGCTTCGCGTTTTGGAGCGTTCTTGTTTGCCATGCCTCCAGCTTATTCCAATTCCGCAGGTGTTTAACACCGATAACAGCTGGGGTGCGGATTCCAGCAACACGGCAATCTCGACGGCCGCGGGCGGCTGCGGCCTTCGGGTAGTATGAATGACAAATACCGATCATGAACTTCGCCAATCCGACCAAGACACTCCGCCCCCCGCTCCTTACTCTCATCTTGGTCCTTGCATATTCTGTGTTCGCCTTCGCCGGAGACATGGTGCATCCCAGCCACGCCTCCAAAGGCATGGTGGCAACGGTGCAGCCGGAAGCTTCCAAGGTAGGCGTAGAGATCATGAAGCAGGGCGGCAATGCCGTCGATGCCGCGGTGGCGGTCGGCTTCGCGCTGGAGGTCGTCTATCCGGAAGCCGGTAATATCGGCGGTGGCGGATTCATGCTCTTCCGCAGCGCCGACGGCCAGGTGCACTTTCTCGATTACCGCGAGAAGGCCCCGGCGAAAGCCACGGCCGACATGTATCTCGACAAGCAGGGCAACGTCGTCCCCGACCTCAGCACCATTGGCTATAAGTCGGTCGGCGTGCCGGGATCGGTCGCCGGGCTTGGTGTATGCGCAGCAGCATTGGGGCAAGCTTTCGCTGAAGCAGGTGATGGAGCCCGCGATTACGCTGGCGCGCGACGGATACGTTCTCAGCTACGAGCAGGCGAATTCGTTACATGATCCCGATCTCACCAAGTTTCCCGAGTCACGCCGCATCTTTCAACGTGACGGAAAATTCTACGCAGCCGGTGACACCTTCAAGCAGCCTGAACTGGCGAAGACGCTGGAGCGCATCGCCGAAAAGCCCGAGGACTTTTACCACGGTACGATGGCTCGCGAACTCGCTGCGGCGATTCAGAAGGGTGGCGGGCTGATTACCGCCGAAGACCTGGCGCAGTATCAGGTGAAGGAGCGCGCCGCGATTCGCGGCACCTATCGCGGATATGACGTGATCAGCGCGCCTCCGCCGTCGTCAGGAGGAGTGGCGCTGGTCGAGATCCTCAACATTCTTGAAGGCTACGACATGGCGAAGCAGGGCGCTGATTCGGCCGACGCCATACATCTGACTGCTGAGGCCTATGAGCGCGCCTTCTTCGATCGCGCCGAATTTCTCGGCGATCCCGACTTCTCCAAAATTCCAGTGGCGCAACTCATCGACAAGCGTTATGGCACCGCCTGGCGCGAGACCATTCCCTTGCGCAAGGCGACGCCCAGCGCGAGCCTGCGCCGGCCTTCGGTCTTCTCGCAGCTCGACAGCTATGCCAGCGCTCATCCCCAACCGCCGTTTACCGTCGAACCCGACCACACCACGCACTATTCCGTTGTCGATCCCGAGGGCAACGCCGTATCGGTGACGACGACGTTGAACGACGCGTTTGGCTCGCGCGTCACAGCCGAAGGGCTGGGCTTTCTGCTAAACGATGAGATGGATGACTTCTCATCCAAGCCCGGAGTGCCGAACATGTACGGCTTGATCCAGGGACCGGCGAATGCGATTGGGCCGGGCAAGCGTCCGCTGTCGGCGATGACGCCAACCATCGTCCTTAAGGACGGCAAGCTGTTCCTGGTGCTGGGCTCGCCCGGTGGGCCGACGATCATCACCACCGTAGCAAATGTTTTGATGGGCGTGGTGGATTATGGGCTGAACATTCAGCAGGCGGTGAACGCGCCGCGCTTCCATAATCAGTGGATGCCGGATGAGATTTTGGTTGAGTCCAACGGCATTTCACCCGACACGATCGGCATCCTGGAGCGCATGGGTCACAAGGTGAGCAAGGCCAAAGGTTATTGGGGCGACGCCGAGTGCATCATGATCGATACGAAGACGGGCGAACGGCTGGGCGCCAGCGACGGCCGCAATCAGGGAAAGGCGGTGGGCTTCTGATGCGCAGAGCGATGTCGACTCTCATCTACGCAAGACGCGAGCGGCTGCATCCCGGACTGCTCGACCAGTTTGTCTCCGGCGGCGCCGAGGCCATCGAAATCTTCGCCGCCCGTGGCCACTTCAACTACACCGACCGCCAGCACGTGCGCGAGATCGCGAACTGGTTTCGCAGCACCGGCATCACGTTTCACTCCATGCACTCGCCGATGTACAGCGACGAGGAGTGGGGGCGCAGCGGCATGCCTCCGGTGAACATCGCCGCGGTTGAGAAGCGCGACCGCATCGCCGCCATGGACGAGATCAAGCGCGCGCTGGAAGTTGCCGAGCAAGCGCCGTTCCAATTCCTGGTTCAGCATGTCGGGGTCGGCAAAGAAGAGGCTGATCCGCGCAAGACCGAAGCGGCCATGATGTCGCTGGAGCATCTGCATGCTTTCGCCAAGCCGCTCGGCGTGACGCTGCTGGTGGAGAACATTACCAATGAACTTGTCGACGCCGGAAGCGCTGATGGAGTTGCTGCACGCTGGGCGGTTCACGGACATCGGCGTCTGCTTCGATCTTGGGCATGCGCACCTGGAGTCGGGAGTGAAGCCGTCATTCGAAATATTGAAAGATCGCATCCGCTCCACGCACGTGCACGACAACAAGAAAGATCACGACTCGCACCTGTGGCCCGGTGACGGCAGCATCGACTGGAAAGAAGCGATCGAGTTGTTGCGCAGTGCACCCGGAGTGCCGCCGCTGCTGCTGGAGATCGAAAGCGTCGAAGGGGAGAAGGTATCGGAGAAGATGGCCGCGGCGTATACCAAATTGGAAGCAGCGGGATAACGTCCTGAGCGCTCCTGCCGACGTGGGGAATCAAGTCTGAACGGTTTGACCGATAAGCAGAATAAGTTTGAGTGTTCTTACCGACAGGCGGGCTAAAGTCCGAGCATTCCTACCGAGATAGCGGTCCTTCGACTCCGGCGTGCAAAGGCGGCACGCCTCCGCTCAGGGTGACAACCGAAAAATCCAGCGCCGCAGGCGCGAAATAATCTAGTCCAGTACCGAGCCGCAGGCGGAGCGGTGGGCAGAGTGCGTAAAAGACCCAAGCCCCTTCAGGGACAGCAGCGTCCTCACGCAAGGCCTTCAGCCCGATGCCCCACCTTGGTTTCTTGACATCCGGTATCACCGCCGACCATACTGGCGCCGTTCTTTCGGGCCCTGAGTCACGGTGAGCCGATGAAGAAAAAACCTGCCAAAAAGGCCGTCAAGAAAGCAGCTGCTAAAAAAACCGCTGCCAAGAAGGTTTCGGCAAAACGCGCTGCCCCTGCGAGCGCGAAGCGTGTCGCGACGAAGAAGCCTGCCCCACCAGCGGCTCCGGAGCCGCAGCCCGGCGACCGGCTCACGTTTAACCACGCCATGATCTATGCCAAGGACGTGCAGCGTGCGCTCGACTTCTACCGCAACTGGCTCGGCTTCAAACTCCTCGAAGATTTTAAGTACGAAGGGAAGGTCGTCTACGCGCGGATGCATGCGCCGGGCGGCGACGGTACCATTGCGTTGCATCAGGCTGGACCTGGCGCGTCGGTCAGCAGCGATGGCGTGCGGCTTTACTTCGAAGTGCGCGAACTCGACGATTTCTGCCGGCGGCTGCAAAAGCGCGGGTTTTACTTTACCCAGCTACCCACCATGATGCCGTGGGGCTGGCGCCACGCCTACCTGAACGATCCCGAAGGGCACGAGATCAGCCTCTACTGGGCAGGCGAAAATCGCATGCAGAAGACGGTTATGCAGGCGGCAAAGAAGGCGGCATCGCGGTAGGTGGCTTCAGTTCGTGTCAGCACATGGCTGGCATTTCGCCACAATTTCACGAATTGTCATCCAGACCGGAGGCGGGCTGCTTTTGCCCTCCGGAGTGGAGGGACCGCTATCGCCGAAGGGTATGCCGATCATAGCGGTCCTTCGACTTCGTTCAGGATGACACCCAACGGAGAAGAACGCGCATTCTGCGAGCCTGAAGGCGTGCTCCACTCATGAAGGCGTGCTGCATCCACCTCACGAGGGCATGCTCAACTCATGAAGGCGTGCTGCACCCATCGCCTGAGGGCATGCTCCACCCACCTCTTTCCCCGCTCCTGAGCCTGCAAATTATTCATTTTCTTCACTGTCAAGTTGACCCCACCCTCTGCGCGTCCTAACATAAGCCGCGGGCGGAACCGAGGTTCTCGGATGGTTGGCGAGAAAGTCTCCCACTACAACATCGTGGGGAAACTCGGCGGCGGTGGCATGGGGCTTGTCTACGACGCGGAGGACACGCGTCTGGGCCGTCACGTGGCCCTGAAGTTCATTCCCGACGACCTGGTCAACGATAAGAAGGCTCTCGACCGCTTCATCCGCGAAGCGCGTGCCGCCTCCCAGCTGAACCATCCCGGCATCTGCACCATCTACGACATTGAAGACATGAACGGTTTGCCGTTCATCGTCATGGAGAAGCTCGAAGGCCTGAGCCTGAAAGATCGGCTGCGCGGCGAGCCCATGTTGGTCGATGAGATTCTCGACATCGGCATTCAGGTCGCCGATGCCCTCTCTGCCTGTCACCAGAAAGGCATCGTCCATCGCGACATCAAGCCGGCGAACATCTTTATCACCAACAGCGGGCAGGTAAAGATTCTCGACTTCGGACTAGCCAAGATCTCGCCCGCTTTCGCCGCCCACGACCCCAAAGCCATCGAAGACCCGCTGTCCGTCGCCGGCGACATCTTTGGCACCGCCGTCTACATGTCGCCGGAGCAGGCGCGCGGCGAAGAACTCGACCCGCGCACCGACCTCTTCTCGCTGGGCACGGTGATGTACCAGATGGCTACCGGCAAGAAGCCGTTCTCCGGCAACAACACGGTGACGACGCTGGAGGCGGTGCTCAACCGCAAGCCGGTACCGCCGCTGAAGCTCAATCCCAAGCTGCCACCCGATCTGCAAGGCATCATCGGCCGCGCGATGGAGAAGAATCGCGACAACCGCTATCCAACGGCGTTGGCATTGAAGGCCGATCTGCAGACGCTGAAGCGGGAAACCGATCCGGGATTGACGCCGAGCGGCAGGGTACGGGCCGCTTTTCCCTATCGCATCGCGACCAGCACCTTCGAAACTTCCAGCCGCTGGCAGACCTATCTGCTGCTGGCCATGAGCGGTGTGCTCATTATGGTGCTCACCGTCGGCGGAATCTGGTGGTTCAAACATCGCGGCGGAGCGGCGGGCCCCAAGAACACGATCGCCGTAATGCCCCTGCAGAACGTGAACGGCGACATCAGCGTGGACTTCCTGCGCTACGCTTTAGCCGACGAAATCGCCAACGTGCTCACCTACACGCGTACCCTCGACGTCCGCCCGCTGTCGATGACGCAGAAGTTCTCCGGCCCGGACATTGATCCGCAGAAAGTCGGGCGCGAGCTGCACGTAGCCACGGTGCTGACCGGGCACTTCATCAAGCAAGGCGAAAACCTGCTCGTCACCCTGGAAGCCATCGATGTTCGTGACGACCGCCTGGTGTGGCAGACGAGCTTCACCGCTCCGGCGCAGGACCTCATCGCCTTGCAGTCCGACATGGCAGCGCAGATCCACCAGGGCTTGCTCCCTCGACTAGGCATCACCGGAGGCCAGTACGCCACCGGGCGGCGTCCCAAAGACCCGCAGGCGTATGACCTGTACCTGCACGCGCTCGCCTTGCCGCACGATCCCGGACCCAACAAGGACGCGATCGCGGTTCTGCAGCACGTGGTTCAGATGGATCCAGACTATGCGCCGGCTTGGCAGGAACTGGGCGTTCGAGCAAACTACGACTCGACCTATTCCGACGGCGGCGAAGCCATGTTCCAGCTGTCCAATCAGGCCTGTGAAAAGGCAATCTCGCTGGATCCGAACCTGACGCAAGCGGCAGGTCAGCTCATCACCAACCAGGTGGAGCGCGGCGAGTTGGGTAAGGCCTACCTGGGCGCGCAGGCCCTGGTAAAGCGCCAGCCTGACAGCGCACAGGCTCACTTCGTCATGAGCTATGTGTACCGCTATGCCGGAATGCTGCCGGAAGCCACCACGGAATGCAATACGGCCCTGGCACTCGATCCCGGCAACTACGCGTTTCGCTCGTGTGCATGGGCCTTCATGGAGTTAGGCAAGACCGATCGCGCTGCCGACTTCATTCGTCTGGACGCCGGCTCGGAGTGGGCGAACTACATCACGCCGTCGCTGCTCTTGCGCGAGGGTAAAGTCGCCGAGGCGAAAGAAGCCGTGAAGCGCATGCCCACGGCGCCTCGTTATCACCGCGATCTGCTGGAAGCCTGCCTGCAATTACGTCCGCAGTCGGAACTGGATCAGCTCGCTCACGACGCCGAAACCAACTATCCGACGGATCCCGATCCGGAGACCTGGTACTACGAAGGATCGCTCTTCGCTTACTGTGGACAGGAAAAAGCCGCTCTGCACATACTGGAAAGCGCCGTCGAGAATAACTATTGTGCTTACTCCAACCTGCTTACCGATCCACTGCTTTCCAAGCTGCGCTCTAATCCCGACGTGGATAAGCTGCTCACCGATGCACGCGAATGCCAGGAAGCTGTGAAGGGAACCCCCGCCCAGTAACCCACTACGACTTACAGGTAACAGGCTGACACTTTTTCCAGTATCGTGACTGTCCTGCGCCAGACGATAATGAACCGTGAGCGGACAGCAAACCCAAGAGGAGATCCGGGAGTGCCTAAGGACGATAAGAAGGAGAAAGACAAAGATAAGAAAGACACGAAGTTGAAGGACGCCCAATGTGACGGTGCGGTGGCCACCGATCCTGGCTGGGTGTGCGAAGAAGAAAAGCCGGCGGGAGCGTACGTCGATGGTCACCCGCTGGATGCCGTGCAATATCTGGAAGCGAAAATCATTCTCAAGCCTGAACGCTTCGTTTCGGTGGAAAGTTTCCGCGAGTTTGGCAAGCTGGTTCAGCGCTGCGCCAAGGAACTGAAAGTAGGCTACCTCACCGATCCCAGGGTAGGACGCCGCCCTGATATCCGCGAAATCGTCTTCATGGATACGCCGGATTTCCGGCTCTATAACAACGCATTTATCTTGCGCCGCCGAATTGAATACGTGGATGGGTTTCCGGTCGGCGATCCTGAAATCGTCTTCAAATTCCGGCATCCCGACGAGATGACGGCGGCCAAGATCGATGTGCGGCCCAACATTGCCGGCAAATATCAGATCAAGTTCAAAGCCGAGGCGCTTCCGTTGAAAGATGCTATCGGAGGGTTTCGCATACTGTATTCGCACAACTGCCAGTTCGGTCTGAGCCAGATGCATGAGGGCGACAGATTTGGAATGTGGGCGCTGGCGCATGTGTTTCCTGCCCTGGCGGTGCTGAAGAAGTCGCAGGATGAAGAAGTGAAGCTGGTGAATGAGTCGATCGTGGAAGAGGTTCTGCTGGAGCTGGGCGATCTGGACTTCGGGAAAGGTGTCCAGGGACACTGCAACGTGTCGCTGTGGCGTACGCGCGGCGAGCACACGCCGCTGGTCGGCGAATTTGCCTATCAGCTCAAGTTCAATCGCGGCGATGAGGTTCACGAGAAGCCGAAACGCCTCTCTGAGCAATTCTTCGTCACCTTGCAACGCGAGGTACAGGACTGGGTTTCACTGGGCACAACCAAAACCGGCATGGTCTACCGCCTGAAGGGCAACGCTCCTCAAAGTCATGAGTAATGCTGTCGCTAAACCAATGACTGCTCCAGCCGCCGGGATTCCGCAGGGGCAGGCAGTTTCGTTGCGTCAGATTTTTCTTGAGTTCCTATTTATCGGGGCCACGAGTTTCGGGGGCGGAGTCGTCGCCTATCTTCGCGATGGACTGGTCGAGAAGCGGCAATGGGTTTCCGATCAGGAGTTCGTCGAATACCTCGCCATCAGCCAGACGCTGCCCGGCCTGAACGCTACCAACATGGCCGTCCTCGTCGGCGACAGCATGCGCGGATGGCTCGGCGCACTGATCGCTCTGGTGGCTATCTGTCTGCCCGGGGGTTGCTTGATGTTCGCCGTGGGCATGGCCTTTCACGCCGGCGGCAATAATCCGTCCGTACTGGCTGCGCTGAAAGGCGTGGCAGCTGCGGCGATCGGACTCATCCTGGCAACCACGATTAAGCTGGGCAAGAAATCGCTGGCTCACGTTTATGACCTGGTATTCGTCGCCCTGACCGTGTACGGCGTCGATCGCCTGCATCAGTCCGTGCCGCGGGTGCTGATTGTTGTCGGCCTCATCGCGATCTTCTGGTACCGGCCTCGTAAAGCGACGAAAGCAGCGAGCGAATGAGTCAGCTCATTGCTCTCATCCGCGTCTTCTCGTATCTGTCGATCCTGACGGTCGGCGGCGGCCTCGCCGCTTTCCCGGAGATGAAACATCTCACCGTCGACATTCACAAGTGGCTCAGCTTCGACCAGCTCATTCATCTCTACAGCATGGGGCAGGTCGCGCCGGGGCCGAACATGATGATGATTGTCGTCATCGGTCAATGGGCCGCAGGCATGCCCGGCGCAGTTGTCGTCCTGATCGCCTTCTTCGGGCCCACCGCCATACTGGCTCTGCTAGTCGGCCGGCTCTGGAAGCGTTTGGAGAAGTGGCCGTGGCGTACCTCCATCGAGCGCGGGCTTTCGCCGGTGGCGATCGGTCTTCTGCTTGCCGGCTGCCTTACCCTGGCGCGCGGCTCCATCACCGGCTGGATGACTGGGTTGATTGCGATTGCGGTGCTGTTAATCCTGTTGCTGACACGCTTGAACCCGGCGTGGCTGGTACTGGCAGGAGCAGTGGTCGGCGGCCTGGCCTTCGGGCCGGCGAAGTTCTGATGGCTACTCTGTAACCAAGAATTGTAGGTTGTCATCCTGAGCGGAGATGCGCGTCTTTTGCGCGCCGGAGTTGAAGGACCCCCTATTCCGGAGAGAACCTATCTCGCTCTTCGATAGCGGTTGAACTGATGATCGCCGGCCTTGCGGCAACTCATCCAGTGCCAGCGCGTCACTTTGTCCCGAGTGAACCCGATCCCTCCGAACACGGTCGGCCGCAGCAGTACGGGGATCGTCTGCTCGGCCGGAAGGCGTTCCTGCTCCGATGGGACGACCTGTCCCACCTCGATCGGCGAGATCGTCATGAATTTTTCATCGACCAGGTCAGCCCGCGCAAGGTTGCCATACAACGTGGGACCTCCCTCGCAAAGCAGATGCTGAACTCCTAGCTCTTCGCGCAATGCTGCGATCGCTTGTGGAAGGTCGAAGCGGTCTTTGTCTCCCGCCGCAATGATCGCAACATGAGCGTGTGTTCCCTGGGCCCGCAGCCGTTCCGCACCGGAGGGTGAGGTCAGAATCGCGGCATCGACTACGTCGCCATCGAAGACTTTGTGCTTCGACAGGTCCAGATCGGCAGCGCTGGTAACGAAGATATTCCGCTCCCGGCCTTTGCCCAGCTTGCGGCGCAGCTCCTGCAGCGCAGGTTCAACCACTCGAAAGACGATTCCCCGGCTCTCCGGCCCGCGCGAGCGCTGTTCTTCGCGCAATGTATTCATCCCCATCAGCAGGCCATCGGCGTGGGCGCGCAGCAAATCCATCAGCCAGCGGTCTTCGCGCGACTGCGAGATCTCACCCCCCGAAGCGTTCTTCCCCAGCAACGTGGTGATCCCATCCAGTGACTGGACGAAGTTCGTGTAAATCCATGGTCTTTCTTTTGGCGCCGCGGGGAAACCCAAATTCCCGTAGGACGCGTAGGCAGGATCGTCGATCGCACTCGGTTCAGCATGGTCGAAGAGCACGTCGAACATGCGCGCAGGAGTTGAATTTTCGTTCATAGAGTATTGATTGAGATTTTACCTTCCGACGACGCCTCGCCGCTCGCGGCGCAATTTGTTCTCCTCAGCGCTCTAAGGCAAATTATTTTGGGCAGCAGCAACAACCCTGAAGTGGGTAAAGCTAATCACAAACGTGTAGACCCCAGGAGTGGTTGTCATGCGCCTCATCGGCCTGCTCGGTGCTCGCCCACAGGTTCTTTCCACCGTTTTAGCCATCACATTCGTAGCCACTTTGCCGTCAATCGCTTTCGCCGCGGCTCCATCCGAAACCAGCGCCTCCGGCGCGTCTGCCTACGCGTACGTCGGATGGTCGCCAAGTTCTGGCAGCGGATACATCAGCGGCTTCGTCATAGCTCCGGATGGTTCCGCACAATCCGTATCCGGTTCACCGCTTTCCGGAGCAAGTCAGTCGGTCGTCGGTTCACCGAACTACCTCTTCGCCACCGACGGAGCGAACATCGTGACCTACACGGTCGGCACGGACGGCTCTCTGGATCAGATTTCGTCCGTCAACGGCAAAGCTTACGACCTCGATCGTGGCTCGTCCGGTGTCGGCGGCCTCAGCCTCTCGCCCGACTACCGCAGCCTTTACACGGATGAGATCTATTGGGATGGAGCCAACAATGTTTACCTGACATGGAAAGCGGGTTCCAACGGCCAGCTTTCCTACCAGGCAGGCCCGGGCTTGCCGCCTTACTCTACGGCGGGAGCGTTTCCTTTCGCATATTCTGCCACCGGCAACTTCGCCTACACTTGGAGCTTCTGCAGTCACGACGGCTCGGTGTGGGGCTTCTCTCGCCGGCAAGACGGTTCCCTGATTCGCATGAACAACGTTGGCGCAGCGCCTCCTCCACCACAGCAAGGCCAAGGGGGATCGGATTGTTCGCAGGCTGTAGCGGCTTCAGCGACTGGGTTCCTGGCGGTCGCCTGGAATGGAGACTTCTGCTGCGGCGGGCCTCCGGTGATCGCCACGTACGCCATCCAAAGCAATGGCTCGCTGGCTCTGGTTGCGGGTTCGGAGCAGCACATCTCGTGCGACGACAGCCCCATGGCGTTTGATCCCACAGGCAGGTACCTGGCTGTCAGCTGCAACGGAGTTCGAATTTATGCGTTGAACGCGCAAGGCCGGCTGACCCCGATAGGAACCGCGCAAGAACCTTCCGTGCCCTTCGCAAGCCTCGCATGGGACAGTGCGAACCATGTTTACGGTATTCCCCAGAGCGGCTGGCAACAATGCCAGAATGGCGGCGCAGCCTGCGGACTTTATGTTTTCAACTCCAATGCCGGAGTCTTGTCGCTCGCTTCGGGTTCGCCGCACGCAGTAGCCCAACCGGGTAGCCTGACAGTGATTCAGCCCCGCTGATTGGGGCGATTTGATCGGCGCATCTATGGTATTCACCTTACATCGGAGGGTACTCCTCCCACATCAAATTTGGGTATGCGTTGGAAGCGGGGCAATCGGCTGCAGCTGATCGGCGAAGGCGAGGCGCCTCCCAGGACGCGGGAGATCTTTGACGAAGTACGGCACGGCTTGGGGGTTCCGTCGGTTCCCGTCCTCTACCGGGCATACGCGGCATTTCCACAGTTCCTCGAACTGCACTGGGAAGCATTTCGTCCAGCCGTGCAGTCGCGGCAGTTCTTCTCGCTGGGAGCGCGGCTTGCGGCCGAGTCCTACACCCGGGCACATGCTTACCTCAGCATCGAATGTCTGACAGCGTGTGACACCGGCGCACAGGCTTCACCGCATCTCCCCATCGCGCAAGTGCTCGACTACTATCAATACCTCGATCCACTGCTGCTACTGATTAGCTCGGCCCAGATGCAGGCCTTCGAGGGCGTCGTCGGACAAGCCGGCGTTGCCGAGGCATCGCATCATCCCACATTCCAAGTCGCACCCGAGTTAATGGCAGAAGATGAAGCGGGCGCGCCAATCCAGCGGATCTGGACGGAGCGCAGGCGCCTTCTGGAACTGGCTTTCATTGCAGACGAGCACCGCGCTCTGGCCCGGTGGCCGCAGTTCTATCGCGCGTACTGGTCGTCGCTCGGGGAGTCCATTCGCTCACCTCTGTACTCCGACTGCCAATATCGTATCGGCGAGAGCGCGTTGACGATGGTGCGCGAACTGCCTGTGCCGGTGGAAACTAGCGTTTCCCAGCTTCTGGATACAGGTATGGACGCGGAGGAATTGTCGTCGCTGGTGCGCATCAATGAAGCATTTATGCAGGCTATGACGGGGTTGGTGCTGGATGTAACTTTCGCGCGCATTGCGTGTGATGGAGGCACTCACCACCAATTGCTTCAGCAGAAGGCCGCGCCGAGCGTATCAGCCAAGAAGAAGGCAAAGTCGCCGAGGAAAGTGGCCTGATCCCTTGGTTCAGGAGACTGCCGCCAGCGACTTCAGTTTCTCGCGGACAAACTCCACCAAATCAGGCGTAACGTACTGCGGTGGATGAATGCGGAAGGTTGGCTTCCCCGCCACCGGCTTCAGCGAAACCGTTTTCCACGCAATCTGGTCGGAGCCGTCGTGCAGAACCACCGCATGGGCGCGATCGAGAAATTGCTGTGCAGACTCCTTGAAGTCTTCGGTACCCGCATCAAGCACCGTGAGGTAAAGATCGGGACGCACGAACCGCAGGATGCTGTTCGATTCCAGAATGGCGTTTTCGGAGCCGGCGAGTTCCTCACGCACGCGCGGCATCGCTTCGGCCAGCATTCCCTGGCGCGTACGCACCCAGAGCGAACGCACCGCCCCCGACACCAGGAAGCGCGAAGAGTCGCTTTTGCCGCTGATGTTGCGCTCCTCGGTGATTGCCCAGGAATGATCGTCGGTCGCGCAGTGACAGACTTTGCCGTTCCTCGAGCAGATACCGTGGCCATACTGCGTGATCTTCATTGCCGTCCAGCGGAATTCAGGCAGAGCCGCAATCAGTCCAGCAACCACGCTGGTCTTACCGACGCTTCGGGAATGTCCACCTACCACGATGAGAGACATAAATTCAGTAATTAGCCATTAGCAACTAGCAATTGGCAATTAGCCAAGACTCGCCGGCTGTGATTCCTGCAACACAGCGACTAAAATCACTCGCTTACTTGCGCGCCAGGCGCGAGAGCGTGGCCAGTTCCTTCAGGCATTCTCGTAAAGGTCTTACCGGCGTTCCCCAGAACACTTCGCCTTTCCCACGAATGGTCTTGTTGGGCAGCACGCCGCACTGCGAGCCCAGCACGACCCCAGGCTCGATCTTCACGTGGTCGCCAAGCCCAACCTGCCCACCGATGATACAGCCATCGCCAATTTCCGTACTGCCCGATATGCCGGTCTGCGCCGCGATCACGACATTCTCGCCGATGATGTCGTTGTGACCGATGTGTACAAGATTGTCCAGCTTCGTGCCCGCGCCAATCACGGTCTTGTCGAGAGCTCCACGATCGATCGTGGTATTCGCGCCGACCTCAACATAGTCGCCAATCGTAAGCTGCCCGATCTGCGGAAACTTGTGATAACGCCCGTAAGTCTCGTCGCGAACGTAGCCGAAGCCGTCCGAGCCCAACACTGCACCGGCGTGCACGATCACACGCCGGCCCAGTCGTGTGCCTTGATAGATGACGACTCGCGGATAGAGGTCGCAATCGTCGCCCATGACCACCCCTTCGCCAAGGCAGCAGCTCGCGCCGATGTGTGTACGCTCGCCAATTACGACATCGGCTTCAATCACGGCACACGCATCAATTGCCGCGCTGGGTGCGACTCTGGCGGACGGATGGACAACTGCAGTTGGATGGACACCGGGCGTGTAAGTTCTTGCCGGATGAAGCAGCGCTCCCGCGCGGCAGAATGCCAGGCGCGGATTCTTCGCAATCAGCAGGGGCTTAACGCTATCAGTCGCCGAAGCAAATTCTCCCGCGATGACGGCACCGGCCCGCGATGCCTCGGCCTGCGCCAGAGCCTTTGGATCCTGAACGAACACCATACCGTCGGGTTGCGCCTGCGCAATGCTGGCCACCTTCGACACCAGAACGCTGCCGTCGCCGACCAGGCGGGCATCGATAAATTTCGCCACTTCTTCCAGAGTGTGGGGCATGGGATTGTTATAGCAAAACAGTGGCTAGTGGGTAGTGGATAGTGGCTAGTCGGTTCCCGGAAGCCGGAGATCGATGACATTAGCACCTAGCAACACTGAATAATAGCAACATTGCAGCGCTGCATCTTATCGAGCAGTCCCTACGTCCTATCCCTATCCCCGATCCCCTATCCCCTGCTTCAATACAGCCCCTTCTCTCCCTCCGGGCGGCTCTTCCACCGGCGATGCACCCACAGCCACTGATCGGGATAGCGGCGTACGTGGTCTTCAATGACCTTGCTGAACTTTGCGGTGTTAGCAACGGCGTCCGCTTCGGTGTCTCCCGTACGCACCAGGTCGACAGGGCGGTCGAACTCGACGCGATACTTACGCAGCACGGGGTCCCATATCGTGAATGCCGGAACCACGGCCGCGTCCGTATGCAGAGCGACGCGCGCTACGCCGCTGGCGGTGCAGGCAGCGATGCCGAAAAAATCGACGAACACGCCTTGCGGCGGGGTCATGTTGGTGTCCATCAGAATGCCGACGGTCAGGTTCTGGCGCATGGCCGCGATGAGTCCGCGCGCAAACTCCTGCTTGCCGATCATGGTGTTGCCGTGCAGCCCGCGATAGCGTTGTACCAGCGCATCGACGTAGGGATTATCCAGCGGCCGCACCACAATCTGCATCGGATGCCCCTGCAAAGAGTGGAAGAACGACCCGACTTCCCATCCGCCGAAGTGCCCGGTGAGTAACAAAACGCCGCGGCCGCGTCGCTCCCCTTCCTGAAAGTTCTCGAAGCCCTGGTAAACAGCGATCTCGGAGGCGTTCTGCAGCGTGTATTTGGGAAACTGGCAGGCTTCTCCCAGCAGACGTCCGAGCGAGACGTAGACGCCGCGCAGGATCTTGCGCCGCTCGGCAAGGGGTTTTTCAGGGAAGGCAAGCTCAAGGTTGCGCAGCCCTACGCGCCGCAGTCGCGGATGAAGCCAGTACACTGCGCCGCCGATCATGATTCCCACAGCATGGGCCAACGGGCGAGGCAGAATGCCGATCAGGCGCACCAACAGCGCAACCGGCCAGTATTGCAATTTGTTGAGCATCAGGGCTGTCGGTTTGACGGTAGCACCGCGAAAATACGAGGTCAAACCTGGCGAGCGGGAAAAGAGAAAAGACGCAGACGGTTAGTTCTTTGCCGCCTTGCGTTTTTCACGCGACACGCACTCGGCGCGAATTTTCTCATAGCGCGCCGAGAGTTCGTCGAGTTCCACGTCGGAGAGATTCTCGATGTCGATCATCTGGTCATGCGCATTTTGAACCGCATGGATGAGTTCATTCAGTTTGAGGTTAATGGCTTTGGCGTCGCGATTCTGGGTGTTCTGGATGAGAAACACCATCAGGAACGTCACGATGGTCGTGCCGGTGTTGATGACCAACTGCCACGCGTCGGAGTAGCGATACAAAGGTCCAACGAGGGCCCAGACTACGATCACCATTACCGCGGACGCAAACGCCCATCGCGAGCCCAGATACGAAGACGCCTTCGTGGCAAATTGCCCGAACCAGTCTCCGTTCTGTTTTGCCGCCTTATGCTTCAAGGCCATGGCTCACCTTTGTCACAACCGGTCAGGCTGTGGCCTTGCGCATTCCGGCAATGAGCAGCACCGCGCCGACAGCGCACAGCACACCACCCACGGCCGGCGAGAGTTTCTCGTCGTGGTGGGTAGTTATGCCAACGGAGGCGTCCCCTGCCTTTAGCTCGTGAGTTTTGTTCATCGGCACCGGCACAACGAACGACAATATACCGAGTATCAGTACCACCAGTCCGAGAATCGATAACGGACGCATCGGCGTTCCCTCCTCTTACGCGAGAGCCGGCTTGCTGCGCGACTCTCAATGCTTACTTAGATCCGTCCCATGAGCAGCAGGATCACCAGGATGATCACTACCAGGCCAAGTCCGCCGCTGGGGTAGTAGCCCCAACCACGGCTGTAAGGCCACGATGGAAACGCACCGACCAACATCAGAACCAAAATGATGAGGAGAATCGTAATCATGTGTTCACTCCTTTTTTCGCGCACAAGGCCGCGCTCGCTCCAATGGAGCGCTGCTCCTGCACGATGTTTTACTTTTGCCGCGCGGCTGTTCTGCGAGGATAGGGGCGTTCCCGCACGGCTTACGGATAACTTCGAATCGGACCCCGCGCTGCAAAACCCCTTGTAAAACTCGCGGCGTCAACTCTCAACGACACCTGTTTGGAGAGCAGCTGCTTCATAAAGGTTGCATTGCGAATTTCTGCGAAGCGTGGCGAAATCGATTCAGCGCCGGCTTACGCAATGGCTGCAACAACATCCCCGCTTCACCTATGATGAAGAGAGTCGATGGCCATCAACTCTCACCGGCACTGGTTGCGCGATCCCGTGGTTCTGTTGGCGCTCGCCGCCGGCCTCATTGCGTTCGTCGTGCAATCCGGC
Source organism: uncultured Acidobacteriaceae bacterium (assembly GCA_963835725.1). Classification (GTDB taxonomy): domain Bacteria; phylum Acidobacteriota; class Terriglobia; order Terriglobales; family Acidobacteriaceae; genus Bog-257. The sequence continues at coordinate 228,575 of CAWIGM010000006.1, read as the reverse complement.
GAATTGGGAACCGCCGACACTCAGCATCGCGAGCAGTCCGCGCACGCCCTCTGGACCTCCGAGCCTCCGGTCTTCCCCAGCGAATACCCCGAATTCGGTGTGCATGGCCGCAACGGCACGCTGCAGAGCTGGTACGGCATGGGGCAGTCGCTGCTCATGTTTCCTGCCGACGTGGTTGGGACCTATGTGGAGCGCCTCCCCGCGTTTGCGCACTACGATGCCGATCCGACCGTGCGCAACATCATCGTCAGCTACAGCACGAATATTCTGATCACCGTGCTGACCGCGCTCGTCTGCTTAGGCTTTCTGCGCCAGCTCAAGTTCAGCGTCAACCAGTCCATCCTTGGCGTGCTCGCCCTCCTGCTGGCGACAACGCACCTGCATTACACGCAGAACATGATGGAGAACAACTACATCTTCCTGCTGACGCTGGTTGGGTTCTCGTATCAGTATGAGTGGACGCAGACGGGCAATCGGCGTGCGCTGCTCATCGGCGCCGGCGCCTTCGGATTGAATCTGCTGACGCGCCTGACGACCGGCTTGGACCTGATCGCCGGCGGCTTCTTCGTGCTGCTTGTGTTGTGGTACGAAGGCACGCGCGGAAGACCGCTCTGGGATCGCATCAAGACGTACATCGCGGTCGCTGCGCCGATCTATATTCTCTTTGGCTTGATCGACCGCCTCTACCAGTTCTACCGATTCGGATCGTTCTTCAACACCTACGTCAGCGTCGTCGCTCGCGAAGCGCGCCAGCGCGACCCTTCGCTGTCCATCGCCTACCCCTTCGAGAAGCCCTTCCACGAAGGCTTTTTCGGCGCGCTGTTTTCTCCCGAGAAATCCATCTTTCTCTTCGATCCCCTGCTGATCCTGATGATCATCCTCGCCTTCGTCTGCTGGCGGCGTTTCAGTCCCGCGATCAAGGCGTACGTCATCACAGGCTTTCTGCTGCTGCTCGCCTACATCTGCTTCTACGCGCGCTACACGGTATGGAGCGGCGACTTCGCCTGGGGCGATCGTTATGTTTCCACCACGGTGGAACTGGCCGTGCTGCTGGCGGTTCCTTTGCTGGTGCGGTATCGGCGAGAGAATGGCAGGCTGCTGTGGGCCACTGGGATTGTTCTGGTTGCGGTCAGCACGCTAATCCAGATTGCCTCTCTGCTTTTCTGGCTTCCCCTGGAGATCTACCAGATGGAGTCGCTGGGGCATCCGACGTTCGTCATCGTGCAGCGGTTCAAGAACATTGCCGGCTTCGCGATGGGACACATGTACGACAACTTCGCGATGCACTGGGACCCGTGGGACTACGTCCACATCACCACCTGGAACTTCCTCCCCTTCGTGCTCCGGCGGGTCGGCGCCGCGGCGGGATGGGTGGTGCAACTTGCCTTTGTGGTCTGGTGGATTGGGCTAGCCGCTACGGCGTTTGTTTTCTGGAAGCTCGCCCATATTCTTCAACGAGGCGACCTCGAATCCTGATGCTGCGGCAGCCACCAACGGCGCCGGCTTGCGATGCCGCGGCTGCGAAGATTGAACGATGCGCCGCATCTGCAGGAACGGCTTCTCCACGCAATAGTAAGAGAGGCATGCGAGCCCGATCGAAAGCACGACCATCAGCGGATAAGCCCAGCGCAGGCGCAAGTGAGGCAGATAGTGCTCCACCGAGGCGATCGCCAGCATGTGATACAGATACAACGAATACGAAATGCGGCCGAAGAATCGAAGCAGCGGATGCTCAAACCACGCATATCCCCGCAGGCTGCCGAGAAACACCAACTGCAATAGCAGAGTAGCGATCACCAGCGAACTGAAGGGCAGCAAAAACAGATAAAACCAGCGGCTCGACAAGTGCCCTTCCGCAACCACCACAACCCCGATGGTGATGGCTAGGACAACAGGAATACTCCTGAATCGATCCGCCGATCGAAGCAACTTCTCGACGTGCCCCAACTTCAACGCCATCGCCAGTCCGCAACCCACCAGGATGTCGGCAAAACGCGAGTCGAAGGAATACTTCAGATAATCCGGCGGCAGCGGCAGGAAAAGGCAGGCGAGCACACGATAAACCCAGAGCACCGCAATGGCGCCGACCACAATCCGAAACAGCTTCGGAATGTCTCTCGACCAAAACACAAATAACGCCGGCCATATCAGATAAAACTTCTCTTCCACACCCAACGACCATGTGATCGCCATGATCTGATGGACGTGGCTGAAGTGCAGTGCCGTGTAGTAGTCGCCCACATAAAAGAAGGCGCACATCGCCTCAGTCCAACGGACCGGGGCATGCCGCGCGGCTGTCGCCAAGACACAGACGAACCAGAAAACGTAGAAAGCCGGAAAGATTCGGAGCGTGCGCCGGGCGTAGAAGCCTTTGATCGAAGTGGATTGGGTTTGTTCCAGTTCCCGCAACAACAGCCAGGTGATCAGGAAGCCGCTGAGCACGAAAAAGATCAGCACACCCATGTTGCCGAGCTTTACCGGACCGAGAATGTGCGCGCACACCACCAGGCAAGCCGCTAGACCTCGGACAGCATCCAGAGCCGGGAGGTGCGACGACTTGCGCAGCCGCTGCAACAACTCGTGGTTCAGGCTTGGGCGAGCTTGGGTTGCCATGGTCATGCCCCTTCAACGCAAGCAAATGCGTTGAGTACAAATCCCGGCCATAGCTGCGCGGTGCCAAGCGGCTAAGGCTTAGGACAAAGAACGAAGAGGCAAAACAGTAAGCAATACAGCGAGCGAAAGACTCTCTGCAACTTCCTCGGATGTGGGACTTTCAGTTGTCTTTTTTCGACATTGTGCGCGATGGAGCGCCTGACCGGAGAGGCCCGGGCACAAGCGGTACCACGACACAAGCGTCCAAGGAGCCAGTATCAATGGCCAGACTGGCTGTACCGCGCCATATTAACGCGAGTTTCTCAGTGGCTCAAGGCTGAACCAGCGGATGACGAATAATTCATGAACCAGATTGGGCACGAGACAAATCCAGCGACAGGAATACACAAAGAAATCGCCAACTCTAGTCAGCATGCGACTACCCGTGGCGTGTTCTCAGTTGCTGAGGCGAGCTCCGCTGCCCGCTGGAGCTGCTGGTGCCGCCGCCGGAGAATTCGTCATGGGATACGTAGCTGGAAAGGCAGGCGACGATGCCAGTGAGAATGCAGGGATAGAGAAATTGTGAATTTGCTCATGTGGAATCGGATTGCTCGGAACCGAGGCGAAGGTCGGTACGGAGTTGTGCTCCAGCGAAAACGCCGGAATCGAGAAGTTGTGGATCTGCTCATGCGGAATCGGCGAACTCGGAATGGACTCATGCGGGATGGAGAACGAACCGATGGTCGATCCCCCCAGCGGGTTCATTGCCTCTCCGGTCGGCGTGATCATCGTAGGATTCTCTGCCTCCGGATTCACGTTTGACGGAGTTACCATGGTGGGATTCTCAGCCTGGGCATTGGTCGACGAAGGAGTGACCATGTTTGGAGACGCCATGGGAAATCCACCAACTTCCTGCGCGCGAACCACGCCCCCAAGAGTTACCACGGCAGCGACTACGATGACCGGCAACGCCTTCATGATCTTGTCCTCCGTCAGCTGAACCCGCGTGTATTGTAATCCGGAGTTGCTGGAATTGAGCCTATTTTTCTTGAGTAACTAGGGCTCGCCGCAAGGTAACCGTGGTCACTTCTAAACAGCGTTCTTGAATTTCGCGCGCGCGAGCCCCCGACTTGATCCCAGGGTTCCCAAGCAAACTTTGCCAGTGTGAAGTTAGCGCCTTCCGCCCCCACTGCGTCCGGCACTCCGATCGCCGCCGCCCCATCCGGATCGACCTTGCGAGTAGCGCTGGCTTTCCGTCGCTCCTCGTTGACGCGCCTGCGCGTCCTGGTTCAATTCACCGGTTGTGCCTTGCGACGTTGGCTTTGCCGAGTAGGTGCCCGACGTGCCCGTCGGATGCTGCTGGCTGTAGCTCTGCGTCTTCTGCTGCGCTTGCTGCTGAGTAGGTTTCTCAACCGTATTCCAGCTGCCGTTGTCGTACTTCTGCCAGCCGGAGCCGGTGTTCTTGTAGACATTGCCATCGTGTCCGGCGTACATGTCACCGTTGGAAGTCTTCCCGGCCGCCGTATTTCCGTAGGCGGTACTGGACGCCGCGGCCTTGCCCCCCTGCGAGGTCTGCACCGTTCCTACCGATCCGTATGCGTTGGACGCATGCTGGGTGTACGCGGTATTGCCATTCTTGCTGACTACCGACTGTCCCCACGATCCATACGCATTACCGCCCTGGCGAGTCGCTGCATAAGCTCCGGTGTATGGGTTATAGGCCTGGCCGGCTGCGCGATAGCCATACGCGTTCGACGCCGATGCGCCGCGAGCATACGTCCCGGTGTTCGGGTTGTAGGAGGTTCCCCAATGCGCGCTGCCATACGGTCCGTAGGCTGCGCCTCCGTAGCCGTAAGCTCCGGTATAAGGATTGTAGGTGTGATAGCCGTAGGTGGCCGCGTACGGGTAATAGTAGCCGTGATAGATGTACGGCGGATAGTAATAGCCTGTGCCGCTGCAAACTATAGCGCCGACCGTGGCGCCCATAATAAATGCTCCCATGTATCCCGAGGTGTAGCTGGCCTGGACGTTGCCTTCGGAATAGACCTGGGTTACATAGGTTACGTTGTAGACAGGAGAGCTTGGGGGAATTGTATAGATTACCTGCGGCACTGTCTGCGCAACCACCCACGGTCCTTGAGGACTGGAAGAGACAAACCACACTGCCTGATAGCACAGGTAGTATTGCGATCCTACTTGAATAACCTTGTTGGGCGTGTTGACGGCATAGAGCATGGTGGTGCCGGCGACCGGCACAAATTGCGGCTGGCCAACGTAGGAGACTTGCACTTCTTTCGCCGCCTGCGCTGCATTGACAGTCACCGTCGTCGGGATCTGCGCAATCAGCACCGCGTCTTCCGCCTCAGGTGTTCCAGGCACCGAGACCAACACTCGTCCGGCGGGACTGGCGGCGGGTATCTTGGCGAAGTCCGGAGGAAGGCTATAGGTCGCGAAGGTCCATGGTCCCCGCAAAGGCGTTGTAGAGGTAAACCAGCGCCCCGATGTCAGGTAATAGAAAGCGCCGGTTGGCTCGTATTTGAATACGGTGCTGTCGGTGTTGGTCGCATACGACAATTGCGTGCCCGGAATCGCCGTCCATTGCGGACGTCCCTTGAACTCCACCAGTTCCGCCGGAGTCGCGCTGTAATAGACCATGGGGGAAGCGGCGGCGCTGCCTGCAGGCGGCGGAATAAAAGCCTTCAAGTCCGTGAAATTCGAGTTCTGCGGAACCTTCGACATCCCCTGGGGTAGCTGGGCGGTTGGTGTCCAGGAGCTTTGCAGACTATTCGGCAGTGGCCCAGCCCTTGCCGGTAAACAGATAGTAGGTCGACGTTGCCGGATCGACGAACAGCGGCCAGTTGGCGTTCACAACGAACTGTAAATTCGAGCCGGCGATAGGGGCAGTCGCGGCCGCGCCGTTGACTTGCAAAAGGATTGCCGGTCGCAGACTGACGAACATTTCCGGCGGATCGTTCTTCACCTGGGTCGCGGGCGGTGTCGACTTCTTCTTCACGCTCGCGGCCAGACGCTCCAGCGAAATCGTCATCGTTGCGGATGGGTTCAGGAACGATCGCATAAGTTGCTCCATCTGGGCCGACGTCGCCGCGTCAAGCGAAGGGAACGATACGCTGGTGATGCGCGGATCGGTGAGCACGACGGTGTGATCCGCCATGTTGACCGCGGAATTCAGTTCGACCGTGACGACCCCCACGTGAGCCTGTCCACCGGCGGGCGTGATGGTAAACGCCATGCGCGCATCGACCTGCTGAAAGTTCTTCCAGTCGTCAACCTGGGGCTGATACAAAACGACTTTGCCACCCGGCTTCGAAATCTGGCGCGGCCAGCCAGCATCCTGCGACCAACCCTGCGTCGGAATGAGACAGCAAAGGACAAGCGCGAATAGAAGGTTCAGCAAGGTTCTGGGCGCAGATAGTCTTGTATCCATCTTCATGGTTAGCGGCTCTCTCAAAGCTGGGGATGCAGGCGATGGATACGATATCAGAATTGCTGGAAGGAACGTCAGACTTCGAGATGCCGCAGCCGCCATAGCATCTCAAGCAGCCAGGAATGCAGGGCTTAATGGCGGAGGGAGAGGGATTCGAACCCCCGGTACCCTTTCGGGTACAGCGGTTTTCAAGACCGCCTGTTTCAACCGCTCACACATCCCTCCGCGCGACGGACGACAGGTATTCCCATTGTAAGGGATGTTGTCTTTTCGCACTGTTGCGCCATCGGCAACCGCCCGCAAAGCGGTGTGCAGCCGAGCACGTCGGCTCGGGGTTACACACTTCATCAACCAAATAATTGTAAGTTCCCGGATTTCGACCTGCGCGCGCGGCTAGAATTCGCACAACTATGACCCCAGCCCAAGCTCTAACCGTCGAAACAATTTGGCAACAGTGGGAGCGGCGCATCGTCAACGCGCGCTTTCCGTTGCTGCAGTACCTGGGAGGTTCGCGCTACAGCGCGTTCTACCTCACCGAGTTTTCCGGCACCAAGGCCGCCCTTAAATTGATACCGGCCGGCACACCGCGCGCCTCGGCGCAGGTCGCCTGCTGGAAGACCGCGGCCCGCCTGTCGCATCCCAACCTGCTCCGGATTCATGATGCCGGCTTGTGGCACGCCGACCAGGAGCAGGACATGTACTTCGCCGTCATGGAGCATTGCGATGAGAGCCTGGCGGACCTGCTACGGGAGCGGCAACTGTCGCCTGCCGAAGCTCGCGACGTGCTGAATCCCACGCTTGGCGTGCTGAAATACCTGCACAGTCATGGCATGCTGCACGGGCAAATCAAGCCGGCACATCTGCTGGCGTGCGGCGATCAGCTCAAGCTTTCATGCGACACCATTCATCGCAATGGCGAAGGCCATCCCTCGGCCATCGAAAGTCCCTATGATGCGCCGGAAAAGTCGGCGGGAACGATCTCGCTGAGCGGGGATGTGTGGTCGCTCGGTATCACGGTGTACGAAGCGCTTACCGGGCACCTGCCTGGCGCCGGCAAAACCAGCGATGGGAAGGTTGGAGAGAAGCTTCCTGCGCCCTTCGATGCCATCGTCTCCGGCTGCCTGGTTCGCGATCGCGAAAAGCGTCTGTCGCTAAGCGCGATTCGCGCCATTCTCGACAAGCCGGTGAAAGAAGCTGCTGCCGAGCCGAAGGCCAACTCGCAAACGATGGAGAAGGCAGCGTCCAACGTGATCGTGCTGCCGGCCGGGATGCGCGCCGAAGCAACAACCTCGTCGAAGATGGAGATACTGAAACCGACGCCATCGGCTGAGAGAACTCCTGTTGCGACTCAGAACACCGCTTCGGCTGCCCAGAACATGACTGCTGCGCGCAAACTGCCAGAGGCGCTATTTGCTTCGGTCCAGCCTGCGATCAACCAATTCGCAGCGCTGATACGCGGGCGGAAGAATCTTGCCATCGCGGCCGTCGCTCTGGCACTGCTGGCAATCGTCCTGGGCATCGCGTTTACGCATAAGGCCCAGCAACCAACACCGGCGACATTCGCTACCGTATCCCGGCCGAACGCCCCTGCACCACCGGCGACGGCGAGTTCAAGCGCGGCGGAGCTTGCGCCCAGAAACGCCGCAGCCCTCAACCAGGTCAACCCTGACATCTCCTCCCGGGCACAGAATTCGATTCACGGCACGGTGAAGGTCAAGGTGCTGGTATCGGTCGATTCTGACGGACGTGTCTATCGCGCCAAGCTGGCATCGCGCGGCCCCAGCTCTTATTTCGCCAAGGAATCGCTGGAGGCAGCTCGCCAATGGACCTTCACCCCAGCGATCAAGGACGGCAAGCCTCAGCCGACCGAGTGGGCCATTCACTTCGAGTTCCGCCGAGCGGGCAATAAGGCCAGAGCAACCCAATCGACTCGCGGCTAGCGATTCTCAGGGACCTGCTTCAAGCTGTGTAACGCCAGAGAAGCAGGTCGAGTCCCCTTCGTCATTCCCTTCTGATTTGCGGTTGGCGCATTTCCCGTCCTGCGGTTATTCTGAGACTTCTTTCACCATCTCACCCTAAGCCCTCATCGCATGTCTGAATCCCGGCGTTTAAAGATTTGGCGAATTCGTCTGCTCATGTTCCTGGCCGTCATCGGGCCGGGCTTCATCACTGCCAATGTCGACAACGACGCGAACGGCATCTTCACCTACTCGGCCGCCGGAGCGCAGTTCGGCTATCTGCTGCTCTGGACGATCATTCCTGTGACCATTTCGCTGGTCGTGGTGCAGGAGATGTCGGCGCGCATGGGCGCGGTCACCGGCAAGGGACTCAGCGACCTCATCCGCGAAGAATACGGACTGCGGATCACCTTCTTCATGATGATAGGGCTGGTGATCACCAACTTCGGCAACGTGGTGGGTGAATTCGCCGGCATCGCCAGCAGTCTGGAGCTCTTCCACATTTCGCGCTACTACAGCGTGCCGGTCTCAGCCGTCATCGTGTGGTTGCTGGTGGTGAAGGGCTCGTACAAGAGCGTGGAGAAGGTTTTCCTGGCCGCATCGTTCTTCTATTTCGCCTACATCATCGCCGGTGTGCTGGCTGGTCCGAGCTGGAAGGAAGCGTTCGTTGCGACCTTCAAGCCGCCGCACGCTGCGCCCTTTCATGCGCCCGCTTACCTCTACATGGTGATCGGACTGGTCGGTACCACGATCGCTCCCTGGATGCAGTTCTATCTGCAATCCAGCATCGTCGAAAAGGGCATCACCCCGCGCGAGTACCGAGCCTCACGCTGGGACGTAATTCTCGGGTGCCTCTTCACCGACATCGTGGCCTGGTTCATCGTGGTGGCCTGCGCGGCAACGCTGTTCGCGCATGGCGTCCGGCAGATTACGAGATGCCGCCGATGCTGCACAGGCCCTGCGTCCGCTCGCCGGAGAGTACGCCTACATCCTGTTCGCCGCCGGCCTGTTCAACGCTTCCCTGTTCGCCGCATCCATTCTGCCCATCTCTACTGCCTATACGGTGTGTGAAGGCCTGGGCTTCGAATCCGGCGTGGGACACAAGTTCAGCGAGGCGAAGGTCTTCTACTGGCTGTACACGCTGCTGCTCATCGCGGGCGCGGGCGTCATTCTGCTGCCGAATATTCCGCTGATCAAAATCGCCATCCTTTCGCAGGTGGTCAACGGAATTGTGCTGCCTTTCGTGCTCATCTTCATGCTGCTGCTGGTAAATAAGAGCGAGCTGATGGGGCCTTACATCAATGGCACGTGGTTCAACGTCATCGCCTGGGCGACTACGGTGATCATGATTGGGTTGACGATCGCCTGGTTCGCGACGGGCGGATGGAGCGGCTAGAGCAGCTCGCCGTTGGCAATCTGCTGAACCAGCGAGCGATCGGCATCAAGAAAGTCGAGGGTTGGCAGCTCTCGCCGGTTCACCCACCGGATATCGCGGAAGATGCGATTCTGCAGCTCGCCTTCATACTGTTCCACCAGGAAGAATTGCAGATCGACGGCATTGCCGTTGTGGTAGCGATGCTGCAGCTGGGCAACTTTCGCGCCGATGGTTGCGCGTACCCCAAGCTCTTCGTCCAGTTCGCGCGCCAGCGCGTCCGGAGCGCTCTCGCCGGCTTCGATCTTGCCGCCGGGAAACTCCCATTTCAGCGGCAGCGCCTGGTACTCGCTGCGTTGGCAGCAGAGAATCTCATCGCCACGCACGATCAGCGCTGCCACAACTTGCTTGGTCATAGAATTCATCGGAAATTTGCAGCCGGAGCGGGCCGCTAAGTCGTCCTCTCCAGGTACTGCCCAACCAGCCGGGCGCAATGCTCGACCAGTTGACGATCATCCGCCGTAAACGCTGCCGGGGTGTGGCTGTCAATGTCGATCTCCCCAACCACTTCACCCTTCACGCGAATGGGCACAACAATCTCCGACTTGGTCTCGATGGAGCAAGCCAGATAACGCGGATCGCTGCTCACATCGTCGACAATCACCGTGTGGCCCGAAGTAACAGCCGCGCCGCAAATGCCTTTATTCAGCGGAATGCGCGTGTGCTGCGTCACTGCTCCCACGTAGGGCCCGAGCACCAGCATCGGTTCTTCGCCCAGTCTGCCCTTCTCTATCATGTAGAAGCCGACCCAGTCGTAGTATCCCAGCCGCTCCTGCAGTCGGCCAACAATGATGCTCATCAGGTCATCGACACTGGGCGTGGCCTCGGCCAGGGTCGTCAATTCTTTCGCGAGCTGCTGCTGCTCCGTCATATCGAATACTTTTCTATCACAAGTTCGCTGGGTGCCCCAGGTTCGCGTCCCGGTGTTGGACGCTAACTTGGGTTCAGCATCATGCCGATCCCACCCGACTAGTTACAGTTGCGATCGCTAGAGTGAAACCTATGAGCTCTTCCCGATTTGCCGAATCCCGCGCGGCTTCTTGAACTTCTCCGGATGCAGCGCCCAGGCAATCGCATCCAGCCCTCCCAGCAAACTGCTGGCAGGCGTGTTCAGCAACTCGTCGTTAATACAGAAGACGCGAGCTTCGCGGACGGCCTGCAACGGCTGCCAGCCGCGCTGCTGGACGACCTTCTCCAAGGGCACGCGATCACCCGCTCCACACCACGCTGCGAAAATCACATCCGGCTGCGCTGCTGCGACTTCTTCCGCCGTCGTGGTCTTGCCCGCTGCGCCGATGAAGTCTCCTCCCGCTGCGTCCACCAGTTCGGCAACCCACGGTTGCGACGCAATGATCGGCTTGCCCCACTCTTCGCAAAACACTTTCTGTCGCGGTGATTCCGATGTCTGCTCCCTTACCTCGTCAATGCGACGCTGCATCCGGGAGATGATGCTTTCTCCCGCGGCGCCTGCGCCCATCACACCGGCAATCGCCATCATGTCGGCGTAGATATCGGCGAGCGTTCGCGGAGCCAGCCCCAGGAAGCGCACGCCGGCTTTGAGGATTTCGGCTACCGCCTCAAGCTGATAAGGAACCGACGCCAGCACCAGGTCCGGCTTGGCCGCGACGATCTGTTCCGCCTGCGCGCTCCACGAATCCGAAACGATGACGCGCGAACCGTCACCGACTTCGGGACAAATATCGGCGCAATACTTCGTGCACGCGACGAGCCGATCCAGCAGCCCAAGATCGCGCAGAGTTGCGGTCGCGCTCGGCTGCAGGGACACAACTCGTTGGGGAGTGTGGCTCAAGCATTCGATTATAAAAAGCCAGCGAGATTTTTGCCCGCTTCGAACCCCGCCGCAACTCAAGGTCATCGAATACTGCCATGAGCATGAAGAAAGTGAAGCTTGGTTCGCAAGGCGCAATCGTCTCCCGCGAGGGTCTCGGCTGCATGGGCATGAGCGAGTTCTACGGCGAGCGCGACGATCAGGAATCGGCGGCCGCCATACTGCGTGCCCTCGATCTCGGCATCAACTTCCTGGACACGGCCGACATGTACGGCATCGGCGACAACGAGGAGCTGGTCGGCCGCACCATCCGCCCGCGCCGCGATGAAGTGTTTCTCGCCACCAAATTCGCGAACGTGCGCAAGAAGGACGATCCCAGCTACTGGGCGATCAGCGGTAAACCTGAGTACGTGAAGTCAGCCTGCGATGCCTCCCTGAAGCGGCTGGGCGTAGACCATATCGATCTCTACTACCAGCATCGCGTCGATCCGGAAACGCCGATCGAAGATACGGTTGGAGCCATGGCCGAGCTGGTCAAGGCCGGCAAGGTGCGCTATCTCGGGCTGTCGGAAGCATCGGCTGCAACCATTCGCCGCGCTCACAAAGTTCATCCCATCACCGCGCTGCAAAGCGAGTACTCGCTCTGGGAGCGCGATGTGGAAAAAGACATTCTGCCGACCGTGCGCGAGCTCGGCATCGGCTTCGTACCTTACAGTCCACTGGGACGCGGCTTCCTCACCGGCAAAATTACCAGCAAGAGTGATTTCGGCAGCGGCGATTTTCGCGCCGAACGATATCCCAGGCTCGCCGGAGAAAACTTCGATAAGAATCAGGAGCTGGTCGATCGCGTCCGCGAGTTTGCCAAACGCAAAGGCATCACCGCCGGACAACTTGCTCTGGCCTGGGTGATGGCGAAGGGCGAGGACGTCGTGCCGATCCCAGGCACCAAGCGCAGAAAGTATCTGGAAGAGAACGCCGCTGCCGTGGATGTTCAGCTGACACCGCAGGAGGTTGCGGAGCTCGAAGCCGAAATCCCGCAGGAAGCCGTTGCCGGCGAGCGCTACGCACCGCAAGGAATGAAGAGCATCGATCGTTCAGCGTAGAAACGGATCAGTTCGATCACAGGCGGTGCCCCACGTTCGCCCATCCTTTGGGCTAACGTGGGTTCGACGCCATCTCACGAAAGTAAGGAGATTCACATGGTGAAATTGGCATTGTACGTACGACTCGAAGCCAAGCCGGGCAAAGAAAAAGAACTGGAAGATTTCCTGCGGCAGGGCGGTTCACTGGCGCAACAGGAGCAGCAGACGATCGCATGGTTTGCCATTCGCATGGGCCCGTCCACGTTCGGCATCTTCGATGCGTTCGAGGACGAAGCCGGCCGCCAGGCACACCTCACCGGACAAATCGCCGCAGCCCTTATGGCGAAGGCTCCCGAACTGCTCGCACAGGAACCCAAAATCGAGAAGGTCGATATCGTCGCGGCCAAACTTCCCGGAGCGTAAAGGTTTATAGAAGTCAGGTCTGATATGGGTGCCCCGGGTCTCGCGCTGTTCGGGATCCGGGAGTGTTGTGTCAGAGTTGTTGCAAGGTAACATCCCTCCCATATCGCGAAAATCGCGAAACATGAGGCACCCTATATCAGTTTTGGCTGTCATACTGACCTCAGCAAGTTCGCCGCATGCGAGACGAGCGAAGTCGATGGGCCCCGTATACGACAGCTTAACTGGGTCGCGAGAGCGGGGGTAATGAAAGTAACCGCACTCTCCTTGCGGTCTTCGTCGGCAGCAAAAGAGCCGACCCGAAGATCGGCCCTTTTGGCTAAATGCTAAATGCCAACTGCCGCCTTTAGTGCAGCAGTCCGAAGACCGCAACTCCGGTCTGTGTTCCCACAAACACCTGCCCATTCACCACCAGCGGCGTGATGAACTTGTTGCCTGCTCCAAACTGATCGCGGCCGCCGGAAGCTTGATTGCTGTCGTAGAGTTCGTGCGCCAAGTTCGTTGCGTCGAACGCATAGAGCACTGCCGGATTTGTGTTCGCGACGGCCCAGACAATTCCGTTAGTGTTCTGGTTCGAGGAGATGAGCGGAAACGTTCCGGGATATGGGAACGTGTTCGAGCTCTGCGAAGTTGGCGAAGTTGTCAGCTTCGCGTTGGAGATTCCGAAAGCTTTCAGGTGATCGCTAACACCGCCGTAATAGACAACGTTGTTGAAGTAGGAAGGTTTCGACCAGACGCCTCCCGGAAGCGCGCCAGTAAGAACCTGATATGCGTTGCTGTTATTGTTCGAATTCCACTTGCCCATGTTGTCGCGATCGACGACATAGATGTTGGTGTCTTTGCCTGCGCCAACAGCGAGATGATGCACTCCACCGTTGTTGTCGCTGACATCGGGCAACACAATCGCGCCGCCGGAACCGAGATCGGTGTCGGCGTTCGATTCCTGCACGGTGTTGTACATGTTGAAGTAGTCGACAACGGCCAGATGCCCCCCGGAAGTTGAGAGCTTCACGAAAGCATTGCCGTAATCGCCATTCACCGGAAAGCCTTGCGCGTTGAGCGTGGTGTCGAAGGTTCCGTTGCCGGCGAGCAGATAAATATTGCCGGTTGAATCGGCCGCGAGTCCCGAACCTGCCATCCAAACTGCGCCTTCTTTGCCATTCGGCGTGATGTCGATGACCGCGGTTTGCTGCAGCGTGCGCGCGTTATACGCCATGATCCATCCGGTGTAAGGACGGATGTCGCAGTGCGACGTGAACGCGATGTAGATGGTTCCGCCGTATTCGAGCAGCGCCGAACGCGCTGCGAACTGCGCGGGATCGAAGACGACCTGTCCGTTCTGGCTTCCATCACCGGTTCCCGGATAAGTCGCGGCGATCTCGACCGGACTTCCGGAAAGTTCCGCTCCCGTGCGTAAATCCAGCGCATGCAAACGGTGATGATAGTGCCCGGAAGAATCCTTGCTCATGGAAACCAGATACATCGCACCATCGCCGTTCGGTCCCATGCTCTTGTCGATCACAGGTGTTGCCGTGACGCCGATTTGAGGCGTGATCTGACTGCAGTTACGCGGATCGCTGGGGGTTTCGCCGGAGCCGAGAACCGATGTGTGCCAGAACTGCCGTCCTCCGTTGACGGCGAATGCATAAGCGCTGTCGTTTTCCGTGACCACGTAAAGTGTGTTATTGAGATTACCGCTGATGAACTGTTTGTTGATGTAAAGCGGTTGCGCGTCGACCTTGCCATCGACCGCGAGGAACCCGACTTTCCCGAACGAGGCTGAGTTGACATTGCTCGGTGTAAGAGTTGTCTCCTGCAGCGTCGAGCCCTGGCGGAAGACATTGTAGTGATAAGTAAGAACGTCGGTTGGATACGGAATCGCTAGATTTTGCTTAACCTGACTTTTCGCCCCACCAGAATTCGCGTCGGATGCGCCAGCAGAAGAGTCGGAAGGAGTTGCAGCTCCGCTCGACAGCGCGAACAGGCTGACGAACAGGAAGACGGAAACCCTGAAGCCGAGTTGATTTCGCACGTGTCACCCCAAAGAAGAGATTCTCGGACTGCACCGCAGTATATTCGGAGAATCGGCTCGAAATTCGGCTACTCACGAAAAAAGCGCCATGCGTAATGGCGCTTTCGTGCGTGTTGCAGCTTAATTGTTGCTACTTGGCAACAGCGCTTCCACGCGCAGCCGCGTCGAGCGAGTAGATCGTCAAACCGCTGAGCATCTTCGGGTAGAAGTCGGTGGACTTCTGCGGCAGGACTTCGCCGGCGAAGGCGATGTCGCGCACTTGCTCCATGCGAACCGGATTCATCAGGAACGCAACTTGTGCATTGCCTTTCCTGACTTCCTCGACCGCTTCAGCCGCATCACGAATGTAATGCAGATGCTTCTGCGCGCTGATGTCCTCCTGCGACATCCCGATAATCTCTTCCAGGATCAGCTTGTGCAGTTGCACTACGTCGAGCGAACGCTGCTTCTCGGAGAGTCCGCTCAGACTCGGAGATTGCACATTGGCGCGAGACTTGAGCAGAAACGTGTTCTGCGCTGTCACGGCCAGCAGCGCTGTATTTTCTTTACCCGCCTCGCGCAGCTTAGCAAGCGCCTGTTGCACAGCGATCGATCCGAGATCTTCGATTTCGAAGTACTTCATCACTTCCATCGCCTTGGCGTAGATGTTGAAGCCCTCGAGCCCAAACACTACGCGATGGGTTGGCAGAATCACCAGTCCCGGCGAGTCCATGTTCACGAAGGTCATCATGACGCGCTCGTAGGGCGCTTCCGGATCGCCGGACTTCGTCTGCTCGCGCATCTGGTTGCGATAGTTCATGGCCGTTTCGTAACGATGATGACCATCGGCGATGATGAGCTTGTTGTCGGCCATCCTGGCTTGTGCCGCCGCGACGGTCGCAGCGTCCGAAACCTTCCAGACACGATGGATGACGCCGTATTCGTCGCGCATCTCGATGGTTGGAGTTCCGCTCTGCTTCAGCAGCTTGCCTACTTCATCCGCCGGATCGCTGTAGACCATGAAGATCAGCTCGCAGTGCGCGCGCGTGGTCTGGAGCAGGTTGAGGCGATCGGCTTTCGGCTTGCTGAGCGTCTGCTCGTGGCGATGCACAACCTTGCGATCGTAATCTTCGACGCGGCCCAGCGCGATGAAACCGCGGCGCTCGGCTTCCGCTCCCGACGGATCTCCGGGAACTTTAAAAGTTTGGGAATAGACGTAAAGGCTTGGCTCGTCGTCCTGCTGCAGAATTCCTTCGCTCTGCCACTTCTTGAGCAGCGCGCCGGCTCGCGTGTAGATGTTCTGCTGGTCATTGTCGTCGGACTGCGACTTTCCGAGGATGACTTGCACCAGGTTATAAGGGCTGATTGCATAATATGTGTCCTGCATCGCCGGCGTGATTTTGTCGTAAGGCTGAGTCATCACCTCGCCGGGCGCGACTTTGGACAGGTTGTAGCGGAGAGCACGAAAAGGATGGATATCGGCCATAAGATGAGTCCCTTTTCCCGGAGCGGTTCAGTTTTCGGTTCGGCTTCGGGAAACCAAATTCTAGCAGTGATAAAAAGGAAACCTGAATGACCTGAATCACATCTAGAGGTGCAGCAAGTCCGGATGTCGGAACCTGTGGGATCGAGTGATGAAGTGATATGCGTCACCCGAACCTGTGATACCATGCACCACACACCCCAGAGGATTCCCTATGGCCCGCAGTGGTAGTAACGGATTCGGGTCAGTCGGCTCGGCCATTCAGCTTCGGTGTCGTAATCTTGCGGCGGGACATTTCGTTCCGCGACTCGTCAAACCAAACGTGCGTCCGAATAAGGCATTCCTCCTGCTGTTATGCCTTGGTGTGCTTGGCTGCTGGCTGTCGGTTCCGGCCTCAGCCCAGGACGATGACGTACACATCCAGCCGCGCCAGGTGAAGAAAACCGACGCTGGCGTCGCGACGCCGACGAACGATCCAAGCGGCATTTCCGATCCTTCGCTGCGCACGCACACCAAGCCGATCAAGAAGGAAGTCGATCTGGTGCTGGTTCCGGTCACAATTACCGACCCGATGAACCGGCTGGTTACCGGCCTGGAAAAGGACAACTTCCAGCTTACCGACAATGGTAAGCCGCAGGAGATCCGGCATTTCTCCAGCGAAGACGCCCCGATTTCCCTGGGCGTCATCTTCGATATCAGCGGCTCCATGTCCGACAAGATCGACAAGTCGCGGCAAGCGGTCGTTGAGTTCTTCCGCACCGCTAATCCGCAGGATGAGTTCTTCCTGGTCACCTTCTCGGAGAAGCCTGAGGTTCTGGTTGATTTCACCTCCTCAGTCGAGGACATCCAGAACAAGCTGGTGTATGCGATACCGAAGGGCCGAACTGCTTTACTGGACGCGATTTACCTCGGCATGGATCGCATGCGAAAGGCGCACTACGAGCGCAAAGCCTTGCTGATCATCTCCGACGGCGGCGACAATCACAGCCGCTACACCGAAGGCGAGATCAAAGACATGGTTCGTGAAGCCGATGTCCAGATTTATGGCATCGGCCTGTTCGACTACCAAGCTAAAAGTGCCGAGGAGCGGGAAGGCCCGGAATTGCTCAATGAGGTCACGGAAGCTACTGGTGGACGGACATTTGTGATTCAATCCCCTAACGAGCTAGCCGACGTTGCCACTAAGATAGGCATAGAGCTGCGCAACCAATATGTGCTCGGCTACCGTCCAACCAATCCAGCACACGATGGCAAATGGCGGAAGATCAAAGTCAGGCTCAACCCTCCGAAAGGATTGCCGCCGCTGCACGTGTACGCCAAGACTGGATACTATGCACCCACGGAATAAGTCCTATTTCTTGACTCTTGTCTGCATTCTGCTGCTGGGTAGTTGGCTCACGGCGCAGGACTCGACCGCGCCTGCTCCGACTCAGAACCAGCAGCCTTCGACCCAAACTGCTCCACCGCCGCAGCAATCGAACTCGGGAGCGCAGTCTGGCACGCAGCAGTCGCAGCCTGCACAGAATCCGCCGGAGCAGGAAGCGCCAGCACCTGTCGCCCGCGCCGAACCAGCCTGGCGATACGGTTCAGGTGCCGCAGGGACAGGCGCCATCGTCGTCCAACAATGACGTCTTCGTCTTCAAGAAGGAAGTCGACGAAGTCACGCTGCACGCGTCGGTGGTCGACGACCACTTCCGGCCTATCACCGATCTGACAAAGAACGACTTCACCGTGTTCGAAGACGGCAAGCCGCAGAAGATTACTTCGTTCCGCAACGAGGACATTCCGGTCGCGCTCGGCATCGTCATCGACAATTCCGGATCGATGCGCGACAAGCGTCCTCAGGTGAATGCGGCCGCGCTGAACCTGGTGCGATCCAGCAATCCGCAGGACCAGGTGTTCGTGGTCAACTTCAGCGAGGAATATTTCCTCGATCAGGATTACACCGCCAGCATTCCCAAGCTGAAGGACGCGCTTGAGCGCATTGAATCGCGCGGCGGAACGGCTTTGTACGATGCGGTGGTCGCGTCGTCGGATCACTTGAAGAAGAGCGGCGCGCTGGAAAAGAAAGTTCTGCTGGTGGTTACCGACGGCGAAGACAACGCCAGCCGCGAGTCGCTGGAGCAGGCTCTGCGCCGCCTCGAAGAGAAGAACGGTCCCACGGTTTACACCATTGGTCTGCTGGGCGAAGAGCACGAGAAGCGCGCCCGCCGCGCACTGCGCGAGATGGCCGAGGACACCGGCGGGGTCGCGTTCTTCCCCAAGAACCTGGATGAAGTCGAGGCGATCACCAGCCAGATCGCGCACGATATCCGCAACCAGTACACGATTCAGTACAAGCCAACGACCCCGCAGAGCGCAGGCGGCTATCGGACGGTGAAAGTCGAAGCGCAGGCCAAGGGCTACAAGAAGCTGCAGGTAAGAACGCGTAGCGGATACTACGCGGGCCAGCAGCGGGCCTCGGCGAGTGCGCCCAGCGGAAATCCGTAGCTGCGAGCTTCGAGCCGCGAGCTAAAGATGAAGGCCCACTCACATTAGATGAGTGGGCTTTTCGGTTATTGAGGATTTATACGACTACCACCCCGGACCTTCAGTGGAGGGAATAAATCTCTCTACTGCGCTCCCGCTTTCATCAGTGTCTGCCAAAGAAAAAAGACGATTGCGACCACGGCGATGAGTCCCAGTATCACGCCTGCGATCAGCACAGCGGCGACAATGCGCTCCTGCGCAGGCGTCGGCGGGGTTACGCCCAGGTAGTTGGTGTAGACACGATACATGGTGCGCAGGAACAACCCGCGCTTGGGCTGGCTATCGAGGTGGGATGGGTTCTGGTCGGCCATGTTCTCTGGAGATGGTAAGCGATTTCGCGTTTCGCTACTCGACGCATTTTTACTCACGCCCTGCTGGAAACGTTGACGCAATGAGCTTTTTGGGTAGAGGCTGGCCTTCAGGCCAGCGTCTAAGCCGTTTATTCAGCTTCCGAGGCGGCTTCAGCCGGCGACATCGGCGTGGTAATGAGTTTCAGCAGGCTGGGAAGTCGTCGCAACGATTAGCTTGAGCCGCCTCTCTGCGTCGTCTAACATCTCTCCATGGAAGACTGTCTCTTCTGCAAAATCATCGCCGGCAAGATTCCCTCAAAAAAAGTTTACGAAGACGACAAGGTATTCGCTTTCGAAGACATCGATCCCAAAGCTCCGACGCATGTGCTGGTCATTCCAAAGAAGCACATCGTCGGCCTGAAAGAAGCGTCTCCGGAAGACGCCGAGATCATCGGCTACAGCCAACTGGTCGCAGCGAAGATTGGACGCGAGCGCGGCATCGAAGACGGATATCGCACGGTGTACAACGTAGGTCCGAAGTCAGGGCAGTCGGTGTTTCATCTGCACCTGCATCTGATCGGCGGGCGCGACATGAAGTGGCCTCCAGGATAGAAAGTTTGGATAGCGGATCGTGGATAGAAAAGACATTCCTCAGGAGCGCCCACCATCACCGATTGCCGCGGTCAGGGCGACTGCCGGTATTGTATCGACCTTCGGATTCCTACTGGGCAGTCTAATGTGCGCCTACGCTGTGTTGTCCTGCCTTGCTCATCCCTCGTCACCTTCATCTACTCTGAAGCTGATGGTTGTCGCGGTGCTTTGTCTTCTCACGTCGTGGCACCTGCTTCAGGGCAAGCGCTGGGCCTGGTGGAGTTCACTCGTCCTCACGGTGATGGTATTCGCCTTCGGGGGATACGCCTGCTGGGCAGCTTTCTACAGCACCGATCCATATATGAGGTCTGAGGCAATCTTTGTGCTCGGTATTGGAATAGCGCTCATCGTGCCATCCATCACCGCCGTAGTGCTGTTGACTTTACCGTCTGTGCGCAGGCACTACGGGACTTACCGGACGCAATCCCACTCATCCGAAAACCGCGGATGAGTGGGGCACCCGCAGCTTCGACCTTGTACCGTCAGAGTTCGCTATCCACTAGCCACTAACCACTAGCCACTGCCGTCATGTAAGTTAGTACTCGATGGGCCGCATCCACGTTCTCTCCGAAAATGTAGCTAACAAGATCGCTGCCGGCGAGGTGGTCGAGCGTCCGGCATCGGTCGTGAAAGAGCTGCTGGAGAACTCGCTGGATGCGGGGGCGCGGCGCATCCGCGTCAACATTGAAGCCGGCGGCAAGAAGCTTATCCAGATCACCGATGATGGCTGCGGCATGGTGCGCGACGACGCCATGCTGGCGTTCGAGCGCCACGCGACATCGAAGATCCGCAATGCTGACGACCTGCTGACCATTGCGACGCTCGGTTTCCGGGGAGAAGCGCTGCCGTCGATTGCTTCGGTCAGCCGGTTGCGCCTGGAGACGCGTGCACCGGAGGACGCCGCGGGAACGGTCATCGAGATTGCGGGCGGCAAGATTCTCACGGTCGAAGAAGCCGGATTGCCGGCGGGAACGTGTATCACGGTGCGCGATCTCTTCTACAACATTCCGGCGCGGCGCAAATTCCTCAAGGCAGAGTCGACTGAGCTCTCGCACATCGCTTCGCTGGTCACGCATTACGCGCTGGCGCATCCGGAGATGCACTGGGAGCTGCATTCGGCCTCCAACGCAATGCTGGTCGCGCCACCGGTCGCGGACCATTCACAGCGTATCTACCAGGTCTTCGGCAAGGAGACGCTGGATCAGCTTATTCCGTTGAGCGCGCTGCTGCCGCTGGAGCGGGGTGGCCTGCCGCAGCCTCCGCCGTGGCGACGCAAGCAGGAAGAAGACGAACCGCAGGAGGAGCCTATAAAGGGCGAAGTCAAGCTGCACGGGTTCGTGTCGCGGCCGGAGATTCAGAAGCTCAATCGCAACTCGATCTTCATCTTCGTGAATGGCCGTTTGATCCGCGATCGCCTGGTCCAGCACGCGCTGACCGAAGCCTACCGCAACATCATTCCGCCGACGGTATACCCCGTCGTGCTGCTCTTCCTCGAGATGCCGGCGACGGAGGTCGACGTCAACGTACATCCGTCGAAGGTTGAGGTGCGCTTCCGCCAGTCGTCCGTCCTGCATGATTTCATTCGCGATTCGGTGCGTGCCAAGCTGATGCGCGAGCGGCCGGTGCCGTCGTTTATGACCGAGATCCACGCCAGCGCTAAAGCCTCGCCGTCGCTGACGCCGGCAGTGCCGGATGCCGCCCCGGGCGAGTTGCAAATCACAGAGGCGGATGCGGCGTTTGCCCTGCGCGCGCAGCAGCTTCCACCGTTTACGGCGCCGCTGCAATTCGAAGGCAGCGGATTTGAGATTCATGCCAATGCAGCCATGCCGGTAGCGCGCTTCGGCCCGCAGACCTTCGGCGGCCCGGTAGCTGCCCCTGCGCCGGTTCCGGGCGGCGATCATTGCTCACCGGAGATCAGTCGAGGAAGACGCGCCCGTAAGCCTCGAGTCGCTGGCGTCACTGAGGCCGGTGGGGCAGATTCGCGACTCGTTCATCCTGGCAATCAATTCGCAAGGGTTGTGGATTATCGATCAGCACGTGGCGCACGAGCGCATTCTGTTCGAGAAGATTTCGAAGCAGCGGCTGGCGGAATCGCCCGAGCGGCAGCAATTGCTGATGCCGCTAATTGTCGAACTGGCTCCCGGGCAGATGGCGGTCTTCGCCGAAATCTCCGAGGAACTGAATCGCAACGGGTTCGAGGTGGAGCCCTTTGGGTCGCGCACGATCGCGGTGAAGACCACAGCTGCAGGGGTAGTCGCAAGCGATGTAGAGCACTTGCTGCATGAGATCCTGGAGCAGTTCGAGCGTGAGGAGCAGGCGCTGAACCTCGATAAGATTCGCACCAGCATCGCAGCGAGCATCGCGTGCCATGCGGCCATCAAGGTCAATATGCCGCTGGAGCAGACAAAAATGGAGTGGCTGCTGCGCGAGCTGGCGAAAACGGATTATCCCATGAGCTGCCCGCATGGACGCCCGGTGGTTCTGCGGTATTCTGTTAAGGACATTCAGAAAGCGTTCAAGAGAATCTAGCACTTGGCATTTAGCACTTAGCATTTGGCAAGGATGAAAGCCTTTGCGCGTGCTCTGCTGCTTCCCGTAACAATCGAGTTGATGACCAAGTGCCAAGTGCTAAGTGCCGCCTTTTATGCATGAACAGCAACTCCAGGAAATGCGCCGCGAGAAATGGCGGCTGAACGGACAGCCTATTCGCACCGGCGATGAGGCGCGAGCGTTCATCGACTCGACCGGCTTCTGCCTGCTTTATCCGCAGCGGCCACCGGTGCTGGTACCCACCTTCGTCGGCGCTTACAAGGGCAGTGACGAGAAACTGCCGGCGGTGCAAATGGCTTTCGCCGATCCGGAAGCGCAGGAGGCGAAGGAACTCATGGTTCGCCTGTTGCGCGAGAAGACCGCGTACGAAGCGAACGTTTTTCCCGACAACAATTTCATCGTTTCGGCGGCGGTCTTCCCGTACTTCTACGGGTTGGTGGGCGATCGTAATCCCCGGCAGGCGCCGAAGACCGGAGCGCGCTCCGAATACTCTCTGCTGGCGGCGCACGCGTTTCAGTACATCCAGAAGGAAGGCCCGATCTCCAAGTATCGCCTGCGCGAGATTTTGGGCGGAGACATTTCCGAAGCGGCGCTGGATCGTGCGCTCGACGAACTATGGGCGCGCCTGCGCATCACGAGGGTCGACTACAAACCTGAAGAAGGCGTGTTCTGGGATGTACTCTTCCGCTGGTCGCCAGAAGCCGTGAGAGAAGGCATGCACGTCTCGGTTGCGGAATCGCTGACCGCGCTGGTCTCGAAATATCTCGATTGCGTGGTGGCCGCACCACAGGAAGAAGTAGAGCAGTTCTTCTCGCACTTCATCGGCAGGGCGCGAGTTCGCGAGGCGATCAATGCATTGCAGGCTGCGCGCGAGCTGAGCTTCGTCCACGTGAATGGGCGCGTGATGCTTCAGGTCGCGTCGTTGTTACCGCCGCCGGAGCGCGAATTTAAACCTAGACCTAAGCCGAAGTTTGAAGCTCTGCCGCCGCGTCCCGGTAAGCCGTTGGTGCAACGCAGGCCTCGCCGCCCGGCGCCCTCTGGCCGGACATCGACTCCCAAGGACGACAGCAAAGGATGAGCGAGCCTCGGAAGCTGGTCATAGCTATTGACGGCCCAGCGGGCTCGGGTAAGAGTACGATCGCCGCGCGAGTTGCGAGGAAGCTCGGCTACATCAACCTGGAGAGCGGCGCAATGTACCGCGCGCTGGCGTTGAAAGCGATCGAGAACCGCGTAGCGCTCGATGATGCCGATGCTCTGCGTGAATTGGCAGCGTCATCGGTCATTGAGTTGGAACCGCGGGGCGAAGGTAACCGCGTGCTACTCGATGGGCGCGATGTTTCCCAGCGCATACGCGACGCCGATGTGACGCTAGCCGCGTCGCAGGTGTCGACTCACCCGCCGGTTCGGCAGGTAATGGTCGCGCGCCAACGCGAGCTGGGCGCGAAAGGCGGCGTGGTGATGGAAGGCCGCGACATCGGCACTGCGGTGTTCCCAAACGCGGATGTAAAAATCTTTCTCGACGCCGATCCCAACGTGCGGGCAGAACGGCGCGTCCTGCAAAACGGCTCAACGTCGACTGAAGAGGCGCAAAAGGTGCAGGCCGAAATTGCGGCGCGGGATCAGCGGGATCGCACCAGAGCGACCTCACCGCTGGTGCCGGCAAAAGACGCCTTCATCGTTGACACCACACATAAGAGCATCGATCAAGTGGTGGAGGAAATTGAGGGGATCGTGACGAGAGTGGTTAGTGGATAGTGGATAGTGGATAGTAAAGTCTGATCATCCGTTCGAAATGGAAAGCCCCGCTTAAGCGTTAGCTCAACCGGGGCAGTTTACTTTAGTACCATCTGAAGTTAACTCTTCGCGATCTTGATATCTCCCGTCTCGGTGGCAACCTGCAGTTTGCTGTTGCCGCTGCCAACAGTGCCACTGGCTTTGCTGGCGCCGTTGGTGTCGTTGACCTTTACGGAGTCGAACTCCGATGAGATATCGCCTTTACCCGTGACGGCGCTGACCTGGAACCCTACTCCCGAGGCCAAGGTCAACGTCACGTCGCCATGCTGGGTGGCGACATTCACCTTGTCGGGCGGAGTCTTGCCGTCCACGGTAAAGGCGACGTCGCCGTGCTCGGTCGAGATATTCATTTTGCCTGCCGGCCCCTTGCCGCCAGTCGTGATTTCCACGTCGCCGTTATTCGATTGCACCTCGAGGTCACCCGACACATCCTCCAGATGAATGTCCTTGGAGCTGGTGACAACCCGGCTTGGACCGGCGAGTTCGTTGCCGCGGACCTGGTCGCTGGCAATATCCAGATCTCCCGGTATGGAGGCAAACTGCATGTCGGAGCGCGAGGTCTTGAAGGTAACCGTCTTGGCGATCTTGCTCAGCCGGACATCTTCGTAGAAGTCGCCATTCAGCCGCGCCCCACCCGACACATCTTCGATGGTCACGCTGTCCACTCTTCCAGTGACATCGACGTCGCCGGTAATCTGAGTAGCGCGGAGCGAGCCTTTTTCCAGATTGACCTGCACCGCACCGCCAATGTCGCTCAACGCCACGTCGCCGTGCTGGAGAGAGATCTTTACGCCGGCTTTGCGTTCGTTGATGGTTACATCGCCGCGCTTGCTGGCGATGTCGATAGCCGCCCCGGCGGGAACAGAGATGTCCATGTCGGCGGTGACGCCATGATCTCCGGCACCGTCGGTGTTTGCATTCAGCAGCACAGAAGATCCGTTGACGGTGATCTGCGGCTTGGTGCCTTCGTTGTACTTGTTAGCGTCATTCTGCTCGTGAGCGTAGAGCTTCTTGTGAACGACAACATGAATCTGGTTGTCGTCTGCCGGAGTGATATTCAGCGTTCCGCGATCGCACACAATCCGCAGGTCACCATTGGCCGGGAACGACTGCTGCAAGGTGTCTTCGAAGGTGTACGGGCTTCCAAAAAGACCGCCCAGATCGTCATCGTCCATCTGCAACTGGTCGCGGACGTTGCCCCAATTCGCGTTTGAAGTGTTATGCGCAATGACACCAGCGACCACCAGCAGGATGAGCAGCACAATCCCCAGCCCGCCCAGGTGCCGAGTGCGATAGCCCATGCGGTGAGCACTCGCGTGTTCCACCAGTGCGATCACACCCCACAGGATCAGCAGGACCGGCCACCAGTGTCCGAACCAGGCCCAGAACTGCCAGCCGTGAATCACGTGCAGATTGGCCAGCAGGAAGATCACACCAACGCCAATCAGGATGATTGGCCCAATGAGCGAACGTCGAGCGCGATACACCGGCGGCACAGGAACCGGAGGCGGCGTAACCGGTGGATATTGGTTCGAGCTAGCCATTGTGCACCTCACGATCATTGGGCGCGACGATGGAGGAGCCGGACGTGATCGAGCCGGCCGGCGGCATCGGAGGCGGCGTTACCACGGAGCCTGCCCCGGGATAATATGGTGAATTCTGCGGCACCCCCGGCTGACCGGGTTGAGGCGGCCGGTTGGCGCCGTACTGGCGCGGGATATGGCCGTTTACCGAAGCGCTGTGCTCCAGCAGACTGACCAAGCCGCCTACGATCAGCAGCGCCGGCCAGGTATAGCCAAAGTCCATCCAATGCGCGTGACCCATCTGGTCGAACAGGAAGAGCACGCCGATGGTGATCAGCATGGCCGGTCCCATATATCCGTGGCAACGGCAGCGGGCGCAAGGGCAATAAGGGTTATATCGGTATTTCATTGGGTCCCTCCTCACCAATCTCTCCGCCGACGCTGCATCAGGATGCGAACGCCCAGCAGGATCAGGATGAGCGGCCAGAACCGCCAAATCCAATCGAAGTGCAACGCTCCCGTCTCATCGAGCAGGAACAATACTCCTAGCCCGATCAGGACGAACGCTCCGACCGGCGTACGGGAGCGAGGTTCCTCCGCAACCGGCTCAGTACCGATTGGCTGACCCGGTACAACTCCGGGGGCGACATTGGCAGTCGCGGCTGCCGACGGACGCGGGGCATTGGGCGAAAACATCGTGTTGAATCCGAATGGATCCGGCGCGGGTAACCCCATCTCCTTTGCGCGGGCCGTCCTGTAGGCCTCGATGGGCATGTATACATAAAACGCCGCAATGGCTATGCCGAAGAGCCCGCCTATGTGATCGGTCATCCAGATCAGGGTGGCGAAGATCAGCACGTGAATAAAGCCCTTGGCGAACTCGCCGTTGTACATGGCTCCCACTCCCGGGATCAATCCCAGCAGTGCGGCCAGCCCTGGCCGAGGAGTTCCAAGCGGCGGTTCCACACCCGGAGGCACGGCGGTTGAGCCGGGTGGTGGCACGGTGCCGTTTAGATGCGAGGCCAGACATTCCTCGCAATAGATGACGCCACGGACGTCTCGCGAACATGCCGTGCACAGTGGCTTGCCACACGTGCGACAGTACGCAACCGCGGGAACGTCGGGATGATTGGCGCAGTTCATATGAGTCTCCTGTTTAGAGTCCCTTCCGGAGTCGCAAACGAAGCCGGAGAAGAACCCTGCCGCCGGGCCTGAGGGTTTGCTACGGGAACCACAGCGTAACCGGCCAACTCGGGCTGGCCGCCAAGACGGCTGTGGTTCGGGGTTGGTGAGTTTGGTTGCCGGTTGTCAGTTTTCGACGAATTCGGGGTCCCCGGTACGCCCGGTTTTGGCGCGCTGGGGCTGGGGTTCTTCGGGTTGTTCGCCGGAGCCTCCTGCTGCGGTTGCTGCGTGTTGTTCTCCGGAGTCGCCGCGCGCTTCAGATCGCGCACCCTCGACTCAATCTCGTAGACCAGGCGCATGTTCTCGTAATAACGAATCACTCGTGCCTGGGTAGCGTAATAGGCCCGCGTAACTCCCTTGGAGCTGAAATCCAGACGGCGCAAATCGCTCATGTGGAAGCCGGCGACGCCCAGCAGCATGGTGATCGAGAAAAATGCCATGCCGAACGACATGGCGAAGCGTGGCGTAGCCACCGGCGCAAAGATTGGCGTCAAGCGCGCCTTGACCTTCTCGAACCAGCCCTCTGGCTGCGGAGCGGGCATGGCATGCTCGGAGGGCAGGGCTCCGATAGTCTGGGCCAGAATGTTATGGACCAGGTTGCGCGGCGGCTCGGCTTCCTCCAGCCCCTGCAGGAGGGCCATTCCGGCCCGGGCTTCGGCTACAGCCGTGCGGCAGGAGGCGCAGGTTTGCTGATGGGCCTGGAAGGCGTCCATCCTGGAACCCTGCAAAGTGCCGTCAAGTGCTTCAGCCAGAAAGGCTTCCACATCTGCGCACTGCATTTCGAATTGGCTTTCGTCTGCCATTAGCCTGCCTGCTTATACGTACGTTGCAAAAGCCTTGCCAGTTCCGTTCGTCCCCGATTTATGCGACTCTTCACAGTTCCCTCGGGGACATTGAGGACTTTGGCAATGTCCTTGTAGTCCAAATCCTGCAAATCGCGCAAGATTACCGCTTCGCGAAGCTCGGGTGACAGCCTCTTCAGGGCCTCGTGAACCAGCTTCTGGGTCTCCTGGCTGCGAACGCGGGCCTCGGGGCTAGCCGCCTGGTCCTCAAGCTGCTCAGCCAAGCGTCAAGCCTTCTTCCTGGTTCCCCGGGGTCGCATCCAGCGAATCGGTCACCCGGTCGTACTTTCCTTTACGGAAGTGGTCCACCAGCAAGTTCCGCGTGACCGTGGTCACCCAGGTCATGAACGACGCTCGCGTGGTGTCATAGGTACTCAGGGTGCGGTACATCTTGATGAACACTTCCTGCGCCAGGTCTGACGCATCGTCTGCCGAACCGGAGAACCGGTAGCAGATGTTGTAAATCCTTCGGTGGTACTGCTGGACGATTTCCTGCCATGCCGCAGCGTCGCCCGACACACAGCGACGGACAAGCGCATTGACAGCTTGGTTGTCGTCCAATCAGCGCTCCCCAAGGGCGTGACTCCTGGCCCAAATCCAGTTCAAACCTAATGACTTATACGGCAGGGTCGGGTCAGTAGTTCACCGAATCGCGACGGCAGTGCAGACGCGGCCTGCCGCCCGATTCGGCAAGATTGTAGCAGGGCGCTGCGCAGGTCACGATGTCCTGAATGCCGAGCGACTCCGCCTGTATACTCGGTTTTCCTACTATGAATACGCAATCCAAAATATCGCAGCTCCCTCAGACCGATCTAATTCCACGTTCGGTTCTCTTCGGCAACCCTGAACGCTCCGAACCGGCAATTTCTCCCGACGGAACGCAATTGGCCTATCTCGCCCCAGTGAACGGCGTTCTGAACGTGTGGATCCGCACTCTGGGAGAGAATGACGATCGCCCGGTCACCGAAGACATCAACCGCGGCATCCACGTCTTTGCCTGGCAGTACGACAACAAGCACATTCTGTACGCGCAGGATGCCGCGGGCGATGAGAACTGGCGTCTTTATCAGACCGATATTGCTACCCGCCAGACCAGGAACCTGACGCCATTCGAGAAGGTGCAGGCCTCGATTGTCGCCTATGAATGGGACCAGCCTGAAACGCTGCTGGTGCAGCTGAATCAGCGCGATGAGAGCCTGTTCGACGTGTACCGGCTCGACCTGACGAGCGGCGAGTTGAGTATGGACACGGAGAATCCCGGCGACGTCGCGAGCTGGCACGCTGACAACGATCTGCATGTGCGAGCAGCGCAAAGCATGACCGAGGACGGCGGCACCGGCATCCGGGTGCGTAACGACATAAATTCGCCGTGGCGGGAGCTCATGCACTGGGGGCCAGACGAGACCTTTGGGGGCGTCTTCGGCTTTACGCCGGACAATCAGAAGGTGTGGATCGCCACCAGCGTCGAGGCGAACGCGGCGCGACTGCTGGAAGTGGACCTCGAAAGCGGCGCGCAGCGCGTGATTGCCGCCGATCCGCAGTTCGATATCTCGGGCATGGAACAGGAACCGAAGACCAATCGTCTGCAAGTTGCCAGGTTCGTGAAGCAGCGCGTGTCGTATGAGTTTATCGACCCTGCCATCAAGGCGGACTTCGAACGGTTGCAGCAGGCGCATCCCGGCGACATCGTTCGGTTGTCCCGCAGCCTCGACGACACGAAGTGGGTCGTAACGTACTCTCGCGACGATGGGCCTACATCATGGTTCTTGTACGACCGAACCGCTAAAACGGTGTCACTCTTGTTCAGTGCCCGACCCGACCTGGAGAAGTATCAGCTCTCCAGCATGCAGCCCATCGAGTACACGGCTCGTGACGGCATGACGATCTACGGCTACCTGACGGTACCGGCAGGCATGAAGGCTGAGCGACTGCCGATGGTGCTGCTGGTTCACGGCGGTCCGTGGCATCGCGATGTTTGGGGATACAATCCGTGGGCGCAATGGCTCTCGAACCGCGGGTACGCTGTACTGCAGCCAAATTTCCGCGGGTCGACGGGCTACGGCAAGCAGTACATCAATGCCGGCGATCGTCAGTGGGCCGGCACGATGCACACTGATTTGCTCGATGCGAAGAACTGGGCGGTCGAACAGGGCATCGCTGATCCGAACAAGGTATGCATCATGGGCGGCAGCTACGGAGGCTACGCGACGCTTGCGGCCCTGGCGTTTTCGCCCGAAGCGTTTTCCTGCGGAGTCGATATCGTCGGACCGTCGAACCTGAATACGCTTGCTGGCGACGATTCCCCCTTACTGGTCAACCATGGTGGCCGCGCTCCACAAACGCATGGGCGATAACGAAGAGTTTCTGAATTCGCAGTCGCCGCTGTTCAAAGCGCAGCAGATGAAAGCGCCCTTGCTGATCGGCCAGGGCGCAAACGATCCGCGCGTGAAGCAGGCGGAGAGCGATCAGGTCGCGGCGGCGATCCGTGCGAATGGCCAGCCTGTGGAGTATTACTGCTTCCCGGATGAGGGACACGGCTTCGTGCGTCCGGAGAACGACACGGCATTTAACGCGGCAGTCGAGCGCTTTCTTGCGAAGTACCTGGGCGGCCGCTTTGAGCCTCCTTCCGCCGAAGAAGCGGAACTGCTGGACAGCGTCACAAAGTAGACGATTGAGCTCGTGGTTTTCGGTCGACGCAGTGCAAGATCCAGCTCGCATGCGGAGAACAGAACCTGATGAAACCGCAGCACCGTTTTCTGATTGCCACGTGCCTGTTCGTCAGCGCCCTGCAACTGACCGGCTTCGCTCAGGACAAGCAGGCGCAGGCGATCGACATTCAGGTGTCAGGCGGAACTCCTGCGGAGATACAGACCAAGCTGGTACTGCAAGGTCTGATTCACAAGTACGATCTAAGCCGGTACACCTGGACGAATCAGGTCATCATTCAGCAGGGCGCGATGAATCACAGCTTTCCGGTGATCACCCTGAACGTGCGCTTCCGCGATCAGCCCGACGCCCTGCTGTCGTCATACGTTCACGAGCAGATTCACTGGTTTCTTCGCGAGCATAACCAGCAGCGGCTGGCGGCGATCGAGGAGCTGGAACAGAAATATCCGAATGCCCCGACCGCTTATCCCGAAGGCGGCGGCAGCGCGGAAAGCACCTACGGACACCTCATCACCTGCTACCTGGAAATGCAGGCTTCCCGGCAGCTGATTGGTGAGAAGAGAACGAAGAAGGTCATCGAAGAAATTCCCTGGTACTCGTGGATCTGGAAGACCGTCGTCCATGACGAAGCTGCAATTGCAGCAGTCGTGCAGGAGAACCATCTGGAAATCCCGTAGAGCGAAATACAGGCTCCGGAGATGCTGCGCGGGAAGCTTGCTGAGGGCTCGCAGCAGGGCCACGCGAATCCTTCTATAATGGTTTCCCGGCGAATGTGGGTCTCGGCCGGCTTTTGCATCCGCAAATCATCCCGTAGCATCAACGCCAACTGGAGGAAGATACAGAATGGCACATGAAGTTCCGCCCCTGCCCTACGATTATTCGGCCCTGGAACCCTACATCGATACGCAAACGATGCACCTGCATCACGACAAACATCATCAGGCTTACGTCACGAACCTGAACGCAGCCCTGGAAAAAGCTCCGGAGTTGCAGAAGCTGAGCGCGGAAGAACTGCTGAAGAGCCTGGAGAACGTGCCTGAGGCGATCCGCACGGCCGTGCGCAACAACGGCGGCGGCCACGTGAATCACAGCATGTTCTGGAAGATCATGGCGCCCAATGCGGGTGGCGATCCGACAGGCGCGATTGCCGACGCGATCAAGAGCACCTTCGGCGATTTCAACGCCTTCAAAGAGAAGTTCAACGAGGCCGGCGTGAAGCAGTTCGGAAGCGGCTGGGCGTGGCTGGTGCGCGACAACGGCGGCAAGCTGCAAATCGTCAACTCGCCCAATCAGGACAACCCGATGAGTCAGGGCTTCTACCCGATCATGGGCAATGATGTGTGGGAACACGCTTATTACCTTAAGTATCAGAACCGCCGCGCCGACTACCTGAAGGAATGGTGGAACGTGGTGAACTGGGCGGAAGTGAATAAGCGCTTCCAGGACAGCCAGAAGTAGAGTCAGCCGGTTATGATCCATACAAGGGTGCGGAGACGCACCCTTTGTTTATGGCGCAAGTAAGCCCCGTGTGTACGAAGGAGTTGTGCCTTGGCTCTGAAGATTGTCCAGGCAGGAGAAGCGGTGCTGCGCGCGCAGGCGCGGGCCCTCACTCGCGAAGAGATTCTCAGCAAGCAGACGCAGAAGCTCATCGAGGAAATGTGGGGGACGATGCGGGAGGCGCCGGGCGTGGGCCTGGCCGCACCGCAGGTTGGCGTTGGCTTGCAGCTGGCCGTGATCGAGGATCGGCCTGAGTATCACGTGAAGGCCACCGCTGAGCACATGACGGAGCGCGGACGCCGTCCGGTTCCCTTTCACGCGATCATTAATCCGAAGATTGTTGCGATGGGTGAGGAGCGTGCGGAGTTCTTTGAGGGCTGCTTAAGCGTCGGCGGATATACGGCCGTCGTTCCTCGCGCTCGCCGGGTGACGGTGGAATACCTGAACGATCGCGGCGAACAGGTGAGAGTGGAGGCCGAGGGCTGGTATGCCAGGATCCTCCAGCACGAGATCGATCATCTCGGCGGCACCATGTACATCGATCGCATGCATTCGCGAACGTTCTGCAACATGGAAAACTACGAGCGGCTGTGGAAGGGCCTGCCGACCGCCGAGGCCGTACGCAATCTGGTTCCGTGAGCTGAATCATGATGGCTGGGCTGGAGGCATCGGCGGACTTGAAGCTGCACCTCATGCGGACCAACTTACTTGTTTGCCGTTTCGGGTAAGGGCCACAACACCGATACCATCCAAGCGACCACCAGGCCCACTACACAGCCGAACAGCACCTCCGACATGCGAAACATGCCCGCGGACAAGCCCTTGATGCGGGAATGGTGTTCGATCCCTGCCGAGATAACAAAAGCAGCGGTGATTGGCGCCTGCCGCCACATGGTCTGGATGCGCACCACGTAGCTGGTGAGGAGAACGGTAACGGCCATGGCGATCGGCAGCATCAAGAGCTGCGAACCGCCGATGGCGATGAAGAGCAGCCCGACGGCGCAGCCCAGCAGATGCGTTGGAGATGCGTGCGCGAAAGAAGGTCAGCGCATTCTTCATCAGCGGATCGCTGGTGGCGACCATGGAGCTGATTGCCCAGATCGGATTTCGCTCGGCCATCATGTGAACGCATACCCAGAGAATCGCGGTAGCGATGAAGATGCTTACCGCGTAATGGATGCCGTGCATGTCGCCTTTAATGTACTTGTCGGAAGCCTTGCTCTTCAGCTGCGACAGGCGTTCGCGCTGCGCGTTCACCATGGACATGGAGTGATTCTAGCCGTCAGGCGAAAAAGTGGAAGCTGCAAAATTTATTGTTTGCAGCCTCCAGGATTAATAGTCGCGACCGGCAAAGCCGAGGCCTTCGTTCCGGAAAGCAATTGGTTGAAGGCTGCGATGTCCTGCTGATTGACCTGTTGCCATTGCCCCAGGTTCTTCGCTAGCGCCTCGCAGTTCTGCTGGATCGCGGCTTTGACGGTGTCGGCGGGACGCATGTCGGCGCTCTCGACGCTGAAGATCAAGCGTGCCAGTTCGCGATTCACCGGCCCGATACCCGGCGCGGTCTTGGTGCCCTTCTCGACTGAGTCGAGCTTCTTCCTGAGCGAATCGACGGCGGCCTTCGTCTTGTCGGCGTCCGGGCCGCTCAATGATTTCTGGTCCTGATCCAGGGCCTTTCGCACAGCGTCAATCTGATGGAAGGTGTCGAAGCTGGATTTCATGCCGCGGCTGGCCATCAGCGCAATGTCTCGTTGCTCCACCAGATCAGCCTGCGAGGCATGAATGCGCGGATCAGGCACGATGGTCAGCGGCTGTTTGTAAGACTTTCCGGCGTAGGTCAGCTCGACCGTGTATTTGCCCGGTACGACCAGCGGCCCACGCGGCTGCTCGCGCGGGGTAAGGCCCGGAACCGCGTGATCCGCCATCGTGTACTCGGTGTATTCCAACAGCTCGCCATAGTAGCCATAGGGCAGCGTCGTTGGTGTGGGATATCGCAGGTCCCAGGCAAAACGATTTACACCCGGAGCCTTAGTCAACGCCGCAGGCGGGGCGAACCAGTACTCGGGAGCATTGGCCGGCGGCAGCTGCACTACCTTCGGATCGCTGGTGTACCGCGTGACCTCGGCACCTTTGTCATCGTAGATGGTCAGCGTCAGCGGAGTCGTGGCGGCATTCTTCAGATAGTAGTTGAGGATCGCGCCATCCGGAGGATTCTGCCCGGCGGGAGTTTCTGATGGATATGGTGTGTCCTCATAGTTGTCCCAGCGGACGCGGATCGCCGTCTCAGGAGTAAACAGATGTGCATCGGACGAAGCGATCTCCGGATTCATCTCCCGTAACGGAGTCACGTCGTCGAGCACCCACAGCGAGCGGCCGAACGTTGAAATGACGAGGTCGTTGTCATGGACTTTCAAGTCGGTGATCGGCGCCGGCGGCAGGTTCAGCGTCAGCGGCTGCCAGTGATCGCCGTCGTCCCAGGAAACGTAAACCGTGGTATCGGTTCCCGCATAGAGGAGTCCCTTCCGCCTGGGGTCGGCGCGCACCACGCGCACCATCTCATCTGCTGGAAAGCCGCTGACGATCTTCTGCCAGCTCTTGCCGTAGTCGTGGGTGCGCAGAATGTTTGGCGGCGTCGACTCGCGCGTGCCGCCGATGGTGAGATAAGCCGTGGCAGCGTCCAAGGATGAAGGCTCGACGTAGAGGATCTTCAGCGGCTCTTCCAGTCCGGCGGGCGAAACGTTTTGCCAAGTTTTTCCTTCGTCGCGCGTAAGCTGCACGATGCGATTGTCGGTGCCGGCCCAGATCTGTCCAGCCTTCACCGGCGAAGGCGCGAGGGCACTGATTGCCGGAGGTCGCTGCCGCAGCGGATCGGGCTTCTCTTCCTTCTCTTTGTCTTTCGCCTCTTTGTTCGGCTCCTCTTTCGGCTTCTCCTGCGCCTGCTGCGTCGCCTCCTCCTTCTCCTCCGGAGGCTCTTTGTATCCGGTAAGGTCCGGGCTGATCTCGCGCCAGCTCTTACCGCCGTCGGTGGTCTTCAAAACAAACTGAGTGCCCTGATAGAGAACGTTTGGATTCTGCGGCGAGAAGGCCAACGGCGCCATCTCGGAGAAGCGATACTTAGTTCCCCGCTCAAAGACAACCGCGATCTCGCCTGTGTCCTTGTCGTAGCGGACCACGGAGCCGTACCAGCCACCGCTGTAGACGTAGTTCGGATGCGCTGGATCATCTTCGATGAACGAGTACTCGAATCCGCCGACCGAAAACCAGTCCTGCAGAAGAATCTCGCCATAGTCGCTGCGGCTCAGGATTCCGGCAGTGCCGCTGTCCTGTTGCGCCCCGTAAACGCGGTACGGAAACTGGTTGTCAGCGGAGACGTGATAGAACTGCCCGGTTGGCTGGTTGTACCACGAGGTCCAGCTCTTGCCCGCGTCAACGCTGACGATCGCACCCTGGTCAACACCGAGCAGCATGCGCGCCGAGTTCTGCG
The DNA here is from genome assembly GCA_963835725.1 of uncultured Acidobacteriaceae bacterium. Lineage (GTDB taxonomy): Bacteria > Acidobacteriota > Terriglobia > Terriglobales > Acidobacteriaceae > Bog-257. Next base: position 193,357 of record CAWIGM010000006.1, on the reverse strand, counting down.
GATCGATCCAGAGGACGTGGAAGTCGTCGCCGCTGGGTGCTCCAACGAAAGCCTCGAAGGTCTTTCCGCCATCGGTGGAGCGGTAAAGCGATGTCTGCGCGACATAAAGCAGATCGGGGTTCTTCGGATCGGCAAAGATGCGGCTGAAATATGGGCTGCCCAGGATGCGAGGGTCTTTGGTCGATTGATACCAGTTGGCGCCGCCGTCATCGGAGCGGAAGAAACCCTGGTCGACGATGGCATACAAACGCTGACCATGGGTGCCGGCCGCGACGGCTACGCCCACTCTGCCGAGACCTTTGTCGGGCAGTCCCTTCGTTGCCATCGGCGCCCAGGTTTGTCCGCCGTCGCTGGACTTCACGATCTCTGAGGTAGGCGGAATCGCTTTCTCGCCCGAACCCGACTCCGGGTGGTAGAGCACGGCGTACATCGTGCGCGGATCGCCGGGATCGGCGCACATGTCGACCACGCCGAAAGTCGCGTCGCTCGAATAAACCTTGCTCCAGGTCTTGCCGCCGTCAATGGTGCGGAAGATACCGCGATTGTCAGTGCTCGCCGACTTAGGCACCGGATGCCAAAGAATGCCGAAGCCAATGGAGTTACCGCCTACCACGGCAACGTCAGGGTTCTGCGGATCGACGATAATCGCCTGAATGAAAGGCACATCCTGCAGACCTGCTGCGGTCCAGGTAGCGCCACTGTCACTCGAGCGATACATGCCTTTGCCGCGGGTTTGCTCACCGGTGCCTACATAGATGACGTTTGACGCCGACGGTGCGACCGTAACGGCTCCGATCGACGGCACGGGCACGCTGTCGAAAATTGGCAACCAGACACGGCCGCCGTTGGTACTCTTCCACACCCCGCCGCCGGGCGTGCCGAAGTAGTAGGTTGTCGGATCGTTGGGAACTCCGGCGACCGCAGTCACTCGTCCTGCGCGGAACGGCCCCAGCAACCGCCACTGCATGCCGGAAAACTGGTTTGGGCCGGGCATCTGCTGACCGAATGCGGTGAAGGACGTGACGATGATTACGAGGACGGCAGCGATAGCGGAGGGATAAGGAATCCGCCGGGACGAGCGCAAGGGCATCAAGTTCTCCGAGACCTGCAACAACCGGAATGCAACACGTGTGACGCAAGAGCCTACACTGTTGCCGCGAAAGCAAGCAAGTAGGCTGTTACCTGTAACATAATTGCGGGACCTGCGGACGAGTTGTCGCCATGAACGGGCGGAGGAAAAGCCACAGCCGTCGCTGGTCCATAGAGCTTCGGACATGAAGACCGCGCTCTCAATTCAAATCCGCGGAGTGGTGCAGGGCGTGGGTTTCCGTCCGTTCGTCTACCGCCTCGCTCGCGATCACACCATTACAGGATGGGTCCTGAACGGCGAAGACGGAGTCCGCATTCACGCCGAAGGCGACGAACCGCTGCTGTGGAGATTCGTCGAGGAATTACGAATTCAGGCGCCTCCAGCAGCGAGTATCGCCGAGGTTGAGGCGCAGTATGTCGACGTCGCCGATTTCACCGACTTCCAGATCCGGGAGAGCGAGCGCCACGACAAGCCTACGGTTCGGATTTCGCCTGACCTTCCCGTATGCGACGAGTGCCTGCGCGAGCTCTTCGACCCTGCGAATCAGCGTTACCGGTATCCCTACATCAACTGCACCAACTGCGGTCCGCGCTACACGGTGATTCTGGCGCTGCCTTACGACCGGGCGAACACTACGATGAACCAGTGGCCGCTGGATGGTTACTGCAGTGCCGAGTATCACGACCCAACAAACCGCAGGTTCCATGCTCAGCCTGTGGCCTGTCCTGAGTGCGGACCGCACTACGTCCTTGAAGAAGAGCACAGCAAAACGGCAGGCGACGATTTCGCAATTCGCCAGGCCGCAGCGCTGTTGCGAGAGGGCAAGATCGTTGCGGTGAAAGGGCTGGGCGGGTACCACCTGGCCTGCGATGCGCGCAATTCCTCGGCGGTTTCCGCCACGCGGGAACGCAAGTTCCGCAAGGAAAAGCCGTTCGCGGTCATGGTGAAAAACGTCGAAACCGCGCGCGCGATAGTCGAGCTAACTCCGGAGGCTGAACATCTGCTGACCTCCATCGCGCGGCCTATCGTCCTGGCAAAAGCGAAGGTCGAGTTACCGGGTGTCGCTCCGGACAACGACGAACTGGGCGTGATGCTTCCCTACACACCGCTGCATCACCTGCTTTTTGCCGCCGGCGCTCCGGAGGTGCTGGTGATGACCAGCGCCAACCGTTCCAGCGAACCGATTGCCTACACCGAGCAGGACGCCTTCGACCGACTGGGCGGAGTCGCCGATGCTTACCTGATAGGCGAACGCCCCATCGCGCGGCGGGTCGACGACTCGGTGACTCGCGTAGGAGCGTTTGGGCCGGTTATTTTGCGACGCTCGCGCGGGTATGCTCCCGGAGCGGTGGCGAGTTTGCCGATTCAGCGGCCACTGCTGGCGGTTGGCCCGGATCTGAAAAACGCCGTCACTCTGGTCGTGAACGGACAGGCATTCGTTGGCCAGCACATCGGCGACCTCGATCACTATCAGGCGTTTCAGGCTTTTCAGGAGACAATTCGCGATCTGGTCGCAATGTACGAAGTGAGTTGGGATGATCTGACTATCGCTCACGACGCGCACCCCCAATACCTATCAACCACGTACGCTCTTGGGCTGCCATGTTCGCGGAAAATCGCCGTCCAGCATCATCGCGCGCACATCGCTTCTGTTCTGGCCGAGCGGGAGGAGTGGGACAGGCGCGTGCTCGGCGTCAGCTTTGACGGCACGGGCTATGGCGACGACGGCAGCATCTGGGGAGGAGAGTTCTTTGCCGGCAGCGTGCGAGAGGGATTGGAGCGGGTGGCGCATTTGCGTCGCGCCAGTCTGCCCGGCGGTGACGCGGCCGCGCAGCATCCCGTACAAGCTGCCGCCGGATTTCTGGCGCAGATCGATGGTCTGCCGGATGTGACCGCAGCACCATTCAATTTTCCGTCGCGATACAACTCAGCTCTGCAACTGGTCAGCAAACAGGTTCGAAGTTTCACCACAACGTCAATGGGCCGGCTCTTCGATACCGCTGCGGCGCTGCTGGGCTTTACGCGCGCGATCACGTTTGAGGGCCAGGCAGCGATGTGGCTGGAGAATTTAGCTCGCGAAACGCCTTCGGTTGCCGCCTACACATTCCCGTTTTCCGACGGAGAGTTGGATTTTCGTCCTCTCCTACTCGCAGTTGCCGAAGACCGATTTCGTCAGCGGCCTCTTCAGGAGGTTGCGCGGGCGTTTCAGTTCGGCATTGCGAAAGGAATCTGCGACGCAGTGACATTGCTTTGCGGCCAGTTGCACCTGAAAACCGTAGTCTTGTCGGGAGGAGTGTTTCAGAACGAACTCTTGCTCTACGACGTACAAGAGTTGCTGCGTGAATCGGGAATAGAAATATGGACGAATCACGCCGTCCCGCCCAACGACGGCGGAATAAGCCTTGGACAAGCGGCATTGGCGGCCTTACGCCTGGAAAAGTCGTCAGAGTAGCCCCGTCCGCTCCAATTAACCGCCCGAGCGGGTACAATGAAACGTTCTTATGTTCGCAATTCTTCTGGACATGGCAGGCTCCGGTGAGCACTTCTTGCGGCACCTGCTGTGGTACATAGCAGTATTTGGCTCGTTCACCTCGACCGTTTTCTTCGCGATGGTGATCGTGGCGCTGTTTCGCTATGTACGGAAAGCCAGCGCCGGCAGGCGAAAAGCCCTGTCGGTTCCGCTGGAAGATCTGCCCACCGTCACCATTCTGAAGCCTGTCCACGGCCTTGAGCCGCGACTGGAAGAAACGCTCGAAACGTTCTTCCGGCAGGAGTATCCCGACTTCGAGATCATTTTTGGCGCGCGGAGTCGCGACAATCAGGCGCTCAGCGTCGTAGAAAAACTTCGCGCCCGATATCCTCATGTGCCGACCAAAGTCGTTATTTCAGGCGAACCTTCCTGGCCGAACGCGAAGGTTTTTTCGCTGGCCAAGATGATCGCCGCCTCCGATAACGAGTTCTTCGTCATCAGCGACAGCGACATTCTCGTGCGACCGGATTTCTTGCGAAACGTCATTCCGCCTCTGCTCAAGCAGAAGAACGGCCTGGTCACTTGCCTGTACCAGGGCATCCCAGCCCCGGATTTCTGGTCGCGGATGGAAGCTATCGGTATGTCGGTGGAGATGCCGGCGGGAGTGATGGTTGCCGACATGATGGAAGGCATGAAGTTCGCCCTGGGCGCGGCCATGGCCGTCAGGCGTGACGCCATCGAAGCGATTGGCGGGGTGCGCGAAACCGCCGATTTCTATTCCGATGATTTCGTGCTGGGCAGTCTGGTTGCCGGTGCGGGCTATGAAGTTATTCTCTCGCATTACAAAGTCGGACATGTCTTGTCCGCCTGTTCGCTGCGGCGTACCTTCGGCGACCAATTGCGGTGGATGAAGAGCACCCGGTACTCGCGCCCGTGGGGACATGTAGGCTCCGGCCTTACCTACGCGGTGCCCTTCGGACTGCTGGCGCTGGTGTTGGGTATGGGACACCAGGGACATCACCTGGCAATGGGCGTCGCGCTCTTCGGGGCGGCCTGGCTGAACCGGATGCTGCTGGCTCTGATCGTGGGCTGGGGAATCATTCGCGATCCGCGCTGCCTGTGGCTGTGCTGGTTATATCCCTTGCGGGACCTGCTAGGGTTCTGCACCTGGGGCGGCAGCTTTACCGGCAACAAATTTCTGTGGCGAGGTGAGCCGTACCAGTTCGGCGAGGAAGGCCGTATCAGCCCGGTGGCGAGATCGATCGACTTCGAGCGGGATCGCGTCCCACAAGCGCACGATTAACTCACGTTAATCTTCGTCGTGCGTATCACTTCCAGCGGATGATCAATCAGAGCTTCGACCGTCTTAACGAACGTCACCGTGTGTTCCAGCGTCGCGTGCAGATCGAAGGCAGCCTCGTCTTCCCACCGCGAATGGATGTAGTACAGACGGGGAACGCGCGTTGATCGGAATGCATCGATGGCGAGGCAGCCTGCCTCTTCGCGAGAGGGCGGCACAACGGCTGTGAGAGCCTGCTCCAGGGCGCGCTCTTGCCCTTCACGTGCGTGAAAACGAGCAAAGATATAGAGCTCCATCGCTGTCCCTATTCATTTCGCGGATCGGAGTTTGCCGTCCCGCAGGCGAAACCGTGTTCCTCGCCACACCACCGTATCGCCCCAAAAGCTCGCAAACCAGATTGCTAAAGCGATGAAGTCGCGCAACGGTATCAGCCAGAGGTTCGGCAGAACCTGCGGATCGTTCAGCACTCCCCGTCCCACGACTATCGCAGCCATGGTTCGCGCCAACGCCGTAACCGCCAGGATTGTCCACGTCCACCAGGCAAACGGCAGAGCGATAACGCCCAAGATCGCCCATGCCACGCCAAACGTAGCGATGAGGCCGAAGTATTGGCCGGGCCGCCGGTCCTTGACATTGCGCGCCCAGCGCATCTGGTGCAACCAGAAGTCGCGGAAGGAGTAGTCAGGCAAGGTGGTTTCGAGAACAGCGTGGCTCAATGCAACTTGAAACCCGGCGGCGGCGGCCCGCGCACCTAGTTCATAGTCGTCGCCGAGGTAATCGGTCAGTCCCTCGAGGCCGCCGATCCTCTCCAGCACGATCTTTGTGGTCGCAATCGTCGCACCCAGACCGAAGCGAATCCCGCCTTCCATTTCGCGCGCCAGCAAGACGCCTCCGGCAAAATCGGTGCTGATGCCGAGGGCCTCTATCCTCGAGCCAAGCGTGTTTCCGGCGACTCCGCGATACAACGTTGTGACCATTCCGACAGCCGGGCCGTCGAACGGCGCCATGACTCGCCGGAGATAGTCATGCGGCACCACGATGTCGCTGTCATTGATGATGATGTGCTCGTACGATGCCTGCGGCAGCATCTGGGCCAGATTGCTGACCTTGCCATTCAGCCCAAGCGATTCGGGGCACTGAATAACACGCAGCCTCCGCTGGGGAAATTCCTGCTGAAGCTTACTGACCAACTCCAGCGCCGGCTCTTGCCGATCGGAGACCCCGAACAACACTTCGTACTCCGGGTAATCGATCACGCAATGACTGGCGAAAGCCGCATACATGTGGGGATCGATTCCCTTCAGCGACTTGAGTATGCTCACTGGCGGGCTCGTCGCGTGCGTCTCCAGCTTCGGCTCACTGTTATAGCGCAAGGCAGCCCACGTACTGAGTGTGAAATAGGCGGTCCCCGCCAGACCCAGAACAGCGCAGGCAGCTGCAACGAGAGTGGAGAGCAGAGACATGCGAGAAACTTCAGATTAGCAGAGTGGCACACCGTCCAATTTTGGGTGTAATGCGTTCAAAATGACCCGTCTTCGCATCTTCTGCTTGGGCCGCGGCAAGCTGGCGGTTTATGATGGCTGCGGGTATTTTCAAGGAATCGAGCCATGATTAACGGTAAACGGGTAGCCGTGGTGATGCCGGCTTACAATGCCGCGCTCACGCTGGAAGCGACAGTTCGAGAAATCCCCGAACTGGTGGACATTCGCATCCTGGTAGACGACTACAGCAAGGACAAGACGGTGGAAGTGGCCAAGAAACTCGGCCTGCTCGTCTTCGTCCACGATAAGAATTATGGCTACGGGCGCAACCAGCAGACCTGCTACCAAGAGGCCTTGGCGGCCGGTGCGGACGTCGTCATCATGGTGCACCCGGACTACCAGTACACCCCCCTGCTGATCACCGCCATGGCGAGCATGGTGGCGTACGACGTCTACGACGTTGTCCTGGGATCGCGAATCATTGGCGGGCAGGCTTTGCGCGGCGGCATGCCGGTTTACAAGTACATTTCCAACCGCTTCCTCACTGCCTTCGAGAACATGTTCCTGGGAGTGAAGCTGTCGGAGTATCACACCGGCTACCGGGCCTTCAGCAGCAAAGTCCTCACGACCCTTCCTCTGATGGAGAACTCCCCGGATTTCGTCTTCGACAACCAGATGCTGGCGCAGTGCGTCCACTTTGGCTTCCGCATCGGTGAGGTCTCCTGTCCCACCAAGTATTTCGAGGAGGCTTCCTCCATCAACTTCCGGCGCAGCGTCAAATACGGCTTCGGCGTGCTGGGTACCTCGGTCCAGTTCAAGCTGCATAACTGGGGATTGGTGAACCTGCCCCGGTTCAGCAAAGAAGGCAGAAAGCTGAATGCGGCCGATCTGGGATCTCCTGAGATGGGGCAGGTTACCGCCAACTGACTTAAGAAGAACAGCTTACCTCGTGCAACTTTTCTCCGGCTTCTTCCGTATTACATTCGGGGGAGCTCTGCCCGGCTGCGTACAATAGACGCAGGGATACCCCGGCAACCTGATGAAGTCTTCAAGCCAGCAGCGGCGAGTGGCCCAAACTCACTCAGTACGCGAATCAGCGCTGATTGCGCTGCAGACCATGCGCGCGCACAAGCTGCGCTCATTCCTGATGCTGCTGGGCATCATCCTGTCGGTCTCCACGCTGATTCTTGTCGTCGCCCTCATCAGCGGGATGAACGAATACTTCGCCAGCCGCGTGGCAAATCTCGGGTCCAATGTATTTCTGATTCACAAATTCCCCATCATCAGCGACTCCAAGGAACTGCTGAAGGCGACGCGACGTAATCGTGACATCACCTGGGATGACTACGAGGCCCTGCGCGACAACCTGAAGCTGCCGAAAGGCGTTGGCGTGGAGGTCCGGAGAACGGCGAATCTCCGCACCGAAGGGCAAAACATGGAGGATGTTGACCTCCGCGGTGTTACCGCCAACATCGGGGACATGGATGTCGAAGAGGTCGCGACCGGTCGCTACATCACAGACACCGACAATGAACATCGGGACATGGTGTGCATGATCGGCGCCGACGTTGCCGATAAGCTTTTTGCCAGCACGGATCCGATCGGCAAGATTCTCAAGGTTGACGGCCAGGAGTTTCAGGTTGTCGGGGTGGCCAAGCGAATCGGCAACACCTTCGGACAGTCGCAAGACGGTTTCGTTTATATCCCGATCCAGACCTGGTTGAAGATTTACGGCCGCAACGTGACACTCAGCGTCAACGTGCAGGCGCGGGGGCCGGAATGGTTGTCGCGGACGCAAGAAGAAGCGCGGGTGCTGATGCGGGCGCGGCGTCATCTTGCGCCGAATGACGAAGACAACTTCGGTATTCTGGGCGCGGATAACCTGATGGGTCTCTGGCAAAACCTGACGGGCACGCTGGCCTCGGGAATGGTCGGGCTGGTATCGATCTTCCTCATCATTGGCGGCGTGGTGATCATGAACGTGATGCTTGCCTCGGTGACCGAGCGTACCCGGGAAATTGGTATACGAAAGTCGCTGGGAGCCAAGAGGCGCGATATTCTGCTGCAGTTCATGGTGGAGTCGACGGTAATGGCACTTGTTGGAGGAGTCCTGGGGGTGCTGATCGCGTGGCTGCTGGCGGTGGTTGTGCGCACCGCGACCCCAGTTCCGATGGCCGTTCCGATCTCTGCGGTAGCATTGGCAATCGGCATCTCGTCGGCGGTAGGAGTATTCTTCGGCGTCTATCCCGCGCGAAAGGCAGCACGGCTGGACCCGATTGAGGCCTTGAGGTTTGAAAACTAGTTGCCGGTAGTCAGTTGGCGGTTGTCCGTTCGTCGTTTAACGAACTGATAACCAGGAATGACAACTGTCTTTATGCGTTTGCACTTTGGCGAAAACTCGCGGATGGCACTTCAGACGGTGCGGGAGCACAAGACCCGCTCGTTTCTGACCGTGCTGGGCGTCGTGATCGGCGTCGCCGCTATGATCTTCGTTGCCTCGATCCTTGTCGGCGTGAGCCGCGACGTGCAGTCGTATCTGGAAGACTACGGCACAAACACGCTGTTCATCTTCCGGTTCGACATGGGAATCCACACCGGGCGAATGTCCGCGGAAGAGCGCGCGCGTAAGCCGCTCACCCTTGATGATGCCAAGGCCATTCTCGCTGAGTGTCCCCACGTTAAGGCAGTGACCGTGGACGTTATGCCGCGAGTCAACTTCGACCAGCGACCGGTTCCCCAAGTCGCCCGCTACGGCACACATGAGATCACCGATCTCGATTACACCGGCACTACGTCTGCCTACCAGGACGTCTACAACGTGCAACTGGAGCAGGGTCGCTTCTTCACCGAGTTCGAAGATGAGCATCGTGAAGACGTCGCTGTGATCGGTGACGAGATCGCTAAGAACTTCTTCCCCGCGCACGATGGTATCGGCAAAACCATCCTGGTCGGCGGCATTCCGTACCGTGTCATCGGAGTTGCCGCCAAGCGCAAAGGACAACTCTTCAAAGACGAAACCGCCGACCGAACGGTCAAGGTTCCGTATGGCAGCTACCGCAAGCATTACCCTGCGGATGACGAGCACTTCATCGGCGCCGAAGCGTATCCGGGGAACAAGGATGCCGCCGAAGATGAGATTCGCGGGCTCTTGCGCCGCCGCCGGAATGTCCCGTTCAACAAGCCCGACAACTTCGGAATGACCAGCGCCGAGGCCATCGCCGACAACTTCCGCCAGATCATGAGCACGGTCGCCCTGATGACGATCGTGGTCAGTTCGATCGGCCTTCTGGTTGGAGGCGTCGGCGTCATGAACATCATGCTGATGTCGGTGACGGAACGTACCCACGAAATCGGGGTTCGCAAAGCAATCGGCGCACGAAAAGGCGATGTCATTCGCCAGTTCTTGACCGAAGCTGTTGTCCTGACGGGTCTTGGAGGATTAGCGGGCGTCTTGGTGGGCGTCGCCGCTGCCGCGGCCCTGCCGCTGGTTTTCCCCTCGATGCCGACCTCGGTGCCTATCTGGGCCGTAGTCAGCGCTGTAATCATGGCGATGAGCGTGGGACTGTTTTTTGGTATGTATCCCGCCGTAAAAGCGTCCCGCCTTGATCCCGTCGAAGCTCTTCGTTACGAGTAACTCTCAAGCCACCCGTAATCGAGAGCGGGAATCTAACTACTGTGCCTTCACGCATTGAGGATTACGCACTCATCGGAGACTGCGAGACCGCGGCCCTGGTCAGCCGGGAGGGCTCGATCGATTGGCTCTGCTGGCCGAACTTCGCGTCCTCGTCCTGTTTTTCTTCCCTGCTTGGCGGTGAGGACAAAGGTCGCTGGTCGCTTACAGCGCAAGGAAACGCTCGACGTACTCGCCGCTATCTCGATCACGCACTAGTTCTGGAAACCAAGCTCGAAACGGATACCGGAACGGCTGTCGTGGTCGACTTTATGCCGCCGCGCGGACATAACCCGGACGTGGTGCGCATTGTGCGCGGTGTTCAGGGCCAAGTCCAGATGGAGATGGAACTGGTTCTTCGCTTTGACTACGGCCGCACGGTCCCCTGGGTGACGAGCGTGGACGATACCACTCTGCGGGCAATCGCTGGCCCGGACATGGTGGTACTGCGTACCAGTGTCCCATTACGCGGTGAAAACCTGAAGACGTGCAGCGAGTTCACGGTGCACGAAGGCGAATCCATACCTTTCGTGCTGACTTACGGACCTTCGTACGAGGCTCTTCCCCATCCCATCGACCCCGAAAAATCCCTGCAATATACGACGAAGTTCTGGGGAGAGTGGACCTCGCAATCCAAGCTGCACGGCCAATACGCGCCGGAATTGGAGCGATCGCTGATCGTTTTGAAAGCGCTGACCTACCGGCATACCGGCGGCATTGTAGCCGCGCCGACCACATCGTTGCCCGAGTGCATCGGGGGCGAACGGAACTGGGACTATCGCTACTGCTGGCTTCGAGATGCGACGTTCACGCTACTGGCCCTGATGAATGCCGGCTACTTCGAAGAGGCGCAGGCGTGGCACGATTGGCTGCTTCGGGCGGTGGCCGGCAGTCCGGACCAGGTGCAGATCATGTATGGCATTCGGGGTGAACGGAACCTGATGGAGTGGGAGCTGCCGTGGCTTAACGGCTACGAGGGCTCCCAACCGGTTCGGGTCGGCAATGCGGCTTCCGAGCAGCTTCAACTCGATGTCTACGGCGAGGTCGCCGACGCTTTACTGCATGCCTATATGGGCGGCATACACTCGGGCTCGGCGGACATTGGGCTCCAAACGGCATTAACGGACCACCTCGCGACCATCTGGAAACAGCCGGATAGCGGCTTGTGGGAGACGCGTGGCAAGCCTCAGCACTTCACCTATTCGAAGGTGATGTCCTGGGTAGCGTTCGATCGCGTGATCAAAACCCTGAGTGGACATGTGGAAGATCAGGTAATTCAGCGATGGGAACAGATTAGAGACGAAATTCATCACGACGTTTGTGAGAACGGATTCAATAAGAAACTGAACAGCTTCACCCAGGCCTACGGATCCACTCAGCTCGACGCTTCCCTGTTGCTCTTGCCGCAGGTCGGATTTCTTTCATGGGACGACCCGAGAACTCGGGGAACCATCGAGGCGATCGAGAAGAACCTCATGTATGACGGTTTCGTTCTGCGTTACCGAACCGAAGATTCCGATGACGGACTGCCGCCCGGAGAGGGAGTGTTCCTGGCTTGCAGTTTCTGGATGGTTACTGCGCTGAAGATGCTGGGCAGAACCGAGGATGCGCGTAAGCTCTTTGAACGCCTGCTCGGCGTATGCAACGACGTTGGCTTGCTGGCCGAAGAATATGAGCCTCGACAAAAGCGGCAGATCGGCAACTTCCCGCAGGCTCTTTCGCACATCGCTCTTATCAATGCCGCATTCGAATTCAATCGGCTCAGCAGTCCCGGAGAACAACGCGCGCAATCAACCCCCGCGGAGCAACACGGTGCGGCCGCCGAAACCGGCCAGAGATGAGGGTTAGCTCTCTACTGCCGCCGGCTGGGCATTCCGTCTCGGCCGCCGGTTGGCTTGAAGAATCTTCTTTCTCAGCCTGAGATTCTCCGGCGTGACCTCGACCATCTCGTCATCCGCAATAAACTCGATAGCCTGCTCGAGATTGAGGTTCTTGAACGGAACCAGGCGGATAGCCTCATCCGCAGTGGAGGCGCGCATGTTGGTCAGCTTCTTCTCACGCACGACATTCACATCAAGATCGTTGTCACGCGAGTTCTCGCCGATAACCATGCCCTCATAAACTTCAATCCCAGGACCGGCGAACAACTCGCCGCGCTCCTGCAAGCCCCACAACGCATAAGCGGTAGTGGTACCGGCGCGGTCGGCTACAAGTGCTCCCGTTGGCCGATGAGGAATTTCGCCCTGCCATTCGATGTAGCCACCGAATAGGGCGTTCATGACGATGGTGCCACGAGTATCCGTCAAAAGCTCGCTGCGAAGACCAATCAGTCCGCGGCTTGGAATTTCAAATTCCATGCGTACGCGCCCATAGCCGTGATTGTGCATCTTCTGCATCTGCGCCTTGCGCGCGCCGAGCTTCTCGATCACCACGCCAACGAACGCTTCAGGCACATCAACCGTAAGCCGTTCCACCGGCTCCATGAGTTTGTCATTCACCCGGCGAGTCACGATCTCCGGCTTGCCCACAGCCAGTTCAAATCCTTCGCGGCGCATCATTTCGATCAGGATTGCCAGTTGCAACTCGCCACGACCCATTACTTTGAAAGAGTCTGTCGCGTCCGTATCTTCCACACGCAGCGAAACGTTGGTCAGCAATTCCTTTTGCAGGCGATCCCGAAGGTTGCGAGAAGTGACGTATTGCCCTTCGCGTCCCGCGAAAGGTGACGTGTTCACCATGAACTGCATGGCAATTGTCGGCTCATCGATGGTGATCACCGGCAGCGGCGCTGGGTTTTCGACATCCGTGATGGTCTCACCGATGTTGATGCCGGTTACGCCAGCGACAGCCACGATGTCGCCCAGGTCGGTTTGCTCAATGTCGGTTCGCTTCAGCCCTGAGAACGAAAACAGCTTGGTGATCTTGATTTTTTCCAAGGCGCCGTCGCGCTTGGCGATGGCAACGTCTTCTCCAGTGCGGAGCGTGCCATTAAATACGCGCGCAATTGCCAATCGGCCCAGATAGTCGCTGTAATCCAGATTCGCAACCAGAACCTGCAATGCTCCCTCAGCATCCCCCTTGGGCGCTGGGATCGTATCCACGATGGCTTCGAAGAGCGGCTGAAGATCGCTTCCCGGAACACTCGATTCTGTCGACGCGGTGCCTAACTTGGCATTCGTGTACAACACCGGAAAATCGAGTTGGTCTTCGCCGGCGTCGAGATCGATAAATAAATCGTAGATTTCATTGAGTACTTCCTGGGCGCGGGCATCCGGACGATCAATCTTGTTGATAACGAGAATGGGCGGCAACTTGGCTTCCAGGGCCTTGCTGAGCACGTAACGCGTCTGTGGCAGCGGCCCTTCGCTGGCGTCGACCAGCAACATCACTCCGTCCACCATCTTGAGCGCACGCTCGACCTCACCCCCGAAGTCGCTGTGTCCGGGAGTGTCCACGATGTTGATCTTTATATGGTGATAGAAAATGGCGGTGTTCTTGGCCAGAATGGTGATTCCGCGCTCGCGTTCCAGCTCGTTCGAATCCATCACGCGCTCGACATGCGTCTCGTTCGCACGAAACGTGCCGCTCTGGTTGAGCATGGCGTCCACCAGAGTGGTCTTTCCGTGGTCCACGTGGGCGATGATGGCAATGTTGCGGATGTGCGTGTTCAAACTGCTGTTCCTTTCCTGTTCAGGGGAAAACCGCATTCGATCGGCGAAACGGAGGGAGTCGAAACCGGTAGTTCCAGTTTACATCACCATTGATGTTTAGCGGCCAAGGCTTGAGCGCATGCCTTGCGATGCGCAAGTAAACGCAACTCACCCTGGAAGATCACTCTTTCAACTTTTAAGGAGGACTACTGCGGTCCGGCTGGAATTTTTGCGTTGGCCTGTTCGGGAGGGTAAAGCAGCCGTTCTACCGTACGGTCCATCGTGTCCAGCAGGCTGTCAGCAGGCACGACTCGTACTTCATCTAAGGCGACATTCCAATCTTTCGAGCGCAGCAGCGAATCGGCCGTGACCTTACTGGTCACGGGAGCCGTGGCGATGGTGTACCCCAGCCATATACAGACAGACGTCAGGTAAGCCACACCGTTGATGCGGCTTATGGAAGTCGCGGTCAAGACATCGTGGCGGCTCGCAGCCGTCGTCACCAACATGTTCACGGCAGCGAAAAACCCGAATCCCAAGGAAATGCCGAACAACAGGCTGCGATGCGGAAGCCCGAGATAAGAACTAAAGAGAATGAGGAAGAAAACCAAGCCACATTGCATCAACCGAACGCTGCGTTCCGCCAACATCATCGCGTCGGTCACGCCGCCGTACCCTTCTGCAGCACGGCCACTGTTGATCGCCCACATCACTCCGACGAGAAGCACGACCAGAGCGCACCAGCGAAACAGGATCAGGCTGAGGTCTCTCAGGTTCTCGTACGGCCGGAATGCGTCTTTGAAGATTTCCTGCAGAACACCAAAAGACAGGAACACGCTAAAGACCAGATTCAAGTAATACGCGTAGTAGTAGAGCGTATACGACCGATACATCAGAATCGCAAGAACCGGGACCGAGATGACCTGCAGGACAGTGTAGTTAAAAAAGAACGGGTACTCCTTCTGCAGGCCTCGACGAAACATGGCTATCAACACTCCGGACTGGATAATCGGAGTGGCAAACCATATTACGTAATCGGCCAGACGAAGGTGCATGACTAGCGAAAAGAATATCCGCCATGCCTACACATTACAAGCAGGAATTTTCGCAAAATGGGTAACCAAACGCTGGTTACTACCAATTTGGTCCTTCGCCGTTCGTACTTCAGCTTAGATCCATTCGTTCGCCAATAAACTGACCGGCGGGCAGTGGTGTCCCGGCTGGCACAGCGGCATCGGTGAGCCTTCATTGGCCAGCTGCAGCGGCGGGCAGTGGTGTCCCGGCTGGCACAGCGGCATCGGCGAGCCTTCATTGGCCAGCTGCAGCGGCGGGCAGTGGTGTCCCGGCTGGCACAGCGGCATCGGCGAGCCTTCATTGGCCAGCTGCAGCGGCGGGCAGTGGTGTCCCGGCTGGCACAGCGGCATCGGTGAGCCTTCATTGGCCAGCTGCAGCGGCGGGCAGTGGTGTCCCGGCTGACACAGCGGCATCGGCGAGCCTTCATTGGCCAGCTGCAGCGGCGGGCAGTTGTGTCCCGGCTGACACAGCGGCATCGGCGAGCCTTCATTGGCCAGCTGCAGCGGCGGGCAGTGGTGTCCCGGCTGGCACAGCGGCATCGGCGAACCTTCATTGGCCAGCTGCAGCGGCGGGCAGTGGTGTCCCGGCTGGCACAGCGGCATCGGCGAACCTTCATTGGCCAGCTGCGCGGCGGGCAGTTGTGTCCCGGCTGGCACAGCGGCATCGGCGAACCTTCATTCGCTAGCTGCTGCGGCGGGCAGTTGTGTCCCGGCTGGCACAGCGGCAAGGGAGAGCCTTCATTCGGTCGCAGCGCCACGGCGTTATTGGTGGCGGCAGGTACAACAGCGGGAGCGGACGAAGGGGCAAGGTTGGCATTGGTAGCCGCGCAGGCTACTCCGGCTAGCATGACGAGAGCGAAAGTCACAGCCAGAACATTCTTCATTGGAGAGTCTCCTGGTCGTTCTACGACCGAAATTGCTAAAAGCGGCTGGTCGGCGTGGTTTCGCTGACCGGGCCACTGGGGGAAGACAGCAATACAGGCAAGGGGGATGTTCCTTCGCCAACAATGGCGACGGAATTACAGGAAGCGATCGGGGTTGCACCAGTAATCGCGCATAGCGCTCCGGCTAGCGTGAGCACAGCAAGTAAGGCGGTCAGTAGTTTTTTCATTTGTGCAACCTCCGTGTTACCGATCTTTGAGTTATGACGCCTGGCCTGTTTGTTGTCGCGGCCAGTTCACAAAAGCTTTAACAGAGCACTTCGTTGCTATGCGGCCACCGTATTCCCTGCGCATTGCAGCCACTTTCGGGGCGACGCGAGATCCGCGATGACGACGCTTACATCTATTTACTAATTAGTAAACACAATAGCTCAGTCATACTGCCCGGGCGCCTGGCCTAATTTTGCATTTCCCTTTGGTGTAGAGTTTTCGCGCCCGTTACATGGAGCTGTGCAAAAAACACAGCCCCAAGAAAATTATAAGTACCCGGTTGCGAAATACCAGCCGAAATTATCGATTATTTCTATGACCCAGGTACATGTACCATTGGGGGATAGTCCCTCGGTCCAAGGATGCTAGCGTAAGAGTTTCGGTTCGCCCCGGTATTCTTCCTCCACTTTTAGGACCCATTGCCCTATTCTTGCCGCATGTCGGAAGGCATTCCTTCACTCACCAATGTGACCGACCGCTCATCGTCCCTTAGTTCCAGGCAGCCTGTCACCTCGCTTCAAGTCTGCCCCAATTGCTCACGCACGCTTCAGGAAAACCACTGCAAACTTGTTTGCCCGGACTGTGGGTATTTCCTCAGTTGCTCAGACTTCTACTGACATCTCGCAATCGAGCGGCCACCAGAGTTAGCCGAATCTAATGGAAATTTACGATCGTTGCGTCGCTATCCGCGATCCGCGGCCTTCGTGTAACTTGGATAGGGAATTTTTCTTAGCGTTCAGGAGGACAACATGCAACGAACTGGCAGTGCGCACTGGTCGGGTGGCTTGAAAGATGGAAAGGGGTCCGTATCGACCGCGAGTGGGGTATTGAAACAAACGCAGTATTCCTTCAGCACTCGTTTTGAAGACGGTATTGGAACCAATCCAGAAGAGTTGATCGCAGCGGCACATGCAGGATGTTTTTCGATGGCTCTCTCCGCACAGCTGGGAAATGCCGGCATGACGGCTGAGAGCATTGACACCACGGCAACCGTTACTCTGGACAAAGTTGAGGGAGGATTTGGGATCACGGCCGTTCATCTTGAAGTAAAGGCCAAGATTCCGGGGGCAGACAAAGCCAAGTTCGACGAAGCTGCGCAGAACGCCAAAAAGGGATGTCCGGTCTCAAAGGTTTTGAACACCAACATCACGATGGACGCACAACTCGTCTAACGCGGAATGGCTGCTTCTGGCGCGACTGGAGGCAGCCAACACTACTCCCGGCAACTCCATCGAAAGGTAAGTACGTTTGCGCTTGCTTTCTGCAAGCTCTGATGGCTTCCTTTTGGTGCGCCTTTGAAAATCACGTTTTTCGGATTGACGCTTTCTTCTTCCTGGGGAAACGGTCACGCAACCCCGTACCGGGCCATACTCCGAGCCTTGCATCGTCAGGGCGTGCATCTCACCTTCTACGAAAAAGATGTCTCGTACTACGCCCAGCACCGCGATTTCGAATCGTGTGAATATTGCGACCTCCGGTTTTACGCCCACTGGGACGAGATACGGGCCGAGGCCCTGGCAGTTGGCGCAGAATCCGATATCGTGGTTTCCGCCAGCTACACTCCCAATGGAGCTTGCATCAACGATGAGCTCCTTGCGCTGTCGAAGCCGCTCCGCGTTTTTTACGACCTCGATACGCCGATTACGTTGAGTGGACTGGAAGACAACGACTGCATTGATTACCTACGGCGCGAACAGATCTCGGAGTTCGACCTCTACCTCTCGTTTACGGGCGGTCCTCTGCTGCGCACCCTCGAAACCAACCACTACGCGCGGCTTGCGCGGCCGCTGTATGGCTGCGTCGATCCGGACGTCTACCATCGTGTGGAACGGCTGCCGAAATTTGCGTGCGACTTAAGCTACTTAGGCACGTACGCTCCCGATCGACAGACGAAATTGAACGATCTGCTCCTTGAACCTGCACGCAGGCAGAACGATTTGCAATTCGTTCTCGCAGGTTCGCTTTATCCCTGGGAATGGCAGTGGCCGGAAAACATCCGTCGCTTTGAACACGTTGCTCCCGACCAGCATCCTGGGTTGTACTCTTCCTCCCGGGCAACGCTGAACATTACCAGACAGCAGATGGCGGCTTCCGGATATTGCCCTTCGGGACGGTTCTTTGAAGCCGCGGCCTGCGGAACTCCAATCCTCACAGATTACTGGGAGGGACTGGAAACGTTCTTCGACCTGAACCTGGATTTGCATGTCGTGCGAGCGGCAGAGGACGTCCTGTCGGCGCTGAGCTTGCCTGCTGCCGAACTGCAAAGAGTGGCGGAGCGAGCCAGGCAACGCACACTGGACGAACACACCGGAGAACAGCGGGCAGCAGAGTTTCTGGCGCACTGCAATGAAGCCCGTCAGGGCCAGAGCCAATCGGTGGAGGTGGTGGCATGATCGGAATTATTCCTGCGGCCGGAGCGGGTCAGCGTATTCAACCGCTCGGCTGTTCGAAAGAGCTTCTTCCAGTTGGGTCCAGGGTCATTGACGGAGTGGAGCGTCCGAAGGCCATCTCCGAATACCTGGTCGAGAGAATGATTGCTGCCGGAGCCTCGCAGATCTGCATGGTCATCTCGGCCGAGAAGAGCGACATCGTTCGCTACTATGCCGAGCGCAAGTATGCCGCCGATATCTTCTATGTCGTCCAGCAGCAGCCGCAAGGACTTTGCGATGCGCTGTTTCGTGCAGAACCCTTCGTTCGCCAGCATGATCACGTACTGATCGGATTGCCGGATACAGTATGGTTTCCGGAAAACGCCTATCGGCCGGCACTGAATAGCAGCATGACGGATGTAAATCTTGTGCTGTTCCCGGTAGACCGGCCCTCAGTTTTCGACGCGGTCATCTGCGATCCCCATAATTTTGTTCGGAAGTGCGAGGTGAAGGTTTCGAAGCCGCAGTCGAATTGGATATGGGGAGCCATCACCGCGACCGGAGAAGCGTTCCGTGGCCTCAAACTGCTTTGGGAATCGCGGCATCGCGAAGACGAATATCTGGGAACGCTGTTGAATGCGTATATCGAGGCCGGGAACCCAGTGCGAGGGCACTTCATCGGAGAGACGTATATTGACGTCGGCACGATGGAAGGCTTTCACCGCGCCCAGGATTTCCTGCGAGCGCAAGTGCGGCCGGAAATTGCCGACCTGCCGGCTGCTTAGCGACTTCTAAATGCTGGGACGCCCAAAGGTTCTGCTGATGTTAGCTCTGCGCTCGTAAGATCTCGCGGATCTCGCGATTGATTCGCGCCGCGTCCTGTGATGCTTTGTCGATCAGTTCAAGCCACTTCTTGTTGTTGTCGTCGAGCTTCGCCTGGGCAAGGAGATAAGAAGCCTGCATGATCGTTTCAATGTAATTGCTGAGATCGTGTGATAACGTCCGCAGCTTGGCGACCGTATCGGGTTGTACTTTCTTGCTGTCGTCTGTCGCGGGTTGAACCACGTTAGTCTCTCCTGGCATCTTTCGACCCACTTCCTTTTCAAGGGCTTGCAGTTGCCTCTGAGCTTAGACGCGAAACCGGGAGTTCACGTTGGCCGGTTCGTCGAAAGAGAGCTCTGGCCGCGAATGCCGTCGATCACCTTACCACAAATCATTGGTCGCCGGGGAGGCTGTCCGGGAAGTGGTCAGGCGCTCACTTCCCGCGTTTGAGGATGGGCTGTTATGATGCCGCCAATAGCCCGCTCAGCCGAGCTTTCCTCGCATGAATCAAATGCGTTTAAAGACGAAGTTGGTCCTCGCCATCAGCAGCATGGTGCTCGCGTTGGTGGCGATCTTCTGCTATCTGTACGTGTCTCACCTGCTGCGGCAACGGACCGCGGAAGCGTACGACAGTGCTGATTTCGTTGCCAAGGAGATCCGGGAGAGCGCCCGCGAGGCTTCGCAGATTGACCTGAGCAGCACCTTCGTAAACCAGAACGATCCTAAGCAGGTGGAGGAGGTACTCGAAGAGGCCCTGCGGATGGATCATGGACTGAATACACTGCTGCAATCCGTCGTCGGCTACTCTCCCACTATTTTCGATGCGGCGATTGCCGACGTGAATGGCCGCGCGATCGTACACACGGATTCGGCTGCGCTCGGTACCGACCTGCCGGAGCGGGAAGATTTCGGCAGGCTCCGCAATGGCTCATTTCTCCAGCAATTGAAGGCGGTTTTCGGCGAGCCGCGCGTTTATGACGTATTTCTCCCGATTCAACGGGAGGGGCAGCCCTTCGGAGACATTCGCGTCGGGATCTCGACCGTCTTGCTTAAGAGCGAAGTTGAGCCTCAATTGCGGCACGCCGTGATCTTTTCGGTGATTGCGATTCTGGTGTCTCTCGCTCTCGCCGCGGTTGTGTCGAATATCGCGCTTCGTCCCCTGGAAGCGATTGGCCGGCGTCTCGATCAGATGACTGCGGGAGTTCCTGATACGGCGCCGGAGCCGGATCCCCGACGAACCGACGAGTACAGCCTGGTTAATACCAAGATCGATCGACTCGGTCGGCAGATCCGTGACGTCAAAGAGGTTTTCAGTGCCCTGAAGGAAAACCTCGATCAGATCATGGGCACGCTCCAGGACGGTTTGGTGTTGTTCACCCGCGACACTCGTATCGTGCTGGTGAGCGCATCTGCGGAACGCTTTATCGGCCGTCCTCGCGGAGAGATTCTGGGCAGCGTGGTGGAGGCCGTATTCACCGACGCCAACAAACTGGGACGGATCGTCCTTGACGCCTTCGCCCTGCATCAAGCCATTCCGCAGCGCGAAATCGAACTCGACAATGGGCGACGCATCCAGATCGCACTCGATTTCATTGCGGAACGCGGCGAGCGAATTGGCGCGCTGCTCACGATGCGGGATTCCGAATCGGTTCGGCGCATCGAGAATCAGATCGAACTCTCGCAACGACTGGCTGCCATCGGACGTCTTACCTCCGGGGTGGCGCACGAGGTAAAGAATCCCATCAATGCCATCGTTGTACATCTGGAATTGCTGCGCGAAAAGATGCGCGAGGTCGATCCCGATACTAGCCGGCACATGGACATTATCGGACGCGAAATCCATCGCCTTGATCGCGTCGTGCAGATGCTGGTGGACTTCAATCGTCCGGTGGAGCTGCGACTCACCGATTTCGATCTGCGCAAGATCGTGGAAGATGTGGCCTTGCTGGCTTCTCCCGAGGCTGCCAGGCAGGGCGTGAAACTAGAAACCAAACTCGTAAGCGTTCCGCTTCCGGTCCGGGCTGACGCTGATCTAATCAAGCAAGCGTTGCTGAATGTGGTCCTCAACGGCGTTCAAGCCATGGCCGACGGTGGCGTTCTGAACATCACCACACGCCAGCAGGATTCGACCGCGACAATCGAAGTGAATGACCAAGGAGGCGGAATCCCACCCGAAATCCAAGACAAGGTCTTTAACTTATATTTCACAACCAAGAAGGCTGGCAGCGGAATCGGACTGGCAATGAGCTACCGGGTACTGCAGTTGCACAATGGAGCCATCGACTTTGTGACCGAAACAGGGCGCGGCACGACTTTTCGGTTATTGCTGCCGCTGGCGGGCACGAAAGAGCGGGAACCGGCTGCAGCGGTCACGCGAACTTGATGGCGCAGCGGAATAAATCGGTGAGAAAACAGTTGCCACTCCTGTTTTTTTCGCGACAAGTGTTTATCATATTCGCAAGAAACTGCCATCGCCGGCTCCGCCACTTGAGTTGCGAAAAACGTAAACTGACAGGCGCAGGGTGGCAAACCTGCACATGAATCGTGGCCCTCAATTCGCTGTTCTTGCGGTAGTCCTTGTGCTGGCCTTCAATGTCGGCTGCGCAAAGAAGAAGCCGCAATTGCCGCCACAGGCAAAGGCCCCGGCTGAGCCCATAGCAACCCCACTGCCTGCAGAGATATCTGAGACTGTTCCACCGCCACCGCCTCCAGAGCCGAAACCTCAGCCACAACCTGCGCAAGTGACCGTCGTGAAGCCGCCGAAGAAACACAGCCGGAAGAAGACAACGCCTCCAAACGCGAGCGCGCAGACGGCGAACCCTCAAACGACAGCAGCGTCTGGCAGCACCAACACAACGGTCGCCATGGCTCATCCTCCAGGTAATCCGGCGGGGGAGACCGCTCCAGACGTGGCGATCGCTGCGGACGTCACCAGCGCACAGCTTATGCATCAGAAGCAGTCCACAGCTCAGCTGCTGGATGAGACGGAAAAGACGATCAGCGGATTGAAAGGACTTTCACACGCTGAGGAGGAGACGCTGGCGGAAATCAGGTCGTACGTGAATCAATCCCGCAAAGCGACTTCCGAAGGCGATTTCGAACGGGCCTACAACCTCGCGACGAAGGCGCATCTGCTCTCCGACGCTTTAGTGAAAAAGTAGCGACCTACTTCCCTGCCTTGCTCACCTGTCCCAGCATCAGTTTCGCAGGGGCCTGATAAGGTCCCTGGATTGCCGCCGCTTTCTGCAAAACGGCCATTGCGTCGGCACGGCGATTTTGTTTCGCATACGCATAGCCAAGCCGGAAGAGTGCCGCCTGCTCCGCTTGAGGATCATCCTGCAACATCCCAACAGCTGTTTTGAGTTCGGCAATCGCCGGCGTCAGCTTGTCCTGTTTGAGGTACGCGTATCCAATCGTCGAATGCGCGACTCCGGCGGCAAGTTTCTTCTTGGGATCGGAGCTGTCTCCCGTTAACGAGATCACTTTGTTGGCGTACGTGATCGCCTTGGCACCCTGCTTCGCATCATCGGCATAGGCGTTCGCCATCATCAACAGGGTGGGTATGCTGTCCGGATTCGCCGCCAGCGCCTTCTCTCCATAGGCCTCGAGGCGCTGAGGCTGGTTCAGTTGCTGCAGACTATAGAGAGCCAGCTGCGAGATCTGGTCCTCAAACTTCGAGTTCGGGAATGCCGGGGTGAACTTCTCGATGTAGCTCAACCGGCTGCCGGCGTCTTGCTCGCTGGCGATGGCATTGTAGGCAGCGGTTTCCACATATTGGTAGCTGGAGCGGGCGTCTTCCTGCTCGTTGGCAATGCGCGCTTGCCAGTCGGCATCAGACACATCTGCCGGCCTCGGCTGTTTTGCAATGGAGTTGAAGATTCCGGCACCTTGTACGGCATAGTTAACGACTTTGCCGGAGCTTTTTGTGGCCTGCGCAATGTTGATCTGCGAGATGATGATGTCCAGGTCGTTGGGATACAGTGCCAGCGCCTTGTCTCCGTATTCCAGAGCTTTGGCGTTGTCTCCCAGAGCAGCGTATTGCTGCGATAACTGCAGTTCCGCGTAGGCGGCGGCCGCCTTATTGCTCTGGTATTTGCTGGCGAAATCCTCGTACAGGGAAATCCGCTTTTGCCCATCCGGCTCCGCGGCAATGGCGGTCAACTCCTTGTCCTCGGGAGTGCCGGCCGGAATGATGATTTTGGTATTTTGGGACCACGACGCTGAGCAGCAAAGCGCGATTCCACAAAGAAGCAGGTGACGAGCGATTCGCATGGTACACCTCACGGCGATTGCCGCGCACTCAGAGCTATCGCCGATTGGGGGAATCGTAGCGCTTTTTCCGTCTTGACGCTATGACTTATGCGCTGCAGATGCGGCAGCCACAAAGGCCGATATCAGCGGGTGTGCCTCGCCCCTGAGGGCCGACCGCTCCGGCTGATACAGCGTTCCGAAGAAGAAAACATGATCGGTTAGCTCGACGGCACGGGGTTCGCCGCTAGGGCCTCTCACCCCGACTCGCAGGCCAGCCTTCTCGATTCGAGCGATATAAGCATCGTTCAGCCCATAGCTGCAGTGATACGTCTCAGTAACTTGGTCAGCGCCATAAATCTGCCGGAGTCGCGTGCTGGGGACCGTTTGCAGCTTCTCGTCGGCTTCGAGCAGCGCACATGCCAGGTTGGTAATGACGGGCTCGGATGTACTGGGATCGCTCTCTTTATGTCCGGCGGCGGAGATGTGCAGAATATTTCGCGCGAAGTCGAGCACGGCGTGTTGACAGCCGCCACAGGTCCCGAGAAATGGCCGCTGATTCTCGCGGGCGTAGCGAATCACACGCAGTGCGCCATCCATCGAGCGGTACGGGCTCGCAGGCACGCACCAGAATCCGGCATACTCGCCCAGCTCCGCCTCCAGCGCGGACTCTGTAGGTAGCCATTCTGGTTTAACGTCGAGACCATTCGCGGCAATCGCCAACGCCTTCGGAATCGCCTGGTGCGCCGTGACCTCAGGGTTGTAGTCGCCGATCAGACATATACGCATGATTGAATCGCGTTCCCTTACTTACGGCCTTCACGTTTTTGCGCGACGACCAGTCCTCGCGGCGTCGGCAATAGCACAACCGAAATCAATCCCTCGTTTTCCAGCTTGAGCGCAGCATCGCGAACCTGCTTCAAATGCGAACTGGCATCGTGCATCAGGATCAATCCGAAGGGTGAAATTTGCGGCAGGTATCGCCGGACTTCCTGCTCGCGGATGGGCATGTCGCTGTCGCTGAAGAAGAGGTCGATGGTGCCATCAACATTCATCTCCAGGCTGGACTCGTTGCGAAGATCGATAAGATCGCTGAATTCCGAGGTATCGATCTTTTGCTTCGCGGTCTCGAAGACTTTGGGATCGTACTCGCAGCTGATGATCTTGCCAAAGCCATTGAGCCGCATTGCCTCGGCGATCCAAAGTGTGCTGACGCCCATGAAGGTCCCGGTTTCGACGACGAGATTGGGCTTCGTCGTGGTCACCAGAGTGCGCAGGAATTCCAGCACCTCGACCTCGGCGGTCATGGAGTCGTACATACTCCAGCGCTCGGGGTGAGGGCACTCGGGCGTGGGCCGGTGGTATTCCGGCACGAGATTCCCGGCGCGCTGCACCGCCTCGCGCATGATGCGGTGCTCCTGCTTTTCTTTTTTGAAGAGACGGCGAAGGCTCAAGCGAGTTCCTTACCTTGCATGTAGCAGTTGGCAGTTGCTACTTGGCACTTGGCCAAACGATTACCAGAGCCGCCTTTGCCAATTGCAAAATGCCAAATGCTAACTGCTGCTTTTCTGAATTCCCATTCACCAGCGATCAACGCTGTTCAACATGAATGTTTGCACTCTCAGTATATGTGAGCAGCTTTCCCTGTCGCGACTGCGCTAGAGTGGACAAAGTTATGCGCGAAATGTGGCAGCACCGCGGGATGAGGCTGATTTTCATCGCCAACCTCGTCTCCATGATCGGCAGCGGAATGAACTCCGCTGCGGTCATCTGGTACATCCTGCAGGCCACACACTCCGAGGTTTCCCTCGGAACGCTGATCGCTTTGCAGACGCTGCCTTCACTCGTCCTGCTGCCGTTCACCGGCGTCCTCATCGATCGCGAAGACCGGCGCCACCTGATGATGTGGCTGGACGGCGCGCGTGGGCTGATCATCTTTGCCGTGGCTATGCTGGTGTTCACGCACCGAGCCCACCTCTGGCAGATCTACGCGATGAATATCCTGGTCGCGATGGGCTTCTGGATGTTCTTCCCGACGGTGAACGCGCTCATCCAGGAACTGACGCCCGACGACAAGATGCTCGACTCCAACGCTCTACTCCTGGCGGCGCTACAGGGCGGGTGGCTGATGGCGGGAGCGATGGTCGGGCTTCGTGTACAACCACATCGGGCTCGGCGGAGTCCTGCTCATTGACTGCGCCAGCTATGCGGTGTCGCTGGCCTGTGTGTTCCAGGTGCGCAAGGGCCGTGTCACGGTGTCGCGGCCGCCGGTGGAAGTCATCGAGCCGGCCGCTGCGTCCGGAGCGGTTGCCCGATACATGCACGAACTTGGCGAGGGCTATCGTTATGTTCGCGAAAACCAGCGTGTCTTCCTGATCGGAATCGCCTGGGCACTCTTTGTCGCAGCGATGATGACGCAAGGCGTGCTTTCCGCGCCGTTGAGTGAGCGAATTCTGCACGGCGGCGCTGTCGGCTACGGCTGGCTGAACGCCGGATGGGCAGTAGGCGCGTTCGTCAGCGTCTTCTATGCAGCGGGATTTGTGCGCCGTCACGGCGCGAACCGGGTGGTCACGCTCACGATGTCCGTGATTGCAGCTTCTCTTTTCGTGTTGCCGGTTTCGCGCTGGCTCGCGCTGGCTGTGGTCATTTACTTCATGATGGGATCAAGCCGCGGCGTGGGTGGCATTGCGCTTTCCAGTGAGATGATGCAGCTGGTTCCGCGCCATTTCATGGGCCGCGTCCAGAACACGTTCTCCTTTGTGGCCAGTGCCCTGCAAATATGCACGGCATTGCTGGTCGGCGAAGCTGCTCACCGGGAAGGCCTCATCTTCGGTTTCTGGATGGTCGGTGCGATGTATCTTGGGGCAGCGTTGGCGGCGTGGTTGCCGGTGCGCAAGGCCATTGCCGAAATGGCAGAGGAGAGCAGCGCGGCGGATTGAGGCGGCGCGTGGCACTTAGCATTTAGCCAAAGAAGTGTCCCTCACAAACTGCTACGCGCGCAGTGGGGCTACCTCGATCAACCGGCAACTTAGCCATGATGCCAGTTCGCTAACTGCTAAATGCTGTATTCCTGTCGGCCGCAATCTCGAACGCCGTTCGCGGCACGTCGTGCAACAGGAAATCGCACAGGACGCGGTTGAACTCATCCGGCACTTCTTCGTAAGGCATGTGACCGGCGCCCTGAAACATCACCAACGCACTGTTCTTCAGGTGGCGCTGGAGTTGATGGATTGAAGACGGGTACACGGCTCGATCGCGCGAACCCCAAAGCAACAGGGTGGGAATGCCGCCGATCTCGGCTAACGCCTGGTAGATTGCGGCCAGGTCATCGTGCCACGACCGCAGGATCTTGAGCAGGTGCTCAAAACTTCCGGCCGGATCAAGTCCTATGGTGTAACCATCAAACGTGCCAGGCGAAACTCGGGCGGGATCACCGTAGAGCGCCTTCAGGTATCGTTTGGCAATGATGCCCAACCGCGGCTGAACATGCACGACGTATAGGCCGCCTAAAGTAGTCGCCAACAATCGCGTTATTACTTTGCCGTGACTCGACCAGGGATTGATGGGGGATACCAATACCAGCCGCCGAATTCGATCTAACTGATTGGTGCGGGCAGCGATCGCAGCCAGGATGATGCTGAGGCCGCCTCCCCGCGATGATCCCACGATATCGGCATTTTCAATGCCGAACATCTGCATAAACCGAAGCACGCGTTCGGCATCGCCGGTTAACGTGCATTCAGCTGCGTCTGTACGTTCCGAGAATCCACAGCCGGGCAGATCGATCGCATATACGGAGAAATGCCGGCTCAGGGCCGCCACGTTGAACCGCCATGAAAACGAATAGCCTAGGAAGCCGTGGATCAGCAGAAGCGGGGGGCCGGAACCGGCGTACCAATAGCGCCAATTCACGCCATCGATCGCAACCTGACGTTCCTCCGCCCCTTTAATCACAGCAATTTGCGGAACGGTAGCAATTTGTCCCAAGGCTGGCATGTCGTTCGTGTGCAACCAACGATTGCACCTGATACATCCATTCAGGCGATATCGCCTCTGTCGCTTGGGGGAGCTCAGGCTCCCCCGTTTTTATTGCCTCGACTAGGGTACCACTGTGTCGGGGACACTTCTCGCCTCCGTGTTCCGCTCATCGGGTTCAGAGGCAAAGTTGCGGATGACCGAACGGTAGAGTAGCCAGGCTGCGCCAGTCGAAATCATCAGGAGCAGCGCTCCGACTCGGGGTTGATGCAGAAGGAGCTTGCCGGTTCCGAACAGACAGCAATAGACCATCACGCATCCCAGCACCCACGCGAGGATGTTCCCGCCAATATCGTTACGCCGGGCAATTTCCGGGGCAAGCGCCGCAATGCGATTCCACCCGCGAGCGTCTGGTCGCACACGTCGGTAAAACTGCAACAGCACCTCTTCGGGCTCCGGTTGCGTGAAGAACGTGACTGTTACCCAAACCAGCGTGGTGATGACGGTGGTGGTCAGCGCGCCTTTGGCGAAGACGATCGACTCGTTCCCTGTGAACGGCTGCAGCTTGTTCAGAACCACCGTGACCAGCAGCGAGCAAGCCATCGCCGAAATCTCGCTCCACGCGTTGATGCGCCACCAGTACCAGCGCAGGATGTACACCGCTCCGGTGCCCGCCCCGATCTGCAAGACGACTTCCCATCCAGAAGCGATCGAGCCGAGTTGAACCGAGACCCATGCCGAAGCGATTACCAGCAGGACCGTGCATAAGCGTGAGATTCGTACGTAGTGACCTTCGCTTCGGTCCCGCACCAGGAAGCGCCGATAGAAGTCGGCGACCAGATACGACGCGCCCCAGTTCAACTGGGTGGCAATCGTCGACATGAACGCCGCCAGAAATCCTGCCATCGCAAGACCGCGATACTGACGCGGCAAGTGCGCATTCAGCACCATCATGTATCCGGTTTCGGGGTGCTTCAGCCCGGGATAAAGAACGATCACGGCCAGCCCAGTCACGATCCAGGGCCATGGCCGAATAGCGTAATGCGCGATGTTGAACCACAACACCGAGAGCAAGCCTTGCTTTTCATCGCGTGCGCTGAAGATGCGCTGAGCAATGTAGCCTCCGCCGCCCGGCTCCGCCCCCGGATACCAGAACGCCCACCACTGCAGGCCTATGAAGACAAGAAAGCTGGCAATCGGGACGGTCCAAAGAGTCTCAGCGTCGACACCACGCCAGAACTGCGGCAGAAAACCAATCGGGCTGGCGGCATTTGAGCCAGCACTGGCCTGCATCTGGCTAAGGCGATTCAGCAGCGATGTCATCCCTCCGCAGGCGGCAACGGCGTAATAACCGACCGCGATCACGATCGACATTTTGAGTACGAACTGAAACAAGTCGGTCCAGAGAACGCCCCACAAGCCGCCCAGCGCAACATACAAACCCGTGAACGGGATGAGGAACAACACGCAGATGGCCAGCGCAGCGCCGTCATCGCCACTCCACACCGAGCCGAAATGCGTGGTCATGAAGTGTCCGACATTCGTCAGCATGGGAGTGCCCGCGAAGGTCGTGGCGATGATGCTAGTCATCGCCTTGGTCACCCATCCCAGGATGACGCAGTTCATCAGCAGCCCGAGATAGATCGCACGGAAGCCTCGCAAGAATGCCGCCGGTTTGCCTGAATAGCGGATCTCCGCGAACTGCACATCGGTCAGCAGCCCCGAGCGGCGCCACAGGCGCGCGAACAGGAACACCGTCATCATGCCCGACGGCAGCAGGGCCCACCATAGCCAGTTGCCGGAAATCCCCTGCGTGTACACCAGTCCCGTCACGACGAGCGGGGTGTCGGCTGCGAAGGTCGTTGCGACCATGGACGTCCCCGCCAGCCACCAGTTCACATTGCGTCCCGACAAAAAATAATCGGCAACGCTTCGGCTGGAGCGACGGCGAAACCACAGCCCCATCACCAGCGTGATGACGAGATAGCCAACGATCGCCGACCAATCGAGCAGGGTGAAGTTCAAGTCCGACTCCCAAGTAGCAGGACAGGCTAGCAGGTTCCAGAGTGCATGCGCGATGGCACGCTCACGATGACGGTATAATCGAAACCGGTCAGGAGTTACCGAAGATTATGAGTGGAACCAATGGCAGCAATGGCGCGGGCACGCCGAAGCCGCGCGCCGAATGGATCACCCGCCGCCGCGAAGAAGCAGCTCACACCGGCGACAGCAACATGTCGCAGATGCATTTTGCCCGCAAGGGCCTGCTCACCGAAGAGATGGCATTCATCGCCGAGCGCGAGAAAGTTTCGCCGGAGCTGATCCGCGACGAAGTCGCTGTCGGACACATGATCATTCCGGCCAACGTCAACCATCCTGAGCTGGAGCCGATGTGTATCGGGGTCGCCTCGAAATGCAAGATCAACTCCAACATCGGCAATTCCTCGGTCACCAGCAACGTTGACGAAGAACTGAAGAAGCTGCACACCTCCGTACACTACGGCGCCGACACGGTGATGGATCTCTCCACTGGCGGCGGCATTCGTGAAATTCGCGAAGCCATCCTTCGCCACTCGCCAGTGCCCATCGGCACGGTGCCGATCTACGAGGCGATCTCGCGCGTGAAGCGGGTCGAGGATCTGACCGCAGACGTCATGCTCGAGGTCATCGAAGAGCAAGCCGAACAGGGTGTGGACTACATGACCATCCATGCCGGCGTATTGATCGAATACCTGCCGCTGATCACCAAGCGCATCACCGGCATTGTCAGCCGCGGCGGCGCGATCCTGGCGCAATGGATGGCGCATCACCACAAGCAGAACTTCCTCTACGAGCGCTTCGACGACATCACGAAGATTTTGGCCAAGCACGACGTGAGCTACTCGCTCGGCGATGGCCTGCGGCCCGGCTGCATTGCCGACGCCAGCGACGAAGCCCAGTTCGCCGAACTGAAGACCTTGGGCGAACTCACGAAGAAAGCCTGGGAGCGCGATGTCCAGGTCATGATCGAAGGCCCCGGCCACGTGCCGCTCGACAAGATCAAAGAGCAGGTCGACAAGGAAGTTGAGCTCTGCCATGGCGCGCCGTTCTACACGCTTGGCCCTCTGGTCATCGATATCGCGCCCGGATACGACCACATCACTTCAGCGATCGGCGCGGCTTTGATCGGCTGGCACGGTGCAGCGATGCTCTGCTATGTCACTCCGAAAGAGCACCTCGGTCTTCCGAACGAGAAGGACGTGAAGGACGGCATCATCGCTTACAAGATTGCGGCCCACGCTGCCGACGTTGCGCGTCATCGCCCGGGAGCTCAGGACCGCGACAATGCCATCAGCTACGCGCGCTATACCTTCGACTGGGACAAGCAGTTCGCCTTGTCGCTCGATCCG
This sequence comes from uncultured Acidobacteriaceae bacterium, assembly GCA_963835725.1. GTDB lineage: Bacteria > Acidobacteriota > Terriglobia > Terriglobales > Acidobacteriaceae > Bog-257. Next base: position 162,669 of record CAWIGM010000006.1, on the reverse strand, counting down.
GAAACGGCGCGCAGCATGCACGACGAGACGCTGCCTGATGCTTATTACAAAGAGGCGGCATTCTGCTCGATGTGTGGCCCGAAGTTCTGCTCGATGAATTATTCGCAAAAGATCGACGAGTACAACAAGCAGGTACACGGCGTCGAGAAGAAGGACTACTCCGAGTTGATGAACAAGCTGGTGGCGATCAAGTAGGGCAGCCGCTAGCAACTGGCATTTAGCGAAGGCCGCGAGAACCGCGGCCTTTTCCATTGTAAGAGTTTCTACTTGGGTCGCTGCTTTTTGCTGTGCAACAATAACGTCATGAAACGTGCGTTTACTGCTTCGGTATGGCGAGAGGGCGACTGGTACGTATCGCAGTGTCTGGACGTTGATGTGGCCAGTCAGGGCGAGACCGAAGAGGAAGCGCTCGCCAACCTCAAAGAAGCATTAGAACTGCATTTTGAGCCGCCGCAAGTCAACGCGTCTGCCTGAGCTGAGAACCATCGAAGTTGAGGTTGGGGCGGCTTAGGCCTCTCTCCTTCCGCGAAGTCAAGCGCCGACGGTCGGTGGGCTTTGTGGAAACGACGCAAAAAGGCAGCCACGTCAAATTCGTGCGCCGCTCAGAAGCGGTGGTCGACACAACCATCGTTCCGCGGAAATCCGAGATCCCTGTCGGTACTCTCCGAAGCATCCTGAGCCAGGCGCACATCAGCACGGATGAGTGGGAAGCTCTCGATTAAGCCTTCTCTGTAACCAACTCGTAATCTCCCGCTACATAAACCTGCCGTTTCCCTTTGTTACACTCGACGTGTGAGACGCATCCGCCCGAAAGCATGGATTTTCGCCTCTTTGTCGGGCGTCCTTCAGGTCCTCATCTTCCCGAACTTCGCGATCTATCTGCTGAGTTGGGTGGCGCTGGCGCCGCTGATCTACGCCATTCTGAAATGCCGCGAGCAGGATGTGATGATGGTGCTCGCCGATGGCGGTCAGTACCTGGCGCCGGCTACAGCGTGGCAGGGATTTCTGCTCGGCTACCTCAGCGGATTCATCTGGTACCTGGGCAGCTGCTCCTGGATCTTCCACGTCATGCATGTCTATGGCGGAATCGGCTCGCCCATGTCGGTTCTGCTGCTGCTCATGTTCGCGCTGTATCTCGGCCTGTATCACGGCTTGTTTGGGCTGCTGCTCGCCTTGATCGCCGCGCGCCGCAACCAGATGAACCTGCGTGCCCTGGTCTTCACGCCCTTCTTGTGGGTTGCGGTCGAGATGGCACGAACCTATATCACCGGGTTCCCCTGGGACCTGCTCGGCACCACACAGATCGACAACATCCCGCTATCGCGCATTGCAACCGTGACCGGCGTTTACGGAATCTCGTTTGAAATTGCGCTGGTCAACACCGCTGTTGCCGCGGCTTTCCTGGTCCCTTACGCAAAACGCAAGGTGCTGTTGACCGCGTCGCTGGCCGCAGCGATCGCCTTGCATGCCGGAAAGCTGGTGAAGCCGGAGGCTCTGCCTACGGACCAGGCTGCGACGCTGGTCCAGTCGGACATCCCGATACTGGGCTCCGACTGGTCGCCCGAATATTTTCAGCAGACGTTGAGCGCCCTGCAAGCTTTGAGTGTGCGGCCGCAACATGACAAGCCCGGCAGTCCTGGTTTAATCGTGTGGCCGGAATCGCCCGCGCCCTTCTGGGCGACCGATCTGAAGCTGCGATACACATTGGCCGAGATCGCGCGCAACACGGGTTCCTATGTCATCGCGGGTACCATAGGTATCGACCATGCGGGAGATCCTCATCGGGCGCCGGAGATTTACAACTCGGCTTCCGTGATCGCAACCAACGGCGCATGGACCCAGCGCTACGACAAAATCCACCTCGTCCCCTTCGGCGAGTACGTGCCGTTCGCAAAGCTATTCGGCTTTGCCGGAGGCCTCACTCGCGAGATCGGAACGTTCGCACGTGGCGCCTCGCGACGGCCGCTGAGCGTTGGGGATTCCGAGGCCGGCGTCTTCATCTGTTACGAATCGATCTTTCCCAACGAGGTTCGCCACCTGGCTGCCAACGGCGCTGAGTTCTTCGTGAACATCTCTAACGACGGATGGTATGGCGAGGGTGGCGCGCCGCGGCAGCACCTCAACATGGCGCGAATGCGCGCAGTGGAAAACGATCGCTGGCTGCTACGCGATACCAATACCGGCATAACCGCCATCATCGACCCCTACGGACGCATCGTCCGCGAGGCCCCGCGCAATGAGCGAACGGCCCTCGAAGGCGGCTACACGCTCGAGGCGAATACCACGTTCTACACGCGCCACGGAGACTGGTTCAGCTTCCTGTGCGTGGTGATCACTGTGGTCGGAGTGCTGCTGCACTTCGTGAAGCCCGCCGAGATGACCGGCCTGCAACCCGCGTAGTCATCTCACGCCGCAAAAGCAGAAACCGCTCCCAATCATGGAAGCGGCTCTCGCTCTATCGAATCATTGATCGCTAATCGCTAGCTGCGAGTTGCTACCCTTCTCCCACGGCACCGAGAACTGTCTCTCGATCTTCTCCCGGTAGCATGGGCCGGAGTTGTAGGTGCAGAACGGATACAGCTTTCCATCCGGCGTAGCGTAGTGGATGACGCAACGCTTCACGCGTTCGATATCGTAGTTGTATGCGTCCTGAAAATGCATGCCAGCGACCAGCAAAGTGCGATAGGTGTATGTGCCGTCTTTGCCGTCGCGGCCCAGCTTCTTGTTGGTAAGACCTTGGAGCGTCTGGAGGAACTTCGTGAAGGTAAGCCCCGGGGGCGCTAACTCCTTCTTGAAGTGACGCTGGAACGCGTTCCAGGCCTTCATCTTGCTGTAGAACTTGAAACGCGCTTTGCCGGCCGAACGCGACAGCTCTTCCATGTCCTGCAGCATATTCGGTACATCAACAAATTGAGTAATCGGCACAGCCTTCTTCGATCTCTCGTCGACGAAGAAATAGGTTCCGAGCGAGCAGTGCGGGTGTGATGAAATCGTCGGAACGCCCGTTCCTCGCAAGGCAGCGGTGAACTTTGAAAACGGAGTGACGCAAGCTAGCGGGAACCAATCTGAACGCGGATCGGTGATGCCGGTCTGCTCGCTGACGCAGCGCGCCAGGTCGGCAAGCGTGAACCGCTTCGCCAGCAGTTCGTGCTTCGCGATGCGGCCGGTAAACGCCACCGGCTGGAAGCTGATGCCGGAGACGCAGTCGACGTTCTCGATCGCGACGCGGACGATGTCACCGACCTGGTGGTCGTTCAGACCCTTCACAATCGTTGGCACGAAGACGATCTTCATGCCGGTCGCGCGGCAGTTATCGATCACCTTCATCTTGATGTCGAGCAGTGACTGCCCGCGGACGCGGCGGTAGATATCGTCATCGACGCCGTCGAATTGCAGGTACAGCGTCGCCAGACCGGATTCCTTTGCCTTCCTGGCAAACTCGAGATTTGCTAACTCGATGCCATTGGTTGCGGCCTGGATGTGGGTGAAACCCATGTCGCGCGCCATAGAGAGAATTTCAAAGAACTGCGGATGGACCGTCGGCTCGCCGCCGGAGAACTGCACCACGCGACCGTCGACGGGACGCTCGTTGCGCAGGGTATTCAACATGCCGCGGATCTGTTCCATGCTCGGCTCGTAGAGATAGCCGGCAACATTCGCGTTAGCGAAACATACGGGGCAGGTCAGGTTGCAACGGTTCGTCAGATCGACGTTGGCCAGCGCGGTGTGCGAGGTATGCATACCGCACAATCCGCAGTCGTCTGGGCAAGCCACGCCGCCCTCGACCTGCGGGTTTGAGAGGCCGAGGTTGTCGCCGAAGTTCCACTCCTCCATCTTGAGGTAGAGTTCGACGTCGCTGAATACGATGTCGCGGAAGTGCCCGTGCTCGGGACATTGCTTCTCCATCACCACCTTGCCGTCTTCGGCGAAGATGTTCGCCGGGATTACCTTGATGCATTCGGGACAGAGAGACTCCGTCTGCTTGGGCAAACCCTTCTGCAGCGGCTTGATGGGCGCGCCAGTGTAGGTCACTTCAGGTTGGAGAATGCGCAGTGTCGGGCGCTTGGTGGGCGATGGGGCCGGTTCTTCAGATTTCGTCGTGGGGACGGGCAAGTTCACTTCAGGCGAATACGTCTGGGTGCTCATTTTCCCTCGCTAAGATGGAGCGGGCGCGGCCGTGAATGAAATATGACTGCCAGCCTATAAAAGGCGCACCAATGCGCTCCTCGATAAGAGAATTGTCGCTTGTACACGGGTCTATGCTCTGTGTCGGCACTCACCCAGCGGAGTGAAGCAAGTGTCCACCGAACGGTATTTTTCTCGATTGAATGTACTGAATTCAGCGGTGAACAGAGTGCGTGTTTTCACTCTGTCGGCGAAAAACGTCACAATGAGCCGAGTCTCAGCATCCAGGGCGAGACGCTCTTCAGGCGCAGGAGATCCAGTTCGGTCCAGGGATCCTCCGCGAAACGACCGTAGATCTCGTCCTCAGACTCGGCGCGCACCACCAACAAGACGTCCGGAGTTCCTTCGAGCGGCCCACCAATAACGATGAAGCCATCGGCGTGAAGACCGTTCATGAACTGGGCATGGGCGTCCCAATCGCGTTGCCCTTCCAACGGCAGGGAGCCTTGCCAGGCGTCGGCACGGGTGCGAATCACGGCAAACAGCTGCTTCATGACGTCAACAGATGAACACCTCGGCTTCCGAGATTCGATTTTCGGGATAACCGTCGCTGCATCAATGGCATGCGTTTCCCCTGTTACAATCGAAGTGCGGGTGGTCGCCCGCCTCTCTCACCCATGAAGTGCCCGTTTTGCGGCTTTGAAAACGATAAGGTGGTTGATTCGCGCGAAAGCAAGGAAGGCGAATCGATTCGCCGCCGTCGCGAGTGCCTGAAGTGCGAAAAACGCTTCACCACCTACGAACGCATCGACGAAATCCCCTACATGGTTGTGAAAAAAGATGGGCGTCGGGAAAAATTCGAACGCCAAAAAGTCCTCGCGGGGGTCTTGCGAGCCTGTGAAAAGCGGCCGGTTTCTATGGGCCGACTGGAGCAGATCGTCAACGACGCCGAGGGCTTCGTCGTCGACTCACCTGAGCGCGAGCGCAAGACCAGCGAAATCGGCGAGCTGATCATGAACCGCCTGAAGCGCATCGACAAGGTCGCGTATGTGCGCTTCGCTTCGGTCTACCTCGACTTCAAAGATGTTCGCGAGTTCATGGAGGAGCTGAAAGAGCTCCTCGACACGAAAGAGAACTCGTCCGTGAAGACTAAGGCCGGCACTCCGGCCACCAACTAAGAAAAAGAGAAGAATGGCACATAAAGTTACTTTGATTCCCGGCGATGGTATCGGCCCTGAGGTGGTGAACGCCACCGTTCGTATTCTGGAAGCAACTGGCGTCAAATTCGAGTGGGAGAGCTTCGCCGCTGGAGCGGAAGCCTACGAAAAATATCACGAGTACATCCCTAAGGAACTAATCGAGTCCATCGAGCGCACCTGCTGCGGACTGAAGGGCCCGGTGACGACCCCGATCGGTGGGGGATTCCCCAGTATCAACGTCGCTCTGCGCAAGCAATTCGAGCTGTTCGCCAATTTTCGCCCGATCCGCAATCTGCCCTCGGTAGCCACGCGATATCCAGATGTTGACTTGGTGATCGTTCGCGAGAACACGGAAGGCCTTTACTCCGGCATCGAGCACGAGGTTGTGCCGGGGGTGGTTGAGAGCCTGAAGATCATCACGGAGAAGGCGTCGACGCGAATCGCGAAGTTCGCATTCGCTTACGCTCGCAAGCACAATCGCAAGAAGATCCACGCCATCCACAAAGCCAATATCATGAAGCTGTCGGATGGCTTGTTCATTCGCTGCTCCCGCAACATCTCGAAGGAATACCCCGAGATTACCTACGGCGAGCACATTGTCGATAACACCTGCATGCAGCTGGTGATGAACCCGTATCAGTACGACATGCTGCTGCTGGAAAATCTATACGGCGACATCATTTCCGATCTCTGTGCAGCTTTTGTTGGCGGCCTTGGCCTCGTTCCCGGCGCGAACTTCGGCCATCACTGCGCCATCTTCGAGGCGGTTCACGGCTCTGCGCCCGACATCGCGGGCAAGGACATCGCCAACCCAACGGCAGTCCTGCGTTCGGGAATTCTTATGCTGCGCCACCTTGGCGAAGAGAACGCCGCGAATCACATCCGGCTGGCGTTGGAGAAGGTTTATGGCGAGAAGAAGCACACCACGCGCGACGTAGGCGGATCCGCTGGAACCAGCGAGTTCGCTGAAGCGATGGTGGAAGCGTTGCACACGATTCCGCCGCCAACGCCGGAACTGCAGGAAGTGGAGCTGTAAGAAAGGTTAGAGCAGGTCGGGCCAGCGCTGATGTCCGTGGAAGACAGCGATGATTTCGATCCGTTCACCGCGCACGCGATAGGGCATTACGTAGGGAGTACGCGGTACGACCAATTCGCGCGTGCCCGGAATGCGGCCGGGGCGGCCCATATTCGGTTGGCTCGATAGCAAGTCGACTGCTTCCAGGATTCGCAACGCCACCTCTCTGGCCGCTTTTGGGTTATCCCTGGCGATAAACTCACGCACATGCTCTAAGTGCCTGACAGCCTTTCGCGACCAGACGATTTTCATCGCGGCGGCTTAGGCTCCCGCTTCTGTCCCCACGATTGCAGCCATTCCCGGACCTGCTTGTGGTCGACCGTTCGATCCGCATCCAGGTCGGCGAGTCCGGCTTTGATCTGTTCGAGCTGCCAGCTTTCGGCTGCGACATAATTTTCGATTGCCTCAGCGGCAAGGAATGACCTGGACCGGCGAGAAGCCTTCGCCAGAGCCTCGAGCTTCGCTTTGGTTTCTGGATTCAGGCGAATCGACAACACTGACGATGACATTGTTACCTCTTGTATACATCGTACTACAGTCCAATACTCAGAGCGAAACAGCACAGATCAAGACCGTCCGGCATCTCATTACCTCAGACTTGTATGCTTTGCGATACCATCCTGAACGGGGCTTCTGACACATGAAATTTCCGCGATCCAGCGGCATCCTGCTTCATCCCACTTCCCTTCCCGGCCGCTACGGCATCGGAGAACTCGGTCCGGAAGCGCACGCCTTTGCCGACTATTTGCGCGAGGCCGGACAACGTATCTGGCAAGTCCTGCCGCTCGGTCCAACCGGCTATGGCGACTCACCGTATCAGTGTTTCTCGGCATTCGCTGGGAATCCGATGTTGATCAGCCTCGACCGCCTGGTGGAGCGCGGATATCTCGCGCCCCATGACCTTGCCGACCCGCCGGAATTCCCGGAAGACAACGTGGCTTTCGGCGACGTGATCGCCTGGAAGCGTCCGCTTTTGCAACTAGCCTTCCAAAATTTTCGGCGAAGTTCGTCAGATGATCGTCAGGAGTTCGAGGTGTTCTGCCGGCGGCATGCTTCCTGGTTGGACGAGTACGCGCTGTTCATGGCCGCCAAGGATGCACATCATCTCATCAGTTGGATGGAGTGGGAACCTGAGCTCGCGTTGCGTGAACCGGCGGCCCTCGAAAACGCCCGCGAGAAACTCCGCGATGACATCGAGTGCAACAAATTCATCCAGTTCGAATTTGAGCGGCAGTGGTGTGAGCTGAAGGCTCATTGTGCACGCAACGAGATTCGCATCATGGGCGACATGCCAATCTATGTTGCCCTCGACAGCGCAGACGTCTGGTCGCATCGCGAATTGTTTGAATTGCAGGGGGATGGACGTCCTCGCGTCGTCGCCGGCGTGCCGCCTGATTATTTCAGCGCTACCGGCCAGCTTTGGGGCAACCCTATTTATTCGTGGGAAGCGCACGAGAAAACGGGCTACACGTGGTGGATTGCGCGCTTTCGGCGGGCCCTGGAGATGCTGGACATGATACGCCTCGATCACTTCCGCGGCTTCGAGGCGTACTACGAAATTCCGGCCGGTGAAACGACCGCGGTAAATGGATCGTGGGTTAAGGGTCCTGGCGCGCCGCTCTTCTCCGCCATTAGAGATGCATTAGGCGATCTGCCGATCGTGGCCGAGAACCTGGGTGTCATTACTCCCGCAGTGGAGGAGCTTCGGAAGCAATTCGAATTTCCCGGCATGGCGATCCTGCAATTCGCCTTCGGCAACGATCCCCAGGCGCCCGACTTTAAACCGCACAATTATCCGCATCATCTCGTGGCTTACACCGGTACCCACGACAATGACACCGTGATGGGCTGGTGGAACAGCAAGCCCGGCGCGGGCAGCATTCGCACGGAAGCCGACGTTGAGAAGGAGATGGCATATGCGAAACGTTATCTCAATACCGACGGCCACGACATCAACCTGGTGATGATTCGCACCCTTGTGGCCTCGGTCGCCGATACTGTACTTTTTCCTTTGCAGGATGTGCTCGCAGTGGGCAGTGAAGGCCGCATGAACCTTCCCGGAACTTCGTCCGGAAATTGGCGCTGGCGCTTCCGCAAGGGTCAGCTGAATGCCAGTACCAGCGCGCAACTTAAGCTCTGGGCAGAAACCTACGAGCGCTAGCGTCTCCGGACAAGGCGTTTCCGCAAGCGGTTTTACGCAAGAACGGTTATGATGGCCTGCGCGAAAAGGAACGGTTATGTACTTTGAACAGTTTTATCTCGGATGTCTCGCCCATGCCTCCTATATGTTCGGCTCCGATGGCCAGGCTGCTGTCGTCGATCCGCAACGTGACGTCGACATTTACGTGGAAGCCGCAAAGAAGCAGGGGCTGGAAATCCGGTACATCTTCGAGACGCATCTGCACGCTGACTTTGTTTCTGGACACAAGGAACTGGCGGCGCGCACCGGGGCGACCATCTACGTCGGAAAGGTTGCCGACGCCAGCTACCCGCACGTCGGCCTTGTCGACGGCGCACAGGTGCAGGTTGGCCGATGTCAGGTGAATGTTCTCGCAACCCCGGGCCACACGCTCGAAAGCCTTTGCCTGCTGCTCACCGATGAGGACAAATCTCAAACACCTTTTGCCGTTCTCACCGGAGACACCCTTTTCATCGGCGACATCGGCAGGCCTGACCTCTCGAAGACCTACACGCCTCAGCAGCTCGCCGGGATGCTCTATGACTCGTTGCAGCAGAAGCTGATGACTTTGCCGGACAGCGTTCAGGTGTATCCGGCGCACGGCGCGGGTTCGCTGTGTGGGCGCAACATGCGCGCGGAGCGGTCTTCGACGATCGGAACCGAGCGCCTGACAAACTACGCCCTGCAAATCAAGGATCGCGACGAGTTCATACAGCAGATGACATCGAACCTTCCGGCGCGTCCGGATTATTTCCTCGAAGATGCCGCCATCAATCGTACCGGGGCAGCAGCATTGTCGGAGCTGCCTGAACTGAATGCGATTGCCGCCTCTGATCTGAAAGCGCGACTCGATCGCGGAACGATTGCCCTCGACGTGCGTCCGGGCGACGAATTCGCTGCCGAGCATGTTCCGGGCTCGATCAACATTCCGCTATCCGGGCAATTCGCATCGTGGGCAGGAGCGGTGCTGGGCCTATCGGCTCGACCAATCTTGATTACGGCCTCTTCCGATCAGTTAGCCGAGGCACGGATGCGATTGGCGCGCGTGGGTATCGAAGATATTCAGGGATATCTGGAGGGTGGCGTTGAAGGATGGAAGCGCGACGGCTTCGCCACTGCCACTATCAAGCAAATCACGGTGAGTGAACTCAACGGCCACCTTGCTGCGCACGATTTGGAACTTCTGGATGTGCGTCGCCAAGGCGAATGGGATGCGGGACACATCGAAGGTGCGGAGTTCTATCCGCTGGATCGTTTCAAGACTGCTCTGCCCGAACTGGATCATGCCAAGCCAACGGCTGTGCATTGCAAGAGCGGCTATCGAAGCATGATCGCCGCCAGCCTGTTACAGCGTGCCGGGCACGATGTGACGAATGTCGTCGGCGGATTCGATGCGTGGGATCAAGCGCAACTTCCGAAAATCTCGGGAGCCGCAGTAGCCGTGTAAGCCATGCCGCTCCCGAGCGGTTTCTTCTCAGTATCCGTGATCGCTACCTTCGTCCAGGCGCACCTTGCCGCGAAACATGCGATAGATGAAGATGAAATACACGGCAGCCAGGACCATTCCAATGCTCCACCACACGAAGCCTACGGCCAGTCCGTGAGCGCCCGCCGCGGTGTTGTAGATCGTCAAACTGAGGTTTGAGCCCGTGCTCGCCGGCAGTACAGTCGGATAAAGCGCGAAGGCTGCGCCCACCAGCATCGCGACAATGTAGATACACGACGCCAGGAACGCCCCCTTGTCCTGCCTTTGCTTACGCGCGAAATACATGTACGCCAGGCTGCCAATCACGATGGCGGGAACCAGATACCCGATCGGCCACTTGGAGTAGTTTTGCAGGACGTTGGGAACTGCATAGACGGTCGCGACGAGGCTAAGAATGGTCAGCAGGACCTGCACTGGCCACAACCCCGACGCAACTCCTCGCGCCCGATTCGCTAGCACACCTTCGGTCTTAGTAGCGAGGTACGATGAGCCGTGAACAACCAGCGTGACCAGCGCCACGACTCCGCACATCACGGTATACCAGTCCAGGATGCCGTTCTGCGCGCCGACTCGCCAGTTGGTCCACAGCGGCTCGAAAAAATAGCCATCGGCATTCAGCGGAACGCCGCGCACGACATTGCCGAGCGCTGCGCCGAAGAAGATAGCGAGCAGGATACTGGATATCCCGAAGATGGTGTCGAAGAAGCCTTTCCAAACTCCCGCCTCGATATGCGTGCGGAACTCTATACCGATGGCGCGCAGCATGAGCAGCCACAAGACCATCATCAGCGGTAAGTAAAAGCCACTGAAGCTGGACGCGTACAACAGGGGAAATGCGAAATACAATGTCCCGCCCGCAGCCAGCAGCCACACTTCGTTTCCATCCCACACCGGACCAATTGCACGTATGACAGTGCGGCGCTCGTCATCGGTGTGCGCAATAAACAGATGTACCGCGCCTGCACCCAGGTCGAAGCCATCAAGGATCACATAAACCGCAACCATTACTGCCACAATCATGAACCAAATCGTCGACATGGCTATCTCACCTCCGCTGCAGCAACTCCAACCGCTGCGATCTTCTCGCGCAGTTGCGGGGTTATGACCGTCTCGGGCCCGTGCTCAATCTCGCGCCGCACCAGGAAGAGGAACAACACTGACAGCACCGTGTACATCCCGGCAAAGCCCAGGAAGCTGAACCAGGCGTTCCCGGCCGACACCATCTTGGAATATCCGTCGACCGTGCGCAGAATTCCGTAGATCAGCCACGGTTGCCGCCCCATCTCCGCTGTCATCCAGCCCGCTGTGTTGGCGATGTAGGGGAATGGGAACATCAGCAACAGGATCCACAACATCCAGCGAGCTTGATACAGCTGTTTACGCCACAACAGAATGCAAGCCACCATGGTTACCGCGATGAAAATGGTCCCCAGTCCAACCATGATGTGATACGTGTAGTAGAGCAGCGGAATATTCTCCGGCCAGTCTTCCTTCGGTATAGAGTTGAGGCCCTTCACCTCAGCTCCCCAGCTGCGCCACGTCAGGAAACTCAGCATCTTAGGAACCATGATCGGGTTGTCGATCTTCTGTGCCGGAACGTCCGGCTGGCCGAGGATCACCAGCGGTGCGCCGGGTTGCGTATCGAATAAAGCTTCCATCGCCGCCAGCGTTGCGGGTTGATGACGAGCCAGCATTCGACCTTGCGCATCGCCGGTTGGAATTACCTGAAACACGCTGACGAAGAGCGCGGCAATGATACCGACCTTAACGAAGATCTTTCCCTGCTCAACATGCTTCTGGCTGAGCAGATAGAAAGCGCCCACTGCCGCCATCACAAACGCGCCGGTAATGACCGCCCCACTCATGTTGTGCGCATACTGCCACCAAGACCACGGATTCAACACCAGCTGCCAGAAGCTGCTCAGTTGTACCGAGCCGTCAGGCATACGTTCGTAACCGACCGGATGCTGCATCCAGCCATCGGTGGCGACAATGAAATAACCCGACAGCCACGAACCGAGGAATACCATCAGCGCAGCAAACCAGTGCATTCCCTTGCTGAGACGCTTCTCGCCATAGAGAAATAGGCCGAGAAAGGTGGACTCAAGAAAGAATGCGAAACATCCCTCCATGGCAAGCGTTTGTCCAATGACACCGCCAGCAAAGCGCGAGAAATGCGACCAATTGGTACCGAACTGAAACTCCATGGGAATTCCAGTGACCACACCAATGACGAAGTTAATACCGAAGATCTTTGCCCAGAAACGAGCGGCTGCGCCGTATTGTTCGTTCCCCGTCTTCAGTTCGATTGTCTTCAGAATGACGATCAGCGGTGCCAGCCCCATCGTCAACTGCGGGAACAGATAGTGGTATGTGACCGTGAAGGCGAAGTGCAGGCGATGAATGAGTAACGCGCTATCCATGTATGACCTCAGAGTGAAAGCGTGTCCTGACGAAGTTACACATCGGGAGATGAGAACAACGGCTGCAGGTACAGCATGGAACCATTGTTCGGTACCGGACGCACGCGAGACTGTGACATGAGTCACATCAGATAGTGATGAGGGTTTCAATTTGGGTACGGAAAAAAATTGGATAGGACCAGAATCTGAAATCGTAGGGGCTCAAGATGGCGTGGAAAACCTCACCTTCAAAATGACGACTGGCTTTCGCAGCGTTGTTTTGTGTGGATGCTGGAGAGTCAGCTTTCTGGAGCCACCTGTCTCAGAAGATTGCAGAGTTCCCCGGAAGCCGAGGCCGGCATTCCTGGGTGGCTTGCTGCGTGCGCGTGCGAAACCAGGCGTTGCTCTCCGCCGTGGAGTAAGAGGCTGGAAAGACCAGAGCGCCATAGGCGACTAGCATGACAGCCCGGCATGAAACGTAGCAAGATGCTGGGCAGATGGGAGAAGATGCGTTGAATCCTTTGGGACGATAGGTTCTCACGCAAACTCTGGGTGCCCTCGTGGCCATTCACAGAACTGCTAAACTGGGTTCTCGGTGCTCTCCCTGAGCCGGGATGGCGGAACTGGCAGACGCAGCGGACTTAAAATCCGCAGACTGGAAACGGTCGTGGGGGTTCAAGTCCCCCTCTCGGCACCAATAAATAGATTATTATGAGTTGTTTACGCGAGCATTCCGTTTACGATTAACGTTTCCTCTGGTGCCCTTTTTCTTCCCGGTGCCACTTCCGGTGCCACTTTGTTCCCTGGAGTGTTTCGATTTTTGGGCTGCCTCTGTGATCAGTTCGACGGCATCATGCAATGTGTTTGGCGCCAGATGTGAGTATCGTGCGGTGATTGCAATCGTCTTGTGCCCGGCAAGAAGTTGGATGGTTTTCAGGTGCACCCCGGCCATGGCAAGCCGCGAACAAAATGTATGCCTGCAATCGTGCCACCGGAAGCCCATGACGCCGGACTTGGCTCGGGCTGATTCAAACCAGCCCTTCGGATCATGTATCTCAAAGACGCGTCCACGTGGCTTTTGCGAGTTGCCCTTCAGAGCATCAAATGCTGCAAGAACCTCCGAGTTTATCGGGATATCGCGCGCGGTATAGTTCTTGGTTTTTTGAAGATGCACAAGACGCTGTCCGAAGTTCACGTGGCTCCAATCAAGCCGGTACTGCTCCGACTTTCGCATGCCTGTTCCGATTGCGATGACCAGCTCCGGCAAATGTTTAGGGAACATCTTCGTAATTGTTCGCCGTAACGCCTGCTCTTCATCGTCTAGAAGGTAACGAATGCGACCGCTCCCTTCATTCTTCTGATGGACCAACCGGGCGGGATTGCTCGAAGCTTTGTCGTTGCGGATAGCTTCGCGGTAGATCAAGCTAAACAGCGCTCGATACCGATTGAACGTTCCTGCGGTTCCTGTGTGACCGGAGATCCACTGATCGATGTCGGCGGGCTTGATCGATGCCGCCTCGCGATCTCCAAAGACGGGCAGAATCTGGTTGATTCGCGACTTCACATTCCGCACATCGCTGTGGTGGTTGCCACTGTAAGTCAGGATGTCGTCGGCGAGTTGCTTAAAGCTGACAGCGCCTTTCTGGATATTTCGTGGAAGCTTTTTCCCTGCTCGGATCTCTGCCTTGCGAAAATTGTACAAGTCGATCGCGTCGCTGCGGCGTCCAACTTTCTCGGTGCCTCTTCCTCTCTGCATCGACGTATGATACCCACCAGATCCCGGAGGCTTTAGGTCGCTCAAAGACTCCGCGTTGCTTTGCGACATTCTTGCGCGGCATACGAGGCTCCGCGGACTAACCTAACCCGTCAGTCCGCAAAAGCCAAGTTTATTCATGCGGCTTTCGTCGCGAGAGGGTGGAGGTGGTCAGCTGCGGCAAACCACTTCAGTTCTGCGGCCGGTATTAAAACCTTGCCGCCGATACGCCGGATCTTTATCTCCTTGTGGGCAATCAGGTAGTCGAGCGCACGAATGCTGATGGAGAGAGCGTAGGCCGCGCTCTTGCGGTCGTATAAAAGCTTATCGACCGCTAAGGGCGCAGTTGGCCGCACCATGGGAATAGGAACTGCACGCTGTGAAGCCGCTGGCAAAAAGAACCTCGAAAATTGGATTGGTCTGCACGAACAGTGCGCACATCATCTCGGATGTCGTGGTCAACCGAAGCACTCTGGGCGGGAGAGCCCCGCGCTCGATTGTCTTTTGCTCCGCCGGAAAGCGTAGTGGCCTTACTGGCGAAACCCGTCCCTGGCGGAACGAGAAAGGCTAGTATCGCAGGCTGAACTGATCTTTTCGGTGACGGCGGTCACGTGTCACTGGTTTCTGCGATGTGTGACAGGCTGATTGCTTACCTCTACCGTGCCAAGGCGTGCGGCTATTTGTTTACGATAACTTACAAGGGTTTTCGGGAACTGCCAACCGCGCGTAAGTGCCTGAAGACACGCATAAGCCGGGTGCCTCTTGGGTGAAGGCAGGTCGCGGATATTTTTCGATAAGGTCGGCGAGTGTTCGCCAGAAATCCTCTCCAACCGGAGATAGTCCGGCTGCGACGGAATGGAATCACGGATTGTGAACACATAATGCGCGTTCCCTCCATTTTCTTATGGCGACTGTTGATCCATAGCTTTTTGTCAGTTTGGAAGTCAAGGGCCAAGATGTCCGCCGGGCTTGCCGGTGTAATTCGACTCCAGACCAGATAATTTGAAGTGCCCCTTTGACGCGGTTTGGTTCGAATTGAATACTCATGCCCGCCAATTTCGGGGGGAGCAGGAGGTACCTAGACGAGGGATCAATGATGAGGCCTTTGAGTTCCTCAATCGATCAACCATCGACGTCGGGCGTATGTCCGTTACGTCAATCTCCCACCAAGCGCTTCGCAACAAAACTGGAGCCATTCCAACGGAATGACCAACCGCCCGAACCGCACCAGTATTCAATTTGCTTGCGAACCGGCTGATACAACGCCTCAGGCGAGGTAGACGCTCCTATAAGCATAAGGCGGCCGCGGCCACGCGCAACGGCAAGAAAGACCGTCGGCCGACACAAGCGTCTACGCGTACTCCAGCAGCGTTCTTTCGCCTTGCAATCGCGAAGCGGGGGAGTATCGTGCGTGAGTTCGACTGCGATTGGCATCTCTCGCAGGAAACATCTGGGCGGGCAGTGGGCAATGATCCTGAGCGGCATACATCTGGGGCCGCAGGTGTGGCCTTTATTCTGGGCGGACTACACACACCCTCGGCCGACTACTTCTCCTGCTGCTTTATCAGAATTGCGTCGCGGCGATAGCGGCGGCCGCCGATGGCCAGAACCTTCCCGTCCGGCGACCAGGCAATCGTCGGAATATGCGTCTCCGTTGTACTCTGGGCCCGGAAATTGGTTATCTGATAGGGCGGAGCGCCGGTGATGGGTTGCAGCCATACGTCGTCGACGCCGTGAATGCGGCGAATAACGGCGATGTTCTGGCCGTCGGGTGCGATGAACGCGCCTGTGGAATCGTCGGGCACAGAGAGGCGCTTCTCCACTGCGCCAGACGAGAGCGAAACAAAGTCGATTTCGCGCTCCCCGTTTGCCGCACCTTGCGTACTGATGACCAGCGTGTGGCCGTCGGGAGTGAGGGAGAATGGCACGCCCGGTTGGCGATCTGCGTCTACCAGGATCTCCGATTTGCCCCCCGCCATCGCCACCTTGTGAATGGCGAAGTCGTGGTAGTTGTAATAAATGAGCCATTTCCCCTCGGGCGTGCAACGCTGATACTGACTCGCGGGCTCGGGACTGACCTTCCGTGGCGACCCGCCGTTCACGTCTATGGCCCAAATGGAAGCGGTAGAGGCCTGATGCGGCAGTCCGGTGAATACGATCGTGTTCGGGCCACAAGCATCGAGATCGTAGGTATAGAAATCGTTGGCGGAGAACACGGGCGAGCGCTGTTGCGTGCTCGTGTCCACCACGTCGATACTCATGTCGTTGTTGCGCACCACGATTCGATTGTTATCAAGCCAGTCAAACCAGTAGACGGACTGCAAGGTTGCGAATGGGGAAGTCGCAATTTTATTCCCCGCAACAGAGTAGAGCCCGAAGAACGCTTTCCGGGTGGTCAGGACGGTGCCCAATGTCTTGCCATCAGCGGATAAGCTGAGGGCGTCGTACTCGTTCAGATCATTGGTAAGGGCATGAAACTCGCCCTTTGGGAAGCTCAGGTATGCGATCTGGCGATAGCCCAGATCCATGTTGCGATAGCTAAGTAAGAAACCGCTGCCGTCCGGCACCCACACGAAATATTCGGGCTCGAAATTCTCTCCGGGCAGCTTTGGCAGGTTCTGAATCGAGCCGCTCGCCACCTCGAGCACCGCGATAGAACTGCTTCCTAGTGGGGCCAACAGCACATGCTTCCCATCGGTGGACCACGCGGGATCACCGATGTACACAGGCTTGCCTGACCAGAGAGTTTTCTCGTCGGAGCCGTCGAGGTTTGTGCTCACCAGAGTCTGCTGATTCTTCGACGTGTACTGACGCAGGAAACACAATCTTGCGCCCCCCGTATAGAACGAGGGAGCTGAATCGCCGTTGTGAACCACCAGGATTGGCGCGCCCCCAAGCACCGGCACGCGGTACATGTCTGCGATGCCCGACCCAGTAGGTCTCAGCGTGTAGTAAACGTAGTTGCCATCCGCACCAAAGGCGAGGTTGTCGATGTGGCCATCCGACGGAGGGACGATCTGCGTGTTGCTGTTGGTCGGCAGATGGCGCATCCAGAGACTGTCCCGGCCATCCGTCTCGCGACGCAGCAAGGCAACGTATTTCCCATCCGGCGAGATTGCCGCTGCCCAGCTATTGCCGTTTGACGTGATCTGCGCAACCGTCATGCTCTGGAAAGGAACAGGCGCGGCCCGATGCAGAAAGGCCCGCTGCAGCATGAGGTGTGCCCGTGCGGCAGGTCGTCGAACTGGAGACTCCACAAACACATCTGATGCATTACCGCTGGCGATTTCTTCGGCGGATGTTGATCACCACGCGCTCTCCTGGTGACGGGCCTAGAAAAGAACGGTTAGTCAGTCTGTTTCACCGAAACACATTCGCTCACCGTCATCGTCCTTGGCAAAACAACAATTAATGGAAGGAGTTCGGTATGCCCGACATCGCCCCCAAAGAGCTCAAACTACATTTCGATTCTGTTTTCTACCATGTGAGTGATATTGAACGATCCATTGTCTTTTATCGTGACGTCTTGGGCTTCCGCCTAATCTCTCGGGACTATGTTGCACGATTCGACGTTGATGGTGTTCTGTTTGAACTCGTACCCAGTGCGGTTTGTACGACTTCACGGAGCAATGACAATGCCCGACTGAGTCTGGGCGCAAAGGACCTACAAGAAGCGACCGCAGCGCTGCAGGCCAATGGGGTAGCCACTACACCGATCAAAGAAGAGCTGGGCGGGCTGCTCGCGTACTTCAACGATCCGGACGGCAATGAACTTTGTCTCTGGCAGGCCACTACTGTAGTACACAGGAAGCAGCTCAGAACCGTTTGCGATCCAGCGGGAGTGCCAATTCTTGAGATAGTCAAGTCCGAGGACGGTGATGTGACAATTTTTGAGGGGGACGATATGGACAACCGGCTACAGTTTCCATCTTCCGTGATCCCGGCTCTCATGCGCCAACTAGAGGCCTTGTCGTGATGACGACGAAGTCCGGTTGATTGTCAACCTAGAAGTCTGGAGAAGGACGTCCCGAACTTGCGCTTGCCCCTGTCGGCTCCTCGGTCATGCTCAGCGGATACATGGACTAGAACGACAGGATCGATAAAGCTATTGCGGCGTTTTCCCGAGCCTATACCGACTCGCACCAGAGCAACCACGCGGCTCGAACGTGCCGTTCGTCAAGGTGAAAGGTGAAGGCGATCTTCATAGAATCGCGTTGAGATGGGGTCGGACGCTGAGTTGACCGCACGGCCACTGATCGGTAATCCCTTGGGTCGCCGCCTCGGATAGGCTACGAGTTCGCCTGTATCAACAGCAATCGTTGGGCCTGATTCAGCTAGCTTATTTTCGGATACTTGCGCCCGCTGGGCCTTGTCATCCCTCGATCACTAGATGCGCTCGGAAATTGGCCGGGAATACTCTACACTGCTGTACGGAAGATGTGGGCATGGAGGCTATGGTTTCATGTGGCGACGTATACCCGCCCGCGTCCGTGTTCCGCTTCTTGCCGCAACGACCGCTTTCCTGATTCACCTGGTCTGCAATCCCAAGTACGGATTTTTCGGCGACGAATTGTATTTCATCATCTGCGGGCAGCATCCGCAGTGGAACTACGTCGATCAGCCACCGGTTGCTCCCCTCCTGGCAGCAGCTTCGCAGGTATTAGGTCCCTCGCTGGTATTGTTGCGGGCCGTTCCAGCTCTCTTTGCAGGAGCCGGGATATATGTGACTTGCCTGCTCGCCTTCGAGTTCGGTGGAGCGGTTTACGCCCAAGTGCTTTCGGCGATAGTGGTCTTTCTCCTTCCGGTTCTGACCGATTTCGGCATGAAGGTCTCACCGGACATGGTCGGCCTGTGGTCTTGGCCGCTCATTACTCTGTGGATCGTGCGCTTGACGAAAGGGGCAAATCCGCGGCTCTGGGTTGCAATCGGCGTCGTGATAGGAGTGTCGATACAGAGCAAATACAGCGTTGTGTTTTTCGCAGGGGCATTGCTCATCGGGCTTTTGCTTACGCCGCAACGGCGGATTCTGCGTTCGCGATGGTTGATGGTAGGTACGTTGATTTCCGCCGTGATCGCGTTGCCGGCGTTGCTGTGGCAGGTCCACTACGGCTACCCCATGCTTGAATTGCTTCGCGCGGTGCAACACGGCAAGAATGTAAATGTCGGGCCCATCGCGTACGTCGGGCAACAGCTCTGGATCAGCGGTTTTCTGTGGGGATTCTGGATCATCGGTCTGGCTTGGCTGTTGTTGTGCCGAGATTTTCGGTTTCTGGCGTATGGCTATTTTCTGTTAATTGCGATCATGATAGTTCTGCACGGCAAGCATTACTATCCCGCCAACGCATATCCATACCTCGTCGCAGCCGGATGCGTGCAGATCGAGAATTGGACCGGCAAGGTTCGTTGGGCGCGAACGGCGATTGCAGCGGCCACCGTCCTGCTCGGCCTAGTTTTCTTTCCCGTTGTGATGCCGGTCCTTCCGGAAGCATGGCTGGCGAGTTACTACAGTGAACTGCAGTCATTGTTGCACGTTTCGCGACAGAGCATCGAAACAGAACATCGCGTTGCCGCAGAATTGCCGAGCGACTTCGCGAGTATGCATGGCTGGACGGAGTTGACCTTCATTGTGAATCGCGTCTACCAGAAACTTCCACCCGATGACCGGAGACAGGCGGTAGTGTTGGCACAGAACTATAGCGAAGCGGCGGCGATCGAGTTCCTCAGCAACCCTAAGCTGCCCGTCATCAGCGGACATAATCAGTATTTCCTTTGGGGACCGCGCGGATACAGTGGCGACGTCCTCATTTGCGTGGGGGACAATTGCGATTCGGCGGTAAAGTATTTTCGTACTTGCTCGCTGGAAGCAAGGCTGGAGGCTCCCTGGATACAACCCTCTGAGTACGACATTCCGGTTATGGTCTGCCGCGGCATAAAACGACCCATTGCGGAGTTGTGGCCTTTGACGAAGTTCTACAACTGAGGAACACCGATTGAACGTCGTGCACTCTGGGCAGTCACTAGTCGAGAGCATCGTCATGGTCCTTCCGATAGATGTCGTGAAATCGCCAACTCGGAGGTAATCCCGCCTGGTCGCCCCCGGTCGGATAGGGTATGCAATGGTCTGTTCCCAACAGCTAACAAGCAATCAGACTCGCTACGGCCTCACCCAGCCAATGTGAGCTGCCCTTCAGCGACAAGAGTTATCGACCTATGCGGACTCTCGTCACACATCCGTGTGATGTAGGTCACTGTTGAGCCACTCCTTGGTGTCCAAGATAATCTGGGCTTAATCTCCAGTCCTAGTCGCTCCCCATGCTGCAGCGAACAAGCGTTCGCCACAGGCGCGGGACTATGCACACTTGTCGAATAAGAAAGGAACGTTCGATGAAGAGGTTCTCAAAGGGTTTTGGGTTGTTTGGCGGAGCTCTGCTTGTGGCAGCAGCGCCGTCATTGGCGCAACAGGCAAACTGCCCGCCGGGCGCGCCCTGCGCCACCACGACAATCGATGGCAAGCAACTTCCCGCACCGCCGGACAAGTTCGGCGGTGTAATCACAGACAACGCGATGCAGTCCAAGCCTTACTGGTCGCCACGCATCGTGCCGCCCAAGAATGCCCCCAACATCCTGCTCATCATGACCGACGACGTCGGGTTCGGCGCGCCTAGCACCTTTGGCGGCGTCATTCCGACACCCAACCTCGATAAGGTCGCGGCCATGGGACTGCGTTATACCAACTTCCACTCCACAGCTCTGTGCTCCCCGACGCGCGCCGCCCTCATCACCGGCCGCAATCATCACTCTGTCGGCTTTGGCGTGATCTCCGAGCAATCCACGGGCTTTCCCGGCTACGACAGCATCATCACGCGAGACAAGGCGACCATCGGCCGCATCCTCAAGGACAATGGTTACCGCACCTCGTGGTTCGGCAAGGACCACAACACCCCTTCTTTCCAGGCCAGCCAGCTTGGCCCTTTCGACCAGTGGCCGACCGGCATGGGCTTCGAGCACTTCTATGGTTTTGTTGGAGGCGATAGCAGCCAATGGGAACCGAACCTGTTTGACGACACCACGGCGATCTATCCCTACCAGGGCAAACCGGGATGGAATCTCACCACTGGCATGGCCGACGACGCCATCAAGTGGTTGAACCAGATCAGCGCCATCAGCCCGGACCAGAAGTTCTTCCTCTATTACGTTCCGGGTGGAACGCATGCCCCGCATCATCCCACGCCGGAGTGGATCGAAAAAGCGCATAATCTGCACCTCTTCGACAATGGCTGGAATGCGTTGCGCGATACTATTTTCGCCAATCAGAAAAAGCTTGGCGTCATTCCTCCTGACACGCAATTGACTCCCTGGCCGAAAGACCTGTTGCCCGAGTGGAACAGCCTCAACGACGACGAGAAGAAGTTGTACATCCGCCAGGCGGAAGTCTATGCCGCCTACCTTATGTACACCGATTACGAAATCGGACGCGTCATTCAGCAGGTTCAGGACATGGGCCAGCTTGATAACACGTTCATCATGTACATCAGCGGCGACAATGGCTCCAGCGCGGAAGGTACTCTTCACGGAACGCCCAGCGAAGTTATGGCCTTCAACGGTGTCGATGTTCCTCCCACCGACCAACTCAAGTACTTCTATGACACTTGGGGCTCGAATATGACGTACCCGCACATGTCAGTCGCCTGGACATGGGCCTTCGACACTCCCTTCAAGTGGACCAAGCAGATTGCTTCGCACTTCGGCGGTACTAAGCAGGGCATGGCCATTGCATGGCCCGGCCACATCACCGACAAGGGCGGCATTCGTTGGCAATTCAGTCACGTGATCGATATCGTCCCGACCATCCTCGAGGTCGCTGGCATTCCGGCGCCCCAAGTCGTCGATGGCATTCCGCAGAAGCCGATTGAAGGTATCAGCCTCGCCTACACCTTCGACAAGGCCAACGCCAACGTGCCAACCCGCCACAACACTCAGTACTTTGAGATGATGGGCGTTCGCGCCATCTATCACGACGGATGGGTTGCAGCCACTACGCCGATCCGGCCGCCATGGGTTATCGTCGGCCCTGCCGTCAGCAACCCTGAAACCGCTTATAAGTGGGAGCTGTACGACATCAGCAAGGACTGGAGCGAGAACAACGATCTGGCTGCTTCCAATCCCGCCAAGCTGAAAGAATTGCAGGGCGTCCTGAACACGGAGATGCAGAAGTACCAGGTGTTTCCGCTGGACGCTTCTGTGGCGACTCGTTTAGTTGCACCCCGTCCTAACCTCACGGCCGGACGGACGGACTTCACCTACACCGCGCGCCTGACCGGCATTCCGTACTCTGCCGCGCCAAGCCTGCTGAACACCTCCTACACCATCACCGCCGATGTCGAAGTCCCCGCCGATGGCGGCGATGGAATGATCGTCACCGAGGGTGGACGCTTCGGCGGCTACGGCTTTTACATCCTGAAGGGCAAGCCCACGTTCGCCTGGGACTTGCTCGACCTCAAGCGCGTGAAGTGGCAGGGTGCGGACGCACTCACCGCCGGCAAGCACACGCTGGAGTTCGACTTCGACTATGACGGCCTCGGATTCGCCACCCTCGCGTTCAACAACATGAGCGGGTTGGGGCGTGCAGGCACCGGCATCCTCAAAGTCGACGGTAAAACCGTAGCCACGCAGACAATGGAAAAGTCCGTTCCACTTATCCTGCAATGGGACGAAACCTTCGACATCGGCAGCGATACCGGTACGCCGATTGACGATCAGGACTACAAGACTCCGTTCGACTTCAACGGCAAGCTCAACAAGCTCACCTTCCACGTCGAGCCGCCAAAACTGACACCGGCTGACATCCAAAAGCTCAAAGAAGGAGCCATGGCAGCTGCTGACGCAAAGTAGCATCCGCCAACCACCATAATCAACAGGGTAGCTCGCAGGGGCTACCCCTTTTTGTGGCAAAATTGCCAACCCACACGCTATTCCCCCTTTCTGGCTGGACGCAAGTCATGAATCCGTGCTGCGGCGATGGAGGCCGCCAGCATGGTCCCAAAAAAGCGCAAAGCCAAGCTCCGCCGCGCGGTGCTTCGGCTCTCGGATCTGGATCATTCCAAGACCGCAGTGCTCAACGCCCTGACTTCGCCGGCATCTCGGCGGACGTATGAATATGCCATTGAACAATTCATTGCTTGGTACTGTTCTGAGCCGCGCCTGGCGCTGAACCGTATTGTAGTGGTCGGTACCGCATACATCTTGAAGCCAATGGATTGGCGGCATCAACGATCAATCAAAGGCTGGCTGCCGTCCGGCGACTCGCGCATGAAGCGGCGGAGTGCGGACTGTTGAGTGCTGATCTGGCTGCCGGGATTTAGCCTGTGAAAGGTGCCAGGCAACTCAGACATCGCTCGGGCAACTGGTTAAGCTTGGAGCAAAGCACTCAACTGGTGAACTGCGCCTCTGGCGATGGGCTCCGTGAACGGAGGGACTGCGCGATGCTGGCGATCCTGGTGGGATGCGGACTTCGTCGTGCCGAGCTGGCGAACCTGCTCGTTGAAAAGATACAGATCCGTCAAGGCCATTGGGTCATCGTGGACCTGGTCGGCAAGGGTGGTCATGTTCGCACCATACCGATTCCGCGCTGGGCCAAAGAGAAGTTAGACCGATGGACCTCTGCGGCCACGATTAGCACGGGGCGGGTGTTCCGCGCCATACGTAAGAATGGAACCGTTTGGGGTGATCGCATCAACGTGAACGTTGTCTGGCACGTGGTGAATCGATATTGGCACAGCATAGGGCTAGAGCACGTGGCCCCGCATGACCTTCGCCCAACCTGCGCCAAGCTGTGTCACACCAGCGGTGGCGAATTGGAACAGATTCAGTTCCTGCTCGGCCATGTCTCGGTGCAGACCACGGAGCGGTATCTGGGCTGCAAGCAGAATCTAAGCCATCCGGTGAATGACCGGTTCGAGATCGTGGCGCAGATCGCAGGTCCCGATTGAATGTGCATTGGCCTGTTCGCAACAGTTATCTGAGTCTCCTCCTCAGCCATCAATTCGGAGAAGCCTTCTTGACTCCCATCTCAGCGTCTACTTCATCTTCGAAGGCACGGCGTTTACTTGCTATGAACTGCCGATATCCTTCCGGGTCAACCCATGCACTGACCCCTTCGATGGCCGCGCGCTTTCGTTTGCCTTCGAGATCGAAGTATTCCGTGTGGTGTCCGCCCCAAATATCTGGGTGTTGGTTCTCCAGGAAATGAAGCGTGTTGCGATAGTCCTGATTGATGCCCGGGTAAGACTCCGGCTGCGCCACGTGGTAACCCGGATTGAAACCGCCACCGTCTGGAAATACGACTTTGTACGCTTTTCCTCCTTCGACCAGAGTCGTCACCCAGGTGGTCGCTCCCTTGGTGTGACCAGGGGTGTGATGGGCGGTCAATATTACTTCCCCGAGTCGCACCGTATCTCCGTCACGCAGCACGCGGTCGACCTTCACGGGTGGCTGCCCCATGACCTGCCAGTCTTTGCCGTAGTAGAAATCGCTCTTGCCACCATCCTCGATCATCGCGACGTCTTCCTGCATGACGGCAATCTGCGCGCCCGTGAGTTGCTTCATGTAAGCGAAGGCGCCAGCGTGATCGGAATGTCCGTGACCATTGATAATAATCTTGATGTCCTCGGGTTTGAAGCCGAGCGTTTTGATCGACTGGACGATCATCGGACCGGAGTTCGGTGTTCCGGTATTCAGCAAAATGTTTCCTTCCGAAGTAACAAAGAGCCAGGAACTGAGACCTCTGGTGCCTACAAAATAGAGGGGGCCCACAATATGGATGGGGTCTGTGGGTTCGTCCCAATGGAGGTACTTGGTTGCCAGTTCAATGAAGAGCTTGTTGTTATTAGCCAGGTCTTCTTTGGTGGGCAGTTTCTCCGGCGACTCCTGGGCCGAAATCTGGATTACCGCAATCACCAGAATTGCCACACAACTTAGAACGCGTGCGGATATTGATTTCAACTTCATTTGCAAGCTCTCCTTTCAAGGCAATAAGCCCGGAGATCACTAAGAGGCCGGATACGATTACGCCTGCTTCTTTAGGGCAGATGCGGATACATCAATTTGTCGGCTGAATATTCTGGTTGATATGAAAAACATTTCCGGGGTCCCATTTGGCCTTGATTTGCGCCAGCCTGGCGTAGTTTGCGCCGTAGGGGCCGGACAGGTCGGCACTATCGTCCTGATCAAGATAGTTCACGTAGCGGGCTTTTGCGCAGAACGGCTCCAGCTGGGTAAACACCTCACGTGTCCAAGCTACATTCGCTTCATTCTCAGCCGGATCCTGCCACTGAGAAATTAGCCCCAGGTTGAAGCCTTCGCGACGGTGCGGGAAGGCTGTCTGGTGCTGCGGCACGCGAGCTAGCGCGCCATGCCAGTGCTCCACGAGGATACCGGTATATTTCGACGGACACCGCTCAACTGCATCGATCATCTTGTCGATAGAGTCGTTGCTCAGGACGTTCAGAAAACTCGATTTCCAGTAGTACAGCATGCCTTTCGGGTAGGTGGCGTCGAACATTGTGTTCAGGTCACAGTAGCTCGTCGGCTGAATGGAATCGAAGAGCGGCGATCCTAATTCCTTAATGGGGCGCAGAACTCTTTCGCCATCGGCGATCGTGCCGCAATGCGAAGCCCCGATGATGACCACCTTGACTCCGGAACCATCCGGCGCATGTCCAACTGCCGACATGGAAATGACTTCGTCCGGAGTCGACTCGGCGAACTCACGGAAGAAGCGCAACACTTCTTGGGCTCGTGAGAATGGCCAGGCAACCGCCCCTGCCGTGATTGCTGGCCCCACGGCATGCAGCCGGTACTCGAAGGAGGAGACAATGCCGAAGTTGCCGCTTCCGCCGCGCAAAGCCCAGAAGAGATCGGGATTCTCGTCCTTGCTGGCGCGTACCACCCGCCCGTCCGCGGTAACAACGGTAGCGGCAACCAAATTATCGACCGCCAAGCCATGCTTACCTGCCAGATAGCCGAACCCGCCGCCGAGTGTCAGTCCGGCGATGCCTGTCGTTGAGATGACTCCCCCGGTTGTCGCAAGGCCGTGCTTCTGAGTTGCGCCATTGAACTCGCCCCATGTGACGCCGCCCTGGGCAACGGCACGCCTTACCGCAGGATTCACCGACACCGCCTTCATGAGGGAGAGATCAATCATCATCCCGCCTTCGACGCTGGCGCGTCCGCCAACGTTGTGACCTCCACCCCTAACGGCGATCTCGAGGCGGTGCTCCCGCGCAAAGGCGATAGCGACAACTATATCTGCGTCTTTGCGGGGCCTCACGATCACGGCAGGGCGTTTGTCCACCATGCCGTTAAACAGCGCGCGGACATTGTCGTACTCCGGATCGCCGGGTTGAAGAACGGTTCCTGCAAACTTGCTCCGGAAGGTGGCTAAGGCGGACAGGGCGATTTGCGGTTGTGCCATTGCTTTGTCTTCGAACAGGACGGAAGATTGTACTGCGCTTTGGATGCCAGGCACAATCCTTCGCACTCAGCTGCCCTATCCGTCTCTTCGCGTCAGACGATGGCGCGGGGTAGCTGGCGACAAATCGCCAAACCTTTAACGATCCGGCGTTGGCGTTCCCGTGGGGGATTGAGTACGACATGGCCTGTCGCGCCAGCTATCTGCGGACAGGCAATTGCCGGGTTTGCTCATGATCCGGGAGCGCTCCGGATAGAACACATATACGGAATGCCGACTACACGTCCCAGTGACGGGAAGCGCGTTTCCTAGTATCGATCCGGAGAAGATTCCTAGAAGCAGACTTCTGGACGATGTTCGGGAAGGGTAATTCTCCCGACCCGCTGGTCACTCAGAGTCGAAGCGCGGTTATCGACGCGCGATTTGCGATGGAATTGCAGAGTTATTTATCGGACAGATTCATTCGACGGTTTCGGATAAACCGATAGCTGGCCGTGGCATGGCATCGGACAACAGTCGGCGGGACAGAAGTCAGGACGGGCCGCCAGCGAACCCACGACCAGCCTTGGTTGGGACTGATCCATGCGCTCACCTATCAGTTCCCGAATCATTCGAATGAACCGCGGGTGCGTCCCCACTGTTTCTGCACGAACCATCATGAACCCCAGTTCGTCGCAGTGTTCGCGCGCCTGAGTGTCGAGATCGAAGAGAACCTCCATGTGGTCGGAGACGAAGCCGATAGGAACAATAACCACAGCTGAGTTATTTCCTTGCACCTTGCGCTGGCGCAGGTAGTCCAGAATGTCCGGTTCCAGCCAAGGCTGTGATGGAGGTCCGCTGCGACTCTGGTACACCAGCGTCCAATCCGTCCGTCCGAGTTCCTCCGCCACGAGCCGTCCCGTTTCTCGCAATTGCACCTCGTAGTCACAGCCGCGCGCCATCGCATAGGGAATACTGTGCGCGGTATAGATAATCTCTGCTGACTCGCGCCGCTCTTCCGGCAGCTTTGCCAGCGCCGCATGTACACGATCAACTATCGCCTCGATAAATCCCGGATGGTTGTGAAAGGCCCGTATCTTGTCCACGCTGGGCGCACCCGGACCGGCGGCCTCGCGCGCCCGTGCAATGTCCTCGCGATATTGGCGACAACTCGAATATGAACTGTAGGCCGACGTAACAAACGCCAGCGCGCGCTGTACCCCGTCGCTCTTCATCTGCCGCAGGGTGTCCGCCAACATCGGGTGCCAGTTGCGATTGCCCCAGTACACCGGCAGCGTGGGCCCGTGCTCGGTAAGCTCGCGCTCCAGCGCGGTGATGAGGCGGCGATTCTGATCGTTGATCGGGCTCTTCCCGCCGAAGTGGTAATAGTGCTCTGCCACTTCCAGCATGCGCTCTCGCGGGACGTTCTTTCCCCGCAAAACGTTTTCCAGAAACGGCATCACGTCCGCAGGACCCTCGGGACCGCCGAAAGAGGTAACCAGAATCGCTTCGTAATTCAGCAGTTCATTGTTGTCGTTAAGATTGGCCATTCGTTATGCGTTTCGGCTGAACAGATAGTGTGAAACGAGCCACTCCTCGCCGCCAGCGTAACCCCACAACTCGGCACAGGCCATGAAGAAGACGCGCCAGCGCACCAGCCATCTCCGCGCGTCGCGTTCACGATCGCCCGACGCCAGAGCGCTCGAATAGGTGTCCGCGAATAGGTGCGAAATTTGGGCACGATTGCGATCCATGTTTTGCAGCCAGGCCTCCGCAGTCTTCTGGTAGTGCCGGCCGTTGAGCCGCCAGTGGTCAACGATGTGAAGATCGCGCTGGAAGTACAACAGCAGATCGTCGCTCGGCATGATGCCGCCGGTGAAAAAGTGTCGCGCCATCCAATCGCCTGCGCTACCTACCTCGAAGGGATATGCAAAACGACGGTGCGTGAAGATGTGCACGAACAGCAAACCATCGCTCTTCATCCACGAACCAATGCGCGAGAGCAGCAGATCATAGTTACGCATGTGCTCGAACATCTCCACCGAAACGATCCGGTCGTAGCTCGAAGGCGGCTCGAAATGGTTCATATCGGCGGTGATGATCTGAAGGTTGCTGCAGCCCGCGCTCCTTGGCACG
Source organism: uncultured Acidobacteriaceae bacterium (assembly GCA_963835725.1). Lineage (GTDB taxonomy): Bacteria > Acidobacteriota > Terriglobia > Terriglobales > Acidobacteriaceae > Bog-257. The sequence continues at coordinate 133,866 of CAWIGM010000006.1, read as the reverse complement.
GGCATCGATAAATTCCTTTTGCGTTAGCGAGTTGGATACCGCCGTGATTCGACTGCGCGGGAACTTGTTCGCCATGTAGAGGGAGAGCGAACCCCAGCCGCAGCCCAGTTCCAGCATCTGCTGCCCGTCGGCCAACCACGCCCGCTCACAGGTCAGCTCCAGCATCGCCTCCTCGGCCTCATCCAGCGTCTTCGTTCCAGCCCGCCACAATCCGCTGCTGTACTTCAAGTGCTTCCCCAACGCCAGCTCGAAAAACCGTGCGGGCACTTCGTAATGCTGCTGATTCGCGGCCTCGGTCGCGAGCGCCACCGGACTCGACTTGAGCTGTTCGACGAATGCGAGCAGACGAGCGCACTGCTTCTCTTCGTCGCCTGTATCCTCTTCGCGCAGCCGCTGCGCCAGCAGCCGCCGGATGCCGATGCGAATCAGCCAATCCGGCAGCAGATCACGTTCCAGCAATTGGTCCAGGTTCCCGGTCGGCTCGGTGGTGGAGACCGCGGTAAGGCTCGGTTTGTAAGCGGTGCTCATAACAATCTCACTCAACTGGCTGCTTTCCGGAACCACGGGACAAACGCGCTGGTGTTCTGTTGATAACGCGCATATTCCTCTCCACGCGAGCGCAACGCCTGCGCCTCGGTCGCCGGAATTCCAGTAACGCGGTAGAGGAAGAACAGCATGAGCGCGGGACAAACCACCGAGAGCCATCCCCACGGCGACTCCAGCGCGTAAAACATCCACGCCACCCAGACAAACCACTCAAAGAAGTAATTCGGATGCCGCGAATAGCGCCACAGCCCCCGCTGACAAACTCGCCCGCGGTTCGTTCCGTCGCGTTTGAAGGCAGCCAGTTGCGCGTCGGCCACGCTCTCGCCGATCACGGCAACCAACCACAATCCGACCCCCGCATACTCGAGCACCGACAACTGCGGCTCCGGATTCAACGCGGCCAACAGCATGGGCAACGCAAGTACGACGTCCAGCAGCGCCTGAAACTCAAAGAAGAGCAAGAACCGCAGCGAGACATTCTTCCCCTGCCACTCGCGGCGAAGCTGCTGGTATCGGCCGTCCTCGGGCTCGCTGACGATCCTGCGAATCAAGTGCGCCGCCAGTCGAATGCCCCAGAACGCAACCATCGCGGCCATCCCCCATTTGCGAACCATCCACCCTGGCCCCTGCCACGCGTACCACAGCGCCAGGATCACCAGGCCAAGCGACCACGCCACGTCCACCAGCCCAGCGTTATGTAGGCGCTCGCTGAGCAGCCACGTCAGGACCATCAGCACAGCCAACATCCCCGTGCCAATTGCCGCCAGCTGTAAGGCCATTGCCAACATGCTTCAGCACACCTCGATGACGCCGGACGCCCTCTTCGACTTCACCATTTCTTGCGCCTTGCAAAGCAGCGGAGCAAGAAGCCTGTAGATCACGAAAATGGTCGGAACTGCCAGCAACGCCCACACCACGATGCCGTGTACCGTAGCCACCCACAGCACCTTGATTGCGTGCCACACTCCAGCTTGAATCAGGCCAACAATCTGCGGCAACGAAAGTCCCATGCCCTGCGACCGGAAGAGCACCTCGCCGGCCCGGAGGAACGGCACCAGCAGAAGCAACTGCAGCGGATAAACCAGGAAGTTCACCAGTTGCATGGCGGGAAGATTCAACCGCAGCCACGCCGCCGTGACCAGACACAGCAACGTCGTCCAGCCCAGTGCTGGAAACACACCCAGCACAATTCCAAAGGCGATACTGAGCGCGATCTTGTCCGGCGTGACTCCCTGGCGCAACAGATCGAGGATCGGGCCGAGAATGCGTCGGCGAAAGAAATTGCCGATCATGCCGGTTCCCGCAAAAGAATGGCCGAGGCAGGCTGTTCCGGTCGAAGCCGAAAGAGCTGCAGCAGCACATAACCTGACATCGCAATATTGCCCAGGCACATGATCGCGATGAACCACGTGATTCGCGCCGCCACGCCGCGCTCCTTGTAGAAGACCCACGCGTAGAAGGTGATGAATCCAAAGTAGGCGTCGAACAGAGTCGCAACTGCCCACGGACTGTGCGCCCAACTGAATTCGTCCACGCTGGCCAGGATGGATTTGTGCAGGCTCACCAACACGGTCATCCCCACCATGTAGAGGAGAATCGCGGCAAACAGTAACTTGAGGACGAATTTCATGGTTGTCAGCTTCGCTTCACCAGCAGTTGCAGTTCACGCTCCAGCGTTGAAAAGTCCTTGAGCGGCATCCAGCCAGTTTTGAGTAGATCTCGGGCCAGGCGGTCTTCAGCCGCGCCGCCCACCCACAACTGAGTACGCGGCGCCGCACCTTTCCGGATTTCCTGCAAAGGGGTGAGCACGGAGTCCGCGTTGGCGCCGCAGATGCCGACGAGGATGGCCTTAGCTTCGGTGCGCCGCGCCGCCTGTACGATCTCCCGCGCTGGCAGATTGGTGCCCAGGTGAATCGCTCCCAGGCCGTTTACCGCGGTGAGCATGGCCGCGGCCAGGACGCCGAACCCGTGATGCTCCCCCTCCGGCGTTGCCAACAGCACCTTCGCCGGAGGACTCGGATTGCCGTACGCCCGCAACAGCGAAGCCAGCAGCCCGCTCAACAGCGCCGTCACCATGTGCTCTTGTGCGATCGTGAAGCGGCCCTCGTGCCAGCGCTCTCCCGTGACGCGCATCAACGGCAGCGCGATCTGGTGCACGATGTTGCGGGGATCGGCCGTTGCCGCGGCCAGACGGTTCAACTCGCGCTCCGCACCCACGTAATCGAAAGCCTCAATAGCTTTGAGCAGAGGGCCAAGGATCGAGTCCGCCGCCTTGACCTTGCGCCGTTTGCCAACTCCGGGTTCCAACAGGTCCTCGGTCTGGCGAAGCAGTTCGCGCAGATCATCATCCGCAACTTCGGCGACCTGCCCGATGGCGTGGCCGCGTGCCACCGCATCCCGCAGCAGCACCAGACGCTGAACGTCCTTCTTGGAATAAATACGACCGCGTGCGTCACGCCGCGGCGTCACCGCTCCATAACGGCGCTCCCATGCACGAATGGTGTCGAGGGAAACGCCCGTCAGCTTGGCAACGGCGCGGATCGGATAAACGGTTTCGCTCACTGTTCCAATTTAGATTGAACGTCAGACATTTGTCAATGATTTGTCATAGACAAAGATTTGACAAAATGAGAAGGAGCAAGTACAAGAAGAAGTGGAAATCCGGGCGGGCTGCTTGGGTCGTACCTCCGACGTACCTCTAACGAGCTGTTGACCGGCGAGCACATTTTCCATGCGAGTTCTGTTGTGAACGAAGAAGCTCATCACTATCGATTCGGCGCGGTCGCAGGCTTTGCGGCGCTGCACCTGGCGGCGCTTGGCGTGTTCTTTGTTACCTTCAGATGGCAGTATCTGGCACTGATGCTGGCGATGTACCTGGTGCGCATGCTTGGAGTTACGGCAGGCTACCACCGGTACTTCAGCCACCGCTCCTACAAGCTGAACCGCTTGTTTCAGTTCGCCCTCGCGGTGCTGGCGCAAAGCTCTGGCCAGAAGAGTGTGTTGTGGTGGGCGGCGCATCACCGGGTGCATCATCGCCACTCTGATCAGCAGCCTGATGTTCACTCACCCGGGTTGCGCGGCTTCTGGTGGGCACATGTTGGCTGGGTCATTTCCAACGACTACGACGACTACGATCCTTCTCTCATCCGCGACTTCGCCAAGTTTCCCGAGCTGCGCTGGCTCGACCTCTATCACTGGGTACCGACAGCGCTGCTGGGCGCCGTCATCTTTTTCTTCGGCGGGCTCGGAGATTTCCTTTGGGGATACGTGCTGTCGACCGTGGTTCTGTATCACGCCACGTTCTGCATCAACTCGCTGGCGCACGTCTGGGGCACGCGGCGCTTTGCCACGCCCGACGAGAGCCGCAACAATTTTGTGCTGGCGCTGGTCACACTGGGAGAGGGCTGGCATAACAACCATCATCGCTTCATGTATGCGTGCCGCCAGGGCATTTTGTGGTGGGAGGTGGACTTCACGTACTACGCGCTGCGCGTGCTGGGCTGGCTGGGGATTGCCCGCGAATTGCGTGGCGTGCACCTGCCGCAAAGCGACTCGGAGGCAGGAGTATGAGCCGCATCGCCGTGGTCGGCTCAGGCATTGCCGGCATGGCCGCCGCCTATCTGCTGAGCCGCAAGCATGAAGTACATCTTCTGGAGCGTGACGAGCGTCTAGGCGGGCACACGCACACGCACGCGATTCCAACGAGCCGCGGCGTCTTGCCCATCGACACCGGCTTTATCGTTCACAACGATCGGACCTATCCTAACCTGGTGAAGCTGTTTCGCGAGCTCGGCGTGCAGCGGCAGGCGAGCGACATGTCGTTCGGGGTGTCGTGCCAGAGGACGGGATTCGAATACAGCAGCCGCGGGCTGGGAGGCCTGTTCGCGCAGAAGAGCAACTGGCTGCGCCTGCGGCACTACCGTTTTCTGCGCGAGATTCTGCGCTTCAATCGCGAATCACCCAGGGTCCTCGACGATCCAGCCGGAGCAACCATGACGCTGGGAGAGTGGATCAGGGCCAACGATTTTAGCGAGAGCTTCAGTCGCTATTACCTGTACCCGATGGCGGCTGCCGTCTGGTCGACCTCGCTCGAAGAGATCGAAGACTTTCCCGCGGTTACGCTGGTTCGCTTCTTCGTCAATCACGGCTTTCTTGGCATCGACACGCATCCGCAGTGGCACACCGTTAAAGGCGGCAGCAACCAGTACATTGCGCCTCTGACCGCGCCTTACAGGCAATACATTCGCACGGGAGTCCACATCGCCGGGGTTACGCGATCTCCCGAGGCGGTGCAGGTTCGCTACGAGGATGGAGGCGCGGAGCTGTTCGACGAGATCGTCTTTGCATGCCACGGGCCGCAAGCGCTGGATCTGCTGGCGGACGCATCTCCGCAAGAACTCAGCGTGCTCGAAGGATTCACGACGAGCCGCAATGAGACGGCGCTCCATACGGACGCAACGCTGCTTCCCTTGCGCCCCAACGCCCGAGCCTCGTGGAATTACCACGTCGGGGAAGATGATCGCGCGGTCACACTGACCTACCACATGAACCGGCTGCAGCAGCTGGCCGCGCCGGAACCATACTGCGTCACCCTGAACGCCACTGCTCGCATCGATGCCGGCCGGATCCTGCGCGAGATGACTTACTTCCATCCGCTGATGACGCTGCCGGCAATCCGCGCCCAGTCGCGCTGGCGAGAGGTCAGTGGACGAAATCGCACACACTTCTGCGGCGCGTACTGGTTTTACGGATTCCATGAAGACGGCCTGAACTCGGCCATCCGCGTGGCGCAAGCGCTCGGAGTAGATTGGCGGCCGGGAGCATGATGGAGAGCGCGATCTATTTCGGCACGCTGCGTCATCGCCGCTTCCATCCCAGGCGTCACGAGTTTACCTATCCCCTGTTCATGGCCTACTTGGATGTCGATCGCATTTCGGAGTTGATGCGAGTGTCACGTTTTGCCAGCCATAACTGCTGGAATTGGGCGAGCTTCGACGATCGTGACCACTTCGGCGACGCGCGCAATCCCCTGCGCGAGCGGCTGGCGGAAGATGCTGCGCGGCGCGGCCTGACTCTTCCGGCCGGAAAGATCTTCCTGCTCACCCACCTGCGGTACCTGGGGTATAACTTTAATCCCGTTTCGTTCTTCTACTGCCACGACGCCGACGAACAACTGCAACTCGTCATGGCCGAAGTGAAGAACACCTTCGGGGAAACACAAAACTACTGGCTGTCGGCCGCTTGCCAGACAACTGCTTCCGGCGCCTCCCGCAGCTACGAGTTCGACAAGACCTTCCATGTCTCTCCGTTCATGAGCATGGCATGCAGCTATCACTGGACCTTCACCAACCCGGGCGACTCTCTTGTCGTCCAGACCAACGTCGGCGAGAACAATCAGGCGGTGTTCGATGGCACGCTGAAGCTCGCGCGACGGCCGTGGTCGCAACAATGGTTGTACTACGCCCTCACGCGCTTTCCCTGGGTCACGGCGAAAACTATCGCGGCCATTCACTGGGAAGCGGTGCGACTCTACTGGAAGAAGGTCCCAATCGTGCACCATCCCGGGTCCGGAAATTTCGCCCCCGCCAACACACGCCCACTGGGCGCATCCTGGAGCATCGAATGATACCCAAACGCCTCTTCTTGCAATTGCTCAGTAGGCTCAAAGAAGGCTTTCTGGAATTGGTCTGCCCCGAGGAGACCTATAGCTTCGGCTCGCCGCACGCGGAGCTGCGGGCGATGATCGTGGTGCACGACGAAGGCTTCTACTGGCGCACTCTTTTCGGCGGCGATGTCGGCATGGGCGAGGCGTTCATGGACGGCGACTGGTCCTCCCCCAATCTGGTCAACCTGGTTCGCTTGGCGGTCCGCAATCTGGATGCGGTAGAAAACGGGAGCAAGCTGTTTTCTGCGATCAGTTCGATCGCCGACACCGTCCGTCATCGCCTGCGCGGCAACACCATGTCGGGGAGCCGGCGCAACATCAGCTATCACTACGATCTTGGGAACGACTTTTACCGCTTGTTTCTCGATTCCACGATGGCTTATTCCTGCGCTCAGTTCCAAAGCCTGGATGACAGCCTGGAGCAGGCCCAGCTCAACAAGTACGAGAGCATCTGCCGCAAGCTCGATCTGCAGGCCTCCGATCACCTGCTGGAGATTGGCACTGGGTGGGGCGGATTTGCGGCGTACGCGATGAAGAACTACGGCTGCCGCATCACCACCACCACCATTAGCCGCCGGCAACACGATTACGCGAAGGAAGTTTTCACCGCCATCGACCCGGCCGGCGATCGCATCAACCTGCTGCTGGAGGACTATCGCAACTTACGTGGGCAATTCGACAAAATCGTCAGTATCGAAATGTTCGAAGCGGTTGGGCTGCGGTTTTATGACACGTACTTCGGCGCCTGCAATCTTCTGCTGAAACCCGACGGCACCATGGTTCTGCAAACCATCACCATCAACGATCAAAAGTTTCCCGTCTACCGCAAACGCTGCGACTGGATCCAGAAGTACATCTTCCCCGGTTCGGAACTGGCCTCGGTGGCGGAGATTCTGCGCAGCCTGGCGCGCTGCACCGGGCTTTCGCTCTTCCACGCCCAGGATATCGGCTTGCACTATGCCGAAACGTTGAGGAACTGGCGGGAGCGCTTCCTGCTGCGACTGGACGACGTTAGGGGAATGGGATTCGACGAACGATTCCTGCGCATGTGGGAGTATTACCTTGCCTATTGCGAGGGAGCGTTTCGCGAACGTCACATCGGAGACATGCAACTGGTGCTGACGAAACAACGAGCCGCCGTGCCATTTGCAATCGGCGTCCCGGATCGAAAACAGGCCGGCGTAATTTCCTGATGCCGCAGATACTTTGTGTAGGCGCGAGGAGATAGGCCAGACCTTAAGCCCAAGCTCCTCGTGTCGCCGTCTTCAGGTTGTTTCGCTGTGAAGGAGGGTTGTGTCCGTACCTGCATGCGTGGCCATAGCCGGAGTTACCGGCTACATTGGTGGGCGTCTTGCCCCTCGCTTGCTCGAGCATGGCTACGCAATTCGGTGTCTGGTGCGCTCGCCCGGCAAGGTTCAGAATCGCGAGTGGGCGACTGATCCCAACGTCGACATCCGGCAAGTTCACCTGGAAAGCGAAGCATCTCTGACACGCGACCTGGAAGGATGTGAGGTCGCATATTATCTCGTCCATTCCATGATGTCCGCGGGATCGGATTACGCTGAGCACGATCGCCAGATGCTTCGACCTTCGCGCGTGCTGCCAGCAACGCCGGGGTAAAACGGATTATCTATCTTGGCGGACTGGGCGAGACCGGCCCGGATTTGAGTGAGCATCTCTCCTCGCGGCGGGAGGTCGAAGAAGCGCTCGCTTCAACTGGCGTGCCTGTGACGGTACTGCGCGCGGCCATGATTATCGGATCGGGTTCTGCTTCCTTCGAAATCCTGCGCTACCTAGTGGAACGTTTGCCAGTAATGATCACTCCGAAATGGGTCAGCACGCCGTGCCAGCCGATCGCAGTCAGAAACGTAATCGGATACCTGGTCGGGGTCCTCGGGGTGCCGGAGACCGCCGGCGAGATATTCGATATTGGCGGCCCGGACGTGCTCTGTTACCGCGACATCATGAGCATAATGGCGGAGGAGTTAGGATTGCGCCGTCGTTTGGTGATCCCGGTCCCGGTGCTGACGCCGCGGTTGAGCTCGTACTGGATCCAGTTGATCACCCCTTTGAGCAACACCATCGCCAGCCCTCTGGCGGAGGGGCTGAAGAATCCCGTGGTATGCCGCGAGAACCGCATTGTCGGACTCATCCCGCAAGAGCTGCTCGGTGTCCGCGAGGCGATTCACGCTGCGCTTAACCGGATAGCGGAGCATACCGTAGAAACCAGTTGGTCGATGGCTGGGCCTATTCCCGGCGATTCGGACTGGGCGGGTGGAACCGTATTCCGTGACGTTCGCGAAATCACCGTGCAGGCACCTGACTGGGCGGTCTTTCGCGCGGTGTGCCGTGTGGGTGGCGGAAACGGATGGTATGCCGCGGACATTCTCTGGAAAATCCGCGGATGGTTGGATCAATTGGCTGGCGGTCCCGGGCTGCGGCGAGGGCGGAGAAATCCGGAAACCGTGGTTTATGGAGAGGCGCTGGACTTCTGGCGCGTCGTGGGTTTCGAGCGCGACTGCCGGTTGGCTTTGCGCGCCGAGATGAAGTTGCCAGGTGAGGCGCTTCTTGAGTTCCGGATTGAAGCGCTCAATGACCGCCAATGCGTTCTTCGCCAGTCGGCGTTATTTCGGCCGCGAGGCTTGTTCGGCTTGGCCTACTGGTACAGCGTGCTGCCCTTCCACGCCGTCGTGTTCAGGGGCATGCTGAACGGGATCGAACAGGAAGCGCTCAAGATAGCCGCCGCCCCAAGAGCATGATTCCAGAAGGTTCGCGTTACCAGCAATGACCTTGGAGGACCTGGAAGGAAGCTCAAAGTACAACGCAATCCACCAACCTGCTATTCCCGCACCTCCAGCCGTTCCGTCGGAGCCGAGACCAAAGATCATAGCACCACAGCTCTCTGCTAATAGCGTCAAACTGATGGTGCTCGCCGAGACGTTCGGGCGCGCGACCTTCTGTTATCAATCAAATTTACCGAGCCCGGCAGCGGTGGATTTTACGAGTAAGGTTCACTGTCTATTCCGAGCGAACGTAAGCTCTCGGATGGCTGAATCATGATCGTGCCCGTCTGAATATGATTTGGCATGAAATCCTCGCTTTTGCGTTCGGAGTCAGACAGGAGAAACGTATGGCGTCTCCGATGGCTGCAGGTGTACGACACGAAGTACGTAGCGCTGCGAGGCAGCCGAGATGCAAGCCTGCGACTCGGGAGCGGCGGGGGCCTAATGGGTAGTTTCCGCTTGAGAGCCCTGGACCCAAAGAGGGCCGGCGGGGGCGGGCGTAGTGTGTGTCGTTCTCTTCTTCTTCTCTTCCTACCTGTAATACCTATCCCTTCCATCAGCTGACCCATGCATCGCCCTCTCTCCTTCCTTCCCCATCGGCAACAGCCGCTTGAGTGCCCAGCCGCGGGGCGCGATCGAACCAGCACAACCCTCGTCCCAGATCCATCACCCGTTCGCACTCACAGTCAGCCGAGAGCCGTCATGACCAGTAGGTTTCCGCTCAAGAGCCGCAAACATGTGCCATCGGAACGATCTGCGGTGGGACTCGGCTACCACCTGCGCCCCGACTGGTGACTCGCCCTGATGGCCATGGGGGTACCCGGTCTTGACAGCCGAGGGGAGTGCTGCGGCCGGCGGGACGGAGCCAGACGCGCGAGGGCGGAGTTGTTGGCCCGTGGAGAGGGACCTGGTACCGCTGGGAAACGCTAGACAGTTAGCTGCGGTCCGCACCGGCTGGACAAGGTCAGCGGCATCAGCTCGGGGAAATACGCTGGCCGGAGGCTGGCCCGCTTCTCAGGAGCAATCTCCCGCGACCCGGTATCTGGCCAGTGTTCTTGGCCGATGACAATCTAGGCCTCCAGCGCTCGTTCTTCGAGGACCGCCGTATTTGCACTCAACTCTGTGGGTGTCGCTTTGCACCAGTTGATTAAAAAATGTACGCGGTGCGACGATTCCGCGTCCAAAACTCGTAAGTCGACCGAGTATGCGCTTTGCCCGAGCATAATGAGAACAGTTACGATTTCGTTGATTTTTCTTGTCAGCGGACGGGCCGATCGTGGCATTTGGCGCCAACAGAGCGGCCCGTCGCCGACCTTCTGATCTGGTTTAGTCCGTGTTTGGTCCGTGTGCCGCTCGCTCGATGAAGGCCGCGACTTCGGCGGGGTGCGAGAGCAAAACGACGTGGCTGGAAGAAATCGTGATCGATTTCGCTTTCATTTCTTGTGCCTCAGCTTCCTCAAGCTTCGGTGAGATGACGCGATCCTGGCTGGCAATCACAAACCAGTCTGGCTTACTCCTCCATGCTGGCATGCTTATCGGCGTGCCAAACGCCGCACCCGCCGTAGGAGCTTGCGTCGCACTCAAAACTAGTTGCTCCGTCTTGGACAAATCTGGAGCCAAGTCTTCAACAATTCCCTTATCAGACAGCTTAATGAAGTCACCAGCAGGCCTCAGTTCCATGCCTACAGGAGTTGGGTTCGCCTTGATTTGATCCAGCGTCGATTCCCCTTTATCGGGTGCGAAAGCGGCCACGTAAACCAGGCCCACGACACGAGGATCATTTCCGGCTTCCGTAATGACGGAGCCACCGTAGGAATGACCCACCAGCAGGAAGGGACCATCTTCCAGCGCGAAGGCCCGCTTGAGAGTTGCGACGTCATCCGCGAGTGAAGTGAGCGGTAGTTGCACCGCGGTCACCTTCAAGCCCCTTGCTTCAAGCAGAGGGATTACTTTCGACCAACTCGACCCATCAGCCCAGGCGCCGTGTACGAGAATAACGTTCTTGACACTGCGGGATTCAGTGCTTTGCGCGGCGGCCTGATTTCCTGAGGAGAGATACAACACTGCAAGGATTGCGCATGCAAGGCTGCAGTATGTGAAGTAGAGCGAAACTCTGGACCTTCGAGTGTTCTGTTTGAGTCCGTGATTTGTTGCTGTGTTAGCTGCTTTTCCTGTTTTCATCGGTGTCTCCTTTGTTTTGTTCTTCCGAAATCTACAAAAACCGTCATCCTTCTCTGTCCTGCTCTCTATCCATCCATTCGTGTATGTATGGCGAGCAATGCCGGATTTCTATTCCCTCCACCTGGCACTTTCGCAAGAAATTGACCGCTTCCACGTCCACGAGCGTGACCTCATCAAGGTCAAGCGCGACTGCTGGGGAGCCGTCTTCTATCAGCGACTTCAGTAGCGCAAGATGCTCAGAGCACATACGGCCGATGAGCCGAATCAGGGTGTACTTTCCGTCAAGAGCCCTTTCGATTTTTAGCGTCATTCCTCACTTCTGGTAATCCGCATTCTTCCCATCGACCGCAAACGTATGAACGATTCGCACTGCGTGCGAATCCCCCGCGCTGGTCACATTCGCTATTGCAAGACTTGCGCCATTTGCAAACCCCTGAATCTTCGTTGGATTTCGCCGAATTTCTGAGTTTTTGCGTCAGCGGCTTGCCGGAATTACAGAAATTGCTGAAGGTTCGGCAAGGCGACGAGGTGTAGGAGCGAATTAGACGTAACTCTGTCGGGGAAATCAGCGGCGGGCAGTTCAGATTAGGGAGAGCATCGGGAGCGGCGATAGCAAGCCGATTATGACGTCAATCAGATCAATCGATTTCAACAAATCAGGCGATGGGTGCCATCGAACCAGCGTCCGCCCCGCCAGCAATGAAGAGTTCTAAGACGTCTTAAACCGATGTTTATTGATTTGCAGCGCTTTGATTCTTGAGTCGAGAGTCTGTCGCGGCATCGCAAGTCTCGCAGCCGCGCCGGAGGGACCCGAAACTCGACCCTTGCATGCGGCCAATGCAGCTTCGATAATTTCTCGTTCACGCTCCGCGAGTGCGCGCTGGCCCTCGGCCAACATGCTCGGGGCGGCGTCAATCGGCCCTGAATGCCGGGTCGAATCGGGCTTCAACCAGCTCTCGTCAACCGCGAACTCGTCTCCATCGCACAGGATCACCGCTCGCTCAATAACGTTCTGCAGTTCGCGAATATTGCCGGGCCAATCGTAACGTTGGAAAAGTTCCAAGGTCTTCTTCTTTATATGCCTGATCTTTTTCCCGGCCTTCTTCGCATAGCGTTCAATCAGGTATTCAACAAGCAGCGGGATGTCATCCACTCGGTCCCGAAGAGAAGGGATTTCTATGGGGAAGACATTCAGTCGATAGAATAGATCGGCGCGAAACGTCCCCTCCGATACGGCTGCTTTTAGGTCACGATGTGTGGCGGCCACCACGCGCACATCTACGGAGATTGGCTGGTTGCTTCCGACGCGTTCAAATTTTCGCTCCTGCAGCACTCGCAACAGCGCAAGCTGAGTTTCCGCAGGCAGGTCCCCGATTTCATCCAGGAATATCGTACCGCCGGCGGCAGCTTCAAACCTCCCCAAGCGCCGCTGCAAAGCGCCCGTGAAGGCGCCCTTTTCGTGCCCGAACAGTTCGGAAGCGATCAGCGAAGACGGAATCGCCGCGCAGTTCACCCGAATGAATGCACGGGAGGAGCGGTTTGACCGGTTGTGTATGGCGCTGGCGATGAGTTCTTTACCCGTTCCCGTCTCCCCCAGTATGAGAACAGTGGAATCGGTCCGCGCCACTTTCTCCACCTGCGACAACACTCGACGAAAAGACTCGGACGACCCAACAATTTCGTCGCCCATCGACGAATCCGAGATTACCTCGCGCAACGCTAGATTCTCGTTCCTCATCTTTTCTTCGGCTTGCTTGCGGCCCTCAATATCAGTACCGGTCGCATACCAGCGAATGACCTGCCCGCTATCGTCTCGAAGAGGGTTGTATCGGATCAGGAACCAGCGATATTGCCCGTCGTTTCGTCGGGCCCGTTGCTCGATTTCGAAGGGCTCTCCCATCGTGAGGGCCTTCTGGCGCTCGTCCCGCACTCGGTCCAGATCCTCTGGGTGGAATACCCGCTCGCGGAAGCCCTCCGCTCGAACGTCTGCGAGCGCAAGGCCGGTGTACTCGAGCATAATCTGGTTCGCATAGATCGGGCTGCCGTCCGGTCGCTGGACGACAATGGGATGAGGAATGGCATCCGTCATCCGTCGAAGTTCCTGTTCGTCCTGCCGGAGCTTCACTTGGGCCTGCTCCAGGTCTTCGATGTCGGTTTCCGCTCCATACCAATGGATGACATTCCCAGATTCGTCGAGGAATGGTTCGACGCGGACCATGAACCAGCGATATTCTCCGTCGAAGCGGCGTAGACGCGCTACAATTTCGGCCGCTTTTCTCGAAGGAAGGACCTGCCGCAGCCACTTGTCCATCGCCCGTTGCTTATCTTCGGGGTGGATAATGACTGTCCATCCCCACCCGTGCGACTCCTCCGGCGAAAGACCCGTGTATTCGTGCCATCGCTGGTTGAAATAATTGATGCTGCCATCAGGTTCGCCTCGCCAAGCGACGGTAGGCATCGTATTGAGGATTGTTTCCAGTTGCGCTTTCGACTTCCTAATCTCGTCGAATGCATTGTTTAGCGCGACCCGGGATCGTTCCGCTTCAGCTGCAATGAGAGCGATGTGGCCGGCTCCTTCGATTAATTGCAGGTCGCTGGCGCTAGGACTCTTGGGCTCGGCATAGTACATCGCAAAGGTGCCGAGCAGTTCTTCGCTTTTCGAAATGATGGGCTGAGACCAAGTTGCTCGGAGGCCGTTGCGCAGGGCGATCTCCCGGTATTCCTCGGCTGGATTTCCTGACCACAACGGGTCACTTGTAATATCAGAATTGATTACCCGCTCCTTTCGGAATGCGGCTGTACCACACGAGCCCATGCGTGCTCCGATCGGCAGCGGAGTGATCGCCGAAATCCATTCCTTAGGAACCCGTTGACTAGCCGTTGGCCACAACCGTTTCCCGTCAGGATCCATCAACATCACCGAAGACATGACCCCTGGAGACTGAGCGTCAATCGCTCTGCACAAATTCTCAAGTACGTCCGTCAGAGAAGCTCCGCTGGCTATCATCTCCAGCAATCGTCTTTCCGCTGTCAGGAGAGATTCGGCACGCTTCCAGTCCTGTATAGGTGTGGTCGTTTCCATGGCTTTGGACGTTCATTCGGGCTTGGCAAAGCAGCAACTAAGCCCCGCCTGAGCGCCAGTGACGCTCTCTGTCAAAAGCGCCGAATGCTGCCTTTGTCAATGATGATCCGAGGTCGGCCCTTCGAACTTTTGGGCATTTTACACCTGATTCTCACATGCTTTTCGCGGAGATCCCTCAAGTCGCGTTTCGCGCGAGGCGATCCACTTGAGCGAATAGTTGGTCTCTCGTCGAAGTGCTACGGGAATTTGTTCCCCCAACTCGGCTTCTCGGTTTCAAATGTTGGCGGGGGTGGTGTCCCGATAGGTATACGTTTGGGGACGCTGATTTTTCGAAGTGTCGGCTGATTGGATTGAGGAAGTTAGAAAGGGGTCGGATCGACCCCTTTCGGGACATGGTTAGGAGAGCCGGCGACTGACATATCGCAGCGTGCGCTTTTGATCGTCGAGCTTGCGTTGCAGTTCGGCGCAGCGGCCGAGGATTACGGATTCGTGGCGGAGTAGCTCGCGCTGGATGTCGACCATCAGCTGTTGGCGTTCACATTGCGCGTCCGACCGGGCGCGATCATACCGGTCACTCCAGATTATGTAGATCACGACAGCGGCAGCGAACACTGCTAGCGCCCAGGCAGCGACGTCGTTTGGGTTCATACGGTGCCTCCGATCTGATTGTCGAGAACACGAGTGACCGAGGTTCTCGAGAGCCGGTGCATTTTAGCCAGCTGACGGATACTGAAGCCACGCTGACGATCGCGAACCACGGCGTCACGATCCACGATCAGTTTCGGACGGCCAATGCGCTGGCCTTCCAGCTTGGCGCGGCGCATGCCGGCCCGCACTCTTTCGATAATCAGGTTGCGCTCGAGCTCGGCGATCGCTCCGAGGATGACGACCACGGCCCGGCCCAGCGGGCCGGCGGTGTCGATGTTCTCGCGGAACGAGAGAAACTCGATGTTGAGATGATTCAGTTCATCCAGCACTTCCAGGAAGTGCCGGACCGAGCGGCCGAGCCGATCGAAGCTCCAGACCACCAGCACCTGGAAACGGCCACGACGGGCGTCGTTCATCAGCCGGTCCAAGCCGACCCGGCGGCTGCGGACCCCGGAAACCGTGTCCACATACTCGTCGACGATGGTGAAGCCCCGCTGCTCGACCAGCTGCAGCAGGTCGTAACGTTGTGTTTCCGGATGCTGATCGAGTGTGCTGACCCTTAGATAAAGTGCGGCGTTCACTGTACGTGCACTCCGTAGCTGGCCAGCCGCTCGCGAATGTGCTGCAGCTGCGGCATCACCTCGGCCAGGGTGTGCACATCCTGCGGCTTGGCGAAGAGTGCACGGTCCATCTCGGCCTGCAGCTCCTTATAATGACGCACGCCCTGCATGATCAACGTATCCTGCTCGGGCTGAGAGGTCTTGGCGATAAGTTCGTTGATGTCGTCAATGACCATGTGGATTTCACAGCTGGGATTCGGCTTGTTCTTCATTTACGGGTACCTCCACCGCGCTGCCGCTTGGGCCGGCGCTGCTGAACATAGGCTTGGATAAACTCCATGAGGACGTCGGTCATCTGCTTGCCTTCGGCCGCAGTGGCGGCCTTAAAGGCTTCGTGGAGATCACGGGGAATGTTCATGTTCAACCGTTTCAGCTGGATAGGGGTGGGTTTCGGGCTCATGGCTCACCGTGGCAAGTGGAGATTGACGGCACGAGGTGAGTATATATACACCGGTTTGGTGGAACCGCTGTCCCGGGGAGGGGCGGCGGCGGGGGCTGGTGCATCCCGATGAGCTGTTTTGGTTGATACTCATATAATCATATACTCACAAATGCTATTGTACACTTGGCAGTCATTCAGGCCAAAATGGCCTCGACGGCGCTTCCGTCGACACCCGCTACAAGCACATCGATCAGCTTCCTCCCTTCAATCTCTCCCTCCTGTTCACCAACGAACTGGGCTATGCCAGCTATCAGCGCATCCTGGGCGTGGACTTCGTCGACGACGGCACCGTGAACTCCATCCAGGATCTGTTCACCGAACGCACCCTGGTCTTCCTGGCCGAAGACTTCACCGAGCTGATGCCGCTGACCTTGTCAGCGTGTATATGCCCCTTAACTCGCTAGCGTTTTCGAGCACTACCAGGTCCCTCTCCACGGGCCAACAACTCCGCCCTCGCGCGTCTGGCTCCGTCCCGCCGGCCGCAGCACTCCCCTCGGCTGTCAAGACCGGTCCCCCTCAGGACCATCAGGGCGAGTCACCAGTCGGGGCGCAGGTTGTAGCCGAGTCCCACCGCAGATCGTTCCGGCAGCAACATGTTTGCGGCGCTTAAGCGGAAACCGACTGGTCATGACGGCTCTCGTGAGTGGGAACGGGTGATGGATCTGGGACGAGGGTTGTGCTGGTTCGATCGCGCCCCGCGGCTGGGCACTCAAGCGGCTGTTGCTGATGGGGAAGGAAGGAGAGACTCGACGGGAATGACGTCAATGGGTCAGTTGATGGATGGTGAGCGGGTGGGAAGGACTATATAGAAGAAGAACAGACACTACGCCCGCCCCCCGCCGGCCCTCTCTGGGTCCAGGGCCCTCAAGCGGAAACTACTGATTCAGCCCCCGCCGCCGCCCGAGATTCGAGTTAGGATCTCCCGGCCTGCTCCGCGCATATGGGATGAATACGAGCAATCGCGATCCGACAGCGGAATCCGAGGCTCTCAGGTCCGCTCGGGGCTGAGTTGAATCCTGCTGCGCCATAAGAAAACTGACAAAGAGACTCCAGGCTTTTGGGATGAGCACACGAAGAGTTCGGTTGCCGAAACCAACGCCCTCCGGAACGATATTGAGTCCGCTAGTCAGGTGCCCCGGAATGACCGACACAATCAAGTGTTTGGGCTTTCCCCTCGGGCGCTTACCAGCGCGGCCCGGCGGCTCCAGGCCGCTTGGGGCGAATCCGCAGAAGCGCCATTCCGCGTTGCGGCTCCGCTACTCTTCGAGGATACGACGGACTCGCTCAGCCAGGATACTATGCGTTTCGGGATGATGGACGATGACAGTTGAGTCGGCAACTGTGGCAAATTCGTTGTTGCGCAGCTCAAGTATCGGTACATGCCCGCCGCAGAGCTGGCGAACTTCGAGCCACACTCGCCGTTTCTCCGCGGGAGGAAGCGAATGGCCGATCACGGCTAGTTCAACGGCTCGCCTCTCGCACGCCTCCCGAACCGCCTGAACATTCATTGCGGTAACAACCTCGTACCCAGCGTTTTCCAGAAGCTTTTTTCGAAGATCGGCAAGCTGAGGATCGTGCGAAACAACTAGGATTATGCTTGTTCTTGCCATGTGACGACACCAAGCGCTAAATGCATTTTGTATTACACACAAAGATTTGGGTTGCCCAAGAGTTCCGGGTGCAGTGCTGATGCCTTCAGCATCTCCGCTGCTGCCCTTTTGTGCCTGTTCCTCTCTGCGAGCCATTACTTTAGATCAGACGACAACTACTATCCATCGTGCCAATCGTTCTGCCCGGGTGAGCATTGTGACTGCAGCGGTTGTTATGAACAAGCCATCGTACGAGTGACGCCGAAACGGCCCACAGCAGCCAGCGTTTACTTGTGATATGGGGATATATCGACAACCTTCGGGGAATCGGTCCGCTCTCACACATTCTTAGATGGGTGCCCGCCGAGAAAGTTGGCGAAACGCCAGTCCGAATCCTAGACCGATTGCTGTAACCACAAAGGTGAAGGCCGCGAGCTTCAGTAGCGAAGCATAAGTGTTCGGATGGATCGTGTCTGGCAGACGCATCAGGTGTTTCAGCACGTGCGCTATTGGCAACCAGACCCAAGCGATTGCAGCGGCAACGGCTGCGCGACCTCCCCAGATCATTCCGACAGCAGCGCCAAAAACGAGGAGCATTCCGACAATCACAATTGGGCTGACCTCTCCGCCGAACGCGAAGTTATCTACAGCAGCGATTCCAGCGCCCGCAATCAACCCGATTCCGACACGTATCGAAACGTTACGCGACATTTTCATGCGAATTACTTTGTATTACAAAGCACTCTTGAGTCAAGCTAAATTTTATGGGTATCGAAGCCGAAAGGAAAGGAGGCGTTTCGTCAGAGATTACGGCTAAGCAAGCAAGTGATAACACTACACTTGAGCCGAAGGATGATTGGAATTGTCGCCGGCGTAATCAGAGGGAATGAGCCCGGTCTCCTGGCCGTATGCGATACGCTCCCAATTCATCGAACGCGTTCGAACTTTCGTAAACAGGCCGATGACAATCGCGGAATTTCACCAGGTGCTCTCCAGCTACTATGCTGGGCTCGGCGGGCTGCTGCCGAATAACCACAATCCCCTGTGCACGCTTGCAGTGCTTAACCTCTGCGGGCAATCGCCGTCCACCGAGAAAGAAGTTATGGCCGCTTGCGGTCTCAACCAAACCACGGCTTCTAGGGTACTGGTGAAACTGTGCAAGATTAGGATGCTGGAGGTGGTGGGACCCAAGAAACGCTTCGGGCGTCGCTTTGGCGTGACCGTCGATGGACGGAAGCAATTGGCTGATCTGGAAATTGCATTCGGCAATGTCTTATTGCCGCCGATACAGCAACCCAACTTACCTACTCAGCCCGACCAGCACGTAGCACCAGAAGAAGAACCGAGCACGGGGAGCACAACGCTGGCTCCAAAAGAAGAAAGCGGAGAGACTGCGATATTCAAAGCTTATCGCGAACGGTTTCCAAAGAAGGTTGACGACTATGAAGGGCGCCGCCTCACGGTCCCGCAGCGATCCTGACAGGCCCACTTAGCCAGAATCAAGATGCTCGATGATTGGGGTCGTTGCACCTGCCGCTATGCCGAGTTATGGGGACGCCCATTCACCATTTTGGCCGCTCGTCTGTAGACAATTGACTTATAAATACCGACCCATGTCGACTGTGCTTGGCCCACAAGCGTCAGCTATTGATGCGATCCCGGTACGCGCTTCGCGCCTTAGAGACTAAACGAACTCCTGTCCAAGGATTCATTTCCGCGAGATGGGCATTATTACGTTCAAGTCGCGGTGCAATGCGGTTGCCGGATGCTGGCCGACTCCGAGGAATATACTCCATCCGGTTCCGATAGGCAGAGTCAATGGTTCCCCAGGCGTTATTACATCCGAGTGCGCCGAGTAACAACGTGCGCATACCCTGCTTTTCCGAGACCGCCGTAGACCCTGCGATGAGTGTGAACCCAAGCACCATGATCAAGCCGGCAATTGCTTCTTCCAGTCGGTTTGCCAAGTCTAAGTGATCGCGCACAAACTTTAGCGCTGTGCGATGAGAATGGACCACGATCCTTCTTTTCCATATCGCCGCTTAAACAGATCGTCAACGGTGCGAGATCACCTGTGCCGCTTCGCCAGCCGGAACGAGCCCCTACATCAACCTAGAGTCGGGTCTGAATGCGTAGCTGGAGGAGCAACATTGAACGTCTGCCGGTACTGCCTCACGACGTCGTCCAAGCGGTCGTAGTGGGCATCTGCACCAAGCAACTCCCACATCCGGTAGCGTGCTCTGGTATTGAGCTCGTCCATGATTTCCGTAACGACGAGCCGTATTCCTTTCGCGTTTAACTTCGCGTACACGGAACGGATGGTCTCCGCCGCGGAATAGTCGACATCGTCGACCGCAGACGCATCGATGCAGAGCCAGCGCAAAGGCGGCTCCGCGGTGTTCACGAGAAATGAGATCTCCTCCGCGAGTTGCTGGCAATTCGCGTAGTACATGCTGTGGGTGAATCGGTAGACCACCAGTCCTGGCACCGCCGAAACGGCCTTGGCCACCGGCACGGGCTGCCAACCGCCCGATTCGCTCGGCTCAAGCACCGCGTTTTTCGGTCGATACCCGAAGCGGGTGTGACCGATGAGCGACAACGCGATGGCCAGCAGTATCCCCTGCTCGACACCGACGATCACCACCGTCAACGTGGTGATAAGCGCCAACCAGAACTCCGATCGCCTTTGATCGAAGACCCTTCGCATCCCAGCTATGTCGATCAAGCCGACGCCAATCAGAAACACGATGGCCGACAAAGCGGCTTCTGGCAAATAGGTCAGCGCTCCGGTCAAAAAGAGCAGGATCAGGGCCACCATCGCTACCATCACCAGCAGGGACAGTTGGCTGCGGCCGCCTGCTTCGTCGACGATTTGCGTTTTCGTTGGGCTGCCGTTGACGACGAAGGTACCGGAAAGTGCAGCGCCAATATTGGCAAGGGCCAGGCCGACCAGGTCGGTGTTTTCGCTGAAATTCTCGTCATAGCGCGTGGCGAAGGCGCGGGATGTCGCCGCGCTCTGTGCCAGGATTACCACGAACATCGCGAAAGCCGTGGGAAGCAAGGCCGCCATGACCGTCCAGTTCCAGTCCACCCTGGGCAGGCCGAGATGGGGCAGACCACTCGGAACAGCCCCCACTATATGCACTTGCTTATCTAGTCCGAACGCCCAGGTTATGACCCCGGCACCGATCGCCGCAATAAGAGCTCCCGGAATCTTCTTCGAAACCTTCTTGAAGCCGACGATAACCACCAAGACACACAGCGCGACTGTCAGTTCGTAGCGGTTGCCCTGCCCGAGCTGTTGGAGGTCGATCCAGAGCTTTCCCAAAGTGCCATGGCCGCCACCCCTCAAGCCCAACATACCGGCGATCTCGCCCAGCGCAACCTGAACACCGACCCCGGTCAGGAATCCGATTAATACGGTGCGAGAGAGGAAGTCCGCCAGAAATCCCAAGCGCATGAGGCGCGCCAGAATCAAGAAACCCGCGGCCATCAGCGCAAGCAAGCCGGCCAATGCCATGTATTGTTCCGAACCGATGGCCGCAATTCCTACCATGGCGCTGGCAAGGATCGCCGCCGTGGCTGAATCGGCGCCCACCACAAGGTGCCGCGAGGAGCCAAACAAAGCGAACAATGCCGTGGGGATGAGCATGGTATAGAGACCCGTGATTAGCGGGGTGCCGGCGATCTTGGTGTAGCCCATTACTTCCGGAACGGCGATTGCGGCAAGCGTGATACCGGCAAGGATTTCGGTCGGGATCTGGGCGGTCGTGATCGGCAGCACTCCCTGAAGGACCGGGAAGCGGCGGCGAGCGGGATGATCGTGTGCTGATGTCATGGCATTACCCCTATTGAAGAGATTCGATTCCGCACGGAAAATGACGGGTGCCGCGTACCGACGTTGACTCCCAGACGTCAGCCCGAGCCAAACCTTCGGATAGCGAACTTACGAAGGACTGGAACCGCGATCGACTCACTTCGCTTCCTCGAATTCAGCCTTAACCTTGCCGGCGCTTATGGCGCGTTTGAACGCGGCATGGTCCTTCTCATTCTGGTCGGCGTAGGCAAAGGAGAACGTGGCCAGCGACTTGTCGAACACATCGCTCTTGCCCATGTAACCGCTCATCACCGCGGCGTCTCCGGAACGCGCGTGGGAGAGTGCTAAGGAGTGCCCGCAACACTCGACGAAAATGATCATCCTGGACTTGTCGTACGTTTCAACGGGAAGCTTGATTTTGACGTCCCTCAGCTGGCGGACATAGTAGTGACGTCCTCTTACACCACCCTCGATCCATCCGAGGAAGATGTCGCTGGCCGGCTGCATGAGCCGGTGACCGTTGACGACCCGTTCTCCGTGATTGGGATAGAGGCTCTTCCCCGCATAGCTCTCCAGCACCGAAGCGCGAGCCTCTTTGATCTGGAGAATGAGAGGATCTCCTTCCGCGTCGGTCAGCAAGAGCACCCAACAGGAGGTGCCAACGCTCCCGACGCCGACGACCTTGTGCGCGGCATCCTTGATTTCGTAGCGATCCAGTAAGACGCGAGTGGCAGGCCCCAAGGACTGCCGATACCGGGCGAAAACCTGCATGATTGCTCGATGGACCTCTCCCGGGGACTGACCTTCGCCGTGGAAGATCGTCGGGCGTTGGTCTTTGATAGTCGGCGACCCTCCCGCATCGTCTACAAGCTTCGGGAAGAGGCCTTCTGAGGTGCTGCTCTCACGTGCTTCAGCAACTCTCTTTGTAGCTTTGTGGCGAATCCCAGCGTCTTTGACGCCCGAGATCAGCCCTTCAAGCTCGACTTCCAGGTACCACAAATCCCGGACCTTCATCTTGCCGAACTCGGCCATGTGCGTGCGGTAAGACCGGACGCAGGCTAGGACGGCATCCTTGGCGGCGGATTCGCTGAGCCCGTTGTCGCGGCATGCGATCACGACGCTCGCCGCAAGACGCTTGAGGTCCCACTCCCAGGGTGCAGGAAGTGTTTCGTCGAGATCGTTGATGGCGAAGATGAGTCGCCTCTCGGGGGTGGCGAGGCCTCGGAAGTTGACCAGGTGGGAGTCTCCGCCGCATTGCACGCGAACGCCGGTGGAGGGAGTGCCCGCCAAATCACCGGCCATGGCGAGCGCCGAGCCCCGGTAGAAGGTGAAGGGAGATTGCACCATGCGCCCGTGGCGAAGGGGAATAAGATCGGGGAGTCGTCCCGCATCGGCCTTCAACACTAGGCGGACGGGCTCAGGCCGCTTGTGCGGTGCCTTCCATGCGGCGTGCGCATCGCGCGGACACTTTTCGCGCAAGGCCTTGCCCATTGCCAACCGCTCGGCTCGCGACGGGTGGGAAATCAAAGTCGGGTTCGCGTTGTCGATGCGTTTCTGGGACTCTAGTGATTCCCGCCTGGCGGTATGCGCCATGTAATTACTCTCCTGCGACCTCGTATCGAAACATCTGACGCGCAGTGCTTACTTGGAGGTCTTCAGCGAACCTTACTGGTTTACGCGTGCGAAAGATCTCAAGTCGAACAAGAACGACGCCCTTGACGCCCAAGCCGTCAGCCCCGGCGCACACTCGACTCCAAACTCGGCACCATTAAGGCTGAACGACTCGCCGTCAAATAGAAGATTGCGTTGCGCCACAAAGACCAGCCGCTCGGCGAATGGCATCTGCGACTCTTGTAGCGGTTTGCTCATCTGCGAATTGAACTTCTGCTGCATGATCGTTCGGCAGGTTCGCTGTGGACTTCAACTTTTCTTTCTTATACGACTGGAGGCGTCCGCTAATTGCTGTAGTCGTTCTTATCTGGACCAGGTAC
The DNA here is from genome assembly GCA_963835725.1 of uncultured Acidobacteriaceae bacterium. Lineage (GTDB taxonomy): Bacteria > Acidobacteriota > Terriglobia > Terriglobales > Acidobacteriaceae > Bog-257. The sequence goes on along the minus strand of CAWIGM010000006.1, from coordinate 110,502 downwards.
GTGTCAGGCGAAAACTGTAATTTGTCACCACTTTGCGATGCGTTACTCCGTGAGTGGGACTGTACATTTACACCAGAAACAGCGTGTAGCGGCACTAAGTAGGTTTCCACCGTCTTATCAGGAGCTTGTATTTTGATATTCGTCCAAGAGAGTGAACAGGTTGACGGATCGGCGTTAACCTGTGCCAGGCTACTGGTCGTCGTCCATTTGGCGCCAGCGAGATCTTGATCAGTAGTAGTCCAAGAAACAATTCCACGACTATTCAACGTGTTTGTGATGAAGGTCATCGTGTCTTCGAGCGTTGGCTGTACGCTCTGTGCAGATGCTTGCAACGCAAGCAACAGTGCAATCGACACGAGAATACCGAATCTCTCAGTGGCTCTCCTTATCGTTGCGCCGTAGTCCTCGCGGACTTTGCTCCGTTGCGGATCGCTGAGGTATAGCTCCCGTTTCTTACGCGGTCCGCCCTGTTCGCACGCAAAGTTCAATCGTTGCTGTTCGACAGCCTCAACGTGGGGCAGTGGCGATGAGTTCTTCTGCGCGGCGGTCATGGATCTCTCCTTCTCTTTTTCCTACCAACGCTTATCAATCACCTGGGTTGCGGCGTTGGCTCTTCGTATCCGTGCGGCTTCTGTCGTATTTCACCGCCCCAAGGCGCTCATGCACGGCGTTCGCAAGTAGGTCGTCACGCGCCAGTGCCTTTATCTGAGTCGATCGAGGCTACTTAAACGTTTCGGCAATCTCTGATAGCGAGGAGGCGCGCTACCGCTCAGATCGGATTCCTTTGTCAGATTAGTGTTTTTGTATAGCGGCGCAAGTACGCGATACAACTAGGCAAATCCCTAGGTGTGGACAGTGGAGGAGACGAAGCATTGGCCCGATAGTGCAGCGTTGATCGCGGGGATCAAATCTGTTTTCATTCGAGACTTCAAAACGTATCCAAGGGCCCCTGCAGCCAAACATGCCTCGACGAATTCAGAGTCTTCATGAACGGTCAAGAAAACGATGGCGGCTGTAGCTCCCATCTCCCGAAGTCGACGGGAGGCTTCGATTCCTTTTAGTTTCGGCATCGTGATGTCAGCAACGATGATGTCAGGACTTAGTCGCAGCGCCTCGCTGACCATTTCGACGCCGTTATGAGCCACTCCCACTATCTCGAATGTCGGCTGCAGAAAGCTTGTCACTTGCTCGAGCACGAGAGGGTGGTCGTCGGCCAGCAGGATACGAGAACGATTCCCGGCGCTTTCAGGCTTCGCAATTTCTGTCATGGCCCCCCATACGTTTTCGACAGATCGTCGCCGAGAAACATCTACAACAACAGGCCGATGTTAGGTTCGCATTCGGAGGCTGACAACTAGGCAAAACCCTAGCTCAGAAGCAAAACGCCGCAGTCTCATCAGGAGGAGTGCTGTCCCTGCAACGAATTGGGATCCGGAGAGATGAGACCTTCCTTGAGTGCAAAGAGCACCAGCTCGGCATTGCTCTTCAGGCCAAATATTTCCATGATGTGATGCTTGTGGAATTCGACCGTCTTCTTGCTCAGATTTAGGTGTCCCGCGATCTCCTTGAGCGGACGCCCTTCAGCGCACATCTGCACAATTTCACGCTCTCTTGGCGTTAAATGTCTGGAGTACTGGCGGGCCCGGTCCTTCTGAACCGCCCAGTTTTCTGGTCTGAGCCTAGGGGTCACGTAGCATGCGCCGTGCAGCACTAGGTCGATGGCCGCCAACAGTTCCGAGCTGGCCGACTGCTTTAGGACGAACGCTGCCGAACCCAACTCCACCGCGGCGGCAGCCAAGTTAGGGTTGACCCGCATTGTCAGAAAGACGAGCTTCACTCCTGGAAGCTGTTCGCGTACCCGCTTGGCAGCATCCAGGCCGTTGAGAAGAGGCATGCCAATATCCGCCACGATGACATCTGGTTTCAGCCTTAGAGCTTCCGTGGTGAGGGCGAGACCATCGATAACACTCCCAACGACTGTATAGTGAGTCTCCAACAGCAGCCGCAAGCCATCGGCAAAGATGACGTGATCGTCCGCAATCAAGATTTTTGGGCGGGATTCCATTCGTTAGGTTTTGTCAGTAGCTCCTATAGATGAGTAGTAGCCGAGACCCACCAGTTCAATCCAAGCCTCGACTGGCAGTGGCGACAGACCCGACGGCAGCGTCATCGGCTGGTTCACTCCGAACCTCGCCAGACTTTAGTTCGATCGGTGTCCAGACGTCAATCCTTGTTCCCTTTTCCTCTTCCGAGTGAATCTTGAAACGGCCATCTACCAACCGGGCTCGCTCCCGCATGCTGCACAGGCCCAACCCCTGAGGAGTCGCGCCGTCCTTTACATTAAAACCTGCACCGTCATCCGAGATGGACAAGTGAAGCTCGCCATCCAGCATTTCCAGCTTCACTTCTGCATGAGCAGCGCCACTGTGTTTCTGCACATTCCGGAGTCCTTCCTGGACGATGCGAAACAAACACAATGCAACCTCCGCTGACACGGACGGCGGTATGTTGTGGTGTGAGAACGCCACCTGTGTTCCATGTTGAGCGTTGAATTCCTTGCAGAACGATCCCACTCCCGCGACGATGCCTAAACCCTCCAGTGTGGAAGAATGCAGCCGGTGCGACAGAGTGTGCAGATCTTCACCAAGCTGGCTGGCCAATTGCAGGAGTTCCTCCATTTGCAGGTTGGTTTCCGGCATGGACTCGGAAACTCGTTCGGCTACCGTTTCCAGTCTGAGCGACAGCACCGCCAACCTCTGGCTGAAGTCGTCATGAATCTCGGCCGCGAGTCGGCTGCGCTCCTGTTCCTGAGCGTTAATGAGCAATCCGCTGAGTTGCTCTTGGGCCTCCCGCGCCTGTTTGAGCTGCTTTCGCTCGAACAGAAGATAAACGATCAGCAATCCTAGACTCACAATGATCAGCAATCCTATAAGCAACGTCCGCTTATATTGTTGCCAGACACTCGGCTCCCGAAACAGAATTGCGCTTCCGGCTGGCAGCTTGCTTTCATCCAGCTTCCAGCGTTGCAACTCGCGCCAGTCAAACAAGTAAGTACTAGGAGCATGGACGATGGGAATGTCCCGCGGCGGCTTTCCCCCTAAGATCTCGACAATATCGCGCGCCGCAATCTTGCCTTGCTCTTCAAAGCTAACCACGTGACCGCCGACAATGCCGCGCCCGAGATAAGTGTCTGACATACCAAAGACCGGAGAGTTAGAGGCCGCAGCAATCTTGGGGAGGACATCGATGCTGTTCAGAAATGTCCGCTCCTCGACATCCTTGAAGAAGGTGAGATAAAGAACGATGGAATGGCTCGGGAGATGCCTCACCGTTGCGAGCAGATTGCTCATCGGAAGATCGGTGAGATACGTGATAGCAAGCCGATTCTCGTAAGGACTGAGCTCCGCCTTCACAAACGCTGTGAGACCTAGGTCGTATTTGGATCGGCCCGCGACCACGAATACCTGTCGCGTGTCTGGCAGCAAACGGATGGCTGCATCCACCGTCTTGGCGGGGTCCCACTGTAACCACGAGCCTGTGGTGCGGGAATCGGCGTTCCTTTGGCCAGCCGGGCCTGGGGAACTGCAGCAGAATACAACCGGGACACCAGGGTAGAACGTCCCAGACGGCTCCCCAAAAAGCCGGAGGGGATCCGGTCCCACTAACACAATCAAGTCCCAATTGAGGTTGCGGTACTTCCGGACAATGCCATCACGTAATTCGTTTCGCGCGTCGTCCGATATATCAATGGCGTCCAGATTCTCCCAGTGCAATTCGGCATCGAACCGTGGATCTGTGCTAAGCGCCGAAAGAATCTGGTTGGTCACGAGCGCAGGAGCAGGGTGTGACTGTCCAATCTCGATGATCATGAGAACATTTTTCTTGGACTGCCCCTGGGAAGCCTGGACTAAAAAGGCGAGCACGAGCGCAGTCAGAACGAGCCCACTCCAGATTGATCGCTTGGCGGAACCAAGTGTCGAGCCGAGGTTCTCCCTTTGATACACGCTGTGCATTGGGCTTAAGGTTCATCCGATCTTGGAAACCATTGAAATTATTGGCCTTAGGATGAGAGGAAGTCAATACCATTAAGGGAGCAGGCGCTGCCGCTTGTCCTCGACGGCAGTTCCACCGCTGGTCCGGAGACCTTATAGGGTTTTCCCTAGTAGCCATAAGGCAGGCAAAACCCTGAAAGTAAATGTCGGCCGACGGTTCTGACGTTGAATGAGGTTTAAATATGAGGCCGTCCGGAGCGCTCCACGGTGGCTAACAGGCAACACAAGTTTCGCTTAAGTACTTGGGCAATCCCAGCTTTGTACGCCGCAGCGGCGATTGTCGCTGGGCTGACATTTCCACGCTTTGAAAGCCAACTTTTTCCAGGGCTCGTGAACCCGTCGAACGTGTCAGTCACGATAACGGTCTACGCTTCGGTTGCGTCTGGCATGCTCGTCCTGACAAGTGTCGTCTTTTCGCTGATCTTCGTGATGGTACAGTTCAGCGCGACGGCCTATTCGCCCCGTCTGGCACTGTGGGTTGCTCGTGATCGTGTAATCTCGCACTCTTTAGGCGTGTTTATCGCGACATTTCTCTACGCTCTCGGAGCGCTTGGAGGGGTATCCCGTGGCGGATCGGAAATGGTCCCATATGCCAGTACCTTGGTAGTGATCGGTCTCGTGCTGGCGAGCATAGGCATGTTCATTGCCCTTGTTCATCGGATCACGTTCCTTCAAGTCAACCACATGTTGATTTTCACTGGCGATCAGGGACGAAAGGTAATATCCACAATCTATCCGTCACTGATATCCGAGACTCCACCCACTTTAACGGAAGATTTCCGCGCGCTACCTCAATCCCAGACGCTGCTACATCATGGACGGCCTCGCTCGGTACAAGCGGTCGATGTCGGGGCATTAGTGAAGTTGGCTCAATTGTCTAATGGAATCATCGAGATGGTCGCAGCGGTCGGCGATACGATCGTAGAATTGACGCCTATATTGCATATTCTTGGAGCGCATAGGCCAATTGATGAACGGAAGTTGCGGGAGGCAATTGACCTGGGCGAGGAGCGCACGTTCGAACAAGATCCCAAGTATGCAATCCGCCTTCTTGTAGACATCGCGATCAAGGCTTTGTCACCGGCGATTAACGATCCCACAACAGCCGTGCAAGCACTGGACCAGATCGAGGACCTACTGCTGCGCCTGGGTCTACGCGACTTGGAAATCGGAAGGTACAACGATCGCAACGGCGCATTGAGACTGGTCATGCCGTTTCCCACATGGGATGACATCGTTAGGCTGGCTTTTGACGAGATTGGTTTTTACGGCGCCACCAGCGTACAAGTCATGCGGCGCATGAACGCTCTCATTGCCGATCTGACACGGGCAGTCCCACGAGAACGCCGCGTGACCCTCGAATACTGGAATGCCCGATTGAAGTCGACGATCGGCCGTTCGTTCGCCGACGATGAAGAGAGGCTGGACGCGTCGAGAGAAGACCGGCAAGGAATCGGCGTACCCCGCCAGCATTCCTCCGTCTAACTTCGCCAGTCTCCTGAAGAGGGCTACCGAAGGCAAGATCGTTTCAGCCGTCTGCTGCTTGAAGCGGGATCTCCGGCCTATCGCTGGCCGAATCAATGCTCACAATTCCATTCGTATCTCTGGGCTTGACTGCGATTCATCGGCCCCGGGCACCCCGCCAATCTTGTCCTCCACCCCGTCCAAACACCTAGGGGTTTCCCTAGTTGTGAGGACATCTGGCCCAACCTAGGATTGTTTGTAAGTCAGGCGGCCGGCACGAAGCGCGACCTCGACAGCACTGATCAAAGCTCGGAGGCAAATGTTCCAGAGTAGGACTGCCCGATGAGGTGTCCCTGACCTGAATGTGTTCTCGCAAATGAAAGATAACTCGCAAATGCCGCTACTGCCTCTACTTCAGGGGACAGCTTGCATCGTCATTATCCTGTGGGGCGCTAGACTTCTATCCGATCTCCTCGGCCCTTTGCTGCTCGGTCTATTGCTTGCCTATGCCGTGGCCCCATTTCCCAAGTGGCTCATGCACCGATTCAAGCTTTCCAAAGCCACAGCGATTGGGCTCACAGCCGTAGCGCTATCCGCCACAGGACTGTTAGTCGTATCGGCCTTGGAATTGGGCGTTGCAGGACTGACAATAAGACTTCCGATCTATGGGCAACGTCTCGCTGGCCTCTACGAACAGGTAACAGTCTTCTTGAGTGTTCATGGCATTGAGCCCACGAGCATGGCCGTCAAGAATGTGCTCACACCTGAGCGGCTTAGCGAAGTCACTGTTTTTCTCGTCCCAGCCGCCGGTGCGATTTTCGCTAAGGGCGCACTGACTCTGCTGGTGGCATTCCTGTTGATCGTGGAAATGTTGCACGGTACTGAAGGGAGACCGGGCCCGCTCGGTGAGATCCTGACGAAGCACGGGTTTTACTCGAGAAAGTACGTCGCTGTCACTGCCAAGACCGCAGGGATTAACGCGCTGATTAACCTGGTCTTTCTGTTCGCCATGGGCGTCGACGGAGCAGTTCTTTGGGTATTCCTGTATTTCTTCCTCGACTTCATCCCCACCTTGGGCTTTTCGATTGCACTCATCCCCCCCACTTTCATCACGCTTCTGATGCAAGGCTGGAAGAGGGCCCTGTTAGTGGGTTGTGGCTTAATTCTGACGAACCTCGTTGTAGACAACATAATCATGCCTATGTACGCGAAATATGAGCTGAGTATCTCTTTCCTCGAAATCACTCTGTCGTTAGTCGGCTGGGCGTTCCTCTTTGGCCTGCCAGGCGCCGTTATGGCGATCCCTATGACCCTGGCACTCAAAGAATTGATTGCGAAGAACCCGGGGCACCGGGAACTTGCGAAAGAGGCATCAGGATGACTCATTCGGAGCGCGGCTTAAATCTCTTAATCTTCCCAATCACGAGAACGCGTCCAGGAAGGGAGACAAATCATGAAAGTCATCATCGTAGGTGGAGTAGCGGGTGGAGCGTCGTGTGCTGCACGTCTGCGCCGGCTGGATGAAAAGGCCGAGATCATTATGGTCGAACGCGGACCATATGTTTCTTACGCGAACTGCGGCCTTCCTTATCACGTATCGGGCGTAATCCCCAAGGAATCGAGCCTGCTGGTAGCCAGCGTACAGCTCTTCCGCGCGCATTTTGCGATCGACGCGAGAACGGACTGCGAGGCAATCACCGTCTCACCGACGAAGAAAACGGTGGATCTTCGCAATGTGAAAACCGGCGAGGTAACGGCTGAGTCCTACGACAGGCTCGTGCTGTCGCCCGGAGCGCCTTCAGTACGTCCGGCCCTGCCGGGCATCAACTTGGCCGGGATCTTCCATGTCAGGACCGTGCCCGACGCGCGGACCATCCGCGAGTGGGTGGAAGGGGGCACGAATTTCCTGACAGGGATGTCCAACTATTCGGGAATCCAGATGGTGAAACCCGCGCGCCATGCAGTGGTGGTGGGAGGTGGATTCATCGGCCTCGAGATGGTGGAGAACCTGATCCATCTCGGGTTTGACGTTACCCTCGTCGAAATGCTGGATCAGATCCTCGCTCCCTTGGACCGCGAGATGGCAAATCTTGTGGAAGGCCATCTCACAAGACATGGCGTGCACCTGGCGCTCAATGACGGTGTGGCTGGATTTACGCAACTTGATGGCGGCGCCCTCGAAGTGCAAACGAAATCCGGCAAGAAGTATCCCGCCGACATCGTGATCCTGGCGCTCGGTGTACGGCCCGACACTACGCTGGCCAAGGCGGCGGGACTGGAGATCGGGGAACGCGGAGGCATTCGCGTTGACGAGCACATGCGCACCAGCGACCCGGATATCTTCGCCGTCGGGGATGCCGTAGAGGTCAAGGATTTCGGGACCGGAGAGTGGAGCCTGATCGCTTTGGCAGGGCCGGCGAACCGGCAGGGCCGTATCGCGGCCGATGTAATCGCCGGACGTGATTCCCGTTACCGTGGCACTCAGGGCACCTCGATCATCGGGCTGTTTGGGGGCGCTGCCGCGTGGACCGGTGTCAGCGAGAAAACTCTCACGAGGCTCGGTGACACGGATTACGAAAAGATCTACCTCTTTCCGAACTCCCACGCCGGATACTACCCGGGCGCGAAGCTCATCGCCATGAAGTTCATCTTCCGGAAATCCAACGGGAAAGTCCTCGGAGCGCAGGCGCTCGGCGAGGACGGACCCGCGGTGGACAAGCGGATCAGCGCCCTGGCGATGGCCATCCAGATGGGCGCGACGGTGTACGACCTCGAAGAATCCGAGCTTTGCTACGCGCCGCAATTCGGTAGTGCGAAAGATCCGGTTAACTTCGCCGGAATGGTGGCGGCCGACGTCCTGCATGGTGATATGCCGCTCGCTCACTGGGACTCCGCTGACAGCACATTCCTGCTCGACGTTCGCGAGCCGATGGAGTTGGTCCTCGAAAGCGTGCCTGGCGCGGTCAACATTCCACTGGGTCAATTACGTTCGCGCCTGAGCGAACTCTCCCGCGATCGCGAGATCCACGTTATCTGCCGCTCTGCCCAGCGGGCTTATTACGCCACGCGCATTCTTCTCCAGAACGGCTTCAAGGCCAAGAACATTTCCGGCGGCATTATGTCACGCACGATGCTTAGTGTGGATATGAAGTCGAAGCTGACTGAAGCGGGTGAACTTGTAGGCGTCTGATGGACCTGGCAGGAAGGAAGCCGACTCACTGACGGATCGGCTCTGCAAACCGCGGGATTTGAGCTGAGTCGTTGTTCGGCTGATCGCGGCCCCCTGTGCCCTGATCTTCTGAAGCACCTTGGTCCGATCCGGTCCGTTTGGCAATACTCGAGCTTTGAGCGGCTTCGCGAAAAGCGGATGTGGATGGAAGTCTCCGCCTAAAAGGCAGTTGAACTTAAGTCATGGATACGATCCTGCGAGTCATTTCGCGCAGTATTGACGAGTTACTCGGCCGGGCAAGTGGGCCGTTGCACTTTCGCCTGTTCGTGATGCCGATCGTTGTCACCATTATTGCCATCCGAGCCGAGCTGAGGGACGCCCGCGAAGGTCGGCCGGTCCTCTCAGGGAAATTCTTCATCAAGCGCACCGAGTTCCGGCAGCTCTTCCGCTCCGCGGTGGAAGACGTTGGCAAGATCTTCATTGTGGCCGTCGTGCCCGATACCGCTTACCAGCTTTTCGTTTTACGAGCGTTTCACATCGGTCAGCTCTTAATTGTGGCCGTGGGGTGCGCAGTTGTGCCGTATGTGCTAATCCGAGGGCCAGTCATGCGCTTGGCGCGCCACTTTCACCCGGAGCGGGCGGACCCCGCCCAGTTTTTGGCTGCTAAAGGGGTGGACTCTAAGGGCCATGAAGAGGACGGGTTTGGGTAGCCGTCTGTTGCTGCACTCCCCACCCTCATTATCGCTATTGAATACTAGGGACTTCCCTGGTTGCCGTGCGCCGCAGGCAAGTTTAGAAAGAATCTCGAGCGGAAAGTCGATCAATTGGCCTTACTCTTTTGCTGGTTCAACCAGAATCGAAGGTTCTCTTGTTGGGGCAAAGGGTCGTGCTGCGAGAAGTTCGCGGTGCCACAAGAATCTAAGACTTCCATTCGGTTTCACGGTTCACTCGGAACAGCGATTGAAATCGTATCGCTGCTGCTCACGGTTACCGGCTGCGAAAAGAAACGGGAGACATCCCAAGTCGATCCGCCTGAGGTGCGGGTAGCCGAGGTGGATGAGATAGTTCGGGCGTAGACCGGCCAGTTATGTGGCACCGACGACCACTTGTATATCCGTTCAGTACGGCTGCCCACATGGTAGGGGTATGGACCCGGCCAGCCTTCCCTGTTTCACGAGTCCCATTTACGCTGACGGGGGACAGATTCCGAGGTGAAAAACATGTTCTTTGGATACATGACATCGTTACCTACTTCATAATTTCTCTTCGCGAAGCAAAGTCAGTTCACGGCGCGGGTTTCTGGCCACCTCGCCCGAAGGCTTCGTCGATGATTGCCTGTAGCCGCTGGACCACTTCAACGGATGGTGTCCTGTAATCCTCCAGTTCGTACACCACGCCCAAAGACTCATACTTGGCCAGTCCAAAGCGGTGGTACGGCAACAACTCGTAGTCAATCACGTTTTTGTGAGGCCGGATGAAGGCCAGGACCGCCCGTATATGCTCCTCGTCGGCGTTCACCCCGGGAATCAGCGGCGTGCGGGCGATGAAGTCCGTGTTGGGGAAGGTTTCATAGGCCTTCTTGAAGTTCGCCAGGATCCGCTCGTTGCCCACCCCTGTCCACTTCTTGTGCCGCTCCGGGATCGTCAGCTTGTAGTCGTGCAGCATGGTATCGACGTGAGGCAGCACCTTTTCCACGAACCGCCAAGGCACGTTGCACGCCGTTTCGATTGCCGTATTGAAGCCACGCTCGTGGGCTCCTGCCAGTAATTCCGCGGTGAAGTCCGGCTGCAGCAAGCACTCGCCGCCGCTCACGGTGATGCCGCCCCCAGTATTGCGGTAGAAGGAGCTATCTTTCTCCACCTCGTCCAGCACCTCATTAACCGTCATCGGTTTGCCGAACATTTCCAGCGCGCCGGTCGGACAGAGCGAAGCCAATGCCTCGTCGCAGCCCATGGCCAGATGCCAGTTCACTCTCACGCGTTCATCGTCGCCCTCCGCCAAATAAAAGGCGCCTTCCGGGAAGGGAGGCTTCAAGCACACTCCACACTTCTTGCCGGTGCACTTTTTGGGGTCGTAGGAGAGTTCCGGCTTCGGCGCGATGCTCTCCGGATTGGAGCACCATTTGCAGCGCAAAGAGCAGCCCTTCAGAAAAACAGTTGTGCGGATGCCCGGACCGTCGTGGCTGCAATATCGCTGGATATTCAGTACCGTGCCTGTCTTATCGGATGAGTTGATGTTTTGTATTTTCATAGTTCCCTCCCCAGAAAGATGCCAAGCGACTGGGCGATCTTCACGAGTAGGCTGTCCACGGGCACTGTTCTGACTTTGTTGATCGCTTCCGCCAGTGGCACAAATTCCATGTGAGGCGGGACGAAAGCAACCATCACCCCACACTTGCCGGCTCCCAGGGCCCGTACGGCCCCAGCCCCGTAACTCAACCCCAGTTGGCGGTCGACGGCAGTAGGAACGCCGCCCCTGACCCATGGACCGAGGACAAGGGGATAGGTTTCCGCGGCAATTTCCAACTGCAGCTTATTCGCCACGGTCTCCGCTGCATGTCCCGATTGCTGAATGACGTGCTCACTGGCATCGCCTGTCGCAAGCGGCGAGAGTGAAGCTTTGAGAGAAGGAGGCTTGGTCGGAGCCTTACCATTACTGACAAATGTCGCCCCTTCGGCCACCACTACCAGCCCGTAAGGCCGCCTGGGTGTGACCTTTTCCTTCAACCGTGCCGCGACGTTTTCAAGATCGCAGGGAATCTCGGGAATCAGTACGGCATCGGCGCACACGGCAATTCCCGCCTGCAGCGCCAGCCATCCAGCCTGCTCACCTAGCACCTCCACCACAACGATCTTGCGTGCGGACTGGGCCGCCTGACGAACCCGGTCGAGCATTTCGATGGTGAAGCTGAGCGCGCTGTTGAAACCAAAGGACACCATGGTGGCGGCAATATCGTTCTCGATCGACCGGGGTATGCAGACCGCATTGAGCCCTTTGCGATGGAGCTTGTACGCTATGCTCAGCCCTTGGCCTCCCACGACGGAAATCAAGGCATCAATTCCTGCGGCCTTCAGCGCTTTCAACAGTTGATCGGACTCGTCCACTTCCTCAACCATTTCGTCTTCATTGACCGTGCGGACGTTAAACGGATCCACCCGGACCGATTGGCCCAAGATACCCCCGCCGGCCGGATCCAGGTTCTCAATGAGTTGGGGGGTGAGGATCACCTGTCCGCCATCGGGGTAGCGTTCCGGATGCAGCAATCCTTCATATCCGTCCCGAATGCCGACAAGCGCCCATCCCAATTTGTCCGCCGCCAGAGCCGCTCCCATAATCACGGCATTCATCCCTGGAACGTAGCCGGCCCCCATATTGATAGCAATGCGTCTGACAAAACTGTCGTGACCTACTTCTATGCTCATAATGTGCCTCCCTTGTTAACGCGAGTTTTGTTCGTACTCATAGCGCCCCTACAATCTGCACTACGAAACATCGCTTTCGCTTCACGGCACATTTCCCTTCTTTCGGGCACTAGGATTTGCCGCAAACTGACTTTCGAAGTGGCTCAACAATACCTGGGCCGCTCCCCCTGACTTGGGGGCGGGTTGATACCTTCTCGGAGTCATTTGGTTCTCGCCGACAGGTCCTTTTCACGGCCTAGACCGTCATCATCTGTCCGTCTTTGATTTCGTAATTCATTAAGACAAGCCAATCTGCAGGCTCGTAACGTTCAGCCGCCATCCAGCGTTCGATGCTTTCACGATCCGGATCTTCTCAATCCAGCAGCAGTTTGCCCTCAGCCAGGTTGATTAAAGTGTGTTGAACCTTAAGAGATTCCGGTTGGCCTTCAAAGAGCACTCGTGTGTTATTGGCCAGAAGCCGCGGTGCCATGATGTGCTCGGGGCGCAGTTGCCGCTTTCGGGTAGGCATTCTGGCTCGGCTTCACCAGGCTCTCGTCAACCGGCGTCGTGTTCTGCAGATCAGCACACGCGTTCTCGTCGGCTCCCTGCGGTACCCAGATGATATCGGCAACCTTCTGCTGGCCGGTGCCCTGACGGACCTCGACTCGGCTCGGATCGATACCCTGCTGCTGTACCAGGTAAGCCTTCGCGTTCACTGCGCGCTGCGCTGCCAGGTTCATGGCATGACGGTTTTTGCCGCTGCCTTCCATCGGCGCCTTCTCGCCATCTGCATAACCCACGATGACGCTCTTGGCATTCGGATCCGACTTCAGACGGCTGGCTACGTCGTCCAGGATGGCCTTGGCTGTGTTGTCCACACGCCACGGTCTCTTCACATCCGGGAATTGGATGGAGTTGGCCTTGCTGCAAGTCGGCGGCGGCGGCGGAACTTCGACGTTCACCGAGCAAGTGCCGGTGCCGTTCAGGTTGCGCGCATCCGTTGCCGTGACAGTGACTGTGATCGGTCCAGCCGCGGCGCCTGCAGTATCCAGCGTCGCTGTGGTGCCCGTGCCGCTGATGCGGCCGGCGCTCGAGCTATACGAATAGCCGGTGATCTGAGCGTTGTCGGGGCTGGTCACCGTCGCAGTAATGGTCGACGGACTGCCACCCTGCACCGTGCTCGGGTTAACCGAGCAGCTGACCTGCGGCGGATTCATCGGCCTGGCTTTAACCGTAAAGTTAGCGCCACAAGTCGCTACATTGTTCTTTTTCTCTTTTTCATCCGTGGCAGTCCCGGAAACCGCGTAGTTGCCTGGGGCGAGCCCTGTAGTATCGACGCTGGCGGTTGTGCTCGTGCCGGAGATTTTTCCCCCGTTACTCGTCCAGTTGTACGTAACGGTGTGTTTAGGATTGAAATTCTGCGCGTTGAGTGTGGCTGTGACCGGATCGCCTGGATAAACCTCTGTGGGCGAAACCGAGCAACTGGCCGTCGGAGGGACCGCAGGCTTGCCGCCGAAGTTGTAACTGACACCCGCCACCGCACCAGTCATGGCGGTATTGAAGATGAACAGGTTATTCGTCGGGCGATAGTTTACGTACAAGTAGCGCCAGCCCACCGACGCACCCCAATTGCGAGTGAAGTTGTAGTTCAGCAGACCGAGGGCTTGGTAATCTAGATTAGATCCGCCGGCGCCCGCGTCGCCCGCCACGGTAATCGATGCCTTTTCGCCCAGTGGCAGGATGGCTCGGACGCCGCCCAAGCCGTCGACCCAGCTGGCCGAACGCGAGTTGCCGATGCCGACCGGTTCAAGGGTCAAATTTTGGCCTACATACCAGTAGCGAATTCCAGCGAGAGCATCGAACTTAAAGTGCTCGGCGTTGATGAGACGATACCCGATCTTCGGCGTAAAGATTGACTCCGTCAGATGGATGTTCACCGAAGTCTGACCGAATTCATTGAAGGGTATGCCTCGGTCGTCGCCCAATTTCACCCAAAAGAAGTCCACTGGAATGACTAAGCGGCGCTTATCGAGCTCGACCGCTATCGGAATGATCCCCTTGAGGCTATGGAAGACATCGGAGAAAGGAACATGAATGCCGGCGTCATGTCCGAGCACGCCGACGGTCCCGTGAATTCCCGGGAACCAGCCGTAAATCGCGATCTGGCCGCGCCAACCGTCGGGAGTGCTGTCTGCCGTCGATGTCTGTGGATCAGGCGCGGGAGGCAGCGGCGCTGCCGGGGACGCGTCCGCTGGGGTTGCCGAAGTTGTCGCGGATACATCGGAGGGGCCCTGCGCAAGTACGGGCAAAGAAAGTGACAGCGTAAGCGCGATCGCGAACGCGACAACTAAAACCTTCCAGGAAGAATTCATTTCGATCTCCTAAAGACACTTCGGTTTCCAAACTCTTAAGACCCTGCGCGGCACGGAGCCGGCTCAGCCAGGTTACGTGCTGTCCGGCGGCCAGGCGATACAACGTACGTAGAGAAACAATGCTGTGCCATAAGGTTCCTTCACTACTGTTATGACTTGGAAGCTAAATCATTCTTGTGCCTGTCTACATGGCCTTCCAGACAAGGACGTTTTGGGTGCTCATCAAGGAATTTCCGGTACGGCATGACTGAGTGCCGTACCGGTTCTCTCCTATTTCAACTCCTGTCGAAGTTTTGTAGGGTCCGTTGGATGATCTCATCCTGCACACCCTTGTTCAGCCGGGTGAAGAAAGCACTGAAACCGGCCACCCGGATCACGAGGTCGCGGTAATTCTCGGGGTGTTTCTGGGCATCCCGGAGGATGTCGGTGTTTAGCACGTTGAACTGGATGTGATAGCCGTCGTTGTCAAAATAGGTCTTGACCAGATTGAGTATGTTGTCCCGTCCCTTGCGGGTCTTGAGCTGATCAGGAGGGACTTTCATGTTCAAGTGCGTTGCGGTGAACTTGACGGCATCCGCACCTTTCGCCGCCGACATCACCAGCGCGGTCGGCCCGTGGGTATCGGTGCCGGGCATGGCCGACAGACTTCCATCAGTGAGTGCCACGCCGGCCTTCTTACCGGTCGGTAGCGCCCCCGTTATCTTACCCATTTGGTTGTGGAAGCTCTTGGTGTAGGTGTCAAGTGTCGATTTGATGTCTCGGCTGAGGTAGTTGCCACCTCCATCGACGTTCTGGAAGGCCTGGAAGAGGCTGCCGTACACCCTGCGGACCATCCTATTCACCTCGGGAATGTCGTTGCCGTGCTTGGGAGCCTCGTAGCACAGCTTCCGGACCTTCTCATATTCCCCCTCGAAATTGGCGGCCAGGGCCTTCTTCAGCTCGGCCATGGTCAGCTTCTTCTCGTCAAAGACCAGGTGCTTCACCGCCATCAGGCCGTTCGCGGCGTCGACGCCTCCGACGGCGACCTGGGCGACCGTGTAGTAGTTGGCCCCGCCATTCCAGCTCTCGAGGCCGCGCTCGATGCAACTTTTGGTGAGGACGGAGCGCCAGGTGACCGGCAGGTACTCGGCGCACAGGATGGTGCCTATCCAGGACTCGCGGCGGGCGACGTCCTCGCAGAACTGGAGCTGCTTCACGAAAGCGGCATACAGCTCTTCGAAGTCCTTGAAGGTCTCGGGATCTCCGGTCTGGGGTCCGATCTGCTTCTTGGTGCGAGGGTCAAAGCCGTTGTTCAACGTCAGCTCGAGGACCTTCCCCAGGTTGGGCTGGCTTTCGACAGGGTGGCCGGTCTCGTAGGGAATGAAACAGGGCACGCACCCGCCGATAGCCATACGCCTTGCCTTTTCGAGCGTGCAGCCCACCTCGGAGCCGCCGAAGAGGTCGAGGGCTCGTTCCACCAGCAGGCTGCCGTTGATGAACTGGGGCATGCCGACACCGGTGTCGATCATGTCGAGGACCTTCTCCAGGAACTTGCCGCTCGTCTTATCCGTGTATATGCATGTGAGCGGGGGTTGTGGCAGTTTCAGGTACGTGGCCGCATCGAGGATCAGGTAGTCCATCTCCACGGTGGCGTCGTCGCCGGCTTCGGTGAACCCTCCGAGGGAGATGCTCTGCGCCACGTCGGCGGAGTTCGACAGGTGCACAATCTCTCCGAAGTAGTAGCCGACCTCGTTGAGCTTGATGAAGAGGTTCCTGAGCATGAAGATCGCCTGCTCGGCAGTGACCAGGCCCGCCGCCTTGTCACGCTGATAGAACGGCTCCAGGTTCTGGCCCAGGTAGGCCTCCGAGTAGCCGCAACCCACCTGCTCGATCTCTGCTGCGATGTGACAGAGGAAGTGGCACTGGATGGCTTCTCGCAGGTTCCGGGCGGGATGCTCGGGAACCCATTCGCAGGTCTCAGCGATGGCGATCAGCTCCGCCTTGCGGGCTTCGTTCTTCTCCTTCGCCGCCATCTCCCGGGCGAGCTCGGCATACCGGTGAGCCAGCCGGATGACGGCCTTCATCGTGATCAAACAGGCCTCGTAGAAGTAGAACTTGGAGGCATTCGGCAGCCGTATTTCGAGGGCCATCTGCCGCTCTTTCACGTCCTTGATCATGCTGGCCAGACCCTCGTTGTAAACCTGGGGGTTGTTCAGGTTGCCGCCGCCACCCGGCCAGGACAGGAACTCCGTGACGAGACCGGCCTTATAGACGGGGTCCGGATCAAAGCCATACTTGGTGATGAAGATCTCGTCGGCCCGGGGCCGTAGCGCCCACTTGCCCCAGTACTCGAGCGCCCAATCGTTCGCCTTCCGCTCTTCGGGGGTCTTTGACTTTTCGACGGTCTTCTCCGCCTTCATCCACTCCACGTTCCATTCCGGATAGGTGTAGACCGCGTTGACGGAACTCGCCATGCTGCCGACGAAGAGGTTCTCATCGATATAGATCGTCTTCCTAGCCATCAGCTCGGCGAAGAACTTGGCACGTCGGATGATTTGCTGGTAACCGGCCGTACCCTCGTAGACGTCGGCCATGATCACGGTCCGCTCGTGGTCGATGGCCTGCGGAGTGCTTAGGAACTGCTCTTTCAGCCGATCTACCCGTGACGTATCGACCGTGACTTGCCCTGTGGAACTCTTCGTTGCATCCTTGTTTACCATTTGTGTCGGTGCCATTTGTGTCGTTGCCATTTGTTTTCTCCTCTCGGCTAATTTTCTGAAAAGTATCTCGTCGATGGCGACTACTTAAGCCGCGATTCCTCTCGAGTCTCCATGCGTAACTCTCACCACCTGGTGAACGGCTTCGCGACCAGATTCGCGTTGAAATAGCGTGGATCGCCGATGACTTCCTCGCCAAACCAGGTAGGTAGCGTCACCGATTGATGTTCATCCTTGAGTTCAACTTCCGCCGTAATCAGTCCGCGGTTTTCACCCTCAAACTCGTCGATTTTCCACACCAGCCCGTCATGTTGTGCGATACCGAGTCTTCTCAATCAACGGGCGTTCGCAGATCTGGAGCTGACCTAGCACCCTTGATCGTTGTCCCTGACTCCCTCTTTTCTATTAACTGCCGGGAGGAAGCGGGCCGCTACTAGGCAAAACCCTAGGTGTGAAACTCAATGCTGCTTGCTAGCATTCGAAGCGGGGTTCCGGATCCCGAACTTCTATCTCGATTCCATGCGCACCCACTCCTACATGAAGAATCTCTACAAGTACCCGCAGCGTGCCTACCCTTACGCGGATATGGTAGAAACCAACCGCCGCCGCTCCCGGAGCGAGTTTGAGTACGAATTGCTCGACACTGGCGTCTTTGATGACGGTCGCTGTTTCGACGTTTTTGTGGAGTACGCGAAAGGCGATGCGGATAACACATTGGTACAGATCACGGCTGCGAACCGGAGGCTGGAAAAGGCCGAGTTGCACGTGTTGCCGACGCTGTGGTTCCGCAACAACTGCGGCGCCATGGATCTCCAAAACGAATAGAGTCGACAACAAACCAAACCTCAGGCAAATCGCGGGACCGGTGGGCACGCGTGCCGTTGCGGTGACGCACCCGTTGTTGGGCCAGTACACGTTTCTCTGTGAATCGGCAGGCTTCCTTCAGCAGTGGTCCGTGAACGCGGACTGCGGCAGATCGTTGACTTCGTTACCAACAACGTTGCACCAGATAGCGAAAGCAGACTAGAGGGAGGAACTCACGAGAATCAGTTGCAAACTCTTAGCAATAAGCATTCTGAGCCTGATGCCCTTGGCATCTATGGCCCAGCAGGATGTCGTGCCGTACGCAAAATCTAGCGTTAAAGTGGACCGGGTGCGAGGAACGGACTTTTCCAAGTACAAGACCTACGCATGGGGAACCTCGCATCTGGCGACACCGAGCCTGGAACATACCGTTCAAGGCATGATTGACGCTGCTCTGCAGGCAAAGGGATTGCAGAAGGTGGGGATGGACGCAACTCCCAGCCTTCTTGTAGCTTTTACCTCTGGAAACAAGCTCGTATACCACTGCAATCGCGCATAGAGTCAGTGACAGATGATTCCGACTTGGAAGATGTCTACAACACAGAGCGCCATCTGCTGTATGTCGCGTGCACGCGCGCGCGCGATTAGCCCGAACTGCGCCACCCATTTCGGACTCGAACCGCTGGATCTGGCGCGAGTTGGAGCGGTACCAAAAAGCCATTCCCCGGTAGCAATCAGCGAAGGCCTTTCGGACCACGGTCCATCGAGCACCGTACGAAATTAGAGCTGAACGAAATCGCTCCTTGGAATCGGTGGGCTGTTTGCTGCGCGCGCCCGCCCATGACGTCCCAAAAGGCTACTGCTGGATTCAGAGACGATCGGTCGGGGATCTCGTCGGGATGGCGGCATATTTCTGCTGGGCGGCGCTGTTGCACATACGACTCTGTTCATATAGACCGCCAGCATTCAGTCTCACGGCCAGTCTCACGGCGGAAAAAAACTTGGTGCCACTTCCGGTGCCACTTTGTTCCGGAGAACTATGCTCCAGCGTGCAGCATAGTGCAATTTCGATAACATCATTAAACTCATATATTGCAACCATTTAGCGATGGAGTGCGACCGTGTGCAGATCTGTGCAACCAAGTCGTAATTCGGACTTAAAATCCGCAGACTGGAAACGGTCGTGGGGGTTCAAGTCCCCCTCTCGGCACCAATTAATTTATAACGCGCTTTTGGTGTGCAGTTACATCACGGCAAGGCCGCTGCTGTCCTGCAGCAAATGATTGACTACTCAACTGGCCACTTTGCGCCGATCCAACAACAAATACATACATCGATAAGACCTGCTCTCCGGCAATAAGCCGGGGATGGAACGTTAATGCAATTCCGGATCGAGCACAGTGACTACGCTATACCACAGTGTGGTGGTGGCGCTTGACAGCATTCGCCAAGCCTCTTGCCGCTCATCGACCGTACGCTCTATCCGGCCGAGCAGTATCCGGACGGACAATGGGACTACTACCGTTTTTACCTGACCCACTTCGACCAGACGGTCACCGACTTCGATGCTGACATCCGTGCGAGCCTCGCGGCAATATACCGCAGCGGGAGCCCCGAATCGGTAGGCAAAGTGTATCCAACTGCGACCATCACTCGCAGCGGCGGTTGGTTCGGTTCGGCGCATCATGCTCCCGCGGTAGAGCCCGATCCTGCACTCTGGCCGCGCGCTGACTTCGACGCCCTTGTGGAAGCGTTCCGCGTCACCGGATTTCGGCCGGGCAATTCCTGGTACCTGAACGATAGCGCCAACATCGCCTACGCTCATAGGGCGCCTGATGGCGGGCACTTGTGCCAGCCCGTGCTGTTTATTAACGGCGACTTCGATGGGCTCTGCGATATCACCCACACGCCTCGGTGAACCCATGCGCAGCGCCTGCCACGACCTTACGGTGACAAGTCTTCCTTCGGGCCACTGGTTGCCTCTCGAACGCAAGGCAGAAGTCATCCAAGCTGTCCGTTCCTGGCTGCAAACTAAGGCGCTGTAATTCGGCGAGATCAACAGCGATGCTAAAGGATTGCTGCTGAAATGGGATGTTCGCCGCGAATAATGGGGGGATCGCGGCATTAAAACAGCGACTCCGAAACTACCACTGTTTCTCCGCTGAGAACACCTTCAGACGGATCCGGAATGCTGTGTCCTGTTTCTACTTTACGGACTGGGCCAAGCTCTCAAGATTCTGAGGGGTGACATGGATGAGGCCGCCGCGTGGGCTGTCGATGTCTGCGATCAAAAGAAATGAGATGGCGATTATGACCGGTAAGATCAGGAAAAGCCCTTTCGAGTTCGCGGTGCGTGCTCCGTAACCGACCAGGATATTGCAACAAATCGCGATCGCAATCATCAGGCCCCAAGCTGCCACTGGGATGCGGTTCCACCACGCTGCCTGTGTATAGCCCTGAGAGTTCAGCACATCGTTCATGCCGGCGACTGCGAGAGCGGTTACGGGAGTGGGTTGCGCCAAAGCTGGGGCCTGCACTGTTGACCACATCTCGTTCTGTAGTCGAGTGGTGGCGTCATTCACCTGCTGCAACTCGCGGCGATTCCGCGTGTGGTAGAACTGGATGCGCAGCACAAGATATTTGCCGAGCTGACTACGTATCTTCGCTGCATCCTGAGGCGGCAGCAGATCTGCCCGGACATATTCAGTGCCAATGGCGTTGGCCTCTGCTTCTTCATAGTTCTTACGCAGATCGTAGCGGCCGGTCGCCATCGAGAAGCTGAAACCGATGATCAGACCTAACAGTGTGAGGGTCGCAGTCTGGACCAGGCTGAAATCTTCACGCTGATCCTCCTTCAACGGGTGACGATGGCTCAGGGCGACGCCTGCTTGGGCCGAGAGCCAGAGCACCAACAGAATGAGTAGGAAAAATGGAACTGGATAGTTCAGCATTCGATCTGTCCTGTGTTGCCCCTAAGCGTCGTCATCGGTCTACGGCAGCTTAACCGATCGCCTTCCTTCACCACCCATGTCCTGGTATGGCCTGATAAGTGTATTCAACCTTGAGCGTCTTGTCCGCACCGCCGTTCGGATCAGCGCCCATATTTTTTGGTTGAAGCTTTCGACGGTGGATCGGCTGGGTTGCCAGTGGCGTACATATCCGGCAGCGCTTGTCAGGAATTTATACGTGGCCGTCGCTTCAGCGCACGTTTTCGGAATGAGTCGCGAGCGACAACTGGGCCTTCTTGCTGCTCATGGTTTCGTCCAGCGCCAGGTTCACTTCCAGAACGTTGACCCGCGGCTCGCCGAGAAAACCCAACTGCCGCCCAGATGTGTATTTCTGAATGATCTGTCGAACCTGTTCGGGCGAGACGCCGCGTTCCCTGGCGATTCGCTCCACCTGGAACTCCGCTGCAGCCGGGGTGATGTCAGGATCGAGCCCCGACGCCGACGTGGTCACCAGGTCGACCGGTACAGGCTGCGAGGGTTTTCCGCATGCAGGCGCGCAACATCCGTGTTCACGCGATCGATGAGTTTCTGATTCGTCGGCCCCAGGTTCGAGCCGCCTGGAATTGGCGGCATCGTATCCGTTGCCGGCGGCCGACGGCCGCGAATGGAAATAGCCCGGCCCGGCGAACGCCTGCCCGATAATGCGCGAGCCGACGACCGTTCCGTTCTGCGAGATCAGTTGTCCATTGGCCTTGTCGGGAAACATGACCTGCGCCAGCCCGGTCACCACCAGCGGATAGATGATGCCGAGCAAGATGGTCGTCACGACGGTCATCAGGATTGCGATCATGAGATTCTTTTTCATAAGTCCTCTGGCATTCCCCTCTACGCGAGACCCACTCGCGTGATCAGCATGTCGATCAGCTTGATCCCGATGAACGGCACGATGATCCCGCCGACGCCGTAGATCCAGAGATTGCGGCGCAGCAGCGCCGCCGCGCCCATCGGCCGATACTTCACGCCGCGCAGCGCCAGCGGGATCAGCGCGATGATGATGACCGCGTTGAAAATCACGGCCGACAGAATCGCCGACTGCGGCGTCTCGCAGGTGCATGATGTTCAGCGCATTCAGCACCGGGAAGGTGCCGGCGAACATGGCGGGAATGATCGCGAAGTACTTGGCGACGTCGTTGGCGATGGAGAACGTTGTCAGCGCGCCGCGGGTCATCAGCAACTGCTTGCCGATCTCGACCACTTCGATCAGCTTGGTGGGATTGGAATCCAGATCCACCATGTTGCCGGCTTCTTTCGCGGCCTGCGTGCCGGTGTTCATGGCGACGCCGACATCGGCCTGCGCCAGCGCGGGAGCGTCGTTGGTGCCGTCGCCGGTCATCGCGACCAGCTTGCCCTGCGCCTGCTCGCGGCGTGATCAGGTCCATCTTGTCTTTCGGCGTCGCCTGGGCAAGGAAGTCGTCGACGCCGGCTTCGCGCGCGATCGCGGCGGCGGTCAGCGGATTGTCGCCCGTGATCATCACGGTCCGGATGCCCATGGCGCGCAGCTGATCGAAGCGCTCGCGCATGCCGCCCTTGACGATGTCCTTCAGGTCGATCACGCCCAGTGCGCCGCGGCTCTTTTCCGCGACCACCAGCGGCGTGCCGCCCGAGCGGGCAATCTGCTCGACCGCCGCCTGCACTTCGGCCGGCATCTCGCGCGCCGTTGTGCGGCCAGGTACTTCGTGATCGCATCCGCCGCGCCCTTGCGAATCTGGAAGCCGTTCAGGTTCACGCCCGACATGCGGGTCTGCGCAGTGAACGGCACGAACTCGCCTTCATGCGCACTCAAGCTCGCGGCCGCGCAGGCCATACTTCTCTTTTGCCAGGACGACGATCGAGCGGCCTTCCGGAGTTTCGTCCGCCAGCGACGAAAGCTGCGCGGCGTCGGCCATCTCCGTCTCGCTGACGCCTGGCGCAGGGATGAACTCGCGCTGCCTGGCGATTGCCGAGCGTGATGGTGCCGGTCTTGTCCAGCAGCAGCGTGTTGACGTCGCCGGCGGCTTCGACGGCGCGTCCTGACATGGCGAGCACGTTGTGCTGAATCAGGCGGTCCATGCCGGCGATGCCGATGGCCGACAGCAGTCCGCCGATGGTGGTCGGAATCAGGCAGACCAGCAGCGACACCAGCACAAACACGGTCTGCGGCGATCCGGAGTAGATGGCGAATGGCTGCAAGCGTGACCACCGCCAGCAGGAAGATGATCGTCAGTCCCGCCAGCAGAATGTTCAGCGCGATTTCGTTCGGAGTCTTCTGCCGCTCCGCGCCTTCGACCAGGGCGATCATGCGGTCGAGGAACGTCTCGCCGGGATTCGACGTGATCTTCACCCTGATCTGATCGGAGAGCACGCGCGTGCCGCCGGTCACCGCCGAGCGATCGCCGCCCGACTTCGCGGATCACCGGAGCCGACTCGCCGGTGATGGCCGACTCGTCGACCGACGCGACGCCTTCGATGATTTCGCCGTCGGAGGGAATGAACTCTCCGGCGGAGACGACCACCGATGTCGCCGGTGCGCAGCTTCGAACTGGGTACCTTCTCGATCTGCGCCGTCCGGACGATCGCGATTGGCGATGGTTTCCGAGCGTGCCTTGCGCAGCGTGTCGGCCTGGGCCTTGCCGCGGCCTTCGGCCATGGCTTCGGCGAAGTTGGCGAACAGCACGGTGAACCACAGCCACAGCGTGATCTGCAGATTGAAGCCAAAGTCGCCGCGTCCGCGCGACCAGCAGGACCGTCGTGATCACGCTGCCGACCTCCACCACGAACATGACCGGATTGCCCTCATGTGCCGCGGGTTCAGCTTCACGAACGAATCCACGATCGCGCGGCGAACGATCTTCCATTCCCAGATGGCTTTCTTGCGCGGCCTCATAGGAGAGTTGCCGACGCGTACCGCCGTGGAGTCTTGCAGGACCGTAGGTTGCATCGTGCTTGCCATTACTGATTCCTCTAGAAGGTCTTACCGGCTGCCATCAGCAGGTGCTCAAGAATCGGGCCCAGGCTGAGCGCCGGAAAGAACGTCAGCGCGCCGACGATCATGATCACGCCGATCAGCAGCACGCTGAACAGCGGCGTGGTCACCGGGAACGTTCCCAGCGACGGCGGGACATATTTCTTCTGCGCCAGGTTGCCGGCAATCGCCAGCATGGGAATGATCATGAAGAAGCGGCCGATCAGCATGTCGAAGCCCGATCGTGGTGTTGTACCAGGGGGTGTTGACCGTGAGCCCGGCGAAGGCCGAGCCGTTGTTGCCCGCGCCGGAGGTGAAGGCGTACAGAATCTCGCGTCAGTCCGTGCGGCCCGGGATTGCTGATGCTCGAGGTGCCGAAGCCGTGTACCGCCGAGATGCCGGTGAACGCCAGGATGATGAGCGGGAAGATCAGCGCGACCAGCATCGCCATCTTCACGTCGTAGGCTTCGATCTTCTTGCCCAGATACTCCGGCGTGCGGCCCACCATCAGGCCGGCGATGAACACCGCCAGGACGACGTAGATCAGCATCCCGTACATGCCCGCGCCAACGCCGCCGAAGATGACCTCGCTGAGCATGATGTTGACCAGCGGCACCATGCCGCCCAGCGGCGTGTAGGAGTCGTGCCAGCTGTTGATGGCGCCGCAGCTGGCGTCGGTGGTCACCGTGGCCCACAGCGCGGAGTTGGCGATGCCGAAGCGGACTTCCTTGCCTTCCATGTTGCCGCCCGGCTGCATGGCGCTGGCCTGCTGGTTCACTCCATGCAGCAGCGGATTGCCGCGCGCTTCCGCCCAGTACGCCACCGTCACACCGCAGAGGAACAGAATCGCCATCGCGGCCCATACCGCCCAGCCATGAGCGCTGCGAGCCGGTCATGCGTCCCAGGGTGTAAGTGAGTCCGGCGCAGATGGCGAAGATCGCAAACATCTCGATCAGGTTGGTCAGCGGCGTCGGATTTTCGAACGGGTGCGAGCTGTTGGCGTTGAAGAAGCCGCCGCCGTTGGTGCCCCATTCCTTGATGATCTCCTGCGAAGCGACCGGCCCTTGCGCGATGGTCTGCGTCGGTGACGGTATCCATCACCGGCTTGCCGCTGGCGTCGACGGCCGGCTTGCCATCGGCATTCACGTGCTGCACCTGCTGCGGCTCAACCAGTTTCACCGTGTCGTAGGGCTTCAGGTTCTGCACCACGCCCTGCGAGACCAGCAGCAGCGCGCCGACGATGGAGAACGGCAGCAGCACCCACAGGCACGCAGCGCACCATGTCGACCCAGAAGTTGCCGATGGTCTGCATCTGGCGGCGCGCGATGCCGCGGATGAAGGCGATCGCCAGCGCAATTCCGGCCGCCGCCGAAACGAAGTTGTGATACGCCAGCCCCGCCATCTGGGTGAAGTAGCTCATCGTGGTCTCACCGCGCGTAGGCCTGCCAGTTCGTGTTGGTGGTGAACGAAGCCGCCGTGTTGAACGCCAGATGTTCGGGCGCGACGCCGGCCAGCTTCTGCGGATTGAACGGCAGGTGCAGCTGCAGGCGCTGGATGAGGTACAGCAACAGCATCGACACGACGCTGAACAGCAGCATGGCGCACGGCGTATTCGGTCCAGCGCATCTCGTGCTGTTCGTCCACGCCGGTGAGCCGGTAGATCAGCCGTTCGATGGGGCGCAGCACCGGATCGAGGAACGTGCGCTCGCGGTTGAAGACGCGGGCCATGAAGACGCCCATCGGCTTGGTGACCGCAAGAATCAGCGCGAGAAAGACCAGGATTTGAAACCACCCATTGGCGGTCATTTCAGAATTTCTCCGGTCGCAGCAGCGCATAGAAGAGGTAGATCATGGTCAGCGCGCTGATTGCCAGCATGATGGCCGATTCGGTATGCATAACGTTTTCCCTATCTCAGGCGGTCGCAGAAGTGGACATACCCCAGCGACAGCGCGAAGAAGACAACCGTGACAGCTACGAACAAGAGGTCTTGCATCGTCGATCTCCAGACTTAGAACATCACCATGATTGCGCCCAGCATGCGGTTCTCATCCTTCACCAGGTCCGGATTCCAGCCGGGCACAACGGAACCCGGCGCGCCCGTGTTTCCTCCCGGAGGCGTGACTCCGCCCGGACCGGCGAAGTACGGCACGTTGGCGGCGCGATGGTTGTACTCCATGCGGAAGGTGATGTATTGGCTCGGCATGTAGTCGACCGTGGCCGACACATCCCAGGCTTTGAACGGCTGACCCGGGTTCTCGGTGAAGTAAGGCGTGCCCGAGATGGCGGTAGCGCCATTGATCGGCGGCAGCAGGACAAGATAGCGGCCGGGGTTGTTGATCTGGCCGCCGCCCAACGTCAGGGCGTACAGATCCTTGTGGAACCACACCCGGTTGTAGAGCATGTAGCCGAGGAAACTCTGCTTCGGGCCTTTGGCTGAATTGCCCGCGCAGCTCACGCCCCCACCATGCTCGCAGCCCATGTCTCCCGTGAGAGAGAACGCCGCCATATCGAGGAAGCGATCGGGGTTCTGGTAGTACTTCACCTGGATGCTGTCATCGGTGTGATAGCGCACGCGTCCGGGCACACCCAACGTGTCTTCGCCCAGCGCATACTGATTGCCGGTGAACGAGAACCAGCCGTTCGGCCGCCACAGAATCTGCCCGCCGATGCCGGGCCGATGGTTGAAGCGTCCGTATGCCTGCCAGCCGTTGATCAGCCACGGCTCGATCTTCAAATGCTGGTTGGGATAAATCTGCAAGCGCATGCCGTTGAAGAACCACGGCGTGTTGGACGAGACATACGATGGCTGATAAGCCCAGTTGTCGAAGTTGTAATAGCTGAACAGTCCAACGTAAGACATGAAGATGCCGGCCTCGACGTTGACGCCGTCGAGCACGTTGAAGTGATATCCGCCGTAAGCTTCCGAGATGTAGCGGTAGGCGTCGTTCAGCTGCCACTGGCCGCGAGCCGGGCTGGCGTCGTTACGCGGCGTGGTCTGTGAGTACATGCCGAACTGCGTCATGACGCGGGCGATCACGTTGTTGTAGTGGAAGTCGCCGCCCACTCCGAGCTGCGTCAACTGAAATTCGTTGGCGCGAAAGACCTCGCTCGATCCGCTGATGGTGTCGTCCTGCGGATGATTGAA
Organism: uncultured Acidobacteriaceae bacterium; assembly: GCA_963835725.1. GTDB lineage: Bacteria > Acidobacteriota > Terriglobia > Terriglobales > Acidobacteriaceae > Bog-257. The sequence continues at coordinate 83,449 of CAWIGM010000006.1, read as the reverse complement.
CGAGTAGACATAGTCGGCGTCGACGCGAACCTCCGGGGTGAAGAACGCATTCTGAAACGGAACTTCCTTGATGCGGCTGTTCCCGTTCAGCCAGGTGAAGTCGGCGAAAGAAAAAGGCTCCGGCTTCTGGTCCTTCTGCTGCTGGTTGGCCAGGCTGTTCTCCGGCGAAACTCCTGCCTGCGGAACGGATGAATTCGAAATGTTCTCATTGACGGAATGCGCGGGCGCGCTGATGGCGTCGGTTGTCGGCGGTGGTGTCTGACGAGTGCGAAGCTCCTGTTCCAGCTGATCGATCTTTCTCTGCATCGCGTCTAGTTGTCGGGCGACAGCCGGTGGAATCGACGGATCGGAGCTTGGTGCAGATTGCGTGTCGGGGTTGGGAGCGCTCCCTGTCTGGGCCTTCATCAACCTTGGCGTCGCCAGGAAAAGGAGCAGCAGTATGGCGATGGTTCGACGATGGTGCGAGAGAAATTCCGCCATCTGGCGCTCCAGGTGAATAAAGAAGCGCCGGCCACCGAGAGCATCGGCAAACTGGGTCTCAGGCGCAGAGACCTTGTGCACGTGAATCGCTTTCCGCTTGCGCCGCAGATTGGAAAGCGAACACCCAATGAAGAATGCGACAAAGAACGTGATACTGATCGCGCAGATGATGAAGAACAGCGTGGTCATGAATCCTCATTGCATGCGATCTGGGCGCACGCGCTCGTACCAGTTGGATTTGAGCATCCCGCGTCTAAGGGTCGCGTAAGAAGTTCATAAGTATTTTGTAAGGACTCCGCTGGACCGTAACCGCGCATTCACACCGCAGCTCACTTACGAACTTCTTATGAAGCTCTTATTCGAAACTTATGGCTCGGATAGTCGAATGGAGTGACGCTAGAAAGGCGTCCGGTTTATATGTCGGCTCAAGAACAGTTTGTTCAGCAATTCGCGCGGCTTTTCGAGCACTACACGCACGCCCTTAATTCCGATCCGCAGCATGAGAATCAAGCGGCCTCTCCGACTTCCGACAACGACGACAATCGCCTGGTCGCAGCAGCTCGCCTCGCGATCCTCGAACTCGAGACGAACGCCAAGATGGAAAGAAACGCTCGCAAATACTTTGCGAAGCCCGGTGAGGCAGAGTGGGGATGTTAAACGGCCTGGGCGATGCGGAGTCGAAAAGGGACAAAGCTACTTAAGGATTCGCGTGGTGCGGAGCCGGCCTTGATCAGAGATTTTCATCCTGATCGCCGGAATCGCCGGGCTCAAAGCGATACCCGACCCACGGCTCAGTCAGAATGTATTTCGGGGCGCTGAGATCGAGCTCGATTTTCTTGCGCAGCTGGCCAACGAAGACGCGCAGATAATCTGTCTGTTCAACGCTGTTACTTCCCCAGACTGCGTTGAGAATCGCGCGGTGCGTCAGCACCTTCCCCGGATGCTGAGCCATGTAGGCCAGGACGTCGAACTCCTTTGGCGTAAGACGAATCTCCTGCCCCCGAACCATCACCGTGTGGCCGTCAAGGTCGATGCGGAAATCTCCCGCTTCGATCTTCGTCTTCGGCTCGGCTCCAGGGCGCGAACGTCGTAGCACAGCCCGAATCCTGGCGAGCAATTCTCCGGTGCTGAAGGGCTTGGTGATGTAATCGTCGGCGCCGGAGTCGAGCGCCTCCACCTTGCTGCGCTCCTCTCCGCGTACCGAGAGCACCAGGATGGGCACTTCCGACATTCTGCGCAGGTTACGGCACAACTCGATCCCATTCATGTTGGGCATGGCGAGGTCGGTGATCACCAAGTCGGGCGTGAAATCCTTCACGATTTCCAGCGCCATCTCACCATCGCTGGCCACACGAATGTCATATCCCTGCGTGCTGAGCGTGGTGCGCAGTACGCGCGTGATCTGCGGCTCATCGTCGACAATCAGGATGTGCGGCCTTGTTTGCATGACACCTACGTCGCTTGCTGTTTCACGATGTGGACATCCACGGGCGGCGCGTCCCGCAAAAAGCGGTGTACCGCCGACAGAAACAGATATCGCCGCCAGCCGCCGGGAGCCGAGTGCCCGAAGATGACCTGCGTGATGTGCTTCTCGCGAACGAACTCCGCCATCGCCTCCGCAACTTTCTTCGCTTTCAGCTTCACGACGTGCGCGCCCAGGTTATCCGCGAATCGCAGATTGGCCTGCAACGATCGCTGACGATCAGGATCTTCGTCGGCCCCGATATCTATGTAGACGACGTACACCTCCGCATTCACGGCCTGCGCCATTCGCGAAGCTCGCGCAATCAGATACTGCGCCGCCGGATTCGAGCTGATTCCGACTGCGATGCGCTCGCGCACCTGGAGCTCGCGGCTCGGATTCATCTCGGTTTGGATGTAGGGTTCCAGACTGCGATCCACCACCTGGGCCACGTGCCGGAGGGCAATCTCGCGAAGCGCGATCAGATTGCTTGGTCGAAAGAAGTTTCCCAGCGCCCGATCGACGCGCTCTACGGGATAAATATCGCCGCGCCGCATACGCGTTTGCAGAGCCTCAGGCGTTACATCGGACATCACGATTTCATCGACCCGATTCAGCACCCAGTCAGGCACCGTCTCGCGCACGATGATGCCGGTAATCTTATGCACCATCGGGGTGACGCTCTCCAGGTGCTGAACATTCATCGTCGAGAGCACATCGATGTTGTTATCGAGCAACTCGAAAACATCTTCATAGCGCTTGTGGTGCTTACTGCCGTCGATGTTCGTATGTGCTAACTCATCAATCAGAACGACCTGCGGATGTCGCGCCAGGATGGCATCAACGTCCATCTCCTCGAAAAGTGTGCCCTTATAGTCGAGTTTCTTTCGTGGAATCGTTTCCAGGCGTGAAGCAATTTCACCCGTGGCCTTGCGTCCATGCGTCTCGACGACGCCGATGACGACATCTTCCCCGCGGCTCTTGCGGCGAATGGCTTCGCTGAGCATGGCATAAGTCTTGCCAACGCCGGGCGCGTATCCGAGAAACAGCTTGAAGACTGCGCGCTTCTTTTCCGGCGCGGTCACCTCAAGCCACTGCTCGGGAGTTTTTGCCATTTGTGCTTATTCTGCGGCAGGCCGAAGTAATTGTCGATTGCTACAATGTTGGCGTGACTGTAAACGGGCACGTGGACGGGCAGTCGAACGCCGGTAAGCCGCTCCGTTTCTCAACGCAGTCCGGGCGCACCCTGCTGTTTCGATATGTGCTCGCAATCGCCTCAGTTGCCATTGTCACTTTCATCTACATTCACCTGCCAGTCAATCCGACGACCGTTGCTCTTACTTTTCTACTCATAGTATTGGCACTTGCAAGCCGTTGGGGCCTGACGATCGCCACCACGACGGCGGTGATCGCCACACTGGCGTTCAACTATTTCTTCCTGCCGCCGGTCCATACCTTCACCATCGTCGATCCACAGAACTGGATCGCACTGCTGGCGTTTCTTGCGACCGCCATCACCGCCAGCCGATTATCGGAGCGGGCCCGGCACGAAGCGATGAATGCCACTCGACGCCGCCGGGAAGTCGAGCGACTCTACCTGCTCAGTCAGCAATTGCTGGCGAACGACAACATGATGGAGCTTCTCAAGTCCATCCCCAACTACGTACGAGATGTGTTTGCCCTGGAAGCTGCGGCGATGTACCTGCCAGCCCGGCAGCAAATGTACTACAGCGTGGGAGGTTCGTCCGACATCAGCGAGGAGGACCTGAAATCCGTCAGTGGACGCGGCGAGCTCACGGTCGAGGAGCAGCGCAGCCTGTCTTTCGTTCCGCTCCGCATTGGGGTGCGAGTGGTGGGCAGTCTTGGCATCCGCGGAGCCTGGCTCTCGCGCGAAACCCTGGAAGCTCTCGGCAGTCTTGTTGCCATCGCCATCGAGCGCGCGCATGCCATTGAGACTCTGACTCGCGCCGAGGCCTCTCGCGAAAGCGAGAAGCTGCGTTCTGCCCTGCTTGACAGCATCACCCACGAGTTCCGAACCCCGCTGACCTCCATGAAGGTCGCCGCCACCGCTCCTCTTGTCGGCTGACCCGCTCAATGCCGAGGCCCGACAAGAGTTGCTCACGGTCATCGACGAAGAAATTGATCGTCTGAATCATCTCGTCGGCGAAGCCATCGAGATGGCCCAGCTTGATGCTCAGCAAATCGAACTGCGCCGTGAGCCACATTCCGTTCGACTAGCTGATCGACTCCGCTCTCGAACGAACGAAACGCTCCTTGAGCGGTCGCGAGGTCAACGTGCAGATTCCCGACGGACTGCCTCAGGTTCGCATGGACCTCGAACGACTTGCTGAGGTCTTGGTTCAGCTTCTCGAAAACGCAGCAAAGTATTCGGCGCCGGGTACGCCGATCACCATCACGGCGGAGCAGTCGGATAAGGGTGTTGTCATCAATGTCGCCGATCACGGACCCGGTATCGACGACCTGGAGCAGTCGCTGATCTTCGAGAAGTTTTATCGCGGACGCGACCAGCGCTATCGGGTGCAGGGAACCGGCATGGGGCTGGCAATTGCCAAAGCCATTGTCGAGGCACACGGCGGAACAATCAAAGTGCTGTCACAGCTTGGCAGCGGATCCGTGTTCTCCTTTACCGTCCCGGCCTGATCTCAGATCAAGAATCATCGAAACGACTTCCGTTTCCAGAACGACTGTCAAGCGCTCGACGCGCGAGTTTGCGTAAGTTGATTTCCGAGCCCCGAAATCAGACAAACAGGCTCCGTGGGGATTTGGGCTCATATCATTCCCGATTTATTAGCTGCTGCAACAATTCTGCAATTTATTCTCTTACTATCCGTGGTAGTACGCTTCACTCGTATTTAGCCTGAGTGGCTTATGAAGACACCACTCCGGGCTGTGGTCTACCTCTCTCTTGCCTTCTTTGCAGTCTTGTGGGCCTCCACTTATTTGGTGGCTCAGACTGACCTCGGCGCTGTCCAAGGTCATGTTCAAGACCAGCAGAACAAAGCGATCGCTGGCGCATCCGTAACGCTCCGCAATCCCAGTACATCCTTTAGTCAGACCGTTCAAACCGATTCCTCCGGACATTATTCCTTCATTGGAGTCCCGCTAACCGGCAACTACGTTCTGACTGTAAGCGCTCCGCAGTTCCAGCAGGCCGAACAGAAAAACATTCTTCTCCGCGCAGGCGGAACGGCTGTCTTCGACTTGACACTGGCGGTCTCCGGCCAGAAGACGCAAGTGAATGTCTACGGCACCACCGGTACGGTCTCCACCGAGTCGAACCAGGTGTCGACCCTTCTCAGTCAGGAAAAGATTGAAGACACTCCGGTCTTCGAGCGCAAGATCACCTCGCTCCCGTTGCTGAACTCGTCGGTTCGTCCTTCGCAGACCACGGGTGACCTCTTCCTCAACGAGACACTATTCGTCATCAACGGAACCGGTCGCCGTCAGACTACTTACGAACTCGACAACACCACTGCGAACGACATGTGGGGGCGGCAGTCGATGTTCGCCGGCCTGCCCTTCTCGGCGGTGCAGGAGTTCACCGTCTACACCAACGCGAGTTCGGCTGAGTGGGGTTGGAACGCCGGCACAGCGGTCAACGTCGTCACGCGCTCGGGCTCGAACGATTGGCACGGCGACTTCGTGGGCATGGGTAGCCCATCGTTTTCCAATGCCAGCGTTCCTCTTGCAGCCAAGCCGGTACAAGAGACACTGGCCCAGGGCAGCGGCATGTTGTCTGGTCCGATCGTGAAGGACAAGACGTACTTCATGGTATCCGGTCAGTACACCAATCAGAATCGTCCTGCTGTCATCACCTCGCCGGTCGATCCCGGTGCTTATTACAACGGCACTTTCGGCCAGACGCTCTTCCTGGCGCGTTTGGATCAGCAACTGACCAAGAACAACCTGCTGACCCTCCGCGGCAACTTCGATCGCTTCAGCGACAGCAATCCTCAAGACGCAGTCAGCGGCGTCACGCTGCCGACGGCGGCCCGCGTGTTCACCCGCAACACCTACCAGGGGGCCGTCACCGACACCTGGGCCGTGAACAACAACACGCTGAACGATGCCCGGTTCGAGTGGCTGCTCGGCGATCCGATCACGCAGTTCACTCCCGTCACGTTGAGCCCGCAGATTTACGTCTCCGGCTACTACACCTACGGCGAGTCGCGTGTGGCTGATCTGATGAACCATCAGTACGAGTACGCCGACACCTTGAGCCTGACTCGCGGTAAGCACCAGATCAAGGTTGGCTTCGATGTCATGAACTCCTCTTCCGGTGGCTATGGACAGGAATTCGGCGCCGGCTATACCGATGGCCGCTTCCAGATCAACCCGCTCTACAAGACGATTCCGATCGCCACGGTGCTTACACTGGACCCCGCACTTCCTCCTCCGGGAGCACCGGCGGGAGCACCGCCGCTGGTCAGCAGTTTCACCCAGTCCTTCGGTAACCAGAGCTATCACCTTACCGACACACTTTTCGGCGTCTTCGCGCAGGACAACTGGCGGGTTCTGCCGAACTTAACCGTCAACCTCGGCCTGCGTTGGGACGGCGAAACCTTCACCGGCCAGAACGGTCTCTTTTCTCCGCGCGTAGGGTTTGCCTGGAAGCTGCCGAACAGCGACACCGTAATTCGGGGCGGTTACGGCATCTACTACTCGGAAGAGCGCACCGACCTGTATGCCTCTGCCGCCCTGGGTGGACCGCAGGGAGCTTTTACCTACAGCGCGGTTCCGGGCGGTCTCGGATTCCCGACCAGCTTCGCGCCAATCACCTTCCCGCCGGGAGCGGTATTACCGGCCCGCAACATCACCATCCTTGCTGGACAGTGCAATTACCTGAACGATTTCCTGCCGGTCGATCAGCTGCACTCCTGCAGCAACAACTTCCAGAATCCTTACACCCAGCAGTGGAACCTGGGGTTCGAGCATGACCTTGGCAACGACTGGTTGTTCTCGATGGACTACATCGGCTCGCATACTATCCATATCGAGCAGCCGGTGGATCTGAACGCTCCTTCTGCCTTTACCCGCACTGCCCAGGGGCAGACGCGCTCGGTAGCGGCAGCCAACGCAACGCGTCCCATCGTTCCCGTTCCCGGCGGTTATCAGCAGGTGCTGCAATACGTGAACGCAGGTTCGGCCTGGTATGACGGCCTGCAGGTGCGGATCACCAAGCAGCTGACGCATCACGTTTCGCTGCTTGGCACCTACACCTGGTCGCACGATATCAACACCGTCGAATGGGACGGCACGCAGCAGGCGCCAAACTCCTACAGCTGCCTTACCATCTGTGAGAAAGCGACCAGCCTGCTCAACCAGACCAACCGCGCTTCCGTCAGCGCCACCTACACCATGCCGTGGGGCTTCATGCTCTCCGGCTGGATGGAAGCCGGCTCCGGATTCCCCTACAACATCACCACCGGCACCGACAACAACGGCGACGGCAACAACACGGACCGTCCGATCATCGACGGCGTTGTCCTCGGCCGTAACGCTGGACAGGCGCCGCCAACCTACGACTTCAACTTCGCTCTGCAGAAGTCGATTCGCATGACCGAGCGGGCGAACTTGATCCTGCGGGCGGAGTCCTACAACACCACCAACCACCTCAACCTGTACACGCAGAATGGCGTTTACGGCAATGGTGCGAACCCGGTCGCGACCTTTGGAACACCACAGGGCGGACTCGCCAACGTTGGCCCGCCGCGCATGATGCAGTTCATGGCGCGCATTGTGTTCTAACCTTCGTTTCGAAGAGGAAGACGCTCGGCCCAAACACAGCTCAGGGGACTTACTCCCCTGAGCTGTATCATTTCCCAGGAAGTTGTCGAGGAGTTAATGCACACACTGGCGGACCGCGGAACCCGGTCCCTGATTTCCCTTCTCATCTTTACTCTGCTGGTCGCCGTTACCCTGCTCTCATTTCAGGTTAATACCCAGGCCCAGTCCGCAGCCCATTACGGCGTCATCAGCGGGACTGTCACTGATCAAGTGGGTGCTGCCATTCCCGGAGCGCACGTCACGGTGCGTAGCGCTGACTTCTCCTCGACTCGCTCGCTCGTCACCAGCGGCACGGGCGCATTCACCGCCGTCATGTTGAATCCCGGCATTTATACGGTAGAGGTCAAAGCACCCGGCTTCGTGCTCAAGAAGCCGGCTCGCGTGACGCTCGGCGTCGGCAGCAGCGTTCAGATTTCTATTCGACTGGGTGTAGCCGGAACATCAACGAACGTGAGCGTCTCTGGGCACGGCCCGACCGTTGAAGGCAATACGCTGCCGCCAGCCGTCAACAAAGAGACGCCGCAGGTCAGCAACACCATCGCCGGCTTGACTGTGACCTACCTGCCCAATCGCGATCGCGACTTCACACAGTTCGGACAGCTTGCCGCCGGCGTTCAGCCCGCTCCCAATTCAACTGGACTGGTCGTCGATGGGCAGCGGCCGGATGCGTTCAGTGCAGCCGTCGATGGCGCGGACTTCGATGATCCTTTGAACGGCGGCGAGCGCGGTGCAAAAGACGGCTCGCTCTTTTTTCCGCAAACCGTCGTGCGCGAGTTCCAGGTGATTCACGCGGGTGCGACATCACAGGTCGGCGGCACCAATGCCGGCTTCGTGAACATCGTCACTAAGGAAGGCAGCAACAAGTATCACGGAGAGGCGTTCTACATCGGGCGCCCGGCATGGACTGCCGAAGACGCCTTTGGACACTCCTTGGACAATGCTCAGAATGAGTTCGGTGGTTCCATCGGCGGGCCGATCAAGAAAAACCGCGCGTTCTTTTATGTGGGAGCGGAACAGGATTTCGTCAACGTTCCGTACTGGACGCAGTTCGAACCGCAAACGCCCGGCACAGTCATTCCGACGTCGCTTACGAATTTGCAACGACAAATCGTCGGCACCAGCGACCCTACCTCTGTCTTCGCTCGCACCGACTTCATGCTGAACAGCACCAACTCGCTCAATCTGCAGTTCAATTTCAACCGCGTGAACGCGAACAATATCGATCTGAGCGGATCAACCCGTAGCATTGCGCCCATCGACAACAGTGCAGCGCTTACCGGCGACAGCTACTGGGTGCGCGGCAACCTCACCACTGTCCTCGGCTCAAATAAAGTCAACCAGTTTCTGGCGCAATGGGCGCAGGACCAGCGCAGCCTTCTTCCGAATTCGACTGGCCCAGAGTTCGTCATCAATGGCTTCGGCGTGCTCGGCGGCAATTCCATCGCGAACGAGTCTTACACCTCGAACATCAATCGCTATAGCGACGACTTTTCCATCACGCACGGCGGCCTCATCCTGCACTTCGGCGCAACCTTCGCCTATAACCCGGCTTCGCTGCAACATGAAGCCAATCTCAACGGCGTCTTCGACTTCAACTCACTTGCCGACTACCTCGCGGGCGACGTTCGCCGCTATCAGCAGACGTTCATCACCGGCGATGGAACTTACAACGGCGCGGTGAAGAACTTGGGCTTCTATGTGGATTCGCGGTTCCCGCTCAGCAAGAGGTTGACGATGACCGCCGGACTGCGATGGGACGGGCAGTGGAACCCGCAACCTGCGAATCCGAATACGAGCATCGCGCAGACCGCGGCTATTCCCAACGATCTGAGCATGTGGCAGCCACGCCTCGGTCTTGCGTGGAATCCGAAGTCGAACACGGTGGTTCGGTTGTCAGCGGGACTTTACGATGCGCCCACGCCCGCGAACCTCTTCCAGCGCGTCTTCACCGACAATGCGATCAATACGGTGGTCGCCGACAGCTACTTCGATCCGCAGATTTTGCCACTCGTAACCGCCGGTGGAGTTTACTCGCCGCTCGCCGCGCCGCCGACTGGACTCACTGTGCCTGCGGCTTTCGTGATCGGCATCGCGCCCAATTTCCACAACCCGCGCTCGTTCCAAGTCGCCGGAAGCGTCGAGCAGCAGTTGACCCCGAAGATCTCGCTCACTGCCGGCTACGTCCACAACAGCACTTGGGACCTCCAGCAACTGCTGAACGAGAATCTGTTTCCGCCTGCCTATGACAGCAGCGGCATGCCGATTTTCCCGGCGCTGCGACCGGAACCCGCGGTCGGACAGTTGCTGGTGAATACGTCTTCGGCGCATTCAACCTACGACGGCATGCTGCTGACCGCAAACTTCCAACTGCCGCATCGCTCACAGATTACGGCGAACTACACTCTTGCGCGGGCACGCGACGACAACTCCAACCTTGGGCCGTTCACGCTAGTCTCGGCGCTGAACCCCTTCAACCTTGCCGCTGAAGCCGCGTACTCCAACTTCGATGTGCGTAACAGCTTCAACCTGAGTGCGATCACTAATCTGCCACTCGGCTTTAAGTTCAACCCAATCCTGATCGCCCGCTCGGGGCTGCCTTATACGCCAATCATTGGCTTCGATACGCAGAACGACGCCAACGACTGGAATGATCGCGCGATTCTAAATGGGCTGGTCGCGTCCAGGAACAGCCTTCGTCAGCCCATGTTCTTCGATTGGGACATTCGCTTCGTGAAGGACATCACGCTGCGTGGCGAGGGCCACCACCTTGACCTTTTCCTCGATCTCTTCAACCTCACCAACTCGGCCAACCGGAACTTCGGCACCGAAGCAATCAGCGTTTTCGGTACCCCCACCGTCCCAATCTACAGCGCGGGCCAGGCGCTGTTCGCTCCGAATACGAACCAGATCGGCAGCCCACGGCAGATCCAATTCACCGCCAGGATCACGGCGTTTTAGGCGTGAGTAAAGCTCGTTGGACTGCGAGACGATCGCGCCGAAGGCGCGGAATAACTCTAGCCCAGCACGGAGCCAAAGGCGGAGTGCTGGGGAGGCGCTCGAAAACGTCCAAGTCCCTTCAGGGACGGCAGGTCTTTGGGATCGGACCCTCATCCAAGATTTCCGAGTTTAGTCCCCCTACTCACGCTCAGAGCTACGGGTTCTGGCTCGCCTACTTCCACAAACGCCTTCAGTCTCGCAAGCGCATCGTCCCACTGCCGCGACACCAGATCCAGATATTCCCTCAACTCAACGATCGGCTGAGGATCCAGTTCGAAGCGGCTCTCCCGCCCCAAACGGGCGCAGCGCACCACCCCCGCACTCTCCAGAACGCGAAGGTGTTTCGTCACCGCCTGCCGCGTGAGTCTGGTGCCCGCGGTCAACTGCGAGATGGACTGTGCGCGGCCATCCGCCAGGCGGGTGACGAGAGCCAGCCGGGTCTCGTCTCCCAGAGCTGCAAAGACCGGCGCCTGGTGAACGGCCTTCCGCCGATTATGGGTGTTCCGCAACATAGGTCTCGATGTTCTTCATCTGCTGCGCCCAGCCGTTGCTGTTCTTATCGAAAGCCTCCAACCTGCGGGCACTGGGGACGTCTTCAAATCCCGATTCCGTTACCTTGAGCAGCGTTCCCGTCGCAGTCGCCTCCAGGTGGAATTCGACGAGGGTTGGCGTCTCAGTCGAATAGTCGACATTCGGGTCCACCGCGTAGGGATGCCAGGTGTAGGCGAAGTATTGCTCCGGTTCCATCTCCTGAACCACTACCTCCCATTTCAGGTGCTCGTATCCCGGCCAGGTGATGTGACCGGTCGAGGTCTTGCCCGGCTCAAAAGGTCCGTCCAGCTTCACGCGAAACCATTCGCCGAACTGGCGATAGTCTGTCAACGCACTCCACACCCGCGAGACTGGGGCCTTCAATTCGATCTGCCTTTCAATGATGCGGCTCTCCACGTTACGCAACCTCCGAGTTGCATATTAGCGCAAGCCGATTAGAACGCGCAACCGTCCGGTTGCTTATTCAAAAGCCAAAAATCTTGCTTAGATCAATCCGGAAACAACGAGAGTTGCGGCGAGCTTTCGCGCCTTCTTGCGAGAGACCGGTTTGTCATCCAGCACGGTTCGTCCACCAACAGAGTCCGAGATCGCGCGCTCGTTCTCGATGGCCGCGCTGAAGTCGGCCAAAGGATCGTGCTGCTGTTCTACCGCTCGTGTCAGCTTGTCGAGCCGCCGAAAGCCGTCGAGCTTTTCAGTATGTCCGAGCTTTGCTGAATCCAGGGCGCGCCGCAGAACCGAGAGCGACTCATCATAGGTCTTCAGTGGTACCGGAAAGGGATGTCCATCTTTGCCGCCGTGCGCGAAGGAGAATCGCGCTGGATCGGCGAAGCGACTGGGCGCGCCGTGAACGATCTCCGCAATCAGCGCCAGTGACTGTAGCGTGCGCGGGCCAAGTCCCTCGACCAGCAGCAAGGAGGCAAAATCGCGCAGCTCTTTCTCATGCGCGACGGCCAGAACCGCTCCCAGCCGTTTCAGGTCGATATCCTCTGCCCTGACGTCGTGATGCGCAGGCATCACCAGCTTGCGAACTTCCTGCACTGTCGCCTCGACCGGCTGCTCGGCGATCATCAGCAGCGCCTGCTGTGCTTGTGCGGCGCGAGCGTCGACCAGGTTGAGGATGGTTCCCTGCGGTCGGCCGAGAATGGCCGAATGCGGGTCCGAGGTGAAGTCTCGCACGTCAGGCGAATGCCAGTGATACCGGCGCGCCAGGTGACTGTCGGCATTCATCCCTTGCTGCACGATTGCCCATTCGCCGGAACTGCTGATGACAAATGAGTGCAGGTAGAGCTGAAAGCCATCGGCGATGGCATTGTTGTCGATCTTTGCCGTCAGGCGGCTGGTGCGAGCCAGGGCCTCGCCGTCCAGACCGGTGTCGAAGGCAAAGCCGCGGAGTTCCTCAGGCGTGCGTCGCGAGTGCCGGCCCCGACCTCCGCAGACGAACAGCCCCACGTCCGGGAAGCGCGAGTTGAGGCCTCGCTTCAGCGCTCCCATGACGGAGGTGGTGATGCCGGACGAGTGCCAGTCCATCCCCATCACCGAGCCAAACGCCTGAAACCAGAACGGATCGCTGAGCCGCGACAGGAACTCCGACGTGCCGTAGCAGGCAACGATCTGCTCTGCGATGGCCGTGCCGAGTTGGGTCATTCGCTCGGCCAGCCACGCAGGCACACGACCACCGTGCAGAGGTAGATCGGCACTGCCGGAACGCTTCATACCAGAGGCATCAACTCGAATTGGCCCGAGTCAGGCGACGCCGCTAACTGCCTCCCTTCGCGCGCCCCGGGCGACCCACGCCGGCAACACTGTTTCGGGCGGACGTATCCGCGTCCGTCTGAACGGTTGGTTGGGTCGAATTGGCGCCGCGATGGCGGCGTCGTTCTACTCGTGAGGATAAGGTAAAAAGGTCAAGCTGATCGTCATCGGCGAGGTCAAACTCATCGTTGAAGAAGGACACTGCTACATCTCAATTCTCTAGCCCAGACTACTGTGTTTGCCGGAAACGCCGCCCCTTCTGCGGCCTTTCCACTGCTACTAGGATAAAGCAATCGGGACCCCTCTGACGCGCCTTGGAGAGTTAAATTCCGCAGTAGAAGCGCCGCCGAGACCTACCAGCCATTAGACTGAAAACAAAGGTCTTACCGTTCCGTTGGGGCGCAGACAGATATCGGAAGTGGAAGTCCAGGAGGCAATTGCTTGCTGGTCAGCGCCGCCAGATAGCTCGCTCTAAGAGCGAGGTGATTCCGGCGCCAGCCCACCCCGGCTCGTCCTTTTACTTCTGGTCTAAGCAGTATTCCCCGATCTTCTGATCGGTATCCGGATTCGCGGACGTGGGGTACAGATCCACGTTCTGGCAGTCGTACATGCCCCAATTCTTGGGCAGCTTCACCATGAGGTAGGGGCCCGCTTCCGGAGCTTTGCAGGCGGTGGCGCCCTTGTTACAGTGCAACTCCATCGAGACCTTCACATCGTCACCAGTGCCGATCGCGTTGATGATCACAACGCCATTACTAGTCTCAGAGTTCTTCACCGTGATGGTCGACTTGTCCTGTGCTATGACTTGCGTCGCAAACGCAAGGACGAGGAGAATGATCGCTCTCTTCATAATTCCCAGCCTCCTCTTGCAGAAAATTGCTTCCCGATTACCCATGAATGAGAAATGGTCGCGTAGCACGACGACTATCGTTGGGGTACGCGTCGGCCCAGATCTCTACAGCTTCAATGGTGAAGCAGTAAGTTGGAAATGTCTGTGACGGCTGACCCTACCCCTATGTGCGAAGCGCACAAGTCAACGAGCAACGAAGAGGAGAATGATGGGTGGCAGGACTTTCCGCACGAACCCACTGACACCTGAGGTCGAGCCTCTCGTCTCACGAATAGTGATGGCGTAGTAAGATGTTCAAACTGCAGGTCAATCACGATGAGCTGTTGCCGAGCCCGAGCATCATGATGATGTTCGTGTGCCTGAACGGCAGTAGGGACGCACCGAAGCACATGAAACGTTTGAGATACTTCAGCAGGTTCGCAGCACCAATCGTGATGGCTATGTTGCTCAGCAGCTGCGGCGGCTTCTTTCCTGCGTCCGACGCGGTCGTTTCGATTTCGCTTTCGCCGGGCAGTGCGTGGGTGAAACCACAAGGCACGCAGCAGTTCACCGCGACCGCAACCTTCGGAAACAATTCAACGGGCGATGTAACGTCGAAGGTATCGTGGTCCTCTTCCAACCAGAGCATTGCGACGATCAGCAGTTCAGGGCTGGCAACCGGAGTCGCTCTCGGCACTGCAACGCTCACCGCGAAGTCCTATAACAGCAGCGTGACCGCGACTGCGCCCATCACTGTGAGCAGTAAGACCATCACGGCCATCACCGTCAGCCCACAAAACCAGACACTGTCGATTTCGGCGGGCCAGACTCAGCTGCAGTTTACGGCTGTGGCTACCTTCTCTGACAATACGACGGGCAACGTTCCGGCAGAGTGGACCTCTAGCGATACCACGGTCTCAACCATCACCAGCAGCGGCTTAGCTTTGGCAATTAATGCGGGCACGACCACGATCAGCGCTTCCGCGGGCGGCGTTGTTGGCACAACACAGCTAACGATCACTCAGTAAACGCCGCAGATCACTCCTTCGGCGTGATCCGAATAATGTTCCGCGCGACCTCAACGCGCCGGCCGGGATAGTTCGCCTCGATCATTGCAATCAACTGGTCGAGCGTCGGCGAGCCGCCCTCGCCGTTGATACCATCGGCGTCGTCCATGAGGATGATGTGCTCAAAGCGGCGATCGTCGAGAATCGCCTTGAACTCCGAGCCCAGACGATTGGGGTTGCCGATCTCTCCGACCCATCCGCAATAACCAGCATCGAGCCACCAAAGACAGCGCTCGTTGATCCGTTGCAGCAGTTCTGGCACCACCGTCTGGCTGTCGCCTTCAATGACCTCGATATGCGCCTGATGGCGGAAGCGATGTTGTGCCCGCTGCGCTAAGGGATGATCGAGTTCAATGGAGTAGATGCGCCGGAAGCGGTTGGCCACGGCGGCGATCATCTCGCCGTAATAGGTTCCCGTTTCCACCAGCGTCTTGAGGCTGAACTTCTCTGCGTATTCCAGAACCGCGCGTTGCTTCAGCACATGCGGAATACGGCGCGGTTCGCCGCGCAGCTTCCACCACCAGTAATCCGGATAGTGCCCGAGCTGCTTGAATTCAGCGTAGATTGGCAGCTGCTTTAACAGCGACCGCACGGGATTGCTGGAGTGATTTGCTGCAGGCATCGTTGGATTGCAGAGTCGCAAGACGAAGCGGGCGATTCGCGGCAGCAAGTTCTATCATTGCAAAGAACTCCGACCGCCTCGCCCGCTTCACCGTCCTGCAAAACTCAACCAGTCTTAGTGCTGATGGGCAGGCTCGCTCGACTGATTTGGGTGGCCCGGTTGCATCGCCTGTCCCGGCGCCTTCGGCTGCTCTGCCGGCTTGATCGACATCAGCTCCACTTCAAACACCAGCGTCTCGTTGGGGCCGATGTCCTGTCCGGCTCCGTGCTCACCGTAAGCAAGATCCGGGGGCAGCCAGAGCTCGAACTTCGTACCCACAGGAACGAGTTGCAGCGCTTCGGTCCAACCCTTGATAACGCCTCGCACCGGGAAGGTGGCCGGCTCACCACGCTTGTAAGAGCTATCAAACTCTTTGCCGTTGATCAGCGTACCTTTGTAGTTGACCGTCACCACGTCGTCGATCGTTGGCTTCGGGCCAGTGCCTTCTTTGATGATCTTGTACTGCAGGCCATCAGCCGTCGTCACGACGCCGGGCTTGCTTTTGTTCGCCGCCAGGAAGGCTTCGCCAGCCTTCTGGTTGTCGACGGCTTCCTGCTTGCGCTTTGCTTCCTGCTTAGCGCGAACTTCTGTCTGCAACTGCATCAGCGTCTGCTGCGCCTGCTCGTCGGTCATCAGCATCTTGCCATCCGCGAGGCCGTCCTTCAATCCCTGCAGGATGACGTTCGGGTCGACATCGATCGAGTCGCGATGCAGCCCCTTGCCGATGTTCATGCCGATGGAGTAGCTGATCTGGTCTTTCGTGGTCGGCAGACCGGGAATGTTAGGCGTCGCCGGAGGAGCGGCCTGCTTTGAGGTGGTTGCCGGAGCCGTTTGTGGTGCCGATGACTGCTGCGAGCTCGTGCTGTTCTGGGCAAGAGCGGCAGAGGTCATCAACGCTCCGGCCATAAAAAAGTGTATGGTGAGGTTAGAGACTTTGCGCATGTTTAGATTGTCCCATGTTGCGAGTAGTTCGCAAAGCGCGCCTGGCCTCTAACCTGCATTTAATCGGCCCGGCCGAGTGTTATTCTGGTTTGAACCTTCCCTTCACGAGGCTGTAACGTTTTCATGCTTGAACAGAATCCCTCCAATCCTCTGCCTGAGAACGACGATAACGAGTCCTTCAGCGACCTGCTTTCGCAGTACGAGCGCAGTCATGCGCGCGTCTCCGAGGTCGCCGACCGCCAGCTGCAAGGCACGGTTGTTGCCGTAACTGCTGACTCGGCGCTGCTCGACATCGGCTACAAAACCGAAGGCATTTTGCCGCTTTCGGCGTTCCAGGAGAGCGAACAGCCGGTGAAGCCGGGAGACAAGTTTGCTGTCACCATCAAGGGCCGCGATCCCGAAGGCTACTACGAGCTGACGCGTTTCAAAGTCGCGCGCCCGAAGGACTGGACCTCTCTCGAGCGCGCCTTCGCTGAAAAAGCGACCATCGTCGGCACAGTCACAGCCCAGGTGAAGGGCGGCTTCAGCGTCGATGTCGGCGTGCGCGCCTTCATGCCGGCGTCCCGCAGCGGCGTCCGCGATGCTGCTGAAATGGCAGGCCTCGTTGAGCAGGAGATCCGCTGCCGCATCACTAAGCTCGACGTCGCCGATGAAGACCTGGTCGTCGATCGCCGTGCCGTTCTCGAGGAAGAAGAGCGCTCGACGAAGGAACAGCGCTACACCCAGGTCAAGGAAGGCGACATCGTCACCGGCATCGTTCGCAATCTTGCCGATTACGGTGCATTCGTCGACATCGGCGGTGTCGATGGTTTGCTGCACGTCGCGGAAATCTCGTGGAGCCGCGTCAGCAAGCCTTCCGACGTGCTCAGCGTCGGCCAGGAGATCGAAGCCAAGGTGCTGAAGGTCGATACCGACAAGCAGCGCATTTCGCTCGGCATGAAGCAGCTTCAGCCGCATCCGTGGGAGGCAGTGGGAGAAAAATACAAGACCGGCGAACGGGTTCGCGGTACGGTCACGCGGCTCGCCGACTTCGGCTTCTTCGTCGAACTCCAACCCGGTGTCGAAGGCCTCGTCCACATCTCCGAGATGTCGTGGGCCAAACGCGTACGCAAGCCCGGCGACATGGTGAAGGCCGGAGAGACCGTCGAGGTCGTCATCCTCAGCGTGAATCCTGCCGAGCAGCGGCTCTCGCTCGGGCTGAAGCAGGCGCTTGGCGATCCCTGGGCCGATGCTGCACGCAACTTCCCTGTGGGGGCCACCGTGGAAGGTCCGGTAACAAACATCATGAAGTTCGGCGCGTTCGTGCAGGTGGCTGAAGGCGTGGAAGGCATGGTGCACGTCAGCGAAATCAGCGCCGAAAAGCGAATCAACCATCCGCAGGATGTGCTCAAGGTCGGGCAGACCGTGCAGGCAATGGTGCTCGCCGTCGATAGCGAGAAGCGCAACCTGCGCCTGAGCATGAAACAGCTCATCCCTACGAGCATCGACGAATACATTGCCGAACATAAGCCGGGCGACGTCGTAACGGGTCGTGTAATCGAGGAAACCGGTGCGAACGTGCGCGTGGAACTCGGCGAAGGCATCCATGCGAACTGCCACGTCAGCCAGAAAGCTGCGGCGGCCGAGCAGGCGCAGCCGCAAGCCAAGGCCGATCTTTCGTCCCTGTCGTCGATGTTGCAGGCGAAGTGGAAGGGCGGCGGCGGCTCGTCGCAGGCGGCAAAGCCGGAGGCAATCCGCGCGGGACAGGTCCGCAGCTTTCGGATCGCGAAGCTGGATCCCGAATCCAAGATGATCGAAGTGGAACTGGCCTGAGCCTTTCAATCGCCAGAGTTCGCCGAGATTGCGAAAACGCAATCCTCGTATTGATGTTTAACAAGCAGCCGCCGGCGCGCTTCTTTCGCCGAGGAACACCTCTCTCACTCGTTGCCTCGCCGCTTCTCCAGCTTTGTACCAAATCGGGAAGTCCTAACTAAAGTTGTAACGGCCTGTGGCCCCACGGGCGATGGATTCCGCTTGCGGCCCGCCTACAATTTGGTCTTGTCGAGGACGGAGTGTGAAAATCAAGTGAATCAGACGGCAGCTCCAGGGGCGACTAAGGAAAATGTGCTGCTGCGGCTCAACGGCAGTAAGGTCCCCACGTGGATTTTCGACCGCGAAACCCTGGAAATTCTGGAAGTCAATCACGCAGCGGTGATCGTGTATGGCTATAGCCGCGACCAGTTCCTTCGTCAAACTATTGTTTTCCTTCATCCTCCGGAGGCTGTGGCGCTGATCCTTCACAAAACACTACAGCCCGAGCTTGCCGGGCCAAGCACCAACGAGCTTTGGACCCATCGCCGCGCAGACGGAAGTGCCTTTCGCGTCAGGATCGACAGTGAGTGGTTGACCTGGGACGACCGCCCAGCCGAGCTGGTTATCTCGACCCCGCTCTAGAAGACCTGCTTACGTATCCAGTAGAGAAAGCGGGTTCCTGAAAGACTGCGGGGCTGAAATCCCGACGGTCCGTCAAGTGGTTTCCTGAACGCGTTCTCGCCCGGCTTACCCCTCAACTGCGGGCTAAATTTCATACACTTTTCACCTGCCAGTCGTTACAATCCTGTCACTTCCATCCTGTAGGACAAACCTGGCCGGAGACCCATGAGTAGCGTAATTTCGACCCTGAAGTCGTTTGAGCAGCATCTGGACGATACCCCTTTCACCAAAACGCAACGCAAAGTCTGGATTCTGTCGGCCATGGGCGTGCTGCTGGATGGCTTCGACTTCTTCATCATCGGCGTTGCACTGCCGCTGATCGCGCACGACTTCCACATGAATGCCACGACCAAGGGCCTGGTCGCGGTAGCCGCCGTGGCCGGCGCGTTTTTTGGAGCGCTGGTGTTCGGGCAGGTCGCCGACAACATCGGACGTAAAGGGATGTTCCTGGTCGACATCATTCTGTTCGTGGTGTTCTCGGCGGCATCGGCGGCGGCATGGAATCCCGCCTCGCTCATCGCGTTCCGGTTCATACTCGGCATCGGCATCGGCGCTGACTATCCCATCGGCGTTTCGTACATCGCCGAGAGCGTGCCGACGCGTCTGCGCGGAAGGCTGATCGTCGGCGCGTTTGCTTTCCAGGCGCTGGGCTCGCTGCTGGGCGTGCTGGTCGGGCTGGCGATTCTCAAACTCGATCCCGCTCTGGGCGCATGGCGCGTGATGCTCGCCTTTGGTGTGCTGCCGGCCATCGCGGTGGTGTTGATGCGTGAGGGCATGCCAGAGAGCGTGCGCTGGCACCTGGCACGCGGCAACTACGAGAAGGCTTCGCATGCGGCCAGCACGCTGCTGGAAATGCCCATCACGCTGAACGAAAAGAACTCGCCCAAAGTTGAGCGCAAGCTCTCGTTCGGATCCCTGTTCAGCAAGCGCTATCTCCGGCGCACCATCTTCGCCTCCGTACCCTGGTTCCTGCAGGACATCTCGACCTACGGCATTGGGATTTTCACTCCCACCATAATGGCGGCGATGGCGCTGGGCGGCGGACCCAACTTCATTGCCAAGGATATGGGCGCGACCGAAGGCTCGGCGGCGGTGGATTTGCTGCTGCTGGTCGGCTTCATGCTGGCTATCGTGCTGGTGAAGCGCGTGAGCCGCGTGGCGCTGCAGATTGTCGGCTTTTTGGGCATGGCTCTCGGCCTGCTGATGGTGGGCGCATCGTCGCTTTACCCGCACGGCTCCGGCGGACAGATGGGGATCATCTTCGGCGGCTTCATGGTGTTCAACGCGATGATGAACATGGGGCCGAATGCGACGACCTACCTGCTGTCGGGCGAGACGTTCCCCACTTCGATCCGGGCGACCGGCGCGGGATTTGCGGCGTCGATGGCGAAGCTTGGCGCCGTTATTGGCACGTTCTTCTTCCCGATTCTCAAGGCTGAGATTGGTATTCCGAAGCTGCTGATCTTCCTGGCCGCTGCTTCTGGACTCGCAGCGGCAGTCACGTATGGCTTCCGCGTCGACACACGCGCCGGACTGGATGAACAGCATGCGCACCTGAAGGTTGCGGAACCGACCTACGTCGAAGCTGCGGCGGGATAGTTCTGGCAAGTCCGTTATGGGTTGTCATCCCGACGGAGGTGGGCCGCTGTTGCCCGCCGTTCCTACAGCGCAAGACGGCGTACGTTTAGAAATTGCCATCCCGAGCGCAGGCGACCTGCTGTTGGTCGCCGGAGTCGAGGGATCTGCGGTTCGTCGCCGGGGGAACATTTTTCCGCTGTGGACAAACAGCAGATCCCTCGGCTTCGCTTCAATCTCCTCACATCATTTCACGCGGTTGTAACGCGCCGCAACGCGCATCTAACCTCGCTTGGCGTAAATTAATTGTCAGGAAAAACTATGACGACTGACCTGAAGACCCAGCCCAAAGTGTCCCCGCTGGCCGGAAAACCTGCTCCGAAAGATGTCCTCGTCGACGTGAGCCGACTCGAGAACGACTATTACGAGCGGCGTCCGAATGTTGACGATCCCAATCAGCTTGTCAGCTTCGGCACCAGCGGACACCGGGGTTCGTCGCTGCGCAGCACATTTAACGAGGCGCACATCCTGGCGATCACGCAGGCAATTTGCGAGTACCGCCGCGATCAAGGTATCGACGGCCCGTTGTTCATGGGCAAGGACACGCACGCATTGTCGGGTCCGGCTCAGCGCACGGCGCTGGAGGTTCTTGCCGCGAACGAAGTCGAGACCTTGATCCAGCGCGAAGACGGCTACACGCCGACTCCGGCCGTGTCATACGCCATCCTCATTTACAACCGCGGGCGCAGGAGCCATCTCGCCGATGGCATCGTCATCACCCCGTCGCACAATCCTCCCGAGGATGGCGGCTTCAAGTACAACCCGCCGAATGGCGGTCCGGCCGATACCGACATCACGAAGTGGATCGAGAATCGCGCCAACGACCTGCTGCGCAAGAACAATGACGATGTGCAGCGTATGGTTTTCGCGGCGGCCTTCAATGCTCCCACCACACGCGAACACGATTTCGTGATGCCGTATGTCAACGACCTGAAGAACGTGATCGACATGGAAGCGATTCGCGCCGCCGGATTGAAGCTCGGCGCCGATCCGATGGGCGGTGCGTCGCAGCCCTACTGGGCGCCGATCAACGAGGTGTACGGGCTAGACATCGCGATCGTCAACAACACCATCGATCCGACTTTTTCCTTCATGACGCTGGACCATGACGGCAAGATTCGCATGGACTGCTCCAGTCCGTACGCTATGGCGAACATGGTGAAGCTGAAGGACAAGTACCAGGTTGCGTTCGGCAACGACACCGATTCTGACCGCCACGGCATCGTTACCCCAGGCGCCGGCTTGATGAATCCCAATCATTACCTGGCAGTCGCCATCCAGTACCTTCTCACCCATCGCGAGCAGTGGAAGGACGACGTCGTCGTCGGCAAAACACTGGTCAGCAGCAGCATGATCGATCGCGTAGTGGCCAGGCTCGGCCGCAAATTGTCCGAGGTGCCGGTCGGCTTCAAGTGGTTTGCGCCCGGACTGTTCGACGGCACATGCTGCTTCGGTGGAGAAGAGAGTGCCGGCGCCAGCTTCCTGCGGCTTGATGGCACGGTGTGGACCACCGACAAGGACGGCATCATCATGGACCTGCTGGCGGCGGAAATTACCGCGACCACCGGCAAGGATCCGGGCGAGCACTTTCAGGAGCTGGCGGCGGAGTTCGGCATGCCGTACTACACGCGCATTGATGCTGCGGCGACGCCGGAGCAGAAGGCGAAGTTAAGCAAGCTGTCGCCGGAATCGGTGAAGGAATCGGCATTGGCGGGTGAGCCCATCACGGCCAAGCTGACGCGAGCGCCCGGCAATGACGCACCGATCGGCGGGCTGAAAGTAGTAACGGCGAGCGGCTGGTTTGCCGCCCGCCCGTCAGGCACCGAGAACATCTACAAAATTTACGCCGAGAGCTTCAAGGACGAATTGCATCTTGAGGCGATCGTAGGCGAAGCGCAGCAAATCGTCGACAACGCGCTGCGCTAGTCCGGATACCCTTCCAACTGATAGTTGCAGGTGCCGTTGGTTGGCTGCGTGGGCAGCGGCGGCACCGTCAACATTTGCGGCGAGCTGAAATCGAACGGCCCGTTCACCGGGTCGGTCAAGTCCGCGGCGTCGCGGTCGCGGTGGGTCAGCGGGTTCATGTTGTAGCGCGTCTCAATCAGCTTGAGGATGCTGGTGTAATCACCGGGCATGTGCCACACAAAGTGCGGCTTGGACCATGGCGATACCAGCATCACCGGCACTCGGAATCCAGTGACGTTAAATAATCCGCGAATGTAAGGCTCATTCTGGTACGGCATCGGCACTTTGTCGTCGGGCTGGGTAGCGAGAATCGGCGGCTGCTGATCGTACGTCCCTCCGCCTTCGTCAAAGGTCAGGAGAAACACCGAATCAGGCCATGCATTGCTGGTTAGCAGCGGCGTCAGGAGTTGCTGGACGCGCGCAACGCCTTTCTGCGCATTGTTGCCCGGATGTTCGTCGTACCCGGTAGAGCTGGCCCGCTCGATGAAGACTACCTGCGGCAGATCCTGATCAGCCGACGGACTGGCGAGGATGTTGTACCACTCCTGAATATTGCGAACGTTGTTCTGAATCTGAGGATCGTTCCAGTCGGCCCAGCTCGAGAGAAAGACACTGTTGTCCTGGTAGTAATACCGCCAGGAGATGCCGGCATCGGTCATCTTGCGGAAGATCGTCGGCCGTGTCCACGTCCAGTTGGTCGCGCCGGGGGAGAAGATGTCCCCGTAGGAGGTGCCGGCAAACAAGTACATCCGATTGATTACCGTTGCATCGGGCACTGGCGAGTAGAACGTGTCGCTGGTATTGAACTGCGTTGCCAGCTCGTAATAGAACGGCAAGTCCGTCCAGTCGTAATACCCGAGCGGGCGGGTCTCGGTGGGATCATATTGCGCAAAGCCGGTAGTGGAGAGGAACTTGTCCATCAGGAACTGCGAGCTTCCCGACAGGTGCAGCCAGTTCCCACCGACAAGGTCCATGTCCTGATGACTCTCGTTCCAGTTGGGATTGAGACCCTCGGTGCACTCGGTGCGCTGATGAAAAGGCGGAAAACTCTGCCCCTGCGGATTCTGCAGCGTGTATCCCGGCGGCAGATTATGCAGGTCGTTCACGTCGCTCATCTGCGCCCCGGGAATGTGGTCGACGTTCACCCGGTAGTACGCCAGTTGCCCGAAATAGTTATCGAACGCGCGGTTTTCCTGCAGCATGAAAATGATGTGATTGAGGTTGCTGACATCGCCTGAGCTCAACGTCACTTTTGCCGGCGAAGAGAGGTGGTCCCCAAAGCGATCGGCGGCCGTGCAGGTGTACGTGGTGGTCTGCGTCGGGTGCACGATTACATGGCCGGCGCTGGCGGGAGCGACTTCGCCGACTCCCTGATCAATGTGAACCGACGCGGCATTGGTGGCCGCCCACGAGAGTGTGACCGCCTGCCCGGGAGCAGGCGCCGCAGGAGTTGCTGAGCAGCCAAGCGTCATGCCTCCGGTAACCGTCACGGGCAATTGCCGCGAATAGGCCTGCCCCTGGTAAGGGCCCGTCGCTCCCACCATGAAGACTTTGTCGTTCCCGAGCGGTCCGGAAAGATAAGTGCCGCGACAGACGGAGCCGCTGCACGAATCCAGATTCAGCGGAATGGTCGTGTTCTCCGGCAGGACAGTCAGGAAGTAGGAGCTGCCGTTATTAGGGCCCGAGAAGTTGAGCTGCACCGGCTGTCCTGCAGCGACAGTGTGCACAGATGCCGTGACCGTCACGCGAACAACGGTCAATGCGACGCTCATCGGCGAGCCGGTTGGCGTCCCTGAACTGAGAGGAATGCCGCGAAAGATAGTGCTCTCCTCGGGTGCGACCTGCACGTAGTGCGACGCCGATGGGGGCAAGGTTAATTCATCCTCTCCCAGCATGCTCGGCGTGACAGAAAAGGAATCGGCCTGATGGGCCTTCCAGTTGAACTGCACGAACTGCCCTGGCGCGGAAATTGTAGGTGAGACGGTGAAAAATTGTTGGTCGGAGCCGGTCAACGACTGGCTCTTCTGACTTGAGCTGCCTGACGCAAACGCGGCAAAGCCGCAAAGTACTACAAGCAGAACTGAGACGAAGCCCCTCTTAAAGTTCGGCATGATGCTGCCTCCGGGCGTGTTTGGCGCACTACCATCGGAAGGTAAGATTCAGCCGCCAGGCTGCAGGTTATCCAGAGCAGCTGCATTAGTCGTCTTATGCCGGAATTTAGATAGTTCAAAAAACAGGCGCTCTGCGGAATGCTTCCCGTATTCCGCATAAAAACTAGGGCAATTAACTGTCTCGACTAGGGTATCTATCCAGCTACTCCGTTCCGGATAAGCAGGTACTCTCGCTCTACACCTAAGTTGCTCGTGTGGGAATTCCCGCGCGAGGTATCTCCAGCCAGACGACTCTCTCTGACGCGAAACCGTTGCTCTTCCGGAGCTGATACGCCCCGATGAGCGGGCCTAGGCGACTGCGAGTATGACTCGGCAGCGAGTAGGCCAGTGCTATTCACGTTTAACCCGTATGGAGTGTGTATGTCCCGCTGTAGATGTGTGCTGTTTGCCCTGAGTGCGCTTTGCCTCGCAACCCTTTCCTTGTTTGCCCAGGATTCACAGCCTTTAAGCGGCTCGGGGATCCCGGTTCGCTCCAACCATGTTGTTGTGGTGATGGAAGAGAATCGCAGCATCAACTATGCGCTGGAATACATGCCTTACCTCGCCTCCCTGGCCAGTGAGTATTCCCAGGGTATGCAGGTGTACTCCGACTCGCATGGATCGTGGCTGGCCTATGGCGAGCTGACGTCGGGGATGGCGCCCTTTAACGGCTCAGGCGACAACGGTATCTGCAACGGTGACGGATGTTCTCAGCCGATTAACATTCCGAATCTTGTACATCAGCTCGGAGTACAGGGTAAGACGTGGAAGGGCTACTTCCAGTCGATGCCCTACATCGGCTTTATGGGATATCAGTCGGGACTCTACGTGCGGCGGCACAATCCTTTTGCGTTCTACTACCCGGTGGTGTATCAGCCGATAGAACAACGCAACATGGTTCCGCTCGATTCCTACCTTCTGGAGGACATCGAGAATAATCAGCTTCCGAACTTCGCCTGGATCTCGCCTGACCTGGACCATGATGCGCACGATGGCACCGATGACCAACAGGCTCTGGCTGCGGCTGATGCCTATCTGCAGACGTTCGTTCCTCAGTTGCTGGCGACGCCACCATTCCAGGCCGGCGGCAACGGTGTATTGGTGGTGACCTTCGACGAAGGCGAACTCAGCGGCGATAACCAGTGCGGAGGAAGTCACGATCCGAACAACTGCGGCGGACATACCTGGTACGTCCTTATCGGGCCGAAGGTAAAGCGCGGCTATCAGTCGAGCACACATTACATGCAGGGCAGTCAACTCCGCATGTTCTGCGACTTGCTCGGTTTGACCAGTTGCCCGGGTGACGGAGCAACTGCGCCGTCTATGGGTGAATTTTTCACCAATGGTGCGGGAACGAATTAATCACGGTTTTCCGCACCAGGCGCCCTGACCTGCGTCGCCGTAACCGGCGTGAGCGCGGCCATGCTCAGCTTTCGACTGCGACGTGGGTCTCGGTTCGCTCCACTCCTGGCATCACCTGCAGCTTGTCGATCACCAACGTGTTCAGATCTTTCCAAGCCTGAAATTCCACGACGGAGTACACATCGCCTGTGCCCCAGCAGGCGTCGGCCATTTTGACGCCAGGAAGAGCTGTCATTGCCTCGGCGATACCTCGTGCAGCGCCGGCTTTCGTCGTAATCACAATGTAGGCTTTCATACCTTTCTCCTGGGGGTGCTGAGGCCAGAATATATGCCGATGGCGCAGGCCTGTCAGTGACAGTCAACAACATTGTGTGCCGGTCGACAGACCGCCTCGCCTCCTTGTAGCCTCAGGTTTCGGAGCGGATAAATTGTTCGAACTTCTGACAGACCGGGCTGGATCGCACGGTGGGCGGCCGGCAGTCGTGGATGGCCACGGCGAGCATTCTTACGCGGAACTGATGGAAGCTTCCGCGCGTGTGTCCTCCGCGCTGCTGATGGGAGGGAACGATCTCCAGGGAGAGCGCGTTGCCTTTCGTATCGCTCCCGGATTTGCTTGGGCAGCAACGCTGCTCGGAATCTGGCGCGCCGGAGGAGTTGCGGTGCCCTTGCCCGTTGATGCGCCGGCATCGGAGCTGGAATATTTCATTGCGCAGTCGAAGGCCTCGATTGCGGTCTTCGATGAAGCCTCGGAACCGGTAGTGCGGCCGCTAACTTCGTCGTTAAGGATCCATGCCGGCTTGTACTCGCAGCTTGTCACGGTGAAACCCGCGCGCCTGCCGCGCATCGATCACGACCGGTTTGCCCTGATTCTCTATACCAGCGGGACGACCAGTCGGCCTAAGGGCGTCGTCACCACCCATGCAAATATCAGCGCGCAGGTTACGGCGCTGGTGGAAGCGTGGGAGTGGTCGTCGGATGATCGCATCTTGCTGTGTCTGCCACTGCACCATGTACACGGAATCGTGAATATTGTTTGCTCTGCGTTGTGGTCGGGCGCAGTCTGCGAGATGCTGCCGCGCTTCGACGCAAGCGCAGTATGGGACAGGATCGCCAGTGGCTCGCTCACGCTGTTCATGGCCGTGCCCACGATCTACCTGAAGCTCATCGCGGCGTGGGAAGCTTCTTCGCCGGAACGCCGCAAGCAACTGAGCGAGTCGGCGCGACGCCTGCGCCTGATGGTATCTGGTTCAGCGGCCCTGCCGGTCAGCACCCTGGAGCGATGGCAGGAGATCACGGGCCACACGCTGCTCGAGCGCTACGGCATGACTGAAATCGGCATGGCGCTGTCGAATCCTTATCGCGGAGATCGAATTCCGGGCACCGTCGGCAAGCCGTTGCCGCGGGTCGAGGTGAGGCTGGTCGATGAGAGCGGCCAACCAGTTCCGGCGACTGCCGTCGGCGAGATCGAAGTTCGCGGGCCGAATGTGTTTGCAGAATATTGGAACAATGAACCCGCGACTCGCGCCGCTTTTCGCGACGGATGGTTTCGCACCGGAGACACGGCAGTCGTCGAAAACGGCGTCTACAAGATCCTTGGCCGCACCAGCGTCGACATCATCAAGACCGGAGGCCACAAAGTTTCGGCGCTCGAGATCGAAGAGTTGCTGCTCCGGCATCCGGCGATCGCCGAGTGCGCCGTGGTGGGCGCTCCGGACCCCGAGTGGGGAGAACGAATCGCCGCCGCAGTGGTTCTACGCCCGCACAGTTCGCTGGACCTTGAAACACTGCGCGACTGGTGTAAGCAGCGAATCTCGGTACACAAGGCGCCCTCGCGGCTGCTGATCGTCGAAGCGCTTCCGCGCAATGCGATGGGCAAGGTGGTAAAGCCTGCCATCACTGAAATGTTCCGCTGACGGGCGTATCATAGCCGCGTCAGGAGATCGATTCGGGCAGGCGAACCCTTCATTGCAATCTCGAATCGAAGATTAAGTCTGGAGGCGCGACACGGATTCCCCGGATCGCGAAGCAGGATGAACTCCTGGCATTTGGGACGAGTGGTGGCGGCGGGTTTTTACCGTTTCCCCAGTCTTGAGCGCGACCGAAGCAGAACGGTGTCAGGTCGGCTACACCACTCGTTCGAACTTCCCCGCCCTGCTGTCAGCGCCTCAATGAACGAACCCGCTGACAAATGCCGCGATAAATATCAGCACTAGCGCTATTCTCCATCGCCGTCCTTCGGGCAAGGGACCTTCGCCGGAAACCCGTGGGGGAACCCAGAACAGCGCCACTACCGCCAGCGTGAGAGCCGGTACCAGCAGGAATGCCATCAGGGCGTAGTGCGAGCCATCCAGGTCAAAGAAGGTGTGCTGCCGGATTGGCAGAGCCAGAATACTTCCCAGGAACCAGCAGAGGATGGCGCCACCCAGTCCGGCCACCGCTCCGAGGATACGCAGCACGAGAGATGTCATTGGAGTCCGTAGAAGTGTAACAGCCGGTTCGGCGGCCTGAGCCGGGCCTGAAGATAACGCATTCCCGAGTTTGACATGAGGGATTATTATCGCAACATCCAGCTCAATGTGGAGTGATTTGCTATGGCTTCCACCGCGACTTGGCTCATCATCATCGGCTTCGTCCTCCTGGTAGTCGGGTTCGTTCTTCGGACTGTGATCATGATGCGTTCCAGCGATGCCACCGCGTCTAATGCGCGAACCCTGCATGGCGGCGCCTTAATCGCGCAGTATCGCCGGCTGTACCCGAAGCGTTCCGCTCCGCTGGTGACACAGTGGTTTCTAATCAGCGGAACGGTCTTGCTCCTCGCCGGACTGGGCGTGGAATTCTCACACTGACTTTTAGTGAGCAGGCGTGACGGCGCCGGCAGTGGCCTTGATCACCTTCCACGGTTTCGGCTTCGCCATTCCAGGCGGCATCGACATCGCCACCATCTTCACGTCCGCGGTGGTCGGACTCGTCAGCCGCATCACGAAGCGGTCGGCCTCCTGCGCGTCAGCGCCTTTCACCGTCAATAGCAGTCCGTCGCCTTGAATCGCCGCGCTCTGCACCGTTTCGGTGATCTCATCCTCGCTGACGCTCTTCAACTCGCCATCATCGTTCCACTTCAGATCGTGTGAATGCTGGACCGTCCCAGTGAGCTGAGCACCCTGAAGGTTAAGCCGGATCGTCAGCCACGCATGTCCCTCGAATGTTCCGATCCATGAGCCGGCGTAGTCGGCCAAAGGATTTTTTTGTGCTGGAGTCTGGGTGCGCGGCGTCGTAGCTGTCTGGGCGAAGCTGACGATAGATGTCGCTATTAATAGTATGGCGAGAGGAATGAAGCGCTTCATGAGTCCGGCTCCCCGGTGTTTCGTTCGGGAGGATTGTACTCCCGCCAGAATGGAGGCCGATAGGACGTGACGAATGGACGCAGCTTTGCGACATTGTAACGCTAGGCGTAGCGGCACAGCTTCAGCGCCGTTGTGCATGTTCAGAGAAGAGCGGCGTCAGCGGGCCTGCCGAACGATCCGAAGTCACGAAATCGCAACTCCAGCGTAGCCAACCACCATTTCTTTGTCGCCGGAAACATCTCCTGAGGTGGCATAGCGCAGGAGGTCCGCATGAGTCGCACCCAGTTTTCGTGCGGCGGTGAGCATGATGGTTGCCGGACCGTAGCCGCACATGCTGATGTGGGCCTCACGCACAACGTCGTAGAGCCCACGCGGATCGAGTGCCAGCAACTGGTCGATGGCACGACGGTCTTTCACTCGTGTCACGGCATCGCTCTCGTAGTGGTTCATGTCGCTGGACGCAATCATCAGAACGCGTTCGTTCTGCTTCGCGATCACGCTGCTGATGGCCACACCGAGTGCGCTGAGCACTTCGAAGTTTCCTGTGCCCACCGCGATTGGAACAAACTGGAACCCGGGCGCGAGCACCTGCAGAAAGGGCAACTGAACTTCGAGAGCGTGTTCGGAGCGGTGGGCCTCTTCATCTTCCGACAGCAGAGGCATTCGTTGTTTCAACTCGGCTGCGAGTGCCTCGGCGACAGGCGCGTCGCCCAGAGGCGTGTGCCATGCACCTTCGCTCATGATCGCCAGCGGCTCGCCCATCCCGGTGTGATTTGGGCAGAGGATGATGATTTGTCTCGGTAAATCGAGCCGGCTGTACACGGCTCCGGCAACGGGTCCCGAGTACATGTATCCCGCGTGGGGAACGACGCAACCCAGCGCGCGAATCTTTGGTTCACGCTCGGCGTTCGCTGACGGCTTAGTGTAGGTCTCGATCTCTTCGCGCAATCGCTGTGCGCTTGCCGGATAGAAGCGGCCGGCAACAGCAGGTTGGCGGATTGCGGTTGCCATACGTGTTTCTCCGCGCTGTGGGGATACGCTTAGTCTACGCCGCCTGCAGCGCGCGGAATACCGTCGCCATCTTTTCCAGAGACATGGCTTCAGCTCGCACATCAGCCCGGGCGCCGGCCGCCTTTAGAGCCGCTTTCACCTTGGCATCTCCATAGAGCGCGCGCAGATTATTGGCCAGTGTCTTGCGTTTTTGCGCGAATGCCGCCTTGAGAAACGCGATGAACGGCCCTTCTTCCACCTGCAGCTCTTCCAGCCGTGGCGCCATGGTGAAACGTAGGACGCTGGAGTGCACCTGAGGCGACGGCGAGAACGCGCCAGGCGGCAGGGTGAACAGGTTTTCGACGCGCGCAAATAACTGCGCCGTCGCCGAGAGTAGACCGTAATCGCGAGTACCGGGTTCAGCGGCAATGCGGTCGGCCACTTCTCGCTGCACCATGATCACCGCGCGCTCGATGTGGCTATGCAACTCCAGAATGCGTAGAACGATGTCGGAGGTAATGTAGTAAGGAATATTGCCCACCACGTCAACGGTCTCAGGCTGCGTCGGCCGCAGATCGTGCAGCGGGCCCGGACGCCGCCCGACCATCGAGGCGAACTCCGCGGTAACGAAGTCGGATTCAAGCACTTCGAGATTTGGACGCGTGGAATACTTCATGCGCAGCTGCGCGGCCAGCACCCGGTCCAGCTCGATGCCGATCACACGCTTCGCGCGAGAGATGAGCAGAGAAGTCAATGCGCCGCGGCCGGGTCCGATCTCGATGATGGTGCGATTGGAGATGTCGCCGAGCGCTTCGACAATATTTTTGGCCGCATTGATGTCGACCAGGAAGTTCTGTCCGAGTTTCGGCTTGCGTTTTGTGCTACGGCTGGCACTGGGCTTTTGCTCAGTCGTTTTCGCCACGTTGACCCTCTTTCACGTCCGCAGTTAGACTCAGTTGTTTCGTACTGCTTTCATTGTCAGAGTAGCTGACACAGCCACATTGATGACCCCGCGGGAGCTCCGTGCCGCGCCGGGAGGTTTGATGCACATCTTATTTGCGGCATCTGAGTGTGTCCCCTTCTCCAAGACGGGCGGACTCGCAGATGTCATTGGCGCACTACCACCGGCTCTCGCGAATCTCGGTCACCAGGTCACGGTTTTCGTTCCCCGTTACAGGCAGACGCATCTCGACAATCCTCGCACCGTGATTTCGAGCATCACCGTCCCTTATGACGACCGGTACCGCTTCTGCTCGGTGCTCGATGGCGGCAAGCGCTCAGGAGTGCAATTCTATTTCATCGACTACCCTCCGTACTTCGACCGCGAGGGCCTGTACGGAACCCAACTGGGCGATTACCACGACAATGCCGAGCGCTTCGCCATGTTCTCCCGCGCCGTGCTGGAGGCAGCAAAGGTGCTGGGAACGCCCGACATTATCCACTGCCACGACTGGCAGACCGCGCTGATCCCCGTCCTGCTGAAGACGCTGTATGACGAAGATCCGGCATTCGCCAGTGCGCCGTGCATCTTCACCATTCACAATCTCGGCTACCAGGGACTCTTCCAGCCGGAGATTCTGCCGCTGCTGATGCTGCCCTGGGACCTGTTCACTATGTCGAAGCTGGAGTTTTACGGGAAGGTGAATTTCCTGAAGGGCGCCATTACCATGGCCGACTTCATCACCACCGTCAGCCGCCGGTACAGCCAGGAGATTCAGACCGCCGAATACGGCTTCGGCCTTGAAGGTGTGCTGCGCGCGCGCGCGAACACCGTCGCCGGCATTCTCAATGCCGTCGATTATGAATCCTGGAATCCCGAAACCGATTCGTTTATCGCCAAGAAATATTCCGCGCAGGATCTCTCCGGCAAAGCTGCCTGCAAGACCGATCTGCTGCGCGAATTTGGATTGGCGACCGACACCCGTTTGCCGGTGGTCGGCATCGTCTCGCGCTTCGTCCAGCAGAAGGGCTTCGACCTCATTCACCAGGTGGCCGATCGCATGGCGATGGAGGAGATGATCCTGGTGGTGCTCGGCAGCGGGCAGCGCGAATACGAAGACATGTTCCGCCGCCTGAACAAGCAGTATCCGCAGAAGGTAGCCGTCAAGATCGCCTACGACAATGCCCTGGCGCACAAGATCGAGGCCGGCAGCGACATCTACCTGATGCCCTCGCACTACGAGCCTTGCGGTCTAAATCAGATATACAGTCTGCGCTACGGCACGGTTCCCGTGGTGCGCGCCA
Source organism: uncultured Acidobacteriaceae bacterium (assembly GCA_963835725.1). Taxonomy (GTDB): domain Bacteria; phylum Acidobacteriota; class Terriglobia; order Terriglobales; family Acidobacteriaceae; genus Bog-257. The sequence goes on along the minus strand of CAWIGM010000006.1, from coordinate 50,740 downwards.
CCGGCGGTCTGGACGATACCGTCGAGCAGTTCGACCCGCGTACGCAGAAGGGTACGGGCTTCAAGTTCCGCGAGTACAGCGGCGAGACGATGCTCGACTCATTGAAGGCTGCGATTACTCTGTACCGCGATAATCCGGACGCCTGGCGCGTGCTTATGCGCAACGGCATGGCACAGGATTATTCCTGGATGAATTCGGCGCGGGAATATGTGAAGGTCTACGAGCGTGCCCGCCAACTGAAGCAGCAAGCCGCAGGGTAAGCGATCTAGGTCTTCACGAATAAATTCAGGGCGAGCAACGTCAGGGCGCAGAGCACCACCACCGTGCCCAGAATCCTGACCAGCCACCGCATGGCCGGCCCGTTCATTGCCATCGACGCGGGCAGCGCGAAGGCCAGCAGGATCAGCGCGCCTCCGGCCACAAACGCAATCCAGGATTCCATCATGTATAACTTCGCGTAGGAGTGCGTGCTCAGCAGCGCGTGGGAGTGCATATTTGTAAGTTGTTGATTTCGGATCAAGTGTACAACTTACCCTGCCGAAGAACTAAAGAGGAAAAGGAGGAGTACCTGTGTAATACAGGTGTTCTCAGGGAGAGTTGTTGGCAGTAGAATGACCGGAGAGCGTTGCCGTCTTTGGGACCCAACGAGGTGAGCGCCATTTGGGTTGAGGCTTGCGAGATGGCGGCCTGCTCGGCGGAGGCGATCGCCCTTCGGTACAGGTTGTGAAGGAGATAACCTCGCAAGAGCCGATTAGGCTATAGCGCATGGGCCCCACTACTTATGTCATCCCCTGAATTTCTTTCGCAGGTCCGTCCGGCTGAAGTGCTGCGCGAAGCCATCCTGCGTCACATCCGCTACACCCTGGTTCGCCCTACTTCGGAGCTCAAGCCTGCCGACTATCTGAAGCCGGTTTCCCTCGCTATTCGCGACCGCATTGTCGACCGCATGCTGGAAACCGAGTCCCGCTATCGCCACAAAGACTGCAAGCGCCTCTATTACCTGTCAATGGAGTTCCTGATGGGGCGCTCGCTGGGCGATAACCTGTCGAACCTGCGCGTCGAGGAGTTGTGCCGCGAGGTTCTTGCAGGCTTCGGCGTCAGCCTCGACGAAGTTCTGGACAGCGAGAACGATGCCGGCCTGGGCAACGGCGGCCTCGGACGCCTGGCGGCGTGCTTCCTGGAATCGATGGCGACCCTGGGTATGGCGGGATTCGGCTACGGCATCGACTACGAGTTCGGGCTATTCAGGCAGGAGATTTACAACGGCTTCCAGCGCGAGAAGCCGGATCGCTGGAAGGTGAACGGCACACCCTTCCAGATCGAACATCTCGAAGAAGCGGTGAACGTCCCGCTGTACGGAAAAGTCGAGGGTCCGCGCGAAGTCGAGCACAGCCTGGAGCAGACCTGGTCCGGCCAGAAGATTGTGCTCGGCATTCCGACCGACATGCCGGTGGTCGGCTATCTCGGTCAAACCGTGAACTGGCTGCGCCTGTTTCACGGCCCGCTCTTCAGAAGACTTTGACATCGAGATCTTCAACCGCGGCGATTACATCCGCGCCGTCGAGCAGAAGATTCAGTCGGAAAATATCTCTCGCGTCTTGTACCCCTCTGACTCGGTCATGAGCGGCAAGGAGCTGCGCCTCATTCAGGAATATTTCCTGGTGTCGTGCGCGCTCGGCGACATCATGCGGCGATTCCGCCTGCAGAACAAGAAAATCGAGACCCTGCCGGCCAAGGTCGCCATCCAGATGAACGACACGCATCCCAGTCTGGCCGTTGCCGAGCTGATGCGCGTGCTGATCGATGAAGAGCAGCTGCCGTGGGAGCAGGCGTGGGACATCACGCGGCAAACTCTGGCCTACACCAACCACACGCTGCTGCCCGAGGCGCTGGAGAAGTGGTCGGTGCCGCTGATGGAGAAAGTCCTCCCGCGGCACATGCTGATCATCTTCAACATCAACCACGAGTTCCTGCGGGAGATGAAGGCCTACTCCTTCCTCGACGACGAGAAGCTGCGCAAGATGTCGATCATCGAGGAAGGCTACGAGAAGCAGATTCGGATGGCGCATCTGTGCATCGTCGGCAGCCATTCGGTGAATGGCGTCTCCGAACTGCATAGCGACCTGCTGGTCCACTCGCTGGTACCGGAATTCGCCCAGGTCTGGCCGGACAAGTTCAACAACAAGACGAACGGTGTCGCGCCGCGCCGCTGGCTGATGAAGGCCAACGAAGGACTCACCGATCTGATCAGCCGTACCCTCGACGAGAACAAGTGGATTACCGACTTGCGTCGCCTGCGCGACCTGGAGCCTTTTGCCGAAGATCCGGATTTCGTCCAGTCCTTCAAGGAAGTCAAGCGCCAGAACAAGCTGAAGCTGGCGGGAGTGATCCAGGACCTCACCGGCGTCTCCGTCGATCCCGATTCCCTGTTCGACGCCCAGATCAAGCGCATTCACGAATACAAACGGCAGTTGCTGAACGTGATGAGCGTGATCCACGACTATCTCGGCATCGTGGAGCGCGGAGAGATGCCGCCGGTGGCTCGCACCTATATCTTCGCCGGCAAGGCTGCGCCGGGCTACTGGGCAGCCAAGCAGATCATCAAGCTGATTCACAGCGTCGCCGAAGTGGTGAACAACGATCCCAAGACGCGTGATCTGATGAAGATTGCGTTTCTTCCCGATTATCGCGTCTCGCTGGCACAACTGATCATCCCTGCCGCCGAGCTCAGCGAGCAGATTTCAATGGCCGGCATGGAAGCTTCCGGCACCGGCAACATGAAGCTGTCGATGAACGGCGCGCTCACCATCGGCACCTACGACGGCGCCAACATCGAGATCGCCGAAGAAGTTGGCGAAGAGAACATCTTCATCTTCGGGCTGCGCGCGGAGGAGATCCGCGAGATGCAGCAGAAGGGCACCTACAATCCGCAGCAGCGCTACGAGAGTGACGCCTCGATCAAGGAAGTGATGGACGCGCTCACCTCCGACCGCTTCTGCCCCAACGAGCATGGACTGTTCCGCTGGATCTTCGACGAGCTTGTGCATCGCGGCGATCGCTACTTCCATCTCGCCGACTTCCCCAGCTACGTCGACACGCAAACGCTGATCGACGGTGAATACCTCACGCAGGACGTCTGGTGCCGCAAGGCAATCCTGAACGTCGCCCGCATCGGCAAGTTTTCCAGCGACCGCAGCGTCACGGAATATGCGCGCGACATCTGGCACATCGGCCCGTTCGAGAGGTCGATACGAACATCGAAGCCTCCGGTACGCAGCGTTCCCGCCAAGAATAATGGTGGCGCGCCTGCCGTCAGCGAAGCTCCCGCGGAAACCGAAAACAAGCACGTAGCCGATTAATCCAGCTCTCTTCCTGGCTGCTACAGCGCCACCCGTTTGCATCACGAAAGACAGCTGTGTTCGAATCCTGGTTCCACAGAGACACCCCCAACGACCCCGCCGCCGAGGCACGCGCTCGCATGATCGAGGAGCAACTGCGCGGGCGCGGTATTCGCGACGAACGCCTGCTGGCAGCGATGGCAAAAGTCCCGCGTGAGCCCTTTATCTCGCCGGAAGATACCCCGAAGGCTTACGCAGATTCCCCACTTCCCATCGGCGCCGGGCAGACAATTTCGCAACCGTACATTGTTGCCGCCATGCTGGAAAAGCTGGATGTGCAGCCCAACGATCGCGTTCTGGAAGTCGGGACAGGTACAGGCTACGAGGCAGCGCTTCTGGGGGAACTAGCGGGTGAAGTCTGGACCATCGAGCGCCACCAGCAGTTGGCCGAAAGAGCTCGCAGCATTCTTCACGACCTCGGTTATGCCAACGTGCGCGTCGTGCACGGCGACGGAAGCCGGGGACTGCCGGAGCACGCTCCGTTCACGAAAATCCTGGTCGCCGCTGCTGCGCCGCGAATTCCAGAAGCGTTAGTCGAGCAACTGGCGGACGGTGGGAAGATGATCCTTCCGGTCGGCACGCGCGACGAGCAGCAATTGCAGCTCGTGCGAAAACTCGGCGAGGAGACGATCGTGACCAACGAAGAGCTCTGCCGCTTTGTGCCGCTTCTGGGCGAGCAAGGCTGGCAGCCCTAGGTGAGCCCGGTCCTAGCTTTGTAGATAGTGGGCTAACAAATCGGATAGCCGCACATTCCCCGCCAACTAAGCAGATCGCCTTACCGAATACGCGGAGACGCGACTGTTTTCCCGGCGATTTCGCATTTTTCTACTTCTTCCTACTGTCTGGCACGCGCGTTGCAGTGTATCCTCACCAAAGTTTGCGCGGCGACACAATCCCGATAGCCGTTTTGTGCAATTGCATCGCCCGCAGCCTTCGTTGAATTTCTCGCCAGGAAGAGGACCTAAATGAGGATCGGCCGAAGGTTCTGGCTCTGCCTTTTTTTGCCAATGACGCTGTCCATGGTCGTGCTCGCCGGGAGCCTTTACATCCCCAACATGCAGCCCTATCGCGATGCCTCCGGGTACATCGCGACCTTCAACAAGAACGGCAACATCGATCAAACTAATCCGTTCTTCCAAAGCCTGGGTACCAACGGGCGAACCTGCGCTACCTGTCATCAGGCGGACCAGGCATTCAGTTTGAACACGCAGAAGATCCAGCAACTCTTCGCACAGACGAACGGGCAGGATCCGTTGTTTGCTCCCGTCGATGGCGCCAATTGCCCAACCGATCCGCAGGGCGACCAATCCAGCCACACCCTGCTGTTGCAGCATGGCTTGATTCGGATTCCCCTGACGATGCCGGACAATCCGGAGTTCTCGCTTACCGTGGTGCACGATCCCTACGGCTGCGCGATCACGATCGATCCCCAAACTGGCAAGCAGGTCGTCTCGGTATATCGCCGGCCGCAGCCTTCGACGAATCTCAGATTCATCAGCGCAGTGATGTTCGATGGCCGCGAGACTCTCGCCCCATTGAACGACGAGCAGACGTTTCTGCAGAACCTGAATGCCGACCTCTCGCACCAGGCGGTCAATGCCGTCCTCACGCACACGCAAGCCACCCACGCGCCGACCATGGCACAGGTTGCCGAGATCGTCGGCTTGGAGGTGGGCTTGTACACAGGACAGTACGTCGACGATCATGCCGGCCCGCTGGGCATGCAAGGCGGCAGCGGCGGCCCGCAATACATATCGGCGCAGGATTACTACCCGGGCATCAACGATTCGCTGGGCGGCGATCCGCATGGCCTGCCCTTCGATTCCTCGGCCATGACCGTCTACCAGGCGTGGCAACAGTCGAATAATGACGCCAGAGCCAAGATCGCGGCCGGTGAAGTCCTCTTCAATACCGCTACGGTACACATCACCGGCGTGCGCGGGCTGAACGACAACCCTACTCTGGGCAACCCGCCGGAGATCGACGGCACCTGCACCACCTGCCACGACACTCCGAATGTCGGCAACCATTCTTTCCCGCTGCCACTCGACATCGGAACCAGCCATTCGCTCTCTTACGAGAGGGACCCACGCGTTGCCGCAGGACTGTTGCAGCTCGACGAGCCCGACGTCCCGGTCTATCTCATCGCCGGCTGTGTCGATCCGCAGAATCCAAACCGTCGGGTGACCTTCTACACCTCGGATCCCGGCAAAGGCCTGATCAGCGGCAAGTGTATCGATGTCAACCGCGGGAAGGGTCCGGTGTTGCGTGGCATTCCGGCGCGCGCGCCGTACTTCCACAACGGCTCAGCGCCTGACCTGGAGCACGTGGTCGACTTTTACAACAGCCGCTTCAACATGAATTTGACCGCCGACCAGAAGGACCAACTGGTAGCGTTCCTGAAGTCGCTGTAAAGCTTCATCGGCCAGAGAAAAGCCCCGTCCATCTGGGCGGGGCTTGGCTTTTGCAAAAGCTTCAGTGCATGAACAAGACGCTGGCCGCGCAGCCGATGCCGATCAGCCCCAGAATCATTCCGAAGTACCAGTAACCTCGGCGATCGGTCAGCAGCGTGATTGAGGTGACGACCAGCGCGATCTCGAGAAATACCTCGCCCAGATCGAAGCGGTCGGCATGGTGGCTGGCAAGTGCTACCTCATCCTCCAGGCCTTTCGCTTCCTTTTGAATATCTGTCTGCTGATCGCGGTACTTGTCGATCTCCTCGTGGAAATGCTTGCGAACTTCCTGCGCGCGCTCTGCGTTGGTATCCTGCAACGCAGTAATGAACTCGTCGAGCGCCTCGAGATTGTTGCGGCGCATGTTCTTGGCCTGGTAATAGTTCCACTGATCGGTGGCCTTGTTCTGCAGCAGAATCTCTTCCGTGTGCGCGCGATGCCCCAGCAGGGTAACGCTGGCGACGAGTACGGCCAGCACCGCCATGGTCAAGCTCACCGGCGCCAGTTCCTTGCGCTCCTTGGCGCGCTCTGCCGCTTCTCTCAGTTCATCTTCCAGCTCAGCCATGTTGTGAACTTTCCTCGAAATTCGCTCTTACTTCGACTGCTCGGCACCGCTGTTGCGGGAAACAATCTCTCCCAGCTCCCAGTATTTTTCCAGCAGCATCTCCGGCATGCGAACCGCGCGTCCGGTGACCATGTGCTTCAACTGCAAGGCGTTTACCAGCGCCTTTCCCTCGAAGTGATTGTTGGCGACCACAAAGGTCTTCTCGGCTTTTTCCGCAATCGCATCGACGCGCGTCTTCCAGCTTCGCAGCTCGGGACTGGTATAGAGATAGTTGTAGCGGTCGTTGCGGGAATCGCTGTCGAACCACTGCTCGTAGTTGCGGCCATGCAGCCGCACGTAGCCAATCGGCGCGGTAACGTGCTCGGAAGGCGTGATGGCATTGCCCAGCACAGGCTGGTCGATGTTGCAGAAGGAAACGCCCTTCTTGGCGAAGTAGCGCAGGGTGCCTTCGTTCGTCCAGCTGTTGTGGCGAACCTCGATGGCCAGGGGAAAGGCCTTGAACCGCTCAATGACACTGTCGAGGTACTCGCGGTTGTTGTAGGTGTTCTTGAATGAGATGGGGAATTGCGCCAGCAGCGCCCCCAGCATGCCTTCGACGGCGATTGATTCCAGTCCCGCTTTGGCCAGTTGCTCGTCTTCCGCCGTCGGCTTGATGGTTTCAGCCGAGGTGCTCTCGACAACAGCAATCGGTGAGTGGGTGAATGCCTTGTTCAGCTTGGCGGTGAACTGAAACTGCGGATTCGAGGCGCGGGCCATGCGGCACCACAGCTTGCCCCACTCCGGCTTGATGTGGCCGTAGAACGAGGTATTGACCTCCAGCATGTCGATGTACTGGGCCAGGTATCCCACCGGGTGCTGGCTCTTCTTGATCTGCGCCGGGTAGACGATTCCGTCCCAGTCTTTATACGACCAGCCAGCCGTTCCTACGTAAACCTGACTTCCACCAGACATGTTGCAACCGAGGTTAGCACACCCTCGGAGAAGGCTTGCAAGCCCGCCGATTCCGCATGTCCCGGCCATTGTGACCGGCGTCACATGGTCTCGTGACGTTCAACCTCGCTTAACCATTGCGGCGGGACTATTCCTAAACATGTAAGGCAAATCCATTCTGTCGGGAAGCAGAAATGATTGACCTGAAGAAAAAGTGCTGGCGGGAGAAAGTTGCCGCCGAAGTTACCGTCGTCCACGTGCAGCAGTTCGCGCGGGAGATGGGCATCAAGATGAACGCTGCCGACGCGGCAGTGTTCCTGAACGAAAAGGGCCGGGCACAAGCGGTCTGGACCTACATGATGCAAGCCGGGGAAGAATTTCTGAAAGCTAACCTGGCCGGCAGGACCGGGATTCATAACCCAAACCGGAGCGTAGCAAGCTCGGGTACAGCAGCGCATCCGGTTCATCGGAAGCAAAGTGGCGCGGCAGGCAGCGCGCCGGTTTCATATCAATAACCAACCATTACTAACCAGTAAATACCTCCAGGATGGCTGACGCTGGGAGCGAAACAGGCTCCCAGTGAATAGCCTCCTCGCATACCGCCACTCAGCAGACGATCGATTCCTTTCGGCAGCGTCGCCGGATTACCCGCCGTCCACGCAAACACATCGTGCACTCCGGCCAGCTTCGACGCCGGGGTCAGATCAAGATTGTCATTCAGCGCCATGTCGCAGGCGATGCGCCGCAGTTGCGTCTGTTCCCTGCGCGGCGGCGCACTGAAGCCATGCGCCCGCTCATATTGCTCGATCGCCTTCTGCGCCGCGGCTTCCGCCTGTGGCTCCGACAGCTGCGGCAGCCGCCGCGCGAAATCCTCCGTGACCCAGATGTTCTCCCCGCTGCGCATCACCCCTACCCCGATCGCGTTGTAGTCCGGATCCAGAATGTTGGCGCGGTGAGGCGGCGAGTGCATCAGCGTATCGTGGGCGCCGGCGATGGTCTGATTCAGCACGACGTTCTCGGCGTCCGCGTCAGACGGCACGCCTTCATTGCTCATGCGCGTCTGCGGCGTCGGCTCTCCCGGGAACTGGTGGGAGAGCGACCGGTTCTGCACCATCAACTCGGTGTGCTTGCGGGCGGCCTGCGTCAGACGATCATCAACAGCCAGTGGCTGAAGACCATGCTGCGCGCGAGCCTGATTAATCAGCTCGACCATTTGCGCTTCACCAGCGGCGTCAAACTGAGGTGCAGCGGCGGACTGCTGAGCATGCAGGGCCAAAGATATGTACAGCAGGGAACAAAAGACTGCGATCGTCCGGATGATTCGATTGTGAGGCATGTTGCTGCTTACTTCGATGCTTTCGAATGCGGCCCTACTGCCCGCTGGAACCGAAACCTTTTGCACCGCGCGCTGCGTCGCTTAACTCGCCCTCGCTGACCTCTCCGGCCAGAAATGGATGCTCCAGCAACTGCGCGATCTTATCGCCTTTGCGAATGGTGTACGCCTCGTCGCCAAGGTTTTCCATCAGCACGATGACCTCGCCGCGATAGCCGGCATCGATGACCCCCGCATTGCACATCAGGCGCTTCTTCGCCAGGCCGGAGCGCGTCTTCACAATGCCCCCGGCAACGGGCACGAACTCAATGGCTATCCCGGTGTGTACGCCGGCGGCTCCGCGAGCGGGAATGGTGAGGTCCTCGGAGGCATAGAGATCGTAACCAATGTCCTCTCCGGGATGAGCGACGGTGGGCAGAACCGCATCGGGCGACAGCTTCTTGACTTTGAGCATGCAGGTTTATTGTGCCAGAAGTTGCGGCGTCGTTTTCAGTGGCGCGAGCGACGGCCCTCGCTGTAGGTTAAGGCGCAGTCATGAGCCACACCAGCAATCCTGCATTGTCCTACCTCGACGAGGAGGCCATCCGGCCATTCCTGCGCTTCGAAGAGCTTATCCCGGCCATGGAGCGCGCGCTGATCGATTTCTCCGCCGGACGCGTGCAGCAACCGGTACGCAGCATCGTCGCGGTGCCACGGCATAACGGATTGATGGGCCTGATGCCTGCGGTCTACGACGACATCATGGGAACGAAGCTGGTCAACTTCTATCCCGAAAACGCCAAGCTCGGACTGCCGACACACCAGGCGATCATCGCTCTCTTCCGCGCGCGAACCGGAGAGCCACTGGCGTTGATGGATGGGCGGCTCATCACCGAAATGCGCACAGCAGCGGTGTCGGCGGTTGCAACCAAGCTGCTGGCTCCGGCGAACGCATCCCGGCTCGCGATTCTGGGCAGCGGGGTGCAGGCTCGAGCCCACTTCCAGGCGCTGTCGCTGGTACGCAAATTCACCGATGTGCGCGTCTGGAGCCGCAACCATGACAATGCACAGGCATTAGCCAATGACATTGGCGCCAAGGCATCGGCGCGCGAGAAGGCCCTGCGCGACGCAGACGTCATCGTGACGGTAACCAGCGCGACTGAGCCGATCCTGCAACGTGTCTGGCTCAAACCGGGCGCACTGGTGCTTGCCGTCGGAGCTGTCGGACCAACTCGGCGCGAGGTGGACAGCGAAACGATGCACGGCGCCGTGATCGTCGATTCGCGGGAAGCCGCGATGAAAGAGTCCGGCGACATTCTGCTCGCGAACGCGACCATCTACGCCGAGCTTGGCGAACTGCTCAGTGGTGCGAAGCCCATGCCGAAAGCTGATGTCACGGTGTTCAAGTCGCTGGGAATCGCCGTCGAGGATCTGGCTTCGGCGAAGCTGGTCTTGCAGGCCCTCGAAAAATCCCAGAGTAGACGCTAGTCGGCAGTCAGGAAGTAGGCTCCGTACCGTCGGCCAAGGCGATAGGCGAGGCGCGCATGGCAACGATAAGAGGCCTCGGCCTTCTGTCGAAACTCCAGCACCACAACTTCGCCCACGCTCAATTCGGCGGCACACTCGAATGAGACGCCGCCCTCGCTCAGGTCCGTGCAGGTGCCCATGTCGGCCTTCTCGCCGATCAGTCCTGAGCTGAGAATGCGCAGCGGAATCGCCAATTCAATGCGTTCGCGCCGGCGTCGATCAAACGACGGCGGCAGGTCAGGAAAATTTCGCTCGAGTTCCGTCCAAACGTCCTTCATAGGTGCACAAATGCGGGTTCTCAATGACTATCGGCAGGCGGGGGCAAAGCTTTAGGGGCTGAGCAGTATGGCCCAAGCTCGGCGGCTTGCACTCGAGTGGACACACTCGGGCGCGGCAGAATGTTTGCCCCTCAAACCGCTTACTTGGAACCCTGCACTACAATGCCAAGCATGAGTTCCAAATCAGGGGAGCTGCTTCGCCCGCGAGACGCTGCCGTCGTGCTCGGCATCAGCTACGCCAGCCTGAAGCAGTGGATTTATAAAGGCAAGCTTCGTTCGGTCCAGACGGCGGGCGGCCACCATCGCATCCCGCAAAGCGAAATTGACCGCTTCCTCTACAAGTCGCTGGGCAAGGAGCCTGCCGAGACCCGCGCAAATTTTCGCAGCATCAGCGGACGTAATCAGCTGGTAGGACGCATTGTGGACGTGCGCATCGAAGGGCTGATGGCGCAAGTGAAGATTTCCATCGGCGGGCAGCACATCACCTCGATCATCACCGCCGACGCTGCGCGCGAGATGCGCCTGAAACGCGGCGACAAAGCCGCAGCACTCATCAAGTCGACGGAAGTGATGATTGTGAGAGTTTGAGGCGCGCTGCAGGCAGCCAGCACTTGGCACTTGGCATTTGGCCCTTAGCTAATTCCATCTCCGATCCACACGACTTGCTCGCCTTTTCTGCCCCCCAAACAAAAAAGCCTGCGCCCGAAGACGCAAGCCAAATGCTAAGTGCCAAATGCTAACGGCTGAATCCGGGTGACTGGCGGAGGACCAGCCACCCGTTTTTTGCTTACGGCAGGTAATAACGGAATGAGGTGAAGATCATGTTGTCGATAGCCGTCGGACTGTTGTTCGGGGAGTACGGCGCCTTGGTTCCGATTCCCGCCCAAGCCGTCTTGGTCAGGTAGGAGTACTGCATACCGAGCTGCAGCCGGCCCTTGGGACCGTTATACGGCTTGTACCAGAAACCCATCGAGCCTTCGATGATGTCCTTGGTGTCGCCAGTACAGTTGGCCAAACTTCCCGGACTGTATCCCGTGCTGAAACCGGTGCCCGGCAAAGTCTCGACGCCGCAACCGGTGTTGTTGAACCCAAGAGCACCGTATCCCACCGGCGCGCCTTTGGCGTTTACGAAGCTCGTGCGGCCGTCATACTCGATGCCGCCGTTGCCGTACCAATCCCACTTGGGAGAGTGATATTCCAACGTTAACAAGCCCTGGTAGCTGTTGATGGGAGCCAGCGAGCCGTTCGGGCGAACCGTAGCATCCGGTAGACCGGTGGTGCCGTATCTGCCGACACCGTTTCCGCCCAACCCGTGCAGGCCGAGAGTGATCTTCTTCTTCGCCAATTCCCAGCGAGCATTGGCGCCGCCGCCACCAACCCAGGTCGAGTTGTTGTAGGCGCCCGCTGCCGTCGGCACCAGTGCGCCGGCGTTGGGGAAGATGCGATCGCGGAACTGGCTCAACAGACCGAATACTTCGTAGTGCCCGAAGCCCGGCTGGAAGACCAATTTGCCCACGAAGTCGGGCGAGGGGTTATACGAGTAGCTTCCCAGCGGAGAGCAGGTCGTAACCGGCACGCCGGCTGCATTGACGCTCGTCGAGCAACCGCTAACGCCGCCGTTATACAAGCCACCGCCATTGCCGGCCTGGCCGACCAGGTAGTTATTCGACTGACCGTGCCCGGTGATGGTCTCCTGCGAGTTTTCAACCGAGAAGCCCAACCACATTTTGTTGTTGAAGTTCTTGGTCACGCGGAAGCCGTACTGGCGAGCCCAGCTGAAGCCGACCGTATATTGCGGATCGATCGTCATGGGCAGCGCTTCCGTACGGTTGTCTTCGCCTACCTTGGTTTCCGTCACCAAGCTCCACATCTGACCGCCGGTGAAGGTCCATCCATTGTGCAGCGCTGCCTGTGCCCAGACCTGGCGCTGACGCATGGTGTAGGAGTTGCTCTGGTTGTTGTTGGAGGTCACGCCGGCAGAGAGGAAGTCAGCCTCGAAGTAGCCGGTCATGGTCATGTTCTCCGTCTTGCCCTGAGCGAGCATGGAAACGCGCGACTGGCGTCCGGAGCCGTAGAACTCCGACAAGCGTGCATTGGATGCACCCAGGTAAGGAATTCCATTCAGATTGGTGTTGATGTCCGCACCCTCACCCCGCTGGCGCCATACGGTTTCTGCCGCCAGGAAGCCGCCCGGAGTGATGGTGATTCCCTTGTAGTGAATCGCCAGCGGACTCTCCAGAGCCGCCAGACGCTTCTGGGTTTCCTGCAGCTCGTTCACCGTGTTGGTCGACACCGTGCTGAGGTCCGCGACCTGATGCTGCAATCCTCCCACCTCGTCGCAGCAGCTCGGTGCTGCAGGCGGCGGAGGCTGAGGCGCCGGCATGTTCGCGATCTGGTTTTCCAGCTTCTGGATTGCCGAGTCGCGAGTGGAAATCTGCTGCTGCAACTGCTGGATCTGTTGCTGCTGCGCCGAGATGGCGTCCTTCATGTCTTCAAGCTGTTTCGAAACCGGAGCCGAGCTCCCTCGCTTGCTCGTCTTCGGCTTCGTTGGTTGGGAGTCGGTTTGCGCGAAAGCACTCGCCGTCATCAGGACCGTGAGCGCCATAGCCAGTCGTCGTTTCATTTTCTCTCCTGAAAGGAAACAGTTGGGCGGAACAAAGCTACAACAAAGCGGCACCGCCACGCAGTTCATAGAACTCTGTGTTATGGCATGATTACGTTTCAGCGGAATCGTAAGTTGATGAAGTTACAGAATCGTGAATAGACAGTGAAAGTTGCGCGAATTACCGCTATGACAATGATTTGCCGTCGGTGTACCCTGCCGGCTCGGTTCAGCAACACTGTTGGAAAAAATTCCCAGGCTGGCTTCGGCTGAAAATGGCGCACGCGAAACTTTCATCATCCTGTAATGTGAGTCGGCTATGCTCTCGGAGAATTTTGCTTGCCGGATTCCGACGCACTCGGTAGGCTGCGGGCAGCATCGGAACAGTCCGGGATTTTATCCGTCATTGAACCTTACCTTCGGAGGAGTTATGCGCAACGTCGTCCCCAATCCGCGCTCGTGGGTTGTCCTCGCTGCCTTTACGATCGCTATCAGCGGTCTCCTTCCCGCAAAAACCATGTTGCAGCAGGACAGCAGCGGCGGGTCCATGCAGGCGCAGGAAATCACGCAGAACGTCAAAGAGGTCTATTTCCCCTTCAACATTTACAGCCGCGTCGTCAACCCGGATACGCTGCGCGCCGACGCCGATTACCTGAAGCAGCATCCCGATGCGCATCTGTGGATCCAGGGTTATGCGGATATTCGCGGCGACATCTTTTACAACCTGGTGCTGTCGTATCGGCGCGCTCAGTTCGTGAAAGATCAGTTCGTGCAAAACGGTGTCAGCGAGTCGCAGATCGGCTTCGCCACCGGATGGGGCAAGCTGTACCCGGTCTGCCAGTCGACCGATGACGACTGCTACCAGAAGCAGCGCCGCGTCGATGTCGTGCCACCGGACATGATGTAGAGATTGTCGAGATTTCCACCAACCGCGGGCCCAGTCCCGCGGTTTTTGTTGGCCTTCCCATCGCCCTCACAGCACAGCGCGAGGTGACGCAGGTTACTGCCCTCGCTTCGGTACCGGTGCTCTCCTATAGCTGACGACGTGCGCCCCCGGCAATACGCGCTGGCCGCGTCCACTGCAACGAAGGAGAACAGCATGGCTGACAAGAAAGCAGATCTCGCTGGCCCCGGAATCGGCGATTACACAGAGCTGGAACATGTCCTTCCGGCGGATTACAGCTCGCTGCTGTCACCCAAAGACACCCAGAGGGCGATCTTCGAGGTGAAGAAATACATCGAAGACAACCTCTGCAAAGAACTGAACCTGATGATGGTCACCGTCCCCCTGATTGTTGACGAAGAATCGGGCGTCAATGACTATCTCGACCGCGACGGTTCGCGCACGCCCATCGAGTTCCACATCTCCAACGACCGCGACAAGCACCCCCTGAATGCCCAGGTGGTTCAGGCCGCAACCAAGTGGAAGAGGATGGCGTTGAAGCAGTTCAACATGCAGCCGGGCGAGGGCCTCTGCACCGACATGCGCGCCGTGCGCAAGGACTATTTCCTCGATCATGACCACAGCGCCTATGTCGACCAGTGGGACTGGGAGCGCGTGATCTCTGCCGAGCAGCGCAACCTCAGCTTCCTCAAAGGCGTGGTCAGCAAGATCTGGAAGGTAACCGTAGGCGCCGAGCGCTATGCTCAGGAATTGTTTCCGCAGCTGAAAGACTCGCGCTATCCGGACCTGCCGGAGAACCTGAAATTCCTGCATGCCGAAGAAATTCTCGACATGTATCCCGACCTGCCGCGTAAACAGCGCGAGACAGCGATCCTGCAGAAATATCCGGCGGTGTTCATCATCGGCATCGGCTGGACGCTGAAGGATGGCTACCCGCACGAAATGCGCGCCGCGGACTACGACGACTGGGTCACCGAAACCCGCGACGACAACGGACACGTGCGCCACGGCCTTAATGGCGACATCCTGGTCTGGAATTCCGTGACCAAGCGGCGCCACGAGCTCTCATCCATGGGCATTCGGGTGAATCCGCAGTCGCTGAAGAAACAGCTTGAGTTGACCAACCAGATGAACTTCCTGAAGTTCCCGTATCACAAGGCGATCGTCGATCACGAGATTCCGCTGAGTGTAGGCGGTGGCATCGGTCAGTCGCGTACGCTCATGCTGCTCCTCCGCAAGGCTCATCTTGGCGAAGTCAGCGTCACCGTGTGGCCCAAGGTGCTGAAGGATATGTGCGCCAAGAAGAACATTCATGTGCTGAACTAAGCGCAGTTGTCAGTTGTCAGTTGTCAGCAAGGGCGCGGAGCGATCCGGGCCCTTCTTTTCTGTGGATATCTGTTTGTGGATACCTGGTTTGGTAGAACTCAATCGTCCGAAGCGCCGCAGGCGCGTGTCATGACAGCCCAGCATGAAGCGTAGCGGAATGCTGGGTCGAGTATGAAAACAGCTGAGTCCCCGGGGACGCCACGCCCGCGAATTGCCGGGTTAAGCGCCGCAGGCGCGTGTCATGACAGCCCAGCATGAAGCGAAGCGGAATGCTGGGTGGCGTATGAAAACAAGCTGAGTCCCCCGGGGACGGCACGCCCGCGAATTGCCGGGTTAAGCGCCGCAGGCGCGTGTCATGACAGCCCAGCATGAAGCGTAGCGGAATGCTGGGTCGAGTATGAAAACAGCTGAGTCCCCCGGGGACGCCACGCCCGCGAATTGCCGGGTTAAGCGCCGCAGGCGCGTGTCATGACAGCCCAGCATGAAGCGAAGCGGAATGCTGGGTCGAGTATGAAAACAGCTGAGTCCCCCGGGGACGCCACGCCCGCGAATTGCCGGGTTAAGCGCCGCAGGCGCGTGTCATGACAGCCCAGCATGAAGCGAAGCGAAATGCTGGGTGGAGTATGAAAACAAGCTGAGTCCCCCGGGGACGGCCTATCCTCAACCCAGGCAACAATCTCAGAACCCGCTCTGACGCTTCGGTTGCCATGCTCCGGAAAGCTCCTCGGGATCGAAACCGTTGGGGACTCGCCCTTCGGTCGCATAGCGATAAAGCACGGCAACGAAGACGCCTCGTGCGGCTGACATTACTACGCCCAATACCAGCCAGTAGATAATCGAAATCGCCAAGCCGGCCATCAGCCCGGTTTGTCCGAAGCGGTGAACTCCCATCAGCGGCGGAAGCGCTCCCAGCAAGGCCAGAAGCAACGAGATGAGTTGAAAGCTGAAGCCTCCTGCAACCTCTTCTCCCCATCGCTGTTTGAAAACTTGCGAGGAGCGGAAGAGGGCCTGCATTGGCCCCATATCCTGCGCGGCAAGGACCGGCGCAATAAAGAAGCTGGCCAGCGAAAACATCAACGCTGTACCGCGAACCAGAATGCGTCCGAGGAAACTCGAGCGCCGTTCGATCATCTGCAGGATCGTCCCCAGGGTCGCGGCCAGCAGCGCCCACTGCAGGATGCTCCACTTGCGATCCCATGCCCTCTGCAGGCCATCTGACAATGTGGCATGTCCTCCAGACAGCCGGTTCGCCGCAATGCTGACGAGTGCCACATTGAAGTACGTGGTGACGCTGTACGTCACTACATAAAACAGAAATACGATGGGCGCCATGTGGTGCATCAGAATTTTCTGCTGCGCCGGATCCTGCGGAATCGGCCCGGGAGGCAGGAGAAACAGCAATCCGCTCCCGCAGATGATCACCGTGGCGAAGATGGAGAAGATTGCCGAAATTACCGGCAGCCACATCAGCTCTTTGTCCGACTTCAATATCGAAAAACTTTCGCTGAGAAGATCCCAACTGCGCGCAAGCGTTCCCATGAGATTCTCCGGAGTCTCCCAACCGCAGGCCGATTGTCGTCGAGAGTTGCTACTGATTATGACTTGCCTCCGTGCCTCCTCGTCGCAAAAAGCGACACAGGCTCGGACGAAACAGCTTTCAACTCAATCCGCTGTCCGAAGTAACACGACACCGGATTAGGCTCATAACCCATAGCTGCAACATGGCTTACCTGCTTCTGATGAGTCCGCTCCGGATTCTCCTGGTACCCACTCCAAAGTGTCGTTACGTTCGTAACTTGACAGTCCATCCGGCATGTCCCAAAACAGATGGGGCAGTAACCTTCAGGCGAAAGGGATGGTATGGGATTGTCAGCTATTCTTCCATTGGCCGTTGCATTGCTGATCGGCATCGTCGGCGGCGCGGTTCTCGTCAACATCCTCCTCGGGTCGCGTATTCGCTCGCTTCTACCCGACCACAGCGAAAGCAATACCAGCAGCAACGTTCTCGGCATTTCGCGCCCACCCGATCAACCCGGCGCTCTGACCAGCGAAGTACTGCAGAAGCAGGAGGAAATCCGCACCCTGCGTACGAAGCTGACAGCGTCCGACAGCGAAGTCGAGAATCTCAAGAAGCGCTGCACCGAACTGGAAGAGAAAGCTTCCAAGACCTCGTCGCTCGAAACTGAGCTGACAACGCTGCAGAAGCGGGTCCAGGAAACTCCTGCGGGCGAAGCGAGCTCGACTGAGTCCACGGCGAAGACCCCGGAATCGGAAGAAAAGCAGAATGCTGCTGCGGCCGAAATCGAAGGTTTGAAGAAAGAGCTGGCGGAGCTGCGCGAGAAAGCCGAAGCCTCGGCTGCCAAGGCAGAAGAGCAGACCAAAGCAATGCAGGCTCTCGAGACCGAGAAGGCAGAGCTCTCAACCAGGCGCGACGAGTTGCTCAAGGAACAAGAGGCACTGGCGTTGGTCCACAAAGAGCAAGAGACAACGGTAGCCGCCCAGATCGAAAGCCTGAAGAAGGAAATCGCCGAGCTCCGCGAGAAATCGGAAGCCTCCACCGTCCGCGTCGAAAATCAGCAGCAGGCCATCAAGAGCCTCGAAGACGAAAAGAGCGATCTGTTAAAGAAGCGCGATGAGCTGCTCAAGGAGCAGGAAACGCAGAAGACGAAGCTGACGAAACTCGACGCTGCCAAATCGCAATTGTCGGAGCAGCGCGATGAACTGCTGAAGGAGCAGAAGAGCCTGCGGGCCCGGGTCAGCGAGCTGACTTCCCAGCTCGACGCTGAACGCAAGCAGACGACCGAGAAAGCACAACTGCTGGGCAAGGCGCGCGAGCAGCTTTCCATTACGTTGAAAGTCCTCGGCACAGAGATGGCCGAAGCAGCCCAGGAGAAAGCCGAGGAAAAAGAAGTTGCCGAGGTTGTAGTCCGCTAGCGGGCCTTTACGCCTGAAGGTGCTGCGGACTACTTACCCTCCGTTGCGCGATTGTTCCACCAGGATCGGGATATCGCGGAACGTGTATTCCAAGCCGTGCGGGTTGTTCACATCCACATAAAGCGTCAGCGTCTTCGCGTCGGGATCCTTGTCCGGCACTTTCACCGTGTACGCTTCGCGCGCACCTGCGGCGATGCTGGAGCTGCGGCCGGTCGAGAAATTCACCTGGCCATTGCTGTTCAGGTTGAAGCTGTTTCCTTTCCCATCGACAACATCCACTCCGTCCAGCGTCACGTGCGAAGCCTGAGCTCCCAAATTGGTGACGTAACCCTTGCACTCCACATTGCCAGTAGTGGTTCGCAGACACTGGTCTACGTTGAGCAGTATCTGGTGCTGGGCGCCCTCGATGGGTTGACGACTCGCCGTTGCAGCTCCGGGATGCGACGGATCCTGAACCTGTCCCGCTGAACCGGTACTGGCACTTGCACTCTCCACGCCGCCCGCAGATTTCCCCGCCGCAGCCATGGCGACCCCGGACTTATCGTTCGAACCCGAGCCGAAGAAGTGCACACCCAGAAAACCCAGACCCACGACAGCAACCACACCAGCTGCGATCCACACAGCCACGGGCTTCTTGGTCGAGGTATCCACACCAAACGTGAAAGTAGAGTCGACAATTGCAGAGGAGTCGGACGACTCTTCGACGGCTGCGGCTTCCTCTCCGACTATGTCACTGTCGTTGTCGGACGTCGCCACGACCGTTTCCTCAACGTCATCTTCAGCTTCGGCGGAAGCGGCAGGCGGGGGCACGGACGTCTTCTCAACGATGTTCTGTAGACGGGACGGCACCGTGTACATGTTGACCGTCGAGTTGAGCTTGCCTTCGCCGGAAGCTGCGCCTGCTTCCGCAGTCGCACCGTTATCCCTTGATGGGCGATAGCTGTCTGGTATGGCCGTCTTCGCGATAACCCTTGCTGCCGGCGACTGAGGACGTTCTGCCTTCTTCTCAGGTGTCTGGCTACGCGCGAGCGGCGCGCTCCGCTCAAATCCGGGTTCGACCGCAACCCAGTAGCTCTCTTCCATCTCGCCTGCGAACTGCTCCAGCGCGGGGAAGTCCTCGCGCAGCACGGCAAAGGCTTCAGCGTCTCGGTCGTCATGCAGATTGCAGGCCCAATGAATCCATTCGGGCGCGTCGGGACCGGGAAGGTCCTTCTCAGGTTCCGTCAGAGCCGCCTGATCGCGCAGTTCCGCGACTGCGGCCGACCGCAACTCGTTCAATGCCGAGATGCGACTCTCGAAAGCGATGCTTGATCTTGCCGGCATTGAGTTCGTCAGCAAGATCAATCAGCTTCTGGCGCCGCGCTTCAATGACCTGCGTCGCGCCTTCCTGCTCGAGATCTTCGATCAGCAGGAGCAGGTCCTCGCGATTCATCCAGTTAGCGTCAGGGCGCTGCTCAAGGATCAGCTCGCGCAGCGTGGCTGCACTCTGCTGGGCCCTGTCCATACTGTCCCAAAGCTGGTCCTCGGTGACTTCCAGACCACCATGGAGACAGCCCATCTCGTATTCAATCGTCTGCAGACTTTCGTCGAGTTGCTCTAGAGCGGACCGAAAAGGGGAAGAACCCATACATTCTCCACTCACATTTGGTTGTCGGCCAGAAGTGTGCTGGGTCAATTGTTTTGTCTAATTGTGCCTACGTTCACGCTGATAAACAAGGTAGTAGTGATGATTGATGACACAAACGGAAATGTGTCTCCGGGCATCAGCACCTTAAGCACAAGGTGTTAGGAAAGACGTCTTCCCCGAGTGCCTCGTGGTCGTTTGAGCAGAGCATACTTTACCTCAGGAGCGTACGGAATTTAGCAGTCTGCGGCCAGGAGTGCTAATCTTGACACCCACCTGCTCCGTTCCTAGAATAAAGCTGCGGGATTGTATCCTGCCGCTAATCTAAATTATTGCGGCACAGTAACTTACAATCCCAGGTGCAAATTGGCCATGGGTACACCTTCAGGTATCGGCAAACGCGAGCGCGATATTCTCACCGCCATTGTGGAGACCTACATCTCCACTGGCGAGCCGGTGGGCTCGCGTACGCTGGCGCGCTCCAATCGAGAGAGCCTGAGCGCTGCCTCGATTCGCAACGTAATGGCCGATCTCGCCGACGCCGGATTTCTCGAGCAGCCGCATACATCGGCAGGACGCGTACCTACAGCGCAGGCTTATCGCTTCTATGTCAAGCAGCTCACCGGCGAGGCACGGCTCTCCCCTGCGGACGAGAGCCTGATTCAAGGCGCGCTGCAAGGAACGCAGGACCTGCAGGAGTTCATGGAGCGCACCTCGCACGTGCTCTCGCTGATCTCGCGCGGCGTTGGGGTGACGGTGAGTGCTGCGCCCGCACAACGCAACGCATTGGAGCATGTGTACTTTCAGCGTCTGGCGGATAAGAAGGTGCTGGCGGTGGTCGTAAGCCGCAGCGGCCTGGTGCGCGATCGTGTGCTGCGCCTGGCCCAGGATCTTTCGCTTTCTGACCTGGAAGCGGCGGCGGCCTACATCAACCAGAACTTCCGTGGATGGGAGATGGAGGCGCTGCGCACCGAGATTGCCAAGCGGCTGCAGCAGGAGCGCAGTGAGTACGATCGCCTGATGGAATCGGTCGAGCAGCTCTGTGCCCAGGGAGCCCTGGCCACCGAGAATGCGACGCAGACGGTGTACGTGGAAGGCGCGTCGAACCTGGTGCTGACCGAGCAGGACAAGGAGCGTCTCCGCCAGCTGCTGGCTACTCTGGAAGAGAAGCAGCGGGTTGTCGATCTGCTCTCGGCCTACCTGGACGCGCGCCAGGAGGCGGTACGCGTGGTTGTGGGTCTGGAAGACACCATGCCGCATCTAAATAACTTCGTATTGATTGGGACGCCCGCGCGCGTGGGCGATGAGGTCATGGGATCGCTGGCCGTGATTGGTCCGACTCGCATGGATTACGAGCACACGATCACGGCTGTATCGTACATCGCCCGCATGTTCGACCATCTGTGGAATGAGTCGACGTAGAACGGGTAGTGTTCACCACGGAGGCACGGAGATCACGGAGTTTTTAGATCTAGATTTCATTTAGATCGCGTCGTTCAGAAAAGCGATAGAGTTCGGAGCGAAGTTCCAAAAACTCTGTGTCCTCCGTGCCTCCGTGGTGAACGTCGCTTTCAACAGTGACGCCAAGGCTTTGCAGGAACGAAATTTATGGCATTCAAGAAGACAAATGGAGGCTCCGAAACGGAGCTGGATGTAGATCGCGAGCTGCCGGCGGAAGGCACTGAGCAGACCGATTCCGAGGCGGTGAAGTCTGCGTCCGATCTTGCAAGCCGAGTTAGAGAAGGCCCAGACCGAGCGGGCTGCGTTCCTAGACCGGGCTGCGCGTCTGCAGGCTGAGTTCGACAACTTTCGTAAGCGCAATGCCAAGGAACAGCAGGACTACCGCGATTACGCCCTGGCCGACGCGCTGCGATCGCTGCTGCCGATCCTTGACAGCCTTGACCGTGCGCTCAAGACCGATGCCGCGTCGTTGAAAGATTTTCACGACGGCATCGAGCTCATCGACAAGCAGTTTCATGACGCGCTGGCGAAGCTGGGCGTGCAGCCCGTGCCCGCCGAGGGCGAAGCCTTCGATCCGACCCTGCATCAGGCGGTGCAGATGGTCGATACGGACGAGGCCGAAGACAATCGCGTCATCGACGAACTGCAGCGCGGCTATAAGCTGAAGGATCGCCTGCTGCGTCCGGCAATGGTGCGCGTAGCGCGCAATCCGAAGGGATAAGGCATCAAGCCGATTAGGTTGTCATCCTGAGCGAAGTGAGGATGCGAAGCGTCCGAACCCAGGGTTGTCATCCTGAGCGAAGTGAGGGCGCGAAGCGTCCGAACGCAGTCGAAGGACCGCTACCCTGGAACGGCGCTTGAACAAGCAGTTTAGGGACTGCCGAAAAAGATGGGGCCCAAGCTTTGTAACAGGGCACGACTTCAGTCGTGCCATACACGTTGTCTCCGATGTCTGAGCCGGCTTCAGCCGGCGACACGGTTTTGATTTCTGATGTAAGAGGTACAGTTCTGGCCACTACAGTGAAACGAGACTATTACGAGGTTCTGGGCGTAACGCGCACCTCCAACGATCAGGAGATTAAGAGCGCGTACCGCAAGCTCGCCCTGCAGTACCATCCCGATCGCAACCCCGACAATCCTGAGGCCGAAGAGCGCTTCAAGGAATGCAGCGAGGCCTATGCAGTCCTGGCCGACGCCGAGAAGCGCGCCCGCTATGATCGCTTCGGACACGCCGGGGTCGGCAACGCCGCCGGCCAGGGCTTCGGCGGCTTCGAAGGCACCATCGATTTTCAGGATATCTTCGGCGACCTCTTCGGCTTCGGCGACATGTTCGGCAGCGGCGGCCAGGGACGTCGCCGCTCCCGCGCACAGCGCGGCGCCGACCTGCGCGAAGATCTCACGCTTGAGTTTGAAGAAGCCGTTTTCGGCGTCACCAAGCAAGTCGAAGTACGCCGCCACGAAGAGTGCGATCAGTGCAAGGGCTCGGGCGTAGCGCCGGGTAAATCGCCGATCAACTGCACCACTTGCGGCGGCCGCGGGCAGATGCGCTACCAGCAGGGCTTCTTCTCGATAACGCGCGCGTGCAGCACGTGCGGCGGTTCGGGCAAGCTGATCGTCGATCCCTGTAATCAATGCCGCGGCCAGGGACGCATCACGCGTGACCGCACGGTCACCGTCAAGGTGCCGGCCGGCGTAGAAGAGGGCGCGCGCATTCTGTACTCGAACGAGGGAGAAGCCGGCGTATTCGGCGGACCTCCGGGAGACCTCTACGTCGTGCTGCACGCCAAGGAGCACTCGTTCTTCGAGCGCGACGGCAAGAACCTCTACTGCGTGATGCCGCTGTCGCTCACGCAAGCCGCGCTGGGCGCCGAGGTCAAGGTGCCGACGCTCGAGGGCGAGCACTCGCTGAAGATCCCCGAGGGCACACAGACGGGAACGCACTTCAAGCTGAAGAACAAGGGCGTGCCGGTCCTGAACGGCCATGGACGCGGCGACCTCTTCGTTGAGGTGAAGGTCCAGACCCCGTCGAAGCTGACTAAGCGCCAGCGCGAGCTGCTGCAAGAACTCGGAGCTACGCTCTCGATAGAGAACAAGCCGGTGAGCCGCTCGCTGCTGAACAAAGTGAAAGAGATTTTCGGGTAGTGAGCGGGGCTCCCGTTTCTGGCGGCTGGTCGTGGGCGCAGAGCAGGTCCAATTCAGTTTCAGTTGTGACTGGCTTAAGACTGATTTCCGGGCGAAAATAGCATCATTATGACTTGGCGCGACAGAATCATGATCGACTCTGCCATTCACCATGGCGATCCTTGTATCAAGGGAACTCGTGTGCCGGTCAGTGTCATAGCCGGAAGCCTCGGGGGCGGCGATACACCGGATCAACTGCTCCAAGCCTATCCGCAGCTCACGATGGACGACATCCGTGCCGCACGTGAGTTTTTGCTAAGAGCTAATGGCTAACAGCTAACAGCCGGCCTCTCTTGGATAAAGCCCTCCGTATTTACGCCTGGTTTTTGCTGGTCGTGACCGCGTTGCCCGCGGTCGCGCGGCTGCTTCGTCCCGTTGAACTCGCGCGCATCGTGCTCATGCGCTACCAGAATCCCAAGCGGCGCAAGCGCGCGCGCATCGGCGGTATCGCCTATCTGATCATCTCCGTCTTTATCATTCCCTTCCTGATCGTGACGAAAATACACCAGGAGCGCTGGCTCATTATGGCTGTGCTGGTGGGCATGGTTTCGGCCATCGAGTTCCTCATGAACAGCCGCGTCTTCACTGAAAACGAGCTGGCGAGGCAGAACCGCATCTTCGGCGGAGCCTATGCCGCCATGGCCATCGCCACCGCTCTGCTACTCTTCACTCGATGACCCGCCGCCACTGGATCGCCGACGAGTATTCTTCCGACCACGCCGCCCTAATCGGCGAACACGCCGCGCACCTCGCTCGGACACTGCGCGCCCGCGTGGGCCAGGAGTTCAACGTCTCGTGCGGCGACACAGTTCGTCGGGCAACCGTCACCAGCGTCGCTGACGATCGCGTGGCGTTTGCCCTGGGCGAAGAAGTGACTGCGGTCGCCGCCACCCCAATCACTCTGCTGCTGGCGGTCTTCAAGTTCGATCGCATGGAGTGGGCGATTGAGAAGTGTACCGAGCTCAACGTCAGCACGATCGTCCCGGTCATCGCGCGCCGCACCGAGAAGCATCTGGCACAGGCAGCCGGGAAGCGCGTTGAGCGCTGGCGACGGATCGCTCGCGAAGCTGCCCAGCAGTCGCGGCGAGTCGCGCCTCCCGAGATCGCCGATCCGGCCAAGCTCGGCGACGCACTGAAGTTGGAAGCTGCTGCGCGAATTGTGCTCTCGGAAAATGAGCGGGAGGCCGAACTCACCGACGTACTCGCTTCTGCGAAGGTGGGATCGCTGGCCGTGGCTATCGGCCCCGAAGGCGGCTGGGCCGAAGACGAGTTGCGCAGCTTTGCCGATGCCGGATGGACGTCAGCCTCGCTGGGCGAAACCATCCTCCGCGCGGAAACCGCAGCCATCGCCGCTATGGCCATTGCCCGCGCGCTGGACTAGCTCTGCCGGTTTGATTTTGTGGCGTACCACGAGGAGCGCGAAGCGCGGAACAATCGTAGCCCAGCACGCGAGTGCTGGGTTCAGATTCACCAGAAGAGCAGAGTCCGCAGGACGACACAAAACTGCCGTCCCTGCGGGGACTCGGAGCATTCCATCATCACGCCAACCAGGACTTACGTCCTGGGCTACGATTGTTCCGCGCTGCGCGCTCTTCCCTTCGCTGAGAATGACACCAGCAAGGAATGCCGTTGCCCTGAGCGACGAACCGCAGATCCTTCGTCGCCGGGTGCCTGGGTTCTCCCCACCTCGACACGGAGGACGACATAAGGTCAGCTCCTTCACCTCTGAAGCCTTTTCCCTTGTCATCCCACCCGCTCCTGTCGCATAATGCTATATTCGCTTTTTCTTCGTTCCTCTCCGGAGTTGCCGTGTCCGCTACCACCGACAAATTCGTCCCAACCCGAGAGCAGCAGCAGGCCATTGAACACGTTCACGGTCCGATGCTCGTGGTCGCCGGAGCCGGCACCGGCAAAACGACCGTTCTCGCGCGCCGCATCGCGCACCTCATCCAGACCGGCGCTGCGCGGCCTGACGAAATCCTCGCTGTCACGTACACGCGGAACTCCGCCGCAGAACTGATCTCCCGCGTCGCCGCAATCCTGCATCCTCCGACCAGCCAGCAGCAGTCGCTCTATCCCGAGATCGACCGGTCACAAGCTGCCCGGAAGCTGATGCGCAGCGGACTGCAGGCCCACACATTCCATTCGTATTGCTATCGGCTGCTGCAGGACGCAGGCACCAAATTCCAGCTACTCGACGATAAGGACCTCTTCGTCCTGCTCCGCCGCCGCATTGGCGATCTGCAGTTGCAGCACTACATCAAGGCCGCAACGCCGGGAAAATTCCTTCTCGACTTACTGAAGTTCTTCAGCAGCTGTCACGACGAACTGCGCACGCCGCACGACTACGACACCTACCTCACCGCCCTCGAGCGCCGCGAAATCGCCCTGCCGCGCATGGCGAAGTCGAAAGACGCCGCAGAGATGTCGGACGACGAAATCCTCGGCCGCTGTCGCGAAGTCGCTCGCGCTTTTCGCTTTACCGAGAAGTTGCTGCAGGAGGAAGGCCTCGGCACCTTCGGCCACATCATGAGCCGCGCCGTCGACGTGCTCATGCGGCGCAAGTCGGTGCTGGAACGCGCCCAGAAGCGCGCACGCTTCATCCTCATCGATGAGTTCCAGGATTCCAACGTCGCGCAGATCAGGCTCGCCAGTCTGCTGGCCGGTGACGACGCCAATGTCTTCGCCGTCGGCGATCCCGACCAGGCTATCTACCAGTTCCGCGGCGCCACCAGCGGCGCCTTCGACCAGTTCCTGCAGACCTTCGGCGCCGAGCGCGTGGAGCGCGTCACCATGTCGGCCAATCGCCGCTCGACGCCTGCCATCCTCCGCTGCGCCTATGAAGCTATCAAGCCGAATCCGGCGATCGTCAGCCTTGATCGCGATTGGACGCGCCAGCCCCTGCTGTGCGCCCGCCTCGAGCGCGAGCCGCAGCTGGCGGTCGCCCGCGCAGTGCAGGCCGTCGCGCCCAACAGCCACGAGCAGGAAGCCACCTTTGTCGCCGACACCATCCAGGCAATGCGGCGGCAGAATCCGGACCTGTCGTACGGCAAGATTGCGGTGCTCTATCGCAGCCACTACAACCGCGAGCTGCTGGTCGCCGAGCTGACGCGGCGCGGTATTCCGATCAAGGTAAAGGGCGCCGACCTGCTGCACACGCCCGAACTCCGCGATGCCATGGCCATCTTGCGCATTCTCGATGCGTCGCATCCGGTCGCGCTCTTCCGCGTCGCAGCCCTCCCGCAGTTCAGTATCGATCCCGAGCGCTTTCGCGCTGAGCTCTCGCTGGTCGGAGAAAACTTCTCCGCCGAGGCCGCGTTGCAGAATGTTCCCGGTGGTCCTGAAGTGCTGGCGCGCATCCGCGAGGCCCAGGCTGAGCTGGCAGCGCAGCATGGCGACGTCACGGCTGCCATCAACATCGCCCAACGTTTCTTCGGACTGCCGGAATCGATGCCGCTGCGCCGCCTGCGCGACTTTGCCGAGCGTTGGAGCAACAAGCCCAAGCAGATCGTAGGCGAACATTCGCTGCACGAGTTTCTCGACTACCTGAACTATTTCGTCGATGCCAACGGCACGCTGGTCGAAGAGAGCGACGAGGACGATCCCGTGGCAGCGCTGGCGCCGAACGAAGTCGGCAATGCGACGCGGGACGAAGCCGTGCAACTGATGACCGTGCATGCGGCGAAGGGCCTGGAGTTCCCTTACGTCTTTGTCATCCGAGTCTCGTCGAATTGCTTTCCTGCGTCGTACAAGGAGTCGCTGGTCGAATTTCCGCCGGAGCTCCGCACCAAGAGAACGGACGACACCGATCCCAAGACGCAACACGGGCAGGAAGAGCGCCGCCTGTTCTACGTTGCTATGACCCGCGCCATGGACGAGCTCTACATCTGCGGCAAGGCCAGCAAGCTGAAGGGCCAGCTCGTCCCTCCCTCCAAATACATGCGCGACCTGGTCGGCCTCTCTCACACCGCGCTGAAGGACTTCATCGCATTCCGGGTGCTGGAACCGGAGATCATCGCCCAGATGCAGGCGGGCGCCGAGCCGGCACTCAACGTCTCGCAGTGGACGCAGATTCCCGCGCGGCAGAACGGCCGCGCCCTGGAGCTGAGCGCCAGCGCCATTCAGCAATACGAGATGTGCCCGCTGTCGTACAAGCTGCGTTACGACTGGAAACTTCCCGAAGACGCCAGCGCGGCCCTGCAGTTCGGCAACGCCATGCACCTGGCCCTCAAGGCCTACTTCGATGGCGTTCGGGTCAATCGCGCGCCGGACGAGGAAACGCTCATCGCCTGCTTCCTCGACGAGTTCTCGAAGGCGAAGATCGATGAGCAGGTGCAGCGCGACCTGTACACCCAATACGGCCGGGAGCAACTTGCGGCGCTGGTGCGATCCAAACTTGGTCAGCCTGTCGGAGAGATTCTCGAAACTGAGCGCCGCTTCAAGATTGAAGTGCAAGGTGCGCTCGTAAAGGGTCGACTGGACCGCCTGGACCGCCTGCCGAACGGCGAAGTCGCCATCATCGATTACAAGACCGGCAAGGCAAAGACGCAGGACGATGCCAACGAGAGCCTGCAACTGTCGATCTATGCGCTGGCGGCAAAGGCGTTGGGCCACACCCCGGCGTCGCTGGTGTTCATCAACCTGAGCAACGGCACCGCGGTCGATTCGCGGCGCTCCGAGAGCGACCTGCGCGCCGCCGAGCAGAAGATCATCGAGATTGCTGCGAAGATCGAAGCGGGGGAGTTTGATCCGAAACCAGGAGGACGCTGCTTCTGGTGTTCGTACAACAGCATCTGTCCCGAGCAGGAGCAGCCACTGCCGCGTCCGGCGGCCGAGCGCGCCGCTACCGTCAATTGATTCCAAAAACCAAAAGGGACGCTTTCGCGCCCCCTTCAGTTACGGTCGAAGAGCCAGTTAGTGCTTCTTGGTCTTCTTCGCGGCCTTCTTAGCCTTCTTTGCAGCCTTTTTAGTTGCCATGTTTCTATTCTCCCTTTTCCATTTGTCATGGAATGTATTGCGACAGTCACATCATCGCAATTTGTTAGTTGTATAGAGTCAACGAAAAAAATAGTCAAGAAAAAAACGCGCATCAAAGTGCGTAACTCGGCAACGCCCGAAGCTTCGCATCGCGTTTTTCAACCAGCGCGATACCCGTTCGTCTTCCCGCGTGAATTCCGTGCACAACCCTCGATCGCGAAAACATGCATGAACACTGGTGATTTCTCATTCGTAATCTTCATCGCGCGAAACGCAGACGATGCGACGAGGAGGCTGAGGTACAAGCGAACGCAGTCACGCGGGAGTTTCGAGCACGCAAACTTTTTTTTGCGAAACACGGAAAAGGGAGCGTCGCAGGGTGCTGCTCGCTCACTTGAGCAAACGCAAAACAGCTCCGCTGAGCGAGTCGTGCCACGCGTGCGCGATCATTCCCGGACGCAGACTCTTCCTCCACCTCGCCAGCAATCCAAACATCAAACCGTACACCGCGATGAGGAACATCCGGGCCGCACCTTCGTAGCCGTGCGACGCTCCGAACACGATCGCAGAAAGAAAAATGCCGGCGATTGCCGATCCGCCGATGGCGAGTTGCCGCTGAAGATATCCGCGGAAGATGATCTCCTCGCAGAACCCGGCGGTCCAGCTCAGGCAGAACCACACCGCGAGTTCGAGATTTGTTCCCGGCGCCAGAAAGCTGATCTGCTTGCGCATGGTCTCGATCTTTCCTGCCTGATCGAGATGCATCAGCTTGGCGGAGAGGCCCAGCACAACCATTGCTGCTACCCAGAACGCCGCGGCGTATACGATGTCGAGGAAAAAATCTTCCAGCTTCGCCCAACGGCCGCCAATGAGTTCACGCAAGCTGATGCGCTTGCGCACGCCGAGCCAGATGTAGCCGACCAGCGTCCACTCCAGGCCCATGGTCCACAGATATTGCGCCAGCTTGTGCTCGCCTACGACCGGATGACTGGCGCGGGTTCCATTGATCGAAAGGGTCAGCAGAACGGCGATGAGGATGGCCGTGTGCCACCACGGCGCCAGCAAAGAGAGGCGCGGGCGCGATGGGGGCGCGGGCTGCTGAAAATCGGCTGGGATTTGTGCGTCGGTTGCCAAGTGAGCTCCATCTTATAATGTTCAGTTACTACTTCCACCAGGAGCTACGTCCATGGCCTTTATAGATGATGTCGTGATCGTGTCGGCGGTTCGCACCCCCGTCGGCAAATTTCAGGGGGCGCTCTCCGATTTCACGGCGCCGCAACTTGGCGCCATCGTGGTTCGCGAAGCGGTGAAGCGTGCGGGCATCGATCCCGACAGCGTCGATGAGTGCATCATGGGCAACGTGGTCTCAGCCGGACTGGGACAGAATCCGGCGCGGCAGGCATCGATCCATGGCGGGCTTTCTAATCGTGTGAGCGCCATGACCATCAACAAGGTTTGCGGCTCCGGTCTGAAAGCCGTGGCCCTGGGTCAGCAGGCAATCCAGACCGGCAACTCGAACATCGTGGTCGCCGGCGGCATGGAGAGCATGACCAACACTCCGTACCTGCTGCAGAACGCGCGCAAGGGTTTTCGGCTGGGCAATCAGACGGTCGTCGACTCGATGGTGCACGACGGTTTGTGGGATGTCTACAACGACTATCACATGGGCGTTACCGGCGAGAACGTCGCCGAGAAATACAAGATCACTCGTGAAGAGCAGGATGAGTACGCCGCCAACTCGCATCGCAAGGCGGTCAGCGCGATGAAAGAGTGCCGCTTCAAGGACCAGATCGTTCCCGTCGAGCTGCCGGCGAAGAAAAAGGGCGCCGCGCCGACGCTGTTTACCCAGGACGAGTCGCCGCGCGAAGACACCAGCGCCGAGGTTCTGCGTGCGCTGAAGCCGGCGTTCAAGAAGGATGGCACGGTCACGGCAGGCAATGCTCCGGGCGTAAATGACGGAGCCTCGGCGCTGGTGCTGATGTCGGCCGCGCAGGCGAAGGAGCTTGGCCTGAAGCCGATGGCCCGTATCGTCGCCCAAGCGACGAGCGGCTTGTCGCCGGAGTGGGTGATGATGACCCCGGTCGACGCCATTCGCTTGCTTTGGAAAAAGACCGGATGGACAGATGCCGACGTTGACCTTTACGAGATCAACGAAGCCTTCTCGGTCGCGGCAATCGCTGTCACGCGCGAGCTTGGCCTCGACCTCAACAAGGTGAATGTCAATGGCGGAGCCGTGGCCCTGGGACATCCTATCGGCGCCAGCGGAGCCCGCATCCTCACGACGCTGCTTTACGAGATGATCCGCCGCGACGTGCACAAAGGAATCGCGGCGCTGTGTCTTGGCGGCGGCAACGCCGTCGGTCTCGCCATCGAGCGGTAGACTACAGATAACAAGTCCCACACAACGAGCCGTTCGCTGTGTGGGACATTTCGTTTGAAACGTCGCTATGCGACTTCTTCCAGATCGTGCCGCCGCTGTTTTCTCTGCAGCAGGAAGTACATCGCACCCATTCCAATCGGCACTGCCAATCCCAGCGCGGTCGCTATTTTGCTTCCACCGCCCTGCTGATCCTTCCAGCCCCCGTAAACATCGTCGCCACTGCTCATGGGTTGGAAGACGCTGCCCGACTTGTCGCCCGCCGACTCCTTCTGATGCATCTGCGCCTTGTGCGCATTCTTCCCCATAAACTTCCGCACCAGGCGGGGTGCAATGCGCTCTGCGACGCTGGCCATCTTGCCGGCCGGTCCCACAACAACCTCGTCCTCGGGATGGCGAGCGAGGTCATAAATAACGTCGACGACTTTCTCCGGATCGTACACAGGCGGGATCGGCTGCACCGGCTTGCCGCTGTGGTTGGCAGCGTGCTCGAAGAACGGAGTATCGAACGACACCGGCATCACAGTGCAAACGTGAACGCCGTCTTCCCCGTTCTGCTCCAGTTCCTGTCGCAACGCGATACCTAGTCCGCGAATGCCGAACTTCGATGCCGAATACGAGCTGAGATAGGGAGCGGCCACTTTACCGGCGAATGAACTCACGTTGATCAACACACCCTTGCCGTTCTCGCGGAATTGCTGCAAGGCAACATACGACCCATAGATCGTTCCCATCAGGTTTGTCTGGATGACTTGTTCATGCTCTTCCAGCGGAGTCTCGTCGAAGCGGGCCACGGAGCCGACGCCGGCGTTATTCACCCACACGTCGATTTTGCCGAACTTCCCGATTGCCTTGTTCGCAAGCTCCTCCACTTCGCTCGAACTGCTGACGTCGGTCTCCACCACCAGGGCTTCACCCTTGGTTTTCCGGATCTCGTCCGCTACTTGCTTCAGCAGCCGCTTGCGACGTGCGGCCAGCACGACCTTGGCACCGTTCTCAGCAAACTTCAGAGCAGCTCCGCGCCCAAAACCGCTGGACGCACCTGTAATCACGACGACGCGATTGCGCATCTCTCCCATAATTTCCTCCCGAAAACATGACAGATGGGAGCGCCGAACAACGAGATGCCTTGAGCGACAGAGCGGAGAAAATGAGTGACCGGCAGCGACTCGGGCCGTCCCCCCTGGACTTCAGTGCGCTTTCATTTATTCTTGTTAAAGCTCGCAAGCAACCAAACGAGCAGCTCTGCCCATCTATCAGGTCGCACGGTTTTGTGGCTGTCGTTGCCGAGTGGGAAGCAAACGAGCCTGCTTTACGGAAAAGGACCACAGAATTTGAATGTTATTTTCCCAGTAAACTATGGCTGCGTGCCAGAGTGCGACAACTTATCTCTTGGACCTCCAGCAGCGCCGCTGCACCGTACCTCCTTTGCCGGCTTTGCTGATATCGACCCACTCATCTCGGGGCGTACATGAGCGCTAATTCTCCAGCAACATCCCCTTCTCCTGATAACAAGTCGATCGAGGTTCACTCCTCCGAGATCTTCCGTCACCTGGTAAACAGCGTTGCCGACTACGCTATCTTTATCCTGGATCCGAACGGACGTATCGTGTCGTGGAACCCTGGCGCGCAGCGGCTCAAAGGGTACCTGGCCAGCGAGATCATAGGTCAACATTTCAGCATCTTCTACACGGCTCGCGACCTCGCCATTGACAAGCCCGGCCTCGAGCTTCGGGTTGCGGCGCAGACCGGCCACTTCGAAGACGAAGGCTGGCGGATTCGCAAGGACGGCTCTCGCTTCTGGGCCAACGTCATCATTACTTGCCTGCGCGATGACAACGGGAACCTGATTGGCTTCGGTAAGATCACGCGAGACCTCACCGAACGGCGTCAATCGGAGCATCGCTATCGCCTGCTGATCGAGAGCGTCATCGATTACGCCATCTTCTCCATGGATCCCAAGGGCCACATCACTTCGTGGAACCCGGGAGCAGAGCGGCTGAAGGGGTATACAGCCGAAGAGATTGTGGGCCAGCATTTCTCCCGCTTTTATGGAGAACAGGACCGCCAGAATCGTCTGCCAAAGAAAGTTCTGGAAACCGCCGTCCGTGACGGACACTTCGAGGGCGAGGGCTGGCGTTATCGCAAGGATGGCACTCGTTTTTGGGCGAGCGTAGTGATCACGCCGCTGCGCGACGAGGACGGTACGCTGTACGGCTTCTCCAAAGTTACCCGCGACATGACTGAGCGCAAGAACATGATGGACCAGCTCAGACTTCACTCGGAAGAACTGGAGTTGCGGGTGCGGGAGCGCGAAGAGACGAATGCCGAACTTGAAGCCTTCGCCTACTCCGTGTCCCATGACTTGCGTGCTCCTCTGCGCGCCATCAACGGTTTTGCGGTCGCGCTCCAGGAAGACTATGGCGAGAAGCTTGACCCCGGCGCGATGGAATACCTCAACGAGATCACGGCAGCCACCAAACGCATGAACGCTCTGGTACAGGACCTGCTGGATTACGGCCGTATCAGTCGCGTCGAAATGTCGTTGGAGCCGGTGAAGCTGGTGAACGCAATCGAAGTCGTCATGCGGCAACTGGCCGAGGGGCGCGACAGGATCGCCATTGACGTTCCCACCGATCTTTACGTTGCAGCGGTGCAACCGGTCCTGATTCAGGTCATCTACAATCTTCTGAGTAATGCGATGAAATTCTCGGCAGAAAACCCGGCGCAACAAGTACGCGTCTTCTCTGAGAGACGCGGCGATTCTGCCCGCCTTTCCGTGCAGGATAACGGGATTGGCATCGCTCCCCATCATCAGGAGCGCATCTGGAACGTATTTGAACGGCTTCACGTGCGCGACGTATATCCCGGAACCGGCATTGGATTGGCGATCGTAAAGCGAGCGGTCACACGGATGCGCGGCTCGTACGGCCTTGAGTCGGATCTCGGGAAGGGCGCTACCTTCTGGATTGAACTGCCGCTCGCAACGCAAGAGAAGGCGAATCACGAACCAAAGGAAACTCATTGATGGCACGAGGCCTCGTATTACTCATCGAGGATGACCCTGCAGACGTTCGCCTGATTCAGCGGGCATTCCGGAAACTGAATGAAGCAGTGGAAATGGTTCGTTTAACCAACGGCGATGATGCAGTGGCGTACCTCGCGGGCGACGCGCCTTATGAGAACCGCGCGGCCTATCCACTGCCGGCAATCCTGCTGCTCGATATAAAGCTGCCGCGACGCTCTGGCTTCGAGGTGCTGGAGTGGGTGCGACGTCAGAAGTCGAACCTGCGCCGCTTGCCCATCGTGATGCTGACTTCCTCACGCCATTCTGCCGACGTGAATCGGGCGTACGATCTCGGCGCCAATTCCTACTTAGCGAAACCGGAAACTCTTTCCGACCTCGACGAACTCGCTTCGGGCTTTGGTTCCTACTGGCTCTCGCTGAATGAGTCGCCTGATCTTCACGGAACTGGCGCTGTAGGCTCGCGGTGACCGCTCTTTATCGCACCACACGCCGTAGCTGCCTTCGGCCCGTATTCTGAAGAGCAACGCGCATTCGCCTTTCCGAACCACGCGACCAACGCACTTACGACGTCACTCCCGAGTGAAGCGGCAGGTTTCCCGCAAGTTCTGGCAGAACGATGCTGGGAAATTGCCACGCCTCCGTATTCCGGGAACCAAAAGCTCCTCGATTACGTTTAACTATGATGTAATCGTCTGTCTCTACCGATAAGGAGCCCGTTCGCCTTGAATCTTCTTCGTCGCGCCTGTCTGCTACTGCTCGTCCTCTCTCCTGCCATCCTGATTGCTCAAACCGCGCCGCAAAGCGAAGCCGGCAAGTTTCGCCTGCACAAATTCGAGCAGGCCATCGGCGAGGAGAATTACACCATCACGCCCGAGGGCAGCTCGCTCACGCTGAAGACCGACTTCAAGTTCACCGACCGCGGCTCGCCGGTTCCGCTGACGGCGACGCTGCGCACCTCGGACAGCTACGTGCCGCAGAACTTCACCATCAACGGAAAAACCTCGCGCATGTCGCAGGTCGATACCGAAGTCACCATCAACGGCGCGAACGCCAGCATTCGCCAGGGCAAGGACACACATACCGTAAGTGTGCCGCAGACGTTCTTCACCATCTCGGGCTACGCGCCGGTCGCCGTACAGATGGAGATGATGCGCTACTGGCGCGCGCACGGCCAGCCTGCACAGATGGCGACGCTGCCGATCGGCGCCGTCCGCATTCAGGACCGCGGCTCGCAGATGGTCGAGGTCAGCGGCAAGCCGGTGAAGGTCGAACGCTACACCGTGCAGGGACTTATCTGGGGTATGGAAGTTCTCGTGGATGGACGAGAGCAACAACCTCGCCGCGCTGGTCTCCACCGACGCCGAGTTCGATCACTTCGAAGCCATTCGCGATGAGTACGAACCCGCGCTCTCTGCCTTTGTCGCCAGCGCCGCGCATGACGAGATGGCAGCGCTCACCGAACTCAGCTCTTCAGCCGCGGGACGCCGCACGGGGACCTTCGCCTTCGTCGGCGCAACCGTCATCGATGGCACCGGCAAAGCGCCAATTCCGAACGCGACCGTCGTGACCAGCAACGGCAAGATCGTCGCTGTCGGCCCGGGCAACAAGGTCAAGATTCCCAAAGACGCGCAGCGCATCGATGTTGCAGGCAAATACATCATTCCCGGACTGTGGGACATGCACGCGCACTACGAGCAAGTCGAGTGGGGACCGATCTATCTCGCAGCGGGTGTTACGACGGTTCGCGATGTCGGCAACGAATATGACTTCATCACCCAGGTGCGCGACGCCGTGAACAGCGGCAAGGCTCTTGGACCGCACATGCTGCTTGCGGGCATCGTCGATGGCGATGGCCCCTACGCGATCGGCGTGACGCGCGTGAACAACGCTGACGACGCGCAGAAGTGGGTGACGAAATATCACGACGCAGATTTCCAGCAGATCAAAATCTACAGCTCGGTGAAGCCGGACAACGTGAAGGCCATCTGCGCCGACGCGCACAAGGTTGGCATGACGGTCACGGGCCACATCCCGAACGGCATGAATGCCTATGAAGGCGTCGATGACGGGATGGACATGATCAACCACATCCACTACATCACCGACCTGCTGCTGCCCAAAGACGTCGATCTCCACAAGATGAAGGGGCCGGAGCGGCTGAAGGTGTTCGCGTCCATCGACGTCAACTCGCCCGAAGCCAGGAAAGCCATCGCGTTCTTTGCCGAGCATCACACGGTGATCGATCCCACCGTGTCGCTGTACGAAATGCAGTTCCGCTCGGCCGCCGATCCGGCGACCAAGACCGAACCTGGCATCGCGCGCGTTGCGCCGGAGCTCCGCGAGCCGCTGAGCAGCGGCGGATTACCGCCTGAGTTTGCGCCTCTCGGCCAGAAAATTCTGCACGCCGATCTCGCTCTCATCAACGCGCTGCACAAAGCCGGCGTGCCCATCGTCGCCGGCACCGATCAGAATATTCCGGGCTTCTCCGTCTATCGCGAGATCGAGCTCTATCATGAAGCGGGTTTCACGCCGATGGAAGCCTTGCAGGCGGCGACCATCGTTCCCGCGCGCGCCATGAAGGTTGACGCCACGAGCGGCAGCATCGAAGTTGGCAAGCGCGCCGATCTCGATGTGCTCGACGCCAATCCGCTCGACGACATCCACAACCTGCGCACGGTTCGCCAGGTGCTAGCCAACGGCGTGCTCTACGATCCCAAGCCGCTGTGGGAAAGCGTCGGCTTCAAGCCAGAGTAGGGAAAGACAGTGGATAGTCACTAGTGACTAGTGGTCAGTGGCGAGAAGTTGAGGAACGACCAAAATCTGCCGAACTCGTTACGCGAAAAACTTGCGGCGAGTGACTAGAACTGCTGTCGCCCTAACTATCCACTATCCCCTATCGACTATCCCCTATCCCCTATCCCCTGCCTTCCGAAAGGCGATCATTGGAAGCTGTCTGACCAGCCTGCGGCGATCGTCTTCGGTGGCGTGATACGGCCAGCCGGCGATCCAGCTCAACCCGCGGCGCACGACCGGTGCGATGAAGCGGTTACGATGCTCGTAATCTCGCATCACCTTCATCGCTTCGTCTTCGCCCAGGAAGCGATGTGTGGCCGCGAAATGCTGCGAGCCGACCGTGACCTCTACTCGGGGCGTGGCCGCGATGTTGCGCACCCAGTCCGAGTTCTGGAAGCCGCTGACGACCACCGCTTCGGGACCGCTCTTGCGATACTCGACCACCTCCAGCACGGTCTGGTGCGGGAAGCCGCTGCGGCGGCCGATATGCGTCAGCAGCAGGCAGCGATGTCCGAACAACCAACCCAGGTGCCAGCGGTACAGATACACCGGCCCGCGGAAGAAGTACCACATCCAGCTTCTGCGCTTTACCTGAACCATAACGAGCTATCTTCATTATGGTCCGTGTGACCTTGCTGATTCAAAGTCACTCGGCGCCATTCGCAAACTGGCACCGGGCACTAACGGGAGCCCCTCCCCCGGGCGAAGTCTTGAATACAGAGAGAGATGGCCTTGCCATAGTGCTGCGTGATCGCGATGGTTGCTTGGAAATAACCAATTGGCCCGGTGCGTCCCAGACTGCACATGAAAAATGGCGGCGCCATGGTTGCGCCGCCTCAGTCGAAGCATCTGCGGATAGCCCCTATCCACTATCCACTACCCACTACCCACTATTCCCCTGCCCTACGGCATCAGTACGGCATCGATGACGTGGACCACGCCGTTCGACTGGAAGATGTTGGGCTGGGTCACCGTGGCTTTGCCGCCCTTGGCGTCAGTCAGGACGATGCCGTGCTTGCCCATCATCGTCGCGGTCAGCATTTCGCCGTTGACGGTCTTCAGCTCGGCCTTGCCGCCGCCCTCTTTGATCGCTTTCATCAGGTCGGCCGCGGACATCTTGCCTGCCACAACGTGGTAGGTCAGGATCTTGGTGAGCTGCTCTTTGTTTTCCGGCTTCAGCAAGGTCTCGACCGTTCCGGCCGGCAGCTTGGCGAAGGCGTCATTGGTGGGAGCAAACACGGTGAACGGTCCGGGGCCCGACAGCGTGTCCACCAGCCCGGCCGCTTTCACGGCGGTGACCAGCGTGGTCAGGTTGCTGGCCGCCGAAGCGTTCTCGACGATGGTCTTGTTGGGATACATCGGCGCGCCGCCGACCATAGGAGTGTTCTGGGCCAGCGCCGCTACGGACACCAGGGTCACCGCCATCGCAATCAATACCGCTCGCATTCGATTCGTCATGGTTCGTCTTCCTCGCAAAGGATTTAATTTTGCTACTCGGAGGAAGTACGCTCGTAAGCGACGACTGGATTTCAGAATGAAATATTTCGGGGATACTTGAGCAGTGAAACTGGAACCTGAATCAACTTCAGCCGGCAATTTTTCTCCGCGATCAAATTCGATCGCCGCGCGACCCTCGCGCCCTACGTCCTCACCTGCGCCAGGATGGAATGCACCACGTTGACCGTATGCCGATCGGCGAACAATTGCTTCAGCTTCGCCTTGAACTCTTCCTCGCTCGACACCTGTGTCACCTCGCTCGACTTCACCACCAGCGGATAGAAGTTCACCCCATGCTGCACCGTAAACAGCTCATAGCGATAATTCAGCGTCGGCGCCAGCACATTAAAGTGATGCACCAGCATGCTTCCGACCGTCTGGGTATCGACTTCGCCGCGCACCAGCTGTTTCGTCTTATCGCCCAGCAGCGCCGCCTGTTCCCGCAGAATCGCCAGCGGCGTCACCAGATTCGACTCCGCAATATTCCCCGGCCAAAGATCCTCAGCCATACACACTCCAGTGGCCAGTGACTCAGTGGTCAGTGACCAGTTCTTCTTACCCACAACGAAAGCTTTTTCTATCCACTATCCCCTACCCACTATCCACTGCCTTACATCTTCAACTCCACCACCACCGGCAGATGGTCCGACGCCATCGTCTTATCCACGCGCCCGCCCTCCACCAGCGGGACGCCGCGCACCTGGGTCACAATCTTCACCTGCTCCGGCGTAAACCCCTCCAGCAGCGCCGGACGCAGCAGCACCTGGTCGTACATATTCCAGAAGTAGCAAACCGGTTCGGCGTGTTCGAAGTAGAATGTCCCGCCGGCATCGGCGCGGTCGCCCAGAAAATTCCACATCGGGTTATAGAAGAAGGGATACTTCTCGCGCTGCACCGTGCGTTCGCCGCGCCGCGCCACCGCTGCGGCTGGGGACGGCGTGCAGCCCACCGCTGGCCGCCACCATTCCCGTCTCAAACGGATTCATATTCAGGTCGCCCAGCAGCATCGTGCGATGGTGTCCCTCGCGCTCCTCCACCTCCGAGATCATGCGCGACAGGCGCACCGACTCGAACACCTGGCTGTCATCGGAGTAGCCCACCTTGCTCGGCAGATGCGCGGCGGCCACCAGGATCGGCAGGCACCCCGGCAGCGACAGCCGCCGAATCGACACCCGGCTGCTCTCCGCCAGCGGCCGCAGAAAGCCGTCATGAAAGCGCGTATAGAACACCAGGTGATCGCAGACGCCCCACGCGTACCGATACTCGGCAACCTCCCGGTTGAGTTCCTCGAGCAGCCCGTCTTTCGAGAACGCGCACTCGGCCAGGATGAGCACGTCCACATCCTGCTCGTGCGCCAGGTGGCGGACGAAGTCAGTGAGGGGCTTCTTATTCAGATTCCAGAAAAGAAACTTCGGCACTCTCTAGTTTCGAGGGTAGATTGCGGATGGGGCAATACGACATTAGTAGAACAACATCCAAGCGCGTAGCGCGCCACAATCGTAGCCCAGCACGTGAGTGCTGGGAACAGCAATATATAAGGACTCCGAGTCCCTTCAGGGACGACACCCTACTCGAAAACCTCTGCCGGTTCGAATTTGATACCTGACCTGACTAACAAATCTTTGAATTCTTCTTCGAAGCTATAACGCTTATGATGCTCCGCCTGGTTCTGAATGTATCGCCGAACCGCATCCATATTTGTCGGACTGACCGAAAACACACCATACCCTTGCTGCCAGCCTAACCACGAACCATTCTCCTTCAACCACCTCGATGAATTCGCTTTGATCTTCTGCGCAACTTCCGCAACGGCCATGTTCGTCGGCAACCGCAGCAAGGCATGCAGATGGTTCTCTGTCCCGCCAACCGCAATAGGCTCACAATTCAAATTGCGAGCGATGCCCGCAACGTAGGCCCATAGCTTGTCTGGTTGTTTGATAAGTGCGCGACGTTCCTTGGTCGAGAAGATGATATGAAACAGGGTTGAACTGTAGGTATGCGGCACATTGGATTGTCACAGATGGAGCGGTTCGATTCGGTATTGCAGGTCACAAGCAGAAGTGACGTGCCGCGGCATCGTAAGCGCGCAGCCCGTCACGATCGTAGCCCAGCACCCACCAACCAGAGCGCGTAGCGCGCCACAAACGTAGCCCAGCACGCAACAACCAGAGCGCGCAGCGCGTCACAACCGTAGCCGAGCACGCAACAACCAGAGCGCCCTGCGCGTCACAACCGTAGCCCAGCACGTGAGTGCTGGGTCAGACATTTTCACGTTTCGCGAGTCCGAAGGACGGCGCCGAGCCCGCAGGGCGCCACAAAGCTCATTCCGAAGCCGGCCTCTTGTGTCGTCCCTGAAGGGACTCGAACCTCATTCCGACTCCGTCCCAGCGCTCACGCGCTGGGCTACGTTTGTCTCGCCCTTCGGGCTCTCATTTGTTCTGTCTCCCCCTTCGGGTTCTCATTTGTTCTGTCTCGCCCTTCGGGTTCTGATTTGTTCTGTCCCGCCCTTCGGGTTCTGATTTGTTCTGTCCCGCCCTTCGGGTTCTCATTTGTTCGAAGAGAAGAGCGCGCAGCGCGCTACAAACGTAGCCCAGCACGTGAGTGCTGGGTCAGGCATTTCTCTCGATTTGCGAGTCCGTAGGAAACACCGAGCCCGAAGGGCGCCACGAAGCTCATTCCGAAGCCAGCCTCTTGTGCCGTCCCTGAAGGGACTCGGACACACATTCAATTCTCGTCCCAGCGCTCACGCGCTGGGCTACGTTTGTCTCGCCCTTCGGGTTCTCACTTGTTCTGTCTCGCCTTTCGGGCTCTCATTTGTTCGAAGAGAAGAGCGCGCAGCGCGCTACAAACGTAGCCCAGCACGTGAGTGCTGGGCCAGGCATTTCTCTCGTTCCACGAGTCCGAAGGACGGCACCGAGCCCGCAGGGCGCCACAACCCTCATTCCGAAGCCAGCCTCTTGTGTCGTCCCTGAAGGGACTCGAACCTCATTCCGACTCCGTCCCAGCGCTCACGCGCTGGGCTACGTTTGTCTCGCCCTTCGGGCTCTCATAGCCATGTGCCCCAGGTTCACGTCCCACATTTGGACGCTAACCTGGGGCACATGGCACCAGGCTTACCCGGGTCGACCGCCCTCGAGGAAAGATCGGAGAAGGAAAGCCTCGGTTATACAGAACTCAGCGAACTGCCAAAAGTCGTCATCCATAGCGCCGCATTTATACGTATCTATTGCTTTCTTGGCAGCATATCTTTCGCTTTAACCTTTTCAACTATCTCCTGCAATCCGTCCAGCTTAATCATGAAGCCATGCGGAGACGTATTTGGCCTTGCCGCAAGTCCAAGTAGCATTCCCCAAAATGCTGGTATGATCGGAAATTCCGTAGCTACAGGATTTCCTGAATCGCGCTGAGCGACGTGGTGAGTACCGTAGGCAAGAAGGTCGGCGGCTTGCAACGGAGTAATCTTACGACTGTCACCAAATCCGTAACCGCTGAAAGTATCTCCGAGATGATAGGAGCTCATGTATCGCTCCGCAAATTCTGAGAAGTATGCTTTTCTCTTTTCATCTTGATCGAAAATAACTCCCACAGATACGGAGTCTCCTAACTCACGAACGCAGCGAATGATCTGTTGGGCGATCATGTGGAAAGCAACATCCAAAGGAGTTCCTAAGCGAGTTTCAGGTTGGCTAATGAGGGCTAAGTCCTCATCCGTAAGCTCACCGAAGCAATCAATTACAGAGGAACTAACTGGACGAACGTCGGAATTCTTGATCAGTTCGGTTAGCTCTCCGTACAATGCTAGCCGCTCTGGAAACCGCCAATTACCCTTGAGAAACTCTCCTTCACCCTGAACGCAGTCAAATGCGTGAAATCTGGAAATCCTCGACGGCCAATATCGCTTATCGAGAATGGCGGTCCACTTTCTATCGAACTCTCTCCACGACGCTTCGTCGGAAACAAACCCAGATATAGATACAACAGGCGAACCGTCGTGCAGGCCACTCGGATCTAAGTAAGCGTAGAGCACTGCGTTTGTTCCTTCGACCACACGCTAGGAGGATGAAGCGGGTGCGTGGTGCCCCAGCTCGGGATGACTACGTCAGGGGATAGGGACTAGTCAAAACTAGCCTCTACTATCCCCCCTAACCCCCAGCCCCTATTCCCTTCTACTAGCTGCACCCGCTCGTGCTGCCACAGCTCATGCACCGATAGCAGCTGCCGTTCCTGGTCATGATCGCTCCGCAGACGTGGCAGCTGGGGGAGTCGCCCATCTCGATCAGGTCCTTCAGGGCGTCGGACGCGTGGTGGAGCGCGCCAGCGGTTCTGCCACTATAGGGGTCCCTCGACTCCGGCGCGCCAGAAGCGGGCGCGCCTCCGCTCGGGATGACACCCGAAGTGGAGGCCGGGGCGTGCTCGGTGAAATCCCCAAACGACTTCTGGCCTTCCGCGTCCGGCGTGCCTGGGGCGGGGGCGTTTACGTACTTCGGACGCAGGCCGTCGAACAGCGCCTGCTGCTGGCCGGTCAGGAAACGCATCTGCAGCCAGCGGAAGATGTAATCCATGATCGACTTGGCGTAGCCGATGTCCTGGTTGCCGCTCCAGCCCGAGGGCTCGAAGCGGGTGTGCGCGAACTTCTCGCACATCAGCTTCAGGGGCACGCCATGCTGCAATCCCAACGACACGGCGCAGGCAAAGCTGTCCATCAGGCCGCTGACGGTCGAGCCTTCCTTGGCCATGGTGATGAAGATCTCACCCGGCATGCCATCTTTATAAAGTCCCACAGTGAGGTAGCCCTCGTGGCCGCCTACGGAGAACTTGTGGGTGATGGACAGGCGCTCGTCGGGCAGACGATGACGGCGAGCTTTCGGCGGGGCTGCGCCCTCGTCGATGGGTTCGTTCAGGGCATAGGGGTCCCTCGCTTCGCTCGGGATGACACCATCTTTACTCGTCGACTTGGCGGTGGCCGAGCCCATGGAGCTTAGCGGCTGCGCCTTCTTCGAGCCGTCGCGGTAAACCGCTACGGCCTTCAGGCCCAGCTTCCAGGCCTGGATGTAGGCCTCCATGATCTCTTCGACCGTCGCGTTCTCCGGCATGTTGATGGTCTTGGAGATGGCGCCGGAGATGAACGGCTGCGTCGCCGACATCATGCGCAGGTGGCCGAGATAGTGGATCGTCCGCGTGCCCTTGGTGGGCTTGAAGGAGCAGTCGAAGACGGGCAGGTGCTCGTCCTTGATGGCGGGCGCGCCTTCGATGGTGCCGGTGGCGTCGATGTAGCTGACGATGGCGTTGGTCTGGTCAGCCGTGTAGCCGAGTTTGAACAGCGCCGCCGGAACGGTGTTGTTCACGATCTTGATCATGCCGCCGCCCACCAGCTTCTTGTACTTCACCAGCGCCAGGTCGGGCTCGATGCCGGTGGTGTCGCAGTCCATCATGAAGCCGATGGTGCCCGTCGGCGCCAGCACCGTCACCTGCGCGTTGCGGTAGCCGAACTTCTCGCCGTGCTTCAGGGCTTCGTCCCAGGTCTCCTTGCTGGCCTCGTAGAGCGCGGCAGGAACGTTGGTGCGGTTGATGTTGTTCACCGACGCGCGATGCATGCGGATGACGTCGAGGAAAGGCTCGCGGTTGATGTACCAGCCAGGGCAAGCGGCACCGGCAGGGGTTAGGGGCTGGGGGCTAGGGGCTAGAGAAGCAGATCCTTCGTCGGGCTGAAGTGCTCCTCGTGATGACAATTCTCTTTGAACAGGCTCCGTCGCCGGGACTAAGGGCTGGCACAGCTCGGCGATCTTCGACGACTGCAGATAGGCTTCGCCGCACATGATGGCCGTCACGCAGGCCGCGTAGTCGCGTCCGGCATCGGAGTCGTAGGGCAGGCCCGACGCCATCAGCAGCGCGCCCAGGTTGGCGTAGCCGAGTCCGAGCGGGCGATAGTCGTGCGAGTTCTTGCCGATGGCCTGCGTCGGATAGCCGCTGTTGTCGACCAGGATCTCCTGCGCGGTGATGACGACGGCGCAGGCGTGGCGATAAGCCTCGACGTCAAACGTCCCGTTGGGCGCGAACTTCAGCAGGTTCAGCGAAGCCAGGTTGCAGGCCGAGTCGTCGAGGAACATGTACTCGCTGCACGGGTTCGAGGCGTTGATGCGCGCCGTGTTCTTCGAAGTGTGCCAGCGGTTGACCGTGGTGTCGTACTGCATGCCGGGATCGCCGCAGTGCCAGGTGGCGTCGGCGATCAGGCGCAGCAGCTCTTTCGCCTTGTAGGTCTTGATGGGGCGGCCGTCTTTGACGGCGTGCGTCTGGAATTCGCT
This sequence comes from uncultured Acidobacteriaceae bacterium, assembly GCA_963835725.1. Classification (GTDB taxonomy): domain Bacteria; phylum Acidobacteriota; class Terriglobia; order Terriglobales; family Acidobacteriaceae; genus Bog-257. Next base: position 6,271 of record CAWIGM010000006.1, on the reverse strand, counting down.
GTCGCGCAGCACGGCGTACATGAAGTCGTCGGTGACGCGCACCGAGTTGTTGGCGTTCTGGAAAAAGATGGACGAGTAGGCAGGACTGTCAGGCCCGCTGCCGTCGTAGCCTTCACGCACCAGCGCCCAGGCCTTGGCTTCTTCCTGCTGCTTGCACAGGACGAACTCTTCGATGTCGGGATGGTCGACGTTGAGGATGACCATCTTGGCGGCGCGGCGCGTCTTGCCGCCCGACTTGATGACGCCGGCGAAGGCGTCGAAGCCCTTCATGAAGCTGAGCGGGCCGGAGGCGGTGCCTCCGCCGGAGAGCGACTCGGTGGAAGAGCGCAGCGGCGACAGGTTGGTGCCCGTGCCCGATCCCCACTTGAAGAGCATGCCTTCGGTCTTGGCCAAGGTCAGGATGGAGTCGAGCGAATCGTTGACCGAGTTGATGAAGCAGGCCGAGCACTGCGGCGTCTTGTAGCCGGTGACGCCGAATTCGACGCGCTGGGCTTGCGGATTCCAGTGCCAGTTCTGCGCGTCGGAGTTGGGCTCGATGCGGTCGCAGCCGACGTTGAACCATACCGGCGAATTGAATGCCGCCTTCTGCTGCAAGAGCAGGTGCGCGAGCTCGTCGTGGAAGATGGCTGCGTCTTCGGGCGTGCGGAAGTAGCCGCCGGCCATGCCCCAGTCGCGAATGGTCTCAGCCACGCGAGTGACCAGCGCGCGGACACCGGCTCTCGCGATCGGGCGTGCCGATCTGGCCGTGCAGATATTTGCTGGCGACGATGTTGGTCGCGGTCATCGACCAGTCCTTGGGGACCTCGACGTTCTCCTGCTCGAAGATGATGCCGCCCTGCGAGTCGGTGATCTGCGCGAGGCGGAGCTCCCACTCGAGCTCGTCGTAAGGCGAGACGCCGGCGGTGGTGAAGAAGCGCTTGAAGGTCAGGCCGGGCGCGGTTTTGGTCTGGCCGGGCGCCTTCTTCGTCGAAACGGAGGCGCTCGTCGTTGTCGTGGTGCTGGTGGTTGTATCGGCCATAGGTCGTGCTCCTGAAAATGCTCTTGAATGATTCAGTTATGAGTGCGTGAGTAAGTACTTCGTGTATGAATGCTGCTTGTGTAAGCCTTTGCTAAATGCCAAATGCTAATTGCTAACTGCCGAGCGTTGCTAGAAGCTCGTAGCTCGAAGCTAGTCGGCTCGTAGCTAACAGCTCGCAGCGAATTGGGGGCCCCTTCTCTCGCTGGCGTATTGCTCGCAGAGAAGAAGCCCCCGGTTGAATGTCACCGCAAAGTAAACCGCTGCGGCATGCCGCAGACGGGCTGATCGGACTTGGAAAGGAGCACAACTAAGGTCATCGTCTAGGCGATGACTTCGTCGGAAAGACCTCACCGCAATGCGATGAGATGGGGCCTGAGACTCGCTACTGCCTGCTCGCTACTACTGGGGCCTGCTTCGCCGTACCGAAGGAGAACCACTGCCGAACCCGACTGCTCCGGGAACCCGAAGGCGCCCGGCTTGCTTTTTGCTTCTCGCCGCCCCGGATCACCTCTGACCGCGACGGCCGCTACGGGGGAGGAAGCCCAACACCGCTTCCTCAATTCCTTGCAGTGGAGTGAAAAATACGCCCGATATCTTGTGGATGTCAATAGGCGAATACAACATGTTGTTATTTTAGCACCTAAAGTCGGAACCTGTTTAGTAAACAGCGGGCGGAAGTCGCTCAGCTGCCAAGGGATAAACGAGTGCCCCACCGGCGCTGTTTGGGACCCGAAAACCTTGCTCGGACTCTAGCCCCGAGTCATCGGGCATTCAACGCCTATTAATGGTGCAGCAATGTGGATTTGTGTGGATTTTGAGGAAAAGAAGGACCGCCAGCGCGCGAATGGCGCCGACGGCCCACGAAAGTCTCGTCTACTGGACGGTCAGCGTCAGCGGCGTGGAGTGCTGATCTCCGCTGCCGTTGGCAGTGATGGTGATGTTGTAGGTCTGCGGTCCGGTCGATCCCCCACCGCCGCCCGTGCCTCCGGTTCCGCCTGACGAATTTCCGCCACCGCCTCCGCCACAAGCTTGCAGACCCACCAGGACGGCGAGGCAGAGAAGGCCGAGCACCAGCCACTTCTTCCAGTTTCGTTTCGAAGGAATGGTCACAACCACGCCGAAGGGCGCGAGCCACATCGCCAGCCACGGCGATGCCTGCCTGATTCGCGGCGCCAACGCAGCGATTTGCGGAACGCTGATGGTCACCGTTATCGTCGGCTGACCGCCGTATGGTGTGACCGTCGATGGCGAGAAGCTGCACGTTGCGCCGGAGGGCAGGCCGGTGCAAGCGAAGGTGATGGGCAGACGAAACGCGCTTCCATACGGCTGCACCGTGAGCGTCAGCGTGCCCTGCGATCCGCGATTCACCGTCAGTTCGCCAAGCGAGGGCGTTAGGAAATAGTCTTCGGCCGAGATTTCCGCATCGCCGGTATTGTCGTCGATATAGGCGTCCTGTTCTGACTCGGTCGCCTGCAGCGAGATGCTCGGAAACACCGATAGAGGAGTGACGGTGTAGCTAATCGTGATGACGTCGCCGGGATTTATAGTTCCGAGGCTGCACGCCAGCGAACTCAGGGTGCAGCTTCCGACGCTGGTCGATATAGCGGTGATGTTCTGCTGACCAGCAGTGTCGCTCGTGCTCGTCGTCACGTTGTGCGCCGACGCATCACCGTTGTTAGTGATGGTGTACGTGATTTGCAGCGGGATGTCGACGTATCCATTGGCGACCGGCCACGTAACATGCAGGTTGGGAGCAGGCGGCAGCACCGTCACCGATGCGTTGACGGAGACGCTGGAGTTGGAGTCGGTGGCCGTTGCCTGGAACGGATAGGTTCCGGGCGCAACCCCCGAAGCCGCCACGATGAACATAGAAGACAGCCGGTCATCGCCGGCGCCGAGATCGACGGACGCGGGCCAGTAATCGCACGTCAAGCCCGCAGGCAATCCGGAACAAGTCAGCGTGAGATCGGTGGTGTAGTTCGAAGTAGTCGAGAACCCTGGTCCGTAATCTCTGGACTTGAGGCCGGGATAAACACTCTCCGTCGTGTAGGTGAGGCCAAAGGTGTATCCGGGACTCGAGCGTTGGTCGGTGAAGACAAAGTTGTACGCATCTTCCTGCTCGGAGCCTGCTATCGCCGAGATCTTGAACAGCTTGTGGAGGTTCGCCTGGCCAGTGACCGTATAGGTGAATTGCTGACTCACGCTTCCCGCCGGTACCGTCACTGTGCCCGGCAGCTGCAATCCGGGATCGCTGGCTTGCAACGTGAACACCGTGTCCGAATTCGAGGGGACGTTCAGCGATACCTGTGCGGCTCCCGTGTTTCCAGTGATCGGCTCGGCAACGGTCTCCAGTTGGAATGCCTTCGCCGAAGTCCCAGGAAGATAGTTGAACGATGAGTCCAAGCCGTCCATCTCGAGCAGGTCCATGTGCTGGTCGGAATCCACGTCGTAAAACTGTTGCGGCACGGTGAACCGGCCGAAGGAGTAGATGTTGTAGGTAGGCGTGAACGTGCCGTCACCGTTGCCGCTGAGCAACTGCGTGTACGCCGGCGTGTAGGCATCGTCGAACTGCGGCACCGCAATGTCCGGATTGCCGTCGTTGTTGAAGTCGCCAACGAGACAGACGCCCCGCCATCCCGGACCGCTGCCGATCACATCCGGAATCAACGCGTAACCGCTGTACATCTGGTAGCTGGTCGGCGAGCCGAAGCCACCCGTCCCATTGCCTAAACGCACGGTCACTCCGGCAAGCGTGACCTGCGGATAAATCGACCCCGGAATTGCGCACGTCACCAGGTCCGGAATGCCATCGTGGTTCAAATCGACCATGGTGAACGGATCGGAGTTAGTCACCAGCAACACCGGCGACTGGAATGTTCCGTCTCCATTGCCGTAGAAGGCGAAGATGTCGTTGGACGTATAGGGCACGATGTTCTCGTAAAGCTGCACCACCACATCGAGCTTGCCGTCGCGATTGAGGTCGGCAACCGCAACTTGGATTGGAGTGTTGCCATCGTAATCTCCCCACGCCATCTGCGGTTGCGCTGCGAAGGTTCCATCGCCGTTTCCCAGGAACACGTTCAACGAATGCCGGCCGGTGCTATCGCCGCTGATGGTCAGGAAGTCGAGCTTGCCGTCGCGGTTGAAGTCGCCTACCCCGATAAGTCCGGTCGCGGTAGCAGGCGTGGTGACAACGGCATTGGCGAAGGTGCCGTTGCCCTGGTTCATCGAGTAGGCGATGAACGCGCTGGAGGGCTCCAGCTCCGACGCCAGGCCCACCTCGATCACATCCGGACGGCCGGTATTGCGGAAATCACCGACCGCGAAGTCTCCCGGAAATCCGAATGCGTCGGTTGGCAACGTCGAAAACGTTGGCGGAGCAAACTTTCCGTTGCCCCGGTTCAACATCACCGATAGCTGATAAGGCTGCTGGAAATACTGCGGCACGTCGATGTTGACGAGGTCCGGCAGCCCATCGCCATTTACGTCGGCGACCTGGAAGGCGCCATACGGGGCATTCGACGTTCCCGAGGAATATCCGAACGCATCGCCCCGAGGCAGCCCGAAGTCGCCCGTGCCGTCGTTCTTGTACACGCTGATCGAGTCGCGGGCCTCGTTGATGCTGACCACTGAGGGCACGGTCGTGGCCGTTCATCGGGATGAACACCATGGAGTACATGCCCGGCTCTCCGCGAAACAATTGCGCTCGCCCGAAGCCGCCGTGCCCATCGCCCTTCAAAACAGCGAGGAGATTGCCAGAGTCGTCTCCGGCGCCAAGCTGATTGCCGAAGTAGTCGCCACCGGCGACGAGGTCGGGGATGCCGTCGCCATCCACATCCTGAAGCGCGAGAAAGACCGCATTTTCCCCGGTTCCGAAGTAGGTAGCATTCGACGAGAAGGTACCGTCGCAGTTCCCGGTGTGAACTTCGACAAACGAGAACGAGTCACCGGCGATCCAGTCGGGACAGCCGTCGCCGTTCACGTCACCCACCGCCACGGACAGGTAGAAGAGGCCTCCTTCCGGAATGTCCTCGGTGACCAGATGACCGTTGCCGAACGTTCCATCGCCGTTGCCGAGGACGTAGCCGGTGCCGTTATCGATATCGAGGTAGGCAAGGTCGAGTTTTCCGTCGTGATTGACGTCGACCGCCGTGAGCGTCACTAAACCGGCCAACCCGGGATTCCATGTGTCGAATACTGCCGCGCCGAAGGTGCCGTCGCCGCGGCCAGGAAGGAAGGCGATGACCTGTGAGCCCGCCAACGTGACCGCCAGGTCGGGATGTCCGTCGTTGTTGAAGTCGGCCACGACCACGGAGAGGACGGCGTGGAAGAGCGAGTAGCGCACCGAGGACTGAAAGGTTCCGTTGCCGTTGCCGAGAAACACTTCGATCGACGCCGAGTCGGCTTCGCTGACGATGATGTCTTTCTTGCCGTTGCCGCGCAGATCGGCAATCGCTATACCCGTCGGAGCATTGCCCGCGAGATTCAGGATCGTAGGTGTCTGCGCAGTGCCGTCACCGTTTCCAAAATATATCCAGACATCGTTGTCGCCGGCATTGGCGACAGCCCAGTCCGTCTTGCCGTCACTGTTCAGATCACCGGAGGCGATGGCGTCCGGGATGAATCCTGCCGGCATTGTCGGACGAAGATAGATGGCGGGGAAGGAGCCCGATCCAGGCCGCGACGATGGATGCCCGGGCTGGGCGTTGCGCGAAGCATGCGGGCGGGCCAACCCAACACGCGGACGAACGAAATGCCGGCGATAGTCCTCGCTCGCACTCGCGGCATAATTCCAGCCAAGGAACCGGTAAGGCGTAACCGACGAGGGCGGCGTCACTGGAAGCTGCACAGGTGGCCGCGAAGTCAGTGATCGTCGGAGGTTAGGCGCGGCGGACTGGGCGCGCAGGACGGGGCCGCATGTGGGAAGTACAAAAAGCGCAAAGAGCAGACAGACGAATAGGCGACGGGACATGAATGCACCGCTGCAAAGTCAGCGTTGGATGGGAGCGGGATCCAAGGCGTGGAGTAATTGGAGATGCAACAGCATCCTAAGGCATCAGAAGAAGAACCAGCAACAAAGAACGGGCGAAGTTGGCATGCATTGTCAGTATCGGAATATGAGCGGGAGGCGGTCCAGCGGACGATGTTGAAGGTGCCCAGTTTCCGAGTGCCGGAACTGCCGCCGCTGCCCGCTACCCGCCGACACGTCCCAGGTTAGCGGCCAACACCGGGCCGCGAACCTGGGGCACCAGG
>CAWIGM010000005.1:0-621631 GCA_963835725.1 uncultured Acidobacteriaceae bacterium | reverse complement strand
TACAGTGGCGCTTCTGATAAGCACCTTGAGCATTCTGTCGATCGGCTTTCTCATCGCCAGTATCGTTCCCGCCGCGCGCTTTGCACAGTCGATCGGCGCTGCAATCATGTACCCGATGCTCGCTGTTTCGGGGCTGTTCGTTCCGGTTGAATCGCTGCCGCCAGCGGCTCATGCGGTGGCAAGAGTTGTGCCGCTAACTTACGCAGTGTCACTGCTCGAAGGGATTTGGAAGGGGGACGCGTGGTGGGCGCACTCGCGCGACCTGGCTGCACTGGCCCTGGTGTTTCTCGTGTGCACGGCGCTCTCGGCGAGGGTGTTTCGCTGGGAGTAGCGAATACGCATTGCACCGCCACTTGTCCATATAACGCCCTATTCGCCTAGGTGAAGCGGCAACTCACAGCTTATTGCGAGATCTTGGTCGGCAGCAGATTTGCTGGCGGGAAGTCGTAGGTCATCTGGGCGCAGCAGTCTGTTCGAGACAGGTTGTAGGTCGATGGGTTAACCACAGGTTATTGATCTGCGGCCCATCTCCCTTTCTGGTTTATCGCGCAAAAGAGAGGATGTTGCCCAGTTCAGCCTTGACGCGAACCAGGCAAACGGATATCGTCTCCCGATTGATGTGGGGAGTCATCGCAAGGTGAGTTGGTCGGTGTTCCTGGGGCTCGCATCCGTAAGCCGCATCAGCTCTCCGGGCATCGCGGTGCAAATGCAAACGTTTGAAAAGTGAAGGTGAAGCGTATGGCAAAAGTTGTCAACAACATCAGCGAGCTGATCATCGCCGTTCTTCCCGAATCAGTGCACTTGGGAGCTCTGAATGCCGACTGCGACGCCGGTTGTTCCAATCCTGGCTCGGGTTGCACCAATAATTCCGGAGGCGCAGGCTCGAACGAATGTGTCAATTGGAAAATCGATCCGGCATCGCTGGTCGAATTGGAAAGTGTCCTGGTAAGCGCGCTCGCTCGGACGGAGGAATTACGGCTCTTGAATGAGGAGCGGCCGACGGAAACGAAGATCGCTGAGCTGGAAAGAAAGTTCAAGGCCGCCGTGGCCGCAGTTAGAGCGCGATAGCGGACAGGCGTTGCCAATCGTGCGAGCCGAGCCCAAAAGCTCGGCACCAGTCAGTGCTCTCTCTGGCTACGACAACCCGTGCAACTAAATGACATTACTGGGCGGAGATTTCGCTGGAACCCGCTCTATTCGTTCCAGCCGATCGATAATTGGAGAGCTTCGGAGTCCCGAACCGGCATCCCGCACAATGCTGAGGTCGTCGCTGTTCTCACCCCTGCTTCACCTAAGCTCGACACGCAACTAGCAGGCGCCAGGATCGCCCTGTTGCACCAGGCCTTGGCCGGGCCAGCACTTCTTCCAGATCGGCTGATCAGCACGTTCTCACGAGCGGCGGACTGCAATGCAATGCTGGCCGTCCTGGTCCTTGATCAGGTGATACAGATCGAGTCGGATGAAGGGTTCTTGTCGGGGCCCGACGCCCATGGCGCAGTTTTCGGCGCGAGAAGTTCGTCCCTTCCGAACGACGTTCCTGGCCGCCTCTCAATCGCGGCATTAAAATACGGTCAGACTATCCGCTTGCAAGACCCGATCCGACTGAGTGCACGGCTTTACTGTTACAACCGGGAGCCTGCGTCGCCACGTTGGAAGAGCAAGCTCTCGTCTCCCGATGGCGTATTGGTGTTTCTCGGCTTAGGCACGAACGGCATCAATCGTGATCGGTTGAACGCACATTGGATATGTGGCGAGCGCGAACATACTGTTGGCGGTTGGTCATTCTGGCGGTTGAAGACGCGAGCACCGCGCGAAGCGCTGGGCTATAAGCTCTACGTTAGTCCTCAAAGCGAACACATGCCGGAGGCGCTCGGCGTTGTCATCGAAGTCCTTACTGAACTTGACGCTCCCGCATTTAAGGTCGGAAGCGACATCTTCGGGGTGTTGCGTCCCGATAAACTGGTGGCGTATTTCTGCCACCGCGCGGATATGCTGGAAGCCGCTGGCCGGATCTCGGCCAAGCTGAGCGCCATGCCAGCGCAAGGCGTTCCTTTCACCTGCAGCCTGGACCCGACGGGTATGGTGTCCTGGGGAATGGATCCCCCGGCGCAAGCTCGTCCCTTTCCCTGGAGCGGCAAGAGTTGGAGGTTTTGGGTAACCGAGCGGCTGGCAACGGCCCTCATTGCGGCCTCTCGCCAGGGCTCTGGGCGCATCGAGCCATGGGAGTTCGCCCTTCACCGGGCCTTCCTCGACGGAATCGATACACAAAAATGGGGACCCAGCCCCGGGCTCTGGCAGGACACCGCCGCACGAGACCACCGTGATTGACCAAACCTTCATCCTCCCGGCGGACGTCCAAGTCTTGTCTGGTGACGAAATTAACCCCGGGCTGCTCAAGCGAATGGGTTGGGAGAAAGGAGATTTCGTCATCACGCGACTCAACTCAAGAGTCACGTCACAGAAAGTCGATGGAGATACAGCTCAGCTTTTGCTTTGTTTCCGCACCCCGCGAACCGTACTGGAAGCGGTCTTTCGCCACGGACTGCTGACCGGACGCCAGGCGGAGCAGGTATTGCACACCGCATATCCTGCACTCAACCGGCTGATTGAGCTTCGCTTTCTCGCGCCTTACGATGTCGATCAGCCGGTTGCTCTGGGTCCGCAATACCGTCCGCAAGAGCGAATCCAAAGCTTCGAAGTGATTCGTTGCGTTCAGTCGCTCGGTGACACCGAGGTCTATGAGGCGCGAGCGTCAGACGACCGAACAGTGGCGCTTAAGATCGAGGGCCGAGAGCCCAATGCAACAACCCGCGTAATGCTGGAACGGGAAGCGGCGGTGCTGCGGCATTTGGGAAATACCACCTATCTCCGCCTTATCGGTGTTGGGATGGAGGGTGACAAGATATTCCTTGCTACGGAATGGTGCGAAGGCGTGAACGCCGCCGTAGCTGCCGATGCCATTCGAAAGATGCGGACGCTGGACGGACGCTCGGCACTGCTCAAGTTGTGCATCGACATTGTGAAGGCATACAGCGACCTGCATGATCTAGCGGTTACTCATGGCGATGTTCATCCGCGAAATCTCCTCGTCACTGCGGGCGGAACGGTGCAGATCATCGACTTCGGTCTCGCGAATATGGAGGGGCTGCCAGCCAATCTTGGCCTCGCTCCTCGCGCTGGCATTGGGTTCTATTTCGAGCCGGAATATGTGCAGGCGTCGCTGCGGGAAAAACTGGCGCCTGCAGCCAGTCCGCTTGGCGAGCAGTATCAAGTCGCCGCTCTTCTCTACCTTTTGCTTTCCGGCGCTCACTATTTGGACTTCAGCTTCAATAGAGAGCAAGCCTATAGGCAGATTGAGCAGGAAGACCCGCTGCCCTTCGTCAGCCGTAATCAACCGGCGTGGCCCGAGGTCGAGTTCGTCCTGTTCCGAGCTTTGTCCAAGAGCCCAGAAGCGCGGTTCCCTTCGATGAGGGAATTTGGACGGGCGTTGGAATTGGCTGCGGAGTCGTCCCGGGCGCGCGAATCAGAGCCCGGTCCGCTCGTGCTATCGAGCGACGCCGTTGGCTGGGACTTCGCGGATGCCCTCATCCGTTCCTTCGAAGAACCGGGAGGGCGTATGCTTGGACGCTCACTCGATCCCCCCATCTGTTCGGTAAATTACGGCGCCGCTGGTGTCGCTTATATGCATTACCGCCTCGCGGGTATCCGGGGTTCGTCCGAACTCCTTTCCCGTGCAGACCTTTGGTGCGCGTGGGCGGCGCGGCATAGCGAGGATCTCCGTGCTTTCTATAGCCCGAAGCTGGAACTTGGACCGGACACCGTAGGATCAGTATCGCTCTATCACACCCTCTGCGGAGTCCACTGCGTGCAAGCACTAGTCTGCCAATCGCTCGGAAGTTTGGGAGATTGTCAGCGTGCGGTCAACGACTTCATCGCTGAGTCCTCGGGGATCTGTGAGAAGCTGGAATTATCCGCAGGCCAATGTAGCGTCCTAGTCGGCGCCGCGTTGCTCAATGACGTGATCCCCGCTGATGCAGACGCCACCCGGAAACTCCTTGCGTTCGGAAACACGGTCCTGGAAAAGCTGGACACGAAAATCTCGAGCTTGACGCCGATAAAAGCTTGTCGCGACGTTAACTGGCTAGGCATGGCACACGGCTGGGCTGGGCTTCTGTACGCGACGCTGCGGTGGTGTCAATCGTCAGGCCACACCGTTCCCTCGTGGCTCCGCGGGCGCGTGGACGAGTTAGCTGCATACGCCGAACCGATAGCGGGACGACTCTCGTGGCGAAGGCGTCCTTGGGACGGTCCTGCCGGCGATGAAGCTTGGCCAGGTTGGTGTCATGGAAGCGCTGGCTTCGTTCATCTGTTCAGCATTGCGCACCAGGTTTTCTCTGACAGTCACTATCTGGAATTAGCCGAGCAAGCTGCAGGACACGTCTGGGAGAGCCCTGCTCGCCAAAACAGCTCTTTGTGCTGTGGCCTAACAGGACAAGCGTATTCCCTGTTGCGCGTCTTCAAAGATACCGGCGACAGTAAATGGGTTGATCGCGCTCGAACTCTCGCTTTATGGGCCTTGGCTAAGGCTAATCCCATCTCTCTAATCCCCGGCAGCCTCTACAAGGGCGACATTGGCCTCTGCCTGCTGGTATCCGATCTCACGGCTCCCGACTGGTCGGCGATGCCTATGTTCGAGTGCGAGACCTATACCGAGTAACGGCTATCTCCCAGCCTGGTTCTGGGAGGTCTCGACGGATTAGTAACGGCCGACGCCCTAGGGTCCATGAAGGCGCAAGTCGCTTTCGATGTCCAGCTTCTTCGAGAAAGATAGCGAGTGTGAAATCGCCATCTCGTTCGCAATCCGCTCATCAGTACCTCAGACGTAGGATTGAGTGCGAGATGGCCTGTTCCCAACAGCTATCTCTGAAGAGCTAATTTCCCAGTTGCTCGCAATTTGACAGGACCCTAACAGGATTGGGCTTGCTTACGCCCGCGATCCGGCGTTGCCGCTGAGCTTGAGTTAAGCGCTGCCCCGCCTCTGGTGCTGTAAGCTCACCGACCACAATCTCGAGTGCCCTCACCTTGATACGGGACGTGCGGTACCGAGCTGCGGTGGGGCGACCAGCCATAGCAGAAAAGGCGAGGAAGGACGTTGCCGCCTTCCTCGCAGCGTTCCTCAGTACGGCCGCACCTTGCCCATGCGCGGCGGCTGCACCGGCTCGGCCACGCCATAGATCACATTGATTCCGGTCCCTCCGCCCCAGGTGGAACGTGCGGGGTCGTCACTAATGTCGGTTGCGACGCGTAGATCATTCCAGTTGTTGGTCGACCAGGCATTGCCCGCGGCGTCGATAGATACGTCGATGACACTCTCGAAGTCGCCGCTGTTGAACACGTGCAAAACGTCGCCGGTCTTGGTGCCGGCCGGATGCCCCTTCGTGTTGTCGCCGGCCATGTAAACGACCGCGTGTGTCCAGCCGTTGCTCGCCCACACGTCGTCGTTGCCGTCGATATTGACTCCCCATGGAATGCTGATGGCCCCATCGCCGGTGTAGCCGCTGCCCGCCGACGGTTGTTGTGTGCCGTCCGGACGAATCATGCTGACGAAGCCCGTGGCCTTCACTTGCCCTGATTGGAGGGGAGCAAAGAGAGCGCGGAACGCCGCGAACTCTTGCATGATCGACGCGTGCGGCGGGAGTGGCTTCAGGCCCGGAAAGTCAGGCGACAGGAAGCTAACGACCCAGACGTTGCTCTTGGAGTCGAGGGCCAGAGCACGGGGCGCCACCCCGACTCGAAAGGTTTCTACCTTTGTCGGATCGTTAGCCGGAAATCGCGCGACCGTATCGGACCGCGAATTCGAGACCCAAACGCGATTCTGCTCATCGATGACGACATCGAACGGCCCCGCGAGCCCAGCCACTTTGACGATGCGCCCCTCTTTCACCCGTCCGCCCGGGAAGAAGAGCAACTGATTGCCTTCACTGTCGGTGACCCATACGTCGCCATTCGCCGCTACGCCGATGCCCATGAGGCCGTGCAGCTTCTCTCCAAACGGAAAATCTTGCTCGGTGGCCACAGGACGGCCCTGCAAGTCCATCACGAGGATCTTGCCGTTGAAGCTCGATGCCCAGACGTTATCTCGCGTCACGGCGGTACCCCATCCGATTCCGTTGATCCCTGCACCCATGAAGCCGGTGACCGGGGGAGAGAGTGTGGAACCGTCAGGCCCGAACTTCGCGACGCCTCCGCCGATATTCTTCATAGCGCTGGATTGCGACCCAGCCATCCAATTCGAACCGCTCCAGAGATTGCTGTTGACGTCGAGCATCACGCGGCCCGGTGCGTAGTTGCCACCGCCCGCAAAGCGCAGAATGAGCGCGAAGTCATTGGGGGCGTACTGCAGGTAAGGCACAAACGGCGCCGCGTTCAGTATTCCCTCCTTGGTCTGTGGATATGCCTCCTCGAATAGGGCGAAGAGATCCTTGGGATGTGCCCAAGATTCACGCGCAATCCCGGCTATCGCTCCTAGCGTGTTCGACGGCGTCGTTCCTCCGCTTGGCGTCGCCGCCTGGAAGAACCGCGAGCGCCAGTCATCGCTGGCAGACGTGCTGGCATAGGTGATGAGGGAGGCGAGAGTGTTGAAGTTCGCAAGCGTGGTGCTGCGCGTGATGTTGAGTCCATCGATGATGACGGATCCCCAACTACCGGTTTGCAGATTTACGAGATTCGGGACGTTCATCGCGGCGACACGCAGTCCGAGTGCATTCCCGGAAATGGCCCCTCCCTGAATGAATCGTGCCGCGGTGAATGCAGAAGCGACGGTCGTGAATTCGTTGATGACAACAGTGGCTGGGGGCTTGCTGCCCACAACCGCTAACAACCCGATGGCGGACTTGTCACCACTCGCTTTGCTAGCCTTCGGCACGCCACCAGCAGCCACGAGGTAGAGCACGCCGTCACTGTGCGCACCCTTGACGCGCACCTCGAAGCGGCCATCGTCGGTTGACTTGGTTTGATCCAGTTGTTTGGGTGCGTTGGCGCTGGCTTCCCACAACGTTACGGTTGACTTTGCAATCGGCGCGCCTCCGCAGACCACCTGCCCTTTAATGCTCTCGGCGGCAAACGCTGCCCCAGCCGACAAGACGACCACAAGAAACATGGTTCCCGCCATCAACGTCCGAACGATTGATCGAGTAATCATTTTTTCCTCTTTGTAGTACTGGTTCTGGGTCCTGGGCGAGAGCAGCAGCATACTGCGGCCAGTCCTGGTGGCCGGAACGGCCTTGCAACTTCTAAATGCTCTCTATCGGCAGACAGTTTACACCGCAACTCAAGTCAAGCCGGGGAGTTGCTCGCCCGGCTACCATTCCCGAGCCAGACAGACGAACGGGGCCTTGAGAGTCGTTGCATTGCTGTCGTGAAATCGCCATCTCGTTCGCAATCCGCTCATCAGTACCTCAGATGTAGGATTGAGTGCGAGTTGGCCTGTTCTCGCCAGCTATCTGCGGACAGCCCGCTGCCGCGTTGCCCTGTCCGGGAGCAATCCGGACAGAGCACATATACGAGCTTGCCGACTTCTCGTCCAAGTGGATTTCGCGGACTGCCGGCAATCCCGGAGCCATGCTGACGAGGTCGGCGATGCAGTGATGCCGCTTGCGATGGAAAGTGAGCCGGAGCCGGCGACCGCTATTCAACACCGGTACACCTTAGCAATTCTGAGGCGGGTCAATGGAGTACCCAGCCGACGCGCAGAAGGAATAAGCTGGCGGCCCGTTTACGCAAAGACACCCTCGAAAGTCTTTCGTAATCCGTCGCAAATCGCACATCGATGAATTCTTGCACTGAAATAGCAGATTACGGCGACAGGCGAGGGCGCGTTGTGGTTAAGGTGCAGACACGAGACTCTAACGTGTCTGTTGCCGGAGGTGGCTTACTGAGTTATGCTGGCCGGACGTTATCTCCTAACCCTTTGCTATTACGAAGCTTGGCTTGGAAGCACGCCGAGTCCAGTCCGAGTTGTTTTCTCGCAGGATTAGGTTCCTGGATCGAAATGCCCAAGGGAAGGCCGCCCGACTTTGAGCAGTGCGAACGGGGAATGCCGTCCATTTTATCGGAGTTTTCCATGCAACGATACAAGACGCTATCTTACTGGTACGCTGACGCGCGGTGCACCCGGAAACAGAACGATCTAATGAAAGTGCAACATGAATGTCGCGAGGCGACCCTAGCATTTACTGGCTTGGCGGTCGCGAGGACATTCAAGTTCGTCCGATAAGACAAGTAGCGCGCACGAAGATGTCCCGTTCATTTTTCCCGGAGGATTCCTATGCGCTTAACCAAAAGTGTTGTTTTGATCGTTGCTCCGCTAGCGCTCTTGCTGGTGCTCTGTTTCTGGGCCGTCAGCCATTTCCCGTTGAAGACCGTCGAGGCTCAGGCTTCAACCAATCAGGTCATCCTGCTCGACCAGGGATGGACGCCCGAAATCCGGGAGCAGTATTACCACATATCGCAGGGATCGACTGTGATGCCTTATGAGATCTTCTTGAATCTAGAGGCGGCCGGAACCCAGGAACTTTTCCGCTCGGAGGCGAATAGCGAACGCTACGGCCTTACGCCTGACGCGGCGAATGCGCAATGGAACCCCGATGGTCTACCCATCGGATTGAGCAAGACAGTGACAAAGGAAGGCCCATGGAAGGGCGAGGAACTCGGCTTGACCTGCGCGGCTTGCCACAACACTGAACTGTTCTATCAAGGCAAACGAATTCGCATCGATGGCGGGGCAGGAAATCATTTTGACATAGAGGCATACTTGTCCGCTCTCGATGACGCGATGCAGGCAACGCTGACGGATTCAGGAAAGTTCGATCGTCTGGCGTCTAGAGTCGGGGCATCAAGCTCAGACGCCAAAAGCGACCTGCGGAAACGCTTTGAGGGCGCTGCCGAGCGGGTTCATAACTACCGAACTCGCGTCCTCGTTACTCCTTATCAGTGGGGACCGTCGCGGATGGACGCCATCAGCTTGATTGTCAATCGCGTGACTTCCATTGCACCCGAAATTCCTCAAAACTGGGCTGCTCCCCTTGCGCCGACCAAACCTCCCTTCCTCTGGAATGCTCCGCAGGGATCGTGGACACAATGGCGTGGGGTGCAGCAGGATCCGATTGGACGCAATCTGATCGAGACCATGGGTGTATACATGCATATGAATCTCACCGCCAAATCACCACAAGAGGGCCTCTACGATTCAAATGCCCGCCTGGAAAATCTTGAAGAGATCGAAGACTGGCTGTCTCGCCTGGCGCCTCCAAAATGGCCGGAAGAAGTGTTCGGAAAAATCGACCGTGCCAAGGCGGTGCAGGGGAAGGCTTTATTCGCCAGCCACTGTGCGGAGTGCCACAATTCCTATCCCTATACCTGGACCGATCCCAACAAATACGGGAAGCGCTTCCTTGAAGTTGGATTGATACCGCAAACATACGTGGGCACCGATCGGATGCAGTTTGAGGATCTTAGACCATTGGTGCTGACTGCTGAATTGGCTCCAAACCTGCCAGGCCCCCTCAAGGATAAGAGCCTCGTGCCGCAGGGCGCTCTCTACTACGTGTTATCGGAAAGCATTCTTGATGTAGCGCTGGCAAAGGTCAAGCAGACCCCAGAAGAGGCCGTCAAGATGCACGGATACCGGGAACTCCCCGTTCCACGCCCCTCGGAGGTGCCTCGTTACAAGGCGGCGCCGCGCGAAGGCGTGTGGGCCACGCCACCTTTCATGCACAACGGCTCGGTTCCGAATCTCTACGAAATGCTCATTCCGGCAGGCCAGCGCACGAAGAAGTTTTACCTGGGACGAGATTTCGACCCGGTGAAGGTCGGCGTGGATACCTCAGGAAAGTCTGGAACTTACCAAATTGACACAACACTGGTCGGGAGTTCGAACAGTGGTCACTCGTTCGAAAACGGTCCTCGGGGTAACGGCATCATCGGTCCTCTTCTAACCGAACAGGAGCGCTGGGCGATCGTCGAGTACCTGAAATCAATTCCCGAAGACCCAGCCCAGGTCACACCATTCGGCGGTCCGCCCAACCCACTGCCTGGCCATGCTAAATGGGCGAAGCAACCGGAATAGCCGTAAAACCGAGCGGAACGCAACGTCCATAGGAGAAGAGCCATGTCAGACCACGTAGACGGACCGCGACAGATCGGCGATCCGCCAGCTGATCTCACCGATCTGTTCGCGTTCACCAGCCCGGAAAACCCTGCTCACACGGTCGTCGCCGCGAATGTCTTTCCCTCGGCAGGAGTGACCGCGATGTTTTCAAACGCGGTGAATCATTCGATCGTCATTCGCAGGATCACTAAGCCGTCCGTCGGCAACGCTCCGAAGTTCAAGCCGAGTGACAAAGAATATCGGTTCACCTGCCGGTTCAGCGTGCTCGAACATGGAACTGACTCAAAACCGGTTCAGCGCGGAACCTTGACCTGTCCAGATGGGCAGGTGCTGCAATTTGTTGTGAATGACGAAAACGGCGCATCGACGCCCGACGGAACATTTCGAGTATTTGCGGGTCTGCGATCCGATCCATTCTTTCTTGCGTGGATTGTCAAAGACCTGAAGAAATTCCCCAATTTGTTGCAGCATGACAATGTGCTGGCAATTGTTATTGAATTTGACACCCAACGAGTACTCAATCCCAGCCAAGGAACGCTGTTTGGGGCTATAGCAGAGACGGTTCCCATCCCAGGAGGTGCCGGTCCCATCGGACATGAGCCACCGCGGTTAGATTGGGTAGGCCGCCCCGAACAGACCAACATGCGCCTCAACAATAATGGCTTGGAAGGAACAGACGACCTACGCGATTTGTGGAATCAGCAAACGCCGTTTTCTCTAGCGGAAGAAGTCCGGCCCTTGTTCCGCAAACGACTAGTGGAGAGTCTGAACAACTGGGACATGCGTGATGGGAAGGCCGATTGGTTGCCGACTGCGCTGGACGCCGTAATAGACATCTATCTTGATGATTTCTTGCTCTTCGACGTGTCGAAGCCCATAACCGACACCAGCTTTCTCGAAATCGAGAAAAGCACGCTCCATGGAAAACCTCACCAGACCGGCGGCGGCCGCACGATTAACGCCAATGTTATCGACATCATGATCACCTGGATGGTGAACAACGATCGAGAATTCCTCCAAGGCGGTGCTACCGGTGCGACCAAACCCGGGCTCACGGCGTTCCCTTACGAGGCTTCACCAAACGCGCAGTTGCAGACCGTTGTCAACACGGTCGACCTGTTGGCGTCGCCCGATAAGGTTTGGGCTATCGTCGGGCAGTTCGGCGGATTGTGGAATCCCCTTATCGCCAGTATTCAGCTGACGGGAGAGGGTGTCGGGCAGTTGCGCAGAGTCGAAACAATAGACGGGAAGCAAATCATCGAACGCCTCGAAACTATGGATAACTCCCAAAGGTTTTACCGCTACACGAACGTCAGCGGAATTGGAGTCGTGGACTACGCGGGAACTCTTAGCGTAAAGCCCAAAGCGACCGGCAGCTCAGTCGAGTGGCACGTCGACTTCCTGGCAGATGGTCAACCCGACTTTGTGGTGAGGACAATTGTATCCACCCTTGAGAAGACAGGTCTCGATAGCCTGGAGACTCGTTTCGGAGCAGCGAAATGATCGAGGCGGAGGTGGTTGCAGCGGAGTATCCGCGTGCAACGGACGGCAACATTGCGGTGATGAATCTGGATAGCACGCGCCAGCAATCCTGGAGCCGTTTCTGGCAAGCCCCTTGGCAACCGGGTATCGCGGAACGAATTGTGGCCCAGGAACAGTTGACGGCTCAATTCCTGGGCGACCTGCGTGCGCTGGACCGAGTTCACGCACTCATCGATCATCTTGGACAGATTAATGTTAATGCCGACCCAGAGGGAACTGCACTGGTCTGTGCGCAGGTCGCATCCATGGCACACCGTTTCTCGGAAGCGAGGAGTTATCTGTCGAGGATCAATGTTTCGGGACCCCTGTCGGAGGAGGTCGGGCGACTCTCGCTGAGTATCGATCAGGCCTGCGGCATAAGACTTGACGAAGTACTCGATGCGCGACAGAAAATCGCGGCGGAGAATTCGCGCTTAGAGCATCTTGTCCCGCTCGGCGCATTGCTCGCTGATTTGCGGGAATTTGAAGAAGCCGATCGGGTCTATGTCCGCGCGTTGAGAGAGTATCAGGATGTTTCCCCCTTCGCTTTGGCGTGGGTTTGCTTTCAGCTGGGCTCTCTTTGGGGCGAGCTCGTTCCCGAACCGAACGCGAGTCTGGCTGCGCGTTGGTACCAACAGGCCATTGAATACTTGCCTTGTTATGTGAAGGCGCGAGTGCATTTGTCGGAAATTTATGTAAAGGACGGCCGTGCCGGTGGAGCCGAGGAGCTCTTGCTACCGATACTTTCGACGACGGACCCCGAAGTGCCTTGGCGTCTTGCCGATGTGATGGTCGCGTTAAGCAGATACTCCGATGCCGAAGCATACATGCAGGTTGCGCAATCCGGCTACGAAGCACTTTTAGCGAAGTATGAACTTGCGTTTGCCGATCATGGCGCTGAATTCTATGCTGGCAGTGGAGACGACGCCGCTCGCTCTCTGGAACTCGCAAGGCTGAATGTCGCCAATCGTCCTACACTTCGAGCCTTTGAGCAGGCATACGAAATCGCAGTCGCTGCTGGAGAGCTAAAAATAGCCGTGCAACTTTGCGCCGACGGTGCACGGCTCTGGGGATCAACGGGTGCATTTAACCTGTCAGGCTTGGTGACTTGCGGGACGAAACCTTCTGCACAGATTCACCGGGTCTTGGGCAATAGCGCCGCTCTTCCACGAGATCGCAAGAGTTCGCTTTGCGACTAGCAATGTCAGATGGAGAAAACTATGGGAATGCACCGTAGGGCGTTTCTTCAAGGCGCCGCAATTGTCGCCGCTACGCCCCTTGTGGCAAATTTGATTTCACTTACAACGACCCCCCAATCCATCACGAACGAGGCGTTGCACAAGGCGTCCGCTGAAGAGTTTGTAACACCAGTCGAATTCAAGATCCGCGGCTGGCAGGAAAATGATTACCTCGTGCCGGCTCGAGAGACAATTCCCTTGACGGGACGCACTAATGGCAACCCGATTCGCGATCAGGTGTTGATCGTTGTCAATCAAGGGTGGCGTAGCGCGTGGCGTTGACAGGACGAATGATAAAAACAGATTTCACACCTGCGTGCCGATCCTGTTGAACTTACGATAAAGCCTACTTCATGCCAAGCTCAGTCCGGATTGGGTGTGACAGTCGATCAATTCTGCTTGGAGCGTTGTTGGGCATGTCTCTGCTAGCCTCATTTTGCCCTGGTGCCGTGGGGCAGTCGCAGGCTAACACTGAAACTGAGGCTTGGTCCGAAGCTGATGTTCATATACAACTGCCGGCGAACTGGCGGATCCTTGCATTTACCGGTCTCGAGCAAGGAGTTGGCTACCCCTTCCAGCAGTGGTATGCAGCTACAGCTCTCGGCTATCAGTTCAAGCCTATCTTGAAGCCGCACCTTGAAAACATCGATCCCGACAAGGAACACTATTTTGTCTTCGGTGGCGGCTACGAATTTCTGCGAACGGTCCAATCGGGCGCGATCCATCACGAAAACCGGGTAACGATTGATGCGACGCCCGGTTTTTGGCTGCCCGGCGAGTTCCTCATACGCGACAGGAACTGGCTTGAACTCCGTTGGCTCGACGGAGGATATTCGACAACCTATCGAAATATGGTGACGATCGAACGAGACTTTCTTCTCCACAACGGCTTTCGGTTCAGTCCATACGGTTCTGCAGAAGTCTTTTACAACGGGTCGATACACTCGTGGAATGAAGAGTGGTATACGGCTGGAATCGAATGGCCATATGAACGTCGTCTGATGCTCGACACATATTACCGACGTGAGACGTGCCATCGCTGTACTCCGGCTAACTGGAACGCTCTGGGTGTGACGCTGAACCTCTACCTTGGGGGTACGAGTGGCTTAAGGATCTACAAAGTCAATGCCGGACAGGACGGCTTCTGGCAATGAGGGGGTCCTGGTATTCAGCAAGCAAAGGAAGATAACTTATGGCGCTGCGTCTCATTATTGTGGCATGAGGGTGACAGCGATCATCCTTTTCGCATGGATTGTCCAGCTCTGGAGGCGTAGAAACTCATGAAACGATACAAGAGGACTTTTGGGATGGCCCGTTGGTTCGTATTGTTACTAGTTAGCGTTGCTCCTCTCTCGCTTTGCCGACTCGAGTCCGTTGCGGCTCAGCCGGCGTCCGACGCCGTAGTCTACCTCGATCAGGGATGGTCCCAAGCTGATCGCGAGATGTTTTACCAAATATCGCAGGGCTCGCGTGCAATTTCGTACGACATCTTCTTGTCTCTCGAGGTTGCAGGCGGTCGAGAGTTATTCCGTTCGGACGAGAACAGCGAACTCTACGGCTTGATTCCGCAAGCCGTCAATCAACAGACCAACCCCGATGGGTTTCCGATAGGCATCGCTAAGAGTGCGATGGCAAAAGGTCGATGGGCGGGTTCCCCGCAGGTTGGTGTAACCTGTGCGGCCTGCCACACGGGACAACTGACATATAGCGGAAAGCGAATTCGCATCGACGGTGGTCACGGCAATACATTTGACTTCATGGCCTACATTGGAGGCCTAGATGACGCGTTGCAATCAACGTTGAGTGATCCAGCGAAGTTCGATCGCCTTGCTGCTCGTCTTGGGGCATCGAGCAAAGACGCGGAAAGCAAACTACGTGCCCGCTTGGAAAGCGACGCCTCACGCGTGCATCAATATCGCACCCGAGCACTGGTCACTCCCTCCAGTTGGGGACCGGGCCGCATCGATGCGATCGCAGCTATCGTCAACCGGCTCGTGGCCTTCGAAACCGGGATTCCGGAGAACTTTTCCACGCCTCTGGCGCCGACCAAAATACCCTTCCTCTGGAATTCTCCTCAGGGCACGTGGACCCAATGGCGCGGGGTGCAACAAGATCCTATTCGGCGAAACGAAGTCGAAGCGATGGGAGTGTTTATCGACGTTGACCTACACTCCACAACGCCGGAGGAGGGTCTTTTCGATTCAACGGAGCTCCCGCTAAATCTGGAGAGAATTGAAGCCGCCCTGGGTCGACTGGCCCCTCCCAAATGGCCCGAAGAAATTCTGGGAAAGATCGACCGCAAGAAAGCCAGCGAGGGGAAGTCACTGTTCGTCAGTATCTGCGCTGGCTGCCATAACGTTTGGCCTTACACGTGGACCGAGCCGAACAAATATGGCAAGCGTTTCGTACGAGTAGGATTGATTCCACAAACGCTCGTAGGCACTGATCCCGCACAGTTCGAGGATCTGAGACCGTATGTGATCACCGGCAAACTGAGTTCCCAGCTACCGCCTCCTTACAAGGAAGACAAGTATCTTTCGACCGGTATCCTCTACAACATCTTGCAAGAGCAGATACTCGCCGAGTCATTGAAACCTCTTAAGCTAAGTGAAGCAGAGAGCGCCGAATTGCACGGTTACAGGGAGCTTCCGGTGCCGTCTCCACCGATCCGCGCGTACAAGGCAGCCCCCCGCGATGGTGTATGGGCCACAGCTCCATTCCTGCACAACGGATCTGTTCCCAATATTTACGAAATGCTCCTTCCGGCGAGGGAACGCACAAAGAAGTTTTACGTCGGAGGAGAGTTCGATCCGGTCAGAGTGGGACTTGATACGCACGCAAAGTCTGGAAGATTTCTTCTAGATACATCGCTGCCTGGGAACTCGAACGCTGGGCATTCTTTTGAGAATGCTCCACTTGGGAATGGCGTTGTTGGTCCGTTGTTGACCGACGAGCAGCGCTGGGCAATCGTAGAATATCTGAAGTCTATTCCCGAGGAAGCAGGCCGCGTAACACCTTTTGGAGGCCCCAGAGAGTAGGAGCAGCGGCCGTCGCTCAGCTCTGCCGTCCGGATGATCGTCCCGAAGTCCTCTTCTCGGAGATCTGGGTAGTCTTGGAATGGCGAAGCCAGTGAAGACTCCGCTGGTCGGCCCGCCGCGTCCGTACTGACGAAGGCGACGTTCAACGCGACATTCTTGCGCCCACTTCTATCCATCGATGGAAGAGAGGTCGCCTAACAGGTGGCAGCACCGACTGAAACGAGAACACCCAACTTGCACCGAGCGAGAATCGCTCATCCAGAGTGCGGATGGAAGGGTGGCGACAGTGGCAACTCGGTGGAGAAAAATCTTGCTTGGGAATAGGGATGGGTGAAGATCCTGCTTGACTACGACCGGCCTTCTTATGGAAGGCCATTACACTCATTATCCTGCCCCGTTTCCGGTTAACTTGTGCAATGGGGATGTTACGGCAATCATTGTAAACGCCACTTCAACGAGGTTCGTTAGGTTCGATCTCGCCCACGACACCACGTGGCCCAAGGTGCTACAGCGGGGGTTTTGACCGGACCTAGAATAGCTTGCGGCGAGTCACGCCAGCCAGACCGAAAAGTCCTGAACCGAACAGCATGATGCTGCTGGGCTCAGGCGTGGTGCCTGTGCCGGAACGACCCAAAAGCGTGAACGACTCGGAGGGAATCGTTCCTACGGAGTTCTCCGAAGCCTGCGACGGGCCGGAGTTCTCGTCCCAATAGATCGGTTCGTTCGTCTTCACCTGAGCGTTCTGCAGGTTCAGCCAGTAGGTGCCGCCTGTTAGGTTGACAGTGCCGAAGCTGCTGTCGCTCGTTTCGGTGCAGACGTTGAAACCGTACTGGTTCGCGACGCAGCCGCTCTGGGTGAAGTTGACACGCTCATCGAGGAAGGTGGTGCCCCCGAACTCAGCCGAGGTGATTGAGACTTCAACCCCGCCGTCCAGCACATCGCCGGGGAATACCCATGCGCTGAAGCTCAGGCCGGTGATGGTCGCGCCGGCACTGCCCACGGTGAAGCTTTCACTGACAATGTGCCCGAAGTTGATCTCCCACGCGTTAGTCGTCCCGTTAGTAGGCCCATTGTCGTAGATATCGTCGGCCGAGGCAGGGACAAACAACAAGGAAGAAAAGAGCAACAGAAACGCTATGAAACGCATTTAAGTCCGGCCTCCGCATTTTTCGCAAGCTCGAAGCCTTCTGAGGATACTCTGCGCAGTCAAGCGGTGGAAGCAGCAAGCTCCCTTCCTATAAAGCATCAGGCAAAGCTGATATCTCTGGAGCATCAGTGGCTGTATGAGTGGGATAGCACCGTTGAGATCGGCATGGGTTGGCATAACTGTCGAGAACAGGCCATTACACTCATTATCCTGCCCCATTCCTGTCACTTGTGCAATTGATTCCATGACAATGTCGGCTCCGATACCCGAGTAAAGTTGGTGGTGCTGACCAACCAACAGGCTCGGGAGAAAGGAGC
Source organism: uncultured Acidobacteriaceae bacterium (assembly GCA_963835725.1). Lineage (GTDB taxonomy): Bacteria > Acidobacteriota > Terriglobia > Terriglobales > Acidobacteriaceae > Bog-257. Next base: position 604,202 of record CAWIGM010000005.1, on the reverse strand, counting down.
CGAACAATGATCATTATAGGAGTAGATTTCCATCCCGAGTTTCAGCAAATCGCATTCGTTGACACCGACACCGGAGAGTCGGAAGAGCGCCGACTGCATCATCCCGACGAAGCCGCAGCGTTCTACCGCGCCGTGACGCGCCAGGAAAACGCCGTGCGAGTCGGAATGGAGGCCAGTGGGCACGGGCGCTGGTTCGAGCGGCTGATGGCTGAGTTGCAGATCGAGCTGTGGATCGGAGATGCCGCCGAGATCCGAACTAAACGGGTGCGGAAGCAGAAGACCGATCGCCAAGATGCCCAGCTCATCTTGAAGCTGATGCTGAAAGATGACTTTCCAAAGATCTGGGTGCCCAGTTGGGAGAACCGTGATCTGCGGCAACTGCTTTGGCATCGGCACCGCATGGTGCAGGCGCGTACGCGGATCATGAATCAGCTGCAGGCGGTGGCGCTGAACGAGGGTCTGCGGTGTAAGAAGCGGTTGTGGCGGACGGAACGTCCGCAACTGGAGTCGTTCAACCTGGCTCCGTGGGCGAGCCGGCGACGGCACGACCTGCTGGAGTTGCTGGACCGGTTGAACCCAACCATCGCTGAGTTAAGCCAGGCCGTGGAGCGGGAAGTGGAGAAGTTTCCCGAGGCACAACGACTGGCCACTCATCCTGGTGTGGGTCCACTCACAGCGTTGGCATTCGTGCTGATCATCGGAGAAGCCGAACGCTTTCAGTGTGGCAAGCAGGTGGCCAGCTATCTCGGGCTGGTTCCAATGGAAGACTCCAGCGGGAATCGGAGACGGCTGGGGCACATCACCAAGCAAGGAAGTTCGATCTTGCGCTTCTTGCTGGTGGAGGCGGCGCAGGTAACGGTGCGCAGTCTTCCGGAATGGCGGAGCCGATACTTTCACCTGATGATGCGACGAGGACGCAAGATCGCCAAGGTCGCGATGGCGCGGCGGCTAGCAGTTTCTTTGTACTGGATGCTACGCCAGGGATGGGATTATCAGCAGTACATTGAGTTCGGTTCGCACGCGGGGCAGCCCGGAAATCGTCATGGTGTGCAGTAGAACACCGAGTTATTGAGTGGGCACCCCGCTCCTCTTTCGAGAGGAGTTCGAAGTGGTAATCATGATCGCGTTAGCGATCGAAGAGATGCATGGGTCGGACCGAGTTCCGATCTGAGAGGATTACAAGGCGAGCCGTGGTTGGTTGGCACCGGAGTTTTTCAACTAGAGCGAAGTGGCGCTTTGTTTAAAGCGGATGCCGATCTACGCTCTTGACAACGCCGACATTGTCAGAGAGGCGATATTTCGCCAACAATCCTCAAACCCGTGACTAAAATCGCTACTCTTTGCTAGGGTGTGATCTCCCAAACCACGCCTTGCCCGAAGGAACCGCCCGCGGCAGTCGTGCCATAAATGTTGCCACTGGAGTCAATCGTGGGGCCTGCATACGGATAGGCGCCGTCATTAGCGCATGAGAAATCGTACAAATCGCTATAGATCCATTGCTCGCCTGATCGCGTCAACTTGAAGACGCTGCCGCAATCATGCCTGCCGTCTGTCAACGTTGTGCCGTAGAGGTTACCGGCACTGTCGAATGCCAGGCTACCCCGTGGGCCGCCATTCTGAAATCCGACCAGCCTGTCGATTAGAACGAAGTTCCATGCGCTGCCGTTAGGCGACAGTTCAAACACCGTACCGCCGCCGTCGGGGCCGCCGGTGCTCGTGGTGCCATAAAGATTTCCCAGGGCGTCCATCGCCGGGACGCTCTCGGGATAGAGGCCATCGCCGTATTGGAAGTTGTAAATGGCGTTTACCGTCCATCCCGATCCCGCAGGCGTCGCTTCATAAACTGAGCCGTATTGGGAATAGCCAGTCTCTTCGGAAACGAGATACAGGTTGTCGGCGGCGTCGATGGTGACGCCCGTCGGACCGTGGATACCGTCGGCGCAGTTCAGGAATTGGTAAACCATCGTCTCCGTCCAAGAGAGCCCGGAGCGCGTGAGCTGGAAGATAGTGCCGCAGCCCGCCCCTTGGTACGTGCTGCCGTAAACATGGCCTGCCTGATCGAAGGCAAGTTTGCCCAGAGGATTAAATTCGCTTAGCGAGGCAAACTCATAGATCGGGTTGTAGGTCCAGTCGCAGAGCGCGGTGTGACAAACAGTCGGCGGTGGTTGCAAGGTGAATACCACCCCGCACCCGGTCCCGCAGCTACCCGTGCCCCCTGCGGCCGCAGTGCCGTAGAGCAGATTGCCGGGACCAAAAGCCACCGGCGCAACCGGGTTCCGGCCGCTCGATGGAGTGAAGGCATGCAGCGGAGCGAAGACCCATGCGCCGTTGTGCCGCATCATCTTGAATGCGACGCCGCAGCCGCCAGAGCAGTCATTCAGGCCGCCTGCGTACGCGGTGCCGTAGAGAACTCCCGGCCCGCCGATGGTCACGCTGGCGTAGGGTTGGGCGCCATCGGATCCTCCGGTAAAGGTGTGGATGACGCTAAAGGTCTGCGCTGATGCCGGCGAGCAGAAGATGATCAGCGAGAAGAGAATCGAAAGGATCGGCTGGTGCTGGATGCGCATGGCGGGAACCTCCTCCGCTTGCGGCTGATAATTCTCCCTCTGAACCGGAAAACCCGCAACTGCGCAGGGAGCCGGGCACAGACGTTGGTCTTACCTACTTCGTCGAGATTTGTGAGTTCGCTTGTCAAACATGCGCGTATCGTAGGTCAGCGGCTCCAGATCCCGAACAACGATCCGACTGAACCCTGCGTGGGCAGGATTGATGAGGCAGTTTTTCTCGTGCGGCGCGAGAACGGACGGCACGAAGAGCACGCAGCTCTTGCCGGCCGATACAAATTGATCGCCGAACCTGGTGAGCTCGGGAGGGGCAGCACCATCTCGCCAGTTCGCGGCTAGCTCGCTGATGTTCACGCTCCCTTTGGTTACATCTTCAGCAAGTTCGGCAACCGCTAGAACCAGATCGGTTGGCGGGTCGTCCTTATCCAGGTGGACGAAGTACTCCAGCATGGCCAGGGATTGATATTCCGAAGTGTAGCCGAGGCGCACGCCAACACTGGACCAGCGTCCACCATAGCGATAGGCGCCTTCGCCATCGAATGGATTACGGGCATATGCCTTGCGGAGAACCCGATAGACCAATTTCAACTGATTCCGCCATACGCAATGCGGCCCAGTATGTTTTCGACCTGGCGAGCGCCGAGCTCGGTGTCGATTGCCGCGACCGGCGCGATGCCGCCGAGCGCACGGTTCGGTCGCTTAAGCCAACGCAATGCCCGCTCACGATCTCCGAGGAAGTCGGTGGCGATGGCAACAATCCGAGCCAGCCGATACAGCCGGTCGGATTCGTAGCGCGCCAGGCGTCCACTGTTGCGGCGACGTTGCAGGCTGCGCGGAGAGAGGTCTAGCGCGTTGGCAAGCTCCTTGAGGGTCAAGCCGGACGCACGCATCAGTTCTTCAACGACGGCCGGGCGAAAGCCTTCGCGAATGGCCTCACGCAAATCACGGTCGTTGGACAGGTGACGTCCCAACGTCCGCTCACCACCCAACTCGTCGATTACGGCTCTGAGTTCGTTCACCATTATGTCGCATAGAATAGCGACAAATGGCGCACGGCGTCAACGGCAAGCGCGCTGAGGCCATTCTTTCCCAAGTTGCGGGCCTGCATATTCTTTTAATGCGACAAAGTCGCGCATCGTAACTAAGTATGTGACCAAGGATCTGAGAAAATAGCCGCACTTCACGAACGGGTCAGCAAGAAAACACTAGTCGTCCCCCCCTGAATGGGCGGTCTTCTCCTGAAGTTTGGTGCGCACCTCACCTACAAAGGACTGTGCATCAGCCTACTCCCCCCTTCAAGAATCTTTCGTCGGGTGCGTTTCCCGGAAGAAACGCGGCGTTGACTTCCCTTCTTGTGATCTCGTTTGTTCGCTCTCATTTAGCCACGTTTTCATCTCTGTATGCGCGCGGGCGCCGAAGGATGTTCGAAAGTGAGAGCGGGTTTATCGGATTTCGCCTAAACAGAAAGAAGCCCATCTTTTATGTGTGCCGATGAACTCGCGACCAGCTCGCAATTCGGGAGGAAGATCGACCTGCCGGATAGCACTCGCTTCTTCGCTCGACCTTCCAAGCTTCCCAACCAACCCTTCTGTCTTATGCTGATAATCGAGCAGGCAGCCGAGAGATGCTTCTGGACATCTGTTCCGAGAGGCTCACCAGTTCGAAGGCGGCCCGCTGCTGCGATGATGAAAACCATCTGTTCACGAGGTCTCCGAAATTTTCGCCAATCCGGTCATGATTTCCGAGCAGAACGATGTTCCGTTCTGCTCGGACTGTTCCATGATCGGCATGTCGACAGTCGTGGATCCACTCCCGCGGATGGAGCTAATTTCCATCATCGTCCGCCGGCGAGGCCGCCACTATCTTCGGAACCCGGATGTAGTCCTCGATGGTCTTTGGGGACAAAAGTCCTTTTGACATTTTGGCCATAAGAACTGGCGTTGCCAGAATCCCATTGTGCCATCGCCATCTCTGACGACCGCGAGTCGAAGTCAACTTAGCGCGGCGTGGCCATGAACATGGCTCCGCCACCGTCCTGGAAGTGTGCGGCGAAAAGGATCTGTCCCCAGTCGTTGATCCCAAGCTGGGTGGATGCCCATCCATCACCAAAATCGTCGAAGTCGCTAATGACACCCGCGCTGGTATGCGTTCCCGTTTTCGCTACCAATGAGAGGCGTCCGCAGTGCCAAAGATAGATGGCCTGCGTGCCGTCGGTGAGTGTGGCATCGAAGACGACGGCGCCGACGTTATTCATCGCGATGTCCTGAACGGCAGTTCCGACCTTGGCGAGGGTTTTGCCATCGGGCATGCGATCCCCAGCCTCGGCGATCACCATTGTTCTCCCATGGGTGCGCACCAGCACCGCGTCATCGTAAAAATCGTTTGCCGGGGAGAAATCAGCCAGGAATGCAACATCCCCTGCCGTGTTCAAGGTCGTGGTTCCGGCCGAGGTGTAGATCTTGCCCGGTCTGGGCGCGGGATCTCCGACTCTGGCCACGATGACGACCCTGCCCGATGTTCCGTCCTTCAAAAAGATGCTTCTCCAGCACCCACCGAGATCCGGGCTGGGATTACAGGGATCGGAGTAGATGTGACCCGCAAAAAGAACGTCCCCTCTTTCATTGGCGGCCGGTTGATTAGCAAAATCGAAGTAGCTTCTGCCGGGTGCAGCATCGCCCGGCCTGATCTCCGCTCTGATATTTCCTATGGGGTCAGCTTTGTACACGCCATGAGCGAGAACACCGGGGCCTTGGGGACAGGGCTGTGCCGCGTACTTCACCTCCGCAGTCGTGCAGACTTGGCCGGTGAAATAAATATCGCCCGTGTTAGGGATACTCACGTTGAACCAGGACCCCCAGAAGAGACCGCCGCCGGGGGCCGGCATCCCCGGAACCATGACGGGAACGATGCCGGAATGTGAATTGTAGCGATAGATACCGGCATTTATCCCGTCGGGAGAAGGCCAGTTGTTGATCCCGTCGCGGCTCATTCCGAATGCCACGTCGCCACGATCGTTCATTTGCACGGGCGAGAGAGTGAAACCAAAAACGGGGCAATCGCTGGGGATGGTCGGAGGCCAGCACAACCCGGTATCCAGGGTCGGCTGCCCACCCGCGGCGATCGTGTTAATCGTTCCGTGATGCCAGAGCAGCACGCCCTCACCTCCGCTGTTTAGTGCTGGTCCGAACAGTACGTTGTCAGAGTTGGTCACGGTGGCGGGTTCAAAGTAACCGGCATAGTCGTTCAGGTTGGCGATGGAAGTGAACGTGTAGTGCGATTGCGCCAAGGCGCTGCCAGAGATGGCCAGCACCAGGAGCGCGAACAACACTACCTGATGAATACTCGTCGAAACTCTCCTTTGTGCGGGTATGCGGTTGAACTGAAGTTGTCGAAGGTCATCAGAACCTGTTAGTTGCTGAATTGTGCGATTCACGGGGATTTTCATGGTGCACTCTCCTCATTTGTGTCATTTGAGAGGTCGTCGTTCGCTGTTCGACCCATCGGCGCCAGTCGCCAGCTCATTGCTATAGCCGGGGGCTCAGCCGATTGGAGTTGCACTGTGACTCGAGTGTGATTGACGAGCAATAGACGGCGACTTATCGTTTTGTTGCATTTTTCTTAGCGTCCAGGCTGCTGATTCAAAATAGAGTTGCCGCAGGCAAAAAAAGTCGGGGTACAATCCTCTCCACGCTCCCACTGGACATCCTTTGCCTACTGAACCTGCCACCTCCGCTGGCGTTCTTCGCTTTGGCGACGACTTCGAGCTGGACGTGCGCGCCTACCAGTTGCGCTCGGCGGGAGTCCCCCTAAAGCTCAAGCCCATCCCCATGGAGCTGCTCATGTTCCTCATCGAGCGGCGGGGCGAGTTGGTGACGCGGCAGGAGATCGCGGAACGAATCTGGGGCAAGGGCGTGTTTCTCGACACCGATAACAGCATTAACGGCGCCATCAGCCGGATTCGTCAGCTGTTGCGCGAGGATGCGGCGCAACCGCGATTTGTCCAGACAGTTACTGGTCGCGGCTATCGCTTTATTGCGCCAGTCACCGGATTGCTACCCTCGACCCCACCTTCGGTTGATTCACTCTCTGCCCCAGGGGAAGGCTTTGTCGGCAAGCGGGTGACCCACTATCGCATTCTTGAATTGCTGGGCGGCGGGGGCATGGGCGTGGTGCACAAGGCCGAAGATCTGAAGCTAGGCCGTCGCGTGGCCATCAAGTTCCTGCCGGGCGAGCTTGCCCGGGATCCCAGCGCTTTAGCGCGTCTGGAGAGCGAAGCTCGGGCCGCTTCCGCATTGGATCATCGCAATATCTGTTCCATCTATGAACTGGACGAGCACGAGGGCCAGCCCTTCATCGTGATGCAGTTGCTGAAGGGCCAAACGCTGCAGGAGCAGATGGAAGCTGGTAGCCAGCCGGGAGCGGTCCTCCCTCTCTCCAAAGTACTGACCATCGCTACGCAAGTGGCCGAAGGTCTGCAGGCCGCTCATGACAAGGGCTTCATCCATCGCGACATCAAGCCGGCAAACATCTTCATAACCAGCAACAATGAAGCAAAGATTCTCGACTTCGGGCTGGCAAAGAACCTCGAGGAAGATGCTGAACAAAGCTCCGGCAACTCAGGCCACGACGACGCAGATTCAAATCCACCGAGTGCAACCTCGATTCAGCCATCTCGGCTCACCATGACCGGCACGCCCATGGGCACGGCTTTCTACATGTCGCCCGAGCAGGTGCGCGGAGAGAAGCTGGATGCGCGCACTGACATCTTTTCGTTTGGCCTCGTGCTGTATCAGATGCTGAGCGGCCAGCGCGCCTTTCCCGGCAAAACGACGCAGGTGGTGCACGACAGCATTGTGAACGGCACTCCGGCGCCGCTGCGCGAGATCAACCCCGCGCTCCCGGCCAAACTCGTCGCTATTGTGGACAAGTGTCTGGAGAAGGAACGCGATCGTCGTTATCAAACTGCCGCTGAGGTTGGTGCGGCTCTACAAGAATTAGAACGAGTACCTGCCTCCGTTTTGGCCTCCTCGCGGCGGAGAAATATCATTATTGCCGGCGTCACGATCCTGGTTGTCTTCTGCGCGGTGCGCATTTGGTGGCGGAGGCCGATGGCTGAATCTGCCTTCAAGAATTACCGGGTAAGTGCACTAACCTCCAGCGGAACCGTGGCATTTGCTGCCGTCTCTCCCAACGGACGCAATTTGATCTTCGCGGATGAGCAGGGCCCCCGACAGAGTCTCTGGCTGCAGCAAGTGGCAACCTCAACAGCCGTCAGAATTCTCGGGCCGGTACACCATCCGCTACTCGAAGGTGTACGGTTCGCTCCCGACGGCAACTACTTCTATTACATCGAAGAAGACCCGGGGGGAGAGACCCAGAGCCTGTACAGGCTCGGGTTGACAGGCGGTTCTCCGGAACGAATCGTCTTCGACATTGAAGACCTTAGCGCGGTGGACATCTCTCCTGACGGCAAGCAGCTTGTTTTTACCCGCCGGAACATCGCGAAATCGGAATATTACCTGTTGACCGCACATGCCGATGGAAGCGATGAAAGGCGTCTTCTCACCGTGCACGCTCCGGAGACGATCGGGTTGCCGGCCTGGTCTCCTGACGGAAACAACATTGCATTTGGCATCGGCCAAGGTCCAAGTATCCGGACCATCGCAGTCATGTCCAGCCAAGGTGGGGCGGAACGACGCCTCCCGCCAGAAGCACGCCTTATCTCCCAAATTGCGTGGCTTCCGGACCAGAGTGGATTGCTGTTTTCAGCATGGCCGAAGGGTGGAGATTATTTCTCTCTCTGGATACTTTCTTATCCGACGGGGAAACTGCGTAGGATCAACAGCGATCTTCTAAGTTATTTTGGTGCGAGTCTCACACAAAATGGGCGGAGCCTGGTGACGGTCCAGAGTGAGGTAGATTCGAACCTCTGGGTCGCACCCGCACACGACCCAACCGCAGCCACGCCATTGCACGAGGGCGCCAGCCGAGAAGATGGACTGTGGGGAGTCAGCTGGTTGCCAGACGGACGCCTAGTGTTCGGCATCGGAGATCTTTCCGAACTGTGGGTGGTGAATCGTGATGGAAGCTTTCGGCAGCAGCTAACGCACCTCGGCAAGACGGCGACGAATCCAACCTCGACGCGTGCGGACGGAACCATCGTTTTTCAAAGACGCGGCTACGAATCCAAGATGTTAGCAGCGATCTGGGCAATCGATAGCCACGGGGACAACCTGAGGCAGCTCACCAGCGGGGTCGGCCACGAATACAGGCCGGAGATCTCACCCGATGGCAAATGGATTGTTTACGCCTCCCGGAGTGACTGCTGGAAGATGACTCTCGCCGACAGCAAAGTTACGAAGTTGGATCCGCGGGGAGGCTTTTTACCAACCATATCGCCCGATGGGCACTGGATTGCGTTCGAAGCGATTGATAACCACCTAGAGATCGTTGCCGCCGATGGCAGGGGCAAGCCACGCCTGCTTCCGTTCATCGACGAACCGCAAGCACCAAGTCCGATGGCAGCCTTTGCGGTAACCTACCCCATTCGCTGGAACGCCGCCGGCGATGCTCTGACCTTTGTGCGGACGCAAGATGGCGTCTCCAACATATGGTCCCAACCGATCGATGGCAGCCCAGCGCGGCAGTTAACACATTTCACCTCGATGGTGATCTGGAGTCACGACTGGTCGCGAGATGGCAAGTATCTGGTGATGGCACGCGGTAACTTCTCACGTGATGCCGTGATGCTGACCGACATGCGTTAGCTCTAGGCTTGGGTTGGCTGATCGTTTGTAAACTTCCACGACTTCTGAAGTTAAAGGCGTTAAACGTCCGCCAGCCGCTGTGCGGCTATCGCGTGGCCGCTTCAACCACCTGTCAGGAGCCGCTGTTTCTCGCCCATGCCGATAGCTCCTCTATCGAAAAGCTAGCCGATGCGTCCCACGATGATGTGGAGCGGCAAGTCATGCTCCACCCTTCGCATCTCGTATTCGCCCCCCGATGATTGTTTCAGCTATAGCAAACACCCCCCAACACTTAGATGGTCTTGCAACCAGTAGTGAAGAGCTATTGCCTCGTTCCAATTGCGCTTGAAGCACTGTAGTTAAGGATTCATGGGACCGTCATGCCACTTCGGATCCCGAGGAGTTCAAAGTCATGGCTCTGGCCGCCACCGGTCCGCTCATCTTTGAAGAAGTGCAGCTATTAGCCGACTGCTTCGCCCCATATTCGCAACGGAACGACCTGGGGGTGACCACGGGAAACTACATCGATGCCAGCGGCGTGAATCATGGCTTCCTGCGCGGTCCCTTCGGCAACATCACCACATTCAATGTGTCGGCGGCGGGCACAGGCTCCGGCCAAGGTACCGTACCTGAGGGCATCGACCTGGTGGGGGACATCACAGGACAATACATCGACTCGAACAACGTGAACCACGGCTTCGTGCGGAATCCGTTCGGCGCCATCATCACTTTTGACGCTCCGCAGGCGGGAACGGCCGCTGGGACAGGGGACCCTTCCGGCGACGCCCAATCTGTTTGGGGTGATCACCGGACAATATATTGACGCTAACAACGTGCATTACGGCCTCCTGCGGAACCCGTAAGCGCGCTCGGGGGCAACAGGCATCGCCTGTTGACGGCGAATTCTGCGACACCCGGGACTCAGGAAACCTGGATGTCCGGTTGGAGGAGGGAGGGGAGTCCTATCACTGCCTCTCCCGACCTCAACCCGCTGTTTCTCGAGACGTTCGGCGGCAAGCTGTTGAAGTTTCGTGCTGGTTGTTTAGTGAATAGGCGCACCGACAAGGTAGTGGTCCTAATATCGCCTCTCTGACAATGTCGGCGTTGTCAAGAACGTAGTTCGGCATCCGTTTTAGGCAAAGCGCCACTTCGCTCCGGTTGGGAAACCAGCCGCGACCACTGGTCTGCGCGGTGTTTGTGACCGCGGTAGAGTATGCGGGCACATGTATGCCCTGACGCCAACACCGGAGCTCGTTTGTAGCAATACGACGCTGACGGGTTTATCGAGGACTCGGCGTCGATAGCGAGCGGAATTGGTGCCTGTCTGATTTTCTTGCGCGGCGAGCCTCCATTTAGACGTATCATTCCCCTGAAGAGCGAATTCAGCTATGAGGAGGCTGCCATGAAAACCACGGTTTTATCTGTGCTCGTGATCGCGTTCGCAGCGGGAACCACCAGCCTGGCTCAAGATATGGTGGAGTATTCGCATATTGCCGCCAAGCCGCCCGTAGGTCTCCAAGGTCTGGCGAACAAAATCAATGGGAGCCTGCAAAAATCCGCAACACAAGGCAGTTCAGGGGCCCAGGTGCAGACGATCGAATCGACGAAGTCCGGAGCTGCGCCAGAGTCGGTCGCTAAGCCGACACCGCCGGCGCTCTTTATTCTCTCCGATGGCAAGCAGTTGGAATCCAGCCACTATGTGCTGACCTCTCAGAGTCTTGTCGATCCAGGATGGACCGAAGCCGCAGACCATCCCCCTGAGCGAACTCAATCGCCAGGCGACGGTCGCCGCCAACCAGAAGCGGGGTATTGACCTGAAGTTCCCAAACAGCACATCGCAGATGACGATCAGTTTCTAGGCCGAGGTTACACGGCAGTTACTTATCGGTGTAGCCAACCTCGATCCCGGGCTTGACCTACATCGACGCCACAATGTAGGCTCACCTTAACTTCTGTTTCATGCGCCTCTTCGTTTCGACGTCGTGATGCACGCAATTGCGACGCTGTGGAGGCTCAATGGACTCCCTCTCGTACAACTCCGATCTTACGGCTGCATTGTTTTCGATCGCTGTCTTGGTGGCTGTTTTGTCCTTTGCTGCTGTGGCCCTTTTTGTTTGGAAACGCAGGCCAATCAAGAAAGACGAATACCAGCGCGCCAAGATCCACGACAGGCTGGCTGAATTGGCAAACGCCACTCCGGTACCCAAGAAATCGGCTTAACCACTTCCCTTCTTTGCCGGCTTTCCCGTCCGATTCATTCCTGGCAAAAAGTTCTTCGCCTGATGATGGAAAGATAGGCTTGCGCGAGCCACCCTCCTCTAAAGCAGCAATTCGTCAAGTCACATTTTTACTATGACTAACGGCGGTAACTAAGCATGTTTGCGCGGCATTGGATAGCCATTAGAGGGAGCACTATGGCAGCCTGACATGGTGCCAAAGCCCAGCCATTCTCCCCACCGTCGGTGGTCTAGACACCAAACCGAAGCACACGTACCCTTAGCCTATTCCGACATCCCATTCAGCGAGAAGACGCCACCTCGGAGGATGTCTAAATATGGAGACTTACAATGAACTGGTCGATGGGTTCTGAGAACGGCCAACTCTGGCTGCTTCTATTGTGTATCGTCGTTGGAGCCGTGGTATCCGGATCCGTATACGGTGCTTATCTGCTCTGGAGAAAACGGTCGGTTGATGAAGAGCCGCTTCCACACTGCAATCTGGAGGAGAGATTGAGTCAGATTGCGAAGACGTCGATACACCCAATCAAGAAAACTGCCTAACCGGTCGCAAGGGGGACCCAGAGGCCAGCTCAGCAGTTCATGCTGAAAGCTGGGTACCCACTACGTTTTAGTCCTTCTTGTAACGCTCCCGATTTCCTAGGCTTTCTGGAAAAGGCAAAGAACAACCCCGTCTCACATTTGTCTGTGAAACGGGGCAAGATTTATTGGGTAAGCCTCAGCAGAACCCGCCTCGCGATATCTTCAAACGCATTTGTCAAACTTTGAGTACAGGTGGACGAGGGACAGTCTGTCACCGGATAGAAGTATCCCGAGGTTTGCGTTGAATAATACGGGTTTCCATAGATGCCTTGAGGATCGTTAGCCAGCGTCGCCAGGAATTTCTGGGTGCTCGGAACCGTGATCTGACTGCCCAGTCCAATGACATAGATATAGGTCGGAACCGGACTTTCCGTGCGCATTGCGGTCGCCGTCTGAATAGCACGATATTGGGCTTCAGCAGTGATGGCCGTGCGGGCTGAAGGTTACCGTCGTACCAGACTGCTGAGATGGAAAACCCGTCACTCCCTTACACGAGTAGGTAGCATCGTGGGGTGGGTTGGTATTGCACAGACCGCTTCTTTGCGTTGCTGCAACCAGCGCCGGCCGCTTCCACTGAGTTCCTGCATAATAGTAGCTGTAGTCGTCGGCCGGATAGTAGTCCGAGGTCGGATTAAAGAAATCGAACGTACTTCCGCTATCATACCCTCCAAAGTTATACAACGTGCTGCCGAGAGTATTCGTACAAGTCAGTGTATCTTGAATAATGTTCATCAGCCCGTCGGTGAAATACACTACAACCTTGGTCTCTGGCTGACCTGCAGGCAGGGTCACGCTGGCATTCTGGTTGTCCGCCAGGGACATCGGCGGCCCATGAGCCGTGTCATAAGAATTTGAGCCTGCTCCAGTACCGAAGGTTCCCCCATTCCATTGCAATCCAGACACCGCTGTGTTCATTGCAGTTGCAAAGTTGGTGGTCATCGCCACGTCGACCCGCGAATTACCGGCGAAAGTAACCATCGCGAGGTGATCCGTTCCGTTTAAGAAATTACCGATAAAAGTCGGCACGGCGGATTGCAGGGCGACTCCACCGCAATCCGTAGTTCCTCCTGTGCACGCCATGGAACCAGAGCGGTCCAGCACGAGCGACATAACAAGGTTGCTGCGTGTCGCCTGGCCGACATCAGCGATTGTCCACTGCGCCCACCGCGGCAAGTATGCCATAAACGTCGTGTTAACCTTGGCGACCGCATGCAGCGTTACGCTGAGATCTGTACCGGTACAGGATACGTCTGCTGGGCACCAGGTCCATGTCAGTGTGGGAGAGGAACTGCCATAGTTCGCCACAAACATGTCCGTGGCCAAGGACTGTGCCGTCGTTACCCCTTGCGAATAGTTCTTGGCGCCGGTCAGCACTGCGGAATCTACCGCGTTGGAAAGCCGAGCTCTCGACTGGTAGATCATTCCCATATCGATTGAAAAGGCCGCAAACAATATCAGGATCGGCAGTCCAATCGCGATCCAGAGGATCATCTGGCCTTCTTCCCGAATACGCAGTTTGCAATAAGGTAGTCTTCGCATACGCTGCCTTTCTTAATAGTACGCGGCGCTGTAGAGCTGCGATGGCAACAAGCTGCTATTGTGCAGAAAATATCCTATGGGCGTTATAGGCGTGAATTTGTAATAGACCTCGGTTATATAGACGGTTTGACCTGATCCATTATTCAACACCAACTTGCACCTGACTGGGAATGGTCGCGTTGCCACAACCAGAGGTGGGCGGAGCGCAGCCGATCCTGCTGGTTCCCGAATTACAGGGAGTAGATTTTGCCTGGCCGTTAGTCCCAATCTTGTAGCTTGTCCCGTCAGGGCTGCTGACGGCGGTCACGATGACACATCCGTTACTGGTCATGTTGATGTCGCTTCCGGCATAATTCATGATCGTCGACACAGCGGTAGCCAGAGCCGTGCCTCGTGACGCCGCGCTGGACCCCTCGCCAGAAAGGTTCGTAATGACCTCGTAGTCATAGATCGCACGCGTGAAATCGACAATGCCGAGGACAAAGACCAGCAACATCGGCATAACCAATGCCAATTCCAGCAACGCCTGACCAGAACTGCTTCGTCGTAAATTCTTCACAGAAACTCCTCCCTTAGCTTGGCGGAGGTGGAGCAAATGACTCGTTCTTGAAAATGGAACTTACGCTGAAAGTGTAGTGCCCGCCCGCCATCATGCCCGGAAGAAGCTTGGTGACAACGAACGGATACCAGGTGTATTGAGCGGTAATCTGGACCACATCTCCTGGTCCACCGGCGTTGTTTGTACCGCCGCCGGCGTAGCCCGGGCAACTTCCTGAAACGCAGGCAACCGTGACGGTAGGATTCAGAAAATACGAAAACTTCTGGACTGTTTGGATGATGATTGGCAGGCGGTTACCGGTGCGTTCCGAAACAGTTTCCGCCCGTACCACAGTTGCCGGTGATCGCATAGCGGCCCGCTTGGCGTACCGCATTCTGCAATGTCACCTTGGCAAAGAAGAAGAATCCGAAATCGATCACCGCGAAAAACATCGCGAGAAACACGACTGCGGACATCGCGAACTCCACCATGCTCTGTCCCGACTCGCCCGCGCTGCCGCGGCCAAGAAGCTTGCGAAGTGACTTGAACATAGGTCGCTCCCTTCTAAGTCATAGAGGCCCAGAACTAATTGCACCCAAACTGTGGCCAAGGCTGAGAATCCCAGGAGTGTCTTTAACGCGCTCAAACTGCAGGTCCTGTCAACGGGGTCGCCCGGCGGCGTTACCAGCATGGCAATAGCACTATGCAGTACGCAACACTCCAGGCGTCGTTGACTCCGCTGAGAGCATCCTTCTTAGGTCACATCCAACTGGTCGCCAACTGCAGTTGCGGTTTGAGCTATGGTTCCCACCGGCAACTCTATCACGCATCGGGCCTTCCAGTGAATTCTACTCATCCGGAAGGGAACCATATTTGTCTTTAGCGCCACGACACGCCAAACGGGGTCCACAAAAACGACATCAATGCCAAACTTCATCCCAATCGTATGAATCGCTTGGGATGGGTAAATGAGCAGACCAGAACTCGGCTCCAGGTATTTATCCCGGAGAAGGCCGACCATGCGATTTAGGCTGGTTTCGGCAACCCTGATCCGCTCACCCAGCACGGTCTTCTTCGTTTCGTTTCTTACGGAGACCGTCTCCGCCGCCATATTACCTCTTCGGCGTGATCGGTCTCGACGACATACGTTTACGTCGCGCAATAATGATGCACAGAACGACCACCGCCAATACGCCAGCCACTACCCGAATCATGGTTACTGTATCCATCAGATTAATTCTCCCTCTTTTTCTTTATTACGAACCTTCCAAAGCTTTTATCGCAGTTAGGACGCCCGGACCAAGCAAAACAATAAAGAGTGCCGGAAATATAAATAGCGCCAGCGGGAAAATCAACTTTACCGTGGTCTTAGCGGCTTGCTCTTCTGCCAAAAGCATTCGCCTGGTCCTGAGCGAATCTGCGAACTGGCCCAAAGCACGGGCCACAGGTGTTCCCAATTTTTCCGTCTGTACCAACATCGCCACAAACTGCCGGACGGTGTCTAAATTAACCCGATCCGACATACTCCGCCAGGCTTCAAGTCGAGGCTTCCCTGCCCTCTGCTCATAGCCGATAGTCAACAACTCCTCACTTAACTCGGGATAAACGGCTTCAATCTCCTTGGCGATTCTCAGAGTAGCTTGATCCATGCCCAATCCCGCTTCGATACATATGACCAATAGATCGAGGGCATCAGGCAGCGCTTTGTTGATAGCAGTCTTACGCTTTCCCATTTTATAAAAAAGAACAAGATCCGGGAGGAAGAATCCGACCACGCCAAGTAGCAGCGCAACGAATAGAAAGTTGTCCGACCCGGTAAATGTAGCGAGCAGGACTCCGAGAATAGGAGACAGAACTTTACAGCTCAGAAAGGTATCTGCATCTTCCGGTTTTCGGAATCCAGCGATATTCAGCCGGTAGACGAGCTCGTCATCCCGAGATCGTAACCAATCGCGAAAGGGCGCTAGAGGGCGGGTGATCGCTGAAAAGATATCTTGTACGTCGAAGTCGTCGAATAGGCTTTTGCTGTCGTTTTGCACCAACCGCCCGGATTGCAATTCCGCAAGCCTAACTTCGGCCGGGGTGCGCTCCCCCACAGCCATGAAAATAATCAGCGCGATTGCCGCAAACACTGCAACCGCCAGAAAGATTGCCATGAGTAATACGTTCATATCAGTACTTCACCTGGATGATCTTTCGGATTATCAGCGCGCCGAATGTAATACTGATCAAGGTCCCGATCACCAACTTGTGCCCAGTTTCGGTCTCAAACAGGGGCGCCGTATAACCTGGCTTAACCAGATTCAAGAGAACAAACGCAACGAACGGAAGGGCGATGAGAATTGCGCCGGTCATGCGTCCCTGAGCTGTATGTACTCTCACTTTTTGTTGAAGCGTGATTCTTGCTCGAAGAACCGCTGCCGCTTTGTCGAGTAACTCAGCCAAATTACCGCCAGTTTCTCTCTGCACAAGAATCGCTGAAATCAAGAAATTAAGATCCTGCAGAGGGAAGCGGCGGAACATGTTGTGCATCGCCTCACGAAACGGCAGTCCAAAACTCATTTCGTCGGCGCAGTGCTGGAACTCCGGACCTAACGGCTCGGCTAGCTCTTCGCCTACAGTCACAAGCGCACTGGGAAGCGAGTGTCCCGCACGGAGTGACCTGGCGATCAAGTCAATCGCATCCGGAAGTAGCTCGTTGAATCGACGGAAACGCTGAGCGCGCTGATAGGCGATCCAGCACAAGGGAGCCAATCCCAGAACCAAACCAGGGATCCAGCCAACGAAACCAACCGGAATCCACCAGTTTCCGATGATCGCGCCCACCAGCATCAGGCAAGCTGAATAAAAGAAGAATCGGCCGACGGTCCACCCGAC
Organism: uncultured Acidobacteriaceae bacterium; assembly: GCA_963835725.1. Classification (GTDB taxonomy): domain Bacteria; phylum Acidobacteriota; class Terriglobia; order Terriglobales; family Acidobacteriaceae; genus Bog-257. The sequence goes on along the minus strand of CAWIGM010000005.1, from coordinate 587,119 downwards.
CTTGGCCTGCTCAAGCATTAACTGCAGCTTAAGTGCAGCCTCGTTGCCGCGAAGATAGCGATCCACCCATCCGATCTTGCTAAAGGTGACTCGCTTGACGATTTCAGTGTGATCGTCCTCGCCCTGCTGCATCGGGCGATCCAGTCCGCTTAGTCGCTCCTGGATACGCTTTTCAGCCTCGGACGGCTCCGTAAAATACGCGAGCGTAGCGAACACCGCGACCAACAAAATAAAGAAGACGCTGATCATCGACATAGTGTTCGCTCCAGCCCTTAGACCTCGAAAGAATGCTCGAAAATATGCGCCGGAAGAACGATGCCGGCCTTCTTCAGCCTGTCGGCGAACTTCGGAGACACGCCGGTGGCTTTGAATCGGCCGAAGACGCGGCCATTCACGTCGATGCCCTGCTTCTCGAAAATGAAAATGTCCTGCATCGCGACCACATCGCCGGTCATACCGGTGATTTCGGTGACATAGGTAATCCGTCGGGTACCGTCACTCATACGTGCAATTTGAACAATCAGGGCGATGGCGGACGCGATCTGCTGCCGAAGAGCTTTTTCCGGCAGGTTCAGGTTCGACATGAGTGCCATGGTTTCGAGACGAGCGACTGCATCACGCGGAGTATTCGCGTGAATCGTCGTCATCGAACCATCGTGGCCCGTGTTCATGGCCTGCAACATGTCCAGCGCCTCTTCGCCGCGGACCTCGCCGACGATGATGCGGTCAGGACGCATACGTAACGCGTTAATGACCAGTTCTCGTTGCCGAACAGCTCCCTTCCCTTCAACGTTAGGCGGACGACACTCAAGACGCACTACGTGCTGTTGCTGCAGCTGAAGTTCGGCTGAGTCTTCGATAGTGACAATACGTTCATTGTCCCCGATGTATCCGCTAAGAACATTAAGCAGTGTGGTTTTGCCGGCACCCGTTCCACCTGAGATCACGATGTTCAGCTTGGCCCTTACGGCAGCCTTCATTGCGTCGAAGATCGGACTCGTGACCGTGCGATTTGCAAGCAGTTGATCTGTGCCAATCGGAATCTTGCCGAAACGCCTGATTGAAAGGATCGGGCCGTCCACAGCCAGCGGAGGAATAATTACATTCACGCGGGAGCCGTCAGCAAGGCGCGCATCGCACATCGGCGAAGATTCATCAACGCGTCGTCCCACTTGGGAAACGATCTTATCGATGATGTGGCGAAGATGGGCGTCATCCTTGAACTGAACGCTCGTCAGTTCCAGAACGCCCGAGCGCTCGATATACACCTGCTTTGCGGTGTTAACCAATATGTCGTTGATAGTGGGGTCTTGAAGCAGAGGCTCCAGAGGTCCTAAGCCAAAAACCTCGTGCAGCACCTCTCTTGAGAGGCGATCCTTCTCCGCAGTGCTAAGCGGCGTATCGAGCTTGAGGATCAGTACCTGAATGACCTCGCGAAGCTGTGCGCGGGCCTTTACATCCTCAAGCGATGTCAATCGCTCCAGATCGATCTGACCGAGTAACTCGCGATGAATTGTAGTCTTCAGGTCCTGGTATGCTCTGGCGGAAACTCCAACGCTACGCGAACCAGCAGTCCACGTCCCGCTGCCGATGCGCATATCCGGACCAAAAGTCTTCGTGTTCGCCATTTAATTCTTCCTCAGCTAGCCTCCGAAGAGACTGAACAACTTTCTCGATCCATTATTTTCGCTTGCAACCGGCGCTTCGTCACCCACCAAACGGTCAGCCCACGCATCGAATGCGGTCGGGAGCTCGGATTTCCGTGCTCGATCGATCGGAATGCCCGCGTTGATCGCCGTTACAATCGCGGCGTAATTATTGGGTACGCGGACAGCGATCTGCCTACGCAACGAAGCTTCTATCTCTCTCTCATCGAGAGTACTCCGGCGGGAATAGCGATTCAATATGATGTCGATGCTATCGCTGGGATAGTGCAGGCCCGTTAAGTATTCAACGGACCGGATGGCGTTATGGATGGCAGGCAACTCAGGCGTGATGATAATGCCCAACTTGTCTGACTGACGGATAGCAGCGCACGTTTCTTCACTCAGTCCCGGAGGCGTATCAACTACGACAAACTGGTAACTTTCGGCCAGAAAAGCAAGCGTGTGTTGAATAGCGTCCGGTGAGGTCGTATCGAATGCCTGAATCGCTTGCGGAGCGTCCAAGACATGCATGCCGCTTGGATGTTGGAGCAGAAATCCCTGGAGCAGTTCAGCATCCAATCGGTCCATATTATGGACAAGCTCATAGAAGCTGTACTGGTGTCTACCGAGTCCTAAGCACAACGCAACTTCGCCAAGTGCTGGATGCTGGTCGATCAAAAGCACCCGCTGGCGATGTCGCTGTACCAAGCTCATCGCCAGATGGACAGCCAAGGACGTGGTACCGGATCCTCCCTTGGCGCCCATCAGGGTAACTACCTTGCCTTTTTGGCCCGGCAGCTTCCCTTGGCGGTTGGTTTGCATTTGCGCCAGGGCTTCCACGAGCTGGTCGGCATGAAACGGCTTGGTCAAGAACTCGGAACACCCGGCACGCATGGCAGAAATAATCTGATCCGGACGAGAATCGCTTGATGCCGCAAACAAAGTAACTGTGACGTCACAGCCCTCGCGAAGTTTTCGCGCAACTCGGGCGCTCTCTTCACCATCGTCGAAATCGATCACGCAAACCTTGTGCTGAAACTGCTCGAGTAAGCGTTTGACCTCGCGAGGACTGATATGACGGTCGACGTTATCCACGACATGAGCACCCGGGGTCTGCGTAACCAAGTTTTCGAGGCCGTCGCGTGAAACCGGATCCAAATCGATGCAAAGGATTCCAATTAACCGCTCCGAGCTGCGCGAACCCCGAATGAATGTCTCATGTCCAGTTGAGCTCATTTTGCCGCCTCTGGTTGGGCTCCGTAAGGCAAGCCCTTGTCGAATTGCGGAATATCCAGGCTCTTGGTAGGCAGCGTGACTTGCGGCTCAGGTGTTACATTTTGTCCACCTACCGGATCCACAATCACCGGAGTCACGAGCACCAGGAGTTCCGTATTGGAAATGCTAGTGTTTCTCGACTTGAAGAGCTCACCCAAGAATCGGGATATCGCCGATACCAGGAATCTTGCTCAGCTGCAATGTTGTGCGGCGGTCCAAGAGCCCAGCTATGCCGAAGCTCTGCCCATCTCTGAGTTCGATTTCTGTTTCCGCACGCCGAGTCTGAATTGCAGGCATGGTGAAGCCTGAAATGATGATCGCATTGCTGTAGTCGAGGGAACTCACTTCAGGTGCGACCTTTAGACGAATGGTACCGTCATCGCCAATCGTGCCGACAAACTCAAGCTTCACACCGTAGGGCTGAAACTGAATGGTAATCGCGGGAACCGACCCTGCGGTGCCGCCCTGCACGACCGGGTAGGGGAAAAGACCGCCAGCCAGGAAGTGAGCCGACTGCCCGCTCAAAGCCATGAGGTTTGGTTCCGCCAGAATTTGCAACACATCCTTTGACTCTAATGCCTTGATGGTGGCACCCAGATTGATGTCGGGACGAAATATGAAAATATTGAGCAGATCCGACAAGGTAAAGCTGCTATTACCAGTGCCGCCGGCACTAGATTGCCCGACCGCTCCAAACGCCTGGGTACTCACTGTGCCGACGGTATTAGCCGCGCCGGTGCTGAACAAGTTAAATGCCCATTGGGTCAGCTTCGTGCGATCCGCCTCAGCAAATCGAACTTTCAGCATCACCTGTTTCTGACGCGGCTGGATCGGAGCAATGCTTAACCCGTTGACGACGTCTTTGGAATAGTTACCCGCCATTTTCATCATCTGGTCGGCAAGCTCTCTAGTACGCAACCATGCCCACCATGATGATCTTAGTGCCTTCCGCCTGCACATCGACGTTGCTATGCGGAAATGACTGATCAAGGCTATTTCGAAGTCCTGTAATATCCATATCCGCGTCGACATCCAGGCTTCGACTCTTCCCCGTCTCGTCCCAGAGCATAAGGCTGCTGCTACCGGGCTCTTTGGCGGTAATGACTAGCTCTTCTGGCGAAGTCACAACCGACTCGATCACGGCAGGATTGCCGGTAAGGATTCTCTTAACTCTGCTAGGCGTGTGAATCAAGAGTGAGTGTCCGACCACTATGTGGACGGTCTGCTGCCCTTGATCAGCACTTGGAGGTGCTGGCGGCGGTGGGGGTGCAGGCTGCGCCTGTGCGGACGGCTCCGACGCAGGCGACTGTTGCGCCGATGCTGCAAGTGTAAACAGGCTAAAGAGCATTCCCGCGATGAGCGCGGAGGTTATACCACACGACGACAAACTTCTCTTTACGTTGCGTCTTGTTGGTCCCACGGCAGGCTCCATTCAACTGCTCTTCTTAGAATTTAACTGTATTCTTCTTGGTTCCGTCGTACGTCTCGATCTCGTAGACATTCCTCGGCTGTGCCGGAGCAGGGGCCTTCTTCACCTTTACAGGAGTAGTAGGCTGAGCCGTTCCGGTAATCAGGTCTTTTAGCTGAGCTGGCGGTTGCTGCAGCTGGGCCTGATCGTCGCTGTTGCGCATAATGAACTGCACAGTGCCTTGATTCGCAGCCAATACGAGTTTTTCTGAGTCGTCTGGCGACAGCAACATCGTGACCTGCCGAACTTTTTCCGGCTTTCCGGATGGATCCGGCTGAAGTCGCTCACCAGTACTCAGCACCTCAACGTTCTGTAGAACGGTTGCGGTGACTTCTTCATCATTTCGACCGGTCTGGGGACGGAATGTGACCAGCACGTCGACGTGAGACCCTGGATACATGAACCCAGAGACATTAGCCACGTCGTTCGTTTCAACCGCCACGGCACGCATTCCGCTCGGGATCTTACCGGACAAACCAACGGAACCTGGAGCTGCAAGCAACGATTCGCGGATCGGTTCTTTCGCCGCAACGGGATACAGAACCATGCGACCGACCGCGTCCTGAGTCTTTGTCATCGCCCCTTCGATGGGGAAAGTAACCGGCCAGTCAACCAAGGTCACAGCGTCTGCCGTGATCGTGGAGCCTGGATCCAGTTGCTTTACAGCGACAACTATCTTTACTGGCTGGGTATTCTGCGAGTACTGCTTCTTGATGCGGTTGTAAAGAAAGTAAGAGACGACGACGGAAATAACCAACGCCATCAACAAAGCGAGACCTAACCGACGCTGTTTCGTAACTCACCTCCACCACATCATTACCGACGTGTACAACATGCCCAGCGCTATTGCCAATCCGTACGGCATGCGAAGCGCAGCCGGATTATCCAAATTCAAATCAGGATGCGTCTGCATTCCGGACGAAGCGTGAAACAACAGTACAGATCCAACATTTTTGAGGGTCGAACCAATTCGCCGTCGATAAACGGCGTATACAATGGCGAGCACACCGCCGCAAATCGCAGTCGCCAACAACAGAGCGACCGCCTGTCGAGGACCGACGCATGCTCCAAGAGCAGCCATCAACTTCACATCCCCTGCGCCCATTGCTCTCACCGCGTAAAACAGGAACATAATCCCGCCCGCCAGAAGACAACCGGCGAGCGCGCTAACCGAGCCGCGCCATCCAAAGAAGAAAGTGCGCGTCAAAAATCCAATCACTATCCCGGAGTAAGTAAGCCAATTAGGAATGCGATGCTGCTGTACGTCGATGATCGCGGCGCCGATGGCGAGAAATAGAGCGACAGCTAGAAGGTAGGATTCGCGATTCATGACGCAATTCTGGAATTACAAGTTAAGGAAGCAAGCTACGAGGTTACGATCAACCCGTAGCAACACGCCCGGCCAAGCGCGCTTACTGATGCTCTGCGTGCGAACCGCTGCGACTCCGCAGTTGCTCCGCCTACATAGCCTGCTTCCACAGGCAATATCCCCAAACTGACGGTTAGGTCAGGCTAGTTGCAATCTTGCTGAATTCCTTGTTGATCGACTGTCCGACAATACCCATCGCAGCGATAGCGCTGAGAGCGATGAGCAATCCGATGAGTGCGTACTCAATCAGATCTTGACCGGACTCTTCTTTGTGCAGGTTCTTCAAAAAACTCATCATGGTCAAATGCTCCTTTCCGGTTTTTCCGGTTTCTTTCCTTTTGTTAAAGCCGCCAGTCACCAACAGCTGTGCCCACCCACAAACAAATATGGTTGGTTCACAGAAGGGGAGACTGGGACGGTGTGCATACACTAGCAGTACTCCTCAAGGCGTACAAGAAAAAAATGCTATGAGTACCGCTTTGGGAATTTTCGCCGCATGCAAATACGGTACTGAAGTCACCATAGGGCGAATTACCGCTCAGTTGAGACATTAGACACCTTAATGCTATGCGTTGCTTAGGGCTTATCGACCCAGTTACTGTGACTGGCCGATAAGTAACAAACCGAATTCATGTGTGGATCGAAAGACGATTCAGTTTCGCTCTCGAACGTCAGTCGGCCCGGTCATCTTACAGGCTCATGCCTGCACTCGACGAAGCCAACTTAAATCCCCATGATCGACGCTGGGGAGAGCAGTTAATCCGCCTGCAAAGCCTGCTCTCCGCACGGGTTGGTATCACCGAACTGACGGCTAGGTGAGGCTGGTTGCGATCTTACTGAACTCCTGGTTGATCGACTGTCCGACAACACCCATCGCAGCAATAGCGCTCAGGGCAATAAGCAGACCTATCAAGGCATATTCGATTAGGTCCTGTCCTGAGTCTTCTTTGTTAAGTCTCTTCAGAAGGTTGGCCATCCCAATGTCTCCTTTCGAATCGGGTGCCGCTTGTTTGCGACCTCCGTTACCGCCATATTTGGCATTTCTCGCCACTTATGAGAGCGACGGAGGTGCAGTGAGCATAGCCATGCAAGTTGGCCGTAGCAACACAAATCTCCATGACACACCCAAACTTTGGTAACCATTACCGGCGCACTTTCCAAAACTTTCGTGGTGCGTAACTGATATGTAGGGACCTGAACTAACTAATCAATGGTATGCTCGCCAAAACAGTGAGCACTAAGTTACAGGGTCCTTCACAGCTCGACGATCCCGCTGGCATGGCCGTGCCAACCTCCGTAGCCGGTGAGCGCGCTTTGGCACGCAATCGCATCTTCAGTTTCCCCACTGTCTGTGCCATGGTGGCTGTGCTGTTCGTCTTCGCCCTTTCGGTCAACAGCTTGCCTGAGCCGGACCTCTGGTGGCACCTCCGCAACGGGAAACAAATCGTGCAGTCTCACGCGATTCCGGCCGTCGATACCTACACCTTCGGGGCAGCAGGCTCGCTCTGGCTGGATCACGAATGGCTGTCCGAAGCCTTTCTCTTCTCGGCATTTAAGATTGGGGCACTGCGCGGCATCTTGGCGCTGTACCTAGCGCTGCTGGTGATGATTTACGCGGGGATTTACTGCGTTACCTTCACAGCAGGAGCCGATGCTGTCAGTGCGCTCTTAGTTACTTTGGTCGCGGCCATGCTCGGTTCGGTGTCCTTTGGGCCGCGGCCTCTGCTGTTCGGATGGCTCTGTCTGGTGGTCTTGTTGTTAGTGTTACAACGCTTCCAACGGGGCAAGGGCGGAATCTGGGTTTTGCCGTTCCTGTTTGCGGTTTGGATCAATTTCCACGGTTCCTGGGTTTTCGGGCTGGTAGTGCTCGCCTTGACAATCGCTTCCGGCCTCATCGAAGGCCAATGGGGCATAGTGGTCGCCCATCGATGGACCCGGACGCAACTCCGGACGCTGCTGCTTGTCTTCGCATCGTCTGTAGCTGCGCTTTTCGTGAATCCCTTCGGATACAGGTTGCCTCTCTACCCGTTCGATCTTCTGCTGAAGCAGTCGAGCAACATGAAATTCGTCGAGGAATGGCACTCGGTCGACTTCGGCAAGGGTAGCGGCAAGGTAGCGCTTATCACGCTGCTGGCCTTACTCCTGACGTCTTTATTCTCCGGCCGGCGCTGGAGGCTCGATCAGGTTCTGTGCGCTGCCTTCGCCATATGGATGGGCTTGTCGCACGTCCGCCTGCTGTTTTTCCTGGGGCTGATCATGGCCCCGATAATCGCTACCAGGCTAAACCTTTTTCCCCCCGTCGGCCCGGAGCGCAATCGTCCATGGCTCAATGCGGCAATCGTGGCGGCCATGGCTGGTTGGATCCATTTTCCTTTCCATCCGAGGCCAAATTGCACAGGGAGGTGAGTGGTCAATTTCCTGACCGCGGCGTTGGAGTACATGCAAGGCCAGCACATATCCGGACGGGTGTTCAATGAGGATTGGTTTGGCGGCTACATGGAGTGGGAGGCGCCGGATATCAAACCTTTTATCGATTCTCGGGCCGATATCTTCGTATACAACGGGACCTTCGATGACTACGTGCGCGCCGTGCGAATTGTGCGCCCATTCGAGGTCCTGGACAAGTACCACATCGACTATGCCCTGCTCGAACCCGATCAGCCCCTGGTTTATGTTCTTCTGCGCTCCGGGAATTGGCGGGTTCTTTTTTCCGACAATGTTGCAGTCTTGCTTTCTCGGGTGCCGGCCCACGGCGACTCGAATCCACACCGACATTTCTGGCTCGCTGACGCTCAGGATACTGGACCCCCGACAGATTCAGGGCTGACTGAACTGGCCGGTAAGCCGAGGTCAATCGTCTTTTGGCGTGGATACAAACGGTCACGGTAGGCGAGGGCAGGAACCTCGACTAGCTTAGCCATGTACGCGCCGAACGCTATGCTGGCTGCCAGATACGGTAGGAGCCAGAAGAGGTGATGAGTGAAATTGGCGCGAAATATAACAGCCATGAGAGCATGCCACAGATAAATCGAATACGAATAGACGCCGACGCGCTCCAAGGTTTTCTCATCCATACGGGAGCATGTCGCGGTACAGTCCAAAGCACGAGGGCCGAAAATGCCAGCACATTACCAGTAAGAACCCAAGGTGCGTAACGGGCTGTAGTGCAGAACGCAGCAGGAAGCAACAGAGCGATTGCTACCGGCAAGAGCCAGGAACGCGACCAGCGCAAAAACAGCGCCTTTTGAAAATGGAACAGGTAGCCGAGTGGAACAGGTAGCCGAGTCCGACGCCGGCAAACAAAGCGTCGGCACGGTAGTGGAAAGCCCACCTTACATCCTCTGGTGAGAGCGGATGTCTCGTGATTCGAAATACCCAAGCAAACGATTAGCGATGCAATCACAAGTACGGGAACCAGCGCGAACGGCCGTTTCCCCGGATAAAGCCTCGCGATGAGGATTAGCAGTAGTGGTAGCAGAAGATAGAATTGCTCTTCCACCGCCAAAGACCAGGTGTGGGGCCAGATGTGAGGAAGATAATCCTGCAGAAAGAAGACTTCATTCCGAAGGGTGCTGATGGGGTGTTGCCAAAAACCTTGCTGGACAGCAGCATACGCCCACGTTGCGGTGAAAAGAAAGAAGTAAAATGCGGGATAAATTTTGAAGCCCCTGCGGAAGTAAAACCGACCGACAGAAATTGCTCCACTGCTGCTCCATTCAGAGAAGAGAAGACCAGAAATCAAGAATCCGGAGAGGACAAAAAACAAATCGACACCGATCCAACCGACACCGAAAACGGCGTAGTAGGGATAGTGGTAGAGCATCACCAACAGGACGGCAATGCCGCGCAATACATCGAGTTGCGGGATGCGACCCTTAGTCACAGGGGAGTATCCCGCGAATTCGAAGATTTGTAAATGACTGCTCGCTTGCGATGCTTGAGCACGGTCACAGCTCCGAAATTAACAGCGACTAGGCTGCCGCGACTCAGGACCGCGGCGCATCGCCCTCTGCAAGAAGCACACTTGCAGGATGCCTAAAACAACAAGCAGGATTGTAAAAGGTTGGACCCCATGCTGTTCAGCGATAGCCCTCGTCACCCAAGAAACGGCGAACATAAGGATCGCGAAACACGACATCCAACGAACTGCTTTCTGCCAACTTAGATTTTCGAGAGCGCCAATGGTGAGAATGATAGAGAGCACTGTCAACACGGAATCGTAGATCGGCACATAGATATTGATCAGCAAGGTACAGGTCAATGCGGTTCCCCACAGTGAGGTATTGGACAGAACATCCCCCTTTGACTGACTTCCAGAACAGCGCAGCAACCCAGGCCACCACGCCCAGCAGAATCGTCGCCATAAGCGCCAATCCAAATCGAGAACGCGCGCCCGGAATAGCATACGAGAAGGCATTCAAGTCGACGAACTGCCAGTGGCGCAGTCCCCCCTTGATGCCAGAAGAAGCATTGCCAACCGAAAGCTTTCGGAATGCTTCAATAAGGCGAGCATATGCCGGCCAGATTTGCAGGCCCGCAAACAATGTCGAGACCGCAACCAGTAGTGTCGTCCCGCTGATGAATCCCACGATAGCCTTGAATCTTCGTGTCAGGAACAGCATAGGAAGGACCAGCAGAAGAAGAGTTGGCTTGTATGCCAGGATGGACAAGAACAGACCACTTAAGAATGGTTTCTGGTGTCCTTCTTCGTAAATCGCCAAACCCACGCTAAAGATCGCGACGGAGGCAAGTTGCCCATTCACCAGGGTGAATAGCAGAAAAGGAGCAAATGCTAAGGCTAAACAGAGCATCAACCACGCCTCGAACCGCTCCCCTGGCATAACTACTTTCAGCACTGCCCGGATGCCTATGACGTACAGCGTCAGTGAAATTGCCATCCACAAGAAGTATGCAATTCGAAAAGGCAAGCGTGAAAAATTGGCAAAAAAGATACCGACAAACGGCGGGTACGGGCTCGGTCCGTAATGCATTTTTTGGGAAGGACAGATCGAGTTGAAAACTTGCAACTGCGAGGCGTAGTCATAGAGCCTCACCGGTGGATGCTCAGCCGCGAGCCGGCCCGCACCATAGAAGTAAACGAAATCGAACCCTTCGCCCCCACTCACCCGGTTCCACGCCAGAATCCCGACGAGCATCGCGACCGCGAACAAAATTCCCCAGCAGACCAGATTAAGCTCTTTGAGCGTCGGGCGAGGACCGAGGGTCCGCTCTGGCCAGTGAACTGCCCAGCCTTTGCCGACCGAGGTACGTAACGAATGCGTCGGCCCGCTCCTCCGCGATCATCCTTGCAACCGTCCAGCGACAAGGCGCCTCCTTCAGGCCAAGCGCGTTCCGTGCAGAGCAGCCTTACACCGTAACCGTAATGGCGCAGAGCGACTAAGGCACAGGCCGATCTTACAACAGGCACACTCCGGCACAGACTTTAGATTGACAGAAAAGGAATAGGGTTATACAGCTAAGTTACCGCCGATGAACGATTGCGACCAGTCCGAGCACTCGAGTCACCCGGTTGCTCTGCAGGGCGACGAGCCTGAGGAAAAAAGACGCTGCAAGATTTTGAAGGTCATCATCGTCGCCGTTTTGGCAGGTAGTACGGTATGAACGCAACAGCCAAGAAGCTGATTTTTTCGGTTGCATGCCTCGCCGGATCCTGGTACTACGCTTTTTCGATTTCATCTACTGGAGGAGTGGCATTCAAGTCCGGTCAGCCTAATGATTTCTTTCAGCTCTGGAACGCGGCCAGAGCTGTTTTGCACCGTACAAATCCTTACGGTCCAGAGACGACCAGGGAAAATCAAATTGCGGTATATGGCGCCACCGCGGCGGTGGCTGGTCAGAGGGACGATCGCCGACTTGAATATCCAATCGTGGCAGCCTTTCCAATTCTCCCTCTGGGCTGGCTTAAATTCCCAATTGCCGACAAAATTGCGGTCGTTTTAATGGCGGCTCTCATAGCAGCATCCATCTACTGGATACGAGGCATATGGGATGCCACTACATTTGTTTACACGGTGTTGGCATTCGCAAGCTATCCCGTAATCTTGGCGTTGCAAATGCGGCAACCCACATTGTTGTTTTTTGGATTGGCCTTAGCCAATATTGCTCTGCTCCGTTCGGGGCACTTCAGTTCTGCTGGGTTCATGAGCGCGTTAGCCTGCGGCAAGCCTCAAATAGCAGCTCCTATATTGTTGCCTCTGTTTCTATGGACACTCGGCGGTTGGCATCTACGGAAACGATTTGTGGGTGCTTTCATTGGCTTTGGGCTGACATTTCTAGTGCTCGGACATTCGCTGAGCCCTGGTTGGTTCGGCCAATGGATCACATTTCTGAACGGTTACTCTCAAATTGCCGCAGCTTCGATCTTCGTCCATCTGTTCGGATGGAAACTTGGTATTTCCTCTCGGGGCTCTCGTTGCTGGCACTAGCTTTTGCCTTGTGGCTAAACCGTCAGCGCGACCTGGGGTTTCAGTTGGCGTTATCCGCGGCGGTGTCTTGCGTTGTCATTCAGGGCCAGATCTACAACATGGTGTTGTTACTCATCCCTGCCGTGTGGGTCGCCGAGCATGTATCGCAAATACAGGAATCAGGATTAATGAGCCAAATCGCCCTGACAATTGCCCGAGTGGCATTTATCGTGTTCTGGGCTTCGAGCGCCTTGGGAGGAGTTCTGATGCACTCTAACTCTATGGCAAGATCGGTTGCTTGGTCCCTTCCCGAGAACACGGTATTACCGGTGCTCGCTGCTCTGCTGGGTATCCTCCTGTTACAGCTATTTGGGCAGAAGCCCAGCGACCAGGATGCCAGCCCGGAGAAACCTGCGCCTAGTTCAAGTCCAGACTAGCCGTTTACGGTTGTGAACCAATGTCGGTGCTCGAAGCGAGTTTGAATTAAACACACTGGCACCACTGATATACTGAACAGCCATCCTAAGTGAGTAACTAGAGAATTTCTGTGCCCTCGGACGCCGATTCGAAAACGGACCAAACCGTACCTCGCAATGCCAGTTCCTCGGCTAAAGGGATAGCTCGGCTATTTTCCTTTCCCGTCATGTGCATGTTCCTGCTAGCGCCCGTTATTATCGCCTACGCGCCGCGCGGGATCGGCCTGGCTGAGCCCGATATCTGGTGGCGCCTGCGCTGTGCCACGGACGTACTGCAACACCACGCCTTTACACCCACAGATACTTATTCCTTCACCGCGGCGGGCCTGGCATGGACGAACTTCGAGTGGCTCTCCGATCTTGGTTTTCTAATGGCGTTCAGGACGATGGGTCTACAGGGCATTGTAGCCCTGTACTCGCTCGCCATGATGCTGATCGTTGCGGGTATGTATTACCGCTCTATCCGCGCTGGGGCCGATTGCAAAGACGCTGCATTCGCGACTGTCGGCGGACTGTCCATGGCAGCGGTATCGCTTGCGCCTCGTCCGCTGCTTTTCGGCTGGGTCTGTCTTACGGGATTGCTTCTGATACTGGACCGCTTCCGCGAGACGGGTCGAGGGCTCTGGCTCATGCCTCCCCTCTTCATTATCTGGATCAACCTGCACGGCTCGTGGATTTACGGGTTGGCGGTGATCGTCATCACCATAGTCTCAGGACTGATATCCGGAGAATGGGGGCTGGTAGTGGCAAGCCGCTGGAGCCCGGCGGACTTGAAAAAGCTGCTTGTGGCGCTGACAGCTAGCATAGCAGCGCTTTTTGTGAATCCCTTTGGATACAAACTGGTTGTCTTTCCACTGGAATTTTTCCGGGTGCAGAGCTTTATGCAATACGTTGAGTACTGGCGCCCCCCAGACTTCGGCACCTGGAACGGAAAGCTAGCCTTATGTCTAATTTTTGCTGTTCTAGCCACCGCATTGTTCTCCCGCCGGCGATATCGTCTCGACGAGGTTCTGCTCCTGGCGTTCGCCCTGTGGTCGGCACTGTCACACGCGCGCTTTCTGGACTTCGCCGCCATAATAGCGGTGCCGATGCTTGCTACGCGTTTAAAGCTATTTCCGCCGTACGAGCCTGAGCTTGACAAACCGTGGCTGAATGCAGCAATTATGGCGGGGGCAGTTGCGGCCATTATAGTTCTATTCCCAAACCGTGGGGAACTCCAGCAAAGAGTCACCGACGAGTACCCCGTTGCCGCCCTGCATTACATTCATGACCACAACATCACAGGCCGGATATTCTCACCAGCCGAGTTTGGCGGCTTCATCGAATGGACTAGTCCTGAGATTAAGTCCTTCGCTGACGGACGTGCAATTTTTGTGGAAAACGGCGCTTTCCAAGACTGCATGAAGGCTCTTACACTGCAAGATTCCCTCCGAATCATGGATAAGTATCACATCGACTATATTCTATTGGAACGGAGCTGGCCCTTGAATTACCTTCTTAAGCATTCGCCCGGATGGCGGCTGCTATACTCGGATGGCGTCGCGGCCGTTTTTCAACGTATGCCGGGCACAGCTCTTGCGAGAGAATTAAAGTAGAATCAATCGTCTCGCCTCGTCTAACTCGCGCTTCGATTTCGTCGTTGCAATTCCTCCACCGCACCGGTACATCAGAGTCCTTTAGCGTTTGGCTTTTTTACGGCATAAGGCGGGCATATCCGGTGACGTCAGTACTATTCCTCCCGGATTCGGTTTGCTCGTCCAGTGGATCTGTTAAAACGGACAGTCCGTTCGGAAATTGATATTCGCCTTCACGCCTCACATCGCCGCGACCACCATCGGATTCGCGTTTTTGAGGCCCATTTACCTGATCTTTGCGCTTCACATAGTCGTTATGGTCTGTGCCCGATAGTGAGCGCCGGAGCGGAGATTTGGGCTGCTTCCCATTGGCGCACGGCGACCCTCTATTGAGTTCGGTTTCGATTCGCCCGACCTAAGCGTTTTATCAATGAGCTTCTACCGCCTAGCAGGCCCTACTAGTGCCCGCGCTCAGAGGTTGTACAATTTACCATCGAGGGTAATCGCCTAGAGTACAACAGACGTATGGTGCATTCGTGAGTCGAGCCGCCAAAGTCGCCATCATTCCTCTATTTTTGCTGCAACTGCTGCTGTTTGTGTTTATCGCTCAGCACCGGTTTGTAGACACTGACGAGGGTTACTACCTCCTGGCATCGCGGCTCGTGCTGATGCATAAGAAGCCGTACGTAGACTTCTTCTTCCAGCAGGCCCCGTTGCTACCATATGTCTACGCGCTCTGGCTCAAGATGTTTCATGTGACCTGGTCGTGGGCTCGGCTGTTGCCGGCGATGCTCACGAGTTTGCTTGGGCTGTTGTTGTACGAAGATGTCTGCCGCCAGACGAAGCAGTGCCTCGCAGGCGTTGCGTCGGTAGTTCTGTTCGTAACCAGCACTCTGGTTTTTGCCTGGATGCCGATCGTCAAGCCGTACTCGCTCGGCGGATTGTTTCTGTTTGCCGCATACGTTGCGGTCACGCGGCAAGTGGCGAAGCCATCACGCAGGTTGCTCGCGGCCGGAGGATTGTCGCTCGCCTTCGCAGTCGACACCCGTTCTTACTTGGTGTTGACGGCTCCGCTGTTTCTGTGGTGGATCGCACGACATTTCGTCACGCCCCTGAAAGCCACGGGAACATTTCTTGTCGGCTTTGGTATCGGGCTAGTGCCGTCGCTCTACCTGTTCCTGTCCTCACCGGCGGCGTTTCTCTTCGACAACCTTGGCTATCACGCTATACGCACGGATGCGGGCCTGATCGGTATGTGGGGAGAGAAACTTGGCGTCCTGCTGATGTTATTTTTGGGCGGACCAGAAGGAAACGGGATTCAAAACTGTCTCCTGTTCGTGATTAGCCTGGCGTTCATCTTTTCGATTAGCAAGACGGACTGGCCGGCCCGATTCGCATTTCAGCTTGCATTACTGCTGGCGATAACTTCTCTGCTGCCCACTCCCGTACTGCCTCAGTATTTTTCCTTTTGTGTTCCGTTCCTTGTTGTCAGCACCGTGTGCGTTGTCACGCGGCTGTTTTCAAACTTGTCGACGGTCGGAAGCCGACAGCTAGCGGCCTTTGGATGTGTGATGCTGACCGTCGCTTATGCAATGCTCTCGATCGGCGACCTCCGCAAATATCTGGTGACGGGAGATGGAATTCCGACTGTCCGAACGTTGAATGATCCGGACAACTGGAGACTTGAGCGCATCGAGGAGATATCACGGGCAATTGATGCTATCGCGGCTCCGGGAGAGCCCGTCGCCAGCTTCTGGTCCGGATATCTTTTTCAAACCCACGCGACTCCTGTGCCGGGGCTGGAGACCGATTGCGGGCTGCTCATCGCCGACAAACTCAGCCACGATCGGAGATCTCAATACCACATCGCCTCATGGGAAGATCTTGATTCCGGCTTCGCGGTGAATCAGCCGCGAATTGTTGTTTTGGAGAACCATGAGGGTCGCGAGAACTCCCTGGTTCCGGGAGTACTGGGCAAGACCGCGATCAATGCCTTGCTCAGCCGCGGCTATACGATTGCACAATCGTTCGGGGATACCGCGATTTTCGTGTCCAAACCCGATCCCAGATAGAAATGTCCCGGATGACAACAGCAAATTTCAGGCTCACCGAGCCGAAACGACCGCAATCGCCGCCTGATTCTTGTTCCAACGGCATTTGCGAATATCCAGCAGATAAGCCACGAAGTAACCGGCCGGCAAGAGCGACAGCCACAACTCCGGGTAGCGGAATCTGACGTCGGATATCACGATGTAGTACATCATCGGATAAATGGTCCAAACCGTGAGCACATAAACCGTCACCGGCAGTCGCTTGTAGGCCATGACGATCACTCCGGGAATCGACAACGCGGTAATGAGGCATAACACGTAGGCAACTACATTCCGACGGGCGATCCACCCACGAACCTGCTCCGGTATCGAATAGCCGCCCTTCTCCAGTATTTCTTGCGCTGAAGGCAATGTCTGCGGGAACCAGAACCGGAGGACCCTCTTGGCTGTCAGAAGACCAAATCGATTCGGGTGCTGATAAACCCAGTTTTTCACGTCCTTCACGCGCTTGTGATCGTACTCCACCTCGCCCAACGTACGGAGCAGCTCGGCCTCACTCAAACTCGTGTTTGGATGATGCGCGTTGTAGCATCCGTAGAGCTGATCCCTGAAGATGTCGACTTCGGCGCAATCATTGTTCGATGCGTATAAGGTCATGCCCATCGTTATACGAACCGCGAAAGTCCCGAAGCGATAGTAGTTGCGCATCCCCCATGCGGTGATTGGGACAGCCATCACGGCAAGTATCACCCCGCACGATATCAGACGCATCTTTGTTGGTTTGTTCCCTCGCCAAAACAGAAACAGTGTCCAGGGTCCGGTCATCAGCAGCGTGGCGGGATTGAAGAGTGCCAGACAGCCAGCGACTGCACCTCCAGCCACGGACCACCAAGTGCCAGATGTCTCCATTGCGGACGGCCGGGTCAGAAGGCAAAACACAAGAAGACCCAGAGCGGTATAGCTGACATCATAGCTTGGGATAATAGGCATCGCACCGATCCACAGAACCGCCGCAAACATGCCAGGTAGCGGATCATCGTAGAAGACTTGCGCCACGCGTGGCAGCAGCGCTGCGACAAACGAATCTGCAAGTATGCATCCCAGAGTTGCCGTCAAAAAAACGAGGCTGGGGTTGTGAAGTAGCTTTATGAGAACCGCGAGGACAAAAGGATAGAGCGGCGGTATGGAAGCCGTCGGCCCGGTTTGCAGGACAAAGAAGGGATTTGCGAAGCTGCCGTACTTGGCTATGTTCTCTGCAACATTTCCCATCTCAGTAGGGGGCCCGAACTGAGGTGGATATCGAACAGCGCAAAAGATCCCGTAGAGCCCCGCAGCCAAGAACAGAAGTTTGGACACGTCGGGTTGATGATCTCGAAGCCAACCTAACAGTTTCTGCAAGCCAGTTTCCCCTGCGCGACGCCGCACGCCCACGGTCCTACGATTTTTGTTCAGTATCCAGTCGCAGCCTGCGATCTGAATACGTAAATCGAAACATCATTTGCAACTTGTTGCCGGGTATAACCTCGTTCTTTCATCGCCGCACGAAATCGATCTTCCAACGCTCGCACCTTTTGCCGAAACTCGACATTTGTCGGAAGAGAGATGTGGTCACGCAGCACAACCACTGGCGGGCGATGCGCCGCGAACTTGGCTTCGAGGTCCTCCGGAGACACGATGTTATACGTGGCCCTCTTTTCGGCGCTAACCGCGTCCGCAATCGGCAGAGAGAAGTCGTTTTCCAGACCTCGCAACGGTTCGGTGTGAGTCTGGAAAATGTACCCCGGCCAGAAACTGGCCACTGTTTCCCCGGGTGAAGCGATCTGGTCAACAGCTCGGGAAACAGCTAGAACCTGCGACAGACGATAGTCGTTGGCGAGGCCGGGTTCCAGGCCGGCTACATTATCTCCGGTTAGCAGGTACCGCCGGAAATCACCGGCCGACGCACCTACATATCCAGCTATCACCAAGACACAAACCGAAGCCATCATCCACTTCGGACAACCGCTCTGCTGTCGAGTCAAGTAATCAGTGGCTAGGCAGACGGCAGTTAGCAGAAGAAACGGAATGCACAAGCAGAAGTATTGCGGATGCACCGGTGTCGGCAGCAGCGAGATCAGCCCAACGGCGATCGCCATCTGGAATGCGAGCCGCGGCGTGTATGGTCGCTTGGGCATGAATCTGAGGAGCACTAGGCTGACCACAAACAACAGGCTAGTCTGGAGCCCATTTCCCTCAACTCGGCCGAGGAAGACCGCCAAGAACGCAAATACCTTCTCCGACCACATGCCGAGAAGGCCGCCATCGGATCGGAGCGCATGATATCCAACATTGTTGAACAGGAAAGTGCGAGGCGAGACGGCGAAAAGGTACAAGCATGGAGCAATCCCAACAGCAAATCCTCCTACAAGGCTCAGTTCACGGCCTAGCCGCATACTCGGTCTCGAATTCCGAACGATCCACCACAACAACACCGGCAAAGTCAGCGCAAGATAGGATCGCGTCGAGACGCTCAGGCCAAGCAACAGCCCGGCCGCGCCGACCACCCATAACGACGAGGAATCGGAGATTCTGCCAACCAGCACATAGGCGGCTGAACAGCAGCAATGCTGCCAGAGAGTAAGTCTTGACCACCGGATAGAAAGCGAAAATCAGAGTGCTGGTGGCAAACAGCACAACCGCAACGACCGCGGCCAGCCACTTCTCCGTGACATGCAGGACCTCAGCCGCCAGTAGCGACCCGAGTAACGCCGTCAACAGGGCAGCAAAGAGCTTGGCAGACAACCAGGTCACGCCAGCAAAGTGCATCCACGATCCGTACACATACGGCAACAGCGGAGCCTGGGTGTAGAAGAAGTCGAGATATGGGCGTTTATGTTCCAGAACCAGACGCGAAGCCAGCAAGTAGAAACCTTCATCACCGTCGACAAAACGATGCCAGGCGATGAATGTAAAAAAAGCAAACTGAATAACAAACAGGCTCGTTAAGAGCGTCACCTCGCCGAGAACGGAGCCTCTACTTTTGTCCGTAAACATAAATAGAGGTCCCCCCAATCGAGCGCGCAACAATGTAGCCGTTTTGCTTCAGCGAATTTCTTATCGAGTCTTCCATCTCACGCAGTTTTCGCCACTCCGCGCCGTAGCCCTGGCTCGAAACTTGGTCGCGCAACACGACAACACGCGGTTGATGAGCGGCGAAGCCAGCCTCGATTTCTGATGGCGACACAACATGGTATTTCCGCCTCCGCTCAGGGCTAAGCTTCTCCGAGATCGATAAAGCGTAGTCGCCCTCGAGTCCGGGGAGAGGACGTGCGTGGTCTGAAAGACATACCCAGACCAGAAACTCGCGACCGTTTCGCTCGGCGCAGCGATCTCGTTAATCGCCTGAGACACCTCCCGCACCCGCGACAACTTCAGATCGTCAGGCTGCGGCGCTGACCGCACTCCGGGAACGCCTTCTCCTGTGACCAAATAACGATGGAAATCCGGGATGGCTGCAGCAATATAGCCACTACGAGCAGCCCGCACAGAACGAGCGAAACTGCTCTGGCTCGCTGAGACTCGAGTCGTAACGACTAGGTCATGAGTGACGCACACGGCGCTTACCAAGAGAAACGGAATACACAAGCAAAAGTATTGCGGCCACGCAGGGGTGGGAAGCAGAGACACGATTCCGACCGCGATCGCCATCTGGAAGGCAAATCTCGGCGCGTATTTGCGCTTAGGCATCAGCGAAAGAAATCCCAGACTGACAAGGAGCAGGATCGCGGTTTGGATTCCATTGCTCTCAGGGCCAATCAGGAACAACTGAAAGACCGCAACCAACTTCTGTTCCCACATTCCCGATCAAACCGCCGCCGGAGCGCAGCGCATGGTAACCGAGATTGTTGAACAGAAATAAATCCGGAGACAGACAAGAAAAAGTACAGCGCCGGAAGCAGCCCCAACACCCCGCCGCCAAGAAACCACAGGAGCAGACCCGATCGATTGCCCGCATCGATATTGCGGAAAATCCACCATAAGAAGAAAGGCAGAACCACGACCAAGTAGGAACGGGTATCGATGCTTAGGCCTAGGAGCACACCTCCGAGGCCAGCTAGCCACTCGAGGCGAGGATGAGGAGAGTCGGCTGACGACAACAAAGGCAGCAAAAACAAGCAGTCCCGCGAGTGAAAAGGTTTTTGCAACTGGGAAGAATCCGAAGATCAGCATGCTCGACCGGCAAACATGATGACGGCGCAAGCACCCGCGATCCATTGCCTTGTCTGCCGCCACACTTCATCGCACAGGAACGTCCCGGTTAGAGCTGTCAGCAAAGCCGCAAATAGTCGCGCCGAGGTCCAAGTCGCTCCGAAACACTTCATCCATAGCGCATATACGTATGGAAAGAGCGGTGCTTGCTCGAAAAGAAAATCGATGTAAGGCTTCTTGCGCTGCGAGCACCAGGCGCGCAGCGAGCAAAAAGAATCCTTCATCGCCATCTATGAAGCGATGAAGAGCCACATAACTGAAGAACAAGAACTGCAAGGCGAAAACCAGGAAAGGAACAATGATCTTTGCACTGCCGAAGGCGAGCCTGTGCGTCGTTCAGTCTCGCCGGGACCATCACGCCCTTGGTCGTCCGGAGACGAGCGGCAAAAGCCTGCTTGTACGCTGGCCATTGGGTTTCGAGGCAATCCAGACAACTAGGCAACGCGAATCGCTGCGGCCTCGCGAAGCGAACTGCAACTGTCTTGTTAGAAGCCGCGCTTATTGTAACCCGCTTCGCCGACTGAGCAACGTAGTAAATCGGGAAATCCCTGGTAAGTAGTATTTCTGCGCCTGGTCGAACGCGGCTGCGATATACTCAGGAAACCCAAGACCCGCACAGACCCGAAAGTAACGCGCCAACTAGAGGGAACACCTGTGTCAGCATCGTCCGTTGCATCCCCGGGACAGTCCTCTCGGCCAGGCAAAGCCTGGCAAAGCGCCATTCTGCGCACGATGTTTTCGTTCCCTGCGATGCTCATGGTCCTGTTGGCAGCGGTGATCTTCGCCTTGTGCGTCAAGCAGTTTGCCGAGCCCGACATCTGGTGGCATCTGCGTTCGGCGCAGGACCTCTGGCAATTGCACACCTTCGTTCCCTCCGACACTTATTCCTTTACCGCTGCGGGTTCGCCACGCATGAATTACGAGTGGCTGTCGGAGCTGGCATACCTCTTCGCTTATCGAATCGGCCGGATTGCGCGGAATTCTGGGGCTGTACTTTGGCGTGCTTGTTCTCCTGTTCAGCGGAGTTCACTACCTCTGCTGCAAGGCCGGAGCTGACGGCACGAACGCCGTACTGGCAGTCTTTCTGGGGATCCTGCTCGCCGCGGTTTCCATCGGCCCGAGGACGCTGCTGTTCGGCTGGTTGTGCATGGTCGGAGTCCTGATCGTTCTCGACCGCTTTCGCCGCACAGGAAAAGGCTTGTGGCTGCTTCCTCTCGTATTTCTCGCCTGGATCAACTTTCATCCTTCGTGGATTTTCGGGATCGTTGTCGTCGTTCTGACGATCGGCTGCGGGTTGGTCGAGGGCGATTGGGGCCAGGTTTCGGCGACCAAATGGACGCCAGCAGAGCTTCGGGCGCTGCTCTTCGCGCTGGCTGCATCGATCGCAGCTCTGTTCGTGAATCCTCTCGGATACAAGCTTGTGCTCTACCCATTCGACTTCCTGTTTCGCCAGCAGAGCAATGTGGGATACATCGCCGAATGGCAAGGCGTGGACTTTTCCACCGGGGACGGCAAAATTGCCCTGCTCACGATCATGGGCTTGATCGCTGCTGCGCTCTTGTCGCGGCGGCGATGGAAGTTGTATGAAGTGGTGCTGATGGCGTTCGCGCTTTGGATGGCGCTGTCGCACACGCGATTCCTGTTCTTCGCTGGCCTGATTGTTCCTCCGATACTCGCGCCGCGCATCAATCTTCTCCAGCCATATGACGCGGATGAAGATAAGCCGCGGCTGAATGCCGTGATCATGGCGTGCATTGTTGCCGCTATTCTGTTCTTCTACCCTTCGCAGGCGAAGCTGCAGCAGAAGGTCGATGAGGAATATCCGACCGAAGCGCTGAAGTTCATGCAGCACAACCAGCTGAATGGCCGAATCTTCAACCAGTACTTTTGGGGCGGATACATGGAATGGACGGCTCCGCAGCTGAAGCCTTTCGTCGACGGCCGCGCCGACATCTTCGTGTACAACGGCGTGCTGGACGCTCATCGCAAAGTGACCAGCATCGACCAGCCGCTCGAGGTGCTGGACACATACAAGATCGATTACGCACTGTTGGAGCCTGGACTTCCTTTGACCTATCTTATGCAGCACGCGCCAGGGTGGACCCAGATCTACGCCGACAAAGTTGCGGTTGTGTTTGCGCGTACGAGCGCCGGCTCGCCGCTCCGCGACAACTCCAATTGACGCCACATTGAGGAGATGATTCTGCCTCTCGCGATCCCAAATCCTTCGGTCGAACGTTTGCCGGCAAAGCGCGCCTGGCAATCGGGCTGGATCGCTCAGGTCTTCTCCTTTCCGGTCATGTGCATGTCGCTGCTGGTCGTGGTGATCTACAACTACTCGCTCGAGGGCATCGCCGAATCCGACATCTGGTGGCATCTGCGCGACGCGCGCACCTTGATCGAGAACCACGTCTTCCTTCGCAGCGACACCTACTCGTTCACCGCGGCTGGATCTCCGTGGATCAACTTCGAGTGGCTGTCGGAAATCCCGTATTACTTCGCGTTCCGCTCGTTCGGCTTGCAAGGAATCCTTCTGCTGTACTTTGCCGTGCTGATCGTGATCTTCGCCGGCGTTTACTATCGCTGCTGTCGCGCGGGCGCCGACTGCAAAGACGCGGCCATCGCGACGCTGGGCGCGATTTGCCTGGGCATCGTTTCGATGGGTCCGCGAATGCTGCTGTTCGGCTGGCTTTGCATGGTCGCGCTGCTTGCTCATCCTTGACCATTTCCGGCGGACGACTCGCGGTCTCTGGCTTCTTCCGCCGTTATTCGCGCTCTGGATCAACCTGCATGCATCGTGGGTCTTCGGCTTCGTCGTGCTCGGCATCATCATCGCGTCCGGACTGGTCCAAGGCGAGTGGAGCCTGATCTCGGCCGAGCGCTGGTCGTCTTCGCAGCTGACGCAAGCTGCTGCTCGCGTCCGGCGTTTCGGTCGCTGCTCTGTTCGTCAATCCGTTCGGATACAAGCTAGTGTTCTATCCCTTCGACATGCTCTTCCGCCAGCAAAGCGTCATGCAGTACATCGACGAATGGCAACCTGTCGACTTCAGCAACGCCAATGGCAGATTGGCGCTGTTCATGATCTTCGCGGTGCTTGCGGCAGCGCTGTTTTCCCGGCGGCGCTGGCGACTGGACGAAGCCTTGCTCACCGTTTTCGCGCTGTGGACGGCGCTTTCGCATCAACGCTTCCTGTTCTTCGCAGGACTCATCCTCGCGCCAATACTCGCGCCCCGCCTGCAACTGTTTCCTCCTTACGATCGCCAGACCGACAAGCCCTGGCTCAACGCCATCATCATCGCCGCTGTGATCGCGGCGCTGGTCTTCGTCTTTCCCTCGGCTGCGCAACTTCGCGAGAAGGTCGATGCCAAGTTTCCCAAAGCTGCGTTGACGTTCCTGCAGCAGCATCACGTTGATGGACGCCTTTTCAACCAGTATGGGTGGGGCGGATACATCGAATGGCACGCGCCGGAAATCAAGCCGGGCATCGACGGGCGCGCTGACATCTTCGTCTACAACGGAGTCTTCAACGACTTTCTTCGCGCGATGGCGTTGAAGGATTCGCTGGCAATGTTGGACAAATACCGCATCGACGACGTTCTGATCGGCGCCAAGGAGCCGATGTCGTATTTGCTGGCGCGCAATCCAGCTTGGCAGCGTGTCTACGCGGACGACTTTGCAGTGGTCTTCGAACGCGCCGCGCCGACAGCAAACGCCGCGCAGTGATCTTAGGTGACAGTCGGGGACAATCTTCATCACTCGAAGCAGTTCCAGCAAGGTTCGCCGCCACCGCCCAACAGGCCACAGCGATGACGAAGTAGTAATAGTTTATGAATGCCCGTTTACTAAACGCGAATAAAGCCAGATTCACCATCGCGAGTGCGGCCGCGAAACCTGCCGGTGAATGAGGATTAAACCGGAGGGCCAGTGTAATTGCTGCAACGACGACTACAAGCGAGAGCCACGCAGGCAAGTACACGCCGAATTTGGAATAGGCCCACGCCAGGTAACTCAGTGAGTCCGCCGAACTGGCAGTGCGACTTGGTATGACATGATTGCCCGCGTACTCCCGGACATCCAAACAAAGAAAGGCAGGTCAATTACAGCGACGACCAGCCCTGCCTTGAGAACAATGTCCCGCAACTGCTTCCAGCGGTCCGGTCCATCGACAAGCAGGGGGAGCAGCGGCAACGCCAAGATCGGTGTATTGCTTGGTGGCGAAGAAAAGTCCCAAGGCCCAAGGCAAACCCCGTCGCCATCGGCACGCGCAGAACATCGCGAGCGAGAAGTTCAGCACCAGCAGTGGTTCGGTCCAACCCTGCCTTAAAACGTAAAACGCAAAAGGAGTGGTCAGAAATAGGGCTCCCGCAAGCGCACCGACTCGTCGTGCACCCCCCAATCGTGCCATAGCCATCAGAACTGCCGAGACAGCCATCGCAAGCGCCAGAGCGAAAGGCGAACATCCCCGAGTGCAAGAAAAGCCGGCAGAGCCATTAACACATTGAGCGGCGGGTAAGGAAAGCCAGCACAGTCAGATATCCATTCTTATCCACCCCCGAGGGACCGAAGAGTTCTCCATAGGTATTCCGAATGCGGATTCATATGGGTTGCGCCCGTGCATCAACCCCGCCGATGACTCTTGCAGCAGGTCGTAAACGTCATTTACTGGATGGCCCGACCTGATCGTCAACACGCTCGCAAACAAAAACGTGACTGCGAGGACGAAAGTGAGAAGAAGCCTCGTCCTGCGAAGATCGAAAATCTGGAGCAATCCCAAAACCGAAATCGCCCCCACTCCGAAGGTCTCAGGCTCTCATGCGGCAAAAGTAAGAGATAGATCGCCTGGGTTGCGATCCCGCAGGCGAGCACTTGTGCCACAGCCTCTGGAGAGCCCCACCCCCCTTTGCGGAAATACGGGAGAGCGGTCGCCACAACGCACAGTGTCAGGCTGAAGGTTAGCAACACGAAAGAGGTGACGAACTCAAGTCCTAGCACCAGAGCAACCAATGCCATTGCCAGTGCAGAAAATCACTGGATCATTGCTGGTTGCCTGCGGCTCGTTAGTGTGCCTCTTCGGCATCGCGCCTCGTGGTAAACCCTGACGGCTTAGCCCCTGGTGTTAATACCAATTGGTCGGTCAGACAGAATCACCCGTCGATGAAAGCACGCAGTGCCGAGTCGGACTCATAGCCATCATCGTCCGTCCAATCTACCGAGGCAGCGAATGCCCCTGGCACAAACCGCGCGTCCACTAATAGATAGGTCGGGCGGTTTTGCGCGAAGATCGTTTAGAAAATTCGTCCTGAAGAAGCTTTGTACTGGTCCACGGCTGATTACGAAGTTCATATCCGCATAGCGGGTACTCGGGGGATTTCAAACCAGTACGTAGACCCCCGGCTGCCAGCCCCAGATAGCCTCGCTCTCCAGTGGTCGCCTCGACCGTAGGCGCTGAATCACGGCGAAAATCTTTTCATCGGTTTCCAAGGTATAAGGGGGTAGAGTACGGAAACCGAGTTCGCATGATCGGACACCGCCCCAGCGTCGTCATACGGCTTCTTCGCTTCGAGATTTCCGACAACCTCCGGGCGAGCGCCTCTGTAGAGCAGTTTCAGCATGTGAACGTATTGCGCCCATAAGCCCCATATAGGGCGAGACATGCGACCCCACAAAGCACCGCAGTCGCTACTACAACGCGCTGCCGTTCTCGGCGATGTTGAACCGGCGCGAATACGCCACAATTAGCCATCGCAGCTACGACATACGCCATCGGCATAACCGAACAAATTGCATGATGGGAAAAAAGGTAAGTAACGCGAGCAGCTGCGAAAAGAGCACTGCACAAGTAAATCAGTATACCGGCCCAAATCCAGCGTTCTCTGGGTGGACAGCACCGAAGGATTCTTTTTCGCAAATGCATAAATTACAACCGCCGAACCCAAAAGGGATAGTTGCAGCAACGGCTTGGCCAGCAACAGCAGGACGTGCACAAAAACGAGCATGAAACTGAGCGGCCCGGCGAATGCAGAGATTGTTGACAATGTAGGAATACCAAAAATCGCGCAGCGCCCCGCACTTAACCAGTATTCCGAGCATTGTTATGCTCGTCGAGCGAAAGCCCAGCCACCAGCGCAAAGGTCCGCAAATGCCACGCCCGCTCCGCCAAGGGTTGGCGTCTTGAACTCCAGATAGCAACCAATGCGAACAGCGCCAGGGAGGCACTGATTGGCGCGGCTTGCAACTTACACCATGGCGCAGCGCCCAGCGCCAGCCCACCCAGGAATGCGAATAGATTACCGTTCCGAAGGCGGCTGCCCAAGCTATCCCCAAGCAGTCTGACAACGAAATAAAAGCCTATGTTGATGAGAAGTGCCGGAAGCAGTTCGCCCGAATAGTGCAGAAAGTTGGCTGAGGATGTGAGGCCGTAAAACAAAACCAATAACAAGGTGCCGAAGCGCGCTGAGATTTCGGAACCCAGACGACGCAGGGTCAGATAAGCCATAAGTACGTTCGCGCACACAAGAGCGTCCAGCCAGAATGTGCACGAGCACGAATGTGGGTTTGATTCCCAGCAACAGGAAGACCAGAGACGAAGTATGAATTCAAAGGACCGGACGTCTCAACATCCGCAGCGATCCAAGGCCGGGGGTCAACCGCAAACTTCATTGCCTGGCTGAGCAAAAGGCTTTCGTCCACGTTAAACTCCCGCGGAACCAAGGCGCTCGGCAGGCGTAACAAAAACAGGCAGGTAATCAGTAGGGCGATGAAAGCGGCGGAGCGCAACGTCCACGGTGACGGCCGCCGCTGTGAAGCGACGTCAATTTGGTCCGAAGCGGCCGCAACGGAACCCGGCACGACGAGAACCTCCCTGTTCTTGAACGGCGGTGGTTGCGGAGATTCTATCCTACAATGTCGTGGTTCGGTCCCCCTCAGGGAGCGCCTCAATAGATTTTGTGTTGTCGAGGTTGATGGCTCCTGCGGACGAGAAGGGATTCGCAGCGGCGAGCCGCTATCAGCCGGCTCGATGGAAATGCGATTTGTTATGATTGCGCCCATCACGACATTATCGGTGGACGCAAGCGCGATTAGCGGAACGGCGAGAGGGCGCAGCACTTGCTCCCGTATCACTCGCGCTGGCCGGGATCAAACGCTACTACGTCTCGTCGGCTATGGTCTCTTCGAGACACTCGATGAAGCCGTTTCTAATCACATGGGCCGCCTTCCTGCTTTTCATGATGCTTCTGGCGGTGGTATTTCCGGGCCTCCATGAAAAGACGGACTTCCCCTGTTTTTATGCCGGCGGACTTCTGGCCCGGACCCAGCCCTCCCAACTTTATGATCTGGCGAAGCAGAGGAGCGTGGAGGCGGAGGCAGTCGGTTGGCAGAATGGCTGGACCATGTTCATCCAGCCTCCCTATGAAGCCCTGTTTCTGGAGCCCTTCTCCCTGCTTCCCTACCGGACTGCGTATCTCACCTATCTGGCCTTCAACCTGGTCCTGATTCTTCCCTGCTTTCTGCTGGCGCGCGACGCCTTCTCGAATGTGATCGACCCCTGGCAGCTTGCCCCCGGTTTGATGTTCTTCTTCTTCCTTCCCCTGTGGCTGGCGCTGTTTCAGGGTCAGGCCTCGATTCGGCTTCTGCTGCTGTGTTGCGCCGCATGGTATGAACTGAAACGCGGCAAAGACTTCGCTGCCGGTTTCCTGCTGGCCCTGGCACTGTTCAAGTTGCAGGTGATCGTTCCGCTGGTGTTCCTGCTGGCGGTCTGGCGCGGCCTGCGAATACTGGGAGGCTTCCTGGCGGGCGGCGTGGCCGTAGCCGCGGTCAGCGTGTGGCTGGTCGGTATCGCCGGTATGCGGGATTTTGCAAAGCTGCTGCTGATGAGCAGTCTGATGACCAGGCAGAACCCGCTGGCGGCGGCGGCCACAGGCCAGGTCCCCACGCTGATGCCGAACCTGCGCGGGTTGATCTATGGCTGCGGGGGGAAGTATCTGCCGCATAACTGGCTGATGGTGGTGACGCTGGGGCTGTCCGTGGCGCTGCTGCTGTGGATCGTTCGCCTGCTGCGCGGCACCAGGGACGCAGCCACAGGTTTTGCCCTGTCCCTGATTGGCGCGATGCTGTTGAGCTACCACTTCCACACGCATGACCTCACCGTGGTCCTGCTGGCCGTCGGGCTGCTGGCCGGACAGCGCCGGCGTCACTTCGACGCCATCGTGCTGGTGCTGTTCCTGCTGCCGGTGGTGGTGCTGTTCTTCGCAGCCCGGGCACATTTCGTCATGGCGATTCCCTTGCTCGCGCTGGCGGCGCTGGTGGCGCAGTATGCGCCGAAGGCAGTGGCGGACGTCCAAGCGGCGCAAACCGCGTAGGTTTCGTTCTTCCGCTGGCAGGTCGACTTGAGCAAGGATGAGCTCTTACTTGGGCAGAGATCGAGCGGCTTCAGGGAGTAACTTGCGTCGTCGGTTTGAAGCGACCAGAAGGTGCGGTCTGAATAGGCCTGGCACAAGTCCGAATCTTTGCCTGCGCCCTTGGAGCGCGCCCAAAGAATCTTCTGCGCTGTCGAAATCAGCCAGATTGTGGACCAGCTCGTTGCCGGGATAGTGGTGATCCATGTCATACGAGACCAGCACCAGTTGTTTCCCCGGCTGATCTGCCAACTGCCGGGCCGACCAGTTCCCTCGTATCCGGAGCACCGTACGGGTCGTTCATTGTCGCACTGCCGGTGGTGCGGGTGAGAGCGCTCACAAAAACGGTGAGGCAGACTGCGATCGCAAACGCACGCGCGCCTTGGCTTTGTTCGTCCCACAAATAAGACAGCCCACACATGGCAAAGACATAGACCGCAACTGTTGCCGGCGCGAGATAGTGGGCTTGCGCGAAAATACAACTCGCAACGGCGGCGCCCGTCAGCAGGAAAGCCGCTAACACCAGCCGCAGGTCGCGCCGCTTCACGCAGAGCAAGAGCCCGATCAATACAGGGAAAGACAAGGCAGGTCCCACATAGAAGAACCAGTCGTAGCCCAGGCGATGAATTTCCAAGGCGACGATGTCAGATGCTGATTCATCGGGACGATATCCGTGCTCGGTCGCCTCGACCTTGTAGTACCTGGTAAAAATCGGGTCGCGTTCAGCTACCTGGTGAACCGGCCCCTGACCGAAGAACAATGGCAACTCTGCGTACGTCCGTTCATACAAGGCATACGGCATCAAGAGCGCGTTGCCGGTGGTTGTCTTGTTGTAATAGCCCATCAGGAGCAATCCGGCGACGCCGATGCCGACGACGGGTAAAGCCGTTGAGGTGAGCCTGACTCTCGTGGCGCGATATGCCGCGAAGCAGTTGGTAGGCGAAATATCCCAGCAGCGGCAGCGAAAAAGCCAGCCCTTCATAGGGACGCGAAGTCGCCAGTATCAATAACGAAAGCCCAAACAAGCTTGCCAGCAGCGCGCGATTGCGTTCCGTCCGCTCGGGCGCAAACAGCCTCAGCACCGATCCAAGCGCAAGCGCGCCGCCCAGTGCTGCGATCGACCCGCCCCAGTAGGAGTTCATCCAATAGGAAAACAGCGCGAGACGAAAGACCGCGAACAGTCCGCCGATGAGCGCCCATCCGGGAGACACGAACGCTTGCAGCGCCCAGCATATGGCGCCGCACAAGAGCGCGGTGGTGAGATAAATTCCGATCCACGGCTGATGAAATACGATCTCGCCGAACGCCAGCACCAGACCGCTGGCTACCGGATATTTGGAATGGTAGGTCGGGGTCAGGTTCACATGGAATGTTTCGAAGTGCTGCCAGGCCGGAGGAGTGGGGTTCGTCAGCCGGAAGTGGGCGAAGGTGTCGCCCATCAGCAGATAGCTGTACTCATCATTGATGTGCGGTTGCGGAACCCCGAACCAGGGCAGGAGTACTGCCCGGCCGACTAGCGCAATCGCAATGACAAACAGAACCGCCAGCCTGTGGCTAGCCAGGA
The DNA here is from genome assembly GCA_963835725.1 of uncultured Acidobacteriaceae bacterium. GTDB lineage: Bacteria > Acidobacteriota > Terriglobia > Terriglobales > Acidobacteriaceae > Bog-257. The sequence goes on along the minus strand of CAWIGM010000005.1, from coordinate 556,627 downwards.
TCGCGTTCAGCCACCGCGGTCGTGGGAACCTGGGCTGCCAGAAGCGAGAGACCACAAAGAGGATTGCGGTCAGACCCAGGAGAATGCTGGTTTCCACAGCGAGCAGGTGGAGACCATTGACGCCATTACGCATGCGGGGAACGTTTCCTCAGCACAGAGGTTAACAAAAAGCGCAAACTTTTCAGCTAATATTCGCTCGCAGACTGCTATCGACTGAGAAGGTGCCGCACATGATCAGGTTTTCATCTGAGTGGACCTTAGTTACTGTTTGTCTCCGTCTCGACGCCAGACCGCAACAATCGACTTGCCCAGATGGCCGAAGGTCAGCCTGTCGAGCACCCGGGAGACTGGAATGACGAAGGTATCCCAGAAATGAAGTTGCGCCTTAGTCGGCATCGATTGCTTAAGGAACAGGCGGTTGGCGCCCGACAGCAGAAGACCGGCGGAATCCAGATACCAGATCTTCTCCAGACGAGCGCCGGCCGGCGAAATGCTGCGCAGCATTGGCCGATCATATCGGCGGAAGTGTCCGATGGCAGCATCGAATGGCGTGAACAACCGTTGATGAGCGGGCGCGAGGACGATGATCCGGCCGCCGACCTTCAGAAGTCGCGCCGCATCTTCCAGTTCTTTTCGGTCATTCTCGATGTGCTCCAGGACATCGATGTATACGATGGTGTCGAATTGGTTTCCTTCGACATTCTGCAGTGTGCCGCAGAGGACCTTGCAGTCGCCTCCGGCGCCTACATTCCTGACGTTGGCTCCCAGTTGCTCGACAAGGAGTGGATCGGGCTCGAGACAGACCCATCGTCGAGTTCCGCCTCGACGCAAGTAAGGTGTGTTAGCGCCAAGGCCAGCGCCCACCTCAAGGACATCGCCTTGCAGAAATGGCTGCAGTTGGCTGGACCAATAGGATTTCCAGTTGTGTACGGCCGCGAAGAGATCTAATTCCGAGCCGACATACTTGAATTCGTCTGGCAATAGATTTCCGCCGCCTCCTCCACAAACAGCGAGTAATCCCGGAGCGGAACAAAGCCGAGGCTGCTTCTGCTGGAGAGTACAAAGAAGGTAAAGCTGGCCGCCACCGTGATGAACTGAATCATGATAATGGCCAGCGCGCCGGTTGCGTAGGTCGCCCATCCTGGGATTGCTCGGTTTGTGAACATCCGGATGATGACGACGAGAATGATGCCCAAGGCGGCAATTGCCGAGCCGACTAACGAGGTGATGAGCAGGCGAACACCAACGATGTCACCGAAAACCGAAATCGCGCTAAGGCCGTGCGACACCAGAGCGACGAAGTTCATCTTCGAGCTGCCGGCGATTCTGCTTCCGCGAGGAATCGGAATCATGCGAAAGGCGAGTCTGGAACGAAAAACCGCTGCGGCGTAATGGTTCCACAACTCCGACATGGCGACGAGTGTCGAAAGATATGCGAACGGCAGAATGCTGAAGTTTCCTACCCGGACACGGACGCCAGTGAGGGCTCGGTGCAAATGGCGATAGAGGTGATAGAACACTCGAAAGATAAGCGATTCGGAGCGGCGGCTTCGTTCTCCGAAAATTGCCAGCTGCCCGCCACTGTCTCTATAGGCATTCAAAAGGTCCAACACGCCTTGGGGTGTGTCCTCGCCGTCAGCGTCCATAACCAGAACCGCATCGTACCGCGTATGTTCCTGAAGGTAGGCAAGACCAACTGCGATCGCCCGCTGATGTCCGAGGTTGCGGCGCAGGCGTAGTACGCTTATGGCTCGAAGTACTGAGAAACTACTGTGGAAATCGGCGGTGTCGCAGCTGGTTGACGAGGCGTCATCCACCATGAGGATGTCGATCGTACAGTCAACCTGGGATACGACCTGATCCAATCTGCGAAGGAGTTCCGAAGCGGAAGCCCAGTCATCCCGCACAGGCATAAGGATGACCAATTTGAGTGCCGAGCCTTGAGTCATGGTAGAGGCTTCACCTCATCGCTTCTGGAATCTCGGAATCGCGGAGAATCTTGAATTGCGTAACCGAGGCGGTGGATGGTTCTACTATCACGTAGCCTTCGGTGCCCGCCGGTATCGGACGCGGCTTTTTGAAGACGTAGCCTGCAATATTGCTGGTGGCGCCCACTACCGGCGTACCTTCGCTGCCCACCCCAATCTGACCGCTGATTGTGCGGCACGGACGATCACAAATGGCAACGAAGGCTGGGATATTCACTGGTCCGTAAACCTTGAACTTCACCGCCGTCTGGCCGGAACCGATGCCTTGCGAGGTCCAGTAGATTTGGGGTAAGTCGGAATTCTGCTGCTTGATTACAGCAACTGTCGCAGGCGCCTGCAAAGCTCCCGACTCTTTAGACAGTTGAGCCCGCAATCCGTTTATCTCGGCGTTCAACGAACTGATTTTCGCCTCATACGCTTTGGTCTGGACATCGCCCCACTCCTGGGCTGCCTTATTATTGGCAGCTGCCTGACGCGCTTCTGCAGCCTGATCCGTAAGATTAGCCTGCTGCCACCAAAAAAGCAGGGTAAACACAACACCAACCGCGAACGATCCAGCCAGCAGTTTGGCCCCACGGTCTTCGTCAGAGCCGGGTAGCGGCAGCTTCAGCGCCGCGAACGTGCAACCAACGGCAACCAGTAAGGGAATGATGGTGATGAGAAGACGCAACATGTATGCTCGTCCCGATTCTTTTTAAGATTTGCGTTTTCTAAGTGGATTCTGCCCCTCGGCAGAGCGAGAGTCAACTAAGGTAATGCTGTTGAGGCACAGAGGTGTCGAGTTTGCAACCGAGGCCTTCCTGAGACCAGTCGTGCTCTCAATTGATCAGGGGTTCTCGTTTCTCCGATGAATCTTCTCGTGGCACCCCGCGCATACAGTGATCAGGTTCCCTTCTTCATCCGAGCCGCCCTGGCTTCGGAACTTCATGTGGTGAACTTGAAGCTGCCGTGGACTCCCACAGATCTGGCACTTCCAACCGTCGCGCTTGAAAATGCGGCCGCGAAACTCGCGGTATGCACTGGCATCAAGTCGTATCGGCGTGCCCTTTTCAAGTCGCTTCACGAGGCCCGATCCCTAATCGCGGACAAAAAGCTTCCCTGTTGAGCGGCGGGTAACAGACGGTAATAGCGCGACAGGGATTGCAATAGGATCTCCGGCTCGTTTCCCTCGATGGAGGCACCGGCCAGGAAGTCTGCACAGATCATCTCCAAACAGTAACCCCGGGCTTTGTCGGATCCGAGCATCAAGCCAGCGGTCTCAATAGCCCGCTCGATAATCGGGACCTGGCTTTTGTAGACCTTGAAATAAATCAATTCGGACGGCTCGCTGTCTTTCCCCGTGAGTTCCTTTTCCACTTCCCTTTTGAACTCTTCACGCGGCATTTGTCGTGCTTTGTGCACCCAGGGTGCACTTTCGAAGCGCTGCCCCTGCTTGCGAGCCAGCTTGGCCAGTTCCCTTCCCTTGGTCCAGCCTACCTCCTTCAATTGCCGCTTCACTTCCGGTGGCAGCTGTTCGTGAATCGACATCAGGTAATAGGCCTTCCGCCTGGACCCTGGGAAACGGCGCTCGAGATAGTCATCGAAACTTTTCATACTCTCCAGTCGCCAATATTGCCCTGCTCGGACCTCGCATAGGCACTTGCCAAGCTCGACGAATTTCGTATCGCGCTCGTTTTCGTGCTGCCCCTCCCAGGCTAAGATCGCGTCAATGCGGCTCAGCACAGCTTCGGCGCGGCGACGATTTAGCTTCGGCGGCATAGGCGGATTCTTAGTAAGCAAGTTCGTCAAACAGACCAAGATCAACTCCTGGTTTTCGCACCAGAGCAGTTTCGATCAGATCACGCTGGTCGAGACAAAGACCGATAAAGGGGCATGTCGTACATGCGTTCTGGGGAAAGCGAATCCCGCTGTGGGGCAAGAACAATCCAGACTCAATCCGACGAACGGTGTCCTCTACAAGGATCTGGAACTCGTATCGCTGTGCTTCGGTGATTACCGCCCGGAGATACTGCACCTCGACAGCTTTCTTCCGGACGAACACCACTTGTGCGACCGTATCGATGCCAGTCATCCACGAGTAGCAGAGCAACTGCGGATCAAGAGCAGTGATACCGACCGGTTCCTCGGGATACCGGGCCGATGCGGTCTTCCACTCCAAAACGCAAGTTTCACCGTCCAATTCGCCAATCGCGTCGACGTAGCCAACAAAACCGCCTCCCGAGTTCAACGTCCGCGTAACCTGAACCTGCTGGTGAGTTCGAGGCCGGCCGATCCGAACGCGTCCGTCTTGGACGAAACGCGTAAGCAAACGAATTCCTTCTTCCAACATGCTGTCCCACGTCTCGCGAGGGGAATAAACCAAGTCCAGCTGCCGAAAAGCACTCCACTGCTCGAACAAAACGGCACCGGGATCCTCGCGACGGAACAGCGCAGCCAATGCCCGTTCGAAAGCTCGTCCGAACATCATTGAAGCGCGCTGCTCTTTCTCTTCCCAGCCATCTAGATACCGGTGCCGATAGCGTCGTGGGCAAGTGAGGTATTGGGAGATTTGCGAATAGCTGTAGGTCCTCACGAAACCTTCCTCTTCCCTGCCGCTCGATCCGGCTTGCAAGCTTTGGGAGCCGGCTGATGGGCGAGTCCAACAGAAAGCTCTTCCCATTGACTGGCAGGAGCGAAGCCGTCGAAGTTGGCCAGGGAAACGCCATTGACCACCGTATGACTTACCTTGACCACACCGACCAGCCCACGCAGCGCCCTCTCATCGATCTCGTCGCGCGTCAGCGCCTCCGGGTCATACAAAAAGTCCCGGAGGAACCAGCCCAGCTTCCACATGGCTTTTGGTGTGCAGTACAGCCGACTGACAATCGACCGTCCGGAAAATGCCTCCGGCTCGAGAACCAGCAGCCGTAAGACGTAAAACGGTTTCTGGGCATGCCAGCGGTGTTGGGCGTGATCCAGACGAACAAGGAAGATCCCGTCAGGAACAGCCGGACGAGACTCTTCGGCGGTGGCGGAGATTCCCGGCACGCATCGCTTCATGCCACGACCTCCTGGTTAGGACGCGCGTAGCTGTTGAGCTGGCAAAGTAATGCCTCCCGGTCCTTCTGCGCGGACTCTCCCAACTGCTGGACAAACGCTTCGACCTGCTCCCGAGTAGCATCTTTGAGTTCTTTCACGTCACAGAAATCTATGGCGTAGGACTTGACCAACTCGGGATCGAGTTTGTGCTGGCGAATGATCTGGCAGAGTCGGTCGCGCACCCTGTGCCCAGTGCCGTTTTGGAGACCCGATGCAACGCTTTTGGTGGGATCTTCATGGCAGTCGGATCCGGAGGTAGCGGCCCGGCAAACGACCCAATCTCCTCCGCCGAGCAGATACCTACTCCGTATGCTTTGCGGAGCGCACGATTGACGGCTCGCGTTTCGGCCATGCGCATCTCGGCACCGCGGACCCGCAATGAGACGTTGGACGGATCGGCATCGCCGTAGCTGATGAAACCTGAGGATTTCTTCGACGGGAACACCGTCGCTTTCATGACGTAGCGGCTTGTCGATATGTCGCACAGCGAATTGACTGCTTCGACATGGATTCCGCTACACCTTTTACGGCGGGCTAAACGGAGCAGACCCGTATGTGTTACGTACCAACTGCAGTCGATGATCTGAAGGTCACCTGCCCTTCCGGACAGCCCAAACTCACGACCGAGTTGACACAGTCCGCTCCTTAAGCCTGCAGACAACCTCTGGCCGAGTGTTCTCGTCGCCCAGCGGCAATTGTCGACCTCAACTTTCCGCCGGCGCATAGCCTCGGTGTTCTTCCCAAGATTTGGATGAATCTGTTCTCGCATGTCCATGGCTCCTTTCGGACTGTTGTATTACATGTATAACATGTAATACACTGTCCGGCAAGAGATTTTGCATTGCCGGTATCAATCGCCGACGCTATATTTCATATGTGCCGAGAACTGGTGTACTGGTGTTTCGAGTAGATCCAACACTGAGGCGAGACATTCAGCGGATTGCCGACGAAGAGCAACGTACGATCACGCAGATCTGCGAGATGCTGCTCTACGAGGGAGTGGAAGCTTACAAGAAGGAAGGGACCAAATTCGTGCAACGGCTAGTCGCAAAGCAGAAGCTCCGTGGCAAGTGAAATAGTTGAGTCGACCCGACCGGACCACATGAATTCAGACTGATGATTTCTCTCTACATCGGCACAACGTTCTTGCCTGGGGTGTACACCCAATCGGTCCCGCATTCGGGCTTGCCGGTAAGCCAGACGGCGAAGATCCTGACAACTGCGATCCTCAGTCGAGTCATGTCTGTAGTTTCTACACCCGTAAAGAACGACGTCGCCGGAAGATTTGTGAGGGAGCAGGCTTACTCCCTCGACTCTGTCTGTTGAGAGCATGGGCCGACAACCGGTGGGAGCACAGTGCGCGTGCCCGTACTCCTGATGACATTGGTTCGCGGAGGAACGGCTACTTGCATCCGGGGCTGCAGCCTACGACGAGAGTGCCGGAACCGGGCCTAGCCATCCGCCTCGGCAGGGGCACGATCGGTAATAGGAATTCGACTCTCTGCGTCTGACTCCGCACTTATCGATGGGTACTGAACACCCGTTCAAAGTGAGCTACCGCGGGTGACGAGCAACCGCATGCGGCGTGGCGGTAGCCGTAGCCGTAGCTAATGCCGATTGCGCGCCTTCCGATACTGCTTCGAGACTTGAACCTGCATCGCCAAACAACGACGCTAGCGTTGACTCACCCGTCATCCTTGGACGAGCCGGTCCTGAAGCCGAGCACCACCAGTCGCAGCTCGGGCATCGCGCTACGCTCGACCTGCAAGCAGATCGCTTCGGCATACAGCAGTGTGCACCCACTCGGGACGACTAACAGAGTGCCGCGACGGACATGAGAGCATTGCTGATTTTCAATGAGTCCGTTGCCCCAGACGGCTGAGCATTCTGATCGAATCGAGCTTCGATCTGGAGGGGCCAGTCAACCAGCATGGTCTCAGGAAAGTCACGCAGTGCCGTAGTGCTCTCCATCGTTGCCGGCTGCAATTCAGCCGGTCAGGTTGTTTCGGTTGACTGGACATTTATCCCACTCTGTCGGACATCCGTTTGCTTGACCGAAATACAATCTGCGTCGCGCACAGTTGCGCGAAAAGTTAAACAAGGTCCTAGCTAGCGCATTCTGCAATCTTTCGGCGAACCAGTATTGCATGACTCCAGAATGCCGAGTTTTGGTTCTCGACCGCGAAAACAGCGGGTATTCTGAGTGTTTCGCTGCTCGATAATTCCTCGAAAAGAGGGGCTCGCAGAAATGGTTGCACTCCGCGAGGATCTGGATTAAACTACATTTTTACCAACAGGGTGGGAAGTTTTGCGCTTTTTTGCTCAATCCGCAAGGATTGGGCATTCGTTTTTTGGGACGGAATTGCCCGAGCACCATAGGCAGGAGTGACCAGCTGCGGCACGACATCCACAGCAATCGCGTGCAAGAAGAAGTCGCGAGAGCCCAGCGCGGATTGCGAAAGAACTCCGCAGTCGGCGGTGTTTGACGCAGCCTCCGCGCATCGCAGGTGCGGAGCCTGAGATCTCAGTGGTCATAAAATTATCGCAAGTAGATCGCCCGGCGGGAGCGCCGGGCTTTTCTGCGTACGCGCAAGTTTGAAGATTCGCGTTGCGTACGTTCGACGGATTGGAGACCTATCTTGCCCAGGAAAGTAAATACACGTTCCGAAACCTCGACTTCAGTCGACAAACACAACATCACGGCGGGGGAGATCTTTCCCGACGGCGCCGTGCTGGAATTGGCTGCGGGATTACCGGGAAGCGACAAACCGCAGTTGCTTCTGTGGAATGGGCGGGGTACGACGGTCGGTGCGCAATTTACGCATGGAGGCCGCCTGTATGAACCACCCAATGTTCCCGCCGGCCTGGGGTGCGCAATGCGATTGCCTCCAGCCGCCGCGAGCTACTTCTCAGTAAGACGGCTGTTCGATGGCCTGACAGATTTATTTAGCACGCAGTTGGGCCTGTCGCAACCGACAGCGGGTCTGCTCGCTGGGTTCACGATGAGCACCTGGCTCCAAGATTGGTTGCCGGCTGTCTTGCATCTCGCGATGTGCGGGTGGGATGAGGACCTTGGCATCGATGTACTGCGGTTGCTGCATTGCGTTTGCCGACACCCCATACTGGTTGGCGAAATTACTCCGGCGTGGCTTCGAAAAAACGCAAGTCATGCTCTAGCTCCGACGCTGCTGGTTAATCAAACCGAGCTGCGCCCGAACATGCAAAGGCTTATCTGGACCTCTTGCCAACGGGGCGTGTACCTGCCTGGGAGCGGCGGCGGCCTGGTGCAGTTGTACGGCCCAAAGGCAATCTTCTGCCCCGACGGAACAGTAATGGATGTGGTCGGTAGGGAAGCCATCAAGGTTGTGCTGACGCGGTCGGAGACCCGACCTATCTCCCTGGACGAAAGGAGTCGGCAAAAAATTGCAGACGCTTTCCAACCTAAATTAGTGATGTACCGACTCAGAACCGTGGGCAGCAAGAAACTGGCCCCACACAGGATTGAGGTCGCGCAATTCGCTTCCAGCATGCAGCCTTGCGCGAGCCTGCTCGCACAATGCTTTCTAGAAGATGGCAAACTCGCACGAGAGGCGATGCAACTGCTTGTGCCTCAAGATGAGGAGGCCCGCCGCGAGTTTGCCCTGCGCGTCGATTATGCAATTGTCGAATCACTTCTCGGATTGCTCCACGCGGGCAACGAGCCACCAGCCATCCAAGTGGAGGAACTGACGAAACTCGTGAACTCTCTGCTGCAATCGCGCGGCGAGCGATGGGCCTACTCGCACGAAGCGATTGGTCGGTGTCTTGCCGACATGGGGATCAGGCGGGAGCGTAACGGATCTGGGCAGCGAGTGATCTTTGATCGGGCGACCAGCCAACTTGTACATCAAGTGGCGCACGGCTTTGAACTCGCCGAGAAATATATCGTCGCCGACTGCCCCGATTGCAAACGGGATTCACCAGCAAGATCAACACAAATCATGTAGGAAATGTAGGGTGTGTAGGTTATGAATAACTTTAGAACTCGTGTACGACAATTCACAGCGGATCAATCTAAGGAACATCTGCGCCGCCTGGTGCAGCTGCGTGAGATGGGCATTGATGTTGGCTCCGATCGAGACTTTCTCAGGGCTCCAATCGAACGTGAGAAGCTGAGACTTGAGCACTTGGACACAGGCTTAAACTGCTGCCACGATATGCCCGGCGAGGGCTTCATCTTCGTTGCGCAGGTGAGATTGACGATATTCTCGTCGATCTTCTTCATAGCTGGTTGCGAGATGACGGCATCCTGGGATCATTTCCCGCTGGAGCTCGAGCGCCCGGAAGATTTTCTGTTCTATCGGGACATCATCGCTGAATGCCACTCTCGGCCTCCCATGATCGTGAACCCCTGGCTCACGGGCGAACGTTTGTTGCGGTATGGCCGAAAAGAAGGCTTGATCATCGCCAAGGGCCATCAGTCGATTCCAGCCCGGTGTCTCGAGCATTCGCAGGTGAGCATCGAACTGTTCCTCTCGGATGAAAGAGGCGATGAATTTCCATTCACGTTCCGCGCTCAGGTGAGTCGGGCGCTGAAAGTTACCTACGAACGGCGGCAACGTGAGATGTGCCGCGGAAAGACGAGGACTCCTTTATTTCCTGAGAGGCAATATGGTCCCAAGGAACAGAGTGCTCCAGCGGAGCCGTTTGTATCTCCACTCGGTGACAGAGAGGGAGACGACAACGATTGACGAAGAAGTGCGAAATCGTCGATGCCCAGTGGCATTGCAAAAACGATTTGCGAGTTCTAGGACGGTGGAAGAGCATCTCCCCCGCGTTCATCAACCAGTCATCCTCACCTTGGTTCGAGGGGACGTGCTGATGAGAGCCAGAAAGTCTACCAAGGGAAATGTACTTTTCACGGTCCATAAGGGTGCTGCTTTTTGTAGGTCATGATGCGAACCATCACAACCTACCCCAAGCGGCGCCCTCTTACTAGTGCGTGCCCCACAACAAGCTTCCAGGACAGAAGCCAAGCCGGGTGCACAACGTCTCGCGGCGTCCGAGATCGGGTTAAAGCACGATACGAAGCCAACATTCTTCTGGAATTTCGCCCCGACTCGGGTTTAAAGTGCCCTTAACGAAGTTGCATCAGGTGCGTTCCCTGCACGTGAACTGAGTATTCGCTGCAGTCCGACTTGCGTGGATCGGGAGGATGCTGTGCGCACTTCAAACTGGCCATCGCTGAAGATTCTTCGCTCGTCGATAAGCGTCTTACTTCTGCTTGCCTTTGTTGTTGCCGTGGGATCTAAGTCCCGTGCACAAACCCTGATCACTTTATATAGCTTCTGCTCGCAATCGAACTGTGCTGACGGTGGAAGGGCGACCGCGGGTCTGGTGCAAGCCAGCGACAGCACCTTCTATGGGACGACGGTTTCCGGTGGCACCCACAATGTAGGAACAGTCTTCAAGATCAACTCCACGGGAACGTTGACCTCATTGCACAGTTTCAACGACACAGACGGCTTGAACCCATTCGCAGGATTAGTGCAGGCCAGCGACGGCAATTTTTATGGAACAACGGTAACCGGCGGGAACCTCAATCTCGGCAACGTCTACAAGATGACTCCCGGCGGTACGGTCACCTCGATTTACAGCTTCTGCCAGCAACAGCACTGCCCCGACGGGGCGCTGCCCTGGGGAGCGCTGGTGATCGGCGCCGACGGTAACTTCTACGGCGTAACCCAAGACGGAGGCAGTGGCAGTTGCAGCGGAATTGGTGGTCCCGGTTGCGGCGTCGTCTTCAAAGTCACCGCCGGCGGAACGCTGACCGTGTTGCACACCTTCACCGGTCCGGATGGCGCGAGCCCTTACGCCGGCCTGACGCTGGGCGCCGACGGTAACTTCTACGGGACGACGCAATACGGTGGGACCGGGAACAACAATACTTGTATTGAGAACAGCGGCCTGGGCTGCGGCACGGTTTTCAAGATCACGCCTAACGGAACGCTGACAACGCTTTACAACTTCTGCTCGCAAGCCAACTGCGCTGACGGCTACTCGCCTCAAGGCGCGCTGGTCCAGGCTGCCGACGGCAGCTTCTACGGGACAGCCCATTGGGGCGGCAGCACCCAGGGCAACGGCGATGGCACGATCTTCAGAATCAGCCCGGCGGGCGGGCTAACCACTATGCACAGCTTCGTCGGTTACCCCATTGACGGAGCCTATCCGATCGGCGGGCTCATACAAGCGACCGACGGAACCCTCTATGGCACGACGTCGGCGGCGGGTGCCCACTTTACCGGTGGGACCATCTACCGGATATCTCCCAGCGGCGCGTTGACCACCCTTTACAGTTTTTGCGCTCTTACGAGCTGTAACGACGGTTCCACGCCTTATGACGCCTTGCTGCAATCCACTGACGGCAACCTCTATGGCACGACCAGCATGGGAGGTAACGGCTGCAACGGCGGTTTCTGCGGCACCATTTTCAAGTTGTCCCTGGGGCTTAGCCCATTTGCGAAGCTGCAGCCGACGTCCGGCAACGTCGGCACGCCGGTCACAATTCTGGGAAACAATCTCACAGGTACGACCAACGTCACTTTTAACGGCACGCCGGCTGCGTTCAACGTGATTGCATCCGGCGAGATCACGACTACCGTACCGGCCGGTGCAACAACAGGCACGGTGCAAGTCACGACGCCCGGCGGCGCACTGAACAGCAACACCGTCTTTCAGGTCACGGGACCTCTGCAACTGGTTCCCGCAACGCCCTGCCGCTTAGTTGACACACGTCAAAGTGGTGGCGCGATTCAAGGAGGCACATCGCGCAGTTTCACGGTCCCGCAGCTTGGCAGTTGCGGCATCCCGGCCAGCGCCGCTGCCTATTCCCTGAATGTCACGGCTATCCCCCACGGCACGCTTGGCTATTTGACCATCTGGCCCACCGGGGAACCGCAGCCTCAAGTGTCGACCATGAACTCGCCCGACGGACGCGTGAAGGCGAACGCGGCGATCGTACCCAGTAGTAACAATGCGGTCAGTGTCTACGTCAGCAATACGAGTGATGTCTTGCTCGATATCAATGGTTACTTTCCTACGCCTGGCTCAGGGACGTACCAGTTTTACCCGCTCACGCCCTGCCGTATCGTTGACACTCGTAACGGTCAAGATGGAGGAACTCTGCAGGCGGGGATGGAGCGCGATTACTTGATCGCCGGGAAGTGCGGTGTCCCCAGCAACGCAGCGGCCTATTCGTTCAACGTCACTGTGCTGCCCACACAAGGAAGTCTGGATTACCTGACGGTATGGCCCCAGGGTGGATCGCGGCCCGTAGTCTCTACGCTCAACGACAACACGGGAACAACTGTCGCGAATGCTGCGATCGTGCCTGCGGGCAGCAACAGCACCACAGCCTTCTACCCTCACAACCACAATACCGATCTCCTCCTGGATGTCGACGGATACTTCGCGCTTCCGGGAGCGAACGGACTGTCGCTGTATCCGGTCGCGCCGTGCCGTGTGCTGGACACGCGCCAGAATGGCGGCGCGTTCAACGGCGAGAAGACAGTGAACGTCGAAGGCAGCGCCTGCGCTCCACCGGCGAGCGCCGAGGCGTATGTCCTCAACGCAACGGTCGTTCCTCCCGCACGGATGCCGTACCTGACGCTATGGCCAGATGGCGAGCCGCAACCGAACGTCTCGACCCTGAATGCGCCCGATGGCTTTATCACGTCGAACATGGCGATCGTGCCGACGTCGAATGGATCCATTGACGCGTACGCAGCCGGACTGACGCAATTGCTGTTAGACATTTCGGGATACTTCGCGCCATAAGGGATCCCGGAAGAGCTCAGATCCAGGGATGGCTTGTAGCGATCGACGACCTAATGCCTGCAGCATTTGTGCATGGCCAGTGGCAGGATATAAGACTGACGCTTCGCCACGTCGTCAGGCAAAAACTTGAGCGCTACGAATCGCCCCAACCGCGAGTCCTCGGCCTTGTAGACCACACCCATGCCGCCACCGCCAAGCTTCTCGACAATGCGGTACTGCGAGATCGTGGTGTCGATCATGGTTTAGGCGCTGGCAGAATTGCCTGCTGATAGGTTGCTCGCCAGTAGCAGTCAATTTGTTCTGAACTGCTCCTTCGCCCCACGGGTCAAGCATAACTAGCCCGAAACTGGCGTGTAGGATATTTCTCCTGGCAAGTCGGCCAGTATCCGGCAATCGCATTGGCACCGCCAACTTGACGAGAAACGCCGAACCCATCGTCTTGGAGGTCCCGGTCACAAGGATGGGCGCGGATAACCTGTCAAACTGAATTACCTCGGAGTGACTGACGGTCCGATCGGAGCAGACACTAAGCACTGCGCCGTTAAACAAGCGTGTTCCTGACTGGGATTTGAACAATAGCGGAACAAATAGCCGGTGAGTCAGCTCACAATACGACTTTGCGCGGAGCCTGGAATCTTCATGTGCCGCTTCGCTAGACTTCGTCACCTGGATTGGCTCCGCGAGGAAGTCTCTTTGCCGAGGCCTCGGCTCCAGGTGGTTCACGGAACGGTTCCACCGAAATGCGCTCATAGCGCACTTCCAGCACGGTCAGGTCTGCGGTACCGCCCGGCGCTTCGAGAACTACGTGATCGCCCGCTGCCGACTTCATCAACGCGCGCCCCAGAGGCGACACCCAACTGATGTGGTTGCGGTTGAGATCGACCTCGTCTGTGCCCACGATGCTCACCACTCGCTCCGTTGCCGCGGCATCGGCATAGCGCACAGTCGCTCCAAAGTATGCCCTCGCCGCCGCCTGTCCGGCTCTCGGAGTTTCGGGGTCAACCACTTCTGCGGACTCGATTCGCTTCGTGAGAAAGCGAATCCGTCCATCGATTTGGCGCAGCCGCCGCTTGCCGTACTGATAGTCGGCGTTTTCACTGCGATCGCCGTTGCTGGCAGCCCACGCCACCACTTCCGTCACGGCAGGGCGTTCCCGGGTGAGCAGAAAACGGTGCTCATCTTTAAGGCGCTGCAAGCCGCCTGGCGTTATGTAGTTGTTACTCGGCGTCGCGGGGCCGTCCCCGTGCGGTCTTCTTGTAAACCCTTTCTGCATATCTTAATAATAAGTCGGCCAGCATCCGGCAACCGTACTGGCACCCCCAGATCAGCGATGAAAGCATCTTAACTGCCGGCGGAGTGATTCGGCCCTTTCGATCGCCGGCGAGGACAGTTGTGATTTTGAGAAACCGCCAGGCAGGAAATGCTATGTCTCTGGGGTGGGTGAAGAGACCACCTCCCGAATCTCTCACGACTGGCTGGCCTAGTTGAATTTTTCAGGAGGCCTCTGGCACTACACCGCGCTGCATGACTTTGGTTGCGGCACCGACGGCGGGTATCCGTGGGGTCAGGTCACCATGGACGCGAACGGAAACCTCTACGGCACAGCCACGGTCGGCGGAGCTTCCTACGGCGAGCGGCTGCCAGTTCGCTGCAGTCTGCGGCGTGGTGTGGGAGATCACGCCCTAGAGTATTCTTCCTCGTGTCTCGGTCCAGGAGTGAGCATTATGAAATCGTCAATTCGAATTTCCGCGTCAAAGTCGGCGACATTCGCCATGAGCCTGTTCTTCACACTTGCTGCGATCACCAGCCAACCGGTGCAGGCGCAGAACTTCACCGTCCTTCACAGCTTCACCGGCGGGACGGACGGTCAAAATCCTTATGCCCCTGTGGTGCTGGACAGCACCGGAAGCCTTTATGGTCAGACCGTGTCGAGCTCTGACGGCTCCCAGCCAGGTACGGTTTTCAAACTGACGCCCAAGAATTCCGGCTGGATCTTCGCTCCGCTTTCCCATGGCGCTGGGTTCGGCGGGTTGACCTTCGCAGCTAACGGCGTGCTCTACGGTACGGGCAACCTCATCAACGATATGTGGGGCGTTTTCAAGCTGCAGCCCCCGGCGCACCCTTCACCCAATCCTCTTACCCCGTGGACGCAAACAGGTCTCTATTCATTTCCGGGTGGTGGCGGATACCAGACTTCCGGCGTGGTGTTTGATCGGGCGGGAAACATGTACGGTACCACTCCCGACGGGGGTCGCTATACCCAGGGCGTTGTGTATGAGTTATCGCCGTCGAATGGCGGCTGGACGCCAACCGTGCTGTACAACTTCGGCAACGGACTCGATGGGGCAAGGCCCCTCGGCGGCGTGATTGTCGATGCCGCCGGCAATCTCTACGGCACAACTGAAATGGGTGGCGAGTTCGGCTACGGGACCGTGTTCGAGTTGAGCTACTCGCCGGGAACGGGCTGGACGGAGAGTTTCGTTTATAGCTTCACGGGCGGAGCAGACGCTGCCTACCCTTTTGCCGGCCTGATCTTTGATGCATCGGGCAACATTTACGGCGCCACCGCTGGAACGTACTTCAACGGCGTCGCGGGTACCGTCTTCAAACTTACCCCCTCCGCCGACACGTGGACATTCTCCACCGTCTTCAACTTTGGCAATGGATCGGGGCAGTGTGGACCGCGCGGCACCCTTGCCATGGACGGAGCGGGCAACCTCTACGGCACGACCGCTTGCCTCGGAGCCCATACTCGCGGTTCGGTCTTCAAACTGACCCCTGTGGATGGAGGTTGGAGTTACACCCCGTTGCACGTTTTCACCGGCGGCAACGACGGAGGATACCCGCAAGCAGGCGTGGCCCTGGACGCCAACGGCAATATTTACGGCACTGCGTCGATATACGGCAGTCAGGGCGGTAATTGCGGTTCACTCGGCTGCGGCGTGGTATGGGAGATCACGCGGTAGAGCCTTGTTCCGGGTGCCTCGATTCAGGAGAGAGCCTATAAAATCCACTGCTTTGCATTTTGCGGCGGAGGCGAGCCAACCAGCATCGGCCAGAGCACGTATCCCCCGGAGGCTAGCTCTCGAACAATTAACAGAAATCCGCCACAAGAATTGAATCCGTCAGAGTTATACTTTGGCGATTTGCAACTGTTGCAACCAGCGTTGCAATCCTGAAACTGAGGAGCACGCCATGAAGAACTTGCTGGATCGCAAGACTGCCCTTGCTGTTATCGGCTTGGTCCTACTGCTCGGCACCGCTTCGCTGGCGCAACAGAATCTCCTGACCAATCCCGGCTTCGAAACCGGCGACTTCAGCGGCTGGACCATAGTCCAGAACACTCCGAACTACGGCGTAGCTACGAACGGAACCTTGATCAATGGCACCAGCCAGATCTTCAGTCCCTTCACTGTGCTCGTACGTACGGGCAACTACGCGACCTACACCGTGCTTTGCGAGGGCTACTGTTACGGCAGCCAATTTCAGATGTACCTCGACTTGTCGCAAACGGTGACGCTCACGCCCGGGCAGATCTACACGGCCAGCTACTGGTTCGGCAACGGACACAACAGCCCCATCAGCCAGTGGGGAGAAATAGACCTGAACGGACGGGCGATTACCTTGACGACTCAGCCGTATCAGATCAATCCGTATTCGTTTGGGCTTGCTTCCGGCGACTTCGTCGCCACCCAGGCCAGCAACACCATCACGTACGTGATCAACGGCGGGGCCTACCAGTACATCTCGGCAATCTCGGCAGACGATTTCTCGCTGGTGCTGAATGGCCTCACGCCGGGCGACAGCAATTACGCTTACCTGCTACAGCAGAGCAATAACAAGATCCAATCGTTCCAGGTGAACAGCCGCGGCTTGCTGATTCCCAGTACAAGTCCGGCACTCAACACGGGGGCTTCTCCCACGGCCCTTGCGGCGACCGGCAACCTGGTTTATGTCGCCGACAAAGGCTCGTCGCAGATTTCAGCTTATCTCACGAACTTATCGGCCAACCGGATGACGCCTGTACCGGGTTCGCCTTACACAGCGGGAATCGCGCCCGGCGCGATCGCCCTCGATCGGCCGCTGCATTTCGTCTATGCGACTGGCCTCGACAGCGATGGCAATGGAGCGATCGCCGGCTGGCGCTACGTGCCCGCATTCGGCGGCCTGACGCGGCTGACGGGCTCGCCCTTCCCTGCCGGCACCAACCCGGCCGGCATTGCGTTTGATCGCAGCGGACAGCACGCGTATGTTGCCGACACGGCGAACAACGAGTTGCTGGCCTACTCGGTGAACCCGACCACCGGCGCCCTTACCGAACTCTCCGGCTCGCCTTATCGGACCGGCGTCGCGCCGGGAGCGGTGACAGTCGATACGGCGGGGAATTTCCTGTACGTCGCGACCCCGGGCGATCAGCACATCACCGGCTTCAAGATCGCCAGCAACGGCACCCTCACAACGCTTTCGGGATCGCCCTTCCCCACCGGCGCTGTGCCCGTTGCGATAACACTCGACGCCACGCAACAGTATCTCTACGCCGCTTGCCAGGCCTCGTCGAACATTTGGGGATTCAAGGTCAACCCGAGCACGGGAACGCTGACGGTGGTGAACAACTCGCCCTTCCGGGCCGGGGCGATCATGCACAGCATCACGAGTTTGGACGGTTATGTCTACGCCGATTCGACGACCGGCGTCTTCTCCTACCAGATCGCCCCAGGAAGTGGAACCTTGACCGCAAGCCCCGACTCGCCGCTGGGGTTCTACGGGAGCGCTATCGGTTCCAACGGCGGTGGTTCGGGAGGACCGAACTAAGAATCATCGCCGCTAATTTTCGTTCTTCGCCGTCGGCGCCGATTCTGAATATTTTCGGTGGCGCGATTCGCTCCTGGATATCGCAGCTAATCCATCTTCACCCATCCGCTTGCCGGGCCGATCAGATGGCCAAGGATTCGCACGCGGTCTGAAGCACCTCGCCGGACCTTCGTTCCAAGCACCGCTGCCGGGACACACTTTCTCAATGAGGAAGCCCTCTTCTAGCTCTGCGAAGACCCAAAAAGATTACCGTCTCCCGCATCGCTCACCCGGTCGCTGGCCTATAATCGCGGTGTGCTGTGTACCATAGACGCCGGTGATTTCTCGCCAATGGCTCTTCCCGATACATCGGTACCATGGTGGGCTTGGCTGGGGGTTGGACTGCTTGCCTTCGTCATGGTCTACGTCGGGTTCCGAGTCTATAAGAACCTGAGAGGCTAGCTTGAGGCCTTGACCAACTCAGCTACGGGATACGGGTTTCCGCGGACAAGCTCAGGGTTCAAAGTGATGCTCCTGAGGGAGATCCGAATTTTTGCTTCTTTTCAGGAGTCGAAGGCATATAATGCCTTATCAGGCTAAGTTTGAACGAGAGCGATTTTGAGCCGGGTCCGCCTATGCGTTACCCACTCCAAGCAGCCACCGATCTTCTCAGCAGGAAATTTAGAAACACAGGTACAACAGAGTGGAACAAGGAACAGTAAAGTGGTTTAACGATGCGAAGGGATTCGGCTTTATCAGCCGGCAGAACGGCGAAGATGTCTTTGTACATTTCTCCGCGGTTCAGTCGAGTGGGTTCCGGAGCCTTCAAGAAGGTCAGGCCGTTGAATTCACTGTGACTAAGGGCCCCAAGGGCTTGCAGGCCGAGAACGTTCAGGTTCTCTAAGAGATTAGCCTCCGTAAGCCCGGAATCCACGATTCCGGGCTTTTCGTGTTTTCAGGCACTCCGCTACGGATCGACACTCCCAGTGAACATCTCATTCCTACTCCATCGTTAACCAACTAAGGGCTGCGACTGATCGTAATCGTAGTCATAGCCCAAGGTGGCACACCGGCAAAATTCCCCACGCTCTTACCCGACGACATGCTGCCCTGGAAGGCTCAGGCTCCGGGAGTAAAAAGTAGGCTGACAGTTCGGCAGTTTTGATTTATGCCGACACGGCTGCGGGAGCGCCGGTGGCTTCGACGGGCGCTTTGCGGCGAAGGATCGCAGCGGAGATCAGAGTGATGATCAGGCCCACCGGCAGCGGCTCTATGAAGGTATAAGCCATGTTGACGAAGGGGTTCTGATAGAGCTGCTGAGAGTGCTGTATGGCGGCAACCTTGGCGGCGGTGGTGGCGGGGTCAAGCCCGGCGGACTGGACCTTGTGAATCTCGGCAGCGAAATAGCTGTCCATGAAGTGTGGCATGAAGTTGAAGTAGAGGATCTCCCACATGGCAACGTAGAAGACGCAAGTGATGAGGGTGATCAGGATGCCGCAGGCGAAGGCGCGGCCGAAGGAGATTTGCCCGGCCAGGGTGTTGTCGCGGTAGCTGCGTATGCCGAAGTAGACCAGCAGGAACGAAGCCACCATCATGGTGTAGCCCAAAAGCATGCTGTGGTACGAGCCCAGCCTGTCGGCGATGAGAAGCGAGCCGCCCATAAGGACGGAGATCATGACGCCGGCAATGAGGCCGAAGGTGAGGACGGTTTTCTTCATGTGAGGCTCCCTTGTGCGATTGACGATGGACTCACGATGCCGTGGAACGGGCCGGATGTCGTCATCCTTTTGGGTGATTTTGCAGGAATGGGAGCGGAAATCGTGCTTTCGGGTGACGCCGTCACGGCAGCAGGCCCAATTCTTTGCCGCGCTGGACGGCCTGGGTGCGGCGGGCGGCTCCCAGTTTGTCGAAGAGGCGGGCACAGTGCGTCTTGACGGTGTTCTCGGAAACGAAAAGCTGCGCGGCAATCTCGCGGTTGCTGAAGCCGCGGGCGACGAGGGTGAGGATTTCCATCTCGCGTGCCGTGATGCCAAGGGTCTGCTGCTGGGCTGTATTAGGGGCGAAGGGTTCGAGGGCGGGGGCCTCCGCCGGGACAAGCACTTCCCTCACCACCACCGTTTCGCGGATGGTCTCGCGACTGCGCGTGATGCGGAGGCCGAGCCAGATCCCGAAGGTCGCAAAAAGAATGGCAACCAGCGCGCCGTAGAGCTCGACGGAATGCTCGATGACGACGAAACGGTATTCGGTGTATTGGAGGGCGGCGATCAGGAGACCGCCGACGACGCCGAAGATGAGGACGTGGCGCTTCATGGTGGGGTCGTGAAGAAGTATATCGCCGCTTACCTTTCACTCCACTCGCGCTCAAGGCTCTACAAATTAATACCCCATGAAAAAAGCGCACTCGGATGCGAACTGCCTTACTTGTGTTCCGGCTGACCGAGAGCCAGCTTATAGGCGATGTAGTACTTGTAGACGTTGCCGACGTAGGTCACCGTGGTCTCACCGATATCCCTGGCGACCATGAGCTCGACATTTTCGAACCACTTGTTGGGGTCGAGTCCCTGTTGCCGCGCCCGCGCACGCAATTCTGCGATGCGGTTTGGGCCCGCGTTGTAACTGGCGAAGGCCAGCAGCGTCTTGTTCAGCGGATCGATGGCCGGATCGTTCAGATACTGCTCCTTGATATGGTGCAGCATTCTCACGCCGGCGAGAATGTTATTCGGCGCCGTATTTACGTTCGCAACATTGATGGGCGGCGCAGCCGCATCATTGGGCAGCACCTGCATGATCCCCACCGCGCCACCCGGACTTCGCCGGTTCTGCTCCAGTTGCGATTCCTGATAGCCCACGGCCATGATCATCAGGTAGTCGAAGTCGTACTGCCCGGCATACTCCTTGAACCAGCCGCTCAGCGCGCTGAACTTCTTCATCTCGTCCGGCGAGGTGGCGTTCTTGATCCAGATGTCGCTCTCCATGTAGCGCCGCAGCATCGTGTTGCCGAACGAAGTCCCAACCGCGCGAGGAGTAATAAATTCGTCGAGCAACTGCTTGAGTTGAGGATTGTTCTTCCGCACCGCCCAGGCTGTCTGTTCTCCGGTCGCGATCGCCAGGTCGGGATGCACCGTGATGTGAGGCAACACCTGCGCCCAGAGCCGGGCTTTCAAAAGCGTGGTCACGGTAGCCGGAATCATCTGAGCGTTCACCATCTCGATCAGATCGTCGTCGAGCAGGTAGTCGCTCGCAGCCTTCACCTGGATGGGCGGTTTGCCCGCCTTCTCCAGGGTCGCGTTCAACTGCACCAGGTTTTGATACATGGTTGACAGCGGATTCACGTAGACCTCTTTCCCACTGAGGTCTTCCAGGCTCGACACCGTGCCGAAGTTTGGCCCGGTCACGATGACCTGTTTCACATCGGTTTCAAGCGGCACGGTGAAGGCGACCCGCTGCGCCCGCTCTGGCGAAACTACCGACGCATAAGCGACCAGATCGCCAACACCTTGCGTTAAGGCTGTCTCAATCTGATTGGGAGCCACGGGAATAAACGTGACCTCGACTTTGAGGGCGCCGGTCTTCAGCTTCTCGTTGACGTAGGTTTCCAGCGATCGCAAAGCGTCATACATCACGCCCATGGGCTGCCCGTTGTCGTAGAAGAAGCCGATGGGATTGACCATAACCAGGGCACGAATATTTTGCCGCTTCACCATGGCGTCCAGGTCGTCAGTGTGACGACCGAAAGGCGCCGGCAAACTCGGCGCAAACGCGCTGGAGGTTTCTTGCGGCGGAGTTGGAACGGTAGCCGATGGCGACTGCTGCTGACCGCTGGCACCCGAGGCCGTCAGCACGCAGAGCCCGGTCAGGGAAAGGGTGAGTTTAGCGATTGCGGCCCGGTGGATCACAGATACTCCTCCCTACCGCGTCAGCCAGGGAATCGTGTTCCAACAGAACATTCAACCACTTTCGCCGTCGCTTTGCCCGGAATTTCTTGACCATCTCGAATTGGTGAGCAGCCGCACCCTGTGCTTTGTATCAGAAGCATCGGCGATCTCCCCAGTGACTTTTCCCGATGCATCGGTACCATGGTGGACTTGGCCGGAGTTCGACTGCTTGCCTTCGTCATGGTCTACGTCGCGTTGCGAGTCTCTAAGAACCTGAGGGGCCGACGCGCCAGCTTAGGTTTTCGCCGGGCGAAAGCGCTGCCACAACCGACAGCCAAACGCGCCCAGCCAGCCGGTCAATCCATAGAAGAGAGCATTCAGAAGGATCGTAAAAACCCAGAGCGGCTTACCACTCATCCCGAAGGGCGCAGACACTACCAACAGGATCGTCGGATAAATACTGACCGCAACCGTGGGCGAAACTTTGACATGCCCGTGCAACAGCAGAATCACCACCACCGAGGCGGCCAGTCCAACCAGTGCCGAGGCGACAAACCAACGCGTCAGAGACATAGAATGCAACCAACCATGGTCCTTTGAACGAGAAGACTACCCATCCGTGGCCGAACCCCAGAGCGACGAATGAAATCACCACCGGGACTGACTTTAGCAGGTCGTCCTTCATCTGCGGTGCAGATCCGCCCAAGGACAGTCAGCAAAGTGTCACAACCCTTATAACGGCATTCACCACAATCGCTTTAACTGAAGTCTGAGCAGAGGGAATCGCACCTCATCCGTCAGCCGTGTGACCTCTGAGTTGAGGAATCACAATGATCGACCAGACCAGGCCAAGCCGGCTCGCATCGACCACCTTGGTTGCATTGATAGTGTTGGGAGCGATCCTGCTCTTCTCCCGGCCAGTGTCTCTACTTAACAACGCCACTTTGTCCGGCTTCCGATGCAGGCCGCGACATGGCTAGCCGCCTCTCGATGCGCCGATCCGGGATGAGCCAGATCAGTGCAGCGATCACGTAAATCAACTGCGCGATCCAGGGACCGTACGGTGTCGCAACAATGGCCACGATATACAGAACCAGGGAAAGCTTGCCCTTCCAGTCCTCCCCGACCGCTTCCTTCAGGATTGAGTCCTGCCCTTGTGCGCGAATGGCACTCTGTTGAAGAACGTAGTAAGCAATCGCGGCCATCAACAGCACCACTCCATACGCTGCGGTAGGCGCCGCGGTGAAATGGTTTTCCCCCATCCATCCCGCGGCGAAGGGAAACAACGACAGCCAGAACAGGAGGTGCAGATTAGCCCAAAGCATCGCGCCGGTCGCCTTCGTACAGG
The DNA here is from genome assembly GCA_963835725.1 of uncultured Acidobacteriaceae bacterium. Classification (GTDB taxonomy): domain Bacteria; phylum Acidobacteriota; class Terriglobia; order Terriglobales; family Acidobacteriaceae; genus Bog-257. Next base: position 533,732 of record CAWIGM010000005.1, on the reverse strand, counting down.
CGTGCAGCATGTGGTGATGGTTGTTCCAGTAAATGCCGACGTAAACGAAGCTGAGGACGTAGCTCAGGAACACCGGCAGCAGCGGCGTCAGGTCCCTCAGGCTGTCTCCGTGGGGCACCTTCAACTCCAGCACCATGATCGTAATGATGATCGCGATCACGCCGTCGCTGAATGCTTCCAGTCTGCCCGTGCTCATTGTTTGCCCATCCACGTACCCGACACCGGAACCCCGCCGGCATTGCTAAGCGCACCGGCAATGCCATTCTCGAATGACGAGCCCCATCAGCCGACCGGGGTTGGATGCGCCGTTCCGAAACTCGAATCCGATGGACGAATCTACAGCTTCGGCCGACTGCAACGCAATCCGGATAATTTCTTTCGGATTGTTGGATGGGTCGCAGAATACGCACGCCCTTAAAGTGTTTAGCGTTCATCAAACTATTCCGCCATGGGATTGCAAACTGCTGCCTGCCATGCCGGCGCCCCGCCAAATCTGCTTGACGCCCGTGGCAAATCGGTAGTATTGTCACGCGGCACCAAGTCCCAACTTAAGACCCTCTAAAGGCAGCACCGTATTTCGGGCCATAGCTACCTTCCTTGACTCTGTAGTGAGAACTGGCGCCGAGAATTGACGCTTTGACACGAAGTTTTCGAGGACCCAACCGAAAACACCTCTGGCCGAAAGGAATTGCCGCGCCTCTTCTGCTGTTCCGGCAAATTCCATTTCCATCCCTTCGCCGGAGCAAGCGCTGTCTCCCCAAACCTCTCTACGGAGCTCGGAGTACTTTCACTCTTCGTCTGACTGGCGTTTCGTAGCTTCTGTTTGCTACAGGAGATTCATCATGAGTTCTGCATGGCTGTCGACTGCGCGCCGTTTTTGCACACGCTTGTTTAATCTGCTCTTCATCATCGTCTCCTGTGTTGTGGCCATCGCTCTCGCGGGCTTTATGCCCAGCCAGGCGGCTCTAGCAGCCACCAAGACAATCACCCTTACGACCGGCGCCCTGCCGCCCGGCGATGGCGAGGACTTAGTCGTTAATACCGGTACAGTGGTGGTGAAACCGGGGACCTACAAGTATCACAACGTAAATATTTACGGCGGCGGCACGTTGCAATTCCAGGATGCCGGCAACATCGACTTCTGGGCCGAGTCCATTCTCATCGAAAATAACGGCACGCTAGTCGCCGGTTCGGCCAGTGTGCCCTACGGCGCGAACGGTACCCTCACCATTCATCTCTATGGCAAGGACCAGGGCGTCAAAGGCCTGGGCGGCGCGGGCATCACCTGCAAGGCGGACAGCAAGAACCAGTGCGGCATTCCCGACACTATCTGGGGTTCCAATCCCGGCATGACGCTGAATCCGAAGACGTGCAATCCCTCCACGCTTCCCGGCGGCGTATTAAATGGCGGCACCTGGTCGAACCCGGTGTCCGACTGCTTTTATCAGTACATGCCAATCGATTTCGACAAAGGCAGCAGCGGGACGCCTCCCCAGGTCGGCTACTTCGGCTACAAAGTGCTCGCTGTCTCCTATGGCGGAACCCTGCAACTATTCGGCGTCAAGGGCGCGGTCACGGATCCGCAGACGCCCGACAGCTCTGGCACAAGCTGGGCACGACTGACGACCACTCTCAAAGGTAAAAGTGGCGAGAAGAGCTTCACGATCGATCGCGTTGTGCACTGGAAGAAGAACGACCAGGTCGTCATCACCACCACTGATTATTTGCCGGGACATTCCGAGGTGGTGACGCTTTCCAAGGACGCTACCCCCGGCACCAATTCCAGCACCATCTCGATCTCAGACGCCCAGGTCGTTAACCCGCATTACGGCGACGTCTACAAGTTCCCAACCTTCCCGGCGAACGTCGGCCCGGACAAAACTTTTATCGACACGCGTGCCGCGGTTGGTCTGCTGACGCGCAGCATTCAGATTGTCTCCGGCGGCGACAACGTTTCCGACAGCTTTCCTGCCGCACCCACGGACGGCAAGCCCGGCTATTACTTCGGCGGCCATGCTCTCTTCCGCCAGGGCTTTGCCGAAGTGCAAATCCGCGGCGTCGAGTTCTACCAGATGGGACAGGGCGGACGCATCATGCACTACCCGGTGCACTTCCACATGGCCCGCAGAACGCCGCAACCAACGTCGCCTACCGATCCACCGATCACCTTCGTCGAAGACAGCTCGGTGTGGGACTCGATGACACGCTGGATGGTGTTGCACGCCTCGCAGGGCGTCACCCTCGCCCGCAACGTCGGCTACGAATCCATCGGGCACGGCTACTACCTGGAAGACGCCACCGAGATCAACAACAAGCTCTATTCGAACCTGGGCGTGTTCGCCCGCGCGGCAGTCCTCAATGATCAGAATCCGCGACAGGTTCCCGGCATTCTGGCGTCCGACTACCTGAAAGCGACATTGCCGCAGGAGGTCGTTCCGTATCACACCGATATCGATCATCCTGCGGTGTTCTGGATCACCAACGGCTGGAACGACTTTGAATATAACCATGCTGCCGGCGCGGGCACTTGCGGCGTCTGCTACTGGATCGTTCCCGCCGCCACCAGCGGCATGTCGCGGTATGAAAAGTGGTGGTCTTACGCGTCCGAGCAACGCTGGACGGACGACCTCATCACCCCTACGGGTAACGTTCTGAACTGGGCCGGCATGACGCCGCTGGAAGACTTCAAGGGCAATTCCTGCTCGACGGCGATGACTTCATTTGAGACTCTCGGCGACACGCAATCGTGCGATGGCGTTGTCCGCACCAACAATCCAGAACTCTTCCCGCGCCTGCTCCCGGTGACCCAGGGAGTCCTGGCTCCGCCGCAACCTCAGCCGGGCAGTCTTATTTCGATTGGCGCCGACGCCTACTACCCCAAAGTTGACGGCGGAGGCGGGCGCTTCGCCACAAAATGTCCGGACGGCGATGACTCGGACTGCAGTTCGCAACCACGTTGCTCGAGCGGTGATCCCAATTGCATGGCAACGGTACTGGATCACTACACCACTTCCTTCAACTGGGCGCCGTTCAATTTTGCTGCGATATGGTTACGTCCGCAGTGGTACTTCGTCGTCAACAGCAACATTACCGATGTGCAGGCGGGCGGATTGAGTTTCGTCACCGGCGGCGGCTACACCGAAGCGGACGCCATTCAAGGCCATTGGGGTATCGCGCGCAACACTGCCTTCGTCGGCCACACGCAGCCGCAGACTGGAAATCCCTACGCCTCGGACGCGGGCCCGTTCAATCCTGACACCGGCCTCACCTGTGCGCCCCAGGTTGGCGGAACAGCCCCTGTGGTCTCGTTCTGCCTGAGCGCGCAGGAAGGCATCAGCCTTTCGCTCAATAACTTCAACTCCAATCAGCGCCTGTTCAATATTTACGACGGCCCCGCCTACCAGGAGAACAACGCCTATCTCGACATCACGAAGACCGACATTCCTTACTGCACGGCAGGTGCCGGATGCTCGAACACGAATCTGCCCTATTCAGTTGTTTACGGAATGCCGGCTGACGCCAGCGGGAAATGCTATCTGCCGAACGCTGCCATCGGATGGAAGCAGCCGAACGGCTTCTTTTATCCGCCGGCTTTCCACTCTGACAACCTCTACTTCAACAACGTCGACATTCGCCACTTCGTGATCGAACCTCTGTTTCACCCGGGAACGTTCAACACCGACGTGGAACAGGCAAAAAACCGTTACTGCACCCTTACGCAGCAGGACGGTTACTACGGCATGTTCAATGGCTTCACCGACATCGACCGGCAGACCGAACTGAACGACGACGATGGCTCGTTAACCGGGCTCGTCGACACTATCTCGGTAAACAAGGATCCGTTCTTCAACGCCCCGGTCGAGGATTTGGAGTGCGCGTCGGATACGGCGTCGAACATGCCGAAAAACTGTGACAAGGATTCCCCAACCTGCGGCACAGCCAAAACCTCTCCGTACGATTTTGTGAGTACCGTCGAATATCCCGACTGCGGCTATAACTGCCCGGTCTGGTTGCAGCCGCCGCCGAACTGTAAAACGGACATTTGCCCGACTCCCGAGCCCGGCTGGCCTCCTCCGGACAGCGCCCACTGGTGGGCCCAGAACTGCGGCTCTCCGCAGTGCTTCGGCGTACCTCTGTATCGGCAGGACCTCAATCCTGGTGAGCAGGCTGCTCCGTTTATTCGTATGGCGGGACAAAGCATTGCCCAGCGCAGTTCGCTTACGGTCAATCACGGTACGTACTACATCGACACCACCGTCAGCGAGAAGACCCAACGCGCCTTCATCGCAACCCAAAACGCCGGGCCCGCTTATGTGAATGTCTTCATTGGCGGCCACACCTACTACACGTTCCTGCTGTTCGCCAAGCCCAAGTCCGACGATCCCTCCGGCCGGCCGGCAACCAGGCAGGTCTATCAGATGGCCGTCGGTCCCGCCGCCGATTTCCATCTCGATACCGACGTCACTGCCACGCGCGCCCACACGGAGAATGCCCCGCTCAAGTTCGACTCGGCAACCTGGCCTTCGACCTGGACCAAGAGCTACAAAGACGGTGTGTTGACGGTGACGATGGACATGAGCTTCGACGACTTCAAGACAAACTATGACGCCGTTGCCGAAGGCAAATGCCAGCCTTCGACCTTCTGCTCGTGGAACTCCGGCAGCAACAGCTGCGGTTGCGCGCTCAGCAGCACCGACAGTCTTTACAACCAATGCCAGGCCGTTTGCAGCAAGTGGACAGATAAAGACGTGCAATGCCCGGAGGGCGGCTGCTATGGCGTCGCCGTGAAATTCCCGAACACCTGGGTGGCCAAGGACCAGACGGTCACGCACACGGGAGCCTGCTATCAGAAGAACGATGATTGGAACGTGCCGTTCAATCCGGCCAGCAAGATCAAAGCCGGCGAACAGTGCGTCTACAAGAACGGCGTTCCGGCAGGACAGTTCTGTACGGAGTAGGAGATGTTTCGATAATCGCTGCTGCTCTGTGAGATCTCAGGGTGCCCACTCATTCGAGCGATTCGAATGAGTGGGGCACCCGAGTCCTACGCTTTGATGAATTCCAGAAGGTCGGCGTTGATTTGCTCGGCATTGGTCGCCGGCATGCCGTGCGGGAAGCCTGGATAAGTTTTCAGCGTTCCGTGCTTCAGCAGCTTTATCGCGATCGCGCCGCTGGCCTCAAATGGACAGATCTGGTCGTCCAATCCGTGCATCACCAGCACTGGAACATCAATACTCTTCAGGTCGTCGAAGAAGTCGGTCTCCGATAACACGCGGACGCACTCGTAATGCGCCTGCGCGCTACCCATCATTCCCTGGCGCCACCAGTTGTCGCGGATGCCCTGGGAGATGGTCGCGCCCGGGCGATTGAAGCCGTAGAACGGCATCGTGATGTCCTCATAAAACTGCGCCCGATGATAGGCGGTGCCGTCGCGCAATTGGTTGAAGACCTCTATCGGCAGGCCAGCGGGATTCTTGTCCGACTTCAGCAGCATAGGCGGAATGGAACTGATCAGCACCGCTTTGGCGACCCGTCCCTTGCCGAACTTGGCAACGTAGCGCGTCACTTCGCCTCCACCGGTAGAGTGGCCGATGTGCACGGCATCTTTCAAATCAAGCGCCGTGGTGATTTCGGCGACGTCGGCCGCGTAGGTATCCATATCGTGACCCTTCCAGGTCTGCGTGGAACGGCCGTGTCCGCGGCGATCGTGAGCAATGACGCGGTACCCGTGGTCCAGAAAAAACATCATCTGCGTGTCCCAGTCGTCCGCCGAGAGTGGCCATCCATGGTGGAAGAAGAGCGGCTGGCCGCTTCCCCAATCCTTGAAGTAAATCTCCGTGCCGTCTTTTACTTTGATCGTGTCCATGTGTTGTCTCCTTGATGTTGACTGCGGCGTTGTTTTGTGGGCAAATAAAACAGAAGTGAAGACGTGCGACAGCGAGGCCGAACAGCCGAGAGGCTGTCTTTAGGGAAGTGATACCAGGCAGCAATCTCTGGCCGGTGTGCGTCTCTGAGCATCCCGAAGGAGCGCTTAGTTTATCTCAATCGCTGGAAACGGTTTGTCCGGTCATGTGAATTAATGGCGAATTTGGTTTCCTTCACGGGGCACCAGAAGCCGGGTGCCTCACTCATTTGCGGGGTTCGAATGAGTGGGTTTCGGATTCTCGTAACAATTATCCAGAGCAGACGCCAGACTCAGTGGGCTGCTGTTCCCATTTGCTTACCCAACCCGTTCTGATCGGCTTGCAATGTGGCCAGCGTCTGCTCGATGTGCGCTGCGGTTTGCTGCAAGCGCTGCGGGTCAGGCGGAATTCGCTCCAACTCGTCAGACAGTTTCTTAGCTTCCTTGCCCAGGTTCGCGTCCGACTGGCTCAACTTCTTAGCCTGCTTCTTCAAGCCCGACGCCTGAGCGTCCGACAATGTCTTCAGGAAATCGCGGTCCTGACGTTGCACCTCGTCCAGCGAGTCCTGTAATGCCGTCGCCTGTTTGAACGCCGTTTCCAGCGATGCTTTCTGAAGAGCCTGTGCCTGCTGTCGAGCCGACTCCGTATCCTTGGCCAGCAACTGAAACTTTGTTTGCTGCTCGTCTGTCGCCTCTATCGCAACTGCCCTCTTGAAGCCGGTCAGATCCGGATTGTCCGCGGGCACCGTCGAAGTGCCTTGAGTATTGTCCGTCCTGGAGCCATCATGGCGTCCTGACTGTGCGAACAAAATGATAGGAATGCAAAGGCAAACAATGGCGATGTAAATCGCTCGATGAGTCACAGCAGAATGATAATGGAATGCGTCGCGATGTTTCACGACTTCGGTCTAAGCCGGACGACACCGAGTGGTGTGACCCCGCCGGTTCCCTGCTATTCTCGAAGGTAAATCCTCTAGGAAGTTGTACGAATTGCCGCCGATTCTCAACGCTCAAAATATTTCCAAGAGTTATGGCGCAACGCCGCTGTTTCAAAATGTCGCCTTCACCGTCTCGGAAGGCGAACGTATCGGAGTGATTGGGCCGAATGGCTCCGGCAAGTCGACGCTGCTGCAAATTCTCTCCGGCGCCATTGGCCCGGACTCCGGAGAGGTGGCGTTGCGCAAGCGCGTGCGGCTCAGTTTTGTTCAGCAGGATTCGCAGTTCGCCGCCGGCCAGACGGTCCGCTCCGTCATTGCGGCTGCGCTGGAGCGCTCCGGCGTTCCCTCCGATGAGTGGCAAGCTCGCCTGGCCTCGACATTAGGGCGCGCCGGTCTGGAAGAGCTAGACGCTCCCACGGAGTCGCTTTCCGGAGGATGGCGCAAGCGGCTCGCCATCGCCGAAGCGCTGGTGCAGCAGCCGGACGTCCTGCTGCTCGACGAGCCCACCAACCATCTCGACCTGGCCGCCATTGAATGGCTGGAAGAGCTTCTCCAGTCTGCATCGTTCGCGTCGGTGGTGGTCAGCCACGACCGTTATTTCCTGGAGAACGTGGCCACGACCATGGTCGAACTGAACCGCGCTTATCCCGACGGCCTGTTGAAAGTCTCAGGCAACTACAGCAAGTTGCTGGAAGAAAAAGAGGCATTCCTGCTGGCCCAGGCGAAGCACCAGGATGCGCTGGAAAATCGAGTGCATCGCGAGATTGAGTGGCTGCGGCGCGGCCCCAAGGCGCGCACTTCCAAATCGAAAGCCCGCATCGACAAGGCAAATCAACTTATCGGCGAGTTGGCCGATCTGAATGCGCGCACGCGAACCGCCAGCGCCGGCATCGATTTCCTTGCCAGCGACCGCAAGACGCGGCGGCTGATTGAACTGCAAGGCCTCGGCTTCGAGATCGGAGGCCGCACGCTCTTCCGTGACCTCGACTTCATTCTGACTCCGGGAACGCGTGTCGGCCTGGTGGGCGCCAATGGCAGCGGTAAGACGACGCTGCTGCGGCTGCTCTCGCGGGAACTGTCGCCTGGGGCCGGCGAGATTCGCACCGCCGACGCGCTGCAGATTGTCTACTTCGATCAGAACCGCATGCTCGACCCCGATGTCACCTTGCGGCGCGCCCTTGCGCCCGACAGCGACTCGGTCGTCTATCAGGATCGCGTCATCCACGTGGCGTCGTGGGCAGCGCGCTTTCTGTTCACCGGTGAGCAGCTCAATCAGCCCGTGGAACGGCTCTCGGGAGGAGAACGCGCCCGCGTGCTGCTCGCCAAACTGATGCTTCAGCCGGCAGACGTGCTGCTGCTCGATGAGCCGACGAACGACCTCGATATTCCCACGCTCGAAGTGCTGGAAGAGAGCCTGATGGAATTTCGCGGTGCGCTCGTGCTGGTGACGCATGATCGCTATCTGCTGGATCGAGTTTCAACCACGGTTCTCGGCTTGGACGGCTCGGGCTCGGTTGGAAAATTCGCAGATTACTCGCAATGGGAACGCTGGCTGGACGAACGCCAGCGCGTCTCTAAGTCGGCCGGCAAGACGGCTGACCGGCAAACCGCCGCTGCTTCTCCTGCGACCAACGTCACCGCGAAGAAGAAACTCTCTTACCTCGAAGCTCGCGAATACGCGACCCTGGAACAGCGCATCGGCGAAGCCGAGGAGCAACTGAGAGCAGCGCGCTCCGCTTCCGAAGATCTGTCCATCGCCAGTGACGCCGCCCGCCTTCTCGCGACCCAGGCTGAACTGGAGCGCGCGCAGCAAGCTTCTTGATCAGCTCTACAGCCGATGGGAAGAGCTGGAAACGAAGATGCTCTGAGTGCTTGTGTCGAAGACTCGCATTATCGCAGAGCATTGCGAGTTCCGCCGAATTACATGTTGAACAGTAAGGCGATTTTACCTTACGCTTGGGGAAAAGCGGGCGATGACAAAGCTGACAATTACCGCCAAAGGCCAAGTCACGTTGAAGCAGAAATTGCTGAAGCATCTCGGTGTCGGCCCTGGAGAGAAAGTAGAGGCCGACGAGCTACCCGACGGCCGGCTGATTGTAAAAGCCGCCGCGAAGGATGGCGACATTTCCGAGTTCATCGGCTGCCTCGCGAAAAACCGGGGCCCCAGACTCACGATTGACCAGATGAGCGAAATCGCGCGCCGGGGTTGGGCCAAGAAATGAAGATCACAGTCGATACCAATGTGCTGGTCAGAGCTGCCGTACAAGACGATCCCAATCAGTCCCGGCAGGCGGCTCGTCTTCTGCAACAGTCTTTATTAGTTGCCGTTCCGGTTCCGGTAGTTTGTGAGTTTGTGTGGGTCCTGCGACGCGGTTATAAGAAAACTCTACCCGAAATCGCGGACGCAATCCGTCGGTTGATGAGAAGCGCGAACGTCGTCATGAATCGCCCGGCCATAGAGGCAGGACTGCTGGCGCTCGATGCCGGCGGAGAATTTGCCGATGGTGCAATCGCCTATGAAGGGACGTGGCTGGGCGCCGAAGAGTTTGTCTCCTTCGACTCAAAGGCCGTTTCGCTTCTGCAATCGCAAGGCGCTAAGGCGCGCTTGTTGACAGGGCGAGCAAGAGGGTGACAGGCTGCACTTGCAGATGCAGCGGAAGTCCAAACAGTTCTTCCGCGAAGTTGAGAGGCCTGCTCTCTCCGGGCGCCACCATCAGCTCGCGCACCGGGTTGCCGGCCGGATGTTCGGCACCCGCTCTATCCACTGCCGGTCACGCGGATCCACGACCTGCTGCGCTCCGGGCCGCTCGAAGCGGTACTGCCTTCCCGTAGCCGGGCTCACCACCGTCATAGCGGTGCGACCGACATATTGATATTGCAGCATCGCAGTCGAGCTGCGTGCGATTGGCGGAGCTGCCGGCCTGCTCGATGCCGTGGTGGGACGCATCCCATTGCCGCTGTTCCGCTGCAACATTGCCGTCAGTTGTTGTCTACCCTTGCCGCAACACATCGTCCTTCTCCTCGTCTTCTGCGTAGTATGGCGGTGGAGAAACCGGAGTTTCCGATCGTGAAGTGGCGCGCTCCAGCAGAATCGCCGCTCCCGATAATGCCGGCCACAACAGCAATCGCTCTTTCCAACCGTGTCCCATCAGCAGCGCAAATGGAGCAGCGACCCACAGGCTCAGGCAGTAGAAGCAATCCAGCAACCCGCCCCAAAAGCCATTCCCCAAGAGTCGCCGGAAACGTACCAGCAGGTCCCAGGGCCCATCCTCTGCGTTCAGCAGATGGGTCACGCGCCACACGCCAAGGATTCCCAGGATCAGCCAGTAGTACTTCATCACCCCACCACGCCAACGATTTCGAAGAGGGTCAGGGCCGAGATCATCTGACCTCGGCCACGACCCTCAACCTCATCTACCCTACTGCCGATTTCGGACAGCCAACCTGAATCGTGAAGCTCTCAAAGCTGACGTTGTTCTGTTCGTAGTTGATCGCGTCACAGTTCACAATTGGCCGCTTATACACGTTGAGCTGCAGCAGGTAAGCACAGGTTACCGGGAATGCTGCCGACGCGTTGACGGTCAATCGCATCGAGCCGCCATTCCAGGCAGGAGAGGCCGCACCTTCGCTCAGAGCTGAAGCGTACGATGGGCCAACTTGCGGCGCTCCCGGAGCCCACACCGGTGCTAATGGACTGGACACAAGCGACCAGCTCGTGAACAGGCCGGAGTTTAACAGGTCGATGGATAGATCCAGCCCATACAAAAGCTCCATCGAGTACGACTGCAGGAAGGCGTCCGGATCGTAGGCGGCGAAATCGATCTGCAAGGAGTCGGTTGGCTCAATGCAGATGCTGTCGCAGCCCTGGATGATCGTCGTCCCTCCACCCTGGTGCACGATTGCTACCTGCATAATCGCAGCGATCGGCTGGTCCGTGCACAGGTGCAGCCCGCAGGGCTGACCGCTAGGATCGGTGTTGCCGGGCGCCTGGTTGTCGATGGTGACTACCCACCAGTTAGCCACCTTGGGATCCTGCGTGTTCGGGTCGCATACATTCAGGATCTGCCGGTTGGTCAGGTTGCCGTTACCCACCCTCTGATATCCGACCAGCCGCAGCCAGTAGGTTCCGTTCCCCAGATTGTTGAGGGTGTTGAAAAGGATCAGAAGATCATGCGTGTACGAGTCCCAGAGCTGGGCTCCATTGTTGGCCTCGTAGTGGGCGATGGTCTCGATGACGTTGTGGATCAGCACGCCGTCGCTGATTTGCGTGACCGGGAACGGAATGGCCGGCCAGGTGAAGATCGGTCCAGGCAACACCACGAGATGCTGGCGGTTGAATCCCCCAGCCGCAGCAATGGGCAGCGGAACGTAAGGGCCGTTTTGACCTGCGGTGGAATACTCGAATTCGTAGTAGTCCACATTCACGCTATCGCCGAAGACGCCGTACAGACTCACCGAGCCGGCGAACGGGCGATCCTGCACCCCCGGATCAAACAATCCGGTTTGCGGCGCCGTATTGCCCACATTGCCGCCGACCGAACCCACGTTGATATTGCAAATGTCGGTGGGCACGATGCAGTTGCCTTCCGGACACTGCGCCGGATCGTCACAACTGTAAGCACAACACGCCTGATCGTTGGCCGTCAGCGTCACGTTGAGCTGCGTGGGAATGTCCCAGCGAGTGTCGAACACGTTCTCGCTCAGGACAGTCTGCACCTGTCCCCCGCACAGTTGCGTAGCTTTGAAGATGATGTCCGGATCGCAATCCGACCACGGGTACCAGGGATACCAGGGCCAGATGCGAACGCCGAAGTCCTGAGGCAGCACCTCGAGGAGGCGCTTGCGCACAGCGTCCAGGTCATTGACCGCGACATCGGACGAGAGCGCCAGCGGACTTCCTTGCGGAGCCATAGCGGCGCCGATCCGGCCACGCGAACCACCACCCGAAGTCTGCAGCAACTGCTGGAATACTTCCATGCTGGGCTTGGGCGTAGGCCGCGGCAGACGAGTAAACCGTGGATCATCTTTCAGGAATCGGGAAATGTGCTCGACCAGGATTGGGTCAAGCATCCACTCGCGGTTGAGCCACCACCACCAGGGCCACCAGCCGCAGCAGCGTACAAACGTCATCGAGAATGCGCCGTTCTTGTCGGTCGTGGCGCAACCAACCTGCTCTTGGGAAAGCCACCACCACCACCAGTCGACGTCATACGCGCACACCGTGGCTCCGACCACCGGGCGTCCATCGGCGCAAACCAGGCGGCCAGTGATAGTGAATTCGCGGCACCACCGCCGCCACCACCACCAGTAATAATCGGTGATCAAAACAGGCGAAAGCTTGAGGGCTTTACCCTCACGCCATCGGTTGGACGGAACTTGCACGCTGATCGTCTGCAGACCTCTGAGTTCGTCGTCATTCGCGCTCGTCGGTCCGAGGGCAACCTGGAGCGCGCCGGGGTTTCCGTCGAAAGTGAGGGTTGCAGAACCTTTTCCTTTGGCATCAAGCCGCGCTTCGGCTGAACGCACGGCCTTTCCCTGACCGTTGTACGCAACCACCTTCACCGGTTGATCGGGCTTGAAGTCCTTGATCCCCGATGCATCGAGTGGGACTTCTAAAACGAATTTTTGGGACTGCGCCATGGATAACCTCCAATAGAGACTGGCTTCGGGTTTTGATTGACAGACGTCCTATGGCTTGTTCGGACAAATTGTGTCCAGCTTGTCCGGCACAGGAATACGTCTCCCGTCGATGCTGATGACTCGCCCCGCCTAACAACAGGAGGTTGCAGACGGCAGTTTTCCCCGGACTTCAAAGTCCTGAAAAAGATTGTCAGCATGCCTGAGTGAATGCACTTCGATAGCCATCCATGAAGTATTGAAATGTTAGTTTCTGCGATGGGAGGCTTGGGGTTAGCAGCACCTGCGGGCGGCCGAACAGATCGCACCCTTGGCTTTAATATCCGATGGGATAGTCGCGCTATCTTAAAGCAGAGACCTTCGACGAAAGCGCTACCACACCTTGATGCCGATCAAACCGTTACGGCAATCTAGTGCTCATCAACTTGATTCGTCGATGCGTCGGATCAGCCTTCAGCACCCGGGTGGCTGCTCATGAACCCTCAAACGATTCTTGCTTCGTAGAGGAACGGCCGCTCTTCGCTGCTCTTCCAGAAGTAGGCAAGGATAATCACGCTGCCAACCGCCGCGTAGGCGCACCACAGGGATGTGAAGGCGTAGCGTTTGAACTCCATGACAATCAACAGAATCGTCAGGTTTATCGCGCCAAAAACCACCATCATCCTGATCTTCGAGAAAAACAGCGAACCGCAGGTTGCGATCACATACAACACAGCAACCGCCGTATTGTTGGTCGCCTGATTCATGTAGACGATGCTGTTTCCTCGGACGTACACCTGCAACGGATACGCCGTCAGAGCCCACAGCACATAGAGCGTTGTTGCTGCGCCCAGCACCAGGAACGGCAGCATGCGTCTGCGGTTCGTCACATCCGGCTCGAACAGCAGCACGCTTAGCGGCAGCAGGAAAGGCAGGAGTCCCTGCGCAGACAACATGAAGGCCGCACCCATGTTGTGTGCGACCGCAGGGGAGAGCACCCCATCCAGTCCCAGCCAAACGAAGCCTTCGATGAACTGATGAATGGCGAAAAGTGTAGGCAGGGCTGCGAACAGCAATTCGCGCCGGTGCTTCACCTTCGTCAATGTGACGACGCCGACGGTGGCCAGGACTCCACTGCCCACAAAGTTCGCTGTGGCTGAAAAGCACACGGCTTATCCTCCGCGCTCCGAGGATCACATCCGTCCTCGCAGAACGCAAAACATTTGTGGGGATTGGAGTTTACAAATGCTGTTCACTCAGGCTGGACTGCCACCTCACCTCACGGTTGACGCGCTTGCCGTACCATCTCGACGAAGACCTCCCGGGTCTCTGCCGTGTCGCGTACTTCCCGCGAGAATGCGACCCGCGTTCCCTTCATGCCATCCACGGTTTTCAGCCGCAAGTGGAAGCCGAGGCGATCGACTGCGGTCATCTCCGCCTCCTGCGCCTCGATGCCGGCAAAGCGTTTGGCCAGCAGAATGAGCGCATCTTTGTGGTCGGCGTTCATGTGTTGCAGAATATCGCGCTTGTGCTCGGCCAGTGGATCGGGTTGTGCCAGCGCATAATCGGCGGCGGCTACCCACCCCATCACTCCGAAGCCGCCCACGTAATAAACGTCCAACACTTCCAGGCGGTAGAAAAAGAAGTCGTCGAAATCGACCCAGTACTTGCTGTCCGGATAGCACGCGAGGTAAACCGCGCGCGCGTCGGCCAGTTCTGATTCCGGGACCCTGGTCACCCTTCCTATCAATGTGACCCTGGCTGAACCGAGCGCGTCTCCGCTGCTGTCCGGGTCGGTGACAAACAAGCTGGCACGCGGGTCCGCCTGCAGGTTCTGCGTATGCATGGCCATGGTGCTGATCAGGAAGAGCGGACGCCCCTGGCTATCCAGCCCATAAGGCATCAAGGAGCCGAAAGGAAATCCCGGCTGCTTCCGCGACAGGGTCGAGAGGCTGCCGATGCGGCCCGCGTGCAGCAAGGTGCGGGACCGCTCGGCAAAGGAAGGCTCGGGAACCGAAGGCTGACCACTCGTAGCGCCGCCGGCGTGTTTTCCCATGGAGGACGAAGACATAATGGATGACTCCCCACTGTTCAATGACGATGCGATTGTATCTCGCAGCAGGAAGTCCTGGGGCGGCCCCATGCTCACACTTGTGCGAAGCCGCCATCCACGAACAGCTCTGCACCAGTCACATAGCTGCTGTCGTCGGAGGCGAGGAAGACTACCGCCTTGGCGATTTCATCCGGTGTGCCTCCCCTGCCCATTGGGATTTGGCTCATCGTCAGACTGCTGCGCTCTTCGCCCGCGCCCGGCGCAGCCGATGCCAGTAGCGCAGCCAGTCCGGGCGTGTCGATGACTCCGGGGCTGATGGCATTCACGCGAATTTTGCGGCTCTTCAAGTCCGAAGTCCAGCTCCGTGCGAATGAACGCAGCGCGGCTTTGGTGGCGCTATACACGCTGTTCATCGGCAGACCTTTGCTGGCGACGATCGAGGCATTCAGGATGATCGAAGCCCCGTCCGGCATGTAGCGGCAAAGCCTTCTGCACGGTGAAGACAACGCCTTTGACATTGATGTCGAAGGTCCAGTCATAAAGCTCTTCGGTGATCTCGCCGAGAGGAGCGAACTTCGCCACGCCAGCGTTCGCGAACACGATGTCGAGCCTGCCCTTCTCCTTCTTGATCTGCGCAATCAGACGATCCAGGTCGGCGAGGTTCGACACGTCTCCCTGCACGGTGGTCACGTTCCTGCCGATGTCACGCGCTGCGGCGGCCAACTCGGAGTCGCGACGCCCGGTGATGAAGACGTAAGCTCCTTCCGCAACGAAGCGCTTGGCCGTCGCCAATCCGATGCCACTGTTCCCGCCCGTAATAAGTGCAATTTTTCCCTCAAGCTTGCCCATGTCGTTCTCCTTATCAATTTGGATACCACGGCGCATCAGATGAGAGCGGAGGAGCAAGTGGTCGCAAACACCAGTTCATGGCCTTCGATGTGCGAGTGCAATCTCACGGCTGGGATAGTGCAGATGTTGCGATATTGCGAGCACTTGTCAGCTTATCTGCCCTGGATACCCGTTCTTCGGGGGTCTGCGGTTTCGGGCAGCTTATCGTTTCAGTCGAGGGTCAAACGGATATTTCACGACGCTGGTGATCGCGATCTGTTTGGAATCGAGGTGTGCGGGATTCAGCAGGACATTGAAGGTGGCGGGAACAAGAATGCTAGGGACGCGGAGCAACGCCGACCGCATTGAGCGCAGCCATTCCGAGCCAATTGCGCGAGTCGCCTCCAAGTCGTCTGACCAGTCCTGAGGGAGCGAATCAACACTGATTGTTTCGACCCTGGTTGTAGTCGGGACCGTTACTTCCAGAAGCGTGTAGCTGGGCGGAACGTCGTTGGCCGCCGTGTGAACACATACTTCCAGTAAAGCTCCGGCGGCAGTCTCGGCCAGATAGACGACAGGCAAGCCGCGCTCGTGCCAGCGACCTGGTGCTCGCAGCCCACCAAGGCCGTCCAAGTCGCGGTGACGGCTGATTCGCCAAAGCACCATCAGACGAACATGCCTTCGTCAATCTGCACGAGAAGCTCTTCGACAAACCGGGCGCCCGTGTCGGTCCGCATCAAGTCGACGGGAGCGCGGTTCTTCAGTCTGGCAACCGGACGGCGAAGCCATTCAAAGGCCCGGTCACGCGAGCCGTACACTGCTTCCGCCTGGGAAAGGAGTCGGACAACACGCAGCACACGATCGGATTCTTCCACAGTCAGTTTCTCGCGCTTCGAACGGCGGTGCTGAAGAGTGCGCAGCGGGATCACGAGTGCGTCGATCTCTTGCCGCGTGAGTCCGAGTGCAAGCAGTCTTTTAATCGAAGAGGTTGGAAGCTGCTGCTCGACAATTTGGAGGACTTGTCCCTCGGTGCGGATCGGCGGCACTCCGAGCCACTCTGCGATTTGTTGTTGCAGGACTGACATGCCTACATTATGCCACATCTGTCATGGCAAATTGTAGTCCACTACTCCTGATGCCGTTTGACCCCTTCGCTCTGTTACGGGACTTCGTTAACCGGAAAACAGTCGCGAAGGCAACGATTGCTGCTGCTATCGTGAAACGATACAGCCTAACCGCATCTCGTCACACACTCTTCCCTGTTCAACACTTTCCGAAGCCTTCCGTGCGCATGCAGCATCACATGGGATGAGAACGGGTTCTTGCCAAAATGAGTAACCCGAAGACGCCGCCACTAGCAGTTAAGCCAACACAAACGAACGATCCACTCACTTCGTCATGGACAAAGATTGATGGTTTCGGCCTTTTCGTTATCTCCCCGAATTGAAGAAGAGCGATATCAGGGATTACTGCGCGCGGCCAACGAGATCGGCACGGCCAGCGATTGCGCTGCTGCTTCTGACGCTCTTGCCAGCAAATTGTACGAAGTCACGCCGTTCGACTACCTGCACGTGGTCACATTCGATAAAGAGACTAACGAATCGTGCTGGTCTCTGCTGGAGATCAACGGCGCGCGGATCGAATCTTCGACCTTCACGCTCAGCGGTTCGCCTATTCAATCGGCTCAAGAGTCGGGGCAGCAGATGGTGGTGCTGGATTGGGAGCGGGAGACACAATTCCCCTCGTACAAACAGTTCCTGGCCGGCCACAACATTGTCTCGACCTGCACCTTGCCGTTGCTTCGCGGCCCGCGCCATCTCGGCGTTTTGAGCCTGGGTCGCCGCTATCCCAACGCTTACGACCAGGAAGAAGTGCGCTTCCTTGGCCTGGTGGCAGAGCACATTGGCTTGGCCATCGATGCCGCCATCAACTTCTTCATCTCGCAGCGCGTTCAGGACCAGCTCAAGCTGATCCTCGACCTGACCAACCAGGTCGTGTCGAACCTTGAGCTTTCCGATCTTCTTCATGCCGCATCGGGCAGCGTTCGGCGGGTGATGGATTGCGATGCTGCTGCGGTAATGCTGGTCGATGCCGAAGGAACGCAGCTGCGGGTTCACGCGCTTGACTACCCCACCAACCGCGGCATCTTCACCGAAGGCTCGCTGGTGCCCATTGAGGGCACGATGCCTGGCGAGTCGTTCCGCAACCGCAAGCCGATGGTGATCAATCGTCTTGATCCTTCCGAGTTGTCGCCGGAGATGTATGCCAAAGCTACGGCCGAGGGTCTGAACTCGTTCTGCGACATTCCGTTGATTGGGCACAATCGTCTGCTCGGCGTACTGGCAGTGGCCAAGCGGCAGGAGAACGCTTTCGACGAAAACGAAGTCGCCTTCCTGACTCAGGTCGCGAACCAGGTGGCCATCGGCGTGGAGAACGCACTGGCCTACAGTGAGATTGCTGAGCTGAAGGATCGCCTGGCGCAGGAAAAGCTGTATCTGGAAGATGAGCTGCGCGGGGAGATGGACTTTGACGGTATCGTCGGACAAAGTTCGGCGCTGCGGCATGTCCTGAACCTGGTGGAGACGGTTGCCCCCAGCGATTCCACTGTCTTGATGCTGGGCGAAACCGGTACCGGCAAGGAACTCATCGCGCGAGCGATTCACGAGCGCAGCCGGCGCAAGGACCGTACGTTTGTGAAGATCAATTGCGCTGCGATCCCAACGGGTTTGCTGGAGAGCGAGCTCTTTGGACATGAGCGCGGAGCCTTCACTGGGGCGATTACGCAGAAGATCGGGCGGCTGGAACTCGCCGATCAGGGAACGCTCTTCCTCGACGAGGTTGGAGACATTCCTCTCGAGATCCAGCCGAAACTGCTGCGCGCCCTGCAGGAGCGTGAGTTCGAGCGCCTGGGCAGCACTCACACCAAGAAGGTGAACGTCCGCCTGGTGGCGGCGACCAATCGCGACCTCGATAAGATGATCGAGGATCGAGAATTTCGCAGCGACCTTTATTACCGCTTGAACGTCTTTCCGATTCGCATACCGCCATTGCGGGAGCGGCCCGAAGACATCCCACTGTTGGTCCGCTATTTTACGCAGAAGTACGCTCGCCGCATGGAGAAGCAGATCGAATCTATTCCTTCCTCGGCGATGAAGAGGCTGACGGGCTGGCACTGGCCGGGAAATATTCGCGAGTTGCAGAACTTCATCGAGCGTTCGGTAATCTTGACGCGTGGATCGGCGCTCGAAGTGCCGATCGGCGAGTTGGGAAACAACATTGGCAATCCCGCTGCGGTGGCGACTCCACGGGACAGCACGGAACGCGATGAGATTATGGGTGTGCTGAAAGAGACCAACGGCCGTGTTGCCGGTCCGAACGGCGCTGCCGAACGCATGGGTCTCAAGCGCACAACCCTCATTTCGCGAATGAAGAAGCTGGGTATCGATCCGCGCCGGGTTTAGCTGCAATCTTTGACTTGGCTGTCACATTCTCTCCAACTCCCGGGCGAGAACTGGTGATCGTGTTTCCGCGCCGCAGCTTCAAATCACTCCTCCTGCCTATCAACAACAACCTCATTCTCGATGCGAACTTGTGTCGGGCGACTTTTCCGCACGCCTTCGAAATGATCGTCGTTGATCGTTCGATTGCATCGACACTTCGACAATTGTCGAAGCTTGCGTCGACATCTTTCGACAGTTGAGCGCCGACACGTTTTTCTCTTCTCGTGAATTCAACGCGTTGCAAGAGCTGCTCACGAATTTCACCGTGGCATGCGTCTTGCTCAACTTAATCACGAGACGTCACGCAATGTTCAAAATCTCAATCGTTGAGAAGCCGGGTCAGCGGCGCCTTGTTGTCGAGGGCAAACTGATGTCCCCTTGGGCTCGCGAAGTCGTACAGGCGTGGAAAGAAGCGGCCCAGCAACTTGAGGGGCGCAACTTACTCATCGATCTGACGAACGTAACGCTAATCAGCGCCGATGGCGAAGAGGTTCTGTCCGAACTGATGCAGGCCGGAGCGAAGTTCACCTGCGCTGGTGTGCTTACCAGGCATCTCGTGAAGCAGCTTGCCCGGAAACACGGGTGCAAGGGGTAACGCATCTCCGGCACTTGATATGACGCGCTGAAAACAGCAGCGCCCTGTCGATTCCAACAACCTTCAACCGTCGACCAATTGCAGGGCGGAGGTGAGATGTTCAGCGCAAAGCAATCGGTAATTGAGCCTTACGCGACCGCGGCAGACTTCTGCCGGATGTTTGAGAAGGACATGAATCGTTTGTACCTGTTGGCGTACCTGCTGACGGCCGATCGCGGCACGGCAGAAGCGTGCTTCGAACGCAGCCTGGAGGAGGTAATGCATAACAATCGCGTCTTCCGCGACTGGGCCGAGTCGTGGGCGCGTCGCACGATCATGCTCAATGCGATCCAGATGGTGCATCCGCAAGCGATAGACAGCGGAGTCGCGAGTTCCCACGTGGAGCCGGAACTTAACGAGCCTGCACCCATTGCTGCTGTGCTTGAGCTGCCGGCATTCGAGCGATTTGTTTTCGTGATGTCAGTGCTGGAAGGGCACTCTCCGCGGGAATGTTCTCTTCTGCTCGGGTGCAGCCGCGAGGATGTCACAGCAGCGCAATTCCGGGCCCTGCAACAGATGGGGCGAAACTCAGAGTGCTCTCCTGAGCCAAGACGCAACGAACCGGTGCCGCGACGGCACGACGAATTGATTCCACATCTTGTGGTCTCGGCATAAAGACAGTTTCAGCGTAGTGAGGATGACAATGAAGGTCAGTACCCAAGGCATATTTCGTCGTCGATATTTTTTCCCGGCCGGTTTAATGCTGGCTGTGTTGACGATTACGTCATGCAGCAGGAACCAGGTGCAGGCTGCGCCCGCGATGCCCGCACCGCTGGTCACGGTAGCCAGCGCGACCGCCAAGGACGTTCCTAGATATCTCGATGAGATCGGAAGGAACGCCGCTTTCGAGGCGGTTACGGTCACCCCGCAGGTCGGCGGCCGCATCACCGAAAGGCACTTCCAGGACGGCGAGAACCTGAAGCAGGGACAGCTCCTGTTCGTCATCGATCCTCGTCCCTTTAAGGCGCAGGTCGATGCTGCGCAGGCATCGCTCGCGCAGGCGAAAGCCGCGTTGGACCTGGCGAAGATTCAGTTCGCCCGCGACCAGGAAGTCATCGGTACGCGCGCCATCTCCCAACAGGACTTCGACACCAAGAAGAACGCGGTGGACGTAAACCAGGCGCTGGTTGAATCAGCGCAGGCGGCGCTGGAGACGGCGCAGTTGAATCTCGAGTACTGCTACATTCATTCGCCCATCACTGGCCGCGCGGGAGCGCGCCTGGTCGATGTCGGCAATGTCGTGCAGGCGAACAGCACAGCCCTGCTATCGGTCCAGCGGCTCGATCCCATTTACGCCAACTTCACGGTAACTGAGGCCGACCTTCCGCAAGTACAGAAGCAGATGGCCGCAGGCAATCTGAAGGCGATCATTCGTATCCCCACCGATCCAGCGGAGACAACGCGAGTGGGACGCGTCGAGTTCCTCGACAACTCGGTACAGAACGGCAGCGGCACCGTGAATCTGCGCGCCACGCTGAGCAACCCCGACCGCCATTTCTGGCCCGGACAGTTTGTCGACGTGAAGCTCGTGCTGAACACGGAGAAGGCCGCCGTGCTGATCCCGAATGAGGCCGCGCAGATCAGCCAGAAAGGGCCGTTCGTCTACGTTGTAAAAGGCGATGACACGGCCGAGCTGCGCCCTGTGCAACTGGGCCAGCGTCAGGGCAGCCAGGTGGTTGTAACCGGCGGCGTCGCCGCTAACGAACGCGTCGTCGTAACCGGACAGATGCTGGTGCGCCCAGGCGCTAAAGTCCGGGTCAGCCCGTCCGCTTCTGCCTCCAATGATGCTGCTCAGCCGGCGAACTCTAACGGGGGCCGCTCATGAATTTATCCGAGCTATTCATCCGCCGTCCTGTGATGACGGTGGCGCTGAGCGTTTCCGTCATCCTTTTTGGACTGGTCGCTTATCTGCAACTCCCGGTCAGCGATCTTCCGGCCGTCGACTACCCGGTGATTCAGGTGCAAGTGAATTATCCGGGCGCGACGCCGGAGACGATGGCGAATAATGTCGCCACGCCGCTAGAGCGCCAGTTCATGCAGATCCCCGGTCTCGAGCTGGTGACCTCGAACAACACCCAGGGACACACCAACTTCGTATTGCAGTTCGACCTGATGAAGAGCTTGGACGCGGCTGCAACCGACGTGCAGGCGGCCATCACGCGCGCCTCGGGACAATTGCCAGTCGACCTTCCCAGTCCTCCGACGTTCACGAAAACCAACCCGAACGACCAGCCAATCATGTATCTGGTGCTGGTAAGCGACACGGCTACGGAAGGGCAGCTCTACGATTACGCCAACACGCAGGTTGGCGAACGCCTGAGCATCCTGCCCGGCGTGAGCCAGGTTGCGGTGTATGGCACGCAGTCGGCAGTGCGCGTAAAAGCTGATCCCTCGGCGATGGCGATCCGCAACATCACGCTGGAAGACCTTACCAACGCCATCAAGAACGGCACCAGCTATACCGGCGCCGGCCAGTTCGATGGACCTCATCGCACCTTCCTGCTGCAGCCTCAGGGTCAGTTGACCAGCGCGGAGCAGTATGACGATCTCATCGTCGGCCAGACCAATGGCGCGCCCGTGTACCTGAAAGATGTAGCCAAGGCCAAGCAAGGTGTACAGGACGAACGCATCGACATGCGTTTCTGGGCACGCGGCTATCCCAAACCGGGCGCCACGGTGGTCGTGGCCGTGTTCCGGCGCGCCGGTGCGAATGCGGTGGAGGTGTCGAAGTCCGTACGCCGGGTGCTGCCCGATATCCAATCGCAGCTGCCTACTTCGGTTCTGCTGGTGTCGGCGTATGACCGTTCACAGACGATCGTCGGCGGCATCGACGACGTGAAGGTCACGCTTGGCATCGCTTTCGCCCTTGTGGTCATGGTGATCTTCATCTTCCTTGGCCGCGCCACGGACACCCTGATTCCGGCTGTCGCTCTGCCGCTGTCGTTGTTGCTGACGTTCATAGCGATGCGCCTGCTGGGCTACAGCCTGGACAATCTCTCACTCATGGCGCTGACGCTGGCCATCGGCTTCCTCGTAGACGACGCGATCGTGTTCCTGGAGAACACGGTGCGTCTGATGGAGGAAGGCATGAACGCCTTTGAGGCCTCGCTGGAGTCGGCGAAAGAAATCAGCTTCACCATCATGGCGATGACGCTGTCGCTGGCGGCGGTCTTCCTGCCGCTGGTCTTGATGAGCGGCCTGATGGGACGTATCTTCCGCGAGTTCTCGATCACCATCGTGATCTCAATTCTCGCCAGCGGCCTGGTGTCCCTGACGCTCACACCGCTGATGACCTCGCGCCTGCTGGCTAAACGCGGCAAGGACGCCAAGAAGACGTGGATGGAGCGTGCCTTCGGCGCGGTCGAGCATCGCGTGTTGAACGTCTACGGCCGCTCGCTGTGGTTCTTCCTGCGCAACCGCTGGATCTCCGCGGTCGTGTGGGTGGTCTGCCTCGCGGGAACAGCTTTCTTTTTCTATATCGTCCCCAAAGCGTTCCTGCCGGTGGGTGACAGCTCGTTCATCCGCGGCGTCATGGTGGCGCAGGAGGGCATGTCCCCAACCCAAATGCACGCTTATCAGACGCAGGCGGAGAAGATTCTCCAGGCCAATCCCGCCGTTGCCAGCACGTTCACCATGAGCGGTAACGCAACCTATCTGGGAGCGAACCAGATCATGCTGCTGGCGTTCCTGAAGCCGCCGTCAAAGCGGCCGCCGATCTCCGTTGTCGCCGGGCAACTCATGGGACAGATCACGGGCACCATACCGGGCACGCTGGCTTTCCTGCAGCCGAATCCGGTTCTTGAGATCAGCACCGGCGCGACGGCCAACACGCAGGGCCAATTTGCCTATGCGCTCTCAGGCATCGATGCCAAGGAAGTGTATGACGTCGCCGGCAAGATGATGGCGAAGATGCAGCAGTACCCGGGGTTCCTGTTCGTGAACTCGGATCTGTACAATCACACGCCGAATTTGCAGGTCGACATCCGTCGCGATCAGGCCAAGCTCTACGGTGTCTCGGAGACGCGCATTCTCGCGCTGTTGCACGATGCGTACTCGCAGAACTACAGCTACCTGATCAAGAAGCCGACCGATCAGTATCAGGTCATTCTGGAAGTTGCCGATGATCAGCGCTCCGCTCCGGAAGACCTGAGCAAGCTCTATATCAAGAGCGACGATGGTCAGCGGATGATTCCCCTGAGTGCGGTCACGACTTGGCATCCGGTGATCGGCCCTCAGTCTGTCAACCACATCAACCAGTTCACCAGCGTGACTATGTTCTTCAACCTGAAGCCGGGTTATTCCATCGGTCCGGCCACGCAGTATGTCGAGCAGACGGCCAAGGAGCTTCTGCCTCCCGGAGTGCAGGGACAACTGCAGGGCGAGGCACTGACCTTCCGCAACACGGTCTCCGATCTCGCGACCCTGATGCTGGTAGCGGTCTTCGTTATGTACGTGATCCTCGCGATCCTGTACGAAAGCTATCTGCACCCGATCACGGTGCTGTCCTCGCTGCCGGTGGCGTTGCTGGGCGGCTTGCTCACGCTATGGCTCTTCGGCGCGGAGGCTTCCCTGTACGCCTACATCGGCATGTTCATGCTCATGGGTATCGTGAAGAAGAACGGCATCATGATCGTCGACTTCGCCGAACAGCGTGTGCGGCAAGGTATTCCCGACGATCAGGCGATCCACGACGCCAGCATGGAACGCTTCCGTCCCATCATGATGACGACGGCAGCGGCGCTGCTCGGCGCACTACCCATCGCACTGGGATATGGCGCCGATGGAGCTTCGCGCCGGCCGCTCGGCCTGGTGGTTGTCGGCGGACTCGTCATCTCGCAATTCATCACCCTGTTTATTACGCCGGCCATTTATCTCTACCTCGAGGATTTCCAGGAGAAGGTGCTGGACCGGTTCTCGTTCCTGCGTTCAACCCGCAAACCCATGCACGAGGCATCTCCGGTGCTGGTCATGCAGGAAGGACATGGAGACTAATCCCATGAACTGGAAGCATTCTTACTTTTTCGTTGTCGTGCTTCTCCTCGGCTTAGCCGGATGCACCGTGGGTCCCAACTACAAGCGGCCCAGCGTTGACGTTCCCGGTGCCTATCGAGGTGTCGCGCCCGACGCATCCGACCAGGCGTATTCTCAGCCGCAGCAGGCGCAGCAACAACAACCAACCGCGCAGTCGCTGGGCGACGAGAAATGGTGGGAGGTATTTCAGGATCCCGATCTCCAAGGCCTGATTCGCACCGCTCTGAAGAACAACTACGATGTGCGCATCGCGGCGACACGTGTTCTCCAGGCGCAGGCACAACTGGGCATCACGCGCGCCGACCAGTTTCCCACGCTTACCGGCGGTGGAAACATCACCAGTCAGCAGAGCCCCAAGATCGGCCCTATTCCTTCGTATGAACTCACGCAGGGCGCGCTGGTGGCATCCGCCTCCTGGAATCCGGACTTCTGGGGACGGTATCGTCGTGCGACCGAGTCCGCCCGCGCTAACCTGCTCGCCAACGAATGGGCGCAGAAGGCTGTGATCTCGACATTGGTAGCTAACGTCGCGGCCAGCTACTTCACCCTCCGCGAGCTCGATCTGGAGCTGGAAATATCCAGGCGCACCTATGCCCACCGCAAGGAGTCGCTGGACCTTACCAGCACGCTGGAGCAGCACGGCATCAGCTCACTACTGGATGTGAGGCAGTCCGAGCAACTGGTGTACACGGCAGCAACAGAGATTCCTGACCTCGAGCGGCAGATTGCGCAGCAGGAAAACGCGATCAGTATTCTGCTGGGAAGAAATCCCGGTGACATTCCCCGCGGGCTGAAGCTGACCGAGCAGCCGCATTCGCCGGAGGTTCCCGCCGGATTGCCGTCTGCCTTGCTGGAGAGGCGGCCCGATATTCGCGAGGCGGAACAGAGCCTGGTTGCTGCCAACGCGCAGATCGGCGTCGCCAAGTCGGCTTACTTCCCGCAGATTTCATTGACTGGATCTGCCGGTTACGAAA
Source organism: uncultured Acidobacteriaceae bacterium (assembly GCA_963835725.1). Lineage (GTDB taxonomy): Bacteria > Acidobacteriota > Terriglobia > Terriglobales > Acidobacteriaceae > Bog-257. The sequence goes on along the minus strand of CAWIGM010000005.1, from coordinate 508,256 downwards.
GCCCTTCCCTGACTAACCTCTTCACCGGTCCGGCAGGGCTGTGGAACCTGGCCGGATCGTTCACCCAACCCATCTTCGAAGCAGGACGACTGAAGTCTGGCGTGCGCCTAACCGAGGCACAACGAGACCAGATGCTGCTGACTTATCAGCAGACGATTCAAGACGCATTCCGCGATGTGTCGAATGCCCTGGTCGCCTATCGCAAGGACCGCGAGTTCCGGGTGCAGCAGCAGAACCTGCTGACGTCGGCACAGGAGGCGGCAGAACTTTCCAACCAGCGCTTCCATGCCGGAACAACGGACTACCTCGAAGTGCTGACCAACGAAACCAATGCTTTCTCAGCGGAGCTTGGTTTGGCGCAAGCACAAGGAAACGAGCTCATCGCTTTGGTGCAGTTGTACCAGGCACTGGGCGGAGGTTGGCAGGAGTAAGGCCGGTGACAACCGTCCCCCCTTGGCGACCTGTTTGTGTCGCCAGGAAAGAAGAAAGGCCAATGGAAGGCTTGATCGCTCTCACGCGCCAGCGGTAAACTGGTCTACGACTAGTCTATCGGAGGGTTTATGGCGACACTTCAGCGAGGCAATGTTGTCGGAGCTTACGAGGCAAAGACTCATTTGTCCGAACTGCTCGAGAAGGTCGAGGCAGGGCAGGAGATCACCATCACCAAACATGGGGCACCTGTAGCCAAGCTCGTGCCCGTTAAGAAAGAAGCGAGTCTGGAGGAGCGAACCGCTGCCATTATGCGGATTCAGAGACTCGCCAAGGGTCTCTCTTTAGGCGGATTGAGAGTCAAGGACCTGGTTAGCGAGGGTCGTCGATGAACGCCGCCGCGTTTGTCGTTGATTGTTCTATCGCCATGGCTTGGCTATTCCACGATGAAGGCACACCGAAAACTGCGGCCTTGCTGAACCGGCTGGCATCTGAAACGGCTCTTGTGCCTGCCTGGTGGTTCATTGAGATTACGAACGTCCTCGCGATGGCGGAGCGCAAGGGCCGTGTCACTGCGGCGCAGTCCGATGCTTTTATCGCCGACCTGAGCAAGCTCGCAATCGAGCGAGACGAAGCAGCTACGGAGAGGGCGTTTACCCATCTTCTTCCGTTGTGCCGAACACACCGGCTAACCAGCTATGACGCGATTTACCTCGACTTGGCCATCCGTCGAAATTTGCCTCTGGCTACGCTTGACGACGATCTGCGCAGGACGGCGAGGAAACTGGGTGTCGGTCTCTTAGGTGTGTAACATTCCGTGCGTTAACCGCAGAGGCGTCCGCTAGGTACGACAGAGCGCAGACCGCACTGAGGCAGGTAGCGGCAGGACAACAGCCTCAATCTGCTCCTTGGCCTGGGGAACCTGGGGGTCGCAACGCCCTGTGCGCCAACCGCGGGCTCGCGTCTTGCGGGGCTCCAACTTCGCCCCACAATCCGGACGATCGACATTCATTGACTTCGGCAAGGCTTAGCTCTACGCCCGGGATTGGACGGAGGCAACGCGAGTCAGTTGAGGCTGGAGGCTTCTTTGTCGGTGATTTCCATTTCTTTGGTTTCCCGCACCAACCTGTCTTCGCGAAGATCAGCATGACCCTTGTTCGCTTCGCGAAGCCGATCCTTGAAAGCCCTGATTTTATTGTGTACGTCTATAAAAACGTTCGCGTACTCCTGATCTGCCAAGATGTTTCACCCCTACTGCGGATTGTACTCTTGGTAGGTTCGCTACGCTGAGGAAAGTTGCCGGACCACAAGCGCCAAGCAACGGAGAAAATTTCTATGAGCAAAGCAATCGATCTTCCCGCGGCGATTCTCAGGGCAGACTTCCAGGCAGCCGACTTTCAGCAACCTAGGCATCTATTGCCGAACGGAAGAAGGCACAGCGATTCAGGACGGCCGCGAATCGCGCGTTGGACCGCAAGAAATCCCACTTGGGATCGATGGGAAGGAAAACTAAATGGACATCTCGCTGCTCGCAGGCTCGTTCTAGATAGTCCAATGCCTCATTGGGCTGCTCCAGTCCAGCGTGTATCAGCGCCATCGCATAAGGTGGAACATAACGTTCTCGCGAGATTCCTTCTAAAGTCTGCAATCCTCGCCTCGCCTCGTTGCTCTGTCCGATCTGCGAAAACAGGTAGCTTCGCAAAGCGATGACCTTCGTATTCCCACCACTCAGCTTGCCTGCATGACTGAGGGCAGCAAGGGCCAAGTCTGGATTTCGAAGTTGGACGTGTGCCTGCGCGAGTTGAAAATGGCCGATCCAGAAATCCGGATCAACGACCGTGGCTTGCGTGGCGAACTCGACCGCCGAGGTATAGTCTCGCGCCGCGAAGGCGATTTGAGCAGAGAGCGCCTGATGCATGGCATACAGCGGGTCCAGCTCTCGAGCGCGCCGTATGGAATCACGAGCTGGTTCGTGAAGCCCCATGTGGGAGAGGACGATTCCCAACATGCGATGCGCCAGGGGATAACTGGGATCAAGCGCAAGGGCCTTGCGGTATGCCTTTTCCGCTTCCATCCATTCCCAATCAAGCCAGAACTTCAGGAAGCCAACAGAAGTTTGAACCTCGGCCAGCCCGGGGTCCGAACTCACAGCGTGGGCGACTGCGGCGCGGGCCGCGGTCCCGACCGAGAGAGGAGGCGCATCGCCATTGACTGGGCTGGCCGAATAAGCGTCAGCCACTCCAGCCCATGCCAGTGCATATTCCGAATCCAACTGGGTGGCGCGGGTGAAGTACTCAATTGCGCGCTTCGTTGTCAGAGGAGTGCTCTGGTTCCAGAAGTGTCGTCCGTGGAGATAAAGATCGTAAGCCTCGGCATTTTGGGTTTGGCGGCGCGCCATGGCTGTCAAACCCTCGGGCGACAGTCGCAATCGAATCTCCTCTGCGATGGTTACGCTCAGTTCGCGCTGGAAAGCCAGAATGCTGCTCGGTTTGCTGTCGTAGGATGCTGCCCAAATCTGAACCTGATCGCGCGTACGAATTAGCTTGGAGGTAATTCGCAACCGTTCATTCTCGCCACGAAGCGAATTCTCTATAAGGTAAGTTGCCGCCAACTCGCGCCCGATCATAGCTAGGTTCTTGTTCGTCCGCTTGTAAGCCATTACGGACTGTCGTCCAATAACGTGGAAGTTGTGTCTTCCGATGCGGCCGAGAGAAAGTATGGTCTCTTCGGTAAGACCATCAGCCAGGTACTCCCGTTGCGCGGCCGCGCCAAGGTTCTCAAAGGGTAAGACGGCAACAATGATCGGTGCCCCCTCCTCTGTTCCTGTTTTGTCGGCGATGACTTGTACATCGGCGATGAAGCGATAACCCTTGCGTGGAACAGTTTCCACGAACGCGGGAGCCTCCGTCGTGTCTTTCAGTGCCAGACGAATCTTGCGAACCGCGGTATTAACCCCCGTTTCGACGTCGGTGAACACATCCGCGCCCCAGAGTCTCTCGGCGATCTCCGCTCGTGACACCAGACGTTGCCGGCACTCCAGCAGAAGGATGAGCAAGTCCATCGGCTGACGCTCAACGTGGACGGGTCGCCCCCGACGCCGCAATTCATAGTTCGCCACATCGAGTTCGAAGTCGCCAAAGCGGAATGTCATGCCTGGATCTGTCGGAGGCGTTGTCTTTAGGGCATCTAGAGTGCCATATCTCCAATCGCCATTACTAGTTGCCGCTTCAGAAAAACTTCAGATTCAAGTCAGCCGCTCTCCATGGTGCAGTCTGCGCTCCCGTGCGACTATCGCGCCTGTTCTTGCCCTGTAGGGCATCGCTAAATCGAGAACACGGACGGAAGATATGCCAGAAATCGGAAGATACAGACCTATCAGGCGCCCACCCTTCCCAGTGAATGAACCGCTCAACATTGGCTTGAGAATGCAATATCAGGAGACCAGCCAATGGTGCTGGATTGCCGTTGCCACCAGCATCCATCACTTTTACAACCCCTCCAGCACCAGGACGCAATGCGAAGTAATGACGATCGCTGGCCAAACCATCAATGAATTCTCCTTGTCCACTGGCGCTTGTCCGGACCCCGCGGTGGTCGCAGCCAATCCGAACTTAGCCGACCAATTGGCAGATCCCTACAATTCGAACGCGCTGTGGTGTCTCGAAGGACGAATCGCGCCTGCCTATGACAAGAGCGGCGGCGCAGGTGATGCGCTTAACGTAAACGACAACTGGAACAGCCCTGCGCTTCCGTCTATCACGCTTGAAGAGATCGCCGCCGAACTGAATGCTCTTCGCCCGGTGGTTGTGGACATCACGTGGAAGTCCGGTGAGCAGCACTTCGTTGCAATTGCCGGTGTGTTGAACGACAGGCTGCTCATATGCGATCCAGCCAACGGAGAATCACCCATAAACTATGCGTCCTTCCCCGGTGAATACCGTGGCGGCGGGACCTTGAAGCAAGTATGTCTGACCAAGCCGGGCTACAGTCCGAGCAGCGCTCACTGGTCGCCCGAGCAGCCGGGTATCGGAGTCGGCACCAGCAATGGTCCGGCGCTGGCGGAATTCAAGGGCCGGCTGTATGCGGCATGGAAAGGCGTGCCCGGCGACACGCGCATGTTCTGGTCCTCTTCCGATGGCAAGAGCTGGTCGCCCGAGCAGCCAGGCGTTGGCGTCGGCAGCAGCGAGGGGCCCTCCCTGGCGGTATTCAACGGCAGACTGTACGCAGCATGGAAGGGAGTGCCCGGCGACACTCGCATGTTCTGGTCCTCTTCCGATGGCATGAGCTGGTCGGCCGAACAGCCGGGCGTTGGCGTCGGCAGCAGCGAGGGGCCCTCCCTCGCTGTATTCAACGGCAGACTGTACGCGGCATGGAAGGGAGTGCCCGGCGACACTCGCATGTTCTGGTCCTACTTTGACGGCAAGAACTGGTCAGCCGAACACCAGGGAGTGGGCTTCGGCACAAGTTCCGGGCCTTCGTTGGCAGCCTTTAACGACAAGTTGTACGCAGCATGGAAGGGAGAGCCCGGCGATGGCCGCATGTTCTGGTCGTCTTTCGACGGCATGAACTGGTCTCCCGAACAGAAGCTGGGCATCGCTGTCGGTACCAGCGCCCGCCCCTTCCTGGCCGTGTTTGACGGGCAGCTCTACGTGGCCTGGAAGAGCGTGCCCCATGACAACCGCATGTTCGTCTCCGTGTTCGATGGAAGTTCCACCTGGTCGGCAGCGCAAAGGGGCATTGGGATCGGTTCCAGTGATCGCCCGTGTCTCGCGGCGTTCGGCACCCAGCTCTTCGCGGGCTGGAAGGGCATAGCAAACGACACGCGTATGTTCTGGTCCATCTTCGAGCCATAAGTCCATCGCAGGATTGGGGCCAGGTTTGTTGTGAGTCACTCTTGCCGACTCGTGTCGAAGAGTCACTCGCCAGCAGCAGGTCTGGTCTCCGCTTAGTTAAACCCACAAGCGAATAACACCAATTACGAAAGGAGAAACCCCTTGAAACTCCAAAGGACGTCTCTGTTATTGCTCGCGCTGTGCTGGGCTGCGGCTCCAGCTGTAGCTCAGAATGACCTTTACGACAACGGTCCAACCGACGGGACAACCAACGCGTGGAACATTGCCGGCGGATTTGTAACCAGCGATTCCTTTTCGCTCGGTACAGCCGCCACAATAAACGGCTTGACCTTCGCGGCCTGGCTCATTCCAGGCGACGTGCTCGAATCGGCAGAACTTTCCATTACGTCGGCTGAGTTTGGTGGCACCTCGTATTTCGATCAAAACGTCAACTTTAACCAGAGCGGCTGCGTCCTGAATTCACAGGGCTATTCGGTCTGCACCGAGTCGGGTACGTTCTCCGGCATGAACTTGAACGCCGGCACGTACTGGCTGAACCTTCAGAATGCAACCGTCGCCAGCGGGGATCCAGTTTATTGGGACGAGAACTCTGGTCCGTCGTCTGCCTCCAACAACGCAGTCGGTACGGTCCCCTCTGAGTCGTTCACAGTCCTCGGAAGCGCCGGTAGCAGTACAACCAGCACCACCGGTACCACCCCCGAGCCCAGCAGCATCCTTTTGTTAGGATCCGGGATTCTGGGTTTAGGAACCGCAGTCCGCCGCAAACTGAGTCCATAGAGATCCGTCGGTCCACGCACTTTGCGATCGCGAAGCCGGGCAGCAATTGTCCCGGCTTTTCCCGTGTGCGGTGACGAATCACTTACGCCGACGGCACAACTGCAGAAGACCACTCCTGCCATAAACGTGTCCCCATGTTCAGAATGCATTGGACGAATTGGGCGAACCTAGTTAGTCTTGGAAAATCCTCACACTCTGAAGCTGGCCGAGTTGGAAGTGTGTGCAGCAGCGCCAAGTCTGCGGCCACAAGCCTTCAAGGTCCCTGGTTCGTAACCGGTCTCATGTGTCGATCGGCTACCTGGCCCATTTTTTTCGAGACGTTGAGCACCAGTGCAGGGGCAGCTTTGATTTGGTACTCGCTGCCTGAATTTCCAAATGAAAGTTATAGGAGAAGAGCAAGATGGATATGGGAACAGTCCCCAAGAGACTAGCTTTCGCAACGCTGGCCCTTTCGAGTTTTCTCGGCGCCAGTTTGCAGACAGTTACTGCGCAGACATCAAATACCAAGAAGCCCAACATCCTGGTCATCTTCGGCGATGACATCGGCTACTGGAATGTCAATGCCTACAACCAGGGCATGATGCACTACACGACGCCGAACATCGACCGCATCGCACACGAAGGCGCGCTGTTCACCGACTACTATGCGCAGCAGAGTTGCACCGCGGGCCGCGCCGCCTTCATTACCGGGCAGAGTCCCATTCGCACCGGGTTGACGAAAGTTGGGTTGCCGGGTTCGCCCGTCGGTCTGCATAAAGAAGACCCCACGCTGGCCGAACTACTGAAGCCGCTCGGCTACATGACCTTCCAGAACGGCAAGAACCATCTTGGCGACCGCAATGAATTTCTGCCCACCGTGCATGGCTTCGATGAGTTCTTCGGCAACTTCTATCACCTGAATGCGGAAGAAGAGCCGGAAAATATCGACTACCCCAAGGACCCTAGCTTTAGGGCGGAGTTCGGACCGCGTGGCGTCTTCAAGTGCAAAGCCACCGCGACGGACAATCCCGCGCCCGCCGATCCGCGCTTCGGCCCCTGGGGCAAACAGGTTTGCGAAGACACCGGCCCGCTTACAAAGAAGCGTATGGAAACCGCCGACGACGAGTTCCTGGCGGCAACCTTGGACGACATCGATCGCTCGGTCAAGGCGGGCAAACCATTCTTCATCTGGCATAACACCACACGCATGCACATCTGGACTCACCTGCCGCCGAAGTATCAGGCCATGGTCAATGAGAAAGGTCTCTACGGCGCCGGCATGACGCAACTCGACGACAACATCGGCGTGATCCTCAAGAAGCTGGATGACCTCGGGATTGCAAACAACACGATCGTGATTTTCACCACCGACAATGGCGCCGAGGCGATGAGTTGGCCCGACGGCGGCACCACTCCGTTCCGCGGCGAGAAAAATACCAGCTGGGAAGGCGGTTATCGCATTCCATTTGTCATTCGCTGGCCGGGAGTCATCAAGCCGGGAACCGTGATTAACGACATCACCGCGCACGAGGACATGGTCCCCACGCTGATGGCCGCGGCGGGCGTGCCCGACGTGAAGGAGAAACTGTTAACCGGCTATCAGGCAGGCGCGATGACATACAAGGTCCACCTGGATGGCTATAACTTCATGCCTTATTTCAAGGGTGAAGCGAAGGAGGGACCGCGCCACGAATTCCTCTACTGGACCGACGATGGCGAGCCTGCTGCATTGCGCTATAACCGCTGGAAGATGCTCTTCCTGGAGCAGCCTGCTCATGGCTTCGCGGTCTGGGAGACACCCTTCGTTCAGCTGCGGGTACCCAAGCTGTTTGACCTGCATGCCGATCCCTTCGAACGGGCTGAATACGAAGGCATCGACTACTCGCACTGGCGGCTCGATCGCGTCTACCTGGTCGTTCCTGCCGCTGCTTACGTTGGTCAGTGGTTGAGCAGCTTTAAGGAATTTCCTCCACGTCAGACTCCGGCCAGCTTCAACCTTAACCAGGTGATGACCCAGATCACGAATGCCGCCAGTGGCGCCAACTGAGCGGCTAAAAAATAGGAGCGATAAGTAACCCTGTTCCCTGAAGGAACGTTAACCGTGGGACTCCCACATTGTGGGAGATTGCTGGTGACGCAGTCACCACAAGGCAGAAGCGCTGGCCGCGGCATCCCCGCGGTCAGCAGCCAAGCCTCCGCAGTCCAGTTCGGAGGAAGCGGCGTTATCGCTGACATTCGAACGTCAAAGCGACGACCTCGAGACCACGGTGAAGCGCGGGCCGCATCCGGCGTTGGTTTTATATAGCCAGGTAAATTTCTCTTTTGCCGGATTTTGCGCCGCCGCCGCCCGTCGCGAACGGAACAGACGCCCTGAAGAGGACAGTAACCTGGGCGTGAACCCTCGAAATCTGACGAAGCTCCCCGCAATGCCGCATTGTATTCTGTCGTTGCCAACCCTTACTTTGCGAGGTATCGCTCTTGCGCCTTTGGTTTGCCCCTGGCAGTGAGGTTCCGATCTATCGGCAATTGGTCACACAGGTGTCGATGGCGATTCTGAGCGGCGACTTGAAACCCGGCGATCGTCTACCCAGCACGCGCGAACTGGCGCGCCGCTTCAGCATCCATCCCAACACGGTGAGTGCAGGCTATCGCGAACTGGCACGCGACGGATGGGTGGAGTATCGCCATGGCAGCGGCGTCTATATCAAGGACGATGCCACGCCGCCCTCGACACCCGAGCAGATACTCGACCAGCACATTGCGGCGTTCTTCCGCGCGGTACGCGAGTTGCGCCTGCCGGCAACGGCGATCCGGCAGCGCGTGGCTGAATGGATTGCCTCTCCTCCTCCCGACCATTTTCTATTGATCGATCACGATCCCGATGCCCGGGAGATTCTGCTCACCGAAATTCGGCAGCTGACCGATTGGCCCGCGTCGGCAGTTTCGATCGAAGAGGCGGCGACTCCGGATGTTTTGCTGGGTGCGGTCCCACTCTGTCGTACCGGCCTGGAGAAGATGGTTCGTGCGGTCTTGCCGGCGGGCATCGAGCTCGTCAGCTTGCAGTTCCGCTCGGCAAACAAGTGGCTCGGCCCGGAGCTTCCCTCGCTTACCGGAAAGCTGATTGGCGTGCTTTCCCACTGGAGCGACTTCAGCGAGACGGCAACCACCATGCTGGCCGCGGCCGGGATCGACCCCGATCTTCTGCTGGTACGAAACCCGCGCCGGGCACGCTGGCAGCGGGGCCTGGAGCAGACGGGCGCCATCATCTGCGATGCCCATACGGCCGCTACCCGCGAGCTGCCCAAGGGCCCGCGGGTATTTATCTTCTCTGTCCTCGCCGACACCGCCCAAGTAGAATTGAGCCGATTCTCGCAAGCTTCGTAATTTTGTGACACTCGCGAAACTGTCTGGACAGCCCTGCTTCCGGCATTCGCGAGCGCTAATCTTGTGGCGTATTTGCAGTCCGGAGGATGTGAACCGATGAGTTCCCTGTCCAGCGAGACCGCAGTCACCGCCCAGAATCCTGTGACCACCGACGCGCCTCGCAGCCGGCGCGGCTTCTGGGCGCTGATCGCCACGCAGTTCCAGGGCGCGTTCAGCGACAACGTTCTGCGCAACCTGCTGCTCTCCATGATTGTCGGGATGAATCTCGCCAAGAACGAGCGCGAGAGCTTCGTTTCCGTGGTCACGTTCCTGTTCTCCCTGCCGTTCCTGATTCTCAGCATGCCCGGCGGCTGGCTGGCGGACCGCTTCAGCAAGCGGCAAGTCACGATCTGGACGAAGGTGATGGAGTTCGGGTCGATGCTGCTGGCGACCGCAGGCCTGACGACGCACACGCTGGGACTCTCGCTGGCAGCCCTCACACTGGTCGCCAGCCAGGCCGCACTCTTCGGACCGTCGAAGTACGGCCTGCTGCCCGAGCTTCTGCCGGAGAAGAGCTTGTCGTGGGGCAACGGCGTCATCGAGCTGGGAACATTCCTCGCGATCATCTTCGGCACCGTCGCCGGCGCCGCAATGGGCGAGCACTTCAGCACCCATGAGATGTACGCGGGATATGTGCTGATAGGACTCTCGGTTGTCGGATTCGTAACCAGCCTGGGCATCGACAAAGTCCCGCCGGCCGCACCGGCAAAACCCTTCCGCCTGAATATCGTTGGCGATCTGTGGGTGCAGATTGGAAAGATACGCCGCGATCGCGCGCTCTTCCTCGCCGTGCTGGGCAACACCTATTTCTGGTTCCTGGGCTCCCTGCTGTTTTCGACCATCGTAGTCTACGGGCCCGATGTGCTGCACGTCGGACAGACGAAGACCGGCTATCTGAATGCGATGCTGGCAGTCGGCATCGGCATTGGCAGCATGGCGGCCGGGTGGTTGAGCGATAACAAGATTGAGTATGGCCTCATTCCGCTGGGCTCGATTGGCATGACGTGTACCGGCCTGGCGCTCGGCATTACGCCACACGGACTGGTGGGATCGGCGCTGCTTCTCGGCACGCTGGGCTTGTGGGCGGGATTCTTCGCCGTACCCGTCAACGCCCTCATCCAGCACAAGCCGGCGGAAGAAGACAAAGGCGGCATCATCGCAGCGGCGAACCTGCTGTCGTTTGTGGGAATCGCGATTTCGTCCGCGGTCTATTTCATCTTCACCAACTTCATTCATCTCGATCCTCGCGGCGTGATCGTTGCCGCTTCGTGCATCACCGCTGCCGGTACGGCTTATGTTTTGTACTTGCTGCCGGAATGGTTTGCCCGCCTGATCCTGTTCTTCGCCACGCGAACCATCTACCGCGTTCGCGTCATCGGCCGCGACAACTTCCCCGAGAAAACGGGCGCGCTGCTGGTGTGCAATCACATGTCGTTCGTGGATGTAGCCCTGCTGGTTGCGGCGACCGATCGTCCCATCCGCTTTCTCATGTTCAAGGGCATCTATGACCATCCGATGGTCAAGCCGCTGGCGAAAATCGTGAAGGCAATTCCGATTTCCAGCGAACAGCATCCGCGCGAGATGCTGCACTCGCTGAAGGTCGCCAGCGACGCGCTGCGCAATGACGAGATCGTGTGCATCTTTGCCGAAGGACAGATCACGCGCACCGGACAACTGCTTCCCTTCCGTCATGGACTGGAACGCATCATGAAGGGCGTCGAGGTGCCGATCATACCCGTGAACCTCGACGGTGTCTGGGGAAGCGTTTTCAGCTTCGAGCGTGGGCGCTTTCTGTGGAAGGTGCCGCGCAAAATTCCGTATCGCGTCACCGTAAGCTTCGGCAAGCCGATGCCGCCGATGTCGACCGCAGCCGAAGTACGCGTCCAGGTGCAGGAGTTGCAAGCCTCGGCGTTCGAGGCTCGCAAGGCTTACATGAAGCCGTTGGATCGGGCGTTTGTGCGCACCGCCCGGCAGCGGCCATGGCAGTTCTTCATGGCAGACGGCAAGACGCCGAAGGTGTCGTTCGGATCGGCTCTGGTCAAGACCGTGTACATCGCGCGCCGCTTGCGGCGGCAGGTTGGAGAGCAGCCGATGGTCGGCTTGCTGCTGCCACCCTCGGTCGGTGGAGCGCTGACCAACTATGCATTGATGTTATCGGGACGAGTGCCGGTGAACCTGAACTACACCTCGTCGAATGAGGTCCTCGCAAGCTGCGCCCACCAATGCGGCATCGACGTCGTGATTACGGCGAAAGCTTTCGTGGAACGCTTCCCCAACATGGCGATTCCCGGACGCACGCTGCTGCTGGAGGATGCGCTGGGCCAGCCTCGCTCGAGCGAGAAGCTGATTGCCTTCGCACTGGCGTGGCTGTTGCCGTCGCCACTGCTGAAGCGAGCCGTCGGCGCGAACCGCGTCAAGCCGCCCATTGAGGATGCAGGCTTGGGCACTGATAAAGCGGCGAGAATGGATCGACTGGCGACCGTGATCTTCTCCAGCGGCAGCACCGGCGATCCCAAGGGCGTGATGCTGACGCACTTCAACATCATGGCCAACATCAGCCAGGTGAGCCAGGTGTTTGCGCTCGATGCGCACGACAAGGTTCTGGGCATTCTTCCCTTCTTCCACTCGTTCGGATTCACCGCCGGGCTCTGGCTCCCGGCGGTACATGGGGTGGGCGTCGTCTTCCACGCGAACCCGCTGGACGCGCAGGTAATCGGCGAACTGGTCGCCCGATACAAGGTGACATTCCTCATCGCCACGCCGACCTTTCTGCAAGGCTATATGCGGCGCTGCAAGCCGGAGAGTTTCGGCTCATTGCAATATGTGCTGGTCGGAGCCGAGAAGCTGCCGGAGCGCCTGGCCCTGGCCTTTGAAGATCAATTCGGTATTCGGCCGCTCGAAGGCTACGGCTGTACTGAATGCTCGCCCGTGGTGACCGTCAACGGCAGAGACTATCGCGCGCCGGGTTTCCGGCAGGTAGCCGGCAAGCGCGGAAAGATCGGGCATCCGCTGCCTGGCGTTACGGTGAAAGTGGTCGACATCGAGAGCGGTGAACCGGTGGCGCCGGGAAACTCGGGCATGCTCCTGGTGAAAGGTCCGAACGTGATGCGCGGCTACCTTGGCAAGCCGGAGAAGACTGCCGACGTCCTGCACGATGGCTGGTACACGACTGGTGATATTGCAACCGTGGACGGCGATGGATTTCTCACCATCACCGACCGGCTCTCACGTTTCAGCAAGATTGGCGGCGAAATGGTTCCCCACATCCGCATCGAGGAGAAGCTGCACGAACTCGCCGACACAACGGAGCAAATGTTTGCCGTGACGGCTCTGCCCGATCCAAAGAAAGGCGAACGCATTGTGGTGTTGCACACTTTACCCGAAGCCAAACTGGCCGACGTTCTGGAGAAGCTCTCTGCCAGTGATCTGCCGGCGTTATGGAAGCCCAAAGCAAACCAGTTTGTTCACGTAGAAGCCATTCCAATCCTGGGTACGGGGAAGATGGATCTGCGAGGTATCAAGACGCTGGCCGCTTCCCTGCTGACTGAGCCGGAGGCGGCAACGGCAACGCATCCGAACTGATGCCATGGAAAGTTCCTTTTCATCACGCTAACTACTGGCCGCTGCCGAGGCGGCCAACGCACCTCCTCGCGCGGGCTGTCCGCGAGTCAGGACCTTCATTCTCCGATTGGATTCGCGGTGCCGGCCTGAGCGCACCAGAAACGCTGCCGCGTCATCGGGAGACAACGGCTTCGCAAAGCGGTAGCCCTGCGCTTCCTGGCATCCCCACAGTTTCAGAAGCTCAACTTGTTCCGAGGTCTCGACGCCCTCGGCGACAACCTGGCGCCCCAATTCCAGGCCCAGGCCAATCGTGGCGCGGACGATGGCGCTGCTGTCGGCATCCCGTGGCAACTCCCTGACGAAGGTCTGCGCTACCTTGATGCGTGAGCCCGGAAACCGCCGCAGATACTCCAGCGAAGAATACCCCGTTCCAAAATCGTCAATCGCAATGTCGATGCCCATTCGCTGAAGATCGCGTAAGACATCGCTGTTGTGCCGCCAGGTGTCTATCAGCGTAGCTTCAGTGAGTTCAATCTCCAGCCGCTGCGGAGAAATCCTGGTCTCGTGAAGAATCTCGGCGATCTCGATGCTCAGGTCGCCCGGCCCCTTCAACTGCATGGGGGAAACATTCACCGCCATGACCGGCACATCGATTCCCTGGTCAAGCCAGCGCCTGGCTTGCTGACAGGCCGAACGCATCACCCAGCGACCCAGAGGCCCCATCAGCCCATTGTTTTCCGCCAGCGGAATGAAGTCGGCGGGAAGAATGATTCCCTGCTGCGGGTGGCGCCAGCGCACCAGCGCTTCCAGAGTGGAGACCGCTCCGCTCTGCAATTCAATCTCGGGCTGGTAGACCAGGAAGAGTTCGTTCTTTTCGATGGCCTGCTGCAAGTCGGCCAACAAGGTGACCCGTTGGCGCATTTCCAATTGCATGTTGTCGGTGAAGAAGCGAAAGGTGTTTCGGCCCTCGGCCTTGGCGCGATACAAAGCCAGGTCCGCCCTTCCCATCAGCGTGTCGGGATTCTCTCCCTGCTTGTCCTGCAAGGCGATGCCGATGCTGGTGGTGATGCGCACCCGGTTTTCCGCTAATTGAAATGGCGCACTCATCGCCGCGATGATCTTGCCGGCCAGGGCGGCTGCACCACCCGCATCTGTCTGCGTCGCCAGCACGGCAAACTCATCGCCTCCAAGGCGCGCCACCTTGTCGATGCTGCGCAGCGCGCGCCGCAATCGCCTCGCTACCTCCTGGAGCAGCACATCTCCCATCGCATGTCCCAGGGTGTCGTTGATGTCCTTGAAGTGGTCCAGGTCGAGATACATCATGGCCATGGATCCGGCGCCTCGTACCGCTTGCGCAATGGCCTCCTGCGTCTGCTCATAGAAAACTGTGCGATTGGGCAATCCGGTGAGCGCGTCGTTGCGGGCCAGCCAGGCCACGCGCTCCTGTGCTTGCTTACGCAAACTGATGTCACGCACAATTCCGATGGCCCACCACTCTCCGTTCATTTCCATCGGCGCAACGCTGAGCTCGATGGGAATCTCGGTGCCATCGCGACGGCGAGCGAACAGTTCGCGGGTTTCCCCCACCGCCAGACCTCTACCCGTCCGGCGGAAATGTGCCAATCCAGCGGCTGCCTCTTCCAGATAAGGCCGGGGAGCGATGGTTTCGTGCAGACTCTTACCTAAGATCTGCAGCGGAGAGAAGCCCAGGATGCGCTCGGCTGCCGGATTCCAGTACTGCACAATGCCGTTTGGGTCCAGCGCGATCATGGCGTCCTGCGCCGCTTTCGCCGCGGCCCGGAATCTTTGCTCGCTGTTGCGAAGCTTTATCTCCAACCGGCGGCGCGTGGTGATGTCGCGGAAGAACCATACCCGCCCCAGGTAGCTGCGATCCTCCGCCCGGATCACGGTGGAATAACGTTCCAGGGTTCTGCCATCCTTCAATGCCAGTTCGCAGTGGTCCTCGGCATCGCGGTCGGCATAGAGTTCTTTCACCCGATCAAGAACATCCCCGGGCTCGCTGAGCTGGCTTAGAATCGCCTTGAGGACTGATTCATTCGTGAACATGTCCGCGGGTCGCACCCCGGCCGTGGTATAGAGTTCCTCGAGTTTCCAGATTTCAAGAAACTTCCGATTCAGCGATACCACGACACCTTCGTCATCCACCACCAGAATCCCATCGGGCGAGGCCTCGTTTAGCGCACGCATGACAGAGCACTCAAACTGTCCGTCTTCCTCCAGGCGGCCGGGCTGTGGGGTGATACGGAGCGACGATTTCAGTAGCGTAGGCAGCATGGGAAGCGGTTTTGCCCTCGCCGTATCTATCGGCATCCGGCAAGGAGTCTTGATACCGGCTTGGCCATCCAAACTTCCCATACAACCCGCCAGCAGGAACTCTCATCTCAGCAGGATTGGCTGGGGTGTCCCCGCGTCCTTAATGCTAAATAAATATGTTGTCGCCCTGATCGGCAGCCGAGTCTGTGCGTTCCGGATTGGTGAGGTCTCGCTCGCCATGCGTACTCCGGTGACGACAGCGCTGCCGGCTACTCCTCCCTTCGTCCTGGGAGTGGCCGTGGTGCGGGGCAGTCTGACCGTCATCCTCGATGGCCACCGCCTGCTGGGCGAAAACGACGAACCGGGACAGCGCATGCTGGTGCTGACCTCGGGTGGCCGGAATTTCGGCCTAACCGTGGACTCGATCTCCGGCGTTGCCGAGATTGAAGAGAGCGATCCGGAGAAGGAACTAGTTCCGCTGATGCCACATATCACCTCGGAGTGGATCGAGCGGCTGGTGAAGGTGGACGCATCGTTTGCCGCCGTCCTGGCCGCCGGACGAATCGTGCCCGAAGCCGTCTGGGAGTCATTGCGGAGTGCCGGACAACATGGATAACGGCGCCCTTCACCAGGTCGAACGCTTCCGCCGCTTCGTGCAAAACACCTTCGGCATCGAGCATGACGACTCGAAGTCAGACATCTTGTGGGAAGTCTTGCGCGAGCGGCAGCGAGTCACCGGACTCGGCTCCGAAGCGGAATATCTGGATCACCTGCAGCATTCCCCGGAAGAGCAGGAAGCGGTGGTACGCCGCATCACCATTGCAGAAACCTATTTCTTTCGCATTCCCGAACAGTTCGCAGCCCTCGAGCAAACCGTATTCCCGGAGCTGATGCGAAATCCTTCGACCAGAACGATTCGCGTTCTCTCCTGCGGCTGCGCCTCTGGCGAAGAGCCTTACACGATTGCCATGCTGCTGGCAGACCGCGGCAGCGCCTTCACGGGCTGGTCGATTGAGGTGACTGGCGATCGACCTGAACGGCGCAGTGCTGGAGACGGCGAAAGCGGGAGTGTATTCTCCGTGGTCTTTGCGAGCGACTCCTGCGCACTTTCGCAAGAAATTTTTCGAAGCCAGGGGCCGCCATTTCCGCCTGTCTCCGGAGATCCGGCACATGGTCACGTTTCGGCAGCACAATGTGTACCACGCTCCGCTGCCCTCCGAGTTCGATGTAGTTTTCTTTCGTAATGTGCTCATCTACTTTTCTCTCGACGCTGCGCGCAGGGTGATTGACAACATAACGACCATGCTTTCGCCGCGCGGCTATCTTTTCCTGGGCTCGGCAGAAACCCTGCGCGGCATATCCGACGCCTTCCATGTGCTGCACACCAATGGCGCGTTTTACTATCAGCGTGGCGCAGCCGGCGAACGCCGTCCGGGCGCCGCTCCCGCTCTGGTCCAGTTTGCAAGTCCCACATTGTCGTACCCCGCCGAAAGTGATTTGGATTCAAGCTGGTTTGACGATATTCAGCGCTCCACCAGCCGCATTCAACAGTTGCGGCAGCAAGATCCTGGGCCGGTCGCTTCTGCAACTCCGCTGACCGACCAATCCGCGCGGCAATCCCACAACCAGGGGCGCGAGGAGCTGACGCTATCGGCCGTGCTTCACCTCAACCAGGGCGACGTGAGTTCCGCAGAGCAAGAGTGCCGGCGCCTGCTGGAATACGGGAGCATGGACGCCAGCGCGCATTATCTGATGGCCCTGTGCCGCGAGCAGCGCGGCGACATCGACGGTGCCATCCAGCAGGACGAAATTGCCGCTTACCTCGATCCCACGTTCGCCATGCCGCAACTGCACATGGGTATGCTGGGGTGCCGTCATGGCAGTCCCGAGGCCGGGCGTCGCCGCCTGGAGAAGAGCCTGGAACTGCTGCGCAGCGAAGATGTGAGCCGCATCCTGCTGCTCGGCGGCGGCTTCCACCGGCAATCTCTCATGACCATGTGTGAACGCGAACTGGCGCGTTGCCGGAGAAAGCGCGCATGAGTTCGCCTTTGCTGATCCGGCTGAAGCGTGAATTCGACAGCAGCTTCGAGCGCGAGGTGAAGCCGCCCGCCGAAACCCTCGACGTCATGTACCTGTCGATTGCCGAGCGAAAATTCGCGTTGCGAATCGAGGACGTAAAGGGCGTCGCCAAGCTGGACAAACTGATCGCGGTTCCCTCCCGCGCAGAAACCCTGGCGGGCGTCACCGGATTACGCGGAGAAGTCCTCCCTGTCTATGACCTCGCAAAGATACTGAAGCTGGATCCCGGCCACGAACCGTTGCGCTGGCTGGTGACCGTGTCGACCCAAGGCCGGATGCTGGCCCTCGGCTTTGCCGCCATCGTCGGCTATGACCGCATCACCATGGGCGCGATCGATCGCGGCGGCACCGACTCGCTGGTGAACGGAACCGTTGCCTCCCGGGGCGAGCGCGTAGGACTGATTGATGTGCAGGCAGTTGTGAAACGAATTTGCATGGAAGCGGAGAACTGAATGGCGAATAGCTGGACGTTTTCTCGAAGACTCTTCGTGAGTTTTGCCGCCCTCGCGGTGCTCACCATCATTATGGCGTTTGTCACGCAATACTCCATCAGGCGCGTGGTCAACGAGAAGGACAGCGTTATCGATGTGAATGCCCGGGCCCTGGCCGGCGCTCGCAGCCTGCAAGCCGCCACCGCGCGAACCTCTGCTGCCAGCCGCGGATACATCATCACCAGCGATGCCGACTTCCTTCACAAAGTTCAAGAGAACGACACCCTGTTCACCGAAACCTTGCGCAACCTTCGCCAGACGCTGAGGGACCCGGAGGCCTTGCATCGGCTGAACGACGTCGAGGCGATGGGACAAGATTATGACAACCAGATCAGCCGGTTGATCACCCTTCAGCAGAACGCCGCGCAGCGCACGGCGGTGCCGGCCTTTATGGTCGACCAGGTTCTGCCGCGACGCTTGCGTCTGGATTCCGTGGTCGATGCCTTTGCTGATTACGAAGAAGCGCAAATGAGCATGAAGCGGGATGAGGCCACGCGGGCGGCCAACTCCGCCATGAGCATGCTGTTCCTCATCTCGGCCGTGGTGATTGCGCTGGCCTGCATCCTGGCATGGTTTCTAAGCCGCGTGCTTTCCACCCAGATTGCCTCTGCAGTGCAGAACGTGCAAAGCGCGTCCGCCGAACTTCAGGCGACGGCCACGCAGCAGGCGACCGGGCGCTAGAGAGCAGGCGTCTGCGCTCACCGAGATCACCACCACCATCAGCGAACTGCTCGCCACTTCGCGTCAGATCGCCGAGAGCGCACAACACGTCGCTTCGATTTCGACTGACGCGGCCAAAGCTGCCAGCGGCGGCGACCGCTCCATCCAGAAGGCGGGCGACTCCGTGGGCGGCATCAAGCGGCAAGTCGATTCCATTGCCAATCACATGCTCGACCTGGGCCGCAAATCGCAGCAGATCGGGAGCGTGGTCGACATCATCGGCGAGCTGGCTGAGCAGACGAACATCCTCGCCATCAACGCCAATATCGAGGCCGCCGGAGCAGGCGATGCAGGCCGGCGCTTCGCCGTGGTGGCCGATGAGATCCGGAAACTGGCGGACCGCGTCGGCTCTTCCACCAAAGACATCCGCGTCATGATTGACGAGATGCGCGCCGCCGTCAACGCTACCGTGATGGCGACCGAGACCGGCACCAAAGCTGTCGATTCCGGCACGCGAGACTTCGGCCAGGTGAACGAGTCGTTGCGCCAGATCGCCGGCGCTGGTCACCACCAACACCGAAGCCGCGCGCGAAATCGAACTCAGCACCAAGCAGCAGAGTACCGCGGTGGAGCAGGTGAACCAGGCGGTGGCAAACGTTGCGCAGGTGGCGCGTGAGGCCGAGGCGAGCATGCGTCAGGCGTTGGAAACCGCTTCCCAACTGAACGTGTTGGCTACGAACTTGACGGGATTGATTCGTGCGCGTGCGAGCTGATGCCTGAGGACTACCGAAAGTACTTCCAAATCGAAGCGACGGAGCTGCTGGACCAAATGACTGCGGCGGTCGGGCGGCTGCGCGAAGGCGCTCCCAACGCCAACGAGCTTCATCAGTTGATGCGCTTCGCGCACACCCTCAAGGGCGCGGCCTACGTCGTCTCGGAGCATGAGATCGGCAACCTCGCTCACGAATTGGAAGATGCGCTCGAACCTTGTGTCGCGACCAACACGCTGCCTGCCGAGGTGCAGCACCGCGTCTTCCGAGTCATCGACCTGTTGGGCGAGTCGCTCGCCGCCAAGGAAATCAGCCCGGCTCAGGCGCAGGCGACGCGGTCGCTATCTCGAACTGAAACTCCCACCGAAGCCATTACGGAATCTGCCAGCGTGCGGGTTGACCTGACCGAAGTGCGCGAGTTGATCACCACCATCAGCGAAGCGTCGGTGGGATTGGCGGGATTTTACGAATCGCTGGAGGGCCTGGGCACGGCGACTTCAACGGCGATGGCTCTGTCGCAGCGGCTGCGCTCCGCGTCGGACGGACCGTCGCAGCGCATGGCCGAACAGCTCGCCCTGCGGCTGCAAGACGTCGAGCGAAATCTGAATCTTCGCGTGCAGGCCGTGCAGCGCGAGGTGGTCGGTGCGACCAACATTGCCGCGCAGCTCCGCCTGGTCGCCCTGGACACACTGGAACCGCTGCTTCGCCGCACCGTGCTGACCACCGCCGACAGCCTGGGAAAGGCTGCGCAATTTCGCATGGAAACCCACGGAGAGCGCGTGGACACTCATCTGCTTTCCACCTTGCGCGATCCTTTACTGCACATCGTTCGCAACGCTGTGGCGCATGGTATCGAAGAGCCCGCCGTACGCAGCCGACTCGGCAAGCCCGCGACCGGCAAGATCACCGTGCGCTGCCAGACCGATCCCAACACTTTGACGCTGGTCTGCGAAGACGATGGCGCCGGGATCGATCCCGCTGCCCTTCGCCAGAAGCTGGTAAGACAAGGCATTCTGTCCGCCGACGGAGCTGCCGCAGAATCGGATGCCGGCATAGTGCAATACATCTTCGCGCCCGGGGTCAGTACAACGCCGGTGGCCGATGCGGTTTCCGGCCGCGGCTTCGGCCTCGATATCGTTCGCGAGACGCTGCAAGCTTTGCAGGGTACCTGGGAAGCGTCCAGCGACTTTGGACGCGGTACCCGCATTACCCTGCGCATTCCGCTGGATCTGTATTCCACGCCGGTCATCGTTTGTGAAGCGGGGATGACACGCTTCTCGCTGCCGTTTGCTTCCGTGGAAAGCGTCGTACAGATTACATCCGGCGACATTGTGTATGGCGATCGCGGCAGGGCCATCGACTTTCGCGGCGAGTTGCTGCGCCTGCTTCCTGCGGCGAGTTTGTTCGGAGAGAGTGAGGCTCACAGAGCGCGGAATGAACTGGCCGTGATTGTAAAAAATGAGCGCGGCGCCATTGCGATGCAAGTGGACGGCGTTGCTGGGAACCAAAGTTGTGGTCAGGCAGAGTCTCCCCGGCTACGTCCGAGCTTCAGACTTTGTTGGCGGCGTGAGCCTGGATGAATTCGGCACGCCGGAATTGATACTCGATCCGGCACGCCTGGTCGAAGCCGCTTCACCAACTGCGCTGCCGGAGCGCGCAGTGGTTCGGAGAAATCTGTTAGTCGTCGACGATTCGCTTACGACACGAACGCTGGAGCAAAGCATCCTTGAGACTGCGGGCTACGACGTCGAAGTAGCCGAATCGGCCGAAGAGGGATTGCGAAAAGCGGCGCAACATCAGTACGACTTGTTTCTTGTCGACATCGAGATGCCAGGGATGAACGGCTTCGAGTTCGTGACCACTGTGAAAGCTAATCCGCAGTTGCAGCACATCCCCTGCATCCTGGTTACGTCTAAGAGCGGAGAGGCCGATCAGGAGAGAGGACGCAGCGTCGGCGCCGCCGACTACATCGTCAAGGGCGACTTCAACCAGCGATACCTGTTATCGAGAATCGCAGAGCTGCTACCACAATGAAAAAGATTCGGGTCCTGGTCGCGGAAGACTCACTCACGGTGCGCAAGTATCTCGTCTCCGTGCTGCAATCCTCTCCCGAATTCGAGGTCATCGGCGAGGCCGAGAACGGCAAGCGCGCCATCGAGCTGTGTTCGTCGCTGCGACCGGATGTAGTCACCATGGACATGATGATGCCGCTGATGACCGGAGTGGCGGCGACGGAATACATCATGGCCTATTGCCCGACGCCCATCCTGGTTGTCTCTGCATCCACCAATCGCGGCGAGGTCTTCAAGACGTATGAAGCCTTGTCGGCTGGAGCGCTCGACGTGCTCGAGAAGCCGAGCAACTTCACAGGCAGCGATTGGCCGAAGTATTTTCTTTCCACGCTCCGCATGATCTCCCGAATACGCGTGATCACCCATCCGCGAATACGATTGCGCAACACGGCGAACAGTCATGTCGGTGCGTCGCCTGCGATTACGCCGATCGCTTCGCGCAGTGCGCCGTGGAATAGCAATCGCGCCGAGCTGGTGGCGATCGGTGCGAGTACCGGAGGTCCAGCGGCGCTGGCGCAGATTCTCGGCGCGTTGCCGGCCGACTTCCCGGTTCCATTGCTGATCGTCATTCATATTGCCGAGCCGTTTGCCCCGGCGCTGGCCGAGTGGCTGGGGACACAATCGCACTTGCCGGTGCGTTACGCTTTCGACGGCGAAGCCATTCCTTCCGACGCCGACGGTCCTGCTGGCTCCGGCCACGCATCACCTGGTGGTGCAGAGTCACCATATCCGCTACAGCTCGGCTGAGCCACGGTACTCCTGCCGGCCTTCAGTCGATGTGCTGTTCGAATCGCTGGCCGAGAGTTACGGTAGCTCGCTGATTGCCTGCCTGCTGACAGGCATGGGCAAAGATGGCGCCGCCGGACTGCTTCGAGCGCGCAATGCCGGGGCGCTCACGATTGCTCAGGACGAACATACGTCGGTGGTGTATGGTATGCCGGGCGAAGCAGCGCGCATCGGCGCGGCTGAGCGCGTGCTGCCTCTGGACGAAATCGCTACCGCGATCACTGCGGCGGCACGCCGGGTGAAAGGACGCGAATGAAGCGCCGCATCTTCATCGTCGACGACAGCCTCACCGTGCGCATGAGCCTCTCCGGCCTGCTGCAGGACAACGGCTTCGAGACCGTTAGCGCGGCCACGCTCGAAGAAGCGCGCCGCATCATGCGTCTCGAAACTTTTGCGCTGCTCATCCTCGACGTGGAGCTGCCCGATGGAGACGGCATTGATTTCCTGTGGGAGCTGCGCAGCAACGCCCGCTTCGGCAATATCCCGGTGATGCTGCTGTCGACGCGGTCGGAGGTGGAAGACCGTATTCGCGGTTTGCAACGCGGCGCTGACGAATACGTCGGCAAACCGTACGACCACAGTCTGGTCGTCCGCCGGGCCCGCGAGTTGACGACCAGGCAAGAGGCATCGACGGGCATTCGGCTGCTGGTCATCGAAGACTCGCTCACCTACACCGCCTACATCACCGACCTGCTCCGAAACGAAGGCTACGAAGTGCTGACCGCAGTTACCGGTGAGAAGGGTTTGCAGATCGCCGGAGAAGAGCGCCCCAACGCGATCCTGGTAGACAACATGTTGCCCGGCATCGCCGGTCCGGATGTGATTCGGCAGATCCGGCAGGATGTCGCGCTTCGCCGCACGCCGACTTTGCTTCTCACGGCTTCACCTGATCCGGCGGAGGAAGTTCGCGCCCTGCACGCCGGCGCCGACTCCTTTCTGCGCAAGGGCCAGGATCCCAACGTCATCCTCTCCTGCATCAGCGTGATGCTCCGCTCGGCCAGGGCGCCGCAGGCCCTGCCGACGGCTCGCACCATGACCGCCAATCGGCTGGTCTGTATCACCGGCGACAACACGTTCTGTTATCGGCTGAAAGACATCTTCGAGGAGCGCCTGGAAATCAGCTTCTGCAAAACCTATGACGAATTTCTGAGCAGCCTCGACAGCATGACGCCCGACTGCATCGTGCTGGAAACGGGTCACGACCTCTCCCGCGCCGAAAACGAAGCGCGCGCCCTACGCCGCGAACCCGGATTGCGCGATATTCCGGTGCTCGTCCTTGGCGCTACGCCTTACGCCTCTTCGTTGCAGACCTGCGTCAATGCCGGCGCCGATGACTACGTCAGTACCGACAGCGAACTGGAGGTCATCGCCGCTCGCATTGCTGCGTTGCTGCGCCGCAAGCAGTATGAGGACGAGAACCGCTCAATTCGCGAGCAGTTGTTGCGTAGCGATCTGATTGCCCGATCGCAGCAGGAACTGGCCCTCTCCAGCTCGGCCAAGAATGAAGAACTTCGCCTTATGGCGGAGATGGCTCAGCAGAAGGCCCGCGAAGCGGAAGAGGCGCGTCGCGAGGTGCAGCAACTGGCGGAATCGATTCCCCAGATCGTCTGGGCGGCTGACTCCGCCGGACAGATGACGTATTTCAACCAGCGCTGGTATGAACACACGGGACTGACTTTCGAGGAAAGCTCCGGCGTCGGATGGTTGAGCGCGGTGGCCGAGAATCAGCGTGAACGTGTCAGGCAAACCTGGTCACAGACGGTCGCCGGCAAGCGGACCTATTCCGAGGAATATCAGCTACGAGGCCGCGATCAAACCTACCGCTGGTTCCTGGTTCGCGCCTTACCCATGTTCGATGCTGCCGGTACGGTGGTGCGCTGGTTCGGCACTTGCACCGACATCGAAGAGCGCAAGATCACCGAAGAGGCTCTGCGTCGCAGTGAAAAACTGGCAGCTACCGGACGCCTGGCCGCGGCCATCGCGCATGAGATCAACAATCCGCTGGAAGCCGTGATCAACCTGCTGTTCATTGCGCGCAGTGTGCTGCCGTCTTCTCCGGGAGAGACCGCCCGATACCTGGTGATGGCGGACAAGGAACTGGATCGCGTGGCGCACATTTCCAAGAAGACGCTGGCCTTCTATCGCGATACCAACGACCCTCGCGAAACCGATGTCTGTGCCTTGGTCCGGGAAATCTGCGAGGTCTACAGCTCACGCGCCGCTTCGGCGCAGGTTCACATCCACCAGCAGTACAACTGCACGTTGCTACCCAGCACGCTGCAAGGGGAGATTCGGCAGGTCATCTCAAACATACTCGCCAATGCGCTCGACGCATCGCAGCCCGGAGGCACCATCCACGTACGCGTGCACGATGGCGTTCATCCCCGGACGGGTAATAAAGGTATACGAATACTGATCGTGGACAACGGCAGTGGCATTCCGGCCGCACTGCGCGCGAAATTATTTCAGCCGTTTGTCACCACCAAGCAGCATCGCGGAACTGGATTGGGATTGTGGGTCAGCAACTCGATCATCGAACGCCACGGGGGCACGATCCAGGTGCGTTCGCGTGCCGAAGGTAAACGCACGGGAACTTGCATGGCGATATTCCTTCCCGAGGACACGGATATCCGCCTGGAAAGCGATGAGACCGCGCAACTGCTGAAAGCGGTGGGCCGGGATCTGCTCGGTGGCCGACCCGCCTAAACACCGCTCTTCACAACCAGCCGCAGTTACTTCCAGGCATGCCTAGTACACCGCACTGGCGACAACAGATTTCGACGGCTTGATGGCAGCCTGACGCTCGCGCGCCCAAATGGCGATGTTGGCGATGGCCGCAATGGCCGCGTCAACTTCTTCTTCGGTGTTGAAGGCGCCGATTGAGAAGCGCACTCCGCCGTCGCGTTCCACCGTGCCAAGCTGCTTGTGAACCAGCGGGGCACAGTGCAGCCCGGTGCGAGTGGCAATGTTGTGGTCCACGTCGAGCATTACACCGACATCGGCCGGGTCGGCGCCTTCCAGGTTCATCAGCAGTGTCGGCAGATGATTTTCGAGGCTCTCGCAACAGTACAGATCGACGCCGTCGATCTTGCGGAAGCCATCGACCATCTTCTGCGCGAGCTGCATCTCCTGCTCATGTATGCGATCGATGCCGTGCTGGTCGAGCCAATCCTGTCCCGCCCAGAGTGCCGCGATGCCCGTGAGGTTCGGCGTTCCATATTCCAGACGCCACGGGTACTCCTCGAGGTGATAGGGATCAGCCGAGCGCACGCCGGTGCCGCCGCTGCGCACCTGCTTCACCTCTACATGCTTGCCGATGCAGAGGCCGCCGATACCCATGCTGCCCATCAAGGCCTTATGGCCAGTGAATGCCACAACGTCGATGTTCATCTCGCGCATGTTGATCGGAATCACGCCGGCGGTCTGGGCTGTGTCGACGACAAGGGTGATACCGCGCTCGCGGCACAACTTGCCGATGGCAGCTATGGGCTGCACCGTGCCAATCACGTTAGACCCATGATTCACGATCACGAGTTTGGTGTTCGGACGCATGGCGCGGGCGATGTCGTCGGGATCGACGAAGCCGTCGCCGTCGAACGGGACATAGGTCGCCTCCGCTCCGTGATCGCGCACCATGTGGTTCACCGGGCGAATGACCGCGTTATGCTCGAGGTTGGTGGTGATGATGTGATCGCCGCGCGAGACCAGGCCGGGGAGGATGAGGTTCATCGCGTCGGTCACGTTGCTGGTGAAGACCAGCCGCTCCCAGGCGTCTTCGTCGCCGCCGAAAAATTTCGTCATGCGCTTGCGCAGGCGATCGAGCAGCGAGCCCGTCTCCATCGCAAGGTCGTAGCCGCTGCGGCCGGGATTGACTCCGTGCGAGCGATAGAACTCGTCCATGAAGCGGTACACCTGCTCCGGCTTCGGCCACACGGTCGCGGCGTTATCGAAATAGATCGGTCGGTTGTCCATATTCACCCCACACAGCTTGCCGGCTTTGGCAGGCCCGCGATCCTGCACGCACCTTTGGTCGGACCGGAGGGAAACAGCTCGTACATTTCGCGCAGCGAGCAGCCGGTCTCCTTGCAGAGTTTGCCGTTCGCGGGCGCACTCTGGAATTCGAGGTAATACTCACGGATGTAACGAATGACTTTCCAGTGGCGATCGGTCAGCTCGTCGATGCCCTCGCTCTTGGCCAGAGTTGCGGCCAACTCCTCATTCCACAATTCGGATTGCTGGAGGAAACCAGCTTCATCCATATTCAAAGTCATGGCCATCCCAGGAACTTCTCCTGCGGGAAATCAATGCGCGCTTGCCGGACGCGGCTTCGCAGCGGCGTCCCATGCGTCTTCCTCATGGTAGAAAAATCTGGCCGCGCGATTACATCGCAAACTTCTGGAATTTGTGCGGATTTTCTGGGGAATAGAGCAGAAAAGTGGGTCGCGACTTTAAGTTTGTTAGCCGACTAACGCTTGGGCTGGCCGGCTGGCGTGGCCGATGCCTTCTCCGGACGGACGATGTTGCCCCAGGCCAGCGCGGTGGAGAGCACCATCGAGGTCGTGGTGCCGACGTACGGCATCAGCGCGTCCAGCAGCTTCTCCAGGTGGGTGACGTCGGAGACGGCCACCTTCAGCAGAAAGGATTCGGCGCCGGTCACGCGATGGCACTCCAGGACTTCGGGATGCGTGGCCGCCAGTTCCATGAAGCGAGCGAGATTTTCCCCGCCGACTTTCACGTTGACGAAGGCCAGCATCGGCAGCCCGACCTTTGCCGGATCGATTTGCGCGCGATAGCCGACGATGATTCCGGCTTCTTCGAGCTTGTGAACGCGCTCGGTCACCGCCGGCGTGGAGAGTCCGACGATGCGCCCGAGTTCGGCGAAGGAGATGCGGGCATTCTGCTGCAACTCGCCCAGAATCTTCCAACCGATGTCGTCCAGCAGATGTTCGAGTTCCCTCATAGCTTCCGAGACTGTAGCGGCGTTGAGGCTTTCAGTCGATACCATGATAAATTCCGCCCGCGGTTCCGGCTATGCTTTCGGTCACACTCCGTCTGCTTTCGCCGTGACGATTGGCGGTACGGCGTCAATCGGCTACCCTACAAGTATGTCTGCAGCGGTAGAACAAGCTTTGGAGCTGATTCATGATCGTCATCCCGACTCGCTCGACCGGGCGCTGGCGTTGCTGCAGAACACCGTCTACTCCTTCAGCATGAAAGTCTGCGGCCATCCCGAGGATGCCGAAGACACTATGCAGGAGGTTTTGCTGAAGTCGATTCCGCACTTGTCCAAGTTCGAAAACTCGCAGGCGCTGGCGGTCTGGTTGTACAAGGTCGCACGCAATCGCTGCGTCAGCCATCGCCGCGGCGACAAAAATTCGGTCGCCAAACATTTGTCGCTGGATGAGCTGATGCCCGGCGATCACGAACTCCGCGAGTTGCGCAGCAAGACACCCGGCCCCGAAGCGTCGGTGCTCAACAAGGAAACCGAAGAGCAATTGCGCGAAGCCGTGCTGGCTTTGCCGGAGCAGTATCGGCTGGTGCTGGTGCTGCACGACATGGAAGAGCTCAGCACGTCGGAGGTGGCGCAGATCACCGGGTTGCGCGAAGGCACGGTCCGGGTGCGGCTGCATCGCGCGCGACTATTCGTGCGCCGGCACCTGGCCAGGATTACCAAAGGCATGCCCCTGATCATTCACGCCGCGGCGGAGGAAGCTCGCCCCCAGCGCTGCCGCAATCTCTTCGCTGCCTTATCCGACTACATGGACGGCGTGGTAGACGATGCCGTATGCGACCAGATGGAGCGCCACATCCACGACTGCGAACCTTGCCAGGTTTTCATTGCCAGCCTTAGAGATGCGGTGGCCCAGTGCCGGTCGTACAAACCAGCTTGCGAACCGAGCCGCGCGGAGGCGTTACGCCGCGAGTTGGTGTTGAAATATCGGCAGGCGGTAAACGAGTTGGCGACGAGAAAAGCCGCGGGTCTCCAGTAACTTATCTACGCCGCCTTGATCAGGCTGCTCACTGCATCTTTCACGCGCTCGCCCCAATTTGCGGTCAGTGACCACGGGCTGGGCTGCCGGACAATATGCAGTTTCCCATCCAGCCGCTCCACCGTGAACTCCGTTTCGCCGCCTGCATTCCTGTGGAAACGCAATGTAACCTGGGCATCGCCCACGCGCATGTTCTCAAGAGTGATTTCCGGCAGCCAATCCGGGAGCCAGGGATCGACGAACAAAACATTGAGCGGCGCGTAAGGATAAATCCCGAGCAAGGCCTGCATCATCAGGAACGGTACGGACGCTGACCAGGCTTGCGGCGAGTCCGCCCTTTCGTACAGGCACGGGAAGGGATGCGACTGGTCTCGCGTGTGACCGCCGAAGACTTCGGGCAAGCGGTCGTAATCGAAGATGCTGGCGGCCTGGAACAATGCCTGCGCGAGGCGCCACATCTCGTCGTGGAGACCGTAGCGCGCCATAGCAAGAACGAAGCCGCCGTTCTCCACCGGCCAGACGGTGCCCCGGTGATAGGCGAAAGGGTTGTAGGCGGGATGCTGGCTCGACAGCGTTCGAATGCCCCACCCCGAGAACATGTCGGGCTGCATCATGCGGTTCGCAACACGCTTGGCTCGGTCACTCTCCAGAATTCCGGAAAGCACGCAATGCCCTGCATCGGAGGCAATCGTTTTGACGATACGGTTGTCCTGGTCGATGGCCATCGCAACGTAGCCTTCATCTTCCATCCAGAAACGCTGGTTAAAGCGCTCCTTCAGCTCTTGCGATTCGCGATACAAGCGCCGCGCGTGGTCGGATTCATCCAGCCACCAGAGGACCTCGGCGAAATGCAGCTTGGCGGCGTAGGCGAACGCCTGCATTTCGCAGGTGCCGAGCGGATCTTCGACCTGGCTGCCGTCTGCATAAACGATCGCGTCCGAGGAATCCTTCCAGCCCTGATTTTTCAACCCCTGTTTGGAATGCGTTTGATATTTGTAGAAACCGCTCTTCGGATCGAGGCTGTACTTGTCGGCCCACGCCAAAGTATCGAGCGCAGGTTTCACGAACTGCCGCACCTCCTCTTTGTTGCCCGTCCAATGCCAGAGCTCGGAAACGACGATGGGAAACAGAAATGGCACATTCGCCGTCCCGAAATACAGGCCCTGGGGAGTGAAGTTGAGCACCGACAGGGGATCCGTGTGGGACTCATGCAGCATGCGTCCGGGCTGAGCATCGCGCCAGTCATTGGTCTCGAAGGTTTGCGTTTTGGCGAGCAGGGTGAGGGCACCACGGCTCATGTCGTTGCTCAACAGCGATGCTTCCCATCCGGCAGTCAGCATGTCTCGTCCGAACAGCGCCATGTATGTGGGAACGCCGGCCGCAAGCTTCCAATTGTGATCGCCCTGGTCTAGGTCGTAGAGACGGAGCGCCGCCACGTCAAGACGTGAGCGATCGAGAACCCGCTGCACGTCGGCGCTAAGGTTGCGACTGGCAGGGGTTCGCAGCGAAGCCGATTCCCGTAGAAATGTTTCGCGCTTGCGAAAGTACTCGCCCTCCGAATGAGTCAGGGCATTACATTGACGCTCGATGGGCAGGACGTCGCCGTCGACTTGCGCCTGCCAGACCAGGCAAGCTTTCCACGTCTGGTGCGGTTTCAGCTTCAGCCGGAAAGAAATTTTGTTGCGGGAATGCTGCGGTTCACTGCTGCAGCAAAGGCGCAGCTCAATTCCGCGCTCGAGTTGCGCAACGCCTGCATTGCCTTGCTGATCGTATCGATGTTTGCAGTGATAATGGAAGTTCCAGCGCCATTCGTGTTCCCCGGTTTTTTTCCAGCGCTTCGTCAGCTTGCCGTGCTGCCGGCGTTTATTCTTAATCTCCCGCCGCGCCGCAAAATCGGCATCAGCTTCCAGGGCGAGAGTTACTGCGGTGTCGATCTGCGTATGGTTCGTGACCTCCACATCTTCATGCATGCCTTCGCCCACAACGCGCGAGATCCTGAGCTCGATCGTTTCCTGCAGAGGGTTACATTCGCCGGCAGGTGTCTCTTTGCAGTTGGGAGGCGCATCGTAGTAGTACGCCAGCCAGCTATGTTGTTCCACGGGCGACTGAGTGCTCAACTTCGGCGCCTTCCCCTCCAAGGTCCAGCGATACGCCGAAAGCATCCGGGTTTGACAGACATAGAGCCCCTGACCGGCATCCTCCGGGTCGATGGTCCCGTCCGGATTCATGCCCAGGACAGTTCGCCCGCGACTTACGTCGACCACGTCGTGACGCGGGCGCAGGCGAATGCGCGATGGGTCTGAGGCGTAGCTCACGTCTGCTCTCTTGATGTCGCTGTTGGTCGCTACTTCGCTTAGATGACAGTTGCGAATCTCAGAAATGTCTGGCGGAGGGTTGGTGCTGCAAGGGGCTTTCTCAGGTAAGTCTGTGCTGAAAGCGCAACGCACTCTCATAGGCGGGCATCGTAGCTGAACAGGTCGTCGGCGGCCCGCGTGCGATGCTCAAAGGTCAAGCTACTCGTGTTGTCTTCCTGATTGTGCTCGCATGCCAGATCGCACCCGGCCAACAGCCGCCAAGCTCATCGGCGAGCCGGAAGACACAGGCCCCGACTCCAACGCAATCGAGCGAAACGAACCCTGCGGGCGAGCGGGACCAAATCGCGCCGCCCAATGGGCAGGCAATTTTCTTTGAGCGCTGTGCCAAATGCCATGGCATGAAGGGCGAGGGTGTTTCCGGGGTGGTGGGAATCGGCGGACCCAATATCCAGGCGGAGCATCAGCCCGGCGAAGTAATCGCTGCCATGGAAGTTGGTCCCAGCCACATGCCGCAATTCGCCTATCTGCTCTCTATCCAGGAAATGCGAGCGGTCGCCGATTTTGTCACCAAGGATATCGCCGTGATCCCGCTGGAGGGAGGCGACCTGAACGATGGCGGCAAGCTGTTCCGCATCGAATGCGCGAGTTGCCATCAGGTAGCTGTGCGCGGAGGCGCGCTGGTCTTCGACGGCATCAACGCACCGGCCCTCACCGGTAAGTCGGCGGCGATCGTTGCCGGAGCCATACGCTGGGGGCCGGGCCCAATGCCGGCGTTTCCTCCATCCGTAATCGACGACAAACAATTGGCCTCGATCGTGAAGTACGTCGAGTTCATTCAGCAGCCACCGGCGCCCGGCGCCACCGCGCTGAACTGGTACGGCCCGGTCGCAGAAGGATTCGCCGCCTGGATCGCGTTGTTCAGCCTGGTTGGCCTGACGGTCTGGATCGAATGGGGAGGAAAGGGATGACGGAACAGCGGGAACGGATGGGCGCCGTACGTGCCTTGCTGATCGCCGCCGCACTGGACGCAGGCCATTGGCTTGCGAAGCTGTATCTCAGACTTCTGAAAAAGCCAGCCGCCAAAATCGTGACGGCCGAGCCAGTACCTACCACGCTGGGCGTCGGCCCGCCTCAACCCGTACGGGCCAAGGACTTCGACAAGGATTGCCGAGAGGGAGTGAATCGAAAGCGGCGCGAGCGCTGGGGAACCGCGTTCGTGACCTTCGCCTCACTCATCGGCATCGCCTCAGGTGTCGGATTTGTTTACGTCTACTGGACCGATTCCGACAACGCCGTTCTGCTCGGTGGCACCCTGGCCCTGTGCTTCACCGGGCTTGGAGTTTCGCTGATCTCGTGGGCCCACTCACTCATGAGTCATAAAGAAGCGATTGCGCCGCGCGAACCGATGGAATCACCTCCGGCCGAGCGGCAACTCGCCTTCGAGAATTTTCTTGAGGGCAAACACGACGTCAAACGCCGCAGCCTGCTGACGTGGATGAGTGCCGGCTTCGCGGGAGTCTTCGCGGCATCGGCAGTGTCGTTGTTTCGCTCCTTGGGAACGCCTCCCGGGCCTTCGCTGTATGACACCGTTTGGAAAGCCGGCCAGCGCCTGGTGACTTTGGACGGCACGCCGGTTTCCGTTGACGCCCTTCAGCCCGGCAGCACCATCCTCGTCTTCCCGGAAGGAAGCGTTGGCGATGAAAAGGCGCAGACGGTTCTCATTCGTGTTGATGAGCAATTCCTGCGCATGCCAACGGAACGCGCGGATTGGGCGCCGAAGGGTTATCTGGCGTATTCGCGTATTTGTACCCATGCCGGATGTCCGGTTGGGCTCTACCAGAAGGAAACGCATTTGCTGGTGTGCCCTTGTCATCAGTCGAGCTTTAACGTGCTGCAAGGCGCTCAACCTAGCGGCGGGCCGGCCGCCCGAGCGCTCCCGCAATTGCCGCTGTACACCGATTCCGATGGAATGCTTCGAGCCGGAGGAGGCTTCAGCACGCCTCCCGGCCCGGGATTCTGGGGGATGCCGGCGTGATCGAATGGCTTGGCCGTGCGATAGCCCGGTGGCTGGACCGCCGTGTCGGCGGGGCGAAGTTTCTGCGCAATGCCCTCAACCATGTCTTTCCCGATCACTGGTCGTTCATGCTGGGAGAAATCGCGCTCTACTGCTTCACCATCCTGGTGCTCACCGGCGTCTTCCTGATGATGTTCTTCCACGGTAGCTCTACCAAGGAGGTCTATCACGGGTCGTACAAAGCTTTCGAAGGGCTGAAGATGTCCGACGCTTACATATCGGTGCTGCATATCAGCTTCGACGTGAAAGCAGGATTGCTGATCCGCCAGATGCATCACTGGGCGGCGCTGCTATTTGTTGCCGCCATTCTTATTCACGCCATGCGGATCTTTTTCACCGCAGCTTACCGGCGGCCGCGCGAAATCAACTGGATCATCGGCCTGACGCTTTTGCTGCTGGCGCTCGGCAACGGCTTCTTCGGATACTCGTTGCCCGGCGATCTTCTTTCCGGTTTAGGTTTGAGGGTGGGATATTCCATCCTGCTGTCGTTTCCGTTGATCGGCAATTGGCTGGCATTTCTGCTGTTCGGCAGCACGGTGCCTTCGTCGGCCACTTTGCCTCGTTTTTACAGTCTGCACATCTTCTTCATCCCGGCGCTGATTTTTCTACTGCTGGCGCTTCATCTCGGGATCATATGGCGGCAACATCACACCAACTATCCCGGTCCGCGACGCACGAACGCTACCATCGTCGGCTCGCGCCTTTATCCCACCTATGCAGCCAAGTCGATCGGACTGTTCTTCCTGGTTTTTGGACTGATAGCGGCGCTGGGCGGGCTGCTGCAGATCGATCCGGTTTGGGTGTACGGGCCGTTTGATCCGCTGGCTGCCACGCCGGGCGCGCAACCCGACTGGTACCTGGGCTGGATCGAAGGCGCGATGCGGCTCAACCCTGCCTATAACGTGCGGCTCTGGGGATATCTGGTACCCAATGTCTTCTTCCCTGCACTGCTGCTGCCCATGCTGATCTTCGCGGCGCTTTACGCCTGGCCATTTCTCGACAAGCTCATCTCCGGGGACACTCGGCCGCACAACGTACTGAAACGTCCGCACCTGCAGCCTTTCAACACCGCACTGGGAGGCACGGTTCTCAGCTTCCTGCTGGTGCTCTTCGTCGCCGGTGGGGATGATGTGATCGCGGTGGCAACGTCGAGCTCGGTGGTAATGATCAGGAGAATCCTTCGGCTGCTGGCTATCACGGTGCCGCCGCTGGTCGGAGTGATCGTCTACTGGCTCTGCCTGAGGTCGCGGCGGCGGTCGCCGGCGATGGAAACTGCACCGGGTCTGGAGGCCGCAGAATCGACGGCACCAGGCGAAGCTCTGATTTCGCCAGGAGAATTGCCGGAGCGTTAGCTGCTGCGGGCGCGCGTATTCCACAGCGCTGCCGAATCGATCTTTCTGGGATTTCGACGTGCCAGCCGAGTTCCGGCTTAACGCTTCAATGGAAATTTCTTCGGAAGGTCTTGAATCATGGGCGAAGGTGGCTTGCACTTCGGATGGCCGTATCCGCTACCGCTTTGCCCGTTGCTGATGTCCTGAATCATGTTGTCATCATGGCTGGGAGATACACCATACGGCACGGCGTCGAGGCCGATCTGATGCCGCACCTTCCAGGCCATGACGTGGTCGGCGCAGGAGGTGTCGCCGCTCAAGCCGAGGGCGCCGACGATCTTCCCCTTACCGCTGTATAACGCAAGACCGCCGCCGAAGACCACCACGCCACCAACAGCTTTCCCCACCATGGGATCGTTGGGTGTTCCGAACGTCGCGGGGTCGCCGAACGCTGCCTGCGGATTCGGCGGCTGACTGGTGATGATCCCATATAAACTTTGTCCCGGCTGCGAGGGCCAGTACACGTTCGCCGTCGAGAGCGCAAAATCAGGGCTGCTGAATCCGTTCGCGGTATTCGCCTTGTCGGCAGCGATCATTCGACTGCCGGGCCACTCCTGGCCGGCATTCTCTCCGCTGTAGGCGATGGCGCATACGATTCCGTTGCGGTCTACAATCACGCCCCATTCCTGGTTGCCCAATCCCCCGTTGGCCTGACTACCGCCTTTCACCGCTGCCTGAAGCGCGCTGCGCAGTGCGTCGTGATTGGGAAGCGCTTTGCATCCTGACGATTGCTGCGCCTGCGCTGTTCCCACGGCAGTCAGCCCCATCATGACCAGAACGAAGAGAGACAACCACATCTGTTTACAAACGATTTTCATTCGCTTGCCTCCTGAGGTGGATCGTTGGACCGCGGCGCCTGCTCACTGCAAGCCCTCCAGGTAATCGACCAGCGCGCGCAGGTCGCGGCCATCGAAGAACGTCAAATTCGGCATCATGCAGCCCGGCTTCATCGATTGCGCGTGGGTAACCCATCCACCCATGTCGCCCTTGTTGTTGATGAAACTGTTAGCGCCGATGTATTTACGGCTGGCGATGTGGGTCAAGTCCGGCGCGACTTTGCCGTTGGCCACCGTACCTCGCACCGTATGGCAGAGCGCGCAGGGGCCGTCGTTGAATACATCGCGGCCGTGCATCGCCTCCTCGTCCTGCGGTTCGGCGGCCGGCTTCAGTTGATTTTGCCGCCACAAGGCATACTCCTCAGGAGTCTGCGCCACCACCAGCAGACGCATGTGGGCATGTTGCTCACCGCAAAATTGCGTGCATTGCCCCGGAAATTCTCCCGGCTGGCTGGCCTCAATCCGCAGATAATTCTGCCGCCCGGGAATGAGCTGCATCTTGCCATGCAGACTTGGGACCCAGAAGGAATGAATCACATCCGCGCTCTCGAGCAGCAGGTCGACCGGTTTGCCGACAGGAATGTGAATTTCGTTGGCGGTTACGAAGTGCTCGTTGACCGGGCCATCCAGGTAATGCACTTCCCACCAGAACTGGTGGCCGATGATCTGAATCTGCGGATGGACGCTGCCGTCCATCACGGGGAAATTGGTCATGCGTTCCAGGGCGAAGACAAACAGTCCGCAAAGAACGAACAGAGGAATGAGCAGGCCTCCGACGAAGATCCACCTCTGCCCGCCACCCTCGTTATACGGCTCATGTTCTTCGAGCGTGCCGCGCCGGCGTATGGACGCCCAAAGCAGCAGCACCCACATCGCGGCGGCGATAGCGCCGAGCAGGATGAAAACCACCCAGCCAATTGTGGAGAGGTTGTGGGCAGCGGGGCCTTCGGGATGAAGGATGGACTGCGGCGGCCCGCACGAAGTCGCGCCCATCAACAATAGTGCTGTAAAGAAGGCCTTACGCATACTCAGTGCGCCGCGTTAGCGACCTCCTTGGAGAGTTGAGGGGAAGGCTTCAGCTCCGGTTGCGCAGGAACCAGCGGAGGATCGACTTCCTGTGACGTGTCCAGCGTCTGGATATAAGTGACCAGCTTCCAGATCTGGTCTTCGGGAATCTTGGTGCCCCAGGCCGGCATGCCTTTTCCGCGGCCTTCCGCAATCGAGGAATAGATTTCGGCAGGAGCGTTGCCATACAGCCAGTCGGGATCGCGAAGACTCGGCCCCATGCCGCCTCCGCCATGTCCACCGTGGCAGCCATAGCAGTTGAACCAGATAAACAAGCGACGGCCTTCGACCATCGCAACCTGATCGCCCTCGTAGGGATTCATGGGAAGCTTTTCGTACTTGCTGCCTGGACCGGGTATGGGTCCGACCGGAACACGCACCGGGGACGGCGTGTCCATGGGAGCCATCGCGACCGATTGCTGCTTGCACCCGAGAAAGTTGAGAGCCAGCAGCGAGGCGGCAACTACTCCAACGTAATTTCGCATTCTTCGCACCTCAGCGGCCTCCCGCCTGCGCATTGATGTCACCACTGGCATGGGCCGCGTGCGTGGAAGTAGCGGTGTCCCCCATTTCCAGCAGCGGCACTCCGTAGCTGAGCAGAAGCTCACGAATCTCCGGGCGGCGACGCACAATGAATTGATCGAGTTGATCGCGCAAGGCCGCGTTCCCGGCCATCACGCCCATCGAGATATTGAATGCAACCGGAATTGCCGCCGGACTCGAGCTTCGATCAATGGGTGTGATCCGCAGCGGCACAGTCGAGGTCCTGGCGAAATAACCTGCCAGCGGTCCCCACGCGACGGCGATGTCCACGTCACCCCTGGCCACGGCGGTGATAATGTTTGCCGAGGGATTCTGCGACAGCGGATCGCCGTACAGGCTGTATCCGACGAGGTTGTTCACCAGTCCGTGCTCCGCCATCTCCTGGGCTGGAGGTACGGTCTCGCCGTCATCGCCGATAATCTGCGCCCCGATGCGGTAGCTCTTGAGGGAAACGTCAGTCACCGAGACGACGCCGATATTGCGGTCGCGGCGCGAAACGAAAACATAGCTGGAGCGGTAATACGGCTGCGTGGTCAGCAGGTCCTCGGAAGACGATGTCGTTCCCATTACCAGGTCGCAGCGGTTCGCCTTCAGCCACTTCTCCCGGAACCGCGCTCGCGGCGGCCACCAGGCAAATTCGATCGGGACCTTCAGGTCCTGCCCCACCATTTCCGCCAGCTTGTTTTCGAAGCCCTGCTTCTCCATGTTCGAGAACGGCAGATCGTTCGGGTCCGAGCAGACGCGCAGCGGGGCAGCTGCATAGCTCAAGGCCGCGAAGCCCACCAGCATCGTGAGGGTGACCGCGAATCTACAGAGCGAAAACATAGAGCGAGTCTCCCGGCGGGCTGAGTTTCTTGATTGCCTTCATCGCGCCGGTCACACCCAGCGCGGCATACGGATCACTGATCGATACCGAGGGAAATGCCACTGCTCCCATCCATCCTCCGACGCCGGAATAGACCGCCACATACTGCCGACCATCCGGCCCCTTGAAGGTCATGGGGTCTCCCACGATGCCCGACCCTGTCTTGAAGTCCCACAGCACGGCTCCGCTTTTGGCATCGACCGCGCGAAAATCACCCTCCATGGTTCCGTAGAAAATCAGGCCGCCCCCGGTGGCTAACACGCCGCTATAGACCGGCAGGTCGGCGTCTTTGATACCCCAGACTTGTTTGGCATTCGCCACATCCCAGGCGACAAGTTCGCCCTGGTATCCGCCCGGGCCGGGATACATCGTGGTGCTCGATCCCAGGTACGGCGTGCCCGCGATGTAATTCGCCTGAATGCTTCCGTGATCCATGCAGGTGTTGTGCGCGGGGATGTAGAGATAACCGGTCACCGGCGAGAAAGCCGACGGAACGAATTCCTTGCCCCCGGTTGAAGATGGACAGACGCCGCGCGCATAGACGCCGGTGTGCGTGACCTTTGTCGGATCGACATCGGGCAATCCGGTTTTCAGATCGTAGCCATGCGACCAGTTCAGCGGCTGAAAGGGTGTGGCCGAGAGCAGCTCTCCGGTGTTGCGGTCGATGACCATCATGTAGCCGTTGCGCGCCGGGTGCAGCAGCAGCTTCCGCATCTTGCCCTGCCACACCATGTCGACCACGATGTTCTCCATGATCTCGTCGTAATCCCAGGCGTCGTGAGGCAGCATCTGGTAAGCCCACTTCGCTTCTCCCGTCTCCGGATGCCGCGCCCAGAGAGTGATGGTCCATTTGTTGTCGCCGGGACGCATGTCGGGATTCCACGGTCCGGGATTTCCGGTGCTGTAGAAAATCAGGTCCGACTCCGGGTCGTAGGAGATCCAGCCCCATACCGTGCCCCCGCCGATCTTCCACGCGTCCGGCGGCCAGGTCTTCTCGCCGAGATCGGTGCCCTGGTCCTTGGAATAGAAGGGATGGAAGTCCGACCCGATCAGAACGTCCTTGTCCGGGCCGGTGTTGTAGGCGCGCCAGACCAGCTTGCCGGTCTTGATATCGAGCGCCGTAACTTTTCCGCGAACTCCAAGCTCGCCGCCGGAATCGCCGATGATCATCAGGTTCTTGACCACGAGGGGCGCCATGGTCGTAGTTTCGCCCAGATGAATATCGCCGACCATGGTGCGCCAGACTTCCTGGCCGGTGTTGGCATCGACGGCCACCGCAGTGTTGTCGAGCGCGACATAGAAGATCTTGCCGTCGGCATAAGATGCGCCGCGGTTCACTACATCGCAGCAGGCCACACCCTGCGATTGCGGATTAGGGCGCGGCTCGTACTTCCACTTCATCGGGAACCCAGGCTTGGTCAGGTCAAAGGCGATGAGATAGTTGGGAAAGGGAGTGACCTCGTACAACGTGTTGTTCACCACCAGCGGCTGGCCTTCGTGCCCGTGGGGGATGCCGTCCTGCATCACTCCCACGACCTTGAGATTTTTCACGTTGCTGGTAGTGATTTCGCTCAGCGGGCTGTAGCGGGTATTGGCGTAATCGCCCGCCGGGAGCGACCACTCGCCGTTAGGCACTGGGCTTACCAGCCTGATGTTTTTGCTTTGCCCGGGAACCGTCGTTTCACCGTTGTTACTCTTGTTGTTTGCGTTCTGCTGGGCACACAACGCCGAGCACGCAAAAAGAAGTACCAGCGATAACAACAACCAGCTACAGCGCCGATTCATCCAGCCTCCTTACTTCAGCGTGTAAAGATAAGCCGCCACATCGCGAGCTTCCTGCTCCGAAAGCCCCAGATCCGGCATGGCAGTTCCGGGCTCGACCTCTTTGGGATTGAGCAACCAGCGCACCAGGTTCGGCGGGCTGTTGGGCAATTCCCCACCGATATAAGTGCGCCGCGCAAACCAGATCAGCGGAGGTCCCACGTTCCCATTGGCGTCGTAAATTCCCGGGATGGTGTGGCACGCACCGCAGCGATACTTCACAATCAGTTCCCGTCCGGTCTGCCAATTACCGCCGGTATAAACCGCATAGACGTCGTGCGAATTTCCACCCCGACAGGCGGGCAGCCAACACGCCGCGACCGCGACTCCGAGCACCAGCAACCAATGAGTCCGTGAGGTGAAAGAAATCGACATCAGTGGGCCTCAACACAGAAGCGAATCAGATAAATGGGGAGCACGAACCATACGATCCCAATCCCCAGACAAAGGCTGACGAAGACGCCGAAGATTGCCATGAACTCCTGGCGTGGTCTGCCTTCGGCTTCAACGAAGTTGTCATGCCGCGAGAGCAGCCGCCAGTTTTGAAAAGACACGACCCCCGACGCAACTGCCAGACCGAGCATGATCAGGGTGACGATGCCCAGCACGACATGAACTCCCGTCTGGGTGAAGAAGAACGATTGGCTGTCCTTGCCCAGGCATGCTTCCCAGGCGAGCACGACATTCAGAAGGCCCGCCAGCACCCACGCCACGGCGGCTCCCATGAACCCGAACCAAAGCCGTCCCGGCGATATCGCTTGCGGCGCTTGTGTTTGTACTTGCTCGCTCATACCAAATTCCGCAGGTGCGGTATGACATACAAAATGATCACGACGAAGAACCACACCGTATCCACAAAATGCCAGTACATGGCGGCGTTGTGGTACGGACGGTGCGGCGAGTACTGCGCCGGCTCCCATCGCCGCAGAAAAAATACCCAGCACAACATCAGCAGACCTATCACCACGTGCACACCATGCAGACTGACAATGGTGTAGAAAATCGATCCGTAAGCATTGCTGCGCGGCGTCAGAGTCTTCAGGTGTTCGACATCCTCCAGATACGTGAGGAAGAGAAATAACAAACCGAGCAGTATGGTTCCCGCCAGGGCTAACCGGCCCGCTCCATTGCGTTCCTTCTTCACCTGCTGCTCACCCCAGTACAGGACCACGCTGCTGAACAACAACACGCCCAGCATGGGCAGCGAATAGTGCAGTTTCGGCGGCTCCTGGGTGGCCCAGCCATGAAGTTTGGTGATGTAGAAGTAGGCGACGAACAGCATGACGAAGAGCATCGCCTCGGTGAGAATGAACAGCAGGATGCCCCAGGTGCCGCGGTCCAGGTCGACAGTCTGCACCTGAGGACCGGCGTGGTCGTTCACGCGATGCTGACCCGGATTGAACAACACCGTACTGCTCATGCGTTCTCCGTCTCCGGGTTAGGCCGCAACCACAGGGCAAGCACAATCAGCGTGTAAACCACCGTCGGCCAGACCACCCACATCATGCGGAAGGCCAGCGCGCCGCAAATGACGAACAAGCCCAACGCGGCCAGCAAAGGCTTGATCGTGTCTTTGGCAATGCGTGCGATGGCGACCGGCTCGGCGTCGAGCGGGGTGGTGACCATGGTCAACCGGCCTTCATCCAGGATGCGTTCGCCGTTCGGATCTGCTTCTTCCTCGTGCTCGTCCCACAGCGGATGGCGCGAAATAATGGTGGGAATGTGTACCGATCCGTAAGGCTCTGGCGGCGAGTCGGTCGACCACTCCAGCGAATCGGCGTGCCAGGGATCTTTGCCGGCCAGCGCGCCGTGCTTCCTGCTCCAGAAATAATTCACGATGGTGATCAGAATGCCGACCGCAACGATGAATGCGCCGACCGTGATGATCTTGTTCAGGTATCCCCAACCCAATCCGCGCGGGTAGGTGTAAACGCGCCGGGGCATGCCTTCCACACCCAGGATGTGCATGGTGAAGAAGGCGAGTTGAAAGCCGATGAACGTGACCCAGAAGCTGATCTTTCCCCAGCGCTCGTTCATCATGCGCCCGCTCATCTTCGGTCCCCAGTAATAGATGGCGGCGAGGACCGGAAACAGGTTGGCGCCGACCAGCACATAGTGAATGTGCGAGACCACCCAATAGGTATCGTTGATCTGCCAGTCCAGCGGTATGACGGCAGTGGCCACGCCACTCAAGCCGCCGACTACGATCAGGGCGATGAAGCCGACGACGTAGTGCATGGCTGCCGTCATCACCGGACGTCCCAGCCACATGGTGGCGATCCAGGCAAAGACCTGCACGATGGTGAAGATGGAGATGGTCATGCTGGCCGCGCTGAAGAAGCTCATTCCGAGATGGCCGATACCGGTGGTGAACATGTGGTGAACCCACACGCCAAACCCGACCAGCCCGGTCAGCACCGTGGAGGCGGCAATGTAGGCGTATCCCACGATCGGACGCCGGGAGAACACCGGCACCATCATCGAGACCATGCCGGTGGCAGGCAGAAAGACGATGTATACCCAGGGATGGCCGAAGAACCAGAAGAGCTGTTGCCACAGCAGCGGACTCCCACCTTGCATGCTGTCAAAGAAATGCGTGTACCAGCGGCGATCCAGTTCCAGCATGATGTTGCAGGCGGTGAGCGCAGGTAGCGAAAGAACGGTGATGATGGCGGTGGTGCCCGTGCTGTACATGAACAGCGGCATCTTGCTGATGCTCATCCCCGGAGCGCGCAGCCGCAGTATGGTGACGATGAAATTAATGGCGCCACCGCTGGTGGCGATGGTCAACAGGATCAATGCCAGGTTGTAAAAATCCATTCCGTACGCGGGCGAGTAGTTTCGGGTGGTGTAAGGCACGTACGCGAACCAGCCCGCGTTCGGCGCCTGGCCCATCAAGGGTGCGATGTAAATCAGGACGCCCGACAGCAGAAATGTCCAGTAGGTAAAAGCGTTGAAGCGTGGGAAGGCGAGATCGCGCGCGCCAATCATCAGCGGGATGAGGAAAATGGCAAATCCGGAAAGAACGGGCGAGGCATACCAGAAGATCATGGTGATGGCATGCATCGTGAACGTCTGGTTGTACATCTCGGGGGTCAGGAGATTGTTTTGCGGCCCCCACAATTGCAGGCGCATGATCAAGGCTTCGAGGCCGCCCAGGACGAGGAAGGCCATCGAGGTTGCGATATAGCGGCGGCCCAGTTCCTTGTGATCAACGGTGCCCAGCCATCCGTGCAGGGTCTTGGGAGTTTCCCAGAGTTCTACGAGGCGCTGCTGGACGGCTGTGCTCATTTCGCTCCTGGCCTACCTACAATTGCTATCGAGATGTGGGCTGGCATTCGGCAAGATGTATAAACTCCGGGTTGCAGCAGCAACCCCCGACATTCCCAAAGCTCGAAAGCTCAAACATTTGCGGACCGCGAGCAGGCTGCACGCTGCCAACCAGGACACTGCTTATTTGCCGGCGTTGAGCTGTGAGTCGATCTGCTGTGCTTCCTGAAGGTGCGACTCGAGCGTAGGCAGCGACTGCTGCGCGAACTGCTTGACGGTCGCATCCTGGCTGGTCTGGGCTTCATGCTTGAACAGCGCGACCGTCTTCTGGTGCTCGTGCACCATCAGCCTCATATAGTCCTGATCGAATTGACTGCCACTCTTGCTGGAAAGAGCGGCCTTGGCATTCTTGTGCTCGGGATCGAGTTCCGTGGGCAAAGGGATGTGCTGCTCCTGGGCAAGGCTGGTGAGGAGGTCGTCGTTCTTGGAGTGATCGTTGACCATGCGCTGGCCGAAGGCTTTCACCTTTGGGTTCGACGCCTTTTGCTCCGCCATCTGCCCGAGCTGCACTTCGGCCGTGTCGCCAATCGCTGACTTCTTCAGGAATGCCTGGTCGGCATCATTGGGACGGTTCGTGGCATTGTTGGAACTCGGCTTTTCGGCATTCGGGTTCATACCGGAAACCGTCTGGTCCGGCGTCATCGGTTGCTGCTGTCCCTGGTTCGGCTTCTGCGATTGCCAAGCGAAAGCGCTGATGCTTAACAGAACCGCGACCGCCATGATGTTCAGCTTGCGTACTCGCATTTTTCCTCCCGGCGTTCCAGGTGTGTATCCGCAGCTCACGTTGAGGCATTCGCCGGGCTGGCCGGAACCGTAGCGGCAAAAGCTTTTCCCGGCGCCGTGTTCACGATCCGCATCGTTTCCGCTCTTCGCGCTTGCAGGGCCACCTCTGC
This sequence comes from uncultured Acidobacteriaceae bacterium, assembly GCA_963835725.1. GTDB lineage: Bacteria > Acidobacteriota > Terriglobia > Terriglobales > Acidobacteriaceae > Bog-257. The sequence continues at coordinate 464,979 of CAWIGM010000005.1, read as the reverse complement.
GGAAAGTTTCAGAAGCTGATTCCATTCTTCAGCTCCCATCACGCTTTGCAGCCGCGTGTGGGCGCGCTCCCAAGCCGGGACCGCCTCGGTGAACTTGCTGACACCCAGTTCAGTGAGGCGATACACTTTTTCGCCCGGGCGCTCCTGTCCGACTCGGCACGCGATCAGCCCCGCCTTCCGCAACACGGCTAGGCGTCGCGAGAGGGTATCGTCGCCGACTCCGTATTGCGTGGCCAAACGCCATTGCGCAATCTCGCCCGCCTCGTGGATTGCGTTCAGGATGACGAATTGGGTGCATTTCAAACCTGTCGGGGCAAGTACCAGGTCGTAAAGGTGGGTAACAGCCCGCGTGGCGCGGCGAAGCGCGGCACATGGATCAGACATCAGTAACGGACTGCAGTACACTCCATCAACTTGCGTTCTCATATGGAAGTGGCAGTGGTGTTTGTTAGTTTCTGCGTTAACAACGACGCAATACCCCGTACGCCTTACTTCTGAGCAGTACGGGAGCCCAGCCCTTTCTCCTTGCTTGTGATGTATTGCAACTTTGAGGAGTGGCCGAGTGGGATTCGGCCAATTTGCGTCAATTTGGCTTCGCTTAGCACGGCCTATAAGACCGCAAGTGTTGGAACTGCATCTGGTTCGGCATTCTCAGTTCCCGTTTTGGTAAAGCGCCAAAAAGCTTTCGAATTCCTGTAACACTCTCCCGAGTCACTGCGTTTATCCGTGTTGCCCCAATGTAATGGGCTTGGAGACACGCAATGATTACCGCCTCGCTCACTCTTAGTCAGCCCCAGGGAACCCACCGCCAGTTTGTCGCCACCAGCGGCACGGGACATCACCTGCTGCTGGACGACGCCGCCGGCAATACCGGCGCCAAGCCCATCGAATTGCTCGCCATCGCTCACGCCGGCTGCACTGCCTTTGACGTCATCAACATCCTGCGCAAGAAGCGCCAGCAGGTCACCGGCTACGAGGTGAAGATCGAAGCCGACCAGGCGCCGAATCCGCCGAACGCTTTCACTCACGTTCGGATCCGCCACATCGTGACCGGAGTCGACCTCTCGGCGCAGGCGCTGGAGGATGCGATCCGGCTTTCCGAAGAGAAGTATTGTGCCGTCGGCGCCATGGTGCAGAAGAGCGCCGAACTGCACACCACGTTCGAGATCGTCGCCGCGGCGGAGTTGGTCGGAGCGTGAGCATGCGGCTCATTTCTCGGAAGCTTTCCGGCACACCGAGTGTCGCCGGTCTCGTCGCCGTTGCCCTGCTGACTGTGCTGCCGATGAATTCGGCGGCGGCGCAGAATGCCGTTATCCCGATCACGCTTTCCGAAGCGGTCAGCCTGACGCTGGGCCGCAATCCGCAACACAAAGCGGCAGTGGCGGGAACGCGCATTTCGCTGGCGGCGGTGCGCGAGTCACGCGTGCCGTTGCTGCCGAAAATCATGTTCAGCGAGAGCGCGACCCGCGGCAACGATCCGGTCTACGTCTTCGGCACCAGGCTGAGGCAGAACAGCTTCACCGATGCCGACTTCGCGCTGAACAAGCTGAACAATCCCACGCCGGTCGGAAATTTCTCCAGCCGCTTCAGCGGACAGTGGAGCCTGTTCGACGGACTGCAGAGCTGGTACGGCGTCACCCGCGCCCGCTACGCCCAGGCGGCTTCTGAGCAGGAGCTGCAGCGCAGCGATCAGGAGCTGGTGTTTCAGGCGGTGCTGGCCTACTACGGCGTGCTGCTGGCGCAGAAGCAGGTCGCGGTTGCCGATGAAGCGGTGAAGACGGCGCAGTCCACGGAAGACTTCAGCCGGGCGCGGGTGGAAAGCGGGATGACCGTCGACTCCGACCTGCTGAGTGCGCAGGTAGCAACCGCGGCGCGAAAGCAGGAGCTGATCGCGGCGCAGAACGCGCTGTCGCTGGCTCGCACGCAATTGGCGCTGGCGGTGGGCACGTCTTCGGACATGGTGTATGAGCCGCAGGAGAGTCTGACTGAGCACAACTTCCCTTCCACGATAGTTGGAGACCTTGAGAACCGAGCGCTGGAAACGCGTCCTGACCTGAAGCAGGCGGAGCTGGAGCGAATCGCGCAATCGAAGAACATCTCGATGGCGAAAGGCGCCTTCGCACCGCGGTTGAATGTTTATGGCTCGTGGCAAACCGACAGCCCGTCGCCGGGCTGGAATGGCGGCAACAACTGGGTGGCCGGGGCGGAGCTTCAGTTCGACTTGTTCGACGGTGACAGCAAGCGTGCACACCTGGCGCTGGAAAAAGCAACGCAGGAGAAAGCGACAGCGATGCGCGATGTGTTTCGAGATCAGATTCGCCTGCAGGTTCGCAAGGCGTACTACGAATACGATGCGGCGCGCCAGCAGGTGGAAGTTGCGCGTGGCGCAATCGCGCAAGCTGACGAGAGCCTGCGCATCAACCAGAACCGTTACGACGGCGGCCTGACAACGATCAACGATCTGCTGCGAGTGGAAGAAGCGGCGCATCGGGCCAAGGCCGACTATTGGCAGGCGGTGTATCGAATGCAAACCAGCTACGCCGGAGTGGAACTGGCTACCGGAATCCTGAGCCCGACGTCTCCGGCGGTGACGCAATGAAAAAGCAATTGCAAGATTCGGTTGTCATCCTGAGCGAGGACTTCAGCCCGAGTCGAAGGACCGCTATATCCGGCAGAATGCAGGGGCTGAAGCCCGCGCGCGTGGCGAACGTTTCGGCACGGTTGAATATGCTGCTGAAAAACTCAATCTGGACGGCTCGTCGGACTGAAGTCCGACTCGCAGCGATCAAAAACGAACAGCTTATCGGCACGGCTGAAGCCGTGCCCTGTTACAAGGCCGGCGGCTTCGGGCTTCTTCGGCACCCTGTGAAGCCGTCCCCCGATACAAGGCAACTGGCGCAGCCAGAGCTGTTGCGCGCACGTCTCACCGTAGCAAAGTCAATCCCGGCCGCGGTCACGCATTGGCGGCGGCCTTTTCATAACGTCACCGTTAGGCATCGGCTAATGCTTCGCCTGAGCGCCGCCGTCACGCTGGCGCTGCTGCTTTTCCTCGCCGCATGCTCCTCCTCCAAGCCTGCGAACACTCCCACTCCGGAAACTGTCTCCGGCGTCAACCTGGTTACGGTCGAGCGAGCGACGGTTCCCGACTACGTCGAAGGAGTGGGTACGGTACGGGCGGCGCAGTCGGCACAGCTGGCGAGCCAGGTAATGGGAACCATCACGGCGATCAACGTTCACGAGGGGGATCGCGTTCGTCGGGGCGAAGTGCTGGTCAGCATCGACGCTGCGCAGCAACATGCCGCGTACCAGAGCGCTTCCGCCGGACTGAACGCCTCCGACCAGGCGATTGCCGCCGCCGATGCCGATTACGCTTTGGCCGACTCGACGATGAAGCGCTACCAGATGCTCTACGACAAAAAATCGGTGAGCCCGCAGGAGTATGACGAAGTGAAGACCAGGCTGGCAGCGGCCCAGGCCCGTCGCGACGCCGCCCACGCGGGACGTGCCCAGGCTGAGGCCGCGGTGTCCGAGGCCAGCACCAGCGTCGGCTTTACCCGCATCCGCGCGCCCTTCGATGGCGTGATCACCGCGAAGCTGGCGGATGCCGGCGCCATGGCGTCACCGGGTGTGCCGTTGCTGGTGATCGACGATCCCAGCCAATTCCGGCTGGAAGCGCAGGTAGATGAAACGCAGATTGGAGCGGTTCATCCGGGCGCCGGCATTCCCGTGCAGGTCGACGCGCTGGGAGTCCAGCCCATCCTGGGCAAGGTGGTGCAGGTCGTTCCCGCCGCCGATCCTGCGAGCCGCAGTTTCACCGTGAAAATTGATTTGCCGGCGAACCAGCTGCTGCGCTCCGGACTCTTTGGGCGAGCGCTCTTTCCGCTCGGACAGAGGCAGGCAATCCTGATCCCACAGAATGCAGTGCTGCACCGCGGACAGCTCGACGGTATTTATGTCGTCGGCAGCGATGGGGTTGCCGGGCTTCGGTATGTCACCCTCGGCAAGCCCTCCGCGAATGGCGTTGAGGTGCTCTCCGGGCTCAGCAACGGCGAGCGCATTGTCGCCGAGCCGGGCGATCGGGAACTGAGTGGCAAGCGCGTGGGGGCGAACTGATGGAAGGCGACGCACCCCGGGAGCTACAACCCAGCGCGAAGATGGTCGATAACGGCGTGGCTGAAGCTGCGCCCGCTAAAGCCCCGCTACGCTTTGCCGGGCTGGTAGCGCATGCCTTCATCAACTCCAAGCTGACACCGTTGTTCATCATTGGCGCGCTGCTGCTCGGCGCTTTCGCCATTCTGATGACGCCGCGCGAGGAAGAGCCGCAGATCGTGGTGCCGATGCTCGACGTTTTTGTCAGCATGCCCGGCGCGACGCCCAAAGAAGTCCAGCAGCGGGCATCGATTCCGATGGAGCGGCTGCTGCGCGAAATACCCGGCGTTGAGTACGTCTACTCCATCTCGCAACCCGGCGTGAGCATGCTGGTCGTGCGCTTCTACGTGGGAACGAAGGAAGAAGACGCGATCATCAAGACGTACAACAAGCTGTACTCGAACGCCGACCGCATCCCACAAGGCGTCTCGCAGCCGATCATCAAAGTTCGCTCCATCGACGATGTACCGATTCTCGCACTGACGTTGTGGGGATCGCACTACGACGCCTACCAGCTTCGGCAGATCGCCGCGGAGCTGGATCATCAGCTTAAGCAAATCAACGACGTCTCGGAGACCAGGATCATTGGCGGCCTGCCGCGTCAGGTGCGCGTGGTGCTCGACACCGAGCGGCTTGCGGCCTACGGCATGACCGCAGGCGCGGTCACCACACAGCTTGAGAGCGCGAATGCCAGGAGCTCCTCCGGCAACTTTGCGCAGAACAACCAGGAGTTTGCCGTGGAAGCCGGTCGCTTCCTCGGCAACGCTGACGATCTGAAGCAGGTGGTCGTCGGCGTATACCAGGGCAAGCCGGTGTATCTGCGCGACGTGGCTTCCGAAATCATCGATGGCCCAGCCGAGCCGACAGACTACGTGTTGTACGCGAATGCCGCTGGAGCGCCCAAAAACGCGGCGCGCGGCGACTTTCCGGCGGTGACAATCACGCTGGCCAAACGCAAGGGCACCAATGCCACTGTCATCAGCGAGGAAGCCGAGAAAAAAGTCGAGCAGTTGCGCGGCCACCTGCTGCCCTCTGACCTGAACGTCAGCGTTACGCGCAACTATGGCGAGACGGCGAAAGAGAAATCTGACGAACTGCTGAAGCACCTGTTGCTGGCAACGCTGTCGGTCACGCTGCTGATCGCGCTTGCGCTGGGCTGGCGTGAATCCGGCGTGGTGCTGATTGCCATTCCGGTCACCCTGGCGCTCACCCTGTTCATCTTCTACGTGTTCGGCTACACGCTGAACCGGGTGACGCTGTTTGCGCTGATTTTCTCCATCGGCATTCTGGTCGACGATGCCATCGTGGTGGTCGAGAACGTGGTGCGACATTTCCGCCTGCCGAGAAAGACAGCGGCCAGTGGTCAGTGGCCAGTAGCCAGTGAAGGTTCAGGTCTCCGGTCTCGTACTTCATCTTTGTCAGATATCGCTATCCAGGCCGTCGATGAAGTTGGCAATCCGACGATCCTCGCTACATTCGCGGTCATCTGCGCGATTCTTCCCATGGCGTTTGTGCGCGGATTGATGGGCCCCTACATGCGACCGATCCCGGTGGGCGCTTCGGCGGCGATGCTGTTTTCGCTGGTGGTAGCGTTCGTGGTCTCGCCTTGGGCGGCGCTGCGGCTGCTGCGGCATTACTCCAGTGAGGATGGACATCAGCACGAAGCCGAAGGCTGGGCGACTAAGTTCTATCGTCGCGTAATGAATCCGCTGATTCATAGCGCCCGTCGCCGCTGGATCTTTCTTGGAAGCGTGGTGGTGCTGCTGCTCCTCGCCTGCTCGCTGGTGGCGTTCAAGCTGGTGAAGGTGAAGATGCTGCCCTTCGACAACAAGAGCGAGTTCCAGGTGATCGTCGACATGCCCAACGGCACCACGCTGGAGCAGACCACGCGCGTGTGCCAGGAGCTGGGACAGTATCTCGGCCGGCAGCCCGAGGTGCTGAATTACCAGATCTACGCCGGCACTTCGGGCCCCTATAACTTCAACGGGCTGGTACGGCATTACTTCCTGCGGCGCGGAGCCAACCAGGCTGACATCCAGGTCAATCTCCTGAACAGCCACGAGCGCAGCATTCAGAGCCACGCCATCGCCAAGCGTCTGCGGCCGGGACTGGTCGAGATCGGCAACCTTTACGGGGCGCGACTGAAAGTTGCCGAGGTCCCGCCGGGGCCGCCAGTGCTGCAGACCCTGGTCGCCGAAGTGTATGGGCCGGACTACCAGCAGCAGATCGAGTTGGCCAAACAGATCAAGCACGTCTTCCAGACCACGCCCGGAGTAGTGGACGTGGACTGGTATGTCGAAGACCCGCAGACGAAGTACGACTTGAAAGTCGATCTGGATAAGGCGGCTTTGCACGGAGTCTCCGCCGCCGACATCACCCGCACTGCGCAGATTGGGCTGGACGGCGCCGACGCCGGGTTGCTGCACGTGCCCACGGCGCGCGAGGACATTCCCATCCGCGTGCAGCTAGGGCGGGCTGACCGCTCGAGCATTCAATCGCTGCAACAGCTGCGGCTGCCCAGTGCGGTCCCACCCTCTCCGCCAAAAGCGGGCGGAGCAGGATGGGGCACCCGTGGGGGCACCCCGGGACAGGTTTCCATCGGCGAACTCACCACTCTGGATAGGAAGCCCATCGACACGACGCGTTACGGCAAGAACATGATGCCCGTGGTTTACGTGCTCGGCGACGTTGCCGGCGAGGAAGAGAGTCCGGTGTATGCCATCGAGAAGATGAATGCCGCCATCGACAAACTTCGCGGACCGGGTGGCTATGAGATCAAGCGATACAACGCGGCCATGCCGACGGAGACCGATCGCCTGTCAATGAAGTGGGATGGCGAATGGCACATCACCATCGAAGTCTTCCGCGACCTTGGCCTGGCCTTCGCCGCGGTGCTGGTGCTGATCTACGTGCTGGTGGTGGGCTGGTTCCGCTCGTTCCTGGTGCCGCTGGTGATCATGGCGCCGATCCCGCTGACGCTGGTGGGCATCCTGCCGGCGCATGCCTTGATGGGCGCGTTCTTTACGGCGACGTCGATGATCGGCTTCATCGCGGGCGCGGGAATCATCGTACGCAATTCCATCATCCTGGTCGACTTCATCGAACTGCGGCGCACCCAGGGCATGTCGCTGGAAGACGCGGTGGTGGATGCCGGCGCGGTGCGCTTCCGTCCCATGCTGCTGACGGCGGCCGCCGTGGTGGTCGGCGCCAGCGTGATTCTGTTCGACCCGATCTTCCAGGGACTGGCAATTTCGCTGATGGCGGGCGAAGTGGCGTCGACACTACTGTCGCGCATGGCTGTTCCCGTCTTGTACTACATGGTCGAGAAACAGCGGCAGCACGCCACTTCCGCACCACTTCAGGCTCAGGAGGCAACGGTATGACAATTGAACGCGGGCTGCGACTGATGGCGGGAACGTTCATCCTGCTCTCACTGGCACTGGGATTTTGGGTAAGTGCGTATTGGTATCTTTTTACCGCATTCGTCGGAGTGAACCAGCTGCAATCAGGATTCACCAACTGGTGTCCGGCGATGTGGATGCTGGGGAAGCTTGGACTGAAGTCGAGTCAAAACGCAGCGCGCGCGCAGTCTGCAAACTAGCGCGTGAGCATAATCCCGATCCTCAAGGCGCTGGCGTTTCGGCCTCTTACTGCACCGCAACAGAAAAAAGCTAATTCTCACGCACACACGGAAGGCCAGCTCTACCAGAGAAGCTTGTCGCATGGAACTTTTCCGCAGCCTGCTGGACGCTGGTCTGAAGGCCAGCTCTATCCAATAAACCTAGTTATTTTGAGCTCTTCCCAAAATGGTTATTGGTACAACTGCCATTCGCATCCCCGATCTGGACATAAGCGATTTTCTATCTAACTAGCATCGGATAACTTAAGTCTTGTCCGTAGCGTTGCTGGTTACCCTTATCTCTGCGAGGTTACTTTGGCCGTAGAAAGCTTATACCTATAGGCCATTGCTAGGTTGACGGTCCGCAACTAGAGTGAGCCTGTGGCTTTTATTGGCCGACGAAAATAGTTAATAGAAAACGAGCTGAGCCACTTCGTCTCTAATAGCAGGACATCGGAATATGCGACTGGCCGTCGTCGCTTTCGCCCACGGCAAGACCGTCGGCTGAGGCGCCGGGATTATTCGTCAGTGCACTTCCGCAGGCCTGGCGCTTCGGGCGTGAGAAAACTCGATAGAAGCAGCGGTCTGCTGTTGTGGTCTAACGCTTAGGCAAGCTGAATCTGGCCCCCCCTTTAAGTTCCTGAGCGAAAGACAGCAGCCGCACGACAACGACCTTTCACGCGATCGATCTGGTTCAGCCTCTACCGCGCACGTTTGTGTGACTTTAATCCGCTCACTGTTCCCCACAGAAAGGAACATGTGGTGCGGCGGCCGTGTCCTCGGGAAATCCTGAGTTCGGCAGTTGTAGTCCGTCGAACTGAGCGGAAGAGCAGGTATGCGCAAGCCTATAGTCAGGGTGATCTCCGACAGAATCGACATCCGCGGGCGCCTTCTCCTGAGCCTGCGCGAGATCGGAGATGTACAGGTAAGCGATGTCGGCATCCCTGATCTCATATGCATAGGCTGCGAACGTCAACTCTCTCTGGGAGACTTGGAGCGGGCGCGCAAGAGTAGCTATGGCGTGCGGGTGCCCATCGTTCTGGTTGCGTGGGATGGGTCGGAAGAGCTGGTCGTAGCGGCATTGCGAAACGGCGTCGACGACTACATTCGAGGAACAAACTGCGAGATTGAACTCCCCCGCGTCTTAATGTCGCTCACCAGCTCCCTTCCAGAGACATCTCTTGCGAGCTGCGATTTGATGATTGGTCAGAGCGATTTTATTCGCGGAGCTCGCGCCTATGTCGAACGTGTCGCTCGGACCTCGAGCAACGTTTTGGTCACCGGCGAGACCGGCACGGGCAAAGATTTAGTCGCCAAATTGATTCACCGCAACAGTCCTCGCTCCGCCAAAGCGCTGGTCTGCATCAATTGTGCGGCTATCCCGGACACGCTGCTGGAGAGCGAGTTGTTTGGCGTGGAGCGCGGTGCGTATACCGGCGCTCATGCCTCGCACGATGGCAATCTCCAGGCTGCCGATGGCGGAACGGCATTTCTCGATGAGATCGGGGACATGAGTTCTCTGGCACAAGCGAAGATTCTCCGGGCGATTGAAACGCACGAGGTTCAGCGGCTGGGCGGCAACAGGACGCAATATATCGACTTCCGGGTTATCGCTGCCACGAACCGCAACCTTGAGGCCCTCTCAGAACAGGGCCAATTCCGGCGCGATCTTTTCTTCCGCCTGAATGTTGCCCGCATCCATCTGCCGCCGCTGCGCGAGCGTCCCGAAGATCTTCTGCCTTTAGCTCATTACTTCCGCCAGGAGTTCAATCGAAGTTTTGGCCGCAACACCATGGGCTTCACGCCGCGATCCGAGCAGGCCATCCTGAGCTACTCCTGGCCTGGCAATGTTCGCGAACTCAAAAATCTGGTGGAGGCTGCCTTCATCACGCTTGAGCCCGAGAGCCAGTGGGTGGAGATGCCCGACTTCTTCTGTTCCGCCGCCGAGACGGAGGATGTGACAGAGCCGGGCGAGGTCAACCGGATCTTGCGAGCATTGTCGGAAAGCGGTGGAAACAAGAGCAAGGCCGCCGACCTGTTGAGCTGGTCGCGAATGACGCTCTATCGCAAAATGGAACGCTACGGCATCCAAGCCGAACACCCGAATGTGGCGGCGGCCAAACGCTAGCTCCCATACTTTTCTTCTTCTTACCCTACCGGCTTCCGATCGTGGTTCACCAACCGTAACAAGAAGGGCGCGTTTGTTACAGCGGGTTACACTCCTTGATACACCTTCTGTTACAGTTTCCCTCCTCTAGCCGGCCTCATCCAACAATGGTGTTGATACTGCGCGAGATACAAGTGCCATGCGAATGGCACACCAGTTGCACTACACAACTGCGTCAATAGCGACCAAGGAGCTAGTCCACTTACTCCTTGCGAGCTGAATCTTGATTGCGAAACCAGAAATGCTAACTGGTAATGGCGAAGCCATGCTGAGGTGTTCACTTGAAACAGCAACTCCACAATTCTCCAGCGTTCGGCAATGATCCCAGGTGGTATGCCGTCTACCTGCATCCGCGCCGGGAGATGATTGTGGCGAAGCACCTCACACTTCGACAGATTGAATACTATCTGCCCCTCTATCAGACAGTTCATACCTGGAAGAATCGTTGTACGAAGCATCTCGAACTACCACTGTTTCCAGGTTACCTATTCGTTAGGATCACTTCTGAACAGCGGGTTCCTGTCCTGTCCGTGCCCGGCGTCGTGCAGTTAGTTGGCCAGCCCGGAAAGCCTGCTCCCTTAGAGGACCGCGAAATTGATGCTCTGCGTTTCGGACTTTGTGATAGAAATCCGCAGCCGCATCCACCGCTATTCGAAGGTGAGCGCGTTCGGATTCGATCGGGAGCCCTGGCGGGGCTGGAAGGCACCCTGCAGCGTGGAGCTGATTGTCCCCGCGTGGTGATTTCGCTGGATATCATTTCGCAGGGAGCGTCGGTCGAAGTCGACTGGACGGAGTTGGAACCGGTTGACGCGGCGGCGGCACGTATCGCTCACGAGATGAGTTCGTTGGAGAGTTCCCCTCTGGTCGCAATCGCTACCTTGACTTCTGGCAACACTCAAGTCGAGCGCGCGTCGACTTCTCGATTTTAAGTAGTTATTCCCTGGTATTCGTTCCCAATACAACCTGGCTAGTTTGCATCATCCCTACAACACATTGAGCCTGAATCCTCAATGAGGTTTGTCATGAATTCACTTTATCGATATCGCGAGATCAGAACATTCATATTCCCCTGGCCGCCCCTGGTCTATGTGGGACTTATGATTAGCGAAGTCTGTTCCTGCTACTGGTTCTTGCGCCGAATCTGATTATTCACCGTGCTACTGCAAGCTCCGCTGTTAATGGTCTTAGTGCTTACTACAATTGCTGATCTGTACCGGGCCACACAACAGGCCCACCAAGGAGGCGTCCAATGCCAGCAGAACAGGTACAACCCAGAGTATGTCCACTTTGCGGAAGCAACTTAATCACCCAGATACTTTGTGACACTCTGCTCAGTGCACATTTCCGGGGTATGGAGTGCCCATCCGAAGGCGTTGTCGCTTACCACTGCGAAGGCAGTCACGTCTTCCTGGTTTTGCGGAACGACTTCCGTTGGGGCCAGCCCATCTGCACCGAACCAGAGATCCATCAAAAGTCCGAGAGACCGTGGTCGCTAGGCGCCGCTCTGAAAGAGCACTTCATCCCCAAAGCAATGTCTCCCTTCTCGTTGGTTTGGGTTCTATTGGGCACACTTCTGACTCGCCAGGATCGATTTCAAACTCTGGGTTTAGTTCGTTAGGCAAGACTTAGGGTTCGACACCGAATCATCAACAAAGAGGAGATCTGATAATGCGTGGAACTAATGATGAAGGACAAGCAATGGTAGAGGTTGCGATCTCGCTCTTTCTCCTCTTGGTACTCACGATGGCTGCCATCGATTTCGGGTATCTCTTCTCGACTAAGGTAACGCTTCAGAATGCGATACGTCAGGCCGGAAGATACGCCATAACCGGGCAGTGCATCACGGGAGGCGATGGGTCATGCTCTCAGAGCCGGTATAACTCCATAGTTCAGACGCTTCAGAGCAATTCGCTTGGCTTTCTGAACACTTCGAACACGAGCGACATTTCGATCTCGTGCACGAACAATGGCGGAGGATGCCCCAACAATGCCGGCGGGCCCGGCGATCTGATTACGATTTCGGTGGCTTATCCGTATGGATTTCTCAGTCCGCTGCTGTCACCTTTCTTTCCATCTCACGCCTACACAATAAGAGTTAGTTCGGCATTCACGAACTGGCCGTTTCCTCCCACCGCGAGCTAGGAGCACAGATTATGAAATTACATTCAGAACAATCGGGACAGGCACTGCTCGAGCTTTCGGCTGGATTCATGATTCTAATTGTCTTTACTCTTGGAATCGTCGACTTCGGCCAGGCGGTCTATGACGCAGAGGTAATGAGGAACTTGAGCGGAGAGAGTTCCAGCGTGGCGTTGCGTCAAGGGGGAACCAGCCTCTCGTCCACGGCCGCGTCTGTAGTCACGAATGCACCGGCCGCGTTGAACCTTGGGAGTCAGGGTTGTGTGATTCTCACAGTTGTAACCAATAATGGCGGTAGCTTGGAGGTGACAGATCAAGCTTCCCACTGCGCCATCACCGGCATCTCGAGCAAGATAGGTTGCGTACAGGGCCAGTCCGGCTGCAATACGTCGACGCCCGTTATCCCTACGGCTGCGACCACCGCCTTACAAAACGAGGCTGCCGGCTCCTCACTTTATATCACTGAGATTTTCTACAACTATACCGCCGGCACTCCAATAAACCAGTTCCTGCAGGGGGGCGCCCTGCCATCGCAACTCTACAGCGTGACTTACTACTGAGGAGGTAGTCCGATGCGGACTATACGAGGTCTAAAACGCGAGGACGGCCAGTTGCTCCTGGCATTCGCTACCTTGCTCACGGTGGTGGCGCTGTTCGCCGGTCTTGCGATCGATACGGGAATTCTGTACGTGACGAAAGCTAAGCTGTCCAGCGCCGTCGACAGCGCATGCCTCACAGCCGTTAAGAATCTCTGGCAGGGTCAGACCACGGCAACGTCGGTTGCAGCCAATGTGTTCACCGCGAATTTTGGCGCTGGCGGGCCGGTACCCACCGTGACCTATCCGACCGATCAATACGGTAATCAGCAGGTCAAGGTGGTCGCCACGGCTAACGTGAATACGCTGTTCGTTGGGCTTCTCCCTCAATACAAGACCATACCGGTGACTGCGACAGCAGTGGCCACACGCGGCGACCTGATCATGTCCATCGTGCTCGACCGGTCTGGTTCAATGTGCGGCGGAACGAACAAGTGCGATTCGGGCGTGAATGGCGACAGCGGCGGCGTAGCCCTTCAATCAGCTGTACCGACCTTCGTTGGCGATTTCAACGACGCGACCGACCGGGTGGGCATGGTAAGTTTTGCGTCAGGCGCATCTGCCAACGTACCCATCGGATACACGTTTAAAACATCAATTACCACAGCGGTAAGTGGTTTAAAGTTCAGCGGCGGCACCTTTGGAACAGGCGCAGGAACAGGCTCACTGCTAAGCTCCACAACGGGGCCGCCGCTGTCACTCGCTCAGTCGCAGGTTGACAGCGTATCCGCGAAGCCGGGAGAGAACATCGTCAAGGTTGTGGTGTACTTTACCGACGGCCTGATGAATACGATCCAGGACAACTTCGCCTGTCCCGGCACTACCCTGCTGAACTATGGAGGACACGACTCGGGGTCAACGGTCGATATCTTTGATCCAGCCGCGGGAACGGATTTGGGATCCTACAGCAGCGGGACGGGGTTTCCATACGATGCCAAGGGCGACATTTGCAAGAACAGCAACAATCAGATCGTGACGAAGTTCCTGTCACAGAAGACCGGGACGCTGACTACTCTCAGCCAGTCGGCCGTTACTACAGATGCGCAATACCGGGCTGTTCAAACCGCAATCTCCATGCGGACGGAAAGTCCGACTCCGGTATATATCTTCACGATCGGGCTGGGCAGCGGAATAAGTTCCACCACCCAGGCCTTCCTTGCACAACTGGCTAACGATCCTTCGTACTCGACCTATATCTCGGGACAACCGGCAGGATTGTTCTTCAACATACCGAACTGTCCCTCGTCGACCTGCACCGCTGCGGTTCAAAAGGCATTTCAGACAATCGCCGCAAAGGTCATGTTGCGGCTCACGCAATAGTCGGCGCTTGCTTTCCTTAATACCTGGTGCTCCTGTGGGAGCCTTAATCTCAGGCCGGAAATGTCCGGCGGAGAGGAGAATATCTTCCATGTCAGAGTGGGCGGTAACAGCTGCGACACGATTTGTCAGTCAAGAGAGCAACGAATCACAGAAGTGGATGCTGGCCCAGCTTCGGTATCAGAACCTGCTGGCACAGGCTCCCAAGGTCTGGGATGCCGTGCGAGAGGCCCTGGCCTCAGGAATACGCTCGTTCAACGAATGCGTTGGGCGAGAGGTCGTGTTCCTCGGGGTCACCGGCGATCAACGGCTGACCGCCTCCGCGAAGATGGCGAGCGGACGCCGCGGATTGTGCGCCGACTTCGATGCGAACCGCTGCGTGATCACGTGCAATGCATATTCCATGGAAGGCACCGTCGACTTCAACGAGCGCTACGGAATGGCCATGAATGTAGAGAATCGCGCCATCGTGACTTCTCCCACAGGCGGGGAGTTCAGTCCGGAAGCCCTCGCTGAGAAGATGCTCAATGGCTTGATGGGCTGGAGTAACTAACCTCTTTGCTCTGATTGCTCCACCTGGCTTAGTGGATTAGTAGAAAGCCGAGGAATGAGAAGTTGGATTTTCAACCGATTGAGTTTTGAGTATCGGTTGGTCGGATTGCTCTCAAGCCCGCAATGACAGTCGACTATGGGTCTTGGAGGGCAGTGCAGCCGGCCGCGAGACAAACAGGCGTGTGTCGTCGTATCCCGCTTGAAGCGCTCGCGTCCGGCTGTTGCCGTTTCAGGGGTGTAACCACAGGGTCGCGCCTGGGCAAGACCCAACAGAAACGCTACGCCGCTTTTTTGAAGCGTGGTGATTCAGACGACGACGTCGTCTTAGCCGTGCCCCATACTGTCGCAATCGCTCCCAGAGCGGCGGCGGCAATCCACTTCCAGTTGGTTTCAGCCAGCAACTCAAGACTGCGGTTGCGGGCACGCCGATCGAAAGCCCCATGCGCACCGTGGTCGCCGGGCACGGGCTCCCACAGATTGTTGGGGCGGTTCGGATCTGCGGGACCGTCGTATTGCTGCGCGCCGTATCCCATGCGAGCCAGGTAATGATCGGCGAAGGATGGAGAGATTTTATTGCCAACCACCGCCTCCACCACCGACCACGCCGCGAAGTATTCGCGCCGCTCGGGATGGTGGGCAGCATAGTAAATAGCGCGGGCTGCCACTTCGGGCTGGTAGATGGGCGGTACCGGCTGCGCTTTGTGCGGCAGCCGACTCTTCACCCAGCCGAACTGAGGCGTGTTCAGCGCCGGCATCTGCACCATTGTCGTCCGGACATTACTGTGATCGTGCAGCAACTCCGTGCGCAACGATGCGAAGAAGCCGAGGATCGCATGCTTGGAAGCGCAGTAGGCCGCCTGCAACGGGATGCTGCGATACGCCAGCGCCGATCCGACATGCACGATCGTTCCCCGGTCGCGCGGCAGCATGCGCTTCAGCGCCGATAGCGTGCCATAGACATATCCCAGATAGGTCACCTGCGTCACGCGCTCGAATTCTTCCGCCGTCATCTCCTTGATAGGCGAGAACACGGAAGCCATCGCATCGTTCACCCAGATGTCGATCGGACCCAGCTTCTCTTCCACTTGCTGTGCCGCATCCTCCACTTGTGCCGCGTCGGCGACGTCGGTCGGCAATACCAGCGCTCTCCCTCCCATAGCTTCCACTTCGCGACGCGCGCCTTCCAAGCCATCCTTCCCACGAGCGATGAGCCCGATCCACGCACCATGTTTGGCAAACTCACGAACCGCAGCCCGTCCCACGCCGGCGGACGCTCCGGTAATGACCACAATTTCAGGTTTCGTTTTTCTCTTCATACCCTCGCTCCTACACCATTTCCCGGACTTTGTCTGAAGCTACCGTGAGCGCGATTTTGCTGCGGTTCGGCTCACCGCGAGCCAGTGACTCGGCGAAGTGCATCGCCTGGTCTGCTTTAATTCTTCCGGGCAAAGGCGGCTCCAGCGGATCAACCACTGCTTCCAGAATCGCCGGACCGGGAGCGTTCAGAAATTGTTCAACCGCCTGACCGCAGTTCTTCGGGTCATCCACGCTGTACCCGACACCACCACAGGCATGCGCGAACGCGACAAAGTCGATAGGGCTGAGATCGACACCGTATTCCGGATTGCCGAGAAAGACCATCTGTTCCCACTTGATCTGTCCCAGCGTGTTGTTCTTGATGATGACAACCTTGATCGGCAGCTTGTATTTCACCGCCGTCGCGAAGTCAGCCATCAGCATGGAGAATCCGCCGTCGCCGACGAAGGCGACACACTGCCGCTCTGGATACGCGAGCTGCGCCGCAAGGGTATAGGGCAGGCCGGGCGCCATGGTCGCCAAATTGCCGGAGACGCTGTGCATCTGGCCGCGCTTGACGGGAATTTCGCGCGCCCACCAGGTTGCGATGGTGCCGCTGTCGCAGCTGACAATGGCATCGTTGCGCAGCCGCTTGCCAAGCTCCCATGCAATCACTTGCGGCTTCATCGGTTTGTCCATGCGAGAGGCGCGGCTTTCTATCAACTTCCACCAGTCCTTCATGCCGGACTGCGCCATCTCCAGAAAACTGCGATCCTCTTTTTTCTTCAGCAGCGGAAGCAGGTTCTCGAGCACGGTATGACTATCGCCGACCAACCCCACGTCGACGGGATAACGCAATCCGATTCGCATGGGATCGAGGTCGATCTGCACCCCCTTTGCCTGATCGGGCTTCGGAAGATATTCGAGATATGGAAACGATGTGCCGACCATGAACAGCGTGTCGCACTGTTCCATCACATCCTGCGACGGCGCCGTTCCGAGCAATCCGATCGAGCCGGTGGTATAGGGGCTGTCGTCGGGAACTACGGCTTTGCCCAACAGCGGTTTGACGATCGGTGCTGCGAGCAATTCGGCAATTTGCTCAAGCTGATCGCCACAACCCAGTGCGCCGCGCCCTGCGAGGATTGCGACCTTCTTCCCTGCGTTCAGAATGTCGACCGCCTGCTGAAGCTGCGACTCGTCGGGAATTTTGTAGCTGTGAGTCCGCACGGTGCTGGTGTGATCGGGAACGTTCCGTTTCGAACGCTCGCGCTTCTTTAACTCCTTATCCTGGAAATCCACTGGAATAGTGATGTGCGCTACGCCTCGATAGGAAAGTGCAGTGCGACAAGCCAGGTCAATCACGTTTTCGACGTGAGTGGCGCCCATAATGCGTTCGTCGTAAACGCAAACGTCCATGTACAGCTTGTCCAGGGCAACGTCCTGTTGAGTGTGAGTCCCGATGAGATCGTGAAATTGCAGACCGGTGATCGCGAGCACGGGCACGCCATCCATCTTCGCGTCGTACAGGCCATTCAACAGGTGAATCCCTCCCGGGCCTGAGGTGGCGAGGCAGACTCCGAGTTTCCCCGTATATTTCGCATAGCCGCAGGCCATGAAGGCAGCGGTTTCTTCGTGGCGCACGTGAATGAAGCGTATTTTGTCCTGGTGGGTGCGTAGCGATTCCATGATCCCGTTGATTCCGTCTCCGGGCAAACCGAAGACCATTTCGACGCCCCAGTCGATTAACGACTCCACGAGCACATCGGATGCAGTCATGATGGCGGTTCCTCTTTTCTAGTTATGATCAGCTTGTTCCTTAACATGGATGCCGCATACCGCTGTCTCGTTTTCTATGAAGCAGGGCTGCTGAATTACAGCCCAATGCGGCGGGCCAGAGCAGGAATGTCACGCAAACAATTTCGCGTGAGCCTGCATGCGAACGGAAACATCCGACGCCTTGCATGAGCAAGTGAGATAACCTCGCATCGACGTAGATCATCCTTACAAGTGGTGTGACCGCAAAAATCCCTTCAGACACTTTCAATCACGATGTGAGGATGTCGTGAGGAGCTTGTCGGATCAGGTTCCTCTGGAACGCCTCACGGTGGCGACGTACACGGTGCCCACCGACTTTCCGGAGTCGGACGGAACATTGCAATGGGACCGCACGACCCTGCTGCTTGTGCATGCCACCGCGGCAAACAAAACTGGAATCGGCTATACCTATGCGGATTCCGCAACGGCAGTGCTCATTCACGACTACCTGGCAAAGCTGCTGATCAGAGCAGATGTGATGTCGCCTGCATCGGCGTACATGACGATGTGGCGAGAGGTCCGCAATCTTGGCCGGCCGGGAATCTGCTCAATGGCAATTTCGGCAGTTGATTGTGCTCTGTGGGATCTGAAAGCCAAGATGCTGGAGTTGCCGCTGGTGACTCTGCTGGGACAAGTGCGGAAAGGCGCGCCCGTCTACGGCAGTGGCGGATTCACTTCGTACTCCGATTCCCAGCTTGCCGCGCAGCTCGGGGGTTGGGTGGAAGAAGGTATTCCGCGGGTCAAGATGAAGGTGGGACGCGACGCGACCAGAGATGTTGCGCGAGTCGGGGTAGCTCGCGACGCCATCGGTCCCGCGGCAGAATTGTTCGTCGACGCTAATGGCGCTTACAGCCGCAAGCAAGCTCTTGCTCAGGCGAAAATTTTCGCCGTGGACAATGTGAGCTGGTTTGAAGAACCGGTGTCTTCTGACGACTTGGAAGGCCTGCGGCTGATTCGTGACCGCGCGCCTGCCGGAATGGACATCGCTGCCGGCGAATACGGTTACGACATTTTTTATTTCCGGCGCATGTTGGCTGCCGGCGCTGTGGACGTGCAGCAAGCCGACATCACGCGCTGCGGCGGTGTAACCGCACTTCTGCAGATCGGCGCTTTATGCGAGGCGTTCAACCTGCCCCTGTCCGGCCACACCGCTCCAGCGCTCCACACCCATGCAGGTTGCGCCATACCAGCATTTCGAAACCTTGAATATTTTCATGACCACGTTCGCATTGAGCGTACGTTCTTCGACGGTTTTCCGGAGCTGAAGAACGGCGAGCTGCGGCCCGATCTGTCGCGTCCCGGATTCGGATTGGAGTTGAAGCGCGCGGACGCCGAGCGATTCGCCGCCTGAGGGAGCCTTTATGTCTGCCAGCAGAAATATCCTGATTACCGCCGACGAGCTGAAACAGTCCGCCACTCCGCAACATGATCACCGACTCGCCACGGACGTCGAGGCACTCGAGGCCGAACTTCGCAAAGACATAGAGGGCGAGGTGCGTTTTGACCCGGGCAGCAAGGCGATGTATGCAGTCGACGCCTCGAATTACCGGCAGGTGCCGATCGGAGTCGTGGTTCCAAAGACAAAGGAAGACGTGGTGCATGCGGTCGCAGCGTGCCGGAAATTCGGTGCGCCAGTGTTGTCGCGCGGCGGAGGTACAAGTCTGGCCGGCCAGTGCTGCAATGTCGCGGTCGTCGTTGACTGGTCGAAATACATGGACGGCGTGCTGGAAGTGAATACCACCGAGCGCTGGGCGCGCCTGCTGCCGGGAACCGTTTGCGATCAGTTGCGCGATCGCGCGATGCGTGACAGCAACAGTTTGCTCACGTGGGGCCCGGATCCGGCGACGCACAACCACTGCTGCTTTGGCGGAATGATCGGCAACAACTCATGCGGCGCGCACGCACAGATGGCAGGCAAGACGGAAGAGAACATCGAGGCGCTGGAGGTGCTGTTGTATGACGGCACGCGCATGAACGTCGGATGGATGAATCAGGAAGAGATGGAGCGATGCATCCGGGAAGGTGGGCGCATCGGCGACATCTATCGCAATCTCAAATCCATGCGCGAACACTATGCCGACCTGATTCGCGCCAAGTATCCGCGTATCCCGCGACGGGTCTCCGGCTACAACCTGAATGAGTTGCTTCCCGGCGAAGACGGCCGGTTCAACATCGCTCGCGCGCTGGTCGGCAGCGAGGGCACACTGGTCACGATCCTTGAAGCGAAGTGCAAGCTCATCGATGCTCGAGCGCAGAGGGTGATCCTGATGTTGGGTTATCCCGACGTGTACGAGGCGGCAGACGATGTGACCCGTATCACGCCGTACCGCCCGACTGCGTTGGAGGGCACCGACCACCGCATGTATCAGAACATCGAGACGAAAGGTGGTCCACACCGCCGCTTTCTGGACCTGCTGCCCGAAGGCAAAGGCTGGCTGATGGCGGAGTTCGGTGCCGACAGCAAAGAAGAAGCGCTGGATACCGCACATCGAGTGATGGAAATGTTGAAGAGCACGCCTGGTGCGCCCAGCATGAAGCTGTTCACCGACAAAGCAGACATGGCGCATCTCTGGGAAGTGCGCGAGTCCGGACTGGGCGCGACAGCATTTGTGCCGGGGCAGCCGGCCACGTGGCCGGGGTGGGAAGATTCCGCGGTGGCTCCGGAAAAACTTGGCGGCTACCTGCGCGATCTCCGCGCCTTGTATCAGAAGTACGATTACGATCCGTCGCTCTACGGCCACTTCGGACAGGGCTGCGTGCATTGCCGGGTGTCGTTCGATCTCACCAGCGAGCCGGGAATCAGGAAGTATCGTTCGTTCATGGAAGAAGCAACGGACCTGTGCGCGAAGTACGATGGCAGCTTCAGCGGCGAGCACGGTGACGGGCAATCGCGCGGCGAGTTCCTCTACAAGATGTTCGGCGAGGAATTGATCGGAGCTTTCCGCGAGTTCAAGTCCATCTGGGATCCGGACTGGAAGATGAATCCCGGCAAAGTGGTCGAGCCGTATCGCATCGACCAGAACCTGCGGCTCGGCGCCGACTACAAGCCGTGGGAACCGGAGACACACTTCCAGTATCCGGCGGATAACGGCAGCTTCGCGCATGCAACGCTGCGTTGCGTCGGAGTTGGCAAGTGCCGGCGCGAGGGCGGTAAGACTGCCGAAGACGACACCATGTGTCCCAGCTTCATGGTGACGCATGAGGAGCGCCACACCACGCGCGGCCGCGCTCATCATCTCTGGGAGATGCTGCACGGCGATGTAATCACCGGCGGATGGCGCGATGAAAGCGTGAAAGAGGCGCTCGATCTTTGCCTCGCATGTAAGGGCTGCAAGGGCGATTGCCCGGTCAACGTGGACATGGCCACGTACAAAGCGGAGTTCCTTTCGCACTACTGGGAGGGCAGGCTTCGCCCGCGCCATGCTTATGCTTTCGGATGGATCGATCAGTGGTCGCGGCTGGCATCAATCGCGCCCGGGTTTGTGAACCTGTTTACGCAGTTGCCGGTACTGCGTACGGTGGCCAAGAAAGCTGCCGGCATGCCAATGCAGCGAGAGATACCGGCGTTCGCGCCAGAGAGCTTCAAGTCGTGGTTTCGCAAGCGTTCGCCACGCAACGAAAATGGACCCACGGTCACGCTGTGGGCCGACACCTTCAACAATTACTTCTTTCCGGAGACCGCGCAGGCGGCGGTCGAGGTCCTGGAGCACTTCGGCTATCGCGTCAATGTTCCGTTACAGCACTTGTGCTGCGGACGTCCGCTATATGACTACGGATTTCTAGACCGCGCCAAAGAATACCTCCAACGAATTCTGGACACACTCGGGGACGCTATCGATGCAGGCGTCCCGATGGTCGTACTCGAGCCCAGTTGCTGCGCCGTGTTTCGTGACGAACTGAATGGGCTGATGCCGGAGTCGCAGCGCGCCCACAAGTTAATGGAGAACACCTTCACCCTGGCCGAGTTTTTGGAGAAGAAGGTCAAAGACTACGATCCGCCAAAGCTGCGGCGCAAAGCTGTGGTGCAGCCGCACTGCCATCACAAGGCGATCATGCGTCTTTATGAAGATGAAGCCGTCATGAAAAAGATGGACCTCGACTATCAACTGCTGAATGCGGGGTGTTGCGGCATGGCGGGCTCGTTCGGGTTCGAGGAGGACAAGTACGATGTCTCGCGTGCGTGCGGCGAGCGAGTGCTGTTCCCTGCAATACGCAACACAGGGATTTCAACGTTGGTGATGGCTGACGGTTTCAGCTGCCGCGAGCAGATCAAGCAGGACACGCCACGGCAGGGCCTGCATCTCGCCGAGGTAATGCAAATAGCGATTCGCGAAGGCGATAACGCGCGCCAGATGTATCCGGAACAGGAGATCGCCGGCAGGAGGGCGACGAACCTGCATCGCTCCATGACGCGGGCTCTTCTGGTGACAGCTTCGCTGGTGGTTGCCGGCGGTACGCTGCTCTGGTTGCGAAAGCGGTGATCTCAACGCGAGCCGACTCTGCTCTCATCGGCGTGCTTACGTGAGCGCAGGATTCGCAATCTGAAATCCTTACTCGGAAGCCGCGCCTCCGGTCGACACTTATCCGCCTTCGCTGCTTGCCTGGTCTTGCAGCGACCCGCGAACCGTTTACAAACCTTTTACGAATCTGTGACATGAGGGAGGTTTGGCCGCCATAGCATCAATCGCCGTGGGCCGTAACGACGGACAACAGAAGTGACGGAGGAATCGAAGGACATGAAGCCACTCTGCATCGAAGTTGCAGCGGCCTTTGCCACTCTCACAGCTTGCCCTCGCGGGAAAAAGTTAAGCGCTTCCTTGAGGATAGTTCGGCTTCCTGTCGTCGGTTATCTGTGGGTCTGTGTCACGGTGATCGTGTTCGGTGCAATGGCCTGCGCGCAGACGGGCGACTCTCTCCCTCCGACTGGTCCGACCGGGGTGTTGGTCCACAGCAGATTCGGCGGCCAAATCTTCGGCTTTGATATCGATCAGAACGGCACCGAGGGAATACTGAGCGAGGCCAAGACGCTTTCCAATGGAAACGTCCTGGCCGCGGTCGAAACCTTCGACCAGGCGACCGGCAACATCGTGAGTGTGGTCGAGCTAACCCAGCCCTCTCATGCCGAGGACGATTTTGTCACCCTTGGGGTTGTCGGCAATAGCGTGGGCCTGTTCGAACACGAGCACGCATCGCGCATCAGCGTCAGCAGCCGTACATTCAACTCCGTGAATCCGCTCTCTGGGAATCGGATTACCGGTTCCTGGACGCCTCCCATCGGATCACAACACATCATCATGCCGGCAGGCGTCAGCCGCAGCCAGGGAGTGCCCAACGTTGCGGTCTTCGCCTACGACAACAGCGGTCTGTTTATTCCATTCGTATTCAGTTCGAATGTCGCCAGCAATACCTTCGGCCCGGTGGTCAGGATTACCGACTCGAATAATTTTGGAAGCGTGCCCCCGCCCATCGCTTACGACTCCGTCACGAACAAAGCTCTGCTGGGAGGAGGGCCAGGATGCTTTGGCTGCCGGCCAGTCTTCGCCGTGGTTGACCTCACAGCGGGAACATTTACGGAATTCACCGGAACCGGATTCGGTTTTATCAACGGACTGGCCGTCGATTCGGCGGACGGCATCGCCTGCAGCACGACAGAAGATGACGCCGGCGTCGAGTTCTACGATCTCAGCACGCAGACCGGCTTCAGCGTAGTGCTGCCGGGTTCCGGCGGACAGCAGTTCTTCAGCGGAGCCGATGTCGAGTTCGACTCCACTCACAAGCTGTTCCTGATTGCGCAACCGAATTCGAGTTCAGCTCCGAGCGGCAGCACGATTTACGTATACGACATCCACGGCAATCTCCAGGAAACCCTCAACGGATTTAGCTTCTCCGATGCTTTCAGCGTGGTTCCCGTCCACATCGCCCTCCACCCGTCCCTTCGGTCGGGTTACGTCGACGGTCCCGACGGCGGCGTGACCGAGCTCCAGGCCTTCACGTACTAAACGACTCGACTCCGTAACAGCCATTGCCAGGTAAAGCACGCCACAAGTTCGGTGCTTGCACCCACGCGTGGAACTTGACAGTAGACCCGGCCGGGCGATACCCTCGGCAACTAACCAACCAAACGATTGGTTGAATTCTATCGGGTCTGCTGCACGACGTGATCCCTATGACTGAAAACCACGACGCAAGCCGTCGGTGGATCAAGCTGGTTTCCTGTCTCCACCGCCTTCCTAACCTGACGCGCGAAGAGTTCCAACAGCATTGGAGCGAGTATCACGCTTCGCTCATGATGCGGGTCAGGCATCTTCGCGAATACGTGCAGTACCCGACTTTGGGGAACAACCCGATGTCGCGGCAGAAGATAGGCTCCGAGCCGCCGTTTGACGGCTTTGAGGTGACCTACTGGGACAGCGTTGAGCGCTTGCGCGAGATCGTGAAGTCCGATCCCGATTACGCTCGCGCAAGACAAGACCGGACGAGCTTCATCGATGAGAGCCGCTCGTTCACGGCGCTGGTGGATGAGAAAGTGATTATCGAACTCGATGCGCCGTCGGCGTATGCGCTGGTCGAGTGCCACTCGCATCGGCCAGGGCAGACGCGGGCTGACTTCCATCGCTCGTGGCTGACTGTACATGGCGACTTCGGCCGGCGCATCTACGAATCGGGATTGATGCCCGGCTACATCCAGAATCAGATTGTCGATATGGATCCGACCCTCGCGCGCGAACTGTCGCTCGACCAGGAAACCTTCGATGGCGTGGGGATGGCGTATTACGAGAGCGCGGCCCAACTCGTTGCCTGCGCATCGTTGCCCATCGTCACTAAGGATGCGTTCCAGGCGGAGGATAATTTCACCGATCAGAAGCGGCTGGGCAGTGTGTTTGCGAAGCGAAATGTTTTGCGAACCGCTACGCGCTGACACTCTCTAATCTCACATTCCGAGGTTGAGCCTTGATTACCTTCTACGTGAACGGCGCAGTCGCAAAAGTAAATGCCGATCCCGACACTCCGTTGTTGTGGGTGATCCGCGAAAACCTGGGCCTCACCGGAACTAAGTTCGGCTGCGGCATGGCTCAGTGTGGGGCCTGCACGGTGCACCTCGACGGCGAAGCGATCCGCTCGTGCATCACTCCCGTCTCCAGCGTCGAAGGCAAAAAGATCACCACGATTGAAGGACTGTCTCCTGACTCGAGCCACCCGGTGCAGATCGCGTGGCTGGAAGTTGACGTGCCGCAATGCGGCTATTGCCAGTCTGGCCAATTGATGTCGGCGGCAGCGTTACTGCGCGAAAAACCAAAACCGACGGACAGCGACATCGACGATGCCATGTCAGGGAACATCTGCCGGTGTGGCACCTATCCGCGAATCCGGAAGGCCATTCACCGCGCCGCTGAAATTGCTGGGGACGGGAAATGAGTGAGCCCATGGAACGCCGCGACTTTCTGAAACTTTCCGTGGGTGCCAGCGGAGGGCTGCTCATTGGCTTTTATCTTCCGGCAATGTCGAAGCTGGCAGCCGAGGAACATGCCAGCAGCGCGATGCCCAATGCGTTTGTTCGGATTGGCACCGATGAACGCATCACCGTCATCGTCAACCATTCGGAGATGGGGCAAGGCGTCTACACCTCCCTGCCGATGTTGCTGGCCGATGAACTGGATGCTGACTGGTCGAAGGTGGGCTTCGAGTCGGCGCCTGTGGACAAGGTCTATAACCATCCCGTCTTTGGCATGCAGATGACGGGTGGCAGTTCCAGCGTGTCGTCCGGCCTGATGCAGTTCCGCCAGGCGGGAGCGGCAGCACGGGCGATGCTAATTGCCGCAGCCGCACAGCAGTGGAACATTGCAGCAGCTTCCTGCACGACGGCGTCGGGTGTAGTGTCTGACGGAAATGGTCGCAAGCTCACTTACGGCCAGCTTGCGCCGGCAGCGGCGAAATTGCCGCCTCCCACTAGCGTCCCGTTGAAAGACTCGAGCAAGTACACGTTGATCGGCAAGCCGCTGAAGCGCCTGGACACTCCGGAGAAGTTGAATGGCAGGGCCGCCTTCGGGATCGACGTAAAGCTGCCGGGGATGGTAGTCGCCGTCGTGGCCCGGCCGCCGATCTTTGGCGCGACGGTGAAGAGCTTCGACGATTCGAAGGCAAGCAAGATGCCCGGTGTTCGCAAGATCGCGCAGGTTCCCAGCGGAGTGGCCGTAATCGCTGATACTTTCTGGCAGGCCAAGACAGCCCGCGAAGCGCTGCCGATCCAGTGGGACGAAGGCTCGATGAAGGGATTCGACACCAGCATCATGATGCAGCAGTTTCGCGAAATGGCGAAGTCGCCGGGAAAAGCCGCGCGCAATACGGGCGATGCCAATGCTGCATTGGCCACGGCGGCACAGAAGATCGAGGCGGTGTACGAAGTTCCCTATTTGTCTCATCTCATGATGGAGCCACTGAACTGCACCGTCGATCTTCGCCAGGATTCGTGCGAAGTGTGGACTGGCTCGCAATTCCAGACCGTCGATCGAGCGAACGCTGCGAAGGTTGCGGGACTTCCTAATGAAAAGGTGCAGCTCCACACAACGTTTCTGGGCGGGGGCTTTGGACGGCGGGCGAATCCGCATTCTGATTTCGTGGTAGAGGCGGTGCACGTCGCCAAGGTTGCGGGCGCGCCGGTGAAGGTGATGTGGACGCGTGAGGACGATATGAACGGCGGCTATTATCGCCCGGCATTTCTTCACGCAATCGAAGCCGGTCTGGATGCCAACGGCAAGCCCATTGCGTGGCGTTCGCGGCTGGTGGGGCAGTCGATCATGAAGGGCACCCCGTTCGCGGCAATGGTCGGCCTGGATAAGCTCGGGTACGATCCGCAGTCGGTGGAAGGTGTAGCCGATCTGCCGTACGAGATTCCCAACGTGCTGGTGGAGAGCCGCGATGCCGATATCAATGTTCCAGTGCAGTGGTTGCGTTCTGTAGGTCACTCGCACACGGCGTTTGCGGTGGAGTGCTTCGTCGATGAACTGGCTGCGGCCGCCAGGCAAGATCCGTATTTGTTCCGGCAGCAGCTACTGAAGGATCACATCCGCTATCGCACGGTCCTGGATATGGCTGCGCAGAAGGCGGGCTGGGGCAAGCCGATGCCGAAGGGCATGGGACGCGGCATCGCGGTGCATTATTCGTTCGACAGCTATTCCGCGCATGTGGCGGAAGTGTCAGTCGAGAATGACAGTGTGCGCGTGCATCGCATGGTTTGCGTCATCGATTGCGGACAGTATGTGAACCCTTCCATCATTCAGGCTCAGGCTGAGAGTGGCGCGATCTTTGGGGCGTCGGCGGCGCTGTTTCAGGAGCTAACCTTCAAGAACGGGCGGCTGCAGCAGACAAATTTCGACACCTTTCCCGTTGTCAGGATGAACGAGTCGCCGGTGATCGAGACGTACATCGTCGATAACGATCACAAAGCGGGAGGCATCGGAGAGCCGGGGGTTCCCTGCGCAGCGCCGGCCATTGCAAACGCGGTTTATGCGGCCACCGGTAAACGAGTGCGGCGGCTGCCCATTCGCCTGTCTGAGACCGTGAGCGTCAGCTGATCGTAAAGCGCTTGAGCACTTCACCAGCCGGCTGCTCGATTGTTCCGAACTCCAGGAACATGGCGCCGAGCACCTTGCGGACCGGCAGCTTGTAGAGCGGATCCTGCTCGGAGCGCCCAATCTCAATCGATCCCGGGCCGTGAAAGATCATCGGACTGCCGTCTTGCGCACGCTTGATCGTGGCCTTCACTCGCTTGCGCAGCAGTTCGGCAATCTGCGGCCGTTTGTTCCCCACTTCCCCGCTCGGCAGGATGCGCAGGACGATGTTGGGATAGAGCATGAAGTCATTTTCATCGCCCTGACGTTCGAATGGCCCGGCTGACATGGTGACAAGGCGATATCCGGCGGGGCGCTCGACCGTGCCCAGCATGATGCCATGTCCCTGCCGCTGCACCAGGTTCACATGGCCGATCTTCTTGCTGTCACCCAGCACTTCACGTCCGGCGGCA
This sequence comes from uncultured Acidobacteriaceae bacterium, assembly GCA_963835725.1. GTDB lineage: Bacteria > Acidobacteriota > Terriglobia > Terriglobales > Acidobacteriaceae > Bog-257. Next base: position 437,305 of record CAWIGM010000005.1, on the reverse strand, counting down.
AACCACTCCTCTGTTCCCTCGCCCAGGTAAACGACAAAGGGATAGATGTGCGGCTCGCCTTCATACATGACGGTGAGCAGGGGCGACATCTCGGAGTAGCCGCCTCCGCCGGTCGCGAATTCGTAGCCGCCGTTCAGATAGGCAGACACGATGGGCGGATTGGTCATCGGCGTCAACTCCGGCGGCAGGATGTCCAACACCGCATCCATGTCGGTCTCGTAGCTGACGATGATGGCTTTGCCGCCAAACATCTTGTACGGCATCGGCGGATAAAGTGGCGCCCATGCAGGCTGATTGTTCGGGAGCTCAGAAATCTTGAGTCGTCCGTGCGGCAGCTTGGGCGTCTTGGCCTTTGCCATGTTTTCTCCTTAGGTCGACCTACCGCTCGTGCCAGTTCGCCATGTGATTGCGAACGCTGTCCGAGATCAGGCTGTCCTTGTAGAACGTCGAGTAGAAATCGAGATCAACGTGATGGACGCCGACGTACACCGGAATCGACAGCGTGTCATAGGCGGTCGGGAAGCGTCCGTATTTGTCATAGGCGTAATTGCAGAGGTCCTTGATGCACTCGACAACCTCTTCCGGCACCGTCGCCATGCCTTCGGCGAAGGACTTCTGATCGAGGAACGGAGAGACCGGATTGTCGGGGCTGAAGATTGCACCGTTACCGTACTTGCTGTCGTGCACGGCCTGCACGGCGTCGCCCATGGTTTTGTAATACGGAGGACACATGCCTTCCAATTCCTTCACACCGTCCAGGCCTACAGGATTGGGCATGCCTTGCTTGTCGGTAGTGAAGCGAAAGCCCAGGCCGCGACTCATGGGCGTGCCGCCCATAACAATGATGGGCACATAGCCGGCGTGCGGGAACGCTCCCAGGCCGAGCGCTTCCGCCATCAGCAGCAGGTTCTGCGTCATGAACGCCGCCTCAAACGAAATCGCGTTGACGCAAAGGTTCATGAAATAGGAGAGCGGCGCCGCTTTGGTGAGCTTCAGCTTGCTCACCCATTTGTCGATGCCGGCCGCCTTGCCGGTCACGTCGTCGACAATCTTGTAGCCCTCGTACTGAACCATGACGAAGAGCGAGTTGATGATCTCGTAGTTCGGATTGACGATTGGCATGAACAGCGTCTGTCCCGGCCGATTCGACGAAGGGGTGTTCAGCCGCACATACCCGGTCTCCGGAATTTCCAGGCGCTTATCCTGCAACTTGACCAGGTCGTCTTCGAAGCTTTCGGTCAAGGCCAGCAAATCGGCTTCGTTCTCGATGTGAACCGGCTTGGTGGCCTCGCGCGGACGATACAGAAACACGCCATGATCATTGGTGAACACGAGACGTGTGGTGTGGCTGTTGCACGGGCTGGGATGCGTCCACCCGGGATGTCTCACCTGCGTACTGCATCCTAATCGGCTGTCGATGTCAGACAACACCAACCCGGTCGAGCCGGACGCCGCCCAGCACAAGAGAGCAAGCTCCTGCTTAGTGAGAGGCACGGGTTGATGGGTCGAGGCGTATTCCGCAGCTCCGCACTTGAGCTTGCCTCCGAGCGCAAAACGGCGCGATCGTCGATGCGCGAGCGCCTGTACCAGGGATGAGCGATAGAGGTTGCTGATTTTGTCTGAGATCAGGGGCTGCTCGGTAAGCGTCGCCATTTGTGTCCTCCAAAAATCATTTGCGTTCGGATGCGCAGTGGCTTAGGACAAATTAGTTTCAGGCTGCCTAAGCGGTCCCACTCGGCTTTCGGTGAAACGGCGCTTTCAACAGGAACAGAATCACGGAGGGACGCAACATCAGCCGCAGGATCGACAGCGCCTCATCGGCAGGGACCACGATTCGCGAGTCCCAGACACCCATCTGGCCTACGATGACGAGTTCGTTCCCTTCTGAGGTGACCCCTTTCAGGGTCACCGCCATCTCGCCGGCTTGAGAAATCATCTTGGCCATGACTTGTACCTCGAACGCAGTCTCAGGACACTGCAGCAGGAACACGTTGCCCAGGGAAGCCGCCGACCATTGCTCGGTCCGGCCACAAATAGTCGATGCGCGTGCGGTGGATCAACCAGTCGCCATCTATCTTCTTGTACTCGTCATCGTAGACGCCGATCAGCAGCAGAGGACTCGCCTCCTGACACATGACCATGTCGATGAGATAGCAGCGCCCCTCGGCCGAGTCTGGCCCGGTGAATTCCACCCAGTGATTCGTAATCGCGTGCACGTACGGGTACGGACCTTGCTTCTTCTTGTCCCAGAATTCGTGTGCGTGTGCAAAGGTGGCGCGGAGCTGGTCGCGACCAGTGCAGGTACCGTGCACACCGAACTCGCAAATCGTATCGGTCGTGAACAGGGCCACTAGTTTGTCGAGTTGGTTCATATCGAAGTAGTGCGAATAAAGTATTCGGACCTTCCTGATCTTCTCGGTTTCAATCAGCGTTTCCAGCTCGGTCACGATGTTCAACTCCTGCGGTTAGCGATACGGCCTGAAGAAGGGATGATCGACCGTGAGATTCTCGGCGACGTACAGACCTTCGATGGTGCCCTGGCTTCCTTGGGTGATATCCACATCAAACACGCCGTGGGCGATGTAGATGCGGTGAATGATCTTCCACTCTTTGCCACGCTTTTCCAGCCGATCGAGATACCGGCCCCAATACTGGCGAACGGTTTTGACTCCGGGTGCGGGAGTTTCAAAGGTCAGCGAAAACCCCAGGCTCTCGGCGTCTGCGAATGGGCTGTGAATCTCCAACTGCTCGGTAGCCAGAATGTGGAAAGGCCGTCCGGCGGCGCGCTCAATCGGCATGAAAGCTTGCACAAACTCCTCGCCTGAGCCCTTGAAGAAGCCGTAGTCGATCACGGCGTCGGGCCAGACGGTGCTGGCAAGCGCGGCCTCGTCGCGCCAATCCAGAGCGGAGCCATATCGGCCGATGACTTTTCGGCACGCCATCTCATCGAGCAAGGCGGCCAGTTCCGCAGTGTCGAATTCCACGTCGCTTGCGGCCATGTGTATTCCTCCAGGAAAACGCCGGCAAACAAAATGCGGGTGACGAAAGCCGCTGGGTTGGTTTCGTGCACCCGCGATTCTGCCGGTTGAACAATCGCGTCAGGCCACAGGAGCCGCGCTCAACACCTCTCGCATCGCCGACACGACCTTGTCTATATCGGGGATCACATAGCCCTCCATCGGCGGACTGAATGGAATGGGCACGTCGAGGCTGCACACGCGGCGAATCGGCGCCTTGAGCGAGTCGAAGGCTTCCTCGGCAACTGTCGCGGAGATTTCCGAGGCGACGCTGCCGGTCTTGTGCGCCTCATCGACCAGCACCAGCCGTCCGGTCTTGGCTACCGACTTCAAGATGCACTCCTTGTCCCAGGGAACAATAGTGCGAAGGTCGATGACTTCCGCCGACACGCCTTCGGCCGCAAGCTTGTCAGCAGCCTGCAAAGCGAGATCGACCGTCCAGGCGATGCCGACCAGCGTGACGTCTTTCCCCTCGCGGACCACCTTGGCCTCGCCAATCGGAATCAGGTATTCCTCATCGGGCACTTGGCCCTTCTTGCCTCCGAGCTTAAGGTGCTCGAACAGCAGGACGGGATTATCGTCGCGGATCGCAGATTTCAGCAGGCCCTTGCAGTCGTAGGGATTGCTGGCGGCGATAATCTTCAGGCCCGGCGTATTCAGAAAGTTCGCGTACATGGTCTCCGAGTGCTGCGCCGCGCCGGAACCGATTACACCGCAGACGGTGCGCAGCGTGATTGGCAACTTCGCCTGACCCCCCGACATGTAGCGCAGCTTCGAAGCCTGATTGCAGATCTGGTCCATGGCCACCCAGAAGAAAGTCGCGATCTGCACTTCGATAATGGGCCGATAGCCGGTGATAGCGGCGCCGATACCCGCGCCGACAAATCCCTCTTCGCTGATGGGCGTATTGCGAACGCGTTCCACGCCAAACTTTTGAGCAAGGCCGCCGGTGGTGCCGAACGCCGACAGCTTCACATCCTCACCCATCACGAAAACTTTCTCGTCGCGCGCCATCTCTTCCGCGATGGCTTCGTTCACTGCTTGCAAAAATGTTATTTCTCGCATGATCACTCCACTTAACTCGGTTCGAAGTCTATGTTGGCTCTAAGCGTGTGCAGGAGCGAAGACGTCTTCCAGCGCAGCTTCCGGCCTGGGAAGCGGACTTTTCTTGGCGAACTCGACTGCTGCATCGACCTCGGCCTGGGCTTCAGCGCGCAGGGCCTCGGCTTCGTCAATGGTCAGAACGCCTGCATCCGTCAGCTTCTTGGTGAAGCGCGCGATCGGGCAGACGTCTTTCCATTTCTCGATTTCTGCTTTGTCGCGATACGCCTGAGTTCCCAGCATCGCCTCCTCGCCATGGAAGTGGCCGTGGTGGCGATAAGTGAGGCATTCGAGCAGTGTCGGCCCTTTGCCTTCGCGAGCCCGAGCGACGGCTGCGCTGGCGGCGTCGTACACGGCTTCAATGTCGTTGCCGTCGACGGTCACGCCAGGCATGTCGTAAGCGACAGCGCGTTTGGCGATGCAGGTCACGGCAGTCGACTCAGCGATAGGCGTGAACTCGCCGTATTGGTTGTTCTCGCAAACGTAGATCGCGGGCAGCTTCCAGACAGCGGCAAGGTTCAACGACTCGTGGAACGCGCCTTCATTGGTCGCGCCGTCTCCGAAGAACGCGACTGCGACGCCGCCTTTACCATCGAACTTGGCCGAGAGCGCGCCCCCGGTGAGGATCGGGATTCCACCGCCGACAATGCCGTTCGCTCCCAGCACGCCCTTCGATTTGTCGAAGACGTGCATGGAGCCGCCCTTGCCTTTGCAGAAGCCATCGATGCGGCCGAAGATTTCAGCCATCATGCGGTTGAGGTCGACGCCCTTCGCGATGATGTGACCGTGTCCGCGATGTGTGGTGCCGATGTAGTCGGTGGTCTTCAACGCAGCACAGACGCCGACCGAAGTTGCCTCCTGGCCGGAAGACAGGTGCAGGAATCCGGGAATCTGGCCTTTATAAAACAGCTTGCCGATGGTCTCTTCGAAGGCGCGGACCAGCATCATCCGCTTCAACAATGTTTTTTTGAGCGCGTTATCCATTGATTACTCCTGTAGCAAATGATCCGTTAAGCAGCGGTCAATCCGCCGTCAATCAATAAAGCCGCACCGTGTACGGTGCGCGATTCGTCGCTGGCCAGGTACAGCGCCATATAGGCGATGTCCTCGGGCGTACACCAGCCACCCATGTGCATGCTTTCGAAGCTGTTGATGTTGATGCCGCGCTTGGCGAACTCTTCGGTCAGGTATTCGAGCATCGCCGTTTTCACGCCGCCCGGTGCGATCGCGTTGACCTTGATGTTGGCCGCTGTGCACTCGACCGCCAGGGCTTTCGTCAGCTGATGTACTGCGCCTTTTGAGGCGCAGTAGACCGTCTGGAATGGCGCACCGATGTATCCCGCCGACGATCCCATGTTCACGATGTTGCCCTTGCCCTGCTTCTTGAAGTGTGGGATGGCGTGTTTGCAGCACAGGAACACTCCGCGCACATTCACGGCAAAGACGCGTTCGAAATCTTCCAGGCTGGTCTCTTCGATCGACTTCAGCACCTCGACGCCGGCGTTGTTCACCAGCACGTCAAGATGCCCGAGCTTTTCTACTGCGCGATCAAACATGCCTTTGACGCTGTCTTCCTTGGTCACATCGACCTGGTCACCATAGGCAGTACCGCCGGCTTTGGTGATTTCTTCTGCTGCGGCTTTCGCGCGATCCGGAAAGTAGTCAGCGATCCAAACCGCTGCGCCTTCCCTGGCGAACAATGTCGCAATCGCGCGCCCGATTCCTTGCCCGGCACCAGTTACGATTACCGTCTTTCCCTTTAGACGATCCATGCAATCTCCTAGAAAGAGTTCTTAAGTTTAAGAAGGCTCGATGATTCCAATGACAGCCGCTACGGGAGCGACTGTTCCCTCGCCCACGACGATTTCTTTCAGCGTTCCCGTCGCCGGCGATTCCACTTCACAGGTGATCTTTTCGGTTTCGATCTCAAGCAAGGCTTCGCCCGACGTCACCGCGTCGCCCGGCTTTTTTAACCAGCGGACCACCGTGGCTTCCTGCATCGTGAGCCCCAGCTTCGGGATCGTGACTTCCACTGCCATTCGTCTCTCCTCGTGTAAAAACTATTTCTTCGTTTTGGCGGCCCCACTCTGCGCCATCGATTTCTGTTGCGCAGGAGCAAACGCCAGCAGAACATTTCCCGGCATTCCCAGCCCGTAGGACGCATACCCTGAGGTCTGATACACCATGCCGTTCACGACCGTCGGTCCCGCGGAAGCAATCGACCCTCCGTGCCCCTTCACGTGGTTGATGCCGTCGTAAGCTTTGTCCGTCTCGTAATCCCATACGATCTTGCCGCTGGCCGCGTCGTAGGCCCGCAGATGTCCGTCGAAAGAGCCGCTGAAGACTATGCCCGGAATGAGCGTAGTCGCGGCAGCCTGAGCAATTGAGCAGAGGTCGGGATGCGCTTTGCAGGACTCCGGAGGAGGCACCGTCCGCCATACTGCTTTTCCGGTACTCAGATCGATAGCGTTCAACGATCCGTCAGCATCCAGGCTGGTCACGTCGCGGTCGGAGACGGGAACATAGGCCATACGGCTGTCGACGGAGAAACCCCACTCGATCCCGCCGTACACGCCGCCTCTTCCCAACCGAATCTGCCAGACAACATCACCGGTATCGGGATTGAGAGCGTAGAACATGCCGGACTTTTGGCCGGCAAGCACGAGTTCGCGCCCGTCTGCTGTGGAGACGAGTGCGGCCGCAGCTCCGAAATCGAAGTCCGGACCGGTGTCAGCCGGACAGTTGGCCGCGTTTTGCCCTTTCATACACGCGCCGTTCCAGGCATCTTTTGAATTGAGTTGCCTCACCCAACGGCGCTTGCCGGTTTCAATCTCCAGTGCGGCTACCGCTTCCGTGGTCGCAGGTTCCGGAGTGGTGTAGGCATTTCCATCGGTGACATAAACAAGGTTTCTCTTGGCGTCGATTGTCGGAGAACTCCAGACCGATCCGCCGGCCGGGCCATACGTTGCCGTTCCTTCTTTGTTGGTGCCTGTCCTACGCGCCGGCTCGTCGATGGTGTAGCTCTTCCAGACCTGAGAGCCATCCGAAACTTTCAGAGCAACCATGCTGCCGCGAAACTTGCAGCACTCGTACGTTGGATCTTCAGCTGCTCCCTCCTCCAGCGACGCGACCGGCACATAAACTCTGTCCCGCCAGACAACAGGCGCTGCGGTGATGCGGGCTTCAGGGTGGTCCTCAACTTTGGTCTTCCAAACCTGCTTCCCCGATGCGAGATCGACCGCGTAGACATTGGCTTTGAAGTCGCCGAAAATGCCCATGCCATTCACGATGATGACGGCTGTACGCACGCCAGCGTCGGCCTTGAAGGTCCAGTAGGAACAGCCGGAAGCCGCGTCCAGTGCGTAGATGGTGCCATCCCAACTGCCGGTGTAAAGGCGGCCGTCGGCGACGGTGGGCTGCGTTCCCGCGGTATTCATTCCAGGAAAGACGAATGCCCACTTGAGTTCGAGCGACGGAATGTCGGTGGCGGAAAGGCCCGCTGCTGCCGCCGGCTGAAAGCGCGTGTTGGTAATCTCAGGCGACCATCCTGTCCATGTTCCCGGCCCGGACGCCGTAGAAGTTGTCTTGCAGGGATTCAGATCGCCGCGCTCGGTCACCTTCTGCGGACTTCCTACCCAGTCAGCGACCACGTGCTTCTCTGTATCCGACAAAGATGCTGCTTGCACCTGCATCGCGCCAGTCTTCAGCACTTCGTAGATATGCTGAACAGAAAGCTTCCGCAACTGCTCAAGGTCGGGCGCGCGAAGGCCGGGGCCGTGGCACAACATGCACTTCTGCGTGAAGATGGTCTCGCCATTGGGACCGGCTGCAGGCGGCGCAGCCAGGACAGTCTTGCCCATCGCCGCAATCGTCAGCACCGCGACCACCGCCAGTCCTGCGCGAAGATGTTGTTTAGCTCGAATTGTCCACCTGTTGCGCGAACCGTCAGCCTGGGTCCAAAACCGCATGGCGATGCTGTCTCCGTTACTTCTTCTTCTTCGGTGGTTTGTAACCTGCCGACGAGTTGTAAATGCCACGCTGCTTCAGCTTGTCGATTGTGCCCGTCAAAATCTCGTTCTCTTTCTCATAGAGCTTTGGCGCTGACGGCATCTTGCCCTTGCTGCGCATGTTCTTCGGATAGATCGGCCGGTCGTAGATCACGCGGAATTGTTCGGTGCGCAGGTCTTTAACGAAGTTGCCGATGCCGAGGTTGTTCTCGCGGTATTGCCGCAGCGCTTCGATATCGATGGTTGCTGCCACGAACGAATCGTCAGTCGTCTGATGGCGGCCGATGACGTGACCCTTGTAGTCGGCGATCAGGTTGACGCCTCCACAAATGTCGAAGGGCGCGTCGAAGTTGGGGAATTTGTAAGCGCCCGAGTTCGGGCTGATGACGTAGACGCGTGTTTTCGAAGGCGCGAGTGCGGACGATGCATTCGTACATGCCGTTACCGACGAATGGCTCGTGGTACGTCGACATGTAAATGACCTCGGCACCGTTAACCGCCAGTCCGCGCGTGACCTCGGGATAACCGCGCTCCATGCAGACTGCGCAGCCGAGCTTGCCGATGTCCGTATCCACCACTGGATAAAACGCGTTGATGTCGTCGCCATATTCCTTCACCCAGAGGTCCCATACATCATGCGGCACGGTTGTCCACTGCGCCTCGATTCGCTCCAGCTGGGTCTTGGCGCGCCAGTAAATCATCTCGCCCTTGTCGTTGACGATGAACAGGCAGTTGAACAGACGATCATCCGGAATGCCCTTCAGCTTGACGAACAGCAACTGGCCGATGATGTAGGTGTTGAGCGCCTTTGCCTTGGCGGCGAAGAAATCCGTTTCGGGGCCGGGAATGGTGGTGACCGGTGGATCGCCCAGTGGAAATCCCTGGATGGCCGATTCGGGCAGGCACACGAGTTTGACCGGCAGTTCCTGCGACGCCAGGGTAAACGCCATATCGATGCAATTTGAAAGATGACGGAGGTTCTGCTGCGCATCACAGAACTGGCGGCATTGCAGGCCGATCGCATTGTATTGCTTGATCATTACAGGTCCCTCAATTCATCACGCACACAGAACACGCATAATCAGGTCGGTATCGTTGTACTCGACGAATTTGTCGATCTTGCCGTCTTTGACGTGCCATAGATGGCAGTAGTGGTTGTCATAATCCTTACCGGCTTTGGTGACGCCGTGACCGTCAGCCTCCGTCACCACCCAGTCGCCGCAGGAGATGAAGTTGGTGACTTTGATGGTGATCAGCACGGAAAGATAGGTCGCTACGTTGGTGACGATCTGGGTGAACGCATCGATACCATGAGTCTCGCCGGAAACCGGAGTTGTGCCGGGCATTTTGAAGTGCAGGTCGTCGGAAAACGATCCGATGAATACCGCGGCATCGCCGCGATTCAATGCGTCGATGGCAGTCTGTACGACCTCGGTTGCAGCTTTTTGATTGCTTTTCGGTTGTATTCATCATTACTCCTGGTTTTCGGCCCGAAACATCTTTCCCCCGTCGAAGCTGCGCAGGCGTTCGATGTGCGCGATCAGGATCACTCGGTCCGGGCTCATATATCGCTGAACGGCAAGCTCACGTTCCCGGTCTGTCGTCGGCCGTTCGAAGCTTGCCATGTGTTCGTCAACCCACCGCCGAACCAAGTGCATATCAGCACTGATTTCGATCTTTCCGCGGGCGGTCACCTGCTTCATTCCTTTTGCCTCAAAGCAGAGCGATACGGCGGGGTTCCGGCGAAAGGCTTTGACCTTGTCGCGATTGGCCGTCGAACTCAACATCACTTTTCCATCCAGCACCGCATAGGCCGAGGCACAGGCTACGGGCTCGCAATTTTTGGTCACCCAGGCGATCACGCAGTACCAGGGCGGACTGTTGATGATCTTCCAGCACTCTTCCTCGCTCAGCGAGTAGGGCTCCAGGTATTGGCGCGTCCACCATACCGGTCGTGATTCGCTGTTCTCCTCCACTGACATCCCCACACAACGGAGTTCTGAGTTACCGGATCAGATCTTTGATCACGTGCCGCCGCGTCAGCATGTCCACGGACTGGGTGTGATCGATGAACTTCTTTTCGTCCTCGTACGATTCCTGCGAAGCCAGCGGCGACATCACCAGCGCTTTGAATTTCGCAACGCTGTCGAAGTAGGCAGTTACAACTCCGTCGAAGGGCTCCTTTCCGTCGCCCAATCCCGGAACAGCGCCATCGTCACCAAGGAGCGTGTGATTCTGGATGTAGCCCATCAGCAGCCCCATCTCGTGAGCGCGAAGGCCGATGTGCGCATGATGCTTCCAAAGGTCTGAGAACTTCTTGCGATCGATGTCCGAGCGACGCTTTAATATTTCCAGCAACACGTAATTGCCTTTGCCAACGGGCTCGACCACCACGTATTCCTCGGCTACGCAAGCTGAGGTCCGGGAGTGATCGATGAAGTGCTTCTCGTCCTCGAGTGCTTCCGTGACCGCAGAGTTTCCCGCCACATCCTCGCGCAGAGATTTAAGGCTGTCGAACCAGGCGATGGCGACGCCATCGAAGGGCTCGACTTTGCTGACGCCGGCTTGCGCCATAGCTTCGCGAATGGGATCGTCCTGCAGCACGTGGTACTGAACGTAACGGCGGATAGACTTCACGCGCGGCCCAAATTGCGAGTGGTGCTCCAACCAATGGGACTGGAACTCAGCCATCGATAAGTGCGGCAAACGTCGGACGCAATAAATTAGTTTGATCATGATGTGCTTATGGAACCCGTTATGACTGCGGAACCTCGTATTTGATCGATTCGTGATACTGGATACATTTCCACTCCAAGCCCTCACGACGGAGCAGAAATGTTGCGCGGGGGAACACAACGTATTCGGACTCGCCGACCTTGAAACCAATGTCGATGTTGCAGAATGCCGAGGCAACATCGCCGAAGACGTCGATCTCGACATCTCGGATTTCCATCCGGGTGATCGGATAAGTAGCGACGGCTTCCTTGTAGTACTCCATGATCTCCTTGTAACCACGGAGGGGCGCGGGTTTTTCCGATGCCAGATAGAAGGTCGAGCCGTCCTTGCTCCATGTGCCGATCAGCCCGTCTACACTTGCGGTACGCCATCCCGTGGCGTAGCGGTCGAGCACGGAAGCGATTTCGATCTTGTCGCTCTCCACGGTTTCCATTTAACGGGCTCCCGCGGCTTGCGCCGGCTTTACGTTTTGATTGAGGCGGAAGAAATTGGTCGGGTCGTACTTCATCTTGACCGCTGCCAGACGATCGTAATTCTTTCCGAAGGTACCCCGAACTGTTTCTTCGTCGCTGTCGCTGCTCAAGTAATTCACATAGCCACCGCTGCACGAATGCGGGAGCATAGCCCTCCAGTGCTTTCGGGCAAATTCAATGTGCTTGGCCCCTTGCGAGGGATCGACCCAGGTAGACATGGTCGTGAAGTTGAACTTCGCATCGCGATATGGGAAGGCGGTCGCATCGGACGGAACGCGGCTCACCGCACCGTGCAGATGCTCCAGAAACACGAACGAATACGGAGACTCCATGCCTCTAAAAGACTCCTCGACCACATCGAGCGCTGCATCGGTCAACTCCGGCATCAAGTTGGTTTTCCAGTACTGGTGCATACCCGCAGGACTGCCGGCGTCGAACGAATGCTGAAACTCTACGTAAGGCATGCGACCGATGGTGTCGAGCATCGGCGAACCGAAGTTGCGCACCGGCTTCAAGACGGCGTCGGCATCGTTCTCGGGGCCCATATAAAACACCACCAGCACCACCGTCGGCGTGCCGTCGGGAAGCGTCATGCGAACTGCGTAAACCGTCAGGTCGTCGCTGGCAGTTGCAGTGTAGTCGCGATAAAAATGCAGGAGATCATGCGCCTTCGCGAGGGGATAGACGACCAGCCCGGCGGTTACGGTTTTCACGGGATGAAGTTGGAATTCGAAGGAGGTCACCACTCCGAAGTTTCCACCGCCGCCCCGGAGCGCCCAGAACAAGTCGGCATGCTCTTGTGCGTTGGCGGTGACAAATTGTCCGTCGGCGAGCAGCACATCGGCAGAAAGCAGGTTGTCGCAGGTAAGGCCGTACTTGGGCATCAGCCATCCGAAGCCGCCACCAAGCGTGAGGCCGGCAACTCCGGTCATAGAGACAGTTCCTCCGGTGGTCGCCAATCCAAAGCCAGCGGTCTCGATATCGAATTCGCGCCAAATGCAGCCGGCTTGCGCCTGCGCAACGCGGTGCTTAGGATCAACGCGGATGCCCTTCATCAGGGACAGATCCAGCATCAGGCCGCCATCGCAAACAGCGTTGCCTGCGACATTATGACCACCGCCTTTGACCGAGATCACCAGTTTGTGAGCGTGTGCGTACTCGAGGGCATGGCGGATGTCTGACACTCCGGCACAGTGAACGATCAGCGCTGGCCTGCGATCGATGCTGCCATTCCAAACCGTCCGGGAGCGATGGTATTCCTCGCAATCGGGCGCATACAATCGCCCACGCAGCCGCGATGCCAGTTGCTCACTGGGACTCGATGGTTGATTTTCAATTTCGCCGTGTATCATGTGCTTCCCTTCATCGAGTTTCACAACGCCAAGTTGAAATAGCGAGTCCGCGCCCAGCCCTCATCCAGTGGCGAGATGTAGGTCATCGTCGCTTTCCGCGATCGCACCTTCCATGTGCCGTTCACACGGACGAACTCATCGAAGTAGCGGCCTGCGCTTACCAGCGCGACATCGTTCCGGATGAGGTCTGCACGCCAGTAACACTTCGCCCGAGCGCTGTCGCCAGAGACCTCGATGATCTCATTACTGGTCCGATGAATTCGCATCGTGAACGTGCTGAATACCTGTTCGTAAAAGGCGCGCAATGAAGGTTTGTCGTGGAGAAGCGCCATGCCTTCGATTTCGTAAGCCAGCTCGTCGGTGAACTGCGCCAGCAAGTCGTCCAATCGACCATCGTCGCTGAGCCAGTTCAGATTGCAGATCAGGTCTCGAATCGTTTCCTGATCTCGCGTTGCAGAGGGCGTCACTCCCGATGTCATATCCGTCCTCACGCCCCGATGTCGACCACGATTTTGACGTTTTCATTGCCGGGCGAGGAGAACGGTTCGAAGCCTTTCGCCACGATGTCTTCTAACCCAATGCGCGAGGTAATCAGCGGCTGCGGATCGATGCGACCGTCGGCGACGAGATCCATGCATATTTCGAATTCACCGAAGTATCCGGCTGTCCCGCACAGCTCACGCTCGTTCAGCAGAATGTCGAGAAAGCTGAAGGGCTGTGCCTCCACGCTGACGCCCACCACCACGGTTCGTCCCTGCACGCGCGTACAGCGCGTCGCCAGTGCGACGGTTGATGTTGTGCCAACGCATTCGAAGGCGACATCAACGCCTCTGCCGCTGGTGGCTTCGCGAATCTTCTCGACCGGATCATCCTGACCCGGATCCCAGGCTTGCGTCGCACCTAATGCCACAGCCTTCGCCCGTTTACTCGCGACTTTGTCGAAGGTGTAGACCTGGGTGGCTCCGGCAGCCCGGGCGCAAAGCAAAGTTGATAACCCGATTGTTCCGGTGCCGATGATCGCGACCGTGTTACCGACCGACACATGTCCGCGACGCACGGCGTGCATCGCCGATGCCAGGGGTTCGATCAGCACCGCATCCTGGCTCTTCAGACCCGCCGGCACCAGGTGACAGATATCAGCAGGCACAGTGCAGGAGTCGGCGAAGGCGCCATCCCAGGCAAAGCCAAGATAGGCAGGTTCGCGACAGAGAATGAATTCACCTTTGACACAGTGGGCACAATGTCCACAAGGAAGGCTGGCTTCGCTGACGATGCGATCGCCTTCCTTGAAGCCTTTCACTCCGGTGCCCACGGCTTCAATCGCTCCCGTGAACTCGTGGCCCATGGTTACAGGCGCACTGCGACCGGTGCGGGGATGAGGCGTTGTTGGAATGAATTGCGGACCGTGAGTGTACTCGTGGAGGTCGGTGGCACAGATGCCGGCGCAGTCCACGCGAATGCGAACCTCACCGGCAGCAGGAGGACGGGGCGCCACATCATCCAACCGAATATCCCTACGCCCGTACCACCGCGCTGCCCGCATCCCTTAACGCCTCTTGGTTAGGAGTGAAGGAGGCGGCAGGTTCGCCGCCCCCGTTGATGACCGTGACTAGAAGTTAAGCCGCAATGCGAACTGGATCTGACGAGGCGAACCGACCGTGCTCGTGATGACGCCAGCTTGCGGGTTGCAGGAAGTGGTAAGCGATTCCTGAGCAGTCAGGGTGCAAGGCAGAGAATTCAGCTGCGCCTGGCTGGGCAGGTACGGCACACCGTTGCCGTCCACAAATTGCGCTCCCGGCGTGTACAACTGATTCGCCGGCAAGTTGAAGTTGGGATGGTTCAGGATGTTGAAGAAGTCAGCACGGAACTGCAGGCCGAAACGCTCGGTCAGCTTCCAAGCTTTCGAAGCACCGAAATCCAGTTCGTTGTAGCCCGGACCAACCACTGAGTTGCGAGGCGCATTGCCGAGGGTGCCGAATGGCTGGAGATAGTACGCCTTGGCATTGAACCAGTTGTTGACATTGCCGATTACCGGATTCGGAGTCGAGATATTTGTGCGATCCGGATAGGTCAGGTTGTCGCCTACGTTGGTGATGCCGAAGCCAGCCAGCACCGAGAACGGGAAGCCCGAACGGTCCTGATTGAGAACGTTCAAGCTCCATCCACCCACGATGGCATTCTCCCACCCGCTCATGTTGCCGCCCCACTTCCGGCCTTGGCCGAAGGGCAGATCGTAGATGGCATTCGCCACAAAGCGATTGCGGAAGCTGATCAGCGACTCGGACCAATCGGTGGTTGGCTGGCCCGGATATTCATAGTGAGAAGCGTTGCCCAGAAGGAGCGCACCGCTGTTATTGGTATCTACATCTGACATCGCCTTCGCCCAGGTGTAGCTGGCTTCCAGCGACAGGCCGTTGTAGAACTTGCGGTTGAAATCAACCGTGCCCGCGTTGTAATTCGAGCGGCCGTTGAAAGCAACGGAGTACAGCGAGAAGATCTGTGATTTTAAAGCCGGCGATGCGGCTCCGCCAGGAGTGTTGTAGAAGACAGGTTGTCCGTCTACGTAGCCGCCCGGCAAATTGAAGTTGCCTTCGTAGCCGCCCATCAGGTGCCAACTGGCGCTGCCGACGTACGACAAGGTCATGATGACCTTACCCGGCAGCTCTTGTGCCAACTGAGCATTCCATTGCGCGGTTTCCGGAGGATTGACGTTCGTAACCGCGGTCAAGAGGCCCGGGAAGCTGCTAGGCGCGGTGACCGCTGTGGACTGATTCCAGGGAATGACAGCGCCGCCGTCTGGGGCTCCGAAGAACGAGTTGATCGTGGAGTAAGGATCGTTGTACGACAACTCACCAGCCACGGGACCGAAACCAACGAAGCTATAGAAAAGTCCGGCGCCGGTACGGAACACGGTCTTACCCGTGCCGTAAGGATCCCACGCCAAGCCAACCCTGGGTTGAACCTGCTTCCAGGAGTAGTTGTTGTAGGGCGTGCTGGCGATCGTCAGGCCCGAGTCCTGATTGCTGCGGACGTTGCCGAACATCTGCTCGTTGGTCATGATCGGAAACTGGAAGTCCCACCGCAACCCCGCGGTGACGGTCAGTTTACGAGTAGCCTTCCAGGTGTCTTCCACGTACATTCCGACCGGGTGCGTGCTGACGTTCCACTGAGCTACTACGCCGTCCTGACGGATGATCAGAACACCAACCTGTCCGGCAAGCAGATCGTTCAAGCTGTTGAAGGTCCAACCGCCGCCGATCAGGTTGCCCTTGGTCCAATTCCACTGACGCCATCCGAAGCCGCCGCCAATCTTGATCGAGTGCCGGCCAATCGTCCACTCAAAGTCATCTGTGATCGGCCAGCTGCTATCCGCACCTCTGAATGGACCCCAGTTGTCCGTTCCAACGGTTGAGAGTGCGCCGCTGGTGTTGCCTGATGTAGCGGAGCCGACTGAGATGGTGCCGACCACCTGGCGAGCCGGATTTCCGGTGTAAGCATCCTGAGGAATTGTGATCGTCGGCTGGACGGAGGCTTTGAGAAGCGACCGGTTCCAACCAAATGCCAGCGTGTTCACCTTGTTCGAACCGAAGACGTGAGTCCACTTCATCATCAAATTCTGCAGGCGGTCATACTTCAGAAATTCATACGTGGGAAGCTGGTAAGCGTTGCTGCCGTCGGCATCCGTGATGGTGTAGCGGCCGGTGAGTGTGTCGTTCTTGCCGAGATACTGGTCGACGCGGATCAGGCCGTACTGCTGGCTGATCGGCTGGTTGCTTGGGAACAAGAGCTGGGCGATACCATTCCCGTAGTCTCTGCCGTTGGGAAGCGGATAAAGCGCGAATTCGGCTTTCGTGGCATCGGGAATGGCGACCGGAACCGGGCCGCCCGGCGCGTAATTATTGGTCACCAGGAACGGCACGCCGCCGGGGCAACCGACGCCGCTGCCGCCTACGCCACCGTTGCGAGCGCATAGGCTAGGCACATTGCCGACCGAGGTCGTCGTGTAGGCCTGCTGCAATCCCTCATAGTTGGCGAAGACAAATGTTTTGTCCTTTATGATCGGGCCGCCAATGGTGCCGCCGAACTGATTGCGGTGATAAGGAAACTTGGCAGTATCAAAATAGCTCTCGGCATCGACCTTGTCGTTGCGAAGATATTCGTACAGCGTGCCGTGCCAGTTGTTCGTACCGCTCTTGGTGGCAAAGCTCACGACAGCGCCGGCGGAACCGCCATACGCCGCGCTATAGTTCGCGCTCAGCACCTGAAATTCCTGGATGCCTTCCACACCGGGCACATCACCGCCGGCCGCAGTGCCGGGTGCGCCGAATCCGGAGTTGCCGAAGTTTACACCGTCAATCAGGTAAGCCACATTGGAAGAAACCTGACCATTGGCGCTGATCTGCGAACCTTGGGCCCAGGTTACGCTGGTCGGCGTCTGGCCGGCATTGTTGGACGTGTTCGATAGCGACACGATACCGGGCTGCTGCGTGACCAGCGAGGTGAAGCTGCGCTGGTTTAATGGCAACTGCTGAACCTGTATCGGCTGAATGACGTCGCTGATGGAGGTTTTTTCCGTGTCTACCGTTGCCAGCTGTTCCCCGGTCACTTCGACCGTTTCCGTCGCCTGACCGATCGTCAACGTGGCGCGAAGCTGTGCCGTAGTGCCGACGTTCACCTGCACGTCCGGATACTCGGCCTTCTTGAAGCCTTGTTTGTTGATGGTGACGTTATAGGTTCCGGGCGGCAAATCACGCAGGGCGAACTCGCCACCGGAGTCGCTGGTGGTGTCGCGGCTGAAATTCTTGGATGGATTGCTTACGGTGACGGTCGCTCCCGGAACAACGGCGCCGCTGTTGTCGGCAACGATTCCCGATATCGAGCCATTCGTCGCACCGACCTGCCCAAACGCGCTAGCGGCGACGAGAGCGACGAACACCGCATACACAAGGACCCGAAGCGACTTAAACAGAAGCTGTCTGACACAGTTCATTGCAGTCTCTCTTTCGGAATTCGCGATGGCCCGGCGGCCGCTTGATCACGGCGAGCCCGGTATTGCTCCAGATCCCCTGCAGTCCGATGCGGTACCGTGGGTTTACCAAACAATCGTTTGGTCGGCCAGCAGATTAATTTGCAATGAAGTGCATTGTCAAGAAGAAAACGGTCGTTTGTTTGAGCAGCAACTGGAGGGGCGAATAGCCCTCAAAAGTGCGCATTCATCCCAGCGGAAATAGGCCAAAAGTGTTGACCCGCCCGCACGCGAGGGCGCTGGCCGTCCTCTTGCGAAGGCAGTTGAGCGGGCAGGGCGCTAATGGTTCGTCAACCGGCAGTCATCGAACAATGAAGTCGATTGACGGCTGGATGCTTTGCTTGGAGAGATTGTCGTCCACTTTCACCGTGAGCTTGTACTGGCCAGGAGGAATGTTGTTCAGGACGACTGTTTTTTCCAGTGTGACCTGCTCGCCGATGTACCCCTTCTTTTCGCTTGATTCAGAGTCTTGCAGCACGCGCTGGTTGTTGCTGATGTTGACAATTTCGTAGTTGATGTTGGCCGAAGGCTTCCTGGTGTGTTCGTCCGTCTGCAAATTGTAGACTTGCATCCAGAAACTCATTCGTTGATCACGGTTGAAAACCGGAGGCTTTCCGTCTGATTCGTTCAAACGCGGGTACACCAACTTGGTTTGCCCGATGACAAAATTTCCGGCACCCACTTCCTTGGTGGCAGTCCGTTCGAGATGGTCGGCCAGAATCAACGAAGATGCGGCCAACTTATCGTCGTCGTACTCGGGGACAACGACTCCGCGACTCCAGGTCCCCGCACGATCGCCGTTCACATCCTTCACGACGATATCGATCCGGTAGCGTCCGGGACGAAGCGGCACGACCTTCCAGTAGCGCGATGGACGATTCATGGTCTGCTGCAGCAGATCCTGTGGAACATCGACCCGTACCGTGTCCTCAAAGGTCTGGGCTACGCGGCCAGTGATTCCGGTGACCCGTCCGAAGATGTTGACCGTACCCCGTTGCACTCCGTCCTTCTCAACGAACGTGATGTCTTTGTTCTGTATCTCGAGGGTCACAGGAACCAATACGGTGTCGCTAGTAACCCTGGCAAAATCTACCTGGGCCTCGAAAGGCATGCTGTTCATGCTGATTTTATGAGTCACCACCTCTTCGAGGTCCTTGAATTTAATCGGCGGCGGCGCCATCACCTTCGAGAGGGTCTCCATCTTGTCGAAGATCTTTGCGTTCTGCATTCCCTGCAGTGGACCAGGGTTCGCCGAGAACGGATTCATGCGATCGTTCCGACTGGCGAGTCCCATGTTTTCATACTGCGTATTCCCCGATGTCGGCGTGTTTAAGAGCGCATCTTTCTCGTTCGGGACTTTTCGCGAGATGGTAGTCATTGCAGATACAGGGATCGACAAATTCCAGAGTGATGTCCTGGCCAACCCCTTCCAGATTGCGGTAGTGCCAAACTTCGAACGGGAATGTGCTGGTGTCGCCGCCGCCCTCTTCCATGGGGCGCTCGTAGTAGCCGCCAGTCGGGTGTCGGTCGATATCGTTGGGCGGACCCCAAATTATGTAAATGCGGCCTCGATCCGTTCTCCACCCGGGCATGCCGGCGGGGAATTTCTCATTCGCTTCCGCTATGCGCCGATAATGTTCCTCACGGTACTCATTTTCCGGAGTATCGGGAGTGGGATCCCGACGTAGCCAAAATTGCTCGATGAACTGATCGCGCTCCTCATCATTCGTCAGGTGCTTAAATGCATCCAGTTCTTCGGCCGTGATGATATACACCACATCTTCATTGAGCCAGCGCTTGTAGGTCTGACTGAGTTCCTGCTTGAGCGCCTTATTCCGGTGCTGCTGTTGCGCAGGAGTGGGCGTCCGCTTCAGGGGATCGGAATTTTGATCACCCGCTGCTGGCGGGGCGCCGGTGTCGACCGCTGGCGGCTTGGAGTTTCCGCTGGAAGAAGTTTGCGCCACCATCAGCGGAACAAAGAACGCTATAAGGAATGCGAGGACCAAGGACCCGCGCCGGCTGATGTTCAACACCGCACCTCTGTAACCTACCAATCGTTTGGTTGACGCTTGCTACCGATGATATCGCCCCCATGATTATTGTCAATCGCGGCCTCGGTGCGCAGAGGAAAAAAGTGCTGCTCTGTACCACCTTTTTGCCCTAGCAAACGAACGGTTGGTAGGTAATACTTGTCGCGAATAAACGCGCGGTGTGTAAATCGCTCTGGTCACAACAGGAAGGTGAAGAATGAACCGATGCCGCATAGGGGCAGGTATTTCGATGCTGATTTTGATCTTGGCCGGTTACTCCGTTTTGAGCGGAGAGCAGCAGGCAGACCAATCGGCCAAGCCGCAGATTAAGAAGGTCCCCACAGCTAATGTGAATAGTGCTTCAGGCAAAGAGATGTTCAACTCTTACTGCGCGGCCTGCCACGGCGCCAACGGAAGTGGAAACGGTCCTGCAGCGACGGCTCTGAAAACGCCGCCTTCCAACCTGACACAGTTAGCCAAACAGAACGGCGGCAAGTTCCCGTACGCCAAAGTGCAGCAGTCCATCAAAGGCGATCCAAATATGCCAGCGGCTCACGGATCACCTCAGATGCCAGTGTGGGGTCAAACGTTCCTACAGCTAGGTCAGCAAAGCGAAGCGCAAGCACAACTCAGGATAAAGAACATCACCGATTACATTGCCACGCTCCAGGCGAAGTAGTGTCGAGATAAACAGGAGCTGCGTCTTTGTTTCGCAGCTCCTTCGCTTCTGACGCAGCCGCCTGCTACGTCTTTCAAGCTTCGCGCCCCAGCAGTATCACGCAAGCAACCGCACCCGGGCCGCCGAGATTGTGCGCCAATCCCAGTTCCGCATCTTTTACCTGGCGCTGCCCTGCCTGTCCACGCAGCTGGGTCGTCGACTCATAGATCATCCGGACTCCGGTTGCGCCGACCGGATGTCCAAATGATTTCAATCCCCCGCTGGGATTCACCGGCAGATCACCCTGCAAGCTGCTTCTGCCTTCCTCAATAAATGCGCCGCCTTCACCTTTTGCGCAGAAGCCAAGGTCTTCGTAGTTGGTAATCTCAGTCCAGGTGAAGCAATCGTGGACTTCTGCGAAATCGATTTCCTTCACGGGATCGCCTACGCCGGCAGCCTGGTACGCCTGCTTGGCCGCCATGCGAGTCGACGGAAATCCCAGATATTCGCAGGTCGGATCCAGGTATGGCTTGCCGGATGAAACCGCGAGTCCGGAGCCGCGCAGGAGGACAAGATCTTTGCCGCGTTCCTTGGCAATGTCACCGCGGCAAAGAATGACCGCTGCGGCGCCATCGGTTGTGGGACAGCAGTCGAACAGGCCGAAAGGATAGGCGATCATCTGCGCAGACAATGCCTGCTCCTCGGTAATCTTCATCCTCAAGTGTGCCTTCTCGCTCAGCGCACCGTTGGCGTGGTTCTTTACCGCGACCTTGGCCAGCGTTCGCCGATCGAGGCCATAGGTGTGCATGTAGCGATTGGCAGCCATGGCAAACATACCGGGCGCGGTCGACCCAGCCTCCATCAGCGGATGAATGCCTTCGCGCTGCAAGCCGCGTACGGCGCGGTCTTTCAGTTTTTCCGCTCCCAGCACCAGCACCATGTCGTACAAACCTGCTGAGATTGCGGCCGCGGCATTACGGAAAGCGTCTGTGCCGGTCGCACAATAATTTTCGACCCTCGTGATCGGACGTTCGCGAAAGCGAAGGGCATCCGCAAGCGTAATGCTCGCCTTCCCACCGTTGAATCCGGGCGAGAAGGTGCCGAGCCATGCGGCCTTAAGTTCGTCGAGGGTGACGCCGGCATCGGCACAGGCGGCGCGAGTTGCATCCACCATCATGTCGTTAAGACCCTGGTCGACATTGTCGCCGAACTTTGTGCAGCCCACGCCGATCACCGCAACTTGCTCCCGCAACGACTTACTCATGAACTTCTCCTCGGACGGCATTTCCAGTAGTAGTGATAGAGACCGCCGCCCTCACGCAGGCGGCGCATCACCAGTTCGACAGGCGTTCCGATCTGGATGGCATCGGCCTCGGTATCAACCACTTCACAATAGATTCGGCCTCCGCCATTAAGATCCACGACCGCCATGATTGTTGGCGGAAAGGGTGAGGCGGCGAGATAGTCGACGGCGAAGGTAAATATCGTTCCCGTTCGCTCCAGCGCGACCGGTTTGAGCTGATCGTCCTTCTCACATCGCGCGCAGACGCGAACCATGGGAAAGTGGCGCGTGCCGCAATGCTGACACTCCGATCCATGCAATCGAACCGTCTGGACCTCTTCTTTGTTGTAGAAGATGTTGGTAATTTCCAGCCCGTCCTCATGAGAATGCCGATAGTCCCGCGATTTGCGATAAAGCGTATAGCTCTTGTAGGCGATCTCGTGGGCGGCTCTCGAAGCACTGGCACCGGTCGATTGCTGGAACGCAGGCAGTTGGTCGGTGGCTCGGATCAGGAACGCATCTGCCCCATTTCCGTAGCCGGCAAAAAGGATGTGGTCTCCGGGTCGCGCACTGTTCAATGCGTCGCAAAGAAGCACAAGCGGCCCGGCGCATCCCAGATTTCCGTAATCATTCCAGCGGACGTCCTGCACGCGATCAGCGGGGAAGCCAAGCTTTTCAGCTAGTGCCAGGTGTGAGCGCTTATCGATCGCGGGAACCACAAGTTTCTGGACCTGGTCGAGCGAGATACTCCCACGTTGTAAGACATCTTGCAGGACGGCGCGCAAGCTGTGCATGTAACCGCGCTCAACCGAGTATTTGCCTTCGTAGAGCGTCACGTACTCATCACGGTCGCGTCGCACGGACTCAAAGAAGTCGTCATATCTGGTCGAGCGGGCGATGATCTCTGCGACAACGTTTTCTGTGCCCAAGGCAATTGCCGCGGAGGCTTCGCCGAATAACATCTCCTCGGTTGAGCCGGGTTCCGCCTCGCGGCTATCGGCGGCCACAGCGACGGCCACTCCACCGTCGACGGCGATACGATCGGCTGCTGCATACAGAGCGGACGTTCCGGCGCGAAGAGAATCCGAGAAATCTGCAGCAAAGGCATGGGCTGGTACGTCGCACATCGCGGCAACGAGGCTGGCATTCAGACGCTCAAGATACGGTGCACTGGTGGAGGCAAAGAAGAAGGCCGATAAAGGTTGGTGCCCGGTCAATTGGCTGCATGCACTTCGAAGCAGCGTCGGCAGCCATGGTCAGAGAGTCCTCGTCGAAGCGAGTGACCATCTTCTGCCCTGGCTGGCTTGTATTTCCCCACGCCGTAGCTACGGCCTCTCGCGAAATCCGATAGGCGGGCAATCTGGCAGCATATGAAGCGATACCAATCACAGTGATGGAGTCCTCATGTGGATTTGAGAAATCATTTGCTGCGACACACTAAGCTGGAATCAACGTACGCAATCGTCCGCCACGATCGATCTCACAACGGAGCAGTCGTAGTTCTGTCGCAGTCGGCAATGTTGTCTGCACGATCTGATCGGGTATGACCAGATCGAAGGCAGTGTTGTCCTTGATCTGCTCGACGGATGCTCCGGGATGCACAGACCGCAACCGCATCTTGCAGGTTCGTTCTTCGAAATCCATCACCGCAAGATTGGTTACGACCAGCTTTGGACCCCAGTTCGCGGCGAGCCCCGCTTCTGCGCGGCTGCCCGGACCGATACCGTAGCCGAACGCGGAGATGAAATCCACCTTGGGTACAAAGCTATGTCGGGTTTGACTTCGAAAGAAGTACACAATCTCCTTGACGCATCCAGCAAACTCCAACCCAACGGTACCCGGCCCTCGAAGCTTAGGCTTGGCATGCGGTCCAATGCAGACCAGATTCACATTGCCGAACTGATCGATCTGCATACCGCTGGCGAACATAATGTCGAAGCGGCAGTTCATCTCCAAATCGAATACGTCCTCCAGCGACAACACCCCGTCACATCGGACTAGCGGATCCTCGCCATTCAGAGATTCCGGCAAGTAAGTAAGCCGGGGATTCACTGCGCCCGAACCACCGTAGCTGAACGAGAGATTAGGGGCGTGAGTCATCTGCGCCAGGCGCAAACCGGCAGCCACTTCCCAGCATCCCGTACCAGCCCCTGTGAACATGCCATCTCTCACGCTGTGGGACAGAACCGTTGCCATGATTTCCGCACGAGAAGCGGGAGAAGAATCTTCACTGGGCCTTGGCAGCGGCGTCGCCATAACAGGACTCTCCGCACCAAGGTTGCCCAGGTAGTTCGCCTCATCGTCCCCTAATGCCGCAAGATAATCAGCTATTCCCTGCCTCACTTTTGGAAGCGGCGAGGTAGCGCTTGATTTCGGACCGGTCAACGCCATAGTGGCCGGCACTGGCAGTGGGCCGGGCGGCTCCGGGCAAAGGAACCACAGCTTCAACCTGAAAACTCGGAAATGAGACGTCGTTCTCGAGGCATTCGGTGAGCTGGTCTGCCGTAGCGATAATTTTTCTGGAAGCGCGCGCCAGTAAAGCGTCCATGAAGCGAAGACGTCCGCACCCGAGATTGCCGAGTTGATCAGCGGTCGAGACATGCAGCAACGCTATGTCCGGCCGTATCGCAGGTACGCAGACAACTTCCGCACCAGTGAAAGGATCGCGAGAGGGCTTGTAAAATTCATTCACGCGCATGCAGTCGGTAGCGGCAGCGCGTTTTTGCAAAGCATAAAAAGGCGCGCCACTGGCTCCGGCTTTGAGCCCATACCCGAGAAATGCCTCGCCGCATTCCACAACTTCGATTGCGTCTGACTCGACAGCTCGGCGGAAAGCGGGCGCCAATCCCAATTCCTCAAAAGCCACGTAAGGCGCGATAATCTTGCGCACCGCTCCGGCGGCGATCAGCAAGTCCGCTTGCAGCGACGTGACTGCTGCGGTGACCAAGGTCAGTCCGCGCACTTTCTGCCGAATCAGCTCTCGAATGAGCGACATCGGAGCGCCGAAGTAAGACAAGCCTCCAACCGCAATGGTGCTGCCATCGGATACGGAGGCAGCAGCCTCTCGAAGCGAGATGATCTTGGAAGAACGGATCGCCATGCAGTTCGGCCATCAAAAGATGCTTCGTCTGGTCTCTTATCAGCTTGCTACTTTTTCGCCAGCAAACTGCATTTCCGGCACGTCCTCGGGAATGATCAAAGTCGGCTCCGTTAGCATCTGCACGTCTGCCGGCGTGAAACCCGGAGCCACTTCACGCAACACCATTCCTTCGGAAGTCACATCGATAACAGCGACATCGGTGATGATGCGGTGCACACATTCCAACGCCGTCAAAGGATAGGAGCACTTCTTCACGATCTTCGGCTGACCTTCTTTCGTGCTGTGCTCCATCAGCACTACGATGCGCGGGCTTCCCACAGCAATGTCCATCGCGCCGCCGATGCCACCCGCCCCGCCTGCACCCGGAACCTTCCAGTTGGCGAGGTCGCCTTTCTCTGGAAACCTGCAAGCCTCCTAACATCGCGAGGTCGAGATGACCGCCGCGCGTCATCATGTGGGCTTCCAGTTGGTTGAAGAATGCTGCTCCGCTTCTTAATGTCACGTGCACTTTCATGGCATCCACGAGGTCGGGATCTTCTTCGCCCTTGCGTGCGCGGGGGCCCATGCCAAGAATTCCGTTCTCGCTGTGGAAGTAGATGGTTCGTCCGGGCGGGACATGGCTGGAAACCAGATTCGGCAGGCCGAAACCAAGATTGACGCAACTGCCGTCTTCGAGTTCCAACGCGGCGCGCTGTACGAGTTGCTCACGCGTAAGTTTCTCAGGCACTGTACACCGCCTTCGCTTGCACGATGCGATCGACGTAGATGGAGGGCGTCACGATCATCTCCGGATCCAGGGAGCCAACCGGGACGATCTCTTCCACTTCAATGATTGTCGTCTTCCCTGCACCGGCCATTACAGGATTGAAGTTGCGCGAGGCTTTGCGGTAGATGACGTTGCCGATCTCGTCGGCTTTGTAACCGCGAATGAACACGAAGTCCGCCGTCAAGGCCTCTTCCAGAATGTAACGCTTACCTCGGATTACTTTTTCTTCCTTGCCTTCCGCGACCTCAGTTCCAACTCCTACCGGCGTGTAGAAAGCCGGTATGCCGGCAACCGACGCGCGCAGCCGCTCGCAAAGCGTGCCTTGCGGAACCAGGTCGATCGTCACTTCTCCCTTCGCCCATTGCTCCTGAAAGAAAAATGATCGAGGTCCAGGAAAGCTTGCCGTGACGTGACGGATCTGCCGGTTCTTGAAGAGCAGCCCCAACTCGAACTCTTCGGTACCGCAGTTGTTGCTGATGGCAGAAATGTTCTTCGTGCCCTTCTTAGCCAGCGCGCGGATCAGGGTATTGGGAAAGCCGGTGCCGCCAAAGCCGCCGAACATGATACTTGCGCCATCGGGCACATCGGCCACCGCTGCATCGGGCGAATCGTAAAGTTTCTTCTTCACAGCGCGAATCCATTCATTAGGAATTTGGCTTGTCCAGAACCCACTTCTCGTCTTCCACCTTGTATCGCGTGGCTACCTCAATCAAGACTCCATGCGCTTTTTTGGGAGGAACGAAGGTCCACTTGAGCCAGGGGAGATGTGTCGGACCAGTCACCTCTTTGCTGGTAAGCGGCACGCCAACTTTGTCGAGGTCTTCGACGGTCTGATTCAGGTCGTCGGAGGTGAAGGCTAGATGATGCACGCGTTCGCCGTGCTTCTCGAGCAGTTTCTGATCGTACGGATTGTCGCTCTCGAAAAATTGCAGCGACGCTCCGTTCGGATTCACGAAGGTAGCCCAGCGCATTTTGTATCCACCTTCGACTCCCTCGTCCCAAACAATGTTCTTTGCCTGCTCGGGATCCAGGACCTCAAGCATCTGTTTGTAGTCCTTCACCGTCTCGTCCAGGTTGCGGACAAGAAATGAAACGTGATCAAACTTCACCCTTGGCATGAAGAATTCCTTTCAAACTTGATGAACGGTCTAGCCAACTACGCTGATAAAGTCCACTCCGCCGTCGACGATCAGGACTTGGCCGGTAATGAAGTCCGATCCGGGAGAGGCAAGAAACTCAACCGCTGCCGCGACGTCTTCAGGCGTTCCGATCCGACCCATGGGCATTTGCTTGACGATCTTGTCACGCACGTCGGCGGGAATACCGAGCGCTGCCGGATCTTTCATGTCCTCAGCTGAACGCGCTGCCGTCATGCGCGTGTCGATGATGCCCGGAGCCACGGCATTTACGTTGACCCGAAAGCCGGCCCATTCCTTGGCAATCGCTTTCGTCAATCCAATCAGGCCTGCCTTGGCAGCAGCGTAATTTACATTGCCGACAGCGCCGTTCACTCCGGCGATGGAAGCGATATTGATAATCTTGCGGTGCTGGGTAATGCCCTTCTTCTTCTCTTCCCTCGCCGCCTCTCGCATGAAGGGCGAAACCGCTCGAACGCAGTTGAACGCTCCACGCAAAACCACATCCATCACCAGGTTGTACTGGTCGTCACTCATGCGATGGATCATGGCGTCGCGCGTCAGCCCGGCGTTGTTCACGAGAATGTCGATGCGCCCCCATTGGCCGGCAGCCTTTTCCATGATCGCGGCAGCCGTTGCAGGATCAGCAACGCTTCCCAACGCGGTGGTGGCCTCCCCGCCCGCTTCCTTGACGGCGTTTTCTGTCTCTCCCGCGGGAGAGCCGTCGAGATCATTGATCACGACCTTGGCACCGGCCGCAGCCAGACGCAAAACGATCGCGCGTCCGATACCTCGGCCCGACCCGGTTACGACTGCAACTTTCCCTTCCAGAGCTCTCGCCATAATCTTGTCGTCCGTCGCTAACCAGTGACCCTCGTCTCCCGAGGTTTGGCTTTGAACTCGATGTGAAGCGCAGTCAGAGCACGCAGGCAGAAATTGGGAGCATGCCGAAAATCATTCTTCCCGGGCGCAAACCACATTTCGTCAATGCGATTTACCAGCGCCTTGAAGCCCCAGTACAATTCGCGTCGCGCCAGCGGAGCACCCAGGCAACTGTGGATGCCCGATCCAAATCCCAGATGGCTTGCCGAATTGCTTCTGTCCAGATCCAGTTTGTCCGGACAGGAGAAGTGGCGATCGTCGCGATTTGCTGCGCCATAACGCGGCGTTAGTAGAGAACCTGCCGGTATCTTCACGCCAGCCAGCTCGACATCTTTCTTGGCATAGCGAAACAGCGCCTGCACCGGCGACTCGAGCCGCACCACTTCTTCCACGAAGGTCCGGAGATACTTGTCGGGATCCGACTTCAGCTTCTGCCACACCTCGGGATGCTCGATGAGCATCTTCATTCCTTCCGACAAAGCATTCGTCGTAGTCTCAGCTCCGCCCACGAAGATGTCGGCGCTCATCTCGGCATGCAGCTCGTTGTCGGTCATTGGCCGACCCCATTCGGGTATGACGGTGTTCACCAGATCGCTCAGCAGCGAGCCGTCAGGATTCTTGCGAAGACGATCGAAAATAGGCTGGAAATAGTGCTGCTGTTCAATCTCCATTTCGACCGAGGCACGCTCCTCTTCTTCGGTCTGCATGAAAGCCCAGTCGTTTCACCCATGAGTCGGTCCAGCTCTTGATGCGCCACATATCTTCTTCCTGCGCACCGGCTTGCCGAATGATGACGATGAGCGGCATGGGGACCGCGAATTGCCGCACCCACTCGCAATGACCGTCTTCGATGAACTCATCGATCAGGCGATAACTGAGCTGCTCGACCATCGGATCGATTCCCTTGATACGCGCAGCGTTGAAAGCTTTGTCGAACAGATTGCGCAACTGGCGGTGAGGCGGATCGTCACGATTTGCCAGCGTAAGTCCGGGCAACCAGCCGTTCTCTTCGTAAAGCTTGCGCATGCGCGCCGCCCGGTCGCCATGGATCGCCGAATCTGAATCGCGAATTGCACCTTCGCTACTGAAATTTTCCGTATCCAGCAGAATCTGACGAAGCAGATCGTATCGCGTGATCACGTAGTGACCTGTCGCGGGATCATGCCAGACTGGAGCCTCGTCTCTCAGCAACTGGTAGGCGGGATACGGGCAATCTTGGACGTCAGGATTAAAGAAGTTGATGTCGTCCGGCTTTGCTGGATGAATCGAATCCGCCACGTTTTTCTGTGACACTGGTTTCTCCCTGACCGTGCAATAGTGACGTCGCGCTTATTTAAATCGGTTAGTAACTGCGGGGCAGACCGAGGCGCTCGCCGATGAAGTTGAGAATCATCTCATCGCTAACGGGACCAACCCGGTGCAAGCGGCAGTCACGCCAGTAGCGCTGCATATCGTATTCGCGGCTGTAACCATAGCCGCCGTAGATCTGCATGCCCATGTCGGTGACCTCGGTGGCATGATTCGCGCAAACGAGCTTCGCCATGTTGGCTTCAATGGCGCAGTCGCGGCCGAGAGATTGCAGCCACGCCGCCTTATAAAGCAGCAATCGGCTTAACTCGACCTTCGTGCGCATCCACGCCAGCTTGTGCTGGATCGCCTGGAACTGACCGATGGGCCGCCCAAATGCGTGCCGCTCTTTTGCGTACTGCAGAGCATCGTCAAACGCAGCCTGCTGCTCACCCATGGTCAGAGCCGCAGTCAAAATGCGCTCATTGTTGAGCATTCCCAACAAGCCGTAGAAGCCTTTGTCCTTCTCACCAATCAGGCGATCCTTCGGAACCTTCACATCGGTGTACGTGACCTCGAACGACGGTGTAGCCAGAATTCCGATCTTGTCTAACTTGCGGAGAGAGATTCCGGGCATTTCGCGGTCCAGCAGAAACGCCGAAAATGCCTCCGCCTTCTTCTTCGGATTCTGGTTGGTCTTAGCGACCACCACGATGTGATCGGAGACATGGGCCGCCGTGGTCCAGACTTTCTGACCATTCAGCAGGAAGTGATCGCCCTTGTCCTCAGCGTAGGTCTTCATAGCGCCGAGCACATCCGTTCCGCCGTCCGGCTCCGTCAACGAGAACGCGAACTTTATCTCGCCCTGCGCCAGCTTTGGCAGATACTTTCTCTTCATCTCCTCGCTGGCTGCATGTACCAGAGTGTGAGCGCCGAAGCATGCCGACATGAAGAAAACCAGGCCCATAGCTCCGCTGCGCCGCGATAATTCTTCGGTCACCAGCACCATGTCGATGACGTCGCCGTTAACCCCGCCATACTCCTCAGGAATGGGTATAGCCAGGTAGCCGCCGTCGGCGAGCGCTCGCCAGACTTTTTCCGGAAACTCTTCCTTCTCATCCAACTCGCGCGCGTACTCACGTGGAACTTCGCGCTCCACGAGTTCCCGAATGTTGGCTCGCAGGAATTCCTTCTCCTTGCCGAGATCGAAGTTAAGCTCGGAATTGTCCGAAACGCCCGCTGCCACTTGCTGCGTAACCATGCCGTACTCCTCCCTAATGCCGCGCGATGCCGCCTAATAGCATCGCCGTAAATGTCTTCTTCACCGAATCCAGTCCTGGATTCTTATCCCCCGGATACCACCGGTAAATCCAGTTACACATTCCAAGAAAACCGTCGACCATGATCCACGGATCGAGATCGACAAACTTCTTTTCTTTCTGCCCTCTCACCACAATGTCTACGAAGAGCTTTTGGTATTTCGTCATCTCCTCTTCGATCCGGCCGCGGCGCTTTCCGGCAAACACATCAAACTCATGCAGGAACAAACCAACCCGCACCTGGTTCTCGATGATGTATTCGATGTGCTCTTCTAAGCCCAGCGTGAGCTGTTCAACGGGATCCTCGACATTGCCGATCTTCTCTCGAACTCTTGTCTGCCCCGCCACGATGACATCGAGCAGCAATTGATAGAGAAGATCCTCTTTCGACTTTATGTAGTAATAAAGAGAGCCCTTCAACATTCCTACTTCATTAGCCAGATCCTCGATGGTGGTAACGTGATAGCCCTTCTTGTAGAAGAGATTCGCGGCGCAAGCGAGAATCTCCTGCATTCGGCCGGATGGTTTGTTCTTACTCGCGTTCGTGGCACTTGACGCTGTAGGCAAGTCGTCTTCCTCCTCGTCCCGCTAGTGACGGTCAGATTCTTGCCGCAATGTTCGCCCCAGCCGTGACCGCATCCAGGATGGTTCCCGGCCTATCCGCATCACCGATTCGATAGGTTGGAATTGGAAATCCGTCGTCGTCGCAAAATGCCAGGTCATCCGTCGGTCGATAGCCAAGGGCGATCAGCACGGTGTCACATTCATACACCTTTTCGTCACCATTTGCGTCGGAATAAACAAGCTTTCCCCCATCGATTCGGACTACCTTCGATCGAGTCAGCAACTGCGCGCCTGCTTTGCGTAATTCGTAATACATCCACCTTCTGGTGATTTGTTCAATATTCGCGCCGATGTGCGCCATCATTTCAAAAATCGCAACTTCATGGCCTCGCGCAACCAACCACTCCGCCGCTTCGCAGCCGGTACCCCCGCCTCCAACAATCGCCACTCTCTTGCCGGCCGACTGCCGCTCCAGCATCACCTCTTCGGCGACAAACACGTTCTCCTGCTTCGCACCTTCGATAGGAGGGACAACCGGGAAGCTGCCCGTGGCATTGATGATGATGTCGGGAGCCATGCTGAGGACCATACTTTGATCCAGAGCCGTGTCGGTATGGATCGAGACCCCCAACTTTTTGTTCTGGCATGACAGGTAGTTGATGAAGGAGTTCATCTCGGTCTTCGAAGGAGCCGCAGCCGACACAATCAGCTTGCCTCCCAGGCGACTACCCTTCTCTACCAGCGTGACCTTGTGGCCACGGGAAGCTGCGATCCGTGCCGCTTCCATGCCAGCCGGGCCTGCCCCGACAACGAGTATGTGACGCTTGTGAGGAGGCGCTTCCAGTCCGTTCTGTTCCCTCCCCAGATAGGCGTTTACCGTGCAGCGCGCTTCTTGTGCTCGTGACACCAGGTCGACACAGGCATTGCAGGAAATGCAGGGCCGAATGTCGTCCTTACGGCCTTCCTCCAGCTTGCGCACCCAATCAGGATCGGCGATGAGTCCTCGACCGACAGCGACCAGGTCGGCTTTGCCCTTTTGCAAAACATCTTCCGCGATGTCGACGCTGTGGATACGACCGACTGCGATCACCGGAACGTTGACTGCGGCCCGGATACGAGCGGCGTCATCGGCAAGATAGGCCGGGGGCATGAACATCGGCGCCATGATGTAGCGCAACGTCTGCCAATTCCCAGCTGAAACGCTGATGGAGGAAACTCCGGCTTCGACCAGCCGGCTGGCGATCTGCGCAGTCTGATCCACGGTCAGGCCGCCGGGCACGTACTCGCTTCCGGAGAGTCGAAACTGAATGGGAAAATCCTCGCCACACACCTGGCGAATTCCCTCGATAATTTGCAGGGGGAACTTCAACCGTCGTTCGAAATCGCCGCCGTACTCGTCGTCGCGACGGTTTGAAACCGGCGACATAAACTCGCACATCAGGTAACCATGAGCTCCGTGCAACTCAACGAAGTCGAACCCGACCTGCTTGACCCATCCCGCCGCACGTACGAATTCATCGGTGACGTACTGAATATCATCCGTGTTGAGGACTCGAGGCGCGGGACCTTTTTCTGAAATCGGGATGGGACTCGGCGCAACCGGTTTGCCTAGTGTGGTCTGCCGTCCCATGTGGTTCAACTGCAGGCCGGCCACGGCGCCAAAGCCTTTGATGACTTCGGCCAGTTGCTGCAAGCCAGGCAGATGAATCTCGTTGTGGAGCTGTAACTCCGGGCCAACGCCAAGCACGTCAGGGTCGATGATGCAGTTTTCCACCACCATCATTCCGACGCCGCTCCGGGCTCGAGCGCGGTAATACTCGATCACCTTGTCCGAGACACGCCCGTCTTCGTGCGCATAGCCCATGCCCATGGGCGGCATCACCACGCGGTTCTTCACCCTCAGGCGGCCGTTTGCAAACGTAATGGGTTCCAGTATCTTCACGTAGTCTGCCCGTTAACTCCGCAACATGCCTTCGATGTCGATCCGCTCGCGCAGCGTCCAGAGCTCATCCGGTGTGGGAGCGGCAGTCTGCGGCACATCCTTTGGCACAATGACCTCAAAGCCCGTGTTCTCCAGCACCTGATCGACGGTTACTCCTGGGTGAACGCTGCGAAGCCGCATGCGTTTGCTCTGCTCCTCAAAGTCGAAGACACAAAGCGGCGTGATGCAATAGATTGGCCCATTGCCCGGGATGCCAAGTTTCGTACGGCCATCCGCTCCACCCTGTCCCCATCCCACCGTCGACACAAAATCGCATTTGTCTACAAAAATTCTCTTGTTGTGTGACTGAACGAACAGGTAGTACCGGTCGACATAGTGGGCCATGCTCAGCGTTCCCACCGCTCCCGGTCCGCGAAACTCGAGGTGCTTGTAATCCTTGCCCACGCCGATCAGGTTGGAGTTGCCGAACTTATCAATCTGCAGCGCACCCACAACGAATGTGTCGGAAACATTCCGCGGGTCTTCTTGAAAATCATCATGGAGGATGTATCCTTCCGCCCACTTCGTCGGCCGGTTGTCGTACACGGTGTAGAACGGCTCCATGCGTGGCTCTTTCACCAGGTTAGTGAAGGTCATCACGACATAGAGACGAACGTTAGGGCACCGCATGAGGTGGGCCAGGAGAATGCCCGCTCGGGGTACGTGCAGACCGGCTCCGACCGCAACACGCTCGCCATCCTTCACCTGGTGAGAGATGAACGTGGCCAATAGCTCCTTCGTCGTGAAGGCCTGGCTTCCGGTGCTTTGCTGTTCGGTTACGGTAGTTTGCTTTGCGTTCATCTCTGCCTCAGCACTCGTGCAGCGCAAGCAGCCGCTTTATGCCAATCACTTCCAGGTAATCTTCGTGCGTCTGCGGATCAAGAATGTATTTCTTCAGATACGCTTCGAACGGCTTCCGATCGTTGTTCTTCGCGTACGCATTTCCGGCCGCGACGTACTCGCGAATATGATCTCCGTCCTCAATGTAGTAGCCCGGGCCGGCGAACGGGTGCGATCCATATGGAGCCTTCACTACCGCATCGACTCCAATCAATGAAGTGGCAAGCGGGTTTTTGCGGATCTCCTCGTTCGGCACTACACGCTCAACTTGCGCAATGGTTTTGTCGGCAGCTCGCCACATCGCACGATCCCCAAAACCGGTCGAAACGTGCTGCACGTTTCCGTACGCGTCCGATTGCGCCGCGTAGATCAGGGCGAGGTCCGGCTTGATCGCTGGAATCGCCAGCATCGGTTCATTGGTTATCGGATCGTTGTATACCTTGATCTCAGGATTGATTTCCGGAAACGAGGTACCGATACCCGCCTTCCAGGGGTTCGACGGGAGGTGTTGCGCTGCTGCACGCAGCGCGCAGTAGAACATCCCCTCGTCGCATTCGAAGATGTCGAGTTCACCACGCTGTGCGGCTACGCGGAAGAACGGTGCTACCGGGCAATAGTGCTCGCCGCCCATGTAGGTCGTCACCAGTTTCTTGACGCAACCGGCAGCGATCAGGAGATCGAGATCCAGGCCTCCAGAGGCCGCTCCCACCACCGTCAGATTTTTAATTCCCCGCCGGATAATGTGACGCACCAGCGCCATCGGATGACTGGAGTTGATGAAGCCACCAATGGCAATCGTCATTCCATCCTGAATCCAGGACGCAGCCGTGGCCTCGTCGATCACCAGCGATTTACGTTGTGGCAGCGTGTTCACATTCACCTAGTCGTGTGGGGAGTCCTTGAACTCCTCGATGCGAGTGCCCAAAATCTTTTCTGCGACAGTCAGTCCAGCGCGCGCGGCACGATCCACTCCGATGCCGCGGGAGCGGAAAGTTTCCGATGCGAACCACATCCCTTCCAACCCGGGCACCGAGTAGTCGGGACGGAAGACACCGACCATGCCCGGTTTCTGCGAAACACCGAACGCCGGCTTCTCCACAATGTGGCGTCGCTTCCAGATGATGTTCTTGTCGTTCCACAATGTGGGATAGAAAGTCTCCAGATCTTTGTCGATCAGGTCGAACATGCGCTCGTTCCAGTCAGCATCTCGCGCGCCCTGGTAAACGAAACCGCAGTTAAACAGGTGCACTCCCGGCGGGGCGACGCTTTCGTCATAACCGGTCGCGAGAAATGCCCAGCCCGGAAGCTTGCTGTGCGGCGACTCGTACCAGATCGCCAGCTCCGTGGGATCGATCCCGGTAAAGATGGGCTCGTGGGACGCAACGTAATATCCCAGCCAGCAAGCCTTGAACTTGTCTTGCGCCAGCGTCTTGATTTTCGCCACGTACCAATCCGGCAGATCGCGCTCCCGCACTACGTTCAACACATTCCACACCGGCAGCGTACTGACAACCGCATCGGCCTCAACCGTTTCCCAGTTGTATGCCTCGGTCATCATTGCTGGCCTCTGCCGCTCACAACGCACGCCTTTGACCTGACGGTTTTCGATCACCACACGTTGGGCCGAAGTCTCCATCCAGATATCGCCGCCATTCTCAGTCAGGGCCTTGGCCAATTTGTCGAAGATGCCGTGCCATCCACCCTCGGGCCAGCAGGAATAGCCGGCGATGCGGCGCTCGCCGTAGTGCATCTTGCGAACCCACAAATTGTCGCTGGCTGAATGGTCCCACCAGTGCTCCGTCATGCACTCGGCAACGGCAATGTATTCAAACAAAGCGATGACGCCTTCGGAGGTCGTATATTGCAGCAGCCACTCGCGCAGCGGTCGATCATCCCACTTATCGAACTCTTCATAAGGCGTATCGGTCAAAATCTTGATTACCTTCTTCAGCTCGCCCTTGTCCGCGTTATAGAGCGCCTGAATGTTCTTCCACTGCCCATCCAGGTACACCGGCATGCCTTTGCTGGTTTTGCCGTGCTTAAGTTCGCTGCCCAGGTAAGAGATGATCTTGGTGATTCCCGAACCACCATCTTCGAGAAGATGCCCACCCAGGCTCAGACGATATCCCTCGAACGGCACTGCCATTCCACGGCCGCCAAGATGCTTATCGCGGTCCATCACCAAAACTTTTTTGCCGTGCTTCGCAAGCAGCGCACCGGCGGTCAGTCCCGCCGCTCCTGCTCCGATTACCACAACGTCGTACTTGGACATTCGCTCCTCTACCGCAATCAGGTAGCTACGACCTGAACCCCAATTGATATTCCGCGATCATGCTGCGATGCATCTGGTTCTGTCCTTCGACGATCTGGAAACACTTGGCATCTCGAAAGTAACGGCTCACCGGCGCTTCCCCGAGGCACCCATAGGCGCCGTGGATCTGCACCGCAGCGGTCGCTGACTTCATGGCCACGTCGCTGGCAAACATCTTGGCGATGCTGGCTTCCTTCCGCGCTTGCGGCGCGCCCTGGTCCTTCATCCACGCCAACCGATAGGTGAGGTAACGAGCGCTCTCCACTTCGGTCGTCATGTCGGTGATCATCGATTGCACGAGCTGAAACTTTCCGATCTTTTGGTCGAAAACGATTCTTTCCTTCGCATACTTGACCGACGCGTCAAGGCAGGCCTGCGCCAGGCCGACGGCCCGAGCAGCCACGCCCAGACGACCATTCTCCACCGCGCACATCGCAACTTTCAGACCTTCGCCCTCTTGTCCGACGCGAGCACTGGCTGGAACGTGGACCTCATCGAGAAATACGTCGCCCGTGCTCAGCGGCCGGAATCCTAACTTGTTCTTGTACGGTTTGAACTTCAGCCCCGGCGTGTCGCGCTCGATGATGAACGCGCAGATATTCTTGCGTGGGTTCTCGCGATCAAGTGTGGCAAACGTAAGCAGGTAGCTAGCCTGGTCGAGGAAGCTGATCCAGGCTTTCGAACCGTTGATGACGTAACCGTCACCATCTTTTATCGCCACCGTCTCCATGGCGGCCACATCAGTACCCGAGTGCGGCTCCGTCACGCCGGTCGCGGCGAAGATTTCACCCTTCGCGAGAGGCTTCAGGTATTTCTGTTTTTGCTCTTCGCTGCCGTAGCGTACGAGTGCCGAACCCGCCAAGCCACTGGGGAATGACAAGGCGCAGGCTACCGCATGACAAGCCCGCGAGATTTCTTCCAGAATGATGGTGTTGCTGACGAAGTCGAGCCCTGAACCTCCATACTCACTGGGCACCACGCCGCCCATAAATCCCAGCGTCGCAGCCTTGCGTACGATATCGGCGGGGAACCGCTCTTGCGCGTCGTATTCGGCGACGAACGGAGCGATTTCACGTTCGGCAAATTCGCGCGCAGTCTTGCGGATCTGTTCCTGTTCTTCGGTCCAGCCGAAATCCAAGGGAGGCGCCTTTCCGCTACCAAACAAACGTTTGGTAAAACCGAAAGAAGTCTAGCTTAACTGGGGAACCGCGTCAATAGGTGTGGTGTACTGCGAAACGTTCCTTATGCCGGCTGGAAGTACGCGATATCGAGGATACTGGCGGTACGCTCGTTTTTCCAGACGGGAGTGACTACCGTTCCGATGCGCAGCGGAGTCTCTGCATCCCACTGCACCAGATGGGCCAAGTTCGTGCTGCAGTCCTGCAGACGGATCAGGGCGTATGCCAACGATTTTTCGGGGGCTATCGCCTGCGGCTCGCCCTGAGAATCGCAAACGAAGGACTCCACGATTCCCCGCTGCTCGACAGCAACAAAATTGTCGATCTCTTTCCAACATCGTCCACAGAATCCCACTGGCGGAACGCTGCGGCGGCCGCAAGCCGCGCACACACTGGCGTAGATAATTTTCTGCTCCAGGCCGCGCAAGAATCTGGTCATGGGGGGACCCGCCGAGTATTTGTACGGGATCTGTATTTTCTGCCGGATTGTGGGGGCGATCGTAGTATTCATCGGGCAGGTCCAATCACGCGGAAATTCGTAATATCGCGAATATTTCCCTCGCGCGGTTCGCGGAAATTCGCTTTGACGCGAAGACCAACGGACAGTTTAGAGTCGTCGGTTTCGTCAACGAAATGGAACATGCTGGTGCTGGCCCCATCCAACTGGATGATGCCGAATCCGTACGGTACCGGTCTTTGCTGTCCCGTCATTGGGTCAATGAATGGCAGGCGTACCACGGTGCATCCGATCAAGGTGCCTTCATCGCTCACTTCCACCCATTCGGCTGATGGGACATAACAGATACCGCATACCGGGCGCGGAGGGATGTAGACGCGATGGCACTCCGGACAGCGCACGCCCATCAACCGCCGATTCTCTTTCAGTTCGTGAAAAAAACGGATGGCATGTTGTCCGAGAGAGTATTCGTAGTCCATCTGCAGCAAATATGGAACGCGCAGCACCGGCTCGTCTTTTTCGACATTCTTGACCATGGTTGCTTCTGACATTCGCTTTGCGTTTATTTCAATGACTGCTGCTGCTGAGAATTAGCGCGTCGCACCAGGCATTGCCACCGTATCCGGTTGCCAACGCTGTTTTAACTTGGTCGACCTGGCGCTTGCCACCTTTACCCATCACCTGCACGGCTGCTTCTGCCACGCGAATCATCGCGGTTGCACCAATGCAATTGGTACAGAGCACGCCACCGGAGGGGTTCACCGGTAGTTCCCCACTCATCTCGGTGACACCTTCGTCGATCAGTTTCCCTCCGTCACCGCGAGCGCAGAAGCCCAGATTCTCGTACATCGCCAGTTCCGCCCAGCTGGCAACTTCGTAGATCTCGGCTACGTCGAGTTCCTTTCGCGGATTCGTGATATTGGCCATTTTGTATAGACGCGAGATTGCGTCGATCTGGCTGCGCATAACTGCCAGGCGCTTTGGACTGTCGCCCATGTATTGTTGCTCGTGCGCGGTGGCGACCGCCTTTATCCATGCCGGCCTCGAGGCCAGTTTCTTCGCCTTACTTTCCGAGGCGAGCACGACGGCGCACGCTCCATCCGACTGCGGACACATGTCCATTCGCCGGATGGGATATGAGATTACATCCGACTTCATGACTTCTTCTACGGTGAGATCCGGCATCTGCAGATGAGCATACGGATTGTTCGCGCCGTTGCGACGGGCCTTGACCACGATCTTCGCTGCCTGCTCCGCTGTGGCTCCGCTCTCGTGGATGTAAGTGCTGGCCATCACGGCGAAGTTTCCCAGCGCGCCCGCCATGATGGAGCGCTCCCACACCGGATCACCGACCGTGGTGATGGCGGTCTGGGTGTGGCCGTCCGACTGTTTCTCGAATCCAACCGCAAGAATGGTGTCGTAAATACCGGATGCCACGTAGTAATAGGCCGCGGCGATGGTAGACGTACCCACGGTTCCACCGGTGTTGAACTTGACTGAGGGCTTCAGATATCCGCCCCAGCTATCAACCGCCCAGAGCTCCGGGAACATGAAACCCTCGAACGGTTCCATGTTGCCGATCATGACTGCATCACAGTCCGCGATCGTAAGCTCGGCCTCCTCCAGCGCTGGCCGAATGGCTTCCGTGATCAGCTCACGCAAATTGATATCAGTACGCTTGGACGTGTGTTTCGTCTGTCCGGTGGCTACGATCGCGACCTTTTGCGGCATAACTAAGCTCTCGCTCTCTGGATGGCGGTATTTGAGCGCAGAACAGCCACAGAATGGTTCTGCCCGCAGATGCCATCTCTACCGTGCGCGATTCCGGTGCGAGAATCCCCGACCTGATGTGCCCCGGCCTGCCCGCTCAATTGCAGGTACACCTCGACAGCACGGGTAAGCCCAATAACTGTGGCAGGATTTCCGGCTATTGCTCCTCCGGAGGGATTTACCGATGGCCCAGCGTTCTCCGAAGACGCAATCCACTCGCGAGCGCGTCCTGCCTCGCACAACGCGAGCGCCTCGACATAAAGAGGCTCTTCAAACATGTACCGGCCAGAAACTTCGGCGACGTCGACTTCGCTCATTGGTTCTGTGATTCCCGCGGCGCGGTAAGCTCTTCCCGCAGCGTCCTTCAAGGCAGCCGCCTCGCTCAGATCGCGGTCGGTCCAGTACGCGTCGGTGGAATTTCCCAGTCCTGCGACCCACACGGCTTTGTCACCGAATCTCTTCGCCTCGTTTGCGCACGCCAGAAGCAGAGCACAGGCGCCATCGGAAGTTGGGCCGGCCAGCATTTCGCGAATTGCGCCCATCACGACCGACGATCTTTGGATCTGCTCAATGCTGAAGTCGCCGCTGCGCTGCGCCTTTACGTTCTTAGCGGCCTGGAGATGTCGACGCTGCGAGAGCACCGCCAACTCGTCATTCGTTATCCCAGATTGGTTGCAATAGCGCTCATTCTGCATAGCGGTCGCAAGCAAGCCATCCAGCCCGAGCGGACGCTCCACGAAAGGGTCGAACATCGATCCGGTAATCGGATGCGGATTGCCCTCGGATTCCTTGCAGTGGGCCACGACCAGCGTGTAATCGAACGCCCCCGAGGCTACGCGCGCCGCACCGTAGAGAAGGGCCTGCAGACCGTCAGCGGCCACTTTGCACTCCGACTTCAGATAGCCACCGACAACCTCGTTCACCGACATCCCGGAGATGGTCTTGCCGTCGTACATGTCCTGTGAGGCCGTGATCTGGCTGGAGATCTGCGACATCTTCACACCTGTGGTGTCGAGCAATTCGCGAACGACCTCATACACCAGCTCGTTATAGGCAAGATGGGTCTTGGCAGCCTCGTACTTTGTTTGCGCCACTCCCACGATGGCGACGCCGAGATGAGAACCAGAAGTCATTTGCCCATCCATTTCGGTTTTCGTTTCTCGACGAAAGCTGCGAACCCTTCGCGCGCGTCCGCGCTCATCACGGCTTGCAGGCAATGCTCGCGTTCAACCCGTAAACCATCTTCGCGATTCATGCCCATCGACCGTCGCAACGCCGTTTTTGCCATTCGGGCCGCGACTGGCGCCTGAGAGGCCAGTTTCGCAGC
Source organism: uncultured Acidobacteriaceae bacterium (assembly GCA_963835725.1). Lineage (GTDB taxonomy): Bacteria > Acidobacteriota > Terriglobia > Terriglobales > Acidobacteriaceae > Bog-257. The sequence continues at coordinate 396,705 of CAWIGM010000005.1, read as the reverse complement.
GAATTCCTGCGCCTCTGACAGCGTGGTACTTTCATCGCACGCTCGAGTTATCAGGCCGATGCGTTCTGCCTCGTCCGCATGCATCTTGCCGCCGGTCAGAATGATCTCGGTCGCGCGACCGTACCCAACAACGCGCGGCAGTCTTTGCGTACCGCCGCCGCCGGGGATAATTCCGAGTGCGATCTCGGGTAGTCCGATCAGAGGCTTGCCCCGGCTCATGAAACGAAAATCGACACACAGCGAGAACTCGCAACCGCCTCCCAGAGCGTGGCCTTCAATGGCAACCACGGTCGGCTTCTCGATGTCTTCCACGCGATTGAGCGCCTGATGAACGGTGGAGATGCGATTGTTGATCCAGCTCTCTTCGAACACGTACGTCGTCATCTCTTTGATATCGGCGCCGGCTACGAAAACCCCGTGAATCCTGCTGGCAAAGACGACGGCGTTTGTAGCTTCATCGGCGTCTACCTCATCACACACGGCGTGGAGTTCCGGATAGAGATCCTTGTCGAGGGTGTTCATCGGCGGCTTATCGAAGAACACGGTGGTCACCGCGTTCTCCCTTTCCAGCCGAAAGAATCGATACTCTGCCATAGTCGAATTACTTCGAGTTCACCGGGGCAGGAACTCCGGTGTGCTTCTCCGGATTGCGTTCTGCTTCCATCGACGCAAAGCTAAAAATTTTCGCTGCCGCGTCGTGAAGCAAGGACTGTTTCGCATGGGGTTTCAGATTCAGGGCCTCGATTTGCCTGAGGCTCTCTTCGTGCAAGATCAAGGGATAGTCCGTTCCCCAGACACATTTGCCGATTCCGCGGCTGTTTAGAAATTTCACCAGCTTCGGGTCCCAGTATTTCGGGGCATGCCCGCTCACCGCGATGTAAACATTGGGATGTTTCCATGCCATCGCAATCAATTCTTCCACCCAGGGCCATCCCGTATGACCGCCGACAAGTTTGAGTTCCGGAAAATACAATGCGATGTCGTCCAGAAGAATTGGCCGGCCACATCGGCTCGGCATGAACTCGGCCGAATGGCCAACCTGAAAGACAACTGGAATATCGAGTTCCGCGCACTTGGCGTAGTAGGGGAACCACTCCGCAGCATTGATGTCTAATCCAAATCCAAATGGATGCACATGGGCGCCTTTGAAGCCAAGTTCCTTAACGGCTCTTTCCAGCCGTTTGACGCCTTCCATGCGCTCGAAGGGATTGATGCCGGCTAATCCCACTATGCGATCCGGAAAGGCTGCGACCAATTTGCCAATATCGTCGTAGGAGAAGTCGGCGCCCATCTTGTTCTTGCGATAGAAGGCCTGCTTCAACGCCGGCACGCACACCTTTTCGATGCCAAGGCGGTCCATATTGGCGACAAACTCGGCTGCGGTATAGCCGACCATGTTGCCGGTCCGTCCCCATTGCGTGCCCATCATGAAGTGCACCTCTTCGTTGTCGATGAAGAGATGCTTGATGCCTTCGTGAGTGAAGGGATTACACCAAACGTCGATGGCGCCCATGTTTGCTCCTGCGTCTGGTCCGCTAGCTTCGCGGAGTTTCGCCTACAAGTTCAATCAAAACCCCGAACATGTCTTCGGGCTCAAGAAAAGCAATACGGCGGCCATGCAAACCCATGCGTGGCACCTGGTCTCGAAACCGCAACCCCGCCCCGCGCAAGCGCTCCATGGTGGCGTCAAGGTCCGCAACGGTGTATGAGAGGTGGTGGACACCTTCACCGAGCTCGTCGAGCAACTTACCCACTTTCGAGTCCGGCTCGCGCGTGCTCATCAGTTCCATTTGCATCCCGCCAATTTCCAGCACCGCAATGTCAGCCTTATTCGGAAGTGTCTCCTGCTCCACCAGCGTTGCCCCTAAGGCCTTCTGATAGGTGGCAATTGCGGCAGGCAAATCTCTCACCAGGACTGCCACGTGATTCAATTCGCCTAACACTTGCCCTTCCGAATGCCGTGCCAAGGTGCCTTCCTTGAAGCTTCGCCCGTGTACTTCAGACTCAGCCGAGATTCAAACAAACGTTTGGTAAAACCGACCGAGTAGTTATAGCAAAACGCTTTTGCGAGGTCAAAGTCAATTTTTCGACAGTATTTACTATGCTCCCCGATACGGTGAGTGGCAAAGCGCGCCGGATTTGCGGTTGACACCGGGCTTCGACAATCGCTATTGTTGTTTTACCAAACAAACGTTTGGTATGGTATTGATAACGCGGACAATTATGCACCTTGTGGTATGCATTAAGCAGATTTTGGATCCCGAAATTCCACCCGCGGATTTTCGGCTCGACGCTGCCGCCGACCAGGCAGTACCCGGATCGGCAGCTCAGGTAATCAGCATTTTTGATGAGAACGCACTCGAGGTTGCGTTGCAGGCACGCGATAAAGCAGGGAGCGGGAAAATCACTGCTATCAGCATCGGGCCACCGTCGGCGATCGATGGACTGCGGAAGGCGCTCTCGATGCGAGTTGACGATGCGATCTTATTGCCCGCTGAAGATTATCCTAATCTCGATGCGCAAGGGACTGCCAAAGTGCTCGCAGCCGCTATCCGCAAGATGGAAGCGGTCGATGTTGTGCTATGCGGCCGTGAAGCAGGAGACTGGCACAGTGGAATCGTACCGGGGTTCCTCGCTGCTGAACTTGATTGGGCGTTCACCAGCCTTGTAGCTTCCTGTGAGATCGAAAATAATCAGCTTCGGCTGCGCCGTCAGACGGAGGATGGCTGGGAGATTCTGCAATCGGCGATCCCGGCCGTCATCAGCATCACCAATGATGGCGGCAATCTGCCTCGCATCCCCAAGGTCAAAGACAACATGTTGGCTTTCCGTAAGCAAATTCCAACCTGGCCGGCGGCGAGCACTGAATGTCGAGGTTGCGAACGTGAACGGTGCTAATGGCTCGTTTGAAAAGAAGGGGCTGTCCATCCCGAAAATAGATCGGACTTGTGAAATCGTCTCGGGCGACAGCAGCTCGGAAAAAGCGCAGAAATTAGTAGAAAAGCTGGCTTCCTTACACGTCATTTAGCCAGGTGCAGAACTCCATGAAGAAAGTCCTTGCCGTACTCATTCCAGCCGGCGCAAGCTTCACGCGCACCGAGATCGAAGTGGTCTCGGCAGCTCGACGACTCGCTGATGAACTTGGCGGGACCTTGACTGCAACTGTTCTTGGACCGGCTTCGATAAACTGGAACGACGTTCTTGCCACGTACGGCGTGGAAATGCTATACCGCCCCGTCACCGAAGCGCTAACCGGGTATCAAACTGATTTTTATGTGTCGGCGTTGAATCAAATCCAAGCGGCGGCACAGGCGGATATGATCCTGCTTCCCAGCACGACATATGGCCTGGAGTTGTTGCCCATGATCGCGTATCGTCTGGGCGCCGGGGCCGTTATTGATTGCGTCGGGTTGAAGGGCGATGCGGAGAACGGCTCGGCAACCATTACGAAGCCGGTGTATGGCGGCAAGGCCAATTCCGAATTGATTGCGAAATCGGGACCACTTGTGGTGGCTATGCGCATGCGAACGGTTGTTCCCGTCACGCCCGATTCGGACAAGCGCTGTGAGGTGGTTGATGTCCCAGTGAATGTGGACTCGAGGATTGCGAGAACGAAGATCCTGGAGCGAATCACCGAGGAAACCAGTGGTCCGAAGCTGGAAGACGCGCGAGTAATCGTTAGCGGAGGACGCGGCCTGGGAGGCCCGGAAGCTTTTGCCGAGCTCAAGAGCGTGGCCACCCTGCTTGGCGGTACGATTGGGGCGTCGCGAGCTGCGTGCGATCAGGGATGGGTGCCGGCATCGCTGCAAATTGGACAGACCGGTAAAAAGGTGGCACCTGATCTTTACCTGGCTGTCGGCATATCCGGCGCCAGCCAGCACATGGTCGGGATAGCTGGTGCGCGGCACATCGTTGCGATCAACAAGGATGCCAAGGCGCCGATTTTTCAGATGGCAGCTTGTGGCGTAATCGACGACTTCAAGACTTTTCTGCCGCAATTCACAGCCGCGCTGCGCGCCTATAAAGCTAAGAATCAGGGAACAACTCAAGGCTAGCGAGCGACACATGACGCCGACGCGTGAGGTCTATTTCAACATCCATCACGTCTGGGTGATGTACTTGTTGTTGGTCATCACGCTGGCGGTATTCGGATGGGGACTCTATCGGCGGTGGCGCTTGTGGCAGATCGGGCGCCCCTCCAATCGCTTTGACCAGCCTAAAGAACGGCTCGCAGGCCTGTTCCGGCAGACCGCGTTACACAAGAAACTCTTGCAACGGTATCGCGGATCCGGTCTCTATCACTTCGCGTTCTACTGGGGCTTTTTCTTTCTGCTGATGGGAACGTTTGTCGTCTTCCTTCAAGAAGACTTACGCATCCCCATCATGCATGGCTGGTTCTACCTGATCTTTCAGTCCCTGATTCTCAACATTTTTGGACTTCTGTTCACCCTTGCCATTGCCGCAGCTATCGTCAATCGCTATGTAATACGCCCTGCTCGACTCAAGCAGGGCAAAGCGGACGACGCAATCATCCTCGCGCTTCTGCTGACCATCTTAGTCACCGGATTCGTTATCCAAGGCGCGCGGATTCAGCTGACGCACGACCGCTGGGGTGCATGGTCGCCCGTTGGAAACATCGTTGGGCAATGGCTGGCGGCTGGATTCACTACGGCTCATCTTTTTGCATTGCATCGCATCATGTGGTGGTTCCATCTGGTCATTGTGTTCGGCTTTATCGGATGGCTTCCCTACTCCAAGCTCCTGCACATTGCCACCTCGCCGGCCAACATCTATCTGCGCAACCTGCAGCCGCGGGGGCAATTCCCGCTCATTGACTTTGAGAAGGCTGAAGACCTGGGCGTCAACAAGCTTCCGCAGTTCACATGGAAAGACCTGCTGGATCTGGATGCCTGCACCGAGTGTGGCCGTTGCGAGGTGAACTGTCCGGCCACCCTGACACAAAAGCCGCTTTCGCCTAAGCAATTGATCCTCGACCTGCGTGAGGACCTGCACAAGCTCGACCCACTTCATCTGCCCATTTCCACGAGCGGAAGCAGCGAGCAAACCGAGCCGCCGCTCATTGGAGCGGTGATCAAGGAAGAGACGTTGTGGTCGTGCACGACATGCTCGGCCTGCATGGAGCAGTGTCCAGTGATGATCGAGCAGGTACCAAAGATTATCCAGATGCGTCAGCATTTGGTGATGGAGCAAGCTGAATTTCCGGAGGACCTGCAGGCAATGGTCCGCAGCCTGGAGGCCCGCTCGCATCCGTATCCCGGCAACAGTTCCTCACGTGTGGACTGGATGAACGGCATGGATGTAGCGGTGCTCGGCGAAACAGGCGAGAGTGAGTTTGAAGTCGTGCTGTGGGTCGGCTGTGCCGGCGCACTCAATGAACGTAATCGCTCAGTCACCCGTGCGCTTGCAGAATTATTGAAGCGGGCCGAAGTCAAGTTCGCGGTGTTGGGACGACAGGAAAAATGTACGGGCGACCCGGCGAAGCGGATTGGACATGACATGCTGTTCCAGCAGCTGGCAATGCAGAATATCGCCACGCTCGACAGCTTCGGCGTCAAGAAAGTTCTGACTGCCTGCCCGCACTGCTTCAATACTTTTCGAAACGAATATCCTCAACTAGGCGGCAACTACGAAGTCGTTCATCACACGGAATTTCTTGAGCAATTGATCGCCCAAGGACGACTCAAAACCAAGTCAGGATCGCTGGGCAGCGTCACCTTCCATGATCCCTGCTACCTCGGGCGGTATAACCACGTTTACGATGCTCCGCGGGACGTCCTCAGCGCCGTGCCCGGGAGCAAGCTGGTTGAGGTTGAGAACTGGAACAAGCGGAATGCGCTCTGCTGCGGTGGCGGCGGGGGCTTCGCCTTCATGGAAGAGAAGTCTGGCACCCGCATGAACGGCAATCGCTCGCGTCAATTACTGGAGACAGGTGCGCAGACGGTGGCTGTAGGTTGCCCATTCTGCATGATGATGATCGATGACGGCATTAAAACGGCCGCGACGCCGGAGCAGAAGGTTGAAGTCTTGGATATCGCGGAAGTACTAAATCGGGCGACCGCCGAGTCATAGACGCTTCCAGCGAGAACGAAACGTCACAGCCCTGGGGCAGAGCTCGGCGCTTCGCCCTCGCTAGATTCTGAGTGCAGTCAATGGGACAGACCCATTTCTTCCAGCACTTTCTTGCGCATCGCAAACTTCATGATTTTCCCGCTGCCGGTCATCTCGAATTCGCGTACGAATCTCACTTTGCGCGGAACTTTGAATCCCGAGACTTTGCCCTTGCAGTAGGCGATTACGTCTTCCTCGCTGAGGCGAGCGTCGGGGGTAGGCTGAATGAAGGCCATACACACCTCGCCTAATCGATCATCTGGAATACCAATGACGACGGCGGCCTGCACATCGGGATGACTGCACAGGAAGTTCTCGACCTCCACGGCAGAGATATTTTCACCTCCGACCCGCACAATGTCTTTCAGGCGACCGGTCCAGGTAATGAAACCGTCGGCGTCAAGGTAGCCCACATCTCCAGTGTGCAGCCAGCCCTCTTTATCGATGACGGCTGCGGTTTCTTCCGGTTTCTTGTAATACCCCTTCATCACGTTGTAGCCGCGGAAACAGATTTCGCCACGCTGGCCTGCCGGCACATTTTCTTCCGTCGCTGGATCGATAATCTTCAATTCCACACCCGGCTGGGGGCGGCCCATGGTGTTTATCCGCTTGTCAATTGGATCGCGCCAGTCGCAGATGCAGACGTTCGGACTCCCTTCGGATAGGCCAAACAACGGGCAGATGTATTCGATCCCGATCTCGTTCGCAACCATGCGCAGGATGCTGGACGTGCCTGCCGTCCATCCTCTCTTCAACGAAGCTCGAGAACGGCGATTAAAGTCCTCGTGACTGCGCAGTGCAATGAACATCGACTCCAGGCCGATGTAAGCCGTCATCTTCTCTGTCTCTATCAACTCCAATGTTTTCCCGGCATCGAAAACAGGCCCCATATACAGCGTGTACCCGACCGTTAAGGCGCCCAGCAGCGCACAAACCGAGCCGCCGACGTGGAACATCGGCATCGCCGACAGAATTCGATCGTTAGCGTCGAAGCCCGATCGAGCCGCCATCTGGGCAGCGTTGCGCAAGACTTGACCGTGCGCCAGCATCGCCGCCTTCGGAAATGCGGTGGTCCCGGACGTGTACTGCAGCAGCACAACATCGTCAGGAGTGATCTCACTTTCGCGACGCGTCAACTCCGGCATGCGATGTCGCCCCATCTGCTTCACTTCGGAGAAAGTGAACATTCCGGGCTGCGCGTCGCCCAGCACGATTAAGCTCTTCAGCAGCGGCGTAGCTTTAGCATCGAGCTCACCCCGCCGGCAATGCAGATATTCCGGTACGACATCGCGCAACACCGCGAGAAAGTCCTGGGTCAGAAACTGCGGCATCAGGATCAAGGCTCGACTGTCAGACTGGCGCAGAACATATTCGAGTTCGTTCGCCTTATATCGTGTGTTGATCGCCATCATGGCAGCACCCACGCGCGCGATTGCCAGTTCAGCTACACACGTCTCGGGCAGGTTTGGGAGCCACACGGCAACGTTGTCGCCCTTCTGAATGCCAAGCTCAAGCAGGCCGAGCGCGAGGTCTTCCACTTCCCTAGCCAGTTCGCGCGCTGTGATTCGTCTTTCGCGAAATACCAGCAAGTCGCGGTCGCCCAGGCGCTTCACGCAATCGGCGAGAGCCGCTCCAACGGTCTCTGATCCCCACTCCTGCGGCGAACGTGTAACTTCTTGAGTCGTGGATGAACCCATAACTGCCAACTACTCCTATTTCGGAAGTGTGCCGACCATCTGCTGCACCTTGATACTGTCGTAAAAAATCTGCAACTGCTGGATCATGCCGTCGCGAATCGTGAACACATCGACCGCGTCGAAAATGACGTCGTTTCCAGTCTGCGTCCGGCCTTCGAAGTGAATGTATGCTGCGACATTACCCTGCTCGCTGGTGAACCACTGCGTGACGTCGTCGTAGCGTTTGGGATAAAACTCCAGCACGCCGGCATAGAAGTTGCGTATGGCTTCACGCCCACGAAGCGGTTCCAGGACCGGGAAATGCAGCACACCATTCGGCGCGAAGACCTGAGCCAGATCATCCAGACGGGTTTCGTTCACCGCTGAAAAGTATCGTTTGGCCACTGCGACCGCGTCAGAAGCGATTGCCTGCGACATACATCCTCCTTCTCTATTGCGCGGAGAAACCACCATCCACGGGCAGAGCTACTCCGGTCACAAAACTAGATTCGTCGCTTGCCAGGAACAAAATCGCAGCTGCGATCTCTTCTGCTTTGGCGATTCGCTTCAGCAATGTAAAGCTCGCGAAGACTTTGCGTATCTCTTCGGGATTTCCTCCCCCAAGCCGGGTGCAGGATCTCTGCAGCAGCGGCGTATCGGCAGCGCCGGGGCAGACTGCGTTCACGCGAATGTTGTTTTCCGCGTAGTCGGCCGCCATGCTTCTCGTTAGCTGGATGACGGCAGCCTTGGATGCACCGTAGGCGGAAAACTCTTTTACCGCAACCAGGCCACCTACGGAAGACATGTTGACGATCGTGCCGCCACCAGACTCGATCATCTTGGGCACAGCGAAACGGCTCATCCGATAGACACCGTTTAAGTTGATGTTGATCTGCCGCTCCCATTCATCATCCTGAGCGGTGGTGACCGATCCCATTGTCTCGATGCCTGCATTGTTGATGAGAATGTCGAGACCTCCCATCTGCGCGACGGCTTCGTTTACCATGCGTTCGGCATCCGCCAGCTTCGAAACGTCGCCAATCGTCTTGCCGCACTTGCTGCCCAATTGCGCTACCGCCACGGTCGCTTCCTTATCATTCAGGTCTGCGATGACGACCTGCGCACCTTCCGCAAGAAAGCGTTTAGCGACCGCGAGGCCAATTCCTGATGCCCCGCCCGTCACCAGTGCACGTCTATGCTGCAATTGCATACCACTCTCCCGACCGGCTCTCGAATTCATTTGCTGGAGACTGCAATTCCGTTTACGAGTTGATGCACTCGATCCATGCACTGGAAAGACGACTTTGCTTTACCAGGATCGGCGAATGCCGTGATGTTCCACAAAACGATGTGCCGCAGACCAGCCTCCGCCAATTCGTGCACCTGACTGGCAACATCTTCCGGGGTGCCATGCAGGGTGAAATACTCCACAACTTCTCGTGGAACTTTGTTCATCACACGGACCGCGTCGTCATAAGGAAAGCGGCTCGGAACGTAATCGTGAAACCCGACTGCTCCCTCCCCGAAAGGCGGCTCATATCCGAATCGCTGAAAAGTTTCTGCCGGAAGCAAAAGACACAAGCCCTTGACCAGGATGTGATCCATCAGCTTCGGAATGGCGTTTCGATCTTCATCGACAATTACGTATGCCAACATTCCCGGCGTAACAGCGTTTTCGCCCCGTCCTGCTTCGCGTGAAGCTTCGCGGATCTTAGCCAGTTTCGAGCCATATTCCTGAGGCGTCATCCGTGTGGGCAGCCAGCCATCGGCCAGTTTGCCGGTGATGGAGAGCATGCGCGGACCGTGAGAAGCAATCCAGACGGGAGGAGCCTTTCCTTCATAGGGTTCGAGGCCAAGGACCGCTCCTTCCAAGTGTCCAATGTTTTCCGTGATAATCCACGGCTTTGCCGCCCGACGCCCAAAGGAGGCGCATAATCTTAAGACCTTCTTCGAGCTTCGACACAGGCTGGTCGAAGTTGAACCCATAGGGCGAAATATTGCACTGCTCACCCGAGCCGAGTCCGAGAATCGTGCGGCCCTTGGCGATGTGATCTACAGTCAGTGCCGCTTGCGCCAGCATCGCCGGATGGCGGCGGATCAAATCGGTCACGCCTACGGCCACTCTGATCTTGCTCGTATTCGCGGCGACCGCTGACATTACCGTCAGTGGCTCAAAATACACGTCGGCATTCTTCTGATATTGCGCGAGAGGCGTAATCTCGGGAATCCAGATGGATTGCGGATGCCAACCCATGAGGTGGCAAGGCCACCAAACCGCGTCGTAGCCTTTCGCTTCGCCGCGCTGCGCCTGCTGCAAGACTTTTTCAAAGGGCGGCATGATGCCGCCCGGAATGCCGATCTCAATTTTGTCCATGAATGCCTACACCTTGGTTTCTGAACCACGGAATTCCAGCTTGCGCATCCCTTTTGGATCTACCCGCTCGCGCAGAATTCGCACCTGCTCAGCCGTTGGCGGTTCGGTTTCAGGGATGTCTTTGGGCATCATGAGTTCAAAAGCAGTTTTGTCCTGCACCTGCTTGGGCGTTACGCCCTGATGCACGGACTTCAGGCGCATGCGCTTGCTCTTCGGCTCGAAGTCCATCACACAGAGATCCGTAATGACGATTTTCGGACCGTTCTTCAGGCCCAGTTTTTCCCGTGCGTCACCGCCATCCAGATAGCCGGGCGCTGCGAGAAAATCGACCTTCTCAACAAATGTCCGCGGATTATGCGTCGTCGACCAGATGTAGATTTTCTTGTCGAGCGTGGCCATGTCGCCCATCCCGGCAGATCCCGGCAATCGCACTTTAGGCTTTTTGAAATCGCCGATAACGCTGTTGTTTACGTTTCCATATTTGTCGATCTGAGCGCCGCGAATGCAGAAGGTTTCAAGCGTGTTGCGACAGACGTACCCCCACATGTCTTCCAACTGGGGCAAGTACATGACGCAGTTCTTCCACATCGTGGGATCCAGCGTGTTACCGACAATGTATCCAGGATCGGCGTCAACGCCGACCGCTCCGGCCACCCAAGTGAGCCCCGGCGCGTGTGTCTGCCGGGCTAGCAATGCTGCGGCGACAGGAATGAACGATACTGTGCCGTTCAGCATGATGTCGTCATCAGTGAACTGACGAGCCAGGGCCACCACCATTAATTCGTCGATAGTGTAGTCGGTGAATTTCTCTGCCATCGCTAGCTCCATTTCCGGATGCGCAGCAGCGCGTCAGACCCGCCGACCGACTGCAGATATTCGGCGTGCGACTTTGGGCCGTATACATACTTCTCAAGAAACTTTTTCGTCCCATCGGCGGTACGGGATTCGTCGGCGTACTCGGTGAAGAACTGGCGGTCGAAGCTGTATTGAGGGTAAAGCGAACAGGGATGCGCTCCAAACGGAAGCTCCACAACAGCATCAACCTTGAAATAGGGGATGCCGGTATGGATCGGAGTGCGACGAATCTCGTCTGTGTCCACGATCTCTTCGACTGTAACGATCACTTTCTTCGCAGCCCGTGGGAATACATCGACATCCGTCCAGATTGGCTTGGGGAAAAACTGAATATTGCCGTACTTGTCACCACGATGAGCGTGCAGGATGGTGACATCAGGCTCCAGCGCTCGCACCGCAATCACCTTCTCGCCGGTAAACGGACAGTCGATGATCTTGGTGATGTCCGGATGGGTGCCGATCAACTCCGAGCCTAGTCCCGAACGTGTCACTCCAAAGCTCAGACCCTTTGCAGCCGCCTGCATGCGAGTCAGAAATTGATGTTCGGTGTATTCCTCCACCTCTAACCGTCCGGCTTCAACTTCCCGGCGAAAGTTGTTGGCCATCCCAAACTCATCGAGGTTGACGATGATGTAGCTGATCTTCTCAACGCACCCGGCGGCGATCATCCAGTCGGCTCCAATGCCGCCCACCAGCTGCACCACTTTCAGCTTCTTCTTCCCGGCGCGAATGAGTTCGCGAATCATGCCCATGGGCGCCATCTGCGTGCCCATTCCCTGCAAACCGACAACATCGCCGTCATGCACGAGCTTAGCGGCATCCTCCAGGCTCATGCGCTTGTCTTCTTTTTTGGCAGCCATTCAGCCCCTCGTCTACGCCTTGAATCCCCCAAAAAACTTGAACACGACCAGTTACTTCTCTCTCTCTGGCCCGTTGGGCGACTCTTCCTTGAAAACCTGACAGCTGTTCCGGAGAATCGGCATCCACTTTTGGCGATGCTCTTCTTCTGTCGCCACGTATTCCTGGTCTAATCCGGAATGCCTGCCGATCAGAAGGGTAGCCGTGAATCCAACCGCCGCCTGAAAAACCTCGACCAGATGCACGCAACCCTGACTACGCCCGACCAACTCGATAATCCTGCGATTGATGCCGACGCCGATCACCTGCCCCTTCAGTTTGGCAACGTTATCCAGCGCTCGGGGACAGTACGTCGGATAGGGCCGCCGCGACATCACTGCCGTCGCGTCTTCGATCACTCCCGTGTTTGCGTCGACCAGCAACTCCGCATGAAAGCTATGCTCCAGATCAAACAACGAAGCCCGCACCTTGAATTTGCCGTCGCCTTCGTCGATAACCTTCACATTGATATTGCGCTCGTAAATCTTGGGGAAATCGTTTTCGTGTCCTCCCACCTTGCCGAACACCAGCGGGAGCGACTTACCCGAGCTACTCACCTTCAAACCCTCCGCGGCGCGACAGCCGGCACCGCTAAATCTCACATGCGTAAAGAACGTTGAATACGGTATTGAACTTCTGAAAACCCGTCACGATGGAGAAGTAAGCACCCAGCTCCAGAATTTGGCTGTCGTCGAAGTGCTGCTTCAGTCGTGCAAGCGACTTCTCGTCCAGCATTCCCTTGCTCTCCAGGCACATTTTGTCGGCAAGCATCAATACAGACTTCTCGCGCTCGGTATACGCTTGCGAGTTTTCGTAATCGTGAATGGTCGCCACCTTTTCCTGCGGGATATTGTTTCGCCTGGCCCAGGCGATGTTGGCGGCCTTTCAATAATCGCAGCCGTTTAGCCACGCCATCCGCAATCGCGCCAGCTCTTTGATCTCAGTCTCTACAGTGCCGGAGAGTAGCGTCGCGTAAAGCTCATTGAACTTAAGAAATATCTCCGGACAGCGCGCCATAAGCCTCGCCCAAACCGTGTCGCCGATGTAGGTGTCGAACATGTCGACAATTTCCTTCATCTGCGGCGTGAGCTTGTCATATTCCACCAGCGGTATGACCGGCATGTTTCCTCCAGAATCTGTGAGCTATTTGCCGCGATACTGCGGCATCACTTCTTTGCCGAAGAACTCGAGCGACTTCAGGACCGACTGGCGATCCGGCCCTTTCGGCAGTCGAAATCGGAGCACAAGATAATCCACGTCAAACTCGTTTCCATACTTTTCAATTTGCTGAATACACTCTTCCGGCTTGCCGATGATGAAGTGCTTGCGCACGCGCTCCGGCGTGAAATCAGACTCTTTCTTGAAGTCAGGATGGTGCGTCAGAATGCCGTAGCGGAAATAAAAGAGCCACTCCTCGATGGTTACCCGTAGGAATAGCTCCTCCTCCTCACGGGTCGGAGCGCACCATGCGTCGCGCATGAGAACCACTTGCGAACGGTTTCCATGTTCCCTGGCGGAGTCGCGGTACAGCTTCACCTGCTCAAACCAGCGTTCTCTGTCGAGAGGAAAGGGATCGCTGCACCATGCATCTCCCAGCTTGCCCGCACGTGCAATGGTTTTGGGGAACATCCCACCCACCCAGATCTCGGGTCGCGGGATCTGGTACGGTGTCGGGCTGAGCATGGCGTCGCGAAACTGGTAGTACTGCCCCTCGTGAGTGAACCGCTCACCCTTCCACGCTTGAAGAATGACCTTGAACCCTTCTTCGAACATCGCACCGCGCTTCTCGTGTGGCACTCCGAAAAACTGGCTGTAACCTGGGTGATAGCCGGAAGCGACTCCCATGATCAGGCGGCCGCGCGACAACTGATCGATCAGCGCGAACTGCTCCGCTAACTCCATGGGATTGTGTAGCGGCGGAATGCAGATATACGTGCCCAGCCTGGCTTGCTCGGTTCTCTCCGCGAGTGCGGCAAGCAGAGTAAGAGGCGAAGGGAAGAAGCATTCCGATCGGCCGTGGCGCTCAGGCACCTGAATCGAGTCGAATCCATACCGTTCCACCAGGTCGGTTTCGGCGTGAATCTGATCGATGAAGGCGCTCACCTCATCGCGGCTCGGGCGCGGGCGGTCATAGTCGCCGGCGTGCGTGTCGAGTAAATATCCGATCTTCACCGCGCTATCTCCGTTTGCATCTCAGCTAAGCCTCGGCAGTACTTTGTCGCCGAAGAGGCGAATCGCTTTGGTCACGTGTTCGTGGTCAGGTCCTGCCGGATGTCGCAAGTACAAAATCATGTAGTCGCAACCCACGTAGTCGCGATACCTCTGAATCTCGTCGATGACTGCTTCCGGCGTACCGGCAATCACACGATTAGGTGCTACACGGTCAAATGTCCACTCTTCATCTTTGACCGTTTTTACCCACGGCTCCCACTGGGTGTTGAAACGACCCGACTCGAAGAAGCCAAGGTTCTTGTAAAACAAATGCGATTGACGAAGCGGCGGCCACCACACTTTCTCGATCTCGGCATGGTCTTCAGCCAACATGAATGCGCGCATGATAACCACTTTGGCTTCGTTGCCGTTCTGGCGAGCTTCGCTCCGATAAATCTCAGCCCAGGAGCGCATGACTTCGATGTGATGGAGTGGATCAGAGATCCACCCTGTGCCCAGACGCGCAGCGCGCTTCAGTGCGGGTTCCGACATCGCCCCAATCCAGATTGGGGGATGCGGCCGCTGAACCACTTTCGGCGTGATGCTGATGTTGTCGAAATTGTAGAAGCGACCGGCAAACGAAAACGATTCCTGCCTCCAGGCGCGACGAATGATTTCGATCTGCTCGTTAAATAATTGCGTCGCGTCTTTTACTTCCCGGCCAAAGAGGCGAAACTCTGACTCGACCAAGCCTAAGCCTACGCCCAGGATGGTGCGGCCTTTCGAGATGTTATCGAGGACGGACCATGCCTCGGCGATATTGATCGGGTGCCATTCTGGCAGCTGCAAGATTGACGTGCCGAGCCTGATCTTCGATGTCCGTGCAGCTATTGCGCCGAGCAGGACTTGGGGCGCCGGCAGATAACCGTCCGGCATCATGTGGTGTTCGGGGACAAAGACGGAATCGAATCCACAGTTCTCCGCCAGTTCGGCCTCCCGCAAAATCTCCTCGTAGAGCTGCGGGATATGCGACCCGTCGGGAGGATCCTGCGTATTGACCAGCATGCCGAACTTCACGGTAGAGGCACCTCTATTTACAGCGGCGGCACTAGTTGTTTCGTTTTTCGATACTGAATAGCTCAGTGAAACCTTACCAAACAAACGTTTGGCCGACTGCGATGCTAAGCTGCGCTCTCGGCTTCTGTCAAGCGCAACTCGCAGTCCCGTCTGCCCAATCGGAAGGCTTGCGAGCCTACCGGAATGGCGATCACCACATTAGGTAAAGAATCAGCTGAAGGGTACGAGCTGTGAACCTGTTTCCGGAGTGAAGAGCGGCGTCCGCGCCTAAAGGTGCACAACTGCCGGACCGGCTTCCGTCACGAAGAACTGGGTGAGAGATGTTCCCGCTTGAGACTTGCGCCAGCGCTTCAAGAAGTGCTCTGCGTCGTTCCGCTCGACCAGCGCCCAAACGCTGGCTCCGGCATCCGATGCGAACGCCGCATAAGCGCCCACAGCCCGCGCTTGCTGCACGAACCATGTGGCCTCTGGCCGCTGATTTTCGAGCCAGCGTTGCGCAGCCGCTTGTGATTCATCGACCAATTCGCCAAACCGAGGTAGGTTGCCGCCGGCAAGAGCCGCAGTCGCTTGCGGGATAATGACCTCCGACTCCAACTGAAATTGTTCGAAACGATTTAGCCACCTTTGCGACTCAGAACCGTCTAGAACGTCCTTCAACGCAATTCGAATGCGATCAGGAGCATCAGGCGTAATGCTTAGAGCCTCCGACAATGAACGTGGATTCGTTCCGGAAACAGAGTGCCAAACGGCGAGTATTGAATTAATCTCTCTCTCTGCCCTGGTGGTTCGTTCAGATCTGCTTTCCTGGGCTGCCACTCCGGTCGAGGCGACGGCAAACACACAGTGGGTTGGGAGCATGAATGTCCCTTCCAAGCGAACAGGAGAGGACAGAACCTGAATTGCCTGGCGAGGCCGACTCAAAAGGATCGCTGCCTGATCCTGCCCTCCGTGTGAGGTCACAACGCCAGTGCCACCAGCCAGCGACCTATACCGCTCCCCGGTCTCGACACAGTTCAAATACGATGCTAAGTCTTCGTAGCTACAAATAATCTTGGAATAATCGTCGCTCTCGGCGATTTGATTCACAGTGCTGAGCGCATGGAAGATTGCAATCATGAGCGCGCTGGAGTTGCCCATGCCCGCCAAAGAGGGCAGATCGCTGGCGAAAGAAATGTCGGCGCCGCGGCTTACTCCAGGGAAGTCCTGGCTGAGCCGGCGTACCAGTTTGCCGGGAGAAGCACCTGGGATGTCGAAAGGGAGCGACTGATCGGATGCAATCTGGAGGGTGAAGCTCTGACCGCGAACCACGTCCTTAATACGCACAAAATTATCGTTACGTGGTACTGCAGCGACACAATAGCCTCGCTCCGCAGCGCAGAGCAGGCTTCGACCGCCTCCAGGATCGGTCTCTCTACCCAGAACCTGAATTCTGCCTGGCACAAACCAGCGCGACCGTTCTTCTTGCGCAACTTTCGACAGTTCGCCTTCAACCGCGCGAAAGAGAGCCGCCTTGTCTTGCGCTGCCCCCTCGCTCATCCCGGCGCGCTGGAGGGTATCGGTGACTTGCCCGCTCATAGACTCACTCGCACATTCTGGAGGAAAGCCATCCGCAGGGCAACGCTAATCACAGCACCTCCCTTGCTTGACCGAGTAGAATTAAGGTAGCGACAAGCGCATCTCAGTAATTTCTTGCGCAAGGAGACGCTCATGCTGAAACCTTGTGTGATTCTGCTCGTTTCTATTGCATTTATCTCAGTTCTAGCCCAGGAGACGCCTACTCCAACCAAGCCTTCAGGCGCATCTGCCATTCCGGCTGAAGCGGTTCAAACTCCTAATCCGGTGAAGCCAACCACCGAGTCCCTGGCACAAGGAAAGAAATACTATGGGTACGATTGCGCGTTCTGTCACGGCGGAAATGGTGACGGGAAAGGCGAGGTCGCGATTTCGGAAAAGATGAGTTTGAAGAACTGGTCTGATCCTGCTGCCCTGAAGGACAAAACCGATGGCGAATTGTTTTACATCATCAAGAATGGCAAAGGCCAGATGCCTCCAGAAGGTGATCGGGTAAAGGCAACAGAAATCTGGAACATGGTGAACTACATTCGGTCGTTCTCTAAAGGCAAAGGGCAGTAACGCGACCGACGAGATGCTTCTCGGGGGCCGATTGATATGCGTTCACAATCCACGCTTGGCTTAATTTTCCTGGCCGCAGCCGTGATTGTCGGCGGATACCTCGCCGCCAACGGTCGCATGAATCCGCCCGCACCAAATTTCTCTTTGCCGGAGGTGGATGGAGGCCAGTTCGATCTGCAGTCTTACCGGGGACAGCCTGTCTTGCTGGTGTTCTGGACGGCATCGTGCAGCATATGCCAACGTGAGCTTCCATTACTGAGTCAACTGGAGCCCGACTTCCGCAACAATCACGTTCGTCTGGTCGCCATCCATTTGGGCACTCCTGATGAGGCTCGGGAATATATGAGCAGCAATCGCATCCGCCTGACATCACTGTCGGATGCGGATGGAAGTGCCGCAAGAGCCTATCACGTTGGCGGCGTCCCGAAGCTCGTCTTGATCGACGCCGAAGGCCGGATAAAACACAATACGTCGGGCTGGATCGGCGAAAGCACGCTGGTCGACTGGATGCACGAGTTTCGCAATTAGCCGTCAGCGCCTGCTGCGGTGGAAGTGACGGGGGATTTCCCAGGCTCAACTGCGTCGGGCCCTGCTACTGGTGTTGCGCGTGAACACCCCCACCTCGCCTCACGCGATCTTCTTCCCAAACAACTTCGCGTGTACGGATTTTTCGCTGCGAACAAAATTGTGCCTGCCGCGGGAATAAAAATGAGCTCGCGCAGTTAACAGCTGTGAACCAAGTCTTAAGGTTCTGGAGCTGAAATGAAACGTAACAATAATAGTGCGCTCACCCGCCAGCGCGGTGACGACACAATTACGCACGACCACAACCACGACGGTATCGATCGCCGAGGTTTTCTGAAGTGCATGGCGTGGGTGGGAACCGGCACGTTCTGCGTGGTGCAAGGCGGCGTGCTTAATTCATACAGCCTGAGCGCGCTGCCGTTCCACCTTCACAAGGAGAAGAGCCAACTGAGCTTCGTCCAGATCAGTGACAGCCACATGGGTTTCAACAAACCCGCCAATCCGGACGTCGTAGAGACGTTTAAAGCTGCCATCGACAAGATCAACGCGCTGCCGGTTGCCCCCGAGTTCATCCTGCACACCGGCGACATCAGCCATCTCTCGAAGCCAAGCGAGTTCGATACCGTTGACCAATTGCTGAAGACGGCGAACGTGAAGCAGACGTTCTTCGTTCCCGGCGAGCATGACGTGCTGGATGACGATGGCGCGCAATACCTCGAACGCTACGGCAAGGGCACGCAAGGAAAAGGCTGGCACAGCTTCGATACCAACGGAGTTCACTTCATCGGCCTGGTGAATGTGATGAACCTGAAGGCGGGCGGGCTGGGCAGCCTTGGCGCAGAACAACTGGAGTGGCTCGAGAAGGACGTGAAGCGCATCTCGCACAGCACCCCGATCGTCGTGTTCGCGCACATTCCGCTCTGGACGGTGTATCCGGAGTGGGGCTGGGGCACAGATGACAGCGCACAAGCGCTTTCGTACTTAAAACGGTTCGGATCGGTATCAGTATTGAACGGCCATATTCACCAGATCATGCAGAAGGTCGAAGGCAACGTGACGTTTCATACGGCCGCATCAACCGCCTTCCCTCAACCGAAGCCGGGAGAGGCGCCGTCCCCGGGCCCCATGAAAGTTCCGGCAGACCAGCTTCGCAGCGTGCTCGGCATTACCAGCGTCACGCAGTCGAAGGGCAAGCATGCTCTCGCCGTGACCGACTCCAACCTGGCATAACCTACCCGATCAGTAGCAGAGAAGGAGATTGCAGAGTGAAAGCAAAACTGTCCTTATTAGGTGTCGCCGTCCTAATGATGATGGCCAGCGCCCTGTACGGAGGTGCGGCCGATAGCAACGCGTCATCACAAGCTGCAGTGAAGATCGACAACTTCAGCTTTTCGCCGGCCCAGATCACGGTACCGGTGGGGACCACTGTCCGTTGGACGAACAGCGACGACATCCCGCACACCGTCGTCAGTACCGACAACGTTTTCAAGTCGAAGGTGCTGGATACCGACGATCAGTTCACGTATACGTTTACCAAGCCCGGCACATATCCCTATTTTTGTTCGCTCCATCCCAAGATGACCGGTACGGTCGTGGTTCGGTGAGTCGCCGTGAAACCGTTTGACGTCCGGTCAATCGTTCTCGCAAAACATGCGCAGCATGTCGTGTTGATTCACTTCC
Source organism: uncultured Acidobacteriaceae bacterium (assembly GCA_963835725.1). Taxonomy (GTDB): domain Bacteria; phylum Acidobacteriota; class Terriglobia; order Terriglobales; family Acidobacteriaceae; genus Bog-257. The sequence continues at coordinate 377,208 of CAWIGM010000005.1, read as the reverse complement.
CGATTGCACTCTGCCTCACCGGTGTAGCCTTTGACTTGGTGGCGCAATGGAAGAAGAGCAAAGTGCTTAGGGAAGTGGCTTATTACAACTTGCTGGTCGCCGCCTTCTCCACGCTTCCAGTGTTGGCAACGGGTTTGCTGGCGTGGCACTTCCAGTTGGAGGACCAACGTTTGAAAGGCGTCCTGCTGTTTCATCTTGTGCTTGCGATCGCGGCCACGAGCATGATTTGGATAGTGCTAAGTTTGCATTGGCGGGCGCGGCGCGATCCGGAACTGCGGCTGCCGCCTTACCGTATACCGGTTGAACTCGTCGCGGTTGCGTGCATCATGCTGACGGCTCACCTCGGGGGAATATTGAGCGGGGTGAACGCGCCGTCCTAAATGTCAACAATGCCCCTGCCCGGCGCGCGTTTCATCAGCAGCAATTGTCAAATTTTTGAGTAGGGAATAAAACTCACGATTTCCCGTTTACCCTTCTGAGTGTGGGGTTGAAGCGGCACAAATCGGAGGAGTTCGAACAGTTAGCGATGCCTCTGTTCGCCGCGCTGTACAACCTGGCACACTGGCTGACTCGGGACCGCAGCGAAGCGGAAGATCTGGTGCAGGAAACCTATGCCAAGGCGCTGAAGGGATTTTCGTCTTTCGAGGCGGGAACGAATTTCAGGGCCTGGATCTATCGTATCCTGCGAAACACATTTCTGACTTCGCGCACCGGATTGAAAACATCCGTACCTGTGGACGAAGAGGAAGATCCGCAGGCTTATACTCCGGTGACGACTCAGACTCCCGAATCGCTTCTGCTGGCGCGTGCGGACCGTGCGGCGATCGAGCACGCGCTGGCTCAACTGCCGACACAGTATCGGGAAGTGATTCTGTTGTGCGACGTGGAGGAAATGAGCTACCGCGAGATTGCCGAAGCGCTGACGATTCCTTTGGGCACCGTCATGTCGCGTCTGGCGCGAGCAAGGAAGGCCATGCGTCAACTCCTGCAGGAGAAGGTCACGGGAGCCAGCCTATGACGTGCGATCGTTGGCAGGAGAAGATCGACCTGTACCTTGACGGAGAGATGACCGAGACCGAGGCGCGGGAACTTGAGTCGCACATCGATGCTTGTCCGAATTGCTCTTCGGAGACGCTGGCGCGCTCTCAACTCAAACGCAATGTTCATCTGGCTGGAAAAACCTTTGCCGCTGATCCCGCCTTCCGCAAACGGATTCAGGAGAGCGTCGCGCCAAGGCCGGAAACTCCGCGATGGTTTTGGATCTATGCTGTGGGCGCACTTTGCTGCGCACTCGTTATCGGCACGGTCGCTTCGCTAACGTGGACGCGTCATCAGCAACAGCAGCAATTGATTGGTGAGTTGACGGATCTCCATGTGGCGACGCTGGCCAGCGAAAACCGGGTCGACGTGCTCTCCTCCGACCGCCACACGGTTAAGCCGTGGTTCCAGGGGAAGCTGCCGTTCACTTTCAATCTCCCGGAGCTGCAAACTTCGCAGTTTCAACTCCTCGGCGGCAGGATGACGTATCTGGATCAGGCGCCCGGAGCAGAACTGCTGTTCACTGTTCGCAAGCATGTCCTGTCCGTCTTTATCTTCAAGGACTCTCCGGAGATGGACCGGCTGCTCGGCTCCAGCGAGACGGCGCAGAGGTTGTCGTTCAACATCGAATCGTGGAGCGATTCCGGACTGCGCTATCTCATCATCACCGATGCGAGCCGCAGTGATGTGGATGAACTCCGGGCGTTGCTGACCGCCGCAGCGAAATGAGCTATTTCCCTTCCCCGAACGGCCAAGTCCAGTTGTTGATCTCCGGCCTGTCGATTCCCTCGGAGTAGGCGTAGTTGACGCTGTCGATTATTTGTCCTTTGAGCCACTCTTTGAGGTGAGCGCCGGGCGCTTGCAGCCGCGGCACGCGATCGATGACATCAATCGCGAGGTGGAAGCGGTCGACTTCGTTTCGAATTGCCAGTTCCAGCGGCGTGTTGATGTTCCCGCGCTCCATGTAGCCGTGGACGTGAATGTTGGCGTGGTTCGCCCGGCGATACGTGAACTTGTGAATCAGCCAGGGATATCCGTGGAAATTGAAGATGACCGGCTTGTCTTTCGTGAACAGCGAATCGAAGTCGCGATCGGACAATCCGTGCGGATGCTGGGAATCCGGCTGCAGCCGGTAGAGATCGACCACATTCACAAAACGTAGTTTCAGGTCAGGCAAATTTTTGCGCAGAATGGCCGCAGCCGCCAGAGCTTCCTGCGTCAGAATGTCGCCTGCGCAGGCGATGACGACATCCGGCTCTTGTCCTGCGTCGGTGCTCGCCCAGTCCCAGATCCCGATTCCCTTCGTGCAGTGGGTGATGGCCTGGTCGATGTCGAGGTAGACCAGGTGATTCTGTTTATCGGAGACGATGACGTTCACATAGTCGACGCTGCGCAGGCAGTGGTCCGCTACGCTCAGCAGGCAATTCGCATCCGGCGGTAAATAGATCCGAGTAATCTGGGCACTCTTATTGCTTACGACGTCGAGAAAACCGGGGTCCTCGTGGGTGAAGCCGTTGTGGTCCTGCCGCCAGACCAGCGAAGAGATCAGTAAGTTGAGTGACGACACCGGAGCGCGCCAGCCGAGCTCCTGCTTCGACTTCTCCAGCCACTTGGCGTACTGGTTGTACATCGAGTCGATGATGTGGGCGAACGCTTCGTAGGTGTTGAGCAGCCCGTGCCGCCCGGTCAGGAGATAGCCCTCAAGCCAACCTTCGAGGGTGTGCTCGCTCAACATCTCCATCACGCGGCCATCGGGCGCAATGTCCGTGCCGTCGGAATCTTCAGGCTTGATCTCCGCCATCCACGTCTTCAGACTGGCCGCATACACCGCCTGCAAACGGTTAGAGGCATTTTCATCCGGGCTGAACATGCGGAAGGTATGCATGTTGCGGCGCATCACGTCGCAAAGAAATTTGCCCAGGTTTTCCGTGGGTGACACGAACTTTGTCGCCGGCTTTTCGATGGCGACGGCATAGTCGCGAAAGTCGGGAAGATCGAGCGGCTTGCGCAGCTTGCCTCCGTTGGCATGAGGGTTGGCGCTCATGCGACGATCGCCGAGAGGAGCGGTCTCGCGCCAGTCGCTCTTCAACGTGCCATGCTCGTCGAACAACTCTTCGGGCTTGTAGCTTCGCATCCACTGCTCCACGATGCGGAGGTGCTCCGGATTGCTCTTCACATCCAGCACGGGCACTTGATGGGCGCGCCAGAAATCCTCGACGCGATGTCCGTCGACTTGCTTCGGCCCGGTCCAGCCTTTCGGAGAGCGCAGGATGATCATCGGCCATCGCGGACGTTCAGGATTTCCCGATCGGCGTGCCTCCTGTTGAATGCTGCGAATCTTTTGCACGCACTCTTCAACCGTTGCCGCCATCTGTGGATGCATGCGAGCCGGATCCGCCCCTTCCACAACGTGTGGCTCCCAACCGTATCCCTCGAATAACGCATGCAACTCTTCCGGAGTAATGCGCGCGAGGACGGTCGGATTGGCGATCTTGTATCCATTCAAGTGCAGAATGGGCAGCACGGCGCCATCGCGAATAGGATTCAGAAACTTGTTGGAGTGCCACGACGTAGCCAGCGGTCCGGTTTCCGATTCGCCGTCTCCCACCACCACGCTGACGATGAGATCGGGATTGTCGAATGCGGCTCCAAAGGCATGCGAGATGCTGTAACCGAGCTCTCCACCTTCATGGATTGAGCCTGGAACTTCCGGCGTGCAGTGACTGCCGAGTTGACCGGGAAATGAGAACGCTCGGAAGAGCCGCAACATGCCAACTTCGTCCTGACTCTTTTCCGGATAAATTTCCGAGTACGTGCCTTCGAGGTAGCAGTTCGAAATTACGGCCGGCGCACCGTGACCAGGCCCGGAAATGTAAATCATGTTGAGGTCGTATTTCCGAATCACGCGGTTGAGATGGACCCAGGTAAACGTTTGCCCCGGATCGGAGCCCCAATGGCCCAGCAGGCGGTTCTTGAAATGATCAGGAATTAGCGGCTCCCGCAACAGCGGGTTGTCGCGAAGGTAGATCATGCCGGCGCAAAGGTAGTTGCACGCTCTCCAGTACGCGTCGAGGCTTCGAAGCTCATCCGCGCTGAGTGTCTGTTCCGCTGAGTTCTTCGTTTCCGTTGCAGTCGCCATGGAGGAACCTCCGTTTGAAATGAGACTGACGTGATTATGATTCGCGAGAAGCAGCTGAGGGTTCCGAAGGAGTTCTACGAATGCAATTAAACTAGCAGCCTTGTGTCAAAGTACGGTTAATCCGCGTGCGAGCCATTCGCGGTGAGGTACAGTCATTACATCTCGTGCTTCGAGAACGTAGGGGTGGTGCAATGCTCGACAAGAGCATTCTTGTAATCAACACCGGTTCTTCCTCTCTGAAATTCGGGTTGTATGCGGAGCAAGACGGGCGTGAGACCGTGTTGTTCGATGGATTGGCTGACGGCATCGGTCAAGAGAACGGCGCCTTGCAAGTCAAGGATGCCAAGGGCCGCACCGTCCGCTCGGAGAACCTCAATTTTGTCTCACGTCACGATGCGCTTGCGCATGCCGCCGCCTGGCTCCGTGAGCTCTCCTCGAAAGAGCCGATGGCAATAGGTCACCGTGTTGTCCATGGCGGTCCACGATTGACCCAGCATCAGCGAATCACTCCGGCTCTCGTTGCAGACCTGAAGAGTTGTCTTCACTTCGCGCCGCTGCACATCCCGATGGCATTGCAACTGATCGAACAAGCGGAACGCGCTTACCCAGACGTGCCGCAGTTTGCCTGCTTCGATACCGCCTTCCATGGCACGATGCCGGACATCGCCAAGAGATTCCCGCTTGCGAAAGATCTCTTCGAGGACGGCATTCGTCGTTACGGTTTTCACGGTCTGTCGTACGAATCCATCGTCTATCAACTTGGGGATGGTCTGGGTAGACGCACCGTCATCGCCCATCTCGGCAGTGGCGCGAGTTTGGTAGCGGTTAAGGATCGGCGCTCGGTCGACACGAGTATGGGATTGACCCCGACCGGCGGAATTCCTATGGCTACCCGAACGGGAGACCTGGATCCGGGCGTGTTGCTCTATCTGAATCGCGCGAAACAAATGAATGCAGACTCGCTCGAAAAGCTGCTGAGTCACGATGCTGGTCTGAAAGCCTTGTCGGGAGGGACGGCCGACATGCGGCAGTTGCAGAGTGCCGCCAACGCAGGAAATGCTGATGCACAACTGGCTATCGATGCGTTTTGCCTGGCAATTGCCAAGACGGTTGCCGCGTATGCCGTCGTACTGGGCGGCCTCGACATGCTCATCTTTGCCGGAGGCATTGGCGAGCACAGCTCCCTGGTACGAAGCCAGGTCTGCGAACGACTGGCATTTCTTGGCTTGGCTTTCGATACAAAAGAGAACCAAGCGAATGCCGCCAAGATTTCGGCGACAGCCAGCTCTGCCGACATCCGCGTCGTCCCCAGCCAGGAAGATCTGCAAATCGCGCGACACTGCCGCGACATGATGCGCAACATCCAATAGGCGCCGACTCCGCACCGGCCCTTGCTGACCCCTTCTCACTTCACTTCAAAGATCGTCAGGCTATACGGAGCGAGTTGCAAATTGGCGTGGCCATTCTGCAGCTTGGCTGTGGAGGCGCCGAAGATGGGCGACAATGCCTGCGCTTCAGAGATCGAGGTTCCAGCCAGATCGATGTTGAGACGCTCGGGCTTCTGCTCATTATGGAATACGATCAGCAACCGATCGCCATCCGTTTCGCGCGTGAAAGCATAATATTTGTCGTCGATAGCCACGTGCTCTTGCTTGCCTCGACGCAGAGCCGCATGTTGCTGCCGAAGCTTCAGCAGCGTTTGCGTGTGGACGAAGATGCCCTGCTGTTCGGGAGTTCGCCCAGCCTGTGTGAACGCATTGTGGGGATCGCCGGGAAATCCTCCGGGAAAGTCGCGCCGGTTATCGGGATCTTCCCCGCCGGGTAAACCAATCTCGTCCCCGGAATAGAGTTGCGGAATGCCCCGCATCGTAAGCAGCAGGGAGAGTCCCAGCTTCAGCTTCTCGACCGAACCATTCGCTTGAGTGATGAAGCGTGGCCGGTCGTGATTGTCGAGCAGCGTGACCAGCAGCTCAGGATGCGGATAGAAGCGATCCTGGCGCAATACCGAAACAAGCTTTTTGGCTGATTCTCCGCGAGCTACAACGTCGCCAATAGCCTGAAACATCGGGAAGTCGAATGGCGTGGTCAGGTGGGTGTCGATGCCGTCAAAGCCGGTCTGACCTCCTGCCCAATAGGAAGTGACGGTAGCGTCGGTATCGTTCACCTCGCCGACCATAAAGAAGTCGGGATAGCGAGCGACCAGCCCCTGATCGTAGTAAGACCAGAAGCTGCGCGGCACGTAAGGAAACGTGTCGATACGTACACCATCAATACCGCTGCTCTCCGTCCACCATTCGGCATTCTGAAGGAGATATGCCGCGACCAGCGGATTTTCCTGCGCGAGATCCGGCAGCGTGTTCACGAACCAGCCATCCAGCGCCTCGATATAGTTCGCCGGAGTTGCATGGGGATCGCTGATCGGCGGGAAGTCATAGTTTGCATTGTCGAGGTGGTGTGCCGGCGTTCCATGAAGCCAGCCGGGTGCGGGCTGAGAGTTCGCCCAGGGATGACGAGGTCCGACGTGATTGGGCACCATGTCGAACAAAACCTTCAAGCCGAGCTGATGGGCGGCAGCGACCAGGTTCTGCACATCCTGCATCGTGCCAAAGTGATCTTCAACCGCGTACTCATCCACCGCGCCGTAGCCGTGATAGTCCGAGCTGGCGTCATCGTTCTGATAGAGCGGCGTCAGCCAGAGTGTGGTGACCCCCAGATCCTTCAAGTAGGGCAAGTGCTGCTGCACTCCCTTGAGGTCGCCGCCGTGATAGGCCTTGGGCAGTTTGCGATCGTAAGTGCCGGGGGCGGCTTGCGGTGGCTGATCGTTGGAAGGATCGCCGTCGGCGAAGCGGTCCGGCATAATCAGATAGATCACGTCATCGAGGGAGACGCCCTGATACTTCCCCGCTTGCGGCGGACGGGCCGACAGCGATAGGTTCGCAGTGGCATCGCCGTTCGCGTTCTTCACGCGCATGGCAACGGTACCCGGCTGCGCGTTGGCGTCGAGCTTCAGCCATACGAAGGCGTGCGTCCCGTCGGGTTCTGTCTGGAACTTGTCGATGGTTACGCCCGGATAATCCACAGTAATGCTGGCGGCGTTGAGATTGTCTCCGTACAGCAGCACCATCACCGGAGAGCTATAGTTCGTCCACCAGTTGGGCGGTTCGACCTTCGAAACCGCAGGGCCATTGCCCGGCAGAGCCACCGCCGAGCAGGTGACGACTACGACGAGAAGAACAGTTGGAATGTACGCGCGCAGTGCTGCTCGCAGATAACTTTGATCTCTCATGATGCCGTTCCAGATAGAAAATAGGAGCAGGTTTTCCCCTGCTCCCTTGTTTTTGTCTAGAACAACACCTTGAGTGCGAACTGAATTTGACGCTGCGAGGAGACTTCGGTGGCCGTCAGCTTGCCGAAGTTCCCGTCTGCCGTGTTGTAGTCCGGCTGTACGTAATGCGGAGTGTTAAGCAAGTTGAAGAACTCAGCGCGGAATTGGGTGGTCACCCGCTCCGTGATTTTGAAGTTCTTGAAGGTGGCGAAGTCGACATCGGTAAAAGCCGGTCCAACCAGAGCATTGCGAGGGAGTGTTCCTGGGCGCAGTGCGACACCGGCAGAGTCAGTCGGCACGTTTGCGAAGGCTGCCGGGTTGAAATAGTACAGCCCGCTCACACCGCCAAAGGGATTGCCGACAAGATCCGGGCGTGTTGCCGGATTTCCGGGCTCAACAATGTCGAAGGGTGTGCCGCTCTGGGCGACGAAGATCAAGTTGGTCTGCCATCCACCCAGGAAGGCATTGGTGACGCCGTTCCAGTTACTCCCCCACTGTTTGCCCTGTCCGAACGGCAGCTCATAAATTCCGTTCAGCACCAGCCGATTTCTGGCGTCAATGTTGGAGCTGGCGCGCTCGGCAGCCAAGTCGCGATAGTCAACCGGCGAAGCACCGTTAGCCACGTAGTTGTCGAATGCGCCGGGCGAGTCATCGATTGTATGCGACCAGGTATACGCTACGCCGAACTGTAGTCCCTGGGTGAAGCGGCGATTCAGCGCTACCTGCAGGCCGTTGTAGTTCGACGTGCCAATCGTAGCCTGAGTATTGATGGTGCCAAGATTCGCAAAGTTACACCCCGTCGGATTGCTGGCACCGCAAGGCGCGACGCCATAAATCTGGCGGTTGTAGTTGTAGTAGGTGACCAGGTGCGTTCCCTTATCGCCGACATAGGCCATGCTCAGCGTCATGTTGTCGCCGATCTGGTGCTCCAACTGCAGGTTCCACTCCTGCACGTTCGGGGTGGTATTGTTGGGCAAGGTTGCCACCGAGATCGAAACGTTCTGCGGATTGTTGAGGTCCACCTGAATTGGACCTTTCGACGGGAGCGCACCGGTTGCTGTCGTGGCATCGCAATTCGTCAAACACTGCGTACTGGTCTGCGTTCCCAACGGTCCCTGACCGGTGAAGGTGATTCGATATCCATTTAAATAGTTGTAGGTGGTTTGACCGCTGAAGGGGGGATTCTGCGCCAGCTGATTGCTGATACCGCCGCGGTCCACAAAGTAGAAGATGCCGTAGCCGCCGCTGATCTTCGTAGTGCCGTTCCCCGAGAGGTCGTAAGCAAAGCCGATTCGGGGAGCGAAGTTGTGGTAGTCGACCGGGATGAAGCTGCGGGAGTTGCCATCTTGGCCCGCGAGTTCGATCTGTCCGGTGTTGATGTTGAAGTTCGCTTGGCGGTTATACTTCTCGACCGGCCATGTCAGGACGTCCCAGCGCAGGCCGAGATTGAGGGTCAAGCGGCGGGTCACGCGCCAGTTGTCCTGTCCGTAAAAGCCCATCTCCCAGTTGCGCGTTTCTGAATCGCCCAGGACTGGCCCAACGGAATAGCTGCACACGTAACCGATCAGAAGGTCCGTCACTTCATATCCGCTGATCGTCGCGGGCGTGGTGCCGTTGCCGCACATATTGAAGAAGCCCTTGCCAGCCAACGGGCGGAAGAAATCAACCTGCCGGCGAATGACATTGGCGCCGAACTTCATTGTGTGTTTGCCGTGTACCCAGGAGAGATTATCCGTCTCCTGCCACGTATCCTGCGGGACAAGATATGTTCCGTAGTCACCGGTGTATTCCAGCTGGCTGTTATAACCGCCGATCAGAGCGCCGCCGCCCAACTCCGGATCAAGCTGGCCAAGCGCATTCGTGTTCGCGTTCACGATGCCGAGGTTCTGCGAAAGAGGCTCGTTGTTGAACGGCGGAAGGTAACCGAACGAATCGTGGATGAAACCAAATCGCGCTTCATTCACCACGTTGGGACTGAAGATGTGCGTCTCTTCGATGACCGCGGAGTAAGGATGGGTGGGATTACTTCCCGAGCCGAATCCGGCGGGCAAATCCGGCAGCCTCGAGGCGGTGGTCAGGTTGTCACTGCCGTAGCTGTAGCGGAAGAAGGCGCTGTCCTTCTGAGAGATGGTGTAATCCAGGCGGATGTCGAAATCGTTGATCGTCTGATTGGCCTGGCGTGTCGTGGTGTAATTTTGCTGGATGGCGTTGCAGTTCGGATTGTTTCCCGGGCCGCAATTCGGCGCCGGATACGCGTTCAGGTAATTCACTGCGGCAGGATTCAACGGATAGCTCGCAGGAATGATGTTGCCGGGAAACGCGATGCCGGTGATCGGGTCCTTGATCACGATGCCCTGCCCCAACAGCTCGGAGAAGTCGCGGTATCCGCTGGAGCGCATCAAGGTTGTCGGCACTGTCGCGTAGTCGGTGCTGACGGGGTAGGAGGACCGGAAGCCCTGGTAGTCACCGAAGAAGAACAGCTTGTTCTTGATTACGGGACCGCCTATCGTGCCGCCAAACTGGTTCTGCTTGAAGGGCAGCTTTTTGGCATTTTGCACCGGCTCCCACTGAGTCGCGTCCAGCGCGCTGTTGCGGAAGAACTCCCAAACATCGCCATGGATCTGGTTGGTACCGGACTTGATCGCGGTGTTCACGATGCCGCCGCCGGCTCGTCCAAACTCGGCGGGCGCGATGTTCGTGGCGACCTTAAATTCCTGAATGGCATCGGGTGCCGAGAAGAACACGATCGTGTTGACCAGCGATTCGTTGTTGTCGAAACCGTCAAGCAGGAAGTTGTTGGCTTGGGGCCGAAGTCCGTTCACGGCCAGTGCGCCACCGCCGCTGTTGTTGTAGCGATAAGTTTCAGCGTTGCCGGATGCTCCGGTGGCGTCGCCATTGGTATTGTTGCCGCGAGTAACGCCCGGTACTAAGGTCGCCAACTGGGTGAAGTTGCGGGCGTTCAGGGGCAGATCGACCACTTGGCGCCCTTGAATTACCTGGCCAATGTCAGAGCTGTCGGTTGACACCAGCGGCGCGGCGGAGGTGACCTCGACACTCTCCGTAGTCGAACCCGCCGGAAGAGTGAAATCCAATGGCAAAACCTGGTTAACTTGCAGGGTCACTTCCTGGCTAACCGACTTGAAATTGGCCGCCTTGACTTCGACCTTGTAGTGCCCGGGTCCTAGCGCGGGCACCGAAAACTGTCCCGATGCGCCGCTGGTGGCCGTTACGACTCGGTTCGTGCCTGTGTTGGTGACGGTGATGGTAGCACCGGGCACAACCGCCCCTGATTGGTCCGCCACAGTTCCTGCCATTTGGCCGGTCTCGGACTGTCCGAAGGAGAACAGAGCCCACAGAATGACGGACAGCAGCGTACTAAGGTGCGATACACGAACGGACTTCATGATCTTCATTGCCTCCGGCTGCCAGTAGTGTTGTTATCTGAACTTGTCAACGACTCGGATCCGGCGACAGATTGCGCGGATTGCCCCGGATTCGAATCCACAATCTTGTGCGCGACGAGGTGGCTAGTTGCCGCTAACTTCTGGATCGACAGAGAATCTAAGACGATATGAAGATCGATGTGCCATCTTGACGTTGCATCCCACATGCGATGACACTCGTGCGGAAATCAGTTTCTGCTTCTCGCTAAGACACAGGGAAGTTTCAGACGGTTTTGTTACCGTTACATCGAGTCAGGCTCGCGGTTGCAGCGTTGTCTCTGCTTTGTTACCTTGATGTTACATGCTGTAACTGTGGGAATTCCTGATGTCTGAGCAGCATCAACTCTCCAACCAGATCGAAGTCCTCGTCAGCAGCAACACCCTGCATGGCTCGGAATCGCTTTGTAAACTGCTTCGATATTTAGGTCGACAAGCCGTCGAACATCCGAACGAACGCGTCAAGGAATACCAGATCGCGACCGAGGTTTTTGGACGTCCGCCGGACTTTGATCCCCAAGCTGACTCTATGATTCGCGTTCAGGTAGGGAGACTGCGCGCGAAGTTGAGTGAGTATTACTCAAGCGAGGGAGCAGACGACGCCCTCATCATTGAACTACCTAAGGGCGCTTACCACCTTCAAAGTCATCATCGCGGAACCCCACGAAATAAGGACGCCTCTTCGGGAGCAATTCCCGTCCCCATCCTTCAGGTGCAACCAGCGTCACCTCCTTCTCGACCATCTGAAACCACCGACCGTTGGAAGGTTGCGGCTCTCACCCTGGCCCTGCTGTTAGTTGCCACGCTCGCCATTTTGGCACCGTCGTTCGTTAGTAGAAAGTTGGCGCCCACCGTTCTGGCTGGAGGCTCAGAGCCCGCTCCCGCCGAATTCCAGACACTCTGGAAACCTTTTTTGCGCAGCCCTGAGGAGCCCTGGCTCATATTCAGCAATGCTGCTTTCATCGGGCGACCTGAAACCGGGATGCGGTATTTCAAACCGGGGCACGACAGCAGTTCCGAAATTTGGGATCACTACACGGGCGTTGGCGAGGTCCTGGCAGTACATGACCTTGACCAGGTTTTTGACCTTTTCCACCGGCAGATTCGAGTGAAACGTGGCAGCCTGTTCTCGCTGGATGACGTCCGCAACAATGACCTGATTTTTCTGGGCTCGCCGTCAGAAAATCTCACGTTGACCGAAATCCCGAACACTCACGACTTTGTCTTTCGGAGGGTCGCCTCTGGGCCTCGCAAAGGGGATCTATCGATCGTGAACGTTCATCCTCAGCCCGGGGAACCAACTGCGGTGCTTGCCAGTCCGTCCAACGAGCCCTTAACTGAGGACTACGCCATCATCAGTCTTATGCCAGGGTTAGATCCCACGAAGTCAGTCATGATCTTTGCCGGCACCACGACGTTTGGGACTCAAGGTGCCGTGGAGTACGCATGCCATCGGACGTCGGTGAAAAATTTGCTGTCACATCTCACCCTAAGCAAGACAGGCGAGGTGAATCCCTTTGAGGCTCTGGTTCGAATCAAAGTGGCTAAGGGCGTTCCCGTCGATTCCGAATTGATAGCTGTTCACCAGTAAGCCACGACCTCATTTCGCCTTCCGTTGCTTCTTATTCCTATCGCGTTCTCCGTCGAATCAGGTATGGTGAGATAAATTTCAGCGGTAAGTGCCTGGCGCACCGATTCGCCTCCGAAACAACATCCGACCATGCAGAAACCCCGTCAAAGCTTCTGGCAAATCTGGAATATGAGCTTCGGCTTCCTCGGCATCCAGTTTGGCTGGGGCTTGCAGATGGCCAACATGAGCGCCATCTACGAATACCTTGGGGCTCGCGCCGACCAGATCCCGATCCTGTGGCTCGCGGCTCCGCTGACCGGACTCATCGTGCAGCCCATTATCGGCAATGCCAGCGATCACACCTGGACTCGACTCGGGCGTCGTCGGCCTTACTTCCTGGCTGGCGCCATTCTGAGTTCGATGGCGCTGATATTGATGCCGAAATGTTCGGCGTTGTGGATGGCCGCGGGCCTGCTTTGGATCCTCGACACTTCGATCAATATCAGCATGGAGCCCTTCCGCGCCTTCGTCGCCGACTTGCTGCCGGAAGAACAGCAAACGCAGGGCTTCGCGATGCAGAGCCTGTTTATCGGGCTTGGGGCCGTGGTCGCCTCGGCGCTTCCCTGGCTATTGACTCATGTCTTCCATGTCGCGCAGCGATCGTCGACGAGCGTCATTCCCTTCACCGTGAGATTGTCGTTTTATCTGGGTGCCGCTGCATTTTTCGGAGCTGTGCTGTGGACGATCGTTTCCACAAAAGAATACCCCCCAACATCTGCCTTGCCCGGACGCAAAGCTGAACGTGGCTGGCGCCATCAATTAGCGGAAATTGTTACGGCTATTCGCGAAATGCCAGAGACGATGCGGCAACTCGCACCCGTCCAGTTACTAACCTGGCTGGGATTGTTTTGCATGTGGCTGTACTTCCCTGTCGCCGTGGCACGCAATATCTTCGGGGCCCCCGACCAGCATGCCCCCTCTTACACGGCCGGAGTGGAATGGGCAGGCGTGTGCTTCGCCATGTACTCGGCCGTGTGCTTTGCGTTCTCTTCCTTTTTGCCAGTATTAGCAAAGCGCGTCGGTCGCAAATGGACCCACAGCATTTGCTTGAGTTGTGGCGCGCTGGGATTGCTGTCGGTTGCAGTAATCCATCAAAAAGAATTCCTGCTGCTCTCCATGACGGGTGTCGGCATCGCATGGGCGAGCACGCTTGCCATGCCATATTCCGTCCTTGCCGCGTCCTTGCCTGAAAACCGTATCGGCGTTTACATGGGCATCTTCAACTTCTTCATCGTGCTGCCGGAGATCATTGCGTCCCTCGTGTTCGGCTGGATTATGGGACACGTCTTCCATAACAACCGTCTTGCGGCGGTGGTCTGTGGCGGCGTTTTCATGCTGATTGCCGCAGCCCTGATGCAGGCGGTGAAGGATCCCGGAGAAAGCTCGAGTAGAACGCGGAAATCGCATGAGCTACGAGAAAAGACAACTCCCGTTTAGGAGCCGCCTTCCCTTCTATCTTCCAGAACATCAGCTTGATCAGAGTTGCCGCCGACCGCTAAATCCAGCATTAATGAATGTATAGGGCTCGTCTCGTTCGCCGAGCAAACGCCAGGATCCCTGCGCTTCGACGCCCGACCCACTCAGGTAGATGCACCCTGATGCTCACGTTTACAGCGCCCCTTCGTCCAAAGCATTGACGTAACCTCCCCAGTTACATCGGACCTTGGCCGGATTTTGCGCTAAGTCTCGACCTGGCTGCCGATTCATAAAAGTCTGTGCCGCGTGTTCTGGATTGCACTCTCTCCAGGAGTTGGCGGAGGTGTCGGCAAACGCAATCTTTTGATTTGGGAGGAAGTAAAGAAAAATGAATGCTTGGATTAAACGCGGATGGAGTCAATGCCGCAAGCAGCCCGTGGTTGCTGCCCTCACGCTTGCTCTGGCCGCCTCGTTCTTCGTTTACACCATACATGGGCCTGTAAGAGCAGGCGTTTCGTCCACAACCGCTCCACTTGACAACAATCAGATCGGCGCATTGCTGTCTCTTGACCAGGCAATGGAGGCCGTTGCCGCTCGCGTGACACCTGCCATCGTCAACGTCGCCGTAACTTCTCATCCGAAGTCTCAGCCGGCCGCCGAGGGAATTCCCGACGACCTGCAACGGTTCTTCGGGCAAGACCAGGGCATGCCCCAGGAACAGCCGCGCCTTGAACGCGGAATCGGCAGCGGCGTCATTATTTCGCCTGATGGCTACATCGTGACCAACAATCACGTGGTTGATGGCGCAACCGAGATCAAAGTTACGCTCAGCGATCGCCGCATAATGACAGCGAAGCTGGTGGGCGCCGATCCTCTCACCGATCTGGCCGTCATCAAAATCGACGGCACCAATCTGCCGAACATTCCAATCGGTGACTCTTCCACTCTGAAGCCCGGACAGACAGTCCTGGCGTTCGGAAATCCTTTTGGCTTCCGGTTCACCGTCACGCGAGGGATCGTCAGCGCCTTGAATCGCCCGAATCCGACGGCCGATCCACGCAAGCCGGGACAGTTTATCCAGACCGATGCGGCGATCAATCCGGGTAACTCCGGCGGACCGCTGGTAAACGCTCGCGGTGAAGTTGTCGGCATCAACACGTTTCTGTTTTCTCCGTCGGGAGCTTTCTCGGGCATGGGTTTCGCGATCCCCACACAGATCGTGAACCCGGTGGTTCAATCCCTGGTCCGTAATGGCAAAGTTGAACATGCACGCATGGGCGTCGGCATCACCGACGTCACTCCGGAGAATGCGAAGTTCTTCGATGTGCATGACGCAAACGGCGCGGTCATCACCCAGGTTGAAGCCGATTCCGCCGGCGCCAAGGCAGGCCTGAAGGTCGGAGATGTCATCACCCAGCTTAACGGCAAAAAGGTAACCGACGCCGGCCAGCTTCAGATGGAAGTCGGCGAAATGACTCCCGGAACCCAGATCGCCCTGCAGGTGATGCGCGACGGAAAGACGGTATCGGTGCCGATCACGCTGGAAAGCATGGATGCCACTGATCGCGACACCAAGGTCGCCGACAACAATGGCGATAAACCTCGCTGGGGAATTGGCATTGCGGACCTGACCCCGCAAGTGCGCGAACAACTTGGAGCGCCGGACACTCTTCACGGTGCGCTGATTGAGCGCGTGCAGCCGGGGAGTCCGTCCGATGATGCCGGTCTGCAGCCGGGAGAGGTCATCGTGAGCGTCGATCGCCATGAGACCAAAACTGCTTCCGACGTACAGAAGGCACTATCCAGCGTTCCGAAAGGACAGGACGCTCTGGTCCTCATCTGGGCAAACGGCGGCAACACCTTCCGCGTTCTGCATTCAACCAACGGCGCGTAGGGATCGAGCAGTTTCGCTGCATAGACTGCGCTGTACCTCATCGAGTTATATCGGTGAAGTACAGCGCAGATTTTTTGCAGAAAAAAGGCGGCCTCCGCTGGGAAGCCGCCACCCAGGCATAACTGTTTAGAACACCAGCTTGCCCTGGAATTGAATGATGCGTCCCGAGGGGAGACCTGGGAAGAATGCGCCATAAGGTCCAGTTGGAGGCGCGGTGGTGGTCAGAATCTTGCCGAACGTACCGCCAGCTGCGGGGTCGCCATCGGCAAAATTGTTGTCCGGGTTGGTGAAATTCGGATGGTTAAAGATGTTGTAGAAGTTAGCTCCGAACCCAAACGCCAGCCTCTCCGTCAGCCTGAAGTTCTTGTTGATGGAGAAGTCGGAGTCAAAAAAGCCAGGTCCACGGTACCCGTTCCTTACCTGGTTGGGGAAGGCTGTAGTTGCGGTGCCGAACTGGTTGAAGGCCAAGCATGTGCTTATGCCGTTCACGCAGCTCCCCTGCGCCGGGCCGAGTACTTGTGCCGGCAGATTGAGAGGAGTGTAGTTGGGGATGGTGACGTTGCCGTCGATGACCGTAAACGGCAGGCCGGAGCGGGCGAAGAAATTCTGCGAAAGCGTCCATCCGCCGAGAGCGCCGTTCACGTACTTGTTACCGAACTTGAACGGACTCTGCCAGACGTAACTCGCGCTGAAGGAGTTGCGAACGTCGTAGTCGGCGGCACCATAGTTGTAGCAACGCAGACACGTGGGATTGATCTGGTACTGCACGTTCGAAGGCGTCGCGCTGAATGCGGCGTTCGAGTTGTTGTACGGAGTTTGCAGCACCCCCGAGTTTGACACCTCGTCGATGGCATGGCTCCAGGTGTAGCTTGCCTGGACGCTGAACCCATAGGTCACCCTTTGGGTAAACGAGGCGGTCAGGCCGTTGTAGTTGGAAACGCCGGCGCTGGAGTATTCCTGAACGGCTCCAAAAATCGGCGTCGGTAGTGTGGTTGGGAAAGGCGCAAAGCCGGCCCCGTAAGCATTGAGACCCTCGTTGTAAACGGGAACATCAACGCCGTGGTTGCCCACGTATCCCAGGCTCAACGAGCTCTTGTCGCCGATTGCCTGCTGGATGCCGAAGCTCCACTGCTGGTACGACGGCGTATGGAAAGTGCCGACCTGGCTGCGGAAGACCGGGGTGCGGAAGGCGGATCCCAGCTGGGCTCGCAAACTGGCATAGGAAGCGCCATTTGCAAACCCGTTCATGATGGCCGCCGCCGATGCCGCCGCCTGAGACTGAGCGCCATTTGCAGTGGTATCAGCCCATGCCGCGCCCGGTAAACGCTCTTCCACCAGTCCCGGCAGATTCAGCATGAACTGATCGCCGATGACCGCCGGCAGCGCATCGTAGAAGATGCCGAAGCCGCCGCGAACGACAGTCCTGTCCGAGCCGCCCGGCGACCAGGCAAATCCCACTCGAGGCGACCAGTTGATCTGATCGGTCGCGCGGAAGATCTGATGGCGGTTGGCGTCGATGACGGAGTTGTAGGGCGTGTCGGGTGTGAGCTGGCCGGCAGCCAGCAGCGAGTTGAACGAGCTGTTGAGCAGCGCGGCGCAATTCAGCTGGCAAACCGGATTGGAGTTGTGTTCCGCACGCAAGGCCAGGGTAAGTTTCAGGGCTTTGTTGACCCTCCACTCGTCCTGCCCGTACAGACCCAGGCCCCATAGCGCCACTGGTTGTGAGGCGCGTGATGGGAACGTCTGCCGATACTGCACCGAGATCCCGTTATAGAAGTTGACCGGAGTGTCGATGAACACCTCTGGGTTGTTGCGCACACTGAAGGTGTAGTCGCTGATGTCATAGCGCCGGAAGTTGGCGCCAAACTTCAGACTGTGAGCTCCCTTGGTGAGCGAGAAGTCGTCCACTATCTGGTACTGGGTCGTATTGCGGCCCTGCGGGAAGTCGAAGACCAGCCCGCCCACCGACGTCAGGGGGAACCCGGTGCTGACCAGAGAGTAAGGGAACAACCCCGGATCGTTCTGGGTGAATAGGGCTCGGTAGTAGCTGCCAGCCACGATGAACTGGTTGGTCGCATTGGCGCTGAAGACATGGTTCCACTGCGACTGCCCATCGTAAGCAGGCTGATAGCTGGCCGCGCTGAAAGCGTTGTTGATGGGATCGGCCGCTGTGGCCTGCGTACCATGATCCATGCGCACGCGCCAGAACACGTGATCCTGATCGGAGAAGTTCTGGTCGACACGGCCGCTTAAGATCCATTCCGTGCCGGGAAGGGCAGGCGTGGCTTGGTAGGTTCCGAAGCAGTTGCCGGCAATCGGAACACCGCAGTTGCCACCATCTCCGGGCCCGAACGGTGTCACGTTGTAGCCGGGCGCCGACTGATACAGATTAAACAGCCTGGTATAGAGCGGCACGGCGCTAGGATCATTGGCCGCCAGGTTCGCCAGGGTTGCCGCCGCGAAGTTCGGACTCGGCGCAAACACCGGTGTAGTCGCGGGGACAACATAGCGAATGCCTTCGGTGTTGACGAAGAAAAAGGTTTTGTCCTTCTTAATCGGTCCACCCAAAGAAGCCGCCCACTCGTTATTGTTGGCGAAGGGCCGCGACGTTCCATTCAGCTTGTTGAACCAGTCGTTGGCGTCCATGGCTCGGCCGGTCCACCAGTACTCGGCGTTACCGTGGAACTGGTTGGAACCGGACTTCGTCACGTATGACACCTGCGCTCCTGCCTGCTGTCCATACTGACCCGAGTAGGCATTGCTGACGACAGTCGCTTCCTGAATGTCGTTCTTCCCCAGCGTGAGGTTGGTCGCACCTGAATTATTTAAGTTGAGATAAGGATCCATGTTGTTCTCTCCGTTGATAGTGAAGAGATTTGACGTGGATGGTAGACCGTAGCTGCTGAAGTTGCCGTAGCCCTGGCCGGTATTCATCGTGACGCCGGGTGCGGTCTGGGCAACAAAGGTAATGTCGTTGCCGCCATTCGGTTGATTGGCGATTAACGTCTGGTTGAAATTTGTGGACAGATCGGCGTTATCCGCCTGTACCAGCGGCGCAGCCGAGCTAACTTCGACTGTCTGCGTGTTGGCGCCTACCGACAGTTTCACGTCGCTGATGCTGGCCTGGCCGATAGCCACGTCTGCCGTGGTTTCCGCCTTGGTGAAACCGCTGGCCGTAACGCTCACGGCGTAACTGCCCGGCTGCAACAGAGAGAATCTGTAGGCTCCGTTCGCATTTGTTGTAGCGGTACGGGTTGCCCCTGTTGCAACGCTCTTTACCGTCACGGTGGCACTTGGCACCACCGCGCCACTTGGATCCGTCACCGTGCCTGTGAGATCGCCGGAAACAAGTGACTGCGCCATCAACAAAGGCGACGCCACTGCGGCGATCACGATCACGATCAACATTCGTATCACGTACCTTCTTGCTTTCATAAACCCCCACTTGTCACATTCGAAATACAGGCCAATCGAACGTCTCCGCTCACCGTTCGAATGTCGTAAATCGAAGTGCAAGTTTGTAACCCGAAAGCGGCGAACACGCCCTCACGTGGGAACTAAGGGGTGAGTTACAGAAGAGAGGTATGGAGAGCAGCGGTTGATACTCAGATGGTTATTGCGGAAGAGGGGCTCGCAGGAACTGCGACTTGCAGGCTGATTCATCCGTGCGGTATGAGCGGTTAGTGAGGTACGAAAACGCTTATGCAACCCGGTCGAGACGCTCCAGACAGGCGGCAAGCGTTTCACGGTAGTTGCGCCCGATGGGGTAGCGCGAACCGTTCTTCATCACGACGTGAGAAGACTTTGACGTGGTTGACCGAAGATCGAGATGGTTGAAGTTGACGACGACGGACCGGTGAATGCGAACGAAGATCGCGGGATCGAGGGTCTCGACTACACGATGAATCGGTTCGCGTAGTAGAGCTTTTCCACTTGCGGTCTGAACGATCACGTGCTTCCTTGCAGCGATGACAGCAATGACGGCTTCGACCGGAACGTCTACGTTCGTCTGTTCCTGCTCTACTTTCACTACTGATTCGTAGCGATGACTGACTTCGGAAGCAGCCACGTAATGGCCCACCAGATACAGCAACTGCTTCGCTTTGCGATCATAAATTTCCGTCAGCGCTCGGTTCAGGGCGCTCCGAATGATGTCGGACTCGACTGGAAAGCCAAGTTCGCCGCTCTTCCCTGCCATCGTTTCTGAACCGCTCATCGGCAGCACAATGGGCGCGAACGTATCTTGCGCGCTGCGTGCAGCCCACTCCTCAGGAATCAGCCCTGCCCGGACAATCAGCAATTCCGGCACAAGATTTTCGACCGCCATTTCGCACGCCAACCAATCTCCGGCCTCACCGACAACCATGAGCAGAGGATCGGGCTCGATGATTCGCTTGAGGCCGGCGCGCACCTCGGTATCCGGATCGCACAACACAACTCTTATGCCCCGCATATCTCTCAACACCAATGAAGGATTTGTCTGTGCTATCGTCGCCATAACGCGGTATCCCGAACCACCTGTTTTGTACCTGACGTTCACCTGGGATGGTTCTGTTCCGAAAAATGTCTTCATAATAGACGTGCGCGGAGCCAGAAAAGATCGGTCCGATAGGCCACTGCACATCAGTCGGTGACAAGTTGCTACTGGTCAGGTCTCGTTTGAAAGGAGAGGTGAATGTGAGAGGAAATACATCGCGAAGTCAGTCATCAAAATGATCGGAGTCGAACACTGCCCGGAAATGGACTACAGTTATGAAAGAGCCGCCTCTGCTAGAGGGAGTTCGCTCTGGTCGCCGGCACGCATTTGCTGGCACAATGAAGAACATTCTGAACTTAGCTGTGGGGACTGAGCGTTCTTGCTCGGAATCACTGACAAGACGTCCTCAGCGATGTACAAATTCATGATCGATACCGCGCTCGCTGCATTTGTGGGCGTCAAGATTCAGGAGGGCGCAGTGGCAATGAAAGCTAGTACCCGTCAAGTTGGAACCGTGACAATCGTTGATATCAGCGGACGAATCGAGCTAGGAGAAGGTAGTTCTGTGATTCGCAACACCGTCAAAGATTTGGTTGCGAAGGGTCAGAAGAACATCTTGCTCAATCTGGGTGAGGTGAACTACATCGACAGCGCTGGTGTCGGCGAATTGGTGAGCGCCTTTACGTCGGTGCGCAACCAGGGAGGCGAGTTGAAGCTTCTCAAGCTGACGAAGAAGGTGCACGATCTGCTGCAGATCACGAAACTGTATACCGTCTTCGATGTGCACGACGACGAAAAAACCGCCCTGGTGGCATTCGAACACTAATACCGCATGCCGCGCTCATCGGGATCCGCAGAAGATTTGTTGGCTATTTCGATGAGCGTTTCCCTCTCAGACAACAGCAGCGAGTTAGACGGAGCGTCCAACCGATATCGGATCGTTGTCGAACCACTGCTGTGAGGTAGGAAAATCGATCTTCAGGACACGTATCCGAAAGACTTCGATATCCAGCTTCTTGATTTCTTCCTCGACGCCATCCACGATCACTTTGCGTGTCTCCTCGTACCCTCCCGGAGTGTAAAGGGTCGAGAATGCCTTGTTGATGGCTGCCTCAGCCGTGGTGTTAATACGCTCCAGCACACTGGGCGAATTCACCGCGACGGGAAAGTGATACTCGACCTGAACGGGCACCTGCATGCCCGACTTCAGTTTGGGTCTGTAGGAAAACTCCTGCGAGTAGAGTTGATACGGACTTTGCCAGTATTTGATTCTTCTATCCACCGCGAAAAATGTAATGGTCAGCGGGAGCGCCATGAAGACAAGAACCAGGATAAGAGTCAGCAGGTTCTTCGTATCGAGCGCGATGAGCAGATAAACAAGGATACCCAAACAAAGG
The DNA here is from genome assembly GCA_963835725.1 of uncultured Acidobacteriaceae bacterium. Taxonomy (GTDB): domain Bacteria; phylum Acidobacteriota; class Terriglobia; order Terriglobales; family Acidobacteriaceae; genus Bog-257. The sequence goes on along the minus strand of CAWIGM010000005.1, from coordinate 355,452 downwards.
ATAAGCACGCCGACTTGGAGCCGGTGGAACTGTTCGGCCCTTTTCAGGTGGTACGGCGGCGGATTTTGCTCATTCATCGCTCACCCCGGAGCGGCGCGCGTACCCAACAGCAAGGTAACGCCGGGTGAATATCGACGCGTCCAGCATCTGGAAAGTCTAGTTTTCCGGCTGATGATACTACCGAGCAGAGCAGAAGCAAACAGTTTTCCTGCTACCAAACGGACTTACTGCGTGGTTCCTAAGTGGTAGTTCCAGATTGGTTCTGCACAAAAATTAAGGGACGCGCTCGTCTTCGAGTGCGTCCCATTGCTACAGTGCGCGGACTTCAATTAGTGTTGCGCCGGCTTACCCGCGCGTGGCTTTGCGCTGGAAGCGCCCTTCCCATCGACCTGGATCCGGTCGCGAATCACCTTTACGCCCGTAGTCTGCAGGCTCAGATCTTCAGCCTGAACCGACTCCTCCTCGGTCGAACTGCGTCCGCTCAGGGTAACCACGCCGCCTTGAACAGCAACTTCAATGGCGCTGTTCTTGAGGGCCGTGAGCTTCTGTTCGATCTGCTTCTGTATATCAGCGTCCGCCACGACCGGGACCGTCTTCACGGCAGCAGCGGCAGCCGCGGCCGCAGCCTCGCTCTTCGCGCTGTAATAGTGGACAACGACCAGAATCACGACGGCCATCAGCGCGCAGATCGATAACACGATGGCGATGATCTGCGTGCGGCTAAGACTAAGTCCGACACTCTCTTCTTCTTCGGGCTCTTGCGAGCGCTGTTCGACAATTGCACGCAGCCGATGAAACTCCTTCTCGGCGGTTTCGCGGGAACCATCCGTTGTAGAAGCTTCCGCGGGAGGCTCCACTACTGCGGGCTCTGACGACAGTTCCTTGGCAGATTCTACGATCGACTCATAGTGATCGGCTGTCAGCCCAGCGGAACCGTTGCCATTGCTGCCATTCTTGCCGTTGCTTGGATAGCTGCCCGGCGTCTTGACTGTCGGCAATGTCTGCGCTGCCATCTGCAGTGTGGACTGGTCAGCCGCACAAGCATGGAAGGCGGTGGTGTACGTCGCTCCACACTTCTCGCAGATCTGGATTGGTGGGGCGGGCGGAGCTTCAACTTCCGCCTCTTCGCTGCTTTCCATCGCGGCTGGGTTCTGCCACGACTGCTCCACTGCCCACGGGGATTCGGCCAGCGCCGGCGCTGCCGCCGCGCTCATCTGGGCTTCATAGCCAAGCGCCACGGCTGCCGCCATGCCGCCGCTTTTTACGGCCACATCAGCAGCGGGAACTCGCACATTGTGAGGCGGCTTCCGATAATCGGAGATGACCGGAACGCTCTGTGGTTGCCGATCTCGCGAACTCGAAGCGGGTTCAGCCGCACGCGACGGAGCGCTCGATTCCGAATCGCCGCGTCCCTCGCCCGGAGCCCAGTAACTCTCTTCCATCTCGACCGCGAAGGCTTCGAGAGCGGGAAACTCCCGGCGCAGTTCCTCGAATACGGTCGAATAACTGTCCTCCGGCAGGTTGCACGCCCAATGTATCCACTCACCGCCCGCAGGACCCGGAAGCTCTTTATCCTGACTCGGCAGAGCGGCAGTAACGCGCAGTTCCCGAACTGCGTCGAGCCGCAGACTGTTCAGCGATGCTGCACGCGACTCAAAGCGATGACGAACGGCGCCCGCATCGAGCTCACTCGCCAGATCCAGCAACCGGGAGCGTCGCTGTTCTACCAGCCGGATCTGGGCCTCTCTCTCGAGATCATGCATCAACTGTTCGAGAGCGGCGCGATTGTTCCAGCTGGCGTTCGGACGCTCAGTTTGGACCAGGTCGCGCACGGCAAGCGCGTTCTGGTGTGCATCTGTCAGGCTGCGATGAAAGTCGTCATCACCAACCTCAATACCTGCTCGCAGCCAGTCCACCTGAATTTGTACATCCTGGAGACTCTCATCGAGTTTCGCCAAAGCAGAAAACAAAGGGGAAGACATACTCGTTCCTTTCACATCCAGCCGCACCGGGAGACGTCCGATCACATCGTCCCAGTGCCCACAAGCCCGGAGATTTTACGGCGTAAACGACAGCAGCGTTATTCGCCCAGCCTGAAGTTGACATTAATCTGCGTGTCAGCTTCGACGGGCTCGCCATTCAAGGCGAAGGGTCGGTAGCGCCACTGCCTTACTGCTTCCATAGCCGCCTTGGTCAGTTGCGAGGGGCCGCTTACAACACTCAGCTTCTCCACGCTGCCATCTTTCGCAATGACGGCCTGTAATACCACAGTTCCCTGCACGCGCTCCTGCCGCGCCTGGCTCGGATACTGCGGCGTAACCTGATGCGTCAACTGTCCCTGCGCCACTCCTGACGAGACTCGCAGCTTTTGTCCCGCCAATTTCGGAACCGTGTTGGGCATATCTTTCACAAGATTGCCCAGTCCGCCGCCCGCACCCGGAACAGCTCCGGGCATCGGCGGAGGCTCAGCAGCCGCAGGCTCCTCATTCTTTGCAACAGCCTTCGGAGCTTCTGGCGCCGGACTGATCACCTGCGTCGTGGGCGTCGGGTTGTCGCGTTGTGTCTGGTCAGTCTGCGTTTTCGTCGCATTCGGATCCTGCGGTTTGCCTTGAGTTTCCGCAGGTGTCTTTCCGTTCGCTACGGAAGGAGCAACTGCATTCGCCGCCTGAGTAGTTGCCGTTTGCGCCGGAACAGCCGCCGTCTGCGCTGGCACGCTGCTCTGAGCAACAGTTGTCGGAGCCGCAGTCGCCGGCTTCTTATGCATCAGCCACATCGGAATCCCGATAGCGATGCAAAGCAGCAGAGCAATCACGACCAACGACTCGGGAGCGAATGCATACTTTTGCCATCCGCCGTCCGCGAGCGCTTCACCGCTGTTCTCGCGAAGATCCGACCACTTGCTGGCCCAGGTTTCCTTTTCTACTTCCTCTACTTCAACGGCCTTGGCGACCTTAGCCGATCGGGCTGATTCCGCAGCGGCCTTGGCTCGTGCAACTTCGGCAGCGGCTGCTGCAGTAGCGGCTTCTGCTGCAGCCCGTTGCTGTTGCTGCTGTTGTTGCTGTTGTTGTTTGCGATCCTTCGCCTTCTTTTCAGCAGGCTTTTCAATTGGCTTCGCAGCAGGCTGCGGCTTGGGACGCTCGACTGGAGTCACGACCACAGTTGCCTGCGGTTTGGCAGCAGCGGCGGCGGCGGCAGCGGCAGCGGTTCGAACCTCACTGGCGGTTGCAGCGCCGTTTCCACCCGGCTTAGGCTTCTCCACAACCGGATACGTGCGAGGTGCTGTCCGCTGCGCTGGCGGGGTCGAGACGCGTGCCGGTGGTTCGGGAACCGGAGCCGCGATCGGCTCAGCTTGAGGCGCTTCGGTGACCAGGGCAATCCCTCCGGCCGGCTCCTGCCTCCTGCTTTCAGCAGCAGCGGGGGAGGCGTTGGAAGGACGCTCATATGCCCGCGCCACCGCTGCGGCATAGCTCGGGGCCTGCGAGGACTCGGTTCGACCTCCCACATTGTGCGAGCCACGGCCATAGTCACTGCTGGCAGAGGGGGCCGCCGCTCGTGGCGGAGTATAGGCCGGCGCACTCGGTGTGCGACGCGGTGCGGGAGTTGGTGCCGGTGGAGCCGAGGTATGGCGAACATGGTCTGCCGGCGTCCAGTAGTTCTCTTCCATTTCACCGGCAAACTGATCCAGAGCCGCGAAGTCCGTCCGCAGGTACTGGAGAGCATCGGCATCCTTACCCTCTTCCAGATTGCAGGCCCAATGCAGCCACTCTCTGGCGTCGGGTCCCGGAAGTTCCTTGGTCTGTTCCGGGATGGCAGCTTCGGCTCTCAGTTCCTGGATTGCTTCTTGCCTGAGGCTGTTCAAGGCGTTGGTGCGGGCTTCGGAACGATGCTTTACCGTGCCGGCTTCCAACTCATCCGCCAGCTCTAACAGCCTGGTACGCAGTTCCTGATTGCGGCGTTCATGGGCAGCAATTTCCAACTCGAGAATCAAACCATCCAGAGCTTCACGGCTGTTCCAGTTCGAATCAGAACGTTCGGCTCGAATGAGTTCACGCACCTCCGCCGCATTCTGGCAGGCGTCTTCCAGTGCGGTCGTGAGTTGCGCATCATCTACCTCCAGACCCGATCGGAGATATTCGACGTGCACCTGGACGGCCTGAAGGCAATCGTCCAGTTTGGCCAATGCAGACGAAATGGGAGAAGACATACAAAGGTCCTTTCACAACTTGCTTGTTATAACCAATGCCACTTCCGGACAACCGGTCTGGCTGGTTGGTTCAACGGGAAGCAAGCGACTCTGCTACAGGTCCCTTCGCCGATCGCACGGAGGCATCCGAGGACTGGTTGGCGCGTTCACCAGGCACCCAGTAGCTTTCCTCCATCTCACCGATGAAGCGTTCTAATGCACCGAAATCGCGGTGCAAGGTGGCAAGCACAAGGCTGTCTTTGCCTTCCTGCAGATTGCAGGCCCAGTGCAACCAGGCGCTGGGATCCGGGCCAGGCAGTTCCTTTTCCTGCTGCGTGGCGGCCGCATCTTTTCTCAACTCCTTGACGGCTTCCATACGCAATGCGTTCAGCGATGCGCTGCGAGCTTCGAAGCGGTGTTTCACGCGACCAGCATCGAGCTCGTTGGCCAGATCCATCAACTTCCCGCGCCGCTGCTGATTGCGACGTTCCTGGGCCGCTATCTCCAGGTCATGGATCAGCATGTCCAGTTCCGTGCGATCGTTCCACTTGGCGTCAGTGCGTTCGGCACGGATCAGATCGCGCAGCAGTGCTCCATCTCGACGGGCTTGCATGAAGCTCTGACTCAGTTTTGCTTCATCAATCTCCAGGGCTGCTCGAAGGCAGTCAATTTGAGACTGAATGGCATGCACGCTTCCATCTAGCTTTCCGAGTGCAGACCAAAAGGGAGAAGACATATCGAGTGTTCCTTTCACATCTGGTTTGTACTGCCTTCGTTCCTGGTGAATTCCCAAAAAACTCGGCGCAACATCTGCCCTAACTTCGGTGCAATTCGTCGAGAGATAACTCTTGCGCTCGGTGGTGGCTCACGACTCTATCGAGAAATAGAGCCGCGCCGCGACTCACATTATCGCAAAAGTAATCTCGTGTAACCTACAACAAATTCACTGTCAAGGTTACGAAAGTAACTAGTACCTCGCGCCCTAGTAACTAGTCGGAACCATTGCGGGAGGTATGCTAGATAGCACATTAGGCGGAAAAACGCACCAACTTTTTGCACTGGTCCCAGTGCGAATTTCCAGAACTGGGAATTGCAGACTTGGCTAAACCAGGAAAACCGAGCCTTCTAAAGCCTGCGGAAAGCTACTAATTCCAGTTATCTTTCGTCGTCGTTTCTGGAGCTATTTTATGGCTCGGTTCATTTACAGTTGATCTGCCAAAACATCTGAAATCCCCCGGTTTCTCGCAGCTTTTTTGATTGGCAGCCATGATGCTCACTCTACTTCCGCAGTCAGCTGAAGCCTTCCCTGGCTCCCTCGATTTACGTTCTAGACGTGAGATAAGTCCTTGCCAAGGCTGGCATCCGGCGCGCAGGATAGTCGTGAGTAAGGCGCAGATTTTAGAAAGCACAAAGCGGCCATTACTTATGCAATGCGATGGTCCATATGTGACGGTTTGCGCTGTTCGGTTTTATATCTTCCTGTATAGTGAGCGTTGCTATGTCGGAACACGCCGAAACATCGCGCCTTGAATCGCCGGTAGGCGAGAACGAAGTTCAACTGGGACCACCTCCTTCCCCCGAATCGGTTGCAGAAGTCGGCGTACGCCAAGGTATTCTCGAAGACCTCACTTTAAAGATTCTTTATCTGAACGGGTCTTTGTCGCTGCGAGAGCTATCCACCGCAATGCGGCTTGGCTTTGGCGTGGTGAATGAGCTTCTACGCCGGCTGCGCACGGAACAGCTTTGCGAAGTCACGGGAATGACCGGGAACATTCCGCAGATCGCGATTACAACTGCGGGCAGAGGACGGGCGCTGGAACTTCTTGCGCAAAATCAGTACGCCGGCCCTGCTCCGGTTTCCCTGGAGAGTTACGTTCGCCGCATCAAGCGGCAGAGTGTTCGCGACACCGAGATTCATCCGCCGGATGTACAGCGCGCCTTCGCCCACCTGGTCCTCGAACCGATCACTTTGAAAAAGCTCGGAGCCGCGCTGAACTCAGGCACTTCGATTTTCTTGTATGGACCGAGCGGCACGGGAAAAACGACGATCGCCAGCGCACTTTCCAACGTGGTCTCCCTCGACAGAGTATGGGTGCCCTACGCAGTCGAGGTCGACGGGCAGATCATCACGGTGTACGACCCGCACGTGCACAGTTCCACCGACCAACCTGATTCGCAAAGTCACGATGCGCGATGGGTGCTTTGTCATCGCCCAACGGTACTCGTCGGCGGTGAATTGACGATTGAGATGCTGGAACTGCAGCTCAATCCGATCACGAAGTTTTACACCGCGCCGATGCAGATGAAGGCCAACAATGGCGTGCTCATCATCGACGACTTCGGACGGCAACGCGTGCGTCCCGACGAACTGCTCAATCGCTGGGTAGTACCTTTGGACCGCCGTATCGATTTTCTTTCGCTGGCAGGTGGCAAGAAGGTTGAGATCCCGTTCGAGATGTTCGTCGTGTTTGCCACGAATCTGGACCCGGCTACGCTGGTGGATGCCGCTTTCCTGCGAAGAATACAGACCAAGATCGAAGTCGGCACCCTGACCGACGAGCACTTCCGCGACATCTTCCATGCCGTCTTGAAGGAATTTAAGCTGGAGTGCGAACCACCCGCCGTCGACGACCTGATCGACGTCATTCGCAATAAATTCAGAGAGCCACTCCGAGCCTGTCACCCGCGCGACATCGTCAACCAGATTCGATGGGCAGCTCGTTACGAGCAGGTCGAACCGGTCCTGGACCATAAGTCAATTATGGAGGCCGTCGCGGTTTACTTTGTTTCTGACTCCAGGGGATAGAATGCCGCGCCCAAGCTGCGATGCCCGGGTCAGACACACTTGAACTGAGATTGGCGAATTCTGCTCAGCGAGACCGTTATTCGGCTTTCGCGGGCGGCACTCCGCGCACGAAAAAGATGGCTGCAACAATCCCGGCAAGCACGCCGGCGGTCCAAAGCCACTCATGCGAAAAGGAGTCGGAGATAAAGCGGAAAAAGCCCAGGGGAAGCGAGTTCAACCCTGACCACACGGCAACGCTGGTATCGCTCATTACCTCTATTCCAAGTAAGAGCAGACACGCCGCACTCGCGAAGCCGATCAATGCAACGACACTTCTCATGCGTTTTCCCATCGGCCAGATGTCCTTGTGAGGCTATTGCCGCAGATACTAGCACTAGAGAACAATGCTAACAATGGTGCAAAGGTGCCTGACTCTAAAATCGTGGTCAACGCCAGCCTAAAGACATGAGAAGTCCAACGCCTGCTTCATCAGCCACTCAGGTGACTTAGTCCTAGTTTTTCCTTTGTAAGGAGTTGAGGGCGGTGTAAGCTGTTGCCAGCTACAACTTCAGCTGTGAGCCCACGTGTCACGTTAGTGTGTGACCAACTGCTTTAGCATGTACGAGAGCGGAGCGGTTGCACATGGCGAGCCCGCGTGTCCGTTGTTAAATGGCGGATGAGCAAGCTAAACGTGATTCGTTGAGACTTGGATGGTATCCCCTTATGCCGGAAGATCTCGAGCGATACGGACAAGACAAAGCCAAGGAGATCTATCAACGCCGTGAGCGCCGCAAGATCGAGACAGAAAAGGCTTCCGCGGATAACCGGCTCAAGGCGGCATGGGCTCCCAAACTCTGGGATCAGGTGCGCGAGACGATTGGTGTCAGAGTAAAAGCCGTGAACGATGCTCTCGGCGAATCTGCCCTGATCTGCGATGCGTCCCGGTCTGAGTGGGTCATCATTCGCGTAAACCAGGTCTTCGCCAATGTGTCGGCAGCTTACGATCCTGTCACCGGAAGGGTCACTCTCAACCTCGACGATCACTCCGAAACCTATGATTTGGAAGTGGTCAAGGGAGAGGTTCGCTATAAAGAAATCGGATCGTTTACGCCCGACCAGCTTGGACGGATGCTGGTAGATAAGGCCGCCAACTTGGTGCTATGATGCGCGCAAAAGCTGATCGCCAAGTAATGACCCTCTTCAACTCAACACCCGGCAATATGTTTGCCGAGGTATGAAGGGACCATGAAACGAACGCTTAGTCTCATTGCGCTGATTGCGTCTGCTAGTTTTCTTTGGGGCCAAACGACGGCTCCTGCGCCCACTCAATCGACCCCCGCGTCAAGTTCCTGCGGTAAGAATGTTTCTTTCTCGGTAGCGGAAGGCGGACAACCAGTTCCCGCGATCCCAAAGTTTGCGCTCAAGTGGCTGGACAGCAAAGCGCCGCGCGAGCATTACGGGACCCTCTGTTTCTCGCAGATTCCATCCGCCGCTCGGCCCAATTACGTGGTGGTATTTTCAACCACCGAAGCCGCATTTCAAGGCTTGACGCCGTCGGCGCACACGTACACGACCGAAACTCCCGGCCATGCCAACAGCGCCGCTCTCAACTCCTCCGGCGGGACGTGGGCCTACGCATACTCAGGCCCGCTGCCGGCAGCGACTACCGATACGTTGAGCTTGCGGAAGGACGACAAGCCGAAGTCGCTCGATATTCGAGCCTACGATCAAAACGGCAGGGTTGTTTCCAGCTCCAGCCTCAACCAGATTTCCAATCGCGACAAGCTCTTGGAGCATGTCCTCTCTGACATTGCATCCGACACCGCGCACCCGACGAGTCGCGCCGCTGCTGCCCCCTCACCATTCCCGGTGTACTACGTAAATTGTGATATTGATGCTCCGGCCGCTTCGCCGCCGATCAATTCAAATGCAGCCGCAAAGGTGGAAACGGCTTCGGCAAGTGCAAAGCCACCAGCCGCTCCGGATCCTCAGATCGACATCTGGTCTAATCCGGGTGGCGCTGACATCTTTGTCGACGGAACGTATGTGGGCAAGACTCCGTTTAACCTTACCGTCGCCCAGGGCGAACACACCATTACGCTGCGCAAGAAGGATTTTGGAGTATGGACGCGCCGGGTGTTGGCGTCTACTGGAAAACGCAGCGTTGGTGGATATCTGGAACAGAAGGTACTCACTCTACAGTGAGTGCTTGTCCTGCCTTGCAATAGGATTCTGACAACCAAGCATGGCATTGAGGGTCAGCCACAAGGCTGGCCCTTTATATGTCTGCCCGCATATGCGGCAGCGCTTGTGGTAGAACGCTTGCAGGTTTTCAGCAGCGCTAAGATGCGAGTTCCATCGGAATTCGGAATCGGCAGCAAGTTATACAAACAGGCGACCAGATTCACCTCTGCAAATGTCGTCATGTTATTCCAAAGCATGACCGCCAGAATCAAATTGATAAGTGGACCCGCTGCCGACACAGCGACGTTGCTCCACTTCGGACCCGGTTCTCGCACGGTATAGAGACCTTTGCGACACAGTCCGACGCGCTTGACCTTAACACCGAACATCAATGCGGTCATCACATGGCCGCACTCGTGCAGAACCATCGCAGGAACACCCAACAACATTACATATGCAATATGAGCAAGAATCGTCATTGAAACAGGCCCTTTGAACAACAAACTTTCCCGGCGGACCGCGACCACGGCTCACCTGATTCACTTCGGCAAAATGTGGCGCAAGCTTTAACGGCGGGGGAACGCGCGGTTGCTTACATAGGATGGAAGCGAGGAGAGAGAAGTTGGCTGTGCGAATTATCCGGCGTCAGCGGTTACCGGACGATTACTGTGGTTCCAGTTGACAGTGACTCCGAGGCTCTTCCACGAAACACGAGTACGCGAGCGCCTGTGGACGCGCACTTTGTTTATCTTCGCTACGCATTGAGATTAGTGTTTCTTCTTGCCGAATAAACCCTGCAGTGCACCTGCCGGATTACTGGCTGGATTGCTGCCGCCCATCTTGCCGGAGATTGCCTGCTGAATCGCATTGCCGGCGATGCCTTGCACATCGGGAATGAATTTCGGATCGGACGTCGTACCCTGGATCGAGAACGGTACGCTGCCTGCTTTGCCGCCCATGCCAGCCATCTGCATCACGCCGGCAGTAGCTCCTCCGCTCAAGTTGGCATTCATCTTGAAATTCAACGCGCCTGACGGGCTGATGGTTCCCGCACCGGTTACGACGCCCAGGGCCGGAATCGTCAAGTTGATATTGTTCGCTTGCGTTCCCTCTGGAGCCATTCGGACATTGCTGCTGAAGTTCTGAATCGTCGTATCCCGCGATCCGCCTCCTTTGCCCGACAGAGCTGAGATCGCCGAGAGTTTCGAACCCAAATCGAATCCGGCCAGCTTCGTATTGGAGAGACGAATCGGACCCGTGATTACAAGCTTATCGACCGGTCCGACCAGTTCGAGATTCGCAGAAAGCGTGCCGCCCTGGAGTCGCGAGTTAGACGGCAGCACCACGCCCATTGCAGGCAACAACGCCTCCAACTCGTCGACAGGTATGTCAGGACCATTAAGGCGCATGTTGATGGACGTCACCCCGCCATGGTTCTGATAGCTTCCCGTGAGATGTGCCACAGCCTTATCGCTGGAGATATCGCCCTGGGTTACAGTTCCGGATTCCGATTTCAGGTTGTGATCGACCGCGTACTTCAACTGCACCGGACGGTTCGCCGGTGTGCCTTTGACCGCGAGTTTAAGTTTCTCCGCCGTCATTACACCGGTGCTCTTCGCAACCTGGCCATTCGAGTCGATGCTTGCGTCGAAGTCGGCCAGTCCCTGAATGCCAGTGGATGCCTCCACAAATCCTGAAGCCGCAAGATCGAGCTTGCGCACTTTGATCTTCGCCTGGAACGGCGTCTCTGCGGCATTGCTGCTGTTCATCGGCCCGCACTTGCCGTCGATGCTGGCATCTCCACCGCCCGGAAGATTCGCCGTCAAGGTGAACGGAAACTGTGCCGTTGGGAAGAAGTTCGTAACTTCCAGATTCACCTTGTCGTAGGTGTGAGGCTTCTGGGGCGAGTTCGCGTCGCCCACGACGACGCGTCCATCCGAGATCTTGATTTTGTCGACTGACATCACGCCGCCGGCGGAAGTCTGACTTGGCTGTGCCGGAGCCGGTGCCTGTCCTGCTTTTTGTGCGGGCGCTGTCTGCTGCGCACTCCCGCCGATGCTGGAGAAATTCCAATTACCATTCGCAGCTTTCAGTAACGCAATCTGCGGTGCTTCCAGAGTGATTCCGTCGATGTGCAGGGTCTTCGAGAAAATCAGCGGCATCACGTCCACGCTTGCCTTAAGCGATTGGGCGGTGACGAACGGATTCTTACTGAACGCGGGATCGTCGGCGATGGCGATGTTGTCGGCTGAGATTGATCCGGAAAATATCGAAAAACTCAGATTCCCGATCTTCACCTGCCGTCCAAGCGAGTTGCTCAGTTCCGCCTCGATCTTCGGACGGAAGCTGTTTACGTCGACGAAGAAAGGCAGTGCGATAGCAATGACGATCAGAACAGCGATGACAACTGCTGCGATACGAATGCCGCGCTTCATCGAGGGCCTCCTTGGCTTGCAGGAATTGTTAAGGATTGTACCCCCCATCCTTGAGCACCGCCATGCCGGACAGAAGCGACTGACTAATGTTTCGGCGTCACAAACAGGAAGGCTCTGCGCGGCTTAAATATCAAAGAATAACGGGGACGTGGCGGCAGAGCTGTGCGCAAGCAACTCGAACTGTGGTCAGCAGGAGGGCTCACCGTGGCAAAGACACTCACACACGTCTTGGAGCAATCAGGAATTCCGATTCAGTTGCAGGTTGGCGGCACTCCTCCCAGTTCTGTAGCTCACAAGTTAGTATGGCAGCTCACGCAGAGCGCCATCTGGTTCGCAAACTGGGGCGGCCGCAGGTTCGATTGCGTCGAAGTGTGTGCCCGATGGCAGGACAAGCAGGTGATGTCCGGAGCGGACTTGCCAACCGCGGTATTTGGTCCAGTCACAGGATGGCCCATCACCGGATGATTCGCCGTATGCGCCTGATTCAGGCCGATGTAATACCAGCCTTTCATCTGCTTAAAGGTCAGGGTTGCGCCCCAGGGAACCGTGACCGTCTTCTTTACGGTATTCACCTTCGGAAGTCCCCGAACGTGGCAGCCCATGCAAAGTTCCTGCTCAGCGACCAAAGTATGTGCCGGGAAATTGCTGCTGTGCGGCGAATGGCAGGCGATGCAGAGTCCCTCCGAGTACGGCTGGTGCTGCACCGGATCAGAAGACTTCTGATGGCATGTGAAACATAGCTGATCAGCGGGAGCAACCAGCGTAACCGTCGTAATGCCGGATTCTCGTTTGATGGCATGGCAGGTCAAACAACCCATCGACATCGCCGTGTGAACGTACTTCCCTTCCTGCAGGCTCGCGTGACACTCCACACAAGTTGACGTATCTGTGTCCGGCGCCAGCTCGACGGGATGTGTTTGCGCGATCGCCCACGACTGTCGCACAGGAGAGCCACACTGCCACGAGTAGCCCCGTCTTAACTGATCGATTGAAACGAGCCAGCGTTCGCATATCTCTCTCGTGTCTGCTTTTTACTTTGCGCGCGAATTTATTTCGAACCGTGCAGCGAAGCGACGAGGTCGATGTAGTGCTGCATCGCGGTCTCCGTCGTGATGCCCTTGAGTTTGCTCCACGCGTCGAACTTCGCTATCCGCACCAGGTCGAATCCACCAGGCCGCTCGCTTTTCACATCGCCATCGGTAGCTTGTTTGTACAACGCGTATAGCTTCAACAAGTTGTCATTGTTCGGGCGCGCCGGTAGCTGTTTGACGTCAATCTGCGCCTGTGCAAACTGATCCTGCAGGTTAGACATACGTCTCCTTGGCGGCTCAGACGTTATTGGGCGGCGCCAAGTTGACTCTGCCACTGGGCGCATACTTCTGTCAGTGACGTGCAGCACTGGTCCTGCTGCAACCGTTTTTTCAGGAGCCGATGATGGGCACGTGGGGTGCGGCCGTCCGCGGAATGTCCCCGGTAAGGCGGGGGTCCTCTGCAATTTCTACCGCGCGCTTGTAAGGTTCAAACCCTAACTTCCGGTAGAACGACAGAGCGCCGGGATGGTCGGCGGTACATGTATGTAACCAGATGCGTTGCGGATGATGCTTCCACTCCGCATCAAGACCATGGGCGAGCAACGCACGTCCCGCGCCCTTTCCAATGAGAGCGGGCGTCACCCCGAAGAATGCCACCTCAATATCGGGGGATTTCCGGCGATCAAACTCCAGTAGACCTTCATCAGCTCCTCCATAAGCGAGCGTAAACACGTCGACCGCAGGATTACCAAGAATTGCTTGCAACTCCTCGTCCTTCATACGAAGACGGCTGAACCAAAGCCAAGGCTCGCCAATGGCGCGAAACAGGCTTCGATACCAATCCAGATCCGGCTTCTGCACGTGACGAATCTCGAACTCTGACGCTTCGATTGTCGGATGTGAAACTGGCGCCCGCATCTCCAGATACGTGACGACATTGGCCAGTTTGCCACCAGGCACATCGTGATAACCATCTCTCATAACCAGCAGTATAAGAAGTGACCCGTCCGTCGATCCCGAAAATTCGTGTTCGAAGGATTTTTACCCCGCTTCTGAATCTTCAAGAAAGCCTCGTCACCGAATACAATTCAGCTTGCCTGAGCAGAACGCTCGCCCGCGCTGCTCCGGTTGCGATTCTCGAAGATTGTCGGTGGCAACCTGTCGATACGCATTCCTAACTACTCAGCAAAGGCCGGCTTGCCCGTCCGCAAGAAATCGGCAAAGCTCACCCTGTGGCCGCTGATCGCCGCTACCTTCTTTATGGTGTCAGGCGGAACCTACGGCACCGAAGATGTTGTGCATGGGGCAGGCTATGGCCGCGCGATCCTGATTCTGCTGCTGACGCCCATCGTGTGGAGTCTGCCCACGGCCCTCATGATTGGCGAGCTCTCGAGCGCGCTTCCGGACGACGGTGGCTTCTATGTCTGGGTGCGCCGTGCCATGGGCAACTGCTGGGGCTTTCAGGAAGCGTGGCTTTCCCTGGCGGCCAGTATTTTCGACATGGCCATCTATCCCGCGCTGTTTGTCGCCTATCTGGTTCGCCTATTCCCGTGGTTCAACTCCGGCTATCGTGGAGCGCTGGTGGGCATCGCCGTCGTTGCTGTTTGTGCCGCGATGAATATCTGCGGCGTGAAGGTAATCGGCACAACTTCGTTTTGGCTCTTCCTGGTGCTCTCCGCCCCGTTTGCCATCATCGTCCTGCTGGCTCCATTCAAATATGGAGCTCTGGCGCACGCGACGACAGCCCCCAGCACATCGCATGTTGCCATCATGGGCGGCGTGCTGGTCGCCATGTGGAACTACATGGGATGGGACAACGCATCGACCATCGCCGGTGAAGTGGAACAGCCGCAGCGCACCTATCCGCGAGCCATGATGGCTGCTGTCGCGCTGGTCGCGATCTCCTACATCCTTCCTGTAGCCGCCGTGTGGATGACGCGCCTCAACCCTTCCGCGTGGGAAACCGGATCGTGGGCAGATATCGCCGGAATGCTGGGAGGACCGCTCTTGAGGGTTGGCCTTGTGGTGGGCGGAATGCTAAGCGCCTTTGGCATGTTCGATGCTCTGGTGATGAGCTATTCGCGAATTCCCTATGCGATGGCCCTCGATGGCATGCTGCCACAAGTCTTCGCTAAGCGCATAGAAAGCACCTTGGCACCCTGGGTTTCGATTGTCGTGCTGGCGACAGGATGGGCACTATGTCTCGGCTTGGGATTCGAGCGCCTGGTCACGCTCGACATACTTGTCTATGGAGCCAGCCTCGTCCTGGAGTTTGCCGCGCTGGTCGTCCTCCGCATCACCGAACCCAACCTGCCGCGTCCGTTCAAGGTGCCCGGAGGAATTCCTGGCGCCCTACTTCTGGGACTCTTCCCTACTCTCTTACTTGTTTTCTCCATCGTTAGCAGCGAGCACGAACGAATCCTCGGGATGAACAGCTTATGGATTGGAGTAATCCTCATCCTCTCCGGTTTTCTCGCCTACGGTTTGGATCGACTGCTGCGGCCGAATCGCACAGGACAAGCTTCGAATTCGATGTCGGATGAGTCATTCCCTTCAGAATGACCGTCGTACTATTTTCTTGCGGCTGGCTCGGAGTGTGTGTTCTTCTCTAGCTCTTCCAGGCTGGTTTCAACTCGAGCCATCTCGTTCGTGTACTCTTGGTTTTTCTGAACGAGCACTTGCAGCAGGTTGTATGCCTCTTTGTAGTGATCCGCCGCACTTTGATCCCGCCCCTGAATGTGTTCGACACGTGCCAGGTTACTGAGTGCCATTGCCAAGTTCGGCAAATACACCGATGAATTCTGTTCGGCCAGCTGACGATCGATTTTGACCGCCTCTTCAAACCTCTGCCCCGCTTCGTCCATACGGCGTTCATAAACATTAAAGAGCGCAAAGTTGCTCAAGGTAGCAGCCAATTGCGGCAGGTACACGCCAGGATTCTCCGCTGCCAACTGCCGGCTGATCGCTAACGCCTCGTCATAGTGCTGCCTTGCCGCATCTATATGATTCTGGCTGGCGTCCACCAGCCCGTATTCATTCAATATCAGTGCGATGTTCGGCAAGTACTTCGAGGGATTCTTCCTTACCAGTTCTCGATTAAGTTGCAGAGACTCTTCGTAGCTTTTTGACGCTTCGTCTAAATGATTCTGGAGTCGCTCGACGGCTCCCAGGTTATTCAGCGTTACTGCAAGATAGGGCAGATACACTTCCGGATTCTGTTGCGCCAGATGCCGATAGATCTTCAGCGCAGCTTCGTCGTGCTCGCGCGCCTCGTCCAGCCGGTCCTCCATGCGATCCAGATTCGCGAGATTATTCAGCGTTCCGGCCTTGTCCCAAAGGGAGCCTTCCTTATCCGGCGAGCGGTTTAGCTCCAGCGCTCGCTCGAAGTGATGTCGGGCCTCCTCAACGCGGGCGGGCTCGGAGTCAAAGCTGGCGAGTTCCTGCGGCGTCAATGCAGCCGCTGGATTCAAAAGCGACATAGCGACCGCGTTGTGCGCAAACGCGCTCTCCGACACCTCCAGCATGTGAGAATTCAAGTGATAATCGCTGTCCCAGTAACCAATCTGATGTACCGTGGCGCTGGCCAGAGCGGCCAACACGCAAAGCGCTGGCACCAGGCACCACACCGGACGCACTTGCCTGGCCTCCGCCAAAGCAGCAAGCCCCCACGCGATCATGATGAAGATGCCGATCAATGGTATGTAGGCATAGCGATCGGCCATTGCATACCCACCGACTTGTACCAGACCCAGCACCGGAACGAGAGTGCCTAGAAACCAGAACCAGCCGACCGGCAGGTATTGCCGCCGGCGAAGTACGATGACAAATGCCGTGACCGCAATCAACACCACGGCTGATGACATCCACTGCCATGCAGGCAGCGTGCCCGTGGGGTGTGGATAGAATGTGAGCTCTGACGGCCAGATCATCTTCCAGAGATATAGGCCGTACGAAATAACCGCATTCTGCAGCCGATTCTGTAGCGAGAATTCCTCGAAGCTTTGCACTACCGCGTGCTGTGCTTTTAGCGTCAGCCAGGAACTACCTGCCGTCAGCAAAAGCAGCGGTACTTTCTCCATGATCAGCGCCGATAACTTCGTCGCGTGCGCTCCGCTAACATTCGGTGCGCTTTGCTCCTCCCCTCCGAAGCGCATTCTCCCCAATGGCCAATAGTCCAGGAGTAGCAGCACGAAGGGCAGGGTTACGCCCATGGGTTTAGCCATCAAACTTGCGGCGAAGGCGGCGGCGACCAGGAGATAGCGACGCCAATCCGGTTTCCGGGCATACCAGGCATACGCAATCAGAACCAATAAGAAGAAGAACGTGCTCAAGACATTCTTCCGTTCCGATACCCACGCGACAGACTCAACATTCAGGGGATGGAGCGCGAACAGCGCGGCCACGAATAGACTTGGACCGGTACGCTTCGTAACCCAGTAGAGAAACAGAAACAGCAGCACCGCGTTCAACGCGTGGATCAGAACATTATCCACGTGATGTCCGGTGGCGTTCAGCGCAAAGAGTTGGTAGTCAACCGCGTGAGATAACCACGTCAATGGATGCCAGTTCGCTGCGTCATACGACGTGAATGCCCACTTGACGGTGCTCCACCCCAAACTGTGAATATGCGAGTTTGCCGCGACATAATCACGGTCGTCCAGGACGACGAACCCGTGCGAAAAGACTGGGCTGTACACCCCGATAGTGACTGTTGCAAGTAGAATGCACAAAGCCACGACAGTGCGTCCCCCAGACAAGACGGGTCGTTCGGCAGGCAGGCGTTTGTCACGAGCCGGAATTCGCCTCTTGGAATGAACTTTTGTGTGCGACATCTGCTTGGTTTACTCTGACTTGCACGCGGATAAAACCGGATAGCAGGCTAACACCTTTGCCTCACCTCAGTAATGCCCCGTGGTCGAATCTATTGCATTCTACTTGCACCACCGCACGACCATCGGCCAATACAACCTAAGTTGTATTTGATCGCCCTCCTCGCCAGAGTAACTTTTTTTCGTCGAGTCGCGGCATAGTTCTGCGACCGGCTAAGCACGTGACCTAAGAGAACAGGACTGCAGCGCGGGCGCGTTCCGTCCTCCAGCCGTTTGTCTCTCAGTTCTTCCGAAGCTTAAGCAAAGTTTCCGTCAGATTTGCACGCGCGGCAAATAGCCGTCTAGATAGCGCGATCCGATCGGCGTCACTTCGTCTTGCCGCCCGATCACTTGTCTTTTTGCGTCACTGACCATCGCACTCCCGCTACATCTTTCGGTAGCCACTGTTTGTTCGACTCCAACACTCCTTCGATTTCCCGGCCGCTTATGCGGAAGGTGGAGCTCTATGAGAAAAATGTCCCTGCTTCAATTGTGGTGTGTCTTACTCCTGACATTCACTACAACATTTGCTGTCACTTCCTACGCGCGCACAGGCAGTCCGCAAAGCGGCTATGAAGCGAACCCCACACCACGAGTCACACAACAGATTGATCCTCACAGTTATCTCACTCTGTACGGCAACACCAGACCTGAAGTAAACGCAGCGTCTTATCGCGGGCAGGTCGCGGCAAATACGCCGCTGGACCACATGCTGCTCTTCCTCAAGCGCTCTCCGGAGCAGGAAGCTGCCATCACCCGGTACGTCGATTCTCTCAACGACAAGAACTCGCCAAACTTCCACAAGTGGCTCACGCCCGAACAGTACGGCGAGTATGGTGTGGCCGATGAAGACATCCAGCAGGTAACGAACTGGCTCGAATCGCAGGGCTTCGTTATCAACCAGGTTTACCCCAACAAAATGGTCATCGACATCTCGGGCACCGCGGGCGCGATTCATCAGGCCTTCCGCACCCAGATGGTAAATGTTGAAGTCGATGGCAAGATGCACATCGCTAACTTCAGCGACCCGCAGGTTCCAGCAGCTCTGGCACCGGTGATTCGCGGCTTCAGTTCTCTGAACGACTTTCGTCCCCATGCGAACCACGTGCCGGTTACGCAATATACGTTTTCTGGTTGTAACAGCAGCACGGCCCATCCGATTGAGCCGGGCACCTGCTACGCAATCACACCGCAGGACAATGCGGTCATCTACAACCTGAATCCACTCTGGAGCGCGGGTTACTCCGGTCAAGGTCAGACCATCGCAGTTGTCGAGGACACTGACACGTACGGTGGCGCGGCCGACTGGAACACGTACCGTTCAACGTTCGGCTTGTCCGGTTACGCGGGTACCTATACACAGGTTCACCCGAATTGCAGCGATCCTGGCACTAACGGAGACGACGGCGAAGCCGCCATCGACGTGGAAGTCGCAACCGGTATCGCACCGAGTGCGGCTATCCAGAACCTCTCCTGTCCGTCGGGCGCACTCACCTTCGGCGGCCAGATCGCTTTGCAGAACTTACTCAACACCGCCGGGCCGTACCCCGGTGTCGTGAGCGTCAGCTATGGCGTCTGCGAGGCCGCTAACGGAAACGGCGGCAACGCAGCCTTCTACACCACCTACCAACAGGCTGCAGCGCAGGGCGTTTCGGTATTCACCTCGTCGGGTGACGAAGGTGCGTCCGGCTGCTCTCGAAACTTCTCCGCAGGTGCTAACTATTTCGTTACCAGTCTGGGCGTCAGCGGGTGGGGTGGTACGCCCTACGACGTCTCGGTCGGCGGTACCGACTTCGAAGACGTCTACAACGCCAAGACCGGCCAGAACGGCGGCGCGGCGCTCAGCACCTACTGGAACTCGACGAACAGCGGGACCTACGGTTCCGCGAAGTCGTACGTTCCAGAGATTCCCTGGAATGATGCTTGCGGCAGCGTGCTGATCGCTTTTGCGATCAGAGGCAGCTACAACACCTATGGTGCGAGCGGTACTGGCTTCTGCAACACGGCACCGGGCAACAGTACTGGTGGCTATCTGAGCACCGCAATCGCGGGCGGCGGCGCCAGCAATTGCGCAACTGGACAGGGCGGCGCTAACACTAGCAGTTACTTGCTGTCCCAACCTAATTGCCAAGGCTATCCAAAGCCGGACTACCAAACCGGCGCGGCGTTGACGGGAAGCAGTGCGGTTTATGGCATGCCTTCCGACGGCGTACGAGATGTCCCGGACGTCTCGATGTTCGCCGCCAACGGCGCATGGGCGCACTTTGAAACCGTGTGCTGGTCCGATCCCAGCCAGACCTCGGGAGGCGCAGCGTCCTGCGCCGGTGCTCCGAGCACCTGGTCAGGATTTGGCGGCACGTCGGTCTCCTCACCGACCATGGCCGCAATCCAGGCGCTGGTCAACCAGAAGACTGGCCAGACTTGGGGCGTTCCGCTTAAGTACTACTACCAGATCGGTCAGAACGAGTACGGCACGGCCGGAGGATCATTCCAGGGTACCGGATGCAACTCCAGCACCGGCTCGGGTAGCGGCTGCGTCTGGAACGACGTAACCCAGGGCGACATCGACGCAGCATGTCGATATAACGGCACAACCGGCGAACATCACTGCTACAAGCCGAGCACGAACGGTGCTGCCAGCACCGATAACGTGACCGCCGCCACCGTCATCAACGGCGGCATCGGTTACACATCGGCTCCGACCTGCACCATCGCCGGGCCGACGAACGCCAACGCATACATTTCCCCGACCAGCACCACACTCTGGGCGGGCGGCACGCAGGCTACTTGTACAGCGGCCTTCAACGCCGGCACAACGAACGCAGTATGGACAGTTGCCATGCTTAGCACCAGCGGCGTAGGCAACACCATCGTCCTCTCGAACAACGACGGGTCGGTTACCTGCGGACCCTATACTCTGAGTGGAACAAGCACGACTCTGATGGCGTCCGGCCTTGTGACTTCCATCGGCAGCGGATGCTCACTCGCAACAGCAACGAGTTCGACCAGCACAGTCACGATTACCGCAAGGAACTCGGGCTATGCCGGCAACTTCTGGACGAACTACGGCAATAGCGGCAACTTGTTCAACGCGTTCTACCTTGCCATCACCAACACGACCAAGGGTCAGGGTCCCGGCTATGTCAGCGCGATCACCATTGGCACTGCTGGCACTGGTTATCAGCCTGAAACTCCGATCACCTTATCTGGTGGCGGCGGCAGCGGCGCAATCGCCGTGGCCAACACCACGCCCGCTACACCGGCGCAGTCCTATCAGCCTGCCTACGGTGCCAACTCTGGTTATGACTTGGCGACCGGTCTCGGTTCGCCGAACGCCTACAACCTGGTCATGTCCAGCGTTTGGGGCGGAACCCAGCAGCCTTGTCCCATCACCTTCCCGAATCCGGGCGTGCAGACCTACGGCGTCGCTCCGTTCGGCCTCAGTGCGACAGACACTTGCAGTCTGCCGATTACTTACTCGGTTGTCTCCGGACCGGCGACGGTCAGCGGCAGCACCGTAACCATCACCGGCGCAGGCACCGTAACGTTGCAGGCTAGCCAACCCGGCAACAGCAACTACCTGCCTGACACCGAGCAGGTGTCCTTCTCCGTCAACGCCGCGGTACTGACCGTGACGGCCAACGATGCGGGCATGACGTATGGCGGCATCGTTCCGACGCTGACTTACAACATGACCGGCTTTGTGGGCTCGGATAATCAGGGCAACTCCACTACCGGTCAGCCCAGCCTGGGCACGACGGCGACGTCGTTGTCTCCGGTTGGCAACTACGCCATCACCATCGCGCAGGGAACCTTGGCGGCTGCGAACTACACGTTCCAGTTCGTCAACGGCACTCTGACCATCGGTCCGGCCCTGTTGACCGTGACCGCCGACAACAAGAACGCCTCCGAGGGCAACGGTCTGCCGACGTTCACCGCCACTTACACTGGCTTCCTGAACGGCGACAACCCGACGGTGCTGAGCGGCGCGCCCGCTTTCTCCACCGACGCGCCCAGCGGACCGCCGGTCGGCACCTGGACCATCTTCGTGACCCAGGGAACACTGGCTGCCCAGAACTACACCTTCACCTTCGTCAACGGCACGCTTACGGTCACGGCAGCGATAGCGCAGATCACTTCGCCGGTGAACAACTCCAACCTGAGCGACACCACCGTCACCTTCCAGTGGACGCACGAAACCGATGCCACGGCTTACCAGATGTGGGTCGGCTCGACGCCTGGTGGACAGGAATACGGCTACTGCGGCACCACGGGTCTGACCTGCACGCTGTCGGGTCTGCCCAGCAACGGCAGCGCGGTTTATGCCACGCTGTACGGTTACGCCAACAACAACTGGACCGTCGAGGATTCGGCGCAGTACACGGCCGCAACCATCTCGAAGGCACAGATCACCTCGCCGACCAACGGATCGACGCTGGATGGCACCGCCACCACGTTTACCTGGACGGCAGAGACCGGAGCCACCGATTACCAGATGTGGGCTGGAACCACGCCTGGAGCCAATGATCTGGGCTACTGCGGTACGTCAACTCTGTCGTGCACCATCGCCGGTCTGCCCAGCAACGGTCAACCGGTGTACGTGACGCTGTACGGACTGGCCTCGGGCTGGTCGGTGCAGGACACGGCAACCTACAACGCCTCGAGTCCGGCACAGATCACTTCGCCCACGAAGGGATCGACCTTGGCCGGATCTTCGGCGACGTTTACCTGGACGGCGGAGAGCGGAGCCACTTCCTACCAGTTGTGGATCGGCACCTCGCCTAACTCGCATGACATCGACTACGCCGGCACCAGCGGTCTGACGGCCAGCTTCAGCAACCTGCCAACCAACGGACAGACGCTGTACGTAACCTTGTACGGCTTCTCCGGTGGAGTCTGGTCGGTGCAGGACACGGCCACCTACACGGCAGCCACGGTAGCGCTGGCGCAGATCACCAGCCC
This sequence comes from uncultured Acidobacteriaceae bacterium, assembly GCA_963835725.1. Lineage (GTDB taxonomy): Bacteria > Acidobacteriota > Terriglobia > Terriglobales > Acidobacteriaceae > Bog-257. Next base: position 333,004 of record CAWIGM010000005.1, on the reverse strand, counting down.
GCCGAAGGACACCACGCTGGACGGCGACACGGAAACCTTCACCTGGACGGCAGAGTCGGGCGCGACTTCCTATCAGCTATGGATTGGAAGCGCACCGGGGCTGAACGATGAAGGCGTAGGCGGCACGTCGGACACGACGATCACCATGACCAATCTGCCGACGGATGGCAGTCAGGTCTACGTGACGCTGTATGGCTACAACGGCTCCACGTGGGCAGTACAGGACACGGGAACCTACACGGCAGCAGGCGGCTCACCGCAACGTCCGAGCACGAAGAAGAAGGCGAGCGTGGTCGTGCTGCAACCGAAACACTAACCAGCGAACCGCAGCGGCGGGAGGCGATCGACGCTTCCGCCGCCGCAACTAAGCAAGGCCGCTCACAGCCATGTGGGCGGCCTTTGTCGTTTGCTTGGTGCGTTTGCTTGGTGCGTTGGTTGGTGCCCCAGGTTCGCGTCCTGCAGTTGGACGCCAACCTGGGTCTTGGGCCCGACGGCAAACGCAACTTATCAACGCATGCGCAATCGGGGCTGGTCCGATGGAATACAATCTGCGTTGCTTAGGCCCATGGGCAGAAAGGAACAACAACAGATGCGATACAGATTCAATCTTGCGCTTGCCGGGATCTTCCTGCTGGGATTCTCGGTGGCAGCTTTCGCCGGCAACGTAAGAACGGATTACGACCACTCGGTGAACTTCGCGCAGTACAAAACCTATTCGTGGGGAAAGGTGCAGACTTCCGTTCCTTTCTACGACTCACGCATCAAGCAGGGCGTCGACAAAGATCTGCAGGCCAAGGGATGGCAGTTGGTTGAGTCCGGCGGTTCCGTGATGATCTTTGCCACCGACAACGTACACGATCAGAAACAGCTCCAGACCATGTATGACGGTATGGGGGGTGGCTGGGGCGACGGCTGGGGTTGGGGCGGATGGGGCTGGGGTGGCGGCTGGGGTCCCGGGGGGATGGATGAGTCCACAACCACGACCACCAAACAGCGTGTAGCGACCCTGGTCATCGACCTGTTCGACGCCAACACGAAGAAGCTCCTCTGGCGGGGCTTGGCGACGCAAGACCTCGGCAGCAATTCGGAGAAGAACACCAAGTCTCTGGACGGAGACATCAACAACATGTTCAAGAGGTTTCCGCCAAAGCCCTAGTTCCGACCCAGGTTGGCCCAAAAGAAGGGCGAACCTGGGGCACCAGGCACCAGGCTCGTGCAACTCCAGCGGCAGAACACCCCCGAGTATATCGAGCAGTGCAGCCTGCGCTCGAACACCATCCCTCCCCATGCCAGCGTCGTCGGCGTGCTCTTCGTTCCTATGGCAAGATTGTCGAGGAGAAACCCACCTCCGCTCATATGAAGAAACGCCGTATCGTGCGCGTAACCGTACCCGTCGATGACGAGCATTTCCAGTTTGTGCCGCTGGTCGAGTGAGGGCGCTCTATAACTCCGCCGAAGGTCAGCGTAAGGACTCACACACGCCAGTGAGCCATCACCGTTCCTCTCCTGCAATTCTGCTAATCTGAAGAATCATTCATTCGCAGACCTGAAGGAAGAGAGCACCGCACTCGTTTATGGCTGAATCTCCCATCACTCCACGCACTCAGGATTTTGCAACCTGGTACCAGGACGTCGTGCTGCAAGGCGACATGGCCGAGCCCGCCGAGATCGTCAAGGGCTGCATGGTCATCAAGGCCAACGGCTACGCTGTCTGGGAAGTGCTCCAGCGCGAACTCGACGACCGCTTCAAGGCCACCGGCCATCAGAACATGTATTTCCCGCTGCTCATCCCTGAGAGCTTTCTGAAGAAGGAAGCCGAGCACGTGGAAGGCTTCTCGCCTGAGCTCGCGGTGGTGACCGTCGCCGGCGGCAAGCAACTGGAAGAGCCGTACGTCATCCGGCCGACATCGGAGACCATCATCGGCCACTTCTTCGCCAAGTGGATCAAGAGCTGGCGCGACCTGCCGGTGCTGGTCAATCAGTGGGCCAACATCATTCGCTGGGAGCTGCGCACGCGCATGTTTCTGCGCACCACCGAGTTCCTCTGGCAGGAGGGCCACACCGCGCACTCCAACCACGAAGAGGCGATGCAGGAAGTGCTGCGCATGCTCGACGTCTACGCCGATGTCGCCGAGAACGTGATGGCGATGCCGGTAATCAAGGGCCTGAAGACGCAGTCCGAACGCTTCGCCGGCGCGCTGCGTACCTACTCGATCGAAGCCTTCATGCAGAACGGCTTCGCCTTGCAGGCAGGCACCAGCCACGATCTCGGACAGAACTTCGGCAAGGCCTTCGATGTGCAGTTCCAGAACAAGGAAGGCCAGCTCGACTACGTCTGGCAGACCAGCTGGGGCGTGAGCACGCGCCTGATCGGCGGGCTCATCATGAGCCACTCCGACGACAAGGGACTGGTGCTGCCGCCGAAGCTTGCGCCGACGAAGATCATGGTCGTGCCGATCTATCGCAAGGACGAAGAGAAGAGCAACGTTCTCGAAGCCGCGCACCGCATCGCGAAAGATCTGGGCGCGAAGATTGACGATCGCGAAGGCCAGTCGCCGGGCGCGAAGTTTTTCCACTGGGAGCGTCGCGGCGTTCCGGTCGTGCTGGAGCTCGGACCCCGCGATCTTGCCGCCGGCAACGTCGTGGTGAAGCGGCGCGATACAGGAACGAAAGAGCCAACGCCGCAAGCCGACCTCGCAGCAAAGCTGCCGGCGCTGCTCGACCAGATGCAGCAGGACCTGTACAACGCGGCCAAGCAGCGGATGAAGGACAACACCGTGCTGGCGAACTCGATTGAAGAGGTCGAGTCGATCCTGAAGGACGTCACCGCTGAAAAGGGCGGAGGCAAGTTCGTCATGGCCCATATGAAGGACGATCCGCGCTGCGACGCGCGCATCAAGGAATTCAAGGCCACGATCCGTTGCATCCCGCAGGTGGATGAATACGACGGCGGCGGAAAGTGCATCGTCACCGGCGAGCAGGTCGACCGGCGCGTGGTCATAGCCAAAGCGTACTAAGAGCTATTCACCACGGAGACATCGAGACACCGAGAAGACTATTTTTCTTTGAGGAGCTGAACCAGGGTGGGTGGTAGGGACTTTCTGACTTGGATTTCTCTGTGCCTCGGTGTCTCTGTGGTGAACAATTTTCGAGGACCGAATGGGAATCTACGATGTTTCCGCAACGCTGAACAACGGCAAAGAGAAAAAACTGAGCGCCTACAAGGGCAAGGTTCTGCTGATCGTGAACACCGCCAGCAAGTGCGGATTCACGCCGCAATACGAGGGCCTGCAAAAACTCTACGGCCAATTCCACGACCAGGGCTTTGAGGTCCTCGGCTTCCCGTGCGACCAGTTCGGGCACCAGGAGCCCGGCTCCGATGCCGACATCAAATCGTTCTGCGAACTGAATTACGGCGTAGAGTTTCCCCTCTTCTCGAAGATCGATGTGAACGGCGCCAGCGAGCATCCGCTGTACAAATTTCTAAAAGGCGAGAAGGGCGGCCTGCTCGGCGATTCCATCAAGTGGAACTTCACCAAATTCCTCGTCGACAAGAACGGCAAGGTCATCGAGCGCTACGCCCCGACCACGCCACCTGAGCGCATCGCGGCAGACATCGAGAAACTGTTGGCGAAGTAGCAGCGCTGCCCCGACGCGACATCCTTTTCTGTTTGTCATCCTGAGCGCAGCGTCCGCTTTGCATTTACGATTCCCCGCTTTTGCGAATCGTGCGGACGCGGAGTCGAAGGACCCCTATACCGCTAACGTCATTCCGCCGCACGTAACCGCAGCCCCCTCCGCGCCGTGGGCAACAGCAGCCCACCTCCGGTCGGGATGACAATTCCATAAGTCGGACGTGCACCTGCTGGTCCACTGCTCACCTCACCTGCACCATCACTCCAAATCGCTTCCCCGCGTCCGGCTCCCAAGACCTGCCGTGCACCAGCTCCAGCTTCGCCTCGCCCGCCTGCTTGGCCGTGATCGACCAGCGATGCACGCCGCTCCCGCCAACGCCCGGGGCCATCTCGAACCCATCATCCCTTAAGGTGAAGGCAGGCGACTCCGGCGAGACGACCTGCCACTTGTAGCCGCCGGTGCGAGTCTCGGCGAGCGTCAGTCGCGCCTCTTCCCCAACCGCCAGCCGCACGGTACTTCCTTCCGAAGATTGGTCGAGTTGAACCATTGCCTGTCGTAGCCTCCGGCCTTAATACCTTGGTGGTGCCGCGAAATTATTCGCTGCCGAAGCTGATTTTGCCATAGCGTTCCGGCAAAACCGGGCTACAATCTTCCAACGCTCCAGCCGCACTAAGCCGTCGTTCCCTTTGCTCACATTCTCAGTTGGAAAGGAACCACCCATGCCTTACAAAGTTTCACGTTTCGGTTGGGTCAAGGATACGCCCGATCCTCGCGATCTACTGTTCACCGCGTCTCCCGTGCTCGCCGCCAAGCCTCTCCCCAAGTCAGCCGACCTTCGTCCCGGATGTCCCACAGTGTATGACCAGGGCCAGGTGGGCAGTTGCACGGCCAACTCCGTCGCCGGCGCATTCGAGTTCGCGCAGAAGAAACAGCTGCTGGCTGACTTCATGCCCTCGCGCCTGTTTATTTACTACAACGAGCGCGCCATGGAGCACACCACCGGGCAAGACGCCGGCGCGCAGATCCGCGATGGCATCAAGTCCGTGGTGAAGCAGGGCGTGCCACCCGAGTCCGATTGGCCGTACAGCGAAAACATTTCGGTCGTCACCACCAAGCCCAACGCGACGGCTTACACCGACGCGTTGCAGCACAAGGTGATTTCCTATCACCGCATCAGCGCCCGCACCTCCGACGCTTTTCTGAACCTGATGAAGAGCTGCCTGGCCGACGGCTATCCGTTCTGCTTCGGCTTCACCGTCTACTCGGCGTTCGAAGGACCCGAGATCGCCAAGACCGGCATCCTGAAGATGCCCGACCTGAAGAAGGAAGAGGTGGTCGGTGGACACGCGGTGCTGGCAGTGGGCTACGACGACAAAACAAAGTCGGTGCTGGTGCGCAACTCCTGGGGCAACAAGTGGGGCCAGAAGGGCTATTTCTGGATGCCCTACGCGTACATCAGCAACTCGAAACTCGCCAGCGACTTCTGGACGATCCGAGGCGTGACCGGCACCGCTGCCGGCAAAGCGCTCGGCAAGGTCGCAAAAGCGAAGGCCGCTCGCGCCTAGCTCGATCTCTTGCGGCGGAGGTCTCAGGCCTCCGCCGACTGTATGAATCGCGACGCTGCATCGCGATCGAGATGCGAACTTAACCGCACATCTTGGGCCTCGTCACCTTTGACGCGATGCGCCCCTGCCGCTACAATACAGATACAATTTGAGGCGCTTCACAGCGCACCAGTCACTCCTCAGTAGCTCAATGGCAGAGCATCCGGCTGTTAACCGGAGGGTTGTAGGTTCGAGTCCTACCTGAGGAGCCATTCTTTTGTCCAGTCAAAGAACGCCCTCACGACGCCTGCTTCCCGCCTGATCTCCTTCAGCAAATTCACCGTTTCCGAGGGCTCGGGACGGATGGTGTAGTCGGCGTTCACGTCGGCGGCGCGAATGATGCCGTCGGAGTCAATGACGTAACGCGCCGGCATTGGCAAGCGGAATCCCGGCTCGTCATGAAAGCGGTCCAGCGCATTTCCGAATGACTGGTACAGATCGCGCAAGTAGTCCGGGAGCGTGAACACCAGGCGAAACTGCTCCGCCGTCTTCAAGTGCAGATCGGTGAGAACATCGAAACTCAGGTTGAGCTTGCGATGCACGCTGCGGGCATATCGCTCGAGCTCCGGCGTGATTGCCAGCGTGCGTGCGCCCAGTGCTCGAATTTCGGAATCGACTGCCTGTAGAGCCTCCAGCTCCATCATGCAGTAGGGTCACCAATGTCCGCGGAAGAAGCTGACGACCAGCGGGCCCTCGCGAAGAAGCGCAGCCGAATCAACCTGGACGTTGTCTTGATTGAACAAGCTGAAATTGGGAGCGCGATCTCCCACCTTGAGTGCCCCTTGCTCTGCTCCCGACGCCTTCAATTCCGCAGTGGCACGGTGCATGATTTCCACCGCTTCGTGGGTCGCATGGTAAGGAGGGGCGCCGGACTCAAATGTGCTTTTAAAATCCTGAAGACGCTGATTGAGCGTGGACATTCGTGGTTTGCCTCACAGGGCAATTGGATGCCGCAACGCACGATTAGCTTCATTGGGCAGGCCATCTTTTCGATCGATCCTGTCCGCTCATACCCTTAACGATTGGACATCTACTGCGCCGCCGCCAGTGAAATCTCCGCTCCCTTCATCGCTCCAATTTCCTTCAGCATCGTCATCTGGTCCCAGTTGTCCCAGCCGGCGACGATCTTCCCGTTCGCAATCTGCACCATGGAAATGCCGGTGATGCGAATCTGTTTGTTCGTTGCAGCCAGGCCAAGATGGTCGCCGCGATGCGTCATGATTGCCGACTAGCGCGCTACTGCCTTGTCTCCGGATTCGAAGGCGTCTTCGATCGTTACCTTGATATCGGGAAATGCTCCGCGCAGCTTTTCCACGAACACTTGGAACTCGTGCGGCCCTTTGATCGCAAGATCGGGACCACCTTGCCCGATGCCGACGGCGTCAGCCGCCATCAGTTCATGAATAGTAGCGATGTTCCCGTTGTTCCACACCTCGTCAAACCAGCGCCGCATGATCTTCACATTGTCCTGGGCCATATCTTTTGCCTCCTGTGAGGCGCAAGTCTGACACGATCGGCTCACGTGTCAAGGCAAAATCCAAGCGACCGAAACGGGCGCTTCCTTTTCGCTTCCAACTCCACCTGCGCTTATGGCAAGCTGTTGCGGCGAGGCGCAGCATGAGCCAATTCACCGTCAACTCCCAGCGATTCGATCCGTACAAGAATTTCAAGTTTCGTTTGAAGTGGGATGGCCGCTACATCGCCGGCGTGTCGAAGGTCAGTCCGCTCATCCGCAGCACCGAGGTCGTGGAGCATCGCGAAGGCGGCGACCCCAGCAGCAGCCGCAAGTCCCCAGGACGCACGAAGTATGAAGCCATTACGCTGGAGCGCGGTGTCACGCACGACGTCGAGTTCGAGCAGTGGGCTAACAAGGTGTGGAACTTCGGCGCGGGACTGGGCGCGGAAGTCTCGCTGAAAGACTTTCGCAAGGACATCTACCTCGAACTCTACAATGAAGCCGGCCAGCTGGTAATCGCCTACAAAATCTATCGCTGCTGGCCCTCGGAGTATCAGGCGTTGCCGCAACTCGATGCCAACGCCAACGCTGTCGCCATTGAACATATCAAGCTGGAAAACGAGGGCTGGGAGCGCGATCCGTCGGTGAAAGAGCCCCAGGAGCCTTCGTTCAACAATCCGCCGTCGCAAGGCTAAAACATGTCACCCGCACCCGGAAGTTACAAGCTCGTGAAGGCCGGCTTCGTGCAACTCGACGCGCTCACCGGCGCCGTCACTCGCATCCTCGCCTTTCAGTACAACCCGGAGACGGTCACGCGGCGACTCGAGGTGATCGATCCTGCGGCAGCGCCGCGCGAGATCGTCAATTTCAGTGTGCCTTTCGATGTCAGGCCCGACAACCACGATCCTGTCGCGCAGCAAACCGGAATTCTGCCGGCCATCTCAGCCATGCAGCTGCTGCTTTATCCCGCGGGAAATTCGCTGCTGGTCTGGGTCTCGGGCAGCAAGCGCATCGCGCCCGTACGCATCACCGAGATGCAGGTTCTGGAACAGGCCTTCGATCCCAACCTGAATCCCAATCGCGCTCAAGTCGCAATTACGTTGCACGTCTTGAAGGACGTCGATCTCGCCAACAATCCGCGCGGGCTGGCGTTGTGGAATGCGTACTTTTCCGAGATGCAGCAGTTGGCGCAGTTGTTCGCCAATGCTTCGCTGGGAACGCTTGGTCTCAGCGGCATCTGAGAAACCTGACGCCAAACTGAATTGTCGCCGCTTATTCCAGGTCGTACAGTCTCGCCTGCAAATCCGGCATCAGCCGCTTGTACCCCCGGCCGACAGCTTTTTCTGACGTATGCCGCAATGCCAAGGAATTACGACGGCTGTGGAGGTTCGTTATCCTGCTGCGTGTATTTGATGACCTCGACATCCGAGATGGCAATCAATCCCTCCGATACCATCTCGTCCAGCGCGGGCAACAGGAGTTGGATCTGCTCTGCGGTATCGACCACCTGCACCAGGATGGGCGCGTCGGCGGAGAAGCTGAGCAGATGGCGGCGGCGAATGATGGTGCTTGCGCCGTAGCCTTCAATTCCGCGCAACACGGTTGCGCCCGCAATATTAAGTTCGCGGCAGCGCTCGACGATAGCTTCGTAGAGGGGTTTCCCTTGCCACTTGTCGTCTTCGCCGAAGTGGATACGCAGCAGCTTGGCTTTGCCTTCGAGCTTCACTTCTGTTTCTCCTCTTTGGCAACGGGCGACGCATGCGAATACTTGATGACCTCGGCGTCGGAGAGTACAACCAGCCCTTGTTTCACCATGCGGTCGAGCACGGGAAAGAATGCCCTCAGCTTCTCTTCGGTGTCGACCACGGTCAGCAGGATGGGGGCATCGTGCGACAGCGCCGAATCCTTGTGCATATGCCGGTTCGCGCCGTAACCAAGAATGCCGCGATACACCGTAACTCCGGCGATGTCGTTGGCGCGCAGCGCTTCCACCAGCGCCTGATGCAATGGCTTATCCTGCCAGCGGTCATGCTCGCCCACCAGGATGCGCATGATCTTCGCCGTCGATTGCAGCCGGGAAATTTGCGGCGGCGCTTGCGGGTGGCTGTCCTCGGCCGGGTTGATGACGGTTGTGTCCTGTATCTCGATCAGCCCATGCGACGCGATTTCGGTCAGCTTCGGCAGAACTTCCTCGACCCGCTCCGATGACTCGACGAACTCGATCTTAATCGGCATCTCGTCGGCCAGTTCGACCAGGCGATTCGTGTGCAGTTTGTGATCGGTACCGAAGCCGGCGATGCCGCGCACCACGGTCGCATCGGAGATGCCGCGGAAGAACAGGTAATCGAGCACGGCGGCATAGCACGCCATGCCGTGATACTTCTGGCCTTCCATGACGTAGACGGTAACTTTTTTTGCCGGCCCGCTGGTCAGCATGCAGCCTCCTGCTGCCCAGTGTTCTTGGTGCGTGCAACGATGGCTCTCATACCAGCACCTTCCCCATCACGTCCCCGAGCCACACCGCAGCCAGTCCGGTCACCACACTTACGCCGAAGTTCAGCAATCCTGTCCCGAGCTGTCCATCCTGAATCGCGCGCAGGGTCTCGTACTCGAAGGTTGAAAAGGTCGTGTACGCTCCGATGAAGCCGATCGGAATCAGGTATCGCCAGTACGGACTCGCGGTTGTGCGCGCGAAGAGCGCCATGCTGAATCCCACGATGAACGATCCGGTCACGTTGATGATCAGCGTGCCGTAAGGAAACCGGAAGCCAAGCCGGCTGCCGATGTAAAGGCCGAGCACATAACGGGCGAGGGCTCCGGCGGCGCCTCCCACTGCAATCATAAGGTACTTGAACAAAGCTGAGCTTCCTTTCAGGTCAGCAATCAATTAACCAGGGCCGAAAACGAACAGTGACTCACCACAGAAGCACGGATATTTCCAAGGCTTTTCTTCGAATGTCCGGACACGAGTTCACTCCCGCCATTGCGCGGCTGATCAATCGAAATCCAACCCAAAGTTTTTTAGGAACCTGCCGGGGACATGACTCCGCGACAAGTGTTCCTTGTCAGGAGTCATCATCTGTCCCGGACTTAGTGAGACAGCGGTTAGGGTGAACTCCTTCACCCTGAAGTTGCTTCGTTAATACAGCACCGGACGGTCGAAGGTCAAGCCTAGTTTTTCCTGCGTTGACATTCCACCGCCAGAAATTTTCTCCGCACGAGAAGTTGCAGGTAGCTGCGCGATTGGGCACGGCTATGATGCAACCGTCGAATCCACCCCTTCGTCCTAGCTGTTACGAATTAAAACTCAGCGAGGTGCGAATTGCAGACAAGAACCAGCGGAGAAATCGAAGACCGCTACACCGGAGCACTCGAGAGCCAGACCTCGAAGCTGCCTTCTTCCCTGTTCCTGGGCCTGGCGATTGGGTCGATGGGCGCATCGCTCATCTTGAAGATCCTGGAACGCGACGACTGGGCCCTGTTCGTCGGCCAGTGGGCAGCACCTTTCCTCATCATGGGCAACTACAACAAGATGGTGAAGCAGCACGGGTCAGACCGCGCGGGCCGCGACTGGGCCGCGTAGCCAATAACAGCTTTCAAAATATGCAGTAGTGGCCAAGATCGCGCGTTGACTGCTACTGCATTTTGATGTGGATCACCGTGTTCCCCGTAACCTTGAACGTGCACGAGCTATAAGGCGGAGCCTTCAGCCCCACGTGGGGATTGTTCGACAATCCAAACTGTTCTTTGGGCACCCCGAGAAAATTCTTGTCGAGCTTGTGATTCACGTTTACGTCGTGCACCAGCGCCACCGCGTACTCCCCCGCCGGCAGACCAGGAACATCGAGAGTGTTGGTGCCTTCGTGCGCTGGAACCGAGATGTCCTTCAGCGCAGTAGTACGATCTTCCGCCCATCCCTTCGGCGAGTTGAAAAGTAGCAGCCCGACGTTGCCGCCCTGATTGTTCACGCCTTCGACAACGACTGTGAGCGTGTAAGTGGGACCGGCCGGTGCGGCCGGTGCAGCCTGCTGGGCCGCCATCGGTATCACAGCCAAAACTGCGAGCACAGCGAAAAGAGTCCAGGATCGCATTGCGTCCTCCGGAATTGGTTCCCTGCTAGGCTCTCGAAAATTAGGGAAAGTGTAAACCGCATTTTTCAGGACGTCCTTGACATTCCCGAATCGGGATTGCAGGTTTCGCAGTGTTCATAGCTCACAGGCGGCTTCCCGTAGCAAACCCTACGATGAAGAGTTCTGTGAAATTTCTGCTCTCTGAGGTTTGCAATGAAGAAGCTGACGGCTGTCGAAGATGCCCGCGCCATCATGAAAGAAGGCATGGAGTGGGGCGTGTGGAAGTGGCTCACCGAAAAGAAGCGCGTGCGCGGCGTCGCCGACCAAGCGCGCGCGGCGCTCGATGAGCAGGAGATGCAGGTGAAGCAGCACTGGCCCGAGGAGTACAAACTGGCCTACAACGAACTGGTCGCCGAGAACGGCGGCTCTAAGCGTCCGCGCAAGGCTGCGAAAGGCGGCAAGACCGCGACCGCGGTGAAGACGGATCCGAAGATGATCGCGGCACTGAAAGCTGTTGCCGATGCTGACGATGAAGCCTACAACGCCCACGAAGACGCGGAAGAAGTTTTTGCCGAAGCCGAGCGCAAGATGAGCACCGCCGGCGCCCGCGAAGGCGCGAAGATGGCGCTCGTCGCCTACGACAAGCACGAAGCCGCGATCAAGAAGGCCGAAGCGATCGCCAAGAAGTAGTGAGGCGGCTCGATCTGCGCTGGTGCGAAGCTGGCAGAGGCCGACAGGAAGCGACTCCCGGAGTCGCAGCCGAAACTATCTTGGTCGCCCGAAAAACAAGACATACCCGTCGGGATCGCGAACCTCGAAACCGCGCAGACCGTCGTGGGTGTCTTGTAAGGCTTCGCTGAATGTCACTCCATGATCGGCAAATTCAACGGCCAGCCTGTCGGGGTCGGGTGCGTAGACGAACGCGTCCCACCTGATATGAGGATGACGACTGCAGTTCGGTACCGGTGACACCCCGTTTTCGGATTTGACGAACAGTTGCGCTCCGTCGCGGCCGATGATAGCGAAAAAGGGATCTCGCTCCGGCTCCTTGAATCTCGTCTCAAAGCCAAGCTTATCGCAGTAGAAGGCGATGGCTTGATCCACGCTGGAGACGATGAAGCAGGGCGAAATCGCCGACGTGCTCGGTCGTGTCATAACGTGGCCTCCCATTGATCTCTCGTAGGATATTAGCGCGTCCGGCTGCCGCCAACCGCGCCGGGCGTTAATCGACGGAACATCCTTCGGAACTTTCACGAACTACCCACCGTATCTCCAATCGTGAGTCGGCCGCCGCAAACAGAGCAGGCCGTAGAAGGAGTGGTGCCATGGACGGAAACTTTGTGGGATTCGCAGCTGTTGTGATGGTGTTCGCCATACCGCTGGCAGCCATTTATGCCTTTTACCGTGTGCGCCGCCTGCGCACCGAAGAACGCCTCGCCGCCATCGCGCGCGGGGTAAACGTACCGATGGAGCCGGAGCTGACGCAGGCTGCTCATTCGCGCCGCTGGGGCATTCTGCTGGTCTTCGGTTCGCTGGGCTATTTCATCGCCTTCAGCTTGGTCGCCCGAGTAGAACCCGATGCCCACGTCGCCGCCGCCTTCGGCATCATTCCGTTTGCCGTCGGCCTGGGCTTCTTCCTCGACTCGGTCCTGATCCGGCGCGATCTGAAAGCGTAACCCTCCGGCCGGGCGTCTCTGCTTAAATGAGGCGCCCGGCGAAGAGTTTAAGCCACTAGTCCCATTTCGCGTGACCTCTCCCTCACCTCCTTAGAGATAAACCGTCCGAGGGTCAATCAGCACTGATTCTGTTTTCCAAGGAGCACCTCATGCGGGAAACGCGACAAGCGCGGTCGGCTGGGGGACTCATCCTCTTCGTTGCCATTGCTCTGTGCGCCGCGGCGCAGACTTCGACGCCGACCGACGCGAGCGGGTGGGAGAAGCTTGGCACCGGTCAACTTCAGGCCGGGCAGTATCCGCAAGCCATCGTGTCATTGCAGAAGGCGGTGGACAGTGGCTTCCCTGCGCAGATCGGCAAGTACAACCTGGCCTGCGCCTACGCACGTAACGGCGACAAGCAGAAGGCGCTGGACCTGTTGGAGGCGGTGGCCTCGGGTCCAGGACTGCCGGGACCGATCGCGAATGATCCCGATCTCGCCAGCCTCACCGGAGAGCCGCGCTTTCAGAAGCTGGTCGCAGCATCGCAGCGCGCGGCCGAGCCATGCAGAGACCCCGCCAACACGCAGTACCGGCAACTCGATTTCTGGGTAGGTGAGTGGGATGTCTACTCGGGCAAACAGAAAGTCGGCGAGAGCAGCGTGCAGCTCATCCTGAAAGATTGCGTTGTCTTCGAGAACTGGCATGGGCTGCAAGGCGGCGATGGCAAGAGTTTCAACAAGTACAATAGCGTATCGAAGGACTGGGAGCAGTTCTGGGTTTCCGACAGCGGAACGACGAACTACTTCAAGGGCTCGCTGGTCGACGGCTCGATGCGCTACACGCTGGAGATGCCGGGACCCTCCGGCGCGAAGTTCACGCGCCACCTCACGTTCACACCGTTGGCAGAGGGCAAGGTGCGGCAATTCTCAGAACGGTCGACCGACGGAGGAAAGACTTGGGCGACGGAATACGACTTGGTGTATGAGAAGAAGCAGTGAAGCGAAGGAGCCGGCTTCAGCCGGCGGCAGAGCCGCTGGTCTGTGCATCGGCAAAATGTAAGCTCCTGCCAACGCCGGCAAACCGCAGATCCTTCGACTCCGGCGCGCAACAAAAGCGCGCCTCCGCTCAGGATAACAATTTAAAAAAGTGATCTATCCGACGCGGTTAATCGTGCCCCTTTACCACAACGAAAAACCCCGCTCAAGCAACACCAGCTTGAACGGGGCACCCGTTCGTTGCGATCTGTATCAACGACTCTTACTAGCCACTAGCCACTGAATCAGTCGTAATATTCCAGCCCGAGGTGCGTGATCATCTCTTCGCCCATCAGGTGGCGCATGGTGTTCTTCAGCTTCATCGACTGGATGAACAGGTCGTGCTCGGGATACAGGCCCTCGGCCGTCATCGGCGACTTGAAGTAGAAGCTCAGCCACTCCTGGATGCCGAGGCCACGCAACGCCGGCGAGCGCTTTGCCAGATCGAGCAGCAGCACCAGGTCGAGAACAAGCGGCGCCGCCAGGATCGAGTCGCGGCAGAGGAAGTCGACTTTGATCTGCATCGGATAGCCAAGCCAGCCGAAGATGTCGATGTTGTCCCAGCCTTCTTTGTTGTCGCCGCGCGGCGGGTAGTAGTTGATCCGAACCTTGTGGAAGATGTTGCCGTAAAGTTCAGGATAAAGTCCCGGCTGCAGGATGTGCTCCAGCACCGACAGCTTCGACTCTTCCTTGGTCTTGAATGAGCCGGGATCGTCGAGTACTTCGCCGTCGCGGTTGCCGAGAATATTGGTGGAGAACCATCCGTTCAAGCCGATCATGCGGGCTTTGAAGCCGGGCGCGAGGATGGTCTTGATCAGCGTCTGTCCGGTCTTGTAGTCCTTGCCGCAGATGGGCGCTTCCATTTGCTTCGAGAGCGCATGCATCGCGGGGATGTCGACTGTCAGGTTCGGCGCGCCGTTGGCGAAGGGCACGCCTTCTTTCATCGCGGCGTAGGCGTAGACCATTGACGGAGCGATGCTCTCATCGTTGTCGTGCATTGCCTTCTCCAGCGATTCGATCGTCTTGTGGGCTGCGCCGGGAGCGATAAACGTCTCGGTCGAGCCGCACCAGATCATCACCAGGCGGTCGGCGCCGCTCGACTGCTTGAACTCGCGGATGTCGTCGCGCACCTGCTCGGCGAGTTCCATCTTGTTCTTGCCCTTCTTGACGTTGGGCCCGTCGAGTTTCTTCACGTAGTTCTTGTCGAAGACGGCCTTGCGCGGCTTGATGGTCGAGAGGAAGGGCTTGATCTGCTCGAGCAGCGAGCGGTCGAGCACGCCGGCCTTGCCCGCGGCCGAGTACATGTCGTCTTCGAAAATGTCCCAGCCGGTGAAGACTAGGTCGTCGAGTCCGGCCAGAGGCATGAAGTCTTTGATCTTCGGCGAGCGGCCCTCGGTGCGTTTGCCGAGGCGGATGGTGCCCATCTGCGTCAGCGAGCCGATGGGGCTGGAGATGCCTTTGCGAACCGCTTCCACGCCGGCCACGAAGGTCGTGGCGACGGCTCCCATTCCGGGGATCATGATCCCCAGCTTCCCTTTTGCCGGGGCGATGTCGCTCGCGCCGGCCTTGCTCTTATCAATTGGCATGCGTATCAGTCCGTTCTTAAAACGAATATGTAAACTTGCTAAGTAGCTTCGAGCTAAAGAGCTTCTGGCCTCGAGCCGCGAGCTCCAAGCGTGAGCTTTGAGCTTCGAGCCGTGTGCTAGAGAGCTTTCAGCCAGCTTGAGCTTTTAGCCGCGAGCTTTTAACTTGAGCTGCGAGCTTTCAGCCGCGAGCTTTTAACTTGAGCCGCGAGCTTTCAGCCGCGAGCCGTGCGCTGAGACTGTATCTCTGGTCTTGGTCTTTCAGCTTTGTATCAGGGCACGAACGTACGCTTTGCTGCAGAACTTCGAAACGCGAGCTTTGTGTCAGGGCACGGCTTCAGCCGTGCCGATTAGCTCCCTGTTTTGCTTCCGGCGAGGCGGACTTCAGTCCGACGAGCCGTGCCCGAGACAAAACGGCGAGACTCAGCAACCTTCTATCTTCTCGTATCCACAAGGGCTTAGCAATCGCTTGGCCCTGAAATGCACAGTTTGGCGGCTATTCGGCAATATGCGGGATTTGGCGGGAACCTATGCAAGACGAAAAAGTTGCGGTGGTGACGGGTAGCTCCAGCGGTATCGGCCTGCTGACGGCAATCGAGTTCGCGCAGAATGGCTATCGCGTGATCGCCACGATGCGCGATTTGCAGCGGCGCGAGCGGCTGGAGGATGCAGCGCAGAAGGCCGGTGTGCACGATCGCATCGAAGTGCGGCAGCTCGACGTGACGGATCACGGCGCGATGCCAGCGGTGATTGATGACATCGTGCGCGATCACGGTCGAATCGACGTGCTGGTGAACAATGCCGGCTTCAGCACCTCTGCGTTCGTAGAAGATGTCGCGCTGCACGAACTCCGCGATCAGATGGAGACCAACTTCTTCGGCGCGGTTGCGATGACCAAAGCCGTGCTTCCGGTGATGCGCCGTCAGCGCGGGGGACACATCGTCCAGGTCAGCTCGGTCAGCGGCCAGATGCCGGTGCCCATGCTGAGCAGCTACACGGCGTCGAAGTTTGCGCTGGAAGGCTGGAGCGAGGCGCTGCGCATCGAAGTTCATTCGCTGGGCATTCGCGTGGTGATCGTTGAGCCGGGGTCGTACGAGACGGACATCTGGACCCGCAACCTTGTGATCGGCAAACAGGCGATGGACCCGAATTCGCCGAACAAGGAGCGCAGCCAGCGCTTCGCGGCGTTCATCAAGTCAACAGCGTCGAAGCGTGGCGATCCGAACGAAGTCGCGCAGCTGATTGTGCGGGTGGCCAACGATCCGAATCCGAAGCTGCGATACCTGATCGGGCGTGGCGTCAAAGCGCAGACGTGGTTCCGGCGGCTGACGCCGTGGCGCATCTACGAGCGCATCATGGCCAAGGCAACGAAGATCGATTGAGGCAGTGGCCCTGATTGGTCACTGCTTCGCCAACAGCTGCTGCGCTTGAGTCGCGCCTTGCAGCGCGCCGCGCCGCCCGGGTGCATTCGCCAGCGCGGTCTGAAACTGCTTAAGCGCCTGGGATGGCTGCTCCTGTTCGAGGAACAAGTAGCCTAGCTGCTCGCGCGCCGGAACGATCGGACCTGGTGTGAGGGGGAGCTTTTCGATGGCATCCTCCTCATCGGCTGCCGACTGCATCAGGGCTATGGCGTCGGCCGTTTTCTTCTGTTGCTCTGCTGCCCACCCCATCACTTCGCGCCGCAAAATCTCTGTTTGCGTTGCCCAATAAGTATTGCCGGCACTTCGCAGCTGCTCTTCAATCTGCCGCAGGTGATCGATTTCCAGTTGAGCTTGAGCGATGCGGCCGGTGTGAACCAGCCCCAGACCTCGCGCCCAAACCGCGATGGCCAGCACTTGAGGAGGCGCTCCGGACGGAACGGCAAGGGCGGCAGCTTCTTCCCACCGCCCGCGCTCCACGGCATAGCGAACCGGCATCGCGGTCGCAGCATACGTCGCCTTGAAGTCGCCGGCCTTCAACGCAGGCTCGGTCTTCAGTTGCCCGATCACCTCGTGGGCCTTGTCATCCTCTCCCATCTGCAGATAGGCATAGACCAGGTAGTCCATCGCGTGCAGCTCTTCTCCAAGATCTCCTTGCTGACGTGCCGCATCCTTGGCGGCGAGGTTGGAATGGATGGAATCGGTCCACAATCCAAGCCGGGTGTAGATGTGCGACGGCATGTGCAAAGCGTGCGGCGCTGAAGGAGCGATTTGTGAATACGCCCTGGCTGCAGGGAGTCCCTTGGGCGCGAGCTCAGCGTTGTCACACGCATGGATGAGATAGTGCGGAATTCCGGGATGCTGCGGGTTGGCCTGGTACAAGGGCTCAAGCACCCCGACGGCCTGCTTTTGCATGGCGTGCGTCTTGTCGGCCGGAGAGACATTGGCCAGCAGTGCCAAAGCGTAAAACACCTGTGCCTCGACATCCTGCTTGTCGGTGCTAGCCAGCTTCTGCATGGCTAACTTGTAGTTGAGCGCCCGAGTGGGATAGGGCAAGGACGGATCTTCGTAGATCAGAGCCAACGCATCGATGTACCGGCGCTCACGCTTGGAGGAGGTTCCGATCTGTTGTGCTTTCTTGATTTCGCTCTGACCAGCCGACATGGTCGCCGGCAGAATCGGCGGCTCCCACAGCTGGCGAAAGTACGTCATGGCGATTCCCCAGTGCGCGATCGCACAATCCGGGTCGGCCTTCGCGACGTTGGCGAAAGTCTCTGCCGCCGCGCTGTAAGCGAATGAGTGCAGCAGGGCGACGCCACGGTTGAACTCATCCTGAACGGCGGCGGCGCAGCTGATGGGAAACGAAACTGTCCCCAGCTTTTGCGGAATGCCGTGCTCGTGCATGTCCTGCGAGCGCGCCACGGTACCGAGCAGCACGACCAGGAAGAATAGCCGCCGTCGAAATTGGCGCCGCGAGTGCATCACCTGTAGCTGGTGATCTTAGCACCGCGAATCGGAGGTCGCCTTTGCCGTCGGTTATAGTTGCACTCGGTTGCTCAATCAACCAGTGACTTGATGTCTCAACCTGTGATGTCCAAACCCACCCTCGCCCGCGACCTCGGGACTCGTCATGCCGCGGCGATCGTGGTCGGCACCATCATCGGCAGCGGAATCTTTCTCGTTCCCACCGAGATGATGCAGGCGGTGGGCTCGGCTGCGCTGGTTTACGTTGCTTGGATGGTCGGCGGCGCGCTCTCGCTCGCCGGTGCCATCACCTACGCCGAACTGGGGGCGATGAAGCCGCAGGCCGGCGGCGAATACGTCTACATCCGCGACGCCTATGGACCGGCGCCGGCGTTTCTCTATGGCTGGACGTGGTTTGCCATTGCCAAGCCGGCGTCGATCGCGACGCTGGTGGTCGGCCTGGTGCGGATTCTCGGCACGTTTCCTGCGCTCGACTTTCTGAACCACGTCGCCATCGTAAGACCGCTGACGATCACCTATGGACAACTGGTCGCCGTCGCCGCGGCTGCGCTGATGACTGGGCTAAATTACATCGGCATCAAGCGCGCGGGAGACTTCCAGGTTGTGTTCACGCTGCTGAAGATCGTGATCATCGTCGCCATCGGGCTAATGGCGTTCACCGCGTCCGACGGAACGTGGCACAACTTCGCCACGATTTTCTCCGGCGCGAAGGGCGGGTTCGCGGGATTCATGGCCGCGCTGATTGCGGCGCTCTGGGCGTATGACGGATGGAACGACCTCAACATGGTCAGCGGCGAGATTCACAATCCGGGGCGGGCGATTCCTATCGCACTGATTGTCGGCGTGGGCGTCGTCGCCGCTCTCTACATGCTGACCAATGCTGCTGTCCAGTATGTATTGCCGGCTGCCAGCATCGCCGCATCGCAGCGCCCGGCGTCGGATGCGACCGCCGTGGCCGTGGGCGCGTGGGGAGCGGCAATTGTTTCGGCTGGGAATGGCGTTGTCGATCCTGGTGTCGCTGAACGGCACGGTGATGAGCGGCGCGCGGGTGCCGTTCGCGATGTCGCGCGACGGATACTTCTTCAAGGCGATGGCCGAGGTGCATCCGCGGTACCACACGCCGTCGGTGGCGCTGATGGTGCAGCTGGCGCTGTCGACCGCGCTGCTGCTGTTTGCCGGCAGCTTCCGGCAGTTGTTCTCGCTGGCGATTTTCGCGGAGTGGTTGTTCTACATGATCGCTGCCAGCACGGTGTTCGTGCTGCGACGCAAAGAACCCGATGCGGAGCGGCCGTATCTGACGTGGGGATATCCGGTGGTGCCGGCGCTGTTCATCGTGGCCGCAGCGGTGCTGCTGTATTACACCTTCACAGAGAACATTCGAAATTCCGCGTGGGGCGTGGCGGTGATTCTGGTTGGGCTGCCGATTTACTGGTGGTTTGCGAGGAAGAAGAAGCGACTGGCGAATTAGCGACTAGCAGCTAGCAATTGGCAATTGGCAATTGGCAGCTGGGTACTGGCTACTGGCTAGTAATTCAGATTGTCCTCCTGAGCGGAGGCGTGCTTCTTTTGCACGCCGGAGTCGAAGGACCGCTATCGCGCATTGAAGCATCGGTCCGGGTATAGGGGTCCTTCGACTGCGTTCGGCTGGCGCCTCACTTCGCTCAGGATGACAACCGGGAAAAGCGGATGCGTTAGTCGCGCTGCTCCAGCTTTAGCTGCGCTGCTCCAGATTTAACCGCGCTGCTCCAGATATCGATTCATCTTCGGCAGCACTGCCTTGAGCAGCGCGAGGAATTTTCCGCGGACGCGTTCGCCTGTCTCCATCACTTCTTCGGCGGTGATCTTTTCGCCGGTGATGCCGGCGGCCATGTTGGTCACGCAAGAAATCGCCAGCACCTCGAGCCCAGCGTGGCGGGCAGCGATCACTTCGGGAACGGTTGACATGCCCACAAGGTCGGCGCCGATGGTGCGCAGAAAACGAATCTCGGAGGGGGTTTCGAAATTGGGGCCGGCGACCGCGGCGTAGATGCCCTCATACACATTGCCGGCGAGATGAGGCGCCTCTTCCAGCGCGAACTGGCGAAACTGCACGTTGTAAGCGTCGGTCATGTCGGGATGACGCAGGCCGAGACGGTCATCGTTTGGGCCGATCAGTGGGTTCTCGCCTTGCAGGTTGATGTGGTCGCTCACCACGACCAGCGCGCCTTCGCGATATTCCAGGTTGATACCTCCGGCGGCATTGGTCAGAACCACGGCGCGAATTCCCATGCGCGCGAACACGCGAATCGGGAACGCTACTTCCGTTGCCGAGTAGCCTTCGTAAAGGTGCACGCGGCCCTGCATGACCGCGAGCGGAAGACCGTCGACCTTACCGATGACGAGACGTCCGGCGTGGCCGATCGCGGTGCTCTTTGGAAAATAAGGAATGTCTTCGTAGGCGATGGCGGTGGCGTCGCGAAGTTCGTCGGCAAAGCTGCCGAGTCCGGAGCCAAGGACGACCGCGATCTTCGGGCGCTCGTGCGTGCGCGCCAGAACGAATTGCGCGGCTTCTTCGGCGCGGGCGAAGTCGTCGGTCGGTGAAGGTTGCATTCAGGCTGAGTTTACCTCAGGGGCGGAAGCGCAGATCCCGGAGGTGTGTGCGCGAAACCCTGTCGCCCCTGAAGGGACTTAAGATTTTGTCCCACTCGACCCAGCGCTGAAGCGCCGGGCTATCTTATGCCGTCTCGCGTGGCGAGACTCGGTTCGATGCTGGGACTGGTAAGCGTCGAGCAGCGGCCGCGGTAAAATCCGGCCGCCTGAAACCTGCTTCCGCTATAATCCTCGTGCAAATCAACTCACCGATTTGGGGTCCCTCTTCCGCCACTTCCAAGAGGGGATGTGTACCGTTGCTCCCGCAGCCGTATCAAGATCTGCGTTGTGAAAAGTTGTCGAATTGAGGAGGCAAAATGCCGAAGACGAAGAAGTTTGCTTTACTGATTGTTGTCAGCGCAATGTTGCTCGCTACCGTGTCCGTCAGTGCGCAGAGCGCCCAGAGCTCTCAGGCCATGCCGGGCGCAACTACCCAGCCCAACTCCGCCAGCGATCAGGACATCCAGATGCTGCGCGAAAATATCCAGGGACAGCGGAAGCAGATCGTCGCCGCCAACCTGCCGCTCACCCCGGATGAGGCCACCAAGTTCTGGCCCATCTACCAGCAGTATCGGGCCGACGCCTCGAAGAATGGTGATGAGCGCTGGGCACTGATCCAGGAGTACGCGCAGAACTACAAGACCATGACCGACGCACAGGCCAACGACTACATCAAGCGCGAAGCGGCGAACGAGCAGAAGGTAATCGCGCTGCGCATGAAGTACGTACCCATGTTCGAGAAGGTCATCTCGCCGAAGAAGACGGCGCTGTTCTGCCAGATCGATCACCGGGTGGATCTGATGATCCAGCTGCAGCTGGCGTCGACGATTCCGATGGTGGACGCGAAATAGAAGGTCCGATTATTGGAGTTTAGGGCAGCGCATCGCGAGGTGCGCTGTTTTTATTTCCCGAAAGAGAACGACTTGTGTCGCGATGTAGGAATTACATGTCAATATGGCGAAATGCAACAGTAAGCCGTAATCGCATGAGGGCCCAGGAAATATAAAGTTCGGATTTTGTGTTCATTTAGTACCCCAATGTGGTATACTGTATTCAGGGTCAGACAAGCGGAAGAGCCGCGGGTCTGGCTCTTTTGCATTGGGCATGGTTTTTGCCGGATGGGGGGCTGCAGGGTTCGGGGTTCTGGCCGGCGAAAGCGTCGCCTGAAGGAAGTAGCATTTTTCGAACAGCCGTTGGAAGTTTTGCCTTGAAATCCGTTCTACAGCCGTAATAAGTTGGTCCCACATTGTAGGGCCAAGCTCGCCTGCCACACCTACAGCAATATTGAAACTTTCTGGAGCTCGCGCCATGTGCTTCGCTGCCGTCGGTACGTTTTTCGCTCGCCGTCGTAGACGCCGTTCCCGTGTTCCCGCGTTGCCTGTAACGATCAGCGCCGTCCTCAGCCTGTTGGCAGTTCCTGCTCTGAAGGCAGACTCGCTGGGCCGCGATAAGGGGGCGACCAGCGTTCAAAATGTGGGCGACATTACCGGAGGCATGCATTACCTGCTGATCGATGACGATTTGTCTCTGCTACAGGTCAGCGTGAACGGCAATCAGGTAACGACGCAGCTGGTCACCTACGACACATCGAATTCCAAGATCAGCGGCAGCCCGGAGTACATCAACGTCAGTCAGACCAACACCGACGGACAGTACAGCACGTCGGGGGTGCCGGCCGCACAGGCGAGCGCTCGGTTGTTTGCGTCGAAGGCCGACGTTCTCGCCGCACTGACTGAGGGCAACGGACCGGTCTGGCAGATCAGCCTGGTCGATTTGCAGAGCAATTTCTCTTACCAGGGAGCTCTCACCGCGTCATTCGCACCGCATGGCACGGTGTATACGCAAATCGCGACCGGCGATTTCCTCGGCAACAATCTCGACGACCTGCTGGTGTTTTACTGTTCGCATGATTCGCAGAAAGTGGATTGGGGATTGAAGGCGCTGGCCGCCGTGGATCCCGCCAAAGAGGCGGCGCCGCAGCAAGGGCCGGAGTTCTATGGAGACGGCGACCCGGCCCCCGTGACCGGTTCGATCGTTACCGGTGACTTCAACGGTGACGGTCGCGACGAGATCGCGCTTCTGCTTAACGACAACCAGACGCTCGTGTTTTATTCCGTCGATCCCAAGACGCTGGAGATATCGCAGGTCACGACCCTGAAGCTGCCCAAAGCGTTCAGGGCGGGCCAGGTGGCTTTGGCGGCCGGGCACTTCCGCAGCAGCGTCAGCAATGCAGAGCTGGTCGTCTTCGGGCAGATCGACGGTGAGTCCGCAGGCTACAGTGTGTTGTCGATTGAGGTCACGCCGGGGCAGAACGGGACACGAAGAGTGGCCTCTACGACTTTCCGTTCCGGCAGTACAGCCCCTCACAAGGCCGCTGGATGGTACCTGACCCGGCGGGCGCGGCCGCGGTGGACATTACCAACCCACAGACCTGGAATCGATATGCCTACGTGGCTAACAATCCACTTAACGCTGTAGATCCGCTTGGACTGTACTGCGCGATTGGCGCTGATGGTGGAACGCTTGGCGGCTGTGAGCCGGGAGGGGGAAGCTACGACGGCGCGGTGGTGGCAGTGTCAGGTGGCAGCGGCGACGGATTTTCTGAAAGCTATACGCTGGACCAAAACGGCAATCCTGTGGACACCACGAGTATCAACGCCGGCCTTGGCGACGATCAATCTTTCTCGGGTATTCCAACGACAGGTTCCGGATTCGACGTGCTTCACATCAACTTTAAGGCATTTCAGGTAACGAGCCCGCCTTGCAGCGTGTCTTCCCTCTCTGTGAATATTTATCTCCGAACGAGGAATTCACCGATGGTTGGTCAGGGCACAAATTTTATGAACACGGGTATGCGATACAACCTTGATCCTCGACTACTGGTGGCCTTGGCGGGTGCGGAAACAGGCTTTGCAAATAACATTACTGCGGGCCAATACAATGCTTTCAATATCCTATACAATGGGCATAACTCCCCGTTCGTGAGCTTTCAGTCCGCCATCAATTCAGCTGGCCACAGCCTTACAAACCCGAGAAATGGTTATGATTTGTCAAGTACAACGACTATGTACCACACCTACTGTTCGTCGGGAAGTACCTGTTCAGCAGGGCTAAACAATGTGAACTTGTTTATGACCCAGCAGTTGGCGAATCCACAGGCTCTGCAGTATCCCTGCAAGAAGAATTAGGAGAAAATATGATTGGCCAAGAGCGAAAGTTGGCTTTCGCCTTTCTCGTTATGCTTGCAGCTACCTCTCTCGCCTCTATGGATACGTGGCAGAGGTTTAGCAGCTCCAGTTGCTTCTCGGTCAGTTACCCGGCTACTTGGTTTCGGATTGGGGTATCTGCCGACCGCCTTCAACTTCTCAACTCCAAAGACGGAGCTGAAGGTATCGTGATCAAGCGCGGCCAAGCGGAGATTACCGTCGTAGAAGGGGAAGGATCTCCAACCAAAACTCTGGAGGAAGTGATCCACTACTACACTAAAGGCGCCTCTATATTGGCGAGTGAAAGCATTCCCGCTGACGCAGATGATCAAGGCTGCAGGAATCTCAAAGAGATCATATCGAAAGAAGAACCTGTCCCATCCGCAGACACACCCATCAGTGTGCCTCACGTTGTAAATACTGACTTCTTTTGTGAGTTAGGTGGCCACAAAGTCGTCGTCCTCCTCAGAAACTGGGAAGGCGATGATCGGCAGCGTGAATATCAACTTGTTGCCTTACAAATGGCAAAGAGCATCCGGTTGATGCCACGGGAGTAAGCATCACGGTAGAATGAGTGGCCCGACCTTTCGATATGAATTGTGAGACCTGGAACCGTTATGTCTATGTGGGGAACAATCCACTGAGCAATATCGACTCGAAAGGGTTGTTTATTAACGCGTGCCTTGGGCTAAACCCTGACGATTGCTCCTGGTCGTTGAACTGGAACTGGGGCGACGGAGGCTCGGGCGGGGATAGCGGTGGCGGAAGTGGGGACGGTACCGGCTCTGGAGATGGTTCAGGGGACGGCAGCAGCTCTGGAGACGGAAGTGGGGACAACTGATCATCATCCGGATCAATTCCCTTCGATGTTCCCTCTTTCTACGGCGGAGAATTTTCCGGTACATGGACCCAAACCGACTATAACAACTCGGAGTCGCAGCAGTTCTGGCGGTCGCAGCCGAATCTATTCGACTCGAGGCCGGGAGCGAGTCTTTGGGGCTACTTGCCGCAAAACCAAAATCCAAAGGCACAGTCAGCAATTTGGGAATCGAACTACCAAAGCGGTCTTCCACCCTTGAAGGTTCCCACTGGCAGTGGTGTGACACTCCTAATACCAATATCGGCTCCTCCGTGGCCGGCGCACCTGACTACCACCTTTAGCTCAAACAAGGTCCCAAAGGCTTGCACGATGATATATATACGGAGCATTAAATCCTGCGAATCCTTGCCTCCTGGACCGGAACGGGATGCATGTATCGAGAAGGCACGGGAAGTACTAAGTTCGTGCCCGTGAGATTCTGGGGTGGAAATGTTGCTCTAGATACTGTTGGTTAGCGTTAGAAGCCAGCCTCGCGGCGTCAGGAACAAGGATTGAGCGCTCAATCGATCCTGAAAATCGCCTGCCGCCACGGGGTTTGCTGCCCCGGAGCTTCGGATGCCCGCACTTCGATCCGGTAAGAACCTTTTTTTAATTTCGCTGTGTCGATCTTCAACCCAATTGGAACCACAGTATTTCCCGCGACCAACCATTTGTCAGCGCTCATTAGTCCGGAACTCAGCACCAATGAGCCAGCCTTCAAGTCCGTGATTCTGACTTCATAAAAGAGCGAGGATGGCTGGGCCTTGAGCGCAGGTTCGTAAATCTCGAAATATAGAGTAAGTGGAGTGCCTCTTCGGAGGGTTGGGTCTATGTCTGGAAAGAATTGTAGATTCTTACTGACGAGTGGGCTTGGAATAACGGGGAACGGCGTAACGGATGCGGCCTCAGCCAAAACCCAGGATGAATCACGGGCGATGCCTGCTGACACAACGTCGCTGATCGCAAGGTGTGCACCATTAAAGCCTTCTAAGTGCAACGGCAGTTGAGCTGTTCCAAAATGTTCCCCCTCGCTAGTCGCTACACGAAGTTCATAGTCACCCGGCGGTAACTCCACTTGGGTGTCGAACCGACTCGGTTTGATGTAATTATCTATCGCCAAATGATGCTTTGACCATTCGTCAAAAAAGCTGCGCAGAAAAGTAGATGCGCCCGCGCATGGGTATGTTTTATCAAAGTGGGCCACCACCTGATCGTCTGGTTTATACACTACTCCAGCAACACGCACATTTGGGTGATGTTTTCGGCACTCGTCGCCACCCCAGTACCTCTTAGGCAAGTCGAACTCTATAGCGATCTGCACCGTTGCTGGCGCTTTCGCATCATGCACCTCGACGACATATGTAAAGTCCGTTGCGGGTAGCACACGACTTTCGGGTGCAGATCGGGTCTGGCGCATGAGCTGTAATACACCTGAGGACCAAAACGTGTATGCGTTCACCGAGGTCTTGACCGACTGTCGTGCCGGTGAACTCATTAACTGCTGGATTCGAGCAGCGACATTGGCTGCTCCTAATACTCCGTCAATATCATCCGCATTCTTGTCATTGCAGTACCGGCCACGGTTTAGATCAACCGTGCGACGTTCAACAAGTACCCCTATCGTACGGCACTCGCCAGGCTTCAAGAGCGAAGGCGTGAATCCAAGGATGTAGCTCGCCGTCGGGTGAGTCCAGGAGACATATCCGGTAGGACGGCCCAGCGCCGTGGTTAATTGGTCAACCGCTTCAAGAAAGCCCCAGGTTCCTCCTGAAACAGGATGCATGTCCCATTGCCCTGTAGTGTCGATAGCGGGGTAATCAGTCTCGTGAAAGAAGTTGATTTTTTGCTCGATCCCGTTTTCGAGAACGCGAAAATCTGCTGATGTCAGGCCCTTAGCTGGTGTCGGGTAGTTTGGCAACCCCTCGACACCGCCCAGGCGCTCAAGCGATTCTTTAGGAATGACTGAACGATCGGGCTTGCCGTTCGCGGCAGGAGGATTCCAGACCTTGGCTTCCACAAGAATTTGCCGGGACTCCGCATAAAATCTAGGGAGGGCCTCTGCTGAAACGTCTGACTGGAGAGCCTCGGTTTGGGAGAAGGACTGGCTCGCTTGGGGCCCTTGGGCGTACGTGGCCGTCGAGAGTAGGAGCGTCGAAATGCACAGAGCGAGTAACCGGAGCCGCATCGTCCATCAGTATAACGCCGGGGGCGGTAGCGTTTCTGAATGCGCCTTGGAGCGAATAGGAGTCGCGTGCCTCGCAGCACGGACCAGACATGGACCGAAAGAAAGGGGGTGTGAGAGAGAGAGGGAGAGGTTGATACGACACCCCCGAATGGGTGCCGTAGAGTAACGCAGGTTGCTGCAGGCGAACCTGTTTAGAAGAAAGAAACTTAGGACGAGCAAGGCGGCAGCGGGTTACCATATAGGAACTTCGAGTTCCTGTGGGGTAACTCGCTGAAGTTTTAGGGGTCCCATGTTGTGGCAGTTGCAGTTGCGGTTCGGTTTCCTTCCTGGAGTGTCTCTTCTCCCTGGCGGTGTTGTGTGGTAAAGCCGCCGCTTCGCACCAAATCTCTCGGCACCAAAGTCAGCGATGGTGAATATGCGCGGCTGGAGGCGCTGGCCTCGGCGCGGGGTCAAACCATCAGCGAGTTGATTCGTGCGGTGCTGCTGGAGGAGATCGCCACGCCCAACGGCCACGGCCATACTGCTGCCGAGCAGATGTTGCTGGCCGAGGTCGTAGGCTTGCGCACCATCTTGCTGAACCTGTTCTTCAAGCTGGCCAGCGGAGAGCGAATAACGGCGGAGGAGATGCGCGCGGTGATCGAGCGTGCCGACGCGGACAAACTCAAGAAGGCCCAGGCACGGCTGGAGCAGGCGGCAGGTAGTGGGGTGAGGGGGTGAGTCAGTTGTTGGGTCGTGGGGCATATCGGGGTTGGCCGACGAGGTGGGCTGCTGGAGTGTACTCCGGGAGCGTCAACCGGCACGAAGACCCAAGTGGCCCTCGTGCCGTGAGAAGTCTTACGAAAGCCGACCGTTCGATGCGGCGTTAGACCGTGCCGATTTCTTCCAGATATTTCTCGGCTTCCAGGGCGGCCATGCAGCCGGTGCCGGCGGCAGTGATCGCCTGGCGGTAGTGACGATCGGCTACGTCGCCACTGACGAACACACCGGGAACGCGGGTGGCAACAAAACCCTCTGGGATCAGGTAGCCTTCGCCATCGCGGGCGAGCTGGTCGCCGATGAAGCCGGCGTTGGGCGTGTGGCCAATGCCGAGAAACATGGCGCTGGTCGGCATGTCCCACTGTTCGCCGGTCTTGAGATTACGCAGGCGCAGGCCGGTGACTTCCTTCTTGCTGACATCGAGCACGTCGTCCACGACAGTGTCGGTCATGAACTCGATCTGCTGGTGCTTGCGGGCGCGGTCGAGCATGATCTTCGACGCGCGAAATTCGCCGCGACGATGAATGAGCGTAACTTTGCTGGCGAAGCGGGTCAGGAACAGAGCCTCTTCCATCGCCGAGTCCCCGCCGCCGATGACCGCGATTTCCTTGCCGGAGAAGAAGAATCCGTCGCAGGTAGCGCACGACGAGACGCCGTGACCGATCAGCGCCTGCTCGTTGGGCAACCCGAGCCATCGGGCCGACGCGCCGCTGGCAATGATCAGCGTACGGGTGAGCAGCGTGTCGCGGCCGACTTTGATTTCGAGCGGTTTCTTGCTGCCGTCGGCGGCCTTGCGGCTGAGATCGACACTGGCAACGTGGCCGGTACGAAACTCGGCTCCGAAGCGCTCGGCCTGCTTGCGCATATTGTCGATCAGCTCAGGTCCCTGGATGCCGTCGGGGAAGCCGGGGAAATTCTCGACCAGCGTGGTGATGGCGAGCTGGCCGCCGGGCTCGTGACCGTCGATGACGAGTGGGCTAAGATTGGCGCGCGCGGAGTAGATGGCCGCCGTCAGCCCCGAACAGCCGGAGCCGATGATGATGACATTGCGTACGTTGTCGGACATAGGGATTCGTTTGATTCTCCACCGCGCCGGAAGATGCAACCAGCGGCGGTGTGGGAGTAACTGCTTGTAGTGCTGAGGATTGCGTGGCTTGCGCCGTGAAGATTCTATAGTGCGGGGCGGGTGGATGTCAGCTGCCGGGTAATGGCTCCGAGCCAGGACGGCGACAGGTGCCGAGTTCAGCAAGCGATTCCAACGGGGTTAACGATTAGAATCGATACCTGAGGAGAAGGCTGGCGTCCCTACGGGACGACCGATAGCTGACGACGGACGGTCGACAGCAGGCTTTCACTGGCAACTGAGAACTGAGAACTGGCAACTGGCAACTGACCTATGAAACTTCCGAACAAGAGTGACGTGCAGGCGTTCTTACGGCGAACGCTGCGCCCCAGGACCAAGCTGGGGAAAACTACGCTCTGGTTCGGCTACCTGGCGGCGGCGCTCGAAGCTCTGCGGCTGGTCGTTCGTCCCGGTCCAAACAGCATTCTGACCGGATGGGCCGGATTCATCAGTGTTGTTTTCGTCTTCTTCGGATTTCTGATGGGCTTCCGATGGGTGCGCCGCAAACTGATGTGGCGGCTGCGCAACCGGCTGATCGTGACTTACATGTTCATCGGCGTGATTCCGGTGATCCTGCTGATCACGATGGCGCTGATTGCGGGGTACCTGTTCGCGGGTCAGTTCGCTACCTACGTCGCGATGTCGGATTTGCAATCGGACCTGCAGCATCTGGAGGCGACGAACCGCTCGATGGCGCTTCAATTCGCCAGCCTGGCGCGCGTCAATAAGCTGACGCCCGACCTGGCGGGCGAGATCGCCACCGCATCCGACGAGCACTTCCGCCACCGCTCGGTCAGCGTGTGGGAGGGCGACAAAGGCTTCGTGCTTTCCGAGTCGCAGCAGGTCAGTAGGCAGGGGCCAATCCGGCCATCCACCGCCTTCCGGAACGACTTCGCGGGATTTGTGCTGGACAACGATCGGCTGCAACTACGCGTGATGCGCCGGCTCGATCAAGGAGGTCATCCGCTCACGGTCATCTCTGATCTGCCGGTCACGCCCGAGTTGCTGCGCGAGGCGACCCTGGAGCTGGGACAGATATCGCTGTTCCCTCCCGATGAAACGGGAACCATGCAGTTGGGGAACGCTTCCAACCAACCTAAGCCACAAGCTCCGGATAATCGCGTCAAGGTCACGGTGGGCAACAGCAGCTTCGATGTGTCGAAGAAGCAGTCGGAGCGATCGGTGCAGGCCGGCGTCCTGCCTCCGCCCTCCAACGCTTTCGACACGCATATTCCCTTCGGCACCAGCATTCAACTGGTCGACTGGAAGACCGGCAAGTCGATGAACGGAGTCATGATCGTCGACACGCGGCCCTCGATGCTCTACGCCACTCTCTTCAGTACGCTGGGAGAAAACGCCGGCATCTTCCGCGATGCGCTGATCGCGGTTGCCGTCGTCTTCGGCGTAATTGAGTTGATCGCGTTGTTGATCGGTGTGCGACTCACGCGCAGCATGACCAAGTCGGTGAGCGAATTGTATAAGGCGACGGAGCACATCAATCGCGGCGAGCTGCAGCATCGCATCCAGGTGCGCACCAGCGACCAGATGGCGGCGTTGGAGCAGTCGTTCAATTCGATGACGACATCGCTGGCCAACCTGATCGCCGAGCAGAAAGAAAAGCAGCGCATGGAAAGCGAGTTGGCCATCGCGCACGAGGTGCAGGAGCTGCTCTTCCCCGCCGATCTCAGCGGACTGCCTTCGCTGGAGGTACACGGCGTCTGCCGGCCGGCGCGCACGGTCAGCGGCGACTACTACGACTTCATCCCGCTCAGCGAGCAGCGCATTATCCTGGCGGTGGGCGACATCAGCGGCAAAGGAATTTCGGCGGCGTTGCTGATGGCGACGGTACACGCGTTTGTTCGCGCTTATTCGCTGGAGCCGGAGAAGACGCTGGCGTCGATGGCGATGGAGGCGGGCGGCTCGCCGAAGAAGCTGCTGGGCGCCGGAAACGGCAACAATGGAACCGGCGAGCTCTCGCCGTCTTTCCTCATGGCGACGCTGAACTACCAGCTCTACCGGAGCACCCCTCCGGAGAAGTACGCGACGATGTTCCTCGCCTACTATGATGCGGTCACGCGCTCGCTGACGTACTCCAACGCGGGACACCTGCCGCCAATGCTTGTTGGCGGCGATGGCAACGTGCGACGGCTGGAGACTTCGGGGACGGTGGTTGGGCTCTTCGACGGCATGAGCTACAGCCAGAGTGCGGTCGGCATGCAGTCGGGCGATATCTTCGTTGCCTATAGCGACGGCATCACCGAGCCGGAAAACGAGTTCGGCGAATTTGGCGACGAGCGGCTCATTGAGCTGATCCGCACGCACCGGCACGAATCACTTTCGAGGATCAGCGAGGCGGTGACGGGAGCGGTTCAGGACTGGATCGCCGGGGGCGAGCAGCCGGACGACGTCACGTTAGTGCTAGCACGTGCCCGTTAAAAAACCGTTGCATCTCCAAAAAGTTGTATTGCTAACGGATTCACCTGCTGTTAGAAGAGACGTGCTCGACTGCTGAAAATTAAGTCGCCACTAATCGTCTTCATGCCTGTAGCCAGCTCGCTCCCGCTGACTTATCAGGCGTCTATGCCGACGCCTGCGCCACCAACCAACCGGTCGGTTTGGATCCTGACACTCATTACAATCGCGGGCGCATGGCTGCGCCTCTCGCATCTTGGTGCCAAAAGCCTATGGCTGGACGAAGGGGCAACCGTCACCCTCGCGCGCTTGCCGTGGCATCGCTTCACCTGGATCTGGTGGCACGGCGAAGCCAACCTGCAGACCATCTATTTCCTGCTGATGCGCGGGTGGGTTCACCTGGGCAGCAGCGAGGCTTTCCTGCGCCTGCCGTCGGCGATCTTTGGGACTGTCGCCATTCCGCTGCTGTATGGAGTCGCGCGCAAGTTCACGGGAGTGACGGCGTCGCTGGCGGCGGCAGCACTGCTGGCGTTCAGCCCCACAGGCGTTTACTACTCTCAGGAAGCACGCAGCTACTCGCTGGCCATCGTGATGGTGCTGCTGGCGACATACTTCTTCGTGCGGGCCGTCGAGGAGAATCGCACGGCGGACTGGGCGCTGTGGACGGTCTTCGGCATTGCCGCGTTCTACAGCCATGACCTCGCGGCGTTGGTGCTGCTGGCGCAGGCACTATCGATTTTGTTTAAAGCGCCTCCGGTGCCATGGCGGCGCGTGATGGTATGCGGCGCGATTATCTTTGTCGCCGCGCTGCCGGGACTGACGTACATCTTCCGCGCGACGCCAGAGAATCTGCATTTCATCTGGATGCCAAAGCCAAGCGCGAAAGAGATGTGGCATTTGGCCATGTTTTATGGCGGTAGCGGGGTGAAAGTAGGATTAGCCATTGTGCTGTGGGCGGCGGGCGCGGTGACGCTGTGGACGAGCAGCCGTTACGGCACACCGGATGCACGCT
Organism: uncultured Acidobacteriaceae bacterium; assembly: GCA_963835725.1. Taxonomy (GTDB): domain Bacteria; phylum Acidobacteriota; class Terriglobia; order Terriglobales; family Acidobacteriaceae; genus Bog-257. The sequence continues at coordinate 300,882 of CAWIGM010000005.1, read as the reverse complement.
GGCGCGCGGCGCTGGTCGTGCTGTGGTCGGTTCTTCCGGCTGCGGTGCTGGCGATTGTGTCGCTTCGCCAACCCATGTTTCTGCAGCGCTACATGATCTTCTCGCTGCCGGCGCTGATATTGCTGGCGGGAATCGGTGCCGGTAATCTGCGTAAGTGGCGGATGGGCCTGACTCTGGTGATCGCTTTATGCGCGTTCGCGATACCGACGATCGTCAGGAAGTACAACAAGCCGCGTGAGGACTGGCGCGGCGCAAGCAACGCGGTCTTTCGCTCTGCAACACCGGGCGATGCGGTAGCGTTCTTCCCGTTCTATACGCGCATCATGATGGATTACTACGCCAGCCAGCCGGCGGCTGCCGCTCCACCGTTGCACGTCTTCGCTCCTGCTTTCTATGACGGCGGAGAAGACGCGAGCACGCTGCTGCAGGCGCTGATCAGCGATCCGCAGCAGTTTAAACACGTCTGGATCCTGATGGCCGATCACGGAACCAAGCTGGAGTACTTCGATCACGGTTCGGCGGTGCAGGCCAAGCTGCAGGAGATTTACGGCCCGCCGACGGTGCAGAAGTTCGCCGACATTGATGTGCTGAAGTTTGGAAGATAGAAGAGAGGGATCAGGGACTCGGGGTTAGCAGAACTCGGCCGTCCCTTAGATCACGTTTGTTTCGACGACTTCCTTTTGTTGATTGTCATCTCGACGGGAGGCGCGCCGCTTTTGCCGGACCTGCGGTTCGTCGGCGCTAGCAGAATCATTCCGCAGCAACCAAACCTCAGATCCCTCGACTCCGCTTCGCTCCGCTCCGGATGACAATTCATGAGCGATCGGCCAGGTTGCACGCCTGAACGCGTGCTCCACCCGGTCCGCTTGCTTCCCCGCCGGATGATCGCTCTCATTTCATCTTGCACTGAAACAGGTTGTAACCCCACGCTTCCAAGCCGACGTACAGGCCGGGTGACAACATGTCGCTGCCGGCGCGCTCGTATGCGGCATCGGACAGCAGGTCGGTTAGCACCCACGTCTTACCCGCCGCGTCGGGCCATGGAACTTTGACTTGCGCCTCGGCTTTGCCGTCGCTGAGGTTCACTGCGACGAGATATCGCTCGCCGTCTTTCGTCCATGTCCAAGCAACAATGTTCTGGAACGTAGGATTGTCGGGCCATCCAGTGCGCTCGCACAGCTGCCACTGGCCATCGCGAAACACGGGGGCGTCGATGGCTTTCAGGAGCCTGCGATAAAACGTCTGCAGGTCTTTGTCTGCGGGCTCGTCGGGCCGGCGTCCAAGGAAAACCGGGAGCCGCACCTTGCGACCCTCGAATTGGCCTTCGTGAAACATGCGAGCGCCGATCATGGTCGACGTCACCACTGCGGCTGCTTTCTCCTTTGCTCCGGGAAACGCTGAGGCAGCGCGCGGCTCGTCGTGGTTCTCCAGGAAGCGCAGCAGCTTCTCCTGATAGCCCAGATCGGCGCAGAGATGCAGGCGTACGTTCTCCGCGGTGTCGTGCTCCAGGCGATCGTAAAGGCGCTTGTCGTAGCAGAAATCGAAGCCGTGCTGTTGCAACTCAAACTCCAGGTCCCAGTAAGCTTCAGCGATGAACAGGAAATCAGGGTTAGTGCGCTTCACCGTCGGAATGACGTCGTCCCAGTATTCGGTCGATGGCTGCTGCCCGGCGCGCGCGCCCCACGTGCGTTGGAAGACGCTGTTCAGCAGCAGCATCGCCATATCGCATCGAACGCCGTCGCATTGTCCAGCGATGTTGGCCAGCGTCTCCCCGACCGATTCGCGCAAGCCGGCACTGAAGGCGTTCAGCTGAAGTACGTCCGGCCAAGCCGGGAAGTAAGGGTCACGTCCGCAGGCAAAGAATTGGCCTTGTACTTCAATGTAAGATCCGGGGGAATTCCGGGCGTCTTCGCTGTTGCCGTAAATGAAGTAGTCGGAATGCTGGGCCACCCAGGGATGATCGGGGGCCACATGGTTGGGGACGAAGTCGAGCAGCAGCTTCATGCCGCGTTTGGCCAGCTCCTGACGCGACACGGCCAAGCCACCCGGACCACCCAGATGGCGGTCCACGACATAATTTCGAATGCAATACGGTGATCCGACATTGTCGGAGCTCTGATAATCCGGCAGGGCCTGTCGAAAGCTGTCGACTAGTCCCTGGTTGCGATTCGCGATGGCTATGCCCGCGGGACTGCGCTCCCAGACGCCCATGAACCACACCGCATCAAAGCCGTAGGAGGCAATGGCATCCCACTCTGTGGCAGATACGGAGCTCAGGTCAGTTTTCCTTCCGGACTTGCGGGCCAGCTCTGCCAGCCAGACCCAGGTATTTATCTCGTACAGTGTGGGATATTTCGGCCAGGCAGTCATTCCTTCTCCTTCGCTTAAGGGTGCGTCGGCTGAGGCGCCTTGTTGTCGAGCTCCTCAAAAGCCACAATCGCATCGTGGAGTCGTGGGAAGATCAGGTTTTTGCCGATTACATCGGTCAGGCAATGCCGGTTGAAGTCGGCTTCAAGGTATGGTCCTACGCGGGCAAAAGCCAGGGTCACGCCAATCTGGCTAAGCTCTTCGTGCAGATCGCGAACCACGCGCGCGGCCGTGTAATCGAGGTTGGTGATGGCTTCGGCATCCACGACGCACCAAGGCATGGTCGGCGAAGTGGGTCCAACCACGGTCCGGATCTCCTCGGCAAATCTCCCGGCATTAGCGTAGAAGAGTGGTGCGCCGAAGCGGTAGAGAATAAGTCCAGGCTTGGTGATGGTTCCGGGCAGCGGCGGTTGCAGCTTCCAATACAGACCGTTTTCCGCCAGCAGCACGCCGCTGTGAGGATGGTAAGTGTGCTGCACAATCCGCAGCAGCGACATCACCATGGCGAGCACGATTCCCTGCTCCACGCCCACAAGAACCACAGTTGCGGCGGTAATGACCGCGAGAAGGTATTCGACGGGACTTTCGCGTCGAATCTCGCGCATCTTGCGAAGATTGATGAGCCGCACGGCGATGACAAAGACGATCGCTCCCAGCACGCAGCGAGGCAAGTATTGCAGTGGCCTGGTAAGGAACAGCAGCACGATGGCCACGACGACGGCCGTGGAGATCTGCGCCAACTGGCTGCGACCGCCCGAGCTTTCGACCATCGCGGTCTGCGTGGGACTGCCGTTCACGACGAACGTGCCGCTCAAACTTGCGACGGCGTTGGCCGCTGCCAGTCCGACCAAGTCATCGTTTTCGACCAGCACCTGGTGATGACGCGCCGCATAGAAGCGCGCCGTCGCCGCGCTCTGGGTCACGATCATCACGAAGCACGAGACCGAAATCCCGAACAACGGGACGATCTCGTGAAGGCCTGCATGGGGAAAACCCATGTGCGGCAGGCCGCCACTCACCGGCCCGACGATGGCGATGCCGTATCCCTGAAAGTTCCAGATTGCGCTCGCCGCGACAGCTGCGACCACAGCAATGAGGGAGGCGGGGATCTTGCCATTTACCTTGCGCAGGATGGTGGCCACCGCAATCACGCTGATGGAGACCGCCAGCGTCGGCCAGTGGACGTCGCGGATGCTTCGCGCGACCTCTGCCAGTTGCATCACGGTGCGACGCGAGGTGATCTCGATGCCGAGCATGGAACCCAGCACAGCAATGCCGACCTGGAAGCCTACTCCGGTAAGGAACCCTACGAGCACAGTTTGCGGCAGGAAATCGGCGAGAAATCCGAGCTTTAATATTCGCGCCAAGAAGAGCAACACGGCGGTCATCATGGCGACCAGGCTGGCGAACTCGACGTAATGCGGGCTGCCAAGGGGCGCCAGGGCGGCGAGTCCGCCGGAGAGAATCGCGGCGGTGGCAGAGTCGGCGGAGACGACCAGATAACGCGAAGAGCCGAAGGCGGCGAAGGCGACCATCGGCAGCAGCAGCGTGTAGAAGCCGGTGACCAGCGGCATGCCGGCAATCCGGGTGTAGCCGAGGGCCTGTGGGATGTTCATCGCGGCCAGCTGAAAACCGGCCAAGGCGTCGCGCATGGATGTCGCGCGAACGAGGGGACGAACGCTCTGGAAGAGACGAAACCTTGACGGCGGCAGTTCGGGCGCGTTCACTTCTGAACCCCGGCGTCGTCCAGCGGGGAATCTTCGCCGAGTTTGTCTTCGTCCGCGCTTTCCTGTTTGCGGATACGCTTCACCTCATCGCGCGCGGCTTCGCGGAGCTGCTCTTCCCTGCCATGCTCTTCGTGCCAGATTTTGCGGCGAACGAAGAAACCCGCACCAGCCGCAGCTTTGCGCGTCGCGGCTCGCTCCTCCTTCTCCGCCTGGCGTTCCTTGTCCACTGCTTCCCACGACTCGTGACGCGCGCGTGTACGCATGCCGAGTTGCTTGGCGCGTTCCACTTCGAGCTGCTCGACGATCTTCATGTAGCTCTGCACCATGGTGACGAGAGAACTGGTGGTCCAGGCGAAGGTGAACAGGCCCGAGATGGCAATGATGGGCGTTATGTTGCGCCACTGGAGATCAAGGTCGACGGCGCCGTACCCCATTGTGGTATAGGCGTTGGCGCAGAAATAAAAAGCGTTGGCTGGCTTCACCACGAGCCCCAGCCGAAGCAGCGCCAGTCCCCAGAGGATGATTTCAACCACGTGCAGCGACAGCATCATGAAAATGGCCCAGCCGAACAGGAACGCCGCTCCCCACAGGTGGGGACGGCCGGATTCCAGCCGCAATTCGCGCCGCTTGAAGTGGATCAGGATTTTGTGAAGGCTGATGCCATGAAAGACGACAAGGATCACCAGGACGAGGGAGCCGACACCGAGGGCGGCAAGCGGCTTGAACTCGTCTGGTATTGCCTGCAAAAGTGCCGCGATGCTGGGCACGGACACAACCCCCTGATGCTCTGGCTAACTCTTGAGAATGTAACACCGAGTTGAACCGTCGAAAGCTATTTCTTCGGCTTCGCTCTCCTGCTCGTCGGCTGTGTCTTCTCCTCCTCCTGCGCCAGGTGATATTGCCGGCGAATCTGCTCCAGATCGACCTGGGGTTGGGGAGTTGCGATCTTCAGTTCCTCGAGGGTGGAAGCGACGATCTGCGAAATGGCGAGATTGCGAAACCACTTGTGATTGGAGGGGATGATGTACCAGGGAGCGTGCTTGCTGCTGGTCTTGTGGAAGACGGCTTCGTAGGCATCGACGTAATCGTCCCAGAACTCGCGCTCTTTGTAGTCGTCTTCGCTGATCTTCCAGTTTCGGGTGGGATCTTCAAGGCGGGCCTTGAAGCGCTCCAGTTGCTCTTCCTGGCTGATGTAGAGGAAGAACTTGAGGATGTGCGTATTGCTTTCGCGGCGAATCAGCTTTTCGAATTCGTTGATGGCATCGTAGCGCCGGGACCAGATGTCCTTCGGAACGAGGTTGTGCACGCGGACGACGAGCACGTCCTCGTAATGCGAGCGGTTGAAGATGGAAATCATGCCTCTGGCGGGCGCGTGGGGATGGACGCGCCAGAGAAAGTCATGCTTCGATTCTTCCACGCTGGGCCGTTTGAACGAGGTAACCGTAGTGCCCATGGGATTGAAGGTGCTCATGGCGTGGCGGACGGTGCCGTCCTTGCCGCCTGCATCCATGGCTTGCAATACGATCAGCAGAGAGTGTTGCGCCTCGGCGTACATGAGGTCCTGGACCTTGCCGATGGATTCGCGATGTTTTTCGGTGTCGGCCTTGGCCTCTATTTCGGTGAGATGTTTGGGGGCGTAGCCGGGATCAATGTCTGCGAGTTTGATCTTGCTGCCGGGTTCGACGATGAAGCGTTTGCGATAGTCCATATTTAATTATTCGTGGCGGAGCGCCTCGACCGGATCGAGACGGGCGGCGTTATTCGCCGGGGTGATTCCAAAGGTTATGCCGACCGCGCAGGAGACCACCAGCGCCACTACCGCGGCTGTAACCGAGATGGGCACGGGGTAGTTGGTGAATATCTCCACGGCGATTGGAATGCTGAGGCCGATAAATGTCCCGACGATGCCGCCCAGAAGAGCGATCAGCACCGCCTCGGAGAGAAACTGCAGCAGGATGGCACGGCGCGTCGCGCCAACGGCCTTGCGCACGCCGATTTCGTGGATGCGCGAGTGGACGGTCGCCAGCATGATGTTCATGATGCCTACCCCTGCGGCGATCAGCGTGACGGCGGCGAACAGCAGCAGGACGGCGGTAAAGGCATTAGCGGTCTTCATCGCAAGGCGCAAGACCTCGGTCATGTTGGCTACGTTATAGACCGACTCAGGCCGATGACGGGCGGCGATCACATCCTGAATGCTCTTGGTGGCCGAGGGAATCGACGAGGCGTCGTACATCGAGAAATAGATCTGGTTGACGGCAGGCGAGCCGGTCATGGAACGGGCAACGGAGTACGGAATCAACACGGTGTCGTCAGAAATCTCGGAGCGGCCCAGGGTGTCGACGCTCTCGCGGAAGGTGCCGACGATGATGAAGGGCACCTCGTGGATCTTGATGGTCTGGCCGAGCGACATGTCGAGCGAGCCGTACTGGGCGCGCGCCAGCGGCTCGGTAATCACTGCAACCTTGTTGCCCGCCTGCTCGTCTGTCTGATCGAAAAACCTGCCCGAGCTGACGATCATGCGGCGCACGGTCCTGTACTCGGGATTGACGCCTAGTACAAGGATGTCCTGCTCCTTGCCGCCGTTCAACGTTATCCGTTCGTGCAGGTTCAAGACGACCGACGCTTCCTTCACGCCGGGAACCTGCTGCTCGACGGCAGTCATGTCATTGGCGGTGAGGAAGTCTGCGACGGTGCTGGTGGAGGCGCTGGACATGCCGGAATATTCGGCCCAGATGACGTTGGTGCCGACGGCTTCGATTTGCGCCAGGACGTAGGTCTTGCCAGTCAGGGCGACGGTGACCACCAGGATGAGCGCCGCGGTGCCTACCGCCATGCCGAGCGCCGTCATCGCCGCGCGCACTTTGTCGGCGCGCAGCGAGTCGAGTCCCATGGTCAGGATTTCATTGAAGACAATGGTGCCGGGAATCTGAAAGCGGCGGGACGATGGCGAGAACCTAGCGTTTTGCGGCATGGCGTCTTACTTAGCGATGACGACCAGCGTTACTCCGATGCACACAAGAAGGATACCAAGCCAGCGTTGCGGGCTCACGGTTTCTCCGAGGAAGAAGATACCGCCGATCGCTCCCGCGAGGTAGCTGATGGCCGTGACCGGCACAACAAAGCTGACCGACTCGTAGGAAAGCAGCAGCAGCAGCGAGAAGAAAGCGACGGTCATCATGGCCACGCCAATCCAGATCCACTTGACGCGAAGGCCCGCCAGATCAGGCTCGGCGGCGTGGCCGGGATGCAGTCGCTCCAGTTCGCCGGTCTGCTTCATGGCGCGTCCCAGGCAGAGTTCTCCTCGCGGTACCCAACACGGTGGTCAGCACGAAGAGTACGACCGTCAACATCAGCTCGAGCTCTCGGTGGTACGGGGATTCGTGCCGCGAACAAAGGAAACGCCTAGACAGATTATGGCAATGCCCACCCAATGGAGGGGCGCAACTTTCTCGTGCAGCACCAGCACCCCGAGGACGGCGATAACAAAGTAGCTCAAGGCTGCAGCCGGTTGTACAAAGCTGTAGTCGGCAACCGAGAGCGCGAGCATGAACGCGACAATGAACGCGATTAGCGACAGGATACCAATCCAGATGGTCCACGAGCCGAAGACGCGCAGAAAGGTATCAAACAGTCTGACGGGAGGCCAGTACCGGACCTGCCCAACGCTCTTCATTGCCTTGGCCAGCAACACGTTACCGACCGGGCCGGCGACGATCATGATGGCAATCAAAAAATAGGTTTTCAGATGAGGACGAGAATGCATGCGTTCTTCGGCCCGGAGAGCTGGGCCTGAATCCATGGTACACGAAGGGAAACAGGCGACTCTTGAGGTGGACGGCTCGTCGGACTGAAGTGCGGCTCGCTGCGATCAGAAGAAGGCTTATCGGCACGGCTGAAGGCGTGCCCTGTTACAAGGCAGTCTTCGGTTGGCCCTGCTCCACTCTTCGGCCCCCAAAATGAAAGAGCAGTTATGCGTCCAACCAACCGCATTTCTCGTCAAATAGAGGAGTAATTCAACAGTATCTGAGGAGTGGCCTACCACGGTCGTAGGACGAATCCCGAGTAGCCATTGTGATAGTTTAGTTACAAGGCTGTTGGCTCGCCCAGGCCGTTAAAACACACGTGTGCGGCATTGTAGGTTTTACACATAAGGACGGGTTACCGCGTCCTGAACGCATCGCGGAAGCCACGGCTACGCTGGTCCATCGCGGACCAGACCAGCAGGGGGTGCACGAGTCCGCCTTGTGCTCGCTGGGCGCTACGCGACTGGCGATTTTGGACATAGCCGGCGGCGACCAGCCTATCAAGTCTCCCGATGGCGACTCCGTCATCGTCTTCAACGGCGAAATTTACAACCACCTTGAGATTCGTGCCGAGCTGGAAAAGCTGGGCCACAGCTTCCACTCGCACTGCGATACCGAGACCGTCCTGCACGCCTTTCTGGAGTGGGATACGGCGTCGTTCCAGCGCCTGCGCGGCATGTTCGCCATCGCCATCTGGACCGAATCGCAGCGTCGGCTGGTGATTGCCCGCGACCGTGTCGGCATTAAACCTTTGTATGTTGCGCATCGTGGCGAGGATCTCTACTTCGGCTCCGAGCTGAAGGCCATCTTCGCGCACCCGGAGATCGAGCGCGAGATCAGCCTGCCGGCGCTGGATTGCTATCTGGCGCTGAATTACATTCCTGCGCCGTGGACGATGATCGAGGGCATCACCAAGCTGATGCCGGGCACGTGGCTGGAATGGCGCGACGGCAAGGTTCGCACCGAAAGCTACTGGACTCTGCCTGAGCCGCTTGCTGAAAAGATGTCGATGCAGTCGGCCACCGAGGAGCTGGACTCGCTGCTGCAGCAGTCGGTCCGTGAGCACCTGCTCTCCGATGTGCCGCTGAGCGTGTGGCTGAGCGGCGGCCTGGACTCGTCGACGATCCTGCACTACGCCTCGCAGGCCTCTTCGGCGCAGGTCAATACGTTTTCAATTTCATTTCGTGGGCGCAGCTTCGACGAGAGCAGCTATATCGCAACCATGGTCGAGAAGTACGGAACCAACCACGAAGAGCTCGACTTGAATCCGACCGATCAGGATCTGGAAGGCGCGATCCAGGAGTTCGCGTACTACTCCGACGAACCCAGCGCCGATGCGGGTGCGCTGCCGCTATGGTTCCTGGCGAAGTTGAGCCGCCCGAAGACGGAAGTCGCCCTGAGCGGTGAGGGCGCGGACGAGTTGTTCGGCGGATATCTTACCTATCGCGCCAGCCGCGTGGCGCAGAATTTGCGCCTGCTGCCGAAGGCGGCGCTGCAGTTCGGGCAAGCGCTGATGCAGTTGTGGCCTGTCTCCGACGACAAGATCGCGCTGGAGTACAAGATCAAGCGGATGCTTGCCGGCAGTTTGATGTCGGCTGAACGCGGCCACGTCTTCTGGAACGGAACGTTTTCCGACAGTGAGAAGCGCGAGTTGGTCGCCGAGCAACTGCCGTTTGCGCTTGACAACGTGCTTGCCGACCTGCGTGGACAGCTTGGCCGCAATGGCAACAACCTGAACGCGTATCTGTGGTTCGACCAGAAGTACTACCTTGCCGATGATATCCTTGTTAAGTCGGACCGCATCAGCATGGCCCATTCGGTCGAGGTCAGGCCGCCCTTTCTCGACCATCGCATCGTAGAGTTCGCAAACCGGATCTCGGCATCACTGAAGGTCTCAGGCTCACGGCAGAAGATTGTGCTGCAGCAGCTGATGAACGACAAGCTGCCGCACACCATCCTGAAGCGGCCGAAGATCGGCTTCGATATTCCGGCGCATGACTGGCTGCGTGGGCCACTGCGCAACCTGGTCGTGGAAACTCTGCGCTCCGGCGCGAAGCAATATCCGGAACTATTCCGTCCTGCTGTCCTCGAAGGTCACCTGCAGGACCACCTGGAAAGGCGAGTCAATATCGGCTATCACCTATGGGGATTGATGATTCTGTTGTTGTGGATGAAAAAGTGGAACGTTCGGGCCCCGAATTCTGCCGCGACAGCGCGGGTGGCTCCAGCCGTTGGAGTCTATACCTAGCGCTATTTCTGATTGCGGCTTCGGTCTACCTGATCGGAATCATCTCTCCTCCTTCGCTTTCCGACGACGTCGATTCCGTACAGGCACAAATTGCTCGCAACATGATCGTCTCGGGCGACTGGGTGACGGCCCGGCTCGACGGCATCGCCTACCTCGAGAAGCCTCCGCTGGTGTACTGGATGATGGCCTTGTCGTACAAGGTCTTCGGCGTATCCGACTGGGCGGCGCGATTGCCGGTAGCTCTTTTCTGCATCGGCGTATGTCTCCTCACGGCGGCGTTCGGAGTGTGGGCGTTCGGCAGGAAAGCCGGATTCTATGCGGGCCTGGTGATGTCGACGTGCGTCGGGCTGTACCTGTTCACGCGCGTGCTGATTCCCGACGTCATCCTGACATTCACGATTACGCTGGCGATGTGGGCGATGCTGCGCGCGCTCGACGACCAGGAGCCGCATCCGCGCGCGTGGGCGCTCGTGATGTCGGCAAGCCTCGGCACGGGACTGCTGCTGAAGAGCCTGATCGGCGTTGTCTTTCCCGTCGTCGCCGGAGCGCTGTACCTGTTCTTCACCAAGCAGCTATTCGTCAGGAAGACGTGGAAGCGGCTGCATCCGTTCCTCGGGCTTGGGATCATCCTGCTGATCTCGGTGCCGTGGCATGTGCTGGCGACGCTCCGCAATCCGCCATATTTCTCGCTCTCGATGCACAGCGGACCGGGCGAGTATCACGGCTTCCTGTGGTTCTTCTTCATCAACGAGCAGCTGCTGCGCTTCCTGAACCTGCGGTATCCACGTGATTACAACACCGTGCCGCGCGTCTGGTTCTGGCTCTTCCACCTGATCTGGCTGTTCCCGTGGAGCGTGTACTTCCCGGCGATCTCCAAGCTGTCGTTCAAGCCGGTGGACCGCGCCGGACGCGTGCGATTGCTGGCACTGTGCTGGATCGGCTTTATCCTGGTCTTCTTCACCTTCTCGACCACGCAGGAGTATTACTCGATGCCGGCGTATCCGGCGATGGCCTTGCTGCTGGGTTCGGCGATGCTGTTGGAAGACGCCCCGTGGATGAAGTGGAGCACACGCATTCTGACCGTCGTGTCAGCATTGTGCGCCGCGGCGGTGATCACGATTCTTGTGCTCGATCGCAATGTTGCGACGCCGGGCGATATCTTCAAGGCGCTTACGTCGCATCCGGGCGCCTACACCCTGTCGCTCGGGCACATGGAAGACCTGACGCTGCAATCGTTCGCCTATCTGCGGCGGCCGCTGATGCTGGCCGGATTGGCGTTCCTGGTTGGAGCGATTGGAACCTTCCGCGCCAAGCCGCGGCGGGCGTTTTTTGCCGCCGCCCTAATGATGGTCATCTTCTACCAAGCGGCACGCATTGCCGAGGTCATCTTCGATCCCTATCTCGGGTCGCGGCCGTTGGCAGAGGCGATTCTGCATGAGCCCGACGGCAAGCTGATCATCGATCGCTTCTACTACACGTATTCGTCGGTGGCGTTCTACACAAACAAGCCATTGCTGATGCTGAATGGCGACGTGCTGAATATGGCCTATGGGGCGTCGGCTCCGGATGCACCGAAGGTGTTTATCAACGACGCGCAATTCAAGGAACTTTGGGCCCAGCCGGAGCGATATTACCTGGTGACAAGTCACACGCAGTTGGAGCGACTGGAAAAGCTTGTGGGACGCGACAAGCTGAACGTGGTGGCGACCAGCGGCGGAAAGTACGTATTCACCAATCTTCCTCTCGCTGGGTCGAGTTTATTGCCTTCCATGACTGGCACGATAACCGGAAGTACTGTCAGCAAGTTGCGGCTCGGTACTCAGTTGGGCACGCACGCGCACGGCTGACGCGGGCGGCAATTCCGGGCCAAACCCGGTATCATGGAAGAGGTACTTTATTCAGTTCTAATACGACAGTTCAGGGCATTCGCGTCGTTTCCGAACGACGGTATTGGCGGCGCTTTTGAAGCAGTTCGCCAAATTTTCATAAGCCCTGAGGAGGATGCATGAGAATTGCAGTTCTGGGTGGTGACGGCTACTGCGGTTGGGCAACCGCGCTGTACTTGTCCAAGCAGGGGAATGACGTTGCCATCGTTGACAACTACATTCGCCGCAAGTGGGACATCGACCTCGGCGTCTCCACGCTGACCCCGATCCTGACGCTTCGGCAGCGCGTCGAGCTGTGGAAGGAACTCACCGGCAAGACCATCGAAGTCTACGAAGGGGATATGCGGGACTACACCTTCGTCTCGGAACACATTCGCGACTTCGAGCCGGACGCCGTCGTTCACTTCGCCGAGCAGCGCTCGGCACCGTACTCGATGATCGACCGCGAGCACGCGGCCTTCACGCAGGTGAACAACATCGTCGGCACGCTGAACCTGCTGTTCGCGCTGCGCGAGATGCGTCCCGACTGCCACCTGGTCAAGCTGGGCACGATGGGTGAATACGGCACGCCCAACATCGATATCGAAGAAGGCTACATCAAGATCGAGCACAACGGCCGCAGCGATACGCTTCCCTTCCCCAAGCAGCCTGGGTCGTTCTATCACCTGTCGAAGGTGCACGATTCGCATAACATCATGTTCTGCTGCCGCATATGGGGATTGCGCGCGACCGATCTGAACCAGGGTGTCGTCTATGGCACCACGACCGATGAGACCGCGCTGGACGAAGGCCTGAACAACCGCTTCGATTACGACGAGGTTTTCGGCACCGCGCTGAACCGCTTCTGCATTGAAGCAGCCGTCGGTCACCCGATCACGGTTTACGGCAAGGGTGGACAGACGCGCGGCTTCCTGGACATTCGCGACACCATCCGCTGCGTAGAGATCGCCTGCAACCATCCGGCGAACAAGGGCGAGTTCCGCGTGTTCAACCAGTTCACCGAGCAGTTCTCGGTGCTGGAACTGGCCAACATGGTGAAGGCCGCGGGCGCGAAGTTCGATCTGAAGGTGGCGATCGAGCATCTGCCTGATCCGCGTGTCGAGGCCGAGGCGCATTATTACAACGCCAAGAACTCGAATCTGCTGGACCTCGGTCTGCAGCCGCACATGCTGAGCGATTCGCTGATCGACTCGATGATCAACGTCGCGATCAAGTACAAGGACCGCATTGACCAGTCGGTGTTCATGCCGCAGGTGAACTGGCGCAACGCCACCAACAGCCGCAATCATACGGTGCGCACGCCGTCAGGGCTGTCGCTGGTGTCGACGGGCGTCGATTTCTAGCTGATTCAACTGGGTAATTCAGAAGCGCGGATCTTCGGATCCGCGTTTTTTGTTTTGATGTGAGAGCGCTACGGCTATGGTGGTCCTTCGACTCCGCTTGGCGTATGCCTCACTCCACTCAGCATGACACCTATCAAAAATTAAATTGTCATCCTGAGCGGAGGCGCGCTGTTGTTGCACGCCGGAGTCGAAGGATCTGCGGTTTGCCGACGGAGGAAAGATTTTGCCTGAGCGACGAACCGCAGATCCTCACGTCGGGCTGAAGCGCTCCTCAGGATGACAACTAAAAAAGATGCCAACTAAAGACTTTCGAGCCTCGAATTCGCGTACCCCCGACTGACATTTGGACATCTCAAAGTAACGTTGACCGTTTAGACTAGCCAGAACCTACCCGGTGGGTTAAGGAACTGGATGCCGTTAATAGAAGCCCTGCTCTTGCTTCTGGTGCTATCGCGCGTGCTAGGCGAAATCGCCGCGCGCTTTGGGCAGCCGGTGATGATCGGCGAAATCCTCGCTGGCATCCTGCTCGGCCCGTCTGTCCTCAATTACGTCGACTACAGTCCTGACATCAAGGCTATCGCGCAGTTGGGCGTCCTGCTGCTGGTCTTCATCGCCGGCATGGAGATGGACCTCGGGGCGCTGTGGAAGTCGGTGCGCGGCCGTGGGGCGTGGGTGAGCGCCGCTGGCTTCGTTATTCCGCTGCTGTGCGGCATAGTCCTCGGCCTGGTATTTCATTTCGATGTGACGCGCACGGTCTTCATCGGCCTGTGTATCGCGATTACCGCCCTGCCGGTGAGCGTGCGTATCCTGATGGATCTGGGCAAGTTGCGGACGGAAGTTGGACAGAAGATTGTCTCCGCTGCCGTGGCAAACGATGTGCTGGCTTTACTCGCCTTGGGCATCATCCTCGACGTGAAAAGCGGCAGCGGAACGCGCGAAGCCTTCTTCAAGTCCACCGGCCTGGCAATGGGCAAGGCGCTGCTGTTCATGGCCGTCGTGTTTATCGCTGCCAGATTGTTTAAGCGTTATCCGATGGCGAAACTGTTTCGGCCGGGGGGCGCGATCCAGAGATTCTTTGCCAAGCTGAGAGGCAAGGAAACGCTGTTCGCCGTGGTGCTGGTGTTCGTCATCGCGTTCGCGAGCTTCTCCGAGTTCCTGGGGCTGGACTTCGTGATCGGCGCTTTCTTCGGATCGATGCTGCTAAGTCACGAATTGCTGGGCAGGAAGAACTTCGAGGAGATCGAGAAAACGGCTGCGAACGTGACGATGGGATTTCTTGGCCCAATTTTCTTTGCTGCGATTGGCCTGGAATTTGATGCGCGCACTCTCGAGAGTTGGGGATTGGTCGTGGCCATCCTGGTCGCGTCGTTTGTCGGCAAAGTATTTGGCGGCTATGTTGGCGGCAAAATGGCCGGCATGAGCAACGACGAGAGTTGGGCCATAGGCGCCGGCCTGAACGGCCGCGGCGTCATGGAGCTTGTAATCGCTAACATCGCCCTGACGAACGGCTTCATCAATCGCCAGCTGTTCACGATCCTGGTGCTGATGGCGGTGGTAACGACCTTCGCCACGCCGTTCATGCTCAAGTACGCCTACGACCGTCTGGACGCTTCCGAAGGCCGTCTCAAGCAGAGCAATGCGGCCGCATGATCGAGCCGGCTGGGACGAAGCGCAGAAGTACGGCGCCAGTGCCGCATCTTTTACACAGGTTTTGCTCTCAAACTCTTATGCCCACACAAGCTGAAAAAGGTACTGCGTTCCGGCAGCTCCACCATCGCGAAAAAGCTTTCATCATCCCCAACCCGTGGGACGTCGGATCGGCCCGTATGCTGACGAACCTGGGATTCGAAGCGCTGGCGACCAGCAGCGCCGGCTACGCCGCATCGCTTGGCAAACGCGACTACGCCATCGGACGTGACGGCATTCTGAAGCACGTCTCCGAGTTGGTCGCGGCGAGCGACCTGCCGATCAGCGCGGACCTGGAAAACGGGTTCGCGGACGAGCCGGAAGCTGCGGCGGAAACCTATCGCCTCGCCGCCAACGCCGGAGCTGTGGGCGGCTCGATCGAAGATGCGACCGGCCGCGAGGAAGGTCCGATTTATTGCCTGGAGCATGCAGCAGCACGAGTGAAGGCTGCGGCCGAGGTGGCGCATGCTTTGCCCTTCACGTTTACTCTGACCGCGCGAGCGGAAAATTACTTGCATGGGCGTGCCGATCTCAAAGATACGATCAAGCGGCTGCAGGCGTATCAGGAGGCCGGAGCCGATGTACTCTACGCGCCGGGAATCAGCACACGCGAAGAGATCGCTGAGATCGTGCGGTCGGTGGATCGGCCTGTGAACGTTCTGATCGGCATGCCGGGCATGGCTTTCACGCACGCGGAGCTGTCGGAGTTGGGCGTGAAACGTATCAGCGTCGGCAGCGGACTTGCGCGCGCGGCTTATGGAGCGTTTGTTGGAGCGGCGAAGGAGATGAAAGAGCGCGGGACGTTCACGTTCACAGAGCAGGGTGTGAGCTCGAGCGAGATCGCGAAGCTGCTGGGGTGAGAACTGGAGTAGGGGTCCTCGACACCGCTCGGCTTCGCCTTGCTGCGCTGAGGATGACACCCTTTTAAACATTATGCCGGTTGTCATCCTGAGCGGAGCAGCGCTGTCTTTGCGCTGCGGAGTCGAAGGACCGCTATATCGAAACAGATTTATCCCTTGGCCACCATCTCGCTCACAATCCTCGCGGCTTTTACCGCCCCCACGACTTTGCCCGAAAAGATATGGATCTCGCCCGGCGAGGTCTCCTGCACATACAGCGTGCGGCGGTCCTGGATGGGATTATTCTCCACCACGCGCAACGTAAATCGCGAGCCAAGATACTTTGCCTCGGCGGCCGCCGGTACGGAGAGAATCGCGTCCTGGCGCATCGCCTCGAAGCGCGTCCACGCAATCGGTTCGAATGCCGGACGATTCAGCAGCGGACGATACTGCTCGGGAACCGGCTCGTTGGGGTCCGTCGTCGTCCAGTGATTCGTGTTCTTCGCCGAACCCCACAATGACCGCTCCGAATTGCCATAAGGATCGAAGGCCGTGAAGGGCCCGTCGATCACGACCAGCGAGACGTGCTGCAACTGCTTTGGCAGCTCGATGAGGATCTTTTCCGCAACCTGGAACTTCACCGACTTGAATAAGCCCCGCGACGGCCCGAGCCCATACACGGCCCAGACCACGAAGTCGTAGTCGCCGCGCATGTCCGGCCGGAACTCGTGATTGTGCAACCGGATCCGCAGCGACTCGATCTTCTTCGTCAGCAGCTCGCGCAGGATCTCCGGATCGTAGATCTGCTCGTCGACTTCGTAGCATTTGTCGATGAACTTGAAATCCATCCACTCCGGGCGGCATGGCCTGGCCGAAATCTTGTGCTCCGCCATCACGCGCTCAAACAAGTCAGGCTGAGTCTGCGAACCCTCGAACGGAATCGCGTAGTAGTGCTTGCTGGTCCGCACGATCGCCGGCTCGTAGGTGTCCATGAACTCCTGGCGCACTTCCATGGTCTCGCGGATGGTCTCAGGGCTGCGCGGGTAGTGATAACCGGAGTGAATGCGGAACTGATTGATCGCCGATGCAGCGTTCAACACGCCCAGTGGATCGAAGAGATGAACTTCGTGGCCCTGTTCTGCCAGACGAATAGCGGTAGTGGCGCCGTAAACGCCGGCGCCGGCGATAGCGACTTTGGCTCTCTGACTCATTCAGCGATGTCCTTCTTGGGCGCTGAGTACGAAATAAAAGTTATTTCCCGAGCGGCGTGTTCGCGGGATTCACGGGCACCAGGATTCCGTCGCGAATGGTGTAGTCGTAGCCGCGCCAGCGAATCGTGTTGCGTCCGAAGCTGGCGATCCAGATCGAGAAGGCCACCAGGTCCCACAGCGGAATCAGCACCATCTTTGGCCACAGGCCCTTCTGCTTCATGCCCCAGATGCCGATCAGGTACGTGATGATGATGCGCAGCACGAGATACGTACCGAGATAGCCGATCATGACCGGCAGCGTCGGATGCACGGCGACGGCGACGAGCGCCCAGATCAGGCCCCAGGTGAAGATCAGCCCCCGATGGCCTTGTCGGCGCACCAGGCGCATAACGGTCATCCAGCGAACCCGTTTGTAGAACAGATCTTTCAGCGACTGAAAATCGGCGACCGTCTTCACGATGTACGGCAGCAGCTTGACCTCGGCCTGTTCGGCGACGAGGCGTCCGACATTCAGTCGTCGGCGGGACGATTCTCGATCGACTCGTAGCCGCCGAAGCCGGCGATCTTCTGCTTGGTGGTGACGATGGACTGGCCGAACATGAACTTCACGCCGTCGAGTTGCCAGGCGGTCATGATGCCGGCGAAGAAGTCGGAGATCATGCCGACCGACTGCAGATGCTGGATGAAGCTGGTCTCTTCCGTGGAGACGTAGAGCGTGGTTGCGCCGCCGACCTTTGGATTGCGAAACGGATGCGCGATAGCGCGCAAGTAGTCAGCGCCAACGCGAATGTCGCCATCGGTGATGTCGAGCAGATCGTATTGCGCTTCGCGCACCAGGCGCGTGAGGCGGCCGATCTTGTCGTTGATGGCGTTGCGTTGCGAGCCGAAGAGCAGGCGGATCTGGCGGTTCGGGAAATCACGCTTCAATTGCTCGAGCACGGGAAGCGCCGGATCGTCAGGGTCGACGCAGAAGACGATTTCCCAGTCGCCGGGATAATCCTGGCGACAGAAGCTGGCGTAATTTTCGTACGCATCTTCGTCGAGTCCGCGGATCGGCTTCAGGCAGCTGATAGGCGGAAAGAAGTCCGTGTTAGGCGGATTTTCGCGCCACGATACCCGGAAATAACGGATGGAACTGAAGATTACCAGCAGGTAATAGATGCCGGGAATGGCGGCGACCGCCAGGACGATGTAGCCCGCGATCGTCAAAGCTTTTTCTCTCGATGTACCGTAAACTGCCTCACCGGTTAAGCTCCGGATGGGCGAAATTGCGCGGCCTTCAGCTCCCGCGACTTGGTTGTGAACTCGAAAGTATAAGCTAACATACGGGCGAAGCCAGCGACTAGCGACTAGCTTCGAGCCGCGAGCTTCCCGAGCAAAATCACATGCGCGTAACCGTAACCGGCGGCACAGGATTTCTGGGATCGTATCTCGTGCGCGACTTGCTCGCGAAGGGTGCGAACGTTCGCGTGCTGGCGCGGCCTTCGGCGCGCGCGGACTGGCTTGCCGCAGCAGGTGTCGACATCGTACCTGGCGATTTGCGCGACCCCGAGTCGATCGCGCGCGCGGTCCGAGGCGCTGATATTGTCTATCACCTCGCCGCCAAGGTCGGCTCGGCTCCCCGGAAAGACTACTTCGAGATCAACGTTGGCGGAACGGACCGGCTCCTCAAGGCTTGCGCCGAAAACGGTGTCGGACAATTCGTCTATGCCAGCTCCCTCGCCGTCTATGGGCCGATGCCGGAAGGCACGCGCATCGACGAGAGCACTCCGTTCGACGCCAAGCCTCACCTGCGCGATCCTTACTCCGAGTCGAAGATCAGGGCCGACGAACTGGTCGGCTCGTTCGCCCGGCAGAGCGGCATGCCGACGGTGATTCTGCGCGAAGGCATCATCTTTGGACCGGGGCGCCAGCTTCCCGCGGGGCTGTTCGCTTTTCGACTCGGCAATACTGACGTTGTGTTCGGCAGGCCGGCAAACCGCTTCCCGCTGAATTACGTCGAGAACCTGATCGACGCGATGCAGGTCGTCGCCACCCCAGCCTCGGGATTGCGTGAGTACAACGCGCTCGATAATGACGAACTCACCCTGGATCGTTATCACGTGCTCAAGCGGCTGGCCGATCATTCGAAGACGCACTTCTCTTCGGGATGGCCGTTGTACGTTGCGTCGCCGTTTGCGGAGATTCTGCGGCCGCTCATCCCCATGGGCGACACTCGGCTGTCCCGTCATCAACTGCAACGCGCCTTGCAGGACCGCTGGTACGATACATCCAAGATCAGGCGTGAGCTGGGATGGACGCCGCGCATCGGTTTGGAAGAAGCGATACGCAAGAGCCTGACCGAGGCAAGACCATTCATGCCAGAAGCGGCCGTGCATCAAAGATGAAAAGCGATCCTCACGATCTGCAGCGCTTTGTCGACGCGCAGGCGCCGGTGTACGAGCAGGTCTGCGCGGAGCTGCGCGCCGGGCGCAAAAGCGGCCACTGGATATGGTTCATTTTTCCGCAGATCCAGGGATTGGGGTACAGCCCGATGGCGCAGCGCTTCGCCATTACGGGTCGCACCGAAGCGGAGAGCTACTTGCAACATCCGCTGCTGGGAGCCAGGCTGGCGGAGTGCACCATGCTGGTGAACCAGCACGCCGGGAAGGACATTGTCGACATCTTCGGCGACATTGATGCGATGAAGTTTCGCTCGTCGATGACATTGTTTGCCAAAGCGGCCAGAGACAATGCAATGTTTTTGGAAGCGCTAAAGAATTTTTACGGTGGGGAGACGGATGAGTTGACGCTGGCGAAGTTGTGAGTGTTTTGGGACATCCGGGTGAAGTTATCTTAGGCGCGGGAGATATTGGAGTCGATGTCCGAATGCAGGCCTGAAGGCGTGCTCCACCCGGTTCTGAAGGGACAAAGCCTGCCGCCGACTGAAGTCGGCTCAGGACATGGATTGGACCTTCCCCCAGTCTGACGACCGGGGCTAATCACTTTCGCCGTTGGGCTTTGAACAGCAGTTGGCCGGTCTGGCGACTGAGGCTAAACACCTCTACCTTGTGGGTTTCGAGGAATTAAATTGACCGAGCGTCTCTACTACACCGATTCCTTTCTGCACGAATTTGAAGGGCGCGTGCTCTCCGTATCGGACGACAACGGACGCACTGCCGTCACGCTGGATCGCTCGGCTTTTTATCCGGCCAGCGGGGGACAGGTCTTCGACACCGGTTGGCTCGAAGTGTCCGAGGGCTCGGAAGCGAAGCGCCTGAACGTCAGCGAGGTCGCCGAGAACGAGCAGACCGGTGAGGTCGTTCATTACCTCGAGGCCGACGCCTCGGCGCTCCGTACTGGCGAGGTCGTTCGTGGACTGATCGAGCCATCGCGCCGCCGCGACCACATGCAGCAACATTCCGGACAGCATGTACTGTCAGCGGCTTTCGAAAAGTTATACGGTTTCGCCACTGTGTCTTTCCACATGGGCGACGAGAGCTGCACCATCGATCTCGCAACCGAACTCATCACTCCTGAGCAACTGCGCGCAGCCGAGCGACTGGCCAACGAGATCATCGCAGAAGATCGCCCGGTGGATATTCGCTTTGCCAGCGTCGAGGAAGCGCGCGCGATGGGGGTGCGTAAGATTCCTCCTGCCGACCGCGCGAAGCTGCGCCTGATCGATATCCGCGAATTTGACCTGAACGCCTGCGGCGGCACGCACGTCCGCAGCACAGGCCAGATCGGCTCAATCCTGCTGCGCAAGACGGAAAAGGTGAAGCAGGGTACGCGACTCGAGTTCGTCTGCGGGTTGCGCGCCGTCTCCACGGCACGCCGCGAGTACGAGACGCTGACCGAAGCCGCTTCCTTATTTTCTACTCACATCCACGAGGTTCCGCAGGGGATTCGCAAGCTGCAGGAAGAGAACAAGGCCGCAGTGAAAACCCAGCACAAGCTGCTGGAGGAACTGGCGGCCTTCCAGGCAAAAGAGATGCTCCACTCGGCGGATCAGCCTGGCGTACAAAAGCTGATCGTGCACTTCTTTGCCGATCGCGATCTCGGCTTCATCAAAGTGCTGGCGCAGAAGCTCACAAAGCTAGGGCAATGCGTCGCGCTTCTGGCCAGTGGCGGCGGGCAGGCTTCGTTGGTATTCGCGCAGACGCCTGGTCTGGGCTACGATATGGGCGCGCTGATGAAGCAGACAACGCAGGCGCTCGGGACACGCGGCGGCGGCAATCGCGACATGGCACAAGGCGGAGCGCCGGATGGCCCGACGGCGGAACGGGCAATTCGGGAGGCGGCAAAGCAGATAACATAAGAAAAGTGGATAGGGGGTAGTGGATAGTGGATAGAAAATCAAAATCAGCACCTCGACGTAAGAGCAGAATGGCTGCCCGCCGCATGTCTGCTGAAAGCGGAAGACAAACTATCCACTACCCACTATCCCCTATCCCCTGATTTTTCATGGACCAGAAACTCATTCTCGTCACCTTGCTGATCCGCCTGGGTGTTGCGGCGGCGATCAGCAGTGTGCTGGTGCGCGCGCGGCGATTCCGTGTGCTGCTCTTCCGCGAAGTGCGCACGGTCAGCGAGAAGATGGAGATCGTGTTCATCGTGGGCACGCCAATCGCGCTGGGCGTGCTCGCGCGGCACTGGGTCCACAACTTCTACGCCGCCGACATCGCCTTCGAGGGCGCGATTCTGATGGGCGTTATCGGCGGGCGCCTGGTCGGCGCCACGGCGGGCGTTCTGGTCGCGCTTCCCTCGCTGTTCTGGGGCGAGTGGCTGGCGATGCCTATGTACGTATTCGCGGGCACGTGCGCGGGCATGCTGCGGCACATCGCACGCGAGCGCGAAGCCATCTGGTCGTTCTCGCCGCTGTTTGATCTCAGCATCTATCACTGGATCCGGCGCAGCATTCGCAAGTCATTCATCGACTGGCAGACGTCGTTCTTCTTCCTGATCCTCGGGTTGGAGTTCGTGCACATTCAACTTCATCTGGCGTGGCCAAGGCGCATCTTCGCGCTGTACTCGCCGAACTTCTGGGTGAAGTGCGCGATTTACGCGGGCACGGTGATGGCGGTGGCGATCGCCCTCAAGGTGCTGAACAACGTTCGCATCGAGATGAAGCTGGAACAGCAGGAGCGCCTGTTGCTTCAGGCGCGCATGGAGGCGCTGCAGAGCCAGATCAATCCGCATTTCCTGTTCAACACGCTGAATTCAATTGCGTCGCTGGTGCGTGGCAACCCCGATTCGGCGCGCGACATGATCGTTAAGCTCGGCAACATCCTGCGCAAACTGCTGCGCAAAGGAGAGTCGTTCGTGCCCCTGCGGGAGGAATTCGAATTTCTCGACGACTATCTCGACATCGAAGTGGCGCGCTTCGGCAAGGACAAGCTGCGCGTCGTGAAAGAACTTGAGCCGGCCACGATGGACAACCTGGTACCCAGCATGATTCTGCAGCCGCTGGTGGAGAATGCGGTCAAGCACGGCTTTGCGTCGAAGGTCGAGTGCGGTAGTATCTATTTGCGCAGCCGCTCGGCAGAGCATCGCCTGGTCATCGAGGTGGAAGATGATGGCGTTGGCATGGGTGCGAGCGAGTCGTCGGGGACCGGCATTGGCATGGTCAACGTTACCGAGCGACTGCAGGTCGTCTATGGCGATGCGGCCGAGATCAACATCGAGAGCCAGCCTAATCGGGGGACGCTGATTCGTCTGGTGCTGCCGATCCTGGAAGCCGAAGAGTTGGGCGGATCGGTGGTGGGGGCGATTTATGAGGAGCGACGCAGCGGCGGGGCATGAGTGCCGGCGTCGGACCACGCCTTCAACAACGGCCTGACGGCTCGCCGGGCTAAATTCCGCCGCGACCCAAGGACAAATAAATGGCTTATCGGCACGGCTGAAGTGTGTGCGTGAGAACCCTGCCGTCTCTGAAGGCAATGGGGAAATTTCCCACTCTACCCAGCACTCCGCCTGCGGCTCAGCCCGAGGTGGCAAGCAAATTCATGCGCGAACGAACCGCAGGTTCCTCGACTCCACAGCTTCGCTGTTCCGCTCGGAATGACAATTCCTTTGGAAAATACGACCCAATGCACGCCCTGAAAGCGTGCTCCACCCTGGAACTTATCCGGCACACGCGACGTCGGAACGCTCCAGCACGTCGCGGTAGTGTCTCTCGTACATAGGAATAATCTTGCTGGCGCAGAAGCGTGCCTGCGCACTGGCTCGCGCCTGCTCACCCATCTGCTGTAGCTTGGCGTCGTCGGAAAGGATGCTGATGGCATCGCGAGACATTGCATCGACATCTCCGACATTCGCCAGGAATCCGGTCTTGCCATGATCGATGACTTCCGGCACTCCACCCTCGTTGGTGGCGATGGGAACGACCTCGCAAGCCATCGCCTCAAGCGCAGCCAGGCCGAACGACTCCAACTGGCTGGGCATTAGCATCACGTCGGCAACGCCAAGCTTTTCGTGGATGCGGTCCTGCTTGCCCAGGAACTCAACCTTGTTGTGTATGCCCTTATTCACTGCCAGCCACTCGGCACGGGAGCGCTCGGGACCGTCGCCAATCATCAGCAGCCGGGCCGGAACTTTCTTCTGCACGCGGTCAAAGATCTCAATGACGTCCTGCACCCGCTTCACGGGCCGGAAGTTCGACAGGTGCACAAGGATCTTCTCGTCAGGCTTTGCGTAGTCGGCGCGATGCTTCATCACCTCAGGCGTGCGCTCGTAGAGATCGCAGTTCACGAAGTTCGGGATGACCTGGATAGGCGTCTGAACATCGAAGACCTCGATCGTCCGCTCGCGCAAGTAATTTGAGATCGAGGTAACGCCGTCGCTCTGATTGATGGAGAAGCGGGTGATCGGCAGGTACGACGGATCAGCGCCGACCAGCGTAATGTCGGTGCCGTGCAGCGTTGTGACGTACGGCAAGCGGCGGCGGTTGCGTGTGTGATCGCAGCTCAGCATCTGGCGGGCGAGCATGGCGCTCACCGAGTGCGGGATTGCGTAATGCACATGCAGCAGGTCGAGCTCGTAGATCTCGGCGACTTCGGCCATGCGCGTCGCCAGGGCCAAGTCATAGGGCGGATATTCGAACAGCGGATACCGCGAAACCTCGACCTCGTGATAGTGGATGTTCGGCAATGGCTCGGTGAGCCGAATGGGCTGCGAGTATGAGATGAAATGGACCTGGTGGCCGCGCTGCGCCAGTTCCAGTCCGAGTTCGGTGGCGACCACGCCGCTGCCGCCGTAAGTGGGATAACAGGTTATGCCGATTCGCATTTTGGGCTGTGGCTAAGCCGACCTCTCCAGAGCAAGTCTACAGGCGTCGGTAATTGGATGGTGTCCAGAGCAGCGGGATTCAGCGGAGCGGCTCGGGCGGCGGTGATTTACGCGGCTTTTGAAGGCAGTGGCGTGCTGAGAACTGGAAGCTGGAGAATTTTGAAGAACGTTCGTTCGGAATTCGTTCAGGAGCTGTGGATGTCTCCGGCCGGCCTCAAAAACCGGCAATTAGCGGGCTAGCACTCGTCGTCGGCGGGACGCCAGTGGGGCGAGCGCGTATGGGCTTTAGTCGCGCGCTTGGTGGATGCGTCACTTGTCTTTCTAAAGCGCTCTGCCACCGCCACCCTCATGTCCTCCTTCCTCAATTTTGCCAGCAGTTCGGGTTTGATCGGTTCAGCCGGCTGATTTTCGTCTAAGACAACCGTGTTGTTCAGCATTCATCCTCCAATGGGGTCTGCGTACCGGCTGGTTCACCGGTTGCGCTCTCTTACTGTCAAAACCGGGCACGACGCTTCACGTACAACTTCATACGCAATCGGCCACATAAATCGGGTCAGCACTCCCGCCGCCGCATGCACACCGAGCACAAGCAGGTCTGCATTCAATTCCTGTGCGGTCCGCAAAATGGTTGGGGCAACGCGGCCGCACTCCACACGCCGCTGGCAATCCTGGGCTTCGGGTCCAAGCAGTTCCTGAAGGTTCTGGTCCATGGCCCGCAGGACGCGATCGCGATCCGGAACATGCTCCAATTCCTTAGGAGTGATTACATGCAGGATGGTCAGCCGCGAATGATGTTCCGCGGCGAGCCCAGCCGCATAACGCGCCGCTCGTTCGCCGTCCGGGCTGAAGTTGGCGGCGACCAGGACATTCTTCGGCGCCAGCGCGTCGCTGGCGTGGCGAGCATGCGGCCCAATCGTGAGCACCGGTATCGCCGATGCGCGAAATACTTTTTCGGCAACCGAGCCCATCAACGCCTTCTCCAGACCGCCGCGGCCATGCGTTCCCAGCACGATGAGATCGACATGCTTCTGCTGGGCAAAGTTCAGGATGCTGGTGGCGACGTCGCCTTCCAGCAGATACAGGTGATAGTCCTTGCCTTCCACGCAGGTATGCGTCTTCGTCAGTTCGGTCTTGAGGTTCTCAAGATCGCGGCGTGCGGCCTCTTTGGCGGCGACATAAGCTTCAGGGCCGGCCAGCATGAACTCGTCAGAGGGCACAACGAAGGTAACGTACGCCTGCGCCTGGTAGGCTTCGGACAGCTTCAATCCAATGTCGAGCGCCTGATTGGAGCAGCGGGAAAAGTCTGTCGCGATGAGCACATTGTGAATGCCCACCCCGATGGGTGTGAGCTGCGCCGTGGCCATAATGCGACCAATCTCCCCACGGTGTGGGGCCGTTACGGAAACGGTGGTGCATCACGGGAGGATGCGCGCCACCGCCTCCAGCCTTAAGTTCTGTTGTAGCGCAGTCTTCACAAAAGTGCTGTGACGTAGGTCATAACTGGAAGGTGACGAGTGGACTTTCGGGAAGAAGCTGAAAGGAGATCGCAGAAATCAAAAAGCCACCACGAGACTTACACGGAGAGTTGTGATTGGGTGGGGCAGGGCAGGTCTTCCAGGCGTGCATAGAGAACCATCTACCCTGATAAAGCTCTTTAGCGTATGAGGTAACTCCGCCGATTTTCTCAGCGGCCAAAGCCTGACAAGCAAGGCAGCACTTGCATCGCCGAAGCGGTGCTCCCCCCGACCTGATCAACAGCATTCGCTACACAGTCTTCGACGGAGCCTTGTCGCGCTCCAGCATCGACTTCACGATCACGTAGAGCACTGGGATGAAGAAGAGATTCAGCACGGTGGAGACGATCATGCCGCCAAAAACCGTGGTTCCCACGGAGTGACGGCTTTGCGAGCCCGCGCCACTGGCGAACACCAGAGGCAGCACGCCGAGGATGAAAGCGAACGACGTCATCAGGATGGGACGCAAACGAATCCGGGCCGCTTCAATGGCGGCATCATGAATCGACAGACCCTTGGCGCGCAACTGCTCGGCAAACTCCACAATCAGAATGCCGTTCTTGGAGGCCAGGCCGATCAGCATCACCAGTCCGATCTGGCAGTAGACGTCGTTGAGCTGACCACGAAGCGACTGCGCAATCAGCGCGCCGAGCATGGCCATGGGAACACTCAAC
The DNA here is from genome assembly GCA_963835725.1 of uncultured Acidobacteriaceae bacterium. Classification (GTDB taxonomy): domain Bacteria; phylum Acidobacteriota; class Terriglobia; order Terriglobales; family Acidobacteriaceae; genus Bog-257. Next base: position 274,312 of record CAWIGM010000005.1, on the reverse strand, counting down.
AGGATGATGAAGGGCAGCACGAAGCTCTCATACTGAGCCGATAGCGTGAGGTAAACCAACAGGAGTCCGAGGCCGAAGAGCAATGCCGATTGCTTGCCCGACTTGATTTCTTCCAGCGACAAACCAGACCACGAGTAGTTGAACCCCAGCGGCAGTTTCTTCGCCACTTGCTCCATCGCCTGGAGCGCCTGGCCCGAACTGTACCCCGGGGCTGCCGAGCCGTCGATTTCCGCGGAGCGGAACAGGTTGTAGTGCGTGATCACCTGCGGCGAGGTTGACTCGCTGATGCTGACGACGTTGTCCAGCGGGATCATCTCGTTGGTGTCAGAGCGCACGTAGAATTCGCGAATGTCGCGCGGCCGCCGGCGGAAGCTCTGGTCGGCCTGCACGTACACGCGATAGGCGCGGCTGTTGAAGTCGAAGTCGTTGACGTAGGCCGAACCCATGTAGACACCCAAGGTGTCGGTGATCTGTTGGATGGGAACCTGCAAGCTGCGGGCCTTCGCGCGATCAATCTTCACGACGAATTGGGGATCGTTGGCGGTGAACGCGCTGAACAGGCCGCTGAGGTCCTTGCGCGAGTTCCCTTCCCTAACCAGGCCCTGGGTTACGTTGTAGAGCTGTTCGACGGAGTTGCCGCCTTCGTCCTGCACCTCGAACGTGAAGCCACCGAAGCTGCTGATACCGGCGATGGCCGGTGGCAGAAAGGGAAAGGCCTGCACGGCGGTCAACTGCGAAAGCGGTCCACGCAGCCGGGCCACGATCGCCGCAGCCGAATTCTGCTCGCCTTTGCGCTTGTCGATGTTGGCGAGGTTGAGGAAGATCATGCCTTTATTGGCGCCGCTGCCGGTGAAGCTGAAGCCAACAACACTGAAGGCGCCGACTATGTCCTTTTCCTTGGAGATGACGCCCTCGACCTGCCGCATAGCCTGCGAGGTGTACTCGACGGACGCTCCCTGCGGCGCCTGCACGGTGATCATGAACCAGCCCTGGTCCTCGTCAGGCACAAAGCCCGTAGGCACCGCCTTGTAGACGACATACGTTGCCGCGAGGCCCGCGAAGAACAGGATCAGCACCAGGTAGCGCACCTTGATGGCACGATTGGCGATGTGGACATAGAGCTCAGTCGTGTGGTGCAGAATGTGCTCGACGCCGCGGAAAAATACGTTCTTCTGGCCAGTCTCAGGCCGCAGCAGCAAAGCGGATAGCGATGGCGTGAAGGTAAGCGAGTTGAACGCCGAGATCGCGATGGAGAACGCGATGGTAAGTGAAAACTGTTTGTAGAGCAGGCCGGTCGTTCCCGGGAAAAACGCTACCGGCACGAACACGGCAACCAGCACCAGAGAGGTGGCGACGACAGCTCCTGTCACCTCGCCCATGGCGTTGGAGGCGGCGACGCGCGAGTCGCAGTGCTCCTCGCCCATGTGCCGCTGAATATTCTCGATGACCACGATAGCGTCGTCGACCACCAGGCCGGTGGCCAGCACGATGCCGAACAGCGTCAGGGTGTTGATAGAGAAGTCCAGCAGCTTGATGAACGCAAACGCGCCAACCAGCGATACCGGAATCGTGACTGCGGGAATCAGCGTGCTGCGCCAATCCTGCAGGAAGACGAACATCACCAGCATGACGCAGATGATGGCTTCGATGAGGGTCTTCAGCACTTCACGGATTGAATCCCCGACGAAGGTGGTCGTATCGAAGGCGATGGCATACTTCAGGCCGGGCGGGAATCGTTTGGCCAGGCGATCGAGTTCGGCACGGACGGCCTTGTCTACGTCGAGCGCATTGGCCGTCGGCAGTTGGCTGACGCCGATACCGATGCCGTTATATCCGTTGTAGCGCAGCTTGCCGCTGTAGTCCTCTGCGCCAAGCTCGGCGTGGCCGACATCGATGAGCCTCACTAACGCGCCGTTGTTGCCCGGCTTCAGCACGATGTTGTCGAACTGGGCCGGCTCAGTCAGTCGCCCCACCGCGCGCACGCTGATCTGATACATCTGCGTTTTGTCCGTGGGCTCGGCGCCGACCTGGCCGGCCGCGATTTGCACGTTCTGCTGCTGCAACGCGGAAACAACGTCGGAAGCCGTCAAACCACGCGCCGCCAGTCGAGACGGATCAAGCCACAAGCGCATGGAGTATTTGCGCTCGCCAAAGATTTGCGCATCGGCCACACCATCGATACGCTTGATCGCGTCTTTGACGTAGATGTCGATGTAGTTACTGATGAATTCCGCAGTGTAGCGATTGCCTGTGCTGTAGAAACCGGCAGCCAAAACAAAGGAACTGGCCACCTTATTGATGGTGACGCCGGTGTTCTTCACTTCGTCGGGCAGGCGGCCCATCACGCCCTGCACCCGGTTCTGGACGTCAACAGCCGCGAGATCAAGCGGACGGGTCAGCTCGAAGGTGATGTTGATCGAACTGCTGCCATCGTTGCCGCTGCTGGAAGTCATGTAGCGCATGCCTTCCACGCCGTTGATGGCCTCTTCGAGAATCGTCGTAACCGAAGATTCGACAGCGGTAGCATTCGCCCCGACATACGCCGAGGTAACGGCGATCTGCGGAGGCGCAAGCTGCGGGAATTGCGCTATGGGAAGAAATGGAATGCAGACCGCGCCCGCGATGACGATGAACAGCGAGGTTACGGTGGAAAATACCGGGCGCTTAATGAAGAAATCAGCAAACAAACCGAGTGCCCCTTAGAACGGCGGAGTGCATCCGCAGGAAAATGCTGACCAGTTCTCTTCTTCTTGAAAGGCTCTCGCGCTTTGTACCAGGGCACGACTTCAGTCGTGCCGTAAATAGCCTTTCAATGAGACGGCTTTAGCCGCTGCTGACGTCCCGCAGGGGCTGAAGCCAGAGTCTGACTCGAGTTCTTGCGGCACGACTGAAGTCGTGCCCTGATACAAACAAACCTACTGCTGAATCGATATCGGCGCGCCGTCGGTGAGATTCTGCCCACCGGCCACCACGACCTTCTCGCCAGCATTCAATCCGCTGACGACCGAGTAGTCGTTGCCGACAATCTCTCCCAGTTGCAGCGGTCGCTGACGGGCGACCACCTTGCCGTTATCATCCTCGGCGACAAAAGCAAAGAACTGACCGCTGATGCGCGTCACGGCGATGACTGGAATAGTGACGCCGGCATGCGTGCTCCACACGATGCGTGCACGGACCAGTTGCATGTTGCGCAGCACGTCGGCGGCTTTGTCAGCCGGAGCTTTCACCAGGATCGACTGCGTTCCGCCCTCGACCTGCGGTGAGATGAAGTACACATTCGTCTTCAGCAGCACTTTGCCGGCAGCATCGACGACTTCAACCGGAGCTCCCATTTTGATGTCGTGCGCGCGCTCGGATGGAACCGAAATGTACACTTCGAGCCCGCTGCGCTCGTCGATGGTCGTCAGCGGCGTGGTGTTGGTAACTCGGTCGCCCACATGCACGGGAATATCGCCTACCGTACCGTCGGTGGGAGCGAACACGCTGTAGTACTTCAGCTGCACCTTCGAGGACACGATTTGCGCGTCAAGTGCTTTTACATCTGCCACGGCACCGTCGTAATTCGATTGCGCCTGCTCCAGGTCCTGCCGGCTGACGACCCCGCTGGCAGCGAGCGCTTTGGTGCGCTCCAGTTGCGACTTCGCCCACTGCAGTGCAGCTTCCTTGGACGCCTTTTGCGAATCGTAGTTGGAGACTGCGGCGCGTTGACGACGAGGATCGATCTCCATCAGCGTGTCGCCTTTGCGTACCGTCTGACCGGAATGAACGTGGATGTCGAAGATCCATCCCTCAACGTCGGACATGATGGTGGCCGAGTTACGCGACTTGATGGTCGCGACATACTCGGAAGCGTCGCCAATCGACTGGTCCTGCACCGTCTCCACTTTGACGGGCATTGCCATCGGCCCCGTCGGAGCTGCGGCGTTACCGCGGTTGCAGGCGGTCCAGGCGGCCGCTAGCGCGAGAAGAAAAAAAGTGACCGCGAATTTCCTCGCACTCAAGCGCGAGCGCAAAAGTGCAGTAAAGCTGCGATGAACCATAAATAGTGATCGCCCCAAGCGGCTGCGAGACCAAGGTTGATCTGTCTTTGATGCTCAATTCTACCCTGAGCTGCACGATTGTGGCGGCATGTCACCGAAAGATGTGACTGGCGGAATATGCAGGGGGACAGGCAGCGGCGTGGCCGCTCACGAATCGCAATGACATTCGTTGAATCTTTTGCGGTGAGCGGAATCCAACGTAAGTGGTATCGCAGTCGCTTCAGCGGTTTCGGCGGACACCGAGTCTCTTGCTACACTGAACAATATGGCTGAGAACTCCTTCGACATTGTCAGCAAGGTCGACTTGCAGGAAGTCACGAACGCGATTCAGCAGGCGCTGAAGGAAATCCATACGCGTTACGATTTAAAGGACTCGAAATCGGATATCGAACTGGAGGGCAAAGAGGCTCTCATTCTGCACTCGGCCGATGAGTTCAAGCTGAAGGCAGTCAATGACGTGCTGCAAAGCAAGCTGGTCAAACGCAGCGTCCCGCTGAAATCGCTGAACTATGGCACCATCGAACCTGCCGCCGGTTCGACAGTGCGCCAGCGCGTCACCATGCAGCAGGGGATTCCGATCGAGAAAGCGCGCGAGATCGTAAAGCTCATCAAGAACTCGAAGAAGAAAGTGCAGGCTGCGATTCAGGGGGATTTGGTTCGCGTCAGCGGCAAAGACCGCGATACACTGCAGGAAATCATGGCGCTGCTGAAGCAGCAGGACTTCGGCATCGACATGCAGTTCACGAACTACCGCAGTAATTGAAGGCAGAAGATTTACCACGGAGTTCACTGCGCACACGGAGATTTTGTGCTTTTTTGTTTGAGTTTTCTCCGTGAGCTCCGTGGTGAAATTCTTTTCTTGACGTGGAAGGATGCAGCAAAGCTTGAGCACCGTCACCAACGCTAAGGAAATTTTCGACCTGTTGCATGACGACCTCGCTGCCATTGAACGCGAGTTCGGCCGCGACACGGTTTCCGGCGTTCGGGCGATCACCGAAATCGGCGAATACCTGCGCGCGGGCGGCGGCAAGCGACTGCGTCCTGCCCTGCTTCTCCTCTCCTGCAAGCTGATGAACTACTCTGGCCAGGGCGCCGTCAAACTCGGCGCGGTAGTCGAGATCATCCACACGGCAACGCTGGTTCACGACGACATCATCGACGAGGCGCAGACCCGCCGCGGGCGGCCTGCTGCCAACACGCAGTGGGGCAATGCCAAGTGCGTGCTCGCCGGCGACTGGCTCTACATGCAGGCGTTCAAGATCGCCGTGCAGGAGCGGAACTTCGCGGTGCTTGACGCGCTGATTGACCTGACGCAAGCCATGGTCGAAGGCGAGTTACTGCAAATCGAGCGCCTGGGCAAAGCCATTTCGCTCGACGAGCACTTCGAGCTGATTCATCGCAAGACGGCGTTTCTGTTCTCGATTTGCATGAAGCTGGGCGGAATTCTCGCCGCCGCCAGCGATGCCGATCAGCAACGTCTGGCCGAGTATGGCCGCAATCTCGGGATGGCCTTTCAGATCGTCGACGATGTGCTTGACCTGACAGCGTCGGAAGAAGTGCTGGGCAAGCCGGTTGCCAGCGACCTGCGCGAAGGCAAGGCGACCATGGCCGTTCTGCACGCGCTGGAGCGCTGCGACCCAGCGGAACGGCAGATCATCGAAGACGTCCTCAGCAACGGCGGCTTCAACGGAATTAAGCCATCTGACATCGTGGAGATCCTGCGCCGCCACGGCTCGATCGATGCTGCTTACGCGCGCGCACTAGAGTTCTGCAATAAAGCGCGCGAAGCCATCTGCACCTTCCCTGACTCCGAGATCAAGCGGGTCCTGCTCTGGGTTCCCGAGTTCGTGGTGGAGCGAGAGAATTAGCTGTCGGCTGTCGGCTGACGGCGCAAAACCCACCTCTCCGGACAAGTTGTCCTGAACGCTTTTTTGACGCGATGTTTTTGTTTCTCGCGCTCGGTAAGGCTTTCAACGTTCGCAGGAATGGCAGCGCTGTAGGCGCGGCATAATCTAGCCCAGCGCTTCAGCGCTGGGTCAGCTCCAGATAGCGAAATGAGGACTTTAGGGACGACAGGCTTTGGGCCGTTATTCGGCTCGACCGAGATCGATCCCGCAACCTCGCCCTGTTTTAAACTCTTTCTATGGCTACGCCCCAGGAAGTCGAAATCAAATTCCAGGTTCCTGACCTCAAATCCCTTGAGAAGAAACTCAAAAGTCTTGGCTTCAAGTGCGAAACGCCCTCCACGCACGAGGTCAACACGCTTTACGATCTTCCCGGCCAGAAGCTGCGGAAGAAGGGCGAGATTCTGCGCCTGCGCAAATACGGCGACAAGTGGAAGCTCACGCACAAATCCAAAGGCAAAGCCGGACGCCACAAGTCGCGCGCCGAGGCGGAGACGGCGCTCTCCGATGGCAAACAGATGGATGCGATCCTGCGTGCTCTGGGATTCTCGCCGGTCTTCACCTACGAGAAGTATCGTGCGGAGTGGAGCGATGGGCAGGGAGAGGTGGTGCTCGATCACACGCCCATCGGCGACATCGCCGAGATCGAAGGCAAGGCACGCTGGATCGATCGCACCGCTCGCGCGCTTGGCGTCGATTCGAAAGACTACATCACGAAATCCTACGGTGAACTTTTTCTCGACTGGAAACGTAGTACAGAAGTGCAAGGCAGTGAACATGACATTCAGCGAGTGCGGTAAATGTACGAAGGCCGGCAGAAAGACGACCCGCGCCTCATCGAGCCGAAAGCGATCGAGCTCCCGCACTCGCTAAAGATTCCGCGGAAGCCCGCACCGGCTCCGGAGTTTAGACCATGCCGGGCCTGAACCGGAGCCGGGAAGGCGCGAAAGCAGTGGATAGTGGTTAGGGGATAGTGGATAGAAAATCTTCAGGGAGTTGAAACTCTATCCTTACTTTTTCACTCTCTCCAAGACCGCTCCCGCAATCAACGGCAACCCCACTGTCGCATCCAGCAGAACCTCCGCAAACTTTCCGCCTTCCTCGGGAGGAACGAACTTGCCCCACGACACCGCTTCACTATAAGTACAGCCGGAAAGGCCGCCCCAGTTCACCGGCTCGGGGCAGATGCGCACGCCGTAGTGGAAGCGCTTGAGCGGCAGATCTTCTCCACCGCGGCGATGACGCAGTTCTATGAACGGTCCGAACTGCTGTGCCCAATTGCGCGGCACGCCGCCGCCGATGGTGAAGATGCCCAACCGCTCCTGCTGGAGCAACGTGTCGGCGTAGTGCTCCAGATCGACAAACGGATCGAAGTGCAGCGGGTCCTTGCCGGCTTTGCGGCGCGCGCGATTGTGCAGCGCGACATCCAGCCCGATCTCCGAATCGCTGAACGCCGGGACAAATACCGGAACATTTTTCTCGTACGCCGATTTCAGGATGCCGCGGTCCTTCACGTTTTCGCTGAGAAACTTTCCGATCTCGCGGTTGATCTTGTACGAGCAGATGACTTCGCTGTGGTCCCAGCTCGTTCAAGATTTTGCGCGACGATAGTCTCGACGTAGTCGAGGTTCGTCTCCGGCTCCAGCGTGTCGTACACGCGGTTATAGCCGGCCTCGTAGAGCTCGACATCGTCCATCTTCGGGTCGTATTTGAAATGCGAGCGGCCTGCGGCCTCGACCAGCCCGTGCGCCATCAGAGCGCCGGTCGAGATGATGGCCTTCACGATGCCGCGATCGATCAATTCGGTAACGATCAATCCCTGCTTGGCGACGGTCATCGCGCCGGCCAGCGTCATCACGACGAAGCAGTCTTTGTCGCGCGCCATCGCTTCCAGCACATCGGCGCCTTCGCCCACCTGGCGTCCGGTAAAAGCGGTGCGGCCCATGGCGCGCACCATGTCGTCAATGCCGTGGATCTGGGTTACATCGAGCGGGGCAAGCGGCTCCAGCTTGTCGGAAACAGGGTCGTGAAGAACGCGCTCGATACCTTCGCCTTCGGGGTTGTTGTGCTTGTCGTGCAAGGTTCACCTCGGTCAAAAACGTGTGCGCGCAATGCGCTCACTGGATGAATCGATTGAAGTAGCTGAACAATCGAAACTACAAGGTCAGCGCTGCTGGCGTCAATCCGCGCAGCATTCATCGCACATTCACAATTCTGCGCGAACGAGTGCGCGACGAGCGGGTGCTATGCTACAAATGCATTCTCCTTCGGAGCTGAGTTTTGCAGGAACGTAATTTCAAAATCGGCATTGTGCAGATGTCGTGCACGCCTGAGCCTGAGCAGAACCTGGAGCGCGCCGTCGAACATGTGCGCACCGCCGCCAGCCAGGGCGCCGAGATCATATGCCTGCCTGAACTTTTTCAGACACAGTACTTCTGCCAGCGTGAGGATGTGGCGCTCTTCGATCTCGCAGAATCGATTCCCGGCCCGGCGACAAAGCGCCTCGGTGATGTCGCACGTGAGTTGAAGGTCACGGTCGTTGCGTCACTGTTCGAACGGCGCGCAGCCGGGATTTATCACAACACCGCTGCGATCATCGACGAAGGCGGCAAACTCGCGGGCATCTATCGCAAGATGCACATACCCGACGACCCGCTCTACTACGAGAAGTTCTACTTCACACCGGGCGATCTGGGCTTCAAAGCCTTCGAAACCGATTTTGGCAAGTTCGGCACGCTGGTTTGCTGGGACCAGTGGTATCCCGAGGGCGCTCGCTTGACGGCGTTGCAGGGAGCGAATGTGCTCTTCTATCCGACGGCGATTGGCTGGCATCCGGACGAGAAGGCGCAGTACGGCGAAGCGCAGTACGATGCCTGGCGTACGATTCAGCGCGCGCACGCGATTGCCAATGGCGTGTACGTCGCCGTGCCCAATCGCGTCGGCTTTGAGACCGGCAACATTCGCGGCAACGAAGCGACCGGCAAGGGCCTGGAATTCTGGGGTGGCTCGTTCATCGCCGACCCCTTTGGACAAGTGATTGCGCAGGCCTCGCACGATAAAGAAGAGATACTGGTTGCAGAAGTCGATCTGCGTCGCATGGAGGACGTGCGACGCAATTGGCCGTTCTGGCGCGACCGGCGTGTTGATGCCTACGCGCCGATCACGCAGCGATTTATGGTGTAGAAGTTCTCGCGCGCGGCAACGAGCGCGCAGCGAAACGACCGTCCAGCGCGTAGCGCGAAACAACCGTAGCCCAGCACGTGAGTGCTGGGATCGCGACATGAAAATTGACCGAAGTCCCTTCAGGGACGGCAGGCTTTGTTTCGTCCTTCGGACTGGGCCCTGTTTCGATACCAACCCAGGACTCGCGTCCTGGGCTACGATTGTGACGCGCTCCGCGCTTCAGCGTAATGAAGTTTTGTACCAAGGTTCAACTTCAGTCGCGCCAATAAGCCCTCTGTTCGGGAGTTCGAGACCGCTTTAGACGGCGCCCCGAGGACAGCGACTGACACCCAAAGATCGAAGAATGCCGAAAAAGACTCTCACACTTCCCGACCTTCCCGCCGCACTCGGCTATCGCATGCCGGCAGAGTGGGAGCCGCACGAGGCGACGTGGATCGCGTGGCCGCACAACCGCTCTGACTGGCCCGGCAAGTTCGAAGCGATTCCCTGGATCTATGCGGAGATCGTCCGCCACCTCGCGCGCGTCGAGCAGGTAAAGATTCTCGTCGACGACGAGACGGCGGAGGCGAAAGCTCGGCAAGTGCTCGTGCGCTCGATGGTGATCCCGGAGAAAGCTGCGGATCCCGGCAAGAATGCTGGCAACGTCCAGTTCTTGCGCATTCCAACGAATCGGGTCTGGACGCGCGATTACGGGCCAATCTTCGTCCGCCGCGAGTCGAAGAAGAAGGATCTGCCGCCGATCGCGGCTACGACCTGGCGGTTCAACGCCTGGGCCAAATACAGCGACTGGAAGCTCGATGCTCCCGCGGGTACGGAGATCGCGAAGCGCGTGAAGGTTCCTGTGTGGCAACCGCATCTGCGCGTCAACGGCGAGATGCATCGCATTGTGCTCGAAGGCGGCAGCATCGACGTCAACGGACGCGGCACGCTGATCACCACCGAGGAATGCCTGCTCAGCGAAGTGCAGCAACGCAACCCGGGACTCTCGCGCGAGCACGTGGAAGAGATGTTGGCCGATTACCTCGGCATCGAGAAGGTCATCTGGCTGGAGCGCGGCATCGCCGGCGACGACACGCACGGCCACGTCGACGACATCACCCGCTTCGTCGGCCCGCGCACCGTCGTCACCGCCTACGAACCCGATCCTGACGACGTGAATCACGAGCCGCTCAGCGACAACTTCCGCTGGCTGAAGAAGAGCACTGATCAAGCGGGTAAGGCGCTGAAGGTGGTCAAGCTGCCCATGCCGGAGCCGGTCTATTTCGAAGGACAACGATTGCCCGCCAGCTATGCCAACTTCTACATCGCCAATAAGCTGGTGCTGGTGCCGACTTTCGGCGACCGCAACGATCGCGTCGCTTTGAACACGCTGGCTGAGTTGTTTCCGGATCGCGAGGTGGTGGGCGTGTATTGCCGCGACTTCATCTGGGGACTGGGCGCACTCCATTGCATGACCCAGCAGCAACCGGCACCGTAGAACCTATCTTCCGCGCTTAAAGACCAGCGTGAACAGGTAGTAGGCTCCCGCCGCAACCCCGGCATACAAGAATCCATTCGCGAACACGATCGAACCCGCAACCACGGCTTGCATCAGCTCGGCGTCCGCCGTCGGACCAACAGCGATGGAGAGAATGAACGACGGGCAGACAAACAGTGCTGCCATCGAAGTTGCGCCATTGAACGCGGGCGGAATTGCTCCGTGGGTCCAGGCAAAGTAGATGCCGATCGCGATAGCCATCCCCGCAACAAACGCCAGCGAGATGACGGTCATCAGATAGTTTTCTTTGGTCGAAGGCGGCACAGCCAATGGAATCGAGATCTCCTCATTCAAGTGTAGTGCTTCCCGCAGCACTGCGCACCGACTTGGCAATGGTGTCCGTGGTATGCTGCCCTCGAACTCCCGAGGAGGATGTATGAGTACCAGCACACCTGTTCCAGGTATGTCTTCCCAAAGCGCGATCCCGCACAACATGGTGACCACCGCCTTCACCCTTGATCGCTACAAAATCGTCCGGAATTATGGACTGGTGCGCGGCATCATCGTGCGCTCGCGCTCCATCGTCGGCACCATCGGTGCGGGACTGCAGACATTGGTCGGCGGCAACATTACGCTGCTCACAAAATTGTGCGAAGAGACTCGCGAGCACGCCTTCCAGCTCATGATGCAGCACGCAGCCGAGCTCGGCGGCAACGCGGTCATCGGCATGCGCTACGACGCAACGGAAGTTATGCAAGGCGTGACAGAGGTGCTGGCGTACGGAACCGCGGTGTATGTGGAGAAAGACAGTCATTAGCTCTTAGCGCTTAGCCAGGAGCACCCAAGAATCTGTGCGGATGGATGCACGTTTTTGTGTGCTGAGAAATGACACGCCGAGTCGGAGGGAAAAAGCTAAAGGCTAACGGCCAAATGCTAATTGCTGCTTTTCTTGGTGAGCCCGGCAGGAATCGAACCTGCGACCCACGCATTAAAAGTGCGTTGCTCTACCAACTGAGCTACGGGCCCACATTAGTTAATCTAGCATACAAAATGACATAGGCAGCGCTGCCGCGTCGAAGCAATTTGCCACTTCGCGCGCCCTCGCGCATCTGATTTAGGTGAGGCCCTGACCATGAGCGCTCGTCCTAAGATCGTTATCGTAGGAGCCGGTTTCGGTGGGCTGAAGGCCGCAGAAGTCCTGGCGGACCTGCCGGTCGACATCACCGTCCTCGATCGCAAGAACCATCACACTTTTCAGCCGCTGCTCTATCAGGTGGCAACCGCAGGCCTGTCGCCGGCGGAGATCGCCGCTCCCATTCGCGAGATTCTCCATCGCCACAAAAATGTCGAGGTGCTGCTCGGCGACGTGCTCGGCTTCGACCTTGAGCGTCGACAGGTGCTGCTGCACGACCACGAGATCGGCTTTGATTACCTGGTCGTCGCTGCCGGTGCCACCCACGCGTACTTTGGACACGATGACTGGGAGCCGCTCGCTCCCGGATTAAAGACCATCGAAGACGCGCTGGAGATTCGCCGGCGAATTCTGCTGGCCTATGAGTTGGCCGAACGTGAGGCAGCGCTCACCGGAGTCCATCGGCCGCTGAACTTCATCGTCGTCGGCGCGGGCCCCACCGGCGTTGAACTGGCCGGCACATTAGCCGAGATCGCACGACGGTCGCTGCCCGCGAACTTCCGCAATATCGATTCCACCAAGACCCGCATTGTGCTGGTCGAAGCCGGCCCATCCATCTTGAGCAGCTATCCCGAAGATCTGCGGCAAAGCGCGGTACGGCAGTTGCAGCGCCTTGGGGTGGAGGTGCGCACCAACTCTCCCGTCAGCGATGTGCGCTCCGGCGAGGTTCGCATTGGCAACGACATGGTGCCTGCGGAGGTCGTGCTCTGGGCCGCCGGCGTATCCGCGTCGTCCCTTGGCCGGGCGCTCGGAGCTCCGGTCGACAAGGCCGGACGGGTATTCGTCAAGCCGGACCTCAGCATTCCCGACCATCGCGAGGTCTTCGTCATCGGCGATCTGGCGACGCTCAAAGACAAGCACGGCAAACCGCTTCCCGGGGTCGCTCCCGTCGCCCTGCAGGAAGGCACGTTTGTGGCAGAACAGATCAAGCGGGACATCGCCGGCAAGCCGCGCGAGGTATTTCATTACTTCGACAAAGGGTCCCTGGCAACGATCGGCCGTGCCGCTGGTATTGCACAATTTGGTAAGGTCCACATCTCCGGATTTTTTGCGTGGCTTACCTGGTTATTCGTGCATATCATGTTCTTGATCGGATTCCGAAATCGCATTGTAGTCATGCTGCAGTGGGCGTGGAGCTATTTCACCTACGAGCGTGCTGCGTGGCTCATCACCGGTGCATCGCGCGTGGTCAGCGTTCCTTCGATGGAATATGCTGAGCGTGCCCGGATGCCGCATGATGTGGCCACCGAGCAGGAGCAAGTGATCGTAGAGCCGGTGAATAAGCGAACCGCCTGAGCAGCGTCTGGCCAGGACCAATGCCCATGAGCGACGAACGCCGTCCGCCCGGTATCACCGCACTCAGCATGTTCTTCGTATTTGGCGCCATCGTCACCGGCGTCATGGCCGCGCTCGTCCTCTTTCCCGGCGACGTGGACACGCCTGCAACGCAAAATTCCTCTCCCATCATGATCACGATTGGCCTGCTGCTGATGATCGCTGCCTGCGTCGCCTGCCTCGCGGCCGCCGTCGGCCTTTGGAGATCCGCGCTCTGGGGTATGTGGACCGCGCTGGTCATCCTCTGCGCGAACATACTCAGCGACATCATCGACTTGCTCACGACCCATGACTGGCGAACGCTGATCGGACTTCCCCTCTCCGGCTTGCTGATCTGGTATTTGTGGAGCAAGAAGCCGATGTTCGAAGAGTCCGCCCGGGCAGCGCTGCAACAAAATGAGGAGCGATCGGCTCAAACTTCCGCCTGAGGATTGACCGCACATAACAAAGGGCGCGCCATCGCTGACGCGCCTTTCGTTTTTACAAATCGCTTCAACTAACCGACGCTAGCCACGGCAGCCGCGACTCGCGCGCTCTCTGGAAGCGAGCTGTCCTGTGCGTCGACCACCGCGATAGTCGCGATGTTGACGATCTCCTCCACCTCGGCGCCGCGCTGCAGCAGGTGGACCGGCTTGGCCATACCGGCGAGAATCGGGCCGAGCGTCTCCGCTCCTCCCATCGGGCCCAGCAGCTTGCAGGCGATGTTGCAGGACTGCAGGTCCGGGAAGATCAGCACATTCGCCCCATTTTTTAGCGACGAGAAGGGGAATGCTGCTTCCAGCTTCTTTGCGTTCACAGCGATACCCGCCTGCACTTCGCCGTCGATGATGAGCGTCGGATCGGCGTAGCGCGCCAGCTCAACCGCCTTGCGCACCTTGTCGCACAGCGGATGCTTGGTGCTGCCGAAGCTGGAGAACGACAACATTGCCACTCGCGGCTCGATGTCGAAGCGGCGGGCCTCGGCGGCAGCGCACAACGCGATCTCTGCCAGGTCTTCGGCCGTCGGCTCGATGTTCACCGTGGCATCGGCCAGGAAGTAGAGATCTCCCTTGCGAGTGATGATCAGGTACACGCCGGAAACCTTGTGAATTCCCTCGCGAACACCAATCACCTGCAACGCCGGACGGATTGTCTCGGGATAATTTTGCGTGACGCCGGAGACAATGGCATCAGCATCGCCCATGCGCACCATCATCGAGCCGAAGATGTTGCGGTCGTTCATCATCTCGTCGGCTGCGCCAAGTGTCACACCCCGACGCTGCCTCAGGCGATAGAACTCGTTCACATACTCCTGGCGTCGCGGAGTCGTTTCAGGTTCAACGATGGTAATGCCATTCAGATTCAGGCCAAGCTCAGTCGCCTTGCGCTTAATTTCGCTGGGGCGGCCCAGAAGAATCGGCACCGCGATTTTCTCTTCGATCAGGACATGGCAGGCACGCAGAATCTTCTGGTGATTACCTTCCGGAAACACGATGCGCTTTGGATTGGTCTGCGCCTTGTGAATCATCATCCGCATCAGTTCGTGGGCTTTGCCCAGCCGCTTTTCCAACTCGTCGCGATATTTGCCCAAGTCGACCGGACTCTGTGCAACGCCAGATTCGATCGCCGCCTTGGCCACTGCGACGGCTTCCCACGCCAGCACTCGCGGATCGAACGGCTTAGGAATGATGTAGTCCTTGCCAAACTTCAGCGACTCCACCCCATAGGCGCGGCAAACTGAGTCGGGCACATCTTCCTTCGCCAGCCCCGCCAGCGCATACGTCGCTGCCAGCTTCATCTCTTCGTTGATGGTCGTCGCATGGACATCGAGAGCGCCCCGGAAGATGAACGGGAAGCCGAGGACGTTGTTCACCTGGTTCGGATAATCCGAGCGCCCAGTCGCCATGATGATGTCGTCACGGACAGCGCGCGCTTCGTCATAGGTGATCTCCGGATCGGGATTCGCCATGGCGAAGACCACCGGCTGCGGCGCCAGTGAGGCAATCATCTCAGCCGTGAACGCGCCCTTCTTCGAGAGGCCGAGAAGCACGTCGGCGCCCTTGCATGCGTCCGCCAGCGTACGGCAAGGTGTCTCTTTCGCGAAACGCTCCTTGTACTGATTCATGCCCTCGGTGCGGCCCTTGTAGATGACGCCCTTGGTGTCGACCATGGTGACGTTCTCGCGCTTCACGCCGAGGCAGATGTAGTGCTCAGCGCAGGCGATACCGGAGGCTCCGGCACCGTTCACGACAACCTTGACCTGCTCGATGCGCTTGCCCGTAAGCTCCACGGCATTGACCAGCGCCGCGCCGGAGATGATCGCCGTCCCATGCTGATCGTCGTGGAAGACGGGGATCTTCATCGTCTTCTTCAGCGTCTCTTCGATGTAGAAGCACTCGGGCGCCTTGATGTCTTCCAGGTTGATGCCGCCGAAGGTGGGCTCGAGCAACTGGCAAGCTTTGATGACCTCGTCGGCGTCCTTCGTGTTCAGTTCGATATCGAAGACGTCAATGTCGGCGAATCTTTTGAACAGGACACCCTTGCCTTCCATGACCGGCTTACCGGCCAGAGCGCCGATGTCACCGAGACCGAGTACCGCGGTGCCATTAGTTACCACTCCGACCAGGTTTCCCTTGGCGGTGTATTTGTAAGCGTCCTGTGGGTTCTTCTCGATGTCGAGGCAGGGCTCGGCTACGCCGGGCGTGTAGGCGAGACTGAGGTCGCGTTGGGTGCGACAGGGTTTGGTCGAGACAACCTCGATCTTGCCCGGCCGTGTCCCGAAATGGTAGTCGAGTGCATCCTGCTTGGTGATTGCCATACTTGCCTCCGCGCAAAGTGGTTCCGTGTGCCGGCCGCAGCCCCCTTGCTAATGAACGCTCGTTCGGAGCAGTAGCATACGAATGAAGGCGGGCCCAGTGGCGAACACACGCTAAATCTGCGGAAACCCGTGGGTTTCCTATTTCGAGAATGGTCCTATTCTGAACACTTCTGAAGTGCGCTCGTCACAAGTGGGTGTGAGGAGACGCACGTTGTGAAAGCAGTGGGTAGTGGATAGTGGATGGTGGATAGTAGAAGAAAGGCGGTCTTGATGGTGGAACAGGCCGAAAGAAGCAGGCGTCCGGTAAACAGCTACAAGAATTTGATCGTTTGGCAGAAGGCAGTCGAGCTTGTCACGGCAGTCTACGAGATCACGAGGAGCTTTCCTCCGAGCGAACTTTACGGGCTGATGAGCCAACTACGCCGAGCCGCGGTCTCAATTCCGAGCAATATAGCGGAAGGACAGGGAAGGGCTACAAAAGGTGAATTCTTGCAGTTTTTGTGTCATGCGCGTGGTTCAATATTCGAAGTGGAGACACAACTTGTGATCGCGGCGAAGCTCGGTTACATCTCAAACGAAACCGAAGAGCGTCTCAATTCGAAAACGACCGAAGTTGCACGTATCCTAAACGGGTTGCTCACGTCGTTAGGCGCTAAGGCGCGTACTCACTAACCACCTGCTAGCCACTATCCACTACCCACTATCCACTGATCAAGATTCCCACAATGCTAGCCGACATCAAATTCGCCATCGTGCCGGCGATCATCGCCTTGAATCCCAGTCTCGCCAGGTCATGTCTACGTGTTGGCGCTAAGCTACTCAGGCCGCCGATCACGATCCCGATGGAGCCAATATTGGCGAAGCCGCACAGCGCGAACGTCGCGATGGTGAACGACCGCGGATCGAGCGATGCTTTTTGGCCGATCAGCAGGGTGTAGGCGACCAGTTCGTTGAGCACCATGCGCGTGCCCAGCAGATTGCCGATCGCCAGGC
The DNA here is from genome assembly GCA_963835725.1 of uncultured Acidobacteriaceae bacterium. GTDB lineage: Bacteria > Acidobacteriota > Terriglobia > Terriglobales > Acidobacteriaceae > Bog-257. Next base: position 257,391 of record CAWIGM010000005.1, on the reverse strand, counting down.
AATCGTGCCACGGAATCCCGATCAGCCAGGCGACCGGTGCGAAGATCACGCCCAGAATCGATTCCAGTTTGCCAGGGAACCAGCGAAATCCATGCGCAGCCAGGAAGTTGTGGACGCCGCCCAGCATGCCGTCCGCCAGGGCGATAAGCGCCAGAAATGCGATCAGCATGGCTGCGACGTTCAGCGCCAGAAATAGCCCGTCGGTCGTGCCTTTGGTCGCGGCATCGAGAACGTTGACCGGCTTATCTTTTTCCAATTCAGACACATCGATCTTCACCGTGCCGGCGGTCAGCGGCTGCTCGGTTTCCGGCACCAGCATCTTGGCGATGAGAATGGTTCCCGGCGCCGTCATAATCACCGCTGCCAGCAGATGTCGCGCCTCAATCCCCAGCAGAATGTACGCCCCCAGCATTGCGCCCGAAACGTGCGCCATGCCGCTGGTCATGATGGTCATCAGCTCCGAGCGGGTCACCTTCGGCAGATACGGGCGAATCGTCAGCGGCGCTTCGGTGATGCCCATGAAGATGCTGGCGGCGACATTCATCGATTCGGCACCACTCGCTCCCATGAAGCGCATCATCACGCGCGCAAGTTGGCGGATGATGAACTGCATCACGCCGTAGTAGTAGAGGATCGAGAAGAATGCCGCGATGAAGATGATGATAGGCAGAACCTGGAAGGCGAAGACCAGGCCGAACTTCGACGCTTTGACGCCAAACTCACCGAAGACAAACGACGAGCCGTCGAACGAGTAGCTCAGCAGCTTGTCAACAGCGTCGCCCGCCACCGTCATAACCTTCACGCCGAAGCCCACGCGCAGCACCAGCACAGCGAACACGAACTGAAGCGTCAATCCGACGACGATGGTCTTAACTCGAATGGCTTTGCGATTGGTGGAGAACAGGTAAGCGAAGAGAAGAATGGCAGCGATGCCGAGCACGCCGGTCAGACGCGCCATCGGCTACTGGTCCACCGGAGCGCCGAGTTCCTGCACAATCGTCACGCTGGCACTGGTGCCAATGCGGTTCGCGCCGGCATCAACCATCTCCAGCAGTTGCGCCGCAGTCCGGATGCCGCCCGCCGCCTTTACGCCAATCTTCAAGCCGACGACGCCGCGCATCAGAGCCACATCGTGCGCCGTGGCCCCCGACTCAGCCAGCCCGCTCGAGGTCTTGACGAAATCGACGCCAGACTCGGCCGCCAGTGCGCACGCCAGAATCTTCTCTTCCTGCGTCAGTAGCGCGTTTTCCAGGATGAGCTTCAGCAGAGCTCCATGCTTATGCGCCAGGTCTGTGAGGCTGCGTATCTCGGTCTTCACCAGCAGGCGGTCGCCCGACTTCAGCGCGCCAATATTCATCACGATGTCGAGTTCATGCGCACCCTGCCGGAGCGCGTTCTCGGCTTCGAACATCTTGGTGATGGTCAGGTTCGCGCCCAGCGGGAAGCCGATCACGGTTCCGACCTTCACCTCGGTGCCGTGTACCTGGGAAGCGGCCAGCGCGACGTTGGCAGGGTTCACCATCACCAGGTGGAAGCCGTAGCGCACGGCATCCTGACATAACGCAATGATCTGGTTACGCGTGGCATCGGGTTTCAGTAGGGTGTGTTCGATGAGCTTGGCGGCTGACCGCCAATCGTTTACGGGAAGGGCCGCCAGTCCGGCGACTACGGGCGAATACACTGACATAGCCAGTTTAGATTCTAAGCCCCGTCTGAGGGAGTTTCCAGCACACAGACATCTGGCAGATTACGATATCGTCCGGCAAAGTCAAGACCATATCCAACTACAAATTCATCCGGTATCTCAAACCCGACGTAATCGGCACGAATGGGCTCGGTCCGGCGCGACGGCTTATCGAGCAACGCTGCTACCTTGATGCTCTTCGGTTGATGCGCCTCAAGCAGCTTTTTGATGTACGTCAAAGTCAGCCCGGTATCCAGAATGTCCTCCACCAGGATGACGTTTTTGTCTTCCATGGACTGGTCAACATCCTTTACCAGCTTCACTTCCCCGCTGTGCTGCCGCGAGCCGCCGTAGCTGGACACGGCGATGAAATCGAAGCTCACGTCGAGTTTGATCTGGCGGGCGAGGTCGGCGAGGAAGATGGTCGCCCCCTTCAGCACCCCGACTAGGACGACAGACTCTCCTGGAAAGTCGGCGGTAACCTGATTGCCGATTTCTGCAACTTTCGCGGCGATACGGTCGTGCGGGATGAGGACGCGAAGATTGTCCATGACGAGTGGAGAAATTTGGATGGTAAAGAATGCCCGGGAGAAAGACAATGTGCATATCGCGCCCACAAGGCTCGAATGACCAAAATGGTAGGAGGACTTATGTTTCGCGTTCTGCGTGCTTTCCTCTGCTTTGCGATTTTGACTGCATCTGCAATCTTCGCTGTGGCGCAGACTTCGTCGACCGCTTCCGCCGATCGAGTCTGGGCTGATCTGGCGGCAGGTAACCAGCGCTTTGTCCTCGGCAAGACAGCCTCGCAGGATTTTCCTGCGCAGCGCAAGGCTTTGGCCAAGACGCAGCATCCGCGAGTTGCGGTGTTGAGCTGCTCCGACAGCCGCGTGCCTCCGGAACTCGTCTTCGACACCGGCTTGGGCGATTTGTTCGTCGTGCGCTCGGCGGGTGAGGACGACGACCCGGTGTCCATCGGGAGCCTCGAATATGCGGTTGAGCATGCCGGCTCAAGCGTGATCGTCGTCATGGGTCACCAAAGCTGCGGCGCCGTCACCGCTGCCTGCTCCGGAGGAAAGCCGGAATCACAGAACCTCGATGCCGTGCTCGCACCCATCGTCTCTGAGTGCTCCAAGAAAGACCCTAATTCATCGGAAAACATCGATATCACGGTCCACGAGCACATTCACCAGGTTGCGCAGGACTTGCTGGCAAAGAGCAAAATCATTAAGGAGGCTGTCGATGAAGGGAAGCTGACTATCATCGAAGCTTACTACTCTCTGGATACCGGAGAAGTAACCAAACTGCGCTAGGCGGCGCATATCTAATCTGTTTAGTTTCGAACTTGGAGGTCAAACTATTTCACTGACTATTCCACTTTTCATCCTTAAATTAGGCAGTGTGTCTCGATATTTATATCTAATCTGTTGCAATCGTAAGTAAAGTGTTGTATCAGGTTGGCAGCGGCTCAACCATCAATGATTTGTATCTGGAGGCTTAGGCCACACTGCTGTGCTCCGGCGGTGAAGTCCACGGATACAGTGGTTCTGCCCTTTTTATTTCGACGCCACAAGAAGTTCGACCTGGGCCCGACTACAAGTCCGCCGGACAAGGAAACGAACCATGCTACTTCGTCGTCAGCTCTCGCTGCGCTGTCTCACACTGCTCTGCCTGGCCGTACTGATTTTCCCAGTTACACTACTGAATGCGCAGACAGCTACTACTCTCTATACATTCAGCGGCGGAAGCGACGGCAGTTATCCCAAGTCCACTCTCATCATGGATCCCGCGGGCAATTTGTACGGCACTACTACCGCTAGCGGCGCGGCAGGCAATGGCACAGTATTCAAGATCGATACGTCGAGTACCTTCTCCGTAGTGCATAGTTTTGGGTCTGGAGAAGGTCACCCGGTATATGGATTAGTGATGGATTCTTCCGGGAATCTCTATGGTGCAACCTTCAACGGGGGCGCCTCTGGACTTGGCACGGTGTTTAAGATCGACTCGGCAGGCACTTATTCTGTGCTTCATGACTTTGACGGAGCTGGCGGAAGTAATCCCTACGGACCTTTAAGTCTCGACTCGGCGGGAAATCTCTACGGCACAGCCTCTGCCGGCGGCACATCCGGACTAGGAACTGTTTTCGAGATCGACGCGTCGAACAACTACTCTGTGCTGCATAACTTTGCCGGAGGAAGCACCGATGGCAGCACGCCTCAGAGTGGAATGGTCATCGACTCCTCGGGAAATCTATTTGGCACGACCTATAAGGGAGGCCCCGCCGACGCGGGCACGATCTTCGAAATCAGCAGTACCAGCAGCTTCAGCGTGCTTTACAGCTTTGCTGGCACTGGCGATGGGGGCAATCCGGTGGCCGCTCCGGTCATCGACTCCTCCGGTAAGCTCTATGTCACAACCAGCACCGGCGGCACAGGATATTCCGGCGGCTCGGGATTCGGAACCCTCTTCGAGTACATCCCGGGCTCTGGCGGCTTCGCCTACCTTAGGTTTGCTGGAGGAACCGATGGTGCAACTCCCTATTCCACCCCCGTAGTAGATGCCTACGGCAATCTCTACGGCACCACGTATTACGGAGGCAGCGGAGACGTCGGGACTATTTACGGCTTGAACCTCAACTTCCCGGACACGTACTCCGTTCTCTATAACTTCTCCAATGCGGGCGGAGCCGATCCCGGCGGCGCTTTCGTTGACACCCATGGTTATCTCTACGGCGTCACCACCAACGGCGGCAGTCTGCAGTACGGAACGGTGTACCGCTACACGTTGGCGGCCAGGATCACCTCACCCGCTACTCACACAGTCCTAAGCGGAAGCACGGTCACCTTCAGCTGGCTCCCCGAAGGCGGAGCGACCTCCTATCAACTGTGGCTCGGGTCCAGTGCCGGAGCCGATGACCTTGGCTACGTTGGAACCACCATCCCCAGCGCCACATTTACGTCGGTGCCAACCGACGGACGCGCCATCTATGCGACGCTCTACGGCTACGCGAATAATGCATGGTCGCTACAGGACACCGGGTTCTACACCGCAGGTACTCTCACCAAGGCGCGAATACTAAGCCCGGCGAATGGAACCACTTTTGCCGGCAGTACGGTCAGCTTCACCTGGTCGGCGGAGACCGGCGCAACTTCATATCAGCTATGGCTTGGCTCCACCCCTGGAACCTATGACCTCGGCTACGCCTCGACTTCGGGCCTGCAAGGCACACTCACGAACCTGCCGACCGATGGCCGACGTGTCTATGCCACGCTGTGGGGGTACGACAACAGTGGCACCTGGTCCGTGCAGGACACCGCCACCTACACCGCGATGTTGCTTACCACGGCTCAGATCACCAGCCCGGCCAAGGGATCCACGCTGTCAGGAACGGCCACGTTCACGTGGACGGCCGAGACAGGCGCAACTTCTTATCAACTATGGGTGGGCAGCTCTCCGCAAAGGTTCGACATTACCTACGTAGGCTCGACCGGCCTGTCCGCGACCGTTACCGGGCTGCCGCGGGACGGACTCCCCCTTTACGTGAGCTTGTGGGGATATTCAGGCGGAGCGTGGACGTTACAGGACAGCGGCACGTACACCTCCATTCTCAGCAGTCTGGTGATGTCTCTTGTCGTGGACCGCTCCGGATCGATGACGGCGGACGGCGGCGCTACGGCGCTGCAAGCCGCCGTTCCGATGTTCATCAGCGACTTCAACAATGGACTGGACCATGTCAGCTTAATCAGCTTCGCCGACAATGCGCGGGTCGACGTCCCCATGATGCTCAATTTCCAGTCATCAGTTGACAACGCCATCGCGGCAATGGCCTTCAACGGGGGTACCTTCGGCACCGGCGCCGGCAGCGGACCTTTATCGAGTTCCTCCAACGGTCCGCCGATATCGCTGGCCGATCTGCAAAATAACAGCGTAGCGCTGCCACCCGGATCTGAGGTCAAGGTGATGGTCTACTTCACCGACGGACTGATGAATATCATTCAGGACACCTATTCGTGTGGGAATACGCCGCCAGGTAACGTCACCTATAACGTCGGAGGATACGACAGCGGTGTCGTCTTCGACTTCTTCGACCCTACGTCCGATTCCTATCCCGCGGGAGACTACAGTTATTACTATGCGGGTTCAAGAGGGGGCAACGGTACTGGTGCAGGCTGCCCCCTGACCACCGGCGGAAATGGTCTTTGCAACGGCAATCCCCCGTACAACGCTACCTACTCATGCAAGGGTGTAACCACCTTCCCCTCGCAGCAGTCTGGAACAGGTGTCGCTTTCAGTCGCTCGGCCATCACGGCTGAAGCTCAGTATCGAGCGCTCTATACGGCGAATCAGATGCGATCGGAAAGCCCCGTACCGACCTACATCTACGTGATTGGTTTAGGAACAGCCATAACGGGTAGTCCGGGCACGGAGGCATTTCTGGCAACGTTAGCGAACGACCCTACCGGTGCTTACGGCGGAACTTACAACCCGAACCAAGTGGCCGGCCGTTTGTACGTCGTCCCGAACTGTCCATCGCCCACTTGCACGGCGGCGCTGACTGCCGCGTTCCAGGAAATCGCTTCGAGGCTGCTGTGAATCGGCGCCGGTGCTGACCAACGAAACGCGTTGGCACCGGTCACAACTCTGCCCTGTTCGACTAGCTTGCGAGGTTCACCCGAACAGGCTTGCTATGCAGGCTATTGCCCCGAAGCGTCCCGGTTTCCAGCCCCGGAAATTCCGCCGACACTGCTCCGGCCAGCAGTAGAATCGTTCCTCCAAACAGCATCGTGTCGTAAACATAGTTCAGTCCCACGATGAGTTCCCCAGTGCCTCGCGCAACCGCCAGGATTGGACCGTAGAAACAAAACGTCACCAGCATGATCCAGAGTCCCGCCCAAAGAGCGGCGTCTCGCGTGTATCGATTGATCAGAAGTGCGACGCCCGCAATGAAGAGAACCGCCGCCGTGATGTAAGCCCACAGGTGCGGCAGCGGCATCCACACTGGCGTCATCTTCTGTAGCGGCAAGCCGACCACGTAGCCCGGGTGCAGGACGTGTTCGACGCTGTAGAGAATCATCGTCGCACCGATGAAGATCCTGGCGATGCTGATGGCCACGTTTTGACGGTCGCGAGAAGCGTGTGGACTTAGCGCTCCAGCAAGGGCCAGGGCGCCGCTGCCGAAGCTGAGATCGCGGAAAGCAACCGCGAGAGAAAATCTGTCGTGAGGATCCTGGATCACTCCGGGTATGTGCATCATTGCGACGAACAGAAAGAACATCAGGGCCAGCAACGCACTGCTCAGGCGCAAGTATCGCTTCAGGCTGATACTCAGGGCCGCCGCGAGCAGCGCGACTCCCACAAAGTAGGCCCAGAACAGTCGCGCCGGCATCCAGGCGGGAATCAGTTGCATGATGTCCTTGGCGTCGGTGAGATGTTCCGCGCCGAAGGCAGCCAGGGGAGCCGCATAGAAGACCCAGGCCAACGCTATGAGCTTGTCCAGACTGTGAGCGGCGGCCACGTCTCTTCTGGCTACGATCAGGGCCAGCAGGAAGCAGGCCAATCCTGCTAAGCCGGTCCCGAGAACCACAGGTGATGCCATCCCCACTCCTCATCGAAAGGAAGTTTTCGGCAGCTTCCGTACCTTAACCCGGAATCTTGCCGATCGATGGCTGCCGACAGAGCTCTTGTGACCAACCGCAGTTACAGATGGGGTTGACGCGGTGATTCAGGACGGACCAACAGTTCTTCGGGAACCCAATTTCAAGCGTAGAGGGCCACGCTGCTATCATCGTCGCGTTCCCAAACTCAGCACCAGCAGGGAGTCTCATGAAGATTCGTCGGCAGCGCTGTGTCCTGTTTTTCGTTTGCCTCATTGCGTTGACCCTACGCGCCGGTGCCGCAACGCCCTCGGCAAGCGCTGACGAATCGAAGACTGCACGATACTTCGACAGTATTCACAACGATCCCAACCTGCTGCTGGCCTTCCTGCGAGAGATGCCGAAGGGAGCCGACCTGCACAACCACCTGACCGGCTCGGTCTATGCGGAGTCGTTCATCGCCTGGGCAGCGGAAGCGGGCGACTGCATCGATCCCAGGTCGATGGAGTTGATGCCCGGTCCCGGGCCCTGCACCGCCCCACTGCGCACCGCCTCCGAGGCGTTCAACGATCCGGGCCTGTATGCAAAGATGATCGACGCGTTCTCCATGCGCAACTGGCAATACTCGGGACAATCGGGCCATGACCACTTCTTCGATACCTTCGGCAAATATTGGCAGGCGACGCAAGGTACAGGCGGCAAGATGTTGGCGGCAACCGCCGCTCGTGCCGCATCGCAGCATGAGGTCTACCAGGAGCTGATGTATCCCCCCGGCAGCCACGAGATCGATGCCCTGGCGAAACAGGTTGGCTGGGACGACGATTTTGCCAGGCTCGAGCAGAAGCTCATCTCCGCAGGCCTGCCCAGGATTCTCGACGGTGCCAGCGCGGAACTCCGGGCGGACGAAGCCGAACGCGACAAGCTCCTACGATGTGGTACTCCCACAGCCGACCCCGGATGCCAGGTAGAGCAGCGTTTCCTGTACCAGGTGGGACGCGGCCGGCGAAAAGAACTCGTGTTCGCGGAGATTCTATCGGGGTTCCTGCTCTCCGGCGGTGACCCGTCGATAGTTCCCGCGGATCCCCACATGGTTGGACTGAACCTCGTCATGCCGGAAGACTTCTACATCCCGATGAAGGACTTCCCGCTTCACATGCAGATGCTCGGCTATCTTCATCAGCGCTATCCGAAGGTCCACATCTCGCTCCATGCCGGCGAGTTGGTGCAGGGGCTCGTGACTCCTGAAGGTTTGCGCTTTCACATTCGCGATTCGGTGGAGATCGCCCACGCCGAACGCATCGGCCACGGCGTAGATGTAATGAACGAAACCAACCCTGAGCAGCTTCTGCATGAGATGGCGCAACGCGGAGTGATGGTCGAGATCTGCCTCACCAGCAACGACGTTATCCTCGGAGTAAGCGGGGCGAAGCATCCCCTGCGGCAATACATGCACGCCGGCGTTCCAGTTGCCCTCGCCACAGACGACGAAGGTGTTGCGCGTTCGGATATGTCAAACGAGTACCTGCGCGGCGCAGAGGACCAGAGGCTTACTTATATCGAGTTGAAGAAGATGGCGCGTACGAGCGTTGAGCACGCGTTTGTGGACGGAACGAGTTTATGGCGCGACGGGAGAGACTTCGTTGTGGTCAGCCAGTGCGCGAAAGATATGCCTGGCGCGAAAGCCCGCTCTGTCACCTGCCACCAGTTTCTGCAATCCAGCGACAAGGCTCGGCTGCAGTGGGAACTGGAGAGCGAGTTCAAGCAGTTTGAAGCAAAGCCGTGGATGGCGTTTCAGGCGGCGGCTCACCCGGCCAAGGCTCAGTGATCGTGATCTCCCGTTGCAGGCACCGGCTTTAGAGCACCCTTCATATCGCCCTGGTCGCCGCTCTGTATCCAAGCCGAGTACCACATGTTACGCAGCATCGTCGCCCCCGCTGCAAGGCGTTCGCGAATGAACTGGCGCGACGCTGCCGTGCCTTCGCCGTCGAAGCCGCCCTGCTTCTCCAACTGGTACGACTTCTCCACGAGGTCGTGCGAGTCATAGAGATACTGCATGTAGTCGCGAAACGGATGCGTAATCTGTTGCGGCTTTGCAGGAACAAGATCGGCAAACTGTAACTGGTTGAGGTTGGTCGCGACGAAGATGCCTTCCATCTTCCAGTGAACCGTGTTCGACGTCGTGTATCCCTTCGGATTCGGGCCGACCCATCCGTTGTAATTAACGCTAGTGTGCAGCGGATTCGAGCCGTCGCCAACGTAGTGGCCGAGCAGCCCGCCATAGACGATTGCGTCCGCCTCGGCGTATGCCGGATTGCGATGCTCAAACAGCGCCTTGCGATATTCGCGGAAGGCGACTACCAGCCGCTCGTAGTCTTCGATCGTGATGTAAGGCTGCAGTCCAACCCGCTCCGGCAGCAAGTCGTCGGGATGACCCGGAGTCTCCGCGCGGCGAATATAGAGTTCGCGATAGAAGCTGTACCGGTCGGGTGGCAGCTCCATGCCCTGAATGGCTTCCAGATTGATGTAGTGATCCGGCTCCTGGGATCGCTTCAGCGCCAGCTCCGACGTCTGCCGCCAGCGGTCCGGTTCAGGCGCGATGTAGGCCAGTTGATCCGCTGCATCGCGAAAAAATGCCGGCATGTCGGGCGGGAGCTTCTCGCAGGCGACACGATTGATCGCGCTGTGGCCTTCGACGCCCCAGGGCCACGCAGGAAGGAGAAACAAGCCGACCACAATCGATGTCAGCAGTGCTTTACGCAGAACGGCAGTAGTTCGTGTCACAGAAGAAGTGTAGTGCAAAAACCACAGACCGGCGCGCGTCCGCTACACTCGCGCCAGGTGCACCCCGAACCACTTTTTGCGATCGCACCAGGTGTGTTCCAGCGTGAAACCGCTCTCGCACAGGATCGATTCGATCATGGCGTCGGTGTACTTATAGCTGTTTTCGGTGTGGATGCGCTCCCGCGCCTTGAATTTGACGTCGAGATCGAGCCCCGGAATGAAGACCGTTTGCTCGACGAGGCTTTCCAGGTAGATTTCCATGCGCGAACAGCGGCGGTTCCATTGCGCGATGTGGCGAAATCTGTCGAGATCGAAATCGGCATCGAGTTCGCGATTGATTCTCGCCAGGATGTTCTTGTTGAACTCGGCTGTCACTCCCTGCGCGTCGTCGTAGGCAGGAACCAGAGTCTTCGGCGACTTCGCAAAGTCAGCGCCCAGCAGCAGTGCGTCTCCCGAGCGCAGGCTCTGCCGGATTCTCCGCAGCAGCCGGATCGCCTGGTGCACCTCGAAATTGCCGATGCTCGATCCGATATACAGCACCAGCTTGCGCCCGCTGATGCGATTCAGCGCCTGCACGCCGCCAGTGTAATCGGCAACGATGGGACTCACACGCAGCGATGGAAACTGCTTGCTCAGCTGCTTCACGGCCTCATCCAGCGCCGATGACGAAACGTCGATAGGGTAGAACAAGGTGCGGCTCTGCCGCTGCAGCAGTTCCTCGATCAGGATGCGTGTCTTGGTCGCCGTGCCCGCGCCCAGTTCGACCAGGGTCAGCGACGGACCGGCCTGCTCCAGGATGTCGGCAGCGTAGCGCTCGAGGATCGAACGCTCCGTGCGCGTCAGGTAATACTCCGGCAACTCGGTGATCTGCTCGAACAACTGCGAGCCAATCTCGTCATAGAAGAGCTTGGCCGGAAGGTGTTTCGGCGTTGCCGTCAGCCCCTCGCGAACGTCGAGGGCAATAGGTGAGTATTCGAGAAACTGTAGTTGCTTGCTAGTCGCCATTGCCTAACCGAAGTCCCATGAACTGCCAGCGCACATGGGGCGGAAAGAAATTGCGGTAGCTGGACCGGATATGCGACTGCGGCGTCGCACACGAACCGCCACGCAAAATCATCTGGTTGCACATAAATTTGCCGTTGTACTCGCCGACCGCTCCAGCCGCAGGCGAGAAGCCCGGATACGCGACGTACGGGCTTGACGTCCATTCCCACACGTCGCCAAACATCTGCGTCAGCGGTTCGTCCGATCGAGCCGGCAGCGGATGAAGTACATCTGACTCCACGAAGTTTCCTTCAATGCGACAGGTGCGCGCGGCAATCTCCCACTCGAACTCGGTGGGCAAGCGCATCCCGGCCCACCGCGCGTAGGCGTCGGCTTCATAGAAGCTGACATGGCAGACTGGCTCGTTCAATCGCAACGCTTCCAGCCCGTCCATCGTAAAATTCAGCCACTCGCCGTCGCGCTGCTCCCAATACAGCGGAGCTTGCCAACCGTTGTTGCGAACGGCGTCCCAGCCATCCGACAACCATAGCTGCGGATTACTGTAAGCACCGTCGCGCATGAACTCCAGATACTCGCCAATCGTGACCAGCCGAGAAGCAATCCGAAATGGCTGGAGATAAACGTTGTGTTGCGGGCCTTCGTTGTCGAACGCAAAGCCGCTGCCCTGAAAGCCGATGCAGTAGACGCCTTCGGGAAAGCTCTGCCACTTCAGCTGGGCAACATCCCCAGCCTCCGCCTCGCCATGCCGGGGCACATTTCGGTATGCAGGACGTAGCGGATTCGCCGACAGCCCATTTTTGACATCCGTGACGATCAGTTCCTGATGCTGCTGCTCGTGATTGATCCCCAGTTCGATCAGCTTCACAGCTTCGGCCGGCAACTCCAGGGTCAGCAGATGCACCATCGCTTCGTCGACATACAGCCGGTAAGCGTGCACCTCGTCAAGCGCAGGACGGGACAAAACATGCCGCAGATTGCGCAGGGGCCGGTCGCCAACAGCGTTGTAGTAGGAATTGAACAGATTGCGGAAGGCCGGATGATAGGGCCGAAAATCCTGCATGTATTGCGACAGCACGAATGTCTCAAAGAACCACGTCGTGTGCGCCAAGTGCCACTTCGCCGGACTGGCATCGGGCATGGGCTGCAACGCGTGATCTTCCACAGAGAGCGGCGCACACAAATGCAGCGACATCTCCCGCATTCGCATGTAGCGCTGCAGCAGCGATCCTTCCGGATAGAGATCGAACTGAGCTGCTGAGCCGTTTACTGCTTCTGCACTACAGATAGCTGGTTCCGACATAAGAGCCTTAGATGCAAGCTACAACTGTGCCCGCAGGTTAGATGCAACGGATTTGGGCCAGACCGACTTAGGAGAAGATGCGCAAAGCAGGAGAAAGCTACAAATTTTGGTGCAGAAAATCTACTACACGGGTCGCAAAGGGACAAGAAAAAGGCGCGGGAGAATGACTATGAAGATCACCGGTTCACGGCGCCAGGAAAATTCACTATTTCGCAACAGGCAAAGAAGCTGTTGATTCGGCTAGCGCTTGCTCGGGGACGGCCGTCGGCACCTTGTACAGCCCCTTGATATCGTTCCACCGCACCGCGAGCATCTCGAGCATCATCTTCATGCCGTCGCGCAACGGGCTGATCTTGGAACGATGATCGTGCGCCCACTCGACCGGCACCTCAGCGGTTCGAAGCTCGAACTTATCGGCCAGGAACAGCAGTTCTGGATCGAAGCCCCACCGCTCCACCTTCTGGCGGGGAAAAATCGTCTGCACCGCCCGACGTGTAAACGCCTTAAAGCCGCATTGTGTGTCGCGGTACTTCAATCCCAGCACTATGCGAAGCGCGAGATTAAACATCCGTCCATACAGCTGCCTGTACCACGGCTGAGGCTCGGTCTGCAGTTCGCGCTGCAACCAGCGAGAGCCAATCGCCACGTCGGCGCCCTGCTCAATGGCGGCAAATAGCTTATCGGCCTCGTAAATTGGCGAGGAGAGATCGGCATCGGTAAACAGCATGACGTCGCCGGTGGCGTGCAACATACCGTTGCGAACGCTGTAACCTTTGCCGCGATTGCCCGGGTTCTCCACCAGGCGGACATTGGGGTTGAGCGCCATAAAGCGGCGGACGACATCGGCCGTGTCGTCGGTTGAGCCATCGTTCACCACGATGATCTCGCTCGGCAACTCCTGCTTTCGCACGTAGTCGAGAATCTTCGGTAGAGAGACGGCGAGCCGTTCGCTCTCGTTATATGCCGGGATTATGAGACTATAAGTCGAAGGCATCATCAGCCACTTAGACGCAAACTCATTGTATGCCAGTTGTAACCTTCAACAATATCCTGCGAGAAAAGCCGCTGGCGTGTGACCTGAAGCCTTGCGGGGCATCCCCACCGCCATTTACGCTTCGGGCAGTTGGGCTATTATGCGCTTTGTCTGGGTTTTTGCCACTGCAATATTTGTCTGCCCGCCTGTCGCTGCTACGTCCAAGCCGCACACCGTGACCATGGGACGTCCCACTGCGGTTAAACTCCTGGTCGGCGCTTCCGAGGACAGGACATTGAACATCACGGTTCGGGCGCTCTACGTGGACGGCAAGGTGAAGGACTTTACCACCGGCGACACTCACGACGTCACCGACCGCGAATTCGTGGTGCGGCGAGCCTATCGCATCAACGACTCCCTTCCTGACGACACTCGCAAGACGCCGAAATGGCTTTGGCAGCGGGGAGACTGGATTTTGGTCGACCGCAAATCCGGCAAGACGTCCTCTGCTCAAGCTACCCGACTTCGACCCCTTTTATTCGCAGGTGAGCTGGTATCGCGACTATGCGGCCTACTGCGGCATCCCATCCAGCGGCGAGCGAGTGACCGCCCTTGTGGCCGAGATCGGAGCGAAGAAGCCGCTGTATCGCAAGGACCTGGGTAAGAACACCATGGGAGACGATTCGGACAGCAACTGCTCGGCCCCCCATTGGGACCGGCAGCCGGCGCGCGTGACATTTCTCCCCAAGATGAGCGATAAATTCACAGTTACGGTAAGCGGCCGATTTGTGGACCAGGCGGCCGACAACCAGTCTGACGAGTAACACCGGAGCTTGTTTGAAGACCTTCGACGAATTGCTGCGCGATGCGGAACTGGCTCATGGACATCTTTGCGCCGGACAAATCCTGGGCGTGCGTCTGGCGATGCGCGGACTCGAACTGCTGGGCATCGACGATCCGCTACGGCAAGGATCGCAAGCGGCTCATCACCTTCGTCGAGATCGATCGCTGCGCCACCGACGCGGTCGCCGTCGTCACCGGATGCCGTCTGGGCAAGCGCGCGCTGAAATTTCGCGACTGGGGCAAAGTGGCCGCGACATTCGTTGACCTCGATTCCGGACGGGCGATTCGCGTTTCCGCCAAAGAGAGTTCGAAGACCCTCGCCCGCCAGATGCATCCCGAGATCGACAACAAGAACCAGCAGCAGATGCTGGCCTACCGCGAGCTGTCGAACGAGGATCTGTTCACCGAACAGTGGGTGAAGGTCTCGCTACCGCCGGAAGAGCTACCGGGGTACAAGGGCGAGCGCATTGTCTGTGCGGAATGTGGCGAAGGAATCAACTTCCAGCGCGAAGTGCGGCGGGAGGGAAAGATTTTATGCCGCAGCTGCGCCGGCGAACGGTATTACGATCCCGTCTAAATGCCTGGCGGCATCATCCAGGGTGTCAACCTGCGCGTACTGCCCGCCTGTTGTTTCCTGGGGATGGCAAGCATTGAGGGCTTCTAGATTTCGTGTGCCGCGAGCGCGTGCTCTGCGACATGCGCCACCCGCAGCACCGTCGCCTCATCGAAGTGCTTCCCCAAAATCTGCATTCCAATTGGCAGCCCAGCTTTGCTGTTGCCACACGGAATCGAGATGCCCGGAATGCCGACGAGATCGGCGGTGACCGTAAAGATGTCTGCCAAGTACATCGCCAGGGGATCGTCGGCCTTCTCGCCCAGCTTGAATGCCGGCGTTGGCGCGGTCGGCGTAACGATTACATCCACCTTCGCGAACGCCTCATCGTAGTCGCGCGCCAGCAGGCTGCGCACGCGTTGCGCCTTCAGATAGTAGGCATCGTAGTAGCCTGCGCTAAGCACGTACGTACCCAACATGATGCGGCGCTTCACCTCGGCACCGAAGCCGGCATCGCGAGTCCGCCGATACATTTCGCTCAGAGTTTTCGCGTCGTTCGCGCGTAGCCCATAGCGAACCCCGTCATAGCGTGCCAGGTTCGAAGACGCCTCGGCCGTCGCGATGACGTAATAGGTTGGAATCGCATACGCCGTATGCGGCAGTGAGACGTGCACGATCTCGGCACCGGCGTTCGCCAGCTCCTGGATGCCCAACTCCACCGCCGCTCGCACCTCGGGATCTAGCCCGTCCTCGAAATACTCCAGCGGCACACCAACCTTCATCCCGTCGACCGGCCGGCCGATTTGCTCGACATAGTTGGGAACGGGCACGTCCGCCGTGGTGGAATCCATGGGATCGCGTCCGGCCATCGCCTGCAGCATGATCGCCGTGTCCTGCACAGTCTTGCCGAAGGGCCCCGGATGATCGAGCGAAGAAGCAAAAGCGATCAGGCCGTAGCGAGAGCAGCGGCCGTAGGTCGGCATCAGTCCTACGACGCCGCAGAACGCCGCCGGCTGCCGGATCGATCCGCCGGTATCCGAGCCGATCGACGCGACAGCAGTGCCTGCCGCGACAACGGCCGCCGATCCACCGGATGATCCTCCGGGCACACGCGAAGTGTCGCGCGGATTGCGCACCGGACCGAAGCCCGAGTTCTCGTTCGACGAGCCCATGGCGAACTCATCGCAATTCGTCTTGCCCAGGATGATCGCGCCTGCCTCTTCCAGCCGCGACACCACAGTCGCGTCGTAGGGCGCGATGAAGTTCTCCAGAATCTTTGACGCCGCCGTGGTACGCACGCCGCGCGTGGTGAACACGTCCTTGACGGCGATCGGAACACCCGCCAGCGGCGGCAACTCGTTCCCCGCATCAGCCAGTTTGTCGACGCGATTGGCCTGACCATAGGCGCGATCTTTGCAGAGCGTGAGATACGCCCCGATGGCCGGGTCTTCGGCCTCGATCTTGGCGTAGAACGCGTCGACCAGCGCAGTGGCTGTGGTCTGCTTCTGTTCAACGGCTGTCTTGGCTGACAGAACTGTCAGATGTTCAATGTCCATGGCTATCGCTCGATCACCTTCGGCACTTTGAAGAACGTGCCGTCAGTCTCAGGCGCATTCTTCAGGGCCTCCCCGTGAGCCAGGCACGGACGCGGCTCATCCGCGCGCATGGCGTACAGGAACTCGTCTGGCTGCCCCTGGCGCTGGCCATAGCGGCTGGCCACTTGCGCCATCGGCTCGACGTTGCTGGTGTCTAGTTCGTTCAGGCGATCGATGTAGCCGAGGATGGAATTGAGGTCCTTCAGCATGCGTGTGCGCTCCTCGGCCGTCAGCTCGAGGTTCGCCAGGTCTGCAACGTAAGAAACGTCTTTTTCGGTGACCATATTTGATTGTCTTTACCGCGACTGAGCGCCGACAACGAAGTCCAGCCGCTCCACCTTGGCTGAGCTGATCTGGTTGAGCGCCGAAAGGTACTGCATCGCGAAGCTTTGCAATTGCCGCCGCCAGGTCTCGTCCGGCACAACAACGGTCAGCGTGCCATTGACGAACGTAAGCGCCTTGGCGCGTTCGGCGATTTTCGAGCCGCAAGCCAGCGGCCATGCCAGCAGAGGCGCATCGCTGCCCTCGCGACAAACGTTGTCGCGAAAAATTTTGCGCAGGGTTGATGCGGCATGCTGCATAGCGTGAGCTTCGATTGTAGAACAGTGCCGACGCCGCGTGAGACATCAATTCGTCAGCGGAAATTCGCTCAGCACAAACGACAGCGCCTCGTCCTTGCTGTGCAGCGAACCCTCCAGCTGCGCATCCTCCACTGCCGACAAGATCTCCCGGAAACCCGCGCCCGGCTTGTATCCCATGGCGATGAGGTCGTTTCCGTTCAGCAGCGCCGGGGGACGGATCTCTTCCTCTGGCGTGTGCTCCAGCCGCTCCTTCACAATGTCGTACATGCGCAGCATGCGATGACTGCTCAGGCAATCCAGGCGATGCAGCTCCATGTGCTCATCGAATTTGGGCAGCCGCATAAAGCGCTTCAGCGTCGACTCTTTCATCTTGTCGACGTCGCCGAAGCGCATGTGATTGGCTACCAGCTCCAGGATCTGCTTCGTATCGTCGTTAGAAAAATGCAGGCGGTGACAAATCTCCTCCGCCATCTTCACGCCCACCTCGACGTGACCGTCAAAGCGAATGCGGTCGGGGGCAACACGAAATGTCGGCGGCTTACCAACGTCGTGCAACAAGCATCCCCAGGCCAGCGTGCGCGAGCACTTGGCCGGCAATTGTTCCAGCAGCATGAGAGTGTGAATCCACACGTCGCCCTCGGGATGAAACTGTGGCGGCTGCTCCACGCCTTTCATGCGCGTGATCTCCGGCAGCACTTGCTCGAGCAGGCCGGTCGAATCCAGCAGCTCAAATGCCTGTCGGGCATGACCCTCGGTAAGCATCTTGGTCAGCTCATCGCGGACGCGCTCCTTGCTCACCTGATGAATCAGCGACGCCAGCTTCTGGATCGCCGCAAACGTCGCAGGCTCGATCTCGTATCGAAAGCGGGCGGCGAAGCGCACCGCTCGCAGCATGCGCAACTTATCTTCCTGGAATCGACGTTCCGCATCGCCAATGGCGCGAATGATGTGCGCGTCCAGATCTTTGCGGCCGCCAACAAAGTCGAGCACGCGACCACCGTCGAGCGGGTCCATCAACAGTCCGTTGATGGTGAAATCGCGGCGCTGCACATCCTCCTCAGCATTCTTCGAGTAGCGCACCTGGTCGGGATGCCGGCCGTCCGAGTACGCGCCGTCATTACGAAACGTGGCTACTTCGACGTAGTTCGGATGCTCGGACGGCTCCGTCGGCGGAGGCACGTCCTCAGGTGCAGGCACCAGCACCACACCGAACTGCGCACCGACCGCGTACGTATTGGGAAAGACCCGCATCACCTGCGTGGGTGTCGCGTCGGTTGCAACATCGTAGTCCGCGGGCACAACGCCCAGCAGCATGTCGCGCACGCATCCCCCGGCAAAGTATGCCTGGAAGCCGCGCTGGCGCAGCGCGCGGACGATATTGGTGGCGTGCTCTTTCATCCGAGGTTTTGATGATAACGCGTCCTATCCCGCATCGCCTCGTACAATGGTGATGTGAGTGACGTTTACATCCTCGGCATTGAGAGCTCGTGCGACGAGACCGCCGCGGCTATCGTGCGCTCGGGCGAGGAGCTCGTGTCCAACGTGGTCTACTCGCAGATCGCCACTCACCAGCCGTATGGCGGCGTCGTGCCCGAACTGGCTTCGCGCGAGCATCTGCGCGCCATTGTTCCCGTGGTACGCAAGGCCCTGGCAGACGCCGGCCGCACCTACGAGAACATTGACGCTCTGGCCGTGACCAAAGGCCCGGGATTAGCAGGCGCGCTGCTGGTCGGCCTCAGTTACGCCAAGGCGCTCTCCTACGCACTGGATACGCCGCTGATTGGCGTAAATCATCTCGAAGGCCACATCCATGCTGTGTTGCTCGAAGAGCGGCAGAACGGCAATCGCGAACTGGAGTTTCCCGTGCTCGCTCTGGTGGTCAGCGGCGGACACACGCATCTTTACATCGCCGAGCGCAAGGACGATGCCTGGACGTACCACAATGTAGGTCATACTCGCGACGATGCTGCCGGGGAAGCATTCGACAAGGTGGCGAAGCTGCTGGAACTCGGCTACCCCGGCGGCCCCGCCATCGACTTCCTTGCCAGGCACGGCAATCCGCAGGCAGTGAAGTTCCCCTTTGCCCAGATCAAGCATCGCGATCGCAACCCACAGAACCGCCACAGCGATGCCGAGCGCCGCATCGATTTCTCCTACAGCGGCATCAAGACGGCCGTGCTGCGTTACGTCGAAACCCACGAAATGCAGGGTGCGATCAACGAACGCCGGAAGAAACTCAAGGCTCTCGACACTCCTACACACGAGGACATACTGGCAGCCTGCGACCATCAGACCCTCGATCTGGTTGCGTCGTTTCAGCGAGCAGTAGTCAATGACCTGGTCAGCAAGACGCTGCTCGCCGTGGACGAGTTCAACGTTGCAACATTGCTGGTCACCGGCGGCGTCGCCGCCAACTCCGAGCTGCGCGCCGCGTTCCAGGCGGCCGCCGCCGACTGCGCTGTGCCGGTCTACTTCCCTTCCCGCAAGCTCTCCACCGACAATGCTGCCATGATTGCAGCCGCCGCTTATCCACGGTTCCTGGCCGGTGAATTCGCCGAGCTGGAACTGTCCGCCGACGCAGGCCTGCGGCTTCGCTGATCCTCCGCCAGGCAGACGAATGCACCTGTCCGGCTGGAGCACTCCATTCGACGTGGGCTTATTCTTCTTCTTCGGCTGGGAGCTTCGATTCGATGTCCATATCGCGAAATTCGCTTGATTCGAAGATTTCACGGCATTCCAGGCACTCGACGTACTCCGCATCTTCGTCTCGCGAAACAATCTGGACTCGGGGATGCCGACACTGATTGTCCATTGCGTCGCTCTGGGGATAGTTGAAGGTTGTGCTTGCTGGCTGGCCCAAGTTCATAGGGATCTGCTTAAGCGTTCAAAGCACCTCGATTGTCGGGTATTTTAGCCCCGGACCATCGGTTGTCAAGCATTTCTCGTGTTAAATTCAGACCCCAAAACCGAAAAGTGCTACAGGCCCGAAACCGGTTGAGCTGTCGAAAAACTCTAAGCAGCTCTTGCTATTCCGCTAGATCCCGCCAAAATAGAGAGCTCCTTTCATGGGACAGGCTGCATCATAAAATTGGAGACGGCCAGTCCGTCCGCGGAGTTTCCAGGCGACTTTGACAAAGCATGATGACGAGGCAACACCAGCTACTCTGACCTGCATCAGAGTTGTAGCGATACTGGTAAATCACATTGACAATAGCTAAGAAAATCCTCGCCAACGGCATGTCCGAGCACGAGGCCATCGAGCGGGCGCAGAAGGGTGATGCCGAGTCCTTTGAAGCCTTGTACGGGCTTCATAAGCGGCGCGTCTATTCGCTCTGTTTGCGCATGACCGGAAACACGGCTGAGGCGGAAGACCTCACGCAAGAGGCTTTCCTTCAGCTCTATCGCAAGATCGCAACTTTCCGCGGCGAGTCCGCCTTCTCCACCTGGCTGCATCGCCTGGCGGTGAACGTCGTACTCATGCACCTGCGGAAGAAAGGACTGCCTGAGGTTTCTCTGGAGGAGACGATGGAGCCCCAGCAGGAAGACGGTCCGAAAAAAGACGTGGGAACCCGCGACAATGTGCTGGCCGGATCCATCGATCGGGTGAATCTGGAGCGCGCGGTGGAGAGTCTACCTCCTGGGTACCGCATCATTTTTGTCTTGCATGACGTTGAAGGATACGAGCATAACGAGATAGCCGAAATGATGGGCTGCTCCATCGGTAACAGTAAGTCGCAGCTGCACAAGGCACGTATGAAATTGCGCGACCTGCTCAAACAGAGCAAAGCGGAAAAGGCTGCGAACAGACGCTAAGAAGAGGGGAGAAGCATTTCGAAAGAAATGCGGGGACGCGCAGGGCAGGCACGATGGTAAGCGAGCCGCCGCAAGTCCCGGGAGAAAACAAGTTATGACGTGCGCAGAGTTTCAGAAAGTTCTGCCTTACATCATCGACGGCGGGGGTAGTGAAGAGGAGCAGAAGCATCTGGAGACCTGTCACGTTTGCTCCGACCTGGTAGCCGATCTGCGTTACATTGCCGAAGCCGCAAAGCTGCTGGTGCCGATGGAAGAGCCCAGCCCCAAGGTCTGGAACAACATCGAGCGTGAGGTGGAGCGCGAAGGCCTGACAGCAAAACCGGCGCGCCGCAATATGTGATTGGCGTGGTCCGCCGAGTTGCGCCTGCAACTCTCCTCGCGCACACCGATCTTCATGGTTCCGCATCGCAACCATCAGGCAAATGCCTGGGATGCGGAACTTCTTCCAGCTAGAACGGGGCAAACCCTTCGCCAATGACTTTGCCTCTGCCCTAGCGCTTGCCTCTATCCTCTATCCCCTGCCTTGTCCTACCGTAATCCACCCGAGGCCACCATCAATTCTCCGGTAAGCCACGCCGAGTCGCTTGAGGCGAGGAACACGGCGATCGGCGCAATGTCTTCGGGCTCGGCGTAGCCGCCGAGCGGCGTATTCAGTTCGTAGTTCTTCTGCATTTCGCTGCCGAAGATGCCATGTTCAATAATCCCCTCGGTCTTCACCGTTCCAGGATTAATCGAGTTCACCCTGATCCGCTTGGGTCCGAGTTCCACCGCCAGCGTCCGCGTGATCGCATCCAGCGCGCCTTTGGTTGCGGTGTAAATCACCGTCATGGCCGGGTTGAGCACCGTAATGGCCGAGCCAATGTTGATAATGCTTCCACCGTCCGGGCCCATATACTTCACAGCCTCCTGGATCGCGATCAACGCTCCCAGGACATTCACGTCAAACTGGAAATGGAACTGCTTTTCGGTAATCGCTTCAATCGGACCGAACTCGAACACGCCGCCGTTGTTCACCAGCACGTCGAGGCGTCCGAAAGCCTTCTTCGTCTCGGCAAACATGGCGCGAATCTCATCCGCCTTTCCCAGGTCGGCGCGGGAGACCAGGGCTTTGCCGCCATCGGCTTCTATCGCTTTGACAACCCGCTCTGCGCCTTCGCGGCTGGAGTTGTAATTGACCACCACGGCCGCGCCTTCGGCGGCGAATCCCTTGGCGATGCCGGCGCCAATTCCCTTCGACGCCCCCGTTACGATTGCCACTTTGCCCGCAAGTCTGCCCATGTATGTGCTCCGCGATCCGGAATGAGAACGTCGTCGCCCATTGTCGCACATCAAGCAAACGTTTGTTTGGTCACTTCAGGCGAATGAAGGGGCCCGCGACTCCTTTACGATACGAAAAAGATAAAAGGGATAGTGTCCGGAATTTCTATCCACTATCCCCTATTCACGGCTCTTCTTACCGCAACCCGCCGGAAGCGACGATGGTCTCGCCGGTCAGCCAGCCGGAGTCATCCGAAGCCAGGAACACCGCGATGGGTGCGATGTCGATCGGCTCGCCGTAGCGCCCCAGCGGAGTTTGTGCCTGGAGATTTACCTGGAACTCGCTGCCGATAATGCCCTGAGACGTGGTCCCCTCGGTGTTCACGACCCCCGGGTTGATGGAGTTGACCCGAATCTTCCTCGGTCCAAGTTCATTTGCCAGCACCCGCGTAATGGAGTCCACGGCTCCCTTCGTGCCCGTGTAGATGGAACTCTCCGGCGGATTGATAGCGCTTGCAGCCGAGCCGATGTTGATGACGCTGCCGCCTCCGCCGTTGAAGTGCTTGGCCGCTTCGCGCGTGGATAACAGCAGGCCGAGTACGTTGGTGTTGAACATCCGATGGAACTGCTCTTCGGAAATCTGATCGAGCGGCGCGAATTGATACACGCCCGCATTGTTCACCAGCACATCCACTTTGCCGAATGCCTTCCTGGTCTCCTCAAACAGGCGCTGCACGTCCGCAGCCTTGGCGACGTCGCCCTGCACCGCGATCGCTTTTCCGCCGGCCGCCTTGATCTCTTCCACCACCCGATCCGCTCCCTGCTTGCTGGAAGCATAGTTGACGACAACCGCGGCACCCTCTGCCGCGAGACTCTTGGCGATCTCCGCCCCGATTCCCTTCGAAGCCCCGGTGACCACCGCAACTTTGTTGCTTAGCTTTGCCATATCCATCTCCTCACTTGTCGACTTATCAGTTCGACATTTCGATGACTATCGAATTGATGTGCGGGGCAGGAGAAAGTTTCAGGTGCTGCCGATTAAATTCTGGCGAGATGGTCCAGGTAAGCCTGCAGCACGTCCCGCTGGAGCACGAGCCGCGCAAACTTCCCTTCACGGAAGATCTCGATCAGGCCTGCGTTTTCAAGCTCTTTCATGTGGTGGGAGAGGGTGGCCGCGCTGATCGGCTGGCACTGGCGGAGGTCGGAGCACTGCATGGAACTGCCTTGACCGATTTTCTTGAGGATCTGGTGACGGCGCGGATCGGCGAGCGCGCGTGCGATCAACTCGACTTGCCGGGAGCTGAGTCTTACCGGTTTGGCTGCGGTTTTCATGGCGCTAACAATATGGATGCGGCTACCCACATTATCGAATCAAGCGCTAGTCGCCGCCCGTTTTCGGGTACGAGCCCCGATACCCGATCTGGTGCGAGATTCGCCGCGCCGCTTCCTTCACCATATCAGCGACGTGAGCCACCGCATCCCGCGGCACGTCATTGATGGTGCCTGTCGAAGCAATCGCTGCCTCGATCCCGCCCTCAGCATTGAAAATCGGAGCCCCCACGCAGCGCGCCCCCAGGCTGTTCTCTTCGTCGTCGATGGAGTAGCCCAGTTGCCGCACCCGCTCCAGTTCCTGCAGCAGCCGCGGAATCGTCGTGATGGTGTGTGTCGTCAGTTTCTTCAGGCCGCGCTGGCGCAGGATACCGTCGCACTGCTTCGGGTCGAGATAAGCCAGCAGCGCCTTGCCCACGGCCGTCGAGTGAACTTCCATGCGGCGGCCGATCCAAGTGTTCATCTTGATGAACCCGGGCGCTTCGACCTTCTCCACGTACACGGCCTCGTTGTGGTCCAGGATCGCCAGGTGCGTCGTGATGTGAATGCGGTCGACCAGGTGTCGCATGATGGGCAGCGCCACCTCGCGCACATCTACGCCGCTGAGGGCGCCACGCGACAGGTTCAGGATCTTCATGCCCAGCCGATAGCGTCCCGCCTCGCCGTCTCGGCGAAGGTATCCGTGCTGCTCCAGGGTGCGCAGGATGTAGCTGGCGGAGCTCTTTGGAATCTTCAACTTACGGCTGAATTCGGCGTTCGACATACCACCCTCGCGTTGCGCCACCGCCTCCAGGATCTGGAGCGTCCGCTCGACGGCGGTCGAGGACGAGTCGTTTTGCTGAGCCATAGCCAACCTGCTTTATTAGAACTCCATCCATCGTACAGAATTATGAATTTGTGTTCAATATGTTGAACAGAGCAATTGCGCGTTTACAGTAACCCCGGGTAATGTTTGTCCACCATATCGAATCAGTGTTCAATATGTTGAACACTCGAATCACTTCGAAATGGTCTGGCAGTGAGCAGTCAATCCTTGGGACCCCTACTCATAACGCTCGAACTGGAGAAGGAGATCACGTAATGGCGGCGCTGGAATCCGCGGCACAGCTTGCTAATACCTGGAACACTGACCCTCGCTGGGCAGGTATCCAAAGACCCTACACCCCGGAAGACGTCATACGGTTGCGCGGCACGCTTCGCATCGAATACACGCTCGCACGCACGGGAGCGGAACGCCTGTGGGAGATGCTCAACCGCGATGGCTACGTTCACGCCCTGGGCGCGATGAGCGGCAACCAGGCGGTGCAGATGGTCGGCGCCGGCCTCAAGGCGATTTACGTGAGCGGCTGGCAAGTTGCCGCCGACGCCAACAATGCCGGGCAGATGTATCCCGACCAGAGCCTCTACCCTGCCGATTCGGTGCCGAACCTGGTTCGCCGGCTGAATAACGCTCTCACCCGCGCCGACCAGATCCACCATTCCGAAGGCAAGAATGGCATCAGCTGGTTCGTGCCGCTCATCGCCGACGCCGAAGCCGGTTTCGGCGGCACGCTGAACGCCTTCGAACTGATGAAAGCTATGATCGAGGCGGGCGCGGCCTGTGTGCACTTCGAAGATCAGCTCTCTTCGGCGAAAAAGTGTGGGCACCTCGGCGGTAAGGTCCTGGTTCCGACGCAAGAGGCAGTGCAGAAGCTGGTTGCGGCACGACTCGCGGCTGACGTGCTGGGCGTCCCTACGTTGATCCTGGCGCGGACTGACGCCAATAGCGCGCACTTGCTGACCAGCGACATCGACGAGTACGACAGGATTTTCTGCAGCGGCAAGCGCACTGTGGAAGGTTTCTACGAAATCTACGGCGGCATCGAGTCGGCTATCGCTCGCGGCCTCGCCTATGCGCCCTACGCCGACATGATCTGGTGTGAGACCTCGGAGCCGGACCTGAAAGAGGCCGAGCGATTCGCCAACGCGATCCACGAGCAGTACCCCGGCAAGCTGCTGGCATACAACTGCTCACCGTCGTTCAACTGGAAGAAGAAGCTGGACGACGCAACTATCGCGCGCTTCCAGCCGGCGCTGGCCGAGATGGGCTACAAGTTCCAGTTCATCACGCTTGCCGGTTTCCATGCGCTGAACCTCAGCATGTTCGAGCTGGCGCGCGCCTACAAAGACGCCGGCATGACCGCGTATTCGCGTCTTCAGGAAAAAGAATTCTCCCGCGAGTACAGTCACGGCTACTCGGCGGTGAAGCATCAGCGCTTTGTCGGCACAGGATATTTCGACGCGGTCACGCAGGTGATCGCCGGCGGAAAGTCATCAGTAACGGCGCTGGATCGTTCCACCGAGGCAGAGCAGTTCACCGAGGTGAAGGTGCCACCCCCGATCATCGAGGTCGGCGAAGATCCAGGCTGCCGGCCGATTCTGGGCGAATGCCCGTTAGGCTGCGGACATGCGCACGTCGAGCATCCGCACCTGAACATGATGCACGAATAGTTCTTTCCTCAGCAGAGAGAGCGCGTGCTAACCGGCACGCGGAGGCGGCACGGGGAACTTCCTCCTCCCCGTGCCATATTTTTTGAGCTCGTGATGGAAGTACCGATTGCATGTCTCGCCGAATGTGTTTTCCCAATGGCCCGGGCGGCGGTTTGAAGTATTGCTGCAAGCCTTCCGGAAAGCGCCGCCGAGAGGCGGTGCGAAACCTCTTCAGCCCGGAGCGGAAGCACCGGGATAACGATGCAAATTGAAGAGTAAGCCCCTTCAGGGGCGGCAGGCTATCTACGAGCGCACGGTATCCGAAACATTGGTGCGCCTTGCGCGTGGGAGAAAATGCGAAAACGCGCGCCACATCGCTCCAATCGCCGCTCCCAGCGGAGTGGAGCACACCAGTGAGCTGACATAATACGGCAAGCGCGAATCCCCCGCCGTACGAAACCGCTTACGAACCTCAGCCGCCCGCTCCCACTCACCGTAATACCCCCAGACGCACGCGGTCTTGAACGCTCGCAGCGCGAAGAAGCTTCGCAACAATGGCAGCAACGAAGGCGGACACGCCTGCTCGATCTCCTCGGGCTTCATCAGAAACGGTTCCAGCGCCCGCGCTCCCTTCAGGTTCTGGCTCAGCTCACCCGCTTCGCGATGAATGACGACGCCCGGCCGTAGTGTGAACCCCACCCGATCGTTCAGCAGGATCTTCAGCCAGAGAAAGGAATCCTCTCCAAACGTGCACAGGTTCTCGAAGAAGCCGCCGCGCTTTCGCAGCACGTCGGTCCTGACAACCGTCGCCTGCGAATTCATGTACGCGACCATATAGTGCAGTTGCAGAGCCGTGCTGGACGCAACCGGCTGCACGCCTTCGATCAAGCCGAACTTGCGCCACATCGGCTCAGTCGACAATCCGGAGGGCGCTTCGAGATATCCCTGTGTAAAGCACGACAATTGTGGATTGTTGTCGAAAGCATCGACGGCGATCTGCAGATACTCCGGCAGCCACTCATCATCGGCATCGAGAAAGGCCGTGAGTTCACCTTTCGCGTCGGCGATGCCGCGATTGCGCGCCGCTCCCGGACCCGTATTAACCTGGTTGATCAGGCGAACGCGCTTATCACCGAATTGCGGGACGAGTTCTTCCCCATGATCGGTCGAGCCATCGTTGACGACGATGACTTCGTAATCCTGAAATGTCTGATTAGCCAGTGAGGTGAGGGCTCGAAGCAGGTAAGGCCCCTTGTTGTACAGCGGCACAACCACCGACACCCTTGGCATTCTCGACGTCTCCACCGGCCGTTCGCAGTAAGAAGACTTTATCAAATGGAATGGCGGGTGCCCCATCCAAGCCGGGTTTGCTTGGGTGGGGACTTTGACTTTTTACTTCTCCATTGGAATCTTGATTCCCTTGTCCTTCGCGAAGCTCTTGGCCGCCTCATATCCGGCGTCCACGTGACGCGCGACGCCAATCCCGGGATCATTCGTCAGCACGCGTTCGATGCGCTTGGCCATGGCATCCGTACCGTCGGCAACCGTCACCTGCCCGGCATGCTGCGAGTAGCCAATACCCACGCCTCCGCCGTTGTGGATCGAGACCCACGATGCGCCGCTGGAGGTATTCAACAGCGCATTCAGCAGCGGCCAGTCGGCAATCGCGTCGCTGCCGTCTTTCATCGATTCGGTCTCGCGGAAGGGCGACGCGACCGAGCCGCAGTCGAGATGATCGCGCCCCATGACGATCGGCGCCTTCAGCTTGCCGCTCTTCACCATGTCGTTCAGCGCCAGCCCGAATTGCGCGCGCTCGCCGTAGCCCAGCCAGCAGATGCGGCATGGCAGGCCCTGGAACTTGATCCGCTTGCGCGCCAGATCAATCCAGCGGCTGAGGATGCGGTTGTTCGGGAACATCTCCAGCACCAGGTCGTCGGTGGCGTGGATGTCGGCGGGATCGCCCGACAACGCCGCCCAGCGGAACGGTCCGCGGCCTTCGCAGAACAGGGGACGAATGTACTCGGGCACGAAGCCGGGAAAATCGTAGGCATGCTTCACGCCGTGTTCGAAAGCGAATGTGCGGATATTGTTGCCGTAGTCAAAGGTCACCGAGCCCATCTTCTGCAACTTCAGCATGCCTTCGACGTGCTTGGCCATGGTGTCGAGCGAGCGCTCAACGTATCCCTTCGGATCTTTCTTGCGCAGCTCCGTCGCCTGCTCCAGCGTCATGCCGCTGGGCACGTAGCCGTTCAGGGGATCGTGCGCCGACGTCTGATCGGTGAGAATGTCAGGCACAACGCCGCGCTCGGCCAGTTCTGGAATGATGTCGCCGCAGTTGCCGACCAGCCCGACGGAAACGTTTTCCTTCTTGCGGACGGCGTTCTTGATGATGCGCAGCGCCTCGTCGAGCGTGTTCACCATGAAGTCGCAGTAGCCGGTGCGCAGGCGCTTCTTAATGCGCTCTGGATCGACCTCGATTCCCAGGTAGCATGCGCCTGTCATCGTCGCCGCCAGCGGCTGAGCGCCACTCATCCCGCCCATTCCGCCCGACACGATCAGCTTCCCTTCCAGCTCGCCACCCAGATGTTTTTCGCCGGCAGCCATGAAGGTCTCGAACGTTCCCTGGATGATGCCCTGCGAGCCGATATAAATCCACGAGCCCGCCGTCATCTGGCCATACATGATCAGGCCGAGCTTCTCCAACTCGTTGAACTTCTCCCAGTTCGACCAGTGGCCCACCAGGTTGGAATTGCAGAGCAGCACGCGCGGCGCGTATTCATGCGTCTGAAAGACGCCCACCGGCTTGCCCGATTGCACCAGCAGCGTCTCATCATTCTCCAGCGATTTCAGTGAGTTGACGATGGCGTGATAGCACTCCCAGTTGCGCGCGGCGCGGCCGGTGCCCCCGTAGACGACGAGGTCCTGCGGACGTTCGGCCACGTCCGGGTCGAGGTTGTTCATCAGCATGCGCATGGCGGCTTCCTGCGCCCAGCCCTTGCAGGAAAGCTGGTTACCGCGTGGCGCCCGAATAGGCGTGTAGGTAGACGAAGGCGAATCTGTGATGACTGGCATAACAGATGATGGTAGTGAAAAACAGTGGTCAGTGGCTAGTGGCTAGTTGTCAGAAACTGCATTTTGAGGAGTTTAGACGGAAATGCATGGGGGAACCGGCTGCCCTGGCCGCGTGATTCTGGCCACTGGTCGCTAGCCACTGGCCACTGCAAAAAACCGGGGGAGCGGCTGTTTGGCCATCTCCCCTCTCTCTCCGATCAGGTTTGCAATTGAACGTAGCTTACGGGAACTTGCCTCGCTCAACATCAAAAGGAAGTGAATATGTTGTTAAAACTGCGTGCGGCTCGGGATCAGAACAGAGTCCCCCATTGTCGTACCGCCCCAGCCGCTAAACTCAGTGTGATACGACTTCCTATACCACAATGTGGCATACGTATTATTTCTCGTCCCGCAGATGCTCTTCAATGTCTCCCAGCTTGTCGCCTAGCAAGTTCAGCTTCTGCGCCAAGCCCTGAATCTCAGCGTGAGCCCGCCGATTCACATCGAAATCCAGTTCGCCGCGCAGCCGGTCCTTCTTGTCCTGCCGGTTCTGACTCATCATGATCACCGGCGCCTGGATGGCCGCCAGCATGGACAGAAACAAGTTGAGCAGGATAAACGGATACGGGTCCCATGCCTTGCTCCTGAGCGAGATGTTGATCATGGTGTACACGACCATGAACGTCCCGAAGATGATGATGAACACCCACGAGCCGCCGAACGAGGCCACGGAGTCGGCAATTCGCTCGCCCAGTGTCTCTTGCTCTTCAATCACCTCGTTGGGGTGGCGCAGCGCGCGGATGCGGATGAGTTGCTGCGCGGCATGGAACTGCCGCCCCAGCACGGCCAGCATGTCCATGGCGGCGTGCGGCTTGCGCTGGATCAGCACCAGGATGTCGTTGCGGTCGACCTCGACGCAGACCGTCTGTTCTGTGGCCGTTGCCTCCGTCTGATGCTTGGTCTGTTCCAGCATCGACGCAAATCCGAAGAACTCGCCCGGCCCCGGCTGGTCAACTACGACCTCCTGATTGTCGTCATCCACCGTAGTCACGCGCACGCCGCCCGATACCATGACATAGGCGCGCTCCGCCTGCGCACCCATCTTGTAGATCCGCTGCCGCGGGGTAAAGTTCCTGAGCTCGACCTGCCCGGCTAGGATGGCGCGCTCATCGTCGTCCATGGTGGCAAACAGCGAAACCTGCTTCAGCACGTCGGGATCACACGGCATGAGACTCTCCTGAGATGATGTCTGCCGAGTGTAAATGCTGTTCCTGTCAACTGACTGTGAAAAGTCGGTGCCAGGCCTTTCACAACCATGCCGCTGCCGAGATTGCGTGTCTTGATGTATCTTGCCAGACAGCATAGCTCGGTCCGATCGCCGGCTGTGCTTCGAGGAGAACGATGGAAAAATCGCGCAGAGAATTTCTCGCTCAGGCTTCGCTCGCATTGGTGGGCACAGCAGCCGTTAACGCACTCGGGCAGAACCAGCAGACTGAGCCCACGCCCGGCGCTCCACCGGCCTTCGGTACTGCGCCCGCCGTCGGGCCGGAGGTAAACGCCGAGACCTTTGCCCAAGCCGAGAAACTCGTGCAAGTGCAGTTTAAGCCCGACGAGTTGGCCGAGTGCGCGAGCAACTGGCGTGTGTCGATGGCAGCGGTTTATGAGCGGCGCGTCGGCCCGCACAAAGTCGAGATCCCCGAGCCCATCGCGCCGTGGTCGCGCTGGGACCCGGTTCTGCCGGGCACGCAGCAGTTGCCGCCCCGTGGCGAATTCGTTGTCGGTAACGCCGATCCCGGTCCGCTCCCCTCCAACGACGAAGACATCGCCTTCGCCAATGTCACGCAATTGTCGCGCTGGATCCAAGGCCGCAAGCTCACCTCGGAGCGGCTGACCAACATCTATCTCGCGCGCCTGGAGAAATACAATCCCAAGCTGCGTTGCGTGATCACCCTCACGAAAGATCATGCTGTGCAGCAGGCCAAGCAGGCTGACCAGGAAATCGCCGCGGGCAGATATCGCGGCCCACTGCATGGCATTCCCTGGGGTGCGAAGGACCTGCTCGATACCGCCGGCATTCCTACCACCTACGGTGCCGAGCCCTTCCGCAATCGCGTGCCGAAGGACAACGCGGCGGTCGTGAACCGTCTGAACGATGCAGGCGCAGTACTGGTCGCCAAGCTCAGCCTCGGCGCACTTGCCCTCAACGATATCTGGTTCGGCGGGCAGACGATGAACCCGTGGAATCTCGAGGAAGGCTCGTCTGGCTCAAGCGCGGGGCCTGGTGCCTCAGTGGCAGCCGGATTGGTTGCGTTTGCCATCGGCAGCGAAACCGGCGGCAGCATTGTCAGTCCTTCGATGCGATGCGGCGTTACCGGACTGCGTCCCACCTACGGCCGAGTCGCACGCACCGGCGCGATGACCCTCTGCTGGTCGCTCGACAAACTCGGTCCCATGGCGCGCAGCGTTGAAGACACGATCCTGGTGCTAAATTCGATCTCCGGCCCCGACCCCGGCGACGTGAACAGCGTGCCCAGCAAGCTCGACTTCAATACCGGCGCCAACATGAAGGGACTGCGCGTCGGCTACTTCCCGCAGTGGATGAAGGAAGCCCCGGCGACCGGCGTCGATCGCATGGCACTCGCGACCGTCAGCAAGGTCGGCATGGTGCCCGTCGAAGTCTCACTGCCTGATTGGCCCTACGACTCGCTCGACTTGATTCTCTTCGCCGAAGCCGCAGCGTCGTTCGAGGAGATCACGCTCAACGACCAGCTCGCCGAAATGAAGATGCAGGTTCCGGACGCGTGGCCGAACACCTTCCGCCAGTCGCGCTTCCTGTCCGCCGTGGATTTCGTCCAGGCCGACCGCTTCCGCCGCATGGTCGCCAACCAGATGGGCTACCTCTTCTCGCAGGTCGATCTGCTGCTTGTGCCGTCGTTGCGCGACGAGATGCTGACCATCACGAACTTCACCGGACATCCATCGCTGACGCTGCGCGCGGGCTTCGTCGAAATCTCCGAGGCGCGCAGCGACTGGGCGCCAGATCCGGCGCATCCGCTGCCGAAGTTCTCGCCACCGCGCCGCGTGCCGCACGGGGTGACATTGATCGGCCGGCTCTTCGATGAAGGAACGTTGTGCGAAGCAGGAATGACGCTGGAGAAAGCATTCGACGTCGCAAGCCAGCGCCCGCCGGGTTTCTGAATTTAGCAGGCTAAACAAGCGATCATTTTGCGGCGTGCTGCCATCGAGTAGCGGGCTGCTGATCGCGCCGTAGTGCCATCGACTAGCAGAGCAGCTAAAAAATCCGAAGGCGCGAGCTTTGTAACAGGGCACGGCTTCAGCCGTGCCGATAAGGCCTAGGTTATTGGTTGCGGCGAGGCGGACTTCAGTCCGACGAGCCGTCCAGTCTGAATCTCTGCAATAGCCTACTCTGATTGCGCAACCAGAAAGAACCGCTGCTTCATGACGTCGCCCGCCTCGGCGAGAGGACGAAACTCCCCGTCGGGCGGAGCAACACAGATCTCGAACCCTGAGGGGACATAGTTGAGAACGTCTGCGACGCTGTACCCAAACGCCTCCAACCCGGCGCCCACGTGTACCTCGACGAATAAATCCAGCCCGTTCTGAAGGGTCTTCGCCGCCCCGCGCAACACTTCGCACTCGTAGCCCTCAACGTCGATAAACAAAACGTCCGGCAGGCCGTACTCCGCCGCAAGCTCATCGACGGTTACAGCTTTTACGGTAGTCTTCTCCATTCCCGGCTCGGCTCGATCGACTGCGTCGGAGTCGGGAGTGAAATCAAGACGTCCGGATTCCGAAGCTGCCGCGGCCTCGATCAACGTGACATTCTGAACTTGGTTGAGGGCGATGTTTCTCCGCGCCATCTCCGCATGGCCATCGCTGGCTTCGACGGCGATAACTTTCCCCGCCGGACCCACGATATTCGCCATCATCATGGCAACGATGGCATGATGCGCGCCGATGTCAAAGACCCTCGCGCCGGTGCGGAGCTTCCCTTTTGACAGCAACTCTATTTCGCGCAGTTCCGGCCAGTCATGGTCATACCATGCCTGGGCACCTCGGCCTTCAATGTGGACGGACAGTGGAATACCGCCGTAGACATGCTGCGCGATTCGCGACCTGACGCTTAAGTCATCCAGGCGATGGTATGCGCGCTTCGCGTAATTAAACGCGGAAGGTGGAGCGATGGATCGGATGCCATCGATGACTGTGCGTTTCAGGCCCATATGCTAATGAGGATGAGCACTCTAATACGGATAGTCGTGTCCATACCCGCCGCGTACCAGCCAAACATAAGCGGACGCCGTCTTCAGCACGTTGCTCGAGTTTCCGTTGCCGAAGTCGTAACCCCACGCGAAGGTCGGTGGCGAGCTCATCCCTAACGTCGACGACCAGTAGAAGTAGTCGCTCTGTATGTTTTGAAACGGATTCCCCTGCGGCAGCCTGAGCCCCGACTGGCTCGGATCACTCAAGCTCAGCAGTTCTTCCATGGCTGGCAGCCGCCAGCCCATTCGTCCCGCAACCACCTTGGCGAACGACGTCACGATCGACGGGTCCCAGGCTTGCTTCTGGGTCGACGGCGACCGCTCCCAGACCAGCCCGGTCTCTTTGTCCCACACCACATCTCCAGAACCGGCAGAGGGGCTGGGAGAATACACCGCGAATCGCGGATTCGGCGTGTAGTCGACCCAATTCGCACCGTAAATCGTCCATGTCGGAGAACCGGAGGGCGGAGGTCCACTCATGCGAGCACCTTTCCTGTTGCGAGCTAAAGAAAAGCCACTATACCAGCAGGCTCGCGAAAAGCAGAGAATCGCGGGAACCTCCAATCCGGCACTTAAGCTGCATCTGCGCGGCACACATTTCCACTAGCGGCGTCGGATGACTGGTACTTTCGCGCAGGAAAGCATGTCCTAAACCGGGGGCCTACAGCTATACTCAGGTGCGCCCAAAATCCCCAGCCACAAGGAACGTATGGCCACCGTCGACTCAAAAACTGCTCAAAAAGCCTTGGACATGATTCTCGCGGCCACCGGCCAGCGCGAATCCGACTACAAGGGCAAAGTAACGATTCAAGGGAAAGATCCAGTTCTGGCCTCCCGGCACCGCTTCGGAGAGCTCATGGCCGCCAGCCAGGCCGCCTTCGGCATGGCAATCAGCAATCTCTGGCAGCTCAAGGGCGGCAAGCCGCAAGACATCACCACGAATGTCACCAACGCCGTGCACCAGCATCACGGTATCGCCTTCATGCGTCAAAATGGGCGCCAGCTTCCCTTCACCGATTACGGCTCCGGCGTGGGCGTCGACTCTCCAATGAGCGGCGAGTTCTATCCCACTCGCGACGGCCGTTTCGTCAAGATCGAACTCTTCTATCCGCGCCTGCGCGATGCCATGCTCAAAGTGCTGAAGTGCCCACCGACGCAGCGCGCCGTGGAAGCCGCCATCATGCAATGGGATGGCGAGGCGCTGGAGTTGGCAATCCGCGAAGAGTGCGGCGCCATCGGCATGGTGCGCACCGCCGAAGAATGGTTCGCGCATCCTGTCGGCTACCGGCTAGCCAACAAGCCGGTGGTCGAGGTCGAGAAGATCGGCGAGAGCGATCCGATCCCTCTGCCTGAGGGCGGTGATATGCCACTCTCCGGCTTGCGCGTGCTCGACTGCACGCACGTCATCGGCGGTCCAGTCACGGGCCGGACCCTGGCGGAGTTCGGCGCCGACGTCCTGCATCTCTCCAAGCCGAATTATCCCGACCATCTCAACTGGCGTCTGGAAACCGACAACGGAAAGCGCGCTGCCTATTGCGACTTCGACAACGAAGCCGACATGCGCCAGTTTTTCAAGCTGCTTCAGGATGCCGACGTCTTCACCTGTTCGTACCTGAACCTGGATCAGCGCGGCATTTCGCCCAAGCGTCTTGCCACCAGCAAGCCCGGCATTATCGCTCACGAACTGCGCTGCTTCGACTTCGAAGGCGAGTGGGCCAACTTCCGCGGCTTCGACATGATCGCCGTCGCCGTCTCAGGCTACGTGGATGCCGAAGGCGCCATCGATGCTCCCATCATGCCACTGCAAGTCATCTTCGCCGACTATCTCGCGGCCTACGCCGGAGCGGCGGGAGTTGCGGCGGCACTGCATCGTCGCGCGACCGAGGGCGGCAGTTACCAGGTGCGGGTCTCGCTCACGAGAATGTGCATGTGGGCGCATGAACTGGGGCTGCTGGATGGCAGCGCATTGAACGGCGCACGGGCCTTCGCCGATCTCGCGCAAGATACCAATCTGCCGGTCAAAACGATCGCGAGTCCGTTCGGCGAGATTACTTATCTGCCGAGCCTGATCGATATGCCCGACATCAAGCCGCACTTCGTGCGCGGCCCGCAGCCGCTGGGGTCGTCTCTGATGGAATGGGAGGGAGTTGGCGAGGCGAAGGCCCAGGCTGCCGCAGCGCGCTAGGCTTTGCAGTTTCGCGGATTGCCCTAGGGGTTGGAAACCTGGGGCAATCCGCTCATCATTTTGAAGAGCTGGACCGCACTCGGCCCGCTGCTCGCTTTCTCTTTCACTTAGCTTTGAAACCGGCCTGGCCGCATTGCCCGGAATAGTAATAGTCGAAGGCGAGCAGCGGGCGTCGTCCGGTATTCACGAAGATGTTGCTGCTGTTGATCCACTCCACATACGTTGGAGCGGGCCCGGTGGGCTGGTCCGGCGGCTGCACGGCCGTGAACGGATAGCTCATAGCCGGGGCATTCGTCGGGCCTGCTTGGATCTTCATTCCCATTCCGTCAGGTACTTTATCGTTCGTATCGTACGAGCCCGACGGCCACTGGTCCGACGGCAAGTCGATAAACATCTCACCAATTCCCACATCCAGCAGCAGGTTGCCGCAGAACTGCGGACTGTCCGGCAGCGAGGTGAACTGATAACAGCCCGGCACCGGATTCCAATCTCCGGGAACGGAAGTATTCGGGTCCAGGGTCACCGTATTGAACCCGCTGGTATTCGTCGACGTGATGCCCAGGGTCACACTATCCGACGACAGAATGTAGCCGCCATTGATGTCAGTCCCATTCTGCGCGTCGGTGAGTTCCAGAAACGCATTCTCCGAGGGCGAATCGAACAGATCGCCCGTCCCGGTGCTATTGCGATCGAAGCCCACGCCGAGGTAGTGCAGGTCCGGCGGTCCGGGCTGCTTGCACTTGCTATAGCCGGAGTGACAATGTACCGCATCAATCGCCAGCACCAGAACGGGATTGCTTTGTACGAAGGTCCCGTCCTCCAGTTCGACGGCCACCGGCGCCAGGTAATAGTTGCCGGTGAAAACGAAACCGCTGCTGTCATAGAATTTCTGTCCCGGCGCGCCCGGACCATGGACGTTGCTGCCCATGATCATGGCGGACTTGGTCACCACGACTCCCAGCGAACCGGTATCCATGGTGAAGCTCTTCGCTTGCGACACCTGTGGGTTGTCGGAACCGACCACCGCCGGCATCTTGAGCGCGTGCGGAACGGTCGAGGTCACTTTGACGTTGAAGCTGGCGCTTCCGTAGTTACACGCCGGCCGGGTCGCGTGAATAAACAAAGTTGTTCCCAACGACGCGCCGCCGGATCCGGAATCGTTCATCCATGCTGCCAGCTCGATGTTGTTGGGAAAGGGTGCGCCATTATAGGTGAATGTGACGCTGGTTCCCGAGGTGAGCACAACCTGCGTGGGGGTAAGCACTCCGCTCGGAGCGCCATAAACATTGATATGCAGCGGGTTGGTTTCCGAGGGCTGCACAACGTCGCCATCGGAGTTGTAGACGGTCATGTTGACGGTCACCGGGGTGGAGTTGGAAGCCGCCACTACGCGATGATCGTTAGGCGCATTGTTCAACGTAATCACGGCAGGCGAGAAGACGATTTGACTGGCATTTGGGTTGGAGCCCGGGTTGTCCCCCGATAAGCCGGGGTCCGCGTGCGACCTTGGCTTGTCAGCGGCGAATGAAGTGACGCTTACGATCGCTAGCAATGAGCTCAGGCAAACTGAGATCCAAACTCGCCGCGATCGCTGGACGGAAGTGGCGCCCTTCTGCTTGACGCAAGCAGAAGGCAAAAGGTGGTTCATGCAATACGCTCCTAGGGACAGAGCTCTCCGTAGCAAATAAATTTGCTCGAACGAGTGTCCTAACCGCAGGTTTTGCTGAAATGCACGTCGCGAAAGGTCGGCCAGACGGCGACGTTTGAGGGTATTGGGTTGAGGGATTATGTCACACGAAATTGCAATTTCAAAGCAATTTTAGGATATGTCTGTTCGTCGAATGTCGTCCCCGAACAATCAGAATTGCGGCGCCGTGGCCGGCAAGGCTGCCGAGTCAATCCCTTCGCACAGGTGGTTATCGATGGTGACATTCCCGTGGGCATCCAGCGTCACCGTCCAGATGGTGTCGTAGTCCGTGTCCGGCCACGCGGGCGCTGATGGGCTGTCCCCATGATACGTACTAAGCAGTGCATTGATCGTCGGTTGTGTGAACTGATAAGCCCAAGCCAGCAGCACCTTCCGGTTCGACAGGGTCTCACCGGTAAAGAGAAACTGACTGGTTTCCGCGGCAGCATTTGTATCGGTCATCAGAAAACCTGAGACCAGGTTGTAGGGCAGATTGTTGGCGATAGCATACGGCTCGGCCGTCAGTGCAGGCGCCAGCGTCGAGAAGTAAGCCTCTCCCGAACTGCTGTTGGTGCCCTGACCAAATTGAGAAGGGTCCATCGAGTAGACAGCTTGAGGGCTGATCTTTCCCGCCAGTGCATTAGGAAGGTCCAGCGCGCGCCATTGTCCCGCGGCCACATAATTGTTGTCGGACCAGTAACCCTGCGGATGCGCCTCGGCATGCCGGACGATGTAGACGGTTTCGTTGGTGTTCGTCCCGGCCGGAACCACAGCACCGCCGCTGCCGCCGGTCACGGTGATGCTGAAGGGCGTTTGCGCGGTACATCCCGTGGCAACCAGTTTCTGCGGCAGAACCGGGTAACTGGAGGTCGGCTGCAGATGACTGTTGTAGGTGACCAGCGCGGCGCCTCCCGCGCCAATCGAAATCGCATAAATGTAGTTTGGGCCCGTGTAGCTTGATGGAAGCATCAGGTTGCCGGTTTGCGACTTATTGATATTCGCCAGCAGAGCCTGGGTCGTCTCCCAGGGCGCGGAGAAGACATAGAAGCCGGGAACTCCCGCTTGCAGGATTCGATTCACTACCTTTTCATTGTTGCCGTCCCGGTCGCTGAAATCGAGCCCTTGGCAAGTTGCACAGAAGGGCGACGGCACCGGCAAATCCGCAGGCACGCTTCCGGGCGAGTACGACGCGTTGATGGGATAGTTGTTGCCCGCATACGGCAACCAGTCCGTCACGCCGCTGGACAGCGTGATCTGGTTGAGGAGTGCGAACTGCTGCACCGTCTCAATCCCCACCATGTCGGGATACTGATTCGCGGTTTGCAGGTGGGTCATCGGCGCCAGCGCGTAGATGGCGCTGACATTCTGCGAACCCAGCACCTGTTGTTTCAGGTACGTCCCCATCTGGAGCGAGCGCTGCAGACCCTGATTGGTGAAATTCGTACTGTAAGGATTGATGTCTCCGGCAGCCTGGTACTGGAGATCGTCGCTGACTACAAAGATCAGATTGATTTTACTGGCGTCGAGCGGCCCCGGAGTGAGTGGCGTTGGGTTCGACGAGCCGCATCCGGCGAGCGTCAACACGACCAGCAGCGGGAGTATCAGACGTAGAGCAATCGTGCTCGGCGAAGAGGCCATAAGTGTTTCTCATGGCCATTCCATCGTAAGCGCCGGTAATTGGCTGTGATCCTGGATACGTTGGAAAGTTAATTCCGACGGGTTGATCCACAAGAGGAATAGTCTGAGAATGATGCCTCCCCGGGCTGGACCGCTCCATGCGGCGAAGCCTCGCGTTGAGCGCGCGACAACACTTATCTCGACAAGTAACTTTTCGCTACGGGTCAGCCGTGAAACAATTAAGTATTTTCAGGAGAACCTGACGGGCTTATGAGCGTTTGTGACTGTGGCCGCAGCACGAATGACGGACGATCCCTGTGCGATCGGTGTACTGCCCTCGTCACTTTCGGATTGACCCGCGACGCGACGCCAAGCGAAATCAAAGATGCGTATCGGGTGATGGCCAAGGTATGGCATCCAGACCGCTTTCAGGGCGATGAACGTCTCCGCCTGAAGGCAGAAGAGAAACTGAAAGAAATCAATTCGGCTTACCAACTCCTTACCACAACGCCGGCGGAAGAGCCGCATCGTCCGCCGTCCGGACCGCCTCCTCCGCCACCGCAAGAGCCTCGGCAAACCGCAACCGCAGATACGACGCAAATACCGCATGCCCGCCCGATTACGAACAATTTCTACTATGCATTCCGGTTGAAGCAACGCGCCGCCAGGCTACGGATTGCCCTTATCGTTTTGGTTCTGGTGGCCGGTGCAGCGTGGATCGTTCAACGGTATGGCCGCACCATCGCTTATGAGTTAGACGTTCCCTATCCTGGGGATACCTCAACCGCGGTCCGAAAAAATGATACCGCCTCCGACAGCTCTAAACGAGCCGTTGCCAGTACACCTGCCTCCGGCGGGTCTTCCGCCACAAACAACTCCAAAGCTGCACACCCGCGAACCACAGCAGCCGCGTCGCAAGGACCTTCGCTTCTGGTTTATCCCGCCGACGATCCGCGCGTAGCCTACTTCACCATCGGCTCCGCCAAGAGCGACGTCGTGAAGGTGCAAGGCGCGCCAACCAGGATCGCCGGCAACACTTTTACCTACGGTCTGTCGGAGGTCTACTTCCAGGGTGGCCGCGTACAGTCCTGGCACAGCGATCCAAGTGCACCGTTGAAGGCGAGGATGCCGGAGTAGCCATGATGAAGGGCCCTCTCCGAATTGTCATCCCCGGCGGCAGTGGACAGGTCGGCACCGTGCTGTCGCGGCATTTCCACGGGATGGGACACGATGTGGTCGTTCTGGCGCGCGGCGCGCAGTCGGCGCCATGGCGGGTGGTCCCGTGGGATGGCAGCAATCCGGGTGTCTGGATTGCCGAATTGGAAGACGCCGACGTCGTTATCAACCTCGCCGGTCGAAGCGTGAATTGCCGTTACAGTCCGGAAAATCGCCGTGCGATTCTCGACTCTCGTATCAAGACGACCGAGTTGCTGGGACGGGTGATAAACCAGCTATCGCGTCCTCCGCGTTTGTGGATGAACGCCAGCACGGCGACCATCTACCGCCACATCTACGATCGGCCGATGGACGAGGAGAGCGGCGAAATCGGCGGCTCCGAATCCGATGCGCCCGAGCGTTGGCGGTTCAGTATTAAGGTCGCCACCGAGTGGGAAAAAACATTCTTCGAGGCTTCGACGCCTAAGACGCGCAAGGTAGCGCTCCGTAGCGCGATCATGATGAATCCCGATCGCGGCAGCGTCTTCGACCTGTTACTGCGGCTCGTCCGCTTTGGGCTGGGAGGTACGTCCGGCAGTGGAAGACAGTTTGTCTCGTGGATTCACGATGCCGACTTCCTCGCCAGCATCGAGTTCCTGATCGCGGAGGAAGAATTCTCGGGAGTCGTCAATCTTGCATCGCCAAGCCCGCTTCCCAACGGCGAGTTCATGCGGGCGTTACGACGAGCATGGGGCGCTCCCATCGGACTGCCCGCCTCAGCCTGGATGCTGGAAATCGGATCCATCTTTCTTCGCACGGAAACCGAACTGGTTCTGAAGAGTCGCCGCGTCGTGCCCAAGCGCCTGCTCGACGCAGGCTTCCAGTTCCGCTTCCCCGAGTGGTCCAACGCGGCGTGCGATCTAGTTGAACGCTGGCGCAGCCAGACCTCCTAGCCGCGGTACTGGCCTCTTAGTCTGGAACACCGCCAGACCCGGGGCACCCGAAGCATCTGCTAATTGCTAATTGCTGCCTCTCCCCGTTTGACCCCGCTCTTCGCCGCCTGATAGCCTCGAAGGTTCGTCCCCACCCGCAATTTCAGCTAGAGAGAGGCTATGGCACTCAAGTTTAAGGGCGTCGATTTTATCGAGTTCGATTCGCTGCTCAACGATGACGAGCGGCTCGTGCGCGACAACACGCGCAAGTTCATCGAAGAGAACCTCATCCCCATCATCGAGCAGTGCAACCGCGACGGCCGCTTCCCCAAGGAGCTCATCAAGCCCATGGGCGAGCTCGGGTTCTATGGCGCCAGCCTGACCGGCTACGGCTGCGCCGGCATGTCGAACGTCGAATACGGCCTGATGACGCAGGAACTGGAGCGCGGCGACAGCGGCGTGCGCTCGTTCGTCAGCGTGCAGTCGGGCTTGTGCATGTATCCCATCTGGGCCTTCGGCAGCGAAGAGCAGAAGCAGAAATATCTGCCCAAGATGGCGCTGGGCGAGATCATCGGCTGCTTCGGCCTGACCGAGCCTGACTCCGGCTCGAACCCCGGCTCGATGCGCACGCGCGCCAAGAAAGATGGCAACGAGTACATCCTCAATGGCGAGAAGATGTGGATCACCTCCGGCTCGATCGCCAACATCGCCATCATCTGGGCGAAAGTCGAGGACGAGGACGAGCGCATCCGCGGCTTCATCGTCGAGACCGACCGCCCCGGCTTCAAGGCCGCCGATGTTCACGGCAAGTGGTCGCTGCGCGCGTCGGTCACCTCGAGCCTGTCGCTGCAGGACGTGCGCATTCCGGCTACGAACCTGCTGCCCGAGTCCGGCGGACTAAGGTCGCCGTTGAGCTGCCTGAACCAGGCGCGCTACGGCATCGGCTGGGGAGCGCTCGGAGCGGCCATGGCCTGCTACGACTGCGCCCTGCAATACGCGCAGTTCCGGAAGCAGTTCCACGATATGCCGATCGCCGGGCATCAACTGGTGCAGGAGAAGCTGGTGTGGATGATTACGGAGATCACCAAGGCGCAGCTGCTGGCGTTGCAGGTCGGTCGCCTGAAAGATGAAGGCAAGGCCAAGCCATACCACATCTCCATGATCAAGCGTAACAACGTGTGGATGGCCCTGGAGTGCGCGCGCATGGGCCGCGACATCCTCGGCGGCAACGGCATCGCCGACGAGTACCCGATCTTCCGCCACATGGCGAACCTGGAGTCGGTGAAGACCTACGAGGGAACGCACGACATCCACACCCTGATCATCGGAGAGCACATCACCGGGATTGCGGCGTTTTAACCTGATCCTTAGCGAGTGATGGAAAGTAAATACGTTTTGACTTCAGATTAGAGGGTTTCTACACTCGGAACATGGAAGTAAACCTCACGCCCGAAACAGAAGCTCGGCTGCGAGACCTGGCCACCCAAAGCGGACGCGCCAAAGACGATCTCGTCGAGGATGCGATGGCTGGCTATCTTACCGAGCTGAACGCTCTTCGGCAGCTTCTGGACAGTCGCTATGACGACATTCGCAGCGGTCGTGTCAAACCGGTGGACGTTGAAGAATCGTTTGCTGCGCTGCGTTTACGTCGTGCGTAGCCTTTTGATCGCCTATGCTCCTGATGAAAAGCCGCTACTGGTCCTGGCGATAATCGACGGCCGTCGAAACCCGCGTGTAATCGCCGCTATGCTGCGAGGACGTACTTAGAAAACCGGCTGCACTTCCCTGTTCGATTATCCTCTGCCTGCGTGTATCCTTAGCAATTGTGCCGGATTACAGGGGAGCGGCAGCTTACCCCGTTTTGTCTTTTTCCATATACCGCTTCACGGCGGCTTGCGTACTCTGCATCTCACCCTCCGGCACAGCAAGCCGCAATCAACCACGGAGGCCTTCATGGCAAGCGAGGTTCAAACCGAAGCACCAAAAATCAAGCACAGCCCGACCGCCAACTTCGAAACCGATCTCGCCATGGAGTTCCTGCGGGTGGTCGAAGAAGCGGCGATCGCCTCTGCCAAAACCATGGGCCAGGGCGACCGCAAACATGCCGACCAGGTGGCCACCGAATCCATGCGCGGCGTTATGGACTCGGTCCCCATGGACGGCACCATCGTCATCGGCGAAGGCGAGCGCGACGAAGCGCCTATGCTGTACATCGGCGAGAAGGTCGGCAAACGCGACGGCGGCACTTATCCCTCTGTAGACATCGCCGTCGATCCGCTGGAAGGCACCAACCTCTGCGCCACCGGATCGCCGGGCGCGATCACCGTTCTGGCAGCTTCGGAGGGCGGCGGCCTGCTGCACGCTCCCGACTGCTACATGGAGAAGATCGTCGTCGGCCCGTCGTGCCGCGGCGTAGTTGATCTCGAAGCGCCGGTCTCGCACAACCTCAACGTCATCGCCAAGGTGCTGGGTCGGCGAGTGGAAGACCTGGTCATCATCATTCTCGACCGTCCTCGCCACGAGCACCTGATCGGCGAAATCCGCAAAGCCGGCGCCCGCATTCGCCTCATCTCTGACGGCGATCTTTCGCCGGGCGTTGCGGCTTCCATGCTGGGTTCCGGCGTCCACGCCGTCATGGGTACCGGCGGAGCTCCCGAAGGTGTCATCACGGCTGCGGCCATACGTTGCCTGAATGGCTACATGGTCGGCAGGCTGGTTGGCTACACCCCTGAGCAGGGTGAGCGCATGAAGGACA
This sequence comes from uncultured Acidobacteriaceae bacterium, assembly GCA_963835725.1. Taxonomy (GTDB): domain Bacteria; phylum Acidobacteriota; class Terriglobia; order Terriglobales; family Acidobacteriaceae; genus Bog-257. The sequence goes on along the minus strand of CAWIGM010000005.1, from coordinate 213,952 downwards.
TGGGCATCACCGATCCCAAGCGCATCTACACCGCCGACGAACTCGCGCCCGGCAAGAACATCATCTTCGCCGCCACCGGTGTTACCGACGGCATGCTGCTCAAAGGTGTGCGCTTCTTCGGAGACGGCGTCACGGACCACGTCCCTGGTCATGAAGCTGAGCAAGGGGAAAGTTCGCTTCATCGAGAGCATTCACCTCGATAAGCGTCCCGATGCCAAGGTCAGGATTCCGGAACGCTAAACTTCCGGCCAGACTATTTTCTGCAAGGCCCTCCTCGCGAGGGCCTTTTTTCGTGGGCCAACTGGCTCAATCTTCAAGGACTGGCATCTCACGTGCTCACTTCATTTTGGCCTTGGAGCGGTGCGTGTTTCTGGCTATAAGCAACTCGTCATTTTCTACTTGCTTCTGTAATAGGAGGAGTAAAATTCAGCTAGACGAGGACGGTAGCTGCGGGTGGAAATTGGTCCATCCGGAGAGGCTTTTTCATGAACGTCCATATCAGCTACAAGATTTCCAAAACTTCCGACCTTGAAAAACTAATCAATCATCAGACAGAAAAGCTCGAGCGATATCTTCACGTGTTTCGCCCGGAGCTGGTGCACCTCAAAGGCAGCATCGAGGAGAACTCCGTCCGCGAGGGCATCATCGTCGCGCTGAATCTGCGATTGCCTTCCGGACAAATGGCGTCCCATGAGACCAGTCCGAACGCTGTCACCGCAGTAAAGGTTGCGTTTGATGACATCATCGAGCAGCTGAAGAAGCACAAGCAGCTGCTGCGCAATCAGCACAGCTGGCCTCGCAGGCGAGGACCGCAGCGCGCCGAAATATCGACCGTTCCCTTTGAAGACACGCTGGCAGCTGTAAAGCCGGAGCAGGTTTCCGCCAGCGATATCTCGGAATACATCAACGTCAATTTCCCTCGCCTGCGCCGCTACATTGAACGGGAGCTGCGCTATCGCGAAGATCAGGATCAACTGCTGGCCGGCAGTATCACCGTCGAAGACGTCGTGAACGAAGCTATCGCCAACGCCCTAAGCGATCAGCAGGAGAAGCCGGAGCGGATGAAGCTGGAGCCATGGATCCATCGGCTTGCAGTTGAGGCCATCAACCACCTGTCGACCGACGGACACGACGAAGGCCGGATCCCGCTGGAGCGCTCCCGCGGCGAGCAGAACGTTCGCGGCACCGACGAAGCTATCCTCCAGTTCCATCAGCCTGATGAGAAGCTGTTCGAGGAAAATGTAATCGCGGATACGGCAGCCAACAATCCGGAAGAGCTAGCCGCGCGCCGCGAGCTGATCGACCAGATCGAGACAGCTCTCCGCGACGCCGGGCGTAATGAGCGCGAAGCTTTCATCTTCTACACCATCGAGGGCTTCACACTCGACGAGATTGCCGACATCACCAACCACACCGTGGAGGAGGTGCGAGCAGCTATCACCAGGGCGCGCGAGCATCTGCAACGCGCCTTACCCGTTAAGGATCCACTCAAGGATCGGCTCGTGGAATATTCCAGGAGCGCCTAGTTTTAGTCATCGAAGCACAATAGACACGAACAGGAGAATCGAATGATTACGCGCGATGACATCCGTGAACTAGCCAATTTCCAATCGCCGGAGGGTTGCGCCATCACGTTTTACTATCAGCCCTCGACGCCACCGAACAAGTCGCACAAGGAGGAAGCGATACTTGTTAAGGACATGATTCGGACCGCGCTGCGCGATGCCGAGAAGCGCGGCAAGAACGGCTCGACCCGCTCCGACCTGGAGCGAATCGGCAGCATGATTGATCCGCTGCACGGCAGCGGCGGCAAAGCCAAGGCCATCTTCGCCTGCGGCCAGACCGGCTTCTGGCGCGAGTTTGATGTTCCGGCGGAGGCACTGAAGCCGAAGATCGCCATCAGCCATCGCTTCCATCTGAAGCCGCTGGCGGCCGTGCTTGACGCCGAAAAACGCGTTTGCGTGCTGCTGGCAGATCGCACCAAGGCGCGCATCTTCGACTTGACCAACCAGGACATTGCCGAGAAGCAGGACTTCGTCAACGAGCTCACACGCCGCGGCAAGAGTGACGGCTACGGCGGCTACGATGCCGGACACGCCGAGCGCAAGCAGATGAACGAAGCCATGCAGCACTTCAAGACGGTGGCTGACTACATCGAACAGTTCTTCGAACGGGGTGAATGCGACCGCCTGCTCATCGGCTGTCGCGACGACGTGTGGTCTGAGATTGAACCGCAGCTGCAGTCGAAGTCACGCCAGCACCTGGTGGGACACTTCCGCATCGATCCGAAACTCGCAACGCCGGAACAGGTGAAGCAGATGGCAGGCGAGCATCTCGCCGAATATGAGAACCATCGCAAGCAGGAGATGATCCGCGAGGTCGTCGGCGAGGCGCATCGCAATGGGCGCGGCGCGGTCGGCTTGAGGCGCGTTCTCCGCTCGCTGGAGCAGGGCGAGGTGCAGACGCTGATGCTTGGCTCCAATTTCCATGCGCCAGGGGTGAAGTGCTACAACTGCGGCCACATGGAGATGCACGCCACACCGAACTGTGCGATCTGCGGCAAGGAGAACACCGAGCTCGAGGACATCGGCGACGCAATTGTCGGGCACGCAATCCGCACCGGCGTGGAGATCGTCTACATCGCCGACGATGAGGAGTTCGACCGCATCGGCCGGATTGCCGCGCTGTTGCGCTTCCGCGCCGACCAGAACACAGCGGAAAAAGTCGCCAGCTGACAACGCTGGAATGAGACCTCAGGCACAGCCCGCGCTGTGCCTTTTTCGCTGGATGGGAGCAGTGCAGGCAAGTCGTGAGACGCGCCGCTTCCCTGAGTTGTCATGCTGAGCGAAGTGATGAGTCGCAGCCGACGAACGTAGCCGAAGGATCTGCGGTTCGCCGGCGCTGGCAGAATCCTTCCACTTCCCACAAACCGCAGAACCCGAGCTGACAAGTCCACAGCATTCTCTCCGTGTTCTCCGTGCCTCTGTGGTGAATCCGTTTTTTCGGGTCCTCCCGCAACGTGCTATCCTGCTTGGCCGTAGTCAAAATTACCGAGGATCGCTCATGAAGTTTTCGCGCCGCGATTTCATCGCCACCACTGCAGTTGGTTCGGCGTCGCTAGCGCTCGATCTGCACGGACAGACCAAGCCCGATACAAACAACGTACCCGCTACCAAGCCGAAAAAGGCGATCATCATCTCCGCTGCCAACGGCTACAACTACCTCGACCGCGGATACGCTGTCCTCACCGGCGGAGGCGACACCCTCGACGCGGTGATGCAGGTGATCACCGGCCCCGAAGACGATCCCAATGATGACAGCGTCGGCCTGGGCGGTCTTCCCAACGAAGATTGCGTCGTCGAGCTCGATGCCTGCTGCATGCATGGTCCCACGCGCATGGCCGGCTCGGTCGCCGCGGTGCGCGACATCAAGAACGTCTCGCTGCTCTCCAAAGCCGTGATGGAGAACACCGGACACGTGATGCTCGTCGGCGAAGGCGCACAGCGCTTCGGCTTTGACATGGGCTTCCCGCGCGAGAACCTGCTCACCGACCGCTCGCGCAAGATCTGGCTGCTGTGGAAAGAAACCATGTCGAACAAAGACTGGTGGGGCCCGGGCCTGGGGAGTCCGAACTACAAACTGCCCGACGAGAACACCAGCCAGTCCGAACTTTACGACCAGCGCCAGCAAAAAATGGAGAAGCTGGCAGCGCAGCTGGGCATCGATCCAGCATTTTGTCCTGCGGCCGTCGAGCGCGTGCTGCATCCGCCGACCGGCACCATCAACTGCTCCGCGCTGAACACGAACGGAGAAATTTCAGGCGCGACCACCACCAGCGGCCTGGCATGGAAACTGGCGGGACGCGCGGGCGACTCGCCGATCATCGGCGCAGGCTGCTACGTCGACCAGGACGTAGGTGCGGCAGGCGCCACCGGTAACGGCGAAGAGAACATCAAGATCTGCGGCGCGCACACCATCGTCGAGAACATGCGGCGCGGCATGTCTCCGCAGGAAGCGGGCATGGACGCCTTGAAACGTATCGTGCGCAACTTTAACGGCGACATGCACAAGATGCAGTACGTCGACATGAGCTATTACATCCTCCGCAAAGACGGAGAATACGCCGGCGTGTGCATGTGGAGCGGGCCGCCGAACCATGTTCGCCGCTTCGCCGTAAACGATGGGACCAAGCGCTATGAAACCGCCGTCGCCCTGTTCCAGGGCAAGTCGATAGGCTGGCCGCCGATGCCCCAGATTTACCTCGCCCCCGAGCAGAAGAAATAGAATGTTGTGGCAACGCAAAATCGCCCAGGAGAATGCAATGTTGAAGAGCCGTTTGTGGATCCTCGCAGTCCTCATCAGTCTTACAACCATGGCCATCGCGCAGAGCGACGGTATGCAGGCCAACAGCAAGAAGCCGCCGCTCAGCCCCCCGGGACAGGCCACGCTAACCTTCGCCGACGGCGGCACCGTCACCATCGACTACAGCCGTCCGTCGATGCGCAACCGTAAGATCTTCGGCGGACTGGTTCCCTTCGATCAGGTGTGGCGCACCGGCGCGAACGCCGCCACCAGCCTGAAGACCACGGCCGACCTGAACATCGGCGGGACTAACGTTCCCAAGGGCAGCTATACGATTTACACCTTGCCCAGCGCGAACGGCTGGCAGCTCATCATCAACAAGCAGACCGGCCAGTGGGGCACCGAGTACGACCAGAAGCAGGACCTGGCGCGCATTCCCATGAAAGTCACACAGCGTCCCTCGGGCCTGGAGCTGTTCACGATTTCGTTAGACAAGACGAGCGGCAACGCCGGCGTGATGAAGCTGGAGTGGGAGAACACCATCGCCAGCGTCGACATCAAGGAAGCGAAGTAGGACGCAGGGACGACACACGTGTGCCTCGCATCTGTCGCCGTCCTCCCGCGAACCCCAGCCGTGAAGCGGCGGCGATGCTTCTGAAGCCCGGGGCGTAAGCCCCGGGTATGCACGAAAAAAGCTCCGAGCCGGGTCAGCGGCGTCACTGCCCCGTCAACTTCGCCAGCGAAACTGAATCCTCAATCTCCACGCCGAAGAAATCCCGCAGACACCGCCGCACATCGCCTTCCGTGCTCAACTGAATCTCGTCTCGCTTCTCCCCGCGCGTCACAATCAGGCGCATATTCGCCAGCGTGATCCGCCCATCCGCCGTCGCCCGGCTGCAAATCCAGCTCCTGGTGAAATGCGACTCCGGTGATGTCTGGTGATGGCGGCACATCTCACGGTAGTCGCTGAGTTCATGGGCCACGTCCCGGAACGCGTACAGCGGCACAGTGCCCAGGTCGTCTTCGCGCAGCAGTTCCCATTCGTCGCCCATCGCCTGCACCACATAGCGATGGCCGTTCACCTGGTCCGCGCCGCCCGAATGAAACACGATGGGATCGACGAAGGAGTCGCCGAATCCGACATCCACCAGCCACGGCTCGTCGAGTTCCACCTTCAGCAGCATGTGATCGAACTCCGGACCGAAGCCGCCATCCTCGCGACGCACGCGCGCCGACAGCATCTGTACGCGAAATCCCAAGGCATCCAGAAGCGCCCCAAACAGGCCGTTCAGTTCGTAGCAGAACCCGCCGCGATGGCGACCCACGATCTTGTCGAAGATTCGCTCGACGTCGAGCTCGATTGGCGTGCCCAGCGGGATATCGAGGTTTTCGAAGGGAACGGTGAAGAGATGCTGCCGATGCAAACTGCGGAGGGTTTCCGGCGAGGGCTGGCGCGATCCGTCGTACTCGATGCGCCGCAGATACTTCTCAACATCCATAACAACTACACCGGCAATTCGTCCTGCAGCCAGCCCACTTCCTGCAGCTTGGGCTCGGCGGTCAGATCTAGCATGAGATTCTCCAGAATCAGCCGCTTGCTGGGAGGATTGGAACGCAACGCAAGGTCGGCACGCGCCACGCGCCGAATCGCGCTGGTCAGCTCGCGCTTGCGATTTATAGCGCCGCGCCTGGCTTGATGATGTCTTCGGCCGCAAACGGCGGGATCCGGAACCCTTGCCAAAGCGCCTGCCACAACGCTCGCGAGTCGCGCACATTGCGCTCGAGGATCACCAGCATCTGCCGGAAGGTGCGCGACAGCATGTAGAGATGCCCGATGGCCGCTTCCTCGCCATCGCCGGTATTGAGGATCGCGTCCAGCACGCTCAGCGCACGGGCGCGATCGCGCGCAGAGATCGCGTCGGTCAATTCGTAGAACGATCGCTGCTTGGCCGCCAGCACCAGCGTTTCCACATCGCCCAGCGTGATGCGCTTCTTCTCGCCGACGAACAGCACCAGCTTCTCCAGCTCATTCGCGACCATCATCATGTCGCCGCCCAGCGAGTCCACCAGTTCGCGCGCGGCGTCGCTGTCCAGCTTCACGTCTTCGGCACCGGCGGTTTCGACGGCCCACTTCACCGCATCGCTGTCTTCCACGCGCGCGAATTCGAGGATGGAGCAATACTCCCCCAGCGTCTCGCGAATGCGTTCGTAGCGGTCCTTGTCGGTCAACTCCATGCGGCGCGCGTCTGCCGGAATGCTGATGTGGTCGGCGACAAAAACCAGCAGCGCATCCGGATTCGGGTTCTTGAAATAATCCTTGATGGCGGCGAATTCATCGTCGTGCTTGCCGCGTCCGTAAAGGTTCTTCAATCCGCGCACGAAGAAAACCTGGAACGGCGACATCAAGCGACGGCGTGCGCGCCTGGTCGAGCACCTGCTGCAACTCGACGTCAGCCAGATCCATGTCGTAGAGGCTGAGTTCGCGGACGTCCGCCGGAACAAGGTGCTGAAGAATGGCATCGCGGCAGCGCTTGCGGAAGAACGCCTCATCGCCGACAAAAACGTACCCGGCCGCGATCTTGCGCGCCTTCACATCGGCGACAAAGCGGTCGGACGCGGCGAAGCTCCGCATCTAGAACGCCTCCAGCATCGTGGCCACCATTTCCTTGGAAAAGTTTCTTGGCCATGCGCTGCACGGCGGGCGCTTCTTCCTCGAAGAAGCTGGCAGGATCGGTCGACTCCTGGTACTGCTCGCGATACAGGAAGCTGGGATTGCTCCACAGCACCTTGCCGCTGATCGCTGCTAGCTTGGCGTTCATGGTCACCGCCACCAGCGACGTCGAGACGCGGCCCGTTGCCGAATCGTAGGTCAGCGGCGCGATGTACACGCTGGTAATCGTTCCCGAGATCACCGCGTCGGCGGTCCCGTCATTGGTCGTGAGGATGCGGTAATTGCGTCCGCTCGCGAAGCTCGCGCACCAGCGCCTCGGTGAATGTCTGCCCGATGCGATAGCTCTGCGAACCGTTCTGAATGCCCGGCACATAGATTGTGTGCAGATCGCTGGGCAGCCGAGGTGCGTTGTTGCCCGTGGTGTGATAGCCGCAGGCCGTCGCCAGGGCAAGCAGCAACGCCGATCAATCCCACTGCCGCTGGGCAGTGAGCCAGCGCGGGAATCATTCACTGTACCTTTCCTCGCGGACGCGATGCGATCATGCTCTCGGCGCACTCCACGGCGGTGATGCGCGGCAATGCGCAGATTGTCGGACGCGGCCCACAGCCAGAACGCAGTTCGGCCGCTGCGGATCGCTGCCGGGCAAATACCTGGATCTGCTCCTGCCCCGCCGCGTTCACGTTGCTGGGCGACTCTTCCCCACCCTGCAGCACGTCGACGTGCTCGCCCGAAATCGCCGCCACCATCTCCTCGATCTGCGCCGGGTTCTCCAACTCAATGTAAAGCGAAAACGCGTGTCCGTGGAAGATGGGAGCTTGCAGCAGCATCAGCGAAGGCACGCTCAGCTTGTCCTGCACAATGCCCTTGAAGTGACGCACAATGCGCTGCTCCACCGATGCCAGCGTCGGCAACGACCTTCTCGCCGTAACGGTCAAGCAGGTTGAACGCCACCTGCGTATCGAAGACGCTCTTCGGCAGCTGCTGGAACGACAGCAGGTTCACCGTCTGCTCGTGCAGCTCGTCCATGCCGCGGCGGCCATGCTCGGAGGCCGGCTCGAACAGCGTGGCAATGGCGCGCGCGATCGTTGCCGACCTTTTGCGCGCGCAGCAGCAACAGCGCCAGCACGATCGACAGCCGGGATGCGCGACGACGACCGGCGACTTCGATGAAGTCGACCTTGCGCGGCGACGCCCAGTTCGCGCTCCACCCAAGGCGCCCGCAACAACGCGTCCGGCCGATCTTCCAGCGCATACGACAGGTCGATGATGTCGCTGCCCGCGCTTGCGAGCCATGTTCCAGGTATCGCGGGTGAAGGCTTCGTCGGTGGCGAAGAAGGTGAAGTCGACGTCTCCAGGTGCTCGGGCAGCACGCTCTGAATGAACGTCGGCTCTTCGCCGACGGCTTGCAGTTGTCCCAGCGACTCTTCATCGTCGAGCAGACGAATGTCGTTCGCCGGGAAGTTGCGGTCGCTCAGGACCTCTTTCAGTTCGCGGCCCTTCAGCGTGGCGGCGCCGACAATGGCGACGCGAAACATGCCGCCCCAATGTCCTCCCTCAGTGCGTGGTGTGGAAGGGTTGTTCGATTCAGTTTTCATTAAGCGTGTGAGGCCTCATCCTGCGGTGGTGGAGGCGGCACAGTTGGCCGGCGAAAGACAAACGAAAGCCGCGCGATCACACCCGAAAGGATGTAGATCAGCGCCAGCGCGAACAGCACGTATTCCGAAGCAAACCAGATCAGGGCGATGACGATCGCCCATGACGATCAGCCAGCGAAAATTCTGCGGCTGGCGGAAGTTGATTCCCTTCAAGCTGAAGAAGCGCCACGTGCTGACCATCAAAAACGAAATAACGCCGATAAAAACGCCCCATCCGACGAAAGCCACCACACCTGCAAAGGGTTCCCCTGCACCAGGTGAACCACCGCGGCAATGGCGCCGGCGCCTGCGGGAATCGGCATGCCGACAAAATACTTGCGACCAGGGCGGCCCGGATTCGACGGCTGCGGGTTGACCTGCGATATTGAAGCGCGCCAGCCGCGACGCTCCCGCCAGCAGAAAGGCGAAGGTCATCACCGCGCCGATCTGAATGACGTGCGTGCGCCACTCCGTGACTGGCTTCGGCGGGCAGCATGCGGAAGCCCCACATCCAGGCCAGCACCGCCGGCGCCACGCCGAACGTAATCACGTCGGCAAGCGAATCCAGTTCGCGTCCGAAATCGCTGGCGGTATTGGTCAGGCGCGCGATGCCGCCGTCAAAGAAGTCGAAAACGATGGCGAACCGATCGCCTTGGCCGCCAGATCGAAGTGCCAGTAGTCGGTCGCGGTTCCCTGGATGGCCTGCGAGATGGCGTAAGTATCCCGCCGCCATGTTGCCGGCAGTGAACATCGAGGGCAGCAGATACAGGCCCTTGCGCGGACGCCGCCGGATTGGACCTCCCTCGCGTTGCGTGGGTACTCGCTCATCGCACCTCCGCAACATCACGCAGCCGGGGGCTTGACTGACGCACCGGCTGAGCAATCGCCAGCACCGTCGAGCCGCCCTTCACGTTTTCACCCACGCGCACCTTCATCTCGGCGTTGGCGGGAAAGATCACATCGGTGCGCGAGCCGAACTTGATCAATCCCACGCGCTCGCCGCGCTCCAGCCGGTCGCCGACTTTCTTGTTGAATACGATGCGCCGCGCCAGCAAACCGGCAATCTGCTTGAAGACAACAGACTCCGGCATCGCTGCGCACGGTGACGATGTTCTGCTCGTTCTCGTCGGCCGAAATCGCGCCCATGGCGTTGCCGAACTTGCCCTTCTGGTAGCGCACCTCTTCAATAACGCCGCTGACCGGCGAGCGGTTCACGTGCACGTTGAAGACGTTGAGAAAGATGCTGATGCGGGTGCTGCGGCTCACCATTGACTTGGACGACGGAGATGTCGGTGACCTTGCCGTCGGCGGGCGAAACGATGGCGCCCTGGATGGCGGGAATCCGCCGCTCGGGATCGCGAAAGAACCACAGGAAAAACGCGGCCAGCAACAAAGGAACGATGGCCAGGGCGGGCAGCGTCAGCCAAGCCACCAGCGCCGCAACCAGAATCATGCCAAACCGTAATAGATGCCGTCACGAACCATGGGCGTCTATTGATTATAGAGCCTGAGGGTAAGTAGGGGTTTGCACGGGCAAGAACGGAAATTAGCCGTATGCGGACGGGGGTGGGGTGCATGAGTGATACGGGGATGTTACGCCAGCTATCCTCTGTTCCCAGTCAGCTCGACTTCTGTCCCCAAATCTTGAAAGCGATAAGAAAGTAGGAGTTGAGCACGACAACCGTAACCGCACACGATGTCAGCACGATCCTTAAGGAAGTCCCGGTGTAATACAGATACGCTGCCGCGAACGGTATCACGAGGTTGCTCAAGAGCGCCTTGCCGAGTGTGATCGTTTTTTCTGGTGACTCGTCCATTGCGTTTCAGTTGTGATAAGGGGATATTACGTCAACTGTGCTCCGCTACTGATCGTCAGACACCTAGTGTTGCGGCTTAACCTCAATTGTCGGGACACTTGCGCCACAACACTCTTCCCTTGGCAGGTCCGGGTCGTCGCTCAATTGGACGGAGATTCTATGCGGCTGCGAGGTGACGGTTATCCGCTGCGCCGATGGAAGGTAAAAACTCGACAGGACGACCAAATCGTATTTGCCGGGAGGTACGTGCGCATGGAACTCGCCGAACGAATCTGTATTGAACCTCACAATCTCCCGCACGACAGCAGGGCGAGTTTCGTAAAGAATTACCGTGGCGTCTTTTATCGAGGCTCCCGCAGGGTCCATCACCCTACCTATTAACTGTGTCGCACTTTGTTGCGCGTGCAGTACGCTGGAGGCGATTGCTAAAAGAGCGACGCACGCGGGAGCCAGCAGCGAACGTTTCATAACTCCTACGATACTCATGGCCCATAGTTGGCGAGAACAGGCCATTACACTCATCATCCTGCCCCGTCACGGTCAGTTGTGCAATGGCGATGTTACGCCAGTGATCGACCGCGATACTGTTCTGACTCGACATCTTCGGAATCCGAGCAGGGTGGACACAGCGTCCGAAGCGCCGGGGTTTCGTCCGTCATGCGCTTCGTTTCGTCGTCGAGCGCAATCTTGATTCCGCACCTGCTGCACTTGCCGAAATACGGCCTATATCGGTGGCCTTGGCGTTCACCCTCAGGCCACACTGGACAGGTCACAAATTCCATCGTTGTTCACTTGTGATAAGGCGATGTTACGCCAACAACGCTAGCTCACCTTGCCACCCAACTGTCGTTCTTCCTCGTCTTCAACCTTCATCCATGTGTTCAGCGACGTGAGTTCCATTTCGCTTTTCACGTCTTTTCCAAGTGCTCGTCCAATGCGCCCACGCATTCGCAAGCCGAGAATCCACGCCGAAAGATTGCTGACGACAATGGTGACCAGCGCGACAATGCCGTTTACGCGACGACCGTTCATTTCGATACAGTCTCTTCCCCGATGGAGCTGCTTGTGCAATGGCGATGTTACGACAGCTATTTGGATTGTAGGACTTGCTGTCTAACACGATGGGTTACTCTTTAGACCGCTTTTCGATCTGTTCGACCACGCTATTGAGATCGGGATAGCCCGCTCCAAAGCTTCGCGTGAGCCAACTTCCGCCGCGCTCTGCAATTATCTCGCCGTCAGCAATAACCTCGAACTGACCAGTCTTCCCAGATGTAATGACGGGTTCAATGTTGAGGCGCTTCTTGATCAGGGTCACGAGACTCGCGACCTTTGCCTTGTTGTTCTGTCATGTCGGGCAATGTACGATTTCGATCTTCATCTGTTCCCCAATTTCTTCGTGTAGCCGCTGGACCATTTCTTGCGTAATGGCATGTGCTCGGCGGCTATTTTGCCCCGAACTGCATCGGTCTTTCAGACAGGCAGCCATCTTCACGAACGTCGGAAGTGGTGGTTGTTGATAACAGGCCGTATCATAAACGACCCCGGCCAGCGGTCACTTGTGCAATGGGGATATTACGCCAACGATCTTAGTCGGTGTTCTTGCCGAACTTCTCCACACGCCATCCATACATGGTGTTTAACTCGCTGGTGCGTTGTCGGGTATCTGCCTCCATACATGATGCGTACACCATTGGGGCAGCGGTGCCACCGTCGTAGAGGCTGCGTTCAGCCGTGCAGTTCGCATCCCTGAACTTCAGCCAGAGCCGTTGCGCTTCTTGCAATTGCTGCCGTTCATGCTCCGACAGCACCTGTCTGACGCGAGCGTAGGTTTCGTTCAGTTGCTTGTCGGCAACTTGTGAAGCCGCGATGAAGCATTGAGTCACTTCAGCGTTTGAACCTGCATCCCGGCAGGGCGTATCCGCCGCATTCATGTGCTGTGCGAGCGAGTTGCTGCTGAGGAAGAGACAACCTGCAAGGATGACAAACCCGATCCACTGCGACTGTCGCATAGACACAATGGTATCGCGGAGCGGTGGCTGATGCGTTGTAACTTGTGTAATGGCGATTTCACGCCAACGGACGGCTTCTTCAGTCATTAGCCGGACATATAGCCGGCTTCCATCGGAGGTCAGACCCAACCGCAAATGACACTGGGACTATCACTCTGAAGCGCAATTGTGCCGATTCGACTGCTTCTCCGTTCTCACTCGTACTGGCCTCAAGAGCTTTGATCTCAACTATCCCCGTTGTTACTTTCGTTATAACGGACAGGTACTGTCCCGCCGCATCGGGATCGCTGGACTTGAGCGTCTCGTTGGCCATGTGAGAATACTTGTCGAAATCCCTTTGGTTGAGCAGAAACCGAATCGAATGTTCCCATTGGAACTTGTCGCGTACGGTGTCGCCGTATCCAGTTCCGAGGAGTTGCCGTTCCCCGGTTCGGAGCGGCATGTTTACCGGAAACGTCCAGTCCTTTGACAGATCGTTCGTCGGCGAAACTTCTACCGCCCAGCCCCATTGCTGCCTCAGTGGAAGCAAGCGTAGCCGTAGAGAAGTGGCAACGTTCTTCGAGAATCCTTCGTCGCCTTTGAGTACGGCGGTAAACTCAGTGGTCTTGCACCCCATCGCTTGCCCATACGCGATAGCCGAAAGCGAAATCCAGCAAGCGACGAAGTTAGAGATGCTACGCACGATTGTTGTCTGCCTTACCATAGCTGTCGATAACAGGCATTCTCGTAAACGATGCGTTGCCAGCGGGCCACTTGTGACATGGGGGATTTCCCAACGGTAATCCACCACATGGGGCCGCTTGCCGCATCAGAGCCAGTGCTCCACTGTGTTCTCTGTGGGGAAGATTTCGACTTTGTTCGCACACAGCTGGCTTTCCTTCCAAATCCTTGTCGAATACAATGACTCCGCTCAACGTTCGCGAGATTCACTCGTGGAGAACACAATGAAGAGACGTCCGCTTCTCGCTATCGCACTGCTCGCGGGGACGTTTGCGTTGCCCGCTCATGCGCAAGGCGCCATGAAGAAAGACGCTGCCGTGAAGCCCGCCGACCCGGAACTCAAGGTCGTGCTCGATTCCTGGAACGAAATTGGCGGCAAACTTGTAGCCATGGCCGAAGATTTCCCCGAGAACAAATACGATTTCAAGCCCACCCCCGCGGAACGCAGCTTTGCCGAGCAATTGCTGCACGCCGCCGGCGCGAATTATTTCTTGACCGATTCCGTGATGGGGAAAAAGCTTTCTGCAGAAGATCCGAAGCGCGAGAATTACAAAACGAAGGCAGACGTCGTCGCATTCGTAAAGAAATCCGTCGCCGATGGCGCGGCAGCGATTCAATCAAAGGGCGAAAAGGGACTGAACTCTACGGTTCCCTATGGGCATCAGGAAGCCCGCGTTCTCGACATCGCCTATGGTCTGATCGAGCACAGCGGCGAACACTATGGCCAGCTCGTTGTCTACTACCGTCTAGCGGGCCTGGTTCCCCCGGAGTCGCGGCCGAAGAAATAAACTGGAAAGCTGATGTACTGACCACTGGAATTCCCAACACAGCGCATCTGGCTGACCCGTTCCCTGAAATACTCGGTCACTTCGACGTCCCCACAATCTCCCGCACCAGCTCATCCATCCGCTGCTGCACTTCCTGATACTTCTCTCCCGTCGACGGCCCGGTGAACCCCGCCAGAATCGCCTTCACATGTCCCGACCGGTCGATGAAGATCGATGTCGGGAACGCGCCGAAGCCTTCCAGTTGCGGCAGCGTCTTGGCGATCTGCCCCGGATCGGTCGTTCCCGTCAGCAAAAGCGGAAACGTGATTCCGAACTTCGTGCGATAGATGCCGATCTGCTGCAGGCTGCGCTGCTGGTCGTCGGTGTACTCGTAGGCGAGCCCGACAATCTGAAGCCCCTGGTCGTGGTACTTCTGGTAGAGCTTCTCCAGCACCGGCGCTTCATCGTGGCAGTTGGGACACCACGTCCCGAAGATGTCGACGATCAGCGGCTTGCCGGCAAACTCCGGACTGCTCTGATCCACCGTCCTGCCTGACGAATCGACGCCGCTGAAGCGGAACGGCTCCTGCGGATTCTTCACCTTCGTCAGCGTCTCTGCCAGCGCATTAGGATCGGCTGCAGCCTTGTCCTTCGCGCGCTCGGCAGTGAACGGTTCCAGCGCGACGATCCCACCCTGCTCGCCTTTCAGCGTCCCGTCAGGCTGAACGTCGCCATCGATCGCCAGCACGTGGATGCCGTCGAAGCGGCTCAGGTGAAAATGCGCCACGCCGTTCGCCGAAAATACGATACCGTGCAGCAGCCCCGTGTCTCCGCTGACCGGCTGAATGGTCCCCGTTACCGTGACATTGCCGTTGGCATCGGCGACGCTCTCCTGCTGAAAACTCGCGCGCGTCGTATGCTCGGCGCCTTTGTCGTTGGGCCAGGTGAAAATCCAGTCGCCGGTGAGGCTTGGACCCTTCCACGCCGATGTCGCCGGCGGCTTCTGATGAGGATTGAACGACACCGCAATGTGGATGATTCCCTTGCTGGTCTGGCGCACGTATTCGCCTTCCATGCGGTCGGACGAAACCACGCGCGCGGTCAGCGTGCCGTCGTAGTAGTTCATGCCCAGCGTCAGCACGCCGTCTTTGAATGTCGCGCTGCTGAAGGGCTGGCGATCGGTGCCATTCACCAGGGTCGCCTGAAGTACGCCGTTGGATTGCCGTTGCAGATCGACGAGGAAGTGCACCTCGCCGGCCTTGCTTTGAATCACGCCATGCCATTGTCCGACGGGAGCCTTCGATGTTTGCTGAGCGACCAGCGAGAGGGCCAGCAACAGAATCGAGCCGGCGAAAAGAAGAGCAGTACGGCAAAGCCTGACGGCGGATGACAAGGGAGCCTCCCCTTGGGAACGAGTGACTGCGTGCCTTCAAGGATACAGGAATGCCAGTGCGGGGGCGGAGCCGGGGCAGGGATCAAACGTGGCGGCGAAAACCCATGTCTTCTCCGCCGGATGAGCGCGGTTAATGGCGACTAAACGACCTGATGGTCAGAGCGATACTGCTGTTCCAACGTTTCCATCTGGTCCTTCAGGCGGAGCTTCAGCTTCTTAAGTCGGACTTCCTCAACCTTTTCGTCTTCAGAGAGATATTTTTTCTCAATCAGGGAGTTGAGGCGCTGCGAGTACTGCGTGTGCTCGTCAGCCAAGCGGCGGAATTCGTCATTGCTTGCAAGAAGCTGATCGCGTACCTGAGTTGCCATTCAGTGAACCTCCGATAAATCTACGATGAAAAACCTAGCATACGGCCTACTCTGCTTCAAGCGCATTTGTCACCGATGTGGGACAGAAAAACGAAATAGCAGAGCGTCTTCCGGCGGGCGGTCGTAATAACCCGAGCGGCGGCCAACCTCAATAAATCCTTGCCTCTGGTATAGACGGCGGGCGGCCTGGTTCGATTCACGAACTTCCAGCAACACCGAAGTGGCTTTCGCCCTTGCAGCTTGGTGGAGCAATTGCCCCACAAGCGCTGATCCGATGCCCCCACGCCGACGGTCGGAAGCGACTACAACGTTCTCGATCTCCCATTCGTCAAGGTCGGCGCGGGCAATCAGGAACCCGGCGAGGCCCTCAGTGCTGTCGGCGCTTTCGATTGCAACCAGCGTAACCCGCTTCGGAGCTTCTGGCGCGAACAGCGCGCCGTACTCACGCTCGGCCCAGTGAGCGGCGGTGTCGGCCTGCTGCTCGAGAGCGCGCATGTGCGGGATGTCAGCGGGAGTGGCGGGACGAATGTGCATGAAACTCGTGTCGAAAGAATCGGAGTATCGGTGCATATGAGCCCGCAAATTGTGGCCACGGAGAAAGCGCGCAGCGCGGCACAATCGTAGCCCAGGACGTAAGTCGTGGGTGACGATCATGGTGAAGGTCCAGTCCGAAGGACGACACAAAAACCTGGCGTCCCTAAATGGACTCGCGCCATTCAACCATCACAATTCCCAGCACTGACGTGCTGGGCCACGATTGTTCCCCGCTCCGCGCTTCCGCAGGGAATGGCGACCGCTGAGCGTCGTTTTTCATCCCTTCGGCTTGGCGAACATCTCCGCGTCCGACCGCCGAATGTAATTCACATCCACCGTTCCGGCATCCGTCACATCGCCCGCCAACAGCTTGCGCAGGCCGATGCGCCCAATCCCGTCCGCGTGAACCGGCGTCACCAGCGACACCTTCACGCCCGCAGCCTGCAGAACCTCCGCGACGCCTTTATCCGGCGTCACCACCGTGTCATCCGGAGAAAACTCCGACAGCTTCACGATGAACTCGCGCTCGAGGCGCGCTGGGCCATTGCCGATTTCGTATTCGCCAACGTATGCCTCGCCGCGCCCGGCATCGAGAACAGCAGTCACGTTGCCGCTGCCATGCGTCACCGCAACCGCTTCCAGCATCGACACTGTCGCCAGCGGCTTACCCAGAATCTCGCAGAGACCCTTCACCGTCGCCAGCCCCACACGCAATCCCGTAAACGATCCCGGGCCAGAGACGACGACAAATCCGTCAACCTCGTTTTTCGCGAAGTGATTGGCTTGAAGCAATTCGGAGATGGTCGGCATCAGCCGCGCCGAGTAGCTGCCGCCTTCGAGATCGACGAGTTGCAGCATCTCGAAGGCGCCGGCATCGCCGCGGCACAGCGCGACGCTTCCCTTCCGGCCCGAGGTGTCGATGGAGATGAGGAGCATGGAGCGATAGTGAAAAACGTCGATTCTACCCGTCCGAACCGATGCTGCCGCGGCATAGCAGCATAACGAGGTTCAGCAGCACTCAGGCCGCAAGCCCGAAGGGCGTCACAACCGTGGCCAACGGCAAGCCCGAAGGGGGTCACAACCGTAGCCCAGGACGTGAGTCCTGGGAACAGCACGGTATAGAGCAAAGTCCCTTTAGGGACGACAGCCTTATGCCGTCCCTAACGGGACTCGGCACTTCATAATCAATTCGATCCCAGCGCTTACACGCTGGCTACGCTTGTAGCACCCTTCGGGCTCGCGAAATCCCTTGCGCAAAACGTCTGGTCTTGACCCAGCATATGCGCCTTCCCGGCTTTGCTTACACGCCTTGGGGCGCGTCTTCCACCAGCTCCAGCAGCACGCCGCCGGCGCTCGACGGATGCACGAACACATACAGATGCCCGCCCGCGCCCACCTTGATCTCATCCGAGATCAGGCGCGTGCCGTTGGCCTTCAGCCGCTCAACGGTTCCCGACAAATCGTCCACATGCAGCGCCACATGATGCAGGCCTTCGCCGCGCTTGGCCAGAAACTTGGCAATCGGCGAATCGTCCGACAGCGGTTCCAGCAACTCGATGCGGCTCTCGCCCACCGGCACCATCGACAGGCGCACTTTTTCGGCCTCCACCGTCTCATCTTCCATCGGCGACAGCCCGAGGCTCTCGTAAAACTTCTTGGCCTGCGCCAGCGACTTCACTGCAATTCCCAAATGATCGATTTCACTCATTCCGGTGTCCCCAGTCTTGCAACAAACTTCTCTACTAAAGAGTACGGGTCGCGCTTATGCTCGGCAACCTCGGTGGCATAGCGCAGCCCTTCGCTCTCGCTCATGTAGTGCGACAGCACGCGCTGGAAGAGCGCGTCGCGCAGCATCTCGGCAATGCGCGTGCGCCAGTTCTCGATGCGCCGCGTCAGCGCGCGATCGTCCTGCTCAAGATACGCGTGGTACTTCTCGATAGTCGCGATCAGCTCATCGATGCCCGAGCCGCTGCTGGCCACCGTCTTCACAATCGGCGGCATCCAGTTGTCCTTGAGCCCGGCGCCCGAGCGCTTGGGCGTAATCGCCTGCATCGCTCGAATCTCGCGTTCGACGCGCTCGGCGCCATCGCGGTCCGATTTGTTGATGACGAAGATGTCGGCGATCTCCATGATGCCGGCCTTGATGGTCTGCACATCGTCGCCCATGCCCGGCACCAGCACCACGATGGTCACGTCCGCCAGGCGCACGATGTCGACTTCATCCTGGCCGACGCCGACCGTCTCGATCATCACCACATCGCGCCCGCTGGCATCGAGCACCGTGGCCACATCGGCCGTGGTCGAGGCCAGTCCGCCGAGCGAGCCGCGCGTTGCCATGCTGCGGATGAAGATGCCCGGGTCCGCGTGATGCGACTGCATGCGAATGCGATCACCGAGGATCGCGCCGCCGCTGAACGGCGAGGTGGGATCGACAGCCACGATGCCGATCGTCTTCTCCTGCTTACGAAAGGCGTGCGCTACCTGGTCGACCAGCGTGCTCTTGCCCGCACCGGGTGAGCCGGTGACACCCAGCAGCAATGCCTTACCGCTGTAGGGAAACAGGCCCTTCAACAGCTCAATCGATTCGGGCGTGTGATCTTCGACGGTGGAGATGGCCCGCGACAGCGCGCGAACCTCGCCATTGCGGATGCGCTGGATAAAAGCTTCGATGTGGGGATTGGAGGTCACAGTCGATGATAAAGCAAAGCAATCCACGTTTCGAGAGCGTGGTGTGGAACGGCAGCCTTGTATCAGGCCACGACTTCAGTCGTGCCGAAACGCTGCCCCTGATGAAATTGTCATCCCGAGCGGAGCGAAGCGGAGTCGAGGGATCTACTGTCTGCCTTCGGAAGAAGAATTCTTACTACTGCCGACCAACCACAGATCCTTCGACTCCGGTGCGCAAAACCAGGGCGCCTGCGCTCAGAATGACAACTCCAGGAAAACTAAAACCTCCGCGCCTCCGTGGTGAATCTTCAGTCCTTCAACAACTGCCGCGCAATCACCAGCCTCTGAATCTCGCTGGTGCCTTCGCCGATGGTGCACAGCTTCACGTCGCGATAGAACTTCTCCGCCGGATAGTCCTTGATGAACCCATACCCGCCGTGAATCTGCACGCCTTCATTCGCCGCCTTCACCGCAACTTCGCTGGTGTAAAGCTTGGCCATCGACGACTCCAGCGTGGTCTTCAGGCCGGCGTCCTTCATCGAGGCCGCGCGCATGGTCAGCAGCCGCGCCGCATCAATCTCCGTCGCCAAGTCCGCGAGCTTGAACCCGATCGCCTGGAATTCGCTAATCGGCTTGCCGAACTGCTTGCGCTCCTTCGAATATTTCAGCGCCGCTTCATACGCGCCCTGCGCCATACCCAGCCCCAGCGCCGCAATCGAGATGCGCCCGCCGTCGAGCACCTTCATCGCGTCGATGAAGCCCTGACCTTCGCTGCCCAGCAGGTTCTCCGCCGGAATTTCGCAGTCCTCGAAGATCAGCTCCGAGGTGTCGCTGGCGCGCAAGCCCAGCTTGTCTTCTTTCTTGCCGATGCGAAAACCCTTCGTGCCTTTATCGACCACGAACGCCGACAGTCCGTGCGTGTGCGCCGTGCGGTCGGTCACGGCGATCACGACCACTGCATCGGCATAACGGGCGTTGGTGATAAATGTTTTCGTGCCGTTCAACACCCAACCCTTGCCGCGACGGGCCGCCGTGCAGCGAGCGCCTCCGGCATCCGATCCCGAGCCCGGTTCGGTCAGTCCCCACGCGCCGATGAACTCGCCGGTCGCCAGCTTCGGAATGTACCGGCGCTTCTGCTCTTCGTTGCCGGCAAGGAAGATGTGATTCGAGCACAGCGACGTGTGTGCGGCGACGATGATGCCTACCGAGCCATCGACACGCGAGAGTTCCTCGATCGCGATGACGTACTCGACATAACCCATGCCGGCGCCGCTGTAGTCGGTGGGAAAGATAGTGCCCATCAGCCCGAGCCTGCCGAGTTCCTTGACGGTCTCCAGCGGAAAGGTGCCAGGCTCGTCCCACTTCATGACGTTAGGAGCGATCTCACGCTCGGCAAAGTCGCGCACCATTTTTCTCAGGTGCAGTTGTTCGTCGTTAAGCTGGAAATCCAAACAGATCCTCCGGGGCAGACGCGCTACAGTGGGCGCGGCGTACAAGATCAAAACAGGCGATTATACAGGGCTGGCAGAAGAGAGCGGGGAAGCAAGGCGGTGCTAGTGGCTAGTTGCTACTTGCTGACTTTTCGATTGCTTCGTACTCGCCGCCGCCTTGAGTATCTCGACTTCCGTAGCGTGCCACTCGCCATCGCTTCCCTGCTCGGCGGTCACGCGCACTTCGCTGCCCGGCACCAGAGCCTCTTCCGGCTTGGCATTGCGCTGGGCTGCCGGGACATCTTCGTCGTACTCAATTTTCGCGTGCGAGACTTCCACGCGCCGCGCCGTTCCGTTGCGCCCCTCCACGTAGATCCACCCTTTCATCGCATTCGGGTTGTCGACGATCGTCCCGCGAAAGGAGCCGGGGGTGGCGCTAGCCAGCATCACGCAAATCAGAATCAGCGCCCAAACTGTGAGGGTCCTGCCGAACAATTGCATGCTGGTTTCGATGCAGAAAATGAGAGGGATGGCACAACGCAAGAGCACGTCGGCACCGACGACTCTTGCCAAGGCTCATCATCCTGAGCGTAGCGCCCGCTCGGCTTTTCCGATCCGCTATTTCGCGGATCGGGCGGGCGCGGAGGCGAAGGACCCCTATTTCCGTAAGATCCTCGCTTGCCACAGCGGTCTTCGACTGCGCTCCGACGCCGCGCAACCTCACTTCGCTTGAAATGACACTTCGAAAAGACCACGCACGACTGAACGGGCTGCTGAAAACCTCATTGAGCAACACTTGTATCGTCGGCTTAAAGCCGACTCAGAAGCGAAAAAGGAACGGCTTGGACGCTGGCCTGAAGGCCAGCTCAACCCGAAAAGCTCAAGGCTTCAGCTTTTCAGCAACTGTGAAGGCGCGCTCCACTCATAGTCATAGGCAAGGCTGCAGATTCTCAAATGCAATCGTGAGCCGCGGGCGCCGCAATCACCATCCTCCGCCGCCACCTCCGCCACCGCCGCCGCCTGACGAGCCTCCGCCGCCTCCGCCCGAACTGGAGCCCGGAGCGGTCGATGCCGACGAGACCGCCGACGAGAAATCTCCGCCGAATCCGCTGGCGAACGAGCTGGCGTTGAAGCCGCTCCAATCATTGCTGCTGTACCACACCGGAGAGTAGCCGCTGCCGGCAGCGCCTGCTACCGCAGCCTGTGCCAGCAAACCCTCGAACTGCTGCGCCCACTGCTGTTCCACACCCAGCGCCAGCGCGTACGGCAAGCACTTCTCAAACAGCGCTGGCGTCTTCGCCGGAGCGCCTACGCGTTGCAGGCGATCGCTATCCACTGAGGTCAGGAATTGCTCGAAGCCGTCAATCTCATCCATCAGCCTGCGGCCTTCCGGCGTGAACGAGCGGATCGCGTAGGCGAACACGAAGTTGACCCCGATGATCAGAAGCAGCGCCACCGCCGGGAGATATCCCACAATGTGGGCATACACGACGAGCACGGCCACTTCCACAATGCTGAGCACAAGCGTGCCCATGATGTTCGCAGCTGGGTGGTGGTCACTCTTTCTTCGCACCAGTTGAATTACCCCGCCAATCGCGGCTCCGGTCGCGAATGACCAAATGCTCAGCCAGAACGACAGAAATGCCGCGACCACGGCGTACTGGGCCCGCAGCGTCAAAACCATTGCCACCAGCGTCGCCAGGCTGAGCAGAATCCCCGGCCACATCGCGCCCCGATGCTTCTGGAACAGCTTTTGATTTTCACTGCGATTGAGGTCAGCCGTCAGCGTCGCCTTGGCGATCTGGAAGGTGACGTTTTCGCCCTGCGTAACATCTACGGTGTCATGCGTGCGAAACAAGCTGCGCATCAGGTTGATCTCTTCCGGCGCAAGCCGGCTGTCTTCGCTCTTCAACCTTTGCAGGCGATACACGCTGGCTTCCTGCTGAATGGCGAGGTATCCCTGCACCGCCAGGTTGACTACCGCGCTGACCAGGACGCGATCGCCGTAACCCATGTGACGCAGGAAAGCGATGGCCGCCGGCGACACCCCCGCAGGAGGTTCGTAGCGCACGACGATCGTGCCGCGATGTGGATCGCGTCCGACACGCATCCATGCAAGCAGGTAATAGATCAGAACGATGACGAGCCCGCCGAATGCAACCAGCACGGTTGCGTTCTCGGCAAGAAAGTTCTGGGCCTTTTGCGCCGTGGTGGGCTCGGCGATGATGCCTTTGGGAAACTGAACCACAATGGTCATGCCCTCATAACTTCCCAGAGGTTTCGTAATCGCAAACTCAATCTCGGTGTCGCTGATGCGGGACATGATGAGATCTTGAGCTTTCGATCCTTGCTGCCCCGTATATCCGGTCAGCTGCAACTTGTCCGCAGGCACAGGCTGCGGCAGCGTCACAATCGCTGACGCGTGATCGATGGGGAAGATCCAGCCGTTGCCGGTGACGTTCCAGTAGAGTTCGTCATGGCCGGGAAAAAATCCCAACTCGCGGGTGACCCGGTAGGTGAGCTCGTAGATGTGCTCGCCGCGCGAAACCAGGGTCGAGGCGCTGCCGATCCTGATGCGTACGCCGTTGCTGAGCGCCTCCTGGGTATAGGACTCGGTCTCGCCATCACGACGGACGTCAACCACATCAAAGCCGACGCTGTAGTTTTCGCGCATTCGGCCCTTGTAGGTTGTGGGGAAATCACGATAGATGCCGTGACGGATGGAACGGCCTTCGCTCTGGACCTTGATGGTCTCGTGTACCTGGAGCGACGAGTCCGGCAGGATTTGAATTTCGGACTGGAAGTTCAGGATGCGTTCGGTGGCAGGGACCTCCGCAACGCACAACAACAGCACCAACAGCACGGTCGGCAGACGCCAGTAGCGCATGAGGTCCTCAGCGGGCGCAGGCTATGAACATCTGCATTCTCGCTGATGTGACGGTGGCGTCAATAGGGAAAATTGGTCTGGTGATGCGCGCATTGTGTCAGGGCACGAGTTCACTCGTGCCGAACGGCGCTGTCGAAGCGGCAGGGCTTCACCCCCTGCATGCGGTTTGCAGCGGCTGAAGCCGCCCTGATTTTAAGTGGCTTGCGGCACGACTGAAGTCGTGCCCTGACACAAAACTCACCGTGCCGTCGTTCCTTAGCGGGCCTTTTATCTCAGATCGTGAAAGTCGGCTTCGCCGACGAGACGCCCCTACCACCCGGTCAGCAGGTGGCCCATCTTCTCTTTTTTCGTGCGCAGATAGTTTTCTGAGTGCTCGTAGGCTTCGACCTCGGCGGGCACGCGCTCCACAACTTTGATCCCGGCATTCTCCAGCGCCGCCACCTTCTCAGGATTGTTGGAGATCAGCCGCACCTGGGTCACGCCCAACTGGCGCAGCATCTCGGCGGGCAGCTTGTATTCGCGATAATCGTTGTCGTAGCCGAGTTCGGTATTGGCCTCGACGGTGTCCAGGCCGTTGTCCTGCAGCTCGTAGGCTTGCAGCTTGGCCATCAGGCCGATGCCGCGGCCCTCCTGCTGTTCATAGAGCAGGATGCCGGCGCCCGCCTTGGAAATCATCGACAGGGCAAGCTCCAGCTGCTGGCGGCAGTCGCAGCGCATGGAGTGGAAGACGTCGCCCGTCAAGCACTGCGAATGGATGCGGACCAGCGGCGCGTTCGAGTGAATATCGCCCATGACGAGCGCGACCGCTTCTTCCTTGCCGGAACTGTTGCCGTTGCGCGCGCTGCCATTCGGCTTTTCCGGCACACCTTCGAAGCCGTGAATGCGGAAGTGTCCCCAGCGGGTGGGGAAGTTCGCCTCAGCTACCTTCTTGACGACCAAGTTGCTCACTCCTTGATTATAAGCCGCGGCGCCACGCCCTGTAGGTCGCAGGTCACAAGCAATACGCTCACAGCGCACAGAAGCAGCTGTTAGCACTTAGCAGTTGGCATTTGGTAAAAGCTTCTTCACCACAGAGACACAGAGGATTTCGAATTTTCTGCGCTCGACTTCTCATACCTGTCTCCGTGCGCTCTGTGTTCTCCGTGGTGCAACTCTTCTCGTGATGCAACTCTTCTCCTGATTGGATTGCCGGACATGCTGCCAAGACTCACGATGCCGAATCGTAACTTGAGGCTCGAAGCTCGTAGCTCGAAGCTCGCGGCTCGCAGCTAAAAAAGGCAGCCCTTGCAGGCTGCCCAGTTTGCTGAATTGTTGTTGAGATTACCGGTGTCCGCCACCGCTGTGTCCGCCGCCGCCACCGCTGCTGTGGGAGACGCTGCCCCCGCCGCCGTGATAGCTGCCGCCACCGCCGCTGGCGCGCGGCGCCGAGTACGATCCCGCGCTCCGGCCTGAATATGACGGCGTTGAACCGTAACTGCGGCTCGAGTACGAGGGCGTCGAGCCATAGCTGCGAGCCTGGTACGTGGGCGCTGCGCTGCGGCTTGAATAGCTCGGCGTCGAACCGTAGCTGCGTTGCGCTGAGTAGCTCGGCGTAGAGCCGTAGCTGCGTTGTGCCGAGTAGCTTGGCGTCGAGCCGTACGACGGACGCGACGCACTGTAGCCGGAGCTCGACGGCGTGTAGCTGCGATTGCCGTAGTAGCCGGTGTTGGTGCGGCCGGCCGCGCCGGTATTCGAAGCGCTATACGACTGCGTCGGATGATACGTGTATCCCGACGGAGGACGCGGCACCGACATCGCCGTGCCCGATCCGTGAGAGCCGCTGTTCGACGACCCGCTACCCTTCGGCGCCGACTGCGGCGCTGCGCTGTGCGGCTGCGAAGACTGCGGCGCCGAGTTGGTGTGGCCCGGCTGATACGTCTGCGGAGGCCGCGCCACATTGCTATTCGGATTCGTTACGCCGGTGTTGTGCTGCTGCTGATTTCCGTACGGCGTAGTTCCATGATTGTTGTTGGCGTAGCCCGAGTTCGCCGCGCCAGTGTTGGGATGCGTGTTGTACACGTTGCCGCTCGCCGCCGAGCCGCCACCGTAAGGCGTCGCGTGCGTCGTCGGATTGCCGCCAGCCGAAGGCGGACGCGGTACGTAGTGTCCTCCCATGGTGGTCGGCGTCTCGTTGCGCGCCTCGGTTCCACCGGTGGCCGGACCACGAGCATTTACGCCCTGCGTGTTCGCCGGAGAATTCACTCGTCCCGGTTGAGTTATGCCGGTGTTCGGTGCGCCATGCGCAGCGTTGTTGTTCGCCTGCACGTTGCCCGGGGTGTTGTTCACGTGACCGTTCTGCGCGCCAACACTGTTCTGCCCAGGTTTGTTGAAGCCGCCGTTGTTCGCATTGGCTGCACCAACGTTGGTCTGGCCAGGCTTGTTGAAGACGCCGTTCATGTTGCCGTGCGCCGCCGTGGCTTGGTTTGCCGCCTCCAGATTGGCAGGACGGTTCGCCGTTCCGCGGTTGGCCGTTACCACCGGCCGGTTGAAAGCCGAGGCCGGAGGCGTGTTGTGAGCCTGCGCCGCGCCGCCTACCACCGACTGGCGAGTCGGCGTTGCATCCACCCCGCGCAGCATCGTGCCCTGTCCCAGTGCGGACCTCGGCACGGCGCCACCGGCGCGATTAATCGGCAAGCCGGACTTGAACGCCGACTGCGGAGCCGCCGTCACCGCGCCCGGCGTGTTGCGGAAGCCGTAGTGGGCATTGGCGACGCCCGTGTTGTGGTAGTAGTTGTTGGTCACGTTGTTGATGTTGGTGATTCGCGTGTTCGTGATGTTCACGTTGCGGACGTAAGCGTTGCTTACATAGCCGCCACCGCGATACCAGCCACCGTGGCCCCAGCCACAGTAACGGGGATAGAACGGCTCACCCCATCCCAGCGGGAACCAGCCGAAGTTGATGCCGATACCCCAGCCGCCGCCGCCGAATCCGAAGCCCACTCCAAAGCCGGGGCCGCCGATCCAGCCAACCAGAGCCGGCGCATAGTACGGATTCCAGTAGCCCACCGGTCCCGGGGCCCATCCCCAGTAGCCGCCGTAGGTGACCCAGCGTCCATAATGGAATGGAGCGAAGCCCCAGGGCGCATCGTCAACCCAGGTCCAGCCCCAGGGAGCGATCCACACCCAGTGTCCGTTGCGATACGGGGCCCAGCCCGTCGGCACGGAGTTAGGAATCCAGACATTGCCGTACTGGGGCGCCTGCACCCAGTGTCCGTAGGTGTCGAGGTCCTGATAGCCGATGACGCCCGGCGAGACGTAACGCGCCGAGAGCGAATCGTCCAGCCGCTTGTCGCGGACCTGAACCCAGTCGTCAAAGCCGTCGCGAGCCGGAGCGTTTAACGCCGTGTGTACCAGCGACGTTCCGCCATTGAAGCGAACCTGCTGACCGGAGTTGACGCGAACCGCGGCACCCTTGCCCGTAGCTTCGCCGTAGCCGCTGCGAACCGTCACCCAGCTCTGGTCTTCATTGGGATAAACGTCGAAGCGGTACACGCCGTTCTTCATGACGGTGAAGGCGTAGTTGGGCGTGTCGATCTCGTAGATCTCGCCCTTCTCCAGGTGCTTGACCGTAACTTCCAGCGTGCCCTGGTCGAGTTCGACCTGGACGGAATTGTCGGTGACATTGGTCAGCGTGACGCTGGTCTCCGAGT
This sequence comes from uncultured Acidobacteriaceae bacterium, assembly GCA_963835725.1. Classification (GTDB taxonomy): domain Bacteria; phylum Acidobacteriota; class Terriglobia; order Terriglobales; family Acidobacteriaceae; genus Bog-257. Next base: position 187,060 of record CAWIGM010000005.1, on the reverse strand, counting down.
TCATGCGCAGGAAGCCGTCGCCAACGTTCAATTCGGCCTGGGAATTTTTGTCGGTCCAGATGCGGTCAGCGGTGGTCAGCGGACGATTTTGGGTCGCCGCGATCCAGTCGTTCACGCCGCCGGGCTGAGTCGAGACTTGTCCCGACATATACTGCACGCGCGCCACGCGTCCCGGAGGGTCCTGCTGTTGCTGGCCGGCCTGCTCTCCCGGCTGCGAAGGATAGGACTGTTGCTGCTGCTGACCCTGGTCGGGATAGCTTTGCTGGCCCGCGTAGGGCGGCTGCTGACCTTGCTGGTCAGGATACGACTGCTGCGCGCCCTGGTCGGGATACGACTGTTGCGGCGCATTCGCCGGAGGATACGCACCCTGGTCATCCTGGGCCAGAGCGGCTCCGGTGGAAAGAGCGACGAACAGCAGAGCTGTCAATACCGATACGAAACGCCGCTGCGATTTCATGTTCAAGCTCCTCTCGCCTCAACCGCCATTTCGGTACTTCGTTCTCTGAGGCGAATTCGCTTACTTTGCAGTGCCGAGAACCTGGCTCACTGACATCCCTATAAACCCTAGGTTTTTAAAGGTGTTGCGTTACGCTTTTTTACACAACGATACGCCAAATCTACACACAAAACCGCAGCCAAGCCCAAATTGCGGCTGCAGTTACGTCTATTGGATATAGATCGCACGGGAGTGGCCGATCATGCAGGGAGTTTAGTTAAGATTTGTAACAGGGCAGGTAGCTGTCGGCTGTCCGTGTCGGGTGCGGGCCGCCGGCTGTCGGCCGCCGGCGAAATCTGCAACTTCCAGGCCAGGACAAGGTGCCATCATGGGCGGAGCGCCGCAGCCGCTCTAAAATTGTTGTCCCGAGCGAAGCAGCGTAGCTGCGGAGCCGAGGGATCTGCGGTTTGCCCGCGGCGCAAGGATGTTCCCCTTTGCGACGAACCGCCGACTCCGGCGTTAAAATCGACCGCTGCGCTTTAGGATGACCGTCAATTTAAGATTGCAGCGAATCAAAAGCGCGAGCACCCGCCGCAACTCTTGCCGGCAGCTCTCCTCTACTCGCTTGCCCGTACCCGCTCCCGGCAAACCTCTTCCCCGAAATCGCCCTCTTACTACCTGACACGTGTTAAGCAGGACATCACAGTCGCGTGTGATCGTTTATAAGGAGCAAATATGAACAAGTGGACTACAGCTTTACTCGCAATTGCGTTGTGCCTGCCGGCCTTGGCGTTCGCGCAGAATAGCAGCCAGCAGGAAACGCCGGACCAGGTTCGGCAGCAGCAGGCGAATCAGGCCGCCATGAACAACGTTCAAGGTATGAATACCTCGCCGCACCACGAGATGACCGGCATGGTCAACGAGGACGGTACACGTTTCACCAGCGATAACGTCTCATATCAGGTGGCGAACCCTGGCAAGCTGAAGAACTATGCCAACCAGAACGTTACGGTGAAATTCCAGAACGATACCGAGAGCAACAAGATCAAGATCGACAAGGTCAACCCCTCGAAGTAACACCGGCTGACATGTCTACGATCCTTACGAAGCGCGTCTCACACGAGGCGCGCTTTCTTTTTTCCGCTCGCCGTATCGTTGCTGCTGGCTGAAAGTGATTGGGGATTGGTCAACCCACTCCGGAGCTAAGTTTCCGAGTCAGTTTACCGCTCAGTCCCGAATTACATTCGCAAGCCCTGTAACAGGGCACGACTTCAGTCGTGCCGATAAGCTCCCTATTTTGTGATTGCCGCGAGGCGGACTTCAGTCCGACGAGCCTACCTCTTCGTTTTGTGGCACCGAAAATCGCTTCTCATCGTTGGCCCCGGGAAATTGTTTGCAGCGGCTAAAGCCGTTCTACGGGACGCTCAACGGCACGGCTGAAGCCGTGCCCTGTTACAAAGCTCGCATCGTGGGCGTTCTTCCGGAATCAATAGCTTCAGGATTGAATAGCCTCTGCGCTTCATAGCGGCCTGTGAAGCCGTGCCTGACACAAGGCGAAAAGGGCAATTGGATTTGCCCGCGCGGCATGCGAAGATTTTCGAAACGCATTTCACGAGGAGCACCATGCAGATCGTGTCTGTCAATGTAGGACTGCCGCGCGAAGTGCCGTGGAACAAGATCACCATCAGCACCGGCATTTACAAGAAGCCTGTCATCGGCGACGTTGTCGTTCGCAAGCTCAACCTTGAGGGCGACCGGCAGGCCGATCTCACCGTGCACGGCGGCCCCTACAAAGCCGTGTACGCCTATCCCGCCGAGCACTACGGCTTCTGGCGCGACGAGTTTCCCGAGATGCCGCTGACCTGGGGATACTTCGGCGAAAACCTCACCACCACCGGACTGCGCGAGGACGAGGTCTACATCGGCGACACCTTCCGCATCGGCTCAGCCACCTTTCAGGTCACGCAGCCGCGCCTTCCCTGTTACAAGCTGGCGCTGCGCTTCGGGCGCGACGACATCATCAAACGCTTCCTGGCCAGCCGTCGCACCGGTTTCTACCTGTCGGTGCTGGAAGAAGGCACGGTGCGCGCGATGTCGGAGATCGAGGCCGTGGATCGCGATCCGAATCAAGTGACCGTGTGCGACATCATCACGCAATTTCTCGGCATGCCGGACAAACCCGAGGTGCTGGAGCGCGTGCAACGTGTGAAGGCGCTGCCGGAAGATTGGAAGCTGGAGCTGACAGCACGCTCCAAGGCGAGGGCGAAGGCACAAGCGCTCATCGAGAAGGGCGAATTCGAACCCGAGTCGAATTGAGCCGCGCCTGCGGAGCGCGAAGCGCGTCACAATCGTAGCCCAGGACGTAAGTCCTGGGATAACCATGCAGAGACATGCGAAGTCCGTAGGACGGCACAAGCGTGTCGTCCCTGAAGGGACTCGGTCCTTCTACCAATCAACATTCCCAGCACTCACATGCTGGGCTACGTCTGTATCGCGCTTCGCGCTCTGGCATGCAAGGAGCTGCGATTCATCGCTGCACATGATCTTTCCATCGCACGCAAACCGCAGGTCCCTCCACTCCGCTGCGCTCCGGTCGGGATGACAACTTCAGTGATCAAATCTACAAAGAGCGAAGCCCCTGTTCATTCCCGAACACTTCGGACGCCCATTTGTACGAAAATGGACAACTGCTTTTATTTCAGCAGGTTGCTTACACGAATCCGTAACAATCGTCTAAAATTTCGTTAACGCCTGTACGGAACTCAGCCCCCGTTCTTCGCGTATTCCCAATCGGCTTCTTAGGGGCATTCCGAAAACTCTGTGAGTGTGATTATGAAAAAAACTTTGCTCGTCTTCCTAATGGGCTTGCTCGCCTGCTGCACAGCATTCGCGCAGCGTCTGCCCGGCGGAGCGTCTCCCGAACATTATTCGCTAACCGTAAACGTCCACTTCCCTACCAATAGCTTCGACGGCGACGAAGTCATCAAACTTAAGCTCGACAAAGCTACCGACAGCATTACCCTGAACGCGCTGGAAATCGACTTCCACGAAGTCACCATCACTGCCGGCGGACAAACGCAGACCGCGAAGGTCTCCACCGACGAGAAGAATGAGATGGCGACGTTCACCGTCGACAAGCAGCTTCCCGCCGGCGAAGCCAGCGTACACATCAAGTACACCGGCCACCTGAACGACAAGCTCCGCGGCTTTTACCTCAGCACTTATAAGGGCAAGAAGTACCTGGTCTCGCAGATGGAATCGGTTGACGCACGCGTCGCCTTCCCCTGCTTCGACGAGCCGTCGTACAAAGCCACGTTCGACATGACTGCCATCATCGACAAAGGCGATATCGCCATCTCGAACGGCGAAGTCATCAGCGATACGCCCGGCCCCGGCGACCAGCACACGGTGAAGTTCTCGACCTCTCCGAAGATGTCGAGCTACCTGGTGGCCCTGACGGTTGGCGACTGGAAGTGCGTCTCCGATCACACCGACGGCGTGAAGGTCAGCGTCTGCACCGTTCCCGGCAAGGAGAACCTGGCGCAGTTCCCGCTCGCAGCATCGAAGGCTTTCCTGCACTACTACGACAGCTATTACGGCATCAAGTATCCGCTGCCCAAACTCGACAACATCGCCGTGCCTGACTTCCAGGCCGGAGCGATGGAGAACTGGGGCGCGATCATCTATCGCGAGACCGCGCTGCTCGTCGACGACAAGACCGCTTCTGTCGGGGTAAAGCAGGGAGTGGCCGACACCATCGCCCACGAAATGGCGCACCAGTGGTTTGGCGATCTCGTCACCGCCGCGTGGTGGGACGACATCTGGCTGAATGAAGGCTTCGCCACCTGGATGACGCCGCACCCGATCGAGCAGTGGAAGCCCGACTGGCTCGAAGGCCAGGAAGTGGTCGCGCAAACGAACGGTGCTCTTGGCGAGGATGCGTCGCGCAACCAGCGCGCCATTCACCAGGAAGCCAACACCCGCGGCGAAATCGATCAGCTGTTTGACGGCATCGCTTATGGCAAGGCCGCTTCCGTGCTGCACATGCTCGAGTCCTACCTCGGGCCGGAGACCTTCCGCCAGGGTGTGAACCTGTATCTGAAGGAGCACGCTTACGGCAACGCAACCGCCGCCGATTTCTGGACGGCGATGGCGCACGCTTCTCATAAACCGATCGACCAGATCATGCCGACCTTTGTCATGCAGGCCGGCGCGCCCTACGTCGACGTTGAGACCAAATGTGAGGGCGGCAATACCAGCCTGAAGCTTTCGCAAAAGCGGTACTTCGACGATCCGGCATTGTTCGACAAGCCGAACGATCAGTTGTGGCAGATCCCGGTTTGCGCCAAGGGCATTAACGGCGAGACGGCCGGCAAGCAGGAATGCTTCCTGCTGACCAAGCGCGAGCAGGAGTTCCAGCTGAAGGGCTGCTCCAAGTTCGTCTTCCCCAACTCGAACGCCCTGGGTTACTACCGTTACAACTACGACAGCGCTGCCTTGCACGCGATGGGCAACTCCGTCGAGAAGTCACTGACGCCCGAGGAGCGCATCTCGCTGATCGGCAATGAGTGGGCGCTGATGGAAATCGGCAAACACAACATGGGCGACTACCTGACGCTGGGCGCGCAGTTGAAGAACACGCCGGGCGCGGTGCTGCTCGCCTCGTTCGGTCGTCACCTCAACTTTATCAACCAGCACATGCTGACCGATGCCAACCGTCCCGAGTTCCAAGCGTGGCTGCGCACGCAGTTCTCGCCGGTGTTGCAGCAGTTGGGCTTCAACGGCCGTCCGAGCGACACACCCGAGGACAAGCAGAAGCGCGCTTTGCTCTTTGAAGGCCTGGGCAACATGGGCGAAGACCCGCAAGTCATTCAGCAGGCCCAGACCATGGTGCAGCAGTTGATGAAGGATCCGACGTCGGTGGATGGAACGCTGGCGCCGGCGGTGGTCGCGGTGGCTGCCAAGCACGGCAACGCCGAACTGTACGACCAGTTCAAGGCGCAGTTGCAGAAAGCCTCATCGCCTGCGCAGTACTACATGTTCGCGCGCGCGCTGGGCCAGTTCCCGGAGCAGTCGCTGATCCAGCGAACGCTGGCGACGACGCTGACGCCCGCCGTCCGTGGGCAGGACCTGTACATGCTGCTCCCGATGATGGCCAATCCCGCCAGCCAGGATGCGACGTGGGACTTCATGCGCAAGAACTTCGAGCAGTTGCACGCCAAGGCTGGCGGAGGCCTGGGCGGCGTCGGCTTCTTCCTCTACGGCACCAGCACGTTCTGCAGCCCGGAGAAGGCGGAAGAGGTGAAGCAGTTCTTCCAGCAGCATCCCTTCCCCGGAACCGAACGCAATCAGAAGGAAGCGCTGGAGTCGATTGACAGCTGCATCCAGCTGCGCAACCAGCAGGAGGGCAACCTGTCTGCCTGGCTGAAGCAGCAGGGCAGCGCAACCAACGCCAGCACGGGCTCAGCCGGCGGACACAGCAGCTCCGGCGCAACCATGCAGTAGTCGGCAACTGCAGCAACAGAATGCGAGCGGGCTTCGGCCCGCTCGTTTTTTTGCGATGAACTTTCAGGGTTGCCGCTACAGAAATCGGGTGCCCCCGGTTCGCCACGAAGATTGTCATCCTGCGCGAAGCGACGCCTGCATCACTCGTGAAGATTGTCATCCTGAGCTCCGCAGCGCCGACTTTGCGCTGCGGAGCCGAAGGATCTGCGGTTTCGTCGCTGTGGGCAAAATCCTTCCTCCGCGCGCACTTTTGCTGGCGCGTAGCTTCAACTCTGGATAAAATCCTTCTCGCGCTCCCGAGGGAGGAGTGTGTGTTGCAGCGCCCGCTTCAAACGCTTCTAGCTTTTCTCCTGTCCGTCGCGCTCATTGCCCCGCCGGCATTGACGGCGCAGAACTCCACCGGACAAACCTTTACCAGCAACAGTGAACTCGTGATGGTCCCCGTCCAGGTGCTCGATCACTCTGGACACCCGGTGCACGGGCTCAAGCTGCAGGACTTCGTCGTGAAGTCCGACGGCAATCCGCAGCACATCTCGGTTTTCGAGGAGATGCAGCTCGACACCGCGACTGCGTCGGCGCCAGCCACTCCCGCTCCGCCGCCGTTATTGGCCGCCTCGGGCCCACCGCCGACTCCGCCGACATTCACCAATCGGCCAGAGCGCGACATTCCTCCGCAGTTGACGATTGTGGCCATCGATCTGGTGAACTCGCCCATCCTGCTGCAGACCTGGGCGCGCGACCAGTTCATCAAGTACCTCAAAGGCAATCCGCTTCGTCAACCGATCGAGGTCATCGCCATCACCACCGGCGGAGTGCGCCAGGTGCATGCGCTCACCACCGATAATGAAGCATTGATCGCTTCCCTCAAGCACTTGCACGGCGGCTTCAGCCGTCATGACACCCAGGCGCATCTGCTGACACGCATGGATTCTCATGGCGGCGTCGGCACCTACGCAGACTTTGTGAGTCAAACCCAAGAGCGGCAGGCCGACGACGTTGCAGAAGGCGAGAATGCGACCATCATCACGCTGCACAACTTTGAACAGTTGGCCTGGGCCTACTCCGGCGTGCCCGGACGCAAAACCATCCTGTGGCTCACCACCGGATTCCCGGTGCAGCAGATGGTGCCGAACGGGCCGGCGCTGATCGGCCATGGTTCGGTGAGCCGCCCCGGACTCTACGGCAACGGCATGCATGCCAGCAACGAACTGCTGCCGGGATTCCAGCGCGCCTTCACCGCCCTCAATAAATCCAACGTGATGGTCTATCCCATCGACGTGCAAGGACTGCCGCTGGAGGAGATGTGGGACGTCTCGCAGCCGGACTCGCTATACACCCATCCCGAGATGAAAAGCCTGACCCCGAATCTGATCGCCGATCGCGCCGCCGAAGACCGTGACGGCATGAGGGAACTGGCGCACCGCACCGGCGGAAAAACCTGCACCGCAGGCAACAATCTGATTCCGTGCATCAACCAGGCGCTGGGCGAAAGCTCCGATTATTACTTGCTGGGATTCTATGTCTCGCAGGCGCAGCGCAAGACGGGCTGGCACAAGTTGAAGGTGTCGGTCAACGCCGATCATGGGGAAGTACGCTCGCGCAACGCCTACTTCCTGCATGCGCTGGGGATGGCGCCGGAGCGGGAGCAGCAGGAAGACCTGCGCAGCGCCATCACTGCCGGCGTGAACTACACCGGAATTTTCTTCACCGTGGAACCGGGTGAACCGGCGAGCAGCAGCAAAGCGCCCATCCTGTTCAAAGTTTTGGTGCCGCCCAGCAGCGTGGTCATGCTTCCCGGCGAAGACAAGCTCAGCTTCGATGTCATCACCATTCCGCTCGCTGCGAATGGCCGTCCGATTGGCACCAAGTCGCGCATCGTGAAGCTCGACATCCCTCCCGACAAGGCGCAGATTGCTTTGACGAATGGCTGGCGCATCGTCGATAACGTCGCCGCCGAAGGTTCCCCTGCCGCGGTCAAAGTGGTGATTCGTGACAACTACACAGGAAGGATCGGGTCGGTGACATTTCCAGTCACGCAAAAGGCCGCCGGGAGCTAGGGCGGGTCACCACGGAGAACACGGAGCTCACGGAATTCGGCAGGCGGATAGGAAAGAAAGATGCCTGCTATCAGAACATGACTTCATAGTGTGGTGTAGAACTCAGCGCAGTTTGGTGTAGAACTCAGACTCAGGCGCTCTGTCTCCGCGCACGACTTCACAGGCTGCTGAAAAAGTCCGGCGAGACAAGCCTTGTATCAGGGCACGGCTTCACAGGCTGCTGAAAAATCCGGTGAGACAAGCCTTGTATCAGGACACGGCTTCACAAGCTGCTGAAAAAGTCCGGTGAGACAAGCCTTGTATCAGGGCACGGCTTCACAGGCTGCGAGAAAACCCAGTCACGCGTGCTTTGTGTCAGGGCACGACTTCAGTCGTGCCGATAAGCTCTCTAGTTTTGCTTGCGGCGAGGCGGACTTCAGTCCGACGAGCCGTCCAGCACGAGATTTTCAGCAGCCTGTGAAGCCGCGCCAGCTTCAGCACGACCCTCAAAACCAACCCTGCCCCGGTGTTATCCTTGTAACAACAACGCGGGGTTATGCTCCAGAAACGCATTGACGATCAGCCGACGATCTCGCCCCAGATGGTGCGCGAAGCCGAGGGTGTCTTTCACGATCACCTGAAGCGTGTCGGCCTGAAGCGCACCGGGCAACGCGACGTCATCCTGCGCACCTTCCTCGATACCCGCGACCATCTCTCCACCGACGAACTCTACCGCCTGGTCAAGAAGCAAGACACCGGCATCGGCTTCACGACGGTGTACCGCACGCTGAAGCTGCTGGCCGAGTGCGGTCTGGCCAGCGAAGTCGCCTTCAATGACGGCATCGCGCGCTACGAACATCAGTACCAGCGGCGCAACCACCATCACATGGTCTGCACGGAATGCGGCAGCTCGGTGGAATTTTTCTCTGCCGAAATCGAGCGCATCGAGCAGGAAATCGGCCGCAAAAACAAATACCTTCCCACGCGACACAGCTTCCAGATCTACGGCATCTGCGACAAGTGTCAGAAGAAAGCCAAGCGGGCGTAAGGGTTTCGCGCAATAAGAATTAACCACAGAGGCATAGAGACACAGAGGTTGGGTGGAGCACGCCTTCAGGCGTGCAAAACAGCGCGCTCCTTTTGTGGATTGTCATCCTGAGCGAAGTGATCTGCGAAGCAGGCGAACGAAGTCGAAGGACCCCTATAGCCGCATGATGCCCTCTCGTCTGCGAACTGTCGTCTGAGCATAGGCGCGCTCCGTCGCGCGTCGCAGTCGAAGGATCTGCTGTTTGCACGCAGTGGAAGAATGTCGCCACAGCGACGAACAGCAGATCCTTCGTCGGGCTGAAGCCCTCCTCAGGATGACAATTCGAAGGGACACATGTTCGTACCCTGGCACAAAGCTTGCGACTCGAAGCTCGAAGCTTGGTGCCCCACGTTCGGCTTGGTGCCCCACGTTCGGCCTACTTTTGGCCTAACGTGGGTTCTTCCCACACCGCCCAGGTTAGCGTCCAACACCGGGACGCGAACCCTTCGACAAGCTCAGGGCAGGCTCTGGGGCACCAACCCGCAGCTTCGGTACAATGTCCGCGCATGCTGACCCTCGCCGATGCCGCCACGCAAATCCGCGATCGCAAACTCTCTCCTGTCGAACTCACACGCGCGTGTCTCGACCGCATCGAGCGGCTCAACCCGACGCTCAACGCCTTCATCACCGTCACCGCCGATCAGGCAATGGATGCTGCGCGCCAGGCTGAGTCAGAAATTGCCGCCGGCAACTATCGCGGCGCACTGCACGGCCTTCCCATCGCGTTGAAAGACCTGTTCGACACCGCCGGCGTGCTCACCACCGCGGCCAGCAACCAATTCCGCACGCGCGTTCCCACCGAAGATGCACAGGTCGTGAGCCGCCTGAAGAATGCCGGCGCCGTGATCGTGGGCAAGTGCAACATGCACGAGTTCGCCTTCGGCATGAGCGGCGTCATCAGCGCCTTCGGCCCCGCGAAAAATCCGTGGAACACGGAGCGCATCACCGGCGGCTCGTCGTCGGGATCGGCCGCAGCGGTGGCGGCGGGGATGTGCGTCGCGGCTCTCGGGTCGGACACGTCCGGCTCGGGCCGCTGCCCTCCCGCGCTGTGCGGCATTGTGGGACATCGTCCTAGCGCGGGCCTGATGAGCCTGCGGGGCGTGGTTCCTCTCTGCAATTCGTTTGATACCGTCAGCCCGATCACCAGCACCGTCGCCGATGCCGCGACGCTCATGGACATTCTGAGTGGAAAGTCTGAATTGGCTTCCCTGCTTGGCGAAGACGTTGCCCAACTCCGCATCGGCGTGGCCCGCAATCACTTCTTCGACGAGTTCGATCCCGATGTCGCCCGTGCGATGGACGAAGCCCTGAAAGTTCTCGGCTCACTCGCCGCCGAAGTGAAAGAAGTCGATGTCTCGCGCGACGCCTTCCGGACCATCTTCGACGCCGAGATCTACGAATTCCACGAATCGATGGCCGCGAAGACGCCCGAGCTCTATCAACCGCTGACGCTGTTTCGCGTGCAGAAGACCGCCGGCATCACCGCTACCGACTACATCCGCGAGTGCCGGCGGCTGGCAAAGTTCCGCGCCGACGCCGCGAAGATTTTCGAGCAGGTCGATGTGGTCATCACGCCGACAACGCCGGTACCTGCACCCAAGCTCGCCGACCTCGAAGCGCTGGCGATTCCCGACGTGCGTCCCTTCGAAGTGAAGTATCTGCTGCGCAACACTGCGCCGTTCAGCTCCCTGTTCTGGCCGAGCATGTCGGTACCCTGCGGCTTCAGCCGCGACGGTCTGCCGATCGGCATGCAGATTTCGGCGCGCCCGCAAGCCGACTCGACCGTGCTGCGCCTGGCACACGCCTACGAGCAAGCGACAGAGTGGCACAAGCGAAAGCCGATGATTGTGAGTTGACGTCGGTGTGAGTTGACGTCGGTGCCCCACGTTCGGCCTTTCTTTGGCCTAACGTGGGTTTTGGTGCCCCACGTTCGGCCTTCCTTTGGCCTAACGTGGGTCTGGTCCACACCCCAGGTTAGCGTTCAACACCGGAACGCAAACCTGGGGCACCAGCCATTTGCCGCCCCACTTCCGCGGCTGTTAAACTCGAATGTTTCGCAGACCCTTGTCTACCTTTCCTAACGCACATGTCGAACACAATTGATATCGCTATCGTCAACGGCGCCCGCACGCCTATGGGGCGCTACTGTGGTAAGCTCCGCGACTTCACCGCCCAGGAACTGGGCGCGGTCGCCTCCATCGAAGCCATGAAGCGCTCAGGCGTCGAGCCTGGCGAAATCGACCACGCCGTTTTCGGCAACGCCCAGCAGACTTCGGGCGACGCCATCTACGGCGCGCGTCACGTCGCTCTCAAAGCCGGAGTGCCCATCGAAGTTCCGGCCCTCACCGTCAATCGTCTCTGCGGATCGGGTATGCAGTCGGTGGTCTCGGCCGCGCAGATGATCATGCTTGGCGAAGCCACCAAGGTCCTCGCCGGCGGTATCGAATCCATGTCACAGGCGCCGCACGTCATCCGGGGCATGCGCTGGGGCGTCGGCCTGGGCGAAGGCAAGCTGGAAGACTCGCTGATGGTCGCGCTCTACGACACCCAGTGCGCCATGTACATGGCCAACACTGCCGAACTCTACGGCGAGCAGCAGGGCATCACCCGCGAGCAGCAGGATGAGTTCGCGCTGCGTTCGCAGAAGTGCGCCGATGACGCTTACAAGGCCGGACGCCTTCAGGAAGAGCTGACGCCAGTCGCGCTGCGCAATCGTCGCGGCGAGCCCACGGGCGAGATGTTCACCGAAGACGACCATCGCCGTCCTGAGACCACGATGGAAAGCCTGAAGAAGCTGAAGCCCGCCTTCGGCAAAAACGGGACCGTCACCGCAGGCAATGCCAGCGGCATCGTCGATGGCGGCGCGGCCGTGGTGGTTATGTCGCTCGACGAAGCCCAGAAGCGCAACCTCAATCCGATGGCCCGCATTGTGAGCTGGGGCATCGCCGGCGTCGATCCGAAGATCATGGGATCGGGCCCGGTTCCCTCCAGCCGGCAGGCGCTGAAGCAAGCGGGACTGAAGCTCGACGACATCGACCTGATCGAAGTCAACGAAGCGTTCGCCGCGCAGTACCTGGCAGTCGAAAAGGAGCTTGGCCTCGATCGCGAGAAGGTAAACGTGAACGGCGGCGCCATCGCGCTCGGACATCCGCTGGGCGCAACCGGCACGCGTTTGCTGATCACCATCATGCACGAGCTGCGGCGCCGCAAGGCGAAGTACGGCATGACCACCGCCTGCATCGGCGGCGGCCAGGGCATCGCCGTAATCGTGGAGAACCTGCAGCGGTAATGAATGTTTTGTGTCAGGGCACGAGTTCACTCGTGCCGAGCCACAAGGCATAACCTGCGAAGCATATGCGAGTCTTTAGCGGAACCGTGCTTGGCTATCTGCTCTTTGAGCTGCTCTGGCGGGCGATCTTTCAGGTGACCAACACCGATCCGCACGCGCCCGCCAGCATCAGCTTCGAAGTCGGCGCCGTGATCTTCGGACTGCTGTTCGCGCTGCTTTCGGGCTATATCGCGGCTCTCGTCGGCGGGCGGCCGCACTACGTCGCAGCCTGGGTAGCCGCGGTGTTGGTGGCGTTAACCGCGATCGTAGTGATGGCCAGGGACGTAGTGGCGTGGCCGCAGATGACGAAGCTGTTCCTGATGTCCCCGGCCGTAGTCGCTGGCGGCTGGTATTGCGTGATGCAAAGGCGGAACAAAACCGGCAGCGGGAGCGACCAGGCATGACAAGCGAAGAACGAGCCCTGCACGGAGTGGTGTACCAGCTGGAAGCGGCGTGGAATGCCGCCGACGGCCCGGCCTTTGTCGCGGCCTTCGCGGATGACGCCGACTTTATCCATATTCTCGGCGGCTACTACACCGGGCGCGCGGCAATCGAGGCCGGACATCGCATGATCCTGGGCACCATTTACAAGGGCAGCACGGTTCATTTCAGCGTGGAGAAGATTCGCTTCGTGCGTCCGGATGTCGCACTGGTCTTTGTGCGCCAGCATCTGGACTTCTCCGAGAACGGCGAGCCTCGCGAGCTGGACGCGCGGCCAACGATCCTCGCCGAGAACGTTGGTGGCGCATGGAAGATCATCGCGGTGCAGAACACCCGGATCAGCGAAGCCGGCGGCGCGGCCGCAGATCGCGCGCTGGAGCAGCATCCGTAAGGGAAGTAGACATCTTGACGGGTGCCCCATTCTACGCCCGGTTCTGGCGTAGGGTGGGACGAGCGGAATAGTTCGCGGCTGATGAATGAAAGCTCGGAGGTTCCTTCGGCCCGCTCTAGGCCAAAGGATGGCCTAGAACGGGGCACCCGCGGAAAAACAGAGGCGCGGACGCTGCGCTCAGGATGACGCTCCTTTCGGTTGAGCACACATTGTTGAACGGCATTTCAAAATCACGGTTAGAGGAAACGCTCTTATGACGATCAAGAAGGTTGGCGTACTCGGTTGTGGACTGATGGGCTCGGGCATCGCGCAGGTTTCGGCTGCCGCGGGCTTCGACGTCGTGGTGCTCGAGCAGGAACAGAAATTTCTCGACAAAGGTTTCGCCGGCATCGAGAAGTCGCTGGCGCGCATGGTCGAACGCGGTCCCGCCAAGGGCGGCATCACCCCTGAACAGAAAACCGAAACGCAGTCGCGCCTGAAGGGCACCACCAGCATGAAAGATCTCGCCGACTGCGACATCGTTATCGAGGCCATCATCGAGAACGTCGAGCACAAGCGCAAAACTTATGCCGAGCTCGATGCCATCGTGAAGAAGGACGCCATTTTCGCCACCAACACCTCGTCCATCTCCGTCACCGAGTTGATGACCGCGACCAAGCGTCCCGAGCGTTTCATCGGCCTGCACTTCTTCAACCCGGTGCCGATGATGAAGCTGGTCGAAGTGGTGAAGACCATCGCCACCGCGCCCGAGGTCTTCGATGCGGCCGTCGAGTTCGGCAAGAAGGTCGGCAAAGTTCCGGTGCGCACCAGCGACAAAACCGGCTTCATCGTCAACCGGCTGCTGGTGCCATACCTGCTCGACGCGATTCGCGCGTACGAAGAGGGCGTCGGCTCGATCACCGACATCGACGAAGCCATGAAGCTGGGCTGCGGTTACCCCATGGGGCCGTTCACGCTGCTCGACTTCGTCGGCCTCGACACGACCTACTACATCACGCAGGTGATGTACGACGAGTTCAAGGAGCGCCGGTTCGCCGCGCCTCCGCTGCTGAAGCGATTGGTGCTGGCCGGCTGGTATGGGCGCAAGTCGGGCAAGGGATTTTATGACTATTCCGATCCGGCCAAGCCGGTTCCGGGAAGCTTCGTGTAGAGCGTTCCGAAACGGGAAGATTTTGCGAAGGCTATGGCATTTTAGTGACACACGCGGTCGCTGGAGTGACTGACTGTCCGAGATAGGGCAGTCGGTGGTTTCCGGAGTGGTGGTTTGCCAGGCGATTAGAGCCGTTCTGAGCGACGACCTCCGGCCGGATGACCCCGTGGAGGGTTTCGCCGATTGCGATCGTTTATAGGGCCGATTGTGCAAAAAATTGCACAATCGCACGCTGGGTTCGAAGAGACTTTTCGGCACTTCAGAGCCATGCCATTCCGGATCATTCTCACGGTGCTGTTTCTATTTAGTCCGGCCGGACTTGACGTCGGTCAAGCGAGCGACAATGGATCCAAGCCGCCAGAGACTTTTCATCAAGTCTATTGCTTCGGCGGACAGGTAAGGATCAACAGCAAGCGTCTGACCTTCCGCTCGTATGAAATCCTCTTGCCGAAGGAAGATGGCAGCTGTTGTGGCGGATCGGTTCGAAAGGGCAAGACGGATCAGCATGGACATTTTCTCGTTGAACCGTTAGAGGCCGGGAGATACTACGCGAGGTTTGATACTCGCGGGCCAGAGGAAGTAGTCGGGTTCAGAGTGTTGCAGAACTACGATAAATGCAACGCAGGTCATGTGGAGATTAGTTTGCTGCCGGATGGACGGAGCACGGTTCAACAATACATCGACCTCGATGTAGACCTCAGCGATTGCGATCCGGAGGAGGCTGCTTGCTATCGGCGGTAGATAAAGTCGGGATGTGTTCACGATTAGATTCGATTTACCTGGCGGCAGCTTTTCTAGTCGTCGTGCACGACGAAGCATGAACCTCAGATCGCGCCGTGTCGCGCAGCGAGACGGCAGAAGATAGCCCAGCGCTTCAGCGCTGGGTGAGCGTTGAAATTAGGCTCGAGCCACTTCAGGGGCGGCGGCAGACGTGCCGCCGGCTTAAGCCGGCTGGTGAGATATTTGGGAATGCGGTTTCGGCGCACCTGAAGGTGCGCCCCTTCAAATCTGCTAATCGCTATTTGTTCGAAAGGAACTCATGTCCGACTTCCAGAACATCAAGTACGAATCCAAGAACCACATCGCCTACATCACCATCGACCGCCCCAAGGTTCTCAACGCGCTCAACATGGCGACCATGCAGGAGATCAAGCAGGCCTTCGCCTCGGCCAAGGACGACGCCGACGTTCGCGTTGTCATCCTCACCGGCGGCGGCGAGAAGGCGTTCGTCGCCGGAGCCGACATTGGCGAGCTGTCGCAGCACACGCCCGTCTCCGCCAAGGCCTACACGCACCAGGGACAGGCGATCATCGACGCCATCGAGAACCTGGGCAAGCCGGTCATCGCCTGCATCAACGGATTCGCGCTCGGCGGCGGTTGCGAGATCGCCATGGCCTGCACCATGCGCCTGGCGAGCGACAATGCCAAGCTCGGCCAGCCCGAGGTGAAGCTCGGACTCATCCCCGGCTACGGCGGCACGCAGCGGCTGTCACGACTGGTCGGCAAGGGTATCGCCATGCAGCTGGTGCTCACGGGCGAGATGATCTCGGCGCAGGAAGCGCACCGCATCGGCCTGGTGAATGAAGTCGTGCCCGCGGCTGAACTGATCCCGCGCGCTGAAGCGATCGCCGCGAAGATCATCGCTAACGCTCCGCTGGCGATTCAGTACTGCATGGAAGCCGTCAATCACGGCCTCGACATGACGCTGGCCGACGGCCTCTTCCTCGAAGCCACCCTCTTCGGCGTCTGCTGCGCCACGGAAGACAAGAACGAAGGCACGAAGGCGTTTCTGGAGAAGCGCGCGGCGGAGTTTAAAGGCAAGTGATCAGTGGCTAGTGACTAGTGGTCGGTTGTCGGTTGTCAGTTCTCGGTTCTTAGTTCTCGGTTGTCAGGCCTTAGTTGTCAGTTCTTAGTTGGTGCCCCAGGTTCGCGTCCTTCTGTTGGACGCTAACCTGGGTGGTATGGCCGATTCCCGCCACGAGGTGGAGTGCAAGTGATTAGTCTATCGCCCCTCGGCTTCGCTCGGGGCTTCGGCGGTGCGTATTGGTTCATTCATTGACTTGGAGCCAGCTTCATCCGGCGGCAGATGTTTCGCCTGGCCTTGCGGCCGGGGATGGCATCCGGCTATAGGGGTCCTTCGACTGCGCTCAGGATGACAAACCAACATACGGTGTCGATCAGGTTGGAACTGAATGCTACTGGCTGAGTGTCGAATGCTGCTCCCTTCCGGCTTACCAACCCTCCTCCCACACGTCTCTCCTACAACTCTGAGTGGGGTGGCTCGCATGAAGCGAGTTTGGTTTGCGGCTCTCTCTGTGCTGATGGTTGGGCTCCTGCTTCTACTGCCCGGTTGCGGCGGGGGCGGATCTTCGTCTCAACCGGTCAACCCGCCTCCGCCATCGCCACCCGCAGGACTGACGCAGCTCAGCTCCGACACCTTCACTAATGCTCAAAGCCAGCACGCTACCCAAGTCGAGCCCGGCATCGCCAGCTTTGGCTCGACGCTGGTCACCGCCTTCCAGGTCGGACGCATCTTCGGCGGAGGTTCGTCCGACATCGGCTTTGCCACATCGACTGACGCCGGCGCAACCTGGAGCAACGGCCTGCTGCCCGGCCTCACGAAGTTTCAAGGCAACGGCCCCTACAACGCCGCCAGCGATCCCACCGTGGCTTTCGACCAGTCCCACAATGTGTGGCTGATTGCATCACTGGCCATTTCCAGTGGCTCTGACACTGTGGTAGTCAGCCGTTCCGGCGATGCGAAGACGTGGGGCAGCCCCATCACCGTTAGCTCGACCCACGACGCGGACAAGCAGTGGATCGCCTGCGACAACAACTCCGCGAGCGCCTACTACGGGCACTGCTACCTCGAGTGGGACGATCCCAGCCCGCCGGCGAATGGCCTCATCTGGATGAGCACCTCGACCGACGGCGGCCAGACTTGGAGCGCGGCGGTGAACACGGCGGACGCGGCGACAGGGATTGGCGGGCAGCCGGTAGTCGGCGCGGATGGCTTGGCGATCGTGCCCATCGAGAATGCCGACGGCACGCAGATGCTGGCCTTCACTTCGTCCGATGGCGGCACGACCTGGAGCCGCACGGTGATGATCTCGACGATCACCGATCATGTTGTCGCCGGGAACCTGCGAACTTCTTCCCTGCCGTCGGCCACGGTTGATGGGGCCGGGCGTGTTTACGTGGCGTGGCAGGATTGCCGCTTCCGCACCGATTGCGCGTCGAATGACATCGTGATGAGCACATCGTCGGACGGCAGCAACTGGAGCGCGCCGGTGGCGATTCCGATCGACGCTACCAGCAGCACGGTCGATCACTTCATTCCCGCGCTCACGGTCGATCCCGCGACCAGCGGCGGCTCGGCACACCTGGCGCTCACCTATTACTTCTATCCGCAGACCGCGTGTACCGCGGCGAGCTGTCAGCTCGAGGTGGGCACCGTCGCTTCGTCGGATGGCGGCAACACGTGGAGCGCGCCGACAACGCTCGCGGGAGCGATGCAGTTATCCTGGCTGCCGAGCACGTCGTCAGGAGCGATGGTCGGCGACTATGCGGCCGCGGCTTTCGCGAACGGGCATGCATACGGCGTGTTCGCGGTCGCGCAGGCGAATACGGGAAGCACCTTCAACGAAGCGATCTTCGCTACCACGAATGCTCTGCCGCAAACCAAACAAGCGCTGCACGCGGTGGTGCCAGCCGATGCCGTGGTGACGCACCGCTCCGATCATCCTCCGCGCAAGTTCTTCGACCTCGACCACGAACATCCGATCCCGCAGAAGAAGAAGTAACCCCGAGCCCACTCATTCGAACAACACGAATGAGTGGGGCGTCCTCGTCCTTGTAAATGGAGAGTGTTCTACCACGATGTCAGAATCATTTTGTCGACCCAGACGCTGTAGGGGTCCTGGCGCTCGTCGCCGTCGAGTTGGATGGCGGCGTTCATCTCCGAGGCGTTGACGTTGCCGGCCGCGTAGGTGCGGTTAACGTAGTGCTGAACACCGTTCATCGACACCGACACGAATTTGGTTGAGCCGTCGCTGTTGCGCTGGAACTGCAGCACGACGTGGTTCCACGCATAGGGCTGGACCACGCAGGACAGGCCGGTATGCTGCCAGTGGTCATGCACGGCGTCGGACACTTGCCAGGTGTTCTTGTAATTGCCGCGGCCATCGCACTCGGTCAGGAAGTAATTTTTCTTGCCGCCCTGGGTGTAGAAGATATCCATCTCGAGGCCCTGGATGATGGTGAAGTCGTGGACGTACACGTAGAAATCGAGCTTGAAGTTCTTGGCGTTAGGATTGGGCGTCAGCCGCTTGTAAAACAGAACGTTCGAGTAGTTGTGATTGCCGTCAGTGGTCTTGCCGAGATAGTACTCCGCCGTCTTGCTGTCCATCGAGGGGCTGTTTTCGTGCTGGCGCATCCAGTGCTGGTCGGGATGTCCGTGGCCGCCGGGGCCGGCGCAGGTGTCGCAACTGGTCCAGCCGGTCATGTTCTGCACGTCATGGTTGACCTGCTGGCCGGCGAAGGCGACGCTGGAAATCGAGAAGAGAACGGCGAGAGTGCACAGGATCTTCTGCAAAATGTACTCCTTAGGAAAGCTGGAAGACGCGCGATGAACGACAACGTGTCCTCGAAGGGCAATGTACGGACGCATCTACTCTGGCGCAATTGGGGATACGACTTAGTTGTGCACTCTGCGCGAAGTTTTTTCAGGTGCGCCTGCGGAAATCCAGCAGCAAGCCATCGCAGTTGCTGTCAGCCGCTTAGAACGCATACTCGGCTGCTGCTTTCCCAGAGAGCGATTTACCTTAGTACCTTTTCCCGAGGCCGAGGTAAGGCTTTGGCGAAAATAAAACTTTTCCACCGGCATAACGTCTTGCGGCCCGGAGGAAGAACCACAGGTTCGGACCCAACGTCACGCCGCCGAAGCCTGCGCCCGAGCAAACTCTTGCTGAGGCTCGGTCGCAAAGGAGCGGATTAGTTTTGTCTCCGGAGGCGCCTGGACCGGCTGCTGACAAACTTGGTGCGACAAGCTTTTTCGGCTGTTCCCGGCCTTCAGGACGGAGCCTCGGTCCTGTATCCCACCTCAAAGCCGGCAGTCGACGGCAGGAGCGTGGCCCAATTTCTGCTTCAGCCGGTGAAGTCCTGCCCCGATGCGAACCCGAATTAGCTCATAGCTCACAGCTCATGGCGCGCGGCTGATAGCTGATAGCGGTGAGCAACAGCTACAATTGAAGCTTATGATTCGATCGATTGTTTTCCCGCGGGTGGTGGGCCGCTCGCTCACCGATTTGCAGCCCGCGCTGGCACTTTTCCGCGCGCTTGGCTTTGCGCCCGGCAACGAATGGCATGAGGGCGGCAGCCACGGAATCGAGATGCTCGCGCCCAGCGGTGGCGTGGAGATTATTGGGGCTCCCGATGCACCGCCCGTCGACGCCACGGTGGAAGTGGCCGACGCCGATACAGCGTATGAGATCGTGAAGAAGCTCGTGGCTTCTGGACCCACCCTATCCCAGCCCACCCTCTCGCCAACATCGGGCGAGGAGGATGGGGCACCCAGCCACGAGGAGAATGATGGGGCACCGGAGGTCAATCCAGATGGGGCGGCTAACCAGCCCTCCTCACTCAAGATTCATCGTGAGATTCACGACACGCCTTACGGTGCACGGCTGTTCGTGGTCGAAACCGGTGGGATGAGGATCGGATTCTTAACTTACGCGAAGAAGCCCGGCGACTCGCGCGGCATGGAAGGCCGTCTGGATGCGCGCGGCAGGAAGTTCGCCGTCGTCGTCAGCCGCTTCAATTCGTTCATCACCGAGCGTCTGCTCGATGGCACGTTGCAGGCTCTGCGTCAGTGCGGCGCGAAATCCGACGACATCAACATCGTACACGTTCCCGGTGCGTTCGAGATTCCGAGCGCGGCTCGTCAACTTGCCGAAAGCGGGAAGTACCATGCTGTGGTATGCATCGGCTGCCTCCTACGCGGTGGGACATTGCACTATGAAGTCATCGCCAATGAGGTTACCCGCGGGGTTGGCCAGTCGGCACAGGAGACGGGCGTGCCGCACGCTTTCGGCGTTCTCACCTGCGACACGCTGGAGCAGGCAATTGATCGCTCCGGTCTGAAGGCCGGCAACAAAGGGTTTGAGGCCGGACTGGCCGCAGTGGAGATGGCGTCATTGCGGGAGAAGATGCCAAAGCGGCCCCGCTCTCGTCGGAAGCAAGCTGTGCAGCTGGCGCGCGGCCAGAATGAGGCAGTTGCACCTGGTCGAGGAACCGCAGATCCTTCGACTCCGCTGCGCTCCGCTCAGGATGACAATTTGAAGAGAGAGCCTGGTGATTCCGCTGAGCATGACAATGCGGCAACGGCGACGGAAGGTTCCCGATGACCAAGACCGGAACCCGCCGCAAGTCGCGCGAGTTGACGCTGCAGATGCTCTTCCAACTCGACATGGGCAAGCAGGACGAAGGCCAGGTGCGGCTGACGTTCTGGAATGAGCGCCAGGATCTCGACGAGAAAGTACGCGGCTTTTCCGACGACCTGTTCCGCGTCGCCTGCGAGCGCCGTGAGGAGATCGATCAGATCATCGAGCGCAACGCCGAGCACTGGCGCATGGATCGCATGGCCGCCGTCGATCGCAACCTGCTGCGCGCCGGAGTGGCCGAGTTCCTCGGCTTCCCGCAGACGCCGCGGCCGGTGGTGATCAACGAATCGCTGGAAATTGCGCGCCGCTATTCCACCCCGGAGTCGGTGCAGTTCATCAACGGCGTGCTCGACAGCGTGGCCCGCGAACTGGGCGAGAACAAGAAAGCTTGAGCGGTAGAATTTTGGATGGGCAAAGGTGCGCCGCTACGCTGGGTGGAGAACAGGCTGCTTGCGCGGCACCTCCACGGGCGCGGGATTGAGATCGGCGCGCTCTGGCGCAGGTTTCCGGTCCCGCGGGGCGCCCGAGTCTTCTACGTCGATCGCATCTCTGACCGTGATCTTCAACAGCATTACGCGGAAGTCAGCCGGCCGCTGATCTCTCCGGACGTCGTGGCCGACGCCGTACACCTGCCCTTCGCATCGCAATCCCTCGACTTCATTATCGCGAGCCACGTGCTCGAGCATCTTCCGTTTCCGCTCGATGCGCTGGCTCATTGGCACGACGCGCTCCGCCCCGGCGGCGTTCTGCTGCTGAAGATTCCCGACAAGCGGCATACCTTCGATCGGCCGCGTGAACGCACTCCCCTGCGGCACCTGATCGATGAGCAATTCAATTCCGCAGCTTTCGATAGGCGAGCTCATTTTGCGGAGTGGACAGAGAAGGTTATTGGCCGTGCGCCAGGCACGCCCGAGTTCGAGTGGCAGTTGCAGGAACTGCTCGATGCCGATTACAGCATTCACTACCACGCGTGGATCGACGACGACATTCGCGAACTCGCACAGTACACGCGCCGAACGATGCAGCTCGATTGGGATCCGGTGATCTTCTGGCGGGCGCACTTCTACCGCAAGGAGTGTGTGCTGCTGTTGCGACGGAATGGAAGCGCCGCCGCCGGTGAGCCGTAACGGCCAAAGCTACGACATTCAAAATCTCAGAACTTTATTCCCGGCTCTTCCGCCGCTTCAGCATGCGCAGCTCCGCTCCGCGGTGTCGGTAACTGATTTCGTCCATGAGGCTCCGCATCAGCAGGATGCCGCGGCCATGTTCGGTGAGGTTGGTGCCGTCGTCCGTGGAATCGGTAGACGATGAAGTGTTGAAGCCCGCGCCAGGATCGAGAATCACGATCCTGATCTCTTCGGGCGTGATCTCAACCGTGCTGCGGATTGTCTTGCTCGGATCGTTGCCGCAGCCGTGGAAGACGGCGTTGGCCAGAGCTTCCTGCAACGCGAGCATCAGGTCGATCTCTTCTTCGCCGCCTACGCCTTGTTCGGTCAGGAATTGCAGGATGGTATCGCGAGCTCCGGGGATAGAGCCGGCATCGCCCGGGAAGGCGAACTCTTTGGTGAAAGCATGCCGTTCGGTCGACGATTCGGCTTGCTGCAAACGGTGCCGCTCCTTCAGGCGGTCATAGCGTTTCGCTCACATGGAATGAAATCAACTTGCGCCGGCGAACGCTCGATGTCCAGCACGGAATCCAGTCCCGTCAATGACACCAGGCGCTGCACGCACGGCGACGGTCGCGTGACGTTCAACCAGACCGCGTGCTGCCGAGCCCAGCAATGCAACGCGACCAGCAGTCCCAGGCCCGCAGCGTCCATTCCGTATACGTGTTGCAGATCGATGACAATGCGGCGCTCCGTCCGCGAAGTCGCGATACAGCGCAACGTTTCCGCCTCCACGCCGAGCACAATCCGGCCGTGGCATAGCAGTGTAACCATGGGTGGCGAACTTTCAACATGAACTGTCAACATGAATCACTTCCCTGAGGCGATTCCCTTTTCACTATTACGATAGGACGCACCAAATTGTTTCGTGGGAGCGTGGTTCATCCTAGTATGCCGAAGTTCTGTTGCAGGAAGATGAAATTGCGGGGCTAATCAAACGAAACCCATGCTCAAACAGATACCCGGAGCAAAGAAAAAGCCGGAGACAGGCTCCGGCTTAGGGTAAGCACTTGCTTTGCAATCACTTCGATTTTGCCGGCGTCGCCGAGCTGTGCGCCGCCGCACCCGACTTCGGCTCGGTGATCTTGATGCGGATGATCTTCGGCGGACTGTTCGGACGATCGTTGCCGTTGCGCGGCAAACGCGCAATCTTCTTCACCAGTTCGAGATCCTGGCACTGGCCGAAGATGCTGTAGTGGCCGTCCAGCGACGGATATGGAACTTCAGTGATAAAGAATTGCGAGCCGTTGGTGTTCGGCCCGGCATTGGCGTACGCCAGACGGCCCGGCTGATCGAACTTCAGGTCGGGGCTGGTTTCGTCCTTTACGGTAAAGCCCGGATCGCCGCCGCCGGTGCCCTCGGGATCGCCACCCTGAATCATGAAGTCGGGAATCACGCGATGGAAGATGGTTCCGTTATAGAGCGGCACACCTTTCTCCATCTTGCCCGTCTTGGGATCCTTCCACGCCTTGGTACCGGTCGCCAGGCCAATGAAGTTCGCCACCGACTGCGGTGCTTGTTTGGGGAACAGCACGCAATGAATCGTGCCCATCGAGGTTTCGATATCGGCCGTCGGCTGGTTGCTGCTCTGGGCGGTCTTCTCGGTGGTTGCGTGCTGCTGCGAAGTGGAACTCGAAGTCTGCGCCGCGGCAAAGCTGGCGAGACAAAGAATCGTGATGAATAGCTTAGTCATGAATCCTCCAAGAGCAGTGGGTAGTGAATAGTGGGTAGTGGATAGTTGCGACGAGCCGTCACGACTTGCTATTCACTATCCACTAATCACTGGTCTTCTGCATTTCCTTCGACACCTTCTCTACATCGCCGAAGACGCGCAATAGATTTCCGCCAAGAATTTTATCAAGATCTGTGGCTGTATAGCCGCGCTGGGCGAGAGCTTCGCTGATCTTCGGCAGGTCGGCCACCGAGTCGAGTCCCTCGGGCGAGCAGTCAATGCCGTCGAAATCCGAGCCCAGCCCCACGTGATCGACGCCGGCAACTTTCACCATGTGATCGATGTGGTCGATGAGGTCGCTGAACGGTGGACGCGGCAGCTTGGCAGCCAGCCGTGCCTTCGCCGCCGCGATTTGCTGCTGCACCTCCGGGGTCTGCGGCTTCATGAACAGATTCTGCACCGTCATGTAGTCGGGATCTTTTTCGGCGCCCAGCTTCTTCGCGGTGTCGAAGTATTTCTGCGACACAAAGGCGCAATAGAAATTCGCTTGCGCGACGCCATTGTTTTTCGCCAGCGCGCGCAGCATGTCATCGGTCATGTTGCGCGGCGCGCTGGTCAAGGCACGCGACGACGAATGCGAGGCGATGACCGGCGCCTTCGTTACTTCGAGTGTCTGGTAAAAGGTCGAGTCGGCGACGTGCGAGATGTCGACCATCATGCCCATGCGATTCATCTCGGCGACGACCTGCTTGCCGAAGGGCGTCAGACCGCCATGGTGCTGGATCTTCGCGTCGGTCATGTCGCCGCTGGAATCGCCGATCTCGTTGGTGTTTGACCAGGTCAGCGTCATGTAGCGCACGCCCAGGCGATAGAAGTCGCGCAGGATACGGATGTCGCCTTCGATCGCATGCCCGCCTTCGACCCCGAGCAGCGCGGCGAATTTCTTTTCCTGATGCGCCTTGCGGATGTCGTCGGTGCTGAAGGCCATCATCATTTTGTCGGGTTGACGCTCGGCCTGCATGTAGACGGAGTCAATCATGTCGAGCGCGCGCTTGGCCTCGTGACCTTTGTTGCCGTTGGGCTCAACCCAGATGGAGAAAAATTCGGCACCCAGATTGCCGGCCTTGATCTCGTTGAAATCCATGTAGCCCTTGCCGGCGGGTTGCGATAGATCGAAGTTCTCGTCGACGAAGCGTCCCGGCGTGTCGGCGTGGGTGTCGACGATGATGGCGGAGTTGTGAACCTTGCGCGCCTGCTGCGGGGTGAGGGTGGCGGCCTTCGTCTTTGGGGAAGTCGATTGTCCCTCAGGCGAAACAGAGGTTTGAGCGACGGCAAGAGTTGGCAGAACGAGCGCATAGAACAGCAGTCGAGACAACGTTCGCATCAATGGAGTGAAGCTCCGGAGAGAGAATTCGTCGCGTCTGGATTGTAAATGAAGGCGCAGTCAGGGGCGCAGCCGTGATCAGCACGCTCAGGGCAAGCCGTGATCAGCACGAAGAAGCCGCGAAGCGGCGGCTATGCCCTCGAAGGCGGGGGCGCAAGCCCCGTACATCGGCATTGACATTGATCCAAGCCGCGGAGTGGCGGCTATGCCGTCGAAGACGGGGGCGCAAGCCCCCGTACACGAGCATTCGGCATTGATCCAAGCCGCGGAGCGGCGGCTATGCCGTCGAAGGCGGGGGCGCAAGCCCCCGTACACGAGCACAAAAGGATTCCGAGCCGCGGAGCGGCGTCAATCCAGTACATATTTCGGGTCGTACCGAACACCGGCACGCTCCAGAATTTCGACGTATTCCTCTTCGAAACTACGACGGCGGTGGTGTTCTTCTTGATGGGAAATATATTGCGTAACGTTATGGACCGCGGACGGGCTGACGCTGATCGCGCCGTAGCCATCCTGCCACGCAAATGCGGGCACGGCTTTTCGAATCCGAAGCGACGAGTTGGCCTTCAATTCGCGCATGGCATCCGACAGCGTGCGCGTCTTGGATAGCTTCAAGAGGAGGTGGACGTGATTGTTCGTACCGCCAACGGCGATGATTTCGATTTGCGCATTACGCGCCACCGCGCGGAGAAGGGTCCAGACGCGTTCGGGCTCGGGGATGAGCGGCAAACGTTGCTTCGTTCCGAAGATGCAATGAACGAGGTTGATGTCGTATGTATTGGCCATGAGGATCGCCGCTACGCGGCTCCGATCAAAATGGCACCGTGACCGGGGGCTTGCGCCCCCGGCTTCAAGAACGCAGACGCTGCTGCGCAGCTCTTTTGGGGCCGGATCGAGCGGAATCCCAGTTTCGGGCTAGCGGTTCGACCGTAAATCCAGAGCGGGCACTCTCGCGGTGACGTTGCGCACAGAATCTTGTGTCACGGAGCGCATGGGCCACTCGATGCACTGCCAAGCCGCGGAGCGGCGGCTCTGCCGTCGAAGGCGGGGGCGCAAGCCCCCGTACACCGGCATCCAACATCTCCCAAGCCGCGGAGCGGCGTAACAACACGTTCGATCAAAAAAAAGCCCGGACGCGAATCCGGGCTTCCCCATTTGGATTGTGTTTTGGCTGACGGCTGATTCCTTACGTCCGGAACAAATCCTTCACCGCCTGCCACATGACCTGGCCTCCAACGTCGGCGATGGACTTGGTCAGCGGGATATCTTTCGGGCAGACTTCCACGCAATTCTGCGCATAGCCGCATTCCTGGATGCCGCCGTCGCCCATCAGGGCGTGCAGTCGATCGACCTTCAGCGCCTGTCCCGTCGGGTGGGTGTTGAACAGCCGCACCTGCGAGATGGTGGCCGCGCCGACGAAGCCGGTCTTGTCGTTGAATTGCGGGCAGGCCTCCATGCAGCAGCAGCACGAAATGCAGCGCGACAGCGGATACGCTTCTTCCTGCATCTGCGCCGACTGGCGCGGGCCCGAGCCGAGATCATACGTCCCGTCGACCGGCACCCATGCCTTCACTTTCTTCAGGTTCTCGAAGAGCACGCTGCGGTCGACCGCCAGGTCGCGAACCACCGGGAACTTGGAGAAGGGTTCAAGCGCGATCGGCTGCTCGAGTTGATCGATGAGCGCCGAGCAGGCCATGCGCGCCTTGCCGTTGATGAGCATGGCGCAGGAACCGCAGACCTCTTCCAGGCAGTTGGAGTCGTAGGTGACCGGCGTGGTCGCCTTGCCCGATTTGGTGACCGGCTTGGCGGCGATGTCCATCAGCGCCGAAGTCACGTTCATCCCCGGCCGATGCTGCAGTTCGAATTCTTCCCAGTACGGCTTCGACTCGGGAGTGTCTTGCCGCTTAATTTTTATGAGTACGGATTTAGAGTTCGCCATTGTTTTTAATCGGGCTGTCAGCTATCGGCTGTCAGCCATCAGCTAAATCAAAAATCATCGCACTACCCAGGGGTGTCATCCTGAGCGTAGCATTCGCGCCTTTTGCGAATGCGGAGTCGAAGGACCCCTATACGAACCTCTGCGGTCCCTACGGGACTCGGATATCGGAACAAATTCCGCCGCTACGCGGCTCAGAATATTGTCTTGCCAGCTTCGGCACGACTGAAGTCGTGCCCTGACACAAAGCGTTCTCGATCAATCCCCTGCTTTAACCGACCACTGACCACTGGCCACTGACGGCTGACCACTGACAACTGACCACTGGCCACTGCTTCTACGTCGCGGCGTCGTACCTTCTCGGCCTGGGCTTGATCAGCGACGTGTCCACCGGTTCGAACTCGAAGCGCGGTTCGTCGGCATCGGCGGCGAAATACGCTTTCGTCGTCTTCAACCAGTTGGCGTCATCGCGCTCCGGGAAGTCCGGCTTGTAATGCGCACCGCGCGACTCGTCGCGCATGCCTGCGCCCTGGGCGATCACACGCGCCAGTTGCAGCATGTTGTAGAGCTGGCGAGCGAAGACAAACGACGTGTTCGCCCACATCGATTTGTCGCTCAGGTTCACGTGCCGATAGCGCTCCAGCATCTCGATCAGCTTTGCGTCGGTTTCCTGCAGATTCTTGTTGTAGCGAATGACGGTGACGTTCTTCGTCATCAGTTCGCCCAACTCGCGCCACAGCAGGAACGGATTCTCCGTGCCATCGTTGTTGATCAGGCGCGCATTGATCTCTTCCTGGCGCTTGCGCTCGGAGTCGAACACGTGGTGTCCGGGATGCTTGCCGCTCTTGATCACGTTGTGCGCGTACTTGACTGCGTTCGGCCCGGCGACGAAGCCGCCGTAAATGCACGACATCAGCGAATTCGCGCCCAGGCGGTTCGCGCCGTGGATCGAGTAGTCGCATTCGCCCGCGGCGTAGAGGCCTTCGATGTTCGTCTTCTGATCGAAGTCCACCCACAGGCCGCCCATGGTGTAGTGCATGCCGGGGAAAATCTTCATCGGAGTATCGCGCGGATCGTCGCCGACAAACTTTTCGTAGATTTCGAGAATGCCTTCCAGCTTGCGGTCCAGAGTCTTGCGATCGATGTGCGTGAGGTCGAGGTAGACCATCGGCTGTCCGTCGATGCCGAGCTGGTGCTCATACACAACTTTGAAAATGGCGCGCGTAGCCACATCGCGCGGCACCAGGTTGCCGTATTTCGGATACCACTCCTCGAGAAAGTACCAGCGCTCGGTCTCAGGAATGCTCTTCGCCTCGCGCTTGTCGCCGGGCTGCCGGGGCACCCAGACGCGGCCGCCTTCGCCGCGCGCCGACTCCGACATCAAGCGCAGCTTATCTTCGCCAGGAATGCAGGTGGGATGCACCTGGATGAACTCGCCATTGGCGTAGAACGCGCCCTGCTGATACAGCGCCGACTGTGCCGATCCGGTGCAGACCACCGAGTTCGTCGACTTGCCGAAGATGGCGCCGTTGCCACCGGTCGCCATGATGACGGCTTCGGCCGGGAAGGTGTGCACCTGCATCGAGCGCAGATCGAGCGCGCAAATGCCGTGGCAGACGCGGTTCTCGTCGATGACGCCCGACAGAAACTCCCACGCCTCGTACTTGGTGACTTTGCCTTCGGCTTCGTAGCGGCGAACCTGCTCATCGAGCGCGTAGAGAAGCTGCTGGCCGGTGGTAGCGCCGGCAAAGGCTGTGCGGTTGTAGAGCGTTCCGCCGAAGCGGCGGAAGTCGAGCAGCCCTTCCGGCGTGCGGTTGAACGGCACGCCCATGCGGTCGAGCAAGTCGATGATGCCCGGCGCCTGGTCGCACATCGCTTTCACCGGAGGCTGGTTCGCCAGGAAGTCGCCGCCATAAATGGTGTCGTCGAAGTGCTGCCACGGAGTGTCGCCTTCGCCCTTGAGGTTCTTGGCGGCGTTGATGCCACCCTGCGCGCACACCGAATGAGACCGCTTGACCGGAACGATGGAGAAGAGGTCGACGTGACCTCCCATCTCGGCAATTTTGATGGTGGCCGACAAGCCTGCCAGTCCGCCACCCACAACGATGATCTTAGGATGAGCCATAGAAAAACCAGTAATTAGCAACTAGCGACTAACAAGTAGTCAAAACAACGGCAACAGCCACTGCAAAAATTGGAGCGGCCGAGGCCGCTCGATCTATCGCATCTGCGACGATTCGTAAGGAGACTCCGTCTGGGTTGGCGGCGCAACCGGCGGCGTGTTCAGGAAACCGCGGATTGTGAACAGTCCGATCGCCACCAGGATCACGGCCACTCCGGCACAGACCACGCCGAACTTACGGCGCGCCCCATCGCCCACGGTGAAGCCCCACTTCGCCGCGAAGAGCCACATCCCGTAAGAGAAGTGCCACGACGCTGCGACGATGCCGACAACGTAGGCGGCCACCGCCCAGGGATTCATGAACTCCTGCTGCACCTTCCAGAACGCGGCGTTGTAATGCTCCATCAGCGGCACGCCGGTGAAGCGCATGGTGTACAGGTGGTAGGCGATATAAAGGAAGGCGATGATGCCGGTCCAGCGCTGCGAAGTGTACAGCCAGTTGCCGCTCCACGGATATTCGCCCACGTTGGAGTCGCCGCGATACCAGATCCAAATGCCGTACAGCGCGTGATACAGCAGCGGCAGAAAGATGAACACCCACTCCATCACGTGCACGAAGGGCAGACCGGTCAGGAACTTCACCTGGTCGTTGTAGGCCTGCGGACCCTTCATCGCTTCCGAGTTGGAGATGAAGTGCTCGATGAGGAAGGCGCCGATGGGTACGATACCGGAAAGCGAATGCAACCGGCGCAAAACGAAAGAGTAGCCTTCGCCGGCACGCAGCGGCGCTACTCCTTTTTTAACTCGGGCGGCACTCGATTCGACAGAACTGGCTGAAGAAGCCACGAAGCCAACTCCTTATGACGCTTGGATCTCCCACCATGCTCCGCTTCCTAGCAGGTTGGGCTGGAGCGTATGAATAAACATTTCATTATCAAGTTCGCCAAGAGTCCAAGTCAAGAAACCCGGGACCCGGAACCGCCTTGGCGAAAGCCCGAAATGAACGATGTCCGGTGAAAATGCGGGTCTCAGGATATCGGCTGGACGGGCCGGGAGTTTGTGATTTTCGTCACAGTGTCTCATGACGTCGTGACGGCGGGCACAAGGGGGTGTGAGGAGGGCAGGGAAATCGGATTCTCGCCGGGTGCCCCGCTATCTGAGTGAAAGACCGTGATGCGGCGCTACGGCGACACCTGCAACAACAGTGTCATGCTGAGCGAAGCGAGGAGGCGAAGCCGACAAACGAAGTCGAAGGACCCCTATGGTCAGCACAAAGCCCGTTATAGCGGTCCTTCGACTCCGCGGCCGCCCGCCGCAAAGGATGCGGCTGAGAAGCAAAGGCGCGGCCGCCCCGCTCAAGATGACAACCAGAGGTTTGGCGTCCATCAGTCATGTTTCACCCAAGACATTTATAGTGTCCTCATCCATGCTCCTCCGCGAGAACATCCCGCTGGCTCCGCTGACCACGCTTGGCGTGGGTGGCCCGGCGCGTTACTTCACCGAAGCGACGACCGAGGCCGACGTCCTCGAAGCTGCCGAGTTTGCACGCGCGCGCGCGTTGCCGCTCTTCGTCCTCGGCGGAGGCAGCAACCTGGTGATCGCCGACGCAGGGTTCTCCGGACTCGTACTGAAGATCGCGATCGCAGGCGTTTCGCATTTCACGCCGCCCTACGGCGACGCAATCTTTATTGCCGGAGCGGGTGGCGATTGGGATGCGTTCGTCGCGCAGACCGTCGACGCGAATTGCGCGGGTCTGGAATGTCTCAGCGGAATTCCTGGCACGGTCGGTGGCACGCCGGTGCAGAACGTTGGCGCATATGGCCAGGAAGTCGCGGAGACGATCACCGAGGTTCGCGGCCTTGACCTGCGCTCGCTGGAAATCGTGACGCTGTCCAACGCCCAGTGCGGCTTCGCTTATCGCTCCAGCAGGTTCAACACGACCGAGCGCGGGCGGTATGTCATCCTGCGGGTTGCGTTCGCGCTGAAACAAGACGGCCAGCCGACGATTCGCTACGCCGATCTGGACCGGCGTTTTGAGGGACTTGACAGAAGTCCCACACTGTCAGAGGTACGGGGAGCAGTGCGGGAGATCCGACACAGTAAGGCAATGCTCATCGTGCCGGGAGAAGAAGACGCGCGCAGCGCGGGATCGTTCTTCAAGAACCCGATGGTGCCGCAGCCCGAGTTCGAACGCCTGTCGCGTGAGTTCCCGCAGATTCCCAGTTATCCCGCGTCGAATGGCTCGCGAAAGATTCCGGCAGCATGGCTGGTCGAACATGCCGGATTTGCGAAGGGCTACAGCAAAGGCCGCGCCGGGATCTCACGCAAGCACGCGCTGGCGATTGTGAACCGCGGCGGAGCAAGCGCGGCGGACATCATCGCGTTGAAAGACGAAATTCAAAAACGCGTGCGCGACAAGTTTGGAGTCGAACTCCAACCGGAGCCGGTGTTTGTGGGGTTCTAATTTCCCACGCCCCGTTTTGATGGTTGTCATCCTGAGCGAAGTGAGGAGGCGAAGCCGACGAACGAAGTCGAAGGACCCCTATGGGTCCGCTGATCCTTCATTTCGGCGCCTTCGAGTACGCGGATGCATCGCTCTGACTAGCAGTCCACCCGAATCGTTCACACACCAGGCGCATGAGAGAGTAGTCTCACCCACTCATTCGAACTCCGCGAATGAGTGGGGCTCCCAAATTTCGACGTTCTGTTTTCCGCACGACGTTGCAGGCTGCTGAAAAACTCATCACGCGACGCTTGTGTCGTCGGCTAAACAGGTTGCGGGAAAACTCGACCGGCTCGTCAGACTGAAGTCCGCCTCGCCACAATCCAAAACAAACAGCTTGTCGGCACGACTGAAGTCGTGCCCTGTTACAGAGCACGCTTCACCGGAGTTATTCGCAACCTGTGAAGCCGACTCTGAGGCGAAGATAAACGGCTTAGACGCTGGCCTGAAGGCCAGCTCTACCCGAAAAGCCCACCGCTGAAGCCTGTAACGCCGCGTCCTGACATAACGTTATTTTTTCAGCTCCGCCCGGCAACTCCCATTCGAGCTGCTCACCTCAGCTCTCAGAAAACCTTCGGCTGGGCCACGTACTTCCAACAGAACGGTTGGATACGCGCCGTAAGGAGGGCAGCATGAAAAAAGTTTTACTCACACTGATGGCAGGAACGTTCGCGCTGGCGTGCTCGATGACCGCGAGTGCAGCCGACGATCAGGCAAAAGTTAATGAGCGGCTCACCAAGGCCGCCGACATCATCCAGGAACTGACAGGTCCCAATGCCACCGCCGGCATTCCGCATGACGTGCTGGCGGGAGCCAAGTGCATCGCGGTGATACCCGGTATGAAGCAGGGCGGATTCATCGTTGGCGCCCATCACGGCGACGGCGTAGCCACGTGCAAGCTGGCCAGCGGCCGCTGGAGCCCGCCCGCTCCGTTTCAGACAACCGGCGGCAGCTTCGGATTGCAGATCGGCGTTGAGAGCGCCGACGTCGTGATGATGGTGATGAACGACGAAGGCATGAAGGCGCTCGAGTCGGGTCACTTCAAAGTCGGCGGCGAAGTGAATGCTGCGGCGGGGCCGGTGGGCCGTGAGGGATCGGCCGAAGCCGGTTGGAAAGCGGCAATCCTCACTTACGCCAAAGCTAAGGGCGTCTATGGCGGCATCACCATCAAGGGCGCCGAAC
The DNA here is from genome assembly GCA_963835725.1 of uncultured Acidobacteriaceae bacterium. Lineage (GTDB taxonomy): Bacteria > Acidobacteriota > Terriglobia > Terriglobales > Acidobacteriaceae > Bog-257. Next base: position 154,281 of record CAWIGM010000005.1, on the reverse strand, counting down.
TGAACCAGGACAAGAACGCGACCGAAGCGCTCTACGGAAATGACGTCCCGTTTTCGCAGATCCTGAATGGCAAGGCGCCGGCGACGCACGATCCGGCAGTACACCAGTTCCTGGCAACCATCCACAGCGCGGAAGCGACGGCGCACGCGCAATAAAAGTTGAACGCCAGTTCTCTCCCAGGTCTCGAACATCGCGAGACCTGGGGCACTCGCCAGAAAACTGTCCGAGCGCCATGAGTCCTAAAGGCTGCGGCCGAATCTCTGCGCGGCACGGCGTGCCAGTCGCCAGGCAAACCTATCGAGCGGCCGGCGCCGGCGAAACTTGATTTGGTCGAGAGCTGCAATCTGGGCTGGTTCCAGCCTCCAGCCGGAAGCGCCGCAGTCTTCCCGGACATGGTCGACTTTGTCGGCCTTACATATCGCAATCACCGAAGGGTGGCGAACGCACCAGTTCAGCGCGACCTGGGCTCGGGTCTTTTCGGTAAGGTTCGCAACGGCGCCCAGTACATCGTTCTGATCGTAGCTGCGGATGTTTTGCAAGCCCCGCGCAAGTGGACTATAAGCGAGGATGGTAATCTGCCGGGCTTCACAATATGGGAGCAGCCCATCTTCGATCGTCCGCTCCACCAGGCTGTACAGCACCTGATTGGAAACGATGCGGTTGCTGGACAGGGCGGCCTGCGCGCGCTCAAGCTCCTGTACTGAAAAATTACTGACTCCAAGGAAGCGAACCTTGCCGCTCGCCACCAGTTCTTCCATGGCGCCCATGGTCTCTGCGATGGGCACATGGTAGTGCGGCCAGTGAAGCTGATAGAGATCGATGTAGTCGGTACCCAGGCGCTGAAGGCTCTCGTCCGCCGAGCGCATCACTTCCTGCCGGCGAAAATGACGCGGCGAGATTTTTGTAGCCAGAAAAACTTTGTCGCGGACTCCCTTGATGGCTTGCCCAACGACCTCTTCACTGCCATAGGATTCAGCAGTATCAATAAAGTTCGCGCCCTGCGCGATCGCCTCCCGCAACGGTTCAACCCCGCCCCGATAGCACCACGTCCCGAAGCCAATTTCGGGGAGCTGATGTCCGGTTCGGGAGAGTTCTTTGGAATCCATCATGCACACATGGCAAGCCAAGAGACTGGGAAAAGCAGCAGGCCGTCAGTTGTGTAATGGCGATATTACGTCAATAACCGGACAGTTCTTTGATCTTACGAACCAATTCCTGGCACAACTGTCGTTGCCCGCTGGGCAGTGCATGTCCGCGTTCGCTCTCAATTCGGTTAGGCGAGGTGTGTCAAACGCAGTAGGACTGACATGACGAAGCACAAATGCTTTGAATTGCGTGTCTTTGCGTACTAATGCTGCCAGATCAGGCAGAGACACCCAGTGCTCCAGTAACAGTCTAGAGACGGAGTCGTCGAATGCCTCTCCAACGGCAGCATCGTCGCAACGAGCATAGCGATCATAAAACTGGTAAAAGGCACTCCACGTCTGGATACTACTTTGCCGTTCCGCCTTCCCTTCGTCCGCGTCGGTGCATGACTGCTGTGCTACAGCTATCCCGCAAGACGTGGCGGCAAACAAGACAATGATCGGTAGGAGTTTCGTTCTCATTCGCTGCTGCGACTCGCATAACTGGCGATATAAGGATATTACGACAGCGGGCACCCCCATAAACTGCGCGTTAGGGTATCTCCCGACTGACCCTATCCTGAACAGTGATTTTGCGTGTCAGGATTACCACCTCTCCAGCCGTTACGGAAGGCTTGAGACCTGAGCTGCCCTTCCTGTAAGGAACGATGGCTCTCGCATTCAGAACGCTTGAAATCATAAGCTCAGCATCTACTGGATTGGCCGTATCAAGCGAGGCAATCGTCAAATGCTCAGGAACGGGTGCGGGAACTTTGATTGCAAAAGTGCCGTCCTTCGCCGTCTTAGCGTTGGATTTTGCTACGACGCCCTTATCTTTCATAGCAGCTTCGATTGACGTCCCGTTCCACAGAGTTACAAGCGCAGAAATGTTCGCGATCGGTTTTCCTGACTGGAAATCAACGAAACGTACCGTAACCTTCTCCTGAGCGCACATCGAACCGCACAGAACAAACACGTTTAATAGCAGCCAGAACGGTAAGTAGCGCACGTGGCTCATTTCCATTCCTCTCTTGAGGTTAAGGCTACAACGAACGGCTAGTTGACGGTAACAGGGCATCACGCAAGTTACCCCGAAACGATACACCCGGCCTCGTAACTTGTGCTATGGGGATTTATCGCCAGTTAGGGTCTTTACACCGGACCTTAAAGCCATCCTTTTGGGCGCGGTCACAAAAATACGCTTGCATCGTCCCCAGCTTGGAGAAGTCACTCGGTGCATCAGGATATAGCTGGTGAAGACTGAGGTCTGCTGATTCCGTGATATTCAGACACGCGTCGTAAACCGCCGTGTCCACCAGATACGGAATCGCTGGCCTATACTGACATTTCCCAAACAGCCTGACGCTCGTCTCGTACTGCATACATCCTTGCCCCCGGTAACGCCCAGTCGCAAGCTCTTTTAAAGCGGCCTGATCACATTTCTTAGCCAGATAGTTCACCGGCCAATAGAGGTCCTCGCCGTCTATGATGTGCCCGGCGAGCACTCTCTGCATGAAGGCCGTCACTTCTGGCTTATCGAAGTGATACGCAACGTGCTCGATGCCACCGCGAATCTCCCAATTCGGCTCGGTCCAGTAGCGAGTCAGCAACTCTTGCGGATTCCCGCGCCGTGCCAGTTCGTCAGAAATAGGCCAGCCGCTTGCCTTGTCTTCCCCCACGCCACAGATTTTCCAATCACCGAAACAGGCGACAAGCGTCTTCGTAGAGAGCGTTGGGAGACGACTTGCAAGTTCGTCCGAGATGGCCCAAACACTGCTTCCGCAGAAGTCCGCTTTTTCTAAGCACGCTTTCAACTGGGCCGAAGACATCTTTTGAAGTTCTGGACTGGCTGGTTGTTTTCCTGCTTGAGACTGAGCCGCAGCGGAGAAGGAGATAAGCAAGATTGCAGTGATGCGCCACATGGTCAGCAGTTTACGAGGAAATACGTTCAAAGTCTGTGATCATTGGCGAGAACAGGCCTTAGCTTAACTTACCTTTGTCCGCTTCCGGACAAATAACCTCGAATCCGGACGCCCGCGCCCCGCGCTTCGCTCCGCGACCAGCTTTATCTCTCCTGTTTCCAGCCCCTTGACTCTTCGCGCGGTTGGCAGCGGAAGTGTACATACACATCACGGATACTGCCGACCGGAGATGTGGATGCACAGCCTTTTGCAAGACCTTCGTTTCGCCATTCGCCAACTGCGCAAGAGCCCGGGCTTTGCCCTGACCACGATCCTGACGCTGGCGCTCGGCATTGGCGCGACGACCGCGATGTTCAGCCTGATCAATAGCGTGCTGCTGCGGCCGCTGCCCTTCCCCGAGCCCGACCGGCTGATGATGATCGCGCCGCTCGACACCTCCACGGTGCAGGCTGGCATACCCGGCAGCTTCAGCTATCCGTCGTTCTTCGACTATCGCAAAGGCCAGCACACCTTTGACGGCATCGCTTCGTATCATCGCGACACTCACACGCTCACCGGCAGCGGCATGCCGCAGGAGCTTGAGTCGGAAACCGTTTCGTCGGATTTCTTCCGCGTGCTCGGCGTGGCGCCGCTTCTCGGCCGCGGCTTTGTGCTCGACGACGAGAAAAAGGGTACGCGCGTTGCCGTGCTGAACTACCAGTTCTGGCAGTCGACCTTCGGCGGAGCGCCGGACATCATCGGCCGCACCATCACGCTCGACCAGAACAGTTACACCGTTGTCGGCGTGATGCCGGCCGGCTTCACCTATCCGCTGCTGAATCCGGTGCCATCGCTCTGGACTTCGCTCGCCGACGACAACAACGATCCCAAGGAGCCGCTCACTTCGCAGCGCGGCGCGATGTTAGTGAACGGCATCGGCCGCCTTAAGCCGGGCATCAGCATTGCGCAGGCGACGGCCGACCTCAGCGTGATCGCCAGGAACCTGTCGATGCAGTATCCCGACACCGACAAGAAGCTGGCGAGTGCGACCGTTGTGCCGGAACTGGAAGACCTGGTCGGCGACACGCGGCCGGCACTGCATGTTCTGTTTGCTGCGGTCACGTTTCTGCTGCTGATCGCCTGCGCCAACGTTGCCGGCCTGATGCTCACGCGCGCTTCAAAACGGCGCTCGGAAATCGCTGTGCGCGCGGCAATGGGCGCCTCGCGACTCGAAATCGTTCGCCAAGTGCTGGTCGAGGCAGTGTTCCTTTCGCTATGCGGCGGGGCCCTGGGCATCGTGCTGTCCGAGCTGCTGCTGAAGACCATCCTGCAGCTTGTCCCGCAAAACCTGCCGCGACTGCATTTCGTTTCCATCGACGGCAAGGTGCTGGCATTCGCGGCGCTGGTGTCGGTGATTACCGGCGTGCTCTTCGGCGTCATTCCGGCGTGGCGCATGTCGCGGCTCGATCCCTCGCTGGCCCTGCGTGAAGGCACGCGCACCATGACCACCGGCCGCGGACAGCATCGTATGCACAACATCCTGGTCGTGTCCGAGACGGCCATCGGACTGGTGCTGCTGGTGGGCGCGGGCCTGCTGATTCACAGCTTCGTTCGCGTGCTCAGCGTCGATCCCGGATTCGATCCGCACAACGTGCTGACGGCCAGCATCGACCTGCCCGACAACCAGTATCCGGCGTTGAAACGTGCGCAGTTTCAGGAAGAATTGTTGTCGCGACTGGCGACGCTGCCGGGCGTCGAGTCGGTTTCTTCCGGCTATCCCATACCGCTGTCGCGTCACAACATCGGAGTTGGGTTCAGCGTCGAAGGACATCCGGTTGGCGAAGGGCGATGAGCCCACCGCTCCGACTTCGATTGTCACTCCCGGCTTCTTCCGCACCATGCGCATACCGTTGCTGGCGGGCCGCGACTTTCTGCCCAGCGACGACTCCAAGGCCCCTGCGGTTACGATCGTCGATGAGGCCTTCGCAAAAAAATATTTCCCTGGCGAAAATCCTATCGGCAAGCACATCAAGCCGGGACTGGGCGATGGCATCACCGATAGTCCCAACCGGGAAATTGTCGGCGTGGTCGGCAGCGTGAAGCGCAAAGGGCTGACGTCGCAAACCGCTGCGCAGTTTTATCTGCCGCTGAAGCAGGCCATCATTCTTTCGCCGGCCATCGTGATCCGCACCTCGGGCAATCCGATGAACGCGCTCGGCCCGCTGCGCGCAGAACTTGCCCAGATGGATAAGAACGTTCCGCTCTACCGCATTAACACGCTGGAAGATTTCGTATCGCTGTCGGCAGCGCAGCCGCGCTTTCAGACGGTGCTGATTACGTTTTTTGCGGTGATGGCGCTGCTGCTGTCGGCGATTGGCCTGTACGCCGTGCTGTCGTACATGGTGGCGCAGCGCACGCTGGAAATCGGGCTGCGACTCGCGCTGGGCGCGCAACGCGAGAGCGTGCTGGGGTTGATCCTGCGCCGCGGCCTGACCCTGGCCGCCATCGGAGTGGCGATCGGCGTGGCGGTGTCGATGGTGCTGACGCGCTTCATGGCCGAGTTGCTCTACGGCGTGAAACCGCTCGACCCGCTGACGTTCGTGGCCGTGAGCGCGGTGTTGATGCTGGTGTCGGCTATTGCCAGCAGCGCACCGGCGTATCGCGCAGCAAGACTGGATCCGATGAGGACGCTGCGGGAGCAGTAGAAAACAGTGGTTAGTGGCTAGTGGCTAGTGGTTAGTGGTCAGTGGCTAGGACCGATGAATCGTGGGTCGTGACTCGTGGCTGGTGATTCGTGAGTGGCGGTTTGCGGCTGGTGGTTTGTGGGATCGTCGCCCAGAAGTTGGTGTCTAGCGGCGGTGAATTTCTGAATGCTGACTACCGAATGCTGACTACGATTTCTGAATGCTGACACTAAATGCTGACTGCGATTTCTGAATGCCGACTGCTGAATGCTGACTGATTGTGCATTGTTACCAGCCGCGCAGCGGCGACGATGTCGTTGAAGGCCGGGGCGCAAGCCCCGGTGCGGCACGCGGGGGTGAAGTTATGGCAACGAAACGTATACGCCAGGAAGTGCCCGCATCCTTCGGAGCGGGCGAGATTGCGCAACGCGCCGAACAGGGCTGGAAGCTGGTGGCCGTCGAATGGGAGCGCGAACTCAGCGACGAAGAGCGCCGCTCCGAGGAAGTCCCATTCGGCCTTCAGATATCCAAAGACGCGCAGAGCCTCGAAGAGAACCCGACCGAGCAGGAAGTTCTGCGGCTGATGATGGAGCTCACGGTACAGGACGGCCCCTACTGGGCGATCGCCGAAGAGCTCAATCGCCGCGGCTATCGCACCCGCCAGGGCATGCGATGGACGGCCGTCTCGGTGTTCCAGATGCTGCCTCGGCTAATCGAGGTCGGACCCAAGATCTTCTCCAGCCGCGACTGGCAGGAGCGCCGCGAACATTTCGGCCCACCGAACTAGGGGCACCACCGAGAACACGGAGCGCACGGAGAGACGCGATGGGCGGCAACCGGTCCGGGACTCGGCCCGCAGCACAGTGATTGCCACCGCAGACGAACAGCAGATCCTTCGACTGCGTTCGTCGGCTGCGCCTCCTCACTTCGCTCAGGATGACAATTCCTAAATGGTATGAACTGATCCCGTTCCGTATGTCCGTATGTCCGTATCCGTCCGCATGTCCCCACGTCCGTATCTCCGCATCTTCGGTATCTTCGCACTTAAATATTTCCGTACCTCCGTGCGCTCCGTGTTCTCCGTGGTGAAACCATTCTTCCCCACAACGAAAAAACGGTACGACTTGCGCCGTACCGTCTTCTTTGCGTCCGTCTCGAGGGGATTCTATTTGGACGTAAAGCCGTATTGAAAACTACGCATCGAGTCGCGGATCGCCTGCCGGGATACTTTCACCTTGCACTTCACATTCGGAATGATGTTGGTCGAAACCTGGGTGTCGACATCGACGGTGGAAGGAATTTCCATGTCGGCCAGCTTCTCCTGCGCCATCTGCAGCTTCATCTGGTTCTTTGCCAGCACTGCCTGGATGCGCTCGCTCAGGTCGGACGGAATGTTGACCGCGAAGGCCTGCGGCTCGGGAACAGCAATCGCATAAGCGTGCATGGATTCCTGCTGCGCGCGCATTGCCTCACGGCGAGCGTGCTCGGCCTCGCGCGCCGCTTTCTCGCGGACACAACGGGAAGCGGCCACGTCTTGCCGCGCCATCTGCTCGGCAATGCTGGACGGCATTTCCGGGAGATTCATCTCGGCCACCATCGGGGCCGGCCCGGACGAATCGTCGTGCCGAAAATGTGCCCGCATTTTGGCAACGTGCTCGACGGCGGAGTTGGCCCAGCAGCGTGCCAACGCCACGGCTTCAAAGTTGCCGGAGTGATCGTTCGACAATTGCTGTACTGCATGGATTCCGTGGGTCATGCCCACGAAGGTCGCAATGATCGCCAAGGCCGCAACCAGGTATCTGCGCTCCATACTGCTCCTCCAATACCTTCAGACGTAGGAACCAGGCCACTGTTAGATATTTTGTGCTGAGTTGCAGACGTCCGGGTCCAATGTGGTCATTACACGTTGATTGCCATACCCGGCTGCTTGGAAATCATTGGTGGCAAATCATTTGTTGATGGGACGAGCGGGCGATAAAGGTGGGCGGACGTCCATCCACAGAACACGTTGTCCATGGGCGGACAAAAGCGGACAGAGATGGCTTTCGTTCACTCCGACGAAACGATTTTCGTGTGAATACCAGTTGAATTTGGGCGCGTTCCGAGGTGTGATTCGACCCGCCAAATAAGCCTTTCAGCCCTCAGCCAGTGGCGCGCGCCGATGCGCACCATGCCTGGGCGGCGCGGAGATGTTTTTCGCGGACGAATAGCCGGGCCTGGCATTCGGTCGCCGACTTCTGCAGCACGCCTAACTGCTGCCGCAGTCTAAGCAGGTGGTCGCGATAAAGCCCGAGTTCCACCCGGACCTCAACGTCGTCGCTGGCTTGCAGGCGATCGAGTTCCACGCCCACCGCGCGCAAGGTTTGTTCCATGCGCACCATCGCACGAACGTCTTCGTCACTGCCCGGTGAGGCGGCGGCGTTTCGCGCAAGAAACTCCCGCAGACTCTGGTTCGCCTTTCGCAGAATATCCAAGCTCGCGAATTCCTTTAAGCGTGCCATTCGCTGACTGCGCCTCCTTCCGCAACCGGAGCAGCCGGGGCAACGTTGGTGGGCATTGCCGCAGCTGGGGGCTGCAGGATCTGCCTGGCTTCGACCCAGCAGTTGCGAACCTCCGACAGGCAGCTGACCTGCTGCTGCATCAACTCCCGCGAATTTCGGATCTGGGCTTCCAGAAGCTTGGCGCGAACCAGGTTGTAGAACTGCGCAAACTGGCGAGCAGCTTCGCCTCCCCGCTCGAAGTCCAAAGTCCCTTGCAGTTGCTGCAGAACAATCATGGCGTGGCCGATCTGCGCGGAACGGGTTTCGATGTTGCCCTCCTGCATGGCCGTCAGCGCCCGCCGCATATCGTCGATCGCCGCGTCGTAGAGCAGCACCACCAGTTCGATCGGCGTGGCTCCCCGCGCCGCGCTGTCCAGATACAGCCGCCTTGCTTCACTCGGTCGGTTCATTTGCCTCTCTAACTGCTGCTGCTGGATGCGCTCGGCAAGCTGCCCAGCTGCGTGGCAATCTGCTGCATCAGCGACGGATATTGCTGCAGCAGCGCGTTGAGGTTGCTGTACTCGGTCGTCAACTGGCTCTGCACCGTCGACATCCGACTCTCGAAATCGTTGATCTGCGTGGTCAGGCTCTGGCTGGTCTGTTTCAGACCGGTAATATCAGCCGCCACCGGTCCCAGGGTTGGATCCGTGAGCTGAAGCATCTGCTTGCCGGCCAGCTGTCCCCATCCCTGAGGTCGATTGGAAGAACTTCTGCACGTCGCCGTAATTGCTGCTCAAGGCCTTGCTGAGATTGGCGCTGTTGATCTGCAGCGTGCCGTCGTTCTGCATCTCGATGCCCATCGACTGCAGATTCACGTACTGTCCCGCGCCGCTCGCCGACTGCGACACCAGGCTCAACATGCTGCTTTGCAGCGAGCGCAACATACTGTCGCCCGCCAGCACTCCTTCGCTGCCGCTGGAGTCGAGCGTGTACTGGCTGTTGATGGACCCGATCACCGCGTTATAAGCGGTAACGAAATCCTGAATCGCCTGCGACGCCGTCGAGGTGTCGGGCTCCACGCTGATCAGCACGGGATTATTCGCATCGGCATCGCCGAGGCTCAGCGTCACTCCAGGAATCGCGCCGGTCACCGTGTTGGTGCTGCTGTCGACGGGTACGCCGTCGACCGTCAATTGCGCATCGACGCCAGCCGAGCTGGTGAAGTTCGTCGTCCCGCCGCTGACGGTGAGATTGCCGTTTGCGCCCGAAGTCTTGCTGACAAAGACCAGCCGCGAACCCTGGGCATCGGTGACCACGTTGGCCGTAACTCCATAAGAGCCGCTGTTGATGTAGCTGGCTGCCTGCTTCAGGGTGGTGTCGGTGCTCGGAACGTTGATGGTATCGGTCTTAACGGGATTGTTAGGATCGCTGCCGTACTGGATGACAATCTGCGAGCCGGCCAGCGAAGTATCCGGACCCGACGTAACCCGAATAACTGCTGGAGGTCGTCGCCAGCTTGCTGACCACCACCGTATGGGTGCCGGCCGTCGCGGTGCTGTCGGCGCTGGCCGAAACGATGGCCGAATTGGTGGAGCCGGTGGTGTTCTGGCTGAAGGCGCTGTCAAGGTCTCTCAGATTGTTGACGCTGTCGTAGAGGGTAGTGAGCTGGGTGCTGATGCTGGTCAGAGCGCTGACCTGCGAATTGATCGTGGTCTGCTGATTCTGCAACTGCACTTCCGGCTGGCGCTCCACCTGCATCAGTTCGTTGACCACGGTACTCACGTCGATGCCGTCGGTCTTACCGCTGAAAGCGTCGTTGACGTTGCCGACGATGCTGCTGATTGTGCTGCCGTAAAGGCCGGTGCTGAAGGAACTCATAACGTGCTTTTACTCCTTTCCTTCCCGCCCAAACTTTGCAGCCAGAGACGGGAGAAGGGGGACCGCGAAGTCCCACCTTCTCCCCCGTGCAACCCGGACAACTACTGGAGCAGCTTCAATACGCTCTGCTGCATCTGGTTGGCCTGGGCCAGGGCCGAGATACCGGTCTGGCTCAGGATCTGGTACTTGGTCAGGTTGGCCACCGTCTGCGTGATGTCGGCCGACTGAATGCCATCCTGCGCCGAAGACAGGTTCTGCGTCTGGTTAGCCATAACGTTGCTTGCTGCCTGCAGGCGGTTGGTACCCGCACCGATCGAGCCGCGCAGAGCAGCCACCTGCGCAATCGCGTTGTTGATATCCGTTAGCGCAGACTGCGAGCTTCCTGCAGTCTGCAAATTGTCATTGGAAATGCTGATGCCGTTCATGTTGCTGCTGTCGAAGGTGCCCAGCGTAACTCCGATGGTGCTGCTGCCGGCCGTCGTCGAGTCGCTCAGATAGACGTCCATGGTGCTGGAGTTAGTAGTATTGGTCAGGGTTTCGGCTGCCGAGTCGGTGCCGATCTTGATGGTGTTCGTGGCTCCGGCACTGGCCAGCGGATCGGTCGAGCTGCCGCGATTCTGGGTGTCGGTCACCACCAGGTTGCCAGTGTTGTCCAGCGTGGCAATCAGCCCTTTGCCTGAACTGTTGACGTCGTTGATCAGGTCGCCGACCGTAGCGTCGCCGGTAAACGTCGCCGTGGTGTAGGCAGGCGTAGACAGGCTGGTGTCCCAGTACTTCACCGAAAGGTCGCCGCTGATGGTGGTGGCGGTTCCGGCCGGAGTGGTGACCGCGGTGGTGAGCTGGTTGTTGTTTTGAGTTCCGCCCTGGAAGATGGCGGCGCCGTTGTAGGTGGTGTTGGTGCCGATGCGGTCGATTTCCGCCTTGATCGACTGGAACTCCGAATCCAGCGCCTCGCGCTGCGAGCCGTCGTTGACCGTACCGTTGGCCGATTCGGTGGCCAGGGTGACGGCGCGGTTCAACAGCGTGGTGACCTGCGACAGGGCGCCATCGGCGACCTGCAGCTTGCCAACACCTTCATTGGCATTCATCGCCGACTGGGTCAGCGCGGTAACGTTGGCTTGCAGGCCATCGGCGATTGCCAGGCCGGCGGCGTCATCGGCACCGGAGTTGATACGCGAACCCGAAGCCAACTGCTCTAAAGTCTTCTGCAAATTGGCCTGCGTGATCGACAACTGGTTCTGCGCGGCAAGGGATGGAATGTTGTTCAGAATACTGATTGCCATGGGATAGCTCCTCTCTCAGTTCCACCTTGCCCGAGTTCGACTCGAGTTCGTTCCCGCAGGTGTGCTGCCGGGGTTTCTCTTACCGGCGGAACCTTTTTGCCTCTCCCCCATTCCATCGGCGCTGGTCGAAGCAGGCTTTAACGGCAGGAGCTCTTCTTTTTGATTCACCGCGAATGGCCGGCGTGATTGTTGGAAAATTCTCATGGAGAGCGATCCGGGAAATGTGTGTGCAAGAAGCGTGCCAGCACGGTGGAGGAGGCTGTCGTCCCTGAAGGGACTCGGGATCTGTATGGCACCGCACCCAGCACTCCGCCTGCGGCTCCGTGCTGGGCTAGATTATTTCGCGCCTCCGGCGCTGGAGGTTGCGCTGCTGAAAGCGGTTCGCGCTGCTGCCGAATCCAAACTTAGCGAAAATGTTTTTGGGGCGGAAACCGTAGCGGACAGAGTCTGCCGTACTGACCTTGTCTCAAACAGCGGGCATAGTCTGTCGTATTCACATTCTTCTAAAGCACTCAGCAGCGTCTATCGGCGTCACCTTTCCTCAAGCATTAGGCACCGTCTGCCGTCATCACCCTTCCCTCAAGCACTGGGCAGAGTTTGCCGATGTCTTCTCTGATCCACACCCCCGGCGGAGGAGTTTTCGTGATCCAGCTCACCCGCTTGAACAACACACGCCTGGCGGTCAACTCCGACCTCATTAAGTATGTCGAGGAGGCGCCCGACACGGTCATCACCCTGTTAAACGGGGAGAAGCTGGTGGTTCGCGAAACCACCGGGCAGATCATCGATCGGGTGCGCGAGTTTCGCCGCTCGGTGCTGATTGCCGGCTCGGCCGAAGAGTTGCCGCTGGCCGCGCAAGGAACCTCCCGTGGATAAGAGCAGCTTCATCGGAATACTCATCGGCGTCGGCGGCATCACCGCCGGGCTGCTGCTGGAAGGCGGAAAGCTGACGCAGGTGCTGCAGCCTACAGCGGCGATCATCGTCTTCGGCGGAACCCTGGGGGCGGTGCTGCTGCAGTTCCCGCTGCCGGTGGTGCGCTCGGCCTTCCGCAGGCTGATCGAAGTGTTCTTCCAGCACCGGCAGGAGCCCCAGCAGATCGTGCAGCAACTGGTCACCTTCGCCGACAAGGCTCGCCGCAACGGCATCGTCTCCCTCGACGCCGATCTGCCGCAGCTCGAAGAGCCGTTCATGAAGAAGTCGCTGATGCTGGCGGTAGACGGCACCGAGCCCAACGAACTACGAAAGATGATGCAACTGGAGATCGACAATCAGACTGAATACGAGGACAACATACCAAAGGTCTTTGAGTCGGCAGGTGGTTTTGCGCCAACCATCGGCATCATTGGCGCGGTGCTCGGCCTGATCCAGGTGATGCAGCACCTGGATAACATCAACGAAGTGGGCAAAGGCATTGCCGTGGCCTTCGTCGCGACGGTGTATGGCGTCGGGTCGGCGAACCTGTTCTTCCTGCCCAGTGCCGGCAAGCTGCGTCTACGCATCCGCGACGAGCAGATTGTCCGCGAGATGACCCTGGAGGGCGTGATTTCGATTCTGGAAGGCATGAACCCGCGCATGCTGGAGCTTAAGCTGCTGGGATTTTTGCGCGAAGCTCCGCGGCAGCCGCGGCGTTCCCGGAGTGCCTGGCGATGAGAGACCGGAGACGAGTGTCCTTCCGTCAACCATGACCGCTGGCTGGTATCGTATGCCGACTTCGTGACGTTGCTGTTTGCCTTCTTCGTCGTGCTCTACGCCACCGCCCAGGTCGACAAAGAAAAAACGGTTCGCCTCTCGGGCGCAATCCGCTCCGCATTTCAGGAGTTGGGAGTGTTTCAGGATGGCGGCGTACAGGCCGCGGTTCCCGCGCTCGCCGGCACGATCCAGACAGCGCCCAAGCCCGTTGCCGCTCAACCCGGCGAGTTCAACAGCATTCGTGCCGAGTTGGAGCGGGCGCTGGCGGCTGAAATCAGCCGCAACGAGGTAGCACTGCACATGGACGCCGACGGTCTGGTGGTCAGCCTGCGCGAGATCGGCTTTTTTGACAGCGGCTCAGCCACCATCAAGGCAGGAGCGGAAGACGCATTCGACCGCGTCGCCGGCATCTTGCGCGAACATCCTTATCCCATCCGCGTTGAAGGCCACACCGACAACATTCCCATTCACACGGCCCAGTTCGCTTCGAACTGGGAGCTGTCCACCGCGCGCGCCACGGAACTGGTGAAGTCGCTGATCGAGGACCACGGCATTCCCGCCGATCGCCTGTCAGCCGCAGGATATGCGGAATTTCATCCTGTCGCCAGCAACGACAGCGGGAAAGGGCGCCAGCTGAATCGTCGCGTCGACGTGGTGATCCTGCGCGCGCTGAGTAAGGCGAGCATCCCTCAGCGTCGCGGTTCGTTCAGCGCCTCGGAAACTCGCGACAGCAGCGCGTCCACGGTGAAAGGCTTCTGGATGTGGACGGCGGAGCTGAGCTTGGCTTTTTTAAGCAGATCATGCTCGGCATAGCCTGACATGAAGATGGTCACCAGGTCGGGCTGGCGGTGAAGCATCCGCTGCGCCAGGTCGGCGCCGTTCATCTCCGGCATCACAATGTCGGTGAGCAGCAGATCGATGCGGCCGGGGTGCGACCCGGCAATCTGCAAAGCTTCCTTCGCGTTGCTCGATTCCAGCACCGCGTAGCCGGCGTGCGTCAACACCTGGCCGGTAATTTCCCGAACCATCGATTCATCTTCTACCAGCAGAATCACTGGCGGCTTGGACGAGGGCGTGTTCAAGGATGTAGACATGTTCCTCTCGGGGATCGCTTGAATGAGCAACTGAACGCGGATGAGTAATGCACGAGAAGAGCCAATCTACGTGAGAAAGATAAGTGAGTACTACTCAGTGGGATACGAATGAAAGGCGAAGACAAGGCGGCGCCAATTGCGACCGGGATGGGAATTGTTCCGGGTTCGGGTATTCAGTTTGGGAAGGAACGGCCCGTACTCCTCGATGACTTCAACCTGCGGGGACGAACCGCAGATCTCTGCGCTCCGACGGGCCAACCTGCCGCCCTCCAGTCGGGATGACAATTCGCGAACGGGACGATCTGGAACCACGAAAAACTAACGGGCGGATTTGTCGTCCGCCCGTACCTGCCAGGATCTATTTTAATTGCGATTGACGTTACATCGGACGTGCTGCGCGTTTTTGAAGTTTGCGTTCTTCCCCGAACAGCTCTTCGATGTGAGAGAGCAGGACATCCGGGCCATCATCCTTCGACACGACACGGTCGATCGAGTCGCTGTTGGCCTTCACATAATAGAACGGCGAAAGCATGACCGTGATCACGTCAGGACAGATCTCTTTCACCTTCGTGGCCAGTCGTTCGAAATCATTGCCCGCATCGTTGTTATCCATCAGCAGCATGTCAGGACAACGGTCCCGCACGAGAATGGCCGCATCTTCCGGCGAACTGGTGGGAAGAACGACGTATCCGAAATGTTCCAGCAACATCTGGCGGACCTGAAGCATATTACGGTCGTAACACAAACAAAGAATCTCTTTACGGCGTGACTCCATGTACACTCCCGGGCTGATCGCTGTTGTCATAAATACCTGCCTCTGTCGCGAACTCGAGACTGTGCATGTCTGACGCTGCACGGGATGTAAATTGCAAGAGGGATGCCAAAGCGGGGCAGCCGAAATATCAGTGGTTTAGCGGAATCTAACTGCCAACAGACCGGAAAGAATTACCGAAGTGGGCAAAGCCTGCCCGGCGGGACGACCTTCTAGTGCTGCGGGCCGCAACTGCGAACATAGTTGGCTGCCGCTTCCACGGCGCGCCTATAAGCAGCCTGCGCGATCGTGCAATCGGTTTCGGAGGCGGAGTTGAGCACGCGTTCAACTGCCTGTCCGACAATGTCATAGCAGCGTGCGAGCAACTCTTGCGGCCGGGTGAGAATCTGATATTGCTGTACCTCAAAGTACGAAGCGACAAGTGTGCCGCTGGTCGCCAAGAACCATGGCATCACCGATGTCTTCTTCGCCGCAAGCGTTTCGCTGGACGCTTCGTCAACCGCCTGATAGTCCGCCTCGACAACAATCGCTGACGTTAACTTTCGGCAGTTGGTTTCGTTCAGCTCGTTCGCTCCCGACGTCAGCACCAGCACATCGGCGTCGACATTCAACACCTCGGCACGGCTGATATGTTCCGCTTCCGTGTAGCCGACCAGGAGTTGGTCGTGCGCCGTCCGGGCGCCGATATCGCTCAGGATGAGTCCGCCAGCGCGGTGGATGCCGCACGAGTTGTCGCTGAGCGCGATCAGTTTCATTCCCTCGCGCACCAGCCGCTGGCAGAGCATCTGCCCCAGTTCGCCAAAGCCTTGAATAGCGACGCGGGCGCCGATGGAAGGACGTCCCGCGTGTCGTAAGGCGGCAGAGATTGTCGCCACGATTCCCTCGGCTGCAAACGCCGTGTGATCCAGTCCTCCCATGCAGCCCGGTTTTCCGCTGACTACCACATTGTTGCAGTCTGACAACTCCGCGAAGAGCCGGCCGAAAAACTCGCGATGGCAGCCTCGTCCGGGAAACAGGATTTGGCTTCCCTTCCATCGCTGCAGCTGGCGAGCCAGCGGCCGAACCAGCGAAGTCAGTTCCCTTTCGCTCCATGACACCGGATCGCACACGATTCCGTACGATGCGCCGCCGAACGGCAGTCCCAAGAGCGCGGACTGCCAGGCCCTATCGCGTGCCACAGCCTGACAGTCTCGCACCTGCAAGCCGGAAGCGAGAGCAAGACTTCCGGCGCTGCACCCGGAGACTTCATTGTGATGCAGAGCGAAGAACGGAATGCAGACAGGCTCTCCGGTATCGCGCGTGATTTGAAGGTACGCGGTGCACTCGTCGACAGGGTGGCGAAGCCGCTGCACGATCCAGGGCTCGAGATCGAGTCTTGCGGCGGCTTCTTCGAAGGCCAGCATGGATTGGCGAATCCCGCCATTGCTTGCTCTCTCGTCGATGTGTGCTGTTGAGCTCGCCATGTTGAACTCCGAAGTGGCCTCAGCAGTGGATAGTGGATAGTGAACGTGGATAGCAGCGAGGGGAGAGCGCCTTTTCTATCCACTAACCCCTATCCACTATCTACGGCCTTGCGATCTAGGCTTGCGCGGGCAGCCCTGCGTTGGACATCCACCGGTACGCCGGCTTCTCCGGTGCTTTCGGCAGAATGTCCAGGTAGATGACTGCGTAGCGGAACGCCATCACACCGGCGGCGATGACCAGCACACTGGAAGCCAGTTCGCTCCACTTCGGCACGTAGTGCGTGCCCATGGCGGCTTGCATGGAGTTGATCGAGACGTTGATGCGGTCAACCATAAAGCCCGCTACGGTGATTGCGCACGCCCAGTACAGGCGCTCGGGATTGTCGCGCACGCTGCGGAAGCTGAGCAGGGTGATGGGGATGGCGAGGAAGAGCACCATCTCCAGCCAGAAGTATCCGGCTTCGGCGGTTCGCTGGAAAGCAAAGCTCAGCGCCTGATTGGAGATCAGGTCCAGCACCTTGAAGAAGGCGTAGACGATGAGCAGCATCTGGATCATGCGGCCACAGTCGCTGAGGATGCTGAAATCGATGCGCACATTCAGCGAGCGCATGCAGAGATAGATGGCCATCACGGTCAGCGCCAGGCCGGCGGGTATCGCCGACAGATAAAACATGGCGTGCATGTAAGGCGAGTACCACAGGGGATGAATCTTGCCGCGAGCGATCAGGAACAGGCCGCCCAGGTAAGACTGGTGCATGGAGGACAACAGCACGCCGGCCAGCACAACCCCGATCAGGATCTTGTGATGGTAGTGCATCAAGGTTTGGCGCAAGGGCTTCCAAGGCAGCTTCTCGATGAGCGCGGGTGCGAACTCGAAGGTCAGCACCGTGGTGTAGGTCATGATGCAGATGCACACATCGAAGAGCACCGAGCGGTGGTTCCACATCACCATCGGGTGCCAGAAGCGCCAGGGCAAGCCGATCTCATAGAGGTATCCAACGCAAACGGTCAGGTAGCCGAGAAACGAGATCAGGATGGAGGCGCGCAGGATTGGCCGGTAGCGCTCCATGCCCAGCAGCTCAACGGCTGCGCTGATGCCGAAGCCCGCGGCCGCCAGTCCAACGCCGCACAGTGTGCCCAGCCCAACCCACAGGCCCCAGGGCATCTGGTCGCTGAGATTCGTGCTGGCCCGGAACCCGTGGAAGAACCGAATATAAGTAGCATAAAGACCGGTCGTAAATATGATGGCTACGATGACGCGCCACAAAGTAATTTCCTTCTTGATTCGCGCGAGCATGGCTAGCTCCTTTCCCCTTTGATCTTGTTGATCGCTGACTGTTCTTCCGCTTCGGCCAGCGCGACTTCGCGGCGGCGCTGCGTTACCCAATAAAGGGCCGAGAGAATCGTTCCGCCCATGATCACGACCTTGGGCGAGTCGCCCAGCGCGCTTGCCGTAAGCGTCGGCATCGGCTGATTGCCGCTCGGCGCCGGCTTGAATCCCAGCTTCTCGAAGGGCACGTCGGAGACGAACAGCACGCTGCCGCCGCCCAGTTCTTCCACGCCCCAGATGTGCGGGACGTACGACGAGTCGCTGCGAATGCGTGTCCAGGCTTCGTTGATCAGGTCGTCGCGATCGCCGAACACCGTTGCCTGAACGGGGCAGGCTTCGGCGCATGCGGTCGCCTTGCCGGCCTTTACGCGGTCGGTGCACATGTCGCACTTCTTGACGAAGGGCGCCAGCTTGGTCCACTGATACTTCGGCACCTGGTAGGGGCAGGCCAGCATGCAGTAGCGGCAGCCAATGCATTTGTCGGCGTTGTAGACCACCGGTCCGAGCGCCGTTTTGCTGATGGCGCCCACCGGGCAGGCCGAAGCACAAGCCGGATCGTCGCAGTGCATACAGAGCTTGCGGACGAACTTATCGTTGCGGGTCTCGACTACGGTGAAGGCGGTGTCAGAGAGTACCGGTTCCGGGTCGGTGCTGAATCCGTGGAGCTGTTTGCACGCGGTCTCGCAGCTTAAGCATCCGATGCAGCGCTTGATGTCGATGAGTAGTGCTTTTTCCTTTGCCATGGCTTCCTCCTTTTTCTTGGCTCCCTTCTCTAGGTCAGGAAGAACTCGTGTACCAGCTCGTTCTGCGCGCCGGTATCGATCAGGAAGAGCAGGCCCTTTACAGGCAGGCCGCCATCCTGTGCCAGCGCAGGCGTGAGCTGCTGCACCATGGCTCCAATGCGGGCGAGGCTATTCTGCAACCAGGGCAGGACGATGGTGCCCTGCAGAAGGTTCTTGACGTTGGTGGCCATCTCGGGAGCTTTGACCACGCACACCCATCCGTTTTTGTACGGATCGTCGATGATGAGATTGGGGTTCTTCAGCACTTCGTGATTCACCGACACCAGCACGCCTTCGACCGGCGAAAGCATCTGGATGGTGCGGCCTTCGCGGGTGATGGTGCACAGCGGCTGTCCCTGGCGCACCCAGCGATTCAGGTCCGCGACTTCGATGGAGTCGATGGCGCCGAACAGATTGCCGGCGAAAGCGTCGATACCGACGCGTGCGTTCTGCCGGCCTTCATCCACCGCCCAGGTGTGTCCGGGGTGGAAGCAATATCCTTGCGGAATCTCGAAGCCACCCTGCTTGACCATGAACGGTCCGGGCGGATTGATCTTTTTGACGGGAGCAGTCTGAAGCGTGTTCATCGCTTCTTCGGGGCGACGGAAGTACATAACGGTAAGAATCAATAAGAACGTCAGCAGGACAAATAGGATCGACATACAGGGCCTCCTCAACTCAGTGGATAGTGGGTAGTGGATAGTGGATGGAAGAGAGGAATTCGTTGGCCAGGGGTGTCTATCCACTATCCACTAACCACTAGCCACTCTTTCTAGTGCACGTGGAGGGCACATGCCCTTCCCGAAAAGGGCGATGATGCAAAAGGACTTAGCGTGACGATGCCGATTCAGGAAGGCGAACCACTGCGTTTTGCAGCGGTACCCAAGCAATTTGCAGTACAGCGTTTAGCAAAGGTCGGCGCGATGGGCGCCGGCAGACAGGTAATACGGTTCGTCTACTTGTCCGATGATGAGGAGGGATCGACGTTCACGGAGTGAAACCGTTGCCATAAGTAAGAGCCGAGATCGTGCCAGTCTCTGTCCCACTCGAGTCGACCGGGCCTTAGCGTCGCAGGCGGCAGGGAGCGCATTAACTGCAGGTTGCGATAACAGATTCGTTCCTGCTCCTCGTCTCCGAGGGAGCCGTAAGCGTGTCCCATATCCGCCCACACCTGCGCCCGCAAATGATCGTCGTTCGAAAGTGCAAGCACTTTACGGTAGTAATAGATAGCCTCCGGGTAATTTTTCAGGCGATGCTCCAGGAATGCGACGTTGAGGTTCACCTTGACATTCTCTGGCACACGCTTCTGCGCGACCATCCAGTGCTTTAGCGATTCATCCAGCAGGCCTTGTTTTTGCAAAGCAGCCGCTACATTCATTTCGGCGATCCAGTTATTTTGGGTGACGCGCTGCGACCGGCTCCACATCGTGATCGAGTCTTTCCAATACTCGGCTTGTCTGGCGGTCAGAATGGTGAGCAAGACAACCAGACCGATGCACGCGATGGAAAGGGCAACTCTGGGAACGCGATATTTGACCGCCAGATCGGCGATGGACCAACACGCAATGATGAACAGACCGATGTAGGCAATGTAAGCGTAACGATCGGCCATGGCGGGAGCATCGATCTGGATCAGGCCGATCATGGGGAAGAGGGTACCCAGGAACCAGAACCAACCCACCGGCAGATACCGTATTTCCCGGAACTTCAACACCAGCGCAGTTATGGCGATGAGGACTGCAAGGGAAAGCCAAACCGGCATCCAGCGCAGGGAATACCCCGGGTGCGGGTACATATACGCTAGGTTCACCGGCCAGAAAGCCTTGCCAATGTATTTCACGTAGCAGAGGATTGCGTTGCCCAAGCGCAACAGGAACGTATACGGCTGGTCATCCTTGTGTTCGGCGAGGATGGTAAGGAGGATGTCTCCTGCCGTGATGACGAACAGGAGCGTTTTTTCCTTGAGCAGCTTCCAGAAAGTTGCAGCCCACCCGGCATCACCGGAACTGCCGCCATACCGGCAGAGGGGCCAGTAGTCCCATAACAGCAGAGCAAAGGGCAACGTTATGGACTGCGGCTTGGCGAGCAACGACATTCCGTAGAACGCAGCGACAGACCACATACGCGCGCGCGAGGGTTGCTGCACGTACCAGTGATAAAACCCCAGCGCGAGAAGAAAGAACACTGTGCTGAGCAGCGTTTTGAGTTCGGCGGCCCAGGCGACGTTCTCTACGTTCACCGGATGGACCGCAAAGATCGCGGCAACCATAAAACTACGGCCGCGGAAACCCGTGGCACGGTAGAGAACCACAAACAGCAAAGCTGCGTTGATGGCCTGGAGGACCACGTTGACCACGTGGTGCGGCCCGGGATTGATTCCGAACAGGTGCACATTCACGCTGTGCGCCAGGAACGTCAGGGGGTCATAGTTCAGGCAGAAATTGTGAGTGAATGCCCATTTCACCGTGCTCCAGTTCAACGGGCCGGTGACATGGCGGTCGGCGTAAATGTAGAAGTCATCGTCGATATTGAAGTAACCGAAAGTGTGGGCCCGCCAGTAAGCGAGGAGGCACATCGCCACCAGAACGGAAACCGGTGCCAGGCTTTGCCGGCCAACATTCGGCGGTCGGCTTTCGGCTCTTTCGGAAGGAACTGCCGTTGTGCCCACTTCACACTCCGGTGTGAACCCAGGGAGCGGCTGCGTAATCCTGTGGAGTTACGAACTACTTTAAGCGACCCACCTAGGTCAAAAATTATGTGAGTCGAGAAACAGCCTTATGCAGGAGTATGGATCGCCCCACTCCTCTTAATGGGAGCACACTACCATGAAACGAGTACGACGAGAAGCTGAAATCAGACAACTGCGTCACAATAAACGCGTTGCATCAGCGGTCGGAACCCTGGGTTACGGACACGACGGTTTGCGCTTGTCTTGAGAGCGGCATCACCGACCAGGTGGCGATGATCCAAACGACATTGAGGATGAGCAGTGGCTCCAGGGGCTTGCGGTAGCGGCCTTCGAAGATGACGACGTTCTGCAACGCAAGGAACAAGGTGAAGCACGTGACGGCAACCGGCAGAAGCTCGAAACGCCGCTTGAGGAACGCGCGAAAATTCCCAACCAGCACGATCAGGGTCAGGGGTGCCCATATCCAGCGCGACGGCGGCTCCCACTCGTCGATCCAGATAGTCTGTTCGGATTCCGGCCACGATGGCGCAAACAGGTACAACACGATATTCTCGCGCCAGAGTTGGAGCCATACGTCGCTTGTCGGCTCGAAAAAATCGTAAGCATGCTTCCAATCCCGCTCGCCATAGGCGGAGTTAATCGTGATTACCGATGTCTTCGCCTCTCGTCCACGCTGAATCTTCCAGTGACTGAAGGGCGAGAATGGCTCCACGTAACAGCTTGGCGAGGTGAACGTGAACTCATAGGCCGACTCAGGTGCTTGGAAGTGAAGGTAACGATTCGTGTGGGTATAAAACTTCCCCGAAATTGCCATCAAATTGGACCGGTACTGAATCCTGGTGAGCCAGGGATTTCCGAAAGGTGCGACGAAACCCAACGCCACGTCGCTGCGAATTGCTTGCGGGATCAGCATCAGCAGGATCATCGCTGCCGCCACGGCAATGGTCTTCAGCGGCGTTCGTCGCTTCCACCAACACCACAGTCCGCATACCACTGCCAACGGGGCAACCGTCGGCTTGGTAAGCACCGCCGCCGACCACAGAAAGACCATCAGCAGGAACGGATACGTCCCACCTTTGCGGAGATAGCGCGCTGTCGCCCATAGGGCAACTCCGTCCAGCAGCAGCAGCAGCGTCTCCATCATGACGTAGTGGTAGATTGCCAGCAGCGATGGCGCCCACACGATGAGCGCCCACACCCACAGTGCCGGAGTTTTCGCCAAGCCGAAGGCGCGAGCGGCACGGTAATAAGTCCAGGGCATCAGGACCGAAAGCAGCGCCGAGGCAAGCGCGACTACGTACCGATTGTCGAACGAAATCTTGCGCAGGACGAAGACATAGACCTGGTAGCCAATCGGGTCAGACGCGCCGTTGTAACCGCCCCTGGGAAAGCGGCCTCCGTTCATCCAGTGTCGCCACGGATCGGAAAAAATGAAATCCAGGGGATTGAAATGGAAACAGATGAAGATCCGGAAGCACGATCCAAGCGCGATGGACGCGAGCAAGAAATAGTAAAGATTCTTCCTGGAGTGCGTCGCCACCTTGATCCTCTGAGCGCTGTCGTGATTCGTCGGTCTCGGCATTCTATACCGAAGGAAGCCAAGTACAGGAAGAGGAATGCGGCGAAGCTAATCGGCGGTCTTCTTCAGGCGGCGCAACAACGACGTGGGATGGATGCCGAGGATGCGCGCGGCGTGGGTTTTGTTGTGGTCGGTCAGGGTCAGCACTTCGCGAATGTAGCGGTCTTCCAGTTCCTTCAAGGTGACAAACTGATCGCCGGTGGGTGACACGTCGATGGACGACAGCTTTTGATCGACCAGGTCGGGCTCTTTTTGATAGTCGCGAACTTCTTCCGGCAGCGCGTCTTCATCGATCTGCTCTTCGCTGGAGAGGATCATGGTGCGTTCGATCACATTGCGCAGTTCGCGGATGTTTCCCGGCCAGGGATAGCTCTCCAGCAACTGCGCCGCCTCGGGCGTGAAGCCGACAAATGACTTCTTCAGCTCCTTGTTGAAGTACTGCATGATGTCGAGGGCGAGAGGCAGAATGTCTTCGTGGCGTTCGCGCAGCGGTGGTATGAACAGCGGCACTACGTTCAAGCGGTAGAACAGGTCCTCGCGGAACTCGCCGGCGGTGACCGCCTCTTTCAGCACTTTGTTGGTCGCGGCGATGATGCGAACGTCCGCGTGGATCGCCTTGGTCCCGCCCAGGCGATTGAAGATCCCGTCCTCGAGCACGCGCAGCAGTTTCGCCTGAAGGCTGGCGGAGGTGTTGCCGATTTCGTCGAGGAAGAGCGTGCCACCCGAGGCTTTCTCAATCAAGCCTTCCTTGCGACGGCGCGCGTCGGTAAAGGCTCCCGGCTCGTAGCCGAAGAGTTCGCTCTCCAGCAACGTGTCGGGCAGGGCCGCGCAATTCAGGCTGATCAGCGGAGCCTGCGCGCGCGAGCTGTTGTAGTGGATCGCCTTGGCCAGAACTTCTTTCCCGGTGCCGCTCTCGCCCTGGATGAGAATGGTGGTGTGATCGCTCTCCGACGCTCGGCGTGCCATCTGCAACACCTCACGCATACCGGAACTTTGCGTGACCACGCGGCCGAAGTCGTAGCGGCCCTTCGCGTGCTCTACCGTGTCGCGCACACGCACGCGCAACGCCAGCATCTCCCGCGCGCGCTGGATGGTGTTGACCATGTCGGCGATGTGAAACGGCTTGATGAGGAAGTCGTAAGCGCCCAGCTTCATGGCTTCGACGGCGCGATCCACCATGTGGTACGCGCTCATCATGACGACGATCATGGCCGGCGAAATCTTCTTCGCCTGTCGCAGCACCTCGATGCCGTTGATCCCCGGCAGCACCACGTCGAGCAGCGCCAGGTCGGGCTTCTCCTCGGCGACAATCTTCAGTGCCTCTTCGCCATCGGAAGCGGAGAAGACTTCGTAGCCCTCGGCTTCGAGGGCGCGACCGATGGTTCGCAGGGTGAGCGCCTCGTCATCGACAATGAGGATGGAGTGCTGCATGGCTAGGCGATCACCTCCTCGGTATGCTGCACCAGTTTGCCCGCCTGGCGGATCGGCAACGTCACGCGAATGGTTGTTCCGTAGCCGGGAATGCTTTCGACCTGGATGTCGCCACCGTGGCTGCGCACGTAAGTCTGCGTGATGCTCAATCCGAGCCCGGTACCGCGGCCGCGCTTGGTGGTGAAGAACGGCTCGAAAACGTGCGGCAGGATGTCGGCGGGAATGCCCGAGCCGGTGTCGCGCACCCGCAGCTCGATCAGTTCGGCGAACTTCACCTTGTCGGCCAGAATCGTGATGCGGCCGCCGGGCGCCGTGGCCTGTGCCGCGTTCAGCATGCAGGTTCATCAGGATCTGCGAGAGCTGGTTGGAATCGGCGGTGATGCTGGGCAAGTCGGGCGGAATGCAGTTCTGCAACTCGATCTGGCGAAACATCGGCTGATGCCCGACAAAGTTCAGGGTCTCGTCCGCCAGCCGCCGCAGACTTACCTTGCTGAGTGTGAGCGGACCGGGACGCGCATAGTCCAGCAGCCCGCGAACTGCCAGCGAAATACGCTTGGCTCCCTCAATGCACTGGTCGATTTCTTCGCGGCGCTCCTCGTCGGCAGCCTCCCGGCGTTCGAGTTCCAGGTGCGACAGGATGCCGAGCAGCGGATTGTTGATCTCGTGTGCCGCTCCGAGCGCAAGCTGCGCCAGCGAGGCGAACTTCTCGTACTCGGAAAGCTGCGACTCGAACTGCATCTTCTCTTTGGCCAGCTCGCGCTCTTCTTCCAGGCGCTTGACCAGCTCCTGTTGGGCGACGTTGCGCTCGTACTCGCGATGGTCGGCCAGTTCCCTCAGCCGAACCAGTTCGGATTCGGCCGACTTCAGCCGGGTGCGCGAGAAGATGACGATGACGACGGTGAAGATGAGGCCGAGCGCGAAGCCGCCCCACTGCCCGGAGCCGAAACGCAGAGCGGAATCAGCGGCGATGCTCGCCGGTGGGAGCAACGTCATCAGGGCAAAGGTCAGCGCAACGCTGCGCAAGATGCGGCGTCGCGTCGAACTACGGCCAGTCATCGGCTCTGAGAGGAGCATCGACCTCTCCTCTATGACCTTCGCGCAGTATGGCCGCAAGGGCAGTGATAGGGGTCACCCGGAGGGGTGATGAGAGGGCGGACGTGACGTGAAGGGCCGCGCGTTCAGGGGTGTACGTTCAGGGCGTCATGGTCAGGGCATTCCTTACATACTTTATAAATTGTCATCCTGAGGAGGGCTTCAGCCCGACGTGAGGATCTGCGGTCCGTTGCACCGCGAAAACGCGTGCATTGTTGCCGCTGCCGGCAAACCGCAGATCTTTCGCTGCGCTCAGGATGGCAATTCTCGAAACAGGATGGCTATCAAAACGGCAGAGCTGGTATAGAGGTCCTTCGACTCCGCGTTCACCCGCCGCAAAAGCAGCGGCGGAAAACCAAAGCAAACGCTACGCTCGGATGACACCCTTACTGAATCACACCATCCCGCGCACAATCGTCTGCCGCACCTCGCCACTCAGGCGTGAACACTGCTATGTCCGCGTCGGCTCCGGGCTTCAACATGCCTTTGCGGCCTTCTATCCCCAGGACGCACGCCGGATTCGACGTCGCCAATCGCAGGCTGTCCTGAAAGCTGAGACGTGCGAAGCTCATCACGTTGCGCAGCGCGCGATCCATTGTCAGCACGCTGCCCGCGAGTTTGCCGAAGGCCTGGCACCGGCCATCCTTCACCTCGACCTCGAATGAGCCGAGATGATAGACGCCGTCGGGCATGCCGGTGGCGCTGGTTGCATCGCTGATCAGTACCGCGCGTTCGAGGCCCTTGGCTCGCACGAATACATCAACAATGGCCGGTTCGACGTGCACGCCGTCGACAATGATGTCGGCAGTGAGCGAGTCTTCGGTCAGGATTGCGCCCACCACGCCAGGATTGCGGTGATCGAAGCGACGCATGGCGTTGAACATGTGAGTCGCGTGCCGTGCGCCCGCCTTGATGCCTCGCTGCGCCTGCGCGAAGTCGGCATTCGTGTGTCCCAGGCTGACGCACACACCGCGCCGCGTCGCCTCGGAAATGATCTCCAGTGCACCGGCAAGCTCGGGCGCGATCGTCAGCATCGAGACCTCCCCGGCAGCGGCCTCCCACATCGGCGTAAAAACTCGCGCCGAGGCTGGTTGCAGATCGACCGAAGGATGCACGCCGCGGCGGGCATGGCTGAGGAACGGTCCTTCCAGATGAATGCCGAGAGGCTGGGCTCGATTGGCGTGCGCGGCAGATTTGGCCCTCTTCACCGCAGCCGCCAGCTTCTCGAGAGCCGCCAGCGTCGTGTCCATGGGCGCGGTGACGGTCGTGGGACAGTAACTGGTGACGCCGTGTTGCGCCATCAGCCGCTCGACGGCATCGAGCGCATCGTCGGAACCTTCCATCACGTCGCGGCCGGCGCCGCCGTGTACATGAATATCGATCAGCCCGGGCGCGAGAATAGCGTCGCCGAAATCGATGGCTCGAGCGCCGGCGGGAACTTCGATGGCCTCACGTGGACCGGCGGAGACAATCACGCCGTCGTCGATGACGAGCGCGGCATCTTCCACGCGCTCCAGAGGAGTGAACATCTGCCGGGCTGACAGAACAGTAGCCACGATCAACCTGCAATGACGTTGTTGTCTCGATTCTAGAGCAGTTCGCGCGCAGCGTCGCGGTCAATTGTTATGCTTGCGGTATGGACGTCTTCGCCCTTACCCGCAAACTCATCGACATTGAATCGACCACCGGAATGGAAGCCGCCGTCGGCGTCGCGCTCGATAGCGAACTGCGCGTGCTCGGCTGGAACGTGGAGCGCATGGCCGTCGAGGGCGATCGCGTAAACATCTGGGCCACGCATCCCGGCTATCCGCAGCCGGCGCTGGCGCTCTCCACCCACATGGACACGGTGCCGCCGTTCATTCCGTCGAAGGAGACGGACGACCGCATCTACGGACGCGGCTCGTGCGACGCCAAGGGCATCATCGTCGCGCAGATCGCCGCGGCGGAAAAGCTGAGGCAGGAAGGCATTCACGTCGGCTTGCTGTTTCTGGTTGGCGAGGAGCGCGACAGCCAGGGAGCGCAAACGGCCAACCAGCAGCCGCGCGGCGTGAAGTTTCTCATCAACGGCGAGCCAACGGAGAACCGGCTGGCGCTGGCGTCGAAGGGCACGCTTCGTGTGGAGTTGGTCGCGCGCGGCCGCATGGCGCACTCGGCTTATCCCGAGTTGGGTGAATCCGCGATCGAGAAGCTGCTCGATGCGCTGGCTGAGATTCGCAAGCTGAAGCTGCCGGACAATCCCAAGGCCGGGCCGTGCACGATGAACATCGGGCAGATCGAAGGTGGCCGCGCACCGAATGTCATTCCCGATCGCGCCGTCGCGCAACTGCTGTTTCGCCTGGTCGGTCCGGCCGAGGAGTTGCGGCAGCAGATCACGAAGGCCGCCGGCGACAAGGCCGAAGCACAGTTCAAGCTTGAGATCCCCTACATGGAACTGGGCACGGTTCCCGGCATTGAGACGATGATCGCCAAGTTCACCACCGACATTCCCGCGCTCACCCGCTGGGGCAAGCCGCTGCTGATCGGCCCCGGTTCGATTCACGTCGCGCATACCGAAGGCGAGTACATCGAGAAGAAGCAGCTGATGGACGCAATCGATCTGTACGCGAAGATCGCGCGCGACCTGCTCCAGTAATTTTTCACCACAGAGACACAGAGGCACGGAGAAGTAATTAGAAAATACCTCGGTGTCTCTGTGCCTCAGTGGTTAATTCTGACTTTCTAGCTTTTCGCCATCGAGCACAAGCACCTGGCATAGCCTTCCCATCCAGAGGCTCTACAAATTTTGCAGCGCGTGCGGGCGGGGTGAATCTATTGTTCTGTTTTCAGGAGGCAGGATGAATATCGCAATTATCGGTAGCGGCAACGTGGGATCGGCACTGGGCGAGGGTTTATCGGCCAAGGGCCACAACGTCATTTTCGGCTCGCGCAATCCCGGCAAGGAAACCGACGCACGCAAGAAGTTCGACACGGTAGCGAACGCGATCGCTCAGAGCGAAGTGGTCGTGTTGGCTGTGCCATGGGATGCGGTCGGAGATGTGCTGAAGAATGATGTTTCCGGCAAGACCATCATCGACTGCACCAATCCGATCGGCGCAGGCATGGAACTGGTCATGGGTTGCACAACGTCGGCGGGCGAAAACGTTGCGAAGCTGGCGAAGGGCGCGAACGTCGTGAAGGCGTTCAACACGACGGGCGCGGCCAACATGAAGAACCCGGTCTTCGGCTCGACGAAAGTCACGATGATGTACGCCGGCGACGACGACGGAGCCAAGAAGATCGCGCACCAGTTGATCGGCGACATCGGCTTCGATCCCGTCGATGCCGGGCCGCTGAAGAACGCGCGCTATCTGGAACCGCTGGCGATGCTGTGGATCAACCTGTTCTTCCAGATGAAGCACGACATCGCCTTCCAGCTGATCAAACGGTAAAGCTCTTCAACCACAGAGACACGGAGGCACAGAGGTTCGAAAGTCAAGAACTCCGTGCCTCTGTGGTCAATTTATCCTTTAGTCCTTTCCCGCCGAGTGTCTTTGTCGCACAATATCAGCGGCCACTATGTCGACAACCTCGTTTACTACGCGCGCGCCCAGGAAGGCGTCCGCCACGGCTGCGCCCGGACTTCGCACCTCTCGCGGCGTTCCGCTGCCGCTGGGAGCCACCATGCGCCGTCGCGGCGTCAATTTCTCCATATTTTCCGGACACGCCACGGCCTGCACGCTGGTCCTGCTTCGCCCGGGGGCTGAAGATCCCTACGTCGAGTTTGCGCTGGACCCTATGGCCAATCGCACCGGCCAGGTGTGGCATGTGTTCGTCGAAGGGCTGGACGCCGAGGTGCAGTACGGCTACCGCCTGGACATGAAGCCCAATCCCAGTCCACAGATCTATCGCTTCAATCCCGAAGACGTTCTGCTGGATCCCTATGCGCGGGCGCTTTCCAATGGAGGCGCGTGGGGTGAGTTCAAGCCGGGCAATCGACCCTATCGCAACTGTCTGGTGGTGGAAAATCACTTCGACTGGGAGCACGATCAGCCGCTGAACATTCCGCTGGTCGATAGCGTGATCTACGAACTGCACGTGCGCAGCTTCACTCGCCACGCCTCGTCCAAGGTCGAGCATCCCGGAACATTCGCCGGTCTGATCGAGAAGATTCCCTACCTTCAAAAGCTGGGCGTGACCGCGGTCGAACTGCTGCCGGTGAACGAGTTTGAGGAATCGGACACCGATCGCGTGAATCCCGTTACCGGCGAGCCGCTGCTGAATCTCTGGGGCTATCAGCCGACGGCGTTTTTCGCGCCCAACGCGGCGTACTCGTCCAATCCCGAAGATGGCGAGCAGATCCGCGAGTTCAAGCGCATGGTTCAGGCGTTTCACCAGGCCGGCATCGAGGTCATCCTCGACATGGTGTTCAACCACACGGCCGAGGGCGATGAGCATGGGCCGACGTGGTCGTTCCGCGGCATCGACAACTCGACTTATTACATACTCGAGCCCGGTACCGGCAAGTACGTGAACTACAGCGGCTGCGGCAATACCGTGAACTGCAACAATCCCGTGGTGCGCGACTTCATTGTCGACTGCCTGCATTACTGGGTGATGGAGATGCACGTCGACGGCTTCCGCTTCGACCTGGCATCAATCCTCGGGCGCGGGCAGGACGGCACGGTGCTGAAGAATCCTCCGCTGCTGGAAAGCCTGGCGTACGATCCGGTGCTGGCGAACACGAAGCTGATTGCAGAGGCTTGGGACGCCGCCGGCCTGTACCAGGTCGGATCGTTTCCGTCGTGGGGACGCTGGGCGGAATGGAACGGAATCTATCGCGACGACGTGCGCAAGTTCGTGAAGGGCGATGCCGGCATGACCTCGGCGCTGGCGACGCGACTGCTCGGCAGTCCCGATCTTTACCTGAGCAGCGCGCGCGAGCCGTATCACAGCATCAATTTCGTGACCTGCCACGACGGCTTCACGCTGCGCGATCTGGTGTCGTACGACGAGAAGCACAACCTCGCCAACGGCGAGAACAACACCGACGGCAACAATGCGAATTTGAGCTGGAACTGTGGGGTCGAAGGAACGACGGACGATGCGGCGGTCAACGAGTTGCGCCTGCGGCAGCAGAAAAATTTTGCTGCCATCCTGCTGGTGTCGCACGGCGTGCCGATGCTTACCGCCGGCGACGAGATTGGCCGCACCCAGCAGGGCAACAACAATGCTTACTGCCAGGACAACGAAATCAGTTGGATGGACTGGCGCATGGCCGAGAGCAACGCCGGCCTGCTGCGCTTTTTCCAGCAGATAATTGCCTTCCGCAAACGCACCAAGCTGCTGCGCCGCGACAGTTTCGAGTTGAACGGCGAAGGCGGGTTTCACATCACCTGGCACGGCACTAAACGCATGAAGCCGGACTGGAGCGATTACTCACGAACGATCGCGATGCAGTTAACGCAAATTCACGATGAAGACACGCGCGACGATTTGTTCTTCGTCGCCAATGCGTATTCAGGCGATCTGGATTTCGAGTTGCCGCAGATTGGCGAACGCGAGTGGTTTCGCGTGGTCGATACGGCGCAGCCCTCGCCGGACGATGCTGCCGAGGATGGGCAGGAGTTTCCGCTGCTGTCGCAGGAGAGTTACCCGGTGAAGGCGCGGAGTGTGGTCGTGTTTGTGGCGAAGTGAGTGTTCGCTTTGAGGGTTGTCCTCCTGAGCGAGGACTTTGGTCCGAGTCAAAGGACCGCTGTAGAGGAAGGTTCGGTCGCCACGATAGCGGTCCCTCAACTGCGCTTGAGTGCTGCGCACTCTCGCTCCGCTCGGGATGAGAACCATGAGAAAGGGAGCATTCGCCGCTTCCCCGCATAACCTGCTACGCTTTTCTGTTGTGAATCTCGACTCGCTCTTTGTCATCCATGAACATCCAACGCATCGCAGTCGCGGCGCTTGCGTCCGCAGTCTTACTCGTCTCGAACCTTATGGCCCAGAACTCTTCCGCTCCTCCGTCCAGCTTCCCTAAACCACCCGCAACCCAGAAGCAGCCGGTCACCGATGACTACCACGGCCACAAGGTGGTCGACGACTATCGCTGGCTGGAAGACGCCAGCAGTCCCGCGACCGAGAAGTGGGTAGCTGAGCAACTGGCTTACACCCGCGGCATCCTCGACAAGCTGCCCGGCCGCGAGCAACTGCATTCGCAGCTGGAAAAACTGCTCCAGATCGGCAATCTCGGCGGCGTTGAGATCGGCGGCGACTACTACTTCCACACGCGTCGCGAAGGCACCGAGAACCAGCCGGTGCTGTATGTCCGCAAAGGCGTCGATGGAAAGGATGACGTTCTGGTCGACGTGAACGCGCTGGCCAAGGACGGGACGGTCGCACTCGACTGGTGGGTGCCGTCGCACGACGGCAAGTACGTTGCGTATGGAACGTCGAAGAGCGGCGACGAGATCAGCACGCTGCACATCATCGTGACCGCAACGCACAAGCTGCTGCCCGACACCATCGAGCGCACGCGCGCCGCCAGCATCGCGTGGAAACCCGACGACGGCGGCTTCTACTACACGCGTTACCCCAAACCGGGCGAAGTCGCGGCCGGGCAGGAGTTATACAACCGGCACGTCTTCTATCACGCGCTGGGCAATGATCCGGTGAAGGACACGCTCATCTTCGGCGAAGGCCGCGACCCGCAGGACTGGCCGAACGTCACGATCTCCAACGACGGCCGCTGGCTCAGCATCATGGTCGAACAGGGCTGGACGAAGACCGAGGTTTACCTCAAGGACCTGCAATCCAGCGAGCCACCGCAACGCATCACCAGCGGCAAAGACTTCCTCTACTTCGCACAGGTCTACGATGGGGACGTCTACATCCAGACCAACGAAGACAGCCCGCGCTATCGCCTGTTCAAGGTGCCCGTAGTCACGCCGACGCGCGAGCATTGGAAAGAAATTATTCCGCAGAATGACGCTGTACTGACATCGGTCAGCATCATCGGCGGGCAGCTCTTCACCCGCTACGAGCAGAATGCGCACTCGCTGCTGCGGCGCTTTATGGCCGACGGCAAGCCGCTGGGCGAAATCGAAATGCCAACGCTGGGCACAATCAGCGCGGTTGGCGGCGAGTACGACAGCACCAGCGCGTTTTACCTGTTCTCGTCATTCACGGCGGCGGCCACCCTCTATCGCTTCGACATCGCCGCCGGAAAGATTTCGGTGTGGGATTCGGTGCTGACCGGCATCGACACCGCTCAGTACGAGACCAGACAGGTGTGGTACGCGTCGAAGGACGGCACGCGCGTCCCGATGTTCCTGGTGATGAAGAAGGGCCTGAAGCTGACCGGACACAGCCCAGTGCTGCTCACCGGCTACGGCGGCTTCAACGTCAGTATGACGCCGGAATTCATGAAGCCGATTTTTCCCTGGCTGGAGCGCGGCGGCATCTTCGCGATGGCCAACCTGCGCGGCGGCGCCGAGTTTGGCGAGGACTGGCATCGCGCCGGCATGCTCGACAAGAAGCAAAATGTCTTCGACGACATGATTGCCGCAGCCGAGTACCTGCAGAAAGAGGGCTACACCGATAAGCAGCACCTGGCGATCCGCGGCGGCAGCAACGGCGGCCTGCTGATGGGCGCGATGATCACGCAACGGCCGGACCTGTTTCGCGCGGTCATCTGCGCGGTGCCGCTGCTCGACATGCTGCGCTATCAGAATTTCCAGATCGCCAAGCTATGGATACCCGAATACGGATCGTCAGACGATCCGAAGCAGTTCGAGTGGCTTTACGCCTACTCGCCATATCATCAGGTGAAGGCGGGAACGGTGTATCCGGCGGTGCTGTTCATGACCGCCGAGAGCGATACGCGCGTCGATCCCATGCACGCCAAGAAGATGACGGCGGAGTTGCAGGCCGACAACGGCGGGCCCAACCCGATCCTGTTGCGCATCGAGACCAAGGCCGGACACGGCGCGGGCAAGCCCATCAGTAAGCTGGTTGAGGACTGGACCGATATTTATTCGTTTTTGTTCTGGCAGCTTGGGGTGGAGTGAGGAGCAGGAACTAACTCTGGAATTGTCATCCCGACCGGAGGCGCGCGTCTTTTGCGCAGCGGGTGGAGGGAGCTGCGGTTCGTCGGCAGCGGATCCGACGTGGAGAAACCGCAGGTCGCTCGACTGCGCGGCTACGCCGCTGCGCTCGAGATGACAATTCTTAAAAATGTATGCTGGTCGGCACGACTGAAGTGTGTGCGTGAGAACCCTGCCGTCCCTGAAGGGACTCGGGAAATTTCCCACTCTACCCAGCACTCCGCCTGCGGCTCCGTGCTGGGCTAGAGTATGGCGCGCCTTCGGCGCTGGCTTTTCGGCCTCTCATCCATCGCGACAGAAAAAAGCTAGTTCTCACGCACACACTGAAGTCGTGCCCGTACACAAAGCTCATGCCGACGGAGTTGTAGGCAGCTTCTTCACTCGTGCCTTGGCACCAAGCCTTCAGCTCGAGGTCCGCGAGATCAGCTCCGAGGGGTTCTCCACCACGATGTGCTTCGTCCACTGGTTCATCGGATGGGCGCGGCCGCAGTCGAAGCAGCGCGTCTCGGGATACTGTGCTGCGCAGTGCGGACAGGCGGCTCCGGAGGCAAAGGTATCAAACCCGTTCTTACAATTGGCGCAGCGCCAATACGCGCCCATTGGCGGGGAGCTATTGCACGTCGGGCAGGAGAAATTC
This sequence comes from uncultured Acidobacteriaceae bacterium, assembly GCA_963835725.1. Taxonomy (GTDB): domain Bacteria; phylum Acidobacteriota; class Terriglobia; order Terriglobales; family Acidobacteriaceae; genus Bog-257. The sequence continues at coordinate 120,303 of CAWIGM010000005.1, read as the reverse complement.
TCGCGACGAGGAATTTTCGCCATCTTCAGCAGAATAAATGCGTGCTTCATCCCGGCCCAGCAGTTCCAAACCATGAAGACGGCCATGATGATCAGCCACGTTGAGTTGACCTTATAGGCAAAAAAGATGAAGGCGGCGGCTCCCGCGAACCCCAGCACCGTGGCTACCATCAGGCTGCGAGCGCGGCCCAACACAAACCACAACAGCGAGCGCAGAATCTGCCCTCCATCGAGCGGGAAGATCGGCAGGATGTTGAAGATCAGCAACCACTTGTTGATGAAGAAAATGTTTGCCAGCAGCCGCATGGCATTCGGCATGGTTTCTGCCCAACCGGCGCTCAATGCTGTCGAGGTCAACAGCCATAGGACAGGAATGAGGACGACGTTGACCAGCGGACCGGCGACGATACTCCACAGCGTAGCTCCCGGGCGCGGCGGCGGATCAACATACGCCACGCCACCCAAGGGCCACAGCACGATGCGATTGGCGATTCCGCCGACGCTGCGGCAGGCCAGCGCGTGTCCAAACTCGTGGGTGAGCACGATCAGGAACAGCGCGAGGTACTCCAGCACATTCCAGGAGATGGAACTGTATTCGCCCGCCTGACTCTGGATCATGTAGGCCGCGACCAGAAACCACGACCAGTGCAGAAAGACTTCGATTCCGGCGAGCTGGAAGATTTTGATTGAGCCTGAACGGCCAGTAGGCATGAGGTTTTATAGCACGCTTTCCAGTTTCAATATCGCGAGCATTCAACTGTCTTTGCGGTAGAGAAGATCGCGGATCGCCTTGCGGCGCTCGGCATTGGCTTCGGCCTGCATGCGGCGCTCGTCGGCGTCCATGGTGCGGGCGGAGTTGGCCTTGTTCTCTTCCTCTTCCTCGGTACAACTCGGGCAGTGAATCGCCAGACCCGGCTTGCCGGGCTTCAGTTCGAACTCGTCTCCGCAAATTGCACAAATCTTGACAGGGAATGGCATAAGGAACCTAACTAATTTGACGCATCAGAAGCCGTAACGATGCTTCCTGTGTCGAAAACCGAGCTATCGTACGGAAATCATGAGAGCTGCGGCCAGCGCTGGCTGCCGTGTAAGACGGCCACGACGTTGACCAAGTCTCTATCTATAGAGTAAACGACCAGAAACGGCGTGCGCGGGATGACCAACTCTCGTGTGCCCTCGACGCGTCCTGCCGGTCCGGACTCGGGAAATCGCTTGAGCTGGTCGATGCCATCGAAGATGCGCTTCATCTGCTCGACTGCGACCTTCGGGCTGATGGCATCAAGATACTGGAAAACTGCTTCCAGGTGAGCGGATGCTGTGGGCGCGATGCGGATTTTCACCGCTTCAGCCGCCGCATCCACGAAGCCTTAACCAGCTCGTAATCGTCAGTCAGGCCCGCCTTCGCTTCGGCCAAGCCTTTCTCGATTTCCTTGAGGTGATACTCCTGCACCGACAGATACTGATCGACAGCCTCGTTCAGCAGAAACGTACGATCGCGACGCATGGAGGCGGCCAGCCGGTCGAGAGCCTTGATTTTGGCAGTCTCGGTTTTGAAGTTCACGTTCTGCTTGGGCATGGCTTTATTTTACAGTGTAATGCGATGGAGTACAGCGTAACACTGACCTCCGGAAGGGGTGTGTATCAAGTCTTTCTTGTCATTCTGAGCGGAGCAGCGCCGCATTTGCGCTGCGGAGTCGAAGGATCTGCGCTCTGCCGTCGGCGGAACGATGGTCGGATCTTCGCGGCATAACGAACAGCAGATCCTTCGTCGGGCTGAAGCCCTCCTCAGGATGACAACTCAAAAAAGAGGCCGGCATCAACTGCACGCCTGAAGGCGTGCTCCACCCAAGACCGCTGCTCCGTAATTAAACCTCGTCACTAAAAATCACTGCGCGGGATTGCTAAGATAGCGGCTCACTTCAGCCTGATGCTGCCTATCATGCTGTCGAAGGCCGGCTTAAAGCGGTCGAATTCCGACGTGGGCGCCACGAAGACCAGGTAGAGCACCGAGCCATCGCCGCGCGGCACCGTCACCAGCCAGTCGCGCTCCTTCTGCGGCTGGCCATTGGCGGCGGGAAAGGGCGACACCGTCTCCATCATCACCGAGCGGCCCTGCGAACCGGCAACGTCGATGTTCTGAGCGCTGTTGACGGTGCGCAGATTTGAGTCTCCCTTCTTCATCGCCTGCACCAGCTCGTTGGTGAGCGCGTCGAAGTCTTCGCCATTCTCGCCGCGAATGCCGTTGATCACCACGCCATAGCCGATGGCATTGCTCGTCACTCCGGCCGAAGGCGCGATCTGCACGCTCTGTCCCTTTTGCGTCGGCTTCATCACCTGCCAGTTGTCGGGATAAGCGATCGTCAGCGGGCCGAGGTCGACGTTCGACATCCGTCCGCTCGGCATCACGTCCTGCGAGGACACTGGACCTGCCGGCGCGTTCGATTGCGCGTCCTGCTCTTGCTGCGCGACGCGGGCTGGCTGACGGCGACTCCGGCGGGCGCCTTAAACACCGCTCCGTTCTGCTTATTGAGACGCGCCCACTGGCCACTTTTCGCTCCGGCGGAGATCTGCTGCGCGGTGTAAACCTGCACCGTCTGCGCCTGCTGCTTGGCGGTGTTGAAGGCGGCGCTGGTGGTGATGAACTTCTTGTGCGGCCAGTTGGCGATTTCCTGGTTGATGGCCTGCTCGCGATTGCCGGGGTTGGGGTGATCGCTGAGGAACTGCGGTCCCTCGCCGCCTTCGGACTCGAGCATCTTGAAGAAGTTGGCTAGTTCCCGCGGATCGTACCCCGCCTTGTACATGATGATGGCGCCGACGGCGTCGGCTTGCGCTTCATCGCCGCGCGAGTACTTCAGCATGATGCCCTGCGCGCCAAACTGAATGCCTGCCTGCGCCAGTTGTCCGAGCATGCTGCCGCCGGTGAGCGCGCCCAGCAGCGCTCCGGCGATGCCCGCGATCGCGGCGGTGGTCTGCGTCTTCCCCGCCTGCTTGGCCGAGTGCTGCATGTAGACGTGAGACATCTCATGGGCCATGACGCCAGCCAGTTCAGCTTCGTTCCGCGCCGCAAGGATGGTGCCGACGTTGACGAACATTGGGCCGCCGGGCAAGGCGAAGGCGTTGATCTCCTTCTGCGGAATAACGTGGAACTCGAACGGCCACGAGTACTGCGCGGGGATCTGCGCCTCCAACTTTTCGCCGAGCCTGCGGATGTATTGCGTCTCCGGACTATTGTCGGGCAGCACCGGCATCTGCTGATAGACCTGCTGCGCCGCCTGGAAGCCGAGCTTGATTTGCTCGTCATGGGTGAGCGGAGCTTTGCCTGGGTCGGGCAACTGCGGGCCGGCGCTGACCGCGTAGCTTTGGGCCAGCAGGAGTACGCAAGCGATGAGGACGGAAATCGATTTCGTGCGCAAAGAGGTCTTCGTCATGGGAGGTCCCTGGGTAGGAAAAGCTTATCGAAATGCTGTGGTGAATCCAAATGAGAAGGCAGTTGTCAGTTGTCGGTTGCCAGTTGTCAGTGCTTGATAGCGGTAAATGGAGCAAATCGCCCCACCCTCTCGCCAAAGCGGGCGAAGGAGGATGGGGCACCCGTGTTCGTGCGGGAAGAACCGCGGGTCTCTCCACTCGGCCTGAAGTCCTCGGTCGGGAAGACAATTCTTCTGATGACGGGCTTGATCGTCCAAGCTCCTAGCTCATGGCTCACAGCTCTTAGCCGATAGCCGATAGCCGACAGCCGACAGATGACAGCCGACAGATGACAGCCGAAAGCCGAAAGCGGGCCCTTTCCTGGCCCTGTTTGACCCACCCCCTTGCAAAATGTTATAAAAACTCGCCTTAGGTGTGTGCCATTTGTGTGTGGTTGTGTGCACATAAAATGGTGCATGTGTTCCCGACGCGGCCAAACCTCAACACTTCCGTCTTGGCCACCCCAGCGAGTCAGAACAGCGACTTGACGGGGGCCCCGGTTTCAACCCCATCAAGTCCGAAAGCGGGACTTGCCGGGGGCCGGTTGAAGTGGAAGCGCGTTTCCGGGATTCCAGCAGGTCCATCACCCCAATCGCTGCCGTTCGAGCTGGTTGGGGGGAGCCGGTTCTCCCCAGCGAACTTAGCGGGGTGCATTGTGCGCGCCCGACCTGCCGGGTGGTCAATGATCTCTAGGAAACGCTGCTGGCGAACATTCGCGGCAGAGTGAAAAACCGTAACGCCATAACTTTGGGTGCGGCTCGGCAAGCGACCGCCCCATCGGAGGAATAATTGTATGCAGACCTGGCTAGCCGTCATGCGGCGGCTGTCGTCGGTATCGCGTAGGAGCCCGGCAAATTTCATTACAGCGGCTCTGGCACTCTTTCTGTTACAAGCTTCCACCGCCTTCGCTCAGCCGAGCGAAGCGGCCGGTGGCGAAGCTAACCTGCAGCTTCCCGACCTGTCGTCGGTGAGCTTCCTGGGAATGGATGGGCACAAGCTGCTCACCATCGGCCTCATCTTCTGCGCCTTCGGCCTCATCTTCGGCCTGGCGATTTGCCTCCAGCTGAAGAACATGCCCGTCCACAAGAGCATGGGCGATATCTCCAGCCTCATCTATGAAACCTGCAAGACCTACCTGGTCACGCAGGGCAAGTTCCTGATGATCCTGTGGGCCTTCATCGCGGTCGTCATCCTGGCGTATTTCGGATGGCTGGCGCCGGTGCCCGGCAAACCTGTCGGAGTGACCCTGCCCGTCATTCTGTTGTTCAGCGTCATCGGCATCATAGGCAGCTATGGCGTGGCGTGGTTCGGTATTCGCGTGAACACCTATGCCAACTCGCGCACGGCGTTCGCCGGACTGCGCGGCAAGCCTTACCCGATCTATGCGATTCCGTTGAAGGCCGGCATGTCGATCGGCATGATGCTGATCTCCGTCGAGCTGCTCATCATGCTTTGCATCCTGCTGTTCATTCCGGCTGATTACGCCGGGCAGTGCTTCATCGGCTTCGCTATCGGCGAGTCGCTGGGCGCCGCCGCGCTGCGTATCGCCGGCGGCATCTTCACCAAGATTGCCGACATCGGCGCCGACTTGATGAAGATCGTCTTCAAGATCAAGGAAGACGACGCGCGCAACCCGGGCGTTATCGCCGACTGCACCGGTGACAATGCCGGCGACTCGGTTGGCCCTTCGCGCCGACGGCTTCGAAACTTATGGCGTGACCGGCGTCGCCCTGATCACCTTCATCCTGCTGGGCGTGAAAGATCCTCACGTGCAGGTGCAGTTGCTGGTCTGGATCTTCGTCATGCGCATCATGATGCTGGTGTCCAGCACCGTGGCGTACTTCCTGAACGAAGCGGTAGCCAAAGCGCGCTTCGGCAATGCCGACGAGATGAACTTCGAATCGCCGCTGACCTCGCTGGTCTGGCTGACCTCGATCATCTCCATCGTGCTGACTTACATCGTGTCCTATGTCATCGTGCCGGTGCTGGGCGGTGACACCACGCAATGGTGGAAGCTGGCGACCATCATCTCCTGCGGAACGCTGGCCGGCGCCATCATTCCTGAGTTGGTGAAGGTGTTCACCTCGACCGAATCGCGGCACGTGCGCGAAGTGGTGACCTCGGCGGACGAAGGCGGCGCGTCGCTCGGCATTCTGTCGGGCTTCGTGGCCGGCAACTTCTCCTGTTACTACCTGGGCTTCACCATGGTTGCCCTGATGGCTACGGGCTACTACGTCAGCAACTACGGCCTTGGAGCCCTGATGCTGGCGCCCGCTGTGTTTGCCTTCGGCCTGGTGGCCTTCGGCTTCCTCGGCATGGGCCCGGTTACCATCGCGGTCGATTCCTACGGTCCGGTGACGGACAACGCGCAGTCGGTGTACGAGCTCTCGCTGATCGAGCAGGAGCCGAACATCGAAGGTGACCTGAAGAAGAACTTCAACATCGACGTGAACTTCGAGCGCGCCAAGCACCTGCTGGAAGAGAACGACGGCGCCGGCAACACCTTCAAGGCGACCGCCAAGCCGGTGCTGATCGGTACGGCCGTCGTCGGCGCAACCACCATGATCTTCTCCATCATCATGGCGCTCACCCACGGGCTGACGGAGAACGTCGGCAAGCTGTCGCTGCTGCACGCTCCCTTTGTGCTGGGGCTGATCAGCGGAGGCGCCATCATCTACTGGTTCACCGGCGCTTCCACCCAGGCCGTGACCACCGGCGCCTATCGCGCGGTCGAGTTCATCAAGGCCAACATCAAGCTGGACGGCGTGGTGAAGGCTTCGGTGAGCGACAGCAAGAAGGTCGTGGAAATCTGTACGAAGTACGCGCAGAAGGGCATGTTCAACATCTTCCTCGCGGTCTTCTTCGTGACCCTGGCCTTCGCGTTCGTGGAGCCGTTCTTCTTCATCGGCTACCTGATCTCGATTGCTGCGTTCGGTCTGTATCAGGCGATGTTCATGGCTAACGCCGGCGGCGCCTGGGACAACGCCAAGAAGATCGTGGAAGTCGACTTGAAGCAGAAGGGCACGCCGCTGCATGACGCAACGGTTGTGGGCGACACGGTTGGCGATCCCTTCAAGGACACGTCGTCGGTGGCCATGAACCCGATCATCAAGTTCACCACGCTGTTCGGATTGCTGGCGGTGGAGCTGGCGGTGCAGTTGACTGCCACGCAAGGCGAAACCTTCGCCCACATCCTGGCAACGGTGTTCTTCCTGATCTCGTTTGTGTTCGTGTACCGGTCGTTCTACGGCATGCGGATTGTGAAAGCCAAAGCGTAAAGCGATTAAATCTGTAAGAGACGCCACTCCGAAAGGGGTGGCGTTTTTGTTTTGTGGGATTGAACATCGGGTGCCCCAGGTTCGGCCTTCCTTTGGACTAACCTGGGTTCAAGGTGCCCATCCTGTCCCTGTTTTGGCTAGGATGGGAGTATTTTTCCTGACGGCGAAGATCAATCCTCAGATTCAGAGAGAATTGCGGAATGCCACCCGAATTTAAGTACGCGCGTGTTGAGTGGGAGCGGCGCTTCCTCATCGAGCGATTCCCGCCGGAGGCGAGCATCACGCATGTTCGCCGCATCGTGGATCGCTACATCGAAGGCACACGATTACGTTTACGACACATGACTAATCGCGACGGTGAAGAGATTTTCAAACTCACACAGAAGATTTCTGACGAGACGTCTGGCGCGAGACAAGGGTTCATCACCAACATCTACTTGTCGCGAGAAGAGTTCGCTGTACTCACCCGGGTGCCGGCGAGAACTCTAAGCAAGACCCGTCACAGCGTGCCGCCGTTCGGTATTGACGTCTTCGAAGGCCAATTGGACGGGCTGATCCTGGCGGAAGCGGAGTTCAATTCAGCCGAGGAAGCGGCATCGCTCGTGGTTCCGTCGTTCGCTCGTGCTGAAGTAACATGCGACCCGCGATTCACGGGCGGAATTCTCGTTGCCGCTATACGAAACGAATTGCGCGTATGGCTGGCAGACTATGGACTCGCAATTGGATAGAGAGATCCGAACGGAACAGGCCGACGGAGCAGACGCGAGGCGACTCTGTCGGCAGACGACGCCGGGGATGTTTGTGCACTTCGATAGCTCCCGCACATTCAAACACCGCAAATGTGTGGGCACCCGTGAGTCGGCACCCGCTTAGTGCTTTGGTTTGGGTTTCGGAGACGGACTTGGCGCGCTTCCCGACAACACCGTCAACAGCGTCGCGCCATTCGGACTTCCCCATCCTGTACACGCATCCCATCCCTTGGCGGCTTTGAAGTCTCCATTGTTGCCGGACGTGATGTCGCGGAAGGCGCCGCCTGTTTCGCCATTTTGATACAGCGCCGGATTGATGTACCCGACCGACTTCCCTTCCGACTGATTGAACAGCGCGACCAATCCCGCCCATAGCGGTGCGACCGCACTGGTCCCGCCCACCGCCAGGCCCTGGCCATCGACTTGTATCTGGTACGACGTTGTGGGATCGGCGTCGCCGGCCACGTCGGGCACGCCGCGTCCCTTGAAGCCGCTGGGATTCTTGCCGGCCGGTACGTTGGCGTTGGCTTGCCATGTCGGAAGGGCGAAGTTTCCGCTAACGCCGCCTCCGGTCGCGCCTTCCTGCGCAGCCTGCTCGTTCCACACGACCTCGCTGGAAATCGAGCTGCCGCTCAGCACGAGCTTGGTGCCTCCGCAGGCCAGCGAGTAAGGACTCGACGCCGGAAAGTCGACGTGGTCCTGGCCATCGCCGACACCATCATCGGAACCGTTATCGCCGCAGGCCACACACACCGTTACGCCGACGGCCGCCGCTGATTGCAAAGCGCTGTTGAACGATTGCAGCGACTGCGCCGTCCAGTTCGACTCCGCCGAGCCCCAGCTGATCGACAGCACCGACGGCTTGTTCACCGTATCCATCGCCGCCTGGTTGATGGCGTCGAGAAATCCCGCATCGGTGTTGGGCGCGAAGTACACGGCAATGCGCGCAGCCGGCGCAACCGCGCCGACAACTTCGATGTCGAGCATGACCTCTGTGTCGGGGCCGTTGATGTCGCCGGTGGGAGCGTTCTGTCCGCCGTCGACCGAAACAGCCACCACGGTGGGCGCGGGCGAAATCTTTAGGTTGCTGAAGTACGTGCTGAGATCGGATGACGTGAAGCCGCCGCCCAGTTCGATGATGCCGACGGTCTGGCCCTTGCCGCTGACGCCGGTGGGGAAGTTGTAAGCCTTTGCGACCTGCAACGCCGTGTAGGAGGTGGCCGCCGCTGCCGCAATATTCGGCCGCGCGGAACCTTTCGCTATTCGAAAGTGCGGCTTGGCTTGTGGACGATTGTCGAGACCGTGAACCGATTGCACGATGCCGCTCAACTCCTCCGGAACACTGATCGCTCCGGTGCGTCCGCGGTAAGTGCCACCCGGATGTTCGTAGTGCGCCAGCTCAGTTTGAAAGGCCTTGGAGAAGTCGCCGGTCTTGCCGGTGAGGGTCACGCTGCGGGCGCCGAGATCGACGCGCGCCAGCGCCAGTCCATATGTGCTGGCGAAGGCAAGCAGCGTCTGCACATCGGCGGGATCGGCGCCATAGCGCGCCTGATATTCCTCGCGCGTCAGATGCTCGCCGCGCTCCACAACCTGGTCGAGCGGTTCGGCGTTGCCTTGGCGCGGGCGTAGAACGACGGTCGCCTGCATAACCGCATTGGGATCGGCAGCAGCGCCTTTCTTCGCACCCGACATGGGCCTGCGATCGCTGCCCGGGAGTTTCACGTACTTGTCGAACATCATACGAAATACCTCAAAACGGTTTGCAACCGAACTCTGTCGTCCCTGAAGGGACTTGGATATTTTGCACTCTACCCAGCACTCCGCCTGCGGCTCCGTGCTGGGCTAGATTATTTCGCGCCTACGGCGCTTGATCTGCCGCAAACTGACAACCGGGCAACCGGCCGGCAACCGACAACAGGTAAGTGGCACCTGACAACTGACAACCGACAACTGACAACCGGCCACTGGCCACTGACAACTGTTTTCACTCGCCCTTCATCTTGTTCTTGACCGACTTGGCCAGCTTCTCGATCTCTTCGGCCTTCTTCACCACGCCGAGCGACAACATGTTCTCGTTGCTCTTGTCCACTTCCTGCTTCAATTCCGTGGCCAGTTCCAGCAACTTCTCCGTGTCTTTGCGGATGTCCTGCTGGCGTTGCTCGTTCGCCTTCTTCTCCATCGCCTTGTGTTGCTGCGCTTCCCAAACATCTTCGGCATGCTGAGCGGGAGATTCGCCGTTATACGGTGGCGGAGCTCCGGTCTGCGAACGCTCCTGGGCAATCAAAGTTGAGACCACGATGACCAATATGCTTGTGATGCAGCTGATTCGTTTCCAGCCGCGCAGAAAAAGGAATTTTGATTTCATCACATCACCGCTCATTCACAAGATGAAACAATGTCCGCGGGCGCCGACCGCCGCCCGGAACTGCTTGTTATAATCCGCCTCAATGTTACCTTCACTGCTACGCCATTTGCAGGCCGTGATTCTGGGCCCGCATCACGCCAAAGACAGCGTAATCGAAATGCTGAACAGCTGGGGCGACGACACCTTCGACTTCGTCCGCCACCAGGTGCCGCGAATCGTCGGCGTCTTCATCCTTGCATTCATTCTGACGCGGCTTCTGAAGCTGGTGTCGCGACGCCTCACCAAATTCAGCAAGAGCCAGGGACTGCCCTCGGCGGTGCGGGCGCAGCAACTGCGCACCCTCTCGGGCGTAATTTACAGTGTTGGACTCTTCATCATCGTGTTTGTTGCTGCCCTGCAAATACTTCCTTTGCTGGGCATCAACATGGGGCCGCTGCTGGCCAGCGCCGGCATCGCGGGCGTGGCCATCGGCTTCGGCGCGCAGACCCTGGTCAAGGACTTCATCAACGGCTTCTTCATTCTTGTCGAAAACCAGTACGACATCGGCGACGTCATCCGGATCGCCGGGGTTCAGGGCACGGTGGAGATGATGACCCTGCGCCGCACCGATACTCCGCGACGCCGATGGCACGGTACACAATGTTCCCAGCAGCCAGATAACCGTGGTCAGTAACCTCACGCGTGACTGGACACAACTGGCGCTGCACATCTCGGTCGCTTACAAAACCGACAGCGACCTGGTCATCAAGGTGCTCAAAGAAGTAGGTACGGACGTGATGAATGATCCGGATTTCGCCGGCAGGATTGTCGCCCAGCCCGATGTGCCCGGCATCGAAAAGGTCAGCGGCGACGAAGTCGATTACCTGATGCTGGTAAAGACGCGTCCCGGCCAGCAGGACGCGATACGCCGCGAACTGCGGCGGCGCATCAAGGCGTGCTTCGAGAAAAACAACATCCAGCCCGGCAATCCCAACCGGATTTATGTGATGGATAGTTTGAACAAGTAGGCTCCGCGGGGACCGTGTGGGCAAAAGAAAAAGGCGGGAATTTTCCCCGCCCCTTTTCGTGACCGCAACGGTGATCTAGACTCGTTCGATCTTCACCGAGTTCAGAACGACGTCTTTGTTCGGCTTGTCCTGGCGACCGCGCGATACCTTGCTGATCTTGTCGGCAATATCCTGACCTTCGACCACTTCGCCGAAAATCGTGTGATTGCCGGTCAGCCACGGCGTGGGCGCGACGGTGATGAAGAACTGCGAACCGTTGGTGTTGGGACCGGAGTTGGCCATTGCCAGCTTGCCGGTTTTGTCGAACTTGTGCGGCGAGCCCTTGGTTTCGTCCTGAAATTTATAGCCCGGGCCGCCCATGCCGGTGCCGGCCGGATCGCCACCCTGAATCATGAAGTCGGGAATGACGCGGTGAAAGATGGTGTTGTTGTAGAGCGGATCGTTGCTCTTCGCGTGGGTGCTGGGATGCGTCCACTCACGCGAGCCTTCGGCCAGTTCGATGAAGTTCTTCACCGTGACGGGAGCGTCGTTTTCAAACAGGCGGACGACGATGGTGCCCTCTGTGGTTTCGAAGATTGCGTATGTTCCAGGCTGACGAGCCATGAAGGTTCCTTTCGAATAATTAGAGTCGAGATTGATCAATGCAACAGGTTCAATGCACTCCTGAACAGGTTGATGAAAAACTCTGGTCAGCGCGCTTTATGTCAGTGCACGCCTTCACAGGCTGCGGAAACGCGTTGGTGCAGGCAGCCTTGTGTCAGGGCATGACCTTGGTCGTGCCGGATAGCTGCGCGAAAGAGCACGGCTTTAGCCGCTGCCCACGGTGTGCAGGGGCTGAAGCCCGCCCGAAACCAGAGTCGTCGGCACGAGTGAACTCGTGCCCTGACACAAAGCGCACGCCGTTCCAGGTTTCCCAGCCTGTGAAAGCGTGCTCCCCCCGTTCGAGGTGAGCCTAGCGGCTTGCCGTCAGTTCCTGCTGCTTCGCCGATTCGCTGGCGCGGTACCACTCCACGGTGCGCCGTAAACCTTCCTTGAAATCGACCAGCGGCTGATACTTCAGCTGCTGTTGCGCCAGTGAGATGTCGGCCAGCGAATGCTTGATGTCTCCACTGCGCTCGGCTTCGTAATTCACGTCGCCGCTGTAGCCGGTCAGCGGCTTCAGCAACTCGACCGTCTCATTCAAGTCGAAGCGATGCCCGGTCGCGATGTTGAACATCTGCCCGGCGACGTCAATTTCCGGCGCGGTCGCCGCCAGCAGGTTCGCTGCTACTGCATTGTCGATGTAATTAAAGTCGCGCGACTGTGCGCCATCGCCGTAGATGGTCGGCCGCTCGCCGCGCAGCATCTGCGTGATGAACTTGGCCAGCACCGCAGAATAGGGCGAGGTCGGATCCTGATGCGGTCCAAAGATGTTGAAGTAGCGCAGGCTCACCGTCGACAACCCGTACACGCCGTGGAACACCTTCATGTACATCTCGCCGGTCAACTTCGCGACGGCATACGGCGAGAGCGGATTCGACGGCATATCTTCGCGCTTGGGCAGGGTCGGGCTATCGCCGTACGCCGAGGAGGACGCCGCGTAGACCACGCGCTTCACCTTGGCATCGCGAGCCGCAATCAATACGTTGACCGTGCCTTCGACATTGACTTTATTGCTGCGCGCGGGATCGGCAACCGACTTGGGCACCGACGGAATCGCAGCCTGGTGCAGAACGTAATCCACGCCCCGGCAGGCAGACTGAATCGCGTCGAAGTCGAGAATGTCGGCTTCGCGGAAATCAATTTTGGGGAGCGAGGGCTCGATGTTCTCGCGCCGGCCGGTCTCGAAATTATCGATGCCGCGGACCTGCTCGCCGCGTTCCAGAAGTGCGCGGACCAGGGATGACCCAATGAATCCCGCCGCGCCGGTAACAAGGTAAAGGGCCATCCGTAAAGATTAGCATGGTCGTGAGGCAGGCCGACGGGGCCGGTATTCGAAAGCTAGGACTGCACTGAGTCTCATGGAAAAGGTCCAGGTAGTTCTCGATTCGGCGCTGGTTCGGGAGGTGGACGCGACCGCCAAGCAGAGCCATGTTAGTCGTTCGGCGCTCATTGATAAAGCGCTCCGGAATTATTTGGCGTGTTCAGACACCCATCAATTGGAAGCGCTAGATCGCGCGGGCTACCTGCGACACCCCGACACTTCGACCTGGCATCGGAAATTGCAGGATTAGGTTCGGGGGCTAGGCGCGCGCGGGCTGTTCTGCTGCAAGGTTGAACTTCTCGGCCATCATCGTGACAATCTCTTTGCCGATCTCCAGCGACGCAGTTGCCGCCGGGGACGGCACATTGCAGACGTGAATCATCCGGCCGCTGTGGACGAAGTAGAAGTCGTCAACCAGGTTGCCGTTGGCGTCGACCGCCTGCGCGCGCACGCCTGAGCCGCCCGGCGCGAGGTCCGACTCCTGCAGCTCCGGCACCATCTTCTGCAAGGCCTTGGCGAATGCCGACTTCACCCACGCGCGATACTGCTCCTCCATGCCCTTCCTCCAATACTTCTTCGCCATCTTCCAGAAGCCGGGGAAGCGCATCATCTCAACGGCTTCGCTCATGTCGGGCGAGGTGCCGCTGTAGCCTTCGCGGCGAAACGCCAGCAAAGCATTGGGCCCGGCTTCGACACTGCCGTTTACGCGTCGCGTGAAGTGCACGCCGAGGAACGGGAAACGCGGATCGGGCACGGGGTAGATAAGGTTGCGAATCAGATGCCGGCGCTCAGGCTTGATCTCGTAGTACTCGCCGCGGAAGGGAATGATCTCGAGATTCGTCTCCACGCCTGCCATGCGCGTGATTGTGTCCGAATAGAGTCCGGCGCAATTGACGACGTAGCGCGCAGCGAAACGTGCCGGCCTTGGTCTCGATGACGTTGCCGTTGTTGTCTTCGCGCAGACCGACGACCTGTGCGTTGAGAACGATCTCGCCGCCCGCGCGGCGAATGAGCTCGGCATATTTCTCGCAGACCACTTTGTAGTCGACGATGCCGGTCGATGGAACGTGCAGCGCCGCCCGACCTTCGCAGTACGGTTCGAGCTCGCGAAACTCTTCGCGCTTCATCATGCGCAGGCCAGGAACGCCGTTGGCGTTGCCGCGCTCATGCAAGCCCTGCAAACGAGGCACTTCGTCCTCGCTGGTCGCGACCACCAGCTTGCCGCATTCTTCATGCGGGACGCCGTTCTCCTGGCAGAAGCGCTTCATCGACGCAGCGCCTGCCACGCAGTTGCGCGCCTTCAGCGATCCCGTTTTGTAGTAGAGCCCGGAATGGATGACGCCGCTGTTGTGGCCGGTCTGGTGCGCGGCAACGCAGTCTTCTTTCTCGACCACGACAACGCGCATGCGGGGAAAGCGCTGCGTCACTTCCAGGGCTGTCGCCAGCCCGACAATTCCAGCACCGATGATCAGCAGGTCCGCTTCTCGATCGATCATGATGAGAGCTCAGGAGACGAGCGATTATACGGCGCGCCCACAGCTCATGCCATGATGCACATCACAGCATTTGCGCTGCGGTTCGCGACCCAGTTAGTCTAGTCAATTCGGAGGAACCGGATTGAAGATTCTGATAACGGGAGGCGCCGGATTCATCGGCTCGCATCTCGCGGAACGGCACCTCGCGCTGGGCGACGAAGTTTTCATCATTGACGATCTCTCCACAGGTTCGATCGCCAACATCCAGCACCTCAAAATCCATCCCCAGTTCAGCTATCACATCGATAGCGTCAACAACACGCGGCTGATGGCCGAACTGGTCGACCTCAGCGATGTTATCTATCACCTCGCCGCGGCCGTCGGCGTGCGCCTCATCCTTGACAGCCCGGTGCGCACCATCGAGACCAACATCCGCTGCACCGAGACCGTGCTGGCGCTGGCCGAAACCAAGCGCAAACGCGTGCTCATCGCGTCGAGCTCCGAGGTCTACGGCAAGACGCGACCAAGTCCCCTTCCGCGAGGACGACGACCTGGTGCTGGGCGCGACCAGCAAGGCGCGCTGGAGCTACGCCTGCTCGAAGGCCATCGATGAGTTTCTCGCCATCGCCTACTGGAAAGAGCATCGCGTGCCGACCGTGATCGCGCGGCTGTTCAACACCGTCGGCCCGCGGCAGACGGGGCGCTACGGCATGGTGATTCCCAACTTCGTGGCCCAGGCGCTGACCGGCGCCGACATCCGCGTGTTCGGCGACGGCACCCAGAGCCGCTGCTTCACCTACGTCAGCGACGCGGTGAATGCGCTCATCGGCATTGCGGCGCATCCCAAGGCGAACGGCGAAGTCTACAACGTCGGCAGCACGCACGAGATCACGATCATGCAGCTTGCCGAACGCATCAAGGAGATGACCAACTCCAAGTCGCGCATCGTTACGGTTCCGTACGACACCGCGTATGAAGACGGCTTTGAAGATATGCAGCGCCGGCTTCCCGACATCGGCAAGCTGAACCGGCTCATCGGATATGAGCCCAAGGTTTCGCTCGACGACGCGCTGCGCAACATCATCGAAGACCAAATGGCGCGGCTGCGCAGCAGCGGCATGCTGACCTTCGCGTGACAACTATGCGAGTTCTGGTAACAGGTGGCGCAGGATTTCTCGGCTCGCATCTTTGCGACGCTCTGCTGGCGCAGGGACACTCCGTCGTCTGCGTCGACAACCTTCTGACCGGCAGCCTGCGCAATATCGAGCATCTGCGGAACGAACCACACTTTGAATTTCGCGAGCAGGATGTGAGCCAGCCCTTCGACTTTGGCAAAGTCGATTACATCTTCCACTTCGCCTCGCCGGCCAGCCCGGTCGACTACCTTGAGCACGCGATCGAGACATTGCAAGTCGGCTCGCTGGGCACGATGAACTGCCTCGAATTGGCGAAGAAGCATGGCGCCAAATTCTTTATGGCGTCGACCTCGGAGTGTTATGGCGATCCGCTGGAGCATCCTCAGAAAGAGACTTACTGGGGACACGTCAACCCCATCGGGCCGCGCTCGGTGTACGACGAAGCCAAGCGCTTCGCCGAGGCGACAACGATGGCCTACCTCCGCTACCACAAAGTCGACACGCACATCGTGCGCATCTTCAACACGTATGGCCCGCGACTGCAGCTCAACGACGGCCGCGTCATCTCCAACTTCATGAAGCAGGCCTTGCGCGGCGAAGACCTCACAGTCTACGGCGTCGGGCTCGCAGACGCGCAGCTTCTGCTACGTCAGCGACGAGATTGCCGGGATCCTGGCGCTGGCGAATTCCGACGAGCACGAGCCGACGAACATTGGCAATCCGAGCGAGTTCACCATCCTCGAATGCGCGCAGGTGGTACTGGAAGTCACGGGCTCGAAGAGCAAGATTCGTTACGAAGCGTTGCCCCAGGATGATCCCAAGCAGCGCTGTCCCGATATCAGCAAAGCGAAACGGCTTTTCGGCTGGGAGCCGAAGATCGATCTGCGAACGGGGCTGAAGTTGTCGCTGGAGTATTTCAGGACGGCGGTCGAGGCTAAGGTCTAGATCCGGATAGTTTAGGTAATGGCCTGGTCACGCCAACTATCGCTAGAATTCCGCGCTCCGTTTTGCAAGTCTCACGCTATTCTGAGTTTCTTTACAAAAACCATAAACAACTTCTCGTAAAATAGTGGCTGCAAGATCGGTTTTAACTCTGATGGCTGAGCCAAACGAATTCGAGGCGCTTCGGCGCGAGACCTCCTCGTGGTGGTGGGTGTCGCGGCGCAAGCTGCTGCGCGAAGCGGTCTCGCAGGCCGTCAGCGGCAAGCGCGAGGCGCGCGTGCTCGACATGGGCTGCACCGCGGAGCTGGAGCTTGCCGACCCGTCGCTGCTGCGCGCGGTCAACGCTCACTCGTCCTTGGCGGTGCTGGCGTTTCATCAGTTGCAAGGCCGGCAGGCGCTCGTCTGCTCCAGCTTCGAAGAGCTCAGCTTCGGCTCTAATTCCTTCGACGCTGTCGTTGCGGGAGACGTTCTGCAGACGGTCAGCGACGACGTTGCCGTGCTGCGGGAGATGCGGCGCGTCCTGAAAGACGGTGCCAGCCTTTGCCTCACCGTGCCGGCCTACCCCGCGCTGTGGGGAGAGAGAGACGAAGCCGCGGGACATCACCGCCGCTACACGGCGAATGAACTGCGTCGCAAACTGAACAACGCCGGCTTCGAAGTGACGCGCGTGTCGTACCTGGTCGCGTCGGGATTTCTGCCGTCATTCATCGAGCGCATCGGCAAGAACATCTTCACCAAGTCCATCGATCGCTACGGGCAGTCGGCGCGACGCTCACCTACCCTGAACGCCGCCATGGTCCTGCTGATCGATGGCGAGCGCTTCCTCACCCGCTTCATCAACCTGCCGTTTGGCACAAGGGTGGTCTGCTGGGCGCGCAAGCCCGCCTTGGTCGCCGAGCGCGTGACCGTGCCCGCCTGGGAGCGTCAGTGGGCCGGACAGCCGCTGCCGCAGGGCAGTGGCTAGTGGTTAGTGATTAGTGGCTAGTAAAATCATTCTGTGGCTTTGTTTCGCAGTATCGGCACCACCCTGGAGATGATCAAGTGGGAGCACTCTGTGCTCACGCTTCCCTTCGGCCTGACCGGCGCGGTCCTGGCCGCACAAGGCATTCCTAACCTGCACACCTCGATCTGGATCGTCGTCGCGCTGGTCGCAGCGCGTTCGGCGGCGATGGCATTCAATCGTCTGGCGGATGCCACCATCGATGCCGCTAATCCGCGCACCAAGATTCGCGCTCTGCCAGCCGGCAAGCTGAGCCGGTCGTTTGTCGTCTGGTTTGTCGTTGTCACCTCGGCGATCCTCATACTCGCCGCGTGGGAGCTGAATCTGCTGTCGTTCGAGCTATCGCCGGTGGCGCTCGGCATCGTGTTCTTGTACTCGTTCACGAAGCGCTTCACGCGCTGGGCGCATGTGGTGCTCGGCATTGCGATGGGCATCGCTCCGGCAGCAGCGTGGGTAGCGGTACGGGGCTCGCTTGATCCGCGAATCCTGATCCTGACCGCCGCAGTGATCTTCTGGGGTGCGGGCTTCGACATTCTCTACGGCTGCCAGGATTACGAACACGATTGCACCGTCGACGTTTACTCAGTGCCCAAGGCATTTGGCATTCGCAAGGCACTTGGCATCGCGCGGCTCTTCCACATCCTGACCGTGATGCTCCTGGTGTGGATGGTCGTAGCCTTCGGGCTGGGCAAAATCGCGATGGTCGGTGTCGCGTTTGTGGCGCTGCTTCTCATCTATGAGCATTCGCTGGTGAAGCACGACGACCTGAGCCGGGTGAACGCCGCGTTCTTCACGATGAACGGGCTGATCTCAATGGCGTTCCTGTTCTTCATTACCGGAGACCTGCTGGTGCGGAGGTAGCGTTGCCGCCCTCTGCTGTTGGGCTGCACTGAGGTGCTTTGTGTCAGGGCACGGCTTTGAGCCGTGCCGAAAGATCACCTCAAGCTAAACAGGCTGCCTAAAAACTCAACTTGGACGGCTCGTCGGACTGAAGTCCGGCTCGCCACAATCGAAAACAAACAGCTTATCGGCACGGCTGAAGCCGTGCCCTGACACAAGGCTGGCGTGTTCGGACTTGCTCAGCAGCCTGTAAAGTCGTGCCTGAAACAAAGCTCGCATCTCGCATAAAGACAGACTTTTCAGCGACCTATGAACTCTGAATCGGGCACTCTCCGTCACATCCTCCGGTGATCCATCCGCCAAGCTGCGATATCATTGAGGGGTTATGCCTGATTCGCTGAGCGCCAAACAGCTGCATCCTTTCCAAACCGACGACCCCCGCCTGCTGCCTATTCACGACAAGATCATGGCGCAGCAACGGCTCTCGGCCGACGACGCGCTGACGCTCTATCGCTCGGGCGACATCCTGGCCATCGGCTGGCTGGCAAACCATGTTCGCGAGCGCATGCACGGCGATACCGCTTACTTCAACGTCAATCGCCACATCAACTACACCAACGTCTGCGTCGCGGCTTGCCGGCTATGCGCCTTCGGACGCAAGAAGGGCTCTGACGGCGCGTACACCATGGCGCTGGAAGAAGTCTGGAACACCGCGGCCTCCGGTTACACCGAGGCCATCACCGAGTTCCACATCGTTGGCGGCCTGCATGCCGACCTGCCGTTCCAGTACTACCTCGACCTGATCTCCGGCTTGAAAGAACGCTTTCCGCAGGTTCACCTCAAAGCCTTCACCATGGTGGAGATTTCGTTCTTCTCGAAGATCGGCAAGATGACGCCGCGCGAAGTGCTGGTGAAGCTGAAGGAAGCTGGTCTCGACTCGATGCCCGGCGGCGGCGCGGAGATATTCTCCGACCGCGTTCGGCACATCATCTGCGATCACAAAATCGATGGCGGCGAGTGGCTGGAGATTGCGCGCACGGCGCACGAAGTCGGGCTGAAGTCGAATGCGACCATGCTCTACGGCCATGTCGAAAACGACGAGGACCGCGTCGATCACCTGCTCAAGCTGCGCGCGCTACAGGACGACACGCACGGCTTCCAGACCTTCATCCCGCTGGCGTTTCATCCCGAGAACACGCCGCTACAGCATCTGCCCAAGACCACCGGCATGCTCGACTTGCGGCAGATTGCCGTGTCGCGTCTGGTGCTGGACAACTTCCCGCATATCAAGTCGTACTGGCAGATGGTGACGCCGAAGATGGCGCAGATCACCCTGCGCTTCGGTGCCGATGATATCGACGGGACGGTCGTCGAGGAGAAGATCTATCACGATGCCGGTGCGACCACGCCGCAAGGATTGCGTCGCCAGGATTTGATTCGCCTCATTACCGAGGCGGGACGAGTTCCGTTCGAGCGCGACACGTTGTATCGGCCGGTAACGCGGACGGAGACGACAGTCACGGTCGCGGTGTAAGAGAGGCCGCTCTTCGCGGTTCGCGGTGGGCAATTCGCTTCCTGGCTTTTGCCCTGGTCGGGTAGAGCTGTCGCACCTGAAGGGGCTCAAACAAAAACACACGACTACCCAGCGCTGAAGCGCTGGGCTAAGTTCTACCGTCTCGCTGCGCGAGACTCGGCTCTTCCCAAACGCCACCACTCCACAGTCCACCGAGTGCACAGTTCACCGCCCACAGCGCATGGCCTACAGCTCATGGCACACGGCTCATAGCCCACAGCTCATGGCTCGCAGCTCAAAGCTCCTTGTCACCTTCGCTCATCTCTGCCAAACTGTCCGGTCACTTCGGGGAGGCCCATGGAGCGTGAGTTCTCGGCTGGCGGCGTGGTGCTGCGCAAGATGCGCGGCCGCTGGTTCCTAGCCGCCATCGAGCCGCACATGGAACGGCCCAAGAAGCCGGCCAAGCAATCCAAGCGCACGAAGAAGGATCCCGGCAGCGTCACGGCCCTGCCCAAGGGCGCCATCGACGCAGGCGAGAAACCCGAGCAGACCGCGCTGCGCGAGATCGAGGAAGAAACCGGCCTTCACGCCGATGTCGTCCACAAGCTCGCAGACATCAAATATGTCTACGTGCGGACCTGGGGCAACCACGCCCGCGTGTTCAAGATCGTCAGCTTCTACCTGCTGCTGTATCGCTCGGGCAAGTTGGGCGACATCGCGCCGGAGATGCGAATCGAAGTGCAACGTGCCTTCTGGCTGCCGCTCGACGAAGCGCCCAAAGCGCTCAGCTACAAAGGCGAGCGCGAAGTAGCGCAGAAGGCATTGCAGTACGTGAGCGAGCATCCGGACCTGGGAGAGCATGCCGCAGACACCGCACATTGAGCGACACTTCACCGCCGGCGAGGTCGTGCGCGACGTGGTCATCGGCATGGCCGACGGACTGACGGTTCCCTTCGCCCTCGCCGCCGGACTTTCCGGCGCGGTCGACAACAGCCGCATCATTGTCATCGCCGGGCTGGCGGAAATTGCCGCCGGCTCGATTGCCATGGGCCTCGGCGGCTACCTCGCGGCAAAGAGCGATGCCGAGCATTACGCCAGTGAGCGGCAGCGCGAAGAGCGCGAAGTGGAGGAGATCCCGGAAGAAGAGGCGCGCGAGGTACAGAAAGTCTTTGCGGACTATGGTCTGTCGCCTGAAGAGAGTGTGCCGGTGATACAGGCGATGACACGCAAGCCGAAAGAGTGGGTCGACTTCATGATGCGCTTCGAACTCGGACTGGAAGAGCCCGACCCCAAGCGCGCCCATCAGAGCGCGATGACCATTGCGGCGTCGTACATTGCCGGCGGCATCATCCCGCTCTCGCCTTACATGGTGCTGCACAGTGTACGGGGCGCGCTGCTCTGGTCGGTAGCCGTGACCCTGGTTGCGCTCGGGGTCTTCGGGTACATCAAAGGACGATTCACGGGAGCCCGGGCGCTTCGGTCGGCCGCACAGACGGTTGTGATCGGTGGCCTTGCTGCCGGAGCGGCCTTTCTGCTTGCGAAGCTAATCTCCTAACCCAATATGGGAAAAAGATTTATGACGATTTTTGTTGACTGAATGAGCATTCATTCACTAACATCAGGACAACTTAATAAAGCGCGCGTCGTTGCCATCCTCACCCCACATCTTACGACGCGCGCTACTTGTATTTTGGGGCGGTGAGGAGCCGTTTCGTAACCATGAATTTGTTTGTCGTAAGCATTTTCAACGTAAAAACAGCAGCGAACGAATCGCGATCTTAATCGAACCAAATGGATCCCAGGCTGTTGCCACGGACGAAAAGTTTTGCCCCAGGCTGCCCTGTCAGCCCTGAGCCGGAGTAATCCAACTACCTCATGCAAAGACGGATTGAGAAAGTCGCCGTTCTGGGCGCGGGCACTATGGGCGCTCGCATCTCCGCGCACCTGGCCAATGCCGGTGTTCCTTCTTACCTGCTCGACATCGTTCCTCCCGACGCTGACGGCGCCGCCCGTAACCGTTTTGCTGCCGCTGGCCTGGAAGCCGCGGTGAAGTCGAAGCCCGCCGCGTTCTTCAAGCCGTCGCTGGCCCGTCTGGTCACGGTCGGCAATTTCGAAGACGATCTGCAAAAGCTCGCCGAGGTGGACTGGATCATCGAAGCGGTCGTCGAAGACATGGAAATCAAGCGCACACTGCTGCGCAAGATCGAGGCGATCCGCAAGCCCGGTACGATCATCACGACCAATACCAGCGGCCTGCCCGTAGCGAAGATTGTGGAAGGCTTCTCGGATGACTTCCGGCGCTGCTGGTTCGGCACGCACTTCTTCAATCCGCCGCGCTACATGCGCCTGCTGGAGCTGATCCCCACGCCGGACACCGACTGCGCCGCAATGGAAGCCATCGCGCAGTTCTGTGATTTGCATTTGGGCAAGGGTGTCGTTTACGCGAAGGACACGCCGAACTTCATCGCCAACCGCATCGGCATCTTCTCTGCGCTGAACGTCATGCGCCTGATGCAGGAGATGGACCTCAGCGTGGAAGAAGTCGACGCGCTGACCGGAAGCGCCGTCGGCTGGCCCAAGACCGCAAGCTTCCGACTGGCTGACCTTGTCGGTCTCGATATCCTCGGGCACGTCGTGCGCAACAGTGTTACCAATATCAAAGATGAACGCAGCGACCTCGTGCTGCCCGACTTCTTCAAGCAAATGCTCGAACGCAAGTGGCTGGGCGACAAGACCAGGCAAGGCTTCTACAAGAAGACGAAGAAAGACGGCAAGAGCGAAGTCTTCGCCATCGACTGGAAGACCCTGGAGTACCGGCCTTCGCAGCGGCCCAAGTTCCCTGCTCTCGAGATGGCCAAGAACATCGACGACCTGCCTGAGCGCGTACGCACGCTGCTGGCGCCGTCGAAAGATAAGGCCAGCATCTTCCTGTGGTCGGCACTCTCCGATCTGTGGACCTACGCAGCGAATCGTATCGGCGAGATTTCTGACTCGGTAGTCGAGATCGATCGCGCGATGAAGATGGGCTTCAACTGGGAGATGGGGCCGTTTGAGCTGTGGGATGCTGCAGGCGTCGCCAAGACCGTGAAGCGCATGCAGGTCGAGGGCAAGCCGGTCTCGGCGAACGTCGAGAAGCTACTCGCCTCAGGCAATGAGCGCTGGTACACCGACGACGTGAAGGCCCCCAGCGGCCGCGCCTACTTCGATCTGAAGAGCGGCCACTACGTCTCGGAGAAAGTTCCCGAAGGCGTGTGGTCGGTGACGGTGGCGAAGAAGTCAGGGCTGGTCGTCAAGAAGAACGCAGGCGCTTCGCTCATCGATATCGGCGACGGTGTCGGTTGCATCGAGTTCCATTCGAAGATGAACTCGCTGGGCGGCGACATCGTGCAGATGATTACCCAGACGCTGAAGCCCGGCGGCGCGGGCGACAACTTCGACGCGTTCGTCATCACCAATGACGCGGCGAACTTCTCCGTCGGCGCCAACATCATGATGCTGCTGATGGCGGTGCAGGAAGAAGAGTGGGACGAGGTCGATCTTGCCGTCAAGCAGTTCCAGGGCATGACGCAGGCCATCAAGTTCTCTAATAAGCCGGTAGTCGTCGCGCCGTTCGGCATGACCCTCGGCGGCGGATGCGAGATTACGTTGCATGCTGCGGCGCGGCAGCCTCATGCTGAGCTGTACTGCGGGCTGGTGGAAGTTGGCGTTGGCTTGCTGCCCGGCGGCGGGGGCTGCAAGGAGATGACGCTGCGCGCGCGTCGACAAAGCAACGCACATCCGGCCAGCGGGCCGCGGCGAAAGCGTGGAAATGATGGAAGCGTTGAAACAGGCGTTCGAGACCGTCGCCATGGCGAAAGTTTCGATGTCGGCGTTCGAAGCCAAGAACCTCGGCTTCATCTCCGGGGGCGACGACGTCACCATGAACCGTGAGCGCGTGCTGACCGACGCAAAAGAACGCGCGCTCGATCTCGTGCATGAAGGTTATCGACCGGTGGTGCCGCGCACCGACATTCCCGCGCCCGGCGAGAGCATCCTGGCGACGCTGAAGCTGGGCGTACACATCATGCACGAAGGCGAGTTCATCACCGATCATGAGGTGAAGATCGCGAACAAGGTAGCCGAGGTGTTGTGCGGCGGAGCAGTGAATCCGGGAACGCCGGTAAGCGAACAGTATTTGCTGGACCTGGAGCGCGAGGCGTTCAAGTCCCTCTGCGGCGAGAAGAAAACGCAGGAGCGGATTCAGTACACGCTGAAGACGGGTAAGACGTTGAGGAACTGAAATGCAGTTGTCAGTTGTCAGCCTACGCAACTAATAGAGGTCCTTCGACTCTGCTTCGCAAAAACAGCGAATGCTCCGCTCAGGATGACAAACCAGATTTGTTTAACGTCGAAGTGTTCGCTTGATAACGTATTCGGTTTGGCTAATTGCTAACCACTAATTGCTAATCACTGCTTTGAGGTTTTCATGCGCGATGTCGTAATCGTATCTGCTGTCCGGACTCCGGTCGGCAAGGCTTACAAGGGAACTTTGCGGGCGACGAGACCCGACGACCTGGCTGCCACCGCCATCAAAGGCGCGCTGGAGCGCGTCCCCCAGGTCGACACCAGGGAGATCGAAGACGTGATCCTTGGCTGCGCCATGCCCGAGGCAGAGCAGGGCATGAACGTCGCCCGCATCGCATCGCTGCGCGCCGGGCTGCCGGTCGACGTCTCAGCGATGACCATCAATCGCTTCTGCTCCTCCGGCCTGCAGGCGATCGCCATGGCCGCCGAGCGCATCATGGCCGGAGGCGCCGAGATCATCGTCGCCGGCGGCGTCGAATCGATGACCATGATTCCCATGGGCGGCCACAAAGTCTCGGCCAACCCGTGGCTGGTCTCGAACTATCCCGACGCGTATCTCTCGATGGGTCTGACCGCCGAACGACTGGCGAAGCGCTTCAACATCACGCGCGAGCAGTCGGACGAGTTCTCGGTCGAGAGCCACAAGAAAGCAGTGGCCGCGATCGAGGCCGGCAGGTTCGACGAAGAACTCGTGCCTGTGCTCGGTCAGCTTCACGACTGCCGAACGGAAGCAAACCAAAGCGCATCGACAGCGTGTTCAAGATTGACGAGGGCCCGCGCGCCGACACATCGCTGGAAGCGCTGCTGGCGCTGAAGCCGGCCTTCCACGTGAAGGGCACGGTAACCGCCGGCAACTCGTCGCAGATGTCGGATGGAGCGGCGGCAGCTATCGTCATGTCGGCCGAACGCGCGAAGGCGCTGGGACTGAAACCGCTCGCCCGTTATGTGGCCTATGCCACAGCGGGGTACAAGCCGGAAGAGATGGGCCTGGGGCCGGTCTTCGCGATTCCGAAAGCGCTGAAGATGGCGGGGCTGAAGCTCGAGGACATCGACGTGATCGAGTTGAACGAAGCTTTCGCGGCGCAGTCGCTGGCGGTGATCCAGGAAGCGAAGCTCGATCCGGCGCGCATCAACGTCAATGGCGGAGCCATCGCCCTCGGACATCCGCTGGGCTGCACCGGCGCCAAGCTGACGGCGAGCATCCTACGTGAACTGAAGCGCCGCAACGGGAAGTACGGCATGGTGACCATGTGCGTCGGCGGCGGCATGGGCGCGGCAGGTATTTTCGAAAATTTGCAGTAGGCGGTTAACCACGAGAGAGCACAGAGACATTTTCATTTGTTTGATCTAAGAACCTCTGTGCCTTCGTGGGTGAAAACGATTTGGAACTTCAGTAACAGCCCCGAGCGAAGAGCGAAAGGCGAACAGCGAAAGGCGAGAAGTTAATGGCAACAACGACGGCATCTCCCGGCAGCAAGACCAACACCACGGGCGGAAGTTTCCTGCTCGAAGATCACAACCTCGACAACGTCTTCACCCCTGAAGACTTCAACGAAGATCAGCAGATGGTGGTAAAGCTCTCCGAGGAGTTCGCGACCAACGAGATCCTGCCCGCCGCCGAGAAGATGGAGCATAAGGACTGGTCGGTGGTCCGCGAGCTGCTGAAGAAAGCCGCGGAGATGGGCCTGACCAATGCCGACATTCCCGCCGAATACGGCGGCTCCGACATGGACAAAGTTTCGTCGGCGATCATTTCCGACTTCATGGCCAAGTACGGCAGCTTCATGGTCTCGCTCGGCGGCCACAGCGGGATCGGCACGCTGCCGCTCGTCTTCTTCGGCACCGAGGAGCAGAAGAAAAAATACTTGCCGAAGCTCGCGACGGCTGAAATCGTCGGCGCCTATGCGTTGTCGGAAAGCACCAGCGGCTCCGATGCGATGAACACGCGTACTCGCGCCGTGCTCTCGCCCGACGGCAAGCACTACATCCTCAACGGCGAGAAGATGTGGATCACCAACGCGCACTTCGCTGACCTGTTCACCGTCTTCGCCAAAGTCGATGGCGAGAAGTTCACTGCCTTCCTGGTCGAGAAAGATTTCCCGGGCTTCTCGGTCGGCGCCGAGGAGAAGAAGATGGGCATCCGCGGTTCGTCCACCGCGCCGCTTATTCTCAACGACTGCAAGGTACCGGTCGAGAACGTGCTCGGCGACATCGGCAAAGGCCACATCATCGCCTTCAACATCCTCAACGTCGGCCGCTTCAAGCTGGGCGCCAGCTGCGTTGGCGGCGCGCGCACCACACTGACGCACGCTATCGCCTACGCGAAAGAGCGCAAGGCCTTCGGCAAAACCATCTCCGACTTCGGCCTGATCCGCGAGAAGCTGGCGCAGATGGCGGCGTGGCTCTACGCCTGTGAGTCAATGGTCTACCGCACCGTCGGCATGATGGACACGGCGCTGTCGGCCATCGGGCACAATCCCGAGAGCGTGCGCAAAGCGATCGAAGAGTACGCCGTCGAGTGCTCCATCATCAAAGTCTCGGCCTCGGAGATGCTCGACTACCTGGTCGACGAGACGGTGCAGATCTATGGCGGCTACGGCTTCGTCGAGGAGTATCCGGCGGAGCGAGCCTATCGCGACTCGCGCGTCAACCGCATCTTCGAGGGCACGAACGAGATCAATCGCCTGATCATTACCGGATGGCTGCTGAAGCGAGCCATGAGCGGACAGCTTGCACTGCTGCCAGCCATCAAGAAAGTGATGGACGAAGTGATGGCGGGTCCGTCCGGCGAAGAATTGGAAGGCGTGCTCGCCAGCGAGCGCAAGCTGGTGGAGAACGCCAAGAAGCTGGCCATGCTGGTGGCCGGAGCGGCTTCGCAAAAATACATGCAGAAGCTGGCCGACGAGCAGGAAGTGATGGGCGCGATCGCCGACATGGTCATCGAGACCTTCGCCATGGATTCAGCTCTGCTGCGCGCGCGCAAGTACGTTGCGACGCAAGGCGAGCAGAAGTCCGAGCTGGTGATTGCCATGACGCAGGTCTACCTGGAGACGGCGTTCACCCGCCTGGAAGCTGCGGCCAAGAAAGTCGTGGCGGCCGTGGCCGAGGGCGACATGATGCGCACCCAGATGGCGATTGTGCGCCGCCTGGCCAAGCATGACCCGGTCAACGTGATCGCTCTTCAGGAGAAGATTGCCAGCCGCCTTATCGAGACTGGCAAATATGTGACTGCCTAGCACGGCAGTCCAGAGTAGATACGCAGCGGAGCTCTCGTCGAGAGCTCCGTTTTTTATTGCTTCCGAGGACAGAAGAGGTACCAGCCGGGTTCTCAGCGAATTTTTGACTCGCCCGTAACACCTGTTTCATTACAAATGGGAGAACATAAACTCATCCGGCAGCATCACACAGTGTATGCCCGGAAATTGGGCAGCAAGTAGGTCACGTTGACTACCTTCAACAGAATCGTTCGCTCGGTCCGCGCCTTCTCGCGGGAGCTAAGCCGAGTCCCTATCAAGATCGAAGCGCCATTACCGCCAGAGCCGCGCCGTCTCAAACTCGGCCTCGCCCTGGGCGGAGGCTTCGCCCGCGGCCTGGTCCACATCGGCGTGCTCAAAGCGCTGGACGATGCGTCAATTCCAATCGATTTCGTTGCGGGCACCAGCGTCGGCTCTATCATCGGCGCCTGTTATTGCGCGGGCATGACAGCCGGCGAGCTGGAAGAAGTGGCGCGGGCGGCTCGCTTCAAGGATTTCGCGCGATGGACATTCTCGCGCTACGGCTTCTGCAGCAACGACCGCATTACCCGGTTCTGTGATCGCGTGCTCCGGGTCACATCCTTCGAAGACCTGAAGATCCCGCTTGCCGTCACTGCCACCGACTTCCATACCGGCGAGGCTGTCATCTTCACCAAGGGGCCACTGATTGCGCCGATCCGCGCCAGCTGCGCCTATCCCGGGATGTTTCATCCGGTCGAGATCGACGGCCGCTCCTACATTGACGGCATGCTGGCCTACGGAGTACCCACCACGCCGCTGCGCGCGATGGGAGCCGAGCGCGTGCTGGGCATTTACCTGAGCGCGCATTGGGCGCAGAACCGCGCGCCCCGCCATATGTTCGAAGTCATCGGCCAGTGCTTCTCCATCGCGCAGGAGCGCATGTGCGAGCTGTGGAAGAAGGACGCTGACCTGATTGTGGAGCCCAACGTGGACGGGTTCGCCTACGATTGCTTCGACCGCGCCGGAGACCTCATCGCTCTGGGCGAGAGTTCCGTCCGCGCGATTGTGCCGCAGTTGCGTGCATTGTTGAACCTGCACGATTCCGACGCGATCGTCGCATCCCTTCCGGCAACATTGCCTGCTCCGGCAACGCAAACCAGTATCGTGGCTTAGGCGGCTTCAGCGAAAATCAGCCTGCTTGTTGTAATCTTCTGTGGTGGTGCATGCGTGTCCGCATCAGGAGATCCGGATTGATCCGTTCGGTAAGCGTAGTTCTCGCCTCTGTTCTTACTCTGTCAACCGTTGCTCCCAGCCAGGAAACGTCGGCCACTCCCGCGCCCTTCAATCCGCCGGACAAAATTTTGGGCTTCCATGATGCGACCGCGGAGCTGAAGGCCGAGAAGATCTTCCTTGCGGTACCTGATCCCGCCCAGGCGAAAAGTAACCTGCAGACGCTGACGGCGGTGCCGCACGTGGCCGGTTCGCCCGAAGATCACCGCACCACCGAATACGTGCTCAGCAAATACCAGGAAGCCGGACTCGATGCGCACATCGAGGAGTACAAAGTCTGGATGGGCCTGCCGCTCGACATCCGCGTCGACATTGTCGAGCCCGAGACCGTCGTGATGCACGGCCCGTCGCCCGAGCGCGTTACTGACGACATCTTCCAGAAAGATGCGCGCATTCTTCCGGCGTTCAACGAGTACTCAGCCAATGGTGATGTGACGGCCGATGTCGTGTACGCGAATTACGGCCGCGCCGAAGACTTTCAGAAGCTGAAAGAGCTGGGCGTCGATCTCAAGGGCAAGATCGTCATCGTACGCTATGGCGAGACGTTTCGCGGCGTGAAGCCGTTCCTGGCTGCGCAGTATGGAGCAGCGGGCGTCATCATCTACTCCGACCCGCAGGATGATGGCTATTTCAAGGGTGATCCCTATCCGAAAGGCCCGTGGCGGCCGGCAACCGGCGTGCAGCGCGGTTCGGTGCAGTACCTGTTCCGCTATCCCGGCGACCCGACCACGCCGGGCATTGCTTCAACGATGGATTTGCCGGAGAGCAAGCGCACTCCGCCGGACAAAGCGACTGATCTTCCACGCATTCCGATCACTCCGCTCTCGTACGCCGACGCTTCGCCCATCCTGCAAAACCTTGGCGGCCCGGAGTCGCCGCGCTCCTGGCAGGGCGCATTGCCGTTCACCTATCACATCGGGCCGGGTCCGGTGAAAGTGCACATGACGGTGAAGATCGCCTATCGCTACACGACCATCTGGGATGTCGTTGGCATGGTGAAGGGTACGCAGTGGGCGCCAGAATGGGTCGTCACCGGCAATCATCGCGACGCGTGGGTCTACGGCGCGGTAGATCCGAACAGCGGCACTGCCTCGCAGTTGGAAGCGGTGCGCGGTATTGGCGAGCTGCTGAAGACCGGCTGGAAGCCGAAGCGCACGATGGTCTTCTGCAGCTGGGACGCCGAAGAAGAGGGCCTGATCGGCTCGACCGAGTATGCCGAAAAGCATGCGCAGGAGCTATCCCACGCTGTGGCATATTTCAATATGGACGTAGCCGTTGCCGGTCCGAACTTCGGCGCCTCGGCTGTGCCCAGCCTCAAGCAGTACATGCGCGATGTCACCAAGTCCGTGCCCAGTCCAAAGGGTGGCAGCGTCTATGACCAGTGGAAGGCTTCTCAGGATAAGGACGACGAGAAGAACGAGAATCGTCGCGATCAGGCGCTGACCGGAACACCCGCCGGCAAATCCAACGCCACCGTTACAGCCGATGTGCACGTGGGCGACCTGGGCAGCGGCTCCGACTACACCGCCTTCCTGCAGCACTTGGGAGTGCCCTCGGTGGATATGGGCTCCAACGGTCCGTACGGCGTGTACCACTCGGCCTTCGACGATTTCCAGTACTTCACGAAGTTCACCGATCCGACGTTTGTCTACGAGCAGGAGATGGCGCGGGTCTACGGCCTGGCGGTGATGCGAATGGCATCCACCGAAGTGTTGCCGTTGAATTATGAAGAGTATGGCAAAGAGATTTCCGAGTATCTGAAGACCGCAGAATTGAAGGCGAAAGCGACCTTCGGCAATCAGGCGCCTTCGTTCACCGACGCCGACAGCGCGGCCGCGCGCATCACCAAGGCGGGAGCGGCCCTGATGAAGATGCAATCCAACTTCATGGGCGATCCCGGAATCGTGAACCTGGTGCTGCGCAATACCGAGCGCATGTTTCTCATCGACGGACTGCCGGACCGCCCGTGGTTCAGGCACGCCATCTATGCACCCGGTGAGCACACGGGCTACGCCGCGGTCGTCATCCCCGGCGTGAATGAATCGATCGAGGCCAAGGACCTGGCGCTCACCAAGCAACAGTTGCAGGTTTTGACAACTGCGCTGAACCGCGCCGCGGGTGCGCTGGAAGCGACTCATTAGGTCCGCGGAGCACGTGTGAAGCGTCATCGCAAAAGCCGCAAGCGTTCGCGGATCTCAACCAAGCGTTCGACCAGGCTTACGAAGACATTCCTAGTAGGCTGCCTTGTGTCAGGGCACGACTTCAGTCGTGCCGAACGAGTCTGATGGATGACAGGGCTTCAGCCCCTGCGTGCGGTATGCAGCGGCTAAAGCCGAATCGTATTGAGCGGCTTACCGGCACGACTGAAGTCGTGCCCTGACACAAACCTTAACGACACCACTGAAAGCCGTGCCCTGACAAGCTTAGCGACACCGGGTTTCTCAATAGCGTGTGACGCTGCTGCACAGCCCATGTTTATATTCGACGCATGACAGTCTTCGGAATACGACAAGGCCAGCGTCGCTCTTGGTGTAACCTGTTTCGTTTGGGGGTTACACCGGAATGATGTCTGCCCGCGGCAGCCGCGCGCTGCCTGATCGCTTTCGCCGTCTCGCCTTGCTCACCGCCATCTTCTTCCTCAGCCTTGCTCCACTGGCAGCGCAACAGTATTCCCCATCGCTCTACTCCGGGATGCAGTGGCGGCAGATCGGTCCCTTCCGCGCAGGACGCGTCACCGGCGTAACCGGCGTTCCCAGCCAGCCCGCGATCTATTACATGGGTACCGCTGGCGGCGGCGCATGGAAGACGACCGACGGTGGCATGGTGTGGAAGCCTACCTTCGATAAGCAGAAAGTCGCATCGATCGGCGCCATCGCAGTCGCTCCGTCAAATACCAGCATCGTCTACATCGGGACCGGGGATGTCAGCAACGTCGGTGGCGCGGTGAATCAGGGCAACGGCATGTGGAAGTCAACCGATAGTGGCGAGACCTGGGAGCACATTGGATTAGAAGATTCGCGTCACATCGCCGCTATCTGGGTCGATCCCAAGAACGCCGACATTGTTTTCGCCGCGGCGCTCGGCCACACCTTCGCTCCCAACGAACAACGTGGCGTTTTCAAGACCATTGATGGAGGTAAGACCTGGCGCAAGGTTCTTTACAAGGACGACAAGACCGGCGCCGTCGATGTGGCGTTCGCCGCCGACAACCCGCAGATCGGCTATGCCACATTGTGGTACCACTATGTGAATCCCGATACGCCGTTTGCCGGCTTGCTCGGAACCGGCGGCGCGGGCGTCTACAAGACGACCGATGGCGGCGAGAACTGGCAGCAAGTCAACATCCCACAGTTCGCCAAAGCCCACCTCGGGCGCATGGGTGTTGTGGTCGCTCCTGGGGGGCAGCGCGTGTATCTCATCGTCTCCGAGCGCAAGGAGGGCGGACTCTATCGCTCTGACGATGGCGGCAACACGTGGAAGAAGATCACCGAAGACGTGCGAATAACGGGCAATGGCTACTTCAGCCGGGTTTTCCTTGACCCGCACAACCAGGATATCGTTTACGTCGCGCAGACATCGCTGTATCGCTCGACCGACGGCGGCATAACGTTCGAGTCCTACAAAGGCGCGCCGGGCGGCGACGACAACCACGCGCTGTGGATCGATCCGACAAACTCCGATTACATGATCATGGGCAGCGATCAGGGCGCCACCATCAGCATGGACGGCGGCAAGTCGTGGACCTCGTGGTACAACCAGCCGACTGGGCAGATTTATCACGTCTCCACCGACAATCGCTTTCCCTACTGGGTCTACGGCACGCAGCAGGACAGCGGCTCGGTCGCAACGCTCAGCCGCGGAGACTACGGCGCGATCACCTTTCTCGACTGGGATCCGATCGGCGCTTATGAGTTTGGCTACATCATCCCCAGCCCGACCGATCCCAACATTGTCTACGCCGGTGGAGAAGCGCGCGGGCTGTGGCGCGTCGATCGCACCAATCGCCAGGTGAAGGTCATCTCGCCCAACGTGAGCCGCGACGGCGACTATCGCACCGCGACCAATCCTCCGCTGGCGTTTTCGCCGCAGGACCCGCATACCCTGTATGAAGGCACGCAGTTCGTGATGGCCACCAGCGACGAGGGCGAGACGTGGAAGGCGATCAGTCCCGACCTGACGAATCGGCCGGGCGAGCCCGTGCCGCCTGCGCCTTCAGCGGATCAGGAAGAGAAAAAGCCGGAAGCGGAAAAGAGCGAGCAGACGAAGGAGAAGGAAGCCGAGAACAAAAAGCCGAAGCCGCAGGAAGAAGAGCAGACGCTGCGCATGCCCGACCGCCGCGCGATTACGACGATCGCACCGTCAACCGTAAAGGGAGGTGTGATCTGGGTGGGCACCAACAACGGACTGGTGCAGGTGACCACCGACAACGGCGCAAGCTGGCAGAACGTCTCGCCCCCGGGACTGCTGAAGTATTCCGAGATCACCATGATCGACGCGTCGCACTTCGACGCCGGCACGGCGTATGCCTCGGTTGACAATCATCAGGGCAACGACTTTAAGCCGCACATCTTCCGCACCAGCGACTACGGCAAGAGCTGGCAGGAAGTGGTGAATGGCATCCCTGATCTCAGCTTCGTGAAGGTCGTACGCGAAGACCCGAAACGCAAGGGCCTGCTGTACGCGGGCACTGAGACCGGTCCGTTCGTCTCATTAGACAATGGCGACAACTGGGGCACTCTGCAGCAGAACATGCCAACGGTCTCCGTGCGCGACATGGTGGTGCATGACGACGACCTAGTCGCGGCGACGTATGGCCGGGCGTTCTGGATCCTCGATGACCTTTCGCCGCTGCGGCAGATCAACGAGAAGGTCGCGAACTCAACTGTGCACTTCTACAAGCCGGCAACTGCGATTCGTCTGCGCAACGACATGAATCAGGACACGCCGCTGCCGCCGGAGTTGCCTGCGGGCGACAATCCGCCGACCGGGGCAATTTTCGATTACTACTTCAAGATGGCTCCGCAGGGCGACGTCAACATCGCCGTCTACGACCAGAAGGGGCAACTGATTCGCCAGCTCTCGAGTAATGCTGAGACGATGCGCAGCGAGGAGCCGCCGCCGGTTCCGAATTACTGGTTGTACCGTCCGACGCCGCTGGCAAGCAATGCCGGCATGAACCGCTACGTGTGGGATTTACGCTACACCGCGCCTGACGCTTTGCAGCACACGTATCCTATCTCCGCACTCTACGAGCGCACGCATGCCGAGCCGCAGGGGCCGCTGGTCGTGCCCGGAACGTATGAGGTGCGCCTCACCGTCGCCGGCAAGACTTACAAGCAGCCGCTGACCGTGACGATGGATCCGCGGGTGAAGATCACGCAGGCTGAACTCGAGCAGCAATTGCAGTTCGAGCAGCAGATCGACAAGCTGATCACGCAAAGCTTCGACATGCATGAGCAGGCGGCGAAACTGCTTGCCGAGACCGGTGATCGCCAGAACGCGTTGAAGGGCAATGACCAGGCAAAGGCGACGCTTGACGCTGTGAACCAGTTTCAGACGAAGGCGCAGAAGCTCGAGGGCGAAATCCAGCACGGCTTCGGCGGGTTCGGCAAACCGAAACCGACGTTCACGCTGCTGAATGGCGAGCTCTCGAACTTGTCAGAAACGGCTGGTCAGGCCGACCAGGCTCCGACGGATGCGATGCGCGCCGCTTATCACGATTACTGCCAGGACCTGACGAAGGTCGCGCAGCAGTGGTCAGCGCTGATGAAGACGGACCTGCCGGCAGTGAATGCGCAACTCACGCAACAGAAACAGCAACCGCTGACGCCCGTGATGGAAGCGGTCAGCGTACCTGCGTGTCAGTGACTGTTCACCACGGAGTACACGGAGCCCACGGAGAAATTCAGTGGAGCTTTTGTGTCGGTGCTTGAGTCCCGGGTGACAAGCGTTGAACCAGAGCGGATCCGCGTCAGCGGCGGCAGTTCTTGTGGCTAGAGGGGTCCTTCGACTCCGGCGCGCAACAGCAGCGCGCCTCCGCTCAGGATGACAACCACTGTGTGGAACACTGTCCACTGGCCGCTATCCACCGGCCACTATCCACTGGCACCTATCCACTGGCACCTATCCCCTATCCCCTGCCTCTTCACGCCATCTTCGTCCCACAATCTTCGCAGAACTTGGGCGCGACGTCGTACTCTTTCCCGCATCCTGAGCATTTCGGTTTTCCGGCGACCATGTGGCCGCCGCATTCAGGGCAGAACTTCACGCCCTCATTCACGCTGGTCCCACATTGTGGGCATTTGATTTTCGGCACCAGAGGCGCGCCGCATGTGCCGCAAAACTTGCCTGAAGCGCGTGCCCCGCACTTCGGGCAGGTGGCCGAAGTATCGCCGCCCAGATCAAGATTTTTGGTGAAGTCGATGTTCTTCACGCCCTCATTGATCTGCTCGATGGTCGCTTCCGTCTGCGCGTGCGCCAGCTCTGCCTGAATGTCGGGCGCGCAATCGAAACACATCCCCCGCTCGGTGTTCCAGCAGGTGTCGGGGCAAACCCACTTCGCGCAACGGCGGCACTGATGGAACTTGCCGCGCACCTCGTCGACCGCCTTGGTAATCGCCTCATCGTGCGCCTTGCCGCCGACCGCACGCTGAATCTCGTAGCTGCTGTTCCCCGCCGAGCCCAGTACTCCTCCGAAGATGCTGCCGGCCGCGCGCAGCAAGCTGCCCGCCGCTCCCATGGCCGAAGTCTGAAACGAGCTGAGATATCCGTTGTGGCAACGGTCGCAGTAAAACTTGAACTGATACCCCATGTCGGTGGAGAGGTCGTCGTAGTTCTGCACAAACTGAATGAGTGCCATCAGGGCTCCTGTATTGTTCGGGAAAGCTTTGCCCGCGAGTGTCTAGCGGATGCAGTGTGTCGTAAACCGAAAAATTATTCTAGCCAACCTGCCGCAAGAATCAATTACATTGTTGAAGCCAATGGCCACCTTCACCGGGAACTTCCAGTACACAAGCAGCGCCGGAACTCAGCAGCAGGGCCCGTGCCGGATCGAGTTTGACAAGGAAACGTTCGCCCTCACTTCAGAATCCGCCGCGCCGCTGAGCTTCGATCTCGGCGACATCGACGGCATCGTCAGCGAGCGCCATCAGCTTCGGCTGCCGCTCTACACCGGGGCGGTGCTGCTGCTCGACCAGTTCGGCAGCAGCTACGACAACCTCGTGCTGGAACTGACCAAGGCGCATCGCGAGCGCGAGGTGCAATGCCTGCTGCTGGCCGACATGCCCGAGATCGCGCGCTTCCCCGGCCACTTCGAGCGGATAGACCCCGGCGCACGGTGTTCCTCCTGCGGCGCGCTCGGGGGGTGCGGCAAGTTTTGCCGCGAGTGTGGACATCCTCTCGCACAGACGCTGGTCGCCGAACCATCCTCCGGCGAGGCGGAGATCCGACTCTACAAATCGAATGTGGCGGTGCTGCCGGAGCACGCGCCGGGATTCCAGGTGCGGCTCGGCGATGCGAAACGGGTGGCGCATCAGGACGGCAGCTACGATGTTCTGCTCGATCTTGGAACGGAGGCATTGAAGTTCAGCGCGCTCGGCAAGCGCACAAACGAATTTGCCGACAAGCTGCGACGCGCCATCAGCGACATGCAAGCCGCATCGGCGCAGGCGTTGCATCTGGCGCTTCCCTTCCTCGATGCCGACCAGATTCAGCGGGTGGCGACGCTGTTGCCGGAGGGATCTTCTGCTGCGGTTGCAGCGCTGACGCAGATCGATCCGCGTATCGCCGACGCGCTGGTGAAGAACGCCGTCGACAAGGACTTGCAGCCGTACTATCAAGAGCTGCTTGGGCGGGCTGTGAGCGGCTCGGTTTGGGCTGGTTTCAAGCTGATTCGCCCCGAGAATCAGCAGGTCCAGGAGGCGGATGAGCCCGAAGATCATGGCGACGCTGTCGATGCCGATGAGAAAGGGCCCGACGCGATCTACTGGTTCTTCTTCCCGATCGCAGCGAAGGGCGACAAGCCCGACGTTGTCGCCTGGGAGGCGAGTTCGCGTGGAGGGCGCGCGACGTACTTCTTCCGCATCGACGGCAACTCAGCGCTGGATCAGCAGATCCATCGGCTGAATCGCGGTTTGGGCATTCTCAACTTTCGGCGACGGCCAATCTATCTCGGCAATGCCGAGCTAGCGATGAATCCAATCTTCCGCCGATATGCAATTGCCGCACGGCGCATTCCGGAGGTGCGTCAGCTGCGCACGGCATTTCTCGGGCGCGCAATTCACAGCTCAGTGGAAGCGTGGCGGGAGCAGGTGGAAGGGATACTGGGGAACGCATAGGTTTTCGATGTGAGGATGTACGCCTTCCCAGGGTGCTGAAAACTCGGACCGGACGACTCGTCGAACTGAAGTCCGCATCGCCGCAATCAAAAACAAACAGCTTATCGGCACGGCAGAAGCCGCCCCTCGTATAAGGCTTCGCGTCTTCAGAATGTTTCAGCAGCATGCCCTCATACATGGCTGGCGACTTCGCACTATTTCAGCAGCCGGTGGAGGCGTGCTTCACCCAGTGGAACTTGAGCCGTCCAGTGGCGGACGATATCACAGCTACTTTTTACCCAACCGGCTGCGCTACCGGCGCTTCCAGCGGCTCCAGATGCGCGGTGAAATGCCGCAGGAACGGCGCCTGGTAGGTCAGCTTCATTCCACGAATCTGCTCGCGGCGCTTCCACACGTCGAGAATCACTTCGATCACATAATCGATGTGGCTCTGTGTGTACACGCGCCGCGGAATCGCCAGGCGCACCAACTCCATCTTCGCGGCCTGGCCGAACATCAGGCTGCCAATCTCCACCGAGCGGATGCCGCCTTCCAGATACAGCGCCGCCGCCAGCGCCATGCCGGGAAATTCGTAGAGAGGAATGTGCGGCAGGAACGCCTGCGCATCGAGATAAACCGCGTGTCCGCCCGGCGGCTGAACGATCGGCACGCCGTGCTCGGCGATGTGATTGCCCAGATACGCCGTCGAGGCGATGCGATACCGCAGGTAATCTTCTTCGAGCGACTCCTGCACCCCCACGGCAATCGCTTCCAGGTCGCGCCCGGCGAGCCCCCCGTATGTGGGATAGCCTTCGGTCAGGATCAGTAGATCTTTTTCCTGCGCGGCGAGAATGCCGTCATTGGTGCACAGGAACCCGCCTATGTTCGCCATGCCGTCTTTCTTCGCCGACATGGTGCAGCCGTCGCCCAGCCGGAACATTTCCTGTGCAATCTCTTTCGGCGTTTTCGATTCATAGCCCGGCTCGCGCTGCTTGATGAAATATGCATTCTCGGCAAATCGGCAGGCGTCGAAGTACAAGGGGATGCGATGCTTCCGGCAAACCGCCCTGACCGCGCGCACATTCTCCATCGAGACCGGCTGGCCTCCGCCGGAGTTGTTAGTGATGGTCAGCATCACCAGCGGCACACGTTCGCGGCCGACACGCTGGATCAACTCTTCCAATGCCACGACGTCCATGTTGCCTTTGAATGGATGCCACAATGAAGGTTGCCGCGCTTCCGCGATCGGCACGTCGACGGCCTCGGCGCCGACGAATTCCACGTTGGCGCGCGTGGTGTCGAAGTGCGTGTTATTGGGGACCACATCGCCCTTCTTGCAGGCAACGCTGAACAGGATGCGCTCGGCTGCCCGCCCCTGGTGCGTCGGGATCACGTATTCGAAGCCGAAGATGTCCTGGATCGACGAGCGGAAGTGATCGAAGCTGCGGCTGCCCGCGTAGCTTTCGTCGCCGCGCATCACGGCGGCCCACTGCTCGGTCGACATAGCGCCGGTACCTGAATCAGTCAGCAGATCGATAAGCACATCGTCAGCGGGCAGCAGAAACAGGTTGTAGTGGGCCGCGCGCAGCAGCGCCACGCGCTCCTCGCGGGTGGTCCAGCGGATACGCTCAATGCTCTTAATGCGGAAGGGCTCAATGATAGTGGTGGTTGGCATGGAACTTTCCTCTTGCGTAACCTTCCATGCTCGGCCTTTTGCGGACTGGGATGCAGTGACGAAGGTCACAGAAGGAGTGCCGTCGCTGGAGGTGTGTTGGCAGGCGCGCCGGGAGACGCACGCCTCGATGCCTACGCCGCGTTTCTCGACTTTACGGCGTCATTCGCCAGGGCATTGGCTTCGCGGTTGCGCTCGCGGGGGACGTGGGCGATGGAGAAATCTACGCTGCGGGCAAGTTTTCGGCAGGTCCAGTTCAGCGAGTGCAGGCGCGGGCTGCGACAGTTGTACTCGCCGGTCATCTGCTTGACCACCACTTCGGAGTCGGAATAAACGTGCAGGGTTTTCGCCTTGACGGAGACGGCGTGCTGCAGGGCTTCCAGGAGGGCGACATATTCGGCAACGTTGTTGTCCTGGTGCCCGATCCACTTGGCGATGCGGACTGTTTCTCCGCCCGAAGCTTCAATCACCACGCCAATGCCCGAGGGACCCGGGTTTCCGTGCGAGCCGCCATCGACGTACGCTATGAGATCGGACATTCCGCTCCTGAGAACCAAGAACCAAGATGCTGCAGATACTGAAACTCGTCAAGACGCTGATGAGGTTCCTGGAAATTCTACCGTTTGGATGCGTCGTTTCTGTGAAAAAAATGTGGGCAAGAGTTGAATATCCGGGACCAAGAATCAGAAACTCGGCTGAATTCTATCGTTTGCAGATAAAAATTCTCACAGCAAAATAACTTGCCATTGCACCAACCTTGGGCGTTGACATTCTTTCATCGTCCGGTAAAGTGGGTTTCGTCGACGGCAGAAAAGGACAGCAACCAAAAGTAGCTGCTCTGAAGTAAGCTGAGTGATCGGTTCGATCCAGGCGACTGGAACGACCGCCGGACCCGAAAAAACCGACTGCGTTGCGAGATGTCAGCCGGGGTTCGGAACCCGCGAAAGCGGTGATCGCGCGAAGGTTGTGGCGGTACATGCCTCCACGCTGTTGGCTCTCTCGCAGGAGCGGACGGCTAGGGCATAACCAAAGTCGCTTCTTTCTATCGACGGCAGAAAAGGTCGGAGCCAAAAGCACCGTTCCGAAGTATGCCGGGGGATCGGTTCGAATCCGGGTGACCGGATCAACCGCCAGACCCGAAAAAACCGACTGCGTTGCGAGATGTCAGCCGGGGTTTGGAACTGCGAAAGCGGTGATCGTTCAAGGGCTGTGACGGTACATGCTTCCACGCTGAGAGCTCCCTCGCAGGAGTTGGCAGCTAGAGCATAACCAAAGTCACAGCCTTTTCTATTTCTACGAAAGACTTCTCAGCAGAACGCCTGCACGAGCTCCTACTTCGATGATGCTCAGGACTGGCAGTTAGCGTTTGGCAGTTGGCAATTGGCAGTTGGCAGTTGGCACTTGGCACTTGGCAGTTCGCATTTGGCAGTGCATTTGGCACTTCACACGCTGCGTAAAAGCTCCCCGCGCCGCGAGCTTTGTGTCAGGGCACGGTTTCAACCGTGCCAATGAGCCTTTTTACTGATTGCGGCGAGGCGAACTTTAGCCCGACGAGCCGTCCCTTCCGATTTCTTCAGCAGCCCTGAATGTGTGCTCCCCCGAACTGCGCATTTCAAACTGATGCAGCCTCATTCGCTGTGACCCGCCGCACCAGCAGCATGGTCTGATCGTCCGTCTGCTTACCGAACGCCAGCGCCAGCCCGCGTATCTTCTGAAACATCTCGGGCAACGGCATGTCCGGATTCTCGCGCAACGCCGCCTTCACCGGCTCGATGCCCAACTCCTCACCGTCCTTGTTGGCGGCTTCCATGATGCCGTCAGTCAGCAGCAGCAGGATGTCGCCAGGCCTGCAGTCTACCTCGCGTGACGAGAAGCTTTGCTCCGGCAGAATTCCAATTGGCAGGTCGGCTGGCTCGTATTCGCAGATGTCGCTCGCACGCCTGCGGAAGTGAATCAGCGACGGATGCCCCGCCAGCGAAAGCGACAGACGCCCGCTGTGCGCCTGCAGAAAGCCCGCGGTGATAAACATGTTGCTGGTCTTCAGGGGATAAAGGGTCTGGTGCACACCCGTCCAGCAGCCGTGCGCCGTCACAGCCCGCAAGGATCCGGCTGCGGACACTGGCCTTGAACATCGCCATCAACACGCCTGGCGCAACCCCGTGCCCGGAGACGTCGGCCACATAGGCGGTCCAGTCGTCGCCGTGGGTCACAGCATCTACCAGGTCGCCGCCTACGTCGCCGCTGGGTATGGAGGCTCCGTAAATTTCAAAGCCGCCGACCGTGAGTTGCACGGCGGGCACGAGGGTCTGGTGCAGCTCGCGCGCCAGCTTCATCTCGGCGTGCGTCAGAAAGAAGCGCTCTCCTTCGCGAGAGGAGAACACCAGGAAACATGTATACGCGGCTATCAGAGCTATGAAGCCGCCAGTACCCAGTAATCGGAGTTGCGCCGCCATCTCGGAGTTGATGGGCACCAACGGAACATCGTGACGTAAATTTGGACCCAGCTTGATCGCAAGAGCGATCTGAGCGGCGATGATGAATGGGAATGCGATGTACTTTTTGTACAGCGCCGACATCTGCGAAAAGCAGCGCGAAGCCGCCAGAAAAGAGCACCCCAACCACGATTTGCCACGGCGGCAACCGCACGGTCTTCATCATCAGGTTCAGAAAACCGAGACCGGTGAACAGGCTGAAGATGGCGACGAAAAACAGCGCTGCCGAGACGGGAGGCACGCTCTTCCAGAACTCGCCGCGCCTGCGCATCCGCTCGATAGCGGTCTCGAGCCTTCGAATCAGGGGTTTCATGTTAGCCCGCTATCTTACCGCAGGGGCTGCAGCAGTCGAAAGCGACGCAGCACAAGGTCAGCGCGCCTGTTGCAGAATCGATCGCTCCTCAATCTGAATGCAGCCAGACTGCGTCGGCGAACGAGAAGTTCGCTTCGCATCCTTCATCGTTCATCAGCGCCTGGCGATAACGTTGATATGCCGCGAGATCGTCGAAGTTGATCAGCGCATAGGCGATGTTCGTGGGCCCGGCAACTTTGGTTGGCAGGAAGTAGCCCAGCAGCTCTCCCCCACAGCGTGGGATACTCTGCGTCCAGTTGCGAGCGTACTGCTCGAATTCGGCGTCTTCTTCATGTCGATGGTGTAACGAATGCAGACGGTGATCATCGGTATCTCCCCGATCGGACAGGCCGATTGCACGAAGATAGCTGTCTGTAAGCGACCCGCGTCGCACATGTTTCAGCCATCGCTGAACAATGATTGCCTTACTGCACCGCCCGTCCCAGCACGCGCGACAACTCGCGACGACCTGCGAGCGACACATGCACCGCGCGGCTGCGCTTATCGCGCGTGATCCAACCGGCCGCAAGAAACCGATCGCAGACCGCGGCTCCCAAGGCGCCCGCGAGATGGTCCCGGCGTTCGGTCCAGTCGAGACAACGCCGGGCAAAGCAGCGCCGCGACTCCCGCAGCGACGCGATGTTGATGTCCCACTTGCTCAGGAAGTGTTCGCCGCGCCGCGTTACTTCGTAATCCCGCTCACTGCTGGCGACCAGCACGCCGTCCCTCTCGAATAGATCCATCAGTTGCACGGCAATCTCTCCGGCGAGGTGGTCGTAGCAGGTTCGTGCATACCGAAACACTTCGTCGCTGCGGCTCGGCCGGTAGTTGTTGGAAGTCGAAATCACTCCCAGCGCCTCGATCGCATGGGCCACCTGCTCGCTCGCAATCGAATAGTAACGATGGCGCCCCTGCTGCTTCACGGCAAGAAATCCGCCGTTCACCAATTGCGCCAGGTGCATGCTGGCCGATTGCGCCGACACTCCGCCGATGCGTGCCAGTTCGCCCGAAGGTAGAGCCCGGCCGTCGAGCAGTTGCGCCAGCATCGCTGCGCGACTGGGATCGGCAATCAAGGCCGCCGTTGCTGCCAGGGAATACTTTGCATTCATTTCATCAGCATAAACCGAACATTGCAGTCACGTTTCATCACAAGCTGAAATGTGGATGTAGAACTCGCAGCCGATACTTTACGTCGAACCCAGAGACTCTGTTTTGCTTCTAAGATAGGGATATGGTTTTGCGTCTGGGCCGTGCACTTGCCCTTGCACTTTTATTCTTATCCGGCGTAGCGTTTGCCGACACGGCTGCGTTCGACCTTCCTGGACCGCACGTCGAGGTTCGCGTGACTCGCGGCGGCAAAGAACTGCCCATCGC
The DNA here is from genome assembly GCA_963835725.1 of uncultured Acidobacteriaceae bacterium. GTDB lineage: Bacteria > Acidobacteriota > Terriglobia > Terriglobales > Acidobacteriaceae > Bog-257. The sequence continues at coordinate 77,517 of CAWIGM010000005.1, read as the reverse complement.
CGAGGTGCCCAACCTTCAAGTGGGCGACCGCCTCTGGGTTCATCCTGACTTTCCGGAGTCGCAGAGCGCGAACTATCTGCTCATCGTGACCTTCCTCCGCGGCACTACCAATCCGCCGCCGGAGAAGTGGTTCACGCGGATAGAAACCTGGAACAAGAAGGTGCGCCAGGAAGGCGTGATGGTCACCGTCCCCAAAGGGGCGGAACAGGCGCTGATGTTTCTCGCGCCCGAGACCGGCGGCGACTTCAGCACCCTGCGTTCGAACGTGCGCGGCAAACCCGGTGCATTCGTACGCTCCTCGCAAGACCTGAACCGCGCGGCACTCGATCGCACGCGACTCGACCTGTATCTCAGTTCGGTGAAGCAGGCCTCGGACACGGATCCTGACAAATTGAAAGAGAGCTCGACTTTGCTGGCGCGCAGCCTCGGCATCCGTGTCGACGACGATTGCTTCAAGAAGCCGGTCGACCAGCAGGCCACATGTCTCATGCAGCACTCCGACCAGCTCGTACTCGACGACCCGCACAGCCAGGGGATGGTGGAGGAGCTGACCTCCGGCGCTTCCGCCGATCTGATCGGCCAGATCAGCAGCACGCGCCTGATGGGCAGCGGCTACTACAGCGCTTACGTCGGCGCAGTGGTCGACGTCGTTCGCCTGATGACCAGCTTTCACACCGCCGAGTATCAGTACATTCCGGCGCTGGCGTTGCCGAAGCATGATCAGTTGAATCTGCAACTGAATTCGCCGCCGTCGTTCGAGAAGCCGAAGTCGGTGCTGGTGATCGGCCTTCCGGCCATCGAGCCGCCACAGTTGCCGCCGCTGCGCGCCGTCGATCCAAAGGGCGCCTATTGCCTCCAGAACTCCGCGCTGGTGATACCGGCCGAGGGCGCGCCGCTTGCTTTCTCCACCAGCCTCGGCCACGACTGGGTGCTGCACCTTTACAGCAAGTCGTCAGGAGCGTCGCTCGATCTGCCGGTGAAGCCCGACGCGGCGAAGGGCGGCTTTGTCATTGATTCGCTGACGCGAAGGGCCGCCAACGGCCAGGCTTCCGTGTCTGTTCCCACGGAAGCTGACTTAAGCAAGCTCGGCCCGGACGTGAGCGGCACGCTCAAAGCTCAGTGGGGATTCGACGCCTTTGAAGGTCCAACCTTCCGTCTGCGCACCTCGCGTTCTGCCGACTGGACTCTCGCTTCGGCGGACCAGTCCGCGCTCATCGTCGGCCGCGATGACACGGTGCATCTCAAGTCGGATCAGGCGGTGTGCGTCGACAGCGTGAGTGTCGAAGATGCGCAGGGCAAGACACTCGACGCGAAGCACAAGCTGATCAAGCCGGACGAATTGCAGGTCGACATCCCGCTGAAAGATGTTGCCGCCGGCCAGCTCACCATGCAGGTGAAGCAGTACGCCCTCGCCAAGTCCGACAGCGTTACGCTGCACAGCTATGCCGAGGCCGGCCATCTCGACAGCTTTCACCTCGATGCCGGCGACCGCCAGGGCACATTGAAGGGCACGCGACTGGATGAAGTGGCCAGCCTGGAGGTCGGCGGAATACAATTTGCTCCCGCTGGGCTAACGCGCTCCGGCAGCTCCGATGAACTCGCGATGATCGCTCCCGACTCGGCCGACCTGAGCAAGTTGAACGCAGGGGCTTCCGACACCGCGCGTGTGAAGCTGAAGGACGGTCGCGTGCTGGATCTCGCGACGACCGTGCAGCCGCAGCGTCCCAAGGTCACGCTCATCAGCAAGAGCATTCAGCAGGACGCGTCCGCGAACTCATCACCCATTCAGCTGCAAGGCGATGACCAGTTGCCGCAGAATGCGACGCTCTCGTTCTCGCTGAAGTCGCAAGCGCCGGCCGCATTTCCGCGCAACGAGACCATCGAAGTCGCTGCCGCGGACGATTCGGTTCACACGGTCTTAAGCATCGCCGACGGCACACTTACCATGCAGGACGAGCAAACCGTGCTGGCGAAGCTCGATCCGCGCAAGAGCCTGGGGGCATCGGCTTTCGGACCGTTGCGCTTCCGCCCGGTTGACGCCAACGGCGAGAAAGGCGACTGGCAGCCGCTGGTGACCCTGGTCCGCCTGCCGACGCTTGATGCGCTGCGCTGTCCGCATGACAACGACGAGCAGTGTACGTTGAGCGGTTCGGGACTCTACCTGCTCGACTCCATCTCCACCGACCCGCAATTCCAGCAGAGCACGCCGGTGCCCGACGGCTTCGCCGGATCGTCGCTGAACGTGCCGCATCCGCACGGACAGGACCTATACGTGAAGTTGCGTGACAACCGCTCGACGGTGAACAGGCTGGATCTGCCGGTGCAACATTAGGGGATAGTGGATAGGGGATAGTGGATAGGCAGGAGTTGAATCCGGCAGGTCGCTGTCGACAACTGCGCGTTGTGAATGCGGGAAGGACGCAAGCCGCTCCTGGCTTTTATCTATCCACTACCCACTATCCCCTACCCCCTATCCCCTGTTTTTACAGCCATCCCTTCGCCCTCGCGATTCTCGCCGCTTCCACGCGGTTCGCGGCGCCCAGCTTGCTGATCGCTTCCGACAGATAATTCCTTACCGTTCCCTCTGACAAATTCAGCTCGTTCGCGATGTCGAGAGTCGACGTTCCCTCGCCCGCCAGTCGCAGCACCTGGCGCTCGCGATCGGTGAGCGGATCGGGTTCGTCGCTCCACGCTTCGGCTGCCAATTGCGGATCGATTACGCGCAAGCCTTTGTGCACGCGGCGCACAGCATCGGCGAGTTGTTCCGCCGGCATGTCTTTGAGGAGATAGCCGGAGGCGCCCGCATCAAGGGCGCGTCGCAGATATCCCGCACGGGCGAATGTAGTGAGAATGATGACGCGCACCGGAATGCCGCTATGCTTCAACTCGGCTGCGGCTTCCAGACCGCTCAACTTCGGCATCTCGATGTCGGTGATGAAAACTTCCGGCCGCATCTGCTTGACGGTGGCGAGCGCCTCTTCGCCATTGCGGGCGCGGGCGACGACTTCGATGTCGTCTTCCATCTCCAGCAGTGCGGCGAGCGCGCCCAGCACCATCGCCTGGTCTTCGGCGATCACCACCCGTATCCTGTCGCGCTTGGCGCCGGTCATGCTCTCAGTTTCGCAGAGCCGAGGCAGCCGGGGCGAGGGGCAAATGTATGACAAGGCGGGTTCCGGCCGCGGTCTGCCGCTGCAACGAGCCGCCAATCGCTTCCAGCCGCTCACGCATGCCACGCAGGCCGTTGCCTTCGGGGCTGTCGGCGCCCCGTCCATTGTCGGCGATCTCGAGCGTGCACAGGTCCTTCTCGCGCTGCAGCCTGACCTTGCATTGTCCCGCCTGCGCATGACGCACAACGTTGGTCACTGCTTCACGAAGCGCCAGGGCCAGCACCGTCTCCTGTGCCGGCGTCAACGGCAGCTGATCGAATTCGCAATCTACGGTGATGCCCGCGGTTTCCAGCGTCTTGCGCGCACGCACTAATTCGGCGGCGATTCCGTCGCCGCGATAGCCGCTGATGGCCTCGCGTACATCGGCCAGCGCCGCTCGCGAAGTCTGTTCCACCTCGAGCATCTCCTGCTTGGCGCGTTGCGGATCGCGATCCACCAGCTTGCGCGCCAGCTCGGCCTTCAATGTGATGAGCGACAACGTGTGCCCCAGAAGATCATGCAGGTCGCGCGCGATCCGCTCGCGCTCGGCGACCTTCGCCAGGTGCTCGATCTCTGCATCAGCCCTGCGCAGCTTCTCTCCGGCACAATGCGCAATCGCTGCAATGTGGTTCCCAACTCCCACCAGGGCGATGAGCAGTCCCATCGAGCCCCAGGCCGGCGGAGGTACGTGATGGTAACGCGAGTAGATTCCGAGCAGGGCGAGGGCGGCGCCAATGAGCAGGATCACGCGGGCACGGTTGGTCGTGAATGCGCCGGCCGCAATCGCATAAATCAGCAGCGCCGAGACCGCTCCGTTGGGTGTCGGAATCATCGCCGACGCCATGAACAGCATGATGACCGCTGCATAGAGACGCCTGGGCTCGGGATGCGAGAACGAGTAGAGATAGAGCCAGATGTAGACCAGGCCGAAGAGGGTGTTGCCGATCCACTGCAGCAGACTGCCGCTCCCATTCCATAGCGGGTCGAGGAAGAACCAAACCATGAACGGCAGCCAGATGATCGGCATCCAGCGATGCTCGTCCGTCGACGGATAGATGAAGTGCCAGAATCTCTGCACTGCGTTCATGAGCGGGGTTCCTTCGGTTTGCTGCCCTATTGTCATCTGTAATTAGCGCGCGGCACAAGCGCATACCACACCAAGGACGACGCAACGAGAGCCACGGCCAGCCAGCGAAAATGCCCACTCAGCGTCAACCAGAGAAAAAGGGTCATAGTTGCGGCCCACAGCATCCATTGCGCGCTTCGGCTTTTCATCGGGAGAGACTCCGCTTCCGCTCTTGGATGTTTAGCTAGTTGCTAGTTGCTCGTCGTTATCCCCTGATCCCTGCCTTATCCGTACGTCTCCCCCTCATCCTTCCGATATCCCCACGCCGCCAATCCCAGGCAGATCAGCGTGAACGCGATCAGCGCCTCGACATGTCCCCACGCCGAACCGGGTTCAGTCGTCATGCCAACGGTGGCGAGCGCCAATTGAGCCATGTGATATGCCGGCAAAAACTTCGCGAACGTCTGTAGTCCATGGGGCAGCAGGAACAGCGGAACCCACAATCCGGAGCAGAATGACATCGGCAAATAAATCAGGTTGACCACTGACGGAGCTGAATTCGGCTTGGCGAAGTAGCCGATCGCCAGCCCCATCGCGCCGAAGGGAATCGAGCCCGCGACCAGGATGCCGATAAGCCTCACGGCGGTTGCGACCGGCAGACGAACCCCGCCGAACGCGATGCCGACCGCCAGCAACATAGTCATGATTACCGTACTGAACACGACCGCCGCAAACAGTTTGGCGAAGAAATACGCAGCGATGGGCATGGGTGACGCGCGCTTCACCTGCAGCCATCCCTGGCCGCGTTCAATGGCCAGGCTCACGCCGAAGCCAAACAGCGATACCGCCATCACCCCGAAGCATCCCATCGTCGCCAGCATGTAGGTTGCGTTGTCGTTGCGCACCGCAGCATGGTTGCGGCCCAGCACAAGACCGAACAGCACGTAGAACATCAGCGGAAACGCGATGGTGGAGATTGCGTACACCGGGATGCGCACGTTCTTCAGCAGTTCGTATTTCGATTCTTTGGCGAAGATCGCCAGGGTGCGCGTGAGGGAGCGCTTCGGTGCAGCCAGCGCAGCAGGAAAAGTCGTAGCCGCCATATCAGTTCTTCCCCTTCGATTCAGCATTGTGATTCTTGGTCAGCGCCAGGAACGCCTCTTCCAGCCCTGCGTTGGTCACTTCAAGATCGGCGAGCCACGCATCGCGCTGCAACAACTCGCGGACGACGGGCTCGGCCGTGTTCACTTGAATTTCAAACGCATTACGATCAGCAACGGCGTTCACCACGCCGGGGATCTGCCGCACCTCGTCCAGCGTGAGACGGCTGGTGCAACGGATCTGCTTGCCCATGGCTCGGGTCTTGATCTCCGCCGGCGTGCCCTCGGCGATGATCGATCCCTGGTTCAGCACCAGGATGCGGTCAGCGAGGGCGTCGGCTTCGTTGAGGTAGTGCGTGGTCAGCAGCACGGTCTTGCCGCGCGCAATCAGCGTGCGGATCTGCGACCACATCAGCCGGCGCGCTTCCACGTCGAGCCCAACCGTAGGCTCGTCGAGGAAGAGCAAGTCCGGATTGCCACATACCGAAATGGCAAAGAGCACGCGTTGCTTTTGCCCGCCTGACAGTTCGCCGTAACGGCGATCTTTGATGTCGTTCAGTCCTGCGATAGTCAGAGCCTCTTCGAGCGGCAGCGGGTTTTGGTAGTACGACGAAAAGAGGTCGATGTGCTCGCGAACTTTCAGCGTCTCGGGAACGCGGCCAACCTGCAGCATGGCGCCCACGCGCGACTGCGCGTGGCCAAGATAGGGATCACCGCCAAACACCGAAATGCTGCCGGCATCCGGCTTGGCCGAACCCAGCAGCAGGCGCACCAGCGTGGTCTTCCCTGCTCCGTTCGGTCCCAGCAGCGCCAGCAGTTCGCCGGCCCGAATGTCCAGGTTCAGATCGTTAACAGCTACGATATTTCCGTAAGCTTTCTTGAGTCGGCGCACACTGGCAACACTGCGTGGCTGCGGTGCCGGTGCGCTGCGCGGAATCTCTGCAATGGCAGTTGACATCGTTCACTCCACGTCCGGTCGTTTCCCGGTACGCTAGCGATCATCGGCGATCCTTCATGCAGCAAGTAGTGCCGATTGTCAGCGAGGGTGGGTGACAAATGTCATGGGGGTCATGCCAGGACCTGCTTCGAAAGGCTGTTCGAGACGGAATACTGGCGCACCCAGCAGGACCGGTGCGACATCCAAGAACGCTGGCAGTCCATTCTCTTGTGAAGGATGACCATGAACATCGCATTCATAGGTTTGGGCAACATGGGGTCGCCGATGGCGCGGAACCTGGTAAAAGCTGGACACAATGTAACCGTCTGGAACCGCACCGCCGCCAAGGCCGAGCCGCTTAAGGGCGACGGCGTGAAGGTGGCGCGCTCGCTCGCCGAAGCCGCTAGCGGAGCCGAGATTGTGATCACGATGCTCGCCGATGATCACGCCGTCGAGTCGGCGGTGCTGCACTCCGACACCGTAATCGACAACCTGCCGAAGGGCTCGACGCACATCTCCATGAGCACCATCAGCGTGGCGTTGTCGCGCAGACTAACCGAAGAGCACGCCAAGCGAGGACACCAGTACATTACCGCGCCGGTGTTCGGACGGCCGGACGCCGCCGCCGGAGGCAAGTTGTTCATCGCCGCGGCCGGCGTCAAGCAGACGGTCGAACGCTGTCTGCCAGTGTTGGAGGCGCTGGGGCAGAAGGTCACCGTCGTCGGTGACAAGCCCGAGATGGCCAATGTGGTGAAGCTCAGCGGCAATTTCCTGATCGCCACGGTAATCGAGTCGTTGGGTGAGGCCATCGCGCTGGCCCGCAAGTACGGCATCGACCCGCACGCTTATGTCGACTTCCTCACCAGCAGCCTATTCGCTGCGCCGGTCTACAAGACCTACGGTGGGCTGATCGCCGACGAGAAGTACACCCCGGCGGGATTCAAGATGCGACTGGGGCTGAAGGACGTCCGCCTGGCGCTCAGCGCGGCCGAGGGTGTCGACGCTCCGCTGCCGATCGCCAGCCTGATCCGCGACCACATGCTGACCGCTATCTCCCGCGGAATGGAGGAGATGGACTGGAGCTCAACCGCGAAGTTGGCCGCTGAAAACGCGGGACTTTAGAGTTACGTGTTGTAACACGTTTGCTACTTTTCGACCGTTCCGGCATCCAATCATCTGGAGCGGGAGAAAAGACATGATCACCGTCAGGCCATCAGGAGAACGGGGCCACGCGAACCACGGCTGGCTCGACACCCATTACAGCTTTTCGTTTTCGGATTACCACGATCCCAAGCACATGGGATTCCGCGACCTGCGGGTCATCAACGAAGACGTTGTTAGCGGCGGGCGCGGCTTCGGCATGCATCCGCACCGCGACATGGAGATCCTCACCTACGTTATCGAGGGCGAGCTGACGCATCGCGACAGCATGGGCCGCGGCGCGACCCTGAAGCGCGACGACGTGCAGCGCATGTCGGCGGGCAGCGGCGTCATGCACAGCGAGACGAACCAGTCGAAGGCACCGGTTCACCTGATGCAGATCTGGATCTTGCCGTGGGCGGAAGGGTTGAAGTCGACCTACGAGGACAGGACGTTCTCGCGCGAGGAGAAGACGAACCAGCTGCGGCTGATCGCCTCCGACGATGGGCGCGGCGGCTCGACCACCATCAACCAGGATGCGAGCGTCTACGCCTCGCTGCTGGACAGCGGCAAGTCGGTCGAGCTTGCTCTGAAGCCTGGGCGGCACGCGTGGGTACAGCTGATCAACGGCGAGCTGGAGGTGAATGGCACGACGCTGATGAAGGGCGACGGCGCGGCGATCAGCGAAGACCACGCGCTGAAGATTGCCAGCACCAGCGGCAACGGAACGGCCGAATTCCTGGTTTTCGACCTCGCGTAATTTCTCATAGCCGGCGGATGGCGTGAGGCGGCGAACCTGTCGCTTTGCGCCCTCCAGCATTTACCATCCTGAAGTGTCCGGCAGCAATCCATCCCAATCAGAAGGCGCGTTCACCTGGCTGCGCGACTCGCTTCGGCATCGCGGCCTGGGCGGGTCCCTGCGCTACTACGGCCGCGAGTTCGTAGACATGATTCGTGACCTGACGCCGGAGCGTCGCAGATCGCGCTATGGCGATATCGACTACGACTTCGACCATGGCGTCGACACCACGTGGGCAACGGTGTCGCTGCGGACGCGGGTGCGGGAGTGGCTGTCGGGTGGACAGTACCAGCCGTCGGAGCCGGTGCTGTTTCAGGAGATCATCGAAGCGCTGCCGGTCGCACCGGATGGGTTCACGTTTATCGACCTCGGTTCTGGCAAAGGTCGCACGCTGTTGATGGCGTCAAGCTATCCGTTTCGGCGGATTATCGGGATGGAGCTACTTGAGGAATTGAACGCGGTCGCCGTGCAGAACATCGCGCGCTATCACACTGGCGAGCAGAGGTGTTTCGCGATCGAGTCGCACGCGGGCGATGCGAGGCACTTCGAATTCCCCGCCGAGCCGACGGTTCTCTACCTGTTCAATCCGTTTCCGCGGCACATCTGGCGAGAGGTACTGGCGAGTCTTCATGCGTCGTTGCAGGCGCAGCCGCGGATGATGTACGTCATCTATCACAATCCGGTGCACGAAGACATTCTCAATGCCCAGCCGTGGTTGCGCGAGGTGAAGCGGACACATCAGTACGTGATCTACGAGGGAGGAACTGTGGATCCCTCCACTCTGCTTCGCTCCGCTCGGTACGACAATTCTTAAGAGACAAACACAGCGACGCTTATTCTCCAGCTTGTCGGATTCCTGCTGATACAATCTGTGGCGCATGAGACTGCTCGCAGGCGCGTTTCTGTTCCTCGCCCTCCAAACCTCGGCCATTGCGCAGGCGGGCCAGCCTGCGTCTCCCGGAACGCAACCGCATCCGGGTACTTCGCAGACGGTCCGCGTGACCGAATTGCCGCCGATCTCCACCAGTAAGGACTGGTCGGACTGGTCTTACTGGCTGTTCACTCTTTTCCTCGCGCTGATCGGCGGATTGCAGGTCTACCTGCTTTGGGGGAATCTCCGCGTAGTCGAGCGGCAAGCGATCACCATGGAGCGCCAGACCACGGTGCTGGAAAAATCGGTAGAACTGGCGGAGAAGAGCGCGGAGACCGCGAAGCAAAATCTGGAGATGTTCATGAGCCGCGAGCGCGGGCATCTGCGGGTGGAGTTGCTGCCAATCGAGTGGCCGCTCAAGCCGGGGCCTGCGAAGCTCGGCTATCGCGTCACGCTTTATGGTTCCACGGAAGCTTATGTAACCAGTTCGTGCGCGCGTGCCGAGTTGACGGACTCGCCTGAGGCGGTCGACGATCCCCATTGGTTTCCGGCGATGAACATCGCGCAGGTCATCACTCCCGAGCATCGCGTAGCCGAGGGCTATGTGCAGGGCCTGTTTCCGCGCATGAGCCTGGAGCAAGCTGACATCGATGCCATTGAGGCGGGGAAGAAATTCATCCACTTCCGCGGCTTCGTGAAGTACAACGACGTCTTCGGCGCCGAGCGCTGGGCGCGCTTCCGGCGTATGTGGGAGCTGTCGGCGGCACGCAATCCCGATGGCACGCGCTCGGGACACTGGAGCAAACGCGGCGGCACCAAAGACAACTCCGAAAGCTAACCCGAGTTTGCAAGTCACGCCGTTCCAGTTAAGATGTTCGCAGGTGACCGATGACCGAGACCCCGAACAACCCCGATCACGACCGTGAAGCTGCAGAGCATGTGGCCGAGGCACACCGCAGATTGAGTGGTCTGCGCCAGCAGCTCGATAAGCACCCCGACCTGGAAGCTGCCATCGCTAATCTGGAGCTCGCGCTGAGCATATTGACCACCAAAACCGGCGGGATGTTGTAAAGAAGCGATTAGCAAGTAGCAGTTAGCGATTAGCAGAACAGGTTCCCGCGACAGCCCATCTGTTCAGAATCCCATTGGCTCGCACTGACAGTCGCTGCGCTGTCGACATGCAGGCTTGTCCCACATCACAATAACCCCTTACACTCGCTGTCTGGTTTCCATCTCCCCTTTGAGGTTTCGGAAATGAAGTTGTGCGTCCGCTTTGTCGCAGTTACTGCCTTCGCTCTCACTTGCTGCTCTCTTTGGGCCGCGGAAACGCCGCGCGACCAGGCCTGGACGGTACTGAACAGTGGACTCACCAACTCCAACGTCGAAAAGCGCGCCAAGGCCGTGGCCGAGCTCGGGCTGCTGATCGGCGATCCCAAGGCGGAGGACGCGGCGCTGACTGCGCTCAAGGATGACAAGCCGGAGGTCCGCGCAGTTGCAGCGCAGGCACTCGGCGAAATGGGTGTGCAGACAGCGAGGCCCCAACTCACCGATGCCCTGAAGGATGACGACATCACGGTGGTTCTTTCGGCGGCACACGCGCTCGTACAACTGGGGGACGAGACCGGGTATGAGGTTTACTACGCGGTGCTGACCGGAGAGCGGAAGAGCGGCCAGAGCCTGCTGGCGCAGCAGAAGAAGATGCTCGACGACCCCAAGAAGCTTGCCGGACTCGGCTTTCAGGCTGGAATGGGATTTGTGCCCTTCGGTGGACTGGGACTTTCGGCATTCAAGATGGTCACCAGGGACGACACGTCGGCGGTGCTGGCGGCCGCGGCAATTACGCTGGCGGGGGACAAAGACCCGAAGAGCGGCGAGGCCATCGCCAACGCCGCCCAGCAGCAGAAGAAATGGCTGGTACGCGCCGCGGCCTACGATGCTCTGGCCAAGCGGGGAGATCCGTCATTGAAGGGCGTCGCCGTGTCGGGACTGACCGATGAGAACGACCAGGTTCAATACGCGGCTGCGGCTGCCGTAATCCGGCTGAGCGATATCGAGGAGCACCCGGCACCGAAAGCGCATGGGCCGGGGCGACGCGTTGTGCCGAAGAACGCTCCGAAACACTAGCCGGATCAATGACGCCCGCGACCGACTGTTCTCTTCACAAAGGTCAGAGCCAAGCAAAACGGGCACCTTGCAAGGTGCCCGAGAGGGATGATGACGGCCTTATAACAGGTGCTTCTTAAAACAGTTTGCGACGAATTATGCCGCCGAACGCGAGAAGGCCCGTGCCCATCAGCATCAGACTGCTCGGTTCTGGCGTAGTCGCGGCGGGGGTGACGGAAACGTTATCCACTGCGATATATGCCGGATCATCGCGGGCGGCGAATTCGATGGTGTCCGAACCGGTGCCGGTGACCTGGTAGCTAAACTGAGTCCACTGTGATTCGGTGTTTGGGTCCGTCAGGTTCAGCAACAAGGTACCGTCCCAGTAGACGCTGAAGTCAGAATTCGCGTCACCTTGGGCGGCCATCCAGAAGCTGAATGTGTACGAAGCGCCGGCAGTATCGGTGATGGTCTGCGTAAGCGTTCCATCCCCACCGACAGCTCCCATAACGGCATAGTAGGTACCGTCCTGAGCACCAGTGTAGGTATCCCAATTACCACTTACTACGTCCATGCCCGTCAGAGTGCCACCCCAGCCTGTAAAGTCACCCGACTCAAAACTCCCGTTCTGAACCAGGTTCTGGGCGAAGGTTTGTGGCGCGATAACCAGCAGGACGAGTCCCAAAATGACCACAATATATTTATGTCGCATGCCTCCTCCGGAGTGTGGCGTGAAGCCACGTACCCGATCCATGCATCTTGCTGTCCAATTCCTGCATTACGATTTCAGCAACTTACATTCATCACAGAAATCGCAGTTGCACATGGTTGCAATTGTGAGGAAAAGCACTCGACAGGCGCGAGGGGTTTCGTTCCGTATTGGGAAGTGCAGGGAGGCTGGTTAGAGCTTGAACGATGAAGGCACTCACGTCACATTCTCGAGCGCTACCCGTCACAAACACTGCGTCAGTCACTCCAAACAATGGCTGTGATTAGACGAAGCCACATCACTCGCCATCGCACAGTAAGCCGCTTTCGGGATCTCGGCTCTCGACGGCGGTCCCGTCCGTCTAAAATAGAGTTCTGTGATCCCGCACGCTAACAGACTGGACATTCACTTGAGACTGATCCTCTCCGCGCTCGTTCTACTTATGACTCTTACTGCTTCTGCCCAGCAATTGCTCGCTCCTCAATCCATCACCGACCCGACCAAGCTGGAGAGCAAGTACGTTCCCGACATGTCGACGTTCTCCATCGAGAAGCTGTATACCACGCGTCTGGTCGGAGGATCGACGTGGTCGCCGGATGGCAAGCAGGTGGCGTTCATCTCCAACATCAGCGGACGGAACAATGTGTGGCTCGTACCGGTGACCGGAGGGTGGCCAACGCAGTTGACCATCAGCGATCAGCGGCAGTCGCAGCCGGTGTGGTCGCCCGATGGGGCGTGGATCGCCTACACCTCCGATCATGACGGCGACGAGCAGTGGGACATCTTCATGGTTTCGCCGAAAAGCGGTGACGTTGTGAACCTGACGACTTCGACAGACTCGGCCGAGATCGAGCCGGCCTGGGCGCCGGACGGCCACTCGATTGTGTACGCCACGAAGTTGAAAACCGGATCCAGCTACGAAATCGAGTTGATGGACATCGCCACGCGGCACATCACGCATGTAACGAAAAAGACGCCGAAGGAACTGAGCAACAGCGGACCGATTTTCTCGCATGACGGGAAGTTCATCGTCTATACCCAATCACATGCGACGGGGAAAGACGCGAACGTTTTTGTATACGACCTGGCGAGCGGGCAGAGTACGAACCTGACGCCACACGAGGGACGCAGCAACTACGCCGCAGCCGATATTTCGCCTGACGGCAACACGATCCTCATTACTTCCGACGCCCATAACGGCTACGACAATGTGGGACTACTGGAAATCGCATCGAAGAAAATTGACTGGCTGACGAATGACAAGTGGGAGATCAACGCGGGCGGCTTCTCTCCCGACGGAAAGTCGGTGACCTGGACCGCTAATGTCGATGGCAGGGTCAACATTTACTCCTACGACATTGTGGGAGGGCACGCGACAGCGTTGCCGATTGCGTCCGGCGTTAACTTTCCGGGTGGCAATCCAACGGCATTCACCCGTGACGGCTCGAAGCTGCTGTATTCGCATAACGGCGCGGCGAATCCGAGCGATCTGTGGGTGTACGACTTGGTTTCAAAGCAGTCGACGCAGATCACCCATGCGCTGGTTGGCGGACTGCGCAGCTCGGACATGGTAACGCCGTACCTGGTGCACTACCCCAGCCGTGACGGCTAAGTTCACGATTTCGGCATTTGCCTACGTACCGAATAACATTCAACGCAATGGCAAGTTTCCAGCGATCGTCTACATTCACGGCGGGCCGGCGGTGCAGTCGATTGATTCGTTCAATCGCTTCATCCAATACATCGTCAACCAGGGATACCTGGTGATCGCGCCTAATTATCGCGGCTCGACCGGATACGGCAAGGAATTCACCGACGCCAACATGGGCGACGCCGGCGGTCAGGAATTGAACGATGTGCTGGAGGCGGCGGAGTGGATCAAGAAGAGTGGCTTCGTCGATCCCAAGAAGCTGATCGTGATGGGCGGCAGCTACGGCGGCTACCTGAGCATGATGGCGGTGACCAAGGCGCCGGACATGTGGGCCGCAGCCGTGCCCATCGTGCCATTCGTGAACTGGTTCACCGAGATCGAGAACGAAGATCCGAACCTGCGCGAGTACGACCTGGCGACCATGGGCGATCCGGTAAAGAACAAGGCGCTGTACGAAGATCGCTCGCCCATCAACTTCGTCGACAAGATCAAGGCGCCGATTCTGCTGCTGGCGGGAGGCAATGATCCGCGCTGCCCGGCGTCAGAAGCGCAACAGGTAGCCGACGCGGTCAAGAAGAACGGCGGGACAGCGCAGTTGAAGATCTACCACGATGAGGGACATGGGTTTTCGCGGGTGGAGAACCAGATCGACGCGTATCAGAAGGTGTCGGACTTCCTGAAGGTGCACGTACCGAGCCCGGGATGCGGATGCTCGGTGTATGAGTAAGGCAGCGACTAGCTAGCCGCAATTAGCCACTAGCAACTAGCAACTAGCAGTTAGCCACTACCGATTAGCGATTAGCAATCACTCAAGGCAGTTGTCATCCTGAGCGAAGCAGCGCCTGCTTTGGCGCTGCGGAGTCGAAGGGCCCCTATGGTCAGGAAGGGTGCTGGCCTGATAGGGGTTCTTCGACTCCGTTCGCGCTCCGCGCTCTCTTCGCTCAGAATGACACCCCAGAAAAGCAAAAACGCCGGGTCCCCAACCATTCGCGTTTTTTCGAATCAATGGGAGTGAGGAACTCTTATTTCGTCGCCGCGGCTTCCTTCACGCCGTAGATGCTGTACCACGATGTGGCAGCCTTGAGAGCATCGTTGACGTTATTGATGTTCTTCACGCCTTCGTCCTTCAGCCACGCTTCGAACGCCTTGCCGCCCTGCTGCGCATAGATGGGAATGCCGTCCTTCCAGGTCGCGCGTCCGCAGAGCACGCCATTGAACTTCACGCCCGACTCCGCTGCGAACTCCAGGTCTTCGATGAACTCTGGATTGCTGACGCCCGCCGACAGGTAGATGAAGGGCTTGCTGGTCGCTCCGGCTGCGGCGCGGAAGTGGTCCAGCGCTTCTTTCTTGCTGTAAGCCGCCGTTCCCTTGAACGAGCGCGCACCTTCGACATACTGCAGGTTCACGGGAATCTCCACCTTAAGCACGTCGACGTTATAGCGATCCTTGGAGAACTCCTCCATCGACTTGGCGACCACTTCGGGCTTGAGCTTTGCAAACTCCGCGCTCTTCTCATCCATCCCTTCCTTGTAGCCAACCAACTCGAGGAAGAACGGGATGTCGTTGGCCTTGCACTCGTCACCAATACGCTCCGCCCAGGCGTGCTTATGGTCATTGAT
The DNA here is from genome assembly GCA_963835725.1 of uncultured Acidobacteriaceae bacterium. Taxonomy (GTDB): domain Bacteria; phylum Acidobacteriota; class Terriglobia; order Terriglobales; family Acidobacteriaceae; genus Bog-257. The sequence continues at coordinate 62,376 of CAWIGM010000005.1, read as the reverse complement.
CTTCTGGTCGTCGTACGGGGTGTAGTAGAGCAGGATCTTCACACAATCGGCGCCGGCTTCTTTCAGGCGCTTGGCGGAAAACAGGTCAAGCAGATCGGGCAGGCGGCCCGGAAGCTGCTTGTCGTATCCAGTCTTCTCGTAGGCGAGCAGCAGGCCGGAACCCTTGGCGCGGCGCTTAGCGGCAGGCAGGCCCCACTCAGGATCGAGCAGGATGGCGCTGGCGTGCTGGGTGAGAACTTCAGTGACATAGATCTTGAATTCTTCGAGCTCTTTGTCCCCGGCGTTAGCGCCGAGCGCTTTCTTGAGCGAGCCCCGCTGATCCATGGCAGCGGCTGCGATCACGCCGCGATTGTTGGAGACAGCCTTCATGCCCGCGAGTTTTCCAGGAGTGAGCGTCACGATAGAACCTCCACGGGCGAGAACGCCCGGTTCGATAGAAAGGATTAAGTGCCGTCCTGCAGAGTGGCTGGGCGCCATCAACGGCAAGACAGAGAAATTCTAAACGAAAGCGGAGAAGGGTGCGAATAATCGCGTTGAACTGTCACGACGCCTTAGACAAGGCATGCTTCACGCTGGTAGGCAGACGGAGCGCGACGAAATATTCGGCAGGATAGAGATAGGACTCGCCGGACTCGTCGATGATGCGAACGAGTTTATGCTTTGTTGCCGACACATCCTGCACGACGGGATAGAGCTTCCGCAGTTCCAGAGATGCCGGGTAGCCTTCATTGCGAAGGCATAGCATGAACGCCTCGGCGCTAGTCTTCTTGCGCGAGGAGCTGCTTGATTTTGAACTCATTCTTGCCAAAGCCATGCGCTTCGTACCAATGTAACTCCGCTCTCACCAGAGCGCCATCCTGAAGTTTAATGTTTGCGACACCTTCAGTTTTCGCCAGGAACCGCGGCCATAAGCCTTCCACAATCGCTTGCGTTCGCGGACTCCCAAGCCGGCAGCGATGATCTCGATCTGCCTGATCCCGCCGATGATGTCGAAATGCATCTGAGATATTGTAGCCGCGTTGCTGAGAGTTACTGCCGCAACGGCAACCCGCTCAGCACCGCCTGCTGCTTGGCGACCAGCGACTCGATGCCTTGCCTTGCCAGCGACATCATCTTCGCCAGTTGCGCGTCGTCGAACGGGCGGCGCTCGGCGGTGGCCTGCACTTCGATCAGCTTCTTGCTGCCGGTGGCAACGACGTTCATGTCGACATCGGCGCGCGAATCTTCTTCGTAGGCCAAATCGAGCATGATCTCGCCATCGACGATGCCGATGCTGGTGGCAGCAACGTAATCGCGGATGGGGGCAACGGTCATGGCGCCGGACTCGACCATGCGCCGCATGGCCAGGCCCATCGCGACGAAGGCGCCTGTGATCGAGGCCGTGCGGGTGCCTCCGTCGGCCTGAATGACATCGCAGTCGAGGAAGATGGTGCGCTCGCCCAGCTTTTCCATATCGGTGATGGCGCGCAGGGAGCGGCCGATGAGGCGCTGGATCTCGTGAGTTCGGCCGCCGGCACGGCCCTTCGTCGCCTCGCGGGGCGAGCGGGTCAGCGTTGCGCGCGGCAGCATGCCGTATTCGCTGGTCACCCAGCCCTTGCCGCTGTTGCGCAAAAAAGAGGGCACGGTGTCTTCGATAGTCGCGGTGCAGATGACGCGGGTATTGCCGAGTTCGATAAGACACGAGCCTTCGGCAGTGGAGATGAAGTCGGGAATGATGTTCACCGGCCGCATCTGTTCAGGAGCACGATTGTCGGAACGGAAGATCATAAGGCAGTTGTCGGTGGCCAGTTGTCAGTTGTCAGTTCCATCTTAGCTGTTTGCAAACTTATGTGTAGTGGGTAGAGGAACATCATCCGCCCAGGTCTACGTGCTCCACGTTGTCTACCTGGCGGCCGAGGAAACGCGTGGCCAGGCGTTTGAATTTGGCTGTCGAATCGGTGACGTAGAAGCGGAAGGTGCGATGGTCGGAGGGGAGAGATTGCTCGGCTATAGGGATCCTTCGACTGCGTTCATCCGCTGACGCGTTCTCACTTCGCTCAGGATGACAATCATCTTTTTTCCCCGCAATTTTTTCTTCGACCATCTTCTTGACCACGCGCGCGGTCGATTCGGCCGAGTCGACGATTTGTACCCGCTCCGGCAGAATCCGGCGGAGCGTCGGGGCGATCAGCGGATAGTGCGTGCACGCCAGCACCAGTACATCGGCCCCGTCGGGCGCCTGCGCCGTGGCCTCGCCCAGGTAGATCTTGGCTACCTGCTCGGTGACGGGATGTTCAATCCATCCTTCTTCGACCAGCGGAACGAAGAGCGGGCAGGCTTTTTCCACCGCCTGCAATCCGTGCTGCTGGAGGGCGTCGCGGTAGGCGTGACTGGCGACGGTCGCCTCGGTTGCGATGACGATGGCAGCCCGGTTCTGGCTGATCTCGGCGGCGGCGGCGGCTCCAGGCTCAACCACGCCGACTACCGGCACATGGGCGGCCGCCTTGATGGCAGGAAGCGCCAGGGCCGTCGCCGTGTTACACGCGATCACTAGCAGATCGATGTTCTGCGCTTCCAGAAAACGCGTGGCGCCAATAGCGTAGCGGGCGACCGTTTCGGCCGATTTCGTGCCGTAAGGAAGACGCGCCGTATCGCCAAAATACAGGTAATGTGCGGGCAACTGCTCGGCCATCGCTTTCAAGACCGTCAGACCGCCGACGCCAGAATCGAACACACCAATACGCGGAAGAGTCACTGCTTGTCCTTCATGAACTCACTTTTCAGGAACACTCATTACGATTGTAAGGGCAACGGCAGTGGATCAGCGGTATTCAACATTGTCGAAGCCGAGTCCGTTGAGGAGCGAGGTCAAAGTCTGGCGGGCGTTCTTGTTGGAGCTGTCGAGGATGCCGTCCTGCAATGCGGCGTCGCGAATCTGCCGCTCGCCCTCCTGGCGAACCTCGGTTTCGAGATTGGGGTCAGGAGTTGAGAACAATCCGGTCTCGCGCGAGTAGACTTTGCTCTTTTCGTTGTCGAGCCGGACGGTGAAGATTTCCGCGGCCGGCAGGTGAATCGAGACGCTGCGCCCCTTCACGATGACGTCGCTGGGTTGAAGCTTCGAAAGATCAATCCCGGCGACGACCTCACCGTGGACGATCAGCAGCAGACGATCGCCGGCGAGGAAGTTCGGCAGGATAGGATTCTCTCGCTCGCCACCGATAATCTTTTCCATGGTGTAGCTGACGGTCTCCAGCCGGTCCAACCCGCGAATCTGGCGGATGACCGTGGGCTGGTCGACCTTCATGCGGATTTCGCCGCCGCGCAGCATGCGTCCGAGTTCGAAGAGACTGAAGCCGCCAATCGCCCAGAAGCCGGCGCCCACCAGCAGCACAGCCAATATCATCCCCGCGAGCGCGGCGAGGAGCCACTCCCACGGACTGCGCGTTTTGACTGGAGGGGGTTGGACTTCGGTACTACTCATTGTGCTCAAGCTTACACCCGGAACCACCGGCGTGTTTTCGTGAATAACTTCCGTTCCGCTGGTGCCCCACGTTCGCCCTCTTCTGGCCAACGTGGGTTTCCTCAACTGTATTGAGTTGCCCCCAGGTTAGCGTTCAACAGAAGAACGCGAACCTGGGGCACCAGAAATCGGCTACTTCACCACCTGGCCTACGCTGCCAACGTCGTAAAACCGCTTCAGGTCGGCATGCCCGGCCAGTGTCTCCCGCTCCTGGCCGTTCACCAGAATCTTCACCCGCGTGATGCCGCTGTCGTTTGCGTTCAGGGTCAGGACGAGCGACGAGACCGTCAACTCTTCGGCCAGGACGCCCGAGGGATGGGCGTCGGCAAATGCCGAGTTCGTGTCGACGATCGCGGTGCCGTCGTCCATCAGAAACACCTGCCTCACGTCGGAGTCCTTCCCGATCGGATGCGTCGAATCCGGCTTCAAATATTGCGTCAGCAGCGTTCGCAGCGCAGCCCGGGCACGCTCGCTGCGCTCCACGGGCATGGGAACGCTCACCTGCGTTTTTCCGAGGGAACCATCGATGTCGTTAGCGACATACAAGGTCACGTTTTCCGGCGGACGGTTGCTCTGCGGCGTGACCGCCAGTTGCTGTTCATTGGCGGTCTGCTCGTCGCGCACCACCTTCCGCTTGAGATGCAGGGCATAGAACCCCAAGGCGATGGCAGCTACCGCCAGCGCAGCGAATACGATCACGATGCGCCGCGGGCCACGACTCGCGCCAGTCTGCTGGATCTCTGAGCGCTCATCGGTCATGGACGCACCTCCGGCAGCTTGGAGCGTACGGCCGCAACGCCGGCAGCGATCGACTGCGCCACCTTCTCCAGGTATTCGGGGCTGGCAATGTTGTCTACTTTGTCATCGGGTGGCGCGATTTCGACGGCTATGGCCGGCGCGGCGACATTGTTCATCGGCCGCAGCGGAGCGACGAAGGTTGCGTTGGGCAGCTTGCGCGTCTCCAGCTCAGCCGCAACCGATCCGGCAACCATCTGGCTCAAGTCAAGATAGGCCGCCTGCGCTGTGTCCCAAGGCAAAAAGCTGTTGTTTCGCTGCAGATTTTCCGCCGGCAGCAGGGACGTGAAGACATGCACGCCCCGTCCGGTGTTGGCCGCATGCAAGGTGATGTAGAGTGCAGCGCGTGCGGCGTTCGTGGAAGTGGCACGCTGGTCGAGTGAAATCGCCACGTCCGACGTGCGCAGCAGTCCGGCGGCAATACCGCGGCTCTGCAGTTCCCGCTGCACGCGGCGGCCCAGCGTGAGCACGACATCTTTTTCCAGCAGCGTCGGCGTGATCACCGCTCCGGTTTCCGCGCCGCCATGACCGGGGTCGATGATGACCAGGAAACGCGGTCCGGTCGGCTTGGCCTGGGGAGCGGGCGTCTGCGCAGGAGCAGGAGCTTGTGGCACCGGAGCCGGAGGCGGCGGGGGTGGCGGAGGCACGACGCTCACGATAATGGTCTTTCCGCCATCGGCGAAGTTGGCCATCATCGGCTCGGTGCCGGCGATGTCGAGTTCCGCCAAGCCGTCGTGCTCGGAGAAGAACGCGCCGGTGATCTGTGAATCCGAAAAGTTGGTGGTGTCCTGTCCGTTCGAAACCAGGGGGCTGTGCCGGAAGGTCAGGCGAACTTTGCCGGGCTCGGTCGCAATGGTCGGATTCACCGCCACTGGGAAGCTGATCACCAGCTTCGGGGGCATGCTCTTCTCGAGGGAAAGGCTGTAACGAATCGGAACGTCGCCGATGAACAGCCGCCGCGACGACGGATGCAGCTGGATTGGCTTCGCCAGCAGCTTGTTCAGCACCTCCGTTGCGGCGTTGAGCGGAATGTATCCGCGGCCATTCTGTTGCGCGAAGTTTGCCGGGAGCTTGTAATTTTCGCCGAGGATCTTGGACTTGTCTTTCCCCTCGGTGAATTGCGCCTCAACGGGCCGCCCGCCAGGAGGGGTAAAGCGCAGCTTGTACTTCTTGCCGTCGACTCGTCCCTCGACTGTGCCCAGCGGCTCCAGCAACTCAATCAGGCCGACATAAGGATGGCCCTGGATATCGAGCATGGCGGCGGTGTAAGTGGTCTGCGCCGAATACACGGTCAGTTGGTCGGAGCCCTGCGCGTGAACGACGCCCCAGTGCGTCAGCAGCGCGCAAACCGTCACTGCGGACACCATGATCCCGAGCCACAAACGCAGACGCTTATCGGCCAGCGGAAACCTCGAAGTCATCCAACCAATCCACCTTGGATTTACAGGGTTCCCTTAACCATAAACGGATTGCCAGAGGATGCAAAGAGACAGGGGCTGGGGGTCAGAGACTAGGGCTAGAGATTCGAAATCGCGTCTGGTGAAGAGTTCTCCGACAAACTGAATTATCAAACGTATCGCGCCGTAATCTTCGCTGGTCCAACCTTCATGCCATGACGTCTTAAACAACCAGGAGCACCGCGATCTTCGCCTATACCCGAACTCCCGACCCCTAACTCCTAGACCCTGATCCCTTTATTGTTGCTGTTCGTAGTAGCCTTCGCGAGCCTGCACGATCAGGTCCTTGTTCGTGGTTTCCAGCAGGATCTTGTGATAGCCATTGCCCGCCACCGCTTTATCAGGCGTGTAGCCGATGCTGTATTGGTTGCGCAGCTCTTCGCCGATCTGATCGTAGATCTTGTTGATCGGATCTTTTTTCGTGACCTCGAAGAAGCGCCCGCCGGTTTCGCGCGACATACGCTGCAAAACCTTCTTGCCGTCAGGATGCTCTTCGCGTTGCTGCGGCCGGCCAGTTCCGCCGCCTCCACCGGGACCGCCCGGATATCCACCCCCGCCACCAGGCCAGCCACCGCCGGGACGCCCCATGCCGCCACCCATGCCACCCGTGTGGCCGAAGTGCTGATTTCCGTATGCCTCGGGATCAGAATAGTAAATCGAGTAAACCAGGGTGTTGGAGCGCTGCGCGGCTTCAATCGCGCGATCGAGACTCACCTTGCTGCCCTCGTCCACGCCGTCGGTCAGCAGGATGATCGCTTTGCGTCCCTCGGGTTTGCGCATGATCTCATCGGAGGCCAGAAAGACCGCGTCGTACAGTGTGGTACTTCCGCCGCGATGTCGGTGTACGTCGTCATCATTGCCGCTCGTCGAACTTGGAGTTCCCGACATGTTATTGCCGGGCATGTCCAGCTTGTCCAGCGCTGCTTGCAGTTTCTGGGTGTTCGTAGTGAGGTCCTGCAACAACTCGGTGCCCCAATCAAAGTGCAGGACAAAAGCCTTGTCTTTGTCGACCCGCATGAACTCGTTGAGGAAGGCGTTGCTGGCGGTGCGCTCCTGATCGATGAGGCGTCGCTGGCTCATGCTGGTGTCGACCAGCAGGCCGAGCGTCAGCGGGAGATCAGTCTCGCGAACGAAGTACCGGATCGTCTGCGGCTGGCCGTCCTGCAAGAGCTTGAAGTCTCCTTTATTCAGGTTGTTGACGATGTTGCCCTTCTTATCGCGAACCGTGGCGAAGACGTTGACGACCTTTACGTTGGAGGAAAAGGTTGCGGTCGGTTTGTCCTGTGGAGTCGCGTCCTGTGCGGGCGTGTCCTGCGCGACCATGGAAAGGCCTGACAGCACAAAGAAACAGATTAAGCTGCGCAACAAGGCGCGTGTGGTGGCGTTCATGATTGGGAGTACCAATCAACAGTAACACTGCGACTGGTGCGAAGTTGCCGAAAATTGAGGAGTGGAAATTTTGGATGCTGGCTGAGAAATACATCCTGTGATCCAAAGCGAAGCGAGGACGCGTAGCGGCCGAACGGAGCCGAAGGACCGCTACAGCCACAAATGCCTTTCCTATATAGCGGTCCTTCGACTGCTCATAGCCCTTGGCCCATGGCTCACAGCCCGTAGCCCGCAGCTCATAGCCCACCACCGACAACACTCCTCTGACTGACTGCTGAATCCTACGCACCTGCTGCTGTAATCTATCTACATGCCACGCCATCTCTCAGGCTCCGAAGTTCGCTCCACGTTTCTGCGCTATTTCGAGCAGCATGGACACAAGATCGTCCACTCCTCCTCGCTCGTTCCGGCCGAACGACCCGACGCTGCTGTTCACCAACGCCGGCATGAACCAGTTCAAGGACGTCTTTCTCGGGATCGAGAAGCGCGACTACTCGCGCGCCACCTCGTCGCAGAAGTGCGTGCGCGCCGGCGGCAAGCATAACGACCTGGAGAACGTGGGCTTCACCAATCGCCACCACACCTTCTTCGAGATGCTGGGGAATTTCAGCTTCGGCGACTATTTCAAGAAAGACGCCATTGCCTACGCCTGGGAGCTGTGCACTTCGCCCGAGTGGTTCGGCCTCGACAAGAACAAGCTCTACGCGACCATCTTCAAGGGCGAACAGGGCATCGCCCGCGACGACGAGGCCTATGACCTCTGGCGCGCGACGCTGGAAAAAGATGGCGTGCCCATCAGTCGCATTTACGAGATGGGGATGAAGGACAACTTCTGGCAGATGGGCGACACCGGCCCCTGCGGCCCCTGCAGCGAGCTGCATTACGACATGGGCTCCGAGGCCAGCGATGCCGGGCACACCGACTGCGAGTTCGGCTGCGAGTGCGGGCGCTACGTCGAGATCTGGAACCTGGTCTTCATGCAGTTCGACCGCCAGCCCGATGGCGAGATGCGGCCGCTGCCCAAGCCCTCGATCGATACTGGCGCCGGCCTGGAGCGCGTGACCGCCGTGATGCAGGGCGTGATTTCGAATTACGACACCGACCTGTTCATACCGCTGATCAAGCGCGCAGCCGAGCTGACGGGCGTGAAGGTCGAGCAGGAGAAGAAGAAGGAAGACGTCGAACAGTCGCACAAGCAGGCGGCGTCGTTGCGGGTCATCGCCGACCACGCGCAGGGCGTCGACGTTCCTCATCTCCGATGGCGTGCTGCCGTCGAACGAAGGCCGCGGCTACGTGCTGCGCAAAATCATCCGCCGCGCGATTCGGCATGGAAGATTGCTGGGACAGGAGAAGCCGTTTCTGTACGAGATGGTGTTCGCCGTGCGTGACCTGATGAAGGACGCGTACCCGGAGTTAGTCGAGAGTGCTGATCGAGTCGCGGAGATGATTAAGGGTGAAGAGACTCGGTTCGCGCATACGCTGGATGTGGGTCTCGAGAGACTTGATTCGGATCTTCGCGATCTGCTGGAAGCGCACGCCAACGTTAAGCAACTTATGTTGGATCCTATCGAGGTCCTAGGTCCCGAAGGGTACGAGCCCGTAAAGGACATCTTGGAACAAGATCGCGAGATCATCGAGCGAGAGTTGGCGGGAGGCCCCATCTACGGTGGGGCAAAAGCGTTCAAACTCTATGACACGTTTGGCTTGCCTCTGGACTTCATGATTGATGCGGCGCGAGACCGTGGTATCGGATTCGATCAATCCGGTTTCGACGCGGCCATGGACGAGCAGCGCAAGCGCGCGCAAGCTTCCTGGAAGGGTGGCTCGAAGAAGTCTGCCAGCCCGGCTTACCAATCTCTGCCGCCGACGATCTTCGAGGGCTACCGAAAGACCCTCACGACCGGCAGCGAAGTGCTCGCCATCGTCAAGGCGCAGGACGGTACTGGCGTCGGTGTGCAGGACTTGAAGCCCGGCGAGCGCGGCGACATCGTGCTTGACCACACCACCTTCTACGCCGATGCCGGCGGACAGGTTGGCGACGTCGGCTGGCTCTACTCCGACGATCACAACACTATCGTCGCCGAGGTCGAAGGCGTGACCTATCCCGTGCAGGGCGTGCGCGCGCATCGCGTCGTGGCCAAGCAGCCCATCCATGTCGGCGACAAGGTCGACGCGGTGGTCAACGCCGAAGTCCGCAACGCGACCATGCGCAACCATACCGGCACGCATCTGCTGCACGCGGCGCTGCGCAATGTGCTGGGCACGCACGTGAAGCAGGCGGGCTCGCTGGTCGATCCCGGCCACCTGCGCTTCGACTTCTCGCACTTCGCCGGCGTCGACGACGAGCAGTTGCAGGACATCGAAGACCTCGCCAACAAGGAAGTGCTGCGCAACGACCGCGTCGAGGTCATCGAAGACGTGCCCATCGACGTCGCGGTCAACGAGTACAAGGCGATGGCGCTCTTCGGCGAGAAGTACGGCGACCGCGTGCGCGTGATCAAGCATCGGCGACTTCTCCACCGAGCTATGCGGCGGCACGCACACGGGCGCAACCGGCGAGATCGGGCTCATCAAGATCCTGAAAGAAGGCAGCGTATCCAGCGGCGTGAGGCGACTGGAAGCCGTAACCGGCGAAGGCTCGCTGCGCGAGTTCCAGAAAGATCACAAGCTGGAGAGCGTGGTCGCGACGCTGGTGCGCGGCGATGAAGAGTCTCCCGCCGACGCGCTGAAGCGCGAGCTTGAGCGCCGCGAGGAAGAGTTGAAGAAGCTGCGCAAGGAGCTGGAGCAGGCGCGCATGAAGTCGGCTGCGTCGTCGGTGTCGTCGGCGACGGAGAACGTGCGCGAGGTGAACGGCGTGAAAGTGCTGGCCACACGCGCCGACAACCTGGAGCGCACGCAACTGCGCACGCTGGTCGACAACCTGCGCAACAAACTGGGCTCGGGCGTGGTGGTGATGGGCTCGGTCGCCGACGGCAAGGTCGCGCTGATCGTCGGCGTCACCAAGGACCTGACGCCGCGCGTGCAGGCGGGCAAGATCATCGCCGAGGTCGCGAAGAAAGTTGGCGGCTCGGGCGGCGGACGCCCCGACATGGCCGAGGCCGGCGGCAAAGATCCCGCGGCGCTGGATGCGGCGTTGGCCGACAGCTACGGCGTCGTCGAGCGGATGCTGCAATAGTTGTTGCGCGCCGCAGAGCTTGGTTTATAGTGAGCACAGATCAGCAGTCGGCAGTCGCGCCGGAGTTCTGGCCCGGAAGGTCGGCGTCCATTCCAATGTGAAGAGGAGAACGTATGCGTAAGCTTCTGACGCTATCCCTACTGGCGCTGTTCGCCATCAGCATGCAGGCCCAGGACGCGGGCTCGAAGACCATCCAGGGATGCCTGCAGTTCACCAATCATCATTACTTCCTCACCGACAGCACGGGCGCGCAGCACCAGCTTTCCGGCTACGCCAACAAGCTGAAAGACCACGTCGGCCATGAAGTCGCCATCACCGGCACCGAGGGCGTGAAGACCACGGGCACCACATCGGACGGCATGGCATCGTCGGCGCACCAGACACCGGTCTTCAAGGTGCAGAGCGTCAAGCACATCGCCGAGACGTGTACCACAAAGTAAGAGTCAAGTTGGATTGCGTGCGGCGGCGTCTCGGCGCCGCCGTTGTTATTGGGGAGTACGTACGCTGCAGGCAGACCGCAGATCCGTCCGCTTCGCTCAGAATGACAATTCACATTCGGTGGCGTTCAAGATCACTTCCGTTCAAAATTGTCGGGCAGTCTGGACTTGTCATCCTGAGCGGAGGCGGGCCGGTGTTGCCCGCCGGAGCCGAAGGATCTGCGGTCGGCGTGCAGTGGCAGAATGCCGGACTAAGCTAAGAACTTCTGAGTTGTCATCCTGGGCGAGAACTTCAGTCGGAGTCGAAGCTGGTGGCCTGCAGTGGCACGACCAATCGCTTCGTGACGCCGCGCACAGCCCACTCCCATGCGCGCAGTCATGATAGAGCGATGAATGATCGGCGATACTCTGTCTACATTATGGCGAGCCGCTCTCACAATTTTTACGTCGGCGTAACCAACAGCATTGTTCGTCGAGTTCGCGAGCACAAGGACCACACGTTTGAAGGATTCACTGCCAGGTACAACGTGGACCGGCTCGTTTGGTATGAGACTTACCCGTACATTCGGACAGCAATCGCGCGAGAAAAGCAGCTCAAGGGATGGGTGCGCGAGAAGAAAATTCGTCTGATCGAAGAGATGAACCCGGCTTGGGAGGATTTGTCAGCCGAATGGGAAAAGCCGCTCGTGCCGCTGCACGCCGACCGCAGATCCTTCGACTCCGGTGCGCAAAAACCGCACACCTCCGCTCAGGATGACAATTCTTGATGGGTAACCATGGCTGAATGCTGAATGCTGAGTGCTGACCGCTACTGCCTAATCGCTGGTTCTAATCGCTAGTCGCTAATCATTAATTACTGCCTTCCTCACTTCCCTTCCGCGTCGAACTTCGCCAGCACCTGGCTGCCGTTCTTCAATTCCAGCGTGCTGCCGCTAATCTGATACGCGTTGGTTCCCTTGATTGCCGCCAGCATTGCCTGTTCCTGCTGCATCACCGGATCGGCGCAGGCCTTCATCGTCATGGCGCCGGGCGTGAACTGCAGCGCGCCTTCCGACGCGATGTAGGTTCCGTTCAGCCGATTGCATCCGGTTGAGCCGGTGAAGTTGCCCTTCTTGTGCAACTCGACGTGCGGCGTCTCGCCTTGACCCGGCCGCGCCGGCTGGCCGTTTACCTCCGCCAGCACCCAACGCGTGTCGCGCAGCTTCGCGCCCGACGGCGCAGCCGTCTGCATGGGCGCCGGTTGCAGCAGCAGCGACACCTGCGACGGCGATCCCTGCGTGATCACGCACAGTGGCGTGTTGGTAACGAACATGGGCTTGCCGTTCACGTTGATGTTCGCCAGCACCTGGTAGCTGTGCCCCTGGTTGATGTCGCCCGGATTGTACGTGAGTTGAAACGAGATCGGCACCTGCTGTCCGGCGGCCGCGAAAACCGTCTCGGCAATTGTTTTCGGCGGGGCGGCGGAGATGTCCTGCATCTTGATTTCAATCGCCGCGTCAGGAGGCAGTGCGATCTTCTGCATGTAGACCACGGTGCCGGTGACCATCGGCTGCCGGGCGACCTGGTCCTGTGGCGACACGCCCGGCCCGGGCGCCATTTGTGCCCAGGCGGAACAACCGGCGAACAGCAAAATCAGCGCGAAAAAGCGGGAGGAGCAAAAGCGGCCCATCGGTTCGTTTCTCCTGTGCACAGGACGATGGCCGCGCAAAGTGCTGGCGCGCGCATCATCGGAAGCAGATATAGAGTGCAGCGCGATTGTAGATGAGAGCCGAGGCAGGAACAATGCTGCAAATGGGCCAGCGCACCGGCGCGCCTCGGCACGGTTGCATCTGGAGCGCAACACCAGAATCACGCCGTCCTGTGATGAAAGTCACGGCATGCTGGGGCGCGAAGGTCTGAAATGAAATTGAAATTCATTTTCATTCGAGACCTTATATGCGGCACTACACCTACATCTCTCTTATCCTTCTAGTCATTCTCACCCTGGCAGGCGCGGCGGTAGCCGGCGGACCCGAGTCGGCACCGGCGGCGGCGCCTGAGGGACGTTCCCTCGAAGCCCTCAACACCTCGCCCATCCAGGACAACAGCTTCCTTGTCGAGGAGGCTTATAACCAGGAAGACGGCGTCATCCAGCACATCAGTTTCTTCCAGTTGCTCTCCACCGGCGACTGGGCTTTCACCCAAACCGACGAGTGGCCGCTGCGCACCATCAAGCATCAGCTCAGCCTGACCATGGCCGCCACGCACGCCGACGGATACTCCGGCGCCGGCTTGGGCGACACCTTCCTCAACTATCGCTATCAACTGGTCGGCAACGGGGACACGCGATTGGCGATCGCGCCGCGCGTCAGCCTGCTGCTGCCCACCGGCAGTGCGGCCTCAGACCGCGGCATGGGCGGAGCGGGACTGCAGGTCAACCTGCCGCTCAGCTTTGTGCTCAATAAATATCTGGTCACGCACTGGAATGTCGGCACCACGTGGGTACCGCGTGCGCAGGATCAATATCGTCAGACCGCGACATCGCCGGGCGCCAACCTGGGACAGTCGTTGGTGTGGCTGGTGAATCCGCGCTTCAACGCACTGGTGGAGACGGTGTGGATGTCGAGCCCGCAAGTCGCCGGACCGGGCGTGACCACGCCGCAGCAGAATTTGTTTATCAGCCCGGGCATTCGCTGGTCCCACAATTTCCGAAACGGATTGCAGATCGTGCCGGGCGTGGGGCTGCCCATCGGTGTCGGCCCCAGCAGCGGACAGATGGGCGCGATTTTCTATCTCAGCTTCGAACACGGATTCCGCGCAGCGCACTCGCGGTGAAGATCGTGGATCGTGGCTGAGAAGTGTCGAGGCTGAATCGTGATCTGTCAATGCATCGAAGTGGATGTTTACTGCAGCACCCCACTGGCGACCTACACTTTCGGCGCTACGATCGACGAATCACGATCCACGATGCGCGGCTCTTCCCTCTGCTATAATCGAGTCTCAGCGCGATTCTGAATTCTCGTTCAGAAGCAGTTCGCGCGGTGCTGCGGTTGCATTACGTCGGGGAGTGGCTCAGCCTGGTAGAGCACCTGGTTCGGGACCAGGGGGTCGGAGGTTCAAATCCTCTCTCCCCGACCAATCTTTCCCATACATATCTCCTTGGTGAGAGCGCAACGCAACTCAGCTACCCAGCTGCCGCGCTGCGGCACGGCCGGCATGAATGGAGCGAGGTACTGCACACATCCTCCGCAATCGAAGTGTCAGGTTATCTCGCTGGTGCTCATAACCAACAGCTTGCAGGGAGCTGAGGACACAGTTCTAACTGATTATTACCCAACCGAGCAAGTACCTTGGCGTGGAGCGCTGCAAACAGTCAGGTATTTCAGTTTATTACTTCGTTGGAATGCCTAGGCGACGCATCTTGTTCTGCAGCGTCGTGCGCTTGAGGCCCAAGCGTTCAGCAGCGCCTCCTGTCCCAGATATCTTTCCAGATGCAGCCTTCAACGCGACGATAATTGCGTCCCGTTCCGCTTGCGCGAAAGTCGAGTTCGGGACCGCGCCAACACTTACGCGGTTGGTGCTCCTCAGTTCAGAGAGCGGTACCTGAAGCTCCTCGCCACGCGTTACAATGACAGCACGTTCGATGAAATTCGCGAGTTCACGAACGTTGCCTGGCCACATACCGTTGGTCAAGGCATCCATTGCGCGTCGCGGGATAGTCTTTATTTCTTTCCTCATGCGCCGCGATAATTTGGAAACGAAGTAGTGGACGAGCAGCGGAATGTCGTCTCGGCGCTCACGTAGTGGAGGGATCTCAATTGGGAACACGTTGAGACGATAAAAAAGGTCTTCCCTGAACTGTCCATCCTGGATCATGGTGGGCAGATCGCGATGGGTCGCGGCAATCATCCGCACATCGACACGGATTGTTTTCGCGCTTCCCAGGCGCTCGAACTCCTGCTCCTGGACTGCTCGCAACAGTTTGGGTTGCAGTTCCAGACTGATGTCGCCAATCTCGTCCAGGAAAAGCGAACCCGCGTCGGCGAGCTCAAATCTCCCCTTCTTTAACATCAACGCTCCGGTGAAGGCGCCCTTCTCGTGACCGAAAAGTTCGCTTTCGAGAAGCCCTGAAGGGATAGCAGCGCAATTCATCCTTACGAAGGTACGGTCACGCCTGGGACTGAGGTTGTGAATGGCTCGCGCAATCAGTTCTTTTCCAGTACCCGTCTCGCCGTGCAGCAACACGGTGGACGCAGTAGGTGCGACGATCGAGACCTGTTGAAGGACTCTTTGAAAGCTTGCGCTCTTGCCAATGATGTCTTCAAAGTTGTATTCCGAGCTTATCTCCGACTCAAGATAGAGCCGCTCTTCCTTGTAGCGGTCCCGAGCGGTAGTGACACCCCCGTACGCAACTGCGTTTTCGACGGTGAGCGCGATTTGCGTGCTGAGCTGGGATAGAAGGTCCAAATCCTCCTGGCTATAGCTGTTCGGACGGCGACTCCCCAGCGTAATCACCCCCAAAGGCCCGTTCGCTGTCACTAAGGGAGCGAGCGCAATTGAAATGATCGATTCGGCCTTAAAGTTTTCGACGAGCGGTGCTGGCAGTTTTTCGATGTCCTCGACAGACCATAGTTGAGGCGTGCGGGCAGACAAGTTGGCGTAATCGGCACTCTTGAGTTCAGACCTCTCTCCAGGTGCAACGAATCCCTTGCCGCTCGGGAAATCTAACACGACGCATTCGAGCTGCTTTGATTGTTTTTCAATGAGCCAAAAGCCAGTGAAGTCGTTGTGAAAATAAGTCCGGATGGATGTTGATGCCGACCGGAACAGGTCGTTTATGTCCAGCTTTGAAACAATGTGGTTGTTGATCTCGAGCAACAGCTTCAGGCGATCTCGTTCTTTCGCCATCTGAATCTGGTAACGCTCAGCGTTGTCCCGGGCAACCGCGCACTCCAGTGCGACCGCGAGGTGCGAGGCCAGCGAACTGAGCAACTCCACATCTTCCGATAGAAACTCCTGGCCGCGCTCCTTCGTCACTGCGAAAAATCCATAGCGTTGCTGTGACGTAGATACGGGAAATAAATATGTGCTTCTTCCGACACTCTCAGGTGCAAAGGGCGCCAGTTCAGGAAATCTCAACAGTTCCTCTGATAAATCGGGGATGAAGACCGGTCTCTGCTCGTCGAGGACTGTTGCTGGAGCGCCACTGCGCGCAATTGTGATGCCCGTCTTGATAAGGGGCGCATCCGGTGCTTGATCGAACTCGAACAGGTAGAACTTATTGCCTTCGCCGTTCAGGATGTAGAGGTGCGCTCCGTGCACGCTGCAAGTGCTGGACAGGAGATCCCGCAATGTATGCACCATTGCCTTGACGGTAGGTTGGTCCGCCAGGGTACTGGACATGTCCAGCAAAGTTCGATATCGATCTTCTGTACTCGCCATAATACGGGTGCTCAGACTGTAACTTCTCAACCGAGCGGACGGATTGTGACTGGGGTCAGATGAGGGAGAGCTCGACGTTGCGTCCGAACCCTCTCCTGAACCGGAAACACGCAGATAACTTAGCACTGTATTGTCCTCATGTCAGTTGTTGAATAACGACCGATGGCAACACACGGCTGGACCGGATATCGTGTATCCCGCTCGCGGGAAGTTGCGAGCGAACTCGGACTAGACCGGATCGTCTTCAATGCGCACACCCCGAAACAGGTGTGTATGGCGATACCACCGGATCAGTTTGCGGAGGCCATAGGCTAGACAGGCTATACAGAGAAGCGCCGCCAAGGCCCGCCCCGCCCTTCCGACATAGGCGGCCGCCCGGTCCAAGTCATCGCTGAACAGGTAGCCGAGCCCAGCATAGGCAGATGAATACAGACCCGCGCCTACGACGTCATAGGCAAGAAAATGCAACCGACTCGTGCCCGAGGTTCCGGCTAGAGGAGGCGTTACCGCATCCAGTCCGGGGACGAACTTGGCGACGAGGATGATCGGCGATCCGTACGTATTGAACATCTTTTTCGCTCGGCGATCATGGGCGGCGGGATCACGCGCGAGACCGTGAATGAAATGCAAAACGCGGTCGCCCCATCGGCGGCCTGCTTCGTACCAGGGCCAATCACCCAGGACACAGGCGACCACGGCCAGCGCCATAGCAGCTACGTAACCCAGCCGGCCGGCAGCCGCGAGCGCTCCGGCCGCGACCAGAAACAGAGGTCCTGGCACCGGCACGCCTAGCTGATGCGCAAACACCGCACCGAACAGAACGGAGTAGCCGTGCTTCGTCACGAAGCGGACCACCTCATGCATGTCTTGCCTCGTGTACAGTCAGCGCAGCTGACGACCAGGACCAGAAGCTCCGGCGCAGGTTCATCATGGCTTCACTCGCTGAACCCGTATTTCGGCGTCGAGCAGCCGATTGATGAGCGCAAACAGCAGGCTCACCGAGATCCCGCACATCAGCACTCCCATCATGCTCTCCAGCGGGCCTAACAGCCGCCATCGCGATGGGAGCACCACATCGCCATATCCGACCGTGGAATAACTGGTTGCTGAAAAATAGAAGGCTGACTCCCATGACCATACGCACAGTCGACGATAGCCATCGGCCCAGAGAAGAATAATCGCGCCCTGCAGGACAATGATCGCCAGGATGGTTTGCATCACCAACACGGCAGAGTGAGTCATCGGACGCCTTCGCACGCCTGTGATCGCAACCGTTTTTAGCCACTCCACGCTCATGGCGACCCCGGCACACTGGAAGCACAGGGTAAGCGCCACGAGGAGAGCAGCTACGGCGAGTTGTTGAAACAAGTTCATTGTTTTATCGATTCCGTAATGCAACGGCGACATCCCTCACTCCTTTGATCCCGCGGGCGCACCCTCATCGCCGATGCATCCTTCGTCCGCTTGACAATCAAAGCCTTCGCTGCAGCGGCAGGTGTCGTGCTCAAGGTTTCGGCCGTGAGGCAAAATGGTTCACTGACTGCATAGCCATGGCGAGCGCTCCTTCAGTTTTGCTAGACCCACGTTGGACTGGTTTAACGGTTCGGTTTGTGCTTTCTTCGGTGGAGCGCACAGCCTCTTGCATCTGTTGGAGAGAGATGAGCAGCGTGTTCCTTGAGACCCGGCGCACGATCGGATCGACTAGCCAGCGAACCCCGACCGGGATGTCCCGGCTGAGAGCAACCGCCTCCAGTTCAATGTAGACACCACCGTCTCTCTCCTCGAACCTGGCAGTGCTGTATAGGCGCCAGATGTAGCCGCTGCCCTGGTCCGGTGGAAGTTCCTGCTCGTCAGGCCGGCCGTAATGCCGAATCTCCTGCACGCGCGTCGTATGCGCGGTGCTATACCAGCGAAGTTCGTCGAGTCGCAGATAACATGCCTGGTACTCGCTGTCGAGTGCCGTCTCGGCTACAGTCTCCTTGTTGACCACTCGCATCGAGTATTTGTCGCAGCCCCCGACACTCCCGAGCGACCGGGCATCGACAACTGTGGGTTTGTAAAACTCCTTGTAGCGGTCGTAATCGCGAACCGCAGAGAGAACGTCGTTCAGCCGGGCATTGGGGATGAAGGCGGCGCCGATCCAATCGTGGATTAAGCCAGAAGGTACAGGCTTCGGATTTTTTTCCCCGACTGGGGACACCAGAATCTTGCCCGCGCGTACGCGCGTGACTCGATCCGGATCTTCGTCTACCCACAAGAAGGAACCTTGGATGCGGCCTTGCGTTTGGGCGTCAATAGTCTGCACGTATGCATTCCAAGCCTCCAGAGTTTTGTCCTTCAGCTCAGCCGCGCGGGATGTCGCGGGAGCGAACAAAAAACCTGTGCACATGACAGCAACTAGAAACCGATGTTGAATACGTAACATGCAATCTCCTCCCCGAGTGGAAGTGCCCTTGTGTTCTCAGGCTAGTTCTGCCACCCGCCTCCGAGATTCTTGTAAATGTCGACCAGTGCGACCAGTTCATTTGCTCGTGCCTGGGCCAATCCCAGCTCGGCATTGAAGTAGTTGGTGTTGTTCGTCAGAACTTCCAGATAACTTGCACGCCCACCTGCGTAGCGGTCCTCGGAGAGCCGCGCTGCGTCCTGGGCGGCATCCGTCAACTGCTGTTGATATTCCCGGAACTCGCGGTCTTTTCGGTATGCGACCAGGGAGTCCGAAACACCGCGAAATGCTTGCTGGATCGTCTGCCGATACATCAGTAGAGTTTCCTGTTTCTGGGCTTCGCTGTACCTGACACCGGACTTGATCCTGCCTCCCGAAAAGATGGGTTGTGCCAGCGTGCCTCCGAAGGCCCAGAGTCCTGCGGGTCCGGTGAACAGGCTCGTCAGTGCGGAGCTGGCAAATCCGGCGTTCGCCGTTAAGGAAATATTCGGGTAATACGCAGCTTTGGCGACGCCGACATAAGCGTTGGCGGCTACGAGCTGCTCCTCCGCCTCACGAATGTCAGGTCGCCTTTCAAGCAGTCCGGAAGGAAGCCCCGCTGGCACCTCGGGCGCGTGCGGCTGCTCGGTCAGGGAAAGGCCGCGCGCAATCGGGCCGGGGTTGTTGCCCAACAGTGTGCTGATGTAATTTTCCTGCTGCTCGATCCGACGCTCCAGATCGGGTATCGTCTCTGCGGCGGTCGCCACCAGTTGCTCTGCCTGACGTACATCGAGCATGGTTCCGGCGCCACCGTCCGACAGAGTCTGGGTGAGGTTCAGCGACTCTTTACGGGCCGCCAGTGTCCGGCGTGCGATCTCCAGTTGTAAGTCGAGCGCCCGGAGTTGAAAGTACGAGGCTGCCACGTCGCTGACGAGTGTGGAGGTGACGTACTCTCGTGCCCAGCGCGCAGCCAGGAGGTTGGCACGAGCCGCTTCCGTAGCCCGCCGGTACTTGCCCCAGAAGTCAAGTTGCCAATCGAAATTGGCGGTGACCGAGCTTACGTCGGAGGCAGTGTTGGGCCCGGTGAACTTGTTTCTCGGCACATCATAGTTGATGGCCGCCGCACCGACGCCGACTGTGGGCAGTTGATCGGCTCGCGTAATTCCCAGTTGTGCCTGGGCTTTCAGGATGCGCGCTGCCGCGATCTGGACGTCGTAGTTGTTCTTCAGAGCGGTGCGAATCAGGTCCTGCAACTGCTTGTCCTGGAAAACTTCCCACCACTTCTCATCTGCAATCGACTGGGCGGCGGGTTGGGAAGAAGGCTGCTGGTCTGCCGTGGACTTGCTCATATCCGGAGACGCCTGCACTGACGGCGCAACGCCGCGATAGTTGCCAGGCACATCGACCGTGGGCCGACCATAGTTCGGGCCGACCGTGCAACCGACAGTTAACGAAAGAAGAAGTACAACTGCGCTAAGGGACTTCATTAGTCTCCCTCCACGACGGCGTGCTGCGGTATTGCGGGAGCTTCCTTCAACTCGTGCTTGCCGAGGTTGGCGACGCGCTCCACCATTACGTACAGCGCCGGGATGATGAAAATGGCGATTCCAGTCGCTGCCAACATTCCGCCGATAACGGCCGTGCCCATGATCTGCCGGCCGACGGAACCAGCGCCGGTCGCGATGAACAATGGCACGCAGCCGAGAACAAACGCGAACGATGTCATCAGAATCGGTCGCAATCTCAGTCGGGCGCCTTCCAGTGCGGCGTCCACAAATGACTTGCCGTAGACCTCGTGCTGCTCTTTGGCAAACTCCACAATCAAGATTGCGTTCTTTGCGGCCAGACCGATGAGCATTACGAGTCCGATCTGCGAGTAGACATCGTTATCGATCTGCACCATAAAAGCCGGGAAGATCATGCTCAGAACCGTGCGCCGTAACCACAGCAGCCCGAAGGCGCCGGCCACCGCGATCGGCGTGCTCAGCAGTACGCTGAAGGGCAACGACCAGCTTTCATAAAGGGCAGCTAGAATCAGGAAAACGAACAGCAGCGAGACCGCGAAGATGACCGAGGATGGAATCCCTTCGCGCGCCTTCTGTTCCTGCCGGGACATGCCCATGTAGTCGAAGCCCATCTCCGGCGGCATCGTCTGATGGAATACATCTTCCAGCGCGGCCGTAGCCTGGTCCGAACTGTAGCCCGGGGCGGCGCTGCCGATGATCTGCGCCGCTGAGTACAGGTTGAAGCGCATCTTGAATTCCGGCCCGTAGCGCGACTCAAACTTGGTCAGGGCTGACAAGGGCACCATGTCGCCCTTACTGTTGCGGACATAGAATTGTCCTGCGTTGTCCAGGTTGGCGCGGTAGGGCGCTTCAGCCTCTACCCGCACCTGCCATGCACGGCCGAAATCGTTGAAGTAGTTCACGAACAGGCCACCCATGTAGGCCTGAAGCGTGTCATAGACATCGTTGAGCTGCACGCCCTGCTTCAGCACCTTCTCCTTGTCTACGTTCACGAATTTCTGCGGCGTGCTGGGAATATAGGTAGTCGTTACCATGCCTATTTCGGGTCGCTTCTTAGCGGCTTCAAGGAATTTGTTTAAGTTGTTCACCAGGAACTCGGGATCTTTGCCGGCCCGATCCTCAAGCACAAACTGGAAACCACCCGAGGTGCCGATGCCGGCAATGGCTGGTGGGGAGAAAGCGAAGGTGGTGCCCTGCGGCAGCGTGAGAAGCTTGAGGTTCAACTTCGCTTTGATGACCTGGAACTGCTCATCTATGCTCTTGCGGTCGTCCCACGGCTTAAGTGACACCCAGTAAAAAGCGTTGTAACTCGTGCGGGTCAGGCTGAGCAGACTGAAGCCCATCACTGTGCTGGTGTACTGAACTCCCGGCGTATTCTTCAGGACTGCTTCCACTTCGCGCGCCGCCTCTGACGTGGCTTCGAGCGAAGACGCTTCCGGCAGCTGCATCTGGATGTACATGTAACCCTGGTCCTCGTCCGGCAGGAAGCTAGAGGGCAAGCCCTTTCCGCACAGGACGCCTATGACGGCAAATCCGGCAATGATCAGCAAGGCGAAAGCACCCTTGCGAATCAAGCTCTGGCACGCTCGCACATACAGGTTTGTGCCGCTATTAAACTTCCGATTGAACCAGCCGAAGAACTTCGCAAGTGGGCCGTGCGTTTCTTTCCTGGGGCGGAGAAACAACGCACCGAGCGCCGGGCTCAAAGTGAGTGCGTTGAAAGCTGAAATGACGACGGAGATTGCGATGGTCAATGCAAACTGCTGATAGAGCCGTCCAGTGATTCCCGGGATGAATACCGTGGGCACAAACACTGCGGATAGGACCAGCGCGATGCCAATAACCGGACCGCTCAGCTCCTTCATCGCCTTCCGTGCTGCTTCCTTCGGGGTTAGACCCTCCTCAATGTGGTGCTGTATGCCTTCGACAACGACGATTGCGTCATCGACGACCAATCCGATTGCCAGCACCAGGCCAAACAATGAAAGAGTATTGACGGAAAAACCGAACGCCGGAAACAGAGCGAAAGTGGCAATTAACGAGACCGGCACCGCGAACATCGGGATGATTGTGGCCCGCCAGTCTTGCAGGAAGATGTATACGACGATTATGACGAGGACAAAAGCTTCCAACAGGGTTTGCACAATCTCGTGCATGCCAGCCCTGACGGCGTCTGTCGTGTCCAGAGTGACGGCATAATCGACGTCGGCCGGGAAGCGCTCTTTCATCTTGGCCATCAGCTTCCGCACGCCTTTGGCTGCCTCCACCGCGTTAGAGCCGGGCAGCTGATAAATGCCGAGAATTGCGGATGGCTGGCCGTTCAGTCGGGTGATCCAGCTATAGTCCTGCGAGCCTAGTTCGACCCGGGCTACATCCTTCACCCGTACAACACCGCCATCAGGACTCTCACGGACAATGATGTTGCCAAATTCTTCCGGCGTCCTGAGCCGTCCTTGAGCACGCACGGCGTAGGTAAACCTCTGACCCCCGGAGGCAGGTTCTCCTCCCACCTGACCAGCCGGATTAACCGTGTTTTGAGTTCTGACGGCATTCGCGACTTCGTTTACGGTGATGCCCAACTTGGCTAGCTGATCGGGCTTAACCCATATCCGCATCGCGTACTCGCCAATGCCATAGATTTGCACCTGTCCTACGCCGTAGGAGCGCGCAATGGGGTCCTTAAGATTGATGTATCCGTAGTTAGACAGAAACGTAGCGTCATGCGTGCCCTTGGGCGAGTACAACGCGACCAGCATCATCGGCGAGGTGAGAGACTTCTTCACGTCGATGCCGAGCGCGTTCACCTCTTGCGGAAGCTGGCCATTCGCCAGTTGCTGGCGTGACTGGGCCAGGATGAGATCCATATTAGGATCGGTCTTGAGATCGAAATCGACCATCAGCGTCGTACTCGAATTGTTAGTCGAATTCAGCGAGTACATATAGTCCATGTTGTCCACGCCATTGATCTGCTGCTCAATAGGCGTAGCTACTGCCTTCTCCATGGTTTCGGCATCGGCACCGGGATAGATTGCCTGCAGGCGAATCTCCGGCGGAGCAATGTCCGGGAACTGTGCCACCGGCAGGGTGACGATGGTGATCGCACCGATGATCACCATGAGCACTGAGATAACGATGGCGACGATGGGACGCCGTATGAAGAATTCAGACATGACTACTCTGCCTCCCCCTGAATGGTGACGGTCTTAGGAACTACGGGCGTTCCATCCTTTACCTTGCTTATGCCTTCCACGATCACGGGGTCGCCAGGGTTCAAGCCTGAGTCGATAACCCACATGCTCCCTACCTTCTCGCCTGCTTTTACGGGGCGAATAATGGCCTTGTTTTCGGGACCCAATAGCGCGATCTCATAGCCGCCCTGAATCTCTTTCACGGCGCTTTGCGGAACCATCAAAGCGTTTTTCTTCAGGCCGGTTTCAATTCGGACCCGTCCATACTGACCCGGGCGAAGGACATTGCCCGGGTTGGGGAATGCCGCGACGAGGCGAATGGTTCCGGTGTTCGGGTCCACCTGGCGGTCGGTCAGCAGGATCTTGCCCTTGTGCGGATAGACCGTACCGTCGGCCAGGATCAGCTCTGGTGCGCGGTCGAATAGATCCATCGTCTTTCCGCCGGAGCTAATGTGCTTTGCCTGCAGATATTGCTGTTCGCTTACTGGGAAGTACACCTTGATGGGATCCACCTGCGAAACTGACGTCAGATGGGAATTGGGTCCGACAAGATTTCCCATCTGCACCTCGGCGATACCGGCTATGCCATCGACTAGCGATGTCACCTTGGTCCATCCGAGATCGAGTTCTGCGCGTTCCACGGCCGCCTTCGCAGACTCCACCGCGGCCTGCGCGGCAAGTTTCGCCTGTATCTCCGTATCGAGTTGCGCCTTCGGAATTGCTTTCTTCTCTGCCAGAGGTGTATCGCGCTCTACATCGAGCGCGCTCTTCCCCAGTGCCGCCTCAGCCTGGGCAAGTTGGCCCTTGGCTCCGTCCAGAGCCGCCTGGAAGGGTCGCGGGTCGATGTCGAAAAGGACTTGTCCCTTGCGAACCACCGATCCCTCTTTGTAGTTCTGGCTGATGATGTATCCCGAGACTTGCGGATGGATCTCGGCATTGACGTAGCCGTCCAGGCTGGCTACCCATTCGTTGTGGACGGGTACGTCGCGTTGGATAGGTTGGGCCACTTGCACCTCGGTCACAATCTGCGGGATGGCAGCGTTACCCTTTGTGCAGCCGACCATTCCCAAAGCCAGGATCGCGCTAACTGCTATACAAGAGATCGCGCCGAACGCTGCTTTGCCGAATAGCCAACTTGCCACCTGACCGTGTCTCGGCGCGTTTGAATCTGAAGCCGGCCGATCCATGCGGTGATTGCCGTGCTTAATCATTTTGAGAAACATCATTAGTACCTTCCTACTTGTAAGCACCTCGTACCCGGTTGCGGTGCTTATGAGCATCTGTTACTCGTGGGTGTCAACGTGTTCCGAAACTGCAAGGCTTGGCAATTTTCCAGGTGTTTGACTGGGTGCTGCCAAAACACTTCAGCCGTTACTGTCGCTGGTTGAAATGCATGCCGCGTGCCACACGGACAGAGCAGACAACTCTCCGCAACTCAGTAGGTTGGGCATGACATCACTGGCTCCTGCCCATCGTTCGCTTATCTGTCGGGCGGACACTGACCTTATGTGGGCACTAAGAGCAAGGACGGCAGGAAGGACCGACGACAACACGGTACCGTACGGCTCTGGGCGGCGCCTGCCCGCAGAGGTGTTTTGGTGCTGCACGCCAAACGATGCGCAGAGGATTAACAGAAGAATTGAAAGTTATGAGGCTGTGGAGACTACTCGAGGTGGGGCACGGAAGATGCATCGACGAATCACGGCCAACCCGTTGGAGCGAGGCATCAGGACGATCCGTCCGGGAAATCCGATGCTTCTTCGGTCGCCAGCACGGCTCGAAACACCGATTGCATCTGGGCACTTTTGTTGTGCACCGGCAACTTAAGTCGCTTGCAGAGGGCCGCTGCATATACACTTTTTGCGACGAATTTCGCGCCTACGCTGCTCAGCCACGTCAGCGCTCGTTCGCCGATCTCGTCGACATAACTGACGTCAGTAAGGTCAACGCTCAATCCCTTTGGAATTGGTCCGTGTGACAGCAGTGATTTCGCCTCGTTGGCCCACTCACCTACTAGTCTGCCTTCCATCTTCAGAATCGACCCGTCCGCAAGCTGGTTAAGTTCTGCCCGAAACATCCTGTCACCTCGTGTCGCCACTCTATCGAGTGGTACAAAAGCAAAACGCAAGCAGGATGCCAAACCTATATTGCTGAAACACAGACATTTACTGACTGAAGTGCCCCGATTCATTGACCTTGCCTCGCCCATTGACCGAATGAGGGCGATTAATTAGACCCAGGAGCCCTCATATCGAGAGATAGAGATGACAAAAGAATGGGAGAGCGCGTGCTGAGCGCTGCACAGTTTGGCGGTGGGAATAAGAAACTTCCGCAGCGATCGAGCTCACGGCGGACTAAATTGTAATTAATAGCTCATTGAATAAGCCAAGGCGACGCTGATCATATCCGCAACGCCCAAAACGAGACCGACGATCAACAAGACTACCACTCCGACAATGGTTCCATCCTGGCTGTCTGAGCCGATCAGCATGTTCAGCGGGTACGCCAATGTCAGTAGATTTGCTGCAACTAAGATCGTCCAGAATGTTGTCTTTGATTGACATCTTGCCATAACTGATCCTCCTGTTGTGGTGGCTCTATCATCACGCCACAAGGTCCTTTTTCGGGCGGCTTGAGGAACCACTCGGACCGCGTCGGTCCATGTTCTGATCATTGTGCAGGGGTAAAGCCAAACGGTATTGTGAGGCGAAGCGCTTCAATACGTCGTTTGTTGTGTCCTGAATGCGAGTATTGGCCACGTGAAACATTCTCGTCGCTTTTGCCGCTGCCCGACATAGCGTGTATCGATTTGCGATTGACTGTCGTGCAGCGAAGACTAATTCCGATCTCATCTGCTGTCTCCTCGATCCAAGGATCGGTGGCGACTCTCCTCATTGGAGGGTGCCTGACCCTAGCTTCACACCTTGAATGGCAATGCACGCCCGAGACCATAGATTAAAGGCAGTCAAAGCCTTGAAATTTTCGGGGTTGTCACCAACTCTCGGTGCCGAGATTCGGACTGTGCCCTCCCCGGGGCAGTCATGAGAGGGCGAGCGCTCGCGAAGCATGCGTTGCAGCCGCATAAAACGTGTAGCGGTATAACCCAGCAGCCGCTAGAACTACTGTCCAATTACATCGAATAGCTTCACAGTATCGCTTGTCCCTTTGGCAGAACACGTGCTCCTGAATGATCGCAGGTGTGATTACCGGCAGCCCTCAGGGCATGTCACCATCTGTTGGCTGCGGCCATCTCGGGAGGCGAGTTATGTGGACTCTAGCTGATGTCATCTTTGGCTGTCATCACCATGCAATATCGTGGCCCCGCACAGTACACAAGCCAAAAAAACGGACGTACATCGTCTGTCTCAGTTGCGGGGCCGAGTTCGACTACGACTTTAAGACGATGCAGCGCCGGGCCAGCACAGGCCAGGTCACAGCCAATCCCGAAAGTGAATACTTTATTCAGTAAAGGCGAGAATTATGATGACGAAACCCGCGCCTGCAAAGCTTGCGCGAAAAAGCACAATCCCGGCAGTTCTGAACCAATTGGCCCTCGACTTGGCCTGGTCGTGGAATCATTCTGTCCACCTCTTGTGGAAGCAGCTTGATCCTGAGCTTTGGGAAAGAACCCGCAATCCCCTGCTCTTGCTGCAGACTATCTCCCCTGAGCGACTACTTCAGGTCGCGGGTACAAAAGAATTCAAGAAATGTCTTCATGATGTGCTTCACCAGAAGCGAACCGAGAAGTTGATACACCCTAGGCTCGGTGACGCTGCCTCTGCAATACCGTCAATCGGCTATTTTAGTATGGAGTACATGTTGACCGAGGCCTTACCGATCTATTCGGGTGGACTTGGCAATGTTGCCGGTGATCAGCTTAAGGCCGCCGACGATCTCGGCGTCCCTGTCACCGGGATAGGCTTGCTTTTTCAGCGAGGTTATTTCCGACAGGAGATCGACGGCAGCGGAGAGCAGCACGCCTTCTATCCGTTTAACAACCCCGGCGAGCTCCCAATTACACCGGTTCGTAACAAAGACGGCGAATGGGTGCGTATTAAGATCACCCGTCCGGACTTCACAATCTGGCTACGTGCCTGGCAGGCGAAAATCGGCTCAACTACGTTGTACCTGCTCGACACAAATGATCCCGCGAACGAACCTGTTGTGCGCCTCGTTGCTAGCGAACTCTACGGTGGCGGGCGCCAGTTGCGGATTCGGCAGGAGATACTTCTGGGTATTGGTGGTTGGCGGCTCCTGCGTGAGCTTGGGATTGAGCCGGCGGTTTGCCATCTGAACGAAGGCCATGCTGCATTCGCGGTACTGGAACGCGCACGCTGCTTCATGGAAGACAATTCTGTAGACTTTCGCACGGCCCTGACTGCCACGAGAGCGGGAAACGTATTCACCACGCACACGCCGGTAGAAGCCGGCTTCGACCGATTTGACCCGGCACTCATGGAATCTCACCTGAAACACTATGCAGAAGAATCGCTCCGAATTTCGTTTCAGGAGTTGATGTGCCTGGGCAGAAAAGATCCGGCGGATGAGACTGAACCGTTCAACATGGCCTATTTGGCGCTCAGAGGAAGTGCCGCCGTGAATGGCGTAAGTCGCGTCCATGGCCAGGTCAGCCGCAAACTGTTTCAACAATTGTTTCCGCGATGGCCGGAGAGTGAAGTCCCGGTCGGACATGTCACGAACGGCATACACGTTCCCACCTGGGCTTCGTCGGAAGCAGTCGCGCTGTGGAACCATGGCCTGCAACTTGACACCGCGAACATCACCCCTGTTTCTATATCGGGGCATATTCGTGAAGACGCCCTTAGTGGCGTTGCTGATGGCGAGCTTTGGGATCTCCGCTGCAAACAGAGAACCAAAATGATAGGGGCAGTGCGCAGCAAGCTGGCAGCGCAACGGGCCGCTGTCGGCATAGCTTTGCCAGACGATAGTCTAAACAGCGTCCTCAGTCCCGATACCCTTACGCTTGGGTTTGCTCGACGTTTTGCCGAATACAAGCGCCCGCCCCTGCTACTGCACGACGCCGAGCGCTTTGCCCGTATCCTCACCGATCCCGCTCGTCCGGCACAGCTTGTCCTGGCCGGGAAGGCACACCCTGCAGATGACTATGGCAAAGCCGCTATCAAACAGTGGCACGACTACATCAAGAAGTATGAACTCGGCAAGCACGTTGTTTTCCTGGCTGACTACGACATGAAATTGACACAAATGCTTGTACGAGGAACCGATCTGTGGATTAACGTGCCGCGCCGCCCCTGGGAAGCAAGCGGCACAAGCGGAATGAAAATACTCGTCAATGGAGGCCTCAACCTCTCGGAGCGAGATGGTTGGTGGGCGGAAGCATATAGGCCGGAAGTGGGCTGGGCGATTGATGGAACCGGCACCGGTTTGAATGAAGATGCGAGAGATGCCGACCAACTCTATCGATTTCTCGAACACGAGGCTAAGCCGGCATTTTATGATCGCGATGCGTCTGGAGTTCCGACAGGATGGGTGAGTCGTATGCGAGCTAGCATGACCACGCTCACGCCCATGTTCTCGGCTTACCGCACGGTCGGCGAGTACCTGGAGCGCTACTACACTCCAGCCGCTCTGGGCTACAAGCGTCGTGCCGCTGGCGGCGCAGCTTTAGCGAAACAAGTTGTCGAGTGGCAAAGAAAAATTGACGACGGGTGGCCCTCAGTCGCAATTGTCTCGCGCCGCTCCGTCCTGCAAGGCAGCGCGACCCCTGATGCACGTTGGGAAATCACGGCTGTTGTCCGGCTGGGAACGCTAACTCCAAACGACGTTCTCGTTGAGATATTTGCGGATAATGCTTGCGCGGCCCCTCTCCTCGGGCGCATGTCAATGCAACAGGCGACCGCAGGCTCCAGCGGCACCTACGAGTTCAAGGGGATGGTCTCGGCCGACCGGGGGGCATCAGACTACACGGTACGCATTGTTCCCTTCCACTCCGATGTACAAGTTCCACTAGAAACAAATCGTATCGTATGGGAGACATAAGACCGCGATCGTTTGCTTCTTTCATGTAGTCCTAGCGGGCACAATGCAGCAGGGACAAGGATCAATGGCTGTTCGATGCCCGTTCCGTTATCCGCAACCAGGAGTCGAACACCAGCGACGCCGGTTGAGGGGTGGCGCGTATCAGCGACATGCAGCCTAAGACGGTCATTGTAGCGCTGCCCCTGCCGCGCCTACACGCCTGCAGACGGGCAGCATTCATCCCCGCATTGGCTAAGCGGCGTCGCTGACGCTCTGAGAATAAACGAGGTCTAGGGCGCACTTGTTCGGCAGCCCACGTGCACTTCATACGCTTGAGTTCTTGCAGGAGGCTATTAAGAATGAAGGAAATTGATCGCGCATTGATGCTGTGCAACACAAGTGAATCATCGCTGCGAACCATGGTTCCCAAACCGATATTGCTTTTGGTCGTGTTCGCGCTCCTTGCGACCTCTTCCTTGTGTGGCGCGCAGGTGCAAATGAGCAGTGTCAGCTCGGTCATAGAAATGGCCCGGGCGGAGATGACGTCAGAGAGGAATGCAATTATCAACAGTGCGATGCAGCTGAAGGACAAGGACGCTGCGGCGTTCTGGCCTATTTACCGCAGATATGAATACGACCGGTCAGTTGTAGATGACGGGAAGGCGGCCATCGTAAAGGAATACACCCAGAAGTACTCGACGTTGAGCGATGCGGATGCGAAGTCGATGACGCAGCGAATGCTTGCCTATGAGGCTCGAGAAAGTGCTTTGAAAATAAAATATTTCAAGCGGTTTAACAAGGTGCTGCCGCCAATTACCGTCGCGACCTTCTTTCAATTAGACCATCGCATTGACGTACTTATGGCGGCGAAGGTGGAGTCCTCACTTCCTCCGCTCGGTGCAGCCGCGAACGGGAACCTACCGGACGGTTCGCAAACGATCACCGATTCTCAGGGTGTCAAACAGAACAATTAGGCGTCACTGCGACGTGTTAGCGAATCAGCAATCAGGCGATCCGTCACCTGAACGGGTGGGGCCCGGTCGGCCCATGGGCGTGCGGCGCAGCATTCGCAGGTCGCACGCTCACGGGCCAGAGCTTTCCACCGTGCGCGACTCTTGAAGCAGAATGACTGTGGACTGAACTGCTGGTCTCCGAACTAGCGTCCTCTGCGGGTTAGATCTGCGGCTCGTATCTCCGCACCTCTCCATATCTCGCGGTCAACGTTGAGCCGCGAGCTCCAGCGTGCATACCAGCGAACGCAGGTAGGTGTTGGTCTCGCTCCCCCGCCCCGCCCTTTCACCTTTACCAAGGAGTAGCAAACTCGCTCACTGCTTCCATCGATTCCAGTGCCTTCCTCAGATCGGGTCCCCAGGCGCTTATCACGAACACTGGCAACTCGGGGTGTAGAGCACGAGCGTCAACAATAAACTGAATTGTCTAGGGACTTGCTCCATGGGCAATCAACAGGACGTCGAAGCAGTAGGTTTTGAGGAGCGATAGCGCGTCGTCATAGGACGCCGCTTCAACTATCTCGTACTCGCTCATTTTCAAGAACTGAGTGCTCCGATCGGTGCTGCAATCGTTCTTCAGATAAAGAATTCTCATGTCGGTGCTTTCTTCATCGCGCGAAAATGCAGGGATTGTGCTGTTAACAATTCGCCGCATTCACAAACGGTTTCCACTATCCCGACAATCATCTAATCGAAAAAACCACCGAGAGGGGATAGTGGTCGGAGGTGCGAACCGAGTCATGCAGTCTAGCCTCGCTAGCCGTTAAAGCTCCTTTACTGAGGACCCAGTCGATCGTTCGGGCGCTCCGCACTCGGAAGGGAGCAGTTGTTGGACGCCCGAGAGCATCGAAATGGTTCGTAAATAGCGTGTCTCGGACGAGGGTTGCCGCCGGTTGCTGAGACAAGTCGACATTAAAGTCGCCTGCTATTACCACCGGTACGCTTGGATTCAAGCGGCGCGCGTCCGTGAATATCTCTGAAAGCTGGCGGCAGCGCAGATCATCGTCGCCCCGGCTCTCGAGGTGCACGTTGTAAACCACAAAGTTTATCTCCAGTAGTTCGACATTGGTGACGAGGGCCATTCTGCCGCCAAGCCGTCGTTGAAATGGATCCCATGCGGGAATGTACCAACGCGGGTGCCAGAACCTGGATTGATCACGAAACCTGAGGATGCGCGAGCCTGACAGGGGCAGTCGGGAGAGGGTGGCTTGACCATGAAGAGCCGGTGAAGTGCGCTCGCCTTGCGTCAATTCCTCAAACTCGCATCCGAATACATAATTCATTCGCAGGGCTTGCGCAATCTCACGTGCGACATTCCGTCGTTGGGTGCGGCGAGCATTGACGTCTGTCTCCTGTAGCACAATGACATCGGCCCTGATGCCTGTCAGAAAATCAATAATGCCATCCAATTGCAGGCCGCGGTTGATGTTCCATGTGACGAGATGCACAGCATCCGGTGGCATCGACGATTGCTTCGGCGACGCGAATGAACCTGTCTCAACTTGCTCCATGGCAGTCACGTGAAAGACGGATAGAGGAGGCTTCGCAGAATATTCCTGCGCTCATTGCATTTGCACTGCCTCGCGCAGAGCCGATTGTTCATTCTTGTATGCCGGCGAAAAGACGCGATGTGTATAAAGGGAGACCATCCACGCGATGTTGGCTCCGATCGCACCGACACATACGGGCACCTCAATTAAATTCACAAGTGCAAACGCCAGCAGAGCGTACGGCATGAAGCAACGACGGATGATGAACTCAAGCTGACGCCCAAGATAGATGACTGGGTTGGCCGCCCGGCTTTCTGCCTTCTTTTGCCATACGGCCAGATATTGTTCAGGATGCTTTCCCGAAAGCCTCTGCCGCCCAAGGCTGGCAACAACAAATGTGATTACCGCACCTAAAATAAGTGCACCGCCCCACACCAAAAAGGCAGATTTCCCCGTGCGGCGAGCCAGCCCAATTGCCATGCCGGCGAAGACAAACAGATAGTACAAGTAGTCACACATCGTTTCCAACCAGCAACCGAAGGCTGAAGCCTGCAGCTTTAGCCGGGCTACCTCGCCATCGCAGCCATCCAGGATGCTCGCCCAAACCGACAGCACCGCCGCAAACAATGTGTTCCAATATCCACCCAATGCGAAGTACACACCTGAGGCGAGGCTGACCCCGAGAGTGAACAAGGACACCATATTCGGGGTGATCGGAAATTTAATGAGTTGCCGGCTGATAGGTATCGAAACTCTACGGTTCATCCTGGCGAAAATGCCGTCGGTTGGCTTAACCAGCCAATGATCCAGCTTGTGCTCCGCGTGCAGGAGGTCCTCCGGAGTTCTTACACGCTGCCACAGTTCCGCTGACACGGATTTGCAGAAGACTTGCGTTGCTCCAAAAGCGGCAGCATGTTGGCGACTGATCCAATCGTGCAAATCTTCCGCGTTACCGACACGCGCGCTCAAGTCTGCTGCGAGGTTAAGCGCAAGTCCGTGGGAGATGACCGCAAGCCCAATCGGCTGTTCGTCCGTCGTCAGTTCCAAGGCGCCGCCGTTGCCCTCCCATTCACTGATCATCCGATGTAGGGACGGATGGTAGGCGCGGTCCGCCATGATCAAAGAAACACGGTCGCCACTTGCCGCCGCGTCGGCCACCACCATAGGGAGCGTTGCACCGTCGTCCGAAATGACAATCCACTCCACAAAACTGGGGAGACGCCCTGTCTCAAGCAGCCGGCGACGTATCGTCCACCCGTTGGCTGGGTCCAACGTCACGATGATCCGATCTGCGCCGGCACTGCGTGCACCAAGTATCGCCCGAAGGACGAGGGGGAGGGCACCTATCTGCGCGAGCACCGATTGGGACGGATCATGACCTTCACTGAGATTTGCCAGAACGACTGCCACTTCTCTGTTCGACCCGGTAGCCTTCTTTCTTTCTGCGATTGTCATCGTATCTTTTCTCACTGCCTCGCTCCCTTGGTTGCCAGCTCGCGTTGTCTGCTGACTAGATCTCGAAAACCAAATCAGGCAAATGCCGCCAACAACCGCCCAGAAGAGCGCCCGAGCGCGGCGACATAGCCCGAGCATCAGGCCCTGAGTGGCGGTCAAACCAAGAAGCTTTCCGAACACCATGTTGCCGCCCTCATAAGTGCCCAGATTTCCGGGATTAACCGCTCCCACGATATTTAGAAGTTTCGTGAGGGCTTCAAGAATAAGTGCGCCGACCAGGCTGACCCGTGCCCCCAGCAATCGAAGGATCAAATACACTTCGGCGATCGCCAGCATGTGAGCAAGCACATTCAGAAACAGGCTTGCCCAAAAAGCCCGGGGTGCCTCACGATGGAAGTTCAGCAGTTGCTGGTCTGCTGCCTCAACAACGGATTCCTTGTTCTTCAACCATTCGCGAAACCAGGGCATGCGTCCGGCGGCACGCGCGGACTTGGAAAACAGTGGCCAGCCCTTGTGAACGGCGAGCGCGGTGATGGCCAACAACGCTAGCAGGACAACCACGAAAACGGTGCCGTACAGTTGGAGCGTACTGGAAAGGGATGTGACGGCGATTGCAGCCATTATCCCGAAGATGGTCACGAGAGCGCCGGTTGCGATGAAAAGGCCCCGATCCAGCGTCACGGACGAGAGGCTATTGGCAACTGGTACGCCGGAGCCGAGTAACTTTACCCGTAACCCGTCCCCGAACATCTGTCCTACGAACCCGAGCTGCGTTATAGCTTCCGACACTAATCGCAGACCCAAAAGCCGCGAGAATGAAACCTTATGTGCCTCGCCTGGCATCGTCAGGCGCCATGCCCACGTTTTGATAACGTGGGAGACTCCGGCCAATGCAATGACTGCCATCATTCCCCAGCCGATCATCCTTGCATTCGCGACGAGTTTGCCGGGTCCAGCACGTTCGACCAGGTACGCAAGCAGAGTCACACCGAGAAGCACCCCCGCCAGCCGTAAGTAAGTTTTTGCTCCTTGCGCCAACCTAGACATGGGACCATTCCCCGACATTCTGGATCAACTGCGGCTGTTCGGCCGAAACGACCTCTGCCCACTCGAGCGCCTCTGGAGTGTCGACGTCTTGCCACTGTGCTTGTCCTATATCGAACGCCTTGAACATGCCATTCTCGGCCATGAGCCGCATACCGTCTGACAAGGAGCAATTGCCGTTCACCATAGACTTTTTGAGCGCCTGGAATAATGCCGGACTACACAAGAACATGCCGGTGTCTAGCGCGTCGTAACGAGGCAGGTTCTTTCCGATTCCCACAATGTTCTGACCTTGTAATTGAACCTTGGTGGCGTCGTCGATGTCGAAAACGCGGTCGACGTTCTTGTCCACTGCCAGGATAACCTCCTCATTTCCTAAAGGGCACCGTAGAAGGGCCCGCGCCGTTTCAGCTTCAAAGATGTGGTCTGACATCATGAGAAGGAACGGCTCCTGGATCAGATCTTTCGCTTTCAGCAACGAAATTCCGTTGTCCTTGTGGTAATCCGGGTTTTCTACGAAAGTGACGTGGACATTCTCGATGGGATGGGTTTCATACCACCTTTGAATCAAATGGCCGCGGTAACCCGACGACTATCACGAATCTGTTGATCGCCGGCACTGTGTGCGTTCCGCATGACGTGTTCTAGAAGCGGCTTCCCGTGCAGTTGTACAAGCGGTTTCGGGAGTTCGCCCGATCGGGCCGAAAGACGTTTGCCATTGCCGGCGGCGAGGATTACCGCGACATCAGTGTGTGACATAGTGAGCCTCTTTCACTTGTGTACCTGCCGACGGGTTCACCGTGGCAGACAACGGGGTGTAATCGAAATAGCGAATATCGACCTTCGTGTTCCCGAAGAATCGCGCCTCTGTGATGCTGGAGGTCAGGACTGGAAACCAGAAATCTCCACTCTTACGGTATTGCTGCACAAAATGCACGCTGCGTATCCAGAACGATGGAGATTTAGCTGGTTCGCCTTCAACTCGGGCCAGCGCGTAATCTTCGGCATCCACCCAGATCCGTCCTCGAAACAGGTATTTGTCTTCGCGTTTTGGAAGCGCATCAATGACGTACGTGGGTCTGCCGTCTAAGGTGCTAAGTCCGACCATCTGAAAGTTGTAATTGGTGGAGACTATTCGGGTCTTCGGCCGCGTCATCGGCCGTGAGCTGTCTGACTCCGATTCAAGCATTTTGTGCAGCACGTGCTTGTGCGCTGACTTCCAGCCTTCCTCTGAAACAATTTGGAAGTGCTTAGTTCCGTCTGAATCACACCTCACGCTGATCAGCATTTCGGCACGTTTATTTAGTTTCGGGTTTTCCAACTGATATTCACGGCTTCCGCTGTATCCACCCGCCATCATTTCGCGTTGGGTATCCCGCTCGAACATGGTGGCCATTACCTCGTCTCCCGTTGGCTTGGCCGTGAGCGGACCCTGCGCCAGCAGCGGAACGGCAGCACTCAAGAACAAAATAGCGATACTCATATGAATTGTTTTCATGGTCAGAACTCAATTATGAATTTCCCGCGATACTCTCTCCACGCGTCGTTGTAGAATCTGCCGAAGTTGGAGCTGTCGATGTTGTTCTGTACGTCCCGGGGATTGTCGTGATTGAACAGGTTGAAGAATGCAATCCCCGCGCGTGCTTTCAGCCGTCTGTCTCCAAGCGGGATCGAAATCGGCCGCGTAACTTGGAGGTCTGTGGAGAAGAAGGTGGGAAACCGCTCCACGTTACGGGCGCCGATGTAGTCGTGATACTGGTTCCACGGAGAATACGGAAATCCCGTATGGACATCGACGACGGGCATAATCGTCAGCTTGAATGGGCCCGCCACGTCGCCCCAGAACAACACCCGGTTCGGGGCATCGAACGCCAGCCTGCCGCGAGCATCCGGCTGAATAACCAGCTGCGAATAACCGCCAAAGAAGAGGAATGGATCGTTCAGGTCGCCGTAAGCTCGTGAGCGGGTGTACGAGCCATTGATCGTGAAGCGTGGCAGCTTGTAGCGGCCTGTGACCTGAAACTCGCGATAGGAGTCGCTTCCCGCATTTGACAGCGCAAGGATGCCGGACGAGCCGCTCGTCATAGGAGATACGACGAAATCCTTGGACGTATTCCGCTGTTCGTACGCCACTCCCAAGGTCAAGTTGCTGGTCACTTGCCTCTGCAGCGCGAGGTTCCACGACGTGCTACGGGGATTCTGCAGCGCGCCGACGATCCGATTGACGTATGCCGTCGAACTCTCAACCTGGCCAGCGGCACCGAGAATCGATACCGTGCGTCCCGGCATATCGTCGAACGCCGGCAGCAACAGCGGTACCCGGCCGTAGAAAACTCCCGCGCCCCCTTTCAGCAGAGTCTTACCGTCGCCGGTGAGCGACAGTACAAATCCGCCGCGGGGCGCCAAGTGCGTAGAACTGGTAACACTGTCGTTATCGAGCCGCGTACCGAGAGTGAATGTTAGCCGGCTCGTCGGCGACCACTGGTCGGCGACATACAGCGCTGTTTCGTTCTGGTTGGCGTTGAACGAAGTTTGGGGGCTGAAGGTGACTCTCTCAATCGCCGTTCCCGATGTGCCGACTAGCTCTGCTGGAACGTATATTTGGGTTCCATTGAAGTCCGAGTGTGCGTAGTCCAAACCCACCTTGAGTTTGTGAGTACCGAGAAACTTCCTGGGGGCAAACTGATAGTTCTCCTGCCAATCAAAGCGATTCGCATTTCGGCGCTGCCGATTGAAGAAGCCGCCCTCCGTCGAATTGATCAGCAACTGATAAGGCTCGTTGTTCTGCGCGTCGGTATTGACGTCGTAAGTTTTGTAGCTGAACTGGGAAACCAGGGCGCTTTCCGAACCGGTAAGCAGCCTATGCTGTCCGTAGAGTTGATACCCGCGCTGGCGAAAGTCTATGGTGGACGGCTGAGGCGTAAAAGTATTGAGCCCCATGTAGTCCAACTTCTGCGGATAGACATTTAGGGACACTGTTGCCGTCTGCCTGTTGCTGATGTTGACATCCGCCTGGGTGTATGTGTTGAGACCTTCCAGCTTGGTATCCCTCTCAAGGGGAGGGAGACTATTCACTGGCGTCTGTACAAACCGGTATTCCAGCGACTGAGTGATGGCGATCCGGTCCTTAAGGATAGGTCCAGTGAAGGTCATCCTAGGAGTGAACGACCCGATGCCCATGAGGCTTCCATCCCTGACCTTGGGTCGCGGAAGGATGTTCTGGAATGTGAAGTGAGGCTTTTCATAGTCGCCGGTCTTCGTTTCAACGCTCGAAAGAGAGCCTGTCAACTTTCCGTACTGCGGGTCGTAGGGGTTGGAGATTACTTGCACGGACGAAACGACATCGATCGGCAAGCTGATGGCCGGGGCTCCTGTCGCTGGGTCAGTCACGTTCGCGCTGTTTATGACCGCGCCGCTTTGATTTATGCGAGTGCCTTTCATGTTGATGCGTCCGTCTGGACCACGGACCACTCCCGGAATCATCGGTAGCAAGCTCTGAAACTGCTCATCAGCATTCGGAGCGTTGTTTACCATCCTTTGCGTAATAGTGCCGCCTGCGGAAGGTGTCGTGTCGGAGGCGGATTCGACACGGGGGGAGCTGCTGGTAACGGAAATGGACGTCGTAACTTCGGGTACCTTCAGCTCAAGGTCGATTTGCACGACCGCATTGCCCTCGATGGTTATGGTTTGCTCTGCACGAAGCCCAACCTGGGTCGCTTCTATGGTGTAGGTTCCGGGATCGAGGCTCCCAAAGGCAAACTTCCCTTCTGCGTCCGCCTCTGCGCTATAGAAGCTCGTCGAGCCTTTTAACACGACCTTTGCGCCGGGCACATAGGATTTGCCCCCTGAATCAGCGACGAACACGGTGCCGTGGACAGATGCCGTTGCCTGCTGGGTTTGTCCGCCGGCGGGATAAGCAAGTAGACCAATCGTGATCAGGAAGAAGCTTACGTATATTCCCGCCGTTAGACCGTGTTTTGTCGAGCCGTTATCTATAGATATGGGCGTTGAAACTTTCATAGCCGTGCCTCGATGGCGAAATGCTGGTTTCGTTGAAGCTGTGCGTGCCCGTCTTGAGCTGTGTTTGATCTTCCGGTGAACGGCCTGGCATTTAGATCAGGTTCGGTCTACCGCCAGGCTGTTCACCGCTTCACGCAACGTGTAAGGCATTCTTCTCGCCAAATACGACGAGGGCATAACTCCTTTGTCTTGCATGCGCACAGTCACACGACCGCCCCAATCTGCCGCCGAAATGCGGGCACTGACCGGGGTCGCGGCATTAAGTGGCGGGACCATCGACATGACCGGGGGTTAAAGAAAGTTGTAACCACAGCAATACTTCGGCATCACTTGCGGTATGCACCCCTCGTCACAGCAGTGGCAGAAAGGGGGATACTCACGCCAGCTCACGCAACCGGCGATGGATCGTTTCTGTAATTGTTGGCGCAGGAGCCTCCTCGCATGAGCGTTTGGCAGATGATATGCAGGGCATCTAGATGGGAACTCCATTTACTGTGTCACGGCACATGGTGTAGATGGTGATACGGAGGCCTAATGTTCAATCCGGTTACCGAAACAACGACTAGACCGATAGGTTCAGCTGCTTTGGAGGGAGACGCATTCGACTACAACTCCAAACGACCCTGGATATCGATCCTGGCCGCATGGCTCGTATTTGTATTCGCCGTGATTATCATCGCCGGAAAGTCTTCATTTTGAGCTGATGTTGTCGGAAGCTTCTAGTTCGTTTGGAGATATAGTATGAAGCACATATTGTGCGCGTTTCTCATCACCATAGAGTTGATCACTAGCTGCAGCATTGCTGCTGAGTCTCAGCACAACAGTTCTCATCCCGATCTAAGAGTAAGTCGAAGCGTTGCCGCAAAGGGGAGGCAAGACTCGAGCACAACGACGATAACCGGCTGCTTACTAAATGGTTCAGCTGCCAAGGAGTACATGCTCATCGGCACTAAGAACGACCAGTGGATCGTCAAAAGCGACAACATCAAGCTCGGCGCTCACCTGTTCCGCTGGGTGACGCTTACGGTCAACGGTTCCGATAAGGACGGAGCACCCCTGTCGGTGGTCTCGGCAAAGCTGGCACACCCAGGGTGTGAGGTTTACAGCAACTTGGGATTCCCGTTCGTGATCGCCTCGGCCCGTTGTACCAACGCGCCCTGCTGACCGGCTCCGGGCTGTCATCAACCCCCATGGTCGCCCCGAGAACAGCGCCGAGTGAGCTACCGTAGTTGGTGGCCTAGCGCTCGGAAGCCATCCGGCTGTAACGATTGGCGACAAAGCACGGTGGCCACGGTGTATGTTCTTGCTTGAGTTAACCATGCGATCCGGAGTGATCCGACTTGACCTGTTGTTGGGCGCATGTCTCGGTGCAGCTCTAGCTAGCAGACTAAGCCCCGCGCTTCCATTCTTCGCTGTAGCTCGCACTGTAACTTCTGTAGATGTGCGCCCTCTTTCGAATTGAGAGGTCGTCCTGCTTCGAGGACTGCCACTATAAGTTCGAGGAGCATATCGGTTGTGACGTCTGCAAATTCGTTCACCATGGCATCCTCCTGAGCACACCGAAAATGTGTCAAAGTCATTACCAAAAGGCCGTCGGAGTGAGGCGCAATGTTTCTGGCATGCTGCGCGACGGACGAGGGCCATTGGAAGACTGGCATGTCGCGCGGGAATGGAATTTACAGCCGGAGTACATCGCCAATCGTCGCTCTGAGGGTACCCCCTCCGACGGCTGTGCCATGCGTGTCGTACAACCGCGCGTCAAGT
The DNA here is from genome assembly GCA_963835725.1 of uncultured Acidobacteriaceae bacterium. Lineage (GTDB taxonomy): Bacteria > Acidobacteriota > Terriglobia > Terriglobales > Acidobacteriaceae > Bog-257. Next base: position 22,284 of record CAWIGM010000005.1, on the reverse strand, counting down.
GGCACTTCATAGACTCGGTACTAACCTCCTGTTCCGAGCATTTTGCTGAGATTGCTTGTGCAATTGGGAGTCCATTCGAAACATGATTCTGAATCGAGTGTTGCGGAGACTGCTGGGTGCGCACCAGTCGCAGCACCGACCCCATTTACGCATCTCGATAGCGAACTGCCCGAGATCTGTCGCTGGTTGCAGCGCTCTGCCCTGACGGCGGCGCCGTGCCCACCCAAAAGCACTGCCCAAATGCGGTCAGTCTCGTGAGGCAGTGAAATGAAAATGTCAGTTGTGGGCAGGACTTGCGAGCACGAATTCTGGCGAATGAAATGCAAGTAGTGAAGCAGCCAGTAACATACTGTCACGAAAGGACGAGTCCAAATGTCGAGTGATAAATCAGGAGGTAAAGAGCAAGGCGGGTACCCGGCTATTCGCCCAGCAAAAGGAAAGTTGGGGATCATGATGCCCGGCATGGGAGCCGTCGCCACGACCTTCGTGGCCGGCGTGGAAGCGGTTCGCAAAGGCATCTCCAGCCCCATCGGCTCGCTGACGCAGATGGGCACCATCCGGCTCGGCAAACGCACCGAGGGCCGCTCGCCCAAAATCAAAGACTTCATGCCTCTGGCCGGACTCGACGACCTGGTTTTCACCGGCTGGGACATTTTCGAGGACGACATGTACTCGGCCGCGGGCAAGGCCGGCGTGCTCGACCGCTCGCTGCTCGAGCAGATCAAGCCGTTCCTCTCGACCATCAAGCCGCGCAAGGCCGTCTTCGACAAGAACTACGTCAAGAAACTCGACGGGCCCAACGTGAAGAAGGGCAAGAACAAGATGGAGCTCGCCGAGCAGGTGCGCGACGACATCCGCGAGTTCAAGCAGTCGAGCGGCGCCGACCGCCTGGTCATGATCTGGTGCGGCTCGACCGAGACCTTCATCGCTCCCGGCGCAGCGCACAAGACGATCGAATCGCTGGAGAAGGCAATGCACGACAACGATGAGAGCATCGCTCCGTCGATGGTCTATGCCTACGCCGCGATGAAAGAAGGCGTCCCGTTCGCCAATGGCGCGCCGAACCTGACGGTCGACATCCCAGCGATGCACGCGCTTTCGAAGCAAATGGAAGCGCCCATCTGCGGTAAGGACTATAAGACTGGACAGACGCTGATCAAGACCATCCTCGCGCCCGGCTTCAAAGCCCGCATGATTGGGTTGAACGGATGGTTCTCCACCAACATTCTCGGCAACCGCGACGGCGAAGTGCTCGACGATCCCGGCTCATTCAAGACCAAGGAAGAGTCCAAGCTGTCGGTGCTGGAGCACATCCTGCAGCCGGGACTTTATCCTGAACTTTACGGCAACATCTTCCACAAGGTTCGGATCAACTACTACCCGCCGCGCGGCGACAACAAAGAAGGCTGGGACAACATCGACATCTTCGGCTGGCTTGGCTATCCGATGCAGATCAAGGTCGACTTCCTCTGCCGCGACTCGATCCTGGCGGCGCCGCTGGTTCTCGACCTGGTGCTGCTGCTCGATCTGGCGAAGCGCTCGCCGGCGTTGCGCGGCCTCGGCATCCAGGAGTGGCTGAGCTTCTACTTCAAGTCGCCGATGACGGCCGAGGGCCTGTATCCCGAGCACGACCTGTTCATCCAGTCGATGAAGCTGAAGAACACCATGCGCCACCTGATGGGCGAAGAGATGATCACGCACCTCGGGCTGGAATATTACGACTGATTAAGGCTGAGCATTCCGGCCAATAAATTCGGGCAGTCATCTGCACCGAGACCTTCCACGCCGGCACTGCCGGCGCATTTTTTTCTGCAAGATAGAGTGCAATTCCGCCGCCAGCCTTATCTGCCGCTCACTGCCATTGGTCAATGCCCACTGCAAGGCAGAGGCCGCAAAGGAACTTCAATTATTTACTCGCAGCTTCAACGACTTCGAGGACTTGCAGTTTGGCACATCGGCTGCCCTATCAGGACTGTGGTACTGACCAGTTAGTACCACTGGGGATCAACAATGCTTCGCATGAACTTTGGTCAAGGTTCGGACATGATCGTAATACGGATGCAAGGCCACTTCGTTGGTGACTTTGCAAAACACGCACTGCAGTTGATTGCTCATGCCGAACGGCCTGCCGGGTTTATTGCGGATCTTTCAGGTGTGAGCTACATCGATGCAGTGGGCGAAGAAGTTCTCACTTTATTCAAAGACATGGGAGTGAGCTTCAAAGCAGATTCTGAAGTTTCACGCTATATCTGTGACCGTCTGCAACTCCCGCTTTTTAGTCGAGCAAGGAACGAGTGCGCCTCGCCAAGATAGCGGCCGTGGCGGGCACTCGGTTCCACGATTCGCACAGGCGGTCTGCGATTCCGAATGTCAGCAGAGAATGGATGATTTCGATGTATAACGTTCTACCCATATTCGGCGCGGCTCTCTGCCACGAAGCTGGGCATATAGCATGCGCGCGCTCTTTGGGCCTGAAAATTCGGCGGGTAGGCTTCGACCGGCGCGGCCTCTATCTTGTACGCCAGCAGGGTAGTGCGGCGCAGAATCTTGCCGTTTCAATCGCCGGACCTATGGCCAACTTAGTCCTCGCGGGCACTATGATTTTGGGACCATGGCTCGGAATGGACGTAGTGATCTTCGGTCTGTGCAATCTTGTTGTCGGGCTCTACAACCTGCTTCCGATTCCATGTAGCGACGGACGCCGTATTCTTGCTCTGCTCTGCAACGAAGTGCATCTGATTCAGCCCCGCAACGAAACTGATCGCATGCTCCCAACTACTTCCGAGGTGGCTAAATGTTCCGTCATATGAGACGCAGCGCTCTCGTCGTGTCGACCGGGTTGCTGATGGCTGCGGTTGCGCAAGCGCAGACCCAAAGCGATCAGCAAACTCTGTCGATCCGAGATCATCCCGGACAAGCAACGATTATTCAATTCCAGGGCCGCGAATTTGTCGATGTGCAGGACCTGGCGGAGATCACCAAGGGATCGCTGAACTTCGAGAATGACGGAATCGTACTCACTCTACCCACGTCTGACGATCCAGAGCATGAGGGTAGCAAGAGAGGATTCTCGCGAGATTTCATGAAGGCCGCCATAGAATCCATGGCTTCGATACGAGAATGGGGCGGCATGCTCGCGGTGACCGTTCAGAATCACTATCCAGTCGAGAACGCCACCGTGGGCAATTCGATCATCGCCTACCAGGAGCGAGCAGCTGACACTGTGCGACTGGCGTCAGCAGCCGCCTCGACGGACTCCGACCGTCAAGGGCTCGAGTTGCTGCGGAGCGAGTTCTCTCATCTGCAGGCATGGTCGGACAAACTGGTTGCAGCTCGCAACTCGCTGACTGCCACTCAACTCACCACCTCTGAAAGCCCCCTACTGCGAGACGAAGAGGCTCAGAAGCTTCTGCATTGCGGGCGGTTTTTGTCGCAGATGTTCGCCAGCGGCACGTTCGAGGATGATGCGGACTGCCACTGACACATAACAGCCCTGGTGTGCCTGCCTTCTATTCGTCGAACTCACCGTGTCTGCCGAAATGACGGCAGACTCTTGAGCCTTTCACCGTACTAAGTGTTTGCCGGACAATCCACTTTTCCGGTATGCCTCTGGCGATCAAACTGCAACATATTGATCTTGGACGAACCGTAATGAAACAGCTTAAGCAGTTGGCAGAGCCTTACCGCGTTGAAGACGGCAGACGTTTTCGGCTTCGAGATTTCGAGCCGGAAGATACGGGCACCATTCAATCCAAACAAGACGCCGCGGCAGAGTTGACACGAGGCGTTGATCAGTTGCGTCACTGGCAGGAGAAGCTATATGCCCAGCAGCAATGGTCCGTACTTCTCATCTTTCAAGCTATGGACGCAGCCGGCAAGGACGGGACGATCAAGCACGTCATGTCGGGAGTAAATCCCGCCGGCTGTGAGGTCTACTCGTTCAAAGCGCCGTCGGGAATAGAGTCAAACCACGATTATCTGTGGCGCACTACATTGCGCCTTCCCGAGTGCGGCCGCATCGGCATTTTTAATCGCTCCTATTACGAAGAAGTGCTGGTCGTACGAGTACATGACTCTACGTTGAAGCAAAGAAAGATCCCGCCATTGCTAATTCACGACGGAATTTGGAAGGAGCGATTCCAGGACATTTCTGCATTTGAGCGCTATCTCACACATAACGGCGTCGTCATCCGCAAATTCTTCTTGAATGTTTCAAAGGACGAGCAGTCAAAGCGGTTCCTGGAGAGGCTCAAACGGCCGGAGAAGCACTGGAAATTCTCTGCTTCCGACATCAACGAACGCGAACACTGGGACGACTACATGAAGGCGTATGAGGACATGATCCGGCACACCGCCACTCCATGGGCACCTTGGTATGTTGTCCCGGCAGATCATAAGTGGTTTACGCGAATAGTGGTTGCAGCGGCGATTGCCGACACGCTGGAACGATTGAAGCTGTCTTTCCCCAACGTCGATCGTGAGAAACAAAAGCAGCTCAAAGACGCCAGGCGGTCGCTGCAGAACGGGAGGTCCTAGTAATGACTGGACAATTCTCGTACCTGTTGCCGCCCCCCGAAGCTACGAAGATCCTCATCGTGCTGTTGTTGTCTTTCCTAATCGGTTTGGAGCGCGAGGAGCATAAGACGAATGGTGATTACTCCTTCGGAGGTGTACGGACGTTCCCGCTGATAGGTCTGTTGGGATATGCGGTAGCCCTGCTGTCGAGAGACCAACTGCTGCCCCTGGCGATTGGCTTTGCCGTTATCGGCGCGTTCTTGCTGATGTCATACCGGCATAAGCTGTCTGGAGGTCAACTACTCACTGACTCACCCGGTGCGACGACCGAAATCACGGGCCTTACTACCTACGTCCTCGGCGCCCTGGTGTCCAATAGCTACTACTGGATTGCCGCAACGATTGCCGTCCTCAGCCTCTTGTTACTGGAGTTGAAGGAGGCACTGGAGGGATTGTCGAAACGGCTGGCGCCACACGAGATCCTTACCTTTACGAAATTCCTGCTCCTTACGGGCGTGATTCTACCGGTTGTGCCGAACGTGCGGTTTACTAAGTTTCAAACCAACCCTTTTAAGACATGGGTACTAGTGGTGGCGGTGTGCGGCATTTCTTATGGCAGTTATGTGCTAATGGCTCTGAGGCGGCAGGCTGACGGAGTCCTGTTGTCCGGATTATTGGGAGGTGTTTACTCTTCTACCGCCACCACCGTCGCGTTGGCAAAGAAAGCTTCTGCGGAACAGGCTCCGCACCTGTTTTCTGCTGCAATTCTCGTTGCCTCGGCGATGATGTACTTCCGCATGACAGGACTTTTGTTACTTTTCAGTGGCACGCTAGTACGGTTGTTGGCAATACCTCTCATTCTTCTCGGGTGTGTCGCTGGAATCTTCGGCTGGCTCTGGTCACGTCTTCAGCAGCAAAAGCCTCCGGATGCGGGCGGAGAGGTTCAACCGAGAAATCCCTTGGAACTGCGTTCCGCATTTGTGTTCGCATCCCTGTTCGTTGCGGTACTAATTGTTTCACGAGTGGTGACTACACACTTCGGCAACAGAGGAGTGTACGGGCTTGCAGGTATTATCGGGCTGGTTGATATCGATCCGTTCATCCTCGGAATGACTCAGTCTGCGGGCACGGTTATGCCTGGCAGTTTGGCCGCTAAGAGTATCCTGATTGCCATCGCCAGCAACAATGTGGCTAAGGGCGTGTATGCCTACGCGTTCGCGGACCGACGGACTGGACTTCAGAGCTTGTCGTTGCTGGGGACAATGGCAGTCCTGACTGTTGCTGCACTCTTGTTGGTGCGATGAGCCGTTCCTTGTCGTCGGTCCCGCTATACCTTTTCTGCGAGGAAACATGACTAAACTCACGATGATCCTGGACGAGATCATGGGAAGGCATCAGCCGGCAACTATCGACGACATACGGAAGACGTTTGGCGAGTACCATAATCTGCTGCATTGGCTTAGTGCGTTCCTCGTGCAACAGGAAAAAGTCAGCGACGACTATATTGTCGACGCATGCAATATAGCCGACACGCAAGGTCCCGAATTCCATGAATGGCTAATACATTGGGCCGCCCACGCCACGATTAACTCCATTTACGATAAGCAGCAAGAGAGAATCGCGAAGCTCGCCCCCAAGTACGAGACAGGTGAAGCGCCGCCGGGAAGATACAGTCCGCTTTCACCCGAGTATGTCTCCGTGCTAATCAGAAACTCCGAACCGATCCGGGCTCGCCTGGATCTGCTTTGCCGTTTCGTGCTCGTGTTGCACGGGATGGGACAGATCTCATACGGGGAGATTGCCACGCAATTCAGGATCTCTGACCTCGCTGTCGAACGCGCCTATGCGGCAGCCTTCGAGACGGTCGAACTTGCGTCCGAGGGTAGGCTAGGCCGCTCAGATATCTCAGTTCGGCTGCGCTAATCCTGAAGCTCGGATGGCACGAGGTATCGCTGCGAGACAGCGAAGAACTAACTCAGCAACTTTTCGGCAGCCATGATGCGGCTGGTAATAGCTCAGAGAGCTAACAGCGGGGCGGCAACGTGAGTTTCGCCCCGCTGGAATTTGCTGGCTGGTGCTGTTCAGTACCAGGTTTCGCAAGCGTTGCTCAAGAATCTGACAGAGAGCACGTTGAGGGGAGCCTGTGGGTCGCCCGAGTCCACGGCTACGACCATCACCGTTTTCTGCAAATAGCCGCCCAGATTCACACTATCGCTCTTCAGCTCTCGAGAGTTTGCTGTTGACGAACGTATGCTGTACTCGTTGGCGCCGGCGCCTCTATCGAGGCACCCGCTTAACATCACCGTTTTTTCGCCTTTCGACGGCGTGCTATTTCCCGAGTTACTGCGCTCCTGTGCCCACAAGTTCTGAGCTTGAGCCGTACCGCAAGCGCCTACCAGCAGCCCGGCAGCGAGCACAAAGGTAACGAACAACTTATTCATAACTTCTCCTTCGATTCAAATCGGATTTCACTCGCTCCAGCTTGTAGCTATGTGCCGTATTCAGCACGTCATGCGAGCTTCCGCCTCACAAATCCTTAGTACACATGAGAGGCCAAAGATGGTGTCCCTGTAGATCTCGTAAGGCGGCATGTGTCAGCGAGATAGCCTTATGCGCAGGGAAAGGCACACGCCACAATTGCGGCACTGACCACATCTCGTCACCGGCTGTGGCTTCTGAAGTATCGGTTACCAAACAAATTTCTATTGAATTCGTTGCAGCAGCGTAGCGTTAGAAGTACCTTGACCGACGATAGTCAAACAGCCATAGGCAGATATTGTGGAACCTAAGTTGCTGTTCACGTCGGCGACTAACTTTCGTTGGAGGGTATATGCAGTCCATTGCAGCTACTACATCCTCGCTGAGTTCCGCTGACGTGTCTTCCATCTTGAATCTGATCTGCCCTCGCTGTGGTGGTCCACTGGGCGGCTTGCCCGAAGAATACAAGTGCCAGGGCTTTTGCCGCAGAGACTGGCGGAGTGCATGGGCGAGCGGCGCTCCGAAATATGCTCAGAACAACACAGAAGGCTCTCGATCGCTCAAAACATCGAGAGTGAAGCAGTACAAACAAACGACGAGGCGCGATCGCTAATCGCGTCGTTTAGGTCCAGCGCCGAGAATGATTTCCACACGGACCGGATGAATGACTTCTGCCGACAGGGTCGCGGTACTGAAAATCCTCTCCGCGACATTGTTCTTGAGATGAGTTGCCGGCGAGCATCACGGACATAAGGCGGCCTGCGCCTGCCATGACATTCATGATGGACTTGCGGTTGTAAGGGCTAATTGGAGCTGTGCGTGGTCCACTTTCGAAGCACGAATTCCTGCACGATTGCCATAGCCATTCGACCGCCAGCTCCAATCAATGCGCTGCGAGCGACGAGCCCTACACCCCGGTGCTGGCTGGGGTAGTAAGCGTTAGCAATCGCGCCGGATGCGAGGTCGCCGAGCATATTTGAATAGTTGATCTGCCGACGACCATCATCTCCTCGGGCTACGAACGGAGTAGACAAGGCATGCAGCAGGCGCGACTTCGTTGAGCCGGTGCCTTGGTAGAAGTAGCGCGGATCCTGGTGGAAGAGAGAAGGAAGTATCGCGTCGCCAATCAGGATCTTGCTATAGCCGCCCGCGAAGGTGGCACCCAAACGCTGCCCATAACCTGCTGCACCTTGCTGGTAGCTCGGGTAGCCAGCCGCCTGATAGATGGCTGCATTCAGGCCAAAGCCCGTGATCGTGACCGGATCGGTAAGCGCCTTCATCGCAAGCTGAAACTTCAGCTTCGCCGTAAGTGGGGCAGGCTTCTTCTCATAAGTTACGTAAAAGTTCGGTATTACGCTCAGCACGCGCTGCCGTTCCTCCACTTTTATCTGTTCGGCTGCGACTTGCTCTTGAGTAACAGCGGAAATAGAGGTCTCGACGGGTGCTACCGCCAGCGTTACGTCAGTAAGTATGAAGAACTGCCCCGGCTGAAGCCTAATTTCGTTCGAGGTCCAATTCTTGAGCTCTGACGCGCTTACTTGGACGCGAACGGGGGTTGCAGGGCTCACGCCATTGAACTCGAAGAAACCGTTATCCGGTGTCACGACCGTGCGCTGATTGTTGGACCCAGGTCCTTGCAATACGACGGTTGCGTTTGGAACCGTGCTGCCGGTGACATCGACTACCGTGCCCAGAATCGTGCCCGCCTGGGGGATTGGTGACGGCGCTTGCTGCGCCAAGGCGAAAGTTGCGGCGCAAAGAAGAAGGACAAGCGCGAACCCAGATTTGGCGACTGCAGAAGACATGAGCTACTCCTTGCGCTCAAGGATGCAAGCGTCGGGCCAAAGTGGTTCGACCGTAAACTCACGTATATACGCGACTTCAGAGCGGCTGCATGTGGGCAGATACAAGTGTCTCTGCCCGCGTATCGGCACTTGGTCGGCGCGTGGCAAAGCTCACATCCGAGCGCTGGCAAAAAATCGAGTGAACGAAGAGGCAGACGCTTCACTGACAAGTGGCAGGCGGAGTGCTACATTAGCCGCATCAGACGATTCCCTGAGTTTGGGCCGGCGGTGTTCCTCGGGTAGCTTTCAGTTCGTCGCGGTGCATTGCTCGTTGGATCGAGTCTGGACGTTGACCATAGCTGATGCCGGCCGCAAGATGCGAAAGATGACTTCTCGCAGACTCAAGCTTCGCTTCAGGTGGTCCCGCAGCGCGGTCTGGGCGACGCTGGGCTGTTGTCTCATCTGCGTCTTGTTCCTGCCGGGTCCGCTTCATGCCCTCGATCCGAACAAACATCTCAGCCAATACATACATAGATCCTGGCGAATCGAGGACGGTTCCGCACCCGCCGGGATGTTTTCAATTGCGCAAACCTCCGATGGTTTCCTGTGGTTCGCCGCCTTGGCGCAAGGCCTGTACAGGTTCGACGGTGTCCAGTTTGTTCCTCGATCGCTATCCGCCGACGGCAAAAGCGTAAATCCTGTTGTCAACGCTTACGGCGACCGCACAGGTGGGCTCTGGGTGCTAGGTCCCGATGAGATTGTTCACCTTAAAGGTGGAACGGTCGCTGCTCATTATGCGGCGCAAGGTCTTTGGGGACCTAACAACGTCATCGAGGGGCGTGACGGCAGGTTGTGGATCATGCGAGCCGAGAACCAAGCAGTGATGACCCCTCTCTGCCGTGTTGATGACCAGGAGATGAAGTGTTTCGGCGCTCACGACGGCTTAACCATGCCCTCGGGCGGCTTTGCTTTAGCGAGCGACGGTGACGGCGGTTTCTGGCTGGGAGGACAGACGACGGTTATTCACTGGCATCAAGGAATGTCCCACACCTATCCCATCGAGGCGCTCAAATCCAACACCGGAAACGGGGTAGGCTCACTGGCGCTTTCTCCGGATGGAACTCTCTGGGTCGGCCTCCTGCCACAGGGGCGGGGGCTAGGTCTAGGAAGATTGATGAGTGGCGTCTTCCAGTCATTCGTCACGCCTGGATTCGATGGCAGCAAACTCGCCGTCCAAGCGCTGACCTTCGATCGCGACGGCAGCCTCTGGGTGGGAACTATAGGCAACGGGCTGTTTCGCATACGTGGCGATGTTGTAGAGCATTACGGGCGGGCGGAAGGCTTGTCCAGCGATTCCGTTAACCATGTCTTTGAAGACAAAGAAGGGATGGTCTGGGCTGCGACAACGAATGGGATCGACAGTTTCCGCGATCCGCGGGTCACCACATTTTCGGCGGCTGAGGGCTTGGGGCCGGACGCAGCCGTCGGTCTTGTGGCCAGCCGAGACGGCAGCATCTGGGTCGCAAATGCTGACTCGCTGGATCACATCGAGAAGAACGGTACAGTCTCTTCCATTCGCTATGGAAAGGGCCTCCCGGGTGATCAAGTCTCCTCCATGCTGGAAGACCGAGCCGGGAACTTATGGGTCGGAGTTTATGACGGTCTATATCTATTGAAGAACGGTCACTTTCTTCGCATTCCCGAACCGGATCACCAGGCCATTGGGCTAGTGACTGGAATCGCGGAGGACCTCGACGGTGATGTTTGGGTGGAGGGTCTAGGCAGATCGCAAAGGCTTCTACGCATCCACGATTTTCAGGTGCGTGAACAATTCTCTCAGCCAGGACACGATTTAGCTGCGGACCCGCATGGTGGGATTTGGATCTCGAGCGGCAAAGACCTCGTTCTGTTTCGCCGTGGCTCAGTACAGAAGTTCCCGCTGGACGTGCGCGGCGCAAGCACACAAGTTCTGCCCCAAGCGGACGGTTCTGTTCTTGCAGCCACAGCGGAGGGGCTGTTGGGACTTCGACAAGGCAAAGTGCAGCGCCTGGCGAAAAAGAACGGACTTCCATGCGACTTTGTCATCTCTGCTGTCCGGGACAAAGAGAAGCACTGGTGGCTCTTCACTGAATGCGGCGTAGTCGACTTCGCAGACTCCGAGTTCGAGCGATGGTGGGCCAATCCGGAAGCGGTACTTCACAGCCGCCTAAGCGACACCTTGGACGGGGCTCGCCCAGGGCAACCATCTTTCAACCCAGCGGCTTTGTCGCCGGACGGTCGCGTGTGGTTTGCCACCGGCACGGTCGTGCAGATGGTGGATCCGTCCAAGTTTTCGAAGAAAGTTGAACTGGCGGAGACATACATCGAATCCGTTGTTGTTGACCGAGACGTATTTCCGGCTACAGATAACCTTAAGCTTTCCCCGCATCCTCACGACCTGCAGATTGATTACACTTCGCCCACCTTTTTGATTCCGCAACGAGTAAAGTTTCGTTACCGCCTCGACCCTTATGACCGCGACTGGCATGAAGCCGGCACGCGCCGGCAGGCCTTCTATACCGACTTACGTCCCGGAAAGTATTTCTTCCGTGTAATCGCCTGTAATAGTGACGGCGTCTGGAGCGATAAAGCCGCCAAACTGGATTTCTCTGTGACTCCGGCGTACTACCAGACAAACTGGTTCCGTGCCTTGTGCGTGGCCTTTTTCCTGGCGCTGCTGTGGGCGGCCTACCGATGGCGCGTTCGGCAATTGCATCATCAGTTTGAAATAACGCTGGACGCTCGGGTTGGCGAGCGCACACGAATTGCGCGCGAGTTGCATGACACGCTGCTGCAGAGTTTTCACGGTCTGCTGCTCCGGTTTCAAACTGCTTTCCAGTTATTGCCGGAACGCCCGGTCGAGGCAAAAGAAAAGCTGGGCAGCGCGATTGACCAAGCGGCAGAGGCAATCACGGAAGGCCGGGATGCTGTCCAGGGATTGCGCGACTCGACAACCGAAGTCAACGATCTCGCGCTCGCCATCAGCACTCTCGGGGAAGATCTCGCAGCTGACGCAGGCAATCTCCGTCCGAGCTTCCGTGTAGCAGTTGAAGGCGAGTCGCGCAATCTGCACCCTATCCTTCGCGACGAAACCTATAAGATTGCAGCGGAGGCGCTGAGGAACGCCTTTAGCCATGCCCAAGCGAGGGAGGTGGAGGTTGAACTCCGTTACGACAATGATCAATTCCGATTGCGTGTGCGCGATGACGGGAAAGGCATCGACCCTGCCGTTCTCGCGGCTAAGGGCAGTCAGGGACATTACGGCTTGCCTGGTATCCGGGAACGCGCCAAAATCATGGGAGCTAAGCTGACAGTCTGGAGCGAAGTCGATGCAGGTACGGAAGTGGAGCTCCGCGTTCCCGCAAGGATTGCCTATATCCCCGGGCCGAAACCTTCCTGGTTGTCCCGGGTCTTTAGCGCAAAGGCTTAACAGCCCTATGGTCGCCCTGTTATGAGTTCCGATGTCTCGCCAATTCGAATCCTCGCCGTGGACGACCATCCACTCGTCCGGCAAGGTATTGCCGGACTGGTGGGTGTTCAGCCCGATATGGTGTTAGTTGGTGAGGCATCTAACGGTCGTGAGGCTATTCAGCAATTCCGTACGCTCCACCCGGACATCACGCTCATGGATCTGCAAATGCCGGAGATGAACGGCCTTGATGCGCTCATAGCGATTCGAAATGAAGCTCCCCAAGCAAAGATCATTGTCTTGACGACCTATGCGGGCGATATGCAAATTCGGCGTGCACTCAAAGCCGGCGCCCATGCGTACCTGCTCAAGAATACGTTGCATAAGGAACTGATGGAAACCATTCGCGCGGTTTATGCTGGGAGGAAGGCGCTTTCCCCGGAAGCCTCCTACGAAATCGCAGAGCATGCGACAGATGATGCGCTGACGCCGGCGGAGATCGCCGTTTTGCGACTGATCGCAGCCGGTAACGCCAACAAGCAAATCGCGGATCAACTCTCCATCACGGAAGAAACGGTCAAGAGCCGAGTTAAGTCCATTCTTTCAAAGTTGGGCGCCAACGATCGTACCCACGCTGCCATGATTGGCCTGAAGCGGGGGATTATCGAGCTGTAGTTTCCGCCAGCTTTGCCTCGCCTTCCCTTACCCGTATGCAAGGCCTCGAAAGAGGGTCGATTACGACTCTCTTTAGGGTATCGATCAGGATAATCAATGTGACATTCTGGTTCGTACGAGAGGGTGCGTGTTGCGACGTTTATACTCCACATTCGCCGGCGGTTGGCCAGGAACGGGCCTACTGCTCATGCGTATCGTTATCGGTTCGGTACTGATTGGGCGGGCCGGGTTGCGGCTAGGGGGCGACCCTCCTCTAGAGATCACAATAGTTTCCGCATTCCTCCTCGCAGCGGGGCTTCTCTTAATCCTCGGGTTATGGACACCAATCATAGGTGTCATGGTGGCCTTCGTTAATGGCTGGAAAGTCCTGACGCTACCAGGCGACAAGTGGCTTTGGTTATTGCTGGGAACCGTTAGTGCGGCCCTCGCCATGTTAGGACCTGGTTTGTGGTCCGTCGACGCCCGCCTGTTTGGGTGGAAGCGTGTGAAAGTCCCACCTCGCACAACTGATACTAATCTCTCGTAAGTGCGCCTTCCGTAGACCACAAATTTCTCCGGCTCGAAAGAGGCTGCTGTTCGCCTCCCGAGAGTTTGCGATCTGTCCCTAGTTGGGGCTGTGCGCAAACGAAACTCGTCGCATAATGCGCTCATGAAGTTGGATAGGAGGCGCGATGCCCGAGATAGAGAATTTTCAAGAGGCCGCTCACCAATGTTTCGAACTTGCAAAAACGTTGGGCTTGGTCGAACAGGATATCGCCCTGGAAGCATTCGAAATGTTGGTCGGCAACGAATATGACCACATGTCCGCTCACGCCCTCGGCGTGAGGCTGTGAGGAGTACCGTGGAACTCGACAAAGTTCAAACCACAGCTAAGAGGATCAGGCGCAGACTTCACTGTTCGTACGAACGGGCAGAATACATCGCGTCGCTTCTGGCACTGAAGCGCACGGTAAGCGAAGACAGCTTTCAGCTTCGCGCAGAAATTCACGCCATCCATTCAGTAGCACTTGCCCGCGGCGTGGAGCGGGCAGCCAGGTAGGAGGATGACATGGGCCACACGAGCGTAGCATTCGCCGAGGCGATTTCAGAATCCAGATTCTCAGAACTCATAAATATCGAAGACCAGGAGCTCTCACCCGAATCAATCGGGGCTGAACACTGCTTTGAAGGCATCATCGGAAAAAGCCCAGCCATTAAGAAGGTGCTCGAGCAAGTAGCGATCGTGGCGTCTACCGATGCTACCGTTCTGCTCCACGGTGAGACAGGCACGGGCAAGGAATTGGTTGCTAACGCCATTCACAACCTAAGTTGCCGGCGGGGCCGTACGCTGGTTCGGATGAACTGTGCAGCCATTCCGTCGGGACTGCTGGAGAGTGAACTGTTCGGACACGAGAAAGGCGCATTTACTGGAGCCCTGATTCAGAAGAAGGGCAGATTCGAACTGGCTGACCGTGGCTCTCTCTTCCTCGATGAAATCGGCGATATCAGTCTTGAACTGCAGCCGAAACTACTACGGGCGATACAGGAGCGGGAATTCGAGCGGCTCGGCAGCGCCAAAACAATCAGTGTCGACGTGCGGATGATTGTGGCAACGCACCGCGACCTGCCCGCCATGATCCGTGAGGGGAGCTTCCGCGAGGACTTGTTTTACCGTTTCAACGTTTTTCCGATTGAGATACCGCCTTTGCGTGACCGTCGCGAAGATATTCCGCTCTTGGTAAGCCACTTCACCTCAAAACTGGCGCAACGCATGGGCAAGAAGATCAGCTTCGTTCCCCCCGAGGTCATGGGGCTTCTAACGAATGCTCACTGGAAAGGCAATGTTCGGGAACTCGCAAATTTTATTGAACGAGCCGTCATTCTTAGCAGCGGAGCAGAGCTAGAGGTGCCGGATACCGAACTTCTCACTCGTGGTGGTGGAACCACCGTTCCTGCGGCCTCGACCTCGACCTTCCGCGAAGCCGAGTCCACCGCAATTATCGATGCCCTGAAAGCCGCTTCGGGCCGGGTCGCGGGTAAAGGAGGAGCGGCTGAACGGCTCGGTCTCAAGCGAACGACTCTGCAGAACAAAATGAGGCAGCTCAATATCTACCGTGCCGACTACTGCGGCGCGAAAGAGATCGCAGCCGAAGGATTACTCGCAGGATTCGCCGAGTCCGGCGGCGCCAACTAGAAGCGTGTTGCTCTGAAAGATTCAGGGACGCGGAGCCCCCCGATGAGAAGGTGTAGCTGCGACAGCACGCTTGTTGGCTCTGGTAGAAGCGGTTTTCTTTTCGAACGTGCAGTTGGTCAGGCCTCCACTGCTTCAACAGTTGTTACCCGTTGAAATCCTGCCCGCACCGAGATTCGGTACAACTCGGTACATTTCGACGAGAGAAAGAGTGGTCTCCTGCTCCCTAAGCGACAGCAATGAAGCACTTAGATTTTGACCTACCTTTGGTTCGGGACCAGGGGTCGGAGGTTCAAATCCTCTCTCCCCGACCAATCTTTTCCATACATATCTCCTGAAATAGAGGTCCCTCGCTGGGCATCGGGATTTCGGGTGCGCGGCGAGAAGCCTGTTCTAACCAAGCCTTCGCCGCCAGCCTCAGCTGTATCTCGCGCATGACGATTGTCAAATCGTCAACTTCTTATTTCGCCTGCGTCAGCCCCGCAACCACCGCGGCGAGTTTATCGAGTATCTCGTTCCAACCCTCTAGTTGACCGCTATTTTTCGCACTCTCCAGGGGTTCATTTCCAATGAAGGTTAGTTTCGTCTGGCCGTTTCCAATATCCTCAAAAAGAGTCACGTCGTAAGCACCCTCGATGGCCGGTTCTATTCCCAATTGCGCGGGGTCAATCTTGTTTCCCTCCGCGTCGGAAAAGTACATCAAGGAAACGATCTTCTCGTGCAGAACAATCTCGTGGTATTCAACCGCATTCCAGCCGCAGAGCTGCCCATCCGGCGCAGTCATGCAGCAGAGAAGTTTTCCGCCAACGCGGAAATCCATCTTGCAAACAGGCGCTGTAAAGCCCTTCGGTCCCCACCACTGCATTATGTACTTCGGGTCAGTCCACGCCTTCCAAACCAATTCGCGTGGGGCATCAAAAACTCTTGTAATGACCATCCGCTCAACTTCGCTAACCGTGTTTTTTGTCATCTCTGACCCTCCTCTTTTTTCATTTGATTTACAACTACTTCCAGTTTGTCGAAACTCTCTTCCCAGAATCGGCGATAGCGAATCGCCCAGTCACTGACTGTCTTAATC
The DNA here is from genome assembly GCA_963835725.1 of uncultured Acidobacteriaceae bacterium. GTDB lineage: Bacteria > Acidobacteriota > Terriglobia > Terriglobales > Acidobacteriaceae > Bog-257. The sequence goes on along the minus strand of CAWIGM010000005.1, from coordinate 6,136 downwards.
GCCTCTGGCCTAAGCGTGCACACACTCTCTCGTCCACGTTTCGTCTTGATGACAATCCGCGCCCGCACCAGACAGGCAATATGTTTCGAAATCATCTGCTGCGAGAGTGCGAACGGTTCCGTCAATCCATGCACAGTCGCAGGGCCATGGGAAAGCCGTTCGAGCATCGCTCGCCGGGTTGGATCAGACAAAGCCGCGAAGGTTGTGCCTAATTTATCCACAACCGTATAGTTGTGGATTGTCGGCTCAATGTCAAGTGTGAATTTTCGGCTCGGTGCCCAGCACGATGAACCGGCTGCGCTGTGCGGCGATGCGGCGAGTGATGTGTGGAAACTCCAGCACCATTGGCGGGCGAGGGACCGGCACCTCGTCGAAGTCTTCATCCGACACAGGCAGATAGCAGTCTTCCCAGTTGCTCGGATCATAGCCTTCGCTGGGATGCTTTTCGACGTAGGCCTTCCACGCGTCTTCGGCCAGTTTCTTGTCAGGTAGCGTTTTAAGTTGATCATTGAGGCGGTACGGTTCGAGCACGTATACGCGGGCATCGTGGCTGTCGCTACCCTTGTTGCGCAGTGCGAAGTGGAGAGCGATCAGCGCTCCGTCCGTCCAGTCGAGCAGGCGCGTGGGACCTTCATGATGCTGCGTCAGGAAGTAGGAATCCCAATCGTCCCCGTCCTCCTTCTCGTGTTCCACGGCGTTGCGCATGAACTCATCGTGGAGGCCATCTTCGATCGTCAGGAGCTTGCGGTTCGGCTTTAATGGCAGCGTCTTCCCGTCGTCCCCTCTTGCGGGACGGTAGAGTTCGGGACGCAGGATCGTGTCGCCGAAGTCCTTGCTCTCGCCGCGAAACCATAGCTCTTTGTGCTTCGGCAATCCCCACGCCTTGCGCATCTCGCTTACGCAGTGGATGAAGTCGCCGAGTGTCGTTACAGGGTTGGTGCAGTCGATCGCCATCACATCTCTCCTTCCGAATGTGGCCTGCTGATAGGTCGCGTACAGCGTCTCGACTGCCATTCGCAACTCTACTTCACGCGGATTCTTTCGAGCCAGCCAGACTCGCAAATTCGCTCGCTGGTTGCTCAAAGAATGTTGTCTGCAGTTTCGGGAGCCACTGCCGCGCCTCCGCACTGCCCAACCCTTTCAGAGTGGGGATGAGTCGTACATCATCCAGAGTGAATTGCGGCCCCACCACGGGAGAGACGCGAAAGATGTTCTCGCGATTGGTGACCAGGTGCATCGCCATTCCCATTGCTCCCGAGGATTGGCCAAGCATAAACACGTCGACGAATTTACTCGCCCATCCAAGTTTTCCCAAAGATTGTGCTCTGCCCCAGTCAAACCTTAATGGAGTCGAAGTGCATCCGATACTCAGAACCCGTAGCTCATCTGGAGACCATCCAAGAATTCCAATCGCCTCCACAACAGCAATAGCGATAGGGTTATTTGCCCAGGTCCCACCGTCAACCAACGGTATACCGGAAGCCAGCCGATGTGTCGGGAAATACGTCGGCGCCGCGGCGGTCGCCATCGCGACATCCACGGCAGACGCTCTGTAATCAGTTTGGAAGCGGGGATGATGAGCGGTCTTCCAGATGTGCACTTCCGCCTTCGCGAGGTCGAGCGATGGAATTACCAAGCGCCGCGTGCTGTCACCAAGCCTCTTGGTTCCGAATACAGTCTCCAGCGCTTTCCGCAGAGGGAGAGGATCATATTTTGATCGAAACCAGGAACGATACCCTCGGAGTTTCCGAGAGCCGGAGAAAATCGCTGGGCCATGCCCATCATAGAAAGCAAGAATATCCCTGCCGGAAATCTCAAGACCCAAGCCGAGTGCAATGATTCCCCCCGTTGACGTTCCCACAATGAGATCGAAATACCGACCCACGGTCTCAAGACCGAGAGTTTCTTCGACTGCCGCAAGAAATGAGGCAGGAAAGACACCTTTAATTCCGCCACCGTCTATGGCAAGTATCCGTCGCATAGTATTTTCCTGTGCAGGGATCGGCGCTTTCTGAATTGCCGCTTCTGTCGGAGCGCCCGAAACACCTATTTATCGGACCAGTAATGCCTGTATCCGGGAGGTGCAGGCGGCTTTGGTGGTCGTGGGGCCTTTGGCGCTTGAGGCGCACGGGGACCACGGGGCCCTCTCGGCATCCTGGGCGCTTTTGGGTGGCTGAGCGGTCCATTGGGATCGATTCGCAGTTTCCAAGGCATCGATGATCTCCTCCTCAGAGCAAATCGGCAAAAGAATTAATTGAGAGCCGAAACCGGTTGACTTCGAGCGTCGCTTTGATCGCATCCGCTTGTTGTACGGTAATTCTTCCTGCCTTAATGGATCGGAGTATCAATGTCTGGGTATTGATGATTTGCAGTTTCTTGTCTGCGATTGTCCGTTGCCACTTTCTGTCCTTTGACTCGTCCGTGGCGATGGCCCAGCCTCGATTCTCAGCAATCGCTAAACACGCACTTTCTCCTTTTCCGAGAACTTGGCTGTAAATTGCGAACAGGGCTAGCTCCTCCGGCGCATCAAGCCTCACCAACTGAAGTTGGCCATTCGGAGATGCTGTTCGACAATTTGCCGCAGGTCTGGCCGTTCGATCTCAGCCCATACATCCTCCGGAATGCAGAGCTTGAACTCCGTGAGCGTCGTAAGGAGATCCATCCTGTCCACCAGTGCGAAATTTATTAAGATACAGGTGTCACACGCGGTATCAGTTCCCATTCTTCAGGCCTCATTGCACCATCGCCGGTCTAGCAGTGTCGTCACTCGCCTCAACCGACGCTATAAAGTCGTACAAATGTTCTGAATTGATCTCGACTACGCTCGCAACTTCCTTCAACTTTGCTTTGCTGATCTCGCCCAGCCGATATGCCTCCAGAGCCAGCATGAACAACTTGTGCTGGAACTGCCCCTCTCTCCGTACCCTCGGAGTATTGGCATCAAGAAAAGATCGACGGAACTCTCGCGCAATTTCGCTTTGCGCTGCAAGTTGCGCACGCTCGTCCTCGGAGACGAGTTTCAGGGATTTTAGACGCCACAATGCGGAATCGTAGCTGACCCCAAAATACGAGGCCAGATGAACGACATCGTAGAACTGCACGGTAGCGAGTGCGGCCTCACGTCTCCGTTGCCCCTGAATGGCTCCCCCTTCTTCGTCGTAAACCTCCTGCACTTGGTGTGAATCCAGGTTCTTTCCAACCCCGGACAGAAACTTGAGAATTCCCGGTTCCGGCATGAGGAACGCCGCTGCAAACGCATTGGCTCTGACTTCCATGACCTCCCCACGATCATTAAGACGGCTGACGGTGCCGCGCTCCTGTCGATCAAACAACAGGTGGCCATATTCGTGGGCGTAGGAGAACGACTGACGTTGCTCGCTATGCCGAGCGTTCACAAGAATGGAGAGACCATTTTGACCGTCCGCGAGAAACAGCCCGGAAATCGAATCGTCGAGCGGCAGAACGCCTACGCGCACGCCTTGACTCTCGATGATCTCGGGCAAATCCTGAACGGGCGCGTTTCCCAGCTTTAACCGGTTCCGTTCATAATCCGCGATGATGTTGCCTTGCTGTATGGCTTCCCATTTGTTGCGGGGCGCCGGCAGCTCATACAGAACCGGCGCAATAAAGCTCCTGTCGGCGCCAGTCAGTTTTTCCAAGGTGGTGAACTGGCGGCACAATCCCGACCACTGCGAGACTGCATGGGTCAGATCCTTATCGTTCGCCAGTTCTGAATCTTTCCGAAACAGTGCGAAAACCGGGCTCTGTTCCTCGTGAAACTCTTCAGAGAAGAGATCCGCTGGATCGAATCCAAGTTCCTTCGAAAGCTTCATCAACTCAATGCTGTCGATGGAGCGGTTGCCCGCTTCCATCTGGACCACCGCAGAACGCGAGATTCCCAACACCCCCGCGATGTCCTCCTGGGTATAACGCCTGCTCTCTCGAACGCACCGCAAGCGTCGGCCGAGCTCCTGACGGTCGATATTCATCTGCAGCCTCCAGTACGCCCTATTTCCTTCCATTTCATATGGATAGCATAGAGCGAAAATCGAACACTTGTCAAGTAAAATAACTCTGTGGTAGTTTTAATATCAAACACTGGTAGAAGCCAAGAATTCGCTTCCCCGGGGTGGAGGTTCTGTACATGGCGGTCGCGACAGTTCCATTTGGTCCTAATAAGTACTTTCTGAATCAGCTAGATATGCTTCTCTTTGAAATCTGTGAAGAGTTGCAGCTACCCCCGTATCGACATGACCAGGCCGATGAACGCTACCACGCCGTCAGCGAGGTCCTCGAAGCCGAGGGCAGCCCTCTCAGCCCCTTTCGGCCACGCATCTACCCGCAAGGGTCCATGCGCCTCGGTACCACGGTCCGCCCGATTACCGGGCCTCATGACCTCGACTTCGTTTGCGAGCTGAGCCTCTCCCATGCGCTCGTGGAACCGATCAAACTGCTCCAAGCACTTTATGGCCATTTGAAGCAGCACGGCATCTATCGCGAAATGGTCTCATTGAAGAACCGCTGTGTTCGGATTACCTATGCCAACGAGTTCTACATGGACCTCCTGCCGGCTTGCCAGGATCACGACGCGGGCGGCACCTGCATCCAGGTTCCTGACCGCGACACCAGGTCCTGGAAGGCGAGCGATCCGATTGGTTACGCCAAATGGTTCCGAGGGAAGAGCGCGCTTGCCGTCAGGAAATTTGCGGCTGATAGCGCAGAGCCTTTACCCGCCCTCGAAGCAGTCGAAGACAAATCACCTCTCCAATTGGCTGTACAGCTGATTAAGCGCTGGCGGGACATCCACTACGCCGAAGCTCCCTATCCCGCTCCCATCTCGATCGTACTGACGACCTTGGCCGCTGATGCATATCGAGCGGAACGTTCCGTCAGCGAAGCCATTGCGTCAATCCTTCACGGGATTCTTGAGACTGTCCGCGCAGCCGAGGCTGCAGGGCGCCGCTTGAAGGTTATCAACCCTTCGAACATCCTCGAAGATCTCAGCGAGCGCTGGGACGACGACGAGGAAGCCTATCGTGGCTTTAAGGCAGGCATCCAGCAACTCTCTCGCCGCTGGAATGCCCTCCTTCTGGCCGGCGGGAATCAGAATGCTGAACTTGAACGTCTTTTCGGCGAGCCGGTGAAGACTGTCCTTGAGAAGCGAGCAGAGCGTTTGCATGAATCTCGGTTTGAGAAAAAGCTGAGCGTCACGAGCGCTGGCGTGATCAGCGCCGGCTCTGGAGTCGCACGTATTCCGGTGAACACGTTCCATGGCGCGAAATAGATATCTTCCGCGGACGGCCGTGGGCCTTGCTCTGCAAGGCCACCGACTTCTTGCTGCCCATCCGCAGTTTGAGACCAGGATCCAGTTCCCGGCAGCGAGCCGTATGGCGCGGCACATTGCAGCCCACTGAACTCAGTGACGTCTACACGGTCGAAATTGCATACACTCTGGCCCAGCGCCCCGATGTCCATGTGCTCGAGCCGCAACTCAAACTCCACCCAGATCACAAGCGCCTGCCGCACGTGTATCCCGGGAATAGTCTCTGCCTCTATACATTCGGCGAGTGGTATGCAGGATTGTACATTGCAAACACGATCGTGCCCTGGATCTCACTCTGGCTTTTCTTCTACGAAATCTGGCTGGCCACAGGTAGATGGAAAGGGGGAGGTACTCATCCTGACTGGTCACAACATCGTGACGGAGAATAGGCGCGATACCCCACAATGGGTTCAACAAGCAGACGTTGAGTGGAAGAAGACAAGGAGGAAGCAACATGAATGCAGCGGACGTGACACATGGTCTGAAGATTCTCGGCGGCGGAACAAAGATGTGGGTGGGTGTACTTGTGTTCGCCGTCGCTTGTTCAGCAGTCTGTCTTTGGCTCAATGATCCGAAGAATAGACAGAGTCTCAGAGACGGTCTGTTCGCGTGATACCCCATGCCATTTTCAGGCCACTCTCAGATGTGCACCCCGGCGCACCTCCGTCCCTGGGATATGCTCATTACGCATCGCAGCTGCTTTTATTGAGTCAGAATTCGGTCGAGCTTCTTGAATCGATGACTCCAAAGCTTTCGCAAGTTCGTCTGGGAGTAGCGAGACGACTGTTTCCCAGATAACTCCGTCAATCCGCG
>CAWIGM010000004.1:0-1424133 GCA_963835725.1 uncultured Acidobacteriaceae bacterium | reverse complement strand
CCTCGCCTGGGATCCGGTGGGCGACCAGCGCACGGTGATCCATGCCGGTTTCGGTGTCTACCACGATCAGCTCGATTCCATCAGCTATCGCCTCGACCAGAACGGGCCCTTTAACCCCACGGTCGCGCTGAAGAACATCGCGCTCGACGGTCTTGAAATTGCGCCCGGCGCCACCCTCCCCAGCGGTAGCAAGGCCACCCCTTCGGGCATCCAGCCCGACGCCAGAATTCCGGCTGTCCTTTCGTACCGCCTCAAGGTTGAGCGGCAGGTCGGCCCCGGCTGGTCGCTCGGAATCAGCTACGTGGGATCCCGTGGCTATCACCAAATCCTCGCCCTCGATGCCAATCTGCCCGTTCCAACCATCTGCCCGGTTTCCTGCCCCGCCGGCCTGGCTGCGGGAACCATTTACTACCCCGTCGGCGCGCCGCTGCGGAATCCCGATCTCGGCAACACAACCACCTGGTGGTCAAGCGGCCACAGCAGCTATAACGCGCTCCAGGCCGACCTGAACCACCGGTTCCGCCAGGGCCTGCAATTCCGGACCGTCTACACGTTCTCCAAGAGCCTGGATGACGGCAGCGCCTGGAACAGCAGCGTGGGAGCCAATGCGCCCGGGTTCGTCGACGATCCGCCGAACCCGCGCATCGACTGGGGCCTTTCTACCTATGACGTGCCGCAGGCTCTGGTCATCAACGGAACCTATGAGTCCCCGCAGGCAAGGGCAAGCTGTGGCTGAGGCGCTCCCGCGGCTGGGTCGATAAGCTGGCCGGCGGCTGGACCTTGGGCGGTATCGGCACCGTCCAGTCAGGCTTTCCTTTTTCACGCCCCAGTTGGGCTTCAACCCATCGAACGACAGCGACAGCCGCAACCCCGTCCGCCCGTCCTGGAACCCGGCCTTCCATGGTCCCGTGATCCTGGGCGGCCCCAACCGTTATTTCGACCCGAATGCGTTTGCGCTGCCGCCTGCGGGCACTTATGGCAATGTCGGTCGCGACACGCTGCGTGGACCGGGCACCCGCACCGTCGATATTTCGCTCCTGAAGAACACGCAGCTCGCCGAGCGCTACCGCCTTCAGTTTCGGGCCGAATTCTTCAACGTCCTGCAACCACGCGAACTTCGGCACGCCCAATCCCGTGATCTATGCATCAGCCTCCTCCGGCGTATCGCCTGCCGCGGGTGTGATCACCGCGACCTCCACCACCTCTGTCAGATCCAATTCGGCCTCAAGCTGCTCTGGTAAATGGAAGTATCGGTGTGGGGCAGGCGGTTTAGCCTGACGGCTAACTCTGCCGCCCCTGCCGACTGGGTAGCGTGCAGACCCCTTTACCAGCCGCCTCCAGTGTAAAGCTGCTATACTTAAACTCACTTTGCGGCTCCTCCACCGCCGAAGGATATCCAATGGAACTTCGCTACCTCGGATTTGACCAATTGCAAAACGCGCGGGGTTACCGCTTTGACGTAATCGCAAAGGGCGATTTGCCCCGGCACTTCGTAGTTACCGTCGACCTCTCCCTGTTTCGCGCCCATCGGGTCGGTATTCAGGAAGGTCCTAGCCTCTGTGCGCGAAAACTCGCGGCAGACCTGGAAAACGCGGCCGAGGGAATTCACGAGCTGACTACGGAAGACATGCAGGCGTACGCCGATGCGCGTACATCCGCGGAAGCCCGCAAAATCGAATCGCGAAAGGGAGCCCATCGGCGTCCCAAGCCTCCCGTTGCCGATTGGCAGTCGCCTTGGCGCGGCCAGGGCGGTCAGGGCCGCTAAGCCGCTGCCCCTCGCAGGTGGCGCCGTTTGGAAAACATTGGTAGCGCCGGACGATCGGTCCTGCTATCATATAGGACAGTAAGAAGTTTGATCTGCTAGCTTTCTCCCTCACTGGTAGGCGGTTCGCCGATTTCCTTCCTGACAATTTACAACTAATGACAACGTTCTCTTAATGACCCCCACGCTGCTTCTCAAGACCAATCTTGCCCGAAACGGCTTTGACACACCAACCGCCATCCAGGCCGCGTCCATCGAACCGGCATTGGCCGGGAAAAATCTGGTTGCCACCGCGCAAACCGGTACCGGCAAAACACTTGCTTTCGTATTGCCGATGATCCATACCCTCACCGCCACTCGTGTGCAGGCGGGGATTCGAGTGCTCATTCTGAGCCCCACGCGCGAGCTCGCCATCCAGACCACGAGACCTTCGATAAATGGCCGCGGGCACGGGCTTCGCGCCCTGCCGTCGTGGTCGGCGGGGTCGGCGAGATGCGCAATTGCAAGCCATCCGCAAAGGCGCCCAGGTGGTGATTGCCACCCCCGGCCGTCTGTATGACTTCCTCGAGCCGCAGACTCGTCAACTTCAGCGGCGTCCAGGTCCTCGTCCTGGACGAGGCCGACCGCATGCTCGACATGGGTTTTCTTCCCACCATCGGAACGCATCCTGGCGGCCTGCCCGCCGGTCGCCAGACGCTATTCTTTTCGGCCACCATCGAAAGCTCGGTGAAGCACCTGGTCGACAGCGCACGTGCCGAACGCAGTGCGCATCGAGGTCGGCTCCACCACCAAGCCCGTCGGAACAGGTCGACCTGCACGTCTACGAAGTCGAGCAGGACCGCAAACTCGGGCTGCTGCGAAGCCCTGCTGCGCGAGAAGAAGGCTCGTTTCTGGTTTTCGCCCGCACCAAGCACGGCGCCGACCGCCTGGCCCGCAGCTGGCCCGCGACGGCTTCAAGACCGCGGCCATCCATGGCGACCGCAGCCAGAACCAGCGCAACCAGGCGCTGCGCGGATTCCAGGATGGCTATTATCGCGTCCTGGTTGCAACCGACGTGGCCGCGCGCGGCATCCACGTCGACGGCATCGCCCACGTGGTCAACTACGACCTTCCGCAAGTTCCCGAAGATTTCATCCATCGCGTGGGCCGCACGGGCCGCGCCGGAGCCCGCGGGACGGCCTCCACGTTCGGCACTCGTCTGGAACGCGGGACCATAGCGGAGATCGAACGCAAGCTCGCCATCCGCCTGACCCGCTATACCGAAACCGGCGAAGTCGCGGAATCCCAGACTGACCCAGCCCGGCAACAGCCGCGGCGCTGGCGCTCGTTCGGGCCGACCCGCGGCGCCGGCCGGCAGCGCGCCCGCCACGTGGCTTAAGCCGGGCCGGCAGCTTGGGGCCTTCAGTTCGATGCCGTACAATCGCGTTCCGCTACTAGCTGGCGGTTCTCCCCTAGAACTGTGCTATGATGAAAATGCCTTTTGAATGGTCTTGCTGGAGCTAGGCTGTCCTGATCTGCCTCGTCTTGCCCGCCCGATTAAAAGACAGAAAAGAGTAAGTTAATGACAAATATTTTCGTAGGCAATCTGGATTTTGCCGCAACGGATTCCTCCGTCCGTTCGCTGTTTGAGCGTTATGGAACGGTGGATCGCGTCAATCTGGTGACGGACCGTGATACCGGCCGCGCCCGTGGCTTCGGCTTCGTCGAAATGCCCGATTCGAGCCAGGCCGAACAGGCCATCGCCGGCCTGAACGGGACCAACTTCGAAGGCCGTGCCCTGAACGTGAATGAAGCCCGGCCGAAGCCAAGCGGCGGCGGAGGCCCTCGGGGCGCCGGTGGCGGTGGTGGTGGTTTCGGGCGCCAGCGCCGCGAACCGCGCTGGTAATCGATAACGACCGATGCGGCCGGCCTCTTTCCCAGGGGCCGGCCGTTTGCACAACTGGCGTCACATGGTAACCCATTATGGAAACCTTCCAAAAACGTCAGAAAGAAATGAAACGGCTGGATCGCCAACGCGATAAAGCCGCCAAGCGCCTGGCCATTAAGGCGCGCAAAGCTGCGGGAATCGTCGAGCCCGAAGAAGCTGACGAAACCCTGCTGGATGCCCCGGGCGATCCTGATTCAGCCGACCCCGGCGACCCGAAGTAAGCCCCCGTCCTGATTGAGCCTCGCGGCATCAGTACCGTGCCGCACCTAAGCGGCAGCCGTTCCCCTGAGTGCTAATCCCCAATTTCTAATCTTTGCCCGCCAGGCTGCGAAGGCTCTCCTCATAAGGCGCGCGCGCCACGCCCCTTTCCGTGATGATGGCGCTGACATAGCGCGCGGGCGTCACGTCGAAGGCGGGATTCTCCACCGCCGTCCCCTCCGGCGCCACCGCGTGGCCGAAGATGTGCGTCACCTCCGCCGCGGCGCGCTGCTCGATCGGGATGCGGTCCCCGGAGTCGAGCGTCAGGTCGAGCGTGGAAATCGGCGCGGCCACGTAAAACGGCACGCCGTTTTCGCTGCGCCAGCACGGCCACCGAGTAGGTGCCGATCTTGTTGGCCACGTCGCCGTTGGCCGCGATGCGGTCCGCGCCCACCACCACGCAGCCGATGCGGCCCGACTTCAGGAAATGGCCGGCCATGTTGTCGGTGATCAGCGTCGCCGGAATGCCGTCGCTGCTGCAGTTCCCAGGCGGTCAGCCGCGCGCCTTGCAGAAACGGGCGGGTCTCGTCGGCGAAGACGTCGATCTGCTTGCCGGCCTCGACCGCGGCGCGGATCACGCCCAGCGCCGTGCCGTAGCCGGCGGTGGCCAGCGCGCCGGCGTTGCAGTGCGTCAGCACGGTCTTGCCGTCCGGCACCAGCGGCGCGCCGTTGCGGCCGATGGCGCGGTTGATGGCGATGTCCTCCTCGCGCACCAGCTGCGCCTCCTCCACCAGGCGCCGGCGAATCGCCTCGATCGGCTGCGCCGCGCACGCGGCATAGACGCGCCGCATGCGCTCGATGGCCCAGAACAGATTGACCGCGGTGGGCCGCGTGGCGGCCAGCGTTTCGCAGATCGTCTCGAATCGCGGTCCAGGTCGTCCTCGCCGGCGTGCAGCACGCCGAGCGCGACCCCCATGGCCGCCGCCACGCCGATGGCCGGCGCGCCGCGGATCATCATGTTGCGGATCGCCTCCGCCACCTCCGTGATAAGTGCGGCAGGTGACGTACGTCTCTTCGAGCGGCAGGCGCGTCTGGTCGATCATGACCACGCCCGCATCGGTCCATTCGATGGTTTCGACCATTAAGCCACTATGGTAACCGGCGCCGGGCCCCTGCGGCCAACGAAGCGCCGCAAGAGCCCTGACCGGCGCTTCCCGGGGTACCATGGCGGATATGTCCGATGTGCGCGATGTCCTGCCTTGTCTCGATCTGCTGGGGGCCACGCCCGAAATCCTGCGAGGTCTCATGTCCGAAATCTCCGAAGAAGCACGCGCGCTGGAAGCCCCACGCCAACTCAAACGCGAAGCGGCGACAACAGATCGAGGGAAGGCCAGCCAGCAAGTCCTCGCATTCGCACCTTTGGAATATCGGAACATAGATGGTCGTCCGGCCATTCGACCGAGGATCGGACACGCTTCAAGCTGCGATGCACTTCAGTTTTAGGGAGGCGAAGGAGCGTAATTGCGCTAAGCGTAACACGATTTTAATAAATCCTGAACGGGAAAAACGAATGGCGAAGTTGGTTCGTAGACCTGGCAAGTCAGAAACGCGCGAAGGAAATCGAACAGAGTCGCTGAAAAACGGGCATGCCATGAAGCGCTACGAAGCTCTCATGAATTCCTATGACGAGGAATGCGACTCCGAGGCTTGTCATTTTTTCTCTCCACATTCCGATGGAGATCAGATGCAACTTGGGCAGGAACGCCCAGGCTTCATTCTGCTTCGAAGTCATCCTCCGAAGCCGGCCTATCAATTACACTGTGAGCCATGCACACACTACTGGCGGTAATCCTATTAGCAGGGGTGGCCATTATCCCGGCGGCCGCAGCCACGCAATCTGAATTTGGCCCGAGCAATCCTTTCTACTCTCCAAGCACGTTACCGTTTCAGGCTCCTCCCTTCGACAAGATCAAGGATTCTGACTATCAGCCCGCTCTTGAGGCTGGGATGTCTGAGCAGTTGAAGGAAGTCCAGACGATTGCCGACAATCCTGAACCTCCCACATTCGACAACACGATTGTCGCCTTCGAGAAGAGCGGACAGCTATTGACGCGCGTGGGCCAGGTTTTCTTCAACGTGGTGGGTGCCAACAGCGATCCGAAGCTGTTGGAGATTCGGTCAGCCGTAGCGCCAAAGTTTTCGGCCCATCACGATGCCATCTTTCTTGATCCCAAGCTCTTCGCCCGCGTTGCCGCTGTATACGGGCAGCGCAATTCGCTGAAGCTCAATCCTGAGCAGATGCGGCTGGTGGAATGGGATTACGAACAGTTTGTGCATTCAGGAGCAAAGCTGAGCGACGCGGATAAGACACAGCTCAAGAAGCTGAACGAGCAGATTGCGACTCTGCAGGACGAGTTTGAGAACAAGCTGCTCGCGGCAACGAAGGCCGGTGCGCTTGTGACCAAGGATAAAGCGGCCCTGGCCGGACTCAGCGACGCGCAGATCAGTGCGGCGGCTATCGCAGCGAAGGGACGTAATGTGGACGGCTACGTCATCCCGTTGCAGAACACTACGCAGCAGCCGTCGCTGGTCAGCATGACTGATCGGGCCACCCGGGAGGCGCTGTTCAACAACTCTTGGAATCGCGCCGAGCACGACGACGCCAATGACACCCGCGCAACTCTCGCGAAAATTGCGCAAGTCAGGGCGGAGAAGGGCAAGCTGCTCGGATTCCCGAACTTCGCGGCATGGCAGTTGGATGATCAGATGGCTAAGACGCCGGAGGCGGCGTTCAAGTTCATGGACGCCCTGGTTGCGCCTGCCACCGGGCGCGCAGCGCAAGAGGCGAAGGACATTCAGGATGTCATCGACGAGCAGAAAGGCGGCTTCAAAGTTCAGCCGTGGGATTGGGACTTCTACTCCGAGCAGGTGCGCAAGGCGAAATACGATCTCGATGAGGAGCAGGTTAAGTCCTATTTCGAGCTGAACAACGTGCTGGAGAACGGCGTGTTCTACGCGGCCAACCAGCTCTACGGCATCACCTTTAAGGAGCGCAAAGATCTTCCGGTTTACGATCCGACGATGCGCGTCTTCGAGGTCTTCAACGCCGACGGCAGCCACCTGGCGCTGTTTTACACCGACTACTTCAAGCGCGACAACAAGCAGGGCGGCGCCTGGATGGACAGCTATGTTGGACAGTCCAAGCTGCTGAACATGAGCCCGGTCGTGGTGAATGTGTGCAACTTCGCGCCTCCCGCGCCCGGCGAGCCGGCACTGCTGACCTCCGACGATGTGCGGACCATGTTTCACGAGTTCGGACACGCTCTGCACGGGATGTTTGCAGACACCGAATATCCCACATTGTCAGGTACCTCGACGGCAAGGGACTTTGTGGAATTCCCCTCGCAGTTCAATGAGCACTGGATGAGTTATCCGGAGGTCTTCCACCACTTCGCAAAGAACTATAAGACGGGCGAGCCGATGCCGGCGGAGTTGATGGAGAAGATCAAGAAGGCCGAGACCTTCAACGCCGGATACGACGTCACAGAGCTCGTGGCTGCGGCCGAGCTTGATATGAAGTGGCACACTCTTCCGGCGACTGCTCCATTACAGAATTCCGATACCTTCGAGCGCGAGACGCTCGAGAAAATCAAACTGTGGATCAGTTATGTGCCGCCTCGCTATCGTTCCAGTTACTTCAACCATATCTGGGGAGGCGATTACGCCGCAGGCTATTACGCCTATTTGTGGACACAGATGCTGGCCGACGATGCTTACCAGGGCTTCTCCGAACACGGAGGTCTGACCCGCGCGAACGGAGATCGCTTCCGGCAGATGGTTCTATCGCGCGGCAACACCGAAGACCTCGAGCAACTGTATGTCAACTGGCGGGGAGCGAAGCCTACGGTTGGACCGATGCTGCAATATCGCGGCCTGACGCAGGAGAGCTCAACAAAGTAGTGCAGAGAGCAACTGAACAGGGGGCGGAGATTATTCCGCCCCATTTTTATGTTTTCGTCACGGAGTGCTCAAGGAGAATGAAATTCCTACCAGCGCCATCGGAGATCATTATCGACCCGCCGAAGCTATGTCCGGTTGGCGGACGAATGGTGGCTGAAGTTCTCCTGGGGTCGGTGATCGGGGATCGAGGGGCTGCCGGGATTATTTAGATCGCGCGGCTGCAGCCTGATCCATTCGCCAGCTTGGCCGATGCAATCGCGGAGCCAGCGGGAATCACCCGCGCAATTGCAGCTAGAAACTCAGTCGGGTAGCTGTCGCGGCTGACCAGCAGATCGACGAAATTGCTGCCGGCGGGTGGATGTTCCGGCGAACGAGTGATCAGCACGATAGGAACCAACGGTTTTAGCTTCTTGATCTTCTGGCTCAGTCGGGCTCCGGGGATGTCGGGGAGCGATTGATCGATCACGATGGCGTCGACAGAACTGTCGCGCAAGAGTTGGAGCGCCTCTTTCCCGGACGTTGCAGCGACGACTTCATAGCCTGCAATCGAGAGCACGAATCGATGTCCAAAGAGGATCCCCGATTCACCATCAACGCATAGGACCACTGGCGCGCTAGCCATACTATCTCCCTACCACGTTTACGGCAGTTAGAGAACCTTGTGCCAGTAGTATGGTGCAATAGACGAAAGCTGTCGTGAGAAATGCAAATACGACGTGTTGCTACTCTGGATTCCTGTTCGAGTTTGTCGGCCTCAGCAAACAGAAGTACCTGAACCGCCGATCTTCTGGGTGACTTCCTAGACGACTGGATTCGTGGCACCATCGAATTCCGCGAGCCAAGATCGCGCAACCTCGAATGTGCGGTATTCTGACAAGCAGATGGCGACGAAAACCGGCGTGCCCGAACTGCATATCTCCGCCTATACGAGCCTGGAACAGGCCATGGCTGAGGTTCGCGCCTATCTGGAAGCCAAGAAGATTTACGCGGCGGCACAGCCCGACATGGTCAGCTTTGCCGCCGGCCAGATGTCGATGCAGGGTGCTTTTGTCGGCCGGCTTACGGACATTGCTAACCAGCTGGACCAGGTCGATCCAAATAGCAAGCTGGGTGGCTTAGGTTTCTTCCTCAAGCGCACGACGCGCAAGTTGGTCGGATGGTATTCACGACCCTCACACGAATTTGATCGCACTGCTGTCCATGCGTTTGCCCAGATTCGCCAGGACATGTTGCTGCTCCAGCAGCAGATTGCAACGTTGCAGCGGAAGGTCGAGGCGCAGCGTACGACAGCCCCAATCTATGCGGAAACGGCATCCCTTACCGCGCGAACGCCGGGCCAACAGACCGAACACGTGCAGGTTATGTTGATGCTGTTCAGGAGCACGATCAATTCTCCCGCGGTGCGGAAGGCGTTGCAGCAGGGGCAGCCAGACTTGCTGCAGCGAGTTGAGAAGCTGCTGAACGAACTAGAGCGCGAGTTCTGCGATGAAACGTCAGGCTCATCGCAGTCAGTCGCGCCCCGTTCTTAGTTGCACACTGTTTACTGCGTTGGCTGGTCCGCGTCCTCTGGTGGCTCGCCCGTAGTCGTCCACGTTTTGTCGGGATTGTAGCTCGTCATGGCCTTACCCATCTCGACTGTGTTCGGACCTAAATCTTTCTGGAAGACGACGCCGTTCTGATCGATCAGGAAAGTCATTACCCCGGAATTGCGATACTCGGCCGGATAAGCCACGAAGGCGAAGCCACCGGTCATGTTGCCGTCGACGATAAAGCTCCTCGCGCCTCCAGGGGCGTTTGGCCCCTGGGCCTTGAGACTGTGATAGTAGTAGCCGTGAAAGGGCTCGGGCTTACCACCCGCGGCACCGTAACCCTGGGCCGTCGCGTGCGCCACGAGCGGGCCGATCGGACTCTCCGGCTGGCCCTCATCGACCTTCCAATACAGGCCGTTCTGCTTGCCGGCTTCGCTCAAAATTCTCTGCGCATATTGATGGACGGTGCTACCGTCGTGCAGTTGCTGGAAGTAGTCTTGCTGCGCGCTCGCCAGAGCCTCCATCACTTCGATCGTTTCCATTTCGTTCTTGCCGATGCGCCGGAAGAGGATCTCCTGTTCGCCTTCTTTGGTATCGAAGTACCATTGGCCGGCGCCGCTCTTCTTCAGCGGAATGGGAAACGGCCAGTTTTCGGCACCCACGTATAGAGTTTCATTCCCATTGCTCTCTGGCGCCCAGCGATTCATCTGCTGGTAGCGCTTGATAAATGTATCGCGATTATTTTTGTCCTGTACCTCGTCCCCCGACGAAACCAGGCTGGCCGCTGACGCACCAAGCACGGCAAGATCGTCGGTCGTTCCGTTCGACTGCACGGCCTCGAACAGTGCTTTGCCGGCGTCCTGGGGAGTCGCGAACGTCTTCTGTCCGGCTTCCTGCGCCACGCTCGCCCCAACACCCATAACCAGCAAGAACATCAGAATCAACGTCGCATTCGCAATCGTCACAACTCTCTTCGCTGTCATCTCGAGCAATCCTCCGTCGCAAGTCATGTTATTCGTCATTCACTTTTCGCCACGATCGAGAGAGGTTAGCGGCGCTTTCCTCCGCCACCGCCGCGATTGCCTCCGCCACCGCCATAGCTTTCGCGTCCGCGACTGCTTTCGGCGCGCGTGTTGCCGCCCGCGCCGTAGCCGCTGAAAGCGCCGGTCTTGGTGCCGGGCGAAGCAGCTTGCCCGTACCCGCGCGAACTGGTGTTGGCCGGACGCGTCGCGTTGTTCTGCGGACGGTTTTCCGGGTTCCCGTTGTTCGGACGATTGACGTTGTTGGTATTGACGTTGTTGTTGACGCGATTGTTGTTCACGTTATTCCGGTTGATGTTGTTGTTATTTACGTTGTTCCGGTTAACGTTGTTGTTATTGATGGTGACATTGTTTTGCGTGACGTTGTTGCGGTTCACATTGTTGACGCGATTATTGTTGTAGTAGTTGTTGCGGTTGTAGTTCGAGTTATACGGAGTAGGCCGCGCCCAGTTGCCGTTGTAATACCGATTGCCGCCGGCATAGATGTTGCTGCGGGAGACATACACGTTGCGGTTGTAGACCACGGTTCCGCCATGCCAGCCCATACCCCAGCTGTTCCATCCCCACCCACAGCAGCTGTTGCTCATCGCCGCGCCAACCGCGACGCCCAGGCCGAACGAGATCAGGCCCGTCGCCACCAGCGCACCGGTGCTGTAGCCCGGCGGATAGTATGGCGTCCCGTAAACGACCGTAGGATTGTAGGCTGGCACGTAGACGACCTGTGGATTGGTCGGCTGGATGACAATGGTCTGTGGCGCCTGCTGCACTACCGTTATCTGCGAGTTTGATTTCAGATTGCCGGCCGCCTGCGCCTGTGCGCGCAGCCGCTGGACAGAGTTCATCACGTCCTGCGCCTGGTTGTAATAGGCGCTGCCCAGCGCCGATGTCCATGACAAGTTGTTCGCCATGTTGTCGAGCACGGAGGGGAATTGTGTCAGCGCCTTCACACTCGGATCCCACGACTGCTGGTTGGCCGCATCCATGAGCGCCTGACCCTGCAAGCTCGAATTGTCTTTCAGCCACTGATCGGCTTCTGCAACTTCGTTGGGATAAGTGGAGGCGGCGAGCACCTGGGCCACCAGCGCGTCAGGGTAAAGGGCAATGGGCGACGTCAGCGCGTCGATCTGGCTGGCGGAAAGGGTTGCCGGCGGGGCTTCCTGCGCCTGCGCAGGGGCGGTGGCGAGGACGAGCGTCCACGCCAGAACAATCGTGAGAAGCTGTTTAATGCGGACCATGATGCCGTGCTCCAATCTTTTGCCGCGGCCGCGGGCCGAAGCCATATTCAGGACTGCATCTGCTTAGTGCTAATAGCGCACTTACGAATTCACCGGGAAAAGTGGCGGCCTGCCTCGTACGTCAGCCCCAACTTTCTGGAGAGTCCAATTGTAGTTGGGTCCAGCAGGATCGCGAAAGGACGAATCAGCGTCTGCGCAGGAAATGACGTCCGTAGAAACCTGAGGGCGTGAATCTGCGGGTCTTGCCCGACTCCCACGAGAACGCACCTTTGCGCAGCGTGGGTTGTAGCGGACCGCCCACGGAAGAAGGAACGACGCTGACGATGTCAAAGCGGCATGGCGGACGCGATGAAAGGTGTCGCAGGTAGCGCCTGGCGACCGAGCGTATATGACCCTGCTTTTCCGGCGTCACCGCCGCCGAGGGAGGCGCGAAGCTCACATCCGTTCGAGTCTTGACCTCAACGAAGCAGAGCACGGCGCCGTCCCATCCGATCAGATCGATCTCTCCGCGATCATGCGCCGCGCGAAAGTTGGTGGCGACAATCCGATAGCCAAGTTGCTTCAGGTAAAAATAGGCCTCAATTTCTCCTGCGTTGCCAAGCTTCAGATGCGCCGCTTTCGGCGAACGGCGTTGAAGCCTCAGCAGGGCGCGGATGACGAACTCAGTGAAGCTGACCATTCCGGTGTTGTTAACTGTAGTAGTCGAATCTATTCTTCGACGTGATGCCAATCACCTAATAACGTGTCTCGCAGGGATCAAATAAAATGAGCGAGTGGGACCTTCAACCGAGAAGCAGGAAAAGGACATTCTCAAACTCATTCCGCCGCCCGCAAAGGCACCCAAGCTGACGGCGCGGCGAATCGGCATTCATACCTCGACTGCCGGAGGAGTGGAGAGCGCCGCCGAGCGTGCTTATCGGCTGGGATGCAACACCTTCCAGATTTTTTCCTCCAGCCCCAGGCAGTGGAAGCCTTTTGACCTGGCGCGTTCGCAATGCGACGAAATGAGCCGTCTGCGCGAACGTTACGGGCTGAAGCCGCTGGTGATTCACGCCAACTATCTGGTGAACCTTGCCGGCGGCAACACGGAGTTTCATGCCAAGTCCATCGTTGCTTTTCGCGGGGAGATCGAGCGGGCCTTAGCGCTTTGTGCTGAGTTCCTTGTGCTTCATCCAGGTTCGTTTCGTGGGAGCAGTCGTGAAGAAGGTCTGCGTCGGGCCGCACTGGCCATCGAGCAGGCCGCTGATGGGCTGGATCTCGCCGCCGGCAACCTTCGAATCCTCATCGAGAACACCGCCGGGTCGGAGTTTTCCTTGGGCGGCAATTTCGAGCAGGTCGCCGAACTGAACTATCTCCTCACGAAATATGTTCCTGTGGGCGCCTGCATCGACACCTGCCACACGCATGTCTCCGGGTACGACATTGTCAGCGAAGAAGGATATGCCGATACGGTTGACCAGCTCGACCGCACCGTAGGTCTGAAGAACGTTTACGTTTGGCACTGTAATGATGCCAAAGCAGAGCGAGGATCGAAGCTTGATCGCCATCAACACATCGGCAGGGGCAGCATTGGATTGCCGACATTCAAGCGTCTGCTGAATGATCCGCGCCTGGCACACGCAGCTTTCATCGCCGAAACTCCGATCGACGAACCCCTCGACGATCTCGCGAACGTCAATGCCTTGAAAAAATTGGTAGGAAAAGTGTCTGTGAAATGGTGACATGCTGCCGCTCAGCCCCGGCTACTGGATTGCGCAAGTGCTGTTGCCTACTCTTCTGACCGACCAAAGCTGCAGGTCATGGGGCATCTCACCCAAATGTTGCGCTGCAAAGTCCGAGTTGTTGAGGATCCGCTCCTGCAACCACCCGTACTTGGGCACATCGAGAACGAGGAAATTCGGAAACAGGCAAGTCAATTGCTGCACGTCGATGACGCGGTCGCTGGAATAGCCCGACATTTTGGCGTTCCGCATCAGCTTGTAATTGACCGTCGCGCCGCGAACGGGAGAGTGCACCGCCTGCTCCCAGTCGAGCGGGAAATAGTACGGTCGTTCTGCTTTGCGGGATAAGTAAGTCAGCGTCAGGAATGATTGGGCATCGTCGACAACCACCGGAATATTCGGTGGAAGCTTCTGGTCGATCACCAGAAAACGGGTATCGGTGAGACGTTCCGCGCCCACCAGCGGCCATGCCAAACATGCTAAGAAAACGGCTGCGCACGCCAGCCGAGCTGCCCAGGCTAGCCTTGTCAAGGACAGCCTCGAATCGAAGAGGCTGGCGATCAATGTAGCAACTCCGATCAGACTCGGAATGAAGTAACGATCTACGAACAGGGAGGAGTCGCCCAGTGAAATGAGTGTGATGAGAAGCGGGGGAAGAAGATAGGCGATGCCCAACGCAAGCAAGGGAAGGCTGTCCGAGGTCGCTGGCTTGCCATTTTCAACCGGTAAGAATGTGCTTAGCGCGATAACGAAGATGACTCCGAAGGCGATACAGGGAGAGGCAAATGCATAAAGTGAGAGCACGTCCGACAGAGAAGGTGGTGGCGGCCAATTGTGCGGTACGGAGACATCATGCAGTCGCATGATCGGCTGAATCCAAAGCAGCAACACCAGCCAGGAACTGGCGATCGCCAGATAGAGCCGCCAACGAGATCTCCCGCGCCGGTGATCGACGAAAGCGAGAGCGCAGATTGCGGCCAGGCTGTAGAGAAGCCCGAACGGGTGAGACATCAAAAGCGCGGCGTGAGCGACGATGGTGCCGGTGATTGTCCTGCGGCTCGGCTGATTTACCTGCGACAAGCCGTACTGCATGAGAAACACTAAAGCCGCACAAGCGAAGAAGAATCCGTAGTAGCGGGCTTCGACATTCTGATGCAACAAAAGCGCGGAAGTAATGGTCGTGGTCGCTATGCTGAGAGCCACGGCAGCAAACGAAAAGACCTTTCGCAGCGTGTTCCACAGCAGTACTACCCCGGCACAAACGAATAACGACGAAAGCAGGCGCAGGCTCAGAAGCGTTGTTCCGCAGAGCTTTCCCCAGGCAAAGGCCAACAGGTAGTACAGGGGCATCCCGCCGTCGGCGGCGTTAGCCAAGCCGTGCATCATGTGGGTAAGGCTATGGTCGGTGAGTAGTTGGAGAGTGAATGCCTCATCCAGCCAGATATCTTTTTGCGCCGAGCCCAGAAAACAGGACAGGAGCAGGACACACACCACGACGGTCTGCGCAATACGATCCAGCCAGGGCGATCGTCGCTCAGAACCGGCGCTCGTGACAGTCAATCCGGTGCCTCCTGCCCGTATCATAGGTGCATCGTGGCTCGCCGAGCATCAGATCATTAAGGCGATTGCCGCGAGCCGAACCTCGTTCGCCATCGTTTTCTGTATGTGTCAAGCGAGGCTGTAAAATAGGCGTTTACCCTGGATCGATCTGAATAACATACATGTCCAACTCAAGTAAGGCAGAAGCTGTTAACCCGGGCTCCGAAGCGACCGTCGTAAGCGGCGACAGCAATGCCGTTCGCCCGGATCGTTATGACCCGCAAGCGGTCGAGCAGAAGTGGTTCGAGCGATGGAAGCAGAACCCCGATCTGTACAAATCAGAGCCCTCGAACTCATCGCGCAAGAAGTTTTACGTGCTGGAGATGTTGCCTTATCCCTCGGGCGCGCTGCACATGGGACACGTGCGCAACTACGCCATCGGCGATGCGTTGGCCCGTTACATGTGGATGCAGGGCTACAACGTGCTGCACCCGATGGGCTGGGACTCGTTCGGGCTGCCCGCGGAAAACGCCGCCATTGCCAATCAGACGCCTCCGCGTCAATGGACGCTGGGCAACATCGACAAAATGAAGCGGCAGATGGGCCGCCTCGGTTTCGCCTACGACTGGTCGAAGGAAGTCACCACCTGCTTGCCGGAGTACTACCGCTGGAACCAATGGTTCTTTCTGAAGTTCTACGAACGCGGGTTGGCGTACCGCAAGAACAGCAAGGTGAACTGGTGTCCTAAGTGCGCTACCGTGCTGGCCAACGAGCAGGTTTTGTCGAGCGGCTGCTGCTGGCGCCATGAAGACACCATCGTCGAGCAGCGTGCGTTGGAGCAATGGTTCCTCCGCATCACTAATTATGCCGATGAACTGGTGCGCGATCTGGACCAGCTGCAAGGCTGGCCGGAAAAAGTCCGCACGATGCAGCGCAACTGGATCGGCCGCAGCGAAGGCGCGTTGGTCGATTTCAAACTGGACGGCGCTGCCGGGCCCGCAGGCGACAAGATCACTGTATTTACGACGCGCATCGATACGATCTACGGCGCGACGTCGCTGCAGTTGGCGCCTGAGCATCCGGTGGTCACCGACCTGATCGCCAACAATCCGGATCTGCTGGCGAAGGTCGAAGACCAGATGGGGCAGCAGCGGAAGGCGAAGGAGGCCGGCGACATCGGCGCGATCGAGAAGAGCGGATTCTTTACCGAGCGCTACGCGCTGAATCCGTTCAATGGCGAGCGCATGCCCATCTGGGTGGCGAATTACATCCTGATGGACTACGGCACGGGCGCGATCATGTCGGTGCCCGCGCACGACGAGCGCGACTACGAATTCGCCAAGAAGTACGACCTCGACATCAAGGTTGTCATTTATCCGCGGCGCGAGGGCGATGCTCCGGACGGCGAGCCCAACGAGCCGATTCTGCCGTTTACGGAAGACAACAGTCTGCTGATCAACTCCGGCGAGTACAGCGGTATGCCCAGCCAGGAGGCGATGGTCAAGATGGCGAAATTTGCCGAGGATCACAGCTTCGGCAAGGCGACAGTAACATTTCGCCTGAAAGATTGGGGCATTAGCCGGCAGCGCTACTGGGGCACGCCGATCCCGATGATCTACTGCCCGGCCTGCGGCATCGTGCCCGTGCCGGAGAAAGATTTGCCGGTGTTGTTGCCGGAGAATGTCGAAATCACGCTGGCCGGCGGTTCGCCGTTGGGCCGGATTCCGGAGTTCGTGAACGTAAAGTGTCCGAAGTGCGGAGGCGATGCCCGTCGCGAAACCGACACGATGGACACCTTCGTCGATTCGTCCTGGTATTTCTATCGCTATACGGATCCGAAACTTGACACCGCTCCGGTCGACTCTGACGTTGTGGGATATTGGTTTCCCATCGATCAATACATCGGCGGGGTCGAGCATGCCATCCTGCACCTGATTTATTCGCGCTTCTGGACCAAAGTTATGCGCGATATGGGACTGGTGCGCAACGACGAGCCGGTCGAGCGCCTGTTCACGCAGGGGATGGTGATTAAAGGCGGCGCGAAGATGTCGAAGAGCCTGGGCAACGTGGTCTCGCCTGACGACATGGTCGCTCGCTATGGCGCCGATTCGACGCGACTGTACACGCTGTTCGGCGGTCCGCCTGATCAAGACCTGGACTGGCAGGACGCCGGAGTGGAAGGAATCAGCCGCTTCCTGAGCCGCGTTTATCGCTTTGTGGCACGTAACGCCAAGCCGGACGATCCTGAGTGGAGGGCGAGCGCTGAAATCGCGCTATCTCCGGCTGCGCGCAAGATGCAGCGCAAGTTGCACCAGACCATCAAGCGCATCACCGAGGACTTCGCCGGACGCTGGCACTTCAATACGTCGATCTCGGCATTAATGGAACTGGTTAACGAGATGTATGCGTATGAAGACAGTGTGCAGCGCGGAGATGGTGCTGCTCCGTTGTCACTGCTGGCTGACGCGCAGCGGAGACTGGCACTGATGCTCGCGCCGTTCGCTCCGTACCTTTCGAGCGAGTTGTGGGAAATGCTGGGCGAGACCTCGAACCTGCTGCGTGCGCCTTGGCCCCAGTACGATCCGGCGCTGACCCAGGAAGAAGAGGTCGAGTACGCAATCCAGGTGAACGGCAAAGTTCGCAGTCGTATCGTCGTGCCCGCCGCCGCCGGCGAAGATCAGATTCGCGAAATCGCCCTTGCTGACGAAAAGGTGAAGGCGGCGATGGAAGGCAAAGAGATCGTGAAGATTCTTGTCGTGAAGGGAAGACTGGTCAACATCGTTGTGAAGTGAAGGGATGGATGACCGACGACGTGCTCAATTCGACCGGAGATGTCGGTTGGTTTCCGCTGTCAGCTCATCCAGCTTCTGTTTCTGATAGGCCTCCGCTTCGGGGCGAGAGAACACCGGCCGCACTGCGTCAAGGTACTGGCCAGCTCGTGGATAGTCGCCTTCCTTCAAGGCGATTTCGGCGTTCGCCAGAGTAACTCCCGCACCCCAGTCCGGATCTCCCGTGAGCTGAGCCACCGCCTTGTTGTCCAAGTCTTTTAAATGTTGCGAAGCTTCCTCCAGCTTTCCTTGCGCGATAAGGCAGTTGGCGAGAGGCAAGGCAGTGCCTTGCGCGAGGGCCGACTTCGCTCCAAACGCCTGCACTGCGGCGGCATACGCTTTCCGAGCGTTGGCTTCTCCCTCGACAAGATGATTCGCTCTGCACTGCGCGACAGAAGCGTCGGAAAGAGTGGCTATCGAATAGAACGAGAGCGGGCCTTGTTTTTTAACGGCCCCGTCGTAGACGAGAAGATCGTCGCGCTCTGACTCATCGAATAATCCGAGGCTTCCCTCCGATTGTGCGCGCGTCGAAAGCAGTTGCATGGTGAGTTGGTGATCGGGGCCAAATTTCTTCAGGAAGTCGGGATAGATTGCATTCGCCTCATCAACGGATTCTCGAAACTTCTTTTGGATCATGTATGCCTGCGCCAGGTTAAGTCGCACCCGCAAAACGTATGGGCTATCAGGGCCGCTGCTGGTTGAAAGCTTCGACATCAGTTCGCGCGCTAGCCGCTCGGCGGTCACGCCATCGCCCAGGCGAATGTAGGTGAATGCCAACCGCTGCTTGAGGTTGTAACGAGCAACCTCGTCGAAGTCTGGAGCCGTGGCCGCAATATCCGAAGCTTGCTGGAAGTATTGATTGGCCAACTTGGCATTACTCTCGACCAGCGCAATCATTCCCTTGGCGGTTAGTAGCCATATCTGGAGGTCTTTGCCGGGGCGAGGGACCTTTGCGAGCAGGGCCTCCTGTTCGGCAACCAGCGATTTTGCCGTTGGGATTCCGCCGGCCTGGAAGCTCCTGGCTTCCATAGCGGCACGCTGCAAATGCACCGTGATGGCATTTTGCGAAAGCGGCCCCGCAGTCTGCAGAAACAGCTCGTGTGCCCGCTCGTATTCGGAGCGCGCTTCGGGAAAATTGCTGCGGTTATCCAGCGCTTGCGCAATCGTGAGGTGCAGCCGAGCGGCCACCTCGGGCTCATTGGCGAACTTGCGATCGATGCTGGGAGAGGCCTCCTTGATGGCGTCAACCAGACTTTCTGCCGCCTTGCCGCTTTGAAACGGATTGCCACGGCCCAGCAGATCGTCGGCCAGGAACTGATTGATTGAGGTAGCGATGGCCGTCTCTCGATCCGCATAGTCGCGCTCGCGCTTCAATCGCAATGTGAAGAAAACGACCAGTCCGATAACGATCGTGCCCGCCAACGTCCCGAGTATGACAGTGCGCTGGTTGCGCTTCACGAACTTGCTGACTCGATATCCCACACTGTCGGGACGTGCTTCGAGCGGCTCGCCTCGGAGGTAATGATCGACATCGCGAATCAAAGCTTCGACGGAGGAATAGCGACGTCGCGGATCTTTGCGCAGCGCCGTCAGGCAGAGCACGTCGAGATCGGACCACGCCGCCTTTGTCAGCGCTTTCGCGTATACCGGCTGAGCTGCTTCACTGAGCCTCTTCACTGCTGCCGACGGTTTGCCGGGCTCATGTTCGGCGACGATCGCCGCCGCCTCCGCTGGCGTCAGTCCCGACAGATCGAAAGGAAGTTCGCCTGTCATCAATTCATACAGGATCACACCGAGCGAATAGACGTCGGTGGTGATGCCGACGCGCTCGCCGCGAACCTGCTCGGGAGCCGCGTACGCCGGAGTCATCAACCGCAAGCCGGTCATAGTCTGATCGACTCCGAGCTCCAGACTCTCAATTTGTTTTGCAATGCCGAAGTCGAGCAGGCCGACGCTACTGTCGGGCCGCACAAGAATGTTCGAGGGCTTCAGGTCGCGATGGATGACTGCGTGGGCGTGCGCGTGTTGTACCGCTTCGCAAACGGACCGAAACAACCGCAGCCTTTCGTCCATCGAAGAATTGTGCTCGCGACAATACTGCGTCAGCGGAGTTCCTTCGACGTACTCCATCACGAAGAACGGAGTTCCGTCTTCCATGGTGGCTGCGTCGTACAGACGCGCAATCGAAGGATGATTCAGTTGCGCCAGGGTGCGCTGTTCACTGGCGAACCGCTCCCGACGCGACGGCGAGAGCCATGCGTCGCGGAGGACTTTCAAGGCCACGCGATCGCCGAGAGTCGTGCGTTCAGCGAGGTAGACGACTCCCATGCCGCCCTCACCCAGCAATTGAATGATGCGATAACCGCCGAACTCCTTAGCCACTGGAGCGGCATTTGTCATGGCCCTGCGTGCGGCTACCGCAACCCCGTCATCGAGCATCGACGTCCCGCGAGCATCTTCTTCCAGCATGCCCAATACTTCCGGGATAAGTTCGGGATCGTCGTGACAGTTGTCATCCAGGAAAGAACGCTGGTCAGAGGATGGCAGAGCCACCGCTTGATGAAAGAGTTCCTGGATTCGGCGCCAACGGGTAGCATCCATCAGATCAGCTGCACCATGAGTGGAGTTGGGTTTAGCTGGACGTTCGAAGCCGATGTCCCAGCCAGGCTTTAGCCGCTCGCCAGTCGCGAAGCACTGTGGCTTCCGACACGTCCATCAGCTGAGAGATCTCGTTTACTTCGAGTCCGCCAAAAAAACGTGCTTCTACGATTGCGGCCTGTCGCGGTTCCGCCCGCGCAAGCTCAAGCAGGGCGGAATCCAGAGCAAGCACATCACCTTCGGGAGTGGTCGCCCCGTCGAGGGCCTCGTCGAAGGTGACGAAGATGACATTGCTGTCGCCGCCACGCTTATGCGCATTGCGTCGCCGCGCCGCCTCTACCAGCAGTTGCCGCATCGCGCGAGCAGCGACACGCTTGAAATGCAATGGCGATTCCACCAGCAGGCCCGGCGATTTCGCCAGCTTCAGCCACGCTTCGTTGACGAGGGCGGTGGGACTGAGCGTGTTGCTGGGATCTCCACGCCTGACGTTCGCAGCCAGCCTTCTGAGCTCTTCATAGGTCAGGCTGAAGAGCTGATCTAAAGCTTCACGGTGCCGCTTAACGGCGTGTGAACGATCCGGCGCGGGTGCGGCGGCGGCAGAATTTGGTGGTGACATGACGGTTCTCTCTCGTCTTCTGCGCAATAGGAAGTAGAAAGCGAACTGACAACCCTGGGAAGCGGACCGGAGGCGTTCTGATTCCGAGAAGGCTAACACTCATGCGCAACTATCTTCAAGCGAATTCATCGCGAGTAGCTACGCGAAAGCGAGGAAGGGTTTTGCGCGTACCTGGCGATGCGCCGGGGCTGCTCATGGTTGAAGGACAACAGTTCCGTTTCTCGCTCGATGGACTGTGGCGCTCGTCGACATTGCCGCAGGCGGGGTTAATCGTGGATGTAGACATGGACCGCAGCCACCAGCTCGTTTCCGTCACGGTCGCATCAGGCGCGGCGTCAACAGCTAAAACCAAAAGATCCTGGTTACAAACCCTTGTACAGCAAGCTTCGAGTGTCGGTGTGGCCAAGTTGGCTGGCCTCGGGGTTCTTGTCGCGGGATGGTGGTTTCTGACGAATGTGTCGGTGGAGCTGCCACTTGTCGGCAGACTGAACTTCACCTTCTGGCAGCTGCTTGGAGTCCTGAATAACAGAAGCACATTGCAAGCGGTAGATCCGCTAAGTGGGCAGTACGACACAGGTTTTTACGGAATGCTGGCGATCGCTTCCGTGTGTGGGCCTGTGCTACATCAGGTCTGGAGAAAGAAGCAGACTTTCATCGCCGAGTTCGTCCCGCTCGCTTTCATGTTCTTTGTCAGCATCGCTGTGAGAACAACCCTACCAAGTGCGTTAGGAGCAGCGCCTGTTTTCCATTACTTCAATTTGCCGACAGAGGTGCCAGTAGTAAGGCATGGCTTTTGGCTAGGGCCGGGAGCTTATCTGTCACTGCTGGCGACCTTGTATTTCGCTGGCCTGGCCGTATCGCAGCTACTCACGTCGCGACCCTCCAGAACAGACAGCCAAGCTGACTCAGCGCACGCATCCTAACCTTCCTGACTTGTTGACCGACATTGCGGGAATGCGCTCCGCGGGAAATGCGTGAACTCCGCTGTGACAGTGGGTCTTTCGCAGTGCGTCAGCCGATGCCGAGATCCTCAGGCACTTCCAGCGGCGTGCCGCAGGTACGGCAGATCACGGCGGAGCAGTCACCGCAGGTGAGCGGGTCATCTACTTCACGAGCACATGTCGGACAGTACAGTATGGGATGAGTTTCGCCGTTCGTCGGAGTTTCGGGGACTTGAGCCATAAGTTTCCGCGACTGTAACATAGGACAGACGCTCCTCGCTCTTCGCTTTCCGCTAATCGTGTTCGTATCCGAGTATCAAACCAGTTTTTAGGTGAGGATAGGGGCGAGAATGCCTCATTCAGACTGAATATAGCGAAAAGCAAGTAGCGAGCAGCGAATGGCGATAAGGAGACCCCATGATCAACGAAAACGTCACCAACACCGACGAGCATATGCGGCGCGAATTCAACGAGTGGGCTGAAGCCGGCAGGGGCGAGGAGATGGAGCACCATCACCTCAGCATTACCCAGCAGACGCTGGAGCTGATGGACCTGAAGCCGGGCCAGCGCGTGCTCGATCTCGGCTGCGGTGCCGGATGGGCGAGCCGTCTGCTGGCGAAAGCGGTCGGTGAGGGTGAGCAGCCCGGGCAAGTCGTCGGGCTCGATGTGTCCGACGAGATGATTCGCCGCGCGCGCGCCAACTCCACGGACTATGACGACATTCTCTTTGTCGTCGGCTCGGCGCAGCAGATTCCCTGGCAGGAAGAGTTTTTCGACAAAGTTTTGTCAGTCGAATCCTTTTACTATTACGGCGACCAGGGTGGCGCGCTCGACGAACTGCGGCGCGTGATGGCTCCCGGCGGCGAACTCTACATCCTTATCAATCTCTACAAGGACAATCACTATTCGATGCGTTGGGTCGAAGAGCTGCAGGTGCCCGTACAGGTCAAGTCTGAAGCCGAATACGTTGGCATGCTGGAGGCGCACGGCTTCGAGAACGTTCGCGCCCGGCGTGTCCCCGACTTGTCTCCAACGCCCGAGGAGTACAGCGGCAAATGGTTCAAAGACGCAGCCGAATTGCGCGACTTCAAGCGCATCGGAGCGTTATTGCTGATCGGCCGCAAGCCTGGCTTGGCTCGTTAGCGTCGGAAACTCGTGAAGGGAACGGCGGCTTCCGGGGTACAATGGCCGAACGTTTCCTTCAGGTGAGAGATGACATTGGCCACGGGTACCCGCCTGGGTCCTTACGAGATCCTTAATGCAGTAGGGGCAGGCGGCATGGGCGAAGTGTATCGCGCTCGCGACACCCGCCTTGACCGCACGGTCGCCATCAAGATTCTTCCGGGCTCGTTCGCGTCTGACCATGAACGTCTGGAGCGATTTCAGCGCGAAGCTCGCATCCTCAGCTCGCTGAACCATCCCAACCTGATGGCCATCTACGATGTTGGGTCGCAGGACGGCACGAACTTCCTGGTATCGGAGTTTCTCGAGGGCCAGAGCCTTCGCGATCGCCTTGCGAGTGGGCCACTTTCCCAGCGCAAAGTTATCGAATACGGATTGCAGATAGCCAAAGGCCTGGCGGCGGCGCACGAAAAGGGCATCGTTCATCGCGACCTCAAGCCCGACAACATCTTTGTCCTGCGAGACGAACGCGTAAAGATTCTCGACTTCGGCCTGGCGAAGCAGGCCGTGCGGGCCGCTGCTGCCGATCAGACGATGACCCGCCCCGATCAAACTTCGGCGGGCACTGTGCTGGGAACGGTGGGCTACATGTCGCCGGAGCAGGTGCGCGGCGAAGCTCTCGATCATCGCTCCGACATCTTCAGCTTCGGCGCGATTCTCTACGAGATGGCCGCAGGGCAGCGCGCCTTCAAAGGCGACTCCAGCGTCGAAGTGATGACGGCGATCCTCAAGCAGGATCCGCCGGAACTCTCCGAGAGCGGTCTGAATGTCTCCGTCGGGCTGCAGCGAATCGTGCACCGCTGTCTGGAAAAGAAGCCCGAAGCGCGCTTCCAATCGGCCAGCGACATGGCTTTCGCGCTCGATGCTCTCAGCAGTCCCGGAACTTCGACTGGAAGCCTGCCGCCACTCAAAGACGACGGCCCGAAGCGTTCGCGAATTCTGCCGGTCGCAGGCGTGCTGGCATTGCTGCTCGCTGCGATTGCGGCGACGTGGTTTCTGCATCCTGCGACGACAAGTCACGGCAATTTCACCAAGATGAGTTTTCACTCCGCCTACATCCGTCATGCGCGCTTCGCGCCCGACGGACGCACCGTCGTGTTCGACTCCACGACGGACGGCAAGCCGACGGAGCTCTTCTCGACGCGTACGGACACAATGGTCGCGCAGCGCCTCAATATCGCCGGCAGCATTCTGGATATTTCGTCGACGGGCGAATTGGCGATGGCGATGGGCATCGCCTTCGATCCGAAGTACAGCCCGACAGGGAGGCTGGCAATCGCGCCGCTCGGCGGCGGTTCCGAGCGCGAGTTACTCGACGGCGTCCTCGATGCCGATTGGACGCCGGACGGCACCGCTCTGGTGGTGGTTCGCCGGGCTAACCAGCGCGTCCGACTGGAGTCGCCGCCCGGAAAAGTGTTGTACCAGACCGACGGATACATCAGCGACGCGCGCTTTTCGCCATCAGGAGACGCGATCGCCTTCATCGATCACCAGATCTTCGGCGACGACCGCGGCTATGTCGACCTGATCGATCGCCAAGGAAATCGCAAGGTGTTATCGCGCGAGTTCGCGTCGATTCAGGGCTTGGCGTGGGTGCCGAGCGGGAAGGAAATCTGGTTCACGGGAGCGGTGGCCAGTGAACCTCGTCCGCTGCGCGCGATTGATCGAAACGGTAAGGAGCGCATGCTGCTTTCGGCGCCCGCCGTAATGCACTTGCAGGATATTGCCGAAAACGGCAGCGTCCTGACAACAACCGAAGAGTATCGCGATCAGCAACTCCTGGTCGACACCGCAACTGGCAAAGTCACAGATATTGGAACATTTCCATTTCAGATCACCGACGGACTGGCTCGCGATGGCAGCACGGTTCTGCTGAACAGCTACGACACCGGCGCCAACTCCGACTACGACCTGTACGTTCAGAAAACGGATGGATCGGCACCTGTCCTGGTCGGCCAGGGCACGGGGATGGGCCTTTCTTTCGACAGCAAGTGGGCGCTTGCGCTGGACCCGCTCGACCTTCGGCAGTTGCGCGTCATACCGGCGGGCATGGGTGAGCCTCGCACGTTGACCGCACCACCGGGCCAGAGCTATTGGAGCGCGACGTGGATGCCGGACGGCAAACGCGTTCTGATCGTGAGCGGAGCCAGTGGCCGTCCGCCAGCCACGTACATCCAGGACATCGAGACCGGTGCAACGCGCCCGATCACCAGCGAAGGTAAACGCCTCGTGGGCAGCGACGACCGCTCGATGAGCGCGTCTCCCGATGGCAAATACTGCATCATCACCGATGGCCTGGGTCACTACTGGATGCAGCCCCTGGACGGCGGCGCGAGCACGGAGATCAAGGGCCTGCTGGAAAACGAACAGCCGCTGCAGTGGCACAACGGTTCGCAGAACATCTTCGTTCAGCGTCGTGTGTCGGACAGCGCGGTTGAGATCTACGATTTCAATCTCGCCAGCGGCGAGCGAAAGCTATGGACTAAATTCTCACCGCCCGATAAGACTGCCGTCCTCGCGCTGCGGCATCCCATCATCACGCTCGACGGTTCGCGCACCGTCTACGTCGTGCAACGCATCTTCTCGACACTCTATCTTGGCAAGAACATCCGGTAAGAACCTTCCGCGCACCTTCGACTCGTCACACGTCGCGAGTCTTATGCCTGTACTCCGCATCAGTAAATTAAGGAGGCAGAGGGAGGGCTATGGCGAGAGTGGAAGGTGTTGATCCGAAGGAGACGTCGTTCCTGATGCGTCAGGTCTTTGGCAAAGTTCGCAAGATGGTGGGCCGGGATATAACTCCGCAGAAAATCATTGCGCGTGTACCGCGGGTTTTCTGGGCTTTCACCCTGCCGGAGTGGCTGCTGGGCCAGAGAGCCAAAGTCCCGCTCCGCCTCCGGTCGCTCATCATGCTGCGAACGGCAGTGCGTGTCGGATGTCCGTTTTGAATCGACGCCAATTCTGCCGGGAGCAGAATGTTCGGGTGCAGCGACGAAGAGATCGCCGCGATTCGAGAGGGTAGGTTTGAAGGCTTTTCGCCGCCGGAGATTGGGCTCTTGCGCATGGCAGATGCGATGGCCGATACGCCGTCAAACGTGAGTGATGAGCTGTATTCAGAGTTGCGCCGCCACTTTTCCGAGGAGCAGTTGATCGAGTTGGCTGCCAGTGCAGCGCAGGAGAACTTTCGCGCCCGCTACCACCGGGTGTTTGATGTCGAAAGCGACGGTCTGTATCGCAGGGGCCTGCGTTTTAAGGAGCGGCAGATAGCCTAGCTTCCGAAAAGCTTGATAACTGCGGGCGGGAGCACTTCCGCCCGCGATGGCTACGTCTCGAAACCTTGCGGTTACAGACTTCCGCGTCCCGGGCCGACGTGGATGCTGCCGTTCACATTGTTGAGTTCAATATGTACGCCGCCGCTGCCCAAGGTTCCCGTCATGTTTTTGCCAACCCAGTGACCCTTTACCTGAAGCGGAAAATCGGTGGTGATGCCGCCGTTCACCGTACTGGCATCGACATCGGCATTGGGCGACTGCGGAAGCCGCAAATTGATGCTGCCGTTTACCGACTTCAGTTTGATTTCGCGTACTGAGGTGAGGGAGTTGTAATCAGCTTCGATGGTGCCGTTCACGGTAGCCAGGTCCGCCGTGCCCGTCAGATCAGACGCCTGTACCTTGCCGTTGACCAGGCTGGCGTTTATCCCGCCCGTTAGCTTCTGCACGGCGAGAGAGCCGTTTACGAGGTTGATCTTGTCGATGCGGGCGTTCTCGGGGACATGCAGTGTGTAGTGCACCCCGCCGGGGTTGTTGTTCATGAAGTGCTTGGCATACGTGGTCTTGATCTCGACGCTGTTGCCGCCGCCATTTACTTCAATCTTCATGTCGTTCAGCTTCTGCTGATCACTGGCGCTTTTCACAGCATCGATCTGTACTTCGTTTTTGTTCCAGCCGGTGATCTCGACGCTGCCATTCACGTTGTCGAGAGAGACGCTTCCGTTGGCGCTCAGGGGAACGGTCTTATGAAATTCTTCCTTGACTTCGGCGTGAACCGGAAGGGTCAGCGCCAGGGCCACCAGCGCGGCCGCGCTCGCTCCAGCGACCTGTCTCAGTGTGCGACGAACCATGCTGCTGCCTCCTGTCGCGCGCTGGGCGCGACCTCGATGGACTTCCTCTCACTGAGTTATACGGAGGTCCTGCCGGGGCGGTTCGGCAAAAACAGATAAAATTGAGGAGAATGCCTCCCGTAACGGTAACGTCCACCGTCCTCAATGAGGTCGATGACATCGATGAGTTGGTGTCGACGCTGACGCAGCAGTCGTTGCGTCCGGAAGTCATCATCGTGGACGGCGGCTCGACCGACGGTACCTGGGAACGGTTGCAGGCAGCGCAGGCAAAATATCCCAATCTTCGACCTATCCGCGACGAGAGCTGTAACCTGAAGGCCTGTCCGGGACCCATTGCGCGGGGACGTAATGTCGGGATTTCGGCAGCGACTTCGGATGTGGTCGCCTGCGCCGATGCCGGGTGTATTTATGACCCGGAGTGGCTCGCCCGACTCACGGCACCGATCCTGAGTGGTAGCGCCGAATATGCGTTGGGCGGCTCCTGCGTCGATCCCGCCGACCAGACGATTTGGGACCTTGCGTCGGCTCCGTTCTTCGGACTAAAGCAGCGGGCTGACGGAACGACCAAGTCGTGCACCGCACGCTCAATGGCCTTTCGCAAGGAGCTTTGGCAGCGTGTCGGAGGCTTTCCCGAGACGACGTTCCTCGGTGAAGATACAGCATTCGATATTCGCGTTCGCAAGGTCACAATGCCCGCATACGCCGAGCGCGCGCAGGCGATTTACCGGCCGCACCACACCTTAAAGACAGCGTTGAGCATGATGGCCCGCTATGGTGTTGCCGATGGCGTGTTGGGCACCCGCCGCTCCCGGCTGATAAGAAACTTGCTGCGCTGTGTGGCTGAAGTGGTCGCGATCGCGCTGCTGCCGCGGACGATGATTCCGTTTGTAGTGATTCTGCTGCTGGAAACGTATTTTGCGTTTCGTCTGGACTGGAACACCTTTCGGAGGCACGCTCCTTTCAAGCAGTTAGCGGCCCGGCTCCTGTACTCCTTGACGGTGCCGTGGATCGTCACGTGGAATCAGGCGGTGGGAGAGCTGACAAAGACGAATCAGCCGAACCGGCAGAATGCGTGAGAAGGGCAGCCGTCAGCAATTAGCAATTAGCAATTAGCAATTAGCAATTAGCAATTAGCAATTAGCAATTAGCAATTAGCAATTGGGGCAGATGCCGATTTTTGAGATCGGTTGTCCGTCGTATTTTTTGATTTGTCATCCTAAGCGGAGTGAGGCCGCGAAGCGGCCGAACGCAGTCGAAGGACCCCTATATCCAGCAAGTGCCGTCCCTGCCGGGACTGTGCCGTCCCTCCGGGACTCGGCAGTATTGGGGGTGGCATACCCAGCGCTTCCGCGCTGGGCTAATCACTTTCGCCAGCCTGCGGCGGGCTGTTGGTTGTGGCGTCGGCTCGAACGCCCAACCGCTAGGTTCTAGCTAAACGATCATGAAGCGCCGTTGCAACTCCTGAACGCGCTTGCCAGTCACGACAGGAAAGATCACGAGTTCGAAGTGCCAAGTGCCAAGTGCCAGGTGCCAACTGCCAATTGCCGAATGCTTACTGCTAATCCTTAAACCTGTACTTCACCAGATCGTAGAACGCCATCACGCCATCGCTCCAACTGATCTTCTTGCCCTCCGCATAAGTGCGCCCGTGATAGACAATCGGCACCTCGTAGATGCGAATCCCCATCTTCGCCAGCTTGACGGTCATCTCGGTTTCCACGCTAAAGCGGTCCGAACGCAGATGCATTTTTTCCAGTAACTCGCGGCGAAACACCTTATAACACGCGGTCACATCGTGAATGGTGATGCCGGTGAGCATGTTGCAGGTGATGGAGAAGATACGGTTCAGCGTGAACCGCCAGAATCGCGGTACGCGGTGCGAGCCGGAATGAAAGCGATTGCCGAATACGGCGTCAGCGTGGCCCTCAAGAATGGGAGCAACCAGGGAAGGGTAATCACGGGGATCGTATTCCAGGTCAGCATCCTGAATCAGCACCAGATCGCCAGTAGACTGTGCGAGGCCGGTGCGAACTCCAGCGCCCTTACCCATGTTCTTCTCGTGCAATATCAGCCTGACGGTATTTGCTCCGTCCGCTCCCAGTTCGTTTTGCAGATCGAGATCGCGCAGGAACTCACGCGTGCCGTCGGTGGAGAAGTCATCGACGATGATGAGTTCTTTATGCAGGCTGAGCGGCTGTCGTGCTACCTGCCGCAACAGCCTCATTACCGTGCGGCGCTCGTTATACACCGGGATGATCACCGACAAGGTGTGGTACTGCGGCAGTACTTCGTCCTGGTCGAGTTCGGCCATGTCCTGTTCGGCGTTGGCGGCGTTGCGCGGCTTCGATTCAGAGATCAAGTACACTCCCAGGATCACCAGCTCGGGATCAATCGGGTGTCGGTAACGAGGTTCTGGAAAGCAAATATAGTAAACCAGCGGATAGACGACAATCAGGCTGGCAAATAGAAAGACACCGTGCACCCGCCGCTTGAGCGCCAGCAGCAGCCCCCAGAGACCGAGAATCGAGAGCAGCAGCGTATGGCTGTTCTTCAATTCGGCCAGATTCGCATTCTTCGCCAGGCGGGGTATGCCGTTCCAGAAATACCAGACGCGCTTTACTGTGATCTCGGCGAACTTGCCAGGATTTTCGGCGATCCACTGTTTTGCGCGCCGGCCTTGATCGACGCAGAACTCATACTCGCCCATTCGCTGGTACCGCTTGAGCAAGATTGCGTTCTGCGTAGGGTGGTAGGCGAGCACGTACTGGCCTTCGGCGAGCGGGTTGTTGCCGATGCGGAGCTCATTGCCCGCATTATCGCGAATCAGAACGACGTGGCCCATCACGCGATAGTCGCGCACAAGCCACGGCATAATCGTCATCCAGAAGACCACGGCGCTGACCAGGGCGGGCGCCAGATAGCGCTTCCCGTGACGATGAAGCTGATAGGCAAGCCATAGTCCGGCGAAGGGCAGGAACGACAGCGAAGCCGGATTGTTCAGCGCGGCCACGCCCCAGAGCACGCCGTAGCCCAGCCACGAGGAGATGCGGTCGTCGCTCTCCATCTCGATCGTCAACATGAACAGCAGGCTCAGCAGGAATGCCGACAGGCTGGTTTCCCAGATCCAGCGCACAGCCCAAAAAATCATGTCGGGATACAGGGCCCAAACCCATCCCGCCCAGAGCGCGACCTTCAGGTTGAACAGGCGACGCGCTGTGCGGTAGATCGTCCAACTGGTCAGTGCGCCAAAGATGCTGTTGAACGTCAGCATCACAAATGCCGACGCGGGCGAATAGCTGCCGAAGGCACGAAAGGCCAGGGAAAGGATCCAAGGGTAAATGGGAGCAGTCCATGCTGAGGGTCCGGTGTCGCCACCGAACGGGGAACTGAAGCCCATGCCGTGCGCGAGCGAGTAGGCGATGCGGCCGGTCTCAAACCCAAAGCCGAAATTGTGCTCGGTCGTCCGGATGCGGTAAGTGTGCGCGAGAACAATCCAGCCGATCCGGACGAGGAAGGCGATCACGACCATCCAGCTCGGCGAATGCAAGAAACGCTGCCAGCCAGACTGAGGTGCAAATTGGGTCTTAGCTGAATCGGGCGCCAGACGCACCGGTGGGGTGGGAGATGACATTGAGGACAATCGAAATTGTAACGTAAGGAGCTTCAGCTCTCAGTGGCGGACGAGGATTATTCCAGCAGGTTTCCCAGCGGCCCAAGTGCCAGGTTCAGGTCTTCCGGCTTGAGATTAAACTGTTCAGCTAACTCTTTAACTTTTTCCTCCAGCTTCATCAAAGCCAAGCCCATCTCCTCGATCTGTGGATCGGTGAGCGAGCCGCCTTCCATGCGCCGGATGGCCTGCCGCTCGAGCAGTTGCCGCAGCAGTTCGATCAGGCCGAGGACCAGCTTTGCCAAGCCCTGCTCAATGGTTTCCTGTGTGCAATCGACCCGCTCAATAGGCGTCTCGGCCAGTCCCTGCATCTGCCGCCGCAACTCCGAGACGGCTTGCTCGACCTCCTGCGGCGTCAGTTGCTTGGGTCTATCCACGGTCGCCTCGCGACGTCACGAATTCGCTCGGCGGCCACGGCCCACTCAGGCGTAACCGGATGCCTTCGGAACCTCCGGCTGTTCGAAGAGACGCCAGGAACCTCTCGCGGTTCTCCCTCGGAACCAGTGCGAACCAGCGGTGCGTCTTCCGATCCTGCCGACCTCGCCACTCGCGAACCGAGTCGCCGGTTACGGTCTTAAGCTTTCCCTCGACCGCTGCCACCCGATCCGCCGCCTGTTTTCGCCGCTCCAGATATTCGCGCCCCTTGACCGGCTTCGACAGGTCCGCCTGCTGGTCTTCGGTCCAGGTTCCGACGATCTCATACTGCACGGCATTTCCGACGCGAGCCAATCCATTGCGATAGAGCTCCTGCTCGGGAGCAAGGTGCTCTTCAAAGACGTCTACGCTTTCGAGCATCGTAGGAAAGCGGAATGGAATCGGTGTAGTTACCGCTAATACTTCACGTAACACTTGATGGAACTGCAGGGCCGCTTTCTTCAGCGCCTCGGCCTCGCCCAGGCAGGTTTGCGGATCGGCAAGGTTGCTCCAATACAAGCGCACCCCGAGCAGTTCGCGCGACTCAACTGCGGCTTCACAAACACCGCTCCCGGGCTTCACTTCCGGATTGGTTTGGGTGACGCAATAAAGAAGACAGGCCATGGGTTAATGGGACAGACCAGCCTTAGGGGGCGGCGCCGCATCAAGGTTCCGCAGTGCCGTCTCGACCGAGGTGAGTATCACGTTCAAACCCACGTATACCAGATCAACCCCAGCCAGCGATATGACGATGCTGCCGTGAATGATGACACCTGAGTTCAACACATGATCGAGGATGTCGAGCAGCGAGATATCGTTCTCGCCGTCGAGGGTGATGGTGTCGAAGCTATCGGATCTAGCGGACATTTTCCCCCACAAACGAGTAGGGAGGCCAAGGCCCGCTGCAGTCGATGCGTCGCGACTCAGCCCATTCGGCCGCGTACTTCTTCAATGCCGACTCCAGCTTCTTGCGGTTTTTCCGACGGACGAGAAAGGATCCATGCCAGATGAGGCCGGGCTGTCCGGCGCTCGCTTTGCCTCCGGGACTCGATGCGACGGCAACCTTATCCAGGTCCTCGAGGAAGGCTTGCACCTGTTCGTCGAGATTGGCTGAACGCCGCGGCTGCAGAAGGACAGACTTTTTCTTCAGGTAGTCGGTGCCACTGGTGGCTTGGGCTGAGGTGCTGGGCGTCGCTCTCCGCTCGGCGAAGATCTTGACGCCCCACTCGTCGGCATCCGCCACACGAGTGAACGCTTCCTGAAATATCTTCGTGCGCTCTTTTATGTGCTGCGCAAGAGACTTCTCGCTCAGGAACACGGTCCCGAACCGTGCCGGAAGGGCAGTGAGATGGCTGGAGATTTCGGCCACGACGCGCTGATGACGCAACCCGGCGGTCGCCAGCCATTCCAGATCCTGCATGCGCTCGGTGAGTCGGTCCGCAAACTCAGGCTTGGAAACGCGACTGATCCAGCAGAGGTATTCGCCGCTGCGCAGCCCTTCCACCGAACTGGCGCCATCGATGCCTTCCGACGAGATCACGGGAGCCGCCATACCGGGCAGCTGAGAGATCGCATACAGATAGAAAGCCGTCGCGGTTGCAGTAACGCTTTTTGCCGACGGATTTTGATTTCGATGTCATCCATGAGCCCGCCAATGTGCAGGCTGACACCATATTAGAGCAGAAGCCTGATTCGCGGAGGGGACCGCCCCGGTTACTCTGCTCGCAGCGCCTCCATGGGCTCACTGGAAGCCGCGCGCCGGGCCGGCAGCAATGCCGCAGCCAGGGCGGTGAGCGTAATCAATAAGGTTGCGACGCAGATGCTCGCCGGATCGAATGCTGGTGGAAGCCTGCCGCAGCCAGAAAATCACAACCCAGACGCTAGCCAGAAGAAAGCTAAACTGGAATCTTCCACAGCTCACGTGTGAACTCCCGCAGTTGCTGCGCTCCCGCAACGGGTCTATTCGATTCGGCGGCGACAAAAACTTCGCTGCCGCGAATTAGCCGCCTCAGATTGGCCAAAGACGCTGCTTGCCATCTTGACTCCAAGCGGCATCGCGAACAATGTCCGACATCGCCGATCAGTACGCGATTCACGAAGACTGCGGCAACCGGCGCTTTCAGTGCGGCGAGATCCTTGAGCAACCGCTGCGTTTCGTAATCCGGAAGTGGCTCGGGCAGCGTGACCACCATCAACTGGCTGCGCTTCGGATCGCGCAAAATCGCCGCGAGCTCGCGCACGTTCTGTGAAATCGAAGCCACTTCGACGGCGGCATCCTGCGCAAAGGGCAGGGAACGATACGCGGCCAGCGTCTTCATCAGCAGCCGAGCCCAGGCCAACAGGCGGGCGGGTGTTCGCAGCAACTCAAGCGCGTGACCTGTGGGCGCCATGTCGATGACCACGCGACTTCCGCTGCGAAGCAGATCCAGAATGCCGAAGATCGCGAAGATCTCGTCGATACCGGGCGGCACCACGTCCAACAGGGCGAGCAGGAACCGGCGGTCCAGGCTGACGTCGACATGAAGACCGCGCTGCTCTCCGGATAGGGCGTCAGTTAGTCGCTGCCGCAGGCTGTCGGCCCACTGCCGGAACTCCGACAGGGCATCGAACTCGGCAGCGAGCAGCTTGCGGTCGCGCAAGACAGGCTTGGGTTTGGACCCGATCTTTGCTTGGAACACGTCGTCAAGGGATGGTGCCGGATCGATCGAACATACGGTGACCGCGTCGTCTTTTCGCTCCGCGCGATGATGAAACGCCAGCGCCGCCGAGATCGTTGTCTTGCCGACTCCACCCTTACCCACCGTCAAGGTCAGCGGAATTTCAAGAATCGGCCAGCTAACTGTCTCGAGTTTTACAGGGGCAGCTACGCGCGGCGATTTGACAATGGACTTCGGGAGTTTCTTGCCCTCGAAGATGTGGCCTCCCATGCTGCGCAGTGCGGGAATGCCGATTATCGGCCCGCCCGGATCCTCAGCCGAAAATACCTTAGCTTCAGGAAAGTGTTGACGAAGGAATTTCCGTGCCGCAGTTGTCTGTTCATTGCGTGTCTTGCATCGAGGACAGCGTGTGTTCTTCGCCACGACGCGGTTCAGCACGATTTCGACGACTTGGTTTTTCGTGCCACCGGTCTCGAAAGACCTGGCCGATCGCGCCGCCTCGTTCAGCGAGAACGGCTCCGGCGTGGTGACCAGCACCAGCTTCGATCCGCGAGCCGACAGCGTCCTCTCCACGTCTTCCACCATCTGTGACCAGCGATCGAGTGCGGGCTCGCGTTGCACATGTCCGCCGAAGTGTTGCGCCAGCACGACATCCCGCGACGCCGCGGCTTCGAGCACGTCAAGAAAACGCGCGAAGTGTTCCGGCATCTGGAAGAGCCGGATCGCGTGACCCATCGGAGCGGTGTCGACGACAATCTCGTCAAACTGGCTGTCGAGCAACTCATGCAGGCCGAGCAACGCGGCGACCTCTGACATGCCGGGAAGGCTGGTGTCGAGCAGCGGCTCAAGTTCGTCGGTGGTGAAGAGGCTGCCCTTATTCAACAACGCCAGAATGTCGGCGCGTTCGTTCGCGAGGAACTTCTTGATTTGCCGGTCGGCGTCGAGTTGCCGTGCCCAGAGCTGGCCCTTGGTCTTCAGCCTCTTGGTCGAATCCGAGAGTTTCGTTTGAAGAATGTCGCTCAGGGAATGAGCGGGATCCGTAGAGAGGAGAAGAATTCTGTCACGAGGGGATCTCGTAGCGCGTTGTGCAGCATAGGCGGACGACACCGTAGTTTTACCTACGCCGCCTTTGCCGATAAAGAACGTGAAGCGAGCCACGGCTCAATCTCGCATACACGGGGGGAATCGAGCAAGAAGCGCCCGCACTCCCTCTCCCATTCATCTCAGCCATAAAGCTCGGTCAACAATTCATATGCCCGGCGCAAATGCGGAATCACGATGCTGCCTCCAACCACCAGGGCCACGTTCAGCGATTCTTCCTGCTCGGCGCGGCTCACACCCAGGCGGAAGGCCTGAACGATGTGATAGGTGATGCAGTCGTCGCATCGCAGCACACCTGAAGCCGACAGGCCCATCAGCTCCTTGTACTTTGCGGGGACCG
Source organism: uncultured Acidobacteriaceae bacterium (assembly GCA_963835725.1). Classification (GTDB taxonomy): domain Bacteria; phylum Acidobacteriota; class Terriglobia; order Terriglobales; family Acidobacteriaceae; genus Bog-257. Next base: position 1,388,758 of record CAWIGM010000004.1, on the reverse strand, counting down.
TTCCTTCCAGATAGGTATTGTGGTCGATGTTGTAGAAGCGCTTCACGACCAGGTTGTCAGCCTTCAGCACGTTCTCGTTCAAGCGTGCGCGAGTGTCCAGGAAGTGTCGAGCGATTGCGCTTTTTTCCGCTACCTGCTTCTCGGTATACAGATACCGCGGTTCGGCGTGTTCCATGCCGGTAAGCCTAGCACCTTCGTTTGGCGATATTCCGTGACTCGCGTAGGATGGTTGTCGCCAGCTGATACCCCTATGAAACTTGCGGTTGCTCTCCTACTGGTTCTAATTTCTGCAACAGTTTTCGCCCAGCAGACACCTTCAACGATTCCTCAGCCTGCCGGGCAGTCGTCGACGAATGGCTCGGCGCAGCTGACGCCGGAGAAAGATGCCGCGCAAAGCGGACCGGCGCAGGCTCCCGTGCCTCCCGACTACTCGCAGCAGGCGTATGTCGTCCAGCACTTCAGCGAGTCGATGCGCTTCGAGAACGATGGCACCGGTAGCGACCAGACCGATGCGCAGGTCAAGATTATCGGTGAGGCGGGCGTGCAGGCGCTCGGGCAACTGAAGATCGGCTACAGCGCGCTCAGCGACAAACTCGAAATCGCTTATGTTCGTGTGCGAAAGCCCGACGGCACTGTAATTCAGGCCCAGGAGTCCGCGGTCCAAGACCTGACCTTTCCTGACGCTCCCGTCTACACCGACTACCACGAGAAGCACATCAGCGTGCCATCTTTGCGTCCCGGCGACGTGCTGGAGTATCGGTTCATCCGCACCGTCATCAATCCACTTACCCCGGGGCAGTTCTGGACCAGCTACAACTTCACGCAAAAGGGAATTGTTCTCGACGAACAGCTAATCATTAATGTGCCCAAGGACCGGCAGATCACGCTGAAGACGAAGCCGGGCTACACGCCGACGACCACCGACGAAGGAGACCGCCGGATCTATCGCTGGACCTACACCCGGTTGAAGGACGACGAGGAGGCCAAAAAAAAGAAGAAGCCGAAGGCCGACGAAGTTCCGACCGTTCAATTGACGACGTTCAAGGACTGGCAAGAGGTGGGAACCTGGTATTTCCACCTGGAGCAGGAGCGCCGCATTCCCGATTCCGCGGTAAAAGCCGAGGCCGAGAAGCTCGTCAAAGGCAAGCCGGACGACATGGCCAAGGTGAAGGCGCTGTATGACTACGTCTCGCGCAACATTCGCTACGTGAGCTTGTCCTTCGGACTGGGCCGCATTCAGCCGCACGCGGCTAGCGAAGTGCTGGCTAATGGCTATGGCGATTGCAAAGACAAGAACACCCTGCTCGCAGCTCTCCTCGATGCCGAGGGCTTCAAGTCCACGTCAGTACTGATTGGCTCACAGCGCAAGCTCGACCCTGACGTCCCTTCGCCGATGCAGTTCGACCACGTCATCACGCGGGTGCCCGTCGATGGCAAGGAGATTTGGCTGGACAGCACTCCCGGAGTTGCTCCGTTCCGCATGCTCTCCGTAGGTTTGCGTGGCAAGCAGGCACTGGCGATCTCTCCGCCCGACGGCAAAGCGGAACTGGTGTGGACGCCGACTGACCTGCCATTTGAGGCCTTCGATCGCACGACGGTCAGCGGTAGTGTTAGCGACGCCGGCAAGCTTACGGCGCACGTCAGCATCAACAGCCGGGGCGACAACGAAATCGCACTGCGCTTCGCCCTGCGGCGCCTGCCCAGCAATCGCTGGAAAGACATCTTCGAATACATGCTGCAGCGGACCAGGGCTAAAGGCGCGGAGATCACCAACCTGAAAGCCGGCGATCCAAGCGACACCGACAACGCGATCAAGGTCGACTTCGACATCACGGCTTACAACTATTTCGACTGGTCGGCGCCTGACTCGAAGTTCGCGCTGCCGCTGTCTTCCATCAATCTGCCGAATCCGGATGAAGATGATGGCGATGAGAACAAGGAGCCGATCAAACTGGGTGCCGTACAGGACAGCCTGGCGGAACTGAACCTGACCTTCCCGTCCAAGTACAAAGTGCGCGCGCCGATCCCGGTGGATGTGAAGCGCGACTATGCCGAGTATCACTCGGTCTACAAATACGAGAACGATCAGTTCACCAGCAAGAGAACTTTGAAGGTTCTGACGCATGAGATTCCCCAGAGTCGAGCCGATGATTTCGCGGCATTCCGGCGCGTCGTAGTCGCCGACGAGGCTCAGGAAATTTCATTGCAGAACACGCAGCCGGGAACGTCCGATGGGAGCGGCAGCGAATCGGCTGCCGATATGAACGCCGCTGCCCTGCAGGCACTGAAGAACGAGCGCTACGATCTGGCGATTGAGCTCTACCAGAAGGTGGTCAAGCTCGATCCGAAGTTCAAGTCGGCTTGGGACAATTTAGGCCGCGCCTATCTCGCCCTGGGTAAGAATGACGACGCGGTGCAGGCGTTCCAGAAGCAGATTGAAATCAATCCATACGACGAATTCGCCTATAACGGGCTTGGTCTCGCCTACGAGCACAAGGCGCAGTATGACGACGCGATCAAGCAGTTCCAGAAGCAGATCGAGATCAATCCGCTGGACCAAAACGCCCACGCGAACCTCGGACTCCTGTATGTGAAGCAGAAGCGCTTCACTGAAGCGGTGCCGGAGCTGGAGAAGGCTGTCGACATTCTGCCCAAGAATCCGCTGCTGCAGATCTCGCTCGGACAGGCTTACGTCGCGACCGGCCAGGCCGACAAGGGCATGGCAGCCTTCGAAAAGGCGGTCACGCTGGCGCCGGTTCCGACCACGTGGAATAACATTGCTTACGCGCTTTCGCAGCAGAACATCCAACTCGACCGTGCCGAGAAGTATTCGGACACTTCCATCAACGCCGTCGAGACACAGATGCGCGACGTCCGCCTGGACAACTTGCGCATGCAAGACCTGGCTACCAGCAATTTCCTGTTCAATGCCTGGGACACCAAGGGCTGGATCGAATACAAGCAAGGCAAGGTCGACGGAGCAGAGAACTACATTCTTGCCGCATTCCTGGCGGCGGGACGGGGCGACGAAGCCGAGCATGTTGGCGAGATCTATGAGAAGCGTGGCAAGAAGGACGATGCCATCCGCTACTACCTGTTCTCGCTTATCTCTGAGGCCCCAAGTCCTGAGGCTACGGCTCGTCTGGCGGCGCTGGGCGTGAAGGACACCGACGCCCGGCTGCCGCAAGGCCGCGTCGAGCTTCAGAAACTGCGCACGCATTCACTGAAAGAGACAGGCAAGGGCACGGCCGAGTTCTTCCTGCTGATGTCGCCCGGGAAAGTCGAACAGGTGAAGTTCATCAAAGGCGACGACACCATGAAGAATTTTGGCGACGTTCTTCAGAAGAGCGATATCACGATGAAGTTTCCGCCCGACGTTCAAGCGCAGGTCGTCCGGCGCGTGATCGTGCGATGTGGGACGACGAGTTCAGGTCCGTGCACGGTTGAATTCGTGCCTTCGTCCCAAGTACGGTCTTTGGACTGAAGTTTGCGGTACGATATCCAAAAGAGAGGAGCGTGCGATGTCGGACCTGCGATACCCGATCGGCCAGTTTGAGTGGAAGCAACCGCAGAGCGCAGAGCAGAGCGCCCAGAATCGGACACAGGCCATCGATGTCCTGGCAAAGCTTCCCGCGCAAATGCGAGCAGCCGTGCAGGGAATGAGTCCGGAGCAACTCGATACTCCGTATCGTCCGGAAGGATGGAGTGTTCGGCAGGTTGTGCATCATGTGCCTGACAGCCACATGAATGCTTATATTCGATTCAAGCTGGCGCTAACCGAGGAGCAGCCCGCGATTAAGGCCTACGACGAGGCCGCTTGGGCGAGGCTTCCCGACACCCAAGTGACACCTGTCGAAGTATCGCTACAACTTTTGGCAGCACTCCACTCGCGCTGGGTGGACCTTCTGCAGGCGATGCGTCCGTCCGATTTCGAACGCACACTGTACCATCCTGAACACGGCGTGCTCACGTTAGAGCGAATGTTAGCGTTGTACTCGTGGCACTCCGCGCATCATCTGGCGCACATCACATCGCTGCGTGAGCGCATGGGATGGAAGCAACGTGCCGCAGCGGCGCAGTACTAGTCGCGAAAAATTAATAATCCTGCCGCGAGATTTCGCCAGCAATCAAGCCTGCGCGATGTGAATCGCACTCCCGGCGATACGACCCGCGCTTCCAACGAGCCAGTACAACAGTCCAATCTCTTGTCACCGAAAATTTCCGCAGGTGTGAACTTCCCAGCAGGGTTGTTCGTATATGTTGGAGGGATTGAAAGGGGAAGTGTTCGGTGTAGGAACTGGCACTTCACATGCATTAGCAGAAGTGTGGGGCTAAACAGGATGTTTCGCCAGCGGTTTGGCGGCCCAGGCGAAGCAAACTTAAGGGAGAGCTGAAGGCATTCCCGGTTACTGTTTAACCCCGGTGTCATTTTTATGCAGCGCATCCGGAAATGCAAGTCTTTCCGCGATACGGCTCGGATCACCGAGCGCGCCTGGGTCGCCAGAACGAAATCAACGTAAGGAGATTCCGACGATGACTCGTACACTGGTTCGTGCCACCCTTTTTGTTTTTGCGTTAACCATGTCCATCACAGCATTTGCCGCCTCAAAGTCGGAGACGGTGACTCTCTATGGCGATACCCAGATCAACGGCAAAACGCTTCCCGCGGGCGAGTACACGGTAAAGTGCGATCCGAATGGATCGAGTACTCAGGTCAAGTTTCTGAAAAATGGTAAAGAAGTTGCCACCGCCAACGGCCAGGTGAAGCAGCTTTCCAGCAAGCCCGATCACAACCAGGTCATTACGCAGGATTCGGGCAGTGCCCGCACCCTCAGCGAGATCGATTTCAGCCATACCGGTACCGGAGTGACGTTTGACAGCGGCACCATGACTAGCGCCGGCACAAACTAGCGATAACAACACCACCATGCGATAAAGGGAGCGGTATGCTCCCTTTTTCTTGCTCTAAAATCAATTCGTCCCGCTATATGAGCGATACACAGTAATTAGTCCCATTTTCGAATAGTACGTCCGCATCGAAACCGAATAAGAGTAATCGATATATCCGTAGCAATTCGCTATAGGAGAGATTCTGTTGAAGCGCAATACTTTAGTAATAGCGGCACTGTGCCTGACTATGCTCTTGTCAATCGGAGCGTTCGCCAAAAGTAAGTCCACAGATGTTCAGCTCAGCCAGCCTACGCAGGTGGGCGAAACGACACTGCAACCCGGGACCTATCACGTGACCGTAACCCCGGCTGCATCGGGCAACAGCGTGAGTTTCTCGCAGAACGGTAAGCAGGTCGCCAGCGTAACTGGTCAAGCTGTCCAGTTGGCGAAAAAGCCCGCGAACACTTCGGTGACTCTCGACAACAGCGGCAAAGTCGCACGAATCGCCGAGATTGACTTCGAAGGACAGCAGACTGCGGTGGGATTTTCAGCAACCAACGCTGCGACTGCTAACGCAGGGGAGTGAGTTCCTCCAAAACATCGGCCCAGGACGCTGAACTCAACTTGAGATCACGCTGTCCTGGGCCTATTTCCTACCCGACAACTTCATGGTATCCAGCTAGGCGGTAGCTCCCACCAGCTTCGGCGATTCCTCGTTGAAGCGCACCGACACCAGTTTCGACACGCCCGGCTCCTGCATCGTCACTCCGTACATCACCGGCGCCATGCTCATCGTCTTCTTGCTGTGGGTGATGATGATGAACTGCGTCTGCACGCTCATCTCTCGCACCAGTTCGGTGAAGCGGCCGACGTTGGCTTCGTCCAGTGGAGCGTCGACTTCGTCGAGGATGCAGAACGGGCTCGGCTGATACTGGAAGATACCGACCAGCAGGGCCAGCGCCGTGAGGGCTTTCTCGCCGCCCGAAAGCAGCAAGACATTCTGCAGTTTCTTGCCGGGAGGAGAGGCCACCACGTCGATGCCGCTTTCCATCGAGTTTTCCTGGTCAGTGAGCTTCATGAAGCCCTGGCCACCGCCAAAGAGCTTGCTGAACGTCTTGCCAAAGTTCTCGTTGATGATGTTGAACGCCTCTTCGAACTTCTGCCGCGAGATGACGTCGATCTCTTTGATCGTGTTCTGCGTGTTCTCGATCGACTGCAGCAGGTCCTGACGCTGTGTTTCGAGGAACTCGTGGCGCTGCGCCGTCTCTTTGTATTCCTCGAGGGCCATCATGTTGACCGGACCCATGTTCTCCAGGCGGGTGCGCATCTCACGATAGGAACCATCTTCCGTGGTTAGCTCCTCACCCGACAACCGCGGCAGTGATTCGTCGGCCATCAACTGATCGTGCTCAACGCTGAGTTCCTGCACGCAGGTCTCTGCCATGTGCTGCGCGTCAGACTTAACGCGCGCCTGCTCGGCCGCAAGCTCTCCGCGACGGTCGCGCGCCACATTCAGCACCTCGCGCTCTGCCTTTAGCGCTTCCTCCAATTCGAGCAGGCGGACGCGAAGGCCTTGCAATTCATCCTGCAATTCTCGATCGCGTTGCTGTGCGGTCTCGCGCTCAGCCGTCCATGCGACGACCTGGTCAGCGAGGTGTACGTTTTCGTTTTCGCGCTGCTGCTTCTCCGCTGCCGCCGATTCCACCTGCGATTTCAGCTTCATCAGATGCGATGACACTTCCGACAGCATCGCCTCGATCCGCTGCACAGTGAGCATTGCTCCACGCCGGCGCTCTTCCAGGGTGGCGACGGTCGCGCGGACTTCACTGGCCAGTTGAGCCGCTTCGTCGCGACGCTGGCGCAGCGATTCCAGATTGCCCTGGGCTTCCTGCGTCTCAGCTTCGAGTCCTCGCTGCCGCTCTTCGAACTGGAATAACTCGCTAAGCTGGGCAGTGATGAACTCTTCACGCTCGGAACGCTCTTCGCCAACGCGGCGCAGTTCATTCTCGTAGGTCGAGAGGCGCTCGCGAACGCGCGTCATTTCGGCTTCGAGCTGGCGCAACGTGTGTTCCGAAGTCATCGCCAGCCGTTCGGACTCACGCTTCTCCTCTTCGAGCCGCTCGAGGAGACCGGTAAGTTCGGCGATCTCGCGGCCCAGCGCTGCGATGTACGTTTCCTTCTCACCCACTGCTCGCTCGAGTTCGGTCATCTGGATCAGGACTTCGCGCAGCTCGCGCTTCATCGACAGCGGCCCCTGGCTGCGCTGCTTACCGCCAGTCACCGTCACATTGTGGAAGCATTCGCCCGACTGCGAAAGAAAGAACGCATCAGGATTTTCCAGCGCGAGATTACGTCCGACTTCGGGGTCGGGAACGATGTATCCGTTGCCCAGCTTCGGCAGAATCACTTCCAGCGACTTACCAAAGCCATCTAGCACCCGGATGCAGTTCTTTAACGGCACCACCGCGTCGCTGTGGGTGACATGGTTCGCTGCCTCGTCGAAGTGAAACGAGAACTTCGCCTGTGAGTCTTCCGGATGCACGAGAAAGGTAGCGCGACCGTCAACATCGGTCCGCAACAGGCGCAGGCCTTCATCAGCCGCGTCCCATGACTTCACGACGATGTAGTTCAGCTCATCACGGAGGAAGTCGTCGACTACATGCTCGTATCGGCCTTCAACTTCGAGGAAGTCAGCGAGTACTCCAGCCGGCGCGCGTCCTCCTTGGAGCGCCCCGGAGGTGAACAGCTTCCGCACAGAGTCTGTTGCATAGCCGTGCTCGGCGATCACCGCCTCGAGGGAACCCCTCTTGCCCATCAGGCTGGCATACTGTCCGCGCAAGGAATCCAGATGGCGCTTGGATTCGCTCTCGATCGTGCGCTTGCTTTCAAGTTGGTGGCGAGCGTCCGTGATCTGGGTTGCAAGCGCACTGACCCGCTGCGACGAGGTCTCGAACTCCAGTCCAAGCTGCCCACGCTGGCCGCCAAAACTCTCAAGTTGCTGATTGGCTGCTGCCGTCTCATCCAGCAAACGCTTGGTCTCGCGATCGAGTGCGGCGATGCGCTCTTCCGCCTGCGTGATGCGATTGCGTACCGACGACGCCGACGACACGGCCTGCAAAATGGCCGCTCGCCGCTCTTCCTGCTGACGCTCAACCTCGACCAGCGATGCTGAAGCTGCCGATGCTTCCTGCTGACGCTGCTGCAATTCCTGCTGTGCATTCGCCACGTCGGCATTGGCCGAGTCCAGCGTCGCGCGATCGGTCTCCAACTCCTGCTGAAGTTTGGTTAGGCGCTCCTCGGTATTCGTGATTTCCGCCAGCGCTCCCGCGGAACGCGCGTCGAGTTCGGCACAACGCTCTTCATTGGTGCGACGACGCGCGGCTGCGCGATCCAGGTCAAGAGCCAGTGAGGTCAGCTTCTCGCGATTCTCCTGACCTTCGCGCTCGATAGCGTATCCCCGCTGCGTGCGCTCCCCATGCTCGACCTCCATCTGTTGCACGGCTTCGGTCCTGGCGTGGATTTCTTCGGCAATCTCATTCAGATGCTGTTCCAGCGCCGCAGCTTCGGCCTCAAGTTGTGCGAACTTGCTGGCGAGTACGACACGCAACTTGTCGCGCATCTCGTCGCGCAGCTTCGCATAGCGCTCTGCCTTCGATGCCTGCCGTTTCAGCGAATTCATCTGTCGCGTGACTTCGTCGAAGATGTCGTTGATGCGGTTCAGGTTGAGCTTGGCATCTTCCAGTCGAGCTTCAGCCAGCCGTTTGCGGGCTTTGTACTTGGTGATGCCGGCAGCCTCTTCGATGATGGCGCGCCGATCGGTCGGCTTGCTGCTGAGAATCTGGCCGATGCGACCCTGCTCGATGATGGCGTAGGACTCAGGGCCGAGGCCCGTGCCCATGAAGATGTCCTGAATATCGCGCAAGCGGCAGAGCTTGCCATTGAGCAGGTATTCGCTTTCGCCCGAACGGAAGAGGCGCCGCGTTACCTGAATCTCACCAGCCTTGAAGGCCCGCTTGAACTTGCGGCGCCGGATTTTGAGGACAACTTGCGGACCGAGGGCGGCGGCCTCTTTGGGCTCTTGTCCTTCTGCAGAATCAGCGGTGGCGACAGCATCGGCAGATGCCTGAACTTCTTCATCGCTCTGTCCGGGACGAACTTCCTCGGAGTAGCGCTCGACGTCGGCAGCACGCTCGGCACGCTGAGCAGATTCGTCCCAGTCGTCGGGCATGTCGTCCTGGATGTCGATCTCCGGTTCGCTGACATCGCCATAGACATCAGGGTCGATAAGGGTCAGCGAAACCTCGGCCATTCCCGTCGGCTTGCGGTCGCGCGTCCCGGCAAAAATCACGTCCTGCATGTGCACGCCACGGAGCAGTCGGGCAGACTGCTCTCCGAGCACCCACGAAATCGCGTCGGAAATGTTGGATTTACCGCAGCCGTTCGGACCGACGATGGCTGCAATGCCTTCGCCCTGGAACCGTAGGTCGGTGCGGTCGCAGAACGACTTGAATCCGAGGATTTGCAGCTTTTTCAGTTTCAGCAAAGGCCAACTCCTTCAATACCGCTGGTGCGAAGGTCGAAATCGAAGTTGTCCCGGGTCCAATTTCTGGCCAAAACGGATCGGCCCTAACCCATGGTTTTCCTTAGGACAAGCCAACTTTACGACCGCAGGAAAGAGGGGTCAAGATGCAAAACACAACATCTTGTACCCTTTCTGTGCAAAACGCAGCATATTGCACCTCTATTGCAGCAAAAAAACTCAGCCGCGATCAGGGAAAGGACTGCGAGGCGGGGGAACAGCACCAGAGTAAGTGCAATTGTAGTAGGCACAAGGGTGCGATTCAAGGGCCGCTAGGCGGGGAGTATCGGCGCGATTACCGGCTCGCCGTAACCAGCTTTGGGCGTTCCATCCAGCGCGGGACACCTTTCACCAGCCACGCGTTGATCAGGATCGACAGCAGCGAGACAGCCAAGGTGGCGTGATAGAACTCGTCGCCGACCAGCTGATAGCTATGGGCGACCTGTACCAGGATGAACGAGAACTCGCCGATCTGCGTCAATCCAGTGCCGACCAGCGTCGCGGTTCGCCACGAATAGCCGAACAGTTTTACCGCACCAGTCCACACGATGAACTTGCCGACGACAACCAGCAGCAGAAGTTCGACCAGCAGCATCGGACGCTGCATCACGGCCCGAGGGTTGATCAGAATTCCGACCGTGACGAAGAACAAAGCGACGAAGGCATCGCGCAGCGGCATGAGTTGATCGAGGGCCTGGTGTGCATACTCTGATGCGCTGATGATGAGTCCGGCGGCGAAGGCGCCAAGCGCCAATGACAACCCAACGGCTTCGGTCAGCGCGGCCGTGCCCAGGCAGATCGCCAGGATCACCAGGAGGAAGAGCTCTTTGTTGTTCGAGTGAGCCACCCCTGTCAGAGCACGGGGCACGATGTAAACAGCCACAAATCCGATCGGCGCGAGAATCAGGAATGCCTTGACGACTGCCCACGCAATTCCCAACAGGTGATGTGGAGTGAGGCTGACCAGCGCCGGCATGAGGATGGTCAGCACAACCACAATCAAATCTTCCACCAGCGTTATGCCGATCATCACCTTGCCGTGGGACGACTGCAGTTGTCCGCCGTCGATCAGCAGGCGCGACAACACCATCGTACTGGCGACGGAAATGACCATGCCGACGATCAGCCCGCTGGTGCTGCCCCACCCCAGTAGAACGCCCATGCCAGCTCCGATGGCCGACAACAGCACCACCCCAAGCGGAGCGCCGATCAGCGATACCCACTTCACTTCGATGAGTTCGGCAACCGAGAACTCCAGACCAATGGAGAACATCAGGAAGACCACGCCGACTTCGGCAATGACCTGAAATGTATGCGTCTCGGTCACGCGCGGACCCAGCGTGTAGGGGCTGATGCAGATGCCGGCCAGTACATACCCGAGAATGAGGGGTTGCTTCAGCCTCCAGGCGAGTGCTCCGCCCAGAATGGCGGCGATGAAAACGTATGACAGCTCTTTAAAAATTTCAGAATGTCCAACCATGATCCGCCTGGGGTTCAGATTATCGTCTGGCTATCGTAGTCCAAACTCGGCGTCTGCGTGATGAACTCGGTACAAAACCTTAATTCGTTGGGACTGCCTTGTGTATCCGCCGACATTGCGGAACATTTTGCAGCCCGACTTCGGAATGCAACCACGCGTAGCACTCTTTTCCGGTACACAATTCAGGAACTTGGGTTAGTCTTTCTCGTTGAGCGGTGAACGCGGGAGGAATGATGAGTACATCGGCCACTGGGAAACTTGTTTTAACCCTGATGCTGTGTTCTGTTTTGGCAGTTGGTGTTGCGAACGCGCAGACCCTGGCATCTCTTACTAGCTTCAACGGCACCAACGGCGCTAATCCCCATTCGTCGTTAGTTCTCGGCAGCGACGGAAACTTCTACGGCACGACTTATTACGGTGGCAGTGGTGGCGGCAACGGTTACGGGACCGTCTTCCAGATGACTCCCGGTGGCACGCTGACGGTTTTGCACAATTTCTCCAACCTGGTCACAGACGGTGCTTACCCCTACGGCCCGCTGGTGCAGGGCGCAGACGGTAACTTGTACGGAACAACGTATGTGGGTGGCCGACTCGGAGGCGGATCAATCTACAAGATTACGTTCAGCGGCACCTTCACGCTGTTGTACAGCTTTGGCGGTGCCGGCAGCGGCACGTTGCTTTATGGCGGCCTGACAAAAGGAAGCGACGGCAACTTCTACGGTACGACCTACTCCGGAGGCGCGAACAACGATGGAACAATCTTCCAGATTACTCCGTCTGGCACGCTGACTACGATCTACAACTTTGCCGGAAGCGACGGCAATGGACCATACGCGACGATGGTTCTCGGCACCGACGGCAAGCTGTATGGGACGACGAGCCAGGGTGGCGCAAACAACATTGGGACCGTGTTCTCCGTGACGACCGCAGGCTCGCTGACGACGCTCTACAGCTTCAGCGGAGCCGATGGCAAGACACCTTATGCCCCCGTGGTACAGGGCGCCGACGGCAATTTCTATGGCACGACTTACCAGGGCGGAACCTACAACAACGGCACCGTCTTCCAGATTACGTCGGGTGGCACACTGACCACGCTGCACAGCTTCTGTTCGCCGACCGATTGCAGCGACGGTTCGCTCCCTTACGCTGGATTGATCCAGGCCACCGACGGCAATTTTTACGGTGCGGGCAGCTCGGGTGGAACTTCCGGAGCCGGCGTTGTCTTTAAGATCACGAGTGCGGGAACCCTGACAGCACTGCATTCTTTCACGGGCACAGACGGACGCCTGCCCTATAGCGCACTGGCGGCCGCTCCCAACGGCAATTTGTACGGAACCACTTACGGCGGTGGCGTTTCGGGCAAGGGCACGGTTTACACCCTGTCGCCGACCCCCTACCAGTTTGTTGCGGTGGCGCCTTGCCGGCTGGTCGATACGCGCAACGGAAATCCCATTCGCGGCGGTACCTTCGAAACGTTCGATTTGAAAACGCTGTCGCAGCAGAACGGTTGCGGCGATCTCAGTCCCGCTTTCATCTACTCGCTGAACGTGACCTTGATTCCTTACAACGGCGATCCGGTGTCGTACTTGACCATCTGGCCTTACGGACAGGCGCAGCCGGCGATCTCGACCATGAATTCGCCCGACGGGCGTACCAAGGCGAACGCAGCTATCGTGCCGGGTGGCACCAACGGCAAAGTCAACGTTTATGTCAGCGACATCGCCGATGTGGTGATCGACATCGACGGTTATTTCACTGGAGTGAGCCAATCAACGTTGAAGTTCTTCCCCTTGGCCCCTTGTCGTGTGGCAGATACGCGCGGGACCAACGGAGATCTTGGCGGTCCCTACCTGCAACACGGAGTCGAGCGTGACTTCCCCGTGCTGGAGAGCAATTGCCATATCCCGTCCAGCGCGGCAGCTTACTCGCTGAACTTCACGGTCGTGCCTTACAACAATCAGCCGCTGGGATACCTGACGGTGTGGCCTGCCGGCGGAAGTCAGCCGATCGTGTCAACCTTGAACAATCCCACTGCGACGACCCTGGCGAACGCTGCAATCGTTCCGGCTGGAACTAGTGGGGCGATTGCGGTCTATCCGAGCGGCAATACGCAGCTGGTCATCGACGTCAACGGATACTTCGCCAACACCGGAACGAATGGCTTGTCCATTTATCCGTCGTTGCCTTGTCGAGTTTTTGACACCCGCGCGATAGGCGGTGGTCATCCCTTCAGCGGCACGCTGGCTCCGCCCGTGAACGTGGTGGCGAGCCCGTGTGCGGTACCGGCGGCGGCGCAAGCCTACGTGTTCAATGCCACGGTAATTCCATCTCCCACGCTTGGATATCTCACGCTGTGGCCTGACTCGCAATCTCAGCCTGGGGTGTCAACGCTCAATGCGGCGGATGGAGTGACAGCATCGAACATGGCGGTGGTGCCCAACGTGAATGGCAAGATCGACGCCTACGCCGGATCCGGAGGAACGCAGTTGATTCTCGACATCTCGAGCTACTTCGCACCGTAGCGTCGCGACAACGGTACTGATGGGCGCAGCCTTCACGCTGCGCCCTTTTTTTCTGCAAGGCGCTTGTTGAACTTCTGCTTCCGCAGTGCAAGATTTCCACACCTAGAGGCTCGTCGGGTTAAGCAGTAGAACTAAGTGTCCGATTTAGGACTAATGCCCGATTTGTCTTCCTTCGCTGCCGGGAGAAACTCCGTTAACGCCGCTGATGCCGAGCGCAGGCTCACGTATCAACAGGCTGCTGAAAAACTCGAACGGGACGGCTCGTCGGACTGAAGTCCGCCTCGCCGCGAGCAAAAACAAAGAGCTTATCGGCACGAGTAAACTCGTGCCCTGATACAGAGCTTATGTCGCGCGAGTTTTTCAGCAGCCTGTCAAGTCGATCTGGCCGAATAACTCAACGGAGGAGTTCTTCGGATGAAGAAATTGCTTCAGTCGGCAGCAGCTTTGATCGCGTTGTCAATGAGCGCGGCCGCAGTCAACGTAACAGTCACCCAGCCCGCCAATTACGCGCAAGTCAGCTCTCCTTTTACTCTGGCTGCCAACGCATCAAGCTCTTATCCGATTACTGGTTGGCACGTTTATGTGGACGGGTCCAGTGTCTATTCTGCAGGTCGTACGAATTCGATCAATGCCAGCATTAACGCTAGCGTGGGCACTCACCAAGTGGTGACGCGAGCCTGGGACAGTACAGGCGCGTACGGCAGCGTGTCTCAACAAATTACGGTTACAAGTGGAGGAGGCGGCGGTGGAGGCAACGGCCTGCCTGATCCACCTTCGAACGCAATCTGGTTCTACAACATTCAGAACCGTGGCAATTGGAACTGGTGTCATGATCCGGGATGTGCCGGCGGGAGCGGCGGCGGCAGTTACTGGATGGCGCAGCATCAGGGCTCGCCTTCGCGCAGCGGATCGAGTACCCAGTTCTACAACTCAGGCGTGTGGGCGAATGCGTTGTGGTGGCAAAAGGTCGGTGCGAACAACAGCAAGCACAACTTCCTTTGGGATTTCTGGTTCTACGTCGATTCGACGTCGCAGAATGCCGGGCAGGCTCTCGAGTTCGATACCTTCCAGTTCGTCGGCGGATACAACTACATGATTGGAAGCCAATGCAACTACGGCGCAGGCACGTGGGACACATGGGACGAAGCAAGTGGTCACTGGATTCACAGCTCGATCTCGTGTCCGAAGTTCAGTCCCAACACCTGGCATCACATCCAGTGGTACGTAACCACGAACACGAGCAATCACACGTACACGTACCACACGCTCGTGATCGACGGTAACAGTCACACGGTGAACAAGACCTATTCCTCGAAGAACCTTCACTGGGGCGACAATCTCGGAGTGCAGTGGCAGTTGGATGTCAACGCTACCGGACGAGGCTATAACGAGTGGATCGACCAGGCTTCCCTGGCGATCTGGTAAACACACGCAGCTAACAATCGGGGCTCCCAGCTGGGAGCCCTTTGCGTTGGAGTCGCCGCTCCCTCTCTGGCGGCTTTCCATGCTATACGCTACGACCCGTTCTGGCAGATCGTCGTGAACGGGAAGTCCTGAAAGCTCTACCAGCTATCGACCGAATTGTTCGGATCGACTGCGAAGTGTTACGGCAATGCCTGTTCTTCCCTTAAACAAATTCGCAATTAGACTGGTATTCAGAGATTTGGAAGTTTGCGAGAGATCCAGGATTTGACGCGCCAAATGAAACAGTTCGGCTGGCATTATGAAGAGAATGTCATCTTCGCGACAAAGGCTCTCCAGCTTCACCGCTTAACATTGTCATTAGTCCCATTGAGAGGACTGAGGTGCACATGACGGAAGCCCTGACCTGTTCAACGTATGCTGAGCACGTGAATCCGCAGTGGGTTCGCTTGCTGGATCTTCTGGACATGAATGTCCGTTACCGTCAGTGCAAAGGGACCGAACTATTTGCTGAGAATGGCGATCGATATTTGGATTTTCTGTCCGGATATTGCGTCCACAACACCGGCCACAATCATCCGCACATCGTTCAGGCACTGAAGCAAGAACTCGACCGATGCGGTCCGGCAATGCTGCAAAGCCATGTTCCAGAACTTGCCGGAGAGTTGGCCGAGCGTTTGTGTCGCCTGGCGGGCGGCGGCCTGAACAAGGTCTTCTTCGCCAGTTCGGGCAGTGAAGGCGTGGAGACGGCAATCAAGTTCTCACGTGCCGCTACCGGACGTGACGCTTTGCTCTACGCTGAAGGAGCATTTCACGGGCTTACGTGCGGCGCGCTTTCGCTGATGGACAATGGCTTCTGGCGATCTGGATTCGGCCCCTTGCTGCCACAGACAGAAGCGATTCCGTTCGATGATCTTCCCGCGCTGGAAAGCAAGCTACACACTAAGAAGTTCGCCGCTTACTTCGTCGAACCGATCCAGTCTGAAGGCGGCATCAAGCTTCCATCGCCTGAGTACCTGCGCCAGGCGAAATCACTCTGCCATCAATACGGAACCTTGTTGGTGCTGGATGAAGTGCAAACCGGCATGTTCCGCACCGGCAAATTCCTGGCAGCCCACCATTACGGCGTGGCGGCGGACGTGGTGATCCTTGCCAAGGCTCTCAGCGGCGGGCTCATTCCTGTAGCCGCCGTGTTGATGACTGACGAGGTCAACGAAGCCGTCTACAGTTCGTTGAAACGGGCCATCGTGCATACCTCGACGTTCAGCGAAAACGGACTGGCCATGCGCGCAGGTCTGGCGACCCTCGACGTGCTCGAAAACGAGCGCCTTGGCGAACGCGCTGCGTATCTCGGCGACTTATTACGAGGCCGTCTCACCGAAATACTGGCGCCGTTCGAACTATTCAAAGCAACACCCGGGCTCGGATTGCTATCCGGAATCGAATTTCAAGCGCCGACGAGTCTTTCGCTGCGCCTTCCATTTCGAGCCTTCCGTGCGATTCATCCTGGAATGTTTGGCCAGATGCTGGTGATGAGGCTGTTTCGGCGGGAGAAGATACTGACACAAGTTTGCGGCAACAATTTCATGGTGCTTAAGTCTGCGCCTCCGCTGATCGTAAGCGAAGAACAGTTGCAGCAATTCGTGGCGGCGGTTGCACGCGTGATGACGGACGTGCATGAGTCGGCGACCTTCTGGACCGACGCCCTGATGCTGGCCCGGCGCACCGTGAATGTCTGACCTCAAGGAAACTTGCCGCAGCTAGTGGCCTGGCGCTGCAAGCAAAGGCGCTATCGTCCCCACCGCTGCGACACTAATCTGGACTTTGTCATCGACGCGTAAGAACAATGTGCTGGGATTCTTCATGCCCCAGGCCTGGTACGGGACGGAGAAGGTCGTCGTAGCTTTCGCCACCGTACCCGAAATCTGGATGGGAACCGAGAGCGTCAGGTCGTGGTCTCCCCCGTGAATGTGAAAGATGCCTTGCACCTGCACAGTTGAGCTGCCCTGCTCGGCTGCATGGCCCAACACCTTTTTCGGAAGGAAGGTGATTTCCGGGTAGCGTTTGCTGTCGAGCACCTCTTTGTTCATCTTGCTGTCGCGCGAGTGATTCCCGCTGTCGCCGCTGGCGGCGTCCACCACAAACTCGCCGCTTGCTTTCCCGGTTGCCACATCGTAAGACATCTGGCCGCTGCGCAGCTTGAAGGTTCCATGAACCGTATGGAGCACGTCTCCCAGCGTCCACTCGATTTTGGTTTGGGACGGATCGAGCGTGATTTGAATCTGCTGTGCCGCCGCCGGCGAAGCGCTCAATAGCAAGACCGCGATGGCAGCAGCCAGCAGGGCGTATCTCGTATTGGAGGAACCCGCAATGTTCCGGTTCAAGCTTGTTCTCTCCCGGGATTCTGTCGTGCCAGGTTGCGAGCTACGTCGACAATCATGCCGCCACCAGGTTCCAGGCCAAAGAGAGCCCATGTCGAACGTCAAAAAGTTTGATAGGCGCCGCTCCGGTGTGAATCGAGAGCAGATGTGCAAAGCCGTTCGGGTCGGCCGACATTGCCCGGAGCGCTCTTCGCCGCAGGGCAGGATGGCGATCCATTGCCAACATCAGGGAACACATCAGCCGCGGTACGCGCGCGCTGCTTCGATGGATGGCCTGGTATTGACGGAGATCGTTTTTGCGAAGACTCTGAGCCAGTGCGAGCGCCTGTCGAAATGCCAATGACAATCCCTCGCCGGTGATTGCATCTACCGATCCTGACGCCTCACCTACGAACGCCACGTTGCCTCGGTAGACCGAATTCAGCCGCGCTGTAGTTGTCACGGCGCCCAGAAAATCCTTCTGCCACGTCACATCCGCTAAGCGCGGCGCCAACTTCGGGAAGTGCGCTAACGCCTGGTCAAATCGCAGCTCCTGGATTCGCGTGATGAAGGCAATGCAGACCTCGGCCGCTCCCACGGGAGTTACATACATCTGACCACAGTCGCTCCAGTGCACCTCGACGTGGTCCGTCCAGGGGGCGACGTTGTAGTGCCGGCGATAGCCATAACGCCGACTGCTGCAGTGGTAGCCGTCCATTCCAATCGCCCGTCGCAGCCGAGAGTTATGTCCGTCGGCACAAATCAGCCACCGGAAACGCGTTTCCCGTCCATCAACCGAAACCACATCATCACAGGCTCGGCTGACGCGTACGCCCCAGTGGAGCGACACCCCGATCTGGCTGGCTCTTTTCACCAGCAAGTTGTGCAGGATAGGACGCCGAATGCCATATCCCACTCCGTGGGAGAAGGAGGCCTGAACTTGGCTGTCGTCGTCGAGAAATCGAATGCCCCGAAACGGAGCTGCGTTGGTAGCGTCAATGTCGATGCCCAACTCTCGCAGCCCTGAAAGGCCGTCAGGCATGATGCCTTCGCCGCAGGCTTTATCGATTGGCGGGTTGGCGCAGTCGACGAGGCTTACGTCGAATCCGAGTTGACGAGCGGCAATGGCTGTGGCGAGTCCAGCCGGGCCGCCGCCGGCAACAAGAACTTCCGTTTGTGCGGGAATCTCAGGCATCGCTTCTACCAGCGCAACAGCACCAGCTCAGCGCAGAAGCCAGGACCCATCGCCGCCAGGATGCTGTAGCTGCCGGCAGCAGGACGCCTGCGGTTCATGAATTCTTCCAGCACGAGAAGCACTGAGGTCGAGGACAGATTCCCTACACGACGCAAGCTGTTCCACGACACGTCCAGGGCGCCGCTGGGTAGAGCGAGTGCTTCCTGCGTGGCTTCGAGTACCTTCGGGCCGCCACTGTGCATGATCCAGCTGTCGATGTCGGATCGCTGAAGATTGTGGTCCGCGAGGAAGCTGTCAACGTCACGCGCGAGATACTTACGGACCATCTGTGGCACCTCGGGCGAGAGGACAATCTTGAAACCCTCTTCGGAGACATTCCATCCCATCACCTCTTCGGTTCCCCGATAGAAGGAAGAGCGAGTGCCTAACACTTGCGGACCGGAAGCTTTCCGTTCGGCACCCGCCACGATCACCGCAGCCGAGCCGTCCCCGAATAAGCCTGAGGCGATGAGGTTGGGAACCGACAGATCGTTTCGCTGCCAAGTCAAAGAGCACAATTCTACGGAAACCAGCACGGCCACCTGATCAGGATAGGCGCGAACATAGTCGGTCGCGCGCGCAATGCCGGCGGCGCCTGCCACGCAGCCCAGCCCAAAGATCGGGTTGCGCTTGATATCGGTTCGAAGGCTCATGCGATTGATGAGGCGCGCATCAATGGAGGGGCTGGCAACTCCGGTGACCGAGACAAAAAAGATTGCGCTCAGGTCCGACTCCGACAATCCGGCACGCGCCAGGGCGCGGCAGATTGCCTGTTCTGCCAGGTCTTCCGCACACTCGATCCAGGCATCGTTTGATTTACCCCAAGTAGTCAGGTCATCGTAGGCTTCGATGGGTAACGCGAGGTGGCGACCTTCAACCCCGACACGCACCAGCAAGCGATCGAGCGCTTTTTCATTCGTGATGCGTCCCAGCCAGTGTTTCTTAAGGGCTGCTGCAATCTGTTCCTGGTGGTAGTAATGGCGGGGAAATGCGCTGGCGACGGAAGCGATTTGCGGAAATGAGTTCGTGTGCTCCACTTGGGCCCGTAGTTGAGATGGGTAACTGATAACACACTACTACAGCTACATGAGGACGCTCTGTCGACCGTATGACAAGTATTTCATGTTGCCGGCGTGTTCCAATATTAGCCAATCGGGGAAGTCGGGTCTTGCAGGAACCGCAGTTCTTAGAACTTAAGGGGGCCGATGACCTCCGGCCCGCGAGAATCGTTGAAACCGGGCCACAAGATTAGACCACCAGAACGACTGATGCCTGACTGCGACAAACGCTGCAGTCTCGGTGTGAAACGAGAGCCTCTATGGCGTGAAGCGCGACGCAGTTCGTTGGTTAGTTACAACCGTCGGCGACCTTCTTCAGCGAAGTAACCTTCAACGTCGGCGGCTGTTGTGACAACACATTGTGTTTTGACGTGCCAGGAGCGGCTTCGGTAACGGTGCCTGTAGCTTTCACCATCCTGGCGTTGTATTGCTTGAAATTCTCGGTATCTCCGTCCAGCAGATAGAGCATGTCGCTGGAAGTGCCGATGGTGTAACGTCCTTCGTAGCCGGTGAGGCAGCCAACGATCGTCTTCTGTTTTTCCGCTTGCGAGTTGGCCGGCGCACTTTTGTCCTGAGCCACGCCAGCGGTGCATAATCCGAGAAACATCACAACTGCGATCGCGCGATGATAGGTCATCGATGCGCTCCTTCCATCTGGTCTATCCACGAACCGCGTTGCACATCATCAGGAGAAACAGAAGAGGCAAGTACACAATGGAACAGCGAAAGACTTGGCGTGCATGTAGCCGTGAGCGGGAATCGGCGACGGGAAGCTTCAGAATCGCCAGCCTCGCCGCGTAGTAGATGAACCCCATTCCCAGGACCAGCGCGCCGTAAAGATAGAAGCGCCCGGTCATACCCAGCAGTACAGGGATAAAACTCACGGGCAGCAGAGCCAGACTGTATATCAGAATTCGCCTGGACGTGGAGCGTCCGTCCGGTTCTACCACCGGAAGCATGCGAATCGCGCCTTTGGCATAGTCTTCGCGATACATCCATGCGATGGCGAAGAAATGCGGAAACTGCCATAGGAAGAGAATCGTGAACAGCGCAAGCGTACCCCACTCCAGCCGCCCACTGGCTGCGGCCCAGCCAAGAACTCCCGGCATTGCTCCAGGAAACGCGCCCACGAAAGTACAGATGGGTGAGATCTTTTTCAGCGGAGTGTAGGCCGCGAGGTACACGACCGAGGTTAGAAAGGTCAGCAGCCCTGTAAGCCAGTTCGTGAAGAACACGAGGTAGATCGATCCCCCGAGCGCGAGGGAAGCTCCGACGATGCCTGCGTGGAGCAGCGACATGCGTCCTGCCGGGATGGGACGCCGGGCCGTGCGTCGCATTTTCGCATCAACATCATGTTCCATCACTTCATTCAATGCCGCAGTGCCGCTGGAGACCATGCCGATCCCGATCAGAGCGTGCAGCAGGGTCCAACTGAGCACGGGAAGTCCGGCTCGACGCGCGCCGAAAAAGAATCCACAAGCGGCCGTGACGATGATCAGGCTGGTGACGCGGGCTTTCGTCAGTTGAGCGTAGTCGTTCAGGCTCGGCACGATACGCCAAGGGCCGAAGGAAAATCCTTCTTTGACACTTTTCATTCGCTTGAATGGCTCCATTGACTTCTTGCTGGCCCCTTAATTCTGGCCTTGAAACGCATCGGCCGGATCACGCCAGCATCTCTTCCAAAAACCTTCGTCAGAGAGATGTCCGGCACGCCACTGCTGCAGGTTGGCGAGCGTGGTCGCCGCCATACCTCCATCTTCGGAATCGAAAATCACTACGACGCCTGCGACTTCGTTGGGATCGGCAGGAGCGCGCGCGTCCGCGCCACGAAACACCGACTTGGCAAGCGCCCACTTCGGCTCGGCTCCAAACTGGTCCTTGTTGATCGGCTGCACCCAGATGATCTTGACCTGCTTGCCATCCAGCGGTTCCCACTTACCTGGGAAGGGCGCTACTTCTTCCTTGGTCTGTCGAACCGCCGCGGTGTCGTGGTGCTCGCCGGAAATATCGGAAACGCTAACTGTCGCCGCTCCTGGAAGATCAACATATTCGCGCTTAATCCATCCGCGCGAAATGCCGGAGATCTTGATGTGAACCCAGCTTTCGCTTGAATCTAAAACCTCAAACTCATCTTCGCCATCGGCCTGCAATAACACTTCCGCTCCATCCACCGGCTGCGCGACGACGGGAGTGTTCGACTTCTTTACCACTGCCAAATTGTTCGGACGCGCCTGATTATGGAGTATCTGCTCCAGGCTTTGCGCTTCCGCTTGCAGCTTCGCTACTTCCTTTGACGTGGCGGGATCAACAACTTTTGCCGGCGGAGGCATCGCGCTGGACGGAGCTGTCGTCAAGCGGTGAGTGTTGAAGAACGAACCCGGAGACGCCGAAGGAGTGTCAGGCAGCGAAGGTGCAGGCGCGGCCGACGCAGCGCTCGGTGCAGATCCGGGATTGAGCTTGTCGCTCAAAGCGTCCAGTAAATCGGATTCCAAGCGCCCGCTCGACTTCAGCACCCGATAGCCCGAAGTCCCGGCAGCATTGGACGTATACCATGCCGTGATCTTCGCTGAAACTTCCACGGTGGTCTCAGTTGGAGACACGGGTTTCAGATGCACGTCATATTCGTAGTAGCCACGTTTGTAGTCGCTCAGGCTATGTCCAGCTGGGTCGGCGAAGCCTTCCAGCACCGGCAGCTTTCCGCCAGGATACGACTGCAAGCCGTGCAGGGCCTTCTCGATGTCAGCCTTCGACGCTTTGAAGGACCGGTCAGGTGTGGATGTCTGAGCCCATGACGAACAGGCGAGAATCCAGATGCAAAACAAACCAGCGAGCCCGCGCTCTCGTTTTGAGAAGAACCTGGAACTCACGGAAGTGGCTCCAACTGGCTGCGGTGGACCCATCCATTGTGTCCATCCTCAGTCTCAACTCCATACCAGTACGGCGTGAGTACCACGATCACAACATCCGATTGTGCGGGCAATGACTGGAGCGTTGCGGCGCTGTGGAACGGCGCCGACTTCAGCTGGGCTCCCTGATCTTTGACACGCAGCTCAACTTCGTGGCGCAGGGCTGAGATGTGCGTTCTCAGGTCCGAAACGCTCTCGCTGGCGGGAGCCGCGGAAATACTGCCTGTTGTGGCGCTCGTAGAGGCAAACTGAGTGGGCGCAGGTGACGGGGTCAGCGACTGTGCCGCCTTGTCTTCTGTCTGCTGATGCTTGTCCTGAATAGTTCTGAGGTGCTGCTGAATCGCCGCGTATTCACTGGACTCCACGTCGCCCAGCGAGGGGTGGCGTACATTCCGCGCATCGATAAACACCGCATCGATCCGGACCACGGTTGCATTTGCATCGGCCGCTTCCACAATGTAACGTACGCTGATCGTACCTATGTCGTTCGAGTCTTTGAAGTATCTCGGCGACAGGATGTTGTTGGCGACCTTGTAGAAAGCCTTTCCGGTGCCTTTCCAGGTTCCGAAAGCATGAGCGGTCTGCGCTCCGTGCGCGCCGTAAAGGATGCGCTCCTTGTCGTACGAGTATGTGCCGTGGATGATCTGGTCCTGGCTGACCTGCTCGACGGCAGACAGAACTTCACTCTCTGGAGCTTCAATACGATTTTCAAATTTCGGTGCGTCGTCAGATGAGTTGTGGGGCAGGGGAATGCCTTCGGCGAATAACGACAAGGCAAACAAAATGCAACACGCTTGCAAACAGGCACGGAAAAGCCTCTTATGACCGCTGACTTTTGTGGAGGTAGGGAGCGTTCGCATAGGAGTGGCAAAGCCTTCTCGCGTTGCGTGGAGAGCATTGATATCTCGAACCGCGAGTGGTTGTCAAGCAATGCTTTTGCCATACCGCAGCCCGCGGCTCATACGATTGTTAAATTGTTGTTATCCGGTTGCAAATTTTTTGCAACAAAAACTAGTTGCAAACCGGTGGCAAGTAGTTGTAGTATCCGCATCCGTTCATGATGTTGGGGTTTTCGTACGAAAAGTAGGCGTGCTCCCACGGTGAAGTCGACCGGCGTCAGCCATTCTTTTGCGAGGTTTATCGCGATGCGGATTGGCGTTACGACTGTTTGTAGGACTCGACATTCTTCTTCGAAACGACCGGCACTTGCGGGTCTCGCCAGTGCACTGGCTCTGGCGTCGTTTCTCTCCATTCTATTTTGCCATCCGACTCCCACCCGCGCATTCCCTGCGTTTGCGCGCAAGTACGGATTGCCTTGCTCGGCCTGCCATGAAGCATGGCCGATGTTGAATGTCTTTGGGCAAACTTTCAAAGACAACGGCTACCAGCTGATGAACGATCGCGATTCGCCGATCTGGCAGAACCCGTCGTACTGGCCGGTAACGTTTCGTATCACTCCGAACTGGCATCTCGAGAGCACCAACAAAGTTGCTGTCGATCAGCCGAACGGAACTACGGTGGAGCAAAACGTCACCGAGAACGGTTTCGATGTAAGTGGCTTGGATATTCTCAGCGGCGGCACGCTCTACAAGAACATCTCGATGTTGTTGGTGCCGTCGGCGGACAACACCGGCGCCTTCCACCTCGAGAGTGCATGGGCCAGGCTGGACAATATCGGCCACAACCCCTGGTTCAACTTGAAGATGGGCAAGTTCGAGTTGGACAATGTCATCTCAGAGAAGCGCATTCTCAACCTGTCGAACAACGGCGGATTTTATGTTCTGTATCATTTCGCGCCGTTAGGGGATGACAACATCTTCGGCCAGATGGGCGACAACCAGTTTGGCGCCGAGTTGATGGGCCATTCGCTGAACGACCGCACACGTTATTCGGTCTCCCTAATAAGTTCGAACGATGGCCAGCCAAATCTCCCCTCCAAGAATGCATACGCCACGTACGTAACGGCCAGCCAGGCTTTCAATGCTGGCTACCAGGGCGGAGTGGATCGCGTGGGTGGATACCTGTTCATCGGTAACGGTCCCACCTACAACCTCACTTCCTTCGGCGTACTCCGATCACGGGGGTAGGGAACAAGCCGTTCAATCGTGAAGGCGTCTTCGCCCTGCTCTATGCCAAGAAGCTGGACTTCCAGTTGTTCTACCAGCACGGATGGGACAGCGCGTACTTCGGCACCAGCACCCCGGCGAATTCGCCGCTTCCTCCCGGAGCACAGGCTCCGTCCTGGAATGGCGCGTTCATCGAGACGCATTACGTCTTCAACCCACAGCTGATCTTCATCCAGCGTGACGAGTTCGTGCGAATGTCCCAACAGGCCATGGTGACTACGCCGGGGAATTTCAGCAACACGAACGCCTACTCGTTCGCGTTCCGCTATTACCCGTTCATGTTCAGCCGCGCGGGATTTGCCTATCACGCGGAGTACTCCCTGATTCAACAGCAGGGAGCTTCGCCGATAACGGCCACGCAACTGAGCAGTTACAGCGCTTTTCTGGGATTCGACTTTGACTTCTGAGGACACACGGATGCGCACAAGAACCTTGATGCTCCCTTTGATCTTGAGTGCGGTGACGGTTGTGTTCCTCGTGACCTCCGCTTACGCCCAGCAAACCGAATACAGCGAAAACCAGCGCCTGAACATGGAAAGTCATGTCGGCAGACATGACCGGGCATGCGGCAACGGGCCAGCCGATCTATCAACGCTTCTGTATTGGCTGCCACGGAGAATTAGGAGATGGCCAGGGCGAGAATGCCCAATGGATCGATCCCAAGCCGAGGAACTTCACCATCGCGATCTTCCGTTGCCGGTCCACCCCGACCGGAACCCTGCCGACAGACACCGATCTTTACGACACCATCGGACGTGGCATGCTGGACTCCAACATGCCGCATTGGCTGCCGTTGACTACGATCAGGACCGTGTCAACCTGGTCGCGTACGTGAAGCACTTCTCGCCGCGATGGGTGACCGAGAAACCTGGCACGCCGATCGTAATTCCGGCGGAACCGGAAGTGACCGGCCGATCGCATCAAGCAAGGCCGCGTACTCTTCCAGAAGCTGGAGTGCTGGAAGTGTCACGGAGTAACAGGTCAGGCGAACGGTCCTTCTGCCGACACTTTGACCGACGATGAAAATCGCCCGATCAAGCCATTCAACTTCCATGACTCGCAGAGGTTCAAGTGCGGATCGTCCGACCAGGCGATGTATAAAGATTTCATGACCGGACTGGATGGATCGCCCATGCCGTCATTCTCCGACAACATCAAGCCGGATGAGGCATGGGACCTGGTCTTCTATCTCCGCACCTTGCAGCCCGATAACACCAAGGAAAAGCAGATTGCGAAGCAGCTTGATCTGACGCCGATTAATCCGCTTGAACCGCTGCCGAGCAGCGATTCCGGGCAGTCGACATCCAGTGCATCAGGGGACGAACCCGGCTTCCCAGCCGGCGCCAAGTACTCCGTCTTCTGCGCCAACTCAGCCGGCAGCGCCAGCTACTCCGCCCAGCACCACGCCGCCGCCACCATCCAACAACCCTGGAAATGAGTAAATGGGAGTTACAAGGAGATCATCTGATATGCCAATGAAAGTTCAGTTGAGAGTTGCGGGAATGCTGGCTGCGTTGTTCCTGGTGGCAGCCATGGCGATCTCGCACGGGCCCAAGGTTAAAGCGGCAGGCAATGGGAAGATCAGCGGCACCGTGAAGCTGGACGGCGCTGCCCCGCATATGAAGGGCATCGACATGTCGAAGGATCCCTACTGTGCGAAGGCGCACGCCAGCGATCCCGCGCAAGCTCGAGTTGGTTGTGGTTGGCAAGAACGGTGGTCTGCAGAACGTTGTGCTGTACCTGTCACAGGGGTTGTCGCCTGAGGCGGCAAGCCAAAAGTCGTCGGCCGAACCTGTGTTCGATCAGAAGGGCTGCATGTATGAGCCGCACGTGATCGCCATGAATCCCGGCGAAAACTATAAAGTGGAAACCAGCGATCAGACGGCGCACAACATCCATCCCGAGCCGAACCCGATGACCGGTAACATCCCGTGGAATCGCTCGCAGCCGCCCGGCGCGCCTCCCATCGTTCAGAGCTGGAAAGCCGAGGAAGTAGCTATCCCGATCAAGTGCAACATCCATCCGTGGATGCACGGATATCACGTGGTAGTGAAGGGGCCGTATGCAATAACCGACGAAAACGGCAATTTCACGATCGAGAATGTTCCTCCGGGAAATTACACGGTAACATCGTGGCAGGAAACATACGGCACCCAGAATCAGAAGGTGACCGTAGCGGCGGGACAAGCCGCATCCGCCAATTTTACGTACAAGGCTAAGTAGAGATCATCCAATCTGGCCGCTGGAACGAGCGTTGTGAGACTCGTGTCAGCGGCCACTTAACGCTTACGCAAACTCCAGACTCGGGTGACACGGCTATGGCCAAGCTCTTCGCGGTCACGATCATCATCATCGCAATAGCGTCGGCAGTTCCTATCGTGTTTCACATCTGGGAGCCGCCGCCCGACATCTCCGTCCACGGCAAGATGATCGACGAACAGATGTCGGAAACCATGGTCGAAGCCGGAATCTGCTTCCTGGTGGCGCAGTTCGCCCTGGGTTTCTTCATCTGGAGATATTCGAACCGGCCGCGGGAAGAGAAGATCAAGTCATTCCCGGGCGGCGCTCGAGGATTGGTTACTGCCGCCGTCGTCGTCGTCGGACTGGAGGTGATGGCGCTGGGAGCCTTCGGAACCAAGGCGTGGGCCAGCATCTACTTCACGCCTCCGGCACCCAACGCGATTCAGGTGCAGGCTCAGGCAGGCCAGTTCGCCTTCTACTTCCGCTATCCCGGGCCGGACGGGAAGTTCGGACCGCTTCATCCCGAGCAGATCAGCGAGTCGACCGAGAACTTCTTCGGCCTGGATACGACGCATGATGCGGATTCAAAAGATGACATCGTAACCGCGGAAATGGCGGTTCCGGTAAATCGAGACGTCCACCTCCTGATGCACTCGAAGGATGTTGGACATTCCTTCTTCGTCAGAGAGCTGCGCATTCAGCAGGACTTCGTGCCCGGTCTCGACCTGTCGCTGCACTTCACGCCGACGAAAATCGGCCGGTACGAAATCGTATGTACCCAGCTCTGCGGCTTGGGCCACTACAACATGAAGGCTTATCTCGAAGTCATGTCGCAGGAAGACTTCGATGCCTGGCTGAAGAAACAGGCGGCATTGCAGTAGAAGGCCACAGATCAAGAGGACCACATGCACAACATGTCAGAGCCGGTTGTTCATCAGCATGCTGCGCCAACCGGGTTCATCCGGAAGTACATCTTCAGTCTGGACCACAAGGTCATTGGCGAGCAGTATTACCTCCTTGCGCTAGTGGCGGTGTACATCGGAGTGGTGCTGTCGTGGATCATGCGTATCCACCTGGCGTGGCCTAACGCAGCGATCCCGGGCCTGCAGTTCCTGTCCAAGACCGGCGCTCCGGGCGGCATCATGACCCCGGAATATTATCTGCAACTGATGACCATGCACGGAACCATCATGGTCTTCTTTGTGCTCACGACGGCGCCCTTCGCCGGCTTCGGCAACTATTTCCTGCCTATTCAAGTCGGCGCCGAAGACATGCCGTTTCCGCACCTGAACATGATGTCGTTCTGGGTGACTTTCTGCGCGTTCTGCGTGGCCGTTTCGGCGTTCTTCGTGCCCCAGGGGCCACCGCTGTCCGGCTGGACCGCATACGCTCCGCTGAGTGCGCTTGGTCAGGTAGCCGGGCCGGGTCAGGGAACGGGCCAGGTTCTGTGGGCGGTGTCGGTCGCGATCTTCTGCGTAGGTCAGTTGCTGGGCTCGCTGAACTTCATCTCCACGACGCTCGACATGCGGTGCAAGGGCATGAGCCTGATGCGCCTGCCGCTGTCGGTCTGGGCATGGTTCATCACCTCCTGCATCGGCTTGACGGCCTTCGCCGTGCTGATGCCCGCGTGCATCCTGCTCATCCTCGATCACGTTGCCGGTACCAGCTTCTTCGTGCCGTCTAACCTGGTCGTGAACGATCAGCTGCAACCGCACGCTGGAGGGTCGACGCTGCTGTGGCAGCATCTGTTCTGGTTCTTCGGACATCCTGAGGTGTACATCGCGATTGTGCCCGCCATGGGCGTTGTGTCGCACGTCCTGATCACCAACATGCGCCGGCAGTTGCTCAGTCATCGCGTCATCATCTATTCGATGACGGCAATCGCGTTCCTGAGCTACATGGTGTATGGGCACCACATGTTTGTCAGCGGTATGAATCCGTTCTCGTCGATAGCGTTTTCGTTCCCGACGCTGGCGATTACCATTCCCGCCACCATCATCGTGCTCATCTGGATCGGCAGCCTGTACGGGTCGAAGCTGC
The DNA here is from genome assembly GCA_963835725.1 of uncultured Acidobacteriaceae bacterium. GTDB lineage: Bacteria > Acidobacteriota > Terriglobia > Terriglobales > Acidobacteriaceae > Bog-257. Next base: position 1,359,900 of record CAWIGM010000004.1, on the reverse strand, counting down.
GGATCAACTCGGCATCGCTGTTTGCCTTGGGATTCATCTCGATGTTCGTCAGCGGCGGCATCAGCGGATTCTTCCTGGCGCAGCCGTCCATCGACATCATGCTGCACGCGACCTACTTTGTCGTAGGCCACTTCCACCTGGTGATGGCAGTCGCCGCACTGTTCGGCATCTTTGCCGGAACCTACTTCTGGTTCCCCAAAGTCACCGGACGCATGATGAACGAGACTCTGGGCAGAATTCACTTCTGGGTGACGTTTGTCGGCGCCTACTGCATCTTCATGCCGTTCCACTACCTCGGTATGGCCGGAAACGTTCGTCGCTACCAGGCTTTTGTCGACGACTTCATGGCGCCCTTGATGCCGGTACACAAGTTCATCACCATCGCCGCGCTCATCACCGGAGTGGCACAGCTGGTATTCCTGTACAACCTTATCCATAGCCGCTTCTGGGGCAAGCCGGCGCCGCTGAACCCGTGGGAAGGTACTTCTCTCGAGTGGTCCACCCCGTCATCGCCGCCGCCGTTCGACAACTTCGGAGGCAAACTGCCGGTGGTTTATCACGATCCATATCAATACGGAATCGAAGGCGAGACCGGCGATTACGTCATGCAAACTTCGCCCGAGCAAATTGACTCGGTACGCGACGAGCGCTGAAGCAGTACGGCAGTAGGGGACAAAGATGGCGACCACAGTACATGAACCACCGAGAGTCGATGCTGATCAACCCTCGTCCGGCGGCGGTTGGGGGAGTACGCCCGCCAGCGTGTTTGGACGGCGGGTGGAGGACAGCTCACCTGCATCGCGGACGGGCGTTTGGGTAGCGCTCGCGGCAATCGTGATGACTTTCGCCGCTTTCACCAGCGCGATGATCATCCGTCAGGGCTCGGCCTACGACTGGCAGCACTTCACGATTCCGTCAGTGCTTTATTTCGATACGGCCATCCTGCTGGCGAGCAGCTTTACCCTGGAACTCGCTCGCAAGGCAGTGCGCGGGTACGTGCATGGCGCGCGGGCACTGTATTCGTCAGCCCGCCTTTACTTGTGGCTGACGCTCGCGCTCGGTGTTGTGTTTTTATCCGGTCAGTACGCGGCTTGGCAGCAATTGAGATCGGAAGGACTGTACCTGGCCACGAACCCGAGCAGTTCGTTCTTCTACGTATTCACCGTGCTGCACGCCGTGCACTTACTGGGCGGACTCGCAGGGTTAGGGCTGGCTGTCGGACGTTTCAGCAAGTCGCAGCCGACACTGCGGATCAGCACCCTCAGCACCGTGTCGTATTACTGGCACTTCATGGATGTGTTGTGGATTTACCTGTTGCTGTTGCTGTGGTGGAGAATCTAGCGCGAGCCTTGGAGGTTTTCTCGTGAGCGTTTCCGACGTGACAATGAGCGACCATGGTGCCGTTCATGAGAGGTCGTCTCCGTTCGCCATCCCGACCAAGAAGCTGGCGATGTGGCTGTTCATCCTTGCCGATGCGGCCACCTTCGCTGCGTGTCTGCTGGCTTATGGCTTCCTGCGCAACGGCTCGTTGAACTGGCCGACGCCATTCAAGTTCTTCCCAACCATCGTGAATGCGATGGTGATGACCTTCATCCTCGTCAGCAGCAGTCTCACGATGTTCCTGGGGGTGCGCGCGGCCAAGCAGGGTCGGCGGGATGCAGCGTTCCGGTGGACAATGATTACCGCAGTCGGCGGCGTCATCTTCGCCATCCTTCACTTACGCGAGTGGAAGGGCATGATCGACGAAGGCGTCCGCATGTTCCACAATCCGTGGGGCAATGATTTGTTTGGCGCGTCTTTCTTCACCATTACGGGCCTGCACCTGACGCACGTCGTCATTGGCGTCATCGTTCTGCTGGTGGTCGGCATGCGTTATAAAGGCGGCCGGTTCGACGCCGACGATCTGGAAATTACCGGATTGTACTGGCACTTTGTTGATCTGGTGTGGATGTTCGTTGTCCCGTTGATCTACCTGCTGAATGTGTCTAAGTAATTTGTCGGCCGGAGGAGCACGATGAAAGATCTGACCAAACAAGAGCCGGGCGGCGCCGCGGCCTACACTGATCCGCTGACGAAGTACTTTATCGTGTATGCCGCGATTCTGATTCTGGCAGGATTGCAGTTTGTCCTCGCCTATCAACATGTCGACGTCGCCACGATGATTTTTCGGATGTTTGCCGTCGCCCTCCTCGAGGCCGGACTGGCCGTCATGTACTTCATGCATCTCGGCTCCGAGAATCGCGCATTCGTTAGTTGGATCGCGATAATTACGCTTCTGGTGCTGGGAGCTTTGCAGTATAGCTGGACTGATAGCTACCGAATGGAGCGCGACTCGCCCAAGAGCTTCCAGAATGGGCCTCCGCAGTGAAGGGAACTGATACAATTCGGCGATTGATGAAGGTAGCTATCTATCTAAGCCTTGCGCTCGCCGTGCTATCCCCAAGGATGCTCTTCGCACAGGGCTGTGCCCTTTGCTATACACAAGCTGCCGCCTCGACGCAGCGGTTTATCCAGGCTTTGCGCAGTGGCATTCTCATCCTCGTCGTTCCCCCCATGTTCCTGTCCGTGATGTTCACCGTGATGGCTTACCGTCGCCGCAACTCCTTTCACGAAGAGCCCGACCTGGAAGACTTCAACCCACACGACCTGTGACTTGGATCTAAGTAGATCTAACAACGGCTGACGGTTGACTCCCTTGAATCATTGCTGCTTGATGGCAGAGGCCGCAACGCCTCGAAGGTGCGCTTGCAATTGGTTCCCCTCGGCAGGTTCCCCGGAGAAATTCCGGACTGGTGTTTCTGCGGGCCAGATGACCACGGCTGAAGGTCGAGCTCTACTGTCGCTCGTGTGGGCGGCTCAGATAGTAGTGAACAGTGGGCGTGATGATCAGCGAGAGCGCCATCGAGATGAGGATTCCGCCAATGACGGCGATCGCCAGTGGCTGAAGCATCTCCGCTCCCGCTCCCAGTGCCAGGGCTAGCGGCAGCATTCCCGCTACCGCCGCCATGGCGGTCATCACGATGGGACGCAACCGCCGCCGCCCGGATTGCACGATGGCTTGCCGCCGAGGCATGCCCAGAGCGATGAAGCGATTCTCGGCATCGAGCAGCAGGATGCCATTCTTGGCTACGATTCCGATCACCATGATCAGTCCCATGAAAGATGCAATGTTGAAGCTGGTGTTGGTGATGAGAAGAGCAAGCAGCACGCCCGAGGTAGAGAAGACTGCCGAGGTGATAATCGCAACCGGCGCAGCGAACGCACGAAATTCAAACATCAGCACGGTAAACACCAGCAGCAGGGCAAGCACCAGAACTTTGGTGAGATCGTGGAAGGATTGCTGCTGCTCTTCATAGGTGCCGCCGTACTGCACGCGGATATCAACCGGAAGATGAAGATTGCTGACCGCTTTCTGAACGTTGGCGATCGCGGTGCCCAGATCGACCCCCTCCAGCCGCGCGGTCACGGTGACCAACTGCTGCAGGTTTTCGCGGCGGATCTCTCGCTCGCCGGGCATTGTGGTTAGCGTAGCCAACGAGCCCAACGTAGCAGTATGGCTGCTCGCGCTGTTGATCAGCGTAGATGCCAAACCGGCGGCGTCCTGGTTTTCGGCACCGGGGAAACGAACGCGCACCGTATACGGCTTGTCCTTCACCACCATGGGCACGGAAGCCGGAACGCCCTGTACCATTGCGGCAGCGTCGGTCGCAACCTCTTGTGCGGAGAACCCGGCGCGCGCACTGGCCGTCGGATCGACTTGGTAGCTCACCGATGGACCGCTGATCGTGTTCTCGATACCGTTCAGTACATCGACCACACCTTTCACCTTGCCGATTGCCGCCGCCACTTGAGGAGCTGCGTTGCTCAGTTCTTGCGAGTTCTGGGAAAACAAATTGATGCGCACCGGTTCAGGGGCGTTCGAAAGGTCGCCGACCATGTCGCTGAGGATCTGTGCAAACTCAATTTTAAGCGCCGGTTCCTCTCGATTGATCTGCTCGCGGACCTTCTGGCTGACGTCATCGAACTTCGCGCCCGGCTTCAGCCGCACCGTGAAATCACCCCGATTGGCCTCGGTCACGGCGGCAAGGCCGAGCTGAAGCCCGGTGCGCCGGGTCGTGTTTACCACGTCAGGATTGCTCTTGAGAATCGCTTCCGCGCGCTCGAGCATACGGTTGGTTTCAGCGAGCGACGCGCCCGGCGGAGCAACGTAGTCGAGAACGAAGCCGCCCTCCTCCATCTCGGGGAGCATGTCAGTACCTAACCCGCGATAGCACAAATACGAGATCGCGATCAGCATGACGCCTGCGGCCACAAGCCACAGCGGCCGGCGAAGAACGAACTCCAGCACTCGCTCATACCAGGCAATCACCTTCCCGAAGCGGCCGGTCATCGTTGAGTCTTCGGCGGCGAGCAGGCGTTCCAGTTCCTCGGCATCATCCTTCGGAGGTGGCAGATGCTTATCGGGCATGCTGCGACGAACCAGGATTCCGCTAAGCGTTGGAGTCCAGGTAAGCGCCAGCAGCAGCGATGTCGCAAGGGCCACCGCCATCGTGATCGCCAACGCGCTGAAAAACACGCCCGTGACCCCGGAGATCAGGATGAGCGGAACGAAGACGACGATCGGCGTAATCGTCGATCCTATTAATGGCTCGGTCATCTCGCGCAAAGCGCTACGGACGGCGCTCACGCGGTCCTGCCCTGTGTCCCGGTGCAGAACGATGTTCTCGACCATAACGATGGCGTCGTCGATGACCAGGCCTACGGCCGCAGCCAGCCCGCCGAGCGTCATCAGGTTAAATGTCTCGCCCATCAAGCGGATGGCGATAAAGGTAATCGCGATCGTGATCGGAATGACGAGTCCCGCGATCAGCGAGCTTCCCCAGTCGTGCAGGAAGAAAATCAGAACGACAGAAGCAAGAATGATGCCTATGAGGATCGCGTCGCGCACGCTCTTGATCGATTCACGCACCAGCCCCGACTGATCGTAGAACGGCTCGATCTGAATGCCGGGCGGCAGAGTCTTCTCGATGTCTGTCATCTCCTGAGCGACCTCGTCGGCTACGGCTACGGTGTTTCCCGTGGGCTGGCGGTTGATATTGAGCAGCACGGCAGGAACGCCATTGGCGTGAACGATGGTGTAGACGGGTTGAACTGAGGGCCCAACCTGCGCGATGTCGCCGATGTGAACCGGAACTCCGGCAGGTGTGGTTTTGACGACAACCTGGCCGAGCTCTTCCGCCGAATGCACCTGTCCGCTGACCAGTCCCAGTACGAGCTCATGGTTCTGCTGCAGCAAGCCTGGCGAATCGATCATGTTGGTGCGCGCCACGGCATCGAGAATGTCCGGAACCGTAACGCCTGCGATGAGCAGCCGCGCCGGATCCGGCGCGATGCGATACTCCGGCACCTGCCCGCCTTGTACGACAACCGTCGAGACCCCGTCGAGGTGCGAGATACGCGGCTTGATCGTGTAGGTCGCAAGATTCCAAAGATCGGTTTGAGGAACCGTTTTGGAGGTCATGCTGTAGCCGAGGATCGGGAAGCTCGCGAACGTCAGCCGTTGGGCCTCGATCTTCACGGTCGCGGGCAAGCTCGGCTGCACCCGCGCAATCGCAGCCTGCACGTACTGGAGCGTGAGAATCATGTCGACGTTCCAGTTGAAGAAGACGTCGACCTCGGCCGATCCGCGGCTGGTGATCGAGCGCACCGACTGCATGCCGGGAATTGCGCTCATCGCTTCTTCGACCGGCCGCGTGATCATGACCTGCATTTGCTCGATCGGCATGACGCCGTTGTCGATGGCGATCACCACGCGTGGAAAGTTGGTCTCCGGGAAGACCGCGATAGGGATCTGCGTCGTGCAGTAAACACCGATGATGGCGAGCACGAGCACGCCAAAAATGATGGGCTTGGCAAGGCGTGAAACCCAGGCTGCGGATTCGCGCTCGGCCGCCACTAATTCTTGTCCTTCTGCTCGGAGGTGCTGCTCTGGGCAGGCGCGTTGCTCTCGCTGGGCACGACCTTCGCTCCATCGGGAAGTCCGTAGGCGCCTACGGTCACGATGCGTTCGCCCGCGTTCAGTCCTGAGGTGATCTGCGTGAGCTGCTGTTCTGCATCGACAATGCCGGTTTGCACGGCTCTCTCGTGCGCGATCGAATTGCTGTCCACGACCATGACAAGCGAGCCTTCGGTGGTCTGCACCAGCGCGATCGTCGGAACCGCGAGCGCGTCCTTTACCGAGCGAGTGACGATGTCGAGTTTCGCCGCCGAACCTGGGCGCAAAGCTAAAGACTTATTGGGCACCGCAACCCAAATCTCAACCGTGGTGCTGTTGGGATCGAGCGCCGGGCTGACCAGCGTAACCTTGCCGTTAACCGGCTTTTCCAATCCCGCCGTGGACAGGGACGCTGCATCGCCGACGTGCATTTGCTCTGCATCCGTCTGGGGGACATGTGCCTTCGCGATGATGGTGTCCATGTCCATCACCGTCACCAGCGCGGTGCCCGGCGCAGGTGTCTCGCCGACATAAGACGGACGGTCGGTGACGATGCCGTTAATTGGGCTGCGCACCTGCGTATACGATAGCTGTGCCTGGGATCCCGCAAACTTGCCTTGGGCCGACGTCAGCTGGCCCTTGGCCGCTGCGATCGACTGCTGCCGGGTTACGGCATGCACAAGTCGCAGGTGCTGCTCGGCAATATCGTACTGCGCCTTGGCCTGCACGTAAGCCACTTCGGCCGTGTCGAGGTCTTTGCGTGCGAGCGCGCCCTGCTGGAAGAGATTTCGCCGGCTTTCGACCAGCTTGGTATTGGCGTCGAGATTTTGTTTTGCCTGTGCCAAATCAAGCTGGGCCTTCGTGACTTGTTCCGGGATGTCGGCCCTGGTGCTGGTCTGGTAGGCAGCCTGGGCCTGTTCGAGCGTCCCCTTGTTGTCCTCCACGGCAGCGGCAATGTCCTTGTTCTCCAAGCGCGCGAGCAACTGTCCCTCGCGAACCCGCGTGCCACGTTGCACGTACCAGACAGCCACCGGTCCAATCACCTTCGGAGTAATCGCCGCTTCCGCCTGCGGCCAGAGCACCGCGTCGGCGGTGATGTGATGCGACAGATCGTGCTTGCCGACCACCGCGGTCTGCACCGGCACTTCTGGCTTTACTTCTTTTTCGCCCGCCCCGGAGTGGCACCCGATTAGCAGCGTACCGAGGACGAAGATAGGCAGGGCGATTGTGAACTTCGCGTTCAGCTTGATCATGGATTGAGCGTGCCTGTTAGGGTTTGCAGATCGGCGAGCGCCACGCGGTAACGCAACTCGCCGTCATCGTATGCGTTGCGTGCCAGGGTAAGCGTGTTCTGTGCGTCCACCACTTCCAGGACTGTCGCCTCTCCGCCGCGATAACGAAGCTCCGTCAGACGTAAGCTTTCCGCCGCAAGCGCCGCCGTATCTCGTAGCGAATCCAGCTCCGACTGCGACACCTTCGCCTCTGAATACAGCGACTGCAACCTGCGCCAGAAGCGTCTTTTGCGCAGTCGTGAGTTCCAACTGTGCTTGCTCGCGCGCGACTTCTGCCTGACGCACGCGGGCGTGCGTTGCTCCCCAATTCCAGATAGGGATGTTCAGGGTCGCGGCCGCAGCGCTGCCCACGTTGCGTGCGCCGTCAATCTGCCATGCGACCTGCGTCGAATCGATCCCGTACCAGTAGTCGAATCCAAACGCCGGCAGATAATCGCTGCGCGCAGATCGAACTTCATAATCGGCAGATTCCTTGGATGCCAGAGCCGCAGCTAAGTCCGGGTTTTTCTGCCGCGCTTGTGCGGCCACCTCGTCCATACTCGGGAGCGAAGCGGGGGTGGAAAGGTCGTCGGCAATCGAGAAGTTCTGATCGAAATTCTTGAAGAGCAGCAGCGCCAAATCAAGGCGCGCGTTCTCCACAGCCAGTTGAGCTTCCTGCAACGCACGCTGCTTGTCATTGGCCTCGATCTGCGCCTTGATTACGTCTGAATGGGCGACTTCGCCGCCGGCTTCGAGTTTCTGACTGACGCTCAGGAATTGCTGCGCCTCCTCTTGCGCGCTTCTCGCGGTAACAAGCTTGCGCTCCGCGACTGCGAGTCCATAGAAGCGTTGGACGACAACCAGCACCAGCCCCCTGCGAGCAATTTCCAGCCTGGCCTTGGCGACGCGAGCATCTGCCTGGGTGCGGCGGTAATCGTAGGCCAGGGCGAAGCTGAGGTCCTGATGCGCGTTGGCCTGCCCTATGTACTCGTGCACCGCGTTGTTGGCAATGAAGATCGGAGTGCCGCCTGGAAAGGCCGTACTCGGCAGTCCAGTGCCCTGGGTGTACAGGTACCCGGCGGTCCCTCTCACGTTGGGCAGAAGCGTCGATCGGGCGATTGTGCTGTTAGCGTTTGCCGTCGTGTATGTGGTACGAGCGGCGCCTAACTCAATAGAGTTCTGCTGCGCCCGCTGAATTGCTTCCTGCAAACTGATTACAGGTGGGGCAGCACCCGGCGAGTTCTGGGCAGTCGTGACGCTGGCGCAAAGGAGAAGGGATAGCAACAGCCCGAGAACATTCCTGACCGAATTACGAATACCGACACTCTTCCTTCTGAACTCGGACGGCCGGCCCATGTCAGAAAACATAGGTGATCTCACCTTAACGGGAGCTTAACGGCGCAGGCATCGGGGCGAGTCCCCCGGCCTGCACCTTCTCTCAACAGAGTAGGAGCCTTAAGCTTTGGCTAAGGTTTGCCCGCTTAACCTTAACTCAAGGGACGAGCCGAGGAAGTTGACGCCAAGAGAGCCCACGTCGTTGGCCAATCGTTGGGGCGCGCCGCAGTCAAGGAGATCCGACGCTATGCCACAGCCGAATCCTGCCGTATTGTTCTATGTGACAATGGACGCGGCGGTTCCAGGATGGCAGGAACCAAAGAGGCTTGCTGTGCGAGCGCTAGTGATTGAAGACGAGAGCCGGCTTAGCGCCAACATCAGAACCGGTCTGCAACGGATTGCCGGATTTGCCGTGGATGTTGCGGAGGATGGGGAATCCGGGCTGCACCTGGCATGCGCGGAGAGCTACGATCTCATCATCCTCGACCTCATGCTGCCGAAGATTCACGGTTCCGACGTGCTTCGGAAAATACGCGAAAAGCAAGTGCGGACCCCGGTGCTGGTGCTCACGGCCGTCGACGAAAAAGCGTCCATTGTTCACCTGCTGGAACTCGGCGCCGACGATTACCTTTCCAAGCCGTTCGACATGGGAGAGTTGATCGCCCGCGCGAAAGCGCTTATCCGGCGCTCGCAGGGGCACAGCAGCCCAACTCTTCAGCTTGGTGGACTGGAACTCGACCTCAGCCGCAGAACGGTTCGCCGCGACGGCACTCCGATCGCGCTCAAGGGTATGGAATTTCGCGTTCTGGAGTACCTGATGCTGCACATGGAATCGGTAGTGTCGAAGACGGAACTGCTTGAACACTTGTACGACTACAACTGGGAGAAATTCAGCAACGTGATCGAAGTTTATGTCTCCGGACTTCGCCGGAAAATCGACGGCGAACGCGAACTGAAGCTAATTCACACGCTGCGCGGCCAGGGTTATGTTCTTCGGGTTGAGAAATGAAACGCACCTCCCTCAAGAACCGAATTTTGTTGTTGCTGCTCACGGCGCAGGCATTGCTGTTGTGCGTCGGCATCCTCGGTTCGCTGTGGTACACCCGTCGCCAGATCGCTGCATCGGCTCAATCCAACGTGGTCAGCCATCTTTCCGAACTGCTCTCCGAAGTACACGAAAACGACGATCGTCCGGGAACGCTGGAATTCGAGCCTGCCGCGCCCCCTAATCGCAGCGGGGAAGATCTCTACGCGGTTCGTGATCAGGACGGCCGGCTCTTAGCTGGTTCCGCCGATTGGATACCTGCATCCGCCCGTGATCATGAGTTCTTTTCGCTGGGCTGGAATCACGACAAGCATTATCTCGGCTCGGGATGGATTCACGCGCGCGTTCCCGACCAGGACGGTAATGGCCCGCAGCTCTTTGCGGATGTGTTCTATGCCTCTCCGACCGCCGCCGATGATCGGATGTTTTTGCGTGTAGCCGGTGTGTTGCTTTTGCTCGGCTTGGGAGTGTTGGCTGTCTCCGGCATCGCTTCGAATTGGGCGGTCGCGCGCGGGTTGGAACCTGTACGCGATCTGGCGGCGGAAGCTCAGAAGGTGAACGAGAACCAGTGGACATTGCATGTTACGTCCGAGTCACGGGCGACGGAAGAGCTGGCCCCCCTGGTAGCGGCACTCGAATCGCTATTGCAGCGATTGCAGGCCGCCTTCGAACGCGAGCGCCGCTTTTTGGGAGATGCAGCTCACGAACTTAAGACCAGTCTCGCGATTCAGCAGTCCACATTGCAGCTTGCGGACCGTGACGGTCTCGGCCTTGCAGAGTATCGCCACGCCATCGAGGCCGCTTTAACCGACACCGCGAGAACTCATTCCCTGGTCCTCCGCATGCTGCAACTTGCGCGGGCCGAGCATCAGACCGGCGCGCCGCCTGCTGAACAAACGGCCACGCGGATGTCGATGACCGTGGCTACGGCGATCAGCGAACTCGAAGCCTTTCGGCACGCGAGGAATCAACAGATCAAGTTCGATTACAACGTGACGGCCTGGGTGTTCGGCGGCGACGAGCAGCTTACAACCGTTTGGCGCAATCTGCTCGACAATGCCATGCAGCACAGCCCGAAAGGTTCGACCATCGAAGTGGAAACAGTAGTCCAGCCCACTACCGTTTGCGTTCGTATCAGAGACTGCGGGGAAGGCATTCCGCCCGAGCATCTTCCGCACATCTTCGACCGCTTTTATCGTTGCGACAACTCGCGCTCACGTGCGACCGGCGGCTTCGGTCTCGGGCTTTCAATCGTGAAGGCGCTGGTTCTTGCCGCCGGAGGAACGTGTGAACTTGAGAGCCAGGTAGGCTCCGGCACGACCGCTGTGGTCACCTTGCGGCGCGCTGTTCCCCAGGAGCAACAACCTGTGCCGAGCCCCTCTCCGTCACAAGTGACAGTCGGCTAAGATCTCAAGCCGTCATGATGATTCCGTCGGCGATGACTCCGCATGAGAGCCACACGAATTCGAAACGGCCATCAGGACCTTTTCGGCGGGCGCGGGTTGAGCTTATCTGCAATCAGGCGAACGCGCTCTGCGATGTGCGGATCGACTCCCGCAGCGACGAGGGCCTCTCCCTGCGCCGTAACAACCTGCTCCGGGCTGAGTCGCCGGACCGATGGACTGGTAATCAGGAGATAGAAATCTCCGACCTCGGAGATATACTTCCACCTCCAGCTGGTTATCTGAATCGCTTGAGCGGTCAATATTTCGATGATGCGAGGGGTAACCTCGCGCTCACGTTCGGGAAGATGCACGCTGTGTATACACCGATCTTGTCCGTGCATTGGCGCCCGGTTCCCTCGCGGGGATAAAATGCGCAGGGCCTCGTAGGCCCCATGGTCTGTTGGATATGTACAACAATGAACATTAGGCGAACCTGAATCGCTAGCAGGATAACGAGGCGGACGGGCGTGAGGTCTCGTTTTCGACCTTCAGTTCGATCGCGCGTGGTGTCTGCCGGCCAAAGACTCGGGAAGACTTAACTGCACGCGCCAGGCGTTGAGGGGCCGTATCGCAGGACTGCGAGGCGTGGTGGGTTAGAAAGCCTGCAAAGCCGCTGTCCATGATTTTGAATGCATTCTGCCGGTGGGGATGCGCGGCCGCGGGCCGCCGAATGGTGGCACAGTCCTACATCGGCGTGCGGCCGCCCCGGGCGTTCATGCTGCGCTCTTTCTTACTTCGTTCTTCGGCTCTGACTGTCGCTTCAGGAGTGCGGCAAATTTTTCCTTCAGCTTCCCGAATCCAAAGCCTGTCTCGTCGCCAGACTCCAGCTGTTTTGCAAGCTTTGAAATCTCATCCCTCAAGGTCAAATACTCAGGGTCGTAACCCGCGTAGCCGAGTGAGCGGGAACGTCCGAGTTCCTTCTTCGCCTTTTCGAGAAGTTGCTGTGCTCTGCCTTTGTCCGCTGCGGCCGCTGCTTGCGCCTGGTCGATGTGCTCGCGTGCCAGCAGGAGCGGAATTGAGATAATCCGGTCCATCATAACCAGCGCGCCCAGCGCGGTAAGCAAAACTGCGTGCGCATCGTTGGGCTTTTGATCAGCCAGCAACCGTGCTGCCTCTTTCAATGCGGCCGGATACGTGGCGAGCGGGAGATGATAGGTGCGAACACGGATCTCACTCATCAGGCGGCGCAGCATCGCCCGGGCCGTGGGAAAGTCCAGTTCGTCGATGGTTAGTGACGCTACGTCGGCGACACTGGCGATCTGACTTTCGTCCCAATCCTCCGGAACGTTGTCGATTATCAGTACCTCCAAGTCGATGGGAACCAAAGCCGCCTCGGGATTGCGAGCCAGCACAATGTCAATCTTGCCGGTAGCCCTCTCGATGGCTTGTAGTGCTGCATCGGTTTTGCTCTCGGAGAGCGCGCGAACAGCGCCGATCGTCTCCTGGACAGCCGCAATAGCTTCCTTGTCCAGCGTTCGAGCACCTTCCCGCTCAGCCTCATCGCGCTGTTTGCCGAGTTCGGGGCTTCTTAAAGCGCTCATAGCGGAACGGGCCTCGGACGAGGCATCCCCAGTGGCATTGTTGTGGGCTAACGGATGGAGCCCAAGCGGGCTCATCGCTTCCATAACGTGATCAGACTTGCCGGTCATACCCATGCTCCTCAAAAGTAGCTGTGTGTCAGCCAGCCAGCGATAAATTAGCGACGCTCCTGCTGAGACTGTTGTTTCAGAAAAGAATTCAGCTTCTCGCGCAAAGAGGCGAATATCGACCTGGTATCGTTGCTGCCTTTCAGCTGCTTTTCTAGATTCGAAATATCATTGTTCAACGACGCATACACAGGGTCGCTGCCTGCATAGCCGAGTTCCTTGGAGCGATCCAGCTCTTTCTTGGCCGTTTCGAGTAGCGTTTGAGCAGCCGTTTTATCCTTGTCCCGTTCCGCCTGCGCGGCGGTAACGGCAGCGCGCGCAAGGATTAACGGGATGGGGCTAACACGATCAACCACTACCAGGGTGTTCAATGCCGTAGTCAGCGTGTTCTGCGCTTCCTGAGTCTTGTTCTGATCGAGAAGCCGGGCAGCACTCTTCAATGCAGCTGGATAAGTTGCGAGCGGGATGTTGTAGATCCTCACCCGAATCTCACTCATCAGCGAATAGAGAATGACGCGCGCCGCCGGAAAGTTCTTCTGGTCTACTGCCAGCGAGGCGTCCTTGGCAAGATCACGGATGGCGCCGATGTCGTGAGGTGCGGTATCGATGGCGTCAACTTCAGCGTCGACAGGAATCAATGCATCCGCCGGATTTCTGGCCACCAGGATATTGATCTTCCCGGTAGCCTGTTCAATTGCAGCCATCGCGGCATCTTTCTTGTTAGTTCCAATATCGTTGACGGCCTGGTGTGTCAACTGTAGAGCCGCGATGGCATCCTGGTTGAGAGATTGGTGTGCCTGCTGCTCAGCTTCTTTGCGTTGCTTCTCGATCTCCGGTTGTACCGCGTGATGCGATTGAGGTGTAGCCTTCGCTGCAGTGTCAGCCGAGCTATCAGCGGCAACGGAGAAGGCCAATGGCACTACTAAGAACATTGCCAGTAGCCATGCCAGGGTGGTGACAGTTTCTTTCATATAGAGCCTCCTTCGATCTGCCAGTGATGCTAACCCGCAAACACACGGCGAACAATTGAGCAAGAGTGCGATAGTCCACTAGGTAACTTGGACAGTTATATCTAAGTTGCATTGGACACTAATCACTACATAATCAGTAGTAGACAGAGGACTCACTTATGAGAAAGCAATGCTTTTCTTGTCTCCCGTCACGGCGTGTCACGCTGCCTTCGTCTTCTTAGCCGGCTTGGCCAGCAGGCCAAGCACTTCTTCTTCGCGAAGGATTAGGTACGGCTCTCCATCAAGCACGATATCCGTCCCAGCGTACTTGCCGAAGAGGACACGATCTCCCGGCTTCACTTCGGGAGGAATGACCTTGCCGTCTTCCTTGCGCATTCCTCTACCGACAGCCTGCACCGCGCCTTCTTGCGGCTTCTCTTTTGCGGTGTCAGGGATAATCAATCCACCGCGGGTCGTCTCCTCTTCCTCAATACGCCGCACGAGAATGCGGTCACGAAGCGGAACAAAATCGATTGCCATACTGTTTACCTCCGGGTTATCTGTCAGTCTGGAATCCGTGGCATAGCGGCGCTCCCACACCACCTCATCTTTCGCGTCAGCGGGACGGGACCACGCGCAAGTCGTTGGTGACCTCGAATACGCCCGGAACCTGATTAGCAAGCATGCCGACCAGGTTCTTATCGGTATCGTTGTCCACCACACCTTTCAGGATCACGCGACCGTTCTTCACTACAATGTGGATCGGAGGGATCGACAGATTGGCATACTTGAAGAGTGGTCCATAGCCATAGATTTTTCGATACAACTGCGCACGAAGCCCATCATCCATCGGACTAGGCGGCAACACCTCGATGTTGTTAACCACCTTGTCCACCCCCTCAATTTTCTTGACGGCCTTTTCGGCTTCCTCTTTCGTTATGGAGTGCTCGCTTGTGACAAAGCCCTGAAGAGTAACTGTATGGCCATCGACGCGATATTCCAGATCGTCAAATACGCCATAGTAAGGAAGCATCAATAGCTCATGCCGAACTTCCCGAACAATGCGCTGTTCAACCTGAGGCGATCGTGCATTGTCGGCCTGCATAGCTTCGCTGCCCGCCTGCTGTGGCGACTCACCGAGCAGCGCGGAGGGAACAGCGGCGGTGGCGACTAGTACTATGCCGACGGCTACCGTTATACGAACAGAACGGAAATACATATCACTCCTTCCAAGGCATGCGTGTCGATATATTCGACAGAGAAACCGAGGGACCGGGAATGCCTCGACGGTTTCGACTCCAGCCCAGCCCCGCGTTCTTTGGGAACCACAGCCAGCTCAGGGCTGCGGTGGCGCCACTGAGATGATGTGGATCACATTGTCGTCTGGGTCGACCTGCACGATCATGGCAACGTGCTGGTCCTCATAGTTGTGCAACGCATTTGGATTATTTACGCTGTAGCTCTTGTTATCGGTGTCATTGACGACGCTCTTGCCGTCGTGGCTTACTTTGCCGGACATCTTCTGCGTGGAGCCCGAATTTGTCTGGGTTGACTGGTTGCCCTGCTGACTTGCTTGACCGGACTGCGTGCCACTCTGCTGGGCGCTGCTTTGGGCGACTACCATGGCCGGCATCAGCCAGACAGCAATAGCAAGTAGTAGATGTAACGCTTTCATATTTCGCTCCTTCCTTCGAGAGGCATAGAACCGTTGAATTGTCTACCTATCACGCTAGCGTCTCGCTATATTCGGAACAAGTGGGCTGCTGGGCGACATCAGGTTACGACTTTGGATTTAAGGTTGGCCTCTCCACTATCTACTCTCGGGCGAAGTTCCAGGAGCGTTCTTCGAAGCCTGCGCTGAGGTCTGCCCCGGGGAGTAGCTCTCCTGCGCGATTACCACCGCACGGATGGGGCGCCCAGCTTTGTCCACGATCTTCACGGGCCCGCCAGTCCGGGGATTTACCAAATCCACCCGCACGGTCCGAGGCGAGTCTCCGCTAGCCGAGGAGCGATAGGTGAGTACATATCGCGTTTTCAAGTTGTCCAGCAGATCTTCATAAATTGACGATAGATTCATAGGCTCCGATGGAACGTAAACTCTTCCGCCCGATGCCTGCACAATCCCCTGTAGGTCCTTTTCTACCTTGCTCCAATCGATTTTCACCATGGGCTCTGCATCAGGGTGCGCCTCCATATATTGCTTCGCGACACCGGCCATGCTGATGGCATAGATGGGCACTCCTAAGTGTTCAGTCGCTGCCACGACACTGCTATACGATGCCTTGCTGTTCGAATCAATGCCGTCTGAAATTAGGACGAGCGCCTTACGCCTGTGTTTCTGCGCGATTTGTGGAAGCGCGTAAAGGAGGGCGTCGTATACATTGGCAACTGGAGGGCCGGGCTTATCAAGGGACAACACAGCCATATCCAGCATCTCGCGCCCACCGGTCGAATCTCCCAGCTTGTCGACTCTGTCGTTGTACTTCCACGCTGTGACATCATCGTTGGCTTCAATCGTTCGGATGAGTTGATGCGCCGCGTCGGAGATGTCGGGCTGCAAGGCTTCACCGAGTCCACGCATTGGGCTCGCACTCTCAAGTAACAGGCCTATCGCCGCCGGCGCCCTCTCGACGGAAGCTGAAGCGAGTTGCTGCCGTACCCCATTCTCGTACACAACGAAGTTATCGGCCCGTAGGTTGGGGATGAAATAGCCGTTTGGATCTTGGACCAACAACTTCATAGTGACCACACCGGTAGCTCGGTCGAAGTAGATCTCGGTGTGCTGCTTGCCTTGCTGGCCTTTGAAAAGCGGCTTGACCGGACGAGTGGGGATCTGGACCTCGCCCGAGCTAGATTGACTCAGGCTGGAACGCTGACCGCTCTGCGTCATTGCGGGAACGCTCAACGCGATAACCAGCAATATGGCGGACGTGAGTACGCTTATCGCTCCATAAACTCCCATGCGTAACATTTGTCCGCATGGAATGACTGTTCGCGAGAGGAGCGTGGCCGCAATCTGTCTGGCACATCGATGTGAAGAAGTCAGAGCTCGTGCAACTTCGAGGCGCGCCTGTTCATTTCCTTCTTTGCGCCAAGCCAGACAGCAGGTGAATAGATAAAGCGGATCAAAGGTGGAGGAAGAGCGATCGCAAAGCGCTTTCTTTGCGGCCATGCCATCGCTCTTCTGCCGATTCGCACAGGGATGGAAGGTTGGCATCACGAGACCTGTTTCGGAGACTGAGTTATCGAGCCAGATAAATGCTATCTATCCGGCGAATAGCGTTACAATTCCCAAGAAGCATAGGGTCCCTATCTTGCCGGTTAACATACGGTGATCTACAACTGTAGAAAGACTTTGTAATAACCCTTTAGACGTAGGCGGCGAGGGGAATAGAGGCTGACTACTCTAAGCTTAGATAACCAAAGAGCTGTGATTACAATCACATCCCAACTAAGATTCCGTTCTTATGCTGAACCGGTTGGAGGAGTAGAGGATGTTGCAAAACACGTCACGGGTGGGTGGAGACAAGGACGAGAGACTCAGGTCCGTAGAGGAAATAACGGAAAGCGAGCAAAGATGTCGGAGGCTCGTTGAGGCCTTACCTGACGCCATCGTAGTCCACGCTGAGGGCAGAATCGTTTTTGTGAATCCATTCGCCCTGCGTCTTCATAAAGCGACCGAGCCTGACCAACTCCTCGGCCATGAAATCGACGAGTTTATCCCGCCCGAGTTGAGGGCCACGATAAAGAGCCGAATTGAAGAGTGCCATCTGACTGGGGAGGCCTCCATGCCAATGGAAGTCCCTCTAATCGCTTGTGACGGTTCCTCGGTGGACGCCGAGGCTGTTGCGATCCCAATATCGTGGCACGGCGCACCCGCCATCGAGGTGGTGCTTCGGGATACTAGAGAACGCAAGCAAGCGGAACACGCGGCTCAGGAATGGCAAAAGCGATTAGAGCTGGCGCAGAAGGCGGGTCTCCGAATCGGATTGTGGGACTGGGATGTGCTTTCAAACACCGTCACATGGTCAGATGAGACCTACAGGCAGTTTGGATTTACCCGGGACACATTCTCTGGCCAGGTCGAGGAGGCGGTGAAGCGGTTACACCCTGACGACAAGAGTAGAGTCCAGGCAGCCATTCAAAAAGTCTTAGATAGAGAATCCAATGAGTACGCAGTGCAGTATCGTCTCGTGCACCCTGATGGAACGATCACTTGGATCGAGGCACAAGGCGTTTTGGTGCGCAATGGTTCCCAGCACGTGCTCGGGGTTGGTGTTGACATTACTGATCTGAAAAACGGTGCGCAATCGCTTAAGGAGAGCGAGGAAAAATATCTTCTGCTGCTCAATTCCACCGCAGAAGCGATTTATGGACTCGACCTGAATGGAAATTGCACATTTTGTAACCCGGCATGTATGCGTCTCCTTGGTCATCAGCGTCGAGAAGATTTGCTCGGAAAGAACATGCATGCACTGATACATCACACCCGGGCCGACGGAGCGCAATACCCGGAACAAGAGTGCGACATCTATGTAGCCGTTCGTGAGGCTAGAGCCAGTCACGTCAGCAATGAAGTGCTTTGGCGTGCCGATGGGACCAGTTTTGCAGCTGAATATTGGTCCTATCCAATGTACAAAGCCGGCGAAATGGTCGGAGCAGTGGTCACGTTCTTGGATATATCCGATCGCAAACGAGCAGAGGAAGAACTACGACGATCGGAACAAAAATATCGGCAGCTGTTTGAAAATGCGACCTATGGGATGTTTTGGTCAAAACCAGACGGCACACTGGTGGATGTTAATCCAGCCATGGTCACAATGCTGGGTTACGACTCCCGCGACGAATTGCTGCAGCAAAATCTGAATTACGACATTTATGACAACGAATTCACCCGCAGAGCGATTCTCGAAAGCTACGGACCGAGCGAAAAGGTCGAAGGAGTCGAGGTCAACTGGCAGCGCAAGGATGGCAAAACTATCGTTGTTCGGATCAGCGGAAATCTCGTACGCGAAAAGAACGGATCGGTCGACCACTATGAGGTCATTGCGGAGGATATTACCGAGCGACGCAGCTTAGAGGAGCAACTCCGGCAGTCGCAGAAGATGGAGGCAGTGGGCCTGCTCGCGGGAGGAATTTCGCATGATTTCAACAATCTTCTCTCTGTGACTCTTGGAAATGCCGAATTGCTTCTCGATACCAAACAATCCGAGAAGCAGCAGCACTACGCTGAGGAGATCAAGAAAGCTAGTTGCCGTGCCGCTCAACTGACAAGGCAGTTACTTGCATTCAGCCGCAAACAGGTTTTATATCCCACCGTTTTCAACCTGAATACCGTCGTCGCAGACGTGGGGAAGCTTCTGCAGCGCCTGATCGGTGAAGACATACAGATCGTGACCGAGTCCCAAGCTGACTTGGGCTCTGTACGGGCGGATCGCGGACAGGTCGAGCAGATTCTCATGAATTTGGCCACGAACGCAAGGGATGCTATGCCATGTGGAGGTTTGCTAAGCATCCTTACGGAGAACGCCCAGCTTGGCGCTGAGGATGTCGCACGCTATCCCCATGTGAAGCCCGGTCACTATGTTCATCTGGCCGTGCGTGACACAGGTACCGGAATGACGGAAGAAGTACGCTCGCGAGTGTTCGAGCCCTTCTTCACCACCAAAGAGAAGGGGCGCGGTACGGGGTTGGGGTTGGCAACCGTTTACGGCATCGTTCAACAAAGCGGCGGTTACATTTGGGTTGTGAGCACTCCTGGAGAGGGAACAACCTTCAATGTTTATCTGCCAAAGGTAGATGAGAAACCGATTACAGTGGCTCTAAACCTTGACGTACGGCCTGAGTATCCTAGAGGAACTGAGACGATTCTTCTGCTCGAAGACGATGATTCGCTGCGGCAAGTGACGTATGAGTTTCTCACAGCGAGCGGCTATAACGTAATACAAGCTGGCCGTGGAAATGTGGCTCTTGAGCTTGCAACCCAGTACGAACGTCGAATTCCCTTGGTTATCAGTGACGTCGTGATGCCCGAAATGAGCGGCCCATTAGCAGTGTCACAACTGCGGCTTTCTCATCCCGAAATGCAAGCTTTGTATGTGTCGGGATACGCAGAAACTCCTGTTGTGCAGGAACTAATTGCAGAAGGGGCGCTGCTATTACAGAAGCCGCTTTCTCGAATGACCCTGCTGACCAAGGTCGACGAACTGCTCCATCCAAAATCAAACACATAGGCGCAAATCAATTAACTGTGTCGCTCGCGGGCCGATCGTGGAACGGCATTGTCGAGATTCCGCCCTCGCCTGGCAGTCTGGAAAATCCAATCTAATATATATGTCGTAGCCGAATCTATTCCCCAAGGCGGATGGTCGTGTCATTGTCATGCCTTAGTTTTGAATTCCTCTCCCGAGCAATTGAACTGCAGCTTAGCCGTTACTAACATCGCAGAAGTCGGTCACCAACCGACCACATTTCGAATGCTGGTGGAGGCGCACATGATCACGACGCCGTTCTTTCTGGAGCTTGAAAACCTGCGTCACAAGTGGGGATGGCTGCTGAGCCTGGGAATTCTAATGATCGTCCTGGGCACGATCGCCTTTGTCATTATGCCTGCGGCAACCCTTGGCATGGTTCTAATCTTGGGTTGGCTATTGGTAATAAGTGGGATTATCGAATGCGTTCAGGCTTTTCGGGTTCGCAAATGGGGCGGATTGTTTCTTCACCTTATAGGAGGTGTACTGGGAATACTCGTCGGTCTGCTGGTCGTGACGCATCCGGTTGCCGGTGCTCTGGCATGGACTTTACTGTTCGCAGCCTTCTTTACCGTGATTGGAGTTTTTCGACTGGTGATCGCTCTACGGCTGAAATTCCCCAATTGGGGATGGGCGGCCTTTGACGGCGCCATAACATTAGGCTTGGGAATTCTGCTTTGGATGGAATGGCCGTGGTCCGGAGTGTGGTTCATCGGTCTCGCCGTCGGCGTATCGCTGGTTTTGCGAGGATGGGCTTACATCATGTTTGCCCTCGCAATTCACAGCCTGCACCTGCCGGCTCAAGTCCAGCCAGCTTAGGTGCGGTTGGTCTTGTCTTAGAGACAAACTGGTGATTACGATTGCGGGCCATAAATTATGAATCAAGACGCTACAAGGTCAGAAACCCACATTGGCGATAGTGACAACCCACGCAAGTTGCCAGATGCTGCGCCGGCTCTGAATTCAGAAGGGAAGGGCGAGCAGCAGTGCGTTTCCGCGGAGGAATTCAAGAAGGTCGCGGACGAACGGGATAGCCTTCTGGAGCGGCTAGCGCGAACCCAGGCTGAGTTCGAGAATACGCGCAAACGCATGACGAAGGAGAGGCTGGATTCCAAAGATGTTTCGGTTGGCGATACTGTCCTCTCTCTGCTGCCCGCCATCGATAGCTTCGACCTCGCCTTGCAGACATATCCACGAGATGTCGAAGATTTCCGTCGCGGGCTGCAGTTGATCCGCAAGCAATTCGACGAAGGGCTTTTCCGCCTTGGTCTGCGTCCAGTAGCTGCCTTGGGCGAGTTCTTCGATCCACGCCTTCACGAGGCGGTCGATACCGAAGAAACCACCAATGCCCAGGACAACCAGATATTGGAAGAGTTACAACGCGGCTACACGCTTGGACAGCGCCTTTTGCGGCCTGCCAAGGTAGTAGTAGCGAAGCGCCCCCGAGTTGCCGCTCCCGAGGCTATCAATCGAGACATAGCAGGTTAGGTAGGGAAGCCCGGTGACTAGAGTGAGAATACATATAAGCTTCTGCTCCTCGTTGCTTCTCGCGCTATGTCTGTCCAGCGTATTGCCGCTTTTCGCAGACGAGGGCGATCCCCCCGGTCGCATTGCTCGGCTCAGCTACCTTCAGGGATCGGTATCCTTCGAACCCTCGGGTGAACAGAATTGGGTTGAGGCAACGCTAAACTATCCGCTTACTGCAGGCGACCGCCTATGGACCGACACGGGCGCTCGCGCAGAACTGGAGACCGGGAATGTTGCGGTTCGGATGTGGCAACAGACTGATCTCACTACTACCAATCTCAACGATCAACTCATTCAGCTCGGTCTCGCGCAAGGCTCGTTGCGGATCAGCGCCTATAGCTTGCCTCCCGGTCAGTCTGTAGAGGTGGATACTCCGAATGCAGCAATTACCATCGTCCAGCCTGGGAACTATCGCGTCGATACCTATCCGAGCCAGAACATGACGCTGGTCACCGTGAATACTGGCAGCCTTCAAATCACAGGCAACGGCATCAATCAGACGGTGGAGGGTGGGCAGGCGGCACAGCTGACCGGATCGAATCCGGTGCAGCTTAACTGGACTGCACTTCCACCGCGCGACGACTTTGACGACTGGTCGAACAAGCGGGATGAGAAATACCTGCGCGCGAAGTCTCGACAGTACGTAAGCCCCGGCGTCCCTGGTTATTACGATCTTGATGGTTACGGCAGCTGGGCTACAGTCGCGGACTATGGGCCAATCTGGTATCCGGCGGGAGTAGCTGTCGGATGGTGTCCTTATCGCTACGGACGCTGGGTTTGGGTTGAGCCGTGGGGCTGGACGTGGGTTGAAGACGAAGCGTGGGGATTTGCACCTTTCCACTATGGGCGCTGGGTACAGATCGGGGTGCGCTGGGGATGGCTTCCCGGTCCGATCGTCGCGGCTCCGGTCTACGCTCCCGCGTTTGTTGCTTTCATCGGAGGCCCTGACTTCACGCTAAGCTTCGGCTTTGGGGGAGTCGCCGCATGGTTTCCCCTCGGACCAGGTGAACCGTTCTTCCCCTGGTATCACCACAGCAACGTCTATTTGCAGCAAATCAATATTACGAACGTGCGCAACATCAACATCACTAACATCAACGTGACTAACATCAACAACGTCCACTATCGATATCGCACAGTAGCCACTACGGCTGTGCCTGCCGATGCGCTTCGTAATTCCGAGCCCGTGGTGCGCAACATGGTTCATCTCGATCCCAGGCAGATCGAACGGGCACAGGTGATTCCGCATCCATCGATCAATCCCACTCCGCGGGCAATCGCAGGAGGAACTCGTCCGACACGGCCGCCGGTATCGCCGAAGCGCCCGGCCATGCTGCAACATCCTCCGGTAGCTGCGAGGGTCTCGCCAAACGGAAGCGCGCGACCTGTTCCGAACGAAGTCCGCACGCCTCCGATGGCGGCTAATCATCCGGCGCCCGCGCCAACCCCCGCTCCTCACAGACCTCCTCCCGCGGCAGTCAGTCATTCCGGGCCGCCTGCTGTGCGTCCACCGCTGGTGACCAGAACCGCGCCACCACCGGAACGATTGCCATATGCACAGCGGGCGCCTGCCATGGTTGAGGATCCCGGACGCCCTCTCGAGCCGCAGCAGCGCGCCAACATTCATGCCGGCCGACCGGCGGGTCCCATGATCGACCGGGAGTTTCCGCCGCACGCAACGCCGCGACCGCTACCTTCCGTGCCTGCTGTGCACGCGGCTCCGCCTCCACATCCGCGTTGATGCTGATTCACAGTTGTCCAGGCGGGGGAGTTTGTTCGTTCGACAGGAAGTCGATGGCATCCGCGAGGTTCATCAAAGCGTCGGTGCGATCCAGGCGCAGGATTACCTTATCGAGCGCCTGCCTCGACGCTTGCAGAAAGTCCTTTACCACTGGTGGCAGATTGGGATCCTCAAGCAATTCGCCCAGGATATTTCGCGCCCGGATGTCGCGCTTGCGCTGCAACTCTTGCGCGATTCGTCCGAAGAGACCTCCCGCCAGCAGCCGGTGCACCTCCTGCAATTGGCGAATCGCGTTTTGATAGTCGTACGCCATGGATTACTTGCTCCGTTTACGCGGACGCCTGGGCTGGTGGCGCATACACCACAGCCGCGATGCTGTTGTAGGAAGCCAGAAGCTCGGGCTTCTGCTCCAAGACCGTGAGTGTCACTCCGTGCAGACGCGCAATCTCCACCATTTCGTCCACTACATTCTTCACCGGCAACAGGGGCTTATTGCAGAATGGACAAGTCTCTTCATGCAAGGAAAGGTAATGGTGTTCTTTGCAGACAAATCCCGCTTGCTCGAGGCCTTCGCTTACCGCGAGTTTGCGCAACAGGAACAGATTGCTTGCTTCCATCACCGCCTGTAATCCAGAGATGACATCTTCGTGTGGCTTGTAGTCGTTCAGCTCATTCACAGCCCGGATCTCCTGCTCCGCTCTATCAGCGCGCAGCACGTCTTCGATAATTTGCCTGCGGTCGCGAGTATCAGCGTCGGGCGATCCAAAGATCCGGCCGATAACTTTTCCCTTCAGCGCAAGAGGCAGGAAGCTTTCGAAGAGATGAAGCACTCGTTCCTCTGCCATGATTACCATCGCATCACAAGATTCTTGATTAAGAACGCGGTAAGCATGGTCGGCAGTCGCTTTGAGGTGCCACTGCAAGTGAGTCAGGCGATGCCTTTGCACTTTTCCTGGAATTGACTTGTCGACCGTGTCGGTGGGAACGAAGGATTTGATCCTGTCGAACTCCTGCCAGTGGCCAAAGTGATAGATCGAGAGCCGGCTCTCCTCCTTGGAAAGTTCTATGACTAGGACTTTCTTGCTCTCCTCGAGGATGACTTCCAGACACAGGACATAGGGATCGACATCGATAATCAGCCGGTCGCCTGTGCGATTCGGTACGCCGACAATTCGATTTAACTCCGTACCTGATTTCAGCACGACGAGCGAATGAACGAAGGCGGGCACCAGATACTCGCCCAAAAACGCTTCGATTTCCGCCAAGCCACGCATAACGGTTTCTTGCTGCTGGCGCGGTAAGGCCGCCATGAACTCTTTACGCTCTTCCAGAGCGCTTGTCTTCAGCGAGTGAAAGGCCCGGAGCAGACCGGCTTTTTCCGGCACGAGCTTTTCCGGGCTTAACTCCAGATAGAGGCTGATGACCGGATCCTTATAAGTCGCCATCTCCAAGGCCTTCAGGTCGGAGATCGAAAATAGCGTCGCGCCCTCCAGCGCTTTGAGCAGCGACCTTGGGCGTGGCAATTCTTCTTCCGATACTTTTCTCTTCACTTTCGCCAGGGAGTCAATCTGGCGCTCTCGTTCGTCGACAGGGTAGGGTCGGTCCATCGCTTTCACCGTCCAACAGTCATTCGAAAGTTGAGTCCGCGACTCGCAAGCCACAGACTGCTATGTGGAGATCTGCACCTCGGCACTTGGAATCGGCATGAGCGCCAGAATTCTGGTCCCCAGTCCGGGTCTGCTGTTCACGGTGACACTCCCCCCCACTTCCATCGCTCGCGCACGCATTCCGCACAGACCGAAGCCTTGCCGCTCAGTGGTGATAGCATCCGCGCGGAAGCCTTTCCCATCGTCGTGAACTTCCAGGCGTACCTGCTGTTGCAGGTACTCCAGTTCGACCAATACGCGCGAGGGTTGCGCATGCTTCGAAGCGTTGCACAAGGCTTCCTTCCCGATTCGCAGGAGCTGGGAGCAGGTATGCGAAGGCAATGGACAAGGCCCTTTGGCCAGCGAGAGCTCCACCTTTACCGCTGACCCGGCAAAAACCCTGCGCGCGAACATTGATAACTCCTGAGCGGGGTCTTCGGCGGTAATGGCTTCGTGGAAAAGCGTCCACATGTAACGACGGGTTTCGGCAATTGCCTCACTGGTTAGATTCAGAGCACGGCGAGTCTTGCGGCGGGCCGCTTTCGGGTTCTCGAAAAAGTCGTACTCGGCGGCTTCGAGTTGGAGCAGAATGCCGGTGAGACTCTGCGCCAAGGTGTCGTGAATGTCGGCGGCAATGCGGCCACGCTCTTTGCGGACCGCCTCTTCGCGTAGGGCTGTCTCCCTCTGCTGTCGCTCGTTCTGAGCCTCAGATTCAGCATGGCGGACCGAGTCCGCCCATGAAGCGCCGATGATCGGCTTAAGCAAATATCGAGGACCGAAAGACCTCGCGAGCGTCTGCGTTTTGTAAATACTTCGCGGTTTCATGATCGCGTTCCTCAGGCAGCGGTGGTTGTATCCATGTAAATGAGTCCGCGCTTTACCGCTACATTCAGGGCTTCTGTACGCCCAGTGACCTTCAGCTTGTCCATGATGTGCGTCATATGAACTTTTACGGTTGCCTCGCTGATGTTGAGCGCTACTCCAATCTCCTTGTTGCTCTTGCCTGTGGCAGCTATTTCAAGAGTCTGCATTTCTCGCGGAGTCAGCTCCCGGAACGTGACCCGTTTTGCCAGCTTGGCGCCCACCGCCGGTGGTACCCACGTCTTGCCGTCGCTCACGGCGCGGATACAGGCCGCCAGCTCTTCCGCGGGGGAATCCTTCAGCAGATATCCCCGGGCGCCGACACGTAGCGCGCGGTAGATGTCCTCCTCGCCCTGGTACGTGGTGAGGATCACCGTTTTCGCATCGGGCGTGTTCGCGCAGATAGCGGCTACCGCTCCGGCTCCATCGAGCAGCGGCATGCGCAAATCGAGCAGCGTAATATCCGGGCGAAACTCCAGGAACTTCGCCACCGCCTCGCGGCCATTGCTCGCCTCGGCGACGACCTGCATGTCCGGCTGGCGATTAATCAGAGCCACTACGCCCTCCCGCACCAGCGGATGATCGTCTGCCACCAGCACGCGATAAGGCCTGGTCACCGTCAGGGGAAATTGCTGCTCGTCAGGAATTGCCGCAGCTTTCGCTCCCCGGACTGGGTGCGCAGCAGTCTGCCCTTGTTGTTCCAGAATCTGCTGGATTTTTCTTCCCCCGACGCTGCGGTCAACTCGAGTTCTGGCGCCGTAGAAATGCCGGCCACCACGGGAATTCGGATTTGGAGTTTTGCCAACTGTATGCATAAAGCTAACCTCCTCGAACAAATTAGCCAGTCATCAGCCCTCAGCGTTGTGGCCGCATCGACGAAGCCGCAAAAGTTGGGTTACTTCACGGCAGACTGCACCGCATCCAGCAGGACCTTGCCATCGAACGGCTTAACCAGGTAAGTGATCGCGCCTCGCTTCAGGGCCTGTCTCCGTTCCTGTTGCCTGTCATGGGCTGACACGAAGACGATGGGAATGTGCCAGCCTTCGTCTTCCAGTCGCTGCTGCAGTTCCAGTCCAGTCATGCCGGGCAGCATCAGATCGAGAATCAGGCAATCCGTACCTTCGCGATCGCCGAACTCCAGAAAATCCTCTGCCGAAGCGAAACCACACCCTCGGTACCCGACGGATTTGACCAACCGTTCGAGTGACCTGCGAACCAACGCTTCGTCGTCAACAATGGCAACTAGTGCGCCTTCCACTTCGCCCCTTAAGCTGTTGCCTGAGTCCGTGCGAGGCACCCATGTCGCTTCGGCAGAACCCCGGGACGCCAATACGTCATGTGCGATGTCGAGCAGGGATGAACTCACTACTCCTCCTTTGCTCTTAAGGACAAGATAGTCCCCGAAAAAAGGCGTGACTATTGGGCGTTGGTCCGAGTATCTAGGACTTTGGGGAAGGGAGCCTGAGCTTTCCGGCCATGCGAATCAGGTCGGCCAGGGTGTCCGCCTTCATCTTGCGCATTACTTGTCCGCGGTGAACCTTCACGGTTTTCTCACTCGTCCCTAGTTGATCGGCGACCTGTTTATTCAACATGCCGCTGACGACCAGTGGGAAAACTTCACGCTCGCGGGCGGTCAACGAATCGTAGAGCAGCCGCAGGCCGCCGAGCTCCGCATTGCGCTGCCGGGCTGCACGGTGCTTCTCGATCCCGTGCTGAATGGCCTCCAGCAGTTCCTGCTCCCTGAATGGCTTGGTCAGGAACTCCACCGCGCCGGCCTTCATGGCGCGGACGGACATCGGGATATCGCCGTGGCCCGTGATGAAGATGATGGGCAAATCCACATTTAACCGGACAAGCTCCTGTTGCAGATCCAGGCCGCTCAGATCGGGCAGGCGAACATCCAGCACCAGGCACGCCGGCCGGTCCGGGCGAGACGCGCCGAGAAATTCGTGGGCCGAGGCGAACGTCTGGGCATCCAGACCCAGCGACTGAATCAGCCGCTTGAGCGATGACCTGACGGCTGAGTCATCGTCGACCACGAAGACCATGGGACGGTTGTCGCTCATAATCTCACGCGCACGCTGGAAGCGTGAACTGGAAGGTGGCACCCTGCGGCTCAGCCGGCTGCGCCCACAACTTCCCTCCGTGAGCCTCGATGATGGAGCGGCTGATCGCCAGCCCCATACCAAGGCCGTCGGTTTTGGTAGTGAAAAAGTTTTCGAAGATGCGACCGGCGGACTGAGGGTCCAAGCCGGCGCCCGCATCCTGTACGCTGATGATCACACCTCCTGGCTCATGGATTTTCGAGCGGATGTCCAAAGTTCGTGCCCGGCCCGTGATCTTGGTCAGCGACTCGATCCCGTTCATGATGAGATTGAGCACCACTTGCTGCAACTGAATCCGGTCGCCCAGAATCGGCGGGAGGACAGCGGTCAACTCCGTTTGCGTCTGGACGCGATATTTTTCCGCTTCACCACGCACCAATACGAGCACCTCGCGGATGAGTTCGTTGACGTCCACTTCGATTTTTTCGGGCACCGCCTTCTTTACCAACTTGCGGATATGCGCAATGACCTCACCCGCCCGTGTTCCGGCCTTCTCAATATCGTCGATGGCCTCGTCTACTTCCACCAGGTCGGGCGCACTGCTGTTTAGCAGCCTTCGGCACGCAGCCGCGTTGTTGACGATGGCGCTCAACGGCTGATTGACTTCGTGGGCGATCGATGCGGTCAGAGCTCCCATGGCGGTCAGGCGGGCCATGTGGGCCATCTCGGACTTTGTTGCCTCCAGCTTTTCTTCGTTCCGTTTGCGTTCGGTGATGTCTCTGCTGATGGTTCCCAGAGCCAGGCGCCGTCCGCTGACCGGGTCTTTAATGACGAATATGTGCTGAAGCATGGGAATATCGGCGCCGGTCTGGAAGTGACGAAATCTCGTCTCCCCTTCCCAGTGCCCATTTCGAATTACCGCCGGCAAGGATTCGTCCAGAATCTTTCGCTGATCATCCTCGGCGACGTAATTCATGATCTTCGTCCTTTGCACTTGATCATTGCCAGTCAGCCCAACGAGCTTTTGTCCGGCGGGATTCACAAACCGTACTCTTCCATCAGGAGACGCGATGCCGATGAAGTCGTGGCTGTTTTCGATCAGTGCCACCAGCGTTTGCCTCTCTTCCTCGGCGCGCTTGCGCTCGGTCAGATCGCGGGTGATCTTCGAAAATCCGACCAAATGACCGCTTCCATCGTGCACCGCTGTAATCACCACATTAGCCCAGTAGCGCGATCCGTCCTTGCGGACGCGCCAGCCCTCGTCTTCACAGCGACCCTCGGCGACAGCTACGTCAAGCAACGCTTGTGGTCTGCCACGCTGCGCCTCTTCGGGGGGATAGAAACGCGAGAAATGCTGGCCGATAATCTCGTCGGCCCTGAAGCCTTTAATGTGCTCGGCGCCGGAGTTCCAACTGGTGACATCGCCGTTGGGATCCATCATGAAGATGGCATAGTCGCGCACTGTGTCGACCAGTAAACGGAACCGCTCTTCGCTTCGGCGCAGCTCCTCTTCCACCCGAGCGCGCTCGGCCACCTCGAGCACCAGGACCTTGTTGGCCGTCGTCAACTCCGCCGTTCGCTCTACAACCCGAAACTCCAGTTCCGCTGTCGCCACATGCAACGACTCCTGCGCGAGCTTGCGTGCCTCAATCTCGCGCCGCATTGCCTCGGGACTAGGCAAGGCGAGCGCCTGCGGGATCATCCGGACCAGCAGGATCGCCGTAAGCACCGACACCAAGGCCGTGAAGGCTTTGATTGCACCGGATAGCCAGTAGTCTGCATGCCACAGTGTCCATACCTCCATGGCATGCGTGGCGCCGCACGCCAGGATGAACAGCCCGAAGCAAACAAACATCCAGTTGAAGGGAACGTCTCGCCGCTTGCGAATGAAATAGATCAGGGTAATGGGAATGAAAAGGTAGGCCAGGGCGATGAGCGAATCTGAGACAACATGCAACCACACCAGCTTGGCATTCCATAGATAGCAAAAGCCGTGCGGCATGAACCCGTCGGAAGAAAAAACAGTCGTAAGAAAATCCATGACGTTCTCCAAGGAGCGGCGCTTGTTCGAGAATCGCGCAGAAGACGCCTAGGGTTTGTTAGTCGGGCCCTCTACTCGTGACGTGATGAGATAACCATGGGCGCTTCGAAAACAAGCAGCAGATGGGTTCGTGAAATCTTCCAGGGTAGGGTTCTAACGGGTCGCGAGGTACTTCAAGTTTTCACTTACATAATACATAGTCTGAGGCCCGGCGAAAGCACAGAGATGCAAACATTCGGAGAGGAAGAACAATTTTCACTTGCGAGACAGCCAGTAGTAACACTCTTCGAATTGTGAACTTGCTCCACTTACCACAGTTCCAAGTGGTTCTGAGCCGGAAATTTCCAAACCGAATCACTTCGCGCGCCAGACTCTAGTACGGGCGTCGTATGGAGAACTAATCGGAGACGCCAATCCGCTCCTATACGTCAATGCCGACGTTAGATTGCTCCCTACGAAGAATTGTTGAGGAAGTGGACGTTCGATAGCATCGAGACGAGCACGCATAGATCTAGTGCGACGAAGTAGAGCTACTGGCGAGCGGCGAATGTGGCGGCCCGGGTGCGACTGTCGCTCATTTTTCAGGGACCGTGAACACGGCCTCTTTCGAGTTCAACGCTATTGGAGGAAATTCGATGTCATCGCAATCCGCAGCCCCAACTCCGAATCAATCCGCAAAGGCGCCCGCAACCCAAGGCTCCAGGCAACAATCGACCGGACTGGCGCGTCGCTCCGTCCTTCCGGCGGTCTCCTCGCTTCTGCTCGACCCCTTCGGCATCTTCGACGACAACCCTTTCGCCACCCTCCGGCGACTGCAGAGGGAGATGAACCGCGCCTTCCCACAGGCCGGCGGGACAAGCGACGTAACCACCGCCGCCTGGACGCCGCCCGTCGAAGTCTCTTATAAAGATGGCAACTTGGTCGTCTCTGCCGAACTCCCGGGACTGAGCGACAAAGATGTGCGAGTCGAAATCGACAACGACATGCTAACCATCGAAGGCGAACGCCAAGTCGAGGAGCAGAAGACAGAAGGCGGCGTTCACATGACCGAGCGCCGGTACGGCCGCTTCTACAGGGCGATCGCCCTGCCCGAGGGAGCAGACGCACAACAGGCGAAAGCTGAATTTCAGAATGGCGTGCTAAACATAACCGTTCCGGTACCCGAAGCGCAGAAGAACCAGCGTCAGATTCCGATCCAGAGCAGCGCCTCGACCGACCAGAGCGGTCAGCAGAAACCCGCAGGCAGTGAGCACGCGTCTAAGGAAAGGGGCATAAGGCAGCAGGTCAGCTAAATAGGGCCCCGATTGCCTGCTCAGCTGGCGGCTTTCGGGGCCGTCAATTTGAGGTCGCCCAGTGCAAGACATTCAACAGGAGGCGAGGGTGCAGCTGTCTTCACACGCTCCTGCGTTTCTCTTCGACCTCGACGGCACTCTCGTCGACAGCGTCTACCAACACGTCTTAGCATGGCGGGAAGCCCTGGAATCCTGCGGCATTGAGCTTTCGGTCTGGCGGTTGCATCGTCGCATTGGAATGAGTGGCGGGTTACTGACCGCCGCTTTACTGCGTGAGACCGGACGCGGCGTAACTCCGGAACAGACCGAGGAACTCCAGCGACGGCACGCCGAAGCCTATGCCCGCCGGCTCCCGCAGGTGCGGGCTCTGCCGGGGGCGAAAGAACTTCTCGAGTTCCTGACGCAAGCCGGGGTGCGTTGGGCCATCGCCACCAGCGGTCG
Organism: uncultured Acidobacteriaceae bacterium; assembly: GCA_963835725.1. Taxonomy (GTDB): domain Bacteria; phylum Acidobacteriota; class Terriglobia; order Terriglobales; family Acidobacteriaceae; genus Bog-257. The sequence goes on along the minus strand of CAWIGM010000004.1, from coordinate 1,328,368 downwards.
AGGCGAATTCGCATACAAAACCGTGCAGATCCTTGATCTCGGCCCCGCCGTTCCCATCGTGACCCGAAATCAGGTTGAGCACGCGAAGCCCGATCCCGACTTATTTCTCGCCGCCGCGAAACTCCTGGGGGCTGACATCCGCAATTCCATCGTGGTAGGAGATAGTGTGTGGGACCTGCTGGCGGCCCGGCGTGCGGGTGCCCTCGGAGTTGGATTTCTCTCCGGAGGATATGGTCAGGACGAACTGGAACGCGCCGGAGCCTATCGCGTCTACCAGGATCCGCTCGACATGCTGCAGCACCTCGACGAAGTTGGTGTAAGAGGACTGGGTTGATTGTGCACGGAGGATCCGTAATGCAAGCGCCTGAATCAAAGATCAAGATTTTCGGAACGCGAGGCTCCGCCCAAACCTTCGCCATCCGCGACTTCCTGTATCGCTGCGACGTTCCCTTCGACTACGTAGAGCTGAACAGCGATGAGCAGGTTCGCGCTCTCGCCGGCGCCAGCGGCTTGAACGACACGCGGTTGCCGATCTGCATCTTTCCCGACGGTACTCGATTGGAGCGTCCCACAGTTCGACAGGTCACCGAGAAGCTCGGCTGGTTCCATAATCCTAGCCACGCGGAATATGACCTCAGCATCTATGGAGCGGGCCCCGCCGGGTTGAGCGCCGCTGTTTACGGGGCTTCCGAAGGTTTGCGGACGGTGCTGGTCGAGCGCTACGCCCTCGGTGGACAGGCCGGCACCAGTCCGCGAATCGAGAATTATCTCGGCTTCCCGCAAGGCATCAGCGGTAGAGACCTTGCCGAACGCGCCCGTGAACAGGCCAGCCGCTTCGGCGCCGAGATTCTGCTGCACCGCGAAGGTGTACACGGAGAATTCCTGCCAGGCAAAGGTATCGTCTATCTCGCCGACGGAACGAAAATTATCTCGCGCGCTTCCATCTGCGCCACCGGCGTGGATTACCGTCGCCTGAACCTGCCCGGGGAGGAGAAATTCCAGGGAGCCGGGATTTACTACGGAGCCGGATCGAGCGAAGCCTCGTTATGCGGCAATGAGCACGTTTTCATCGTTGGCGGCGGCAATTCCGCCGCGCAGGCCGCGGTGCATCTGGCAAACTACGCGTCGAAGGTGACGATGGTAGTCCGTGAGGATTCGCTGAAGAAAACCGTTTCGCAATATCTGATCGACCGAATCAACTCCACTCCTAAAGTCGAAGTCCTTCTCAATACGGAAGTCGTTGCCCTGCACGGTGACACGGTCCTGCGCGCGATCACCTTGCGCAACAACCAGACCGGGCAGGAGTGGTCGCCCGATACCGCATGGCTCTTTCTGTGTTTGGGCGGAATGCCGCACACCCAGTGGGCGGAAGAGGTCGGCGTGGTGCGCGACGAAGCCGGCTATCTCGTCACCGGCCCCGACCTGATGCAGAATGGCCGGCGTCCTGACAACTGGAAGCTGGACCGCAACCCGTATTACCTGGAGACAAACATTCCGGGCGTCTTTGCCGCCGGCGATGTCCGGCACGGGTCGGTGAAGCGTTGTGCCTCTGCGGTAGGGGAAGGGGCGATGGCGGTGACCTTCGTCCATCGCTACGTGACCACCGGCTGACCTGTGCTGCGCTACGCTGTCTTTCTTGCTGACGCACTGTTCGCCTGCGACTCGGCTTTGAGCTGACGCAATACCTCTGCGCGCACGTTTTGAACGATTCGTGGCACGTCATCGGGCAATACGTTCGCGATCCTTGCAACAGTCTCGTTTGGAAATCCTTCAACCGCAGAGAGCTCGAAGATCATACGGTCCCTGACGGGAACTGTCCCCAAAGCGCGAAACAGTCGCTCCAACTCTTCGCTCTTCTCCAGTTCCTCATCTGGATTTGTAGCATCGAGTGGTCGCTTGAATTCCCGCGGAGGTATTTCGGAGTCGTCGAGATCCTCAGCCAGATAAATTTCGCCTTCGACGTCGGCCGTCATGGGCTCCTCTTCCAGCGTGCGTAGCTCGGCCTGCGTCATTCTCTCCAGACTTCTGCGACGTTTGTCCCGGGCAGATCGCTTGCGCAGCAGCTTCTCCAGAATGTCGTTCGCAATCTGGTATAGCCACTGCTCCAAGGTAAGTTCCGGAGGTTTGTGCTGGTAATTTGCATAGGCCCTCAGCACTACCGTATCCAGAATGTCTCCGCTGGTGTAAACCGGGGTACAAATCTGTTCGTCCAGGTAGGCCACTCGTAGCTGACGTTTGATGTAAAACTTCAACGGACCGAGCAACGGCATCATCTGCTCGGAAAATTCGTCCCGTCGTTTCTCAATCGCAAGCTTGTTCAGCTCTGGTTCGGCCGCGCGCAGCGCTGATTCCTGTCGCTTTCGGGGCAGTCGTTGATATTTCTTCGCCGGGGATAGGTTTTCAGAATTCATCATGCAATCTTCATCACCACTCAAATCGCCGCTCGAACTACATGGCGAAGCTCAAAGCCGGCTTCCGCGAGCAGAGCCGCGATCTCCGACTCGTTCAGCCGCGAAGCGTCGTACTCCACCTCAATCGCGCGTCGCTGCTCATCCAACCTGAGGTTGCGAATGCCATATACTCTGCGTACCTGATCGAAAGCCCGGGCTTCGGCTTCGCCCGGCGGCGCTCCGTAGAAGAACGTAATCTCAAGCATCGTCACAGCCGCCTCACAGTACCAACATCTCTCAGGCAGACTTCCTCTCGTCGACGTCAACATACTCGGCATCCACGACCCCATCGTCGCGCTTTGGCTGACTGTCTGATGTCGAACCCGGCGCGGCTCCAGAAGCACTCTGCGGCTGTGCCGCCTGGTACATCTGCTCCGCCAGTTTGTGTGACGCCTGCGTCAGCCGCTCGCGTGCCTGGTCCATCTGTCGTTTGTCATTCGATTCGAGCGCCTTCTTCGAATCGGCAATGGCATTCTCCACGTCGGCGCGCTCCGAAGATGAAATCTTGTCTCCATTGTCACGCAGCATTTTCTCCACACTGTAGACCAGGCCGTCCAATTGATTTCTCGCCTCAATCTCTTCGCGCTTCTCCTTGTCCTCTGCCGAGTGCGCTTCCGCCTCCCGCGCCATCCGCTCGACATCTTGCTTGCTCAAGCCCGACGATGACGTGATCTGGATCCTCTGGTCCTTGCCCGTGGCCAGATCTTTTGCGCTTACGTTGAGGATGCCATTGGCGTCGATGTCGAACGTGACCTCGATTTGCGGAACGCCGCGGGGCGCAGGTGGAATGCCGGTCAACTGGAACTTGCCCAGAGTGCGGTTGTCACGCGCCAGCGGGCGCTCGCCCTGCAGCACGTGCACCTCAACCGATGTCTGATTGTCCGCCGCGGTCGAGAAGGTCTCGGTCTTGCGGGTAGGAATTGTGGTGTTGCGCGGGATCATCGGGGTCGCTACGCCTCCCTGGGTCTCAATCGAGAGCGTAAGCGGGGTCACGTCGAGCAGAAGCATGTCTTTCACTTCGCCCTGCAGCACGCCTCCCTGGATGGCCGCGCCCACGGCAACTACCTCGTCCGGATTCACACCTTTGTGGCCTTCTTTGCCAAACAGCTCCTTCACCAATTGCTGAATGCGCGGCATCCGAGTTTGGCCGCCGACTAGCACGATCTCGTCAATTTTGCTGGCGTCTACCCCCGCATCTTTCATGCACTGCTTGGAAGGCGGCACAGAGCGCTGAATCAGGTCCTCGACCATCGATTCCAGCTTGGCACGCGTAAGCTTCTTCACCAGATGCTTGGGGCCGGCGGCGTCGGCGGTGATGAAAGGCAGATTGATCTCCGTCTCCATCGTGGTCGAGAGCTCGATCTTGGCCCGTTCCGCCGCGTCGCGCAGTCGTTGCAGCGCCATCTCGTTTCCTTTGGCGCGCAGGTCGAGACCTTCCTCTTTCTTGAATTCATCGATCAGCCAATCCACCAGACGTTGGTCGATATTGTCGCCGCCCAGGTGGGTATCGCCATTCGTAGCTTCCACTTCGATGAGCCCGTCGCCTACCCGTAGAATCGAAATATCGAAGGTGCCACCGCCGAAGTCGTACACGGCGATGGTCTCGTCTTTCTTCTTGTCCAGCCCATAGGCGAGCGCCGCCGCCGTAGGCTCGTTGATGATGCGCTTTACATCAAGACCTGCAATCTTGCCTGCGTCTTTCGTCGCCTGCCGCTGCGCGTCGTTGAAGTAGGCCGGGACCGTGATGACCGCCTCATTGACCTTCTCGCCGAGATAATCCTCCGCCGACTTCTTCAGCTTCTGCAGGATCATCGCCGAGATCTCGGGCGGTGTGTACTTCTTCCCGTGCGCGACGATGACCACATGGTCGCCATCGGCTTCGACCTTGTACGGGACCATCTTCAATTCTTCGCCCACCTCTTCGTACCGGCGTCCCATGAACCGCTTGATGGAATAAATCGTGTTTTCGGGATTGGTAATCGCCTGGCGTTTCGCCACTTGTCCGACCAGGCGCTCGCCGGTCTTGGTAAATGCCACGACCGAGGGGGTAGTACGGCCGCCTTCTTCGTTAGGAATCACCTTGGGCTCGCCACCTTCGATGACCGCGACCACTGAGTTTGTAGTACCGAGATCGATGCCAATGATTTTCGCCATCTGAGTTCCCCTCATCTAGTTAAGATTTGAGTTCGTGCGCTTGAGTCCGATGCTAGCGGCTCAGCCAGGTCAGCTCAATTCTCCGCAAGGGCGAAGGAGGGTTTACCACAGCGGGGGACGTCATACTCCGTAAGAGGTCGTAAGGTTTGATAAGCCTTTAGTCGTAAGAAACACCGCGCGCCTGGAGGAGTGAGCGCACACTGGATCTCCCTCAGGCGAATCGACCCGGCGGGCGATGCCCGAGCGCCACTCGTATTTCCGACTGCAGGAAAAATCCGTTTCCAATGGAAGGCACAAAAAGGCCCTGACTGATCGCCCGCTGAAAATATGGAACAGCCTGCTCGTAGCCGGGAATCTGCACTCGCTTGATCAACTCGAGGACTTCGTTCCTCGGAGCTTCTTCGGATGCAACGAAGGACAGCAACAACATGAGCCCGTCCGGCCCGACGAACCGCGCCAGCGACAGGCCTTCGACCAGGCAACGGCGGTCGTGGAATTCACGCGCCGCGTCGTACTGGCAGCCACTCTGCTGCCGCTTCTTCGGACTGGCCACGCGAGTATGCACCAGCCTCACTCCCTCGAGCCTGGTTTTGCCGCGCTCATCCGACGCCAGCCACTCTACCCAACCGTCCTCGATCCGGGTGATGGCATTGCCGCAACTGTCACAGCTCCAGCCTACCGCCTGCGATGTGGGCATGTGAGGTTCCTCTCACGAAGAAAAGTGCTACAGCATTTCAAGTGGACGCGCTTCGGCCGGCGGCGGAAACGCGCGATCCAACGCTTCCAGATCATGAGAACTCAGCTTCAGATCGAGAGCTGCGCGGTTCTCCCGCACGTGTTTTGGAATTCCAGCCCGCGGAATCGCAATGATCTTCTCCAGCCGGAGAAGCCACGCCAATGCGATCTGTGCCGGAGTGGCCTGGTGGCGGGCCGCGATCTTCTGCAGATCGGGCGAGCGGAGCATCCTGCCCTGTTCAATGGGGGAATAGGCCATGACGGGGATGCCCCGCTCCCTGCACCAGGGGAGCAAATTGAATTCGATTCCGCGCCGCGTCAGGTTATAGAGCACCTGATCCGTGGCCACATCGGCGCCGCCAATTAACTCGTCCAGTTCCTGCAGGTCTGCAATATCGAAGTTACTCACGCCCCAGTAGCGGATCTTCCCGGCTTCCACCAGCGCTTCCAAACCTTCAAGCGTCTCCTGTAACGGTATCGTGCCTCGCCAGTGCAGCAGATATAGATCCAGGCGGTCGGTGCCCAGACGATTCAGACTCCTCTCGCACGCAGCCATCACCCCGTGCTTGCTCGCGTGTTGCGGCAGAACCTTGCTGGTAAGGAAGACTTCGCCGCGCCGACCGGCGATCGCTTCCCCTACTATGTTTTCGGCCTCTCCTGACGCGTACATTTCCGCCGTGTCGATCAACGTCATACCGAGGTCGATCCCGACTTGCAGTGCTTCAATCTCCTGCTTGCGAGGGTGAACCGATTCTCCGAATCCCCACGTGCCTTGGCCAAGCACCGGAACCGTTTCCCCCGATGGTAGCTCGGTAGTGCGAACGGTCGAAACAGGTAACATTCCGCCTCCAGATGAGAGCGCCCGCAAGCAATCCGCGAGCTCAGTTATGCCGCAAGTTCAGCAACTTCGAGCTGATCAACGTAGCACCAGACCCAACCTTCTCCAGACTCGATCGACCGTATCAGTGGATGACCGAGCCGCTGGAAGTGTTTTCTGGCGTGCTTATTCTTCGAAGAATCGCAGCATCCCACGTGCCCGCAGATCAGACACATTCGTAGATGTATCCAGCGGTCTCCCACTCGCACGCAGTCTTCGCATACATGCTTATTCGTTTTGGTGAATTGCACTTCCATCAGGTGATTGCATTCTAGTGACATGTGGTCCCCGGAGTTCCCCCGCCCCTTTTCTTTTCCGTGGCTCGCTGTGATCCAAGTTCCTTTGCATTTTCTCCCGACGGGATCTTGCCCACTCAGACTTCCAGCGTGATTCGATTCTCGACCTGGGTAATTCCCGGCGCAGACCAGGCTGTCCGCTCCGCCTGTTGCTTTTCCGCCCACGATCGCACTGTGCCGCGCAGGATGGCTTTGCTGCCCTGGATCTCCACCGTGATCTTGCTTGCGTCCAGTTGGGCATTTCTTACCAGTGCGTCCTCAATCTTCTTCTTCAGGTCCGATGGCGTCACCCGCGGCTTGACCTCGATGAGGTTACTGACCCCTTTAACCCCGGCCAGCCGACGCACTACACGCTCAGCGTCATTCTTCTGATATTGCCATTCAACTTCACCCCGCAGAGTGATCCAGCCCTTCGAGACCGTCACCTGGACTTTGCCGGAGGGCACGAATGCATCCCACTCCAGCGCGTGAACCGCGGCAGCGGCAATGTCAGCATCCGTGCGCTCGGTCGCGAGCCGTATCTCGATGTCATTGGCGACCGCCTTCACGCCGGCGACGTGGTGAGCGGCTTCCTCCGCATCCCATTTCTTCAGGAACGAGTCCACCCAGCCCGTGAGCGTGACTATGCCATCCTTCACGGAGACGCCGATCTCGTTGGGCTGGATTCTTGCGTCCCACTTCAACTCAGCCAGAACTGCCTGCTGAATCTCTTCATCGGTTCGAGTAAGTGTTGCGGTTGCCATACAACCTGCCCCTTTCAGTGATTTGGAAAATTGATCTTTGAACCGTATCGCTTTTCATACAGTGACGATGACTCTGTGGAGTTCACATCCCGGTCAATCGGCCGCGTAAGCGTCGTGCGCGGCCCTGACGGCTCGGTGTTAAGCGAAAGCACGCATTCACCACGCCGCGACAAGAAGATCGTAGTCGGCGCATACATTTGGAACAATTACCGAGGAGAAGAGGCAGGCCCACCCATAGTAGATATAGAGGTAGGTGAACCGAGGGGCAGGGATCTATCTCAGACTTAGGGAGTAGGCATTTGGAGATCAGTGACCTGGGCCGAGGGTCGCCGCCCGCAACCGTCGATGAGTCCAGTGCTCCAGCACCTGCCCGCGAATTAGCACTCGATGTCGCCTCACAGCAAAAGGACATAACCTGAGTCTCAACCGTTGGTCTCAGCAACCACCACGGAGACTGAGGTCGTTAAGCAGCGCATCGGTGATCACCGCGAAGTGTGAAGCTCTCAGCGCTGAGGATCAGCCGAACGGACCGGAGCGAAATACGATGCTTCCAAACAGCAGGGCGCCCAGAACTGCGATCAGGCATGCCACGACGAAGCTCAGGTCCCATGGCTTATAGGGCTGATCCGTTCTTAGGTTCTTTACGTAGTTCCAATGCTGAATGGAAGCGATCACCACAACGAAGGTTCCGAGGCCAGTGAGTGCCAGCCCGACATTCCGTGGTGCATTCGGCCGCAAAACGGGTACCGGGCTTTGCTCGTCAATGACCTGCAGGAATTTGTAGATTGTGAAACCGAAGCTGATCATGGAGAGCGCGGTTCGAACCCACGCCATAAGGGTGCGTTCGGCAGCCAGCTTGTTACGGTCCAGCGCCAGCATGTCGACTAGTTTGAGATCTCTATCGGCCAAGGTGTCTCTCCGAGCGGGTTAGTATTCCGCTGCCAGTCCGGAATGGGGCATCCGGCGAAGTCATGCTCGACCTCCCGCTGCAGCGGCGGTCTGAGGGCGGGCAAACAATTTGGTTCCTAATAGCGTGACGATGACCATGATCGGAAGCGCGAGCACGATCATGAGAGTGGCACGGTCATCGACTTCCGGTGCCGAGAGAAGCGGAGCGAGACACGCACCGAGGTTCCGAGTGGTAACTCCGACGCTCAACACGACCTTCTGCTCACGCGGCAAGCCCAAGCCGAGCCAGTGTGTACCGAGGTAGATGAGAGCGAAGAAAAGCAGTTCGGCGGCGACAGCATAGCTGCCTGCCATGCTCAGCAGGCCCTTGCCGTAAATGATGAGGCACAACACCGCCCAAACTAGTCCGGTTAGCCCGGCGGTCTTTTTGGCGATGGGCAGCAATCGGGACGCGAAGCCATCCCACTTGCCGCGGATGAAAACACCAATAGCCATCGGCACCAGCACTACAATCAGGAGCGGCTTGGCGATGGCCCACGCACTGGTCGTGAGACCCTTGGCTAACAGAGGTACGGTAAACGGCATGCAAGCCACCGTGCCGACTGAGGCCAACAGCATGAACGCGGCGGTGAAGCCGAGGTCGCCTTTTGCCTTGTCCACCAACATCGGGACAAACGGCGCACAAGGCGCCATTCCCAGCAAGATCAGACCGATGGCATAGGTAGGTCCGAGTGGAAGGATCAGCGTTATGACGTAAGCCAGGGCCGGACAGACAAGGAAGCTCCATACGAGCGTGTGGGCCACGAAGCGCGGACTTCTAAGGCCACGAAACGCGTCCGGCAGGCTGAGCCTGAGCCCCATTTCGAGCAAGCTTCCCGCCATGAAGATCGCCAGGGAGATCTTAAAAAGCATCATCCAAATGCCAGTCATAGAACGTCTCTTTCTTTCAGTGTGTTCAGCCAGTCATGGTGCGAATCGTGCTCAGTTGGACATCAGCCTGGGCAGCTCTTCTGCCAGCACGGTGAGCGAGACGATGCGATTCGCAGCTCACTTGACTTCGCACCCTGTCCGCCTCGACTATCCGGCAGTCTTAACCGACTTTGACTTCAAATCGACCGTGAGCATGCGCGTGACATCATGCCGCCGGATATGTTTCGGGCCTTGAATCCGTTCTGCAACAGAATGCGAGTCGCGTAATAGGCACGTTGTGCTGAGCGACAAATGACGTGGATCTCGCGATCGCGAGGGAGCTCTCCTAGACGCGACCGCAACTGGCCCATCGGAATGTTGATCGCACCGGGCACGCTCTCGACCGCCAATTCTGCTGCCTCGCGAACATCCAGCAGGAACGCACCGTCGGTGCAATCCCAATGCGTAAGCGGCATGTCTCCGTGAAGCACATCGGCGGCAATCATCCCGGCGAAGTTGATGGGATCCTTGGCGCTGCCAAACTGCGGGGCGTAGCAAAGCTCGGCTTCTTCGAGGTCGTAGATGGTCGCACCCATCTGGATCGCCAAGGCCAGGGCGCTGATCCGCTTGTCCACCGCAGGACCGTCCTGGCTGATCGCCTGCGCTCCGAGCACTTTCCCGTTGGATTTGCGGAAGATGAACTTCATCGCCATGGGTTTGGCTCCGGGGTAATACCCGGCATGGGAATTCGGGAAGAGGTAGACCTTCTCGTAATCGGTATCGCCGAGCCGCTTGAGCGTTTTCTCGCTGATGCCCGTCCACGCTGCTGCACCGCCAAATAGCCCAATGATCGAAGTGCCTTGGGTGCCGCGGAAACGGGAATCGCGTCCGGCGATCACATCCGCAGCAATACGGCCCTGACGGTTGGCCGGTCCGGCAAGTGCGATCAGGCTCCACTGTCCGGTGCCGAAGTCCTTGACTTCGACGGCGTCGCCTACGGCGAAGATGTCGGGATCGCTGGTGCGCATGTGCTCGTCAACGCGGATACCTCCACGTTCGCCGATCTCGAGTCCGGCTGCTTTGGCGAGCGCCGTGTCGGGACGCACTCCCAGCGCAAGAATCACGATATCGGCGGGATACTTCTTACCTGACTTGGTCTGCACCTCCAGTGCGCCGCCCTCTGCTTGAGTGAATCCGGCTACGCCATCGTTGAGCGCCAGGTGAACACCATTGCTTTCGAGGTGCCCTTCGACCAGGTTTGCCATCTCCCGATCCATGGGGGCCAGCACCTGATCGAGCATCTCGACCAGCGTCACGTCGAAACCGGCATGGACCAGGTTCTCCGCCGTTTCCAGCCCGATGAATCCGCCGCCCACCACCACTGCGTGGCGCACGGGCTGCACCGCCTGGATTCCCGAATAATTGAACATGCCCGTCAGGAAGGTCGTGCCCCGCTCCACCCACTCGCGAATGCTTCGTGCGTCCGGCACGGTCCTTACATGGAAGATTCCCGGCAGATCGATGCCGGGCAGCGGAAAGCGGACGGAAAGCGCGCCGGGTGATAACACCAGTTTGTCGTAAGACTCGGTTGTGACCTCGCCCGTCTTGACGTTACGAAAATCAACGGTTTTCTGTTTGGGCGAGATGGAGATCGCCTCGCAATTCGTCCTTGCGTCGATAGCGAAATGGTTGCGGAAGAGCTGCTCGCTGGCAACCAGGAGGCTCGACTCTTTCGGGATCACTCCCGAGATGTGGTACGGGAGCCCGCAGTTCGCATACGAAACGTATGGCCCGCGTTCTACCATGATGATTTCGGCTTTCTCGTCCAACCGGCGCAGACGCGCCGCGCACGAAGCTCCACCCGCCACTCCACCAACAATGATGACCTTCATGATGCCTTCTCCACGTCACACGACTTCAGGTCGCTACCGCACATGTTCACTTCTCCATCAGCCTGTGGTGCACGGTTTCCTTGGCGCTCAGCCCCAACTACTCGCCGGGGCTGAGCCCTGAAATTGCGTCCATGATGAGTACCCTAGGGACACTGGAGCTATCCGAGTCGCTCTCCTGCTGCCAGCGGCGCAGCGGTTTCTGGAAGCTTCGACGTGGTCCTCTTCTTCCACTCCTCTTCCAACAGTTCCCTGGCAGCCTGTTCCAGGAACTCCGGCGCTGCCCACTCGTTCACATCAAAATCGTTCTTGATGTATCCGTGGCTCAGCATGAAGTCCTTTCCGATTTCCACCGACACCAGGTTCTGCGGCGAGAGGTTCGGGATCATGTCGATGTCCTTAATGCCGCGGTACGTGTGCTCAACATCGAGGTAGAACGTTTGCTTGTCGAGAATGGCCGCGGCCGCTTGCTTGTGCTCGTTCGCCCAGCGCCCTACCTTGATCATGCCCTTCATGAAGGTGACGGCCAGCTCCGGATGCTTCTCGGCCATCACGTCGCTGCACGTGATTGCGGCGGGAATGTTGGCCACCTGCAACGTCCAATCGGGATAGCGAGAGAGGTCCTCGATGGCTTTAAACTTGCCAGTTGCCTCCGAGAGTTGCTGCAGTGGACCGGTCTGCATATACATCGCGTCGATCACGCCCTTCTCCAACGCAGTCTCGAGTGGACGGAAAGCAAGATCGTGCTTGTGGTCACGGCGCAGCCACAGTTCGGATGGGTTTTCCATGAGCGGCCCCATCATCTCCGGCTTGTCGTACCAGTCGTCCGGATACGGAAACTCCACGATCTGGACCTCTTTGCGAGTCATGCCGTTCAGCCGAAGCATCAGCTCGATGCCCTGTTCTTCCTGAATGCCCCACCAGTCGGTCTTGATCTTGTTCTGGCTTCGGGAGAGCCCGATCTTCTTGCCCTTCAAGTCGGCCATCCGGTAAATGTCGTCGCGCGAGCGCACCAACATGACGCCGCCTTCACGTGGAGCATGCGTTACACCTAGAAGCCGGGTCCGGCGAATGTCAGCATGAACGTGGATCGGTGGGAATAAGCCACCGAAGCGAATCAGGTTGTCGAGGTTGTGGATGTAATGCGGGTACCAGTCGTTCTCGGCGCGGGACCGAAGATAGCGGTATTCGACACCAATCTTCTTGTACTGCTCCTTGGTCCAGCCAAGTTCCTGATCGACATTGCTGGCGGAAACCAAGGGACAATTCGTGTAGTACACCTCGCTCCAATCCAATGGCACCGTGCTGAGTTTCGTAGTTGCTGGTTTCGGTTCCGTTGCTGTGCTCATCTTTAATCTCTCCTTACGCCTCGTCATGAGGGAAAGCTGTTTTCTCTTGCGGCCCGATTCACTCGGATACACCTCGAGCGGTTCGCACCAGGTCCAATCCACTGACTCCTTCCACCGTCCAGAACTCGACGACCGGGGGAACAGGACTCAGTTCCATCAGGAGCAATAGCCGTTTGTAGTTTTCTGATTGCAGATGGCGGGTCAAATCCTCTGTGGTCTCCCAACTCGCTTCCAGCACAAGCTCGTCCGGGTTTCGGAAGTTTTGAAGCAGCCGGCATTTCAAACATCCTTGTTGCACCTGGGTCGGCCCTGACAGCGAAGCCAGAGCGCTGCCCACTTCCTGGCGCTTTCCCTTCGGTGCACAAATCGTCAGCTGCTCGATAATCATTTCTTCTCCCGTCCGGTGAGACCGTTCTCACACCGTCAGGTTCCCATCGCCGTAACGCGAGAGGGAGCGTGCCGTCGAAGCCAATGTCGATGAACGGGTAGTTGCAGGGCGCTGGCCAAATCACGAGCAGCCGCGCTGGGTGAAGCTAAGTCACTAACGATGGATTGAGATACGTGGAAGAAAAGCTGTGGTTAGGAGGAAAAACTGCTCTGCAGGACGTTGGAGTTTGGAATTTTTCTCCAATAGGTTGGAGTTTGACGATGTGTCGACAGGCTAGGCGGGCCGGATGATACCGAGCTTCTTCATTCTGGCCTCAAGCGTCGTCGGCTTTAACCCTAAGATTTCCGCAGCGCCTCCTTTGCCTCGGATGCGCCAGTCCGTGGCAAGCAGCACTCTGTGAAAATGTTCCGATTCAACTTCTCCTAGACGGCGCATCTTGGGCGCTGCCTTCTCGTCTAGTTCAAGAATGTCGGCCTTGAACATAGGGCCGGGATTCAGGATCAGATTTCGCTCGATCACGTTACGAAGCTCGCGCACGTTCCCAGGCCAGGCGTACTTCTGAAACTTTCGCATCGTGCTGGCCTGCACTCCGTCTACGGTTCTTCCGAACCGGGTTCCAAACTCTTCCAGCACATGCCAAACAATCTCAGGAATGTCTTCCGCGCGGTCTCTCAAGGGAGGAACCACAATGGGGAAAACGTTGAGCCGGTAGAAGAGATCGGAACGGAATTTACCTTCCCTCACCATGGCTGAAAGATCTCGGCTGGTCGCCGCAATTACCCGAACGTTGACCTTGATTGTCTTCGAGCTTCCGAGGCGTTCGAACTCGCCTTCCTGCAAAATGCGCAACAGTTTGGACTGTGTTTCAGGCGGGAGTTCACCAATCTCGTCCAGGAAAATCGTAGCGCGGTCCGCCAGTTCGAATCTCCCGATTTCCCTGGCGAGAGCTCCGGTGTACGCTCCCTTTTCACGGCCAAAAAGCTCGCTTTCGATCAGAGTGGCCGGGAGCGCTGCGCAGTTCGTCTTCACCATGGCGCGGTTGTTGCGTTGACTCAACTCATGAATGGTCCTGGCAATAAGCTCCTTGCCAGTGCCCGTTTCGCCAAGAATCAAGACGGTGGAATCTGTGCCCGCAACCTGCTCCGCCTTTCTTCAGGACGGCGCGCATTGCCTGGCTTTTGCCCACCACAAATTTGTGACTGTACTCAAGCTTGATTTCCTGTCTTAAGTACGAGTTCTCCCGCTCAAGCTGTTCCTTCAACTGTTGGATCTCAGCGTAGGCAGTTTGGAGCCTTTCATCAGCTTGCTTGCGCGCCAGGGCATTGGCGAACACATCAGCCATTGCCTGGAACCGCGAAATCGTCGCCCCGTCCCACTTGTGATGTCGGCGGAAGCAGCTAAAGGCAAACGCCCCCACGACATTGCCAGCAACCTTTAACGGAACGATCAGCGAAGACTTGTGCCCTTGCGACAGCATGTACGCTCGTTCCACGTGTCCTTCCAGCGGCAAGTCCTCCGCGGTCCCCACAGCGATCGTTTCACCTTCCTTCAGGCGCTGAAAAAGCCATGGCAACATCCCACTCAGGAGTCGCTTGGGGAAAGCCTCAAGTCCCGCTCGGGCCCACGCATGAGTGATGAGCAAGTCGCCCGACTCAGGCTCGATCAAGCCCACGGTTGCGCGATCTCCGTCCATGGCTTCGCCCAGAGTTTTCAGTCCATCGGTGATCTCTTCATCCACACGGTTCGCCGGGAGATTGATGAACTTCGTCGACAGTACAGAGATCGCCCGGCCGAATTCCGCTTCGTTCTCCAACTGCTGTGTCAGGAGAGTTCTTTTGCTTCGATCCCGAATGACGCCGAGAACCAGAGTGCCTTGGTTGCAATCCACCGCACCTAGATCGATTTCCACCAGCACTTCAGTTCCGTCTTTTCGCAATCCCCACAGGTCACGCCCCGTATCCATCGGACGAGGCCTGGGCTCTTTTGAATAGCGGTCGCGGTGGGCCTTGTGCGCGGCCTGGTGGCGAAGCGGGATGAGTATTTCGAGGTTCGCGCCGATTAATTCCTCGCGTGCGTAGCCAAACATCTCCACGCAGCGGGTGTTGATGTCCACAATCTGCCCGTCCGAGCCACACACCAGCATCGCAGCGGGCCCATCCTCGAAAAACCGCCCGCGGTTCCGCAGGACAAGCGGAAGGCTGAGCAAGTCGTTTGGGATGTGAGGATATTGCTCGTTGGATACCGCAGGCTCGGCTTCCGGTACTCGTAAACCGGAAGAGCTATGGCTCAGATCCTTCATATGCACGCTCCTGCGACTCAGCGAGTACGCGAGTACGGGACCGAGCTTGGGGGATATAAAACCAGCTTAGGCTGCTGTTAAGGGGGGCGTCAATCCAATATGTTGGAGGTGTTTGGAGAATGGTTCTATGTAGAAAGAGACTTCTGGTTGAAAATTTCTTTAAATGTGGTCAGTTAGACGTTACAGCGCTACGATTCCTACTTGGTGTCATACGTGCATTACCTGAACGTTAGCAATCGTGCACAAGCAAAAGCTATAGATAGCGCAAAGGAAGTCTGCGCCCTCGCGCTAGGCCAGATGACCACAGGATAAGCGGAGATACGCCGCGGAGGCGGTAACGATGAAGAGCAATCACAGTTTCAGTGGTAACTCGATGGTCCGCGCAGTTCGAGAACTCGCAGCCGTCATCTGCATTGGGATGCTGTTTCCCGGAAACGCCTTGGCAGCGCAAGCCCCGCAGGCCGCTGCTCCTGCACCGGAGCAAGCAGCTGCCAAAATTCCCGCGGACCAACTCGACTCGCTGGTAGCGCCGATCGCGCTCTATCCCGATCCGCTGCTCAGCCAAGTGCTGGTGGCCTCCACCTATCCGCTCGAGGTGATCCAGTTACAGCAGTGGCTGGCGCAGAACAAGGGACTGAATGAAAAAGCGCTGGCCGATGCGGTCAAGAAGCAGGACTGGGATCCGAGCATCCAGGGATTGGCTGCGCTGCCCGATGCCGTGAAGCTTCTGGCCGAGAACATCAAGTGGACCACGGACCTAGGTAACGCGTTTCTCGCGCAGCAGAACGATGTGATGGATGCAGTGCAGCGCATGCGCAAGAAGGCAAAGGATGCCGGGAACCTGAAGTCGTCCGAACAGGTGAAGGTAGAAACTAAGGTTGTGGAGAGCAAACAAGTCATCGTTGTGGAGCAGGCGAGCCCAACGGTTGTTTATGTGCCTAGCTATAACCCAACCGTGGTTTATGGAGCCCCTGTATACGCCTATCCGCCGATCGCGTATCCGCCGGCCGGATACTACGCGGCAGGCATGGCCATCTCGTTCGGAGTAGGCGTCGCCATGGGAGCGATGTGGGGCGGCGGCTGGGGTTACAACTGCGGATGGCACGGCGGCAACAACAACATCACCATCAACAACAACAATAACTTCGTCAACAACAGCAACCGGCAGAACGTTAACGGTGGTAACCGCGTCAATGGCGGCAACAGCAACTGGCAGCACAATCCGCAGCACCGTGGCGGAGCGCCTTACTCCGATCGCAGCACCGCCAACAAGTACGGCGGCACCGCTCGCGGAGACTCGATGCAAAGCCGGCAGAACAACGCCCGTCAGAACCAGGCACGCCAGCAGCCGAGTGCAGGCAATCGCGGTGGCACCAACGCCGGCAACATGAACTCCAACCGGGGAAGCGGTAACAGTTCCGGCAACCGTGGCGGCGCCAGTGCCGGGAACATGAGTTCGAACCGCGGGACCGGGGCAGACCGCGTCGGCAATCAGCAGGTTCGCAACACCCCGAGTTCTACCAACAGAAACGCGTTTGGGGGCGCGGGATCTGGCATGAGTGGCAGCCAGGCTCGGGCCAGCAGTTCGCGAGGCGCGTCCAGTTACGGCGGATCCCGCGGTGGCGGTGGTTCCCGTGGCGGCGGTTCCCGTGGCGGTGGCGGCGGAAGACGGCGGTAGGCAGGCACATCATGATGAACGAGGAACTTATGAAATCGAAAACATTGAATCAGAGCGAGCGAATCACGACCATCGTCCTCATCCTGGTGGGTCTATGCTGCGGGTTTACGACGATGAGCATAGCGCAGGCGCAGCCCGCCTCAACGAGCGTGACCGGCCCCAAGGGCTTCGATACTCCTCAGGCGGCGGCCGACGCGCTCATCAAAGCGGCGGCTGACTTCAACGTGCCGGAGCTGTTAGCGATTCTCGGCCCCGACGGCCACGATCTTGTAGCCTCCGGGGACCAGGTGGAGGACAAGAACAACGCCCAGGATTTCGCCAAGGAGGCCGCAGCGAAGAATTCGATCCAGATCGCCAAGTCGAATCCGAACCGCGCCACCATCATTGTTGGCGAAGAAGAGTGGCCTGCGCCGATTCCTCTCGTTAAGAAGAACAGCAAGTGGTATTTCAACACCAAGGAAGGTAAGCAGGAAATTCTGTTCCGCCGCATCGGCGAGAATGAACTCGACGCCATCACCGTCTGTCGCGGCTTCGTCTCGGCGCAGAGGGAATACGCCTCCGTAATCCACGACGATTCCGGCGTGAACCAATACGCGCAGAAGATCATCAGCACGCCCGGAAAGCAGGATGGTTTGTTCTGGAAAAACGCCGACGGCACGCCGGCCGGGCCCATTGGCGAAGCCGTAGCCAACGCGCTGGAGGAAGGCTATAGTACGCCACAAGGCGGATTCCACGGCTACTACTTCAAAGTCCTCAAGGGACAGGGACCAGCCGCCCCTAACGGCGCCATCAACTACGTCATCGAGGGCGTCATGATTGGCGGCTTCGCTCTGGTCGCCGTTCCCGCCGAATATCGCGTGACCGGCGTCAAGACGTTTATCGTCAACTACGACGGAATCGTCTACCAGAAGGACCTCGGCCCCGATTCCCTTGAAATCGTCAGGAAGATGGAACTCTACAACCCGGACAAGACGTGGCAGCGGACCGACGACCAATGGCCTGACAATGTGGCCGAAGCCAGGCCATAAACAATCGTTCCTCTTTGCAAGCTCTCGCGGCTGAAGCAGTGGCCCCCACTTGCCGCCGAAGTTGAGCTCAAGGACGGAACTTAATCATCGACACTCTCCGGCTGGTGGGCGAGGAAGTCAACGGAGGGCCGCGACCATCGGCATCCACCACTGAGGAGCAACTATGCCAAGCGCAACAGCAACTGCACCAAGTCGCACGAAAAACAGCAAACAACCGGCGAAGAACGAGTTCGTAACCCCAAGTTGGGTGGGACGAGTCCCGCAGCTTAAGCCTGGTCAGTATGCCGACGGGATGCCCATCCATACGCCAGAGTACGTCTGCTGCAAGCTGATTTTGCGGCCTAATAAATTCCACTCGCGCGAGAGCTTCTTCGACTTCGGTAAGGTCTTCAAGGAACCCGCGAAAGAACATGGCGTGAAGTACACGACAGATGGCTTCATCGGACAGCCGGTCAAGATCCGCGAAGTGGTCTTTATTGATACGGACGACTTCCGCCTCTACAACAATGCTTTCATTCTGCGCCGCCGCATTCCCTACAAGAACGGTTTTCCCATCGGTGAGCCCGAGATCGTCTTCAAGTTCAGACATCCCGAGTTGCAGGCCGCAGCGGAAACCGATGTTCGGCCCAACATCCTCGGCGACCACCGGGTGAAGTTCAAGGTGCAGGCACTGCCCTTGAAGGAGAAGCTGGGGGGCATCCGTCTGCTCTACTCTCACAATGTGCAATTCACCCGCGGAGCTATCGGCTTAGGCCGCGAAAATATCAACGACATGGACGCTTTGATCGAAATGCTTCCGGTGTTGGGCAAAGTCAGAAAGTCACCGAAAGAAGCGATCCATCTGGTCAGTAACACGATTGTCGAAGAGGTTCTGCAGGACATTGGCCTGCTCGATTTCGGTGATGGCCTGACCTGCAAAGCGAACGTGGCAATCTGGCGTACCCGTGGTGAGCACCGCCCGCTCATCGGCGAATTCGCCTACCAGTTCCGATTCCAGGACCGCGACAAACTCAGTAAAGATGCGCTGCGCCGTACCGAAGCCTTCTTCCTCTCGCTACAGTATGCCGCTGAAGACTACATCAATCTCGGTGCTACCAAGACAGCGACGGTATACCGGCTGTTGGGGAATCCGCCGAAATCACACGAATGATCGCGGCATCGTTATCTCGAAAGGCCGAAGCCCTCGCCGACCGCCTCGGCCTTCATTGACTTGCCCTATTCCTGATCATAAGATTCCAGCCCAGTGTCGGCCGGAACCATCGACAAAGCGTTTCTCACACCTGCAAATTTGCTTTTCAGCACTTTACGTGTGCCTCAGCCTGCCAACGTTGCTTATTCTGCCGAAATCTCGGGTCGTTAGGATTACGAGTTGGAAACGCTTACAGTCTTTCGCCGGGAGGCGCCATGAAAAGATGGACGATCTCTATTCCTCTGCTCCTGTTACTGGTGGCCAGCTTGGCCAGCGCTGCCGAAAAGAAGGCAGCGGGCTCGCGATCACAAAATGCTGCGCCTAAACCGGCGGGGGCTTGGGATTGGGAGCACGCGCAGGTCGGCCCCCTGGATGCCAGCCGCGGCATTTACATGCAAGCTACTGCCCAAGTCATCACGCCGGCGGGCAAGAGCACAGTCTTCTTCGGCAGGCCGACCGATCTCGCGCTCGATCCCGCGCAGAAGCTGGTGGCGGTGCAGCACTCCCACGGTCTCACGCTCCTGGACGCGACGAGCGGCGCCATCATCCAGAGTTTGGCGCTCCCGCCCAACAAGAATTTCTCCCACACCTTGGGTGGCAACGGATTCCACGGCATCACCTGGGAAGCAGACGGCAACAAGGTTTGGCTGACAGATTCCTTCAACGGTTTGCACGGCGCCAGCCGTCAGCCGAACGGCGGATTTGCGTGGAGCGACTCCATCACGCTTCCCGGTCCGGCTGGAATGGAAGACCCTTCTGTGCCGGGCGGTATCGCCATTGATACGGCAAACCAACGCCTCTATGTGACGATGAGCTGCAACAATGCGCTCGGGGTCGTGAACCTTGCCTCGAAGAAGCTCGAGGCGCAGATTCCAGTGGGAGTTGCACCCTATGGCGTGGTGCTGGTGGGTGGGCGCGCCTTCGTGAGCAATTGGGGTGGACGGCATCCGGCCACCCCCGACGACTTTACCGCCGAAAGCGCCGGCACTGAGACAGTGATCGATCCCCGCACCGGAGTGGCTTCGACCGGCACCGTTTCCGTGGTGGACATTGCCCAGGGCGTAGTGATCAAAGAGGTCGAGGTGGGGCTGCACCCGAGCGGCATGGCACTCGCGGCAGATGGCAAGACCATCTATGTCGCCAACGCCAACAGCGATTCGGTCTCGGCGATTGACGTGGAGAAAATCCAGGTCACAGCGACCATCAGCACCAAACCAATGCCTGACCTGCCCGTGGGCAGTGCTCCCAACGCGCTCACGGTCTCGACGGATGACGAAACCCTCTACGTGGCGAACGGCGGTAACAACGCCATCGCGGTGATAGATCTCGCGACACAGAAACTGGAAGGGTTAATACCGACAGGATGGTATCCGAGCGCCGTCGCGCTGAGCGGGCAAAGGCTCTTGGTCGCCAATCTAAAAGGCGTGGGTAGCCGTGGGACCGATTTCGGTTTTGCGGCCACAATCAAGACCAGCCGCCACGGCGGACACAACGTTTACGATTACTCCGGCAGCATCTCGATCATCCCATCGCCCAGTTCGGAGGAGTTGAAGAACTATACGCTTCAAGTCGCGGCAAACATGCGGCTGCCGAACTTTACGGCGGCCGGCGCTGCGAGCGGCGCGCCAAAGTATGTTCCGGTGCCGATGCGGCCGGGCGAGCGTTCGCTGTTCAAGCACGTCCTCTACATCATTAAAGAGAACCGCGCTTACGATCAGGTGCTGGGCGATCTGAAGGGCGGTAACGGCGACGCTTCGCTCACCATGTTCGGCGCCGAGGTCACGCCGAATCATCACGCGCTGGCTGAGGAGTTCGTGCTGCTCGATAATCTGTATTGCAACGGAACGCTCAGCGCTGAGGGCCACCAGTGGACTGATGAAGGCTACGCCACCGACTACATCGAAAAGAACATGGGCGGGTTCAATCGCAGCTATCCTGCGGATGGCACCGATCCCATTGCCTACTCGCCGGCAGGATTCATCTGGGATGCAGCACTGCGGCATGGGCTGACGTTTCGAATTTACGGCGAGTTCTTGAAGTCGCAGCTGGGCACGGAGCCGCACAAGAGTTGGCAGGAGCTGTACGAAGCGTACAAGCGTAACGACCACTCCACGCGGTTCCTTCAGAAGACAGAGTTGCAATCGCTCTTGCCGTACGTTGATTGGGGCTATCCCACCTTCGATCTCAACGTGCCTGATGTCTATCGCGGGCAGGAACTCGTAAACGAGATCCGCCGCTTCGAGCAGAACGGTGATCTGCCTAACCTGATGGTGGTGCAGCTGGGCGACGACCACACCTCAGGTACTCAAGAAGGCGCGCCCACCCCACGTGCCGCAGTCGCCGATAACGACCTGGCGCTGGGACAGATCGTAGAAGCGCTAAGCAAGAGCAGGTTTTGGAAAGACACGGCGATCTTTGTGGTTGAAGACGATCCGCAAGATGGCGTGGACCATGTAGATGGCCACCGTACGGTCGGGTTCGTCGTGAGCGCTTACACCCGGCGCCGCTATCACGATAAAACCTTCTACAACCAGAACAGCATTCTGCGAACCATCGAGCTTATCCTGGGGCTCGATCCGCTGACGCAATTTGATCTCGCCGCGAATCCCATGCTTGCGCTCTTCCAGGCAAACCCAGATCTGACTCCTTACGCGGCGAAGCAGAACCGGATCAGGCTGGATGAGTTCAATCCTAAACGCTCAGCGCTACACGGTACCGCGCTGCGCGATGCCGAGCTTTCGGCACAAATGAATTTTTCCGTCGCCGATGACGCTGATGACAGGGTGCTAAACCTGATCCTGTGGCATGCGACCAAGGGATACAAGACGCCGTATCCGCGAAGCAACGAACGCGAGTCGCTCGGCGAAGACTAGTGCAAACAGGCATAGTGCAAACAATGCTCCGGCGGTGGGTCAACAAGCGTTATGGCGCTGTTACGCCAGCTACCCATTATTCAATATCGTGCTGACGCACGAAATTCGCTATTGCTTCAGCCGCTTTTCGAGGCTGCGCTTGGAGTAACAGGTGAGGAGAATCAAGCACGACCACAGACGTGTTCGGCCGGATGGCTTTGATTGTGCCGAGACTCGCATACCTGACCAACCGGTCATTTCTCGCTTGAATGTACAAAACCGGCGCAGTGACTTGGGCGAGTTCCTGTCGAACATCACATGCAAGAATCTCCCGTAGCCGAGAACGCAACACATCAGAGCGAACCGAAGAAATTGCTTGACTCACTCGAAGCACTAGGTCTGGTCTCGGTTTTCGGCTGACCGATCAGGCGCTGCGAGGGCAACGAAATTGCTCCGGTGGAATACATTTCCGCGGCCACGGGAAGTAAGGCCGCGACGGTCAGCACACCCGCGTTGCTGAAGCCTTTCAAAGGTCCGGCCGGCGGTGGCAGTTGCAGAGTCATGGCAACCGTCATGGCGCCCAGAAAGACCACCCAGGTGGGGAGTTTGTCCCATGCCATGAGGACGAACATCGCGACCAGCAAAAGCAGGGTTATCCAAGCTTGCATGGGTACGTACAGGTTACTCCCCTGAAGAGGCTTCAGGTTCCCCTCTACCCAGTTACTGCAAAGCCCCCGACGCATCACAAATTGTGGGAAGCTAGACATACATATGTACTTTGGTGTCCTAACTCTTGTCGTGGGTCACACGCGAACCGGAACTTCGCTCGCCGCAGATAGCTGGCGAGAACAGGCCAAGTCGTACGTAATCCATAAAAGGCATGCTGACGCGGGATTACATATGGGATGGCGATTTCACGCCAGGGAATCTGCGTTCCAGGATCTCGCCACAAGCTCCGTGTTGCCAACGGTCCCTATCACGTCTCAGGGGACCGTCCGCCCTTGAACGTGCGGGCTCACTTGACTTGGGCACCCCGGAATGGTCGGCGACCTATCGTTCGCCTCCCGGCACAGTGGGCGTCGCTCCGGCTGTCCCTCGTTGAACGAGCACCAGGGCCGTCACCATGCAGAGTGTGATCGGTGAAGACCACCCGGAGGCCCAATCGGGAGCCGTGTCGAGCAGGAGACCCAAGAACGCTTACGCTGCAACCTTCACGCATCCGGCATCAACGTTATCGCGCCGCATTTCCACGCCGCGACAGGAGCACCAAGTCGGCCGCTTCCTCAGCATCTTTAAGGAGCGTCTTGCGCGGCGTGCCTATCTGCGCACGCATGGTCAGCCCACGCGCTAAATCCGTGACTTGGGTTGCGCGCGCGGCTACGGGAAAGTCAGATGGGATTTCTCCCGCGCTGATCCCGTCCCCGAAACGGCGCTCCAGCAGCGCCGCCCCGCCCTTGGCCGCGTTCTGCAGGAACCGCTGAACCTCAGCGTCGTTCACAAGCGGCGCGACGCACATCATAAGGCAGCCCCGGGCGGACCCTTTTTCGGTCGCACTTTCGACGGCGTACCTCAGAAAGCCCGCGATCGAGGCGCGAAGACCCTGTGGCGAAAGGAGTGCTCTGGCTGCGCGCGCGCCCTTCCGTTCTGCGTACGCCCTAAGGACGCGCAAGAATATCGCCCGCTTGTCCCCGAAGACGGCATACAGGCTCGGCCGTCCCACACCCATCCCGGCGACGAGATCGTCAATCGTGACGCCGTCGTAGCCTTTCGACCAGAACACCTGAGTCGCCTTTTCCAGCGCCCCCGTCTCGTCGAAGCTGCGCGGCCGACCCCGAGGCCTAGCGGTATTTTGAATCATTTGGTTCAAAACTCCTTGACAATCTCCATCCCCACCATTATATAACTAAATAGTTCGAAATTAGCAAGCTGGCTCGGGCCTCACGGCTCGGCCTTCACACTTCATCACGGAGATATCCATGGAGCATTCGATCGCGCTGGTCACCGGCGCCACCTCCGGGCTGGGCCATGCGGCAGCCCGCCTGCTGGCCGGAGAGGGCTGGCACGAGATCATCGTCACCGGGCGCAGCCTCGCCGGAGTCCAGGAAACGGTCGCTCAACTCGCGGCTGAGACCAACAAAAAGGTTTTCACGCCGCTGGAGCTGGATCTGGACTCGCCGTCGAGCGTTCAAGCTGCCCTCGCCGAGCTGGTCAAGCGAGGCCAGCCAATCGATTTCCTGCTTCTCAATGCGGGAATGGTCCCCGGTAAAAAGCGCGTGATCACTGCGGCGGGCGTTGAGGCATCTCAGGCCCCGCTGATCGGCCATCATCAACTGACTGTGGGGTTGCTTCGCGCCAGCCTGCTGAGCCCGAATGCGCGGATTGTTATCGCTGGCGCGGAGCCTGCCCGCGGAGGCGTACCCATGTTCAAGTACACCGACGTGCCGGCCTTCGCGGCGAAATACTACCGGGGCGACCAAACCGCGGCTGTTGAAGCCCTGCTGCGCAACGGGCCGAACGTGAAGTACGTGCCCAACAATGCGTATGCTGACGCGAAGCTCATCATCGCTTGGTGGACCGCGGCGCTGGCCCGCCGGCTGCCCGCCGGCATGGCCGTGTACGCCGTATCGCCCGGTGGAGCGACTGACACGAAGGTAGTGCGAAACGCTGGCCCATTGTTGAAGTATCTGTTTATCCCAATCGTGAATCTCATTCCCGGCATGAATCAGACGCCGGAGACCGCGGCCCGTCGATACCTCCAGGCGTCGGAGTTCGGAACCGACGTCTCAGGGCAATTCTTCGCCTCGGCTCAAGGGAAGTTCTCAGGGCCAATTGAGGCGCAGCGCCACCCACACCTCCACGATCACGCCAGCCAGGAAGCCGCGTGGCAGGCTGTCGTCAAGGTTTCCAGCGTGGACTTCGAGCCTGTCAAATTCGCGTCGCCGTCTGTTCCGCCGATAAAAAACGGCCCGTCGTGACATAGGAAAATTCGTCGTCTTCCGCAGCAAATGGTCGTCCACGCAGTCTCACGATATTTGAAATAAACAGTTCAAAACTTCCTTGACCGCGGTCGTCGTGTCTATTATCGATGAGTGCTTTGCCCCGTTATCGCCTAGGCTTTGTGCATCCTTCAACACAAGAGAACAGGTGAGGGTGCCCCGCAACGAGCATCGCCCTCGACCATGTCTACTCCCGGCAGGTCGGCGCTCGCCTTTGAGCGAACCAGGGCCACGACGGAATTGCCTTTCGCTGGGGCGGAACCGGACGATCAGCCGTCCGGTTCTACCCGTAGCAGCCAAACAAGAACTTTCTCCGTTGACCACATCTATCCTGGCGTTAGCGCCGCAGTTCTAGGGAATCGGCCTGATTCAGCTTGCCTCCGGACTTACGCCTTGACATGGTTCTGTGCAGCCGCAAATACCTCGCGTGCGGACGTCGTGCCTTCTACGCGCTCTGTACCCGCGATTCCGAGGTCCATCCATCCCGCGTTAACGCTCTCGTACATTTCTTCGGCAGCTCCAGTGTGGCCCTTCGGGACGCCGAACTGCTCGAACGCTTCCGCCCATCCTGCACGCGGGATTGCAAAGGCTTTTACATCGAGTTTCAGGACTTCACCCAGTTGTCTGGCCACTTCATCCGCGCTAACCATCGAACCCAGCTCGATCACGCGATGCCCTGACCACGCCGGCCCGGTCAGAAGCGTTGCCACCTCTACCCCAATGTCGTCTGACGCGACCATTGTCGATTTCCGGTTTGTAGGATTGTAGAAAACCGGTAATGTTCCGCCTTGGGCGGCCTGTAAGCCGAAAAGAAAGTTTTCGAAAAAGCCGCCTGCGCGCACAAATGCGACCGGAGATGGCAGGCTGCGAAGACCCTGCTCCAAGAGTGACAAGGCCGTGATCATCCCCAACCCGCTTGTTCTATTCGCGCCCATCGACGAGAGCGCTACCACCCGCGGGGGCACTACCTTGGTCAGCGCCTCGACATAGTTCGCAATCACGCCCTTTGCTTCTCTGTAATCGGGCGAGGGAGCCCATATGGCCGGCAACATGACAAACGCACCCTCAACACCTTTGAGCGCCGCCGCTACGGCTGTCGCATCGTTCCAGTCTCCATCCACCAACTCCACGCCTTGTTCTGCCCACTTCGCCGCTTTCTCGCGATTGCGTACAAGTGCCCGCACCTGGTTGCCTTGCTTCAGCAGATGCCGTGCGGTGGCGCCGCCAACTTTTCCGGTAATACCCATGACTAAGTACATGCTCGTTTCCCCTTGTTAGAACGAATGTGATGCTCTGATCTGAACGCCAGAGCGTGTGAGTTGCGCAGCCAGCACTTCGCTAGCCCTTTGAGTTTCCACGGCTATCTGTCGCATGAATCGTTACAGGCCTTTCCACAGCCGATCGAATCGCCTCGATGAGGGAGGTGTTGATGCTCGCGGAGGCCTTGCTATGTGGTCGTGACTGTCACGGCCTGACGCACATACTGGCTGCTTTCCAGTTGCTGCACCATGAAGGCTGCCAGATCGGCCCGCCCGATCTTGTGCGCCTTCTCGCCGCCCTCCGTGCTCAGCACCCTGGCAACGCCGGTCTTCTCGACGTCGGTCAGCATCGGCGGCCGCACGAGCGTCCAGTCCAGGTTGCTGCCTTCGATCTGGGCCTCCATGCCCGCCTTGTCTACCAGCAGACCCCGCAGAAACGTCTTCATGAGCAGGTGCTCGTTGAAAAATCCGGCGTTCTTGACGCTCTCGCCCGCACCAACCACCGAAATCTTCAGCAATCGCCGCACGCCGTTGCGCCGCATCGCGTCCACAATATTGTGTGCCGCGCTCGTTTCCATCGTCGTCACTTTCCATGGCGTCTTGCCGCCTAGCGCGTCGATCACCGCATCCTGTCCAGCGACCGCAACGTCGACCGCGGCCGCGTCCAGCACATCGCCCGCGACGACCCTGACTTTCGCCTTCTTATACCGTGCGGCACCGCGCACGAAAGCCGTCACCTTATGTCCGGCCGCCAGCGCCTCATTTACCAGCGCTTCTCCGCTCCTGCCCGCTGCTCCAATCACTAGAACTTTCATCGCTTCCTCCTTTTGCCTCGTATTTGGCCGCCCACGTAAATGAGCGACCTGACTATTAGAGGCCTGGGAAAACCATTGGTTGCAAAACAATCACTGGTTATAAAACCATTGGCTGGAAATCAACAAGCGGTCGCCTAAATTGCTAAAAGGGGCTAAGCTATTGAAGTGACGTCCACATCACCAAGTCGCCGGCTAGAGCGCAAGGAGAAATTGCGGGGCGAAATCCTTGCGGTTGCAGGTAAAATGTTCGCCGATCGCGGTTACGAAGCCGTAACGCTTCGTGAGATCGCTAAAGAAATCGGTTATACGCACGCCGTGATCTACCAGCATTTTCCCGACAAATCACACATCCTTGCCGAGTTGAGCCGCGAGACGATCGGGCTGATGATTCAGAACTTCGACGCGATTGCCGCTAAACGTCTTGCCCCGAAAGAGCGCCTTTTTGCGACCTCGCGCGGCTTGATTCAATTCTGCATTGCCCATCCACAGCAGTTCCGCAACGTCTTCTTCGGGCCTGAGAACCGAAACGGCGTCCGCGCTGGACAATACATCAACGACATTGGCGCTCCGTTGTTCCAACGTTTCGTGCAGCTCTTTTTCGATGTTGCCAAGGATGAAGGATTGCCAAATAGGGATGACGTGGTGATAGCCCACACCTGGTGGTTTACGATCTTCGGCCTCGCCACACTCTTTGTTATCCAAGGGGTTGTGCCTGACTTGCCTGACCAGACTCTCGTGATCGAGCAAACGATCGCAACGCTTTGGGCGGGCGTCCAGGCTGTTCCGCGATTGCCGAAGAGCGCAATCTCTAAGCGATCCGGCCGATCCAGTGCCTCAAAGCAGTAACAGCTTCTGACTGCTTAGGAGTCGCTTGATCATGAGCAACCCGGCAGCTGGCTGTCCGCAGATAGCTGGCGAGAACAGACCATGTCGCACCCTATCTCCTATTTCACCCTGACGGAGTGGTCCTCTAACTATTTACTTGTCATATTGGCCCAAATCGGCAGGTCGGGGAGATTACTCCCTGAAGTCGGGCACCATCCGGGACGGCGCGCCAACTCGAGGTGTAACGCCTTATGCGCGGATGTGTCTGCTGCCGGGCAGTTGGTCGGCGATCCTCGCAAAGATTTCCTCCTGGCTCGCAAAGAGAGACCCACAGCCCGCACACACCCGATCGTGAAAGCAGCAATTCATCGGTTGATTGCAGAGAAGGTGGCTGATCGGCCGTCAGCTAAACTCTGCCGTACTTGCTGCACACATTGCGCACACTGCCTTCTGCCATACCCGGCATTCATGCTGCTCTCAGGGGTGGTGCACAGAGCGGTCATCACAAACAGGGCTTGTGCGTTGGGCAGCATACCGCGACCCCAAACCCACATACTTTTGGACAGACCGAGTTTTAGGTTTCTGGACGTGTGTCTGAATGTGTTGCAGAGGCTAGTTGGTTGGCTTTTCGGGCTCGTTAAGATTGATTGGCGGGAAATCCAGGAGTACCAAAAAGAAATAGGGTCCTGCCACTCGCAATCACCCGTTATAGACTGCACAAAATCAGAGCAGTGGAGCGCACCGCAAATTCTCCGTCCAGAGCCCCCAGGTGTGAAGGCGGTCAGACCGACGGACCCAACAAAGAAGAACGGCAGGCGGTAGGCCTGCCGTAGATCATTGCTGGATCAGAAGTTTTTGGTTGCGGGGGAAGGATTTGAACCTTCGACCTTTGGGTTATGAGCCCAACGAGCTACCAGACTGCTCCACCCCGCACTTCGATAATATCGTCATGTGAACATCAGGTCAAACGCGCACGCATAATTTCATGTGCGCAGATGCGAAGCGGAGTGCGCAGATTGTGAAACAGAGTGTTGCCGCGCTTGCTCGACATCGCTGATACGCGAGGTGTTAACGGTGGAAACGATTCATCCCTGGCTGGCTTTTGGTGTGGTGCTTTCAACCGCGGCGACCGATGCCGTTTACGTCATGTTCAGCGCAGCCGTGGCTTCGCGGCGACGCGTTCCGGCGGCAAGTTGGAGCAGCGTCTGGTATCTGCTCTCGGCGTTCGCCGTGATCAGCTACACGCGAAACTGGGTCTACGTTTGCTTCGCTGCGCTGGGTTCGTGGATCGGAGCCTACCTCTCGATGAGCTTTCTGCGGCGCGAAACAGCGGAAGTGGAAGAGAAGAAGCCCGGCTCATCGCTCTGACGCGGCTGAATCTCAACAGTGCCGGCCGCAGGCATTCAGATCGATATGTCGTGAGCGCGCGAAGCACGCCGCAACCAAAATCGTAGAGAAAACCTTTGATAGCAGGAGCGGGGATAGACAGCACAGGAACGTCGCTCCACATTAAGCCCGCAGCGCAGCCTGCGCGTACCCGCACAATGTGGCATTACGGTTCGAAGTTGACGATCTCGTTTTCCATCGGAATCTCACCGTGCCGGGATTCGGGTGCCGCGCGATCCAGCTTGAAATTGTTGCCATCGATCGTCATCTTGCCGGTGACATAGAACGTCGCGAACGTATACGGCAGGCCCTGGCTGCCCAGCGGGTTGTTGTGGTTCATCAACTGAAAGTGCAGATGCGGCTCGCTGGAGTTGCCGGTGTTGCCGACCAGTCCGATCACCTGGCCAACGGTCACGCGATCCCCCACCTTCACTCGAATGGAGCCGGGTTGCAGGTGTGCGTACATCGCGTAGGCGCCTCCGCCTAAATCGAGATTCACATGATTGCCGGCCACGGTCTCGAAGTTGATCGGCACCACCGGCTTTTCGTTGGGCACATTTTCCGGAAGACCGTCCTTCACCTCGACCACGGTGGCGTCGGCGACGGCATAGGCCTCGAGGCCGAAGCAGTGATAGCTGTCATTGTCCCTTGGATTGCCGGTGTAAGTTTTGTTGTCAGCGCCGAACTGCACCCAGTCAATGGCGTAGCGTTGCGCGATATACGGGTTGGCGTCATAAATAATGATGGTGCGCCGGTGAGGCGAGCTGTTCGACGGCGCGCTGCCGGCAACCCAGTTCTTCCCACGCAGCGGCGGCATGATCTGCGGCAACTCGGTGGTGACCGTCGTCGTCGCGCTCTGCACGTCGACACTGCTGGTCTCGCTCGCCTTCCTGATCTTCAACTGATGTTGCAGGCGAGTCGGAATCGCAGCGTTCTGCGCGACGTCGATCCACATGTAGGCAATGACCGTTTCACCCGGCGCCATATCTGCTGCAACCGCCGGCTGCTCATTAGGCATGCGGCCCGGATGATACAGAACGGCGGCCAGGGCCTTTCCGTCCACGTTCAGCAGCGGCGCGCCCGCTTCGTTCGTGACCGCGATGTTCTGAAGCGTGTAAGTAGCCGCGTTGAAGTTGGTCAGCAGAATCTCATAGCAGAGATGCCATGCACCGTTACCGCGGAATGCGGTCGGCGGCATGGGAATCTGAGCTTCGACCTGGGCGAATTCCGTTTGTTTCTGTCCGGAGGCCGGAAGCGGAGATGTTTGTGCGACAGCCAATGAGGCAGACAACACCAGGTAGGCCAATGAGACGAGCAGTGGGCGCATGCGATACCTGAATCGTTGGTGTATTCCGACGGAGGCCGAACCCGAACGGAAGTGTTCTCACTCTAAGGACTTATTGGCGGATACACAACCAAAAGTTAGCCGGTGGTGAGTAATAGCCCAAACCGGCCAATCGCGCCTGGATCCGCGTTCATCGATTATTTACGACACAAATTGCGATAGCTCCAATCAGAAATATGAATTGGTCATTGGCGAATCGAATGGATACCCTCGAAATAGTGAGGTGATTTGTGGACGCTCAATTACCGAATCGCAAAGCTGACATATTGCGCGCCGCTGGCCAGCTCTTCCTTACTCGCGGATACCATCCCACGTCCCTGGCGCAGGTGGCGTCGGCCGTAGGTATGTTGAAGGGATCTCTCTATTACCACATCGCGTCGAAAGACGAACTCCTGATGGAGATCCTGCTGGATATGATCGCCGAAGCCAAAGCCGACCTGGCGTCAACGCGGCTCAGGGCAACCGGTCTTGGCCTCGAGAGTGCGCTCAGGAGCCACATCGAGTACCTGTGCCAGCATCCCGGGCTGGCGATGCTGATGCAGGAGACGTGGCAGCTGCCCCGCTTCCGCAAGGACACGATCGCAAAGAAGCTGGACGACTACGAAATTGAACTGGCCAAGGTGGTGCGCCAGGGGCAGCGCAGCGGCTTGATCGTCGATTCCGACGCTCGTGTCATGGTTCGCATGCTGATCGCGCTTTGCACCTCGCCAATGTGGAACGGCCGCGAAACCTACAGCCGCAGTCGGATCAGCCAGACAGCTGCGCAGCTTCTCTTCGCGATGTCGTCGGCGGCGCTGTCGGCGATGGAAACAACTCCGGAGAACCTCAATTCAGTCAGCTGTATCCCGGACAACGTTGCGGTTGCGTAGGAGCAGAGAGCTGCGACCTGCGACTTCGCGATTGGGAACCACACTGTTTGCTGGAGCACTGCGTTGAGTTAGCTATAATTTGCAGCATTCATGGACTTCGATCAACTGGCTACTTTTCTGCAAGTCGCGCGCCTGGGTAGCTTCTCGCGCGCAGCCGAGATGGTCTACCGTTCCCAATCGGCGGTGAGTGCGCAGATTCAGCAACTGGAGCAGGAATACGGCGACCGCCTGCTTGACCGCTCCGGCAAGACCGTACGTCTGACTCCTGCCGGCCGCGTCCTGTTTACTTACGCCGAGCGCCTGCTGAAGCTGCGCGATGAGTCCCGGCTCGCCGTTGCCGATCAGGACGAGGTTCCGCGCGGGACTTTGGCGATCGGCGCGAACGAAGCTACGTGCTTGTACGTGTTGCCCGACGTCTTCGCTGAATACTGCCGCCGCTTTCCCAAGGTGCGGATCAGCATCTACCGGAACTTCAGCTACAAAATTGTCGAGAAACTCGATAATGGCGAGATCGACGTCGGCATTGTGACCTTGCCGATCAAGTCATCAAGTCTCAAAGTCACCTCCATCTTCCGCGACCCGTTGATGCTCATTGTGAGCCTCCAGAGTCCGTTGTCGCGCATGACCTCCGTCAGCATCGAGGACATTGTCCGGCAGCCCATGATCATGCCGAAAACCGGCTACACCCGCCGGGTGATGGACAAGCTATTCCGCCCGTACGCTTCCGACTTGAAGGTGCGCATGGAATTGCCGAGCGTAGGGATGATTAAGAGCTTCGTGGCGTCAGGCTTGGGTGTATCGCTGATCAGCGCCAGCTTCGCGCGCGACGATGTGCGCGCGCGGAGGGTCAAGCTCATCCCCATTCACGATGCGGAACTGTGGCGCGAACTCGGCATCGCGTACCGCAAGGACCGCACCCACACCCGACCGACTGCGACCTTTATCGCTACTGTGAAACAGATGGCGACTAACCGCGCCAGCAAAGGCTCTTCGGGCAACTGACTCAGTAGTGAAATTTATAGCGAAGCTGTACCCCAATCATGCGCGGATCGGCGAAATGCGTTCCTCCAAAGGTGTTGCTGTTGTCGAGTTGATAGATGGCGTTTCCGATGTTCGTGCTGACCAGCCGCACCGTGGTGTTCTCGCCAAACGTTTTTCCCACCGACAGATCGAACGTGTAG
This sequence comes from uncultured Acidobacteriaceae bacterium, assembly GCA_963835725.1. Lineage (GTDB taxonomy): Bacteria > Acidobacteriota > Terriglobia > Terriglobales > Acidobacteriaceae > Bog-257. The sequence continues at coordinate 1,295,947 of CAWIGM010000004.1, read as the reverse complement.
TAGCTGGGGAGGTGGGTTGGCCCATCGCCGTTCAGGAAGCCTGACCCGTAGTTAAATTCCAATGACGCGAACGTACGCCAGGGCAGGCTGCCCTCCACGCCGGCCGAGAGCGTGTTGCGCTGATCGTGATCGAGGAAGAACAGCCCCTCATCCGGCGGCTCGAAATCCGTAAGACCTCCGGTGACGCCGCCCGCCCCCTGGGCTGTCTGGTTCGAGTACACCAGATGGGCATGATAGTGATTCATCAGCGTCGGCGAACGCAGCGTCGTTTCCCATCCTTCGATCCGCGCCGCCTGAATGGTCAGCGGCAGAAAGATGTTGGAATTGCCGAGCGCGTCGTGGTCGAAGAAATTCTGCGCGCCGGTGTGAAAGTAGGTCTCAGTCAGCGTCCAGCCATAGATTGGAATGGTGACGCCGTACTCCTGCTGGATGTCGCGCTCGCCCTTGAGGGGCAGGAAGCCGAAGCCCTGGTTCGCCGCATATTGCAGCAGGGGGCCCGACACGGTATCGAGCGGCGGTGGCTGATAGAAATACGAATACGCCGCGCGAAACACCCAATTGAGTTTCGGAATCTGGATCGCCGCGCCCAGTCGCGGATCGGCCGCGTTCTCGCTGATGTCTCCGGAAAAATGCGTCAGTCGAATGCCGCCGGTCAGCGTCAGCCACGACATCGCCTTGAACTGATCTTCCAGGTACAACGCCTCCAGGTTGCCGCCGGGATAAACGCGCTGGCTGAATTCATCGCCCGAGCCATCGTTGGCCACCACCGAGAAGAGCGAGTTGTCCTGCTGCGCGAAGGCGTACACGCCGACCCGTGCATTGTTGCGCTTGTTGATGAACGACAGGTTGACCTGCCCGCCTTCGTAATTCGACGCGCGATTATCGGTGGCGATGGGCACGTCCGTCGGTCCGCCTTCGAAGGCGCCGCGGTTGAAGTGGTAGAACGGCGACATGGTCAGCATCAGCGACGGCGAATAGCTGTGCGCCCAGGTGAAGGTGCTGAAGACGTCCTGCTCGCGTTCGCGATCGTTGGTGTCCGCCGCCTGCTGCTCGGGCGTGTTCGGCACCTGGTAATAGTCGAGGCGCAGCCCGGCGGTGAAGCGCAGTTGGTTGGCGGCGTTCGGATTGTAGAGCAGGGAAGTGAAGGCGCCTCCACCCTGGGTTGCGTTGTGGAGGTTCACCGCAGTCGGCGGTTCCAGGCCATATTCGCTGCTGTTGCCGCTGCCGCTGACGTAGTATGCGAACTTCTGCGTGTGATCGCCGAAGCTCAGCCAGTCGTCTGTCTGATTGAAGTTGCCGTAGCCGCCGATGAACTCCGCCTCGCGATTGCGCTCGAAGCCGCTGTTCGGAGCGACATCGAACAGGCCGTAGGTGCGATCGCCATACTCGGCCGAATAGCTGCCGGTTTCCGCCTGCATGTACGACACATCTTTGGGATTGAACTGCGGTCCCACGGTCGACGCGATGTTGGTGTTGGGAATGGGCACGCCGTCGATGGCCCACGTCACCTGATGTCCGCCGCGCACGTGCAACTGGTCATGCACCATGTACGAACCGGGCACGAAGTCGGTGATCATCTTGAAGCTCTGACTGGAGTTCACGCCTGCGTACTCGAAGATCTGCTTCTGCGAGATGGTCAGGTCGCGGCGCGGGGAATCGGGGTTCAGGTCTTCGGGCGCGGCCGTTACCGTCACTTCCTCTTTCTTGGTCGCAACGGCGAGTTGGTAGTGCAATACCGGCGCCTGTCCTGAGACCACGGTGAACACCTGCGACTCCTCTGCGAAGCCCGCAGCCAGAACGGCTACAGAATACTTGCCGAAAGGAACGGCGCTGAATGAGAACTCGCCATCGGCGTTGGTCTTGCTCTCCATCTTGAAGGCCGAGTCGCTGGCTTGCAGCGTGACCGCTGCGCCTCCGATAGGGTGGTGCTGAGGATCGTGAACCACGCCGCGAACGCTGCCGTAAACCGTGGCGGATGCAGGAACCTGCGATCCCACAATCATGGACAACGCAAGAAGTCCGAACATGGACAAGCGAAAGCAACTGAATGAACGGTACAAGCTTTCTCTCCGGGGTGGACGAGCCCGTCCACCGGACATTCACAGCAGAGGCTGGTGAGTTCGTGCGCAGGACCGACCGACACGTGGGGACACACCGATCGATTGCTGTACGAACAGTCGAAACCAGTCGGATGTCAGGAGAGAGGAGGACCGCGTTGCTGATTCGCGACGGCCAGGTTGTGCACGCCGGTTGCATCTGGCGGCACGACCAGATCGCGCGAGAGCATGGGCGCGAAATCGCCGGAGGCGATTGTGCCGAGAGCCGGATTGCCGTGGGTCGTCAGCGCATGCGGATAACGGTAGAGACAACAGTTGGCCAGCGAGCGGAAGCCGTCGGATCCGGGAGCCGTGGCTCCGGCCGCGCAATGGTGCTGGCCTCCGCGGCGGCAGCAAGCCGGGGTGCGCGGCTGCGCCTGCATCACGGGCACACAAAGTCCCGCGAGGAAGATCAACAGCAACAGGCTGGCAACTGGGCGCCGCATGAACAGGGAATCTATTAAATCACACTGGCCTGTGATGTGGACCCCAGGAAACGCATTTGCAACAGATTCGTCAAATCCTGCAACTCGGTAACGGTTGCAGCTTCGGTTCGTCCTAAAGATGAAGCTGGCGCGAACAGAAGCCGGCTTTACAATGAGGCGTCGTTCAATCATTTAAGAATCCTGGCCATAGGCCTTGGAGAACTCGCTTGCGTTATCTCATTCTCATATTGGCTGTCTGCGGAATGATCGTGTCCGGCCTCGCGCTCAAAGTCCACTACGATGATCCGGGTAAAGAGCCTTGTAGCATCAACGACAAATGGGACTGCGGTGTGGTCAATCACAGCCCGTACGCGGTGATGTTCGGCGTGCCGGTCGCGGCCATCGGCATTGCCGGCTATCTTCTATTGGCCGTGCTGGGCATGGCACGACAAAGAATCCTGCTGCTCATTTGCAGCCTCGGCGCACTGGCCTTCGCGCTCTATCTCACCAACATCGAGAAGCACATCCTGGAAGTCTGGTGCCTGTACTGCGTCATCTCGCAGGGAATCATCGCCATCCTGACGCTGCTGGCCATCGGATGGGTGGTGTCCACGAAGATGCGGTCGCGGATGGTGTAAGCAATGCCGGTATTCCTATCCAGTTCCCGGAGAATTGACTATGCGTAAAACTTCCATCGCTTTTATAGCTTTGCTATTTCTCGTGCCGTGGGCCGGCGCGCAGACCAGTCATGTCACCGTCGCCGGCTGCATCTTGAACGCCAACGGTGCTTTCCGTCTCATGACCCGGACGCACACCTACATCCTCAAGGGTCACAAGAGCGAGCTCTTCGGATTCAACGGCAAGATGGTTGAGATTATCGGGACCGAAGATGCTCCTGAATCCACAGCCCAGGGCGTGCCTATCGTCCTGCACATTTCCAAGATCAAAAAGCTCGCCGACTTCTGCCAGTGAGACCTTGCATCAGCGTCTTGGGGCAAGCGTGACGAGGCGCGAATCCCCATTGCGAGCTCGCTCATCGGATGCACTATGAGCGAACGAACTGTGACCCGCAGCCTGGAAGCCGACCTGGAACCGGAAAGCATTCTGAGCATCCTGAACGATCCGGCGCGTCTGCCTGAGTGGGCGCCCGTCTTCGCCGACAAGATCGAGCACTCGGAGCACGGCTGGCGCGTGACCAAGAACAACGAGAGCTTCAACGTGCAGGTGAATGTCTCGACCGTCGCCGGCACCGTTGATTTCCTGCGCGAGATGGCCGGCGGCAAACGCGGCGGCGCGTACGTGCGCGTCTTTCCGCGGGTACTGGGCGGTAGCGTCGTGGTCATGACCGTGCCGCTGGGGCCGGGCGCCGATCCGCAACAGGTTGCCGGCGTGGTGGATCAGGAACTGGCCGCGCTCGTCTCCCTGAGCGGCAAGCAGCGGCATCTTGATCGGCGGCTGGCGGGATAGTTTGTCCGTCGAACAAACGTTCGGGCGACCAGGTCTCATCTGCGACCAAAGAAGCATGCCCCTACGTCCATCATGGGATTGTTGCTGAACTCTGCCGGTGGCACTATGCAGACATAACAGTGCAGTGAACCAAAGCCGCTAATGGCGAGCAGTGCTAAGCGGCGAAGCGAAACGCAGGAACGTACTTCTCCTCATACCCACTCCCTGCGAACGTTCACTTGCGGATACAGGCTAGGCCCAGCGACCTCCTCGCTGGGCCTTTGTGTTTCACGCCGCGGCGTCGCTGCTCTGGATGATGTTCCCGGCCTTCGGCGCGCATTCCGGACGTCCTACGCTGTAGTACGAGAAGGCGGCTTTCCTCATCTGCTCCCGCGAAAACACGTTGCGCCCATCCACGACAATCGCGTGTTTCAGCTGCTCCCGCAGGCGTCCGACGTCGAGTGAGGCGAACTCCTCCCAGTCGGACAGTACCAGCAGGGCGTCGGCGTCGGCCGCGGCATCGTAAGCTGTCTCGGCAAAGCGGATCGAAGCTGCCGGCGGAAATTCGGCACGCGCCCGTTCTGCCGCTGCCGGATCGTAAGCCACGATCTCGCATCCTTCTCGCAGCAGCGCCCGCACAATGGCAATTGCCGGCGACTCGCGAATGTCGTCGGTGCCGCCCTTGAATGCCAGCCCCAGCACCGCCAGCCGCTTGCCCTTCAACGTCCACAGCGCCTGCCGAACTTTGCGGATGAACCCTCGCCGCTGATCTTCATTGATGCGGATGACTTCGTCGAGCAGCCGAAAATCGTAGCCTCGGTCGCCGGCGGTCGAGCGAAACGCGAGCAGGTCTTTCGGGAAGCACGAACCGCCATAGCCGATTCCCGGCTTCAGGAACTTCGAGCCGATGCGCTGATCGCTGCCAATGCCTTCCACCACTTCTTCTATGTCGGCGTCGGCTGCCTCGCAGATGTTGGCGACGGCGTTGATGAACGAAATCTTCATCGCCAGAAAGGCGTTGGATGCCTGCTTGATCAACTCTGCACTGGCCGAGCTGGTGTGGATCGCTCGTGCCGGAATCAGCGCGTTGTCGGGCGCCGGGATCGCGTTCTTGCTGGCCGAGTAGCTGCCGTCGAGCAGCGCCTTGTACACCTGCTTCAGCAGTTCCGATCCGCGTACCGAGTCACAGCCCAGCACGATGCGGTCGGGGTAAAGGAAATCGGTGACCGCCGTGCCTTCGCGCAGGAACTCAGGGTTCGATGCCGCGTCGTAACACTGCGCCCGCGCACCGTTGCGCTGAAGGATGCGGCGAATCCAGTGATTGGTTCCGGCCGGAACCGTGCTCTTCACCACCACCAGGCGAAAGCCGTTGATCTGCCGCGCCAGGTCGCAGCAGACGCTCTCCACCATCGAGAGGTCGGCTTCGCCGGTCTCGCATGCCGGCGTGCCTACGGCAATAAATATGATGGAGCTGCCCTTCACTCCTTCTTCCAGCGAAGTCGTGAACCGCAGGCGCTTGCCGCGATGCCGCTCCAGCAGCACCGGCAGAAACTCTTCATGGATGACCGTCTCACCTCGGCTGAGCGCCGCAATCTTGGCCGGATCGTTGTCAATGCAGGTGGCGTGGTGCCCGATCTCCGCCAAACACGCAGCTGCTACCAAACCAACGTACCCTGAGCCTACGACCGCAACCTGCATTCAATCCCCCCGTGATTTTCCGATAACCGCCCGGTCCATCTTCTTACGCCGCCGACTGCGCCGACTCCAGTTCCTCCAACGACACCGGCTTTTGTTCCTGGATATCGCTGAAACCTTTGTCGCTGAACAGCGAAGTGTAGTAATGGTGTGCCCGCTCCCACGCCTGATCGTCCGGCATGGCCTTAAATATCTCGACATAACTCGGACTGCCGGGGAAGGGAAACATCGGCACCGGCTCGCTCACCCACACGCCGCGCGCCTTCAGGTGCTCCTGCCACTGCCGGATCTCTGCCTTATCATCTTTATCGGTCAGGATCAGATTGGCCTGTACCCACGGAATCTTCGTGCGCGCATAAATCAGCAGCTCGGTAATGCGCTCGGTGGAGATGCGGCAGTTCTTGTTCAGTTCGTCGCGGCCGGCGTCGGTAATGGACTCAATGCCAACCTCCATCGATATGCAGTTGGCGCGGCCCAGCAGATCCAGTGTCTCCTCTGTCCAGAGATCGATGCGCGTCTGGAAGCCGATCTTTACGTTGCGCTCGGCCAGCGCCTCCAGAAGTCGCAGCACATTTTTGCCGACGCCGAAGATCTCGTCGATGAAGTAGATGTAGTCGACGCCGCGCGCCACCAGCCGATCGACCTCCAAGATGAGGGCATCCACATTGCGCTCGCGAAACTTGTTGCGAAACAGCGTCTTGTTACAAAAATTGCACGACCACGGACAGCCACGTGCAAACTCCAACTCGGCGCCCCGGCCTTCGCCGGTGAAAACGTGATGACGATGCTGGTGAGCTTCCACGTTATAGTTCTGGAAGTCGAGCGCGCCGACCGCCTTCATGTCGGTGACGCCCAGCTCAGAGCTGATGTGGAAGGTTCCGTTGGCCCGGCGAAAACACGCTCCCGTCACCTGCTCCCATGGCTCCGTGGCCAGACGCGCGAGTGTCTGATCCGGCTCGCCGCGCATGACGACGTCGCAGCCCAGCTTGCGCAACGTTGCCGCCGGCGTCGCCGACCCGTGCGGGCCAATCGCTACCGTGGTCCGGTTTTTGCCCAGTGCAGCAAACCACTCCTTCGGAACTCGCAACTCCGGCGGCGGGCAGCGCCAGAACAGGTACGAAGGCGCGGTCGGAATCACCAGGATGCCGGGTGCGAATCGATCCAGGCGCGAACGAACCTCGGTGACCGTGAGATTGTCGGTCTGCGCGTCGATGACCAGCGCCTCGTGACCGGCGCTCACAATCTGATCGTGAGCGAAGAGCAGCTCAAGCGGAACGTGCGGGTCGCGGCATCCGAAATAGGTGGAGCCGTCGAAGGTCCAGGCGGGATTTACAAGAGCAAATTTCATTCCACTCGTCGTTTACTTGCTGGGATAGGCAAAGCAACAAACCTTTTGGCTAAGTAGATGCGAGCGCTCTGACGAAGTTTGCTGAGCAGCAAGAGAGAACGACGCGCCAATGCATGTCACGTTGCGAGCACGCGGGAGTTATGGGCGTGAGGTGACGTGAGGTGGACAGATACGAGGGCGGAGGCGCGAAGTTTTCCTCCGCCATTTACGAGACGGTTTCGCGGCGACACTCCTGATGCAAATCTTTGTTAATCCGCCTAAAATGCAGAGTTACAGTTTGTGCGTTGCCCCACGGAGGCCACAATGGAAGAGCGCGACTTCTACGACGAGCGACAGGAAACCAGGAAATCAACCCTGAACTGTCCTCACTGCCACCAGGCAAACGAGTACGATCTCGGCTGGCTGGTGCGCACCAAGCGTCGCAGCCTGCCTCCCCGCGCCGACGAGCGCGATCGTGCCAAGTTCGCCAAGGCCCGCTCCTACATGGTTCGCCGCGACGACCTTGTGGCCTGCAAGAACATCCGCTGCCGCAAGCGCTTCGAAGTCTCCGGAGTGCAGTCGGTGGCCTTCCTCGACGAGCAGGTCCCCCCGCAGCGTCTGCAGTAAGAAACTGCGAGCTGCGAGCCTCGGGCTACGAGCCTAAAGCTACGAGCTACGAGGATCGAGCTAAGAACCCGAGCTACGAGGCTCGAGCTAAGGACCTGAGCAACGAGCTACGAGCCTCGCGCCTCGCGCCTAAAGCTCAACCTTCTACGAGTGTCATCCTGAGCCGAGCGTCCGCCTGTTTTTCCGTCTCGCTTCCTTTGCGAGACGGCGGACGCGGAGTGGAAGGACACCTATGCCTGTGGAAACTTTTTCCGACGACAGCCGGCTTTCTCTCAAAATCATGCGTAGGAAGCACTGCCTGATCTGTCTCGCCACGTAGGGACGCGCGGCATTTAAACAATGATATTTACCGGCAATCGTTAAACGCCCACTTTAACTTTCTGAACCGCTGCACCCCTCACCCTCTATAATGCTCTCTCAACCCCCAATGGCTACCGCGCTACCGCCGTCGCAAACCCAGCAGCCTCGTCCCGACACGTTTTCCCAACGCGTGAACCGCTTCTGGAAGCGCGTCACCGAGGGCATGGAGCTCAGCGATCTCTGGACGCAGTTCCGTACCGACGCCCGCTCCAGCTACCGGCTCTACTCCAAGGATGTCGACTCCACTCGCGACGCCAACGTTGGCCGCGGACGCCACGCGCTGAACGTCGCCGGACAGTATTTCTGGGCCATCATCGAGAAGCTCTCGCCCGCGCGCCGCGTCCTGCTGCTCATCGCCCTGGTCCTCATCCTCTTCCCCAGCACCGACGCGCGATGGACCAACAGTGAGGGCGGCCTCTCTGTCATCGAGATCGACACGCACTTCTGGGGCGGGCTGCTGATGTTCGTGCTGCTGATCCTCGAAGTTGGCGACCGCGTCGTCATGAAGCGCGACCTGCAGATCGCCAAGGAAATCCAGACCTGGCTGTTGCCGGCAACACCTCCGCCGGTCCCCGGCCTCGAGATCGCCTTCACCACCAAGCCGGCCAACACCGTTGCCGGTGATTACTACGACGTCTTCCCGCGCCCGTGCTGCGAGCCCGATCGCCCGACCTTTCTTCTCATCATCGCCGACGTGGCAGGGAAGAGCATTCCCGCGGCCATGCTGATGGCGACCTTGCAGGCCAGTCTGAAGGCGCTCTCCACCACGCCCGGCACTCTGCTTGACCTGGTCGCGCGCATGAACCGTTATGTCTGCACCAACAGCCAGAACGGTCGCCGCTTCAGCACCGCCTTCATTGGCGAGTACGACCCCGCGAACCGCCAGCTCTCTTACGTCAACGCCGGGCACAACAATCCCATCCTGCGCCGCAAGAATGGAGCCATGGAGCGCCTCGACGTGGGCGGCATCCCGCTGGGCATTATCGACGATGCGCCCTACCTTTCGGGGAGCGTGACGCTGGAGAGTGGCGACTGGCTGGCGATCTTCACCGACGGCGTCGTCGAAGCCGAAGACAATCGCCAGGAAGAGTATGGCGAAATCCGCTTCATGACCATGATCAACGCCGGGGTAATGCTCTCGACGGAGATGATGCTGAGCACCATCATGGTCGACCTCGCGCGCTTCACCGGCGACGCCCCGCAGCACGACGACATCACCTGCATGCTGCTGAAGGTGGCGTGAAAAAGCTGTCGGGTATCGGCTGTCGGCCGAGGTGCGAGCTATAAGCCTTGAGCCTTGAGCTGTGAGCAGAGAGCCTTGTGCCTAGCCTTGAGCCGCGAACTAAAGCTGCCCCGAGCGACGCACCTATCTGATCCAAAAGGCTGGTTCCAGAGAAAGGTTGTCGTCCTGAGCGCAGTGAGTCCCCCGCAGGCGCGCGAACGAAGTCGAAGGACCCCTAACCCTCGGCAGATCTTTCCTCGCACTCTCCGAGCGGCTAAAGAAAAAAGCCCAGGGCGTGAACCCTGGGCGACTGGATGCATCGCACTCTACTTGCTCTTGGTAGTCCCCTGCTTGGCAATCACCATGTCCTTGATGCCGTCATAAGTCGCCTGCGGCACGATTTTCTTCGACACCAGATCCGTCTTTGCGCGATACGGCCGCCCGTCGATAATCTTCTGAGAATACGCCGCCCCGATGCCCGGCAGCGCTTGCAGCTGGTCCTTGGTTGCGGTGTTCAGGTCGAGCTTCCCGGCCGGAGCCTTGGCTGCTGTTGTCGAGCTCATGCTTGCCGAGCTGCTCTTGCTCGCCGTCGATGAACTGGACGACTGTGCGAACGCCATGCCGGACATCAATGCCAACACCAGAACTGCGATTGGCCAACCTGCGATCCTTCTCCTCATTACTGCCTCCTGAGTTTGGTGTGTTTGCAGACAACGGATGCGAGCTGTCGTATTCGCGGTATCACAGCTTCAGCTCGCCGCCTTCTCCAGCAGAGCACTTACGCCCGCGATGTTGCCGACCAGTTCGGCAGGCACCCCGTGCCGCTGCTGAATATACGCCGGGTCATTGTACGTCAGGCGCACCTTTCCGTCGGCGTCCTCCCAGGCCAGCGCCTTCAGCGGCAGGTCGATCGCGACCGTTGGCGCGGCCTGCATCAGCGGCGTCCCACCCTTGGGATTGCCGAAGATCAGCAGCTTCGTCGGACGCATCTCCACTCCGACCTTGGCTGCTTCGCCACTATGATCGACAAGGGCGAACACCTGCATGTTTTTTTCGCTGCAGCAAATCTTGCAGCCGCCGCACCGTTTCGTCGACAGAATGTTTGCTTTCCAGATGGATCAGTCCGTTATTCATTCCTTCCTCCAAACGAGTATGCGATGCAGCGTCACTGCTCCCGGCTCCACAACTGTGTGAAAATAAATTGAATGTCCAAAACGCCCTGGGATGCAGTCATCTTCGATTACGGACGCGTGCTCAGCCACTCGCCCACTTCCTTTGAACTCCAGCAATTCGCCGAGCTGGTTGGCGTTCCCGAGCCGCCGTTCTTTCAGATTTATTCCGACACGCGCGATGAATACGACTGCGGCCGCGCAGACTGCCATCAGCACTGGCAGCACTTCGCCTCGACGGCAGGAATCGTACTCGACTCCCGAGCACGTTGCCAAGATCGTCGAGTTCGAAAATCGCATGTGGGTGCGCGCCAATCCCGCAGCGCTGGAACTGGTGCAAGAAATCCGCAGGCAGGGCATGCGTACGGCGATCCTCTCCAACATTCCGCACGACCTGCTCCAGGAAGTGCGCAATGCTTTCGACTGGCTCGACGAATTCGATGTGCAGATCTGGTCGTGCCATCACGGCGTGATCAAGCCCGGCCCGGAGATCTATCGCATCTGCCTCGAACAACTCGGCTGCGAGCCTCACCGCGCCCTCTTCTTCGACGACCGCCCGCGCAACGTAGAAGGAGCCAGGGCCGTAGGCATGGAAGCCCACGTCTTCGAATCAGCGGAACAGGCGGCAGAGATCGTGAGAGCAGGGGTTAGAGGATAGGGGCTAGGGGCCTGAGAACAGGGGCTAGCAGGAGCAACAGCGCACTGCGGGACTGGTTTGTGTCAGGGCACTTCTCAGGCTGCTGAAAAAAGTCCGAAGTCGCAGGCTTTGTAACAGGGCACGGCTTCAGCCGTGCCGATAAGCAGCTAGTTTTGATTATGGCGAGTCGGACTTCAGTCCGACGAGCCGTCCAGCTCGAGGTTTCAGCAGCCGGTTCAGTCGTGCCACAATGCAGCCTCCTTCTTGAATTGTCATCACGACGAGGGCTTCAGCCCGAGGAGGGATCTGCTTTTTCTCGATGACAACAGATTCCTCGCTGCGCATGGCAAATTTTGGGAAACTCCCTTCTGTTCCATTCCGTACTATCCTGAGTCGAATCACAGCAATGGTCTCAACCACCAACACTCGCAAGAGCACACGCCGTGGTACGCCACCGGCTTTGCCATCGTCGCGCTCATCGCCGGACTGCGCCTGCTCCTGCATCTGCTGACCGCCAACCGCTACGGCGTCTTCCGCGACGAGATGTACTACCTCGATTGCGCCCAGCATCTCGACTGGGGCTACGTCGATCAGCCGCCCGTGATCGCCGCTGCATCGCCTGGTTCACCCGCCACGTCTTCGGCACATCGCTGCTCGGCGATCCGGCTGCTGCCCGCGCTGGCCGGCGCCGGCGACGGTCGCGCTAACCGGATACATCGCGCATCAACTCGGCGGCCGCCGCTACGCCATGGCGCTGTCATGCGCTGGTCGATAGCGCTCTCGGCGGTGTTCGTCATCAACGGCCACCTGCTGACCATGAACGTTTTCGAGCCGCTCATCTGGATGGGCTGCGCCTCGGTCGTCATCCGCATCATTCAGACCGGCAACCAGAAGCTGTGGCTGTGGTTCGGCCTGCTCGCCGGCATCGGTCTCGAGACGAAATACTCGATGGCGGTTTATGGACTCGGCATCATGGTTGGCGTGGTGCTCACGCCCGAGCGCAAGCGCCCTGGCGCACAAATGGATTTGGCTGGCAGGCGTGCTGGCGTTCCTGATCTTCCTGCCCAACCTGCTCTGGAACATTCATCTACCACTGGCCCTTTGTGCAACTGATGCACAACATCAAAGCCGACGGACGCGACGTGGTGCGCGGGCCCTGTAGCCTTCATGCTCGAGCAGACGCTGATGGTCAACCCGTTCGCCCTGCCGCTGTGGCTCGGCGGACTGGCGTGGCTCTTCTTTGGACGCGAAGGCCGCCGCTATCGCGTGCTGGGATGGGCCTATGTCGTCGAAGTTGGTGTGTGGATGGCGCTTGCCGGCAAAGATTACTACGCCGCGCCTGCCTATCCGATTCTCTTTGCCGCCGGCGGAGTCGCCGTCGAGCAGTGGATCGAAGCGCACCCGCCGCAAGTGGCTGAAGCCTGCATTCGTCGTCGTGTTTCTCGCGCTGTGTCTGCCGTTCCTGCCGATCATCGCGCCCGTGCTGCCCATCGATGACTTACCTGCGATTCCAGGATGCCATTCACTTCTCGCCGCCGGTCAGCGAGCACGGTCACACGGCCTCACCGCTGCCGCAGTACTACTCGGACGAGCTGGGTTGGGAGCAACTGGTGCAGGAGATCGCGCGCGCCTATCACAGCCTGCCGCCCGACGTGCAGGCCAAAACCGCGATCCGCGTCGACAACTTCGGCGAGGCGGGCGCCGTCGATCTCTTCGGTCCGAAGTACGGTCTGCCGCAAGCCATCTCAGGCCATCAGAATTACTGGTTGTGGGGGCCGCGCGGCTACACCGGCGAAAGCATGCTGCTGATCGGCGAAGGCCGCGCCGAACATCTGCCGCAGTATTTCGACCATGTCGAGAAGGTCGGACACTTCGAATATCCGCTGGCGCTGGAAGAGACAGACATCTACTGGGCGCAGGGCCTGCACTGGAAGCTGCAAGACATCTGGCCGGAGATTAAGCGCTGGCGGTAGAGGCCAGTGGCCAGTGTCCGGTGGCCAGTTGGGCGATGTGCTGTGAGCCGTGCGCTTTGAGCCGTGAGCTGTGAGCCATGGGCTGTGGGCTTTGACCTGTGAGTTGTGAGCTTTGGGCCGTGAGCTTTAAGCCGTGAGCGTCGACCTCCCACAATGTGTCATCCTGAGCGGAGCCTCCGCTCTTCTTGCGACCCATCTTTTGGGTCGCGCGGAGGCGCAGTCGAAGGACCCCTATTCCAGGCAGTACTCCTCGCGAGCTTTAGGTCCTGATCTCTGACAACTAGCCACTGACCATTGCCCGCTTCCGGAAGCGCCTCACCTTGTCGCGATTGCCGCAGGCCTTCATGTCGCACCACCGACGCATGCCGTTGCGGCTGGTATCGACGAACAGCCACGAACACAATTCGCCGGAACACTGACGCACCCGCCGTAGCGCGTCGGAGGTGAGCAACTCGCCGGCGGACCGAACTATCTCGTACAGCACACGGTCGAGCGAATTTATTGTCGCAGGCCATGCAAGCTGATAGTGCGAACCCGCAGGGCGAAGCTCCATCTGCCGCAGCGTCTCGCGATACAGCGCCTGAAACTCCCGAAGGGAAGCCGCGTCAGGCTTCTTGCCATCGGCCGCAACGCTGAAGATCGCATACAGCAACTCCCGAAGCTTCAGGGCGCGCCGGAAATGCGCCTCGTCAGGCGACCGCCGCAGCTCTCGCGTTTCGCCGCGCTCAACAGCTTCGCCTGCACAGCCCACTCCATCCAACTCCACGGACCTCGTCAGGTCGTCGCCGGGATCGTCGGCGCCGTGGTCGTGAACGGTATTAGTGAAGTCCAGCGCCAGATTGCCGCCCAAAAATTCGTAGTTCAAAAGAGCTTCGCCTTTCGTTCATTGGAATTGTCGTCCCGACCGGAGGCGCTACGTCGCCTCGCGTCTCCGCTACGCCCGGAATGAGCCCCAAAGATACTGAGAGAAACCAGTATACATCGGTTGACAGGTTACGACGCTTTGGTTATCGTAACCGCTAAAGTGCGTGTAACAAGTTACAAAAGGAGTTTCCGTGGCGATCAGAAAGTTTGAAGTTCCATACTCCGAAGACGCACTCCGCGATCTTCGAGAGCGCCTGGCGCACACGCGCTGGCCTGACACCATCTCCGGCTCCGGCTGGACCTACGGCTTCGACCTCGCTTACCTGCAACGCATCTGCAACTACTGGCGCGACCAGTTTGACTGGAAGGCGCAGGTCGGGCATCTGCGGCAGCTCGAACACTTCCAGTACACCACCGGTGACGACGCCATCCACTTCGTGCGAATGCGCGGGCAAGGGGATTCGCCGATGCCGATCCTGCTGCTGCACGGCTGGCCGGGATCGTTCCTCGAGATGCTGAAGCTGGGCCGGCTTCTGACTCAGCAAACGAATCAAGGCTCGTTCGATGTCATCATCGGATCGCTGCCGGGCTTTGGCTTCTCCAGCCGCCCGACGAAGCCGGGCATGAACACCGCGCGCATGGCCGACCTGTTTGCCGGACTGATGAGCGAGCTCGGCTACTCGCGTTTCGCCTGTCACGGCGGCGACTTCGGAGCCAGTGTCAGCAGTTGGCTGGCGCGCCGTCATGCCGAACGGATCATCGGCATTCATCTCAACTACATTCCCGGCTACTACCGGCCCGCTCTCGCCGAGGGAGAGACGCCGACGCCCGAAGAGCAGCAGTTCCTCGATGACTGCGCGCGTTGGGGAGAAGAGTGGGGTGCGTACGATCACATTCAGATTCGCACGCCGCAAACCGTCGCTTACGGATTGAACGATTCGCCGGCGGCGCTGGCCGCGTGGATCCTGGAGAAATTTCGCGACTGGGCCGATTGCGGTGGCGACCTCCAAAAGCGTTTCACCTGGGACGAGCTGCTGGCCAACGTCACCCTCTACTGGATGACCGAGACGATTCACTCCTCGTGCCGCTTGTACTTCGAATCCATCCCGCTGCAACTTGAGCCGGGAGAGCGCATCGCGCCGCCATGCGGCATCGCACACTTCGCGAAGGAAGCGCCCTTTCCCCCGCGCAGCTGGATCGAGCGTGGCTACAACGTGCAGCACTGGAGCGACTTTCCCAGGGGCGGCCACTTCGCCGCCATGGAAGAGCCGGAGACGCTGGCGGGAGACATCCGCGACTTCTTCAGCGGCCTGCAAAGCGAGGCTGCGCAGCGCGAAGTCGTGGATTGCGCGAGAGGATAAAATTATGTTGTGATCGAGGCTCTGCGTTGGCTAAGCCGACTCTGGTTGAAAGATGAGCAGCGTGGACGCTGGCCTGAAGGCCAGCTCTACCCAAGCGCCGTCATCCGAAAGCTGGCAGCCGATATAGGGGTCCTTCGACTCCGCGTCCGCCGCTCTGCAACTGCAGCGGAGCGAAAAATCAGGCGGACGCTACGCTCAGGATGACACCCGGAGTGAGAGTTGCTGAAAAGCCGAGAGCCGAGAACTGACAGCCGAGAACTGGCCACTGACTGACAACTGTCTTCCTTTGCCCGCAATCTGCGGATAGCTGCTTCTGAACGACGGACGTAGTGTATGAGCATGGAAACCGAACTTCAGAACAAATGGCAGCAGGTTATGACGCGCGACGCCCGTCAGGACGGGCAGTTCGTGTTCGCCGTGCGTACCACCGGAATCTATTGCCGGCCGTCGTGTCCCAGCCGCCGGCCGCGGCGCGATTCGGTCGAGTTCTTCGCCAATCCTAACGATGCCGAGAGTGCTGGATATCGTGCATGTTTGCGCTGCAAGCCAACCGAAATCTCGGCCCAGGCGCAGTATGTGACCAAGGCGCGGCAACTGCTCGACAACGCGGAAGGCATCATGACCCTGGCCGATCTC
Organism: uncultured Acidobacteriaceae bacterium; assembly: GCA_963835725.1. Classification (GTDB taxonomy): domain Bacteria; phylum Acidobacteriota; class Terriglobia; order Terriglobales; family Acidobacteriaceae; genus Bog-257. The sequence continues at coordinate 1,280,109 of CAWIGM010000004.1, read as the reverse complement.
AGCAAGCGCGTCGGACTGAGCTCGTTCCATCTGCAGCGGCTGTTCAAGCGGGCCACCGGGCTCAGCCCGCGCGAGTATCAGTCGGCGCGGCGCATGCAGCATGTGAAGAGCGGCCTGCGCAAAGGCGACGACGTTACCACCGCGTTGTACGATGCGGGTTTTGGTTCGCCCAGTCGGCTCTATGAAAAGTCGGCACAGCAGCTCGGCATGACGCCCGGTGAATATCGTCGAGGCGGCCCAGGCGCGACGATTCGCTATGCCGTCGCGCCAACGCCGCTGGGACGCATGCTGGTTGCGGCGACCGATCGCGGATTGTGCGCCGTCCGCTTCGGCGAGACCGTGACCGAACTGGAGCACGACCTTCGGAACGAATTTCACTCCGCGAAGCTGCATCGTGAAGACGCGGCGATGAAGGAATTCATCGAACCGCTGGTCGCCTCGATTCGCGGTGACAACTCGTCCATCGACCTGCCGCTCGATATTCGCGCGACGGCATTTCAGCAGAAGGTCTGGGACTCGCTGCGCCGCATCCCTCGCGGCGAAACGCGCAGCTATACCGAAGTCGCACACGAAATCGGCGAGCCAACGGCCGTTCGCGCCGTGGCCCGAGCCTGCGCGGCGAATCCGCTTGCGATTGCGGTGCCGTGTCACCGTGTCATCCGCAGCGACGGAGACATTTCCGGATACCGCTGGGGCGTCGAGAGGAAGAAGAAGCTGCTGGAGCGCGAGCAACGGTAAATCACGAACAACAATTGATGTTGTCCTCCCGAGCGCAGTCTCCGCGTGCTTTTTCATCCCGCCGTTTTTGCGGGACGGCGGACGCGGAGTCGAAGCACCCTATAGAGGTAGGATCGTTGCCACTATAGGGGTCCTTCGACTTCGCTCGTACGCTGCGCGTCCTCGCTTCGTTCAGGATGACAATCAGTGAGGAGAAGGCGCGTCCTCACTTCGTCTGAGCACCCACGTTAGGCCAAAGGAAGGCCGAACGTGGGGCACCAGCCGAACTGGGGCACCAGCCGAATGTGGGGCACCAGCCGAATGTGGGGCAGAGCACCAGAGGTCGATCCTGCAACTCTCCTCGTGGTACCATGCCCCGACTCTTACCATGGGGTACACATGAGACAACTGCGGTCCTCGTTCTTCGTTGCCATTTTTTCTTTGACCATTGGTGCGGTTGGCGTCGTCGCGCAAAACAGCAATCCGCTTCTAAACTCGCCCGTTCCCCGCGACATCCGTGCCATCTTCAACAAGCCGATGTACAAGGGCTCGACCTGGGCCTTGCGCGTGCTCACCTCCGATGGCAAGGTGCTCGTCGATTACAACTCGCAGCAGCAATTGTTTATCGGCTCGGTGCGCAAGGTGTTTACCGTCGGGCAACTGCTCAACGCCATCGGCCCCGATCACACTTACGACACGCCGGTCTATCGCGTCGGCACCGTCGACAGGGCCGGCGTGCTTCACGGCAATCTTGTCGTGGTCGCTTCGGGCGATCTCACCGTGGGTGGACGCACCAATCCCGACGGCACCATCGCGCTCAGTGGCTTCGATCACAACGAAGCCGACTCACTCGGCAATGCCGTGCTCACGGCTCCCGATCCGCTGGCCGGCTACGCGGAGCTCGCCAAGCAGGTCGCCGCAGCCGGGATCAAGAAGATCGATGGCGATGTGGTCATCGACGACCGTCTTTTCCAGGCCTTCGACTTCCACGGAGAATTCAACGTCACGCCCATCTTCGTCAATGACGACGTCGTCGATCTCACCATCAATCCGGGCGCGACTGCCGGAAGCGCGGCGTCGGTGAAGTGGCGTCCGGAATCGGCGGCGCTCGCAGTCGACAGTAAGCTTATGACTGCCGCTGCCGCTTCGCCGGACACCCTCAAGCTCGATCCGGAGTTTCCCAAGTGCATCGGCACGCCGAACTGCACAGCCAGCGTGACCGGCAGCCTTCCCGCAGATTACAAACCGCCGCTGACCAACCAGCTTCCGCTGGTGCAGACATTCCGCATCGTGAACCCCACCAATTACGCGCGGACCGTCTTCATCGAAAAGCTGCAAGCGGCCGGTGTTACCGTAAGCGCGCCGGCAGTGAGAGCGAACGCTGCGCAATCGCTGCCGGCCCGCGATTCTTATGCCGCGGACACCGAGGTCGCAAAGCTGAAGGGCATGCCGTATTCGCAGGACGCGAGATTCATCCTGAAGGTGAGTTACAACATTGGCGCCGACACCAGCCTGGTGCTGTTCGGCCTTACGCAGGGCGTCGACAACATGAAGGACGCGCTGGCGGTCGAGAAGCAGAACCTGGTTTCGAACTACGCGATACCTGCGGATCAATTCAACTTCGTTGACGGAAGCGGCGGCGGCGTCACGACGGCGACCAGCTTCGCGGTCACGCGCATGCTCGCCGCAATCAGCCGTCAGAAGTATTTTGAGACCTTCCTGGATGCGCTGCCCAGCCTCGGTGTCGATGGCTCACTGGGCTTCGTGAAGGATTTCGAGAAGGATCCGGCACTGGCCGGAGCGGAAGCGAAGGTGCACGCCAAGACTGGAACCTTTGCGGCGGGCTCCGCAAGCGGAATCATGATCAAGGGTCAAGCCTTCGGCGGCTACATCGACGCCCGGAGCGGCGAGCGGCTCATCTATCAACTGGTGGTCAACAACGTTCCTGTCACCCAGATCGAGCAGGTTATGCAGATCTTCCAGGACGAGGGAACGATCTCGGCGATTCTGTGGCGCGATAACTAACGGAGATCCCGCTCATTCGAACACCGCAGGATGACACAGCTGTGGATGGAACAACCGTGATCACGTCGCTGTGGTGGCCGAGGTTCACATTCTTCTGCTGGACGTTAACCTGGGAGCTCGTTGGGGCAGCCATCTGCGCCCGTTTCGCTTCCAACAAACCTGCGGATCGAAGTCCGCACTCATAGCGAGGCACACGATGGCTGACGAGAAACCTGATCAGGAAAATGCTTTGAACAAAGTCGCGCGCACGGTGGGAACGGCGCTTGGCACGGTGGCATCCACGGTGAATGGAATTGTCGGCGACGACTCTCCCGCTCCTGCAACGGAGTCGAAATCGCCTGCCGGCGCTCCGCCCAAGCGCGCCAGTAAGAAGAGCGCCGCCGCCGGCGATCGCTCGACTCGTGATCACGATCGCGTGAAACAAAAGCGAGCCAAGCATCGCCGCAAGCTGCACCGCAAGACTCGCGGCTAGCGCAAGCTGAAGTTGCTCATGGTCAATTTCAGTGTTCCCGAATCTGAACGTGTTCCACTTCTGCGTTTTCCAACTGAACCGCCATTCATTTATACTTGCTCGTTTCGTACTACAATCCCAGCCACGCTAGAAGATTGAACGAGGAATTCCGTGAAGATCCTGGTCTGCATGAAGCAGGTCCCGCAGAAAGATGCCCCTCTCAAGCTGAACGAGAGCGGGACGTGGATTCGCGACGATGTTTCGTATGAAGTAAACGAGCCCGACGCCTATGCCTTGGAAGAGGCGTTGCGCCAGAAAGAGAAGCATGGTGGCGAAGTGGTGGTCATCACCAGCGGCCCGGCCCGGGCGCAGCAGGTTTTGCGCGAGGCGCTGGCCAAGGGAGCCGATCGCGCCATCCATCTCGAGGGCGATAGCTTCGTCACCCTTGATGCCTTCAATACCGCTAAAGCCTTTGCTGCTGTCGTCAAAGAGGAAAACTTCGACCTTATCTTTACCGGTTTGCAGTCGGATGACTTCGGCTTCGCCCAGACGGGCGTCATCCTGGCCGAACTGCTCGGCTGGCCGCACGCCACCATCATCATGCAGATCGAAAAGAGCGATAGCGGGATCAAGGTGAAGCGCGAGCTCGAAGCCGGCTTCTTCCAGTTTGTCGAAATGCCGCTGCCGGCGGTGCTCACCATCCAGTCGGGCATCAACAAGCTGCGCTATGCCACCCTGATCGGCATCAAGCAGGCCAAGAACAAGCCGCTGAAGAAAGTGTCGTTTGACGAAGTAAAGTCGGCGCTTGGCGACAATTTGCAGAAGGTAGAGAAGCTCTATATTCCGCAGAAGACGAAGAAGACGGAAGTCCTCGAAGGGCCTCCGGCGGAAGTGGCGAAGAAGCTGGTGGAGAAGTTGCGCAACGAGGTGAGAGTGCTTTAAAGCTGCATCCAGTACTCAGGATTTAGTACTCAGGATTCAGCAATCAGCATTCACCCCAGCGCGACCTCGTACAACGTGAGTTTGGCCGGTAGAGCGGCGGTAGCAAATGACGAAATGATGCTCTCGGTGAGAAATAGCTGAGCCCCGCCGCAGGCGGGTCGAAAAGTGATTAGCCCAGCGCGGAAGCGCTGGGTAGCTGGTGCAAATAGAAATAGAGCCGGCTTCAGCCGGCGGCACCGCTCTCCTCGGGGAAGCGGCAGCTCTTTGAAAATCGAACACACGCGATTGGATCAGGCGTCGAAAACACGTTTTGGCTAAATGCTAACTGCTAATTGCCTGGTATTCATTCGGCATCAAACGGGTAAGAAACCTAATGCAAGGAGGCTCTGCTCGATATGCCAGGATTTGATCGCGATCAAGTTGCCATCGACAACACGGTGGAGAATCGTCAGCTCGGCTCCATCATGCTGACCATCGGATGGATTCTGCTCTGGATGGACGGAGTGCTGGGAATCTACTTCTTCCAGAGCCTGCGCAATGGCTCCATGTTCTGGCCTATCTGGCTGGCCATTGAGGGCGTAATTGGTTTGACGCTGGTAATCATGGGCACGCGGTATCGCCGGGCGATCGGCGCGACAAGGCTGGGGCAGCGAGACCTGGCGCACACCTTGCGGCAGCAAGCCAAGGCCGATGCGGAAGAGAACCGGGTCGCCTAGAAGAGATTGGTAGAGCGAGGGTGGCGCGTCGCGGTAAGCAGGAGGCGGCTATGTCATCGTCGGACGACAGCAGGGAAGATAAGCGGGAAAACGGCTCGGCCATGTTGGCCATTGGCTGGGTCCTGGTGCTGTTTGCATCGCTGGTGTTTTTCTTTCATCCTGCAGGATTGAAGCTGGGTGAAACGCGATTCGCGGTCATCGCGGGATGTCTGGCGGATCGCAGGCTTGATGCTCGCCGCAGCGGGCACGTGGATACGAAGAAGAAGCGAGTAGCAAGTAGCAGTTAGCACTTGGCATTTAGCACTTGGCAAAAGCGGGGCGGCGACCATTTGTATAAGCGCCAAAATGTGTCGCAACAGGCCTCAGCTAATTGCTAACTGCTAATTGCTATTCGCCAAAGGAACTCATGTCAGACACGATCCTGGTAATTGTCGAACAACGGGAAGGGAAGTTAAACCGGGTTTCCTACGAAACGTTGACCGGCGCGCAGGCGCTGGCCGCCGAAGCCGGGTGGTCACTGGAAGCTGCGGTGGTCGGCAGCGGCGTCGGCGATATCGCTAACGAAATCGCGAAGACCAAAGTCGCCAAGGTTTATGACCTCGAATCGTCGAAGGTCGAGCCTTACACGCCCGACGGTTTCGTCGCCGCGCTGAAGCCGTTCATTGAGCAGAAGCAGCCCAGGCTGGTCCTGATGCCACACACCTACCAGGTGCGCGACTTCGCGCCCAAACTCGCGACTGCGCTCAACCGCGCGCTGATCAGCGACGCCATTGGCTACAAGTACGAAGGCGGCAAGCTGCTCTTCACTCGCCAGATGTTCCAGGGCAAATTCGCGGCTGACGTTTCGTTCGTCGGCGATGGCCCGTACTTCGCTACTTTCCAGAACGGCGCCTTCCGCGGCGATCAGGTGCAGCAGGGCGACGCCGCCGCTCCGGTCGAGACCGTGAATGTCGATGTACGCCGACGGCGTGGTGCGCAACAAGCCCGACGCTCCGTTTAAGGAAGCCAAGCAGGCCGTCGATCTGACGCAAGCGGAGATCATCGTGGCGGTTGGCCGCGGCATCAAGGAGCAGAAGAATATTGAGCTGGCGAAGCAGTTGGCTGATGCGCTGGGCGGCGAGATCGCCGCGTCGCGTCCCATCTGCGATTCCGGTTGGCTGCCGATGGATCGTCAGGTAGGCTCTTCCGGACAGACGGTGGCCCCAAAACTTTATTTGGCGCTCGGCATCAGTGGCGCGATTCAGCACGTGGTCGGGATGAAAGGTGCGCGTACCATCATCGCCGTCAACAAGGATTCCGAAGCTCCGATTTTTGAGATTGCAGATATTGCCGTGGTGGGTAATCTTTTTGAGATTGTGCCACCGCTGGTAGAAGAAGTGAAGAAAGCTAAGGGCGCTTAGCGGGATGCCGCGCAGTTTGCATTTGTAATGTTCTTTTGTCTTGACGGACCTGATTTTCTCAACACTCGCGGCTCTTCTGGGGGCTTTCACACTTCGCGCAGAGCTCAGGGTTACAAAATCGTGTGGTCGCAGGAACCGCCGATGGTCTGCCTGCGTATCTCACACGTGTGCTGCACCCAGAACTCTGACAATGTAGGATAGTTGTACCGGAACGGCGATGCCGTCCGACATTTATTTAGGTTTTCCCCCTGGAATTATTCTGATGATAGTTTTTCGTAAGCCGCTCCCCGATGTAGAACGACCCGTTATGGAAGCCGACGTAGTCATTGTCGGCGGAGGCCCGGCCGGAATGGCCTGCGCGTTAAAGCTCTCGCAGTTGATCGACGAGCACAACGCCAAACATCCCGACAATCAGCTCAGCAAGGAAAACATTTACCTGCTGGAAAAGGCGCGCGATGTGGGCGCGCATTGCCTCTCGGGCGCGCTGCTCGATCCTCGCTCCATGCGCGAGTTGCTGCCCGACTTCGAGAAGGAAGCTCCGCTCGACGCCGCGGTCACCAAGGAAGCCGTCTACTACCTGACGAAGACGGGCAAGTTCAAGTTTCCGGTCACGCCGCCGCCGATGCGCGATCACGGCAACTACGTCATCTCGATTAACAAGTTCGTGAAGTGGCTGGGCAGCAAAGTCGAAGAAGCGGGCGTAACCGTCTTCACTGGCTTTGCCGGATCGGAGCTGCTGTTCGAGTCCGGACGCGTCTCCGGTGTACGCACCGACGACAAGGGTGTGGACAAGAGCGGCGAGCAGAAGTCGAACTTCGAGCCCGGCTACGACCTGAAGTCGAAGGTCGTGATCCTCGCCGAAGGTACGCGCGGCTCGCTGACCAAGCAGCTCATCGGGCGCTTCCAGCTCGATCGCGAGCGCAATCCGCAGACGTATGGCGTCGGCGTGAAAGAGCTGTGGGAGCTGCCCGCGGGACGCATCGCTCCCGGCGAAGTCATCTACACCATGGGCTATCCGCTGACCTTCAATGAGTACGGCGGCGCCTGGATTTACGGCTCGAAGGACAACGTTGTCTCGCTCGGCTTTGTCACCGGGCTCGACTACGCCGATCCGCGTATCGATCCGCAGCATGTGTTGCAGGAGTTCAAGAAGCACCCGTTCATCGCCAAGCTGCTCGAAGGCGGCAAGATGGTGCGCTATGGCGCGAAGTCGTTGCCCTACGGCGGATGGTGGTGCATTCCCCCGCTGGCGGGCGATGGCTGGATGATCCTCGGCGACTCGGCGGGCTTCCTCAATTCGCAGCGGCTGAAGGGTATTCACCTGGCGATCAAGAGCGGCATGCTTGCCGCCGAGACGGCGTTCGACGCCATGGCCAAGGGCGACTTCTCGCTGTCGACGCTGGAGACGTTCCAGTCGCGCGTTGAAAATAGCTGGATCAAGAAAGAGCTGTGGCCGGTGCGCAACTTCCATCAGGGTTTCGAGTCGGGCTTCCTGTCGGGCATGTTGCACGCGGGCATTCAGCAGTTCACCGGCGGACGCGGTCTGAAGGCACGCTACACGAACGAAGCCGGACATCGCCACATGGAGAAGCTGCGGCAGCTTCCCAACGACGGTGGTGCCGAGTCGCACATCATCGGCGCGGCCAAGGGCGACGGCAAGATTACGTTCGACAAGCTTACCGATCTGTATCACTCGGGCACCAAGCACGAGGAAGATCAGCCGGCGCATCTTGTCATTCACGACACCACGATTTGCAATGAGCGTTGCGTGAAGGAGTACGGCAACCCCTGCAAAAACTTCTGCCCGGCGAATGTCTACGAGATGGTCGAGGCGCAGGACACACCCAGCGGGCTGGAGATCCACCTGAACCCGTCCAACTGCGTGCATTGCAAAACCTGCGACATCATGGACCCCTACGAGATCATCACCTGGGTCCCACCCGAGGGCGGCGGCGGTCCGAACTACGAAGGGATGTGAGGGAGGGCTGAAAGCCCTCTCAGCAAACTAGCTACTAGCAACTAACTACGAGTGGGTGCCCCATCCTTCTCGCCCGGTTTTGGCGAGAGGGTGGGCCGTCGGCGCGCAACTCTGCGCGGGGTATCGGTGATAAGAGACTGGAGTTCCGTCGGGACGGCAGCACGTCACTGCCGATTGCACTCAGTCCGGCCTACAATCCTGTCCATGAACCCCGTCCGCACCCTCTGCTGGATATTGCTTCTCGCATTGCCTTGTGCCGCCCAGACCAAATCCGACCTGGGGAAGCTCACGGCCGCGCCGCCGAACCGCATCGAAGTTCGCTTCGCCGTCGACAAGAAGGCGATCACCTGCGATCAACTCTCGCTGAAGGTGAAGCAGGGAGATCAGTTCCTGATCAACGGCAGCTTTGCTTCGGAAGTCGATCTTCCACCGGGCGTGCCGAAGAATGCAAAGCCCGCGCTCGACGTGACCATCGGTTGCGCCGGATACGTCTGGCACTTCGACCGCGTGCCCGCGGCCATACTGCAGCGCGGCTGGTGGTTTGTCGGGACCGATTATCCGCCCTACCAAAGCGATTTCGACTGCCCCAAGTTTGCCAGTTTTCAGTTGATCCGCTACGTGCAGTTCGTCGGCAACGACGGTAAGGGCCTCGATTACTACGAAACCATGCCGAGATCAGCGGAGAACACGGAAGGATGTGTTGCCAGTCGCTAGCTGCCGGTTGCGAGCTGCTTAAACATTGCTGCTTTTTTCCCGGGGCTGCATCATATAATCGCAATTCATGTTTCCGACCTCCGCAGCCTGTACGGAATACCGATGGCTGCGGCGGCGGTGTCCTGCGAATGCGCGGCTTGCCATTCGCTTTTCGTCCTTCGCCAGAATGGCTGATGAAAAGTTCTGGCGAAAAGCGAAGAGCGATTAGCGAAAAGCGGGTTTACCGGACCGAGGGTGTGAGTGGAAACGTTCATGCCTCCCGTGCTTGGAAAGGGAACAGCCCGCCGCGTGCCCGCACGTCTGCGCCTGCCTCTTTCCTGCACCAACAAAATTGAAATCGGCTTGTGCCCCACGTTCGCCCATCTTTTGGGCTAACTGGGCCCAGGTTAGCGTCCAAAGGCAGGACGCAAACCTGGGGCACCAAGAGCCAAGCTAAGAGCTAAAGGCTGAGAGCTAAAAGCGTGTTTCTCCACGACCAGCACGGACGACGCATCAGCGATCTGCGGATCTCCATCACGGACCGCTGCAATTACAAATGCGTCTATTGCCGCTCGGGCAGCGACGGACCGCAGTTTCCGGAGATGCCGATCGCTGACTACCTGCGCATGGCGCGAGTCTTCGTCGGCTTGGGTATTACGAAGGTCCGCCTGACCGGCGGTGAGCCTCTGCTGCGCCGGGGCCTGGTCGACATGGTGCGCGAGCTTTCGGCGATGCGCACTCTCGAAGGTGAACCGCTCGACATCGCTATCACCACCAACGGACATCTGCTGGCCGAGCTGGCGCAGCCGCTGGCCGATGCCGGCCTCTCTCGCGTCACGGTTTCCATGGACGCCGTCGAGCCTGGGCACTTCGCCCGCATTACGCGCGTGCCCAATGGTTACGAGCGCGTGCTCGCCGGGGTGCGTGCCGCGCAACGCGCCGGACTCAATCCGGTGAAGATCAATTGCGTGTTGCTGCGCGGCTTCAACGACGACCAGATCACCGCCTTCGGCCGCTTCTCGCGCGACGAGGGCGTCAGCGTTCGCTTTATCGAGTTCATGCCGCTGGAGGAAGATCGCGTGTGGACGCCGGAAATAGTGGTCACCCTCGACGAGATTCTCACGCGCATGGCCGAGTTCATGCCGCTCCACGATCTGGGCCAGCAGGGAAGCGAGACCGCTCGCCGCTACACCTTCGAAGATGGTGTCGGCGAGATCGGCATCATCGCTCCTGTTTCGCATCCCTTTTGCGGACACTGCAGCCGGGTCCGCGTTACCTCCGACGGTAAGATCCGTACCTGCCTCTTCTCGGTTCGCGAGCACGATCTGGCGACGCTCATGCAGCGGGGCGCCAGCGACGAAGACATGGCCGAGTTCATCCGCGAAGTCGTCGACCACAAGGAAGCCCGCCACCACATCGGCGAGCCGGGATTCGTGCCGGCCTCCCGGACCATGGTGCACATCGGCGGGTAAAGCAGCCGCGAGCGATGAAGGCTCTGCGGCTGTGAGCCAGGATCCTAGTGCCACGAAGTGTCATCCAGACTGCGCAGCGTCAAGCGCCTGCTTCTTCGCTCCGCTGCAGTTGCTTGAGCGGCCGTAGTAGGCTCGGCCTGTCACGCCACTCGGTTGAAGTCGTAACCTCGGAAAAGCAGTCCCAGCGCGGGAATCGCTGCCTTTCCTCACGCTGATTTTGCTTCGTCCAAGCCCGCCCCGCCCGTACACTAGTCACTAGAACCGCCCAGAAAGACCCTCCGTTTGCGCGAAGCATGCCCGCCTTCGCGAATTGAAAGACCACAACATGCACGGAAAGGATCTGACGTGAAATTGCGCCACAATTTTCTTCGTCTCGCTCTGGCCGGAATACTTTTGCTGGCTCTCACCTCTCAACCTCTTTTTGCCTGCACGGGTATTCGCCTCACCGCGCAGGATGGCAGCGTGGTTCGCGGCCGCACCTTGGAATTCGGCAGCGACATTCATTCCGACGTCATCATGATTCCGCGAGGATTCGCGCGCGTCGGGGTCACGCCCGACGGAAAGCCCGGCCTGAGCTGGAAAACGAAATACGCGACCCTCGGGGCCAACGGCGAAGGTCTGCCCTACCTCTTTGACGGGCTCAATGAGAAGGGTCTCGCAGTCGGGACGTTCTATTTCCCGACCACTGCCGGCTTCATGCCCTACACCGCTGCCGATGCGGCTAAAACGATCGCCCCGTGGCAGGTCGGCTCTTACCTGCTGGAAAACTTCGCGACCATCGAAGAAGTCCGCCAGGGCATCGACAATGTTGTTGTGCCCAGCGTTGTGTTTCAGGCCTGGGGCTTCGTTCCGCCGGTGCACTACGTTGTGTATGACGCCACCGGCAAGAGCGTCGTCATCGAATACATCGAGGGCAAGCTTCATGTGTTCGACAATCCGCTGGGCGTCATCACCAACTCGCCGGCCTTCGACTGGCACATGACCAACCTGCGCAACTACGTGAATTTCTCGTTGAACAATGTGCCGCCGGTGAACCTCGGCTCCGGCGTCACGTTGCAGCCGACCGGGCAGGGCACCGGCATGCTTGGTCTGCCTGGCGACTTCACGCCGCCCTCGCGCTTCGTCCGCGCCGTCGCTTTCAGCGTCTCGGTGCTGCCGTCGAAGACCGGGGACGATGCGGTGCTCGAGCTCTTCCACATCCTGAATGACTTTGACATTCCCAAAGGCTCGACGCGCGACGGGCAGAAGGACGCGCAGGGCAACATCGAAGCCGATTACACGCTGTGGACCAGCGCCTGCGACCTGAAGGCCATGAAGTTCTACTTCCGCACGTACGACAGCAGCCAGATTCGCATGATCGACCTGACCAGGATGAACCTCGGCGGCAAAGACGTCGTCACCATACCGATGAAGGGGCCGGAGCTGATCAAGGATGTCACCCCGTAGACGCGGGTTCAGATCCGCGATTGATTTCCAAGATTGGCATTGGTGTTTTCGAGATTGGCATTATCGTTTTCTTGGAATCGTCATTACTGTTTTTCACGAAAGTCATTTTCGCTGTTCAGAATTGTCATTCTGAGCGCAGGGAGAGCGAACAGCGCTCGAACGTAGTCGAAGAATCTGCGGTTTGTTTGCGGGCGGAAAGATCCTGCCACTGCCGGCGAAACGCAGATCCCTCGGCTTCGCTCTGGACGACAATTCGTAAGGGAGTCGGCTCGAAGCTCGAAGCTAGTTGCTCGTCGCTCGAAGCTAGTTGCTAGTAGTTCTTTCAGCAACTCCCACTTGCGCATTCTTCATCAACGCGTAACAATTAACGTGTTCGATGCCCGTCACATAGCGGTGTGAGCATTGAGCCGCGTGCAATCTGGCGCGGTTCTTGTTTTTGTAACGTACGCGCTAGCCAGGTCATCGAATGAAGTGAGAGTTAAGAAGCGTCAACTGGCGGCTTCAACATCCCCGTAGGTCGGGCCCTTACCCGGGCAGTGGATCTACTGGAGTCGCGAGTCAGCTTTCAACATCCCCGTTCCGGGGCGTCACGCGTCGCCGGGACTGAAGGCAGAGACAGAAGAATGGCGACAGCACCGGTTACTGAAGCGACATCGTGCTCGCTTGAAAACTACCTTGTACTCCCCGACCGCTCGATGGACGACCGCATTATTGCGGCCCGCGAGATTCTGGGCGATGAGTGCGTAATCCTTGGACATCACTACCAACGCGATGAAGTCGTTCGCTGGGCGGATTACCGCGGCGACTCCTATCGCCTTTCGCAGATGGCTGCCGAGGCCAGGGGCTCGTACATCGTTTTCTGCGGCGTGCATTTCATGGCCGAAAGCGCCGACATCCTGTCGCGGCCCGGACAGGCCGTCATCCTGCCCGACCTCAACGCCGGCTGCTCCATGGCCGACATGGCAGAGATCGGCCAGGTGGAAGATGCCTGGGAGCAGTTCGTTCGTCTCGGCCTGACCGATGACGAAGGCAATGGCATCACGCCCATTACCTACATGAATTCGACGGCCGCCATCAAAGCGTTTTGTGGCGAGCGCGGCGGGCTGGTCTGCACCTCGTCCAACGCCAAGGGTGCGTTCGACTGGGCGTTCCATCGCAACGAAAAGTTATTCTTCCTTCCCGACCAGCACCTGGGCCGCAACACCGGATTCGCGCGCGGCATTCCGCTCGACGAGATGGTCGTGTGGGATCCCTACCAGTTGCAGGGCGGGCTGACTGCCGAGCGCCTGCGCAAAGCCAAGGCGATTTTGTGGAAGGGACACTGCTCGGTGCATCAGCGCTTCCTGCCCGAGCACGTCGACAAAGTTCGCGCCAGCTATCCCGGTATCCAGGTTGTGGTGCATCCGGAGTGCCGCTGGGAGGTCTGCCAGAAAGCCGACGGAATCGGCTCGACCGATTACATCATCAAACGGGTGAAGGAAGCACCGGCGGGATCGTCCTTCGCCATCGGCACGGAAATTCACCTGGTGAACCGGCTGGCGAGGGAGAATCCCGACAAGCGGGTGATCACGCTGGACGATTCGGGCTGCCTGTGTACCACCATGTTCCGCATCTCGCCGCAGCACTTGTGCTGGGCGCTGGAGAACCTGGTCGACGGAAATATCGTGAATCAAATCAAAGTAAAAGAAAATGTCAAGATGTGGGCGCGCGCGGCACTTGATAGGATGTTAGAGATCCAGTGATTATTCGCAAACGTCCTCGTGAGAAATTTCTGCGGCGGGTGCCCCGGTACTGGTCCGATGTCCGGGCACATCGCCGTCGTGTTATTGAGCGCCAGCAGGCGCAAACTTTGGCCAAGCTGGAGATCGATATGGCGCGTACCTTCACCGTTGCGGAAGCCGAGACTCTGTTGCCCGTGCTGGAGTCGCTGCTGCGCTCCGCTATCGAATCCAAGAAGCTGATCGAAGAGGTCGACGCCGAAATGCAGGCGCTGGCCAGCCGCATCTTCGTCAATGGCGGAACGATGGTCAACATCGTAGCCGTGGCGCGCCGCAAGGCCGAGCGCGACAAGGCGTTGCAGAAGGCGAAAGATGCAGTCGCCGAAATCGACGCGACCGGGGTGCAGGTGAAAGACCTCGACATCGGACTGCTCGACTTCCCCTGCCTGGTGGGCGAAGAGATTATTCTTCTGTGCTGGAAGCTGGGCGAAAAGGGCATCACCCATTGGCACGGTGTGGAAGAAGGCTTCGCGGGAAGAAAGCCGATCGACGATCGGATTTTGAAGGGGCAGAAGAAGAGTAATTAAAAGAGCGGCATTTAGCAGTTGGCATTTAGCCGTTGGCTGAAACGTCGCACGTCCGAGGCGGGTCACTCCGAGTTGCGGTTCACTAAGTTTAAGTCTTGAATTGTCATCCCGACCGGAGGCGGGCTGTTTGTGCCCGCCGGAGTGGAGGGGCCTGCGGTTCGTCACACATTGACAATTTGTTCCACTGCCGTCAAACCGCAGGTCCCTCGACTGCGCAGCTACGCTGCTCCGCTCGGGATGACAATTTCGTATAACGACTAACAGCGCGCCTGAAGGTGCGCCCTCCATCGCATGATCCAACTCACCTCTGCCGGAAAACGGTTCGGCCCCAAGCTGCTCTTCGAAGATCTCAACTGGCTCATCACACAGAATGAGAAAGTTGGCATCGTGGGCGCGAACGGCACCGGCAAGTCCACGCTGCTGAAAGTGCTCGGCGGCATCGAGACGCTCGACTACGGCTCGATCACGCCGGCCCGCAACACGACCTTCGGCTACCTGCCACAGGATGGTCTGCAACTCTCCGGCCGCACGGTCTTCGATGAATGCATGTCGGTCTTTTCCAGCCTGCGTGCGCTCGAGCAGGAGATGCAAGACCTGGCGCACAAGATGGGCGAACTCGATCCGGCATCGGCCGAGTACGCCCAGGTGGCCGAGCGCTACCAGCGCATCTCCGGTCATTTCCACATGAACGACGGTTACGCGCTGGACTCACAGGTCGGGACGGTACTCGACGGACTGGGATTCAAGAAGGAAGACTGGACGCGCTACACCGAAGAATTTTCCGGCGGCTGGCAGATGCGCATTGCGCTGGGCAAGCTGCTGCTGTCGAAGCCGAACCTGCTGCTGCTCGACGAGCCCACCAACCATCTCGATCTGGAAACGCGTAACTGGCTCGAGCAATATCTGCTGGCGTATCCGTTCGCCTACATCCTCATCTCGCACGATCGCTATTTCCTCGACGTGACCGTCGACCGCATTGCCGAGATCTGGAACAAGCGGGTTCACTTCTACAGCGGCAACTACGAAAAATATCTGGCGCAGAAGCAGGAGCGGCGCGACTCGCTGGTCGCCGCGTACAAGAACCAGCGCGAGCGCATCGAGCAACTGGAGGCGTTCATCAACCGCTTCCGCTACCAGGCGACAAAGGCCAAGCAGGTGCAGAGTCGCATCAAGGAGCTGGAGAAGATCGAGCGCATCGAGGTGCCGCAGGATGAGCGAACGATCCACTTCACGTTTCCGCAGCCGAAGCCCAGCGGCCGGCTGGTGGTCGAGGCCACCGACATCTCCAAGAGCTACGGGCCGAAGCACGTCTTCAGCAACGGGAGCTTTACCATTCAGCGCGGCGATCGCATCGCGCTGGTCGGCGTCAACGGCGCGGGCAAGTCGACGCTGATCAAGTTGCTCACTGGCGTTGAGCCGTTGACCGACGGCACGCTTACGCTCGGCCACAATGTCGAGCCGGATTATTTCGCGCAGGACCAGTACAAGGAGCTCGACCCCGCGAGCCGTATGCTGGATGATTTGTCGGATGTTGCGCCGCAGAAGTCGGTGACGGAGTTGCGCGGCGTCCTGGGCAGTTTCCTGTTCTCCGATGACGACGTGTTCAAGCCGATCGGCGTGTTGTCGGGCGGCGAGCGCAATCGCTATGCGCTGGCGCGCATGCTGCTGCATCCGTCGAACTTCCTGCTCCTCGACGAGCCGACGAATCACCTCGACATGCGCGCGAAAGACGTGCTGTTGGAGTCGCTGGAGAAATACAACGGCACGGTGGTGTTCGTCTCGCATGACCGCTACTTCATCGACAAGCTGGCGACGCGGGTGTTCGAGATCGGCGACGGTCGTATCGAAGTGTTTCCCGGCAACTACGAAGACTACCTGTGGCGCAAGCAGCGCGAACAATCGGGAGAGAACGAAGCCGACCAGACGGCCTGGGCTCCCACATTGTCGGATGTGCCGGGATACGAGGCGAAGTCGCAGGGCAATTCGAAGAAGCGCATCAATCCGATCAGGCTGAAGCAGATGCAGGAGCGGCATCAGCAGGTGGAGCAGGGAATTGCCGCGTTGGAAAGCGGGATCGCGGAGTGCGAGCACGGGCTGCAATCGTACGTCAGCGCGGAAGAGACACAGCGGTGGACGGAGCTGCTGGGGACGCGCCGTGGAGAGTTGGAGTCGTTGATGGCGGAGTGGGAGAGCTTGTCGCAGGAGCTGGAGGAAGCCAAGACTTAAAGTGCTTTGGAGCTACACACTATGAAACGCTGTGCCTGGGTTAGCTTGGACGATCCGCTGATGCTTGCATACCACGACCGCGAGTGGGGTGTGCCCGTGCACGACGACCGGACGCATTTTGAGTTCCTGATTCTCGAGGCGGCGCAGGCTGGACTGAGCTGGTCGATCGTTCTGCGAAAGCGGGAAGGCTACCGCCGGGCGTTCAGCGAATTTGATCCGGAGAAAGTCGCGCGTTACAGCGCAGAGAAAATTCAGAAGCTCACGCTGGATGCGGGGATCATTCGAAACCGGCTGAAGATCGAGGCCGCGGTGCGCAGCGCGCGGGCGTTTCTAGCCATTCAGGAAGAGTTAGGCAGCTTCGACGCTTACTGCTGGCGCTTCGTCGACGGACAGGCGAAGGTGAATCGTCTGAAGAGCACGGATGTGATTCCTGCCACTTCACCCGAGTCCGACGCGTTCAGCAAGGATTTGAAACGCCGCGGATTCAATTTCGTTGGTTCGACCATCATGTACGCGTACATGCAGGCTGTGGGCATGGTCAACGATCACCTCGTCGATTGTTTTCGGTATCGAGAGACGCGGCTGACTTCTGCGGCGCCTCATGCACGACGCCGAACTTCATGAGCGTGGCTCCACTTCCTCGGATGAAGAGTTCTTGCCGGGTATAGGGGTCCTTCGACTGCGTTCGGCGCTGCGCGCCCCGCTCCGCTCAGGATGACAACTCCTGAAGGGGACGCCAATCTCCGGCCACTATTCACTACCCACTAGCCACTGACACTAGCCACTAACCACTATCCACTGCCTTACGGCCTTCCTCCCGCATTCCATTGCGGAGTGAAGTCGCTGTTGGCCAGCCACGTTACCGGCGCGATCATTGAGCCTATGGCGCTGTCGAGGTGCGTCCAGTCGATCTTGTCGACGGTGTCGGTGGGCTGGTGGTAATCCTTGTGCAGCCCGTAGCTGGAGACGGTCTGCGCGATGATGCCGTCGCGCGCCAGCGCGTAGTTGTCGGAGCGCTGGAAGAAATTCTGATCGGGATGCGGGTCGCCGACCAGTTGCGCGCCGTGCGAGGCCAGTTCCGGTCCGAGGTTGCTGCGCTCCCATCCTGTCAGCCATAGCTCGTTCGGTTTCACCTTGGGGTCGGCGCGGCCGATCATCTCGAAGTTCAGATTGGCGACGATGTTCTTCAGCGGGAACGTCGGATTTTTCAGAAAGTAACGCGCGCCGATCAGGCCGGCCTCTTCGCTGCCGAAGAGCGCGAAGACCACGGTGCGGTGCGGCTGCGGTTCTTTCGCCAGCGCGCGCGCCAGTTCCATGACGGCGACGGTGCCGGAAGCGTCGTCGTCGGCGCCGGGATACGTCTTGCCATCGCGCACGCCGAGGTGGTCGAGATGCGCGCTGAGCAGGATGATCTGCTGCGCGTTCTTGCCATCGATTTTCGCCAGCACGTTCCAAGTGTGTGTCGTCTGCCACGGCGAGACGTCGGCGTGCAGCTTGACCGGCGTGCCGTCGGCGACCTCCCACATCTGCTGTGCGGCGTCGGGCTGCATCATGACGATGTCGGCGACGGAGCGCGCGTCGTCGACATCACGTTGCGGCCGCGGGCCGCGCTTCACTGCCGAATTGAAAATTGGGTCGTCGGCCTTGGGGAGCGGAACGATTACCAGCGCTGCTCTGCTTTGCAGGAATGACGAAACGATGTTCGAGAGCTTGTTCTCGCCGGTCGAGGTGTCAGGCTTGAGCTTCAGCAGCACGACGGCTCCCGGCTTCACCGCGGCAACCGTATTGGTGATGTCGGCGAGGTCGAGCTTCTGCAGCGGCGCGGCAACGTCGGGCTGCGAGGCGAAGATGAGCGCCATTTCTTTACCCTGCATCAGCGTGACCGGCTTGCCCTGTTGCTCGTAAGTGAGCGCAGGCGTGCCCGTGACCCGGCGAGTGCTGATGCTGGCGGTCTGGATGTACTCGCCATTTTCAGCCGCGGGTTTGGCGCCGTAGGATTTCAGCTGGCCGGCGATGTACTGCGCGGCGTGATGCTCGTCCTCGGTACCGCTGCCGCGGCCGTGGAGTTCGGGGCCCGCGAGGTAGTCGAGATTTTTCTGGATGCATTCGGCGCAGACGGCGGGGGTGCTGGTCTTGTCGGCTGCTGTCAACGTGAGCGACAGCAGGAGCAGGGTGAGGAGTTGGGCGCGAAGCGATTTGGGTTTCAAGGAGATGATTGTCGGGGTTTTGCGTCGGGTAGGTCAAGAGCGGTCCGACTGCCTGCGTCTTGGCTTCCTATACATGCACTCGATGAGGACAATTCGGCAGTGATGGCTGGTTGCGGCCCTGCGGGCGCGGTTTTCCGCAATAGCATGAGCGACCATGAGGACTCCTATGCTGCTTTCGACGATGCTGTCCGCCGTGTCCTCGCGGGCCAGAGCCGTCCAGCAACGGCCGAGTCGCTACCAATCTGTACGTGTAGACGATGCCGGTCGACTGCACATTCTACGTTACGGACGACCGAGAGCTCGCTCCACGGCCGAAAGAGGATGACCAGGCGGGTTTTGAACAGCCCTGCGATTTCTCCGGACAAACAACTCGTAGCTGGACTGGCCCTGTTTCCGAACTGCTGCACGTCGTATCCGATTCCGCTGTTCCTGATGCTGTACTCGGGAGGCAAGTTCATAAGTCTGACCGGCAGCGGCTCCCGATCGGGAGCTGGGTTTCCTGAAAGGCGGCAATCAGGTTGGCTTTGAACAGGAAACGGTACACAGGGGCTGGGCGGTGCATTATGAGTTGCATGACGTGAGAAGCAGGGAAGCTGGTCGCGGAGTACGATCCACACGCCGACGCCGACGAGCAGGTGGATGACAAACCGGGTGACCGTCCCGATTGGGTGAAAGCGGTGGGTGAGGTGCGCTGAGCGCCACCATCCGGCATTACTTTGGTTACTGTCCAGAATTTGGATGTCAATAGGGCGAAACGCAACAGTTAGGCGTAATCGCAGGATTTTAGAGGAAATAGATAGTTGGGGATAAGTGTGTTTTCGGGTGTGCGATTTGCTATGCTGAAATTAGAGTTGAAATTGAGAAAAGCCCGGCCTTGCGGCTGGGTTTTTGTGTTTGAGGAGCAGGGCTGAAGCCGCTTTTCGGTCCGAAGGATCTGCCCGCCTGAGTACTTGAACTGGACGGCTCGTCGGACTAACGTCCGCCTCGCCGCAATCAAAAACAAAGCGCTTATCGGCACGACTTGAAGTCGTGCCCTGATACAAGGCAGCCTTCAACGGAGTTTTTCAGCAGCTGTGAAGGCAGGCTCCACCTCAATCGTCCAGGCTGCCGTCCCAAGGGACTCTGGTCTTTTTTCCCTTTCAACCCAGCACTGCGCCTTCGGCTTCGTGCTGGGCTAGGTTATTTCGCGCCTTCGGGCGCTTGCCTTTTGACTCATTCAGTCTCGCAGTCTCGGCAACGCCAACGAATGGTTCTCGCGCAATCTGAAGCGCCGGACGTACAGCGCTGAAGCGCTGAGCTACGCTCTTGCGTGTCACTGCGCGAGACTGGGCCGGTGCCGGTTCAGAAATGGTTTCACTTCGCCACGCTGGGGTGTCGCTCGCGCTGAGCGACGTCGGCCGATTTTCCTCACATTCAGCTCTGCTGGTTGCCTGGCGTCGGTGCTTGGCACGGCGGCGGGAATTCGCATCTAAGTCTCACGGCTGGTTCACGAAAGCAGCAGCAAAGGGTTGGGTTCTTCGTCTATGTCCATTCGTCGTTGGTTATTGGATTCGGCCTCGGTGGTGGCCGCGCTTTTAGTGTTGCTGGCGACCGGTGCGCCGGCCCAGGAATTTCCCAGCATGCCGGTGTCGTCGTATGTTGGGCAGAAGGTTTCTTCGGTGCAGGTCGCCGGCCGTCCTGACGTGACTTACAACACTGTGCAGGGCATGATCGCCATCAAGCCCGACCAGCCGCTGACTGAGCAGGCGGTGAATGCCAGCGTCAACGCGTTGAAGTCGAGCCCGGGCGTGACCGATGTGCGCGTGAACCTGCAGCCCTCGGCCGATGGCGTGCAAGTCGAGTTCGTGCTGCGTCCGGCGATGTATGTCGGGATGTATCAGTTTCCCGGCGCGCTGAACCAGTTCACTTACACCCGGCTGTTGCAGGTGGCCAACTACAACGCGCAGATGCCGTACTCGGCTACCGACATCGATAACGCGCAGGAGTCGCTGACGCAGTTCTATCGGCAGCACGGATACTTCGAAGCCGAGGTTGAGCCGAAGCTGAACGAAGATCGCGAACACGGGCTGATCAACGTTCTGTTCCAGACAAGCATGGGGCGGCGAGCGAAGTTCGGCAAAGTTGATCTGCAAGGGGCGAACCCGAAAGAGACAGCCTACCTCGAGCAAAAGCTGCGCAGCTCTGCTGGCACGCATCAAGGGCGATTCGCTACGCGAGGGCAAGACGTATTCCTACGGGCGGTTGCAGAAGGCGACCAGCTACATGCAGTCGGAACTGGGGAAGCAGAATTATCTTGCCGCGAACGTGAAGCTGGTGGGCGCCGAGTACAACCCGGCGAACAATCGGGCGGATATTACGTTTCACATCGAAGTCGGGCCGACGGTGAAAATCCAGACCACGGGCGCGCACATCTGGAAGCGGACATTGAAGAGCCTGGTGCCGATCTACGCGACCAACGCCGTTGACGACGAGCTGGTGCGCGAAGGCCAGCAGAACATCCTGTCGTACTTCCAGAAGAAAGGCTACTTCGACGCCAAAGTTGACGTACAGCAGAATCAGCTGGCCGACGGCGTTTCGATCGTCTACGACATCCACAAAAATAACCGCAATAAGGTGACAGATGTGGACATCGCGGGCAATCAGCACATCAGCACCAAGGAGCTGAAGACGCATGTCAGCGTGCAGCAGGCGAGCTGGCTGTTTTTCTCGCACGGAACGTATAGCCAGCAGTTGGTGAATGCGAGCGCGAAGAACCTGAAGGGAACCTACGTCGCCGCCGGATACCCGCAGGCGGAAGTGGTGCCGACAGTCACGCGCAAGAACGGCGACATCGACGTGACGTTCCGGGTCACGGAGGGGCCGCTGACAACCGTACACAGCCTGACGGTCGAGGGCAACAACACGATGCCGGAGTCGCAGTTGACGCCGCACGGGTTGAACCTTGGGCCAGGCAAGCCGTACTCGCAGGCGCTGGTGACCAAGGACCGCAACCAGATTGTCGCGACGTACCTGACGCAGGGATACCTGAATGCGAGCTTCAAAGCCTCGGCCAAGCCGGTGCCGGGCGAGCCGACGCAGATGGACGTGGTCTACCAGATCAGCGAAGGGCCGCAGGTGAAGACGGCGACGATCATCACTGACGGACGCGGCCACACGCAGCAGGCCTTTATCGACAAGAAAGTTCGGCTCAAGCCGGGCCAGCCGCTGAGTGAGAACGGCATGCTGGCGGCGGAGAGCCGGCTGTACGACCAGAACATCTTCGACTGGGCAGAGATCGATCCCAAGCGCACGATCACCGATCAGACCAGCGAAGACGTGGTGGTGAAGGTACATGAAGCTAAGCGCAACTCCATCGTCTACGGCTTCGGCTTTCAGGTGTTGAACCGAGGTGGCGCGATTCCGAGCGGCACGGTGGCGGTGCCGGGAATTCCGCCGGTGGGGCTGCCAAATAATTTCGTGACCAGCCAGAAAACGTACTGGGGGCCGGACGGGACATTCGAGTACACGCGGCGCAATATGCGCGGGCGAGCCGAAACTTTCAATTTTTCCAGTTTCGTTGGCCGGCTCGATCAGCGCGGCAGCTTGACCTACACCGATCCATCGTTCAAGGGGTCGAAGTGGCAGGCCAGCACCCTGCTCTCGGCTGAGCACGATTCGGAGAACCCGATTTTCACCGACAGGGTTGGTTCGGCGGGATTCCAATTGCAGCGCGGGTTGTGGGGCCCGATGATCCACGGCAAGAAATCGTGGAATCTCTTTCTGCGTTACAACTTTCAGTACACGCACATCACCGATCTGCTGATTCCCGAGCTGGTGCCGCCGAATCAACTCAACGTTCACCTGTCGACGCTGTCAGCCAGCCTGGTTCACGACACACGCGACGACGTGCTCGATGCGCACCGCGGCGTCTATTTCAACTACGAGCTCGACCTGAGCCCGTACTGGATGGGATCCAACTTCAGCTTCGCGCAGTTTGTCAGCCAGTCGGCATACTACAAGAACATCGGGAAGGGAATCATCTGGGCGAGCAGCTTGCGCATCGGATTGGAGCAGCCGTTTGCCGGGAGCGAAGTCCCGGTCAGCTCGAAGTTCTTTGCCGGAGGCGGCAGCACACTGCGCGGCTTCCCGCTGAACGGCGCCGGACCGCAGCGCACGATTCCGGTCTGCGGCAATCCCGAGCGATCCGGCGACGTGCTCGAAGATCACCGTGCCCGATGGCGGGAACGAGTTGCTGATTATCAACACCGAGCTGCGTTATCCGCTGAACTTTATCAAGCAGGGGCTGGGGATCGTGACGTTCTACGACGGCGGCAATGTGTTTCCGACCGTCGGCTTCCACGATTTCACTTCACTCTACAGCAACAATGTTGGTATAGGATTCCGGTACGCCACTCCTGTCGGCCCGGTACGCATCGATATTGGCCACAACTTGAACCCGGTACCGGGAATCAAATCTACACAGTACTTCATAACCCTGGGACAGGCTTTTTAATATGGCGATCCGCGATTTAGGACTTCCTCCTCGCGAACCCGGAAGACCGCAACTGGTTCCGTCGCGCAAGAAATCGACGTGGAAGCGAGTGTTGTTGTGGGTGGGCGTCGGCCTTCTGACGTTGATCCTGGTGGTGATCATCGGCATTGTCGCCGCTCTGCACACCGGGCCGGTGCACAACTACGTCAAGAACGTGGTGCAGAAGAAGGCTGCCGAGGCGCTGAATACGCCGGTGCAGATGCAGGATTTCGTGCTGCATCCGCTGGCGGGAACCGTGGACCTGTACGGAGTTGTGGTTCAGGGCTCGACGCCGCCGGCGGGAACGGTCGCGGGCGTCAGTAATCCGCTGTTGCAAGTGCAGCACATGCACCTTGGTGTTTCGGTCAGCGACCTCGTGCATGGAAAGCTGAGTCCGACCGACATCACCGTTGACCGGCCGGTGGTGTACTTCTACATCAACGCCAATGGCGAGACGAACCTGCCAACGTTTCAGTCGAGCAACAGCCAGAGCAACACGAACCTGTTTGATCTCGCCATCAAGCACATGGGCATCAGCAACGGCGAGGTCTACGTCAACGATCGCAAGAACACGCTCGACGCCGACCTGCATGACCTGACGTTCCAGGCCCACTATGACGCGAGTAATAACGGGCAGTACGTGGGATCGCTCTCCTACACGGGCGGTCACGTGAAGTACGACACGTATGAGCCGATTCCGCATGAGCTCAATGCAAACTTCACGGCCAGCCGCAGCGGAATGACGTTGAGCAATGTGAAGCTGACCAGCGGGCAGTCGCAGGTGCTGCTGAACGCGACGGTGAACGATTACAGCAATCCCAAGATTCAAGCGAAGTACGTGGTGCTGCTGGCGCTGGCGCAACTCGGCCAGGAGATGCACAACCCGAACATTCCCGGCGGTGTGGTGCTGGTGAATGGCACGGCGAATTATGCGAGTGTGCCGGGGCAGTCGGCGCTGCAAAACGCGACCGTGCAGGGATCAGTTCACAGCCGCTTGTTGCAGGTGCGCACACCGAGCGTGCGGACCGACATTCGCAACCTGGACGGGACGTATGCGCTTTCGCACGGCAATGTCGACGTGCACGATCTGACGGCGAACCTGCTGGGCGGCTCGCTGCGCGCCAACGCCACCGTCAGCAACATCACCGGCGAGCAGCAGGGACGAGTGGTCGCAGCGTTGCGCGGAATCTCGCTGGCCGACTTGAAGCAAATGGCTAACTCCGCCGGGCTGAAGCCGGTGGTGCTGACCGGCGGGCTGAGCGCATCGGCGATTGCCGACTGGACCGGCGACGTGAAGAATGCGGTGGTGCGTGCCGATGCGACGGCGGCGGCAAAGCTGTCGTCGACGCAGTCCAATCATCCGATGCC
This sequence comes from uncultured Acidobacteriaceae bacterium, assembly GCA_963835725.1. Classification (GTDB taxonomy): domain Bacteria; phylum Acidobacteriota; class Terriglobia; order Terriglobales; family Acidobacteriaceae; genus Bog-257. The sequence continues at coordinate 1,255,653 of CAWIGM010000004.1, read as the reverse complement.
GCTGAATGCCGAAATTCACGCGCGCTACAACGGACGTACACAGGAAGTCGCGCTCGACAAAAGTTACGTGCGACTGCCGCAGACTTCGCTTGAGGCGAACGGGACGGTTAGCAATCATTCGGCGCTGCAAGTGAATTTGGAGTCGAACGATCTGCACGAACTTGAGACGGTGGTCGGCATGTTCAGCCAGCCGTCACAGCCGCTGGGACTGCAAGGCCAGGCGGCGTTCCATGGAACTGTGAGAGGCACCACCAGCGCTCCGCAAATCGCCGGTCAACTGAACGCGAAGAACGTCGAGATTCGTGGCAGCTCAATTCGCCTGTTGCGCACGGGCGTCGAGGCGAGCCCATCGCAGGTCAGCCTGCAGAATGGCGATCTCGAACTCGGGCAGCAGCAGGGTCACGTGAAGTTCAACGTCGAGTCGGGACTACATGACTGGACCCATCTGCCGAGCAGCCCGTTCAATGTCGACCTGAAGGCGACGCAGGTTTCGCTGGAGCCGTTGATGAAGGCGGCGAACGTCACCACGCCGATCACGGGCATCGTGAACGCGAATGTCGTCGCGCACGGGACGCAGCTCAATCCGATTGGCCAGGGCGAGGTCAACCTGCGCAATGCGAACGTCTCGGGCGAGCCGATCAAGACCGCGCAGGTGCGCTTCCAGGGAACTGGCGACGTTGTCCACGCGAACATGCTGGTGGCCATCAGCGCCGGCAATGCGACCGGACAGGTCACGTACTACCCCAAGCAGGAAGGCTATGACGCGCTGATTGAGGCGACGAACATTCAGCTGGCGAAGGTTGAAGCACTGCGTCAGCGCAACATGCAGATTGCCGGCACGCTCAATCTGAAGGCGAGCGGCAAGGGCACGCTCAGCAATCCCCAGGGCACAGCTTCGCTGACGATTCCCGAGCTCGACATCCAGAAGCAGAAGATCGAGAACGTCAACTTCCAGGGCAGCGTGGCCAATCATGAAGCGACGTTTACGCTGGGATCGCAGGTGGTTTCGACGCCGCTGCGGGCGCAGGGACGCATCGCGCTGGTCGGCGACTACAACGCCGACATCGCGCTCGACACGCCGGTGATTCCGTTGCAGCCGATCCTGGCGACGTACGCTCCGGCGCAGGCGGCGCAGATCAGCGGGCAGACCGAGATCCACGCGACGTTGCGTGGGCCGCTGAAGAACAAGGCGCTGTTGCAGGCGCACCTCAATGTGCCGACGCTCGCGGTTACGTATAAGACGACCGCGACGACTACTGCACAACCGGCCACGCTGCAGATTTCGGCGATCACGCCTATTCGCGCCGACTACATTGACGGCGTGCTGTCTTTGCAGCCGGGCGAGATCAAAGGGACTGACACCGACATCCGCTACAGCGGCCGGCTGCCGCTGAACAGCAACGCCGAGTCGACGCTCAACGTGCAGGGCGGCATCGATTTGGCAATCGCGCAGATCTTCGATCCGACACTGTCCAGCAGCGGCAAGATGGTCTTTGACATCAACGCGCAAGGATACCGCTCGCAGCCCAACGTGGAAGGGCAGATCCGCATTGTGAACGCCGCCTTTGCCACGCCCGATGCGCCGCTTGGTCTGTCGAATGGTAATGGCGTGCTGACGCTGCGTCGCGACCGGCTCGACATCACGCAATTCACCGGCAAGGTTGGCGGCGGAACGGTAACGGCCAGCGGCGGCCTAGCGTATCAGCCGAAGATTCAATACGCGATCGGCCTGAAGGGCAATGACATGCGGCTGCTGTATCCGACCAGCGTCCGCACCGACCTGGGATTGAACCTGGCGATGACCGGCGATTCCAACGGGGCAATCGTACAGGGTCAAGTCAACGTCAATCAGATTTCCTTCACTCCGGATTTCGACCTGGCAAATCTGACATCGCAGTTTGGCGGCGTGGCTTCGCCTCCTCCCACGCAGAGCTTTGCCGACAACGTGAAGCTGAACGTCGCTGTACGTTCGACCTCGGAGCTGAACGCTGTGAGTCCGACGGTCAGCATCCAGGGAGCGGCGAACCTCCGCGTGATCGGCAGCGCGTCCGATCCGGTGATTGTAGGGCGCGTGAACCTGAGTGGCGGCGACGTGATTGTGCTGGGGAATCGCTACGTGGTCGATGGCGGCACGATCGCGTTCGTCAATACTACGCAGACCGAGCCGATCGTGAACCTGGCGGCCAGCACGACGATCAAGCAGTACAACATCAACATGCGCTTCCGTGGCCCGATCGATCGCATTCACACCAGCTACACCTCGGATCCGGCGCTGGCTTCGGCCGACATCATTCACCTGATCGCGTTCGGCTCGACGGAGGAGGCGGCTAACGCCTCGCCATCGCAGTCGGCAACGTTGGGCGCGGAGTCGCTGGTGGCGTCGCAGGTGAGCAGCCAAGTGACCAGCCGGGTGCAGAAGGCGCTGGGCGTGTCGCAGATTTCGCTCGATCCGCAGTTGGGTGCGACGACCGGAAACCAGCAGCAGGGCGCGCGGCTGACGGTGCGGCAGCGAGTCACCAGCAAGCTGTATGTGACGTTTTCGACCGATGTGACGACGACGCAGTTCTCGGCGGTGCAGTTGCAGTATCAGCTGAATCGCAAGTGGTCGGTCAGCGGCGTGCGCGACCAGAACGGTGGGTTCAGTGTCGATGGCAGGTATCACAAGGATTTCTAGGAGGGTTCCGGCGAGGCCGACCGGGTTCAGTGTCGAGAAGGCAGCACTGCGCTTTCGGCTCCGTGCTGCTCAGGACAGTTCGAAACCAGTTGTGCTGTCAGCAGGCGTGAGAATTTCGTTCGGAAGCCGCGTCTGGGCTGGCGCTCTCTGCCGCTTCGGATTTGCCCCGATAGATCGCCGGCAAATAGATGCTGAAGGTGGTTCCCGTTTCGCCTTGGGTTGAGCTCTCGACTTCGATGTGGCCGCTCAGTTTTTCGATGATGCCCTTGATCACCCATAGCCCGATGCCCGTTCCCTGATCGCCCTTGGTGCTGAAGAACGGCTCGAAGATCAGTTTGCGGTTTTCCTCGGGGATTCCGGTTCCGTTGTCGCGCACCCGCACGACGATCGCATTTGCCGGGCCTTGCTCGATGGAGATAGTGATCCGCCCCTGCTGTCCGATCGCGTCGATGGCATTCGTCATCAGGTTGGTGAAAACCTGGCGTAGTTCGCTGGGGTAGATGGTGACTTCGCCGGCGATCTGGTAATTGCGCTCGACCTCGATTTTCGCCGCCTGCAGTCGGGGGCGATACATGGCGTAGACATCGTCAAGCAGTTCGGAAAGCTTGGTGACGACGGGCAGCTTGGTCTCGCGGTGCGGCGCCAGCGTCTGGCGACTGATGTTGGACAGGCGCAGCACCTCGCGTTGTGCCAGGTCGATGAGTTCGGCTGCGTCTCCGTCGAGCGATGAATTTTTCTTGAGCAGGTGCATCACGTTGGAGAGCGCGTCGAGCGGATTGTTGATCTCGTGAGCGATGGTTGCGACCAGGCGGCCGGTGGCTGCGAGCCGCTCGGAGCGGCGCAACGCTTCTTCCAGTTCGTCGTTCAGTTTGCGGATCTGCTCTTCGGCCAGCTTGCGCTCGCTGACGTCGCGAATGGCGCTGGTAACGAAGGTTCCACCCTCCGTATGCAGCGGGCTGAGGCTGATCTCGACAGGAAACTCGGAACCGTCTTTGCGAAGACCAAATAGCTCCAGGCCGACTCCCATCGGACGCACGTGCGGCTTGGCGAAGTAGTCCGTGCGATGACCCGGATGGAGGCTGCGATAGCGGTCGGGGATAAGCATCTCGACACTTTTGCCGAGCAGCTCGGAGCGCGAGTAGCCGAAGAGCTTCTCGGTTTGCGCGTTCACCAGGGTGATGTTCCCGTGGTCGTCGACGATGACCATGGCGTCGGGAGCGGCTTCCAGCAGGGAGCGAAACTTTTCTTCGGCTTGTTTGCGCACAGTGATGTCTCGTATGGCGCTCGCGACTAGGACACCGTCGGCAGTTCTGATCGGACTAAGACTGATCTCGAGCGGGAATTCAGTACCGTCTTTCCGTAACCCGAACAGTTCCAGGTCCTCGCCCATCGGTCGCTGCCGTGGGTCGCCGACAAAGGAGCTGCGATGGATGAGATGCCGACCGTGGAAGCGCTCGGGTATCAGCACCTCAACCGAATAGCCCAACAATTCGCGGCGAGCGTACCCGAACAACTCCTCGGTGCGCGAGTTGATCAGGACAATCTTTCCACCCTGGTCCACGATCACCATGGCATCCGGAGCCGACTCCATCAGCGCGCGGAATTTGTCTTCGGAGCCCTTGCGCGCCGTGACATCGCGAATCGCGCTGATCACCATTGCCCCTTGCGGCGTCTGTACCGGGCTCAGGCTGATCTCGACGGGAAACTCCGTGCCGTTCTTGCGCAGGCCATAGAGTTCAAGACCGACGCCCATCGGGCGGACGTGCGCCTCACCGGAAAAATAGCCCGAGCGATGTCCGGGATGCTTGGAACGGAAGCGTGGGGGAACAAGAACTTCAATTTTCTGGCCTACGAGTTCGGCAGGAGGATAACCGAAGATGTGCTCGCACTGAATGTTGGCAAGCACAATACGACCCTGTTGATCGACCATGAGCATCGCATCGGGCGCAGCATCGAGCACGGCCCCGAAGTCCGCTTCAACAGGTTTTGGCATCTGGCTTCCCGGTAAGGGGGATTCTATACCTCGATATGCCAAATCGCGACAAAAGCTTCGTCTGCCGCTTACCGGCCAACATGACCAGCGCTGTGGTGGTGAATGATATGGAGGGCGGTAAAGATTCAATGGGTTAGCGTCGCAGCGTCAGGTCCGCGAGGCAGCGCGAAGGGCTGGCGCTCCGCGAAATCGGCGGCTGCGGAGTCTCGACGCATGTTGTCAGCGCGGTCTTCGGGTGTTCAGGATAGGCTTGGCCGGGTGCTCGAGAGCGCGAAGAGGCTGACGGCGATTGATCTTGGCCACCACTCGCGCCTCGGAGTGGTGCAGAAACATTTCGCTGGACTCGACGACGAAGTGCTCCTTCTGCCGGGCCAGGTTGGCCCCGATCAGGTGGAGGCGATTGGATGCGTCGACCACGATGCCCTTGTCGAGTACGCGATCAAGAAGGTCGATCAGTTCCACTCCCCCAGGTTTGCGTACCAGAGTCATTGCACCCTGCTTCTCATAACTGCATCGCCTTCAGTGGCACGGATGCCAACTGGGCTGCGCGCCACACGGCACGTCGCAGATCCGAAGATCTGTTGCGTTGTGAACTATCACGACAAGAAGTGGACTGAGTCGATATGAGAGCAAAGATGCGGCCGGTCTCGGCAGGGATGCCCTTCGTCCATTGACTGCTGCCGCGCTTGGCAACCGGGGCGTACACTCAACAGTTTGGAGCAGCCATACTATGCGTTTTCTTTCTGCAGTAATGACGATCGAAATTGTGCTCGTCGCAATCGCGGCGGTCGCGCAGCAAGCGCCGACGACCTCAACCGCCAATCAACTTCCGCCGGTGCCAGGCAAGGTCTTCATCGTTACTGAGCAACCGGGATACCACAACGAGCCGACGATTGCGGTGAACGCGCGCGATCCGCAGCAAGCCTTCGCGGCCTACCAGGCGCATGCGACGGTGGTGTATTCGCAGGACGGCGGCGCGTCGTGGGAAACCGCGACCGGCACCGCTTCCACGGACTACGCCGTCTCCGGCGATGTTTCCTCAACCTATGACAAGAAGGGTGCGGCGATTCTTTGCTACATCGCGTTCGACCGGCTGGGGACGATGAACTACTGGGCGCGCGGTGCTACGCGCAACGGCATCTTTGTTCGGCGTTCCGTCGACGGCGGTGCTACATGGGATAAGCAGGACCATGCGGTTATCGCGCAGCCGACCAAGCCGGGAATCCCCTTCGAAGACAAGCCCGGGATCGCCGCCGACAATACCGAGAGTCCATTCGCCGGAAATCTTTATGCGGGCTGGACGGAGTTTCGTATCGATGAGAGCGTGATTCTGTTTGGACGCTCGACGGATGGCGGCGTGACCTGGTCGACGCCAATCGAGATCAGCACACATCATGGGTTGCCGCGCGACGATAACGGCGCGGTCGAGGGCTTCCAGGCCGCGGTGGGCGCGGACGGAACGGTGTACGCGGTGTGGGGCGACGGCGACTCGCTGGCGTTCACGGCGTCGCATGACGGCGGCAAGACGTTCGAGAAGAGCCGCAACATTATCGAGACGGCGCCGCTCTATTTCGATGTGCAGGACATGGAGCGCGCCAACGGTTTTCCGGAGATTGGGATCGACACCCATCACGGCTCGCACGGGCGTCTGTATGTGACGTGGAGCGACTATCGCAGCGGCGATATCGGCGTGTACGCGGCGACCTCGGACGATGGCGGGGCGACCTGGAGCAAGGCCGTGCGCGTGAACTCGAATCCGCCGCACGATGGGACAGACCAGTTCTTCCAGTGGCTCTCGGTGGACCCAGTAACGGGAGTGGCGAATGTGATCTTTTACGATCGCCGTGGCGATCCGCGCAATCGAAACACGACGGTGACCCTGGCGCGCTCAGCCGACGGTGGCGCGACTTGGAGCAATTACGCGTGGACCAGCGAGCCGTTTACCGCGACGAGGATGCAGTTCCTTGGCGACTATATCGGAGTGGCCGCGCTGAACAACAAGGTGTATGGAACGTGGACCGAGGTGCCGGCACCGGAGCAGGTAAAAGACAAGCCGGCGACGCAGAGCCCGTTTCGTCCGCAGACGGTGGTGAAGGTGGGCGTGGCGGAGTTTGGGGTTCGCTGAAAGCCTTGCATATCGATGTTGTTATCCTGAGCGGAGGCTTGCTGTTGTTGCGCGGCGGAGTCGGAGGATCCGCTATAGCGGAAGAATGTTGCAGGGTAGGGGTCCTTCGACTCCGCGTCCGCCGCTCCGCAAATTCAGCGGAGCGAAAAACAACGCGGACGCTGCGCTCAGGATGACAACCATGAAATAAGGCGCATCCAACGATGCGCCTTTTTCGCTACCTATATCCCGCTACATCTTTCGCTTCTCTCTTTCGTTTCCTCTCTATGCCCTTACGCGATCTTCACGAAATTCAGCGACGCCGAGTTCATGCAATAGCGCAATCCGGTGGGACGCGGGCCGTCGTCGAAGACGTGGCCGAGATGGGCGTCGCACTCGGTGCACAGCACTTCCGAGCGCGTCATGCCCAGGCTGACATCCATCGACGTCTTCACGTTCTGCTTGGCAATCGGCTCCCAGAAACTGGGCCAGCCCGTGCCGGAGTCGAACTTGGTCGCCGAGGTGAACAACGCATTCTTACAGCACACGCAGCGGAACAAGCCCTTCGCGTGCAGGTCCCAGTACTGACCGGTGAAGGCGCGCTCGGTTCCGGCGTGCCGGGTTACGTCATACTGCTCGGGCGTCAGTTGCTTCTGCCACTCAGCATCGGTCTTCACGACTTTCGGCACGCGCTTGGGGCCGATCTTCTCGCCCTTGTCGTTGAACTCCACGACCTCGACAAACTGTTCCTTGGCGGGCGCGGCTTCGGTTTCCGAACTCTTGAATATGCTCATAAACGCTACTCCTGAGAGTGTTAGAAAACTGGTTTTCAGAAAAGCTCTGCGGTTGCTCATAGTGTACTCACTTGCCGGAGGCCATGGTTGAGGCCTGGGCGCCGCTCTCGGTGATCTGCGGGCGATAGAGCTGGGGAAATTCCTGCTGCAGGCTCGCAACCTTTGGCGCATCGAAACGTGCGATGTACGGATTGTCCGGATGCAGCGTGGCGTAGTTCTGGTGATACTTCTCCGCCGGATAGAACGCCTTGAAGGGCGTAACCTCGGTCACGATTTTGTGCTTGAACACCTTCGCCTGGTCGAGCTGCGCGATGTAAGCATCGGCAATGTGCTTCTGCTCGTCGTTGGCGTAGAAGATGACCGAGCGGTACTGCGTGCCGCTGTCGGGACCCTGGAAATTCAGCTCCGTAGGATTGTGGGCCACGGAAAAGAATACCTGCAGCAGCTCGCCGTACGTGACCTTGGACGGGTCATAGACGACCTGTACCGACTCGGCATGATTCGTGGTGCCGGTGCTGACGATCTCATATTCGGCAGTGCTCTTGCCCCCGCCGGAGTAACCCGACGTCGCGCTGATAACGCCTTTCACGTGCTGGAAGACGGCCTGCACGCCCCAGAAACATCCGCCGGCGAAGACCGTCTGCTGCTGGCCGGGCTTGCTGGCCAGCGGCTGATTCACTGCGGGCTTGGGGATGTTCGTCACGCTCTCGCTGGCGGCGACCGTCTCACGCGAGACAAAAGCGATGAGGCCGGCGACCAGCAAAGCCGCCAAACCAAATTGCAAATAAGACTTGCGCATAACCTTCCTCTTTCTGCTTTTCCCCACTACACCCGATTAGAGTCGTGGTTTTGGGGAAAGTTACAGCCATCCGAAACCGCGTCCGGGCCGTTTATAGTAATGGGGGTTCGTAAGGAGTACGTGGCAGTGGACGAATCGGATTTTCATGCCGAAGAGCATCGCTCAAAGCCAGGCCGGCTGCTGTTGACCTGGGGATCGCTGGCGCTGGCGGCGGCGGAGAGCCTGTGTGTTGCAGCCGTTGGCCTGAGCGGACTTCGGGTGGCGATGGGCCTGACGTCGCTGCTGGCGGCCGGGGCCGGTGGGCCGGCAAAGGGGTGGCATCAGGAGTGGATTCGGGTGCCGCTGCTGACGATTGGCGCGGCGGGCGCGCTGCTCAGCCTGCTGCTGCTGTGGAATGAAGAGAAGCTGCGAAAGAATTCGGCAGCCGCGTGGCGCATGAAGCCGCTGACGCCGAAGCAACGCCGTGTGCGATGGTTCCAGTTGATTGCGGCGATCGTTACGCTGCTGCTGGTGGCAGCGGAGGTGATCACGCATTCATGGTTTCATCGGGAGTTCTGAGACACGGTTGAGGCGGACTTCCAATTTTTTTGTGTGTCATCCTGAGCGTAGGGTCCGCCGCTCCGGAAAATCGGCGGAGCGAAAAAGCATTGTGGACGCTGCGCCTACTCCTCCCCGCCGATCTCCTCCCGCAATCTCGCGTGCAGCCGGTCGCTATAGCCCACGGGCAACTCAAAGGTGCGGTCGTCGGCCATCAGGTAGAGGATGTTGCGCGTGGAGTCGAGCACGGCGGCGCAGTGGCGGCAGTGGGCCAGGTGCTCTTCGATGGCTTCGCGCACATCGGGCGGGACCTCGCCGTCGATGTAAGCCGAAATCTGATTCCATACGTGTTTGCAATTCAGAACCATGCGCCACCTGCCTTGCTGCGAAACAACCCGAACAGCCCGCCCTTGTCCGCCTTCGATTTCAGTTGCGGAGCCAGAATTTTCTGCATCATCAGCCGCGCCCGCAGCAGCCGCGTCTTCACTACGCCTTCGCTGACGTCAAGCGCCTTCGCGGTGTCGGCGATGTTCATGTCCTCGACGTCGCGCAGTTGCAGCACCTCGCGATAAATCTCCGGCAGGCTGGCGATGGCCCTTTGCAACATTTCGCGCAGCTCCTTACGTTCCAGCGCCTGCAGTGGGACTTCGCGCCAGTCGCTTATGACTGCCGGGGTGAAGCTGCCATCTTCCTCCTCCGCGGGTTGGTCGACCGATTCAAACTTGAGCACCCGATCATGCCGCAGACGCGCGCGCGCCTCGTTGATGGCGATGGTGATCAGCCAGGTGCTGAACTTCGATTCGGCGCGGAAACTTGCCAGGTTTTTCAGCGCCTTCAGCACCGCTTCCTGGGCCGCGTCCTCGGCGTCCTGCTGGTTTTGCAGAATGGAGAAGGCCGCGAAATAGACGCTCTTTTCGTAAGGCCGGACGAGCTCGTGAAACAGCTCGCGTTCGCCCGCCAGGATGCGCGCTATCATCGCGGCGTCGTGGTTCGGCGTCAAGGGCGCGGGCATCGGTCCGGAGTTGTGCGGCTGCGCAGTCACGTCAGTCGTCGTGGATGAAGAAGTAAGCAATTCTACACACCACAAGTTTTGGATACGCCACGGCGCAAAAAGAAACAGGATAACTGCTGAAACAAATTGGCCGGTCGCGGGTCAGATACCTTGCTATGAAAAATCCTGGTCTCGGCCTGTTAGCCCTGTTGATCCTCGGTACTTCGCTGTCGTCGTCGGCGCAAAACCCTGTGGTTGTGGAGTTGTTTACGTCCGAGGGATGCTCCAGTTGCCCACCGGCCGATGCGGTGCTGCTCCAGTTGAGCCAGCAGAAGACCGACGCGCCGCTGATCCTGCTGGGCGAGCACGTCGATTACTGGAACTACATTGGCTGGACCGACCGCTTCTCGTCGAAGCAATTCAGCGAGCGTCAAAGCGAGTACGCCAAGGCGCTGCATGCGTCGGTGTACACGCCGCAGATGGTGATCGACGGACGCGAACCGTTCGTGGGCAACGATGCTGCCGAGGTGGAGAAGAGGATTGCGGCGGCGGCCTCGTCGCCGATGCCGGCCAAGGTCTCGTTGGCGTGGGAAGGGAATAGCCGGTTGCGCGTCAGCGTACAGGCGCCCCAGCAGACGAAGGCGAACGTGCTGCTGGCGATCACCGAAGACGGTTTGAGCACCGAGGTCGGCAAAGGCGAGAACGGCGGCAGGACGCTGCATCACGCAGCGGTGGTGCGATCGTTGCGGGCGATAGGAAATGTTGGCGGCGGCAAATTCGAAGACACTGTCGAGGTCGCACGGCAGGCGGATTGGAATCTGCAGAAGCTGAAGGTCGCGGTGCTGGTGCAGGAGGCGGGAAGCATGAAGATATTGGGGGCAGCAACGGTGGCGTTTGCACAGTGAAGGCCGTCACGACAGTGAGACAAACATTCCATGTAACTTCCACTTCACTTGCGACTCCCATCTGTGGCGGCGATGAGCGCCCAATTTCAAAAGCTGAGAGGAATACATGAAGAAGAAAGTTTTGAGCTTGATGGCCATGTGTATGCTGGCCGGATCGATGTCGGTGTTCGCGCAGGACAACATGAAGCAGGACAACAAAGACCAGATGCAGTCCAGCGACACGATGAAGAGCGAAAACATGAAGAACGACAACATGTCGCAGAGCAACAAGAAGTCGTCCAGCAAGAAGAAGTCGAACAAGAAGAGCGGCGACAACATGCAGAAGGACAACATGTCACAGGACAATATGAAGGGCGACAACATGAAGAACGACAACGGCATGAAGTCGCAGGACCAGACAAAGCAGCAGTAGTCGCGGGGTTCGGCGAACGGGGCAGCGGAGCGCTGCCCTTTTATCTATTGCCGCAGGCGACGAATCGCAGATGCCTCCGCTTCGCTGGAGATGACAATTTCCCTGGTAGCGGACTTACTCCTTCACGCACTCAATGCGCAGATCCACCACCCCACACGTCCCGCTTGCGTCGGGATCGGCGTCACGCGGGCCTTTCGGGCCGCCTTCGCGCATCTTGGCGCTGATTTCCTCGATCACGATTTCGACAACCGGCGTCGCGTCCAGGTGCGACTTGGGGGCGACGGCATAATCGCTTCCGGCGGTGCGGCCGGGGAAGTAGCGCGAGGTCATGGCGATGAAGACTGCCTGCTTGAGTTCGTCGTCTTCGACCAGGCGTCCGCGGCCGAAGCACATCACGCTGCGATAATTCGCCGAGTGATAGCGCGCGTCGCGTGAGTAGACCAGGCCGTCGAGTTCAGTGACCGTCGCGCAAACCGGCACACCAGTCGAAAGATGCTGGATCATGCGGCTCGACAACCCACCGTGTACGAAGATCCGGTCCGGCCATTCTGCGCCGTAGTGGTAGAGCATGGGGATGACGTAGGGACGGCCGTCCTGCTCGAAGCCCACATGGGCCAGGTAACCCTGCGCGAGGAACTCCTGTGCGCGATCGGGCACAGCACGCTCCGGGTGCTGGCGAATCCTGCTTATCCATCGGCTCTCAACGGCGGCGTCGCTCATGAAATCCTCCTCTCGACGACGCAAGAGTCGCTTATAATCGGTCCTATGAAAAGTGCCACCAGAGCCATAAACCATGGGGCCACTCGAAAAAGACGCGCCAAGGCGGAAGCGATTGGTCCGGCGGCGCTGTCGCTGGATCCAACTTCGCAAGAGTCGCTCTACAGGCAGTTGTACAGGCAGTTGCGCCAGGCGATTCTCGAGCGGCGATTGCAGCCGGGAGCGAAGCTGCCGTCGACGCGCAATCTCGCTGACGAGCTGGCTGTCGCGCGCAACACGGTGATGGGCGCTTACGAGCAGTTGCTGGCCGAGGGATATCTTGAAGGCGAAACCGGGTCGGGCACATACGTTGCTCGCGATCTGCCGGACAAAATCCTGCACGCTCCGGCCGTGCCTCGAGTCACCACGAAGCCTCAGGGTACGGCGCGGCTGTCGCGGCGCGGACGAGTGCTGGCGAGCAACTCCTTGGGGGTTCGCTCTGCAGATCCGCCGCATCCGTTTCGTCCTGGCATACCGGCCGTCGACCAGTTTCCTTTTGGCGTGTGGAATCGCCTGCTGATGAAGCACTGGCGGCGCGAGCCCATCGACCTCATGCCGTATTCAAGTGCCGGCGGGTATCCGCCGCTGCGCGAGGCCATCGCGCAATACGTTGCCGCCGCGCGCGCGGTGAAGTGCGAGGCGGAGCAGATCATCATCGTGTCGGGCGCGCAGCAGGCGCTGGACCTGGCGTCGCGGCTGCTGCTCGATCCCGGAGAGGAAGCGTGGATGGAGGAGCCCGGCTACGGCGGCGCACGGGCAGCGTTGCTGGCGGCGGGGGTGAAGCCGATCGCAGTGCCGGTGGATGAGTCGGGGCTGGACGTGGTGGCGGGGCGGCGACTGTCACCGAAGGCGCGGCTGGCGTACGTGACGCCGTCACATCAGTATCCGACCGGCGTGGTGATGACGCTGACCCGGCGGCTGGAGTTGCTGCGCTGGGCCGAGCGCACGCGCAGCTGGATCGTCGAAGATGATTACGACAGCGAGTATCGTTACGCGAGCAGGCCGGTGGCGTCGCTGCAAGGGCTCGACACGAGCGGCTGCGTCATCTATTGCGGCACGTTCAGCAAAGTGATGTTTCCGTCATTGCGGCTGGGATATGTCATTGTGCCGCCGCAACTGGTGGACGCGTTTCATCGCGCGAAGGCGGTGTTCGATCGGCACAGCCCGACGGTGGAGCAGGCGGTGCTGGCCGAGTTCATCGCCGAGGGACACATGGCGCGGCATGTTCGGCGTATGCGCATGCTGTACATGGAGCGGCAAAATGCGTTGCTGGAAGCGCTGCATCGTGAACTAAAGGGTGCGGTGGAAGTGCATTCGCACGAAGCCGGCATGCATGTGATCGCGTGGCTCGCGAAAGGGATGCGGGATTCAGTGGTGTCGCGGCGCGCGCGAGAGTTGGGAGTGGAGGCGCCGGCGCTGACAACCTATCGGGCGAAGCCGGGAGGAAGGCCGGGGCTGGTGCTGGGGTATGCAGCGTATTCGGAGAAAGAGATTCGGGCGGGGGTGGAACGGCTGGCGGCGGCGATGGAGGGTTCTATGCGGCAATAGGGGTCCTTCGACTACGCGTCCGCCGCTCCGCGAAAGCGGCGGAGCGAAAAAACGTCGCGGACGCTCCGCTCAGGATGACAAATCCAAATTAAGTAGCAGTGTTTCGGCTGACAGGTGACATGGCGCACGTGCTCAACAGCAGTGTAATCACAAAAGGATTTTCTCCGTGTCTCGGTGCCTCTGTGGTGAACCCGGCCGTCAGTCGATGTACTCCGGGTCCCGCTTCCAGCCGGTGATCATCGAGTAGAAGTTGTTCCAGCCGTGCAACGCCACCATGATCAAGTGGCCGGGGATGAAGGCTACGAATCCTACCATCGAGACGAAGTGCAAGATGCGCGCGTAGTGGTAACCGCCCATGGGCCACGCGATCCACCAGAATTGCACTGGTTTGTACATCACGAGGCCGGTGAGCGTCGACAGTATGCCGAAGAAAATTGTCGACGTGTACGCCAGCTTCTGCAGCGGGTTGTACGCGGCTTCAACTGGCGGCTTCTTGCCGAACAAAAAGTAGTGACGCGCCATTGGCCACACGCCCTTGATGTCTCGCGGCAGGAAGAGCACCTGACGCCAGTGGCCGCTTACGATCTGATAGGCGAGGTAGAGTACGCCGCTGCCGATGAAGATCCACATGAACGTGAAGTGCCACTGGATGGCGCCGGCCAGCCAGCCCCCGAGAGTAAGGCCCTTCGGCGGGAGGACAAAGAAGTTCTGCTGCGGAATCTTTGGGCCAAAGCTGGGGAAGGCGAGGAAGATGCGCAGGCCGCTCATGATGAGCACAATGACGGCGACGGCATTCAGCCAGTGCGCGATGCGCACGATCAGCGGATGCTCGTACGAAACAATGGATTTGTGCTCCGTATCGCGGGGAATGGTTGCAGTTGCCATCACAGGCCTCCGTACCAGTCGTAGCCCTGGTCTTCCCAGTAGCCGCGCGCGCCGGGTTTCAGCACGTTGGTCACGCGAACGGTGTCGAGATACTTGGCCTGCTTGTAGCCGAGCTTGGTCGGCATCTGCAGGCGTAGCGGCGCACCGTGTCCGCGATCGAGTGGCTTGCCGTACATCTCGTAGCAAAACAGCGTCTGCGGATGGAGCACGGTGGCCATGTCAACGGACTCGTAGTAGTCGTCGACGCAGGTGACTTCGAGATACTTTGCCGAGAGATCGGCGCCGACGGCCTTGAGGAAATCGGAGGCGCGCACGCCGCCGAAGTTGCCGACGACGTCCCAGCCTTCCACGCAGACGTGACGCGTGTTCTGCACCAGTTTCGGCAGCGCCTGGATCTGCTGCAGCTTGTAGTCCCCGGGCTTCTGCACCAGGCCTTCGACGGTCAGCGTCCACTTGTCGAGATCGACATCGGGATCGGCGACGTCCCAGTAGTTGTAAGGAAACTTTTCGAAGGGCTCGACTTCGTTGTTGCTGAAAGTTTGCGCGAGGCGATGGCGTCCGAAATATTTCTCCGCCGCCCAGTCGCTGAAGTTCAGGCCGGTATTCAAAAGTGGCTGCTGCAATTTGGGGATCGCAAACGCCCCCACAGCCACCAGCGGCAACAGCTTCAAGAGTTCGCGGCGATTCATTCCACGGCGCTCACGAAGCGAGACGCGGCGGATTTCCTCTCCTGAAGGACCGCGGGTCGCAGCTTCGCGCTGGTTCTCCGGACGTTCCGGGGCTGCAGATTCTTCGGTCTGCGGCTGATCCGGTTTGTCCTCTCGTTCGTCGGACATGGCTGTGTATTGCTCCTGCTCCCGATATGATCAGCTGGGCCGCAAAAAGTTACATCCCTGGCGGGTAAATTTCAAAAGTTTGATCGGGCTCCCAGATAGTACGTCACGGGGTGTCGATTCGGATTTTGTTTGCCGCGCAGGATGGCGCAAAGCTGTCCAGTTTCGAGAAGTTGCATGGTATTATCCTGTCACTCTCATAGACACTGCCTCCACGGCATCCTGGCTCGCGCATGTTTCGTATTCAGGGACGAACAGTGGTCATGCTTTGCTTGCTGTTGGCGAACGGGGTCGCGTTTGCGCAGAAGGCGCCGTCCGCGCCGAATCGTCCCTGGGACAATGCGGCCTCCGCGCCGCAGCTGAAGGCTCCCCCGCGGCCGGCCCCGGCCGTGACCATGGATCCGGCGAAGATCTACACGCTTGCCGAGCTGGTGAATATTGCAGAGCAGAATAACCCCGAGACGCGGGTGGCATGGCAGTATGCGCGTGCGCGCGCGGCGGATGTCGGTATCGCTGAGTCCACTTTGTACCCGACCCTGGCCGCTGCGGTATTGGCGGAGACCTCTCGCTTCGGCGTTCTCTTCGGGCCCTTCTTTGTGCGGCAGACGGTCGACTCGTATGCGCCGACGTTCCTGGTCGACTACGCCATCTTCGATTTGCAGCGCTCGCAGGAGATCGCGATCACGCGTGCCAACCTGCTGGCGGCAAACTTTCAGTTCAATGACACGCATCGACGAATCATCTTTCAGGTGATGGACGCGTATTATCGGCTGCTCGACAGCAAGGGCCAGCAGGAGGCAGCCGAGGCGAACCTGAAGAACGCGCAGACCGTGCGCCAGGCCGCTGAGGCACGACTGGATAATGGCCTGGCGACCAAGCCCGATGTGCTGGAGGCGCGCAGCGCCGAGGCGCGAGCCGATTACGATCTGCAGGCTGCGATTGGCAACACCGAAATCGCGCATGGCGATGTAGCGACGGCGATCGGTATTTCGCCGACCACGGCATTTCAGGTGGAGAGCATTCACGATATCAAGCTGCCGGATGTGATCACGCAGACGGTGGAGAGTTCGATCGACACCGCGCTGGCGCAGCGGCCTGATCTGCTGGAGCGGGTGTCGCAGTTACGCGCGACCAATGCCGAGGTGAGCTCGGCCAAGCGCGCCTACGCTCCGAAGCTGGGCTTCAAGGGCAGCGCAGGCATGGCGAGCGCCTATGGCGAGCAATATCCCACGCCGAATTACGGCGTGTACTCCGGGACATTCAACCCTTGGGACGCGGAACTCAACCTGACCTGGACGCTGTTTGACGGATTGAATCGCGAGAAGCGCGTGGCGCGGGCGGAGGCGGACCGTAAGCAGGCGGAAGCGAGCCTGCAAGCCGTTCGCGATCAGATCGAGAACCAGGTGTGGACGGCGTATTCGACGGCGCGAACGGCGCTGCGCGAGCAGAAGGCGGCAGCGGCCCTGTTGGAGTCGGCGACAGAGTCGTACAATGCGGCGCTGGAGTCCTACAACTACGGCGTGCGCAGCCAGATCGACGTGGTGTCAGCGCAGAAGACGTTGGCTGATGCGCGCACGTCGGACGTGACCGCGCGGACGCAGTTGCTCACTGGACTGGCCGCGCTTTCATTCCAGACAGGCGATCTTCTGTATGGGAAGGCTCCGTAAGATGACGAGAACTGCACGAACTTCAAGACGGGGGCTGATGGCGGCAACGTGCGCGGCGCTTCTGACCAGCGCGGGCTGCAATCGCGCGCCGTCGTTTAACATCCTGGGATCGTTCTTTCCGGCCTGGATTCTGTGTGGCGTGATTGGCATCGTGCTGACGGTTCTTGTCCGCGTGTTCTTCGTGCGGGCCAAATTTGAGCAGGAACTGACCCCGTTGATTCTGGTGTACCCATGCATAGCGCTGTTTTTCACATTCACCCTGTGGCTACTGTTCTTCAGCTGATTCAAGGAGACGATGCTCATGCTGGAAAACTCGACTCCTGAACAGCGCAAACGGCTCGGCAGAATTGTGAGCATCGGCAGTGTCGTTGCTGCGCTCATTACGGGCCTGCTCGTCATCTACGTGACCACGCGGTATCCGCGCACTGACGACGCCGAGGTGTTTGCCAACTTCATCGGCATCGCGCCGCAGGTCGATGGGCCGATCACCACGCTAGCGGTGCAGGACAACGAGTTCATCAAGGAGGGAGGCCTGCTTTTCGAGATCGATCGGAGGCCTTACGAATATGCGCTGCAACGTGCGCGCTCCGACCTGAGCACGCTGGAAGGGCAGATTGTCGACGAGAGCCGCACCATTGCATCGCAACAGAGTGCGGTGGGCGCAGCGCAGGCCAACACGCAAAGCCAGGCCGCAGCCATCGATCGGGCAGCCGCGGCAGTGGAAGAGGCGCGCGCGAATGTCTTGAGCGCGAAGGCGGAGCTGGATCGGTCGCAAGCCGAGCTGGCATATACGACGAACAACTTTCATCGCATTGAACCGCTGCTGGCGAAGCAGTTCGTCACGGTCGACCAGGTGGATCAGGCGCGGACGGCGGTGACGGCGCGGCAGCAGGCGGTGGACCAGGCGAGGTCGCAGCTGGCGTTGGCGCAGGCGCAGGTGCTCTCGGCCAAGGCACAGTACGAGCAGTCGAAAGCCAATATGCAGCAGAGCCGGCAGCAACTGGCGCAGTCGCAACACAGCGTGTTGACTTTGGAGCCGCTGACGGCGCAGCGCGAAGGCAAGGCTGCGGCGATTCGCACTGCCGAGTACAACCTGAATAACGCCCGCATCTACGCGCCCTTCGACGCGCGCGTCACCAATCTTACAATTTCGCAAGGCGCTTATGCGCACACCGGCCAGCAGATGTTCACGCTCATCGATACGCGGGTGTGGTGGGTGGTGGCGAACTTCCGCGAGACGCAGTTGCGGCACATTAAGCCCGGCATGCATGCGGACGTCTATGTGCTGTCGCGGCCCAACGTGCGGTATGAGGGCATCGTCGACAGCGTCGGTTATGGAGTGCAGCCAGATTCGACGCTGGTCGGTTCGTTCACCCAGGGGCTTCCTGACGTGCAGCGCTCGCTGAACTGGGTGCACCTGGCGACACGTTTTCCGGTGCGCGTGCGCATTCTGGCGCCGGAGACGGAGCCGTTCCGGCTGAGTGAATCGGCAGTGATCGTAATGCGCGGCGACCGCTCTGGCGGCGGGCGTTAGCGATGTCGACGCAGGATCAAGCCTTGGCGGCGGTGGCGCCGTGGAGTCGTCTGGATGACGCAGGGCGATGGTTCTGGCAATTCCTGAAAGACGAGATGGCGCCGTACGCCGGGCGGGCCTGGACCGTGGCACGCATCGTCATGGCAGCGACGATCGTCATGCTGATCGTGATGACCTTCCGGGTACCCTACGGGTTTCTGGGCGCCATCTATACGATGTTCCTCAGCCGCGAGAATCCTACCCTGACGTTTCGCTCCGGCGTACGCACGCTCGTGGCTTATGCGACAGCGTCGGTGTATACGGTGATCGGGGTCATGACCCTGATCGACGATCCACTCACGCACTACGTGTGGATCGTCCTCTCACTCTTGCTGGCCTTCTACCTGATTCGCATCGTGCCCGACTACGTCACTGCCGTGGGGTTCGGCTTTACTCTCGCGGCTGCGATTCCGCTGTGGGATGAGACGTTTCTCACCGTGAATCAGCGCACGGAGAACACGCTATGGGTGGGTTTTTCGGTCTTTCTGGGCGCGCTGGTTACCGTCGTGGTGGAGTACATCTTTCATCGTGTGCATCCGATAACGGACCTGAATGTGGGGATTAGCACTCGACTGCGAGCGGTGGAAAGCCTGCTGCGCCAGATCGCCGCGGGGGAGCACGACTTCAAGTATCAGAAAGAAATTGCGCTGTACTCGACGGTCGGAACTTCGCGTCTGCGGCGCATGGTGAATCGCTCCGGCGTGTCAGCAAGATTCATTGCGCAGATGTCGACGGCAGTCGCGCTGCTGGGACGGCTGATTAACCTGGCGGGCAGCCTGCAGATCCTGCGCTCCAATCAGTTTGCGGTAATCCCGGCGGAAGATCGCGAGCGATGTTTGCGTCTGGCCGATCAGATTGTCGAACTCGAGCGCGATGTGCGAGTCGGCAAGCTGCCCAAGCCGATTCCGATACCGGCAGATACGCTGGGCGCTGCGACGCCGTTGCTTCCGGAGATGGAGCGGACGGTTGCGTTGATCACGCATGTGTTTTCGCGCGCTACTCCGACGGCCGATGTGAGCGTGGTTGCCGCGGCTGACCAGGAGCATCAACCGTTGTTTGCCGCGGACGCATTCACCAATCCCGAGCACCTGAAGTTTGCCATTCGCGGGACGTTGGCCACCATGCTCGCCTACACGGTATACACGGCAATCGCCTGGCCGGGGTTGAGCACGGCGGTGGCTACCTGCATCATCACGGCGTTGTCGACCATCGGCTCCTCACGTCAGAAACAGTTTCTGCGACTCGGCGGCGCCATCATCGGCGGCGTCATTTTCGGGATGGGAGCACAGGTCTTTGTTCTTCCGTATCTGGATTCCATCACCGGATTCACGGTGCTGTTCGCCATCGTGACAGCGATTTCTGCGTGGATCGCGACTGCAACCCCGAGGCTCTCGTACCTCGGGGTGCAGTTGGCGTTGGCGTTCTACCTCATCAACCTGCAGGAGTTTGCACCGCAGTATTCGCTGTCCATCGCGCGCGACCGCGTCTTCGGCGTGCTGCTGGGACTGGTTTGCATGTGGCTGGTGTTCGACCGGCTCTGGATGCGGGACGCTCTCGAGGAAATGCAGAGCGCCTTTGCGCTCAATTTGCGATTGCTGGCAGAGCTCATCGAGCAGTGCCGCAACCCGAATCCGGATGACGCGACGACCAAGCTCATCCAGCTACGCGATCGGATCAATGACGGATTCAACGCCGTGAAGTCGCAGAGCGATGCCGTGGTCTTTGAGTTCGGACCGTCGCGCGAACGGAAGCTGAAAATCCGCGACGACTTCCGGCGGTGGCAGCCGACGATCGGTACGCTGATGCAGGTGCAGATCACGTATCTGCAATACGTGTGGCATCCGTCGGTGGCGGATCTGGGGCCGCCGATCCGGGATGCGCAGATAACTTTCGACACCAATCTGGCGTTGCTGGTTCGTGCGATGGCCGACGAGGTTTCAGGCCTGGGTCCGCAACCCGCTCCCGACATCGAAGCGTCGGCAGAGCAGCTGAAGGCGACGGTGCAGGCGCAGTATCGTGATGGCGCGATGCCTTCGGCGGTCGCGGACATGCTGTTGCTCACGCAGAACCTGGCGACGATTGTCGCGCCGCTCACGACCGACATACGCGCAACCTTCCGCGATCCGAAGGAAGCCCAGCTGCACTACCCGAAGCTGGGACTGAACCAGGCTTAACGCGAAAGTGCGCTATTTCGTCCAGAGGTGGAGCAGTCCTGCGACCCAGGCGATGACGCAGGCGATGGCAACAGCAACCACGATCCAGACAGGGCGGTCGATTTTGTTCTCGCCGGGCGCGGACTTCTTGCGCTGCCACGGCTTGAGAATCCAAGCCGTCAAGCCGATGAACAGCGGGCCACCTAAGAGAACCAGCCCGTCCTCAACTTGCGCGTCCATCTTGATGTGACGCGTGATGATGTCGATGATGGCGACCGCAAAGAATCCGACGATAAAAACTTCCAGCCACTCAAGTTTGCTTTGAACGCGCCCAACCAGATCGGCACGCGAGTCCAGGCGCTTGTTCTGCTCGGCGGTTTCGTGGCGGCGCAGATGTTCTCCCGCAGTGGTCGTCAGGTCGCGAAGAGTGCTCATCAGCTGATCCACGCCGTTGGCTTCGTAGAAGCGGCGGAAGAGGTCGCGATCAGGAAGGGTCAGCGAGTGCTTCACCTGCAGAGCGCGGCGTGCCAAGTTCCTCACCTGAGCTTACGACTGCCTGCAGCGTGCTGATTTCGAAGCTCTGCACCGATGCGCCATCGCCCCCGCGCAAGCGCTGAGCGAAGGAGGCCCAGCGGTCGGCGAGCCGATCGACATCGCGGCCCAACGAGACAATGTCGCTGAAGTCGGACCGAAGTGCGGCAATCTGCCGGTCGGTCGTAGCTACGGTGGCGTTTTGCTTCAGCGCGATGGCGATGCCGCGATCTGCCCACACGCCCACGCCATCGGCAGTGATCACCAGGTGATTCTCCGCAAGGTCAGAGGGAGTCGAGCCCGGCATCTCGGGGTAGAGCACTTGCCAGAGAGTCTCGCCAATTTGCAAAGCCAGGTGCGGCATGTTGATGGGCACGTCGGCGCGAAGGCGAAGCGCGGCGAAGCGGAAATAGCTTTCCGGCGGCGCCGGAATTTCGAGTGGGGTATTGAGGTTGTGCTGCTGGGGAACGATGTCGACGCCCTCTTTCGCTCCAGCGAAGTCATAGACCGTCACCTGCGGCCCGGTGACCAGAGACGCGGCTGAGTAGATCGAATCTTCGAGCTCTGTCCGCACGGCTTCAGAAACCGGGTCGTCGCGAAGATCGCTGCGCGTACCCGCGGGTGCGAGAAGCGTTCCGCGCTGCGGCGCAGCTACACGATTGCCGTACTGACTCTGGCCACCGATCCAGGGATCGGCCAGCAGGCTTCCGAGGGTCGCCGAGCCGCGCGAAGACGCATGATGCGCTGTGCCGCCCACGACCACTGCCTGCTGATCGTGCGCACGCAGGGCTTCCACCTCCTGTGTCTGCAACCGCGACCACACGGTATACAGGTGGCGGCCGTTGGCGCGCTCCGGATCGATGGAGAACTGGTAGTCCGTTTTGTTGGACGCGGCATCCGGCCGGCCATTGGAATAGGCGACGGCAGTGAATTCGAAGCCCGCGCCCAGCGTCGAGTTCTCGATGTCGACGCGCGCCCACTCTTTGAACAGCAGGCATTCGGGATCGCGGAGATAGATGCCGTCAGTCGGGATGCGGAACGTGTCGGCGAGCAGAAGGTGCTCGGCGTCGAGGTCGGATGCGCGCCGCTGCTCGTGAAAGGCCATCTGGCGCGGGTCTTTGAAGAAGTTGGGCGAAGGCGCCTCGGACTCCGGCAGGTAGACGATCGACCGGCGGGCGCGACGTATGTCGCGTTGATAAGCGTCGGCCGCGCGATCGAGCATGGCGAGTTCGGGCGCGAACAACGCGCTCTGCTCCAGCACCGAGTCGAATACAGGATTCAGTTGATGCTGCTGCAGGACGGACTTGACCTCGTTAAAGAACTCAGCCGCGCCGCTGGTTTCGCTCAGGTAGTCACGACCGCGCTTGAGCGCGGCGTAGAGGATCGAGCGAAGCGCTCGACGGGGCGGACAGGCGATGTGCCGCCGGGTTTCCAGCGCCGATGCATAACTGGCGAGCAGGAAAGCCCATCGATGTTCTGCCGGCACCGCTGCGAGATCGGGATTGAACCAGTAGATTTTCTGCCTCGGCGGCAGATCGAGCCAGCCATCCGGATGCAATCCATACTGCCGCCAGTCGGGAAGGTTTGGCGTCTCGATGATCCATCGCGCGAGGTGCATCGAGCAGAAGGCATCGAAGTCCGGTTCCTTGTGCGTGACCAGCCAAACGACGTCGCGGTTGGCGAAGCGCTCGCGTATTTGGCTTGCCTTGTGAAGTACCGCCGCGGTGGCGGAAGGGAACTGCGACTCACGGTGAAAATGATGATCGATGATGGACAGCGGCTCGTTGACGCCCCAGCAGGTTCCACCTACGTCTACCGCCAAGGCGTTGGCAAACAGAGTTCCAGGCGAGTCGGTGCTGCTCTCGGACCCACGTTCGCGGGGATCTCCGGTGAAGGAGGTCCCGAAGTCGACATACCGATACCTGAAAATGGGCGCCATGTTAAATATCTCTGAGAAGCGAACGGCGGGTACTCTATTTTAGCAATCAGACGCAACTGTGCCCGGAAGGTTAGACGGAAGTACGCCTCGCCTGGCCAATCTGGGAACGTGTCAACCTGGTTGCGCGGGCGCGACTCCGGTCGGCAATCAGGGAAGCTTTTGCGATAATGGAGTCAGCGTTACCAACCGTGGGCCCGTAGCTCAATTGGATAGAGCATCAGCCTTCTAAGCTGAGGGTTGCTGGTTCGATCCCAGCCGGGCCTACCACCTCTCTTCTTGCGGCATCACACAATCATGTACGCCCGTCTCGCATGTGTTGTCCTGACGATGTTTCTCTGCGTGGTACCGTCCTTCGCGACGAGCGTCGAGGTGACGGTGCGGGATGCAACGGGCAATCCACTGAAGAACGCGCTGGTGATCTTGCAGGAGCTCACGGCTCAACAGCACGAACTCTGCCGCACACTGACGAATGATCAGGGAAAAGCCGACCTGCCATCGCTGAACCAGGGACTGTACCGGATCATCAGCGTCTATCCCTACAGTCGATGGAGAGCGTCGGTGCGCGAGTTCCTGGTGCTGGATCAGCCTGTCACGCTGGATATTCGGATGGCTGAGACGGAGGGCTACGATGATCTGCCGGTTTCGATCGGCGATCTGAAGGTACACGTGGTCGCCCCAGACGGGAGATCGGCGCAGGGGGCTCGGGTGCTGGTGCGCGATGCCGAAGCGGATCCGCACTCGGAGAGTTCGGGAATCACCGATGCCGAGGGAGATGTGACGCTACACCTCACAAAGCCACCGGACGTTTTGCTGGTGGTCTATCAAAACCACTTGTACTCTTTCCCGGCCAACGGCCTCGACACCGAGCGCGTTGTGCGGCTCAAATAAGTTACTTCGGCGGCAGCAGCGTGATCTGCGGGGCGCGGCACTGGCTGACGCCGCTCCCACACTGCCGATATTGCAGGTCCTTCGTCAGGCAGACTTCCAAAGCCACGAACTCCGAGCCACTGCACGTCACTCGAAACGCGGACACAGGAGCGTTGTTGGCCGCGGCAAACTTCTGCTCGATCTGCTCAGGAGTGGTGTTCACCGGTTGCGACGGTGCGCGATAGTCAGGGGGAATTTGCAAATGCGAGAAGGCCTTCTGAATGTCGCCGAAATAGGTCTGCGAGTCGAGTCCGCTGCAGGTGCCGTGGGTCGACCACTCGTGCTGGATGAGGGAACTTGCCGGCATGATCGGCATCATCTGGCGAACGATGTCCTGCGATACCGGCGAAGCCGAGCCGCAATGCTGCGGATAGGAGCCGTCCTGGTTCTCCGGCCACAGGCCGTGCACAACGAATCCGAAGTGATGTCCCTGTCCGCACTCGCTGGCCGAGCCTCTGCCGGCTTGCGTGGTGCAGAATTCCGGAGCCCACGACAGCGTCAGCAGGTAGTAGTCGAACTTGCCGGGAGTGTTGTCGGCATCGTGGTGATGCGACTTTGCGACCGCACTGGTTCCACTGGACAGAAAAATGGCGCTAACCAGAAGCGTTACAAACATCCTTCCAGCAGCGCCGTGTCTTGACTCAGTTATCGGATGCTCACGCCGCCCCATGGGCAGAAGTAGCGCTCGCGAAAGATTGAATCGCAGTGGCTTCATCGGATTCGATCTCCAGGACGAGGTGGAGCTTGGTCATGTGCAGCAGATCATGAACCCGCTGGCTTACCTCGACAAGCTTTAACTGGCCGCCATTGCTGCGAACGGTCGTGTACGACTTTACCAGTTCTCCCAGACCTGAGCTGTCGATGTAACCGACACCACGCATGTTGAACAGGATTTTCTTGTGACCCTGCTCCAGGCTTTCGCGCACCAGTTGGCGGACCGCGGCGCTGCCGTCGGTGAAGGTAATGCGGCCGCTGACATCGATGATGGCGATGTCGGCGACTTGCCGTCGGCTCACTTGCATCCTGACTGGCGTGTGCTCCTGGATGTTCATACCGAGTAGGCTGAGCACACCATTCGCGACGTTCGCAACTTCCTGCGACTCGCTGCGGACGACGACGAGGCTGTGTCCCTCCGCCAGCACCTTCCGGAAGAAGGCGACATCTTCCGCGCACTGGTCATCGGGAGTGGGCTGAACTACGGTGTCATCTGCGGCAGTCTTACCCAGCGCCGAACCGGCGCCTGCTCCGGCGAGACCAAGCAGCGCCGCTGCCCCAAAACCGAGAGCCACGACCTGGCCAATGCCAGGCACGGCCAGGAGTATCGCCGTGCCGACTCCGGCTGTCATGCCGCCGGCTACGCCGAGAAAGCCGCCTACCGTGGCGCCAAGCTCTTTCCCGACGGTTGCGCCCTGGCCTTCTGAACGCGTGAGATAAACGATCTCTTTCGGCGGAACGTGCCGTTCCACCAGCATTTTGTAGGCGTCTTCCGCTTTGTCGCGAGAAGCAAAAACTCCGATCGCATTGTGCAAGGGTGCCTCCTAAGTTAGGTACGTATCCGGGGCAAGGAACCAAGGGAGAGCAAGCCGTAAGCGCGGATACGGCGAGAGGGGCAGATTTTACAACAATTTTGTCATTTGCAATCCATTTTTGTTCGCGAATCCACGCGAAATCGGCAACAAACGGCTAGGCACGCCCGGCGGAAACGTCCGGGAGCGGCGGTAAGGCGTTCTGGGACAGTTGTCTACAGGTGGACGAGGCGATCGAGAAGGAAGAGCACAGCGACCCCGATAAAGACCACGATGGCCATTTTGACGCCCGGCTCGCGATTGACCTCGGGTATCAGATCGGAGGCGGCGACGTAGATTGTGACCCCGGCTGCGACCGGCAGGCCATAGCTGACCGCGTGCTGGCCGAGTGCCATCGTCAGTACACCCGCCAGCGTCGCAATGCCGAGCAGCACCGAGGCGAACCACGAGCGGCCCTTGCTGAGCCCGCTGGCCAGCATTACCGAGGTGACGGTGAAGCCTTCGGGAATTTTGTGCAAGAAGACCGCGAGAAAGATGATCCAGCCGAGCCAGGACGAAACCAGAAAGCCAGCGGTGATGGCTATGCCGTCGAAGAAGGTGTGGATGATCAGGCCGAAGAGAACCGAGACCCGGCGATGGGAGTGCAGGTATTCGTCGGAATGCGTCTCTTCGCCGTAGTGAAAATGCGGGGTGATGGTGTGTTCGAAGAAGTGGACCAGCAGGTATCCGCCGAGCAAGAGCAGCGCACCCTTGCGGCCCGCCAGCTGCAGGCTCTCCGGCACCATCTCGACCATGGCGGTCGCCAGCATGAATCCGGCGCCCAGCGCAACGAAGTACCGCAGGTAATCGCGATGCCAGTTCTTCTGCACGATGACCGCACCGCCGAAGACGTTGGCGGCGGCGGCAGTGAAACCGAGCAGGATGCTTGTGAGAATGGGATGCATCGACAGAAAGCAGAATACCAGAGCGAACGACGCCCACTGATGCTATTGTCTTGCGCTGGCACCCCGGTGCATCATCCTGATTGGAATTAGGCAGGTGTTTATGTACGCAGCCGTTCTCCACAACTTTGGGAGCCCGCCGAGATATGAGGAGTTTCCCGACCCGATCGCCGGCGATGGCGAGGTCGTGCTACGGGTCTCTGCCGCGGCATTGAAGCCGGTGGACCGGCAGATGGCGAGCGGCTCTCATTACGCCAGTGCTCAACAACTGCCGGTGGTCTGCGGCACAGACGGCGTCGGATGGCTACCTGATGGCCACCGGGTGTTCTTCGGCGGAGCGCGATCGCCGTACGGCGCCATGGCCCAGCGAACAGTTGTGCGTAAAGCATTCACCTTTCCTATACCGGATGGCCTCAATGACGAAACCGCCGCTGCAATTCCGAACCCGGGCGTTTCGGCGTGGCTTTCGCTGGCATACCGCGCGAAGCTGGCGGCTGGCGAGAACGTCCTCATCCTTGGAGCGACTGGCGTGACGGGCAGGCTGGCCGTCAAAATCGCCAGGTTGCTTGGTGCGGTTCGCGTGGTTGCCGCCGGGCGAAATCCTCATGTGCTGGCTGGATTGCGTGAGCAGGGTGCGGACGACATCATCTCCCTCGATGGACCCGCTGAGAATCTGAGCGCGGCGTTCGCGAAGGCTGCCGGCAACACCGGATTTCAGGTAGTGCTCGATTACGTATGGGGAAAGCCTGCCGAAGCTTTCCTGGCGGCGGTCACTCGCAAGGAATTCGCCGCGATGGAAGCCGAGACGCGTTGTGTGCAGGTAGGCGAGAGCGCCGGATCGACCATTTCACTGCCCGCCTCTGTCCTGCGAAGCACGCCGCTGACACTGATGGGAACGGCCGGCATTCCGCCGGGCAATGTACTGGCGGACGCGCTCAACAAGGTGATGAGTTACGCCGCCCGCGGAGAGCTTCGCCTCGAAACCGAAGTTGTTCCATTGGCAGACGTTGAGGCTGCCTGGAATCGAGAACAGAGCGGAAGGCGAATCGTACTCATCCCCTGAACGCGGCGTTTATCCGCTGTGCCTTATGTGCATCACGTCGCCGTCCTTCACGATGTACTCCTTGCCTTCGAGGCGCAGAGTGCCGCGGGCGCGCGCTTCGGCCTCCGAGCCGGCTTCCAGTAGCTGATCCCAGTGGATGGTCTCGGCGCGAATGAAGTGGTGCTCCAGATCGGTGTGAATCGCGCCGGCAGCGTTGACCGCCTTCGATCCGCGCTCGACCGTCCAGGCCCGGCACTCGTCTTCGCCGACTGTGAAGAACGAGATCAGGCCGAGCAGTTCGTAGCTCTTACGGATGAGGCGCACCAGGCCGCTCTCTTTCAGTTCATAGCTGGAAAGAAATTCGGCTGCGTCTTCGTCGCTCATCTCCGCCAACTCGGCTTCTACCTTGGCGCAGACAGCCAGCGCTCCGGTGTTGGGACGTGAGCTGACTTCGCCGATGTTGTATTTTTCGATGGCGGCTTCCAGATCCTTGCCCAGCGTAGTGCTCTCGCCGATGTTGAGCACGTACAGCATTGGCTTCTCGCTGAGGAACATGAAGCCGCGCACGCGCTTTTTGTCTTCGTTCGTCATCTCCATTTCACGCAGAGGCTTCTCGGTCTCCAGGTGTGCCTTTGCGCGGAGCAGCAGTTCGTGCTCGCGTTCGGTTTCGAGCGACTTCATCTTCTTCAGGTCTTTCTGGACGCGCTCCAGGCGTTTCTCCACCTGCCCAAGGTCGTTGACGATGAGGTCGAAGTCGATGTTCTTGATGTCGCGCAGCGGATCGATGGGCCCGACGTGTGGGATGGAGTCGTCCTCGAAGACGCGCACGACATGGGCCAGCGCGTCGACATTGCGCAGGTTGGCGGCGAAGGCGGTCTCGTTCAGCGCTTCCTTACTGAGGGCAGCGACATCGGCATACTCAACGCTGGCGTGGACCAGCTTCTTGGGGTTGTAGAGAGCCGCCAGGCGATCAAGGCGGTCGTCGGGGACCTTGGTGACGCCCAGATGCGCCTCGCGCGGATTGCCCGAGCGCTGCGTGACCTGCTGCTTGGTCAACATGACGAAGAGGGAAGTCTTGCCTACCTGGGGCAGGCCAATGATGCCGGTTTTCATGATAAAGCTATCAGCTGCGAGCCGTGAGCTCTGAGCTGGGTTCTAGCTGCTCCTTTGATTGGGCTGTCGGCCGTCGGCTATCAGCTGTCGGCCAAAGCGCACGGCAAACGCCGCAAATGAAGTAACGGGACAACCACGCTACACGGTGGTGAAAAGAAATTTGTTACACCGCACATTTAAAGATAACAAATGCTGCACGCAATGAAGATCGGCTTCGCGTCTCTGACACAACAGCCGCTACGTCATTCGTCGCCCCGTTAAGAAAACGACGGCCAATCCCATCAGCAGCACGGTTCCTTCCAGCCGAGTCGACCAGACGTGCAACTGATTGAACTCCACACGTCGCGCGTCATCCTGGGGAACATTGTCGATGGTGACCATGTCCTTCTTGAGCGCTTCCATGCGGGCGCCCACGGCGAACATGCTGACCAGGGTCAGGACGATCATCAGGATGACGAGAATGTTTCGCGCGGCAAAGGGCTGAGCCGAGCCGGTCACGACGGCCGAGTTAATCATCGACGTGGCAACGAAGATGATGCCGCACGTCAATCCAATACCGTGCAGTAAGCCCAGGCTGCGGCTGACGACGTTGCCGGCGAGTTGATGCGTGGGAAGAACACGGAACACCGTGGGAGCAACAACGAAGGCGAAGAAGAGAATGCCGCCGATCCACACGACCAGCGATAACAGCATAAGAAATCGAATAAAGGACATTTGGAATCTCCGAGAAGAAGAGCAGGTTCGAGATAAATCGGTAGTTCCTGGGTACATTTCGTTGCGAGAACGCCGTCAAATTTGCAAATGACAGCAGCAACTCGCAATTTTAATCTTCATTTAACTTTCGAGTTATAGAAGGTTGCAACGTCGACCCAATTTGGAAGCTCCTACACATTGTACTTGCTGCTTGCGATCAATTACTGCGATCACCTGTCAAGCAAATCACCGAAAGGATGTGCTGTTATGAAATCGAAAGCGCCGCTGGTTGCGCTGAGCGTGGTTCTTTGTGCGTCCGTCATCACCTTCACGAGTTGCAATTCCGGATCGAGCGGGAATGGAGGAGGCGGTACAACC
Source organism: uncultured Acidobacteriaceae bacterium (assembly GCA_963835725.1). Lineage (GTDB taxonomy): Bacteria > Acidobacteriota > Terriglobia > Terriglobales > Acidobacteriaceae > Bog-257. Next base: position 1,225,939 of record CAWIGM010000004.1, on the reverse strand, counting down.
CAGATTATCGGCGCTGGGAGCACCTTTGTTTATCCATTGATGAGCCGCTGGATCTCTGACTACCACCAGGGCCATCAGGGACTGCAGATCAACTATCAGTCGATTGGAAGCGGTGGCGGCATTCAACAATTGAAGCAGGGCTTGGTGGATTTCGGCGCGTCGGATGCGGCGCTCGACGATCAGAAGCTGAAAGAGATGCCAGCCATAGTGCAAATCCCGGAAACGGCTGGGCCCGTCTGCATTACGTACAACCTGCCTCAATTGAAGGAACCTCTGAAGCTCAGTGCCAAGACCCTTTCGGGCATTTACATGGGATCGATCAAGAATTGGCAGGATGCCCAGATCAAGAAAGAGAATCCCGGAGTCAATTTGCCGAAGCAGGACATCGTGGTAGTGCATCGTTCTGATGGAAGCGGCACAACGAATATCTTTACGACGTATCTCGCCGCAGTGAATCCGGATTGGCAGAGCAAGGTCGGCAAAGGGTTATCGGTAAGCTGGCCGTTGGGTATCGGCGGCAAAGGAAGTGAAGGCGTGACCGGACTGGTGAAGCAAAGCCCGGGAGCAATCGGGTACGTTGAGCTGACCTACGCCTTGGAAAACCATTTACCGGTGGTGCAGATGGAGAACAAGGCCGGAAAGTTTGTGGCTCCCACTGCGGCCGGAGCGAGCGCCGCCATCGATGCCTATTCGAGTGACTTGCAGAAGGATGTGCGCACCCCTATCGTCGATCCGCCTGCGTCTGCGCCTGAGGCCTATCCGATAAGCGGTCTCACTTTTCTGCTGGTGCCGACCACGCCCAAGGACATGAATAAGGGCGCTCAGACGAAAGCCTTCATCAAGTATGTGATTACCGACGGACAAGCCGCGACCGAGCAGCTTCACTACTCCAAGCTGCCGTCGTCGTTGCAGCAAATCGATGACGGACTTCTGAACAAGGTGCAACCTGCCGGCCAGTGAGTAGCAGGTGCTGCTCACGATTCGCAGGCGGTGAGGGCATCTCCACCGGGTCACCGTCCCATCGGATAGTAAGCGGCCATTTCGACGATCTTGAAAAGGGGTGAGAAGGATATGAAGCGGAGACTACTTTTACTAACGGGAACGGTACTGTTGTGCGGTTGCTGGGCCTATGCTCAGGCAGGCGCTGGAGCGGGGGCAGGAGCAGGAGCCGGTGCGGGAACAGGCCAGGCAGGCGCGGGTGCGACGGCTACGCCGGGTGCGCAGAGTGGCAGCATGAGCGGCCAGTCGGGAACCACCAGCGGCCAGACTGGAACCATGGGCGGCCAGACCAGTACGCCGGGCGCAACCACGCAGACACCGGGAACCACAACCAACACACCGGGTACGACAACCAGCACACCGGGCACGACTAGCACACCCGGAGCTACCGCGACGCCGGGCGCAACTCAGCCCGGAACCAATCCTGAGGCGAACCCCAGCAGTCCGTCCTCGACGTCGCCGGACATGAGCCCGAATCCCTCGACGAGTCCGAGCACCACGACTCCTCCGAGCGGCACGGGCACGACTGGCAGCATGGGTGCCGGCACGACCGGCACTGGCACCGGCACGTCGGGCGGTACCACCGGAACGACACCGCCGCAGCTTTAAGCGCGAGCAAAACATAAATTTCGGGAGCCCGGAAACGGGCTCCTTTTACTTTGCTCAGTCGGCGGCCACGGAGCGTAGGGTTGCTGCGTGCCGGCCGGCGAATTCGAACGCTTGGCTGAAATCGTCGATCAGATCATCGACATCTTCCGCCCCCACGGAAACGCGAACCAGGTCTGCGGGAATGCTCTTTTGCTGCCGCAGGTGCGCCGGAATGCTGGCGTGCGACATGTAGTTCGGCAGGCTGATGGTCGAGTTCACCCCGCCAAAGCTTACCGTGATCGCGAAGAGCTTCGTCGCCTCAACAATGGCGCGAGAGAACTCCGGATCGCCGGTGGCGAAGCTTAACACCGCACCGTCTCCCGAGGCTTGTGAGCGATGAATCGCCAACTGGCGGGCCTCGGCCAATCCGGGATAGTAGACACGTTCGACTGCGGGATGCGCGTCGAGCAACTCGGCAATCTTCCTGGCGCTTGCTTGCTGGCGATCGAGACGCAGGGAAAGCGTCTTCGTCCCGCGAAGCAGGAGAAAGCTGTCGAAGGGCGAGAGGCCCGCGCCTTCGCCGTTCTGGATCAGGTACAACTCTTCGGCCAGCGCTTCATCGCCGATGACAACAGCTCCCGCCATGACATCGCTATGCCCGCATAAGAACTTCGTAGCTGAGTGAAGGACGATGTCTGCTCCCAACTCCAGCGGTCTCTGCAGGTAAGGCGACATGGTGCTGTTGTCGACACAGACCATGGCGCCGTTGCGATGAGCGATGTCGGCGACCGCAGCGATGTCGATGATTTGGAGAAGAGGATTGGTGGGGCTCTCCAGATAGACGAGACGCGTGCGGCTGGTCACGGCTGCGGCGACGACGTCCGGGTCGGTGAAATCCACATAGCGCACGTTGATCCCGCGCTTGGCCAGGATGCGCGAGAAGAGGCGATAGGTCCCACCGTACAGGTCGTCGCAGGCGAGAATCTCTTCGCCCGGAGAGAGCAGGCGCGTGACCGCTGTTATGGCCGCCAGTCCGGTGCTGAAGCAGAAACCTCGCGTCCCGCCTTCTAATGCTGCGATCTGCTTCTCTACGACCGCCCGCGTGGGATTGCCGCTGCGCGAGTAGTCGTACTCGCCGAAGGCCGTCGCGTCATCCTGGCGGAACGTCGCCGTCTGGTAGATCGGAGTGTTGGCAGGCGTGAAGCGGTCGCCGGGACACGGATCGAAGTTCAACAGTCGAGTTGCGAATTTCACGCTGCGCCTCCGGTGGAAGTGGATAGGGGATAGTGGGTAGTGGATACACCTGCATGCGTGCCGCTGGGCGAGAAAGCTGGTGGCTCGCAGTTCGCGGCTCTGTGTTCACGGCTCAGGTCGAAGAGGTCGGCCATCACGGCTGCCGTGGTCGGCCAGCGTCCGGCACCACGGCCGCTCCAGACGTGTTGCGAATCAGTGTGGCCGGTGTTGATCAGCAGGCAGTTTTCTTCATTACGAATCTGCGCAAACGGATGCGAAGCGTCGACAAGTTTCGGCTGGACTTCGAGGTGAACGCGTCCATCGGTGAGCTTTGCCGTGCCCACCAGGCGCGCACGATTTCCATTGTGCACAGCCGTCTGGACCCAAGCAGGATCGATCGCGTCGATTCCGGTCGAACTGATGGAGTGCGTGCCGGCGTCGGGAAAGGCGCGACGCGCGAGCAGGCGCAGCTTGCAGACAGTGTCCGCACCGGACGTATCCGCGCTGGGATCGGCTTCGGCGAAGCCGTACGCCTGCGCCTCGGCTACGGCCTGTTCCCATGAGCTGCCCGCGGCAATGCGATCGAGGATGTAGTTGCACGTGCCGTTCAGCACGCCCGACAGTGAGACGATACGGCCGTCGTTGGCCAGCGCGCGCACGGCTTCCAACGCCGGAACCGCTCCACCGACGGCCGCCGAGTAACGCAGTTCGCGATGGGCTTCGAGCGTAGCGTTGTTTGCCAGAAGCAGCTTGTTGGCGGTGACGACCGGCTTGCCCGACGCCAAGGCCGCGTGCACCAGACCGCCGGCCGGATCGCTGCCGCCGATCAGTTCCACCACCACATCGACATCCTCGATCACGCCCCAGCAGTCTCGCGTCAGCAGGTTCTGAGGCGCGTGGTCAGCGTGCAGTTCCGGACGACGTACCGCAATCCCCGTGACCTCGAAGAGATGCGGATGCTTCCAGAGTTCCTGAAAGACGCCGAGGCCAACCGTCCCGAGTCCGAGCAAGCCGACCTTGAGCGGGCTGGCGCCAGCGTGTTTGGGCGAGAGAACCGAACGGTGGCTGCCCACAACCGTCGCATAGTTTTCGCCGACGGCCGCGACTTCGAACGGAATGCTGGTTTTTTTGCCGAAGACAATTGCTTTTCGCTGGACGATTTTTCCGGCAATTTTCAGCGCATCGCCAAAGCTGATTTCGTCAAAGCGTTTCGCGACGGCGTTCCGGGCAGGGTCGCTGTCGTAGATGCCGTCAACATCTTTCACCAGGCGGCATCGCGCGTTGAGCTGCTTGGCGAGGAACAGCGCCGACAGATCCGATCCGCCGCGGCCGAAGAGAGCTACGCGGCCTGAACGGTCGCGGGCGACGAATCCTGGGATCACCGCGACACGCCCCTGCTCCAGCACGTGGTTGATGGCGCCAATATCGGCGCTCACGGGCTCCGTATCGTTCGAGCCGGTTTCAGCGATGAGCTGGATCTGCCCGGGATCGAGCACCTGCGCGGGAATCCCGAAGCGATCAAGTTCGAGCGTCAGAAAAGCCGTCGCGACTTCTTCCCCAGTGGCAACAATTCGCGCAATCGCCTCGGGAGTGGCATCGCGATAATCCTCAACCGTGCCGAGCAGGCGATCGGTCTCTCCGGCAAAAGCTGAGACTACGGCGACGACAGAATATTGCCGACGAATCCAGCGATAGATCTCGTGCACCGCCTGCGGCAAGTCAGCACGCGATTGCAGGACCGAGCTTCCAAACTTCAGTACGATTATTTTGCGAGACATGGTTCAACCTCCTTGGCGTCGGTCACCGCAATTGCGGCGAGCGCGGCATCGAGGTCGGCAATGATGTCCGCAGGATTTTCCAGGCCGACCGACAGCCGAACCAGACCGTCAGTGATGCCGGTGCGCTCGCGAATTTCCGCGGGCACATCGGAGTGGGTCATCGAGACCGGATGGGTGATGAGGGTCTCGACCGCGCCGAGGTTCTCGGCCAACAGGCAGAGGCGAACCGTGTTCATGAGCTGAATTCCGGCTTCCGCGCCGCCCTTCAATTCGAAGGCGAGCATACCGCCGGGAAGAGCCTGCTGTTCCTGCGCCAGAGCGTATTGCGGAAAGGTGGGAAGGCCGGGGAAATAAACGTGTGCGACTTTGGGATGCTGCTCCAGCCAGTCCGCCACCTTCTGCGCATTCACCGAGTGCTGTTGCAGGCGCAAGGGAAGTGTCTTCAGTCCCCGCAGCGTCAGCCACGATTCCTGCGGAGACTGGATACAGCCCAACGTCTTGCGCACCAGGCGCAGCCGCTCCAGCAGAGCTTCGTCCCGCGTGGCGATTGAGCCGCCAACCGTAGAGTTGTGGCCTTCGATGTACTTGGTCGTCGAGAGCAGCGTGATGTCGGCGCCAAGATCCAGCGGCCGCTGCAGCACCGGCGTTAGAAACGTGTTATCGACTGCCAGCTTGATGCCGGCATCGTGCGCGACTTTGGCGATGGCTGCGATGTCGGTGAGCTTCAGCGTGGGATTCGCCGGCGTCTCGATGAAGACGAGCTTGGTGCTGGGACGGATCGCCGCGGCAACGGCAGCAGAATAGGAAGTGTCGACAAACGAAACATAAACGCTGAAGTTCGTCAGGATCTGTTGGAACAACCGCACCGTGCCGCCGTAGACGACGTCGGAGACAACGACGTGATCGCCCGACTTCAGGGTCGCGAGGAACAGCGCTGAGATTGCCGCCATTCCGGTGGCAAAGCAAACCGCCGGAGGCGTGTCTTCCAGCGCGCCGAGCGCCTGTTCAAGCGCCGACACGGTAGGATTCGCGGCGCGCGAGTAGGTGAATCCCTTGTGCACGCCAACAGCCTGCTGATGGTAGGTGGTGGATTGATAGATGGGGGTGAGAACGGCGCCCGTCGCGGGATCAGGTGTAAGTCCGCCGCGTACTGCCGTGGTCGCGTACAGCTCAGCCGAGAAAGCCATGAAAGCGCTCCAATCGAAAATTGCCCAGAAACAGCAAGACCGCCTTCCCAGGCGGCCGGTCACGATTGGAGTTTTCTCTGGTTGGGCTGTCAGACTCCGAATGTGACGCAGGCACCGCCTAGGGTGCACATGGCCATGGTCATTCGGTGAGTCATCGACAACATACTGGCAAACTACCCGATTCGATTTCGGAATGTCAAGTGCGCGCCGTCACAACGCACGGGCAGGTGGGTGAAAAAGAGTCGGCCGCCGGAGCGAAACGGCGGCCTAATCCTGACGTTATGCGGTGTTTGCCGGAACGCCTGACTCTAACTTGGATGCGCCATATTGCGAAAGGCTGGCTGTGGAAAATGTAATAAAGCGGAGCTGCTGGAGCGAGGCCCATACAGCAACGCCCTTCCGCAAGTGCAAGGAAGGGCGCTGAAAAGCTGTGCCGAAGGACTGCGTTGGCCTAGTGGGAAAAAGCTCCGATGGCGGCCGCTTCGTCGTCCTTCACGTCGAACACGGTGTAAAGCTTCGTGATCTGCAGCAGGTCGTGAACCTTCTTGGTTAAGTTCAGCAGCTTCAGTTCGCCGCCCTGATTGCGGACGGAGGTGAAGGCGCTGACCAGCTCGCCGATACCCGAGCTGTCGATGTAGCTGACGTCACCCAGGTTCAGCAGGATCTTCTTCTGTCCTTTGCCCAGCAGGTCTTTGATCGAGTCGCGCAGAACCACGCTACCCTCGCCCAGAGTGATTCGGCCACTCAAGTCAACGATGGTCACGCCATCTACCTGCCGTGTGCTCGCTTTCATGCTCACGTGGAAGCCTCCTGGCGGTCCAGGTCACTGCTCTGGAGCCGCTTTATCAAGATAATTTCAGTGCCAGGGTTCAGTTTACGAAATTGAACCTCGTCCATGAATGCCCGCATTAAGAATATGCCACGGCCCGAGTCTTTCAAAAGATTCTCCGGAGCCAGCGGATCGGGTACTTCCTCCGGAACAAAACCGTGACCTTCATCAATAATGGTGACCTTCAATGCCTTGCCATCGTGCTCCAGCGTGAGATTCACACGCTTATTCGGATCGTAATTGTTGCCATGCAGGACGGCATTGATCATGGCCTCGCGCACCGCCATCGAGACGCCGCTGCGCGTGTCTTCGTCGATGCCGGCTTGGGCCGCAACTTTGTCAGCCATTTCTTCGGCTTTGTTCACGCTTTCCAGCGTGGACTCCATGCGGTACGAAACGCGTTGTGGCGCGGTCATCAATGCACTCGCTGAGCTGAGATAGGCTCCGAATGCCGGTTGGTGGGAGCGAATCATCAGGAATTGGTCAGTTTGCCTGTTCGCGACAGACTTGTCAACGCAAGTGTGAGGAGAAGAAAAAACAAGGGCCTTGTGCCAAAACGGCACGGAGTTGCGGAGTGGAATTCCCACCCTGCAAACTGCGTCCGACAACGGTTACACTGAGAGAGACATGTCGGCATTCCGCATCCTTCCAACTCCGAAGTGGTTCAGTAGCAGTTGCCCCTGCTGAGTCAATGCAGTAGAATTTTAACGAACGTTCGTGCGAATTTCTGAACGACGTCAGCCCGACATGTCAGCCTCCAGCCCAACCCGAGAATCCAATCCAGAGTTCCCCCAGGACTCGCGTTTCGACCGCCGCCTGGCTGAGATTCTGGACTATGCCACCGAAGTTTTTGCCGAGAAGGGCTATGAAGGCGCGTCTATGCGCGACCTCTCGCGCTTGAGCGGTATTTCGCTGGCTGGCCTGTACTACTACTTCGAGTCAAAAGAAAAGCTGCTCTACTTTATCCAGCAGCATACCTTTGCCACGATCATGGAGCGGCTGCGGGAGAGGCTGGCGACCAGCAGCGATCCGGAAGAACGCCTCCGGATTTTTGTTCACAATCATGTCGACTACTCCATCGCCAAGCAGAAGGCGATGAAGGTCCTCTCGCACGAGGACGATGTGCTGAAGAACGGTTACGGGGCGGAGTTGGCCTCGGTCAAGCGCGAGTACTACCGCATCTGTGTCGGGCTGGTGGACGACCTGGCTAAGTCCGAGGGACTGAATTCCGTAGCGGCAACCGGGGGCATCGACACTCGCACCGCCGTGATGGGCCTGTTCGGCATGATGAACTGGCTCTATACCTGGTACAAGCCGCGCATCGATCCCGATACCGACGTGCTGGCACGCGAATTCGGCGATATCTTCATAAGCGGAATTCGCTCCGGCAGGACGGCGGGAGCGAAGGCCGGCGGCGAGACAGACGGGCAGAAGAAGGCAGTCCGACGCAAATCCTAGCAGCACATTTCGCACAGCAAATGGACTGGAGAATGTCTGAATGAGTAGCAGTACCTCGCCGGTTGCAACCGAGAAAAAAGAACTGATCCGCTACCGAGTCGAAGGCGGTGTTGCGCTGATCGAGTTGAACGATCCGCCGGCGAACACCTACAGCTACGACATGAACCGTCAGCTCGACGACGCTATTCTGCGCGCTCGAATGGACGAAGGCGTTTACGTGATGGTGCTGATCGGGGCGGGCGAGAAGTTCTTCTGCGCGGGCGCGAACATCCAGATGCTGACCGAGGTGGATCCCACCTTCAAGTATTACTTCTGCCTGCACGCGAACGAAACCCTGCTGCGGCTGGAGCACACTCCAAAGCTGGTGATCGCGGCGCTGAACGGACACTGCGTCGGCGGTGGGCTGGAAGTCGCGATGGCGGCGGATCTTCGCGTAGCTCGCAAAGATGGCGGCAAGATCGGATTGCCGGAAGTGAACCTCGGGGTGCTGCCCGGGACCGGCGGAACCCAGCGCCTGTCGCGGATGTTAGGCAAGTCGAAGGCGATCGAACTGATGGTGATGGGCAAGACGTTCTCCTTCGATGAAGGCAAAGAGCTCGGTTTGGTGAACGAAGTTTTTGAAGGCGCGAATTTCATGGAGCAGGTGATGCAGTACGCGCGTCAGTTCTGCCCTCCGAACAAAGCATCGAAGGCAGTGGGACGCATCAAGCGAGCGGTGCAGACGGGATGGGAGATTCCGATCGAGGCGGGCCTGGCGTTGGAGCGCGAGAATCAGCAGCTGCTCTTCGAGAGCGAAGATGCGAAAGAAGGTTTGGCAGCGTACCTAGAAAAGCGTCCGGCGAAGTTCACGGCGAAGTGAAAACGGAGTTGTCATCCTGAGCGTAGGCGCGCTGCAGTTGCGCGCCGGAGTCGAAGGATCTGCGGTTTGCCGGCGGCGGAAGACTTCTGTCAGGTAAAGCGAACCGCAAGTCCGCCATGCGGGCTCAAGCCTTTGGTTGGGATGGCAATTCAGAGAAAAGCATGACGAAACGTCAATGACCACGGCGCCCAGCACGAGTTACACCCGCATCGCGGTCGAACTCCGACCGCCGCAGGCGCGGATTACGCTCAACAATCCGCCGCTGAACGTCATCGACATTCCGATGATGGAGGAACTGAGGGCAGTGCTGGAGCAGATTGAGGCGCGGCCCGAGATCAGCGTCATCGTGCTTGCCGGTTCCGATCGCGCTTTCTCCAGCGGCGTGGATATTGCCGCACACACTCCGGACAAAGTGCGCGGCATGCTCGCCGACTTTCACAGTGTGATCCGCTCCGTCATCAGCCATTCCAAGCTGACGATTGCGAGCGTGCGTCGACATTGTCTGGGCGGTGGCGCGGAACTGGCCTTGGTGTGCGACATCATTTACGCTTCGCCGGATTCGATCTGGGGCTTCCCGGAGATTAAGCTGGCCTGCTACGCGCCGGTGGCGAGCGTTGCCCTATCCGGCATTGTGGGACAAAAGCTAGCGGCGGAGTTGCTGCTGACCGATCGCACGTTGAGCGGAGAGGAAGCCTTGAAAGCGGGGTTGGTAAACGCGCTGGCCGATGATCCGGATACGCTGGTTGCCGACTGTGTACAGCGCGTGTCGCAGTTGAGTCCGGCTGCACTGCGGATCGCCAAGAAGGCGTTCTACGCGTGGGATTCTATGCATTTTGATAAGGGCCTGATCCGCGCTGAGCAAATTTACAACGACGAACTGATGAAGACGGCCGACGCGCAGGAGGGAATCAACGCCTTTCTGGAGCGGCGGCGGCCGAAGTGGGTGGGGAAGTAGAGGATGGAGTACGAGATTTCCGCAGAAGAGCTGCAAGGATTGCTGGCGGGCGGCTCCGACATTGTGGTACTCGACGTTCGGGAACCGTGGGAGATTCAAACGGCAAGTCTTGCAGGCACATTGAACATCCCGATGAATGACATCCCGGCTCGTTTTCGTGGGGAGCTCGATCCGGAGAAACACACGATAGCTATCTGTCACCACGGTGTGCGTTCAATGAATGTCACGGCGTGGCTGCGGCAGCAGGGTTTTGACAAAGTGCAATCGTTGCGTGGGGGCATCGATCGCTGGGCAAGAGAGATCGATCCGAAAATACCGTTATATTGAGGCAGCACTCAAGCAGTTGGTATTTGGCCGGATAGCTCAGCTGAGTCGCAACTGCCAACTGCCAAATGCTAGGTTTGGGTTTAGCCAATGAAAAAAGAGTTAATCGAACTTCGCGTCAACGGACGCACGCATGAATTGGCCGTCGAGCCAAGCAAACTATTGCTCGATGTGCTGCGTCAAGACCTCGATCTGACCGGCTCGAAGCGCGGCTGCGACGATTCGTCCTGCGGCGCGTGCACGGTGCAGATCGATGGCGTTCCTATGCTCTCCTGCACGATGCTGGCGGCCAGCTGTGAAGGCCAGGAGATCACAACCGTCGAAGGCGTTGCTGATCACGGAGGACTGGCTGCGTTGCAGAAGGCGTACGGGGACTTCGGCGGTGCCCAATGCGGTTTCTGCACCCCCGGCTTCATGATGACCGTGAAGGCGCTGCTGGCGAATAATCCCGATCCCACGGAGGACGAGATTCGCGAAGCGCTGAGCAGCAATCTCTGCCGCTGCACCGGATACCTGCAGATGTTCCAGGCCATTCGCGCTGCGATCCAGGCGGAACAAAAGGGAATACGCGAGGAACAACTGGCTGCCAGCCGCTAGCCTGACTTTGCCAAATGCGAAATGCTAACTGCCAAAGGCGATTTTAATGTCTGATTTCTCAATCATTGGTAAACCGATCGCGATGATCGACGCGGCCGGCAAGACGACCGGCGCAGGCAAATATGCCGACGATTTCAGTATGCCGGGGATGCTGGTCGGCAAGATTCTGCATTCGCCCTATCCACATGCGCGCATCGTGAGTATCGACACGTCGCGGGCGAAGGCGCTGGAAGGTGTGGTCGCAGTCGTTACCGGCGAAGACGCGCCGAACACGTACGGCATCCTTCCTGTGGGACATGACGAGACGGCGTTGGCTGTCGGCAAAGTCCGCTACGTTGGCGATCATGTCGCCTGCGTCGCGGCTGTCAGCGAAGAGGTGGCCGAGCGCGCGCTCGAGTTGATCGATGTCCAATACGAGCCGCTGCCATCATACTTCGATCCTGAGCAGTCGATGAAGGCCGAGAGCGACTTCATTCACGAGAACCGTCCGAATAACATCGAGAAGGATTATCACCACGTCTTCGGCGATCCGGAGAAGGGCTTTGCCGAAGCGGATTACATCGCTGAAGGACGCTACATCGCGCAGGAAGTGACCCACGCGGCGATGGAGCCGCACTGCACGCTGGCCAACTTCGAACTCGATCCCTACACCGGTAAACTCGGGCGTCTGACCGTGATTTCTTCGACGCAGGTACCGTACTACCTGCAGCACAAGCTGTCGCTGGTGCTGGAGCTGCCGATGTCGCAGATCCGCGTGATTAAGCCGCTGGTGGGCGGCGGCTTCGGCGGCAAAAGCGAAATCATTCCGGTAGAGATCATCGCGGCCGTAACCGCACGCGCGGCGAAGGCGCCGGTGAAGATCACATACACCCGCGAAGAGGTTTTCTGGGCGCATCGCGGACGTCCGCGCACAATCATCGACCTGAAAACCGGTGTTAAGAACGACGGTCGCGTAACGTCCGTCGCCTGCAAGGTCATTCAGGATGGCGGCGCGTACTGCTCCTACGGTGTGGTAACGATCCTGTACTCGGGCGCGCTGATCGGTGCGCTATACGACATCCCGCACATCCGCTACGACGGATTTCGCGTGCTGACCAACAAGCCCGCTTGCGGCGCGATGCGTGGACACGGCACGGTGAATGTCCGCTTCGCTTTCGAATCGCAGATGGATGAAATCGCGGCGAAGCTGAACCTCGATCCTGCGGCGGTGCGTCGCATCAACCTGCTGAAGCCGCCGACGGTCACGGTGAACGGACTTCGTGTGCTGAGTTATGGACTGCCGGAGTGTATCGACCAGGTAATTACGCGCTCCGGATGGGAGGAGCGCCGGGGCAAACTGCCGAAGGGTCGCGGCTTGGGCATGGCGTGCAGCCACTACGTGAGCGGCGCGGCCAACAGCATCATTCGCTCCGACATGCCGCACTCAACGGTGAACATCAAGATCGACCGCGATGGCGGTGTCGTCGTATACACGGGCGCATCGGACATCGGTCAAGGTTCAGACACAATGACAGCGCAAATCGTTGCCGAGGTGCTGGGCTGCGATCTGTCGCGCGTGAGGGTTATTGCCGCTGATACCGACTTAACGCCGATCGATCTGGGTTCCTATTCCAGCCGTGTCACCTTTATGGCCGGCAATGCGGCGCTGCGAGCGGCGCAGAACGTGAAGAAGAATATCGTCAGCGCGGCTGCCAAGCGCATGGACTGTGCACCGGAAGACGTCATCATGCGCGGCGATCGCGTGTACAAGCGAGGGGCTGCCGGCGACGAGCATGATCCCACAGCGGCGGAGATCCTGGAGAAAGTGGATGCGCCGCGCGGCCGAGTCGATGGACAGATATTGCGCGGCTCGGTATTGCAGAAGCGCAAGGAAGAAGCTCCCAAGGAACACATGAGCTTCGAAGAGGCGGTGGTGTCAGCCATCGACTTCCACAGCGGCCTGACGGGAACGGGTTCCTACCAGCCGCCGGTCGAAGCGCGCGGCGGCAGGCACAAGGGCGGAGGCGTCGGCCCGTCTCCTGCGTACTCGTATTCGGCGCAGGTGGCTGAAGTCAGCGTTGATGAAGAGACGGGCCAGGTCACGGTTCACAAGATCTGGGCAGCGCATGACTGTGGTCGCGCTCTCAACCCCGTAGCGGTTGAAGGACAGGTCATCGGCTCAGTCTGGATGGGTTTGGGACAGGCAATGCAGGAAGAGATGGTGTGGAAAGACGGGCTGCTGATGAATCCCGGGATGCTGGAATACCGCAGCCCATCGTCGCAGGAGTCGCCCGAAATCGACTGCGTGATTGTCGAGAGCATCGATCCGGAAGGCCCGTTTGGCGCGAAGGAGGCGGGCGAAGGCTCGCTGGCGGCGACGATTCCGGCGATCTCCAACGCCATCTACGACGCTGTGGGAGTCCGACTTCGTGAGAGTCCGTTCACTCCTGAGCGCGTGCTTTCGGCGCTGCGGGCCAAGAAAGGCATGAAGAAAATCGAGATGACCGAGCACGTCGACCCTACCGCGCCGACAACGTTCCGCGAGCATGGCGGCTCGCTGTGGTTCAAAGGCAAGGGGCCGATGCGGCATCCGCTCGATCAGGCCAGACAGCCGGCGGGCGCGACCGTAGGAGGTGAGCAGTGAGTCTGCCAACCTTCCAATTGCTGCGGCCCAAATCGCTCGACGAAGCAGTCAGCCTGATGGCAAAGCACGATGGCGAGGTGAAGGTCGTTGCCGGCGGCACCGATCTGCTGCCCTCGATGAAACAGAAGCTGTTTACGCCGGGTTTTGTGCTGGATTTGCGCGGCGTGGCCGAGTTGCGTGGCGTAAAGAACGTGCCCGGCTCGGGCATCGAGATCGGCGCGCTGACCACGCTCACGGCACTGGAACACGCGCCGCTGATTCGGCGCGAATATCCCGTGCTGTATGAGGCAGTGAAAACCGTCGCTTCGCCCGTGCTGCGTAACATGGGCACGCTGGGCGGCAACGTCTGCCTCGACACGCGCTGCCTGTGGTACAACCAGTCGCTGGCCTGGCGCAAAAGCTGCGGCTTCTGCCTGAAGAAGGATGGCAACCTGTGCCACGTGGCACCGGGCGGAAAGTTCTGCTGGGCGGCCTTCTCCGGCGACACAGCTCCGGCGCTGCTGTGCCTGGGAGCCGAAATTGAGATCGCCGGCCCGAGCGGGCTCAAGCGTACCCCATTGTCAGACTTCTATGTGAACGACGGGATCGTGCGGCTCCGACTGGAGAAGAACGAGATCGTCACGCGCGTTCATCTGCCGGAATCGACGGCGGGATGGCGCGGCAGCTATCAGAAGCTGCGGATACGCGGAAGCATCGATTACCCGCTGGCGGGCGTTGCCGTCGCCCTAAAGATGAACTCCGGCCGGGTGGAGGATGCACGGATGGCGATTACCGCGGTCAATCCCGCGCCGCACCTGATTAAAGACGCAGACGTGCAGCTGATTGGAATGAACCCGACAGAAGAAATCGCGGAACGCATTGGTGAGATGGCTGCGCGTACAGCGAAGCCGTTGACCACATCAGTGCTGACTCCGGAGTATCGCCGCGAGATGGTCAAGGTCTATGCCAAGCGCGCCGTGATGGCTTGCGTGAATTAGACATCGAGCTAAGAACAGGGGTCCTTCGACTGCATTCGGTCGCTCCGCGCCTCATTTTGCTCAGGATGACAATCGTCCAGATCGAAGCTTTGCACCATGACAACTGGCTAATGACAACTGCATGATAATCACCGACTGCCACGTACACATCCAGCCGCTGGAGTTGTTCAAGCCGGAAGCCCTGGCGCTCATGAAAAAGACGCGCAGGGATTTCGATCGCGTCGAGGAATACTGTCGTTCGCCGAAGGCCTTTCTCAAGCATCTCGACGACATCGGGATCGACCGTGCCGTCCTCATCAACTACGTTGCCCCAGAGGTCATCGGCTTCACGCCCGCGGTCAACGAGTTCATCGCCAACTACGTTAAGGAAGACCCGAAGCGGCTGATTCCGTGCGGCAGCATTCATCCCAAGCACACGTCGAATGTGCTGGCCGACATGGAGCAGATCGTGCGGCTGGGCATCAAGCTCATCAAGATTCATCCGCCGCACCAGTTGCTCTATCCCAACGACTACGTCAACGGCGTCAAGGAACTGGAGATTATCTACCGCGCCGCCGAAGCGAACGGCATCCCCGTTATGGTGCACACGGGAACATCGATTTTCCCTGGGGCGCGCAACAAGTACGGCGATCCGATTTATGTGGACGATGTCGCGGTAGATTTTCCGAAGCTGAAGATCCTGCTGGCGCACGGCGGACGACCGTTATGGATGAATAGTGCGTTCTTCCTGCTCCGCCGTCATAAGAACGTCTATCTCGACATCAGTGGTATCCCGCCGAAGGCGCTGCTGAAATACTTCCCGCGCGTGGAAGAAATCGCTCACAAAACGCTGTTTGGTACGGATTGGCCCGGGCCGGGCGTGCCTGAGATCGCGAACAACCTCGCCGAGTTTCGCGCGTTGCCGCTCAGCGAAGGCGTGAAGGAACAGATTCTCAGCAAGACCGCGCTGGAGATCTGGCCTTGAACATCATTTGTCAGTAGCCAGTAGTCTTGTCAGTTGTGATCGTGACGGGAGTAGTTCCTCAGCCTGTTTCAGCAACATCAGGCGAGCCGGCATCTCCAGAACCTGCGGCGGCTTTGATTGCCTTCCACAAAGCTTCGTAACCGAGGCGAGCTTTCGCCGAGTAGGGAATAATCTGCTCAGGTGTGACGCCAAGCTGCTCGCCTAATTTCTTCAGCGACGTGCGCAACTGGTTGCCGGAAATGCGATCGGCCTTGGTCGCCACGATGGCGAACTTGCGATTGGCATGGTGCAGCCAATCCACCAATTGCCGGTCCAGTTCCTGCGGAGGAATGGTTACGTCAACCAGCACCAGGCACAAGGCCAGAGACTCGCGCTGCTCCAGGTACGGATTGATGAAGCCCGCCCATTGAGCGACGACTTCCTTCGGCGCGCGCGCGAAGCCATAGCCCGGCAGGTCGGCGAAGACGAAGTCTGGGTGCGGCTTTCCGGGGCGCCGTATCTGGAAGAAGTTAATGGTCTGGGTGCGGCCGGGAGTGTTGCTGGTCTTGGCGATCTTGTTGCCGACAAGCGAGTTGATAAGGCTGGACTTGCCCACGTTGGAGCGGCCGACGAAGGCGATTTCGGGCGCGCTGGCCGGCGGGAACTGCCGAGGATCGGCAGCCGAAGTAACGAAGCGCGTCAGAACCTTCATTTGTCAACTATGGAGGGAGAAGAGCGAAAGTGCAAGAGGTGCAGCTAGAGCTGTAGCCGCTTTTGAAAATTACAACGACGCGAACATGGCTGCAACGCTACGAACCGCAGATCCTTCGACTTCGTTCAGGATGACAACCCTAAGGAAACTGAAAATAAAAAGGCCCGCATCGCTGCGGGCCTCGGTACTTATTGGAGCGCGCTTACTGATGCGCCGTAGGAGACGTCTCTGGGGCCGGAGGAATCGCCGGTATAGCGGTGGGTTCTTCGTCGGGCACTTCGGGCAGAGGACGCTCCAGCGCGTGAGCCAGAACCTCGTCCATGGTGTTCACAAAGTGCAGCTTCATCACGGTACGCAGGTTTTCCGGTACTTCCGCAAGGTCCTTCTGGTTATCGGCCGGGAGGATGACTTCCAGGATGCCCGCACGATGTGCCGCCAGCAGCTTCTCTTTCAACCCGCCAATGGGCAGCACCTTGCCACGCAGCGTGATTTCGCCGGTCATGGCAATGTCACGCCGAACCGGAATGTGGCTGAGCGCGCTGGCAATCGCAGTCGCCATGGTGATGCCGGCGGATGGGCCGTCCTTCGGGATCGCTCCCTCCGGCACGTGCACGTGGATGTCGAGGTTGCGGTAGAAGTCGCGCGGCAGTCCAAGCCGATGCGCTCGTGAACGCACATACGACATGGCAGCCTGTGCCGACTCCTGCATGACGTCGCCGAGCTTGCCGGTGAGCGTCAGCTTGCCCTTGCCATCGACCGTGGCGACTTCGGTAGTGAGAATCGAGCCGCCGACTTCGGTCCAGGCCAGGCCTGTGACCAATCCGACTTCGCTGCGCTCGTGCACTTCGCTGTCGCGGAACTTGGTTACGCCAAGGTAATCAGAAATATTCTCAGCCGTAACCGTCACGGCAAACTTGTTGCCTTCTTTAACTACCTTGCGCGCGACCTTACGGCAGACGTTGCCGATCTCGCGTTCCAGATTGCGAACACCGGCTTCGCGCGTGTAGTAGCGAATGATTGCGGTGAGCGCCTCGTCGGTGAAGATGATGTTCTCTTCGGTCAGGCCGGTCTGCTGGCGCTGCTTGCGGACCAGGTACTGCTTGGCAATCTCGACTTTCTCCGGCTCGGTGTAGCCGTGCAAACGGAGCACTTCCATGCGGTCCTGCAAAGCGGCAGGAATGGTGTGCATTACGTTGGCAGTGGCGATGAAAAACACCTGGGAGAGGTCGTATTCGACGTCGAGGTAGTGATCGACGAACATGAAGTTCTGCTCGGGGTCGAGCACTTCGAGCAGCGCCGCGGACGGATCGCCGCGGAAGTCCATCGACATCTTGTCGACTTCGTCGAGCATGAAGACCGGGTTCTTGGTGCCGGCCTTCTTCATCATCTGGATAATCTGCCCCGGCAGTGCGCCGATGTAGGTACGGCGATGGCCGCGGACTTCGGCTTCGTCACGCACGCCGCCCAGCGACATGCGGACAAACTTGCGCCCGGTTGCCTTGGCGATACTCATACCAAGCGAAGTCTTGCCGACTCCCGGAGGTCCGACGAAGCAGAGGATTGAGCCCTTCGGGTTCTTCACCAGCTGGCGGACGGCGAGGAATTCGAGGATGCGCTCCTTGATCTTCTCCAGCCCATAATGATCTTCGTTGAGCGTCTTCTCAGCGATGTCGATATCGCGAATTTCCTTGGAGCGCTTCTTCCACGGCACGGCGAGCAGCCAGTCGAGGTAGTTGCGCGACACGGTCGACTCGGCCGACATCGGCGGCATGGCTTCCAGCTTCTTGAGCTCCTGCAGCGCCTTCTCGTGGACGTCGCGCGGCATGCCGGCGGCGTCGACTTTCTTCTTCAGGTCGTCGAACTCGCTCTTCTCGCCGCGGCCCAGTTCCTTCTGGATGGCCTTGATCTTCTCGTTGAGGTAGTACTCTTTCTGGGCGCGCTCCATCTGGCGCTTCACGCGCGACTGGATGGTGCGATCCATGTTCAGTTTCTCGATCTCAACGTCGAGCACGTCGCCAATGCGATTCAGGCGTTCCGCGGGATCGAAGATCTCCAGCAGTTCCTGCTTCTCTTCGATCGAAAGCTGAAGGTTCGCGGCGATGGTGTCGGTGAGCTTTGCCGGATCGTCATTGCGGACGGCGGCAATCATCGTCTCGTAGTTCAGCGACTGGCAGAGCTTCACGTATTGCTCGAAAAGGCCGGTGACGCGCTGCATGGCGGTCTCGACCTGTGGGGTCGGATCAGCCAGATACTTTGCGGTGCGGACAGTGGCTTCGAAGTAGCCGTCGGTGTCGATGACCTGCAGAATCTTACCGCGCTCCAGGCCTTCGACCAGAACTTTGATGTTTCCGTCCGGCAGCTTCAGGCTCTGCACGATGTTCACGATAGTGCCGACCTGATAGATTTCGCTGGGCTTGGGCTCGTCGATGCTGGCGTCATGCTGGGTGGCCAGAAAGATTTTCTTATCGCCCGCCAGGGCCTCTTCCAACGCGCGTACGCTGGATTCACGACCAACCACGAAAGGCGTCATCATGTAAGGAAAGATGACGACATCCCGAATGGGCATCATGGGGAGCTTTTTGGTCTCAAATTTCTCGCGCTGAGTCACTGAATAGCCGCCTTGTCATGCAGAGCGAAGTAGCTGCTCTGGGAAGAAAAAATGAATGTTGAAAGCGCGGGATGAAGCGCGCCGGCTGCCCCCTGGTCGCAGCCCTATTTCCTCCAGAATAACATGCAGGAGAAGCCGCAGAAGAGAACAATGTGCGGCCCGATCAACAGGTTACCGTTGCTTGTCAGGAGTTTGCCTGTGGTGTGCTATGTGTCTTTAGATGCCGTAGCTTGCCGATGGATTCGAGAGCAGCAACAGCGAGCGCGTGACGGGCCAAAAGACGCCAAGGATCGGATTTGCTATTGCGAAACCAAGGGGCGGAGCAGGTTTACTCCGGCCCTCGGATGGATTGCCTTACTTGCGGCCGCCGCGATGTGCGACCGGGGGCACCTTGGCCACAGGTGGAACATTGACGGTGGAGTTCGCGGTCGGTCCCGGATTGGCGTTGGGCGGAACGTGACCGTTGGCGTTGGTTCGGGTGCCGGCGCTGGCGCCAATCGGCAAAGCGAAAATGAAAACCAGGGGAACAAGTTTCTTCATCGAAGTTTCCTTTCTTGCTTCACCTCAAAATTGCTTCTGATCAGCTCCGCTGCTTGAGTTCCTGACTGCCATAAGCTTTCTGCAATGTAGCTGGCGCAGGAATGTGAGTTGTCTTAGAGCTGTCACTTTGGTGTAAATGCTCGAGGGAATGTGAGCGGACAGAAACAAATCGGCGCGACCGAAGCCGCGCCGATTGGGTGTTGGCAAGTCTATGTTGTCGCTAGCCAGCCTTTTCCATCAGAGGCAGGTTGACGTTGCGCTTCTCGACCATGTCGCGGGTGACCTCGAATTCCTTCACGCGTTTCTGGCCGGGGAGAGCATACATGATGTCGAGCATCAGCTCTTCCAGGATCATTCGCAGTCCGCGAGCGCCGACCTTGCGGGACATTGCCTCGCGCGAGATGGCGCGGAGGGCGTCATCGGCAAAGCGCAGCTTCACATTCTCGAAGTCGAACAGCCGCTGATACTGCTTCACGATGGCATTCTTCGGCTTGGTGAGGATCTCGACCAGCGCGTCCTCGTCGAGATCGTTCAGCACGCCAACGACGGGCAGGCGGCCGACGAACTCTGGGATGAGGCCGAACTTGATGAGATCCTGCGGTTCAACCCGAGCCAGCAATTCGGTATCGCGCTTGTTGCTCTCCGTGAAAGCAGCTTCCTTGTCTGCGTCGGTGCGGAAGCCCATGGAGCGCTTGCCCAGGCGGCGTCCGATGATGCGCTCGAGTCCAACAAAAGCGCCACCGCAGATGAAGAGGATGTTGGTAGTGTCGACGGGAGTGAATTCCTGGTGTGGGTGCTTGCGTCCGCCTTGCGGAGGAACATTGGCGACGGTGCCTTCCAGGATCTTCAGCAGCGCCTGTTGCACGCCCTCGCCGGAGACGTCGCGGGTGATGGACGGGTTCTCGTCCTTGCGCCCGATCTTGTCGACTTCGTCAATATAGATAATGCCGGTCTGCGCGCGGGCCACGTCACCATCGGCGGCCTGCAGAAGCTTCAAAATGATATTTTCGACATCTTCGCCGACATAGCCGGCTTCGGTGAGAGTCGTCGCGTCGACTATCGCGAAGGGAACATCGAGCATTTTGGCCAGCGTCTGAGCCAGCAAGGTCTTGCCTGTACCGGTCGGGCCAATCAACATGATGTTCGACTTGGCAAGCTCCACTTCGGTGCCACGCTGGCGGTTCATGTAGACGCGCTTGTAGTGGTTGTAAACCGCTACAGCCAGCTTCTTCTTGGTCTGCTGCTGCCCGATGACGTACTCATCGAGGAAGGTTTTCACCTCGGCAGGCTTGGGAAGCTGGTTGGGTGTGGCGCCCGGCTGAGTTTCGGTGCGGTCATCTTCCAGAATGGAGTTGCAGACGGCGACGCATTCGTCACAGATGTAGGCGCGAGGGTAATCCGTTGGAGAGGAAATCAGTTTTGCGACGGCGTCCTGTGACTTGTGGCAAAACGAGCAGCGAAGCACTTCTTCGGAACCGGTTCTGGTTCTCACGGGTTAAAACTCCTTCACAACGCACGCGAGCAAGCTGAACTTCTGTCGGCCTGCCTTTCCCGTCCGTTCATAACGGGAGGAGCCGTGTTACCCCTCGAGAAGGTTACCGCTATCGGCCATCGGAAGCCCTCTCGGAAACCCTTCGGAACGTCTGGTGCGCTGCGAGTCCTATTGAAGCATAACTTCGGTTAGCGCAACGCACCGATGGTGCAATTATGAATACAACTTTGGCGGGAACATATAGAAAATTCTTCCTCGTACCCGCTCCGACAATGTCGGATTCCTACTTATGTTTGAAAATAATGTCGTCGACGATCCCATATTCCTTCGCCTGGTAGGCGTTCATGATGAAATCGCGTTCCACATCGCGCTCTACCTTGTCCAGCGGCTGACCGCTGTGCTTGGAGAGCAGTTGGTTGGTGATCTCCCTCATGCGCAAAATCTCGCGCGCATGAATGTCGATATCGGTCGCCTGTCCCGACAACCCAGACATAAGTGGCTGGTGGATCAGGATGCGCGAGGTCGGCAGGGCAAAGCGCTTCTTCGGCGCGCCGCCGGCCAGCAGGGTCGCTGCCATCGAGGCGGCCTGGCCGATGCAGATGGTCGTCACATCCGGACGAATGAACTGCATGGTGTCATAAATCGCCATGCCGGCCGTGATCGATCCGCCCGGGGAATTGACGTAAAGCGAAATGTCTTTCTCGGGATCTTCGGCTTCCAGGAAGAGCATCTGCGCGATGATCAGATTGGCGACATTGTCATCAATAGGAGTGCCGAGGAAGATGATGTTGTCCCGCAACAGCCGGGAATAAATGTCGTAGGCCCGCTCGCCCCTGCTGGTCTGCTCAATCACCATGGGCACAAGCATGTTTGGTCGCTCCTTGTATATCTGCCACACTGCTCCCCGTGAGGGAAGCTGGGAAGTGGAATGCAGCCCGCCCTATGCGGATCTGCGGTAAAGAGAATCCAGGGTCTTCTCGTTGCGAATGCGATGCCGAATTCTATCCAGCCCACCATTCTCGGTCAAACGAGTGCGGACCTGCTCCAACGTCTGTTTTGATTGCGTAGCCAGCGCTTCCAGTTCGTGCTCCATTTCCTCTTCCGGAACGTCGATCTTCTCCTGATCGGCGATCTGGTCGAGGATCAGCGCAGCCTTCACTTCGCGCAATGCAGCCTCGCGCTGTCCGGCGCGCAGACGCGTGAAGTCCATGCTCTTCATGTCTTCGGTGCGCATACCTTGCGCGGCCAGGGCGCGAAGCCCCCGCTCCAGCCTAAGATCGATCTGCTCGTTCACCATGGATTCGGGAACAGGGAAGTCGTTGCGTTTGACCAACTCTTCCACCAGTTTGTCCTTGCCCTGATGCTCGGCCTCGTGCTCCCGCTCCGCCTTCATGTTCTCGCGGATGCGCGTGCGCAGGTCGTCGACGGTGTTGAAGTCGGTGCTGAGCTCTTTCGCGAACTCGTCGTTCAACTCCGGTATCGTGCGCGTCTTGATGCCTTTCACCGCGACTTCATACGTGAGCGTCTTGCCCGCAAGCCGTTTATCGGCGAAGTCGTCGGCATACTTCACGTCAAAGGTACGCTGCTCGTTCGCCTTGGCGCCGCGAAGATTCTCGGTGAATTCGGGAATCGTGTTCTCGCCGCCGATTTCGACCATGATCTCGTCAACCTCGACCGGTTTCGCATCGCTCTCAGCATCCTTCGGAGTGCCTTTGAAGCTGACGACCGCGAAGTCACCTTCAGCCAGCGGACGCTCTTCTTCGACTGCCGTGTAGGTAGCGTGCTGGTCGCGCAGGTTCTTCAGCGAGGTCTCGACCTCTTCCTCCGTGACGTTGGTGTCCAGGGTGGTCACCTTGATGTCGTCGTACGGAGTTACCTTAAAGTCCGGCAGGACTTCGAAGACGGCTTTAAAGCGCAAGGGCTCTCCTTCGTGGAAATGCATGTCGGTTACCCGGGGCTGCGACACCGGTGCAAGATTCTGCTTCTTGGTTTCGTCGCGGAAATACTTGGGCACCAACGCGTCGACAACGTCGCCCTTGATCTCTTCGGCGAACCGCTGGCGTACGATGGACGCCGGCACCTTGCCCTTGCGGAAGCCCGGGATGCGAGCCAGCTTCTGGTAACGATTCACCAGGTTGTCGGTTTCCGCTTTGACTACCTCGGCGGGAATCTCAATCGAGAGTTCGCGCTGGCATGGATTGCTTTCTTCGGAGGTAACGTTTTCTGTCGGTGTAGTTTCTGTCGTCAATGAATTGCCTTCAAATGAATAGATGTAGCAGCCACCGAAATGAATGCTGCCGATGCAAGTTCGGTAACCGTCGAGAGCAGGGCTCGAGGTCAGGCGAGATCAAACTCCAAACACTTACCCAGACTTAAGTTTAAGAGAGTGCGAGGAAGGCGGTCAAACGGCCGGAGGGTCGAATCAGGGTTAGGCTTTGGGTTTGCCCACTCTGGCACGCGACTTCCGAAAGGTGCTAGTCAGGCTTTTTGCGGGCTGCTTAACGGCCCGCTTCTTGGCGCGAACCAGTCGCTTTCCTGGCTCAACCCGGACGCTTTCCACCTCCAGCAGGGTCGCGGGTTGGTTGAACAGCTCAGCCAGGTAGTTGTCTTTGCACTCGACGGAGCAGAAATGGACGGCGAAAGGCAGCACAGCACGTTCGCGCCTCCAAGCGGGATCGATGACGACCTCTCGTCTAGCGGCTTGGGTACCCACATTTTCGGCCGCTATCCCGTTGATCCAGGTCTCAGTTGGGGCCTTCACACTTTCACAGTAGTCGCATACGAATCGCAGCATATGGAGTTGGAGTGCCGGACAGGGCTGAAGCGTTGTTCCGGCCAATACTTTTCCAGAGCGGCTGCCTGCCTGCTGCAGCCTGGGTGAAGTAGGCGGATCGGATTTCTTGAGTCCCGCGCACGCATGGCCTAACATGGGCGCAGCGCAAGCCAAGCGTCAGCAGTCGTGGAGGATAAATGGGTTACTCGGCTTCACGATGGATCGTCAGGGTGGTCCTGGGATATCTGCTGCTCACGCTATGCCTCGCGACCGGGTTCGCCACCGCACAATCGACCGCTTCCTCTTCTTCTTCGGCCAATGAAGGATATCC
This sequence comes from uncultured Acidobacteriaceae bacterium, assembly GCA_963835725.1. Classification (GTDB taxonomy): domain Bacteria; phylum Acidobacteriota; class Terriglobia; order Terriglobales; family Acidobacteriaceae; genus Bog-257. The sequence continues at coordinate 1,202,133 of CAWIGM010000004.1, read as the reverse complement.
GGTCGACGTCGACGGAAAAGAGATCCTGCGCATTTACGACGGCGTGGGGAGTTTCACGGCGCATGACCGGGCTGAGTCGGTTGCTGATCGCTTGCAGAAGTTGGTGCTCGATCCCAGGATTGATGTCAACAACATCAAAGTAGCGGACTCTCCCTTCGGATCGTCGATCGAACTGGGCGAGAACGTCCTGCTCGTGGTCACCGACAGTGACGCCAAACGTCAGCAGGTTTCCCGCAACGCTCTCGCCTATTACTACGTGAAGCAGATTCGCCAGGGCATTGTTGAGGCCCGCCAGCAGCACACCAAGGGATTTCTGATCCGGGCGGCGATCTACGCCCTGGTCACGCTGCTGATCTATCTCTGCTTGCTGTGGGTTGTAGTCGTCGGGATTCGGCGCTTGCTGCTGCTGATCGAACCCGCAGTCGCCAGGATGAAGGGCATCAAGATCCAGCAGACGGAGCTGCTGCCGGGCTGGAGAATCGCAGGCTTCATCTCTGCCACGCTGCGCGCTCTGCGGATTGTGCTGGTCTTCGCGCTGACCTGGATTTTTCTGGCCACCGTCGCTAACTACTTTCCCTGGACGCGTGAGCACGGCAAGTTTTTACTGAACTACATCAAGACGCCAGTGCTGTTTGTCATTCACAGCATCTTCAATTACCTGCCGAACCTGTTCTACATCGTCGTGATCGTCACGGTGATGTTCTACGTGCTGAAGTTCGTTCGCGTGCTGGCGCGCGAGGTTGAACGAGGCAATATCCGCATATCGGGTTTCTACCCGGAGTGGGTGCAGCCTACTTACAAGATCGTCCGTTTCCTGCTGATCGCGCTCACGGCAGTCATCATCTATCCCTACCTGCCCGGCGAGAATTCCCCGGCCTTCAAAGGTGTCGGCCTCTTCATCGGCGTGCTCTTCTCGTTGGGATCGACCTCCGCTGTCGCCAACGTGATCGCCGGCGTCATCATCATTTATGCGCGTGGTTTTCGTGCGACGGACTGGGTGAAGATCGGTGACAATGTTGGCGAAATAACCGCGCTGACTATGCTGGCCACGCACCTGCAAACCATTCGCAACGAAGAAATCATCATCCCGAATTCCGTGGTGCTGAACAGCTACGTCACCAACTACAGCATGCTGGCGCGCACCAAGGGACTGATTCTGCACACTACGATCACAATTGGCTACGACGCGCCGTGGCGCAAAATCCACGCTCTGCTGATTGAGGCGGCGCTCAAGACCAAAGACGTGCTGGCAACGCCCGCGCCTTTTGTGTTGCAGACCTCGCTGGAGAACTCCTACGTCGCCTACGACATCAACGTTTACACCGACCGGCCTAAGCATATGATCTTCATCTACTCCGACCTCAACGCCAATATCCAGGATTGCTTCTATGCCGCTGGGGTCGAGATCATGTCGCCGGTGTACTCCGCGCTGCGCGACGGCAACCGCACGCAGATTCCGGACGAGTTTCTCCCCGCCGGCTACAAGCCGCAAGGCTTCCGTGTGGAGCGCAGCGAAGCGGCATCGGCGGCGTCCGCAAACAAGCCGTAAACGTGTTCGGCGCTATTTCGGGCGAGCATAGGTGAAGACGTAATCCGTCAACTGCTTCGGGCTCGAGGCAATGTTGATCGTCGTCTTCAACGAGTCTTTTAGGTTCGAAGGAGCTTTGTCGGGTAGTCCTTCATTCGTAATCAGGAAGCCGCCGGGCTTCACCATCGTGCCGATGTTGGCGCGCGCCAGGGACTGCTCGAGGCTGCCGTAATACACAAAAATGTTCGTCCCGAACACGATGTCGAACTGCTTGTCCGGCGGCAGAGTCACTGTCTGAAAGACAATGTTCATGTCAACGGGCGTCACGTCCTTGACCACATTTGGCCGCACGGCGATCGCGCGATTCCAGATTTCTCCGGAAACCTCATCCGGCACGGGAATGGGCGTAACGCGATTGCCAACTTGTTTTCCTAGGTTCTGCCAGAACTCAAGAAAGCCCGAGAGATACGTCTTGTCCCATCCCTCCGATGGGCTCGACAGCAACTGGATCGTGTATGGCTTTCCGGCAGCAGCCTCGCGCCGCGCCGCTTCCAGATGCTTATTCACTCGCGAGCTGACATCGAAGGTATAAACCTGAATCGTGTTGGCATCCGCCAACCCTAGCCGCGCCAGCGTGTCGACGATAGCGAACGGCTGCGTTGTTTGCGGAGGATAGAAGTCGGTTCCGGACTTCTTGTTCACAAAGTCCAGCCCCGGGCCAACGATGGCGATACGATGCACGCTGCCGCGGGTCAGCATGCCTTCCTGCATCATGTGCCGGAGGTGCAGATCAATCGAGTAATCAGGATAGAGATTGCTGTCGGTGGAGATGCCGCGGTCTTTGAATGCCTGAAACTTGTTGACCTTGGCCTCGGCGGCGTCATGCGCAACGTCGTCGCGCAGACGCGCCAGGTTACCGAGCATGTAGGTTTTTACCTTTGCCTGATCGGCAGGTGTTTTGAGGCTATAGCCTTTCTTCTGCAGCAGTGCCCGCATCTCGATCATGCCCGCGCTGGGGTGCGGACCGGCCAGTGCCTTGATCAGATCGTTCGCTCGCTTATCGGCAATGTTGTTGACGAAGCTGCTGCTTCCGTACTTTGCCAGTTCCTCATAGGTGATTCGCGGCTCGGTCGTGTAAGTAACGCCCAGGCGCAGCAGATTGGTGAGCGTGTTCTCTTCGCCCTGCTCGATCCGCACGCGAATGTCCTTATCCTGATCGCGTACCCACTTGTCCCAGGTTGCCGCAGTGGGCTTGCCGGCGGGCTTCAACTCCGCGGGCAGGGAATTCATGTAGCTGTCCAACACCGGCTGAGCCTCGGAGAAAGGAACAAACCGGGGAGTCTGTGCGGTCGCTGCGGAAAAGGTGAGAACCAAAAAAAGGGACAGGGAAAAGAACTGCACTCGAGGAATTGTCATGGGCACTGTCGTAACGCCGGATAAAGTTTTCGACAGATTCTCTCACGTGCGCGTGTTCACAACAAGCTTCGCTCCTATGCAATTACAAGTGGAGGAGCAGATACTCCAGCGAATACCTGAGCGAGAAAACGTGTGAGTTGCGAAAACGTGCGGCAACCTCGACGCAGGAGAGGCGAGAAACGCTCTCATCCAGTTCTTATTTGGATATTCGCCGCGTAAGAAGCTGGGAGTCCTGGCCGGAGGCGGCTAACGAGGCTATGTGTCGCCGTCTGCTGCGCGACCAATAGAAGACCGGCAGGCCAGCGGCAATCAGCAGACATCCGAGGAATGCGGTCTTCGGGGCTCCCCACACGCTGTTGATGACAATCGCAGCGCAAGCCACCACGAACACCGCCGGCGCCACCATGCTCCGCCACAATTTCGGGTTGGCCTTCAGTTCGTGACGGCGTGCGATGAACAATCCAGCGACAGCAGCGCCGGATGACAGCAGGATGGTGAATCCCGTGTACATCAGGATTTGATCGAAGCCGCCGACCAGGACAAGCAGAACGCTCCACAACGCCTGGAGAGCAATCGCCAGCGCGGGAGTTCCGAAGCGGCGACTGATACGCGAGAAACTCGGGATGAACGCTCCATCGCGGGCCATCGCGAAGTAGACGCGCGGGCCGGCAATGCTCATCGCGCTGATGGAACCCAGCAGTGCGACGATGATGACGGGAGTGATGAAACTATGCCCGACTCCAAACAGCGCGTGCGCGGCGACTGAGCCGATGTTATGCGCGGTCTGCATCTCCGCGGGAGGCACCGCGTAAAGGTAAAGTGCATTCAGGACTGCATACAACGCAATGATGATCGACGTTCCAATCAAAAGCGCGCGCCCGATAGTCCGTTCGGTGTCGTGCATCTCCTCGGAGATATACGATGCGGCATTCCAGCCGCTGTAACTGAACATGATCGGGATCAGGGCAATCAACCAATTCACCGGGCGTAGGGCGAGGTGCGGCGACTGGAAGTGCGTCCACGATCCGTGTCCGAAGGCGAATCCGAAGATGCAGAATGCCGCGACTATGCCGAGAATCAGGAACGCCAGCGCATTCTGCGCAATTCTGCCTGCTCCCAGATTGCATCCGTGCAGCACAGCGAACGCGATGATGATGAGCGCGGCGGTCAGCGCTCGCGGCGAAACCGTGACGGCGCCCACGTAAAAGCTCAACGAAAATAGCGTGTGATCAGAAGCGAGCGTAGGGAAGTACTGCCCCAGATAGCTCGCCAGCGCGACGGCGCCGAATGCCACGGCACCGGAGAACCCGGCGATCAGCGAGGTCCAGCCGGACAAAAATCCGGCGGTGGGCCCGTAAGCGTTGCTGAGGTAGATGTATTCGCCACCGGCTGCCGGCCAGCGTCTGCCGAGTTGCGCGTAAGAGAGCGCGCCCGCCAGCGCCAGTCCGCCTCCGAGAATCCACAACGCGAGCATGATGCCGGGCTGCGGCACCAGTTGCGAGATGCTGGCTATGGTTGTGAATACGCCAGCGCCTACGACGTTCGAGATGATGAGGGCTACGCCATCGCGCACACGAAAGGTGCGACGGAGTTGGTTGGCCACTGCGGGCGCAACTCCGGCTGCAGCAACACCGGTCGCAAAACCACTACCTGAATTCGCAAGTGCTGGCTGTGCCTTGGCCGAAAGATTGGGCATGAGTATGAACTGCAGAAGGAATGAGAGTTCCTCAGCGCCATACACTCTAGCATTTATTGCTTCTTGTTCTCGACACAAATTAATGAATTATCGGAATGCCCGCAGTATTCACGACAATTCTGCTTAGTTTTGCAAATTCAGAGAGACCGCGCACGACAAGAAAAAACGCGGCCTTTGCGGAGGCCGCGTTCTGCCGGAAGCACCAATCAGCTTACTGCGCTTGCACTGCCTGCAGCAGATTCAACAGTCCATAGCCGAACGTGTTGTCCTGCAGCAGACTCGGGCCGCGACACACACCCGAGGCTTGGCGCGAAATCAAGCGTACAGCGCTGTGCTCCATCACCGATTCGCTGCGGGTGATATTGCCTTTCAGGTCAGGCTTGGCTTGCCATAGTAGAGCCAGACCGCCGGCAACGTGCGGAGCCGCCATCGACGTGCCCGACCATCCTGACGCATAGCCGTTGCCCGGTACGGCTCCACGGATATTCACTCCGGGAGCGGAGATGTCAGGCTTGGTGCGGTGGCTGCCGTCCACGGTTACCGGACCGCGGCTGCTGAAGCTGGCGATGTTGTTATTCGAATCCGTCGCGCCAACCGTTACCGCGCTGGCGTAGATGGCCGGAGGGTACATGATCGTCGAGCACGCCGGACCGTCATTCCCGGCAGCCATTGCGGGGAAAATACCGGCAGCGCGTACCGCATCAACGATGCTCTGGAGCGTATCGAACGAGCAGCCTTCGCTCTGCGGGCACACCCACGAGTTGTTGATCGAATCAGGCGCCTTCGTCGGATCGCCCTGGTTGGGATTCCCGCCGACCGGGTAGGGAGCGATCAGGAATTGGAAGCACTCACTGTACTGCGACGGCGAACCGTTGCCGCCCGAATCCATGTTGCGGCAGGCAATCCACTGCGCGCCGGGAGCGACGCCGATCTGATTGCCCTGTCCGTCATCGCCAACCATCTCGCTGACGGTGAACGTGCCGTGATCGTTCGGGTCAATCGGAGTCGGCGAATGCTGGCTGGTCGCGTCGTGCCAGTTGTAGTCGTGATTGACCTGCTGGCCATTCCAGCCGCGATAGTGACTCTTCAGCGCCGGATGGTCCCATTGCACGCCGGTGTCGGCGCCGGCAACCACCATGCCTTCTCCATGAAATCCCAGCGCCCACACATCAGGTGCCTTCACCTTCTGAATGTTCCACTCGATACCCTGGGGCTGGAACGTGGAGTCCATGCCGCTCGTCGGCAAAGCAGTACGAACATGCGGATTGGCGTCGATGTGAGCTACATCTTCTCGAGCGGCAAGCGTATCCATCAGGCTGCGATCGCCCGTCACTTTAATCATGTTGACGATGTAGAAGGACTGGTACGGAATACCACGTTCCGCAAGAAGGTTGAGGATAGGGCCCTGGGTTTGTTGAGCGACCGTACGCAAAGTATTGACGACGAATAGACCCTTGAGGTCCTTGGTGGGAAGGTTGTCGGCAGGACTGAGATCAGCCTGTCGGGTCAGCACGACCAGCGCTTCGGTCGAACCTCCATTAGCAGTTTCCGCCAGCACACGGGAAGCGATCTTTCCCGCAGGATTCGCCGACGCCGCCCATCCGAGCTGTACCACTCCGGTCAGGAGCGCGACCATCCCCATGCCAAGCATGAGTCGAAATCTGTTCATCTTTGTATCTCCCTGATTAGGTATCCAATGTGAAACCTGCGAGCGCTAGGACACAGCCGCGCAGGCACCGCAACTCGCGCACTGGAATGTATTTTGTGAAAGTCCCGCTGTCAATTCGCGGGGCGCGAGGTCGTGTAATGGCTCCCGTTTCGGACTCACAATCGATTGTGATTCGGGTCACAGCGATCTGGTCAGAGGTCTGGCATAAAAGGTTCATGACTAGTGTAGGTGCCCGGTGCAGCTTTCTTAAGGCTTCTCCCGAATTGCGGAGCGTATTAGACCGACTGGGGAAGCGGGAACATTTCGCGACGGGGCAGTTTCTGTTCCGAGAGGACCAGAACGCCAGCGGTGTTTTCCTGCTCCGGAAGGGTCGGGTCCGCATGAGCGTCTACAACTTGCCCAAGCTCGACCGGCTGTTTGCTGCCGGAGCTCTTCTAGGCGTGCCCTCCACCTTTACCGGACGACCCTACAGCCTTACCGCGCAGGCGCTCAGCGAGGCGGATGTGTTGCATGTCCCGGCAGAGGCTTTCCTGGACGTGATGCGCGAACGGCCCGAACTCTGCCGCGAAGCGACCGAGATGCTCGGCCGTGAAGTCACGTTTATCCAGAGGGCGCTCGCCGAGCGACGGAAACAGGCCAGCAGCAAGAAGACGGTGAGTGACGAGGTCGCCGTCTAAGCGACCTGCATCGTACATGCGTGTTGTGCCAGGCGGAGGACCAATCCTCCGCTTTACGTTATCTGAATAACGCTTCCGCCGGCGGACTCGTGCAATTCCTTGGTCCGCTCGATCACGCGATGGGTGAACGCAAACATCGACTTCGCGTGCGGCGACTGATCCCCCTCCAGCACAATTGGCTGGCCGCTGTCTCCACCCTTCCGGATGTCCGGGTCAAGCTCAATCGAGCCCAGGAAGGGCACGCTGAATTGCGCCGCCGTGCGCTGTCCGCCGCCCTTCGAGAAGATGTCGATCTCCTCGTGGCAGTGCGGGCACACGAAGTAGCTCATGTTCTCGACGATTCCAATGATGTCGACTTTTACCTGTTTGAACATCTCGATCGCCTTGCGCGCGTCCTGAAGCGAAACGTCGCTGGGCGTGGTCACCACGACTGCTCCGGTAAGAGGAACGGTCTGAACCAGGGAGATCACCACATCGCCGGTACCGGGAGGCAGATCGATGATGAGGTAGTCGAGTTGGCCCCACTCCACCTGGCCCAAGAACTGCTTGATGATGGAATGCAGCATCGGTCCGCGCCACACCAGCGGTTTGTCACCCGGGCTGAGAAACCCGACAGAGATGACCTTCATGCCGTAGCGCTCTGGTGGCAGGATGCGATTTTCGCCGACCACGGAAGGAGTCTCACTCGAGCCGAGCATCAGGGGAACGTTCGGGCCATAGACGTCGGCGTCGAGCAGGCCGATCTTGTGACCCATGCGCGCCAGCGCGATGGCAAGGTTGACAGCAATCGTGGTCTTGCCGACACCGCCTTTTCCTGATCCGACGGCGATGATGCTGTTGACTCCGGGAAGTGGCTGCGGCTCAGGCGTGGCCTGTCCGGGCATGTGCGAATGAGAGCTCACGTGCGGGTTCCTGATAGGTTAAGGATGGTTAGTGCAATCCTCGATTATACGCTGCACGCGCGGCCAGCCGTTCGGCGCTTGCGCTGCGTCCGTTTACAAATCGTTACACAGAAACGTGGAGCGAAGTACAGGCCGAATCCGTATGTTGAAGCAGATGGCTTGCGCCCAGCATTCGCGCAGCAGCATCGAATGAAACACAGATGAGCTCTACTTCTTCGGTTCCAGCCGTTCGCACGGAGAACGTTTGCCGCCACTACTCCATGGGCGGCAATGTGATTCGTGCGGTCGACGGCGTCTCTCTCTCCATTACGAGCGGCGAGTTCGTAGCTTTGCTCGGTCAGTCCGGCTCGGGCAAGTCCACCTTGTTGAACCTGATCGCAGGATTGGATCGACCGACATCGGGATCGGTGCTGGTGCAGGGCCGGGATCTCGCGAAGATGTCATCCGAAGAGCTGGCCCGCTATCGCCGCAACGATGTCGGCATGGTGTTTCAGTCCTTCCACCTGATTCCGAGCATGACGATCACGGAGAACGTCGAGCTGCCGATGCGGTTCGCCGAAGTCGATCGCACGGAGCGTGCGCAGCGTGTGCGGGAGTCTTTGGAGCGAGTCGGGCTGGGAAAGCGGCTCGAGCACCGGCCGTCGGAGCTTTCGGGCGGCGAGCAGCAGCGTGTCTCGATTGCCCGCGCGCTGGCGAACCGGCCTTCGCTGCTCCTGGCCGATGAGCCCACCGGCAATCTCGATAGCCGCACCGGCGAGGACATCCTGAAATTAATTCGCGAGCTCAGCACTTCACTGAAGATGACGGTGGTCATGGTGACTCATGAGCGAGCACTGGCCGAGCGCTTTGCCCAGCGTCTCATCTTTCTCGGTGACGGAAAGCTCCTGAACGAGGAGGTGCTGGCGTGAAGACCTACGACCTCCTCGATCTGGCGGTGCGTAACCTCCGCCAGTCCAAGCTCCGCAACACCCTTACGACGGTTGGTATTTCTGTGGGCGTGGCGTCGCTGGTGGCGATGTTGTCGCTCGGCGTCGGACTTCAGCAGCTCGCGACGCGGCGACTGGCCGGCTCCGGCATGTTCGACACGGTGTTCGTAATGTCGAAGCAGGATACTCGCGGCTTCGACAGAGACGAGGACCGGAAGGACCAGCATCCGGAGAAGTCTCCTGTGCTGGATGACGCGGCGCGGCAGAAGATGGCCAGCCTTCCCAACGTGACCGAGGTTGAGCCCGAAGTTCGCGTAATGGGTCAGATTGTCTACAACGGCCAGACGCACTTCGGTTTCGTCACTGGACTGCCAATGTCGGCGCGGGAGAATGAAGCCTTCGACAGCCTGCAAGGCAAGTTCTTTTCAAGTTCCGAGGCCGACGAAGTCATTCTGCTGAACGATTTTGCCAAGGAGCTCGATCCGCAAAATCCGAAGTCGCTCATCGGCAAAGAGGTGACCCTGCGTTACGGTGAGCATCAGCAGTTGGCGGCCGAGCCCGACAATTCCGGACGTCCCGATGTTTCGGGCGAACAGAACCCAGCGCCAAGCTCGGGCGACGATTACGGTTTCTCAGTCGTACGCAAGACGCAGCAATTGAAGGTCGTCGGCATTGTCGACGAAGAGCCTTACGGCGGCATGCGTACGGTTTCGCGGGGCCGCATCTATCTGCCCGTCGACCTGACCGAAAAGCTGAACATGGCAGAGTTCAGCGACATGCGCAGCTCACTGCGAGGCAGCGGCAAGACTTATGCGACGTTGACCGTACGCGTGAAAGACCCCGCCAAGGTCGCGCAGGTGCAGGATGCGATCAAGAACATGGACTTCCGCACGTTCTCGGTGCTCGACGCAACCAAGAGCTTACGGCGCTTCTTTACGGTTCTCGATCTCTTCCTCGGCATCTTCGGTTCGCTAGCGCTCATCGTAGCTACACTGGCCATCATCAACACGCTGGTAATGGCAGTGCTGGAGCGGCGACGCGAGATCGGCGTCATGAAGGCCATCGGTGCCAGTGACCGCGACGTGAAGAGCCTGTTCTTCGCCGAAGCCGGGGCCATGGGTTTCCTCGGGGGTGTGCTTGGCATTGGGCTGGGATGCGCAATCGGAAAGGTAATCAACGTTGGTACCGGCATTTATCTCCACAACCACCAGCTTCCGGCTGAAGCCGTGTGGGTGCTGCCGACCCAGTTGATCGGTTGGTTCATGGCGTTCTCGATCGTCGTCAGTCTGCTGGCCGGCTGGTATCCGGCCCGCCGCGCGGCGCGCCTCGATCCCGTACAGACCTTGAAATACGAATGAGACTCCGAAAACCAGCAGCTCTCCTCACATTCGTCATCGCGTTATTCTCGGCCTCGGCGCTTTCCGCGCAGGGACGCGCCGAATGTTCGGTCATCAAGTCACAGATCCTGTCGCGTCCCGTGCGTTACTGCGCGTTCCTCCCAGCGAGTTTCGACAAGGACAAGACGCGCCGCTATCCGGTGCTCTACTACCTTCATGGCTTGGGCGATAACGAGCAGTCGCTGCTCAACTCCGGCGGATGGGACCTGATTTCCGAACTGCGCAGCCAGGGCAAGGTGGGAGACTTTATCGTTCTGGCGCCCAGTGCGGGGCACACGTTCTACATCAACTCTGAAAATGGCAAGGTGCGGTATGAAGACTTCTTCATGAAGGAATTCATGCCTCAGATGGAGAAGAAGTATCGCGCCGAAGGAACGCGAGCGACGCGGGGCATCACCGGCGTCTCAATGGGAGGGTATGGATCTCTACGCCTGGGATTGAAGTATCCCGACGAATTCGCGGCCGTGAGCGCGCAGATGCCGGCGCTGATTACCGATTTGCCGAATAGCATCAGCTCCGAGGCGCCAGGTTCTCCCGGATCTCTGCTGGGTGATGTGTTTGGTTCTCCCTTCAGCCGGGAGTACTTCACCCGCAACAACGTCTTCTACTTCGCCCGAACTGACAGCGCTGCGAGTCTCAAGCGCGTGAGCATCTACTTCAACGTCGGTAATAATGACGATTACGGCTTCGAGCAGGGAGCGCAGCAACTCGATCGCATATTGAAAGACCGCGGCATCCCCCATCAGTTCCACATTTACCCTGGCCGGCACAGTGTCGAATTCGTGGTGCGCTACTTCCCGGAAGTGATCGAGTTCCAATGGACCACGATAGGGAAGGGCAAGTAGCGGCACGATGAACCCCTCGACCGGCAAGCCAAATTAACCTCCCATGCAAAGAAGTTTCGAAAACCGATATAGCTCCTCTTGACGTTCGCGACTGATGACGCTTTAATGGCACCGTGCGTCGTTGGCTGTTCGTGATCATAGCTTTGCTGCTCGCGCTTGCCGTGCTCTACGTCTGCGTTTCACCCGCAGTTGACCTCGATCCCACGATCACTCGAGCCTGGCAATTGGCGGCGCTCTTTTTCTCCGCGCTGGCTTTTCTCGCAACGGTGATCACCGGCAGCGTTTCAGCTTGCTTTTGGCTTGGGCTTAGCCAATGGTCCTCTGGTCGTGCCGCCAGTCCCCCGGCACATCGTCCCTCCGCCCTGGCTCTTTCCTGTTCCCGTCTCTGCTGATGTCGCGGCTGTGCTGCATTTCGATGCCGTGGCAATTCTGCGCACCTCAGATAACGGGAAGAAGGATGTAATGGCAAGTTTCCAATCGAACCAGCGCCAGGTCACTTCTGCAAAGTCAGAGGTGTCTATTCTCTATGTCGCTGATCGGAGCGATCTGACCGCCTTTCACTCGGCGCACCTGAGCGATGCCGGTTATCAGGTTCACCTTGTCTCCAGCAGGGAAGAAGCTCTCGCCGCCATGCAACGCAGTCTCGCGGATGTGGTGGTAATTGGCCACGGCCTCAGCCTCGCCGAGAGGGCCGAGATTGAAGCGGCGGCTCGGCAGCAGCATCCGAAGCCGCGCATCGTTCTGTTGTATGAAATCAGTATCGCGCAGACCGAGCAGGCGGATGCGGTTCTGAACATCAACAGCGAGCCGCAGCACCTGGTGCAGACGATTCGCTATCTGCTGACTGGTGCCATCAGCGACCGTCCAAATTAAACAGCCAGATCGAGTGATCCAGGACCTGCTGCGATCGATACGGCCATAGCCAGTGGTAGGCGTCGGGCTCATCAAGCACCTGCCCCGACAAGCAACTCGCTCCCGCAGCGATAGGACCTTGCATCGGTTGGCCGGGAAGAAGTGGGACGGCTCTCACTTCGTACAGCTTGGGATCGACCGAGCCGAAGTAAGCGAGGTGCAGCGTCTCCTCCGGATGGCTTGCTTCGTAATCACGCAGTGCGATCAGACCCTGTCCCCAGTCCAGGTTGCTGTCGGTGAGCAGTCGCCAGGAATTTTCAGGCTTCACAAAAACGTTGAAGTACGCGAGATAGTCCGGGCCGTAGCGCAGGGCGTCCGCGGCATTGAGACAGAGTGCCAACACCACCAGCGCCGCAGCGATCCGGTGCTTGCGCGCATGCTCCCAGATGCCTGCGGCGATCAGCAGAACAAACGGATACAGCGGCAGGATGTGACGCTCTCCGATGGCAAATCGCGACTGCAGCGCAAAGGCGAGGAAGACCAATCCAAACAGCGACACGACCAGCAGATCACCGGGGGCGCGACAGGTCTTGCGCACGCCTATCAGCAGACTTGCGGCGAAGAGTACAAGCAAGATTGTTGGCCATTTGAGCGTGATCGCCACCGGATAGTAGAGCGCCGGGCCGCCTTTCGCGTACATCGTCCCGAGAAACCAGGTGGCGCGGCCGCGATGGTTGCTGAGTGCGACTTCGCGCAGGCCCTCGATGTATTCGCCCGCGGGAAGGAACATGTTCAGGTGAACGCCACTCTTCGTCGCCCAGGTTTTCGTCTCGCGGTGGGGAAACGACGCCAGCACCTCGCCATTTCCGACCGTCAGATGCGAGACATGAAAGAGGTATCCGGCCCAAAAGGTCAGCAGCGCAATGCCAAGCACAAGGAGCACTGGCTTCCAATTCAGATTACGCAGCGAATTCCAGCCGCCCTCTGGTTTGAGCAGCAGAATAAGCACGAACGCGAGCAGAAATTCCGGTGGAGTATAGAGCTTGGCGAGCAGCAAGCCTCCGAGCACCAGCTCCCATCACGATCGTCTGCTTGCGATCCGGCTCTCTGCGCCATCGCACGAGTTGCCATGCGGCGAGAAAGACAAATAAGGCGCCGATGCCGTCGGTGGTGGCGACCGAGAAGTTCGCGATCAAGAGAAGGCGTGAATGCAAACAGCGCCAGCGCAACATTTGCCGCGCCCTCCGAGAACAGGCTGCGCGCAGCGAACCAGAGCACGAGCCCGAGCGCGATGCCCAGCAACGTGTTCATCGGTCGCGTGTGCCACGCCAGCCACTCCGGGCCGGGCTGCATCGCCGTCACCCGATAGCCGCGCGGCATTGCCTCCTGCGTGATCTCGACGTGCGACCACGCGATGGGCAGCGTCAGCCAGAATCGGCCAAGCGGCGGATGGTCTGTCCACATCTCGAACCGCCCGTGCTGCCACGCTTCCAGTCCGGCGATGATGTGCCCGGGCTCGTCATAAGTCAGCGATTGTGTCTTGATGAACCATAGAGATTGCAGCGCGAAGGCGAGCAGCAGCACGGCGGGAACCCACCAGCGAACTGGTCTTCGCTGAGTGACGTTCACTGGCGTTAATGTTCCGGAAGAAGTGTGGGGATTCGCGTTCAAGCCGTGCACCTACGGCACATCCATCGCCTCAGGACGCTGCAGGATTCGGTCTATCGCAATTGCCAGGCCGAGGTAAAAGTACAGCGTCATCGATACTGATTCTATCCCGAGGTTGTAGTGCACGATGGAGGTGAGCTGGAGGGCGACAAAGCTGGCCAGTATGCCGGTCGCGACGGCGGCGGCGAAGCGGCTCTGATGACGGGCACGCAGAATGAGCCGGAAGAGAAACACAAGATACGCGATGACGAACCAGAGCCACGCCAGCATCGCCGGCAATCCGCGCTCGACTGCTATCTGGATGAAGTCGTTATGGAAGTGGCTCTCGTCGTGGAAATAGGAGAAGGCGCGGATGTTCCACTGCATCCAGTGATTGCGGATTGTTTCCATGCCGACGCCGAACCAGGGATGCTGCCGGATCAAGCGAACGCCGTCCTCCCACATCATGGTTCGGAACTGCGTGCCGGGATCGCTTCCGGCTAGCGCCTGCGCCCCGCGCGTGTGCTCGATCCACAAGGCCGCCGCCAGCAGCAATATTGCCAAACCGGCCATCGCCGCGATCCGCGTTCGCTTCTTCCCCAGCAACAGCGCCGAGATAAATCCGCCGACCGCCAGCGCTCCCATCGCTGCGCGTACTTCGGTGAGAAACAGAGTGGCCGTCAGAGCGATAAAAGCCAGCCCAAGCAGAATCTGAATCCAGCGCTTCTTCGGATCGATGCCGAGCAGCAACGCCAGGGTCAGGCAGGCGATCTGCATCATCATCACGGAAAAATCGACGTAGTGGCCAAGTGTGCCTTGAGCTTTCAAGGGATGTCCGCGCTTCAGCGGCAGCGCCGGCGTGCCCAATCCGCTGGCGAGAAACTTCTCGCGCAGAAGGTAAGTCTCCTCGTGATGGAAGGGATAGCTGCGCACCAGGTCGATCCGCAGCAGACTTCCCGGCGCACTGCGCTGAACAGCAGCGACCAACTGCTCGGGAGTGTGGACCTCCTCACCATTGATCTGCTGAATGGTGTCGTTGGTGTAGACGTGGGCCTGATACAGCGGGGAGCTTCCCGGCACATCTATAAGATTTACGCCGACGCCGTGGGTATACTGCCACGCAGTAAAGCACGACGCTGCAACTCCGGAAAGGATCAATAGAGTGACAAGCGTCCGCACCTGCCGCATCCTGGTCAGGTTCTGCGCGACCACAATGCCGACCAGCAGCAGACAAACGATTTTCATGCGGTCCCAGCTGAGGTACGGGTCGGGACTGAGTGCGGTGGAGATTCCGCTTAAGGCTACGAAAGCCAGCAAAGGAGCGGAAAGCGGTTGAGGGTAGGGACGCTTTCGTCCCACGGCGAGAGCCACCATCCACAATAGGAAAGCGAGCTGCCACGCATGCTGCGATCCCTTTATCGAATGCGGCAGCAATATGGCAAACAGACACAGAAAGAAGTAGATAAGGCCATTGAGCACGCCGGTGGAACGCATCAGTTCGGGAGGCGCGTTGCCCCCAATATCAGCATTGCGATTGGAATTATCTGATTTCTCAGACGATGGAATTGGCTGTCGGGCTGGCATTGATGCGTTGAGTTACTGACCAGCCTACACCACTGGTAATCGCTCGTGAAATCCTGCTAAAGTTATAGGTGCGCGCGCGCGTAGTGACGTCGCGGCCACCTCCCACTTCACCGACGTCAGCGGCTGTAATCAGCTGTTTCACAACTCCTTCGGCAACCGAAACTAAATCGTGTTTGATCGACGATCCAAACTACTCAGCACGGTGACGTTGCTTCACGATCTTGGGGTGACGTGTGTCGCCTTCGTGTGCGCCTACCTGCTGCGTAGCTTCCTGGTCCAGTATCACTTCTTCAGCGAACGCTTTCCTGAAATCTATCCCTTCCGGCATTATCTGCCCCTGATGGTTGCCTTCCTGGCGGCATGGGCGGCGGTGGGTTATTTCTCCAGCTTTTATCGCGACCTGGAACTCACCAACCCGATCCAGCTTGTCCTGAAGATCGTCAGCCAACTCGCGATCGTGCTGGTTTTCCTGTACGCCGGCCTGTACCTGCTGCACCGTACCGACATCAGCCGGAGCTACGTATTGCTGATCGGCGCCGTCGACTTCGTCTTCCTGCTGGTCGGACGCGCCACCTCCTACTGGGGTGTCGCTATCATGCGCGACCGCCTTCGCCGCTATCACTATTTGCTCATTGTGGGTTGTGGCCCCCGAGCGCGCGAGATGGCAACGATGATCGAAGAGGGGCGCGGCATGGGGCTGCGCCTCATCGGCTTTGTCGATCCGCAGGGCACTGCCGAGCCTTCGGCTGAACTGGGCGGATACAAGGTCCACCCGCTGAAGGCAATCAACAGCATCCTCCAGAACCATGTTGTCGATGAGGTCGTCTTTGCCGTCGATCTGCAGGAGTTGGCGCGCCTGGAGCCGCTTTTGCGGCATTGCGCCGATCTTGGAGTTCGCACCCGGGTGCAGCTCGAGTTCCTGCCGCCTGCTTATTCGCGTGTCTATCTCGAGAACTTCCGCGAGATGCAGCTGCTCAGCCTGTCCAGCGCTCCCGACAGCGAGCTGCGGCTGTTCTTCAAGCGCGTGTTCGATGTGGTTGTCTCGTTCTCCTCGCTAATTTTGCTGTCGCCAATTCTGGCGGCGATTGCGGCGATGATTAAGATCACGTCGCCCGGCCCAGTGTTGTTCCAGCAGACGCGCTGTGGCCTCGGCGGACGCCGCTTCACGCTCATTAAGTTCCGCTCGATGATCAACAACGCCGAGCAGATGCGGGCCGAGCTGCATCAACTGAATGAACTGGACGGGCCGGTGTTCAAGATCAGCGAAGATCCGCGCATCACCACCGTCGGGCGCTGGCTTCGCCGCTTCAGCCTGGATGAACTGCCGCAGCTCTGGAATATCTTTGCCGGCGACATGTCGTTCGTCGGCCCCCGTCCGGCGGTTCCCGAAGAAGTCGAGCAGTACGAGGATTGGCAGCGACGGCGGCTGCGCATGCGGCCGGGCCTCACTTGTATCTGGGTGCTCGAGGGCCGCAGCCATGTCGACTTCACCCACTGGATGCAGCTCGATTTGAAGTACATCGACACCTGGTCGCTGTGGCTCGACACCAAGATCTTCCTGCGCACCATTCCTATCGTTCTCTCCGGACGCGGTGCATACTAGAGGCCCGATGGTCTCCGTCACAATCGTTACCTGGAACTCGGAGAAGCAGCTGCAGGAGTGTTTTGACGCGCTTGCACAGCAGGACCATCAAAACCTGGAAGTCATCCTCATCGACAACGCCTCCGTGGACGGCACGCGCGAATTGCTGCGCCAGGTGGAGGGTAGGTGGCGGGTCGTTTACAACAGCGACAATGTGGGATTCGCGGCAGGCCAGAATCAGGCCATCCAACTCTCGCGCGGTGAGTGGATCTTATGTCTGAACCCCGACATCGTCCTCAGCCCGTATTTCATCACGAGATTATTGAAAGCCGGCGAAGGTCATCCGGAAGCGGGCACGGTCTGCGGCAAGCTTCTGCGCTGGCAACCGTCAGCGCGCAGCATCCGCAAGCGGCGCGCCATGGGCCTGTCGAACCCCGAGCTGGAGCTGCAGAAGACCAATATCATCGACTCGACCGGCATTTATTTCACGCCCAACATGCGGCATCTCGACCGCGGAGCAGAAGAGATCGATGAGGGCCAATACGATCAGACACAGTACGTCTTCGGCGCCAGCGGAGCAGCGGCGATGTTCCGCCGCAACTTCATCGAAGATGTTTCGGTGGAAGGTCAGTTCTTCGACGAAGAGTTCTTTGCCTTCCGCGAAGACGCAGACCTAGCCTGGCGCGCCCAGTTGCTCGGCTGGAAATGCCTGTATACGCCGGCAGCCGTGGCGTGGCATGTGCGTCGCGTGACGCCTGAGCGCCGCCAGGACCTGCCACTGATCATCAACTGGCACTCGGCCAAGAACCGCTTCCTGATGCGCGGCAAGAATGCCTCGGGATGGCTGTGCTGGCGCCTGGCAATTCCCGTCGCATGGCGCGATCTCATGACCTTCGGCTATGCGGCCGTGCGCGATCGCCGGTTGTGGTCAGCCGTCATGTACTGGTGGAAAGCCCGCGACAACGTACGTCGCAAGCGCGCCATCATTCAAGCGCGCCGCCGAGTCTCCGATCGCGATTTGGTATGGTGGTTCAGTAACAGACCCAAAGCGATTGATGTCGAGGAACAAGTGGCCAGTGGCCAGTTGCCAGTGGCCAGGGTTGATCATGATTAGCTTTCCACACTTTCAAGCCGAATCGCCGCACGGGCATTCCCTTGTTAGTCTCGCCGAGGGCAAGCGCTGTCAGGAACGGATCAATTGCCGACGGTCGTTTACTGACAACCGTCCACTGTCCACTGACCACTGTCTTCCATGAATATCGCTATCGTCGGAACTCGCGGGATTCCCAATCGCTATGGCGGCTTCGAGCGCTTTGCCGAGCAGATCAGCTCGCGCTTTGCCGACCAGGGACACCAGGTCACCGTCTACTGCCGCCGCGCGTTCACCAGTCCTGACGACGTATACGACCGACGAGTCAAGCGCGTCATCGTCCCCAGCCTTCATCAAAAGCATCTCGACACCTGGGTCAGCACATTCTTTGCCGCGGTTCACGTCGCCTTCAGCAAGAACGACATCGTTTTGCTCTGCAACGTCGCGAACAGTCCCTTTGCCTATATCCCCAGACTGTTCGGCAAGCCGGTTGTGCTCAACGTTGACGGTCTGGATCGCAAGCGTGAGAAGTGGAAGGGGCTTGGCGCGCAAGTACTGCACTTCTGTGAATGGATGTCGTCGTTCAGTTCGAATCGGCTCGTGACCGACGCGAAGGCCATTCACGACTATTACTTCTCCAAGTACAAGAGCGATTCCGTTGTCATCGGCTACGGTTCGGAAATGCCGGCGGGTGACTACAACCTGAACGGACTGAATCTTGAGCCCGGCCGCTATGCCCTTTATGTCAGCCGTCTGGAGCCGGAGAACAATCCTGACCTGGTGCTGCGCAGTTGGCGAAACGTACGCAGCGACTGGCCACTGGTCATGGTGGGTGACAACCGGTATGACCCCGGATACCTCGAACGCCTGAAGGCGCTAGGTGACGATCGGGTGCGCTTCACCGGAGCCATTTACGGCGATGGATACTGGGCACTGCAAAAGCACGCCGGGGTGTTCATCTTCGCCTGCGAGATCGGCGGCGTTCATCCCGCACTCATCGAAGCCATGGCCGCCAGCAATCCGGTGTTGTACCTCGACACTCCGGAAAATGTCGAAACCGCGGGCGACGCCGCGGTTCGCTATGACAAGTCGGAGACAGAGCTGACTGCAAAATTACAGACGTTGCTCGATAACCCTGCCGACCGGGAACAACTGGCGACGCGCGCCAAGCAACGCGCCGATGCTCTCTATCGCTGGGAAGCGATCGCCAACAAATACGAGAGTCTCTTCGCCAAATTGATTACTAAATAGCGAGCCGTCTTTATGCTGCGCGCTTCTCGCGTTGCACCAACCGCCCGATAATGCGTTTCGCTTCCTTCTCCGCCTCGTCGCGCGATTGAGCTTCTCCGGTCTGCAGTACCTGCTCCGTTGGCCTGAGGTGAAACACTCGATACGTCCAGCCTTTCCGTAGCTGCGTCATGGGATCAACGACTTGCTCTAGTTCGTACGCGTAATCGGCCTTGTCATGAATTCTCATAAGTTCCTCTTCTGTGAAGAATTAGTATTTCGATTAGACGAAGCAAGAGCGCAAAAGGCTCTGCTTTTGTGAATACGGGGTTGCTGTTTGTAGATTAAAAACGAGATCACTCAATAGGGGCCAACACCGAGGCCCGGTCAGCCATCTCACCAACCAGTTCAAACCTTGGAGGTGTCATGGCATTGTTCTCAATGAAGCTGGAAAACCTGCAGCAGCTCTATCTGAAAGAACTGCGGGATCTTTACGACGCAGAAAAGCAGATCACCGAAGCTCTACCGAAGCTGATCGACGCAGCCAACAATCCCGAACTCAAGAATGGTCTTCAGGAGCACCTGAACGTCACCAACACACAAATTTCGCGGCTCGAACGCATTTTCCAGTCGCTGAATGAGAAGCCCACGGGCGAGACCTGCAAAGGCATGAAGGGCGTCATCAAGGAAGGTGACGAGATCGTGTCGGCCGGCGGCGATCCGGCAACCGTGGACGCCGGAATCATCAGTGCCGCTCAGCGCGTGGAGCACTACGAGATGGCCGGATACGGCACCGTCCGCACCTATGCGAAACTGCTCGGCCAGCAGGAGCACGCCAACCTGCTGCAGCAAACGCTGCAGGAAGAAGAGCAAGCCGACAAGACGCTCACGCAGATTGCCAACACCGTGAACGTAGAAGCCAAGGCTGCTTAGTTTTTCACAATGCCCGCGGCCTGACACGGTCGCGGGCCATTTTTACTTCCATTAAATCCCCGCCTCATTTAGCAGGAACAAGTTTTGCATCCGGCCATTTCGCATCTTTAGGACGCGCCGCGCGGGGACCGCAGGTCGTACTACGCACGAACTCGGGTGCGTGATCATCGTCGCGCTTGAAGATGTAGGCGCGGATTCGATAGCAGATATCGTCGCCCGGTGCCATCGCGAACGACTGCGCCTGGCCCATTTGAAAATTCTGCACGTTCTGGGTTGGAGTGTTCGCAACAGAATTGTCCGCCAGCAGTACCGGCTCTGCAGACTGTGGGTTGCTGGACTTTGTCGCGGCCAATGCGCCGGCCGACAACATCAGAATCAAGAAGATGAGAAGGCTCTTTCTCGACATTACCAGCCCTCCTGCGACGAATCTTAGCACCGGCGCAAGACCCTGCCTGAGCAATCGTGACGAATCGCAAGGTTTTTGACGCCGGGAATTCCGCTGAGCAGATGATAGGCCGTCGTCCACGCAAAAGTTGTCAGATTCGGGCCAACTCCGGTTATCATCATGCCAACATCTACTCTGACCGACCGGCTTCGCCCAGGAAGTCGGTTGAACGGGCTCTTTCATGAACATGGCTTATGCCTTCGGCTTGCCGGCGGCGCTGCTGGTATTAGCGGTTGCTGCCAACCGCTTGTCGAAGTTAACCCGAGTGCCGGATATCATCGTGCTGCTGGTCATCGGCATCACGCTTGGACCGATCCTGCACTGGGTGAACCCTGCGCACTTTGAAGGTGTCATCCGCATTTTGGGGACACTGGCGCTGATCCTCATCCTCTTCGAGGGTGGTCTGGAACTTCGCCTCCGTCAGGCTATGAGGTATTTTCCCGCGGGCTTGCTGCTGGTGGTCCTCAGCTTCGGACTCAGCCTCGCGCTGGTCGCCCTCGTGGGACGCTGGCTGCTTCACCTGGATTGGACCGACTGTCTGCTGCTGGGCGCAGCGCTCGGGTGCACCAGTGGAACCATCGTCATTCCCGCTTTGCAGCAGATCACCACGCCGGATCCGGTGAAGATCACGCTGACTATCGAATCGTCGCTGGGCGAAGTCATTGCCGTCCTGATGGTAGGCAGTCTCCTCAAGGCTAACGAGGGAGAATCGCTCATCGGCGGTCTGGCCACTGACTTCTCGCGTCACATCGTAATATCGCTGCTGGTGGGCTTCATCATCGCGGCCGTCTGGTCGCGGCTCTGGCCCAAGATTGCCGGAGCGCCGAACTCCAACATCCTTAACCTCGGCGTCGTGATGGGTGTCTATTCGGTCGGCGACTACCTTCACGGCAGCGGCCTGCTCGCAGTGCTGATCTTTGGAGTGACGCTGGCCAATCTTCCGCGCACGCCGCACATGACGCGGCAGGGCGCGCGGCTGCTGGCCTTTCATGCCGAGTTCAGTTTCCTGGTGCGCTCGTTCTTCTTCGTGCTGCTCGGCATCGTCGCGCAATTCATCGGCCGTCGCTACATCATCCCGATCCTCGGGATACTGGTGGCTTTGGTGCTCGCGCGCTACGTCGCCATGATGGGCAGTCGATGGGTCGTCAAAGACGTAACCAGGGAGCAGACCGAGTTGCTGTTCTGGATGTTGCCGCGTGGCCTTGTCACCGCAGTTCTGGCGCTGGGAATTGTCGAAGCTCGCGGAGAAACATTCAGCTTCCTGCCTGCGATGGCGTTCACCGTCGTGCTCGTCACCAACCTGTTCATCGTCTGGGGATCGGTGCGAGCAGGGAAGACGTCCGCGGCGCTCGAAGCTGCGAGTACAACCGTTGTGGCTGCTGTTGGAGCTCCGGAAATTCCGCCCGCCATTGTGCTTCCCGAGGCGCAGGCGAAAGCTGCCAGCGCCGCAGCCAGCGAACCATAGCAGAAAGTTCTCACCACAGTGGCACGGAGAATCCTGAATTCAAAATCTCCGTGTTCTTCGTGCCTCCGTGGTGAATCAGCTTCTCTATCCCAGATCGCTGGTCATGATGAACAGCGGCTTCATCTCGAAGCTCTTGTAGCGCGGACGCAGGCGCTCGGTGTTGTACTGGTCTTTCACGGTCACAACTTTTTTCGATGCCGTGACAACTTCAATCGGCATGTTGTCGTAGCGACCGTTGCGCAGCACCACCAGCCGTCCGTGAACGTTGGTCAGCAGCAGATCCAGCGCCAGATTTCCATACGCCATCGGCACGATGGAATCAATGGCATCGGGATCGCCGCAGCGCACCAGGTATCCGAGGCTCTGGTTCATCACGTCCAGCTGTTTGCCGTTGTTGTAGAGCGGCGACAACTCCTTGATGCGATCGGAGACGATATTCCCGATGCCGCCCAGCTTCGCATGACCGAACGCGTCTTTGGTCTCGCGCTCGAAGATCATGTCGCCGCCCTCGAACATCGCGCCTTCCGACACCAGCACCACCGAATACTTGCTCGGATTCTTGTTGCGGTCGTAGATCAGCAGGTCCGTCAGGCGATCGATGTTGAACTTGAACTCCGGTATTACGCAGCGATTCGCCGCACCCGCCATCGTCGGCAGCATTGCGGTAAATCCCGCATAGCGTCCGAACACCTCCAGCACCAGCAGCCGCTCATGCGAACCCGCCGACGTCCGCAGGCGGTTCGCCATCTCGATAATGCGTGTCACACACGTGCTGAACCCGATGCAGTAGTCCGTGCCGGGAACGTCGTTGTCCATCGTCTTCGGGATGGCGATTACCCGCACGCCTTCCTGAAACAACCGCACCGCATAACTTAGCGTGTCGTCGCCGCCAATCGGGATCAGGTAGTTAATGCCGAGCCATTCCAGGTTCTTCAGCACTTCGGGCGTCAGATCGTTGCGCTCGGCCTGGAAGCTCTCGGCCAGATGCGGCGGGACGTCGGCTTTCTTGACCCGGCTGGGATTGGTTCGCGAGGTGTGCAGGAAAGTGCCGCCCGTTCGGCCGGCGCGATTCACGCCTTCTTCCGTCAGGCGCTGATAGTTATCGCTGTTGTCGTAGTCCTTGTCGCGGACCATGTCGATCAGGCTCGCCCAACCGCGGCGCAAGCCCATCACCTCGTAGCCTTCGCGCAACGCCCGAATGGTGACTGCGCGAATCGCCGGGTTCAGCCCGGGAACGTCTCCACCGCCTGTCAGTATGCCGATAACGCCCTTCTTACCACTACCAATCGCCATGTTGGCCTTTGTCTCCCTCTCAGCGTATGAGTGCAAAAGACTAGTTTAGCCAATTGCCGATGAATGCAGTGTGACGCCTGACCGCATACGCTCCGAAAACCCCGCACATCCTTGATGATCATTCGGATACTTTCGCCTTTCCTTCTACCCCTCAGGGACATACAATGACCGCAGCATTACCGGGACCTTGCCATGACCTTGCCTGTTGTTGCGCTGCTCGCCGCCATCACCTTCGCCATCGGCTATGCCTTTGCCGTGCTGATCTCCCGCTCCCAAACGGCTGGACTGGCGGAGCGGAATCGAGCGCTGGAGCAGCAGCTTACGGCGGCGCAGACGTCGGTCTCGCGACAGGGAGAGGAGATTCGCAGCCTTACCGAAGCCCGCTCGGCCGCCGACGCCCGGCTGGAAGAAGAGCGCAAGAAAACACAGGAGAAAGCGCAGCTCCTTGCAGATGCGAGCGAAGAGTTAAAGTCTCACTTCAGGGCGCTGGCGGCTTCCGCGCTGGAGAGCAACAACGCCAACTTCCTCGAGCTGGCCAAGCGCGTCCTGCAAAATTCTCAGACCCAGGCAGTCGGCGATCTGGCCCAGAAAGAGCAGGCGGTTCGCACCCTGGTCGAACCGATTGCGCAGTCACTCGCCGGGATGAACCAGCAGATCCAGGAGCTGGAGAAATCGCGCAGCCACGCTTACGGGACGCTCTCCGCGCAAGTGCAGTCGCTGCTCGAAACCCAGAAGGCGCTGCAAACCGAGACCGGCAACCTGGTGAAAGCCTTGCGCGATCCGCAGGCGCGCGGCGTGTGGGGAGAGCTGCACCTGCGCAAGACGCTCGAGCTTTCCGGAATGCTGGAGCATTGCGACTTCAAAGAGCAGCTTACGTTCACCGACGACGACCGGCGCTTCCGTCCCGACGTCATCGTCGATTTGCCCGGCGATAAGCAGGTCGTGATCGATGCCAAGGTGCCGCTGACCGCTTACCTGGCGGCGCTTGAGGCGCCTGACGAGGCCACCCGCAACGCCCGCATGGTCGACCACGCGCGCCAGACCAAGCAGCACATCGATACTTTGGCCAGCCGCGCCTACTGGTCGCGCCTGGCTTGCACCCCTGAGTTTGTGGTGATGTTCCTGCCCGGCGAAGTTTTCTTTCGCGCCGCCATGGACGCCGATCCCGAGCTGATCGAGTACGGCGTCAGCCAGAAAGTGATTGTCGCTTCGCCGACGACGCTGATCGCGTTGCTGAAGGCGGTCGCGTACGGCTGGAACCAGAAAAGCCTCGCCGAGAGCGCCAAACTGATCAGCGATGCCGGCAAGACGCTTTACGAGCGCCTCTGCAAGATGACCGAACATTTCGAAGCCTTGGGGCGCAAACTGGGGGGCGCGGTCGAGTCGTACAACGACATGGTCGCCTCGGTCGAGCGTCGCGTGCTGCCCATTGCCCGCAAGTTCCCCGAACTCGATCGCTCGCTGAATGTCGCATCGATTCCCGAGCTGCCACAGCTGGAGAAAACCCCTCGCGAGTTGCAGGCGCAGGATTGGCAGGAATCGATCGAGCATCCTGTATTTGATTTCGAGGAAGAGAAAGCCGATCGCGCGAAGGCATGAGCCGAGGTGATTGTGCAGCCCGCAAAGGCTGCTGGCTCCGTCAGCCGATGCCAGCGTTTGCTTGCCCTATGGGGTATTACGCCAGACAATCCTGATTCGTACTGAAGCGTGACGTTACTTCGACTCTGCCACAGCCTTTGAAATTGCGTTCTCGACGTATGGTGAGGCATGGTCGCAGAACGCACCGGAGGGATTCTTGGCGAATGCTCTTACTGCGTTCAACAAGCCGATGTTGCCCGCTTGAATCAAATCCAGCTCGGAGTCGCCAGACGATGCTGCATAGCGTTCAG
Source organism: uncultured Acidobacteriaceae bacterium (assembly GCA_963835725.1). GTDB lineage: Bacteria > Acidobacteriota > Terriglobia > Terriglobales > Acidobacteriaceae > Bog-257. Next base: position 1,177,070 of record CAWIGM010000004.1, on the reverse strand, counting down.
CGATGGACACGACAAGGCGAAGGTGCGACTCGATGACTCTACGCGCGGCATCCTCAGTCTCACCTTGCCAATCGTCGCTGGCACCAAGCCGCCGAAATAGCTCGGCCTCTTCCGCCACGCTGAGGGGCAAAACGCTGGCCGCCTCGCGTAAATACAGTTCTACTGGATCATTGGGGTCACGTGTTTGGATCACTGGTGACATAGGGGATGTTACGACAGCTACTCGCTGTTTTCAGTCGGCAAAGGCCGCACAGCACGAAACCCCAACGCCGTGCTCTGGAAGTCTGTAAAGCCGAATGCGGACATTGCCGACTTTATCTGCTCGGTTACAGCAGCGCCGATGACCTCAAGAACCGTGTACGGCGGCTCCGCCGAGTATGTTCTGTGATGCAGGTCGATGGTGCTGAGTTCCCCTAAGAGTATCTCTTCGGCAGATGCTTCCTCACGTATCTTGAAGGTGGTGACGCCGTTCAAATGACTGTCGGAAGTGCGCCGTGCCCACACGCTCTGAGCTGCCGCCCGGTTCGGCGGTGTATCCACGATCCAGACTGCCGTTCCGACTGGCAAGGCCAACAGACCATCACCGTAGGTACGGTCGAGAATGAGGGTCACTGAGTATGGCGCTTTGCACATGCTGAGTCACATCGTTTGCGCAGATTACGAGTGATAAGGCGATTTATCGCCAACAATGCACTCTAAGTTGCTCGCCAGCAGTTGTTAAGGAGCACGCAACTCTCGAATCATGGCATATAAAATCGCCACAAATACCACCACTCCGCCAAGCGAACTCCAGTGAACTCCGCCCCGGTATACTACAAAGATAATGAGAGCGCAAAAAATTGCGATAACAACATAGCCGGTTACGATTCCCGCCTTCACGATCCAATGCTGTTCGTCGTTCATGTGCCGGTTGTTTGCGATAAGGCGATTTCACAGCGCTAAATCAATTGCTATCAGGGATGCCGCAGATACTCTCTCAGCACCTCAAAGAGTATGTAAACGGAACCTGCCGCGAACACCAATCCAGCCAACGCAATGCCGATCTGATTCCACTCCGTCTGCAACTCTCCGCCTCGGCGTAGTCCACGACCGAAATGCCTGATTCCCCACTCTGGGTTCACCAGACAGCCTATGCCTATAAATGCGAATCCAGCGAGAACGAGCACTCCTATTGCAAGTCTCCATAGGCTTTCCTCATGCATAGCGGCACCCTAACATGGTTGTTGGCGTAATCAGGCCATTACACCCATCATCCTGCCGCGTCCCGGTCACTTGTGCAATGGCGATTCATTAACAGAACCCATGTAGCTGTCCGTATCTCCTGAGAGTTTCCGGAATCTCAACGTACCAATGCAGTCCCCGTCACGGCGTGATTTTCCAAACCACCCCGTCGTTGTTGATACCGCAGGTCTCGGTGGTTCCGTACAGGGAGCCCGAGCTGTCGAGGGTCACAACACTTGAGGGCCTGCAGCCGTCGCTGCCCCCCGTGAAATCGTGCAGGGTGCTGTACGTCCATCCGTCACCGCTGTAGGTCAGCTTGAAGACTGATCCTTCTCCATAAGCTCCGTTGATCGGTGTGGTGCCATACAAGTTGCCCGAAGCGTCCATCGCCAGACTGGCTTGGGGGCCGGGGGCGCCGTTTCCGGGCAACGCGTACAGCAACGTGAACGTCCAGCCCGGAGGAGCAAGTTCAAATAGGGTGCCGCCATTTCCTGTGCCACCTACACTCGTCTCGCCGAAGAGATTTCCTGAGCCATCAAAGATTAGACCGCCGACAGGACCTGCCCCGTCGTTCCCGTCTCGGAATTCGTATCGAATGTTATAGATCCAACTTCCACCTGAAGGAGTCAATGCGTAAACCACACCTTGCCCATAAGGGCTTCCGTTTGGTGCGGTGCCATAAAGGTCACCGCTTGTATCGATCGCTATTCCGCTAGCCGGGTAATATCCGTCGCCAGACCCGCCAAAGGTGTGGACGAGGTTTTCAGTCCAATTGCCATTCGAAGGCGCCAACTTGTAAGCAGTGCCGCTGTCATAGGAACCGCCGCGCATTGTCGTGCCGAATAGATTGCCTGCCCTGTCAAAGGCAACTTCGGATAGCGGGTAATCGCCGTCCGCCCCGGTGAAGCGATACAAAATGGTTTCATGCCACGGACTGGATGCGCTAACGGGAGGATTCGGAGAAGGTCTCAGCTTGAAAACTGTGCCGCAAGAGCAGCTGCCGCCCCCACGCGCAGTAGTGCCGTACAGGCTGCCGTCAGGTCCAACGATCACTCTGGCGTGTGGCTCATAACCGTCGCTGTCTCCTTGGAAGCTGTAGAGCGGTGCGAAGACCCAACCCGGGCCAGATCGGTGAACTCGGTATACCGTGCCAAAATTATGAGTACCCCCCAGAGACGCCGTTCCATAGAGATTGTTCCCTGAGCTATCGATCGTGACGCCACTCATGGGTGAGGCGCCATCGCTATAAGCAAAACTGTGAAGAACGGTGAACGTCTGCCCCTGCGCCGATTGCCCGGTCACCAACGCTCCGATACACAGTGCAGTCAGACCAACATTCACTAATACCGCTAGCAAACGGTAGTTAAACTTTCCCATCGTGTCCTCCCAAATTCGACCTCGCGGCTCCGAGCGAAGAATGAAGGCGGCTAAGAGAACCGTCGTTAACATGCGATTACACTACTTGCAGCAGGACAAGCCGTGACGCAATTCACAAAAAGATGGCGGGATATTCTTGTCGAAAACAGGCAATGCACAAGTTACCCTGAAACAGTACAGGCGGGTAACTTGGATATTTTCCGTTATGCGCAAGACGCCAGGCTAAAGTCACCGGGAAGCGCTGACTGTGTATTGGCGGAGCCAGTCGCCTCAGGTGCGGGCCTGCCAGGATCAAGCCCTATTTACTCGGTTACTCTGTAATGATGCGATCCGCCCACTCCACGAGCGAAACGAAAATCGCCGGACTGCCGAACTTCGCGCCCCATTGACTTAGGTCTGCTTCCGTGACCCCACGGGCCCGGGAACAGGCCCCTCAAGCGAATATTGGAATGCGTTTAGCGACCACTTTATTCAAAGTCTCGCTGAGTGGCGGCCAGCCTACGGGTTGGATTGTGTCGACCGTGGCCTTGCGCATGGTATAGGTGCCTTCCCCAACCAGGAAAATCTGCACGTCATGACCGGCCTCCGCCAAGACCAGTCCATGAACGAAGGGGAATGACGCTCGGGTTGGATCATCCGAGCCCCACGCACTTTTCATCATGATCTTCAGCTTTTGGGTTTTCTGCGTTTCCTGCGCCTTGCCAAGGTTCGATGCCAGAACAGGGATCGCGGCGAGCCATGGAAAGAGCCTTCGGCGTTCCATCATTTCATCCTCGCTTCAGCGTTGGTGTGGAATCTCCGCGGAGTTTACACTACCTCCACCGCGTTTCAGTAATTTTGTTTTTGTAGCGGATACGCCCAGGACGAGGCCCTCGAAATCTCACAGGGCCCGGGCCGAAACCGCTTTTTCTTCGGGTACAACCGGTCCCGGGATAACTGTTGTGAACAGCCCTAACACCAGCTATCCGAAATGCTGCCGCTACAGCCATAGGTTTGCGCGGGAATGCAAACTACTTCGCTGCGCTAGAACCGGTACACCTTCCGCCATCGGACGAGCGCCTCCTTGTCCGGGAAGGGCGTTCATCGTACTGTCCAAGCCGAACATGCGGACAGGCTCCAAACACAATTAACCCCTAAGCCCAAGACGTATTGACGACAGCTGAGACAGTCCTTGGTGACCACAGAGTGAGAGGGAGTAGCGTGATCATAACGAGAACAGGTCAACAGCCGAAACCCGCTTAACGGGAGGGCTGGGGGATCTTTGGCTCGGCTGCGGCAGGCATGGGTTGAGCCGCGAACAAACTATTGTGTAAGCCGACAACCTGTTCGTGCAGGAGAGCGCCTATTTTCTTTCGATCGCCGCCAGCCTGCGTCGGATCACCGAAGCAGATAGTCGCCCGAATACTCTTTTTGCCCATCATGTTCCACACGTGCGGCATCAAGGTCATGTCGCCCCACCACGCGACCTCTCGCGAGGGATCGCCGTCGTCCAACTCATACCTGATGGCGCACGGTGTGATCGGTGCTCCGACATCGATTGCCGGCTGCAGCATGGTGGAGTGAAAGCGCAGGATGGAATGGCCGTCGGTGGTGGTGCCTTCGGGAAAGAGAACGACGGGCACCCCATTCTCTAGGCTCTCTCCAACTTTGACGTTGGCGCGAGCGGCGTCTCCGCGGTCGTGACGGCGAACGAAGACGCTGCCCGACCAGCGCGCATACCTGCCGAAGATGGGCCACTGCTCGACCTCCGCCTTGGAGATAAAGACGCACGGCACCGCTGCGCTGTAGCAGAGGATGTCGAGATAGGTGAGGTGATTGCTGACGATGAGGCCGTGGGTCGGCGGCGTACCGCGTACCGTCAGTTGCAAGTGGATTGCTTGTAGTCCCTCAATGCAGACGTGGTGCAGCCACTCGGCAGATTGCGCGCGCGAGGCATTAGCGGGCAGCTTGCGATGGCGCCAGAGGCCATGAAAGGCAGCGCCCATGAAGGCTGACATACGACTCGCGCTGCGCAGCGGATGCGACACCCGGGTTGATGGCCCTCCTGAGGGTTGTGGGACTCTGCTGGGAGTTTACCGAAAGCGGCAGCATCCGCGCAGGGAACAACTCGCATCCTATGTACGTCGCACCTTCCAGGGTGCACAGCAAAAAACAATGCCGAAACCAAGCAAGCTTAAATCGCCCGATCAGATTAATCCGTTTCAAACCGGAAAGAAGACGCTCCGCGTCGTGATTGAGACGCCGAAGGGAAGCCGTAACAAGTTCAAGTACGATCCCCAGCTCGGCAGCTACGCCTTGAGCAGCGTCTTGGCGGAAGGAATGGTGTTTCCCTACGACTTCGGTTTCATTCCCCAGACGAAAGATGAAGACGGCGACCCGACTGACGTTTTGGTGCTGATGGATGTGCCTGCATTTCCCGGGTGCTTCCTCGAGTCGCGAATCGTCGGCGTCATTCAGTGCGAGCAGACCGAAGAGGGCAAGACGGTTCGCAACGACCGCGTGCTGGCGATTGCTACCAGCTCGCATATTCACGCCGACATCAAAGAGCCGAAGGACCTGAACAGCAGAATGATCAAGGAGCTGGAAGATTTCTTCGTCGCCTACAACAAGGCGCGCGGAAGGAAGTTCAAGCTGCTGGGCGTGAAAGATGCCGAGACAGCAATGAAGCTCATCAAGAAGACTCGCGTGAAGATGAGCTAGTTCACATTCGCCAGTTTCGGCGCGCCCAAAAGCGCTCGCTAAGCGAACAGGATCAGCAGCTTAGCCCCGATAAGCGACGGTTATCACCTCCATAAAATCATTCGATTTCCCATGTTGCCGCTCGGCTCGTACTCTGGAATGTGGCTGGAGACGCCCTGTCCGGCCGCAGAGTCGTTCCACTCGATGCAGGTCGTCCTCCGGATTTCTTATCCCGTAACATACGCCGGCTTTGCTCACCATGCGAAGGCTGCGGCGAGCGTCATTCAGGTTTTCCCTCAAACAGAATTCATAACCGCCTTTTGTCCGCAAGGCACAAGTCAGGAGAGTTTGCATGGCTGATACCAAGCCCGACCCGAAAGCAGTCCTGGAATTCGTGAAAGAACATAATGTGCAGATTCTCGATCTGCGCTTCACGGATCTTCCCGGACTTTGGCACCACGTTTCTTATCCCATCCACCAGCTCAGCGAGGCGTCGTTTGAAGAGGGCTTCGGCATGGACGGCTCCTCCATTCGCGGATGGGCGGCGATCCACGAGAGCGACATGCTGCTGGTCCCCGACGCCTCGCGCTACATCCTCGATCCCTTCACCGAGGTGCCGACGCTGGTGATGGTGTGCGACGTCATCGATCCGGTGACCAAGCAGCGGTACGATCGCGATCCGCGTTACATCGCCAAGAAGGCCGAGATGTATCTGGCCTCGACGGGCCTGGCCGATACGGCGTTTTTCGGCGCCGAAGCCGAGTTCTTCATCTTCGATAACGTGCGCTTCGATCAGAACGAGCACGAAGGTTATTACTTCGTCGACGCCGAAGAGGGGCGCTGGAACTCAGGACGCGTCGAGAACAACCTTGGCTATCGGCCGCGCTACAAGGAAGGCTACTTCCCGGTGCCGCCGACGGACCACTACCAGGACTTGCGCAGTGAGATGGCGCTGACGATGCAGGACTGCGGGCTCATCGTCGAGTGTCACCACCACGAAGTCGCCACAGGCGGCCAGACCGAGATCGACCTTAAATACGATTCGCTGATCCGCTCGGCCGACTCGATGATGCTCTACAAGTACATCGCGAAGAACGTCGCCAACCAGTACGGTAAGACCGTGACGTTCATGCCCAAGCCGCTCTTCCAGGACAATGGCAGCGGCATGCATACCCACCAGTCTCTGTGGATGAGCGGCAAGCCGCTCTTCGCCGGCGACGGTTATGCGGGACTGTCGCAGATGGCACTGTGGTATATCGGCGGACTGATCAAGCACGGGCCGGCGTTGTCGGCGATCATCGCGCCGACGACAAACTCCTACAAGCGCCTGGTGCCGGGCTTCGAGGCGCCGGTGAACCTGGCGTATTCGCGCCGCAATCGCTCAGCGGCATGCCGCATCCCGATGTACTCGGCGTCGCCCAAGGCGAAGCGCGTTGAGTTCCGTCCGCCGGACCCGAGCTGCAATCCGTACCTGGCGTTCTCGGCGATGCTGATGGCCGGACTCGACGGCATCGAGAACAAGATCGATCCCGGTCAGCCGCTGGACAAGGACATCTACGATCTCGGTCCGGAGGAGTTGGCGAAGGTGCCGTCGATGCCGGGCTCTCTGGAGAGTGCGATGGATTGCCTCGCGCGCGACTACCAGTTCCTGCTGAAGGGTGATGTGTTCACGGAAGAAATGTTGAACACCTACATCGACTACAAGCGGGAGAAGGAAGTCAACGCGATGCGGCTGCGTCCGCACCCATACGAGTTCCAGCTCTATTACGACATTTAAGGTCGATGAGGAGCGAGGTCAACGGAGGGCGAAAGCTCTCCGTTTTTCTTGCAACAAAGAAGCTAACAATCAGGCGTGGACGGACGAACCAGGACTGGCCTGCTCATTTGGGTCAGGCGCTTGACATGATACCCATTCTGATAGCGCTCAGGCATAAACCTTGGCAACGCCCCGTACTTGTAGACGTAGCCGGCGAGCGCCAGCACGGCGACTGCAAGCACACCCGTGAAGATCGCCTGCGACATCTGATGGCGGCGCAGTTTCGAGCCGGCGGGCTCAGCCATCACTTCGAGCAGCAGGTTCGTTATCATCCCGCACAAAAAGATGCCGATCCCCAGCAGGCCGATCGCGCGACCGATGCCTTCATTCGTCTGCACAAAGAAGCCGGTGAGGAACAGGCAGCCACCGATAACACAGATGACCTTGGCCACCGGGCGGAAGCCGTGGAAGAACGTCGGCGGGGCGGAGCTTTCTGCTTTCACTGGCGCGATGATAGCTCGCGTGGTGGGTAAAGCTCAAGCACGAGCAGAGCTACTCGGCGCAGGAATCAGATTCAGGCTGAATCAATTGCGCCGCGGTAGTAGTTGTAGGTTGCTGAGTGGGCAGCGCCTGATCGAATTGATCGAGTTCAGGAAGGATGCGTATCTGGTTCAGTTCCACCCACGTTTGCCGCCAGCGCTTCACCACGCAGTTGTCGATGCGCGTGCCCGGCTTGGGGAAGCCGAAGCCATCATAGAAGCGCAGAATGGCACTCTCCACCCCGCTGTTCATGTGGGCGAAATGGTCGTACGCCAAGGCGTCGAGCAGGTTGCGGTAGGTGTAATCGGCGAGCGGGTATGCGCCTCGCGTGGTGGGCTTGCCGGTGTCTAGATTGATCTCCGGCGCTTTCAAATCGCCGCTGTGTACTTCCTCCAGCGCCCCACGATAGCGATCGACGGTCTGGTCGACGCTCTTGAAGTAGAGATTCTCAGTCTTCTCCGTAGGCTCCTTGAAGTCGATCGCGCGCAGCGGCCCTACCTTGGGTGCGATCTTGAACAACTCGGCTAGCATGCGTGCTCCCACACCGGGTTCCTTGTAGCCGCCACCCCAGGCCTTTCTGTAGTCGGCATTCGACAGGTGATACAGAAATTTCCGGCGATTGAAGTTCGGAATCTCGCGCTTCAGTTGATCGCCCTTCACCAGCAGAGCGACCTTCGTCATCTCGGGGATCACCTGGCTGATGCTCTTGCGATATGTGTTGATGGCCAGCTGTTCATTGGGCATTACGTCTTTCAGCTGCACGCCGTAGGTGTCGAGGAATGCGCGCTCCAGCAGAGGAGCCGAGACTTCGAAGCCGATGAAGTTGTGGTAGTCCTCGGAGGCGTAGCGGCCCTTCGCTACCTGGAGTACGTCAAAACCAAACTCGGTGCGAATGTGCGCCTTGTGGTCGACGTCGTAGGGAACGGCCGGCCCATATTCGCGCGCGAGCTTCGGATATTCGATGCCGACGGACAGATTGATGTAGGGATGGCCGTTGATGTCGGCTTCATAATGCGACAGCGCACCGAGCGCGAACGCATATTCATTGATGTCCTGCGCGTCGTCAATCATCGCCTGCACGAAGGCACCGGTGCGAACGTAGTGCGTCAGGTCGCTGAAGACCTCGTCGCCAAACGGATAGTAGCCAATGTCCTGGATCACGCTCCCGCCGTAGGCATAGGCGTGAGCCTTCAGCAGGTCCTGCGGTGTTGCGTTGGGGAAGCGCGCCAGCAGCAGCGGCTTGATCTGCTGGTCCCAGCACAAGTCGATGATCTCTTCGTGCGTCAAAACCGAATAGGCAGGGCACACGGGCGCCGTCACCAGCACGAACGTCAGCAGCAGGCTGAGAAATGTAATCGAAAATCGGCGGGACACGGCTACGTTCATGCGATGTGCACGGGTCTTCAGATTCGGCCCAGTAGCAACAAAATCAGGAGTACCACCAGGATCAGCCCCAGGCCGCTGGACGGGTAATATCCCCAGCCGCGGCTGTAAGGCCACGCAGGATAGCTGCCGATCGACAACAACAGCAGGATCACTATCAGAACGATAAGCATAGTGAGTCGATTCGTCGCGGTTTGTGGGACGCCGCGCGAGGTTTAATTTTGTTAGACGCGAGGAGCTACTCTCAAGGATGCCCGAGGCGCCGTCTTACGCTGCCTGCAATTTGGCGCGCAGGGCTTTCAGATAGTTATCGATGGTGGCGGTGTAACCCTGCACGTAGCGGGCGATGAAGCGGAAGACGGGATTGTAGATCTCGCCGTTTTCGGTAATGGTCAGCGACGAGCCGGTCGGCAGCGGAGCGATTTCGTAGGTCCACGTGCCGCCGAAGGGAAGATGCGGGTCGGCGATGCGCGTAACGAGTTTGCGCGGCGGATCGGATTCGACAATCTCGTAAGTCATCTTCTCGCCGTGCCGGCCGTACTCTATCCATTTGCGATGCGGATCGGGAGAAACCACCTCGTAGCGCGCGACCTCAGGCCGCCAGGTCGGAGGCCCGGCGATGACGTCCCACACCTGCTGCGGAGGCTGCTGGAACTCTACGGTGCGCGTGGCCACGTGCTGCACCGGAAGTTGCGCTCCCAGCAGCGCGATCAAACCAACAACGGCCAGCACCAGGCAGATGACAACCAGAACCCATTTCCACACGTGAGCGTAGCCCTCCAGTTCTACAGGCGGAAAACGCAGTCTAGGCCTTGAGCAAGTCTCCCGGCAAGTGCAGCCATTACAATGGCGGCAATGCCTTCCGCGCTGGCGATCCTCAATCAGGAAGTAATCAACTGCACACGGTGCCCGCGGCTCGTCGCCTATCGCGAGCAGATTGGGCGCGAGAAGCGGCGCGCGTATCGCGATCATGACTACTGGGCGCGGCCTGTTCCGGGCTTCGGCGACCCTCATGCGCGAGTGCTGGTTCTCGGGCTGGCTCCGGGGGCGCATGGCTCCAACCGCACCGGCCGGCCGTTCACCGGAGACGCCTCCGGCAAGTTCATGTATCCCATCCTGCACAAGGTGGGATTCGCCTCGCAGCCCACCGCCGAACATCGCGATGACGGATTGAAGCTGATCGACTGCTACATCACCGCCGCCGTGCGCTGCGCCCCGCCGGACAACAAGCCACTGTTGTCGGAGTTGGCCAACTGCGCGCCATATCTTGATCGCGAAGTAGCTCTGCTGAAGGACTTGAAAGTCATTGTCGCGCTGGGCAAGATCGGCTTCGATGCCTACCTCGCGCATCTGAAGCGCACGCGGGTGGTCGAGCGCACGTCGCAGTACAAGTTTGGACACGCGGCGGAGTACAAGATGCCGAACGGGGTCACGCTGCTGGCGTCGTATCATCCGTCGAACCAGAACACCGCAACCGGCAAGCTCACGGCAAAGATGTTTGAAGATGTGTTTCGGCGGGCGAAGCAGATTGCAATCGCCTGTTAGGTTGACAAGCCCTCAACGCGGTGTCACGATTTTGCCCGCGGATTTCAGACACATCCTTGCGTCACGGAAGGTTCTCATGCACAGCAGAAAACTTGCACTCGCCATCGCCTCTGTTGGTTTGCTGATGTTGGTCTCGCTGAATGCCTCCGCTCGCACCGAGGCGGCAGGGAAGTCGGCGGTCGGTACCTGGAAGCTCGACTTGTCGAAGTCGTCGTTCGGTAACATGCCTGCTCCGAAGTTCGAGCAGATGGTCATCACAAAAGACGAACCAACCGCCATCAAGTGGAGCCTGACCAGCGCGATGCCCGACGGGAAGACTCGAATGGAGTCATACGACGGGCCCGTCGATGGCAAAGAGCACAAGATGACGAGCCCAGACGGTCCATCGACAGTCGCTTACACGCGTACCGCGAACAGCGAGCTGCAATGGACGATCAAAGATGCGAAGGGTAACACGGTCGAGACCGGCGCTGGCCAGCTATCGCCCGATGGCAAGACCCTGACCTTGAAGGGCATGATGGAAGGTCCGAACGGCAAGGCGAACTTTACTGCCGTTTACAACCGCACGAAGTAAATTTCAGGCCGGGGCCAGTTCGTTGATGCGCGTGGCCATCTTGATGTCGCGGTTGGTCACGCCCGCCGGAATCGTGCGATATCAGCGACAGTGTCACCTTGTTGTAGCTGATCAGAATGTCAGGGTGATGATTCACGGTTTCGGCCGCCTCGGCGATGCGATTAGCGAACTCCATCGCCTTGATGAAGCTTTCGAACTGAAACACGCGGTCGATGGCATTGCCGTTCCGCTTCCATCCGGGCAGCTGCTTCAACGCCTGCTGAACCTCGGCTTCCGATAACACTGTGCTCATGCCGGCTCCTCACTGGATGTTGATGGCCGGCTTGCCCGCCAGCCGCTGGGTAATATGCTCGCCGATTAAATCCGCCAGCGAACCCGTTCTGCCGATCGACATATTCACCAGCACCACCGCGGCATAGTCGGCCTTGGGTTTGAAGAAAGCCCAGCTGGTGTAGCCGCCGGTTGCGCCGCTGTGCCAGTAGTTGCCGCTGTCAGGTGCGTAAAGCCAGGCCAGGGCGATGCGCAAGCCTGCCATGGCGTCCGCATGCAACTCGTGCGATTGAGTCAGCGCCGCCGCGAGCGTTTTTCCATCGGGAGTGGCTGTCGCGCTGACGGGCAACTTGTCGGGATCCAGGTTGGCTTCCAGGTAGGTCAGCATGTCAGCCGCGGTGGAGCGAATGGCGCCGGCCCCGGCAAACGCGACCAGGTCCCATGCATGCGCAGGACGATGATGTCCGTCGTATCCGGCGATGAAGCGCGCCTGCTGTTCGGCTGAGAGTGCGACCGTCGTGTCGGTCATGCCCAGCGGCGCGGTGACTTCATCATGCAGCAACTGCGGATAGGGAACACCGGCGCGGTCCGACAGCGCCTGCCCCAGCAGGCCGAATCCCAGATTGCTGTACAGGAAATCGGTCTTCTCCGGTTTCGCGACGCCTTGTTTCTTCAGGAAGGCATACATGTCAGCCGCGGTGTAGTCGGCGTAAGGGTTCTTCTTGTCGGCCGGCTTGAAGTTGTCGGGCATGCGCGGCAAGCCGGAGTGCTGGGTCGCCAGATCGAGCAGCGTGATCTCGTTTCCCGCGGGCTTGTCCACGGTTCCGGCCGGCAGCAGTTCGCGCACCGGCTCATCGAACTTCACCTTGCCTTGCTCAACCATCTGCGACAGTATCAGTCCGGTGAAGGTCTTGGTGATCGATCCAATTTCGAAGATGGAATTGTCCTTCGCCACGCCGTAGCTGAAGACCTGCCGCTTGCCGTGATCGACAACGCCGATAGTCACGCCAACGTGCGTGCCGGGAGCCATGGCGCCGCTCTTCAATGCCTCCGCGAAATCTTTATCGAGTACCGCGCGCAATTGCTCGAGAGGAACGGGCGGCATTGCCTCGGCATACGACGGAGGCGGCACCGGCGGGATCGTGATCGCCGTGGCCTGTCGTTCGAAGTCCAGCGGTGTGGAGTTGCCCTGGATCCAGGTGCCGGTAAGCGTCTTGTCATCGGCGGAGAGCGTGCCGCTCCACTTCGCGTGCGCGCTGGGAATCTCGAAGGAAAACTTGTTGCCTGCAAGCACGACATTGGCGCAAGGGAGATCGGTCACATCCTGGTCGAGGCTGTCGAGCGTGCAGTACTCTTTGCCGGCCTGGTCGCTCTTCACCTTCACCTGCGTGCGCAAGCTTTCCGAACTGTCCTTTATTGTTCCCAGCCAGATTCCGTCGACCGCAGACGGTTTCGCCGCAGGCACAAACGCCTGCTCGCGCGTGAATGTCAGCGGTATGGAATTCCCCTGCGACCATTCGCCGGTCAGGGTTTGCGCGCCCTCGTCGACCGTACCCTTCCACGTGCCGTGTACGCTGGGGACAGCGAAGCTCAGCGACTTTCCATCCAACTGAAAGTCCGAGCAGGGAATGCCGTTCGCTCCCTGATCCGGACTGTCCAGGGTGCCGCTCAAGCTTCCGTCGGGTGCCGCCACAATGTGCAGCTTGATCCGCAGGGGTCCCAGCGTGCCGTCGTAAACGCCGCCGACCGAAGATTTTTGCTGTGCGAAAAGAGAAGTTACTAAGAGTGACAAGGTGAGGCTGAGGACGCAGCCGAGCAATGCCCGTCGAAACATGCCATCTTTATACACCCGGCAGAAAAATTACTTCCGTGCGATATAAAAAACCAGCCGCCGCAAATCGCGATTATAAAATCCGTTGCAGCCTCTACTACAGGGGTCGTTTTATAATGTCTCGACTTTGATTCGGGATGGCGGCAGCTCCAACGACAATCCCTCCAGTTCGGCCCCGCCCTTCCTACCCGGGTTACATTGAGGAGAAAAATGAAGCTTCTGCGAACCTTCGCATTCGCTGCAGCCGTACTGTTGTCCGCCGCCGCCTTTGCCGGCGCCCAATCATGGCAGCCCTTGGCTCATCAGCCCAGTTTCACCGCCGGACATGCAATGTTACTCACCGACGGAACGGTGATGGTCCATCATGAAGATCCGAACGACGGATTTTCGGAGTGGTACAAACTTACGCCCGACGTGAATGGCAGCTACGCTAATGGCACATGGTCGCAGCTGGCCTCGCTGTCATCCGACTACGGACCGCTGTTCTTCGCCTCGGCGGTACTGGCCGACGGCAAAGTCATCGTCGAAGGCGGCGAGCAGAACTTCGCCCAGTACGTCTGGACGAACAAGGGTGAGATTTACGACCCCATCGCCAATACCTGGACACACGTCAATCCTCCCAGCGGCTGGAGCTCGATTGGCGACGCGTCGGGCATCGTGCTCTTCAACAAAACATTTATGCTGGCCAACTGCTGCACCCGTCAGCAGGCGCTGTTCAACGAATCCACGCTGACCTGGACGGCGACGGGCACGAATAAATTCGATTCCAACGACGAAGAAGGCTGGGTGCTTCTGCCCAGCGGCAAAGTCCTCGCCGTTGATGCTTATCTCGATGTCAACGATCCCAGCGGCACCAACTCGGAGCTGTACGATCCGACCTCGGGCTCGTGGTCGAGCATCGGAAGCACCGTCGTGCAACTTTGGGATCCGCACGGATCGTACGAAGAAGGTCCCGGCGTGCTCCGTCCTGATGGTACGGTCTTCTGGACGGGCGCCAACGGCAACGGCGCCGGACACACGTCGGTCTACAAGTTGAGCACGCAAGCGTGGACTCCGGGCCCGGATTTCCCCGGCAACCTGGACGTAGCGGATGGGCCAGCCGCGCTGCTGCCCAACGGCAACGTGCTGGTCAGCGCCAGCCCCGGCATCTTCCAGAACGGCACCGAATTCTTCGAGTGGGACGGCACCCGCCTGAACCAGGTTCCGGCAACGCCCAACTCGCCGGTGAATTCCTCGTGGTACGGACGCATGCTGGTCCTGCCGACCGGACAAGTGCTCTATACCGATGGCAGCAACGACGTCGAGATCTACACGCCCGCGAATACGACGCCGTACTCCGGAATCGCTCCGTCGGCCATCGTTACGACCGCCGTGTTGTCTCGTGGCTCGACCATTCGTCTCATCGGCAATCGCCTGAATGGCGCGTCGCAGACCAACTTCTACGGTGACGATGCGCAGGCGGCGACCAACTATCCCATCGTGCGCATTACGAATACCAGCACCGGACACGTGTTCTACTGCCGCACCCACGATCACAACACGATGGCTGTCGGCTATAGCGGCCCGGCCTTCACCTATGTTGATGTTCCGGCGAATATGGAAACCGGCGGTGCGTATCTGGAGGTTGTGGTGAACGGAATTCCTTCGCCGCACTATCAGATCGGCGTGCGGTAGGAAAACAGTAGTTAGAATACAACTGCTTCGGCCAGCTGATCAGTTGCTGAGGAAGCTTCATCTCTTAGATGAACCGCCTCAGCGACTGAAGCTGGCCTCTTCATTCAACTACGAAACATAAGTTCGCCACGAAGGGAAGGGATAGACAACCGCATTTCGTGTCACTAATCACTAGCTACTAATTACTAGCTACTTGGTTTTATCACTGTCTTTTCCGCCAGCGGGGCGTAACCTTTATCCGTTCGACTGTCTTCAATTTGCGCGCCGCTGAATTGGAGGTGTCGTCGTGAAACGCCACCCTCTTCGTCCGTACCTCCTTCCGTTGCTTGCATTCCTGTTCGTTTGCGGTTTGAGCCTTGCCTTCGCCGAGCCGCCTGCGCCCTCTTTCACTGTGCAGGGCCTCAACGGCGGCACGATCAGCTCCGACTCCTATCGCGGCGACACGTTGCTGCTCCAGTTCTGGGCGACCTGGTGTCCTTATTGCAAACGCGATCAGCACGCGCTCGACAACATTGCCTCCGAGTACGCGAGCAAAGGCGTGTCGGTGCTGGCTATCGACATCGGCGAATCGGCCGAGACCGTCCGCCAGTATTTACAGGCGAATCCGCGTTCTGTGTCCGTCGCCCTGGACCCGGATCACAGCGTCGCCAGTCAGTTCGGAGGCGGCGGGGTTCCGCACTACGTCGTCATCGATCGCAACGGCAACGTCGTTTCCATGATGAGCGGAGCGGCGGGCGAGCAAGGTTTGCGCACGCTGTTGAGCCACGCGTTCACCTCGAAGGGCAACTCGGTACAGACTGCGAGTCGTGCCGGTGCGCCGAGCACAGGCGGCTCCGGTCCACAGTGGATCACCGTCCCCAACACTCCGAGCTTTTCGCGCATCAAGCCGCTTCCCAAGACAATCTTCATCCTGTCGAGCGGCGAAAAGCTGGAGTCGGACCATTACGTCATCCAGTCTGGTTTCGTCGACATCACCGTGGGCGACCAGGTGCGCCACGTCCTGTTGACTACGCTCGATACCAAGCAGACCCTTGCTCTGAACCACAAGAACGGCGTCGACCTCAAAATCCCGACCGGAAAGAGTGAGCTGTTCCTGGGATTCTGAAGCGCCGTTTCGCCGCACGCCTGGGAAGCGATGGCAGCAGCAAAGTTTGCTGCTTCGCTAAGAGGCTGTGGCAGAATCTCCTTATGAGCGTTCAACCGGAGCCGTGGCTGCGCGGCACCCACACCGAACTTAACGCCGTGATCCGCGCCGTCGTGCATGCCCTGGAGCTCTCACGCGAGGACGTCACCAGATCTTGCGCTTCGCTCAATGTTGAGGAACTCAACGCCCGACCGGCAGGCATCGCCTCGGTGGCGTTTCACCTGCGACACATTGTCCGCAGCCTCGATCGCCTGCTGACCTATGCCGACGGTCGGCAGCTCAACGAAGATCAACTTGCGGCGCTAAAGACAGAGCTAGATCCGGACGCCACTCCGGAAGAGGTTCTCGCAGAATTTCAGAAGGGAATCGACAGCGCGCTTAAGCGTGTACGCGCCTTCAACAATGCTGACTTGGAGCAGAAACGTACAGTTGGCAGGAAAGCGTTACCAACGGCGGTCGGCGGCCTGCTCGTCCATTGCGCCGACCACACCCAGCGCCACACCGGACAGGCGGTCACGACCGCAAAGGTTGTGACCGCGCGAAGATCGTAGACACAACCACTACTCTGGCTCAGCATTTACTAGCCCCTAGCCCCTAGCCCCTAGCCCCAGCCCCTAGCCCCTAGCCCCTAGCCCCTAGCCCCTAGCCCTAGCCACTAGCCCCTAGCCCCTAGCCCCTGCCTCTTCGATCTCCGCCACGATCCCCGCCGCCGCCTTCGCTGGATCCCCAGCCTCGATAATCGGCCGGCCGACAACGAGGTGGCTGGCGCCCGCGACAATCGCATCGTGAGGGGTCACCACCCGAGCCTGATCTCCGACGGCCGCTCCCGCCGGACGTACTCCGGGCGTGACGATGGCGAAGCCTTCGCCCAGCTCTCGGCGCAGCTCGGCAGCCTCTTTCGCCGACGCGACCAGCCCGCCGCAGCCTGCGGTTCGGGCCAGAGCTCCCAACCGCAGCACCTGCGTCAGCACCGTTCCGGCGACTCCGATCTCCTGCAGGTCACCATCGGACATACTCGTTAGTACCGTTACCGCCAGCACCATCGGCTTGGCGTCCGACTGTGCAGCCGCCTCGGCAGCCGCCTTGAGCATCTTGCTGCCGCCCGAGGCGTGCACGGTCAGCATCGTGACCCTCAGCTCGGCGGCCGAGCGTACGGCCGAAGCTACCGTGTTAGGGATGTCGTGGAACTTGAGGTCGAGAAAGACTTTACGGCCGGAGGCGATCAGGTCGCGGACAAGCTGTGGCCCTTCGGCGGTGAAGAGCTGTTTGCCAATTTTAAAGGTGGACGCCGATTCGCCGATGGATTGAACCAGTTGGCGAGCCTGGGTGGCGCCCGGAACATCAAGCGCCACGATCAGCCGATCTTTTGCAAGCATCGGCTTCCAGTCTAACCCACCCGGCAGAGACACGTCAGGTATCTCGTCGGGAAACCTTCGACGATAAGTACGGCTTATTGTGGGCCGAGATTCTCTGCAAGCTCTGGAGTTTGCAGGACGTCCAGGCGAACACGGTCGACGCCGTGCATGCCTAGAATCTTCGCCGCGCTATAGGACAGGTCGATAATCCGATTCCGGGCGACGGGTCCGCGATCGTTGATACGTACAACAACCGACCGGTCCGTCTTTAAATCGGTGACCTTGACCCAGGAACCCATCGGTAACGTTCGATGGGCAGCAGTCAAATCGTTCATGTCATACGGCTCGCCGCTTGCCGTCGTATGGTGCTGGAAGATGCGGCCGTACCACGAGGCCTTACCCACCTGAGCCTTTCCAGATGGCTTCGGCTTGTCCTGAGTCTGTCCTGGGGCCCCTTTGAGCGATTCCGGTGTGCTATTACCGGGTGCCGCACCCAGCGCGGTGGCGAATACTAACGTCGCCGCAACTGAGCTGAGTACTCGTAACATTCAAACACCTCTCATCGTTTAAGTTGGTCCTCCTGACAGGATTCTTAAAGTCTATTCACCGGAAACGGGGTGAGTCAACCCTTGGTTCTGGGAGTACCCACCTAAGTGCTTGGCAAATCGGGAGATCTATGCTTGGCGAGGTCTCCCATCGACGGCGAACCTGTCTGGAATCTGGACCGACGATGCGAGCGCGATTAACTGATTAGATGGCAGGCAGCGGGATGCGGTTGGAAGCTGGGCTGAAATGTAAGCTGTTGGTTAAGCAGGTGCTTACGTTAGAAACTCCCCGAATCGTTTGCCAGTCAGGGAAGAACATTGCCTGTTCAACGGTTTTGCGCGCCGTAGGCGGGATACAGGTTAGCCTCGTCGTTCACGACGGGGGCAGCATAGCCTTGATCCAAGCTGAGTTCCGTAGGAACGGCACGGCCCTCGCGACGTTCTTCGATCAGTCTGGAACCAACCTTGGCGATTCGACGGTGGGACGGGCACGCTACCGAGCCGACCCCTCCAGCCGCAACGCGGCGGGATGGCTTTAGGCGGGGGCGGAAGCCCCTGTCCCCGATGCATGAAGCTCGCGAGCCGCAGAGCGGCGGCACCAGCCCCTTCAGGGGCGGGACGTCTTGCGGTACATTCAACCCATGCCCCCGGTCATCCTGAGCATTGCCGGCTACGACCCGTCTTCCGGCGCCGGCGTTACCGCCGATGTCAAAACCGCTGCCGCCCACGGATGCTACGCCGCCACCTGCATTACGGCGCTGACCGTGCAATCGACCCAAGGCGTCTATGGCGTCCAACCGGTCACGCCTGATCTGATTACCCGCACCCTGAAAACGCTCGCCGACGATCTGGACATCGCGGCCGTCCGGCTGGGAATGCTCGGCTCGGGCGAGATCGCAGCGGCGGTCGCCGACTTCCTGACCGCGGCGAAACTGTCAAACGTCGTTCTCGATCCCGTGATCCGCTCGTCTTCGGGTAAGCCGCTTCTGGACGAAAGAGGCCTCTCCATCCTGCGGGAGATGCTCCCGCTCTGCGACGTCTTGACCCCTAACATCGCCGAGGCTGCGCTGCTGGCCGGCAGCCCGCCGTTGAGTGACGGCGCCGACTGGGCGTCGGCTCTTCCGCGCATCCGAGAATTGGCCACCGCCATCCACCAGCTCGGCGCAAGAGCCGTGGTCATCACCGGCGGACATCTCACCCCGGCCAACGATTACCTCAGCTACGAGAATGGTGAAAGGGTCGAGATCATCGAAGGCGAGCACATCGAATCGCACTCGACTCACGGCACCGGATGCGCCTACGCCACATCGTTGGCCTGCCGCCTCGCCTTGGGCGACAACCTTTCGCAAGCCGCGCGCGCCGCACAGGCGTATGTGCAACGGGCCATCGCGACAGCCTATCCCATCGGAAAAGGGACGGGGCCGATCAACCACTTGGGATAAGCACGCGACTTCGCCACGACTTCACCGCAAAAAAATTGCGGCCAGCATCGGCTGGCCGCAGAGTGAGTTTGGTTCCTGATTACTGAGCAGCGTTAAAGATTGCGCCTACTGCTCCGCTGTTGGTGACCCTCGTCGCGCAGGTGCAAGACTTCACACCGGCGCCTCTGAGGCTCGCCGAACAGCCGCTGGGGTCAGGAAGGATGGGAGTGCAGCTGGCGGAGAATCCGCCAAAGACCGATCCCGGATTCGGAGTCGCAGTCAGAGTGACGGGAGCGTTCAAGGAGAAGTTCCCGCTACAACCCTCGTTGCCGCCGCAATTGATTGCCGCCGGATTGCTGATGACCTTGCCCGATCCCTCACCCACCTGGTGAACGGTCAGACTAGGAACATTGCTGGAGCCGCAGGATCCCACCGCGAAGGTTGCGGTTCCGGTCAGCGCGCTTTCGCTGGCGCCCGGCAGGACTGCCGTAATTGTGGCCTCAGGACCCGATCCGACGTTGCTGCAGGAAGCCGCCGCCGTTACCAGCCCGGCAGAGTTGATGGTAGCCACGCGGCTATCGCTGGTGGACCACTTCACCTGATCCGTCAGATCTTTGGTCTCGTTCGAGCCGGCATAGGTTCCGATCGCGATGTACTGGGCCTTCTCGCCCATGTTGCTTAGTGTCTGAGGCGGGGCCATGATCTTCAAAGATGAGAGCGAGCCCAGAGCGCCTCCGGATTGCGAGCACACGGCGACGGAGGCGGTCGCGACCAGGCCACCATTGCCGGCCTTCGCGTTGATGGTTGCGACGCCACATCCGGTGGGACTTATTGATCCCGTTGCAGAGACGGTAGCAACGGCTGTAAGACTGGACTCCCAGACCACCTGGTCCGTAATGTCCTGGGTGTAGTACGTGCCGTTCTTGCCGTTGGTGTAGGTTCCGGTGGCAGTCATCTGTACAGTTGCAGTCGTCGGTACGAAGTACGGACTATTGGTTTCGAACGCTGCAGACGTGGGTGTCACAGAAACCCCGGTCAACTGTGCGCTCTGACTGCATCCTACGATCAGCGCCAAAAGCACAAGTACACAACAAAGTGAGAGGACTCGGCCAGCCATGGGGATGTGATCCTTTCGCGGTTAGACTCGCGACTCGGGACAACAATAGGCGGACCACAAAAGCGAGGTGGACGAAGCAGGGCCGCTGGATTGTCCGGGTCGGTCAGGCGAAGTTTCCCACCCTAACCCTAAGGTGTCAATCCTTTTCTGAGTTACTTGTACCTAAGTGGTATTGGTAAGCCCGGAACCGGAAATAGCTTCTTGAAATGAACCGACCGGCCCTACTGCGGCGGCTGTTTCGCCGCCGGCGGCTGCTGATCGTCCGGCAAAGGCATCAGCATGCCCCCATTCGAGTTTGCCGGTTGATTGTTCTGTGGAGGCGGCGCCGACTGCGACTGCGGCGGCGTCTGCTGCTGAGGTTGTTGCTGCTGGGGCGCCTGGTTGTTCGGCTGACCCTGATCCTGCGATGCCGGAGGCTGCTGATTATCCGGCAAAGGCATCAGCAATCCGCCGTTCGGGTTTGCCGGAGCAGCGCCCTGCGGTGGCTGTCCATTGTTCGGCTGCGCAGCGGGCTGTCCGCCGTTCGGCTGAGCGGCCGGAGGCTGCTGACCCTCGGGCAGCGGCTCCATGAGCTGTCCGCCGGAGTTCGGCGCGGGCTGGGCGGATGGCGGAGGCGCAACCGGTTTCGGCACCGGAGGCGTCGCCGGCTCCATCACCGGCTGGTTGTCGCGATAACGCAGGACGACCGGGCCACCCTCTTCCCGCCGCAGTGCCGCAGCTTCCTCCACGGCTTTGTTCACGGCATCATCGCTGTCGCTCGCGACCGACGAAAGCTTCATGCCCTCGACATCCTTGCGCGACGCATACGCGACCTTCATGCTCGACTGATTGGCCTCGCGCGCCTTGTCGTAGTAGAAGTCGGCAGTCTCGCGATCGCCGTCCAGCTCCGACAGGTAGCCCATATTGTTCAGCGCGAACGCATTCTTATTGTCGAGCTTATAGGCCTGCTCGAAATACGTACGCGCCAGCTTGTAATCGTTGCGGTTGATGGCCGCGACTCCGCGCGTGTTGAGCCGCGCGACTTTGGCCGCCACGCTCTGCTCGTGCTCCATCAGGTACTGAACTTTCTTGGCGTTCTGTCCGGCGATGGCGCTGATACCTTTACCGCGCCACGACTGCTTCATGGTCACCACGATCGGCGTGTCCGAGTTCTGCTCCGCCGCCTGGGTATAGAACTTGTAGGCGTCCTCGAGTTCGCCTTCTTTCTCGCGCGCGTATCCCAGGTTGTTCAGAGTGAACGGATTCGTGGGATCGAGCTTCAGCGCCTTCTGCAGCGCGAGGTCGGCCTGCGGTGCCTGATCTTTTTGCAGCAGCCCGATGGCGAGGACGTTGATGTGATTCACTTGCATCTTCGCGTCAGCCGCCGTGCCCGCAATCTTGCCGACCGGCTGTCCGATGGCTGCCCGCTCACTCGACTTCGCGACGATCGCGTCGGAACCCTGCTCCTGCGCCAGGCTGTAGTAACGCTGGGCACGGTCGGCCTGTCCTTCCAACTCGGCGATGTAGCCGAGATTGTTGAGCGTGAAGGGATCGTTGGGATCGATGAGATACGCCTTATAGAAGAGCGTCTTGGCCTTCTTGTAATGGTGTTTCTGTATCTCTTTCACGCCGTCCTGGTTCAGCTTCTGCACGGGCGTCGGCTTGGTGTGCTTGGGAATGCTGATGCGGACGTCGCCCGCGCTCGCGGACGCCGTTAGAGCCACCGCCAGGGCGGACACAACGATCAACTGCCGGGAAACAGACATTCATCCTCCGGGGATGAGGCAATGGATAATGGCCACTGGTTCTTGGAAGAGTCATTGGCGTCGGCGGCATCCGAAACCGGCAGCTCACCCAAAATCCACTGACCACTATCCACTGTCGTTAGATGGGAAATGTGCCGCTCGCGTTGGCAGCTCTGGATGGGGAAAAGAGCTGCGAGCTTCGAGCCGCGAGCCATGAGCCATGACCTTCGAGCTGCGAACCGCGTGGTATCCGCTGCCGGCTCCGTGCCGCGCGCTCCAGAAAGACCATTGTTTTTCGCGGGATACCCAAGCGCGTAGCGCGAAACACGCGTAGCGCAAAACAAACGTAGCCCTGTACGTGAGTGCTGGGAAGCTGGTTTTGAGATGCGCTCGGAGTCCCTCCAGGGACGGCGGGCTTTGTTTCGTCCTCCGGACTCAGATGAATTCTGTTCTGGCCAACCCAGGACTGACGTCCTGGGCTACGGTTGTGCCGCGCTTCGCGCTTCCATTTCGCGAACTCTTACTGCCAGTCGCTCGAAGCTCGCGGCTCGCGGCTCAAGCTCGCGGCTCGAAGCTCGCGCCAGCTACGTGCCCGCGCGCCGGGCAACGAAAGTCGATCCCATCGAAGCTATGCGCTAAACAGAAAAAGGGTGCGGGCGAAACGCCACGCACCCCGACAAACAAAAAGTATTACGGCTTACTTCGTCACGCTTACATCTTTCGACTGTTGCGGCGGCAGGAAGGGCACGATCACCACTTTCATGAACTCGGCCGCTTGTCCGCAGCGCATGTAAGGCGAGAACTTGTACTGCTGCACGGCGTCGGTTGCCGACGTATTCAGGTCCGGGTCGCCACCGATCACCGTCGCCTTGGTTACCGATCCATCTTTGCCAACCGTCGCGATCACCCACACCAGGCCGTACTTGTTGGCCTTGCGGGCGGCATCGGACATCTTCGGCGAAGCGGTCTTGGTAACGTGCGGAGCGGTGAAGTTCTTGTCGACATCGGCGCAGGACGGCCATTCGTAGCTGGTGGCCTTCTCGGGCGGAGCGAACAGCGTGTCGGCAAACTTGTCGCCGCGGCTGATCGTCATCTTCGCCTCAACAATCGTCTTGCCCGTGTAGGTCACCTTGATCGTCTGCGGAAACTGCACGTTGCCGTTGGTGACGTAGTCGCTGTATTCAAACGAGCCAAGTTCGACGGAGTGAACCGTAGTGGCCACGCTCAGCAGATGATAGGTCGTCGGATCGATGCAGAACGTCTGTTCGGGGTCACCGAAGCTCATGCAGTGCGCATCGATGCCCGCAATCTTTTTCTTGGAGGTATCGAACTTCACCTTCTCAAAGTCGATTGGCGGCAGCATGAAAGGACCCGCCGGATCGCCACCGACGAGGGCCGCGACTGCCGACTCAAACTGCACCAGCGGCACCAGCGGGTTGGCCTGGCCACTGGAGTAAGAAAGCTTGTTGTTGTTGAGTACGGTGATCTGGTTCAGACCGTTCTCGGGCCACTCGACGCGCCACTTGTCCGGTCCCGCCCATGAGGCGATGTAATGCAAACTCACTTTCGTCCCGTCCGGTTTGGGAAGGGAAACATCGGCGCTCAACTTCACCGGGCCCTGGGTCCACAGATTCGCCTGTTGGAACGATTTCTGCAGAGCGTCTTTGGGATTTTCTTTGTTGCCAGCGAAAGCTGCCGGCGAGAGCGATCCGGCAACAACAAGGAGAGAGAGAAGCTGCTTGGTCAATCGGGTCAAGGATTGCCTCCGTATCTTTGGATGAAAACCTAATTCAACCGCGGGTTGTCCGGCAGTGCCGTCAGTCACCGCCATTTGGGTATTGCGACACAGCGCATCGTGCTCGTGACATTCAGACTGCAACAGACGGGTAGGCGCAAACACATTAGTTTACATGCTCAGGCACGGTTTCGGTCGAGGGCAGCGACTCTGGGCAAAGTTCCAAACTGAGTATCGTTACGGCGCTTTGGGATGAATCACGCGGAGATTGCCGCAAGAGTGTTCGAGCTCCCACTTTTCCAGAGAACCGTCACTCAGGGATAACGTCTCGGAAATACCGCACCTCTCACAGATCGACACGACAAGGAGAATGCCATCCACGCCGCGCTCCAGCTGGCGGCTGAGTCTGTGTCGAAATTGCGGTCGAAAAGTCAGAATTATCTCTTGGAGAAAGTTCCCGCAGCCCCTTCCATATACCGTCCGCCGTTGGCCGGCGCACCAGCGAAATACGGGACTTTGCTGCAACGAGGTATGATGCCGAATTTCGCCAAGCTGATATGCCACATCGCGCCAGCCGAGTTTCGTAAGCGCGGACACGGCTCAGACTCAGGCGACATCCAGTGCTCCTCCATCGGAGGCCATGCTTAACTCCGAGAGCTGCGGAATCGGTGTGACTCCGGCGGGCAGGAAGATGGAAAACACCGTGCCCGAGTGATCGGCCGTTCGGGTGCGCAACTTGAGACGTCCCCCATGGCGGGTGACGATGTCGTCGCAGACCCACAAGCCAAGTCCGGTGCCCATGTCGCCTTTGGTGGTGACGAATGGCTCGAAGATGCGACGCCGGATGCGCTCGGGAATTCCGCTGCCGGTGTCGGCTACGATGACGCAAGCTCCCTGCTGCGATGGGTCGCGCCAGTTCAGCGCAGAACCCGCCTTGATGCGAATGCGTCCGCCGGGCGGCGTAGCGTCGATAGCGTTGCTGATGATGTTGGCGAAGAGCTGCCGCAGTTCGTTGGGGAATGCCAGGATCTTCGGCACCTTGCGAAGTTCGGTGTGGATCTGAAGATTGCGGCGTCCAAACTTCGGATGAAACAGGTGCAACAACGACTCCAGCAACTCGGAGACGTCGGTCTCGACCGGCTTCGTCGATTTGCGATAGAAGCGCAGCGTCTGGCCGGAGATCTCGGTAACGCGCGTCAGCTCGCGCTGTGCCATCGCGCAATAATGCCGCGACTCGTCATCCGTGACCCGCGTGCTGATGAGGTAAATCAGGTTGGTTACGGCTTCCAGCGGATTGTTGATCTCGTGCGCGATGCTGGCTGCCAGTTGACCGGCCAGCGCCATTCGCTCGCTCTTTCGCAGCGCGATCTCGGAATCCTTGCGATCCTGGATGTCCGTACAAGTTCCCACCCACTCCTTCACCGACGAATCTTCGCGAAAGACGGGCACGCCGCGAAACAGTACGGCACGGAACTGTCCGTCGTGCCGCTCCAGACGATATTCCAACTGAAATGGCCGCAGCCCTTCGATCGAAGCGAAGATCGTCGGGATCACCCGCTTGCGATCGGCAGCATGGATCGCATCGGCCCAGCCTTGCCCGCGATACTCCGCGAACCTCTGTCCGGTAAAGGCCTCCCACGAGGGCAGAGGCTCGACAATATTTCCGTGCAAGTCAGCGGACCACACGATGGATGCCGACGCCAGGATCAGCGAGCGATAACGCGCCTCGCTGGCCTGCGCACGCTCCAAGGCGTCGCGAATCTGAAACTGACGGCGTCTCGCGCGCAACACGGTTTCGACTGTGCTGACCAGAATCTCCGGGCGTAACGGCCGTTCCAGCAGCGTGGTATGGCCCAGCGGCTGACGCATGCGCGCCATGGCATGCGCTATTCGCGAGGTGGTGCTGCGCGCCTTGGTAAGCATGATGACCGGAGCGTCGGACCACGCCGGCTGGTTCTGCAAAGCCATCGCGAACTCCTGCACCAGCTGCTCGTTCAACGCCTCCTCTTCCACCAGCAGTGCGCCGGTGCCGTTCGACAAGCGGGGGAAGACGCGCCGCGGATCGTGATGCATCTCGCAACGAATGTTCGCGCGTTCCAGGGTTTCGCAGATCAGACTGCCATCGCGCCCGAATGGCGCCACCACCAGCACCGGCAAGGCGGCTTTACTATCGTTTGCCATGGGGGGCCCTTAATATCGAATTCTCATTTCCGACGAACTGCGGCACGCCCGTAAGCACTCCCTGGAAGCTGGTTAATGGGTCGCCAATGACAATGCCACCGGGTTGCATCTGTAACTCGCGGATGGTGGCTTCGTGCGGTCCCGAACGCTTCTTGAAAATCGAGATGGCTTTCCGAATCTCGCCGAAGGCTTCAAAGTAGCGCATGAGAATGATTGCGTCGGCCAGGTAGCTTAAGTCGATCGGCGACTGCATCGGCCCCATGACTCCCTGCTGCGCCAGAATGAGGAAGGTCGCCACCCCCCGTCCACCCAGGAACGACAGCAGCTCGTGCATCTGCAGCTGGAGATAATCCTCGCCCGGCATGGCGTTCATCCAGCCGTTCAGGCTGTCGATAATAACGACGCCCGCGCCTTCCTGAACCCGCAAGCGGATCTCGTTAACAAACTCTCCCGGAGGAACCTCCGCCGGATCGAGTTGCTGGATGTGCAGCCTGCCGCTTTCGAGATGCGGCTCGAGATTCACGCCCAGTCCGGCGCTGCGTTGCAGGTACACCTGCATTGACTCGTCGAAAAGATAGATGGCTGCGCGCTCGCCGCGCTCCACTGCCGTGCACGCGAAGCGCGAAGACAAGCTGGATTTGCCGACTCCGGCCGCGCCCAGCATCAGGGTGCTGGTGCCGCGCATGATGCCGCCCTTCAGCATGGAGTCCATCGCAGTGATCCCTGTGCTGATCAAGTCCTGACCATGTTCGTGCCGGTGTTCGGAGGCAACCAGGCGCGGATGGACGACGACGCCCCCAGTAGTGATGCGGTAATCGTGAAAGCCTTCGCGAAAGCGCGAGCCCCGAATCTTCTGCACTCGCACCCGCCGGCGCTCGCTTCCGTATTCACGGTGGAGAACTTCCAGGCCGATCACGCCGTGGACAATGCTGTGTACCGTCGACTCACTGCGGTCGCTGGTGTAGTTGTCGATGAGCAGCACGGTGCAGCCGCGCTCTTCGAAGAAATTTTTCAGCGCAAGCATCTGCCGGCGATAACGAAAGCTGTCGCGCGCCAGCAGGCGCAGCTCGGAGAGGGAATCGACGACGACCACATTGGGCTGTGTTTCGTCGACCTTCTGGGAAATCAGGTCGGTCAACTGGTCGAGTTCAACATCTTCCGGATTGAAGACCGAGTACTGATGCTCGGGACGAAGCGAGTCTTCCTGCGGCACCAGTTCGAAGATCGGGATATGGTCGAGTCGCCAGCCGTGCGAAACCGCTACCGCCACAAGTTCCTGCTTCGATTCCGACAGCGTGATGTAAAGCGTCTTGTGACCCGCCTCGCAATTGCTCAGCACCAGGCCAAGCGCGATGGTGGTTTTGCCCGCACCGGGCGTTCCCTCCAGCAGATACATGTGCCCGGCGGGCAGGCCGCCGTGCAGGATGTCGTCCAGACCAGTAATTCCAAAACGGATTCGAGGAAAGCGATTCTTTACGTCGGGTTCGATTCTTGGCTTGCGCCGCGTCCATCCGTGAAATCCTCCGCTTTCGTAGTTATTTCAGGAACCGCAGCCCAAAATCAGCCTGTACAGCCGTTACCGAACGTCCCTGACCGTACCGACTTCGGTAGCACTTAAGATGCGATTTCAGACACGGTAAGTTGCACGTTAACAATTGACTTAACCGTTATCATTAGATGCCGAATTGTGGTATGTTGTGCCTTGTAAGGTCTGTGGAAACAGGAAGTGAATTAGCTGATGCGCGAGCGATCCATTAGCTCCGGCGATGACCAGCGCTTCGATTCCATCGAGCGCAGGGACGTGCCTACCACCCGCAAGAGCAAGCATTACGAAATCATCGAAAGGATTTTGCGCGAGGTAGGAGGGTTGAAGGGCAAGCGCGCTTTGCGTATCCCCCGCAGCGCCTTGGGCGATGCCAAGCTGGAGCACATCCGGGCGGCACTCAGCCGCGCCTCGTCACGCAACAAGGTCGAGCTGGCCACCAGCGCCGATGACGACTACCTCTACGTCTGGCGGCAGGACTGAAGCTTTAGCCTAGATCCAGGCCACGCCCAGGGCGTGAAGAATCAGCCTGTCTTCCAGGCTGACCCGCTCGGGGTCTTCCACAATCGCATAGGCGTAACTCACAGCGGCATTACACATGGGACACCAGTAGGCGTGGCGAACCACTCCGCCGCAACTCTTGCAGGCCGATTCGGCCGTGTACCGATTGGCGTGATACCACCGGGGAAATTCAACTGCTGACATACGACTCGCCTCTCAACCGATAGGCACACAATGAAGCAGTCAGTCAGCAAACGACTGTGACCAGCGTCACATGCTCTAGTGAGGACTCAGATACCCGGTTTAGGGAGTGCGGTAGGCCTGCTTCATGTAGTGGCGGGCCAGGTCGGCGGAGTTGGTGCCGGAATTCTCAGCGATCACGGCTTTGTACTTCTCCAGCGCCGTGTCGCGCCTCTGCATCACGTCGTACATTTGACCGGCGGCCAAGGTCGCTCTCTGCCGCAACTCCGTATCCTTGCCGTTGCTGGCTGCGATCTCGTACGCCTGCGCGGCCTCCTGGTATTGGCGCTGCCCACGCAGCGCTTCTCCCAGGCCGTACGCGGCAATCTCGATGCGACAGCCATTCAGCATGTTGTGCTGGCATCCGTTCAGGACTTTACGGTAGGCGACGATGGCTTCCTGCCCATGACCGGCGGCATTCAACAGGTGCGCGTATTCGGCGGCCATGATAAAGTTTCGCGGGAAATCGGCCTCCATGCCGCTCACCACCTGTAGCGCTTCGGCATAACGCTGCTCGCGCCGCAGAAACAGAGCCAGCAGGATCTTGGCGTCGGTCGCTACTTCGATGTGAGGACTCGCGGAACCCTGGCGCAGATCGTCGAGCCCTTTCTCCTTGTTGCCGCTCAGGCCGGCCACCGACGCCGCAACTTTCACCGGCCAGCTCAGCGAGCCAATGATGTACAAGTGCGTCCCGACGGCAACCTTCGCGTCGAGGTAGTTCGGGTCGAGCTCCAGCACGCGCTCGTTGTCGTGACGGGCAGCCACCGCGCTGCGCAACGCCGCAAACCAGGCATGATTTGCCACTCCGATGTAGGTGGCGTTCATGGCCCGCGTTGCGCCACGGGCGTAAAGCGCGTTCACGTCATTGGGATTCTTGTTGAGCTGCGCCTGCGACAGGGCCAGCGACTGGTCGGTCAACTGTTTCACTCGATCACGAACGGCCGGATCAAGCGGCGCAGCCAGCTTCCTGTCGAGGAAACTATCGCCTGCGTAGGATTCCGTATCCAGCGCCCCAATGCGGTAGAGCTCTCTGAAGATGACGGCGCCAAGCGTGTGATTGACCGCGAAGGGATCGTCAGGATGCGCGGCCTGCGCCAGTTCAAATTCGTGGAGCGCCTTGTCGTACTCGAGGTTATAGAAGTATTCGTAACCTTTGCGGGTAGTGGCGTCGTTGTCGACCCGTGTCGGCGGGACCGAGCCGGTGGAATCCGCGGCAACATTCAGCAGACCTACGCTTAGTACTGCGACGCAGAGCCAAAGCAAAAATCGCAACGGTCGGTAAGGTTTCATCACGACGGGCTTATGAGCAGTTTACCTGATATGCCTGACCCTCAAAAGCAGGTACAAAGATGGAAGGATATCTGGATGCGCCCGATGGCGAAATTAAAACGTTCGACGAAAGACATTTACAGCGAATCCGAAGCTGCCGCGGCTTTAGGAATTACTGTCACCCGACTGCACCAACTCCTCGACCAATACATTTTCACCAATGGCGCCTCACGGCCCGCCGCAATCCAGTTCACCTCCAGCGATCTTCTGCTGCTGAACTACTGGAGCAACGACGGCAAGCGCCCAGTCACCCATGAGGTGATTACCATGCCGAAGCGCAGCTGAGCCGAAGCCGAGACACGACAGTCTTTCCTCCTCTCCCGTAAATTTTTCGTAGTTGCAAGCGATTGCACCTGCCTGGCGGCGGGCTATGTAGGGCTATTTTGGGAATTTATGAAGGGTTCAACTTTGGTTGCCGACTTGCCTTGCAATTAGGTAACGAAACAGGAGACCCTCAATGGCTTCACCAGCCGGAAGTACCAGCCAGGAGTACTGGCGACCTTCCAATCCTGACGTCGCGCGTCTGATCCCGCAAGTTCGAGGCATCTGCTGGCGCTGCGGCATGGATTACTCCCCCGGGGCACGCTACTGCTCCTTTTGTGGTGGAGCTCGAGAGGCACTTAGCGACGAGCCCCTGCCCATACGCCCTAAGACTGAAACCGTGAAACATCCCGGAAAGATCTGGCGGGCAGGTTTGCCGATTTCCAGTTTCGTCTGCCTGGCGGCAGCGGTGACTCTCGCCCTGGCAGCGGTTCTGACCGGATTGGTTTATCGCGAGGACACGCTGGTCGACTGGCAGGCTGTCCAGACCTGGCGAATCGAGTGGCTGCTGGGTGCGATTGTCGCTTTGCTGGCGGGAATTCTGCTGAAGAAAAATCAACTCCAGGACTAGCCTTCGTTCACCTACGAGACGGAAGAGAACAGAGCTGGTTTCTCCGTGCCCCTCGCGTCTGCGTGATGAATTCCCGGTGTACCAAATCTACTGAACCTCTGACTGCTGACCCGGCGATGGTTGCTGTTCGGGTTGAGCCGGCGCTGGTTGCTCCGACGGTTTCGGCTCCGGCTTTTCGACATGGACATTGGTGGCCACGTACTGCTTGCCGTCGAACGTCGCCCGCGCCGTTACCTGCACTCCCACATGTAGCCCCTGCAGATTGTTCACAGCATCGCGCGTGAAGTGAACCTCGTAGCTTTCGTCGTCAGTCGTGTTATCGATGAACAGCGTGCTGGTGCGCATGTTCAGGTTGGTGATTGTGCCGGAGAAGATGTAGTTGTCGCCGGGCTTGGCGAGTACTTTCACTTCCTGTGCGACCGCTTTGTCCTGCCGCGGCGCGAACGAAACATCGATCAGCGACCCCGGCTGCACATCGCTCAAAGTGGCGTCGCCCTTGGTCGACGAGTAGCGCGTCGCGCGGTCGACATAGAAGCTCACCGGCTTGGCCGAAAGCTGATCGCGCACGTTGATCGTCCCGCGGCTGGGATCCGACGACACAACCTGCCCGCGAACCTCAGCTAGTCCGGTCTGCGTCAGCACGCGCACGTTGCGGGCGAAGATGCGGTTGTCCTTGCTCAACATTGTATCGACGTAAACGCGGTCGCCCTTGTGAATGCCCAGCACCGTGGTCTCCGTGCCGTTGCGATAAATGTGCGAGCGCTCGTCGATGAATACTTTTACCTTGTGACCCTTGCCGAAGGGCTGGACCGTGACTCGATTGCGCACGTGATCAACATTAGTCGCGATGCCGCCGATCAGCGTGGTCGTGCCTTTGGGCAGCGGCGGAGGCTCCAGCAGCGGATCGTACGGGTTGTCGTCGGTGCTCGCGCCGGAAGGCGTAGTGGTGGTGGTGACCGCCGATGTTCCTTTGCTCGAGGCCGGAGCGTTTTCCGCCGGCTGGGTCGCGGGCGGCGTCGGCGCGCTCTGTCCGGGACCAATCGAGCCCGAAGCCGGCACCGAAACCTGTCCGGCACTCTGCTGCGCGTCCGAGGTGAACCCGACCAGCAGCACCAGGAAAAAGACAGCCACGGCAAACCAGGTGAATCCGAGTCTCATAATCGTTTGCATCCCCCAAAAGGAGACGAGGAATTCAGAGCTTCCCCTGAGCAGAGTTGGATGCAAACGGCGGGTTCGGCGTTCGGTAGGCAGGAAAAATGTACGGCGGGCAATTTGGAGGGCGGAGCACCGCTTCAGCGGCGTCCTAGGTCTGAAAATGGCTAAATCTGCATGCCGCAAACAATTTGACGTGCGACCGTTTTGTGTCAGGGTATGAGTTTACTCGTGCCGATAAAGCTGCTGTTTATGATGGTTGGAGCCGGCTTCAGCCGGCGATACCGGACGAGCAAGCTGTTTTGCAACAGCCTCGGCCCTGATCAACTCTTCGGCGCTTTTAGAGTTTTGTAGGCCCTGCGCAGATCGCGTCGCCACGCTTTGAGTTCGCGGTCTGTCAGCCGAACTTTGGCGAGGATTTTTGCTAGCCTGCGGCCAGTGCAAGTCTTCTCATTGTAAGAAACAAGCCTGATACCAATCTCTGGCATGATAGGTTTCCTGATCGACTCGAAGCAGAGCTAGCGAGCATCGTGTCGTCGTTCCTCAACTTCCTCGAGCGCTTGGGGGAATTTTAGGCAACCTGCGAAAGTCAAGGCGCTGAGCAAGAGACCCTGGGATTGTCCACCGCCAATTTGAGGCAATCGGCATACTGCTGCGCTGCGTTCGCCCTCGCCTCCGGCATTGGTGGTTTTGGATGCATGTAGGAGTTTACCTCCTCGGTGACTTCCCCAGTTGCATATTTTGGCTGGCACCCCTTCACTAGTTCGTCCCCGAAAAACGAATGGAACTCGCCCCGGTTATCTTGTTCATACAGATGCAAGCTCTTGTCCTTCCATTGTGACAAGGGTGCATCAACTATCTCTAAAGGCAGCACGGCGCCTCCTGAAAAACCATATCCACCGTAGCTGTTCCGTGAACGGTAGATGAAGCAAAGAGCCGCGACGATTACATGCTCCTTGTGGCGGCACCAATTGCTGTCGCACTTAATGGTCGGAATGGACGCCGTGTACACATGCTCAAGCACAAAAGAGTCGGGATCCTTCATCTTTTCCTTTAGATGCGGCACAGCAGCGGCGGCTTGTTGCGCGGGCGAGCCGCCAGTTTGCGCCCAAGCTGGACCCAGCAGCAAGAAAAAACCAACGGTGATAGCCACGCCTTTCAATGCTTAACCCTCGGCTGTGGCGTGTGGCAATTAATTCTGAGCATCGGACGCACTTCTCTGTCTTCGTTCGAATTATGCGGAATGCGCGAGCCCACGGGAATTGAGAGCTCCCCTACACCATCGCAACTTCCGCCGATCGATGCTCCAACTCATGCGCGACCGCGATCGACAGCCGCCGTATCCCTTCGCGGATCATCTCCGGCTTCGCATTCGAGAAGTTCAGCCGCATGTGCGAGCCCTCGTCGCCGCTCGGGAAGAACGGCTCTCCGGGCACGAAGGCCACGTCCTGACGCAGCGCTGCCTCCAGCAGACGTGACGAGTCCACGCCCGGCGGCATCGTGACCCACAGGAACAGTCCGCCCTGAGGATGCGTCCAGGTGACCTCCGGCGGGAAGAAGTCGCGTAACGCCGCCAGCATCGCGTCACGCCGCTCCTTGTAGGTGGAGCGGATCAGCTTCACGTGCTCGTCGATGAAGCCATCGCGCGCCGCTTCGTACACCACCATCTGCGTGAAGGTGCTGGTGTGCAGATCGGTGCTTTGCTTCAACTGCACCAGCTTGGCAATCACGTCCGGCGGCGCCACAATCCACGCAACGCGGAGCCCCGGCGCCAACACTTTGGAGAACGTGCTGAGATAAATCACATTGCCGAGCTTGTAGCCGGGATCGCGCGTGAGGTTGGTGCGGTCCAGCACGACCAGCGGCGGAATGTGCTCGCCCTCGTAACGCAGCTGTCCATAGGGGTCGTCTTCGATGATCGGGATGCCGTACTTGTCGGAGAGCGCGACCATCTGATCGCGCCGCGACCGCGACAACGTCACTCCGCCGGGATTCTGGAAGTTCGGCAAGATGTACATGAACTTCGGCCCCGAGCGCAGCGCCTCTTCCATGTTGCAGGTCTGGAGACCGTGTTTGTCAGTGGGGACGGTGACGTACTCGGCGCCCATCAGGTCGAACGCCTGCAGCGCGCCCAGGTACGTCGGGCACTCCACCAGGATGCGGTCGCCCCGATTGATCAGCAATTTCGCGATCAGGTCGAGCGCCTGCTGCGACCCCGAAGTTATCAGCACGTTGTCGACGCTGGCCAGAATTCCATACCGCGCCATGTGCGCGACGATGAACTCGCGCAGCGGACGATAGCCTTCTGTCGGCCCATACTGCAGCGCGGTGGTCGACTGCGTTTGCAGCACGCGCTGGCAGGCTTCCTGAAAGCGCGCCACCGGAAACACTTCGGGCGCGGGCAGTCCGCCGGCAAAGGAAATCACTTCCGGCCGCTGAGTAAGTTTTAGGAGTTCACGAATGATAGAGCTTTTGGCTGTCTTGGTTCGCTGTGCGTAGCGATGTGCCCAGGGAGCTGCCATACGACACCTCCGTTAACTACCAACGTTAGCCGACCTAAGGCACCGATGTCTGTGACGCGCAGCACACCGGCTCAGCGCGCGAACAGCCGCATCTGCTCCTCGGATTTCTGGCCGTGCCCGATATCGCCGCGCGACGTCACGTCCCGCGTGATGCCATGCTTCTTGCGCAGCCGCTGCATCAGCTCGGAGATGCGCTTCGCATACGCCTTGCCCAGGAATGCGCGGCCCTCGAAGCGCTTGCGATATTCGACCACCAGGTGAGGGAACTCCTGCTCCAGGAACGGCAGGAAGACCTTCGCCGAGCAGGGCTTCAGGAAAAGCGGGTTGGCATAGATATAGCGCCCTCCAACTTCTCTGGTCGCGCGAACCAGCGCATCCAGCGAGGCCGGTGAATCGGTGATGCCGGGCAGCACCGGAGCGCAGATAACGCCAGCCTTGATGCCCGCGTTGTTCAGTTCGCCGACCGTTTTCATGCGCAGATCAGGCCGCGGAGCGCGCGGCTCCAGGATTCTCGCAAGCTTGGTGTCGAGCGTGGTGATCGTCAGGTTCACGTAAAGTGAGTTGTTCTCGGCAACGCGCCGCAGAACATCGATGTCGCGCCCGATGAGGTCCGACTTGCTGACGATACCGATCTCCAGCCCATGATGATGCGCGAGTTCTTCCAGAATGCCGCGCGTCACCTCGAAGCGCTTTTCCGCCGGCTGGTACGGATCGGTCGCGGTGCCGATGGCGATCTCCTCGCCGCGCTTCACCTTCTTCAACTCCTGACGGAGCAGCCAGGCCGTCTGCTGCTTGACGTAAATCTTGCGCTCGAACTCCACCCCGTCGCGCATCTCCATAAACTCGTGGGTGTAGCGCGCGTAGCAGTATTTGCAGGCGAATTCGCACCCTCGGTACGGATTGATTGTCCAGGTGAAGGGCACCCGCTCGGAGGTGCAGCGGTTCAGCAGCGCACGCGACGGCAGGGTGAAGTACTCGACCAGGTGTCCCTGACGAATCGACTCGCCAGTCGCGGCGAGCTTCGCAATGCCGACCAGCGGTTGCGGTCCGTCTTCGTCGGCCGTCTGTAAAAGCCAGGGTTGCATGGCGTGTGCTTTCGCTTTTTATTCGCTCTCTGGAGGCTACCGCCGGTGCCCGGCTGGTGTCAAGAATGGAGCACCCGAAGAGACACTTGGCATGAGACAAACCTGCCTCGACGAATGCCATCCAACCCCGAGAACGGCTTTTATCTAGCGGGGAGAGATTATGACCAATAAAAATGAACACGTTATCGACGCACTGGAGGAGCTGATCGAAATCTGTCGTGACGGCCAGAACGGCTATCGCGATGGCTCCGAGCACGCAAAGAATCCGCAGTTGAAAACTTTGTTGAGCGAAGTCAGCCTTGAGCGCGCCAAGTTTGCCGGCGACCTGGAGAACGAGGCCATTCGCTACGGCAAGTCAGACGTAGACCGCACGGGCACAACTCTGGGCGCTATTCATCGCGGATGGACCGACCTGAAGGCCGCGTTAGGCGGAGGCGACGATGCCATCCTGGGGTCGATGGAAACCGGGGACAAGTACGCGAAGGATTATTACGACCGATACATTCGCGACAACAGTCTGCCCGATGAATTGCTGGGCATCATTCGCAACCAGGCGCAGGCGATCGTGGGAACGCTGGATCGCATTCGCGCTCTGCGGCGCCAGCAGAAGGCCGCGTAATTCAGTGGAGGAGGCGAGCCCTCGCCTCCTCACTTCTCACTTCAGATTTTTAGCAAGAAATTGCTGCGTTAACTTCGCGGCGTCCGCCGCATCCTGTTCGCGATATCCATCTTTGTTGTTGGGATTCTCGAAGGCATGCCCTGCGTCGGGATAGATGTGAATCTCGACCTTCTTGTTCAAACCTTCCAACTCGGTCTCGAACTTGCGGATGTCAACCACCGGGATGCCTTTGTCCTGACCGCCGAAGATGCCGAGGATGGAGGCATGAATTTTGCGCAGGTTCGACTTCTCCGTTGCCAGATGCCCGTAGTTGATGACGGCGACCTTCAGCTTGGGATCGGCAATCGCGAGATCGAGCGCGTAGCCTCCTCCCATGCACCATCCGATCACGCCCACACGCTTGGTGTTCACCGTATTCAGCGAGCGCAGGAAAGTCGTTGCGGCCAGCAAGTCGCGTTGGGCGCGATCTTCGGGAACGCCGCGCATGATCTGATGCGCTTCGTCGGCCGTGGTCGCCACCTGTCCGCGATACAGATCGATAGCCAGGGTGATGTATCCCTGATCGGCATAGTTCGAAGCCTGCTGCTTCACCCAGTCGTTCAGCCCCCACCACTCATGGACGACGACCAGGGCTGGGGACTGCCCTTCGCTCTTCGGCGGCATGTACAGGATGGCATGAACGGTTTCGTCGCCGCTCTGATAAGTGACATCGCGACCATCGGCAGCAACGGCGGAGAGTGTCAAAAGCAACAGGAACGCAATCACCAGGAACGCTTTGAGCTTCATTCCTCCTCCAGCAATGTTCCTCATTAGAGCGTGTTTTGCGGGAGATGTCATCTCCACCCGTAACTTGCGGCCAAGCCTTCCTTTTTGCACGGCGTCCTCCCCTTCTTACCGTGCGGTTGAGCTTCTGCTGTGGCGTAGACAATCTAAAGCGCGCCGGGGCACGCACTTAGAAAAGACCCGCGATGGCGACCAACATGCATCTCATATAAGCGAGAGTGAACTCGGAGGAGCCATGCCTTTTATCCGGTTGTACTCCAATGCGAACTCGCTGCGAGCCAAGCGGCGCATTGCCGGCCAGTTGATCTCAATCGCACAACGGTCATTCGAATTGCCGCCCGATGATAGCAACAGTGTCACCGTACAATTCCTTCCGCCACAGGTTTCCCGGCCTGAATACCGCGCTGTAGTTGAAGTTTCCGGCCACGACCTCGAGCCCATGAAAATGGTTCGCTTCGTGGGTGCGGTCACGCCAGTGTTAGGAGATCAATTCCGCGAAGGGCCACTGCAGCGGTTCTTCGGGCTCAACAATCCGCGCAAGCTGGTTGCAGTGGAGTTCAATTCAGTGGGCGCCCAACGAAAGATAAACCACCGCGACTCACTGTCGTTCGAAGTTCGCAAAGCCGCCTGACGAGTTGATTGCGTCAACGAAAAGTCACACGCATAACACGCGGCAAATTTCTACGAGCATCCAGAAAGGAAGTCCACCTCAGGTTAGCGGAGGCAGTCCCGATTTTCGTTCCAACTGGCGGAATCTCGGATCATTGCGTAGCGCGACGAATGATCCGTCGCCACGAATGTTGAGGAAGATGGGGTCGTGCAGCTCGTACGCCTTCTGGAGATACAGCAGGGCCTCGTCGTTGTGATTCAATCTTGCGTGGCTCACCGCAAGCATGTAAGGAGATAGCTGTCCGCTCTGATAAAGCTTTTCATCCACCTTCAACAGGGCTTCGAACATTCCTCTTTCGCCTCCGCTGCGGTAGCCCGCGTCGGCAGCGCGTGCGATCTCCAACTGAGTTTGATCCTGCGTCACCTGCGCTGCTTTGGTCGACTCCGCCAAGTAATTGCTGAAGTCTCGCCGCGAAAAGTAAATGTACGACAGGTAGCGATGAGAAGAGAAAAAGCCGGGCTGGCTGCTCTCCATGCCCTTCAGGATGGCCAGCGCTTCGTCCGCGCGGCCCATGCCAAACAGCACCAGCGCGCGGTCGGCAACGATCGCATTGGACCCGGGATCAAGCTGCTGGGCGCGATTGATCTCCTCCAGCGCTTCAGGACGGCGTCCCGCCATCCCCAGGAAGTTTGCATACCAGTGGTGCGCGGTCGCATAGTCCGGGTTCAGCTTGATCGCCCTGCGGAAGTCCCGTTCCGCAGCCGGTACGTCCCAGTTCCAGTACAACTCTACGAAGGCCAGGGAAGTGTGCGCCTCGGCCGATGAGTCATCCAGTTCGACGGCTTTCTTCGCCGCCGACAGCGCCCGCGGATACGCCTCCTGCTCGGGCATGGCCGCGAATTCGCGCAGCAGGTTGTAGGAATCCGCCAATCCCACGTACGCCGCCGCGTAGTTGGGATCGTGAACGATGGCCTGGGTGAAGTAATCGACCGCCTTGTTCAGGTCCGCCGGCGTTCGCTTGTTCCAGTAATAACGTCCCTGAAGATAAAGCTCCTGCGCCCCGGGAGCGGGAGTATGGGTCGGAGTCGCTCCGGTGGAAGCTTCGACGGCCAGGCGATGCCGTCGAATCGCCAGCGGCGTGACCGCCGCGATTACCAACAGTCCGACAACTGCGGCGATGAACCACGGTTTCTTCGAGCGACCTGGCTTCGAAGGCGCTGGTGCGGCTGCCTCAAGTTCGGGGTTTTCGGGAGGGATTTCCGGACTGGCTTGCGCTGGATCGAGGGCTTCGGCAGGACTCGCCTCGCCGGGTGGAAGCTCCAGCGAGTGCATCCAGCGATCAAGTTCCTCGGTGAACGCGAAGACGCGCGCCCGCAGTCCCCCGGGGAGGCGGTGGATGGGAAGGGCCCTTTCTTTCTCCCACCGCTTCACGGTTCGTTCATCACGACCGAAGAAAGCGGCGATCTCCTTCCAAGAATCCAGGCGACGATTTGGCGCTTTCACTTCCTGGACCGGCGGCATGGTACGCAATGTCCCGAAATGTCCCTTTATGTCCCTTGTCTCAAAACAGTTGAGTGTTCAAGAGTATAGCCACATTTGCAGAACTCAGCTAGCTCACTTGTGAGCCTGTCGACGAGCACGCCAGAGCGCCATGGATGTGGGTGTCATTCAGAACATTAACGTGACCACCCGTCGACCCGGAAGTGGTGATCGCCGCCGCAGCCCCGTTGCGCGTCGAGTGCCCCCAACCCTCGAGCTTTTGGAGAACAAGGACCAAAGATGCGACGCTTCCTGCTACTTACGATTGCCGCCAGTTTCATTGCCACGCTACCAGCCACAGCCCAGACCTTGATTGGCACCGTTCCGATCGGCGCCAATCCCTCCTTCGTCAACGTGAATACGGCGACCAATAAGATCTATGTCAACAACTTCACAGACGGCACCGTGACCGTCATCGACGGCGCCACCGACGCAACCAGCACCGTGACCGTCGGGACGCATGACGAATTTCTGGCCATCAACCAGAACACTAACAAGATTTACGTGAACAACCGCCGCGACGGAACGGTCTCGGTGATCAATGGCGCCACCAACCAGGTGATCAAGACGATCAGCGGCTTTTCCTACCCGATCGTCTCCGACGTTAACCCGGTCACCAACAAGATCTATGTCCCCAACAGCGGCAACGGCACCGATAACACCGTGGGCATCATCGACGGTAGCAACGACACCCTGATCAACACCATTACCGTCGACCTGGTTCCAATCGCGGTCGCCGTCAATTCGGTCACAAATAAGATTTATGTGATCAATCAGTGCGGCACCAGCAATGACTGCACGTCGAACGGTACGGTGACGGTGATTGACGGCGCCACTAACCACACCACCAGTATCCCGGTGGACTGGAACCCCGCAGTCATCCTGGTGAACTCGCAGACCAACAAGATTTACGTGATGAACGCCTGCGGCAACAATTCCGGCAGCGCCGACTGCCTGGCCAATAACAACCCGACGCAGGGCACCGTGACCGTCATTGACGGCGCCACCAACAATACGCAGCGTGTCAACGTTGGGAACGCTCCGGGCGCGCTGTTTGTGAATGCGGTCTCGAACGAGGCCTACGTCACCAACCAGCACGACAACAATCTGACCATCATCAACGGCGCCACGCTGGCGACCACGACAGTGCCGACGGGCAATACACCCGCTGATGTCGAGGCCGACGTCGATACCTACAAGATTTATGTCACCAACTACGGCGACAACACCATCACCATGATTGACGGTGCCACCCACCACACCAGCAGTCTGGGCGTGGGCTCCGGGCCGGCGGCCGCCATCGTCAATCCCGTCACCAATCGCTATTACGTCACCAACACCAACGACAACACTGCCACGGTGATTGCCGGCGGACCGCCGAACCCGATCCAGTTCATCGGGGTCACGCCTTGCCGGATCGTCGATACGCGCAACATCGGCGGCCCGATCACGGGCGGCAGTTCGCGCAGCTTCATCGTGTCGCAACTGGGGAATTGCGGCATCCCGGCAAATGCTGCCGCGTACTCTCTGAATGTAACCGTCGTGCCCAACGGTACGCCGCTAGGCTATCTCACCATTTGGCCGACCGGCGCGCCCCAGCCTGTAGTCTCGACCATGAACTCGACCGACGGGCGCACCAAGGCCAACGCCGCCGTCGTTCCCGGCGGATATCAAGGTGCAGTGACCGTCTACGTCACCAACACCACCAACGTCATTCTCGATATCAACGGCTACTTCACCGGTCCCAGCGGCAGCACCTTGCAGTTCTATTCACTGACGCCTTGCCGCGTGCTGGACACTCGCGGCACGAACGGCAATCTCGGCGGCCCGGCGCTGGTTGCACAGCAGGTGCGCAGCTTCGACATGCTGTCGAGTCCGTGCATGCCGCAGGACGTCACCATTGCGGCGTACTCGCTGAACTTCACGGCGATTCCGTATCCCTCGGGACAGTTCATGACCTATCTGACGGCATGGCCCGAAGGTCAAAGCCAGCCGAACGTGTCGGTGTTGAACAATCCGACGGCAACCAATGTGGCCAATGCCGCAATCGTTCCTGCCGGAAGCGGCGGCGGCATCTCCGTCTATCCCTCGCAGACCAGCCACCTGGCGGTGGATATCAACGGCTACTTCGCAGCGCCGGCTAGCGGTGGACTGTCGCTCTACGCCGGCGCTCCGTGTCGCGTGCTGGACACGCGGCAAGCGGGCGGCGCTTTCCAGGGCACTCTCCCGGTGAATGTCGAAGGCAGCGATTGCACCTTGCCGTCCACGGCGAAAGGCTACGTCTTCAACGCGACCGTTGTGCCGCAGGATAGCTTCCTCTATCTGAGTCTGTGGCCCGATGGCGAGCCGGCGCCGGGCGTCTCGACCCTGAATGCCACCGACCATAAGGTCACATCGAACATGGCGATTGTGCCTACCTCGAACGGCAAGATCGACGCCGGTGCGGCGGGCACGACCAACCTGATCCTCGATATCTCGGGCTACTTCGCGCCGTAACGAATGTAGTAGCAGGGGGACAGGCGGGCCGGGGCGCTCCACCCCCGCCTCGCCTGTTTTTAGTTTCGGAGGGATAACCACCGATGTCTGCACAGGCCTGCATCAGGCCGCAGTTGTAAATCAAGGGCACACTATCGGCTCTGATGCTCGGCCAGGGCGTGCGCCACCTGCCGGGCGCGTGCTCCCTCATAGCCGACCGACGCGAAGTAGATCACGCGATCGAAGAAGCGCTCCAGCGAATACAGCAGCTCCATCTCCCCAATTAAATCCTGTGCTTCCATGAAGTCTTCATTCCTCAGGAAGTCCCACAGGTTCTCTTTGACGGCCTGGATGGCATAGAGCATCTGGCTGAAAGGCACGTCCTGCTTGGCGCGTCGCGCACCCAGGCCGAGATAGCGCTCTTCGACCTCGGATTCGGTCTTGCTCAGCAGCCACTCGCTCATGTGGCGATAGATTTCATAGGCGCGGTTTTTCAACTCGCTGTCGGGAACCAGGCTGAGCAATTCGGTGCACGACTCGGAAGCCTTCAACTTCTTCAGCAGGCTTTCCGCGAGTTGATCCGCATGTTCTTCCGCCAGTCGAACCAGCCTGAGTGCAAACATGACCAGCCTCCTTTCGGCCTCGCCATAAAATCGGCGAGAATTGCCTTACTCTTTGCGCTGCGTGATTAACACCGGACACGTCGCCTCGGCCACAATGCGATAGGCTTCGTGCACAAAATGAAATCCCCACGGCTCGGCGCGGTGCACACTGAGCACCATGAGATCGCTGCGCTGCTCGGCGGCCACCCGCAGAATTTCTGCAACCGGATCATCAGCGAACTCCACGCGGAACTCGGCGGGAAACTCCAGTTGCGAGCGATAGGCGAGGATCTCGCGCAACCGCGACTGGAAGTAGGGCCGCGCGATGATCTGCTGATCTTCCGGATAGGGCGCCGATCCTGGCGAGGCAACATGCAGCAGCGACAGTTGGGCATCGTGTTCGCGCGCCAGGAACACCGCACAGCGCGCCGCCGCCGCCTCTTTCGTCTGCAGGTCGGTCGCGAGCAGCACATGCCGCGGACGCCAGCTGGGGCCGCAAGCTGCGACCTTTGGTCCAACCGCCAGCACCGGGCACTCAACGTGACGGAAGAAGTGTTCCGCGGCAGCGCCCGCCGCCGCCTTCCGGTATCCGTGCGCCTCATGGGTGGCGACGATGACCAGGTCGGACTTGTCGAAGGAGATGATGCGCTCGACTACTTCTTCCGGGCTGCCCTTCAGCAGCCATTCCGAGCAGTCGATGCCGGCGCAGTGTTCGGCTGTCTCGTGGAGCCTGGCTGTCGCCGTCGTCTGCGCGCTGGCGTCCGAAGTCTCCTGCTGCAGCGCATGCACGAGATGGATTTTCGAGTCGAAGTGGCGCGCGATCGCCGCGGCGTAGCTCAAAGCCCGCGCTGAAAACGGCGAGAAGTCGGTGATGAAAACGATGTTCTGGACAGCGGCTTTTGGTCTTGCAGTCAGCACAGTCACCGCGCACCTCCTTGGCAGAAGTCACAATTCGGGCTGACGGATTTGCATGCGTCACTCGCAAGCCATAACGAACGACGCTGCCGACGATGAACGAACATAGCGCCCCACGGCGATCCGCATGGCGCTTCTGGGAGAGCAAACGTGTCTTCAAACGTCCAAAACTGCTCCGGCACGTTCGCCAAGTTAATTGTAGGAGCGGGCCTGAATCGTTGTCAGTGACGTGCGGCACGTGGGTGCAGGAGATGGTTTTGATTCGGGAGCTGAACCTTACTAACGAATTGTTATCCTGAGCGCAGCGAAGGATCTGCGGTTTGTTGGCAGGGAAATGATGCGGACATCGTCACGGCCCAACCAACCGCAGATCCTTCGACGGACTGAAGTCTTCCTCAGGAAGACAAATCGACTGGGGCAGGCTTCCTATGCAGCGCTCTGACGCAGAGATTGCTGACAACCGCTACTCCGATTCCAGCACCAGGTAATTGAACAGGCCCGAGCGCTCGACTTGCAGCACGATCGCATCGCCGGGCTTGATCTCGCGCAGCGAGTCTTTCAACTGTTGAACATCCTTGATGTTGACGCCGTTCACGGCGTGAATGATGTCGC
This sequence comes from uncultured Acidobacteriaceae bacterium, assembly GCA_963835725.1. GTDB lineage: Bacteria > Acidobacteriota > Terriglobia > Terriglobales > Acidobacteriaceae > Bog-257. The sequence continues at coordinate 1,133,579 of CAWIGM010000004.1, read as the reverse complement.
CGGCCTCGGGGCCGTCGCCGAGCAGGGTTGCCGTCGGCGTGCGCGCCGCGACCAGCACGCCGGTATCGATGCGCAGATCTTCGCCAATCTCCTTGCGCAGCGTCTCGTTGACCGTGACTCCAAGAATGCCAAGCCGGTTGACGAGATTGTCCGGCCCGGTGACCATGTCGGCGAAGCGTTCAGGATCGTCGGTACGCTCAGAGACGACGACCGGAATGGTTTTGACTTGACCTTTGCGCAACACTCCGACGTCCACCGTCTGTCCCACTTTGTAGGCGTATAGGTCGAGTGAGAACTGGCGCAGGTCGTCGACATGTTTGCCGCCGACGCTCACCACGATTTCGCCGATCTTCAGTCCGGCCTTGTCGGCGTTCGAATCCGGCTCGACGTCTTCCAGAATCACGCCTTCGGAAACCGGCAAGTGCAGGCCCTCAGCCAACTCCGGCGTAATCGTCTTCAGGTAGACGCCAATCTGTCCGCGGTGGACGTGGCCCTGGGTGCGAATCTGGTCGTAAATGCTGCGCACCACGTCGCTGGGAATCGCAAACCCCAATCCCTCATTGCCGCCCGATTCCGACAGGATGAAGGTGTTGATGCCGACGATATTTCCGTCAACGTTGACCAGCGGGCCGCCGCTATTTCCCGGGTTGATGGGAGCGTCGGTCTGAATGTAGATGTCGGGTCTCTGGGGATCGATTTGCCGCGCGGTAGCGCTCACTACGCCCATGCTGACCGAGTTCTCGAGTCCCATGGGGCTGCCGAAAGCGAACACCACCTCGCCCTGTTTCAGGTCGTCGGAGTTGGCAAACTGGAGGGCGGGGAGGCCTTTCATGTCGATCTTCAAAACCGCCAGGTCGGTGAGACGATCCATACCCACCAGCTTGGCTTCGATGCGCGGCGGCAATTTCTTGTTCGGCGTGTCCTGCGGCTCCAGACCCTGGAGTCGTACGCGAATCTGGCGCGCGCCTTGCACCACATGAGCGTTGGTCACGATGTAGCCGTCAGAGGAAAGAATCACGCCGGCGCCGATGCCGCGCTGCGCCTCCAGATACGCCGTGTCGTCTTCATCTTCCTTGGTCGCCAGGCCGAAGCCGGTGGTGAGAATCTGCACCACTGAGCCGGAAACCGTCTTCGATAGCTGTTGCACCGACTCGCTGAAGATGTGCAGCGGGTCCTTCTTGACCACCGCATCGGTGGAATGCTCGGGTGGTGCAGTTTGCGCAAGGCAAGTCGTCGCCAATGCAAAAGCGAGAAGCATGCTCGCGACGGCCCTGGTGATTTTGAACATAAGGCTTTCTATTTCTGGGTTGGGATTACCGCAGCCGAATTGACATCCATAGTAAGGGATTCACCGGAGGATGTCTCAAAGTTCCCGAGAATGCTGGGGAGCCTTTCTAGTGCCGTCTGGCGCAAGGCATTGCTTTAAGGCGTACTGCCCGCGATCGGGTCTTGATGAGCGCGAAGCGCGCAACAATCGTAGCCCCGGACGTCAGTCCGGGGGGAGTCTGAAAATCGGGTTGAGTCCGGAGGACGGCACAAGCCCTGTCGTCCCTGAAGGGACTCTGAGGTCGATACGACCGCGTGTCCCAGCACTCACATGCTGGGCTACATTTGTTTCGCGCTACGCGCTTCTTGACTACGAAGCTGTCTTACTGCCGGCTGTGCCAGCGGAATCCCACTCGCGCCAAGACCGGCTGGCCCGTGGTCACCACCGGAGTTCGTCCAATGTTGTACTCAGTGTTGGTCAGGTTCTCGCCCTGGAAGAACACGTCGAAACCCTTGGGCAGCGACTTGGTCACCGTGGCGCTGAGGACGAACATCGAGCCCAGCGGCAGCAGGTTCTGATCGTCGTCGAACTCGTTGCTTTCGGCGCGGCCCTGGATGGCCACTACGAACTGCTTGGGCGCCAGCCACGTTCCCTGGAAGGTGAAGATGTTCTTCGGCACCAGCGGAATCTGGTTGCCGACCAGCCCGGGACTCGACGGCGAACTGGCGACCGAGGTGTCCATGAACTGATAGCCTGCGGCCAGCGTGATGCGATTGGTGAAACGAATATCGGTACCGGCCTCAAAGCCGATGGATTGCGTGCGCCCCAGGTTCTCGCGTATGCGTGTAATCAGCGTCGGCGTAGAAATCAGCGTGACGTTGCTCACCGGATCGGTGACCACGCCGCCGAACATGCTGCCGTGGATCGACACGCGATTGTTCAGCATCGAAGTGCGCACGCCGGCCTCGCCGCCGCTGAAGCGCTCGGCCCTCAGGTAGGCGTTGGAGAGCGTCTGCACGTTGCCGACGCGAAATGCGCGATAGAGTTCGTTCAGCGTCGGCGCGCGGAACGAGCGATACCCGGAGGCGTACAACACGACGCGATCGTTCACGCGATACGACAACGACACGCGCGGATTGAACGCGTTCTGCCCGCGGTCGGGATAGTTGATGTCTGTCGGCGTTCCGTGTGTCGGAATGCGGATGGAACTGGCGTCGTAGTTGCTCCACAAATCTTCGCGGCCGGCCATTGTCAGCGACCACTTCGGCGCAATCTGCCAGATGCCTTCGAGAAATGCGCCGAGCGCCTCCTGGGTTCCGCCGTTCGAAAGGTGCGCCGTGGGATTGCCGGCGAAGTAACTGGTCTCCAGGCTCACGCCCTGCACATAGGTTCCGTCGAGTCCGGCGAGCATGGTGAAGTTCGAAGCCAGTTGCTTCGACCACTGCCCAATCATGCCCATCTGCGTTACCGGCACATGCTGCAGGTTGGTCAGTGACTCGCTGTCGCGATTGGCGGCGATGGACGAAAACGTCTGCTGATAATTCTGCGTGCCGCCGTAAAGGCGCAACGTGAACAGGCCGGCATTGGCCGTGTTGTAGTCGGTGCCGAACGCCAACTGGCGAATGGTGGTGTCGTTGATCTGCAGCGGGGTACCGTTCTGCCGATCTTCGCCGTAGAGGGTGCCTTCCAGAAACGCGCGGCCGCGATCGCCGAAGAGCCGCTCGATGCGCGCATTGCCGCTGCCGTACTGCACGTTGACCGGAGTATCGACGGCCCCGCGCACGTTCTGCGGAACATCGATGTAGCCGTCGGTGCGATAGCCTTCGCCGCTGCCGCTCAGCGACCACTTGCCAATGCGCACTGCGCCCCATCCTGAACCGAAGGGCGAATTCTCGTTGCCGTAGGAGCCTTCGACTTCGCCATCGGTCTCGACCGCGGTCTTGGTTTCGAGATTGACCACGCCGCCCAATGCGTCATTGCCGTAGAGCGCGGAGACGCCACCGGGTACCAGTTGCACTTCGCTGAGCGAAGACTGCGGAACGCGTGCCCAGTAAATCCATCCGCCAAAGGGGTCGTTGATGGGAACGCCGTCGACCAGCACTAGGGCACGGCTGGCGCCGCTGGCGCCAAGTCCGCGCAGCGAGACACCCTGCGAAGTCGGATTCGCCGTCTGGCTGCCGGAGCGACGCAGCAGTTGGAAGCCCGGCACCTGGCGCAACTTGTCATCGGTGGTTAGCGGTCCCCACTGCTCCAGTTGCTTGTCGCTGACAGTGACCGCATCCGGCTGCGCTTCGACGTTGTCGACGCCAGTTGGAAGGATGGAAGTGCGCGTGGCGGTAACGTCCAGGCTCTGCTGCACTGTTGCCGGAGCCAACGTGATGGCGAGCGGTTTGTCGCCCGCGTGCCAGGGAATGGTTGTGGTGGCGAAGCCAGAGGAGCGCACCTCGATGGTGCCGCTGTTGCCGGAGACGCCGGTGAAAACGAACGATCCGTCCGGCTGTGTAATCCGGCCGAAGTCCTGTCCATCCACATGCAGGACGACCTGGGCGCGTGCCACGACAGCGCCGCTGCGGTCGGTGACCGTTCCGCGAATTTCCTGCTGCGCAAAGACGGCGGCAGGGAAGCACACAACACAAATCAGTAGTGTGCTGATGACCCACTGCCGAAGGTCGCATGTCGATGGCTGACGCATGTCGAGGGTTGGTGCCTAACGAGTGTACTAGAGGATTGCAGGAAGCAGGGGCTAAAGCCCGCGTTAAAACGACAACCATCGGCACGACTGAAGTCGTGCCCTGTTACAAAGCTCACGTCGTCGGAGTTTTTCAGCAGCCCGTGAAGACGCGACCTGTTGCCAAGCTCACGCAGGCGTCGCAGAAATTTTTCCGCAGCCCGTTTAGGCGCTGCTGGGCAGACGCCTATCAGTGTCCGATGCGAATTTGCTTTGGCAGGCGATGCGGATCGAAGACGAAGTCCACCAGCCCATCGCGGTAGTCGATTTTGACTTGCAGAATGCACAGCATCTTGAAGCCGAGAATGCCGCCGACCTCGACCCCAGTCTGCCGGCTTATGGAGGAGATGTCGAAGGTGACCACGTCCTCGTTCTCCTGCACGTAGCGGCCGAATTGCAGGCTGGCATTCTGCGCGCGATAGACCTGCCCAACCTTGCCGCTCATTCCCGAGATGCGCATGCTGGGATCGGAGCTGAGCTGCGTCACCTGTTGCGCGGTTTTTGGCGACAGGATGTTGGTGAACGACCCGGTGTCGATGAGGAAGAGCAGGGGGCCGGTTTGGTTGACCAGCGTCGGCACCATCAGCAGGCTGCGGAAGCGATAGACCTTGGTCCAGTCTTTCATCGTTGGCGCAACGTAGGCGTCTTTGGGCAGATCAGTCAGCCCTGTGGAGGTTCGCGGCGTCTCCGGAGTCTCATTGGCGCCGTCCTCGCCCTGGTCCGAAGACATGGTTTGCAGCGAGGCCGCCTGGCCGGTTTCATCGGGACGCTTCGGCAGCGGCGACAGGCGCAGCTTCGCGCCCGGGATGTCGATGTCGATGAGGAACGAGCTGAAGACATCCGCGCCGATCAAGCCGTCTTGTCCGGTGACCGGAGTGGCGGCGTCGGTCACCTTCACTACGCAGTCCTGGAATTCCAGATCGCCGATGCGAATGCGATCGGCCAGCGCCGTGAAGCCGCCCTGCGTTCCCGAATCGCCAACGCCGACGATGGGCTGGTATCCGAGACGTTGCAGGCCCAGCTTCTCCGACGCTGTGCGGCCAAGCAGAATGCCGGTCGCGCCGGTGTCTAGCGCGAGATGAACCTCTCCCTTGTTGATCTTGACGTTCAGGCCAACGCCGCCGAGTTTGGTGTCGGCGCGCGCCACCGGTTCCAGCTTCGTGTCAGTTTGCTGAACTTTGCTCACGACCTTGCACGCGTGTACCGGTGCCGACGCGTTCTTCTTCAGGAAGGCCAGGTAGCCTTGCAAGGCGCGCGCGATCTGCGGATTGAGGTTGGGCTTCGCCAGATACGACTCCAGCTGCGGAATCTGGTCCGGCTGCGGCAGCGAGTGGAAGTACAGCATCTGTACCGGGCCATTGTCGGGCGCGATGTCGTGCGCCTTCTTCAGATTGTCGTAGGCGCGGCGATACAACGATGCCGCCTTGTAGATGCGCGCCAGTCCGATGTACACCTCGGGATCGCCCGGGTTCAGGTTTTGCGCTTTGACGTAGAGGCGCTCCGACTCAGGCATGCGGCCCAGCCGGAATTGCACATCGGCGGCCATCGCCAGAACAGGCGCGGAACCGGGCAGCGTGGCAACTGCGGCATTGGCGGCCGACTGCGCTTCATCGAGCTTGCCCAGCATCACCAGGCAGCGCAGCATGCCCACCTGCGCGGGCACCACCTTGGGATCGGCTTTCACAAGCGCCTGATACCGGGTGAGCGCCTCGGGAATCTTGCGCTGCGAAAAGAGCTGATTGGCCTCGGCGAGGACAGGCACCACTCCGGACTTCGTAGGAGGCGGCGCCGTCGGGATCGTCTGCTGCTGCCCCTTGTCGGTGTGAATGGTGAGGCCGGTGATCCCGCTGGGCTGCGGCGGCGATTGTGAGCCGGAGTTCTGGGCCACCAACGGCAAGGTCAAAAAAGCAAAAAGCAGGGCAATCCAACTACGCGACTGGATGGGCATGGGGAAGAATTCCTGCCCAGCAGAGTAGCACGAGCGAGACGCGCCGATGAAGGCGATTGGATGATGCAATCGGCGCTGCTGTAGTTGACAGTCAGACTCTCGCTAGCGAAGTCGAAAAAACGTGAAGTGTTCGTTTTCTGCAGCAGGAGGCGGATTCAGTGCAGATTACCGTGGCTGTCGCGGTGCGCGAAGTCGATCAGTCCGTCCCGGTAATCGATGCGGATGTCCAGGTAGCCAAGCACGGAAAAGCCCAGAAAGCCGGAGATTTCGGTACCAGTGTCGTGGCTAATGTTCGACAGATCGATCGCTACCACTTCCGCCCCTGGTTGACGAAAGCGCCCGAACCCGAGTTCGACGTAGCTGGGAACGTAGGCCTTCTTCACCTTGCCATTAATGCCGGTAACTTTCGCCCAACTGTCCCGGTCCACCTGGGTCACGCTTTCAGCGAGGCGGGTAGAGATGACGTTCGCTTGGGCTCCGGTGTCGACGATGAAAAGTCCGGGTTCAGACTCGTTGACGTTAACCGGGATCACGATCAAGTGTCCAAACCGGAAGAACGGTGTCCAGTTGGACATGCTCGGATCGACATAGCGATCCTTCGGCGACGCAAGGCTCGCGTCCGAAGCGTTCGAGGGCGCGTCCACCGTGGGTAGATCGCTTTCGCTCTCACCCTCGCTGTTGAGCGTGGCTGCCGAGCTGCTGTCGCCGGGACGCTTTGGCAAGGCAGATAGCTTCAAGGCCTTGTGCTGCAGGTCCACATCGACGAGATACGACTCAAAGACGTCTGCTCCGATCAGTCCATCGATGCCGGGAATTATCTTTTTGTCTGCTACGGTCACAATGCAGTCGTGGAATTCCAGGCCAGAGATGACGATCCGGTTGGCATATGCGATGTAACCGCTACTGGGACCCTTGTCGCCTATCCCGTACAAGCGCACATCCGTTGCGCGCTGCAATCCCGCCTTGGCGGCAGCTTTCGACGTAATCGTGATGCCGCTGGCCCCGGTGTCGAGTAGTAGTACGTGGTCGTAGTTGTTGATTGTCACATCGACGCCAACACCTTCTGCCTGCCGATCCGCGTCGCGAATATGCTGCAGCTTGGATTCCGTTTGCTGCGACCCGGGCACCAGCGTGCATGGGTGAACCGGTTGATCGGCGGTGTCGCCGAGATACTGCAGGTATTGCTCGAGCTTAGTCTGATCGATGGCTGAGTTCGGATGAGATCCCTCAAGGTACTGTTTCAGCGCGGCCTGGCGTTGGCGTCGTGGAAGCGTGGTAAGCCACGCTAACTGCACATCGGGATCATTGGGTGAGAGGGCGTGAGCGTGGTTCAGGGCATCGCGGGCATGAGCGAAGGCTGAGTAAGCGTTGTACAACTGGAACAGCCCGAGGTAAGCCTGAGAGTTGTTAGCATCAAAGCTGAGCGCTGCGCGGTAAGCTTTTTCGGCTTGCAACATCTTGCCGACCCGAAAGCTGGCATCTCCCAGGGCAACCAGGATCGGCGCCGACTTGGGATGCGCCGCATAGGCAGGCTTGATCACCGTGAAGGCATCATAGGGCTTATCTTCCCGCAGCAGAGCTCGAGCCAGACCCGCCTGCGCAGATTCAAGGTTGGGGTCGACCTTCAGTGCCGAGCGGTACCTCTCGTCGGCTTCCGCGAAATTTCCGTGTAGATAGAGGTCATCGGCCGCCTTCACGTCGGCCAGCGCCGCCGGGTTCACAGGTTGCGCGGGGTGATTCGCTGCCTGGCCTAAGAACATCAGAGGCCACAGCAGCAGCAGCGGTGCGGTGAAGAGGCTCGTTCGTTGACTCATCCTGCGTCACCGGAGAATGTAGCACTGGCTTCGCGAAATCGAGACAAGAATTTTGTGCCTGTCGCAAGTGGCCGATGAGTAGCACTGATTAAAGGTCGCGATGAGTGAACAGATTGGGCACTTTCGCCTCTGCGCGGCTCGGGTTGTCACCGGGTGCCCCATCCTACTCGCCCGATTCTGGCGAGAGGGTGGGCCGCTATCTACCGCAGCGCGTCTTCCACTTCGCTCAGCCAGTCTGGACGTTTCAGGAGTTCGCGGGGTTTGGGTCCGTCGGCGGCGCCTACGATGCCGTCGCGCTCCATCAGGTCGATGAGGTGAGCGGCGCGGCCGTAGCCGATCCGCAGGCGGCGTTGTAGCAGGGAAGTCGACGCCTTGCCATATTCGAGCACGATGCGCACTGCATCCGTAAAGAGCTCGTCGTTGTCGTCGCCGGCCGCGCCACTGCCACCAGCGCCACCGGACTCGCCTTCTTCCCGCGGAGCTTCGAGGAAGTTTTGCTCGTACTGCGCAGCGCCCTGCGCGCGCCAGTGCTCGACCACCGCCGCAATCTCTTTCTCGGTGACGAATGGCGCATGCACGCGATGCACGCGCGCCGATCCATTCGGCAAGTAGAGCATGTCGCCGCGACCCAGCAGCGCTTCAGCGCCGTTGGCATCGAGAATCGTGCGCGAGTCGATCTTGGTGGCCACGCGGAATGACATTCGCGCGGGGAAGTTCGCCTTGATCAATCCGGTGATGACGTCGACCGAGGGACGCTGCGTGGCCAGCACCAGGTGAATGCCAACCGCGCGCGCCATCTGCGCCAGGCGCGTGATCGACGCTTCCACGTTCTGCCCGTCAAGCATCATCAGGTCGGCGAGCTCGTCGATGATGATGACCATGTAGGGCAGCGGCCGCGCGTCGGCGTCGTCTTCGAACAGGCTGGCCGAGCCGCCGTCGAAAAGCTTGTTGTACTGATCGATGTTGCGCACGCCTTTTGCGGCGAGCACCTTCAGCCGGCGCTCCATCTCGCGCACGGCGTTGCGCAAGGCGTTCGATGCCAGCTTGGGCTCGGTGATGATGGGCACGTGCAGGTGCGGCACGCCTTCGTAGTTGCCGAGCTCCAGGCGCTTGGGATCGACCAGGATCAGCCGAACCTCGTCAGGCGTTGCCTTGTAGAGGATCGACATGATGAAGGCGTTGATGGCCACGCTCTTGCCTGATCCGGTCGAGCCCGCGATGAGCAGGTGCGGCATCGAGTTCAGGTCGGCGGTAACGATGCGGCCGTTGATGTCTTTGCCGAGCGCCAGCGTCAGCTTCGACTTGGTGCCGAGGAATTCCTGCGCTTCGACCACCTCGCGCAGCCAGATGGTTTCGCGTTCGTGGTTCGGCACCTGGATGCCGACCGTCGACTTGCCGGCCATGCGTTCGATGAGGATGCTCTCGGCACGGAGCGCCAGGCAGAGATCGTCGGAGAGGCCGGTGACGCGGCTGTACTTGATGCCGGCTTCGGGCTTGAACTCGAACGTCGTGACCACCGGGCCGGGATTGATCTGGGTGATGGAACCGCGTACGTCGAACTCACCGCATTTCTCAGCCGAGCACCTGCGCCAGATTTTTCAACTCGGCTTCGTTGATGGCGCTGTGTTCATCCGGACGCTGCAGCAATGCCGTCGACGGCAGTTTGTAGCTGCCCGCCAGCTTCGGCATCGTGGTCTTGCCGGTATGCGCGGCGTCGGCACGCGAAGTTACGGCGATGTTCTCTTCGCCTTCGGGCTCAGGCTCGGGTACGCGGGGTCTTGGTGGAGGCGCCGGCTGCTGTTCGTCGATCTCGGCGTCGAACATGCGATCGATGCCGCTGCGTCCATTCGAGTTTTGCTGGACTGGCATCGGCGCCGGCGCTTGCGGCGCGTAGGCTGCTGCCTGCTGCTGGGCGAGAGGCTCTTCAACCGGAGCAGGAGCCCGCTTCGGAACCAGTTGCGCGGTGACGACCGGCTTGGCGTTCGCCGCACGCTTTTTCTCCAGGTCTTTGGCGGCCTTCTTGCGTGCGCGTTCGATGCGCCAGTCTGCGAGTCGATCCATCGCAGCATAGAAGAAGCCGAAGCGAGCCTGCGACCAGATGCGCATGGCTCCGAAGGAGAACGCGGTCGAGAGATACAGTCCGACGGCGATGACAGCAATGCAAACCAGGTATGCGCCGACGACGTTCAGGTAATGAATAAGAAAGTCGGCGACGATGCGCCCGATCAGACCCTCGGAGGGGATCACGCCCTTCCACTTCACCTGTGCGGGCAGCAATCCGATGAGGGCGGCGATAAAGGAAACCAGCGCCGAGCCGCCAAGCACCTTCGCCCACGGTGAGCTGATGGCGCGCGAGCGGAACCAGTGCAGCGAGTACATCGCCAGGAACGCCGGCAGCAGGAAGGCCGAGACGCCGAACAGTTGCAGCACCAGGTCGGAGAGGAACGCGCCGAAGACGCCGATCCAGTTATGTGCCGGGCGTCCGGCCACCGGGTTAGCGGCGGTGTTCAGCGATGGATCGAGCGGCGAATACGAAACCAGCGAGAGGACAAGGAGGATCGCGAAGACAAAAATCAGGAACCCGATCAGCTCATTGAGCCGGCGGTTGGTCGTCGGAGTAAACGGGCGAGCCAGATTCATTTTGGCGTTCGATCGTTTTGCGGAAGAGCGCGGTTTGCTGGGACTCATCTGAATTATGTCCGTCGCCAGCAGACACCCGGGGATCGCAACCATTGGTTGAGATGACACACCCATGACGCCGCGCTATCGCACGACGCACGTCTTCCGGAAAACCGATGCGGGTTCGCCAACCGGGATGAGCAATCGCCGGCTGGGCTGCACATACGCCAGAGCCAGAGTGATTATCCCAAAAACGCCGCGGAGTCTGGGGAGGAATTCGGGGTTCGGGCGTTGGCGAAGTAGATGCCGTCTGGGAAGTGCTCGGGTATGGCGCCTGACCGCGGACACGGGATGCGCGAGAGGCGGCCCGGACGGGTGCGCGTCCAAAGAGAAATCAGGTTTCGCTCGTCGCCACCAGGCCCAGCCCAGGCAAGCGCCCGCCAGCAGCGCCGACAGGATCGACAGCACCAGGCCCGTTCGCTCTGCGCCGTCCAATGGAAGCTCGAGCGCCAGATCGTAGCTGCCTTTGGGGATGTCGACATCCAGAAGGCCGTTGGACGAAGGGTAGGCGGCGAACTGTTCCCTTGTGCCGGAGATTCGTGCATGCCAGCCCGAGTAGTAGAAGTGGTTCACCTGGAGAACGGTGCCGCGCAGCGCATCGATTTTGATCATGATGCGGCGCGGCTGCCAGCTTTCCACCGTTGCCGTTCCGGAAGATTGCCGGTCGATCTCCTCCAGCTTCACTTCCCGCGGAGGATGCGTCGCGATGAACCAGTCGAACCTTGCATTTGAGGACATGGCTGCTGGATTTCCGGGTTTCGGCCACATCTCCGTTGGATCGATCTGGGTGCGCATCCAGGATTCGTAGGCCATCCGTCTCTGCCTGCCGCTGACGTCCATGGCGGAGAAGTTGCTCGTTGAGTAGTGAACATCGATGACCAGCCAGCCCACCAGAAACGCACACAGCAATCCTGTCAGCACCTTCGGTTTCCTCAAGTAGGGATAGGCCAGCGGGAACAATGCCGCGACACACACATCCAGCATGATGTTCAGCCGGAATGGGAACTGAAGGAACTGCAGGAAGCCCGCAACGCTCCAGATAAACGAACTGGGCCGGTTCATGAGAAAAACTGCAGTCAGGGCGACCGTCATCCAGAACAGGGCGAGGCGGCGTTGCCGGGGTGCGGTTTCAAACCGGCGGTTCACGACGAATAACAGCACGGCCACCAGCAAGGTTGAGGCTGTGATCTCGACGATGCGCACCTTGAAAGAGGGAAGAAGGGCGTTATTGCCGGCGCTCGTGGTCGCAACCGGAGTCGACTGCAACAGGTGCCGCAGTTGGTTGGTGTTTTGAATCAGCCACTGGTTGTGATAGTCAAAAACGCCGGATCGATAGAGTCCTGTCATCGCCTTACTCTGATCCAGCATGGCGGGGACAATGTAAACCGCGCTCAGTCCGACACCGAGCAGCAGCGAGGCCAGCATCAGAGAAGTGTTACGAAGCCGCTCCTTCTTCTCGCTGAAAAAGAACACATAGCCGACAGGAATAGGGACAAAGCACAAAGAGGTTGTAGGGTGCGATAGAACGGCTAATGCAAAACTGATGGCCGCGCAGGGAATCGCCCAACGGGAGTGCCGGATCAGTTTCTCGGCTGAAAGCAAGACCAGCGGGAACCACACGAAGACCCAAAACTCCAGGGAGGCGCCGCGCAGGAAAACATCGATGGCCAGGTGGTAAGGAGCAACGACGTAGAAGATCGATCCGAGCAGCGCCGCTCGCGCGTTGCCAAACGACAGCAGCCAGAAATACGCGGTAAACCCGGAAGGATTGCGCCCAGCACAACCGGATAACCAGCCGCTAACCAGCCTTGAGGATCTCCATGAGCTACCAACGGCCAGAATAAAGCGGAAACGTAGTTGGTGAGAGGGGGACTGAAAAATCCGGAAGGGCCGCCGAAGCCGCCGTTTACGTTCGTAAACCATCTTGGAAAGAGGTCCCCTCCCAGAACTGCGTGCAAAACTGCTTTGCCCAGCGGGCATGATGGTACCCATCATGCGACAGATCCGGGATGCCGTGAATCAGTACCGGCCAGGTAAGCAGCAGAGAGAGGACAGCCAGCACGGCCAGGTGGAGCGCGGTGACAGAAAGCTCCCGTCCCCTGTTGAGAGTAGGAGGAGACGACATCGTGGAGTCCTGGTCCATAAATAGCGACGCTCCAACGCTGGTTGGTCTGACTTGGATGGGAGTGGCGCGGCCTACTAGCGAACACTATGCCCGTTTTGAGGAAGGGGAGCGTACTTCGCAGAGCGGGTATGGCAGCGGAGTATATCCGAGTGTCTCCCAACCTACCAGCTAAATTGTGAGCCCTGCCGGCCGCAATCCATGCGCCTTTTTGGAGGCCGCAGACCTCGCGCCTATAATCGTGCGTTACTCCACGCACGAGGCACACGCTTGGCCTACTACGACCTGAGGGAATGGATTTCCGCGCTCGACAAAGCCGGAGAGTTGATGCGCATCAAAGCCGAAGCCGATCCCATCCTGGAGATCGCCGAGATCACCGACCGCGTCTCCAAGTGGGGACCGCGCGGCGTGCACGGCCCGGGCGGCCCGGCGCTGCTGTTTGAAAACGTCAAGGGCTATCGCGGAGCGAAGCTGCTGATCAACCAGTTTGGCTCCGAGTACCGCATGCGCATGGCGCTCGACGTCGATTCGCTGGACGATATTGCCGGCCGCATCAGGATGTTCATGGACGTGAAGTCGCCGCAGGGGCTGCTCGACAAAATCAAGATGCTGCCCATGCTGGCCGAGATGGGCAAGTTCTTTCCCAAGGAAGTTTCTACCGGCCCGTGCAAGGAAGTGATCCTGCACGACAATTTTTCGCTGCTCGACTTTCCGATCCTGCAATGCTGGCCGCTCGATGGCGGTCGCTTCATCACCTTGCCGTCGGTGGTGACCAAAGATCCGAAGACGGGCAAGCGCAACGTCGGCGCTTATCGCATGCAGGTCTATGACGAACGCACCACCGGCATGCACTGGCAGCGGCAGAAGGGCGGCGCCGAGCACTATCGCCAGCAGATGCGGCGGGCGGCGGCCGCAGGTGAAGCGCATCCGCTGACCGCGGCGCTCGACATGATGGCGCGCTCCGGCGGTGGCTCGCGCGTCGCCGAGGGCAAGCAGGTCGGCGGACGCATGGAAGTTGCGGTTGCCATCGGCACCGAGCCTGCCATCATGTTCTCGTCTATCGTGCCCGCGCCGCCTGACATCGAGGAATACATGATCGCCGGCTTCCTTCGCCAGAAGCCGCTGGAGCTGGTGAAGTGCGAGACCGTCGACCTGGAAGTGCCGGCCTCATCGGAGATCGTGCTCGAAGGCTACGTCGAGCTCGACGAGCTGCGCATGGAAGGTCCGTTCGGCGATCACACCGGCTTCTACACGCCCGAAGATTTGTATCCCGTCTTCCACGTGCAGTGCGTCACCCATCGCAAGAACCCGATCTACTCGACGACAATCGTAGGCAAGCCGCCGATGGAAGATGCCTACATGGGCAAGGCCGTGGAGCGCATCTTCCTGCCGCTGATGAAGCTCACCATCCCCGAGATCGTCGACGTGAACCTGCCAGTCGAAGGCGTCTTCCACAACCTGATGATCGTGTCGATCCGCAAGTCGTATCCGGGGCAGGCGCGCAAGGTGATGAGCAGCATCTGGGGCATGGGCCAGGCGATGTCGACCAAGTGCATCCTGGTGGTCGATGAAGATGTCGACGTGCAGGACATTGGCGACGTCACGCTGAAGGTGCTGAACAACATCGATCCGGAGCGCGACATTCAATTCACGCTCGGCCCGGTGGATTCGCTCGACCACGCGTCGAGGCTGCCTGACTTCGGATCAAAGATGGGCGTAGACGCCACCCGTAAATGGCCGACAGAGGGATTCACGCGTCCATGGCCGGATGAGATTCGCATGGATGAGGCGACGAAGGCGCGGGTGACGAAGCGGTGGAAAGAGTTTGGGCTGGAGTGAGGCAGTGCCAGTTTTGGTGGCACTATCCAGCATCAGACGGTGTCTAAATCTTTCGTGCGAAGGCTGGCACTCGCGTCGGCGGTTGCTGTCGTTCTGGTCGTACTGTTTCTCTGCCTTTATGGGTATTGGATTTCCGAGCGAGCGCGGTTCATGCTGCGAACGGCTCAAGAGTTATCGGCACAGAAAGCGCAACCCACTGTTGACGAGATTCGGCAACGGTTTGGAGCCAGACTCCAACTCGACTACTGTGGCGCTCAGAGTTGCTCGTACAAGGTGACGGTTTCCAACCGCGTTCTTGCGGTTCTTCGCCTCGTCCCTGACACGCAATTGCAATCAAGCTTCTTAGTGCGAAACGACCTGATTGAACAGAACCTGCTGGACTACACGACGACGGTACGCAATCGTGAACATGTGACTGCGCACGCGGCGGTTGTGTTTGAACAGGGGTGCGTCTTTTCACTGGATCCGTGGGAGGACTCGTCGCCAACGAACTCGAACGGATTGGCCGATATTGCGCAGGCTTGTCCCGGCGCGGAGAAGCGTGCCGTACTGAATTTGAATGTTTCCTGTCTGACGATGTTGGGTGGGTGCTCGACCATCGCAGATTTGATTCCTACGATGTGGGAGCGGAGTCGAGACGGTACAATCCGGTGTCGCATTTTTAGCTGTGAAGGCTTCGTGCATCCTCCGGCGAGTTGGACCTGGGCGACGTGGAAAGGCGATTGCCATATCGTCGCTGACGTAGCGCATCCTCGATGAGACGCTCTCGCCACGCCGGGTGCGCATGTCTCGCGGTGTTCGAGACCTGGCAGGTAGTGATCCGTTCGAGTGCCGCCGCTGACGCGGCTCATGCCTCATAACGCGCACCCACCCGGCGTTGACACGCCGGTCTCACAGCATCCCGCCCTTCGGGCTGGACCTTGCGCCCTCGCCCAAGGCAGGCTCGACTTGGCGATGGGCGGCTTCGATTGTCTCCTCTGGACAAGATTGACCTGTGTACCGTATAAGGTACATGGGAGCTTCGAATCTGGGTGCCCGACACAGGACCAGAGAAGCGAGTGCCGGCGATTTTCTATTGCACGGATACGGGTGGGGAACCCCTGCGCGATTGGCTGCGCTCACTCGGCGGGGATGACAGGCGTCGCATCGGCGAAGACATCAAAACCGTTGAGTTTGGTTGGCCGCTTGGCATGCCCCTGACGCGACCGTTGGGCGAAGGTCTGTTCGAAGTGAGAACTAAGCTCACAGGTCATCGCATCTCGCGAGTCATTTTTTACATCGATGCCAGGCAACGAATGGTCTTACTTCACGGCTTCATCAAGAAAACGCAGCGCACTCCGAGCGAGGACTTAACGATTGCCCGCAGCAACAAGACCAGGCACGAGCGGGGCCTGAAGAGGACAAGATGAGTAGAGGCAAAGCAATCGATTATAGCGGCTCCAGCTTCGACAGTTTTCTCGAGGAGGAGGGGCTGCTTGAACACGCCGAAGCAGTCGCGATCAAGCGGGTGCTTGCGTGGCAATTGGAGAAGGCGATGCAAAGTGGCCAAGTCACGAAAAAGAACATGGCGGAGCGCTTGCACACCAGCCGGACGCAAGTGGACCGTTTGCTGAACCCGACCTATGTTGGTGTGAGTTTGGAAACGGTTGCCAAGGCAGCGCGCGCCGTGGGCAAGAGAATTCGCGTCGAGATCGTGGATGCGGATTCCGGCAAAATTCGAGCAGGTCGGCAACGAAAAAACCATGTCGCCAAGACCAAGAAGGTCGCGTGAGCAGTGCCGCCGCTGACATTAAGGCAGGAGCCAGGTAGATGAATCGAATCACCAAGACTACGGTCGTCTCTTTAGTAATCCTTATGAGCGTGGTCGCCGCGTTGGCTCAGAGTGCGCAGAGCACTCTGGGTGCCCAGCTGGCGGAACTGAACAGTCTGAAAGACAACATCAAGTCCACCGACACGCGCACCCGGGTCGACGCCTTTCATCGGGCGTGGTCCATCGCTCTGGAGAGCGACGACACCAATGTGAAGCTCCTTGCCCTCGACCTGATGAAGGAACCGGTGGGCAGTGCGTCGGACCACATCCGGATACCGGCGGTGTATGCAATTGCCGAAGTCGCCAACAGCACGACCGATATGTCGGTCAAGTCCAAGGCGCTTGTCGACGCTGAAGGAGCCTGCCATTGCGGCGCAGTTGCCCATCCGTCTGGCGGTGGTCGATGCGGTCAACAGCATGCTGTGCTCTCAAAGCACGGCTTCGCTGGCGTCCGAGGCGGTAGCGTTGCTTGGCGACTCGGTGCGGAGCGGCAACAATGGAATCCGCATACCGGCCATCAACGCCGTCACTCATATTGCCATCGGGTCGAGAGACGACCGCGTCATGAACGCGACCATCGATTTACTGCAGGCGCCTCTCGATTCGATGGCGATGATCGGCGGCATGGAAGTGCGGATGATGGCGGTGGTCGAAGTCGAACGGCTCGGAGCATACGCGCCGGAGATTGCGACCAAGGCCAAGGCCATGGGGATGCTGCAGGCCTGCGCCAACAATGGTCAGTGGGAGCCGGAAGCTCGACGCCGCGCGGCCGAAGGCGCAGCCGCGGTGCAGAACAGCATGAAACCGGCGCCGTCAGCGAATCCTCAGATGCCGAAATCACAGACGTAGAGACAATTGGCGTGTGCCGGATGGCATGGTCTCGCGGGGTTCCCGCCGCGTTCTCCGCGTCTCGAAAATCGCGAGACGCGGCAGGCGGACCCACCCTCTCGCCAAAAGCGGGCGAGGAGGATGGGGCACCCCGGGACTGCCTAGTCGCGGTACAATGCCGTGCATCCATGATGAGACACTCTTCCATCGGTGCTTTTGTAGTAGTAGCAGCATGTTTGCTGGTTCTTCCGGGCTGCCATCGCGTGGTGTGCAGCGACCACGTGGGACAGAGCGTGGTCTCGCCGGATGGGCGGTATATCGCCAGCGTCATCCAGAGCGAATGTCTCGCCAAGGAGCACGCCACCGTGGTTGAGCTGCGGCGCAACCGGTTGCTGCTCAAAGACCGGCGCGTCGTGTTCCTAATCGGCGGGTTCCGGAACATCAGCCTCGCCTGGCCGGACAAAACTCAGCTTGCGATCATGGCTCCGACTTGCGAGCCCAAAAAAATTGTTTTGCGAAACTGGAAGAACGACGTAACTGCGTTTTGCCAGGTTGCCGCCAGCGCCGGCGTTGTCAGCGAACACTAGACCTTGGACCCCTTCTCGCAGACCTCGAACATCGCGAGACTTCGACAAGCTCAGGGCGGCTCGGAGGCACTCAGTACCCGGCCCAGCCCTTCGCGAATTCTCCGCATTCTATAATCGTGACCTCATGCTGATTGCTGGCACACGAATTGGCAATTACGAAATCGTCGCCGGCATTGGCGCGGGCGGGATGGGCGAGGTGTATCGCGCCACCGACTCCCGGCTGGGGCGCAATGTCGCGCTCAAGATTCTGCCGCGTGACGTCTCCAGTGACCCCGACCGCCTGGCTCGCTTTCAGCGCGAAGCTCGCGCCGTAGCCTCGCTCAATCATCCCAGTGTGGTGACGCTGTATTCGGTGGAAGAAGAAAACGGTTTGCACTTCCTCACCATGGAGTTGATCGAGGGACAGTCGCTCGATCGGCTGATCACCGAGAACGGCTTGCCGGTGGAGCAGATCGTGCGCGTCGCGGGCGAGCTGGCGGAGGCGCTGGCCGCGGCGCATGAGAAGGGAATCGTGCATCGCGATCTGAAGCCGGGCAACGTGATGCTCACCGGCGATGGCCGCGTCAAAGTTCTGGACTTCGGACTGGCCAAGGATTTCAATGCCCAGCAGCCTGAGGGCGCCACCATGACCTCGGCCGGACGCACGGAGATCGGGGTCGTGATGGGCACGCCCGCCTATATGTCGCCCGAGCAGGTTTCCGGACGCGCGCTCGATCATCGCTCGGATATTTTTTCGCTGGGGGTAATGCTGCACGAGATGGCGACCGGCCGCCGTCCCTTCCAGGGAGAGTCTTCGGCCGAGCTGGTCTCATCCATCCTGCGCGACGATCCGCCGTCGGTGACGGATGTGCGCCCTCAGTTACCGGGCGACCTGGCGCGTGTCATTCGCCGTTGTCTGGAGAAAGATCCGCGTCACCGGGTGCAGACGGCGCGCGACGTCAGCAACGAGTTCCGCGATATGGCGCGGACCACGACGCGCAATTCTTCAGTGGGGACGTCGGGCGTGCGAGCCGCAGTCCCGAACTCCGGCGCGGTGCGCGCCGACGAAGGCTTCTGGGTCGCCGTGCTGCCGTTCAAGTACTCCGGCAGCAATCAGGATCTGGCGGCGCTGGCAGAAGGCCTGTCGGAAGAAGTGGTCACCGGGCTGTCCCGTTTTTCCTATCTACGCGTGATCGCCCGCAGCTCGACCGCGAAATACTCGAGTGAATCCAGAGATGTGCGCACCGTAGGCGAGGAGCTCGGCGCGCGCTACGTGATGCAGGGAAGCCTGCGCCAGGCTGGCGCAAAAGTTCGCATCGCCGTGCAACTGGTCGATGCCGGCAGCGGCGCGAGCCTGTGGGCGGAGACCTACGACCGTACCTTCACGGCGGAGGCGGCGCTCGACCTTGCCGACGACGTGGTGCCTCGCATGGTTGCCACTGTCGGCGATACCCAGGGCATCCTCGCGCACAGCATGACCGAAGTGCTGCGTAACCGCGATCCCGAATCGCTGACGCCCTATGAATCGCTGCTCCGCAGTTTCGGCTTTCATCAGCATGTGAACGAAGAAGAGCACACCGCGGGAATCAAGGCTCTGGAGAAGGCAGTGCAGCAGGCGCCGGATCGCGCCGACTGCTGGGCGATGCTCTCGTGGTTGTACCGCGCCGAATACACCCATGGATACAATGAGCGGCCGAACGCGATGGACCGTTCGCTGGAGGCAGCGCAGCGCGCGGTGAAACTTGCACCTGCGAATCAATTGGCGCACGCAGCGTTAGCTTCGGCTCACTTCTTCCGCCACGAAGTAGGTTCCTTCCGGGTGGCAGCCGAACGCGCGCTTGCCCTCAACCGCATGGAGGGCTACACCACTGCGTTCCTCGGATTGCACTTCGCGTACTCCGGCGATTGGGAGCGCGGCTGCGCACTGTGCGAGGGGGCAACGCAGCTCAATCCGAATCATCCCGGATGGTACTGGCTGCCGCTGGCCATCAACGCTTATCGTCAGCACGACGGCGAACGCGCTTTGCAGTACGTGCTCAAAGTCAACATGCCCGGCCTGTGGACGGCACAGGTTGGGTTAGCGGGCATCTGCAGCCAGTGCGGCCAGATGGAACAGGCTCGGAGCGCGGTGCGCGACCTGCTGGCATGCCGTCCTAACTTTGCAGTCACCGCACAGCGAGATCTCGCGATGTGGTGGCAGCCGGAGATGGTGGAGCAGATGCTCGGCGATCTTCGCCGGGCGGGACTGGGCACTTCGGGAAGCATTGCTCCCGCTTCGCAGTCCGTAAGCGTAGCCCCGGTACGAACCGCTTCCGGAGAATCCCGCGCGGATGAGGGCTTCTGGGTCGCCGTGCTGCCGTTCAAGTACTCCGGCAGCAACGAAGAGTTGAAAGCTCTCACCGAGGGACTGACGGACGAGATCATTACTGGACTGGCGCGCTTCTCCTACCTGCGTGTGGTCGCTCGCGGCTCGACGGCGAAGTACACCAGCGAGTCGGGGGATGTGCGGGAGATCGGGAAGAGCCTGGGCGCACGTTACGTGATGGAAGGCTCGGTGCGGCAGGCGGGCAGCAAACTGCGTTTGGCGGTGCAACTGAGCGACACGGTCTCGGGCACGCATCTGTGGGCGGAAACGTACGAGCGGGCTTTCGCGGCCGATGCGATCTTCGAATTGCAGGATGACCTGGTGCCACGCATTGTTTCTACGGTGGCCGACCAGTACGGCGTGTTGCCGCGCAGCATCAGCGAGGTCCTGCGCAGGAAGAGCGAAGATGCGCTGACGCCGCACGAGGCGGTGCTGCGTGCCTTCAGCTACTTCAGTCGGATCGGGGAAGAAGAACACGCGACCGTGCGACGGATCCTGGAGCGGGCGATTCGAGAGGCGCCCGAGCAGGCCGACTGCTGGGCGATGCTGTCGATGATCTATCGCGGCGAGTTTGCCCAGGGCTACAACGCCCAACCTAATTCGCTGGATCGAGCGCTGGCCGCGGCCCAGCGCGCCGTCGAGATATCCTCCACTCACGTTCTCGGCCACTACGCTCTGGCAACGGTTTATTTCTTTCGTAAGGAAATGGTTTCCTTCCGCGTCGAAGCGGACCGCGCCCTAGTGCTCAATCCCTTCGACGCTTCGGTTAAAGCTTACCTGGGTCTGCTGATTGCCGCGTCCGGCGAGTGGGACCGCGGCTGCCAGATCGTCGAGTCGGCCATGCAGCTCAACCCCAACTGCCCGGGATATTTTTACTTCGCCGGATGCGTGAATGCCTATCGGCTGGGCAAGTATCGCGAGGCGCTGGAAGGCGTAGCCCGTATCAATATGCCCGGCTACTTCCATGTGCCCGCCATACAAGCCGCGGCGCTGGGGCAACTGGGACGGCGAGAGGAAGCGCAGAAGGTATTGAGGGATTTGCTAGTAATGCGCCCTGACTTTGTGGCTGGGATCCGGAGTGAATACGCCAAGTGGTACGACAAAAAGGAAATCGATTCCATCATCGAGGGCCTGCGCAAGGCAGGCCTGGAAATACCTGATGAGGAGAGCGCGGCCTCGGCGCCGTAAGCTCCGATCTGCCTGGGTTTCGAAACCGCAAAATCCTTCGAGAAGCTCAGGCAGGCTCCGGGGTATCCGCGTACAAATTCAAGCCTTCCAGCCCGGGTGATGCTGCGCTGAGAACTTTCTGCATCGCAATAGATGTATATACATCTTATTTGCCATGAAGACGACGATGCCGGTGCCTGATCTTCCTTGCCTGTGCGCCAACCTCCGGCGGGCAGCAAGGGCGCTTACCCAGGTCTACGAGGAAGCGCTGCGGCCCGTGGGGTTGCGAGGTCCGCAGTTCACCGTGCTGCAAACGCTGTCGCTGGCGGGGGAAATCACGCAGGGGCGGATGGCCCAGATACTGTCCACCGACAGTACGACCCTGACGCGGACGCTGGCCATCATGGAGCGGCAGGGATGGATCGCCCGCCGCGAGGGCCAGGACCGGCGGGAGTGGCGGATTCAGTTGTCCAAGGCAGGCAAAAGCAAATTCGCACGCGCGTTGCCCCACTGGGAGAAGGCCCAGGCTCTGGTCAAAAACAGGCTGGGAGAACGCCGCTGGGACGACGCGATGAAATTCAGCAACGACATAACCAGGGCTGTGGCCCAAAGGAGTTGAACATGTTGTCTACTGCGTTATTCGGAATCACCATTGCATTCAGCTTCATCGTGTGGGGACTGGTGGCGGGACAGTATTTCTGGCCGAGGCTACGCGAGCGCGGCCGGGCCGACGCGGTCAGGCCAATCCTGTTCCTGCACGCATTTCGGTTCATGGGACTGTCGTTTCTTATACCGGGTGTAGTCTCGCCAGGCCTGGCAGTGTCGTTCGCGAGCCAGGTTGCCTACGGCGATCTGGCCACGGCGATCCTGGCATTGCTGGCGCTGGCATTGCTCGCCAGCAAACTGTCGTCGGCGTCGTTGTGGCTGTTCAACCTTGTGGGCGCGGTGGACCTGCTGAATGCTTATTACCAGGGCAACCGCATCTCGCTGGTGCCTGGTCAGCTGGGCGCGGCGTATTTCATTCCGACGCTGGTGGTGCCGCTGCTGCTGGCGACGCATGTGCTGGTGTTCCGGATCCTGTTGCGGCCGCAGGCGGCGGCTGTCCCACAACGCTTGCGAAGCGCGGCCTGAGTTCCGCCGGAGTTGTTCCTCCCACTCATTCGAACCCACGAATGAGTGGGCACGCCCGGCGACATGAAAACAGGTGGTAAGCACGTAGAAGAATTGTAAGGAGGTCCTATGCTTTATCTTGTCGAACTTGATCATGTGAAGTCGGGCAGCCCGTTGACGCCCGACAAAGCGCGCGCCTTCGTTGAAGGCATCATTTACCCGACGCTGGCGCAGGCCGAGAAGCTGGTGGCGGAGAAGAAAATCGTGGCGGGAGGACCCGTGGCGGGCCGGATTGCGTTGCGCATCATCGTGGATGCCGAATCGCCGCAGGAACTCGACAGGATTGTCAGCCGGTTGCCGCTGTGGCCGCTGTCTGACAGCCGGGTGACGCCGCTGGTTGCGTTCGGCGACCGTCGTGAAAGCCTGCAGGCGTTGCTGGCGAGCCTGGGTTAACGGCCGATACACCACCATTCGGCGTTACTTTGGTTACTGTCCATTTTTTGGATGTCAATATGGCGAAACGCAACAGTAAGCCGTAATCGCTGCATTCCAGAGGGAATAGAAAGCCGCCAAAAAGTGCGTTTTAGGGTGCTCCATTTGCTATGCTGGAAATAGATCGAAAGTTCGAGAGACCCAGCCTTCGCGGCTGGGTTTCGTGTTTCTGGGAGAAGGCGATGAAGAACGCGGTGGTGCTGGTGATCGAGATCGTGCGAGCGGTTTTGGATGGTGGAATGCGCGTACCGGGTTTCGAACAACGCACACCGGGGCTGTCGCCGCTGACGCGGCTCGGATCCGATTCCGGGACGCTACCCGGCGTTGACACGCCGGGCTCACGGCATCCCGCCCTTCGGGCTTGGAGGTCGCGAGGTCGGCATCGGTTCCGAGGTCGGGAGTTGCGATTGGTTGGAGGACCGTGCGACTAAGGACGGAGCGGTCTGCGGAACTGATGATCTCGGGTCGAGGTTCAGTTTCCGAGGTCTCGGAAGTCGCGAAAACCGGGGCACCCGTTTTCAGGGTTCGAAGACGGTCGGCGGCGAACATCGGTGACTTGGATTCACAGCTCTGAGCAGATCTGGTTGGAGCACGTTGCGCGGTTGCTCGAATCGTAGTGAAATATGGGGATGCTGACTCGCCCTGACCGCTCTGAATATGCAGAGTTTTACGCGAACTATATTGCCGGCGTTCCTGATGGGAACGTGCTCGATTTTCTTGCTAAGCAGCCGGGTGATTATCGCCAGTTGCTGGTCGGGATCTCCGATCACGCCGCCGGGGCTGAACCGGCGCCGGGCAAGTGGAGCATCAAGCAGGTGCTCGGGCATCTGTGCGATACCGAGCGCGTGATGAGCTATCGCGCGATGCGCTTCTCGCGTGGGGATGCGACCGAGCTGCCCGGCTTCGAGCAGGACGACTACGTTCGCGAGGCGAATTCCAACACGCGCAGCCTCGACGATCTGCTGGACGAGTTCGAGAGTGTCCGCAAGGCGACGCTTGCGCTGTTCCGGTCGCTGCCTACGGGATCAGAGAGCCGGCGCGGAGTGGCCAACAAGAATCCGATGACGGTGAGGGCGCTGGCGTACATCGCGGCGGGGCACGCGAACCATCATTACCTGGGGCTGAAGAAGCAACGGGAAGCGGCGTAGGAAGGTCGTTGCTGCCAATGAATTGTCATCCTGAAGAGGACTTCAGTCCGACGAAGGATCTGCAGTTCGCCTGCTGTGTGCCGCTGCCGAGGGAAAAGCAGATCCTTCGACTCCGGCGTGCAAAGGCGGCACGCCTCGGTTCAGGATGACAATTCAAGTGTGAGCTCACATGTGAACGTCGCAAGTGCAGGTGCCCCCTTCTATGCCCATCCTTTTGCGTAGGGCGGGTCCGTCAACATTCGGGAAGGGTATAGGGGTCCTTCGACTTCGTTCGGCTGACGCCTCACTCCGCTAAGGATGACAACCTTTTAAGGAGAGGCATCTCTGCTTAATGGCTCGCGGCTCGTAGCTTTCTCCTCGGTTATACTGATACAGATATGGGAATTGTGAAGAACATAGCCGCTATTGCCAAGGGCATGAGCATCACGTTCATGGAGATGTTCAAGCCGACGATCGTGGAGAACTATCCTGACGGCCCCGGCCCCACGCGCGGCGCGATGTTCCAGGACCGCTTCCGCGGCATGCACGTCCTGCAGCGCGACGAGAATGGGTTGGAGAAGTGTGTGGCCTGTTTCCTGTGCGCCGCGGCCTGCCCGTCGAATTGCATTTACATTGAGGCTGCGGAGAATACGGCCGAGAAGCGCGTGAGCGGCGCCGAGCGCTACGCCAAGGTCTACAACATCGATTACAACCGCTGCATCTTCTGCGGGTACTGTGTCGAGGCCTGCCCCACTGACGCCATTACGCACGGCCACGGCTTTGAGCTCGCGACCTACAACGCCAGCAATCTTATTTATCGCAAGGAACAGCTGCTGGCGGGAACGCCTGCGCACATCGGCGCGAACGCTGTGTTCAACAAAGGCGACGACTACCGGCTGGCGCCTAAGAAATAAGTTCCAACCACAGAGGCACAGAGACTCGGAGATTTTATTTATCTGAATTCTCTGTGCCTTCGTGTTTCTGTGGTTAATTCTGCGAACTACTCACTCTCCAACTGTTCCAGAATTCCGTGCAGCGGGATGCGGATCCATGCCATTCGCTGCTGCAGTTCGTACTCCAGCTCGATCAGCGCGCGTTCGATCATGTAGGCTCCCAGCAGAATTCTGGTTTCATCCGCCTGCGACGGCAGGAACGGCGCATCTCCGCTCGCCTGGAAATAGTGTTTCAGGAAAATCGTGCTGACCCAGCGATACCAGACGCGTGCCCACTTCTCCAGTTGCGGGTGGGCTTCGCGGCTGGGGATGATGCCGGGCACGTCGCCGAAGAGCGCTGCGTGCGAGACGTAATGGAACGAACGCAGCATGGTCGCGACATCGCGCAGGGCCGAGCGCTTGATGCGGCGCTCGCTCAGCGGGCGTCCGGGATCGCCTTCGAAGTTGGTGATGACCCAATCGCTGCCGGTGAAGAGCACGTTCGACAAGTGGTAGTCGCCGTGATTCCGAATGCGTGTGCCCGACATGCGTTTGTCGCGCATGGTCAGGAGTTGGGTGCGCAGATCGCTCTCGCGATTCAGCACCTCGCTGACTTCGAGCTGGCCCTCGGGCGGCAATAGCCGCGTGCGTGCCCGCAGCAATTCGAAGGCGCGATTCAGCTGGCCGAGCATTCCGTGGTAGACGCTCTGACGATAGAACGTGGTAAACGGCTCGGTCGCAAAGTCTGGAATGTCAGGCCGGCTGCTGAGCGCCGTGTGCATCTCGGCAGTGCGGCGCGCGAGCGTGCGGATCCCGTCGAGGTAGTTGCCCATCAGCTCGCCTACGATTTGAGGCACTGCGTCCGGCGGCGTCCACAGACTTGGTGTGACGAGGTCGCGCACGCGCGGATCTTCCTGTGGAATCGCGAGCGTGTGCTCAAAGAAAATTCCCAGATGATCGACGGTGTGTTGCCATCCGACGGTTGAGCCGGGAACGGCGCTGCTCAGTGTGCCTAGACAAGTGTCGAGCGGCAACTCGTTTACCGTGTGCCGGTACTCAAGCGAACCGAGCGCTGCGGGCAGCGCCCGGAACTGCGTGTGTTCGCACAGGAACTCCGGGATCTCGCGTCCGGGATTGATCCCATCTTCCAGCTCGCGATACAGCTTCATTACGAAGTCGCTGCCGTAATTGATGATCGTGAAGCACTGATCCGTCTGCTGCGGCGTGGGCTCCAGGTTGGACTTCGCGGTGGTCCAAGCGTTGCGGAAATCGCGAGTGTGCGCGCCGACAAGTTCGCCGCCTTCTCCCTTGATGCGACGGCGACGCACGATCGCGCGCAGCAGGCCATCGCCGAACTCGCGCTCGAAGGCGGCTCCATACAGGATAGTTTTGGTTTCCGAACCTGCGACTTCGACTTTGGCCAGCACGATCTCCGGACGTTCGCGCAGGATCGCCTCAGCTTTTTCGCCGTGGGTAATCGATAACGGCACAAAGTAGGTCTCGGGATCCCCGTCTCCATACTCCACATTGAGGAAGAGCAGATGCGACGAGGTATCCGGTAAGGCGAGCGCATTGTGCAGCGAGAGTCCGGTGATGTAACGGTGCTTGCCCAGGAACCAGGGACGTCCGCGCAGCAGTGCCGGGACCAGCGGATAAAGCTTCTGCAGCACCTCTTCCGAGAACGCTTCCTCGACCGCCTCGACCTGCAGCACCGGCAACTCCTGCGGTGTGCCGCTGACGTTCAGCGATTCCTGCGTGGCTTCGCGAGGCTGGAGATGGAACCAGTAGAACGCGTGTGGGCCCAGCGAGAGCAGGTACGGGGTCTCGGTGATGGTAGGAAACTTCGCGCGTCCGAAAACTTCCACCGGCACCATGCCCTGGCGGCCGACCAGATCGAGTTCGCAACATTGCGCGAAGCGCGACAGGTTGGCCACGATCAGAAGCGTCTCATCGCCGAGCTGACGGATGAAGGCCAGCACCTTGCGGTTGCTGGGATACAGAAATTCGAGCGTGCCGCGTCCCATCGCCCTGAACTGTTTGCGCTGCTGGATCAGACGCTTGGTGAACCACAGCAGCGAGTGCGAGTTGTTCTGCTGCGCCTCGACGTTGATGGTTTCGTAGTGATACTCGGGATCGATGTTGACCGGCAGATACAGCCGTTGCGGATTGGCGCGCGAGAAGCCGGCGTTGCGGTCCGAGCTCCACTGCATGGGCGTGCGCACGCCGTTACGATCCCCGAGGAAGATGTTGTCGCCCATACCGATCTCGTCGCCGTAGTACAAGACCGGCGTTCCTGGCAGCGAAAACAGCAGTGCGTTCATCAGTTCGATGCGAGGACGATCGTTTTCGAGCAGTGGGGCCAGGCGGCGGCGGATGCCGAGGTTAATGCGCGACTCGCGATCGCGCGCGTAGGTGCGATACATGTAGTCGCGCTCTTCATCGGTGACCATCTCGAGCGTGAGCTCGTCGTGATTGCGCAGGAACATTGCCCACTGGCAGTTGTCGGGAATTGGCGGCGTGAGCTTCAGGATGTCGGTGATGGGATAGCGATCTTCCATGCGCAGTCCCATGAAGAGGCGCGGCATGACGGGGAAGTGAAAGGCCATGTGGCATTCGTCGCCGGCGCCGAAGTAGGCCACCGCGTCTTCCGGCCACTGGTTAGCCTCGGCCAGCAACATGCGATCGCGATACTTCTCGTCGACGTGCTTGCGAAGGTCGCGGAGCGCCGCGTGGGTTTCGACCAGGTTCTCGCAGTTGGTGCCTTCACGTTCGAACAGGTAGGGCACGGCGTCCAGGCGCAGGCCGTCGACGCCCAGGTCAAACCAGAAATCCATGGCGGCGAACATCGCATCGCGGACTTCCGGGTTATCCCAGTTCAAGTCGGGCTGGTGCGAATAGAAGCGATGCCAGTAGTAGGCCTTGGCGATCGGGTCCCAGGTCCAGTTCGAGGTCTCGAAATCTTTGAAGATGATGCGGGCGTCGCGGTACTTGTCGGGAGTATCGCTCCAGACGTAGAAGTTGCGCCAGCGCGTTCCGGGGGCAGCGCGGCGTGAGCGCTGGAACCAGACATGCTGATCGGAAGTGTGGTTCAGCACCAGCTCGGTGATGACACGCAGACCGCGCCGGTGCGCCTCGCGCAGGAAGCGCTGGAAGTCCTTCAGCGAGCCATACGAGGGATGGACATCGGTGTAATCGGAGATGTCGTATCCGTCATCTTTCAGCGGCGAGGGGCAGAAGGGAAGAAGCCAGATGGCGGTGACGCCGAGATCTTCCAGGTAGTCGAGCTTCTGGGTGAGGCCGCCGAAGTCGCCGATTCCGTCGGTAACGCTGTCGAAAAAGGCGCGCACGTGGACTTCATAAATGATTGCGTCTTTGTACCAGGTGACATTGGGGAACAGATTCATGATCTCCTGCTGACCAAATAGATCATCGTAGGGTGTCGATTGGAACTGTTCAACTCACGTTGGATGAGGAATCTGGTGCAGGGGCTGCCGAAAAGGGGAAGATGTTGGATGTTTCGCCCGCACCGTTCCTGGGGCAGTTGGGAGAGGCAGTTTGTTCAAAAGCGCGAAAAACTTTGCGCTGGATTCTTGGCTTGCCCACCTATTGCATTAATATACATCGGTCCGTATAATTATTCAGTGTCGAAACTGTCGCGCCACGCATCTATCCGGGAGTTGCTTTCCGAACGCGAGATTGGAAGCCAGGATGAATTGCGGCGGGCTCTGTTCCGGCGCGGACATCGGGTCACGCAGGCGACGCTGTCGCGCGACATTCACGAGCTGGGTCTGGTGAAGACCGGCGAAGGCTACAAGCTGCCGCAGGGCGAAGAAGCTGAGCTATCCCTTCCGTCGATCGAACGTCTTATTCAAACGTTCGTGTACGACGTGGTGACGGCGCAGAACCTGGTGGTGATCAAAACCAGCGCCGGAAGCGCGCAACCGGTTTCGGCGGCGATTGACGCCGAGGACTGGGAAGAAGTTGTTGGAACGATCGGCGGCGACGACACGATATTGGCGATCGCGCCGGACGCGAAGTCAGCCGAGAAGCTGGCGCAGAGATTGAAGAAGTTGTTTGCATGAGGGAAGCGACTCGCCCCTTGCTGGATACGAAAGTGGTCGAGCGGGAAGAAGTCCGCCCTACGCCAAAAGAGGGCGTAGAACGGGGCACCCGGGTTCCTGATGAGATAGGGGTCCTTCGACTCCGGCGGCAAAGGAAGCCGCCTCCGCTCAGGATGACCCAAGAGTTTGCAGCAGGATGACGCAAGATTGTGCATAAAGATGAATACTCCTCTCCAACCCGCGGTCTTCGGAGCCACCGGCTATTCCGGCTTCGAGCTGGTGCGCCTGCTTGCTCGGCACAGCGGGGCGAAGAAGCCGATCCTGGTGCGGCGCAACGGTGAGAGCGGCGGAGTGACTGACCTGAGCGAGGCATATCCGCAGCTTGCCGGCAATGGCGGCTTCCCCTTCCAGAGCTTCTCGTGGCAGCGGATGAAGGAGACGGGCGTCGACGTGGTCTTCTTCGCCACGCCGCATGAGTTCTCGCGCGAGTTGGTGCCCGAGGCGATTGAGCAGGGTTTCCGCGTGATCGACTTGAGCGGCGCGTGGCGTTTGAAGCAGGCGGACAATCGCAAAGTTTACGGCTTCAGAGACGATGAGAAAGAGGCCGTATTTGATCAGGCCGCGGTTTACGGTCTGCCGGAGTTGCACGCCGACGAGATCAAGAACGCGGCGTTGCTGGCGAATCCGGGTTGCTATCCCACGTCGATCATCCTGGCGTTGACCCCGTGGATTCGCGCCGGGTACGTCGACGTCGAGCACGGCATCATTTGCGATTCGAAGTCTGGAGTATCGGGAGCAGGGAAGACGCCGTCATCGGCGACGCACTTCGTCGAGGTGGACGACAATCTTTCCGCCTACAGTGTCTTCGGACACCGGCACTCGGGGGAGGTGCTGGAGCAGCTCGGGATCGACAGCAGTTCGCTGCAGTTTACGCCGCATCTGCTGCCGATTCCGAGAGGCATTCTCTCGACAATTTACGTGAAGCTGGCACGCCCGGTTGCGCCTGAGGAGTTGGAGCAGTCGCTGCGCGAGTTCTATGCCGGCAAGCCGTGGGTGCGGGTGTTCGGCGCGGCGCGGCTGCCGCAGATCAAGTTTTCGCTCAACACCAACTATTGCGACATCGGTTTCTCGGTTTCGCCCGACGGCAAGCGCGCGGTGCTGGTTTCCTGTCTCGACAATTTGCTGAAGGGTGCTGCGGGGCAGGCGGTGCAAAACATGAACCTGATGTTCGGGTTCAGCGAAAAAGAAGGATTGCAATGAAGCTGGTCATCAAAATTGGCGGGGCGGCGCTCGACAACAAAGAGCTGGTGAGCACATTTGCGAAAACCATCCCTGACCTCCGCCGCGCGGGCCACAAGATCGTCATCGTGCACGGCGGCGGCGCTGCGCTCAGCCGCACGCTGAAGCAGCTTGGCTGCGAGACGACCTTCGTGGACGGACTGCGCGTGACCGATGCGCAGACCCGTGACGTTGCGATGATGGTGCTCGCCGGCCAGCTAAACAAGCAGCTGGTGGCGGCAATCGGCGAGGCCGGTCAGCCTGCGATCGGCATCTGCGGCGGCGATCTGCGCATGGTGCTGGCGTCGAAGAAGAAGCAGCCCGACCTCGGCTATGTTGGCGAAGTGATTTCTGTCGACGCCACCTGGATTCAGCGCTTCTGGGACGCTGGTGTTGTGCCGGTGGTTTCCAGCCTGGCGCTTGGTTTTGACGGCGAGTACTACAACGTGAATGCCGACCAGATGGCGTCCTCGTTTGCGATTGCCTGCGGCGCGCATGCTCTGGTGTATCTCACCGATGTTGCGGGCGTGAAAAGTGCTGACGGCTCGGTGCTGCGCTGGCTTGAGGTTAATGCCATCACCTCAATGGTGCAGCAGGCCACGGTGAGCGGCGGCATGCTGCCCAAACTGGAAGCGTGCACCAGCGCGTTGAAGAAAGGCGTGTCGCGCGTGCGTATTCTGCCGGCGACGCGCGCCGAAGTTCTTCCTGGTTTTTTTACCCATCCTATCGATTGCGGCACTGAGGTCATTGCGTAGTGAGCTGTCTGACACAATTCGTGCTGCACCCGACCGAGCGCAAAGAAGGCGCATGGCCGGGCCCCCGCTTTGATCGCGCTCTCGAGCGACATTGTTAGCGTCCGCTTCGCGGACGTCTTCTCCCGACATTTCGTTTTGACTTTTCACCTGCTGCGTCGACCCCAAGGAGGTGCGACATTGATTGCTCAAACTATTCCCACCGGACTTCACCCCAGCACGCCAAAACCGGGCGCACCGGGGACCCCGACCGCGGCTGCTCGCGCATTTGCACAGCGCGCCGTGACCGGCCGTGATTTTATTTCGGTTCAGGACTTTTCTGCCGACGAGATGGCGTGCGCGCTGGAACTGGCCGCGGCCTTGAAGGCGCGCCCGGCCGATTTCCGCGGCATTCTCTCCGGCAAGCAGATTGTGCTGTTCTTCGAGAAGCCTTCGCTGCGCACGCGACTGACCTTCGAGGCGGCGATCGGCAGCCTCGGCGGGGCGTCGTTCTTTGTTGACCAGACGCAGTCGCGACTGGGCGTGCGCGAGAGCCTGAGCGACGTTGCGCGCAACCTGGAGCGCTGGATTGACGGTATTGTGCTGCGCACGTTCTCACACGAGACGGTTGCGATTATGGCCGAGAGCGCGTCAATCCCGGTCATCAACGCGCTCAGCGAGCTGGAGCATCCCTGCCAGGCGATGGCCGACATGCAGACGCTGCAAGAATATTTCGGTGATCTGCGCGGCCTGAACTTCGCTTATGTCGGCGATGGCAACAACATGGCACACTCGTTGATGCTCGCTGCGGCAACTCTCGGTGCGAACGTTTCCGTCGGCACGCCGAAGGGTTACGAGCCGAATGCCGAGGTCACGAAAACGGCGAAGCAACTAGCTGCGGCGTCGGGCGCAACTGTAGTGGTGACCAATGATCCCGTCGAGGCAGTCGCCGGCGTCGACGCGGTTTACACCGACGTTTGGGCGAGCATGGGGCAGGAGGACGAAGCTGCCGAGCGCAGCGCAATCTTCTCGCCCTTCCAGGTGAACCAGAAGTTGTTTTCGTATGCGGCGAAGAATGCCGTGTTCATGCACTGCCTGCCCGCG
Source organism: uncultured Acidobacteriaceae bacterium (assembly GCA_963835725.1). Taxonomy (GTDB): domain Bacteria; phylum Acidobacteriota; class Terriglobia; order Terriglobales; family Acidobacteriaceae; genus Bog-257. The sequence continues at coordinate 1,101,611 of CAWIGM010000004.1, read as the reverse complement.
CATCGCGGCGACGAAGTTACTGCGGAAGTCATCGACTCGCCGCGTTCCATAGTGTTCGATCAGGCGGAGAACCGTCTGCACATCCAGAAATCCATTCTTATTTTGTTGCTGGAAGGCGGGTCGCACCGCTTCCCGCCGAGGAGCGTCAATGCGTGAGAAGGTCGTACTTGCTTATTCGGGAGGCCTTGATACCTCCATCATTATTTCGTGGCTGAAAGAGAATTATGACTACGACGTCATCGCTTTCGTCGCCGATGTGGGCCAGGGCGACGACATCGAAGCGGTGGTCGAGAAGGCCTACAAGACCGGCGCGTGCAAAGTCATCGTCGAAGACCTGCGGCAGGAGTTCCTTACCGACTACGTCTTCCCGGCGATCCAGGCGGGCGCGGTGTATGAGCACAAGTATCTGCTGGGCACGTCGCTGGCGCGTCCAGTAATCGCGAAGTACCAGGTGCTGGTTGCGCTGCGTGAAGGCGCGACGGCCGTGGCGCATGGCTGCACCGGCAAGGGCAACGACCAGGTGCGCTTCGAGCATGCGTACCAGGCGCTGGCTCCGGAGCTGAAGGTGATCGTGCCGTGGCGCGAGTGGACGCTGCAGTCGCGCGAGGATTGCCTCGACTACGCCGAAGCGCACGGAATTCCCGTGGCCCAGAGCCGCGAGAAAATTCACAGCCGCGACCGCAATTTACTGCACGTTTCGCACGAGGGCGGAGAGCTGGAAGATCCGAACAACGCCCCGCTGCCGACCACGTGGACGTGGACGAAGTCCCCGCAGGACGCGCCTGATCAGGTGGAGAAGGTCACGATCGAGTTCAAGCAGGGCTTGCCGGTCGCGGTGAACGGGGTTGAGCTCGATGCGGTGGCGCTGATCGAGATCCTGAACGAAATCGGCGCGCGTAATGCCATAGGCCGCATCGACCTGGTGGAGAATCGCTTCGTCGGTATCAAGTCGCGCGGCTGTTACGAGACGCCGGGAGGCACGCTGCTGCTGACGGCACATCGCGAGCTCGAAGCGCTGTGTCTCGATCGCGAGCTGGCACACTTCAAACAGCACATCGGGCTGAAGTATGCCGAGGTCGTGTACTTCGGACTGTGGTTCACGCCGTTGCGCGAGTCGCTGGAGGCGTTCGTTACAAGTTCGCAGAACGACGTGAACGGCACGGTGACTCTTGCGTTGTACAAGGGCAACGTCGACGTGGCCGGCCGCAAGTCGGAGTCGTCGCTCTACCGGCCCGACATCGCCAGCTTCACCATGGGCGCCAGCTACGACCAGAAGGATGCCGAGGGCTTCATTCGCATCCTCGGATTGCCGGCGCGCTCGCGGGCGATCATTCACGCCAAGCAAGAGGGTGTGCTCTCGTTCGCCAAGAAGAAGGCGGAGTTTGATGTCGCCGAATCCGCGACGGCGAAAGAGGCAGCACAGTGAAGATGTGGTCAGGGCGCTTTGACCAGGCGCCGGATGCGGAATTCGAGCAGTGGCAGCGGTCGTTCCCCTTTGATCGCATCCTGCTGCCGTATGAAGTTGCGGCCAGCAAGGCGCACGCATCCGCTCTGGCGAAGGCCGGCGTCCTGACCGCGTCTGAGTTGTCGGCAACGCTCTCGGCGCTTGATCAAATTGGGCGTGAGGGCGTGCCTGAGGTTGATGATCCGTCGATTGAAGACGTGCATCACTACGTCGAGCATCGGCTGGTGGAGATTGCCGGCGAGGTTGGATACAAGCTGCACACCGGCCGCAGCCGCAACGAGCAGATTGCGACTGATCTTCGGCTCTACGTGCGCGAGCAGATCGATGAGATTACGAAGCTGCTGGCGGAGTTCTGCTCGGCGTTCGTGGAGCAGGCGGAAGGGGCGTCGAGTCGGCCCACCCTCTCGGCAAAAGAAGCCGAGGAGGATGGGGCACCCACGTTTCAAGCACCCGCGACTCGTACGGGTGCCCCATCCTTCTCGCCCGACTTTGGCGAGAGGGTGGGCCAGCCAGCGATGCCGGCGTACACGCATCTTCAACGCGCTGAGCCGGTGCTGGTGGCGCATTGGCTGCTGGCGTACGTCGAGATGTTTCTGCGCGACGTCGATCGGCTGAACGACTGCCGCAAGCGGCTGAATGTTTGTCCGCTGGGCTCGGGAGCGATTGCCGGAACGATTCTGGCGCTCGCCCGCGAAGCCATTGCGTCGCAGCTGGAGTTCGACTCTGCGACGGCGAACAGCATGGACGCGACCAGCGACCGCGACTTCGCTATCGAGTTCGTGCAGGCGCTGTCATTCGTGGCGCTGCACCTCAGCCGCTGGGCGGAGGAGTTCATCCTCTTCTCGACGACCGAGTATGGATTCGTGAAGCTGCCGGAGCAGTACTCGACGGGATCGAGCGCGATGCCGCAGAAAAAGAATCCGGATGCGCTGGAGCTGATCCGCGGCAAGGCGGGCAAGGTTTACGCCGAAGCGACGGCGCTGTTCATCGGCGTGAAGGGCTTGCCGCTCGCCTATAACAAGGACCTGCAGGAGACGCAGCAGCCGGTGTTCGCGGCGGCGCAGCAGGTCGCCAGCATGGTGCGCGTGGCCACAGGATTCATGACGACGGTCACGTTCAACTTCGCCCGCATGAACGACGCTGCGATCCACGGCTTCATGAACGCGCAGGCAGCGGCCGCGTACCTGGTGCGGCAGGGCGTGCCGTTTCGCAAGGCGCATGAGCTGATCGGCAAGGCCGTTCGCGTGTGCGTCGAACAGGGTTGCGAACTCGAGCAACTGTCCGAGCAAGACTATGCGCTTTGCGGCATCACGGCCGACGAAGCGTACTACAAGGCGCTGACGCTCAACGAAGTGTTGGCCATTCACGACGTCCCGGGAGGCACGGCCCCAGCGCGGGTGCGGGAGTCCTTACAGACGGCGAAAGAGAAGTTATCCCAAATTTTAGGAGTCGCCCATGCATGCGCGTAATGCCAAACTTCCCGATGCGTTTGCCATCGAGCAATTGATCCAGGTTCACGTTGGCGACGGCACTTTGCTGCCGCGCTCGCTGTCAGAAATCTGCGAGAACATCCGCGACTTCATCGTCGTCGAGAACGAAGGCGAGATCGTCGGCTGCGGTGCGCTGCATCTTTACGGCATGCACCTCGCTGAGATTCGCTCCATCACCGTGACCAATCACTCGAAGGGGCGGGGTGCTGGGCGTGTGCTGATCGACGCGCTGATGAAAGAGGCGAAAAAGCAGAGCGTGACCTGCGTCTGCCTGTTCACGCGAATTCCGGATTTCTTCGGCAAGATGGGATTCGTCGAAGTGGAGAAAGAAGAACTGCCGGACAAGGCGCTGAAAGATTGCCATAAGTGTTCGCGGCAGAACGCTTGCGACGAGATCGCGATGTATGTTGGGACGTTGCCGCGTCACGCGCGGCCCCGTCGCCAGAGGGCGCAGCAGGATTACGTACCGGTGTCGGCGCTGCACGCGTAGTTGCTCGCCCGCCCTACGCCAAAAGAAGGCGTAGAACGGTGCACCCGGGGTTCTTGAGCACCCACCCTGTCCGCCAAAGACGGGCGGACGAGGATGGGGCACCCACTTTCACCCTCGTTCGTGAGGCCCGTTCGAACTTACAAGAGACGGGTGCGCCATCCTTCTTGCCGTCTGTTGGCAAGAGGGTGGGCCGCACTATTTCAGATACTGCAGCAGCTCCTTGAACTGTGGCGTGCCGGAGCAGCGCAGCAGTTCGTACATCATCATCTCGGTCGAGGAGATCACGGCGCCAGCCGACTTCATCCGCTCCAGGCCGATCTTCCAGTTCCACTCGGCGCGCGAGCCCACCGCATCCGATGCAACATGCACCAGGTAGCCGGCATTCAGCGCACCCAGCGTTGTCTGCATGACGCAGATGTGCGCTTCCATCCCACAGACCAGGATCGTGTTACGGTCGCCACGCAGCCCCTGCAGTTGGGAACGGAAATGCTCGCTGCCGAAACAGCCGAATTCCATTTTGTCGATTGCCGTCACGCCGTCCAGCAGGGAAGCGATCTCGGGCACGGTTGCACCCAAGCCCTTGGTGTATTGCGTGGTGACGAGGATGGGCAGCTTGAGGATCTTTGCCAGCCGGATCAGCAGCTGCGAGTTCTTCACCAGCTGCTCCTTATTAAAGATAGGCGGGAGCAGCTTTTCCTGGATGTCGACGACCACCAGCGCACACTGATGAGGCTCCAGTGGCCGGCGCGCAACTTCGAATAAGTCTGAGGCGATAACGGCGTTTCCGATCAGGGTGGACATGTTGATTCCCTAAGACGAAGATGCGGCTATTGTATCGCCGGGGCGCCACTCCGCCTTGCTATTGCACGTCAGACACCTTGCCCTGTACGAAAATCACCTTCATATCCGGGTAGTAGTCGATCTCTTTCTTGCCCAGGCTAACCACTTTTTGCGGCTGTCCCATGATGGCGACGACCTGGTCCTTGGTTTCTCCGGCGGAGATCGTCTTGGGCTGCGGAGGAGGTGCATCGGCCGGCGGCGGCGGTGGAGGGATGGGCGCCATCGCCTGCTGCTGCGGTGGCGGCGCCGGCGCTGGCTGGGGCGCGCTTGCGGCAGCATTCTCATCCGGCTGAACCGTGATGACGTCGGCGATTGCCTTCAGCACCGCGTCCGGCGGCGGCATATTGTGTTTGGGGAAAGCAATCTTGATATTCGCGTAGTACCGGACGTCCTGGTACGGATCGCTGTAGAACTGGAAGATCACGCCGTCATCGTGCACGACGAAGGCGGTCACCCAGAATTTTTCTCCGGCTACAAACTTGCGGCGCGCAATCTGCTTGGTATCGCCCGCCACCATACCCCACCCTAATTCTTCTCCGAAGCCGGTGGAGATCTTTCCATCTTTGTAAGTGTCGGGAAACGGTGCCTTGGCATTGATGCCGCACATCTGCAGCCCATCTTTTTGCAGGACCAGTACCGAGCCGGGCGTGACAATGTCGTTTCTGTCGTCGGTTACCTTCGTCAACTTGAACTGCGCACTCAGTTTCTCCTGAAGCACTTTCTTTGCATCGCCGGCACTCACGCTCGCCGCGGCCGTATCGGATTGCGAGAACGCGAGTGGCGAAAGCAGAAGCAAACCAACTGCTATCCACCAACGCTTGATCATTGCTTCGCCTCAATAAAATGGAACTGCGGCAAGTTGCCGCAAGTTCCTGGATTCATATCAATCAAACAATTTCATTCGACATCGCTGACCTTGCCGGCCTTGAAAATCACTTTCATGTCCGGATACATGTAGATCGTCTTCGTACCGAGCTCTACGATTTTCTGGGGCTCGCCCAGTGCGGTCTTCACCTGCGCCATGGTCTGGCCTTGCGACACCGTCAAAGGTTTCGAAGAGTTGGCAACAGTCGGTGCGACCGCGCCAGCAACATCACTGGCAGGCGCTTCCTTCGCAACTTCCTGCTCGGCGATATCGGCTTCGGCGGAGGTCTGGCGTAATTGCGCGTCCACGTTTACCTCGGCTGGAGGAGCCGTCCCAACAAAGCTGGACTGAGCCTGCGTGGCCTTAGCCGAAGGGGGCTCCGCCGGCAAGCCGCCTTGCCCTTGTTTGCTCTGCAGGTCCGACAAGCCCTGGTCAATGTTCTCCCGCATGTGGTTTTGCATTTCCTGCAAGTCGGAGAAGGGGACGGTCACCTGCGCGGACTTGGGGCACTCTCGACCGCCCTTGCTGCACAAGACGGTGGCGGTTGCCGCTGCAGCGTCCGCCGGTGGAGCAGCCGTGACCTCCAGCACATCTCCCTGGCTGATGCCGCATTCCTGTCCGGAAGCCTGCACCACGTCGAGATCGGTGCCCGCGATGAAGACATGAGTTTGATTGTCGCCGAGAAGACGAGCAATGCCGCTGGACTCGGCATCGACGTCCTGACCCTGCGAATTCTGCTGCGCCTCCTGGTTTTCGAGGGCGACCTGCCGGCTCACCTCATCGGAGATCATCTGCTTGATCTCGGGTGTGACGTAGGTCTGTCCGGCGGGAAGAGCCTGGGCGGCAGCTTGGGATTCAGCCTGCTCCTGATAGGCGGCCGCCAGCGAAGTTGAGATCAGGTAGTCAGTCAGCCAGAAAGCCGCACTGGGATACACAGGATAGGGAGTGAAGTAGGAGCCATAATAGCCGTACCAGGGCGAGCCGCCCCATCCCCAGCCGTACACTACCGGCGCAGGCCACGGGTTATAGACCCATCCATAAAAGGCCGGCGGATAGTAGTAAGCCGGCGCATAGACCATCACCGGATAACCGCGATAGTAGTAGCTTCGGTAATAGCGGTCATAGTAGCGGCCATGATAGTAGTAGCTTCGCCTGGCATAATCATGACCATGATAAGCATATCCGCGCTCAATGTATCCATGACCGCGCCGGTCGGCCACTACGCGTGAATGGTCGATCCGGTCCATCGAGACTCGGCGATTTCCATTCAGGTCGTGATGAACCTGCACACCCCTTTGAGCGTTATAGACATCTCTTGGGTGACCATTCTGCCGGGTGGTCATGGTATTCCCAGATGGCGTCTCTACCTTATGAACTCCGGCCGGCGTAGGTGTAACGTGAGTGGCAGAAGGCGTTACAGCTCCAGGTCTAGGCTCGCGGGTAGCGGTGGCCGATGCAGGCGTCGAGCGATATGAGCCACCCGTGTTGGCGCCGGCAGTTGAATTCCCCGTCCTTGCTCCACTCGTACCTGTGCGGTAGGTATTAGTGGTTGGACTACTCGTACCTCCATGAGGAGAACTGGTAGTCGTCCCATTAGCAGTGGGTCCGTGATAGGTGCTGGTAGTTGGTCCACTTGCAGTGGATCCATGATAAGTGCCAGTAGTTGGCCCGCTGGTGGTTGGACCATGCGAGGCACTGCCGCCCGTCGAGGGATGATAGCTTCCGCCGGAGTTGGAAGGGTGAGTCGCGGCTCCTCCTCCTGAGCTTCCCGCAGAGGAATGAGCAGGTGGTGGCGAAGCTGGCCGTGGCGGTGGTGACGATGAGGAACTAGACTTCTTGTTGTCGCTGGCCACCACAAGCGCTGCCAACAATAAAACCGTCAAGGCGACTAAAGGAAGTCGTCCTAAACTATGTAGCCGATTAGACGATGCTATATACACAGCAGTCTCCTCCTATGTTCCGGGAGCTGTGCTGCCGGCGCGGTGGCAGGACGTTACAAAGCGGAAGGTGTTCTCCAGGTAAAACCCAAGGCGTGGCCGGGCAGACGAAGCGGCACGCTTAAATCAAATCTGGAGTGGGCCTTGTTCTACCATCATCCAGCTGCGCAACGTGCAGGCAAGTATGCGCAAGATAACTGTGGATTCTTGCGCAATCAAAGTAGAGAAGCAAGTTAATTCGTAAAACGTTCGGGCGTACTCGGTAGTTCGCGGCTGCCTTTTCGCCGCCTGGCAGGCTGCTGAAGAACTCGAACATGGACGTCTCGTTGGACTGAGGTTCGCCTCGCCTCCCTCGAAAACAAAGAACTTGCTACGGCTCACCTGAAAAGTCGGATCCCTTTAGAGTCTGTCGACTGCGAGTTTTTCAGCAGCCTGCTGGAGATTATTCCCATTTCGATATAGAAGGCACATTGGTGCTCGAAGATCGATTGCCATCTGAGCTAGAAATCAAGTAGAGAAACTATATCTAAGACAAACACATATGGTTAAGAGCGTCGACCCGTTATAGTTCGCTGCGATTCCGGTATTGACCGGCATTCGACCGGCGACTAACATCCGCCCAGCGGAGAACTCATGATTGGCGAGACCATATCCCACTACCGTCTCCTGGAGAAATTAGGAGCTGGCGGCATGGGGGTGGTGTACGCGGCCGAGGACCTGAAGCTGGGCCGCAAAGTCGCCCTGAAGTTCCTGTCTGCCGAGTACTCTCGCCAGCCGGTTGCGCTGCACCGCTTTGAGCGGGAAGCTCGCGCAGCTTCTGCGCTTAACCATCCCAACATCTGCACCATCTATGACATCGATGAGTTCGATGGGCGCCGATTTATTGCGATGGAGTTCCTGAAGGGCATGACTCTGAAGGACTGGATTGGCAATCGCCCGCTGCCGCTGGAGAAGCTTCTCGATTTCGCCGGGCAGATGGTTGCCGGTCTGGAGGCGGCGCACGCGGAAGGAATCATCCATCGCGACATCAAGCCGGCCAACATCTTTGTGACTCATCACGGGTACGTGAAGGTGCTGGATTTCGGGTTGGCGAAGCTCAGCGCGGCGCACCACGATGTCTTGCAGACGGCAGTCAGCGCAACTGCACCCGGCGGTATGCCCGCGGGGCAGGACCTCACGCTGCCGGGATCGGCCATTGGAACCATCGCCTACATGTCTCCCGAACAAGCGTTGGGCGAGCCATTGGACGTTCGCACAGACCTGTTCTCCTTCGGCGCAGTGCTTTATCAGATGGTGACCGGCCGGCAGCCGTTCTCGGGCAATACGTCGGTCGGTGTCGTCGACGCCTTACTGCACAAAGAGCCTCCTCCGGTACAGCAACTGAACCCATCCGTGCCTCGTGAACTTCGGGACATCATCAGCAAAACGATGGAGAAGAATCGCGAGCTGCGGTATCAGTCGGCGGCCGATGTGCGTGTCGATTTGCAGCGTCTGAGACGTGACTCCCATAACTTGTCTCCGCCGCAGACGGACAATGAGCAGACGACGGAGACTCTGGACGCGAAAGCGTTGACGCCGGTCAAGCATTCTCCCGTGCAGAGTGTTCCTGGGCGCTCAGAAAATCACAGAGCGGGCTTAATTGCGGGATTGGCCGGAGTGATTGTCGTAGCGGCTTTTCTCTGGTGGTACTTCGCGATGCGCCCGGCGCATTCGGCGCAAGTACACCTGCGCTCGCGTGCCGGGGCGCAAGTGCTTGTCGACGGCAAGTCTGCGGGCGTGGTGGGAACTGATGGTCTCCTGGTCTTGCCCCTGGCAACAGGAGAACACTCGGTCGAGTTGCATCTCGAGAACTACCAGCCCTATTCGACAACCGTAGACGTGGGGAAGGGTCAGCCGGAAGAGCTGGTTGCGGAGTTGGTACCTTTGGCCGCGAACCCGCCGCCAGCCGTTCGCGTCGGCACATTGCTGGTGCGAAGTAATGTGGCCGGAGCTGACATCCTGGTCGACGGAGAACGGAAGGGTCTGACCACCGCCGATGAAGTTGTGAAACTGGAGGCGGCGGAAGGGTCACACACCGTACAGATTAAGAAAGACGGATACGAAGAGCCGGCGGAACAAACAGTGCAGGTTGTTGCCGGCGCGGAGGACGCCGTTGATTTCAAGCTGACCGCTGCGGGCGGAGCAGTAGAAGCTGCGGCCGCACCCTATCTTCTCATTCGCTCTCATCCGGGAGCGCAGGTTCAGGTGGATGGCTCCGCGTTGGGCTCGACTTCCGCCGACGGCACCTTGCAACTGGAAACGAAGAAGGGCACTCACTCCGTGCAGGTGAGTTTGGACGGTTATCAAACGTTCAAGTCGGCGACGGACGTGAAAGCCACCGGAAAGACCGTTCTAAGTGCTGACCTCAAAGCGCTGCCGCCTGTAGTGAACAGCTTCACCTCCGACCTGAGCGAGATGACGATCGGCCAGACCGCAAAACTCAGCTGGACTACACAGAATGCCGGCAAGGTTCAGATCGAGCCCGCGATCGGCCCGGTGTCGCCCGTGGGAACGCACGAGGTTTCGCCTGCAGCCGCGACTACCTACGTTCTGACTGCGACCGGTGTCGGCGGAAGCGCTACCGCCTCGGTTCACATCGTGGTGCATCCCAACGACAATCAATCGATCAACGAAACCCTCGCCCGCTTCAAAGGCGCTTACGACTCGATGGACATCAATGCTCTTAGACGCGAGTGGCCTACGCTTTCCAAAACACAGGCGGCAGCACTGAGAACAACATTTCTGGGAGCGAAGTCTGTTTCGTTGGACGACGAGTGTGCGGGGTCGCCTGCCGTCACCGGCGATGCCGCCCAGTGGACTTGTACGGAAACCATCCGCTACGTTCTGCGAGGTTCGGGACAGATTCCCGATGCTCGAAACGTTGTGGTCTTCCACTTCAAGCGGGACGGCCGGGAGTGGCGCGTTGAGGGACGGGAAGGCCGATAGGCTGTCAGTGAAATTGATTCTTAAGGGATGAAAAAGATTGGCTGCCCCCCAGGGACTCGAACCCCGATATGACGCTCCAGAGGCGTCTGTCCTGCCATTGAACGAGGGGGCAGCAAATGCGGCTGCTTGATGATGCGCACGAACTACATGCGCTCATTTGATTGTATTTGCATTGCGATTCGAGCGTCAACCGAGGAAGCCACAGCGGTGCAACCAAAGCAGTAGAGGACAATTGCAGCTTCCCATTTTTGCACCCGCGGACACCTCATCGTGATCCGAGATTCGGCGGCGCACGGAGATGTATCCAGACCTTCGAACGCCGGTCATAAACCAGCCTGGCAAAATTGCCCGCCGGTTCTCCCTGCTGATGCTCAAACCTGCATCTCACCAATAGAAGAAAGAGAGTCTCTGCCAATGAGGCCCATCGCCATGCGGCAGAGCATACGCAGGACTCCTGCCGTTCGGCTCTTATGAGTGTTCTAAAAAGACACCTGCTCGTTGCCGTGTTGCCGGTACTCGCGGCGTTGGCCGGTTGCACCAAGCCGCCGTCCAGCGCGAATACTGCACCACAGCCGCCGACTTCTCATGCGACGACACCTGCGTCGGCCACTGAGCCTACTCCCGTTGTTCCTCCGGCTAACCCGTCCGGCTCGCCGACCAAGGTTCTCATGCACAACGTGAACCTGACCGAGCGGCAGGATTTCCATCTCCGCGTGCGCTGGTTGCGCGGCGAGATGTACCCGACGGAAAAGAACGTGGTGCCGTCGTTCGATGATCCGGCTTCGTTCATCATCAAGATTGACGCCGGGGTGATTGCCAGCAGCCTGAGCGAGATCAGCGGGTTGCTGAATGGAGGCTTGCTCGAGGGCTCGCCGCTGGAGAAGGTGACGCTGTCCGACGAAGGCAAGCAGCTCAAGCTGACGGGCACACTGCACAAAGGAGTGTCGCTGCCGGTCGAGATGGTTAGCGACATCGGCGCGGCGCCGGACGGCCGCATCAAGCTGCATGTGGTCAAGCTGCGTGTGCTCAAGCTGCCGGTGAAGGGATTGATGCAGGCGTTCCATATAACGCTGGTCGACGTGGTTGGCGCTCACGGCGGTCCGGGCGTGGAAGTGCAGAAGGATGATCTGTATCTGAATCCGCAGCAGCTGGTGCCGGCGCCGGCGCTTCGCGGCAAGCTCACCGACGCGCATCTGGGAAGCAAGACCGGCGACCTGATCACCGTTTTCGGAGACGCGCGGCCGGAGGTCACCCAGGTCAAGCAGTGGCGTAACTTCATTCGTCTTTACGGTGGCAATCTCAGTTTCGGCAAGTTGACGATGAAGCAAACGGACCTGTTCCTGATCGATTCCTCGCAGGATGAGTGGTTCGATTTCGATTTGACGCGCTACCAGGAGCAACTGGTGAACAGCCGCATCCAGATGACGCCGCAGGCCGGGCTGCACATCTTTATGCCCGACATCCAGAAGATTCCCAGCACCGCATCCAATCGGGCGATCAACCTGCAATGGATGAAGAACCGCAATCTCCCTCCCCCTGCCGAAGTGACGCCGTAAAGCCGTGCCGCCGCTGACGCGGCTTATGCCCGTCTTGCGCAGTTACCCGGCGTTTACACGCCGGGCTCAAACCATCCCGCCCTTCGGGCTGTTGAGAATGCCATCGATCCTTGTCCGCGAAACTTACCTAGTTGCACCAGATGCTGCAGCTGCGCGAAATCCAACTTCGTCGTAGCAGGCGCCCAGGTCCGCGATATCCACCTAGTTGTAGCAGGTGCTCCTTGTCCGCGAAACCCATCCTCGTCGTAGCAGGCGCTCCAGATGGCTCGGACATCTTGAAGCGCATGCTCTGTACTTTGGAACTGTACCTGTTGCGAATGGGTTGAAGATTGCGTGATACGAATCCTTGCCCCGCGACGTGGGAGGTGCGTAAACTCCGCTGTTGTGGTGCGCGTGACAAACTGCGCAGGATCGGAGCAGGCGTGGCAGACGAAATCATTCCGCGGTGGGAGTGGCGGACCTTCGGCAACAACTTCGACGGCGCCAACAATCCTTTCGCGTCGTACAAGGCCGACCAGCCGAAGGACAGCGACGAGACTTACTTCCTTTCCCCCGCAACGTCGGAGAACGTGAAGGTTCGTGACGGGCTGATGGACATCAAAAAATTTCAGCGCGCCAACGCCGACGGCCTGGAGCAGTGGAAGCCGGTGATGAAGCATGGCTTTCCTCTTCCGGCCGACAACGTGAAGACCGTCTTCGAGATTCTGGGCATTGCCGCGCCGAAGCTCGCGCGTTCGGAATACACGGAGCAGCAGGTAATCGACGAGTTGATGAAGCCGGCAGGTGTTCGCGTAGTGAACGTACACAAGACGCGCACACGCTACACCGTCGAAGGCTGCATGGCCGAGGTGGCCGACGTTACCGCCGATGGCAAGGAGATCACGACCATCGCGATGGAGCTGGAAGACCCGGCGCAGGTCATTGCGACCGTCCGCAAGTTGGGGCTCGATCGCTACGAGAACATCAGCTATCCCAAGGGCCTGAAGCGGCTGGTCGGGATCGGGGGCTGAGGAGCGAACATGCCAAAGTACGCGGTCATCGACATAGGCACCAACTCGGTGAAGTTCAACATCAGCGAACGTCGCGACGATGGAAGCTGGCAGACTATCGTCGACCGCGCCGAGATTACGCGGCTGGGTGAAGGTCTACAGGAGACCGGCCAGATCAACGGCGACGCGATGGAGCGCACGGTGACGGCGATCGCGGCCATGGCCGACGAGGCCCGCAAGAACAATGTTGCGGCCATCGCAGCCGTGGGCACCATGGGCATGCGCACGGCGCGCAACAGCCAGCAGTTTATCGATGCGGTCGAACAGCACTGTGGGTTGAAGATCGAAATTATTTCGGGCGATGAAGAGGGAAGGCTCGCATACATCGCGGTCAAGTCAGGTCTGGGACTGGCGCAGGGCGCGCTGGCCATCTTCGATACCGGCGGCGGCAGCTCGCAGTTCACCTTCGGCCACGGCGATACCGTACAGGAGCGCTTCAGCGTGAACGTTGGCGCGGTCCGTTATACGGAGAAGTACGGGCTGTCGGGAATCGTTCCCGCCGAGAAGCTTCAGGCTGCTTTACAGGCAATTGGCGCCGACCTCAGCCGTCTCGACAACCGGCCCTCGCCGGACGCGCTGGTCGGCATGGGCGGAGCTATCACCAACATGGCGGCGGTGAAGCACGATCTCGCAAAATATGACCCAAATGTCATCCAGGGATCGACCATCGAGCGCGCCGAGGTCGAGCGGCAGATCGCGCTGCTCTGTGCCAAGTCACTGGACGATCGCCGCAAAATCGTTGGCCTGCAACCCAAGCGCGCCGACGTGATTCTGGCCGGCGCCTGCATTGTGAAAACGGTCATGGAGAAGCTCGGCAAGGACAAGCTTTCGGTCTCCGATCGCGGTCTGCGCCACGGGTTGCTCATCGACCGCTTCTCCTCCTGAGGGCCAACCCTGGTTCCCACTTGTGGAACCATTTGCCTCTCCTAGTAATTTTCCTAGTATCGCGGCGCCGTCAGTAGCGGTACATACAATAAGAGCCTCAAATCCATTCCACCGTGCAGTGCTTCTGCCGGGACGAGCTTCCTGCATCGCCGATCGATGTGGCGACCGCGATCCTCCAGGCCGAGGCAGAAAAGGAAATGCGAACCATGAATAATCGCAAATACAAATTGATGTCGGCGGCGCTGATCGTTGCAATTCTCGCGATTTCGGGCACCGTACTCTTCGCGCAATCCATGAAGGTCCAGGGGCTGATCAAGGCCCGTAACGGAGCCGAGATGATCCTGCAGACTTCGGACCAGCCCAAGATGGTCGTTGTCTTGACCGACGCCACGCAAGTTCAACAGATCCAGGGCGTATTGAAAGCCCGCCGCAAGAATATGGGCATGGCGGCGCTGGTGCCGGGTCTTGCCGTGCAGGTACAGGGAAGCCTCAACGCGCAGAACCAGTTGGTCGCTGACAAGGTCCTGTTCAAGGGCGACGACTTGGAGCAGGCGCAGGCCATCCAGGCCGGCATGCACGAGACGCAGGTGCAGTCGCAGAAGAACCAGCAGGAACTGGAGCAGCAGAACGCCGCCTTGGCGGCCCAGAACGCGGCCTTGCAGCAACAGCAGACGCAACTGACCGAGCAGCAGAAAGAAGTGGCCGCTAACAAGGCCGCTATCGCCGCTGCGGTCGCGCGCTTCGGCCAGCTGGACGACTACTACATCATGGACGAAGTCACCGTTTATTTCGCCAACGGCCAGACTTCGGTCGATCCGAAGTACATTCCCCAGTTGACCGCGCTCTGCGAAAAAGGCAAGACCATCACGGGCTACATGATCCAGGTAAAGGGCTATGCCTCGTCCACCGGCAGCGTGGCCTTGAACCAGAAGCTCAGCGAAGATCGCGCCAACAGCGTAAGCAACATCCTGCTGCAGCAAGGTCACATCCCGATGACCAACATGCTGGCACCGGGCGCGATGGGCGAGAGCCGCCAGGTTGGCAACGACAAGACGGCCGAAGGCCAGGCGGAGAATCGCCGCGTCGTCGTGCGCGTACTCCAGAACAAGGGCATCGCCGGAACATAGAACTTCGCTGCGGCGACAAGATGATGTTTGAGAGAAGCTAGTGGGGGCATCTTTTGAGCAAAAAAACCAAAGACACCAAAGAGAAGAAGAAAGCCAAGAAGCTCAAACACAAATCCGAAAAGGGCGCAGTGGCGAAAGCACCTGCGCCCAAAGCCGCGTCTGAGCTCTACGCGGACGGCGTGCCGTTCGACCAGATCACCTACGTCGAGGCGAAGCTCATCCTCAAGCCCGACCGCTTCGTATCGGTCGACGCCTTTCGACAGTTCGGCAAGCTGGTGCAGCGGACGGCGAAGAAAGAAGGCGTCGGCTTTATCGAAGATCGAGAAGCCGGCCTGCGCCCGCAGGTCCGCGAGATCGTCTTCGTCGATACTCCGGACTTTCAGCTCTACAAGAATGCGTTCATCCTGAGGCGCCGGATTGCGTACCTCGACGGCTTTCCGGTTGGCGATCCGGAAATTGTCTTCAAGTATCGCCATCCGGAAGAGGTCAAGGCCACGTCGGTCGACGTGCGGCCGAAGATCGCAGGGAAGTATCGCATCAAGTTCAAGGCTGAGGTGCTGCCGCTGAAAGATGCAATCGGCGGCTATCGCATTCTCTACTCGCACAACTCTCAATTCGGCGCCAGCCAGGTTCATGAGGGCGATCCCACATCAATGACCAGCTTGATGAGGATCTTCCCGCCACTGGCCGAACTGAAAGCTCCCGGCGAGGAGCGGGTCAAACTGGTGAACGGCGGCATCGTGGAAGAAGTATTGCTGCCACTTGGCCAACTCGACTTCGGCAAGGGCCTGGTCGCGAAGTGCGATGTGTCGTTGTGGCGCACGCGCGGCGAGCACAAGTCGCTAGTCGGGGAGTTCGCCTTCCAGGCAAAGTTCGGCAATCGTGGCGAAGTCGCCCAAAAGCAGAAGAAGCTGGCGGCGCAGTTCTACGTCTCTTTACAGCGCGACGTGCAGGACTGGCTGCAGCTGGGCTGCACCAAGACCGCAATGGTCTATCGCCTGAACGGCACCGAACCGCAAACCCACGAGTAAGCCAACTAAGTGCTCCCTGTTCGAAACGGGGCAGGGAGCGTAGTCCACCTTCAGTCTTCGCCCTGTTGTAGCAAATCGCCTAGTGTTCGGCTCGGGTGGAGCACACCTTCAGGTGTGCATTCGAGGATCGTTCTACCTGTCCCACGCTTGGCGCCTGAGGCAATGCATTGGTTGACCTCAGCAGCTAAAGCCTGCCTGTTCCATTTGCTCAAGTGCAGCGCTGAAGCGATGCTCCACCCAGCCGCCGCCGCCCTAGCCCGAAATTTCCCTTCCAAGTTGCGCCTCTTGATAGCATGGTAGGTTGCGGGTACGCGGTCACACCTTCGTGTGTTGGCAGTCACTGTATGCCCCAAACGCCCAGGAGCACGATAAACGGTTACGCATTTATATGAGATCGGAGAAGCATTATGCCTGAAACTGCTACACCTGAAGTGAGCGCCGTGAAAGAGACAGCAGCGCCCGCGAAGAAGGGTAAGGCTCTGAATTCCTTCCAAATCGCGCAGACACAGTTCGACAAGGTCGCGGAATATCTGAATCTCGACCCGGCCACTCGCGAACTGCTGCGCTACCCGCTGCGTGAGTATCACTTCGCCATCCCGTGCCACATGGATGACGGCAGCGTGAAAATCTTCCGCGGCTTCCGCGTGCAGCACAACGACGCGCGTGGCCCGGGCAAGGGCGGCATCCGCTTCCACCCGCAGGAGACGGTCGACACCGTCCGCGCGCTCTCAATGTGGATGACGTGGAAGTGCGCCGTCGTCGACATCCCTCTGGGCGGCGCCAAGGGTGGCGTGATCTGCGATCCGCACAACTTGAGCCAGCGCGAGCAGGAACAGATCTGCCGCGGTTGGGTGCGCCAGGTCTCTCGCAACGTTGGCCCAATTTCCGATGTGCCCGCTCCCGACGTCATGACCAATGGGCAGCACATGCTGTGGATGCTCGACGAGTTCGAACTGATCCGCGGCGGCCGCTATCCCGGATTCATTACCGGCAAGCCCGTCGACATGGGCGGCTCGCAGGGACGCACCGAAGCCACCGGCTACGGGCTGGTCTTCACCCTGCGTGAGGCGCTGAAGGAGCTCGGCATCAAGCCCGAGACAACGACCGCAAGCGTGCAGGGCTTCGGCAACGTCGCGCAGTATGCCATCGAGCTCTATCAACGTCTCGGCGGCAAGGTGATTGCCGTCGCCTGCTGGGACCAGGGCGATCAGACGACCTACACCTATCGCAAGATGAGCGGCGTCGATCTGGATCAGTTGCGCGCCATGGCCGACCGCTTCGGCGGCATCGACAAGACGAAGGCCACCGCCGCCGGCTATGAGCTTCTCCCTGGCGACGCCTGGATCGAGCAGAAGGTCGACATCCTGATTCCCGCGGCGATCGAGAACCAGATTACCGGCGACACCGTTGGCAAGATTGCTTCGACCGTGAAGGTGATCGCCGAGGGTGCGAACGGTCCCACGACCCCCGATGCCGATGCCGAGATTCACAAGCGCGGCATCCTGCTGATCCCCGACTTCCTCGCCAACGCCGGCGGCGTCACCTGCAGCTACTTCGAGCAGGTGCAGAGCAACATGAATTACTTCTGGGAGAAGGATGAGGTCCTGGGCAAACTGGACGTCAAGATGACCACGGCCTACTGCGCGGTCTCGGAGCTGGCGCGTCGCGAGAACCTTTATATGCGCGACGCCGCTTACGCTATCGCTATTGGCCGGGTAGCCAAGGCGTGCCACGAGCGCGGTTGGGTATAACTGTTTAGCCGCCGCAGCTTCAATAGGTTGTGGCGGCTTCTTCATCCCTTAGGTTAGGCGTTCGGAGGCACTCATGATCGAGATCAAGCCTCGTTCTGCCGATCTTCCGGCCTTCGACCGGAACTTCTGGGACGGCACTTTTTCCTTCACGAGAATCGGCACCGGGGCGCTCGGCGGCAAAGCCAGCAGCCTCGCTTTCATCAAGGACCTTCTCAATGACGCTCTCGACCCGGCGCTGTACTCCGGTGTCGAGGTCAACGTGCCGACCATGGCCGTGATGGCCACCAACTGCTTTCAGGAATTTCTCCAACTCAACAAGCTTTCCGATCTCGCCTTCGACGAGATGCTGGACTCGCACATCGGCAACGCCTTTCAGCAGGCCGAGCTTCCACCCGAACTGCTGGGCGATCTGCGCGCGCTCAGTGACCAGGTGAAGACGCCGCTGGCCATCCGCTCGTCGAGCCTGCTGGAGGATGCGCTCGAACATCCCTTCGCCGGCGTCTACGCGACCAAGATGATTCCGAACAACCAGCTTGATCCGGACACGCGCTTCCGGAAGCTGGTAGAGGCGATCAAGTTCGTTTACGCGTCGACATACTTCCGCGAAGCGCGCGATTACATTCGCAGCGTCGGTTGCGATCCCACCGAAGAGAAGATGGCGGTCATCATCCAGGAGGTTGTGGGACGGCGGCACGACGATCGCTTCTATCCCGATGTTTCGGGCGTGGGGCGTTCGTACAATTTTTATTCGACGCCGCCGGCGCAGCCGGATGATGGCGTAGTGAATCTTGCGCTTGGCCTCGGCAAAACCATTGTTGATGGTGGCATCTCGTGGACGTACTCGCCGGCCTATCCGCGCAAGCCGGCGCCGTTCGGCTCGGTCGACGAAATGTTTCGCGGCACCCAGACGCAATTCTGGGCGGTGAACATGGGCAAGCCGCCGGCGTACGATCCGGTCAGCGAAGTGGAGTACATGGTGCAGGCCGGTCTGAAAGACGCCGAGGCCGATGAGACGCTGCGCTTCGTGGCCTCGACCTTCGATCCGACGCGCAATCGCGTGATTCCCGGTACCGGCTCTCGTGGGGGACGCATCGTTGACTTCGCGCCGCTGCTGGTGCTGGAACAGCTTCCGCTGAACAACATTGTTCGCGCGCTGCTCGCCGCGTCCGAGAGTGCGCTCGGGGCGAAGGTAGAGATCGAGTTCGCCGCGACCATGGAGCAGCAGCCGGGCGGCGAAGCCAGTTTGCGCGTGGGTTTCCTGCAAGTTCGGCCGATGGCGGTGTCGTCGGACGTGGTGGAAGTTTCAGCCGCAGACCTGACGTCGCCGAATGCCATCGTCGCCGCCGACCGCGTGATGGGCAACGGCGTTCAAGACAGCATTCGCGACATCGTCTTCGTCCGCCCGGAAAACTTTGGGCCGATGCGAACGCCGGAGATCGCGAAGGAACTCGAAGCCATCAATCGCCAGCTCACGAGCGAGCATCGTGCATACGTGCTCATCGGTTTTGGGCGTTGGGGAAGCTCGCATCCGTCGCTGGGCATTCCAGTAGACTGGAGCCAGATTTCCGGTGCGAAGACAATCGTCGAGGCCACGCTGCCGGAGATGAACGTGGAGCTGAGCCAGGGCTCGCATTTCTTCCACAACCTCTCGAGCTTTCATGCTTCGTATTTCATGGTGCGGCACGACGGGCCGTTCCCGATTCGCTGGGAGTGGCTGAACGCGCAGCCGGTGATCAGCGAAAGCGAACTGGTGCGGCATGTGCGGCCCGCGGCTCCGGTGTCGGTGCGGGTAGATGGCCGCAGTTCGCGCGGCGTGGTGACGGCGAATGAGGCACAAAGTTAGCATCGCGGGCTTGACGTTGACGGAAGGATTTTGGGGTGGAGCACGCCTTCAGGCGTGCATTGACTGTGTTGTTTTTATGAATTGTCATCCTGAGCGCAGTCGAAAGGATCTGCGGTTTGGCCTGCATTGGTTCCACTGCGCGCGAACAGCAGATCCTTAGTCGGGCTCAAGCCCTCGCAAGGGTGGCAGTCAAGAAAGTTTGCAATGGGCATGCCTGAACAGGCTGCTGTAAAAATCGGTGCAGACCGCCTTGTGTCAGGGCACGACCTTGGTCGTGCCGGTTAGCTGCGTAAACATAGTACGGCTTCAGCCGCTGCACACGGCGTGCAGGGGCTGAAGCCCGCTCCGAACCAGAGCCATCGGCACGACTGAAGTCGTGCCCTGACACAAAGCTCGCGGCATTCGGCTTTTTCAGCAACCGATAAAGGCGTGCTCCACCGAAGGCAACGGGACAAAGCTATGAGTCGAGATGAAACGCAGGTTGCGACGATTTTGCGCGAGTTGCAGGAGCGCGCCAAGGAACTCAACTGTCTGTATCGGGTGGACGAACTGCTGAACCGGCCGGAATTGCCGCTGGACCTGATCTTCCGCGGCATCGTTGAGATCCTGCCGCACGGCTGGCAATATCCGCACGATTGCCAGGCGCGCATCCTCTTCGAGAACGAAGTCATCGAGTCGGCAAACTTCCGGCCCACCAGCTGGACGCAGAGTGCCAACCTGGTCGTGCAGGGCGTCCCGGTCGGAACGGTCGAAGTTTCATACCGCGACCAGATGCCGCGCTCCGACGAAGGGCCGTTCCTGAAGGAAGAGCGCAAGCTCATCGAAACTGTCGCCGACCGCATCTCGGGCCACATCATGCAGCGGCGCCTGAAGTCGGCCTTCGATGGCCTGATGGCCGCCAGCGATAAACATGGCCAGCGCGGCGAATGGCGCATCGTCCTCGAGTTCCTGCGCGACACCGATCCCGTCCTGCTGCAACGCATCTCGCGCAAGCTGGTCAACCACCTCAGCTGGAAGGGCGTCACCGAGGCGAAGGAACTGCTGCAGCGCTCGGGCGTCGGACCTATCACAGACCAGCACGTCGTCGGGGAAGAGAACCGTCCGCTGCGCCGCGAGACTGCTGCGCATCACGCCGATCTGACGACCGACGCTTTCCGCCTGGCCAGCGAACATCTCAGCGAGAACGAAATTCTTGCCTGCGTCACCTCGTGGATCAAGGAAGAGAAGTCGAGCTTCCTGGTGCGCGCGCTCGAACAACTCGACACGCCACTGGGCGACATCATCGAAGCCATCGAACGCTATCGCCACACCGACATCGATGAGAGCGAGCTATCGCTATCGACGCAGAAAGGCTTGCGGGTCTCGCTCATCCGGCGCTTCTTCTCCGAGAGTCTGGACTTCATCAACGTTGGCAAGAACGCCATCAACGTCAAAGACTTCTACGACCTGCTGGGCAAGATCATCTTCCCGCCGCGCTGCCATGGCAAGCTTGGCGGCAAGAGCGCAGGACTGTTCCTGGCCAAGAAGATCGTCGACAAGCATGCGCCGGTCGACAGCGTTCTGCGGCAGGTCAAGGTGCCGAAGACGTGGTACATCACGTCGGACTGGATCCTGCACTTCGTTCACTACAACGAGCTGGAAGATGTCCTCAACTGGAAATACATGGAGATCGACCAGGTACGGCAGGAGTATCCGCATCTCGTCGCGCTGTTCAAGAGTTCGTCATTTCCCTCGGAGCTGGCGAAGGGATTGTCGCTGGCGCTCGACGACCTTGGCGATAAGCCCATCATCGTGCGCTCATCGAGCCTGCTGGAAGACCGCGCCGGTGCGGCGTTTTCGGGCAAGTACAAGAGCCTGTTTCTCGGCAACCAGGGCACGAAGGAAGAGCGCATGGCCGCGCTGATGGACGCCATCGCGGAGGTGTACGCGTCGATCTTTGGCCCCGATCCGACCGAGTATCGCGCTGAGCGCGGACTGCTCGACGTTCACGAGGAGATGGGCATCCTCATCCAGGAAGTTGTCGGGCAGAAGATCGGCAAATACTTTTTCCCGGCGTGCTCGGGCGTGGCCTTCAGCAACAACGAGTTTCGCTGGTCGGCGCGCATCAATCGCAGCGATGGCCTTATCCGCCTGGTTCCCGGGCTGGGCACGCGCGCTGTCGATCGCCTGGGCGATGATTATCCGGTGCTCATCGCGCCAGGCCAGCCGAGTCTGCGCGCCAATGTCACAGTCGAAGAAGTGTTGCGCTACTCGCCGCGCCGCGTCGACGTCATCAACCTGGAGACCAACTCCTTCGATACCGTGGATGCCGCCGAGTTGCTGCGTTACTGCGGAGCTCGCTATCCGCAGATGCGGAACATCGTTTCGTTCGTGAACAACGATCGCATCGAACAGCCTGTCGGCCTGATGCCCGATCTCGAGAAGCAGACCGTCGTCTTCACCTTCGAGGGGCTGATCCGCAAGACGCCGTTTGTCGCTTACGTCCGCGAGTTGCTGACACTCTTGCAAGCGAGATTGGGCGAACCCGTCGACATCGAGTTCGCTTTCGACGGCAACGATTTCTACCTGCTGCAATGCCGTCCTCAAAGCTACAGCGAGGACGCAACGCCGATCGCGATTCCCACTGACCTTGCGCCTGAGCGCATCGTCTTCTCGGCGAATCGCTTCGTCTCCAATGGCAAGGTGCCGGAGATCACGCACGTCGTCTATGTCGACCTCGAAGGTTACAGCCACCTCGCCGACGAGAAGACCATGCGCGACATCGGACGCGCCGTCGGCCGGCTGAACAAGCTGCTGCCCAAGCGGCAGTTCATCCTCATCGGCCCCGGACGCTGGGGCAGCCGCGGCGACATCAAGCTGGGCGTGCCCGTCACCTACTCCGACATCAACAACACCGCCATGCTGATCGAGGTCGCGCGCCAGAAGGGCAACTACCTGCCCGACCTGTCGTTCGGCACGCACTTCTTCCAGGACCTGGTCGAAGCGTCGATTCGTTACCTGCCGCTGTATCCCGACGATGGCAGCGGCTTCCGCGAAGAGTTCCTGAAGGGTTCGCGCAGCGTGCTGGAAGAGCTGCTGCCGGATTTCGCGCATCTGTCCGACACGCTCCGCGTCATCGATGTGCCGCGCGAGACCAACGGACAGATCCTGCGTGTGCTGATGAACGCCGAACTCGACCAGGCGGTAGCATTTCTGGCGCCGCCGTTGCGCGAAGCCGCGCAGGTAGAGTCTGGTATCGCCAGCCTTGGCCGCTCGGGCGACGAACACTGGCGCTGGCGCTACCGGATGGCGCAGCGCATTGCCGCGCAGCTCGATCCGCGGCAGTTCGGCATCAAGGGCTTCTACCTCATCGGCAGCACCAAGAACGCGACCGCCGGCCCGGGCAGCGATATCGATATCCTGCTGCATTTTGAGGGGACGGAAGACCAGCGCCGCGAACTGATGTTGTGGCTGGAAGGCTGGAGCCGCTGCCTGGCGGAGATGAATTTCCTGCGCACAGGCTTCCGCTCGGAAGGACTGCTCGACGTTCATCTCATAACCGACAATGACATCAGCCGGCGCTCGACTTATGCGCAGAAGATCGACGCGGTCACCGATCCAGCGCGGAAGCTGGCCATGAAGTCTGCATAGCTTGTCAGTAGTCGCGCGCTCGTCTCTACCCGAATCTCCGCTATTCAAGCGGTCATTCAGCTACAGGATTGCGAAGGCGACAAGAAGCCCAAGAAGGCTGGCCACTGTCACGCTGGCATGTTTTGACCTGTCCGGAACAACGACCGAATTGCTACAATCTGCATCCAACAAATAAGAATGCGGCTGGAAACTGGGATGTAACCAGCCGTACCATACGCAATACGACTGTGAGGTTCGCAATGTCGAGCAAGCCCACAATTCTTTGCGTCGACGATCAACCCTCGAATCTTCAAATTCGGGCCATGATGCTCGAACAGTTTGGCTGCTCGGTGGTAACGGCCACTGATCACCAGTCGGCCTTGCACGTGATCTCCGAAGACTGTGTCGATCTTGTGATTGTTGACTATCACCTGGCCAATGGAGAGACGGGCGAGGAGGTTGCCCGCGACCTTCGGGTGATGCGTCCGCGGATGCCGATTATCATGCTGACCGGCGATACCAGGCTGCCCAAAACCGCCTGTGATGTCGTCGATGAAGTCGTCATTAAGGGCGCCAGTAATCCAGGTGCGCTCTTCGATCTCATCGAGAAGCTGCTGCCGGATGCGGAGCTTCGTCCGCGGCGGCCGATGTTAACCGGCGATCCGAGCAATGCCGGTACGGAGCAGGATTCGAAAAAAGCTTCCTAGCCGCTAAATCGCTTCAGCGGCTTCGTCCACTTCCATCTCCTTAGAACTCACCTGGACGAGGAAATTTCTCAGCGTTTCGGAGTTAGCCTCGGCGTTGACCGCGCGATCTTCGAAAATCTGGGCGGTTTGCTCCAGCCGGCTTTTGCGCGAGCGCTGCGCCATCCTCTTGTACAGCGAGGCATTCTCTTCCAGCGCTCGCAGGGCCGACCACAGTGCCGTCTCCACCGCCTGCCTCTGCTCGGCGCGCAGAACCCGAGCTGTGTAGGCGTGTCCCACACGGCAGCGGTAGCGCAGCAATCCGTTCTGGTCAATCTCCCACAGGACGCCTCCGCACTCCGGGCAGCCGAACTGCGATGGGGTGCCATTGCGCATTTCGTTCTCAACTTCAGACATATCCAACTCCGCAATCCGGACCTCGCGGTCGGTTACCACGTCCGCCTTCTCTTGCCAGGCCGTCGGCTGCACAGGCCCTTTGAGTTCCTCGGAAACCAGCTTGACCAGGAGGTCAGGAATTTCACTCAGTTCGGCGACGTGGGCATTGGGCACGCGTTCCAGCGCGCTCTGCGGCATGGAAGGGAACATGGCCGTCTTGGGGTCCTGAATGACCGCGGCACCGTCATGGGAGTGGATGACCATCAACCCCGCCGTGCCATCGTCGAGCATGCCGGTCAAAACGACCCCGATCACCCGTCTGCCATAGGCAACGGCCGCCGAACGGAAGGTCGGATCGATGGCGGGGCGATGCCGGTTTTCGCGAGGCCCACGAAAGGTCCTGATTTTCCCCGGCTCCACGACCATGTGCAGGTCAGCCGGAGCGACATAAATGTACCCCTGCTGGATCGCCTCCCCGTTTTGTGGATGACTTACCGGAAGCGTGCTGGAGCGTCCCAGCACCTTTGCCAGCAGTCCGCCGGCATGGTTCGAGGTATGCATGACAACCAGCACAGCGGCGTTCAAGTCGGCGGGAAGGGCTGCGCACAGCTGTTGCAGGGCTTCGATTCCGCCGGCCGAAGCACCAATTACCACCAGATCGCGGTTTGCCACTCGGTCGGCCTCCGGGCTGTTGGATGGGAATGCTGCGTCTCGGGATTGCTAAATCCTGCTGTTAACAGCGTGGGAAGGAGGAACTAGTCAGTGACCATCGGGTAATACAACTTGCAGGGCATCCTTCCAGCATCTACCATAAAGACAGTGTTTTTGGGGAGAGAAACTATGGCTCCGCTTACTTCGGTGCAACCGGAGCTCCTGACATCGTGGAAAGAGATTGCCAACTACCTTGGCAAGGGCGTCCGTACGGTGCAGCGCTGGGAGTTGCAATTTGGGCTACCCGTCCGTCGCCCCAACGAAAAGGTAAAAGGCATCGTGCACGCCACCCGGCAGGAGCTCGATCAGTGGCTGGAGATGCAATGGTCGCAACGGCCAAAGGATGGCAGCCTCGTTCTCACGAAGATTGACGACGATCAGATGAAAGTGGTTCGCGCGAACATCAAGTACGCTTCCAGTTTGCGTCAGGCTAATCGCATTTTGCTGGAAGATATTCGTGTCGTCGTCAGCAATATGTATCAGGAATGCGAGGCCCTGTCGCGCACCATGACAGTCAAATCGAAAGCCGTTTAAAATTGTTTTGTCCTGACGATGCTGAGCTGATTACTCACCTTGTGGGCTTCGGCATTGCACCACTCCGGCTCGCCGGGGGGGGGGGGCAGTGAGCGTGAACGATTCGACATCTAAATTGTCCAAAAGCGGAGGGAAGTCGAAATCCACTTCGTCAGCCCCTGCCACATTTCCTATCGTCGGCATCGGAGCTTCCGCGGGAGGTTTGGAAGCTTGCCAGATACTGCTGAAAACCCTGCCTGTCAATCTCGGAATGGCCTACGTCTTCCTGCCCCATCTTGATCCCTCCCGCGAAAGCGCATTCTGTGAAATTCTGGCGCGCGCCACTCGGATGCCGGTTCATGACTCCGAGAACGCCATGCAGATTGCCCCCGACAACGTTTACGTCATCCCGCGCAACTGCGACATGACGATCTCCAACGGGGCGCTCTATATCACCGATCGCCAGCAACCACGGTCCGTCCACCTGACCATCGACATCTTTCTCCGATCGCTGGCGGCGTCGGTAGGAAAGAATGCGATTGGCGTGATTCTCTCGGGCACCGCTTCCGACGGGACCATGGGTATCGCCGCCATCAAGGGCGAGGGCGGCATCACCTTCGCCCAGGATTCTTCGGCGAAATACGACGGCATGCCGGCGAGTGCGATCGGGTCGGGATTGGTTGACTTCGTCCTGCCGCCGGAGGGCATTGCCCGCGAGTTGACCCGCATTGCCCGCCATCCATACGTCTCCGGCGATTTCATCGAGTTGATACCGGAGATTGCCGAGACCAAGGAAGGGCAGATGGCGCAGATCTTCGGTTTGTTGCGCCGGGCCACTCGAGTCGACTTCTCGGAATACAAATCCCCGACCATCGGGCGGCGCGTCGCGCGTCGGATGGCGTTGCACAAAATCGAGCAGCTCGCCGACTACGTGGCCCTGCTGCAGCGCGAACATAACGAAATCGACGCGCTCTACCAGGACCTGCTGATTAACGTGACCAGCTTCTTCCGCGATCCGGAAGCTTTCGATGCGCTGAAGAAGGTGGTGTACGTCGAACTGCTCAAGGCGCGCGAATCTACCACGTCGCCGATTCGCATCTGGGTTCCAGGATGCTCGACCGGAGAGGAAACCTATTCGCACGCTATTTCGCTGATGGAATTTCTGGGCGAGGAGCGCACGGAAATTCCTATCCAGATCTTCGGTACCGACCTCAGCGAGAACGCCATTCAACGCGCCCGTGCCGGTTTATACAGAGAGACCATCGAGGCGGACGTGTCGCCGATTCGCTTGCGGCGGTTCTTTCACCGCGTCGACAGCGGCTACCAGATCAGCAAGACCATACGAGACCTTTGCATTTTTTCGAACCAGAACGTTTTCAGCGACCCGCCCTTTTCGCGGGTTGACCTGGTGAGCTGCCGTAATGTCATGATCTATCTAAGCCAGACGCTGCAGCGTCGGGTGATCCCGGTTTTTCATTACGCCCTGAACCCTGGCGGTTTCCTGATGATTGGGAATACCGAGGGACTGCTCGGGTCGGGACCGGAGTTGTTCGACATGGCCGACAAGAAACAAAAGATTTATCGCAAGAAATCTGTTCCCACTCCTGTTACCTTTGGATTTTCCGTACATATGGCTGAACCGCATCGCGATAATTATCCGCCCGCAATGGCGCAGAAGGCGACCGATCCGCAACGTGTTCCGGTTGATCTCCAAAGAGAGGCAGACCGGCTGCTTCTGGCTCGCTACGCTCCTCCCTCCGTGGTGGTGAACGAACAACTGGAAATCGTGCAGACGAAGGGACGTACCGGCCCGTTCCTGGAATTGCCTCCCGGAAAGGTGAGCCTGAACCTGCTGAAGATGGCGCGGCCCGGTCTGCTCTTCGAATTGCAAAACGCGATCGAGGAAGCACGCAAGAGCGGTATCGAAGCCACGCGCAACAAAGTTCATGTAGAGAACAACGGCAGCTCCTGTCTGGTTAACGTACGAGTCACGCCATTCAGGACTCCGATCCAGGACAAGATCAGCTTCCTGATCTCCTTTGAGCCCGCGGATGGCAACGCTGTCGCGAGCCCGGACGACGCCATCCTCGCTCCATTGAGCGACGACGAGCGAACCCTGAAGGACAAGCAGATTGCCCAGCTCAAACAGGAGCTCGCGGCCACCAAGGAGTATTTGCAGTCCATTATCGAAGGCCTGGAGTCGACCAACGAAGAGCTGCAATCGGCGAACGAAGAGATTCAGTCAGGAAACGAGGAGCTGCAAAGCACCAACGAAGAATTGCAGACCTCGAAGGAAGAGCTGGAGTCGGCCAACGAAGAGCTGCACACCGTCAATGAAGAGATGCAGCACCGCAATGAGTTGCTGTCGCAACTGAACAACGACATCACCAACCTGCTCAACAGCGTGAACCTGCCCATGGTGATGGTTGGCCCCGATCTCAGCGTGCGCCGCTTTACCCCGCAGGCGACCAGGGTGCTCGGGCTTGCCTCCACCGATGTTGGCCGGCCGATCACGCGGCTGCGGCTGAAAGTGGATGTGGCCGACCTGGAGCGGCTGCTGCTCGATGTCATCTCCGACGTTCGCACCACCCAGCATCGGGTGAAGGATGAGGAAGGGAACTGGTGCGACCTGCGCCTGACCCCTTATCGCACCTCCGATAACCGCATCGATGGCGTCGTCCTCACCGTACTGACCTTTGAAGAACTCGAAGGCATACCGGATCCCGCCGGAACCCAGAAGACGAAGTCGGCGGTGAACAAGAAACCGGCAACGAAGAAAAACAAGCGACGCTGAGAGGCAGTTGGCAGTTGGCGGTTGGCAGTCAGGCTGCGGAAAAACTCCGGTGAAGCGTGCTTTGTAACAGGGCACGACTTCAGTCGTGCCGATACGCTGTTTGTTTTCGATCCCGGCGAGGCGGACTTCAGTCCGACGAGCCGTCCTCCTCCGGCGACATCAAAATCGTGCCACACCCCCGTTACAGAGCATAAAAAAGCGGGCCCGAAGGCCCGCTGAGTGATATCACCTCGTTTGTTTGCTCTCTTTCTTACTGCTGCAGCAGACCGTAGATGTCCAACTCGGTCTGCGTTCCTACGTAGACATGTCCATCGGCCACGGTGGGCACGCTGAATTTGATTGCCGCCCCCGCCTTGTCGCGGCTTCCTGCCGACGAGCTCGTGTAGAGTTCGTTGCGTAGGTTAGTTGCGTCATAAGCATGCAGAATCGCCGCCGCGCCGTTCTGCGCGTTGGTCGACTCAATCTCCCACAGGATGCCATCCGAGGTTCCGTTCGACGACAGCGATGAGATCGCTCCGTGCCCGCCGTAGACGTCATTACCTTTGGAGATCGTAGTCGTCGACAGCAGCCCCGTGTTGGAGTCCCAGTTGAAAGCGCGCACCACGTCCTGGGCACAGTGTATGTAAAGCGTGCCGTTCCAGTACGTCGGGGTAGCGAAGATGTTGTCGAACTGCTGTGTCCCCGTCTGCACTTCCTGGATCACGTGGTCGGTGGTCTGATAGCCGCCCATGTTGTCGCGATTCATGACGAAGATGCGCCCGTCCTTGCCGCCGCCGATCAGCTCATGCGGGTACTGCGAGGGGTTGTTGGGCATGACGATGGGCGAGCCGCTGCCGAAGTCGGCATCGTTCTGCCGCAGGTAACCCTCGTTCGACGGTTTGAAGTAGTCGAGCACAGAAAGGTCGGTTGCCTTCAGCCGCATGGCCGAGTCGTTGTAGTCAGGTGCGGGATCGCCGATGTCGACGCCGGTGATGAGATACACGTCACCGTTGCTATCGTCGATGGCGGGCGTGCCGCCCCACAGTCCGCCACCCGCGCCGTCGGCGGTGACGTTGAGGATAGCTGTCTGCTGCAGTGTCGCCTTGTCGTAGGCCAGCACCCAGCCGTGACTGCAGTGTCCGAAGCTGATGTAAAGGGCATTGGTGGCCGGATCAAGCGCCAGGCCGTTACGCTGATAGCAGCTGCTCTCCAGCGTGATATGCCCGTTCTGGCTGTCCCAGCCCGTGCCAGGCACCGTGCCTGTCACCACCACCGGGCCGCCAAATCTCTCGGCGCCGGTCGCCACGTTCAGCGCGTGCAGCCGGAAGACTTTGTGCCCGTTCTCCGTGCCGTCAGTCACCACGTACATCGTTCCCGTCGACGTATCGATGACCGGGGTCGAGGTGATGCCCAGCAGCGGCTTGATGCCTTCGTTGTCGTTGTTGGAGATGGCCGTGCCCAGGTGTTGCTTCCACAATGCCGAGTCCGAAAGGCCGTCGGCGTCGAAGGCGTAGACGCTGTCGTTTTCCGTGGCGACGAAGACCACGTTGTGCTGCACTCCGGCGATCGTCAGGTTCGGCAGATACAGCGGCTGTGCGTAAATCTGACCATCCACTTGCAGGTCAGCGAGCTTGCCGAACTGTTGGGGATTGACGTTCGTAGCGTTCAGCGTCGATTCGTTTTCGTTGACGCCGTCGCGAACATCGTCATTGTGGTAAGTGACGATCGATACCGTACCCTGCGGCGCGTTCACCACGTTGGCCGCAGCGTTTACACCGTAAGCCGGCAAGACATCGGCCGATGCCGTTACGGTGTGCGATCCCGTGTTGCCGGGCGCGACGTAGAGGCCGTTGCTGCTGATGGTGCCAACGGAGTTGTTACCGCCGGCGATGCCATCGACCAGCCAGGCGACGCCGTCGTTGTTACTGCCCTGGACAGATGCGCTGAACTGCCGCGTACCGTTAGGAGTCAGCGAGGTGGTCGTCGGCGTAATTGCCATGGAGATGACGCTTACTGCTGCGCTGGCGCTCTTGGTCGTGTCGGCGACACTGGTCGCAGTCACGGTGTGTCCCGCTGCCGTCGCTGGAGCCGTGTACAGCCCGTTGCTGTCGACCGTACCGACCGTCGTGTTGCCGCCCGCAATGCCGTCCACCGACCAGGTTACTGCCGTATTATCGCTGCCGGTGACGGTAGGCGTGAACTGCTGCGTGGTGCCGGCTCCCACCGTCGCCGTAGTCGGCGCGATGGTTATGGTGAGCACTGGCGGAGGCCCTACGGGATTTACAGTGACGGCGGCGTTGGCTGTCTTGCTCGTATCAGCATTGGCTACGGCGGTCACCGTGATCTGTAAGGAGACGTCGGTGGTCGGGGCCGTATACAGCCCGGAGCTGGAGACGGTGCCGGTCTGGCTCGTGCCGCCCGCTACATTGTTAACTTCCCAGGTGACGCTGGTATTGCTGGAGCCGCTCACCGTGGCTTGGAACTGCTGAGTTCCGCCGGCAGAAACCGTAGCGCTGGTGGGAGAAATGGCTATCGAGACGGTGGTGCCGCCAGATCCTCCAGATCCTCCAGAGTTGTTGCCGCCGCCGTTGGAACTTCCTCCTCCACAAGCGGTCAATAGAAGAAGAAACCCAACAGTCACAAAAGACACAGCAGAGAAACGCGAGTACGACATGGCACCCTCGGACGCAGGAATATAGCTAACGTCCGGGTAGATGAGCAGCAGCTTGGGCGTGTTGCTCTGGATTCGGCTGCTTACGTGTTGCTAAGACAATTTCGTCGCCCGATTCCGCGAAATTCATAGTCGTTTGAAATCACGGGCCCGAGCCCTCGTCTGGCTTTCCAACCGGCTCTCCCCAGGGCGTGCCTTTAGGTACTAAGGAACCGTCCGGAAACGAACATTTAGATCGGTGGTGCCGGCATGAGTTGTGGCCAAGTTTTTGCAATGTAAACAGCAGATTCAAGTTGCTCGAAGCCAGAGACTCGGCTACTATCGCATGTAGTTTCTGGGCGGTCGACAGCCAGAGCGTTTCAATCGCCGTCTCTGGGTTCGAAGCTGCAAACCTTACATTCAGTTTGAATAAATCCAGGTTGGGATCGTGTGTGCACCCGGTCGGTCGGGGCGTTCCGTTTTCCATTCACCTTGGGGCGAAAGGTCATTGCTTGTTCGGTAACTCCGCTTTCTCCGTAAAGGGCCATAGGCTTCTCTGTTGCACCGCTCTCGCGGGTGTTTTTCTCTCCACAGTTGGTCAGGCGCAAGCTACGCCGGGATCGGATTCCGGCAAGCCGGGAGAGCCGGCCACAGCTTCCACCACTACTACTCCGGCCACGAAAGACAAAGTCATTCTCAAGGTGGGCGATCTCCAGGTTACGAAGTCGGCATTCGAGCAGTATCTTGCCGATCTGGAAGCGCAGCAGGGACCTGCCGATCTGAGCCGCAAGAAGCTGGGCGAGAACTACTCGTCAATGCTGATGCTCGAGCAGCAGGCGGTGGCCAGCCATCTGGACACTTCGCCCGACATCGTGCGCCAGTTGCTCATCGACCGCATGCAGATTCTGTCGAACGCGGAGTTTGCCCGGCTGACCAAAGAGGCCAAGCCCTCCGCCCAGCAGATTAAGGCCTACTACGACTCGCACCTCGACGACTACGACACGGTGAAGATTCGGCGAGTATTCATCTTCGCCAGCCCTCGTCCGCAGAACGGCGAGGGTTTGACCCGCGAGCAAGCCAAAACCATGGCCGAAGCCGTCAAAGCTGCGATTGCCTCCAAAAAAGATGTGATTGCGACCATTAATGCGATTCCGCATGGCCGCACCGACGTTGTTGCCGACCCCGATCCGCTTTCCTTCCAGCGGGGAGCGCTGCCGCCAACCATGGACAAGGCCGCCTTCGGTTTGAAGGAAGGGGAGTGGACGCAGTTGAGCGACAATCCTGACGAATTTGTCTTCATTCAACTTGTTAACCGAGGTCGAGTACCGCTGGATCAGGTCTCATCGCAAATCGAAAAGCAGCTTCAAGCGGAGCAATTGCGCGAAGAGCTGAACGCCCTGAAAAGCAAAACTGGTGTCTGGATGGACGAGGAGTATTTCGCTTCGAAAAATCCGGCAACCACTTCCACTACGCCTGAAGCTTCGGGCCAAGGAAAGTCTGGCGCGGAGAGAGGAGAAAAATGAGGACGACGATCTTGAAGTCCTGTTACATGGCGCTCCCAGCCCTGATGCTGGGTGCATGTATTGCTGGACCTACGGTGGCGCAGGCCCAGATGACAACCAGTGGTATTGACTGCTCGCAGGTGGCATCCCTTCATTTGCTGCAGCAGGAGAATATGCGGGCCGGCCTTGCCCTGATGGAATGCGGTATCATCCCGCGTCCGGATGCAGGTGTCGAGGGCGACGCATTGACCGAGGACGCACCGCTCGCTCCCAACGTTCTGGTCAGCAATCGTACCTGTACTTCGGGCAGCAGCTGCACCAAGAGTGAAAGCATGGTGTACAAGAGCACCCGTCCCGGTGACAACACCATTGTTGTGAACTACAACGACCACAACGGCAACAACTACTCCGGCACGTCCTATTCGACCGACGGCGGAGCGACCTTCACCCAGATTATTCCGGCTCCGTTTGCCAGCGGTCACGGCACCAACTACGGTGATCCGATCGTGGTATTCAACTCCAAGTTGAACAAGTGGTTTGCCGGCGATCTGGCCAGCGGTTGCGGTGGTCAGGGTATCGGCATGTGGACCTCGCCGGACGGCATCACCTGGACGGTGGGCGCCTGCGCGCACAGCAACTCGTCTGATGACCGTGAGTCCCTGTGGGTCGACAACAATCCCTTCAGCCGCAAGTACGGCCGCATGTATATCTCGTTCAACAACTTCAACGTTGGCAGCGGCGCTCTGCAGCTGGTTTACTCCGATGACGGCACCAGCTGGACGCCCGTCACCATCTCCAACACCAACACCTTCTTCCGCGACGTGCAGGTCACCGGCTCGCCGGTGGGCGCACCGCCGCCGACCGCCGGCTACACCAGCACCGTCTTCGTTGCCAGCATGAACGAAAACGGTGGTGGACTTGGTACCCGCCAGAACATGATGTTCCGTTCCACCGACGGCGGTGTGACTTGGAACTCTTACAGCATGGGCGCCGCGTTTAACGCGGTTGGTGATGGCGTCTGCGCTTCCAACAGCTACTTCGCCGATGTCTACCCGATCTGGCGCCACATGGGCTGGGGCGAACCGGGCGTCGGTCCGAACGGCGTTGTGCACTACGTCTACGCCGGTGCCGGTACCGGTCAGGATCACGGCGACATCTTCTACGTCCGCTCGGCCGACAACGGCCAGACCTGGTCTGCTCCGGTCAAGCTGAACGACGATCCGGACGCCCAGTACAAGACGCAGTGGATGCCTTCACTCTCCGTCAACTACAACGCTGCCGGCATCACTCCGGGTGGCAAGGTGACGGTCTCCTGGTACGATCGCCGCCAGGCGACCACCTCCTGCAGCATCGCTACCGATCCCGGATGCAGCTACACGCGTTACGGCGTCCAGTCATCCGACAACGGACAGACCTGGGGCTCCAACATCCAGATCAGCGATGTTCTGATCCCGCAGCCCACACAGAACGATAGCGGCGTCCAGCCCTGCTATGCAGGTGACTACGACTACGCTACCGCTCAGGGCCAGAACGCTTTCGTGACCTGGACCGATGGTCGCGTCGCAGTCAGCGGCGTGCAGGTGCAGAACGTCAACTTCGAGACCGTTCCCGAGCCGTAATTCACGCGTCACCAACTGCTGTAAAGAGAGGGCAACGCAATGTTGCCCTCTTTCTTTTTTCGCGCGATATTGTGTTCGCAGACTGCAACTCGGTAAGCGCAACTTGTACCAGGGCACGACGGACACATGCCGCCGAAGAACCTCGGCGGAGAATGACTTGTATCAGGGCACAGCTTCACAGGTTGCGGAAGAAGCCCGAAGAGCAAGGCCTGTATCAGGCACGACTTCACAGGCTCCTGAAGAAACCGACCAGACGAGCCTTGTCTCAGGGCACGACTTCCACAAGCTGCTGAAAAAGTCGGCGTAGGCTGCTTTGTAACAGGGCACGGCTTCAGCCGTGCCGATAAGCTGTCTGTCTTTGATTACGGCGAGGCGGACTTCAGTCCGACGACCCGTCCAGTTCAGCCGCATCACCAATAGCCCTTGAAGAGGTAGCAGGGTACTGTCGACTTGCCCGCGGCCGTGCGCGCTCGCAACCTAATCTGACACGTCGGCTGCCGCCAGATCGCGCCCAGCCTGCTCCAGGCTTTCGCGAGTGCCCAAGTCGCGCCAGTAGTATTCATCCGCGGAAAATCCAACAACGCGCTCGCCTTGCCCAGCCAGCCGCAAGTACACCGGAACAATCGGGAACACGCCTTCTTCACTCATGAGAGAGAAAATGCGAGGCGAGATCACATGAATGCCGCAGAATGCCGCTGCCCGCGCGTTTGAAGCCGGGCGGAACATCTCGGGATCGGCGCCGCGTGTGTGCCGCCCAACAAGTTGCAGCTCATCGTCAAAGAGCAGCGACCGCGACGTCTCGCGATGTTGCACCGCCAGCGTCGCCAGCGCCTGCCGCTCGCGATGACGCTCGACCATCTGCCGCAGATCGATCGAACTGAGCACGTCGACATTGTGAACCAGGAAGGGCTCGTCGCTGCTTCCCTCGAGGAAGAAGTGCGCGGCCTGTCTCAGTCCGCCGCCGGTATCCAGCAGCACCTCCTCGCGCGAAATCTCGATCCGCATGCCGAAGTTCTCCCGCGCGCGCAGGTAATCTGCGATCTGATCTGCGAAGTGATGCGCATTGACGATGACTTCGCTGATGCCGAAGCCGCGCAGGCGTGCCAGCGTGATCTCCAGCAGCGAGCGCCCGTTGATCTCGACCAGCGCCTTGGGACGGTCGTCGGTGAGCGGCCGCAGCCGCGTTCCCAGTCCCGCTGCCAGAACCATCGCGCGCATCAGGAGAGGTTCTCCAGTTCCCGATGCCGTAAGACCACGTCGATGCCCTCTCGCTCGCACAGGTGCTTGGCCAGCGCCTCGGCAAGATAGACCGACCGATGCTGGCCGCCGGTGCATCCGAACGCTACGCTGAGATGCTTGAACCCGCGTTGCTGGTAATTGTCGAGGCTGCCATCCACCAGCGCGACCGCATGCGCCAGGTACTGATGCACGCTGTCGTATCCATCGAGGTATTCGATAACCGGGGCATCGCGGCCCGTCAGAGTCTTGAAGCGCTCTTCGCGGCCTGGGTTCGGCAGCCCGCGCGCATCGAAGACAAATCCGCCGCCGTGGCCGCTGTTGTCCTGGGGCACGCCGCGATGGAAAGAAAAACTCGACACGCGCACCGTAAGCCGCTCCGGCTCTTTCACGCTTTGCAACGTGTCGGACGACACCATCCAGCGCAGTGCCTTCATCAGTTCGGGCAGCTTGATCGGCAGCTCGACGTTGTTCAGTAGCCACTGCACGTTCGCCAGCGCGTAAGGCACGCTTTGCAGGAAGTGCGTCTTGCGTTCGTAGAGCCCG
Organism: uncultured Acidobacteriaceae bacterium; assembly: GCA_963835725.1. Lineage (GTDB taxonomy): Bacteria > Acidobacteriota > Terriglobia > Terriglobales > Acidobacteriaceae > Bog-257. The sequence continues at coordinate 1,066,059 of CAWIGM010000004.1, read as the reverse complement.
CGAAATCCATACGCGCCCAGCGCCTGCATGATGCGCACGTAGACGAAGGCATAGTAGTAACGCAGGAACTCATCACGGTCGAGGGCGACGAACTTGCCTAGCTCCTGCAGGTACGCGTCGAGCAGGTGCTGGCGAAGTTCCGGCGGCAGATCGGCCTTGGCGTCGAAGAGCACGGAAGCGATGTCGTACTGCAATGCCCCGCGGCGGCCGCCCTGGTAATCGAGGAAGTAGGGCTCGCCGCTGCGCAGCATGATGTTGCGCGATTGAAAATCGCGATAGAGGAAATATTCGCTGTCGGCTTTCAGCAAAAATGCAGTCAGCCGGCGGAAGTCGTTCTCCAGCCGCTGCTCGTTGAACGGTGTTCCCGACAGGCGCAGGAAGTAATATTTGAAGTAGTTCAGATCCCACGTGATCGACTGCCGATCGAAGCGCGCGCGGGGATAGCAAACTTTGTAGTTCAGATCGCGCTCGGCTTCTACCTGGAAACGCGGAAGAACCGCGACCACTTTGCGGTAGGCTTCGACCACCTCCGGCGCGACATCAGCGCCCCGGCGATTCGCCGCCAGCAACTCATACAGCGTCAGATCGCCGAGGTCTTCCTCGAGATACGCGCCGCGCTTCAGATCCTCGGCATAGATCTCGGGCACCGGCAGTCCATGCCGCCGGAAGTGCCGCGAGAACTCCACAAACGCCTTGTTCTCTTCCCGCGAGTCGTACAGGACGCCGATCGCCGTCTGCTCACCGCGGCTCAGGCGAAACAGCTTTCGCTCCGACGCGCCCAACTGCCCACGCAGCGCCCGCGAGAATTCGGCAGGTTCACCGAAATGCTTTTCGAATAGCTTGTTGAGGACGTCCATGAGTGGGCGGCGACGCCAGAGTGTCACCTGCTTCTAGCATCGCCGATTCCCGGCGGCAACACAATGCGTGGAACCCAGCCCATCAAGAGAAAAGAGAAGACAAACAAAAATGGTTGTCATCCCGGGCGGAGTCGAGGGACCCCTAATAACTGCTCGAGATGACAACCGAATTATGGACGGTCCTAGTTCACCGTAATCGCGATCGGGTTCGACGGGATGCCGTTTGCGACCACGAAGAGCTTGCTCGCGCCGGTCTCCATGCCCGCCGGCACATCGAAGTTTGTGAATGTCGGAGAGTTCTTCGTCTGCACACCCATGGAGCTGTGGTCGTGGGTGCGCGCGTAGAAGACGTGCCCGGTGGAGTTGTTGACGATCCGGATCAGCGGGTAATTCGTTGCCGTCTGGAACTCGTCGCCGAACGACGCAGCCTGCGACCAGCCGTTAAACTGGCGGCCGAAGAGGTGGAACGTCTGGCCACGCGTCACCGTCGATGGGCAGATGGTGACGACCGGTGCCAGGATCGGCAGCGCGCCGCCGGCTGCCGTGTAGACCTGCGTACCGCCGACCAGCACCTGTCCGTTGGGCAGGATCATCAAGGAGCCGCCGAAGCTGCTGAGCGTCGGCGTGAAGTTGGTACCGTCCCACTCGTAGAAGCGTCCGGTATTGCCTTCCACCAGCACTTTGCCATTGGTTAGCAGCACGGCGAAGTTGTCGCCCGCATCGTCGCCGTTCTGGAAGTCAGGTCCGGGCGTCCAGGTTCCGGGAGCATCCGGCGTCGCACCGGGACGATAGACCGACGTGTGTCCCGCGTGCGCGCCCGTGTGGGTTGCGCCTGTCGCAAACACGCTTCCATCGGGACGCAGCGTGCCGTTGCCGGTTTCTCCCGGCGGGCAATACTGTCCACCCCCGTATGGAATGCAACCCACTTCGGGTGGTCCCTGAAGATTGGCGATGGTGCTGCCGTCAGAAATCCAGCGCTGCTCGGACCGCACGTAGTGCTCCGAGTTTGGATTGTTCAGCACATCGACCGTCAGCAGCGTGCCGTTCGGCATCAGCGTCCAGCCCTCTTCGGCGTTCCAGTCGCTCTTGCCGGACGAGCCCAGCGCCGTCCACGTCATCGTCGCCGGATCGAGTTCGGCCATCTGCATATCGAACTTGCGGCCGATGAGGAAGCGGCCGTTAGGCATCACTGCCGACGGCGAATCGCCAATGTAGTCCCATCCTGCCGGCGGCGTGAGCGGCGTCCACTGATTGGTCAGCGGATTGTAGACCTCGCCCTGGTTAGTGAACGAGAAGCTGCCGAAGTTGTATTCGCCGCCTTCAATCAGCACCCGGCCGTCGGCCAGTACGGCCTCTGCCATCGCGTAGGGATCGTAGCCGGATTCCAGGCTGGCCATCTGCGTCCACGTACCGTTTACGTAGCTGCCATTAATGTCGGGCGTGAGTTTGTACCAATCCTGGCCCTGGTATCCCTGCACCAGTACGGTGCCATCGGTTAATTGCATTTCAACGGTAGCCCCGTCCGGAGCCGGATGAGTAAGGTTGGTCAACGTTTGTGCTTGCAGTTGATAAAAGCCGGCAAGCGTTAGCGCACTGAGCGCAAGCAACAATTTCTTGGTCAAGACAGTCCTCTTCTCCTCTGAATATCAGACAGTGAAATCAGGCAGGTGTGCTCCCACTCCGGCCTCTGACTACCGGCGTCTACCAGTATCGAAGCAAAAAGCTGAGGTGAGTGGAAGTGATGCGCAGGCCCGGAAAACAGAGTGTCAGAATTCTGCGTCAAGCACGAGGCGGGTGTCAATTTATTTGCACCCACTTGCTACTACGTGAGCCGTAGACCAGAGAGGTGAAGGGCCGTGCGGCTGTGCAGGTTGCAAAGTCAGGTAGACACGCCACCGGGAGTCGAGCATAGATCAGCGCCGCAGGCGCGAAATTAGAACCAGCACGAAGCCGAAGGCGGTGTGCTGGGTACCGCTGCGCAAATTGGCCGGAAAACCCGCGCCACTGACCAGCATCGAACGGTGCATTCGTCCCGCGGTGTAACCCGCAAGGAGCAAGTGCATGTTCAATTCCGAGCAGGATGGCCGCTGCGGCATCCAGTTTCGTGAGCGCAGAAACATTCTGAAGTCGTCGGCGATGCTGCTGGGAGCAGCTCTGTTCAGCAGAAATGCAGTGGCCGGCACAAATCGCGAGCCGATCGCGAATCCCCAAAACAGTTCCGACACGCGCGGCTCTGGTACGGCGCCGTTCAGCAGTCGCATGATCGGCTACATGCTGGCGCATGAGCAGTTCCCGGTGCCGCAGTTAGTCGACATCGGCGTCGCCTGCGAGCAGGCCGGCTTCGATCTGTTGGCCACCAGCGATCACTTCCAACCTTGGCAGAGTAATGAAGGCCACGCCGGCGAAGCTTGGGTTACCTTCGGCGCTCTGGGCCAACGCACGAAGAGAGTATGGATGGGCACCACCGTCACCTGTCCCACGTTCCGTTACAACCCGGGCGTAGTGGCCGAAGCGTTCGCGTCGATGAGCCTGCTCAACCCCGGCAGAATCTTCCTGGGCGTAGGTTCGGGAGAAGCTCTGAATGAGCAAGCCGCCACCGGAGTCTGGCCCAAATGGCAGGAGCGTTCGGAGCGCCTGGTAGAGGCGACCGCCGTCATCCGGCAGCTCTGGAAGGGCGATCAGATCAGCCATCAGGGCAAGTACTACAACGTTCACGCGAAGCTTTACGACAAGCCCCCGCAACCGATTCCGCTGCTGATGGCCGGCAACGGTCCCAAAGCCATGCGTCGCTGCGGCCAGTACGGAGACGGTCTCATTACCGATCCGAAGACCTGGAAGCAGCACAAGGCAGAGTTCGAGGCTGGCGCCAAAGCGGCGGGTAAAGATCCCAGCAAGATGCCGGTGCTGGTGGAGCAGTACGCGGTGGTCGGCGACGAGAACGATGCGCAGAAGGCCGCGGAATTGTGGCGCTTCGGTCCGAAGGCGTTCACCAAGTATTACAACGTGCGCGATCCTCAGGAGATTCAGAAGGAAGCCGATGCGGAAGTTCCGCTGCAAAAGGTTTACAGCGAGTGGCCGGTCAGCACCGATCCCAAGGTCCACATCAAGGCCGTCAACGACCTTTTCGAAAGCGGCGCTAGCATTGTGAACATCCACTGCGCGCAGCCTGACCAGAAGAAGGTCATCGACTTCTATGGACGCGAGGTGATCCCGCAGATCAAGCGGAGCTGACCGAAAAACGCCCTGGCAACTTACGCTCGTTATTCGACAACGAATGGCATCGGGAGCGGTGTCGCTACCATCCAACCCCTCATAGCTGTGCTGTGGAGGTGTTTGTGAAAGCCGTAACCTACGAGGGCCCGCGCAACGTGGCCGTCGAAGATCGTCCTAATCCCAAAATCCAGAAGCCAACCGACGCCATCCTTCGAGTCACGACGACTGCCATCTGCGGCAGTGACCTGCACATGTATGACGGCCGTACGCCCTTGAAGAAGGGAACCGTGATCGGCCACGAAATCATGGGAGTCGTCGATGAGGTGGGCGACGCCTGTGAAAGCATCAAGGTCGGCGACCGCGTGGTGCTGCCCTTCAACATCGCCTGCGGATATTGCTACAACTGTCATCGCGGTTACACCAATTCCTGCCTCACGATGAATCCGGAAGGAACGTCGGCGGGCTACGGCTACGCTGGCATGGGGCCGTATCAAGGCGGCCAGGCCGAGTACGTTCTGGTGCCGCACGCCGATTTCAATTGTCTGAAGCTGCCCGGAACCCCCGGAGATCAGTGGGAAGACGATTTCGTTCTGCTTGCCGACGTATTTCCCACTGCCTACCACGCGACGGAGCTGGCGTGCGTCACCGGCGGCAAAACGGTCGCGGTATTTGGAGCGGGGCCGGTAGGACTGCTGGCCGCCTATTCCTCACTGCTGAAGGGCGCGTCGGAAGTTTATGTGGTCGATAGCGTCCGCGATCGGCTGGAGAAGGCAAAGGAATTGGGCGCGATTCCGGTGGACTTCAGCAAGGGTGATCCTGTCGAGCAGATTTTCAAACTGCGAAAACAGAACAAGGCGATCCAGCAGAGTCTCCGCCCGGGAGAAGAAAAGCTGAAGGGCGTGGATTGCGCGATCGATGCCGTTGGCTATCAGGCTCACGCCGATCATCGTCCGGGAGAGGAGCATCCCACGCAGGCCCTGGAGAACTGCTTGCGCGTGGTGAATCCGACGGGCGCCATCGGCATGATCGGAGTCTATATCGCCCCCGATCCAGGAGGTTCAACCGAAGACGCGAAGAAGGGCATCTATCCATTTCCCCTGGCTGATTACTTCGATAAAGCAATTACCATGGGCAGTGGTCAGGCGCCGGTGAAGCGTTACAACGAATATCTTCGCGACCTGATCATCAATGGCCGCGCCAAGCCCAGCAAGATCATCAGTCATCGGATCCGCATCGACGCGGCGCCCGATGCCTATGATAAATTCGACAAACGCGTTGATGGGTATACCAAGGTCGTCATTAAGTTCGACCAGCAAAAAGCAGCCTGAGGACGAGCATGATTAAGGATTTGCTTGACCGCTGGCCGGTAGTTCGCCAGATCAGGACCGGAGGGGATGGCACCGGTCCTGAGGCGATGAGCCGGCGCACGAATAATCTTCTACCCAAGAACCACGATGCCGAATTTACCCGCTCGCTGTGTCCTTACTGCGGAGTGGGCTGCGGCCAGATGGTCTTCCACAAAGATGGCTCGCTGATCTCCATCGAGGGCGATCCCGGATCGCCGATCTCGCGTGGCCATCTCTGTCCCAAGGGTTCTGACACCTTCGAACTGCACACGCATCCCAACCGGCTGATGAGCGTGAAGTATCGCCGCCCCTATGCTACAGAGTGGGAGGAGATTCCGCTGGAGCAGGCCATGGACATGGTGGCTGATCGGGTGTGGCAAAGCCGCGAAGCGAGTTTCGTCGAAGAGCAGGACGGCGAGAAGGTGATGCACACGAAGAAGATCGCTCACCTGGGCGGCGCCACCCTCGACAACGAAGAGAATTACCTGATCAAAAAACTTTTCTGTGGAGGTCTGGGCATGGTTTGCATCAGCAACCAAGCCCGGATATGACACAGCTCAACGGTGCCCGGTCTGGGCACCTCGTTCGGACGCGGCGGCGCCACCACCGCGCAGCAGGACCTGGCCAACGCTGACGCCATCCTGATTATGGGGTCGTCGATGGCTGAGAATCATCCGGTCGGCTTTCAGTGGGTCGTCGAGGCGCGCGAGCGCGGCGCCAAGATTATTCACGTCGATCCCCGCTTCAACCGCACTTCGGCGATGTCTGACATATGGGTACCACTGCGTGCGGGTACCGACATCATCTTCCTCGGCGGCTTGATCAACTACGTTTTGCAGAACGATAAGTATTTCGACGAGTACGTGCGGCACTACACCAATGCCGCCATGATCATCAGCGATGATTTTCGCGACACCGAGGATTTGGGCGGCGTCTTCTCGGGATGGGATGAGCAGAAGAAACAATACAATCCCGAGTCGTGGCTGTACAAAGGCACCAAACTGAAGCCGGAGGAGGCTCCCACGCCGGGAGGCTCCAAGGCGGGTCATTCCCCGGCGGGCGGAGGACACGGGAAAGACCGTGGCGGGGAAGCGGCGCAGATGAGCGGCTACGAAGAAGATCGCACGCTGCAGAATCCGCACTGCGTATTCCAAATTCTGCGCCGCCACTTCTCCCGCTACACGCCCGAACTGGTGGAGCAGCACGCCGGAGTTCCGCAGAAGATTTTTCTGAAGGTGGCGGAAACCTTCTGTAATGCGTCGGGACCGGAGAAAACCGGAGCTATCTGCTACGCTGTGGGATGGACGCAGCACTCCAAGGGCGTGCAGATCATACGGTCGGCTGCCATTCTGCAAATGCTGCTGGGAAACATCGGACGGCCGGGCGGCGGCATCCTCGCCCTGCGCGGACACGCGTCCATTCAGGGTTCCACCGACATTCCCACATTGTATGACATCCTTCCCGGCTATCTGCCGATGCCGTTCTTCGAGAAGGGCGCCAACGACTACAAGAGCTACATCAAGAAACACAAGGCCACCGCCGGGCTATGGTCGAGCTTCGAGAACTTCTTCGTCAGCCTGATGAAGTCGTATTACGGCGAGAATGCCACCAAAAATAACAACTGGTGCTTCGACCTGATGCCTCGTGTCACCGGCGATCACTCGCATTTCGGATACTGGCTCGACATGCAGGACGGCAAGATGGACGGATTGTTCATCATGGGCCAGAACCCTGCTGTGGGAGCTTCGAATGCCCGCTTGCAACGCACCGCCATGTCCAAGCTGAAGTGGCTGGTCGTACGCGATCTGGTCGAAGTGGAAAGTGCTTCCTGGTGGTACAAGTCTCCGGAAGTAGAGCGCGGCGAATTGAAGCCGGGAGACATTGCCACCGAAGTATTCCTGTTTCCGGCGGCAGGGTCGGCTGAGAAGGAAGGTTGCCAGACCAACACCCAGCGGCTGGTGCAGTTCCGTACCAAGGCGGTCGATCCGCCGGGAGACGCGCGCAGCGAAACCTGGTTCATGCATCATCTCGCCCGTCGCCTGAAAGCCAAGGCGGCTGCCGATCCTAGCCCGCGCAACGCTCCCCTTAATGCGCTCTACTGGCCTTACGGCACCCATGGCATTCATGATGAGCCCAACGTTACTGACATACTCAAGGAGATCAACGGCCGCGACCGCGACACCGGCGAACTGCTCGACAGCTTCAAGAAACTGAAGTCCGACGGCAGCACCGCCAGCGGCTGCTGGATTTACTGCGGCATCTATCCGCAGGAACACCTCAACAAGGCCAATCAGCGGGAACCCGAAGATTATCTCGGGCACGGCTGGGGATTCTCGTGGCCAAACGATATCCGCATTCTGTACAACCGCTGTTCTGCGCGCCCCGACGGCAAGCCGTGGAGCGAGCGCAAGAAACTCGTCTGGTGGGATGAAGAGAAGCGCGAGTGGACGGGACTCGACGTTCCCGACTTCGACAAGAGCAAGGCTCCTGACTACCGTCCGAAGCCGGGCTCGAAAGGAATGGACGCCATCGCCGGCGACAAGCCTTTCATTCTGCATCCCGACGGCACAGCATGGCTCTTCGTCACCAGCGGACTCAAGGACGGCCCGCTGCCTACACATTACGAGCCGCTGGAAACGCAGTTCGGCAGCCCGCTCCATCCCGAGCACATCTTCAACCCTGCGGCGCATCGCAAGGAGCGCCCCGACAATCCGTACGCCAAGTTTGCCGATGAGCGCTTCCCCTACATACTGACGACGTATCGGCTCACCGAGCATCACACCGCCGGCGGGATGTCGCGCACGCTCTCGCATCTTGCGGAGTTGCAGCCTGAGTTGTTCTGCGAGGTTTCGCCCGAACTGGCAGCTGAGGCCGCGTTGGAGCATGGTGGCTATGCGACAGTAATGACGCCGCGCGGAATTGTTGAAGCGCGTGTGCTGGTGACGCGGCGCATGCGTCCGCTATGGGTGGAGGGCCGCACCGTGCATCAAGTCGGCTTGCCGTATCACTGGGGATCCAACGGCGTCGTCACGGGCGATGTGACCAACGACCTGCTGGTCATCTCCGAAGAGCCCAACGTTCGCATCATGGAAACCAAGGCCCTCATCTGCGACATCCAGCCGGGGCGCCGCGCGCGCGGACCAGAAGCGCTGGAACAACTCGAAGCAAAACTGGAGCAGCCGGCATGAGTGCAACGATCACAGGTTTTCTCACCGACTCCACGCTGTGCATCGGCTGCAAAGCCTGCGAGGTCGCCTGCAAAGAGTGGAACGGCCTTGAGGCCGACGGCTACAACTGGACCGGCAATTCCTTCGACAACACTCTCGCTGTCGGGCACTCGACCTGGCGCCACGTGAAGTTCGTCGAGGGCCAGCCCGAGCCCGGCTTCGGCGGCAATGCCGGAGATCACCTCTCGTGGGAGTTCTCCTCTGACGTCTGTAAACACTGCGAAGTTGCCGGCTGCCTGGAAGCCTGTCCCACAGGCTCGATCGTGCGCACCGAATTCGGCGGCGTCTACGTGCAGCCCGACGTCTGCAATGGTTGCGGCTACTGCGTAGTGAACTGCCCGTTTGGCGTAGTGCAGAAGAATCTCGACGACGGACGCGCCTTCAAGTGCACCTTCTGCTACGACCGTCAGAAGGTCGGACTAAAGCCTGCCTGCGCGCAGGCCTGTCCGACGGAGTCGATCAAGTTCGGTCCGCTCGATCAGTTGCGTGTCGACGCCGTAGAGCGCATGAAAGAGCTGAAGAGCCGCGGCATGGATGACGCCGAGGTTTACGATCCGCAGTACAGCAGCGTCGAGGGTATCCACGCGTTCTTCATCGTGCGCGGCGACCCCCGACAGTACAATCTGCCGCCAAACCCCGAAGTTCCGACCGTGTATCAGAAGGCTGGATGGACCGGCTCCGCCGTAGCTGCGGGGCTGCTCCTCTTCGGCAGCATCTTTGCATTCCTGGGGAGCGCAAAACGATGAGCGATCCGATACAGCGTCCCACAGTGGGGGACATCGATATATCCCGCGAAAAGCGCCTGTATGAGTTGCGCCGCGAAGCCGCAGAGAAGGGCAAAGTGGAAGCCGCCGGCGTGCGTCCGGCAGGCGCGCCGTTTCCGATGGCCTCGCCGCAGACCGGCTACTACGGGATTCCATTGCTGAAGGAGCCGTCGTGGACGTGGGAAATCCCCATCTACTTCTTTGTGGGAGGCGCGGCCGGATCGGCTGCCGTTCTCGGCTCGGTGTCGCGCTGGCTCGGCCACGACCGCAAGCTTACACGCGACTGCCGCTTCATCGCCGCTGCCGGCACAGCGCTTTCGGCTCCGTTGCTGATCTCCGACTTGGGCCGTCCCGCGCGCTTCCTAGCCATGATGCGTGTGTTCAAGCCCCAGAGTCCGATGTCGGTCGGAGCGTGGACACTGTCTGTCTTCGGAACCTTCGCGGCGGGCGCGGCGTTCGCAGAGATCCTCGGCCGCCGATTCGATTCGCTGCCGGTTCGCATCATGGGCGATGTGTCGGAAGTGATTTCCGCGATGGCAGGTCTCCCATTCTCCAACTACACCGGAGTACTCATCGGCGCGACGGTCGTTCCCGTGTGGAATGAAAACGTAGGCACGCTGCCAATTCACTTCGGTATGTCGGGACTGAACTCCGCCGTGTCAATCCTCGAATTGCTGGGCCATGAGAATCGCGCGCTCAACACGCTCGGCATGGGCGCGGCGGCAATCGAGACCATCGAGGGCATCAGCATCGAGACCAGCCGCAAGCCGGCGATGGAGCCCCTCAAGCGCGGCAGGAGCGGGCTGATTACTCGCCTGGGCGGCGTGCTCAGCGGGCCGGTGCCGCTGGCCTTGCGCGTCGCGTCGGCATTTGTGGGGACGCGGCGTTCGCGTCAACTGCGCAAAATCGCTGCGGCATCCAGCGTCGCGGGATCAATGTTGACGCGCATTGCGTGGGTACACGCAGGACACGTATCGGCAAGAAACTGGCGTTTGCCGCTGGAGATCAAGGAGCAGACGACCGCGCAGCAGTCTCAGCCCCAACACATCGTCAAGCGCGAAACGGAGCAAAGAGCCATCGGTGACTAGCGTTATTGGCGGCTAGGCCATTGCTACGCCGCCCGCTGGCGCATGTTCAGGTGTGCGGCTTTGGAGCGCCGCAGGCGCGTGCCATGATAGCCCAGCATGAAGCGAAGCGGAATGCTGGGTGAAGTGGAAAGTGCGCTGGAGTCCCTCGGGGACGGTTTAGTTGGCCGACACCGACCGTCGGCTTGCGATTCGGTTACGACCCCGCGCTAGTGCTCTGCGCCGCTTCCTCCAGCGCCAGAAACATCGCCCGCTCCGCCTTGCGACGCGCCACCAGACCCGGCAGCACCTGCGTTCCCGCATGCACCCACACCAGGAACTGATCCGCCGCTCCCGCAAAGTCTCCGGCATTGAGCTTGTGCAGCAGCGTCGATCCGGCCAGCCGCTGCGCTCCAAGGTTGAACACGAAGTCCACCAGCGCATCGAACTGATGCTGCTGCAGCTGCGCGGTGACCAGCTTGTTCACGGCGGCAACGGCATCGGCAACATCCTTCTTCAACAGATCGCTTGCCTGATCGGAGGTGATCGTCAAGCCGGGATGAACGTCGGAACCCGTGTGTCCGTAACCGATGGTCCAGACGCCGACGGAATCCTGATAGGCGGCCAGTCGCAGGCCTTCGCATTGCTGAGTCAGGGCCAGACCCTGCTCGCTGTAGGTGAAATTATTCGGCATAAGTGGCTTCTCCATGACCGGGCGCAGATCAACAGAGCGCCCCAAGTGTAAATCGATAATCTTCCTAAGGGAACAGGAAGCTGAGAATAACGGGTGCCCCACATTCATTCTTGTCGAATGTGTACGAGCGCGAGCTATGATGGCTTTCCGCAGTTCACGGGAGACAAAATGCACCGCATCGCTGCTGTTGCTGTCCTCGTCCTGGTGTCCGCGTCCTGCTTCGCGCAACCTTCTTCCAACGCCGACCAGGTCTGGTCGCACGAGCAGGCTTACTGGAAATACGTGCAGGCGACCGATCTCGATGCCTATCGCTCGCTGTGGCATCCCGATTTTCTCGGCTGGCCATCGTCCAGCCCCGAGCCGCTGCGCAAGGGGCACATCACCGACTGGATTACCGTACATACCAGCAAAGGTGAAACCTACAAGCTCGACAACCTGGAGCGCCTTGTGGTCGAAGTGAATGGCAACTATGCGACGACCACGTATCGCGTCCGCGGTGCCTGGGTCGACAAGAGCGGCAAGGGCGACGCAACTACCGTGCGCATCATTCATACCTGGCTGCACGAACCCGACGGCAAGTGGCAGATCATCTCAGGCATGTCCGCGCCGACAAACGCCGAAGGACATTAACCAAACGTCACACCTAAGAGGTCTATAAGACCGCCAGACCGGTCGTTTACTATAACGCTGTCTCAAGAGCGCCCAACGTTCTGCCAGCAGTTGCGCACATCGAACTGCGAGGAGATCCATGAGCCGTCCTTGCGTACCGGCGTTCTGCCTGATCCTTGCTACCATTTGTTATGCAGCTCAACCGCCCGCGCTTACTGCGTCCGATGATCCGATTACGGTCAAGGAGGTGGTCATCAAGGGAGCGACGGACCTGTCTCGCTCTCAGATTGAAGCGACAAAAGCTTTGGTCGTCGACCAGCAGGGCACGTCAAAAGACCTGATGGATCGAGTGAGAGAATCGCTGACGGCCGCTCTGAAAAGTGAGTGCTATCTTCGGCCCGACATAGACCTGACTACGCTATCCCGGAGTGACGCTTCGTCCAACGCCGGCGTGATGTATGTCACCGTAGAAGATGGCGTTCGGTATCAGTTGCGCAATTTTCGCGTGCAATGGGACCAAGCCGTGCCCACGCAGCAAATCGAACAAGCACTGCCGCTCAATGCAATGCGCCGGGGCGACTGTCAGGGTCTCAACGACGTGGAGAGCACCGTGTCCCAGCTTTACCGCGACCGCGGCTACCTGAACGTAAAGGTCCACGTGCTGATACAGCCGGACAAAACCACAAAGCAATTCGACCTCACGCTGTATGTCGACGAAGGCTCGCGATCGCGGTGAAACACGGGTGCAAGGGTGCCCCAGTTTCGCCTTCCTTTGGCTAAACCGGGCCCCATGAGTTCGCCGGGTGCCCCATTCATTCGCGTTTCCGAATGAGTGGGGTCCCAGCACAAATGGTGATCAGTGAACGGAGCGCTGTTTCAAGTCTGTTATCGTTTGCGATAAGGCCTGTTCTCGACAGCTATGGTAAGGCAGACAACAATCGTGCGTAGCATCTCTAACTTCGTCGCTTGCTGGATTTCGCTTTCGGCTATCGCGTATGGGCAAGCGATGGGGTGCAAGACCACTGAGTTTACCGCCGTACTCAAAGGCGACGAAGGATTCTCGAAGAACGTTGCCACTTCTCTACGGCTACGCTTGCTTCCACTGAGGCAGCAATGGGGCTGGGCGGTAGAAGTTTCGCCGACGAACGATCTGTCAAAGGACTGGACGTTTCCGGTAAACATGCCGCTTCGAACCGGGGAACGGCAACTCCTCGGAACTGGATACGGCGACACCGTACGCGACAAGTTCCAATGGGAACATTCGATTCGGTTTCTGCTCAACCAAAGGGATTTCGACAAGTATTCTCACATGGCCAACGAGACGCTCAAGTCCAGCGATCCCGATGCGGCGGGACAGTACCTGTCCGTTATAACGAAAGTAACAACGGGGATAGTTGAGATCAAAGCTCTTGAGGCCAGTACGAGTGAGAACGGAGAAGCAGTCGAATCGGCACGATTGCGCTTCAGAGTGATAGTCCCAGTGTCATTTGCGGTTGGGTCTGACCTCCGATGGAAGCCGGCTATATGTCCGGCTAATGACTGAAGAAGCCGTCCGTTGGCGTGAAATCGCCATCTCACAATTAATCCATCCTCTCCGTCTCCGGAGCTCATCCGCTCCACTCTTTTGCGGAACACGATATCCTAACTGCATGGATTCGGAATCCTCTGACATCTTCTCCCTCGACGTGGTCGTCATCGGCGCTGGGCCTACGGGCCTGGCCTGCGGTATCGATGCCAAGCGTGCTGGCTTTACGGTCGCCAACATCGATAAGGGCTGCCTGGTGAATTCGCTGTTCAACTATCCCAGCAACATGACGTTCTTCACCACGCCCGAGCTGCTCGAGATCGGCGACATCCCGTTCTCCAGCCCGAACCAGAAGCCCACTCGCCAGGAGGCGCTGGAGTATTACCGCAAGGTCGCCGAGTTCTATCACCTCGACGTGCGCCAGTACGAACCGGTGCTGAAGATCGAAGGCAGCGACAACCACTTCGTCGTGCACACCACCAACATTCACGGACACCGCCGCGAGTACCACGCGCGCAAGCTCATCCTCGCCACCGGCTATTACGACCGCCCCAACTACATCAATGTTCCGGGCGAAGACTTGCCGAAGGTTCTGCACTACTACCGCGAGCCGCATCCATTCTTCAACCTCAACGTGCTGATCGTCGGCGGCAAGAATTCAGCCGCCATCGCCGCGCTTGAACTGTGGCGGCACGGCGCGAAGGTCACGCTGGTGCATCGCGGGCCCGGCATCAGCCCATCGGTGAAGTACTGGATCAAGCCCGACATCGAGAACCGTATCAAGGCCGGTCAGGTCGCCGCCTACTTCAACTCGCGCGTGAAGGAGATCACGCTGGAATGTGTCGTGCTCGAAACGCCGGAGGGCGAAGTGACGCTGCCGAATGACTACGTCTTCGCGCTGACCGGCTATCATCCCGACTTTGAGTTTCTATGTTCGCTGGGAATTCAGCTGGGCGGCGAGGCCGACAAGAAGCCGGTCGTCGACCGCCAGACGCTCGAGAGCAATGTGCCCGGTATTTATCTGGCTGGCGTTCTCATCGCCGGCATGCGCACCAGCGAGATCTTCATCGAGAACGGACGCTTTCACGGCCAGCTCATCGCCGCCGACCTGAAGCACAAACTCCGCGCCGAGGAAGTGCCGGCGTAGAAGCGTAGATAGTTCGGGTGCGGGCGATCGTTCTGGGCAATGCAGCGTTGCAACAGGGCACGACTTCAGTCGTGCCGATAAGCCCTTTTATTGTTGGTTATGGCGAGGCGGACTTCCGTCCGACAGAGCCGTCCATCCCTGCATTTGTTGCCAGCCCTGTGCGGCACGACTGCAATAGTCTGGTCGCTCTGATACTAAACACATGCTCGCTGATCAGCCCTTCACTCGCTCGAATACCACGACGACAGACTCACATTATCCAGCCACACCGAATACGGATCCTGCCGATAATCCCCGTCCAGTTGAAACGCGACATTTACTCCCGTGCCGTTATAGTGCCCCTGCGGGTTGTAATACTTGTCGACCTTCATCACTTTGCCATCGACTGCCACGCTGATGTAGTGCGCCTGTCCATTCACGCGCTCAACCGTCCACGTCAGGTGATGCCACTCGTTGGCCGACACCACAGGGCAGGGAACATTCGTCGTCTCCCATTTGAGCGTCTCCGAATTCCAAATGTCCCAATAACCCGTGTTGCGGTAACTGCACTCCGTTCCCCACGTCCATCGCTGGCCATTCATGCTCTGATTAATGTCGAACTCGAGCGCTTCGGGAAGGTTCGGATCCTTCATGTAGAAGTAAACATCGTAGACAAAATGCGTCGACTTGGTGTCCGTTCCGAATTGCTTCCACCACAGCGCATTTGAATAATGCGTCGGTCCGCCAATCTTGAACTGCGACGAGCTGCCGCTCAGCGACGGATCGGCCTGGTCTGCGGTCATGCTCGAGGTAGCATTCCCCAATCCGCTGGCGCACACGTGTCCATTGAGTTCGGCGGTACACCATTGCCAGTCAGGCTGTGCCTGCACTGCCGACTCGACCTTTGCGTTGGAGGGAACGCCCGGAGCGCCTGCGGGCTGAGTGCTACCCGAGCCGGAGCCGCTCGAACTGCCGCTGCCCGAGGAACCTCCCGACGACGATCCCGAGCCTGATCCGGACGTTTGCGGATCGCTCGGCGTCGCAGGCTGCGGCGTCGCCGGCTGCAGCGTCGGCAATTGAGTTTGCGCCGTACCCGGCGCCGCGCCGCCTCCACAGCCAGACAATAGCAACAGCGGGATTACAACGAAGAACAACCAACCGGTTACACGGGCAATAGAAAATAAGCGAATACGATTCGCCGACGCACGGACTTGCATTTAATTAACTCCATCAACTGTGGGGACGCTACGGTGACTGCGACGGAAACTACTTCAATGAGGTTTAGCTCATTATAGGTTCCGAAACCGCTGACCTAAGTTGAGGAAGCTGGATTTATGCGGGGAAAATGGCCCTAGTACGATCGAAGCCATCGCCTTAGTTCAAGCGAACTATGTCTGCGATCGCTTCAGCTACTCCCGGTGAAGAGGCTGCTCGTGGCGTAGCTTGGAGCAAAATCATTTTCATGTCTGATCCAGAGTTATGACTTAATTTCTTGCGAATAGCGAATAGCGATAACGATCGGCTTTTCTACTTGCAGGCGTTGATTCCTTTCTCGACATCCGTACCTTCCTCGTAGTCATTCCAAGTCTCAATCATCAGGAAGGGGAGTTGATGGTCGGCTGAATAGTATCGCCGGAACATTCGCAAGGTATCGTTGAAGGTTTGTCCGCAGCGCGAATCCATCTTGCGGTTCTGGCTCCAGCTCGCCTTCGAGTCGTTGAAGCCGGGCCACGCGCCGCCCACGGCAATCTTATTCGGATACTCCGTCACCATCGTTTTGTAGAAGTGGTCGAGATAGGTTTGCCCCCAGCTGCTGCCGTTGGCCTGCCAGCCGCCTTTGCCGGGATTGACCCACGCATAAAATCCATCGACATCGTTCGCCCGGTTCGGACGAATGTCCTTGAAGATGATCAGCGGCGGGTTGTCCCACGAGTTCGTCGCCTGCCGCACCCGCGCCCAGTCCGCGTGGTCGCCCTTGGGGAAGATAAAAATCATCGGCCGGCCGTTGTACTGCAAATACGCGTCGCGCGGAACGATCGCCTGCGGCCCGATGTAGCGGTCATAGGCGTATTTCAGATCCGAGATGACGTTGTCGGTTTCCGTCGACGGATCGCTGTCGTTCTCGTCGTACATGATGGCGACCTTGAATTGCTTTTCCGACGCCACCTGCTGCATCGTCGTGTACGCCTTGTCTTCAAACGTGTGCCGCTGGCCATACCAGTTCACGACAAACGCCGAGATGCCCAACTGCTTCGCCTGGTCGATCTGCTTCTCGATGACGACGCGGTCCTGCGACGAATAGCCAACGTTGATGTGTCCCGGTTGTCCGAACCACGGCAGGTAAACCGCCAGCATCGTCGGCTGGTCCTGTCCGCTGCCCATGAAACTCTGCGCCGCGAGCGACGAACGTAGATCGGTGCGATGACAACCGACGGTGGCCAGCACAACAGTCGCGGCCGCCGCTAACAGAAATGCGCGTAGTGATGCTTTTGTACAGTGCATGTGAGTTGCTGTTTGGGCCAAGAAAGTTGGATGGCAGATTCAGCAGCACAGATGTCTGGAAAACAGGGGATAGGGGTCAGAGGCTAGGGGCTAGCGAAAGCACTCAGCATTCAGCAATTGGCAATTGGCAATTGGCACGCAGTATCACTACTGGAGTTGCCCAGATGGAATTGTCATCCTGAACGTAGGCGAATGAGCTGCGGTCCGTCGTCTGCTAGGAGTGCCTCTTGCAAGCAAGACCGCCGCCAGTTCCTATCCCCTATCCCCTATCCTCTATCCCTCGCCTTTGACGTAGCCCAGAAACTCTCCCGGCTCATTCGCAAATCCTGGAAACACCGTACCCAACTGTGTATTCCCAAGATGCCGCGCGACCGCCTCGCCCAGCACACGCCGAAAGTCGGTAGTCAGCGCGAGATCGCGACCGTCGTTCAGTTGCGATGGATCGAGTCCGGGCCAGCGTCCGTACACTTTTCCTCCGCGCACCGGACCGCCCAGCAGCAACATCACGTTTGCATGTCCGTGATCGGTGCCGCGGTTTCCGTTTTCACGCGCCGTGCGGCCAAACTCCGACATCGACACAATCACCGTGTCCTCGCCCAGCGGCCCCAGGTCGGTCCAGAATGCTGCAATCGATTGCGAGAAGTCGCGCAGCACATTGGCGAGCTGGCCTTCGCTGGCGCCTTCGTTCACGTGATGGTCCCATCCACCGATATCGGTGAACGCGATCTGCACGCCGAGATTTGCCTTCATCAGTTGCGCCGTCTGTCGCAACGCGTCGCCGAAGCGGCCCTTGGGATAATTCGCTCCCGGCGCCGGCGTGTAGTGTTGCGGGTCGGCGGACTTCAGCATCTTCACCGCTTCGAACGTCTCCTGCCCAGTACCGTGCAGAACCTTATCGAGCGACTGCGCGTACATCGCTTCAAACGTGTTGCCGAGCGGCGCTGCCGCGGGGTTGCCGTTGGCGATCGAAAATCCGTTGACGTTGCTCACTGCTACCGCCGACGCTTTGCCCGACAGAATTCGCGGCAGGGAAGTGCCCAGCGCCACCGCGCGGAACGGCGTGTCGGCCGCCGGACCTTCCGCTTGCAGCGTGCGATTCAGCCAGCCGTCGCCCGTGCTCTTCACACCCGGCGTGCCCGACTCCATGTAGTCCTGTGCGTCGAAGTGCGAGCGCGTGATGTCGGGCGAGCCCGCAGCGTGCACGATCGCGAGATGACCCTGGTCCCACAGCGGCTTCAGCGGCGACATCGCAGGATGCAGGCCGAAGAAACCGTTCAGATCGATGACCTGCGCGCGCGGGATTGCGATGCTCGGCCGCATCGTGTAATACGAAGGCTCGGCGTGCGGGATGACGATGTTCAGCCCATCGGCCGCGCCGCGCTGAAAGATGACGACCAGCCGCTTGTTCGCCGCCTGGCTCACTGAGCCCCAGGCCGCGCGCGTCAGAAACGAAGGCACCGCCGCCGTCCCAATCACGGCCATCGCGCCGTTCTTCATGAATGCTCGTCGAGTGATCATAAGAAGCAATTAGCAACCAGCAATTAGCAATTAGCAACGAGCAACTAGCAATTAGTAATTAGCAACTAGCTTTGAGCCATGAGCCATGACCCCAAACTCAATGTGTAACTGCACTACAACCATCTGCTCTAGACCCAAGCCCCTGATCCCAAGCCCCTGAAGACTATCCACTATCCACTCCCCTATCGCTATCCCCTATCCCCTATCTTTCACTTCCTCTGAAACTCCGGCGACCCCAGCAGCAATCCTGCAATCACATTCACATTCGCAGCCTTGTTCGGCGCCAGTCCTTCTGTGGCCGTTTCTGGTGCGACAATCTGCTGCTCGATAGCATCGTGCGTCTGCTTGGAGATATCGCCGGCCAGCAGCAGCTGTTCCAATTTCAATTGCACTTGATACGGATCCGGATCGCTCAACGCCGTCGAGTTCGTCACCAGCGGAGGCCCGGTCGTCTGCGCGTCTGTCGACCCCATCAACCGCGCCAAGTCAAAGCTTGTGCCGGGAATCTTGTTCGTCGCCAAGCCCAGGCCAAAGTTCATGCGATCGAGCAGCGCCGCCGAGTTCACCCACACATCCGCTTTCGTCGAGTAGCCGGTTGGCGGCTGCGATCCATACAGCGGCTGGCCCATCTTGTTCAGCACGTAAATCAGCGGCACCGGGTCGATGACGTCGGCATCGGTCGCGCGCAGCGACGACACTACAAACTCAAACGGCGTCTTCACCCTCGCCCGATACGCATCGGCGGCCCAGAACTGCGGCGCGTGGAACATCGTCTGCAGCACCTCGCGAATATCGCCATCGCTCTTGAGGTATGTCTTCGCCATGGCGTCGATCAGCGCCGGCGGCGGATTGTCCGACACGAAGCGTTGCGCCAGCTCCGTCGAGACGAAACGCGCCGTGGCCGGCTGGCGCGACAGGAGGGTAAGCACTTCGATGCCCTCATTCTCGCCGCTCTGGTTGATGCGATGTCCGAGCACCGTCTTGTCGCCGGGCTCATGCAGCCGCGGACGGTAGAGGAACCCGCCGCCGCGTCGCGGTTCGTCAATCGTCCAGCCGGTAAAGACGCGCGCTACTTCGGTCACGTCCTGCTGGGTATAGCCGCCATTCACGCCGAGCGTGTGCAGCTCCATCAACTCGCGCGCGTAATTTTCGTTCAGACCGTTGCGGCGTTTCTGCTGCGTCTGCTGGTTCACCCGCGCGCCATTCCAACGCATCGAATTGAACCCAACCGGCTTGCCCAAAGCCGCATCCGAGTTCGGCCCCTCGCTCTGCCAGTTGTCGAGATAGAACAACATCGCCGGACTCTGCGCGGTCGCGATGAGCAGGTCGCGAAACTTGCCCAGCACATGCGGCCGAATCACATCGCGCTCATAGGCGGTGACCAGATATCGGTCAGCCCCTTTGCCCAGGAACACGTTGAAGTGGTTGAACCAGAAGTCGGTCAACACTTCCTCAAGCTGCCGCTGGCTGTAGACGGCGCGCAAGATTTTCGCCGACTGCAGTTCGCCATCGACCACCGCTTCAGGATGATTCAGCGCGACCACCGTCTCGCGCTGCTCCGGCGTCAACTCCGCCAGTAACGCCTGCCGCTTGGGATACGGTATGCCCTGCAGCAGATCGTGCTGCGCGGCGGCCGGCAGCGCCAGGATGCGCTGCATGCGCGCATTCGGCTCCAGCAGGATCAGATCGTCGATGGCACCATGCGCCTGGCGGCGCTCCATCTGCTTGTTGCTGAGGTCGGCAGGCTGCACGTTGGCGTTCGGCGCCTGCGCGGCGTTCGGTTTTTCTTCCTCCTTGTTCTGCACGCGATCGATCGCCGCCGCGTAGATGGCGCGCTTGTACGGATCGCTCGGCATCGGCAGCTTGCCGTCCATTACCGCCTTCGCCAGCGGCTGAGGAGGAAACGCGTACGCCATGTCGCGCGTGCTCATAGTCAGCGTGCGATATTCAGCCAGCCGAGCCTGCATCGCGCTGTCGTCGATCTTGTCGGGATGCAGCTGCAAGTCGATCCACTGATCCACGCCCATCGCCATCACAGCCTGCACGTCGCCCGGACGCGGTCCAAACGTCAGCCGATCGAGCGCCTGCAGCGCGCGCTGCTGCTGGTCGGCCACTTTATTCGGCTTCTGCTTTTTGGCATAGGCTCCGGCCGCAACCAGCAATAACAGCAGTGCAGCAAAGCCAATCGTGCGCCGATCCATGCGACCGTCCTTCCCGCGTTTTCGCTTTTATAAACCTGTATGCCGAAGAAAAGTTGCAGCGCGAAGCAATGCAACGTAAAGCCCCGAAGACCGGAGCCTTGTAACAGGGCACGGCTTCAGCCGTGCCGATAAGCCGTTTGTTGATGATTGCGGCGAGGCGGACTTCAGTCCGACGAGCCGTCCAAGTCGAGTGTTTCAACAACCTGCTAAAACACAAATCCCGGCGCGCGGCCGGGACTAAAAGAAAAACGGCCCAAAGAGCCGCTTTCAATGTTTGATTCTGATATCAGTATAGCATATCCGAAGGGTTATTTGACACTTATTCCGAACTTTATATTTGGCTTACTATCAGTTGATTACAGCTTACTGTTTAATTTCGCAATATTGACATGTAATTGTTACACCTGACTACCGTAAATCATAGTCTGACAGTTATCCAAACCTAGTGCCGCACTCTAACTCTGCTTGAATGTTCAGGATAAGGGGATAGGCTTCCTCACCCGCGCACAACCTCCGACTCCTTGGCAACAACCTTTACGCGCCCGGCGGCTCGATTCCTGCGCCAATAGGCCAGCCCCAGAATCCCTGCGAAGATCGCCAGCACCAGATACGGCCAATGCAGGTTCACCTCGGACGGCGTCTGCGCCACGCGCAACGGAACGTCCACGGCCGCGCGTTCACCATCGCGCTTCACATTGACCAGCAGTGTCCAATCGCCTTGCGACGGAAACGCCAACTCCGCATTCTGCAGCAGCTTGTTCTCCGAGTCTTCGAAGCCGGCTTGCACCGGCCCAGCCGACTGCGATCCACTCGTCGCTCGCAACTCGACCTGCGCATCGAGCAGCGGCTCAAGCGTGTCGCGCTCCTGCACCAGCACGCTGAACTCGGAGTCTCCGAGCTCCAGGTCTCCCGGCAGAGAAAATACCGACACGACAAACGGTCCAGTCGTCTGCGACACTCGCAGCGCTTGATCGTCATCGTCGTATGAACGCGACGCCAGCGCCGCGAGACAAAGTCCGGCGGCGACAAACAGAATCACGAACGTCGTTGCCTCCGCCGCAGCCGGCGCCAACCATCGACGCAGCCAGCGCGAGGGAAGCGACAGCCCGCGCTCGAACCAGTCGACGAACTTGAAGGGCGCAGTCTCCGACTTGCCGGGCGCGATCGCCGCTTCGCTCCGGCTCGATAAACATTGCACGGCGATCACCGTCGCCGGAATCAGAAACACCGTCGATCCCATCACCCACATGATCGCTCCCGCGGCGACCTGGTCGGGGAGCGCCTGAAATCCGAACAGCCGCGGCATGGCGGAGTAGGAGGGATACAGCACGCGATCGGAGAAAACCAGAATCGCCGAGACCACCGTGTTCTGCAAATCGCCAAGCAGCAGGTAGGGCACGAGAATCCATCGCGGGCGCTGTGCGCGGCTCGGGGTCCCCGACGCGCCCGGTTCTGGCGCGGTGGGGTGGTGGCTTGGCCATGGCTGGATGATGGGCCACCAGTAGATCAGCGATGCAACGAAGAAGCAGGCGTGCTCCAACTCGTGCCACCCGCTCGATGCCAATGCCAACTCGTAGAGCCGCGGCGTGTGCCACGCGAACATCGCCAGTCCCATCAGGATGAGCGCCACCGCGGGATGAATCAGCGCATTGCCGGCGCGTATGGCGACGCGCCAGTTGAGAAACGGTCCGGCAAATTCCCGTGCAGCAAAAATCGGCAGTCCGCGCACCAGCGGAATCAGCGGCGCGCCCAGCAGGATCAGCGGCGGCGCGATCATCATCAGCGCCATGTGTTGCAGCATGTGCGCGGTGATCAGGAAACTGGAGAAGGTGTCGAGCGGCGAGGCCAGGGCAATCCACAGCGACAGCATGCCAAGCACAAAACTCACCGCGCGCCACCGCGGGACGTAGGGAACTCCGGCGAGGCGCAGCAGCAGCCATCCGCGAATGTAGATCAGCGTGGTGAGCGCTAGGGCAAACGTAGCCGCCGGTGGAATGGACCACGACAGCAATACGGCCTGCGCTGGAGAGGGCATGGACTCACGAGCAGATTACGCGAGCGGCGAGTCCTGTGTCATGTGCTGCTGGCTGAAGCACTCAATAAAAAACCCCATCCTCCGGCAAACGAGAGAATGGGGCCCTGACGCTAACACCGCACAGTGTTAGAACAACGTCCGCACCGGCTGCGGCACGAACTGCGAGCCGCCGAGATCGGCATCCGTGAATCCGACGACGAAGAACTGGTTCGGGTTCGCGATCGGGTTTCCGTTCTGATCGGGAACCGTCTCCAGGAAGTCGTTGTCGTTGGCAATCCAGAGCGTGTGTACCGTGCTCCCCGACTGCCGAACATCGTCGCCGAACGCAAGGCCTTCAATCTTGGCCGGGATGTTGTAAGGCGAGACGCCGTTGGCGGTCAGCAACTGCACGATGTCCAGGAACAGCGTCTTGTTAACCGCATAGTTGGCGGCGGTCAGTCCATCCATGTTGCTGATGTCGACGGCGTCGTTCAGATCGATCTTGAACAGCTGCTTGACCTTCGCTTTCGAGCCGTCACCGCGGCCGTGGCCGTCGCGCTCATCGACCAGGAACTCGTGATTGTTCAGGGCAACGATTTCGCTGACGCCGGAGCCGGTGGTCAGCAAGTACGCGTACTGGTGCGTCGCGCAACCGCAGCGAATGTCCATGGTCACGATGCGCAGCAGGTTCTTGGCTGCGCCGCCTTCGTTCGCATCCTGAATCAGCGCGTTCTGCATGATGCCGACCAGCGTCTTGCCGTCGGGCGTGATGGCCAGACCTTCCATGCCCTTATTCGCCACGCGGCCGCTGGTGTTGTCGGCGATCTCCACTGCGCCCTGCGGCGACAGCGTGTTGACGAAGAACATCGAAGGCAACTGGAACGCGCGCAGGCGCACGCCGAGGATGCGGTCGAATTCATAAACGTACGGACCGTACTCGTCCGAGATATAAACCCGCAGCCCGTCGTTGGAGACACGCATGCCTTCGGTGTCGAAGCGGGCGTCACTCGGATTGCCGGAGTTGTGGTTGGGATCGAAATTGTCCGACCGTCCGGTGAAGAAGTGCAGCAGGAAATTATTGAGCGGCGGCTTGCCTGATCCCACGCCCAGGCCGGCGCCGGTGCCGTAAACCAGCGGCGTCGCGCTCCACAATAGATTGGTCGCACGCAGCGTCGGAGTCAGCGTGAACGGCAGTGCTCCGCCATTGCTCGGCTCCAGGTCCATGCTGACGGTGTGGAAGCGGTTGATGTAGCTGACGGTGTCGTCAATGGCGGAGTCGTAGGAAACTGCGTTGGGGCCGCGGTCGGGCAGCGCGAGGAAAGTATTCCGTCCCGCATAAGCGATGGCCGAGCCGAATCCGCCCAGCTCGGTGGCGCGAACTCCGTTCTCCAGGTTGTAGTTGAGGCCGGAAAGATCCTTGTAGGTGCCGGCGCGGGAACTGGTCAGTTCGCCGGTGGCGAGCAACTGGATCTGGGCGATAGCAGGTGTAGCAAGTGTCAGACAAAGTGTGGCTGCGACTGTAATCGTCGCTCGAGACAGCAACATCTTTCTCACAGAGGTCTCCTTGGGAAGCATTCGGGAAATAGCCTCTATGATTTGTGGGTCAGATTAAGGTTCCGTGACGCCGCTGCGAATTTTCGTTAAATGTTCTGTCTTGTTGCCGCCTATCTGGGAGATTGCTCCGGCGTAATTTGAAAAATAATGCCGCCGCCGTACGTGCCTCCATCAACCGCCGTGCCGTAGAGATTACCTGAGGCATCTCTGATGACGCCGCCGTCGGGAAATCCACCGTCGTCGCTGCCGAGGCTGAAATCGTGCAGGTCCGTGAAGGTATAACTTCCGCCCGAGGGACTTAGTTCGAAGACTGAGCCGTAGGTGTGAGCCCCCTGGTTGAGGGTGGTGCCGTAGATGTTTCCGGCGGAATCGAGCGTCAGGTAACCGAGGTACGGCCCAATGCACGAGGGATAGTTGCATTGCAGGCTATAGAGCGCTCGGTAGGTATAGCTTCCGGCCGAAGGCATAAGCTCAAAGACGGTACCGCCGCCGCCGCTTCCTGCCATGGCACTGGCGCCGAAAAGGTTTCCCGACGCGTCCATTGCCAGGCCTGCCTGCGGTTGCTGGCCATCAGCGCCGTTGTGAAAGTTGTAGAGAACGGTCTCGGTCCATCCCGACCCGGTGTTGGTCAGTCTGTAAACCGTCCCGTAATTCATTGAGCCGCCGCCCTGGGTGACGCCGTAGAGATTGGTAAACGTACTGTCCGCGATCAGCCCAGCCCCTGGCGCTATTCCGTCAGGCCCCGAAAACCTATGCAGGATCTGTTCGGTGTAGCCCTGGCCCGATCGCACAAACTCATACACCACGCCGCCATCGTTGTGTCCGCCACCATCGGCGGTGGTGCCGTACAGATTGCCCGCCGAGTCGATGATTGGGGCAGAGAAGGGATTGCAACCATCGCTGCCGCCTGCGAACGTGTGAAGGATGGTTTCCTTCCAACGCGCTGTAGCCGTGTTGGGCACCGTGGCACTCGGCGTAAGTTGGAAGACGATGCCGCAGCCCGACAGGCCGCCGGCTTGCGTTGCCCCGAACACATCACCGTTGGAAGCAACTACGACTTGCGGCTGCACGCCGTCGACGTCTCCGCCGTTGAAGTCATACAGCGGCAGCATGAGCCGGCTCCCTGAGGCCGTCTTGAGCTTGCTGACTGCGCCCGAGCCAGTGCCGTTGCCCCCTTCCATTGTGCCGGTATAGAAATTTCCAGATGCGTCCCTTGCCAATTGGCCCCACGGGCTGGAGCCGTCCCGTCCCCCGGTGAAGCTGTAAAGCACGTTGAAGGCTTGCGCCTGTGCGGCTGGAAGAGTTGTAAGGACTATCGCCAAAGTCAGCGAAATGAGCGCTACTTTCCCCGGTCGCAAGTTGATCTCGAAAATCGAAGCGACGATCTGCTGCTCATCCATGGGATCACTCCTTGCCTGCCGCGCAAGAGAGTAGCACGCCGGGTGCCCCAGGTCTCGCGAAGTTAGAGACCCGGGAGAGGCTCACTCTCGGCGAAGACGTTTCGGTGGAAGTCGGGATCGATGGTGCCAGGTATCAGAACGCCCGAGACCCTGGGGCGCCCGGCGATGATCGCAAACGACGCTAAGCTAACGGTCAATGAGTTTAATGGGATATCGACGGTTGACGATTTTGACGCTGTGCCACAGCGCATCGGTGTTGTTCACCGCACATCAGAGCCCGGAGGGCGGCATCATGATAGCCCAGGATGGAGCGCAGCGGAATCCTGAGTTCTGCGAAGCTTGCGATGGTCCCGAGTTCTCGTCCCAATAAACCGGGTCGTCCATGCCCTCGGCAATTGCGTTCTGCAGGTTCAACCAATAGGTTCCGACCCCGAGGTTCACTGCAGGAAAAGCACCCGTTTCTACGCAAACATCGTAACCATTCTGATTTCTGGTGCAACCGCTCTGAGTGAAGTTCACCGTGCCATCGAAGTAGGTGGTGCCGCCGAATTCGGACGAGGTGATGGAAACTTCAGCAGACCGGAGAATGTCGGTCGGGTACAGCCAAGCGCCGAACACCAGGCCGTCAACCGTCGCACCGCCGCTGCCGATGATGAACGTGTCACTCACGGCAAACCCGAAATTGATCGTCTAACCGTCGGTCGCGCCGTTGATGGCGCCATTGTTATAGACAGTGTCGGCCATGGAAGGAATGGCCGCTATGCACACGACGAGCAGCGACAGCAAGGCAGTTCGTAAGCCCAAGGTCAACCTCCTCTGTCTCAGTCCGAAATCGAGGATTCGTGGCTCAGCGTATCGTGGCGGCTATCGTGCAATCATCCACACTGTTCCGCAGCCATAGCGGTAGCATTGGGACAAGTCGCCGCCCTCACTGGCTGTCCCGTACAAGTTTCCGCTGCTGTCGATCAGCACCGGGGCCGTCGGCTGGCTGCCGTCTGCTCCACCCGTAAATGAATAGAGGACATGGAGGTTCCAGCCTCCGCCCGAGGGCGACAACTCAAACACCATGCCTTGCTGATGACTGCCACCAAAGACCGTGGTTCCGTACAGGTTGCCGGCTGCGTCCATCGTCAAAGGCGCGCCAATGCCTGCGCTTGCGAACGAGTACAGCACGGTGTAGGTCCAGCTTCCACTGTCATGGCTGAGTTCGAATATGGCGCCGCCACCCTCCGGGCCACCTTCCGCCGTGGCGCCAAACAGATGGCCGGACGCGTCGAGAATGACTCCGTTCGGCCCCTGCCCATCAAAAATTCCCGTGAAGTTGTACAGCGTATTGAGCGTGTAGCCGCCCGGCGACGGGCTCAGCTCAAAGATGATGCCGTTGTCGCCGGTACCGCCCAGGGCGGTTGCGCCAAAAATGTTTCCGCTTGGGTCGACGACAGGCCCCCACTGTGCGATTGCGCCATCGGTTCCATTGAAGCCATAGAGCATGCTTTCACTCCAGCTTTCGCCGTGGCGCGTCAGTTTGAACACCGTACCGTAAAAGCCTGGGCCGCCCAGGTCGGTCATGCCGTATGCCGTGTTGCTGTCGGCGAAGACGAGGTTGCCGTACTCAGGATTCTCGCCGTCATGCGGTGTGCCTTGAAAAGGATAGATAACGTTTTCTGTCCAGGGAGTCAGCACGTTGCGCGGGACGGTGGCGTCCGGAGTCAGCTTGTAGATGATGCCGCATCCGCCGTAAGGGCAGTTGAGCCCGCCGAATCCTCCCACCCAGGTTGTGCCGTAGAGCCCGCCGTCCGGTCCAAAGACCACACCGCCGTAAAGAATGTATCCCTCCGGGCCGCCGTTAAAGGTGCGCAGCGGCGTCATCGCCCAACCGAGATTCTTCGACAACTTGTAAGCGACGGAGTAGGCGGTCCCGTAGACATTCCCGGCTCGATCGATGGCCAGGGTGCCGCTCGGACTCCACCCGGCTTGTCCGCCTTCAAAGGTGTGCAGCACGCTGAACGTCTGTGCGGCGGCAATCATTGAGAAGGCAAGGATGACGATGAAGGTCATTGTCGCGCCGCAGAAATTTTTCTGCGACCGCAGAGTCGTTTTCATGAGCGGTAGTCTCATGGCAGCCCTTTCTCGGGTTGTGACCGGGCAAGTGTTGGGAGTGGCAGAGTCTGCGCCTCGTTAACCGAGGCGTCAAAAGAGCGCAGGAATTTTGTCTCAGTAGCCGCCGGGTGTCAAGGCAAGATCGCTGGGCCTGCGGACGGTTTTCAGCCACCGGCGCAAGCCTTACTGCTGTCTGTGGGAACGCGTGATCGTTTTTGCAATTAGCAATTGTACAAGCTACCCGCAACAGCTTCCGGCACCCAGCGTGACTGGTGTAAACGGGATATCTCAACAAGCTAGCCTGCTTCGAACTAGTTCCACCGCATCGCACGTTTGCCCTTCTACGCATCATTGGCGTGCTTGGCCTGCGCCTTCGGTCCCGTGCCGTCGCTGTCCCAGTCAATGTCTTCCTGGCTGAAGCGGTCGAGCACCTGGTCGCCCTTCACGTCGCTGAAATAATCCCACGCCCACTCGATCATGGCTTCCACGCGGCCGCGCATGGTCGACAGCAGCGCCATGTGTACGCCCAGCCACGAGGCGAAGGCGATCGCTCCTTCCAACTCGTAGCGCTTCGGACCCAGTTCGGCCACCGCCGCCTTGCGTCCGATCATCGCCATGATGCCCTTGTCGAGATAGTCGAACGGCGTGCGCTCTTTGCCCTCTACGTCGGCAGCGATATTTTTCGCGCACCACTTGCCCGCCTGCTCGGCCACCGACGCCAGTTGCGGCAGCGGATTGCCCTTGCAGGTAATGTTGGCGAAGTCGCCGATGGCGTAAACGCGCTCCAGGCCGGGCACGGTCAGGTCCGGGGCGACATCCAGGCGGCTGCCCCGTCCCGTCTTGATGCCGACGTTCTGCACCAGGTCCGACGCCTTCAGTCCGCCGGCCCAGACGACGGTGTGCGTCCGAATCTGTGTGCCGTCCGACAGCACCACGTGGCCGTTTGCGATTTCGTTTACCTTCGTATGCAGGTGGACTTTCACACTGCGCTGCTCCAACTGCGCGAGTGCGTACTCGTGAGCCTTCTCCGAGAATCCGTTCAGCACGACGCCGCCCGCATCGATCAGGTGAATGCCAACCTCGTTCAGCGGCAGGTGAGGATATTCCTCGGCCAGCGCGTGAGTAATCATGTCGCCCAGGCAGCCCGCCATCTCCGTTCCCGTTGGACCGGCGCCTACGATGATGAAGTTCAGCGCGCCCTTGCCGATCAGCGACTGATCGCGCGCGGCGGCTTCCAGCACGGCAAGAATTCGCGAGCGCAGCAGTTCGGCGTCGTGCAGCGAGTACAGCGGGTAGCTGTGTTGGTCGGCGCCGGGCGTGCCGAAGAAATTGGCCTGCGAACCGGCAGCCAGCACCAGGTAGTCGCCCTGGTAGGTCTGGCCGTTCACGGTTGTAACGGTCCGCGTTTTGGGATCGGCGGACACCACCTCATCCATGCGCACTTCGACATTGGGATGGCGGACCAGCACGTTGCGCAGGCTGAAGGCGACGTTGCTGGGCGCCAGAAATCCCGCCGCCACCTGGTAGAGCAGTGGCTGGAATTGCTGATAGTTGTTCCTGTCGATCAGGGTGATGCGAATTTCAGGATGGCTCGCCAGTTTGCGCGCGCAGTTCAGTCCGGCGAAACCGCCGCCGACGATGACAACATTCTTCATTTTTTCGGCTCAACTTTCGGGGTCGGTCCACCAGGGGTGAGCGTGCAAGTTTTAGCACTGTACCGTGACCTCTAAAGCTAAGCAACTAAGAAAAATACTAGTAGTCAGACGCCGCAGTTTCAGCTACAAAACACAGGTAATCCTTTCCAGCGAATTCTGAAGCGCCACTAGCCTCGCTGATTGCTCGGGGTAGGAGTGTCTTAATGCGAACCGCAGTCTCGCCTTTACTTGTGGAAGACCCGTCCCGTACGGCGCACTCGCCGCGGACGAACCGCATCACCGCCACGCTGATTTTGCTCGCCGGCCTCACTTTGCTGGCGGGTTGCGAAAAGAAGGATGAAACTCCTAAACAGGGTCCGCCCGAAGTCAGCGTGGTTGCGCCGCTCCAGCAGGACGTGCCCGTCTTTTCGGAGTATGTCGCGCAGCTCAACGGCCCGGTCAACGCCGAGATCACGCCCAAGGTGCAGGGCTACCTCCTTCGGCAGGTTTATCAGAACGGCTATTTCGTGAAGGAAGGTCAGCTGCTGTTTGAGCTTGACCCGCGGCAATATCAGGCCGCACTCGATCAGGCCAAGGCGGACGTCGCCGTAGCCGACGCCAACCTGGCTCGCGTGCAGGCCGACGTCGCTCGCGACACGCCGCTGGCGGCGCAAAGCGCGATCCCGCAAAAGCAGCTCGATAACGACGTGGCCGAACAGAATTCCTGGGAAGCGCAACTTAAAGCGAAAAAAGCTGCGCTGGCGAATGCTGAACTGAATTTGGGCTGGACGAAAGTTTATTCCCCCATCGACGGCATTGCCGGAGTTTCAAACGCGCAGGTTGGCGACCTGGTCGGCAGCTCGACCAAGATGACGACCATCTCGCAGGTCAATCCCATCTGGGCCTACTTCAACGTCAGCGAGAGCCGCTTCCTGGAGTTCGCGCCCACGGTGACGAAAATCATCACCGGCAAGATCCCGGTTTCACAGGCTCCTTCGGCGCAGACGATCGAGTACATCCAGTCCAACAATCAGCCCTTTCCCTACAAGGGTTCCATCATTTACGTGAACCGCCAGGTGGGCACGCAGACCGGCACCATTCAGTTGGCCGCGGAGTTCAAGAATCCCGATGCCGTGCTTCGTCCCGGCGGCTTTGGCCGCGTGCGCATTCAGAACGGCGTGACCAAGAACGCGCTGCTGGTTCCGCAACCGGCCGTGATGCAGGTGCAGTCGATGTACCAGGTTCTGGTGGTGACGCCGGAGAACAAAGCAGTCTTTCGTCCGGTGAAGGTGGGCGATCGCGTGGGCACGAACTGGATCATCACCGAAGGACTTCAGCCGGGCGAGAAAGTTGTAGTCGACGGCTTGCTGAAGATCCAGCAATTCGCCGCGATTGATCCGGAAGCTGCCCGGCAGGGAGTGCCGGTTGTCGCCAAGCCGTATGTGGCGCCGGCGGCCGCGGCAGGGAGCAACTGATCATGCCCAAATTTTTTATCAATCGTCCGATTGTGGCGATGTGTATCGCCATCCTGATGGTGCTGGTCGGGGTGGTGTCCATGGTCAGCTTGCCCACGGCCCAGTTCCCGAATATTGCCGATCCGCAAATCCAGGTGCTGGCAACGTATCCCGGCGCTGACTCGCAGACCATCGCCGAATCGGTGGCGACGCCTATCGAGCAGCAGATGTCGGGCGTCAGCGGCATGAATTACATGTACTCCACCAGCGCCAGCAACGGCAGCATGACGCTGACCGTGGACTTCGCGCTGGGCACGGTTGCCAACACCGATCAGATTCTGGCGCAGATGCGCGTCAACCAGGCGAACTCGCAGTTGCCCAGCGCCGTGATCAACAGCGGCATCACCGTGCAGCAGTCGACGTCGTCGCCGCTGATGCTGATCTCGCTGGCCTCGCCCAACGGCACCTACGACAACGTCTTCCTGGCCAACTACGCCAACATCAACCTGAACTATGCGCTCACGCGCTTGCCGGGCATCGCCTCGGTGTCGGTCTTCGGCGCCGGCCAGTATGCCATGCGTGTCTGGGTGAATCCCGATACGCTGGCGAACCTCAGCATTACCGTGCCGGAAATCATCAACGCGATTCAGGCCCAGAACACGGTTAACCCTGCCGGCCAGATTGGCGGCCAGCCGGTTCCTCCCGGACAGCAGTTCACTTACAACGTGCGCGCACCGGGCCGTCTTACTTCGCCGGAGGAGTTCGGCGAGATCATCCTTCGCGCCACTCCCGACGGCGGCGTGCTGCGCTTGAAAGACGTTGCCAGGCTGGAACTGGGCGCGCAGACCTACACCATGCTGGGCCGCTCCAATGGCAAGCCGGCGGCGCTGCTGGGCATCTATCTGACGCCCGGCGCCAATGCGCTGCAGACCGCGAAAGAAGTCAAAGACTTCATGAAGGAAGCCAGCGGCCGCTTCCCGCAGGACCTGACCTACAGCGTTCCGCTCGATACCACGCTGGCCATCACCGCCGGTATCGACGAAATTCGCAAGACCCTGATTGAAGCGCTGGCGCTGGTAATCCTCGTCGTCTACATCTTCCTGCAAGGCTGGCGCGCTACGCTGATTCCGTTGCTGGCGGTTCCCGTATCGCTGGTTGGCGCGTTCATCGTCTTCCCGATTCTCGGCTTCTCCATCAACACGCTGTCGCTCTTCGGACTGGTGCTGGCCATCGGACTGGTGGTCGACGATGCCATCGTCGTGGTGGAAGCCGTGGAGCACCACATCGAACAGGGCATGACGCCGCACGACGCAGCCCAGCTGGCCATGGAAGAAGTGTCCGGCCCGGTCATCGCCATCGCCCTGATTCTCGCCGCCGTGTTTATCCCCACGGCCTTCGTGCCCGGCATCACCGGACAGCTCTACCAGCAGTTTGCCGTGACCATCGCCGTGTCGGTGCTGTTCTCGGCCTTCAACGCCTTGTCCCTCAGCCCGGCGCTGTCGGCCATGTTGTTGCGGCCGAAGAAAGAGTCGCGCGGTCCGCTGGGCGCCTTCTTCCGCTGGTTCAACAAAGTATTCGGACGCGCGACCGAAGGTTACGTCGGCGTCTGCCGCCACCTGATTCACAAAGCCGGATTCGCCTTCATCCTGCTCGGCATTCTCTGCGTGGGCGCGGCCTTCTTCGGCTCGAAGGTTCCCGGCAGCTTCCTGCCCGACGAGGATCAAGGCTACGTCTTCGGCGGATTGCAATTGCCCGACGCCTCCTCCCTGCAACGCACATCGGAGGCGGCGCGCCAGGTCGAAGACATCATGATGAAGACGCCCGGTGTTCAGAGCGTCAGCTCGATCATCGGCTACAGCTTGCTGAGCGGCGTCCAGACAACCTACAGCGCATTCTTCTTCGTGTCGTTCAAACCGTGGGACGAACGCAAGACGCCCGAGACCAGTTATGACGGCATCAAGCTGCATCTGGCGCGCGCGCTTTCGCAAGTCAACTCCGGCATCGCGTTCTCCTTCCCGCCGCCTGCAATTCTGGGCGTCGGAACCTCAGGCGGTTTCACCTTCATTCTGGAAGACCGCTCCGGCAGCGGCACCGAATTCCTGGCGAAGAACACGCAAGCCTTTCTGCAGGCGGCCCGCAAGCGGCCTGAACTTTCCGGCATCATGACCACCGCGCTCTTCGGCGTGCCGCAAGTTGGCGTCGATGTCGACAAGGCGAAGGTGCTGACGCAGCAGATTCCGCTGAGCAATGTCTACCAGACGCTGCAGGCGTTCATGGGCGGAGCGCTGGTCAACTACTTCAACCAGTTCGGACTGCAATGGCAGGTATGGGTACAGGCCGACGGCAAGTTCCGCACCAGCTCTGACAATCTGGGCAAGTTCTACGTGAAGAACACGGCCGGCGAGATGGTGCCTCTCAGTACGCTGACCAGTACGCAGCCGCGCTCGGGCGCCGAGTTCATCATGCGGCAGAACCTGTATCAGTCGGTGCAGATCAACGGCAACGCCGCGCCTGGCTACAGCTCGGGCCAGGCGATGGCGGCACTGGAAGAAGTCTTCAAGCAGACCATGCCGACGCAGATGGGTTACGACTGGAGCGGCATGTCGTATCAGCAGCAGAAGGCCGCGCAGGGCGTGAGCCCGTCGACCATCTTCGGCCTGTCGTTCCTGGTCGTCTTCCTCATCATGGCCGCGCAGTATGAAAGCTGGACGCTGCCATTTTCGGTTCTGCTGGGCGTGCCCATCGCGGTCTTCGGAGCGTTCGTCGCGCTGTACTTCCGCAAACTCGACAACGACGTGTACGCGCAGATCGGGCTGGTCATGCTCATTGGACTCTCGGCGAAGAACGCGATTCTGATCGTCGAGTTCGCCAAGATGGAATACGACAAGGGCGCAACTTTGATTGATGCGTCACTGACCGGCGCAAAATTGCGATTGCGACCCATTCTGATGACGGCCTTCGCCTTCATCCTCGGATGCGTCCCGCTATGGACGGCGACCGGCGCCGGCGGCATCTCGCGACAGGTGCTGGGATCGGTGGTCATCGGCGGCATGCTGGCGGCAACCGCGCTGGCCATCTTCTTCATCCCGGTATCGTTCGACGTCGTCGAGCGCTTCGGATTGTGGCTGGCCGGCGGCAAGAAGAAGGAGTTGCCACCCAAACCTACAACCGATGCGACCGCGAAAGGAGCCGGACATGACTAACGTGAAATTCATCACCGTGGCCGTGTTGCTGCTCTCGCTGGCGGGCTGCAAGGTGGGACCGAATTATCAGCGGCCGCCGCTCGACGTCCCCGGCCAGTATCGCGGGTTGGCTCCCGACGCCAACGCGCAGCAGCAGCCCAGTGCCGCGCAGCAACAACAGGCAGCCGACGACTTCGCGCAGATGAAGTGGTGGACCGTTTTCCAGGATGAGACCCTGCAAGCGCTCATCAAGGAATCGCTGGCCAACAACTACGACATCCGCATTGCCGCGACGCGTATTCTGCAGGCCAGCGCGAACCTCGGCATCACCCGCGCCAACCAGTTTCCGACGCTGAACGGTAATTTCTCGATCGTCAACCAGCAATCGACGCCGCTCGCCTTGGGATCGCCGACGATCGATACCGCCGGACTCCAGCTCAACTACATCGTCGACTTCTGGGGACAGTATCGCCGCGCGACTGAGTCGGCAAAGGCACAGCTGCTGGCGACCATCTTCGGCCGCGACGTGGTGCAGACCACGTTGATCTCGATGGTCGCGCAGGATTACTTCCTGCTCCGGCAGTACGATCTGCAGCTTCAGTATTCGGCCGACACGGTCCAAGCTGACAAGCAGATTCTGCAGTTAAACACCATCAAGTACAAGGGCGGCGACGCGGCCATCACTGACGTGTACCAGGCGCAGGTGCTGGTGCAGCAGGCCGAAGCGCAGGTGATCACGCTGCAGCAGTCGATCGCGCAGACCGAAAACAACCTCAGCGTGCTGCTCGGCAAAAATCCGCAGGACATCCCGCGCGGCCTCAGCCTGACCGATCAGGCGCACCTGCCCGATGTTCCCGTAGGACTGCCGTCGGCGCTGTTGCAGCGGCGTCCCGATGTGCAGCGCGATGAACAGAGCCTGGTCTCGGCCAACGCTAACGTTGGCGTCGCCAAAGCCCTGTTCTTCCCGCAGATCTCGCTGACCGGAGAGTTCGGCGCAGCCAGCACCGCGATCTCCAGCTTCCTCGCCGGTCCGGCCACGTTCTGGGCGGTCGGCGGGCAAATCGCGCAACCCATCTTTCAGGGCGGCCGCATTCGCAGCAACTACCGCCTGGCGTGGGCGCAACGCGACGAAGCCGAGCTCACCTACAAGAAGACCGTGCTGCAAGCTTTCGGCGATGTGTCGAACAGCCTGGTTGGCTACACCGACTCGCGCAAATTCCGCATGAAGATCGAGGAGCAGACGGCGACCTACAAGGAAACCGCGCGCCTGGCCAACGTGCGCTATCAGGGCGGCGTCACCAGCTTCCTTGAAGTGCTGGTCACGCAACAGGACTACTTCACCTCCGAGCTTCAGCTGGCCAATGCGTGGTTCCTGGAGATGCAGAACTACGTGCAGCTCTACCAGGCGCTGGGCGGAGGCTGGGACCCGCAGCATCCGTAGTCGGGTGGGGAAGCCTTGGCGGTTTCCGACAGATTTGTGCAACGTGCGCCTTGTGTCAGGGCACGACTTCACAGGCTGCTGAAAAAGCCCGAGTCGCCTTCACAGGCTGCGGAAAGAGTCGGAAGTCCCCTCCCAGGCTGCTGAAAGAGTCCGAAGTCGCCTTGACAAGCTGCTGAAAGAGTTTGAAGTCGCAGGCCTTGTAACAGGGCACGGCTTCAGCCGTGCCGATAAGCCGCTTTGTTTTTGATTACGGCGAGGCGGACTTCAGTCCGACGAGCCGTCCGGTTCGAGTTTGTCGGCAGCCTGTTCAAGCAGCGGCGAAAGCCGCGCACCTTAGAACGCACTTGGCCAGCACGGCCAACATCGTGCCCGTTACAAAGCGGCCTGCGCTGACTTTTCGCTGAGTCCCCGCCATTGTCGAAGCCTGGCTTTCTTCCGCGTACAATGTCCAAGTCCCACCGGTCCCGCGCCCATGAAACTCGTTTATCCCCGGCTCTATCGAGTGGTCGCCGCCAGCGTTCTGGGCGGGCTGCTCATCGGCGTTGTTGGCGGCCTCTTCCGCTACTTCCTCATCTTGTCGGACGCGTGGCGAACCCAGGCCGTGCGCTGGGCGCATCATCATGTCTACGCCGGATGGCTTATTCCGATCGCGATCGGTGCCAGCGGTGCATTCCTGGCCCGACTGCTGGTCGTCAAGTTTGCTCCCACGGCCGAGGGTAGCGGCGTGCAGCGCGTCGAAGCCGTCTTCAGCGGCGAAGCCGAGCCGGCATCCCCCATTGTGGTACCGGTAAAGTTTTTCGGCGGATTGCTTGCGATGGGCAGCGGCATGGCGCTGGGCCGCGAAGGCCCGACGGTGCAGATGGGCGCGTCGTTCGGCGAGTGGGTTTCTCGCTTTCTTCTTCACAATGACGAAGACCGCAAGGTGGTGCAGGCCGCGAGCGCCGGTGCGGGTCTGGCCGTCGCCTTCAACGCGCCGATCGGTGGCTCCATCTTCGTCTTCGAGGAACTGACGAGCAGCATCACGCCATGGCTGCTGGTCTCAACCCTGGCGGCGGCCACGGTCGCCGTCTGGCTGATGCGGGTGATGCTCGGCAACACCCTGAGCTTCACCGTGCAGCAGGTCAGCCTCACCGAGAACTGGAACAAGTGGCCGTTCCTGGCCCTGGGCGCGGTAATGGGCGTCTGCGGCGCGGCCTACAACGCCGTCATCATGCGCCTGCTGCGTATCAGCGACAAGATGATGAAGCTGACATCATTGCAGCGCGCCGCCATCATCGGCGCCGTGGTCGGACTGGTCGCCTGGTTCGTTCCCGCCATTGTCGGCGGTGGTGACTCGATCACCCAGGCTGTGCTGGCGAACCGGCTTACGCTGGCGACGCTGGTGACTATTTTCGCGGTGAGGTTTGTGCTGGGCCCATGGTCCTACACTGCGGGATGTCCGGGAGGATTGTTCGCTCCACTGATGCTGCTGGGCGCCGCATCCGGCGCGATGTTCGCCGAACTGGTGAACCGCGTCGCGCCCTCGGCACAAATCTCGCCCGTGGCCTGCGGCATTGTCGGCATGGGAGCGCTGTTCACCGCCAGCGTGCGCGCGCCGCTGACGGGCATCGCCCTGAGCATCGAAATGACCGGCCGCGCCGACCTCACGCTGGGCTTGCTGGGGGCGTCGCTCACCGCGATGTTCGTGACCATGGTGCTGCAAAGCGAACCCATCTACGAGAGCCTGAAACATCGCATGCTTCAGCAGGCAACAGTGACATCGCGAAGAGTGGACGTGGGCGTGGAGCGGCCGCCGGGGTAGAGGCTTTCACCACGGAGAACACGGAGCGCACTGAATTTATGGGTCTCACTTTTACCCCTCCCATGTACAACGCGATAAGAGGCTGCCACTTCCATGAACCTCCACGTTTGTAATGCTCCGTGCGCTCCGTGGTCTCTGTGGTGGATTCTTCACCCCACTTTCACCCTTGCCTGCATCGTGTGCTGCTCTCCGGGTTTCAACGACACTGCGTCATTTCCGACGTTCGCCACCTCGACAGCCAGCATCGACTTCCACTGATCGGCGCCCAGGTCCTTCATCGCCGCCGCCTTTTCCGACCAGGGGTTCCAGACCACCGTATTGCGCGAATTGTCCTTGATCACCATGGTCCTACGCTGTAGGACGGGGTCGCTCAGATAGAGCTTGCTCTCGGTGTCGAGATAAACCCGGTCGGTCTCGCCCGTAATCGCCACCTCGCCCGACTGCGCTTTTTTGCGAAACGAGTCGGTTTTGTCGAGATACTGTGTCCCATCCAACCCCGCCACGCTGGCCTTGGTCACATCTCCCACTCTGTAGTAGGCGTGGAGGGCCTCTTCGAAGCGCAACGGAGAATCGCCGATGTTGGTGACGGTCATCTCCAGCGCCAGCTCCGGGCCGAAGGTCGCGCGATAGCTCAGGCGGAAATCCGAGGGCCACCATTTCTTCGTGCTCTTCGAGCTCTCGGTGAACATCTTCACCGTGACCAGGTCACGCTTGTGCTCGACCGACTCCAGATGCCAGGTTTTGGTGCGCACGAATCCGTGCGCCGGCGCCTGGGGATCGTCAGCCTTGTTGCCAAACCAGGGAAAGCAGATGGGCACGCCGCCGCGAATGGCGATGCCGTCCTGATACAGCGAGCGCGGGCTGAGGAAGAGGATTTCCCTGGCTCCGGCCGGCTGCCAGGAGGTCACATGAGCGCCGTGCAGGTACATCTCTCCCACGGCTGCCGCCGATTTGATGCGGATTTTTGGCAGGTGCCCGTTGCCTTCCACGATGGAAACAATTCCCGGGATCCCGCAATTCTGGTTGAGTTCGGCAATGGATCTCACAGGCAAACTCCTCCGCTTCACACAGCAATTATGAATCTGCGATAAAATTCTGGCCAACTGGGTGTATAGTGTGCGCCTTGATCCTGCCGGCCCGCGGCGTGCCGGCGATTTCCCCAGCAGGACTGCGACTTTTACCAGTTGAAGGCATCTTGCCTGACTGATAGATTTTCATTCCTGCCACTCTGAGGTGAACCGATGAAAGCGACGCAATTATTGCATGACCGCGGGCAGAGTCTCTGGCTCGACAACATTACGCGCGACCTGCTCGACAAGGGCACGCTGAAGAGCTATATCGACGAGCTCTCGGTAACCGGCCTGACGTCGAATCCCACGATCTTCGACCAGGCAATCAAGAAGAGCACAACCTACGATCCGGCCATTCACAAACTGCTGAACGCAGGCACGGCCGGGGAGGCGCTATTCTTTGAAATCGCGCTCGATGACCTGACGCGCGCCGCCGATCTCTTCCGTCCAACCTACGATCAGACGAACGGCGTTGACGGGTATGTTTCGCTGGAAGTTTCGCCGCTGCTCGCCTACAACACCGCGAACACGCTGGCTGCTGCGAAAGACCTGCATGCACGCGCCGCGCGTCCCAACCTGTTCATCAAGATTCCCGGAACGAAGGAAGGCTTGCCCGCAATTGAAGAGGCGATCTTCGCCGGCGTGTCGATCAATGTCACGCTGCTGTTTTCGCGCGAGCAGTATCTCGCCGCCGCTGAAGCGTATTTGCGCGGCATCGAGCGCCGCATTGCTGCCGGACTGCCGACCAACGTCGCCTCGGTTGCGTCAGTGTTCATCAGTCGCTGGGACGTGGCCGTGGCCAAGAAGGTGCCTGAGAACCTGGTCAACAAGCTGGGCATCGCCATTGCCGGACGCACGTACAAAGCGTATGTGGATCTGCTGGCCAGCCCGCGCTGGCAGGCGATTGTGAAGGCGGGATATCATCCGCAGCGGCTGCTATGGGCCAGCACCGGAACCAAAGATCCCAAGGCGTCGGACATTCTCTACATCAAGGCGCTGGCGGCTCCGGACACGGTCAACACAATGCCGGAGGCGACGCTCAAGGCCTTTGCCGATCACGGCGAAGTAGGCGACTTGATGGCGAAGGACGGCGGCGACGCTGAAGCCGTTCTGGCCGAGTTCAAGAAGGCCGGCGTCGATGTCGATGCGCTCGCAGCGCAGTTGCAGGAAGAGGGCGCCAAGTCGTTCGTCGAATCGTGGACCGAACTGCTGAAGGTGATCGAGTCGAAGAGCGCGGTGCTGGCGAAATAAAAGCAGGTTCACCACGGAGACACGGAGCTCACGGAGAAAACAAGTTCTCTTTTTCAATTCAGCGCCTGCCCAATAACATTCGGCGCACATGGTCATGAGGTCGTGAGACATGGATTTCCAGATCTCCGTGTTCTCGGTGCCTCCGTGGTGAGAGAGATTTTATAAGGAGCTATCAAATGCAACTCGGAATGGTTGGTCTTGGACGTATGGGCGCGAACATGGTTCGCCGGCTCATGAAAGCGGGACATCAGTGCGTAGTTTACGATGTGTTCCCGAAATCGGTGGAAGAGCTGGCGAAGGAGAACGCCGTCGGCTCATCGTCGCTGCAGGACATGTGCAGCAAGCTCCAGAAGCCGCGCGCGGTGTGGCTGATGGTGCCGGCCGCGGCGGTCGATGAGACCATCGCGCAGATCGTGCCTCATCTCGAGAAGGGCGACATCCTCATCGACGGCGGCAACTCGTATTACATCGACGACATCCGCCGCGCCAAGGATCTCGCGCCGAAGGGAATTCACTACGTCGATGTCGGCACCAGCGGCGGCGTCTGGGGCCTGGAGCGCGGCTACTGCATGATGATTGGCGGCGAGCAGGCGCAGGTGCAGCATCTCGACCCGATCTTCAAGACCCTGGCTCCCGGCAAGGGCAACATCGATCGCACGCCGGGACGCGAAAAGATGGGCGGCACCTCCGAAGACGGATACCTACATTGTGGGAGTAACGGCGGCGGACACTTCGTCAAGATGGTGCACAATGGCATCGAGTACGGCATCATGGCCGCGTATGCCGAAGGGCTGAACGTGCTGAAGGGCGCCAACATCGGCAAGCACAAGGAAGAGATTGACGCCGAGACCACGCCGCTGCGCGATCCCGAGCACTACATGTACGAGTTCAACCTGACCGACGTTACCGAAGTATGGCGGCGTGGCAGCGTCATCGCTTCGTGGCTGCTGGACCTGACGGCCTCGGCGCTGGCGGGCGATCCGCAACTGTCGAAGTTTGCCGGACGCGTGTCGGACTCGGGCGAAGGCCGCTGGACCATCAAGGCCGTCGATCGACGAAGGCATCCCGACGCCGGTGCTGTCGAGCGCGCTGTACGAGCGCTTCCTGTCGCGCGGCCAGGGCGACTACGCCGACAAGCTGCTCTCGGCGATGCGGTATGAGTTCGGTGGACACTTGGAGAAGGCGGCAGGGAAGTAACTGCATTCACTACGGAGAACACGGAGTTGGTTATCTGTGGATTCCGGAGTGGACTTTGAGCCCTCTTATCGAATTGTCATCCTGAGGAGGACTTCAGTCCGACGAAGGATCTGCGGTTGGTTGTGGTGGAAATGTCCTCCGCTGCACGCGAACCGCAGGTCCCTCGACTGCGCAGCTACGCTGCTCCGCTCGGGATGACAATTCGTAAATGAGTGCGTGGCTAACAGCGCGCCTGAAGACGCGCCTCTTCTCTGGAGACATGATGAACGTAGAGATCTTTCCTGATGACACTTCGCTCGCCAAGCGAGCGGCGGCTGTAATCGCTGCCGATGCGCGAGCTGCCGTCGCCGCGCGCGGACGCTTTGTCATGGCCGTCAGTGGCGGTAAGAGTCCGTGGGAGATGCTGGCCGACCTCGCTGACGAAGATGTGCCATGGAAAGACGTGCACGTCTTCCAGATCGACGAGCGCATCGCGCCTGCCGGCGATCCCGACCGCAACTACGTTCACCTGCGCGACACCCTGCTGCAGAACGCGCCCATTCCTCCGGAACAGATTTATCCGATGCCGGTCGAGGAGCCGGATTCCGACGCAGCGGCGCACAAGTACGCGGGCACGCTGGAGACCGTGGCCGGCAAACCGCCGGTGCTTGACCTCGCGCATCTCGGTCTGGGACCTGACGGGCACACGGCGTCGCTGATTCCCGGCGACCCAGTGCTGAACGTGACCGA
This sequence comes from uncultured Acidobacteriaceae bacterium, assembly GCA_963835725.1. GTDB lineage: Bacteria > Acidobacteriota > Terriglobia > Terriglobales > Acidobacteriaceae > Bog-257. Next base: position 1,024,586 of record CAWIGM010000004.1, on the reverse strand, counting down.
TCGCGACGTCGCGGTCACCGGGTTTTATCAAAACCGCAAGCGCATGACCATGACGTATCCGGTCATTAATCGCGCTCGGAAGATCATGTGGCTCATTAGCGGCAAGGACAAGGTGGATGCGCTGAAGAAGCTGCGCGCCGGCGATACGTCGATTCCCGCAGGCCGCATCAGCCAGACGCAGGCCCTGCTGCTCGCGGACAAGGATGCCGCGGGGGAATAGGCGCAGCCGTGTCCTGTACAACCTTTGACCTGGGCCAGCGAAGTCGATCCTTGACCGTATGTTCGTCCAGATCAGTGATGCCGTGGGCAACAATCACCAGGCGATGAAATAGACATCCCGATGCAATCCGATTGAACTCTGGCTGGTCAGCCCTGTACAGAACGATAGTGGCTAGTTGTGGGGGCTTCGGACAGGTGAAATTTATGCCACTGTCGCCGAAAAACTCTCCGCTGGAATCGACAAAGCAGTAAGACACCCTTGCACCGCGGCGGACAATCTGGGTGGCGCTGCAGGCCTTTGCATTCCGCAGCGTCCAGCGCTCCCTGATCCACGCCGAGATCAGAGTGACAAGCACGAGCGACAGAATCCAATACGGCGGAGACATAGCGACTGCAACGATTCCTTCCCAGCCGTAATTCAAAAAGGCAGTACCGCTCACCGCCAGTGATAACAGGCAAGCGACCGCGACGAAGGTGGGGACAAACAGCATCCACAGACGGCAGATTTCGACCTTGATGGCGATCTGGTCGTGCTCGACGCAGGGGCGGAGCTGCCAGTCGTAAGTCATAGTCGTGGTCCGCAGATGGAGCACCTCAGGGTGAGGGCGGAGGAGAAATCCGAAGAGGACCAAGCCGAAGATAACGAGCGCCACGGAAGCGATTAACACGCTCTGGTATGACGGGAGGAAGGCGATCGCGATCAGCGCGAGGATGCCGACCAGAAGTATTTGCCAGGCCCGCATACGTGTCATTTTGCAGATCTTCTGATGAATAAGCAACGCGAATTGCAGGTGCCTGCCCAGGACCGGCTCGAGCGTCCAACTCATTCTTCGAAAGAGTGACGAATGACAGCTCCATACGCAGACAGTGTTTTTCCCAACTCCGCTTTTCTGGCACCGAACAGCGCACCGATCATCCGCAGCACCATCCCTTTGATAATCGCCAGTCGCAGCAGGAACACCTTGCCGCCGCTGAAGTGTTTGCGCGCATAGCGCAGCATGTTCCGGTACCAGAACAGCTGTTTGTCGCGGAAGGAGAGCAGTCCCACACTGTGGGCACCCGCGTGACGGAAGCGGGCGTCGGGGCAGTAGACGATGCGCGAGCCTTGACCGCGCAGCCGCTTGCAAAGATCGACGTCTTCGAACCAGACAGGGAAGAACTGCTCGTCAAAGCCGCCGAGCTTGTCCCAGGCCGACCGACGGATCGCAAGACAAGCGCCGGCCGGTTGCTCGACCTCCTGCTCGCGCGAGTAGTCGGCGTCCAGACAGCGATAGCGGCGGTTGACCGGATTGCCCTGCCAGACCTGGTTAACCAGCGTGGCTTCGAACGCCAGCGCCCAGAAGTTTGGAAGTCTGCGGAAGGCAAAGCCGCGATCAGGCCGGCCATCGGCTTCGAGCAGCGCTCCGCCAGCGGCGTCCGCTTGGGTCGATTCCATGCAGCGCAAGATCGCCGCGACGGAGCCGGGCTCAGAGATCGCGTCGGGATTCAAGATGAGCAGAACGTCGCCGGTTGCTTCCTTCGCGCCCTGGTTGACGGCTGCGCCGAAGCCGCGGTTTTGCTGGTTGGCTAGGAGGCGGGCTGGATATTGTTCGGCGCGTTTGACGCTGTCGTCGGTGGACGCATTGTCGACGACGATGACTTCGCATGGCTCGCCGATCAGCGCCTGGAGGCAGGCGTCGATGGCTGCGACGGAGTTGTGGGTCACGACAATTGCCGAGCAGCGCATAGTTTCCGCGGAAGGACGAATTATAATGTGCCGACGCACCGCAGATCCCCCCGCTCGGTGTCCGCAAAATCGGCGGCGCTCCGGTGGGATGACAATACCGCGGAATGAGCCGTATAGGGGTCTTTCGACTCCGCAGCGCAACTGCGGCGCTGCTCCGCTCAGGATGACACTCTTCATGTCCACTGCTACCGCTGTAGCCGGGAACAAGAATTTGCAAATCATCGAGACTTCGCTTCCGGGCGTGCTGATCGTCGAGCCACGTGTGTTCAACGATCCGCGCGGCTTTTTCATGGAAACCTACCGCCAGAGCGCGCTGGCCGAGGCCGGCATTCGCGAGAGTTTCGTGCAGGACAACCACTCGCGCTCATCGCGCGGCGTGCTGCGCGGACTGCACTACCAACTGCGGCAGCCGCAGGCCAAGTTGTGCCGGGTGGCGCAGGGCGAGGTGCTCGACATCGCCGTCGACGTTCGTCGGGGTTCGCCCCACTTCGGCAAGTGGGTGAGCGTGCTGCTGTCCGGCGAAAATCATCGGCAGATCTACATCCCCAAAGGCTTCGCCCACGGCTTCGTCGTGCGCAGCGAGACCGCCGACTTCCTCTATAAGTGCAGCGACTACTTCGACGCCGCCGACGATCGCGGTGTGTTGTGGAACGACCCGGCGATCGGCATCGACTGGCAGATCGACGATCCCATCATCTCCGACAAAGACACGCGATACCTCCCGCTGGCCGAGATCGCGCACGACCAGCTGCCGAGGTACGAACAATGAGGCTGCTCGTAACCGGCTCCAACGGACAGGTTGGCTGGCATCTGCAACGCACGCTCGCGCCGATGGGCGAGGTGCTGGCCATCGACATCGAGCAGGTTGACCTTACGGACTTGGAAGCTGTCGGCAAAACGGTGCGCGAGTTCGCGCCCGACGTCGTGGTGAACGCCGCGGCCTACACCGCCGTCGATAAGGCCGAGAGTGAGCCCGACCTGGCCCGCGCCATCAACGTTGGAGCTCCCGGGAAAATTGCGGAGGAGTGTGCGCGGCTGGGCGCGCTGATGGTCCACTTCTCCACCGACTACGTTTACGGCGGCAGCAAGGAAAATGCGTACGAAGAGACCGATCCCACCGGCCCCCTGAGCGTCTACGGCGTGACCAAACTCGACGGCGACCAGGCCATCATCGGCAGCGGCGCGGCGCACGTCATCCTGCGGACCACGTGGGTGTACGACATTCGCGGGAAGAATTTTCTGCGCACCATCATTCGCCTGGCGAAAGAGAAAGAGGAGCTGCGCATTGTCGGCGATCAGTATGGTGCGCCGACGTGGGCGCGAGCCCTGGCCGAAGCGACGACCACGATCGTCGCCCGTTCGCTTGAGCGCAAGTCGGCGACCGGCACATGGCCCAGCGGGCTGTTTCATTGCACCGCGGCCGGGCGTACCTCGTGGGCGGGATTCGCCAAGGCGATTCTCGAAGACTACGAAGAGCTGCTCGACTGGCCAGCCGAAACCGGCGAGTTCGGCGGCGAATTGAAGGCTAAACGGGTGGTGGAAATTACGACCGAGCAATATCAGACGCCGGCCAAGCGCCCGCGCAATTCGGTGCTGTCGAACGCGGCCATTCAAGCGGCTTTCGGCATCACCATGCCCGACTGGCGCAGCCAGCTGCGGCTTGCTATGCAGGATGCGATTCGCTGATAATGTCGGGTAAGCTTTTTATCAAACTTTCATCCCCTCGAAATCATCGGGTTGAATTCACCACGGAGGCACGGAGACCACGGAGCTATTTTTGACATGCCTTCCTCCGTGCTCTCTGTGCCTCTGTGGTGAATGCTTTTTTGCCAAAACCTGTATGAACGGAGATCTATGAAGGGCATAGTCCTGGCGGGTGGTATTGGCTCGCGCCTGTCGCCGCTGACCCGCGTCACCAACAAGCACCTGCTGCCGGTGTACGACAAACCCATGATTTTTTACCCGTTGCAGATCCTGGTCGACGCCGGCATCCGCGACATCCTGATCGTCACCGGTGGCCATAACGCCGGCGATTTCCTGCGCCTGCTGCAGAACGGCAAGGAGTTCGGGCTGGGTCAGTTGAGCTTCGCTTACCAGGAAGGCGAGGCCGGCATTGCCGATGCACTGCGCCTGGCGGAACCATGGGCGCGCGGCGACAAGATCTGCGTGGTGCTGGGCGACAACATCATCGAAGGCGACATCAAGGAAGCGGCCACGAAATTCGATCAGCTGGAAAAAGGGGCGATGGTCATGTTGAAGAACGTGACCGATCCCGAGCGCTTCGGCGTGCCTGTCTTCGAGAACGGGCGCATCGTCAATATCGAAGAGAAGCCTAAGAAGCCGCAGTCGTCGTACGCCGTCATCGGCGTGTACTTCTACGATGTGTCGGTCTTCGACCGCATTCGGCGGCTGAAGCCTTCGGGCCGAGGCGAGTACGAAATCACCGACGTAAACAACAGCTACATCGAAGAAGGCACGCTGCATCACACCGAGCTCGACGGCTGGTGGACGGATGCCGGCACCTTCGAATCGCTCTGGCACGCCAGCAACATGGTGCGCGAAAAAGTTTTGCGCGGCGCGAAGGAAACGGCCGGAGTACGTGGCGCATGAAGCTACTGGTCACCGGCGGCGCAGGATTCATCGGCTCAAACTTCGTTCACCAGGCGATTGCCAGGCATCCCGACTGGAAGGTCGTGGTACTCGACAAGCTTACCTACGCCGGGAATCTGAAGAACCTTGAACCGGAGTTGGGTGACGGCCGCTGCCAGTTTGTGCAGATGGACATCTGCGATCGGGCGGTGCTCGAACACTTGCGCGGCTGCGACGCCGTCATTCATTTCGCCGCCGAAAGCCACGTCGATCGCAGCATCGAAGACGCGTCGGCCTTCGTGAAGACGAACGTCGAAGGCACGCACATGTTGTTGCAGGCCGCTCGGGTGGCGGGCGTGCCTCGCTTCGTACACGTCTCGACCGACGAAGTCTACGGCAGTCTCGGCGATGAGGGAGTCTTCCGCGAGGACTCGCCGATCCAGCCCAACAGCCCGTACTCGGCAACCAAGGCCGCGTCAGATTTGCTGGTGCTGGCCTACGTGCACACGCACAAGTTTCCCGGCCTGGTGACGCGCTGCTCCAATAACTACGGACCGTACCAGTTCCCCGAGAAGTTCATCCCGCTAATGATCGCCAACGCCATGGCGGGCGAGAAAGTGCCGGTGTACGGCAAGGGCGCCAACGTCCGCGACTGGATTCACGTCGACGATCATTGCAGCGCGCTGCTGACGGTGCTGGAGAAGGGCAAGGAGGGCGAGGTCTACAACATCGGCGGCGGCTGCGAGATGCAGAACATCGACGTGGTGAAGATCATCCTGAAGGCGCTGGGACGCGGGGAAGAGCTGATCCAGTATGTGACGGATCGCCCGGGCCACGATCTGCGTTATGCGATCGACTGCTCGAAGCTGGAGCGCGAGCTGGGATGGGCGCCGCAGGTGAAGTTCGACAAGGGACTGGCCGCGACCATCCAGTGGTATCGCGACAATCAGGATTGGCTGAACGACGTGCGCAGCGGACAGTATCGCGAGTACTACGATCGGCATTACGTGCAGCGGGAGAAGACGTTCGCGGGGTAAGAGTGCTTGGCAATTAGCAATTAGCCAAAGCGGATGGGTCACGCGAGCTCCGGTTGCTCGTGAGACTGCAATGGCGAATGTCTACCCATAGGCGCCGAACACCCGTCCCCTTCAATAATTTTTGTTCCTCACCCCCAAGTCGTCGTTGTACTATGAGCCAGCTCTCCTGGGGCGAACCAGCGGTTCCAACGCCGCTTATAGATGGACCACGTGGACAGGGGCCCACGTGCCGAGCGCAAGCAAAGCGTTCACGCCTTTGCGGCCGGAACCACGCAAGCAACCCCGGAGATTCCTAGGGCCCGTCAGTCTGGGGACATAAATCGAAAATTCAGCGCAGGCGGTTCGCCGTGAAACCACAGGCACGGCGCCCCCTACATGAGAGGACGCAATGAGAAAACTCGCGGTGTCGAACGTTACGCTGCTAGTTGTTGGATTTCTTCTCACCACGGCGATTATCTCGCCCGCGCAGACCCTGACTATACTGCACACGTTCGCCGGGCCGGAGGGCGCCGCACCCCAGGCGCCGCTGGTGCTGGGGCGTGACGGCAACTACTACGGAACCACCTTCACAGGAGGCCGCAATAGTCTGGGCAATGTCTACAAGATGACACCCAGCGGTTCGGTCACCGATTTGTACGACTTCTGCTCGCAAGCTGGCTGCACCGACGGGGTTGAACCGGAGGCGGGCCTGGTGCTGGGCAGCGACGGTAATTTCTATGGGACGACGTCGTCCGGCGGCCCGAGCTTCGGCGGTGTGATTTTCAAGATAACCCCCGGCGGCTCCTACACCGTGTTATACAACCTCTGCTCCCTGGGAGGCTGTAGCGACGGCAGCTCGCCCCTCGCGCCACTGGTCCTCGCCTCGGACGGCAACTTTTACGGCACCGCTAGCAGCGGTGGCGCCAACCAGATGGGAGTCATCTTCCGCATCTCGCCGAGCGGCAGCTACACCAAGCTGTTTAGCTTCGATCAGACGCACGGCGGAAATCCTCATGGGCTGATTGAGGCCAGCGACGGGTTCCTCTACGGAACCACCGAACAGGGGGGAGCCAACGGTTATGGCACGGTCTATGAAACGACGCCGAGTGGCAGCGTGACCTTGTTGTACACCTTCTGCGGCACGCCCCCATGCGCCGTCGACGGAGGTCAACCTTACGCGTCTCTGGTGGAGGGCGCGGACGGCAATTTCTATGGCACTACCTTTACCGGCGGCGCCCACGACTACGGAACGGTATACAAGATTTCGCCCAGCGGCACATTCATCTTGCTGCATTCGTTCACGCTGGCCGACGGTGCCCAACCCATCGCGCCGCTCACCCTGACCAGCGGCGGAAATTTCTACGGGAGCACTACCATAGGCGGAACAACGGGAGTGGGCACGCTGTTCGTGATCACTCCGGCAGGAGGGTTTACCTCGCTGTACAGCTTCAACGGCAGCAGCGATGGCGGCCATCCTATGGCAGCCATGATTCAGGCCGCCGGCGGCGGGTTCATCGGCACGACTCATGACGGAGGCGCCCACAATGACGGCACCGTGTTCGGGTTCACCATTCCGGTTATGGTCCCCACAACCACCGTGCTCACTAGCATGCCGAATCCGTCCACTTTGGGAGACGAGGTGACCATGACCGCCACGGTCACGGCCCAGGATGGCTCGACGCCGACGGGCACCGTCGAGTTCACGAGCAACGGCACGAATATTGGCTCTGCGACGCTGAACAACGGGGTCGCAGTGCTGCAATATTCGAACCTGCCGCTGGGAGTGGAGAGCCTAGTTGCCATGTTCCAGGGATCGAGTGGCTTTGCGCCGAGCACCTCGAACACAGTGCAGCAGATAGTTAACCTTCCGGCGAGCACAATCGCCGTAACCAGCACGCCGAATCCCTCGACCTTCGGGCAGCTGGTGACGATCACGGCGACGGTAGGGCCGATTGGGCCGCCGGCGCCTACTGGAACGGTGAACTTTTACGCGAGCGGGCACCACATCTTCGGCTGCTCCAACGTGCCTCTCCAAGGGCTGATGGCAGTCTGTGCGACTTCGTCGCTCGCGACTGGTACGGATTCGGTGTCCGCGATCTATAGCGGCGACTCGAACTACCAGGGGAGCGAAGGCATGCTCTCGCAAATCGTGAATCCGGTGCCTACCGCGGTGCAATTTGTCTCGGTGACGCCGTGCCGGGTGGTGGATACCCGCAACCCGAACGGCCCCTTCGGCGGCCCGGTTGTTTTCCAAGGCGACGCGCGCAGCTTCCCGCTCTCGGAGGGAGACAACCCCTGCAGTATTCCTGCGAGTGCGGTGGCGTACTCGCTCAACGTGACGGTCGTGCCGCGAGGCAGACTTGGGTACCTCACCATCTGGCCAAGCGCGCAGGGCCAGCCCATCGTGTCCACGTTGAATTCGCCCGATGGGCGGGTGAAGGCCAATGCGGCGATTGTGCCGGCAGGGATCCCGGACGGTGGGGTCGACGTCTATGTCACCGACACCAGCGACGTGATCCTCGACATCGATGGCTACTTCACCGCGCCAGGCGCGCAGACGTTACAGTTCTATTCACTGCCACCGTGCCGGCTGATCGACACGCGCGGCGCCAATGGGCCGCTGGGTGGGCCTGCCCTGCTCCAGCAACAGGAACGCGATTTCCCCTTGCTGATGAGCAGTTGCATTCCGTCAGGCGTGACTCCGGTGGCGTATTCGCTGAACTTCACGGCAAATCCCAATCCTCCCCATCAGCAGCTGGGCTATCTGACGGTGTGGCCGGCGGGCTCACCGCAGCCGCTGGTCTCGACGCTGAATAATCCAACGGGAACGACCGTGGCCAATGCGGCCATCGTGCCGGCCGGACAGCAGGGCAAGGTCGCGGTGTACGCGCGTAACACGACGGACCTGATCGTGGACATCAATGGCTACTTCGCGGCGCCCGGAGCGGGTGGTGATTCGTTCTATGCGGTGACGCCGTGCCGTGTGTACGACAGCCGCAATAACAACGGGCAGCCGTTCAGCGGCGAGCGAACCGTGAACGTTGTCGGCAGTCCGTGCGCGCCGCCCGCCAGCGCGCAGGCGTACGTCTTCAACGCGACGGTGGCGCCGGCGAATGGGCCGATGGGATATCTGACGCTGTGGCCGGATACGGAGACGCAGCCGATCGTATCGACACTGAACGCATATGATGGATTCGTCACGTCGAATATGGCGATTGTGCCGAACATCAACGGCTCAATCGACGCCTATGCCGGCGGGATGACGCATTTGATCCTGGACATCTCAGGGTACTTCGCGCCGTAAGAAACGTTTCCTCACCATACGGGCCGGTGCTGCGCGCCGGCCAACATTTCTTTTGGTTGAGCTCTGTAATGTCTTCGCGAGCACTCTGCCGTCTGTAGAGGACGCAGCATCTCTGGCCATTGCACCAGCAGGCTATCCGCAGATTGCTCGACTTCGCAGCTACGCTGTTCCGCTCGGGTGACAGCTTCAGACGGTAGAGCCGCCGCCGGCCGGCTTCAGGGCTGTCGTCCCTACGGGACTCGGGCCTTCTAAGGCGGGTCACCCAGCACTCCGCTATGCTCCGTGCTGGGCTAGATTGTGCCGTGCCTTCGGCACTGCGAGTGGAGTTTGCAATTCGGTCCGGCGCATAACTTCAACACGCTTGATCGATGCAATTGGTACTTGTGTCGTCCCTACGGGACTCGGGCCTTCTAAGGCGCCCACCCAGCACTCCGCTGCGCTCCGTGCTGGGCTAGATTACGTCGTGCCTTCGGCACTGCGACCATATATCAACTGGCCCAATGCAAACTAGTCCACTTCTACGCGCGTACGGACATGTTCCACTGCATGATGTCTACTGCGCAATCACCCGACTCTGCAGATAGCTAGCACCACGCCGCGGCAAGGTCACCGCGACAATCCCGACCGCAATCAGCATCACAAGGATCACCCACGCGCTGCCTTCGGGGCCGGTGGTGCCGCCACTCAGGATCGGCCTGCCCACCGGATGCGTTGCCAGCAAGTGATGCTGGACCATCATGCCGCTGTCGGCGACACCGTAGACGTACGATTGCGCCCAGTCCCACGAAGTGTGAAAACCGATGGCCCACCATAGCGATCCGGTGCGCCACAAGCTGAAGCAGAAGAGGAACCCCGCGGCGCCGGCGCAGACCAGTCCCAGCGGTGATTCGCCCGGATTGCCGCTGTGGCCCAGTCCGAACAGGATGGAGAAGGTCAGCGCCGCGGTCCAGAAGCCCAGCGCTTCACTGTGCTGCGTCTTGAAGAGCGTGCGATAGAGGCCGGCCATCCCGCGGGTGAGCGTGTACTGCATGTAGCCGCGCGTCAGGTACTCCTCCAGCAGGCCGACAAAGAGAAAGCCGAGCAGCCAGATCGCGCCGTAGCGCACAACGTCGGAGCCATAGAGCAGGCGGCTGTCGATGACCAGCAGGCCGCTGCGCCACAGAATGACGAACAGCAGCGTGAGGCAGGCGAAGCCCCAGCCCAGTCCGGCGAAGAAGAGCCCGGCCTTGCGCGTGCCGCCAAGGCCATAGACGGAGTTCGGCCGCCGCTCGATCTTCGACATGATCCAGGTGATCAACACCACCGCGAAAAACGGGATCACCTCGTTGAGCAGCATGGTCTGCCAACTCACTTCCGCCACGTGCTTGTGCGTTGGCGGATGAATTTTCATCGCGATGACGGTCACGGCTCCAAGCACGGCGGCGAGCATCAGGGCAAAGATCAGCAGGCCCCAGCCGGCTCGCAGGCCGTCGGGGCCGAAGAACGTTCGGCGAAGCAGCGATGGACGCGGAGGGGGAACGGGTTCGGCGACCGCGGCGTTCGTTCGGGAGCAGGGGAGTGTTGTCAGGGTTCAAGGTTCATCCTCGCTAGCAAGATTCTCATACGCAAAGCAGGAATGAATAGTTTCAGGAAAGGGTACTCAGGTCACGGCCAGAAAGCTGAGAGTGGAACATGCGTTCACAGGCTGCGGAAAAGCTCAGCGACTGGAAGGTTTGTATCAGGGCACGACCTTTGGTCGTGCCGGTTGCCTGCCTAAAGGAGAACGGCTTGAGCCGCTGCAAACTGCATGCAGGGGCTGGAAGCCCAATCCATTTAGCGCTGTTGCGGCAAGACTGAAGTCGCGCCCTGATACACAGCGGCCGACGGAAGAGCATTGAGCAGTCCCGTCACGGCGTGCTCAATGTCCCTCTACGTGCTTTCCTCTTCACGCAGATACTTCTCCACCTCGCTCTTGCCGGCATGCCGCGCCCAGTCGGCGGGAGTGCCGCCCCACATCGTGTCCTTCCAGTCCAGCCGGGCTCCGCGTTCGACCAGCAATTGCGCGACGTCGAGATGTCCGCCCAGCGCCGCCTGGTGCAGCGGGGTCGAATGTGAATGTCCGCCGACCGGGTTATACCGGTTGGGGTCTTCGCCGGCATCGAGCAGCATGCGGACGATGTCGGCGTGTCCGAACTGCGATGCCGCGGCGAGCGCCCAATGTCGATCCTCGGCACTGGCATCAGGCAACAGACGCCGAGCGTCGTCAACCCGCGCTATCGCCGCAGCAACCGGCAGGTCGAGCAGCGCGCCCTGTTGCAGCAACGCCTCGACCGCATCGAACTCACCGTGAATGGCGGCGACCCGCGTGCCAGCGTTGGGATCGGCACCGTGTTCGCAAAGCAGATCGATCAACGCGCGCTGTGCTCCGGATTCTCGCGCCACCAGGCTGCTGGCGACCAGCATCAATGTCTCGTCGAGAGCGGCCTGCGTGGTGCCGGCTTCGAGAATCACTCTCGCGATCTCGACGATGTTCTTCGGGAGCGTGCCGCGACGCGTCGGGTTCTCGGCGATGAACTCCAGCAGCGTGGGATGGCGGAAGTAGTTGGTGCCCTCCAGATCGACGTGCTGACGCGCCAGCGCGGGATGCTGCTTGAGGTGCGCGCGCAGAGCGTCGACGTCACCGGCGTCCAGCAGGTCGATAGCGTGCCGAAATGCCGCGTCCTCTATACGCTCGTGATGAGGGAGATCGAGGCGATCGGCGAGCGTAGGCGTTTCGATGCGCTGCTTCATGCGAGGCCAGCTGGGGAAGCCGTGCTCGCGCGCGATGGTAAGTTGCGCGTCGCTGAGCTTGAACTCGGCAGCAAAGATCTCCGCGTCGGTTGCCTTAGCGAAGCGGGGATGAAATTCGCGAATGCGCTGCGCGATGTCGGGAGCCTTGGACGCGTGTGCCTTCAGCAGGTCTTTCGCCTGATGTTTGAGGTGGTCGAGGTTGGGGTTCGGGGGAAGCGGAGTTACCGGCATGGCGAACTTCCTTTCGTGCGCCCGAGGTCCGCATTGACGGGCAGAAAGTAAGTTCGTGAAACGCAGATTGTTCAGATCGGGTGGACTTCTGTCCTTTCCGCGGACCGGATGCGCCCCACGCGCTGGGGGGATAGTAGCACGAGAAGGAAATCTCCACACAAACCAGAAGAGGCCTGTATGGGGAATGCCGGCAGCCCACCCTCTCGCCAAAAGAAGGCGAGGAGGATGGGGCACCCGCAATTCAATGACGACTCAAGATCCGCCATTCACGAACCACGGCTCCCGCTCACGTACAATCATCCCGATGCAGCCGGAAGAGCGGATTGCGGTGGCCCACTCGGGCACGGCCCTGAAAGGGTCGGTGCTGGCGCTGATGCTCCACGACATTGCGGAGGAGATCCGGCTGGAGCCGCTGCGCCAGACCTTGGGCGCGCAGCGGGTCGAGCGCAGCTTCAAGCACGCCACGCCGGAGTACGTTCGCTTCGAGCAGCCGCCGGTCATCGAGCGGCTGGAGCCCATCACGCTTGCGGGCGGCGAACGCCTGACGCCGCAGATCAAGTACTACGATTACGGCGTCATCAGCGTGGTGCTGGAGTTTCCCTTCGAGTGCAACTGGGATGGGCTGGTGCGGCTGGCGTCGCGCTGGGTGCCCAGCGCGGAGCTGGAGCAGGCGGCGCTGCAAATCGTCCGTGGACGGCTTGACAAGATTGCGCCCGCCATCGTGCGGCGGTATTCGAACTGGCTCAGCGAGGATTACTACATCTTTCATCTGAGCGAAGTTGAAGGAAATCCGCGAGGGCTGGATTTTCTCAGCGAGCGTTTGCCGCAGATCGCGCAGGTGCTGCGGGGCGAGCAGGTGCCGCTGTCGCGCAGTGAATACGAAGACGTGCAGCAGGCCAGCCTTTCGTATTATCCGAATGATCTGGTATCGGTGGGATGGAATGCGGCGCTGGTGTACGACACGCCGGCGGGCGCGCAGACCGCCATCCAGATTCTGGAGTATGCCAACTCTCAGCTGCTGGAATTTCGCCACTACGACGAGCTGCTGACACGCGAGCTGGCCGGCGTCTATGCCAGGGTCAAGGAGCGGAGCAGCATGGTACGGCGCTGGAGAATGCGGTCGGAGGCGATGCGCCTGAACAGCGTCACCATCGAGGTGACGGAGTTGGTGGAGCGCGCGGACAACGCCATCAAGTTTGTCAGCGACATGTTTTCGGCGAGGCTATACCGGCTGGCTGCCGCCAAGGTCGGCGTGCCCGAATACAAAGACCTGGTAAACGAGAAGCTGAAGACGGCGGAAAATCTCTATCGCTTCCTCATCGACGAATTCCACCAGAGCCGAGGGTTTGTGCTCGAGGTGATGGTGGTGATCATTTTGATTATCGAGCTGGCGTATGTGTTCAAGGGCAGGGGGTAAAAGGCAGTGGCTAGTGGCTAGTGGTCAGTGGCGCTGGGATGGGCATCAGTGGAAGAGCGGTCGTGCCTGAGGATATTTCTTTTCAAAGTGCCTCCATCGGTGAGGGCGTCGTTATCTCCCGCGGTTTGAAACGTGATGTCCCACCCTCTCGCCAAAAGCGGGCGAGGAGGATGGGGCACCCGTTTTTACTAACCACTATCCACTACCCACTAACCACTGCTACTTAATCACTTGCAGCTCGTTCTTCACGTTGAACACGTTGGGGACTTCCTTCACGGTGATGCCCGCGAGGTTCTTGTCGCCTTCGGTGTTGACGTAGCCCTTCAGGGTCACGTTCGAGTTGCGCACGATGATGTGAATGCTGGGCGCGGCTTCCCAGAAGTACTGCGACAGCCCGCCTGCGTTGTTGAGCTTGCGATAGACCTGCTCGCGGATCTGCTGGTCGAACGGTGCCGGCGGGTCGACGGTGATGTTGTTGACCACCTTTTCCACACCTTCGATCTTCTGCACGGCGCGCTCGGCATCCTGCTTGGTCTGCGAGTGGATGCTGGTCACGCTGCCGCTCAGGGTCACGGTGTGGCCCTGTACGCTGTACTCGAGGTCGTCGAAGAGCGAGTAGTAAGGCAGCATCAGCAGTTCGTGACGGACTTCTTTGGCGATGCGCGCTTCCGCCGGATCAACGTTCTCGGGAATCTTGTTGCCGAAGCCGGCGACCACCGGGCCGTTGCTGATGATGGCCGAACCCGTGTTGGTTTGAACCGTTTGCGTTTGCGCTACGGCTCCTGCGGTGAGGGCCAGCAGCAGGGTACATAGCAATAGTTTGTGCATGACGTCGTGTCTCCTCCTTGTCACGTCTTTTAGATGTTTGTAGGATGCCGCAGGGTTTGGAGTTTACAAAACGTAACCGCCAATCCCGGGGAGGATGGCGCGAGTTGTCGCGACGATGATGGACGGCCGAATATTCCCGTTCAAGCAAAAGCTGCGCGAACGCGGCACCCGGCCTCCCGCCCACCCTCTCGCCAAAAGCGGGCGAGGAGGATGGGGCACCCGGGTTCTTCACTGACCACTGGCCACTAGCCCCTGGCCCCTGCCTTTTGTCACATCCGCAATGTCCATAGGTCATTGCTCCCCCTGTTGCAGACGATTTATAGTCAAGGGTTTGCTTACCGGCCGTACTCTCTCTGCGGCCGCAATCCATGCGAACGCACGCGGATTCTTCGCGTCCGGAGTCATTCATGACCAAACGTGCACTGCTTCTCTTGTGCCTCGTCGCCATCGGGCTGGGCACTCTCAGTTATGCCGACGAAGGCATGTGGCTGTTCAACGCGTTTCCCAAAGACAAAGTTCAGGCGAAGTACGGCTGGGCCCCCGACCAGGCGTGGCTGGATCACGTTCGGCTGTCCTCGGCGCGCGCGCCCAATGGCTCCTCGTCGTTTGTCTCTCCTGACGGACTCATCTTCACCAACCATCACATCGCGCAGGAGTGCATTCACGATCTCTCCACCGGTGGCAAGGACTACATGAAAGACGGCTTCTACGCGGCGACGCAGGCCGACGAAGCCAAGTGTCCGGGGATGGAGTTCATCGTGCTTCAAGGCATCGAGGACGTCACCGCGACGGTGAATGCCGCGGCCAAGCCGGGGATGTCAACCGCCGAGGCCGGCAAGGCGCAGCGCGAGGAAATGGCCACGCTGGAGAAGCAGTGTTCCAGCGGCGACATTCGCTGCGATATGGTGACGCTCTACTCGGGCGCGATGTACAACCTGTACAAGTACAAAAAGTATGACGACATCCGGCTGGTGTTCGCGCCGGAGTTCTCCATCGCCTTCTTCGGCGGCGATCCCGACAACTTCGAGTATCCGCGCTACGACCTGGATATCTCGTTCTTCCGCGCCTATGAGAACGGCAAGC
This sequence comes from uncultured Acidobacteriaceae bacterium, assembly GCA_963835725.1. Classification (GTDB taxonomy): domain Bacteria; phylum Acidobacteriota; class Terriglobia; order Terriglobales; family Acidobacteriaceae; genus Bog-257. The sequence continues at coordinate 1,009,404 of CAWIGM010000004.1, read as the reverse complement.
CGGCGCAGACGCCGAACTTTCTGAAGTGGCAGCCGAACGGCGCCAGCGATCACGAGCTGATCTTCGTCTCCGGCCACCCTGGCCGCACCCAGCGGCTGTTCACGATGGACCAGCTCACCTTCCTGCGCGACTATCAGTACCCGTTGATGCTGAATGCGTACAAGGGCCGCATCACCGCGCTGGAAAAATTCGGTGCGCTGTCGCCTGAGAACGCAGCGCGAGGCGCAGAGCGACATGTTCGGCCTGCAGAACTCGCAGAAGGCGGTCACCGGCTACCTCGACGCTCTGAAGGACAAAGAGCTGATGGCCGGCAAAGCTGCGGAGGAAAAAAGCCTGCAACAGTTTGTCAGCTCGAATGCCGAGCGCAAGCAGCAGTTCGGCGATCCGTGGGCGGCGATCGCCAAGGCCGTCGATGTTCAGAAGGAGATCTACAAACCGCTGCTCTATATCGATGCCATGGGCGGGTTTCGCGGCGATCTGCCACGCTATGCGCGCATGATCGTGCGTGCGGCCGACCAGAAGCAGAAGCCCAACAACCAGCGCATCCGGCAGTACACGGACTCAATGCTGCCGACGCTGGAGACGCAACTGTTCTCCACCGCGCCGGTGTACAAGCCGCTCGACGTCGTGCAACTCACCGAGAGCCTGACGCAGATGCGTGACGCCCTCGGCGCCGACAATCCTGATGTGAAGAAGGCGCTGGCCGGGAAGACTCCGGAGGAGCGGGCCAAGGAAGTCATCGACGGAACGAAGCTGGACGACGTCGCTGTCCGCAAGCAGTTGTATGAAGGCGGGGCAACGGCGGTGAATGCCAGTAACGATCCGCTGATCGTGATGATGCGCGAGATCGAGCCCGATGCTGCGGCGATTCACGAGAAGGACGAAGACCAGGTGCAGGCCGTGCTGCGGCAGAGTGGCGGCAACATCGGCAAAGCGCTGTTCGCGCAGAAGGGGCTGGGCGTTGCTCCCGATGCGACGTTCACGCTGCGGCTGAGCTACGGTCCGGTGGAGGGTTACAAGCTCGACGGCAAGAACGTTCCGTGGTTCACCACCATGGGCGGCGCCTACACGCATGCCGCTGAGCATGGCAGCCAGCCGCCTTACCAGTTGCCGGAGAGCTGGATCAAGTCGAAGTCGGCGATCAATCAGAAGACGGTGTACGACACGGTGTCGACGGCCGACATCATCGGCGGCAACTCGGGCAGCCCGGTCATCAACAAGAAGGGTGAAGTTGTGGGCATCATCTTCGATGGCAACATCGAGTCGCTGGCCTGGAACTTTGCTTACACCGACAAAGTCGCGCGCGCGGTGGAAGTGGATTCGCGGGCAATCACCGAGTCGCTGAAAAATATTTATCATGCGAACGGATTGTTGAATGAGCTGATGGGGAAGAAGTAGCTGTGGGCTCTGAGCTGTGAGCTAGAACATTTCCCCACCCGGATATTAGTTCGGGTGGGGATTTTTTTGCGGGAATGCACCCGATAAGCTCCAGCCTGAAAAGCGGGAAGGGTAAACCCGAGCCTCAGGCCCAGGGAAACCGGCCTCAATGAAGTGATATGGGCTGATTTATCGCCAATTGAGCAACGCGAAAAGCGCTAAGGACGCCCGGCTAGGGCGTGAGCTCCCAAATCGAACCTGGCGACGAACTGGTTACTCCGTAGACATTGCCAGCCGAATCGACGGCCACCACTCCGCCTGGGAATACGCCAACGTCGCCGTAGGAGAATTCATAAAGCTGGGTGAAGATCCACGAACCGTTGACCTGTGACAGTTTAAACACCATGCCATAGTGGTCGTCGTCAACCCACGAATTGCCCGGAGTCGTGCCGTAGATGTTCCCAGCGGCGTCCATGACTAGATTATTGACTGGTCCAGTGCTGACAAACGTATGGAGTACAGTCTCCCTCCAGGTGCCGTCAGCTTGGGGCGACAGCTCAAACAGGGTACCGGGCATCTGCTGATAATAGCCAGACGTAGACCCGTAGGCATTTCCGGCTGCGTCAAAGACCAGGCCGCCTAAAGGACTCGCGCCATCGCTGCCGCCTTGAAAGCTGTATATCGTTTGCTGATTCCATCCCTGCCCGGAACGGGTTAGCTTGTATACCTCGCCGTTGCTCACCCCTCCCCCGCTCGACGTCCCGTAAAGATTTCCAGCCGAGTCGAAAGTGAGTCCGGAACGGACATCTTCGTTTGAGAAGTTGTCCCTGAAGTTGGCGATAATGTTTTCCGTCCATCCACTCTGTGTTTTTACAAGCTGATAGGCCGTTCCTTGGCCGTAGAGGCCGCCGCGTATGGTCGTCCCGTAAATGTTACCGGCGGCATCGAATATCAGCGGACCTGTGAACGGGTTGGCGCCGTCATAGCTATTATCGAACCCTCCAAACCAGTGGACACGAGTCTCACTCCCTAGACAAATAGCGCTCTTGCAAGATGAGGACGAAGGCCGCACGCTGAAGACGGTACCTTCCCCAAGAAAACCATCGTAACCTCCCTGGATGGTAGTCCCGTAGAGCGCACCATCCGGACCAAAGACTAAGGGCGCGTCGGGACCATTGCCATCATTCAGGTAGTGAAAGTAATAGAGAGGCTGAAAGACCCAGTTCGACTGCTCGCGTTTGAGCTTAAAAACACCTTCGGGACTGCCAGTCGTTCCGTATAAGTTACCAGTCTGGTCAAGAGTCAGCCCGGTCAGAGCCCCCTGTGGGAGGGTATATAGAACGTGCTTCGTCTGTGCCTGCATTGGTGACATCGCGACAAGTGCCAGCAGCGCGGGCACAAACGCCAGCAACCGAAAGTTGCCGTACAAACTTGTCCTCAGCGTTCCGAGCCTGATCGTCATGATGCTCTCCTTGGAGGATGCGATTGAGCCATTCTTCGGGCCTGCATACTCTACACCAGAATGGTGAGCAGACAACCTGGAAGCTGGATAAATGGCGTAATCAGGCCATATCGCAAGTTACACCCCCCACAACGGTATAACTGCTTAGGTTAAGTGGCTTAGTATTGTACCCACGATCATCGCTCCGCCCGAAAGAGCATCGCCGGGAGCAAAGCGTTTGGTGCAGAGAAAAAAGGCGCGACTCGCGCCGCGCCTGTACTACTGACTACCCACTAATCACGATCCACTCACTACGCCGCGGTGGCCGAGTTCTGCACCTGGGCCAGCGCCTGGTTGGACGCAATCTGCAAAGGTGTCTGATGCATTTCGCGGTAGTGCTTGGGCGTGGCTCCCACCATGCGGCGGAAGACGCTGGTGAAGTGGCTCTGGGTCTCGAAGCCGACCAGAGTCGCGACCTCGGCCAGCGCGGTCCGCGTCTCGCGCAGGTGCTCCTGCGCACGCTCTACCCGCTGACGCATTACGTACTGGTGCGGCGTGGTGCCGGTGCTCATCTTGAAGAGCTTGGAGAAGTAGTACTGGCTCATGCCTACGGTCTGCGCCAGTTCGGAGACGGACAGATCGCGCGCAATGTTTTCGCGGATGTGCTGGAAGACGCGTTGCAGGCGGCGGGGCGGTAGTCCGCCGACGACCTCGATGGGAGCGAGGGTCGCGCCCAGATAGGCTTTCACGATCTCTTCGGCCATGTCACCCTGAAGGGAATGCAAGGCCAGCACCAGGACGTTCATGCCTTCGGTCTTGGCGCCGATGTGGGCCGAGTAGGCGTCATTGCAAAGCGCCGCGCGCACGCCAGGCACGCGATTGGCAGCGACCGACGCTCCTACGCCGCGACTGCTGATGATGAGACCGCGCTCCGCATCATGGCGGAGCACCGACAGGGCCACCTGTTCGGCGTAGTCGGTACGTTCCTGACCTTGAACCATGGGAGCAGCATCGATAACTTCGTGGCCGTCGGCGATCAGCTTACCTGTCAACTTTTCTTTCGCCTGCTGGGCTGCTTCATCCGAAGCGATTGCGATTCGCACTTAACTATCCTCCACTTTGAATACCGCAGTTATGAATTGGGCGCCTGCGTTGTCGAGTTAACTTGCCTTAGAAGACTGAAAAACATCTTCTGCGGTGACAGGCAAGTCGCTATGGCTCGGAAATCGGCGGCATGGGCGGAATGCTTCCTGCACATCGCCGGCTGGACGCGCCATTTGCTCGACCAGGTATCGATTTAGAACATCGGAACAACTTAAGGTTGCACCGCTCTGATGCAATTCTTCCAGTAGGGCATGTCCTGCAGCGTCCATTACGGTCAGGCCGCACAGGTCAATCGAAATTACGTTCGTCCCGGCAGGACCTTGCTGACTGACCCGCCGTAGCTCCTCGACCCAGGGACCAACCAGCCGTCCCTCAATCACCAGCGAGAGTGAGTCCGCGTGTTGCTCAACGCTGATGCGTAACACTTCGGCTTTCCTCCCGCGCTTCTATGAAGTTCCTTGGAACGATGGCCCGGGGAACCATTCACAGTAAGCATCATTCACTGTGCAAATGGAGTGCCAATCGGCACACATGACCAAAGCGGGCAAATCGCTGAGAAGGTTGAGGTTGAAAATGAAAAGCAGAGAAGAAGAGTCGAAGTGTCAAATCTTGAGTCGGCCTTTCGACATATATGTCGGAAATCCGACATCAGGTGTGGAGCTCTTCCGGACGGGAGATCCGGAGCTTCTCCATGCGATAGAGAAGTGAGGTTCGCTTCATGCCGAGTCGAGCAGCCGCGCCGGTGGGGCCGCCGATCACCCAGTTGGATCTGCGCAGCGCGTCAAGGATGGATTGACGCTCGATGTCACGCAGCGTCTTCGAGTCCTCGTTGATCGGGATAGCGACAGGCGCTTCGGAAGTGGGCTTCAACTCAGCTAACGGCGCGCGCAGCTCATGGTCCGTGCTGAGGATTACGGCACGCTCGATGAAGTTCTGCAGCTCGCGTACATTGCCCGGCCACGGATAACGGCTCATGGAGTCCAGCGTCAACTGCGGGATATGCTGCACGTTGCGGTTCATGCGCCGCGAATACTTGCTGGTGAAATATCGCGCCAGGAGCGGAATGTCTTCGGCGCGTTCGCGCAGCGGCGGTAGCTGAATCGGGAAGACGTTGAGCCGGTAATAGAGGTCGCCGCGGAATCTGCTCTCGTTGACCATCGCGTGCAGGCTCTGATTGGTGGCGGCGATGACACGCACGTCCACCTTCTGCGTCGAGGTGCTGCCCAGGCGCTCGAATTCGTGCTCCTGAAGAACGCGCAGCAGCTTGGGCTGGAGTTCCAGCGGAATGTCGCCAATCTCATCGAGGAAGAGCGTGCCCTGATGCGCCAGTTCGAAGCGGCCGATCTTGCGGGCTATGGCGCCGGTAAACGCGCCTCTCTCGTGGCCGAACAGCTCGCTCTCCAGCAAGCCCATGGGGATGGCCGCGCAATTGATCTTCACGAACGTGCGGTTGCGCCGCGAGCTGCGATCGTGAATGGCGCGCGCGATGAGTTCCTTCCCGGTGCCGGTCTCGCCCTGGATGAGTACAGTGGAGTCGATAGGAGCTACGGTCTCTACTTGCTGCAACACGAAGCGCAAGTTTGCACTGGTGCCGACGATGTCTTCGAAGTCCTGCTCGGCGCGGATTTCCTCTTCGAGATACGACTTCTGTTCACTGACGCGCTCGGCGCTCTCCGAAAGCTTGCGATGTTCGAGCGCGTTCTTCACGCCGATGGCGATCTGCTGCGCCACTTGCTGCAGGAAGTCGAGGTCCTCGTGCGTAAAGGCACTCTCGTTGCGGCTCGACAGGGTGAGAACTCCGAGGGGAGCGCTGGCGCTCTTATGAACCAGCGGTAACAGCATGCTGGTACGAATGCCTTCGCCTTGGATGACGTGCATGCGCTCAGCGGAGAACGGATGCAGTCCCGGCGCTGTGCCGGCGAGAATCGGCTTGCCTTCGAGAAAAGCTTTACCCGGGTTAGTACCCTGCATGGGTATTTGCATGTCCTGGCGCACGATACCGCGGCCGTCGGGGAAATCCAGCGCATAAACGCGCAGACTGTCGGGCGCGTGCGGATCGGGCAGCAGCAACGCTCCAGAGTCATGCGAGATGAGACGCCGCAGGCTGGCGGAAATCGCTGCGAACAGGTCGTGCAGCTCGAGATTCGAGACCACGCTGTTGTTAACGTCCAGCACCAGTTGCAGCCGGTCGCGTTCGCGCGCCAGCTGTTTTTGCAGCGACATGCTTTCGTCGTAGTGCAGGGCATTGTCCAGGGCGATCGCGACCTGCCCTGCCACCAGGTTGGCGAACTCCAGTTCCTTTTCGCTGTAGCCGCCTTCGACCTCGCGTCCGAACCCGAGGGCGCCGATGCGGCGATGTGCCGTGGTTAGCGGCAGGACGCAGAAGGAGTTGACGTTGTGCTGGCGGAAAAGGTCAGAGGCAAGAGGATAGCGGCGCAGATCGTCCGCCGAACTGAGGTTGCGAACCTCCTGGGTTTTCCAGCAGTCGCCGGCGGTGGAGCTTTCGACCGGCAGCTCGAAGCTGGTGGGAGCCGTATGCTCGCTCGACGATTGCAGCACATGGATGCGCATCGAGTTGTGCTGCTCGTCGTAGATGCCGATGCTGAGATAGTGGAAGCCGAGCAGTTGATGCAGCGAGTCGGCCATGCTGTCGAACAGTTCCGCCAGATCGCGATGCGAGGCAATAGCACGCGACACTTCCATCAGCGCGAGATACTTGCGGGCTAGGGCTTCAACTTCCTGCGTCATAGATGTCCGACGAGGTGTGCGACCCGCAGCGCTGGCTGCGGAGGAACTGCGATTTCGGGCGAGAGTATTTGGCAGCACTGTCTCTTTCTGTTTTCGCCCCAACCCTGCTACTTGCCGTTCATCATAACGCGCAAGCGAGTTCCAACATCTATCTGGAAACGTTACTTAACATATCTTTACCGAATCGTTTACAAATCGCTTGCAACAACGAGCAGCAGTCCTACGTTGCGGGATACGTCATCCTGCGCCACGCGGCGTTACTTGCACGGATGATTTCGAGTGAACAAATGACTCGCGGTTGGGACGAATCGCAGAGGCGAGGGATCCCGAATGCAAACGAAGAAAGCGATACACTGCAACAGGCAGGTGGGGCAGGCAATATGAAAATCAGGAAAACCATGACTGCACCTGAGCCGCTCCGCCTGACGTTCGGTTAACATTTCCCCAAGATGAGGGACTAACGTTGAATGGAAAAAATCCTGCACCCGGAGCGCCGGGCATTGAGCCGCGATGGACGGGCGGCGCGAAAGACGCTGTAGGAACCGCCTACGCCGTGTCGAGCCGCATCTGGTACACGATCGCCAACGGCGTCAACACCGAGATCTACTATCCCACTATCGATACGCCCCAAGTGCGCGACATGCAGTTCATGGTGAGCGACGGCGAGACCTTCTTCCACGATGAGCGGCGCAACACCGTCAGCAGCATCGAGCTGATCGATCCCGATGCGCTGGGCTTCAAGATCACCAACCAGGACCCCGAATGCCGCTACACCATCGAGAAGCAGATCATCGGCGACCCGCACCTGAACTGCCTGCTGGTGCATACGCGCTTCCTGGTCGCTCCCGAATGGCAGGGGCGGCTGCATCTTTACGTGATTTGCGCTCCCCACCTGGAGATCGGCGGCTGGCATAACAATGGAAAGGCGATCGAAGCCAAGGGACGGCGCTTCCTCATGGCGCATCGCGACAACGTCTACATGGCGCTGGGTGTCGGCGTCGGCTTCCAGAAGCTCTCCTGCGGATATGTCGGGGCAAGCGATGGCTGGACGGATCTGTCGCACAACTTCCAGATGGACTGGGAGTACGACTCGGCCACCGATGGAAACATCGCGCTGACCGGTGAGATCAATCTGTCGCGGGGGAACGAGTTCACGCTTGGACTGGCCTTTGGACGCAGTGCCCATGCTGCCAGCGCCACCCTCTACCAGTCGCTTTGCATTCCCTTCGAGGAGAACGTCAAGCACTTTGTCGACCAGTGGCATCGCACGCGGCGCCGCCTGGCCGTGGTCGACATGAATCACGACAAGGTCACCGAGTCGCAGGCATGCCTGTTTGCGCGCAGCATCAATCTGCTGCTGGCGCACGAGGACAAGCTCTATCCGGGCGCGATGATTGCCAGCATGAGCATTCCCTGGGGCGAGGACAAGAGCGACGACGAACTCGGCGGCTATCACCTGGTGTGGACGCGCGACATGGTGCACTGCGCCAGCGCGCTCATGGCCGCGGGCGACAGCACAACGCCATTACGCGCCATGATCTACCTGGCGATCGCCCAGCGCGAGGACGGCGGTTTCTATCAGAACTTCTGGATCGACGGTCAACCGTACTGGACGGGCGTGCAGCTCGACGAAGTGTCGTTTCCCATCATCGGGTGCTGGCGCTTGTGGAAGGCTGATGCGTTGGGACGCTTCGATCCCTACATCACGGTGTTCCGCGCTTGTGCGTACCTCATCCGCGAAGGTCCGGCGACGGCCGAGGAACGTTGGGAGGAAGCCGGCGGCTACTCGCCTTCGACGCTGGCCACCAACATCGCGGCCCTGATCTGCGCGGCGGAGATGATCGAGATGCGCGGCGACAAGCACACGGCCGACTTCATCCGCACCTACGCCGATTTCCTGGAATCGCACATCGAGGCCTGGACGGTGACCGACGAGGGAACTCTGGTTCCGGGCATCACCCGGCATTATGTGCGCATTAATCCGGCGTCGAGCCACGGCGGTTCGAGGGGCGACGAAGATCCGGACACAGGCGAGCTGATCCTGGCCAATCAGAAGCCGGGCGACCGCGTCCAGTATCCGGCGAACCAGATTGTCGACGGAGGCTTTCTGGAGTTGGTGCGCTTCGGCATCCGCAAGCCGGGCGATCCGCTGATCGAGGATTCGCTCAAGGTCGTGGATGCAGTGCTGAAGGTCGACACGCCCTACGGCCCGTGCTGGAAGCGGTACAACCACGACGGCTACGGCCAGCGCGCCGACGGCACGTCGTTCAAGAGCTGGGGCGTGGGCCATGCCTGGCCGCTGCTGATGTTGGAGCGCGCGACGTACGAGCTGGCGTGCGGACGAGATATCGACGTGTATCTGAAGGCGGCGGAGAACTTTGCGACCGGCGTCGGCCTGTTTCCCGAGCAAGTCTGGGACGCGGCGGACATCCCGAAAGAGCACATGTTCTTCGGCAAAGCTACCGGGGCGGCGATTCCCCTGATGTGGGCGCATGCCGAGTATGTAAAATTGCTGCGTTCGGTTGTGGACAAAAAAATCTTCGACCGCATTGATCCGGTGGCGGAGCGCTATTGCAACGATCGGCCGCGCCCGGTAATCGAAGTATGGAAGATGAATCGCCAGGTGCGTTCGGTTCCCGCAGGAGCTCTGCTGCGGGTGCAGGCATCGTCGCCGTTCGTGCTGCACTGGACGGACGACGAGTGGAACACGGCGCATGACTCGCCGTCGATCATGACGGCGCTCGGGATCGAGTACGTGGATCTTCAGGTGGACCAGGCGCAGAAGGCGCCGCTGAAGTTCACGTTCAACTGGCCGATCGACAATCAGTGGCAGGGCACGGATTTCGTGGTGCAGGTGGCACACGCGGCGGATACGAAGGATGATGCAGCGCTAAAGAAGTCGGCGGGCGGGTAAGACGAATTTCAGAAGCGGCCATGCGCGCGACCGCATTGCAGTTGAGGAATCTCCGCAAGGAATGTCGCGACAGTGCTGCGGCACGGTATCCAGTGCGGCAGATCGGCCCATAGTGCTGCAGACTCGGTCCATACTGCGAGTCCCTGTCTCTCGTGTCGCAGGGCTCACATGCAGTGCCGAAGGCACGGCCTAGTCTAGCCCAGCACAGAGGCACAGCCGCAGTGCTGGGTACGCTGGTAATTGTGCGCTGAGTCCCGCAGGGACGGCAGATGTAAGCCGGCTTTGGCCGGCGTCATAAAGTCGGCCTCCAGGCCGACGCAATCATGAAAGGTGGCAAACGGGTGAGCAGCCAGGTAGACGTTATGCTTCGCGAAGAAAAACATCCTTCCTCAGGCGGATCCAAAAACCAATCCACGGACCAGAAGAAGCTGGAGCAACTCTGCATCAACACTATTCGCACCCTGGCGATGGACGCCGTTCAGAAGGCCAACAGCGGACATCCTGGAACGCCCATGGCGCTGGCCCCGCTGGCCTTCCTCCTGTGGGATCGCTACCTGCGCTTTAATCCGCGCAATCCCCAGTGGCCCGGCCGCGACCGCTTCATCCTTTCGAACGGCCATGCCTCGATGCTGCTCTACGCGATGCTGCACCTCACCGGCTTCGATCTCTCGCTCGACGACCTCAAACAGTTTCGCCAGTGGAACTCGAAGACGCCCGGCCATCCGGAGTACGGGCTCACACCCGGCGTCGAGACTACGACCGGACCGCTGGGGCAGGGAGTCTCGAACTCAGTCGGCTTCGCCATCGCACAGCGCTGGTTGACCGCGAAGTTCAGCAAGAACGGCAGCAATCCCTTCGACTATCGAACCTATGTTTTCTGCGGTGACGGCGACCTGATGGAAGGTGTCAGCAACGAAGCCGCGTCCGTCGCCGGCCATCTCGGCCTGTCGAACCTGATCTGGTTCTACGACAACAACCACATCACCATCGAGGGCAGCACCTCGCTGGCCTTCAGTGACGACGTGGCCACGCGCTTCCGCGGCTGGCATTGGAATGTACTGAACATTGCCGATGTGAATGATCTGGAGTTGGTCGATGTCGCCATCCGCGCGGCCCAGCGCGAAGTGGCGCGTCCCACGCTGGTCATCGTCGACACGCACATCGGCTGGGGTTCGCCCAACCGGCAGGACACGAAGGAAGCGCACGGCGAGGCGTTGGGCGTAGAGGAAGTGAAACTTACGAAGGAGGCTTACGGTTGGCCGCCGGATGCGCAGTTCCTCGTTCCCGACGAAGCCAGGCAGTACATGGGCAAGGCCGTCGAGCGCGGCGCAAAGTGGGAGAGTGAGTGGAACGACAAGTACAAGTCGTGGTCGAAGGAAAATCCTGAGCTGGCGAAGATGTGGCAGCAGATGTTCGACCGTGAATTGCCGCAGGGCTGGGACAAGGACATCCCGACGTTTCCGGCGGACGCGAAGGGAATCGCAACCCGCGAATCGAACTCGAAGGTGCTGAACGCGGTGGCAAAGAATGTGCCGTACCTGATGGGCGGCGCGGCCGATCTGTATCCCTCGACCAAGACGCTGATCAACGGCGAAGGCAATTTCGAGAAGAATGATTACGGCGCGCGCAACTTTCACTTCGGTATTCGCGAGCATGCCATGGGATCGATCGTCAACGGCATGTCGCTGTCGCACCTGCGGCCCTATGGCTCAACCTTCCTCATCTTCACCGACTACATGCGTCCCCCGATTCGCCTCGCGGCGATCATGGACATCCCGCCGATCTTCATCTACACGCACGATTCCATCGGACTCGGCGAAGATGGTCCAACGCATCAGCCGATCGAGCAGTTGATGTCGCTGCGGGCAATCCCGCGGCTGCTGGTGTTCCGTCCGGCGGACGCGAACGAAGTCTCCGAGACCTGGCGAGTGATTATGCCGATGAAAAAGCAGCCCGTGCTGCTGGCGTTGACCCGCCAGGGAGTGCCGACATTCGATCGCACGAAGTACGCGTCGGCCGCGGGTCTTGCCCAAGGTGCGTACATCATGGCCGACTCGGGAGGCACGCCGGAGGTGATCCTGATCGGCACGGGCTCGGAGGTGCAGTTGTGCGTGGGCGCCTACGAGAAGCTGACGGCCGAGGGCGTGAAGGCTCGCGTCGTATCGATGCCGTGCTGGAAACTCTTCGAGCAGCAGTCGGCGGAATACAAGCTGAAGGTGCTGCCGCCGGAGGTGAAGGCGCGCGTTGCCGTCGAAGCCGGAACGACATTCGGATGGAAAGAATATGTCGGGTCGGAGGGGTTCGTTGTTGGCCATGCGGACTTTGGTGCGTCAGCGCCGATCAAGGACCTGATGAAACACTTCGGCTTCACCGTCGACGACGTGGTCGCGAAGGCGCGCGAGACGATGAAGAAGGCAGGGAAGAGCTAAGTAACCACAGAGACACAGAGGCACGGAGTTTTCGTGTTTCTGTGTCCGGCTTCTACGAAGGGCGGCAGCTTTCGCGTATCAACCGGTGAGCGTCACGATCGCGCGCCCATATGGAGAATTGTCCTCCCGACCGGAGGCGCGCTTTTTGTGCGCCGGAGCGGAGGGACCTGCGGTTCGCCGGCAGTGGGGATGGCGCAGACGAGACGCAGATCCTTAGGCTCAGGCGTCGCAGAGGGCGCGACCACCTGCGCTCAGGATGACAATTGTTAGCCGGAAAGCGCGGCTCCGGCTCAGGATCGCAATGTCGATTGCCGCCGCCGTCAATTGATCCCTGCCAACATAACTCCTCTCCGTGTTCTCTGTGCCTCTGTGGTGAAGCCGATTTTCTTTAATGTTTTAACTCCGCATCTTTCTATTCTTGTTAGCATCTGCCACTGGGTACCTTTCCTCCCGGAGCGAACTCATGAGCACACTCGTACAGCCCGCGCCGCAGAAACTTAAAAGTCCTACGTTGCCCAAGGGCGACGATTGCCTGGTTGTCATCTTTGGCGGCACCGGTGACCTCACGCATCGTAAACTGATTCCCGCGCTCTACGATCTGGCGTGCGTTGGCTGTACCACGCGCAACTTCCAGATCCTGGGCATCGGCCGCACCAAGCTGGACGATGAGGAATATCGCCGCCGCCTGTATGAGGGCGCCAAGACGTCGAAGGACACGCGCAATTTCTCTGAAGAGGGATGGAAAGACTTTTCCGAGCGCCTGCACTACTTCATCGGCGACGCCTCCAAGCCGGAGTTCTATCCGCAACTCAAGAAGAAGATCGAGGAGATGCAGAAAGCCGGCGCCAGCAAAAACCTAATGTTCTACGTGTCGACCTCGGCATCGCTGGCGCCGCCGATCGTTGAAGGGCTGGGTGAAGCCGGGCTCGCCAGCAATGATGAGGGCTGGACGCGCATCATCCTGGAGAAGCCCTTCGGCAGCGACCTGGAGAGCGCGCGCGAGTTGAACGAGATGGTGTCGCACGTCTTTCCCGAGGAGTCGGTCTATCGCATCGATCATTACCTCGGCAAAGAGACGGTGCAGAACATCATGATGTTCCGCTTCGGCAACTCGATGTTCGAGCCGGTGTGGAACCGCAACTACATCGAGTACGTCGAAATCACGGCGGCGGAGCAGTTGGGGGTCGAGAGTCGCGGCGCGTTCTACGAAGAGACCGGAGCGCTGCGCGACATGGTCGCCAATCACATGCTGCAATTGCTGATGCTGACAGCGATGGAGCCGCCCGTGTCCTTCGACGCCGACACCGTGCGCACGCAGAAGGTGCAGGTGCTGCGCGCGATCCATCCCATGAGCGTCGACGAGGTGCAGAGATTCACCGTGCGCGGTCAGTACGGGCCGGGGACGATCGACGGCAAGCCGGTGCCGGGATACCGGCAGGAGCCGAACGTTCATCCTGACTCGCTGACTGAGACGTTTGTCGCCGTCGAATTCCATGTGAACAACTGGCGATGGGCGGGCGTGCCGTTTTACGTGCGCGCGGGCAAGCGATTGGCGAAGCCGCTGACCGAAGTGGCGGTGCATTTCAAGCGCACGCCGCAAGCGCTGTTCTCGCGCAATCCCGAAGACGTACACCACAACGTCATCAGCATGAGAATCCAGCCGAATGAGGGCATCTCGCTGAGCTTCGGCGCCAAGCAGCCGGGGCAGGAGATGCGCGCCATCCGCGTGAACATGGACTTCGCATACAAAGACGTCTTCGGAGCTGAAACGCCGGCGGCCTACGAGACGCTGCTGCTCGACGCCATGCGCGGCGACCCAACGCTGTTTACGCGGCGCGATGAAGTCGAGGCGGAGTGGCGCATCATTACGCCGATCGAAGAAGCTTGGAAGGACTTGCCGCCGCCGAACTTTCCCAACTACGCCGCCGGAAGCGAAGGGCCGGAAGAGGCGAATAAGCTGATTCGGTATGACAAGAAGCGCTGGCGGATGCTGACGGGAGAGGATGGGAAGAAGTAGTGCACGCATTCTCGCTTAATGTCATCACGAGGCCTTGCGCGCTAAAGCGCTCCTCGTGATGACAACATTCGTAGCAATGCTTACGGGCACGCCTTCACAGGGTGGTGAAAAACACGAACCCCGTGAGCCTTGTGTCAGGGCACGACTTCAGTCGTGCCGATGATTTTCGTTTTAGGGTGGGCTTCAGCCCCTGCATGCCGTGTGCAGCGGCTAAAGCCGTGCTCTTTGGGCACCGAACCGGCACGACCAAGGTCGTGCCCTGACACAAAGCAGCCTGCATGAGCTTTTTCAGAAGCCTGTGAAGTCTGCCCTTACAGAAAGCTGCCCACGCATCTGGTCTTTACGCTTCGACGGCTCCCGCGGGTACCGCTGTTTGCACCGTCTTCTGCTTCACTGCAATCTCGATGAACGCCAGCGCGGCGCGGCTGAGAGCTTTGTCCTTGCGGAAGACCAGCGCGAGGTTGCGCTGAATGCTGGCGTCGGCCAGGGTCACTGCCGCCAATACTTTCGCCTGCAAATCTTCAACGACGTTCGAGCGCGCGATAAATCCCACCCCAACTCCGACGGCGACGAACCGCTTCAACAACTCGCTGGAGTCGAGTTCCATTGACACCGTTGGCTTCAGACTTCGCTCGTGAAAGATTTCTTCCAGTGCATCACGCGTGCGTCCCAGCTTCGGAAGCAGCAGAGGGAACTCGGCGATTTCGGCCATCGTGACTTTTCGCGATTGCGCCAGCGGATGGCCGGGCGGCGTGATCAGCACCAGCTCATCGCGATGGATGGGCACGACGGTGAGCCGCTTGTCGGGCACCGGCATGGAGACGACGCCGAAGTCGCAGGAGTTGTCGATGATGGCTTCCAGAATTTTGTTATGCTCCAGGCGGCTGACGCTGACGGCGACGCTTGGGTATTGCCGCTTGAATTCGGCAAAGACCTCGGGGAGGATGTGCAGGCAGGTGCCTTCGTTGGCGGCGACGACGATTTCGCCGCGGGGCACGCGATGCATCTCCGCCAGCGCGATGAGGACAACCCGGCGCTGCTCCAGCGTGTCTTCACAATACTTCTGGAAGACCTTGCCGGCAGCGGTGATGGCGACCTTGCCGCCGCTGCGGTCGAGCAGCTTGGCGCCGACCTCTTCCTCGAGCGCCCGAATCTGCGCCGAGATCGCTGGCTGAGTGCGGAAACGCCGCTCCGCCGCCCGCGAGAAGCTGCTGAGCTTGGCTACTTCGAGAAAAGTTTCGAGCTGATCGAAGTCCATGAATGCGGCACTTGGCAGTTAGCCGTTAGCACTTGGCAAAGACTATTAGCTCATGCCCGAAGCGGATTTGTCATCCCACCATCGGTTTGCTCACCATCGAATTGTCATCCTGAGGAGGGCTTCAGCCCGACGTGAGGATCTGCGGTTCGCCAACGCCGGAGAAATCCTTCCTCCGCCGGCGAACCGCGGATCCTTCGACTCCGGCGCGCAACACCAGCGCGCCTCAGCTCAGGATGTTCCCGAAATTATTCTTACCTCGCAGCCGCAACCTCGAACTCGGCGATCAGCGGCAGGTGGTCGGACGCGACCAGCGTCTTGCGGTTGCGGCAGAGGCGGAAGCTCCTCAGCTTGAGATGTTTGTCGTAGTAGAAGTGATCGAGATGGAGCAGCGGGAAGACTCCCGGATAAGTTTTGCTGTGGCGAAGGAAGGCGCGCGGCTCAACGGCCTCGAATGCGTTGCCCATCAGGCGCGTGGCCAGTCCGCGAGTCCACTCGTTGAAGTCGCCGACAACAATGCGCGGTCCTGCGAACTCGACTCGGTTTAAAACTTCGTCGCTCAGCAGGCGTCGCGCTTGATGACGGCGCTCAAAGAAGCTAGTGCCCAGGTGCACGTTGAAGATGTGCAGCACCGTCCCATCGGGCAGCGCGATGTCCGTGCGCAGGCAGCCGCGCCGCTCGCGATGGCGCCAGGTCACGTCATAGTTGACGCAGGTCATCAGCGGACAGCGGCTGAGCGTCAGGTTGCCGTAGGCTCCGCCGTGCAGAGGCCGATTCTCGCCGAAGTAGGATTTGTATTCGGGGAGCGCGGCCGTCAGTTTGCGCACCTGATCGTACTGCGGCTTTCCTTCGCGCACATCGAGCACTTCCTGCAGTGCCAGCACGTCGGCACGCAGATCGCGAATGATGGCGGCGATGCGATCGGGATCCGTGCGGCCATCCATGCCGCGGCACTTGTGAATGTTGTAGGTGGCGACGCGAATGCGAAGCGGCTTCATTGCTGGCGCGCGAAGACCCAGCCCAGCAACTCGGGCGCGCGTTGCAGTACCGGCCGATGCCGCCAGGCTTCGTAGGTGATGCGCTCGCTGTTGGCCAGATCGCGGACGAAGTCCTCTTCAAGCCGCTCAACAAATCCGGGTTCGCGCATCGCAAGATTCACTTCGTCGTTGAGGCCGAACGAGCGGTTGTCGAAGTTGGTGGAACCGACCACGCCCCACAAGCCATCGATAAGCAGAATCTTGGCGTGAATCATCGCCGGCTGATATTCAAAGATTCTCCCTCCGGCCTCCAGCAGTTTGCCGTATTCCAGCCGGCTGGAGCTGCGCGTGAGCAGGTGATCGCTGCGCTTGCCGGGCACCAGCAGGGTGAGCTCTACGCCGCGTTCACGGATCGCGCGCACCAGTTCGTTGATCATGCTTTGGTCGGGAAGGAAGTACGGCGTGGTGATGTGGATCGATTTCTTTGCCGATGCGAGCAGCATCTGGAAGAGCAGCCGGGCGCGGGTCGAGCCTCCCGCCGAAGGCGTGCTGTTGACCACCAGCGTCGCGCCTTCCGACGGGCTCATGAGGTCGGTGGGGAAGTAGTCGGGGCCGGTCAGAATTTCTCCGCAGGCCTCCAGCCAGTTTTCGGCGAAGGTGGCTTGCAGGTTGGCGACAGCGGCGCCCTCGACGCGCACCATCGTATCGCGCCAGCGCGGGTCGCGGTGCTTGCCCTTGTACCAATGGTCGGCGATACCCGCGCCGCCGATGAAGCCTGTGCGGCCGTCGATGACCATCACCTCGCGATGGGTGCGGTGATTGTAGCGCGGCAGTTTGTACCAGGTGGACGCGCTGTTGTACCACGATACTTTTCCACCGGCGCCGGTCAATGGACGTAAATAATGGCCGGTGGTTCCGGCGCTTCCCAGCGCATCGAGAACGATATTCACCTTGATGCCGGCACGGGCGCGCTCCACCAGCGCATCGAGGTAGCGGGCCGCGATTTCGCCACGCTGGAAAATGTAGGCCTCAAGGTTGACGCTCTTCCGGGCTGAGGCGATCGCGCGCAACTCGTCCTCGTAGAAGTGGTCGCCGTTGGTGAGCACGGTAAGCACGGTGTCGCGATGCACGCGGGAGTCGGTAAGGCATTCCAGGGTGTGGAGGAACTCGTCGGAGGTGTTTTCCTCGGAACTGGCGGCATTGATGTGGTAACGCGGACCGGGTCCGAATAGTCCGACAAAGACGACCAGCATAACCGCGCAGATCGCAATATAAGCGACTACCAGGAAGCCGGTGGAGACGGTTGCGCTGGCGAGCAAGTTCACTAACATTGGCTGGCAAACACCTCCTCGCCTGATTTAGATGCAACTCGCAACCGAGCTGAATGGGCCAGTGTCTGCTTTCCAGCAGAGCGGTCGGCAGGCTCAGTAGACGTCGAGATCGTGTGCCGACACGACGGCGCCCGCGTAGTGTTGATGTATCTGCTGCAGCATCTCGCCTTCGGTAACGCCGTGGAACATTTGATGGTACAGAACCAGCAGCTTGGGCTTGGCGCGGGTGGCGATGTCAGCCAGTTCCGTGGTGGATGTGTGAAACGCTTTGAAATACGCCTGCCATTTAGGAGAGTCCATCTCGCTATGCGTCCCCGAGGTGTATACCTCGTGCAGCAGCAGGTCGCATCCGTTGCAGGCCTGGACGATGGATTCGGCGGGCGAGGTGTCGCCGGAGATGACGATGACGCGGTCGGGCGTCTGGAAACGGTAGCCGAGAGACTCATCCCAAGAGCCGTGCTTCACGGCGATTGCCGATACAGTAACGTATTCGTCCTTATAGACCACGCCGGGCTTAATCTCGTGTACGTCGACGAGGTAGCCGGTGGCATTGCCGTGTTCGAGGCCCTGGGTGCGGACCTCGATGTCCTTCTTCCAGGCGGCCAGAATGTTCGTCGTCATGTCCTGAAGGCCGCTTGGACCGTAAGCAGCAAGATGGTCGATGCGGCCGAGCACCCATGGCGTGAAGATGAGGTCGGGATAGCCGAGGGTGTGGTCGGAGTGCAGATGCGTGATGAAGAGCGTGCGCAGGTTCTTCATCTCGAGGCCGGGCACGCCGTTGCGCGATGCTGCGGCGGCCCGCCGCACGACGCCGGGACCGCAATCGACCAGATAGCTGTGGCCATTCACGATAACCGCCACCGCGGGGCCGGACCGGTCGGGATCGGCATTGGGCGTGCCGGTGCCGAGCATAACGACCTGGGTGATGGGGGAAGTCGCGATCGTGTTCTGCGCCGCGGCGGCCACAGCCGAGAGGATGAGGGCAAAGATCAGGCGCTTCATCGGTAGAATCATACAATTGTTTGCGAGCATGTCGAGGTGAGGATGAGCGAGCCATCAACGTTGTACGTGGGAACGTCGGGATGGGCGTACACCATCTGGAAGCCGGAGTTCTATCCCAAGAATGTCGCGTCGAAAAACTTTCTGAAGCATTACGCCACCCAGCTCAATACTGTCGAGGTGAACTACACCTTTCGCCGAAGCCTGACGGAGAAGGCCGCTACCGGCTGGATGGCCGACGTGGGGCCGAACTTTCGCTTCGCGCTGAAGGCGAACCAGTACATCACGCACATCCGCAAGCTGGGGAACTGCGAAGAGCCGGTGCAGCGGTTTCTCGCAGGCCTGCAACCGCTGGCAACACAGCTTGGCCCGGTGCTGTTTCAGTTGGGACCGACGCAGAAGGCCGATGCCGGACTGCTGCGCGATTTCCTCGGGCTGCTGCCGCGGAATTTGAAGGCGGCATTCGAGTTCCGGCACGCGTCATGGTTCAGCGATGAGGTGTATCAGGCGCTGAGCGATCGCAATGCAACGTTGTGCGTGGCCGAGACCGAGAAGCTGACGACACCAGAGATTCGCACCGCGAACTACATTTATTTCCGCTTCCGCCAGCCGAGCTATTCCGCAGACGAGGTGAAGAAGCTAGCCGAGCGGGTGAAGAAGTGGGTCGGCGAAGGTGTGGAGACGTATGCGTTCTTCAAGCATGAAGAAGACCCGAGGTCGCCGTTAAATGCGGTGGAGTTGTTGAAGGCGGCGACTAGTAACTAGCAATTAGTGACTAGCTACTGACGATCAATATCGTTTCCGAACTTTTCTTGGAAGATTCGAGCAGGGAAGGGGCGACCAGTAAAAGTGCCGCCGGCTGGAGCCGGCTCTGAACTCGTTTAGACGTGCGTTCCCCGCCGTGAACGGCGGGGCTAACCTGTGTCGCGCCTAAGGCGCGATCCCCACCCTCTCGCCAACAGCGGGCGAGGAGGATGGGGCACCCGGAACCGGTTCGTCTTCCGCCCTAGCCAAAGTAAGATCTGGATGGGGCACCCGGATTTTTCTGACCCCTGACCCTAACCCCTGGCCCCCGACCCCTAGCCCCTCATCCGTATCCACCTCGTTATTCCCGCGCGCATCGCGCTCCCGCATACTCTTCTCGTGCAGAGTGTCGATCCCAATCTACGGTTGCTGAATTCGTTTCTTGATTACCTCAAGGTCGAGAAGGGATTGGCGCCGCTGAGTGTGTCGGCGTATCGCTCCGACCTTGAGCAGTATTCGGAGTTTCTGCTCAAGCGCAAGCGCGGATTGAAAGACGCTCGTCGGCAGGATGTGCGCGACTTCCTGAATTCGCTGTTCGCAAACGGTGTGGACGGACGAAGTGTGGCGCGCAAGCTATCGGCGATGCGGCATTTGTACAAGTATCTGCTGCTGGACCGTTACATCACGGCCGATCCCACGCTCAACATCGATTCGCCGCGGCAGTGGAAGGTGCTGCCGAAATCGCTGGCTGCCGATGAAGTGGAGAGCGTTCTGAAGGGCCCGCCGCGTGGGAAGGACGGCCGGTTGTCGCAGGCGCTGGCCAGTCGTGATCGCGCGATGCTGGAGGTGTTTTATGCCGGGGCGCTGCGCGTATCAGAGGTCGTCAATCTCAAGCTGGAAGACCTGAAGCTCGAGTTGGGATATGTGCTGGTGCGCGGCAAGGGCGACAAGGAGCGCATCGTGCCGCTGGGCCGCGCGGCGCAGGAGGTTGTGCAGGAGTATCTGCGCGATGCGCGTCCGGCGCTGGCGACGGGGAAGTCGTCGCCGAATCTGTTTATCGCGCGCGGAGCAAAGGGATCACGCGGCAGCGCGTGTGGCAGATGGTGAGTGCCGCATCGGCGCAGTCGAGACACGCGAGCCCGCACATGCTGCGGCACAGTTGCGCGACGCACATGGTGGAGAACGGAGCCGACCTGCGCACGGTGCAAACGATCCTGGGGCACGCCGACATTTCGACGACTCAGGTGTATACACACCTGGCGTTGGATCGGCTCAACAAGGTGTACAGGAAGCATCATCCGAGAGGGAAGGGACGGCAGGTGACGCCGGCTAAACTGGCTGCGGAAAAACTCGACCAGGACGGCTCGTCGGACTGAAGTCCGCGTCGCTACAATCGGAAACAAACAGCTTATCGGCACGACTGAAGTCATGCCCTGTTACAAAGCACGCTTCACCGGAGTTTTCCGCAACCTGTAAAGCCGGCGCGGAATAGAAGTGGGATGTTACGGCGCACCTGAAGGTGCGCCCCTTCAAAATCGATGACCAAACGCGGAGCCACCATCGTCGAGAAGGCCGTCGCGAAGTTCATTCGCGCGCTGGAGGAGCGGAATGCTTCGCCGCACACCATCAAGGCTTATCGCACCGACCTGGCGCAGTTCGCCGAGTATGTCGGGCCACAGGGCTGGGGTGACATCGACCACGTTCTGATCCGCGGCTATCTGGCAAATTTGTACGAGCGCGGGCTGAGCAAGACTTCCGTCGCGCGGTCGCTGGCGGCATTGCGCTCGCTCTACAAGCATCTGGCGCAGGAGGGCGTGGTCGAGCAGAATCCGGCAGCCCTGGTGGCCACGCCGAAGCTGCCGAAGAAATTGCCGCGCGTGCCGACGATCGAAGAGGTCAACACGGTGCTCGACGCGTCGATGCCCGAGTGCTCAGCGTTCAGCGAGCGCGATCAGGTCATCCTCGAACTGCTCTACGGCTGCGGCATTCGAAATTCCGAGCTGATCGGCATCAACCTCGACGACATTCGCTGGTCGAACGAGATGATCCTCGTTCGCGGCAAGGGCCGCAAAGAGCGCTATGTCCCCTTCGGTGACTCGGCGAAGGAGGCGGTGCAGGCGTATCTTCCCGCGCGACAGAAGGTACTTGGCGAAACCAAGCGCACCGCGGAACGAGCGCTGCTGATTAATCTGCGCGGCTCGCGGTTGACGACGCGCAGCGTGGGGCGGATCGTGAAGCAGATTGCGGTCGCACGGGGGCTGTCACCGGACGTTCATCCGCACACCCTGCGTCACGCCTTTGGTACACATATGCTGGAGGAGGGCGCCGACCTGCGCGCCATCCAGGAGATGCTCGGCCACGAGCGGCTCTCGACCACCCAGCGGTATACGCAGCTCACGGTGAAGCATGTGATGGATGTGTACGACAAGACGCATCCGCACGCGGGTAAGAGCAGGAGCTAGCTTCGAGCCTCGAGCCCCGAGCCTCCAGCTTCGAGCTCCGAGCTTCGAGCTTCGAGCTCCGAGCTTTGAGCTTTGAGCTCCGAGCTTCGCTCCGAGCTCCGAGCTTCAGGCTTTGAGCTTTGAGCCGATCTGTTTTGGCATGTGAATCAGCAAGGTTTCAGCTGAGTGCAGCCGCGGAGCGGCGGCTATGAACTTGAAGCCCGGGGCGCAAGCCCCGGGTTGCATGGTGTTGTGGGTCTGAGCCGCGGAGCGGCGGCGCGCCCGCCCCGGTGTCGCCGCTGACGCGGCTCTTGTCACATGCCGCGGCGTATCCGGGGCTTGCGCCCCGGGCTTCGAAAGCACAGCCGCCGCTGGCGCGGCTTAGGTTTGCCGGGTAAATCCGCGCACCCTCCGGAGGCTTATGTGGCCCGCAGCTCAAAGCTCACGGCTAGCAGCTTCCCTTTCCAACCGCTCCTTTCCCCTTCGCATCACAGCGCACAGGAGGACTACACACAATGCAAACCGCGCACGAACTGTTCGTTCACGAGTTGCAAGACATGCTCGACGCCGAGCAGCAGCTGGTCGAGGCCTTGGGCAGCCAGGCGGAGGAGAGTTCCCGGCCCGAGCTGCAGAAGGCTTTTGAATCGCACCAGGCGCAGACCGAAAAACAGGTTGAGCGTCTGCGGCAGGTGTTCGAATCGATCGACGAAGAGCCGGAAGAGGTCGAGTGCAAGGGCATTCGCGGGCTCATCGAGGAGCACGATCACTTCAAGGAAGAAGAAGATCCCGCCGATGACATTATGGACATCTTCAACGCCGGAGCCGCGGAGAAGGTCGAGAGCTATGAAATCTGCGCGTACGAAGGCCTGATCCGGCTGGCGAAGATGATGGGACACACCAAGGCTGAGAAGCTGCTGAATCAGAACCTGAAGGAAGAGCAGCAGACGCTGAAGAAGATGCAGGGCTTCTCCAAGAAGCTGAAACCGGAAAATATGGGCATGGAGGACGAAGAAGAGGAGTCGGAAACCGAATCGATGGAAGACGAAAGCACGCAGAGCAGCAACACGCGCAAGAAGCCCGGCTCGCGTCGCTCCGGCGGACGTCGGGCGGCGTAGTTTGCGCAATGTCGTTCAACGGCCACGTTTTTGGCAAAGCGGGCTGAGGAGGTTTTCAGAGGGCGAGTTCGGCTGATACACTTGCTGCGCTAAACGCTCCCTTAGAAAATGAGTAACGCAGGCTCCCCTGGCTCCCCGAAAATCCGGCTGGTGCTGCTTTGGCACATGCACCAGCCTTTCTACAAAGACATGGTGACAGGCGAGTACCGCCTGCCTTGGGTGCGGCTGCATGCGCTCAAGGATTACTACGGCATGGTGAAGCTGCTGGACGAGTTTCCCGGCGTCCAGCAGAACTTCAACCTGGTGCCTTCGCTGGTGGCGCAGATCCAGGATTACGTCTCGGGCGACGCGCACGACCCTTTCTTCAACGTCGTCTCCAAGCCTGCCAACGAGCTGACCGCGGCCGACCGAAGCTTCGCCCTGCGTTATTTGTTCCAGGCAAACCCGGTCAACATGATCGGGCGCTACCCGCGATATCGCGAGCTCTGGGAGCGGTATCGCACGACGTCGACACGTCCCGAGGGTGCGGAGTCGTACTTCGTAACCCGCGATTACGCCGACCTTCAGGTGCTGTCGCAACTGGCGTGGTTCGACGAGTTTTTTCTGGCGGAGCCCGACATCGCCGCGCTGGTGCAGAAGGGTGAAGACTTCACCGTCGACGAGCAACAGCTTGTGATCGGCCGTCAGCGCGAGATCCTGACGAAGGTGCTGCCGGCTTATGCCGATGCGGCCCAGCGCGGATCGATTGAGCTCTCGGCGACGCCGTACTACCATCCGATACTGCCGCTGCTTTGCGACACCAACGCCGGCGCGGAGTCGACGCCGGGGTTGCAGTTGCCGACGCGCCACTTCAAGCATCCGGACGACGCGACGATGCAGATTCGGCGCGCGCTGGATTCGCACGAAGCGCTCTTCGGCGTCCGTCCGCAGGGACTGTGGCCGTCGGAGGGCAGCGTTTCGGAAGAGGCGGTGAAGCTGGCCGCGCGCGAGGGCATCCAGTGGATGGCAACCGACGAAGGCGTGCTCGGCCGCACCCTGGACTTCAACTTTGCCCGCCACAACAACGATCACCTCCACGTGGACGGCGCCGAACGGCTGTACAACATCTATCGCTACGAGAAGGGCGACACGCGGATGCACATGGTCTTCCGCGATCATCGCCTGTCGGACCTGATTGGCTTTGTGTACTCCGGCATGCCTGCGGCAGACGCCGCGCAACACCTCATCCAGAACATTAAGGATTCGGCGCAGCCGCTTCTGCAGCAAGGCAAGAATGCGGTGGTATCGATCATTCTGGATGGTGAGAATGCATGGGAATATTATCCCGAGTCGGGGCGCGAATTCCTGCGGCGGTTCTATGAGGCGCTTCAGCAGGACGAGCAGATCGAGCCGGTGACCATCTCGGAGGCCATCGCGCGGCACGAAGAGAAAGATTTTGGGCAGCTTAACCGGCTGGTGCCTGGGTCGTGGATCGATGCCAACTTCAACGTGTGGATTGGCGCGCCCGAGGACAACCTGTCCTGGGACCTGCTGGCCGAGGCTCGCGATTACTACGACCGTCACGCCCATCGGGTCACCGAGGCGCAACGCAAGATTGCGTGGGAGGAGTTGCTGATCGCCGAGGGCAGCGACTGGAACTGGTGGTATGGGCCGGAGCATCACTCGGCCAACGACCGCGATTTCGACGAGTTGTACCGCAAGCATTTATCGAACGTGTACCACGCGCTGGAAGGCATTCCGCCGGAGGAGTTGAACACCCCAATCATGCACGGCGCGCAGCGGCCCAGCTACATTCCACAGACAGCGTACGTGGGCGCGCGCGTGGATGGGCTGGTGAGCGGCTACTTCGAGTGGATGGGCGCGGCCAGCTACACCTCGGACCAGCGCACCAGCGCCATGCACGGCAAGCAGTTCCTGCTGGACGCAGTGTATGCAGGGCTGAACCAGGATTCGGTATCGGGGCGGCTGGATTTCCATCATGCCGTGCCCGAGGGCGGGTACAAGCTGGTGGTGAACTTCGAGGTGTGGCAAAGCGAAGGCGCTCACAAGGACGCGCCGAGTTTGTATCGGCTGAACGTCGACGCCGTGGGCCGCGTGGTGCAGAAGTGGGTGCTGACCAACGGAGAGGAGCGTCACAAACTTGCGAGCTTCTCGCGCGACAACGGCAATGGCAACACCAACGGCGTGGAAGTGGCGCTGGACCAGATCTTCGAGATGCGCGTGCCCTTTGAATTGCTGAAGGCGCAGGAGGGAAGCCGGATTCGTCTGCGCTTCGCCATCTGGCGCGAACATCTGCCGGTGGATTCGCTGCCCCTGGAGGGCTGGATTGATTTGCACGCCGTGGCGGAAGAGGAGCTGGAAACGAATTTGTACAGCGTGACATAGAAGCAGCTGTGAGCTACGAGCCGCGAGCTTTGAGCTAAAGCTTTAGCATCGCGGCCGCCGCTGTGTTCCGCACTATGAAATCGGCGCCATCCATTCGATCCCGTCCCTCTGCGCTCTTCGTCGGCCTGGCGGCGGTTGATGTCAGCTACACGGTGGACGAAGTCCCGCAGCGCAATCAGAAAATATCGGTCGCTTCGCAGTTGATCACCGCAGGTGGCCCGGCGACCAACGCTGCCGCGACGTTCGCGTTTCTTGGCGGAAGAGCGGGGCTGGTTACGGCTGTCGGCAGGCATCTGCTGGCATCAGTCATTCGCGACGATCTTTCGCACTTCAAGATTCGGCTGCACGATCAGGCCCGCGAAAGGCGCGAGCCGCCACCCCTCTCGTCAATCATGGTGCATCGCTCGACCGGAGAGAGAAGCGTGGTGTCGGCGAATGCCGCGGTGTTTTCCCGGGTCAGCCACCGGTTCAAACCGCGATGGTTGTCGGGCGTGTCGATTGTGCTGGTTGATGGTCAGTACATGGACTTGTGCATCGCCGCAGCGCGCGCGGCGAAGGAGCGCGGCATTCCGGTCGTAATCGACTGCGGAAGCTGGAAGCCGGGGATGGCGAAGCTGTTGCCATTGGTGAATACAGTGATTTGCTCGGGCGATTTTCGGCCTCCGCGATGTAAGAGCGAAGACGATGTGTTCGGATTCATGTTGCGCCGCAGGATTCAGCGAGTGGCGATCACGCGTGGACAGTCGTCGATCCGGTACGCCGAAGGAGCTGAGCGTGGAGAGATCGCGATGCGCAAGGTTCGTCCCGTCGACACGCTGGGCGCGGGAGACATTTTTCACGGCGCGTATTGCTATTTTGCGGCAGGCGGCAATTCGTTTCGCGAGGCGCTCGCGGCGGCAGCGCGAGTCGCCAGCTTCTCGTGTCGATACCGGGGAACGCGATCGTGGATGAGCGAATTCGAACGGTGATGTGCCGTCCCCGAAGGGAAGCGGATTGTCTTTCCTACCCCCAGCCAGCACGCTGCCTGGCGGCTAGACCATGGCCCGCCTTCGGCGCTTGCGCTTCCAGCGTTAGGCAAGCCGAACTTTCTCAGGAGGCCGACGCCGTTTTGAGTTTGGCGCACCGATGCCAGCGCTCCCATCGCTGCAGCGAACCGTCCCATGTGGAGCACGTCCTGGTTTCCCCGCACTTCTTGCAGGTGGCGAGAATCACGGTCCGCTTCTTCACGTGAACCAGCGAATAGGAGAATGTTGCCTTGGGAACTTGACGTACCAAAGCCATCGGGAGCCTACCTTCTGGGGGGAGAAGTTGACTTAAGGTGCCGCAAAGCTTTGCACTGTGCAAGCGCCAGCTTGCGCCAAACCCGAGCTTCTACTTAGCGCTTTCGAGGGCGGTGGAGAAATCGCCGGGCAGCCTGAGCAGCTCTGCCGCGCATCACACTACCGATAGTCATGCGTGTTCCCCGTTTAATCATTGCGGCAGTTTTGTTTTGTGGGTCGATGGCCTTCGCTGCCTCCGACCTGCGCCAGATCGGCATGGTCAATGTGCCCGGGTCGCCCGGCTTTGGCGAGATGGTCTTCTGCAATGGCATGTTGCTGATAACACATCCCGGTGCGTCGGCCGTCGACGTGTTTGATCCGGCCAAGCGGCGCGTGATCGCGCAGGTGACCGGGCTGCAATCGCCGCGCGGCATCGACGTTGACGAGCAGAACGGCCGCGTCTATGTTGCCGACCACGGCAGCAACTCCATTGCGGTGATTTCGACGGACGGATGGAAGGTGGTCGACTCGATCGGACTGTCGGGCTCGCCGGACTCGCTGCAACTGGATGGCAACGGCAAGATCTTCTGGACCGATGCGGATGCCGGCACGATTTCGCTGCTCGATCTGCACACCAAGCAGGACGTGGCTCGCACCGATACGGGTGGCACGCCTCGTGACCTCGCCTGGGACGGCTCGCGCAAGATGCTCTTCGCGACTTTGCAGGACGTGCACCAGGTGATCGCTGTCGATGAGAACGCCAAGATTGTGAACCGCTTCACGCTGAACGCGTCGCAGCCGACGGGACTTCTCTACGATCCGCAGTATCACGAACTCTACGTGGCCGTGCGCTACGCCGTGCTGGCTATCAGCGCCGATACGGGTGCCGAGATCGATCGCGTGGCCGCGCCGGCTGGCGTGGATCGGCTTTGGCTCGATGCGGATTCGCATACGCTCTATGCCGCCAGCGAGGGCACGCTGACGACGATCAACGCGAAGGGAAGACTGAGCGGGGCCGACGAGATCACGACGCAGATCAAAGGGCACACCGTCGCGTATGACGCGGACAAGCACATGGTATTGCTGCCCGGCGGACGCGAGGGTAAGTCGAAGATGCTGCTCTTCCGTCCATTCACACCCACCGCGCAGCAGAGTGCCAGCGAGCCGGCCGAGGCGAGCGTGCGGTAGAGCCCATCCTCTCGGCCCGATGCAGCGCTAGCTCGGATGTCACACACGGTCGCACGAGAGAATCGGCGCCGTCTATCTGAAGAGTGTCATCCTGAGCGGAGAGAGGCGTCAGCCGAGCGAAGTCGAAGGACCGCTATCATCGCGAAAATTCCGAATATAGGGGTCCTTCGACTCCGCGTCCGCCCGCCGCAAAGGCCGCGGCGGAAAGGCAAAGGCGGACGCTGCTGCGCTCGAGATGACAATTTCAAAGGAAGGTTTTTCGGCACGAGTGAACTCGTGCCCTGACACAAAGCGCGCGCACACCAACTCCTGCCCGCTGCGCGCGCTGGCTATCCCAGGTACGCTCTGCTATCCGAGGTAAGCGCGGGCCATCGGGCGCCACCACGGCCAGTCGTGATAGCTCTGGTCACCCCACACGTACAACTCGTTACGAATGCCGCGCGAGCCCATGATGGCCGCCATCTGGCTGTTGTCGTTCCAGCACATGTCCCACTCGCCGGTGGAGAGCACTGTCCGGATGTGGTTGTAGCGCCATCCGTCGGCGCAGTTGGCGAGGTAGTCGGGCGGGTTGTTGAAGTAGACGTCGTCGCCGTACCAGCCGTTGAGGAATCGCCGGATGTCGTAAGCGCCACCCATGCATACGCAGTCGGTGACCTTGTCAGGATGCCGCATGGCGAAATTGAGCGCGTGATAGGCGCCGAAGCTGCATCCGGTGACGATCGTCCGCGGGTTCCAGTTGCGGTTCCACATCAGCGGAAGGAGGTCGTTGAGCAGGTAGTTTTCGTACTGGATGTGCCGCTGCACCCGCCAGTAAGGATGCGCCTGCTTGTTGTACCAGCTCTCGCTGTCGACGCTGTCGACGCAGTAGACCTGCAGCTGGCCCTGTTCGAGGCGATCGGCAAGTGCGGCGATCATCTTGTTGTCTTCGTATTCGTAGAAGCGGCCTTGCGAAGTTGGGAAGACGATGACCTTCGGGCCGTCATGGCCAAAAACGAGCATGTCCATGTTGCGTTGCAGGTCGTTGGACCACCAACGGTGGAATTCACGATTCACGTTATGTATGCCTCGGAGGGAGAGATTTTGAACTTGGCGATCATTCGACGGAAGCAGTCGTGCCGGTGATGTACCGATGGGGGGAGCGCAGGTCGCGTCGAGTGCACGCTGCAAGAGCAGATGCGGATTTCAATGCGCTCGTTTTGTATCAGGGCACGACCTTGGTCGTGCTGAACCGGTGCTTTCAGAATTGGGGCTTAAGCCATTGCATACATCACGCAGCGGCTAAAGCCGAGCTCTTACTTGTGCGGCCAATCGGCATGACTGAAGTCGTGCCCTGACACAAAGCTCGCTCAACTCAGTTTCTGAGCGTCCTGAAAGGCGTGCTCCACCCCACAGCCAACGACAAAACAGATCCAGGAACACTCAATTCTACAGGAACCCGCGATTCCGCCGCATTTTCCACACCTCGCGCATCTAATTTTCTATTGAGCCGCACCGCCGGCATACCGTACATTCCATATACCTCAATCGATGCCGATCACAACCGTAATGAACCCTACCCCTGTCGCCGATGCGGGAGATTTGAAGTCGCGTCTGCGTCTGCATACCCAATTTCCGTCCAAGGTCGAGGACGAGAAGCATGACTTCATCGTCTACCTGCCGCCGATGTATGACGAGCAGCCCGACCGCCGCTTTCCCGTGCTCTACATGCAGGACGGGCAGAACTTGTTTGATCCCGAGACCTGCTTCCTCCAGGGCAATTACTGGCACATGGGCGAGACGGCCGATCATCTGACCGGCACGGGCGAGATCGAGCCGCTGATCATCGTGGGAATCTATAACTCCGGCGAGCATCGCATCGACGAGTACACGCCGGTGAAGGATCGTCGCCTGGGCGGCGGCGAGGCCGACGGCTACGGACAAATGATCGTCGAAGAGCTGAAACCATTCGTCGATCAAACGTATCGCACGCTGCCGGGCACGCGAACATTGCGGGCTGGGCGGCTCGTCGCTGGGTGGGCTGGTGACGCTGTATCTGGGGCTGCGTTATACGTGGCTGTTCAGCAAGCTTTCGGTGATGTCGCCGTCGGTGTGGTGGCGCAATCGCGCGATCCTGAAGACGGTGGAGAAGATGCCGCGCAAGCCTGAGCTGAAGATCTGGCTCGACATTGGAACCAAAGAAAGCCAGCGCGCGCTGCCCGATGCGCAGGAATTGCATGTGCAACTGGTGAAGAAAGGCTGGGTGGAAGGGCACGATCTCGCCTACACCGAAGCTCCCGACGCCGAACACAATGAAGCCGCATGGGCCGCGCGCGTCGGGCCGATGCTGAAGTTTCTGTTTCCGGCGGGGTAGGGCCTTTCACCACAGAGAACACGGAGCGCACGGAGAAGGTCGGGCACGAGTTTTCGAAGGGGCGCACCCTCAGCGCGTGGTAAGACGGTAGCAATGACTAAGCCGGCTCAGCCGGCGGCATCGGAGGCGGTATGAATACGAAGATCGTTCGTGTCGTCGTAGAGGCTACGATTCACGAGGGTAAGCTCTCGGACCTTGAGGCTATTGCCAAGCAGATGACCGTAGCGAGCGAGAAGGAGCCGGGCACTCTCGGCTACGAATGGTATCTCAGTCACGACCGTAAACGTGTCCGACTCTCGGAAACGTACGCTGACGCTGCGGCGGTGCTCGCCCACTTCCATGGGCCCGTCGTCCAGCAACTGGTGCCTAAGATGTTGGAGGTGGCGAAGCTCGACTCGTTCGAGGTGTATGGCGATCCCGGTGCGGAGATGCGTGCGATGCTGGCCGGCTTTGGCGCGGAAATTTTCACTCCCTGGCAGGGGATGAACCGTTAGCTCAGGTCTCCCACGCAGTCGAAAATCGCGAATGGGCCACCCGTTTCAACTCTGTGGCACTGCTATTACATCCATCTGATAGAACCTGAACGTGTGATTGTCACCGGCGACCTCAGCGTAGCGCTGCAACACGTCGTCAACAAACGCCGGACGCTCGCTTTCTGGTACGCGCTTGCTCCACTCTACAAACGTTACCGCTCCGAAGGCTTCGAATCCCGCGCGCGATCCGAAATCCCACGACTTATCGCTAACATGCAATTCGCGAACACGCAGCCCACTAAGATTCGCTAGCTCTGCGTATTGTTGCGGCTGCATGTGCAGGTAGGGATCGCGGAAATCGTCGTAGTATTGAGCCCATCGCGCTGACTTGCGCGTGTCTTCCAGCACCATCTCCAGGCTCTTGCGCTCACCGTCGGGTACGAGCCGCAATTGCGCGACGGCGTCAGGCTTCATCGCCGATCGAATGGCGCGCAGAGCGATCTCCTGATCGGGAATCCAATGCAGGGCGTTGAACGACACAACGAGATCGAATTCTTCGTGATAGGCAAGCTGACGAATATTGCAGGTCTCGAAGCGCAGGTTAGGCCTTGCGAAATGTTCGTGGGCGAAGGCGATCATTTCCGCCGAGGCATCTACGCCCACGACGGATCCGTCTGGAACGCGTGCGGCAATCTGCGCGGTGACTTTGCCGTTGCCGCAGCCGAGGTCGAGCACGCGCTCCTTACCCTTGACGTTGAGCAGCGCGAGCACCTCGGCCGCCATGGCCTCCTGCAGGGTTGCGATGTGCGAGTATCCAGCGGCGTTCCATTCGGTCATTTTGATTTTGAAGGAACGGTTTATTAGTTCAGCGGCTTTCCGGCGACTCGGCGTCGGGGGGAGAGGTAGATATAGAGAGGCCTGCCGACAATGGCACTAGCATCCACAAACCCAAATTTTTGCTCGCGGCTGTCCAGACTTACGTCTCGGTTATCACCCATTACAAAAAACTTTCCTGGTGGCACGGTCATAGGGCCGAATGTATCAAGCTCCGGGACTTTGCCCAAAGCTTGCAGGTGTTCGATGAACGGTTCATCCAAGATGGCTCCATTAACGGTGATTTTGCGATCCTCAGCTTGAATCGTCTCGCCCCCAACTGCAATTACACGTTTCACGGTCAGGTAATTTTCTCTTTTCATCACAACCAAATCATTATGCGTGGCCACCTGCTTACGATAAGCGTCTTTGTCGATCAAGAAATGATCTCCCTTGTACAAAGTCGGTTGCATGGCGGAAGAGTTGAAGTCCAAGGCCCGAAATCCTGCGAACAGTAAAACGGGAGTAAAGCTCAGATTGAAACCGACGTAGACAAATAACGGAACCGCGAGCCCCCACCACTTCGTGCGGTAACTGGAGCCTTCATGCGCGAATAATGCGATGCAGCAGGAATAAATACTGAGAGCCAGCCAAGCCAGAATGAGAGTCAGGAAGAGGAGGTAATAACGAGGCAGACGGAGCGGCCATATGCAAACTAGCAAGACCACAAGACAAAGGAGCAGGAGAAGTCCCTCGCGACGTTGTCGTAAGAGCAATTGACCAGTTCCGGGGAGGAAAGCCGATAAGCTCGCAGCAAGAATCGCCAAGTTGCGGCCCGAAAATCGACCCTGTGCGGTTTGACCAACATCAGCAGCTTGCTTCAGATCACTCACGCGGCGAGAACTATACCATAGGCGCCGTTACACCCATGACGCATGTTGGTGACAGCCAGGAGTTCAAAGCCGAACTGGCTACCAGCCAACATTGGGCAGCGAGCAGTTGCCCCCGTTCTGCAGCCAGCGTGCGCCGGAGTCGTTGAGTTCCAGGATGTTGATGGGCGCTCCGACCTCGTTGGGATGGGCGTTGATCTCAAGCCTGATCAGCCGGTCGATGGACGCGGCCGAGCCGACGCTGCGGGGCTGGCCGGAGTTGGCGACGTAGGGGCGAATCTGGTCCCAGTATCCCAGATAAAACAGGCCGTCGCCCTGGCGGCAATTGCCGGGACAGATCGCCGTCTGCGCCACCAATCCATCGCCGGCAGTCGCGCGCCGTAGCTCAACAATGCCCAGCATCGGCTGGCCGGCTACACTCTCGGCAACGGCGAGTGCCACAATGTCAGACTGGCTGCCGGCTTGCCGCATCAGCAGGCGGTATTGACTCGGGTTGTTACGCGCGAGATACGCCAGCAGGCTTTCGACGTGGCGTTGCAGGGAAGCGGCTGTGCCAGCCAGGCGCTGCTGAAATGTTCCTGGGCGCGAGTAGGCGTCGCGGACAGCATCGATCGCGCGGTATTGACTGCCGTAGTGGGCTAACCCTGACACTGTGGCATAGGCCGTGCCGACCTGGAAGAGCTTGCACTCGGTGGCATTGCGCCCGGTGCCGTAGACCGCGCGACTGTCGGCGGCGAGGACGACGCGATAGCGGCTGCGCAGCGCGATCGCGCTGGTCGCTCGCGAGGGAAGTGCCGGTGCCAGGAAGAGCATCCCCAGCAGGGAAGCGCGAAACAGGTTGGCGGCAGCTCGACCCATGCGAAGGTAATAACCCGAAAATGTCGTCAAAAACTCGCGCAACTATTCCTGCGCCTGCTGTTCCTGGTCGAGTTCCTGCTTTACCTGATTCAGCAGCGGGATGTCGGGATCGGCATCCTTCCATAGCTTCAGGAAGTTTTTGTAGGTGACGACCGCTTTTGCCTGCGCGCGATCGGCATCTTCGTCCTGCAACTCGTCGGCTTCCTGCGCATGGGCGCGCGCCAGGCCAACGCGGGCCAGCATCCCTGTCCAGCAGTTCCACACTATGCCGGGGTGGTCAACGATCTTCTGGAACTCGGTTGCCGCCGCCGAGCCCTTGTCCTGCCCCAGGTAAGCCTGGCCGCGGATATAGGTCGCATACATGCACGTGGGCGCTGGACCGAGCCCGGTTTCGCCAAGCTCGAGCGGCATGGCAGAAGCGAGATCATCCACTGCCTCGCGAGCGTTCTTCTTCTGCAATGCAATCTGTGCGTGGATCGCCGGCAGCCACACGGACTGCATCTGCGTGTCGTCTGGGCGCTGCTTGTTGACATCGTTCGCGAGAGTTTCGGCTCGCGGCAGGTCGCCAATCATCGCGAAGGCCAGCGCCGCTTGTACTTCGACATGTGGACTTGCCGGAGAAAACTTCAGTCCGGCCTCGGCTTGTTTGCGAGCGGCATCGTTGTTGCCGAAT
This sequence comes from uncultured Acidobacteriaceae bacterium, assembly GCA_963835725.1. GTDB lineage: Bacteria > Acidobacteriota > Terriglobia > Terriglobales > Acidobacteriaceae > Bog-257. The sequence goes on along the minus strand of CAWIGM010000004.1, from coordinate 975,623 downwards.
GCTGCTTCGCGCAACGCGGAATTCTCCTGCCACGCTGCGGCAAGCTCGTTGTTGCTGGCGTGAACGGCTGCCTCGATCGCGCGATTGGTGAAGTCGACGGACTGCGCAAGGTGTCCGTTGTAAGCCGCAGTGTTGGAGGCGAGCGCCAACCCGATGCTCTCGTACTCAGGATGAATCGCGAACCAGCGGACCTGGTCGGCCATGGCCGGCTTGTCGGGGGTGGGCGCCAGAAATGCCATCGCGTACAAAACCTTGTGAAAGGCTGCGCTGTCCATTTTTCTCGCCATGGCGTCGCGGATGACCTGGTGTCCGTCCTCGGGCTGCTGCAACGCGAGATAGTAAGACGGCAAATGCTCGTAGGGCGCCAGCACAGTGGGCGCAAGATTGATCGCCTGTCGCGCGGCATCCGCGGCTTTTCTGTATTGCCCGAGACGCGCGTAGATCGTCCCCAGGGTGTCGAGGGCGCGGTCGTCGTTCGGATACGCGCTGGCGATCTGCTGATAGTCTTCAGCAGCTTTGTTGAGGTCGCCGGTGCTGGCCAGCCGCTGTTCTGCGGCGATAGTCAGTTGATCGCGTTCACCAACGTTTTCCCTTATCGCTGGACGCGTCGCGCGGCGATGGTGTGAGTACAACACGAAGGCGACCAGGCCCGGCAGGAGAACAATGACGATGGCCGTCAGGAATGCGATCTTGCTGCGGCGCGAAGATGCTGGCGGTCTGGCGGGCTCCCTGGTGACGGGCATTGGCATTCAGGGTGACACGGACAGAAGGGAAGGAGCAAGTCGTGGGGACTGTCCCGGGTAGAGCATGCCTTCTGGCGTGCACAGTTCAACACAAATTGTGATCCTGACCGGAGGCGGCCGCTTTTTACCGTCGGAGTGGAGGGACCGCTATCGTAGGGGCATTATGCCGACCATAGCGGTCCTTGGACTCCGTTCATCGCCTTCGGCGACTCACCAGCCTCAGGATGACAATCATGAAGAACATTCGTGTTGCGCGCTGAACCGCGTGCTCCACCCGGAAGACGTGCTCTGCCCTGAACAGCATGTAGTGTTCTAAATGCGCGTCTAATGCAAATGGTCTCGGCTCTGACCAGCCTGCGGTTTGACACCTTTTCTGCGCGCGGCCTATACTCCGCTGCACGACGCCGCTCGTTTCGTAGGAGAGTCTCATGTCGAAACGTACGCCAGCCTGCCTGTTGTTTCTCCTTTGTACGTTGGCTTCTCTGGTTGCGCAGCAGCCCACGATTACGCCGCAGAGCAGCAACACGACGCAGAACCTGATCGCCGTCAGCCCGGTAGACGACAACGTAGTATGGGCGGTCGGCACCGGCAGTACCTATGTCGTGACCACCGACGGCGGCAACACCTGGCGCGCCGGCGTGGTGCCGACGCAGAATCCTGCCGACGTGCAACTGCGCGACGTACAGGCGGTGAGCGCGCAGGTGGCCTACGTGATGTCGATCGGGAATTTCCCCGGCGACTTCGCCATCTACAAGACCACCGACGGCGGCGCAACCTGGACACAGCAGTTCCACAACACGCTGGTCGGCGCATTTTACGACTGCATGGCCTTCTGGACAGCGGACCGCGGCATCGCGCACAGCGATTCGGTCAATGGCGTGTTTCCCGACATCCGCACCACCGACGGCATGACGTGGCAGAGCATCGCCAACAACATGCCTCCGGCGCTGCCGGGCGAGGCGTCGTTTTCCTCCAGCGGCACCTGCATTTGTGCGCAGGGGCAGAACAATGCGTGGATCACCACCGGCGGCTCGAGCTTTGCACGCGTGCTGGCAACCACCGACGGCGGCGATACGTGGGCGGCGTACAACACTCCGCTGCACAGCTCTCCGACAGCGGGTGGATTCAGCATCGCCTTTCGCGACGCCGAGAACGGCATTCTTGGCGGCGGCGACCTGGTGCCAACCACAGCGTTCATCTCGGCGCAGACGGCGGTATCGCACGATGGCGGGCAGACATGGCTGCTGACCAACCGGCCCCCGGTGGGATACGCGATCTTCGGCCTGGCCTATCTGAGCAACACGACGGGCGTCGGCGGCGGGCAGTTGGGGCTTGTCCGCAAGACGAAGCTGGCGACTGATTACAGCCAGACCGTGTTTGTGGTGGCCGACATTGGCGGCGCAGCGTGGACTCCCGATGAGGGCGTCACCTGGAATCAGCTCGCCGACCAGAGAGGGTATTGGGGCGTGGCCTTCGCCGATGCGCAAAATGGGTGGATGGTCGGGGTGAATGGACAGATCGCGAAGATCAGCTTTCCCCAGTGAGGCTATCGGCTGTCGGCTAAAGCAAGAAAGTGAAAAGACCCGCCCTACGCCAAAAGAAGGCGTAGAACGGTGCACCCGCTTTTTACCGGATGTGGAACACCGACACGGATAGATCGCCCTTCACGATTTCGGCTTTGCGCCAGCCGGTCTTGTCATTGAGCGCGACCCAGCGCCGCTCCTCGGTGCGGTAGTGCCAATCCTTATCGACTTGCAGGAAGATCTGCAGGCCCTTGCCTTCCAGGATGTTCAGGATGCTGTTGTCGTGTGAGTTGCGCTCATCGAAATCGGTGTAGGCGCGGTGGCCCATCTCGGCGTAAATCTCGTGCAGGTCGAAGAGCATCTCGTTGACATCTTCGTCCAGCGGTTCGGCGTTCAGGCCAATGCGGCGCGCCTCGCGCAGGGTGATGGGGTAGCTGTGCGACGGGTATCCCGAGTTCAAGACGTTGCTGATGCGCCGCGCCTTCTTCGTGTCCTTCAAGTGATAGGACAAAATCTCCAGGCAGAGTTTGGTTGAGAGCGCGCTGACGCGATCGACGGCCCCGATGACCAGCGGGTGCACGTACGCGTACAGCGCCTCGTACGGGTTCGACGCCTTGCCCTTGGCCTGCCGCTGGTACAGGCGCACGACGCGATGCAGTTCATCCTGGCTGACGCTGACGCGGTCGTTGTCGCGGTCGATGGGCGAGAGATCGTGGGTCAACGCCGTGTCGACGGCCGACAGTTGCGCGATCGGCCCCATCAGGATTTTGTCCGCCCCAAGCGCCAGCATGGTCGCCGCCGACGAGCATTCCTGCGGCACCAGCACCGTGAGCCGCTTTACATACTGCCGCAGCAGATGCACCATGCGCAGCGATGCCTGTCCGTGGCCGCCATCGGACTTGATGAAGAAGTACAGGTGATCGATCTTGCCCATGCTCTGCAAAATGCCATACAGGCCGACAACGTCGTTGGTGCAGATGGAACCGGCGGGCGAGTTCCAGTAGGTGATGAGCGGCGCCTTCAGCTTCGCCTCAAGCTGGGCGATGAGCTTCTGGGTGCGTTCGGTAAGCACGACGGGGGTCTTGACGGCGGGCTCGGGCGCTTTCTGTAGACGAGCAGCGGTGTCGGGCATGATTGTGACCTGATCTTGTTCTTTTATAACCAGAGTAGCTGCTGATGCCCAACGAAAATTGACAACGCAGGTAAACAAAGGCGCGGTCTAAGGGGTTTGCAGTATGAAGTGAGAGAGAGGATCCGGATGAATGTACTGCCCTCGATGGCGCCGAAGATAAGGCTCCGGGGGCATTTAGAGGCGGGGGAGAAACATTGCATGACCTACGCCAGAGTTGCTGTTCAGATAATCGCCCAGCGCTTGTTGCCTTTACTGTTTCCACCACCGCGAGTGATTCGTTTCATGTCGCAGCGACCACCAGCGGCGCTCCTGATGCGTGGGATCGCCCGAGCGCGCAACACGGTGCACCAGGCGCGGCATCCTACCGGGGCAGATACATCTTGAGGATTGCTGATGAAGTTCATTTTAGGTATTGCGGTGGGAACACTACTGGGCATGATTTACGCACCTGCCCCGGGCGAGGAGACTCGGCGCAACCTGGCCAATCGGGTTCGCGAGACAGCCGAGTCGCAGGAGCAGAAACTGCAGCAGAAAGCAGGAGAGATCGGGGCGCGCGTGGGACGCGAAGCAGCCGAGTCGGCCGTCGCCGCAGTGACGAACAAGGTCGTGCCCGGCATCAGCGAGCGAAAGGCGCAGTAGCCTTCGCTAAGCTACTTTCCGCGTCGATGCGTTGCCGCTGGATGCGACTTCCGAATGGCCGACAATCCGCTGCGCAACTCGGCCGTGAGGTCGTCCTCCGAGGCTTCAGCGATGTGGACGGGAGCGCCTGCTCCGCTGGTTTTGCCTATCCACTGAGACAGCTCTTCTCGCGACGCGGTAACGTACCGGCCCGTATGTTGCACTGGCAGGCCATCCTTCGACCACCGCTGCACCGTGCTGATTGGCTGCCCGAGAAATTCGGCGATCGCGTTCCAGGATTTCAGCTCGTCTGCAGCAGGCACGTCCTGCGGCGCGATGCTTTGTTTTCGCCATAGCTGAGGTGATGCCCGCTACCCCGGGCGCCGTTGTGCGGCATTGGCCGGAAACGTTCTAATTAATCAGCGGTGGAACGGAAAGCGCAACATAGCGGTTGTCGAGGTGCTTGCGCCTTTCGTGCCGCCTGAGATACCCGCCAGCGCGAGCCCGGCAATCACCAGCGCGGTCGCCACGGCTTTGATGACGAGTTGCGATCCGCGGAAGCTCTCCTTCAACCACTGCGGCCTGAACTTGGTCAGCAGCAGCGCTCCCAGGAAGATCACCGCATAGCGTACGCCCGAGATGGCGGAGACCAGCGCGGGATGGGTAAGGCTGACCGCATACACCACCAGGAACGATCCCACTCCGGCCACAAAACGGTTGACGAAGTACCAGAACTTGCTGCGCGGCTCGGTGGCGTCTCCCGAGTTCTCGAAGACCTGCTTACGCCACGATGGCGGGATAAGCAGGCTCATCGAGGCAACGAACGTCCCGATCGTGAACCACACGTAGGCAGTCACGAAGTTAGTCCGGTTATATGCCATCTTCTGCAGCACGTTGGTGAGCCCAAACAACACAGCGGCTAGCATCACCGGCGGCAGCAGTCGTTTGAGTGGAAGCCGCTCCGAGAAAAACATGAAGAAGCCTCCTCCCGACATGATGAGGAAGCCTATCAGCTCCGCCCCCGACATCTGCTTCTGCAGGAGCGCATAGCTCAAGGCCGCTGTGGCGACCGGCGAGAAGCCTCCCATGATGGCCAAAGATTCCGAGGCCTCGCCGCGTTTCAGAGCTGCGTAGTAAAAGAACGATGCCGCCATGTCGGCGACGCCCGCCAGGAATGCAAGAAAGATTACGAACAGAGGAGCCGGTCGATAGCCGAAGGGAATCAGCACCAGGCCGAAGATGCTGATCGCCCCCAGCCAGAAGACGTAGCTTAAGAGATTTTTAGTGCCGCGGCGTTTGAGCAGCACCTTGTCCCAGACCAGCGAGATGCCGATCAAGCCGTGGCCGATGACGGCGATGAGCACGCCATTTTTGAAGAAGCCAAGATCGAGGAAGTGGAGCACGCGCCTGCTTTCAAACTGCTAGTAATGTGATGCCGATGGCGACCAGCGTTGCACCTGCCCATCGATGCCAGTTCACGTCCTCTTTCAGGATGTACTTGGCCATTGCGGTTTCCAGGATGTAGCTGCTGGCGGTAAGCGGAATGGCCAGACTGAGCGGCGTGGTCGAGAGCAGCGCCATCAGGGCGAAGAACGAGATCGCCATTGCGGGCAGTCCCAGGAGGATGTAGACATTGCGAGCGGTGGCGCGCAGAAAACGGAGCACGCCCGCAAGCGTCCAGTCGTCCATCTCTCCCTGGCGTTTCATGCCGGCGGCGTTCAGGACATCGCCAACGACTCCGGGAACGACGACAAGTGCGACAAGCAGTAGTCTCATCGCATCTTGCCCGATGAGCTGGTTTCGGGCGGAGTCACAGCCGTCACCGCCACGCCCAATGTCACAAGCGAAGTTCCCAGCCAGCGCATCACCGTGATGTGCTCACCCAGAACTACGCCTCCGACTACGGCGGTGAAGACGTACGAAAGCGAGCAGACCGGGAGGATGTAGCTCAGGTCGGCCCAACTCAGCAAAGCCAGGCGCGACAGGAACCACAGGATCATGGAGAGCACGCCGATGAGAACCCATGCGTTGGAGAAGGCCTGAAGGTACGGAATCGGTGACCAGCCCACGACGGAACTGGCATGAATCAGCCCGCGCTTCAACGCGTAATTGCCCAGAACGTTGGTGCCCATCACAGCAATGCAGCCGGCCGCGGTTTTGGCCATCAGGTGATATGAGTGCCTTGCCTGCTGCATGCGATCGGTCTTCTATGCCGCCTTTTCCGGAGATTGCCGCGAGTGCTTCCGCTGCTTGTAATGTTTCTTCTTCCGCCGCCACACCAGGTAGCCAACTATAAAAAGCCCAGCCGCCATGGCCCATGAAAGTTTTTCGAAGTAGTCCAGGAGGCTCTGGAACTCGTTCGCGAACTCATAGCCGATGACGGCGATGGTGGAGACCCAGGCTACGCCGCCGAGAGCATTGAAGAGGAAAAACTTCTTCCACTCCATTCCTAAAACGCCGGCGAGCGGACCCGCCACCGTCCGCAATCCGAAGATGTACCGCGCCCAGAACACGGTTGCCCCGCCGTGCCGCCGGATCTGTTGCTTGGCAGCCCCAATATCGTCGTCATCAAGGCGAAACAGCTTCTTCATCCAGCCAATCAGGCGGGGACCCAGCTTGCGGCCCAGCAGAAATCCCAGGTTGTCGCCGGTGATGGCCGCGGCAGATCCCACCAGAATGACGCCGGCCAAACTCAGCGCTGACGCCTTCTGCGCAAGGAAGCTGGCGAACATCAATACGGTCTCGCCCGGGACAGGCACACCCATGTTCTCGGCCAGCAGCCCGGCCAGCACGGCCCAATACCCATAGTGCAGCAGGGTGTGGCGGATGAAGTGATAGAGCCAGTGCATACGGCGGGTACTCCCGCGATGGAGTGCCTCTCCTCAGTACGAAACGGGGCTGCAGGATTCTACGCGGCCTTGCGCTCGAATTCGTCCCGCACGTCGGCCAATTGCGGTAAGCCTAGCCGCTTCAATTTCTGGTTCACCGGCTTGGCTTTTTCGGAGTGCAAATCGTCTTTGTACATACGTATGAGTTCGTCGGCACTGCTGTAGTTGTGGTAACGCTCCTTCTCCGTCCGGGTGCGATTCTGCACGTCTTCCAATTCTTTCCGCTCACTTTCGCTGTACTTGTCGGGAGAAGCTTTAAGGATGGGATCGAAAACATGCTGGTCGAGAAAACGCTCGAGTTCCTGCTTGTTGGCCATGAACTGCTCCTGATTTACTTGAGTCTTACTACAGTTGATGGGAGGAAAGGGCGAGCGGTTTGCCGCAACCGCGCGAGAATCGGATGAGCATGCTGTGTTACGACAAGGGAGTTTACAGTGCCCGCCAGCTCTCGCCGGCACCTATTGCCTGAGTTGCTGCGAAAGTCGTCCTAGCTGGTGATCACCTGCATAGATCTAATGCAGCAGCATAGCTGACCCGAGCGGCGGTGCATGCTTTCCTCTGATAGGCAGGAGCTTAGTATTAGGTGAAAAGGCGAGTGATTAGAATTGTCTTCAACATCTCCACCTCCAGGCATACACTCCGAACAAGCAACAAAAGGAGTGCGTCTTGAAATTATCTGGCCTGGTAGTACTCTGCGCAGCAGTGTGCCTTCCTTTAGCAGCGCAGGATCAACCGAAATATCCGCCGTCAGCCGACAAAGCACGAGTGTTCATTACAGACAGCGAGTCGTGGGAAATGTCTGGGAGCGGCGGCGGCGCAAACGGTGCATGGGGAGCGCAGACGCATGGTGGAGCGCGACCGCAAACGGCAGAGATCATCAAGACTTTCGGGGAACGTTGTCCGCAGGTTACTCCTAACAACAAGCAGGATATAGCTGACTATATTGTGCTGCTCGATCATGAGGGCGGTAAGGGAGCGCTGCGGCATAAAGATAAAGTGGCCGTGTTTCAGAAGGTTTCGGGCGATGTCGTCATAAGTCATTCCACACTAACGCTTGGCGGTTCAGTCAAGGATGCGTGTGAAGGCATTCTCAACGACTGGTCGGCGCACTCTACACAGATCCGAGCGGCCTCAGCGAAGGCGATACCATCGGCGTCACCAGCACCCGCAGTCGTCGAGGTAGCGAGCAAGACGGTATCCGCTCCAAAGATCAATGTGGTGTCAACTCCGGATGGCGCGGATATCGAAATTGATGGTAGCTTCGTCGGGAATACGCCGTCGACGGTGGAGTTGGCTCCTGGCGAACATGTGGTAGTTGTCAAGAAGACAGGCTACAAGGATTGGCAACGAAAGCTAAAAGTCACCGGTGGCGAAATTAAGCTCACAGCAGAGTTAGACAGATGAAGGAGACGGCTCAGTTCATCCCCTGCGACAATCCGGAACAGCAAATTTTGAGCATAACACCCGAGCGCCGGTTCGAAATTCTAAAGATAGAGCTGTCACTGATCCAATCGAGATTCGATAAGTACGACGACCTGATCTTTCGAGGCCGTAGTTTGTTCGTGACTCTCTGGCTGGCATGTCTCGGTCTTTCATTTACCATCAGATCGATAGTAGTTCCATGGCTGGCTGTCATGTTGTCTGTCCTGTATTGGTTCTTGGAGGGCACGATGCGACACCAGTATTGGTACAAATATGTTGAACGCTATCGATTTCTTCGCGATGCAATTAACAGGCCTGGGGTCGATCTCTCGTACATGTCTGTGTACGACCTGACAAACACTGTCCATCGAATATCAAAGTCACGTCGACACCAAATGAAGGCTTGCTTCTTCAAATTGGAGCCGTCGGTATTGTATGGCGTGATGGGGACGGCAGCTTTTCTGGTCTGGCTTCTGTTGCGATTCAGTATTCTGAGATTCGCCTGAATCGTATTGAAGCTAAACTGCTCCTTGAAACCCAGGATCCCGGCAGAGCGGTTTACAGGTGATTTGCGCTTTAGAAGATCTTCTCCTTCTGTAGATCGTCCATCACCACCTGCACCACCGCGTTGATGGCCTTGTCGATCTTCTTCGGATTGGGGTTGAAGGTTTCGCTCAGGCCGGTCCAGATGAATTCCCCCTCGGGCGTGGATGTTCCGTAGAGCGTGGTTTCCACGCGCACCGTCTTGTCATGGATCAGGTATCCCGGCGTGTAGACCATTGGGTAGACATGGCTGTAGTAGCCATAGAACGAGTTGTAGTACGGGTAGGGAACCGTGTAGGTCTGTCCGGGAATATAGGTTGTGTCGTTCTTCACGCTCACCAGTCGCGTGACCAGCACCGCATCGATCTTGTGTTCCTTGATCTGTAGCTTCAGATATTCAGGGTCCATCTTCGCCGACTTCGGGCGCAGCAGGATGTTGTATCCCGGAACGGCGTGTACGCCCGCGCTCTTCAGGCGGTTGGACATGGCCTCTTCGAAATCGGTGCGGATGGCGGGGTTGTCGCTCATGCCGATGACCAGCACCTTCTGGAAGTGCTGTCCGGAATAGGTGGGACTGAGCACGCTGGCCACCAGCTTGGTGCTCTTGCAATTGCCGATTGCAGACGCAGTCAGCAGAACCGCCAATACCATTGCGTATGGTTTCAAAGTTTCTCCCGGAGGATCGTTGTGGAGGGACAGGAGGATTGTACAGGGTGAGGTTTGACGGGCCCACAGAAGCCAAAGCAGGGCTTATATGGGGCACCCGGCGGGACGAATCAGCCCATGGCTCTTTGCATCGCGGCTTTCGAGTCGGCGGCGAATCGTTTTTGCAAGCGGCGCGCGAAGGGATATCCGATGCGTGCGAGGACCTGGTTCGGTTGCGAGAAGGCCAGGAGGTCATACCAGACTTCGTCGGTGTGGCGATCGTGCTCGAGCAGGAAGCGTTCCTCGCCACGTTCGGCATGATCCTGCAGCGTGCCGTAGATAAAGCCGAAGCGCTGAATCGGAACGTGCTCGTGGATGGTGTCGACGATCCGGCAGGCATTGACGAAATACAGGTTGAACCAGCGGGCGATGACGGCTACGTTCTCTCCTTCGCGGATGGCCGGGGCCGCGGGGTAGACGCGAACCCAGCCCAGATCGAACATCTTCCAGTCGCGGACGGCCGACGCGGCGCGATGAAAATCGGCCTCGCCTTTACCCAGTAGGACGCGATTGTGATCGACGTTGTAGCCGGCCGGAACCGCGTTCAGGGTAGCGCCCACCTCCGCGTAAGAATAATCCGACTGAGCCGCATCGGCGAGGAACTTGTCCAGTTCGGAGTCGGACGGAGAAGAGAACAAGAGCATCGTCAGATAGTAGACGAAAAAACTTCCGCATAAGCCAGCAGAGGGTTTATATGGGGCTATCGTCCGTGCCATGTCTCGAAATCGCGAGACTTGGGCACCCGGCGGAAAATCAAGTTCGTGCTGGAGGTAGAGGTCCTTCGACTCCGGCGTCGCAAAGACAGCGACGCCTCCGCTCAGGATGACAACCCAAAATCTAATTGCTAATCACTAGCTGCTAATTGCTAGCTGCTAATCGCCAGCTGCTGCTCTTTCGCCGTGTAGTGGGACTCGACGTAGCTGTTCAGGATGCCGATGAATTCGGCGACGATGTGATCGCCCTTGAGCGTCAGCATCAGCCGGCCGTCGACGTAGACCGGCGCCTTCGGCTCCTCGAACGTGCCCGGCAGCGAGATGCCAAGGTTGGAATGTTTAGACTCCCCGGGACCGTTGACGACACAGCCCATGACGGCGACCTTCATCTCTTCCACGCCGGAGTAGCGTGTCTTCCAGACCGGCATCTGCTCGCGCAGGTAGCTCTGGATCTGCTCGGCCATCTCCTGAAAGAAGGTGCTGGTGGTGCGGCCGCAGCCGGGGCAGGCGGTGACCTGCGGGGTGAAGCTGCGAATACCCATCGACTGCAGAATCTGCTGCGCGACCACGACCTCTTCGGTGCGCTCGCCGTTGGGCGCGGGGGTGAGCGAGACGCGGATCGTATCGCCGATGCCTTCCTGCAGCACGACGGCCAACGCCGCGGCGCTGCCGACGATGCCCTTCGAGCCCATGCCGGCTTCAGTGAGTCCGAGGTGCAGCGCGTAATCGCAACGGCGGGCCAGCTCGCGGTAGACGTCGATGAGGTCCTGCACGCCGCTGACTTTCGCGCTCAGGATGATCTGCTCCTTGCGCATGCCGTAGCTGACGGCGAGGTCGGCCGAGCGCAGGGCGCTCTGGACCATGGCTTCCATCATCACGTCGCGCGCGTCTGCGGGTTCGGCGAGCTTGGAGTTCTCGTCCATCAGGCGCGTGAGCAGTTGTTGATCAAGCGAGCCCCAGTTGACACCGATACGCACCGGCTTGTCGTTCTCGATGGCGACGTCAATCATCGTGCGGAAGTTGTCGTCGTCCTTCTTGCCGATCGAAACGTTGCCGGGATTGATGCGGTACTTGGCCAGCGTTTGCGCGCAGGCAGGGTACTTCTTCAGCAGGATGTGTCCGTTGTAGTGGAAGTCGCCGATGATCGGAACGGGCGTGCCCAGCTTGGCCAGGCCATCGACGATGTGCGGCACGGCCTTGCGCCGCGGCATCGTTGTTGACGGTGACGCGGACCAGTTCGGATCCGGCACGGGCCAGCGCCATGCACTGGCGGATGGTGCCGTCGATGTCGGCGGTATCGGTGTTGGTCATTGATTGCACCACAATTGGTGCATCACTGCCGACGCGAACTCCGCCAATGTTGGCGGTAAAGGACTTCCTGCGTTGTATCTGAGGCATAACAGAGTCTGTTTACAAGTTTAGCATGGGTAGGAGGGGTGCCGTCCCTACGGGACTCAGCCTAGAAAATGGGCGGCTGACCCAGCCGTAAACGGCTGGGCTAACATGTGTTGCGCCTACGGCGCGTGTGCAGGCCGGTCTTCCTGGGCCGGTTTCAAAATCGCAGAGGCCGGTGTCGGGCCTCCTGCCTGCTCTCTGGCCAATAACGCAGAGCCGATATGAGACTTCTCCCACCCTCTCGCCAAAAGCAGGCGAGCAGGATGGGGCACCTGCCTGGGCAAGTTGCGCGGACAAGAAAATGAAACTCCAGTGCCCAATTTCCGGAAACTATAGAGAATGCGTGACATCTGAGTAGGTACTACGTCGATATAGCAATGGACTTGGCGTCCAATACGGCGGAGAATAAAGGCAATGGCCGGCAACAACTTGTGCCGAACCGGGTTCATATCTGGCATAGACCATGGGGAAGATGTGCGTCTTTCCATGGGTAGGGGCTGAAGAAGGTGTACACCATGCGTTCCGCAATCAGATTTCTCGGCGTTGGCGCTCTGTCGCTGATGCTGGCGCCGCTGGGCGTGGCCCAGAGCCAGGGCTCGTCAACTCAGGATTCGAGCTCGAGCGCGCAGACGTCGCAACCCTCGCAGACTACCCAGGACTCCACGGGTAACGGTCAGTACCTGCCCGACAAGCCGGAGAAGAACGCGCCGCCGAAGGACGTGATGGACAACATCGACGCCATCGGCAACCGCAACGTCGGCTGCAACAAGGGCATGGGCAACTGGTACTCGCTGGAAAAGCAGGTGGCGATGGGCCGGTCCTATTCCCAGCAGGTGGAGCACGGCGCCAAGATGATCACCGACCCGGTGGTCACGGAATACGTGAACCGCGTGGGACAGAACCTGGTGCGGAACTCCGATGCGAAGGTTCCGTTCACGATCAAGGTCATCGACACCGACGAGATCAACGCCTTCGCCTTGCCCGGCGGATTTTTCTATGTGAACTCGGGGCTGATCCTGGCGGCCGATAACGAAGCCGAACTCGCCGGCGTGATGGCGCACGAGATCGGACACGTCGCGGCCTGCCACGTGGCTCGCGAACAGACGCGCAGCAACATCGCCAACCTGGCCAGCATTCCGCTGATCTTCGTTCCCGGCGGCTGGGGCGTCTATGAAGCGACACAGGCGGCCATGGGCATCGGCGTGCCGCTCACGTTCATGAAGTTCTCGCGCGGCTTTGAGTCGGAAGCCGACTTCCTGGGCATGGAATACATGTATAAGGCCGGCTACGATCCGCAGTCGTTCATCTCGTTCTTCGAGAAGATCGAGGCGCAGGAGAAGAAGAAGCCTGGCACACTGGCCAAAGCTTTCTCGTCCCATCCGATGACGCCCGATCGCGTTGCCGCCGCGCAAAAAGAGGCACAGAACGTGCTGCCGCCGCGTCCGGAATACATCGTCGACACCTCCGAGTTCGAGCAGGTGAAGGCACGGCTGGCGTCGATCGAAAACCGGCACAAGGTCACCAATGACCAGCAGAACAAAGATCGTCCGACGCTGCGCCGCGCAACCGCCGACAATCCGGCGAACGGCAGCGGAAGCGGCAATGGCAGCAGCAGTGGATCGAGCAACGGCTCGGGCGACGATGATCGTCCAACGCTGAAGCGCAGCGACGGCTCCCAATCTTTGCGATAAAACAGACAGCAGGCAGGTACGAGACAAGGCTCCCAAAGGTGGGAGCCCTTGTTTTTGAGGTTTGTCCCGGAACTCCGCGTCCTGCGGAAAAGCCCTTGCATCTTTGGTCAAGAATAGGATCGATTTTTGTGGCAAATACTTGTCGCCGGATTTACACTCCGCCCCAATAAAGTTCTAGCGGACTGATAGCGCGTCCAGCTGACCCTGCAGCGAGGCGACTATGTCTACGAATCGTTGGGCGAGAACGATTAGCTATTCTCTTTTCTTCTGCTGTGCATTCCTGTTGCTGGCGGCCATCGCCGGCCAGTGCGCGACGACTGCCAAGGAACAGCTCAGCAAACTCAGTGACAAGCAATTTCAAGGCCTGCGAAAAGCGGCGTTGCATGGCGATGCGAACGCAGCCGCACTGCTGGGCGTCGCCTACGAAGAAGGCATTCGCGTCGCCCAGGATCTGACAGAAGCGGCGCAGTGGTATCGGCAGGCGGCTGACCGCAGCGATGTTCAGGTCGTGCATCATCTCGCGCTCATGTATGAGCAGGGAAGAGGTGTAGCTGTTGACTTCACTGAGGCGGCGCACTGGTACATGAAGGCTGCATCGATGGGTTATGCGCCGTCGCAATGCAATCTTGGCAATCTTTATGCGCAGGGGCACGGCGTGCCGCGCGATCTGGAGCAGGCGGCGAAGTGGTACGAGGTCGCGGCTCGCCAAGGCGATGCGCAGGCGCAGAGCAATATCGGCTACATGTACAACCACGGCCAAGGTGTGGCGCAGGACGATCAGCAGGCGGTGTACTGGTATCGCAAGGCGGCGGAGCAGGGATTTGCCATCGCACAGAGAAATCTTGGTGTGATGTACGTGCTGGGGCAGGGCACGCCGGTGAACGAAGCCGAAGCTGTGACGTGGTTCGCCAAGGCAGCAGCGGGAGGCGCCAAGCGGGCGCTCGTGAATCAGGCGCTGGTTTATATGCAGGGAACGCAGGTTCCGCACGATTATGCCGCCGCGCAGAAGTTGTTGTTGCAGGCGGTGTCGCTAGGAGTGGAGGACGCGAAGCCGTTGTTGACGCGCTGCCAGGCTGCGCTGGCGAGCAGCAGGACCTCGGAGACCGCGAGCGCGGCTCAGGGACATACGCGACAGTGAGGGTTTAGACCATACTTCGAAGAGCGCGAGATATGGCGCATTCCCACCCTCTCGCCAACAACGGGCGAGAAGGATGGGGCACCCGGTGCGTTGAGGCAATAAAAAGGGGCGCTCTCGGCGCCCCAACGTTTTGCGCTTAAGTTTTCCTACGGCATGCGTTGCGCCAGCCCAGGCAGCGCTTTCATCAGGTCGTTGTAGATGACCACTGCTGCGAACAGCAGCAGGAAGACGAATGCCGTCTGGTAGATCCGCTCCTTGATCCGAAGGCTGATGTCGCGCCGCAGCAGGCCCTCGATGACGAGCAACAGGATAATGCCGCCGTCGAGAATCGGAATCGGCAGCAGGTTGAAGATGCCCAGGTTCAGGCTGATCATCGCCATCAACTGCAGCAGCGGAGTCCAGCCGGGCTGGCGCGCCGCATCGCCCGAGGCGCGCGCGATCCCGATCGGGCCTTCCATCTGCTTGATCGAGACCTTGTGCTGGAGCATCTTCTGCACCAGCTCGACAATCAGCAGCGAATACCGCTTGTTCTCCTGCAGCGAAACGCTTAGCGCCTTGCTGAGAGGAAGCTTTTCGACCTTCATCGGGCCGGCGATACCGAAGCCCAGGCGATAGCCCGTCTGTCCGTTGTCGGCGACCTTCTCCGGAATCATGGTGTAGTGCAATTGCTGGCCGTTGCGGCCAATGGTCACGTCAACCGGCTTCTGCCCGTTGTCCTGCAAGTAATGAATGACGGCGTAGACCGAACGCATGGAGATGCCATTGATGGCGATGACCTGGTCGTCGGCCCGGATGCCGGCCTTTTGCGCCGGCATGTTGGGCACAAGTTCGGTGACTACTACGGTCTGTTCCGGCTGCCAGCCTACGCTGCCGTACTCATCGCTGCCCTCGGCTTCGGGCCTCACTTGCTTCTCGAGGAAAGCATTGCCGCGCTGGATGCTGACGTTGACCGGCTGCTTGGCGCTGATCAGCACCTTCAGCAGCACGTCCTCCCATGTAGGATTGTGCTCGCCATCGATGCGAACGATGCGATCGCCCTGCTCGATGCCGGCTTTCGCCGCCGGCGAATTGTCGAGCACCCAGCCGACGACAGCGGGTTCGTCCAGATACTCGGGCCGTTCGTAATGCACCATGTAGACGACGGTGAGCAGGAAGATGGCCAGCAGGATGTTCATCACCGGGCCGGCAACGGCGATTACGAAGCGCTGCCAGCGCGGATGCGACATGAACTCGTCGGGCGCGCCACTGCGCGACTCCAGCGGATTCTCACCCGCCATCTTGACGTAGCCGCCAAGCGGCAGGGCGCTGATGCGATAGTCGGTGACGCCGCGCTTAAAACCGACGAGGCGTTTGCCGAAGCCGATGGAGAACACGTCCACCCGGACGCCGAAAAATTTGGCGGCAGCATAATGGCCGAACTCGTGCACCAGGATCATGACTCCCAGCACAACAGCCATCGAGACTACCGCAATGAAAAACGATTCCATATACCTCTTTAGGAGCTATCAGCTGTCAGCCATCAGCTTTCAGCCAAAACAACTTCACATTAGCTTTACGGCTTGTGCCTTAGTTCGGATTCTGAGCGGCTGAAGACTGAATGCTGATGGCTGACAGCTAGCTCTGCTCGCCGGCGCGCATCCGCGTCCGCTAGTAGTACTTGGTCTATAGATTCTGGAACGTGCGCCGACGTTTCATCAACAGTCTTTTTTATTGTAGCTGGAATATCCAGAAACCCAATACGACCTTCGAGGAACGCGGCCACGGCCACCTCGTCCGCGGCATTCAGTGCAATCGTTTTTGCCCCTCCCGCTTCGACTGCTTCGTAAGCCAAACGTAAGCAAGGAAATTTCTCCACGTCCGGGGGACAGAAGTCGAGCTGACGCAGCTCCTGCACCGGGAAGCGCAGGTCCGAGGCAATGCGCTCGGGATACGTTAATGCGTACAAAATGGGCAGCCGCATATCCGTGACAGAGAGTTGAGCAAGCAGGCTGCCATCGACGAACTCGACCATGGAGTGGATGGTGCTTTGGGGATGAACCAGCACGCTGATCTGGTCGGGCGGCATATCGAAGAGACGACAAGCTTCGATGACCTCGAAGCCCTTGTTCATCAGGGTTGCCGAATCTATGGTTATCCGTTTTCCCATCTTCCACGTGGGATGATTCAACGCTTGTTCCACACTAATGTTGGCGAAGTCTTTCAGCGGGGTATGCAGGAACGGACCACCGGAGGCGGTAAGCCAGACGCGGTGAACTTCGTCACGACGTCCGCCGCGCATGCACTGGTGGATGGCGTTGTGCTCGCTGTCGATCGGGAGCAGCGGTTTGCCTTGGCGGCGGGCTTCGGCGGTGATGAGGTCGCCGGCGGCGACGAGGCATTCCTTGTTGGCGAGTCCGACGCTCTTGCCGGCCTTGACGGCTTCGTAAGTAGCTTCCAGCCCGGCGACACCGACGATGGCGCTGACCACGAAGTCGGCGTCAGGGTGGGTGGAGACCTTCACCGTTCCCGCCGAGCCGTGAAGGACCTCGGTCTCGCTGTTGAGTCCGGCCTGCTTCAGCTTTTCGAAGAGCTGGTCGGCGGCATTGGCCGAGCCCATGGAGAGGATCTCGGGCCGCCAGCGGCGCGCCTGCTCGAAGGCAAGATCAACGTTGTTGCCCGCGGCCATCGACACGACGGAGAAGCGGTCAGGAAAAGTTTCGACGATGTTGAGAGTGCTCTTGCCGATGGAGCCGGTCGAGCCAAGTATGGCGATTCGTTTCATGAAGTATGTAGTAAGTATCCCATGAAACGTGACTCGGATTGCGGGGAAGGTAAGCAGGAGAGGTTACGATCGTGTGACCAGAACAGCAGGAGAAACCTCGGCAGGCCCTTCCGACGCGAGGATGCAAGCCCGAAGGGCGAAACTGCAATTAGCCCCGGGCGGAAGCCCGGGGTCGGCGGAGGTCATGAGTGAGCCCCTTCAGGGGCGACAGGGGTTTGTGTCGCGCCTACGGCACTCAGCCCAAAAACGCGGCGAGTCCCAGCCGTAAACGGCTGGCTAACCTGTGTGACGCCTACGGCGTTTGCTATTACGCCGTTGTCACGCCGCTCTGCGGCTCGGACGCGTTTGCGAGTGATCACCGCGGGCTCACGCCCACGGCTAAAGCAAATGACGCCCTTCGGGCTTGTACCACGATAGGCACCCGACAGGGGAGAGGTCTGACAACATTGTTGTATGTAAGGGTCGTCCAAAGCGCGGTTGAGGGTTGAGCCCGAAGTGCTGCGAAAGTAATTAGCCCAGCACCGAAAGCACGGACGCGCCCAAAGTAATTAGCCCAGTGCGGAAGCACTGGGTTAGCGTGCAATATCAGGCCAGAGCCCCTTCGGGGCGGCAGGTTTTGTGCCGTGCCTACGGCACTCCGTGTCGCAAACGCGAGTATTCCCAGCCGTGAACGGCTGGGCTAACTTGTCTCGCGCCTACGGCACTTTGCTTGTGAGGTTGCCCTATCGGATTGTCATGATGTTGTAGAAGAAAAGCCCTACAGGCAAGGCGAACAGAAGTGCATCGATTCTGTCGAGCACTCCACCGTGCCCGGGCAATAGACTCCCGGAATCCTTAACACCTGCTCCGCGCTTAATCGCGGATTCGAACAGATCCCCGAGCTGTGCCGCAATGTTTGTGCACAGGGCAAAGGCGATTACCATGATGGCCGGCGAGTGGGACAGCCACTGATGAATATCTGCGCCGGCCGGGTTCGCAAGATTCTGAATCGCGTTGTCATGGTAAAGGCCAATCGTGGCCAAGCCACGAAAGAGATCACGTGAGTAGTGGAAGAGCACCAACCCGACGATGCTGGCTCCTACCGACGAAGCAACTGCCCCTTCCCACGTCTTACCTGGACTGACGCGCGGAGCCAACTTGTGTTTGCCGATCGCACGCCCAACGTAGTACGCAGCCACGTCCCCAGACCAGACAATCAGCATCAGGTAAAGGAGAAATAGCGATCCGAAATTCAATTCACGAAGCAGTAATAGAATGAATAGCGTTATCCCAATGTAGGGCAACATAAGGGATGACACCGCCATGTCGCCGAGAGAGTGCGACAAGGGTTCTGAGCGCAACGATAGTGCCGCCAAGATGTATGGCCAAAGTAGAAGAATCGCAAACATAGCAAACGTGGCAATCCACCAGAAGCGATTCCCTGAGTGACGTTCCGATTCCATGCTGGCAGCCACTGCAACGAACGTTGCGACCAGTGTCATGTAACCCCAGCCCCGCATCGGCCGGAAGCCGGTCTTCCCCGCAATATCGAAATACTCCCTAGCCGCCAGCAGGGCCACGCCCAGTACCAGCAGTGCGAACAGCCACAGCGGTGCCCGGAAGAGCGCCAGGACAACGATGGGAACCAGGATGACTGCGGTGAGGACGCGCTTCACGAAAGGTGTCCGTTGTTTTCGATCAGGCCTCCGAAGCGGCGTTCGCGCTTCTGAAAGGCTTCGATGGCTTCCAGCAGGCTGGTGCCGCGGAAGTCGGGCCACAGCGTCTCGGTAACGAAGATCTCGGCGTAGGCGACCTGCCATAGCAGGAAGTTGCTGAGGCGCATCTCGCCGCTGGTGCGGATGACGAGGTCGAGTTCGGGCAGGCCGTTGGTGTAGAGGTGCCGGGCGATGGAGCGCTCGTCGATCTTCAGGTGCTCGATGCCGCCGTTGCGCGCCGCTTCGTTGACCAGTGCGTTGAAGCAGTCGACCAGCTCTGTCCGCGAGCCATAGTTGAGAGCCAGGGTCAGTACCATGCCGGTGTTGCGCTCGGTCATCTCGCGCGCCCACGACATGCGCTCCTGCACCTCCTGCGGAAGCTCCTGCTGACGACCGATGTACTGCAGCCGGATATTGTTCTCCATCAGCGTGGGCAGCTCCATCTTCAGGTAGCGGCGCAGCAGGTTCATCAGGAACGATACTTCGCCCTTGGGCCGCTTCCAGTTCTCGGCAGAGAAGGAGTAGAGCGTGAGCGCGGGAATATGCAGGCGTGCGGCGGTTTCGACGGTCGAGCGCACGGCAGCCACACCCGAGCGGTGTCCCGCGATGCGAGGCAGGTGGCGGCGCTTGGCCCAGCGGCCATTGCCGTCCATGATGATAGCGATGTGGTGGGGCAGCCGCTCCGGATCGAGGCGGGAGTAGATCTCAGCCTCTTTGCGGTTTAGCCCGGCAGGCACTTGAGTGCGCATGTTGATCTGGCTACTTATTTCCGCTACATCCCCTTGCACCGGCAAGGCTTCGACGTGCGCGGGTGCGGGTTCGTCGCACGTTTTCACAGAGCCCTGCCGACTGTCTTAGTTCGAAGCCGCAGCAAGAATTCTAGCACCGAACCTCCCAGCAGAAGCAGTGGCGTCAGGCTTCACGCTTTGTAATGTAAAGTACTTCACAATATTCAAGACGTCAAGCCTAAAAGCTCGCTTCTTACTGGTATTCCTGATCTGGCGAATCGCCCAGCAACGCGACCTTTCCGTCTTTGCCCAGTTCGTAGGTGACCAGCAACACGTTGTCGCCTTTGCGGACGCGGTAAGCGGAAATGGTTCGATCGCCGATTTGGATTCGCTTAACCAGCGCCAGAGAATCCGGCGGCCAGAGCGGCTTCAGCTCCGATTGCACGTCTCTGGCTTCATCCGGAGTGAGGGCGGACGCCATCTCGGCCGAAAGTTGGCTGCGAACGTCTTCGCCGGCGACGATCTGTGCCAGCAGCTTCTTGAGCTGCTCCGCGAGCTTCGGCTGGTCGTCCTGAATGGCCGTCAGTTTGGCCGGCATCAGCGCCGGATTCACTAACCCGGCGACGACCTTGGCGATGGCTCCCGGGCCGCCTCCGGCCAGGTTCGTCAGGACGGCGACACTCAGATTGTCGTCGGGATAGCGCAGGATGAAGCAGGTAAATCCCTGCCATGCGCCGCCATGCTCGGTAGAGTGATGGCCGTTGCGGTTTTCCATGAACCAGCCGAAACCGTAGTGGGCGGAATTGGGCTTGCCATCGTTCAAGGGGAACACCGTCCACATGCGATCGAGGCTGGACTGCTTCAGCAGCGTGGTGCCGTAGAGCGCGGCGTCCCACTTGGCAATGTCGAGCACATTGAAGTACAGCGCTCCGTCGGCGGTGGAGTCGAAGGTGGGCGAGACCCACTCCTGGTTCTTCAGCTCGCCATGATGCAGTTCGTAGCCGGCGGCACGGTTGGGAATAATGTCGGCCTCGCTGATAAGCCGGGTCGCGGTCATCCCGAGTGGCTTGAAAATGCGCTCCTGCAGGAAGTCGGCATAGAACTGGCCCGTAACTTTGTGGATCATGATGCCGAGCAGCACGTAGTTGGTGTTGCGGTAGTCCCATTTCTCGCCAACCTGGAAGTCGATGGGCAGTGCCTCGATCTTTTCGACCAGCTGATCCTCGGTGAAATCGAGCCGCAAGTAGAACGGGCCGTTCGGTCCGGTACGATCGGGACTCTCGTACTCGGCCAGGCCGGAAGTGTGCGAGAGAAGGTTCTTGACCAGGATCGGCTTCCAAGCCGCAGGCGCGTTGGGGAAGTACTTCGTGATGCTGTCGTCGAGGTTGATCTTGCCTTCTTCTACCAGCATCATGATGGCCGCTGAGACAAACTGCTTGCCGACAGAGCCCGACTGAAAGACGGCCTCCGGTTTCACCGGAACCGACAGCTCCACATTCGACATGCCATAACCTTTGGCCAGCAATATTTGGCCGCGGCTGTAAATACCCAGCTGGACGCCGGGGACTTTGCGGTTTTTCATCGACTTGGCGACAAACTGGTCGATAGCTGTGATTTGTTCGCTGGTGAGCGGAGGATGGACCGTCTGCGCCGGCAGAGAAGCGCAAAGAGTTACTAGAAGGAGAATGACTGTGCTGAATCGAAGCATGACTTCTCCGGCCGTCTTTGAAGGAACGACGTAGTATAGCGGGTGAGGAGCGCCCTGAACGGATAGAGGAAGTATGAAGCTGGAAGTAGAGTGCCATTCCGGACATGCCGCGGACGAGCGGCCGGTGCGCTTCCGGCTCGAAGGAAGGGAATACACCGTCGAGGCCGTGATGGATCGCTGGTACGAGCCAGGAGCCGTCTTCTACAAGCTTCGCGCCGATGACGGCAATCTCTACATCCTACGCCAGCGTACCTCCACGCCGGAAGGTGAGTGGGACTTGATCTCCTTTCGCAGGGACTGAACCGCACTCCTTATCCACACCGACTCATGGGGTATACTGCCGCTCTTTGTCCAGGGGAGCAGCATGTTCAATTTTCAAGACAAGGTTGTACTGATTACGGGGGCAGCACAGGGTTTCGGACGCGTGTGTGCCGTAGCGTTTGCCGGACGCGGGGCCAAGCTGGCGCTCTGCGACATCAACGATGAGGGCTGAGAAGAGCAGATCAAGGCGAGCATGCGCCGAAGCGAGCATGCGCCGAAGAAGAAAATAAAAATGCCGAGGCTTCTGCGGCCTCGGCAGGTTCTGTATCAGCGATCAGTAATCCTGCACAACCTAACGCTTATGCCCCGCGCCGCGGATGCATGACCATGTCCCGCACCTGGGCGAGCACGCTGGAGAGCTGCATCGCGTTGAGCTGCGAGGTGAATTCCATCAGCTCGGCAAGGAACGGATCGGTCATCATCTCCGCTATGTTCTCGTCACGCGATGGTCCGCACTCGTGGAGGAGGTCGGGCACCGTCACTTCCAGCGCCGCCGCCAAACGGGCGAGGGAGGAGAGCGTGGGTGTCGCCTTCTCGTTCTCGATTTTCGAGACGTAGGTGCGCGGCACGCCCATGCGGAGCGCCAGTTGACGCTGGCTCAGACCGGAGCGCTGACGCAGGCTGCGGATCGCTTTGGCGACCTGCACCTCGGAGCGGCTGGTCTCTTCCGCGGCTGCGATGGGAATCACCGGTGCGAGGATTGGCTCAGGCTCGTCCTCATCCAGTGACGCATGGCACCGACGACAAAGATTATTGGTGGTTTTGAACTGGACAAGATGGCAATCGTCGCATCTGACCACTTCCCGAGAATCGACGGGTGCGAGAGTGGTAGCCATTCAGGTTGTGGGAGTGCCAGAGCGGGCACTTACTAATACGGTACTTTGCGGGAATCGTCTGCTAGAGTCAAGGGGGTTGTCGGTGGAAAACGCGGGGAAAACTCGGCAATTCCAGAGTCGTTGCCTATTCGACCCGGAAGAAACCCTACAATTTCAGGAGAAACACGGAAATGGATCGCGCCGACGCATGGTGTTTACTAACTGAGTTCACCCAGTCAGAAAGTCTTCGCAAACATGCTCTTTCTGTGGAAGCGTGCATGCGCGCCTACGCCCCCAAGTTCGGTGGCGACGAAGAGCAGTGGGGGCTGGTCGGGTTGCTGCACGACTTCGACTACGAAAAATATCCCAGCCTTGAAGACCACCCCTATCGAGGCAACGAGATCCTGAAGGAACGTGGCTGGCCAGACGACGCTTCGCCGCGCCATCATGTCGCACGCCGATTACACCGGCGTGACGCGCGAGTCGCAGATGGAGAAGGCGCTGTTTGCCTGCGACGAACTGGCGGGGTTCATCACGGCGACGGCGCTGATCAAGCCGAACAAATCGCTGGCCGAGGTGGACGCGAAGTCGGTGCGAAAGCGGATGAAGGACAAAGCCTTCGCGCGATCGGTGAGCCGGGAGGACATTGCGAACGGAGCCGCGGGATTGGGCGTGGACCTGGATGAGCATATTACGTTCTGTGTCGAGGCGATGAAGGGAATCGCGGGGGAGTTGGGGCTGGCGGGGAGGTGAGGGTTCGCTCTTCGCTATTGGCTCTTCGCTTTTCGCCAGAGCTTGGGATGAGCTGTTGTTTTCACCGATCCGTTCCGCCGCACACGAACAGCATATCCTTCCACTCCGCGTCCGCAACGTCGGCGGACGCTCCGGTCAGGTTGACAATTCAAATGGGTCCGCTGGATAGAAGGACCAGGATTCGTGCAGCACGAAGGACGGCAGGTTCCTCCACTCGGACTGAGGTCCTCGGTCTGGACGACTCCAATAATTGATGGAACTCGATGCTCTGATGATGGGATCTTCATGCACCGGCGAAAAGCGAAGAGCGAAAAGCGCGAGGTATCTGCGTCTCTAACGCAAAAGCGGTCCGTTGCGGCGGACCGCTTTCCTACGAGGGCTTCCGACCCGATGAGAAGCCCCCGAATCTTGTCACCGCTTCTGAGGCTTACTGGGCCTGCGGCGTGGTTTCGGATTGCGACATCCTCTGCAGCCGCGCATTCAGGCGCGTCAGTTTGGTCTGACGCAACTGGTCTGCCTTGGCCTTCTGGTCCGAAGTCAGCACCTGGTTGTAGATCTGGCTGTGGATCTGCGCCTTCTGCACCTCCAGCTGCGCCATGATCTGGGCGCGCTGCGTGGCCAGAGCCTGGACTTTCGCCTGATCAAAAGCTCCGCCTGCGGTGGCGTTGATCGTGTCGATGCGATTCTGCGTCAGTTGCTGCATCAGTGGCCGCACCGCTGTGCGCTGCGACTGCATGATGGTCTTGATCTGCGTTTTCTGCGCATCGGTCAGGTTCAGTTCGCTTAGCCAGATATCCCATGTGGCCATGACGATGGCCGGCCCAGGCCTGGGCGCCGCTCTCATCACTCTGTTGCGCCGAAGAAATCACAGCCGTTCCGCACAGCACCAGCGCCAGCAGGGCAACGGCAACGCTCCAAAACTTGGTTTTCATACTCTTGTTTCTCCTTCTTGACAGTTCGTTCTGTCAATCATTGAAACCCTGCTGCGAACCTTTAGTTAGTAAACTCTGGTAACGCAGGGTAAAGTTTTGTAAAAAAGGCGGATTGCCTTTTGGCTGCCGATTCCGTTTCGTTTGGCCGCCTGTTCTCTATTGCGGAGGAGCAGCAAAGAAGTTCCGCAAAAGGAGAAACGCCACGGAATCAACCGTGGCGCTCGTAGCGGTGCATGCACTGGCTTTCGCGGAACATTAGCTCATGACGGCTGCCTCTCGAAGCTGCTGGGCTCGCCGGTCGGCCGCCCGTTCTTTCTCGCCTACCTCATCCAGTTGCAGATGCTTGGTCTCCGGCGAATAAAGCAGGCTGACGAAAGTCATGATCGCTCCGATGGTCAGGATGACGGCCGGCGACAGCCATGTGTCCTGGCCTTCAATGTTGTGGATGAACGGGATCTTGTGTGCCCATAGCACGTAGAGTGGGAACCAGGCTCCAAGAATCGCGCCTGCGGAATATCCAAAGCCTACGCCAGCGGCACGGCGCTTGGTCGGGAAGCGCTCACACAAATACGCCGGAACGATGCCCCAGGCCAGCTTCAGCATGCCTGCCATACACGTGCCCACGATCGCGAGTCCGATGTTACGGGCGAGAGCCGCATGATAAAGCACGTAATAAACGGGCACGCCAAAGATCACAAGAAACACGCAATACCACTGCGTCAGAATTTTGCGTCCGGTGCGGTCGGAGATCCAGCCGTAGAAGTTGTAGCCCAGGAATGACAGGAACAGCGCAAATCCGTAGATCAGGCTGTACGTCGTGGTGTCGAACCCGCGTCCTTCCAGAGTGAGAATCTTCGGCAGGAATCCATAGACCGAATAGTCGGTGAGGAACAGGCCAGTCATAAATAAGAAGACCTGGAGAAAGTCCCACAGCTGAGGAGGACGGAACAGACTGAAGAAGGGTGCCTTCTCGATATTTCCATTTGCCTTCGCCTTCTCGAACTCCGGCGACTCCTGCAGGTTGCCGCGAATCCACAGAGCGAGGAATACCGGAATCACCCCGGTCATAAACGCGATGCGCCAGCCGTATTGCGCCAGAAGAACTTTTCCCAGGAAGTAGGAGATGGCAGCGAAGACCAGCGACGCGAGCACGTAGCCCAATGGAAAACCGGATTGAATGAATCCGCTTACCGCACCGCGGCGCTTCTGCGGAGCATATTCGATGGCGAAGGTGTGGCCAACCGCGTACTCACCTCCAAAGAAACAGCCCATCAGGAAACGCAGAGCGCAATAAAGCACATACGACAGAATGCCCACCTGCTGATAAGTGGGAAGGAAACCGGACAGCAGCGACATGACTCCGACGCCGCCGATGGTGAAGATCAGCAGAAAGCGGCGCCCAATCTTGTCGGCATAAGCTCCGAAGATATGCCGACCCGACGGGCCGGGCAGCCATGGTGATGGAATAACCGATTACGGGAGCAAGGTAGAGCCACAACTGGCTGTTCTTGGGCGAGATGAAAATCTTGCCCAGGATCGGAGCCATCACGATGACCATTGCCATGTCGTAGGCATCGAGCATGAATCCCAGGAACTGGGAAGTCATTGCCATTTTGGTAGCCCGGGAAAGAGATTGCTGTTCCGTCATAGGAGCTCCTGTTCAGTTTTCACGGGGCGCGATTGGAGCTTACATGTAGCAGATGATCAATGAAGAAATGCGCGGCATGCGTCACATGCGGTTGTGATGTCCAAACTTTGTTCACCCCGGCGCTGCTGGCGCGACACCGGCGGGTAATCCGGAAACCTGGCCTTTCCTACCAAAGTGGTAAAGACTTGCCGGCTGCCAAAGCGCGTGTCCTGAAGATGCGTGGCAGCCTCGGATTTACAGGCACTTAGAAGAACGTTCGTTCGGTGACATCACAGCAACCCTGTGCGATGAGTCACATCGGAGGGTGAGCGATGCACGCATGCCGAAGTGATGTCGTCCAATACAGTCCCCCGCAAGGCAATTCCAGATTGGGGCGGCATTTCTGATTCTGGAATGTTCCGGAACGATTTTTCCGGCACAGCTTGCCCTTGTTTGCGGAGGCTTGGATGCGAACGTTTTTCCGATCAGGATTTGTAGTATTGCTCGCCGTAGCGTGTTTGCTCACGCCGGCATTATGGGCCGCAGAATCGAGTGCCTCGAGCACCGCTGAGCCGGCCACCAACGCTGCCACGGCAGCTCCATCCGGAGCAACTCCCGGTCCCAGCCTGGGCGCTCCCGTGAATCCCACACTGGTCGATTTACTGGTGAAGAAAGGGATTATCAGCGGTACTGAAGCCAACAGTTTGAAAGGCGCATCGGGCACCATTGGCATGAACCAATTGCTGGTGCTGCTGAAGAGCAAAGGCGTAGTCAGCGATTCGGAGATGAACGAATTGAAGACCGCCGGCGACATGGATGCGCATGCACTGTACGATGCCGAATCGGGTGCGCCAACGCAACAGGCGAACCTGACCACAGGGCAATCCAAACCGCCCGAGCCCAAGCCTACCGGACCGACGGTGATACCGGCGATTGCGCCGGTACGCGTGCTTTCCTTAGATCCGCCGGCCAAGGATGCTTTGGCGCCGGCGCTCAAACTCGGCGCGGTACGGCTGCTGCCGTACGGATTTATCAAGGCGACCGAGGCGTATGACTCGCTACAGCCCTTCGGCGATGACTTCCCGAAGCCGTGGTTCCTGGCATCCGATACTGGCCCGAATAACAATCCGGAGTGGCACATGAAAGCTCGCGCCACACGGTTCGGATCGCGCTTCGAGTGGCCGGACGTATCGAAGAACATCACGATCACCGGACAGGTCGAGGCCGATTTCGAAGGCAACTTCAGCGCAGTCGATAACCGCAGCGTGTCCACCATTCGAAGCAACGCGCTGCAGCTGCGGCTGGCCTTCGGACGAATCGACTGGAATGCCAATCCGAACACGGACATCTTCTACGAAGCAGGTCAAGACTGGACCATCTTTGGCTCCAGCGCCATGATGAACCTGTTTGAGACCACGTTCTTCGGCGCGTACTGGGGCAACATGTATGAGCGTTCGCCGCAGATGCGCCTGGGAGTGGTGCAGAAGCTCGGTGGTGATCGGAATTGGAAGATCTCACCGGAATTTGCCATCATGATGCCTTCGGAAGGGAATGTTCCGGCGAGCAGCGTAAGCTGCACCGTCGTAAAGTTGGACACTCCAACCTCGTGCACCCTGGTCAACGGTCTTGCCAGCCAGATTGGATATGGCGAGCGCCAAGGTGCTGACGCCGCTCACCCAACTCTCGAGTCGCGCTTTGTACTGCAGTTCCAGCTCGACAAGGCTCCGGGTGTGGTGCCGGCTCAGATTCTCTGGAGCGGCTTCTATGCCGGGCGCCAGATGACGGTGCTGGGCTCTGCCGTTCCCGCCGCGTACAAGCCGGATTTCCCGGACGGCGTCAACCTCAATAGCAACGGATACGGCAATCAGTTCGCGATTTCGCTTCCCACTCGCTGGGCGACCGTCGTGGCCAGCGGCTACATGGGAGCCGACCTGCGATTCTTCTTTGCCGGACAAACGCTGTCGTACTACAACCAGGCTGGTGGGCTGGTCGACAAGGCCAACGGCACTTCGGTCGACAACAACGTTGCGGTTTTCGGAACCAACGCGGCTGGACAGGCGGTGGTCGCACCGCAATTGCCCGTTCGCGGCTATGGCGGCTTCGTACAGGTAGGGTTGCCGGTGTCGCGCTGGTTTAATGCCGAACCAAAGGGCAGAAATGCCGGCTGGCAGGCTTACGCGGAATACGGTATCGATGCAGCCAACGCCAACGACTTCCGGTTTGCGAAGGACGTAGGCGCGGCCGGAGCGGGACCGATCAAGAGCACGGTGAAAGCCGTGACCATCTTCTACAAGATGAATCCCTGGGTCCAGTTCGGTTTCGAAGAGAGCAACTACTCCAGCTACGCGGTTCCCAACGACGTTGGTCTCTGTACGACCAAAGTCGCCGGAGCGAAGACCTGCACGTCGACCGATTGGCGTTCAGAATTCGGCCCGGTATTCACGTTCTAGCCTTGCACTTCGTACTTCGTCGAAAATGGCGGCGCCTTCTTGGGCCGCCGTTTTTTTTGTGACGTGGCGTCGTGACGCATCATCTGTGTCTGAGACAGAAAGCCGCGCTTCAAGAGCGGCCCAAATCTTAGATTGCGGAGAATGTGTCCTTGCCCAAGACGCTGCTCCTTTTGCTGTTCATCGTCCCCTGTGCCGTTCTGCTGGCACAGGAAAAAACAACAACACCGAACACGAATGCGGCCTCAACTACGGTCAGTGGCTGCCTCGAGTTTTCCTCGCATGAATACCGGCTGGTCGACAGCGCCGGTCAGTCGACGCAGCTGCAATATCAAGCCAACAGGTTGATCCACTACGTGGGCCAGCAGGTCGAGATTACGGGCAAGCCCGGTATCAAGACCATCGGCACAACGGTGGATGGGCTTGCGTCCTCGGCCGACGAGATACCGGTCTTCGATGTGTCGACGGTGACGAGCGCTGGCGGTGCCTGCGCTGCGAATTCCGGGAACTAGCCGCTTGTGAATGCGATGTCCACACGTGCGCTGACAGTTATGGTTCTTCTGCTGGCGGTTTGCACACTTGCGGCCGCTCAGCAGATTCCTGCCGGCACGGTGCTGCCCGTCATGCTGAACAGCACGCTGGATGCGCGCCGTGTGAAGCCGGGTGAGCCGATCAGCGGCAAGATCATGCAGGATGTACCGCTTCCCGATGGCTCGAAGATTTCCAGTGGAAGCAAGATTCTGGGTCGTGTTGTCAGTGCCAGTGCAGCAACCTCGAATTCTCCTTCTCGCGTAACGTTCTCTTTCGACCGTCTCAAGGTTGGGGCGAAAGAGATTCCCATCACCGCCCACGTGCGTGCCCTTGCCTCGCCAAATCAGGTATTCGAGGCGAAGCTGCCAACCAACGCCATCGACGACTACGGAACTTCCATAAGTGACTGGAACACGATCCAGATTGGCGGTGCCGGAGTATTTCGTGGCAGCGGGGAAGTGTTGCAGGCCAGTACCGTAGTTGGGCACACAAACGACTACGGCGCTGTGACCGCGAAGCTGATTCCCGCGCCGAAGGACGGATGTAACGGCGATGGACAACGCGAGCAGGCACTATGGCTGTTCTCTCCCTGGGCGTGCGGAGCCTACGGATACTCCGACATCAAGGTAGTGAGGCGCGGCGACATGGATCCGCCGGGCGTGATCGAACTGGAATCACCCGGCAACCTTCGCATCGGTGGTGGGAGTGGCTGGTTGCTGAGGATCAACGGCAGTGACTGATTGCCCGCCGCGACATCTACAATGACACCATGAAGACTCTCGGTGTCGTGGGCGGAATCGGCCCGGAATCGACGCTCGAATATTACCGGCTGTTGATCGCGGCCTATCAGAAGCGCATGGGCGAGAAGGCGCTGCCGCAGATCGTCATCAACAGCATCGACGTTTATCGCGGGCTGGCATTCCTCGACGACAATCGGCCCGACCTTCTCGCCGACTACTTCGCTGAAGCCGTGAAGACACTGGCCGACGCCGGAGCGGATTTCGCTATCATCAGCGCCAACACGCCGCATCTGGTGTTTGACGAGGTGCAAGCCCGATCGTCGCTGCCCATCCTGAGCATTGTGGAAGCGGCTTGTGCCGAGGCTAAAAGCCGTGGCATCACCCGTATCGGTTTGCTGGGCACACGCTTCACGATGCAGGCGCGGTTCTATCCCGACGTGTTCACGCGGGCAGGCATTTCTGTCATTGTCCCGAACGGGCCGGAAATCGGCTACATCCACGACAAGTACATCAACGAGTTGCTCAAGGGAGTGATCCTGCCGGATTCACGCGAAGGACTGCTGCGCATCATCGAGCGGATGAAAGCTGAGGATGGTATCGAAGCCGTCCTGCTGGCCGGAACCGAGCTGCCGCTGATTCTCAAAGGCGAAACAGTCCACGATCTTCCGCTGCTCGACACAACGAAGATCCACGTCGAGGTTGCGATCAATCGCCTGCTGGAAGCATGATCTCGACGGATTGTTCGTATTGCGTCAGGCGTCAGAGAGAATTTCTTTAGCTCAGCGTCCACATTCATTAGTCCGTCACCGCGCTGCAACTACCGCGCAATAATTCGCTGTCAACATAGCGTTGAACCCATGACAGTCAACGGGTTCACTCCGCGAATCAACTCTAAGGAGAGCTTTGTGACAGCAAATCTGCTGAGAAGACAGGACCGCCTGCGGGCGTGCTTGTTGCTTTCTGCGTCCTTGGCGGCCGCCGCCGTTCCCGCTGCCGCGCAAAACGGCAGCACCTATTTTTCGCCCGGCAACCTGGTCATCAGCCGTAGCGTTTACGACAACAATCCCAACAACGTCAAGGTCGGCCAGATTCTTCCGCCGAACTGCGCAGCAACACAGGGCGGTTGCGCCGGACCAGCGACCAACGACGGCACCTATCCCACCGTCTTCAACAACGATCTGGTGGACTCGAGCTTCGGTATCACATCGAAAATTTTTCTCGATCAGTACACCGTCGCGGGTTCACTGGTGAACTCGCTGGAAATTCCCAACAGCAATCACGTCGGTCGCGTGCTCAAAGGCGACCAGTTGGTCACCAGCTTCTCGTCGAAGTCGGAGATAGCGCTCAACCTGTCGACCGATGGCCAGTACCTGACCTTCATGGGCTATGTCGCTCCCATCGATGACATCGATGTCTCGAACTCGAACACAAACCAGATTGTGGATCCGACCGATCCCGTGGGCCGCAGCTACTACCGGGCTGTAGCGCAGATCGATGTGAACGGCGCCACGACGTTCACCGAGACCAACGCCTACAGCGGCAACAATGGACGAGCTGCCATCCTGAATAACTCCAACGGCGCGAACTTCTTCTATACCGCGGGTAACGCCGGCAACGGCGGCAATCCTCAACCGGACGGGATCATCATTGGTGCGGGCGCGCAGATCCTCGATCCGCTAACTCTGCCGGAAGTCGCGCAGCATCCGGGACAGCCGACGCCGGTCGGCAGCTTCAATATCACGCAGATCGGCCAGCCGCAGGACAAGATTGGCAAAGACACGAACTTCCGCGGAATCACCATTTTCAACAATGTCTTGTATTACACGAAAGGTAGCGGCGGCAACGGCGTCAACACCGTGTATTTCGTCGACCCAACGCTGACGGTTTGCAATGACAACAACGGTATCGGCGTACCGCCTGCCGGTGCCACGCTGCCGACCGCGCCCATGGCTTACGATCCCAGCCAGTTGCAGACTAAGGGGCTCGACCCGAACAACATGTGCATCCTGAATGGCTTCCCGACGAAGTTGAAGTCGAAGACGTCATTCCCCTTCGGCATCTGGTTCGCCGATGCAAACTCGCTATACGTTGCCGATGAGGGTGATGGCGACAACACGTATGCCAACGGCACATACACCAAGGCTGCGTCGAATCCACTGTCCGGCTTGCAGAAGTGGATCTTCGATCCGGTCGCGGGACAGTGGAACCTGGCCTATGTCATCCAGTCCGGTTTGCAACTTGGAGTGCCGTACACGGTCGCCAACTACCCGACGGGAAATAATCCTGCTACTGGCTTGCCATGGTCGCCCGGCACCGACGGCCTGCGCAATGTCACCGGCATCGTGAACGGCGATGGCACGGTCACGATCTACGCAGTCACTTCAACGGTAAGCGGCAACGGTGATCAAGGAGCCGATCCGAACAGGCTGGTGGCCATCACCGATCAGGTGAGCGCGACCAGTCTTCCGCCTAACGAGAGCTTCAGCACGTTCACAGCGGCTAACTTCGGTGAAGTGTTGCGCGGCGTTTCGTTCACCCCCACGGTGAGCGCCCGCTAACGACTTTTCTCCTCAACCAACCCGTCCTGTTCCAGTTGGGCAGGACGGGCCCCCAATCTTTGTCCCGTAACCACAGAAGTCTCTTTCTGCCGGACGCGATTTGAGCTAATGTGTAGCCAGAGTGGCGGAATGAGGATGAGGATTGCGCGACACTTCGCTGCGGTTTCCACGCTGGCTATGGTCATGACGTCCGGCGCTCAGACCAGTGCGCTGCGGCCGACCGCCTACAACATTCCTCTGCAACATCAGACGGCCGCGTTGTCTTACATGACACCGCCAGTAAGCGGGCCGCTCGATCCGCTGGTGAACTTCAGGAACTCGAGCATCAAGTTCAATCTGCAGACGCTGATGGAGACCTTGCGCGACAACCGCCATGAGGGCTGGGTGCTTGCCGCCTATCCTGATCCCAAGACCAGTCGACCGCTTATCGGTGCAGGCTTCAGCCTCGACCTGCCGGCCCGGGAACATCCGCAGCACGATCCACTGAATCCGAACATCTTCCTCGAGCCATCGTCGGCGCAGCTCTGGGAGGCTTCCGGGCTTCCGCCGCAGCAGTTGCAGACGATGCTTACGGAGTTTGATCGCGAGCTGGATGCCTGGAACAAAAAGAAGTTTCGCCGCAAGATCCGGACCCACGAGCTGTTCCCGCAGATGTCGGAAGACGATGCCGACAAGCTGCTGCGCATCTACGCGATCCAGGCCATTCACAACGCGCGCGCGTATTGCCGCAACTTCGACGACCTGACCGGCTCGCAGCAGATGGCATTGGCACAGATGGTCTACCAGATGGGCGTCAATTTGGAAGAGTTCACGAACTTCCTGGGCGCCATCAACACGCCGCCAGCGCAGCAAGAAGCAGCGGCGTATGACGCGGAGTATTGGCATTCGGTGCAGGGAACCCTGGTCCACACCGATTGGGCGCGGCGCTACAGCACGCGTGCTATTTCGGTGATCGCGATGTTCGATCCCACATACTCCAGCGATCCGTACGAAGCCGAGCGGCGGGTTCGCGCCGAAGTTCATCCGCTGGTCTATCACTCGCACAAGAAGCGCCGCGCGCCTGCGGTTCGCACCGCCAGCCTGAGCCACAAGAAGCCGGCATCCACCCACAGCCGCAAGAAGGCTTAGTTTCCGCTCTGAATTTGCCGTTGCCGCGCCATTCCCTTAATCTGACGAGACATGGTTCGACTCCGCTGTTTCGCGTTCTTGCTGACGGTTCTTGCGTTCGTAGGCGGCCAAGCCAGCGCTCAAACCGTAAACGTCGCCAGCTATCAGATCGTCCACACCTACCCGCACGACCCGCGGGCCTTCACCCAGGGCTTGCTGTATGTCGATGGCCATCTGTACGAGAGCACGGGGCTGAACGGCCGGTCGTCGATTCGGATGGTCGACCTCAACACCGGGCGCGTGCTGCAAAAGTACGATCTGCCGGCAGACCAGTTTGGCGAAGGGCTCACCGATTGGGGCAGCACGCTGGTGCAGCTCACCTGGCAGGCGCACAAAGGATTCGTCTATGACCGCTTCAGCTTTGCGCTGCTGAAGACCTTCAGCTATCCGGGCGAGGGTTGGGGGCTGACACACGACGAACACCAGCTCATCATGAGCGATGGAACGTCGTATCTGCGAATCCTCGATCCGAAGACATTTCAGGAGACGCGTCGCATTCATGTGACCACCCCAAACGGGCAGGGCATCGAGGACCTGAACGAACTGGAATATGTTCGTGGAGAGATCTACGCGAACATCTGGCACAGCGACCGCATCGCCCGGATTTCGCCCAAGACAGGCAAGCTGCTGGGATGGATCGATCTGACGGGACTACGCGATCCGAGCACCAAAGGCAATCCCGATGCAGTGCTGAACGGCATTGCCTACGATGCGAAAGACAACCGGCTGTTTGTTACCGGCAAGCTCTGGCCGAAGCTGTATGAGATCAAGGTGATCGCCCGCTAGTCCGGCGGCAAGGTGTGACAGCAACATGGCAGTGCTTCGGGGGCGTTGCCTTTTATAATCGCTGGCATGTCACCCACCGTCATCTCGCAGCCAACGCGCGTCACCGCCGCTGGGAATAAACCCAAACTCATCGACGAATACATCGGCCGCGTGAACTCGAAAGATTCCGCGGTCAGCGTTGCCCATATGCGCAGCCCGCAGGGATGGATCGAGCCCGGTCAGAAGCCTGAGTTCGACGAGTTCACCATCGTGCTGAAAGGCACGCTGCGTGTGAAGTCAGAATCCGGCGAGGTCGACGTCAACGCCGGGCAGGCGGTCGTCGCGCATGCCGGTGAGTGGGTCCAATACTCAACCCCCGGCGCAGAGGGCGCCGAGTACATCGCGGTCTGCCTGCCGGCGTTCTCCATGGACACGGTGCATCGGGACGAGTAGAGAAAGTGCGGTTCCTTGTCGGTTCGTGCTTTACGCGCAGGGCCGTGCCTCAGCTGAGTTATTCCCCGGGCCGGTTGTTGACTTAATCTGGCTGGCTCTTTGATTACGGTGTGGCTGAAGTTGCGACAGCAGGCTTGAGCCGTCTCTCCTCCCACGTCATCCAAGACATGCAGGGAGGAGCACGCATGAAGCACGCAATTCTCGGCGCAGGCGCGATCGGCGGATTGATGGGAACGACCCTGGCTGCCTTGGGCGAGAGCGTCACCTTGATCGTCCGTCCGGAAAAACTCGCAACCTATCCTGACCAACTGGTGCTGGAGCAGCCGAACGGCACCGTCACCGCGACGGCCGGTCACGTCTCCAGGCTGTCGACGCCGGTTGACGTTCTCTGGATTGCGACGAAGACGTATCAGCTGCAAGCCGCGCTGGAGTCGATTGTTGCTGCGCCGGGCATTGTCGTTCCGTTGCTGAATGGCGTGGATCACATCGCTGTGCTTCGGCAGAGATTTGGCGAAGCAGCGGTTGTGCCGGCGACTATCGCAGTTGGAGCCGACCGCATTGCCGACGGACATTTCCGGCAAGGCTCGGCGGTTCGACTGAACGTGGCTGCATCGGGCAAGCCTCTGTTGGAAGGTGTCCTCAATGGCCTGCAGGCGCGCTTCGGGTTTATCTGCGGGTTCATTCAGAACGAACCGACGTTGCTGTGGTCGAAGTTGGTCTTTCTGGCTCCGTTTGCCCTCGTGACCGCGGCTTCAGGGTTGGACAAGGGAGGCGTGCTGTCGGACCCGGCATGGAAAGGCGACTTCGACAGCGCGATTGCAGAAACTTTGGCGGTAGCACGTGCGGAAGGCGCCGAGGTGCAACGGTCGCACATCGACGACATTCTTGCAGGCTCGCCCGACAGCATGCGCAGCTCGTTGTCCAAAGACCTGGCCGCAGGGCGTCAAATCGAACTGGACGGCATTGCCGGGCCGATCGTGCGTGGAGGAGAGAAGCACGACATTCCGGTGCCCACGACGAAGAAGCTGATCGAGATCATTCGCAAGAAAGCCAGCGCGGGAGCCTAAACTCAGCGCCACGTCTAAAACTTCTTAGGCGTGATCCTGTCGGTCCCGATATATGGCCGTAACGCTTCAGGGATAAGTACGCTGCCGTCGGCCTGTTGATAGTTCTCGACGATCGCCACCCAGGTGCGTCCGATGGCCAGCCCGCTGCCATTCAGCGTGTGTACCAGCTCCGTCTTCTTGCCGCCTTCGGGGCGGTAGCGAATATTCGCCCGCCGCGACTGGTAGTCGAGGAAGTTGGAGCAGGAAGAGATCTCGCGGAACACCTGCTGACCCGGTAACCAGACTTCAATGTCATACGTCTTGGCTGACGAAAAACCCATGTCGCCGGTCGACAGCACCATTACGCGATAGGACAGGCCGAGCTTCTGCAGCACCGTCTCGGCATTGCGCGTGAGCTTCTCGTGCTCTTCCCGCGACTGTTCCGGTTTGGCGAACTTCACCAGCTCTACCTTCTGGAACTGGTGCTGACGAATGATGCCGCGCACGTCCTTACCGTATGAGCCGGCTTCACTGCGGAAGCACGGCGTGTAGGCGGTCAGCGAAATCGGCAAGCGCGCGCCGTCCAGCGTCTCGTCGCGATAGAGGTTCGTCACCGGCACTTCTGCGGTGGGGATCAGATAAAGATTCTTCTCGCCGTGTGGAACCTTGAACAGGTCGGCCTCGAACTTCGGCAGCTGACCCGTGCCATACATGGAATCGGCATTGACGAGGAACGGCGGCAAAACTTCGGTGTAGCCGTGCTCGCGCGTGTGCAGGTCGAGCATGAAATTCATCAGCGCACGTTCGAGCTTCGCGCCCAGGTCCCAATAAACTGCAAAGCGTGCCCCTGTGAGCTTCGCAGCGCGTTCCAGATCGAGAACGCCAAGTTCTTCGCCGAGTTCCCAGTGCGGCTTGGGCGTAAAGTCGAACTGTGGCGGCGTACCCCAACGTGCGGACCTCCACGTTGTCGGCTTCACTCTTGCCGACGGGCACGCTGTCGTCGGGCAGGTTGGGGATGCCGATGAGGATGTCGCGCAGACGCGCGTCGGATTCTTCGGCACGCTTTTCAGCTACCGCTATCTTTTCGCGCAGCTCCTTGGTCTCGTTGATCTGCGCAGTCGCGTCCTGCTTGTTCTTCTTGAGCTGAGCAATCTCTTCGCTGGCCGTGTTGCGCCGGGCCTTGAGGGTCTCGGATTCAGTGATTGCAGCACGGCGCTCCTGATCGATGGCGTTGAAATCCTTGAGGACCGCCTCAGGGTTCATGCCACGTTGCCGGAGTTTCTCTTCAACCAGGGGGAGATGATCGCGTACGAATGCCAAGTCGAGCATAAGAATCCAGAGTAATTGATGTGGGAAGAAGAACAAAATGCCTATTCACCACGGAGGCACGGAGGTCACGGAGGTGTTTGTTTTTTTGAAACCGAAACAATCCTTACGAAACATTGGCATCATAGCGACGCTTCAGTCTGAGGAAGGGAGCTGCTCTCTTAACAGGTGAGGGAAAAGCAGATCCCTTGCGCCAAATATGTGGCGCTCATGAGAACAATTCTAAAAACTCCGTGTGCTCCGTGCCTCCGTGGTGAACGAACTCAACGTACCGACTCGAAATCCTGCTGCTTCTTCTCCAATTTCCGATGCCACTCGGCGGCGGCGCGGATGAAGGCCTGGAACATCGCGCGGGAAGCGGGTTCGCTGTCGTAGGTGCGCTCGGGGTGCCACTGCACGCCCATCACGAAATGATCCGGCGCAATGCCCTCCACCGCTTCTTTCACGCCATCCTCGGGGCAGGAGGCCACCAGTCTCAGCCCATCGCCCAGAATTTGGGGCGCCTGATGATGGCTGGAGTTCACTGGAAGAACCAGTTCGTCGCTCTCGGGCAGTGCGCCCGCCGCGCGGAGAATCGCGGCGAGCTTGGATTGCGGGTCGAGCTGAACGCGATGTGCCTGGGCAACCTTGCGTCCGGGCGAGTGGTTTATACCTTTGGGAAGCGTCTGGTCCAGGGTTCCCGTGCGCCACACATTCAGCGACTGAAGGCCATAACAGATGCCGAAGACCGGCTTCCGCATGTTGTACGCGTCCTGCAGCAGGAGCTCGTCAGTGTTGTCGCGGAAGGGATCGGCAGGTGCGGTCTCCGGATCGCGCGCCGCTCCGTACTTCTCGGGATCGACATCCGCCGGACTGCCCGGCAGCAACACACCGTCACAGCTCTTCACCGCCTGTGCGATTTCGGTCAGCGATGCGTTCAGCGGGATGATCACGGGCTCGCCGCCGGCGTTGCGAATCGCACGCTCATATTGTGGAAGCGCCATGCCGGCATAGAGCGGGCGCTTTGAGTTGGGAACCGGAATCGCAATGCGCGGCTTCATCATGCGTTCACCTGCGCAGCCTGGACTGTATGCGCATCGTACATGTCGGCGATTGCCTGTCGCACCCGGAGCGACAGCTTTTCCATGTCGCGAACCTTCATGCCGGCTGTCGGGATTGGCTCGCCGATAACCAGGGCTACTTCTCCGGGAAGCAGATGGAAGCTGTTGATCGGCAGCAGTTCGTAGGTACCGACAATCGCCATCGGCACTACCGGAACCTGCGCGCGTATGGCGACGAAGAAGGCGCCGTTCATAAACGGCTGGAGCTGTCCGGTTTGTGAGCGGCCGCCTTCGGGGAACACCATCAGCGGCACGCCGTTGCGCAGGCCTTCACCGGCGCGGTTCAAGCTGCGCAAGGATGCGTGGGCGTCTCCATACACGATAGGTATCTGTCCGGAGCGCTTCAGGTACCAGCCCAGAAACGGGTAGCGAAACAGCTCTTGCTTCGCCATGATGTGGAACTTGCCACGCAGCGATGAGTAGAGCACCGGAATATCGAGCGCCGAAAGATGATTGGCGGCAAAGATCCCGTGCTGCAAACCCTTAAGGTTTTCGGCCCCCTCGATCCTCACGCGAATGCCAACCGTCTTGAGGATGATCGTTGCCCAGGTGCGCGCGAACCAGTGCTGCATGCGTCCCGTGCCGTCGAAGAGGGATGCGATCAGGGCAAGCGTCCCAAGAACACCGGTGTAGAGATACACGATCGGCACGTAGAAGCAATACGAGCGCCAGCGACTGAACGTGCTGCCACGTTGTCGGGTTGCGGCCGCGAGTTGTTGATCGGTCGTGTTCATTGCAAGGCTAATTCACCACAGAGACACAGAGGCACAGATTCTGGAATTGTCATATCGAGAAGCCTTCGGGCTGAGGACGGGATTGCTGTCTGGCAGCTCGTGCAAAAGCAGATCCCTCGCTTCGCTCGTGATAACAAAACCCGTCAAAAATCCAAAAAACTCCGTGTTCTTCGTGTCTCCGTGGTGAAAACTACGTCGGTATCTCCATCTCCGCCATCGCCTCGCCGACGAGGAAAATCGATCCCGTTACGACGACAAGCCCGTCTGGTTCGGGCAAGCTCGTGGGCCTTCGCTAATGCCGCGGCTATCGTCTCTTCCGGGTACATCGTCGCTCCGGTGCGCGACGCAGCCTGAGCCAGTTCCTCCGTCGTCGCGGCGCGCGGATTGTTGACCTGCGTGAGCACGACGTTTTCGGCGACAGGGAAGAGCACTTCGGCAATCTCCTGGATCGCCTTATCGCGCATGGCGGCGAAAACCAGCGTGAGTTCGCGCCCGGCAAAAGCTTCCGACAGCGCCGAGCGCAGCGCCCATGCGCCGGCGGGATTGTGCGCCACGTCCAGCACCATCTCATGTTGATGCGTCACGACCGAGGGCGGAAGCACCTGGAATCGCCCCGGCCATTGTGTATCGCGAATGCCGCGCTCGATCTGCTTCGGCGTGGTTTTAAATCCAAAGTGTCCCAATTCTTCGGCCGCCGCGATGGCCAATGCGACATTGCGAAACTGGTGGCGGCCAGCCAGCGGCGAATCCACCGCAATCTCTTCGCCCATGACGGTGAGCGGGTAACGGCTGCGGCCAGCGACAGCGGGTGCGTGTCCGGCAAGATAAATGGCTGCTCCCGGCGAAACCGGCGGAACGTATTGCACCGCGCTGACCCCGCGAGCGTCGTGGTCCAGGATTGCATTGCCGATGACATCATTCGCCTGGGGATGCTGCGGCAACGTGACCACTACGCCCGTTATCACGGATGATCCCGGCTTTCTCGAGCGCGATTTCGGCGATCGTGTCGCCAAGGTACTTCTGGTGGTCGAGCGAGATGTCGGCGATCACCGAGATCAGCGGATCGACCACGTTGGTTGCGTCCAGGCGGCCGCCCATGCCGACCTCGAGTACCGCGATCTGAACGCCGGCACTGGCGAAATATTCGAACGCCATCACCGTCAGCATTTCGAAGAAGCTGGGATGCCATGGCAGCCTGCCGGAAGTCAGCAGATCTTGCGCCGTGCGCTCGACGCGATCGTGAATCTCGCCAAACTCCGGGTCGGAGATCTGTTCGCCGTCCACTCGAATGCGTTCGTTGATCCGCACCAGGTGCGGCGAACTGTAGAGGCCGGTCTTGTATCCGGCGCAGCGCAAAATCGAAGAGAGTGTTGCCGCCGTAGAACCTTTGCCGTTGGTGCCCGCGATGAGCGCGCTCGCGAACCGCCGCTCAGGATGGCCGAGCGCATCCAGCATCGCGCGCACGTAGGCCAGGTCGAACTTGTGCGAGGGCGTCGACGCCAGTTCGTGACCGAGCGCGTAGAGCTGCTCAACTGTGTCCTGGTACGACATGGAGGTGAATTCAGATTACAACAAGAAGCCGCGAGCTGTGGACTTTGAGCCGCGGGCGAAATTGGAGCGGGAGACATCGATCGAATATTTGTGATGCGACGGAATCGCAGGTCGCTCCACACGCGTCCGCCCGCCGCCAAGGATGCGGCGGAAAAGCTAAGGCGCGGACCCTCCGGTCGGGATGACAATTCGAAGGAACGCGAGCTGGCAGCAAGCTGAACCCTACTGGCTACTGGCCAGCTGCTTCTTCACTTCTTCACTCATCAACTTGCCATCGACGCGCGCGTCGCCGAACTTGGCTTTGACATTCTTCATCACCGAGCCCATGTCTTTCATTGTGGGAGAGCCCATCTCGGCGATAACAGCTTTTACTGTCGCCACAATCTCCGCTTCGCCGACTGCCTGCGGCATGTAGCCTTCGATGATGGTGATCTCTGATGCCTCGATCGCGGCCAGTTCGGGGCGTCCGCCCTTTTCGAACTGTTCGATGGAATCCTTGCGCTGCTTGATCATGGTGGTGAACACCTGCAGCTCTTCTTTCTCGTCGAGGTCGGCGCGCTTTTCGATGCGCTTCATCTGCAGCGCCGCTTTCATCATGCGCAGGGTACCCAGCCGCAGCTCTTCTTTTCCGCGCATGGCATTCACCATGTCTTTTTGTACGCGTTCCGTCAGGCTCATGCGATTCATTATAGGGGACTAAGTCACCCTGGCCTGTGATTTCCGGCACAGCCGCCGCGCCTACACGCGCTGGCTTGCCGCTGCGGAGAGTTCTATAGTGGTATGTCGGCACTTTGTCTCGCCGGCAATCTACGAGCAGGGGAATTGTATGCTTCGTAAGACACGACTGTTCACTCCCGGTCCTACTCCTTTACTTCCAGCCGCCCAGAATGCTATTGCAGCCGCCGACATGCACCACCGGACGGCGGAGTTTCGCGAGATTTTTTCCCGCACCCTGGCGGACCTGAAGACATTCATCGGTACCAATAACGATGTTCTGATCCTTGCCTCCTCGGGCACCGGCGCGATGGAAGCTGCCGTTGCCAATCTCACTTCGCCGGGCGAAAAAGTTTTGGTTCTGACCGCCGGCAAGTTCGGCGAGCGCTGGCGCGATCTGGCCAAAGCCTATGGCTGCAACGTCGACGTGCTGAGCGTCCCCTATGGTGAAACCTTTGACCTCCGCGATGTGAAGGCGAAGCTCGACGGCGTTGGTGTGCTTTACATGCAGGCCACCGAGACCTCGACCGGTGCGCGCCATGACGTAAAGGCGATTGCCGCCCTTCTGAAGGGCACCGATACGCTATTGGTGGTCGACGGCATCACCGGCCTGGGCACCACGTATTTCGAGGTCGACAACTGGGGCATCGACGTTCTCATCGGCGGGTCGCAGAAGGCCGTGATGATTCCTCCCGGCCTGGCCTACCTGTGCGTGAGCGAACGTGCATGGCAGCGCATGGAAACCGCCAAGCAGCCGC
This sequence comes from uncultured Acidobacteriaceae bacterium, assembly GCA_963835725.1. Lineage (GTDB taxonomy): Bacteria > Acidobacteriota > Terriglobia > Terriglobales > Acidobacteriaceae > Bog-257. The sequence continues at coordinate 933,883 of CAWIGM010000004.1, read as the reverse complement.
GTTTTTACTTCGATCTCCGCAAGGAGCGCAAGTCGCAGGTGAAGGGCGAATCGGCATTCACCCCGGCGGTTGCGCTGATCTGCGGACTCGGCGCCGCACTGGATTACATCCGCAAAGCCGGTAACGGAAATCTGGCGGACGGGCGCGACGCTCTCATTCATAACGCCGAAACCTCGGCCGCGATGGTGCGCGCGGGCGTACAGGCCCTGGGTCTCGGGTTGTTCTCGCCGACCTGTCCGGCATCGGCCTGCACCGCGGTGCTCGCTCCGAAGGGCGTGGACTCCAGCGCAATCGTGAAGGAGTTCCGCGAACGCTTCGCGATGGTGGTTGCCAACGGCCAAGGCGACATGAAGGGCAAACTCTTCCGCATCGCTCACCTTGGCTACTACGACTATCTCGATGCGATCGGCGTGGTCGGCGCGCTGGAGCATGTGCTGCAGAAAGTCGCTCCGTCTCACAACTTCGAACTGGGCGCTGGCGTGCGCGCCGTGCAGGAAGCCTTTGCAGGGCAATTCGTCGAGGCGGCTAAAGTATGAAGATCGTAATTGCTGACAAAGTCTCACCTTCCGCGCTGAAGGTCTTCGCCGAGCATCCGGACTGGAACGTCGTCAGCACGGATAAAGAGTCGCTCGCTCGCGAATTGGCGGATGCCGACGGCATCGTGGTGCGCTCGGCAACTTTCGTCGATGCCGCCGTGATGGCGAAGGCTCCCAAACTGCGCGTGATCGGACGCGCCGGCGTGGGCGTCGACAACGTTGATCTCGATGCGGCGACCAAGCACGGCATCGTGGTCATGAACACTCCTGGGGGCAATGCGGTTGCCGTTGCGGAACACACCTTTGCCCTCATGCTGGCGATGGCGCGCTCTATTCATCGAGCGCATACCACCACTGCCGCGGGTAAGTGGGAGAAGAAAAGCCTGCAGGGTACCGAGTTGCGCGGCAAAACGCTGGGCATCGTCGGATTGGGCCGCGTCGGCGTGGAGGTGCTGCGCCGCGCGCAGGCTTTCGGCATGAAGGTCATTGCCCATGACCCGTACGTCGCACCGGCATTGGCGCAGCAGCTTAACGTCAGCATGGTTCCGCTCGACGAACTGTACGCGCAATCGGACTACATCACGCTGCACGTTGGGCTCACGCCGCAGACGCAGGGCATGATCAACGCCGACGCCATTCGCAAGATGAAGAAGGGCGTGCGGCTGGTGAACTGTGCGCGTGGTGAATTGCTGGATGACGCGGCTGTGATCGAGGCGTTGCAGTCGGGACAAATCGGCGGAGCAGGGCTTGACGTTTACAGCCACGAGCCGCTGAAGGACTCGCCGCTGATGACGCAGCAGAACGTATTGCTGACGCCGCACATCGCTGGCTCGACCAACGAGGCGCAGGAAGCCGTGGGCGTGCAGATTGCGCTGCAGGTGCGCGAGTACCTGATGAAGGGCGTGATCCAGAATGCCGTCAACGTCCCGTCGATCAGCGAGGAAGAGTACCAGCAGATGCTGCCGTACATAGCACTGGGCGAGCGGCTGGGGACATTCCTGGCGCAGTCGTGCGAAGGCGGGCTGGAGGAAATCTGCCTGACCTATACCGGCGAAATTGCCGGCTGGCAGACGGCCCTCATCCGCAACGCTGCAGTCGCAGGCGCGCTCAACCAGTTAGCTCACGCGCACGAGCGGGCGAACCTGGTGAACGCCGTGTCGGCCGCCGAGGAGCGGGGCATTCGCGTCACCGAGCGGAAGAAAGCCGGGGAGGCGGGCAACACGCTTCGTATGAACTTCAAGAGTGGCCGGCAGGAGAGCACGGTTTGCGGCAGCATTCAGGCCGGACAGCCTCGCCTGCTGGAGATCGACGGTATTCAGGTCGAGGCTCCGCTCGAGGGCAACATGGTCTACCTGCGCAATCTCGATGTGCCGGGAGTGATCGGCCGCGTCGGGACGGTGATGGGCCAGCATAACGTCAACATCGCCAACTTCTCGCTGGGGCGCGGGCCTGAATCGAAGGCCGTCGCCGTGGTGCAGGTGGATGGCGACATTAGCGAACCGGTGCTGGAGGCGCTGCGCGGGATCGAGACGATCCTGCAAGCGAAGGCGATTCGGTTTGCGAAGACGAAGCAGGCTATTTCAGCCTAGATCGTTTCAGCGCAGGCCAAGGACACCCGCAGTAAGCAAGGCAATTCAGGTCCCACTCATTCGACGAGCAAGAATGAGTGGGATTTTTCTTTACTGCGGATAGCCGTAGAACGGGCGCAGAAATGACGTTGGCGTGAAGCTGTCGAATGCCGGGGCGAAGTTCTGATTCTGGAAGACGAGGATGTGATTGGCCGCCGCGTTTAGCTCCGCCGGCGTCAAGCCGCTCCACACCTGCGTGTCCACACGGCGAAGCAGTGCCTGCATCGCAGCCAGGATTTCGGGCGCGGTGAAAGCGCAGTGTCCGGCGCGGTGGATATAAACCTGCCGAAGGTACGGGCCGGCCGGGCCGTTGATCGCGCGGTAAGCACTCTCGTCCTGCACCGCCACCAGGCCGTCGGCTTCGGTGTGCACGGTCAGCAGCGGCACCCGCGCGGGGCGATACAAATCGATGGCCTGCTCCAGATATGTCAGTGACGACGGATTGGCAGAGATGCGGGTCGCGGCGTTGAGGGTTTGCAGGTCGGCATTCAAATCCAGGTTGGCCTGTTGGTAGAGCGCGCGAACCTCTTGCGCATCGGCCGACTGGTTGAGTTGCGTGACATAGTCAACGCCCGCGTTGAACGAGGGATTGCCGCCCGCCCTCCCCTCGAGTTCGGCGCGATAGTAAAACGTGAACGGAAAGTCCGCACCGATGAGCCAGCCGTACTGGTTGTACTCCTGGGTGGCGTAGTCGGTGGGCGGCGGAGGAGGCTGCCCGGTCGTTACCCAGCCTGGAACGTCGGCCAGTGCCGCGACCAGCGCCAGTCTTGCCCGTCCTTGCGCTGTTTGCTGCGCGGTGTTCAGCGCAATGTCGGCGGCATTGAGGTTGTTTGTTGGATCCGTGATGTTGACCAGTTGCAGACCTGCGCGTGGGGCCAGCAATGTCTGAAAGGCGAAGGCCGAGTCCAGGAATTCATTCCAGAATCCAACGGCCCCGCCCATCACACCGCACATCGGCATCGCTCCCTGGAAGCGGTCAGGATACTGCTGGATCAGCCCCCCGGTGATGATCCCGCCCATCGACGTACCCCATGCGACCGTGGTGCGAGGTGTTCCGACAAGCAGTTGAAACTTATCGAGCACGGAAATCTGATCCGGCAGCGCTTCCTTGATCGCCCATCCCGTGGTTGCATACGAAGATCCGCCCAGGGCGTAACCGCCGATCAGCAGATAAGCTTCGCTGTAGGGATCGCTGGCATCGTAAGCAGGATTACCTGGGCCGGTGTTGTAGCCGTGACTGTAGAGCAGCAGAGTGCCATTCCAGTTGGAGGGAACCTCGATGACGTAGGTGGCGCCATCGGCAAAGGTGCCAGTGTAGGTGGTGACGCCGGATGGCTGGGTCTGTGCGAAGCCGGTCGACGCCAGCACCAAAATTCCAAGAACAGCAGAGAGCAGTTTCCAAACTCGGCAAATTCGCACAACCATACCTCGTGTCCCAAGCGACTTGATCCAGAGCCCGGAATTATACAGGCGGGATGAAACATTAGCCCGCAGGTCGAGACTTCGTCCCGCCTGGGCCGCACTTCGCGGCGACACCCGACGGAAATCCGATGACTTTGCCGTAGAACGCGCTACGATGGAACCTATCCAGGAGCTCTTCATGAGCGATTCTTCGCTGCTCTCTCGCCGATCGTTTCTGCGGGCCTCAACTCTTGCCTCTGCCGCCCTGGCGTTTCACACCGTCACCGAGCCAGTGCTGGCTTTTGCCGCCGCACCTGCTCATCCTGCGGACGCCATCCTGATCAATGCCAACGAGAATCCGCTGGGCCCGTGTGCGGCTGCGCGACAGGCGGTCGCGACCGTTACGCCGAAGAGCGGCCGCTATCTGATGCAGGCGGCCGATGATCTGGAGAAACAGTTTGCACAGAGCATCGGCGTCAGTTCGGAGCAGGTCTCGATCTTCGCAGGCTCGACCGAACCGCTGGTATTCGCCGTCCGCGCTTTCTGCACGCCGACCGCGAGTTATGTAACGGCCGATCCGGGCTTCGAAGCCGGTTTGTTTGCTGCTGACCGAGCGAAGGCACGCATCGTCAAAGTGCCGCTCACGAAAGCTTATGCCCATGACGTGAAGGCGATGATCGCCGCCGGCCCTGATGCCGGATTGTTCTATGTCTGCAACCCGAATAATCCGACCGGAACGGTGACCAGCCACTCCGACATCGAGTACCTGCTGGAGCACAAGCCGAAGAGTTCCATCGTGATGGTGGACGAAGCCTACATTCATTTCAGCGACGCCGATAGCGCGATCGATCTGGTGAAGGCCGGCAAGGATGTCGTCGTGCTGCGCACCTTCTCGAAGCTTTATGGGATGGCTGGCCTGCGCTGCGGCTTCGCCATTGCGCGTCCCGATCTGCTCGAACGAATTCACAATTACGGCGGCTTCAACTTCATGCCGGTGACGGCAGTTGCAGCCGCATCGGCCAGCCTGAGCGATCCTAACCTTGTTGCCGATCGCAAGCGCATCAACGCGCAGGTTCGCGCCGCAACGTTTCAGTGGCTCGACAGCAACGGCTATCAGTACATTCCCTCGCAGACCAATTTCTTCCTGCTCGACACCAGGCATCCGGCGAAAGAGGTAATCGCCGCCATGGCAACGCAGAAAGTCGTCGTCGGACGCTCATGGCCGGCGATGCCGAACTACACACGCGTGACCATCGGGACCGGCGACGAAATGATGGCATTTCAACAGGCCTGGCAGAAGGTGATGAAGGGAAGCGTTAGCGGCTAGCCATTCCGACAGCTGTTATCATTGCCTTCGAAATGGCTGAATTTCCTGATCTCTCCCCTAAAGTTCGACTTGCAGTGTGCTGTGTATTCGTAGCATGCGTAGGGCTTTCTGCGATTGCGCAAAACCAACACGAAGAGAAGCCCCCCGAAAAAGCGCAGGTGATCTCCATCGGCGGCGAACCGGTCGTGACCCTGCAGCGGCCGCCGGTCACCGACAAGGCTAAGCCACAATTTTTACAGGCCACGGTCCTACCCGGCCGCGGCATGGCTGTCCTGCAGATCAAGGCATTCCTGCCGGGCAAAGGTGAGATCGACGTGCTGAACGCTCCGCCGTTGCCGCAAGCTGCCGAGTTGCTGAATAAGCAGGACGATGAGTGGGGCAACGGGGTGTTCAAGATCGGCGGCGCAATCCTGCTGCCTTTCGCTAACCGCATTCGCGGAACGGTTTCACCCGATGGCAAGACCATCACGGCGGAGGTTGCGGGGAAAACCGTCACCTTGCCCGCAAACTGGAGTGGCGAGAATCCAGGAGCCGAGCGGCATGCCATTCACGGACTGATGCGCCGCTCGAAGTTCGCCGACATCATCAGCCGCAACGGCCCGCAAGATTCCGCCATCACGGCCACGCTTCACGCGGGAAATTTCGACGGCCACTGGCTCTCGGATACAGACGTCGATGTCGAGACCTCACTCAGCCATGATGCGTTCGACATGACGGTGACGGCCAAGAATGTAGGCAACGGCGTTTTGCCCATGGGTATCGGATGGCATCCGTACTTCCTGTTGCCGAGCGGCGATCGCGAGCAGGTGCGTCTGCATCTGCCCAGCGAGATGCGTGCCGTGATGAACAATTATGACGATTCGTTTACAACCGGCCGGCGGATATCGGTGAAGGGGACGCCCTACGATTTCTCCGCGGCTGGCGGAGTGGCGCTGGGCTCGCAATATCTGGACGACAACTATTCCAATCTGATATATGGTCGCAATAAAACCAGCGTCTCCGAGATCATCGATCCAGCGGCGAAATACGGGTTGCGGCTGATAACGATGTCGCCGCACATCACGTCCATACAGGTTTACGCTCCAACGAAGAAGAATTTTGTTGCTATTGAGCCGCAGTTCAATTTACCTGATCCATACAACAAAAATTGGGGCAATGTGGACACAGGAATGGTCCTGCTCCAGCCCGGACAGTCGGTAACCTGGCGCGTCCGTCTGGAACTGTTCACGCCCGATGCGGAATCCCCGTCCAGTCCGGCGTCCGAACCTGCCGCGTCGAAAAATTAGGTGGGCCATGCATCGTCTGATCGTAAAAACGCATAAGAAGCGCGAGATCATCGACATCACGCAGAAGCTGGAGGCGATCCTCTGGAAGAATTATGCGGACAAGACCGGCATCTGCCATGTGAACCTTCTGCATACCACCGCCGCGCTGTCCACTGCCGATCTCGATCCCGGAACTGATCTCGACATGCTCGACGCCTTCGACATCATGGTGCCCAAGCTCGACTACCGGCATGAGCACAATCCCGAACACGTGCCCGACCACATTCTGTCGGCGATGATTGGCACCACCGTCAGCCTCGCCGTAGAAAGCGGATTGCTCCTCCTGGGTACATGGCAGCGAGTGGTGCTGATGGAGTTCGACGGGCCGCGCGATCGCGAGATGGTGGTTGGGTTGGTGGAAACCGCGCCGTGATGTAGACGCTGTTCACTGTTCGCCCTTCGCTGCCCGCTAGAGACCCGCGTGAATGCTTCTGGCGGAAAGCGAATAGCGAAGAGCGTCCTTCAGAACAGATCCCTCAAGTGCCCGAAACTGGCGACCTGCAGCATCCGGCCATTGCCGAGTTCCGGTTGTACCTCGCCACGTTCCAGCATCCAGGTATTTGTATGCGGAACGAAGACCGCGTGCAGCCCGGCTTCCAGCGCAGGATTGATGTCGGAACTAGGACTGTTGCCGATCATCCACGTCTGCTCGCGTATCAATCCATACTTCTCAACCACAGATTTGTAGGTCGGCGCATTTTTCTCCGCGACGACTTCGATGGCCGTGAAATGCTGCTTCAGACCTGAACGCTCGAATTTGCCCGTCTGCTCCAGGATGTTGCCCTTGGTTACGCAAAACAAGCGATGCCGTTGCGCGAGTTCAGGAAGCGTATCGGCCACTTCGGGCAGGATCTCCATTGGGTGCTCGGCGATGGCGTGAGCGAAACCGCGGATTGTGTCGTGGAGTGCGGGTGTCAGCGGCTCGACCGACAGCTGCTCGAAGCAGTTGACCAGCGACACCGCGAAGCTGGTCATGCCATAGCCATGCTGGCGAATGCTGTCGCGCTCAACCTCATACAGAACTTCCCGCACCTGGTCCGGCGTGTATTCGTGATGGTTCAGAAACGAGATGAAGTTGACGATCGCTCGCTCGAAGTAGATGTTGTTCTCCCACAACGTATCGTCCGCATCGATGAGGAGGTTCTGGCCGGACGGGAAGCGATTCGCAGCGGATGTCATCGAAATTACTTCTTTGCCAGCTCAAAGTTTCCGAGATAGGTGTTGCCCCCCATCACTGAACCGATGGTAACGTCGGCGGTGCCTTTCAGCGTGGAACCCTCGGCCTTCCCCTTGAAGTTCGCGGTGACATTGCCGCCCGGCAGCTCAGTGACTGCAACGAACGCCACTGAATTGCCCTTGAGTGTGCTCGATTGGATCCTCAAGCTATTTCCGTCCAGCAAGTCCCAGGCCCCCGTGGCGTTCTTACAAGCGACGGTGCCGGTAATGCCGCGGCTGTTTTGTTCGAATGTGGCCTGAAGGAGTGTGGCTCCGGTTTTGCCGGCGTTGACGCCGCTCATGTTGCCGCTCCAGTTGCCGGCGACATTGGCTGCTTCCGTGCAGCCCATCGCCGTTACCAACAATGCCGCGCAGATGTAGGTCAAAAACGCATTCCTATAGCGCATAGTACGTCGCACCCCCTTCAAAATTGTGTACGCCATTGTAAGACCAGCACGCGTGCCGTGCGTTTACTGCTCAGCGCCCGGCGGTCCCATCAGCGAGGCTGGGGGAGGAGGAATCGAAATGTCCACCTTCTGCACCGGTCCCAGCGAGCTGAGAGGCTTGTCGAATTCCGCCGAGTTGCCGACCACGAGAACCGCCATCTGATCCTTGTGGAGATACTTGCGCGCGACGCGTCCTACATCGTCGGCGGTGACTTTCTCCACCTGGCTGCGATAGCGCTCGAGGAAGTTCAGCGGATAGTGATAGAACTCGTACGCCATCTTCTCGCGCAGGACCTTCTCCGGCGTATCGAACTCGAAGATGAACGAGTTCAGAATGTTGTCCTTGGCGCGTTTCAATTCTTCGTCGGTCGGCGGATTTTTTAGCAGTTCATCAATCTGGCCGTCGATGCCATGAATTCCTTCGACGGTACTGGCACTCTTCGTTTGCATCTCGATGTTGGTGAGCCCGGGATGATTCCAGCCGTATCCGATGCCGCCTCCGACCGAGTAGGCAAGGCCCTTAGCCGTGCGCAGTTCGTTAAAGAGCCGCGACGAGAAGCCTCCTCCGAAAATTTCGTTCATCACCGAGACCGCGTAGTAATCAGGGTTGCTGCGCTCAATGCCAAGATCGAGCATGGCGATCGAGGTTTGGTTCACGTCCGATTTGTCGACTGCGTAGTAACCCGGCTTGGGCGGAGTGAACTTAATATCCGGCGGCTGAGCCTGCGGACCTTTGGCCCACGACTCGAATGCCTTGCGCAGCTTCGCTTCCATCTCCTTCGGATCGAAATCGCCGCTGATGCCGATGATGATGTTATTGGGAAAAACGTATTTGGTATGCCAGTCGAGCAGGTCCTGCCGGGTGACCGCCGCAACCGTCGCGTACTCTGGAACGCGCGCATAGGGATTGTCCTTGCCGTAGCCAAGGATCAGGCTTTCGCGATGAACGATGCCGTCCACATCGTCGTTCCGACGCGAGATCCCGGTATACATCTGCCGCTTGGCGAGCTCCAGCTTGTCGGCGCGAAATTCAGGATTGTGCAGCAGGTCGAGGTACAGCGCGAACACCGCGTCGAAGTCACCTTTCAGACAGTTGAGCGAGATCGTGGTCGAATCCGACTGGTTGTCGGTCTCGATCTTGGCTGCACGCGACTCGAGAAAGTCGTCCATCTCGTCGCCCGACTTGGTTTTGGTGCCGCCGGTGCGCCAGACCTCTCCGTACAGATCGGTCAGTCCAGTCTTGGCCGCAGGCTCGTAGACAGAGCCGCCGCGAATTCGAGCGGCTGCACTGATCAGCGGCAGTTCATGGTCGGGCTGAAGGAAGATGACCATACCGTTCGCGAGTTGAATGCGCGTCGGCTCAGGCGGTGTGAACGCTGGCAAAGGGGGCGCCTTCACTTCATTCCACGGCACCGGTTGCTGGGCCCACGACATCGATGATGAGAAGAGAAGAAGAGTGAGAACTGCTCCGATACCGGCGATTTTCTTTTGCTGGCTCATTGCTGTTCTGCTCCTTTACCGGCTGCTGCCGGACCGGACCCTGCCGATGCGTTCTTCGTCTCGATGACACCGACTGTACGGTTCTCATCCTGGAAGGCCTGGTTGGCCACTCGCCTGATGTCGGCCTTGGTCACCTTGTCTACACGATCGAGGTATCGGAATAGCTCTCGCCAATCGCCGTAACGCGTCTGGTAATACGCGAGTTGTTGGGCCAGCCCTTCATTGCTGGCCAGGCCGCGAAGTAAATCTGCTTTCGTCCGGGTCTTGAACATCTGTAGCTCTTCGTCGGTCACGTCCTGGGTCTTCAGCTTTTCGATTTGCTCGCGGAAGCCCTGCTGCAACTCCGTCGTCGTGTGTCCCGGGGTCGGGACGGCGTAGAAGGCGAACAGGTGCGAGTACTTGCTTCCCGGAAAGCCGCTGAAACCAGCAGCAAAGGCTGCAATCTGCTTGTCACGCACCAGCGAGCGATAAAGGCGCGAGGTGCGTCCGTTCGACAGGATGTCGGAGATAGCGTCGTAGACAACGTCATCGGGTGCAAGATAGCTGGGCCGGTGATAACCCTCGAGGTAGAACGGCTGCGCCGGATCCTGCAACGTCACTTGCCGCACGGAGTTCTGCGGAGGTTCGACCGTGTACGGCTCGTCCGGCTTTGGCGCCGCCGGCAGCTTCCCAAAGTATTCTTCAACGATAGGGAAGACCTTGTCGGGATCGAGATCGCCAACCAGCGCGATAACCATATTGCTGGGGACGTAATAACGCTTGAAAAATTCTGCTGCATCGGTCGCCGAGAACGACTGCAGGTCCGAAGCGTAGCCGATCGTCGGACGGTGGTAAGGGTTCGCCATGAACGCCGTGCCGAGAAACTGTTCCACCAGTCGTCCGGTGGGCTGGCTGTCCGTGCGCATGCGGCGCTCTTCCATCACCACGCTGCGCTCTTTGTAGAACTCGCGCATCACCGGATGCCCCATGCGGTCCGATTCCAGAGCAGCCCAGAGCTGGATCTGGTTGGCGGGCAGCGAATACATGTAGGCGGTTTCGTCGTAATTGGTAAAGGCGTTTACGCCCACCCCGCCGTGGCTCTCGAGGACCTTTCCAAACTGGTTGGCGACAACGTATCTGTTGCGCGTCTTTCATGGCGGCCTGCCAGGTCTGCTTCAACTCCGCCAGCTTCTTGGGGTCTTGTCCGGTACGCTTGGTCCGCTCCGCTTCATAGGCGTCATAAGCCTGCTCGACCTTGGCGAGGGCGACCTTCTCGGCAGCGTAGTTCGTGGTGCCGATATCAGGCGTGCCCTTGAAGGCCATGTGCTCCATCATGTGAGCCAGGCCGGTCTCGTTCTTGGGGTCCTGCGCTGAGCCCGCATCGACCATGGTGAAAAACGAGAACACTGGGGCCTCGGGCCGCTGCCAGATGAGCACGGTCAATCCATTCGGCAAAGTTTTTACGCTCACTCGCTTCTCATAGGAAGAAAGATCCTGAGCTAAGAGAGGCAGGCTGGATATCAGAAGTAGTAGTACGGACAATGTTCGGAAGCGGCGCTTCATGGATCCTCCATGGCACGAAGGAAGTAGGACGTTGCCAAACTAAAAACGTTACGCAGTCGGAGACGGGGAGTCAAACGCCCACCTCCTCGTCATGTCTTGAAATTTGTACCCCATTGGGACACCGGCAGGATACTCTTGGGACACTTCGGTGCTTTTACGCTTAAGCACCAAGGGCTCCGGTGCTAGACTCGCGCTGTAACTCCCTTGCGCCAAGGAACAGCGGCTACACGCGCTATTCAACTGAGAATTCGCGGCAGGTTGCGTCGTCAACCAGGATAGGCTCGAAATCTTTCAACCGCGCCCAATCGCGAGGCGGCGAACCTCGCATAAACACAATCCGAAAACTCACATTTTTCCCCGTCTGACGTTTCAATTGGAGTTTTTATGAGGCCGTCGTTGTTGGGTCTGCTGTTGTTGTTTTCCGGATGCGCTTTTGCAACGTCGTACACCTCGACACAAAGCGGTGATTTCAACGCGGCTGCGACCTGGGGTGGGCATGGTTTCCCTCATTCGGGCGACACCTGGACAATCGTTTCAGGCACGAGCGTCACCTGCTCGGGCGCTTGCGCCTCAGGTGTGGCCGCGCCGAACAGCTGCACGGTTGACGGCACGGTGAAGATGGGCGGAGCTCTCACCGTGGCAGCGGGAGCGATGCTGACCCACAGTGGCGAACTCGATGTGCAGCACGGCGCGACTCTGAGCGTCTATGCTGACTCCACGTCAGGCTCAGGCACCCTGGCGATTGCTCCCGGCTCCGGTGCGCTTTGCAAACTTTCGTTCGCGAATCCCGGGACGGGTGTTCCGGTCCTTAATCTGGTGGGTGCGGCCGGCTCGAACGGCAACAACTTCTACGCAATCCTGACCTGCGATACTTCGCTGCATGGCGGCATGGCATGCATGGCCACTCCGGAAGTCGGCGGCCTGAGTGCCGGTCTCAACTTCAACTACTTCAAGGTGACGAACTTCGGCGCCGCCCGCACACTGGCTTTTTCAAACTTCACTCTCAGCTCAGCATCCCTTCAGAACGGATTGTTCAACAATGACGGGAACGTCCGGTTGACGCTCGGCACCTGTACGACGTGCAACTTCACCGTCCAGAACGTCAGCTTCACCAACCCTGTCGATGCTATGACCGATCACGTCTTCGATTTTTACGGGACAGGGGCGAAGTCCAGCGGCACCAGAACAGTGATGAACGTGACTGCGTCCAGTCACTCGACGACCGTGCGCTACATGGCCGACATTTCGATGCCCGGGTTGCAGACCGGTGCTAGCGTCATGGGCGGGGACGGAGTCGACATCAACGGTTTTGTCGGATACAACGTCGCCCTTCAGGGCATCACGACGAACGCGGTGGGCCAGATATTCCGCAACACCGGCGTCATCCTCGACGCGGGCCTGCAATCCGCGAGTTGCTACGGTTTTTATTACAACGCAGGCTTGCAGTTTCAGGACAGCTTCTGCGTCGAACGCTTACCTAACCAGCATGAGATCGTCTCGGGAACGGCTGCAAGCGGCGGCTCCCCAAACCTGTATCAGCGCTATCTCTGCGACGGCGACGGCTACTACAACTTCGATACCGGCGACATGATCCAGGACTGGGGTACGTACACGATGCAGAACAGCATCGGCCTGAACTTCTGCGGCACCATGACGACGATCAGCAACTCCAGCACCGAAGTTGCCACGGTAATCCAGAACACGAACTACAACAATTTCGGCGAGACCTACTGTGAGACGGCTTGCTATGACGGGGTGAGTCCCGCCTTCCGCAACAACCTGATCGTGAAACCCGCAGACGCAAATGGGCGCGGCGTTCGCGGCGACGACGGCCTTCATAGCGCGCTCGCGTTCCAGCGGCAGACCAACTTTTCTCTGGATTACAACGGCTTTTATCAGATGCCCGGCAGCGGAGATCCGGGAGCAGAGACTCAGCCGCCGGTGCCGGTGCTGATACCCAACCCGGCGCTCGCGGGAGTGGTCAGCTATTTGAATCTCCCCTCCACGCCGGTCGGCGGCCAGCAGAACAAGCTGATCACTACCGTCACTGATCCCACACACATCGGATGTTCCAGTTGCAATTTCAGGCAGGCAGGGGCGGCCGGCGTGATGCCCGGAGACTATTTTGTAGACGTCACGTCGCGACTGTACGCAACCGTAGCCAGCGTGACCGATTCCACTCATCTGGTTCTGACCAGCCCGGGGATCAGCGGAATGCTTCAAGGTCACGACGGGCTGACCGTCTACACCAGCTACTGGAACCATCCCGGCTGGTACTACGGCGACAGCAACAATGGCTCCCACGATATTCACGCCAACCCCCTCTTCATCGATGCAAACCGCACATTGTGCACCTGGTACAAGTCCAACACCGGCGCACAGCTCTCGTGTCCAACCTACGGCAGCGTGATGACCGGAATCAGCCTGCTTCGTGGCACCGCCGGCACGGGAGGCACAACCATTGTTTGCTTTACCTGCAACTTCACAGCAAACGGCGTCACCACTGCCGATGTTGTGCGCGTCTTCGCCAGTACTGGACAGAGCATTCGCGGCTCATCGGCGATCACCTCAGTTAGCGGCACAACGTTGACACTGGCTTCCGCGATCCCTGGCCTGGCATTGGGCGACACGTTCGACTTCATCACCGCCACGCGAGGAATCGGTCAGATCATCGTGCAATCGGCGGGCTTCGATTGGAATGGCAATCCCATTACTGCTCCCGCCTGGGGGACTGTGGCCGGCGCGATGAGATATGTGTACTCGGGCTTTACGCCGCAGAACTTTATCTACAAGAGGGCCGGGTCACCCAGAGATGGCTTCCCGGATATCGGCGCCGTTCCGGTGGGCAACGGACGTGTTGCTCCCTAGCTCTTTACCGCATGAACAGATTGTCATCTTCGCGCGCTGCTGAGAACGCGCTTGCTATCGGACGCTCTTGCGATAGATATTGAGATCAGGCGAAACACTGCACACCAGCCGTGTTCTTTTGTACAGCCAATTCCACTGCCGAGGAAGCTGTGCGACTGCTCGTAGTTGAAGATGATTCCGCAATCCGTGATTTTTTGCAGCGTGGCCTGAGCGAAGCTGGTTATCAGGCCGACATTGCGTCCGATGGAAAGTCGGCTCTGGCGCTTGCCGGTGAAGAGGTATATGACGGCTTCATTATCGACCTGGGGCTACCCGACATGGACGGCCTCGATCTGATTGGCCGTTGCCGGGCCCAGGGCCACAGCGCGCCAGTGCTGATTCTTTCGGCCCGTCGCTCGGTGGACGAGCGCGTCCGGGGGCTGGAGCAGGGGGGCGATGACTATCTCACCAAGCCCTTTGCCCTGGCTGAATTGCTTGCCCGGCTACGCAATCTGGTGCGGCGCAGCAGTTCAGGGCAGCCCGACGCCGTTCGCTTACGCGTATCCGACCTGGAACTGGACCTGGTGCGGCGGGAGGCGCGGCGAGGCAACGATGTGTTGCAACTGACCACGCAAGAGTTCTCGCTGCTCGAGTACATGGTTCGCAATGCCGGAAGGGTCGTTACCCGTACAATGATCCTAGAGCGTGTCTGGCGCATGCGCATCGATCCGGCCACCAATGTGGTCGACGTGCAGATTTATCGTTTGCGCAACAAGGTGGACACCGAAGGTAAGCGGCCACTGATTCACACGATTCGTGGCGTGGGGTATGTTCTCAAAGAGACATAAATCGCAGGGCGCTTCGGCGGCATGGCGTATCGCCATCTGGCCGACTGCGGCGTTTGCGGTCGGCAGCGCGCTCGCGTTCCTGATCATGTATCTGCTCATCGCCCGCGACATCCAGAAGCGCAGCGATGCATGGCTCTCCGGTGAAGCCGAAACCCTGAATGATGTCTCGGGCAACACCACCAGGGACGATCTCTATGACCGTCTGGTTGGAGAAGTTGCCGAACTGGCGTCTCGGGAAGTGGTCGGAGCCGACGACTCGAGCGGTGACCATCCAACATCCGTTTTCTTCCTTGAGACCACGCCCGGCGAGATTGATCCGATCTGGGTCGGACCCGGGCCCCGCGAGCCGTTTATTGCGGCGCTGAAAGGAGCGAAACTCGCCGCCGGAGTGCCCGCAAATGTGCAAGTGGAAGGTTGGAAGAAGGCTTTTCGTGTCGTCTACAAGCGAGGGGGCGACGGCGGCCAACTGTACTTGGGATTTGCGGACCTCAGTGGCGCCCAGATGCTGGACCGCCTTACCGAGCGATGCGTTCTGGTGTGGGCAGTCACGGTTGTTCTCGGGTTCCTCATTACGTGGATTGTTGCATTCCACACCCTCTCGCGGGTCGATCGCATCAGCGATACCGTAGCCCGGATGGGCAGCGATGACTTGAGCAGCCGTCTACCGGAAGGGCAGCATCCGGATGAGATCACGCGGCTGTCGCGAACGTTTAACCATATGCTCGGACGCATTCAGGCGTCGGTGAACCAGATGCGCATCCTCACCGATTCCGTGGCGCACGACCTGAAGAGTCCGGTGACCTCGATCCGAGGCAGCCTGGAAGTGGCTTTGTCGGACGGGACGCAAGGTCTGTGGCGGGAGCGTGTTGCTGAAGCAATCGATGGGCTGGATCGTCTCTCTCGACTTCTGAATACCAGCCTGGACGTCGCCGAAGCCGATGCCGGCGCGCTGCAACTCCGCAAGGAAACCATCGATCTTGCGGACTTGGTGCGCCAGTTAGTCGACCTGTACCACCCGGTCATGTCCGAGCACCATCATGAGGTTGTCACCGACTTGCAAACAACGATGGTGGAAGCCGATACAGGACTTTTACACCGCCTCATCGCCAACCTGCTGGATAATGAAGTGGCACATTTGCCGCCAGGATGCACGATCAGGGTCGGCGTGCATCCAACAAACAGGGAGGCTGAATTAGTGGTCTCCGACAACGGTCCCGGATTTCCGGCGGCGCTGCGCGAGCGGGCCTTCGATCGCTTCGTTAAGGGCGAGCACTCAACCGGACATGGATTAGGTCTCGCCTTCGTCGCCGCGGCAGTTGAGGCGCACGGCGGAAGCGCTGAAGTGAAGGAAGCAGTCGGCGGCGGTGCCGAGATCGTGTTGCGCCTCCCGCTGGCTGAGGTGCTCAGCAAAAAGGTGTAGTGGGTGAAGACAAGAAAACAGTTGAAATGGTTACGGACAGCCGCGGTTTGCGTCGCGCTAACGGCGTCGAGCTTTGCCGCGTCGCCTGTTCCCATGCCGTATTCTCCGACGCTCGATCACGGATACGCGCAGATGTACAACCTCGAGTTCTCAGGAGCCCATCAGACATTTCTCACGTATCAGCAGGCGAAACCCGATGACCCAATGGGTTACGTCTCCAACGCAGCGGCTTACCTGTTTTCCGAGTTCAACCGCCTGCACATTCTCGAGTCGGATTTATTCATCGACGATACCAAGTTCGAGCAGCGCAGTAAGGCCGCGCCCGATCCTGCGATTAAGACCGCCTTCGAAAATGAGCTGTCGAAGGGTGATGCTGCCTCTGCGAAAATTCTCGCCGGGAATCCCGAGAACGCGAATGCTCTGTTTGCCCAGGTGCTGGCTGACGGGCTGCGCAGCGATTACACCGCTCTGATCGAGAAGCGCAACCTTGCCAGCCTCGGCTACATGAAGAGCGGTCGCATCACGGCGGAGAAATTACTGGCAATCGATCCCACCTGCTACGACGCTTATCTGGCGGTCGGCATCGAAAACTATCTGCTTGGCGCCAACCCCGCCCCCCTTCGCTGGATTCTCCGCATGACCGGATCGCAGACCGACAAAGATGCCGGGATCCAACGCCTGCGCATCACCGCCGACAAAGGTCACTACCTGGCGCCTTTTGCGCGCTTGCTGCTGGCCGTTGCCGCACTTCGCGATAAGGATCGGCAAACGGCTCGCGTGCTGCTGGCCGGACTGGCCAAGGAATTTCCCAACAATCAGCTCTACGCGACGGAGTTAGCGCGATTGAATTAGCGCTGCTCTAGTGACCGTTGCGCGCGGTGCCCGCCATCGCAATCCTGCCGGTCGCTTCAATGCTGATTTGCACTTTGCTATCGACGTGCAGCAGGAAATTGCCGGGATTCTTCATACCCCAGGCCTCATAGGGAATGTCGAAGCTCGTAGTGGCCTTGGCTTCGTTGCCGGTGACGTGGACTGGAACGGAGAGCGTCACATCGTGGTCGGCTCCGTGAATGTGGAACGTCCCCTGAATCTGCACGGTTGTGCTCCCTTGATTGGGGATCTTGCCTGATACTTTTTTAGGCAGAAACGTGATCTCCGGGTACTTCCGGGTTTCGAGCACGTCTTTGTTCATTTTGTCGTCACGAGAGCGATTGCCGCTCTGCCCGCTGGCGGCGTCAACTACAAACTCGCCGTTAGCTGTGCCGGTTACGGGATCGAAAGAGATCTGTCCGCTTTTTAGTCGAAAGGTGCCGTGAACAGTGTGCATTGTCGCGCTCAGCGTCCAACTGATGGTCGTGTGCGCCGGATCAATGACGACCTGTATCGATTGAGCCGCATTCGCCGCAAACGGAAAGAGAAAAATCATGAGAGCCGACAGCAAAGCGGCTCTCCTGGCCGAACTTCGGGCTTCGCGGTTCAACGTATCTCCTTCAGGTCAGCGGCGTGATTACTGAGATTCCGCTACACGGCTGTGGGCTGTCATTCGATAGAAGATTACGACGATGCCATCTGCGGGAAGTGTCGAAGGTGTCAATTTTGCGTAGCGAATCGATTTTTCATCGCATGAGAGGACATGGAGACGTCCCGCGCGAACTCTGATGCAAAGTTATAATGCCCGAATGAATTGGACGCCTGCGAACGTCATCCGGCGGTGGTTCGATTCAGAGTACGGCCTAGCCGACCGCCTCATACCGCGCTGGATTTTTCTGCGCTGCCTCGGCCTCATCTACTTCTCCGCCTTCTACGCACTCATTTTTCAGATTCGCGGATTAATCGGCCCTGACGGCATTCTTCCCGCCCGCGAATACCTGGAGGCCGTCGCCCGCCAGTTCCCGGGTTCACGCTATTGGTTTTCGCCGACACTGCTCTGGTTGTCGAGCAGCAACCACATGCTCATGGCCATCTGCTGGATCGGGATAGTTGCCTCTGCGCTGGTGGTGGTGAACGTGTGGCCGCGAGCGACGCTCTTCATTTGCTTCGTCTGTTTTCTGTCGTTTGTCGCCGCGGCGCAGGATTTCTCCGGCTATCAATCTGACGGCATGTTGCTGGAGGCCGGCTTTCTCTCGCTGTTCTTCGCACCCGCCGGATTTCTCCCGGGATTAGGGCGCAGCAGTCCACCCTCGCGCGCCAGCCTTTTCCTTCTGCAATGGGAGTGGTTCCGTATCTACTTCGAGTCCGGTGTGGTGAAGCTGGCGAGCGGCGATCCGGAATGGCGCAACTTCACTGCCATGGACGAGTACTACCAGAACGGCCCGCTGCCGACGTGGATAGGCTGGTATGTGCAGCATCTCCCGCACTGGTTCCACGCGTTCGCTACGGGCGCAACGCTGGTGCTGGAACTTGGACTGGTGTTCATGCTGTTTCTGCCGCGGCGCTGGCGCATTATTTGCTTTTTCATCGTCACCGTCTGGCAGATCCCCGTCATTCTCACCGCCAACTACACCTTCCTGAACTATCTTGTGCTGTTGCTGGGAGTATTGCTGCTGGACGATCGCTTCTTCGCCCCGGTGCTGCTCCGCTGGGCAAAGCGTTTTGGCAAGAAAGTTGTCTCCGGATATACGACGCGAGATCCCCGGCCGGACGAAGCCGATCAGAGTGCGTTGCATCCAGCGGCGTTGGCCCCTGGATCCTCCACTCCACGCCAGCGCCCGAATCCGGTCAAGGCTCTGAAGCTGGCGCTCACCAGCGTGATGCTGTTGTGGATCTTCTATGTCACTACCGTCGAACTCGCGTGGATGTTTTTCCGGCATCTGCCCTTGCCGGCATCGCCGATATCGGCGCTGGAGCCATTTCGTATTGCGAATCGCTACGGACTATTTGCAGTAATGACGCGCGGCCGCTACGAGATCGAGTTCCAGGGCTCGAACGATGGCGAGCACTGGGAAACATATCCGTTCCGCTACAAGCCGCAGAACATCGACGAAAAACCTCGCATCTACGCGCCTTACCAGCCACGTTTCGACTGGAACCTTTGGTTCGCTTCGCTAGGCTCCTGGCGCGAAAACCTCATCGTGCCCAGCACGGAGGAACGTCTTCTGGCCGGCGCACCGGACGTGCTGGCACTCTTCGCGGGCAATCCGTTTCCGAATTCGCCGCCGAAACAGGTGCGCGCGGTCATCTGGCAATACTGGTTCACCAGCCTGGCGGAGAAGCGGGCCACCGGCGCGTGGTGGAAACGCAAGCTGATCGGGGAATATGCGCCAATCCTGGAGCGCGAGCCTGACGGCAAAGTGGTGGTCGTGGGATATCCGGATCCGCTGCCGCCGCGGCAGTGACGTCACTGTGCTAGCTTAGTGGTGCTTCCCAAGGCTTTGCTTTCATGGTGAAACTGTTCGTCATCCTGCTGGTTGTCGTGCTCGCTGTGTTTGCGTTCATTTTCCTGCAGCCCGGCAAATTTCTCATCGTCAACAATCCGGAGAAATCCGACGCCGTCATTGTCCTGGGCGGCGATTCCGCTGAACAGCGCTACTGGCGCGGCATGGAAATGCTCCGTGCCGGATACGCGCGCCACATGTTCGTCGACGCGACTACCGGTATCACCTACGGGCACCCGAACGTGGACCTGGCGAATGAGTATGTATCCCACACTGCGGGAGTAAGTCTGTCGCAGGTTTCGGTGTGCCCGGTAAACGGCGACTCGACGAAGGTCGAAGCCCAGCAGGTCGATGGCTGCCTTCAGACGATGCAGCCTCCGCCGCACTCGGTCATCATCGCCACCGACGACTACCATACCCGCCGCGCTCTCTCCATCTTTCGCACTGAGTTGCCGCAGTATCAGTGGACCGCCGCTGCGGCGAAGGCAGATTTCCTGTTTGGCACGCCGTGGTGGAAGAACCGCGAATGGGCCAAGACCTATGTGACCGAGTGGCAGAAGCTGCTGTGGTGGGAACTGGTGGATCGCTGGCAGAAGTAAGAGTTGTGTTCAACTCTCGCGAAGTAACTTTCTCTTTGAGCCGTGCATAGCGGCGACAGGCGCCTCTCTCGTCGCATCTCACGAGAGGAACAGAGCGAGGTCGCATGCCAGCTCAGAAGAAGAAACGCTCAAGCCCCCATCGATGGTCCGCGTCGGTTACCACCGACTCAACCCATCCCCCGAAAGATCTGTTCAACAAAAGCGCTGCCGTGATTGCCCGTACTCTGGCCTCGAAAAAGGTCTCGCCGAAAGGGCCGGGTTCCGGAATGCAAATGCTGACCTTCTACATCAATCGCGCCGGTCACAACCTGAGTTCGACACGCAAGGCAGAGCTTCAGAAAGCCAAGACCCTGCTGTCGAACCGCATCGCTGACGAGAAAGAGAAGAAGGAAAGCAGCGGCGGGAAGCACCGCAAAACGTCGAAGGCGCGCTAGAGGTTGCTGCCAGTCTGCACCTTGGGTCCATTTGCCGGCGCCTGCTCGGCGATCGAAGGACGATAGGTCGCCTCTTTCCACAGGCTCGTGGGTTGCACGAAGAAGACTCTCACGGCAGCCAACGACGCTGCCATCAAGCACGACAAATGTCCGAATGGGCGAAGTCAGTCTTTTGAGCGTCGTGCCGTCAGGCACCACGACATCGAGCAATGCCAGCGCGTAGAACACAGCCTGTCCCAATGCAGCGGCTGCGCGCCAGTAAGGTGGAAGTCCCACAGTAGCCAGTGCGATCGCGATCATGCAGTAAGGAATGACGATGCGTCCGTACTTCGCGGAGACAAAGTGCAGCCGCATGCGATTCCGCGAGCTCAGCAGCTCGGGCATGATCTTGAGCATCTGGTACAGGCCGGCCTGCAAGCGCACCTTCCGCTTGAACTCGGACTGCAGCACAGTAGGGAAGTCATACATTGTGGCAGTCGGTTCCATCAGGATGCGATAGCCCTTGAAGAACGCCACCAGCGGCTCGTACACATCGTCGAGCAGCGTGCCGGGTGGAAGCGGCGTCCACAGGGAGCGGCGAATTGCCGCGAAAGCTCCGCTGTAACCAAAGGTTGAATCGATCTTCGTGAGCCGCTGCCGGATCCACAGCTCGTATCGCCAGTAGAGGCTGGTCGTGGTCTCCTCGTGCGTCTCGCCCTGCACGATGATGGTCTCGGGACTGACGGCGCCAACCTGGGAATCGCCGAAGCAGGCAATGACGTTGCGCAGGCAGTTGGGGTCGAGCGTCTGCCGCACGTCGTTGAGCACCAGGATCTCGCCGGAGACCAGCGGCACGCCGGCGTTCAGCGCTGCCGCCTTGCCACCACGCGGCACGCGCAGGAACTTTACGCCCTGATCGGCGAAGCTGCGGGCGATGTCGTCGGTGCGATCGGTGGAGCCGTCTGAGATGACGAGGATCTCGATCAATTCGCGCGGATAATTCTGCGCAAAGATCGTGTTCAGTTTACGCTCGAGAAACTTCTCGCCATTGTAGACAGCGATGACGAAGGAGACGGTGCGAAGTTTGTCGTCTTTCTGTACGGGGTTATTCGAACGCCGGGCGAGCCAATCCAGAAGCAAGGGATAGCCGAAGAGCGCGTAGAACATCACCGCGCAGGCAAGCACGAATACCGCAACACAAAAGATCTGGATGGGGTCCAACATCGGGTTGCCGCCAGCAGGTACTAAGATACAGGAACTCCGCGCCTTAGGTTTATTTTCCTGCGGCCGGACAGGTTCCGTCAGTTGCCGATTCCGATACAACTGCATTGTCGAGGCGGACGACCGGTCCCGCTATTTCTAGCCAACCTGAAATGTATCGTTTCTGTTTGCTAGTTCATCAGATGGATGTTCGTTTGTTGTTCCTGCTGTTGATCACCACTTCTGCGCGGAGAAAATCTCATGAAAGCCTATGTCGTCAGAAAGCCGAACGATTTTGTCATCGAAGAGCGCCCTGTTCCCCAGCCCCAAGCCGGAGAGGTTTTGATACGCGTTCACGCCTGTGGAGTTTGCCATAGTGACATGGGAACTCTTAGCGGTATCTTTCCCTTCGGCACTTATCCCATGATTCCGGGACACGAAGTGGCCGGAGTGGTCGACAAAGTTGGTCCGGGCGTCACGTGGCCGAAGGTTGGCGACCGCGTTGGCATGCCGTGGCTCTTCGATGCCGATGGCACCTGTGACTACTGCGTCCGCGGTGACGAGATCCTTTGCCCGAATATGACAGTCACCGGCGTGAACCGGAATGGCGGTTACGCAGAATACATGCTGGCCAAAGCTGCCTTCGTCGCTCCAATCCCTGACAGCCTGGATTTCGCGGAAGCTGGGCCCTTGATGTGCGCGGGCCTGACGGTCTTCAACGGGCTGCGCGTTGCAGGATTCAAGCCAGGGCAGAAGGTTGGAGTCGTCGGCCTGGGCGGGTTGGGCCATCTGGGAGTGCTGTATGTAAAGGCGATGGGCGGGCGCGTCGCCGTGATCTCGAATACTGCCGACAAGGAAGCAGAGGCGCGGGAACTTGGCGCCGAACACTTCATCAACACGCAGGGAAAGAAGTCGGCAGCAGCGTTGCGGGAGTGGGATGGCGGTCCCGACATCATTCTGCAGACCGCGCCGAGCGTGGATGCTGCCACGGAAGCCTTTCCGGGCTTGGGTCCGGATGGCACTCTGGTTCTGCTGGGCGTCGGCGCCGGGAGCATCACGACCATGCCTGCGGATCTTATTTTCCAACGCCGCAAACTGGTGGGCTCGCCTTCGCGGCAGCCGGCACGATCTTCGCGACACGCTGCATTTTTCGGCGCAGCATCGGGTCGTCCCGCGTATCACAAAAATTGCGCTGGAAGACGCACCGAAGGCGCTGGAGTCCATGGAGAAAGGCACGCTGCGTGGACGCGCAGTGATTGTATTCGACTAATGTTGCGGGGGCGCGTGCTGTCGCCAAGGAGCGCCGGCGAAGGCACGCGCCAATCCGCGATATAATTTAAGGTTTGCTGCAGCGCTCAGTTCGAGTTAGAAATCCCGCGGAAGGAAACTATGCCGACAGATGTCATCATGCCCCAGATGGGGGAATCGATTTTCGAAGGAACCATTACTAAATGGCTGAAACAGCCCGGTGAGAAAGTCCAGCGCGACGAACCGCTGTTTGAAATCTCGACCGACAAGGTAGACGCCGAAATTCCCAGCGCCTGCGTCCGGCACTCTGCAGGACATTAAAGTTCAGGCCGGAACCACCGTACAAGTGAATACCGTAGTCGGCACGATTGCCGAAGAAGGCGCAGCCGCTAAAGCGTCAGCGCCCGCCGCGCAGGCGGCAAAGCCCGCCGGCGATGGATCCAGCGCTCCTGCGCAACCCGCAGCACCAAAGGCGGAAGCTCCGAAGGCGGCTCAGAACATCCCCGCAGATTTGTCCAAGGATGAGAAGGAAGGTTTGCAGCGCCAGCAGCAGGGAAGCGTGCAGGAGATCTCCGAGGGTGGAGACCAGGATCGTGTGCGCTCCAGTCCGCTGGTTCGCCGCATTGCCAAAGAGAACAATGTCGACCTGACGCAGGTTCCGGGTACCGGACTTGGCGGCCGCATCACCAAGGAAGACATCGAGTCGTTTGTCGCCAAGCACGGAGCGGGGGCTCCGACGACAGCGCCGTCGCAACCGTCGTATGCGCCACCAGCTGCGCAGCCTGCTCCCGTGGCAGCTGCGCCCAGCATGCCGGCCGTGACCGCGCCGTTGCAGGCGGTCGGCGGTGTCACGCCAGGTGAAGTCGTGCCGATGACGACCATGCGCAAGAAGATTGCCGAGCACATGATCATGTCGAAGCGCACCAGCGCCCACGTGCATGGCATCTTCGAAGTTGACGTCACCCGGATTGTCAAACTGCGCGAAAGCATGAAGGGCAAGTTCGAGCAGGCGACCGGCAACAAGCTTACCTATACGCCGTTCTTCGCTCGCGCCGTCATTCATGCCATCCGCAAGTGGCCCATCATCAACTCGTCGGTCGAAGGCGACAACATCCACTATCATCCGACCATCAACCTTGGCATCGCCGTGGCGCTGGATTGGGGATTGATTGTGCCGGTCGTAAAGAACGCCGAGGAGCGCAGCTTCGTTGGATTGCAGCGCGCCATCAGCGATCTGGGAGAGCGCGCCCGCACCAAGAAGCTGAAGCCGGATGAGGTTCAGGGCGGCACGTTCACCATCACCAACCCGGGCATCTTCGGCGCCGAGTTTGGCTTGCCGATCATCAATCAGCCGCAGTTGGCGATCTTGGGTGTCGGCGGAATCAAAAAGAAGCCCGTCGTCTTGACTGACAAGGAAGGCAATGACACCATCGCCATCCGCTCGATGATGCACCTGAGCATCGGCTACGATCACCGCGTTATCGATGGCGCGGTGGCCGACCAGTTCATGGATGAGGTGAAGAAGTTCCTGCAGAACTGGAATGAGGCGTTGTTGTAAAGAAGCTGTGCGTAGCATAGCGACTAGCTCAAGGCGGCGGGATGAAGAATCCTGCCGCTTTTGTGTTTCAGGTGCGAAGCTGCGGCTGTTCCTCACTTCAGGCAGCAGCAACCTTTGCTCCCTTTTAGAATTGTCATCCCGAGCGGAGCGAAGCGGAGTCGAGGGATCTGCGGTTCGCCTGCGGTGGAAAAATCCTCGCTAAGGTAATCAACGCTCGAGTGATCATCCCGGGGGTTGGCTACAAAGGCGTTACTTCAGCCGATTAATAATCGACGCCACATACCCTGCGCCGAAACCATTGTCGATGTTCACCACCGTCACGTTTGACGCGCAGGAATTCAACATCCCCAACAACGCCGCGATCCCCTGATACGACGCGCCATAGCCTACACTCGTCGGCACGGCAATCACCGGCACTCCCACCAAACCTCCGACGACGCTGGGCAGCGCGCCTTCCATCCCGGCGCACACAACAATTACGCGTGCCTCGGTCAACACATCGCGGCGGGCCAGCAGACGATGAATGCCGGCCACGCCGACGTCGTAAACATGCTGGACGTCGTTGCCCATCACCTGCGCCGTGACCACTGCTTCCTCCGCGACGGGAATGTCGCTGGTGCCGGCGGATACGACGACAATCTTGCCCTTGCCGTGAACTGACCTATCGCGAGTCAACGTTAGCGCCCGCGCCAACTCATGCACTTCTACCTTGCGGACTTTGCGCTTAACTGCCTTTACCTGTTCGGGCGAGACGCGTGTGGCGAGCACGTTGTTCGCCACGCTTGGCCAGCCGACTGAAGATCTCCGCGAGATGCGATGGATCCTTGCCAGGTCCGAAGATCACCTCGGGCATGCCGACGCGCAGCGTGCGGTGATGATCGATATTGGCGAAGCCGAGGTCCTCGAACGGCATGTGCCGCAGCTTCTGCACCGCGTCGTCGGAAGAGACCTTACCGCGTCGGACATCGTCGAAAAGTTGCTTGAGGGATTTAGGATTCATTCGGTCCGTGGTCTAGAAGCTGTCATCGGCGAAAGCCGGCCGAGATGGCGCTGTCCTGAAGGCCGGCCCTACCGGAATTCGTGCTTGTCTGATGCTGTCGGAATTACGCCGCCATCAATCTCCGCGGCCTGGCGATCCGCTGCACTAACCGGAAATACTGATTCTCCACCTCACCCGCTTTTCGCGAACGCAAGAACAATGCCCGCAACCCCTGCTTGCTCACCCGGCCGCCGACATAAGCATCATACAATTCCGTTCCCAGCATCAGTCCGAGTTCACGTGTGACGTAGTCGAAGCGCGTTCCGCTGTATTGCAGCGCAGTTTCGACCAGCCGCGGGGGCCGGCCATACTGCGCGCGACGCAGCTCATAGTCTTTGTGCAGCAGCAGGAAGTCGATCATCTCCAGGTATTCGCGATAGCTGTAAAGACTGCAATAGCCCACCACCTCGCGCGGATGCGAGTACAACGCATAGTAATCGGCTTCGCGCACCGGCGGGCGAGACGGATACAGCACGCGCGATCCGAGATAAATCAGTGCATGATCCAGCGCCGCGGAATAGAAGCGGTCGGCCCCGGGCTTCTCAGGAGAATGTTGCGCAGACATCCCGCGGCGTTCGCGACATGCCAGTTGCACGAACTGCGCCGCCACTTCCGCATCACGCTGCATGTTAAGGCGTATCGCGAAGATGGTATTCAGCCGGGGAACGTAGCAGCAGCCGTGCCGGCGCACTTCCTCCAGCGTGGATTCCATCTCACGCAGCGTTGCACCTTTTCGGAGGAGCAGCTTGCGGAAGCCGTCTTCGCTGCGGCGCGAACGCACCTCAGGCAGACAGTCGACGATGGCCGCAGCGTTGCGTCCCGCCTTGTATTTGTCGATGCCCAGGAATCGCAGCAGCGCCTCGATCAGGTTGTAGAACACCGGCGCAAGATCGTCAGGCTGAATGCGCTCGCATCGCCAGCGCTCAAGATACAGCCGATAGCTCTCGTATTTCTCCAGGGGCGTGGCGTTGAAGACGCAGATGGCCTGGTCCGACACGCGCACCGCGTGGACCTGAGCCTTGCGCTCGCCCGCGGCCTTCCAATATAGGCCGTCGAGATTTTGCAAGACGGTCAGCACTCGATCGCGCGGCAGAAGGGAAGCGAGTTCAGCAGGCAAGTGCGCCGGCGCCATGTGCGACTCGCCAAATAGCGCGATGACCTGCGCTTCCGGATGCTTTGCCCGGATCTCCGAGATTTTCTGCGCGGCGTGGCGGTCGCGCACGGCGATCTTGCGCATGTCGCCGCGCGGCATGCAATCCAACCCATAAACCGGCGCTCCGTACGCCCGGGCACTTTGCAGCAACTCGTAGAACGGTGTCCAGTCATATTGCCAGTCGAGGTCATAGCGGATGCGTTCGCGCAACTCTCGTTCGTCAATCTCGTCGCGCATCCATTCATCCAGGATGTGCTGGTCGCGCGCAAACACCGCCTCGACGGCCAGGACCACCGGACGCTGTCGCCGCGACGCCCTCTCCGCCACCAGCCGTGCACAATAGCGTTGGCAGTTCGCCAGCGCGTGATAGTCGCCGACCAGCAGAATGTCGGCCGATGTCAGGGCCTGCTCCAGTTGCGAGGAGGTCAGAACCGAGTGGTACGATGGATACGCTTCGCTGAACTCCCTTAAGTACTTACGATCGCTGTTCCGGTCGGAGGCGCGGATTTCGCGTTCGACTTTCGCCAGGGCGTCGAGTTGAGCGGCACTGCGCCGGAACCGAAGCGTGGTGGTTGAGGTTGCCATTGAGAACGGCGGCTCTTAGCTATTAGCCGTTAGCGTTTAGCAAGTGAGCATGTCTGCTCGGTGAGTGCGCCTGCTAAAAGCTAAGAGTTGACAGCCAAGCGGTTTATTCAGCTCTCGCCGCGAAAACACCGGCGACATGAACCTTAGATGACGACTCCAACCTTTGTGACGCCTCGTACTCTGACCGTAGCCGTGACCGGCGCCAGCGGTTCCATATTTCCCAGGCACTTACTGGATGCCTTGGAGCGGGACGAGCGCGTTGGAACCATCAACCTGATCGTCTCCGACAGCGGACTGCGGGTGATGGCCGAGGAACTCGGGATCTCCGGCCGCAATGAAGTCCTGAGCAAGCTGCTGGGGCGCCCGGCGACAAAGATTCAGCAGCAGAACAATGACGACATCGGCGCCAACGTCGCCAGCGGCTCGTATGTAACCGAGGCCATGATCGTCCTGCCGTGCAGCATGGGCACGCTGGCGCGAATCGCTAACGGCATGGCGAACAAGCTCATCGAGCGCGCTGCCGATGTCTGCCTGAAGGAGCGCCGCCCGTTGATACTCTGCGTGCGCGAGACGCCCTTCAACCGCATTCACCTGCGCAACATGACGCTGGCTGCTGAGGCCGGTGCAACGATTTACCCGATCATTCCGGCGTTCTACTTCCAGCCGCAATCGACCGACGAGATTGCGCGCGAGTTCGTCAATCGCGTGCTGGCGCACATCGGTTTGCCGCAGGCCGGAGCCTACAAGTGGAAGATGGAATGAGACGGGGCAGAAGTGGCGGCAAGACCTAATCCGTCCATGAACCCAGATAGTACTCAGCTCGTTCCGTTTCAATAACATAGCCCTGTGACAGGGGTCACCATTCAATGTGAGATAGGCCCGCTGAGGGGCTAATTCATCCCGTTCAACCCAACACACTTGGCGCTTTCGGGTTCGGGTTATTACCTTAAAGATGGACATGAGTCTGGAGCCTGGGCCCACGTGGGGTGGGCCACCTGACATCCAAATTCACAAAGAGGCGTAAATGCACAAACCAGTAAAGTATGTTGAAAAGGCCGTAACCGTAGCCGCGAAGGGCGCATGGGCCGTCTTCGACAAGTTCAACAGCATCAATCCCAATCCTTCGTTTACGCCCAAGTGGTCCGATAAGCCGCTGCTGAAGTCGTATCAGAAGTCCAAGCCCCCGCTCGGCTGGCCGCGCGCCACCGACTCGCTCTGCCCCAAGTGCGTGCCCGAAATTCGCCAGCAGATCATCGACGGCAAGCTGCCGGTCGAAGTGCTGATGAACGAGAAGGCCGGCGAGATCAAGGCCACCATCATCGAGCGCGACGGCAAAATCCTGATGGTGAAAGATTGCCCCACACATGGCCACTTCGAAGACGTGATGGCCATGGACACCGCGTTCTTCAAGCATTTGGAAGAGGTCTTCCCGGGCCGCGACATCCGCGCCCACAACGATGAGAAGCTGCATCATCACGGCTCCAGCACGGTGCTGCACGGCCGCGGATCGGTGCTGACCATCGACCTCACCAACCGCTGCAACATGATGTGCGATCCCTGCTTCATGGACGCCAACCAGGTTGGCTTCGTCCACGAGCTCACCTGGGACGAGATCAAGACGATGCTCGACAACGCCATCACCATCAAGCCGCGCCGCCAGATGTCGGTGCAGTTCTCCGGTGGCGAGCCCACGCTGTCGCCGTACTTCCTTGACGCCGTCGCTTACGCGCGCAAGGTCGGCTACAACAGCGTGCAGGCAGCGACCAACGGCATTGAGTTTGCCAAGAGCTTCGAATTTGCCAAGCAGGCTGCCGAAGCGGGTCTGCGTTACGCCTACCTGCAGTTCGACGGTATCGGCAACGCTGCCAACTCGCATCGCCTGGTCGGCAACCTGTTCGATGTGAAGATCCAGGCCATCGAGAACCTGCACAAGGCTGGCGTGGAAATCGTTCCGGTGGTGACCATCGTCAACGATCTGAACAACGAGCAGGTCGGCCGCATCATCCAGTTCGCGCTCGACAACCCGAAGCGCATTTCGTTCCTGTCGTTCCAGCCGGTTTCATTCACCGGCCGCGACGAGGAGATCACCGACGAACGCCGGGCCGCGCAGCGCTACACGCTGTCGCACCTGGCGCATGACGTGAAGAAGCAGACCGGCCTGGGCGAGCCCACTCGTGACTGGTTCCCGATCTCGTTCATGAGCACCTTCTCCGACTGGGCCGACCTGGTACACGGGCCTGACAAGGACTGGGGATCACTGAGCTGCGGCTGCCACCCGAACTGCGGCGTGGGCATGGCCGTCATGATCGACAAGGAAACCAAGGAAGCTGTGCCGGTCACGGCCTTCCTGAACGGCGACAACATCGCGAAGGACATTGCGAAGGTAAACGACGCAGCCCGTGGCAAGTGGATGTCGATTGCCGGCATGACCCTGGCGCTGCTGAAGAACTACGACCCCTTCAAGTCGCCGACGCACTTCAAGTTCACCGATCTGCTGAAGAAGTTCGACAAGACCTTCGGCGCGACCGGCAAGGACTATGGCAAGGTCAGCGGCGACCGCACTGAAACCGATATCGAGAAGCGTCGTCGCGATCGCTGGAACTTCCTGTTCGTCGCGGGTATGTGGTTCCAGGACCTGTTCAATTACGACTTCCGCCGCACCGAGCAGTGCATCATCCCGTACGCCACGCAGGAAGGCGAGATCAGCTTCTGCGCGTATAACACCGGCGTGGGCTGGCGCAACATAGTCGAGAAGATGCACATGACGGCGACTCTGACCAAGTGGTACGAAGAGCACGGACGTCACGAGATCTTCGCCGGCGGTAAGAAGGTTGGCCTCGAAACCACGTCGCACACCCTCAACCTGGTTGACGAGCACGTACAGGCCAAGGCCAACGACACCCTCGACAAGCTGGGCATCGCCAAGAACGCCCGCCAGGAGAAGTTCAAGGCGCGTGACGAGAAGATCAAGGCCGATGCCGAGAAGGCGCGCATGATGGCGCTCTACAAGGAGCACGTCCTGGGCGAGAAGCCTGCTCCGAAGGATGGCGGATTCGTGGCCCTGGGCGAGATCGGCGGCATCAAGCCGGCGCCTGCCGTGGAAGAGAAGGAAGAAGTTTACGGCGACTAACAACAGGGGATAGAGGTTAGGGTTTAAAAACCTGCGTCCGTCCGGTAGAGCGAGCATTCGGGTTCGCGTCCAGGCCCAAACACAATTCGACTAGCGGACTTTAGTCCGTGAACCGGTCGCGAAGGCGGCCGGTTTTTTTTGCGCCAACTCAGGCTCGGCGGCTCGCCCGCGACACAGCTTTGGTCATGTTCCGCAACGTCGTCGTGGCAAGTCGGACCTCGGGCAGCGCGATGCCGCAGTAAAGCTGTTTGCCTTCGCGCTGTGTGGCCACCACGCCGGCAGCGCGCAGGATCGACAGATGCTGCGAGAGGTTGGCCTTGGAGATGCCCAGGCCCTCCTGAAGTTCCCAAGCCCAGCGTTCTCGCTTGCACAGCAGCTCGAGCAGGTGAACCCGGGTGGGGTTGGACAGTGCTTTGAAGATCAATGCCTGGCGCTGGTACTCGCCGTTGGTGAGGATTTTCTTTTTCATGGCGCGCCCCTGGAGCAGTTAAGGCAGGTTCCTGGTTTGCCCCTAACCCTGTGGTGTCCAGATTCTGGTGGCAGTTCGTTTCGTAGTTGCGAAACTTGGCAACAGAAGGAAAGTATCACGTTGGGCCGGCCGGGGACATCAGCAAAATTTGGCAATGACAGAACCGAAAGTTTAGGCGCCTTTAGCCCTAAAGGGCCTGCGTGAGAACCAGGTAATGGGACCGCTTGCGGAGTAAGGCCTGGAAAGACCAGAGCCGCCGCGGGCGCGTGTCATCACAGCCCATGGCGCGCAGCGGAATGCTGGGTAAGGGGGAGAGATGCGTCTGGTCCCTCGGGGACGACAGGGCTCCCCACGCAGACCAGTGGCTTGAAATGAGACTCCCGAGTTGCGGTCCGGCTCCTTCCAGCCAAACCTCCCGTGCACTTGGCTGGTTTTCCTGGTACGGCTTCGCTGTAATCCGGCCGAGCGCGATTAGGATGGAGGTGTGGCAGACCGTACGGTTACGGCAACCGAACTCGAGGCTTCACTGGCGGATCTTCGCGGATCTCTGGGCACCGCA
This sequence comes from uncultured Acidobacteriaceae bacterium, assembly GCA_963835725.1. GTDB lineage: Bacteria > Acidobacteriota > Terriglobia > Terriglobales > Acidobacteriaceae > Bog-257. Next base: position 902,521 of record CAWIGM010000004.1, on the reverse strand, counting down.
GGCGATTGCATCTTCGGCCCGGAGTCGATCAGCTGGAAAGTCAATCGCGAGGCAGCACTGTTCCTTGGCGCAGGACGCGCCGCGCTTTTGCAGTTGGCCCATCCCTGGGTTGCGGCAGCCATTGCCGAGCATTCGCGCACGCTCAACGATCCCGTCAGCCGCTTCCATCACACTTTCCGCGTCATCTTCACCATGATGTTCGGCTCCGCCGATCAGGCCTTTACGGCTGCGCGCCAATTGCACAGGCTTCATCAACAGATTCGTGGTACTTTACCGGACTCAGCCGGGCGCTTCCCGCAAGGAACTGTCTACGAAGCGAACCAACTCGCCGCACTGACTTGGGTCTATGCCACGCTGGTCGACAGTGCGCTGGTCGCCTATGAACTCCTCCTGCCTCCGCTAAGCCAAGCCGAAAGGGAACAGTATGTTGTCGAGAGCCTTCGCATGGCCGCCCTCTTTGGCATTCCGCCGAAGGCCCTGCCGCAAAGCTGGAGCGCGTTTCGCGACTACTTCGACTCCGTGGTGCAATCGGACACGCTCGGAGTCAGCGCCGCCACCCGTGTCTTCGCACAGAAGCTGCAGGCTGGAACCGGCTTCATCGTGCCGCCGCCATTCTGGTATCGAGCGCTCACCATCCAGTTGCTGCCGCCGCGACTCCGCGAACAATTCCAGCTGCCCTTCGCGATGCGCGAGCAGAAGGCGGCAAATCGAGCGGTCAGGCTGATGCGACTCCTATATGCAAGACTGCCGCAAAGCGTGCGTTTCGTCGGCCCATACAACGAAGCCGTAGACAGGCTGCGCGGCAGCAATCCCGGCATTGGTGTAAGGCTGAGCAATCGGCTGTGGGTGGGCCAGCCCACGCTGCTGGCCTTCCCGCGCGAGTAACATCGCTCAGCCCACCTTCGGCATCCCTGCCACAGATTATGGAATCGTAACCAGCAGCGCCACGTGCGCAACTCAATCCATGCATGGCTCCAAAAGAGTTGTTTACGCAGGTCTCGCGTCGAACCTGGCGATCACCATCGTCAAGCTGGTGGTGGCAATCCTCAGCGGAAGCTCGGCCATGCTGGCCGAGTTCTTCCACTCGACCGTCGACACCGGCAACAGTCTGCTCCTGCTCTATGGCATGCATCGCAGCCGTCGCCCGGCCGATCGCGGGCACGCCTTCGGACACGGCAAAGAACTCTACTTCTGGTCGTTCGTCGTAGCTGTCTCGATGTTCGCCGTGGGGGCGGTGCTCTCCATCTGGGAGGGAATCGCGCATATCCGCAGGCCCGAGGCAATCAGCAATCCGCTCTGGACTTACCTGGTGCTCGGATTCTCGGCCCTGTTCAGCGTGGGAAGCCTTCTTGTGGCCGTGCGCGAAGCGAATCGCAGGAAAGGCAGCGAGACTCTGGTCGAATACATTCGTGCCAGCAAAGATCCGACGGTCTTCACCGTGATACTCGAGGACGTCGGCGACGTTGCCGGGCAATGCATCGCGCTTCTCGCAATCTTCCTCTCCGTCCGGCTGCACAATCCTGTCTACGACGGCGCGGGCTCCATCGCTGTGGGCCTGGTGATTCTGGCGGTTTCCTTCGTGCTCGCCAATGAATCGCGCGGACTTCTTGTCGGCGAGACAGCTCCTTCGAAACACGTGCAGCGCATGAAGCAACTGTTACAGCAAGACGAGGCAGTCGAGCGGGTCGGAGACCTGCTGACCATGCAGCTTGGACCCGACGATATTTTGCTCAATGTCGAAATCGAGTTTCGCCGGCAAAGCTGTGTCGATGACCTGGAGCAGACGATTGACCGGCTGGAAAGCCGTATTCGGCGGGAGTTTCCGCAGGTGCACCATCTTTTCGTCGAAGTCGCGCGCCTGTCCCGCGAAAGCCGGACCCTGCCGAAGGTTTCGTGACGGCTTAGCAGCCCGCGAACCCCACGATTCGGTGTAGCATGTATGCCAGCACTGCAACGGCGACACGTGGGAGCCGCCGCAAGGGTGAGTCGTCCAATGAACATTCTGTTGTTATCCATGCCGGATTCGTTCGAGCATATGCCGACGGTTGCCGTCCGCATGCCGAATGGTGCGCTCACGTCGTTGGCGGGCAATATCGATCCTCATCACCACGTCGCGGTCGCCGACCTGATCCTCGTACAGAATAAAGTGCGTGAGACAGTGGAGCGCCTGGTGCGAGAGCACGAACCGGACGTCGTCGGCTTGTCGGTGATGACCTTTCAGCGAAAAACCGCGCTGAAGATTGTTGCCCTGATTCGTTCGCTTCGGCCTGACGTTCGCATTGTCGTTGGAGGATACGATCCCAGCCTTGCCCCGCACGAGTACATGGGCGCCGGCGATGGCATCGACTTCATCGTGCGCGGGGAAGGCGAACTCACGTTTCGCGAGTTGCTGCGCTCGCTGGAGACAGAGAGCGACTTCAGCAGCATATTAGGCCTTACGTATCACACGCCGAACGGCTGGAAGGAAAATCTGTCGCGCCCGGTGCATAGTCTCGACGGCGACGAGATTCGCTTTCCGAAGCGCGATGCCCGCGTCCTCAACGGTTACACGATGATGGGCCGGCAGGTCGATGTCGTGGAAACCTCGCGTGGCTGCACTTTCGATTGCGGCTTCTGTTCGATTATCGAAATGCGTGGACGCAACTTCCATACCTACACCTTCGATCGTGTGCTGGCTGACATTCGCGATGCTTACGACCGAGGCACCCGCGCGATTTTCATCGTCGACGACAACATCAGCCTCAATATCAAGCGCTTCGAGGCGCTGTGCCAGGCCATCATCGACGCCGGCTTGAACGACATCGTCTACACGGTTCAGGCGATGACCTCGCCCATTGCAATGCATGGTGAGACCCTGGCTCCGCTGATGCGCAAAGCGGGATTCCGCTACGTATTCCTTGGCATCGAGAACATTCTTGAAGACGACTTGGTCTTCCTGAAAGCCTCGGCGAAGAACGAGTTTCGCGAGGCCGGCCGCAAGACCGGAAACGCCACGATCCGGGCCATCGAGCACCTGCACCGGAACAAAATGTACGTCGTCGGCGGGTTGATTGTCGGCAATCCCGACGATACCCTCGACTCGATCCAGGCCAACTTGGAGTTCGCGCGCCGCTACGTCGATTGGCCCTATATTCAGCACCCAACGCCGTATCCCGGGACGCCGATGACGAAAGACTTCCGCGCACGCAATCTCATCAAGATCGATCGCATGGAGGAATACGATGGCACGACCGCCATCGTAGCTACCGAGCACCTGCAACCCCGCGAGATCGAATTCGAGCGCTGGCGCGCCGAGCGATGGATGAAGACGCGTCACATTCCCGCCGTTGTCGCTCACGATCCAGGATTTGTTTTTCGCAACTGGTGGAAGATGCTGGCGCACACTTTCCGCGGAAGCAGCTTGCGATCGGTTCTCGGCCTCGAGAGCGACCACAAAGTCTTCGAGCGCTATTGCAATATCCGCAGCGCCGAGCGTGCCTACCTGTGACCGCACGGCACGTAGCTTTGTGGCAATTCTGACGTGCTCTGAGCTTCGTCTCCCTGTATAACAGCAACAGGTTTCTTTCATGCTCCCAGGTACGCAACCTCAAGAGAAAAAGGCTGGCCTCGCTTATTGGGCGAGCCGTGTTTTGGAAGAGTGCGACAAGGCCAGTGAAGGCTTTGCCGCCGATCCCGTGCACGACCTTCGCGTCGCCATCCGGCGCTGTCGCTCGATGGCCGATGGATTCCTGTCCGTCGATCCCGACCCGGCCTGGAAGGAGATGAAGCGCCTGGGCAAGCCTTTGTTCGCCAGCCTGGGTGACCTTCGCGACACCCAAGTCATGCTGGAGTGGGTGGCGAAACTTGCGGAGCCGGGCGATCCCGTCGCCGAGAGCCTGAACGCCGAGTTGCTGCGGAAAGAAGCGGACCTGAAGACTGCCGCCCAGACGTCCGTTGCGAGCTTTGACCGCAAGCATTGGATGTCGCTGAACGCGCATCTGGCGCGGCGCACCGGCCGCATACCCCTTGATGGACTGGTCTTTCAGCACGTCGCTTTGGAGCGCTGGATCGACGCGCACGAACTTCATCGGCGCGCGATGAAGAACCGCAGCAGTGTCGCCTACCATCAACTCCGCATCGGCGTTAAGCGCTTTCGATATACCACAGAAAATTTCCTCCCCGAGCGCCATGCCAGGTGGTCGAAGGACCTTCGCGACCTGCAGGACGCACTGGGGGAGGTGCACGACCTAGACGTACTGCGTGGGATTGTGCAAGCTCACGCCGAAATACAGCCGGCGGATCGCGCTCGCTGGAAGCAGCGGATTGCCCAGGAGCGTCAGGAGCGGCTGAATCTCTATCGGCAGAAGATGGTGGGGAAGCAGTCGCTTTGGAATGTCTGGCGTGCGGATTTGCCGAGCGGCGAAGAACTGGAACTCGCCGGGATTGAAAAGCTTCGTACCTGGGCGGCATTTCTCGATCCGGACATCGCTCACTCACGGCTGGTGACCCGGCTCTCGCTGCAGTTGTTTGACGGTATCAGACAATGTGGGATATTGAAGATTTCCGCAGGGCACCGCCGCCTGCTGGAAGCTGCCGCGTGGTTGCACGAAATTGGCCGGCACGCGGGTTCCGACGGGCACGAGAGCGGCCATCAGCGTCGTGGGTACAAAAACGTGCGCAAGCTGACTACCCCCAGTGGGATGGTCCGCTGAAGACATGCAGTGCGTGGCGGCGATGGTCCGCTATCATCGCGGCGGATTGCCCGAAATGGCTGACTCCCCGTTTGTGGGAGTCAGCTTGAAGAGGCGTTCCGACCTGATGGCGTTAATGGGAATCCTGCGGCTGGCAAATGCCTTCGACGAAGCTCACGATCACTTGATCACCGATGTCGAGGTAGAGCTGGTGGGCGAGTCCGTAGTGATATCGGCGCACGGCATGCAGGAGTTCAGCGCCACGGCGCAATACGTCGCCAAGGAGCGATACATGCTGGAGGCAATCTGCAGGCGGCCGCTGATGATCCGCGCTCTTCCGGCGAAAACCATCGCTCGCCCCTCGCGAGCCCACGATGGGGGACAGTCGGCGACCGCTGCTCAGTAGCGACAGCCTCAGTCGGCAGTAGAACGTTTCTTCTTCTTGTAAGGATCGCCCACAAAGACGAAAGGATATTTGCTGAGAGCCTGCAGATCGCCGGCCGTAGCGAATTGCTCTACTTCGGCCATGAGGTGATCAGCCTGATCTTTAGGCATGTCTTTTGTGGCTTGCCAGAATTTATCGGGGAAAAACCAGATGCGGCGGCGATGATCAATTTCCACAGAACTGTCTGCTAAGGATGGCATAAACTCCTCCCACAATGTGGGATAGCGTCAAAAGTCCTTTAAGTTGGTGGACGAGAACGACGTAAAAGGAACCTACCGCAACAATTATACGCGCATAGGCAAGGGGAAGCAGAGACGGCGGCTGGTTCTCGCTAAGCTATAGAAAATGCTGAGTCGCCTCTCGACGCTCGCTTGCTCGGCAGCAATTTCAAGCTAGCCTCGCCGTTTAGGCGATATCCCACATTGTGGGCATCATTAGCACTGGCCTGCAAGCTTATATGCGACTGTTATTGTCGGGCCGAGGCCGGAGCATCATCGAAAAGTGATCAGGTGCAGAGGGCATTGCTATGGTCGCGAACTGGAAGGAGCACCTGAAGACAACAGCAGGCGAAGAATCAAAACTTGGCAGGCAGCAAAAAGCCCCTCATTTGAGGGGCTTCACACCTGCGCATTACAGACGTTAGACGCGGAACTTACGACGAATCACACCAACCAGCCCCAGCGCTCCGCTACCGAACAGAGCGAGCGTGCCGGGCTCAGGAACCGTCCCGCCGCCCTGCTGCTGTACCTGGACATTGTCGAGGAACCAGTAGCCGGGATCGTTCTGGAAGGTGAACGACAGCGGCGTCTCGGTGCCGGTGGCGACCGTGGTCATGGTGAATTGCTGCCAGCTGAAGGCCACGCCAAAATTAGTGAAGCTGAAAGTCGAATTGCCGAAGGTCACGGCGAAGTAGTTCGGCGTGCCACCCGTAGGATTGGCCAGGTAGAACGACAGGGAATAAGTATCGCCAGGCGTCGTCGTGATCATCTGCGAGATGGTCGCAGTGTCGCCGACGGGACCGAAATAGCCGGCGTAGTTGCCGTCAATCGGGGCGAAGCCTCCCGGACAGGTGGAAACGTCACACACGCCGGTGAATGTCGGATCGCCGCTCACGGTCCAGCCCGAAAAGTCACCAGATTCGAAGCTGCCATTGTTCACCAGGTTATTGTTGTCGGCGTACGCCAACACTCCTGTGCACAAGGCAAGCACGGTTACGGCGAGCGAGATTCGGACAAACTTTTTCATGGAAGGAAGTGGCCTCCGAGGGTCGACTGGATATCCGAAAGTTATAGTTGCACGCGTTTTACCAAAGAAAAGTACGCTAACTACTTATGCAGCAGCTACATACGGAAGTAGTGAAATGAGAGATGTGCAATTATTTGCAACATTGAGAGGGGTTCTTTCCTCTACGCGCGAGTGGGACGGCCACGAAAATGGCGGAGGGCTCAACCTCCGCCGACTCGAACTCAAAATGGGCTAATAGTCCAGTTCTGCCGGACGTCCCGTCAGCCGCTCGATCCTCTTGGCGATCGGCGGGTGAGTTGAGAACAAATTTGCGAAGTTAACGCCACCCAGCAGAGGCGCCACGATGAACAGGTGTGCCGTCGAAGGCGAGGCCTGCATTGGGATGCGCTTCGAGTAAGCGTCCAGCTTGCGCAAAGCACTGGCCAGCGCATACGGGTTGCCGGTCAGCTCGGCGCCTGTGGCGTCGGCCTGGTACTCGCGTGAGCGCGAGACGGCCAGTTGGATCAGCGTCGCCGCGATCGGAGCCAGGATCAGCATCAGCAGCGCGACAAGGCCGCCGCCACGGTCGCGGTCGTCACGGTCGCCGCCCATGCCTCCGAAGAGCGAAGCCCAATAACCCATTCGCGCCAGCAGCGTAATCGCGCCGGCCAGAGTGGCCGCCACCGAGCTGATGAGAATGTCGCGGTTGCGCACATGTCCGAGTTCGTGCGCCAGCACGCCTTCCAGCTCTTCATCGTTCAGCAGGTTCAGAATGCCTTCGGTCACGGCGACGGAAGCGTGCTGCGGATTGCGTCCTGTGGCAAACGCGTTCGGCGACTCCGTCGGAAGGACGTACATCTTGGGCATCGGAATGCCCATCTTCGCGGTCAGCCGCTCGACGACGGCGTAAGCCCGCGGCAACTGTTCCCGCGTGACCGGCTGCGCCCGATACATCTTGAGCGCGATCTTGTCACTCCAGAAATACGAGACGAAGTTCATGACGATGGCCAGGCCAAACGCCATCACCAGGCCGCGCTGCCCCCCGAAAATCTGCCCCATGAAGAGCAGAAACAGAGTCAGAGCGGTCAGCAATAATGCTGTCTTAAAAGTGTTTCCCATACTTGCCAGATACCTATGTAGTAGATGATACCGGCGCGCCCCGGATGCTGGAAATCGGACTACAGGGAACTCGCGTGGATTCAATCAGGAGGAAAAGGCGCACCCTTCGGCGCGCCCTCTGCTAGTCCGGCGGTTCTTACCGCCAATAGCCGGCAACCCATACATACCCGCCGTGACGCGGCACCCAGTATCCGGGCACCCACACTGCGTGGGGCCGCGGCGGAACGATGTAGCGGCCGCCGACCCAGACATACGCTCCGTGGCGCCAGCGATAGTACCCGGGCGTCCATACATATCGCGGACCAGGCGAGACCACGACCACGTCGCGCCGGGGAGGCGGTGGAGCGACTCGAATCACCGTCTGCGCCGAAAGTGTTTGCACCGCCATCAGGAGCCCGAACGCGCTTGCCAAGAGAACTTTTTTCATCGTGTCACCTCCGACTACTTCTGAGCGTAGTAACGCAAAATTTTCTCCGAGGTTGCGCGCAACTATTCCGGAAAGGCCTGTTCCGGTGCGGTTTTGAAGATGTACTATGGCTGCATGTCTCAGCTGACCGTCCTCTCCTCGCGGTCCAATCATGCTCACGAAGAACTCGTGCTGGTGGGCTTTCGCATCGATGGGCAGCACGACGGTCCGCAGTTCTACACCGTGCTAGCCGTGGGCGGCGAGAACGAACGCCCCATCATTTCCGACGGACGCGTAGTCTTCTTCACCCGGCCCGAACTGGCCGCCAAAGCTCTCGTGCTCGATCACAGTTTCAAAGAGCTGAGCCCGGTACCCAGCGAGATGGAGACTTTCTGCGATATCGCCGAGGCGCTGCACCTCATCAATGCGCAGGACAATGACACCGACGGCGTGGTACTGGAATGTCTGCTGGTCTTCGACGACCTGGTGCGCGCGACCAAGCTGCACATGCCGGACCGCTATCAGGGATTGCTGACGGAACTGGCCGCACGGCTGACCGAGCGTGATTCGCTGCGAAAGATCTTCTCCAGCCCGCAACTCCGCGAGCACGTGGAAGACGCACTGCTATGGTGCGTTGGCGCGATCGCGGTGAAGTCGCGAATCCTAAGCGAGTAATGCCGCGAGGGGCAACAAACCCATCTCACAATCTGGAGCAGGATGACGCAGGCCTCCTTGCAGCAAGGTATCGACGCCGCTCGGAGCGTTGGTATCGCCTCTAGTCTTTGCGCCAGTCCAAGGACGCAGGTTTCCTCGCAACCCAGAACGAGACAGCGGCTGTCGCTACGGTCGCCGCAATGTAGAGCAGCGCTGCGGTTGCGACCAGACTTGCGCTCAAGATCTCTGGCCGATTTGCCGTAAGCCTCTCAATGACCAAATGAAAACTTGCACTGAGGCGGGCGACAGACATCGGTGAGATCTTGTCGCTGCCCGGGAGGTGCATGATCAGGCCCGTGTAGTACGGCATAAGCAGAGTGACGACTCCGTACAGGTCAATGGCGGCAAACGCGGTCGCGACGTTTGGCAGGATCCATGGCCGCCAGCGCTCAGGCGCAATATTTAACAATCCCAGCGCAACCAGCAGCACTTCGGGCAACACCACCGCGTACATATACCAACCATCCGTCGCCGAGACACCAGTCGCAATGCTGACGACGAGAATGTCGTACAGCAACCCCAGCCAGAAGAATACGTAGATGGTCGTGACCACGAAAAGATCGGGAGAACGGAGCCGATCCTTCGCGATCAGGCGTAACAAGCCGAACGCAGCTACCGCGATTCCCGCGACAAACAGCAGGTAAACCGGCCTCGGCAGCTTTAGAAAACTCCAGCCACCGAACCATAGGTGCGACACCAGGACGGATGTGATCCCGCCGATCCAATGCACGTGCGCGGCCGCGCTTAGCAGGTGGCCGAGACCGCCGCGCACAGCTGCGACATCGTTTTCTTCTCCCGACCACGATCCGGTTAGCGCGTGATTCCGCCAGTACCAGCCGAAACTCATTGCAGCCGCGATGAGCAAGCCGAGACCAGCCCGCAGCAGCAAACTCGTGCGTGCCGACGCGGCTCGCCAGGCCGCATAGGCGGCGATAAGGCAGAAGGCCGGAATCGCGACAACGAAGTACGCCTTGGTGAGAAGCCCCGCGCCAAGCACGATTCCGGCAATCACGAACCAGAGACCGCTCTCCTTTTGCGCCGCAACCATCAGTGCATAGGTCAGCAAGGAGAACACCACGACCGCGAGGCTCTCGTTGCCGGCGCGACAGACATCGATCATCAACTCGGGCATGCACACGATGACCGCCACGATTCCAATGGCGTACCCTGGACGGCCGAGAACGCGAGCCGCCGTAGCATAGGCGATCGGCAGCAGCAGGGCAGCGAGCAATAAGCTGAGCAGGCGCACCAGCATCACCCTGGCCGCCAGCGTCCACTCCGGGACAATCCGCAGAGGCAGCGACATCAGCCAGTAGTACAGCGGTCCCTGCTGCGCCTCATACATTGTGGGAGCCGTTCCGGTTTGCCCCTGCCATTCCGGCGGCAGAGCACGAAACTGACGCTGCAGTTCCGTGCGCTGGGCATCAGAGAGCTGCCAGTAGCTGTCGTGCGTGTAAATCGGCGGTGCGAGCACGTGCAGCCGCTGCTCCCATGACAGAGGCAGCACATGCAAGGACTCTTGCACTTCGCGCGAGACTGGAGTTGACGGCGTGGGAAGCGCGTTGTGGTGGGCTACGTATTCGATGAAAGAAAAGTGATAGGGCTCGTCGTAGCCCTCCCAGACGGGCAGCAGGACGCAATAAAAGCATCCCCGCACAATGAAACAAATCCAGAGCAGGAGCAGCACTCTGCGGACAGCTGAGTTCCTCGACGTTCTGGTGAGGCTCTCATTGATCATTGCAGCGGCAGGATGCCGAACGCTATTCCGATGTGAAGTAGTCCACGGTCACCGGATTCTCGAACAGTGAATAATCGCGCGTGACCACGGTGATGCCTGTGTCGGTGACGTGATACTTCTGCCGGTCGGCTTCGGTGTCGTAACCGATCACCGTCCCTTCCGGGATGTGTACATCGCGATCGATGATGGCCTTACGGACGCGGCAGTGACGGCCGACGTTCACGTGCGAGCACAGTATGCTGTTCTCCACCTGTGCGTAGGAGTTCACCCGCACATCAGGCGACAGCACGCTGTTACGCACAATGCCGCCGGAGACGATGCATCCCATCGAAACCATCGAGTCGATTGCTTCGCCGGTGCGGCCGGGATCGTTAAAGACGAACTTCGCCGGAGGATACTGACGCATGTGCGTCCGTATCGGCCACGCGTCATCATACAAATTGAATACCGGAGCGACCGAAACCAAATCCATGTTGGCTTCGTAATACGCCTCGAGTGTCCCCACATCGCGCCAGTAGAGCGCTTCCTTCTTGTTCTCGTCGATGAAGTTGAAGGAATAAACTTTGTAGTCCTCCAGCATGCGGGGAAGCACGTTGTGTCCGAAATCGTGGCGCGAGTTCGGATCCTCGGCGTCCTTCAGCAGCACGGGGATGAGCACGTCGGTATTGAACAGGTAGATGCCCATCGATCCCGAAACCATGCGCGGGTTATAGGGCGAGCGCAGGTCGGTCTGCTCCGGTTTCTCCTGGAAGCCTACAACGCGGCCGGTGCGATCGATCTCGACCACGCCGAAGTGCTTCGTCTCGCTAGGATCGATGAGGATCGTCGCAATGGTGACGTCGGCGCCCGAGTCCCGATGCTGGCGCAGCATCAGGTCATAGTTCATCTTGTAAATGTGGTCGCCGGAAAGAATCAGAACGTGCTTGGGCTGCTCGGAGCCGATCGAATAAATGTTCTGATAGACGGCGTCGGCGGTGCCCATGTACCAGTTTTCGCTGACCCGCTTCATGGGCGGCAGGATCTCGATGAACTCGCCCAACTCGCGGCCGACGATGTTGCCCCACCCCTCGCGGATATGGCGATTGAGTGACAGCGCCTTGTATTGCGTCAGGATATAAACCCGGCGCAGGTCGGAGTTGATGCAGTTGGAAAGGGTGATGTCGATGATGCGATAGATGCCGCCGAAGGTAACGGCCGGCTTCGCGCGGTCGCGGGTCAGCGGATAAAGACGCTCACCTGCTCCTCCCGCCAGTAGAACTCCCAGTGTGTCTCTCATCCGGTGATGCTCCGCACCTTAGCGTTTTCAGAAGCTGTATGGAACTGCTGGCCGGTTTCAGCAAGCACATCGGAAAGGAACATGCCCACCTTAAAAATGCGAATCTTAGCACACAGAATTACCACTCGCTCGTGACGGACAACCGATTTGACCGTGATTTAGCGTTCTTCGCCGACGCTGATGCGCAGCGACTTCAGGAATTTCAAGTCCTGCGTCGTCACCTTGAACTCGGCTGAGGCGTGCTCCATCTCGCGAGCGCCGGCCTGGTCCTCGTCTTCGTCGTGCTGATTGAATCCGATGGTGGCCTCCAATACAACGAAAACGTCGTACCCGCCAGCCTTGATCCGCGAAATCACCTCGGCGATCTCTTCAGAATCGGAAAGCGAGTTGTTGATGGCGTCACCCAACTCCTTCATCATGTTTTTCAGTCGCTTATCCACAATCTCCACCTGGGTCTTCGCAGGTTCTTCGACATCAAAATCTTCGCATAGATACAACCACAGCGAAAGCTGCATTCCGCTCGCGAACCCGCGTTTGTACTAATTTGGATGCGCGTGAAAGCAAACGAGTTTCGTTACGGTGAGATGGTTGTTCTGCGCAGTACGGTGCATCCTCCACTGTTAAAATGAGGCATCCAGCGCAATAAGGTTGCTGGCTTGTCTCGAAAGGAACGTTTTGCCCTCCCGCGACTTCGGAACGCAAGGCCGCGCCCTGCTGCGAGTAGCCGGCCGCCAGACCGGCAAGAGCCGCATCGTTCGCGCCTGCTACAACGCCGGCAGCACCACCATGCGCAGCATGAAGCGAGTGGTGCATGTCCTCTGGCTGGAAGTCACCGGGCTGCTGTTTCTGCTATTCGCGCTAGTAGGAGCCGGAGCAGCTATCCGCGAGTATCGTCACCACGCCGCAGGTACTGCGGGATCGGGCAAGATGATGCTGGCCGGGTTCTTCGCCGTGCTGTTTACCTATTTCGGCGCGAGCTCCTTCTGGCGATCGCGCAAGCGCGGCATGCGGTGATCGTGCCTCGTCCTCAGCCAACCGGGACGCATTTGGCATTCGCCCGGATTGGCGCGCGTTGTGTGGGCGCGATGTGATGCACGTCATAGCCGGTTTTGCGCACCTCGGCGAAAATAGAATGTATTGCGAGGGCCTTATCGATGGCGGAAACAAAGATCCCGGAAACAAAAACGAAGAGCGCGGCGACTGGTAAGCCGGCTCAAGTGCAGCAAACCTCCTCTCACATCACCGTCAATCCGCTTTATACCGGTGCGGATCTGGAAGGCTGGGACTATGACCGCGAGGTCGGCTACCCCGGTCAGTTCCCATACACCCGCGGCGTGCAGTCCACTATGTACCGCGGCCGTCTGTGGACCATGCGCCAGTACGCCGGCATGGGCGATGCCGAGGAGTCCAACCGCCGTTACAAATATCTGCTGAGCCAGGGAACTACCGGCCTGAGCGTCGCTTTTGATCTGCCCACGCAGATCGGTCTCGACTCCGACAATCCGCTCTCCATGGGCGAAGTCGGCAAGGTTGGTGTGGCCATCGATTCCATCGAGGACATGATGCGCCTGTTCGACGGCATCAACCTTGAGAAGATCTCCACCTCGATGACCATCAACGCGACCGCGTCGATTCTGCTGGCGCTCTACATCGTCACCGCCCAGCGCACCGGCCGCGAGGTCAAGAACCTCTCCGGAACCATTCAGAACGATGTGCTGAAGGAGTACATCGCGCGCGGCACTTACATCTATCCGCCACAGCAGGCGATGCGCATCATCACCGACATTTTCTCCTACGCCAACCAGCATGTGCCCGAGTGGAATACGATTTCCATCTCCGGCTATCACATGCGCGAGGCAGGCTCGACGGCGGTGCAGGAAGTGGCGTTCACGCTTGCCAATGGCGTGACCTATGTACAGGCGGCCATCGATGCCGGCCTGGACGTGGATAAGTTCGCGCCGCGGCTCTCGTTCTTCTTCAACGCCCATAGCAACTTCCTCGAAGAGGTAGCGAAGTTCCGCGCCGCGCGCCGCATGTGGGCGCACATCATGCGCGACCGCTTTGGCGCCAAGAATCCCAAGTCGCAGATGCTGCGCTTCCACACACAAACCGCCGGCTCGACGCTGACGGCGCAGCAGCCGGAGAACAATATCGTTCGCACCGCGCTACAGGCCATGGCTGCCGTGCTGGGCGGAACACAGTCGCTGCACACCAACTCTTTTGACGAAGCCCTGGCGCTGCCTACCGAGCAGTCGGCGCGCATCGCGCTACGCACGCAGCAGATCATCGCTTACGAATCCGGAGCGGCCCAGACCATCGATCCGCTCGCCGGCTCGTACTACATCGAATCGCTGACCAACCAGATCGAAGCCAATGCAACCGCCTACATCGAGAAGATCGACGCGATGGGTGGCACGCTGAAGGCCATCGAACGCGGCTTCATCCAGCAGGAAATCCAGAATGCTGCCTACGAATATCAGCGCGCTGTCGATCACAAGGAAGCGCTGGTGGTCGGCGTGAACTCCTTCGCCCTGGAGCAGGAGCACGAAGTCCCGCTCCAGCGCATCGACGAGTCGCTGGAACGCAAGCAGGTCGAACGTTTGCAGGCTCTCCGTGCCAAGCGTGACCAGTCGAAATGGGCCGAGACGATCAAGCGAGTAGAGGAAACCGCGAAGGGAAGCGGCAACCTGATGCCGGTGATCGTAGAGGCTGTCGAGGCGAACGCCACCGTCGGCGAAATCTCGGACGCAATGCGGCACGTGTACGGCGAATACCATGAGACGGTGATCATCTGAAGGCAGTGGCTAGTGGCCAGATGCGAGTGGCGAGTTGTCAGTGAGGCTGCTTTGTATCAGAGCATGGCTTGAGCCGTGCCGATAAGCTCTAATTTGTGAGATCCGAGCCGGCTACAGCTTCCCGGCAAACGCTAATGCTGCCCTTCCGCAGATGCTATCTTCATACAACGGCACACGCGCCGGCTGAGGATGGCGACAACCCATAATTCTCCACGGATTCGAATCCTGGCCCTCGCTTCCCTCGGAGGCGCCCTCGAATACTACGACTTCGTCGTCTTCGTCTTCCTCACGCCGGTCATCGGCAAGCTATTCTTCGCATCGACGATTCCAGAGTGGGTGCGGGAGACGCAGACCTTCGGCATCTTCGCTGCCGGCTACATCGTGCGTCCACTAGGCGGGATCGTGATGGCGCACTTCGGCGACACTCGCGGCCGCAAGCGCATGTTCACCTTCAGCGTGCTGCTGATGGCCCTTGCAACGTTCGTCATTGCGCTGCTGCCCACCTACTCGTCCATCGGCGTCGCCGCTCCTTTGCTGCTGCTCCTGATGCGGATGTTGCAGGGCACCGCCCTCGGTGCGGAGGCGCCCGGCGGCTGGGTATTCGGAGCCGAGCATGCCAAGCCAGGGCAGGTAGGGCTTGCGGTCGGCCTGCTGACCGGCGGATTGAGCCTGGGCATTCTGCTCGGGTCGGTCGTTGCCGCGGTCCTTACATTCCGGTATTCGCCCGAGCAGATATCCGGCGGCATGTGGCGATTGCCATTTTTTCTCGGCGGCGTCTTCGGACTGACGGCGATGTTCCTTCGCCGCTGGCTCGATGAGACTCCCGTGTTTGAGCAGATGCGCGCGCGCGCCGCGCTCTGCCGCGAGTTGCCGATTCGCAAACTCCTGCGCAGCCATCGTTCAGCCGTGCTGTCGTCGATGATTGGCACGTGCGCCTTGATCGCAATGATCGTCGTTGTCATTCTGATGACGCCCGCGCTGCTGCAGCATTCGTTCGGCTTGTCGCCGAAGCTGACGCAAGCCGCGAACCTGGCGGGCGCGGCCGGACTATGTGTGGGAAATCTAGCGGTGGGTGCAGCATCGGATCGCTTCGGAATACGTCGTACAGCCGTGCCCATCTTCGCGCTGCTGATCGCGGCAACCTTCGGGCTGTACCTCAGTGCGGCGCACCGGCCCGATCTTGTGCTGCCCTTGTACTTGTTGGCGGGCTTCGGAGCCGGAGCGTCGGTGATCGCCCCGACCCTGATGGTCGCGGCGTTCCCTCCCGACATCCGCTTCACCGGAGTTTCGTTCTCCTACAACGTGGCAACCGCGGTGATGGGCGGAGTCACCCCGCTGCTGGTGTCGTCGTTGTCGCACGTGAACCGCCTCGCGCCCGCATATTATCTGGCGATAACGGCCGTAATCGGCTTGGCGGCAGCATTGCTCTCGCCCGAGCGGGAACTTGAGGGCGTGATTGTAGCCGACGAGGCTGCGGCGTAGTCTGATCCCTAACCCTTGCCTCTAGCCCTAGGCCCTGCCTTCCGTAAACACTCTCCCAAAAATCTTGTCGACATTCCGCAGCGGGCGCTGCAGATCGAACGCGTGCTCCAGCGTCTCGCGCTTCACCTTTCCAGTGATCTCCGGATCGCTCAGAATCAGCTCGCGGAAGTTGAGATCGTCCTTCCACGCGCGCATGGCATTCGTCTGCACCAGCCGATACGCGTCCTCGCGTAGCACCCCGGCCTCTACGAGGTCGAGCAGCAACTGGCCGCTGAAGACCAGCCCGCCCGTCGATTCCAGGTTTTTCAACATGCGCTTCGGATAGACCATCAGCGTGTCGATCAGGTTAGTCGTCTTATGCAGCAGGTAGTCGACCAGCGTGGTCGAGTCGGGCAGAATCACGCGCTCCACCGACGAATGCGAAATGTCGCGCTCGTGCCACAGCGCCACATTCTCCAGTGCAGCCTGCGCGTTCGAGCGCACCACGCGCGCCAGCCCGCTGATCTGCTCGCAAGTCACGGGGTTGCGCTTGTGCGGCATCGCCGACGAGCCCTTCTGCTTCTCGCTGAAGAACTCTTCCGCCTCGCGCACCTCGGTGCGCTGCAGGTGGCGAATCTCGGTCGCGATCTTGTCAAGCGTCGACGCGATCACCGCCAGCGTAGCGACGTAGAAGGCATGCCGATCGCGCTGGATCACCTGCGACGAAACCGCTGCGACATTCAGCCCCAGCCGCTCGCAGATAGCTTCTTCATACTCGGGTTCGAGGTGCGCGGCGTTGCCGACCGCGCCCGACAGCTTTCCGACCCGCATCTGCTCCGACGCCATCTCGAAGCGCTCGATGTCGCGCAGCACCTCGGAGTACCAGTTCGCCAGCTTCAAGCCGAAGGTGATCGGCTCGGCGTGAATGCCGTGCGTGCGGCCAATCTGCGGCACATCCTTGAACTCCCACGCGCGGCGCTTCAGCACCTCGGCCAGCTTCTTCAAGTCTTCGCGAATGATCGCCGAAGCCTGCTTGACCAGCAGCGCCTGCGCGGTGTCGACAACATCGTTGGATGTGAGCCCGTAATGCAGCCAGCGCGATTCCGGCCCAACCTTCTCCGCGACGGCGGTGGTAAAGGCGATGACGTCGTGCTTTACCTCGGCCTCGATCTGGTTGATGCGGTCAAGGTCGAATCCGCCCTTCTCGCGCATGGCGTTGGCGGCTGACTGCGGCACGATACCGGCTTCGGCCAGCGTCTCCGTGGCCGCGATCTCGACGTCCAGCCAGGTTTGAAATTTGTTCTGGTCACTCCAGATGCGGCCCATTTCCGGGCGGGTATAGCGAGCGATCAAGGGGAACTCCTCTGTCTGATTGGTGTGGGAATGATTGCGAAACCCTCCATTTTACCGGAAAGTCCTCGTTTGCTCTTCGCGCGAGGTATTGCGCCGCAGGAGCAATACAAGTTAGCCCCGCCGTTCACGGTGGGGACTCGGCCGTAGAGATTTGATTCAGCCCCTTTAGGGGCCCCGAGGCTGCCGCGGAATCCCACCTCGACTCATGGCACCGGCATCTTAAGAAACATCGTGTTACGATATAGTCGTGTCAAGATATTCTATGACGAGCCCGAGCAAGCATTCCGACTACCAAGCCCTGGCCGAGTTCCGCTACCAGATCCGCCGCTATATTCGCTTCAGCGAGGCAGCTGCGCACAAAGCGGGCATCGAGCCGCGCCAGCATCAGCTTCTGCTGGCGATCAAAGGCGCGCCCGACGGCGAGTCTCCACGCATTGCCTACCTGGCAGAACGCCTGCAGATCCAGCATCACAGCGCCGTCGAGCTGCTGGACCGCATGGCGCGGAAAGGCCTGGTCACGCGCATACGGGGAGAGAGCGACCGCCGCGAGGTGCTGGTCCAGCTCACCCCAAAGGGCGATCGCTTACTGTCGGAGCTGACGCAACACATGCGTGCGGAACTGCGCTCGGCCGCTCCGGCGCTGGTTTCGGCTTTGCGCAAGCTGACAATGCGCTCTTCCAAATCGGCAAGGCGGCAGAAGGTCGCTGCGGTATGAGCACGACGAGGCACACCGAAACCCTCGGTGTGGACGGCCTCAACCCGCTGAACCCTGATCGGCCCAGCCGACTATTGGGCGAGGATGCCAGATTTCGCACCGGCCTGGTTTCACTACTGGCCGTTGGTATCGGCATCGCGGCGGGCATCATCGCCTACCTGCTTTACAACCTGATCGGGTTGTTCACCAACATCGCGTTCTACCACAAGCTCTCATTCGTTTTCCGCAGCCCCCGCGAGAGCCATCTCGGGCTGCTCGTCATCGTGACCCCGGTGATCGGCGGGATCATCGTTGGCATCATGGCGCGTTACGGCTCCGACAAAATTCGCGGCCACGGTATCCCCGAGGCCATGGAGGCCGTGCTCATCAATCGCAGCCGCATCGAGCCCAAGGTTGCGATCCTGAAGCCGCTGTCGGCGGCGATCGCTATCGGCACCGGCGGACCGTTCGGCGCCGAGGGACCGATCATTCAGACGGGAGGCGCGATCGGCTCGCTGGTCGGCCAGGTGATGCACACCACCGCCGCGGAGCGCAAAGTGCTCCTGGCTTGCGGCGCGGCAGCCGGCATGGCGGCGACCTTCAGCACGCCGATCGCCGGCGTCATCCTCGCCATTGAACTGCTGCTCTTTGAATTCAAGTCGCGCTCGTTCATCCCTCTGGTCATCGCCAGCACTCTCGCCACCAGTGTGCACTTCCGGTTGATGGGGCCGGGGCCGATGTTCCAGGTCGGCACGCTCGACTTCGGCCTGCCGCACGCTCTGCCGTTCTATCTCGTGCTGGGATTGCTGTGCGGACTGGCGGCGCTCGGCTTCAGCAAGCTGCTCTACTGGGTCGAAGACCAATTCGAGAAGCTGCCGATCCACGACATGTGGTGGCCGGCGATCGGCGCGCTGGGGCTCGGCATCATCGGATACTTCGTGCCGCGCGTGCTCGGCGTCGGCTACGACACCATCTCCGACATCCTCAACGCCAGGCTACTGCTGGGTACGTTGCTCGCGGTGATGATCTTCAAATCCGCTGCGCTGGTGATTTCGCTGGGTTCGGGAACGTCGGGCGGACTGCTGGCGCCGATGTTCATGGCCAGCGCGGCGATGGGCTCGGTGTTTGCCATCGTCGTCGATAAGGTCTGGCCGGCGGCGCACCTCGCGCCGGGGGCATTCGCCTTGGTGGCGATGGGTGCGGTCTTCGGCGCTGCATCGCGCGCGGCGTTCACCTTCATCATCTTCGCCTTCGAGATCACACGGGATTACAACTCGGTGCTGCCGCTGATGCTGGTGACAGTAATCGCCGACGCCATCGCCGTGCGCTACGCCAAGAACTCAATCATGACCGAGAAGCTGGCGCGGCGCGGCCTGCATATTCATCAAGACTACGAGCCGGACGTCTTCCAGCAGGTGACGGTAGGCGAGACCATGGCCAAGGAGTTCGACACCGTGCCGGTCGACATGGGGGTCGCCGAGCTGGCCGACCGCATCACCAAACACGATCCTGCGGTAACGCATCACCAGGGGGTGTTTATAGTCGACAAAGACGGCAGGCTCGCCGGGATTATCACCCGCGCCGACATAATGCGCGCGCTGGAGAAAGACCAGTCGGGCACGACGACGGTCATGCAGGCAGGATCGGCAAACCCGGTCGTCGCTTATCCCAATGAAGTTCTCTACGACGCCGCTGCGCGCATGCTGCGCTCCAATGTCGGACGGCTGCCGGTTTGCAGTTGGGAGGAGCCGGGCAAGCCAGTCGGTTATCTTGGGCGCTCACAAGTCATGGCCGCGCGCATGAAGCGGCTGGAAGAAGAGTACGTGCGCGAGCCGGGATGGATGAAGGGAAAACAGCAGCGGAGCCGAAAGCCAGCGTAATCCATCAACTAACGAATTGTCATTCCGAGCGGAGCCGAGGAATCTGCGGTTCCGCCCGCGTAAGTGTGAGTTGAATCACACGGGCACACTCAGCGACAGGACTCATCCCGCGTCGACGATCCCCAGCAGCTCCGACATTTCTTCGTACAGGAATCCTTCGCCGGGACGATAAGGCTGGACCCACGTGCCGTCGATGACGAATTGCGGGATGGCGCGCTTGCCGGTATGGCGAATCAGTTCCTCGGCGGCGCCGGGCGTGCGCTCGATGTCGACTTCCTTGTAGGGGACATTGTTCTTCTCAAGGAAGCGCTTGGCGGTGCGGCAGTCGGGGCACCAGGGCGCGGAATAGAGCAGTAGTTCCATAGACACATTGTATGATGCGCGATTCGATGCGGACATAGCCTGCGAACGCTGGCCTAAAGGCTAGCTCTCCACATGCCGCCCCTGCAGGACTCGGCCTGTCACCGATGCCTACTCAGCGCTGAAGCGCTGGGCTACGCTCTTCCGTCTCGCGGCGCGAGACTCGGTTACTGCCCGGTCTGAGTTCTTACCAAGTGGCCGTCCAATCAAGGAACAAAGGCGAACTTGGCAACGCAAAAACGAAGGGAGAGCATTTCGCTCTCCCTTGTCTTTTGGCTCATTGCTAACGGCTAAGTGCTAACTGCTGCCGTCACGCGCTATACAGCAGCACGCCTTCCGTCTTCTCCTCGCCCACCGGGCGATAGAACAGCTGGTTGTTCTCGAGGTAGACCTCGATGAACGCTGGCCGTTGCTGGAAGGTTCCCTGGATGAGCGCTTCCGACAGCGGGTCTTCGATGTACTTCTGCAGTGCGCGCCGCAGCGGGCGAGCGCCGTAGGTACGGTCGACGACCGTTTTGTCGAGGATCCATTTGCGCGCCTCTTCCGTCACGGTGACGGTGATCGAGCGCTGCGCCAGGTTGTTGTTCAGCTGCTGCACCATCAGTTCGACGATCTGGATCAGGTCGACCTCGGTTAGCGCGCCGAAGATGATGACTTCATCCAGGCGGTTCAGGAACTCGGGGTTGAAGGTGCGCTTTACTTCGTTGCGCACCATGTCCTCGACCTTGGTTGAGGTGTTTTCGTCCAGCTCTGCCTGGAACCCGAGCCCGGTGCGCTTCTGCAAGTGCCGCGCGCCGATGTTCGAGGTCATGATGATGATCGCGTTCTTGAAATCGACGGTGTTGCCCAAGCCGTCGGTGAGCTGCCCGTCTTCAAACACCTGCAACAGGATGTTGAAGAGGTCGGGGTGCGCCTTCTCCACTTCGTCCAGCAGGACGACCGAGTAGGGCGCGCGCTTCACGCGCTCGGTGAGCTGGCCACCTTCTTCGTAGCCGACGTATCCCGGAGGCGAGCCGATCAGCTTCGAGACCGAGTGCTTCTCCATGAACTCCGACATGTCGAAGCGCACCAGAGATTTCTCGCTGCCGAACATAAACTGCGCCAGGGTGCGGGCGACTTCCGTCTTGCCGACGCCGGTGGGGCCGAGGAAGAGGAACGAACCGATTGGCCGGTTCGGGCTCTTCAGGCCGGCACGCGAGCGGCGAATCGCACGGGCCAGCGCCGAGATAGCGCGGTCCTGCGAGATCACCCGCTTGTGCAGCTCTTCTTCGATGCGAAGCAGCTTCTGGCTCTCTTCTTCCTTGATCGAAGCGATGGGCACGCCGGTCCAGCGCGACACGACATCTTCAATGTCTTCGCGGCCGACAACGCCAGTTGAGGACTCATCGAGGTGATACTTCTCGCGCAACGCGCGCAGGTTCTCGCGCTCTTTGCGTTCCTCGTCTGAGTAGAAGCGGGCCTTCTCGAACTCGTGGTTCGCGATGGCGTTCTCCATGCGATGCACGATGAACTTGATCCGCTTCTGCACCTCGGTGATGTCCTCGGGCAGGGAAGTCTGGCGAAGCTTTACGCGGGCTCCGGCTTCGTCCACCAGATCGATCGCCTTGTCAGGCAGGAAGCGATCGGGCAGGTACCGGTTCGAGTGCGAAACCGAGAAGTTGATGGCCTCGTCGGTGTATGTGACCGCGTGAAACTTCTCGTAGCGCTCCTTGATGCCGAACAGGATCTTGACGGCGTCGGCCTCGTTCGGAGGCGGAACCTTCACGGCCTGGAAGCGGCGCTCCAAGGAACGGTCCTTCTCGATCGACTTGCGATATTCGGCAGGCGTAGTTGCACCGATGCACTGAATCTCGCCGCGCGACAGAGCCGGCTTCAGGATGTTGGCGGCGTCCAGCGAACCTTCCGCCGAACCGGCGCCAACCAGCGTATGCAGCTCGTCAATGAAGATGATGGAATTCTGCGACTCCATCAGCTCCTTCATGATGGTCTTCAGGCGCTCTTCAAACTGGCCGCGATACTTGGTGCCCGCGACGATCAGCGAGAGATCCAGCGCCAGAATGCGCTTGTCCGCCAGGAACGACGGTACTTCGCCGTCGGCGATGCGCTGAGCCAGGCCCTCGACGATGGCCGTCTTGCCAACGCCGGGCTCGCCGATCAGCACCGGATTGTTCTTGGTGCGGCGGCACAGGATCTGGATCACGCGCTCCAACTCGCCATCACGTCCAACCAGCGGATCAAGCTGGTTGTCCATGGCAGCCTGGGTCAGGTCGCGTGAAAACTCTGAGAGCAGGGAAGACTCGCGTGAGCGCTGCGATGGCGCAGCTTTCTCCTGCGAGGTGCGCGCGAGTTCTTCGCGGATGGTCGACAGACGCAGCCCGCGCTCGTGCAGAATCTCAGCCGCGAAGCATTTCTCTTCGCGCAACAGCCCCAGCAACAGATGCTCGGTACCGATGTGCTTGTGCGAGAGGCGCTCCGCTTCTTCGGCGGCATAGGCCAGCACGCGCTTGCACTCGTTACTGAGGGGCAGGTCCACGGAAGTGGAAACCTTCTCCCGAATGGTTGTGTGGCCCTCGATCTGTTTACGGATGGACTCGACCGAAGCATGGGACCGCAGGAACCGATTTGTTAGCGCTTTGTCTTCCCGCAACAAGCCCAGCAGAAGGTGCTCCGTCTCGATGTAAGGAGAACCAAACTGACTGGCCTCATAGCGTGCGAAGAAGATTACGCGCCGAGCCTTTTCCGTGTACCTTTCAAACATTGAACCTCTCCAAGAACGCAGCCGGAATTTTTGCTCCTGCCGAGTTCCGTTGACCTGACTCTTTCCCGTCACCGCCGGCCCCGCAAACCAGGAATGGGACCGAATTGTCAGAGCCTCGTGGCCCCCTTACTGCTGCAAACCCATCGGACATGCTGCCGTTGCTCACCCCTAAGCAGGCAGCGATTCCGGAGACACTTCTTCCACCCGCCCTCGTTCCAGGCGCAAAACCCGGTCGCACTGACGCGCAAACCCAAGATTGTGAGTGACGATGAGCGAGGTTAGCCGGTAGTCGCAATGTAACCTGGCGATCAATTTAAAAACCGCTTCCGCTGTCCGGTTGTCGAGGTCCCCAGTGGGCTCGTCAGCCATCAGGATCTTCGGTCTGGTGATCAGAGCCCGGGCCAGCGCTACCCGCTGCTGCTCACCGCCAGACAATTCGCCGGACCGATGAGTAACCCGGTCCGCCAAACCAACTTCCTGCATCCAGTGCAGGCCCTGCTGCTCGGCGTCGCGTCGCTTCATGCCTCGCATCAAAAGTGGCATGGCAACATTTTCAAGGGCGGTAAACTCTGGCAACAAATAATGAAACTGCCAGACAAACCCAAGTTCCCGGCTGCGGAATTCCGCAGCGTTTTCTTCAGAGAGACGGCCCAGTTCAAGTTGGGCGAAGTATACGTCACCTTCGGAAGCGCTATCAAGCGCTCCGAGTATGTGAAGTAAGGTACTTTTGCCGGTACCCGACTCGCCAACAATCGCCAGCATCTCGCCGGTTCTCACCTGCAGCGACAGATTCTCAAAGAGCACTAAATCTGAGTTACCCGAGCGGAAAACCTTCTTCAAGTTCTGCGCCCGTAACAGCACGTCTTGAACAGTTTGATGCAGGAGCGCTCCCCGGCGACACAAAATCCGGCCAACCCGTTGGAAGCGTGCCCGTTCCGGGAGTAAGGCCTATGGGAAATTAGAACATGTTCAGAGCCGGAAGTCAGCGACATTTCCGGCGTTTGAACTATGAAAAAAACTTATGAGCCCTATGTTGGAGCAACTGGGTGCTCTCTTTGTTCCATGAAGCAAGCCGAGGGACAAAGACCTGTTCAGACGCATAACCCAAACCAAGGTGCAATTGTCATCGTGATGACAACTCTCAAACAGGCGGCTCCATTGAAAAAGCTGGCCCGAAGGCCAGCTCGAACCCACTGCTAAAACCAGGTCTCGCGCTTTCCGAGACCTGGGCCTAGGAACATCAACTCACCAGATCCGCACCCTCTGATCCGGCGCCAGGTACAGCGTTTCGCCCGGCTTCACGTCGAACGAGCTGTACCACGCGTCGATGTTGCGCACGGTATCCGCGCGGTACTCCGCCGGAGAGTGCGGGTCGGTGGCGACCTGCTGACGCAGCGCCGCGTCCCGCGATTTCGCCGCGTAGTTCTGGCCGAACGAAATGAAGAACTGCTGATCCCCGTTGAAGCCGTCCTGCTCGGGGGCAGTCTTGCCATTCAGAGAAGCTTTGTAGCCGTCATACGAAGCCGCGATACCCGCAACGTCCGCAATGTTCTCGGCCAGCACCTGCTTGCCGTTCAGATGAAGGTCGGGAAACGGCGTGTAGGCGTCGTACTGCTCGGCCAGCTTCTGGGTTGCGGCCTGGAAGTGCGCCAGGTCGGCGGGCGTCCACCAGTCACGCAGACGACCCTGCGAGTCGAAGGTGCTGCCCTCGGTGTCGAAGGTGTGGCTGATCTCGTGTCCAATCACCGATCCGATAGCGCCGTAATTATGCGCCGCCGGAGCCTTGGGATCGAAGAACGGCGGTTGCAGGATCGCGGCCGGGAAGTTCAGCGCGTTCTGCAACGGCAGGTTCACGGCGTTGACGGTCTGCGGATCCATGGACCATTCCTTGCGATCGACCTGCGAACCCAGCCGGTTCACCTGGCGGTGATACTCGAACAACGAGCCGCGCCAGACGTTGCCGAAGAGATCGTCGGCCTTGACTTCGTAGCCAGAGTAGTCAATCCAGACCTCCGGATAACCGATGCCGACGTACAGCGTCTTCAACTTCGCTTGCGCTTCGGCCTTGGTCTTGGGGTCCATCCACGAGAGCGCCTCGATGCGCTTGTCGAAAGCGGCGATGATGTTGGTCACCATCTCCTGCGCCTGTGCCTTGGCTTCGGGCGAGAAGTATTTCTGCGCATAAATCTTGCCGACGTCATCGCCCAGCAGGCGGTTCACCAGCCCGACGCCGCGCTGCCAGCGCGGACGCTGCTGCGGCGCGCCCGACAGCGTTTTGCCGAAGAAGTCGAAGCGCTCGTCGGCGATGTTGCTGGCCAGGGCACCTGCGTACTCTTCGATCATGTGGTACGCCATCCAGTCCTTCCACGTATCGAGCGGCGTGGACGGTACCAGCGCCGACTCGCCGGTGAAGGCCGACGGCTGCCACACGATGAAGCTGGGCTGCTTGCTGAGCCCGGCGCCGCGGAAGTATTCGGTCCAGTCAAGGCCGGGAGCGTTCTTCTCGAAGTCGGCCTGCTTCCACAGGTTGTTCGCCTTGTGGATGTCGTCGTTCGCCTCCAGCGACCAGTGCTTCTCGGCGATGGCGTGCTCCAGCGCGACAATCTTCTCGGCGCGAGCGTCGGTGTTGTCAAAGCCCGCGAGCTTCAGCATCGCAGAGACGTGCGCCTGGTACTTCGCGCGCAACTGCTTCATGTGCTCGCTGTCGGAGAGGTAGTACTCGCGGTCGGGAAGCGCGATGCCGCCCTGCATCAGGTAAGGCGTGTAGTGCTCGGGATCTTCGAAGCCCGGCGCCACCCACAATCCGAAGAGATGGATAGTGTGGAAGTTGGTGTTGTTCAGCGCGTCCGTATCGGCACGCATCGACTGGCCCAGCGCGTACGCCAGCTCCTTCTCATTGCTGATCTTCGCGATGGCTTTCAGATGCGGCTGCAGCGGCTCGATGCCCTTGGCGTCGATCCCCTTCTCGTCCATGTAGGAGTTGTAGAGATCGGCAATCTTGCCCTGGCCGGAGCCGGCGGCAGGATTGCTCTTGGCGATCTCTTCGATGATGGCGGCAGTGTTCTTGTTAGCGATGTCGTCGAGCGCCGAGAACACGCTGAGACGCGCGCGATCGGCGGGCATCGGAGTGTTCTTGATCCAGTCGCCGTTGCAGTAGAGATACCAGTTGTCGCCGGGCTTTACCGACTTGTCCATGTTCGCGACGTTGATGCCGTGAACCGGCGTGGTCGCCTGCTGCGCGCTGGCTGGCAGAAGAGCTACGCCCAGCGAACAGATGGCAGCAGACTTGAGTAAAAGAGCTAATGAATCGGAGAGAGATTTCATGCAGTGGCTCCAAGAGTAGATAGACATAGGTGAAGCGCTACGTCTGACGGGCAAACAGATTAGGCTAGCATGCCGAACTGCATTTCCGGATGTGTCAAGCGATGCAGTTCGTCACAGCATGTCCGGCGGTGGACAAAAAAGGGTGGAGCACGCCTTCACAGGCTGCTGAAAAAGCCGACAAAGGCCGCCTTGTGTCAGGGCACGACTTCAGTCGTGCCGATTAGCTGCGTAAAAGAACACGGCTTTAGCCGCTGCACACGGCATGCAGGGGCTAAAGCCCGATCAATATGGGATGGCAATCGGCCCGACTGAAGTCGTGCCCCTGACACAAAGCTCACGCCGTTCGAGTTTGTCAGCGGCCTGCTCAGTCGTGCATTGTTGCATCCCTTTTAATGGTCATCCCAAGGCGGACTTCAGACTGACGAGCAATCTGCTATTCATCACGCCGGAAAACCTTTCGCTGCACCCAGAGCAGCAGGTCTTTCGCTGACGCGTGTGATGACAATTCTGCAGGTTCTACTCGTACCGCAGCGCCTCGGCCGGCAGCACACTCGCGGCCGACCACGACGGATACAGCGTCGCAATGAACGATATCCCGATCGCAACAACTGCCACCAGAACCCCGTCCTGCACCCGCATGGCGAACGGCACGTAATCGATCGAATACACTTCGGCTGAGAGCGACACCAGGTGGTACGTCCCCGCCGCCCAAGAGATCACGTACCCCACAATCAGCCCGATGATGGTCCCAACCACGCCAATCAGCACGCCCTGGTAGATGAAGATGCGGCGAATCTGTTTGCGCTTGGCGCCCATCGATACCAGCACGGCGATGTCGCGCGTCTTCTCCATCACCATCATGATCAGCGAGATGAGAATGTTCAGCGCGGCCACAAACACAATCAGGCCGATGGTGATGAACGTGACCAGCCGCTCCAGCCGCAGCGCGTGGAAAAGCGCGTGGTTCTGCTCCATCCAGTTGGTCGACATGAATCCTTTGCCGGCATCCTGCTCCAACTGGCGACCGATCTCGCCCGCCTTGTAGATGTCGTCGACCTTGAACTCCAGCACCGAGACGACGTCGCTCAGGTCGAACAGCTTCTGCGCATCCGCAAGGCGGATGAACGCCCAGCTACTGTCGTAGTCGTAGAAACCGGAGTTGAAGATGCCGGCGACTTTGAAGCGCTTGTACTTGGGAACAACGCCGAAGGGCGTCAACTCGCCCTGCGGACTCGTGACCGTGATGACGGTGCCGACGCTCGCGCCCAGCTCATCGGCCATGTCCTTGCCAAGGACGATCGGCGGCAGGGAAGAGCCGGGCTCCTCGGCTTTGCTGTCGCTCTCGACGGGAGGGGCGTCGAGTGCCGCGGCCGAGCCTTGCGTCACGCTGTTCAGGATCGAGCTGACCTTGCGCTCGTCCTGCGGAATGATGCCCTTCAGAATTCCGCCCTGCGCCCGGGCGCCGCGCGAGATCAGCACCTGCTCGTAGATTGCCGGCGCGCCGGCGACGACGTGCGGTTGCTTCTCCAGCCGCGCCAGCAGCGATTGCCAGTTGCGAATGCCGTCGCTCTGCACGCGCAGCAGGTTGATGTGCGAAGTGGAGCTGAGCAGGCGGTCCTGCAGGTCCTGGCGAAAGCCGTTATTGATGGCGAGCGCGACGATGAGCGATGCCACTCCTGCCGCGACCCCGATGATCGAGATTACCGTGATGATGCCGATAACGGCCTGGCGCCGCTTGGCGCGCAAGTATCGCGAGGCGATGAACAGTTCAAATTGCATGCGGACACTTGAAAGCGAAGCCTCATTGTAGCGAACCACGCAGGATGGCCGGGTGGAGCACGCCTTGAGCGATCGGCGAAAACTCGCGCAACGCGTCGTTTGTATCAGGGCACGACTTCAGGCGCGCCTATCGCGCCTATAAAGAGCTGTTGAAGGTCGGGCTTCAGCCCCTGCACCCGATCACTTAAACCTTGGCACCACCGCCGGCACCCTCGCCCGGTACTCCCGATATGCCTCGCCGAAGCGCGCATCCAACTCGCGATCTTCAATCCGAATCATGAAGAAACCGCTCACAACAGCAAATCCCAGCAGCACAAACAACGGCATCAACCCTGTGCCAACACACCATCCGAAGACCTCGCACAAGTGTCCGAGATAAATCGGATGCCGCACGCGCGCGCGAATGCCGGTCGTCACCAACTCCTGACGATGCCGGTCCGGCTCCAACTCATCCAGTCCCGAAACTTGTGAATGATGAAATCCCCGGAACGCTTGCCGGTAAATCGAGAAGCCCATCCAGAAGAGAAACGCCGCCGGCACCCAGCACCACCAGTTCGCATAGAAGCGCGCCGAGCGATGCGGCCAAATCACGAGAAATGCGGCGGCAATGAACACCGCCCAGATCGGCAGGATCAGCGAAAACGCGCGCCGGCCGCGCTTTCGCCAGGTGTCAATGAAGGGATGCACCACCAGCCAGAACAGCGGGATGGTGCAGTACACCGAGCACGCAAGCATGGCGAGAATGTCGACGACTGAGCGCAGCGACATAAACCGGCCTCACCGCCCCGCCACATTCACCGTCACTTTGCCCGTGCCCACATTGTCGAAGCGATCGTAGGCCCGCACGATGATCGTGTGCTCGCCGGCCGACGAACTCGTCGAGCCATCCGCCGCTGTATTGACCGGCACCGGAATCGTGAAGTCGTAGCTCTCGTTCTTCGAGTCGGCGATCTGGCCGACCGGCTCAATCTGCTGCCAGTCGCCGGCGTCGATCGAGTACTCCGCCTGATCGATCACCGAGAACGTATCCACCGCGCGAAACGTCACGTGAATCTTGTCGCCCTCCAGCTTCGCCGCCAGCGCTTCGACGCGCGGAGGCGTGTTATCTACCTCGAAGCGCGGGCTGGTGGCCTCGCCGGTCAGCGTGTCGCCCGCCGGGCGCGAGGGCGCGTCCGACGCCACCACGCGAATCGTGTAGCCGCCGTCAGGGAACATGTCGGAGTCGAGATTCACATAGCGGTCGTACACGCCGTCGCGCAGCAGCTTCCAGCGAGTCTCGCCGTCGCCGCGATAGTAGACGCAGTACATCAACTGATCGCCGTTCTCGTCGTGCGCCTTCCACTTCACCGCGATGGAATTGCGGTCCTTCACCGTGGGAATCGGCGGCTCGTAGCCGGAGCTCGAGTTCGAACTCTCCGGTGCGCGCTCCCGATGGCACGCGCGACCCCGCCACCACCGTCACGTCGTCCACCTCGGGCGCAACATTCTTCGGCAGGTAGTTGACCGTCACGCTGTCGATGGCCGGCATGTTCTTGCCCGGCTTGAGCACGGCCTTCCACTGAATGTAGCGGGCCGGCGGCGCGTCGATCGGCAGGTTGTTCTGCAGGTCGACCGGCTTCCACGGGCTCCAGTTGCGGTCGGGATTGTCGACGTTGCCGCTGCGCGCGAACATCTGGAAGCTGCCATTGCCGCGCACCTCGACGCGTCCCCACTTGGAGAAGTTCTTCGCGTCGTAGACGTCGCTTTCGTACGTGCCTTCGTTGACGGCGTTCGGACCCAGCTGAAAGATCTTGCCGACATTGCTGGTGGCTACATAAAGTCCACCTTTAGGGTTTGTCGCGAAACCCGTCACCTGGCTGGCGCTTGCGTTTGCCAGGTCGGTGTGCTCGTTCTTATCGATGGCATAGATTTTGCCGCGATTGCCCGAGCCCGCCAGCAGCCGCCCCGAGGCGTCGAAGGCCAGCGCGTAGACCAAATCTTCCTTCGAGGACCACAGCGTCTTCGGTGAACCGTCGGGCGCCAGTCGATAGATCTCAGATCCGCCCAGGTTCGCGATATTGGGCACCGCAGTGACGATCGGAGACGGGCCGCCCGCCGCACCTTCGGTCGGCGTGATCTGCAGTCCCCTGGGCGCGCTTCCGGGCGGCCCCAGCACGATGCCAATACCGCCGCTGGTCGTGGCCGTACCCGCCGGAGGTGGCGGAGGCGCGCTGCCTCGCTTCTCTCCTGCGCCCGCGGCGTAGATGTTGCCGTCACGATCCACGGCCAGCGCGGTGATCTCCTTCTTTGGCGCACTGTACAAAACGAACGCCTGCCCCTGCGAAGAGATGCGATAGATCAGGCCGCTGCCGTCGGTGCCGGCCAGCAGGTCGCCGTTATTGTCGAAGGCCAGCACGCGGATCTGCGCTTCGTCGCTCTTGAAGAACAGCGAGCCCGTTCCGCTGGGATCGACGCGAAAAATCTCTCCACGATCGCCGGTGCCGACGAAGATGTCTCCCTGGCGATCCAGCGCCATCGTCCAGATATATTTCGTCTTCGGATCGAAGAAGACGCTGGCGCTGTAACTGGGGTCCACGGCGACCGATGTCTGCGGCTTCTCGCCCGGTTGCGGCGGCTTCGTACCTTCCTGTGCGGCGGCAACCTCGGCGGTGGTGTGCGGCGTCTCCGGCGCCTGACCGGGCGTGGGACCGCCATGAACGATCTTGTAGACCTTGCCGTCCGGAGAGGTGGCGGCGTAAATGGTGCCGCCCTTGTCGACCGCTATGGCCTGCACCTGCAGCTCCTGGGGTGCGAAGATGATGCGCGCCTTGCCATCGGGCGTGATCTTGTAGACGCGCGCGGGAGAGCCCGCCGCCGCATAAACATTGCCCTGCGCATCGGACGCGATGTCCCAGATGTAGGTTGACGGCGTGGTGTAGAGCGAGTTGAACGACGGCGCCAGCGTCAGCGTTCCGTCGCTGCTGATGGCGACGCCATGAGCGGTGCCGTGTTCGAAGTCGTCGTACTTGGTCTGGTCCCAGGTGCGGGTGGTCTGCGCCCAGCCCGCGGTCACAAGCAGCAGGCTGAAGAGCGCCAGTCGAAGAAATTTCATTGTGAGTCCTGAAATAGTATTACGTCTTTGTGGAAACCTTGCTGGAAGGAGGCCTGAACGGATTTTCAACCACGACGCCGAAATAGCTCTGGCCGGCACTCATGTCTTCCGACAGAATTCTTTCGCAGCCTGCACGTTCGGCCGCCGCCACAATCATCCCATCGTAGAAGTGTATTCCGTACTGTCCTTGGGCTTCGGCAGCGCGTCGCACCGTGTCTCCATCGATGTCGACGAGTCTGAGAGGGCCCAGAGCGTCCAATATGGCGACTACCTGTGCGGCAGAAGCTTTTGGCTTGATTTTGTGGAGCAGCGTAGTCGCCAGTTCCGCCAATGCCTGACTGGACGTAACGGCGTGGCCGCCGATCGCCTTACGGATGATTTCCTGCGCAATCCGCTGTTTGCCGGGACTGGCTGCATCGTATGCGTAGACGAGGATGTTCGGGTCGAGAAAATCAGGAGCGTCCATGCAGATCTTCCCGCTTCCACTTCCGCTCTCCAATTCCAAACTGCAACTGCACGAAGCTTCGCTCCAGAGCCTCACGCTCACGGCGCTTTCGTCCGGAGACGGCGTTCCCCTCGACCAGTTGTTGTAAGTACTCGCGGATCAGGCTGGTCAGGGTCGTGTCATGTTCGACTGCAATTTTTCGCGCTTCCTTGACGAGCTTATCTTCGATCGAGAGCGTGATATTCATGCACCCATATTAAGGGAACCACGTAAACCGGGCAACAGTAGCCTGTGTCAGTAGCGCGCTCGATCACGGGAAATAATCTCGGCGCCGGTGAGTTTCAGCACTTTGTCTTCATAGATGGCATTGAGGCGCTTACGGCATTGCGGGTAGCTCTTGGTCTTCACTGCTTTGCGTTTGGGCATTCTGGTTCGTCCGTCGTTTCGTTGAACCCAGCTCCGATTTTACGTTTAGCGACAAAGTGGTGGCATCCCTTTCTTGGACGCTAACCTGGATGCAACAATCTGGAAGACAGCCGCGTAGTATCATCGCGGACTGGGCGTGCGATCCCGACGTCCGCGTATGCATTTCATTACGAGGTGATGAATGGCACTGAGCTTTGCTGCCGATATACGACCGTTGTTCCGCGATGAGCAGGATGTGGAAATCATGAAAAATGTGGGTCTCGACCTTTCTTCCTACGACGATGTGAAGACTAACGCGGAGGCCATCTATTCCCGTGTCGAGGATGGCAGCATGCCCTGCGACGATGCGTGGCCGAAAGAGCAGGTGGCAAAATTCAAGCAGTGGATGGATGACGGCATGCAGCCATAGCTGCGATCATCCGTGGGTCGCTGACTACTGCCAATCGCCGGTTAGTACTACCATTTTCTTATGTGTAGAAACATCAAACAGCTTTTCAATTTCGATTCGCCGGTAACGCCGGAAGAGGTGCGAGCCGCCTCGTTGCAGTTTGTGCGCAAGATCAGCGGCTTCAGCAAGCCATCGAAGGCGAACGAGGCCGCGTTCAACTTAGCCATGGACGAGATTGCGGCCGCATCGATGCGCCTGCTCAGCTCCCTGGAAACCACGGCTGCTCCCAAGAACCGCGAAGAAGAAGCGGCCAAAGCCAAAGCGCGTTCAGCCCAGAGATTCCCGGTCTAGAAGTCAGGGAGGGGTGATCGCAGCGATTGACATTGACGGCCATCGTCACTGACTCGATAGCGAACTCTAATCAACCGGCCCAAGGTACTTGTCGAGCCACGCCAGGACTTCCTTCACCAATTGCCCATGCTGCACCGTGACGTCATGAGGCGATTCCATCACAACGTGCCGTTTGTCGCTCTGCGGTGTTCCCAGCATAGTGAACAGAGGGTTCTGGGCTTTATCCAGGGAGAAGGAAAAATCATACCGGCCGTTGACCATCAACACCGGCAACTTCAATCGGGGTGCGAAGTCGACCTGGTCCACGCCGGGCGGGAATTTGCCTAAGAAAAATCCCCCATCCAGCAAAATTGCAGTGCGAAGCTTGTTCTGTAGAAGGGTTGTCAGAATCACGCCTTCGGCCGATCCCAGGCTGACCCCGACAAACGCCAGCTTACTCGAGTTGATATCCGATCGCGTACCCAGGTAGTCGATGGAGCGGCTCAGGTCGTTGAATTGCTCGCTCACCAACTGGCGCG
Source organism: uncultured Acidobacteriaceae bacterium (assembly GCA_963835725.1). Classification (GTDB taxonomy): domain Bacteria; phylum Acidobacteriota; class Terriglobia; order Terriglobales; family Acidobacteriaceae; genus Bog-257. The sequence continues at coordinate 869,306 of CAWIGM010000004.1, read as the reverse complement.
TCAACGGCCAGGCTGGAATTTTGTTTCGCTCATAGGTGCCCTGGTAAACCGGATACATCACCGCTCGCCCGCTCTGCACGATGTAATCGAAAAACTTCACATCCCCGAGCGTGCTGCTGTCGGCGATGTCAAAGACGCGCGCGCTGGGAAAAAACAAAATGGTTTCGTAAGGCGGCCGTATATTTTTAGGAAGGTACAGATACGCCGTCATACGTTCGCCGCCATAGGCTGTGTCGAAGCTGATCTTTTCCTTCTTCCACGCAGATGTCTCTTCCACAACCCCTTCCACCCTGGCGTTCAGCGGGTGGTCGGGGAATTGATACATGGATTGATAAGCGGCAAAGACCGCATCCGATACCGGCTGAGCTTTGCTGAAGTCGCGGACGTGGGTCTGCATAGGCGCCAGGGCGGCGACGGGAACCGGTTGCGTGTTCACAACGCAGCGAAATCCGTTTTCCGGAGAGCGGTCGAAAGGCAACAACGCCAGCGGTTCGGTGTAGTCGTAGGTTGGAGAATGCCAGGCCCCTCCGAGAATGAATTTCTCGTCGCCAACCGCGTTCACGGTCCACTCACGCACGTTGCCCGCCATGTCGTAAGTTCCGAAGTCGCCGACGTTTTGAAAACTTCCCACCGGCTGCAGGCTTTGACGGTCAATGTTGCTCATCTGGGTGATGTAGGTGGAATCGTCTTCGGAAATTGCGCTGTACCACTGGGCAAACGTGGGCAAGCTCTTTTGCGCGAAAACCGCGTACGCGGCAGCCTCATACCAGCTCACCCCCGCCACCGGATAGTTATCTTGTCCGGAAGGAAAATGGCCGGCCTGCCAGGTAGAAGGTCCGTGCCGTCCGGTGCTGTCACGGAAGACATTCATGGCCTGCTGCCAGCTCACCTCGCGACCGTCCTGAACGAACGGCTCTTTCCAGTAATCCTGCTTCTCGTATCCACCGGAATCCACGAAACGCTGATACTCGCGATTGCTTACCTCGTATCGGTCCATGTAGAACGGCGGCAGTTGAAACGGCCCAACCCAACCTAGCTGGGAGATGTAGCCTCCCCAACCGCCTCCGCGGACATAAACCATTTGCGCGGGCGCATGCGCCATCGCCGTCAGATCGAACGCCATCGCGTCTGCTGTCTCCGGCGCAGCTATGAATTGGCCGCCTTTACTATCGCTCAGTCTCCAACGGAAATAGCCTTTTGGTATCTCGACATTCTTCAGCGGGGTGTTGCCGAGCGCATACCAGGCTTCCTGCGGCGCAAGATAATCCTGGATTTCCACCTTCGCCCCCTCCGGCGACGAATCGACGGAAACTTTCCCGGTCATCTCGGAGATCGCCTGATTGAGCGGCTTGTCATCCGGCAAATACTTGTGCGCCTGCCGGGCCAGCATAAATGCTGCCAGGGGTTTATTTTCCTCGCGCAGCTTCGTCATCTCCGGAATTGCCTTCTCCTGCGCCCACCGCACTTTTCTCAACTGCCAATAAAACCATCCGCCGGCTATGGCCAGGAGCAGGACCGCCGCGATCGACCACATCCACTTTGCCCTCGACATTCGCACTTCGCGCTTATCCCTCTGAGCTGTGGTCATCCTCCCCAGCGCCGCCGTAAGATCGCTCTTCATCTCCAACGCTGTCTGATAACGCCGGCTGCGGTCTTTCTCCAGCGCCCGACCCACAATGCGTTCGGCATCGACGGGTACCTCGGGCCGAACCTGGCGCACGCTCTTCGCGGTGGAGGTAGGTTACGGCGTGAAGAATGGCAACCGCGCTATTGCCATCGAAAGGCGGCTTTCCGGCCAGAGACTCGTACAGGAGAGCACCCAGACTCCACAGGTCGGTGCGGGCGTCGATCGGCAATCCTTCCGCCTGTTCCGGCGACATGTAGAGCAGGGTTCCGATTGGGCCCCGGGTCTGTCCGAACTTGGAAAGAGTGGTTTCGCCAGCGGGTTCCAGCAACTTCGCCAATCCGAAATCCAACACCTTGGCATGGCCCTTACCGGTTAAAACCACGTTGCCGGGCTTGAGGTCGCGATGAATCACTCCCCGCTCGTGAGCTTCCTCCAGAGCATCCGCTATTTCAGCCGCGAGCGACAGCGATTCCTGCACGCTTAACGGACCGGAGCTCAACTTCTGCGCCAGAGAAGGCCCGGGGACATATTCCATCACCAGGTAGTCCATTCCCTCGACTTCGCCGAAGTCATACACGCCAGCGATGTTGGGGTGGCTCAGCCGTGCCAGGGCCAGGGCTTCATTCCGGAAGCGATGACGTGCATCCTCATCGATCAGAACTCCAGGGCGAACGACCTTGATCGCAACCTCGCGCTGAAGTCGGCTGTCGCGGGCCCGGTATACCTCGCCCATGCCACCGGCGCCGAGCCGCTCTTGAATTTCGTAAGGCCCAAGTTGGACACCGGGCTTCAGCACCATAGGGGCACCAGTATAGCGAAGCACAGGTGCAGACTCAGACTTTGAGTAATCGCGTACAGCGGGACGCAGTTCATGTCCTACGCGTTTTGAGCTCGGACCAACCCATCACAGCCCGTTTCCGACAATCCGGAATAGCGTCAGCAGAAGTCTCTTTCGGCCTTGACACTGCATTGCCTCTGAGCCAGAATTCCGGACGCGCTCGCAATTGCTCACAACCAGACTCACCGCATTCACCTGTTCGGCCTCCACGTCAAAAGGAGCTGCCATGAAAGCGCTGACAATCATTCGCATAGGGTGCTCCTCTCAACGACTCAGCTTCGCGGCAAGCGCAATCGTGGTTGTGCTCGGTCTCTCCCTTCTATCGTCCGCGCAGACCATTACCATTCTGCATGCCTTCTCTGGGCCGAATGATGGTTCATTGCCGGTTGCCGGAGTCACTCTCGACCGGGCCGGCAACTTGTACGGAACCACCCATAACGGCGGCATCATGACGCGATGCGGAGAGCAGGGCTGCGGCGTTGTTTTCAAGCTCACGCGGCATTCGGGTGGATGGCTGCTCGATCCCCTCTACACCTTCAAAGACACGGTCGACGGCGCCTATCCGCAGGGGAACGTCATTGTCGGTCCGGACGGCAGCCTGTACAGCACGGCCTGGGAAGGCCTCTACAGCTGCGGCGTCGTCTACCGTCTGCAACCTTCGCCTTCGATCTGTAAGTCCGCCTCGTGTCCATGGACCCAAACTGTATTGCATTGGTTTACCGGCAACAACGGCGACGGATGCAACCCACTCGGAGCGCAGGTGTACTCGTCGGGTAATCTCTACGGCTCCACGCTTAGCGGGACTGTGTACGAACTCATACCCGGACAGGGTCAATGGACGGAGAATATTCTCGGCAACGGTACGGACTACGTCGGCGGCGTAATCCGCGACAGCGCAGGAAACCTGTATGGCGTATCTGACATTGGAGGAACAAACAACGCCGGCACGGTCTTCGAACTGGTGCATTCCGGCTCGGGATGGACTCTACAGACGCTGGTCAACTTCGGCAGCGGCAATGGAGGGAATCCGGTTGGTGGCCTGGTGATGGACCCGGAGGGAAACATCTTCGGCACAACGTCCACGGGCGGGCCCAACAACGGCGGAACGGTTTTTGAGCTGAGTCCCAATGGCGGCGATTGGACACTCACGACTATCTACTCTTTCTCCCCGCAGAACGGCCAACCGCAGGCCACTCTTACCTTCGACGCGCAAGGGAATCTTTATGGAACCACCAATCAGGGACCGGGCACGGTGTTCAAGCTGACCCATGGAGCGGGAGGCTGGACCTACACGCTGGTCCACGCATTCCAAGGTGGCAGTAACGATGGCGCCTACCCCACAGAGGCCGGTGTCACCCTGGACGCGAATGGCAATCTCTTCGGTACGACGACCGGAGGCGGCGGCTCGCTCAATTGCTTTGGAGGATGTGGGACGGTGTACGAGATTACTCCGTAGGTCGAATCGAGTCCCTTCAGGGCGGCGGGGTTCTCACGCAAACTCTAAAGCCCCAGGAATTCACGCATCCGATGCAAAGCGTCGTCCAGCGCCATTGAAAAGCCCTTGCCCCGTGGACGCTTGCCAGCGAAGCCTAGTTCGTGTTGCAGCCGTCCGTCGACAACTTTCAGATTGGCCCACCCCAGCATTTGCTCGCCCCACAGCACTGGCATTGCGTAATGACCCATGCGGCGCTTATGCGCCGGCACATACGCCTCCAGCTTGTACTCCCATTCCCAGAACATCTGGAAGCGCCGGCGGTCCCAGACCACGGGATCGAAAGGCGTGAGGAAGCGCAGCTTGTCATCGATGCGATACCGGGCCGCCGCGAGCTTCTCGCCTTGCGGCCAGAACCACACCACGCCGTCGACTTCCGCATGCGCGTAGCGTGATTTTGCCTGCTCCTGGATTTCCCGCACTTCGGTCGCGAGGTGCCGCACTCCATGACGCAGCAGTCCGCACAGATACCCGAGGCTGGCCGCAGGCAGCGGCGCGTAGAGATGCACAACCATATCCAGCAACTGGCCTGCGCGCATGAGCCGCGCTTCGGAGCCGTCGTCCTGCAAAGCATGCTCCATCGCCTGATACACGCGGGTGCCGTTCGCGCGCTGTTCTACGCGCAGCAGTCCGCGATAGTGCAAGCCCTCCAGCAGATGATTGCTCAAGTTCAGACTGCCGCCCCAGCGCTGGATGCGGCCATGATCGAAGTGAGCCTGCACATCCTTGGGAGTGGTGCGACCATGCTGGCGCACAAACGCCAGCACGTCCTCGGCCGCGCGGATGCAGCAGGGCCAGGGCTTCGCGGGGCAGGAAGCCGTAGTTGATGAAGAACGCTTCTTCGATCGCCAATCGTGGATAGCGGCGCTCCAATTCGCCGGCGCGATAATCCTTAACCCGATGCGCAAGGATCAGGTCCTGGGCGCGAGCCGGCGCCCGCATCGGATCAGCCTGCACGAAGCCCAGCCGCGCAATCGCCCGCGGAAGACTGGTCGGCTTGAACAGGCTGCGCGCGATCGCGTATCGCCGAAGCTGCTGCAGATTGGGAGAAGTCGCCATGCTGTAGATGATCAGCCGGAAGGGCCGCCTTGGATTGCGCCGCAACGATAGTAACAACCGCGTGATATTTTGTTCAGTTCGCGTCGGCAGCCGGACGAGGGCGACCGCGGGCTGATGTCGACGTCCGGTTAATAGGGATGATGTATTCTTTTGAGACCACCTATGACATCCTGCGTTCAGACAATTCCTTCCTCCCAGCAACAGACTTTGGCTTACGATCCGCTGCTCGACGACATCGGATTCATGACCTGCATGACCCTCGTCCTGCTCGGCAACTACGCGCAGACCGGGCATCTCGGAGGACCGCTCGCCTACACGCCGTACAACGTTGCGGCGCACCTCGCCGGTCCTGAAAACGGTGGCCTACGCTACGATTACCGCCGGCCAAAGCATCCTTACTCCGACAAGTTCATGATGGCGGCGGGCCACTCGGTCCCCACCTGCTACGCGCTGTGGATGATCCTTGGCCAGGCTCTCTATCGCAAGCATCAGCAGACCGGCGACCCGCGTTACCAGGTCGATCCGCACGTCGCGATGCTGCCGATCGACGCCCTCGGCTTCCGGCGCGGTGCCGGCGCCTTGAAGACACTGCTGCAGGAAACGGGCTTGGAAGACCATCCGCTGTTCGCGCAGGCCAAGGGCCGCGGCATCCGCGCGCTCTCCGGACACGCCGAAAGCGTCGACGTCACCAATGACGTGAACGGCGGCCCTTCGGGCATAGGCATCGCCACCGCCGCGGGCAAAGCCGCGTTCTGGGATTACATGGGCGCGCCGGAATCGCCGAAGGTGATCGCCCTCGAAGGCGAATTCGCCCTCACCGAAGGTCACGCGCAGGAGTTGAAGACGCAGGCTCTGGCGCTGCAAGTAGGGAAGCGTTTGCGCGTGATGATCTCCGACAACAACGCCGGCATCGACGATTGCCTGATCGGCGGCCCCATCGGCGGCGTCATCTCCTCGCAGTTCTGCGAGGTGTACGACCTGGTGAGCCAGTGGACGTCCTACGGATGGAACGTCTTCACCCTTGGCAACGGCAACGACTACGGCGAAGTGACCGCGGCTCTGAAGGCGATGGACGAAGTCGACCCCAGGGACCGCCGCCCCGTCGTCGCCATCGGCAAGACCATCAAGGGCTACTGGCCCGCTGCCGCCAACGGTAAGATCACCGACTACCCCGGCGATCAGTTGGTCAGCTATGCCAGCCATCCTTACGCGCTGAAGATGAACTCGGAGTACTTCCTCGCCTTGGCGTCGACCTTCGAGAAGCATTACGGTGTGGAGTTCGAAGGCATACGCAAGGGCCCGGTCAGCGACAACCGCGAGCGGCTGATCCAGTTCAAGACCAACATCGATGTCGTGATGTCGCTGCTGGACCGCGATGGCTTGGGCGATCGCCTCGCCGACCGCCTGGTCGAAATCGGCGACACCGTCCGCGACGACGTAAAGCTGCGCATCCAGGTCAAGGAAGATCCGTTCCTCGACGATCGCCTGCGGGTCTCGGCGCTGCCCGAAGAGCCGCAGAAGGTCTCGATCAAAAACTCCATCTCCGGTGCGGAGAAACAAGTCGGCATTGCGCTCTTCAAGAAGCCCGGCGAAGTCGCCGGATCACGTCGCGCGATTTCCGAAATCATCAAGTGGATGAACTACGTCACCGACGGACGCTTCTTCACCGTCGCCGCCGATCTCTCCGAGTCCATCAACGTGGAGCACGGCAGCCTGTGGGGGCACTACAGTCCGACCGAGAATCCGCTGGGCACGCGCCTGAAGGCGCCCATCGAGGAAGCGGGGAATGTCTCCACCGCTATCGGCATGGTGAGTCAGAGCGCTTCCGTCGATCCTGAAAAGTTCGCGGGCGTGTGGGCGTTGAGCGGCACCTACGGAGCGTTCACGCCGCTGATGTACACCCCGGCGCGCGTCTGGAGCCAGCAGAACCAGGACAGCAAATTCCGCGTCGGCGTGCTGCACATTCTCACCGCGCACTCCGGTCCGGAGACGGCGGCGGACGCGCGCACCCACTTCGGCATCTTTGCGCCGCAGGTGTGGAAGCTCTTCCCGCGCGGCCAGGTCATCAACCTGAGCTTCTGGGACTACAACGATGTCGCTCCCGGCTACTTCGCGGCGGCGGAGATCGCAGCCCGCGATCCCCACGTCGGCATCATCACCCTGGAAGTGGCGCGTCCTGATTTCCCGGTGGCCGACCGCAGCAAGTTCGCCGATCCCGACGTGCGCGCTGCAGCCAAGGGCCTGTACGTGATTCGCGAGTTCGCTCCGGGCAAGCCGCACCACGGATACGTCGTGGTGCAGGGATCAAGCTCGACATTCAACCTGGTGAAGGTGCTGCCGAAGCTCGAAGAGGCGGGTATCAACGTAAAGGTGATTGCGGTGGTCAGCGAAGAACTGTTCGATCGCCAGCCGCAAGCCTATCGCGATTCGGTGCTGCCGCCCGAGGCTCGCTACGATCTGATGGTAGTCTCCACCGGCACGCGGCGCATGTGGCCGCTGCGCAATCTCGGGCCGCTGACGGATGAGTATTCACTCACCTCCGACTACGACAATTGCTGGCGCACCGGCGGCCTCGAACCGGAAGTAATCAAGGAAGCGCACCTCGACCCCGATACGATCCTCGCCGGAGTGCAGCGCTTCGCCAACAACCACGAGCGCCGCATCGGCGATCAGCGCAAGATGATCGGCTAGTTGAATGCAGGTGTTCCAGGTTCGTGTCCTCTTCTGGACGCTAACCTGGGCACCAGGCCTTTCGCTGTCGAGAAGATCGAGTAAGCGAAGCTCCGTCTTGAGCGATATCTACGAGTGTTTACTTGCGTACCAAATGGTTTTAGAGCAAGGCGATTCTCCATAATCCATCCATTTCTTCCCGAAAACCCTGCATCGCACGCTACGGCTTTTTTGGTTCACAGCTGTCCGAAGTAATAGTTGCGATTCTCCCTGAATGGTGATGAAGTAGGCTGCGAGCTCGGGGACCTTCAACAAAAACACAGATTGTTACCAGGCGGTTAATTCGCACACACCTGTGCTTTTGATCTGCTGGGCTGATGTTGGTCCTCGATCCATGCCGCGCAGGCGGTCGTGCACGATGGAGGAACGATGAACATCAGATCTGGACGAAAACTCACACTAGGGACGCTAGCGGTCTGTGGCTTGATGACAGCCGGAGCGACGATTGCGCCGGCGCAGTCGAATAACGCGCGACCCAATATTGTCATGCTGATGACTGATGACACGGGTTGGAATGACTTCGGCGCCTACTCGGGCGGAGGCCTGACCCTTGGCCATCCCACGCCCAATGTCGACAAAATGGCGAAGGAAGGAGCGGTCTTTACCAGTTGGTACGGACAAGCAAGTTGCACCGCAGGCCGCGCCTCGTTTATGACCGGCCGAATTCCCATTCGCTCGGCCCTGTCGATCGTCGTTGCTCCGGGCGACGAAAACTATCTTCGCCCTGAAACGCCCACGATTGCAGAGTTCTTCAAGAAGAACGGCTACTCCACATATTTCTCCGGCAAGTGGCACCTCGGCGATAAGCCGGTCGCCTACCCAATTAATCATGGCTTCGACGAGATGAAGCAGTTCGCTGCTTACTACGCCGGCGTTTATTCCTACAACGACACGTCAAAGTGGTTTCACCCATGGTTCCCGTCCTACAACCCCGAGTTCGAAAAGATGTACGACTCGGTGGTCAACCTGGGCGAGTGGGAAGGCGTAGCCGGAAAGCCTGCAACCAAAGTCGCGACCATCACCTACGATTCGCTGGCAACTTACGATGAACGTCAGGCTGACAATGCCGTGGCCTACATCAAGGAACATGCAAAGAGCGGCAAGCCGTTCTTCATGGATGTCAACTGGATCAAGATGCACAACCCGACCAACGCCGCTCCCGATTTCCGCGGCAAATCACACCTTGGCGACTATTCCGATTCGCTGATGGAGATGGATGCCGACATCGGTAAGGTGCTGGACGAGATCCGTGCCGACGCTCCCAACACCATCGTGATTCTTACCGCCGATAACGGTGCCTGGCTCGACGCCTATCCCGACGCCGGGACCACACCGTTCCGCGGCGAAAAGGGTTCCGCATTTGAGGGTGGCTGGCGCGTGCCGGCGATCATGTGGTGGCCGGGACACATTCAGGCCGGCGCAAGTTACGGTGAGATGATGTCGCACATCGATTGCTGGTCGACGCTGGCAGCGATGGCCGGAATCACGCCTCCTCCCACCGGTGAGATGCAGGACAACAACGGCAAGCCCATTTACTTCGACAGCGTCGACAACAGCGCCTACATCCTTGGCAAGTCTCAACATTCAGCCCGCAGGTCATGGATCTACATCAACGGCGAATACCTCAATGCTATTCGCGTCGACATGGCTGGCGATCCGAACGAAGAGTGGGTGAACATCGCCTGGAAGTTTATCTGGACAGCTAAGGATTCGTGGCTTGGACCATCGCAATCTCTGGGCTCCATTCCAGCCGTTTACAACCTCAGCATGGATCCGTTCGAGAGATACGACATGGTCTTCAATGGGGCTGAAGGTGAGATGAACAACCTGAAGACATCGCCAGGAAGATATGCGGGCGAAGACAACGGATGGGCCGCAGCTTTATATTCGGTGGCGCTGGCCAACTTCGACCAAACAATTATCAAGTATCCGAGCATTGAGAGGTTCCCGGGTGGAGCTTCGAATGACCTGATACCGGACCTGCAACATCCCAAGAACCCGCTGCCATTACTTCAACCGGGCAACATGCCAAAGGCCGTTCCCGCGGCTGACTAGGCTGCTCGGCATGCCTCACACGGGAGCGCTTGCTGACCTCAGGCGCTCCCAACAATTCCGATAGGGAAATGGGCGACAGGGACGTTGGACTGAGGGCCCCATCTTCGGGAACTCAGGAAAGTTTTGCGCACGAATGTTTTTGCGCGCCAGAGACGAAACGCACATCCCGCGACTGCGCTCGGGACGACAATTCAAGGAAGGGGCAGCTCAAAGCTGGAGCTCACAACCCAGAGCCCAGAGCTCATAGCCCAGAACCGCCAGCCGAAGAGCGAAGGGCGAAGGGCGAAAAGCGAATAGCGTCTTACTTGATATTCAGCGTGATCACCTGCGACCCGGTCACCACGTAGTCCACCGGCGTAGCGGCTTCGTCCACTGCCGATTCGGCGACCACCACCATGTCCTGCGTGCCGCGCATGCCGTCCATTACGTTCATCACCGACAGCGGCAGCGTAGGCATCACCTTGTCTTCCACCATCGCCTGCGGATTGGCTTCCAGCAGCGAGACGTAGACGTCGGAGTTGGAGTGCTCCTTGTTCAGCAGGGCAATGGTCGAGCCAAGATCGAGGTGACGGGTCATCGTGCCCGTGACGCGATGCATCTTGTCGACGGTATCGCCATCGCTGACCAGGATGTGCAGCGTGCCGCGCGGAGCCGAGGTAGGAATCTTTACCGGGATCTGGCGGAGGATGCTCTCGCCGCGATACGGCTTCAGCAGCGCTTCAATGGTGATCTCGTCGCCGGGACGCGCTTCGGTTACGTCGGTGCGCGCGCTCTCCAGACGGGCCGAGCGGCGATCGGGAATGAGGTCGAAGTTCAGTTCGACCCCCTCAATCTTCGGCGTCTCGTACGGGTTCTCGAAGATGCGGCTGAAGTGCTCGCCCAGGGCCAGCGCGATGCCATACGCTGTGGGATTCGAGCCGTCGGCCGGCGCGTACATGTCCTTCACGCGAAGCTTCGGATAACCAAGCACCGATATGTCGCCGTCGAGGCGATAGGTCGTGTCCTCGCCATACTCGTTCATGCCCTGGATGGCGTTGAACACGGTTGCCATCATCGCGGCCGGCGTGATCTTGGCGTTGTTCAGCACTTCGTAGTGGAAGGTCTTCGGATGCGACACGCCGCGAAACGTCAGCGTGACCGGAATCATCTGCGGCTGGCGATCGAAGCGGCCCATGATTCCTGCCCGGCGGTCCTGCACGAATGCGCCCACAGGCTCGGTGGTGTTGACGATCTTGAAGGAGTTCTGCGGCGAGGGAAGCGTTGCCAGCACCGTCGCCTTGGTCATCGGCATATCGACCGAGCCCGACTGCAGCAGCGGATGTCCGCAGGCCAGCAAGTGATTGTCGTCGATAAACGTTACCGTGCAAGTGCCGGCGATGTTCATGTCGCCGCGCACAAGAATCGCGCTGACGGCCGAGCCCGGCACGAGCGGCTCAGGCTGCTTGTCGTTGCTCACCGAGCCCGCGCCCATCACGGGCATGACGCCGGCAGCAGCGAAGTCCTTGCCAAACAGGCTCAGCGTCTCGGTGCTGAATCCGGTGAAGACCAGCGGCGTATCGATAGGCTTCAGAAGATTCGCGTATGGCGCCGGACTCGTCGCAGCCGCAGGAAGTCCCGGCCCCGAGGTCGGGCTCGCCACCTGCTTCGCGCCGTCTCCGCTGGCCTTGGCAAGTTCGCCGGCGGATTTATCCATCGCGTCGATTTCGAGCATGGTCGCAGCGGGCGTGATTCCGCAGATCGGCTCCTTCGAAAACTCGCCGATGCGATAGGCAATCGCCCCTACCAGCTTGCCGTCGATGTACACCGGACTGCCGCTCATCCCAGCTACGACGCCGGTGTACTCGACCTTGGTTCCGTGCAGGCGCGCCAGGATTACGTCGGATTTCGGACCAGCCATGTCCTTCAGAACGCCGAGAATCTCGACATCCATCGGCTCAGGCTTGACGCCCTCAAAGACGGTGTAGGCGGTGCCGTGCATTCCCGGCTTCACCTGGTCTTCCGGCATGATCGTAACTTTGGGCTGGACGCAGTAGGCGGTAATGGCTGCGAAAAAGACGACGAGGAGCGCAAAAGCGCGGTGGAGCATGCTTTCCTAGTTCCTTGCTGGGACCCCGGTTCCGCTACCGCCGGAAATCCTCGCGCCAGAGTGTCACAATGTGGAAACACAGCCGTCTAACAGCAAGCAGGATATCTGCTGTCCCCACACCGAAACAGAGAGGCTGAAATTGGTTTTATACTACCAGACAGTCTGGCCTAAGAGGCACCCTGATGTATCCTGAGAAACCCTTAGAAGCTTCCCGTAAATTACCTGTGGTAATCGATTCGTTACGTGTACTTGCAGCTTTCGTCGTAGTGACGATGCTGGTCTGGGCCGTGCCGGGTCACGCGCAATCCTCCAGCAGCTCCAGCTCGCAGCAGCAGCAGCAGCAGGCGCCGCCCAACCAGAATCAGCAGGACGACCAGATGCCTGCCGCTGCCGGCGGTCCCGGCGGCGACTCTGGCCCCATCGCGGTTCCCAAGAAGGGCACCAACAACGAGGAGCCGCCTCCGCCGCCCAAGCCCAAGGCGGCTGACAATCCGCAGTTCTCGCTGCATGTCGACGTCCCGGAAGTCACCGTCGACGCCCAGATCCTGCAACGTGACGGACGCGCCCTGAACCTGCCGCTCGAACAGGCGCAGGAGCACTTCAAGGTGTGGGAAGACGGCGTGCCGCAGAAGATACAGAGCGTCACCATCAGCAAGGCGCCGATCACCGCGGTGCTGCTGGTCGAATTCGCGGCCACCAACTACAACTTCATGTACGACGCGCTGAACTCGTCATACGCCTTCGCCTCGCAACTGCAGCCGCAGGACTGGGTCGCCATCGTCGAATTCGACATGAAGACGCACATCCTGGTCGACTTTACCCAGGACAAGCAGGCGATCTTCGGCGCGCTGAACACGCTGCGCGTTCCCGGCTTTCAAGAGACCAATATCTTTGACGCGATGTACGACACCCTGGACCGAATCGATCGCATTCCGGGCCACAAGGAACTGGTCGTCGTTGCCAGCGGCCGCGATACCTTCAGCAAGATCACGCTCGACCAGATGCTGAAGAAGATCAAAGCGACGCCGAACGTCACCATCTACACCATCTGCACCGGCGTTGCCTTTCTGCAGCGGCTCGATACCATGAGCGGCGCCAATCCGGACATGAGTTCGTTTCAGATGGATTATTTGCAGGCGCAGAATCAGATGAACGCATTCGCCAAGATGACCGGCGGCCGCTCGTACGCGCCGCGTCTGCTGGGGGAACTGCCGGACATCTTCCGCGAAGTGGCGCAGTCGATCCGCGATCAGTACACCATCGTTTATAAGCCGACCAACACCAAGCAGGATGGGACGTATCGGCACTTGAAAGTGGCGCTGGTTGGCCCCAACGACAAGCCGCTGGTCATCAAGGACGAGAAGAACAACGACATCCACTACACGGTGCTGGCACGTGATGGCTACACCGCGAAACACGAAGTGGAGTAGGCGTTCGCGCAATAAAGAAGGGCGGCTCCAAGGCCGCCCTTTTTCATTTCAGGTGAAGTACTCGCTCAGTGCATGTCGCTCATGCCGCTGCCGCTTCCACCGGTCTGCGCCAGCATCTTCACGCTGTCGACGTGCATCATTCCGTCCTTGTCCATCGTGCCGCTCACCTGCACGTGATGGCCGATGTGCTCCTGCAACGCGTCAGGATTCGAAACCTGCACGACCTTCTGATCCTTGTCGCTGACGAAGACCGGCTTCTCGCCCGCGCCGATACATTTCTTCGCGCAAGCTTCGTGGGAAGCATTCGCGCCCTTGGCTCCGCACTTCGAGTCGCTGATCCACCCATCCCACGTCTGGTCCTTGGCGAACGCCAGGCCCGTCATGCAGCAGAGATAGAGCCCGATTACCAGCAGAACTTTCGGCTTCATGTTCCTTCTCCTCTTGTTGGCCATAGCCAACTCACATTCTGATTATTAAGAAACGGAATCAGCCAGACGCATCTCCGAGTGGCAATGTCGCCGCCGGCCATGCTTTTCCGTCACTACTGCACTACGACACGGACCCCACCAGCAGATTGCAGGTGCGCTCAAGTTTATGCCATCGGCATGCACGTTGTCGCACCAAATAGGTGAGGTGCTGTTAGATGAGGGGCCGGGTGCGGACTCTTGCGATGAGGAGTGTGCGCGCTATTTCTGAGTTGTGTTTTCCGCGACCGCCGATGCCGTGCGCGGGTCGGGCTTGGTCCGCGGCTCGTAGAGAACCACTTCGCCGGGCTTCACGTAGCCGAGCTGTTCGCGGGCTTCCTTCTCAATGACACTGGGATCGCCGCGCTGCAAAGCATCAACCTCATGTTGCAGTTGCTGCTGTTCGATCAACTTCTGGTTGATCTCGTCCTGCAGCAGGTTGACCTGGGCGCGCTTGCTCTGCCAGACCTTCATGCCGTTCGCGCCGAAGACAGCTTTGTACCCGATCAGGAAGGCCAGCAGCGCGATACAGCATGTCGCCAGAATGCGGCGCATCTGGTACAGCCAGCGCCCGGCGATATGGATGGTGATCTTCATAAACGTCCTGACTTAGATCATGAACTTCGTGGCGTAAGCCCCTGCGACGCTGGCCTTTATCGAGGGAATCACTGCCAGTTTCTATAGGACGTCGAATCGCTAATTGGAGTCAAGCGAGTTCCATGAATATGCGGAGTAGGGAATCTTTCTAGCCAAGCGATGAATAGGCGAAAGTGCTGGCTTGGCCGCGAAAACTCCTCACAGCCTATCGCATGAGGCGCGTGCTACATTCTCTCGAAACGCCGAAGGGGGCTTGTCAATGACGAATGCGCGGGTCGTGCTTACCACGGTCGGGCTGAAGGACGTCGCCGAAAAATTGGCTACTCAACTTGTCGAGCGCCGGCTGGCAGCGTGCGTCAACATCGTCGGCCCCATTCGTTCCGTCTATCGCTGGAAGCACAAAGTGCAGAACGAAGCAGAGTATCTGCTGATCATCAAGACCACGGCCAGACACGCCGACGATCTGCGCTCGGCGTTCAAGGACCTTCATCCGTACGAGCTGCCCGAGTGTGTTCAACTCCCCATCGTAGGTGGCAGCGAAGATTATCTGAACTGGCTGGCCGCTGAAGTCAGCAGCGGCGAATAGCTCAGGCGATATCGGTGCGGCCGCCCATCTCTTCCAGAAGCTTCAGCAGGCCGGCGGGATCGTGAGAGTTGATGGTACGGTCGGCCCAGTTGCAGTGCGCCCCTACCTGCGCTATCAATGCCACGACGCGAATGTCGGGGTTCTCCCGCTTCAATGTTTTGACCAGGCCAGTACACACCGGATCCCCAAACGAGGCATCGACCGCCACGATGTCGACGGACGGGAATCGCTTGAACGTGCCCACGCTCTCTTCAGGCGAGTACGCGGTGAGCACGTTGTGCTTCGCGCTCTCCAGAAGAAGCTTGCGCGTCGAAAGCCCCTGCGCGGGCTCCGCTTCTACCACCAGAAAAGCCAGGCGATGTCCGGATGCCATCCGCCCTCTGATGTTGCCGCGGTACGGGTGGTTGTCGGGCAGGAGCGGTCAGTGACCCTGCTTATACAACCGTTTACGGTCGCCGCGCCTCCGGATTCCAACATCTAGTCTGTTACAATGTCAGCACGAACACCGGTGAGGATAAGGTGTTCGCCGCAGTAAAGCCGCATTACTTACATCGTTAATTTGAAATTCCCCGGCCGGCTGAATGCTGGCGCAGGGCTTTAGACATCGCCCCACAAGCGAATCTTCGCTTTGCGCGGACGCAACGTTATAGGGAGCCTGTTCTGACGTCGCGATCGGGTCGTATCGCCTACAATCCGGCACATCATCGCTTTGCGGTAATCCTGGCCTGGGCCACATTCTTTCTCATCGTTGCCGGCGCGCTGGTCACCAGCAATGACGCGGGCCTCTCTGTCCCCGACTGGCCAACCTCCTTCGGCTCGCTCTACAAACTGCCGCCGATGGTCGGAGGCGTGAAGTACGAGCACGGCCATCGCATGATCGCCGAGTTCATCGGCCTGCTGATCATCGTGATGGCGGTGTGGACGCAGCGCGTCGAAACTCGAAAATGGATGCGCGTGCTGGGATGGACGGCATTAGCAGCCGTCATCGGGCAGGGAATTCTTGGCGGACTGACGGTCCTCAAATTTCTTCCGTGGTCGATTTCCACGGCGCATGCCACGCTGGGACAAACCATCTTCGCCCTGATCGTTGCCATGGCCCTGTTCACCAGCAAGAGCTGGTTGCAGGACAGTGAGCCGATCCGCGAATCCGAACTCACGCCGAGTACGCCTACGCTCGCGGCAATCGCCGCCGGTTGCGTGTGGGTGCAGTTAATTCTTGGCGCGGCCTTCCGCCACTCGGGCATCAAGCTGCTTCCGCATCTCATCGGCGCATGCGTCGTTACCATCATGTTGTGCTGGCTGGTGGTTCGTGTGCTGACGCGCTACGGCAGCGTCGAACATTTGCGCAAGCCCGCGCAGATCGTGCTCGGGTTGCTGATGCTGCAACTCGGCCTCGGTTTCTGCGCTTACCTCACGCGGCTGGTCTGGGGACATGATGCTGTGCAACCCATGCAGGTCATGGTGGTCAGCACGGTCGCGCACGTTGCCGGCGGAGCGCTGGTGCTGGCCTCAACCGTCGTACTCGCAATCCAGACGCACCGCATGATCAACGTTCATGCCGCACAGACGGCTACCCAACCCGCACCCGGAAAGGCCGTGATCGCATGAGCACCGCAACTCAGCCGCTGGCGGTCCCTCGCGCAGGCCTGGCCTCGCTGGCTCGCGATTACGCTACGCTTGTCAAGGCGCGCGTCACTTCGCTGATCATCATGACGGCGTGGGCGGGCGCGTTCTTTGCCGGCGAGAAGTCGGGCGTGTCGCTGCTTTCGTGGACGCTGCTCAACGCGCTGGTCGGCATCGGCCTGGTCAGCGGAGGCACCGCGGCGATTAATGAAGTTGTCGAGCGCGACATCGATGCCCTGATGCGGCGCACTTCGCGTCGCCCGCTGGTCACCGGCAGTATGAGCCTGCTTCACGCTTCGGTTGTGGCTTATGGCATGACCATCGGCGGCGTGTTCTATTTGTGGGCGACGACGAACTGGCTTACGGCCGCGCTGGCCGCGCTCACCTCGATCAGCTATCTCGCGGTGTACACGCCGATGAAGCGCGTGCATCCCATCTGTACTTTCCTCGGCGCGTTTCCCGGAGCCATGCCTCCCGTGCTTGGCTGGACAGCGATTCGCGGACGGCTCGACACCGAAGCCCTGGTGCTCTTCGCCATCGTCTTCTTCTGGCAGTTCCCGCACTTCCACTCCATCGCATGGCTCTATCGCGAGGACTACGAGAACGCGCGCATTCGCATGCTGCCGGTGGTCGAGAGTGACGGCCGCTCGACGGCTTTCGCCATCGTGATGTATGCCCTGGCGCTGATACCTGTATCGCTTGCGCCGACGCTGCTCGGCATGTCCGGCTGGACGTACTTCTGGGGAGCGCTGGTGCTCGGGCTTGCAATGCTGTGGTTCAGCCTGCGCATGTGGACGATGAAGCTGACGCCGATCGCGCCGGAATCCAAGCTGCGCGCGCGTCACGTACTTCAGGCATCGGTGATTTATCTACCACTTCTGTTCGGTTTGATGATGATCAACCGCGCCGGATAGTAAACTGACTCTGTGGGTTCACGCACAACAACTCCCGCCTCCGATGCCGTGTCCGGCGATGTAACCGCCAATCGCGGCGAACAAAGCGTTATCCAACTTCAATCCCTGAAGCACCAGTACGGCGATCGCGTCGCCTTGGCCGGCGTGTCGTTCGACGTGCGTCCGGCAGAGATCTTCGGACTGCTCGGCCCGAACGGCAGCGGTAAAACGACAACCTTCCGCATCCTCTCGACGCTGATGGTGCCCTCCGGCGGACGCGCCATGATCATGGGACATGACGTCGCGCGCGAGCCGGCGCAAGTCCGGCGCAACATCGGCGTCGTCTTCCAGGCGCCTAGCATCGACGTAAAGCTGTCGGCCGAAGAGAACCTGATGGTCATCGGCCACATCTACGGCCTGCGCGGTGCGATGCTGAAGAAGCGCGTCGCCGAGATGCTTGGGCGCGTCGGGCTTGCGGATCGTGCCAAAGAAAAAGCCGAGACATTTTCCGGCGGCATGCAGCGGCGGCTCGAGTTGGCGAAAGGTCTGCTGCATCATCCCTCGGTGCTCCTGCTGGACGAACCGACGACCGGCCTCGATCCCGGTGCACGCCGCGACTTATGGCAGTATCTGCAAATCCTGCGCGACGAAGAACGTGTGACCGTGCTGGTCACTACACATCTGATGGAAGAGGCGAGCCGTTGCGATCGGCTGGCGATTTACGCTAACGGCAGCGTTGTCGCGCTGGGCACGCCGGCGGTGTTGAAGGCGGAGATCGGTGGCGATGTCATCATGCTGGAGACCAAGGATGCCGATGGTTTGGCGCGCCGCATCGAGCAGCGCTTCGGACTGCATCCGACCGTGCTCGACAATCGCGTGCGCCTGGAGATCGAAAGTGGACACCGCTTCGTGACCGACGTGGTCGAAGCTTTTCCCGGCGAGATCGAAGGCGTGTCGGTCCACAAGCCCAGCCTTGAGGACGTATTCATCCGCAGGACAGGGCACCGCTTCTGGACAGATGAGGATGGCGTCGAAGCGGAAGAGTAAGTGTTCACCACAGAGAACACGGGGCGCACGGGTAAGATTAATAGGTCTTTGGAACGGGCGGACCTTCAGGTGCGCCGTAACAATGACCTTTTTTGAATTGTCATCGCGAAAAAGTGAAGCATTTTCAAACTGTCATCCCGAGCGGAGCGAAGCGGAGTCGAGGGATCTGCGTTTTGCGTGCGGTGGATGACAGCTTCGCAGAGCGACGAACGACGTCCGAACAGTTTTGTAACAGGGCACGAGTTTACTCGTGCCGCAAGAGTGTCAGGTATGTTCAGGGCTTCAGCCCCTGCAAACTGCGTGCCGCGGCTAAAGCCGGATTAGTGCAACGGACGATACGACACGACTGAAGTCGTGCCCTGATACAAGGCGGGTTTCAGCCGCAGGTATCGAAAGGTTCGCATTTACAAGATTGTTTCGGCTCGCAGCTCAAAGCTCATAGCTCACGGCTTCTTCTTATGGCATCAAACACACAAGCACTTCCCGCAACTCTCGCTCCCACCAACGCCGGCATGCTGATGCCCGCCGTGTCACTCTGGTGGCGCGAGGTCATCCGCTTCTATCGTCAGCGCGCGCGCGTGGTCGGCGTCATCGCCTCGCCGCTGCTGTTCTGGGTCGTGATCGGCTCGGGCTTCGGCACGTCGTTCCGCTCCAGCGGCGCCGGCGGCCAGCATTATCTCGAGTTCTTCTTCCCCGGCGCGCTGATCATGATCGTGCTCTTCACCGCCATCTTCACCATGATGTCGGTGATTGAAGACCGCAAGGAAGGCTTCCTGCTCTCCGTGCTGGTGGCGCCCGTGAGCCGCTCGGTGATCGTGCTGGGCAAAGTCTTCGGCGGAGCCACGCTGGCAACACTGCAGGGCGTGATCTTCCTGGTCTTCGCGCCCGCGGTCGGCGTGCACTTTACGCTAGCAAGCTTCGGCCTCACCGTGCTGGTGATTTTCCTGGTGTCGTTTTCGCTGACTGCCCTGGGCTTCATCATCGCGTGGCCGATGGACTCGACGCAGGCCTTTCACGCCATCATCAACCTGTTCCTGATTCCATTGTGGCTGCTCTCGGGATCGCTGTTCCCGCTGTCGGGGGCGTCGATGTGGATTCGCCTGCTGATGCGCATCAACCCGCTGACCTACGGCACCGAAGCATTACGCGCGCTGCTGTTCCCGGCGTCGGCAGCCACCGACCTGTCGCTCGGCGGCAACTTCGCCGTGCTTGGTTTGTTTACCCTGGTGATGTTTGCCGTATCATTCGTGATTGCGAACCGGCGTACAACGAAACCGGCAGCCTAATGCAAATCTCTCCTACATTTTTTCCGGCTCTCGATGCCGTGCTCAACGGCTCCAGCGCTGTGCTGATCGGCTCCGGCCTCTACTTCATCAAGCGCAAGCGCATCGAGGCGCACAAGCGCACGATGCTGGCAGCGTTCGCGACCTCAACGCTGTTCCTGATCTGCTATCTCTACTACCACCTGGTGCTGCACGGTTTGACGCACTTCCAGGGGCACGGCGCCTCGCGCACGTTTTACTTCGCGCTGCTGCTCTCGCACACGATTCTTGCCGCGGTGGTCGTGCCGTTTATCCTGATTACGCTGGCACGCGCGCTGAAAGGCCGCTTCGCCCGTCACAAGGCGATTGCGCCCTACACGTTCGCCATCTGGATGTACGTTTCGGTGACCGGCGTGATCATTTACTTCATGCTGTATAAGATTTTCGTCAGCTAACGGATATGGCCGAAGGGGCAGAACAGATCGTCAGCGTGGATCCGGACAAGGCGCCGGTGCATGGGTACCTCCACCATGCGGAGAACTCGTCCGACTTCCTCGTCCTCACCCACGGCGCGGGAGGCAATTGCAATGCGCCGCTGCTGGTCGCGCTGGCCGAACGCTTCGCTGCCGCCGGCGTGAACACCCTTCGCTGCGACCTGCCCTTTCGGCAGCGTCGTCCTACCGGGCCGCCGTCGCCTTCGGGCGCCAAGCAGGATCAGGAAGGACTGCGTCGCGCAGTGACGTTGATGCGCCAACGTTTCAACGGCCGCGCTTATCTGGGCGGGGTTTCTTACGGAGGACGCCAGGCCAGCATGCTGGTCGCGGCCGAACCGGAGTTGGTCCAGGGCCTGCTGCTGCTCTCGTATCCACTGCATCCTCCCGGACGCGCCGCACAACTCCGGACCGCACATTTCCCGGAGCTGCGCACGCCCACGCTCTTCATCAGCGGCACCCGCGACGGCTTCGGCAAGATCGACGAATTCGAAGCCGCGATCAAGCTGATCCCAGCGCCCACCAAGCTGATCCCGATTGGCGGCTCCGGCCACGGCCTGCTGCAGAAATCCAATCGCGAACAATTGCCGGGTGAGATTGTCGAAGCGTTTCTGACGTTCTTTGCTTAAGCAACCTGGGGTGGTGCAGCCATGCTGACAGGCTTCCGAAGCGATGATCACCAAACCTGAGCGTTATCGCCCACGCCTTCAGGCATGCAGACAACGCGAACAGAGTTCTTATGCTTTGCGGGACGATTCAGCCTGAGACGCCTTCTTCTTCGCCTTCGCAATCTCAACGCTGGCGAGAGTCTTCCGCGCGAGGTGCGACTCGGAGAGCGACGCTCCATTCTCGCGGCGGCAGGGAGTTCGCGGCGGAGCGCCACAAGTGGGGCATTGGACGTCTTGTGCCTGGTCGTTCATGCGAACAGTGTACAGCGATGACCACGGGGCCGGGCCCAAGGCCGCGACTATTCCGGGCCCAGGTTAGGCCAAAGGAAGGCCGAACCTGGGGCACCAGGCTGTCCCCTGCGGGGACGGGAGCTGAGCTGTTTTGGCTTACTTATCAAATGGCGATGTTACGCCAACGAATTGCCAGTGGCGGTAAAATGCACTCAAATGCAGAAACTCAATCGCCCATTCTTGATTGCTATGTGCATGTGGGCGATCTGTTTTCTGCCACTGTTGGCTCTTCCTGCTGCCGATGGCAAGTTGACGGTGAATGTTCTGCTTGTATCGGCGGCCATCGTGATAATCGCCGGATTGGCTGTTGTGGGCGCTGTGGCAAGGCTGTGTCGCAATGTGGGAAAGGTCGAAGGGGCAGCCAGAGGATTTCTTTGTGGCCTTACCCCCAGCCTAGCGGTTCTCGCTTGGGTGCTCCTGGCACAACCGGGCTGGGCGGCAATTGGGCCCGTCTTGTTTGCATTTGTTTACGCCATTCCCGGCAGTCTTGGTGGCACATTTGCCGGAATCATTTGTGCAGGTCAAAACAATAAGATACTTACATAGTTGGCGAGAACAGGCCTTATCGTAACCGAATTGTCTCACCAACCCCTGAAGCGCTATCGCAGCTGAAAGCTACTTATTGCTAAGCGCTTCCACGCCCGGCAGCTTCTTGCCTTCCAGAAACTCCAGCGACGCTCCGCCGCCGGTCGAGATGTGGGTGATCTTGTCGGCTACGCCTGCGGCCTTGACCGCCGCGACGCTGTCGCCGCCGCCGATGATCGATACTGCCGCGCCGTTGTCGGCAACCGCGTTCGCAACCTTCTTGGTGCCCTTGGCGAAGGCCTCGATTTCGAAGACGCCCATCGGGCCGTTCCAGACGATGGTGCGCGCGTCGGCGATTTCGTCGGTGAACATCTCGATCGACTTCGGGCCGATATCGAGTGCGATCATGTCGGGCGGGATCGGCTGACCTTCGCCGATCTGCTGAATGCGCGCGCCGGCTTCGACCTTGTCGGCCACCACGTGATCGACCGGCAGCAGGAACTTGATGTTGTGCGCCTTGGCCTGGGCGAGCGTCTCTTTGGCCAGGTCGATCTTGTCGGCTTCGAGCAACGACTTGCCGATCTCCTGCCCCTGGGCTTTCAGGAACGTGTAGGCCATGCCGCCGCCAATGATGAACGTATCGACCTTGCCCATCAGGTTCTTGATGACGCCGATCTTGTCGCTGACCTTGGCGCCGCCGAGAATGGCGACGAACGGTTTCTGCGGATGCGACAGCGCCTTGCCCAGGTATTCCAGTTCCTTCTCCATCAGCAGCCCGGCGGCGTTCTTCTCGACGAAGTGGGTGATGCCCTCGGTGGAGGCGTGCGCGCGGTGCGCGGAGCCGAACGCGTCGTTCACGTAATAGTCGCAGAGGTGGCCAAGCTGCTTGGCGAAGTTGGGATCGTTCGCCTCTTCTTCGGGATGGAAGCGCAGGTTCTCCAGCAGCAGCGACTGTCCGCGCTCCAGCTTCTCGGCCATCTCTTCGGCCTGCACGCCGATGCAGTCGGGAGAGAAGCCGACGTTCTCGCCGCGGCGCAGCACGTCGTCCAGCAGAATGCGCAGGCGTTCGGCCACCGGCTTCAGGCTCATCTTCGGATTGGGCTTGCCCTTGGGCCGCCCGAGGTGCGAGGCGAGGATGAGCCGCGCGCCATGCCGCAGCGCGTACTCGATGGTCGGCAGGGTCTCGCGGATGCGCGTGTCGTCCATCACCCGGCCATCGTCAAGAGGAACGTTGAAGTCGACGCGCATGAAGACGCGCTTGTTGTTCAGCTGTAAGTCGCGGATGGATAGCTTTGACATGGGATGCACCAGTTGTCAGTAGTCAGCCGCCAGTAGCTAGTTTGTACAGATTCTTAAATGGGGAGAAGAAGCCGAGTAGCCAGCGGGAGTCAAGCAACTGACGCTGGCTACTGACTACTGTCTTACAGTCCTTTATCTGCCATGAAATGAATCAAATCCCGCACACGGCAGGAATAGCCCCACTCGTTGTCGTACCACGCGATCACCTTGACGCAGTTGCCGGCGACGACGCGGGTCATGGGTGCGTCGACAATCGAGGAGCGCTCGTCGCCGCGATAATCGATTGAGACCAGCTCCGCCGTCTCGTATCCCAGGATGCCCTTGAGCCGTCCGGATTCGGCGGCAGCCTTCAGCGCATTATTGACCTCTTCCACGCTGGTCTTCTTTTCGGTGAAAACCACCAGGTCGACGACCGAGACGTTCGGCGTCGGCACGCGCATGGAGAAGCCGTCCAGCTTGCCCTTCAACTCGGGAATGACGAGCGAGAGAGCTTTCGCAGCTCCGGTGGAGGTCGGAATCATCGACAGGCCGGCGGCACGGGCGCGGCGCAGATCCTTGTGCGGGAAGTCGAGGATGACCTGATCGTTGGTGTAGGAGTGGATCGTGGTCATGGTCCCGCTGACGATGCTGAAGCTGTCCTGAAGAACCTTGGCCACGGGCGCCAGACAGTTCGTGGTGCACGATGCGTTGGAGATGATGTTGTGCTTTGCCGGATCGTACTTGTCTTCGTTGACGCCCATCACGATGGTGATGTCTTCGCCGGTCGCAGGCGCCGAGATGATGACCTTCTTCACCGTGCCGCGCAGATGCTTGCGGGCGTCGTCGGCCTTGGTGAACTTTCCGGTCGACTCGATGACGACCTGCGCGCCCACGCGACTCCCAGTCCAGCTTCGCCGGATCTTTCTCGGCGAAAACCTTGATCTTCTTGCCGTCGACGGAGATGGAATCGTCGGTGGCGGTAATCTGGTTCGGCAGGTTGCCCAGGATGGAGTCGTACTTCAGAAGATGAGCCAGCGTTTTGGGGCTGGTGAGATCGTTGACGGCGACGAACTCAAGGTTCGGATCTTTCAGTGCGGTGCGGAGAACGTTGCGGCCGATGCGGCCGAATCCGTTGATACCAACTTTAATAGCCATATGACCTCATGCTTACGCGAGATAAATTCGATTACGCGGGCGCCTTCGAGATTGCCTGGTACAGATGCGACCCAAAGTTGTTACTCGAACCAAAAATCGTAGCATCCGGACAGGGGGGAGGCAATGCCGCGCATCACATAGCTGTCGGGCGCTTCCGAAAAGCGGGAAAGTGCCATTTGGGGCCGGGAAGGCCCAACCTGATGAATCGGCTATCCGTAGCACCCCAAGTGACATTGCTCACGCGTAGCTGACCGTGTTACAAGTGCAACATGCGAAGATGGACACGCGACCGCAACCGGCGGCGCAAACCTCAAGGCGAGAAGCAGGGCGAGAAGGCGTCGGCAGACACTCCCGCACCGCTGCAGCCGCGATTTCCCGAGCCCAAGGGCGCCGAGCCTGTAGAAGAGCGGCAGCCCGAGTTCGAAGCCCAGCCTCCGGATGAGCCGGAGGGCCAGGACTCGCAGCCCATGGCCGAAGGCGCTGGCGCCGACGACGGGAAGCAGCTCAAGCGCGACCGCAACCGCCGTCGCGGACGTCGTGGACGCGGTGGCCGCCCTCAACCCGCACAACCTCCCACCATTCCTGGACCGGGTGGTCCAACCGGCGAAGGCGCCGAGGCCGAAGCTCCTGTCGACACAGCCGAGCCCGCAGCTCAGCCCGTGCCCCAGGGGCGAACCAAGCAGCCGAAAGGCGCTGTGGTTCTGTCGATCGGTTTGCCGGGCTCCGGCAAGAGCACCTGGTTCAAACGCCACAACATTCTTCCGCTCTCCAGCGACATGGTGCGCATTCTGCTGTTCGACGACGTTACCGAGCAGCGCTATCAGGACCTGGTTTTTTCCACGCTGCGCTCGATGTTGCGCGCGCGACTGCTGGCGCGGCGGCCGTCGAATTACCTCGACGCCACCAATTTGTCGCCGCATGAGCGCCGTAGCTGGATCAAGCTGGCGCACGATTTCGGCTATGAAGTGCATGCCGTATTTTTCGATGTCCCGCCCGAGATTTGCATTGAGCGCAACCGCCGGCGCGAGCGTAACGTTCCCGAAGACGTGATGCAGCGCATGGCGACCAAGCTGCGGGCTCCGAAATTCGAGGAAGGCTTTGCGAAGATCACCGTCGTGCGCTTGAAGAAGAGGGACGGCGAAGATCCCGGTCCGGCACCACAGGCTTTGGAGTCTGCGCCGGACGAAGGCGAGCCGCCGGAGATCGTGGACAGCGAATATTAGTCAAAAGAAGCTTTGAGCGATAAGGCGGCCGCGTGCCGCCTTTCGTGTTTAGGACCGGAAGCGCGACGGCTTCAGTTCTTTCAGTCCAATCGATTGGATCGGGATCTCATAGAACTGCCGGCTGCGTCCGAAGTAAAGCGTTTTGCCATCCGGTGAGACGCACGGGTTGTACTCCCACTCTGTGGTATTCACCGCCTTGCCGAGGTTCACCGCCTGCTGCCACTGCCCGTGCTTGAAAAAGCTGACGTAAAGATCTCCGCCGCCGCTGCCGCCCGTCCGAGTTGAGTAGAAGAGCAGTGTCTTGCCGTTGGGCGCGACGAAGGGACTGGCGTCGTACACGCCCGAGTTCACCGTTGGCGGCAGTTTCACGGGCGCGGTGTATTCGCCGTTTACCAGCTTGGAGACGTAGATCGAATCCTGATCGGGTTTGGCGTCGCGGTCGGAGAAGAAGTACAGCGTCCCATCACGCGTTACTGTCGGCGACCCTTCCTTGCCTGGGGAACTCACAGCCTTGATCCACACCGGCGTTCCCCAACCGGAAGCCGTGCGGTCGATGTACCAGATGTCCATGTCCTTCTTTTCGGGTACCACAGCGTCAGACTGCGGCCGGAGACGTGTCGAGATGAAGAACAGGCGATTGCCATCGGGCGCAAGCGATGGGTCAAGGTCGGACCAGTCGTCGCTGGAAAAGGGAACTGCGACCGGCGTCTGCCACACTCCGTTGACCAGGTGTGATTCGTAGATGTGGTTCACCTTCTTCGCCTGGTCACGGCGGGTGAAGTACGCGGTCGCACCGTCGGGCGTGAAAGTCAAGGCGAATTCGTTGCCGGTGGAGATTACTCCCGGGGCGAAGACCTGCGGAGTTGCGGATTGGTCGGCGGCAAGGACTCCGCCGAGGAAACAAAATGTGACAACGATGAGCGAACTCAGGCGAGAGCAGAAGAAAGTTTGTCGAATCATGTCGCAAAGATCCTGCAACTCTCAGACGTCTCGCGCCGGCTTCCGTAATCCGTTGGCGCCGCCCCGACGGGACGAGCGGCAGCTTTGGTCGTTATTTCAACATTAGCGCCGGACGAACCGTGATAACATCCCGCGCACACGCGCACTCTTCGTTTACTATGCAGCCAATTTCGCCTCAGGGAGGAAAGATCATGGGTACCAAGGTGAATGAATTAGTGCAGTCAGGTTATGCGCTTGCCCTGGCACTGGGCATTCGAGTTCTGGAAGCGATTGCGCTTTGGATCGTTGGACGCTGGTTGATTTCGCTGGCGCTTCGGTTGATTCACGGAGCGATGACTAAGCAGAAGATCGATCCGACGGTGATTCGCTATATCCAGAATGCCGTTGCCGCGCTGTTGAACATCATTCTTGTAATCGCGATTCTCGGCTTCTTTGGCGTGCAGACGACGAGCCTGGCAGCGCTGATTGCCGCCGCCGGTGTCGCCATCGGCATGGCATGGAGCGGCTTGCTTTCGAACTTCGCCGCCGGCGTCTTCCTGGTCATTCTTCAGCCGCTGAAGGTAGGCGACTTCGTGAGTGCAGGTGGCGTGACCGGCACGGTGCATGAGCTCGGCTTGTTCGCCAGCTCGATCGATACGCTCGACAACGTGCGCAACATCGTCGGCAACGCGAAGATCTTCGGCGACGTGATCCAGAACTACTCGACCAACGCATATCGCCGCGTCGACCTGACGGCGCAGTTGGCGCACAGCGTCGATGTGCACGCCGCCATGGCAATGCTGAAGCAGGCGCTGGCGCGGATTCCGAACGTCATGACGGCCCCCGCCCCGGATGTCGAAATCCTTACCTTCACTCTCGCAGGCCCGGTGCTGGCCGTTCGTCCGTACTGCAACAACAAGGACTACTGGCAGGTCTACTTCGACACGAATCGGCTGATCAAAGAAACGTTTACGGCCGCGGCGTTCGAAGTTCCCGAGCAGCACTACGTTGTGCGTGGTGTCGCCGCCGGAGCCGGCGCCGGCAGCATGGCGCAGTCGGCATCGTAGAGTTACAGGGCTCCAGATCGAACTTGCCACGGTTTTGCGATCTGGAGCCTTCGCTCCCTGCCGGCAAGGCAGGTTACTTTCGTAATTCCCACCACTAAGATTCAGTGGCCGCGCGAAAAAGATCATCACTATAGTGGACTGGTCGACCAAAGGACGGCCAATGGCCACAAGACCATTCCGTGTCACTGCTGATCTGTTGAGCAATGGCTTTTTGAATGCGCTGGCGTTCGTGGCGCTCACCGTTGCTTCTGCTTCCGCTTTTCCCTCCGGCGCACACGGCGCGCAAGGCGCGAGCCCGGTGCCAGCAAATCCGCAGCCGGTTCCTGCCAGCATCAGCAACGCTCCTTTTTCGGCCGATGTGTCGACGGAATACGATCACCTGCTGGCCAACGGCAATCACATTCATCGCGAAACCCGGGGCAAAGTATTTCGCGATTCGCAAGGGCGAGTTCGCACGGAAACCGAAGTGACCTCGCCGATCAGCGGTGTGCAAAGTTCGGAGAACATTGCCATCCAGGACCCGGTACTGCACGAGGTGATCCACCTCGATCCGCAAGCGAAAATCGCGCGAGTGTTTCACCTGACGGAAGAGCCGAGCGCTTCGGTTATCACGAACAACGGGACGGTGGCGGCGAAGCCGGGAAGCGGGATGTCAGCCACGCCGCAAAGTCCGGAGCCCACTGCTTCGAACTCTCTTGTGGCGCATGGCGATTCCAAGCCGACGGTCGAATCGCTGGGCTTGAAGTTGATTGAAGGCGTGCGGGCCAAAGGTATGCGCACCACGCGAATCGCGACGAATTCGCAGGGCGAGCCCGTGACGGCGGTCACGGAAGTTTGGTTCTCGCCCGAGCTCCAGATGGTCTTGCTCAGCATTTCCGATGACGGCGAAGACGGCCGCAGCACCATGCGCCTGACCAATATTCGCCGCACGGCGCCGAATGCGGAACTTTTTCGCGTCCCGCCGGAATATACTATTAGGGACAGTAACCACGTTACCCTCGCAACCAAACACTAGGAGCAGGCGCAAAGCTGGATGTTTGACCTCGACTTTTCTCCGCCGGAAGGACTGACGGTTTCTCTCTGGCGTTCCTTGCTGATCAATTTCGCGGACCGCTTCGCTCCCGAGCGGCTGGCGCCTCTGCAACTGACCTCGAAGCCTGTGGCGGTGATGCTGCCGGGCGAGATGTTCGAGTTGCCGTGGTATCGCACCATTTTCGGCAACATCGCGGATGTGGTCTCGCCGGAACAATTGCCGCCCCTGGAGTTGACTTCCACACCGGTCGACGTAGGCGTGTTGCTCGGCGACGACCTGAGCCACGGCTGGATCGACTCGCTGCTCCAGCAATTGCGCGACAAGCTGTCGCCCGAGAGGCTGCCTGCGCTCGAGTTGACGGCACAGCCTGTCTCGGCTTTCGGCATGGATGCCAGCCTGCAACTGCTCGATTGGTCTTCGCTTATCGCCGGCCCGAAGATCTTCCATCCTGACCAGGCAGTGCAGTTGGAGCCTGGGAACGCTCCTGTAGCCATGCCTGAACCGGCTGCTCCGGCCGTGGTCTCGATGATCGCCGAATTGGCGTCGGCCAATCCGTTGACGATGTCGACCCGCTCGCAACTGGTGCGCGACATCGGCCGCACGCGCTTCCGCCGCAAGATCTGGATCTCGCTGGCCACCGCGGAGGCAGTCTTCCTGCTGGTGGCAATCTTCAAGTTCGTCTAGCGATACAACCAATGGGGAATGACAGCGACCCAAGCGGCCGCTTTTTGTTTCCCGCCCGTATTCCCAGCGTTGTACGATGAAGGCGGGCTATTCAGCTCTGCTGCGGCCATAGCCAGCCGGCCGGCGGGAAGTTGAGGTGAGCTTGTGATCAAAACCGACACGCGGCTGGTGAGTAAGGTGCTCGTCATCGACACCATCGGCGAACTGCGACTGGGCGAAGGTACCAACGTTGTGCGTACCGTGGTGAGCGACATGCTGGCCCAGGGTTACAAGGACATTCTGCTCAACCTGCGCGACGTGCGCCACATCGACAGCTCCGGTGTCGGCGAACTGATGAGTTGCTACACCTCGGTGCGCAACAAGGGCGGACAGCTGAAGTTGATGAACCTGAACAAACACGTTCACAACCTGCTGATGATTACCAAGTTGTATACGATTTTCGACGTAGCGGAAGACGAGGAAACGGCCATAGCCAGCTTTGAGCAGGCCTGAGCCGTGTCGCTTCGCGCGTTGTGCTGTGCCAGTAACTGCATTTCATTTTGAATTTTGAGAGGCGATATGAAAGGCGATCCGAAAGTCATTGCATTCTTAAATCAGGTATTAAAAGCAGAGCTGACCGCAATTAATCAATACTTCCTGCATGCCGAGATGTGCGACAACTGGGGCTACTACAAGCTGGGCAAGAAGGTGAAGAAAGAATCGATCGAAGAGATGGTGCACGCCGAGAAGTGCATGGAACGCATCCTGTATCTCGACGGCACGCCGAACATGACCGACTACTTCAAGATCAACATCGGCGCCAGCGTCGAGCAGCAGTTCAAGAACGATCTCGCGCTCGAAGTTGAGGCCGTGAAGCGCCTGAATGACGGCATCAAGCTGTGCGCCGCCCAGGGCGACAACGCCTCGAAGACGCTGGCCGAGACCATCCTCAACGACGAAGAGCATCACATCGACTGGCTCGAAGCGCAGTTGCACGCCATTGGCGAGATGGGCATCGCGAACTACCTGGCGCAGCAGATGGAAGGCGAGTAGCAGAGTTCTTTGCGAGAAGGCATTGGCGAGCGCGGTGCTCGCCAATTTTTTTCGCCACCACACCCCGTCGGCTCTGAGCAAATCTGCCGGATACGTTACAATGGACAGGCGCTGTAGTTCGCGCGCTTCCACAAACAAGTCTTCCCACGGAGAGATGGCCGAGTGGCTGAAGGCGCACGCTTGGAAAGCGTGTGTACTCGAAAGGGTACCCAGGGTTCGAATCCCTGTCTCTCCGCCATAATTCCAACGGCCGCAAGGATGCGGGCAACACCTGCCTGATGGGTTGTCGCGTGAGCAATGAACCCGTCGCCTATGGCATGGTGGCGTTCTATCCTCTCTCGAACTTCGCGGTGCAAATGGCGGCCGGTACTTACGATCTTTTTGGCGCTACCTATCAGCCCGCCTCTCTTAACAACGCAGGTGGTACCTGATGGCCGCCGAGATCCCTTCCTGAAGTTGGAAGTAAATCCTTTCCTGCGCCAGCTCAACCGCTCTGACATCGATTCCAGCGGCAACTTTTGTCATCGCGGCTAAAATCCAACGCGGGCCGAAGCGTACAACGCTGCTGCGCTTCATAGGCTGAATGCGCGGTGACGCTGCTTATGTCGGTGGCCGCTATGCCGCGGCCTGGGAGCTGGCGGTGATGGTCTCCAGTCCGTGGCCGTGCGGGCCGGTTTCGCGCTGCCGCAGCAGGAAGGCCAAAGCGAAGCCGACGAAGCCCAGCAGGGTCAGGATCTTCATCATCGCGAGGTAGCCTGCGGGATTGCTCGCGCTGGCTCCCGCCGCGTCATTGGCCTTGCCCAGGATTTCGTTCATGCCCGTCATGCCGAGATTCTGGATCATGGTCATCACGCCAAGCGCGGTGCCCAGGGTACGTTGCGGTACCAGGTAAGCGACCGACGGCCAGATGATGGCCGGCACCAGGGTAAAGGCAAATCCCAGCATCGCCATCGGGACGTACAGCGAAACGTTGGTGTAGGCCATCAGCAGGAACACCGGGATCAGCAGCAGCGTGCCCAGCAACATGATGGTGGCGCGACGTCCCACTTTGTCAGAGAAGAGTCCGACGATGGGCGTGCCGATCATGGTGAACATGGTGAGCGTGCTCAGCATCCATCCGCCCAGCGCCAGCGAGGTGTGCTTGGCGTCGACGAAGTACGTCACGGCAAACGTCTCGAAGGGGAAGATCGCCGAGTAGAACACTACACACAAACCGACCAGGTACCAGTAAGACAGGTTGAAAGCTTTCACATCGGCGAAGACGATCTTGTCCTGCTCGCCCTCGGGTGCCAGCGACGAGGTCCTCTCCGCGCGCACTTCGAGGATGTAGTAGCCAATTGCGCCGACGACGCACAGCGCGACAAAGCCGACGCCGATGAGCCACGGATCCTGCCAGTAGTTGTAGGCGCCCTTCGCCCAGCTGGGTGAATTCTGCGCCAGGAAAGTGCCGCCGCGCGCGATCATCAGGTTGATGCCCAGCGCGAAGCTGAGTTCTTTGCCCTTGAACCATTTCGCCACGCCTGTGGTGATGGCGACGATCAGCGACTCGGCGCCCATGCCGAAGACGAAGCGCCCGGCGACCATCAGGGGGAAGGCCGCGCCGAAGGCGGTGATGACGGCGCCAATCAGGCAGAGCACGCTGAAGATCAGCAGCGCCTTGCGGGTGCCGATGCGGTCGATCAGGATGCCGCCCAGGACGACGGTGAAGATGTTCGGAAAGCTGTAGGCTGCCTGCAGCATTCCGATATTCTGGGCGGAGAAGTGAAGCTGATCCTGCAGCAGCTTCGCCAGTGGCTCAAGCGCGTCGTAGAAGTAATAATTGCCGAACATCGCCAGGCTGAGGAACATCAGCACCAGCCAGCGATAAAACTTTGTAGGTTCAGGACGGCTTTCGCGCGCAGATTGAGCGACCGACATTCAGGGCAGCCTCGTTTGGAGTGAATTGCAACGATACCAGAAGCGACAAACAGCTACTAGCTACTAGCTTCGAGCCACGAGCTATGAGCCTCGAGCCTAACCCCGTCTCGAGATTGTCGTCCTGAGCGGAGGTGCGCTGATTTTGCGCGCCGGAGTCGAAGGACTCCTACCTCCGGCATTCCTTCCAACGATAGGGGTCCTTCGACTTCGTTCGGACGCTGCGCGTCCTCTCTTCGCTCAGGATGACACGGCGAGAAACGAGGGCTCCGGTACGACCAATACAAAGCATTCCCTCACACACGCGCCGTGACCACGGTGTGCGGGCTCATGGGATTGGGATGCTGGTTGATCTGCGTGAAGCCCGCTCGATGGTGCATGTCGCAGAGCTCGCGGAAGGTGTAAGCATCGCCGCCAACGGTCTGGGTCAACATGGTCATGCTGAAGCTGGCCGGCTGCGGCGGTGAGACACGGTCTTCATTGGGTACAAACTCCAGGGTCGCCACCGTGCCGCCGGGCTTGAGCACGCCTCGAATTTTCTTCAGCAGCACGACGTTGGTATCGGGATCGAAGTGGTGCAGAAAATTCGTGAGCAGCACGATATCGTACGGGCCTCCGAAGTCCACTTCGAAGGCGCTGCCCGGCAGCATGTCGTAGCGGTCCTGGACGCCGGCCTTCTTCGCATTCTCCAGCGCCACCTCCAGCACCGGCGCCCAATCCAGTCCGGTAACGTGAGCCTGCGGATTATGCTTGGCGACTTCGATGCCGAAGAGGCCGTGGCCGGCGGCGATATCGAGCACGCGCATGGGACCGCTGCGCCCTTCGAGAGCGATAGAGGCGAGCGGACCGGCGAGTCCGGCCATCATGGGCGCCATGCTTTGCGCGAATTCAACCCAGGCGGGATTTTCAGGATTGACCGATCCCTCGCCGGGCAAGGCGGTGCGTCCGCTGCGAACGATATCGGCGAGGTGCTGATAGGGATCGTGCAGCATCGAGTTGGTGAGGAAGCGCGAGACGGAAGCGATGCAACTGGGGGAAGCCGGGTCGAGGAACGCCGCGCTCGACGGGGTGTGATGGTAGCGGCCGTTTTCTTTTTGCAGCAGGCCGGCGATGACGAGGAAATCGCACAGAATGCGGGTGCCGCGCTCGGAGGCGTTCGCATGACGCGCGATGGAGACGACGTCGCCCGGTCCTTGTCCGACGGCGCGGAAGATGTCGAGCTCGATGGCGGCCTTCAGCGCGAAGGTGCGCTGGAAAGCCATCAGGCTGTCGAAAACAATCGCCGGGGTAACGGGGGCGGAAGCTTGTCCTTCAGCGTGCATGTGCGGCGGTCTCCGTTTGAAATGAGTGGGCGGTGAGTATATCTCCAAGCGGGCGGGAAATCGACAAGGCGAGAGTGGGGGATGGAATGCACTCAGATCGGTGCAAATTCTCGATTCGGGAAAATGTTGTCAAGCCCCACCATGGTGACGAAATCGCCGCAAACTACTACTGACAATGGAAATAGAGTTGCGGCCATAAGTTTCGAATTGACCCCTGAATGTGCTACTCTGGATATAGAGAGTCAGGAAGGGAACGCATCTCCTTCCTGGCTCTTTTTGCATTCGGGGACGCGAACGTGACGGCTCGTCGGACTGACGTCCGCCTCGCCGAGCTCAAATTTAGAGCGCCTATCGGCACGGCTGAAGCCGTGCCCTGTTACAAGGCAAGCGGCACCCACCCTGTCTCCAAGGGCACCCACCCTGTCGCCAACGGCACCTACCTTGTCTCCAACGGCACCCACCCTGTCTCCAAGGGGCGGCGCGGAGATGGGGCACCCATTCGGAGCAGTGCCCACCCTCTCGCCAACCTAAGGCTAGGAGGATGGGGTACCGTTCGATACGCGAGTACAGGTTCTTGCTCCCACTCATTCGAACGGCGCGAATGCGAGGGGCACCCAGGGTTATTACTGACAACCGGCCACTGGCCACTGTCTTTCACGACCCTACGTAGCGCGCGTAGAGGCTGCGCGCGATGGCGGTGTCGGTCGTGCCCTTGATGATCGCTCTTCCGTCGGGGAAGAGCGTCAGCTCATATGGGTCGTGCCAGAACTTCAGCAGAAATTCTGTGTGCTTCACCGTGCCATGCGGTGCCAGCCGCTTCGTCATGTCGGCGAAGTCGATGGGCCGCTGGCGTTCGTGGATCTGCACGGAATTCCTGCCACACATGGAGATGTGCGGGCGGCCTTTTCCGGCGAGGTGAATGAAGTCGCGCTGCTGGCAGCAGCCGCAATCGCTGCGGGGCTTTGCGGTGTTCACCGACGCGTACTCGTTGGTCCACACGTCATACGAGAGCAATGTGCGACGCAGCTTATCGCGCGCGCCGACGGCGAGCTTGATCGCTTCGGTCGCGGCCACCGACGCCACGAGGTTCACCGCTGAATTCAGAATGCCTGAGGTATCGCAGGTTTCGACCACGCCGCGGGGCGAGTCGGGAAAGATGCAGGCGAGGCAGGCGGTCTCGCCGGGCAGGATGGTCATGGTCACCGCGTAGCTGGCGACGCCGGCGGCGTAGATCCATGGCAGGTTTTCGCGGACAGCGTAGTCGTTGATCAGGTAGCGGGTCTCGAAGTTGTCGGTGCCGTCGAGAATGATGTCGACATCGGCGAGCAGGTCTTCGACGTTGTCGGGTGTCAGGTCGGCGGCGTGCGGCTCAACGGTGATCTCGGAGTTGAAGGCGGCAATCTTGCGGGCGGCGGCGATCGCCTTGGGCAGTGATTCGGCGGCGTCGGCTTCGTCGAACAGGACCTGGCGTTGGAGGTTGCTGGGCTCAACGTAATCACGGTCGATGATGCGCAGATATCCCACGCCGGCGCGGGCCAGCAGCGATGCCAAGGCCGATCCGGTCGCCCCGCAACCGACGAGCGCGATGCGGGTTTTACCGAGCGCGGTTTGGCCGGCCTCGCCGATGGGCGGAAACAGGATTTGACGGGAATATCGCTCAGAAAATGGCAACAACGTACCTCCGGACCGGGGACACCGATTGGTGTTACTTAGGAGATTCCCACTTGGTTATTATAGGTATTCCACTTCAAGTCAGGTTTCCTAAGGCTAACAATGAATTGGTCTCCGCGAGTGCACGACGCCCCAGGGGCATGTGCGTGGGCTACAACGACTTGGCATGTCCGGTCCGTCGGGCCGGCGAGACAAAGGGTGCGCTGAAGGTCAAGGTTTGAGGACGCCGATCACGCCATTGTTGTGCAAGCTTGCGGTTCTCTGCGGCCTATGGGGCGGCCTGGCGCAGGCACAGGTTTCGCAACCGCCGCCACCGGGCGAGCCCCAGAGTACTGAGCAGTCGACGCCGAGCTACTCCACCGGGGCGCTCAACAAGTACGACGGCATGATGGTCGCCGCCATCGAGTTCCGCGGCGCGACCGGACAGAACGCCAAAAATCTGCTCAGCATTCTGGCGCAACACGTCGGCGAACCTTTGGACCGCGACAAGCTGCGCTCCAGCATTAAGTCACTGTATGCCACGGGACGCTTCGCCACGTTGAATGTTGAAGCCGAGCCCGCCCCGTCCGATAAGGTACGGCTGGTCTTTGTCGTCACCGAGAACTACTTCAACGGCGTAGTTACGGTGGACGGCACGCCGCAGAAGGGAAATCCGAAACCGCATCAACT
Organism: uncultured Acidobacteriaceae bacterium; assembly: GCA_963835725.1. GTDB lineage: Bacteria > Acidobacteriota > Terriglobia > Terriglobales > Acidobacteriaceae > Bog-257. The sequence continues at coordinate 833,555 of CAWIGM010000004.1, read as the reverse complement.
GGTGGCGGCCAGCCAGCTTGATCTGGGCGACGTCTTTACCGAGGACAAGGTCGTCAGCTCGGTCGACCGCATGAAGAAGATCATGGCCGACAACGGGTACTACGAGTCGGTCATCACCTACACGCTGAAGCCGGATCCCAGCAACAACCAGATGGCGATTGATTTCCATGTAGTGCCGGGCGACCTGGCGCGCGTGGGTGCGGTGACGATCCAGGGAGACGCGGGCATTCCTCTTCAGCAGGTGCGAAGCCTGACGAAGTTGAAGGAAGGCGAACGCGTCACCACCGATCGCGTGACCAAGGCGCTGGAGCGGATGCGCAAGCACTATCAGAAGAACTCGCATCTGGAGGCGCAGGTCACGCTCATCGACCGCCGCTATCACACGGACACGAATCGGCTGGACTACGTCTTCCAGGTAGAGCAGGGTCCTCACGTCAACATCGCGACCGAGGGCGACGGCGTCAGCAAGAGCAAGTTGAAGAAGCTGGTGCCGGTGTACCAGGAGAACTCGGTCGACGACGACCTGCTGAACGAAGGCCGGCGCAATATTCGCGACTACCTGCAAACGAAGGGCTATTTCGATGCAACGGTCGAAGTGGATCGCCACGCCAAGCCGGAGCACGGTCAGCTCGACATCATCTACAAGATCGATCCCGGCGTGAAACATAAACTCGTCGCGGTGAAGGTGGAGGGCAATAAATATTTCAATACGGCGTCGATTCGCGAGCGCATGGCGGTGCAGCCCGCGAGCTTTGTGCTCACCAATGGGCGCTTCAGCCAGCCGCTGCTGAATGAGGATGTCAGCTCGATCAAATATCTGTACCTGGCGAATGGCTTTCTCGACGTCAAAGTGAACGCCGAGCTCGTCGACAACTATGAAGGCAAGAAGGCCGAGATGGAGGTACTGGTCAAGATTGACGAGGGTAAGCAGACGCTGGTTGGCAAGCTGGCGGTTGAGGGCGCCAGCGGCGTCAATTTTGAACGCCTGGAGCCGAAGCTGAGCAACGAGGAAGGACAGCCGTTCAGCGACGCCAACATTTCCAGCGACCGCGACGCCATTACCTACTACTACTACAACCAGGGCTTCCCGAACGTGCAGTTCGAAGCGTCGGCCAATCCGGATCCGCAGAATGCCGACCGCATGGACGTGCTCTACAAGATCACCGAAGGCCAGCGCGTGTTCGTCAACCGGGTCGTGGTGACGGGGCTGGATTTCACCCGGCCGTACATCGTCAACCGTCAGATGCGGATTGAAGACGGCGACCCGCTCAGCCAGAACCGCATGGTTGATTCGCAGCGCCGCTTATACAACCTCGGACTGTTCAACGAAGTCGACATGGCAGTGCAGAATCCTGAGGGGGTCGAGCCGAGCAAGGATGTGCTCTTCAACCTGCAGGAGTCGAAGCGGTGGACGTTCCGCTACGGCGGCGGCATCGAGTTTGCGACCGGCAACATTCCGACGACCAACAATCCGCAAGGGAAGACCGGCGTCAGCCCGATCGGTGTGCTGGAGATCACGCGTCTGAACCTGGGAGGCCGCGACCAGACGCTGACCTTCCGCGGACGCCTCGGTTTGCTGACGCGCAGAGGCCTGGCAAGTTACGATGCGCCGCGCCTGTTCCATCGCGAGAACTGGCGCATCATCGTCAGCGCGCTGTATGACAACACCGCCGACGTAAATACGTTCGCTTCGGAACGATTGGAAGGCGCGGTCCAGGCCGAGCAGCGCTATAACCGCTTCACGACGTTTTTGTATGGGTTGACGTTCCAGCGCGTGAAGATCGATCCGAACAGCCTGGTCATCGATCCCACGCTCATCGCGCTGTACTCGAAGCCGGTATTCATCGCGATGCCGGTGTTCACGGGAGTGCGCGACCGGCGCGACGATCCCATCAATCCGACCAAGGGCAGTTACAACGCGCTCAACCTGGGACTGGCGACGAGCGCGCTTGGATCGGAGACGAACTTTGGCCGTGTGCTGTTCGACAACTCGACCTACTACACCTTCCACAAGAATTGGGTGTTTGCCCGTCGGACGCAGATCGGCATCGAGAAGCCGTACGGCACCAACGATTTCATCGTACTGCCGCCGAACAGCACGTTGCCGGTAGAGGCGACACAGATTCCGCTGCCGGAATTGTTCTTCGCCGGCGGCAGCAATTCGTTGCGCGGCTTCTCCATCAACCAGGCGGGGCCGCGCGATGCGCAGACGGGCTACGCTATCGGCGGCCAGGGGTTGTTCGTCAATAACCTGGAGCTGCGCACGCCGCCGGTGCTGCTGCCATACGTAGGCAACAACCTTGGCTTCGTGTTCTTCCACGATATGGGCAACGTCTTCGACACCGCGAATCACATCATCAGCGGCATGCTGCGATTCAATCAGCCGTCGATTGCCCCGTGCGCGACTAAGGGCAGCACCACGCCCTGCAACTTCAATTACGACGCGCAGGCCGTGGGCATTGGTGTTCGCTACAAGACGCCTGTTGGCCCGGTGCGCTTCGATCTTGGCTACGCGATTAATCCGACGCGCTACCCGGTGCAGGAGACCGGGGAAACGCTGTCGCTGCGTCGCATCAACATATTTTTCAGTATTGGACAGACGTTCTGATGAAACGAGCATTCCATTTCGCAATTTCTGTTTTCGTTCTGCTGGCGATGGCGACGCCTGTGTTTGCCGGCGAAGTTATCGATGGCGTGGTGGCGACGGTGAACCGTCAGCCGATTCTGCGCAGTGACTGGGACGCCGCCGTGCGCTTCGAGGCGTTCATGCAGCAGAAGCGCCTCGAAGATGTCAGCGAGGGCGACCGCGTCATGGCGCTGCAGCACCTGATCGATCGGCAACTGCTGAAGGCGCAGATGGGCGACACCAGTTACATGCAGCCGAAAGAAGACGCGCTGGAGCAGGACATCGAGAAGGTGCGCGCGCAGGTGCCGAACGGCAAGGACGACGCCGCGTGGCACAAGCTTCTCGCCAGCTACGGGTTCACCGAAGACGACGTGAAGGAGCACCTGAAGGTGGAGTTCCAGACGATGAACTTCATCGAGGTGCGCCTGCGTCCCAACGTGCATGTGGCGGATGAGGATGTCGAGGCTTACTACCACGAGCAGTTGATTCCCGACCTGCAGCGTAACGGCGGATCGGTGGTGGCGTTCACCGACGTGGCGCCGCGTATCCGCGAGCTGCTGACCCAGCAGCGTATGGATGAGATGCTCGACGTGTGGCTGCACAATCTTCGGCAGCAGGCCGACATTCACAGCACGGTTGCCGTTCCGGGAGTAAACGCACCGGCGGAAACGCCGCAGGTTTCAGGAGCGAATTAGCGAATCATGGAAGAGGTCACGACAACAACACCGGCAACGCGACGCTCGCGCAAGCGGCTGTGGATTCAACTCACAGTCGGAGTGTGCCTGCTCGCGATATTTGTCGGACTGGTGTTGTACGTGAAGAGTCCCGGCTTTGCCGACCTGGTGCGCCGCAAAGTTGTCGAGACCATCGAGGATGCTACCGGCGGCCGCGTGGAGATGGCGTCGTTCCGCTGGAATCTGAGGGCTTTGTCGTTCGAAGCCAACGACCTGACGATTCACGGTCTCGAATCGCCGGACCAGTTGCCATACGCACACGTCGATCGCGCGTTCATTCGCATTCACGTCATCTCATTCATGGAGCGGCGCGTCAGCCTGAAGAGCGTTGAGCTTGAGCATCCGGTGGTCCACCTGATCGTCAACCCCGACGGTACGACCAACGCGCCCGAGCCCAAGGTGAAGGCGACGAACACCAAGCCGGCGGTGCAGGAGTTGTTTGACCTGGCGATAGGGCAGGCGGACCTGCACGACGGAGTGATGGTCGTTAACGATCACAAAATGCCGCTGGATTTTTCTGCCACCGATCTTGCGGCGAAGATGACCTACGACTGGCTCGACAAGCGTTACGACGGCAGCGTGCAGGTGGGCAAGATGGATGCCAAGTATGCCGACTATCGCGACGTTCCGGCGAGCGCGAATCTTGACTTCAGCCTGTGGCACAACCAGCTGGAAGTGAAGTCGCTGAAGCTGACGTCGGAGAAGTCGACGCTGGAGGCGAAGGGCAAGGTCGACGACTTCCAGAAGCCGGAGATCAACGCAACCTACAGCAGCTCGCTCGACCTTACGCAGGTGGGAGCGATCGTGCGTGACCCGCAGATGCGCGGCGGCACCGCCCAGATTAACGGCTCGCTCAGCTACTCCGAGGCGGCGGGGCCGTCGACGACCGGGAGCGTGGCGCTGCGCGAACTCGATTACGTCGATGCGGGGCTGGTGCTGCGGAAGGCTAACCTGAGTTCAGATTTCTCGTTCGCCAGGAATCAATTGCAGTTGACGAAGTTTGCGGCGCGACTGCTCGGCGGCCAAGTCACGGGTGAGGCCGACATCCGCAACCTGCTTGCTTCGGAGGCGCCGACGCCGCAGCCGGAGGTAAAAACGGTCAAGGGCAAGCAGAAGCGCGCGACTCCAGTGGCGCCTGTCAGCAATGTGCAGGAAGGCGCGGCTCGTCTGCGGGTGAGCGGTTTGTCGCTGAACGAAGTGGCGCGGACATTCGCCACCCGGGCGATGCCGCTGGACAAGCTGAATGCCGCAGGACGCGTCGCCGGCAACGTGAACGTGACGTGGAAGAAGTCGATTGCGAATGCGGTGGCGGAGCTGGCACTTGATTCAGCGGCGCCAACGCAGGTCGCAGGCAATCAGTTGCCGGTGAACGGCAGCTTGCGCGGGAAATACAACCTGCTCTCCGGACGCACCGACATCGGGTCGCTGAATCTCACCACGCCGCACACGCAGGTGAGCGCCAGCGGAGTACTGGGATCGACCACCGTCGGACTGACGATCAAACTTAATGCCACCAGCCTGAGCGACTTCCAGCCGCTGCTTACGGCGCTGGGCGGCGACGCCGCCGCTGGAGATCGGCGGCAGTCTCAGCTTCGACGGAACCATCAATGGCAGGCTGCGCGCGCCCGACATCACAGGACACGTCGAGGCCGCGAACTTCACATACGTCTACACGCCTGCGCTGAAGCCCGCGCAGGTGCAGCCTGTCGCCGCAACGACCGAGACCAAGCATCGCTCGTGGCTGCATCCGAAGGGTGCGCCGGCACCTCCGCCGCAGCCGCCCGCCACCACGCCTCGCCGCATTCATGTCGATCACTTCTCGGGCGACGTCAGGTATTCGCAGAGCGAAGTGGCATTGCAGAAGGCGGTGATCCAGGAAGGCGCGGCGCAGTTGAAGATTGACGGCTCGACCGCGCTTGATCGCGGCGAATTCACCGACAACTCGCGCTTCCAGGTTCACGCCGCTGTGCATGACGCCGATGTGGCGGACCTGCAGCGCGTCGCCGGAACCGAATTTCCGCTGACCGGGAAGCTCAACTTCACCCTGCAGGCCCGTGGTACGGCTGCCGATCCGAATGGCGATGGACATATCTCGCTGACCAACGGCCAATTGCACGGGCGGCCGATCAAGACCTTCACCTCGAAGATTGCATTCGCCAATCACGAGGCGGAGCTGAACGACATCGATCTGGAAGCGGCGCATGGCAAGGTCGCAGGCTCGGCGGCCTACAACGTGCGCACCGAAGAAGGGCGGCTCGACCTGCGCGGGCAGAGCATCGACCTGGCCGACGTGCCGGAGATTCAGCTTCAGCGCTTGCAGACCGCGGGCGTGGTGGACTTCACGGTGAAGGGATCGGGCACGCTGCAGCATCCCGTCATCAACGGACATGTCGAAATTGCCAGCCTGGTGCTTAATGGCGACAGAGTTGGCAACCTGGTGGCCGACGCCGTGACGCGTGGGCGTCAGCTGACGGTGACGGCGCGCTCGAAGTTTCCCAAGGCGACCTTTACGCTTGACGGCAACGCCGACCTCGAAGGCGACATGCCGGGCAATGCGACGCTGAAATTTGCCAACCTCGACATCAATCCATTTCTCCCGGAGTCGCTGCGCGCCGACGTTACCAGGCAGGCTTCTCTTGATGGACAGGCGGAGATTTCGGGGCCGTTCAAGAATCCCGAACTCCTGCAAGGACGATTGCACATCGATCAGTTTTCGGTCGAGGTGGAGCACATCGGCGTCAAAAGCGATGGCCCGGTGGAGCTGACGCTGGCCGATGAAATCATCAGCGTGCAGCACTTCACGCTGGTCAGCGAGGATACGCATTTCAACCTGACCGGAACGGCGAGCCTGAAGGGCGATCGCCCGCTCAACCTGAGTGCGAATGGATCGCTCAACCTGAAGCTGGCGGAAACCCTCGATCCCGAGCTCACGTCGCACGGGCATCGCGAACACGAACGTGAAGATCGACGGCACCGTGGCCGAGCCGTTGATCGCCGGCCGCATCGAGATTCAGCATGCGGGCTTGTCGACCATCGATCTGCCGCTCGGCTTCAGCGAAATGAACGGCACGCTGGTATTCAACCAGGACCGCATGGAATTCGAAAACGTCAGCGGGCGCATGGGCGGAGGGCACGTCAAGATCGGCGGCTTCGTGACTTATGGGCGCACCATCGGATTCAACCTGGCGCTTGATGGCAACGACATTCGATTCCGCTATTCCGGCATCAGCGTTACATCGGACCAGTCGCTGCGGATGACGGGCACGTTCAACAACGCGCAGGTCACCGGCAACATTACGGTGACGCGCTTCGCGCAGATTCCGACGGCGGACCTGGCGGGACTATTTGCGCAGGCGGGTGCGCCGGCACGCATCCCCAATCCGAAGTCGCCGCTGAATAGCCTGCATCTGGAAGTGCGAATCCAGTCGACGCCTGAGCTTACGGTGCAGACGTCGCTGGCGAAGCTGTCGGGGGATGTGGACTTGCGCCTGCGGGGAACGGCGGCGCATCCGGTGCTGCTGGGACGGGTGAATATTGCCGAAGGCGACGTGAAGCTCGCCGGCACCAAGTATCACCTGGAGCGCGGCGATGTCACGTTCATTGATCCGGTGCGTATCGATCCGGTGCTGGACGTGGAGGCGACCACACGCGTTCGCGACTACGACATCACCATCGGACTGCACGGCACCCTGGAGAGACTGAATACGACTTACCGCTCCGATCCGCCGCTTTCGAGCGACGACATTATCTCGCTGTTGGCTTTCGGTAAGACCCAGACTGAGTCGTCCATGGGAGGAGCGCCGTCGCCGGGCTTCGCGCAGAGCGCGTCGGGAGCGCTGTTAAGCGCGGCTTTGAATCAGACGCTGACCAATCGCGTGTCGAAGATTTTCGGCTCGAGCACGATTCGCATCAACCCTGCCGTGGGCGGCGTGGAGAACGACCCCAACGCGCGACTGACGATTCAGCAGCAGGTATCGAACGACATCACCCTGACGTACATCACCAACCTGGCGCGCTCGGCGCAGGAGGTGATTCAGTTCGAGTACAACATCAACAGCGAATACACGCTGGAGGGGATGCGGGATGAAAACGGCGTCGTGAGCTTTGATGTGCTGATTCGGAAGCGGAAGAGGTAGGAAAGCAGTGGCTAGTGGCTAGTTGCCAGTGGCTAGTCAAGAAGCGGCATCTTCACGCTGGGCCTTCGGCGGCGATCCGAGTGCCGGGGGCGATTGGGTCTGGAGGCTCGGGAAGATCGACCAGCGGGAATCCCAGCTGCTTCCATTCGTGAAAGCCGCCCAGCAGCGGACGCACGCGGCGGATGCCGTGCTTTCGCAGTTGCAGCGCCACCCGGGCGCTGGTCGCTTCGTTTGGTCAAGTACAGAAGAGAACGATGTCTCCGTCGCGCGTAATCTCACTGTTGCGTCGCTCCAGGTCTTCCGGAGAAATCTGCAGCGCGCCGGGCAGCGTCCGCGGGTCGGTGAGCACGTCGAGCGGATGGCGCAGATCGATGATCACCGGCTGCTCGCCGGCTTCGAGTTCGTGCTTCAGTTCATCGGGAGTGATGCGATCGCCCTTCACCTGCTGGATGAATCGCTCGCGCTCGCGCCAGCGATACAGAACGTAGGCCACGACGCCGCCGAGGAAGAGAATCAGCAACCAGCCGCTGAATAGATGAGCGTCGGCGACAACGCGGTCGAGCTGCTTGCTGAAGATGAAGCCGAGCATGGTGAACGCAGTGGTCCACAGCAACCCGCCGATAAGATCAAAGAGCAGGAAGCGTCCGTAGGGCAACCTGACCATGCCGGCCAGAGCGGGCGCGGCGGTGTTCAGGCCGGGCACGAACTTGCAGAACAGCAGGGTGCGCGGGCCCCATTTTTCGAAGCGCGTTTCGGTGCGGCGGACGCAGGAATCCGGCTCAAGCGCAATGCGGCAGAGCAGGTTGAGGACGACGGCTCCGCGGCGTTTGCCGAAGTGATACCAGAAGATGTCGGCGCCCAGGCAGCCGGCTACTCCGGCGAGCAGCACCAGCGGCATGCTCAAGCGGCCGCGCCCGGCGAGAGCTCCGGCAGCCAGCAGCAGCGGAGTGGCGGGAATCGGCAGCCCGCCTTGCTCGACCAGCACCCAGCCAAAGAGCAGGGCATAGCCGTACTGCACCACGAATTGGAGCGTTTCGGTCACGCGATCGTTGGGAAGAACTGCCCAGAGTTACTGGATGCGATGCTACCCCAGGAAGGTTCTGCTTTCGCGCAGTATATCGCAGTGACCGGGTGGATGACATGCGCCGTTACGGCGCTTGCTGCTGCGGGTTGTACTCCCAGACCATGCCTTTGTTTCGGAAGGGCGTGCCGAGGCCTCCGCAGTATACCACGGTGCCGTAGACATTACCGCATGGCGATTGACGCTCACGTTGTAGAAAATGTCCGCGCACCCGCTTATGGCGCCTTGACTGAAGCTTATGATCTGGCCGGTGTTGTACCCCGGATCGTCGCGTCCTCCTGCGAGCGGCATAGAGATTATCGTTTGAGTCGATGGCCAAAGCGTGGATGATAGTCCAACAAACGATCCGCAGCTGCCCCACGAGTAGGCATGCCTGTGAATGACAGTCGAAGCCCCACCGGGCGGTCTGCAGGAAGCCGGCCAGAGCTCGAAGACCAAACCATACTCGCCGGTGGGTTCACCACCTTCGCAGTCGAGTCTCCGGTTATCGAAGCAGACACTCAAACCGTAAAGATTCCCGAGCTGTCCTGCACAAGGCTGCTGGGCGATTGATGCCATCCTTGTATCTGTTGTCAGTGAACGTGTATAAGACGGTCTCAGTCCAGCCTGTGCCCGAGGGCACCAGCCGGAAAACGACTCCATATCCCTAGACCGCCGCCGTACGCGGTTCCGTATAAATTGCCGTCATGGCCGACCAGCAGGCTGCTGGGATACGCGCCATCGCTTGCTCCCAGGAAATTGTAGATGATGGTTTCCGTCCAACCATTCTGGAGGCGGTGTCAGCTTGAATATCGCACCGGCTCCCGTCAAGCCGCCAGAACCTATTCGGAGATGCCATACAGATTCCCTGCGGAGTCGAAGGCTGAAACGGTACCGCCCGCCGCGTCGGTATTCCCAGTGAACTGATACAGGGTAGTCTCCTCGCCCCCGCAGGATGCGCGTCGACACGGCACAGGACTGGCTTTGAAAATTATCGCCGCAATTCGCATTGTGTCGCTCCCGCAATTCGGTACTCCTCCGCTCGCAGATCCGTAGAGATCTGCCATCCGGGCCGACGATGACAGAGCCTCGGACCGCCACCGTCATTACCTCCCATGAAGTTATAGATATTAGTGAAGATCCAGTAGCTAGCTCCATGTGCCAGCCTGTAAAGCATTCCTTCACCGTGTAGCCCGCCGAAAGCTGATCCATAAAGGTTTCCGGACTCGTCAACGGCGACTCCCGAGGTTGGACCAGTAGAGAAATCGTGAAGGTCATGCCACCCCGGCTCGTCATCTGGACAGCGCCAATTATTGAACCTGGTAGTCGTCGTCCCTCCCAGGATCGTGAACGACTCGGATGGAATCGTCCCGACAGAGTTCTGTGATGCCATGGACGGGCCGGAGTTCTCGTCCCAGTAGACCGGATCCCCGGTGTTTACGACCGCGTTTTGCAGGTTCACCCAGTAGGTGCCGGTGTTCAGGGCGACATCCGGGAAGGTGCCGCTCTCGGTGCAGAGAGTGAAACCTAGCTGGTTGGTCGTGCAGTTGCTCGCAGTGAGGTTGACGACTCCATCGAAGTAAGTGGTACCTCCGAACTCAGACGATGTGATTGAAATTTCCACCGACTGCAAGACATCGCCCGGAAACAGCCAGGCGACGAAGTTCATGCCATTCGCGGTGTTTTGCTGCGGCACGGGGAAGCTGTCGCTGACCACAAACCCAAAGTTAATCGTCCACGCATCGACGGTGCCATTGGTAGGACCGTTGTCGTACAGTATGCCGGTGTCGAGCGGGCCGCTGCGACTATACCATTTGTGCGAGTCGTTCGGATTCTGTAGCTACGCGCGCTGCTGCCCGGGCAGCCGCGAGGCATTATCGGGCTCGACCCATCCGGATGGGGTGACCGAGCTTGGACGCGAACTGGGGCATCTTCGTCGCCTGTACGGCTGTCGGCGGGACATGGGTCTGTCCCTGCGCAGGCGTCGCCGTCAGTGTGAGAAAAACGAACAAGAAGATCAGGAGCAGCAGCGCGACGAGAACCGCGATGGTCACGCTGGCGGATTCCCATCGGAGATTGTGAGAGGGATGATGCGCTCGGGGATGGCTCGGCATGGGGTTTCTCCTCGTTGCGAGGTCCAGACGAAAAGTCAATGGGAAGGCGCACAGGGATGCCGGGGAGAGGTCGATCGGGTGTCGTCAGTGAAGAATGCTCTGGAGGGATGGAACAGGCCGAGGACCTCTCCCGAGACACCCAACAGAATTTCACAGGATGTGAGGGTGGGTTGTCAGTGACGTAGGGCACACGTCAGGCGTTAGTCGTGGGCGGCCGGCGAGGTGGAAGGAGCCACTTCCGAAGAGCTTCTCCGTCTCCCACGTGAGAATCTTCAGGTCGAGGACGAAGATCGAGTACAGCACGGGAACCATCAGCAGGGTGATAAACGTCGCGACGGTGAGGCCGCCGATCTGGGCGTAGCAGAGCGGTTGCCACAGCGGACCGCCGTGCATCGCCAGCGGGAAGAGCGCCAGCACGGTTGCGCTCACGGTAATCATCACCGGACGCAGGCGAATGATCCCGGCATCGATTACTGCTTCCTCGAAGGGCTCACCCTTGGCGTGCATCTCCTCGATGAAATCGAAGAGCACGATGACGTGACTGACGATGACGCCGATCAGGCTACAGATGCCGAGGAAGGCCATGAAGCCGAACGAGGTATTCATCACCCACAGCCCGAGGATGGCGCCCATCACGCCGTAGGGCGCGGCGGCGAAGACCAGCAGCGGTTTGACCGCATTATTGAACTGGAAGAGCAGCGCCAGATAGATAGCAAGCACCGAGATTGCCAGCACCAGCGCGAGATTGCGGAAGCCGTCTTTCTGCTTGTCGTACTCGCCGCCGATGGTGATCTTGTAGCCGGGCGGGATGGTCTTCTCGAACTCAGCCAGCTTGGGCAGCGCAACGTTCGTGATCTCCGATGCGAGGTGGCCTGGGGCAGGGAAGGCGTAGATCGACATCTCGCGGAAGTGATCGATGCGCACGATGCGATTGGTCATCATGCTGTTGGTGATGTCGGAGATCTGCACCAGCGGAACTTTGGTTCCATTCTGTGACGACGAATAGACGTAGAGGTTCTGCACGTCGGAGAGCTTGGAGCGCTCGTCGAGTTTCAGGCGTGCGACGACCGGGATGTTTTTGTCGCCGTCCTGAAGGGTCGTGACCGGCGTGCCGCTGAGGGCGCTGGTGGCGGAGTTGGCGACGTCGACATTGGTGATGCCGGCAAGGTTAGCGCGGTCAGGATTGATGTTGAGCTGGACCTGGAAGCTTTCCTTCTCCCATTCGTTGCGCGGACGGCGGGCTTCGGGCGCCGCTTGCAGGATGTCGACAACATGGTTGGCGATGCGACGCATCTCGGCGATGTCCTGGGCGCTCTGCTTGGTGCTGACGTCGGCCTCGCTCACGACGCGAATCTCCACCGGATAGTTGATGGGATTGGTCTGAAGCTGGCGATAGTCGCAGCGAGCGCCGGGAATTTCGCGCGATAGCACGGGCTGTACCTGATCGACGAAGCCGGGCGTGAGTTCCTTGTCGGTCAATTGCACCAGCACCTGGGCGTAGTTCAGTTGCTTGGCCTGCGGGTTGGCCGAGAACCAGAAGCGCGGGCCACCGCCGCCTACCCACGTCGTCACATACTTCAGGATCTGCGACGGCGAGCCGTCCTTCTGCGGGTGGTCTTTGCCGAAGAGCGCTGCCTGCTCCCGGATGATGTTCTCCACGCGCTGCGCGGCATCGTTGGTGGCATCGAAGTTGGCGTCGTTCGGCAGCCAGACATCGACGTACGACCAGTACTGGACATCGTCGGGGAAGAACGAGGTCTTCAACTGTGAGAAGAGGAAGGCTCCGAGTACAAGGAAGGCCAGCGAGCCGATCGCGACTTTCCAGCGATGTTCGATGGCAAATTTCGCGGAGCGCGCGTAGAAGCCGGTGAAGCCGGTGGTGCGGCGCTCTTCGATGGGCTGCTCGGCTTTCTTCGGCGGACGCAGCAGGTAATAGCCAAGCAGCGGGATAAAGCTCATCGAGGCCAGCCGCGAGCAAACCAGCGCGACCGTCATCACCACAGGCAGACTGTAGATGAACTCGCCGGTGGTGCCGGTGATCATCAGGAACGGCAGGTAGGCGACGATGTTGGTGATAGTGGCGTAGAGAATCGCGGTCGCGATCTTGGTCGGGCCAAGCCAGGGTGCAACGATGCGCGGCTGTCCTTCGGCCAGCATGCGCTTGATGGAGTCGCCGGCAACGACAGGATCGTCGACCAGCAGGCCCAGCGCGATGATCAGCGAGGCGACCGACACCTGCTGAATGTCGATGCCGAGCATGTAGATGGTGCCGAAGGTCATGGCCAGCGTGATGGGGATGGAGATGGCCATCAGCACCGCCGAGCGCCACTCCCAGAAGCCGATCAATGAAACGATGACGACGAGGCCGATGGCTTCATAGAGCGCGTCCATGAAGAGGTCGATCTGCTCTTTGACCTGCACGGGCTGGCTCGAGGTCGCGACGATGACGAGATCGTCAGGCAGATAGTGCTTCAGGCTGTCGAGCTTCTCCTGTACATGGAGGCCGAAGAGATCGATCTGCTGCCCGGAGCGCATGTTGATGCCGAGCGAGATGGCGCGGCTGCGCACCCACTGGCCATTGGCATCGTGCCAGGTCAGGTAATTCAGGAACGTCGGCGGACTCTGATAGGTGCGCGAGATATCGACGAGATCACGCAGGTAAACCGGGCTGTTCGACGCCGACACCCCGATGATGACGTTGCCGATAGCAGGCGCGTCGGGAAAGAGTCCGGAAGGATTAATAGTCAGGTCCTGCGGACCGACTTCGAGCGAGCCGGCGGGCAGCGTGATGTTCTGCGAGTTCAGTACGTCCTTCAGCTTGGAAGGATCGTAGCCGTACTGCGCCAGGCGCTGCTGCGAGTAGTCTAGGTAAATTTGCTCGGGTAACACGCCGGAGCGGCTGACGCTGGAAACCTCTTGTACCCCCTGCACGGTGCGCTGAATGAGGTCGGTGTAGTTGTCGAGTTGCTTGTAGGAATACCTGGCGCCGGCGACCTTCTGCAATGCGGCTTCGGTGTTGGCAGGATCGCTGATGATGGCAGGAGCCCACGCGTCCGGATAAAGTTCGGAGCGATGGAGATTGTTGCGGATAAGCTGCTCGCCGCGCTCGCGAATGTTCTCTTCGCTGAGCGTGGTGCTGGCGTCGAGACCAACATAGCCGGGACCCTGGAAGAAGTGCAGGTCCTTCAGAGAGCCGTTACGCCGGGCTATTTCGGCGATGGCCTCGAAGTTCGTGCGAACCGGTCCGGCGGCGACCGACAGCGGGAAGGCGTAAATGACGCTCATGCGCGGCTGCGGCGCACTGCGGGGCAGTGCCGCGCGCGTCTCCTCGATGGCCTTGCGGATGGCGATGGCGCGCAGTCCGACTTCGACGGGGCCGACCTTGGGACTGGCGACGGTGAGCATGAGGGCAGCGGTGTCGCCAAAGTTGCTGTTGAACTGAATAGGCCCGGCGCCTCGCGGCAACTGCGCGTTCAGCTGATTCATCTTGAGGTTGATGTCGCTGAACTCTTTCGACTTGTCCTTCACAGTATCGTCGAGCTGAATGTAGACGACGGCGAGACCGGGGAAGCTGATGGAGCGAATACCGAAATTCGATGGGCTGTGGGGACGGATGGTCGTGTTCTGCGCGGCCGCATTCTCCATGGGACGCGTGACCAGTTGCTCGACCTGCTCAGCGGTTGCCCCGGGCCACTGACACTGGGCTGCCGCGACGCGCACCGGAATGTCCGGGTCCTTCCGTTTGGGCATGTGGTGGTAGCCGTACCAGCCCCAGAGGAAGGTTGCGATCAGCAGGATCATCGCGACCTGACGGTGCTCGGTGAAGAACCGGGCGACGTTGTGGGTCGAGGCGATGATCTCAGCGTCGGATTTGTGGTGTATCGACATTGTTGGCTGTTGCCATCATCCTTGCCAGGGAAGGAACCGCAGATCCTTCGACTCCGCAGCTACGCTGCTCCGCTCAGGATGACAATTTCAAAAAGTGTACTGACTGCACGCTTGAACAGGCTGCTAGAAAACTCAATCTGGACGGCTCGTCGGACTAAAGTCCGCCTCGCCGCAATCAAAGATAAACACCTTATCGGCACGGCTAAAGCCGTGCCCTGTTACGAAGCGGCCTCACCCGACCGGTTCAGCAGCGTCACCCGACTGGTTCAGCGGCCTCGCCCCACTCATTCAGCAGCCTCACTCGACTTTTTCAGCAGCCTGTGAAGGCGTGCTCCACCCGAATGCTTGCCTCACGGGATCACCTTCACCGTGTCGCCGTCCTTGATCATGTTGGTGCCCGAGGTAACTACGCGCTCGTTCAACTGCAAACCGCTCTCGACGGCGATCGTGTTGCCGTAGGTGTTGCCCAGGGTGACGTCGCGCGTGTGAACCTTTGCCATGTTGCCCGAATCTTCAGTGACGTAGACGGCAAAGCCGTTCAGGGCCGCGGGGCTGCGCACAACCGCCGAGATCGGCACCACCATCACGCCTCCCTTCGGGCCCGGATTGCCAATTGTGATGGAGGCGATCATTCCAGCTTTCAGAAGATTCTGCGGGTTATCGATGTGAACTTCGACCGAGTACACGCGGCTCTTGGGATCGGCGGCTGCCGAGATCGCGGTCACGTGTCCGTTGAACGGTTCCGGCAGGGCTTCGGTCGTGACCGTCTGCGCACTGCCCAGTTTGATTTTGCCAATCACCGTGTCAGGCACGCCGAAGACGGCCTTCACCGTGCGTGTGTCGGCCAGCGTAAAACCGTTAGTCGCGGGGCCAACCAGGGTGCCGAGGTCGACATTGCGTTTCAGAACGTAGGAGTCGAAGGGCGCCTTTAGGTCGCAGTAGCCCAGTGCGAGCTCCGCTTCGGCGATCTGGGCTTTGGAATTATCGATGGCGGCCTGCGTCGATTGTTCCTGCGCGCGCGAGTCATCGAAGTCCGGCTGGGTTGCCGCCCCCGCCTTATACAGCACGGTGATGCGATCGAGCGACAGCTTGGCGCGTTCGTGTTCGGCGTCGGACTTCGCCAGCGATGCTTTCGCCTGATCGATCTTCTGCTGGTACTGGTCCTTCTGTACGACCGCGAGGATGGTGCCCTGGGTGATGTAGTCACCCTGATCGACGTTGCGCATGTGCCCGTTAGCGTCGCGCACCTGCTTGATGCTGGTGATGTAGCCGTTGGACTGGAACGACAGGTCTACCTGCTGATAGGGCTGGATGTTGGCCGAGTAGACGTTGGTCGTGCCGGTGTCGATGGTCTGCACCAGTGCGGTGCGCACCGGGACCGTCGGCACATCCGATTGCGTCTTGCCGCAGCCGGCTTCGAGGACGACAGCAGCCGTTAGCGCCAGGGACGCCGCTGTCTTCAGTCCTAGCCGTAGCCGTTGAGAACTACTGTGCGTCTTCATCGCTAATCCTCGCCAGTCGACTTGTCGAAGTTGGCTTTGGCCGTCCAGAAGGCGGCGATCGCCTCGTTGTAATCGGAGTTGGCCTTTTCCACCGCGGCCTGTTGCTGCAACACGTCGCGCAGCAGGGCCGTCTTCTGCCCGTACTTGTCGGTGACTTCCTGCAGCTTAGTGCGGGCCGCCAACTGCTGCGCCTCGGCGACGTCGACGGCCATGCGCGCTTCCTGCAGGCCGCGGAACTGCTTGTCGACGTCGACCAGCACATTGTTCTTGGTCTGCGTCAGGTTGATCTTGCTTTGTTCGACGGCGACGGTCTTCTCGTTGACGGTGTCGCGGCGGCGACCCCAGTCGAAGGGCTCCCAGTTGAGTTCCAGGCCGACGGCCATGATGTTGGTCGGAACAAAGTTGACGCCGAAAGGCGACAGGTAATGGAACGACAGGCCGAGGTCCGGCAGATACTCTGCCTTCGCCAGCCGGCGGATGGTGTCGGCTTGCTCGATCTTGATCGCGGCTTCCTTCACCGTAGGATTCTTCGCCAGCGCCGTGCTCTGTGCGATTTTCAAGTCCTGCTCGAGCGGCGAGAGCTCCTTGTCTTCCGTGACCGTGAAGTCGATGGTGAGATCGCGGCCGAGAAGATTGTTCAGCGTCTCCTTGGCGACGGCGAGCTTGTCCTGGTCCTGCAGGAGCTCGAACTTCTGCTGCGCGAGCTTGACCTTAACTTCCAGGCTCTCGGACTGGAGCACGACCTTTTCGGTGACATACTGCTGGGTGATGCGGTCGAGTTCTTCGTACTGCTTGATGCTGGCGTTGGTCGCGTTGATGACGTTGTCGATCTCGACGATGGAGTAGTAGGCCTGCTTGACGTCATTGACGATGCTGTTGCGCTGCTCGCGCACCTGCTGCACGGTTTGCTCCAGTGATAGCTCTTCGCCATGAACGTGCAGGTTGATCTTGTGCAGCGTGAGCAGCGGCTGCGAGATGGTGCCGAAGATGTACGCCGTCGGCTTGCTGGGCGTGCTGATGGAAGTGTTATCGGCCGGAATGGGACCGGTGCTGGGGTACGAACCGAACTGCCCCGCGGGCACGACGAAGCTGATCGGCGCGAGCAGCTGTGATCCGAAGGCGTAGAGGTTGAAGCCCGGGTAACGACGCGTCTTGGCAGCGGCGACCTTGTCCTTCGAGATGTCGAGATCGAGGGTAACGATCTTCAAGTAGCGATTGTTCGCCAGCGCGATTTTAACTGCCTGATCCACCGTCAACTGCTCAGGCGGTGGGGTTGCGTCTTGGGCCTGAAGTGCAGTTAGCAGTGTGGCCAGCAACAGAAACACGCCCGCGGCGATACGTTGGGAACGCATCAAAATACGCTGTAGACGCGAAACGGTCACCATGAAGGAAAGGCGCTTGATATGTGCGAAATCGGCGAAGCAATTAGAACATCTTCAGCTCTGAAATGGATAGCAAATTCTTGAAAACGGTGCCGTTAGGACAGGCAAGTTGTTTCAAAAATGTGCGCCGTTTGGGCTTGAGGTGTACAGTCTTTATTTCGACAGGAGCGTTCATGCGGAGAGCCTACCAGGTAGCAGGAGTCGCAATTCTAGCTGTTTTGCTTTTGAGTTCGGCGGTAGCGCAGGCGCCACAGGCCAATCAACCGCCGGCGGCAGCTGCGCAAAACCAGATGCAGAGCCAGGAGCTCTCGCCCGAGGCGCAGGGAGCGCTGGCCCAGAAGGTCATCCACGCCATCGTGATGCTGCCCTACTACGGCGTCTACGACAATATCGGATTCAAGATGAATGGCCGCACGGTGACGCTGACTGGCCAGGTACTGCGGTCATCGCTGAAGCCCGATGCCGAGCACGCCGTGAAGAAGGTGGAGGGCGTCGACAAGGTAATCAACGAGATCCAGGTGCTGCCGCCGGGGCGAATCGATCAGCGCATCCGCGAGCAGGTGCGGGAAGCCATCTACGGCTATGGCCCGCTGTTCAAGTACGCCAACCTGCCCAACCCGCCCATTCGCATCATCGTGCAGAACGCCCGCCTGACGCTGACCGGCGTGGTCGACAACGAGACCGACAAGAATCTTTGCACCATGCGTGCGAACCAGGTGTCGGACGTGCTGTCGGTGACCAACAATCTTCGTGTTGTAAAGCCGTAGCGCGGCTTCCAAAGTTCAAGAGCGCGTGATCCGCTGGCCCTGCCTGGACCAGCAGCTTGCGCGCTTTGGCGTTTGATCGCACGAACCTGGTTCCATCCCCTCAAGAGCCGCGGGCATCTATTTGCGCTCAGGCCGGTTGTCCTTCGGCTGCGAGCTATAGATTGATGACACAGAGCAGCGGCAGCATCCCTCTCCGTCAATTCGGCAAAAGCGATGTCAAGATTTCAGCGCTTGGTATGGGCGGCCATCACCTGGGCGACGCGCCTGACCAGCAGACGGCGGCGCGGTTGGTGCAGGAGGCTGTCGATGGCGGCATCACCTTCTTCGACAATTGCTGGGAGTATCACCGCGGGCGCTCGGAAATGTGGATGGGCGCGGGGCTGAAAGGCCGTCGCGACAAAGTCTTCCTGATGACCAAGGTCTGCACCCATGGCCGCGAAAGTGCGCTGGCAATGCAGATGCTGGAGCAGTCGCTGCGCCGGTTGCAGACCGATCACCTCGACCTGTGGCAGATTCACGGCGTCTCCTTCGAGAACGATCCTGAGCTGTTCATTCGCCCCAACGGTGCGGCCGAAGCGTTGCGCAAAGCCAAAGAGCAGGGCAAGGTGCGGTTCGTCGGGTTCACCGGACACAAGGATCCGAAGATCCACCTGGCAATGCTGAATGTCGGCTTTCCATGGGATTCCGTCCAGATGCCGCTGAACGCCTTTGACTCGCAATTTCACAGTTTCGAAACGCAGGTGCTGCCGGAGCTGAACAAGCGCGGGATTGCCGCGCTGGGCATGAAGCCGATCAACGGGCACGGCGAGCCGGTGAAGGGCGGAGTGCTCACGGCGCAGGAGGCGCTGCGCTACGCCATGAGTTTGCCCGTGACGACGACGATAACCGGGATGGAGAGCCTGGATGTGCTGCACCAGAACCTCGCGATCGCCCAAGGGTTCCAGCCGATGTCGCCGCAGGAAATGCAGGCGCTACGGGATCGCGTAAAGCCCGAAGCCGCGGACGGTCATTTCGAGCTCTACAAGTTGTCGCTGAAGTTTGATAACCCCGAGGCGAGGCTGGCGCACGAGTTTCCGCTCGACACGGAGTCGGCGGAAGTGAAAGAGATGTTGCAGGGCACCAAGAACACAGGCGGGCCGAGCTACTCGTAGGACAAAGGGCGCATGGAGCACAGCCACGATGCAACGCGGCGCAGATTTCTGAAAGGAGCGGCGGTTCTGGGAGCGGGCACGCTCGCCGACCGCATAGCTATGGCACAAAGTCAGCAAAACAATGCCGGTGCGGCGGGAGGCAACGGAGAGCTGGTTCCGCATCGCACGCTGGGACGCACGGGAATTCAAGTGTCGGCGCTCGGACTTGGCGGATACCACCTGGGCTCGGCCAAGAATCAGCAGGAAGTGAATGAGATTGTTGCCGTGGCGATGGATGCCGGCGTGAACTTCTTCGACAACGCCTGGGACTATCACATGGGCCACAGCGAAGAGGTGGTCGGCACTGCGCTGAAGGGCAAG
The DNA here is from genome assembly GCA_963835725.1 of uncultured Acidobacteriaceae bacterium. Taxonomy (GTDB): domain Bacteria; phylum Acidobacteriota; class Terriglobia; order Terriglobales; family Acidobacteriaceae; genus Bog-257. The sequence goes on along the minus strand of CAWIGM010000004.1, from coordinate 813,835 downwards.
CGCGATCGCGCAGTCGTGATGACGAAGGTGTGCACGCATGGGCGGGGGAAAGATGTCGCCATGCGCCAACTGGAGGAATCACTGCGACGTTTGCAGACTGATCATCTTGATGTGTGGCAGATTCACGAGGTCATCTACGAGAACGATCCGGAGCTGATCTTCGCATCGGGCGGAGCAGCCGAAGCTCTATTACAAGCCAAGCAGCAGGGCAAGGTGCGGGCGATCGGCTTCACCGGGCACAAAGATCCCAGCATTCACCTGCGCATGCTGTCGCACAATTTTCCCTTCGACACCGTCCAGATGCCGCTGAACTGCCTGGACGCCAACTTTCGCAGCTTTGAAAAGCAAGTGCTGCCCGAGGCACGTAAGCAGGGAATTGCCGTGCTGGGGATGAAGAGCATGGGCGGCAGCGGGGAGATCGTGACTCATGGGGCAGCAACTCCGGCGGAGGCTCTCCGCTACGGCATGAGCTTACCGGTGGCAGTTACGATCAGCGGCAACGAATCGATGGAAGTGCTGCAGCAGAATCTCGCGATTGCCCGGGGATTCCAGCCGATGAGCGAGGCCGAGATGCAGGGGCTTCGGGAGCGCTGTAAGTTCTTTGCCTCGGACGGTCGTTTCGAACTGTTCAAGACCACCAAAAAGTATGACGGCGGAGTCGGCCGGCAACAGCATCACTTTCCGTCGGCAGAGGAGCTGCCGGCGTAACCTCGAAGTGCAGTTCGTCATCGGGATGACGACTCCGAAGACCGCTGAACGTGCATCGGAAAACGCACCGCCATTCTCTCGGCAGCACGGCGATTGTAGGTCGCATCCTAGATTAGTTCGGTACGCTTCGATGAATTGGCTCGTTCTTACATTGGTCGGCGGGGTTGCCGCCTGGTTTGAGTTCAACTACCAGCGCAGCCGCCGCAGTGGTAAAGCTTCCGTCAAGCCCGACGGAAAATTCCCCGTACCCGAAACCGCGCACGTCGAACAGCGTGACAGCACGCCATCCATCTCTCCCGGTTCGGAGAACGACAAGAAGCTCAACACGACAGCCTGAGCGATAGCGTCGCACTCCTTGACGAAATTCATCATCCTTTCACACACGCCGGCGGGTTGCGCGTTGTTCGCCGGGTGAAGTACACCTAGACTGGAGCTTTGGGGAGAGGAATCTTGGCCGAGCCGATCATTCAGGCACGTGCGCTGGAGAAGTACTATCCGCAACCCGACGGCAATCGCATCGAGGTGATTGCGCCGACGGACCTGGACGTGTCTCCGGGACAGATTGTGGGTTTGCTTGGACCCTCCGGGTCAGGCAAGTCTACGTTGCTGCGCATGTTAACCGGCTTGTCGAAGCCCTCGTCGGGGCACGTGCTGTGGCACGGCAAAACCATAGACGGGCAGATTCCCAACGTCTCCATCGTCTTCCAGAGCTTCGCGCTCTTTCCATGGTTAACGGTGCTGGAGAACGTGGAAGCTCCGCTCATCGCGCGCGGCATCGGCGCCATCGAGCGACACAAGCGCGCGCTGAAGATGATCGACACCGTCGGCCTCGACGGCTTTGAGACGGCGTACCCGAAAGAACTCTCCGGTGGCATGAAGCAGCGCGTCGGATTTGCCCGTGCGCTGGTGGTCGAGCCCGAGGTGCTGTTCATGGACGAGCCGTTCTCGGCGCTGGATGTGTTGACGGCGGAGAACCTGCGCTCAGAGCTGCTGGAGTTGTGGATCAGCAAGAAGATGCCGACGAAGTCGATCTTCATCGTGACGCATAACATCGAAGAAGCGGTGCTGCTGGCAGATCGCGTGATCGTGCTGGGGCGAAATCCGGCGCGCATTCGCTCGGACTTTGTCATCGACATTCCGCAGTATCGCGATCGCAAGTCGCCGCGCTTTCTGGCGTACGTCGACTACATCTACAAGACGCTGACCCGGCCACAGGAAGAGCTGGAGGTGCCGGGCAAGTTCGCCGCTGCCTCGGGCAATGGACGTTCGCGCGAGCGCAACAAGTTTCAGATGCTGCCGCATGCGCGACCTGGCGGGATTGCCGGCTTCCTTGAGTTGCTCGCCGACCGCGGCGGGCGCGACGATCTCTACAAGCTCGCCGATGAGCTTGCGATGGACGTCGACGATCTGCTGCCGATCGTTGAAGCGTCGCAGTTGCTAGGCTTTGCCGTGCTGCGTGAGGGCGACGTGGAGATCACGCCGGAGGGCCAGACATTCTCCGAAGCCGATATTCAGACCCAGAAGATGCTCTTCCGCGAGGCGGCTCTGAAAAACATCGCCATCCTGCGGCTCATCGAAAACACATTGCACGCCAAACGCGATCACGCTATCGGCGAGGAGTTCTTCCGCGACATTCTCGATGAGCACTTCAGCCAGGATGAAGTCGAGCGCCAGTTCCAGACGGCGCTGAACTGGGGACGCTACGCGGAGATCTTCGATTACGATTCCGAGAACGGCCGCCTCTTCCACCGCGAAGATGCTGATGTACTGCCGACGGTGGAAGAAGAGGCCTGATGGCGCGCTCGACCTGGCAGCCCGTTCGCATTCTCGGCAAAGGACCATGGTCGCTGCTGCCGGCGCAGACGTGGTCGGCGGTCACCGATCTCTTTCTGTTTGCCGCGGGCCTATCGATCTTCTACGCCATCCTGGTGCTGGCCAGAAGCTGGTTTGGGCCATTCAATCCGCACGTCGAGATCTCGCGCAGTCCGGCCCACCTTCCCATTTACGCGGCGTACTCACTGCTGCGGATCCTGATCGCGTACATTCTCTCGCTGGCGTTCACCCTGGTCTACGGCTACGTTGCCGCGTATAACCCGCGCGCCGAGCGAGTGATGATTCCACTGCTCGACATCCTGCAGTCGATCCCGGTGTTGAGCTTCCTGCCTGGGGTAATGCTGGCGATGGTGGCGCTGTTTCCGCGGCGGCAACTCGGTGTCGAGTTGGGCGCCATCCTGCTCATCTTCACGGGGCAAGTCTGGAACATGGCTTTCAGCTTTTATTCCTCGCTGAAGAGTATTCCGCGCGAGATGCGCGAAGCCGCGACCATCTACAAGCTGAACTGGTATCAGCGCTTCATGCAGCTGGAATTGCCCTACGCCGCGATCGGCCTGGTGTGGAACTCGATGATGTCGGTCGCGGGTGGATGGTTCTTCCTGATGGCGTGCGAGATGTTCGTGCTGGGTGCGAACGACTTCCGCCTGCCGGGTCTCGGCTCGTATCTGCAAACGGCGGCAAGCGCCGGCGATACGCATGCGATTTTGTGGGGCATCGGGACCATGGTCGCCGTGATCGTCGTACTCGATCAGATTGTCTGGCGGCCTGTGATTGCCTGGGCCGAGAAGTTCAAGATGGAGCAGGTGGAGAGCACCGACGCTCCGCAATCGTGGTTCCTCGACTTGATTGAGCATTCGAGGCTGCTGGTTCGGCTGCGCAAGCGGGTCTTCCATCCGTTGAAAGAGCGGCTCAATCTACACTTCGCTCGCGTGCACGAAGCCGAGCACGGCGATCTTCCGGCTTCCGCGTGGAAGGTGTGGACAGGCCGGCTGATCGCGTCTGTCGCGGTGCTTCTAGTGTGCTACGCGATGATCCACACCGTGGGCATGCTCATGGGGCTGAATACAAGCGAGTATCGGCAGATCCTGGAAGGTGCGGGCGCGACCTTTGCGCGCGTGACGGCCGCTCTGGTGATTGGATCGTTATGGACCATCCCGGTCGGAGTGGCTATCGGTTTCAGCCCACGCCTGGCGCGCATTGCTCAGCCTCTGGCGCAGATTGCGGCGTCGGTTCCGGCGACCGCGCTGTTTCCCATCGTGCTGCTGATGCTGATCCGGATCGGCGGAGGGCTGGGCATTGGATCGGTCGTGCTGCTGCTGCTGGGCACGCAGTGGTACATCCTGTTCAACGTGATTGCCGGCGCGATGGCAATTCCGACCGATCTGAAAGAAGCTTCTGCACTCTTCAAGTTCCAGAGCTGGCAACGATGGAGAACGCTCATCCTGCCGGGTATCTTTCCATACCTTATTACCGGGCTGGTGACCGCGTCGGGCGGCGCGTGGAACGCCAGCATCGTGGCCGAATACTTCCGCCTGAAAGACCAGACTTACACGACGGTCGGATTGGGCGCGACGATCTCGCGGGCAACCGACTCCGGAAATTTCGCTATGCTGCTCGGCGCGACCATTGTGATGGCGTTGGTGGTGGTCACCATCAACCGGCTGGTCTGGCGAAGAATGTATCGGCTGGCCGCGCAGCGCTACACGCTGGAGACTTAGCTCGCCCGATTCAGGCAGCCGGCGGCGACGCGCCCTGGGCTTTGACTCCCGCGATCTCGGGCAGGAACAACTTCACCGTAGTGCCGTGGGAGTCGGGGGCGGTGCTGGATTCGATGTTGAGCGTGCCGCTGCTGCCTTCCACGATCTGCTTCACCACCCACAATCCAAGACCGGTGCCGACGTCTTTCTTCGTAGTGAAGAATGGTTCAAAGACCCGCGGCAAAACTTCGGCGGCAATGCCGTCGCCGTTGTCGGTTACCGTGATTTCCGCGCCTTCCCCGGAGCCGTCGCGGCGAGCTTGAGCGCGAATCTCCAGACGTCCACCGGGACTGCACGCGTCGAGTGCGTTGGTGATCAGGTTGGAGAGCACCTGGTTCAGTTCGCCGGTACGCGCCGTGATCTGAAGCCCGGGCTCAACGTTGGTGCGCACATCGATAGCTTTGGTCTTCAGCTTGCCTTGGTAGACCTGCAACAGCGTCTCGATGATTGCACTGACCGGAATGCGGGTGAGCTGCGCGGTTTCGCGATAGAAGCCGAGCGTCTGGCGCGCAATGTGCGAAACACGATTGATCTCGCGCTCAGCGTAATCGAGGTATTGCTCGGACTGCTCGGGACTAGTGGCTCGGCGCGCGAGGTAGAGCAGGTTCACCACCGACTCGAGCGGGTTATTGATTTCGTGCGCGACCGTGCTGGCCAGCCGCCCCGCAGCCGCCAGCTTCTCTGAGACCAGCAATGCCTGCCTCTGGCGGCGCTCGGCCGTGACATCTGCTACGAACATCGCCAAGCCGTCGTCGGTCGGGTAGAGATGAACGTGGAACCATGCGTCGAGCGGTTCGTAATAATCCTCGACCTCGGCTTCTTCCTGGTTGAGCATAGCGTTGCGATAGATGGAGCCAAACTTAGTATTGGCAGCGTCGGGGAAGTGTTCCCAAAGATTTCTGCCGACGAGCTCTGACTCTGAGGTGCGCGCGTAGCGGGCATAAACACTGTTGACGTAGCGAATGGTCCAACCGGAATCGACGAACAGGAAACCTTCGGAGATGCTCTCCAGAATGCGGTGGTACTGCGCTTCGGCGGCCTCGGCGCGCTGGCGCTCGCGTTGTTCGCGGAGCGTGAGTTCCTCGCGCAGGCGCTTCATGGCAATGTGTGCATTCACGCGGGCCATCAGTTCCCGAGCCGTGAATGGCTTGACCAGGTAGTCGTCGGCGCCCATCTCCATGCCTTCCACACGCGATTCCTCGCCGGCGCGTGCCGACAGCATGACCACGGGCAAGGCGATGGTACGCGCATCCTGACGGAGCGCTCGCAGAAGGGCGAAGCCATCCATCCGCGGCATCATCACGTCGGTCAGTACCAGGTCAGGAGGATTTTCGCGAGCAAGCTCAAAGGCCTGCTGCCCGTCGGCGGCGGGAATCACGACATACCTTCGCGACAGTATGCGCTCGACGTAATCACGCATGTCGCGATTGTCATCAGCAAGCAGGACAGTTCCCAGCGGGGAGCCAGGCGTTGCTTCGTTGCCGGGAAACAATCCGGTGAGGTCTTCATTGCCCGAATCGCTGCTGGTTATGGAGGCCGCAGAAGCACGATCGTCGGGCAGCCAGCGCAACGCTTCCTGAACGTAAGGCGAGCTCTCGGCGCTGAGCGACAGGCTGCTCCGTGCTTTGCCAATCTTCTCGGCCGGCAGATGCTGGCTGCCTAGCGGAATTGTGACAGTGAAGGTCGTTCCTGTTCCGAGTGTGCTCTCGACCTTTACGCTGCCCCCGTGAAGGCGCACCAGTTCGTCGACCAGGGCAAGGCCGATCCCGGTGCCTTCGTGGGTGCGTCCCACGGCGCCTTCCACGCGATGAAAGCGGTTAAAGATGCGGGGCAGCTCGGACTCCGGAATTCCCGGGCCTGTGTCGCGGACTTTGAGCTCGGCATGTCCTTCGAGCGAATGAATGGACACCTCAACTTCGCCGGACAAGGTGAACTTCAACGCGTTCGAGAGCAGGTTGAAGACGACCTTCTCCCACATCTCGCGGTCGAGGTAAGCAAGCTTTGATTTGGCGTCACAGTGGACGTTGTAGTCGAGGCCGGCTTTTTCCATCGCCGAACGAAATACGCTGGCCAGCTCAGCGGTAAACGAGCAGATATCGACCGGCTCATAACAGGCATCAACGCGTCCCGCCTCGATGCGCGAGAAGTCCAGGAGCGCGTTCACCAGCTTCAACAGGCGAAGGCTGTTGCGATGCACGACTTCCAATTCCCGACGCGCTTCTGCCGGCACCGGCACTGCTTGTTCGGCAAGCAGATCTTCCAACGGACCGAGCATCAAGGTGAGAGGAGTGCGGAACTCATGACTGATGTTGCTGAAGAATGCGGTCTTCGCGCGATCCAACTCAGCCAGTGTTTCCGCTCGCCTGCGTTCCTCTTCATACGCGGCGGCATTGGCCATGCTGGCGGAAATCTGTCCGGCCACCAACGTCAGGAAGCCCTGATACCCCTCGTCGAGCTTGCGAAATGGATTCAGTCCCACCACCAGGGCACCGGCACGCCCGCTCGGTCCGGAGGGAGCAATGGGTACGACCGCAATGGAATGCACCGGATGCTTCCAGGCGCAGGATGGGATCTCACGCAGGTGAATGGCGCTGACTACCTGAATCTCATGGGTGTCGAGGGCCGCGGCGAACGGCAGAATTGAAGGACCATTCAGGCTGGCGATTTCCGGAGCCGCCTCGCTGCCAGGCTCAATTCCGGTACTACCCTCCAACCAGACCAAATTGTGCGCCGGGTCAGCGACATAAATCAGCGCAAAGCAAAGATCCCAACCATTGGAGGCGATACTGAGAGCACTGAGGCGGCAAGCTTCCAGCCTGGTGCGGGCATCTGCGGTGCGAGCGGCCAGGTCGCGCAATAGCTGCATTTGCCGCTCATTGATAATGCGCTGGGTGTCGTCGGTGTTAGCGCAGAGGATGCCGCCCGGGCCGCCTTGATCGTTCGGTACCGGGCTGTAGGAGAAGGTGTAATACGTCTCTTCCGGGTATCCATACCGGTTCATGATCAGCAGAAGGGATTCATCGTAAGTGCCCTCGTTGGAGAGCATCGCCGTTTCGGCACGCGGGCTCACCTGGTCCCAAATTTCGTGCCATACGACGCGCGCCGGGTGGCCTAACGCTGCAGGATGTTTCCCGCCCAAGATACTTTTGTAAGCGTCGTTGTAGATGTTGATAAGGTCGTCGCCCCACCATACGAACATTGGTTGGCGAGAGGTAAGAACGATGCGGACGCAGGTGCGGAGGTTCTGCGGCCAGCTTTCGACAGGACCCAGCGGCGTCTTCGACCAATCCTTGGCCTGCATCAGCTTGCCAAGTTCTCCGCCACCAGCAAATAACTGTGAGGAAGGATCGATTGGGCTCATACCAATTCTTCAATAACTGGAACGCCGGTGATCGGAGACCACTCTACTACTGAGTTCGTGGGATGGCAGCTAAGATGCTGATTGTCCAATTCGAGTTGCCTGATTGAACTTGCTTTCGTGCCGGCTTGCACCGAAAACATTGTGGATATTGTACAGAACGATTCCAGAAACGCCACGCGCGCGAACACCGGGATTCAAAAGTCGGCTATGGATTTGTCGTCTCAGGAACCCCATCTTCCGCCTCGACGAATTCGCCCGTGATAAGCAGCAATGAAACCCAGGCGGTAATCACCAGGATGTAAGCGAAGAAGAAACGCACGCCGGCGCTCCACGCCTGTTTGCTGATGGTACTAAGGTCGGGGATCCACCAGACGATCCGGTAGGGAAGGTACACGCCGACGATCACTACGGCGACGAACCACAACCAGTATCTGGTGCGCCGCAAAACGCGGAAGGCGCGTCCGACGTTGCCTTTGAATCCTGATGTGGCGACGGTTGTGGTTGCGGGAATCCAAACAGCAACCACCAGCGCCATCAGGATCAAGAGCACGACGTCCGCGACGTGATAAACGGCGCGTGGACTTCCGAAGCGCAGGTCCGGGGCCTTCTGCCACCACCACACCCCGAACTGCGGCGCGAATCGCCGCAGCGTAAACAGCCACCACTCTACGAGCACCAGAGGGATAACCCAGAGCACGAGCGCAATCAGGTGGTGCAGCGCCTGACGGAAAGCCGGCCAGACGGCGTCATGGTCGCGAAACTCAGCAAGCCTGAAGTAGGCGAACGAGCCGCCGCGCAGCCAGAGTCCAAAGAAGATGACGATCAGCGCCAGCAAGCCCGAGCCGGCGACTTGCCATCCATGCGCATCAGGTAGCAGCAGCCAGAAGTAAAACGCAGCGATCAACGCAGCATTGCCGAACAGGTTCAGCAGCCACAACTTCGCCACGCCTCTATGCTTTGCCGTCATTTCACGGTCACCGTCAGCGGTTCGCTGGTCGAGAGGTAGTCCGGTTGATACATCGGTTGCACGCTGGTCGGGCTCACGCGGAAGATGCCGGGGTTCACGACCTTCAGCAGGTAAACGTATTCATGCTGCCCTTGCGGGAAGTACAGGTTGAAGAATGTAGTGCGATCGTCACGCAGCTCGCGATCGCTGAACCAGCGCGACCACCACGTCGGCTGCTCATCGAGTTCGTACAAATCGTCGCGTGCGATGGATTCTGTGCCTGAGGGAATCGGATCTTCGATCATCAGGTACTTCCAGTTGTTGCCGCCGACGGTGATGCGCACCGCCAGGGTGTCGCCAATTTGCACCGGCCCGTTCAGCGGGTCGAGGTGGTAAACGACCTTGCCGTTCTTCTGCATCGAAGTCAGTTTGTAATACTGGCGAGCGGTGCTCAGCTTGAAGCTTCCGGTATTCACGACCTTCTGCTCGTTCGAGTAGTAATCGCCACGCGTCGACCAATAGAGGCGGCCATCGCCGATCTTCACGATGCGCACCTGGTTGCCGGCGGGCGCAAGCTGCGATTCGTTTAACGTGATCGTGGTCGCGGGCGCCATGGCGTCGGCGGCAGTAAACTTCTTTGTCGTTACCGCCTTGCCGTTCACCTGTACTTCGACCGCGTAGTTCGGCTTGAGTTCCTGCGTGCGCTCGAGGTAATCAGTGAGGCCGTAAATGACCATTGCCGTCTGCTCGGTCGAATCCCAGTAATAGCCTTGGCTGCGGTGGCTGACCAGGTAGACGGCAGCTTTCTCGATCAGCGGACTTCGATCGTCAACATGGTCGATCAGCTTCAACGCATACGCCGTCGACTCCGGCGTAGTGTCGCCGTAGTAGTCCAGCAGGTAGTTCTGATTGCTTTCCCACCAGGCCTGCGAATCGTCCTGCTTGGCTTCGCCTTCGAGCTGGGTAGTGAGGTCCTTGGCGCGACCGTCCTGCACTTGCAGCATCGCGAGGCCGAGCACGGCTTGTCCGTAGGCGGTGAGCGTCGAGCGCTGCGACCAGACCGAGTCGACGACAGCCGCGTTGGAGTCAGTTCCGCTGAGTACGAGTGCGTAGGCCATGTAAGCACGCAGGTCGGTGCGGACCCGCGTCGACTTGTTGAACTCCGGCAGCAGCCACGCGCGGCCTTTGTCGATGACATCCTGCTTCACGTCGAAGCCGGCGGCCTTGGCCTGGGCGAGTCCGGCGAGGACGTAGGCAGTCATGAAGGGATGACTGTCGTCGGTCTGCCACCAACCCCAACCGCCGTCGTCGTGCTGATACAGATAGAGGCGGTCGAGTCCGGCTTGCACCTGCTTGTGCAGCGTGGAGGGATCGATGTTCGACTTCACGCCGAGTTTCTGGAGCGCGTCGGCCACGAGCACGTCGGGCAGGAACGACGACATCGTCTGCTCGGTGCAGCCGTATGGGAACGTCGTGAGGTAGTCGAGCGCCGAGAAGACGCTGCCCGCTATCGAAGGCATGATGCTGATCGTAAGCTTGCGCGTGCCCGCTTCGGCGGCAGCAGGGAACTCGACGGTCTGCATCGTGTCGCTGGTGCCTGCCCCGGCGATAGTGCCAGACTTCGATGTCGCAAGTTTGACACCGTAGGGCACGACCGGCAGCGTCAGCTCCATGGCGTCACTTTCGACATCGGTCAGTGCCTTGCCGAGTACCTTGGCGGAATCGACATCGAGTACTTTCACGCGATAGTCGATCTTCACCAGCCCGCGCGTGGGAACGTTCACGTTCTGCTGCGAGCCGTCGAGCACTTGCAGCCCTTCGAACTGCATCGAGACCTGTGCGGTCTTGTCGGTCGGAAGATAGTTCTGCACGATGGTCGACAAAGTGATCTGGTCGCCGCGACGGAAGAAGCGCGGCACCACCAGCCGCACCATGATGTTCTTGCGAACGATGGTGTTGGTCACTGCGCTGCCAACCATGGTGTTCTGGGTGACGCCACGCGTGGTGGCGCGCCATGAAGTGATCGCGTCGGGATAATCGAATTTAATGCTGGCCTCGCCGTTGCCGCCGGTGCTCACGTCGGCGACCCAATAGGCCGTGTCGGGGAAGGCCTTGCGGATCTTCGGCTGCACCAGCCGCTCCGGCTTGAGCTGGGCCAGGCCTTTCGCTGGACGCACGTTGGCCAGCTGCATCTTGCGTTTGCCGGCCTGCCCATTGAAGTAGTAACTCAGCGAACTTTCGGTGCTTACCTGCGAATAAACTTTGCCGTAGAAGGCGTTGACGATGCTGCCGGTGGTGTCAGGCTTGATCGCATAAATCGCTTCGTCGACGACGCCAAGGCTGAACTCGGCCGCAACCGGTTTGCCGCTGGAGTCGCTGGCCTTGATCGTGTAACTGGCGGCTTCACCCGGCTGATATTGCGGCTTCGATGGCAGCAGTTGCACGTTCATCACGTGCGACGCCGGAGGCACGCTGAGGCTCTTCGAGCCTTCATAAAGCTTGTTGCCGCGGATGAAGACGGCGCCCACATAGAAGTTCGGCGCATACTCGGGCTTCACCGGCACGTCGACGGCAATGCTGCCGCCACTGCTCTTGTAGACCTGTCCGGAGTAGAGGCCGGCGCCTTCGGCGGTAATGAGCACCGACGCCGGCTCCTTGCCGGTGACGATCAGCACGTGCGCCGTGTCCCCCGGCTGATAGCTCTTCTTGTCGGCGACGATCTGGATGCGCTCCTGCTCCGTACCCCAGTAACCGCTTTCGCCGGGAGCCCACAAGTAAGCGGTTGTCTCGACATCACGTTTCTCCGGCGTGGTGGCGACGATGCGCACGCGGAACTCACCGGAGTCGGGAATGGTGACCTTCACCTGCGCTTTGCCGCTGGCATCGGTCTGGCCTTGTGACGTCGTAACGACGGGGCCTGCGCCGGTGCGCCAGTTCCACTGCGTCATCTCCAGGCGGAATGACGTCTGCACGGGCTTCTTGTCATAATCCTGCGCGGTGACGTTGATGGTCGCCGCTGCGCCCTTGCTGTAGACGTACGAGTTGGGCTCGGCCGTGAGATAGAAGCTGCCATAAGTGGCGAGCGCGAAGCTGTGGCCCGAGATCTCGCGGTTGCCGGCATCGGTCACGCGGGCTTCGATACGGTAGACCACGTCCTGCTTCTTGCTGCTGATCTTCGTCGGAACGGTGATCTGCAACTTGCCGTCGGCGTCGAGGGTGCCGCTCTTTTCCTCTTCCTGTGGGCCTCCATAGGTATCGCCGTCGTCGCCGTTGTCGGAGTTGTCGGCGACATCGTCGCCGCCCCCGCCCTCACTGTCGGCGTCATCTTCGCCGCGGCCCAGCGGCCAGTACGTCGCGGTGTGAACCACCCACTTCACCTTGGCATTGGCGACCGGCTCGCCGAAGTAGTAACGCGCATCGATAGTCGCCTTGATCGCCTGTCCTTCGAGCACGCGCGGCGTCTGCGCCACGACCTTCACGGCGTACTCCGGCTTCTTGTACTCTTCGACGGAAAAATTCGTGCCATCAACGTAGCGCTCGCCCATCTGCATGTTGAGGTAGTAGGAGCCGAGATGCGCGTCGGCGGGAATGGTGTAGTTCCACGTCGCTGTGCCCATCTGCGAGAGCGTGACGTTCTGCGTCCACATCATGTCGTAGGTCTGCGGATCGCGCATCTCCAGGCGCAGCTGCTGGCCTTGCGGCACGGTGTAGCCGCTCATGCTCTGGGCGCGGACGATGGTCTTGAAGTGAACCGTGTCGCCCGGGCGATACACCGGACGGTCGGTGTAGGTGTAGCCCTTCAGGTTGCGATTGGGATCGTTGCCGAGGTTCCACGCGCCCGGCGTGTTGATGGCGAACTGATCTTTGCCGACCGCCAGCACAGCGACGTTCTCGGGCTTGGCCTGGCTGATCGGCGTGTCGACGAGTCCCTGCTGGTCGGTTGGCTTCGCCGCAACTTCTTTCTGGTCGATCCAGACCCTCACCGGGATGTTTGCGATGGGATCGCCACTGCGGCGATCGACGACAAAGCTCATCAGACGGCCTTGTCCGGACTTGGTGACGATGGCGATGTCGGTGATGACGACGATGGTGTAGGCGCGGAGGCGTCCGTCGGTGGCCTCGACCAGGTAGACGCCGCGGTCGGTCACCGGGACTGGAGTCGAGACGCTCTCCCATTGCTCATGGGCCGGGACGTTCCACTTCCACACCGACACGACCTGCTGCTGGTTCAGCACCGGCACTTGCGCATAGTTGACGATCTGCGGACCTTTGGTCGTTGGCGCTTCGCCCATTCGCCACAGGCGGATTTCGTGGCGCGAGTCAGGCGAGAACTGCGCGCGGATGAAGTCGCGAATCCACGCCCAGATGCGGTGCTTCCATTGATGGAATTTCTCCAGCCAGGTGTGTGCCTGCCTGGGCATGGCCGGGCCGGTCCCGCCGAAGTTGTGCAGCTCTTCCAGCTGACTGAAGAACTTCACGGGATCACTTACGCGGTAGACGCGAAACTCGAGCTGCTTGATATTGTGAGCGCTGACACCGATCACCGGCTTCTCGCCGGTCATGAACGTCTTTTCGCTGGTGAGCGAGAACCAGGATTCGGGGTCGGAGGTGTCCTGCGCGAGCAAGGGCAGGTTGCAGATTTGGATCAGTGCCAACAGAACGACACAGAAGAAGCGGTGAAGGTTGTGGGTGGAGCACACCTTCATAGGCTGCGGAACAACTCGAACCGGACGGCTTGTCGGACTGAAGTCCGCCTCGCTGTAAACAAGAATAGTGGGTTTATCGGCACGGCTGAAGCCGTGCCCTGTTACAAGGCTCGCGTGTTCGGACTTTTTCAGCAGCCTGTGAAGGCATGCTCCACCCTGCGTGGCGAACTTTATATTTGAATGAACGCTTGGAGCCTCTGCTGGCATTCCTCGGGCGCGCATCACTCGCCACCTCGCAGGATGTTCCAGCGATACACACCCAGGAACGCGGGATTCGACGCGACCGGGCGCCAGCGCGGGTCGGGGTAGTTCATCAACTCGGCGACCGACAGTCGCTTGACGATGCCCTTGGCGTCGCCCGTGGGTCCGGTGTGATACACCACGAACTGCTCGCCGGCGTCATCGAGATTTGCGCGGCGGGCCGCGCTCTCGTATCGGACTTGCGGCTCGACCTGGCTGCGACCCACGAAGATCATCGCGTGGAACGGCATGTGACCGCCATCCTGACGAAAGAAGAGCAGGTCACCGGGACGAGCGTGGGCGATGTTGCGTCCGACGGGAAAGGTGTTGTGCCGCCACAGGGTCTCGGCGTCGGCAAACTGGGCGAACGAGCCGTTGCGCAGATCGGCGGCGGTAAAGCTGCCATCCTTGACGCGGAAGAGGTCAGCCGCCAGCGGCGTGTACGGGTACTGGTATTGCCGGATATCGCCCGCCGAGGCTGGTGCCGGCAGAGAGACAGCGTGGGCCCACATCGAATCGTGTTCGCGCAACGCCTCACGATACGAGAAGCGGAGCAGGGCGGCGCAGTCGTCGATCTCAGGCAGCGGCTGCGCGCGATAGAACTGCGACTCAGCCAGCAAGCTGAACCAGTGCCGGAAGGCGCGGCGATCGGCGGCGTCGTGCAGGCGGAGGAAGTCTGGAGTGCCGTCTCCGACGCTGTCAGAGTCGTCGGCAGTGGTGGTCAGGCTGACTTCCTTGGGCACGAAGCCGGGGCCGCTGATGCGAACTTTGGCATTGCCAGGGAGAACGCCGGACTGCAGCGAAGCTGCTGCTGAACCGGCTGTTACCGACAGAGATTCAAGTGTTACTTGATGCGGTGTCTCGATTTCGATGTGAATGCCGCGAAGGTCATGGCCGCTAGGGGAACGAATGGTCAGCTCGGAGGAGGAGAAGCCGTCGGCGGGAATTGACCTGGCCGAAAGCTGGAGGTCGTACGCTGCGGGCGCCAGCGCGTGATGAACGGTGAAGGCGCAAACCACCGCCACAACCGCCAGCACAGCCACCACTGCCAACCAGCGAGGCACGCCGCGCAAGTTCGTTTCTCCTAAGAAGGGTCGCGCGGATTATAAGGCGGGGATTGGCAACTAGCAATGAGCTTTTGACAGCAAGCACTTGGCATTTGGCACTTAGCATTTAGCAGCGACGCACGAGCAAAATTTTCTGATCGGGTGTCGGACTCGCGGCTGTAGCTAGTTGCTAGCTGCTAGTCGCTTGAGCTCCTCCAACAGCCTCTCCACCTCTTCCGCCGTGTTGTAGTGCGCCAGGCCGATGCGCAGCATGCCGCCGTCCTTCTCGACTCCGAGCCGTTCGGTCAGGTTGATGGCGTAGTAGTTGCCGTCCCAGGTGAAGATGCCGCGCTCGCCGAGCTTCGTCGCGAGTTCTCGCGGGGTATGACCTTCCATGCGAATTGCCACAGTCGGCGTGCGCTGGTCGAGTTTGCTGATGTCCTTGATGCCATAGAACGTCAGGCCCGGAATCGCCAGCAGGCCGTTGATGAGTTGCGCAGCCAGTTGGTGCTCGTGCTCCCGGATGACCTCGTACGCGGACACAATGCGCTTCGCGCCGGGATTCGGCTTCGGGTTTGTGATGGCGGCCCAACTCCGCAAGATAGTCGATGGCCGCGATTAATCCGGCCAGTGCTTCGTGGTTCTGGGTGCCGGTCTCCCAGCGATCCGGCAACTGCTCCGAGCAGGCGCGCAGCTTGTAGGGACGCAGGCGCTCGAGCTGTTCACGCTTGCCGTACAGCACGCCGAGGTGCGGACCGAAGAACTTGTACGCCGAGCACGCCAGGAAGTCGCAATCCAGCGAGCGCACATCGACCAGACCATGCGGCGCATAATGCACGGCATCGATGAAAGCCATCGAACCGGCTGCATGCGCCTGGCGCACGATCTCGGCAACCGGGTTGATGGTACCCACGGCGTTCGCAGCCCAACCAGCGGCGACCACTCGCGTCGTGCGGCGGATCTTTGCCTGCAGGTCGAACATGTCCAGCGTGCAATCGGAGGGCTTGATGTCGGCAGTACGCACCTTGACCCCGCGCTCCTCCAGCGACACCCACGGCGATACATTGGCGTCGTGATCGAGAACGGTGACCAGCAGCTCATCGCCGCTCTTCAGTTCGCGGCCGATGGCGCGGCTGAGCGCGAGGGTCAAGGTCGTCATGTTCGCGCCGAAGACGACCTCATCGGCATCGCAGTTCAGGAAGTCGGCCATCGCAACGTGGGCGTCGGCGATGACTTTATCCGTGCGTTCACTTGTGACGAAGGCGCCGTGAGTATTCGAGTTCGAGGTTGCAAGATAGTGTGAGATCGCGTCGATGACGCGCTGCGGCACCTGCGTTCCGCCGGGCGCGTCGAAGAAAACTGCCGGTTCTCCGTTGACCGTCTGATGAAGAGCAGGGAACTGCTCGCGGATCCAATTCACATCCAGCTTGCTGATCTGGCCGGCCATACTGGTACCTGATGACATCTAAGAACTCCTCACTGCGATAAGAAAATCTGCGAGCAGCCCGTATGCTGTCGTTTCCAGCGTGGGATCCTGCTCGGTAAGGATGAGTTGCGGAAGAACATCGGTTTCAAAGCTGATGACCGACGACGTGCCATGAACCTGCGCCAGCGGATCATCGAGCTTCAGCTGTTGCGGCTCGACGGCCGCTTCGACCGCTCCGTCAGTTTGTCGTTTTGCGCGACATACCAACTTCCAAGCTTCGCCCTTTTCGCGCGCCTCGCGCAACTGTTCGACGGTGATTCCCTGGATACCTTGGCGGCGCACATCGTCCAGCTTCAACTCGGCGCCCATGAGAACGTTGGCTAGCGCTACGACTTTCACGGCAGCGTCGACGCCTTCGATGTCCTCGGTCGGATCGGATTCTGCGACGCCCAACTCCTGCGCTTTGCGGATCGACTGCTCGAGCGTCATACCGGCCTCCATGCCTTCGAGAATGACGTTCGTCGTGGAATTCAGTACTCCACGAAAGCCGCGTATCTCCACCGCAGGCATGGCTTCGCGAAAGAGCGAGAAGATGGGCACGCCGTCCATGACGGCTGACTCGAAGAGATAACGGCGTCCGACCGACTCCGCGAGTCTTGTCAGCTCGTAATGAGCGTGTACCACGGGACCTTTGTTGGCGCTGATCGCGTGAGCGCGCATCTTCAGAGCAGTGCGGATGTGGTCGATTGCCGGCTGCCCCGTCCGAGCGTTCAACGAGCTGATTTCGAACAGTGCATCAGCGGCCCCGGCCTTCAGCCAAGCGCCAATGTCCAGAAGCCGCTCGCCTTGCGAAAAATCTTCGGCCAGCAACTTTGCCGGATCAAAACCGTTCGGCGCTGCCAGCCATCCCATCCGCCGCGAAGCCACGCCCGTAATGCGACAAGCCAGCCCGTACTTCTGGGCCAGCTCCTGTCGCTTGCGCGTCAGCAGCGCGACAAAAGCTTTGCCTACATTGCCAAAACCGAGAACGCAGAGATTATACGTGCGGATGAAATTTCTCCGGCGGTGAACTGGATTACTCACTATTTTAACTGCCACGAGCTATTCGGGTGGGGTTGTGTTAACGTGGCTCGCGATTTCCACTTTCATTTTCGTACCCTTCGGGCGCCCGCATGCATCCATTCTGATGGGTTTGGTAACGGAAATCCCGCCAGTGGAAAAATGGCTGGCGAGGAGATTTGGAGTCTCAGATATAATCTGTGGTTAAGCTGAATTCCGGATGTTACAACTTCACCGATTCCGCAGATTGCATGCTCTCCCGGTGCAAGCTGCTGCACAATCTTTCGGCCCGGCAGCATAACAACCTGTTTCCCAATCTGCCCGTGAAGGAGCCTCGGAATGGCCATTAAAGCAAGTGAATATGTTTGGCACAATGGACACCTCGTCCCTTGGGATGACGCGAAAATCCACGTAATGGCCCACGTGGTTAACTACGGCTCATCGGTTTTTGAGGGGATCCGCTGCTACCAGACTGCGAAAGGTCCGGCGATCTTCCGCCTGCAGGACCACATGCTGCGCCTGCAGCAGTCGTGCAAGATCTATCGCATCGAAGTCGACTATTCACTTGAGGAACTCTGTCATGGTGCTGTGAACCTGGTTGCCGCCAATAAGGTCTCGCCCTGCTACATCCGTCCTATCGTGCTGCGCGGCTATGGGCAGGTTGGGGTAAACCCGTTCAACTCGCCAACCGAGACGTACATCGCCAACTACGAATGGGGTAAGTACCTGGGCAGCCCCGACTCCGATGATGGTGTCGATGTGTGCGTTTCATCGTGGACGCGGCTGGCGCCGAACACCATGCCGACGATGGCGAAGGCTGGCGCGAACTACATGAACTCGCAGCTGATCAAGATGGAAGCCATCGTGAACGGCTACACCGAGGGCATCGCGCTGGATGCGAACGGCTACGTGAGCGAAGGCTCAGGCGAGAACATCTTCATCGTCCACAAGGACCGCATCTATACGCCGCCGCTGGGCAACAGCGTGCTTCCGGGTATTACACGCAACTCGGTAATTCATATTGCGCAGGAATTGGGAATCCCGATCATCGAGCAGATTATTCCGCGCGAGATGCTCTACATCTGCGACGAACTGTTCTTCAGCGGTACGGCCGCCGAGATCACGCCGATCCGCTCGGTCGACAAGATCACCGTCGGCCACGGCGTTGCCGGCCCCATCACCAAGGGCATTCGCAAGGAGTTCTACAGCATCGTGAACGGAATGGTGGAAGACCGGTTTGGATGGCTAACGCCTGTTTCGGTGAACGCAAAGCAGCCGGTGGGCGTGTAAGTAAACAACAGTTGATTGAATCAAAAGGGCGCAGAACATGCGCCCTTTTTTGCTGTTCTGAAGCGAGTGGAGCACGCGTTCACAGGCGCGCCGTCAGAAGTGTTTGTGAAATTGTCATCCTGAGGAGGGCATCAGCCCGACGTGAGGATCTGCGGTTCGCCGGCACCGGCAAGTAGCTCGCATTGTTCCTCTGCCGGCGAACCGCATATCCCTCGACTGCGCGGCTGCGCCGCTCCGCTCGGGAGGACAATTCATTACCGAAATGCGCGCTCCTAGAACTCCATTGTCTTCAATTCAGGGCTGACCAGCAACGGCGCATCCGTCGCGCGCTGCACGTCTTCGACGGTCAGGTGCGGGGCGATCTCATCAAGAACCAACCCAGCCTGCGTCACGCGGATGTAAGCCATCTCGGTCACAATCGTATCGACCACGCGCAGACCGGTGATGGGTAGAGTGCAGCGCTTGAGAATCTTGGGCGAGCCGTCCTTGGTCGTGTGTTCCATGGCGACGATGACGCGCTTGGCGCTGGCCACCAGGTCCATTGCCCCGCCCATCCCTTTGACCATCTTGCCGGGGATCATCCAGTTTGCGAGATTGCCTTCCTCATCGACCTCCATCGCGCCCAGCACGCTCAGATCGATGTGGCCGCCGCGAATCATGGCGAACGATTCCGCGCTGGAGAAGAACGCCGTGCCGGGAATCTCGGTTACCGTCTCTTTGCCGGCGTTGATGAGGTCAGCGTCTTCGTCGCCGGAGACCGGATACGGGCCGACGCCCATCATGCCGTTCTCGCTCTGGAGCACGACTTCCATGCCCGCGGGAACGCAATTCGCGACCAGCGTCGGCATGCCGATGCCGAGGTTGACGTAGAAGCCATCGCGCAGCTCGCGCGCCACGCGCCGAACGATGCGGTCGCGCTTTTCGGTGTCTTTCTGCTTTGTGATGTTCGGAGATGTCGCCATATCATTAACCCCGCCAAAACCGACCTGCGGTTCACCACGGAGACACAGAGCACACGGAGAAACAATTTTAAAAAGCTCTGTGTTCTCTGTGCCTCCGTGGTGAATAGCTTCTTCTTAGGTTTTTCTCACCGTTCTGCGTTCGATGCGCTTTTCGTAACCCGTTCCCTGGAAGATGCGCTGCACGTAGACGCTGGGGGTGTGAATGTTGTCCGGATCCAGTTCTCCCGGCTCGACCAGGTGCTCGACCTCGGCGATCGTGATCTTGCCGGCCGTCGCCATCATGGGGTTGAAGTTTCGCGCCGTCTTGCGATACATGAGATTGCCCCAGCGATCGCCTTTCCACGCCTTGATGAGCGCGAAGTCGGCGGTCATGCCGCGCTCCAGGACGTAGGCGCGCCCTTCGAAGGTGCGCGTCTCTTTATTTTCGGCGACGACGGTGCCGAATCCCGTTGGCGTGTAGAAGGCGGGAATGCCGGCACCTCCGGCGCGAATGCGCTCGGCCAGCGTGCCCTGCGGAACCAGTTCGAGATCAATGCGGCCGGTCAGCACCATGTCTTCCAGCAGCTTGTTCTCGCCGACGTAGCTTCCCTTGTGCGACGTGATGTGCCCGGCGGCGAGCAACAGCCCCAGGCCAAAATCGTCGACACCGACGTTGTTGCTGATGGTGTGCAGGTTCCTGACGCCTTTTTTCACCAGCGCGCGGATCAGGTTCTCGGGGATGCCGCACAGCCCGAAACCACCGACCATCAGGGTGGCGCCGTCCTGGATGTCGTGGATCGCCTCGTCGGCGTTCGCAACTACTTTGTTCATTGCCATGGGTTAGGTTCCGAACCGCGATTGTATCGAACGGCAGTTGTCAGTGGCCAGTGGTCAGTGGCCAGTCGTGCCTTCTACGAGTTCTACACATTCTGGCTCGATCCAGATACTGTCCATGTACGTAGGCTTCCCAACCGCTTCACCAATGTCGATTTGAATCAGTCCGTACTCATTGATGCCCATGACTGGGAAGATTCGGCCCAGGCAACGCTCCAGGGCTGATCGCGTTTTGAAGCGGTCTGAATCGCGAACTGTCTCCGGCACGCTGACAACGCGAACGAGATCGCCTATCTTCATGTCATCCGAACGAGCAACTGGCAACCGACCACTGGCCACGGGCCACTGATTCGCCTGTTCAAACATCTCCCGTAGCCCTGGCCCACGCAGGTTCTCGCGAAGATGCGCCAGTTGCTGCTCGTATCGCATCAGCGCGTCTTCGAGATTGGCGGAGTTCGTGATCGCGATGTCGCGCCACATGGAATACGGGCTGTGCGCAATACGTGTCATTTCGCGCAAGGCACGGCCGCCGATCTGCGAGACGGCTTCGTCGTCGCCGACCTCTTCGCGCAGCGTGCAGGCCAACGCTGTCGCCATCATTTGCGGCAGGTGGCTGATCCAGGCGCAGAGGCGATCATGACGTTCTGCCTCCATGGTGATGATTCGCGCGCCGATCGTACGCAGCAGTGCGAGGTATTCGCCTTGGGTTTGGGTAAGTGGCTGGTCCGCACCGATCGGCGTAATCAACCAGACGGCATCGCGGAACAGACTTGGGTCAGCGTTTTCGATGCCGCCGATTTCTTTGCCGGCCATGGGATGTCCCGGCAAAACTCGCTCGGATGCGGCTTTGCCAAGCAGTTGGTGAGCGCGCTCGACGAATCGCTGTTTAGTGCTGCCGGCATCGGTGATGAGCGTCGTCGGTGGGACCAACGCTGCGACGATTTCAAGCTGAGTCAAAATGCGACCGACGGGAGTAGCCAGCACGATGACATCACTGCCGACAATCGCACGCTCGAGATCAGTTTCGGCGCGATCGATTGCACCCCGCATTTGTGCGACCTCCAGCACTGCGCTTGTGTCGCAGCCTACGATCGTTCCCGCGAAGCTCGCCTGTTTGAGCGCAAGCGCGAGCGAACCTCCAATGAGGCCGGTGCCGACGATCGTGATTTGCCGGATTGGCATGAAAGTTGTCGCTGAATCTATCGGCTTATTGCAGGCAGGTCTATTTTATGGGAACGGGAGACTTACCACGGAGACATCGACGAACTAACTCTCCGGCGCCCCGATTCTAAAATTGCCATTCCGAGCGGAATCCGCGGTAGCGCCAACCGAGGCGGGGACTTAACTCATGTGACCGTGGTTGTGACGAGTTTTACCTGTTGTGAAAACGAAAGCGGCGACAGTTACCTGGTCGTTCCAGTCTGCCAACCTCCGCACGCTTGCCGCCTTCGAATTATTCATGCCCACAACCAAGAAGAGCGCACCGAAAACCAACAACCGCTGCTGGCCCGGATACGAGCCGGTCAAAGGCAAGAAGCAGCACGAGCAGGGAAGCTGCCGCCCGAAAGCAAAGTCGAAGCTAACGGCGAGTGAAGAGAGCTTCCGCAAGAAACGCCGGAAGCAGCTTGACGATTGGCAAGCTAAGAATCCGCGTACACGGAAAAGCGCCGCCCAGCACCTACAGGCCCCCTCAACCAGGAAGACGTCTCGCCGGCGCTCTCGCGCATGACGTGGCGTCTCCGTGGTTAAGGATGAAGGAGGAGGGAGGGGGCGGGGGAGGCGTGCTCTTTCTAATTCGGTTACCTTGAATTGGTGTAGGCCTCGTTACGAGCGTGACGCGTCTGATAGAGGAAGCGTGCATCGCGTACACGGCAGCTTTACGAGCCCGTCTCGTGAGTCGATTCGTATCGAGAACATCTGGGTCGTGCTGGCTGAGGACAGACATAATTTCAAACCACTTGGATTTTCCACGCCGGAACAAGAGCTGCTCTGCGACTCTCGGCGATTGGCTGAAAGGCGGCGACAGAGCAATACCGCAACTGGAAGCTCAAGGAGAGTGAACCGCGGCGGGTTGTGCACCAGGAGGTTCAGATACCTGTAAATGGAACCTGGCGGGCCCAGCACCGCTTTGTGGATTCCAAACAGCAATTTCTACGTCATCTCCAGAATTTAGCTTTCGAGTACTACTGCCATATGCTCCGGAAAATCCTTCCACAATAATCTGAGAGTCGATCCAATTGCTGATATTCAGAGTCACGTCGTCGGCACCGTCAGGAGTTATGCGTCCCGCCGACCATTGCTTGCTATTGTTTCGTATAGCAATGAAAGGGGTATCCAGCCCTGTATAGGGCGCCTGGACGCCGAATCCGGATCCATTAATGACGATCCGCTGGCTGCCCAAGGCAACAACTGGTGTCACCGATACTATGCTCGGCGCTCCCCCAGCTGCATTAGTTGTCGCGAACGCGTTTTTATCTCGCTTCCAGAGTCGCGACTGCAATATGACAACACCCCCCACCAGCGCAATGACCAGCACGATAACCCATGTCTGCAAAGGCCTGGTTTGCACGCGACCCAGGACTGACGGCGGACGATTTATCGGGCTGGTTTGCTCCCCCCTTTGCGGCGTCACGGATTCCACGGGAGCTATAAATTTGTAACCACTCTTCGGAATGGTTGCGATGTAGATCGGATTTTCAGGATCGTCGCCTAATGCAGAGCGGATGTTCTTGATTTGGAAATTTAGCCTGCTGTCAATATCACCAAAAGCTTCGTTAGGCCATAACTTGTCACGGATTTCTATGCGGGTGACCAGAGTACCGGGGCGGCTTACAAGTAAGACCAGGATTCCGAAAGCCTGGCGTTGTAAATGAACTTGCACGCCACTGCGACGTAGCTCGCGACTGGCCAGGTCGAGTTCGAAGTCGGCGAATTGGATTACAGTTCCATTCAGCACGTAGTGACCTCACACTTCGTTCCCGAGGAAGCGGCAACTCGAACGGAGCGGAAGACAACGTCTCCTTCGATACCAGCAGTCAGGTTGCCATAAGTGTGGAAGTATAACTAGTACTCGGCTGACCAGCTCTATCAGCAACCAGTTTACTGCTCAATGCGCAAACTGCATCTATCCCTTGATGGCTAATTTTGCTGGTTTGCTGATACTCCACCAGCATGCCCAAGAAATACTTAATCACCAATCACTGGACGGGGAGCCCAGCAAAGCTAAGCTACCCCAAGGCATTCCCTCAACGAAGCGGAATGCATGTTTCGTTGAGGGCGCCAGCATTCGCTGAGCCCCCGACAAAGGTGTGCGTGAATGTTTCCAGTGCTGTGCAAAGCCATGACAGTCGCTTCATCCATCAAACTACGCCAATGCAGGGGGCCAGGATTGCTGGCCCCCTGCACATGGGTTATTTGGTCTTGACGATGAGTGTGTCGCCGCCGCCCTCCGAGGGAGGAGCGAAGTAGCCGCCCAGATCAAGGATCAAGTTCGTTGAATTCGAAGCGTACGCGTTGATGATGTTGGTGTCGTTGGGGACGAGTGCCATGTTCGACGTGATGGTTCCGGTATAGGAATTCAGCGTCGAAACAACCGGCTGGGGCTGGTCGCTCGGGAAGAGCGTCAGATATCCCAGATATCCGCTCGGGGACACCGTCGCCATCGCGTTGTACGCCGCAGGGCTGACGTAAGGTGTACACGTTGAAGCCAGAATACTGATTCCCAGAGTTCCGGCGAAGGAGTTTGGCCGCGTATCCATAGCCCGGCAGGGCAGACCGCTGAAGTAATCATTGCCGTTGTCCGGATCCGCGAAGTAGCCGTTCACGTCAATGACGAGATCGGTGTTGTTGAGGGCATACACCTTTACTGCGCCATCCGCACCATCACCAGCCGGGACGATAGCCGCGTTGGCCGCCACCGTTCCAGCCAGGGAGTTCAGGTTGGAGACGTTTGGCTGATCATCGCCGCCTGCCCACGCCGTCAGGTACCCCAGCGGTCCCTGCGGAACTACGGTCAGGTTGAGCGAGTAAGCGGTAGGAACAACACCGCCGAGACTACTGAAGCAACCACTCGTCATCATCGGGAACTGGCGTGGCACATTGCCAGTCAGCGAGGGTGCACCCAGTCCCATCGGGAAGGTCGTCTGCCTCGTGTCGACCACTCGGCATGGCGAAAGTGGGTAGAACTGCAACGTCGACCCGTGCTGAGGGACGTGTTGACGTTCGCTGTAGTACCCCTGCAGGTCGACGATGATGTCGGTTTCATCGCTGCTGTAGATGCTGATCCCCGAGTGAGGTGTCAGGGCGTTGTAGTCCCATCCTCCCTGGACGATCGTAGTAGCTGCCCTGACGACGCCGTCGACTGCGTTCGTCGTTGAAGCTGTGGGCATACCTAGTGGAGAGTTCTGCGGCCAGAACGTGACGAACCCGACCGGCCCATAGTTTGGCACCAACGTTACGTTAAGTGCATAGCTATCGGCATGAGACAGATCCTCACAGCCGGCAGTCTGTGCTAACGCGCGCAGGTTGTAAGGGGTTGCTACGCCGGGCTGTAGAGGAGTTCCCGTGGTCCGGGTATCCAGGAGACGGCACGGCTTCACAGCCACAAACTTCTCCGGAAGCGGCGACAGGTTGAACGCCGTTCCGTGGGTTCCAGAACCGTCGACTTCGGCGGTTCCATAGAAGTACCCGTTAAGCGCTTGCACCAGGCCAGCGTGCGGATTCGAACCCTGGGAGGAGTCAAAGCTATACACCACCTGGTACAGGCTGGCGGTTGGTGTTATTCGGTACACCGCGCCCAGTCCATAGTTTCCGCCCTCTTTCGTCGTACCGTAGAAGTATCCATCGGATGACAACATCAGAGGAGCGTGCGGATGCTGTCCATCACCCGAACTGAAGTTGTGGATGGCAAAGACAGGGCACGGAAGATTAAGCGTGTAGTCTGGAGGTAGAACGCAGGGCAGCACCTCGAAAACGGTGCCGTAGCCACCCGCGCCGTTAGTTGCGGTCGTGCCATACAGCGGCAGGTAGCCGTCGTTCGGTGCGTCTGATGGAGTAGGCGGTCCGAACACAAGCGGAGCAGCAGGATAGGCGCCAGTGGTACTAGCTAAGCTATTCAATACTAAGTACTCGTAAGTGCCACTGGGGTCAAGCCAAAGTTCCCACACCACACCGACGCCATTCGCGCCGCCCGCGGCGGTGGTTCCATAGAAGTCACCGAGGGAATCCTCAATCACTCCCGCATGGGGGCTCTTGCCGTCAGCGCACCCTCCAGATTGACAGAAGTTGTAGAGAACGCTGTAAGTGTTCCCATCGAGGCTGCTGGCAAAGAGAACGCCGCCATGATTTACGCCACCCTCTGTAGTGGTGCCGATCAGAAGGCCTGCATAAGGCCCAGCCTGGGCCTGGTACAGCCCTGCCTCTGGATCGTGGCCGTCCGTGGGGTTAGTACTGAAGCCATGAACGCAGTAATGCGCTCCGGTAGTTGGGTTAACCATGAAGATCGCGCCAACGTGATCGTTGCCGCCTGATTTGGTCGTCCCATAGAGATTGCCGTCACTGGCCTGAATCAGTGGGGCTTTCGGGAAATTGCCGCAAGCAAAGGAATCGAAGCTGTAAAGCACGAAAGAACCATTAGCGGCCGGGCACTGGCGTACCCGCCGGAGTCATCGCAATCACAGCGCCTTCATTGAATCTGCCACCGTAA
Organism: uncultured Acidobacteriaceae bacterium; assembly: GCA_963835725.1. Taxonomy (GTDB): domain Bacteria; phylum Acidobacteriota; class Terriglobia; order Terriglobales; family Acidobacteriaceae; genus Bog-257. Next base: position 787,984 of record CAWIGM010000004.1, on the reverse strand, counting down.
TAAGTTGTTCCGTACAGGTTGCCATCGCTCGCCTGGCAGCAGGGAAGCTTCAGGCTTGTAGCCATTGTCTTGCGCGAAAGGAATCATCGTGCTGACGGTTGGCGGTAGAATTTGAGCGGCGGAGGCAAAGGTCATCGCCAGAACAATCGCCGACACCATGCCCACCACCTTTAAGAAGCTAGACCTCGACATCTGCTGTGCCTCCTTATCGGCTTGGTCTGGGTAGCTAGACAGCCCAGAGGTTTGTTAGTGTTCCCGGGAGACCCCCAGCAAGAAACTGTAGGCGTGAATCTCCCTGCTTAAATTGCATCGGTTGTTCTAGGGAAATCCAAGGGGTCGCCTGGAGCGGGGATTTCCTTGCGGCAACTACAGCCGTGCGAGGCCTGCCATGCACCTACTGTGCAGTGGCTACTGGTAGCCCAAAAGAAGGAAAGGAGAAACGAAGCGCCGCATTCAACCTTCTCCCTCCGGGGAAGTCAGGTCTTTCTGTTGGTCGGTCGGCCTTCCTTCCAACAGAACACCCTTGTCAGCTGCAAAGGCCGGAGCGAAATAGCACCTCGACCCAAGACAACAGCCCAGGAAGTACAGCACCGCAGGTGTGAAACCCTAAATGAGATTGAAGATCCTCATTCCACGTACTCACTCACGTTGGATCTTCAAAGAACCTGTGGTTTAGCCTGCCATCTTCGTCAGCCAAAGCCGACGATAATTTGCATAAGCTATTGTTTCCTAATTTTCAATTGTGCTGTGAGCGTGTCATTGAATTTGAACAGAGTCAAATGAGTTTTTTGTGAGTTCCTGTGATTTTTGTATGATTTTGCGGTTAGGTCGCTTGGACCAAAAGTGATGTATTTCGCCTCATTGCGACCATCAGCTACTAATACATGTGACAAATTATGTATGCGCAGGTGTGAAACTAAACGGGTCAGAATAATGACGTTACGCAGTACGCGCCGGCAGTAGCAGTTAGATATGCCAGGCTATCTATCAGAGCGGGACGGGATTTGAATGCGTATTCTGGAGGTGCGCCATCCGTTAACGTTGGCCACCGTACGCAGATGACATAAAGTGGCCAATTGGTGACCTACTCAAACATTCGATTGATCCGCTACGCGATGTTGGGGACGTGACTGATAGTTACTGCGATAAATCAGCACTTCTATGGGTGCGCGACACATTTTGCAAAAATGAATGGAGTCATCATCTGCTGCTATCCTTGCGGATAGCTCTCCTATCTCTTCGGATAGCTTCTCCTAGCCTGCTGTACGCTATGCAGTCGGATGGATTCATCTGCCAGCGAAGGTGCCATAGCCGCTTAAATCCATAGCGTGACCGTAGCTGTACACCGCGACTTCCAGCATTGGCAATTCGTGGCGATCCCTCCATATTGCGCATTGCGAATCAGGATGAGCGCAGTTAATTGGTGCGCATTAACATAAAGGTCAAAGCCTGCACCGATGTGGCTCCAGAAGATAGATGTATGTGTATGATCGTCGGGAAGTCCTGATTATCTAGGTAAACGTGCGAGCCAGGATACCCAGCTGTATGCTCAGAACATCGGTGGTGTGGCGGACAAGCTACTGACAAATATCACTGTTACAGTGATCTGGAGCAATTCCTAAATATTTGTCGTAATAGACAAAGCCCATAAGTGGACACTTACGTGAGCTGCGCAATCATCGTTGAGCCTATGTTGGAATTCAACTTACAGTCGAGCAAGTGATCGCTGATGGCATTTAGATGGCGAAGAACAAGCATATGTGCCGGCCAAGATTGCTTCTGACGAGGCACTAGTATGTATGGCGGCCACCATCTAATAGTCAGGAGAAGTGGTGGCGCGTAGGTGGGTTCGGAGTGGGAATGTGCCGCCACGCCGAACACGTCTGTGAGTTGTCAGTGTCAGGCCAGCAGCGCAGCCGAGCCACCCACCCACTCCAGGTTTTTATTGTGGTCGACGCCCATCATGATGCCGCGTCCCATGCGCACCAGCGGCAGCACAGGCGTGAGCTGTCCGCCTTCCGGCCAGACAAACATCATACGGACTTCCATCTGCGTCATGCCGCGCGGGGTTTCGATCACGGGCTCGAAGTGCAGCCGTTCCTGGAGAATGTAGTTATGACGTTGATCGGCAGGTATCGCTTCTATGTCTGACGGAGTGGGAGCGAACTTGATGCCAACTCCGGCGAAGGAATACAGGGGCTTCAGCAGGAAGTTTTCGTGATCGTCAGGGAACGACGGCAGCTGATCGAGGAACCATGTCCTCGGCACCGACGAGTGATTGAGATAGGGAATCGAGAATTTGCTGATGCGGAAGTACCAGTTTGGATGACCAGCCCATTCGACATCCAACTCATCGCGAAAATCAAAGGGGAGTCTGATGTTCTTGCGCTGGAGTTCGTCGACGATGCAGCGGTTGTAGATGCGGCGGACTTCAATTTCGCGGCCATCGTTCTTGTAGAAGAGCTTATTACCGCGCTTGGTCAGCTTCAGGATGTCAACGATGGCGATGCCGAGCTCGCGCTGGGTTATTAGGAAATCCGGCAGCGTCTTCTGGTTGTCGGGATTGATCTCCATCAGGATGACGTTCTCGGGATCGTGGTCGCCGACAATAAGCTGCCGCATCAGCCGCCAATACGCTTCAAGATCGCAGCCGCTGAGATAGATTCCCAGATCGCGCGATAAGCCGAACGACTCCACGTATTGCTCAGCCGCCACAGGCTGGTATCCGTAAAGCGAAGGGAAGGCCTGCAGCTCGACCAGTTTAGGCTCCAACTCGCCTTCGAGATCGCGCACCAGCCCGAAGTCGACCTGCACGAACATCGGCAACGGCGCTTCGTTGGGTACGTGATATTCCGGTGGGATGGTGACGTCCGACAACTTGCGGTAGTCAGGGTTGTCAACCAGCTGCGAGATGAGCTCTCGGCCGTACTGCGCCATTTGCCCGATGAGCGCGTAGGGCACGAAGCATGGCGTCTCCGAGACGCGAAACCCAACGTGGGTGCCGCTCGCACGGTCCAGCGCGCGCAGGAACTCCTGATACTTCTCCGGCGCGTAGGTGCGGTTGAATTCCTCGCGGAGTGCGGGAATCATCGTCAGGCCTCGATGAGGAAGCGGCCCTTCTCCATAATCTGCCGACCGTCAACCCAGATGTCGAAATGCGTGCCCACCACGTCGATGTGCGTCGCCGAATACCAGTCCGCGCCCGTGTGCTCGCCGTACGGATTGCCGAACGCGATGTGGATACCGGGAAACTTCTCATCCTGCAGGATCTGCCCTATGACGTGCGTGAGTTCGATGTTGGTGCCGATAGCGAACTCGCCCACCCGGTCGCTGTTCTCGTCGGTGTGGGTGTACGCCCAGAACTCCTGCTCCAGCTCCTTGTTATCGCTCGAAACGCGGGTGATGCGGTTGTTTTTCATCTCGATGGTTAGCGGCTGGCGCGCCAGGTCCTGGTACTTCTCGCAAAGGTAATCGCCAACTACGCCGTCAACGACGCAGATGCCGCTCACTTCGCCGGGCGCGGTAAAGATTTCTCCGCCGGGAAGATTGCCCCACTTGTCGCGGCTAATGATGCCGCTGGTCTTGATCCAGTGATAATTCGGATTCAGCTTTGCGGTGAAGTCGCTGCCGGCGGGATTGGTACAGCGGACCTCCTTCGCGCTGGTGACGATCTCCATGGCCTTGCGGCTGATGGCGTCGACCTTGTCGTAGTCGGCGCGCATGCCCTCGAGCATGATTTGCTTGTTGATGTTGACCATGTGCGCGTGACGCATCTTCCGCCGATTGACGATGTCGGTCATCTGCATGCGCGACTTCAGTTCGTTCCGCTGCACCTTGACGGCAAAGATCGAGACATCGCTGGTTTCCATGTCCTCGGCGATCTCTCGCGGAAACTCGATTAGCGGACGCGGCGCGAGGTCTTCCAACACGAATGCCTTGAAAGGCGCGCCCAGCTTCTGCAACTCGGCGGCAATGCTGGCGGCGATTTCGCGACACTCGTTGTCGGTGATCAGCGTGACCTTCTCCGTCGGCTGAATGCGGAGACAGGTGTAAACCGCATTGTGAGCGCCCGGCGAGAGCTCGGGATCAAAAGGTGTTTTGGTGAGATCGGTGAGAACGGGTTGAATCAAGTAAATACCTTCCGAGAGAGAAGTATCGGCATATCAATCATTGTCATCACGAGGAGGACTTCAGTCCGCCGGGGATCTGCTTTTCCGGGAGCTGAATCGCAGCTGCCACGCGAGAATCAGAATTCCTCACCGGCTGAAGCCGGATCGGAATGAAAAGTCAAACTGTAACTTCCTAATACAGGCCTGCAGGCCTGCTCCACAGTAAGAACTCGAGCCCCACATGGGTTCGCCCACGATGCTCGATCCCTAAATTACGTTCTTGCTGCGGCGCCTTCGAAGACGCCCACACGCGTCTCGGCGACCATGAAATCGACCACCTTCTTCAGATCGCCAGTCTCCTGAAAGACCTTTAACTGGCGGTCAGCGCCGGTGCCCATCTTTAACATCTGGTGAATGTAATTGATTTCCTCGCGCGAGCCAAGCTCATCGACGACCTCGTCAATCATCTCCAGATATTCCATCATGAGGTCGCGAATCGGCACTTCCTCTTCGCGGCCGAAGTCGATCAGCTTGCCTTCAATTCCGTAGCGTGACGCGCGAAACTTATTTTCCGAGATCAATGCGCGTCCATAGATGCGATAACTCTTGTTGGATGCATGAAGCTTGTACAACATTGCCATGGTCGCTTGAATTAGTGCGGCGATGGCGATGGTTTCGTCCAGGCGCATGGGAATGTCGCAGACGCGTACTTCCAGCGTGTCGAAGAATGGATGGGGACGGATGTCCCACCAGATCTTCTTGCCGTTGTCGATGCACTTGGTCTTGACCAGCAGCGCAACGAAGTTCTCGTAATCCGACCAGTTGGCGAAGGTGTCGGGAATGCCGGTGCGCGGGAAGCGCTCAAACACCTTCACGCGATAGGATTTGAAGCCCGAATTCATGCCCATCCAGAAAGGCGAGTTCGTCGAAAGCGCCAGAATGTGCGGCAGGAAGTACCGCATTGAGTTCATGATGTGGATCGCGGTGTTGCGATCCTCGATGCCGATATGCACGTGCAACCCGAAGACCAGGTTGGCGCGCGCAATCAACTGCATGTCTTCAACCACGCGATGGTAGCGCTCGTCGGGATAGATCTCCTGCAGCTTCCAGTCGGAGAAAGGGTGTGTACTACCGGCGGCCAGCATCATGCCGTGCTCGCTGGCGAGCGTGATCACTTCGCGCCGTAGAGACTGGACATTCTCGTGCGCCTCCTTGATGTCCTTGCAAACGCGCGTACCCACCTCGATGACCGACTGATGCATCTCCGGCTTGACCGCCTCTTTCAGGGCAAGCTTGGCTTTCGGGAGGATTTCCGACGCGATGTGCGAGCGCAGGTCCCGCGTCTCCGGATCGATCGTCTGATACTCCTCTTCAATTCCGATGCTAAGGCTTGGCCGCTTCATCTGATCACCCCTTGCCCACTCGTTTACGCAATTGCTTAGATGCCGCCTCGAGCATTGTCCCAGGCTTCGAAGAATCTGGGGCAGCGTCTGAATCGGTTTTGCCGGATGGCCCGTCCGAGCTCTTCTTGCCAGGGCGGACAGCGGGTGTGCTGTCCACGCCGGCTTTGGTCGCCTGGGCCTTTATGGATTTTTCCTCGCCGGCGAAACCTCCGTTCAAGAAGGAACTCCAGCGATATTCCGTCACCTTGCCGGTGTGCTCCTTCGCCCTACGCACGGCGAGTTCGGCAACGCTGTTGACGATCCAGTCGAAGTTCTCCTGGCCCACGGAATTCACGTCGGCGTCGGGCGCGGGGTTCATGAAGTCGATGGCGTAGGGAATGCCGTCCTCGCAGGCAAACTCGACGGTGTTCAGATCGTAGCCCAAAGCGCGGCACAAAGTGAGGCAGTCGCGCTCGACGCGCTCGATCAGCTTTGGGTCGGTGGGCGGCGGGTTCTTCACATAGCGCTCGTGCATGGGCCGCGACGGATCGTAGTGCATGATGTGCACCTTCTCCTGTCCCACAACGTAGCACCTGAAGTACTCCTTGAAGTTCACGCCACGCTGCAACGTCATGCAGAGGTCGCGGCTCTGGTCATAGGCGTTGAAGAACTCCTCGGGTGAGTTGACCTTGTAGACGTCTTTCCATCCGCCCCCGTCGAAAGGCTTCAGGAATGCCGGAAAGCCGACGTAGCCGAAGATGCTGTCCCACGGCATGGGGAATTGCATGTTGCGCATGGAGCGGTCGGTGGTGCCCGCCGGGTGCTCCTTGTGCGGGATGAGCACGGTCTTCGGAATAGCCACGCCCAGCTTTTGGCCCAGCGCGTAGTTGAAGAACTTGTCGTCGGCGCTCCACCAGAAGGGATTGTTGATGACGTAGGTGCCCGAGAGCGCGGCGTTCTTCAAGTAGGCGCGATAGAAAGGGATGTCGTGCGAGATGCGGTCGACGATGACAGCGTAGGGCGAAGGCTCGGCCATGCGGACTTCGCCGACGGTGGCCAGTTCGGCCTGGATGCCGGGTTCGCCCATCGAGTTGATCTTGTCGACCAGCGCGGGAGGGAAAGTGGTTTCCATCCCAAAGATGATTCCGATTTTCTTCACGACAGCTCCTGAATGATGGTGGCGACACCAGGGCCAAGCCCGGGTCGGCTCGCTAGTCTTTGTGGGATTCCTGGAAATCGCGCGACGGGGCGCAAAAACAAGCTTTGAACATTGTAAAAGAAAGCGGCGGAAGTGAGTAGGGGAGGGCTGGGAGACCTGAGGTCCAGGGCGAGCGTTACTTCGAAATCGTCATCACGATCACCGCTTCAGCGGAAGAAGGCATCTGCTTCTCGTCACGGAGAGCAGTTCCTCCTCGACCGGAAGGTCTTCTCTTGACGACACTTTCGAGAAGCGTGCCGGGGCAATCGCTCAAGCTACGCTCTTGTTTGCCAAGCACTAAGTGCAAAAGGCTAACTGCTAATCACTGCAAGTAATCCACCTGCACTGGGGACGAGAATCGCGTTCCCACCTGTATGCCCGCGCGCTTCAGATCGCGCAGGATGGTCTCGTCCGGATCGATCAGCGCCGAGTCGCCACGGTGTCGCGCAAGATCGTCGACCGTCCAGATCTGCATGGGGTAGTACTGCGACAGGTTCGCTTCCAGGCGCTGATGCAGGTACGGATCGGGCCCGCCGGCTGGAGGGACGGTTGAAGTCCGACGGGACTACCAGCACCACCTGCTCGGGGTGCGCTGAGTATTGCTGGGCTTCGAGGAACAGCAGCGGCCCGGAGAAAACGTAGTAGCGCTTGCCCTCAATTCGCAGCGAGCTTTCGATGTCGAGGAACGGTCGGATGCCGGTCGCCTCGACTTTGTCAGGATGCCGCACAACGGTCAGTTGCTGGGCTACGCCCCATCCCGTGAGCAGAATGCATACGCCGGTTGCGACCTGTGTTGTGCGCCGGAAATGCCGCCACAGCAGAACCGCAAAGGCCACTGCGACGCCGGGGATCACGCCCATGAAATAGCGGCTGTAGAACGCGTTTGTCTTCATCGACACGATGAACGCCGCGAGCGGAATAGCCAGGCACAGCCAGCCGATGGTTTCGGCCGGCGGCATCGGCTCGACCGCAATGTCTTTTGCCTCGTCGCCGCGCGCGAAGATGATCCAGATGATGATTAGCGACAGCAGGAACAGCCCGTCAGGAAAGAGCTGCGAAAAGATCGCGCGCAGTTCGAGAAAACTCGGACGGTTCCAGTAGCCACCGGCAAACTTCCGCGAGAACGACAGGATTAGTGGCGACAAAACCAGAACAGGTACGAAGCAGCCGACAATTCCGGCGAAGATTTTCAGCGAGGGTTTCTGTCCCGGCTTCCAGCGCAGCAACTCGAATAGCACAAACGGCAGCAGACACATGCCGAAGTAGTAATGGAAGCATTCGCCCGCAAAGAAGGCCGCGCCAAAGATGATCGCCTGCGTCTTCGGGCTGAGGCTCTCGTTGGTCCAGGCCCACAAGGCGACGCACGCAAACAGGAAATAGATGGCGTAGGAGCGCGCCTCGTATCCGTAGTAAGGAAGGAACGAGCAGGTGGCGACGGACAGCGCGATGATGCCATGAACTCCGTCGGTGAGGCGGCGGGCGATGTCGAAGATCACGAGCAGGCCGATCGCCAGCGCAATCATCGATGGAACGCGAGCCGCGACATCACCGGGGCCGAAGAGCGAGTCGAAGAGGCGAACCGTCATGTAGTACGGCGGTGGCAGCGCGTCGACGCCGTTGCTGAGTGCAGCCCAGATGGTACTGAGCTGTGGCAGGCGTGCGATGTGGAGAGAGAACAGTTCGTCGAACCAGAAGACGCGATGCTGCGCGATGAGAACGCTGCTGACGAAGTAGAAGACCGCAAGCAGTCCGGCGACTCCCCAGGCCCACGCCGGAGTCGTTCCCGAACGTCGACTTTCGATTATGATATCCCGGCTTTCCTTGACCGAAGTGTGCATGAAGAATCCGTGATGAGGTCCGACGAGTGAGTATGACAGGAATCGCGGGAATCGTGAAAGAGTGGAAGACCTTAGGATGACAGTTGGTCAACGATTGGTAGAATGACTCTCGTCTATGGAGAAGATGGATGTCGCGGCACGCCAGCAAGCCTCGCCCGCAGCGGTCGGCCCGCAGCGGACTAATCCATTCTGGCGCCGGCACTGGGACTTCCTCGCCGTTATCCTCCTCCTGCTTGGCTCGTTCCCGACGACCTGGCTGACGCACCGCACCGTCACCCTTGTCCCCAACCTCGGGCTCATCGACGACAACTGGCATCTCGACTACACCTTCAAGGCGCTGCGCCATATCTGGATTGGCCGTGATGTCGCATTCACCCACGGACCAGTCTTTCAGTGGCTCTCGTCGATTCCGGCGCGCACGCTTCCGCTGACCGTCGGGGCGCTGTACGCGACGTGGAACACCGTTCCCATCTGGTGCGCCTTTCTGTTTGCGTACATCGCACTGCGGCTTATTTTGCCCGAGCAGCCGCCGTGGAAACGCTTCGTGCTGCTGCTGATGCTGGCCTCATTCTGGGAGACCTCGCTGCGCACAACCTATCCAGTGCTGGTCTTCGCGATCTCGCTGCGCGGATGGTATGCCGTGCAGGCGGGACGGCTGCGCAGTTATTACGCGGGAGTCGCGGGCGCAATTTTCGTTGCACTGGGATTCTTGATTGCCGGCGACACGGGAACTTATGCGACAGCAGCCTGGTTCATCTGCCTGGTCGCGGTTGCGTTTGAGACGCGACACCAGCGTTTCACCAAAAGCCTTGTCCTCGGATTGGTCTCGTTTATCCTAGCCTTCGCCGTCATCGCAGTGGCGATCAATGCATTCACGGCCATCCCGTTTGACTTCAAGTTCTGGCGCGAAACGTTGGCGCAGGTGGCGGTGTATCGCTGGGCGACCCCTGCGGCTATGACTGACGAAGGCGCAACTCACCTCTGCGTTGCGCTGCTGATCGCCGCGCTGGTGTTCGGATATCGCGCCTTCGCTCGCCGCCGTGACAGCCTGGTTGTCACCGAGCGAACAGGATTCTTGCTGGGGTCATTCCTTTTCGGACTGGCGGTGATGCAGAGCTCGCTGGTGCGCTCCGATATTGGCCATGTGATTATCGGCGAATTCGCAATGATCTTCTTTGTGAGCGCGATCCTGTTCTCGTTCCGGGGATCGGCGTCGCTGCTGGGGGTCTTCGTTGCGGTTGGCGGGTCCATGCTCGTTTCGCACCCGGTCTTCCGGCCGTCCAGCGTGCTGCGTCTTTACGGCGAACTGCGCAATCCCATGACGTCTTGCCCGCCGGGGTACAACGAGTTTCAGCAGGCCTGCTATGTTGAACCGCTGACGCCGCAGATGCTGGCCTCGGGCGGCAATTTCCTGCAGCAGCACAGCGGGGCAAAGGATTGGGTCTTCGTCTTCCCCTACCAGACAATGTTCGGCTTGGCCGCGCAGCGCAACGTTGCCGGTGGCCTGATGCAGGCTTACACCGCGAGCGGGCCCGAACTGGTGCGCATCGAGATGGCGGGCCTGGAGGGCAAGTCGATTCCCGCTGCGCTCTACATGCCCGACGCCGATTTTGGCCACTGGTCGAAGGAAGAGACACAGGTGTGGTCGCGCAACTATCTCAGCGTCCCGGTCGACGGCATTCCGAACTTCACGCGCATTCCCGAAGTGTGGTTCTGGATGGTGCGCCACTACCGCACCGAGCAGCAGTTGATGCCAGGTGTCGTTGGGGTAGTGCGTGACGACTCGCGCGCATCGCGAATCGCGCTCCAGTCACTGCCGCTGGGTTTGCCGCGGAAAACTTATGCAATCACGGATCGCGAATCGACGACAGAGATTGGCACGCCTTTGTGGCCGACGGGTTACGACTTTCTTCGCCTGCGCGTGAATGTGCACTATCCCGTGTGGTGGAAGTTGCGCAAGCCCGAACGCCTGCAATTGGAAATCACGCGCGCCGACGGTTCACGCGACCTGGAGTGGGTGGTGCTGCCACCAAATACAGCGAGCGACATCTGGTTCTTCCCCTGGGATGCTCCTGACCTGGCCGCTTATTTCAATGCCGATCCCACGCAGTGGCGCATGAATTCGCGACCGGCGATCACGCGCTTGCGGCTGATCGCTACGCCGCTCGATTGGGTGTCGCAGCAGCCCGATGCCATCACGCTCGAAGCCGCCGATGCCGTCAAGCTGGTCGTGGCTAGCCCGAGTGACGCTCCGGGGGAGCAAACGAAGTAAATGCGGTGATGTAAGATGCCGGTGAAGAATCCAGAGGAGACCGTAGTAAGTTAGGGCCGATGCTCATTATTCCCACCTACAACGAGCGAGACAATATTGCCATTCTGGTTGGCCGCATCCGCAAGGCTGCGGGAGCCGAGCCGATCATGTTCGTCGACGACAACTCACCGGATGGAACGGCGGATGAGATTCGCCGCCTGCAGGCGATCGATCCTGATGTTCATCTGCTGGCGAGACCGGGCAAGGGTGGATACGGTTCGGCATGCCGCGACGCGATGAAGAAGATCCTGGCGGAGAATCTGGCCGACTACGTTATTCAGTCTGATGCCGATCTGTCGCACCCGCCGGAACTGTTGCCCATCATGATCGAGCTGCTCAAGAGCAACGAAGTGGTGATCGGCTCGCGATACGTGAAAGGTGGCGGAGCTGAGAATTGGGACATCCGCCGGCGCACGCTGAGCTTCGGCGCAAATTTCTATGCGCGCCTGTTTACCGGCGTGCCGGTACACGATATGACCGCGGGCTTCGTCGGCTACAGGACGGATGTGCTGCGCCGAATCGATCTCGACTCGATTCGCTCGGAAGGCTACGCGTTCCTGATGGAGATGAAGTTCAATCTGCACCGCCGCAGCACCAGCTTTCGCGAATTCCCCATCATCTTCCACGAGCGTGAGGCAGGGAAGTCGAAGTTCAACCGCAAGATTCTGTATGAGGGCATCCGGTTTCCGCTGAGGGCGTTTGGGAAGCGCGTAGGTGTGAAGTAGGCAGCGATTTACAGTCGTTGCCATCCCGAGCCGGCGCCGCCTTTGGATCATCCCGCCTTACGGAGATGTCAGATGCACGCTCACGGCATCGGCAGACTCAACGCTGATCGACGACATCTTCTGCGAAAACCAATCCAGCGGGGTGATCACCAGTTTCAAACCGGTAATCGCAGGGCGATAGGACGGGCGCCAGCGACTCTCGTCAGCATCAAAGTAGCGCGTCAGGTCAGACTCATCCCACGGATAGAACCACACATCGGTCGCCTTCCCCGGATCCATAACGAATGTGCGCAGAGACCTGCTCCCATCCGCGCGTGTGATTTCCAGTTGCAATTGCTCCGGCTTGCGCAGCTTCCAGAGCGGGCTGTAGTTCGCCTTCAGCCGCAAGCGCAGGAAGTCTGCTCCGTTGGTTGGCCACTGCGGCGCGCCGAGATCGATGGTCGTACTCGGTTGATCGACGTCATAGGTTTTCGCAGCCAAGCCCAGGGGGTACGCCTGCTCCGTAATCTTCGAAGCACGCGCATCATCGCGTAGCAGGCCGACCTCGCCCGGCGAGAGTGTCTGATCGGCGCGGTAGTGGCGGAAGATCCAGAACCACACGGGAGGAGTGCGGGTGAAATTGCTGACGTCGTCGATCGGGAGGCTGAGCGTTGCGCTGGTCAGTTCACGTGGGCTGGCATCCCGGAAGAACAATCCGACGGGCGCTTGATCGTGCTGCAAGCCATCGATATCGAACTTCGACAGGTATGTGCCATTGGCGAGAAACGACTGCTCGACTGCACCGGCGACGTCGCGGTTGGCGGCCACGCCGAACATGTACTGATAGGGATAGATCAGGACCGGCTGATGTTCACTGCTGTGCTCCTGAAGATAGCTGATGGTGCTGAGCAGCGTCGAACCGAAGTCGCTGGGGAAGCAGACCTGCTGGAACTCCAGGTACCCGCTGGGACAACTGGTAATGGGATGGCGCATGCGTGCCAGGCGGTAGCGAATGTTGTCCGGGTGAAAGATCGGTGCAGGCTCGGACAGATAGAGCGACGCGACCACTGCCACCAGGGCCGCTGCGGTTGAAGCGATCTTCGAGGTGAAGGAAAACAGGATCACACCCGAGAAGAACACCATCGGAAAAACGCCGAAGATGATGTGGTTCGGATCGGAGCGCACCAGTCCGCTTTGCATCGAGAGCAGCGCGAAGATGTAAGCGCCGATCAGGAATCCCACTCGCGCCACGAAAACCGTGCTGCGTTCCGCCTTGGCGAAAAAGCGAAGCAGAAACACCGCCGTGCCGATCACAAACGGCAGCAGGAGATGCATCGCGCCCGTTCCGGTCATGGGCGCGGGCTCGTTCCAGCGATGCACTGAAACCAGCGCCAGCGAAGTCTGCCAGAAGCGAAAGTCCAGTGGCCCGGCAATGATGGTGTTGATAACGAACACCAGCACCGCAAAACATCCCGCATACACCGCAAGTGGCCGCACGTAGGGGCGCCACTTGGCGGGGTCGCGCAAGTCCTCGAGGGCCACGCCGCCGAAGGCAAGCAGAAACCCAGCAACGCTGTACACTCCGGTATCCGCCGAATACCAGAAAGCGCAGGCCGTGAGCACAGCCGAGCCGATGGCGAAGGCTACGGGCTGAAGTCGTCGCTGGCGCAGGGCGTACCAGCCGCGAAGAAAAATCGCGAAGCACAGGATGCCCAGCGCGGTGCGCCCGTCCCACGATGTCCAGAAGACTCCCACCAGGAGCAGCAGCAGAAATCGCTTCCACGCAGGCTGCTCGGGGAGGAGCAAGCGCAGGGCGAAAAAGCTGAAGACGATCGAGCACCACAACAACAGCGTGCGATAGCTGGAATAAATAGTTCCGAGCGAGAATCCGGCGAGGCGCGGTGGCACGGCCATCAGCCAATGCGCCAGCGGTCCATACAGGAAGGCCACGTCGCGTCCGAAGTAGATGTGATGCGTGACTTTGTAAGTGGCGTCGAGCACCCAATGATCGTCGAAGCTTCCGGGACGCTGAATCGCGATGACCGACTTCGGAGAGAGCCAAGCCAGGGGCAGCGAGGCCGCAAATAAAATCAGGACGGCAAGAAAGTCCCAGCGGCGCAGAAGCCGGCTGGGGGGTGAATTCACTGGGGTGACCGGAGCGGACGAGCTTTCCTTGCTCGTCACCGCGTCGAGGTTGGGCATAATTGCCCCAATTCTAACGCAGGCCGAGTCGCTGGCCGGTTATGCCGCGGGAACACGTGGAAGAAAATTGCGAAGGGCAAAGCTATCGCGTGCGGTCCTCCCACTCCTCGTGCCACGCCATCTGAATGGCTTCGAGTTTGGCTTCGTTCGATGCCTTGGGGTCATCGACGAACCCCGGGAGTGAGGTGACGTAACGGTGAATGTCAGTGAAGCGAACTTCCAGCGGAGCTACTTCGCGGTACTTGTCCGCCAGCGCGATTGCGATGTCTTGCACGTCGTCCCATCTCAAATCAGCAGCCATGTCGTCCTCCGCTGGGTGAGCCGATCAGAATGCGGTTGCAGGAAGGCTCTGAACTACTCATGTCCGGCTTCAGACACGTAGTTACGATTCCAAGTAGGAATTTCTATCACGACCTCCCCAGGTTTCTCAATGATCGTTTGGCAGCCCAGGCGCGAATTGAGTTGAAGGTCGGCGGCCATGTCGAGCCGGTCGGCTTCCTCGTCGTCCATTTCGCTGAGCAGTTCACGGCCCTTTTTGATCACAACGTGACAGGTTGTGCAGGCGCAATTGCCGCCGCAGGCGTGCTCCAGGTGCAAGCCGAAGTTCAGTGCGATGTCGAGGATTGACTCGGGCCGGCCGTGCTCCTGGTAAGGAAGCTTGCCATGTTCGAACTCGAAGGTGCGGTTGTCTGGCAGGAACGTGACACGGACAGTATTCGGCAGAAGTAGTTCGGCGGTTGCGGTCGGCGTCGCGGATTGGAATTTTTCGTCAGGCATCACTCAATCTCCGCCCGCGCGATCGGATGCGGCGAAGCCGGCCCTTCGCCGACATCGGCCGTCTCCATGGTCTTTCCCTTGAGCGCCGCGCCGACGGCCGAATCCATCATCAGCTCGGCCAGCTTCATAGTGCCTGCGTTCAGCACTTCAATGGCTGACCGGATCGCCGGATAGTCGTCTTCTCGCATCACCGCTTGTAAGGCCGCTTCCTGCTTATGGATGTTGGCACGCTCGGTCGACGTCAACTCCTTCCACGCGGGATTTCGACGGCCCTTTTCCAGTGCCACCAAAATCGTCTCGGCTTCGTTGCGCGCCTCGATGATTTGCCGCTCGCGAAAATCTTCTTCGGCATTGTCGAAGGAAGCGAGAATCATGCTCTCAACCTGCTCGTCGGTGAGGCCGTAGCTGGGCTGCACCTCGATCTCTGCGGCTTTGCCGCTGCGCAACTCGCGTGCCGACACGTGCAGGATGCCGTTGGCGTCGATTAGAAATTTGACCTCAATACGCGGCAGTCCCGCCGGCATCGGTGGAATCCCTTTCAGATCGAATCGCGCCAGCGAGCGACAGTCCCTGGCCAACTCGCGCTCGCCCTGGAGCACATGGATGGCTACGTTGGTCTGGCCTTCGACACCGGTAGTGAAGTGCTCGGTCGCAGACGCCGGAATGGTCGAGTTGCGGTGAATGATTTTCGCCACAACGCCGCCAAGTGCTTCGATCCCGAGGGAGAGCGGGGTGACGTCGAGCAGCAGCATTTCTTTGGTTGCTTCCGAACGGCCGCCGAGGATGTTGGCCTGCACCGCGGCGCCAAGCGCGACTACTTCGTCGGGGTTGAGTTCGCAGTGTGGTTTGCGCTGGAAGAGCTCTTCGACAAGTTGCCGTACGCGCGGGATGCGGGTGGATCCGCCCACCATCACGGCTTCATCAATCTGGCTTGCGGTCAGGCCCGCGTCTCTCATCGCCTGCTTTACCGGGCCAACCGTGCGCTCGATGATCGGCTGGATGAGCTGCTCGAATTGTGCGCGTGTGATCTCGCGTCGATAGCGTTTACCGCCCGGTAGTTCCAGGTCAACCGCTGTCGCCTGGTTGGTCGACAAGGCAATCTTGGCGTCGATTACCGCCTTGCGAATCGCCTGCACGATCTCGGCATTGCAACGGACGTCGATGCCGAGGTCGCCCTGGATGTCGTCGAGGGCGATGGTGATCAGCCGATTGTCAATGTCGTCGCCGCCAAGATGTGTATCGCCGTTGGTGGCGATCACTTCGAAGATGCCCTCGTGCAGCTTAAGAATCGAGATGTCGAACGTGCCGCCGCCGAAGTCGTACACGGCGACTGTCGCCGACTCGTGTTTGTCGAGACCATAGGCGAGCGCGGCAGCTGTTGGTTCGTTTACCAGCCGCAGCACTTCGAGGCCTGCGATGCGGCCGGCATCTTTCGTGGCCTGGCGCTGCGCGTCATTGAAGTAAGCCGGAACGGTGATGACGGCTTTTGTGATGGCCGAGCCGAAGTACCGCTCGGCATTGCGCTTCAGCTGGCGAAGAAGGAACGCCGAGATTTCCGGTGGCGTGTAGGCCTTCTCGCCGAGATGGATGCGCAGAACCTCGCCGGGAAGGATGTCGTCGGCCAGGCGGAAAGGGAAGAGCTTCAGCTCGTCGCGAATGTCCTCGACACCGCGACCCATGAGACGTTTCACGCTGTAGACAGTGCGGTCCGGCGTCTCGATCAGGTTCTTACGCGCAGGATTGCCAACGATAATTTGTCCGCTCTGGTCGACCGCAACGACGGACGGCAGAAGATTCGAGCCGTCCTCGCCGGGGATGACTACAGGGCGATCGCCTTCCATGTAGGCGACCAGGGAGTTGGTGGTGCCGAGATCGATGCCGACGATGGGAGAGCCACTCATCGTCTACTCCAGCACCTCAGCGATATCGCGCAGCAGATTGCGCACGTAAGCCCGGCGGTTCAGGAGGTCAAGAATTTGCTGCAATACCGCCGTGCGATCTTCTTCCAGCACGCTGCCGCCTTCGCTGACGCGACCGACCAATGCGTCCCAATCATTCCATGCGTCGCGCAGTTCCTGCATCATGCGATCATGCTTCTCCTGCAAATGCTTCTCGCGGTCGCGCAGTTCGACATCGAGCGAGCGGTCCGGCTCGCCCATCTTCTTGTTCATGCGAGCTTCTTCCAGCTCCATGTTCAACTCGAAGACCTCTTCCAGAAGGTCTGGCGGGACGGCCTGTTTCTTTGCCTTGCCGGAGCGCCGCGCCTCTTCTGTCGCAGCTGTCGACTGCTCTTCGAGGTGAACGCCTTGCAGTCGCAGCAGGTATTCGGTGCGCGCGATCGGGTCCTTCAGCGTGCGATAGGCGTCATTGAGCGAGGAGCTTTGTTGCAGGCTCCACTCCTGCTCCTGCAATGTGCCGATAGTGTTGATGTCTGGGTGCAAATGTCGGCTGAGGCTGTAGAACTCGCGCTCAAGCTTGGGGGCGTCGATATTCAACAGGTACGGCAGCCCGAAGAACGTGAAGTAGTCGACCGGCGCGGGCGGCTGGACTCTTCCGCACGATTGGCAAAAATGCGCGGCCCGCATGTCCCCGCAGGACCAGCAGTTGGTTTTCGTCGATTTGCTGGGGCTGGCGATCAGGATGCCGGTGGATTCGCTTTTGTGGTCAATTGGCATGTGTAAATTTCAGGTTGTCATACTGAGCGGAGGTTTCGCCGATTTTGCGACGCCGGAGTCGAAGGACTCCTATTTCGGCATCGAGCCTTCCGGTATAGGGATCTTTCGACTGCGTATCCGCCCGACCCGCGAAAACTGCGGGTCGAAAAACAGGGCGGATACTACGCTCTGGATGACGAATACAAAACAGATTCACTCATGACGCCGATAAAGCTGCGCCTATGAGAATGAACTGCCGCAGCCGCAGCTCTTCGTCGCATTCGGGTTATGAAAAACGAAGCCCTGCTTCATCAAACTCTCTTCCCAGTCCAGCACCATGCCGTTCAGGTAAATAAACGACTTGGGGTCGATGAACACGCGCACATCGCCGAATTGAAAGATGCGGTCGCGCTCGGCCGGATGACTGTCGAACTGGATGTTGTAGCTGAGGCCGGAACAGCCTCCGCCCTGCACGCCCAGCCGCAGTCCGCCTTCTGCGGGATCGATATTCTCCTTGGCCAAAACAGCGCGAATGCGAGCCAGCGCTTTCTCCCTGACCTCGATCCCTGTTTTCGCCGGAGCGGGTGTTGCGGGCTCTCCGATATTGATCGTGCTCATGCTTGCCTACGCTTTCTCTGTCGTCGTTTCCTGCTGCTGTTCAGCTCCGGCTTTCTTGCGCCAGTCACTGATGGCGGCACGGATGGCATCCTCCGCCAGCACGGAGCAATGAATCTTTACCGGGGGCAGCGCCAGTTCTTTGACGATGTCGGTGTTGCGGATGGCGAGTGCCTCGTCGATGGTCTTGCCCTTCACCCATTCCGTCGCCAGCGATGACGATGCGATGGCTGAGCCGCACCCGAAGGTCTTGAACTTCGCTTCCTCGATCACGTTGGTTTCGGGGTTGACCCTGATCTGCAGCTTCATCACGTCGCCGCACTCGGGCGCGCCGACCAGCCCGGTGCCCACCTCAGGGCTGTTCTTGTCGAGCGTGCCGACGTTGCGGGGGTTGGTGTAGTGGTCAAGAACTTTGTCGCTGTATGCCATGTCGTGCTCCGTGGCCAAAAATGAAATGCGCTTTGTGTCAAGGCACGACTTCAGTCATGCCGAACGACAACAAGAAACTAAGCTCCCTAATGCCCCGGCTCGCCCGTCCACTTCACCTTCGTCAAATCCACACCCTCTTTCGCCATGTCGTAGAGCGGCGACAGTTCGCGCAGGCGCTGCACGGTCTCGACGACGCGCTTGGCGACATAGTCCACTTCGGCTTCAGTGTTAAAGCGTCCGATGCCGAAGCGAATCGAGCTGTGCGCCAACTCGTCGCCCGCACCCAGCGCCTTCAGCACATACGAGGGTTCCAGCGTTGCCGACGTGCACGCCGAGCCACTCGACACTGCGATGTCATGTATGCCCATCAGCAGCGATTCGCCTTCCACATACGCGAAGCTGATGTTGATGTTGCCGGGCAGACGATGTTCCAGCGAGCCGTTGATGTAGCACTCGTCGAGTTGGCCCATGATCGCGTCCTTCAGGCGATCGCGCAGCGCGCCGAGGCGCCTGGTCTCTTCGGCCATCTCCTCGCCGGCGATCTGGCAGGCCTTGCCCAGCCCGACAATGCCAGGAACGTTCAGCGTGCCGGAGCGCATGCCGCGCTCATGCCCGCCGCCATCGATCTGCGCGACCAGTTGCACCCGCGGATTCTTGCGGCGCACGTACAGTGCGCCTACGCCTTTTGGCCCGTAAAGCTTGTGCGCCGAGATCGACGCAAGATCGACGTTGTCGTCGACGACATTGAACGGCACTTTCCCGACGGACTGCACCGCGTCGGTGTGAAAGAGCACGCCGCGCTCGTGGCAGAGCGCGCCAATCTCGCGGATGGGCTGTAGCACGCCGATTTCGTTGTTGGCGGCCATGATGGTGACCAGAATCGTCTGGTCGTCCATCGCAGTCTTCAGCGCGTCGAGCGAAATCCGGCCATCCTTCTCGACAGGCAGATACGTCAACCGGTAGCCATGTTTCTCAAGCCGCTTACAGCTGTCGAGCACAGCCTTGTGCTCGGTCTGCTGGGTGATGATGTGGTTGCCCTTCTCGCGATACATCTCAGCGACGCCCTTGATGGCCAGGTTGTCGCTCTCCGTGGCGCCGGAAGTGAAGATGATCTCCTTCGCCGACGCGCCGATCAGTTTGGCGATGCGCCCGCGCGCCTCCTCTACGGCCTGCTCGGCCACCCAGCCGAACTCATGATTGCGGCTGGCGGCGTTACCGTAGGTCTCGCTGAAATAGGGAAGCATCGCCTCCAGAACGCGCGGGTCGGTGCGCGTGGTGGCGTGGTTGTCCATGTAGATGGGCAGTTTCAAGTTCGTATTCGTATCTGTACTCATTCCTCTGCCTTCGTTGCTCAGCCCAGCCGCACCAGCTCCGATGCGGTCGCATATTCGGGTTGCGTCAAATCCCAAATGCTCAGTTGGCTCAATACGTCTTCGATGCTGCGGCTGACTTTTCGTAGCGGCTCGCGCACCGTACAGCGGACGCTCTGATCGCAGTCGCGGGTGGCGGTGCTGCACGACGTCATGAACAGCGGACCCTCAATCGCCTGGATGACCTCAAAAGCGCTGATGGTTCGCGGGTCTCGTGCCAGGTTGTATCCGCCGTTGATGCCGTGCTGTGAAAGCAGCAGGCCGGCCTTGGTCAGCCCCTGAAGGATCTTCGCCAGCGCTTCCTGGGGCATGCCGTAATCATCGGCCAGGTCCTTGGCGCTGCAGGCGCCCAAGTTACCGTGCTGAGCAAGGTGCCGCATGGCGATTAGTCCATAGTCGGCCTTTTTGGTGAGCTTCAGCATGCTGGAAATAGGCGACCAATTCAGTCGCAATTCGATTCTACGCGGCTGAATTGGAGGCGAAGCACGAATTGCAGCGCAGTGCTAACGCTTTGGTGGGAGCTCGTTCCGAAACGGGAATGAAGATCGAAAATCCGGGGAGTCGGCATTCATCAGATGCCTGCCAAGTCCCTGTTCCATTCAAGGTCGCGATGTGTGACAATCTCCGGACTTCAATCCTCGATCTTTTAACCACAGGCAGGTACCGATGTCTCAAGCAGGAGCGGATCGCAGTCTGGCGATGGTTACCGAGCGCAACGGGA
Source organism: uncultured Acidobacteriaceae bacterium (assembly GCA_963835725.1). GTDB lineage: Bacteria > Acidobacteriota > Terriglobia > Terriglobales > Acidobacteriaceae > Bog-257. The sequence goes on along the minus strand of CAWIGM010000004.1, from coordinate 767,674 downwards.
GCGTTTCGGTCGTGCGCTGTAGTGGAAGGCTGGTCGCAGGTTGCACCGACGCCTTTCAGCGCGAGATCAAGCCGCTCATACCGGAATATAACCGCATCATCGTGGACATGAAGGAAGTCACGCACATGGACAGCATGGGGTTGGGCACGCTCGTGCGTCTGTACGTGTCGGCCAAGTCGGGAGGCTGCAGTCTGGAATTGGCCAATATCGGGCCGTCGGTCCGGCAGTTGCTTGGCGTGACTCACCTGATCTCGGTGCTGGCGGTGATTGGGGAGTACAACGTTCGGTTCTAACCGCTACGCTTGATTGGAGGGGCTAGTTCGGTGGTCCTTCGTGACCCTGATTTTCCGTCCCACTATCTTTGCCGGTTGGAGGCTTTTTAGCTGCTCTTATCTCTGCAACAAGGTTGTCCAGCGCTTCGGGTGTCAACATGCCGGCAAATCCCGGCATCTTGCGAGCACCGCTGACACTTTTTCCATTGATGATGAGATTCCGCAGGTCCTCGGACGACATTCCCTTGACTTCTTCGGTGAGAATCGAAGGTCCGCCCATGAATCGTCCCTCACCATCCTTGCCATGACACTTGGCACAATTCTTGTGAAACACAGGATCATTTCGCAGGCTGGAGTCCGTCGGCGCCTGTTGGGCCAGCGTGTTGAGGCAGAGCAGCAAGAGAAGTCCGGCCGCAAGGGTTAGACGAAGGGTGCTCAAAATAGACCTCATCGGAAGAGAATCGCTCCGGCAAATCTGCCGGAGTTCCGTGCGCTTCTAGGAATGTTAATACCACTTGGAACGCTCGAAGCAAAGGCACAAGTCGGCTACCTGCCGGAAAAACTGCCTTTGCAGAGCACAGGGACTGAGGTCAGTCGAGTGCTTCCTCCGCCAATACTCCCTGCTAGACCTGCTAGAGTTTAGGACAGTGGTAGCCTCTGACGAATACGCACGCCGATTGGCCGCTCGCGAGCAGCGAGTGGCTGAACACGAAAAGATTCACATACATTTGGGCAATGCCCGCCTGGCATTGGCCATTCTGGCCGTGTTGGTTGTCTGGCTTTCCCTCGGGCGGCACATGTTTTCTCTGTGGTGGCTGGCCGTACCGGTTGTCGCGTTCATCGGTATCGCGGCCTATCACGCGCGCGTGCTTCGCGACCGAGACATGGCGCAGCGCGCCGTCGCTTTCTATCAGAACGGCATGGCCCGTCTTGAAGATCGCTGGCAGAACATCGGCCAGACCGGCGCTCGTTTTGACGACCCGCATCATGTGTATGCCAGCGACCTGGATCTGTTTGGCGACGGCAGCCTCTTCCAACTTATGTCGACCGCGCGAACTCGTCTTGGTGAAGAACGGCTCGCAGCCTGGTTGCTCTCACCCGCTCCCGTCGAGCAGATCCGCCAGCGACATACTTCCGTCCGCGAGTTGCGCGATGAGTTGGATCTCCGCGAAGACCTGGCCGCGCTAGGTGAGGATGCCGGGGTTGGCGTGCATCCGGAATCGCTGCTGAAGTGGGCCGAAGAGCCTAGACAACTCAATGCCGCCTGGGTGCCCTACGTCGCTCCGGTGTTGGCAGCTTTTGCCATGGCTGCCGCTTTTGTTTGGGGATACTGGGGCATCGCAACGCCGTTCCTGCTGGTGGTCGTCGTCGAAGGTCTTGTGGTCTATAGCTTTCGTAAACCCATGGACGCGGTTCTGGAGGAGACTGAGCACGCCTTCCACGATCTCGATCTTCTTTCTGGAGTCATGGCTCGCTTCGAGGCACATCAATTCAAGTCGGAGCCCTTGCAGCACCTCCAGCGGCAACTGTCGTCGCACGAAGTGAGAGGTTCGCAAGCTATCGCCAAACTGCGTTCGCTGGTGGATCTCATCAACTCCCGGCATAACCTATTCCTGAAGGCCATCGATGTGCCGCTGATGTATTCGGTGCAGGTGGCGTATGCCGCCGAACGCTGGCGGCAGGCGCATGGCAAGGCTTTGCGGGTCTGGCTGGAGGCCATCGGTGAAATCGAGGCGCTGCTCTCGTTGGCAGCCTACAGCTACGAACATCCGGACGACCCGTTCCCAGATTTTGCCGACGGCGTCGCCTCCTTCACGGCCGAGAGCATCGGGCATCCCCTCATTCCTGCTGGGCTGTGCGTGCGCAACGATGTCGCAATCACCGGCAACGACCGCGTTTTGCTGGTCAGCGGCTCCAACATGTCAGGCAAGAGCACGTTGCTGCGTTCAGTGGGAATGAACGTGATCCTGGCAATGGCTGGGGCGCCGGTGCGGGCTCGGCGGTTGTTGCTTACGCCATTGCAGGTAGGCGCCAGCATCCGCATCAACGACTCGCTGCGCGAAGGAAGTTCGCGCTTCTACGCCGAGATCAAGCGCCTGCGCAGCATCTTCGACTACGCCGGAGGCACGCTGGCGCTGCTGTTTCTGCTGGACGAACTGTTACAGGGCACGAATTCGAGGGACCGGCGCATTGGGGCCGAAGGCGTGGTCCATGCACTCGTTAAACGTGGCGCCATCGGATTGGTCAGCACGCACGATCTTTCGCTGACCGAAATCGACGCAACCCTCGACGGACATCTCCACAACGTCCACTTCCAGGATGACATCGAAGCCGGGGCGATGAAGTTCAACTACAAGCTGCAAGATGGCATCGTGACCAAGAGCAATGGCCTGGAGCTGATGCGCATTATCGGACTGGAAGTTTAGCCCGCTTAGTTTGCCGTCTTGGTAAAGCGTCCAAAGTGACGTTTTGCGCTCTGTGCCTCAATCTCCTGGCGCAGGTCCTGCCAGATTTTCTCCGGCACGGACAGGAAGATCTTCACGATCTCCGGATCGAACTGCTTACCCGCGTGACGCTCGATCTCCCGCCGCCCCGACGGTATGGACTGAGCTGCGCGATAGGGACGATCCGAGGTCATTGCGTCGAAGGTGTCGGCGATGGCAAATATTCTGGCCCCAAGTGGAATCTGGTCGCCGCGCAGGCCTCGTGGATATCCGCTGCCGTCATAACGCTCCTGGTGCGAGTAGACGATCTCAGCCGCTTCCTGAAGGAACGGGATGTTGCGCAGCAACTGGAACCCAAGGTGGGCGTGCTCGCGCATGATCGCCTGTTCCTGCAGACTCAAGCGGCCGGGCTTACGCAGGATGGCATCCGGAATCGCCATCTTTCCCACGTCATGAAGAAAGGCGCCGCGAGCGATGATGCGTACCCGCTCCTGCGGCAATTCCATGGCGCGCGCGATGGCGATCGTGAAGGCGGTAACCCGCTTGGAGTGACCTTCGGTCTCAGCATCCTTCAAGTCGAGCGCGTCGCCCAGGGCTTCGAGAGTGATGTCATACGAGCGCTCCAGGTCGGCGAGCGCTTTGCGCAGCATCTCGGTTCGGGCTGACACCAGAGACTCCAGCCTGGTCTGATAGGCAAGATTCTCCAGGCGCAGGCGGCGGGTTTCGAGGGCGCGCCTCACCATGGCCAGCAGCTGCTCTTTCTCGAACGGCTTCAACAGGTAGTCGTAAGCGCCATTGCGAATCGCAGCCAGGGCAACACTGATGTCGTGGACTGCGGTAACCATTACTACGGGAATCTCAGGGTAATCTTGCTTCATCCTATTAAGGAGCGTAAGACCGTCCATGCCCTCCATGATGAGATCCGAGAGGACGATGGAGACACTCTCATTGGATCGCAACGCGGTGAGGGCATCGTGACCTGAGGTCACCGGGTGACAGTCATAGCCTGCATGGGCAAGGATGGAGCAGACGGCTTCGCGGACGGGAGTTTCGTCGTCAACAACTAGTATTCGTTGGTCGGCCATAGATAAGGGGAGCGAACCTAGTACATCGCTGATCGAATTGTACTAACCCATCGCAAGAATGCAGACTGCCAATTTCGGCGCAGCCCGTTTTTGCTTAGGTTCGGGGGACTAAGGCGCAGTTCCGTCGGCTGTCCAGAAATTGTTACATGCGGATTCTCTGCCAAGTGGTATCCGGATACCACTTCCATGCATTGGCCGACCAATATGTCCCTGTCCAGAGACGGTCAATGCCAGCGATGAATTTGGAAGCTTCAATGGTTACTACTTCTTCCGTTAGCTAATTACTTTATATTCAACAACTTGAGATAAGTTTGAGACGGCCTGCCAGTCCGCAGGAGTTTGGGCACCTCGATTGCTTAGTACTAAGGTGTCGCTGAAATGATCGTCCAGCGCCGACCGAATCAGAAGGAGATTTTCTATGAGCCTCAACATCGGGGAAGTGAAGATGAACGGTTTCGCCCAGTACATGCCTGCCCTTCTCGAGCCATCCAAACTGGATCGCTGCAGCAAGGTTTACGAGCGCAATCGCCATCGGATTTATTCCCTGGCGTTCTGGATGACTGACCATGAGCTGGAAGCCGAAGAGCTCATGACCCAGGTTTTCTGCCGCGCTTTCAGCTCCAGAATGGAGCCCACCGCCGATGACGTCGATCGTGCCCTGATCAGCGTACTGCGTGACTACATGCCGCTGGGATCGCTGACGCTGAACTGCGCGCCTTGTGAGCGCGTGCTGTCGGTGCGCACCAATACCTTGCGCGTTGACCTTGAGCGCGCCGTGGTGCAGCTCCCGAACACTGAAAAGATGATTTTCCTGATGCACGATGTGGAGCGTTACGACCACACTCGCATCGCAAGTTTGCTGGGTATCACTGTGCAGTCCTCGGTGGAAGGTCTGCACCAGGCGCGGCTCCGCATGCGCGAGCTGCTGGCGAAGTAACAGGCTCTTGTCGTATTTCAATCCCTCTCTTCTGCACGATTTTTCGCCCCTCGAAAGAGGGGCATTTTGTTGGGAGCGGCAGTCAGCATTTGGCACTTGGCAATTGGTCGGTGCCCAGGTTGAGATCGCGACGGTAAACGCGGCCTTTGGACTCGGAATGAATGGCGGGGTGTCCCAAGTCTCGTGCTTTCGACACTTGGGTTCCGGGGGATTCGTGATGGGAGGAATTCCTGACCGGCCCGGTCTCGCAGCGAGAGGCTCGCTGCGCTGGAACAGATCCAGGCCGGCTTCGACCTGGTCCCGCACGCGGGACGGGGCTGATGCCGTTTACGAGGCTCTCGGGACGCGGTGATGGTGAGGTGGCGCGTCTCACATGGGAACTGACTACTTTGGCTGTTCTTCTTCCGCGCCTTCCATCTCTTCTTCCTCCTCGCGCTTCAACGGCCGCAAGAGAGGGAAGAGAATGACGTCGCGAATCGAGCGCGAATCCGTGAGCAACATGGTCAGCCGATCGATCCCCACGCCCTCACCTGCCGTTGGCGGCAAGCCGTAGGACAGCGCGCGAATGTAGTCCTCATCCATCTGGTGAGCTTCTTCATCGCCGCGCGCGCGTTCGGTCAGCTGCCCCTCGAAGCGGCGCCGCTGCTCCTCGGGATCGTTCAGCTCGCTGAAGGCATTGCCAATCTCCAGTCCGCCGACGAAGATCTCGAAACGCTCCACCCACTCAGCGTTCTCCTCGGGCTCTCGCTTGTTCTTCGACAGCGGTGAGATGGCCAGCGGGAAGTCATAGATGAACGTCGGCTGGATCAAGTGCGGCTCAGCCACGAACTCGAAGATTTCGGCGATCGTCTTCCCATTCGGCGCCGTGGGATCGTAAGGGATATGCGAGTTGGCTGTGTTGTAGCGGTGCACCATCGCCGCAATCTGCTCGGAGCTCGAGAAGTCGTCCATGGTCGGCTTCTCGCCTGCGCTCTCCGGCCAGAACTTGATGATGGCCTCGCGCATCGACAGCCGCTGGAAGCTACCGAAATCGATCTCATGTCCGTTGAAGTTCGCGGTGGTTGTGCCGTTCACATCGCGCGCCACCTGGCCCAGCATCTCCGCCGTGAAGTCCATCATGTCGCGATAGTCCGCGTAGGCCATGTAGAACTCCAGCATGGTGAACTCGGGATTGTGCTGCGTCGAGATACCCTCGTTGCGGAAGTTGCGATTAATCTCGTACACGCGGTCCATCCCGCCAACAACTAGCCGCTTCAAGTACAGTTCGGGCGCGATGCGCAGGAACAGATCGATATCGAGCGTGTTGTGATGCGTGGTGAACGGTTTTGCGACGGCGCCACCGGCGATGGGATGCATCATCGGCGTCTCGACCTCGACGAACTGATGTTCATCGAGGAAGCGGCGCAGCGACTGCACAACCTTGGCGCGCTTCAGGAAGACCTCGCGCACGTCGGGATTCATCGTGAGATCGACGTAGCGACGGCGGTAACGCGTCTCGACGTCCTGCAAGCCGTGCCACTTCTCGGGCAAGGGAAGCAGATCCTTGACCAGGAAGGTCAGCTCCTCAACGTGGACCGTGAGCTCGTTGGTGCGCGTGCGGAAGAGATAGCCCTTCACGCCAACGTAATCACCGATGTCGAGCAGCTTGTAAAGCTGGAAAGCCTTCTCGCCCACGGCGTCGAGGCGCACGTAGATCTGAAGGCGCTTGCTGCCCTGTTGCAGGTGCGCAAAACCGGCTTTGCCCTGTACACGGATCGACATCAGCCGTCCGGCAACCCTTACCTCGACGCGTGGCGACTCCAGTTCCTCGGCAGTTTTGGCCGAGAATGCGTCGATAACCTGGGGGATGACGTGCGTTGTTTCGAAGCGATAGGGATACGCCAACTGTCCCAGCGCTTCAATCTGCTTCAGCTTGTCTTTGCGCAACTCGTAAATCTTCTGATCAAGTGCCACAGGAATTCCTGACGCCTCAACATAAGGCTTTGGATGGAAACTTCGATTATAGAGGCTGGGCTGCGGAGTGTGCTTTCAGGAGGGATTGCGCAAGTATCGATCGACGGTGTCGTTGATCAGCTCCATGAGCGGCCGGTTCTCTTCTTCCAGAGATAATTCGGCGTAGTACGAAGCTCCTGGCAACAATTGGTGAACGGGCAGCCCTTCGCCGTTTGCGGCATAAGCAAGCCAGACGAGACAGCTTGTCAGATACATACAACTGTTGAGTCGGTTAGCCAGCATTGCCGAACCAAAATGGCTGAGGGCGACACTGTCGATCAGCACCCTGGTAAACGCGAAGAACACGATCCCCAAAGCAATGCCGAATAACACGCTGCGCCGCGAAATACGCATGTAACTGGAACCAACCAGGAGGATCAATGCCCATAGGCAAAGCATGATGCGAGCGCACCGGTCAGCGACCAGGATGGAATCCGCGAAGTCTGCCGAGCTACGCATGCCTGGAAACGTGAATGCCATTCCGAAGGCGCCCAGGAACACCAGCAGCAGAACCCAGCGGAATACCTTGGAGCCCACGTCCCGCAGAGCATCATAGTTGCGGAACGCCAGCCGGAACAGCTCATCCACCAGTGCAAAGGTGAGGACGACCGTCGCCGCAATCACCGCCCAGTAAGAATAGAAATAGAAGCGATAGGAAAGCCGTACAACGCAAAGCAGAAAAACGTCGGTCGTGCATTGCAGAATGTTGTAAGCGTAGAAGTAGGGAAACTGAGACGCAAGTCCGCGCTTGCGCAAGAAGTAGATTACGCAGGCCTGAAGTAACGGAGTGACCACCCACAGCACATAATCGAGTGCATGCAGGTGCATAACAACCTCCAATTGCAGCCGGACGCAACGAATGCAATCGGCGACTACACGATGACGTTGCTAGGAGTATCGCACCTTTGACGATCGGACATTTCCCACAAAGGTCACAGACCCGGCGATTTCCTTGCCAACGCCCGGTGACAACGCGACCGAGCACGATGTTCATGCGTCACAGACACTTGTGATAAGTCGGCCTACCCTCGACTTAGCTCCAGACGCGTCCCAGTGCTGGAGGGAGGCTTCTGCATGTGCCTGGCCGTACCAGGAAAAATTCTGAGCATCCAGGGCGAAGACTTCGCCCGTGCCGCGCGCGTCAGCTTCGGCGGAATCGTGAAAGAGGTGAGCCTGGCTTACGTCCCAGAAGCGAAGGTCGGCGACTATGCCATTGTCCACGTCGGTTTCGCCATCAGCCTGGTGGACGAAGAAGAGGCGCTGCGCACCTTCGAGTATCTGAAACAGATGGGCGAATTGGCGGAACTGGAGTCATGAAGTACGTCGACGAGTACCGCGACCCCGAAGCTGCTCGGCAGTATGTGGCCAGCATCCGAAGCATCGTTACGAAGCCCTGGACCATCATGGAAATCTGCGGTGGCCAGACGCACTCCATCGTCAAATACGGCATTGACGAGCTCTTGCCGAAGCAAGTCACGCTGGTTCACGGCCCTGGCTGTCCGGTTTGCGTGACCCCGGTCGAACTCATCGACAAAGCGCTGCAAATCGCTTCGTGCCCTGACGTCATCTTCTGCTCGTTTGGCGACATGCTGCGCGTGCCTGGCTCGTCCACGGTAACGTCGCAGGGAACTGATTTGCTAAGCGTAAAAGCTGGGGGCGGAGATGTACGCATCGTGTACTCGCCCATGGATGCGGTTCACATCGCACAACAAAATCCGGCAAAGCAGGTCGTGTTTTTCGCGGTCGGGTTCGAGACTACTGCTCCGGCAAATGCGATGTCGGTGTATTACGCCAGTCAGCACAATGTAACGAACTACTCAATTCTGGTGTCGCACGTCCTTGTGCCTCCGGCCATGGAAGCGATCCTCGGATCGCCCGCAAACCGCGTGCAGGGATTTCTCGCCGCCGGCCACGTCTGCACCGTGATGGGCTACACCGAGTACTACCCGATCGCGGCCAAGTATCGCGTGCCGATTGTCGTCACCGGCTTTGAGCCTCTCGACCTCCTGCAGGGCATTTATATGTGCGTGAAGCAGTTGGAAGAGGGTCGCTTCGAAGTTGAGAATCAGTATGCTCGCGCGGTTCGGCGGGAAGGGAACGCACCCGCCCAGCAATTAGTAGCGAAGGTCTTCTGCGTGGTCGATCGCAAGTGGCGCGGCGTAGGCGGAATTCCCACAAAGCGGATTGGGACTGGCGCCGGAATTCGCGGACTTCGATGCCGATTCTCGCTTCGGCCTTTCGGAATACACGGCGCAGGAAGAGCCCGACTGCATCAGCGGATTGATCATGCAAGGTGCGAAGAAGCCGGAGGAGTGTTCCGCCTACGGCAAGCGATGCACGCCCGACCATCCACTGGGTGCGCCAATGGTTTCGTCCGAAGGCGCGTGCGCGGCTTATTACCGGTATCGCCGCTTGCGAACAGAGGAAGTCCTTACCTTGGGAGGCGACCGTGGCTGAAGTCAAAGAATTCCAACTGCAATGCCCAGTACCGCTGAACGACAAGGACTGCGTCCAACTCGCGCACGGCGGCGGCGGGCGCCGCATGCACGAACTGCTCGAGGGTCTGCTTCTGCCGAACTTTGGCAATGACGCGCTGCTCGAACGTCATGATGGCGCGACGCTTCAAATCTCCGGCGCGCGGTTGGCTTTCACCACCGATTCGTATGTCGTGAAGCCGCTCTTCTTCCCCGGCGGCGATATCGGCTCCTTGGCGATTAACGGCACGGTCAACGATCTGGCGATGTGCGGAGCGCGTCCGCTCTATCTCAGCTCGGCATTGATTCTCGAGGAAGGTCTGCCGATGGAGACGCTGCGCCGCGTTGTCGCGTCGATGCGCATCTCCGCCGCAGCAGCGAACGTGCAGCTTGTGACCGGCGACACGAAGGTCGTCGACAAAGGGAAAGGCGACGGCATCTTCATCAATACCGCGGGAATTGGCGTGATTGAACACCAAGTTTCAATCTCGCCCAGGAATGTTCGCCCCGGCGACGCGATTGTTCTCAGCGGCGACATCGGACGCCATGGCATTGCCATCATGGCCACGCGCGAAGGGCTGGCGTTCGAGAGCGAGATTAAATCCGATTGCGCCGCGCTGTGGGAGCCGGTCAAAGCGCTGCTTGATGCCGGCATCGAGATTCACTGTCTTCGCGATCTCACTCGCGGTGGGCTGAGCAGCGGCCTCATCGAGATTGCCGAAGGCAGCGGCACGCGCGGCAGCATTGACGAAGTCGCCATTCCCGTCCTCGAGGAGGTGGCGGGTGCCTGCGAGATCCTCGGTCTCGATCCGTTATACCTGGCCAACGAGGGACGCTTCGCGGCTTTCGTGCCGCAAGGCCAAGCGGAGCTGGCGCTCGAAATACTGCGCGCGATCCCAGTCAGCAGCGGAGCAGTCACTATCGGCCGAGTCGTCGAAGGCCCGTCAGGACTGGTCACCATGAGGACGCAACTCGGCACCGAGCGCATCATCGACATGCTCAGCGGGGAACAGTTGCCGAGAATCTGCTAAGCAAATCTCCTATCACCATTCATGGTGAGGTGCGGCACATCCGAAAATCCGGCCAAGAGCTATCCATATTGATAGAGAGCAGAGACGGCGACGGCTCTGCTCGGTTTCACTCGGGGGACGTGGAGAGCGGCAGTGCCTGGGATCCTGATTATTGGCTACGGCAATGTGTTACGCGGCGATGATGGAGTAGGCATTCACGTCGCACGCGAGTTAGAACGGCAGTTTCACGACGACCCCGAGGTGGAGATCATTGCTTGCCAGCAACTGACTCCGGAAATGGCGGAAGACATATCCGCAGGCGGGTTGGTGATCTTCTTGGACGCCGCCTGCGTTGACGAACCCGGTACGGTGCGTTGCCGGCAAGTTCATGCCGATACGCTGACTGGGTACACGCACCACGTCACTCCTGAAGCGCTGGTGTCTGCTGCCGAGCAACTATACGGAGAAGTGCCGAAAGCGTTCACCATCACACTCTCCGGTTCTTCCTTCGACGTGGGCAACCGGCTCTCCCGTGTGGCGCAGCTCCGTTTGCCGGAACTCGTGCGCCAAGCACGAGAGGTGATTACCAGTCACCGCAAGAATCTGCCGGTCCCAGCCGCGCTTCCCGTGCAGTAGTCCTAAGCTGCACTGGCCAGATCTGACTTGCTGTTTTCCTGCAACATCGCATCGACGCGTTGCCCTAGAGATTCCATGCCACCCGAAACTGCATAGTCGCGGCCGCTGTTACCGTCCCCTGACATCAGCAGAAGCTGCTTCGGACAGGATTTCCGGATCTCATCGCAGAAATCGATTGCCTGTTGCTGCTCGCCGTCAGCGTGAACGACGATCAGGTCATAGCCGCCACGAGTACAACGGCTGCGTGCTTCTTCCATGCGCAGAGCAGGGAAAACCGTGTAACCCCGGTTTGCCAATGCCTTAATGCGCTGCTTACGATCGGAAGCGTTATCAATCAAGAGAATCTTGCGTGGCGTATTCATGCGGAAACTCTACCTCCCCGAGCTTTTAGACGCTCATAAGGAGAGAAGCTTGTTGCCACTGAACAGGTTGCCATCCAGGAGCTTGCGAGAGCGCCAATTTCCGCCTAAAAACCAATGGCGTACCGGGAGATACGCCATTTCCATAACAAATTAGCGCCTGACAACGGTGCGCTAGGCGCCGACCAGCTTCTCCAGCACTTGCTTATTGCGAATGGTCAGGGTCGAGCCCTTCAGAACCGCAATCTGACGCTTGCGAAAATCTGCCAGCACGCGGGTCACGGTTTCACGCGACGTACCGATGATCTGGGCGATCTCTTCGTGGGTCAGCGCCAGTTTGACCTTCGGTTCAGCTTGGTCGTGTGTGGTCGCGGTCCACTCCAGCAGCAAGCGTGCCAGACGCTCGGGAGCCGAGTGCGATAAGCCGAGGCTGCGTATCTGCTGATAGGCGCTCTGGCAATCCTTGCTGAGATGCTGGGCTGCCTTGAGGCACGCATCGCCATGCTTCTGCAGAAAGTTCAGAAAGTCTTCGCGCTTAACGAAATTCAACTGGCACGGCTGTCCGGTTTCCGCCGTAATTTCATACGGCGTTCCCGAAACTGTAGCGTGCATGCCCAGAACTTCTCCTGGTTGCGCGATCTTGAGGATGAGCGTTTTACCTTCAGCCGAGGTGGTGGACAACTTCACGCGCCCCTTGCACAACATGTAAATCCCGCGGGGTGACTGGCCTTCAACGAAGAGCACAGCACCGGCAGGATAGGACGCAGAATATTTAATTTTGTCGAATGCTTCCAGAGCTACTTTGGGAAGCGAGCAGAAGAAACTGTCGCTCCGTAGTTTGCAGATGACGCAGTTCTCGACCAACTCGAAGCCGTAAGGTGATCCCACACGTCCTCCCCGCATTACCCACTATGCTATCACCGCGGTGTTTCTGCACATCCCCAATTGGTAGGAGTAGCAGATACTTGCTGGGGACCTCTTCAGTCCCTTAGTGCCAACCCGGCAGCGCCTGTTTGGGGCGGGTGCGCGGGCCCAGGCTCCAATTCTGGCGAGCAGTGCCGCCCTCACGCGAAAAACCAAGCACTTCGTGATTTATGTCACACCCGCTGGTATCTCAGGTCACAGACCGCAGTGGCTGCAGCGAAGGAGAATCACGCCCACAACGGCTCAAAAAAGGCGGGAGACGAAGGTCTCATAACTTCTTTCTGTCGGGTCCGGGTCGAACGAACGTTCGGACCGGAAATCGGGATCCCACATTCCGGTTTACGCAAGGCCCGCTGGAAAGAAGACTTGACCACTCTCCTCTACCCCACATCGTCTCCCGCCAACGGTATTCCGCTCGGTCTCGCCCAGGCCGAACGATTGGATGGTTTGGCAGCGGACTCAACTTTTGGAGGTATTGAACTTTCCGGAGTGCCGGGACGGGGCGAGCTGTAACTTCCGATGGGCGCTAGCAGTATGCCGTAGCCGTTCCCCGAATTATTCTCACGCGATTTCCAAACAGCATCACTCGTGCGCGCGCGCTCGAGTACGAAAGGGAGAGACGATATGGCGACAGCAGGAACGCAGGCGGCCGACTCCATAGAAGTTGGTGGCGCAGCCTTAAACCGCTGGTGGCGGGTCTTCGGCGGTCTCATGATGAACATCGCTCTCGGCACGCTATACGCGTGGAGCGTCTTCGTGGCGCCACTGGAAAAAGAGTTCCATTGGAAGCGGGCCGATACCTCAACCGTATTCACCATCGCGGTGGTGGTGTTCGCTTTAACGTTCATCGTCGCTGGCCGTCTGCAGGATAAGTTTGGACCCTTCTGGGTATCGCTGACCGGGGCGGTCCTGGTCAGCATAGGATTCTTTCTGTGTGCTTATACGAGTAGCCTCACCTACCTGTTCATCTGCTTCGGTGTTATCGGAGGCCTGGGCAATGGATTCGGATACGCAACTCCGATTCCTGTCATGTCGAAATGGTTCCCGGACAAGCGCGGGCTGGCGGTTGGACTCGCGGTCGGAGGCTACGGCGGCGGCTCGGCGATCTTTGGCCCGTTGTCGGCCAGCTATCTGATCCCCCACTTCGGATGGAGAACGACCTTCCAAGTCCTGGGTGTGATCTTTCTTGTGATGACGGTGATTGGAGCGTTCCTGCTGAAGAATCCTCCCGCCGGATACAAACCTGAGGGCTGGACGCCTACTGCGACCTCCAAGGCGGCGGCGACGACCTATGACTTCTCCCCAACCGAGATGATGGGTACATCTACCTTCTACTTCATGTGGATCGCCTATGCCTTTGGCTGCGCGGCTGGTCTGATGGTCATCAGCCAGTTGGTTCCGTTCGCCAAAAGCGTCGGTATACCCAGTACCATGCTGGCTTCTCTGGGCTTAGTCGTCGGAGCGGTCGGCAATGCTTCCGGACGTATTCTGTCAGGCTGGATGTCGGATCACCTGGGTCGCATCAATGTCCTGCGACTGATGATCGGTATTTCGATGGTCGCCATGCCAATTCTCTACAGCGTGGGTGGCAACGTCGTAGCCCTGTTCCTCATGCTGTTCGTCGTTTATTGGTGTTATGGCACGCAGCTCTCGGTGAATGCCGCCACCGCTGCTGACTTCTGGGGAACCAAGAACGTGGGGATCAACTACGGTTTCCTGTTCACCGCCTGGGGCGTCGCGGGTCTGCTCGGCGGGCGTATTGGCGGTAAGTTGTTCGACAAATACCACAACTATCAGATGGCTTTTTACACCGCCGCAGTTTTGGCAGCGATCGCTTTGCTTGCCGAATTGATGGCAAAGCGTCCGAAACACGCATAGGGTCAGAAAGCACTGTCTTGAAAAGCTCGTAAGGAGTTGCTCATGGGTACCGCGACAAAACTAACTGAAACACCCGGTACAGCGAAGACCGTGGCGGATGAGTACCCCGCACCCGCCATCGTTAAAGAACATGCGCTACTGCAGGACTGGACGGCCGAACGCGATCGCTTCAGGAAAGATCCCGACGCCTTCTGGGCCGAAGTGGCCGAGCAATTCGTCTGGACCAAGCCTTGGGATAAGGTTTTCGAGTGGGATGGCATTCATCACAAGTGGTTCACCGGAGCGCGCACCAACATTACGGTGAACGCCCTCGACCGTCATGCTAGGGGCGACAACGCCAACCGCGCTGCCTTGATCTGGCTGGGCGAGGACGGCACCGAACGAGTGGTTACTTATCGCCAGCTCTTTCGCGATGTCTGCCGCTTCGCCAATGGCCTGAAGTCGCTGGGGGTGAAGAAAGGCGACCGCGTTGTCATCTACATGCCTCTGACCATCGAAGGCGCGATTTCGATGCTGGCGTGCGCAAGGATTGGAGCAATCCACTCCGTGGTTTATGCCGGCCTGGGGCACTCGTCGCTGCGCGATCGTGTCGAAGATGCGCAGGCGCGGGTGGTCATTGTCGGTGATGCCGGCTTCCGCCGCGGCAAGCCAGTTCCGCTGAAAGGCATAGTGGACGAGGCTCTCGACGGACTCGAGACGGTCGAAAAGGTTGTGGTCTTCACCCGTGATCCTGCGGTATTCGCGCCGGCCAGCGCTCGCGAAGTCGATTTCCGCGAGCTGATGAAGTTCTCCGCCGACTGTCCGGCCGAGGACATGGACTCGGAAGATCCGCTGTTCATCCTCTACACCTCCGGCACGACAGGCAAACCGAAGGGCGTGGTTCACGTACATGGCGGCTTCATGGTTGGCACCGTGTATCACCTGTCATCGTTCTTCGATGTCGGGGAGCGCGACCTGTTCTGGTGTACTTCCGATATCGGCTGGATCGTCGGACATTCGTACATCGTTTACGCTCCGCTCTGCGCCGGTGTGACGACGCTGTTCCGCGAGGGGGCCATCGATTTCCCTGACCCCTCGATCGCGTGGCAGATCGTGGAGAAGTACGGTGTGACGAAGATGTTCACCGCTCCCACGGCGCTGCGGATGTTCATGAGATATGGGGAGGCGCTGCCGAAGAAACACGATCTCAGCACGCTGCGCGTCATCGCCTGCGCGGGAGAGCCGCTGAATCCCGAGGCCTGGCGGTGGGCACAAACGCACCTGGCCGGCGATGGCAAGTGGGGCTACGTCGTCGACAATTGGTGGCAGACCGAACTCGGCGGTCCCGCCCTGGGCACGCCAGTTACGATGCCCATGCGCCCGGGAAAGGCCGGACTTGCATTGCCCGGTTGCGAAGCCGATGTGGTTGACATCAACGGCAAGTCACTAGCGCCGGGCGTGAGTGGACGCCTTATTTTGAAGCGCCCCTTCCCGCAGTTCATGCGGACCATCTGGAACAAT
Source organism: uncultured Acidobacteriaceae bacterium (assembly GCA_963835725.1). Taxonomy (GTDB): domain Bacteria; phylum Acidobacteriota; class Terriglobia; order Terriglobales; family Acidobacteriaceae; genus Bog-257. The sequence goes on along the minus strand of CAWIGM010000004.1, from coordinate 752,163 downwards.
CCGGCACGCTTCGAGAAAGACTGGCTGGAGTTGCCGGGCTGCTACATCACAGGCGACCTCGCGATCAAGGACGAGGATGGTTATATTCAAGTGATTGGCAGGGCTGATGATGTCTTGAACGTTGCCGGACATCGCATCGGTACCGCCGAAGTCGAGAGCGCACTGGTCTCGCATCCGGCCGTTGCCGAGGCCGCGGCCATCGGCATTCCCGACGCACTGAAAGGAGAGGCGATCGTCGCATTCGTTCAGTTGCGAGCGGGACACGAGGCTTCCGACGCTCTGACTGCCAGTCTGGTCGAGCATGTCCGTCGCGAAATGGGCCCTATTGCCACCCCTTCGTCTATTAAGTTTGTTGCGGCCCTTCCCAAGACGCGCTCGGGCAAGATCATGCGCAGACTGTTGAAGGCGCAGGAGACGGGTGCTGAAATTGGAGATCTATCGACCTTGGAGCAGTGAAGCAGCAGTGGCGTTCGGACAGCTTTGTAACCTGACCGCAACATTGCCGAGTACTGTTTCCGAATTTTGTTTTTCGCAATAAAATTGCACGACATCCACCACGCCAGTTATTGATCGGAGGACTCTCGATGTCCAGTACGCAACCGGCAGCCCAGAATATCGATTCGATTCTGCATGAAAGCCGGACCTTCCCGCCCCCAGCCGAATTCAGCAAGAACGCAACCATCCACAGCAAGGAAGAGTATGACAAGCTGTGCGCCCGCGCGGCCGCCGACCCCGAAGGCTTCTGGGCCGACATCGCGCGCGAACTGCATTGGTTCGAGCCGTGGACAAAAGTTCTGGAGTGGGATTGCCCGTGGGCGAAGTGGTTCGTCGGCGGCAAGATCAACTTGTCCTACAACTGCCTGGATCGGCACGTCGCGACCTGGCGCAAGAATAAAGCCGCCATCATCTGGGAAGGTGAACCCGGTGAAGTTCGCACCTACACCTATCAGCAGCTGCTGACCGAAGTTTGCAAGTTCGCGAACGTCCTGAAATCGCTTGGCATAAAGTCGGGCGATCGCGTTGCCATCTACATGGGCATGTGTCCTGAACTGCCGGTGGCAATGTTGGCCTGCGCCCGCATCGGTGCGGTGCATTCGGTTATTTTCGGCGGATTCTCGGCCAACGCGCTGGTCGACCGTATCACCGATCAGGAAGCGGTTGCCGTCATCACTCAGGACGGCTCCTACCGTCGCGGCAGCGAAGTCAAGCTGAAACCCGCGGTGGACGAGGCTCTCGATCGTTGTCCCACAGTGAAGCACGTCATAACGCTGAAGCGTACCGGTACGGAAGTTGCGTGGAAGGATGGCCGCGACTACTGGTGGCACGAACTGATGGCGAATGCCAGCGACAATTGTCCTGCTGAGCAGCTCGACTCCGAGCACCCGCTCTACATCCTGTACACGTCGGGTACGACCGGTAAGCCGAAGGGCATCGTCCACACCACCGGCGGCTACTCGGTCGGCACCTACATCACGTCGAAGTGGGTCTTCGATCTGAAGGAGGAAGATACCTACTGGTGCACGGCCGACATCGGCTGGGTCACCGGTCACAGCTACATCGTCTATGGCCCGCTTCAGAATGGCGCAACTTGCTTGATGTATGAAGGCGCCCCGAACTATCCTGCCTTCGACCGCTTCTGGGCCATCATCGAGAAGCACAAGGTCAACATCCTTTACACCGCTCCGACAGCAATTCGTACCTTCATCAAGTGGGGCGACCAGTGGCCGAAGAAGCACGACCTGACCAGCCTGCGACTGCTGGGCACGGTAGGCGAGCCCATCAATCCCGAGGCGTGGATGTGGTATCGCGAAGTCATCGGCGGCAATCGCTGTCCAATCGTCGACACCTGGTGGCAGACCGAAACGGGCGCCATCATGATTTCGCCGATTCCGGGAGCTGTAGAGACGAAGCCGGGCTCAGCGACGCGTCCCCTTCCTGGAATACAGGCCGAAGTTGTCACGCGTGCGGGTGAGCGTGTACCGCTCGGCTCGGGTGGCTATCTCGTTATCAAGAAGCCGTGGCCTTCGATGCTGCGCACGGTCTATGGCGATCCCGAGCGCTACGTCCGCCAGTACTGGAGCGACATTCCCGGCATGTATTTTACCGGTGACGGTGCGCGCGAAGACGCCGACGGCTGCTTCTGGATCATGGGTCGAGTCGACGATGTGCTGAACGTCTCCGGACACCGGCTCAGCACGATGGAAATCGAGTCAGCGCTGGTGGCGCACTCGAAAGTGGCCGAAGCAGCGGTTGTCGGACGTCCCGATGAAACCAAGGGACAGGCAGTAGCGGCCTTCGTCACCCTGGAGTCGGCTTACCAGCCGTCGCCGGAACTGAAGGAAGAATTGCGAGCCTGGGTAGCCAAGGAAATTGGCTCGATGGCGAAGCCCGACGACATACGTTTCACCGACCAGTTGCCCAAGACGCGCTCCGGCAAAATCATGCGGCGCCTGTTGCGTGAGTTGGCTTCAAGCGGGGAAGTGAAGGGCGATACCACGACCCTTGAAGATATGGCTGTTATCTCGCGACTGCAGCAGGACGAAGAATAAACCAAACCCACCGCACATCCTTCACGAGGGGGCGCATATAGGACGCCCCCTTTCTTTTTGCGGCCGGCTCCCGCTGGCGTCAATTGCATTCCCGCAAAACTTAATGCCAATTCTGAACAACCCTGCGAACCCGTCCGGCAACAAGGCGCATCTGAAGCCCCAAGGCCGACGCTATGGACGAAAAACCCTTCCTGCTGCCGAACCAAACGCCCGACCAAACCATTGACGACCAACGATCGCCGCGCAAACTTCACACTCGTCGCAGCTTCTTGACGCAACTCGGAGTTGCCGGAATCACCGCAACGGCGTCGCCGCTGTTAGCCAAAGCACCGGCGGAAGCTCCCGAAGTTCAAACCCCGCCTGAGACCCCGAAGCCGGTCCCTGGCGCGATTCCGGTCACCCTGAACATTAACGGTCAGCCACACAGGCTGACGATCGATTCGCGGACGACGCTGTTGGATGCTCTGCGCGAAAACCTGAGCATGTACGGCACCAAGAAGGGCTGCGATCACGGTCAGTGTGGCGCGTGCACGGTTCATGTCAATGGACGGCGGCTGAATTCCTGCCTGACCTTTGCCGTCATGCATCAGGCCGATCAGATCACGACCGTCGAAGGCCTCGCGCATGGGGATCAGTTACATCCGGTGCAGGCGGCATTCGTCGAGTTTGACGGCTTCCAGTGCGGGTACTGTACGCCCGGGCAAATCATGTCAGGCGCAGCGCTGCTCAAGGAACCCGTAGGTCCTAACGATGATGACGTTCGAGAGATGATGAGTGGCAATCTGTGCCGTTGCGGCGCCTACAACAACATCGTTGCCGCCGTACAGTCGGCACGCAAAAAGGCGTGAGTACAGCTGTGAGGAGTTGAGATCATGCAGGCCTTCCAATATCGAGATACGAAATCGGTCGACGAAGCGATCTCGGCGAATGCCGCGGGGCCTGAAGCGAGATTTGTTGCCGGCGGAACCACGTTGATCGACCTGATGAAGTTGAATGTTGAGACTCCGGAGGTGCTGGTCGACATCAATCGCCTGCCCCTGACGCAGGTCGAGTCCATGAGCGATGGCGGCGTGAAGATCGGCGCGATGGTGCGCAATAGCGATCTCGCCAATCATGAGTTGATCAAGAAGCGTTATCCGGTACTGTCGCAGGCGTTGTTGTCCGGAGCCTCGCCGCAACTTCGCAACATGGCGACGACCGGTGGAAATCTGCTGCAGCGCACGCGTTGTTACTACTTTCGCGATACTGCTTACCCGTGCAACAAACGCAATCCCGGCTCAGGATGTTCCGCCATTGATGGTTTTAACCGCATCCACGCCATCCTCGGCACCAGCGAGCATTGCATCGCCACCCATCCGTCAGACATGGCGGTTGCCATGATGGCGTTGGAGGCCACGGTTCACACACAAGGCGCGAAGGATTCGCGCAGCATCGCTCTTGACGAGTTCTATCTCACACCCGGCAACACTCCGCAGAAAGAGAATGTCCTTACGCCCGGCGAGCTAATTACTTATGTCACGCTCCCGCCACAAGCTGACGACACACGGTCGTACTACCTGAAGCTGCGTGACCGCGCATCGTACGAGTTCGCTCTGTCGTCAGCCGCCGTCGTGGTTCGCGTCAGTGATGGACGCATTCGTTCCGCGCGCGTAGCACTGGGAGGCGTGGCCACCAAGCCGTGGAGGTCGCGCGAAGCTGAGAAAGCTCTCGAAGGCCAGGCTGCGAACGACAAGACATTTCAGGCCGCGGCAGAGGCCGGTCTGCGCGGCGCGCGTCCTCTGCATGACAACGCCTTCAAGATAAAGCTGGCGCAGTTATGTATCGTGCGGGCGCTTCGCGTCGCAACTACGACGGCATAACTTCACCGGGAGAGCAAGAGAACATGAGCAGTTCCATCATCGGTCAGCCAATCTCGCGTGTAGACGGCAAGCTGAAGGCCACCGGCCACGCGCCCTATGGCGCCGAGCACGAGATCGAGAACATCTCGTACGGTGTTCCCGTGACCAGTACGATCGGCTCTGGGCGGATCATCAACATCGATGCAGGGGCTGCCGAGAAAATGCCTGGAGTGCTCGGCGTAATTCACCATGGCAATGTCGAGCCCATGTACCGCCCGGCACAGGGCTTCGAGAAGATGATTCGCGCGGGAGAGACCCGGCCGCCCTTTGAAGACGACACTGTCTATTACTACGGTCAGTATGTAGCGCTGGTGATAGCCGAAACGTTCGAGCAGGCTCAGGCCGCGGCTGCTGCCGTTCGCGTGAAGTACGAGACTTCGAAGCCGCTGGTGCAACTCTCGCAATCGCCTGCGCCGGAGGATTCGCCGGTTCACAAATATTCGCGCGGCGATGCCGAAGCTGCATTTGCGCAGGCGCAGGTGAAGGTCGACCACACTTACATCACGCCGGTCGAGACCCACAACCCGATGGAGATGCACGCTACCATCGCCGTCTGGAACCGCGCGAAGAACAAACTCACGTTGTATGAAACCACCCAGGGAGTGGTCAATCATCACAACACTGTTTGCCAGATGCTCGATATGCCGCTGGAGTCGGTGCACGTCATCTCGCCGTTTGTGGGCGCAGGATACGGCAGCAAACTCTTTCCCTGGCCGCAATCGCTGCTGGCAGCAGCGGGAGCGCGGCATGTGGGGCGTCCGGTCAAAGTCACGGTGCCGCGACGGCTCATGTTCACCACTGTCGGCCACCGCCCTTACACGCAACAGCGGGTGAAGCTGGCTGCAAGCAGCGACGGCAAACTGCAAGCTACCATCCACGAGGTCCTGCAGGAAACCTCGATGGTGGACGACTACGTCGAGCGCTGCACCGATCCCACGCCCATGCTTTACAGTTGCCCGAACGTAACGGCGGTGCAGCACTTGGTGCACTTGAACCTGGGCACTCCCACCCCGATGCGCGGCCCCGGTACTACGCCGGGCCTGTATGCCATCGATTCAGCAATGGACGAACTTGCCGTGGCGCTCAACATGGATCCTCTCGAGCTTCGCCTCAAGAACTACGCCGAAAAAGATGAAGGGAAGAACCTGCCCTGGTCGAGCAAGCATCTGCGCGAATGTTATGAGCAGGGAGCAGAGCGCTTTGGCTGGAGCAAGCGCAATCCTCAGGTTGGATCGATGCGCAAGGACGGCAAGATTCTGGGCTGGGGAATGGGTACATGCACATGGCCCGGCAGTCGCAGTTCGGCCGATGTGCGCGTGCGCTTGCTGATCGACGGCACGGCGCGCGTATCATGCGCCTGTCAGGACATCGGCACCGGCACCTACACCATCTTTGCGCAAGTGGTGGCTGACAGAACTGGCGTGCCATTCGGCAAAATCAAAGTTCTCTTAGGCGACAGCGATCTTCCTCCCGGACCAACTTCTGGTGGTTCGGCAGCGACGGCTACGGTTCTACCGGCGATCGCCAAGGCCGCGGACCAGGCAAAAAAAACGCTGCTGAAGGTAGCCGTCGGGACCGCTAAGTCGCCCTTCCAGAGCGCCGATCCCAAGAACTTGAAGATCACCGATGGACGTGTCCACGCCCAGGACAAAGATCCCAGTACCGGCGTCGCGTTTCAGGACATTCTTGCCCTGCGTCGACTCTCTTCGGTCGATGCTCAGGCGCGGACTGGAGAAACGGAGAACAGTAAGAAGTACTCGATTCACTCCTTCGGCGCACACTTCTGCGAAGTTGAGTTCGATCCCGGGATTGCGCGCCTCCGCGTTACCAGGTGGCTGACGGTACTGGACGGCGGCCGCATCATGAACGCCAAGACCGGCCACAGCCAGATCATGGGCGGAGTTGTGATGGGCATTGGAATGGGTCTGTTTGAAGAGACGGTCTACGACGTTCGCAACGGCCACCCGGTGAACAGCAATTACGCCGATTACCTGGTACCAACCAACAAAGACATTCCCATGATCGAGGTGGTCCTGCTGGATTATCCCGACACGCTGCTCAACGAGTATGGAGCGCGCGGCATCGGCGAGATCGGGCTAACCGGAGTGGCGTCCGCGCTTACGTCGGCGACCTACCATGCCACCGGCGTGCGCGTGCGCGAGCTTCCAATTCGAATTGAAGACCTGCTCACTTCAACCGTCACTGCCTGATCGGCGTCAGTGCATCAGCATCTGCTGCATCTCGACGTTGTTCAGCTCACGCATTGTTTCGGACGGATAGCTGGAGCGGCCTCCGTTGAACATGACATAGTCGTACGGCATCGCGCCGGGATAGGCGCCGTGCTGATAAGCGCCGCCGTGGTATAAGGTTCCGCCCTCCATCTGTGTAATCCAGTTCGCATTGCCGCGTTGAGAGTCGTCCCATCGGGAGCCAGTGTTGTCACGCATCATCATCTGCTGCGCCTGCCAGTTGCCCGGAGCTCCGTATGCTCCCCCATACGCGCCACGACCTTGATGAAAGAACGCCAGGTTCGCCACGCTGTTGCGCGCGTAATAACCGGCGTACGGACCGCTGGCATAAAACGTATTCGAAACGCGCGACAGCGTCGGCAGCCAACGTCCATAACTCGCCGCCGGCGCCCATGCTCCCGAGATCGTGCTGTTCCACACGCCATTAGCCCCGGGCGGTCCATTAATCACCGTAAATCCGCCCATGCACGGAATGCCCTGCGGAGAAACCCAGCTCATAGTGAAATCGGTAGCGTCGCAGCGGCCACCGAATCCGCCGGGACAGCGATTCATCACCTGGCGGTTCGGAGTGCTGTAGAGAATTTTTGCATCGCGATACCCGTACTTGCGGAAGATTGGCATGATGAACGCCGCCGACGACTGGTAGGGAGAAACGATGACGCCCGGCTGCGACATGTGAATGTCGCCATTCGGCATCACGCGGAAGTTGTTAAACACTACGCCGACCCCGGTTCCCGGATCGCCTGCCGTCATATTGCCGTTGTCGGCCTGCACATTCCAGTTCGCCGGCACATCCAGTCCAACGGAACCATCCGGTGCTTTCTGACTGACCAGCGGCTCTTGTACGGGCGGTTGTTCGTCTTCCGGAGAAGGTGTTTTGAGGGGAACCGTTTGGCTGCCGGGACGGCCCAGTCGGATGTTCGTCATCACCTCCAGCAGGGTATTACGCTCGGCGTCATAACTTTCCACCGGCACATGATAGCTGCGGATGACGATTTGCCGCGGATCGGTCTGGAAGTAGAACTTTGCCTTAGTGGGAATTCGGTTAAGGGTGTAGGTCTCGGTCGCGGTGCCGCAACTGCGGTTCTTGCATTCGACAACTTCGGTGAGCTGCAGATCGGGATATTGCGCCTTCGCCTTCCTCACCTGCGCGCTCAGCGCTGCAACCGCATCGGCGTGCATGCTGTTGATCATGAACACGGTCTGCACCACCAGCGTCCCTGTGGCGTTGCTGACGGCGATTGCCAGCGAGTCGGCCGTGGGCTCGGAGCGCACGCGCCAGTTTGCCGGCTTCAGCAAGCCGAACGCCGGATTACGCGACTCGTAGGGCTCATAACGGACGGGACTGTTCGCTGCATTCGCCGCTGCCACACGAGCTAAAAACACAATCAGCAGACCCGCCGAGAAGACAACTCTTACCTGCTTTGCATGACGCATGGAGAACCTCGACAGCAGAAGCTGAACCACAATTCCGCGATCGCGCCCAACACCATCAACCGCTGCAACGGCGCTTTCTAACCGATTGTCCGCCACAATAGCAGATTTGCGGCATTCAATTTGCACGAACTTTCGCTCGCCATACCGCGATGGGAGCCACGGAAGATGAAGCAATGGCCTACACCATCGGACCGCACGCGATCCAAATCTGCGCTCCCTTGCTTGCCACCCCGCTGCCGCCGCATTATCCGAAAATAGCTTACAAGTGCTTTATTCTGGGATACAGTAGCGTTCTCCACCAGTCTTTCAGCGAAATCAACCATGTCTGCGGTTGCAGAACTATGACTACGCAGGTAACGCAGTTCACGAAGTTTTCGAAGTCTGCGCCGTTTCGCTATGCCGTGTCGTTCCTCGCCACGGGTGGAGCCGATATTCCTGCGCTGGATACTGGAGCCGTATCTCGGACGTTATACCCCCTTCATCACTCTTTACCCCGTGCTCGCCGTGCTGGCCATGTATTTCGGGGTGGGACCTTCGGTGCTGTCCACTCTTCTCGGATTGGTCGGAGTGGTGTTTTGGATCATGGTGCCGCAGGGCTTGTTTGCGGGACCTCACAAGGTGGTCCACATCATCTCGACCATCGTGTATCTGGCTTTCGGCGCTGTCATCATCGTGAGCGGAGAAATTACGCGACGATCGAGGATGAGGCTTGAGCGGGCGCAATCGCTGTTCCAGTCGTTCCTCGACAACAGCCCAGGTGCGGAGTACCTCAAAACCGAAGACGGTATCTACGTGTACGCTAACCAAGTCATCAAAAATCGTCTGACCCCAGACGTTATAGGCAAGAACGATTTCGATATTTTCCCGCCCGCGATGGCCAGCCAGTATCGCGAGCATGATTTGCTTGTGCTCACGGACAACAAGGTCCACGAGTTCCTGGAGAAAACCTCCGAACGCGACGGCGAGCACACCTGGATCACCCTCAAGTTCCCAGTGCTGGACTCCGAAGGCAGACGCTTGCTCGGTGGCAAGTCGATCGACATCACCGAAGCGAAACGCGCCGAGGAAGCTCTGCGAGTGACCTCGGCGCAGCTCCGGCAATTCCTCGATACGGCAGGCACCGGATTAGTACGTTGCAGCAGGTCTCTGCGTTACCTGGCCGCCAATCCTGCTTATGCCGAAATCGTGGGATGGCCAATAGAGAAGATCGTCGGCAGTACCATGTCAGAGGTGTTGGGCGAAGAGAGCTGGGAGAACATTCGCCCCTTCGCGGAACGAGCTCTGAAAGGCGAGAAAGTAGAGTTTGACACCACGGTTCAATATCCAAATGGCGTGACGCGCGCCATTCATGCCGTTTTCACCCCGGAGATGTTGGAGTCAGGAACTGTCGTCGGCTGGGTTGGTTCGATCAGCGATGTGTCGGAGCGCAAACAACTGGAGCAGGACTTGCGCAACGCTACTGCGAGCCTGCACCACTTTCTCGATACCGCCGCCGTAGGCCTGGTGCGCTGCAGCCGCGATCTGCGCTTCCTGGCTGCTAATCCTGCTTACGCCGAGCTGGTCGGCGTACCGCTGAATGACATTGTTGGGCGTTCCATGGAAGAAGTTCTGGGCACTACCGCCTGGCAGGAGATCTATCCTCAAATGGAGCAAGTCCTGCGGGGCGAACGCGTCGACTACGAAGGCGTAATTCCTTATACAGGCGGTCTGCGCCATGTGCACGCCATCCTGAATCCTGAACGTGGTGAAAGCGGCGAGGTCAGGGGATTCATCGCCTCTGTGGTGGACATTAGTGACATGAAGCGCTCGGAGGAGCAGCTTCGCCGTATGGAGAAACTGGCTGCCGCCGGTCAGCTCGCGGCATCGCTGGCGCATGAGATCAACAATCCACTGTCCTCGGTGATTAACGCGCTCTACCTGCTCAAGCGGCAACCTGCTCTGGACGAGCGCTCTGCTTTCCTTCTCGAAACGGCCAACACTGAGCTACAACGCGTGGCTCGCATCGTTCGGCAAAGCTTGTCGTATTACCGCCAGGTGGAAACCCAGGAGCAGGTTGATTTGCTGGTGCTGGTGGAGCAGTCGTTGCAGATATTCAGAGACAAGATGCGGCATGCCAACATCGAATGCACCACACGCTTCGCCCCGGAGGCCTCGATCGCCGGCTTGCCTGACGAGATTCGCCAAGTGGTCGACAATCTGCTTCTGAATGCGATCGAAGCTATGTCACAGGGCGGCCGTCTCATCGTTTCCCTTGGGCCATCGCGCAATTGGCGCACCCGGCAACGCGGGGTGCGTTTGACGTTGGCGGATACAGGTCATGGAATCGCCAAGGCTAATCTCGCCAAGGCCTTTGAGCCCTTCTTCACTACCAAGGGCGAGCGAGGCACAGGTCTTGGGCTGTGGGTGGTGCGCGGAATTGTAACCAAGCACGAGGGAGCCATCTCTGTCCGCAGCTCGCAGGAGCCGGGAAGAAGCGGTACGGTCATTTCTATCTTGTGGCCAGTCAGCTCGCTGGTAAGCCCTACTGCGGAAACTACGCGCGAAGCCAGCGCGGCCAGTACTCCCCAAAGTTCCAGCTGAGGTGAAGCGAGAGAGGTTCGCCCCGGCTACTCTTCGCCGGCCTGCTTCACTTGAATTGGGATTTCAAGCATTGGACGGCCCATTCGTTCGGCTTCCTCGGGAGTGATGCCTGCCATCTCCATGCGCCGCTTTTGAATTTCGCGCAACTCGACGAGGACCTCGCGCTCCTGCTCGACATATTCTTCTTCCGTGATAGACCCGTCTTCGAGCAAAGTCTGCAGCTCCAGCAGTCGCTCTTTGATCGGAGCGTCGTCGGTATATTGCTCCTCTGCCGCGCGCGCCAGCGTCCGCAGGACAAACTTGAATCCCGCGATAGGTGACAGCAGAAGATCGTCGATAAATAGCATAGGTCGGTTTGCCGATTACTAATCACTAACTACGAATTACCAAATTCTCACCCCGCACTGCTGGGTTCCAGCTTGAGTCGAATATTCACGAAGTTATACGGCGGCCACGGCCCCGTGTATTTGAAATTCAGCCGGTCGCCGAACTTCTTGGCCACGCGATTGACCGCGGCGTCGAACTCCGCTTCGCGCTCGCGCTCCAGCAGGAACGCCGCGTTCATAATCATCTTGTCGCCGATAGGCTTGTTGTCGCGCGATGCCACGCAGATCGCCCGCAGCGTGTCATAAATCTCGCGGACGTACTCCACTGACCGCTCCTCCAGCGCCTTGTCGATCATGCGGCCCAGTTGCATGCGGGCGAAATACGTAGATTGCAGATGCTTGCGCGTGATCTCCTGATGGAAGCGGTGGATCTCTTCGTGTTCGCGCTGCAACTCCTCGACGATCTGGTCGCGGTCCCAAGTGACCTTCAGACCAAACTCAACCTTGCCCGACATCTGCTTCAGGACGTCCTTCACCGAGGGATAGATACTGCGCAGGACTTCGCGAATGTCGTCATCGGTGCGAAATACTGTGCCGAAGCTCATGGGGATGATAGTGTGCGTCTTCATCACCGTCTCAATGACGTGCTCGTGTGCCAGCGCGTTTTCGCGCGTGGGATCGAAGATGAACACGGCGGTGCGACTGACGACAGCCGCGATATCGCCATGGGTGACGACATAAACCATCTCACCGGAGCCGCCGATTCCCATGCGGCCGAAATTGATGGGCTCACGCGACTGGATGATGCCGTAAACATATCGGCCTTCCTGGCGCACGTCGGGAACAGGAACGGCCACGGGGCCGCCGCGTGCGAACTCCGCAACCGGCGCCATCTTCGGCTCCGGTATTGTCGCCGCTGCTGGGGCAGGAACCATCGCAATGGCCGAGCGCTTGTGCGCTACCGTCTTCTTCTTTGCGGCTTTCGTTTTTGTAGCTGCCTTGGACTTAGCAGGCCGCTTCGCGTTGCTCATAGTTCTCCTTCAACAAAGCGGAAATCGTTTGCAGCAGTTCGTTGATATCGATCGGTTTAAACAGCACCGGTATGCCGAGTTCCTGGGCCCGGTCGTTGGCTTCCGGGGTTGCATATCCGGTAAGCAGCACGGCAGGCATATCGGCATCGCGTTGCCGCGCAAAGTCGATGACGTCGAAGCCGTTCTCCTGTTTCTCCAGCGACAGATCGCATAGCAGAAGGTCGATCGTCTTTTCTCCGAGGATCTGCCGCGCCTCTTCCGAGGAAACCGCTGCGCTGACCTCATAACCGCGCTGCTGCAGGATCAGGCGATAGGTTATGAGTACGTTCGGCTCGTCGTCGACCACCAGAATGTGACCCTTGCGCTTCATCAGAACTCGCTTCTATTGCACAGCCGGCAATTCAATAGAGAATACTGTTCCGCGCTCTAACTGGCTGCGGACTCTTAGCTTTCCGCCGTGATTCTCAATAATACCTTTAACAATCCAGAGACCCAGTCCCGTGCCCCGTTCGCCCTTGGTGGTGACGAACGGCTCGAACATCGTGTGCAGCATGTTTCGGGAAATACCGCATCCGGAATCGGCCACCAGGATTCGAATCACTTCCTTGAAATCGTTCTTTCGCGCCACCCGTGAACGCACGCGCAACGTGCCGCCACCGGTCATGCTGTCTTTCGCATTCACCACCAGGTTCGACAGCACCTGGCGGATCTGGTCGGCAGAACCCAGAGCCGGCGGCAATTGATTCAACTCCCGTTCCACGCGAATTCCTGAGCGGTCCAATTGACGGGAGAAGAGCATCAACGTGTCTTCTACGACCGTATTCACGTCGAAGTTCCCGACCTGCTCGGTATTGCGATACAGTCCCAGCATCTGGCGGACAATGCGCGCCACGCGCTCCGTCTCAGCTTTCAAGATTTCGTACACCGGAGCGGCATCGGGCTTGATCTGGTCGGTCAGCAAAAAGATGCAGTTCTTGATCGCCTCCATCGGGTTGTTGACTTCGTGCGCGATGGTTCCGGCGAGGCGCCCGGCGGCGGCGAACTTCTCCATCTCGAGCATGCGCCGCTCCATCTTGAGCTGCTCGAGCCGGCGAACCGCAGTGAGATCGCGCAGCACAGTAACGGTGTAGGCGACCAGTCCGCGCTCGTCATAGATCTTGCCGGAACGCGCGTCGTACTCCACTTCCTGTAACGTGCCCGGATGAGTGAGCTGAATCGGCGAACTTTCGCGATCGGAGAACGAATAGGTGAACTTGGTGATATAGGCGTCGAGCTTCGCCTGATTGCGCATGTGCAGGGCAGTGCGGGTCTGCTCGGTTCCCAACAACTCCTGCGCCAGGGGATCGAGCAGCGCGACCTTGGCATCGCGGTCGCACACCACGATCGGATCACCGACGTTCTCGATGACCAGGTTCAGGCGGTCGCGGTCCTGACGAACAACCTCTTCTGCCTGCCGCAGCTTCTCGTAATTCGCGCGCAACTCTTCGTCAGCACGCCGCAAGTCGGTCACGTCGCGCAGCACGGTGACCATGCCGGTGCGGCGGCCATCGGGAGCAAAGCTTGGCGCCGACACGGCCTCGAACAGCACTTCGTCGCCTTCGATCGCGTCCACCAGCGTCATATCGCGCGAAGAATCATTGCCGGAAACAGCCATCGACGACAGCGCAGCCGAGAAGAGCAGGTTATTCAACTCCACGGCTCGCACGCGGCCTTCGCTGACATCATCGGGCAGGCGGAAATATCGTCCTGCAGCCTTGTTCTGCGTGATAACGCGATGCTGCGGGTCGGTGAGGATCACCGGGTCGGTCATGCTCTCCATCACCGTCTGCATCTGGGTGATGGTGGTCTCCATGTCCAGCATCAGGTTCTGATAGTGCTCGACCTTGAACAGCCGCGACAGGTAACGGTTTGCAAGCTCGATCAGCGCACGAAGCTCCGCTATTTCACTGGGGCGCGCATTGCGCTTGATTTCCACCACCGCCATGGCGGCGTAGGCGCGCATCTTGCAGATGCTGCACACCTGCTCCTGCAATTGAAGCTTGAGTCGGGAGTGGAAGTTTTCGACCGCAATGCAACGTCCCGAGCGGGAGCGCTCCGCCTCCCAGCACGCCGTGCGATTGCGATAGATCATCGGCTGATAGTAGAAGTCGACCGGCTTTCGCCCGCCACTGGGAAGGATCTCCGGCTCCAGTGTTTGCAGCACGTGAGCGGTCGGGTTCTCCAGTGAGAACAGGGAGGTGTGAAAGCGCTGAAGAAAAGCCTTGGAGCAGTTGAGGGAAGCGACCGGAGCAATTTCCGAGGTCTCGAAGTTGACTTTCGCAATCAGGGCACGCGGATGCCCGAGGGCAACGATCTCCTCCAGCAGGACGGGGTAGATCTCCTCGGTGCGTTCGATCCCGAGCAGGCGCAGAGCGGAACGACGACCCTTGCCTTGCTGCTCGGGGGATTCGGAATGCACACGCATCTGTGGCGAAGCCACTGCAACCTCTCTCGGCAATGAACTACCTAGATACGAGCTGCAGAGCGCCGCTTACGTACCGGGCGCCTGGTTGTTTCCACCGTGGTGATCTCTTCTTCCTCGCCCGGGCCGAGCTGAGGACGCGAAACCAGTCCGGTGAGTCCGACCGCGTCAGCGTATTTCAAGTAGGTGTCGATGGAAGCCACAACAATTCGCGCTTCTACCGTGATCAAATCGATGCCTACCAGGGAAATGCGCACCCAGGCGTCGATCACGATGCCTTTGTCCAAGACCCGATCCAGTACATCGATCAGACTCGAACCGCCAGATACTCGCTCAACCGCCATTGCAGATCCTCCTGCCGATCTTCGTTCCTGGGCTACCTACTTTTTCCTGGAAGCCTTTTTTACTGTCTTTACCGTCTTTGTCGGCACACGAGCTGCCCGCAACTCCGCCTCGGGTCCCGCACGCGGCAGTCGCGTACGCGGCACCTCCGGCAACTGCGCCTGATGGGTGAGGTTGGGATCGTACTTCCACCAATTGAGTCCGATCTCCTCAGCCTTATCCACGGAGCACACCAAAAGGCGGATCCGAATGGTCAGCAACTCCACGTTGGCCAGAGACACCCGGATGTCGCCGGCAATGACCAGACCCTTGTCCAACACCCGGTCAAGGATGTCGAGCAGATTCGCCGTTCCTGAAACGGTTGGAACTCTTTCCATGAATGATCTTCTTGATTACTAGAGAGTGCGGAACCGACCGAAGCTCCCCCCTTCAACCGGCTTCCTGCCCCACAGCAGTAAGTTGGCTGCCCAATTGAGCTTCGACACAAGGGCGTATCCTAGCCGACGTTATTATGGACTGTCAATTTCGGCTATTAAGAAAACACCGAAGTGGCGACCGCAATGAATCTGGAACTCTCCTGCTTAACTTGGATGCAAAAAGGTTGCCTGACGTGAAGCTCGAGGCAAATTTTTTAATAGGTTTTCCACCACAGTTCGGCGGTAACTGCTTCATCCATAACTTTTGCATATGTGACCCGCGTCACAGCCCTCTGGTACACGCTTGCGGGAAGATGAAAGGTCGGAAGCGGCCTCGGGACCCAGAGCTTCGGCAATCCTGTATCCCGCCAAGAGCCGGCCAATTTGGCCGCCGGGATCGAGAGAAGGCAATACATGGGTTGGATTGATAACCGGTTTGAGAAAAACTTCCTGGTAACCACGGTCGACTACGTCTTTAATTGGGCACGCAAGTCAGCGATTTGGCCCATGACCTTCGGCCTGGCGTGCTGCGCCATCGAGATGATCGCTGCCTCGACCTCGCGCTTCGATATTGCGCGCTTCGGCTCCGAGGTCTTTCGCCCCAGTCCGCGCCAGAGTGACCTTATGATCGTGGCCGGTACCGTCAGCCTGAAGATGGCGCCGGTCGTTCAGCGGATCTACGATCAGATGCCCGACCCAAAATGGACGATCGCCATGGGCGCGTGCGCTTCGGTTGGCGGACCGTTTAACACGTACTCTGTGTTGCAAGGAGTCGATCGCATTGTCCCCGTCGACGTGTACGTCGTGGGCTGCCCGCCGCGGCCGGAAAACCTTTTTTATGCATTGCTGCGTTTGCAGGACAAGATCGACCAGATGAGCATCGCGAAGAAGCCCACCGAAGTTCGCTTAAACCCCGAGATGGCCGACAACTTCAAAGACCAGATTCGGATCGCCCAGGCCAACGCGATCGCTAACGCCAATCCCGAGCAACTCATCCAGCCGGTGACGAACACCATCGTTGCGCCGTAGGCGGTTCACCACAGAGACACCGAGGCACAGAGAAGAGCGTAGGTTGGGAAGGGGACTGAGGAGCGTACCTCTGCATCTCCTCGAGCCCGTACGACTCGATTCACTGAATGCTGCTTGCTAAGTACCAATGCCAAGTGCCCAGTGCCAACTGCCGCCTTCAGTAATTCAGCCTGAAATTCAGCATGTGCCAGTTCAGCAGGAAGAACGTATACGCGAAGCAGGCCAGCATCAGCAGCGTATTCCAAACTTTCGTCCAGAACCACAGTCCGGGATCGCTCCATGATCGCAAGCAGTAGTTGATTCCCACCAGCGTTCCAAGCACACCCAGCAGCCCAATCAGCTGCATCATGCGCAGTTTGGTGTCGAACGAAGTGCTGAGCAGCGCGATATCGTCGTTCACCGACACCAGCCACAGTCCGAAGCAAATAACAAAAGTCAGGTCGAAGACGCATACCCAGCGCATCCAGCGCCGCAGCTTGCGATAATGCGGACTCAGCTCGGCTCGATACCCATAGTGCGAGCGCAGCATGGCGTTCAACGGCCAGAAGAGCAGCGTCAGAGCGAAAAGGATGACCGCAAAGATGATCGCGCCGAGATTCAGAATCTGTCCCTTCAGCACCGGTACCGGCTGCGCGACAAAGATCGGCAAGTCAGTCACGGCAATCTGTTGTCCGGCGTAGTCCTTGATGAATGCGATCCGGCTCTGGCCGTTCACCTCGCGGAACATCATCGGCGCGATTTCTTTCAGGTGCTTCGGATTCCCGGCGTAATCCTTCACCGCGTTGATGCTGATCGTGGCATCCGAATTCTGCGTCACGTCGAGTTGATCCAGTGCCGCCGTAACGGCTGCAATATTGGTCTCCGAGCGACGGCTTAGCCAGTACTTGCCGGTGACCGACTTCATGTCCTGTGCAGCACTGGCAACGGCTGGCGCCGCAGGCGGCGTGTAGGGGAAGTAGCGATCGAGGAAGCCATGCCAGACGGCGCTGCGTCCGGAGAAGCCCGGCTTGCCCAGGCTGTTGTAGGAGATGAAGAAGCCGATGTGGTCGTCCAGCATCAGATGCATGTCGCTGTGAAACCATTGCGTGTCGCCGCCATGCCCGATGATGCGATGCCCGTTGCGCGACTCCTCGTAGAAGCCGAGGGCCATGCCATTCAGCTCGGGCACAAGGCCGAAGGCGCGCGAATGCATGAGCTGCGCCGTCGCAGGCTTCAGGATCTGCTGGCCGTTGTAGCTGCCGTTCTGGAGATGCGCGATCATCCAGTGCGACATGTCGTCAGCCGTCACCGACATGCTTCCCGCCGGCCACGCCTGCACGAACTCGAAATCCTTCGGCGGCTGCGACGCCAGGTTGTATCCCTGAGACATCAGCGGCTTCAGATCGTTGGGCAGCGGCTGGCGGAACGTCGAGTGCTTCATCCCCAGCGGCTGCAGAATGTTCTTCTCGACATAGTCATCGAACGGCATGCCCGAGACGCGCTGCACGATGTAGCCAGCCAGGGTCGCGCCATAGTTGGAATACGCAGGCGTCGAGCCGGGAGGGAAGATCTCTGCCGGACGGTGATGCACGATGTAGTCCTGCAGCGGACGCATATCGGAGGCCTTGGCAACGAACAGGTCCTTCAGCGTCTCCTCAAAGCCCGGCGTGTGCGTCATCAGGTCTTTCATGGTGATGGGCTTGCCAAACTTTGCGGGAATCCTGAAGTCGAGATAATCGTTGATGTCGCGGTTCAGGTCGATCTTCCCCTGCTCCTCCAGTTGCATGACCGCGGTCCAGGTGAAGGTCTTGGAGATCGATCCCGGACGAAACAGTGTTGCGTCCACGGTGACTGGCTTGCGGCTCTTCACGTCGGAGTAGCCGTAGCCCTTCGCGAACAGCACTTGACCATCCTTGACCACCATCACCACTGCGCCGGCGATATCATCGCGCTGCAGTTCGATGGGGATGAATCCATCCAGGAAAGCTTCTAGGTCTTGGGCACTAAGTTGAGGCGACGTTGGCGGTGTGTTTACGGGCGTAGTCTCGGTCTTCTGCGGAGTACGTGGCGGCAGGATTTGCGGTTTCTGGGCGCAGAGGGAAAGCGACGTTAACAAAACGAAAGCAATGAAGGCACAGCTATGACTGCACCGTAGAGTATGCATAGTTGCCCGCAGGATACCAGAGAAGTGCGGCTTCCGGAGCAATCCAACTATTCCGCATCCTGAGCCGCTTTTGCTTTCTCCTCCGGTGGGCGAAAGCCGTGCGTCTTCTTGCCTCGAACCGACGCCAGCTGCGCTATCAGGTCCCGGTTATATCCAACCAGGTTGAACATCTCACTGGTGGTCCAGGCGAAGGTGAACAGGCCGGCAATAGCGATCATCGGGCTCAGCTCGCGCCACTGATGCGGCAGCGACATTGGGCCCATGCCGAGCGTTGTATAGGTATTCGCTGCGAAGTAGATTGCGTCGCGGGAATTTGGAATCAGCCTGATCTTGTGAAGCACCACGCCCCAGATCGTGATCTCGGTAAGGTGCAGAAACAGCATGAGCAGAATTGCGTTGGCGAAGACGAGCGTGGCCATCCGCGGATGACGTTTCTTCTTCCGCAGCAACTCGGCCCGATGCTGATACAACGCCACGATGCGGTCCAGGCCGGCGCCGTGAATGATAGTGATGATGAGCAGCATGGTCGCGCCCAGGACGAGCACCTCGACCGGGATTACGTCATCGCGAACTTCCTGGAGAATGAAGACTGCGGCCGCTGTCAGCACTTTGGCCTCCTTGGAATGTTGTACAGCTTCTGCAAGCCAGACTACGCGGCAACAGCTGCAGACATTTCCCGCGTTCGTCTTCATCGCAGGGCGCGCCGAACGCATGGAAATAAAAAGCGGCTGCCTGCCTGATTACTTTATCGAATGTGTGCTGCGGGCGACAGCGAGATGTCTTTAGTTGTTGGTCGCACGACGGATGGCGTTCTTCAGTTGCGACAGGCGAGTGAGGTGCTCCGACTTCCTCGATTTCACGACTCGCACGACTGCGTCAAACAGCTTGGGATCGTGCTGGAAGAGGTTCTTCAGGATGTATAACGAAACCAGTTCGGGAGCTTCCGAATTCATCTGGATCTCGAGTAAATACGAGAGAACCCGCTGCGCCAGAATATAGTCGAGCTCAACGTGGTTGACGCGCGCGGAGTAGACAAATTTGCGATCGACCCATGTGCGCGTTGCCAGCCCGCGGGTAAACAGCCGGCTGAGGGTAGTCATGATCGTGGTGTAAGCCTTCGGCTCATGCAGGCGGTCAAGGACGTCGCGCACACTGCATTCTTTTTTGCGCCACAGAATCTCCATCACCTGGCGCTCCAGTGGACCCAGCGTGCCCCGGATGTATGTCATGGAAGTCGGTGCTTTGGGTCGGGAGTGCATTCTGCCCCCTTGGATAGAAGCGAAAAATGACGACGAAAGTCGCCAATGAATCGGCCCCGGGAGCGATAGTTTTCGGAGGACGACAGTAAACAGTGTGCCTATTTAGGCACCGTCGGGAAACGAAGTCAAGACATTCTGGATTAATTCACCGAATATATTGACGCAGAGCAATTACGAACAGCACTTAGCCCGCTTGCAGCACTTCTGCGCGATAGCCCGGTTGATTGATCGGCAGACTAGTGGCGGGTAGTTTCGCATGCAGGCGCTATTACTTCGGTCCGCCATTCAGCAGCGTATCCAGAGCAGGGTCGAGTTGCTGGGACGAGATATAGTTGGGGAATGACTTAGCAACGGCGCGATCTCTCGAGGCTGACTGGAACTCTCGACGTGGTTCGCACTATGCCAGGGTGCTACTACCAACAAGAGAAAAAGTCGGCTGGTGGTTGATGCTGGTGAGAATGCGCAACTGGATGCCCTCCGCTCGTTATGTGACAATTATAGTAATGAGTTGAGCACTTGTTTGTCGGGTGCTCGTGCGTGGGGTGTGGCAGCTAGTCGAATCCCTTAATCCTTAGACGACGCCGTAATTCCCTTCGATAGCGCCGGCTCAACCGCACAATCGTCCCACCTTCCAACTGTACGGTGTATTCTCCATCTTCGCCGAGCTTCAGGCCCTGGATGCGCTGCAGGTTGACGATCGTCGAGCGATGGATGCGGCAGAACATTGCCGGGTCCAGATCCTGCTCCAGGTCCGACAGGCTGCGCCGCAACAGATGTGTCCGCGTTCCGACGTGCAGAGCCGCATAATAGTCAGCCGCTTCAACCCAGTCGATCATAGGCACATCGACGAATATCACCTCACCGGCGCTATGGATCGCTACGCGGTCCATCCTCGAAGGTTGGATTTTGCTGGCGACAATCTTCTGTTTTGCCCGTTCTAGTGCGCGCTCGAACCGGCTGTCGTTGAAAGGCTTCAGCAGATAGTCGAGCGCTCCTGCTTCAAAGGCGCGAAGGGCGTATTGATCGTAGGCAGTAACTAAAGATAATCGCCGGCGGCAGGTCGCTTCCTAAAAGCTCGAGCACGTCGAAGCCATTGCACTCTGGCATCTGCACGTCGAGGAAGACCAGTTCCGGCCGCTGTTTGCGGATCGCCTTCAGCGCTTCTTCGCCCGAACCGCATTCGCCAACCAACTCTATTTCTGGATCGCGCCGCAGCAGCACCGCAACATTCGCACGGGCCAGCGGCTCGTCGTCCACGATGACAGTGCGAATCTTTTGTTGAGGGACGGCTGCCGTCACCCGCTACTCCTTGAAGGGCACAGAAAGGCAAACTTCGACTCCCGAAGGAGCCCGGTTGTCGATTCGCAGCATGAAGGCCTCGCCATACAGGCTCTCGAGCCGCGTGCGTACATTCGCAAGCCCGACTCCCGGGACGCTCGTCTCAATTACGGCCGGACCGTCGTTGTACACGTTGACTGTCAACATACCGTTGTTACGCGCGGCGCCAATGTTAACCGTGCCTCCTTGAACCCGTCTCGATATGCCGTGCTTGATCGCGTTCTCCACGATAGGTTGAAGAATGAGGCTTGGTACCTGCGCCGAATACAACTCACCGGGAACATTCACATTCACCTGCAAGCGATCTGCAAAACGCAGCTTCTGGATGTTCAGGAACTTTTGCGTGAAATCCAACTCCTCGCCGAGGCTAATCTGCTGGCGCGCCGACTCGTGCAATACGTGCCGTAAGTATTCGCTCAGTTCGGCGATCATGCTTACGGCATCGTCGTTCCTCTGCTCGCGAATCAGTCCGGCCACGGCATTCAGCGTGTTAAAGAGAAAGTGTGGCTCGATCTGCTGGCGTAGTGCGTGGAGTTGCGCCTTGGAGAGCAATTCGTTCAGTCGTGCCGTCTCCGTCTGCTGCGCTGCCAGACGCGCGCGCGATTCCAGCACGTAGCTGACAATCACGACGGCCGAATACAACACCATCCATGTGAGAATGGCGCTGTAAAACTTGTGCAGCCAAGGCCCTAGAAATTCGTTTGAAGGAACGGGGTTCGCATAAGGATTAAAGGTGTTATTCAGCAGCGTGACCCACGCCGCCGCTGTCAACCCGACCGCGGCGCAAGCCGCGACGTGTACTGTCCATGTCGATAACTGACGCGATCGGACCGGCGGAAACCTGTCGCCGAGCCGCATGATCAAAGGCGTTGCCAGCGCCCATGGCAGCCAGGAAAACACCGAGGTCAGGAAAAGTTTTATCCACGCATGATGCATGCCCTCGGCCTGCATCACGAAGACCGTCTCCATCGCGTCGATCAGACCAAAGGCAGACCAGATCGCTGCGATCCATCCCCATTCAATCGCTCTTCGTCCCGCGCTGGTAGTCGCCATCTCCACGATCCTAATTCTATGCAGCCATTACGCGTGCGGGAATGCAGCGAATCGACGGAATCCTGCAGCCACCGGTCTGGCCCGCCGCAATCTTCGGTGACATACTCCCCGACATGTTTACGACTTTCAACACATTATTGCTGGTCACCAGCCTGTTGCTCCCGTTCTTTCCCTCGCTGCAGGATGCGCCAAGTTCGAAGGAAGTTCCGCACTACACCGCTGATACGCAGATGGAGTTGCCGGAAGACTATCGCCAGTGGGTCTATCTCTCGACGGGCTTCGACATGTCCTATAACCCGGCGATGCAGATGGGCCACCACATGTTCGACAACGTCTTCGTCAATCGTGAAGCCTACAAAACATTCGTCGAAACCGGAACCTGGCCCGAGAAGACAGTGATGGTAGTGGAAGTTCGTGGTGCGCAAGATAAGGGTTCGATCAACCAGAAAGGGAACTACCAGGGCGATCTTATAGGCCGCGAGGTCCACGTGAAAGACAAGGCGCGCTTCCAGGGAGGATGGGCGTTCTTCAGTTTCGACGACAGCAAAACCGCGAAGATGATTCCGACGAGCGCCCCCTGCTACTCGTGCCATCAGGCCCACGGAGCCGTCGACACGACTTTCGTCCAGTTCTACCCAACGTTGTTGCCGATCGCGACCAGCAAGGGCACACTGTCCTCCGAATATCGGAAAGAGACAGCGCATAAGTAGGATGCCACACTTGTGGGCAAGGCCCCGGTTGCGCACGGGGATTGTTTTCGGAGACGATGCTTAGGCGGACTTAGCCTTCGCCGGATGGTCGACTTCTACTCCCACGCTTTGGGGGTCGCATTATCGCCCTCATCGACTTTGTACTCGATCGTGACCGACATATAGTTCAGAACGCCAGTCTCTGCGAAGTAGTGGGGTAATACAGCAAGCCTCGACAGCTGACTGCGCCTCCAAGCCGAAAGCACCCCGTCGGGTTCGGCTCCTGTGGCGCCGCTCCCGGCCAGCTCAGTAGATGGCGAAGAAGTTATCGGCGACATCCTGGAAGGGAGCACCGCATCACGCCTTCGGCACAAAGGAATCGCGAGCGCCGGGTTTGAGCACCACGTATGCCCGACGCCAGGGTTGATCGTCGATCAGCCGCCACTTGTGTCCGGAGCCCACGTTATCCTCGGCCACCAGTACATCACCGGGACGCACGACAAATTTCTCTCCGTCGCGAGTCGTGAACTCCAGCGTCCCCGCCAGGGTAATGACGTATTGCGCCTCCGGGGCATCGTGCCAATCCAACAACGAGTGCGGCGGCGATTCCTTAAAATGGATCGCCACAACCTCGCTGCGATCGTTCTCGGCAACCGAGCCTTCCATGAAGTGCGACGCCTTATCCGGGCCTGTAAAGAGCTTGAATGCATGCAGCATCAATCGACCTCACGTGGTGACGGTTGCGGGAAACCAGCGTCCCTGCAAGCGCGTAATTTCACCGTTCGCTTGCATCTTCGCAAGCACCCCGTTGACGGCATTGCACAGTTCAGTATTCTCGCGGTGAAACGCGATTCCCAGCTTTTCATAGGTGGGAACCTGCATCACCACCGCGAGTTCCGGACGATCTTTCGCCAGCCAAGACATCACCGGAAAGAGCTTGATCATGAGGCCAATGCGGCCCGCCTGAAGATCGTCGAGCGCCTGCACGATGCCATGATACGGGTAGTACTGAATCTTCGCGATCGTGCCGTCGGCCATCCATCGCTTGGCAACGAAGTCGGAGGTGTTGCCCACCTGAATGCCGGCGGTCAGGCCATGCAGGTCGGCATCCGATTCCACCTTTGGCGTCACCCGGCGATTCACTGCCACTCCCTGATTGAATTCGAGGTACGGCTGCGAAAACAGCACGATCGCCGATCGTCCCGGCGTGATGGTCGTGCCCGAGATCACGGCGTCGCAGGTATGCCTTACCAGGCCTTCGAAGATCCCATCAAAGTTATCGCCGAGATACCGCGTCCGCTCGAGCGTAAGTCCAAGCTCTGCGCAGATGGCGCGCATCAGGTCGATATCGAAGCCGTTCTCCGTACCGTCTGCCAACTCAAACGGCGGATCAGGATAGGCCGAAGCAACAATCAGTTTTCCGGGGGTTAGCGTCAAAGCCATTTTCAAGAGTGTACAGATCGTTTATTAATCGCCGCAAACTGCTGGCCTTCATTGACTCGGCCGTTTCCCGGAAGTAAGATTCGCGCCAATGGTCGGGCAAACCATCTCGCACTATCACATCGTCGAAGACCTCGGCGCCGGCGCGATGGGCGTCGTCTACAAGGCCGAGGATGTGAAGCTCGGACGCTTTGTTGCGCTCAAGTTCCTGCCCGACAATGTGGCCAAAGGCTCGTTGGCAATCAGCCGTTTTCAGCGCGAAGCCAAGGCTGCTTCGGCGCTGAACCATCCGAACATCTGCACCATTTATGAGATTGACGAGGCCGAGGGGCGAACCTTCATCGCCATGGAGTTGCTGGAAGGCGAGACGCTCCGCCACCGGATCAGCGGTAAGCCCATGGAGCTGGACACGATGCTTGATCTGGGTATCGAGATCGCCGATGCTCTGGACGCTTCGCACTCTAAGGGCATCGTCCACCGCGACATCAAGCCCACAAATATTTTTGTCACCAACCGCGGCCACGCCAAGATTCTGGATTTCGGAGTGGCAAAGTTCTCGCTCGCTGCCAATGATGACGCCGAAGCACAACTCACGGTCCCAGGGATAGCCCTGGGAACGGCAGCCTATATGTCTCCCGAGCAAGTCAGGGCCGAGGAACTGGACGGCCGCACCGATCTATTCTCGTTCGGCATCGTTCTCTACCAGATGGCAACGGGCAAACTACCCTTTCAAGGACCCAGTTCCGGCGTCATCACCGAAGCCATCCTCAACCGCGATCCCGTGGCTCCCACGCAATTGAATCCCGAGATCCCTCCGTCGCTGCAAGAGGTGATCCGCAAAGCATTGGCGAAGGACAAGGACCTGCGATACCAGCACGCGGCCGAGATGCGCGCCGAACTGAAGCTGCTCAAGCATGACACTGAGTCAGGCGCGCGGGCGGCGGTGGCAGGGACGGGGCCTGTCCGCACGTCAGAGACAGAGACGGGTCGTCTGTCGCCTATGGTTACGGGAGGATTCCGGAATTCTGCCGCGCGAAGTTCTGCCTCGCGACCGCAGCGAGTCTCCAAGGTCATTGATTCGCTGGCAGTCTTGCCGTTCGGAAACGCTGGCGGCGATCCAGAACACGAATATCTCAGCGACGGAATTACCGGAACGCTCATTAATACTCTTGCGACACTGCCCAAGTTGCGAGTGATGGCGCAGAGCACCGTCTCCAGATTTAAAGCCCGCGACATCGATCCTCAGGCCATAGGTCGCGAACTTGGCGTTCGTGCGGTGCTCACCGGACGAATCATGCAGAGCGGTGGCTCACTGCGTATCGGCACCGAACTGGTCGATGTAGCGACGGGCTCTCAACTGTGGGGCGCACAATATGACCGCAAGCCTGGCGACATCTTCGTGGTTCAGGATGAAATCTCCAGCGAGATATCGGGGAAGCTGCGGTTGCGGCTAACTCGCGCCGAGAAGAAGCAACTCACAAAACATCACACGCAGGATGCCGAAGCGTACCGGCTGTACCTGAAGGGCCGGCATCACTGGAACCGCTGGACGGAAGAGGGTTTCTATAAAGCGATCGAATACTTTCAGCAGGCAGTCGAGAGCGATCCCACCTATGCCTTGGCCTATGCTGGCTTAGCTGATTGCTATGTGCTGCTGGGATGGAACAGCTATCTGCCGCCGAAGGACGCCTTCCCGAAAGGCAAGGCGGCAGCCAAGGCCGCTCTGCAACGGGATCCCGATCTTGCCGAGGCCCATACGCCTTTGGCTGCGTTGCTGTGGCTTGACGGGTGGCAATGGGAGAATGCCCAGACGGAATTCAGGCGCAGCCTTGAGCTGAACCCGACCTATCCCACGGCCAACCACTGGTATGCCGAGTACGCGATGACCATGGGTCGGCACGAAGAAGCGATGGTCAGGATTAAGAAGAGTCAGGACCTCGACCCGCTGTCGCTCATCATCAGTGTCGCCGTCGGATGGGCCCTCTACTACGCCCGGAGATACGACGAAGCCATCGAACAACTCCGGCGAACCGTCGACCTGGACTCGAACTATCCCGTCACCTACTGGATTCTCGGACTGTTGCTCAGAAAAACCGGTCGCTACGAATTGGCCATTAGTGAGGGCGAGAAGGGAGTGCAGTTGTCAGGCGGCAGTCCTCTGATGCGCGCGGCCTTGGCGCATACTCTCGGCGCGGCGGGCAGGGCGGATGAAGCCCGTCAAATTCTCGACGAGTTGACAGCGCTAGCAAAACAGAAATATGTCGCGCCTTATTTCTTTGCCGGAATCCATGTTGGCTTGGGAGAACAGGAACGCGCGCTGGAATACTTGCAGAAATGCTACGAAGAGCATTCCCATTGGCTCATCTATCTTCATCTGGATCCCAGCATGGACGACCTGCGCGGCCACCCAGGTTTCCAGGACTTATTGCGCCGGATCGGGCTTGCTGCAATGACCGCTACCGCTGCCGAATGACTTGCCCCTCTGCAACACGGTGGAGACGGCACTATTGCGTGCGATCAAGAAACTCCTCGTTCCAGGCGGTTCGAATCGCTTCCAATTGATTCTCGTCGCAAGTCTGCGAATCATCTTGGAACTCCGCCAAATCTGTTACCCGCCGACGCAGCTCCTCTGAATCGGTCGAGAGCGGAGAAAGTTCAGGATGCTTTCTAGCCAGCAGCACTCCAATCTTCTCGGCATCGTCCCAGGTCAACTTATCAGCCATGAGAGGCTCCTTAGATTCTTGGAGAATTATCTTATAGTTCGACACTGCGAAGGACCCTGTCCGGTTGAACTTCGCAGCCATCGCCCAATTTGCTTGACCATTCCCGACAACAGCTGCGACGCAACTGACTCTATCGTCCGCCTTCCACCGGTAGCAAATATCCGGGATTGTCACGCAGGGCTGTTGCCGAAAACCTGCCGATCCGCTTCACGCAAATCCCATGCGAAAACCGAAGTGGGGACGATGTGGATCGTGACGTCGTCCCATCCTGCGAAGACAGGTCCAACCTTTGGATCGTTCAGCGCAGACGCACTCAGATACTTCCGGTGAACCTTAGCGTTCCAATCGCTCGAGGCCGCGCCGGTCAACAGGGTCGCGGTACCTGCGATGGTGATGCCTTTTTGGGCCGCCGGGTCCCGTGAGTCGATCATCAGCGAAGCTCGTGAATTTCGTTGGAGGTTTTTCGCTTTGCGGCTATTGCCGGCTGTCGCGATGTAAACGTCGTTGCCGTCAGACCAGTACCACACCGCAACCATGTGAATGCTGCCGTCTTGGTTTTCGGTGGCAAGCGAGGCGATATACCGTCCGGACAACATCTCCTGTACGGAAGCGTCGGAAAGGGAAGCCATGATCGGTCCTTAATTATTGTGAATAGGCAGGCGATCATGTCGCCTGTATTTACTTCGAATGCCGTGCGCGGTTCTTCGCGTAGGAGTCGGCCATAATCGTCTTCAGTACCGCTGGGTCAATATCCGACAGCTTCTTGATGTGCAGGCATCCTCCGCTGAGCTTGTGTTTCCCGAGCTTGTCGAGCTGGGCCTTCTCCGGCTGGGTGACGTAAACGACGTTGCCGGACTTGCGCGGCGAGAAGCACAGCAGCGCCATGTCACCCTCGCGTCCGCTCTCATAGCGGTAGTGATAGCTGCCGACCCCGATGATCGACGGTCCCCACATCTTCGGCCGCTCTCGTAAGACCGACCGCATAAGTTTCACCAGCGCCTTGACGTCGGCCTGGCGCTCTTCAGGCAGAGATTGAATGAAGCCTTCGACACTCGCGTCGGTTGCTTTCGTTTTGTTCTCGGCCATGCCATCTCCAGTCGGGATACGGGCAGGGTAGCATAACCGACAGGCGTCGTTCTTACTCGCCTCAGATCGCAAATGAGTGGTGCCGAGGGTCCCCTAAAATGGAGGTGCACCGGAAGGCACCGGGTTCTCTAACTGGAAAACAAGCGGCTTCTCATTCTGCGATAGCGGGTGTAGGTTTCTTATATATCGTGACTTCACCGACATTTGTGTCCGCAGAGATCGAAGCTGCCCTGGACCAGCGTTATAGCATTGGCGAGAACATCGCCACTGGTGGTCAGGGCACGGTTTTCCGCGCTACCCGAACTTCGCTGCGCGACGGTACTACGACAGACGATTCCGTGGCCCTGAAGCTGTACCTGGATCCCTCGCAGGCTCTTCGCGTCCAGCGCGAAGTCACCGCGATGGAGAAGCTGTCGCATCCTAACCTGGCGCGCCTGCTGGAACATGGCTATTGCTATGTAGCCGGCCGAAAAATGTTGTACATCGCCTACGAATTCATCGAAGGGCAATCGCTCAAGCAGCGACTGAAGAATGGCGGACGCTTGTCGGAGTCCGAAGTGCTGCCCATCGGGCGGGACGTCTCGGCTGCCATTTCCGCGCTGTGGTCGGAGCGCATTGTTCATGGCGACATCAAGCCCGGAAACATCATGCTGCGAGAATCAGGCGGGGCGGTGCTTATCGACCTCGGCATTCTCCGGTTTGTTGAGGAAGAGCGAGCATCCCGGCCGCTTACACCTGTTGATCGCTTTTCGCCGGTGCAGGTGCGGCCCTGGGGAACGCCAGGGTACTTGTCGCCTGAGCAGGCCAGGGGAGAGCGGCTGTATTGCTCCTCCGACATCTTCTCGCTGGGGATCGTGCTGCTGGAGTGCCTCCAAGGCTGGCATCCTACCAACCGTGATCAGAAGGCATTGGCGGATGGAATCAAGGCAAGCGGACGCAGAATTGACGCCAGCCCGGCTCTCCTTAACATGCTGGATAAAATGCTGCTGCTAACTCCAAGAGAGAGGGGCAGGCTGTCCAAGCTCAGCGGCTATTTCGAGTTGCTACAGCAAAAGAATGAAGAGAAGTTTGCGACCGGTGCGCTCGCGACTCAGCAAACTCGCCCATCGCATTAGCGGCATCATCAGAAACGCTTTGCCGAGTGTCCATCGTTGCGGAATATCTGGTTAGATTGTCTGTCACTTCCAGTGCCATCGTGCATATTGCGAAGTTTTCCTGAAATGAAGCATTACCGATAACCTTCTGCTATAGTCGGCGATGTTTTCCATCGGCCCGTTGTAGACTGACTCCGGAAGAAAACCGAAGGAGCGACCGTTTCGATGAACAAGAAACTGCTTGGCTGTGCTTGCCTGCTGTTTGTTGTCATGAGCCTGCTGCTTCCCTCAGTGGCGCAAGACGCGCAGCGATTCGAAGCCTTTGGTGGCTATTCATTCTCCTCTCGCAATAGCTTTCCCACTCCCAACAACTACACTTTGAATGGCTGGAATAGCTCATCTACGGTTTTCGTCAATCGCTGGCTTGGGCTGACGGCCGACTTTTCTGGATCCTATGGTTCGCAAAAGGTGCCGCTTGCCTGTTTTCCGGATGGGTGTGTCTACGAAAAAGCCTCACTCAGTTCGTACACCTATCTCTTCGGCCCGCACCTTGTTTATCGCCACCGCCGATATGCACCCTTCGTAGAGACGCTTGCCGGCATCCATAATCCTCATCTGGCGAGCAATTTATTGGACCCATCAGGATGCAACTGTAAGCTCGACTTTCCCACCACTTCCTCTTACCACAAGTTCGCGATGGCCGTAGGCGGAGGCCTGGACATAGCTTTGTCACGCGGCATCTCGATCAGGCCGGTCGAAGTTGACTATCTCCTGCTTCGTGATCCTGCTCTTAAGTTTGAGAACGACAACATCGTCTACTACGGAACGAACAACAATACCTTCCGATATTCTGGCGGAATCACCTTCCGCTTCGGGTCTCACCTGGGACCTTCCCAGTGACGAACTGACCAAAGGCTGGAAACGGGCGCCAAGCCAGGATCTGATGTCCCGCAACCTTCCGACATCCTTCGGGACAGCTGGCCGAAAGCTGGCCACCATACCAGGACGTATCTGAACGTGAGGCGCAGCAGAGCAACAGCCCTCCAGAGCGACATGAGCTGGAACCGGAGTGAACTTTCGAAGCGCTTATAGATTCCTGCGTCGATTATGTCGTAGAGCGTACGTCCTGCTTGTAATTGTCCAGGAGCTGAGGGAGAATTCCAGCGTTCCAGACCGGTAACAATGGAATGACCATCTACGGTGCTTGGGAGGCTCGAATGAAATTTCTGCTGCAATGCGGCTTGTTCGCACTTTTGCTCATATCGTTGGTTTCTGCCCAAAGCTTCAACCGCTCCGCGCACGTCCATTCCGCAGCTCTCCTCGCATCCATGCAAGACAACTCGACGGCATCCTCCCCCGACATCAAGGGGCCCTTTCCCGCTGTCCTGGTTAAATCGATCGACTCCAAGAAGCTGAAGGAGGGCGACGTAGTGGTCTGCCAGACGACCATGCCCCTCCACACGAAGAGTGGGCTGTTGATTCCCAGTGGAAGCAACGTCATCGGACATGTGACGCAGGCCAGTGCACGCTCCAAAGGCAGCCCCGATTCCACTCTCGGGATTACCTTTGACAAGATTGAGTTGTCGAAGGGAAAAGAGATCGCGATGAAAGGAACGCTGCAAGCGATCGCCCCGAGCCTGAAAAATGGCCCGACCACTACAGCCGGTCCGCCTTCGCTTGGGGGCAGCGGCTCCCACGTGATGCCGGCCACCGGTCCCGGCGTTCGCAATGAAGGATCCGTCCCTACCGGAGCCTCAACGACGCCCGGTGTTGAAGGAACCGAGGTGAGGGGGGTGAATCTGAAGGGTCCGCAGACGATGACCGCTGAGTCGCAGGGCGCCCTGGGAATGAAGGGAGTGGAACTCAGTAAATCCGTGATTACCTCGACCGGAAAAGAAGTGAGGCTCGACAGCGGCACCCAGATACTCATCTATGCCGAGATCGATACAGCCGCTCAGTAGACAGCGAGGATCCGGTTTGCTCGACGATGGTATAAAGCCCGTGGAACTCGCGGGCTTTCTTTTTCGCCAGAACCTCACGACCGTCGTGCCCGTTGTCAGTTTGCGCCGCTCTGCTGGACCACTCCGTATCGTAACCGTTGTCGGCCTTGGAGGATTAAACTGGAGAGGCGAAGAGTAGATTCCGCGAACGAACAACAGATCGCTCTGACCGTGGTTGAAGGAGAGCGCACAGGCTAGTGGTGCCGCACCAGGAATGAGTGTCCATAAATTGATATTGCGGCATTGTCGCCGAAGCTTCTTACGCCAAACGCAGCTTTGGGCGCTGCTGCTCGCCTTGCCGGCGACCGGAGTGTCACAACAAACGACATCGCCGCCACCCTCCGCATCCACGAACGCCCCTGAGATCACCTCACATGAGGAACTGCCGACCTTTAAAGTGAAGGTAAATCTCGTCGAAGTGCGAGTGGTCGTACGCGACGCCAAGGGCCATATCGTCGACAACCTGAAGCAGGAAGACTTTCAGCTTTTCGACAATGGCAAACCCCAGGTCATCAGCAAGTTCAGCATAGAGCGGACCACCGACAATCCAACAATTAGTCCCGAACCCGCGGCCGCAGCGCCGGACGTAACCGCGCCACCCGCAGCCGTACAGCCGGTAATTGCGAAGCGCTTTGTCGCCTATTTGTTCGACGACATGCATCTTCAGTTCTCCGACCTGTCGCAGGCCAGGAACGCCGCCATTAAACACCTGCAGTCGCTCGGTCCCGAAGAACGCGCTGGCGTGTTTACGACTTCAGGACAGGGCCAGCAGGACTTCACCGACGATCGCGCGCAACTCATCTCCGCCATGAACCGCATCGTGCCGCGTTCGCAGCAGTCGAAGGTGGTTCCCGATTGCCCCGACATCACCTACTACATGGCCGACATGATCGCGAACAAGCACGATCAGATCGTGGCGCAGATGGCGATGCAGGATGCGCAGGACTGCGGGGCTGCGGCCAGCCAGGCCGAGGTGGAGGCGGCGGCGCTTCGCGAACTGGAGATCGGCGATAACGAAATTCAGCTTTCGTTCTCCAGGATGGAGGCCCTGGTGCGCCGCATGGCGGAACTGCCGGGCCAGCGTACCATCGTGCTGGTCTCGCCCGGCTTCATGAACAGCGATTTGCAATGGAAAGAGACGGAACTGATGGACCGGGCGGTTCATTCCAACATCGTCATCAACACGCTGGACGCCCGCGGTCTCTACACTCCCGGCCCCGACGTGAGCCAAACCAGGCAGCCGCTGCCGACCATTAGTGGGCGTATCGAGCAGTACCGGATTGCCGAGCAGGAAGCGAACGAGGTCCTTCTGGCAGACCTCGCGGATGCTACCGGGGGAACATTTTTTCACCACAACAATGATCTCGATGAGGGATTTCGGCGGCTGGCAGCGCCGCCCGAAGTTTCTTACCTGCTCGGATTCGCGCCCCAGAACCTGAAGCTCAATGGCAGCTATCACAATCTCAAGGTCAAGTTGAAGCCGCCGGCAAAAGGCAGCGTGCAGGCGCGCAAAGGATACTTCGCTCCCAAGGGCCCTGCCGATTCCACCGAGCAGGCCAGGCAGGCCATCGAGGATGCGGTCTTCTCGCAAGAGGAGGTGCGCGAGATTCCAGTCGAGCTGCACACCCAGTTCTTCAAGCCTGACGAGAACGATGCCAAGCTGTCGGTGGTGGCGCGGGTGGATGTGAAGCAGATTCACTTTCACAAAGCGAACGGCAGAAACAATAATGATGTGACCGTGGTGTCGGCGTTGTTCGATCGCAATGGAAACTTCATTGCCGGCACGCAGAAGCTATTGCAGTTGCACTTGAAGGATGAAACTCTCGATAGCGGCCTGGGCTCGGGCATAACACTGAAGAGCAGCTTCGATGTGAAGCCGGGCAGCTACGTGGTACGGTTGGTCGTGCGCGATGCCGACGGTCAACTGGCGGCGCGGAATCTGGCAGTACAGATTCCGTAAGACGACCTGCCACCGAGGGCACAGAGTTTGGGACCAGGGAGAGCAGAATGAAGAGAAAGACGGTTGATCTTTTCACTGCAGCGTTCGTTCTGTTGCTGTTGCTATCGGCCTGTGTTGCGGCGGCGCAGCAGCAGCCGGCGCAGAATCCGCAAGAGCCCCTCCCCACTATTCAGAAAGAGACGAAGCTGGTCCTGGTCGATACCGTTGTCACCGACAAGAAGGGTGAATACATCAGCGACCTCACGCAGAAAGACTTTCGCGTGTGGGAGGACAACAAGGAACAGGTGGTGAAGACGTTTTCATTTGAGAGCGACGCCTCACCCACCAACGATCGCAAGCACTACATGATCCTGTTCTTTGACAACTCCACCATGACTGCCAGCGACCAGGTACAGGCGCGTGCGGCTGCCCTGAAGTTCCTCGACAAGAACACGGGGGCAAACCGTTATATGGCGGTTGTCGATTTCGGAGGCACACTGCGCGTTGCGCAGAACTTCACCAGCGACGCCGATCGCCTGAAGGCAGTTGTGCGGACTCTGAAGTTTTCAGCGGTGCAGGTAAATTCCGAGGCGGCATCCTCTCAGCCGGTGCCGGCCGCAGTTATGGGCATACCCCAACTCACCAACGCCGCAGAGGATTTCGGCGTCCGCACCCTGCTGCTGGCGTTGCGCAACATGGCGAAGGGCGTATCGTCTGTGCCGGGACGCAAGACACTGGTGCTGTTCTCGTCCGGCTTCCCGCTGAACCCCGCGGACCCGAGCACGATAGAGCGGAAATCGGAGCTGGCGGCAGCCATCGATGCCTGCAACAAATCGAATGTCGCGGTCTATCCCATTGATCCACGCGGCCTCGTTACTCCGGTCGGCGAGGCGCCACAAATGCAGATCTTTCCTGATGAGGGCCAGGTCGTCTCTGCGACCCTGACCACGGACAGTGCGCCCGCTCACCTTGTCTATGTGCAGAAGGGCGGGGGCGGCGGTGGCCACGGCGGCGGGGGCACGGGCCATGGAGGCGGCGGAACAGGAACCGGAGGCACCCGCGGCGGCAACGGCGGAACGCGCGGCAGTGGCGGGGGGCGTATGGGCCCGGCCGCCAATCCGATGCCCGTTGCACCCTATTCGCAAATGCAGGGGCTGCTGCCCACGGTCGGCGCCACCGATAACCGCGAAGTGCTGTACGAACTGGCGATCGGCACCGGTGGCTTCGTCATCGTGGACACCAATGATCTGCTGGGCGGCATCGAGAAGATTGCGCGCGAGCAAAACGAATACTACGTGCTCGGCTACACCCCGCCGACTTCCGACGACGGCAGCTGTCACGTGCTGAAGGTGAAAGTCGATCGAGGTGGAACCATCGTGCGGTCGCGCACCGGATATTGCAATCTCCGTCCCAAGGACTTCCTCGCCGGCAAGCCGGCCGAGAATCAACTTCAAAACTATGCCGCCGGTTCACAGCCAGGCACAATCGCCGCCTCCATGCTGGCACCGTATTTCTTCACCTCCTCCAACACGGCGCGCGTTAATGTAGCCATTGAAATTCCGTCCAGCACGGTTCGCTTCGAAAAGGAGAAAGGCAAAGAACACGCCTCCATCAATGTGCTGGGGCTGGCGTACAAGCAGGATGGCACGGTGGCGGCGCGCTTCAGCGACACCGTCGAGTTCAACTTCGAGGACAAGGACCAGGTAAAGGAATTCCAGAAAAAGCCGTACGACTACCAGAACCAGTTCGATATTGCCTCGGGGGTGTACAGCCTGAAGGTTGTGTTCAGCGCGGAGGGAAATGACTTCGGTAAGCTGGAGATGCCGCTGGTCATCGACAAATATGATGCGAGCCAGTTCAGCGTGAGCGCACTGGCATTGAGCAAGGAGCTGCGTCCGCTGAACCAGATTGCCGAATCGCTGGATGCCGCCGTGCTCGAAGATCGCACTCCGCTGGTGGTGAAGGGCACCGAGATCGTTCCTGCCGGCAATAACCAATTCAAGAAAAGCGATCTGGCGGTGTTCTATGCCGAGCTCTACGACCCAAGGCTCACGGCTGAGAACCCTCCCAAACTCGGCGTACAGATGGTCGTCATGGATAGAAAAACGCACCAGAAGAAGTTCGAAACTGGTGGGCCGGTCACGACCGAGACGGGATCGCCTGTCGTCCCCGTCGCCCTCAAGCTTCCGCTGGACCAGTTGCCTCCCGGATCGTACGAACTGGAAGTGCGCGGCGGCGACTCCACCGGCCAGTTCACCAAGGTTCGCACGGCTAACTTCGAAGTGGAGTAGAACGGCTTTCGAAGCCGGACCTCTCAGCCGCCTCCCCACAGCCACCGAACCACCGACGTCTGGCCGTCCGTTGTCTACTGTGTGCGGGGAACATGACACAGACCTGCAAGTCCCATCATTGTTATGATGGCCTTCGTGGCTGGGCGAACGCATCACGGTAAGTTCATCACCTTTGAAGGGCTGGACGGTTGCGGCAAGAGCACGCAACTGGAGAACCTGGCCGTCGCCTTGCGCCGGCAGGGCATCGACGTGGTGACCACGCGTGAGCCGGGGGGAACTGCGATTGGCGAGCGCATCCGCGCCGTGCTGCTCGACTCGCGAACTGCCGGTCTGGATTCGCATGCCGAGATGGCGCTGATGTTTGCTTCGCGCGCGCAATTGATCGCTGAGGTGATCCGTCCCGCGCTGGAAGCAGGGAAGTGGGTGCTGTGCGACCGCTTCACCGATTCCACCGAGGCGTACCAGGGAGGCGGAAGGCAGCTGGGATCGCAGGTCGTGCTGGAACTGCATCGCGATATCTGCGGCGACTTCTGGCCTGACCTGACAATACTGATGGATTCGGACGTGGCATCGAGCGTGACTCGCGCGCGCCGTCGCAACAAAGACGCCGAGCACGATGAAAACCGCTTCGAGAAGGAGAATCGGGCGTTCTTCACGCGCGTGCGCGACGGCTTTTTGGCCGTAGCCGAACGCGAGCCGCAGCGTGTCGTGAAAATCGATGCCCGGCCGGCAATTGATGTGGTGCATAAAGAGATTGTCAGGGTAGTGAATGAAAGATTGAAGGGGCTAGGGGGCAGGGGCTAGGGGTTAGATAAAGATCATTCTTTGCGGCGTGGCTCAGGCGTATGGCACGCCTGAATAAAGTGCTCTGCCATAAAGCAAATGGATTGAATCATCATTTACGCTAGAAAGGCCTGCAGCTTCTCCCTATCCCCAAACCCCTAGCTCCTAACCCCTGATTTATATGTTCTCCGACTTTCACGGCAACACCGAAACCGTTCACACGCTGCGGGAGATGCTTGCCCACGACCACTTCCCGCACGCGCTGATACTCTCTGGCCCGATAGGCTCAGGCAAGTTCACACTCGCGCAGATGGTCGCCAAAACGATGAACTGTCTCGAGCGGCCCCTCACCGGCGGTCTGCCGGATTTCTGCGGGCGCTGCTCGAATTGTGTACGCATCGCCGAGGCCGACGCATTAGAAGATCGTTTCGCAGAGGCTGTTGAGGCGCGCGAAAACCTGCGCGAAACTGACAAGAAGGAAACGCGCATCTTCGTGCAGACGCATCCCGACGTGATGGTCATTCCTCCAGACCCACCACAGATGCTGGTGAAGGTCGACCAGGTGCGGCACGTCATCCACGAGATTTACTACAAGCCCGTGGAAGGCCGCGGGCGCGTCTACATCTTCAGCGACGCCGATTTCATGAAGGAGGCCGCGAACTCGCTGCTGAAGATTCTGGAGGAGCCGCCGGACTTCGCGACCATCTTCCTGCTCACCGACAATCCAAGCGCGCTGCTGCCGACGATTCGCTCGCGCTGCATGCATCTGCGGCTCTCGCCGGTGGCGACGAGCGAAGTCGAAGAGTACCTTGCGAAGACGCGGCCGGAATTGCAGTCCAAAGAGCGAATGCTCATCGCGCGCGTCTGCGGTGGCGGGCTGGGTCGCGCGCGCAGCTTCGAGCTCGCCACCTATCTCGCGGCGCGTCAGGATGCTCTGACGGTGCTCGGCCCAGCGATGGGCGCCAAGGAGCACAGCGACCTGTTTCGCACCACGGACACGTATCGCGCCGGAGCCGACGGAAAGGCCAAGACGGAGCAGCTCATCCGCGTGACCTACTCCCTGCTTGAGGACATGTTGTTCCTGCGCTCAGCCACGCCGGAGCTGGTGCGGAACCAGGATATTCAGGGGGAACTGGCGCGCATGGCGGCGGGCGTCGACTTCGACTGGATCGTCACGGCAGTGCAGAAATTGGGGGACCTGGAGAGCGGAATGCGCCGGAATCTATTGCGCTCGCTGGCCCTGGACACGTTCGCCACTGCCCTGGAGCACTGACACGAAAGTAGCACTGGGGACTGGATTGTCATGCGGTTACAGCTGTGTTAGGGTATCGACAAGTTCACACCCGAAATTCTCGGAGCAACCGCCGGAATTTAGCTTGAAACCCAGCGCTCTCTTCCGCCTTCGAGATGATTTTTGCCGAAAGGCCGGGTGATTATCCTCAGGAGCAAACACCATGAAAGATTCTATGGATGCCACCGCCGTAGGACGAGCTGTTGATCCGGAGGTGTTTGCCAACCGCAAGCTCATCCGTCCCGCATTGAACCGCAGCGAACATCCGCGGCAGGATGGCGATCGCCGCGATGGTGACCGTCGCGAGCGCAGCGCCGACCGAGGCGATCGCGCCGGCTCCAACGGCAAGAAGACCCCGCCTCCCGAACAGACACATGCGGAGAATTTCTATTACCAGAAGCAAATGCAGACTAAGACACCGATGGTCCTGGTGCTGCAGGATGGGGAAGAGATTCACGGCGTGATCGAGTGGTATGACAAGTATTGCCTGAAGGTCAACCGCACTGGCGCAGCCAACTTGCTGATCTATAAGCCCAGCATCAAGTACATGTACAAAGAGAGCGAAGCCGTCCAGCGTCGCTAATTGGCGTGTCCTTCAATCGATTCTGATGAGCTAAGCGGCCTTTGCGGCCGCTTTTGCTTTGATGATGTTCGGCCGCCCGAATTCCCGCCAGTTCAGGACGATGTCAGCTAAAGGCACGGCAAATATCACGCACATCCAGACAATGATCTCTCCGGCCCTCTCGTTGTTGTCGAGGCCCAGCAATCCGGAGATCACGCGGACTTCCAGGAAGACCAGCGCAACTGCGTAGCTGCGTGTCATCCACTGCCGGTGCTGCTGGATGTTTCCGCGCAGAACGAAGACCAGCGCGATGCCGGTGGTCAACATCAGCATCGCCGCATCGGAAATCGCTGCCATGGTGAACGATCGCGGACCGTGCATACGCTCCTCAAAAAACTGGATGTAGGCGCCGAGCGGCGCTACGATCATCGCTCCCACCACGTAGATCCATCCGATAGTCTTGTGCAGTCGCAGATAGCGCTGTCGCAGCCTATCGAAGAATTGCATCGGCCCGAGGAACAGGGCGCATGCGCCTGCGAGTCCATGCGGCAACAGCCACCACTTGAACGGCTGATAATGATTCCAAACCGGGTCGGCCCTGTTTACGAGGAAGCTCTCGTTGTGGAACAAAACGTAGCCCATCATCAGGACGACGAAGGTCCAGACAGACAGGCGACCCCAGCTACGCGATTGCCTGGTTAACGGCTGCGAGACAGTTGCCATTCCACCTCACCGGAGAAACGTGCGAAGCACTATAGCTCAGGTGAGTTCCAATTGGTCGAGAATATTCTCGGGGGTTCGGTTGCCCAGTTAGAGACAGGAACGTAATCACTCCGATCGGCTATTCTGCGTGGCTCGTTTGTGCGGCTACAGCTTCGGCAGAACGATGCCTTTCTGCGACTGATACTTTCCCCCGCGGTCCTTGTAGCTGGTCTCGCAAATCTCATCGGACTGGAAGAACAGGATCTGGCAGAGCCCTTCGTTGGCGTAGATGCGGGCGGGAAGCGGCGTTGTGTTCGAGATTTCGAGCGTGACGAAGCCTTCCCACTCGGGCTCGAACGGCGTTACGTTGACGATGATGCCGCAGCGCGCGTACGTCGACTTGCCGACGCAGATGGTCAGGACGTCACGCGGGATCTTGAAATACTCGACTGATCGGGCAAGCGCGAACGAGTTCGGGGGCACGATGCAGACGTCGGATTC
Source organism: uncultured Acidobacteriaceae bacterium (assembly GCA_963835725.1). Lineage (GTDB taxonomy): Bacteria > Acidobacteriota > Terriglobia > Terriglobales > Acidobacteriaceae > Bog-257. The sequence goes on along the minus strand of CAWIGM010000004.1, from coordinate 712,951 downwards.
CAGGCTGACGAACGAGCGCTCATCGAACTTCTTGGGGTCGACGATGGTGCTGTTGACGTTGGTGAAGATTTTGAACTCGTCAGCGACCCGCAGGTCGTAACCGTAGGAAGAGAGGCCGAAGGAAATCACGCCTTCGCGGACCTGCTTCTCCGAAAAGGGGTTGATCATATCGTGTTCAGTGGCCATTTTGCGGATCCAGCGGTCACTCTTGATTGCCATGAGGCTCCTGGGGTTCGGCGGGTCAGCCGGAAATGGTGCTAAAGGTTGTAAAGCGAATACGTCATCTTACGGAATGCTGCTATCGGTTGACAATGGCATCCGGCTACACTACGATTCGCCCATCCGATAGCAAAGCCGTAGCTTAACCGTGACAAGACGACGTACCGCCGCTCCCGAAGTCGTATAAAATCTAGACATGCTTGCGCAGCGGGCCACTCGCCGCGCGGGCAGAACCCTGCGGAGCCACTTGTGATCAAACTTGATCTGATCAACGAAGTTGTCACCAAGACTGGCGTCACCAAGACTAAAGCGGAGATGGCGGTCGAAACCGTGTTCGAGAGCATGAAGAAGTCGCTGGCGCGCGGCGACCGCATCGAGCTGCGCGGCTTTGGCGTATTCACCGTTCGCCCACGGAAAACCGGCATCGGCCGGAACCCTCGCACCGGAGCCGAGGTCAACATTCCTCCGGGAAAAGCGGTGCGTTTCAAGCCCGGTAAGGAGCTGCAGTCGATCGAATAGCTGGTTGTTACATCGAGCTCGAGCGCAGATCTGGGCTCTGCGATTACCGGTCCAGAGCTGCGCGTTGTCTTAGCTTCCGTGCGCCCGCAGTGATCATCCAACTGTAAAGATGTCCGACCCCACGCCGCCAGCTTCTTATACTTTCGAAGTCCCTTCGTACCCCGAGGTGTTTGTGGCCGGGCCCGCACAGCCGCGCCGGCCCTATTGGCTGCACATCCTGCTGCTGGTGGTTACTATCTTCACCACCCTCGTGGTCGGCGCGCGCCTGCAGTACAACTTCCAGCACGGCTTGCCTGCATTCGCGCTGGAAAGTGCGTCGCTGCCGCTGTTCCCGATGCACTGGATCTTCCAGCGTCCGGTCCGGCTGGCGATGGGCCTCCCGTTCTCGGCGACGCTGCTGGGCATCCTGCTGGCACATGAATTCGGACACTTCGTTCTCTCCCAACGCCACGGAGTTTACGCGACACTGCCCTACTTCGTGCCGGCGCCAACCTTGATCGGAACCTTCGGCGCGGTGATCCGCATCAAGTCGCCGATCCGCTCGCGCAAGGCGCTCTTCGACATCGGAATCGCCGGTCCGATCGCCGGCTTCCTTGTCGCCGTTCCGGTGTTGCTCTGGGGACTGGCTCTGTCCAAGCCAATGCCTGTGGGCGAATGGAGCTCTGCGCAAGAGTTTGGATACCCGCTGATCTTCCGCCTGTTTCATCGCATGCTGATGCCGTTCACGCACAGCCACGCGCCCCTCAATGCCATCTACCTTCACCCGGTGGCGATAGCCGCCTGGGTGGGGATGTTCGCCACCGCGTTGAACCTCATTCCGGGCGGCCAATTCGACGGCGGACACATCATCTATGCCGTCGCTCCTAAAGCGCACAAGTGGATCACCCGCATCTGCATCGCGATTCTCTTCGTGCTGGGAATCTACTGGCCGGCCTGGGGCACTTGGTCGTGGCCGGGTTGGCTGATCTGGGCGATCATCCTGGCGTTTACCGGTATGCGTCATCCCAACGTTCCCCAGTGGCCCGACATCGGCCGCGAGCGCCGCTGGTTCGCCGTCATCGCCCTCGCCCTGCTTTGCCTGACGCTGGTTCTCGCTCCCTTCCAGGGTTCCACGCTCTTCGGTAGCTAACACTCGCGCGCAAGCAAACGCGCCAGACGAATCTGGCGCGTTGTGAGCACTGCGCTTTCTTGATATCTACCCGTTAGCTTTCTGATGACACTCGGTGCACTTCGTCGGTGCAGCCTTTCCGGCGGCATTCTGTTTCTTGTGGCAATCGATGCAGAGGCCGGCAGTCGCGGTCGGATTATGGAACGCGCCCTGCAAGTTGGTCGTGACCGGCGGTGTTGCCGGGCGGGTGTGACAGTCGGTGCACGCCTCCTCCGGCGACTTCAGCGGCTTCTCCGGCTTCGACGCGTGGTGGCAGGTCTCGCACTTGGGAGCGACCTTCAGGTGAGAATTGTGATCGAACTTCACCGCACCCATCGGAGCGCCCTTCAGAATGGTGGGCGTTTTCGGCGCCTGCTGCGCGAGGGCAGTGCCGGTGATAATGATCAGCAGAAAAAATCCAAGTAAGACGGCAATCAGCTTATTAACTTTCACGACGCCTCCAGGAATCGCGATATCACAGCGCCGTGCAGAGAGAACTTTTCCGCCGGCATGTTGATTCTAGAGAGACATGCGACCAGCTTCTGTGACGCAGGCGACGTCAGGCTGTGACAAGGGAAGCGGGCGACAAAGAGAAATTCGGGTGCCCCACGCATTCGCGGTTTTCGAATGAGCCGGTCCCGTCAGGTTCCCGGCGCCGATGCTCGACCGCGATTTGCCAGTTGAATTAAGCCCCTTGCCCATCTAAACTCGCTGAACTCTCAAAAAGTATTATTGGCGCCGTTCAATTCGTGACAGGCGGACTCTTACGCTCGCTCGTTGCGGACTAACCCAGCGCGACTCTCCAGGTTGGAGATCAACGGCAGTTGCTCACCTGAAGGAAGTGCTATGGATTGGGAAGCGAGTGTCCGCAGTTTCGCCTTAGGAACAATTGCCGTCTCCAGTCTTCTCGTGACCTCGGTTGCACCCGCGCAGCAAGTCACCGGAACCCTGGGTCAGGCCGACGCCACCACCACCATCGACGGCAAACAGATTCCGCCGCCCCCGCCGAAATTCGGCGGAGTAATTAAGCAAGCCGCCACCGACTCCACGCCGTGGTGGCCGCCGCGGATCGTGCCACCGAAAGGCGCCCCCAACATCCTGCTCATCATGACGGATGACCAGGGCTACGGCGTCCCCAGTACCTTCGGCGGTGTCATCCCGACTCCTGCGCTGGATCGCATCGCCAACAACGGGCTGCGCTACATCCAGTTCCACTCGACGGCACTGTGCTCGCCCACCCGAGCCGCATTGATCACCGGACGGAATCACCACTCGGTCGGCTTCGGCGTCATCGGAGAATTGTCGACGGGCTACCCCGGTTACGATTCCGTCATCGGTCCGGAGAATGCCACGGTTGGCGAAATCCTGAAGGAGAATGGCTACGCTACGTCGTGGTTCGGCAAGGATCACAACACTCCGGGATTCCAGTACAGCACCACCGCCGGACCGTTTGACCAATGGCCCACCGGCATGGGCTTTCAGTATTTTTACGGCTTCCTCGGTGGAGAGACTGACCAGTGGACGCCTTACCTGTTCCGCAATACCGAGATGGTTACTCCGTGGATCGGCCATCCCGGCTACAACCTGACTACCGACTTGGCGGATGACGCTATCCGGTACATGCGCGATCTGAACGCGGCCGCTCCTGAGAAGCCTTTCTTTCTGTACTACGTGCCCGGTGGATCGCACTCTCCGCACCAGCCAAAGGAGGAGTGGATCGCGAAGTTCAAAGGCAAGTTCGATATGGGCTGGGAGAAATTGCGCGACCAGATTTTCGCCAATCAAAAGCGTCTCGGAGTAATCCCGGCCAATGCGCAACTCACTCCCTGGCCCGATGACCTGCCGAAGTGGGATTCGCTTACCGCCGTGCAGAAGAAGCTTTACGCGCACCAGGCTGAGGTCTATGCCGCTTACACCGCGTACACCGACTATGAGATCGGCCGCGTGATTCAGCAAGTCCAGGACATGGGCAAGCTCGACAATACGCTGATCATTTTCATCAGCGGCGACAACGGCACCAGCCCCGAAGGCACCATGTCCGGCACCTACAATACCTTGACAGCTTACAACGGCGTGATGGACATTCCACAAGCGCTGCAACTGGCCCATTATGAGCAGTGGGGTTCCGACAAGACTTATCCCCACATGGCAGTGCCGTGGGCGTGGGCTTTTGATACGCCCTTCAAATGGACCAAGCAGGTGGCCTCGCACTTCGGCGGCACGCGCCAGGGGATGGCGATCTCATGGCCCGGCCATATTAAGGATGTTGGAGGCATTCGCACCCAGTTCCACCACATCATCGACATCGTTCCCACGATTCTTGAGGCAGCGGGCGTACAAGCGCCTGACATGGTGAAGGGCATCAAGCAGAAGCCGATCGAAGGCATCAGCATGCTTTACACCTTCGACTCGGCCAATGCCAGCGCGCCTTCGAAGCGCGACACGCAATACTTCGAGATGGTCGGCAATCGCGCCATCTATCACGATGGCTGGATTGCCTGCACCACACCGCCGTCGCCACCCTGGCTGATGGGCACCGGTAAGTTTCCGCCCGTGAACGAGTACAAGTGGGAACTCTACAACATCACGCAGGACTACTCGGAGAACAATGACCTGGCAGCCGGCAATCCGGCAAAGCTTAAGGAGATGCAGGCCATCTTCGAGCAGGAGGCGCAGAAGTATCAGGTCTATCCCCTCGATAATTCCGGCTTCGTCCGCCTGCTTAGCCCGAAGCCCAGTGCCACGGCTGGAGTCACGGACTTCACGTACACCGGGGTGAATCCCGGCATTCCGGTCGGCAATGCGCCCAGCATTCTCGACAAGGACTACACCATCACTGCGAACATTACCGTCCCCTCGGGCGGCGCTGAGGGAGTCATTGCCACCATGGGCGGGCGCTTTGGCGGGTACGCCCTCATGCTGAGCCCGAGTGCCAGTTGGTTGCTCAGCAGCAAACCGTTCAAGTACGTCGAACTGGGTTTGTTGGCTTTCGGCCTGCTTCTGCCTTTGATTGGCACAGCCGGCAGGTGGAGAAAGCGCTTCGGCTACGTCCTGGTGCTGATTGCTGTCGTCGGACTGGTCGTGTCGTTCGCCACTGACCTGTTTCATATCGGCAGAGGCCGCCCGGTCTTCGTCTATAACTTCCTCGACCTCGAGCGCTTCCGCTGGCAAGGCGTGTCGTCGTTGGGCGAAGGTAAACACACCATCGTCTTCGACTTCAAATACGATGGACCCGGACCTGCTAAGGGTGGAACCGGCGTGTTATCCGTGGATGGCAAGGAAGTCGCGCGCAAGGCGATCCCCCATACCATTCCGCTGCTGATGTCCATTGACGAGACCTTCGACATCGGCCTGGATACCCGTTCGCCCGTGGACTTCAGCTATGACGTGCCCTTCGCCTTTACTGGGACCATCGACAAGCTGAACTACAAGCTCGGGCCATCGCAGATGTCTGCCGAAGAACAAAAGAAGGCGGCAGATTTTGTCGCCAGAGTCACGGACTGAGTCGAGCGAGGCTGGTAGAGCGATGAACGCAAGAAACTTCGTGATCGCATCGGCGGTGATCGAGATCGCCACCGCCGTGGCGTTGATGGCCGTTCCAGAGGCTGTCGCTCGATTGTTGTTAGGGGTCGAACTCTCGGCCAGCGGCGTCGCGGTCGCACGGATCGCCGCGTTCGGATTGCTCTCGCTCGGCATCGCGTGCTGGCCACGCGGGGCTAATGCCGCACCGGCAGCGGTTCTCGGGCTTTTCGTCTACAACCTGCTTGCGGCTTTTTATCTCGGCTATCTCAGAGTTGGCGGAGGCTTTTCAGGCTATCTGTTGTGGCCCGCGTGCGCTCTTCATGCCGTGCTGACGTTACTGTTCGTGCGGCCTGCGTGCGCCGTGCTGTTCAGGCACACACCAGACGCCGCAAGCCAGGAGCAGCGCTAGCCGGGTGCCCCACGCATTCGCGGGTTGGAGATGGAGAGGTACCGCTACAGGCTTTGTCAGCGTACGAAAGATAACGGCGAGCTCTGCGGCTCGCCCGCCGCCGACTGAGTCTGGCTCGGAAACACGGGCGTCTGCGTTGGCTGGTAACGCGGTGTTCGCCTGTCATCCTGAACGAAGGGCCAGCGGCCGAAAGCCGACAACCGACAACGAACTCCGCTCTAGAAGTTCACGCCCAACTCCAAAACCGCTGTGGGTTGGTCGAGATCGGGGTTGAAGACATACGTGGTGAACTCGAGCTGCTTATACGAAAAGCCGACAAGAAATCCGCGTTGCGTGTCGACACCGGTGTGATAAGCCTTGGTATGTTGCGCGACCAGGCCGACGTTGAGCCAGCTGAGCAGGGAATAGGTGACCTCGGGCCAACTGTAGAAGAAGTCGCCGGCCTTGCTATCGGTGTCGAAGACGTACTCACTGCTGCTGGAGAACGACAGCTTCTTCCAGGTGAGCGACAACTCAACTCCGGGAGCGATTCCGTTCAGGTCTCCGAAGACGCCGCCGATCATCGGCGTCGCTGCGAATTGAACCTTCTTCCCGACGGTGAAGTTATAGCCGGCCCAAAGCGAAGCTGTTCTCTGGCTTTCATAATTGTAACGAGCCTCGAGGTGAAGCCAGTTGTGGTTGGCGTCGAACACCGGACTAACGTAGGACTGGCCTTGCGGCACAACGTATCCGTCAGTCACAAGCGAGTAGCTCCATGCGGGTTGCGACGGAGTACTCGCCGGCGGAGGCGCGGCAGACGGTGTGCCTTGGGACCACAGAAGGGTGCTCAAGAGCAGGATGCAGGCCAGCAGATCGAGATGTCGGCGGAGCGTCATCCCCCCAGAGCGATGGTCAGTCCAACCATCACTCCGCCGAGGAGCACCATGGCGAGCCCCCAACCACGAGTGCTGTGTCCGGCGTATTTGCCATAGGCGCGGCCGGCAAAGAACAGCATCACGAGTCCGATGAGATCGGAGACACGAGACGCTACTCGAAGTTTTGGAATAAGAATGAACGGAATAACCAGAGGCAAAGTGGAGAGAAATACCAGCAGAAAGATGCTGGCAGCGCCGCGCCAATCTTCGAGCTTCAGCCGCGGCCTCGCCGGAGGATCGGGCAGCGTCAGCAGATTCTCGCGCATTGCGTTTAACGCGGGCGGAGGCAATACGGCTGCGACGACCGGCGGCAGTTCATCGCTGATGATCCGGTTCGCCTCGTCGGCACTCTTGGCTTTATGCACACGGCGAAGGACCTTGATGCTATGCCCGCGCTCGCTCACGCACGACATTACGTACATGATGCCGTCGATCACTCCCCACGCCAGGTTGCAGCCGAGGGCGCCGATCAGCATTTCGCGGACTTGCAGACGGTCGGCGCGGGCGACCCGCAACGAGACGGTGAAGGTCATCACCATGATCACGCCGAACAGGATCTCGGAGGACCGGTCCAGCGGATCAAGAATGGGTTGGACCAGCTTGCTCCTGGTTTCAGCTTGGGCTTTCGATGCAGCCGTTGCCATTACACTCAGCTCCAGAGACAGGGTTTCCCGGCATCCACGAAAGGCGGTTGGGCACTCACCTTGCTAACGTACACATCGCAGATGTTCGTTGACAGCAGTTTTTGGCTTCCGGACAATTGAGAGTAGCAGGAAAGGAATCAAAATGCTGTTTCCTCAAGAAGCTCAGGCCCTACCTCCAGAGCCGCCGGAGGCTCCGTCCAGCAAGCTCGGGATATTGCAGTGGGTGTTGCTGGCAGTCGGTGCCATCTATGTCGTCTTCTCGCTGTATCTGCTGTACGACATGAGAACGCGGATCGTTGCCCTCGAGCAGAAAGAGCAGAAGGTCGAAGCCGAGCAGGCCGACCTTGGGCAGCGAATCCACGCAACATCGTCGGAATTCAAGCAGGCACTGTCGTCCGAAGTTGGCTCGACCAAGCAGGAGATGGCCGCTCGCGCCGCCGAGTTGGAGCGCGAACAGAAGGCTGCTGCCGCCAAACTTGCCGCCGCGCAGAGCCAGCAGGGCAAGCAGATCGCCGCCGTCAACAGCGAAGTCAGCAACGTGAAGACCGACGTTGGCTCGGCCAAGACCGATATCCAGAAGACGCAGACGGATCTGGCCGCCACGAATCAAAAGCTGGAAAAGACGATCGGCGACCTGGGCGTGCAGAGCGGACTGGTCGCTCACAATGCCTCAGAGCTGGAAGTCCTGAAGCACAAGGGCGATCGCAACTACTATGACTTCACCCTGCAGAAAGGCGCGCGGACGCCGGTCTCGACCGTCAGCCTGCAGCTGAAGAAAGTCGATCCCAAGAAGAGCAAGTTCACTTTGAACGTAATCGCCGACGACAAGACGATCGAAAAGAAAGATCGTACGGTGAATGAGCCGCTGCAGTTCTACACCGGTCGCGATCACATGCTGTACGAGATTGTAGTGTTCACGGCAAGCAAGAACGTTGTGACGGGATATCTGGCAACGCCGAAGGGAGCACCGAGCCCGATCACACCTTAGGGGTCAACTCGTGCCGCCATCGGATGACAGGATCTCGTGCGGCCATAGTTGGTGAATGCGAGCCTCGGCGGCGTCGGCGCGGAGAGCGCCGTTCCATCCACACTGGCAGTTGAGCCGATTCACCGCACCGCTGCCTTCCTCGGCGGTTCGTGTGCGCCAGACTGCTGTGATGGGCCGATGGCAGTCGGGACATTTGAAAACGTATAAGTTGATGTAGGGATGTTCCAGTTTCAAGCTTATACCTCGGTCGAAGAGCAGTGAGGCGATGCCGCAACCGAAGCTCTTACCGAAATGACAGTAGCACGAGCGCTCCAGCTACGGACACAGACTATTTGCTGCGCTTGGTGCTGGCCCGCTTCGGCTTTGGCTTGCTCTTACCTTCGAGGTTAAGCGCTACGGCAGCGCGGATGAGGTCTTTCAGGGCCTTCTCGTCGATCTTCTCGCCTTCGTGCATGTCGATGGCGCGCCGGACATTTCCTTCGAGGCTTGAGTTGAACAGACCCTCGGGATCTTCCAGCGAGGCTCCTTTGGCGAACGTCAATTTGACGACGTTCTTGTACGTCTCTCCAGTGCAGACAATGCCGCCGTGCGAGAAGACGGGAGTTCCCATCCACTTCCACTCCTCGACGATCTCAGGATCAGCGGCGTGGATGATTGAGCGGACCTTCGCGAGCATCTTCCCGCGCCAGTCGGCCAGATCCTTGATTCGCTGGTCGATTAACGCGGAAGCATCAGCAGCGCCTACGGGGAGAGAGTTTTTCATGTATTGCTCCAATTCCCAGAAGTAGTTTATCGGGTGTTCAGGTCTCGGTTCATCATCCGTTGGCTGGTCTCCTCGAAACAAGTCGCCGCACGACGTGACCCTTCCACATCCACAAACCCGAAACGACCATGATTGGAAGAAAGCCGAACCGCGTCGCCGGAGCGTAGTCGGGAAGCTTTTCGAACGGACTATAGATGTAGCCGAGTATCGGGATGGCAACGATGATGTGAATCCATCGAAGTACCGTACGTTCCGTGCCTTGATTCATGTCGACCTCGCTTCAGTCTTGCGCCGGCTTGGCTGGCCAGTTGACGACCTCAATGCCGAACTGTTTTGCGTATTCGGTGTGCAGTCGCGGCCAGCCGAACTTCATTGCTTCGGGGCCGACGATGCGTCCGATCGGTCGACCACTCAGATGGCGATCCAGCACGTCGAAGCAAATCTGCCAACCAGCAGCACCCATCGCCATGAAGCGACGGCCGATGTTGGTCCAAAGAGTCAGGCGCGTGCCATCGCCGACGGCTTCGAGCTGCCATCGCATGTCGAAGTCACCCCACGTGTACTCAAGCAGGTTAGGCGCGTCAGCTCGCTTTACCGTGGTCTCGGTAATGCGCGGCTCCGGCGCGCCGGCGGTAGTGAGCTTTACCGTGGATCCAGCCGTGGCCAAGCTGTCGTTGCGCGTCAAAGGGAGCCCACTCGCGCAGATGCGCGGGGTCAGTGATCGCCTGCCACACTTTTTCCCGCGGATGGCGCAGCTCGCGTACGAGCACGAGCGTCCACTTTTCGCCATTTTTTTCGACGTGCGCTACATCGGCCGGACCCGGCGCGTACTGCTCGCGATCAGTCACCTACTTCTCCTGCCAGCGCAGCAGTTGCGTGATCTGTATGAGATTGCCGCAAGTATCGTTCACCATGGCGATCCTGGAGGCAGTCACGTCGGTCGGCGGCATGGTGAACTGGGCGCCGCGGGCCTTCATGCGGTCATGATCGGCCTGCAGGTCGTCGGTAAAGAACATGGCCGCGGGCTGATTCTGCTGGAACTGCGCCTGCTGGTAGGCCTTGGCCGCCGGATTGTTATTGAGAGCCAGCTGCAACTCCGTGCCGTCGGGATCTTCGGGCGAAGCAATGGTGAGCCAACGATACGACCCCTGGCTGAAGTCGGCTTTCTTCACGAAACCCAGCACTTCGATATAGAAGTGCAGGGCCTTTTCCTGATCATCGACATATATGCTCGTGAGCTTGATCTTCATCACTTCCTCGTATGGTAAAAATTCGCGGACGCTTTAGCGCCCACTACGTTTTCTTTTTTGCTCGTGTGGGCTGATCCATGCGCTCGAGGTGACGCTCCAGCGCGTCAACATGCGCTGACCAGAAGCGGCGGAATTGCGCCAGCCATGCGTCCAGTTCCTGAAGTGGCGCGGGTTTGAGGCGGTAAAGACGACGCTGCGCATCCACCGTGAACTCCACGAAGCCGGCCTCGCGCAGCACTCGCAAATGCTTGGAAACGGTTGGCTGAGACATTCGAAGGCGGCGCTCAATCTCTCCTACAGACTGTTCGGATGAGGCCAGGAGGCTCAAGATTGCCCGCCGGTTGGGTTCCACGATGATTTCGAATGGCGATTCCACGGGTTATATATACTTTGTTAGGTATATACGTGTCAAGGCATGTAGACGCATTTTGACGATAGAGAGTTGATGGGAAGCATGCTGAAATTCCGCTGGAAAACTTGGAAGCGATTAGGGGATGCGTAACACCTGATCCTCACCTGACACGCGAAGATGACCAGAAGAGACACCCCACTATCATGCCTCTAGGCAACTCCATGAAAGCGTCATAGGCTAAAGCCGAGTGGGTCTCAGTGCCCGGACCGCAGCCACTGTAAAAGGAAAGGATGACCCATGTTTCAGCAGAAGTCGCCAATCAGCATCGCCTCGGGTGGAGCAGCGCCCGCGCCGGCCTTTGAGAAGCGTCCCGCACCAAGGGACTACGGCGACCGGCGATCGGTTATCCGGTACTTGATCATCGCTGTAGCGATTGCTTACCTCATCGTGGCGTCCTATTTCATGTACTTCGCCTACAGCGTGTACGAAGTTCGGCCAAGAATTATCGCGCTCGAGCAGCGCCAGACCGCTCTGGAAGCGGAGCAGGCAGAGCTGAACAAGAAGGTGCATGGGCGCCTCTCTGAGTTCAAGCAGACCATGAGCAGCGAACTCGGAACGACCAAGCAGGAAATGACGCTGCGGGCAGCGGAATTGGAAGCTCAGCAGAAAGCTGCCGCAGCCAAACTGGCGGCGGCTCAGAACCAGCAGGGCAAGCAACTCGCCGCAGTCAGCGGTGAAGTGAGCAGCGTCAAGACCGACGTGGGAGCGGCCAAGGCTGACATCCAGAAGACGCAGAATGATCTGGCGGCCACCAGCACCAAGCTCGAACATGCCATGGGCGATCTCGGCGTGCAGGGCGGACTCATTGCGCACAACGCCGGCGAACTGGAAGAGCTGAAACACCGCGGCGACCGGAATTACTACGACTTCACGCTGAACAAAAATGCCCGGCAACGCGTTTCCAATATCAGCCTGGTATTGAAGAAGGTCGATCCTAAGAAGAGCACGTTTACGCTGAATGTGCTGGCGGATGACAAGACCATCGAGAAGAAAGACCGGACACTAGGCGAGCCATTGCAGTTCTACACCGGCCCCGATCATCTGCTGTATGAAGTGGTCGTGTTCACGACAGCGAAGAACAGCGTGACCGGTTATCTTTCGGCGCCTAAGAATCCCCCGCTGCTGAAGTAGCTGTTACTTCGCTGGCGTGCCCTTTTCGTGCAAGACGATGGGACGCTGGTCGTAGGGCTCAATGGTTACCGTCGTATCCTTTCGGGCATCGAACTGGTCCTTCGTCAGGGAAGGCGAGACCAGGACGGTGCCTTTTTGTTCTGCGCCCGGAGGAATTTTCATTTCCACTTCGAGCGGGCGCCCATGACCCTGGAGATCCGGATAAGCCTGTAGATAGCGGTCATAATCGCGCGCGGCTGCCGCGTCGTCGGATTGATTGCCCTGAGGAGTATCTACAGCGGCGTTGATGCTCTTGATGTAGAGGACCTTATCGCCGGTGTTGTGCAAGGTGACGGCCACCAGGATCATTGGGCTCGGCATCCCGGTGGGCTGGCTAAAGTAAACGCCGTCAATGCTGCCTTGCGCAGCGGGTTTGGCGCGATTGATATACGCAACAACAGCCACAACCAGGGCAACCAGCACGATGGCGACAGCAACAGGAGCAATCGGAGGCAGGTTGCGGGTGGCGGTGCCGAACTCGTCGTAAGCGTTCTGCTGACGAGGAGGTTGGGGCGGTGTCTGGTTCGTTGCCATATGTCCTCCGCTGGAATATTGTGCTATCGCCTGAAGCCCTTCGGTTCTTATCGACCGCTAAATGAGAATCGGAAGGTTTGCTCTGCCCTCCACGCTAGGCACAGTCGCTCCTCTACGCTTGACGCTTCATCGCCTTGCGAAATTCTTTTTCCGGCAGAGTATTGAGCACATCGGCCGGAGTGAGCCAGGCGCGGCGCGCCTGCAGGATGCCGTACTTGATCTTCTCAAAGTGTGACGTGTGATGCGCGTCGGTGTTGATGACGATCTTTACACCGCGCTCACGCGCCATCCGTAAATGCACATCGTTCAGGTCGAGCCGGTCGGGATAGGCGTTGAGTTCCATTGCCACTTTATTCTTGAGCGCCGAGTTCAGAATCGCGTCCATATCGAACTTGTAGGCGTCGCGACGGAGAAGCAGGCGTCCGGTTGGGTGGCCGAGAATCGACACGTTCTTGTTGTCGAGCGCGCGCAGGAGGCGATCGCTCATCTGCTGCGGCTCCTGGTTGAAAGCCGAGTGAACGCTGGCCACCACGACGTCCATCTGCTCCAGCACGGAGTCAGAGAGGTCGAGATCTCCGTCGGCAAGGATATCGACCTCGACGCCAGCCATGATGGTAATTCCACCTATCCTGGCGTTGGCTTCGCGGATGCGTGCGATGTGTTCGACGGCGCGGTTGTCGTCAAGACCATTGGCGAAAGCCAAGTTCTTGGAATGGTCGGTGATGGCGATGTATTTGTAGCCGCGGTCCTTCGCCGCCGCGGCCATCTCATCGATGGTGCACTTACCATCGGTTTCGACGGTGTGCATGTGAACCTCGCCGCGAATGTCCTTCACAGTTATCAGGCGCGGCAGTTCGTGTTTAGCAGCGAGTTCGATCTCGCCGCAGTTCTCACGCATCTCGGGCGCAATGCAGTCGAGCTTGAGCGTCCCATAAATATCGTCCTCGGTGACGCTGGCGACGCGTTCGTTGTCCTCGACGCGAAAGAGGCCGTACTCGTTGAGGGTCAGGCCCATCTTGAGGGCGCGCTGGCGGAGGCTAACATTGTGGCTCTTCGATCCGGTGAAGTACTGCATGGCCGCGCCGTAGGACTCGGGCGGCAGCAGGCGGACGTCGACCTGCATTCCGCTGCGCAGTTTGAAGCTGACCTTGTTGTCTCCTTTGGCCAGCACATCGAGAATGCCGGGGAAGCGCAGCACTTCCTCAATGAGAGCGGCACGCTTGCCGTCGTCAACGCAGCACGGGCCGGTGATCAATACGTCGAGATCGCCCACAGTCTCCCGACCGCGGCGCAGAGAACCCGCCGGCGTGATCTTCTCGATTCCCTCGATATGTTTCAGGTGCTCAGTAAGCCTTTCAGCCGTGCGGTCGGCCTCGTCAAGGAGAAAACGGCCTGAGATTCTGCGATACCCCTCGATGGACTTCAGGATCTTCTGTTCGCTTTTCTCGCTCAGCCGCGGCAATTCGCGAAGCTTGCCCTCCCGCGCAAGTCTCTCGACGCCTTCGAGATCGCTGACCTGGAAGGCGCTCCAGATCAGTGCGATCGTCTTGGGACCGAGACCTTGGATCTTCAGCAGCTCGAGCATGCTGGGACGATATTTCTGAAGCAGCTCCTGGTGCAGGCCGAGCTTGCCTTCGCGGCAAAGTTCCTGGATGTTGGCAGCCATACCTTTGCCGATGCCGGAGATATCAAGCAGCTTTTTTGGCTCCTCGCAAAGAGGCGCGACCTGTTGGGAGTGCGCTTCCAGTGCTTCGGCTGCGCGGCGATAGGAACGAATGCGGAAAGAGTCGTCGCCATTGACCTCCATGAGGTCGGCGGTTTCGTAAAAAACGTTCGCGATGTTCTTGTTGTCCAAGCGACAGTACCCGAGCGAAATTGTAACCCTTTGCGCGCTCGGGCTGCGCGGCCACAGAATACCCAGCGTTCACGGCCTGTGCCATCTACCTGGGCGCTGAGGACGAGGCGGGCAGAGCTGCTTCCGCTTGTGCGAGAAGCGTTTGTGCCTGCTGCATACTATTTTGGTCGCTGGTTCCGCGGGAGAGAAACGCCTGCAACTCGTAGCGAGCTGCTTTGTACAGACGCATCGGCATAAGCGCGTAGGCCTTGACGAGATGCACGGCCGCGAAGCTGTTACCGCTCAGTCGCTGCGCCTCACGCGCGAACTGCAGTCCCTGCGAGTACATGCCTTTTGCAATGGAAGCTTTGGCCAACTCGAAGTAGCTCTGCCAGGACTTGGGTGAGAGGCTGAGGCTGCGCTGGGCAACCCGCACGGCGTCGTCGAAGCGTCCCTGATGGTTATAGATGGCGCCTAGCGCGATATAAGCGTTACTGCAATTGGGATCGATCTCCGTGGCGTGCTCGAGATCTGCCTGCGCGTCGTTGATCTTGCCGGTGCTGAGCTCAACGAGGCCGCGCAGCGTGAGTGCGTCCGCAAATTGCGGATCGATCTGCAAAGCCTGGTTAAGAAGGCTGATGGACTTGTCGTACTTGTGCTGATTGAATGCGCTCTGCGCCTTGCGGAATAGCTTCTGCGCGCTCGTTGGCACCATCATCTGGGCCACCGAGACGGTGGGTTCAAGCTCGGGAGCTGCCGGCGCGTTACGCGACAGACGTAGCTGGAGCGACGCCTGCCCCGGTTGTATGGCAACGGGGTTCTCGGTCAGTGAGTCAGTGGACTCGGCCACCAGTTCGTAGTTGCCTGCGGGGATGTTGTAGAGTTCAAAGGTGCCGTCCCTTCGTGTGTAAGTTGAGGTGATCGGCAGCGCGGTGCTGGCCTCGTCGAGCTCAACGTGGATGCCCGATGCAGGTTTGCCGTCGGGATTCAGGACGGTACCTTGAAGGCCGGGAAGCAGGTTGTTCCCCGGATTTGGATTGGTCAGCAGCTGTGCGCTGCAGCCAAGCGTGAAGAACGAGAGGTACAACAAAACAACAGCGGGAGACTGGAAAAGCAGCATGGTAGCCACCTGTCCTCAAATTTCACGAGGTGCCACTCCCGCAGACTCCGCATGCCGTCAGAACTTCGGGGGCCTTACTCGGCACAACGTTTGTTGCCGTTGCGCTATTTCGTCAGATGAGCTTTTTAGAAAACAGTTGGCCGAACGATAAGGTTCAATCACAAAAATAAATTGCGCTAGCGACGGGCAACTCTGCGCGGCACTTACTTGAGGAAATCACCGAACATGGGAGAAGGAAGATCCATAACAATTCGGCCGGCACGAAATGTGCTCGGCAGCCTGCGCGTGCCGGGCGATAAGTCTATCTCTCATCGCTATGCCATGCTCGCTGCAGTGGCAGAAGGGCGCTCGCGTTTCGACAACTATGCAACCGGCGCTGATTGTGCGAGCACACTGGCATGTGTCGAGGCGCTGGGATGCAAGGTCGAACGCGAAGAAGGTGGTGCTGTTGCCGTCGAAGGGCGCGGTCCGGAGCTCAAGATACCGTTGTCGCCGCTGGATTGCGGTAATTCCGGTTCGACCATGCGCATGCTGTCCGGAATTCTCGCAGGGCAGGCGTTCACCAGCACTCTGGTCGGCGACGCGTCACTCTCGCGGCGCCCTATGAAGCGCATCATCGAGCCGCTAACGAAGATGGGCGCGGAGATTCGAGCTGCGGAAGGCGATCGCGCTCCGTTGGAGATTCATGGTGCGAAGCTGCACGCAATCGACTATCAGCCGGCCGTGGCGAGCGCGCAGGTGAAGACGGCGGTGCTGTTTGCAGGGTTGTTGGCAGAAGGGAAGACTACGGTTCAGGAGCCGTCGCGCACGCGGGATCATGGCGAGGTGGCGTTGCGAGCGTTCGGCGCCCAAGTCGAGCGCAATAAAAATTCGGTCAGCATCCAGGGCGGACAACAGTTGCACGCGCTGGACGCATTTGTGCCAGGCGATATTTCCTCGGCAGCGTTTTTCCTGTGCGCAGCCTCGATTTATCCGGAGTCGAACCTGGTGATCGACGGCGTGCTGCTGAATCCGACGCGCTCGGCATTGCTCGACGCCCTGGCAGCGATGGGTAGCCGCACATCGATGCTGCGGGTCGAGGAGAGCCATGGCGAACTGCTCGGCACGATATCGCTGGTACCAGGGCAGGGAAGGCATGTGCTCATCGAAGGGGCGCTGACGGCGCTTCTCATCGATGAACTTCCTGTAATTGCGGCGATTGCTCCGTTCACAGCGGGCGGCATTGAAGTGCGGGACGCGGGAGAGCTGCGGGTGAAGGAATCGGATCGACTGAGTGCTGTCACGCAGAACCTGAAGGCGATGGGCGCGCAGGTGGAGCAGACCGAAGCGGGCTGGCGAATTCCAGGCGGCCAGCGGCTGCACGGAGCGGAGATCGAGAGCTTCGACGATCACCGCATTGCGATGGCCTTCGCTGTGGCGGCGTTAAGGGCCGAAGGCGATAGCGTTATTCATCACGCGGACTGTGTGGCGATTTCGTATCCGTCGTTCTTTGAAGACATGGAGAAGGTAGTTGAGCGGTAGGTTCGTGCCTCCTCGTTCTGAGCACTGGCCGTGCCGACAATCCTCTGGCTTTGCGAGTTTCAATCACTGCGATAGCAGGTACTCGACTTCCCGCTAGATTTCGGCGATCTGAATTGCATTCATTCCTGACTTCTTCAATGTTTCGTTCAGTTTATTGAGCTGGTCACCTTTCACTTTCGTCCACTCTGCCACGCTTGTTTGTGCGACCCGGTCTGACTCGCGATAAACCTCCATCGCTTGGGACGGGATGGCGCGATCGCTGTTCTCGACTACTCGCAGGGCTGCGTTGAGCCCCATGGTTGCCAATTCCAGTCCTGTGATCGCCCCGGGCGGTCCCTTGTCGCCTTTCTCAATGCGCTCGATCTGGGCATTAACGCTGGTCACGGCCGCAAGCGCGTCCTGGTGCTTCGACAGAAACGGGGCCGGCAGCTCAGAAATGTGCTTCCTGACCGCGGCGATTTCGGACTGAGTCTTGCGAGCGCTGAGTAGCTGGTTGAAAATGTCCATGCCTACCCGCAGCTGGTCATTGAGCTCGGCTGCCGTCACTTGCGAGCGCGGATCCATCGTCAGCTTCAACGGCTGCGTCATCGGTCGCGCCATCGACGGTGAGCTTAAGCTGGTAGTTGCCGGGCGCGGCGCGCGGTCCACGCGGCGCGCTCATGCCCTCTTCATCTTCAGCGGAACTCAATCCCGAGGTACCCCACCGCAGGTCCCACACAAAGCGATGAGCTCCAGCAGTATTCTCCAGCAGGATCGGCTTCGGAATCCAGCGCTCCGCGATCGCCATTGGCGGATGCGGCGGCTCTTTCTTCGGTGCGCTGTTAAAGCGACGAACCAGTTTTCCGGTCGAGTCGGTAATCTCCAGCGTGACCATCTTCGCCGCCGAGGGCAGGTAGTAGTCGATGATCGCCCCATCGGGCGGGTTTTTGGCGACGGGTTCTTCCGGCGGCAGCGGCGAGCCGAGAAAGACGTCGTTGTCGATGCGAACCGCCGTCTCAGGTTTATACAGCCGTGGTGCTGACGCGGTCTGCGCGCTTATCTGCCGCAGCGGGGTGATGTCGTCGAGAATCCAGAACGAACGGCCGTGGGTCGCGATGACCAGATCGTCATCGTGAACCGTGATGTCGCGAACGGAGGTAACCGGGAGATTCAGCTGCAACGGCTGCCAGTGATCGCCTTCGTCGAAGGACACGTAGATACCGAGCTCAGTTCCGGCGTAGAGCAGACCCTTTGCTTGTGGGTCCTCACGAACAGCATTTACGAACGCGTTTGCGCCGATGCCGCCAACAATCGGCTGCCAGGTCTTGCCGTAGTCGCGCGTGCGATACAGATATGGCTTCTGATCGTCGAGGCGATGGCGGTCGACGGCTACGTAAGCTGTGCCCGCGTCGTAGCGTGAGGCTTCGATCATCGCGATCTTGCTCCACGGGCTCAGGCCGGGTGGCGTGACGTTCTGCCAACTGGCTCCGCCGTCGCGCGTAATATGCAGCAGTCCGGTGTCGCTGCCCGCCCAGATTTCATTCGCTTGCATGGGCGAAGGTGCGATGCTGAAGACCACCCCATAGCCGCGTTGCATGGCATTGTCAGTTGTCGTCGGCCCCGCAGATTTTCCGCTCAAAGTACCGGACACAGCACCGGTCAGGTCCTGGCTGATCTCCTGCCAGTGCAAGCCGCCGTCCGTCGTCTTCATGACGAACTGCGTGCCGAAGTAGAGCGTGTTCTTGTCCAGTGGCGAGCGGACCAGCACGGGTGTCCACGTAGCTCGATACTTGCGCTGGTTGATCTCACTGCCGAAGCTCTGCATCGGCCACGGCGTGATGTCCTGGCTCAGCGAGGTGCGGCGGTCCCAGCGAATGACGCTGCCGTAGACGCCGGTGGCGTAGAGGATGTTCGGATCGTTGGGATCGGGTGATATCCATCCGCTTTCGCCGCCGCCCACCATGTACCAGTCGCGTCCGGTGATCTGTCCGTGATCGGTGCGGTTGGGAACGGCGATCGAACCGGTGTCCTGC
The DNA here is from genome assembly GCA_963835725.1 of uncultured Acidobacteriaceae bacterium. Classification (GTDB taxonomy): domain Bacteria; phylum Acidobacteriota; class Terriglobia; order Terriglobales; family Acidobacteriaceae; genus Bog-257. Next base: position 693,973 of record CAWIGM010000004.1, on the reverse strand, counting down.
TGCGCGCCATATACGTGATAGGGAAATTCGTTGTCGGTGATGACGTGGTAGAACTGCGCCGTCGGCTGGTTGTACCACGTCGACCACGTCTGCCCGCGGTTCAGGCTGATGGTCGTGCCCTGATCAGTGCCAAGAATGAGGTGTGACGAGTTCTTTGGATCGACCCAGATCTGGTGATAGTCATCACCGCCCGGCGCACCGCGCACGATCGAGATCGTTTTGCCGCCGTCTTCGGTGCGATACAGAGCGATATTCGGCATGTAGACGACATCGGGATTGTTGGGATCGATAGTGAGGCCCATGAAGTACCAGCCGCGACTGGTGATCCGCGCGTCGCTGTTAGCCAGTACCCACGTACTGCCGCCATCGTTGGAGCGATAGAGCCCGGACTTCTTGCCGGCATCGATCAGCGCATAAACCCGTTTGCCGTCGGGCGCGACCGCGACGCCAACCCGCCCCCATTCGCCGTCAGGGAGGCCGTTGCCGGTGAGTTGCGCCCAGGTCGAACCGCTGTCAGTCGAGCGATAAATGCCTCCGCCCGGATTTTGCAGCGGAGCGTAGGTGCTCCACGGTGGACGATGCGTGCCCCAAGTGCCGGCGAAGAGAAGGTTGGGATTCGCGGCCGCAATGGCCAGATCAGAGACGCCGACTGTCGGGCCTTTGTCGAGAACGTGGGTCCAGGTTGCGCCGCCGTCGGTCGACTTAAAGACGCCGCGCTCCGTGTTCGGTCCGTATGCGTGGCCGAGGGCGCCGACATAGACGACATCGGGATTGCGGGGATCGATAACGATGCGGCTGATCTGCCGCGAGTCCTGCAGGCCGATGTTCTTCCAGGTTTTGCCGGCATCGCTCGACTTGTACACGCCATCGCCAGAGCTCAACGCGGAGCGAATGTCGGACTCGCCTGTGCCGGCATAAATGACATTAGGATTCGAGGGAGCTACTTCGACCGCGCCGATAGAGGCAATGGGCTGGCCGTCGAACACGGGATTCCAGGTGACGCCGGCGTCGGCCGTTTTCCAAACTCCGCCGTCGACGCCGCCGAAGTAGAATGTCACGCCGTCGCTTGTGCCGGTAACCGCGGCAACGCGGCCTCCGCGAAACGGCCCGATCAGCCGCCACTGCATGGCACTCAACAGTGATGGCGGAACGGTTTGCGCGGTCAAAAGTGAATTCAGAATTAGCGCAGTAAGAAGCACAGCGGCACAGCGCGCCGCTTGTCGAATGTAGTGAGTCAATCCTCGATTCCTTACACCTGCAAAAGATGCTAATGCTATTAGAGATAGAGTACACTTTCGCGGGGTCGTACGACTTAAGCACAAAATGGTGATTGATTGATGTTCCGCAAACAAACTATTACTGCGCTTCTTAGTGTTCTTTTTCTCTCCAACATTTTCGCAGCCGCGCAACAAATCGACACCGCGATGCTCGGCGAAATGCATTGGCGCAACGTCGGCCCGTTTCGTGGAGGTCGCACGCGCGCGCTGGCCGGTGTTCCCAGCCAGCCCAACGTCTTTTACATCGGAGCTGTGAATGGTGGTGTGTGGAAGACCGACGACTACGGCCGAACGTGGAATCCGATCTTCGACAGCCAGCCGACCGGTTCGATCGGTGCAATTGCAGTTGCGCCATCCAATCCCAACGTTGTTTACGTCGGCAGCGGGGAAGGACTGCATCGTCCCGACCTCTCCGTCGGCAATGGCATTTATAAATCGACGGACGCCGGCAAGACCTGGACGCACCTTGGATTGAGGGACGGACAACAGATTTCCATGATGGCTGTCGATCCCCGTGACGCGAACAAGCTATTCGTTGCCGTAGCCGGACATCCGTATGGACCGAATCCGGAGCGTGGTATCTATCGATCGACGGATGGGGGTCAGAGCTTCGAGAAGGTGCTGTATAAGGACGAGAACACCGGCGGCAATGATGTCGAAATCGATCCCTCCGACCCAAATACCGTCTATGCCACAATGTGGGAGGCGCGTGAAGCACCGTGGGAAGACGGAGACTTCAGCGGCCCGGGCGGCGGGATCTACAAGTCAACGGACGGCGGCACAACCTGGAAGCAACTGTCAGGCGGACTGCCCAACGGCATCGTACAGGCGTATATCGCGGTAGCCCCTGGCAATCCAAAGCGGCTGTTAGCGAACGTGGCCACTAAGGACGCGGTTGACCTGTACCGCTCAGATGATGCCGGGGCCACGTGGACGACCATCACGAAAGACCCGCGTCCCAAGGTGCGCATCGGCGGCGGGGATCTCGGGATCCTCCGCTTCGATCCTAAAAACCCCGACGTCGTTTATGTAGTCAGCACGGTGACGTGGAAGTCGGCTGATGGTGGAAAGACGTGGATGGGTTTCCGCGGCGCGCCCGGCGGCGACGATTATCAGAACGTCTGGATCAACCCGGAGAATCACCAGCATCATCGCCCTCGCCAGCGATCAGGGCGCGATCATCAGTGTCAACGGCGGCCAGACTTGGAGTTCCTGGTACAACCAGCCCACGGCGCAGCTCTACCACGTCAACGCCGACAACTCGTTTCCATACCGGTTGTGCAGCGGCCAGCAGGAGAGTGGCTCGGTCTGCATCGCCAGCCGCGGCAATGACGGTGAGATCACCTTTCGCGACTGGCATCCGGTCGGCGCCGAAGAGTACGGCTACGTGGTGCCTGATCCGAACGACTCCGACATCATCTTCGGCGGCAAGCTGTCGCGCTACGACCGGCTAACGGCGCAGGGGCAGAACGTCATTCCGATGCCGCTTGGCGGTCCTGACTTCCGCGTGATCCGTACGGAGCCGATCGCCTTCGATCCGTTCGACTCGCACCAGATGTACTTCACGGCAAACACGCTGTGGCTAACGGGAGACGGAGGCCGAAGCTGGAAGCAAATCGAGTCCTGACCTCACGCGCAAGACGTGGGAGATACCAGCCGTTGTCGGCATCTACAAGCAGGACCCGAGCGCACAGCCGAAGCAGCGCGGCGTGATTTACGCCCTGGCGCTGTCGCCGGTGCAGCGCGGACTGATATGGGCTGGGACCGATGACGGCCTGATCTGGATTACGAACGACGGCGGAAAGAATTGGAGCAACATCACTCCTCCGCAGCTCCAAGCGTGGCAGAAGGTCTCAGTGCTGGAGGCAAGCCACACCGATCCGCAGACCGCCTATGCAGCCGTGAACACGCTGCGGCTCGACGACCTGCACCCGCACATCTTCCGCACCCACGATTCAGGGAAGACGTGGACCGAGATCACGACCGGCATCGCCGCCGATCAGGATGTGAATTCGGTGCGCGAAGATCCGAAGCGGAAGGGCTTGTTGTTCGCTGGGACGGAGGGGTCGGTCTACGTTTCGTTTGATGATGGCGATCACTGGCAGTCCTTGCGGCTGAATCTGCCGGCGACCTCCGTCCGCGATCTGCTGATCAAAGACGACGACCTCGCGATTGCAACCCACGGCCGTGGCTTCTGGATCCTGGACGACATCACCCCCTTGCGACAGCTCAGCGACAAGGTGATGGGAGATCCGGCCTATCTGTTCACACCCGAGCTGGCGCGTCGGGTTCACTGGAACAGCAACACCGATACGCCGTTGCCCCCTGACGAGCCCGCGGGACAGAATCCGCCGGACGGCGCAATCCTCAACTATTACTTGAAGGCTGCGCCGTCATCTCCAGTCACACTGGAGGTTGTGGATGCTTCAGGGAAGGTCATCCGACGCTATTCCAGCGCTGATCCAGTGCCCCCGCCCGATCCGCAACTGCCGGTCCCGGAGTATTGGATTCGGCCCTACATGGCGTTTTCGGCCGTGCCTGGGCTGCATCGCTTCCTGTGGAACATGCACTATGCTCCGGTTCCGGGCGTCAAGCCGGAGTACCCGATTTCGGCCACACCGCACGACACGGCTCCCGTGCCGACGTCGCCCTGGGCGATGCCCGGTAAGTACCGGGTAGTGCTGACGGTGGATGGAACGAAGTACATCCAGCCGCTGACGGTGGAGATGGATCCGCGAGTGAAGACGTCGATGGCGGACCTCCAGAAGCAGTTCGAACTGTCGAACCAGATCTATGAGGATCTCAAGTTGGTGCAGCCGCTGGTGGACAATGCGGCCGCGGTAAAGGATCAGCTGAAAGCCATGCGCGAGAAAGCGACGGGTGCGCAAGCGACGAAGCTGGACGACGCAATGAAGGAACTGGCAGCAGTTGAAGGCGGCGGAAGACGTCGCCGCAGACGCGCGCCGCAGGAAGAGAGCCTGAGCAGCGTTCAGTCGCAGCTTCTGCAGATACTCACGGCATTGCAGGAGGTTGACGCTGCGCCGACGACACAAGTGGCCGCAGCGGTGCCCAAGCTTAATCAGCAGACGCAGGCGGTGATCCAGCAGTGGAATGCGCTGGTGAAAGAGGAGCTGGAGCCACTGGGCGTGAAGTAATGACGCTCTTCGCCTTACGCTCTTCGCTCTTTGCCTGAAGGCGAGCCCGTCTGATTCGAGATCTCAGGTTTCTTTGTTATGCCGGGGCCGTTCACAGCGCTGACCCGCATTCGTCTATTCGCATGAGTCAGGCGAAGGGCGAAAAGCCGAGAGCGAATAGCGCGAAGGGGGAATCGCGGGCCTGCCTCTCTGAACCAAAAAAGCTATTACTTTCGTGCGCTTGCAGTCATCCAATCCTTGAAAAGAGGAATCAAATCAAGGTAAGTTGCTGGTAGGCGCCGCTTCAATGTGTAGTAGGCGTCGCACCGGAGGCTCCGATGCGCCGTTGGTATTTGCCTCTAACAGTTCTGGGTGTTGGCAGCGTTGGCGCGTTCCTGCTCAGTGAACGCGGACGCGGCTCTTTGCGCGCTATCTTGTACCGGTTTCAGAAGTCACCGGAGAGTTGGCGCGAGTTCAACGACAGTCTGCAAGGCGAACTGGATCGAATTCAGTCCGCGCTTGACCAGATCGCCCAGTCGATCGATCCGCATCCCGAACTGGGTCAGTAAGTTGGCCAGCTCGGCCCTGTTTACGATGGAGTAGGCCTTCTCTGTCACAAATAGGTCGACAAGACTAATCTTCAGCAACGCCCTCGAAGAGGTCAGTTTCCAGCTTCGTCTCGCGCGGGCTGCTGGTCGCCGCCAGGTGGTACATCTCGTATCGTCCCATTCCGTGGCCGAGATTCTTTCGTACTTTCTCGAAGAGCGGCGCTTGCGTTGTGTGCTTGCGGAAGGCTTCGACTTTCTTCTCGAAGCGATGCGTGCCGACGTCGATACGAGCCGTCACCGTGGGCTGAGAAATCGGTGGCCGATCGGGCAGGAGAAAATCGGCTGTGTGGTAATAAAGCTTCTGGATGCGGTGAGGGGTTAAGCCTTGCTGCAGTTGCTCGGGGTAGCGGTCGGGACGTCCCGCCCATTCGAAGGCTTGGGTGGCGAAGACACCAGCCATGGCGTGATCAAGGTGTCCGGTAAGGCCGCCATCGGGGCCGAACGTAATCATCACTTGCGGACGAATGCGACGGATGCGCAGCACGAGCTCGCCGACAGCCGTGTACAAATCGGTACGATCCAGTTTTCCGTCCTGATAGTTGAGGACCTCGCCATGGGTGATGTGGAGAACCTGGAGCGACTCCGCGAACTCGGCCCGGCGCAGTTGCGCCAGCTCTTCGTTCGTCGTCGAAGTGCCGCGGTTGCGCGCTGCGGTTCCTTCGGTCAGACAGATGACCGACGTTTCGACGCCGCGCTCGGCATAGTAGAGCAGAGTGCCGCCGAAGGCCCCGGCTTCGTCGTCAGGATGGGCGGTAACGCAGAGCAGCTTCAGCATAGGTCGCCAGAAAACATTTTAGCGGAGCAGACGGATTTGACAGTCTGTCCATTACCGTCGAGACTTGGGCGCATGTCTGCTGACGAGATTCGGGTTCCCAGAGAGCACGACCGCGTGCTGCTGCAAGGTCAAAACGGAGTGTTAACCGTGGTGGATGTCGACACGACGGCCAAGACCGTGACTCTGCAGTTTGTGACCGGGGACGGTCCCATGGTGCGCGACATTCCTTGGGCCGACTTGGCGTACATGGGTGATGAGAGCGGGGAGCAGGCGACCTCGCAAATGGATGACGATACGCCCGAAAAGTAGTTCGTCGATCTACTCCGCTTGCCAAGGCCCGCCAAATCCGTAATAATACTTAAGTTGTTGCCTCAAGCAATGTGAGGTCCGACGGGCGCCTAGCTGCGTTCGTTGGGGTGCGGTAGCGACGCCTTTGGGCGATCGTTGGAGCACCCGCCAAGCCGGTCATCTCGCCTGAGGAATGTTGTCGCCGGAACTCAGCCCTAAGGGTTACATGCAGGCGTAGGTTCGCGCGATGACGCACTAGCAGGAAAGGAAAACATTCTCTGTGTTAATGATTCGTCTGTCGCGCCGTGGCGCGCGTAAGCAGCCGTTCTACCGCATTGTGGTAATCGAAAAGGATCGGGCGCGCGATGGCCGCTCGGTGGAAGTGGTAGGCACCTACAACCCGCGGACCAATCCCGCAACCGTCGATCTGAAGCGTGAACGCATCAGCTACTGGACGTCGAAGGGCGCGCAGTTGTCCGATCGCGTGCGTAAGCTGGTAGAGAAGGCGCCGGCAGCCACTGCTCCGGAGCCGACCGCAGCCGCCTAGTTCTGCGATTCAGAGGGGAGCCCACAATGTCAGATGGCAAGCCCGACATGGTTGCATTGATGGAGCACCTCGCCAAGGCCATCGTGGATGCGCCGGACGAGGTCACGGTTGAGCCTTTTGAAGAGAACGGCCAGACGGTGCTGGAGTTGATTGTTGCCGAACCGGACCTGGGCCGCGTGATCGGGCGCAATGGGCGCACCGCGCGAAGCTTGAGGACCATCATGAACTCGGCCAGCCAGCGTACGCGCAAGCGGTACCAGTTGGAGATTGTGGAATAGCGGACGAGTTCATCACCGTGGCGCGCGTGCTCGGCCCGCAAGGGCGACGAGGCGAAGTCCTGGCGGACCTGCATACCGATTTTCCGGAGCGCTTCGAGCAGCGGCGACAGCTATGGGGACTGGCTCCCGATGGCAGTCGGCAAGAGCTGCAACTGGAAGAGCACTGGTTTCATAAGGGCGGCGTAGTTCTGAAGTTTGCCGGAGTCGACAGCATCAGCGATGCCGAGCGGCTGGCCAAGTGGGAGATACAGGTGCCGAGCGATCAGCGCAGCGAGTTGGAACCGGGGTCGGCCTACGTGAATGAGATTGTCGGCTCGGATGTCTGGATCAACGACGGACAGCGGTTTTTGGGGCGCGTCAGCGAGGTGCAATTTGGGGCCGGCGAAGCTCCGCTGCTGGTGGTGAAGCTGCCAGTGTGCGCCGTACAGAATGAAGTGCTGGTGCCGTTCGCAGAAGAGTTTGTGAAGAAGTTTGATGTGGCCGGAAAGCGAATTGATATGCAGCTGCCCGAAGGCCTGCTGGAGCTGGACAACCCTCTAAGCGGGGAAGAGAAGCAGCGGCAGAAGCAGGAAGCCGACGAGGCCAGGGCGGCGGGTGAACGAAGGAAAGGGAAGTAACTCGTTCACCACAGAGGCACAGAGACACGGAGAAGAACAAAATAGAAATGTTGTCCTCGGTGCCTCTGTGTCTCTGTGGTGAATACGAGGTTGAGAGCGGCTTGCATGAAGTTCGAGATTCTGACGATCTTTCCGGACTTCTTTCGCGGGCCATTGGATTACGGAATCGTGCGCAAGGCGCGCGAAGCTGAGCTCATTGAAATCCTGATTCATGATCTGCGGAACTTCACTCACGATCGCCATCGTACCGTCGATGATCGTCCTTTTGGCGGTGGCGAAGGCATGTTGCTGAAGCCGGAGCCGATTTTTGAGGCACTGGAATCGTTGAAGGTTGCGCCTCGAGAAGAGCGGGTTGCCGATGGCGCGCCGGAAACTGTGGTGCTGCTGTCGCCGCAAGGTCGGCTGTTCACCCAGTCGGTCGCGCAGGAGATGATGAGTCTGGAGCGGGTCGTCTTCATCTGCGGGCGTTATGAAGGTGTGGACGAGCGCGTGGGTGAGCACCTGGCTGATCGCGAGATCTCAGTTGGAGATTTTGTCTTGAGCGGCGGGGAATTAGGCGCAGCGATTGTCATTGATACGATGACGCGGTTGGTGCCGGGAGCGCTGGGAAACGCCGCCTCGTCGCAGCAGGAGTCGTTCACGACGGGCAGCGGTGAGGCGACCACGAGGCAGGAAGGTGAGCCGCCGAGTTCGACCTGCGGTTCGGGTGGATTGCTGGATTATCCGCACTACACGCGGCCGGCAGAGTTTCGCGGGATGAAGGTTCCCGAGGTACTGGTGAACGGGAACCATGATGAGATCAGGAAATGGCGGCGTCGGTGCGCGTTGCGCAAGACGCTGCGAAACAGACCCGATCTGCTGCAGGCTGTGAAGTTGAGCGACGAGGATCGGAAGCTGTTGCGGGAAATTGAGAAGGGCTCTTAGCTTTTAGCCGTTAGCTCCAGGCGAATCAGAGATGAATATTTGCCAAGAGCTAAGGGCTAGTAGCTAACCGCTAAAAATTCGCCGCCGTGAGGCGCGCTATACGGAAGGAAATCAAAATGTCGAATTCTCCAATCATTGACCGGCTACTCGCTAAGACGCGGCGCACGGATCTGCCCAACTTTCAGCCCGGCGACACCGTCCGGGTGCAGGTGAGAATTAAGGAAGGCGATAAAGAGCGTCTGCAGGCGTTTGAAGGCGTCGTGATCGCAAAGTCGAAGGGCTCGCAGCCCAGCTTCACCGTCCGCAAGATGAGCTTCGGACAGGGTGTCGAGCGTATCTTCCCGCTGAATTCGAAGGTCATCGACAAGATCGACGTGCTGCGCTCGGCGCACGTTCGTCGCGCCAAGCTGTATTACCTTCGCGCTCTGCGTGGCAAGGCTGCTCGCCTGCGCGAAGTCGAAACCAAGCGCGGCTAAGTTGCCCGCACAAATCCTGCCCTGTCCTCTCCGCAAGAGCGGACGGAATGAGCAACCGATTACGCCCGTCGTGTCGAAAGATGCGCCGGGCGTTTTGCTTTTCTGAAATATCAACGCGAAACCCCGCTGGAGGGGAAAGGCGGGGCTTCGTAAAGCAAGCCGGCTTACTGTCGCCGCTGCTCGTTTGGGGAACTTGGTTAGGCTCGCGAAGCCAATTCCATAATTCCTACGGCTAAGGCAATCCAAAGCGCGAACGCGGCCGTGTTCAGAGTGACGCGGATTGCCGGGTTATCGATCAGCCAGTTGTATTTCGCGTCCATGATGTTTCTCCTTGACCGGTGGCCTGACACCGGGAGCGCGGCATGCGCTCAACGGTAACTCCGGGCGTTGCGCCGGAATACTTCGTGGGCCCTCAGTTCAATCTCTGCTGCTATATACGGGCCAGTGGAGAAAACGTTCCGTTAACAGATGATGAAAGCAGTGCTTTCAGGGGCCCGCTGCCGCGAACATGGGACCGCCCATAGCGACGCACCTGGCTAGTCCGATCGCAGATAGTAAAGGGGAAGCAACGCAATGCGAGGCAATCAATGCGTGTGCATGCGCTCTTGATGTTCGGGTTCCTGAGGAGCGGGAAGCGGGCCGTGGATCTCATTGGGCAAGATCTCGCGGAGGGCCCATTCGATCCGCTCGACCGAATTGCGGATCATGTCCATAGACTCCTTGTTTTTCTGTGCCGCCGTAGCGTAGGTGATAACCTGAAGCGAGTTGCGGATGTGGTGATTCATCTCGGCGATTGTGCGCAGGCGCTGGCTGATGACATTGCGACGCATGCGCTCGTTGTTGGTGAGACTGAAGAAGAGAAACCCGGCAACGATTCCGGTGAGCGCATTGGAAGTCAGGAGAATGTCAAAACGCGGCACGCCGTCGCGCGCCAGCAGGCGATCGAAGCCGTAGCCGACGATCCACACGAGTAGGATCACCAGCAGACAAAGCAATATGAGACGAGCCTTGGAATCTCGACTGAAATCCATAGGGAACTACTCGCTACTGCTCTTCGTAGTTTCTGACGCTTCTACCAGCATTTCGTCTTTGTGAAAATGATGCAAAATCGAAGTTACCTGTGCACGATTCAATACCGCCGTCAGCGAAGCCGCATCTGCCTCTTTGATCGCCTGTAAGCTGCCAAAGTGCTGCAACAACCGCCGAGTGGTACGTTCGCCAATGCCGGGAACGTCCAGTAACTCGGTCTTGCGGTCGCGAATCTGGCGTCGTTTGCGGTGAAACGTCACGGCGAACCGGTGGGCTTCGTCACGGATTAACTGGACCAGGTGCAACACTGGGGAGTGACGGTCCAGCACTACCGGTTCATCTTCCTGACCTTGGATATAGATGATCTCCTCGCGCTTGGCGATGGACGCTAAAAACTGATTTACAATTCCCAGCGCCTCCAGCGCTTCGGCAGCAGCGTGCAGTTGACCAATGCCGCCGTCGATCAAGACCACGCTCGGCATCTTTTGCTCTTCCTTCTGCACTCGGGAATACCGTCGCGTGACCACTTCGCGCATCGACGCAAAATCATCTACCCCTTCCACCGTGCGGATGATGAATTTACGGTAGTCGGACTTCTTCATCTTGCCGTCTTCCCACACCACCATGGAGGCCACGGTTTCCGCTCCCTGGATGTGAGAGATATCGAAGCACTCGATTCGTTTGGGTGGTTCAGGGAGCATGAGTACGTCCTGTAACGCCTCCTGAATCGCCTTGGTGTTAGGCTTCATGACACGGAAGCGCTGATCGAATGCCTGCTTCGCATTCTGTCCTACCAGATCAACCAGGGAGCGCTTTTCGCCGCGTTGCGGAACGTAAATCTGTACCCGCCGCTTCTGCCCTTCCGACAACATCTCTTCCAGGGTGCTCCGGTCCTCGAAGTCGACCGGAACGTAGATAGTATGCGGCACATACTGTTGATCGAGGTAAACCTGCTTCAGCAACGATGAGAAGAACTCTCCTGGATCAAAGGTGTCGCCAACCATTTCATTGAGGTCTTCCCAGAAGAACTCGCGCTTATCGACAATCTTGCCGCCGCGCATGTGAAAGAGGTTGACGGCCAGCATCTCGTTCTCAAAGTGATATCCGAAAACGTCGGCGTCATCCCCCTCCACAGCTGCAATTCGCTGCTTTTGTTCGAGGAGTTCCACGGTTGAGATGAGATCCCGATATTTCGCGGCGAGCTCATACTGCTCACGTGTGGCGGCGTCCATCATGCGTCGCTGTAGCGATCGTGTGAGATCAGCACCGCGGCCTTCAAGGAACAGCCTCACGTCCTGAACAGCCTCGTTGTATCTTTCTCGGGTAGTGAGTCCCTCGACGCACGGACCCAAACAGCGCCCGATGTAGTACTGCAGACACGGTCGCGGGTAGTACCGGTTCAGGTCGAGTTTGCATGAGGGAATCATGAAGTGCCGGTGAATAAGGTCGACCAGCCGATAAGCCAGGCTGGTAGGGAAGTACGGGCCGAAGTACAGCGATCCGTCCTTGCGCAGGCGGCGCGTGGGAAAGACGCGCGGATAGCGTTCGGTGATGGTCAGCTTGATGTAGGGATAGGTCTTGTCATCGCGAAGAAGAATGTTGTAGCGCGGCTTCTTCTGCTTGATGAGATTATTCTCGAGCGCCAGCGCTTCCTTCTCGTTGTCGACCACGACGTAATCGAGATCGACGGCCTCGCGAAGCAGAGATCCTGTTTTCGCATTGGCCGCGGCTCCCTCCAGAAAATACGAGCGCACCCGCGAACGCAGGTTGTTAGCCTTCCCAACGTAGATGATCTGGCCTTCAGCGTTCTTGTACAGGTACACGCCGGGCGTGGTCGGGAGGGTACGAATTTTCTGGTGAAGATCCATTCAACCTGGACGAGTGCAGCTGTGCCCAAACTCGCGGTCAGAGCGCTGGCAGCTATGTATCGATGTAAAAATTCTACTCCGTGCGTCAGGATTATCTGGAAGTTAACCCCAACCGCGCGTCTGGGGCCGACCTGCTAAATCCAAAATTAACAAACTAAATGACTTATACCCGCAGCGCTGGTTGGCAGTCGGCTTGCTTCGTACAGGGCAGGCCGGATGAGCTGAACAGACGCCGCGGCCGAGAGTTGAAGGAGCCATTTCCAGATGAATCGATATTCTGTTCTTGCAGTGCTGGTGGCCGGCAGCCTGCCTTTGACTGTGGGTTGCGCCAGCAAGAAGTATGTTCGGAACCAGACGACGCCCGTTATTAATAACGTCAATGAATTAGATGATCAGACGGCGAAAAATACTCGCGATATTCGCGACGTTGACAGTCGCGCCCAGCAGGGCATCGCGCAGGTGAACTCGAAGGCCGACGCGGCCGAGCAGAAGGCACAATCCGCCGGACAGGCCGCTGATCAGGCCAACCAGAATGCCACTACTGCCTCCAATCGTGTGACCAGCTTGGCAGGTACCGTCGAGAACCTCGACAATTACAAGCCGGTGACCGATACGACAGTCCTGTTTGGATTCAACAAGTATCAGCTCACACGCAAGGACAAGCAGACCCTGGATGATTTTGCCTCTCAGCTCTCCAGCCAGAAGCACTACATCGTGCAGGTCGAAGGCTACACCGACTCAACCGGACCAGCCGACTACAACTATCAGCTCAGCCAGAAGCGCGCTGACGCGGTGATTCAGTACCTGGCGCAGAAGTATCAGGTTCCCGCCCACAAGATCTTCCTGATCGGCTTGGGCAAGGACAATCCGGTGGCGCAGAACACCAGTGCCTCGGGACGTGCCAAGAATCGCCGCGTGGATGTTCGCTTGATGGCGAACAGCCTTACGGAATCTGCAAACGTTTCATCCGGCCAGACGCAGCAACAGCAGCAGCAGGTGCAACAGCAGTAAGTTTGTAACGCTCTCCTCAGCCCGGAGCCATGGCCAGAACAGGGCCATCGGAAAGAAGGTCGTCCATGATGAGTGGACGGCCTTCTTTATTTTTTTCTTAATTCCCTATCGTGCGGTTAGGCACGGATGCGGAATGGGTTGAGTACATCGACGTCGAAGGAGGCGAAGTCGCTCTCATATCTAGTCGCGACTATCAGTCCGTGAACCCGTGCCGTCGCCGCTATCATGGCGTCTTCCAGCAGTTCGTCTGATTTGCCATGCATCAAACGACCCCATTCGCGAAAACAAACGGAATTCATCGGGAGAATGTTAAAGCTGCGTTCAAGTCGATTGATCCACTCCTCGATTTCTTGTGCTTTCTTCGAGTCTTGATGGCGAGTAATTTCCACTCCAGCTTGCAGTTCTCCAAGGGTTACGGCGGACAAAGAAATCTGGTCGTCACGAAGCCCTGCAACCCAAGCCAACACCGCGCCGTGAGGTTTAGGTTTGCGAATCTCTGATACCACGTTTGTATCCAGGAGGTATTTCTTCATTCAAATCTCACGGGTTTGCGCCGCCGCAGTCGACGATCTGGGACGAGATCTTCGAAACGAGGCTCCTGGCCAAGCAGCAGTTCTTTTAGCTCAGGGCGCGCTGAACTCTGCAGCCTCTTCCATTCGTCAATTGAAACCAGAACAGCGGCCTCAATACCTCGTTTAGTCACCACTTGTGGCCCTTTCTTGATGGCGATGTCGAGCAACTCACTGAAACGGGCTTTCGCGTCCTGTACTGGCCAAGCCATGCAACACCTTCTATCCGGAAACTAGTTAGATGACTAGTCTAATCCAAGTAGAGCAACGCTGCACACCGGTTAATTATCATTGACGGATTGCCATGAGCACACGTCTGCAACGTTTCATGCTGCGGTCCATCAACTTCTGGCCGCCATTCTTCGCTTCGGGAATACACGTCAAGTGGAGCGCCGATCTAAGGTCGGTCGACGTAGAACTAAGGTTGCGCTTCTGGAACCGGAACTACGTGGGGACGCATTATGGCGGCTCTCTTTACTCGATGACTGATCCTTTTTACATGCTCATGCTCATCGAGAATCTGGGCGGAGACTACATCGTGTGGGACAAAGCGGCGTCGATTCGCTTTCGCAAACCTGGGAGGGGAACTGTGCGAGCCGAGTTCCGGCTCACGCAGGAGATGCTCGACGACATACGAAGTCGGCTGAGCTCGGCGGAAAAGTACGAGCCGACGTTTCAAGTCCAGGTGAAAGACGAAGCGGGAGAAACCGTTGCCGAAGTGGAGAAAGTCATCTACCTTCGGCGCAAGACAAACAGCTGAAGAGGCGCAGAGCCGAACGCGAGAGCCGTTTCAAATTACCTTGACCGGCGTTTTGTCGGCGTCTTCGCCGCTTTCTCCCGTTCTCTCCTCCAGCCGGATGCGCAGTATCTCATCGCAATCACCGTCGAAGTCCTCTCGCAGGCGGAGGCACAGGCCTTCGAATCGTTGTGCAGCGCCCATCGTCATGAGCAGCTTCGCCAGGGCCAGAATGCCCTGTCGATTTGCGACGATGCAAGGGATTCCATCGATAGTTTCGAAGTGGAGTTGTTCGTTGGAGCGTTCCGAATATTCGAAGACGACTTGTTTCCTGCGTGAGAGCTTTTCTACTTCGAATTGAAACGCCTGTCCTAAGCTGACCTCGCCGTTACTCACGGGCACCTCCATGAAAGTTGTCCGCAATTCTTGCACCATGTCGAGCAGCGACGCTGTGAAAATCGCAGCACCTTAACCCACTGTCAGTGAAAGAACTGTGTCCAGAAAAAGACGAGGTTGGCGACAATCATTCCGGCGATAGCACCGCCCAGCCAGAAATTCTCGGTGGCGGTATTCCTGCGGCCAGTCAGGCGAGGGTTATTGCCTAACATTACGATGAAGAGGAGAACGGGCACAACCAGAAATCCGGCAAAGACCTGTGACCAGTAGAGCACCGTCACTGTGTTGATGCTCCCGAAGTCGATGATCGTTGCGATGAATACCGATACCGAGATCAGCACGTAAAACCGGCGCGCCTCCCAAGCCGGAACCGTCAGGCCCGCCTCCCAACCGGCGGCCTCGGCGATACTGAAGCACATCGAGGCGACCAGGATGGGCAGAGCGATCAGGCCTGAGCCGATAATGCCGAAGGAAAAAATCACTGGCGCCAGCGCTCCCAGCGGGGAGAGAGCCTGGGCCGCGGTCAGCGTTGACATGTGGGTTGGGTCGGCTACGTGAAGCGAGGACGCTGCGACGATCACGGAGAGCGAGATCAGGGAGGCCACCAGAGTTCCGGCTTTCGATTCTCCAGCATGAAAGGTGCCGCCGCTGGCCTTCTGGTCACGACGCGAACTGGTCTGCCACACCAGGACGTCGGGAGTAAGCAGGGAACCGAAAACGGCGATGATGCCGATGAGATAAGCCGAGCTCAAGGTGAAGTGCGGCAGAAAGATGCCGCGTAACAGGCCGCTCCATGACGGAACAGCCATGGCGGCCGCCGCAATATAGGCGCCTTGAAAGAGTGCGAACCAGATAAGCGCACGGCTCGATTTCCGGTAATCGCCGACCACAAGCAGATACCACACCCCGAAGGCGACGATAGGCAGAAAGAAAATTCGGTGCTGCTGCAGGATAAGCGACAAGGCATCACTGACTGCGATGAGGTCGGCGATGATCATTGTCATGTTCACGGTGATCATCGCCAGCGCCATGCCCCACCCGGCGCCCTTGCCGTAGGCATGCCGAATGAGCTGTACGAGGCCGCGATTACTATGGTGTCCGATGCGAGCGGAAACGCTGAATACAGCCCAGAGGACCGGGATAGCCAGCAGGACTACCCATCCAATGGAGTAGCCGAAGGATGCGCCCGCGACGGTTGCAGTGAGAACCGCAGCTGGATCGAGGTCAGCCGCACCGGCCACGATTCCGGGCGTGAGCCTGCGCAGACCACCCAGAAAGCCGGATGATTCGGGAGGATCCTCCTCCTGCAATTGATCTTCTTCGCTCAACGCGCGAAGTGAATACAAAACGGGCCTCGGAATTTGGAATCATGCCGTTAGCTAGAAAGACACACCAAAGAAGAAGCGAGCTGCTGGATGAAGGTTGCCAAGCCGTAGCATTAAGACCGTGGCTTGTGCGAGTCCTGTAACAGCCGCGCGGGTTCTCTTACAATATGAATGTGAAGTCTCGATATCTACTACTCGCAATAGTATTTTGTGTGTTTACGGGTTTGGCCGTGGCGCAGGAGTCCGCTCCTCCTCCAGTGGAGCAGTTGCCCACGGATAAGTCGGCCCCCAAGCCGAAGGACAACGCTAAGGCGCCTCCTCGCTCGGATAATGGGGAAAGCTCCAGCGAGGACACCCGCATCGATGTGTCGCCCCCCAAGGACGACGCCAAGGCCCATCCTGAGTCGGGGTTGGAGTCGGATGTGGACGAGTTCACCCCCTACAACCCGATGAAGGCGATGAAGGCGGTCGAAGTTGGGGACTTCTACTACAAGCAGGAAAACTACAAAGCGGCGATCAGCCGCTACCGCGAGGCGCTCGAGTATAAGCCGCACGACGGGGATGCGACGTTCAAACTCGCCGAGGTATTGAACAAGACCGGAGACTTGGCGGGAGCGATGGAGAATTACCAGGAGTATCTCAAGGCGCTGCCGAACGGGCCTCACGCGAAGAAAGCGAAAGAAGCGCTGGAGAAAATCAAGAAGAAGCGAGAGGGGCGGAGCTGGGGGCTAGAGAAGTGGCTAGTGATTAGTGTCCAGTGACCGGGGATGAGAGATAGCCTCTGCCTTCACTGCTTCTTCTTTACGATTACTGTGTGCCGCATGGGCACGATGGCTCCGCGGGATGGATCAGCTGCTTGCTCGGCGCGCGTCATCACTTCGTTGCGGACGTAGCTCACGAACTCGCCCATCTGGCGCTGCATTTCCTCCATGCGCTCACGCATCTGGAGGATGATCGCGATGCCGGAGATGTTGACGCCCAGGTCGCGTGCCAGCGAAAGAATGATCTCCAGCCGCTCCAGATCTTCATCGGTGTAGAGCCGCGTGTTGCCTTCGGTGCGCGATGGCTTCAACAGACCTTCGCGTTCGTAGAGCCGCAGCGTCTGCGGATGGATGCCGTACATCTCGGCCACCGAGCTGATCATGTACGCGCCTTGTTTTTTTCGTTTAGCCATAAAGAAGCATCAGCAATTAGCATTTAGCACTTAGCCTTCAGCAAAAACCTTTGGCCTCGCCGCCTTGGCCAAGTGCCAAATGCTAAATGCCAAGTACCGCCTTTCTTACACCTGCTTGAACAACTCCTCCCGCGGGTCCTCTGCATTCAGCTTCGCCAGCTCGCGCAGGATCTCCTTCGACTTCTCGTCGCTCACCTTCGGTGTAACCGTCTGAATCTCGACAATCTCGTCACCGCGTTTTCCCTCGCTCACCGCCGACGGCACGCCTTTTTCACGCAGACGCAGCTTCTGTCCGGATTGGGTTCCCGGAGGAATGCGCAGCAACGCGCGCCCATCGATCGTCGGCACTTCGATCTTGGCTCCCAGAGCAGCTTCGGTGAAGGTTACGGGGACGTTCAAGTAAATATCATCGCCTTCACGCCGGAACACCGGATGGTCGCCGACTTTCACGATGATGTAGAGATCTCCCGCCGGACCGCCCATCGTGCCGGCGTTGCCGCGTCCCGGAATGCGCACGCGTTGTCCATCGCGCGTGCCGGGCTTGATGCGAACCTTGATGGATTCGCTGCGCTGGACTCGCCCCTCGCCATGGCAGACTGGGCAGACCGTGCGGTTCTTGCCGCTGCCGCCGCAGCGCGGGCAGGGAACGTTCGAACTTCATGCTGCCACTCTTCTGCGTAATCGTGCCCTTGCCGTGGCATTGCGGGCATTCGCCCGGGTTGCTCGATGAAGCCCTGGCCGTGACAGTTGCTGCACATCTCAAGATGAGGAATGCTCAGTTGCAGTTCGGCGCCTTTGATTGCCTGCCAGAACCCGACATTGACCTGGTACTCGAGGTCAGTTCCGGCCTCGGGGCGTTGCATTTGTTCGGCTCGCCCGCCACCGCCTCCGAAGATGCTGGAGAAGATGTCGCGGAAGCCACCGCCGCCGCCGGCGCCCGCGCGACGGCCTGCCGCTCCAGCGCCTTCGGAGAAGTCGTTGAAGTCGAATCCGCTGAAGTCGAACGGGACTTCCTGCGTGTGGGTGCGCGAGCCGCCACCAGTTCCTGCGCCAGGTCCGGCACTGCCGAATCCGCCGGCGCCGAATCCGCCACCGCGCGCGTATGCTTCGGCCGCCGCCGGATCGATGTTGTCCGAGTAGAAGCCGAGCTGATCGTAAATCTTGCGCTTCTTGGGATCGCTGAGGACGTCGTTCGCCTCGGAGATCTGCTTGAACTTGTCTTCGGCGGACTTGTCCCCGGGATTCACGTCGGGATGGTATTTGCGCGCAAGCTTGCGGAAGGCCTTGCGGATCTCCTCCGCCGACGCAGTTTTCTTGATGCCGAGAAGGCCGTAATAATCTTTTTTGTCTGTGGTTGCGGGCATGTTTAGTTACAGGCCATCAGCTATCGGCGAAAGTTCAATTGATAGTCGCGTGTCCCTCGTCGCCGACGGGTACCACCATGTTGGCATGAAGCCGATCTCGTCGTCGTTGATCACGGGTATCGCCTTCATGCGTCCGTCGATGCCCGACGTCACCAAGTACCAGCGGCCGTGATCCTTGTCAAAGTGCAACATGTACGACTGATTGTTGATTTCGAATCTCAATTCATCCTACGTTCCGGGGAGTTCTTTGGTTACTGCTTTTCGCGTTCACTTCCCGCTGTAACAAGGGGCGCATTCAGCGCCCCTTGCTAGCGAAAAACGAATTGCGTTATTACTTCTTCTCGTCCACGTCCACGTACTCGGCGTCGATGACGCCTTCGTCCTTCTTCGGCTCGGCGCCGCTGGCCTGGCCGTCTCCACCCGGAGCCGGGCCGCCCTGCGGAGTGCCCTGAGGCGACTCGCCTTGTACATCGCTTCGGCCAGCTTGTGCGAAGCCGACTGCAGACGCTCGCGAGCGCTGTTCATGGCCGCCGCATCGGTGCCTTCCAGCGCCTTCTTGGCGTCCGCCAGCGCGTTCTCGACATCCGACCGTTCCTGGCCGGAGATCTTGTCGCCGTGCTCGCGCAGCATCTTCTCGATGCTGTAGACCATGCCGTCAAGCTGGTTGCGGGCCTCGACTTCGTCGCGCTTGGCCTTGTCTTCGGAAGCGTGCGCGTCGGCGTCCTTCGCCATGCGCTCGACCTCTTCCTTGCTCAGACCTGAAGACGACGTGATCGTGATCTTCTGGTCCTTGCCGGTGGCCATGTCCTTCGCAGTTGACGTTCAGGATGCCGTTGGCGTCGATGTCGAACGTGACCTCGATCTGCGGCACGCCGCGCGGAGCCGGCGGAAGGCCGGTCAGGTGGAACTTGCCCAGGGTGCGGTTGTCGCGCGCCATCGGACGCTCGCCCTGCATCACGTGAACTTCAACCGACGTCTGGTTGTCCGCCGCGGTCGAGAACATCTCCGACTTCTTGGTCGGGATGGTCGTGTTGCGCGGAATCATCTGCGTCGCCACGCCGCCCATGGTCTCGATCGACAGCGTCAGCGGAGTCACGTCGAGCAGCAGCAGGTCTTTCACCTCGCCGCCGAGCACGCCGCCCTGAATGGCCGCGCCCATCGCGACGACTTCGTCAGGATTCACGCCCTTGTGGGGCTCCTTGCCGAAGATCTCCTTCACCAGCTGCTGAATACGCGGCATACGCGTCTGGCCGCCGACCAGCACCACTTCGTTGATCTTGTCGGGCGTGATGCCGGCGTCCTTGATCGCCGCCTTACACGGGCCGATGGAGCGGTCGATGATGTCCTTCACCATCTCTTCCAGCTTGCCGCGGGTCAGCGTCTTCACCAGGTGCTTGGGACCGCTGGCATCGGCCGTGATGAACGGCAGATTGATTTCGGTCTGCATCGTGGTGGAGAGCTCGATCTTGGCGCGCTCGGCGGCGTCACGCAGACGCTGCAGCGCCATCTCGTTGCCCTTGTCGCGCAGGTTCAGGCCTTCGTCCTTCTTGAACTCGTCGATGAGCCAGTCCACGATGCGCTGGTCGATGTTGTCACCGCCCAGGTGGGTGTCGCCGTTGGTGGACTTCACCTCGATGACGCCTTCGCCGACTTCCAGAATCGAGATATCGAAGGTGCCGCCGCCGAAGTCGTACACGGCGATGGTTTCGTCCTTCTTCTTGTCGAGTCCGTAGGCCAGCGCGGCCGCCGTCGGCTCGTTGATGATGCGCTTCACGTCGAGGCCGGCAATCTTGCCCGGCATCCTTGGTCGCCTGGCGCTGCGCGTCGTTGAAGTACGCCGGAACGGTGATGACGGCTTCGGTGACCGTCTCGCCGAGGTAGTCTTCCGCCGCCTTCTTCAGCTTCTGAAGGATCATGGCCGAGATCTGCGGCGGGGTGTACTCCTTGCCCTGCGCCACGACGGCAACGTGATCGCCCGACTGGACGACCTTGTACGGCACCATCTTCATCTCTTCGTTGACTTCGTCGTAGCGACGGCCCATGAAGCGCTTGATGGAATAAACGGTATTTTCAGGATTGGTGATGGCCTGGCGCTTGGCGACCTGTCCCACCAATCGCTCGCCATTCTTGGTAAAGCCAACCACCGAGGGCGTGGTCCGCCCGCCTTCTTCATTGGGGATGACTTTGGGCTCGCCGCCTTCCATCACGGCGACCACGGAGTTGGTCGTGCCCAAGTCAATTCCGATAATCTTTCCCATTGCAGCCACCCTCCTTAGGGGCTAAAACCTTGTAAGTTGCTGAAAATATTGTAAGTAAGTCAGCAACAAAGTCCTTATAACAAAACTACTATAGAACTTGAGTGTTTCGTTGTCAATGTTTTAGATGTGGCTGACGGCGAGGTGGTTGCAAAGAAATGAGTTGCTGGAACTCGCCCCAGTCAAACTTCGGGGTGAACGGGCCAGCCTCATCGAGCGCGAATCTGGTGCCAATGCTACCGCTGTTCAAGGATTACGTTGCCGGCCCCGATCGTTGCGGTCTGGATGCGGAGCGGCATCTTGAAGGTGCTGGTCATGCCGACGTTGGGGTATCTGGGCGTGACGTAGTGCTGGACGAAGAACTCCAGCGCCCACTCCGGTATGGCGGCGCCGTCCAGTTCAACGGTCTGGGTTTTGATGCTCGCAACTCCGTTCGCGCCGGAAGCTTGGCCACCACGTGGATGTCGTGGGTCCGCTGAAGAGGCATACATCGGGTTGTTCGGTTCCGGCCCTGCATGATCTCTTCAAAGTCAACGTGGGCATGCCCGTCGATGACACCGGGCCGAGACGCCAGATGGACCTGGCTGACGCCTTTGGGGAGCCTACACCGCCTTCGCCAAGTAGGCGTTGACCTCGGCTTCGGTCAGTTCGACCGGCTTGGGATCGGGATGCGGTTTGCTGGCGTTCATTTTCAGGTATGCGAGCTTTCCTGGACGATGGAACGGTAGTTGGTGCTATGAGAATTCGCTCGGCAGTTGCGCGGGCTGCCGGCGGCAACCGCTGCCGATTGCCAGAATCAGGAGTGTGCCAAACAGAATGGCGGCGAATCATCGCAGCGCGCCTCGGCCGCGGGTGTCGTGATCGACTGAACCGTAGGCTTTCTCAGCGTGCCGGATATGACATAGGACGTCCCGCCGCGCGATCCAGCTTTACCTTGAAACTGCCATCATAATGGCGCTGTTCCGGACACCGCGTACTTGTTACCCCCGGACTGCATCTTCGCCGTTCGTTACCGTGAAGGTTCCATCCTGAAGGGCAAGCTTGCCGGCGAAGCTTGCGAAGGTCATCGGCGCGCCGTGGCCTTCCAGGGTCACATGCCGGAGCGCACCGGCGTCCAACGAAAATCGGCGGATACCGGAAGCGAGCTGGCAGAGCTTGTGCTCCGTTGATGCCGGAATCGAAAGGCTGTACTCGCATCGACATTTCCATTGGCCCAGGTGTCGTGCGTCAGCGCCGCGAGCTGCGACATCGAGATCTTGCTGACTACTCCGTTCCCCATAAAGCGAGGAGGTGAGACGGTAAAGTCGGCAAGCCATGAGCCGTCTTCGTGACCACCAAGCATGTCGCCGCGCAGCTCATGGACGCGCAGCTTGCCGGAGGAGAGTTCGAGCGAACCATTCACGTTGCTAGCGGTAATATCGCCGAGGCCCAGGCGTGCGCGCTGAAACGGCCCTGGGCGCGCAGCTTCAAGAGCGCATCGTCGTGCCGCTTGCCGATTCCAGCAGGTGGTACCAGGGCTGGTGGCTGAACGCAGGGTTCAAGAGTTGGTTGAGGCCTGCCAGCGAGGCCTCCGGGGCCTTAATGTCGAACTGCACCACACAGTTCTCCGCCCTTGTGCAATGAACAGGAAAGCTTGCCGAGCCGGTCAATTGCATACCGCCTGTAAACCGCGGCAGAAAGCGATGTGACGTTCACCATCTGGTTTTGCAGTGCAATGGTCGCGGTGTCAACCTGCAGGGGCGCGGAGACACCCTGCAACTCGGCCGTCGCCGTTTGATTTGCAGCTTGCCAGTGGGCGATGGGCTCGGCAAAGCCCGTCCACGCGCCCGCCACCTGCAAATCCAACTGGGACGAACCTTCCAGACCCGACACCGGGAGTGCCGATTCCGAGCGCCTGCGCCAACGTTGATCAACCGGCCCAACTCCGCACCGCCACTCAGGCGGAAGCTGTATCGACCCTGGGTGAATTCAGCGCTACCAGTCGCGGGCGAGACCGCGCCGAGCGGAACAGGGAAGGGCTGACGACGATTTGTGAACTCCAGCCGGGATCACGGGTGGTGGGGAATGACGGGCGCATGCTTGCTTCTTGGCAGCTGAATCAGGCTTATTGCTGGGACGGCGAATTGCAACTCGCCCAGCTCCAGGTCCTGCTTCAAGACGGCAGAGTGCAGGGTCAGGGCTGTTGCCTGGCCGCCGCCAGACCACTGTGGCGGATTGGTTCCCGCCGTCTTGCGAACGGTGAAGGTTGCCCCAAACTCGCCCGCTCGCGGTCAGATCGTCGGGAAGATCTTTCTTGGTGTGGCGCGCGAAGGCCACCATGCCGATCCGCCGGAATATGCTCTCCGGAGATGTCCAGGTCGTACCCGCCCGCGCCCCAACTCTGAGCGTCGCCACGCACGCGCACAATCCCGGTCCCGACCGGAGATTCGCACCGCAGATCGTAAAGAGAGTCGCCGATGGTGGAGTAGGTCGCGGTGCAATGCGTTCGCAGACGCATGGCTTCGCCGGTCGCGATATCGTAGCGGCGGAAGTCGGTCACCTGCGCGTCTACCGTCAAGGCCGGCGAAGCTGGAGTCCCTGTCAGAATAGCGTTCGCGCGCACGGTTCCTCGCCACCCGCGATCGCGGGCGTAGATGAGCTTCGTAAGCTGACCGAGGGGAGCCTCGGCGTAATTCACCTTCAGGTATAGCGGGGTGTCGCGCAGATTCGATGCGCGTTGAAAGCGTCCTTCGAGGGAAAGCGTGCCGGTGTCACTGATGTTGATGTCGGTGCGGACCGGGTGTGCCTCGATCCGGATGCCCCACTGGTTTTCGGATTCCAGCCACAGCGCGAAGTCGGCATTCGTAAACGAGAACGCCTTCTTCACCTCGCCGAATTTGAAGTTGATTCGCCCGGTTGACGCTTCAACGTAGGGAAAGCGCGGGCGAGCTTCCGGTCGTGTTTTGCCGGTCGGCGCCGGATTGGTTTGCGAGGCTCGGCTGACCAACTCCTCGATGTTCCAGTGGCCATCGGCGCGTCGCGCCAGGTTCAGGCTCGGACTGTCCAGAGTCGAGGGTGCCAATCTCCAGGCGCCCCCGCCACAACGATGTGAGCCTCAGGTAGGCGGTAACGGTATCGGCGCGCAACATGGGTTCGGCGCCGTAGCTGGGGTCGTCAGCGGCCACGAAGTTGTACAGCACCAGGCCGGGACGGGGCAGTATTTCAACTCGATGTTCGATACCGTGACGTCGCGGCCAATAGCACGGCTGATCGCGCCAGCCACGCGGCCTCGATAGCGGTTGACATTGATGAAAGGCGGCAGCACCAGGGCCAGCAAGATGGCAAGCATGACCGCCCACATCAACCGCCGTGACGTACGGCGTCGCATCAGTGCACCACGTGGAACATCCGGGACCAGCGTGTCTGGTCGAAGAAGTGGAAGATGATGTTGAACAGCCAGCCGATGCGGTCGCCGATGCTCTGGCGCTCGTATTCATCGCGCGGCGTGATAAACGACCAGTAGATGAACATGGGACGGCCGATGATGTTCTCGAACGGCACGAATCCCCAGTAACGGCTGTCGAGGCTTACGGCGCGGTTGTCGCCCATGGCGAAAACGCTGTTGGGAGGAACGACGAGGTCGCCGTCTTTGATGAACTGCGGCAGTTCAGCGCGCCATTCCGGAGTGACCTCCTCGTAAGGACCGGGAGCAACGGCAGGGAAGTTGTCGCGATAAGGCACAAAGCTTCCATGATCCGGATTCATGTACGGCTCGTTAAGCTTCTCGCCGTTGCGATAGACGGCGCCGTCCTGCAAATGGATATGATCGCCGGGAAGGCCGATGATGCGCTTGACGACATACAAGCCGGGTTCAGCGGGATGAAGGAAGACGAAAACGTCGCCGTGTTTCGGACCGCGGTAGGGGATGATCTTGTTCATCCACTTGGTGGCCGGTGCCAGCAGAATGCGGTCGACGAAAACGTGATCACCGATGAGCAACGTGTTTTCCATCGAACTGGATGGAATGGTGAACGCCTGCAGCGTAAAGGTGATGATGAACAGTCCGGTCACCAGCACGATCGCAATCGAGGCGATGAACTCGGGAGTTGTCTCCTTGGGCTTCTCTGGCTTTTGCGGCTTTGCGGCTGCTGCCTTGGCCGGCGAACTCTTTACAGGTTTCTTGGTAGCGGGCAAATTCGTCTTCCTTCGAGATCGCACTGTATCCGGCGCGGCAATCGAATAGCTCGCGGTCCGCTCAGTAGTGCAGTTTTACTACTGTGGAATCCGCAACATACGGTGCCAGCGCAGGCTGTTCACTAGCTGGGTGATGCCAGATGTCAGATTGGCAAGTTTACCAGACCGCGAGGTCGCGCTCATCCCCTGTTCCGGGCGATCCATCGACCAGTAAATTACCAACGGACGACCTTCAATGTTCTCGCGCGGAACGAATCCCCAATACCGCGAGTCGTAGCTGTCGTCGCGATTGTCACCCATAACAAAATAGCAGTCCTGAGGGACGATGAGTTGATCGTTCTCCGTCAGTTTCTCCACTTCGCTGAACCATCTACCGGTATCGGAGCTCCTGTCGCCTTCGAAGTGAACCGCGGGAAAGTTGTCGCGGTAAGGGTTCGGCCATCCGGGATTGAAGGTTGCGTAAGAATCGTCCTGCCGCACTCCATTCACATAGACGTGCTTGTCGATCAGGCGAATCCGGTCGCCCGGGATTGCGATCACGCGCTTTACGAAATGCTGCTTCGGGTTGACCGGATACCGGAAGACGATGATGTCCTGGCGGCGGATGGGCCGGTAAGGCATCAGCCAGTTCCAGATACCGGAGTGACCGTAGTGTGCCTTATCGACCAGCAGGTAATCGCCTACTAGAAGAGTCTTCTCCATCGACTCGGACGGAATCTGGAAAGCCTGCAGGATGAAGCTGATAACAAATATCGCGATGACGATCGTGCCGGCCAGCGACTGGAGGACGTCCAGACCGTTCCGGCTGCTCCCCGGAGGTGCCGGAGGCGATTCTTGTTGGGTCAGACTGCTGGGCTGCGGTGGGGCGCCGACTTCACTCATGACTGCTCAGGGCTCTTCGCTCCAACCGGAGTACTTTCGACGGACGAAGGGCTCTCTATAGATTGTAGACGCTCCCAGGCCAGGCGCGCTGCCGCCTGTTCGGCAGCCTTTTTCGTGCTGCCTTGGCTCCGGCACACGAAGTTATCGTTGCCGAGGGAACTGGCGGGTACGTGAGCCTCTATGGTGAACATCTTGCGATGGTCCGGTCCCTCTTCTTTGACGGTTACGTAGCGCGCTGGAGAGCGTCCGGTTGCGTGAACGACTTCCTGCAACGCCGATTTGTAGTCCATCACCGGCAAGGTTTTGCCGCCTTGTTGCCGCACTTCGGCCAACTCCGGATCAAGAATGCGGTAGAGGATGAAGTTGTGGACAGTGGGAAGGCCGGCATCCAGGAAAAGGGCAGCGATCAGAGCTTCCAGGGCATTTACCAGCAAGGCGCTCTTACTGCGGCCCCCGCTGCGCTCTTCACCCTTGCCCAGATGAAGGTACTCGCCTATGTGCAATTCGCGAGCGGGGCGAAGCAGCCGACGGGCGCTGACGATGTGAGCGCGCAGCTTTGAGAGCTCGCCTTCGTGATATTCAGGAAAGCGGCGGAAGAGTTCCTGACTGACAACGAACGACAGTACAGCATCGCCGAGGAACTCCATCTGCTCGTTATCGGGCTCGATGACGATTGCGCCACCGGCGGCGCTTTGCGATTCAGCTTCACGCGCGTAGGAAGAGTGGGTGAGAGCTTGCTCGAGAAGGGCGCGATTCTGGAAAACGTGTCCTAAGTCAGTTTCCAGTACGCTCGTATCGTGGACAGCCGATTTCATGGATGACGGATAACGCGCCGCCTGTGTGGCTTAGCCACGTTGGACCGCGCTTTTACAAGTTCATCTCGCTTAGTGTGGCGTCGTCGGTGTGGCTGACGGATTCGCCGTAGCGCCTGCTGGGCTGGCCTGCGGACTTGCCGGAGCCGTGCCAGCGTTGACCAGCTTCTGCATACGGTCCTGTTGATTCTTAGCCAGACTCAGAGCTTCGCTCCCCGGGGAAGAATATTGCACCGCTTTGTCTGCCGAATCAAGCGCCTGCGAATACTGCTGTAAGTGATCCTGAGCGACCGACAGCCGAAGGTAGAGTACACCCTCCGGGTTTGTCTTGTTCTCATCAATCGCTTTCTGCAGGTTGGTTACCGCGGCAGCGTAATCGTTGCGCTCCATATTGACCATTCCGAGTGTGTCATAGGCCATTGTGCGAATGCTGTGCTTGGCAGCTTCCACTCGCGCCGGATCGGCGTTGGGAGGCACGAGCAGCCCGGTGTCGACATTGTCGATGGCGGCCTGGGCGTCCTTGGCAGCCTCGGCCAGGCGTTGTTCGCGGTCCAGATCGTTGTCCCGCGTAGATTCAGCCAGGGCCGACCCGACTTGCACCAGGGGAATCGGATTTGTGGGATCGGACGCGATGGCCAGACGGCCGGTGATGATGACCTTTTCGGTGTTGTTCGCCTGCCCGTACAGGTTCATCACGTTCATGTAAAGGGCCGCCCGCAACTCACTGGTCGGATACTTCGCGGCAAAATCATTCGCTGCGGCTTCAGCTTTGGCTGGTTCCGCGATTGCCCGGGCAGCATTGTAAGCGTCCATTTCTTCCTTGGACTTGGCTTGCAGTACGCGGTGATTTCCGGTAGCTGGCGCCGCTTGGGCCGCTGGCGTTTGATTGGGAGTGCTCTGCGTCTGCGGCGCTGCGCCGGGCGCGCTCTGCGCAGGAGGCGTTGTGCTTTGCGCTGATGCGAAGGTAGCCGCCAACAAAGCGGTCGCTAGTACGATGTTCAATCTGCTCATTACTTTCCTCTTCCTACGCTGGCGAAAACGCGGCTATTGATCGTCCTCTTTGGCCTTGGGAACCTGGTAAGCCTGCTGTAATCCCTTTTCGGCGGCGGTCTTTGCATCAGCTGGCACATCACTGAGAGTCGCCGCCGCTTTGTACTGAGCTACGGCAGTGTCCCGCTCGCCTTGAATGTCATAAATGCGGCCAAGATAGATGTGGCTCCAGGCGACGACGTGGGGATCTTTCGCCGACTCGGCTGCTTTCTGGAAGTCGGACTGGGCGTTTTCCATGTCACCCTTGAAGCTGGCGACCTTAGCCAGGACGAAA
This sequence comes from uncultured Acidobacteriaceae bacterium, assembly GCA_963835725.1. Taxonomy (GTDB): domain Bacteria; phylum Acidobacteriota; class Terriglobia; order Terriglobales; family Acidobacteriaceae; genus Bog-257. The sequence goes on along the minus strand of CAWIGM010000004.1, from coordinate 666,131 downwards.
TAGGCGCGTCCTGAATCCTGGTTCGCCTGCACGCATTGCTCTGCCAGCTTCGCCGCTTCTGCGGGATTGCCGCTCGACAGGGCCTCCTCCGCCATATCGATCTTCCTTTGAGATGCGCGGCTCGTCGCTTGCATCACGTCCGGAGTCGCTTCCCGAGAGTACGTGATTTGGCTGGCGCGCTTCTTCTCTGCCTGGACATCGATATTGTGCAGCCAATTGGGGAAGGCGTTCTGAAGCCCGGCGCCACCCTTATTGAAATCGTACAGCTGGTTATAAAAGTACCCGGTGAAAATGAAACCCTCCTGCTCGTCGCGTTGGACCATGGCAGCGCGATCTTTCTCCGGCAGCTTGGGATCCATAGGATTACGGGCCTCGATGGCTCGAATCAGGCACTCCAGGACAAGCAGTCCCATGTCGCGCTTATAGTCTTCCGACATCGGTGCGTTCTGCACGCTGAGAAGAATCGGGTCAAGACGGTCCAGGGAAGTGGCACGCTTTGCAATCAGAGGGTCGAGAACGAAATGCAAATACGTGTGTCGCAGTGCATCCATGTGGATGTTGTCGCCTGCGGGAGACACGACCATGTAGTAGAAGTCCTGGAGATAATTTCGAGAGTTCACCTGGCCGGGAGCCGCCATGGGCTCGAAATATACGGTGAAGCCACGTCCCGAGTAGCCGGACATCGGCATGCGCAGAAAATTGTCCGTGGAGTTGATCATCTGCGATACCGGACCATGAAATTGATCGATGAGGCCGTTGTATTCCGGCTGATGCTTCAGCCAGATCGAGTGCAGCTTGGCGGCCGTATAGTAGCGCTGTAGAAGCGGAAGAAAGCCAAGAACGTAACCCGCATCGGGCGGAATGTCGGCTTCTTTAAGTTTCGGCGTGAAATTGGGTGGGTCGCTGACATTCAGCGCCAGCGAGACGTACTCAGCCAAGTCGTGCGCCGCGTCGCCCTGACGATGGTCCTGGTAAAAGCGGCACATTTCGCCGGCCGCCTGCCCGACGCCAGGGAGTTTGCTGGCTTCCACCAGATCGGCACGCACTTGCATGCGGATCGGAGAGGACGACGCGAGCTCCTGATCATATCCACACACGTTCATTGCAGCTACAACGCTGAACAGGGTTTCGCTGACGTCGATGCTCGCCTTGGTCTGAGAAACGGCGGCGACGCTAAACACGATACAGAGGCTCACAAGCGCAGCAATGCGTGTCCGGGAACTCAGAGAGGCCTCCTGCTGCATGTGACGATCGATGGCCGGAAATCAAGTTGTGACATTCGAGGCATGCCGAGGTGGTTTCTAAAGGCTAATGTCCGATACGGATAAAGCCAGTTTAGAAGCCCGGCGGATAAGGCGCAAACTGGGAGGCATGAGTTGGAAAATCGGATCGAGGCCAGATGTATATTGCCTTATCCCTTCACCTGGACGCCGGAGAAGGTGAGGATCACGCGGCTCGAGGTAGGCTGACCAAAGGCCATAGCCGGCTGAAACGTGGTGAAGATCAGCATGTTTTTCAGCTGAGGAAGGATGCTGGCGTCATCTTCCGGGCCAGACAAAATCCGGTAATCCTGCACCCGTCCATCAGGGCCGACGTAAGCTTCGATGATCAACGAGTCTGAACTCGGAACACCCATCGTCAACTCAAACGGTGTCGAACGAAGCTGGGGCGGTGTGTACAGCATGGTGGGCACGTCGTTGGAAGCGCGAACCTGCGCGGGGTAAAGGAAGCTGATCAGCACCCCAAAGATAATCAGCGTAGTCACCAGTCCGGCTGTAGCCGGAACCATGATGGCGTTAAACGCATTCTCCCAGCGAACTCGAAGGCCTTCCCAGCGCGAGCGGCGAGCCTGGGCCATCTCCTGCGAGAGAGCCACACGAAGCTTGAGCGCCATTTCGGGGGGAGCGGGCTTGCGTCCCAGCGATCCCACCAGCTGCTGCGTCTTCTGAAGAGAGGTGAAGTATTGAGTACACGACGTGCAGCCGCGTAGATGCTGAGTCACGTTAGCCATCTGGCTGCGGCTGACTGCACCGTCCATGTACGACGACATGAGCCCTTTCGCAACTGAGCAGTTCATGGCATAACCTCGACTTCGTTCCCCACAGTTCCGTTGCGCCGCTTCGGTTCGCGTCCTTCGCCCATCGTCATACCAAATGCGGGCAGATGCCGCTGCAGGCGCTTGCGCAGTGCTTCACGCCCCCTTACTAATCTGGATTTCACCGTTCCGAGGGAAACCTGCATCACCTCGGCGATCTGTTCATAGGAGAGCTCTTCAATATCACGCAGGATGACCGTAGTGCGGTAAGGCTCGTTCAGTTCTTTCAGTTCAGCCTCAACCCTCGCCTTCAGCTCCTCGTCATAGACGTTCTGCAACGGCGACTTGCCTTCGTCGACCAGAGTGTCCTTGAACCCGAATGGGCTCGACTCGGCGTCCCCGTCGGTGGAAGGTTCGATCGAGGTTTCATGAGACTTGTGCCGGAACCACCAGCGGCGGCGGTTCGATGCCTCATGAACCGCGATGCGATAGATCCACGTCTTCAGGCTGGAATCTTCGTTGAAGCCTTTGATCCCGCGAAAAACTTTGATGAAAACTTCCTGCGCGGTGTCGGCAGCGTCAGACGGGTCGTCGAGAATCCGATAGACCAGGCTGTAAACCGGCTGGTTGTAGTGTGCGATGAGCCAATAGAACGCCTCTTCCGATCCGGCCTTTAGCTCGGCCACCACGGATGCTTCTTCCGTGCGGATTCCAATCGCACCAGCGAGTTCACTCAAGGTTGTTGCTCCCGCCATTGGCGGCACCTCAATGATAAATAGTTTCTGAACCCGCAACAACTCGTTACAGCAAGCCGTCTATTACCAGTCGCGTACCCACACCGTCGGCCTTGGGACAGGGTGCCGGCTGATTGGGGCAGACTACAGGAATAGACACCATGAGCTGCGAGAAAGTTCCCATGGCAATCCAGCCACAAAGTGCTATGCGGGAAACAAAGCCGGCGGAAGCCAGACTATTGAGACTTCGGCTGCGACGAGGAAGACTGGCTTGAAGACGACTGGGTCGAAGACGATTTCGCCGCCGTTCCATTAGCGGGGGTTGATGTGGCGGGCTTCTTCTTGTGAGCTGTCGACGTCTTCTTCACCGGTTCGGAATTATCGACGATCACCTTCTTTGGAGGTGTCGGAGGCGTAGCCGCAGCCTGCTGCAAGGTATGAACCTGCATCCTTAGCTGATTTAGTTCAGTCTGCGTCTGCGACGTGAGACCTTCCAGATTGTCGCCCAAATTGCGCCGCACTGTGTCGATGACATTCACTTGCTGGGCGAGAGCTTCATAGTCATTTTTGGGCCCGAAGGCTCCGGCGGCTTCCGTGAACGAAGCCAGCACATCGTACAGAGCGTTCAAATTGCGATACAGCTTGAATCCGGCATTCAGGTCCTGCGGTTCCTGGCGATAGTTGGCGATCAGCCCGGGCAACGCCGAAGAGAGGTTCCGTTGCAGCGAGTCTGCGTTACCTTGCGCCTGCTGCTTGGAACCGCTGTCAGCCTTCCACTTCTCAATTCGCATGTGGCCGATGTCTATGTTGGCTTGGGATGCCGCTGCCTGCAGCCGATCGAGATCGGCGAGTATCGGTGACGAGGCCGCACTCCCAGACGGCGCACTTTGCGCTTGCGGACTGGCTGCCTGCGACACCGCTGTCGCGGCCGTGAGAATTAATACTGTCAGCACTGCGAAGATTCGCATTATGCTCCTACGAACAAATCGTTTCAGCAAGGGAGCGGAAGACGAGGTGGGCTTACAGTTTAACAAGATTTGCACAATCTGGGTTGGATGCGGAGCAGCTGTACCGGGCAGTATTGCCGGCGCAGCCGCTCAAGCCGCCAGAGTTACTGGTTTCCGGTGGTGGAATTCAGAATAATACTCAAGGGCTGGGTGGAAGAAGGCTTTCTGTAGCGATCGATCAGGAACCGCTGTCCATCGGGCGTCACGTCGTAACTGTATAAATCGCTTGACGACACAGCGCTGCGGGCATGGCTCTGGAAGAGGGGCTGCGGCGTTCCGGTGCTCAGACTGCCTTCGCTGTTGACCGGAACAGCAAGCACGTTTCCCTGAAAATCGATGTAGAAGATCTCCTTGCCGTCGGCCCGCCATCTCGCCTGCGTACCACCGCTCCGCGACACCTGCAGTTTGCCCCCACCGCTGGGGAAGGGAGAGATATACACCTCCCACTCTCCATTCTCATCCGACTGGTAGGCGACCCACTTGCCGTTCGGCGAAATCTGGCCGGCGAGCTGATTACCTCGTCCCTCAAGAAATGGTTGAGCTTTACCGTCAGGCAGTGTTATCAGGTAGAGTCGTGAGCCCCCTTTGTTCAATAGGCCGGTTGCCAGCAGGTGCGAATCTGACGGGTCAAAGGAATTCGGCATTAAGTCAGTCAGCCCTTCCTGTCCGGTTGAGACACCGTGGTCTGATTCGAAACCGTTGGAACTCTTGAATCGCAGGTTTTGCGGCCCGGCGGCGGAGCGGTAAGCGATTGTCTTCCCATCTCTCGACCAGACCGCCGTCGTCTCTTCCTGTGGGTCGAAGGTGAAGCGGGTACTCGAGTTGCGCTCCAGGTCGTAAAGGTAAACGTCGATGTTCTTGCCTTTGGCATCGGCGACATCGAAGGACATTCGCTTACCGTCGGGCGAGAGCGTTGGATTGGCGAGCAATCCCGGTTCTCCCACCGTGCTCAGTTCTTTGCCGGCCCGGTCATACCAGACCAGTTGTGACAGCGAAGCGCCGGTGCCCTGGTGCAGGATGACCGTGCCATTCAGCGCGACCGAGAAGGCTCCCCAGTAAGTCGATGGGTGACGGCCGACCTGCGGCGCCACGATCTGTGCCTTGCCGGTGACGCGTCCCTTGTTGGCATCGACGGGCAGCGCAACCAATGCGCCTTTTTGATCCACATAGAACAGGTGGTCCAGCGAGTACCCCGGAGTTGAGATCGCCAGCACAACAAGATTTTTTGTGCCCGGATCAGATAGGGAACTGACATAAATGCCGCTTACCTTATCGTCAGGCGAATCGGAGAAGTCTCCAGCCCATAAGAAAAAGTGATCGCCATCAGGCAGGAACAACGGCCAGCGATGAGAACTGACACCTGGCTGCAGGAAATTCTTGTCGGTCAGCGGGGCGGCATCGGTTCCATCGGCATCGACACGCCATAGCGGGCCGCCGGAATCCGGCGCGTACACAATAACCCCCTTGCTGCCCCAACTGCCGCCACGTCCATCTTGCACTGAGGTTAGAACCTGTGGAGTGCCACCATACGCTGAGATTTTCTTTAGCTTATTGTTGGCGAAGAATGCGACGAAGTTGTCGTCAGGCGACCAGAAGGGATAGGTTGCGCCTTCCGTGCCGGCCAATCGCGTCGCCCCCGGCGTGCCAACCTCCTGGATGTAGATCACGCCCTCGCCCGAGTTCTCATCGACGGCGACGTACGCCAGCATGGTTCCATCCTGCGAGATCGCAATGTGCCCGACTTCTGACTGTACGGGAATAGCAAATTCCATGCGGGGCGCAGGCGTCTTTCGAGTCGCAAAGTACAAAGCCGCAGCAGCCACTGCGACGAGCAGGACGGCAGCTACCGCGAAGAGCCAGCGCGGCACCTCACGGCGCTCTGCCGCTTCCGGCCGCAATGCAACTGTCGAATCGGATCCCGAAAGCGCGCCCAAGGCGAAGGTGAGATCCCGCGCCGACTGGAAGCGATCATCGGGAGCCTTTTCCAGGCAGTGTCGAACGATTCGGTTTAAAGCGGGAGGCACTTTCACTTGTTCGAGATCAATGTCAGGCGGCTCGGTCTTTAAGACAGCGGTCATTGTCTCGACGGCGCTGTTGCCGGAAAAAGCCCGCTTGCCGCAGAGCATCTCGTACAAGACGGCTCCGAAGCTGAAGATGTCCGCTCGATGGTCGACTGACTCGCCGCGTACTTGCTCGGGAGACATGTACGGCGCCGTGCCCATGACCATGCCGGGTTCCGTCGCCAGGGTCTGCACCGTCTGCATGGTGATGTCGGACGCGTAGCCGGAAGCCTTCGCGGTCGCAGCCACCGCCATCGCCTTGGCAAGGCCGAAGTCGAGCAGTTTGGTGTGACCGTCTTTGGTGACGAAAATATTTTCCGGCTTCAGGTCGCGGTGGACGATCCCGCGCTCGTGGGCGGCGGCTAGTCCGTGTGCGATTTGCAATCCGATTTCGACTGACTTGCGGACCCCGAGCGGACCGCGAACTAACCGCTCGCGGAGCGTCTCGCCTTCGAGCAACTCCATGACGAGATACGGGGTACCGTCCTGCACGCCGACGTCATACACCGAGAGAATGTTGGGATGGTTCAGTGCGGCTACGCTGCGCGCTTCCTGCTCAAAACGATGCATGCGCCCGGCGTCGTCGGCCATCGATTCAGGCAGGACCTTGACGGCTACGGAACGGTTGAGACGGGTGTCGCGGGCGCGATACACCTCGCCCATGCCGCCCTCGCCGATGTGCGCCTGGACTTCATACGGCCCGAATTTCTGCCCCGGTGCAACGGCCATGGTAGCTGGGCGAGATTATAGCGGAAGACTGAAACGAGCCAATGAGGTTTGCGAGCGCTCGATGAAGTAATGAGGGGAACTTGGTGGACCTGGTCGGGATCGAACCGACGACCTCTTCCATGCCATGGAAGCGCGCTCCCAGCTGCGCCACAGGCCCACATTTAAGAAGGACGGCGCTCGAACCCGAGCACCTTATGTATTCTCTCGCAGCAGGTTTGGTTAGTCAAACAACGTGGGCGGTTTTCGCGCGGAACTCACACCTGCAGCACATCGCCTTCGCGCGCGACCATCTGATACAACACCGGATTTACGAAGAAGCCGATGAACAGTCGCGAGATCAGTCCGGCAACAATCACGATCGCGAATGGCTTTTGTGTATCAGAACCAATGCCGGTGGCCAGGGCCGCAGGTAGCAGGCCCAGGCAAGCGACCAGCGCGGTCATCATGATGGGACGCAGGCGGAGCAGGGAAGCCTCCCGCGTAGCCGTGCGAATGTCCAGACCCTCTTGCCGTAGCTTGTTGATGTAGGAGACGAGAATCACTGCGGTTTCGACGGAGACGCCCAGCAGCGCGAGCAGTCCCAGAACCGACGACACACTGAACGGTGTTCCCGTGAGCTTTAAAGCCAGCAAGGCGCCGACAGGTTCGGTGAGAATCACTCCCAAGGCGATCGTCACTGGGAATTTGAAGTTTCCATACAGCGCAAACAAGATCAGGAAAATGATGCCCAGAGCGATGGGACCGATAACCATCAACTGCGACTTTGCTTCGAGGAACAAGCTGTACTCGCCGCCCCAACTCAGACGATAGCCCGGAGGAAGTACGACGGCCTTGTCAACGGCCTTCTGGCCATCGCGAACCGCACGTTCCAAGTCGCGCCCTTCGATGCTGTACTGCACTCCGATGTAACGGGAGTTGTTCTCGCGGTAGATAAAGGACGCCCCATTCCCCTGCGTTATGGTCGCCAGTTCGCTCAGCGGAATTTGCTTTCCGTCGGGTGTGCCCACCAGTAGTTCGCCGATTTCATGCGCGCTGCTGCGGAACTGGGGCTGCATTCGCACCACCAGGTCGAAGAGCTTTTCGCCCTGGATCACCTGTGTCGCCGCCTGTCCGCCAACGGCTGCCGAGATGACGGCCTCGACATCGGCGACGTTAATTCCGTAGCGCGCAATCTTGTCGCGGTCGACATCGATGAGCAGGCTGGGCTGGCCCAGTTCGCGCACAACCGTGAGGTCGGTGAAGCCAGGAACCTTGGAGAGAGTGTTCTTGATCTGAACGGCTTTGTCCTGAAGCGTGTTCAAGTCGTCGCCGTAGATCTTTACCGCCAGCGAACTCTTCAGGCCGGTGAGCGCCTCGTCAACCGCGTCTTCCGCCGGCTGGGTGTAGTTGAAGACGATACCGGGGAACGCAGTCAGCCTTTTGTTTAAGGCGTCGATCAGTTTGAGTTTGGTGTCGAGTTCGCCGCTCCACGCTTTGTCGCCGTAGGGCTTCAAACCCACATAGAACTCGCAGTTGAAGAAGCCGGTGGGATCGGTTCCATCGTCAGGGCGACCCAACTCGGAGCCCACCACCGTGACCTGCGGATACGACATCAGGATGGCGCGGATCTGCGGCGCGATCTTACTCGCCTCCTCGAACGAAATCGTATAAGGCATGGTGGCCCGCACCCACAGCGCGCCCTCGTCCAGGTGCGGCATGAACTCGCCTCCGATGAAGGGGACGAGAAGCAACGTGGCGCCGAAGATGAGGCAGGCAATCAGCATCGTCAGCTTGGGGCGATCCAGCGACCAGTCGAGCTGCGTCGCGTAGATCCGCTTCATCCACTCGAAGGCGCGGTTAGTATGCTCTTTGACGCCGCTCTTGAACCAGTACGAAGACAAGACCGGAACTAGCGTGAGCGTGAGGATCAGCGCTCCGACCAGCGCGAAACACATGGTTTCGGCCATCGGATGAAACAGCTTCGCCGATGGGCCGCTGAGGGCGTAGATCGGAAGATATCCGGCGAGAATCACGGCGACCGAGTAGAAGATGGGGCGATCCACGTCTTTCGCCGCGGCGAGAATTACCTCCTGCAAGCTATAGCTCTCGCCTGAACGCAACGCGAGTTCGCGATAAATGTTTTCCATCATCACGACGGTTCCGTCGATGATGATTCCGAAATCGATGGCGCCGATGGACAGCAGATTTGCAGCGCCGTCATGAGCATGAAGAACGATGAACGCAAACAGCAGAGCCAGCGGAACGGTCAGTGCGACGATGACGGCCGCACGCCAGCTCACCAGAAAGAAAATCAGAACGATGAGGACCAGCACCATGCCGCGAAGCAGGTTGCCTTCGACGGTATCGGTAGTGAGTGTTACCAGGTCGCTGCGGTCGTAGTAGGGATGGATCTTTACATCCGGCGGCAGCACCGACTTGTTCAACTCGTCGGTCTTGGCCTGAACGCCCTTAAGGACGTTTTGCGTCTGCTCGCCGCGGAGCATGAGGATCACGCCCTCGACGGCGTCGTCGTTCTTCTGGAAGCCGAACTGGCCGAGGCGCGGAGCGTGGCCGATCTGGACGTCACCAATATCGCGAACGCGAATCGGCACGCCGTTGTTGCTTCCAACCACGACGTTGCCGATGTCGGCGGTATCGCGTAGCAGGCCGAGTCCGCGCACGTAGTAGAACTGGCCACCTTGCGAGTAAAAGCCTCCGCCGGCATTAGAGTTGTTGGCCGTCAAGGCGTTGACGACCTGCGGCACGGTGAGGTGGTAACCGAAGATGCGCGCCGGATCGAGCAGGACCTGGTACTGCATGGTCGTGCCGCCAAATCCTGAGTCGTCAGCGACGCCGTGCACGGAACGGTATTCGCGCTCCACGATCCAGTCCTCGATCGTCTTCAACTCCTGAGGGCTGCGATCAGGACTCTCCAGAACATATCGATACACCAATCCGCTGGGACTGAAGAGCGGCGCCATGTCCGGCGCAACCCCCGCCGGCAACGTGGCCTGCGACATCCGCTGAAAGACGACTTGCCGCGCGAAGTAATCGTCTGTGCCTTCGGAGAAGGTCAGGCGAATATCGGACAGGCCGTAGAGAGAAACCGAGCGCATGACCTCGACGCGCGGAACTCCGTTCAACTCCAACTCGAGCGGCAGCGTCACCAGGCGCTCAACTTCTTCGGCAGCGTGGCCAGGCCATTGCGAGATCAGTTCGACCTGCGGCGGAGAAAGATCGGGGTAGGCGTCCACCGGCATGCGACGGAATGAAATGATTCCGGCGACCGCCATGAAGAGGGTCAGGACCAGCACGAGGAAGCGCTGACGAAGCGCCGCTTGTACGATTCGATGGATCATTCGGGTGCTGGTTCTGCTGTCCTCATCGGGATTTATCTGTAGCTATTAGCGTTGCAGCGAGTTGGCGAACTGCAGGAAGAGGCTTCCGTCGCCCACCACGCGATCGCCCGGGCTGAGCCCGCTCATAACCTGGGTCTTTCCTTGTATGCTGTCGCCGACGTTAACCGAACGGCGTCCAAATCGGTTGTTTCCCTGGTCGACGTAGACGAATGGCTGATTCTCGCTATCGCGCAGCACCGCCGAATCTGGCAGGGCGATCGCATTGGCAACCGTGCCTGCGTCAACCGTGGCCACCACGTACATGTCTTTTTTCAACTTGAAGCCGGGATTATTGGTGTCGATGCGCGCCTGTAAGGTGCGGGTATTCGGATCCAATGCCGCAGCCAGATACGAAATTCGTCCGTGAAAGGTGTCCGGGTATGAGTCGGTGTGAATATCGACCGTGTCGCCCACGCGAACGTACGGCAAATCCTTCTGATAAACGTTGACCAGAACCCAGACGCTGCTGGTGTCTGACAACACGAAACACTGGGTCGCGCCGGGCTGGAGAAGTTGTCCGACCGCGACATCCTGTTCCACGACTTGCCCAGTGATGGGAGCCTTAACCGAGGCTTCGTATGACGGCGGCGCCGTAAGCAGGGTGTTGGGATCGGTAATGCCGAGTACCTTCAGCGCGGCTTCCGACGCAGTCAGGTCACCTTGGGCCTGCACCTCGGCCGACTCCGCCTGCTCCAGGGTCTGTTCGGCGAGCGCGTGATGCTCATACAGGTCCTTCGCTCGTGCCGCCCCTTTCTGAGCAAGCGCGTAAGCGTCCCGAGCCTTCAGGTAGTTCGAACGAAGCTGCGAGTAGTCCGGGCTGGACACGAACAGCAACGGTTGTCCGCGCTGCACGGTTTCGCCGGGCACGACGGCGACTCGGTTGACCGGCCCGCTCACCTGGGAAATGACCGGCGTTGTTCGAAAGCCGTTATAGGTTACGGCGCCGGTCAGGCGCAGAATGCGCGTCAGCGTGGTCGGTTGAACCGTGATGACTTGGATGTGCGAGAGCTGATCGGCCGGAATCGTGAAGAGCTGAGCCGTGTCGGAGGACGCCGCGCGGTTCGGGTTGGCAGGAGTCGTGTCCTTGCATCCGGCGAGCACTCCGGCCAGCAGCGCGGCGAGCGCCAGCGGAACGAGCCGATATCTGCGATGGATAGCCGTCGTCACGGTAATGTCCTCGTTCCGACCGCCTCTTTCAACTGCTCGAGCGCAGTCATGTAGTCCGCCAAAGCCTGGCGATAACCAAGCTGGGTCGCGCGATTGCTTCGTTCCGCGTCGAGATAATCCAACAGGCTGGTTGCGCCGCGTTTGTACGCATATTCGCTGATGTCACGAGAGTCCTCTGCCTGCTTCAGGTAACCGGAGATGTAAAGCTGAACTACCTCCTCATTGCTGCGCAGCGTTTCGTAGGCGCTGCTGACGTCTGACATTACGGTGTCATTGGTCGACGCCTGTGTCTCCTGCGCCTGCAACAGTGCGTATTTCGTGCGCGCGATCTCTCCCTGATTGCGGTCGAAGAAGGGAAGACCAATGCTGGCAAAGACCGACGCCGAATTCTCTCCGGCAGTGTGGGTGTAGTCGAACGTGCCGCTGACGTCCTGCTTGCCGTTAGCCTTGGCAAGTTCGATCTGGCTCTGCGCAGCGGTTACGCCAAGCACGGAAGCACGGTAGTCAGGACGGTTTTGCAGCGCCTTGGCCTCCATGTCCTCTACCGTTCCCGGCAGCCGCTGATACGCCAGGTCACCAACCACGTCATAGTTCGCCGGCACAGCATCGTAACCGAGCAACAAGCGAAGCGCGACGAGTCCCTGCACCCGTGCCAGTTTCGCCGAGGATACATCGGTCTGAAACTGTAGAAGTTGAAGCTTGATCTTCAGGTAATCGCCTTCACTGATGTATCCGGCCTTGTACTGTTCTTCGGAGATATTGACGGTGTTCTCGAAGCTCTTGAGGTCGAGCTCCGCGAAGCGCAGCGTGGACTCCGCCAAGAGCACGGCGACGAACTGCTGCGCCACGTTGAATATCAGACTCCGTTCGTCATCGCCGATTTGCGCCTTGGTTACGTTCGTCTGATCGATCGCGGCCTGCAAGCGGTGTTGCCGCTTATGTCCGCGCTCGAAAAGGTAGCCGACACCGAGGTCAAACTGCTGTACCTGGCTCAGGTTGTCGCCTCCGAACGCCGACGGCTGAAAAACCGGCAGGAACTGAGTATCGAAGTTAAGCGTTGGATTGGGACGAAGGTTGGCGGTAATTTCCTGCGCCTGGTTTTGCAGGATCAACGTTCGCGATGCCTTCAGTGCATGATTATGCGTCAGAGCCAGATCGACAGCCTGATCGAGGGTGATCATGGTCGTGCCTTGCGCCTCGACACAAGGCACCAGCAGCAACAGCAAACTTAGAGCTCCCAGAAGTCTCATCCGGAAGTTGAATGGACGCATAACGTTCAAATCTGAAAGCCACCAGTGTCCCTAATGCGATCGTCCACAAGCGCGGTTCGCAAGCAGAGGATTGAGCTTCGTCGATATAACCTGGCCGGGACACGAGAACGGCCTTACCAACGCACACGGCGGCTTAGAGGTGAAAACACATTGTAAAGCAAGAAGTTGCGCGCGAGAGTAGCAGAACTGTCAGGCCAGTCCGAATTAAGCTTCCGGAACTTCCAGGGCAGCCTGCTTGAGGGCATCGATGGGAAGAAACACCTGAAAGGTAGTTCCGCTGCCGCATTCACGCGTCGAGGTGCGAAAGCGCAGCGTTCCCTGATGGCGAAGTACCAACGTCTTCGACACCCATAGTCCCAGCCCCGAACCTTTCAGCTCTTTTGTCGTGAAGAAGGGATCGAACATCTGGTCCTGTACGGACTTCGGTATGCCTGCGCCGCGATCGTGAATGGTCACCAAGGTTCCATCGTGCCCATTTCGACGGCTTTGCCGGACCCGAATGTTGACATTAGAACCCGCCGGCGCCGCTTCGGCAGCATTGCGCACCAGATTGCCGAAAACCTGACTTAGCTGCCCCGGAAAACCATGGATCGAGAGCGTTGGTAACCGGTCATAGACGAGTCGCACTTTGCGGGTCTCTGCCAGCCTTCCGTATAGCGCAGTGACCTCTTCCATCAGGTTACCGACATCCAGCGGCACGGCGAACTGGGTGTCCCTGTGGAAGGACAACGACTGCTTGGTGATGCGTGATATCCGCGCAACCTCGCTGTTCGCCTGATCGAGAAATTGATGAACGTCTTCGACCCGATTGGCCGACCTGGCGAGGTAGAGGAGATTCACCAGCGCTTCGAGAGGATTGTTGATCTCGTGCGCGATGGCGTGCGCGAGTTTGCCGGTTGCAGCCAGCTTCTCAGCCGTGCGGATCGCGTATTCGGCAAGCCTGCTGTCGGTAACATCGGTCAGAACCAGTATCTTGCCGATTTCCGAATCGCCACTCTTTACGGGGTCAACCGAAGCGCGGATAGTCCGTCCGGCCACAAGGAAGTCGGCACTATAGCGGCTGTCGTTTCGCAAGTGAAGCGGCTCATCGGTTCCGAGCAGATCGCGCAATAGCCCGCGGGCATCAGCTCCGGCAACGCACTGATCAGGATTATTGCAAAGACGGGCGAACGCGGCGTTGAAGCGGACTACTTCACCATTCTGGTTAACCAGTGCCAAGCCTTCTGAAAGCGCGTCGAAAGCCGATTGCCACTGCTCGGCGGACTCGCGGGCCAGGGTTTCGGCCGCCCGCAACCGCAATAGCGAACGTACCGTCGCCAGCAGGACGACGCTGTCGATCGGATGCGTAAGGAATGCGTCGGCTCCGGCTTCCAGAGAGCGCGCTTTGTGTTCGCCGGAAATGAACGAGGCGGAGATTTGCAGGACCGGAATATGTGAGGTCGCTGGATTGGTTTTGATGCGTGTGCAGATATCGAAACCGGATGCGTCAGGCAGGTGGATATCGAGAATAATCAACGTTGGAGCGAGTAAAGCCGCCTTTTCCAGAGCCTCCCGGCCGCTACTCGCCTGTTCGCACACATAACCACCCTGCATCAGCACTCGGCTGAGGATGTACCGGTTCTGCTCCCGGTCATCAGCGATCAGAATGCGGTGAGGTCGAGTTTCAGCCATGCTGATGCGAATTGCCGGCGTCCGGCGAGACGCCCGCACTGACTAACCAATCGAGAAATGGTTGCGCCGAGAGTCGGGTGGAGATCTCCTCCTTGCGAACCACTTTAGCCCCCATCGACTGCAACTGGGCACGCTCCTCTTCGGTGAGTGTTTTTGAGGTGTAGATCAACACCGGCAAATGCTCGGTGCCTAAATGCGAACGCACCTTGCGCAGCACTTCCATGCCGCTCATATCCGGCATCAGGAGATCAAGAATCACTGCGTCGGGAGTCGTCTCTGCGATGAAGTTAAGTGCCTCCGAACCGTTTTTTGCCTCGCTGACGTTGAGCCATGGACGATTGAGAAGTTCGCGCACGATGTAGCGCGACACCTCATTGTCGTCGACGATCAGCAAGCGGCGGGTTCCGGTTTGTGAAGTCAGCCTCCGCAATTCCCTGAGCAGAGCGTCTTGTTCTACGGAAGGATCGAAGATGGCTGCGGCTCTCCCAATCGAATATTGCGCGTCGTCTGCCTCGCTGATGGCGATAACGGGCGCGGTTGGGTGCGCGGTTTGAAGTTTTTCGACAAAACTCCTCGCCGTCCCTCCATGCACCCGATCAAAAATAACGGCGACCGGCGCATGTCGCCCGATCCAGGTCTCTGCCTGGACGAAGTCCGCCGCGACAATGGGTTGAAATTCTGAATTCCGTAAATATGGTTCGAAGGGAGATGTAGTCTCTTGGTTGCTTATAACTATGAGAACGGGAGCGCGATGAAACTCTGGTGGGGGTAGCGGACTCATGCCTTCGGCCGAGGCAGCTTCTCCCACGTAGATGACAGGAAGCTCGACAAAGAAGGTCGAACCCTTGCCCGGAACGCTCTCCAGCCACAGTCGTCCGCCCAGCAGCAAGGTGAGATTTCGGCAGAGAGGCAGCCCGAGTCCGGTCCCGCGATGGCGGTCCTGCAGCGGATTTTCGATCTGGCTGAACTCCTGAAAGACTGTCTCGTGATGTTCCGGTGGAATGCCGATGCCGGTATCGGCTACCTCAAATAGCACTCGATCGTCGCCGACGGGCCTGGCACAAACCGACACCCTGCCGTTCGGGGTGAATTTGAGTGCGTTGGAAATCAGATTCCGGACAATCTGCGAGACTTTGCCCTCGTCCGTACGCAGCGGACCCAGTCCATCCGGTTCCTCGAAAATAAGCTCGACGGAGTTGTTGTCGGCGAGCAGGGGCTTCAACATGCCTTTCAGCGCGCTGAACAACTCCTGGACCTCGAACGTCTTGACCCGGATTTTGATCTTGCCTGCCTCAACCTTAGCGAGATCGAGCAGGTCGTTCACCATCTCCTGCAGATCGCGAGCTGAAATCTCGATATAACGGACTTGCTTTTCCTGCTCGGAAGTCAACTCGCCATCCATCTTGTCCATCAGCATTCTGGCCAACGAAATGATGGAATTGAGGGGCGTGCGAAACTCGTGCGAAACGTTGGAAAGAAACTTGGTCTTCAGTTCGGAGGCGCGGCGCAGGTAGTCGGCGCGTTCGTCCAACTCGGCATAAAGAGCAACGACGCCGCGGTTGGTGTCTTCCAGTTCGCGGTTGAGTAAACCCAGTTCCTCCTGCCGCGATCGAAGCTCCTGCAACGTCTTCAGCAGTTCCTGGTTCTGGCGTTCAACCTCTTCGAATGCCGTCTCCGGCTCGCGCTTCCGCAATTGCTCAGTCAGGTTCTGGACCGACCGGCTTGTCAGCAGACTGGCGTGCCGGGGAAGTCGTTTCGACAAGCGCACGCGCGTACCGGTGTTATCCGAAGACAGATCGAAGTCGTCCATCAGGCGCTTGGTTCCGATTATGCCCATTCCCATGCCGGTGTCGGACTTGTAGCGGCCCTGAAGAATGTCGTCCAGGTTCTTAATGCCCGGGCCGGAATCGCTGACCACAATTTCCATCTGTTGTGGCAGTTCGAGGCGCAGCGAGAACTGGACCTCGCCACTGCGGGCATAGCGAAAGGCGTTGCGCGCCATCTCCGAGGTTGCCGTCGCCAGCCTGATCTGGTCCTGGTTATCGAAACCCAGCAAGGCGGCCAGTTCACGGGCACGCTGACGTGCCTGCACGACGTCCCGTTCATGGCGCAAAGGGATATTGAGAATGCCGTTATTCGTCATGCGGCAGCCTTGATGACGACCACGCTGGCATCGTCGCGTTGACGGCGATAGTCACGAAACAGGGCCGCGCCGATCAGCGCGGGATGACGCGAGACCAGTCCGGAATAAGAAGACAAGTCCCAGCGCGTCTGCAGCCCGTCGGAGTGCATGATGAAGATTGAGTCGGGACCCCACCGCTCCTTGAACTCCTGAATGCGTGGGGAAGCGACTCCCAGGGTCCCGCTATGCGACACCAGGCTGCGAGAGCCCTGGTTCGTTACGATCGACGAAGCGATATTTCCCACCGCGGCGTAGGTCAGGATCTTTTCGTGCGGACGAATCTCCGCGACCGCCGCAACTGCACCACGCGTCTTTTTGGAAGCGTCATGGATTCGCGCCAGGATTTCATTGGGTGGCCGCTCTACCCATTTGCGAAAAGTCTCAACCGCCTCAGCGGCAGCTTCCGCGGCCTGAGGCCCGTGGCCAAGGCCGTCCACCAGAAGAATGACAGTTTTCTCGCTTGTCTGGTGATACATCCATGCATCGCCACAGACCCGTTCTCCGGGATAGGGAACAGCCATGCCCGCGATTTGCAATCCGCTCGGCTTCGCCGATTTGCCCAATTCCAGCAGAACGATAGTGCCCGCTTTCCCGGTGAACACCTCCAGCGAGGTCGCGATTCTCTTCATCGCTCCCAAACCGGCGCCCATCGTTCCACCGGTAGAGAACCCGTCGCTCATCGCTTTGGCGACGTCTGGAATGCCAGGCCCGGTATCCAGCGCCAACACGCGCCCAACCGCATCCTCAGCGGTCTTTGTGCCTACGATGATGGTCTGCCCACCGCCTCCGTGAAGCAGGACGTTGCGCGCAGCTTCGGTGATCAGCAGGCCGAACTCGCCGCTGCGGACCGCGTCAAACCCCAGCCGATCAGCGAGCAGGAGGCCGCGACGCCGGGCTTCGCCGACCGACGAATCGTCCGTGATAGCGACGTGCTCGGTGTAAGCTACTTCCATCGCACCACCGTGATTTTGGTTCCTTTGCCGACTTCAGACTCGATTGAGAACTCATTCACCAGGCGCTTACTGCCGCCCAGACCTAAACCCATTCCAGACCCAGTAGTGAATCCATCCTTCAAGGCCTGCTCGATGTCTGGAATACCAGGGCCGCTGTCTTCAAAGATCAGCTTCAGACCGCTACGCGCTAAACCGTTGACGACTTCTACCGTCATCTGACCGCCGCGGCCATGATCCAGTGCGTTGCGCGCGAGTTCACTGGCAGCGGTAACCAGTTTCGTCTGATCTACCAGGCTGAAGCGCAGGTCAATTGCCCACTGGCGCACCTTCTGCCGAGCTATCACGACGTCACTCGAATTCTGCAGCGGCAGTTGTTCACGCTTCAGTACTGTCATGCATTGATCCCAGTTGTGTTTTCCCGAAGCTCGTGTTCAACAGCTCCATGCCCGATTCGACGTTAAGTGCGGTGCGTACTCCGGGCAGCGACATGCCCAGCTCTACCAACGTGATGGCCACTGCCGGCTGCATGCCCACCACGACGGTTTCGGCACCCAGCACTCGCGACATTGCGGCAATGTTCGACAACATGCGACCAATGAACGAATCCACAATTTCCAGCGACGAAATGTCGATCAGGACACCGGCCGACCCGTAATCTGAGATGCGCTCGGTGACGTCATCCTGTAGTTGCAGCGCTAATTTATCGTGCATGTCGACCTGGATGGTGATCAGGAGGAAGGGTCCCATGCGGAGGATTGGGATACGTTCCATATCAGTCCTCCCTCCGCCCGGCATTCAAGGGAGAGCCGGTCGATGCGCCAGATCCCACGCGAACGACTGTCCTGCCGCTCTTTTGCAATGCCAGGGCGAAAGCATCAGACAGCCTGGCCTTGGTGATGACATCCTCAAGGTTTATGCCCAGGTGCACAATCGTTTGGGCGATCTGTGGCCGAACCCCGCTGATGATGCATTCTGCGCCCATGAGCCGGGCAGCAGTGATGGTCTTGAGCAGGTGCTGGGCGACGAGGGTATCGACGGTCGGGACACCCGTGATGTCGATGATGGCGAACTTGGAGTTGGTGGAGACGACGGTCTGCAGTAGCTCCTCCATCACCACCTGCGTGCGGGCACTGTCCAGGGTTCCGATGATCGGAAGAGCAAGGATTCCATCCCACAGTTTCACCACCGGGGTGGAAAGCTCGAGCAATTCCTGTTGCTGGCGCGAAATCAGATCTTCACGAGTCGTCATGAAGGTCTCGGAGGTGAGCAGTCCCAACTTGTCCAGCAGCGTCGAGGCAGCCCATATCGCTTCGAACATCTCATCCTGATTCTTCGAGAGCTCCTGTCGGACAGTCATGAAGATAGGCTGCTTCAGCGAAAGCACAAAGCTCGCCGTCTCGCTTGGAGAAAATCCTTGCCGCGCACGGGAAGCGGAGATGTCCTGCAAAAGTTCCCGGGCGCCGGTCCAGGCGGGACCACTGACGTCATCAATTTTGTCCGAGGAGGAGGCGCCCTTGGCAATCGCTGCCAGCAAGCTGCGAGTCTGTTCGTCCAACTCCACCTTGCTCATGATGTCGGCACGCTGCACCGAAGACGACATATGGTTCACCCAATCGGCGCGAATTCGTTCTTCGTTGCGGGAGATGATCTCCCCAAGCTTGCCCATGTTGGTGCCTCCGTGTCTGTCCAATGTTGGTTAGCTTACATTCCCGCGGGAATCGAAGCAGGGCGACGTCTCGGCTGGATAGCGCTAGCTTCGCCAGCCAGTTGCCTGACGGAAATGAGATTCAGGATGCGGCTACAACCAGGGGCTCGAGGGCACGCTTCAGAGCGGGCACTCCATCGGCTTTAGAGACAACAGCATCAACTTTGAATAGCCGACAGATCTGCTGTTGCTGCTCTCCCAGCACAGTCCAAACAATGAGGCGCACGGACGCAAGCTCGGGATGACTGTGGCGGAATCGCAACAGTTCAAACCCGCTTTCGTAGCCCAAATCCAAGTCGACAATCATTACATCGGGAAACGGTTCTTTGCCGCCCAGAACGGATTCCAGGAAAGCCTTCGCTGCTGTGCTGGACGTTCTTGCCTCAACGCTGGAGAAGCCCAGAGACCTGATGACGTCGACCGCCACACGAAGATCTGCCGATTGATCTTCCACAATTAGCAGTCGTTTCACGCTGCACCCCACTTTCAAAATCATAAATGACGGCATTTCAAAGCACAACCGCACCCCGAAGCACGGCTCGGTTGGACCCTAAAACGGCTATTTCCCGCGTTCAGGCCTTAGAATCGCATCAACCAGCTCGGACAACGAATGGATCGTAACACTGGCTGAGGATTTGGCCCGGACGTCATCTTCCGACGCCGTGTCCTGGCTGCCGACGAAGGCCGTCATCATCCCCGCTGTTATCCCGGCTTCGATGTCGCGAAGGGAATCGCCCACCATTATGCTTCTCTCCGGCTTGGCTTCGGGGAAGTCAAGAAAGGCCTGTTCGAACATGCCGGTGCCAGGTTTTCGGCATGCGCATTGTCCTTTATCGTGGGGGCAAAAGTAGATTGCGTCGAGGTGGGCTCCGGCGGCGGCGAGTTTGGCCTTCAGCTTCGCGTGAATCTCCGCAAGAGTGTCGAGCGTGTATAAGCCTAAGGCGACTCCGCGTTGATTGGTGACGACAATCGCCTTTCGTCCGGATCGATTCAAGGCGGCAACGGCTTCAGGAACGCCCGGCAACACAACCAGCTCTTCGCACGATGTGATGTATTCGCCCGGGCGAGCCTTCTGGTTCAACACTCCGTCCCGATCTAGGAAGACAAACTCGACATTGGTGAGGTCAATCACAAGATTGCTTTCCACCGCGCTTTATAATCCATTCACTCAACCTTCAACAACAGGTTCTTGGAAGGCCCTCAAACTATTGCGCCGAGGAGCTATGTCTTCTTTGAATCTGGCCGGCGTCTTCACGGACGCCCTTCACGAACATATCAACATAATTCGTCAACTGGAATCGGAACAGGACGCGATAGAGCAGGCCGCAATCCTCATCACCGATTCACTGCAGCGGGGCAACAAAATATTGTGGTGCGGCAATGGCGGCAGCGCTGCCGACTCGCAGCACCTGGCGGCCGAACTGGTTGGCCGCTTCCACCATCCACGCGCCGCTTTAGCCTCAATCTCACTCACCACCAACACCTCAGTCCTGACCGCAATCGCCAACGACTTCAGCTACGACGAAGTGTTCGAGCGGCAAGTCGAAGCCCTCTGCCAGCCCGGAGATGTAGTCGTGGGCATCTCGACATCGGGCAATAGTCGAAATGTCTGCGCGGCATTGGCTAAAGCACGAGAACGCCAGGCTGCCACGATTGGGATGACAGGCAACAACGGCCTACGCATGAGCGCAGTAGCTGACATCTGCATTCATGTCCCTTCCAGCGATCCTGCCCGCATCCAGGAAGCACACATTCTCTTCGGCCACATTCTGTGTCAGTGGGTCGAGCTCGCCAGCTGTATTAACCACGCAGTGGTGAATGGTGTGGAGGGACGATGATCGTCAAGGTGCAAGACCTGTTGCCCTTAATCGAGTCTGGGTGGCGACACACCCCTGTGCTGGTGGTCGGCGACGTCATGCTGGACCAATATGTCTGGGGCGAAGTAGCCCGCATCTCGCCAGAAGCGCCCGTACCCGTTGTGCGATCGTTGATGCGGGAGGACAGACCCGGCGGAGCCGCCAACGTCGCCATGAACCTGGCGGGCCTTGGGGCTTCCGTGACATTGGTTGGCTTTGCCGGAGGCGACCGCGAGCAAGCGACTGTCGAAGGGCTCCTCGCTGAACAGGGAATTGAACCTCATCTAATAGGCGTTCCCGACGTTGCTACCACTACAAAATTGCGCATCCTCTCGGGTCATCAGCAGATGATGCGGGTGGACAGGGAGGGCGAACAGCGACTCTCGCCAAACGACTATTGGCAGTTGCTGAGTGATGCGCTCGGCGTGCTCGAAAGCTGCGAAGTCTTAATTCTGTCTGACTACGGTAAGGGTGTCTTGACGGAAGAAGTCTGCCAATCCCTGATTCAAGAAGCGCGCAAACTTCACATCCCCGTTCTCGTGGACCCCAAAGTCTCAGATTTTGAGCGGTACCGCGACGCCACCTGCATCTGTCCTAACCGCAAAGAACTAGCTTTAGCCACTGCTACGCCGGCGGAGGATCTGCAGAAATTGCTGGCTTCCGGACAGACGCTGGTGCGGTCGCTGCGCCTGGATTTTATGCCGGTCACCCTGGGTGAGCACGGAATCGCGATATTACAACCCGATTCCACCCACCATGTGCCCGCTCTTGCAAGACAGGTATTTGATGTTTCGGGAGCGGGGGACACGGTCATTTCAATCCTGGCACTCGCAATCGCTCATCATGTCCCGATCGACATCGCGGCACAGCTGGCCAACGTTGGCGCCGGCATTGTCATTGGAAAGGTTGGCACGGTTCCAATCACGAAAGCCGAACTCATCGGCGTATTGACCGATCGAGTGCCCGTGGCAAAGCAGGAGAAGATTCTCCCCTTAGAAAACCTCATGACGCGAGTCGCGGCTTGGAGAGCAAACGCCGACCGCATCGTTTTCACCAACGGCTGCTTCGACATCCTGCACGTCGGACATATCTCGCTGCTGGAGGAGGCTCGTCGCAAGGGCGATCGGCTTATCGTCGGCTTGAACAGCGATAACTCCGTCCGGCAACTGAAGGGACCGATGCGGCCCATCGTCGGGGAACACGAACGAGCCGCAGGTGCTCGCCGCTCTCAGCGCCGTCGATGCCGTCGTAATTTTTTCGGAGGCGACGCCGCTGCGATTGATCGAAGCGATACGGCCGGACGTTCTGGTGAAGGGAGGCGACTACACCAAGGACAAGGTGGTTGGTGCTCGCGAGGTGGAGGCTTGGGGCGGGAGGGTAGAGCTCATTCCCTTGCGAGAGGGAATCAGTACCAGCCGGTTGCTTGCATCGGTGGCCGCACCGCCGATGATTTCCAGAACTACATTTTCGGCCTGAACTCATGCTACCGCCATTTTTCTTTTCCGTCCGCGTTCCGACGTTGCTGGTGATCTGGTGGATGCGCTTTCGACGCGAAAGCGTAAGTGCCGGACACAAAGAACCACCATCGTTCATCGTCTTCCGTCTGGACTCGCTGGGCGATCTAGTTCTGACGACGCCGCTATTTCGCGCACTGAAACAATCGAATCCGAAAGGCCGATGCACGATCGTCGTACAGTCGGCTTACCGATCGCTGCTGGTGACGAATCCCTATATCGACGAAGTGTTGTCCTTGCCGGAGATCAAGCAGAAGTGGCTTCCCATCGGGGCCAGAAGGCTGCTCGGAGCTCTGCGGCTGTATTGGACGGAGCTGCGACACCGCCGGTTCGACTATGCGATCTCTCCGCGATGGGATGTCGACGAGCATCTGGCGACACTCCTTTGTGTGCTGACAAACGCTACCAGGCGAGTCGGCTACACATGTCGAACCTCGGCGTTGAAGCAAAAGGTCAATCGAGGTTTCGATTCGGCGTACGACACCTGCGTGCCGGCCGGACCTGTTCAGCACGAAGTGGAGCGAAATCTCGCAGTCGCCCAGTCGCTGGGAATACAGATTGAAGACCGGCGGCTCGACCTTCTAGTCACTGCGAAGGATAGGGAAGGGGCAGCCAGGCTTCTGGAAGAAGTGTCCTGCGGTTCGAAGCACATTGCACTCGGCATCGGCGCTGCGAGCGCGGGCCGTCGTTGGCCTCTTCACCATTACGCCCAAGCGCTCAAACAGCTGCGTCAGACCCACGATCTCTGGCCAGTGATTATCTGCTCGCAGCAAGAACTGGCCGACGCACTGAAACTCAATGCGCTTCTCGAGAGGCGCGCGACCGTTGTCAGTGGTGCTCCGCTGCGGCAGGTGTCCGGGCTGCTCGAGCGCTGCGAGTTGTTCATCGGCAACGACAGCGGCTGCGCTCATCTGGCGGCCGCGATGAATTGCAAAACGCTGGTCATTTCGCGTCACCCTGCCGGCGGAGATCCCAACCACTTCAACAGTCCAGTACGTTTTGCTCCCTGGGGTGCGCATGCAAAAGTGCTGCAACCCGCCATCGGCAGAGACGGCTGCACGAGGGCCTGCACTGTTTCCGCGCCTCATTGCATTCTGAACGTTTCGGTGGACGAGGTGGTTCGAGAAGCGACACGGCTCCTGGACCGTCACTTAAGCAACACCTCAAAAGCAATCGATCCCTGGATAGGCCGTTCCGCTCCGACACTCCTGCACTCCCAATCGCTCACCGCTGCGCGGCGCACGGTGGAGTTATTGCACACCGGCAAGGATGGATCCGCCCTTTGATCGCGACATTCAAATTTCCTCGTTGGGATGGTCGGCGGCGCCGAATCGTCAAGGCCGTGTTCTCGGCTGGAGCGGCGAGGGTACTTACCAGCATCGCCAGCCTGGTCAGCCTGCCGCTTTGTGTGCGCTATCTTGGGCCAGAACGTTTCGGCGTGTGGGCGACCATCACCACCACGGCCGTCTGTATCAACCTGCTGGATCTCGGTATCGGCAACACCCTTACGAATCACATCTCCAGAGCGTTTGCTCTCGACGACAAGGACGCTGCCGGCCGCTACTTCACAAACGCGCTTTTCGTGACAACTTGTGCAAGCGTCGTCGCTGGCCTGGTATTCGCGCTGGTTTTCAGACTTATCCACTGGGCGGGGTTGCTCAACATCAGTCCCCGCGCAAATCTGCATGAGGTCAGAAGCACCATTGCGATCGCCGCGACTCTGACTTTGGTGGGATTGCCTTGCAGCCTCAGCAGCAAGTTGTTGGCCGGATATCAGCAACTGCATCGCTACGGCTACGCGTCCGCTGCCGGAGCGTTGGCCAGCCTGGCCGGACTTGTAATTGGCATTTCGCTGCACGTGCCAATGCCTCTGCTTTACGCGATGTCCGCAGGCTGCATCACTCTTGCCACTCTGGCTTTGCTGGTGATAACCGTCGGCGAAAAGCCATGGCTCTGGCCCCGATTTTCCGCGCTGAATCGACCGGAAATGAA
Source organism: uncultured Acidobacteriaceae bacterium (assembly GCA_963835725.1). Taxonomy (GTDB): domain Bacteria; phylum Acidobacteriota; class Terriglobia; order Terriglobales; family Acidobacteriaceae; genus Bog-257. The sequence goes on along the minus strand of CAWIGM010000004.1, from coordinate 641,878 downwards.
AGAGTTGCTGGCCTCCGGCTCCTCGTTTCTCATGATTCAAATCGCGGCAGTCGTCGTCTTCAGTTCAGACAACTTGATCGTCAGTCACTACTTGGGTCCGGCAGAAGTTACGCCCTATAACGTAACGTGGCGTCTCGCCGGACTCGCCGCCGTATTGCAGACGCTCATGTTTCCCGCGGTCTGGCCGGCGTATGCCGAAGCTTATGCGGCTGAAGATTATCGTTGGATCCGGCGGACGTTCGTCGCAATGTTGAGGGCTGTGGTGGCGCTCAACATTGTCTGTGCCGCTGTTCTCGTATTGTTCGGCCGACCCCTGATTCGATTGTGGGCCGGAGAGCCCGCCGTTCCCGGTGTCACTTTGTTGTGGGCAATGGCGCTATGGACCGTCATCAACGGACTGATGAGCGTTGAATCGTGCTTGCTGGCAGCGCTCAACCGCATTCGAGTTCAGGCGATTTTGTCCATCTGCGCAGCCATGTTGAACCTGTGGTTGTCGATCGTGTTAGTTCGGCGGATAGGCGCGGTCGGTGTGATCGGCGGAACGATCCTGTCCTATCTTCTCGTTCTGGTGGCGCCCCAGACCATCATTGTTCGGGACGTGTGGAGAAGGGAATTACGAGGAAAACCAGCGCGCTTCAATTTCCGCTTTTCGCAAAGCTGGTCACGCGGCAATGACTGAGTGCGCCAGCCGAACCGAAAGCCCTCGCTCACTTGATGAGGAACGGATTGCTTTCTCTCTCTTCACCAATGGTGGTCAGGGGACCGTGTCCGGGGACAACTACTGTCTCGTCGGGCAATGCCATCACCGGTCCATGAAGCGAACGCATGATCTTCTCGTAGGAACCGCCCGGCAGGTCGGTGCGGCCAATCGATCCAGCAAACAAGGTATCGCCGGCGATTAGCTTTTTCTCGGGCGCGAAGTAGAGGCAGATGCTGCCTTCGGTGTGACCCGGAGTGTGCAAAACATCAGCCACAAGAGACCCCGCGCGCACTTGATCGCCGGTCGTCAGGCTCTCGTCGATGGTCACAATTTCGGGTGTGGCCATACCTATCCAGGAGGCCTGCACATCCAACATCTTGAGCAAGGCCTGATCATTTTGATTCAGCAGCACGGGAGCGCCAGTGAGTCGTTTGAGCTTCATCGCTCCGCCCACGTGATCGATGTGGGCATGCGTCACGACAATCTGCTTCACCGTCAGGCCGTGGCGCTGGATGATCGCCATGACTTCGTCGATGTCGTCGCCGGGGTCAATGACGATCGCCTCTTTGGTCTGCTCATCGCCGACGACAGAGCAGTTACACTGCAATGGCCCGACCGCGAAAATCTCGTGAATCATGCCTCAAAATTACCACGACGGGAGAGCGCGCATCGGAAGGAAGTTCGCTTGAGTCGGGCGCTCTTCTGCAGTACACTGCAGCGCACTTGGCGAACAACAAGGCTGTGCAACTACAACTTCCGTTTGGAGTAGCTTGTGGAGCGAATTAGCTTTGTGATCCATCGCGACGAGAGGATCTTGCTGCTGGATTTCACAAACTGCAGCCCTGAAGAGGTCGCCGAGATTGCCGACAGAGTTCCGGCCATCGTGACCAAGGAACCAGCTGGCTCGGTGCTCACCGTAGCCGATTTCAGCGGAGCTGAGTTCGACAAGGATGCCGTGGAACGCATCAAGGTCGCGACTGCCTTCGACCGGCCACACGTTAAACGAGCAGCCTGGGTATTGACAGAGAACCTGCCGAAGGCGCTTTACGACTCCGTCCGCAGGTTTTCCGCTCGCGAGTTTCCCGTGTTTCACACCCGCGAGGCAGCTCTCGATTATGTGGTAAATTCCACAGACTAAAAAGCCTCCGCGACAGCGGAGGCTTGTGTGCACAATCCAGAAACTTACTTAGGCGTTATCGGTCGCGGTTCCGGAGCTGGCTGCTGCTGCGCCGGCGGGACCGACTTCACCGGAGCCGACTTCGTGCCTTCCAGAACTGACCCTGTGCTGTGGGAACGCCGGGCTGCAAAGACCGACAGCGTAATTGACGTGAGCATGAAGATGACGGCCGCCCAGGTGGTCGCCTTGGTCAGCATCGTGGCGGCGGTACGGGTTCCGAACGCAGTCTGGCTTCCCATGCCGCCAAAGGCCGCGGCGATGTCGCCACTCTGGCCGCTCTGCAGCAGAACAACGATGATGAGAAAGGCGCAAACGATAATGTGAACAGCGGTAATCAACGCGACCATGGGACGATCAAATCTCTTTCACGGCGGCAACACGTCCGCCCAAATTGAAATCTCTAAACGTCGCTGGAAACTTGCTACAAGGTATGGTGCGGAAGGGGGGACTTGAACCCCCATGCCTTTCGGCGCCACCCCCTCAAGATGGTGTGTCTGCCAATTTCACCACTTCCGCGCACACGTCCGGATGCTGACGCATCACGGCTTCCAAGCAGAAACGTAGAGGCGTTCCAAGTATAGCAAAGACAGCGATGTTCGCGGACACCAACCTCTGCACCAGGCGCCCGAACCTCCTCAGTAATGCACAATCTTGCTGAATCCCGCCGGATCGAGGCTCGCTCCACCCACCAGCGCTCCATCGATTTCGACTTCCGACATCAGCACGGTCGCATTTTCAGGCTTCACGCTGCCGCCATAGAGAATTCGCAACTGCTCGGCGAACTCCTGGCCAAACGACTTCTCGACTTCGTGGCGAATCACCGCATGCGCGTCCGAAGCCATCTGCGGCGTTGCGGTTTTGCCCGTGCCGATCGCCCAAACCGGCTCATACGCGATCACGAGTTTGGCAGCTTTCTTCGCGGAAATGCCGTTGAAAGCGCGCACGCACTGACGACGCAGGACGTCCTCGGTCAGTCCGGCTTCGCGCTCTTCCAATACTTCTCCAACGCAAACAATCGGAGTCAGTCCACTCTCCAAGGCGGTTTCCAGTTTGCGATTCACCGTGTCGTCGGTCTCATTGAAGTACTGGCGGCGCTCCGAATGTCCGATGATCACGTGCATGATGTTCATTGACGTCAGCATGAGGGCGGAGATTTCCCCAGTGAAGGCGCCTTCTTTTGCCCAGTGAAGATTCTGCGCGCCAATGGAGACGTTCGAGCCGTTAGCTGCCTCTAACGCTGCCTGAAGATCGGTGTATGGGGGACAGATGAGTATTTCATCGCGAGTGTGGCCCGAAACCATGGGCAGAAAATCACGAAAAAATGCGGCTGTTTGCTCGGCTGTTTTGTACATCTTCCAATTGCCGGCAATAAGTTTCTTTCTCATGAGTGCGCGTCCTGTAGGAACTCGTCCGAAGACGAGGAAGTGGCAATACGAAGCAACTCCCGATTATAGGCTTCGGGCAAAGCGTGAGGACTCGCGCACCGTGAAGCGCCGATCACGGCTTTTGTGTCGGACGTATCAACACTTCGCTGACGAAGGAGCGCGGCGCCTGCGTCACCAGGGATTCGACCACGTGAGCAACATCGTCCGGCTGCAGCATTCTCTCGGCAGTTTTGCCGCTGTGAGGACTGAATTCGGTGTTGACCGAACCGGGGCAAACAACGCTGACGCGAATGTTGTGGCCGCGCAGTTCCTCGGCAGCACCGTAACTCAGCCCGTTCAAGCCCCACTTCGAGGCAGAGTAGGCCACACCTCGTGGCAAAGGGTTCTTGCCCGCGAGTGAGGAGATGTTGATGATGTGTCCCGCGCCGGTGCTGATCATGAGGGGCACGACCGCCCGCATCATGTAGTAAACACCACGAAGATTGGTGTTGAGGATGGATTCCCAATCGGCAGGCGCTAGTTCGTGCAATTCACGGGCGGGGCCTCCGATGCCTGCATTGTTTACCAGGATATCGACTCGTCCGTACGTCTTACGGAGATGGTCGGCCAGGGCCTCCACACTGTCCAAGTCAGTGACGTCGCAGCGAACTCCCTCGGCGCGGTGCCCGGCGGTCGTGAGGTCGTCGGCTATCTTTTTTGCCAGTGCCCCGTCTCTTCCAGTGAGGACGACGTGGGCGCCTAAACCTGCCAGTCTACGGACGATAGCGAGTCCGATGCCCCGCCCGCCGCCGGTAACCACGGCGACTGCGGCCTCCAAAGGTGCTGAATCAGTAGGTTTCATAAGAGTACTGTCACCGCCGAGATGCGGCCGGCGCAAACCGGCTACCGCTGCGTTGAGCACGGCTGTTGCAGCCTCAAGGCCGAACCGAATTTCACCGGCAGAGGGCGCGCATCCGGAAATGGGACTATCGGCATCTTAGGTGCGCGGGAACTTGTAAAGTGCTAAGCATCTTGCCTTACACTGATACGGCTACATATAATCCCGGTTTCCGCACTTGCATTCCATTTTCGTCGTTGGACGGCCGGATGCGGAGTACTGCTTGTGACGTTTACGCGCCTGAACCATATGGGGATGGGCGGCGTTTAGGCGTGCCCGCATTCAGTATTATTTTCGCAGTTCTCCATTTCGAGGAGCCAACAGAATGAAGAAGTCGCTAGTGTCCGTGTTGCTGGTGTTCGCCAGTGCCGCGGCGGTACAAGCAGTAGGTCAGGCTGCCAGTCAGCCTGCGGCCGCCGGACAAACCGCCCAAGCGCAGGGTCCGGAGATCAAGAACCCGGCTGAATACAATGCCTACATCAACGCCTTCCAACAGACAAACCCTGCACAGAAAGCCGAATCGTTTGAAGCTTTTCTGCAAACCTATCCGAACAGCGTGATGAAGGTTCAATCGCTGGAATACCTGATGCAGGCGTACGTGCAGGCGGGGAATGCGCAAAAAGCAATCGACACTGCTAATCGGTTGCTGCAGGCGGATCCCAACAATGTCCGCGCCCTGGCATTTCTGGCCTACAACTACCGCATGGCTGCGGCCCAGGGTGGTCCTCAGATGCAGGACAACCTGGCCAAGGCGCAGCAGTACGGTCAGCAGGGATTGCAGGCTTTGACCAAGATGCAGAAGCCCGCCGGGATGAGCGATGCCGACTTCACCAAGCTTCACAATGACACGGGCGCTATCTTCGACGGTGCTGTTGGGTTCGCTGCGCTGCAGGCTAAGAATTTTGCCGAGGCTCAGAAGGACTTCCAGGAGGCGGTTTCGTGGGAGTCTCAGCCCACGATTGCTGACGTTTATCCGTTGGCGACCGCGGATCTCGAGGCCAAGCCCGTGAACCCGGCTGGCTTCTGGTTCATCGTAAAGGCCGCCAACATGGCTCAGGGCGGAACCACGCAGCAGATTCTCGACTACGGCAAGAAGAAATACATTCGTTATCACGGTTCGGAGCAGGGATGGGATGAGTTGGTGAAGGACGCAACCTCGTCCACCAGCATCATGCCGCCGGCCGGCTTTACCGTTGCTCCTGCGCCTCCACCGCCGTCTCCGGCCGAGCAGGCCGCTGACCTGGTAAAGAGCAAGACTCCGGTGCAGATGAGCTTCGCGGAATGGGAGCTTGTGTTGTCCTCAGGCAATCAGCAGGCTGCCGACACCGTGTGGACAGCCATCAAGAACAAGGCCGTGAAACTGCAGGCCAGCGTGATCAGCGCTACGCCGACCACAATTCAGCTGGCAGGCAGCGATGACGACATCGAAGCCAAAAAGGCTGACATCACGCTGACGATGGCCAAGCCAATTCCGTCGCGCTTGATGCCGGCTGTTGGTAGCATGATGGCGTTCCAGGGTACGTTGACGAGCTACACGCCCACTCCGTTCATGATGAGCATGACCGATGGCGTTCTGCTCGACCCGAAGACGGGTAAGCCACTTGGCGCGGCGACCCCAACCCACACCACGACCCATCACGCTCACTAAGCGGAAGGGAAGTAAAGCAAAAGGGAGCAGCGAAAGCTGCTCCCTTTTCATTTTGGATGCGAATTGAAGACGACCGCGGCTGCGGGCAGAGAAAGTCCTGTGCCTGAGTTCTGAAAAATCGTGGCGCTAGCTGGCTTAGCGGGCGGCTTTTCTCTCCAGCGGAGTAGGATGCGCGCTGCGGGGCGGGCGGCGCGTTCCGCTGCGGAGACCCTTGGCATCGAGGCGAAGTTCGGTAATGGTGCGGCTGAGAGTGTTGCGGTGCATGCCTAGCTGGCGGGCCGCCTTGCACTGATTTCCATTGCTGTCCTGCAGAACCGTAAGAATAAATTTCTTTTTGAATTCGCTTACTGCTTCCGAATAAGTGATGCCGCTTCTATACATCTGCACAACCAGTGCTTCCAATTGATCTTTCACGACGCCTCTCTCTCTCCGCCCTGAGTTTCTTATGGCGTTGCATCACGCTCGCTGCTGTCGCTGCGGGTGTTGCCTACCGGAATATGCTCCGGTACCGTGCGAAGCAGTTTCCATCCATCCCAAAAACGCTGCCGGAAATCGGCTGGGGCTGCCCAGACCAGGGTGCGCCCTGTCGCCAACATGAATGGAGCGATGCGCGACTGCGCGAGTCCCCACTGTGGCGCAAGCGCCGCCAATGCCATTACCACGACGACACTGACGATGACACCCCGAACAAAACCGAAAGCGGCGCCCAGCAAACGATCAAACCAGCGCAATCCCACACCACGAAGAACGCGGCTAGCGAAGGCGCCGATCATTCCGGCCAGCAAAGATACGACAACAAATACGGTAAAGAACGCGGCGATCTGGGCAGGCCAGGGTGACTTCATGAACCGCGCGTAGAACACGGCCACGGCCGGATATTCCCATGCTGCTATCAGGTATCCGGCAATTACACCCAGGAAGGCAAAAAATTCACGTACAAACCCGCTCGAAATCGCCTGTAATACAGAAAACAAAACAATGAGTACGATCACCCAATCAAGGATCGATAAGCTCATCATGCAATCGGGTCACCACGGTAAAGGGCGACCGGTCATTTGGGTATACGCTTCGATATATTTCTCGCTGGTGCGGGCCGCAACCTCCGGAGGCAACGCCGGTGCCGGAGGCTGTTTGTTCCACTTGATCGACTCCAGATAGTCGCGCACGTACTGCTTGTCGAAGGACTCCTGCGCACCACCCGGCCGATACTTGTCCTTGGGCCAGAAACGCGAGGAGTCCGGTGTGAGGACTTCGTCGGCCAGCGTCAGGCCGCGCGGCGTCTGTCCAAACTCGAATTTCGTGTCGGCGATGATGATCCCGCGCGTCTCGGCATAGTCCGCCGCCGTCTGGTAGATCTTGATGCTGAGATCACGCAGTTGCTCGCTGAGTTCACGGCCCGCCAGTTCCACCATGTGCTCGAAAGAAATGTTTTCGTCGTGGCCGCTGGCCGCCTTGGTCGACGGCGTGAAAATCGGTTCGGGCAGCTTGTCCGACTCGCGCAAACCCTTAGGCAGCGGAATGCCGCAGACCGCGCCGGTGGCTTTGTACTCTTTCCAGCCTGATCCGGAAAGGTAGCCACGGACAACGCACTCGATGGCGACCATGTCGCCCACGAACCACCATCATGGAGCGGCCACGAAGTTGGTCGGCGTACTTCTGCAACTCCGGCGGGTACTGGCTGACATCAGCCGTCGCAAGATGGTTCGGCACGATGTCCTTCAGAAAGTCGAACCAGAACAGAGACAGCTGCGTGAGCACGCGTCCCTTTTGCGGGATTCCGGTTGCGAGGACGTAATCGAACGCCGAGATGCGATCGGTGGCGATGAACAGGAGGTGATCGTTGTCGATCCGGTAAATGTCGCGAACTTTCCCGCTCGCGTAAAGCTGGAGATCGGGAAAATCAGTATTGAGAAGCACGTCGGTATTTGAAGTTGGGCTTGTCACTTTGCAAATCGTTCCGGAGAGTCGTCGGGTATTTTAATTTTCCCGAGTGGTTTGTCAATGTGGTCGAGAAAGCAGTTCTTACGGCATTCCCGATTTGTTTCGCGAAACCTCTTGACAACTTCCCGAGTCGCGCGAAACCAGCGTCATTACTGGCCTTTCAGCCGGAATCAACAGTTTAATGCTTCGTCAAATGTACTGCTGCAGAATATCTATTGCGGTTTTACTTCAAGCGCAGCAGTTCGCCACCTGTCAAGATATCCGCAAAACTTTTTTGCGCGACTGAACGAAAACTAGTCGGCGGCACTGCGATGGACCGACCGCACATCTTCCAGATAGTGAACCTCGGGCGCGCCCTGCACACCTGCTTCCTGCATGCGCTGGCGAAGTTCGCTGGACGTCATGAACCTGCGTGCTGCCTCAGCGCTCTCCCAATCGAAGAGCATGGTGATGTCTTTCGAATCTTCGATGCTGTGAAACAAACGGAAACTAAGCTCGCCGGCGCGCTGGCGGGCAAGTACGTGAGAGTCGAATGCTTCTTTCCAGCGAGGAAAGTCGGCAACTTTGTGATGGACCAGAACGTGCACCATATGTTCCCTCCCATTCCATGCGTCTCATCCAAGATACCGAAATTTCTGCCCCCGTGGGAACCCCCGCATGAACAGTTCGTTGTGACACACGGCGGGGATGAGTTAAACGCGTTACGATTGCGAAACTGCCGTTCGCCGATACGTTATACTGCGAGGCAAACCTAAGGGAGAACCGCTACTTGCCGCGCCTGATAATTCGCTCCTCTGACATTCATGCCGCTGGGTGTTTCGCGCTCGAAAATATACCGAAAGGCACTCGCATCCTGGAGTACACCGGCGAGCGCATTACCAAGGCCGAGGGCGACGATCGCTACGACGGCCGCCCATTCACCTATCTTTTCGGGGTCGGCGATGGCGAAGTCGTTATCGACGGCCACGGGATGGCAATGTTCGTCAATCACTCCTGCGACCCGAACTGCGAAACCGATGAAGAAGAGGATCGCGTCTTCATCTTCAGCATCCGTGACATCGCGGCCGGGGAAGAGCTTACCTACGACTATTGGCTCTACGATGGCGACGACGATGCCCCATGTTATTGCGGGAGCAAGAGCTGCCGGGGCACCATGTATTCGCCCGAAGAGGTGAAGCGAAAAGCGCGTGCGGAGGCCCGCAAGAAGCGGCAAGCAGAGCTGGCAGCGAAGAAAAATGGCGTTTCAGGCAGGAATGGCGCCAGCAGAAATGGCGCCGGCAAGAAGCGCTGATCTCCAGCCAAACGCGGAGCGGCAACGACCGCACTGAAATCGTATAATCGAAGTTCCTTCCATGAGTTATCAGGTTCTCGCGCGTAAATACCGGCCACAGAAATTTTCCGAGGTGATTGGGCAGGACCACGTCACCCGCACCCTGAAAAATGCCATCGAGCAGGGGCGCATTGCTCACGGCTACATTTTCAGCGGGCACCGCGGTATCGGCAAGACGACGATTGCGCGCATTTTGGCCATGGCGCTCAACTGCCAGTCGCAGGATCACCCGGTGCCGGAGCCCTGCGGTGTGTGTGATTCCTGTCGCGAGATCCGCGCCGGTAATGCAGTGGACGTCATCGAGATCGACGCCGCCACCAACCGCGGCATCGATGAGATTCGCGAGCTGCGTGAAGCGGCGCGTTATCGTCCGGCGCGCGACCGCTACAAGATTTACATTCTCGACGAAGCTCATCAGATCACCGATGCCGCCTTCAATGCGCTGCTGAAGACTTTGGAAGAGCCGCCCGGTCACATCGTTTTTATGATGGCGACTACCCAGCCGGAGGACATTCCGCAAACCATTCGCTCGCGCTGCCAGCATTTCAGTTTTCACGCCGTACGCTTCGACGATATTGTCCAGCAGTTGCGCGACATCGCCCAGCAGGAGGGAATCACTGCTGACGACAATGCGCTGGCGATGCTGGCCGAAGTTGGTGATGGCTCGATGCGCGATGCGCTCAGCATCATGGACCAGGCGATCGCCTGCTGTGGCACGAACCTGAGTGGCGATGTGGTGCGCGGGTTAGTGGGCACCGTTTCGTCCGACGTGATCGAAGACATTATGGATGCCGTGGCGCGCAATTCCAGCGAGGACGTTTTGCGTACCGTTGATCGCCTGCTGGTGGAAGGGCAGAGCCCGCAACACTTTGCGCGGCAGATGCTGCGTTTCCTGCGGAACACCCTCGTGGCAAAGGTTGCAGGCGCCGAATCGCAGGTTCTGCAGATATCGTCGGATGAGCGGGCGCGGGTCGCGCGTGTTGCAGAACGCTTCAGCGAGGAAGACCTGACGCGCTTCATGCAGATCATGCTGCGCACCCACAACGATCTCGGCTACAAGCAGGAGCAGCGCTTCCATCTCGAACTCGGGCTGCTGAAGCTGGTTCATGCGCAGCGGCTATTGCCGCTGGAGCAACTGCTCAGCGGAGAGGCTGCACAACCCAGATCCTCTGCGGTGGCAGGAGCGGTGTCGGGATCGGCTCCGGCGCGTCCAGCGGTTCCGGCGGGGCGGGGAAGCACGGCGTCTCGCGCCTCCGAGTCGGATTCTCGTACTCCGGCTGCATCGCCGTTTGCTCGACCGTCGCCCTTTGAGGCAGATCGCAGCCGCAAGAGCGAGCCAAAAGCTGAACTGCAAGAGGAGCCGAGGGCGGCTCGTCCGATTCCACCGATGAGTTCGGTAGCCGCAGCTCCGTTCCAGATAGCGGCGGCCGAGAGCGGAGCGGCCACAGCGCTCGCGGTAGAACTGGCGACAGTTCCGGAGCCCGTGCCGGCAGAGGTCAGTGTTGACTCCGTCCGTGACGCAGTCCTGAATGCCTTGGAGAACGCGGGGCAAGGCATGCTGGCGCACAACCTGGAAGAAGCGGAGTGGTCGGTGCGCGGCATCGAGGTGTCGGCGAAAGTTGCCATGTCGCAGGTGCTTATCGATATCGCGCTTGGACCGGAGCCGAAGCGGATTGTGCAATCAGCGCTGAGCCAGCTCTCGGAAAAGCCGCTGAAGTTCAAGATGGTGAGTGGAGGCGTGGCGATTGCTGCCAAGGCCAATGGGAACTCTGCGCCGCGTCCAACGAATGGCTCGGGCGCGCGGAGCCGGGCAATGAACGATCCGGTGGTGCAGCGAATGCAGGAAAAATTCGGAGCCGAGATTCGAACCGTCATTGACCAGAAAGACCGTGGCTGATTGGTGGGCGACGTAATCACTACAGAGACGCAGAGGCACAGAACTATTAAGTTTTTTCCTCCGTGTTCTCTGCATTTCTCTGGTGAAGGCGATCCGGGTTCGTAGAGGTGAGTAATGGGTGGATTTGATTTACAGAACATGCTGGCGCAGGCGCGTCAGCAGGCAGAACAGCTGCAGGAGAAAATGCAGCAAATCACGGTGGAAGCCTCGTCCGGCGGAGGGAGTGTAACCGTCCGCATGAGCGGGCAGAAGCAGCTCCAGAGCGTCACGATCGAACCGGAAGTCGCCAAGTCGGGTGACGTCGAGATGTTGCAGGATCTGGTGATGGCGGCCGTAAACGAAGCCTCGCGCAAGGTAGATGAGCATCTGAAGTCCAGCCTCGGTGGGATGCTGGGCGGTATGGGTCTGCCCGGAATGTAGGGAATGTTCACCACAGAGACACAGAGACACAGAGTCTTTGCGTTTGTAACTCTCACATTCACGAACGAAGCAGCGCACTTGCATCGGCGTTAATTGAATTGCTCAGTGTCCTCCGTGCCTCCGTGGTGAAATCGAAGCTTAGAGGAAGAAATTGTGTCCAGGTTCGCCGAGCCGATGGCTCGACTGATTGAAGAATTGAAGAAGCTGCCGGGCGTCGGCAGCAAGACGGCGCAGCGCTTTGCCTTCCACATCCTGCGTGCCAGCGATGAGGACGCCACGCTCCTGGTCGCGGCCATTCACGAGGTGAAGGCCAGCCTGCGACTCTGTTCGATCTGCAACAACATCACTGATATCGATCCCTGTACGTATTGTTCCAATGCAACGCGCAATCAGCGGCAGGTGTGCGTTGTCGAGGAACCGACCAATATTGCCGCGGTCGAGAAGACACGTCACTATAACGGCGTCTACCACGTGCTGCACGGAGCTCTCTCGCCTCTGCATGGCATCGGCCCGGACCAGTTGCGAATCGGCAATCTCGCCCGCCGCGTGGAATCCGGCAACGTAGACGAGTTAATCCTGGCTACGAATCCCACCATCGAAGGAGAGGCTACCGCGACGTATCTTTCGCGGCTTTTCAAGTCGGCTTCCGTAAAGGTCACCCGGATCGCGACAGGAATTCCGGTCGGCAGCGACATCGAATACGCCGATGAAGTCACCATGCAGAAAGCGATGGAGGGGCGTCGGGAGTTGTAAGGGAAGCGTTATTTCTGCGCTGCCTGCTTCGCTAGATATCCGTTGATCTGCTCTTCCCATTCTTTGTCTGCCGTGGCATCTCCTGCCGCGAAGTTCTGGACGTGCTCGTTCGCTTGCGCAATTAGCGCCGTCCGCTCGTAGACAACCGTTACCAGCGTCTTTCCAGCGCCAGTTCGCTTCAGACGAATGTCGATCGTCGTCACCATCGCGTCGTTCAACACGTACGCGTATTGAATGTGTCCGCCCGCCAAATCGAAAGCGGTATTCACCCAGGTGCTGGTGTAAGAACCGTGGGCTACCTGGAACACCATCCCTTGCTGATCTTGCGCGGGGATTGGATAGAGAAATTGCGGGTTCCAATCGGGCGCCCACGCACGTTCCTTGTCGGCTCCGAACAAGGGCGCCGTCTGCTCCAAGGATGCGCCTGCCGTGAACTGGAACTCCGTGCGCGTGTGCGCCAACTGCTCGGTCTTATCTGCCTGCTGAGCCATGGAGGAGTTACCGAGCACAATTAACAGAACTCCCGCTGAGAGTATTTGAGTTATGTGGGTCACTTGCGGCGCTCCTTGAGTTGATGGCTGTCGGAGGCTCGAAGGGTGAGCCCATAGATCCCCCGCAGCTTCTCGATGTCTTTCAGAGTTTCGGGGGAAAAAGGGGTTTTGCCCTCAAAGGCGTGCAGTACGATGCCCTCTAGCAGATCGCCCAAGGTCATGTCCTTGAGTTCTGCGAGGGCTTTCAGGACCTTCAACAATTGCTTTTCGATCCGAACCCCGGTCTGGACACGTTCAACCAGGATTGAGTGATTACTCTCTTCAACCATGGTACGAATGTACCAATATAACTTCACTGAAGCAAATTGTCTGTGAAGGGGCAAAAGAAATGGCCACCCGAAGGCGGCCACTCAATCCAAAGCAAAGGTTAACTAAGACTTTAACTTTGCCAGCAGATCTGACGGATGCACGGGCTTTGCCAGGATCTCAAACTCATGGCCTTGGGCCCGGGCATTCTCCAGCAGATCGGCTGTGGCCGCCTGTCCAGAGAAAAGCAGAATCTTGCACGTCGGGAGGAAGCCACGAATACTGATGGCCGCCTCAATGCCGTTCATGTCAGGCATAATGACGTCGCTGATCACGAGATCAGGTTTCAGAGAACGTGCGCTTTCCACTGCCGCTGTGCCGGTGTAGACCGCCGAGGCGTCATAGCCATTCAGATCGAGGATTTTGGCCAGTGTGTCAGCTATGACCTGTTCGTCGTCTACCACCAAAACTCTCGGTTTTTTACCCGCTTGCATTCACTCGCTCCTTCCGAAATAGCGAAGCCGAACTGCCGATTATAGCGGAGGATCCGGGTCATGGAGATTTCCGACCGGGAACTTACCTCTAAGATGCAGAAATTACCCGTTGCGTCACCGTATCGCGTCAAAACTGCATTAGATGGCTGGCTTTGTTAGCTATTTAGTAATGAGCCTGCAAGCTGGATGCCAGCAGCTCAGCCCGGGGCTTGGAAATCTTGTGCGGCGGCTCACACCCGCTCGGTGATTCGCGTCACCGATGACCGGGTTACGGTCTTTGTACAGTGGTGCTGGTGGATGCACTCGCCGAGCGCACCGAAGCCGGTGCAGTATCGCGCGGCACCCGCCGGATCTGTTGCCCGCAGCAAACAGTTCTGTCAGCCAGCACAGAGCAGGGCAGCAGGAACAAGAGAGGGAGATCGCAATCATGGCATACGTCATCACTGACACCTGTACGAAAGATGAACTCTGCGTCGAAGCCTGTCCGACCGACTGCATTCACCCCAAGAAGGACGAAGACGGATTTGAAGCCGCGACCCAGCTGTATGTCGATCCCGAAGGCTGTATCGACTGCGGCGCCTGCGTTCCCGTCTGCCCCACCAACTCGATTTTCATCGTGGACGAGGTTCCGGAAGACAAGCAGGAGTTCATCGCGAAAAACGCCGACTACTACGCTAAGGCGTAGCAGGTTTACAACAGCATAGGAGGGACGCGCCGGCTCGCCGCCAGAGGCGAGGAAAGCGTGCTGCTTTCCGTCAACCAGAACTTTGGCGAGGCACAGTCGAGGCTGTGCCTTTTACTTTGCCCGTCATCAACCCGAGACTCTGGATTTGCATCCCACAGACATGCGTGTGGGAACGATAGTCTTGGCGATGACAGTTAGCGCGGCGCCCCTGGTCTACACCGGCTGCACCGCTTGCAGCACTAAGCCTCAGTCGCCGGAGCAGTTGCGTCAGCAGACCGCAGCGGCCACGGCCGAACTGAAGGACAACGCGAAAGCGGTTGCGGAAGGAGTCAAGGACGGACTCACTCGTCCCAGCTCAGACAAGCCGCTCGACTTGAATTCGGCGTCGAAGACCCAGCTGAAAAGTTTGCCTGGAATCGATTCGGCTGCGGCAGATCGCATTGTGGCTGGCCGCCCTTATTCCAGCGAGCATGAACTGCTGGAGAAGCATGTCGTCTCGCGCGACGAATACAGCAAGATTGCCGACAAGATCACCGTGAAGTAAGCAGGCGACGCGCTCCCGCTAAGCCTTTCCTGAAAAAGATTGCCCTCAATAACGAAACCCTCGCGAGATGAGCTCGCGAGGGCTATCTAAGCAGTGCTTGACTATCGCCGGAATCCGCCGCCACCAAAGCTGCGTCCACCGCCGAAACCACCGCCCCCGGCGCGATCGGCCCAGCCACCGCCGCCGGAACGGCCACCCCATCCGCCGGAGCTGAAGTTGCCCCAGCGCGACGATCCTTCGCTGCGCGACTCCGCCATGCTGTCCATGGACGATTTGTCGAAGCCGGAACTGGGCTGCGACCAGCCGCTTGAATTGTGCTGCTGCCAGCCGCTCGAGGGGTTGTACTTATAAACGTTGCCGTCGTGGTCGGCGTAAGTGTTGTTGGCGGTGTGGGCGACGCCGTTCCCGGTGTTGGTGTTGTAGGTAAAACCGCGTGCCCCTGCGGTGGACTGTCCGGTGTACGCATTGCCGGCAACACCGGCAGCGCCGCCGTGAACAACGCCGGTCTGCTGGTTGTAATTCATGCCGTGCACGCCGGCGGCGTAGTTGCCCGTATAGGCGTTGCTGACGGAACCCCCGCCGGCGGCATAGTGATTACCGGTGGTCGGGTTGTAGCCGTTTACGCGCGATCCGGTCGTGTAGTTGCCCGTATAAGCGTTGTAATTCTCGCCATGAGCGGCGTAACCGCTGTTGCCCGTGACCGGGTTGTAGTAGGTGCCGCGGCCTCCGGTACCCACGTTGCCGGTCCAGGGATTGGCCCAGGCGGCACGTGTTCCAGCGTAGGCGGTGTTGCCCCAGCGGCCGTAAACGTTAGCGGCGGCAGCGCCTCCCCAACCTCCCCAGCCCCATGCGGGAGCGCCCCAGCCCCATCCCCAGTAACCGACTGGACCCCACCACGGGCTGCACCAGGAGCCGATTGCCATGCCCATACCGAAGCCCAGCGCCCAACCGGCCGTTGTGCTCCAGGCGAAGGTCGCCCCCACGCCGTATGTGTACGGCGCGGGCACCCAGTAGGTTGGTCCAATATATGGCGGATAGTAATAACCGGTGCCGTAGACCACGACGCCGTCCGACGAAACCACGGTGCCGTAGTATCCCGGTGTGTAGCCGACGTAAACCACGCTGGGAGTGAATCCGTAAACCTGAACGTAGGTCACATAGTGAACGGGAGAGCTTGGCGGAATGGTATAGACAACGGGCGGGACCGACGTCGCCACGACCCAGGGGCCGGTAGCCGCCGCTGAAGTGAACCATACGCCGTTGTTGACTGCGTAATACGCCGTTCCCGGAACGTAGACGACGGGAGTTGACGTGTTCACGGCGTAGGTCAGGTTCGTACCTTGAACGGGCTGGAAGACCGGCGCGCCGTCGTAGCTGACAGACAGGTTCGCCGCTGAGCGTGTGATGGTAGCGGTCTGCGGGATGGAGTTCGCAATCACCGCTTCTTTCGCCTGCGGAGTGCCCGGCACCGACACCAGGACGTCGGCCTTCGGGCTGTAAGCCGGAATCTTGCTGAAGTCTGCGGGCAGGCTCGACCCGGCAACGTAAGCCCATGGCCCGTTCTGCAGCGACGGCGTCGAGAACCAGCGTCCAGCGACCAGAACGTAAAAATTGTTGTTTGCCGAATCCACGAAGATATCGCAACCGGTGTTGGAAACGTAGGACAGCGCTGTTCCCGGAATCGCTGAGTATTGCGGCTGGCCTTCGACCACAAGCAACTCGGCCGGCTGGGTGCTGACGTAGATCATGGGAGCTTCGCCGTCTTTGTAGGCGTCTTCCAGAGACTGCTGCGGATTGCCCAGCGACTCGTTCTGATTGTTGGTTTGGGCCGCCTGCCGAATCTCATTGAGCTGCTTGGTCGGCGCGTGCTTGGCAGGGTTCCATGGTCCGTTGATCGCGGGTGCCTCGACCCAGCCGTCCATCAGGGACAGGTAATACATTTTCTTGCCAGGATCGAACAGGATGAGCGCGCGCGTGTTGATAACCTTCTGCAAATTGCCAGCCGATGGCCGTAGCACCGGC
Organism: uncultured Acidobacteriaceae bacterium; assembly: GCA_963835725.1. Classification (GTDB taxonomy): domain Bacteria; phylum Acidobacteriota; class Terriglobia; order Terriglobales; family Acidobacteriaceae; genus Bog-257. The sequence continues at coordinate 625,208 of CAWIGM010000004.1, read as the reverse complement.
TCGCCGTCGATCAGTGCGAGCACAGCCGGCGTCGTGCTGTAGATGATCAGCGGAGGAGCGTTCTGCAAGTCATATTTCTTCTGCGAAGCCACGGCAGTGGTTGTTTGCAGCGACGCTTCCAGCATGTCGAGCGGAATCGTTTTGCTCCAGGGCAAGTTCAGGATGAAGGCATTAGCGTAGGCTGAGCCGTTGTTTGACAGGGTAGGGAAGCTCTGCTTGGTCACGACAAAATTGTCGAGGCTGACCATGCGGTTCACCTTGTCGACTTCGGTGCGGGCGGTGAACCAAATCACGCCGTAATCTGTGTCCTGCTTGCTGGCAGTTTTCACACGCACAGCGGCAAACGCCTTCAACTGGTTGCCGGCCCAGCTGTCAACCTGGGGCTGAAAGACGGAAATCGTCGCGCCCTGATACTTGATTACCCGTGGCCACGGGTCACTGGAATTCGAAGAACTGGACGCCGTGCTGCCCGCTGGATGGGTCGCGGGCTGTGCATTTGTTTGCGGAGTGGCGGCCGCAGCCTGTGTAATAGCAGCCGCGGGATATGCGAAGGTGATGGTGAATGCCAGGACGCAAGCGATGAGTCGATTCAACAGCCCGTTCATGACGGTAGCTAACCTCCTTATCAGGGAAGAACAACGCGATATCAGGGCTACACAGCGCGAAATTTTCCGACATTAAGATTAGCCGCTCGCTTCGAATTCGTTAACTGGCAGAAATACTAGGGCATGCAGAAATCTCGGATTGCTTCCTGCTGGCAAACAGTCCTACGTTGTGGCATAGCGATTTTCCTTCATTGGCGGCGGCCAACGTCATATACTGCGCCTAATCGTAGTACGACTGGATTCCGGCCGAATGCACAACCTTACCTACGAACGTTCCTCGCCTCCGCGCGAGCAGGAAGCCTTCCGGGCGATGTTTGAGCAAGCCGGATTTGGCATGGCTCAAGTGTCCCTGGAGGCCGAATGGTTGGCCGTCAACCAGGTCCTTTGCGACATCCTCGGCTATTCGCGAACCGAACTGCTGGTGGAACCCCTACTCGTGCTTACACGACACGACGATCTTCGGGCTGAGCAAGCCGAGTGCGCCAAGTTGCTCCGTGGGGAAATTCGAAGTTTTTCGAGCCAGAAACGCCATCTCCGGCGCGATGGCCGCGTCCTCTGGTTGAAAGCTACGGTCACCCTTGTCCGCAACCACGAGACCGGCACGCCCGACAGCTTCCTGGCGATCGTCGAAGATCGGACGGCCCACCACAAAGCGATTCAGCATGCTCTCTCGGAGAGCGACAAGAACTTCAGGGTGCTGACGGAAAACATCAGCGATCTCTTTTTCACCCTGGATCTTGAACTCAAATGCAGCTTTTGGAATCGGGCGGCTGAGAGCTTGACCGGCATCCTGGCCTGCGCTGTGCTCGGCCGCAGGATCAGCGAGGCATTTTCCGATGCCCAGAATACAGACGAACTGGAGAGCGTCTTCCGTGAGGTCGTGGCCACACGGCACGCCCGCAGCTTCAGCTTCGCATGGCGAATCGCTGAACGGGACTTTCTCTTTGAGGTGACGGCCTATCCTTCGATGGATGGACTTTCGGTGGTGGCCCGCGACGTCGGATCAAGAAAGCGTGCCGAAGAAGCTCTACGCAAGTCGGAGGAGAAGTTCGCTAAGGCGTTTCAGGCAAGCCCCGCGATGATTACGATCGTACGCATCAGTGACGGGCACTATATCGAGGTGAACCGGGCCTTTGAAAAGCTCACCGGGTTTCCGCGTTCCGAAGTGGTTGGCAAATCCGTCTCGGCGGTGAGAGGGCCGGCCGATCTGGGGAGCCTGCAGCAGGCCTTTCACAATGCAGTTGCCTATGGCAGCGTGCGCAACATGGAGGCTCCGATCAGCCGGGCGGGCAGCGAGCCCCTGATCGCGCTGCTGTCGGCTGATGTGGTTGAGTTCGATGGCCAGCCGTGTGTATTGACGGTTGCCGAAGACATCACCGAGCGCAAGCAGGCCGAACTGGCGCGTACCGACCTTTCCCGGCGCCTGATGACAGCACAAGAGGCGGAACGCCGCCGCATAGCGCGCGAACTGCACGATGGCATCGGACAGGCTCTGGCGCTGCTCAGCATTCGATTACAGCGGGCCAGCTATCCACCCAGTGAAGGCAAAAAGCAGCCCACCTTCGAAGAGCTTTGCGGCAAGGTTAAGGAGATTGGCACGCAGGTCAGCCGCCTTTCGCATCAACTGCACTCCTCAGAACTCGAATTCCTCGGCCTCGCGGTAGCGATGAAGGGATTGTGTCGGGAATTTTCCGAGGAATACCACATCGGCATCGACTGCACGTGCTCGGACGTTCCTGAGCAACTGGATGACGACGCCGCACTTTCGCTTTTGCGCGTAGTGCAGGAGGCATTGCACAACGTGGCCAAACATAGCCACGCCAATTCGGTCGCGGTTCGGCTGCGTCGTAGAAACGCCGACCTGGAGCTCACGATTTCAGACAATGGCAGCGGCTTCGACTTGAACAAGGCACGCAGCGCAGGCGGACTGGGGTTAGTGAGTATGCGGGAGCGCATCCATTTGATTGGTGGGCAATTCGAGATCTTCACCAAGGCAGGCGAAGGAACAAAACTTCAGGCGAGGGTTCCGCTGGAAGGTACCAGCAGATAACCTCTCGCCTGGAATTTAAAACACTTACTTAACCACGATTGCTTCCGCTGTTCCCGATCCGCACATACCAAACGTTGCGCCGCTGTAGCAGGCGCCGGAGGAGTACTTAAAGCATCCGGGCCGCTTCGCCACAACCTGAACAGGCTTCGCCGCTCCGCCGATAATCGTATCCGACGGATCGAAGGGCGAGGAAGGTCCAAAGTCCACGATAAAACCAGTACCCTTGGACGATGTCTGGAAAGTCACCGTTGTGCCTTCCTTTACGCAGAAGAGGGAATTGCCCTTGGCCTTAGGGAAGCTCGGTGTAGCTGTGGCAGCGCTCATCCCGTCACGCTTGATGTCCACGGAGCAACCAGAGGCGGGACATGTATTGGCGGCGGTGCAAAGGCTTTCGGGATTGGGTTCGTCGCAAACGTACTTGCTCTTCTTCTGGGCGTTAGCCAGACCTGCGAACAGCAGGACAGACAGCATCAGGCACATCACCATGTAGCGCTGTTTCATAAGCTCCTCTCGCAGTGACTAGTTTTCGCCAGCGGTTCCGGCCCAATCGATAATGTCGCCGAGGCGCCAGGGATTCTTGTTCAGGTTCAGCGTCAACTGACCGTTCTCGTCAATGGTTAACTGGGCAGCGGGATAAAGCACTCCGGCGCTCTTGCTCTTGTCCTGTGTGTCTATGTTGATCTCGCCCGCAGTGAGGTTATAGTACTGGCTCTGCGTGTCGTAATACGCCTCGCCGAAGTGAATCGGGCGATTGGTGATGAAGCGAATGGTCCGGCCGGTAGGCGTTTGAATCAGCTTAATGAAGCTGAGATCGTAACCCAGTGTTCCGGTAATCGAGATGTGTCCCACGGCCTTCATCTTTTCCAGCGCGTTGACCAGTCCCTGGTTTTGGCTTTTCTGAAATGCCTGCGTGAGGATGTCCTGATCCTCAGGGGTCGAATACTGGTAAATGATCACCGTGATCCCAATATTCCTGCCCATCTGCGTGCTGGTTCCCCACGCAGTGGCGTCAATTGTTTCATTCTTGTCGCGGGCAAGGCCCGGAATGCTGCTTACCAGCAGCAACGCCGATAACAGCAATGCAGATTTTGTGATACCCGACATCTTGTGCACAATTCCTCCTCGTCGCAGAAAGCTCAGGCACTGCTCCAGCCCGGTGGCAAAAATGCTACGTCCTCAAGGGTCAGGAGATAACTAGCAGAAATACTCGTACCACACAATAAAAAGACACTGTTATCCATTGAGTACACGGCCGAAGCACCGGTATTCCAAAAATACTTGCTCCGCCTATTAGTTTTGCCAGTACCAGGCCAACCTGCCGGCTGGCTAACATCTTTGCACCTAAGGCCGACCCTTCGCGGAGCACTAGCCGAAGATGCCGCCGGTGGCATGGATTGCGGTGCTTGGAAATGGAAGCCGGTCGACTACCGGTGCAAAATTGCTGTCTCCAGGAGCTGACGATGTCTGGAAGCCGAGGCGCCGTTCGGGCGCGAGCGACATCGATGATCAAGGACAGTTGGCAGTCCCAGGCCAACCTGTCTTTCTTTCTGATCCTGCAAGTGCTGATTTCGTTCGTGCTCCCAGCACTGGGCTTCGGTAAAGACGATCTCCGTTTTTATGCTGATTTGGCCTTCTCGATCATGCTGATCTCGGGCGTTGCCCTCGCCTGGGGCTGGCCAAAGCTGTTCTGGTTCACCGCGCCGATTGGACTACTGGGGTTGATTTTCCGATGGCTGAACTGGTGGCAGGGCACCATCAGGTCTTCGTTGCTGAGCGATTGGGCTACCATCTTCGCAGCGCTGGCAATCGTCGTTGTTCTTCTGGCGCAGGTGTTCCGAGCAGGCCGAGTTACCCACGTTCGCATTCAAGGCGCAATTGCTGCCTACCTGCTCTTAGGTGCGGCGTGGGCCCATGCCTATCACATTACCGAGATTCTTCATCCCGGCTCTTTTACCATTCCACCCGGCCAGATGCTCCTCGCTGTCGACTGGATCTATTTCAGCTTCATCACCCTGACCACCGTCGGCTATGGAGACATCACTCCCGTGCATCCCATTGCCCGAACCCTCGCGGTGGGCGAAGCCTTGACGGGCCAGCTTTATCTTGCAGTCATGATCGCCCGGTTAGTTGCAATGGAGATTGTCTTTTGGCAGCAGGGCACAAACGGGAACTCTCAAAGCTAAGCCAAGGATCACTCTTTCTTCTGTAAGTCCCGCCTGCGGAACGGTAAACTAAACCTCACACCAGCTGTGTCCGCTGCTAGCTCCACATAGGTGGCTAAATCGCATGGAACGCAAACCCGGGGCGCGTTTACTGATTGCGGACGATCACCGTCTGCTTGCGGATGCCTGCAAGACCCTGCTCGAACCGGAATTCCAGGTCGTCGACATCGTCACCGACGGGCGCAGCCTGGTCAAAGCGGCACTGGAACACAAGCCAGAGGTCGTCATCCTCGATATCTCCATGCCACGCCTGAACGGCCTGGATGCCGGGGAACAAATTAAGCAGAAGTTGCCCGCAACCAAGCTGGTCTTCATAACAATGAACTCGGCGGCCGATGTTGCCGCTGAGGCGTTTCGCCGCGGCGCATCAGGTTACGTGCTCAAGCACTCAGCCGGCGATGAGCTGCTGACGGCTATCCGCAAAGTCGTTCAGGGGGACTCTTATCTATCGCCGCTGATCGCGCGGGAGACCGTCACCTTCTTGCTGAACCAGGGCAAGAGCCGGACAGAGGAAAAGCGCATCACCAAGCGGCAAAGCGAAATCCTCCAACTGCTTGCCGAGGGAATGTCGATGAAGGAGGTGGCGAACGTGCTCGAACTCAAGCCGGGTACGGTGGCTTTTCACAAATACCGCATGATGGAGACCCTGGGCGTCAAAACCAATGCCGAGTTACTCGAATACGCGATCAAGCGTCAGATGACCTCGGCCTAGAATTTCATCAGTTTTTTCCATCCTGAAAATAGTAGTTTTGCCAGTAGGCAGGCCCGGCTCACGTTGATAACGTGTGAGGCGTAGTCCACCCGTGTCCTCAGCGGATTTCTGCTGCGAGTGGAGTAAGCCTAGTGCCTTTCATACGACTCGTTCTTGCGGACGATAATCCGGAAATCCTGGAAACGCTGGCCGACATGTTGCAGCCGCCCTATGAGGTTGCCGACGCCGTGTCCGATGGTCGGTCGGCGCTGGGACGGGTCGCTGAGCTGAATCCGGACGTGGTGATTCTGGACATTTCCCTGCCTGATATGACCGGCTTCGATGTGGTCCGGCAGTTGAAGAAGAACGGTATCGTCGCGAAGGTGATTTTTCTGACTGTGCACGAGAACATTGATTTCGTCCGCGCGGCCTTCGACCTGGATGCCGTGGGTTACGTTTACAAGTCCCGCATCGCTTCCGATCTTATTCCTGCAATCGATGCCGCCTGCCAGGGTGGCCGCTTCAGTTCTGCAGAAATGCCGTTGCCGACATAAATCGCCCTCTGGCAACTTTTCCATACCCGGCTAACAAAGTTAGTAGTTATGTTCGCGGGCACCTTGGTCTAGCGTGAAGGTGCGGAATCCTGTTTACCCGGGCCATAGAAGGTCTGCATTATGGGTGGGAGCATGTCCGCGGAGGATCGATGAAGCTGAGATTGGCATTGGTACTAATGCTGCTGGCGATCGCCGCCCCGGCATGGAGTCAGAAGATTAAAGTTGTCTACGACAAACAACTCAACTTCTCACAGTTCAAAACCTTCGCCTGGGAACCACATGGAGCGGTAGCTCATCCGATGCTGGCCGCCAACGTCGTGGGTGCAATCGAGGATGAGCTGAAGGCGCGGGGGCTACAGAGGGTCGGCATAGACCAGAACCCCGGACTGGTGATCCAGGTCTACGGCTCCGTCGATCAGGAGGTTTCCTTCAACTCCACTGATCCCTTCTATGCCGCGACGGGCGGTATTCCACCCTTCGATCCCAGCTTTTCCGGGCCCATGCTTTCCGGCCAATTCGGCGCCACTTCCGTCACCGTTCATAAAGGACAGTTAGTTGTGGACCTGCTTGATGCCGCCAACAAGAAATTGATCTGGCGAGGTATGTCGCAGCAGAACCTGGCCGCGCACAATCCAAACAAGCTGCTGAGCCAGGTGAATGGCGCCATTTCGAAGATGTTCAAGCAGTACCCGGTGAAAAACCAGGGATAAGCAATCCGCTCCATCCACCTGCGCCCGGCGGATGCGCGTAACCCAATTCCAGGAGTGGGCGAGTAGCCCAATACGGCTTTGGCCGACAATCAGAATCCGTCCGTTCCTGATCCGCCGCTTCATGGTGGAAACAGAAAAGCGATCTTTATTTGTGTAAGTCCGACGAGGTGAACGATGCGCCTTCGCGTTAATACTTCTATTGCCGCAGTCCTGCTCTTCATCAGTCTCTTCAACAGCGCCATGTTTGCGCAGTCGTCGACACCCGTAGCTGCTCCAGTTGCCAAGCGGCCGACAATCGGCCTGGTGCTGGAAGGGGGTGGAGCCTTGGGCTTGGCGCACGTCGGCGTGATCCAGTGGATGGAGGAGCATCGCATACCGGTGAGCTACATCGCCGGCACCAGTATGGGCGGACTCGTCGGCGGCGTCTACGCGACCGGCCGCAACGCTCAGCAAGTCACGGAGGTTGTCGACAGCATTCACTGGAACCAGGTGATGAGCGGTCAGACTCCGTTCGACGATCTTTCCTACCGTCGCAAGCAGGATACCCGCGACTACCCCAGCACGCTGGAGTTCGGATTGCGTAAGGGGCTGCAGGTGCCGGCCGGCTTCAACTCGGGGCAGGAAGTATCCCTGATTCTCGACCGTATCGCACTGCCTTATTCGCAGATCAAGAGTTTCAACGACCTGCCGATCCCGTTTGCCTGCGTCGCCACGGATCTGGTTCATGCCGACGAGCATGTCTTTCGCGACGGACCACTCGACCTCGCCCTGCGCTCGACAATGTCATTGCCGGGAATCTTCACACCTGTGAGCTTCGACGGACACATCTACGTCGATGGCGGCTTGATGAACAACATTCCCGTCAGCGTTGCAAGATCGATGGGAGCCGATGTTGTTCTCGGTATTCACTTGCAGACTGCGCCTCTGAAGCCGGACGCTACGCTGTCCAGCTTTGCCGTGCTGGGCGAATCCATTGAGGCGGTGATCGCCGCCAATGAACGTCGCGCGATGTCGCAGGCCGACATTATCGTCGACGTGCCGTTGCAGAAGTACACCTCGCTGGACTTCAACGATGCGCAGGCGATCATTAAGCTCGGTTATGCGGCGGCCGCGGCAAATGCCGACAAGTTATTGCCTCTGTCGGTCGACGAAGCCTCGTGGCAAAAATATCTTTCCGAGCGGGATGCCCGCCGCCGCAGAGCCGAGACGCCTACATTCGTGAATGTAGCGGGACTCCCTCCCGATATCGCACAGCCTATCGCGGCACAATTCTCAGACGTAGTGGGAAAGCCGGTGGACACCGCTCAACTCGACCAGAGCATCCTCAACCTGGTCGGAACCGGCCCATATTCGGTTGTGAATTATTCCATGGTGCAGAAGAACGGCGAGCCCGGTCTGCAACTGGACGCGACGCCGAAGCCTTACTCTCCACCGATCATTCGACCTCTGATCGACATCGACGGCGCCAGCTACGACAATGTGTTCTTCAGTATCGGAGCGCGCATCACCTTCATGAACTTCGGCGGCTACCGGCGCGAGCTGCGCAATGACGTCATCTTCGGTTCACAATACGGCCTCAGCAGCGAGTATTACCGGCCCTTCACACCGACCAGCAACTTCTTCATCGCGCCGCGCGCCAGTTACAACAATGCGCAATTCCCACTGTTCAACGGCAACAACCTGGTTGCGCTCTATCGAAATCGAACAGCTCTGGGGGGCTTGGACTTCGGCTACGAATTCGGACGCAGCGCGGAATTCCGGCTGGGGTATGAAGGTGGTTACCAGAAACTGACGCCGCAGATTGGCAACGCGCAAGAACTGCCTCGAGGTAGCGGAGCCACGGGCGATTTCCGGTTTAAGTTCAGCCTCGACACCCTTGATCAGCCCGTGGTTCCGCGCAAAGGCAACAGCCTCCAGTTCTATACGAAGTACTTCAACGAAAACCCGCTCGCGCCACATGGATTCCCAGTATCCGAGTTGCAGACGCTGAATTTCTTCAAGATCTCCGACCCGTCGTCAGTATTTCTGAATGGCTTTGGCGGAACCAGCTATGGCTTTAACGCTGGCCTCCCGCCCTTTGATCTCGGCGGTGTGACCCGCTTTGTCGCTTTCGGTACGAACGAGTTGCTGGCCGATCAGTACTTCCTCTTCCAGACCGGCTATATCCGCAAGCTGAAAGAACTGCCTCCGCTCCTCGGTAGCACGATTGATTTCCTTGGCATGTTCGAGATTGGCAAGACGTATCAGCTTCCGTTCCCTGGCGCTCCCCCACCGCCGTATCTGCCGGGTGACGTTGCGGGAGCGCTCATCGTGAATACGATCTTCGGCCCGGTGGAAGTCGGCGGCGCTGTTGGCGACTACGGCCACGCAAAGTTCTTCTTCCAGGTTGGAAGGATTTTCTAGCAGCCGGGAATGACGATCGAATAGACATCGCTCTGCGCGCGGCGCCTTTTGCCCGCGCGCGCAGCTTCTGTTAGTTTCGGTCTCGCGTGACCGAAGCGACCTCCATCTCAGTTCAACCCAAGGCCGACCGCTGGCATGCCATGGCGGCCGGCTTCCTCGGTTGGACGCTCGACGCTTTCGACTTCTTCGTTGTCATCTTTCTCTTCGACACCCTGGCCGAGCACTTCCACGTTCCCAAGCGTGACATTGTCTTGAGTGTCACTGCCACGCTGGCGATGCGGCCGATAGGAGCCCTGATCTTCGGTGCGACGGCCGACCGGTATGGGCGCCGTCGGCCGTTGATGGTCAACGTTCTGTTTTTCTCAAGCATTGAGCTGCTATGCGGTTTCGCGCCAAACTTTACCGTCTTCTTTATCTTGCGAATGCTCTTTGGAATCGGCATGGGCGGCGAATGGGGAGTGGGCGCTTCGCTGGCGATGGAACACGCGCCGGTGCGCTGGCGAGGCGTGCTCTCAGGCATTCTGCAAGCGGGATATCCCATCGGCTACCTGCTGGCAGCAGTGGCGGCCCGAGTAGTGCTGCCGATGTGGGGATGGCGTGCGATGTTCTGGGTGGGCGGCATTCCCGCGCTGCTTGCGCTGTACATTCGCACCAAGGTTCCAGAGTCGGAGGCGTGGAAGCAGCATCGCCTGACGCGCACCATCGACGGGCCGCGCATCGCCTGGCAACACAAATGGCTCTCGCTCTACCTTATCGCGCTGATGTTCCTGATGAACTGCCTCTCGCATGGCACCCAGGACCTGTATCCTGACTTCCTCAAGCACGCTCATGGGATCGCCTCGAACACCGTCGCGTACATCACGATGTTCTACAACTTAGGCGCAGTCGCAGGCGCCATCGCGTTCGGCATGCTCTCCGAAAGGATTGGACGCCGTTACAGCATGCTGGCGGCGCTGGCCGTTGTGCTGATGGTCATCCCGGCATGGGCCTTTGGAAGCACCTTGGCAATGCTGACATTCGGCGCCTTTCTGATGCAGATGGGGGTGCAGGGAGCGTGGGGCATCATTCCCGTACACCTTAACGAACTCTCGCCCGACGCGGTTCGAGGGCTGCTGCCGGGATTCACCTACCAGATCGGAATTTTGTTTGCCGCTTCAACGCCGACCATCGAATTCGCTTTACGCGACCGTCTGGGATACGCATGGGCGCTAACGGCCTTTGAACTGGTGGTCATCGCTGCTCTGGTCATCATGCTGGTCTTCGGGAAGGAAAACCGTGGACGTAGCTTCGTTCAGGGACACTCCTGACATCGGCTCACTTGCAAGTGATCTTTTCGATGGAAGGTAGACTCGCGATCTGCTCACGCGGATCGTACGTTACCACGCATGACCGCGTGCCCGCCGGCAATGCTTTTGTCAGTTGGAGGCTCGTACCGGAATAGCTGCAGGCAATCCACGTCTGCCGGCTGGAATCAGGTGAAAAAGTCCAGGTCGCAATCTGTTTCCCTCCTGCTTTCTTGATGTCGTCATACACCAGCGACGCTTTCTCCTTTGGCGGACCATCGAAAAACGTGATCCCGGCCAACTGATGCGGCGAGTCGTCTGCTATCGGCGTCCACCCACTCACAGATGTTGCGAGTTGCTGATGAACGTCAATCTTGGCTGGGCAGGTCGTGGCATCGGCGGCAAAGCTGAAGGAAGTAAGCGACAATCCAAGGGAAACACCCGCGACGATGCGCCAGAACATGATCTGCCTCAATGAGGAGAGTTTCTCGCTGAGTATAGCCGCGAGTTTTGGGATGACCAAGCAGATAGCCGCTAGAGGCGCCGGCGGCTGAAAGAAGTTGGAGCGGGAGACGGGGATCGAACCCGCGACCAACGGCTTGGGAAGCCGTGACTCTACCACTGAGTTACTCCCGCTCAGCGCTGATGAGCAAAGTGTAGCACTGTAGAAAATGCCATAGCAATCGAGGTGGAGGCCCGTGCTTTACCGCAGGGCCAGTACGAACACCCAGCCAACTGTTGCCACACCAACCGTAAGCCAGACCACGTAGTCGCTGGGATGTCCGCTTTGCAGATTACGCAGTCGATGTAACGGACCTTCCATGTATGCACCGAGCCGCAGATATCGCGGAAGCTTTCGGCGACTAATCGAGGACAACACCAGGCAAATAGCCAACAGCAACGTTCCGGTACAGCGTAACGCCACGTCCCGCAGCGAAATATCGGGCAGCTTAGGATTGGGCAGGATAACTTTTTGTCCGTAGACACTCGAGATGTAGGCTGACTGCGAAGACACGCGCTCCGCTGCCGTCAAGATGTGTTGCCTCAATCCGGGCACAAAGGTCAAAGCTGCTGATCCAATGATGCAGATGGCTGCGGGCAGAAATAGAAACCAGCAGATCGTCTTGTCGGAATCGCTGGTCTCCGGCAGTTCACCAATCTCCGCACTTCGGTCAGTGATGACCCCGTCCCCCCAGCCAAAGAAGGTATGGACCCCGACTCGAAACACGGCAGCTGCCGTGATTGCCCCGACGAAGACGAACACCCATGGCAAGAGGGAGAGCCCACTCGAATGGGAAGCAGTCTCGGCCAGCGATTCTCCTGAGAGTGTGACGAATGGCGGCATGCTTGCCAACCCCAACCCTCCGAGAAACCACAGCAGGGCAGTCCAATGCAGATCCTTGCCGCGCGCGAACAATGTGCGTTCGCTCACACTGCGCAGACGATGCAAAATGATGCCGGAGGTGAAGAACAGACCTGACTTCGCGAACGCATGCCCCAGCAGATAAAGCAGCATGCCAGCTATAGCGACAGGACTCCCGATCGCCAGCGCGATCAACATCAAGCCTGTATGACTGATCGTCGAAAACGCCAGCAATCGCTTGAGGTGATGTTCTGCATAGCACATCACCGCTCCCAGTCCGGCCGTCACGATACCTAAAACCAGCATAATCGTGCGGAAGCGGGCCGCTCTCGAATCCAACGCATTCGCGAAGATCACGACGTGGATTCGCAACACCGCATACAGCCCCAATTCCACCATCAGTCCAGAGAAGAGGACGCAAACGGGTGTTGGCGCTACGGCGTGAGCATCCGGCAGCCAGAGATGAAAGGGCACAATAGCTGCTTTGATAAAAAAGCCGCAGACGAGAAGTGCTCCGGCAAAAAGTACGAGGGGATCGTGCCGGTTGCCGATCTGATACCCGATCTGCGCCATGTTCAGCGCTCCGGTAACCGCGTAGAGCAATCCAATGCCGGTCAGCACCAGGAAAGCCGCAATCGTATTGGTTACCGCGAAGTTGAATGCGCCTTGGAGCGGAGATGGCTCGCGCGTTTTGAGGCCGCAGAGCGCGAAGGCGGCAGTGCTCATCAACTCAAAGAAGACGAACAAATTGAACAGGTCGCCAGTAAGCGAAAAGCCGGACATTCCGGCGAGGAAGATCAGCATGAGCGGCTGGTAATGGTTCGACCCTGTGTCCATCAATCGCCAGGAGTACAGCAATGCCAGCACGGTGAGCAGCGCTGCTAAGGCGGCAAGTCCCGCGGATGCAGGATCGATGACGAAGCTGATACCGAGAACTATCCGTCCGCGCGGGTGCCAATTGCCAAACCAGTAGACAATCGTCTGTTGCTGACTCCATCGCAGCAGCACGAGTGAAGCGCCGAGATTGCCCAGAGCTACAGCGATGCTAATGCCGTCAATCACGCTTCGCTTCAGCCACTTGCGCAGAGCGGAGAGAAATCCCGCGCCCAGCAGAGGAAGGACGATAGGGATGACCGGTATGGTATTGCTTGCTGACATTAGTCGCGCATCCCGGCCAGTTCCGCGGGATCGACGCTGCCGGATTTTTCGTACGCCTTGACGACCATGGCCAGAAGCAACGCCACCACCACCGCCTCCACCACAACATCGGTCAGCATGAGAGCTTGAACGATAGGATCAACCGTAAGTGTTCCTGGGCGTATATCGGCGAAGATGGGCGCGGTGCCGCCAACCTTGTAGCCGATGCCGAGCAGCAGCATATAAGTCGAGCTTTGCAGTATGGCCAGGCACATCACGGCGTGCACCAGATGACGGCTTGTGACGAGTCCGTACAGTCCGCAGAAGAACAACCAGCCGGCAACACAGTACGGCATCATGGAAAGAACATGCGGCATTTTCAGCTCTCCGGTACCTCTCCAGAGATGATTTCCTCGAGATAGGTGTAGGTCACCAGGAGGAACGCTGCCGTAACTTCGATGCCTACACACACGCTGATCAGCGCGATTGTCCCTGACGAAAACACATCTCCGGTCTGGCCGAGAGGCAGAACATTCGTCAGGAGAGGCACGCCGGCTAGCAAGGGTACAACTCCGATCAGGGCATACGACGTAGCCCCGGCAGCCTCTATCACTTCGGTTATGACATGCGAAGCAATTCTCTTGAACGATTCGGTATTTTCGGCGAGATACACCAGCAGCAGCCCGCTGGCAAGGATGACTCCCGCCTGAAAGCCGCCGCCGGGGGTCAACTGCCCATGTGTCCCTAGATAGAATCCGAAGACGAGCGTCAGCAGTAGTGCGGGCAGAACCGCTGCTCGCACCGTTACACTCAAGCGCGGCCGATCACGCAGGCCGGCGACGCGGCGCATTTTTTCGTCATCCGTGTCGTCGCGCCGCAGCAACAGCATCACTCCCACCACTGCGGTGAACAGGATGAATTCCTCGCCGAGAGTGTCGAAGGCGCGATAGTCATAATTGATAGCGTTCACGACATCGGTTGAGTGTCGCTCGAACACCGCCAGATTTGCGATTACCACTCCATAAGGGCCGCGATAGTCGCCCCAGTCCGGAAGGTCCTTCGCCGCGTAGACGTAAAGAGCGAGGAAGAGTAAGCCGAAGGGCAGGAAAATGCTAAGCCGCATTCTCGGGCTCATCCTCATCTCCCTTTCTTGTGGCCGCATGGCGGAAGCGCATTCGCGAAATGGCCAGCATGATCATCAATGGCAGGGCGACCGTTCCCACGGCAATCTGCGAAAGAGCCACATCTGGCGCCTGGAAATAGAAGAAAATCAGGGCGAGCAACATGCCATAGAAGCTGAGCGCAATTAGCTGGCAGGTTACGTCACGTGTGGACACCACAGCCGCGGCGGAGACGGCCAGCAGCAGGAGTAATCCGGCACCCACCCAAGCGATCACGATTGCTCCTCGCGGGAGAAATCCCACTCCGGAAGCTCACGTTTTCCGCGGGCGCGACCTCGTATGTAAAACGCGCGGGCCGTGGCGTGCGCTACCACCGAGTTAATGGAGAGCAGGACCACCACGATCACAGCCGTTTTTATTGCGGTAGGTCCGAAGCCGGTCTGCAGAAACACTGCGACGGCGATCAAAGCAATGCTGACGGTAGCCGGCATCGCCAGATAATGCAGGGCCTGCATTGGCTCGCGCATACACCACATCGCCAGGACGCCGATCACACAAAACAGGACGGCAGTACCTAACAGGATGATGATGGCCACCGACTCTACGCTCATAAATGCTTCTCGAGAAAGCGGGCGAACACCAGGCTTCCACCCAGCGACATGATGGAAAGTGCCAATGGCAGATCGATAAGCGGCAGGCGCCCGAAGCCGACGGTGAAACAGATGAGAGCGATGCTCACGATGACGCCAGTCATCTCCAGCCCTACCAGCCTCCGCTCCGGCGAGCCTCGCAGACACATGTCGGCGCAAACGATAAGCGTGGCCGACACCACTGCGCCTGCCACTAGCCACGGGTTCATTCGACCGCCCCAAGGTTGCGCGTCATGCGTGGCATGCTGCTCGTTTCGAGGGCGTGATATAGCATGCGACTGTTCTCAGGGGCGATGCTGAGGACGATGAAGTTCGGAGTGGCGTTGGTGTAGACCACGGCAAGCGCTCGCCGAACAATTCCCCGGGGAGAGTGCAGCGCGCGGAAACCACTAATCAAGTACAGTGATTTCGCCGGCTGTATGCCGCCCACATCTTTTACAAAGACGATGAGAATTTCGACGAGTCCCGATACGACATACCAGGGAATCCAT
This sequence comes from uncultured Acidobacteriaceae bacterium, assembly GCA_963835725.1. Lineage (GTDB taxonomy): Bacteria > Acidobacteriota > Terriglobia > Terriglobales > Acidobacteriaceae > Bog-257. Next base: position 609,928 of record CAWIGM010000004.1, on the reverse strand, counting down.
ACGCACTGCAGCAGATCTGCAGCGCACAATTCCAACTCCAGACCCTCGCGACTGTGAACAAAGGCGAGGAATGCAGTCGCCAGGATCGACAACACTATTCCCATAAGCAACTCATCGCGATGCAAGCTACCCACCAATACCAGCCACAGCACGCAGCAGATCACGAAAAGAGAGGAAGGTAGTTTCCAGGTGAATCTGCGTTCTTTCCCCCGAGGACTCATCTCTGCTCCTACGACGGCTCAGATTCGTCCAGCCACATCAAGGATGTCTCTGGAGATCCGGTGATCAAGCCGTCGCAGCGCTGGGAGTCGCGCGGGAAGAGACTTGAGAAGCAGGCTTTCGGTTCGCAACGGGATTGTTCGTGTCGGTCCGCAGCCTTCTGCAATGGAGACAGTGCGCCGGATAAAATCTGCTGGACCTTTAAGAAAGATTTCCGAGATCCCCGGTTGACCTTGCAAAAGAAGTCGAGAGGGCACAGCGATAGAGAGTGGGTGTTGATTATCTGGCGTCCCCGACGGGATTTGAACCCGTGTTACCGCCGTGAAAGGGCGATGTCCTAGGCCGGGCTAGACGACGGGGACGCTTGCGAGGCGGGACGAACAATTCATAGTAACAGTCGTTTTGAAACAGTGTCAAAGAAGCGAAGCCAAGGGCGCCGCGTCGGTTTCCACATCGTACATGGCAAATGCCGATGGTCCACCTCGTTGAGGCGTGTGGTCGAAAAACGTTTATGCCTTAGATTCAGCGGGTCATTTCAAGAGAAACACACCGGACAAGCAAGAAGAACACTCTGCATGTCGGGGAACTGTTCACTCCGGCTGGCCCGAGAATAAGACATTCAATGCCGGCGCATTGCCGCTCGGTACAAGAATGAATTTGTCCGCGCTTACCACGTACAGTACCCCGAACGGATTGCCGTTCTGCAGCACGACCGCTCTTCCACTTGCGTCCACCTGATAGGTAAGGTTCAGGTTATTCGGGCCGCCTGGTCCGCTCGATCCACTCGTGTACTGCGTCGCCGAAATGTTGCCCGAGCCGTCTGCAAAGAGGGAAGTAACGGAGTTTGTCACTCCGGTAGACGCCGGCCACGCCGTGCCTCCGATGACGTTTCCGCCGATGGAGGCGTTGGAGTACGGCGATCCCGACTGCGGCTCCATCACGCCGGAGGTAACATTCGTATCCTTAATCAGCGCGTATCCTTGGTTGGTGTTGTAGAGGTAGATCTCGCCGCCGTTCGATCCGAATTGGCTGAAACCGGTCAGCGTTACATTGCCCGTCTTCTGTCCAGTCGCATTGATCGAGTACGTCCCGTTTGAACTTCTCCGGGTGGTTGTGCCGCCGCTGTTCTCATCGGAGCCGAACGTGGCATTGCCTGAGCCGTCGGCGGTGAGCAGCCCCGCACTGATATCGGGTGCGTTCGCGGAAGTCGCGCCGATCAATTCCACGGCCGACACACCGGTGAGCGACGAGAGGCTCCATTGCGCGCCGGGTGTCTGACGGAACAGCGTCCAGAGCGCCATGTTGGCGGGCTTCGACAGGGGATTACTCGAGATGAGAATCATCTCCTGCTGGTTGACGATGTAGTACGCGAAGCCACAAGTTGGTGTCGTGCCCATCCCCAAGCAGTAGCCGTTCGGGTCGTGGGGGAATCCGATGTTGGCGAAGTTGCCGCGTCCGGTAGCGGGGTCGAGGTCAGCGGCGAAGCTCCCGTTGAATGGGTCCGACCCGCTCGATCCGTTGTCGTTGAAGTCGAAAGGACAGTACTCCAAGCCCCAGCCGTTGCCATTGCAGTCGATATCCACACCGGTCACTGGATTTGTAGCCAATGCGCCAACTGCGGCATAGCGTTTGCTATTGGGATCGATTCCATTCGCGAGCAGCGCGAAGTTGCCAGGAAAGAAAATTCCGGTCGAGAAATATTGCGCATCGGCTACCTTCAATACGCCGGAAGCGTAGGTCTGCGGGTTGGAAGGATCGCGTTCAATGATCCGTCCGCAGGCACTGAGGAGGGGATTGGGAGTGCAGGCTCCGGCCGAGACGCTGATCGTGAACGGATACGTGTGCGCATTGCCGGAGTAATCGATGGTGGTGAGCGTCAGGCTGCCAAGACCGTTTCCGGTGCTCAGATCGTACACAGAACCCGGCGACTGAATGGCTTCGGCGATGGGGCAATTACGATTGCCTCGGCAGCGGCTGGAATCGTTCGGCTCGCCCTGCCCATAATTCACATCCAGTTTCCCGCCGGTGATGTTGCCATTGCCGTCAGCGATGAAGGCAGCGACCATGATGAATGGACTGCCGCTCTTAAAGCCGTTCAGTGCGATCAGATAATGACCGTTCAAAGTGGCATCACTTACTGGCGGCGCAATCGCGATCTGCAAGGCCGCGCGCGCGGTGTTGGACGAAGCATCCCGCACTTGCACTGTGAAGTTGGAAAGTCCTGTTGTCGTCGGAGTTCCCTGGATGATGCCGCTGCTTGCGCCGAGGCTCAGCCCTGCGGGGAGCGCGCCCGAAACGACACTCCAGCTATAAGGCTGCGTACCGCCGCTGGCCGACAGAGGCGCGCTGTACGCAACACCCTGGGTTCCGTTAGGAAGTTGCGTGGTGGTGATCGCGAGGTTCGACGTAATGGTGATCGAGAAGTTCTTGCCCGCCGTATTTGAAAGCTGATCCCTGACCTGAACCGTGAAGGTGAAGATGCCTGCCACGGTGGGAATCCCGGAGATCAGACCGCTGGTGCTAAGGTTCAGGCCAGTGGGCAAACTGCCGCTGGTCAGTGCCCACGTATAGGGAGGCTGGCCACCGCTGGCCCCAAGCTGAGCTTGGTAGGATTGCCCAATTGTTCCGGAAGGAAGAGAAGAGGTGGTGATCGTCAGCCCCTGGGCGACCGACCACACGACGCCGCAGCCGCCTGAGCAGGTGCTGTTGCCTCCACCAAATGCAGTGCCGTAGACATTCCCGTTGGCATCGAGAACAACGGTTCCACTGGGTTGGGCGCCATCGCTTCCGCCGGTGAAGTCATGCAGAGAGGTGTAGGTCCAGCCTCCGCCCGAGCGGCTTAACTTGAAGATCGTTCCATGACCAAACGCGCCGCCACCATGCGTCGTACCGTAGAGGCTGCCGGAGGAATCGATTGTCAGGTTAGAGACGGGACCGTTGCCGCTGCCGGTGAAGCTATAGATTGGCGCGTAGGTCCAACCCCCGCCGGATGGCGAGAGCTGATACACGGTGCCTGCGCCGTTCGAGCCTCCCGTGGTTGTTGCTCCGTAAAAATTGCCGGACGCATCCGCGACCAATCCAGCCCACGGTGTTTGCCCACCAGATCCGGCCTGAAACTGGTAGACGCTGCTCGGACTCCATCCACCACCAGAAGGCATCAGCCTGAAGATGGTGCCGCTGCTTCCAGTGCCTGCCGCGGAAGTCGTGCCCAACAGATTTCCGGAGCTGTCGAAGGAGACCCCCGCTTCAGGATAGCTGCCTCCAGAACCTCCCGGCAGCGAGTAGAGGACGCTCTGCGAGCCAGCGGAATTCAACAGGTACACGACACCGCAAGCGTCACTGGGCTGATAGTTACAGCTGCTGCTTCCGCCACCGCTTGTGGCCCCATACAGATTTCCAGCCTGATCGAAGACGAGGTCGCCAATCGGATTGCCACCATCGGCGCTTCCGTTGAAGCGATAGAGCATCGTTTCAGTCCAGGCGCAGAACACTGTGCGGCAGATGGATATTGGCGGGCGCAGCTTGAAGATGGTGCCGCACCCGGCGTTGCTTGCACATCCTGCCAGACCACCCGATTGCGTCGTACCGTAGACGATGCCGTTCCGTAATGTGATCCTGGCCATCGGCGCGGCGCCATCATGGTTGTGTGCGGGTCCTTGAAAGCCGTAGAGGGTCTGCACCACCCAGGAGGAGTTCTTGCTCACCAGTCGATAGACGTTCCCGTAACCCGAACTCGCGCTGGATGCGGTTCCGTATAGATTGCCGCCCTGATCCATGACCAGCCCGGCGTAGGGTTTGGCTCCGTCCGTTCCGCCGGTAAAGGAATGCAGCACGGTGAACGTCTGCGCGCTCAAAGACGTGACCATCAGTAGAGTCAGGGCGATTGCAGTTGCGATGGAAGAGAGGACACGGGGACTTGGACTAGGCCGCATAACAAATCGGTTTACAGCAAGATGTTCGACTGGCTGAGGATTCGGTAGGCTGAAGCGACGTTAGAACGACCGAGCCTCAGAGTGACAGCACTATAGCAGAGAGTGCTGACTCTTGCCTTGGCCTGTATCCAGCGCACCGGAAATATTTGTCGGCCCAAACGGAAAAGGCCGTATGCGTTGTACGCACACGGCCTGCAACGAGCCAAAAGGCTCGTACCAAGACAAAATCGGCCCGACCCGCAACTATGTCAGCTGCAGGCATGCAAGTGAAACGCGGGGCCGCCTCACTTGGGGCGCCGAGTCTTGCTGGCCCTTCCTAGTGTCAATCGATCGCGCCAGGACCGCGTAGCGTCAATTCACGTCAGTATTTGCTGGGCAGCAGGGAAGTCATTTCGGCTCTAAAGGCCATCGCAATTCCGCACGCAAAAAAATCGGGCACCCTCATCGAGGATGCCCGATCGGTTGCTGCTTGTTACGACCGGATTAGTGGCAGGTCGGGAACTTCCAGCTGGAGATATCGGTGCTCCAGTCGAACTGCTGCGTAACCATGTAGTACTCGGTCGTGTAATAGAAGGTGCAGTTGTCGGTGGGATCGATCGACATGGTGCTGTAATCGCCCCAACGGTTGGCGGTAGAGGGCTGTGAACCGGTGCCTGTCACAGCGTACTGCTCAGGCGACAACGTGCCCTGCGGGTCAGTGAACACGCGTCCGGCCACTGCAACCGACGGGAACGTGCTGCTGCTGGACACGCTGTATCCAACCAGTATGTCCTGCGTCTTGTCGCGGGTGAGTGAACCCATCCAGCGCCAGAGGCCGTCGCTCGGCGAACCGGAGTAGGTGCCCTGCTGGAACACCTGCAGCGAGGTCGGCGGAACGGTCCTCACGTTAGATGTAACTTCCATCCAGCGAACGGCGTTCGCACCGGTGTTATCGGTGACGTCGACGTTCACGTACCAGTGCTGCAATGGCGGCGGAATCGGCGGCTGAGCAGTAACGGTAGCGCTCACCTGGTCTTCCCAGTAAGCGAAGCGATACATCAGGCGATCGCCAAGCGAATCCAGCAGGGAAGTGGTGCCTTCCTGCGGAACGCAAGCTCCACCGAAGTTGCCGTTGCAAGCCGGGTTGAAGGTCGCGATGGTCAGCAGCTGGGAGTTCTGGTCACCGGTAATGGTGGCGCTTCCGCTGGACCAGCTGTTGATGTGCATCGAGTAAAGAGACAGGTGAGAGTTGTCGACGTCGCCCAAGCTGCCGATGAAGAACTCATCTTCGGTGGCCGGAGGCGCAACCGGTGAATCACGATCCGCGGGCAGCAAGCTGTCCTGATACTGCGGGGTGATTCCGAACTGATGGCAGATCTGCTCAGCGGTCGGATCGCCAGCCAACATCTTGGCGCGATCATAACCGCAGATTACCGGACCCTGATAGCCGCTGCCGCCAGGACCGAAGTTATTCCAAGCTTCGTAGTAGCCGTCGCTCGGTCCGCCGTTCGACCAGACGCCCCACTTCGGGTAGTCCGGAAAGCCGTTGTTAACGGCCGGGAACTGGTAGACGTACCACAGATTGTCGGAGAAGGTAGCGGTCTGCGAGATTGCGACGCAGACGGCGTAGGGTGAGCTGAACACGTTCTGCGCCAGGATCCAGCGATGGGCAGCGCGATCAAACTTCACGATGATGTCGCCAGGGTTGTTCTGGCCGCACAGGGTGTTCGGTATCAGAGCATGCCAGGGAGCATAGAACAGAGTGCTCGGCTGACCGTTGATGTTAATGATCGCGCCGTTGCTCTTATTGAAATCAGCAAAGGAGACGTTGACGCCCTGAACGATTTCGGAGTCGCCGACAGCCATGGTCGTGTCAGGCGGAGCATCTGGAACGCTGTAACCCGGGAAGCCGTTGCCGACGCCCATGGTGTGATAGTTCAGGCTGAATTCGTTGGTCGGGTTCACCGAAGTCTGCTCTACCGAATCGCGAACGATCCGGGATTGCGGCTTGGGAATGCGGCGGGCTGGATTGGCGAGGTGGAGTCCATACACCGGCACAGGCAGTGTTTCCGTGACGTGCCCGGCGCCGAACGCGGAGGCATGCTGCATGGCGACGTTTGACGATGTTCCGTCAGCGGCCAGGACTGGCATGCTGCAAAGCATGAGGGCGCCGAAACCCAGCAGAGAAGCGCCCAGAATTTTACTTCTTATCATTGTTCCCATTCTCCTTTTTCGAGTCCCCGGAGCGCGGTCGAACTGGGAGCGAAACCGGGGACCATTCGCGAACACAGTTGTTTGTGAGGAACGACTGCAACAGAATCCTTTAGTGACGTTGAACGCAGTGCCTTTGGCAGGTGCTGACTTTGTATCACACGCTTCTGCGGCTCGCAACTATTAATTGCGTAGTTACCCCATAACGCAGCTGGAAACCGACAGCGTCCCGGCTCCGCAAGCGATAGCTCCGTCTTTCCATGGGGCTTTTACTGTACCTCCCACACTTCACCGTTTCGAATACGTGCTCCTGATTCTGGTTCATACGCCCAGGGTCGTACTACAGGTGATAGCACTCATTGCCTCGCAGTAATGCGACAGCCCATACTCTGATTGACAAAAAATCAGGCGGGTCTTAGCCTGTTGCCACGAGGATTTTGCATTGATAAAGAGATCACCGAGTCATTCGGGGCAGCATCTGATGCTGGGCCCGTTGGAAATTCAGGTGATGGAAGTGGTTTGGGCGAGCGACGAATGCAGTGTTCGTGATGTCGTTGAAAAGCTCGACAGCAAGCTGGCCTATACCACTGTCATGACCACCCTGGACCGCCTGTATAAGAAGGGGCTGCTGGATCGTCACAAGTCCGAGCGGGCGTTCCTTTATTTGCCGAGACTTTCGAGCCAGGACTGGGATCGCCGCCGCGCCGGCGATCTGGTTGCCGGATTTCTGGCCGGACCTGAACCGTCACGAGATCTTCTGCTTTCTTGCCTGGTTGATGCAGTCGGTCAACATGACGCCATGCTCCTGGACGAATTAGAAGAGAAGATTCGTAACAAACGCCGTGAGCTTCTGGGTACCTCCGACAAATGAATCTGCCCTACACGATGCGGCTGTTGTGCCTGTGCTGTGCCTCCTTCTTCATGATCCATCTGGCGCTCGCATCGGCGGCTCGTCTTAGCGCTGGGACGGCATTGCGTATCGCCGAACACATGAAAGCAAGTTCGGCCGCGCGGTTCCTCTTCGTGCTACGGCTCGCACCGCTCGTGTTGACCTTGTTGGCCGTCCTGGCCTTCTGCATTCCCAGCTATCTTTGGCTTGAACCGGAAGCGACCGGCGAAAAGGTCGGCTTTTTCTGCGTGTTTACTGCCGTAATGGGAATCGCCCTCTGGGGTCTTTCCTTGACCCGCGCCGTGGGAGCAGTTCGGGGAACCAACCGATATCTTCACGAGTGCGAACGTCACGGCCGGAAGATCAACGTGGACGGCAGTGATGCTCCTGCATTGCTATTGTCCGATAAGGCCCCGGTGATGGCAGTCGCCGGCGTGCTTCACCCCCGCCTGGTGGTATCGCGCCGGGTGATGCATGGCCTGTCTCCCGAACAGCGGGACGCGGCATTGAGTCATGAGCGCGCTCACTGCGTCTCCGGCGATAACCTCAAGCGTCTTCTTATTCTGTTGGCTCCCGAGATTTTGCCCTTCGTGCCCGGCTTTCGCAGCCTGGACTATGGTTGGTCGAAATTCACGGAGTGGGCGGCGGATGATGCGGCGAGTGCAGGCGATCCGGAACGCGCATTGTCGCTGGCGGCTGCCTTGGTCCGCGTTGCGAAGATGGGATCGAAACCACGCTTGAGCTATCTTTCCTGTTCCTTGGTCGGTGGCGATAAGGAACTCTCCGAGCGTGTCGACCGCCTGCTACGTCCTCAACCCAAGCCCGGCAAGCCTGTCCGCGAAGTCATTTCGCTCTTGTCGAGCCTGACCGCCCTCCTTACCTGTGCGGCAGCCGTAACGTTTATCTGGCCCAGCAGCCTTACGCTGGTGCATCAAGCTCTCGAGCGGTTAGTTCACTAAGAGTTGACCTTCCTCAGCCTTCGATGCGCTAACGTTAGTACTATCCATATGCTCGGGTGGGTAACGTGTGGGCTACTAATTGCAACCTCTTGCACATTCACGTTTGGTATTACAAAGGATTTGAATAACTTGGCGTGGAATGTCGCGTGCACGCAAAGAGCTAAATAGGTGGAGCAAATAGCTCTTGGCATGAATCCTGTGGTTGCCCAACCATGCATTCAGGCCGTCACCAGCTTCTCGATGGGTTCAATCTGCAGCTGATTGAGCTTGCGAAGGAGTGGTGATCCTATGAAGAAGGATGCGACACCCGCATTTGTGGTTTTGGCTCCCCGAGGTGTCGACACGTTCCTCATCTTAGAGCCAATTCAGAACGTTCTGAGCAGCTGTAAATCGGGCGTGTCGTGACACCTTCGGTCTTCCCAAGGTTTCGCGGACGTGTAACTTGAGCGGCCATGTGTGGTCAGCTGTCCGCATGCCCCTCGAATAACCATCACTTCGAACAACAGGGAGGATTTAACTTGAGACTAAGAATCGCTTCGCTGTCACTGCTCGTTCTGTGCCTGGCTGTTGTTCCGGCCGTGGCTCAGACAGACTTGTACGACAACGGTCCGACAAACGGTACCGTTGACGCTTGGACCATCAACTTTGGGTTCATCGTCAGCGACACCTTCACCCTGGGCGGCGCTTCAAATGTGACCGGCCTGAACTTCGCCGCTTGGCTGTTCCCAGGCGACATTCTCGAGTCGGCTGAAGTTTCCATCACCTCGTCCGAATTCGGTGGCACCACCTTCTTCGACGGCAGCGTGAACTTCACCCAGAGCGGCTGCACTACCAACCAACTGGGCTTCAGCCTCTGCAACGAGACTGGCAGCTTCGGTCCGGTTACTCTGAACGCCGGCAGCTACTGGCTCAACCTGCAGAACGCGGTCGTCAACACGGGCGATCCGGTCTACTGGGATGAGAACTCGGGTCCGTCTTCGGCCTCCGAGAACTCGGTAGGCACAATTCCTTCTGAGTCCTTCACGGTCATGGGCGGCACTACCACTACAACGACCGGCACGACACCTGAGCCCAGCAGCATCATGCTGTTCGGCTCTGGCATCCTCGCGCTGGCTGGCGTTCTGCGCCGCAAGCTGTTCTAGTTTCGAACCCTCCTTAGTTCATGACAGACCTGAAAGCCGGGCAGCGAGAGGCCCGGCTTTCGCCTTTATGGACGACATCTCACCGCATTCGCAAAAGCGTCGTTTGTACGCGTCGCCAATTGACTGTTCTGGTATAGGCCGCTAAGGCTGCGCAAGTGCTGGGCATCGTGATTGCGACGGCGGACGGTTTTAAAAACTGCACGGCGATTCTGAGACCGAGTGCTGGCCAGCTTCATCCATCGATCAATTTGTGGCGTATGGCAGCAAGGAAGAGACTTTGGCGATCTATCCGGTCGAGTGTTTCAGGATGTCGTAGAAGTCCTGCAGCCCGTTGAACATGATTTGGATCCCGATACAGAGCACAATGAAGGCCGACAGTCGGATCAGAATGCTTGTGCCGGTCGGGCCAAGAAATTTTTGCAGCCGTTCGGAAAGCCAGTAACAGAGAAAAATGGTTAGGCCGATCAGGGCGATGCCGATCACGGCCGTCAGGGCATTGAAGATCAGCTGGAGATGCCGTTCTTCGTGCAGGTTGCTGCCCAGCGTGAGCGCGACCGCAATCGAACCGGGTCCCACTGTGAGGGGCATGGTCAGCGGATAGAACGCGAGCGAATAAATCTCCTGGCTGTCCAGAGGAGCTTCGAGCTGCTTGTCGTTCATGCCGCTTTTCTTGTTGAGAATCGTCCAGCCCGCGAAGGTCACGACCAGCCCGCCACCGATCTGTACCGCAGCCAGACTTATGCCGAAAAACTGCAATATGTAACCGCCGATGAAAAGCGACGCCACCAGCAGGGCGATGCCGTTGACGGCCACGCGCATGGCGACGGTGCGACGTACCTTCTCGGGATAGCCCAGCGTCATCTCCGCAAAAATGGGCGCCATGCCCAGCGGGTTCACGATGGGGAGCAGCGCAGCGAAGATTAACAGAATATTGCGGACGGCAGCGTACATATTGAGTCTCTCAGCATAGCCGACGGGCTCCACGTTGCCAATGTGGGGATTTGCGATTGACTGTCGTCCGCAGAGTGGGTTGAATGGATGGGTGCATGGCCGCAAGGCCTGCTCGGACAAAGTTATGGGTATTCCTCCTCGAACATTCGGCGCGCTACAAGTCAAGCTGCGGGAGTCCCTGGTTACGCGGACGCTGGTGCTGCCGATTCAGCAGTTCATCCACATCCAGGGGATTAGTAGTTTCGCTCTGTTGGCAGCCGCGATCATCGCCCTGATCTGGGCGAATTCGCCGTGGCACGAGTCCTACCACCATGTGTGGGAATTGGAGTTGACGCTGTCCGGGCTCAAGCTCCCGGTACATGCGTGGATCAATGATGCCTTGATGGCGATCTTTTTCTTCCTGGTCGGCATGGAGATCAAACACGAGATCGTACACGGCGAACTGGCAGACGTGAAACGGGCAGCGCTGCCGATCTTCGGTGCCCTGGGAGGAATGGTCGTCCCGGCGCTGCTGTTCGTCGCCTTGAATTGGGGTAAGCCGGGACAGCATGGCTGGGGTGTTCCCATGGCCACAGACATTGCTTTTTCGCTGGGCGTGCTTGGCATGGTCAAGGGCATCCCATCCGACCTGAAGGTTTTTCTTTTGTCGCTTGCAATCGCAGACGATATTGGCGCCATCATCGTGATTGCTGTCTTCTACAGCGGCTCGCTGGACCGCGGCGCGCTCCTCGCTGGACTGCTGATCCTCGCCGTAATCTTCGCCCTGCTGAAGCTTGGTATCTCGCGACCGATCCTTTATTTCGTTCTGGGAGTCGGCTTCTGGGTGGCGGTTCTACGGTCGGGCATTCACGCGACGATTGCGGGCGTAATACTGGGATTTATGGTGCCGACTACGGCGGCGCTATCGCTCGATCAATTCCAGGATATTGCAACCGAGATGTCTCGGAACTTTCGCGATGCTATGGCGCGCCACGACTTGCCAACCGCGAAGAACCTTCTCGGCGGTTTCGATGCGCTGCTGAACAACACGGAGTCCACGTCGGAGCGACTCACTCGTCAGCTGAATGACTGGGTTTCGTTCCTGGTTCTGCCTCTGTTCGCTTTGGCCAACGCGGGCGTCACTTTCTCCGGAGGAGCGTGGAAAGACCTGATCACCAGCCGCATCGCCTGGGGTGTAGTAATAGGCCTCGTCGTAGGCAAGCCGCTGGGCATTATTGGGTTCGCGAGAGCCGCGGTACGAGCGGGTTTCGCCCAGATTCCCAGCGGTGTCAGTTGGAAGCAGCTCAATGCGGTGGGGATGTTAGCCGGCATCGGGTTCACGGTTTCAATCTTCATCAGCTCTCTTGCCTTTGATGATGCGGTGCACCTGATGGAGGCGAAGACCGCTGTGCTGGGAGCATCCTTGATCGCCGGAATTGTAGGCTACATCGGCCTGCGCGATGCGACGGTGATCAAGGAGCAGAGACTATCGCCCGAGGTTCCTGTCGAATCCGGTACGGCGGGCAACTCCGATTAAACGAAGCCACAAGTCGATAAACGCGCTACAATTTGACAGTTATTTTCTAGTCAGCCGTGCCGTGTGATCTACCCAAGAAAGTTATCTGCCGGAAGACTGTATCCGGTGCCGTTGCGTGTAGTTGAGCAGTATTGGCGGGATCTTTTTCGGTCCGCCACCCACAAGGAAAGGGGAGTTTATGCGTTCCCGATTGTCACTGGTCGTGCTTAGTTTAGTTCTAGCCTTTGCTTTTTCAGGATGTAACAAACAACCGAGTCAGAGTCAGAATCAGCCCCCGGCCAGCGACAATACGATGGCCCAGAATAGCCAGCCTGCTGCACAGCAGTCTGCTCCTCCGCAACAGCAGCAACAGCAGCAAGCTCCAGCGCCTGTGCAACAGGCGGCCCCAACTCCTCCTCCGCCACCGCCTCCTCCTCCGCCGCTGGTCGTCCCGGCTGGAACGAGCTTAGTGGTTCGGATGGGCAATACCATTGACACCAAATCCGCCAATGCCGGCGATACGTTCACCGGAACGCTGGCGCAACCGGTATCGGTGGACGGCGTCGTGGCCATACCTTCGGGCGCGGGCGTTACCGGTACGGTGGTGGAATCGAAATCCCCCGGACGATTTAAGGGCGAGGGTACGTTGGCGGTCGCTCTGACTGCTGTGAACGTGCACGGCGTCCCGACCTCAATCCAAAGCTCTACCTACGCGCAGAGTGTCAAAGGCAAGGGCAAGCGCACGGCCGTGATGGCAGGCGGCGGAACCGGTGCCGGTGCACTGATTGGTGGACTTGCCGGCGGCGGCAAGGGCGCTTTGATTGGCGGTCTGGTTGGAGCAGGCGCTGGCACGGCGGGCGCCGCGTTCACCGGCAACAAGGACCTTCAGATCCCGGCCGAGTCGGTGGTCACCTTCAAACTTGGCAACTCGATTACGGTGAAGCGCTCCGGAAGGAATGGCTCTTCGGAAGAGGGCGGAAACCAGGGAGCGAATCAGTAGTCGCCCAAACAGCAAGACCCGACGGGAGGCTGCGGCCTCCCGTTTTTTTTGCGTTCAAGTTGAGCCAACAGGGAACAGCCCGGAGGAAAGCTGCTCCCTGCATTGCTCGGGGGAGATCAAGCAGCTTCGCGGCGATGAATCGAATCGCGCACGCGATCGCGCAGTGCATCCGTCCAGTCGCTCATACCGTGGGCGTCTCGCTGATGCTCAACCACCTTCTTCATAACTGCGTCTTCCGTATCGCCCTGGGTTTCCCAACGGCAATCGCTGTTGCCGGCGTCGGCGCACCGGAAGGTATGAGCAGTGCCTCCCTGGCTGGTATTCATGGAGTGAGCGCTCGCACTGGTGCGGCGCGAAAGGTCCGCCTGATTGTTGTCGTCGGAGCGGCGTTTGTTGGTAGTGGCAGCCTCACTGGCGCGCTGTGAAGCGGCCGTCATGTCGTCGCCGAGATTGCCCTTCATCTGCCCGGCGCGCGTGGCCTGCGGATCGCCAGCTGAAATTGCCTGCCGTTCGTCTTGCGTGGTTCCCCAGCCCTCGGTACCGGCCGTGGGGGCTGAGGGATTTATGCCGCCGGGGTGAGTGCCAAAATTCTGTCCGGTTCCTTGGGTATCGCGCTTGTCGTTGGTCGCCATCGTCTGCTCCTTGAACAAGTAGGATGGCGCTAATTCAGTGCTGGATGGGTGGAAATCGAAAGCTGCTGTGCGATTCGAGAGTTGAATCGCCTTACTTTTTATCCTGCCTGGCGCGTCGCTCCTTGGCCCAGCCTTCCTTGTTGACCTGGCGAGCGCGAGCAATCGCCAAGGCATCGTCCGGAACATCCTCGGTGATGCAGGAGGCGGCGCCGACATAAGCGTTACGTCCCACTCGCACTGGCGCAACCAGAGTGGTATCGCTGCCGATGAAAACGCCATCGTCAATCGTGGTGACGCTTTTCGTCACGCCGTCGTAGTTGCAGGTGATGGTGCCTGCGCCGACGTTCACACCTTCACCGATTTGCGCGTCGCCGAGATAACTCAGGTGATTGGCTTTCGAGCGCTTGCCGATCTTGCTCTTCTTCGCCTCGACGAAGTTGCCAAGATGCGCACCTTCGCCGATGTCGCAACCCGGGCGCAGGTGCGTGTAAGGACCGAGTTCCGCTCCGTTGCGGATGATGGAATCCTCAAGGATGCAGCCGGGCCGGATCAGCACCTTGTCACCAAGTTCGCAATTGCTGATCACCGAGTACGATCGAATGCGGCAATCGGCTCCAATCTTAGTTCGCCCGATGAGTTGCACAAACGGCTCGATGATCGAGTCCGTTCCGATCTCGACGTCGGAATCGATATCGCACGTTTCAGGGCGGAAGATCGTGGTGCCGGCGAGCATCAACTCGCGGGATTTCTTCGCGCGCAGCTTGGCATCGAGCTCAGCCAGTTCCATGCGAGTGTTCACGCCCAGCACTTCGTTGGAATCTTCGGCACGCAGCGCCTGCACCTTTTGTCCAGCCTTGCCCAGCAGCGTAACAACGTCTGTCAGGTAGTACTCGCCGTGAGGGTTGTCGGTCGTCAGCTTTCCGATCTGGGCATAGAGTGGTGCGGTGGCAAAAGCGTAGATACCGGAGTTGATCTCACGCTGGCCGACCTGGTCGGGCTGCAACGCTTTCTGCTCGACGATTCTTTCCACCTCATCCGTTTCGGCACCGTTCGCCTTCTTGCGGAAAATTCGTCCATAGCCCGTGGGATCGGCAGGCTCGGCGGTGAGAATCGTCATCGCAGCCCCTTTGGCCAGATGAAAGTCTCGTACCCGCGCGATGGTCTGCTGGGTAATGAGTGGCACGTCGCCCGAGAGCACCAGTACATGTTCAAAACCGCTCAAGGCCGATTGCGCCTCCATCATCGCGTGTCCCGTCCCGCGCTGCTCGCGTTGAAGTACGAAACCGATGCCCGTCGACTGCAGCGCAGCGCGTACCGCGTCCGCTTCATGGCCGATGATGGCGAAAATGTTTTGTGCGGGCACGACCTTGGAAGCTGCCGCGACAACATGGGCGAGCAACGGCTTGCCGCCGATTTCGTGGAGCACCTTCGGACGGCGCGATTTCAGCCGCGTACCTTTTCCTGCGGCAAGTATGACAATGGCGAATGTGGCGGCGTTGGACATGGGATAAGAGAGTTCACCGCGGAGGACACCGAGCATGCTGGCGAAACGCGATCAGCGCCTGGTTGGTGAATTTCCGATTGTAACTGAGCTCTCGCTATTGATGCAGCGCCGGCTGATGTGACGCTCGATGGTCTGCCATCAGGCGCAGCAGGTCCTGAGCCACGCGATACGTGTCGTGACGCGCTATCAAGCCTTCAACGGGGTGAACTTCTTCGGTCATGTACTCACCGAGCACCGGCTTGACCCCGAGCGCATTGATCTGCTCGGCATCCGGTTCAATCTGCGATTGCCGCTTCTCGGCGTACTTGCTCGCCAGTTGACGCGAGGCCGGGGTGCGATTCACCAGGGCATAGTCAAAAAAATGGTGGCGGGCATGCTTGTACAACGCACGAATGTGATCGGATGCCGTAAGGTCCAGGCTCTCGTTCGCCTGCGTCATCAGGTTGCAGACAAACACCTTCACCGCCTTCGAATCTGCAATGGCCTTCGACACATTGCGCACCAGCAGATTCGGAACCAGGCTGGTGAACAACGAGCCCGGCCCGATGGTAATAAGGTCGGCGCTTTCGATGGCCTCCATCGTCTTCGGCAGGGGTTCGGCGTCTTCCGGATCCATGTGAAGCTCGACGATGCGACGGTCGCTGGCCGTGATGTTGGTCTCCCCGCGCACGATCGAACCGTCGTCCATGATGGCGTACAGCTGAGCGTTGCTGGTAGTTGCTGGATAAATATGGCCGCGCGTCGCCAGAATCGTTGACGACTGTTCAACCGCCTGGCTGAAGTCTCCAGTGATGGCGCTCATCGCCGAGAGAAATAGGTTGCCGAAGCTGTGTCCTCCCACGCCTTCGCCGGCAGGGAAGCGATACTTGAAGAGCCGCGACAGCAGTGCCTCTTCCTCCGACAGTGCCACGATGCAGTTGCGAATGTCGCCCGGTGCCGGAAGGTTCAGCTCCTTGCGCAGACGTCCGCTGGAACCGCCGTCGTCGCTCACCGTCACGATGGCAGAGAGATCTGAGATGCACGGAAGTTTGTCCGCCGAGATTTCCTCGCCGGATGTGCTCACGTAGCGCTTGAGGCCATGTAGCAGCGTAGATAAGCCCGTACCACCACCCATCGCCACAGCTTTGATGGAGCGCACGTCGGCGGAAGTGGAATGGCCCGGCATGTCAGGTAAATGGTCCGAGACTAATATTGCCACTTATCCGGTTCGCTGGGAGCATCAGCGCTGGTATCGGGATAGAGCAGCTCGGTAAACCTGGGATCGTCGGCCAGGTTTTTGAAATCTGAATCGTTTCGGGCCTGGTAGCGGTTGGCCGGGTTGAGTCGAATTGCTTCATTCAGGTTGCTGATGGCTTCAGGGAAGCGCCCGGTTAGACAATTCAAAGCCGCAATGCCGTACCAGATGAAGTCCAACTTGCCGTACTTCTGCGTCAGCGTATCGAAATTCTCGCGAGCGGTGACATAGTCGCCCATGTTCATCAGCGACACGGCATAATCGAACTGCTCCTCCGGCGTCTTGAACGTCGTTGAGGTCCGATTCATCTGCTGGTTGCAGGTACTCAGGTGGACATTGGCTCGGTCAGCCAGCTCCGTGCTGGGGCCCGCCAGTACTTTCTCGAAATATCCTTTGGCCTTGTCGTACTTGTGGATCTGAAGCGCCTTCAAGCCCGCTTCGTAGCTCTGCACCGCCTGCGCAAAACGGGGATCCTCGGTCACCTTCAAGGGTTTGGCCCCTCGGTTCTTTCCCTCCGGGCTTACTGCAGACATATGTAATCCCTTTGTCTTCTTAGCCTTGGAATCGCTGTCTTTACCGTTTTCGGTGGCTTTTTTGTTCATTGAGCGAGTTTCCCTGATCGTTGGCAACTCAGAACTGCCGCAAGCTGTCGAGGGTCCAAAGCACGTGGCTGTTTCGCTGAGTTATACCCGCAACTCAGGAAGTCGTCAACTCAGCTTACTGCGCCGGACTGTAACCTGTCATTCGTCGTTCTTGGCCGCTGAATCGAGATCGACTTCCTTCCACTCGCCCTTGATGATCCCCGCCCGAATCTGCGCCGGCGTTTTCTTCAGCTTAGTCTGCTCATAGGTATAGAAGAGTTCCTTCATGCAGATACCGCAATGCGCGCCGTGAGTCGATTCAAAGCAGCTGTGCAGGCTGTTGTGCCCGATGCGCTCGCAATAGCAGTAACAAGGCATCTGGTTTATGACGTTAGGGATCTTGGCGGCGAGCAGGTAAGCCTTGGTCTGATAGGGATACTGAAACGAGTCTCCCCAGAGCTGATCTTTAGGAAGTATCTGCGCCTGATCGGCCTTTGCCGGACCGCTGTTGTAAGCGGGCACATGATCGCCTTGCGCAAAGCATACTGCCGTCAGCAATGCCAGGAGAATGAGAAGAGCTGATTTTTGCATTGAACGAAGACCCTGCTGCATTGTATCGAAGAACAGCGGTAGCTCCCAAACGCGCCATCTGCCGAACCTTTCCCCGGGGTCAGCGGGCCGTCCCATTCCGGCAGGCGGCGCGTAGTAGCGCAATGTTCGGCTTGATTCTCGACATTAGGCAGCGCATAATGACGCGGCAATCCAGTTGGGGATTTGGAAAGCGCGCCATCTTTTCGTCCCTCGAACTGTTCCCTTGAAATCCTAAAAATTCCACTTGCCAATTGCGCTCGGGTGTTAAGGAGGCATGTCATGGCAGAAGAACATAAGCGGCTCGGCGATTACGAGATTGTTCGAGAGTTGGGACACGGCGGCATGGGCCAGGTGTACCTCGTCCGCAACGTCATCTCCGACCGCATCGAGGCCATGAAGGTATTGCTGCCGGATTTGGCGCAGCAGGGGGAACTCGCCAACCGTTTCATGCGCGAGATCAAGCTGCTGGCCAGCCTCGATCACCCGAACATCGCGCAACTCCGCACCGCATTCACCGCCGACAATCAGCTGGTCATGATCATGGAGTATGTCGAGGGTGACACGCTGGCGCAGCGCCTCGAAGCAGGCGCGTTCTCATCTCCTGACACCCTGAACTTCGTTAGCCAGGTGCTCTCGGCCCTCAGCTACGCGCACGGAAAGGGAATCATTCACCGCGACATCAAGCCGGCAAACATGATGCTTACTCCGCAAGGAGTGATCAAGCTGATGGATTTCGGCATCGCGCGCTCTACCACCGATCTCGGCATGACTGCCACGGGCACTACGCTCGGTTCGCTCGACTACATGTCGCCCGAGCAGGTGAAATCTGAGCCCACCGATGCGCGTTCGGACCTGTACTCTCTCGGCGTGTCGATGTACGAGATGGTGACCGGACATCGCATGTTCAGCGCCACCAGCAGCTACTCAGTGATGGAGGCGCACATTAAGGAAGTACCGCGCTCGCCGATGGAAGTCGCGCCTTCGATTCCGAAGGCCCTGAGCGACATCATCATGATGGCCGTGGCAAAAGACCCAGCGCAGCGCTTCCAGACGGCCGACGCGTTCCGTAACGCCCTGTCGCAGGTGGGAGCCCCAGCCGCTGCTGCGGTGGCTGCCGCCGTCGCAACTCCGCTACCACAGACGGTCACATCGACTCGCCCGGCCACGCCAACCCCGACACCAGTAGCCGCTCCGACACCAACGCCGCCGGCACCAGCCGGCTACAATCCGGCGCCCCCGAGAAGCGGAGGCCGCCACGTCGGCTGGATCGTGGTCGTGGCAATCGTCGTTCTGGTGGCCCTGTTCGGTGGAACCCAGGTCTATCGTTCGCACAAGCAGAACGCGGCGGTCGAGTCCTCAATGCCCGCATCAACGACAGCTCCAGCGGCGGAGCCATCTCAGCCCACGCCTCCGCCAAACACCTCGCCGGCTGCTACTCCTGCGGCTACCGAAAGCGCCGCGCCACCGCCGACGCACAGAGCCTCTGCCCCTGGCATGGCGCCGGCCAACGCCGAGCCGATCAATAATGGTCCGTCTCCTGAAGAGATCGCCGCGCAAAAGAAGCTTATGGACGATCTGGAAAAACAGGAGGACCAAATGGAGAGCCGGGCGGGAGCCGTGGAGAGCAGTTTGCAGGGACTCGAGCAGTCAATGCACCAGAGCGGACTCGGCTTACGCGGCGACATCGTGGCCTCGCGCTCGAACATGCGTAACGATCTCGCAAAGGCGAAGCAGGCGCTGGATGGAATGGACACCGACCGGGCGCAGCACTTCCTTGACATGGCTGGCCATGAGCTCGACAAGCTTGAGGCGTTTGTAGGCAGGTAGGGTGAATTTCACTACAAAGCTTGCAGAATCGCGCTGCTGGACACCGTGTTCTGAAACTATAATGAAGCTTCACCGTCTAAAACATTGATATGAATTCGGTTCCCGGGCAACAGCAGTCAGAAACCTCAGCTACTTCGAGCTACGGAGAAAACCCGCAGTCGCCCGGGCCAGCTGCTTCCCCCGCTCGAAAATCCACCATGTCCGGCTGGCTGAGAGACGTGGTGATCTCGCTGGCGGTTTCGGCCTTCTTCATCATCTTTCTCTATCAGCCCGTCAAGGTCGAAGGCACCAGCATGATGCCCACACTCCAGGACCAGGAGCGCGTGTTCATCAACAAGTTCGTGTATAAGCTGGAACCGATCGAGCGCGGCGACGTCGTTGTATTCCGCTATCCGCGCGATCCCTCCAAGAGCTACATCAAGCGCGTGATTGCTGTGGCCGGCGATCGCGTCCGCATCGATGCCGGCGTTGTCTATGTCAACGGACACCATTTGAACGAAGATTACGTCCCCCGAATGTACGAGGACGTTCGTTCCTATCCGGAGACGATCGTCCCGCCGCACAGCTATTTCATGCTCGGCGACCATCGCAATCTGTCAAATGACAGTCGCGACTTCGGTCCCGTCGATGAGGACTTCATCTACGGTAAGGCGGTGTTTGGATACTGGCCCGTCGAGAAGCTGGGCAAGCTTCGCTAGTGCTTCAGCTTCAACTCACGTTGGATACTGCAAGCTGCTGCAACCGCTTCTTCTCGATTCGCTGCATCTAACAAGGAACGATGAACGTCCAGACCTGGTTCATCGTTGCGGGCGCGATTCTGTGCGGGATGGCGCTCACCGCAACCCTCATCAAACGCCTGCCTCTCACGACTGCGCTGGTCTATCTCCCGCTCGGCTGGGCGCTGGGTTCACACCGGCTGTCAGCCCTCAGGCTGGACTTATCTCACGATGCGGCGGCGATCGAGTTCATCACGCAGATCGCGATTCTGATCTCATTGTTTTCGTCGGGACTGAAAACCCGCCTGCCTCTCAAGGATCATCTCTGGAGATTCTCGTTTCGCCTCGCTTTTCCGGCCATGGCGATGACGATCGCGCTGATCGCCGTCGGGGCGGTATATTTCTTCCACTTCTCCTGGGGGGTTGCGCTTGTCATAGGCGCCACGCTCGCCCCAACCGATCCGGTACTCGCCTCCGATGTTGAAGTCGAAAATCCATATCGGCAAGCTCCGCTGCGCTTTGTGCTGACCTCAGAAGCGGGACTCAATGACGGTAGCGCCCTTCCATTTTTTCTTCTGGGTACGTTGCTGTTGCAGCAACCTCCTACCGGCGGGCTGATTGTCCATTGGTTTTTCGTCAACTTGCTTTGGGGTACCGTCGCCGGCGTCGCCACTGGATGGGGAGTGGGTTACTTGATGGGGAGATACGTTCTCCATCTCCGGCGCGAACACCAGCAGGCCGTCGGCCTGGGATATTTCATCGGCCCAGGATTGATCGGCCTGAGCTATGGACTTGGCCAGTTAGCGCACGGTCTCGGGTTCCTCTCCGTATTCGCGTGCGCGGTCGCGTTGCGCACACTGGAGCGGCGCGAAACCGGAGAGGAAGGACCACCGCGCTTGCCGCTGGTGTCCGTAGATAGCGACTCAATGATGAAGGCGGCGACCGACCCCAAGAGCGCCTCCGTATTTCTGGTCGAACTGCTGCTGCAATTCACCGGGCAGCTCGAACAGATTGGCGAGATCATCGTTGTGATCATCATTGGCGCTTTGCTGCGTGCGCAATCCATAGTCGCCATGGCGATCGTGGCAGGGCTGACGATCTTCATTGTGATTCGCCCGCTCAGCATCTTTATCGCTTTAGCCGGCAGCAAGCTTGGTACCCCGGTGAAAGCGCTGATTGGGTGGTTCGGCATACGAGGAATCGCCTCCGTCTATTACCTGTCGTACGCAGTCTCGCATGGGCTTCCGAGCAGTGAGGTCGGCAAGGTTACAACCCTGGTGATGACCGTGGTGGCCATGTCCATCTTTCTGCATGGCGCTTCGGTCACTCCCCTTATGAACCTCTATTCGCGGAAGTGGGAACAGATGGGCGGAGACCTGGAGAAGGCCGCCTGACTACGAACTGCTCTTAACGGTTTCGTTCTCGCCTGCCGGTTTCGCGAAAAATATTTCAGAGATAAGAAGGATGGCGCCGATCACGATGGCGCTGTCGGCAATGTTGAATGCCGGCCAGTGATAGCTGCCGATGTAGAAGTCGAGGAAGTCAACCACCCGGCCGTAGATCATGCGGTCCCAAAGATTGCCCATCGCGCCGCCCAGGATGAGCGACAGCCCGATGGTCGTGGTGCTGAGCGCATGGCTGTGCTTCCACAGCAAAGCCGAGACGATAATCAACGCCAATATCGAGAAGCTGACCAGCGCACCAATCTTCCACTGCGCCGAGTAATCAGCAAACAGACCAAACGCGGCGCCGGTGTTCTGCACGTGCGTCAGGCGGAAAAAGCCGGGAATGACAACAACGCTGTCGTGCAGGGCGATGTTGCTGGCCACAGCCCACTTTGCCAGCCGATCCAGCAACAGCACGACGACAGCGATCACGATGAAATACTTACGCATGGAAGAACTCTGCTGCGCCTCCCGAGCCCCGCTGAAACGCCAGCCACTTGGTTAGACGCTACTCTACGCCTGAAAGAAGCAGCCGCCCTACTTTGCCGCCGCCGTCGCCTCGATCTCCTTTAGCACCGCACTGCAGCGCTCGCACACGGTCGGATAATTCTGGTCTTCGCCAACGTGGGTCGAATAGTTCCAGCAACGCTCGCACTTCTGTCCCGGCGCTTTGGAAACTTCGATCTTCAGCCCGCTATCGCCATTGCTGCCTGCCGCTTTCTCAAGCACCACATTGGACACGATAAAAAGATACCGTAACTGATCCTGATAGCGCTCCAGCAAAGGATAGACACTCTCGGGCGCCGTCAGCCGGATCTCCGCCTCCAGGCTGCCGCCAATGCGCTTCTCGTTACGCGCCGCCTCGAGGGCTTTCAGCGCTTCATCGCGCACCTCCAGCAGCTTCTGCCAGTCGCTCTTCAGTGCTTCAGGGTTGAACCCTGCCGGCAATTCGCCTGTCAGCTCCGCCGGAGCAGGGAACTGCTCGAGGTGAACGCTCTCGGAGCGTCCCGCCGCCGGCAGAAAACCCCAAACCTCTTCCGCGGTGAAGCTCAGGATCGGCGCCAGCAGTCGCACCAGAGTTTCGCCCAACTGCCAGAGCGCAGTCTGCGCCGAGCGACGTACCTTCGACTTCGGTGCCGATGTATAAAGCCGATCCTTCAGCACATCGAAGTAGATCGAGCTCAGGTCGACAATGCAGAAGTCCTTCAGCCGCTGATAGAGCCGATGGAAGACGAACGCATCGTAGTGCTCGCGAACGTCCTTCGTGACCTCCGCCCCACGCAGGAGGATGTACTGATCCAGCGGATGCATCTCCGAAAACGGTACAGCGTCCGTCGCCGGATCGAAGCCATCAAGGTTGCCGAGGATGTAGCGGAACGTGTTCCGGATTTTGCGATAGATGTCGGCGACGCGCTGCATCAACTCGTCCGACGCCATGACGTCCTCGCGGAAGTCCACCGACGCCACCCACAGGCGGATGATCTCGGCGCCCATCTTGTCGGCAATCTCTACCGGATCGACCGTATTACCCAGCGACTTCGACATCGCGCGGCCCTGCGGATCCAGCGTCCAACCTACTGTCGCGCAACTGCGGAATGGCGCGGCACCCTTCGTCGCGGTGGCGCACAGCAGGGATGACTGGAACCACCCGCGATGCTGGTCGCCGCCCTCGATGTACAAGTCGGCAGGCCAGGGAAGCCCGGGCTCGTGTCCCAGCACCGCCGCCTGGCTCGATCCCGACTCAAACCATACATCGACGATGTCCATTTCCTTCCGGAACTTAGTCGAGCCACACTTGGCACACTTGTACCCCGCGGGCAAAATCTGCTCCGGCGAATACTTGTACCAGGCATCGGCGCCCTCGCGTGCGAAGAGTTCCACCACCAGCTTGTGGATCTCCGGGTCGCCGACGAACTCGTGACAGTCTTCGCATTGAAACATCGCGATCGGCACACCCCAGACGCGTTGACGGGAGATGCACCAGTCCGGACGCCCGGCGACCATGTTGGAGATGCGCTCCTCGCCCCACGACGGGTCCCACTTCACCTTCTTGACTTCGTCGAGTGCGCGCGTACGCAGGGTGCCTCCTTCAGGAAGTTTGCCTTCCATGGAGATAAACCACTGCTCGGTGGCGCGGAAGATGATCGGGTTGTGGCAGCGCCAGCAATGCGGATACGAGTGCTCGATCTTCTCGTAGCCCAGCAGCACGCCGCGGCTCTTCAACAATTCGACGATGAGCGGATTCGCTTTGAAGACCTGCTGGCCTTCATACTCCGGCAACCCGTTACGCAGGATGCCGGCATCGTCGACATTCGAGTGCAGGTCGAGTCCATACTTCACGCCGGTGTTGAAGTCGTCGGCGCCGTGCGCCGGAGCCGTATGCACCGCGCCCGTGCCGGTATCCATGGTCACGTAATCGCCGAGCACGCCAAGGATTGAGCGATCCAGAAACGGATGCGCGTAGGTCGTGTGCTCCAGCTTGGTGCCGGGGAAAATGGCGACTTCTTTCGCGCCCACGAGATTGCACTTCTCAATCGTCTGCTGCGCCAGCGCCTTGGCCACGATGTAGATCCACTCGCCTGTATCCAGCGCAACATACTCGGCGTCGGGCGCGAAGGTCACGGCCATCGACGCAGGCAGCGTCCACGGCGTTGTGGTCCAGATGATCGTAGCGACATTCTTCTTGCCCGCCAAACACGGATCGAGTTGTCCAGGATCGCTGGTCATCGCATAGCGCACCCAGATGCTCGGGCTGGAGTGCATCTCGTACTCGACTTCCGCCTCCGCCAGCGCCGTCTTATCAACGACGCACCAGTAGACGGACTTCAGGCCCTTGTAGACCAGTCCTTCCTGGTAGCACTTGTAGAAGGTGTCGAGGACGACGCTCTCGTACCGCGGATCCATGGTCGAGTAGGGCTTTTCCCAACGCGCGAGGCCGCCCAAGCGGATAAACTGCGAACGTTGCAGGTCAAGGAACTTTGTCGCATACTTGCGGCATTCCTCGCGTACGGCGAGCGGGTCCATGTCGAGCTTCTTGCGGCCCAACTGGTCGTCGACCTTGATCTCGATCGGCAGTCCATGGCAGTCCCAGCCAGGAACGTAGGGAGCATCGAAGCCGCTCATGCTGCGCGACTTGACGATGAAGTCCTTCAACGTCTTGTTGAGCGCCGTGCCCAGGTGGATGGGGCCGTTGGCATAGGGAGGCCCGTCGTGCATCACATAGATCGGCTGGCCCTTATGCGCCTCGCGGATCCGGTCATAAATCCGCATCTTCTCCCATCGCTCGAGCATTTTAGGCTCGTTTTTGGGCAGATTTGCCTTCATGGAGAAGTCGGTCTTGGGCAAATTCAACGTCGATTTCAGGTCTAGCGGCACTCCGCAATTCCCCCGCGAATGATCACTGGAACGTAAAAAGTGTGCCAGCTATCTTTTCATTATAAGAATCCGTAAAATGTCCGTCCATTCGCCTTAAGGGGTGCAGAGGGGCAAAGCATGGGTTTTCTGACACCTACGAGCTGCCAACGGTGGGGGCGGACGCTCGCCTTTACCCCTTAGGCTCGTCTGAGCATTGATACGAAATTCCGAACAACGATGTGGGTAGCTACGCATCTAAGCTTTAGAACGGCGACTCACAATTGTGACATTCCAACTGTGAGGTCGGTCCGCAACCTCATCCGAAACTTTGGGTTTCACAGATGAGTGACTTGGCCCTGGAAGTGCTTATCGACGAGTAGAGGTACGGCGTAAGCCGGCGCAGACCGAAGGACTTAGGACGAGTATGGCTAATCAGACGCTGATTCCCCCTCCGCCCCAGCAGCAGGACGAAGAGCTCCATCTTCTTCCGCGAACCACGATGGACGAATCGTTGTGGGCTTCGCTGAAGGAGAATGTTCGCGCGGCGTTGTTCCCCGAGAAATTGCCCCCGTTACAGTTGACCTCGCGTCCGGTGAAGGTCCGCGAAATCTGGGGTGAATACAATTACAAGAAAGAAAGTGCCGGTGTCTCGCTGGTGGTGCACATCGCGATGGTCGCAGCGCTCATTGCGCTGTCGATCATGGGCGCCAAGGTCGTCGAGAAGAAGCCCAAGGAGACAGTGACGCTGATCGCGCCCGATCTCACTCCTCAGTTGCCGATGACGAAGAAGTCCGCTACAACGTCCGGCGGCGGCGGTGGCGGCGGCGATCACGACAAGCTTCAAGCGCCCAAGGGCAAGCTCCCCAAGACCGCCATGGAGCAGATCACGCCTCCCGCAATGGTCATCCGCAACGACAATCCAAAGCTTCCGGTCGAGCCGACGGTAGTTATTCCTCCGCAGATCAAGCTGGCGTCGAGTATGCCGAACCTCGGCAATCCGATGTCGGGTGTGCCCTCGGGCCCGCCCTCAAATGGAACTGGCGGCGGCGGTGGTATTGGCTCGGGTAACGGCGGCGGAGTCGGTTCGGGAAGCGGCCCAGGCGTAGGTCCCGGGCACGGCGGCGGTATCGGTGGCGGGGCATTTCGTGTAGGCGGTGGAGTCTCCGCGCCTCGTGCTCTGGACACTCCCGATCCTGAGTACTCCGAGGAAGCCCGCAAGGCAAAGTATCAGGGAACCTGCGTCCTGTGGCTGATCGTTGGCCCTGACGGCAAGCCGCGCGACATCAAGGTCGCCCGCGCGTTGGGCATGGGGCTGGATCAGAAGGCGATCGAGGCAGTTCGCAACTGGAAGTTTGAACCCGCGATGAAGGACGGAAAGCCAGTCGCGGTGCAGATTAACGTCGAGGTGAACTTCCGGCTGTACTGACGTCAATCAGCCGGAAACGGGAGGGGAGGCGATAAGCCTCTCCTTTTTGTTTTTCAGGACCATTGCATTGTTGGTGCGGGCGAAGTAGATTGCGCGGTAGAAGCCATTCAGTCGATCAGCTCTATGCGAAGAGGCCCGCAATGATACGCAGCACGCGGCAGCCAGTCCTGCTTGGGACCACCGTACTAGCAATCTCGCTGCTACTCCCGGCCCAAACAACTCCAAAGAAACCTGCCCAGCGGAACGCACCCACTTCCGGGACACTCGTTCTGACCTTCGCCGCCGCCGTTAACAACCCCGAAGGCCAGGCGGCTGCGGCGAAGCTGCTGCAAGCCCTGGGAGGCGCCGAGCATGTCGACTCCGTGAAGACCCTTCGGCAGAAATTCGTTCTGCTGAAGCAAGCGCAGAAGATCGAGGGTGAGCAGACTATCGTTTATCCCGACCAGCAGGCGCAAGAGATGAAGCTGCCGCAGGGGGCTGTCCTCCGCGTCGTGACGCCCACTTCGGCTTTCGTGGTGACGGGATCGAAAGTGGAAGATGTACCTCTGGGTGAGGCTACCTTGTCGAGGGACACCTTGAAGCATGATTTCCTCAACGTGATGCAGCACATTCACGATCCAAAGTACGCATTCGAAGGTAATGGGCAGGAGCGAATCGACGACGTGGACGCAACCGTCGTTGCGGTGAACGCCGACGGAACACCGACGCGCTGGTGGATCGCTGCCGATGGCAGACTGCTTCAGGAGTCCTTCACCGATATGACGCAAGCCGTTCCGACAACCCTGACCTTCCAATACTCCGACTGGAGAAGATTTGGGGGGCTGAACTACCCGGCCAAATACGTGATGCAGGATGAATCCGGGCGTACGGTGCTGACCATGTCGCTTGTCGCGATGCAGGTGAACGCCCCGGTTGATCCGAAGCTCTTTGAGAAACCTTCGAAGTAGTCCCTCGCCTGCTCGAATCAGGAATGGCGCTCTCGTCTAGTCACGCCCCGGCGTGACCTCGCGCACTGACAAACCGGGGCAAACGATTATCTTTGTGGCAAATTCCGACAACTGAATGCGAGGCGCAGCCATGAAGATGACCAGAGGTGTGGTTTTCGCGCTGCTTGTCGTTGCGTTTGTTCTCCCAGCCTTCGGCAAGCACTACAAAAATACTTATCCCGTAGCGTGCAGAGAAATTTGGCCCGCCGTAAATGAGACCCTGAGCAACAAGGAAAATTACGACATCGTTGAGAAGGACGATGCAAAGATGACGGCGACCTATGACGTTAAGCACCAGGTACAC
This sequence comes from uncultured Acidobacteriaceae bacterium, assembly GCA_963835725.1. GTDB lineage: Bacteria > Acidobacteriota > Terriglobia > Terriglobales > Acidobacteriaceae > Bog-257. The sequence continues at coordinate 582,551 of CAWIGM010000004.1, read as the reverse complement.
ACGAACATCTCCGGTGCGCTGCTGCAGAGGAAAAACAAAGTCACCCTGCTGCCCAAAGGAACCGGCTGCGAGTTGGACGTCGTATCCAACTACAGTGGCTGGGAGCACGACGATCAGGGCGACTTTAAGAAGCGCGTGGACGAAGCTATGACCAAGCCTAATGCTCCGGCTGCAAAAGCAACAGAACCGGCTTCCGCCCACGAAATGAGAGATTGAAGACTAAGGCGCCGACGATGTATTAGGGCTGCTGCTGCTGCTGGGCCGCTTGGCGATTCTTCAGGTGCGGCGTCAGCTTCTTCACCACGAACTCCTGGAAGACGCCGGCCAGACTGCCCTCGGCCACGCGAATCAGCGCGCTCTCTACCAGCAGGCCGCCACCACGGTTGGCTGCCGGATAGTAGGTGTACGAGATACCGCTGGTCACAAACGACCCGACGACCGCGGAGTAGTTGAACTGCCGCTTTCCGTTATCGCCGCGGCAGATGACCGCGTTCTCCAGCGCATAGAACAGTCGCGACTTAATCGTCCCCGTGCCTTTGTAGAAGTAGCGCGGATCCTGATGAAAGAGCGATGGGAAGATCGCGCTGTCGATAAACGTTCCCAGGAAGACGTCGCCGTACGCGGCGCCAAAGCGGTCGGCATATCCTTCTGCGCCCTGTCCGTAGCCGCTGAGCTGATCACCCGCCTGATAAATTCCCGCCAGCATTCCCGCTCCAAGGATAGTGATCGGATTGGTCACCGATTTCCAGGCAAGCTGAAACTTCAGGTGCGGTGGAAGGGGCGCGGCATTGTCAACGTAACTGGCGAAGTAGTTCGGAATAAAGCCGAGAACTTTCTGCTTGTATTGCTCTTGCACTTCCTCTTCGGCAACTTCATCCGCGCTTACGCCTACCTTGACCTCAGTGGTCGCACCTGAGACGGGCAAAACAATCTGCGGAACGATAAAGGCTTGACCCGCGGTCAGTGTTCCGTTGAAGGTCTTGGTGTCAAAACCGGGTGCACTGACCGTAATTTGAAAAGGACCAGGAGCTACGTTGCCGAAAGAGAATTGACCATCATCACCTGATTGCACCTGCTGCGGCTGTGGCTGACCGGGTTGGGTGAGTTGCACCTGCGCTCCCGATGCCAAATCTCCAGCCTGGTCGACAATCGTTCCGTTGATCTGTCCACTCTTTGATGCTTGTTGCGGATCTTCTCCCACGGGGATAACGGGCGATGAGTTAGTTGTTGCGTCGTCGATTGGTGAGTGCTGAACCGATTGTGCGAGGGCCAACTGCAATGAGCAGAACAAAAAGGCCAGTATGAAAAGAAGCACTCCGGAAAAGCTGGGACGCGTTGCCCGGCTAGTCTGGCGCGATGGCATCTGGTTGGTCGTCTCCTTCAAAGAGGCAGTAATCATCTGATGCAGCGGCAGAAGCTGAGTTTCGTTTATTGTATGGTTTCCCGGAGTATTACGCGAATTACCTTAGAAGGAACCCTCAGCCCAGGGACACTTGCAAAATTTGGTTGATGCAAATAGAACAGCCGCCACGACTCATCGCAGCGGCTGCGCAAGAATGACTCTCTCGCTTGCTCTCCCTACATGTAACTAACTACCATTCTGGCAGACCCCCAGCGACTCACCCTGAAAAGTAAACCAGTCGTTCACCGAGGTATTCGCCGGCGCACCGAAATAAGGCAAGGTCACCAGGTCCTGAAGGTTATAGGTGAACCCGTTCAGGACGTAGTGGTACCCGCCATAATTGGAATTCCCCTCCAGAGGATCACCGTTTTCCAGGATGCCGCACGGTGTGTTGTTTCCGTTGTAGTTGACCACCAGAGGATCATCCGCCCACTCGCCCACTTCATGCGACAGCGCCGACACGTCCTGCGCGAAGTCGCCCGGATGGTCAACGTACGTCGCGTGCGCATACGACTGCAGATTGTTCAGATTGCCTTCAGAGCTGTGATAGCCGCCAATGCAGCACTGATTGTTCTGCGTGAGATATACGTCGTAGGTCAGGAAGATGGGAAAGCTGTTGGAGGAGATTCCCAGCCTGCTCATGATGGCCGGGAGTTGAGCGTCGAACCAGTTGATGTCCACCAATCCAGCCTGGAATCCAAACGGAGATCCCAGCTTGCCGTAGCTGGACGACGGGCTCAACGTCTGCTCAGCAAGCACCGTCGGCCCTCCCAGCAAAAGATGGTAGTTGCTGGCGCTCTGCACCGTGCCCCAGAAATTGGCGCGCTGATAAGCGTCGATGTACTGGGTGGTGCCGACGTTAACGCCACCTTGGACATACGTCAGGTTCTGGAAGATCGGCGACGAGGTTGTATTCTGCACAACGGTCTTGCCGTTCGACAACACATGTTGCGGATCGTAGGTGTACTGCGTACGGCGCGACGTAATCACGATTTTGATCGGAATGATGTACGTCGGCACGGTCGTCGAGCTGTTCGATGATGGGGTTTTGCCCACCATGTTGTACGTGTAGTTGCTTCCACCATAAGTAAACGAGCCATTCCACGTCGGCAGGGCTGAGCCGGCAGGAACGGGGATGTCGGAGAGAACGCGTCCAGGAAGAACCATGTACATAGGCTTTGGCGGCTGACTGGACACTTGCGCTTCAGGACTATCGTCATCCTGAGCAAAAGCTAGCAGGGAAATGCAGAAGCATGTCAGCAGAACAAACGTAATTCGCTGACCACAGCGGGTGGCAGAGATCCGCATGATTCTCTTTCCTCCTTATGGATTTTGGAGATGAGCGTACGAATACCCCACATTGGAGCGGATTCTTTCACGCGAAGAAGAGTCCGGCTAGCCACCTTGGTGCTTTTGGAATGCAAAAAAGCCGCGTAGTTCCTGAGGATTAGGCATCAGGTTACTAGTGGCACTTCCGCTTACAGCTTCTTCAGGTAGTCCACGATCTCAGGATTGGTCCAGTCGGTTGCGCCGATAAACTTGCGCAGGATTTTCCCTTGACGATCAATCACAAATGTCTCCGGATACTTGAACGTGCCGTAGAGCTCATTCGTTCGTTGATTGTCGCGAACGGTGAGCAGGTCGACCTGGTGATCGTGCACGAATTGCTTGTATGCGGCGTCGTCGGAGTCTTCACTGACGGCAACAATGGTGACATTCGGCCCAACCAGCTTTTGCAGCTCGACCAGCGACGGAGTCTCTTCAATGCACGGCGGACACCAGCTGGCCCAGAAATTCAGCAGTACGGGTTTGCCGTGGAACTGGCTGAGCGATACCGTGCGTTCGGAATCGGTGATAGTGAAGTTGGGTGCGGCGCTTCCAATGCGTGGTGGATGGGAGCTATTACAAGCAGTGAGGAGAACAACAGCGAATACTGCGATCGATGAGGCCAGGCGCTTCACGCTTTTATAATAATGGATTCAGCGCTACTGTTTGAGCGCTCGAACTACCACAAAAGCTGCATCGTAGGATCGCCTCCAAACCTTGAATTCTGCTGCCAACCCGGAAGTCTCGGTCATCGTTCCAGCGCGGAACGAAGAGGCGTGCCTTGCCGACTGCTTGCGCAGCCTCCTTGGCCAGGAGGGCCCATCGTACGAGATCATCGTCGTCGACGATCATTCCACGGACCGCACTCGCGAGATCGCAGAAGAGTTTCCAGTGCGCGTTATCGTAGCCGATCCGCTTCCCAAAGGCTGGAGCGGCAAGTGCAACGCCGCCTGGACTGGCGCGAAGATCGCAACAGGGCAGTGGCTGTTGTTCACCGACGCTGACACGAAGCATTCGACGAATTCGATTTCAGCCGGCCTTCAAGAGGCGAAGCAATTTAATGCGGCGCTGCTTTCCTACTCGCCGCAACAGGAGGTCCACAGCTTTGCCGAACGGGCGTTGATGCCGGTAATCTTCGCGGAGCTGGCGAAGACGTATCGGCCGAAGGATGTCTGCGATCCAAACTCGGCCGCAGCTGCGGCCAATGGGCAATACCTGCTCGTCCGTCGTGATGTGTACGACGCAGTTGGCGGACACGCCGCGGTCGCCACCACAATTCTTGAAGATGTCGAGCTGGCTAAACGAGTGAAGCAGTCAGGTGGCCGCCTGCAGTTTCGCGTGTCGGATGTCGTCAGCACGCGCATGTATCGCACCTTCCCGCAGATGTGGGAGGGCTGGACCAAGAACCTCGCGTTGCTGTTCCCGCGACCGCGGCTGCTGGCATTCGAACGCCTGCTGGAATTCCTTTTCATCGTCGGTGGCGTCGTCCTGTCAATCTGGCAATTCGCCGATGGCGAAAAGATCGAAGCCTTATCAGAAGCCGTGGTCACGACCATCCTGACGATTCTTCTTATCCGTCGAATTCGACGTGCACATTTTGACTGGCTGTCAAACGTTCTGTCGATTTTCGGGCTGCCGCTGTTTGCGCTACTTTTGCTTAACTCTGACATCTCACATAATCGAGGTGCAGTAACCTGGAAGGGCAGGGAGTATGGCGGCAAGGGACGTGAACCTGAGTCTGCCAGTGTTGCGGACAATCGCTCCTCCGGAACGTACAATTAAGAATGGCGCCCTGAGACGTTGAACGTTGGCTGTATGGGCTCGCGACTCTATGGTCTATTTAACTCGCAAGTGCGAATTTTCAGCCTCGCATTACTATCACAACCCTGATTTCAGCGAAGAAGAGAATCGACGCGTCTTCGGCAAGTGTGCCAATCTCAATGGCCATGGCCACAATTACACGCTGGAAGTCACGGTGAAAGGCGACATCGACCCGAAGACTGGCTTCGTCGTCGATCTTAAAGAGTTAAAGGAAATCTTGAACCGCGAGGTCATTGACGCTCTCGACCATCGCCATCTGAATAAAGAGGTTCCGGAATTCGCTCACCAGATCCCCACGACGGAGAACCTGGCCATCGCGATCTGGCAACGGTTGGAGAGCAAGTTGAACGTCGCGCACCTGCATCGCGTGCGCGTGTACGAACTGCCTGACCTGTTCGTAGATTTCTACGGAGAAGCGTGAAGGCCCATCTCACAAGACGCTACATCTTTTCCGCCTCGCATCGACTGCATACCGACCAGTTGAGCGAGGACGAGAATCGCGCGGTTTACGGCAAGTGCAATAACCCGCATGGACACGGGCACAACTATGCACTCGAAGTCACGGTCAGCGGACAGGTAAATCCCGCAACCGGCATGGTATGCGACCTGGTGGAACTCGACGGCTCAGTGCGCCGCGAGATACTCGAACGCTTCGATCATGTGAACCTCAACCTGCGTCCGGAATTTGCGTCGGAGGTTCCGACAACCGAGAACCTGAGCGAAGTCATCTACGACATTTTGAAGCAAAACTTTAAGGCGGCTCATCTGGAAAAAGTAAGGCTGGAAGAGACCGCGATGAATAGCTTTGAATACGACGGCAATTAGCACTTGGCATGTGGCAATTAGCAAAATCTTCGCGAAGTGCCAATTGCTAAACGCTAACTGCCAAGTGCAGCTCTTATGAAAGACACCATCGAATCCCCGACCCTCACCAGTGCTAGCTTCGAAGAACTGGCGCGTGAGATGCTCGTCCGCCTGGGCGAGGACCCCGATCGCGAAGGCCTGCTCAAAACTCCGGAGCGTTACGCAAAAGCTCTGCGCGACCTCACTAAGGGCTACCACGAAGATCCGGAGAAAATCCTGCACGATGCGCTGTTCACCGTCGATTACGACGAGATGGTCATCGTCAAAGATATCGAGATGTTCAGCCTGTGCGAGCATCACGTCCTGCCGTTTTTCGGCAAGGTGCACATTGCCTACATCCCGAAGGGCCGCGTGATCGGCCTTAGCAAAACTGCGCGGCTGGTTGAGGTCTTCGCGCGCCGGCTGCAGGTGCAGGAACGCCTGACGGTACAAATCGCCGAGACCATTCAAAAAGTCATTCAGCCGCTCGGTGTAGGCGTGGTTGTCGAGGCGCGTCACCTCTGCATGATGATGCGCGGCGTCGAGAAGCAGCACTCGGCCACCGTGACTTCATCGATGCTGGGCGCTTTCCGAGCGCAGCAGACGCGACAGGAATTCCTCTCCCTAATCCATGCCAAGAACGGGAACGGTATCTAATCGATGACTGCGAAAGAGACGCAGTCCAAATCCAGTCAGCGATTGGCAGGCAAAGTAGCCGTCATTACCGGCGGTAGCAGCGGCATTGGATACGCAATCGCGCAGGCCCTGGCTCGCGAGGCCTGTAGCGTTGTCATCACCGGACGGAATGAAGAGAAGCTGAATGCGGCCGCCGCGAAACTGAACGGTCTCGGGTCAGGTCAAGCCGTCGCCCATCTTTGCGATGTCCGCGAACCCTATTCGGTCGACGCTGTCTTCGACATGGTGAAGACCCGCTTCGGTAACATCGATATTCTCGTAAACAATGCAGGAATTAGTCAGAAGCCCACGCCGGTGGAACTTACCTCGGTCGAGATGTGGCGCGAGATGATTGACATCGATCTGACCAGTGTCTTCCTCTGCACACGCGCAGCGCTGCCGATGATGAGACGTGGCGGAACGATCATCAACAATCTCTCAGCCGCCGCCGTACAGGTCTTCCCAGATTTCTCCGCCTACACCGCGGCCAAGACCGGTGCGTATGGCTTCACTCGGGCCCTGCGAGACGAACTCATGCCGCGCGGCATTCGCGTTACGGCGCTGATGCCGGGAGCGACCTCGACCGACATCTGGAAGCAGATTATGCCCGACGCTTCACACGAAGGCATGATGAATCCGGAAACGATCGCCCAAGCCGTGCTCTACACCGTGTTGCTGCCGCCCGAAGCCAATGTCTCGGAGTTGTTGATCACCCCAACCGCAGGCACCGTCGGAGCTAAGAACATCGGGGAATAGTTTCTTGCTCAGATCTCAAGGCTCAGAGCTCCGAGCTTACAGCCCGTAGTGATATCGTCTCGCCCTCGCCGGAAACATCTTGATCAGCACCACACCGGCGACAAAGCCACCCACGTGTGCCCAGAAGGCGATGCCGCTTGTATTGGCCGAGTGCGCCGAGATGGAGGTAGCGGCTCCGCTGAGGAACTGGACTACGAACCAGTAGCCGAGCACGATCCATGCCGGCAGCCACATGAAGAACACGAAGAAGAACGGAACCAGCGTCAGCACGCGTGCTCGTGGATACAGCACGAAGAATGCGCCCATCACGCCGGCAATCGCGCCGCTGGCTCCCACGCTGGGTATGACCGATCCGATATTGAACAAGATGTGCAGCAGCGCGGCCGCCACTCCGCAGAGCATGTAGAGGAGCAGGTAAAGCGTGTGTCCCAGATAGTCTTCGACGTTGTCGCCAAATATCCACAGCGCCCACATGTTGAAGATCAGGTGCAGCCAGCCGCCGTGCAGGAACATGGAGGTAAAGATGGGCACGATCGCCGCGGCTACCGGAACGAATCGCGTGCCTAGTCCGGAGATCAGGTCCCAGGGCACGTATCCGTGATTGAACAGTACCACCGTCAATCGGGCAGGCACGACGCCGAAATAGAAGAGGACCTGCTGGCTGGGCTCGGGCAGTTGCATGTGCCAGTCCAGCGACCAGAGAAAGGCCAGAGCATTCAGCACGATGAGCGTGTAATTGATGTAGGGAGTGCTGATCCGGGGGGCGTCGTCTTTCAGTGGAATCATATCGGCGCTACGGCTGGTTCGGCAGGGAAGTGGCGTCCCTTCGTCGCTCCCGGGCAATACCCTTACGCGATTTGACCAACAAGCCTTTCAACCTCCACGATAGCAGAACGATGCCCTTCAACGGAGTGATGATCGTAGATAAACCGGCAGGATGGACTTCGCACGACGTCGTCGCCAAGACTCGGCGCCTGGTCGGCGAGCGCTCCGTCGGTCACCTGGGGACTCTGGACCCGATGGCGACTGGCGTTTTGCCGCTGGTCCTCGGCCGCATGACGCGGCTCTGCCAGTTCTATAACGCTTCCGAGAAAACCTATGAGGGCACAATCCGTCTCGGCTTCTCTACTGACACCTATGACGCCGACGGCGATCCTCTTAGTGCGCCCGTCGAGGTTAAAGTATCGCTTGAAGAACTGCGGGCCGCAATCGAAGCCTTTGTCGGACACATTCAGCAAGTACCGCCTGCTTTCTCGGCCAAAAAGATCCAGGGAGTGCCCGCCTACAAATTCGCCCGCCGCAAGCAGGACGTCGAACTGAAGCCTGTTGAAGTCGAGGTCAAAGAGTTCACGATTTCATCCCTGGAAGGCGAACTCGCAGCTTTTCATTGCCGGGTTTCCTCGGGAACCTACGTCCGCGGCCTGGCGCATGAACTCGGCCAGAAACTCGGTTGCGGCGCCCATCTCGCTTCTCTTCGCCGTACTGCGGTCGCCGAGTTCACGATTGAGCAAAGTCACACACTGGAGGATATCGCCCAAGCTGCCTCCGAGTCGCGTCTGCAAGAGCTGCTGATTCATCCCCGCCGCGTCCTTCCGGCAATCCCTTGCGTCAATGCCACCGAAGCCGATGTCGCCAAGATTCGCCATGGCCGGACCGTCAACCTGCCCGAGATGTCCCGCTCACCATGGGTAAAGGTCTTCGCCGGTCAGGCAGAGCTGGTGTGCCTGGCCAGCAGGGTTGCAGGCACTCTGTTTCATCCGAAAGTCGTCCTTCTGTAAACAGGCTCCTCTAGCTTCACTTCTATCCTTGCGCGGGAACAATTGCGGCAACGGCTTTTCTTGCTACCGCTGTCAACACCGCTTATCATCGTTCTGCGATTCGGCGCCTTTCGTTTACCCTTGCAATTTGCGCCCGAGTGCACGCAGGTTGATGCTATGGCCGCATCGAGAGGCAGCGCACTTTCGGTTGGCGATCTAGTTGGCTCCAACTACGAGGTCATTGACCGCGTGGGGGCTGGCGGGATGGGCGTCGTCTACAAAGCCCGCGACCTGAAGCTGCAACGCATCGTTGCCCTGAAATTTCTTCCTCCTGGCCTCAACGCCAGCAAACTCGATAAAGAACGCTTCCTGAAGGAAGCGCGCATTGCGTCCTCGCTCGATCATCCGAACACCGGCGTTATTCACGGCATCGAAAAGACCGACGATGGCCAGACGTTCATTGTCATGGCCTACTACGAAGGCCAGTCGCTGGCGCATCGCATCGCCGAAGGTCCGCTGCCTGCAAACGAGGTGCTCGACATCGCGATTCAAATCGCCCGCGGTCTGGCCGACGCGCACTCGCACGACATTATTCATCGCGACATCAAGCCGTCGAACATCATGCTGACGCCGAACGGCATGGTGAAGATCGTGGACTTCGGTCTGGCTCACGTGAGCGAAGCCACCGCAACGCTCACGCATGGCACGACCGGAACCTTGCTGTACATCTCGCCCGAGCAGGCTGGTGGCCAGCCAGCCGATCAACGCGGCGACATCTGGGCGTTGGGCGTTACGCTGGTCGAGGCGCTCACTGCGACCAACCCTTTCCAGCGCGACAATATGGCGACGACGTTCATGGCCATCATGAACGATGCGCCTCCTCCGCTGGATCAGGCGCCGGCGGCGCTGCAACATATTGTCTTTCGCTGCCTGTCGAAGGATCCCGGCACGCGCTATCAATCCTGCAACGAGCTGCTGGAGGATTTGGAAGCCGCCAAGGCAACGCTGAGTTCGACCGGCGTTCGTGCAGCCTCGGGCGGTCATAAGGTCTCATCCCAGCTCAAGGCGCTGAAGGAATCTCGACAGCAGGCTTCGCGCTCGGCCTGGCCGTTACCGAAGCAGCGGCGAAGTTCGCTCAGTCGCATCCTGCTCGGCGCACTCATCGTTGTGTTGCTGCTGGGCAGCACTTTGCTTATTCCTTCTGTCCGTGAACGTGTGGAAGGCGCCTTCTTCGGACCCAGGCTGAAGCACATCGCGGTGTTGCCTTTTGACATCGTGGGCAACGATCCGCAGGAGCAGGCGCTGGCCGAAGGCCTCGTCGACTCGCTTTCCGGCAAGCTTTCCAATCTCGAAGTTGGGAAGGAGTCTTTGTGGGTGATTCCCAGCAGCGAGGTTCGCCGGCTCAAAGTCAGCGATCCGTCATCGGCGCTGCGCGCGCTCGGCGCGACGATGGTGGTGAAGGGAAGCATCAGCCACGAAGGCCAGCAGATACGGCTGAACTTAAACTTGATCGACACGGAAAATATGCGGCAGATCGGGTCGGTAGACTTGGAAGATCAGGCTGGCGATCTGGCTACGTTACAGGATGAAGCGGTCGCCAAGCTCGCGCGCATGATGAACGTCTCGGTCAGTGCCGACATGTTGCACAACGCAGGCGGCTCGGTGAATCCGGCGGCGTACGAGAACTACCTGAAGGCGATCGGCTACATCCAGCGTTACGACAAGGTTGGAAATCTCGATCTGGCGATCCAAGCCTTGCAGGAAGCCGTGAATACGGATCCGCAGTTTGCCTTGGGCTATGCGGAGCTGGCCGAAGCGTATCGCATGAAGAACCGTCTCGATCACAATCCCATCTGGCTCACCGAGGCAGAGGCGAACTGCAAGAAGGCCGCCGAACTGGACAATCGCATTCCCGCGGTCCACGTTACACTGGCGCGAATCCAGGAAGCGCAGGGACATCATGACCTGGCGTTGCAGGAGTTCCAGCGCGCTTTGGATATCGATCCTCGAAATGCATCCGCGTTGCTTGGGCTCGGCCGCGCGTATGAAGCCTCAGGACGCCTCGCTGATGCCGAAGCGGCGCTGAAGAAGGCGACAGCGCTACGTCCTGATTCGTGGGACGGTTACAACGAACTGGGAATTTTCTACGAAGCACAAGGCAAGTATTCCGACTCGATCGCCGCTTACCAGCATGCGCTCGCGCTCACTCCCGACAACGCCCAGGTTTACGGCAATCTCGGAGCCGTGTATCTCGATGCGGGTGATGCCAAGTCGCGGGGCGAAGCCGAGAAGGCGTTGCGCAAGTCGATCGAACTAAGTCCCAGTTACGCGGCTTATGCGAATCTCGGCAACTTGTATTTGACGGAAAAGCGCTACGCCGAATCTGCCGACATGACGGAGAAGGCACTGAAGCTGAACGATCGCGATTACATGGTCTGGAACAATCTGATCTACAGCTACGAGTGGCTCAAGGAAAAAGAGAAAGCCGGCGCAGCAAGACAACGAATGCAGGGTTTACTGGAAGAGGCAATTAAAGCAACCCCGAACGATGCGCTTGCTCAAGCGTCGTTGGCGGAACTTTATGCGCACGAAGGACAGCGGCCGCAAGCCGAATCGCACCTGCAAACCGCGCTGGCATTGGCGCCAGACGACAGCAACGTGATGGCCGAAGCAGCGTCGGTGAACGAATTGCTGGGCAATCGCAGCGCTGCCATCGACGAGTTGCAAAAAGCAATCAAGAAGGGATATTCGCTTGACCAGGTTTCCATCGATCCACAAATGAGTGCTCTTATCTCTGATCCCCGGTTTCATCAGCAGTAGTAGCTGTAGAAAAGTTGCGCATCCATACGCATGACAGAGGAGATTGCCCATGGCACAGAACATCACGATACCGCCTGCTTCGAACCAGACGCTGCTTCCGTCGAACTCTGAGTTTCAGTTTACGGTCACACAGAGCTGCACGGTATGTTTCTCAGCAGCCTCGACGCCGGGAACGTTTCCAGGAATTGCCGGCAAGACATTTCAGTGCGCTGCCGGTCAGCTTCTTGGTCCATACCCGATACCATCCGTAACCGGCGCCAATGTTCAATTCAACACATCCGCTCCGAACTCCATCTGCAATCCGCAAGGGTTAGGCGATACCGGGCACGTCATCGTCGTTGGATCGGGCATTAAGAAGCGCTCCAAGAAAAAACCCAAGAAAGCGCCTGCGAAGAAGAAGTCGGCCGCCAAGAAAGCCTCGTCAAGGACCGCCGCCCGCCGGAAGCCGGCAAAGAAGGCTGCCAAAAAGGCTACCAAGAAGGCGACGAAAAAAACGTCCAAGAAGAGCGCTAAGAAGTCGGCCAAGAAGAAGGCGGCGAAGAAGTCCCGCCGCTAGGGACGGCTGCACTTGGTAATTTGGTAATTAGCCAAATACGCCGCCGGGTGGGTAGTCCAGTTTTCTCCCGCCAGTGGTCATCGGCAAGGTGACCTTGGCGGGATTCTATTTGGCATCGGGCCAAAGCCGACTCTAGATGGATTCCGCCTTATCCTGTCGACGTTATCTAATGTCCGATAACAGATATTATGTTAAGTACACCGTAGTACGCATAGATACCGCCCCTCAGCCGCCTCCTTCTCAATATCTGTTCAGTTTTCGGAGACCTTCAGCTCTTTCCTTCAGGAATTGAGACTATGCGGTTGCCGTCAATAGACGGTCCAGATCACCCGTAAACTTCTGCAACGCTTGCAGCCGCTCGGGCGTGGCTTCTACGATCTCAGACTTGGCCTGGAACACTTGCTTCCCGTCCTTCTCCACCAAAACGCCCAGCGCCTGACCCATCCGCCAGCCGGGTGTTCCGATCAGTTGCAGGCCGGCGGGCGTCGATCGCAACAGCGCGATGCAGCCATCGCGAATCACGCCCACGGAGTTGCCGAACATCTCGAAGACCTGGATGTCGAAGCCGGCGACGTAGAGCCGTTGGAGCTGGATAGCAGGGTCCATAAGAAGTAGTTAGTGGCTCTTTCACCACAGAGGCACAGAGACACAGAGGTTTTCAAAATAAGATCTTTCCTCTGTGCCTCGGTGTCTCTGTGGTAAATCAATCTTCCTCACAGCAACATCGACTCATTCCTTGCCGCATTTTGCCAATCACTAACTACTAATCACTAATTCCTGCCTTCTCACATCTTGTACCGTCCCAAATCGTCCTCGCCCAGGTTCTCCAGCCATTTGCGCAGCTCGTCCGACGTAACGCGGTCGGTGACGTTTGCGGCGACCTTGCTCGTCTTCAGGACCTCGTCTTCGACGAAAATCGGACAATCCACGCGCAGAGCCAGTGCCAGGGCGTCCGATGGCCGGGAGTCGATCGATATCGATTGCCCCTCGCGGTCCAGCCAGATCACGGCAAAGAACGTGTCGTCGCGCAGTTCGGTCACGACGACCTTCTGGACATTGGTTTCCAGGCCGACTAGCAGGTTCTTGAGCAGATCGTGCGTCATCGGCCGGGGCGTGACCACCTTTTCGATCTCCAGCATAATTGCATTGGCCTCGGGCACACCGACCCAGATCGGCAGCACCGTGTCGCTCCCCTGGTCCTTCAGCACCACGATCGGCATATTGGTTACCGGGTCCACCATCAACCCGCGAATTTTCATTTCAACTTCCATCGTGGTCCCTCCTGATCTTCGGCCCGGAAAACGTTTCTTTCACCACAGAGGCACCGAGACACAGAGGTTTTCAAAATAAGTTCTTTCCTCTGTGCCTCGGTGTCTCTGTGGTAAACCAATCTTCGTCATACGCTCTTTACCGTACGCTCGGCAACGCCTTTGTGGATGCTTACTCCAGCATCCTTCCCAAAAGGCTATTGGGGAACGTCTGCGTCACCTCAACCTGCACGTAACTTCCGATGCGCGGCTCGGTGCCGCTGTTGGTGGTGAAGTTCAGCGTTTTGTTCTGCGAGGTGCGGCCGATCATCTGGCCGCGGGCAGAGTTCGTTCCTTCCACCATCACTTCAATCTTCTGGCCTAAATGCCTCTTGTAGCTCGCCCTCTGGATCTCGCGCTGGTGCGCCTGTAGGCCCTGCAAGCGACGCGACTTCTCACCTTCGGGAATCGAATCCGCATATTGCAGCGCCGGCGTATTCGGCCGGGGCGAGTACGCGAACGAGAACACACCGTCATAACCAACCTCGTCCAGCAAGCTAAGCGATTCGGCGAACTCGGCCTCGGTCTCGCCCGGAAATCCGACGATGACGTCGGTGGTGATGCTAATTTCCTTGTTGCGAGTTCCCTTCATCCAGGCAATGCGTTCCAGGTATTGCTCGCGTGTGTATTCGCGGAACATCGACTCCAGCACCCGGGACGAGCCACTCTGCACCGGCAGATGCACGTGGTCGCAGAGGGCCGGAACGGCGTCGATAGCGTCGATGATGTCCCTGGTAAAGTCGCGAGGATGGGAGGTGGTAAAGCGCACGCGACGGATGCCATCGAGCTCGCCGATGGCACTCAGCAGTTCCGCAAAGGTTTTATTTTCTGCCGGGTCACGGTAGGAGTTCACGTTCTGCCCGAGGAGTTGGATGTCGGTATAGCCGGCGTCGACCATGCGCTTGGCTTCGTCGAGCACGGATTGCGACGTACGGCTGCGCTCCTTGCCGCGGGTATACGGGACGACGCAGTAGGCGCAGAACTTGTCGCATCCCTCGATGATGGTGATATAGCCGCGATGCGGATTGCTGCGGGCGGTGAACTCGGTCTCGAAGGTCTGGTCGGTCTGGCGGTCGTCAAGGCCAGTTACGCGCTTGGCGCCGGACTCGATCTGCACCAGCATCTCGGGCAGATTGCGGTACGACGCCGAGCCGGCGACCAAGGAGACCCAGGGGGCGCGCGCGAAGATCTTCTCGCCTTCCTGCTGGGCAACGCATCCCAGAACGCCGAAGCGCTTCCCTTCCTTCTGGAGCTTCTTTACGTCGGCGAGACGATGGAAGACCTTCTGCTCGGCCTTATCGCGGATGGAGCAGGTGTTGTAGAAGATGAGGTCGGCGTCCTCTTCGCGCTCCACCTGGCGATAGCCTTGGGAGATGAGCGAGCCCACGACTTTCTCCGAATCGTGGAAGTTCATCTGACAGCCAAAAGTCTCGATATAAAAGGTTTTCTGCTGGGTACTCAAGCCAATCCTCGTTGCCTCAGTATAGCGCGGTGCAGATGTAACGATGTGTCTTGTCGCCCGATTTGCCTTGTGTCAGAGCACGAGTTTCCCGGCAACCCGCGCCGCCCGTGGCCTGGTCAGCCGCCGGAGATTGGATACGACTGCTGCAACGGCCGCACGGCAACTGCCTTGCCCCGATCGGGTCACCTGGGTGGTAGTATTCCGTCCCATGTCGATCCAATTATTTCGCACCTTGCTTCTCGGCGCTCTCGTGCTGGCCGCCTTCCGGCCACTCTCTCCGCAAACGACCGCACCGCCGGTTGCCGCACAACGCACACCGCAGTTCGATAACGAAGAGGTTGCCGTGTGGAAAACCGTGGTCCCGCCTAATGCGCCGCTAACGATGCATACGCATCAGCATCCGCGGGTCATCATCCCGCTGGTTGGGGGAACCATGAAGGTTGTTTATGAAGACGGCGCTTCGGAGACGCACGACTGGCAAGCCGGCAAGGCCTACTGGCTTCCCGCATCGGAGGGAATGAAGCGTCACGCCGACGTGAATACCGGATCGAGTCCGATCGAAGTGATGGTGGTCGAAGTTAAGAAGGCAAACTGAAGTAAACGCCTGACGCACACTCGTCACCCTCGCCGGCGTTCATGGGTTCGAATCTTTGCGGGTGTTGAGGGCGGCCCTGCTGCCGCTCTTCCAGCCTTCGCTGTAAGCGTGGGCGACCAGAAATGCACCAACCGCTGCTCCGATGATCAACACGGCAATCAGCCGTACGTCGCTTTTGCTACGTCCGAAAGCGATCGCCAGCAGTCCCCAAAGAATCGAGGTGGCGATGGCCCACACGACGGCCATCACTGAGGCAAGCAACCATTTATGTGCGGCAGATGGTTTCATCCTTTTCCAGACGGTAATAATAGTGGGTTCGCGGCGATTGCGAAAGTCTTAGGCAGCGGCAAGGGCAGCCGTTGGGCCGGCAGCGATCCAGTAAGCGGCGGGCATCTACTGGCTTGAGGCTTGGTCGCCGAGCATCGGGCGCGGATCGCAGTAGCCGCGAATAGCCACGATCTCTCCATCGCGCACGTGAATGTGCTCGGCGAAAGGGATGTTGCCGAAGAGGGTATCGATGTTGAGCAGGGCGACGCAGTGTTCACCATCGACAACCAGGCGGAGTACTTCAATGCTTTTCACGATGCGGGCAAAGGGATCGAGCGCAAGGCGAAAGGCTTCGGCGCCATGATAAGTGCTGGTCGGGAAGGTGGCGATCATTTCCGGATGGAGCGGAAGAGCGGACGCGTCATTGCGGCGCACCGCGTCGATGTACTGCTCGACCATCTGGATTGTCTGTTCGCGCATAGCAATTCAGATACATGCTAGCTGCGGCCATTGCAATGAAAAACCGGCGCGCCGGGTCACGGAGTCACGTCTTTCAGGCGACAGATAAAGCCCCAGCCTCCGCCGAGTTCGCTGACCGCCAGGATCAGTTCGTTCTTCCCTTTCTTCAGCGGCAGGTAGACCGGTATCGTTCTCGGGATTGACGATGCCGAGGAAGCGCGGATCGCGGAAGCCCTGGGCGCTGCGTCCGCGCCAGAGCGGCCGCCCATTGAGGAAGACGGTGACATCGTCGCTGTAGCCGATCTCCAGCTTCTGTGTTTGTACGCGATCGGAGTCGATGGTGGTGCGCGCGTAGAGAACCTTCATCCCGGGCTGCGGCTCCACGCGGGTGGAGAAGTCGCTCTGAAAGCTGACCCGCGGATGCGGCGCCTCGCGATAGCGATAGAGCACGACGAAGCCGGGCGGTTCTGCTTGCACCTGCTGCCACTGCATGGCGGAAATTTCGGAGCGCGTGAGCGGCTTCTCCAGGTCGCGTCGCAGCGCATCATAGGAATCCGAGATGTCCCACTTTGTGAGGGTATCCGCCGGCATCGGCGGCTGGTGACGCTCCCAGGGAACGTCGGGCGTGACGCGGATTTCGAAGTTCGAGAAGTACGCTCCGCCCAGCAAGTTCACCAGCGCGAACTGTCCTTGCTGCAGGCCGCTCTTCAGATCGGTCATGTCGAGCGCGGGCTTGTCCATGTCCTTGACATACAGTTTGGCCTGGGCGCCAGCTACAACCAGGCGAAGGTGAAACCATTCGTTGCGCGGAATATCGATGGCGGCAGTGAATCCGGGGCCGTTATAGATTTGCCAGTTGCGTCCGGTGTTGAGCACGGGCGTGTACTGAATGGCGTCGGGATAGCCGGACTGGTGCGGCCGGAGATAAATCTCTTCGGCGTTCTTGCCGTCTTTGTCGATGCGGAACTGCATGCCGGAGAAGCCGCGGGCGCTGGAAACAGCCATATCGAAGTCGATGACGGCATCGCGCATTTCAAAATCTTTCAGGATGGCTGCGCCGCCGTTCAGGAAGAGACATTTCCGGCCGAGATAGTCCACAGCTTTGGCCTCGCCCTCGAGGTCCCAGCGAGGAGAATCGGGCAGGATGGCGAGCGGTGCCGAGGTTTGCGCGTTTGCAACCACCGCGAGGAAAAGGGCCACCGGGAGAAGAGCGTATTTTCGAAGCATAGCGTGCCTCTCGGACGGAATCGGTATTTCTGAGTCGCCAAGTCCCTCATCGGTCGTCAGCGCAAACTGGCCTCTTGGAACACGACCCTGAGCAGGTGATTCGTCATGTCGTTGAAGGCCGCGATCTGATCTTTGTCGGTTCCGGCAAAACGCTGCTGGAATGACGACAGGTCGACCGATGGCGTCACTTCATCCAGGGTTTGAAACATCGCAGGGCCGAGCTGAGCTAGCTTCGCGTCTACCTGTGCGACCGCGCTTTGCATCAGGTCGCGAATCAGAAGGACGTAGGTCATGTCGTGCATCACCGGACCGTGGCCCGGGACAATGGACGCGGCCGGCAACCGGCTGAGCGTCTGCAGGGTCTGTGCCCACTCTGTGGGATATCCATCGTAAATATAAGGAATGGGGTAGACCACGAGATCCCCGGCGATTACGATTCTCTCTTTGGGCAGGTAAGCAACGGCGTCGCCGGCGGTGTTGCCGCGGCCGAGGAACTTCACCTGCACTTCGCGCCCTCCCAGGTCGATGGAGAAATCGTGATCAAAGGTGAGCGTCGCGCTCTGGAACTTGATCCCCTTCATCTCATCGATCACGGCTCCGCGTTGAAGTAGCGCGTTGGCTACTTCCTTCTTGTCTACTTCCGTAAGCGCCACCCCGCTGGGAGTCTTGCCCGTGTCGAGCATCTTCTGGAGGGTAGCTCTTCCCTTCTCCTCACGTCCCACCGAGCCCGGGCCGAACAGATCCATGTCCTTCTTGGTTTCAGTGTGAGCAATGATCGTCAGAGACGGAAAGGCGTCCATGTAGATGCGATTGCCGAAGTTGTGGTCGTTGTGGAAGTGCGTGTTCAGCAGAAACGTCACAGGACGGTCGGTCCACTGCCGGATCTGGGCGATGTCTTGTTTCGCGGCTGAGGGCAGAAAGCACGAATCAACGACGAACACCTGGCGCTGGCCGATGATGACGCTCGTATTGCCGCTGGCAGAGCCGTCGCCCTTGTCTTCATGCTCAATGACGTAGACGCCCTCAGCCAGCTTCGTGACTCGTCGAGCCGTCTGCGCCTGTGCAGACGCGGCCAGAAAACCAATCGCGACCAGTGCGAGCAGGAACCGCAGCGGATTGGATGAGGAGAGCATGTCAGCTTCGTCGCTGTGCGAACATCCACGTCACCAGGCCCGGTTCGGTGTAGGCCATTCCTACACGCCATGATTCGAGCGAAATTTCATAAGACCCACCCTAGCCAAAAGAAGGCCAGGATGGGGCACCCGTTATCTTTAAGATCCCTGTTTCACGCGCGTCTGGTCGGTGATCCAGTTGACCTCCCACGTCTTGCCACCGTCGTCGGAGAAGGACTGCTCGAAATGGGCGGAGTTGGGGGTGATCTGCGTCCAGAGGAGGCGGACGTAGATCATGCGGCCGTTGAATTCCTCCTGGTCGTAGAACGCACCGACGCCGTTCTTGAAGTCGCCAACCATTGCCGGCAGGCCAAGGATGCCGTCCTTGCGATTGACCCAGTAGATGTACCACTGGTGCGCTTGCGGCCGGTACAGGCGGTATGTCAGGCCCTCGACTTTTCCCGTCGAACCTGTGGTCTCGAATTGTTCGAGATGGGCGGCGCCATCCCAAAGACGCTGAGTGGTCGAGGTGCCATCGAACTCGATCCACTGGTTGGAGCCGGTCAGCGGATGAAGACGGCGCTTGAGATGAATCTTCCAGCTGCCGTCTTCGAAGTCGAAGTCGTGCTGGCCGTCGTGAGTGGCGACTCGAGAATTTGGTGCGTCCTGAGCTAAGGTGGGCGCTCCGTAAGCCGCGATAAGAGCGAGAATTAGTATGCAGGTGCGAAGCATCGATTCTCCCGAATGAAGTGTATTAAAGACCCGCCCTAGCCCAAAGACAGGGCTAGAACGGGGCACCCGTGTTATCGAGTTGGAAAGACAGCGTCAGTTGTTGATGTTCTGCCGCGCCTGCAGCTTCTTCAGAAGCGTCTCGACACTGGCTTTGCCATTGTCGGGCGCGACCTGTAGCGCCGCCTGCATCTGCTTGGTGGCCTCGTCGTAGTTCCCTTCTCCACAGGCTACGCGCGCCAGACCGGCGTGCGACAACCAGTTGCTCGGATCTTTCGCCGCTGCCATCTTGTAAACCTTGAAGGCCTCATCCTGCTTCTTATCGCGCTGCAATTGACGGCCGTAGCCGTAGAGTTGCTGTACGTTAGCCAGCGACAGCGCCTTGTCTTTCGCTTGCTCCGACTCGCCGTCTTTGCCCATGGCTTTCAGGATTCGGGACTTCGTCATCTCGTTCTCGTAGCGATCTTCGTTCCCAATCGAGTTGTCTTCCCACTTCAGCGCCTCAGGAAGGTCCACCTTGTTGTCGACGAGGTAGGTCGCGGCGTCGTCCCATCCGTCCCAGGTGTACTGTGCCAGTCCGCGCATCTGGTCATTCAAGCTGGCTTCCACGACCTTGTGAACGTCGACAGAAACTTTGAACGGCACGGCCAGCTTGTCCCAGCTCATCACGATTACGGCGGAGTCAGGCTGAAGCTGATCGAAGTCGTAGGTGAGAGCGTTGTGCATCTCGGCGGGCTGCGGCTTTACGGTGACGCGCAGCGCGTCTTCGGCTTCCTTGTAGCTGAAGCTGCCCCACGCGGTATGCATTTTGGAGAAGATGACGGTGAATTCGTTTTCGCCGGGAATCATATGCAAACCGTAAACGCCCGCGGCGAGCGGCTTGCCTTCGACGGTCACGTCGGTGGGAAACTTGATGATGGTGTTCTCATTGGCGCCCGCGCGCCACACTTGTCCGTAAGGTACGAGATCGCCCCAAACCTTGCGATCCTTCACCAGCGGGCGGTGATAGACGATACTGACGTCGGTAATGCCGATGCGCTGCGTGACCTCGGCGCGCTGGCTTTGACGCGGCAGGTTGAGCTGGGTAGATTGCGCGACGGCCGTGACGGCCAATAGCAACAGCGATGCGAGTATCAGGAAGCGAAGCTTATTCATCGCAGAAACCTCTCTTGTGCAGGAATTAAGGGTGAACCAAATGCCGCAACCCAAGCGGCATCTTTCGGGGAGAATGGACGATGAGGTGCCGCATGAGGTGAGCACGAGAGTGACGAAGATGTGTCCAGAGAACATGGACACAATGTTTGCGGGGATGGACTGAGCCAGCCTTTGCCCGCCAATGGGTGCCCGCTCGGGAGGGGCTTACGCTTGGCCTCGTCGTGATTTTGCCGAGGAGATATTTCTATGCGAATGCCCTGAGGCTTCGTATACTTGCTCCCCAAATGCGCCGGCTCGTGCCGCAATTCCGCAACATCGCTACCCGGACAGCTTTCTGGTGCTGCCTGCTGATCGGCGCCGTCATTGTCGGCCGTGGCGTTCAGCTCGGCTATCCATCTCTTCATCTGGCGATCAGCGGCGTTCGCGGACAAGGCACAGTGATCGCGAACCACGAGGGCTCTCCGGAAATTGAATTTCACGCGGATAACGACACCTTCAACTTCACCAGCCGAACCGGATCGAGCCCGCCTGAATTCTCGGTCGGAGAGACTGCTCCTATCTTGTACGACGCGCAGGCTCCGGCCGAATACGCGATCATTCGCTCGTTCGACGACATGTGGCTGTGGCCCGGCATGCTCGCCGGCTTCGGACTGGCGATCATTGTCGGTACATTTCTCGTGGCCACGGCGCACAAGGAAGTCCTCTTTCTATTGATCTCGCTTGTGCCCGGCGTTGCCGTGTTGAGCGCGGGCCTTGCCGGCCTGGGGACGCTATTCCATCTGTCACAGCACGGAGTCACGGTAACGGGCAAGGTTACGAAGGTGAGAGACCGAATTCCACTGGTTGAGTTCCAGGCGCCGTCTGGAGCAACGGTTACGTTCACGGGCGACAGCGGAGATTTCCTGCCGGAAAAACCCGTGACGGTGATCTACGATCCCGAACATCCGCAACACGCCTTGATCCAATCGCAGATGTGGTCGAGGTCGATTCTGGTGATCGGAATAGGCGCAGCCTTTGTCGTGGCTCCGCTGCTGCTGACGTACTTCTTCTTCCATCACCCGCCGCGCATCCTGGTGGCTGGTTTATTGACTGTGGCGCTTGCGGCTCTCGCCGTTGCCAGTCTGAGTTATGCGATATGGAGTTTGAGTAAGGCTCTCAACGCGGAGTCCGACGGCGTGCAAGTCGCAGGCCTGGTCATCCGCAATAACTACGATGGCGAGGTCTACTATCCGGTGGTGGAGTTCCATACCACGGATGGAAGAGACGTGAAATTCCTCGGCCCGATTGGGAGCAGTCCGGCGGACTATCAGGAAGGCGACGCGGTGACCGTGTTGTATCCCCCGCAACATCCTGACCAAGCCATGATCCGCTCGTTCCAAGGTCTGTGGCTGCGCCCGGTGGTCCTCGGCGCCATTGGTATCGCCCTCGCCTTGGCTGCTTTCTTTTATCTGCGAGCCCGTCTTGCCGAGCCGGAGCCGCTGCCCGACGACGCTCTTGCGGCCCACTCGTGACAACACCGCCGATCGGCAAATCATTAGTCTCGGGCAGGTCTATTGCGCGACATCACCGCCTGGTGTGATGGACGCCTGCAATCGCGGCGGAGTATAAAAGTTAGTTGCACCTCGCGCGCGACACTCTCCGCAGCGTGCAACCCCCAAGAGGTTTTCATGTCCACTACGGTGCAGGGTCCCAAGGGCCTGGAAGGTATTACCGCCGCTAACTCCGGCATCTGCTACATCGACGGCGATCAGGGCGTGCTCGCCTATCGCGGCATCGATATTCACGAACTGGCCGACCAATCGACGTTCGAAGAAGTCTGCTACCTGCTGTGGTTCGGGCGGCTGCCCAACCGCTCGGAGCTGAACGAGCTGAAGCTGAACCTGGCGCGCGAGCGCAAACTCGACGCTTCCATCATCAGCCTGCTGCGCCAGGCGCCGCGGCACGCGCTGCCGATGGACGTGCTGCGCACCATCATCTCGGCGCTGTCGTTCTACGATCCGGAAGAGAAGGTCAACGACCACGAAGCCAATGTGCGTAAGGCGATCCGGCTGACGGCGCAAATGGCGTACGTTGTTGCCGTCTACGATCGCATTCGCAAGGGCAAGCCGCTGGTCGAGCCCGACCGGTCGCTGTCGCACGCCGCCAACTTCCTCTACATGCTGAACGGCGAGATCCCGAGCGAGACCGCCGAGCGCGCTTTCGACATCGCGCTGATCCTGCACGCCGATCATGAGTTGAACGCGTCGACCTTCGCTGCGCGCGTGGTAGCGGCCACGCTCAGCGATATGCACTCGGCGGTGACGGCCGCGATCGGCGCGCTGAAGGGACCACTGCACGGCGGGGCGAACGAAGCCGTGTTTCGGATTCTGGAGGCGATCGACACGTCGGGCGCCGATCCGGTCGACTACATCAAAGGCATGCTGGCGCAGAAGAAGAAGGTGCCGGGCTTCGGCCATCGTGTGTATCACACTGAAGATCCGCGGGCGACACACCTGCGGCGGATGTCGGAGAGCCTGGGCAAGTCGAGCGGCAACGCCAAGTGGTTCGAGATTTCGCGCAAGATCGAGGAGTTCGTGGTGGCCGAGCGAAAGCTGAACGCGAACGTCGATTTCTATTCGGCGTCGACGTACCACACCCTGGGCATCGACATCGATCTGTTCACTCCGGTGTTCGCCGTCTCGCGCGTGTCGGGATGGACGGCGCACGTCATCGAGCAGCTCAACGACAACCGTCTGATTCGCCCGCGCGCGGATTATCACGGTCCGGTGTATCCGAATCATTACGTGGCGATGGAGAAAAGATAGCGACCCAGGTTATCGTCCAAAAGAGGGACGCGAACCTGGGGCACCCGAGCTGTGAGCTATCCGGTCTGGACCGATCACTTACGGTAAGGGCGATATCACGCTGGTTGAAGGTCCCATCTCTGTTCCTCGCGCGGCGGTGCCGAGGCCGAGTCCGACACTCCAACCACACAACAAACGCGATCTTGGTACTTTCCACCTCTCACCTGTACGCAATCGCCGTAATCGAATTTTGGAGCATTGCTCATCAGAGAGAGGCTAACTGTTGTAACCAGGCGATATCATAACCTTGCCAGCCATCCGGACCTAGCCAGCCAGTTCGCACACAGCACGGCAATTTTGCTGGCGCGGAATCTCCTAAAGAAATTTTGCGAGCCAGACGGCTACGCGCGTGACCGCCGT
The DNA here is from genome assembly GCA_963835725.1 of uncultured Acidobacteriaceae bacterium. Taxonomy (GTDB): domain Bacteria; phylum Acidobacteriota; class Terriglobia; order Terriglobales; family Acidobacteriaceae; genus Bog-257. The sequence continues at coordinate 559,079 of CAWIGM010000004.1, read as the reverse complement.
TATCACCAGCGCGATCACGATTACGATCAGCGACCACTCCAGGATTTTGCTTCTGCCGTCCCAGCGGCGTCTCCGCTCTGCCTCTCCGTCCGACAGGATGACGTCGAGTTCCTTGATGTGCTTCTGGTTTTGGAAAGGATCGTTCCTCATAGGCGGTCCTATTGTAGCGTCCCTGCAGGAGTGGCGTCCCTGCAGGACTTGGCCCGTATCAAAGGCATCACCCAGCCGCGAACGGCCGGGCTTTCATGTGTTTACGCCTACTGCGTTCAGAGCTCATAGCCCACAGCTCAAAGCTCACAGCCGCACCATTAGTGCTAAGGCCCCTCCGGTGTTCGCCCTATAGAGCCAGCTCTGGATGTTTACTAGTCTATATATAGGCTCGCACTCGGGCCGAGGTTTGCTGATTTGAAATTGTTGTCCTCCCTCTTCGTCCTGACTGCACTGACTGTCGCTGCCGCCGCACAGAACGCGAAGCCCGCTAATGTGAAAACGGTGGCAGCGACGACCAGCACCGCGAAAGAGCAGTCGCGCCAGAAGTTCGTACTCGACGTCGTGCACAGCGCCGTGGGACTGCCGCAGTCCGATCCGCAGGACCGCCTGCGCGTGCTGTTTGCGGCCGCCAACGTTGTCTCGCCTATTGATCAGAAGCTGACGCAGCAGTTTGCCAGGGAGGGTACGGCGATCGAGACCAAGCTGGTCGCCGAAGGACAGAAGCCGGCGGTGTCAATGCTGGCCGGCGGCCACGTTGATTGCGCTTCGGCGGCGACGTTCGTGCAGACGGTGCCAGCTGCGGCTGTAGTCGATGCCGAGCAGTCGTTACTGGGCGCGATCACGAACTGTCCCAAGCAGGTGGATGAGGCGGCGAAGGTGAAGCTTGATGCCGGCTTGAACCAGGGCGCGGTGGCCGGACGGCCGATCATGGCGCTGATGGAAGCGGAGGGACTGAAGTCGCAGTGGTCGCGCACCATGTTTGCGAAGATGTTCGCTTCCCTGCCCGCCGATGCGGCGAGCAACACGACGGAGGCTCCGAACTATTCGGCGATGTTCGCGCAGGCTGCTCCGCAGATGGACAAAGATGCCGTGAAGACGGCCGGCGCGAAGTTTCTGCTGTGGCTGGCAAAGCTGCCTAACTCTCCGCAGAGAAGCGTGGCCGTGAATCTGACGGCGGGTGTTCTGAGCGACACGCTGGGCGCGACCGCCTACCAGGAGCTGCTGCGCTCGGATCCGATGATCCAGCAGACGGTGGGCAGCGCCGATCAGAACGCGATGCTGCCGACGCCGGAAGAGGACAGCGTCAGCGTGCTCCAGGCGATGGACAATACAGGCGACCGAACGCAGGAGCTGACAAACATGCTTCCGGCGAAGCGTGCGCGCGAGGCCGCGGCCAGCGGCTTTGCCAGTGGAACCTCGGGCGATCGGCGCATGGCCGATCATTATTTCGATATCGCGTTCGCCTCGGTGGATGAAGTGTGGTCCGATCGCGCCGGCTCGAAGACCGATGCGCCTGAGGTGGTGCAGGAGGTTAGCGAGGCGGCAGCGCAGGTCGATCCCATCGCGGCGCTGAAGCGTTCTCAGAGTTTGCAGGACCCGTCGGCGGAGGCGATCAGCATGCTGGCCGTGGCACGGGTGGTGGAGGGGCAGGAGTAGCAAGCGTGCATGATTTACGATGAGAGATTAGGGGTCAGGGGCTAGGGTTCAGGGATTAGAGAAGCGGATTCTGCAGTCTTTTCGCTAACCCCTGACACCCGGCCCCGAGCCCCTGTCTTGCTATGCACATTCCTGACGGATACCTGAGCCCCTCGACTTGCGCGACGCTGTATGCCGCCGCGGCCGCCGGATGGTATTCCGCTTTGCGACGCCTCAAGCGCGTATTGTTCACACGCGTCATACCGCTTATCTCTGTCTTCGCCGCGTTCTCGTTTGTCATAATGATGTTCAACTTGCCGCTGCCCGGCGGGACGACTGGCCACGCGCTGGGCGTAACGATTGCTGCGATTGTTCTTGGCCCGTCGGGAGCGATTCTGGCGCTGTCGATTGCGATTGCCATTCAGGCGCTGTTCTTCGGCGATGGCGGGATCAGCACGCTGGGCGCGAACTGCTTCAACATGGCGATCGTCGGTGCGCTGGTGGCCTACGGCGCGTATCGCGTGATCGCCGGAGGCGCCGCGTTGAACTCCCGACGCCGCGTTGTGGCGGCGGGGATCGCCGGATATCTGGCGGTGAATGCTGCGGCCTTGCTCGCGGCGGTGGAGTTCGGCGTCCAACCAATGTTTTTTCACGACGCGAACGGCACGCCGCTGTATGCTCCTTATCCCCTGAACATCGCTGTGCCGGCAATGATGATTGGCCATTTGACCTTTGCCGGAATCGCCGAAGCCGTCATCTCGGCAGGGCTGGTCGCGTACCTCCAGGCTGCCGATCCGGGCCTGCTGCGCGCCACCTCTGGACTGAAGAATGACGCTGCGACTTCCGCACTCCGCCCGGCAACGACTTCCTTTCGGCGCTTGTGGATAACGGTTGCCGTGCTGATGCTGCTGACGCCAGTCGGTATTCTTGCCGCAGGCAAAGCGTGGGGCGAGTGGTCGCCGGCTGAATTGGCGAAGGGCGCGGCTTCGCAAGGCAGCGCGGTTCCTGCGGGACTGGAGCGGCTGGCGAGCCTCTGGACAGCGCCCTTCCCAGCCTATGCGCCCACGTTCGTCCACAGCCGCAGCTTTGGCTATCTTCTGTCGGCAATGTTCGGCGTGGGATTGCTGCTGGCATTCTCGTTGATCTCACGGGCGCTGCTGGAGCGGTACCGGCGCAAGGAGTACGCGTCGTGAAGGCGAGTTTTCTGGAAGCGACAACGGTCGGTTTCGCGCGCGCCTTCACCCATGCTATGCAGTCGGAGGAGACCGCGCGCCGCCGAGGGTTGATGCAGGCACTCGATCCCCGGGTGCGCCTGATCGGGGTATTGGCGTTGGTGATTGCGGTCGTGCTCTCGCGCAGGATCGCTGTGGTTGCCGTGCTGTTTGGCGTGGCAATCGCACTGGCGCTCGTTTCGCGGGTGAGCCTGCTCACGCTCGCAACCCGGGTGTGGCTCATCGTGCTCGGCTTTACCGGAGTCATTGCCATTCCGGCGCTGTTCACCACACCGGGGCGGACGGTGCTGGCTTCAGGCAACCTGGCGATCACTGAACAGGGGATACGGACGGCGGCGCTGCTGGTGCTACGGGTCGAGACGGCGGTGACTCTGACCACGCTGCTGATCCTGTGTACGCCCTGGAATCATGTGCTGAAGGCGTTACGCGCGCTGCGTCTGCCGAAAGAAGCCATCGCCATGCTGGCGATGACGTATCGTTACATCTTCCTGTTTGTCGATACGGCGGCGCAGATGCTGGAGGCACGCCGAAGCCGGACGGTCGGCGTGCTGAAAGGTCCGGAGCAGCGACAGATGGCCACGCGTACCGCCGGAGTCTTACTGAGTAAGAGTGTCGCCTTGAGCAATGACGTTTACAGTTCCATGCAGTCGCGCGGGTTTCGCGGCGACGTGCACATTCTCTCGACCTTTCGTATGACAACGTGGGACTACCTCGGCCTGATCCTGTTTCTCTCGGCAGCGGTTCTGGCTGTGTGGATAGGACGCTGACTATGCCGGCACTCTTCGATCTGCGGGATGTCTGGTTCGACTATGAGGGCATTGCTGCCCTGCAAGGGTTGTCGCTCGAGGTTGGAACGGGGGAGCGCGTCGCCCTGCTGGGTGCGAACGGCTCGGGCAAATCGACACTGCTGCGGTTGCTGGATGGGTTGTGTTTCCCGTCAAAAGGCAGTATCGCCTTTGATGGCCAGCCGCTGACTCCATCGCGGTTGAATAACGACGGCTTCTCGCTGGCGTTCCGTAGGCGGGTGGCGCTGGTCTTCCAGAATCCTGATGTGCAACTGTTCAATCCGACGGTGTTTGATGAAGTCGCGTTTGCGCCGCTGCAACTCGGCTGGCCGAAGGAGCAATTGCTGGAGCGCGTGGGGCAGACGCTGGAGCTGATGAGCATTACCCATCTTCGCGAGCGGCCGCCGTATCGGTTGTCAGGCGGCGAGAAAAAGCGTGTGGCGCTGGCGTCGGTGATCGTGCTGGAGCCGGATGTGCTGCTGCTGGATGAGCCGACAGCGACGCTTGATCCGCGCAGCCAGAGCCAGATCATCGATCTCATTCAGCAGTGGAAGGGGACGTCGAAGACAGTCATCACCGCTACGCATCAGTTGGAGATTGTGGAAGACATCGCCGATCGCCTGGTGGTGATGGAGAACGGAAAGGTGTCGGGCGCGGGGAGTCCGGCGGAAATTCTTGCGAACCAGGAATTGCTGCTGCGGGCGAATCTGGTACACGCCCATCGGCATACGCATGGGAGCGTTACCCACTCGCATCCCCATATTCACTCGCATGAGAAACATGAGCATTGACGAGCCGCGCAAGAGGGTTTCTGCCGGGAACGACGTTGTAAGACCCACCCTAGCCAAAAGACGGCTAGGATGGGGCACCTGGAATTACGGAGCACCGGCGTTCGCGGCTTGACATCAACTTCGGGGCGTCCCACCATGCCCTCAGCAGCTCTTGCACTCGCGCGACGGAGGCCCTCATGGAACACCACCACGCAGCGGATCAGGTTAATCTTGGCAACTTCACCTCGCAGATGCGGAGCCCCATGCCGCTGGCCCAAATCGGCAAAGGCGGATTCAAAGAGTTCAAGGAATTCGCGCTCAAGGGCAGCGTGCTGGATATGGCCATCGGCATCATTCTCGGCGTCGCTTTTGGCAAGATCATCACTTCGTTTGTCGACGACATCATCATGCCGGTGATCGGCCGCCTCTTCGGCAAAGTTGATTTCTCCAACATGTTCGTCAGCCTGACCGGGGTACACTTCCCCACGCTGGCGGCGGCCAAGGCCGTGGGCGCGCCCACGCTGAACTATGGCTCGTTCATGAACGCCGTTTTTAACTTCGTGATCGTCGCCATCGGCGTGTTCCTGCTGATACGGCAGGTGAACCGTTTCCGGCAGACGAAGGAAGTGGAAATGAAGGAATGCCCGTTCTGCTTCAGCGGCGTCGTGAAACGCGCAAGCCGCTGCCCGTACTGCACGTCGACGCTGGACGACAAGTTGCAGCCGGCAACTTAGAACTAAGCCGGCGCCGGCGGTTGCAGAATCTGAGACTCGGTAGCAGGATGGATCGCGAGCGTTGGTGCGGCCGGATACTTCGCCTCCGGATAGAGGATGAGCAACAGGAGAATGCCGGCAACGGTGACGATGACGTCGAAGACGCTGGCCTCTGGCCCGACAGAACCGCCGCTCAACCACTTCGAGCCGAGCAGCGAAGCCTTCAACATGTGTCCGGCTCCCTGCATGCCGCTGTTTGGTGTCGAGTAGAAAAAGGTTTCGCCCCAATCAAACGCCATGTGCCACCCGATGGCAAACCACAGGTTGCCGGTGCGGCGCAGCGCCAGGCAAAGGTAAATGGCGATCAAAACGATCTCGAGTACACCTACCCAGTTTTCTCCGGGATTGCCCAGATGGGCGCCGGCAAATACCGCGCAGGTGATCACGGCGGCCGGCCAGAAGCCGATGCCGGTGGTGAGGGTGTACAACATATAGCCGCGGAAGGCGAACTCCTCGAAGACCCCGACCAGCAGGAAGGCGATCGCCCACAGCAGTCCGTACTTTAGAAGCCTGGCAGGCGGTAGAGCCAGTCCGGCTTCGGTGTAGGCGTGGCTGATGGCCATCAGGCCCACCAGCAGAGAGAGCATCGCGAAACCCCATAGCGTGCCGATCCAGAATTTGCGTCCCAGAAATCCTCTTGCAGGCAGTCCATAGTCGGCGAAACTGCGATGCTCGATCCTGCCCATAATCGCGGTGGCGAGCGCGACAATTCCGAACCAGACGACCTCCTGAACGATGACGCCGGGGGCAGAAAACCTCAGTTGCAACTTTGGAAAGAGAAACGCAGCGAGAACATAAGCCAGGAAACCCAGAATTGCAACGATCGCGAGAAATACCAGCAGGCGCCATCCCGCGCGCAGCCCGTTTGGACCGATGAACAAATCGTGGACCCCCGATTCAGGAGGCGTGGGCGACAGCGGGCTTTCGCTTTCCGACATGTGGCTCCTTCCCGGACAAAACGGAATTGTAGCGACCATTCATCCAACCTAGTCACGGTTCGAGACGGAACACTTTGCACCGGGTCATGGCGATCGCCGGGACGCAAGCTTGTTGCAACAAAAAGTTAGACTTGCAACATCTTCTCGCTTGAGAGTACCCGCCGTACATACGATAATTCTCCCACCGCTTTTCCGTTGTATTTAAAGCCTTTGGGATCAAGGAGCCCTGCTTGACGATGAAGCTGTTTGTCCGCTTATCCAGCCTGTTGATATTTGCCAGTTCCCTGTTATCCGCTCAAACCGCGGTAACCATGTACCAATACGACACCTATCGCTCCGGCACCAATACCCACGAGACCGTACTCACCCCCAGCAATGTAAACGTTAACCAGTTCGGACGACAGAAGGTGTTCAACGTTACCGGCTTTGTTTACGCGCAGCCGCTGTACGTGCCCAACGTGGTCATCAACGGGGTATCGCACAATGTCGTTTACATAGTTACGGAGCACGACCAGGTGTACGCGTTTGACGTCAATTCCGGCGCGCAGCTCTGGCAGAAAAACCTGCTGATTACCACCGGCCCGCTCCTCCAGGTCACTCCCGTTTCCAGCAGCGACGTGAACTGCACGGACATGGTTCCCGAAATCGGGGTCACGGGCACGCCGGTTATCGACACCACGCTCAATTCGATGTACCTGGTGGCCAAAACCAAGGTCCACAACTTGCAGACAGGTCAAACCTATTTCCAGCAGACCCTGTATGTGATTGACATCCGGACGGGCATGTTCCGCGCTCCGGCTCACGGCATCACGGCACAAGTGCAGGGAAACGGTCAGGGATCGCAAGGCGGAATCATCACCTTCAACGCGCTGCTGGAAGGCCAGCGTGCGGGATTGCTGCTTTCCGGCAATAACGTATATGTCGCCTGGGCGTCACACTGTGACAACGGCGCGTATCACGGCTGGCTGATGGCCTTCAATAAAATCACGCTGTACAGCCAGGGCGTCTACGTCGACACTCCCAATGGTCGCGAGGGTGGCTATTGGGGCGGCGGATCGGGACCGGCAATAGATTCTTCGGGCGGCCTGTACGTCGTCAGCGGAAATGGCAGCTACGATGGCGCCACTAACAGCGACTACGGCGACAGCGTGCAGCGTCTCTCATGGTCGAATCGGAGTTTCAGCCTGGTCGACTATTTCACTCCGTGGGACCAGCAGAGCCTGGACAATGCTGACCTGGATGTGGGCTCGGGTGGCGTCACCCTGCTTCCCGATCAGGCGGGAGCGCAGTACCCGCACCTGCTGTTGCAGGTCGGCAAGGAAGGCACCATCGACCTGATCAATCGCGACAACATGGGACACTACAATCCGAACAACGACAGCCAGATCGTGCAAACGTTGCCATTCGTGATCGGCGGAATGTTCGGTGGGCCCGCCTTCTGGAACAATACCGCGTACTTCGGTGGCGGTTACGACCACCTGAAGGCATTCACCTACAACCCGACGACGCAGCAGCTCTCGACGGGACCGACGTCGCAGTCGAGCGAGGCGTTCCACTTCCCTGGGCCGTCCCCCGTGATCTCGTCCAACGGAACCAGCAACGGTATCGTGTGGGCAATCCAGAGCGACGCCTACGGCGGCGGTAATGCAGTGCTTCACGCCTACAGCGCCACCAACCTCGCCACGGAGTTCTACAACACGACGCAGAACTCCGGCCGCGACAATCCCGGGCTGGCAATAAAGTTCACGGTTCCGACCGTAGCCGACGGTCACGTCTTCGTGCCTGCCGAAAACCAGGTAGCGATGTATGGATTGCTGAACTAGGAAAGCCTGTCGCAGAAACGAATCCCCACCCTGCTCACCAGCGGGTGGGGATTTTTATTTAGCGCAAGCTTCTTAACGGAAGCGCGGCAGGACGGCCTCGCCAAACAGCTTGGCCTGCTCTTCCCTGTCGTCGCCCCAGATCTCCAGCATGATGTTGGTGCAGCCGGCATCGCGATATTGCTGGATGCGTTCGCAGCACTCGTCGGGATCGCCGGCAATGGCACAAACCTTGCGCAGGATATCGTCGGTAACCGCCTGGGCAGCGGCTTTGCGCCCACCCTTCTCCATCCCATCGGCGATGGGAGAGATCTCCTCGAATGTCAGACCCGCAGTTTGCAGCAGCACATCGGCTGAGCCGCGGATGTTCTGCACCTTGTTGGCCAGATACATTGCGGCCATCTCGCGCGCGCCCTCCTTACCTTTCTTCGAATCCTTGTTGATGCTGCCGACAATCACTCCGCCGAGATCAAGTTGGGAGGCATCTTTGCCGGCCTTCTTCGCGCCTTCTTCCAGATTGGTGCGGGCGTAGCGGAGGAAATCCGGGGTAGTGATGCTGGCGGTGAGAAGTCCGTCAGAGTGGGACCCAGCCAGACGCTGTAGGACAGGACCGGTAGCGCCTACGTAAATCGGAACGCGCTTGCGGGAGACATGAGCTTCGCTTTTGAGCGCAGGGGCCGAGGCGTCAAAAGCTCTTCCGTGATAGTCGACCGCGTCGCCCGCCAGCATGGCTTCGATGATCTCGATGCTCTCGCGCATGACCACCGCGGGTCCAACCTCTTTGCCCTTTTCGCCTTCACCAATCTCCTTCATGAAAATCTTGGAAGCGCCGAGTCCGAGCAGAAAGCGGCCGTCGCCGGCGGCGTCCTGCAATACGCGCGCCTCCATGGCGATCTGCACGGGGTGGCGGGTGTAGGGCGAGATGATGCCCCAGCCGATGGTGATGCGCTTGGTCTGGGTGGCTGCAACAGCGGTGATCGAGGTAGACGAGCGCGCCTCGAATCCGTGTTTGCGCCACCAGGGGTAGGCTTCGGCGAGCCAGAAGATGTCAAAGCCGGCACGATCGCAAGCCTGCGCCATGCGCACCGTCTGCTCGAGCGGCTCCATGCTGAGTTGTAAAACGCCAATACGGAATGGAACGGACATGTTGTTGTGAACACCTTTCATGGTTAGGACCGGCTCAACGTTGTTCGCTTCTCGCACTTCGCTCTTCGCCAGAAGCTGCAATCAGTTCTTCAGCGAGGGCGAAGCGAAACCTCGCGTTCGTTCCGCAAATCATTCGGTGTAGTGCTAATTGCCAGTCGACGGCTCCGGCGAAAAGCGAAGAGCGAGAGGCGAACAGCTGTTCCTCTACGGCTCCGTCCACGCGTGCTCGGTCCCCTTGATTAACGCCCACATCGCTCGATTCAACGGAGTTGGCACGCCGTACTTCTCTCCCCACTTCACAATTGCGCCATTCATAAAATCTACTTCGGTGACGCGGGTGGCGAGGACATCCTGCAACATGCTGGCCTTGTGCTTGCCCGGAGCATTTGCTCCCTTCTGCACCAGGGCGCGCGGATCTCCGTGCAGCGAGATACCCATGGCCCGGGCGACGGCCTCGCCTTCCTGGATAAGAGCTTCGAAGAGCTCACCTGTCGGCTCGAAGCGCGTTGCCGCGCCATGATGCAGGCGGGTGAGGGCTCCCACCGGATTGGTCGATGCGTTGAAGATCAGCTTGGTCCATTGCGCGCCACGCGCGTCTTCGAGTGGGATGGTGTTCATCCCGCCACGGGTGATGAAGCTCGCCAGCTCGTGCACGCGATCCATCGGCGTATTCGTCGGCTCGAAGGGCCCAATCCAGGTATCGCCCTTGATGTCGAAGCCGACATGGCCCGGCTCCGCAATGTGTCCCGCCGGAAAGGTGGTGCCGCGAATCACGAACTTCACGTGCTCAGCGATCAGCTCTTCGTTGCCAACGCCGTTCTGCACCGAGCACACCGCGCTCCGTTCATCGAAGCAGCGTGCTGCGGCCTTGACGGCCGCACCGGTATGAATCGCCTTGGTGGCCACGACACCGTACTCGCAGATGGGAAGCTTGGCTGGATCCGTGCTGGCTCCAGCCAGATGTACGTGCATCTCGCTAGCGCCGGAAAGACGCAGACCGTTGCGATTAATGGCATCGATGTGCGGCTGCGATGCGTCGAAGGCATAGACCTCGACCTCACCGCCTTTTGCCAGATGCGCAGCGAAGAGGCTGCCGATGGCTCCACAGCCTACGACCAGGACTTTCTTCATGCGTCGATCCACCGATCGGAAATCGGTCTGGCGACGGCGTGTGCATCGGCATGTGAGTAGAACTTCCAGGGAATGCTGCTGAGATTCTCGGCTTCTGTGCGGCCCACGCGGAAGGTGTCCTGGGTGTACAGGCAGACGCTGCCGTCCTGATCGACCACTTGCGGATGCAGGGAAAAAATCATGTTCTCCTTGAGTTCAATCTGGCTTTTGGCGCCGATCGCCGGATGTTCGATCATGGTTGTGCCGATCGAGTGGCCGGAGAGGTGTCCGAGGGCAAATCCCTTGCGGGCGAAGGTGTCGGCGACGACCTTGTGAACATCGCAGGCGAGTACGCCGTCGCGCATCAGCTTGCGCGCCGCTTCCATCGCCTCGGGATAGACTTCCGCCATCTCGAGGATTCGCTTGCTGGGCTCGCCATCGATCAGCGCGCGTGAGAACTCGACCCAATATCCGCCAGCGCCGGCGATCTCGAGCGAATACAACATGAGGTCGCGCTCGCCGACGCGCCGACGTCCGGGAACTTTGAAGTGCGCCTCGGCTTCGCCATTCTCGCCCGAGAGCACGATGTTCATCATGCGCGGACCTGCGCCGCGTGCGAAGAACACCTCGACGGCGGGCGCCATGATTTCCGCCTCGGTCTTGCCGGGCGCGAAACCTTCCAGCAACGCCCAGAAGCCGTCGTGAATGATTTGCATGGAGTCGCGGATCTCGACCAGCTCTTCCTCGCTTTTCACGGCGCGTGCCATGTCGAAGTGGAAGTCGAACGGAACGAGTTCGAAGGAGCCCTGCTGCAGCTCCCGGTAGTCACGCACGGCCATCACGTAATCGAGGCCATAGACGGCGACCCGCTTCCAGGTTTCATCGTGCGCGCGCTCACGGAGCCATCGGCCAGGAATCTCGGCCCAGATTTTCTCCTTTACGAAGGGCTTCTTCTTGTCGCCGATCCAGCGGGCTTCCTGAGGAATGACCAGTGTCGGCTCGCCGTTGAGCGGGATGAGCACATAAACATAGCGATGAACGATCTCGAAACCTGATGTGTAGAAGACGGCACCCTCGAAGCCGGCATACTGATTGCCGCAGACAATGAGCGCGTCGATTCCCTGCGTGCGCATGCTGGCGCGAATGTTGTCGTAACGACGTGCGATCTCGGATGGACTAGGCAATAGGACCTCGGTACTGGCAATTAGCAATTAGCATTTAGCCCTTATAGATCAAAAAAGCGGCAGTACCCGTGAATGTAGGATTGGCTAACTGCCAAGTGCCAATTGCTAACTGCCGCCTTCCCCACATACTTCCGCGGCGGTCAGTGCATAAACCTTCGTGATATCGACCAGCGTCTTGATCGCGACCTTCTCGCCTACGTGATCACGCGGCCCACTCGAGGGACCGTAATTCACCGTAGGACACCCGAAGCGCGACAGGACAGAAGCATCCGAGCACCACAACACCGTGTCCCGGACCGGCGGCCTGCCCACGACATGATGGTGATTGCGTTCAATGGCCTTCACCATGGCGTGATTCTCGTCGATGGTTGCGCCCGGCACGGAGACATAAGTTTCGAACTCCAGCCCGTACTCCGGATGCTTATCCCGCAATGTCAGATAGAGCTTTTTAGCCGCACGACGGGCGTCAGTCATCTTCATCGTCGGGGGCACGCGAACGTCGAGAAACAGGTCGGCGCGTTCGGGAGTACGGCTCGCTCTCCAGGGATGCCCGGCCTGGAGGCATCCAAAATTGACGAAGCCCGGCCGTCCCGCCCATCGCGACTGCTCCTGCCACTCGGGAATCCAGCGCATTACCTCTCCCACAACGTCGTACATGCGCCGAATGGCGTTCTGGTCTTCTTTGCCCGGCGCAAAAGCCGAGTGCACGTAGTTGCCGGTAAGTCCGAAACGCACCCACATCGAGCCCGCGTGCTCCAGCACCAGTTGCATATCGGTGGGTTCGCCAAGAATACACATGTCTGGCAAGACGCCGTGGTTGACCAGGTAATGCGTGCCGGCGCCGTAGCCGCGATACTCCTTCCCCTGGAACTCGCCCCACTGGGTCTTCTCGATCTCACCGCAGACCGCGCCGAGAATGATGTCGCCGCTCAACTTGACTCCGGCCTCCAGCAGCGCCTTGACCGCGTGGACGTAGCAAACCAGCGCGCCCTTCATGTTGTAGATGCCGAGGCCGTAAATCATTCCCTCTTTGACGACGGCATGCGGCTTATAGCCGATGCCGGTGAGGAACTCTTCGTCCCCGGTGTTCGAGGTATCCATATGGCCGTTAAACATCAGGCACTGCCCGTCGCCCGTGCCCTCCAACCTCCCAACGACATTGGCGCGGGTGTCTTCCACCTGCTGCCATGTGATTGTGAGACCCAGCCTCCGGAAGGCGGTTCGCATGTACTCGGCCATGGCGAGCTCCCCGCCTGTGGGACTGGGGATGTCGATCACCTCGCAACACATGGCTACGAGCTCGTCTTCACGTATGCGGCTGACAATCGAAGCTCTGACGATGTCAGACAGCATGGCTTTGCCCGCAGTCGCCATCAGTAAGCAGCCTTTCTCGCGGTTGAGCGTTGCAGCACCCGAAAGTCATCGGGAAAGGCGCACAACTTCTCGTTGCCCTCACCGGTGATCCAGAAGTTGTCTTCCAGGCGAAGGCCGCCACCGCCCGGCCAATAGACAGCCGGCTCAATGGCCAGAACCATGCCTTCGTGAATTATTCCGGTGCTTGCTTGGTGCGCATACGGCGGCTCATGGGCGCGAGCTCCCACACCGTGGCATATCGGATGGGAGGGCTGGCCGGGATAGCCGGCCTCGGCGATCCGTGCGCGAACCATGCGGTCCATCTCGGGCAGACTGGCGCCGTGTTTCGCGAAGGCCGCTGCTTCGTTGAAGACACCAAGCAGCGTTTCGAGCAGTTTGTCGTACTCGGGCGTGAGTTCCCCGGGACAAAGGTTCTTGGTGAGGTCGTTCCAATAGCCGTCGACGCAAACCCAGATCTCAAAGAGCGTCGGTTCGTGCTCCTGCACCGGCCGATTGCCGGTGGCGGTGAAGGTACGAATGCCCGGGCCGGACCACACCAGCGTGAACGCCCTCGCCATCTCGACTTTGCCCTTATAGCCAATGCCCTGCCCGTGCACGAAGCCCTCGAACATGGCTCCGACTTCGCTCTCCTTCATGCCCGGCCGCAAGTGCTCCCAGGTGTACTCCATGGCGAGCGTGGCAAGTTCGTTGGCGAGGCGCATGCGCTCGATTTCCTGAGCGGTCTTGATCGCCCGAGCCTGGTTCAGCACAAGATATGTGTCAACAATTTCGCGCGCGACCGGCTTGAATGCGTCAAACCACGGCTGCGTCCAGGTGCTGGGCTCGCCCACCATGCGGTCGGCGCTCTGGGTTCCCTGTGAGAGTTCAAGCCCGACACGCCCGGTGAGATCGCGCTCTTTCAGTACCTGCACGGCAATGTCGAGGGAGCGGGCTCCGGGTGGCCGTGGATCGCTCGGGTGATAGCCCTTGAACAAACGAATATCCTGCGTCCAGGAGGTGCGGCGCGCGTCCTCTTCCTGCGGCTCGAGCGCGATCAGCGTCGGCTCGCCTTCACGTGGAAAGATCGCGATGTCGTAGCCCTTCATGCACCAGTAGTTAGTGAGATACACGATGTTGTCTGGCGCGCGCACCACGAGCGCGTCGAGATCGTGCTCTTTCATCAGGGCGCGCACGCGGTCAAGTTTTACGGTATCGACTGGATACGGCACTAGACGGCCTCCAGAATATTTTCCTTCTGCCACTTCCAGCTCGCTTCTTTCGCCTTAATCAGGCGATAGAGCGCGGTGTGTAGTGGGGCCGGCACGCCGGCGCGTTGTGCTTCCTGCGCAATTGCCCCGCCGAGATAATCGATCTCGGTGGTCTGACGATGTCGGATATCGTACAGCATTGACGGCGGATGGTTGGTTTGCGCGCCGATGCAGTTCATCTCCCACGGATCTTCGTGCAGGCGAATGCCTAGTGCCTCCGCGACTGTCTTTCCTTCTTCAATCAATGCGTGAAGCAGATGCCCCAGGTCGCTGAATTGCTCCTGGGCTGAAAAGTGGGGCGAATGCGGAAGCTCGGTGAGGGCCGAGACACTGTTGACCGAGGCGTTGAAGATCAGCTTCGACCACTGCGCCGGACGGGCATCCCCGAGCGGCTCGGCCTTGAGACCGGACTCGTTCAGCAATTGGGCAAGCTCTTCCACCATTTCGTACGGAGTATTTGTCGGCTCGAACGGGCCCATCCAGGTTGGAGTGTTCAGTTCGTAGTGGACGTGGTCATCGGCGAAGCGCGTGCCGCTCATGAAGGTGGTGCCGCGAATCACGAAACCCGATGGCATCAGCCCCGCCATCACTTCTTCGCTGCCCAGGCCGTTCTGTGCGGAAAGGACCGCACCATGTGGAAACAAGTGAGCCACCGGGGCAAAAGCCGCCCAGGTCTGGCTGGCCTTGGTGGCGACGATGCCGAAGTCGAAGTTGGCGAGATCAGCTGCGTCAGTTGTGGCCCTGAGATGAGAGTGAAATTCGTTTCGTCCGGTAACGCGAATACCTCGATCGTTGATGCTCTGCGCGTGATCGAGTCGCCGGGCGAATACCCACACCTCGGCCACGCGCGCGAGGTGCGCGGCGTAGAGGCTGCCGATAGCTCCGGCCCCGACGATGAGAACCTTCTTCATTGGTGAATCGTGATTCGTTGATCGTGAATCGTTATCAGGCGGCTCGAACGACGATTCACGAACCACGTTAACTTAAGCCCGCTCAACCTTTACATTCACCTTCGCTTCGCCGCGCCGCTGGCGCTGAATATGTTCGTAGAGCGTGCTGGCATTGTTGTAGGAGTCGTCGATGATGATGCCTTCGCTCCATAACGCGTCCTGCAGCGCTGCACTGATGGCGTGCAACGGCGCGCCTCCGCCTTCGCCCATGCCCTTGGCGCCGCTGTAGCTGTGCGGGGAGGGGGTCTCTGTGTTGCCGTACTTGATGCGTGGCATGCTGACGGCGGTGATCGGCGTGTAGTCGCTAAAGGTGGACGTCAGCATGTTGCCGTTCTCGTCGTAGGCGCAATTTTCCATGAGCGCAGCGCCGATTCCGTGCGCTGTCGCGCCGTGCACCTGGCCCTCGACGATCATCGGATTGATGACCGTGCCGCAATCATCGACGGCGGCGTAGTCGAGAATTTTCGGGATGTACGTCTCCTTATCGATCTCGATTACGGCGATATGCAGTTGCGACGAGTATGTGAGCGTGAGATTACCGTACTTTTTCTGCACGTCGGGAACTTGAAACGGAGCGCGCCAGGTGTAGCGGCAATTCAGGGTGATCGGGCGGAGTTCTTCGGGAACGACGGCAGTGTTCACATTCGCGAGATTCGCCAGTCCGATGTAAGGAATCGCCTTCTCCGTGCCACGCACGCGAATTTCGGGGCCCTGCTTGCCGATGCCAAATTCCAGTTCGTCTTCGCTCGACTGCAAGGCGAACGCAGCCAGCTTCTTCATCTCAGCTTTCAGTTGCTGCGCTGCGCCATTTACCGCCGACAAACCGGAGACGGCGAACTGGCTGGCGTATGTCCCACTGTGTCCGGTATGGACGTTGCGCTCGGTGTCGAAGCCCACGCGCACATTGACCAGGTCGGGCCGGATATTCAGGATGTCGGCGACCACTTGCGAGACCGTGGTTTCGTGACCCTGACCCTGTGGGACAGAGCCCACGGCGACGATGACCTCGCCGTAGATATCGAGCTTTGCGCTGGCCGCCTGCGAGTTCCCGGAAAACGGCGCCTGCGGATTCACAATCTGCGACTGACCGAAGTTGTTGGTGCCTGAGTCGAGCGTAGTGCCGATGCCGATTCCCAGCCAGCGTCCATCCGCCTGGGCCTTCGCGCGCTCGGCCTCCCACTTGTCCCAGCCGATGAGATCCTTCGCGACCTTCAGCATGCCGGGATAGTTACCGGAGTCATAGACGCAGCCGTTCGGCGTGGTGTAAGGAAATTCCTCCGGCCGAATGTAATTGCGCAGGCGCATCTCGTCGGCGGGAATGTCGAGTTGATGCGCGCAGATGTCGAGCACGCGCTCCAGGAACCAAAGGTGCTGCATGCGCGAATAGCCGCGATTCGGGCCTACAGGACACTTGTTGGTAACGGCCTGGGTGAAATCGATGCGCAGGTTCTTCAGGCGGTAGGTCGCCGGCGCTACCTGCGACCAGATGACACATCCCAGGGGTTCATAGCGCGGATAAGCGCCGCAGTCGTCAATGTGGCGCGAGTCAACGGCGAGGATCACGCCATCTTTGTCGAGGGCGACGCGCGTATCGCGGAAGGTGCGCTCGTTGCCATGGGCGCTCGAGGTCATGTGCTCGGTGCGCGTTTCGCTCCACTTGATGGGCGCGCCTTCAGCCTTGCGCGATGCCAGCGCGCAGACCGCCATCTGCGGATAGTTGGTGATCTTGATACCGAAGCTGCCGCCGATGTCGTGCGTCTGCACGCGCACCTGGTCCATGCGCAGGTGCAGCGCCGGAGCGAGCAACTGAATGCCGATGGTCGGAAAGGAATTGTTGCTCCAGAAGTAGAGGCGCTCGTCGTTGCCGTCCCATTGCGCGATAACCGCATTGTTCTCCAGCGGCGTGCTGGAGAAGCGATGCATGTGCAGGTGGTCGATGTGAATGACGTGGGCGGCTTCAGCAAAGGCTTTCTCAAGGTCCCCGTATTCGAAGACCCCGCGCCAGACAACATTGGTGCCCATCGTGTCGTGGAGAATGGTCTGATCGGTGGCAGCGATTTCGCCATCGATAACAGCTTCGAGCGGCTCATACTCGACGCGAACTAACTCTGCGGCGTCCTGGGCGATGGCGGGAGTTTCGGCGACGACAGCGGCGACGGGTTCGCCTTGATAGCGCACGCGATCGACCGCCATCGGGTAATCGAGAATCTGGCTGCTGGGCGGCGGGCCGATCTCGAAGAAAGGATCGATGAGCTTGGTGATCTCCTGTCCGGTGAGGGTGCAGACGACACCCGGCAGGGCTTCGGCGTCGGAGACATCAACGCCGGTGACGCGGGCATGCGCATAAGGCGAGCGCACGAAGACCAGGTGCAGCATGCCGAGGAGCTTGATGTCATCGACAAACTTTCCGCGTCCACGCACCAGTCGCGCATCTTCCTTGCGCTTGATCGATTGGCCTACCCAATCGGTGGATTGATTATGGGTTGTCGTTGTCATGGGTTTGTGGACCTTGTTCGGAAATCGCGGGCTGCGTTGACTCGCTTGCCGCGGGGCTTATGCCCGCCGTCTCTGCAACGGCGGGAGCAGTTGGAGCCACTTCGCCATTCGTTGGTGTCGTGATCGGAGCCTCCGCCGTTGGCGGTGCAGCGAGCGGCTCGGACAGCGCCTTCTGCAAGCCTTCAATCAGCTTCTGGATGTTCTTGCGGCCAAGCGGCTCGAGCATGCCTCCGGCCATGGACGCGAGCTTGCCGAAGACGCTGGTCTCGCCCTTCCACACGACCTTGGTTGTGCCGCCATTCGGTTCGAGATCGAAGCCGGCGATGACGTTGACCTGGCTGCCGACGGCGGTTCCCTGTCCTTTGTACTGCGCGCGCTGCGGCTTCACCGCCTCGGTGAGCTCCATCTTAAGTTCGGCCGAGCCGCGGATATTGCCTACGCCAACTTTCACCTTCACGGTGAAGTGCGTAGCGTCTTGCATGCTCATGCTCTGGTAGTCGGGCAGCAGGGGCGCGAATTTTCCTGGGTCGGAGAGGAAGTCGAAGACTTCTTCGGGACTGCGCGGGGTGGTGAATTCGCCAGAAAAATTGATGGCCAACGTTAACTCCTGTTCGACGGCGCGGCTGTTGAACCGTCGGCCGCAGCTTCAATCGCCTTAAAGATGTTCTGGTATCCGGTACAACGGCAGGTATTGCCGGCAATGCCTTTGCGTATCTCTGACTCTGTGGGATGCGGATGTTCGCCGAGCAATTGCACGGTGCTCATCAGGAAGCCGGGCGTGCAGTAGCCGCACTGAAAGCCGTGGCAATCGCTGAAGGCCTGCTGCACCGGGTGCAGCGCGCCATCTTTTGCCAGGCCTTCGACGGTCAGGATTTCGCCGCCATCGGCCTGGAAGGCAAAAGCCGTGCATGACTTCACGCTCTTGCCGTTCAGCAGGACGGTGCAGGCGCCGCAGTAGCTGGTGTCGCATCCGATGTGGGTGCCGGTCAGACTGAGCTCTTCGCGCAGAAATTGCACCAGCAGGGTGCGAGGTTCGACATCTCGCGTGTAGCTCCTGCCGTTGACCTTCACGGTTACGGGTACGCGCTGAATCGCCTCAGGCATAACGATGCGTGACCTCCACGTTTTCGCCGGCGGCACGACGCTTCGCTGCCTGGAGCGCAAGTTTCGCCAGACTTCCCGCAGCATGACGTTTGTATTCGGCCGAACCGCGCATGTCAGCCATGGGCTCGGCCACGTCCATCACGGCCTGGCGCACGCTTTCGATTTGCCGGTCGTCGATGGCTTTGCCCCTCAGAAGCTCTTCGGCCGCGGCGACGCGAGAGGCGGTCAGGCCGAGCACGCCAAGATAGACGCGCGCCTGGCGGCAGGTGTGATCTTCGTTGAGCGCAAGCTGCACGGCGACGCTGGCGCTGGCATAGACCGGAGCGCAACGCTTCAGAGCGATGTACGCGCCTCCGCTGCGGGGCGGCGGAGCGGGCACAGAGATTTCGGTGATCAACTCACCCGGCTGCAGTGCGGTTGTGTAAGCGTCCAGGATGAAGTCGTTGATGTCGATTGTCCGCTCGCCGTTTGCCCCGAGCGTCTTCAGGGTTGCACCGGTGGCGAGCAGCACGGGAGCCCAGTCGCCGGTGGGATCGGCTTCGGCGATCGAGCCGCCAATCGTGCCCATGTGACGCACCTGGGGATCGGCAATACCGGCGGCGCAGTCGTGAAGAATCGGGATCCGAACCACATCCGCAGAACCCGCAATCTCCGAGTGTCGCGTCATCGCGCCCAGGGTGAGCGATCCGTTAGCGCGAATGTAAGAAGTGTCGGGAATGAAATTGAGATCGACGAGGTGAGTTGGAGTGGAGAGGCGCAGCTTCATCAGCGGGATGAGGCTTTGGCCTCCCGCGAGAAACTTGGCTTCGTCTCCCAACCCGCTCAGCAGCGAAAGAGCTTCCGGGTACGATTTTGCGCGGTGATACGCAAACGCTCGAGGATACATTCCGACCCCATGATCCAGCTCCGAACGCACAGTCACGTCCAGAGTGAATTCCATCTACGGAATTTCTCTGTCGTGGAAGATTATCGCAAGTGAGGGCTGGAGTGAAAGCGATCGGGTATAGTTGGGCTGAGTGGTAAGCGCGCAGCCGCGCTTTTCGCGACGCCATGCACGATCTGGTTACACCCGATGAGTTTCGCGCCGCCCTGGGCCGCTTCGCCAGCGGGATAACAGTAGTCACGGTCAATCTGGGAGACGGTTCAGTGCACGGTATGACGGCCAACGCCTTCTGCTCGGTCTCACTGCAGCCGCCGATGGTGCTGGTTTGCGTGGACCACCTAGCCGAGACCTATCTGCACCTGAGCGAGAGCGAAGATTTTGGCGTGAGCGTGCTGAAGGAAGATCAGGACGCCTTGTCGGAGTTCTTCGCCGATCCTGAGCGCAATCCGGACGCAGCGTACCGGCTGGGCATCGAGTATTCCCGGATGAAGCGCGGCACTCCGGTGCTACGCGATACCCTGGCGACACTGGATTGCAGGAAGGTGGCGGCGCATACTGCCGGCGACCACACGATTTTTGTGGGCGAGTTGCACGAGGTGGCGGTAGGCGAGGGGTCTCCGCTGATCTACTTCCGTGGACGTTACGGCCTCTGTCGAGAGCTGCCGGATCCCCGCCTATAACGTGCCGAGACCCGCCGCTGTGCGATATGCTCAGTAGCGGCGCTTGAGCAAGATACGATGCTTCCGGCTACTTCCATCTCAACCCATCGCCCCAAGTCAAACCTGGGACGGGAATATCTGCGCGAGGTCGTGGACGGCGCGCCGCTCGCGCCTCAGGCTGCGACGGAACTCCTGGGTTGCGACGATGAGCTTCTGCCCGAACTGCTTTCTGCGGCGCAAAACCTTAAAGAGAAATATCACCCGGGCGTGATCACCTACTCGCGCAAGGTATTTCTTCCTCTGACCAATCTTTGCCGGGATTATTGCGGCTACTGCACGTTTCGGCGCGATCCGGGAGAGCCTGACGCACACACGATGACGCCCGAAGAAGTGCTGGCCGTCGCCAAAGAAGGCGAGAAGCTTGGGTGCACGGAGGCGTTGTTTTCGCTGGGCGATCGGCCCGAGGCAATCTTCCCGGAGATGCGGGAGACGCTGCGACGTCTGGGCTATCGCAGCACGCTGCATTACCTCGAGGCGATGTGCGAGCTGGTGTTGCGCGAGACTCGCCTGCTGCCGCACGCGAACCCGGGACTGCTCAGCGCCAACTGGATTGAGCGGCTGCGGGTGAGCAATCCGAGCCTGGGCTTGATGCTGGAGAGCACGAGCACGGCGTTAGCAGCGGCGCATCCGGAGGGGCGCGCGCCGGACAAGTTGCCGTCGTTGCGGCTGAAGACGATTGAGGATGCGGGCAAGCTGGGTGTTCCGTTCACTACCGGCATTCTGATTGGAATTGGCGAGACCCCGGAGGATCGGGTGGAGTCGCTGCTGGCTATCCGGCGACTGCACGAGAAGTATGGATACGTGCAGGAAGTGATTGTGCAGAATTTCCGGGCGAAGTCGCGGATTCCGATGGCGAGCTGGCCCGAGCCAAATAACGGAGACATGCTGCGGACACTGGCGGTGGCGCGGCTGATTCTGCGCGAGATGAACATCCAGGCGCCGCCGAACCTGACGGAGAATGGATACGAGCGCCTGCTGGAAGGCGGCATCAACGATTGGGGCGGAGTGTCGCCGTTGACGCCGGATTTTATTAATCCCGAGGCGCCGTGGCCGCATCTGCTCGACTTGCAGCGCCGGACGGAAGCGGCGGGACAGAAGCTGGTGCAGCGGCTGCCGGTGTATCCGGAGTATGTGGAGCGGGTGGCGGTACGGGGTGGAGGGTTGGGAGAGAGGTTGCGGGAGATGTGTTCCGATGCGAGCGGAGTGCCTGCGCAGGCAGCCTTCCGCGGATAGGGGTCCTTCGACTTCGTTCGCCTTCGGCTCACTTCGCCACAACCAACTTAGAAGGCAGTGCGTTCAGAATGAAAAAGGTAATTCGGTCGCGGATATCGAGCCGGATGACCAACGAGAGGTAATCGACTTTTGATCACGGTGTTCACAGGCGGTACGGGCGGAACGAAGCTGGTGCAGGGGCTGCAGCGGATCGTTGCGTCCGAGGAGCTAACGGTTATCGTCAACACGGGCGACGACATCGAATGGTGGGGATTGCACGTTTCGCCCGACATCGATTCCGTGCTGTACGGGCTTGCCGATCTGCTGAGCAAAGATCGCGGATGGGGCGTCGATGGCGATAGCTTTCGCTGCCTGGAACGCATGCAGCAGCTTGGTCAGCCGGGATGGTTCAGCCTGGGCGATCTGGATTTGGCGACGCACCTGACGCGCACTGCGCTGTTGCGCGCAGGAAAGACGTTGACGGAAGCGACGCGAGAGCTGGCGACGAGATTCGGTATTGGCGCGCGAGTGCTGCCGATGTCGGATGAGCGGGTGTCGACCATGCTCGACACGGCGAAGGGCACCCTGACGTTTCAGGAATATTTCGTGCGCGAGCGACATGCAGTTGAAGTGCAAGCGGTGCGGTTTGAAGGCGCTGCTCAGGCGCGACCAGCGCCGGGAGTGATCGAGGCGATACAAAAAGCGGAGGCGGTGATTTTCGCGCCGAGCAATCCAGTGACGAGTATCGGGCCGATGCTTGCTGTGCCCGGAATTCGCGAGGCGCTGCGGACGACTCCGGCGCAGATTGCGGCGGTAAGCCCGATTGTTGGTGGTGCGGCGGTATCAGGGCCGGCCGGTCAGTTGATGCAGATGATGGGGTGGGCGAGCAGCGTGGAAGGCGTGGCAAAGGCGTACGAGGATTTGCTGGATGTGCTGGTAGTCGATGAAGTCGACCTCGCAGTCAGCGCTCAGAAATCAGCATTCAGTCAAAGCACGGATGTGCAACGATCCGCGAGCCACAAATTACCAGCCCCGGCAATCCGCTTTGCTGCTACCAACACGATGATGCACACTATCGACGACAAACGCAGGCTTGCGGCGTTCGTTCTCGAGGCCTGCTCTGTTTCCCAGGGAGCTGGGGCTTGAGAATGCGTGCGATTCTGCTGATTCCGTTTAAGAGTCTTGCGACTGCCAAACAGCGATTGTCCGAGGCGCTGGACGCCGGGCAACGTTCGCAACTGGCCGAGGCCATGCTGCGCGATGTGATGGCTGCGGCTGCCGGTGTGCGCGAGCGAATGGACGTGGCCATTGTGACCGGCGATTTGCGCGCGCAGGAGATTGCCGCTGAGCATGGTTTCCTGGTGATCGAAGACACGCGCAACGAAAGCGAGACCGCCGCGATAGAGATGGCCACGCAATGGGCCGAGCAGAGGGGCTACGACGCGACAATGGTTGTGCCCGCCGACATCCCTTTAATAGCGGCCGACGAAATGCATCGCGTGCTCGATTCGGCTCCCGCAGAAGGTGCAGTGTTTGTGCCGGCCTATGATCGTCGGGGCAGCAATTGTATTCTGCGGCGGCCTGCGTCGATCATTCCGTTGCGCTTCGGGAATGACAGCTTTCGTCCCCACTGCGAGGCCATGAAGAACACCGGCAAAGAACTGATCATCCTGGAAATGACGGGCATCGGACTCGACATCGACAACCCGCACGAACTGGAAATGCTCGTGCGCCGTGAGGGTGACACGAACGCGCAGCGCCTGCTGCGGTCTTGGCACATCGGCCGCGAAGTAACCGCCTGGGAAGCGGCGGTGTGAGCAAGCGCCCGGCGGCTCCTTCCTCTTTTCCTACCGGCGAGCTTCGCGCAATTCCCGTGCGCGGCATTCGCGACGTCTTCGAAGGCGATTCCGTCGCTGATCTCGTAATCGACGCGCTGGCCCTGGGCGGCTTGCGATTTCACGAAGGCGACATCCTGATCGTGAAGCACAAGATCGTTTCCAAGGCCGAAAATTGCAAAGTGCAATTGGATTCGGTGAAGCCGGCGGCGACGGCGCGGCAGTTCGCGGCGAAGAACAATCTCGACGCACGCGTTGTAGAGCTTGCGCTGCGCCAGGCGAAGCGAATTGTTCGCAAGAAGCACATCCTGATCACCGAGACCGGGCACGGGCTGGTCTGTGCCAACAGCGGCGTGGATGTCTCGAATGTCGACGGCGGCAAGACCGCCGTGTTGCTGCCGGAAGATCCGGATCAATCGGCAGCTCGCATTCATCGGCGGTTGAAGAAGCGAACCGGGCTGCACGTTCCCGTCATCATCGCCGACAGCTTCGGGCGTGCGTGGCGCGAAGGGCTGTGCGAGGTCGCGATCGGAGTTGCGGGGATGAAGGTCACGCACGACTATCGAGGACGCACGGATGATTACGGGTACACAATGCATGCCACGGAAGAGGCCGTTGCCGACGAGCTGGCGTGTGTGGCAGGTTTGGTGTGCGGCAAGGATTCGCGGGTGCCGGCTTGTATAATCCGGGGTTACGCTTATCGCCGGGGAAACGGCAGTGCGCGACAGTTGGTGCGTCCGGCGGAGAAAGATTTGTTCCGGTAGAGGCGCGTGTGAAGGTGCGCTGCTTGATCACGAGCGATGCATTCATGTGGCTATAGAGGTCCTTCGACTCCGCGACCGCCGCTCCGCAAATGCAGCGGAGCGAAAAGACATGCGGACGCTGCGCTCAGGATGACAGCCATTTTAAATATCTGACCAAGTGACGTGAGGCTTTGAAAGGGTTCCGCAATGCAAGGGCTCAGTTGGTGCAATCGGCAGACACTGCAAGGCACGACGTGGAGTGACGTCGAGCGGCGCGTTTCGGTTCCAGTCCACTCGGCGATCGACAAGGTTCTGACGTCGCAGGATGGCGGCGTGCTCACGCGCGACGAATGTGTGCTGCTGGCGCATGCCGATGGCGACGACCTCTTCGGGATGGTGGTCGCGGCCAACGAACTGCGGCAGCGCATGGTGGGCGACGTCATCAGCTACGTCATCACCCGCAACATCAATTTCACCAACGTCTGCTTTGTTGGGTGCAAGTTTTGCGCCTTCAGTGTCGGGCCTCGCGATGAGACGGCATACTTCCTGTCGCTGGACGAGATGGCGCACAAATGCCGCGAGGCCGAGAGTTGGGGCGCGAGTGAAGTCTGCATCCAGGGCGGGCTGCCGCGCAACCTGCCACCGTTTTACTATCGCGATATCCTGCGCGCTGTGAAGTCGGCCACGCCGAAGATGCACGCGCACGCCTTCTCGCCGATGGAAATGATCTACGGGGTTGAGCTGACCGGCATGCCGATCCGCGAATACCTCCTGATGCTGAAAGAGAACGGGCTGGACACGCTGCCCGGGACGGCGGCTGAGATCCTGGACGATGACGTGCGCCGCGTGCTCTCGCGCAACAAGCTGAGCTCGGCTCAATGGCGCGAGGTCATCGAGACGGCGCACCAATGCGGCATCCGCAGCACGTCGACGATGATGTATGGGCACTCCGAGAAGCCCGAGCAGTGGGTGAACCAGATGCTGCTGTTCCGCGAGATCCAGTCGCGCACCGGTGGCTTTACTGAGTTTGTACCCTTGGGCTTCATTCATGAGAACACGCTGCTGTTTGCCCAGGGCCTGGCGCGCGACGGCGGGACGCTCGGCGAGCACCTGAAAGTACACGCGCTGGCGCGACTGCTGCTGGCCGGGTCGATCAACCACATCCAGGTTTCGTGGGTGAAGCTGGGGCGGGAGATGTCGCAACTGGCGCTGCTGGCGGGTGCGGACGATTACGGCGGCACGCTGTTCGAGGAGAACATCTCGCGGCTGGCCGGTGCGAGTTTCGGGCAGTACGTTTCGGCGGCGGAGTTCCAGGAGCGCATTCTCGAGCTGGGGCGTGTGCCTGCCCAGCGGAATACGGTTTATACGCAGTACACATATCCTGCGACGGGCGCTGCGGTTGAGCCGGTCGCGGCTGGCGGAAACGCATGATCGCAATTGTTGGCGGTACGGGGCCGGAGGGATCGGGACTGGCGCTACGCTGGGCGCGCGCCGGCGAGTCGGTTGTGATTGGTTCGCGCGACGGAGAGCGGGCGAAGACCTCGGCCGCGCAGATTGCCGACAAGGCCGGAGCGCTGGGTAGTGTCGAGGGCGTGGAGAATGCGGTGGCAGTGAAGATGTGCGACACCGTCGTCCTGACTGTTCCCTACGCCGGGCAGGCTGAACTGCTCAAACAACTCAAGCCGTCATTCCGCCAGGGCACGGTGCTGATCGACGCCACGGTTCCGCTGGCGACCGCCGTGGGCGGGCGTCCAACGCGGGTTCTCGGCGTGTGGCAGGGCTCGGCGGCCGAGCAGGCGCAGGAGATGGTTGGCAAGAATGTTGTCGTAGCCGGCGCATTCCACAGCCTGTCGGCGACGGTGCTGGACGGCGACGGCGATGTCGATTGCGATGTGATCGTATGCACCGACGATGAGCGCGCACGGCAGGTGGCCTCGAACCTGGCGATGAAGATTCCCGGGGTGCGGGCGATCGACGGCGGCAAGCTGGAGAATGCTCGGATCGTGGAAGCCATGACGGCGTTGCTGATCACGATGAACATTCGGCACAAAGTACATGGAGCCGGGTGGAGGGTTACGGGGTTAGGGATCTGAAGGCAGTGGTTAGCAATTATTAGTAGATAGTGGCTAGTGAAAAGCCGCCGCTTGATCCTGCCGGAGGTAGCGGTCCTTCGACTTCGGTAGTGCCGCCGGCGGTCTCCCTTGGCTCGGAATGACAATAGCAGCTTCTCATGTCTTGTCGTTTCGGGAACAATGGCGATAAACGTGTTGCGTGCGGGCTGCGGCGCCGCGAAACGGACGTATGCTACACACAACGCCACTTCGCCTTTCCTGACCTGATACACTCTTGCCGCACGGTTCTATGTCTGAGCCAGCCGCATTGCCGCGTACCCGCTTGTTTGCCGATCCGACGGGCAAGTTTGTGCATGACGTTGTGCTCGACTCCTGCCGGCGCAACCACTCCAAAGTCGCCATCGTCGACGCCTCGTGTGAGCCCTCGCGCCGTATCACTTATGGCGCTTATGGCGAGATGGTGTCGCTGGCGGCGGTGGGCATGGTGGCGGCCGATATCCAACCGGGCGAGCGCATCGCGATCTTCCTACCGAACTGCTGGGAGTTCGGCGTCGCTTATCATGCGGCCACGCTGGCCGGAGCGATACCGACGACGCTGAATCCAACCTATCGCGAGCGCGAGGTGCGCTATCAGCTGGAAAGTTCCGACGCTGTGGCGCTGGTGACTGACGGCTCGTTGTTACAGGGCATCGATCTGAGCGGGCTGCCTTCGTTGCGCAAGGTGTATACGGTACGCGCGCCGGGACCGAGTGGGTCAGAGCCGTTCGAGACTCTGTTTGAAGCCACAGGCGGTATCGAGCTGCCGGGTCCCGCGACCGATCCGAAAGTGACGCTGGCAGCGCTTCCCTTCTCCAGCGGCACAACCGGGTTACCCAAAGGGGTGATGCTGACACATTACAACCTGGTGGCGAACGTTTACCAGACGCTGACGCCGGGAGAGTGCGGCGCGCTGTCTGCTGACGACGTGGTGCTGTGCTTCCTGCCGCTGTATCACATCTACGGACTGACACTTGGTTTGAACCTGGGATTGATGACGGGCCTGACGCTCGTACTGCTGCCGCGATTCGATTGCGCGCGCTCCATGGAGTTGATGGTGGAAGACGGGGTGACGGTGACGCTTGCCGTGCCGCCGGCGTTACTGGCCTACTGTCAGGCTGCCGAGCAGGGTAAGTTTCCGCAAAACCACACGATGCGTTGGGTGAAGTCGGGCGCGGCGCCGCTGGCGCCGGAGCTGGCGCGCCGCTTCACCGAGAGCACCGGCGTACCAATACGGCAGGGTTACGGCATGACCGAGGCGTCGCCGGTAACGCATATCGGATTCCTCACGCCGGAGCTTTATCAGCCGAGCTCCATCGGGGCTCCCGTGGCGCAGACAGAGTGCCGCGTGGTGGATGCGGAGGGAAATGATGTGGCTGCGGGAGAGATGGGCGAGCTGGTAATGCGTGGGCCTCAGTTCATGCAGGGCTACTGGAAGTCGCCCGACGCCACCGGCGCCGTGTTGCGCGATGGATGGTACTGGAGCGGAGACATTGTTCGCGTGGATGAGAAGGGCTTGTACTACGTCGTCGACCGGCGCAAGGAGATGATCAAATACAAGGGCTTCTCGATTGCGCCGGCGGAGGTTGAGAGCGTGATGCTGGAGCATCCGGCGGTGCGCGATTGCGGCGTGGTGTCCAAGACCGATGAAGCTGGCGAGGAAATTCCGTGCGCATTTGTGGTGCTGCGCGAGGGCGAGATTTCGAGCCAGCAGATGATCGAGAGCTTGCAGGCGTTCGTCGCGGAGCGGCTGACGCGCTACAAGATGCCGCGAGAGATTTATTTCGTCGCAGCGCTGCCGCGGACGGCGTCAGGAAAGATTCTGCGGCGCGAGTTGCGCAAGCAGGTGTGAAGCGGGACATTCTTCCGCTGTGGCGAAGCTCAGGTCCCTCAGCTCCGGCGCGCAAGAGCGCGGGCCTCCGGTCGGGATGACAATTCTGACAATTGAAACGCTGCCTGAGTCGCCGGCTTATTTCCCTTCGACGACGCGATGTCGCGCCATCCCGGTCACGGGCGGGAAGCATCTGTTTCGCGATAGGAGAATCTTCGTGAATCAGATACTCGACTTCCTTCTCTACTCCAATCGCCGTACCAGGATCATCGACCAGAAAACCCATGCCGTTCTGGACTACGCGACGACCGCGTATTTCGTCGGACTGGCTGCTTACTTCTGGGGCAAGAACCGCCGCGCCGCAGCGGTGGCGATCATCAACGCTGCCGAGGTACTCGGGCTGTCGTTGTTCACCGACTATCCGGGCGGTATCGTAAAGAAAATTCCGTTCGAGACTCACGGCAAAATCGACTTGATCCAGGCTGCGAGTGCTGCCGGATTGCCGTGGCTGCTCGGATTCGGGCATAAGGGCGAGGCGCTCCCGTTCCACCTGCAGGCTCTGAATGAAGTCGGAGTTGTTGATCTCACCGACTGGGAGTCGGGACTGGATGTCCGCGAGGAGCGCTGGCGCAGGGCGAGCTAGGCATAGTGAGGGCGGCGGGAGCAAGATTCCTCATTGTGCGAGCGGACGTATAATCAACTTTCCTCATGCACGTAACTGCTCCCGCTGTTCGCCGTTCCAGAACCGGCTTTTGGCTTCGCCTCGTCATCCTCACGCTGGTCGTGCTTTTGCTGGCGTTTCTTGGCTTCGACTTCTGGTTTTATCGCGCGGTCAAGAATTCCCAGGCGCAGCGAGACGGCACGGTAAAGCTCTCCGGGCTTTCGGCGCCGGTGAACGTCACTTACGATTCTCTGGGTGTGCCCAATATTTCCGCCGCCAACATTCCAGACCTGTTCTTCGCGCAGGGATACGTCACCGCACAAGATCGTCTATGGCAGATGGACATGCTGCGCCGGTATACCTCGGGCGACCTGTCGGTGATTCTCGGGCCGGAGTACGTCAAGTACGATCGCGAAAACCGCATTCTTGGCTTGAATCAGGTTGCGCAACAAGCGGCAGCGCAGATGGACGCGCAGACGCGGGCGCAGTTTGAGGCCTATGCGGCGGGCGTAAACGCCTATATCGAGCAGCATCGGAAGACGCTGCCCATGGAGTTCCGCTTTCTTGGCTACGCTCCGCACGTGTGGACGGTGCAGGATTCGCTACTGGTCGGGCTCTCGATGACCGAGTTCCTGAATCATTGGGCGTATAAGCACAAGCTGGAGAAAGAGAAAATCCTGGCGAAGCTGGGACCTGAGCTGACGGCGGATTTGTTCGTGAATAAGTCGTGGCGCGACCATCCGCCAATTCCGCCGACATCGATTGAGAATGACGCGCCGGGAGAGTTGCCTCCGGACGAAAATGAAGAGGAGCAACCGCAGGGCCGGAGCAGTCTTGGAGGGGCCGGGGCTCTGGCCGAGAGCGCACGCTGGCCAGAAGGCCAACGCTTCCACACGGTGAAGGCAGATAAACGCCGTGAATCCGAGGTTTCGTCAAGGCTGGCTGCATCAACGCAAGAGCCAGTTCTCCCTGCAGCATCGCAGGCTTTTCTGTCCAGCTTGCGGAGCGCCGCTGATGACGAGCCGGTTTATGGAGAGGCGACGCTTCGTCCGGGCTCGAACAACTGGGTGCTGTCAGGGGCTCACACAGCTTCGGGCAAGCCGCTGCTCTCGAACGACATGCATCTCGAATTGCAGATTCCCAACATCTGGTACGAGGCGCATCTGTCCGCAGGCGACTTCGACGTGGCCGGGGTCACGCTTCCCGGCGTGCCGTACGTCATTGTGGGGCACAACCGGCGGATTGCGTGGGGCTTCACGAACCTGGGACCCAATGTCGAAGACGTTTATGTCGAAAAGTTCAACGATCAAGGACAATACCTGACGCCGCAAGGGTGGGTGCAGCCACAGCACCGGCGTGAGATCATCCGGGTTAAGGGCAAGTCGGAAATCACGCTGGATGTGGTCACGACGCGCCACGGGCCGATCATCAGCGAGCTGGTGCCGGGGGAGACCCGCAAGCTGGCGCTGAAGTGGACCGCACTCGATCCGCAGACCGGGCGTGTTCCCTTCTTTGCAATTAATTCAGCGCAGAACTGGCAGCAATTCCAGGCGGCGTTTTCGCAGTTTGGCGCGCCGGCACAGAATGTCGTCTATGCCGATGTCGATGGCCACATCGGTTACCAGGCGACCGGGCTGATCCCGATTCGCGCCAGCGGCGACGGCTCGGTACCAGAGCCGGGCGACGACGATTCGCATGAGTGGACCGGCTACGTTCCCTACGACAAGCTGCCCAGCATCTATGATCCACCGTCCGGTATCCTCGCTACGGCAAATGGCCGGGTGACGCCAGACGATTATCCGTACCAGCTCAGCATTGAATGGATGTCGCCGTACCGCACGCAGCGGCTCTACAAGCTGCTGAGCGAGCCCAAGAAATTCACGCCCGCCGACATGCTGGCCATCCAGACCGATGTCGTCTCGCCGTTCGATCGCTTCTGCGCCGAACGTTTCGTTTATTCGATCGATCACACCCCCAAGGCATCGAAGCGCGCGAAAGAGGCGGCGGAGATCATGCGCAACTGGGACGGCAGCATGGGCGTAGACTCAGCCGCTGCAACCATTGCGTACTATTCGCGCGAGAAGTTGAAAGAGATGCTGCTCCGCGCCAAGCTGGGCGAGGAGTGGACGCAGTATCGCTGGTTTCTGGATACGGTATGGCTCGAGGACGTGCTGACGCACCAGCCGGAGCGCTGGCTGCCCGGCGGATTCGCGAACTACGACCAGCTTCTGACCTCAGCAGTGGAGTCCGCCGTGTCCGATCCCAGCGCTACCCACGTGCTGTCGTACTGGAAGTGGGGACGCGTGCATCGCATTGATCTGAAGCACCCATTCTGGAGCCACTTCCCCATCCTGAAGAAAGGCGCGGGGACGGGAAGCCAGCCGTGGTCGGGTGATGAGAACACGATTAAGCAGGTCGCCAAGGAGTTTGCGCCATCGGAGCGGCTGACCGTGGACTTCGCCAATCTCGACCAGTCCACTCTCGATATTGTGAACGGGCAGTCGGGGAATATTTTTGACGAGCATTACAACGACCAGTGGAATGCGTATTACAACGGCACCACGTTTCCGTTGCCATTCACGACCGAGGCCGTGCAGCGGGCGGGGGCGCACCATCTGACGCTCCAGCCGCAGTGAGAGCTGTCGTACATGGGGACGCGGACCATTGCTCTACCTTACCCAGTATTCCGCTTCGCTCCATGCTGGGCTGTCATGCCACGCGCCTGCGGCGCTCTCTTTTCTCGAGCCGTGCATTTCGCTGGCTAATCGCGGCAGTGCTCCAACGACACGCAGCATTATGACGTCAGCGTCGCAATGAAAAAGGGAGGCCACAGTGCGCCTCCCTCTTCAAACGCTTAACAAGCTTGCTCTACTGATCGACCTGCACAATGCCGTACAGCGCGCCGGTGAAGATGATCTGTGTTTGCTGTAGCTGGTCGGTTTCCGTGTCGTAGATGTGGAGATACCCGCCCTCGATCGCGTACATCACGTTACGATTTTTGATAGCAAGCAGGCTGGTGATGGCTCCGCGCGGCGGGAGCGACGTGTCGGCGGTATTGCTGCTGACATCGACGACCGACAGGCAGCCGGTCGTGGTGTTGCTGCAACTGTTGGCGCCAATGTAGAGCTTATTGTTCGACGCCAGTGCCATCGTCGTGTGGAAGCCATCGCCGATTGCGACCGAGTTCGTCGTGACCCGGGTCATGTTGCTGACATTGACGGCATCGTACGTCGATGTGGTGCCCGGAGGAACTGGGCTGCCGGCAACATACAAGGTCGTACCGTTCAGGTAGCCAACGCTGGCGCCGCCAACCGGGACCGTCGAGCTGATGGTCTGGGAGGCAATGTCGAACGCGGCCACCGACGCCGGATTGCTGGAACCGCATTCGGGACCGCAGTTGATAATGTAGGCGGTGTTGCCATCGCTGCTGAAGAACGCATTGACCGGCCGCGCGAACCCGGGAACCTCGGTGACCGTGGGCGACGTGGCGGTGACGTTAATCAGAAACACCGAGTCCGAGTTATCCGCGAACACGAACAAGGTGTTGCCACTCGGGCTGATCGCGACGTAGCGTGCTGAAGGCACCTGGTACCGGGTCGAGACATCGGCAGCCGTGCGGTTCAGAACTTCAACTCCGCCCAACTTGCTCCAGCCGCTGATGTTCAGGTTAGGCTCAGGCACGTAAACGGTTGTGCTGTCGGGCGAGAAGATCGCCATGCTAGCCCCATTGGTAATTGCAATGTCGCCGGACGCGGTTTCCGAGGAATTGGTGACGAACCACAGGTCAAGGGCCGATGGATCGTAAACCATGGTGGTCGTAGCGTCGGGGCTCTCGACTTCAAACGTCACGTCGGTGGACACGCTGATCGTGACCGGCTGTCCGGGAACGACCTGTCCGGAGCTGTTCACGGTCTGGGCCGTCATGGGAGCGGTGTCGTTCTGGGTGTCGACGATCTGCAGGTTCCCCGAATAACTATTGCTGATGAAGGCGCGGTTTTTAGCGCCGCTGGTAGGCGTATTGGACGTACCACTGCCGCCGCAGGCCACCAGGGTCAGGATGGTTAGAATAGCCGGAACAAGGACGACGATCCGCTTGGTTTGATCGCCGGAAACTGCAATATAAGTTGCCATGGATGCTGTAGACCGTTGAATTATAACAGAGTACCGAACCAACTTTTGTCGCACGTGTGCACAGGGGGCAGCGGAATGGTGCAGCGTGCGGCTTTGGGTGTAAAGTTGCAACAAGCCGTCGTACCACACTGAATACAAGAACATTATGTCAACAGGATTTCTATCCCGGTTGCAGAAGGGCGCTGTTTTATGTGATGGCGCCATGGGTACCCTGCTGTATTCCAAGGGCATCTTCATCAATCGTTGCTATGACGAATTAAATCTCTCGGCGCCCGATCTCATCCGCGGCATTCACCAGGATTACCTGAAGGCCGGGGCGGAGGTCATAGAAACAAACACCTTCGGCGCCAATTCGTTTCGCCTGTCCAGGCACGGGTGTGTGGATAAGCTGGTTGACATCAATCGTCAGGGCGCACGCCTTGCCCGCGAGGCCGCTAAGAGCTTTGACGCTCTGGTGGCGGGCGCCGTAGGGCCGCTGGGGGTCCGCATTGAGCCTCTGGGCAAGATTGCCCTGTCGGAGGCCCGCGAGGCCTTTCGACAGCAGATCGCTGCCCTGAACGAAGAAGGCGTTGATCTGCTCATTCTGGAGACCTTCGGCTACCTCGAAGAGTTGCACCAGGCAATCCTCGCCGCTCGCGAGGTAAATCCCGACCTGCCGGTCGTCGCCCAGGTAACGATCGATGAGGATGGCAATTGCCTCGACGGCTCCAGCCCCGAACATTACGGTCCGCAACTTGAGTCCTGGGGAGCGGAGGTTATCGGCTGTAACTGTAGTGTCGGCCCGGTAGCGATGCTGGATGCGCTGGAACGCGTGCGCGCCGTTACCTCGGCCCCGCTCGCAGCCCAGCCGAATGCCGGCACTCCCCGCTCAGTAGAGGGCCGCAACATCTATCTCTGTTCGCCGGAGTACATGGCGAACTTCATGGAAAGCTTCGTCAACATCGGAGTGAGGCTGATTGGCGGGTGCTGTGGCACTACGCCCGAGCACACGCACGTGATGAAGCATTTCCTGAAGGTGGGCGCTGCCCGCATTTCGCCATACAAGGTAACGAAGACTACCGAGGCGAAGCCTGTCGAACCGCCGCCACTGGCCGAGCGCTCGGAACTGGGCCGCAAGATTGCCTCCGGTGAATTCGTGACCATGGTTGAGGTCGTTCCGCCGCGCGGCATCGACTCCAAGCGCGAGTTGGAGGGAGCGAAGTTCCTGAAGTCGGTTGGGGTCGATGCGGTAAATATTCCCGACAGCCCGCGGGCGTCGGCGCGCATGAGCAACCAGGCCCTGTGCGTACTGGTGAAGCAGTCCGTCGGCATCGAGCCGATCCTGCACTACACCTGCCGCGACCGCAACGTGCTGGGCATACAGTCGGACCTGCTGGGCGCCAGCGCGATCGGCATTCGCAACCTGATCTGCATCACCGGTGACCCGCCGAAGATGGGCGACTATCCGGACGCGACAGCGGTCTTCGACGTCGACTCGATCGGCCTGGTGAATATTGTCCGCAACCTGAATCGCGGGCTGGATATCGGCGGCAATCCAACCGGCAACTCGACAGCGTTTGTCATTGCCGTGGGTGCGAATCCGGGCAGCCCCAATATCGACGAGGAGATTCGCCGCTTCGAGTACAAGGTGGAAGCCGGCGCAGAGTTGGCGGTTACGCAGCCGGTTTTCGATATTCGCCTGCTGGAAGAGTTCATGAAACGGATTGAGCACTGCAAGGTTCCGATTGTGGCCGGTATCTGGCCGCTGACATCGACCCGAAATGCCGAGTTCATGAAGAACGAGCTGCGGGTGTCGATCCCCGACGAGATCTTTGCGCGCATGGCGAAGGCCACTACGGCCGATGCAGCTCGCGCCGAAGGAGTGTCGATAGCTCGCGACATGCTGGCGGCGGTGAAGGACATGGTGCAGGGCGCGCAGATCAGCGCACCCTTCGGCCGGTACTCCTGCGCGGTGGACGTGCTGGAGGCGCTGGGTGGGTCTAGCAAGACCGCGGTGGTGTAAGAGCAGGGCCAGGGATTCGGGGCTAGGAAATCGAGCTGGCGCCGGCGCAAGCGTTTGGTCCAAATCCGCTCCGTTCCTCAGCTCTCAGCGGCACACAACAAAATGGGAAGCCGCTCCGCATCGCTAGTCTATGGCCCCTATCTCCTGGTCCCTTCGGTTCGAATTTTCACTTTCATTCGTTCCAATTTGCACTACAATTTGAGTCAAGGAGTTTCGATTTGCCCAAGTTTGAGGAGTGCCTGGATCGGCTGGAAAAGATTGTAGGAGAGCTGGAAAAAGGTGATGTCTCTCTCGATCGGGCGCTGGAACTCTTTGACGAGGGCATGAAGCTTTCCGGTTCCTGCCGAAAAGAACTGGAAGAAGCTGAAGGCAAGGTTGAGATTCTTCTGAAGCGCAACGGAAAACTGCAACCCGAAGCCTTCGAATCGGCAACATTATCCGGCGAAACGAAGTAAACGCCACAGTGTCTTCCAGATTTAGCTTGCCGCGTCGTTCGGCGCGGAATACGTCAGCCAGACTTCGAATGGATGGCAGCCGTCATCCTCCATCTTTACCTGAGGAGCATGCCATGCGACCTATCAACGCTGTTCTCGCTCATCACGACACTGCGTCCACGCAGCGTCTGGGCGAGTCGCTTCGCAAGGAATTCCGCAACCTCGTTGTCACCGATTCTGTTCAGGGGCTGCGGTCCGCCGTCGGACGGTTACGCGCTCCCTTTGCCGTCGTCGATCTCGAATTGATCGAACTCAGCGAACTGAAAGAGCTCTGTCACGATTATCCGGCTACCGCCTTCGTCTGTATTCATCGACTGGCCGACGACCGCATGTGGTCAGAGGCCCTCGCAATGGGCGCAGTGGATTGCTGCCACTGCGAAGACTTGCGTGGGATCCTGATGGCGTCCGAGCGCTACGTGGTGCTCAGCCGCAGCCGTGCCGCGGCAGCAGCGTAGAACGGGTAGCAAATAATTTGATCAGCAAGCCAAGCGTAGGATACGCGCTTGGCTTTTGTATTTTGACGTGATGAATCCGAAGACCTCCATGCGATGTCGCGGTCATCTTGGTTTCGCCGGCAACGAAACTCAAACCTGGGCAGCAAGACGATCTGTCGAGATCGAGGTGTGTGTTGCCAACAACGGCGCTCCTCAGCCACATGGAGTGTTGGCGATGATATCTTCGAAAAGATGACCAGCCAGCCCACTGGGCACCGCCCCGGCCCTTTGCTCTCGCCTGCAATCCAGCGTGCCATCTTTGCATTCGTGATTGTGGCGGTCACCCTCGCCGTCTACGCGCCGGTCAAGCAACATCCGTTCATCAACATCGATGACTACGGTTATGTGGTCAACAACTTTCACATCCAGCAACTGAACTGGGACACGGTGAAGTGGTCGTTCACCACCTTTCACTACTCCAACTGGGACCCGGTGACATGGCTGTCGCACGCGCTCGACATCTACTTCTATGGGCTTGATCCCGGTCGCCATCACGAAACCAGCCTGCTGATTCACACCCTCAACGCACTGCTGCTCTTCTGGCTGCTATCGGAGGCCACTGGGTACGTCGGGCGCAGCTTCGCCGCAGCCGCAATCTTCGCGCTGCATCCTGTCAACGTAGAAGCCGTCGCGTGGGTAGCCGAGCGCAAGACCGTGCTCAGCATGAGCTTCTTCCTGCTCACGCTGATCGCCTATCGCTGGTATGCGCGTCGGCCCGAGGTGCTGCGGTATGTGCTGGTGGCGGTCTTGTGCGCGCTGGCCATGATGTCGAAGCCGCAGTCCATCACCTTGCCTTGCGTTCTGCTGCTGTGGGACTACTGGCCGCTGGGCAGGATGTTCGCTTCCGGCGATTCCTCCTTCGCGGGCGAGATGCCCGGGTACGCTGCTCCAGCGAAGCGATTTTCGTGGCTGGTCCTGGAGAAAGTACCGCTGTTGCTGCTCTCGGCCGGCAGCGCCTACATGACGATGAAGGCCCAGTGGGCGAATGGCACGCTGCGCGGGCTGAACCAATATCCGTTCTCGGTGCGCCTGGGTGGATCGATTGTCGGCTATGTGCGCTATCTCTGGCATGCGTTGTGGCCGCAGAATCTGTCGTTCTTCTATCCTCATGCGCACGGCGCGCCACCCGCGATGCAGATTGTTGGCTCGCTATTGCTTTTGCTGCTCATCACAGCGATAGCAATTGCCGCGCGCCGCCAACGTTATCTCGCTGTTGGCTGGCTGTGGTTTCTGGGCACGCTGGTTCCGATGATCGAACTGGTGCAAGTGGGCAATCACTCGATGGCCGATCGCTATGGATATCTGCCTTATGTTGGATTGTTCATCGCGATTTGTTGGGGCGTGGCGGGTTTGGCCGAGAGCAGCAGCTTCTGGAAAGCTTCTGCGGCTGCTGCCACGATCGTGATTCTCGTCTGCTTGAGTTTCGCCACTCGACGGCAAGTGGGTTATTGGACCGACGACATTGCCCTATGGACGCACAGCGCCGAGGCGGTGAAAAACAATGCGATGGCCGAGAACATGATCGGCGAAAACCTTCTGCGCAAAAATGATCGCGATGCTGCGATCGCGCATTTCCGGGCAGCCGCAGCAATGGACCCGGAATTTCCTTTCCCCCAGCTTCACATCGGAATCTACGAGGAGGCGCACGGGCATCCGCGAGAGGCGATCGAACACCTGCAGAAGGTCATTGAACTGACCGACAAAGTTCCTGAAAGCATGGCGGCGATCAGGACTAACGCCTTCGCCAACATCAGCTTCGCCTACAACCAGCTCGGGGACTACGCGAACCAGCAGAAGTATCTATCGCTGGCGGCGCAGCAGCGGCAACCGGAGCAGACGGAATCGAATGGCCCGCAGTGAACACACCTTTGTAGGCAGCGTCGTGAGCGCAAGCGACTGATTCTTCCGTCGGAGTCGAAGATCCTGCGGTTTGCCGACAGCGGAAGAGTGTCAGCGCGTGCAAGGAACCGATCCTCACGTCGGGCTGAAACCCTCCTCAGGATGACAATTCCAAATTTAGGCGGCTAAAAACTTCTTCAGAGCGCCGCTCTTCTTGCCCGTGTCCAACTGTTCATAGGTGCAGCTGCGCGGATCCTTCTCCGGACGCCAGCGCAGGAACTTTGTGCCGTGACGAAAACGTCCGCCGGAAAAATGATCGTAGCGGACTTCGCAGACCAGCTTGGGATCGAGCCTCTCCCATTCGCCGGTGCGCTCGGTACTCCAGCGGCTGGGGCCGCCGGGCGCATGTCCGCTGAAACCCGAGCCACCCATATACGGCTTAAGCGCGCTTTTCAGCTTCTTCCGTTCGGGAGCGCTGAAGCTGGAACTGAAGCCGACGTGGTTTAGCTTGCCGTCTTCGTCATACAGTCCGAGCAGCAGCGAGCCTACTTCCCCGCCCTTGCTGGCGTAGCGAAATCCGCCTACAACGCAGTCAGCCGTCCGAATGCGTTTAATCTTGCGCATGGCCGAGCGCTCGCCCGAGGCATAGGCGCAATCCAGCTCTTTGGCGACGACACCGTCGAACCCGCTGGCCGCCAGTTCTTTCATCCAGCGCTGCGCGTCGTCGTAGTCACGCGTGGCCGGCGACAGCCGGATCGACTCCTGGTTGCCGAGCTTCTTCATGAATTGCTCGAGCTTCTTGCGCCGCACGCTCAATGGCTCTTCGACCAGCGAGTTAGCCTCTTCGTCGACCAGCAGGTCGAACACCAGGTAGGTTACCGGCGTTTCCTTCGATAGCTTCTGAATCCGGGTGGCAGCAGGATGAATGCGCAGCAACAGGTCGTCGAACGATAGATGTCCGTCGCGCAGGATTACGATTTCGCCGTCCAGCACGAACTGCTTCGCCTTGAGCTTCTCCAGCGCGGCGACGAGTTCGGGGAAATACCGGCCGAGCGGCTGACCGGCTTTTGATTGCAGCAGTACCTGATCGCCTTGGCGAAAAGCCACGCAGCGGAAGCCGTCCCACTTGGGCTCATATTGCCAGTTGTCACCACGCGGGATGTCGTCGACCAGCTTCGCCTCCATCGGCGGATACGGCGGCCGGATCGGTAATGCGATTCGCGGAAACTCCTGCTTCAGTTCCTCGGCTGCAATGGCTCCGTCGACAACTTTGTCGGCCGCTGCCTTGGGAGACGTTCTCTGCTTGCGAGTAGCCATGCAGGATTGGATGCTCTTTGCATTGCTTTTGTACAGGCCTCTCGCGCGTAGACTCGACCGACACGGAATGTTATCCTCCGGTTTCCCCTCGCATCGTCACCTTAGGTTTGCAAGTCAAAGGGCACGCGGTGCGGCAGTCCAAGCCACCTTTCTATGATCTCTGTGATTGTTACCACCCGGAACCGAATGAAAGAGGTCGACAGGTTCCTGGTGCATCTCGGTGCTCAGACCTATAGAGATTTCGAGCTGCTGATGGTTGACCAGAACCCAGGACAGGAAGTACCCGAACTGCTCAAACGGCATTCGTTTCGGCAGCGGTACTTTCACTCCGATCAGCGCGGCGCGTCGCGAGGCAGGAACATCGGATTTCGCGCCGTGCAGGGCGACATTGTCGCCATCCCCGACGACGACTGCTGGTATCCTGCCGATCTGCTGGCGACTGTGGTGCAGTGGTTTGACTCCCATCCTGACATCGACATGCTTTGTATCCTGGAATGCAATCCAAGCGGCGAACCGATGGTGCCGCGGAATCCGCCCACAGCGGGCTTCTGCACCGATCAGCCGGTGGGATTGTTTCCCGAGCGCAGCGTGTGGATCGCGCAGTCATCCATGGTTTTTGTGCGGCGCAAAGTGCTCGATACGGTTGGGCTGTTGAACGAAGAGCTAGGGGTTGGTTGTGATACGAAGTATCAGTCGGGCGAGGAGACCGACTTCTTCCTGCGCGCAATGCATGCCGGTTTCAACATGTGGTTTGAGCCGTCAATCAAGGTATTTCACGACAACCTCAGGACGCCGGAGCGGCTTCGGAGATCGAATTACCCTTACTCAGTCGGTAGCGGGCGCGTTCTTCGCATGCACGGCTGCAAGGCGTCACGGCTGCTCGCGGTGGTGACCCGCGCATGGGGCGGGGCTGCTGCGAGCCTTCTTAGGCTTGATCTCTCCGAAGCCATGGTGTATCTGCGACGAGGCTTCGGTATCCTCCGGGGATACTTCAGTTGATTCAGCCGCCTCGTCCTACACGACGAAGTACTTCGCTGCCGGATGATGCACGATGATCGCCGAGGTGCTCTGCTCCGGCTCCAGCAGAAAGCCGGTCGTCAGATGCACACCGATGGTCTCGTCGGGATGCAGCAGCGCGAACAGCTTAGTCTGGTCCTCTAGGTTCGGACACGCGGGGTACCCGAAGGAGTAGCGCGACCCGCGATACTTCTGATGGAACAGGTCGCGGGTGTGCGGAGAGTCATTCGCAGCAATGCCTAGCTCTTCGCGAATACGCTTGTGCGAAAGCTCGGCCAGCGCCTCTGCGGTCTCCACGCTCAGGCCGTGCAGATAGAGGTACTTGGTATACTCGCCGCCCTCGAAGAGCTTCTGCGTCTCGCGTGAGGCTTGGTCGCCGATCGTGACGCACGACATGCCGAGAACGTCCATCTTGCCGCTCGACTTCGGCAGGAAGAAGTCGGAGATACAGAGGCGGCGGCCTTCGCGCTGACGCGGGAAGTTGAATCGCAGCGCCTCCTGCGGAACCGGATCGCCCTGCTTCCAGCCTTGGGGCAAGTTGTAGACGACCACGTCGTTGCCGTCCCCCTGCGCGCCGAAGTAGCCATAGACCACCTTCGGCTCGAACCAGCCGGCGCCCATTACTTCCTCTTCCAGGTCTTTCAAAATGGGACGATACTTGGTTTCGACCAGGCGGCCGTAATCTTCCTGCGAAGCGGTCTTGAGCTGCCACTGGTTCTTGAAGAGCGCTGTCTCGTTGATGTACGAAAAGATCTCGCGCAGATCGAAGTCGGCCGGCTTGAGCACGCGAGTGCCCCAGAACGGCGGGTAGGGAATGTTCGGCGGCGCGGGGATTTCAATGTTCGGCGTCGTCGCGGCTTCGCCCTCCAGAACGCCGGCCGCGGCCGCCCGCGCGAACTCCTTCACGACCTTCCCTTCCTCAATGCGCTTTTCGCGCGCGCCATTCAGCGACGAGAGGTCTTCCATCAGGTGCAGTCCGGCGAAGGCGTCATCCGCATAAAAGATGCCGCCGGCATACTCACGCCGCAAATCGTCTTCGACATACTTGCGCGTCAGTGCCGCCCCCCCGCAGATGACCGGGAAGTCGAGCTTCTGGTGGTGCAGGTCCTGCACCACGTACTTCATCTCCAGCGTCGACTTCACCAGCAGCCCGCTGAGGCCGATCGCATCGGCCTTCTGTTCCTGCGCGGCCTTGATGATCGCGTCCGAGGGCTGCTTGATGCCGAGGTTCACCACCTTGTATCCGTTGTTGCTCAGGATGATGTCCACCAGGTTTTTGCCGATGTCGTGGACGTCGCCCTTGACCGTCGCGAGGACGATGGTGCCCTTCTGCGAACCTTCTTTCTTCTCCATCTTGGGCTCGAGATAGGCGACTGCGGCCTTCATCACTCCGGCCGAATCGAGCACGGACGGCAGCTGCATTTTGCGCGCGCCGAAGAGGTCGCCGACCGTCCGCATGCCGTCGAGCAGGATGTTGTTGATGACCTCAAGCGGCGAGTAGTTGACCAGCGCCTGTTCCAGAATTTCGTCGAGCGACTTCTTGCTGGCGCCGTCGCCAACCGATTTTTCGCCGTTGATGATCGCCCACTTCAGCTTGTCTTCCACCGAGAGCGTGTCGACGTGAGCGGTCGTCTTCTCTTCCTTGCCCTTCGTCCCGGCGAAGTGGTTCATGTAGACCTGCAGCGGATCGCCGTTGGACTGGTCGTAGAAAATCAGCTTGCGCGCAAGATCAACTTCCGCTTCAGGAATCTTGTACAACGGATAGATTTTACTGTAGTTAACAATGGCCATATCAAGGCCATGGTCGACCGCCTCATGCATGAAGACGCTGTTCAGGACGCGCCGCGAGTAGACGTTGAGGCCGAAGGAGATGTTGCTGACACCGAGGATGGTCTTCACCTCGGGCAGCTCCTGCTTGATGGCCTTGACGGCCTTCAGCGTCTCGATACCGGCGGTGCGATAGTCTTCCTGACCGGTCGAGATGGGCAGCGTCAAGGCGTCGAAGATGATGTCCTGCGGGCGTATGCCGTACTTGTTCACGGCCAGATCGTAGATGCGCTTGGCGATCGCCAGCTTTTTCTGCCAGGTCAGCGCCATGCCGTCTTCGTCGATAGTGAGCGCGATGACGGCGGCACCGTAGCGCTTGGCCATCGGCAGAACTTTGGAGGTGCGCTTCTCGCCGTCTTCCAGATTGATGGAGTTGATGATGGCCTTGCCGGGGATGCGCTTCAGCGCCTCTTCGATCACGTCGGCTTCCGTGGAGTCGATGGTGATGGGCGCGGGCACGCGCGTGGCGATCTTCTCGAGAATATTCGAGATGTAGCCCTTCTCATCCTCGCCCACAATGGCGCAGCACAGGTCGAGCATGTGCGAGCCTTCGTTCACCAGCTTTTTGGCCAGCGTGAGGATGCCGTCATAATCCTGCGAGCGGACCATGTTCTTGAAGTGCTCGACGCGCGTGGTGGTGTTCATCTCCTCGGCCACGATGAGCGGCTTGGGATCGAGGTCGAGCGGCACCATGGAGTAGGCGCTGGCGGCAGCGGCGACCGGCTTCACGTCGCGCTTCACCGGCGTGAGATTGGCGCAGGTATCGTAGACCGCCTTGATGAACGCGGGATTCGTACCGCAGCATCCGCCGACGACGTTCACGCCGTATTCGGTGATGAAGGTCTTGTGGTAGTCGGCGAGTTCCTGCGGCTTGAGGTCGTAGACTGCGCGCCCGCCTTCATTGCGCGGCAGGCCGGCATTCGGCAGCACAGAAACAGGTCGCGAGGAATTGAAACCGAGGTAGCGAACTCCGTCGTTCATCTCCTTCGGGCCGGTGGCGCAGTTCATGCCGATCACGGCGACGTCGAACATCTCCAGCGTCGTCAGCGCCGCGCCGATTTCGGTGCCCAGCAGCATCGTGCCCGTGGCTTCCAGGGTGATCTGCACCTGCACGGGTATGTTCTTCCCTGTTTTCTTCAGAGCGTCGAAGATGCCGACCAGTCCGGCTTTGGCTTGCAGGATATCCTGGCAGGTTTCGAGCAGGAGCAGGTCGACGCCGCCATCGATCAGCCCGATCGCCTGCTCTTCATAGGCAGCGGCCATCTCATCAAGGCGGATATGCCCGAGCGAGGGCAGCTTGGTCGTGGGGCCCATCGATCCGGCGACGAAGCGCTTGCGGCCGTTATAGCTGGACGCGACTTCACGCGCCAGTTGCGCCGCGACCTTATTCACTTCATAGACGCGGTCAGCCATGTCGTACTCGGCCATAACGATGCTGGTCGAGCTGAAGGTGTTCGTCTCGACGACATCGGCGCCCGCATCGAAATACGCGGCATGAATCTCTTTCACCACATCCGGGCGGCTGAGCACCAGGACGTCGTTGTAGCCATCCTTGCCCCAGAACTCGTCGAGCGGAAGGTTATAGCCCTGGATACACGTTCCCATCGCGCCGTCAAAAATGACGACGCGTTCCTGCACGGCTTTTAAGTAGTCGCTCATGAAATCTGTCGGCGCGAGCGCATATCCCCCGAAATGCCCATCTCCCGCCGCCCTCTCGGACGGTTTATCCAAAAAAATGCTTGCGTTACAAGGAAAGGGGACGGCTCGCAGCTTAGTGGTTAAGTATCGCAGTTCCAGCGGGTTTTGGGAAAGCGGCGCCCAGCTAACGGCGACTGCTGCGCGCGACTGGTGAGTTTCCGCATCGAAGAGCGAAGGGCCGATGTAAACATTGTGTCACGGGCTGGTGCGGCTCGGGAGGAGCGGTGGTACCGTATCAGAATCGCCGTGGGGGCTGCTTGCGAAAGGCCATGTTCGCATTGCCGTTTCTGTTTGTCGTCGCGTTGATGGCGCAATCTCCGGCGCCCGCGTCGCAGCGGATCTTAGTCCGCAACGTAACGCTGAACGGCATCAGCCAGCTTTCGCCCTCCGAGCAGCAGGAGATCATCGGCGAACTTCAGAAATCCTACGACATCACATCGTTCAGTAAGATCGACGACACCCTGCGCGAGGCTATACAGAGTCGCGGGTTCTACAAGGCGTCAGTCAGCGAGCCGTCGGTGACGGTGATAAGCGGCACCGAGCTGGCCGGTACCGTCGACGTAGCCTTTCGACGTTTCCGAAGGACAGCGTTATCACCTCAAGAACATTTCGTTCACCAATGATCATGCTTTCGCGCCGCAGGAGTTGCGGCGTGCGTTTTCCATGTCCAATGGTGATGTGTTCAGTACGGCCGATGCGCGGCATGGCTTCGAGGCATTGCGGAAACTCTACGTCAGCCGCGGGTATATCGATTTTGTTCCCTTCCCTGAGTTAGTGGTCGATGAGCAAGCGGCGCTCATCACAATGCAGGTTGATCTCAGTGAAGGGGTGCCGTTCCGCGTCGGCACGCTTGCTTTTGATGGAGTGGATTCAACGCCGCAAGCAACGGCTAAGTTGCGGGCCTCGTGGAAGAAGTATGAAGGTCGCACCTATTCCGGCGACCTTCTGGCAAAGTTCGTTCACGAAAACGCAAGTTACCTGCCGCCGAACGCCACCGACGCACAGCTGTTTCGCATTGTCGT
Source organism: uncultured Acidobacteriaceae bacterium (assembly GCA_963835725.1). Classification (GTDB taxonomy): domain Bacteria; phylum Acidobacteriota; class Terriglobia; order Terriglobales; family Acidobacteriaceae; genus Bog-257. Next base: position 514,691 of record CAWIGM010000004.1, on the reverse strand, counting down.
CGACGATGACGCACACGTGCTGCACTTCCGGCTGGAGCTGGGGCAGAAGCCGTGAGGGCTTAAGGCTCATAACTCATAGCTCACGGCTCAGAGCCGTCCGCTACTGGATTTTCAGCAGTTCCACGTCGAACACCAGCATGCCGGGAGGCTGGCCTGGAGCGCCCTGGTAGGCGAGCCGCTCGGGAATCCAAAAGCGAGCCTTCTCACCCTCGACCATCAGCTTGATACCTTCGGACCATCCCGGAATAACTTTGTCGACGGGGAAAGTGGATGGCGCTCCCTTGGTCAGTGAGCTGTCAAACATTTTTCCGTCAGTAGTCCAGCCGGTGTAATGGACGGTCACCATGTCGGCCGAGGTGGGATGGTGCGTTCCGGTGCCCGGCCGCAGAACCTTGTACGCCAGCCCGCTGCCGGTTTTCGTGGCATCGGCCGGCGGAGCCTTCACGTCGGCGGGTGCATGCGTCGGGATCTCCAGCAGCGTAACGTCGAACACCAGCGTGCCCTTCGGCTTCCCTTCCTTGCCTTTGAAAGCCATCTTCTCGGGAATCCAGAGACGGCGCGTCTCGCCCACCTGCATCAACTCGATGCCCTCAGCGAGGCCGGGAAGCATGTTCTTCAACGCCATCTCCGACGGGCGTCCGCGTACGACCGAACTGTCGAACATCTTGCCGTCTGTCGTCCACGCACTGTATTGGATGGTGACAATGTCGTCCTTGCCGGGACGCGCGTCGCCGGTGCCGGGCTTGATGACTTCTGACGCAACACCGTTCTTCGACTTGACTGCGTTCGCAGGAGGCGCAGCGACATCGGAGGGCACGGGAATCTGGGAGGCTGGAGTTTGTGCCGTTAGCATTGTTGCGGCAAGGCAGAGTAGCGGGATGGCACAGCGTAAGATGCGCATGCAGACATTGTACTGGCGCGACGCTTCCCCATTCCGAAGGTTAGGGATTGTAACCGTCGCGGTGTCCGGGCGCGCGATTCGACGTCGCAAGCCTCTGCCTACTGCGTAAGGATTTTCGGATCTCCCGGCTTGACATCGCCGCAATTGGAGCTTTTGAACTGGCCTGACGCCTTGGTAGTGGACACGTTGGTCTGGCCACTCATCGTCATTTTTATGGTTGTCGAGCTGCGGACGTGCTCTGAGTCGATGACCTCAATAACGCCGTGCGAAGTCATCTGCACACGCGGGCGGTCGCAGGACATATCCACCGTCATATTCTTGCTGGTAGTGTTTTGGGCGGTGATCTTACATCCCGGGTGTTTGTTGACGCTGCCGAGCATGTCGGCAAAGCTGGTGGGAGTGAAACAATTCAGCGCCTTCATCGCAGGCTTGCCATCATCGCCATAAACAGTGTTTTCCCATAAACCGGCTTTGACTGGTAGAGACTGCGCGAAGATACAGCTTGCCGCGGACAACACGAAAACAGCCAATAGAATGCGCTTCATGCGATGTGCTCACCTGGAATGAAATATCGGTTGAAGTGGCTGTGACCGTCAATCTCCGCTCGATCCTCAAGACAGGAGGCGGATTTTATCCGAAGGAGGCGGCGGTAGCAAGTTCTACTTGCGTACCAGAGCAGCCATGGAAATGGTGGAGATACGGACGCCCAGTGGATAGGCGTCCGCGTACTCTGGGTTACTGCTGCGGCGGTGGAGGGGTGGTCGGTGCACCGTCCGGGCCTACTGCGCTGGGAGCAACGCCGTTGTGCATATGCTGATGCATCTGGGCCTGCATCTGCTCCCACTTCTGCTGCTGCTCGGTGTTGAGGATGGGCTTGATCTGGCTGTTCGTGGTTTCGCGAAGCGAGCGCATCTTGCTCATTTTGTCTTCGCGAGACATGGAGGTGTCGGCGCGCATGGTTTGCATCTGCTGCGATTCGTTCTCCAGGATGGGCTTGATTTTGTTCTGCTGATCGCTGGTGAGGTTCAGCATCTGGGTAAGGTGCTGCAGCCGCTGGTCGGTGGACATGGGTCCCATGTGCTGCATACCGCCGCCCTGGCTGGCCCCGTCCTGCATCTGGGCATAAAGCGCGGTGCCGCACAGGGCCATAGCCATGCTGAGCAATGCGCATACTGCTGCTTTCTTCATACGAGAAAACTCCTTTGAAATCCGCTGCCACGCACCTGCAGCCACAAAAACTGCGGCCGTCGAAAATGGGGAGCTGGAGATTGTCATTGCTACCACCACTGCGTTAACACTTCGTAAAAGGCGCGAGGAGGTCATCGTGCAATCCAACCGAGTCTGGATTCAGCTACCTCTGCTAAAACCCGGCGATACGGTTGGAAGTTTTCGCCCGCACCCGGCGAAGCAACTTTTGGAACTGATGCTGCCTTTTGGCAGAACCGTTTGCCGCAGAGAAAAAAGAGCGCGGTCACCCGCGCCCTGTATCCAAATCCGAAGCGGAATTCGCTACTGCCCGCGGCTGGCCGGCGGAACGATACCGTTCATGCGCAGGTATTCCACCATCTGTCCGTAGTGGTCGAAGGGATGGCTGATGGAGATGATCGCCAGCGACATGCGGGTCATCTTTTTCGATCCCCACGGCGGAGCTACCTCACCCAGGATGTTGTTTTCGTTGATCGTGTTCAGCGCCTTGTGCAGGTACACGAATGAGTCTTTCAAGAACTTGACGACGTCGGCCTTCGAGGTAACGTTGTCGGGTCCGCTTTCCTTGCCGACATCGACCGGCGGCTTTTCCGACAGGATCGCTGCGCCGATGATGTAATTCACCGCAGCAATGTGCTTCGCCTGCTGGGCGAACGTGCGTACGTCCTTGAACTCGCCCTGGGTGGGCGCGAAGTTGAACTTGTCTTCGGGCATGGCCTCCACGGCCGGCACGACTTCTTTCTCCACACCACTGAGCGAGTTATCGAGAACAGCGGCGAATGTAGCTTTCTGGTCGGCGTTCCCCTGCGCGCTGGCAGCAGCATTTGCACAAATTGAACTGCCGAGCGCTAACAGCAGAATCGCCATCATGACTTCCTTTTTCACGCACGCCTCCACTGAGAATGATTGTGTGTTCAAAAACTGGGGCCGGGGAGCTCTGCAATTCTAGTCCATTCCGGCGGTACTGGGTTGAAGGTCGGCGGTATGCAGCCGGAAGTAAGCTGCCGCGGGCAGGCCCAGAAGCAAGCCTAGAGCGGCATAGGAGAGTGATCGCGGCGTGCCGACCAGTTCGGCGACTTCGCCCCAGAGGGCAGCGCCGCCAGCCAGTCCACCTTGTAGTACGAGCAGGTACATCGAGATCGCGCGGGCACGCATGTGGTTGGGGCACATCGTCTGGGCGGCGACGTTGAGGCTGGCAAGAATCTGGATCCAGGCAAAGCCGGCGACGAACATGGTGATCGACAGCAGCGCGAAGGTACACCATTCCGGCGCGGCATACGTGGTGAAGGCGAAGACGGCGGTCGAAATGGATACCAGCGAATCAGTCGAGATGTGACGGCGAACCAGCGGCATGATCGCTGCACCGGCAAGCGCACCGACTCCGAAGAAGCCCAGCAGCAGTCCATAGCCTTTCGAGCCGAAGGGGTGGGCCAGCAGCGGCAGCAATGCCGGCAAGGCGCTGGCCGAGATGCTGAAGACAGCGCTCCGGACCAGCACGGCCTTCACCGGTTGCGAAGCGCGCATGTGGCGCACGCCATCGAACATCGTGCTCATCATGCGGTGCGCTTTGATCGTGAACTGCGTTGGGCGCTGCTTCCAGCGCAGCAGGAAGTAAATCACGCCAAAGAACGAGACTGCGTTCAGCAGAAATGCGATGCCCGATCCTGCGGCTGCGATGAGGAGGCCACCGAAAGCGGGCCCGATCGCCCGAGCCACATTGTACCCGGCGGAGTTCCAGGCTACGCCCGCGGCGAAGTTGCGCGGCGATACAACTTCGGGAGTGATGGCCTGCCAGGCAGGATCGTTGAGCACCGCGCCGAAGCCCATCAGGAAAGTCAGCAGCAGCAGGAGTGTTGGGGTGATCTTGCCGGCGAGGGTGAGCGCGCCCAGTGCGGCTGCGGCAAGGACCATCCAGCTTTGCGTGAATAGCAGCAGCTTGCGGCGATCGACTATGTCAGCCAGCGCGCCGGCCGGCAGTACGACCAGAAACACTGCGATGCTGCCCGCGGCCTGCACCAATCCCACCATCAGCGGCGACATGGTGAGCGAAGTCATCAGCCAGGCAGCGCCGGTGTTCTGCATCCAGGTGCCGGTGTAGCTGACGACCGCGGCAATCCACAGCGAGCGGAAGAGCGGCTCGTGCAGAGGTCCCATGGCATCGCGTTGCGCAACGGGCGCCTCCTCCGCCGATCCGAACGACGGTAGAGACTCGGAGCTGTTGGTGAATTGAGATGAGCCGGGGTCAGAGAATGGAGGATCCGGGCTGCGCCATGCTCCGCTGGTGGCCATCGACCATCAGACTTCCGTTGTAGAGGAAGGTGAGCTTAGGGTGGCGGGAAATCAGGCATGACGTTCTGAAGCGCCGGAGAGGAGTGACCAGTCGCGGGGGTGGCTTCAGGATGACAATTCTGAAAGAGCGGATGTTTTCGTGAACGGCCATTCTTTTCTGCGCCAGCTGCGCACCAGATAGATCACCATCCCCGCAACCAGGATTGCGAAGGCGTAGCGAATCTCGCGCTGAAAATTCTTGCGTGCGAAGAGAATGAAAAGGAAGCCGGCTATCGCCAGCAATGCAGGAAGAGGATACAGCCACATACGGAAGGGCCGCGGCATCTCCGGATGCCGCTTGCGGAGCACCATCAGCCCTACAGCCTGCACGATGAACTGCAGCAGGATGCGAATCACGACCAGCGCTGCGATGACATCGGCCAGCCGCAGAAAGCAGAAGAGCATTGCCACCCCGCCGAGCGCGAGCAGCGAGACGGTTGGAAAGCGCCGCTTCGGGTCGACCTTGGCGAAGGCGCGAAAATAATTGCCGTCGAGCGCGGCGGCATAGGGAACGCGCGAATATCCCAGCAGCAGCGAGAACACCGAGGCGAAGGCCGTCCAGATGATGAGTCCTGCAATAAGGCGGCCGGCCCACGCACCGTAAATCCTCTGCATCACGACCGAGATGATGTAGTTGTCCTGGTCTGCCGAATGCGCCGCCAGTTCCCGCCACGGCACCACCCCCAGCACCGCGATGTTCATGACGATGTAAATGGCGGCGACGGCGAAGATCGAGATGATAAGCGCGCGCGGGATGGTCTTCGTCGGGTCCTTTACTTCCCCGCCGAGGAAGCACACGTTGTAGTAGCCCCAGTAATCGTAAGTCGAGATGAGCATGGCCGCGCCCAGGCCCATGAAGAATGCGGGCGAAAGGCTGAAGGCGCCGGGCGGAAAATCGAAGGCACGCGCGGCGTTGAAATGCGTGACGCCGGCGACGATGACCCATCCTACGGCCAGCACTACGCCCACCCACAGCAGCTGTGCCAACTTGCCGATGACGCGTGATCTGCCGGTAGAGCAGCAGCACCACGACGGCGCAGGTGGCTATGGCGATCCAGGTAGCGGGCATCACCAGCACGCGTATCTCCAGCGTGCCGATCAGCGGCAGGGGAAGGTGAAACGAATTGGCGAAGAGGGTGCGCTCCAGGCCGGGCCACAGATATCCCGCATAGTGGGACAGGCCGATGCAGCCGGATGCGATGGACAGGGGCGCGCTAAAGGAGAGCTGCCAAATGAAGAGAAACGAGAACAGGCGGCCGAGCGAGTTCGGCCCGTAACTTTGCTTCAGGTATTGATACGAGCCGCCGGCCTCGGGCATGGAGGCGCCGAGTTCCGCCCACACCAGTCCGTCGCAGAGGGCGAAGATGGCGCCGAGAATCCAGCCGAGCATCGCTTGCGGTCCGCCGGCTGCGGCGATGATGAGCGGCAGGGTGATGAACGGCCCCACGCCGATCATGTCGATCATGTTCAGGGTGGTGGCTTGCGTGAGGCTGATGCCGCGAACCAGCTCCGGCCTGCTGCTCTCGGGGAGAGCGATGTCCGGGACGGTTCGGCGGGATCAGCTTGGCTCATGGCCTACACTCAGCAGATTCACGTAGAGGCGAATCGCGCCCGGCACGCCGAACGGCAGCTGCCGGAAAAACGCATACCCAGTGTAGATGTAATAGCCCTTGCCATACTTGGCCAGCAGCAACCCGCCCTTTTGCGGTTGCTCGCCGGGATCGTTCGAAGCCAACAGCGGCGTGTAGTGCGAGTCCCACTGGTCCATGAAGTACAGTCCGCGCTCTTGCACCCAGCCGTCGAAATCGTGCTGCGTAATCTGGTTGGGATAGTGGAACACCGGGCTTTGCGGATCGAGAATCGTCACCGGAGCCTGCTCGACGGTCACGCGCTCGCGGCTGAGCTGCGCCGGATAAGGCGTGTAGTGGCCGGGGTTGAAGTCGCTGGGATCGGTGTTGTACTGCACCAGCAGCGTGCCGCCGTTCTTCACGTAATCGAGCAGGCGCTGGTTGTTCTTCTTCACGGCTTCCTGCGTGTCGTAAGCGCGAATGCCGAGGACGATGGTGCCGAAGCGGCTGAGGTCTGCGTGCTCTACATCGTCGGGCGTGAGCATGGTGACGTTCAGGCCGAGCTCGCGCAAAACGTCGGGAATGTCGTCGCCGGCGCCCATGACATAGCCGATCTGCAAACCTTGCGCAATCTTTACGTCGACGATGCTGGCCCGCTGCCGCGCCGCTTCGTAATAGAAGAAGCCGCCGATGTCGGGACGCGTCACCAGGCTGTAGCCTTCGCCGTAATCGCGGTTCCCAGCGTCCAGCAAGGCGTGAACCTGGTAGCGGCCTTCCTTGGCGCCATCGGGTAGTTCTTTGAACTGCGCCGATTGTTCGCCCGGTTTCTTAAACTCGACATCAGCTGTCTGCGGTGCGACGTTCCAGCCTTGCGGCGCTTTGGGATGAACCGTTCCTTCGCCGCGATCGGCCGTGGTGCGCACATCGACGTTCAACGCGGCCGAAGGATTCGCGCCGGCCAGAATGATCTGCGTCCCCGGCGAAGCCACGACGGAATAGGGTGGGACGACAGCCAGCGGCATTGACCACGCGTCGCCCTTGGCGTCATGCATCGGTGTACGAGCGTAGTTGTGAATCACGCCATCGACGCCATTGATGCTGTAGACGACGTGGACGGCGACCGGAGGCGGCGGAAGCGCCAGCGTCAGATACTTCGGATCGTCGATTTTGTAGATCGCGTCAACTTCAGGATCGTCGCGGTGGAAGTAGGCCTTCGTGGGATGAGCGTCGATTGGCGGCGAAACCCGGAACGTCAAAGCACAGCCGTCGCCGGGTGCGAGTTGCTTCGGAACCTTGTCCATGAACAGCTCCGACTTCCAGCCATCGGGAACGTCGAGCGCGAATTGCTTCAGCATCATGGGCGATGAACTGCCGTTGTGCATGGTGGCGCGCAGCAGAAACGGCTTCCCTGCCGTAATGACGGCTGCGAGAACGTTGCCGTTATCGGTCGGCAGCTCAACAGCCATTGGCCGGCCATCCGGTGTGCCCGGGCCAAGTTGGAGGTCGTTGCCGAAGGCCAGATTCGCGGCTTGCTCGAACTGATGTTCCTTGGTTCGCAGCGTGGCCAGCAGGTCGGCCTTTTCCGCGCTGCTCAATGACGACGCTTCCACCTTGGCAATTAAGGAGTGCGTCAAGCCAAGTCCGCGCAGCAGAGGCGCGCCGGCCGATTGCGGATCTTTCTCGGCCGCCGCCATGGCGTCGTCCACGGATTTGGCGATTGCCTGCAGCTGCGCTTGAACTCCCGGAACCTTCGACTCGTCTTTACCGAGGCGCGCGGCGAGACCGGGCAGCGACGTGTCGATACCGTCGAAGAAATCGTTCTCGTGCTGGTTGGCAGCGATCGGTTTGCCGGAGGCGGTGTCAATCAGCTTGTAATAGCTATAGCGAGGTCCGCTTAAGTTGGGATGCCACGCGCCTGCGCCCTGCGATAACTGGTGCTGCAAGCCCTTCCAGGCAAACTGAACGTAGCTCTCACCCAACAGCGGATCCGACTGCGAGGTCTCCAGCTTGATGGTCCAGTCCTCGTCGGAGTGAACATTGTCCATGTAAAGCTTCCTGGCCTGCCACGGTTGCAGCCCTTCGCGAATCTGCTCCGGGAAGCGCGTAGAATCGGCGGCAGCGCGAAACGCTTCGCGGGTCAGGATTCCCGAGGCCTGATGATTACCGTGTCCGTCACGCGCTGCACCCTGGAAGCGCGTGCAGATTACGTCGGGACGAAAGGTACGGATGACGCGCACCATGTCGGCGAGCGCGACATCGTGTCCGCCCCACTTCTCGAATGTCTCTTCCGACGTCTTGGAAAATCCGAAGTCGGCGACGCGCGTGAAGCGCTGCTCCACACCGTAGTAGCGGTCGGCCGAAAGCAACTCTAGGGTGCGGATGATGCCCAGCTCATCGCCCAGGTCGCTGCCGATCATGTTCTGACCGCCCTCGCCACGATTGAGCGTCAGTTGCAGAACCGAGTCGCCGTGACCGCGCGATTCGAGGGTAAGCATGCCCCCATCTTCGTCGTCGGGATGAGCGACGGTGTGCATCAGGCGAGCCGTGGTGTGCAGGCGGCGCAGCATGAGCTTGAGCCCGGTGGCTCCGGTGTCGACCGCGAGCGGCTTCGTATCGACCCACGGCGATGGAACCTGGGCCGCGGCCGAGGCCGCCAGCATCGCCAGCAGCAAAACTAGCGGCGTGATCTTTAGAGTTCGAGGATGCGACAGAGTGCGTGTGTGACAAGTCATCGTTTAGGTTAAGGAACGACAATACAGAGTACAGGAATGCCGCGATGCGCTCTTCGCCTTTCGCTCTTCGCTTCCCGCCGGACTAAGTCGCTGCTGCCGGTTCTAACAGTAGCGCTGATGAATCTGGCGAAGAGCGAAAAGCAAGTAGCGTAATGCGCGTTAGTCTCCAACGTACGCCTCGTGCACGTAACACCACTTCCAGCTTCCCGACTGGAAAGCCTGCATCACCGGATGTCCTGTGTCCTTGAAGTGTTGATTGGCGTGCTGGCCCGGCGATGAGTCGCAACATCCAACATGACCGCAGACGAGACATTTCCGCAGCTGAACCCATCGCTGCCCGGTTTGAAGGCATTCTACACAGCCATTGCCGCTGGCTTCGACATCGGGATTAGCCTCTTGCACGTGTTCGCAGGTCGCCATTCGGCCCTCCACTAGATTAAGTGCTTTGGATGACCACTTGCCTGAGCAGGATTCGCGCGACCTGCCGAAAGCGCAGGCCGAAGTGCTTGTCTATAATGAACCTTCGCGATCAATCGGCTGCGCACTTGTGAATTGAGCGAGCTCGTTTTCGACTCGTCGCGACGGATTCCGACATGATTCAGACCCTGTTTGGCAGCACGGAAGAGAAGCCTAGCTTCCTCAAGCGCATGAAAGAGGCGGTCACTCGCACGCGCGAGAGCCTCAGCGAGCGCATTGAAGAGGTGGTGGCATTTCGCAAAGAGATCGACCAGGAGACGCTGGACGATCTGGAGGCGACGCTGATCAGCGCCGACCTGGGCACCATTACGACGGCCACCGTCCTCGAAGCATTGCGCGAGAAGGTCGACCGCAAGCAGGTGGCGAATGTCGACGAAGTGAAGCGCGTGCTGAAGGACGAGATCCTGGCGATCCTCAACGCCGCCGAGCAGAAGCCAATTCAGAAGGTCGATGGCGAGCCCGAAGTAATTCTGGTGGTAGGCGTGAATGGCGTCGGTAAGACGACATCGATTGGCAAGCTTGCGCACCTGCTGCGCTCGCAAGGCAAGACTGTTCTGCTTGCTGCGGCCGATACATTTCGAGCTGCGGCCATCGAGCAACTGGAGATCTGGGGCGATCGTACCGGCACCGAGGTCATCAAGAACAAGCCCGGCGGCGACCCGGCAGCGGTGCTCTTCGACGCGATGCAGGCAGCCAAGGCGCGCAAGACCGACTATGTCATCGTTGACACTGCCGGCCGGCTGCATACAAAGAGCAGCCTGATGGAAGAACTCGCCAAGATGCGGCGCACGGCGCAACGTTTCAGCACAACGGCGCCGCATGAAACGCTCCTGGTCATGGACGGGACGACCGGTCAGAACGGCCTGCAGCAGGCTCGGTTGTTTACGCAATCGGCCGGAGTGACCGGAATCGTTTTGACTAAGCTGGACGGGACGGCCAAAGGCGGCGTGGTCATCGCCATCAGCAAAGAACTTGGACTGCCGGTGCGCTATGTTGGCGTCGGCGAGAAGGTCGGCGATCTGCTGCCGTTCAATCCGCAGGATTTTGTCAATTCTCTCTTCGATTAAATGAGCGAGCGCCTGACCGACGAACAGTTAATGCAGCAAGCCCTGGCGCTGGCCGCCAAGGGAGTCGCGCTGACCTCGCCGAACCCCTGCGTTGGCGCGCTGGTGGTCGCCGCCAATGGCGAGATTGTGGGCCGGGGCACGCACACCTACGCAGGCCGGACGCACGCCGAGGTACTGGCGATCCAGGAGGCCGGGCGGCGCGCGCGTGGGGCGACGCTGTATCTGAATCTCGAACCCTGTTCGCACGTGGGCCGCACCGGGCCGTGCGCCGATGAAGTCATCGCGGCCGGAGTACGTCGCGTGTTCGTTGCCATGCGCGATCCCAATCCGCTGGTCGGAGGCCGCGGCATCGAGAAGCTGATGGCAGCCGGTGTCGAGGTACACGAAGGGATCGGCGAGGCCGAGGCCAAGAAGCTGAACGAGGCATTCGCCAAATACATTCGCCACCGAGTGCCGTTCATCACTCTGAAGACGGCGATGACCCTGGACGGCAAGATCGCGCCTCCGCCGGGCGATCCCGAGCCGGGCTCTCTGGCTTCTACCGGCGGCTGGATCACCAGTGAGGTTGCGCGCGAGCATGTCCACCAGATGCGGCATGCGAATGACGCGATCATGGTGGGCGTGGGCACGGTCATCGCCGATGATCCACTGCTCACCGACCGCACCGGGCTATCGCGGCGTCGGCCGTTGATGCGCGTCATTCTGGATTCGCGGCTGCGGCTGCCGCTGGATTCGCGGGTGGTGAAGACCGCGCATGAGGACCTGATCGTCTTCTGCTGCTTCGCCGAAGAGAACAAGCGGCGCGAATTGGAGTCGCGCGGAGTCATCGTGGAGCAGGTGCCGATGAAGAAGCCGCCGGCCGACAACACCATCGTCTTCCCGGCGGGTTCGCCGACGATTGACGGACGTCCCGACCTCGACCGTGTGATGGCTGAACTTGGCAAGCGGGAGATCACCAGCCTTATCATCGAAGGTGGAGCGATGGTGAACTGGGCCGCGCTGGCGGCCGGGATCGTCGACAAAATTTTCTTTTATTACGCGCCGAAGATATTGGCGGGAACAGGCTCGATTCCGTTTGCGCTGGGCGCAGGATATCGGCGCATCAGCGAGGCGGCGTATGTGAAATCGCTGACGCTGCATCGCTTCGGAGAGGATTTCGCGGTGGAAGGCTATCTGCGGGATCCGTATCAGGATGAGATCAGGCTGGTGCCGAACGGCTAGCCTTTGGCATTTAGCACTTAGCATTTAGCACTGCGAGGGTTGTGTCAGGGCACAAGTTTATTCGTGCCGTTGGCTTCGGTTGAACGCGGGCTTCAGCCCCTGCATACCGCGTGCAGCGGCTAAAAGCCATGCTCATTTGCGCAGCGAAACGGCACGACCAAGGTCGCGCCCTCACACAAGGCAGCGCAGTGAACTATTTGTCGCCAATCGCCAAGTGCTAATTGCTAAATGCGCTTTTGAGGTTTCCTATGTTCACCGGACTAGTCGAAGAAGTTGGAACCGTCACCAGCATCGTGGAGAGTGGCGGCAATCATCGCATCACCATTCATGCGCCCAACAGCGCGAAAGAGTTGAAGGAGGGCAACAGCGTCGCCGTGAGCGGCGTTTGCCTGACGGCTCTCAACATCAGGCCCGATTCCTTCTGCGCCGACCTGGCGGCGGAAACCTGGGCGCGCACTTCCCTGTCACGCATCACCGATGGCGCGAAAGTGAATCTTGAGTTGCCGCTGCGGGCCGACGGCCGTCTCGGCGGTCACATCGTGCAGGGCCACGTCGATGGCGTCGCGCGCTTCATCGGATTGGAGCCGATACCCAGCGCCGACGACTTCTGGCTCCATCTCGAGATTCCTGAGGAGTTGGAAAAGTACGTGGTCTTCAAGGGATCGATTTCGATCGAAGGTATCAGCCTGACGGTGGCGAAGCTTGAAGGACTGCGGCTCACGATCGCCATCATTCCTCACACCATCAAGATGACGAACCTTGGCTCGCTCAAGCCCGGCGATCCAGTAAACATCGAAACCGACATCGTAGCGAAGTATCTGGAGAAGTGGACAAAGCGAGAGGAAGGCAGTTCGCTGACGGTAGATCGACTGGTGGCGCAGGGGTTCTAGGTCGGGCGGGTGCATCGCTGGTGATAAGGCTGTTCACGCCAATTAGCTACTTTGAATCGGGTAAGCGACCGAACGGACGGGGTTTGGAAGAGAGGCATGTCGAAGCTCGCGAAAACCTTTACGGATTTTATTTTCCCTCAGAACCAACGACCGCTTTGGACGTTTGGAAATGTAACTGTCATAGTGTTGCTTGCCGCTGTCGCAACCGCCCTTGTCAGAACCTTCGTTAAATTCAATCCTGCACAGGTTGCTCGTTTGGAATCACAGAGTCTGCTTCACTCGCCAGTGTTTGTGAGCCTCTACTATGTGTTTCTTGCGTTTGTCCTTTGGCTCGTCTACTCGACCAGAAATCGTCCGAACTGGTATCCGTGGCGCGTGATGGTGTTTGGCATGGCGCTGGCGGGAGCTTTGATAGGGATTGTTGACCTTGTACTGCCACTACGTTCTGTCTGATTGCTGTTGTAACATCGCCTTATCGTAAGTAGTCCGGGCGCCCATCAAATCTATGGCGCGTTTCCGGTTTGAGGGTTATGGCGCAACAATCCCGTCCCGCGACTGCGGGACGACTCAGCGCCGCCCAGGACGCAGGCCTGGGTACAGGTTGCAAAAAGGGAGCTTGTGTCCCGGCCGGGACGGCACCTGTCGCCGGCTGAAGCCCTACTCATCGCACACCCAGGACTCCGCCGCGCTTCATCCTGGGCTATCGTGACGCCGCCCTCCGGGCTCTGATCTTCGTGGACCATATCGATGCGCCAGCGCACAGCGACGTCGACTGTCGCAATGTACTCACAACCGAAATTACCCAAACCATCTCAGTCGGCGTGGATGTGGATTGGCACGAAGCGCTCCTCGCGCACGCAGCAATACCCGCCACCCTCCGTGTCTCTGTGTCTCTGTGGTGAATAAGCTCTTACGGATTATCAGGCGCTTCGAAGCGTGGTGTGTGGGCTGGTCTCTGCGCCCCGAAGTAGCGCTCGAAGTCGAGTGAGTCGAGTTCCAAAAATTCCTGCACGATCGGCGCCTGGCACTTCGCCATCTCCTCAAATGTCCCGAAGAAGATTGCCTTGGCTTCGTAGAGGAACAGCAGGCGGTCGGCGAGCTTCTTGGCAAGCGCCATGTCGTGCGTGACGACGATGCTGGTCAGCTTCAACTGTTTCTTCAGCTTCTTGATCAGGTCGCCGAGCAGGTGGGCCATGAGCGGGTCGACCATGGTGGTCGGCTCGTCATATAAGACAGCATCAGGCTGAGCTGCCAGGGCGCGGGCGATCGCCACCGATCTCTTCATGCCCGTTGAGAGATCGGACGGAATCAGGTCGCGGAATTCGCGAACGCCCACCATGTCGAGCAGGCCGTCGACAATCTGGTAAATCTGTTCTTCCTCCAGGCCGCCGCGCTCGCGCAACGGGAAGGCAACGTTCTCGCCCACGGTGAGCGAATCGAAGAGCGCGCCGTTCTGGAAGACCATCGTAACCTTCTTTCGGATGCGCTCCATCTCGCTTTCCGGATAGTCGGTGATGTCCTCGTAGGCGACCCAGATGCGCCCCCGGTCAGGCTTAAGGAAGCCCATGATCTGATGCAGAGAGACCGATTTACCCACGCCGCTTCGTCCGAGGATGCAGACGGTTTCGCCGGGCATGACGTCGAAGCTGACGCCATCGAGAACGACATTGCTGCCGAACGCCTTATGAACGTCGATAAACTCGATGTAGGGTTTGCGGTCGTTCACTGCGGTTGTTCCTGTCCGGGTTCTGCTGCCACCAGTGTAGCGCGACTCAATTGCTCGAATTCTTCGGGTGTATTGACGTTCCGGAAGATCGCCGGCAAGAAGCCTGCCGCCGTGATTTCCTCTTCTGTGATAACACGCGTCGGCACCTGAGCAAAGAGCCGTCCAATTTTATACTGGCCGTTTTTCAGGGACTCTTCGACGACCCCCATCACTGCCCTGCGATAGACCGCGCAGAGCGGCTGCTGCCCGCCATCTGCAGCCGGAACGGTAATCAACTGCTGGCCATCGTCCGCCTGCTGGAGTAGCCACGCCAGGAAACGCGGGTTCATCAGCGGCATGTCGACCGAGAGGATCAGGTTCAGGTCAGTGGCTGTCGCTTTGAGGGCAGCGTGGATCCCGCCAAGCGGTCCGCAGCCCTGGTAAATATCTTCGATGACCTCACCAAATTGCGCGTACCGGCTGCGCGGCCCCACGATTCGCACGTTCGGCGTCACGCAGGACACCATGCGCAACGCGCGCTCCAGCAGAGTTTGCTCTCCCAACGACAGCAGCGCCTTGTCGGAGCCCATCCGGGAGCTTCGCCCGCCGGCAAGGATGAAGGCGGTGGGGGGTGGCATTGAGGAATGATACAGGATTGCTTTTCGCTATTCGCTCTTCGCTTTTCGCCAGAGGCTCCGCTCCTTGAGGAAGTGTTATGACGAGCGGTATTTCTTGGCCGTAGAAATTTGCTATTGGCTGCGCTCAAAAGATACTAGCCACGCTGAAGCGCTCCTCGTGGTGACAATGCTGACATGAGCGGTGCTTTCTGGCGCGGAGAACGGAGGTCTCTGGCGAAAGGCGATGAGCGAAAAGCGAGCAGCGAAGAGCGTCTTCCCTACGCGTGTGCGGGTGTGAAGGTGCTCGTCTTGGGGATAGCGCCGTTGATCTCGATGGCGACGATGCGGCCGCCGTGGTCGAGCTCGAGCGTGGCGGGTGCATTGAAAACGGCATCGCCGTTCAGGCCGGGGATGGAGATGAAGACCCGATTCTCAACGCAGCTCACAGATGGGTCGCGCTTCAGGTAAGACAGCGCGTATTCGCTGCGGCAGGCTTTGGGGAGCATGAAGCAGAGATCAGCCACGTCGCCGGTCTCTGACACCGACACGGCGGCCTCGATCGAGATTCGCGACTCCACCTCGTCACCCTCCACCTCAACCGGAGGTTTAAAGCAGATGTAGTACTCGAATCCGGACTCGGGATCAAACGGGCTGCGATCTACCTGAAATGCCATGGGCGCTCCTCCCAGCGCTTCTGGTCACCAACAAGGGCATGGTAAATGAAGGGCGGGAGTGGAGCAAAGTTGTTATTTTGAGCTGGGGCTATTGTGCTACTCGCAAATCCGGTTGGCGTACGATGTTCACTACACGAGGATTTTGCTCCCTCTCTGATATATTGCGTTGATAGCTGTCTCGACCCGAGCATGCCCATCTTCTCGCTAACCGACTTTGCGAAAGAGCAGGTCAAGGCCGTGCAGGATTACTCCCTGCTCGCCTACCGTTCGATTGCCAACCTGTTTTCACAGCCGCGCTATTTCGCCGACACATTGTTACAGGCCGACCTGGTCGGCGTGGGATCGCTGCCCATTGTCGTGCTGACGGGCTTCTTCACCGGCGCCGTGCTGGCCCTGCAAACCTCCAGCACCTTGCAGCAGTTCGGTTCGCTGTCGCTGACGGGCCAGCTGGTTTCGCTATCGATGGTGCGAGAACTGGGGCCGGTGCTCACCGGGCTGATGGTCGCCGGGCGCAACTCCAGCGGCATGGCCAGCGAGCTCGGGTCCATGAAGGTGACCGAGCAGATTGACGCCATGCGCGCCATGGGTGTCGACCCGACGAAAAAATTGGTAACGCCCCGCGTGATCTCTGCGGTCGTCATGCTGTTCTTTCTCAGCATCATCTCCGACCTGGTGGGACTCACCGGCGGCTTCATGATTTCGTATACCTTGCTCGGGCTCGATGCCAACCAGTACTGGACGACCGCCTACCAGTCGCTGCGCTTCGGTGACGTCATCATGGGACTGACCAAGCCGGTGTTGTTTGGGTTCATCATTGCCACGATCGGCTGCTACTACGGATTGTCGGCCAAGGGCGGCACCCAGGGCGTGGGCCGCGCCACGACGCAGGCTGTCGTCGCAGCGTCCGTGCTGATCCTGGTCAGCGATTTCTTCCTCACCCGGCTGCTCATGGGAGTGTTCCGGTACTGATGACTCCGCAGACTCCAAGCGTTCCGGCTCAACCGCCGTCGGAAACCAGCGCGGCTCCCGTCATCCGTTTTGACGACGTGGAGATCAGCTTCGATCATCCCGTGCTGGAGGGCATTTCGTTCGACCTGCCGAGAGGTGAGACCAAGATTTTGATGGGTGTTTCCGGGACCGGAAAGACCTTGACCCTCAAGCTGGCGCTAGGCTTACTGAAGCCGGACTCCGGACGCATCACCGTTCTCAACGACGAAGTCTCGAGCATGCGCGAACGCGATCTTTTCGAGCTGCGCCGTAACATCGGCATGGTCTTTCAGGAGAGCGCGCTGTTCGACTCGCTCAATGTCGAAGAGAACGTTGCCTATCGGCTGATTGAAGAGACGGGGCATGTCACTGAGGAGATCCACCAGCGCGTGCTCGAAGCCCTGCGCTTTGTCGAACTCGAGCACACGGTCTTCCTGTTGCCTTCTGAGCTTTCCGGAGGCATGCGGCGCCGTGTCGGCATCGCGCGCGCCATCATTACCAACCCGGAGGTCCTGCTTTACGATTCGCCGACCGGCGGACTGGACCCGGTGACTTCGAACACCATCATCGAGCTGATCGTAAAGCAGCGCGATCTCTATAAGACGAGTTCACTGATGGTGACACACCGTCTCCAGGACGCCTTCACCATGGCCAGCCATTGCTTCGACAAGGAACAGAACAAGATGGTTCCGATCGGCGATGGCAATGCCTCCGATATTCCTACGACGTTTCTGCTGTTGCGGGACGGGAAGGTGATCTTCGACGGGACGGCGCAGGAAATGCTCAAAGCCCACGACCCGTATATCCGGGAATACCTGAGCTAAGACAGCAATCCCCTGCTAATTGACATTGTCATCCCGACCGGAGGCGGGCGGCTTTTGCCTGCCGGAGTGGAGGGATCTGTCGCGATGCGAAGTTTCTTTCCTGTGCTGGCTGACCGCAGATCCCTAGACTTCGCTCGGCATGACAACTCCAAAGTGATTTAACAGGGCCCGACTGGAATCGCGCCCTGTTACGACGCAATAACGGCGCTAGTCGCCCGACTTGGCTGCGGCGGCCATGCGGCTCATGAACTCGGCACGGCGCTGCTGCACCTGCTTCACGCGTTCACGGCCCTTGGGATTGGACTCGACCACCTTCTGTACGTTGTGGAAGAACTCTGGCGAGTTGAACTTCTTGCGGAACTCATCCATGACCGGCTCCATGATTGCGTAAACGAAATACATTTCGCCCAGCGTGTCATAGGCCAGATCGGCATTCAACGTTCCGTGGACGATGAACGCGGCGACCATCTCCCAGTATCCGCAAACCTGGCGCAGGTAGGCGTTGTCCTTGCTGGTGAAGTCGCTCATGACCTTCACAACGTCGTCGATCGACTTGGGATTGAACGTCGCCATCCAGTTGCGGGCTTCGCGCATGACGCTCTCGCGGCGAAGATCGTAGATTTTCAGAATTAGTTCGGCATCTTTATACGTAGGCAATGTGTTGCTCATGATTCCTCCAGGCAAGAGTTGAGGGCGAGAGCCGCGTTGATGGCGGCTCGAATGTTCAGAGTTGGTGAATGTCTTCTTAGTGCTGGCCCTGGGCCTTGGACATCTGCGCGAAGGCTTCTTTCGCCCGGCGCTCCATCTCCTCTGGCGCGACATCCTCTACATGCTGACCCAGCGCCCAGCGATGTCCGAACGGATCGGTGATCTGGCCGTAGCGATCGCCCCAGAACTGGTTGGCCAACGGCATAGTGACCACGGCTCCGGCGTTCACTGCGCGATCGAACAGCGTGTCGACATCTTCTGAGTAGAGGTTCAGAACGACAGGACTTCCACCGAGAGATTTCGGCGATACCGATCCGAAGGATGGAAACTCATCCGCCAGCATGAGGCGCGCGCTGCCAATCTTCAACTCAGCATGCATCAGCTTGCCATCCGGCGTGTAGTGCACGCCAAACGCTTCGGCGCCAAACGCATTTTTGTAGAACGCAATCGCCTCGGCGCCATTGCCGACTACCAGGTGCGCGATGATCGGGGAGACGCTGTCGGGAATACCTTTGCCTTCAGCCATAGTTCACCTTCTTTTCATGGAAATGCCCGGCGGAGTGTCGCCGGGCGAGATGACGATTGGTCTATTATGCTACGGCTTCGGGCTTAATTTCCCGCGAATAGTCACATTTCACCGTGCTTTCATCGGCGGTTTTCTTCTTCCCACGACGCTTGGGCTGGTCCTCTTCGGAGGTGTCCGTGCGCTTGCTGTTGGGGCAGACCAGGAACGTTCCCGACTTCAGGTTCTTCTCCAGAAGATAGGGACTGCCACACTCGGGACAGGGTTCCGCGATCAACTTATACGCCGACGTGAACTTGCACTTCGGATAATTCGAGCAGCCGTAGAACAGGTTGCCACGGCGGGCCTTCTTCTCAGCCAGATCGCCCGTCTTGCACTCCGGACACTTCACGCCGATATAGTTCTGCTTCACCCACTTGCAATCGGGATAACCGCTGCAGGAGATGAACTCGCCGAAGCGTCCATGGCGGAGCAGCAGGTTGCGGCCGCACTCGGGACACTTCTCGTCCAGCGGAATATCAGGCACCTTCTTGGCTTGATCGAGCCGGCGCGTGGTCTTGCAATCCGGATAACCCGTGCAGGCCATGAATTGTCCGAAGCGCCCGCGCTTGAGCACCATGGGACGTCCGCAGTTCTCGCAATACTCTTCCTGCGTGGTCTCCTGCACGTCGGCCGAATCGAGATCCGGCAAGTCAATCGGATTTTCCTTGGTGAAGGTACAGCTCTCTGGATTCGTCTTATCGTAGGAGCTGCAGGCGTAGAACGACCCGTGCTTGCCCCACTTGATGACCAGCGGAGAGCCGCACCGCTCGCACTTCTCGTCGGTGGGCTTCTCCATGCGCTTGACGTTCTCCATATGCTTCTCGGCATATGCGAGTTCCTTCTCGAACTTCTTGTAGAAACCCTTCAGGGCGTCGGTCCAGGTCTCCTTTCCGTCCTCGATCTCGTCCAGCTCTTCTTCCAGCCGCGCCGTGTATTGCGGGTCGAAGATGTCCTTGAAGTTTGCGACCAACAGATCGGTGACGACAAAGCCGATCTCTGTGGGAATGAACTTTCCGCCGATCTTCTGTACGTACTGCCGCTCCTGGATGGTGCTGATGATGGCGGAATACGTTGACGGGCGGCCGATGCCGCGCTCTTCCAGCTCTTTCACCAGAGACGCTTCGTTGAAGCGCGGAGGTGGCTCGGTGAAATGCTGTTCCGGCTTCAGTTCCTTCAGCGTTAGCTTCTGGCCGGCGACCAGTGCAGGCAGCTTGTGCTTCAGCGCCTCGTCCTCTTCGTCCTTGCTGTCCTTGGACTCCTCGTAGACTTTCAGGAAGCCTTCGAACTTCAAGACTGAGCCGGTAACGCGGAAGCGATAGCTGGCATCGCCTGTCTTCGGCTTGGCATCGATATCGACGGTGGTCTGGTCAAAGATCGCCTGGTTCATCTGCGAAGCGACAAAGCGCTGCCAGATGAGCTTGTAGACCTTGAGCTCGTCTTCCTGCAGGAACTGCTTCATCTGGTCAGGATGACGGGCCACCGAGGTCGGACGGATGGCTTCGTGGGCCTCCTGTGCCGCCTTCTTCGATTTGTAGGTGTTCGGCGACTCGGGCAGGAATTCCTTGCCGAAATCTTTGCCGATGTACTCGCGCACCTCGGCCAGGGCGTCGTTCGACACCTGCGGCGAATCGGTACGCATATAAGTGATGAGACCGACGGTTCCCTCTTCGCCGCCAAGATCGATTCCTTCGTACAGGCGTTGGGCGATTCCCATGGCACGCTTCACGCTGAAGCGCAGCTTGCGGGAGGCGTCCTGCTGGAACTTGCTGGTGGTGAACGGTGCAGCCGGACTGCGTCGGCGCTCGCGGGTATCGACGGAGCGAACACTCCAGTCGGCATGCTCTACCGCCGCGCGGATCTTTTCCGCTTCTTCACCGTTTGGAATTGCCGTCTTCTCATCGCCGATGCCAAGGAAGCGGGCATCGAAGGCCGGCGGCTTGGGCCCCAGCAGATGCGCGTCGATGGTCCAGTACTCTTCCTTATTAAAGGCTTTGACTTCGCGCTCGCGTTCGACGATCAGACGGAGGGCGACAGTTTGCACACGTCCGGCGGACAGTCCGCGGCGAACTTTGTCCCACAGAAGTGGCGAGATCTGATAGCCCACAAGGCGGTCAAGGACACGCCGGGTCTGCTGCGCGTCGACCAGGTTCACGTCGATGTCGCGCGGATGCTGGAAGGCTTCCTGCACGGCGCGCTTGGTGATCTCGTTGAAGGTGACGCGGCGGATAAGGACGGCGTTCTTCTTCGCCTTCTTCTTACCGTCGACACTGTCGCCGCCGAGTTCTTCGGCCAGATGGGCGGCAATCGCCTCGCCTTCGCGGTCCGGGTCAGGCGCCAGGTAGATGGCGTTGGCCGTCTTCGCCAGCTTCTTCAGCCTGGCGACAACCTTCTCTTTGCCGGGAATAACCACGTATTCGGTGGAGAAGTCGTTGTCCAGGTCGACGCCCAGGGACTTCTTCGGCAAGTCTTTGATATGGCCGAGCGAGGCTTCGACCTCATAGCCCGAGCCGAGATATTTTTGGATCGTCTTCGCCTTAGCCGGCGATTCGACGATGACTAAACCTTTTGCCAATGGATCCTCTTAATAGTGCAAATTACGTTATGAAGCTAGCACGGGCCGCCTGCCTGCGGCAAAGGCGGCCACGCTTTTCGCCTTTCGCCCTTCGCTATTCGCCAGAACTATCAGCGCCTGATCTGGTGCCGACGCGGGCACCTCGAACTCTCTTGAGAAAGGCTGTCAACATTTGACGGACACTGCTTAAGTCACTGAAAAGGTTGGCGCATGTGCTCTTCTCGATAAAGCCTAAATCTCTTGCCAGGCGCAAATGATTCTGTAGTTCGCTGGCTGAGCCCATCGCAATTTGGATGTATCTGCCTAAATCGCCGTCATTCCAACGGCCGCAACCCTCAGCAAGGTTTGCCCCGATCGAACCCAACGCTCTTCGGATCTGACTACGCAATCCGAAAATCTCCGATTTCGGAAAGCATTCGGTAGCTCGATAGATCTGCAGCGTCAGTTCGTGCGCCTTTTGCCAAACCTCCAGTTCTTCATGATTCCGCACGCAACCTCCCTGATCTTTCTGGCGAAAAGCGAAGAGCGAAAAGCGACCTCTGCTACATCGCCCGCACGAAATACTTGCCCGGCATCGCGCGTATTCGTCCGTTCAGCTCTAGTTCGAACAGGGCCGTAAAGATCTCGGAGGAGGAGAGATGTGATCGCAGGCGTTCCACAATCAGGTCGATATGCGTCGATTCATCGGGGCGCAACAGCGCCAATATCCTCTTTTCAGCTGGCGGCAGATCGGCCGCCTGAAACAATGATGCGGCTGGCGCGTCCGCCGATTCAGGCGCCTCAGGCGGGGTAAGCGCCAGGCGGACGTCCGCCGGTAGCTCTTCCCAGACATCTTCCCAGGTTGCGACCAGCGCAGCTCCCTGCTTTATCAGCGTGTTAGGGCCCCAGGAGAGTTTGTTCGTCACGTTGCCGGGGACGGCGAAGACCTCCCGCCCCTGCTCCAGCGCGCAACGGGCGGTCACTCGCGTTCCGCTGTATTCGCCGGCCTCGATCACCAGCACGCCAATCGACAGCCCGCTGATAATCCGGTTGCGGATGGGAAAGTTTTGTGGGGCCGGAAACGTCCCTAACGGGAACTCGCTTAGGATCGCCCCGCCCGAGTCGACGATCTGGTCCGCCAGTTTGCGGTTCTCTTTGGGATAGACCTCGTCGATGCCGGTGCCCCAGACCGCCAGCGTGCGGCCGTGCGCGGCCAAGGCGCCCCGATGTGCGGCGGTGTCGACCCCGCGAGCCATGCCGCTGATGATGACCAAGCCATGTGCGGCGAGATCGCCGGCCAGTCGCTCCGCCATGCCAAGTCCATATGGCGTCGGATGCCTCGTGCCGACAACGGCAATTCCTTGCTGACCAATGAGTTCAGAGAAGCCCTTTATGTAAAGCACGAGGGGTGGATCGTAAATTTCGAGCAGCCGCTCCGGGAATTCAGAGTCGCCCAGCACGACCAGCTCGGCCCCCATCTCGCGGATTCGGTCATACTCGGCGGCGGCCAGTTCCAGGGACTTGCCCAGACCTAAGCTTTGCGCCGCAGCGGCAGGTAGGCCGGCAGCTTCCAATTCGGTCAAAGGAGCGGCAAAGATGCGGTCGATCGTCCCAAAGTGATTAACCAGCTTGCGGCCGCGTCCGGCACCGATGCCCGGCGTCTGGGAGAGTGCCAGCCATTGCAGCTTGCGAGTGTGGGCATAGTCTTCCGCCCGGACAGCTACCTCAGCTTCCATAAGGAAACTCCTCGGTCTGCCTGGGCCCAGACGAAGGCGCAGAGTAACTAATCGGCTGGTTACCGGTCAAGGACAGCCGTCACGCCCAACCGCGGCATTCACCACGGAGGCACAGAGAGCACGGAGGGAAAATCTAGATTTGGTGTCACATTGCATGCGACGGCAGAAAAGCCGTGTCACTGCGGAACGAACCGCAGTTCCCTCAACTCCGGCGGGCAGAAGAAGCGCCGGGTTGGGATGACAGTTTTCACGACGGTAGCTGACTTCACCTCAACGACATCAATAATATTTTTCCCGCTCCGTGTCCTCCGTGCCTCCGTGGTGAGAAAGCGCTTGCACACCGCGATAACGCTCTGTACACCGTTTTGTTAGACTCGTACTTTCATGCAAGGCCTCCGCATCTCTGCCATCTCCTTCCTGAATACCGCTCCATTAATGTGGGACTTCGAGCACGGTGATGCCGCCAAACACTTCACCATCGAGTACACGATTCCCTCAGCTTGCGCGGCAGCACTGGCGGCGAACGAAGCCGACATCGGCATCATCCCGGCATTCACTTACGCGGAGATTCCGGGCCTGGTGATCCTGCCCAACATTGCCATTGCTTCGAAGAATCGCGTGCGCTCGATTCTGCTGGTCTCGAAGAAGCCGCTCGAAGATGTGCGCACGGTCGCCGCCGACACCTCGTCGCGGACGTCGGTGGCGCTAACGCAGGTGCTCCTGACGAAGTATTTCGGCGGCCCGCGCGAGCTTACGCCGCATCCACCGCAACTCGGAGAGATGCTGCGCCATCACGATGCTGCCCTGCTCATCGGCGATCCGGCGCTGCAGGTGCCGCCCGATACTGGTTATCATCTGTACGATTTGGCGGAAATCTGGCGCGAGCGTACGGGGCTGCCGTTCGTGTTCGCGTTCTGGGCGGTGCGGCTGGATTCGCTCGTCCGCAAGCCGGAGGGTGTCAACTTGAAGCGAACATTTCAGCAGTCTCGCGAGCACGGGTTGCAGCCCGAGAACCTCGACGTAATCGCCAAAGAATGGGCGCCGAAGCTCGGCCTGACGGAAGCGGACATTCGCAGCTACCTGACCGAGAACATCCACTACTATCTCGACCGCGAAAATCACTCAGGGCTGAAGCGCTTCCTCCAGCTCTCCCACGGAATCGGGCTTATCCCAGCCGTGCCGGAGCTTCGCTTCCTGGGACCTGTCGCGTTTTCCAGTGTCCTGAAGTAGCGGAGAGCGGATCGCCTTATCCTCGCGCGCAAAACAAAAGCGGGGCCAAGGAAAGCCCCGCTCATCCACGCTGCACTGCGCTGTCACTGCTCAGATATCAGCGATGGAAACCTCCGCCTCCACTGAAGCCGCCGCTATGAAAGCCGCCTCCATGGAAGCCACCACCCATCACACCAAAATGAGATGCGCCCATCCTTCCGCCGGCTGGCCCGCGGAAGCCTCCCGGGTGCGCAATATAGCCCGAGCGGGATGCGGTGACATACGGACGATGCCCACCGGCCCACGGGTGTCCGCGATAGCCGTATCCGCGGTACCCGTAATAGGGAGAACCGTAGTAGTACGGCGCGTATCCGACCCACAGAGGTGAGTAGAAGCCCCATCCGAACGGGCCTGCGAAGAAGCCGTTACCCGGAATCCAGGTATAGCCCACGAATGCGGGATCCCAATACCATCCCGAGCCGATCCAGCCGGCAGAGCCCGGCCAGTACAAACTGGCGGCATTGACGTTGGCTTCGGCCAGGTACTCCGAGCGCAGATTGCTGAAGCGATAAAGCTCGGTCTCCTCGTAGCGAGACTTGTCGAACTTCGCGGTCTTCAGCTTGCCACTGGAACTCGCGTTGGCAACGTCGAGTTCGTGGCCGCCCTTCACTTTCACTTGCTGGTCGCCGTCCTGCACCAGGGCTTCGCCCTTAAACACCCGGACAGCGCCGTTGGTGGCATCGAAACCGTAAATGCCGGTCTTCAGCAACTGGGTTGACGCACCATTTTGCTGCACTCGCAGCAGATTGTCTTTGTGAAGATCGTCCACCTCCACCATGGCCTGTCCCTTGGCCAAGGCAATTTCAGTGTTCGTCAGACTCGGCGAAACCAGGGTAGCTGCGCTGTCGTCTCCCAGCCGGAAGAACACTCCCGGCGTCAGCAGCACTTCCGCTTTCCCTGTTCCTGTGCTCAAAGTCTGGCCGGCTCGCAGATCAACCGAGCCTACCGACTTCGAGTTGAGCGTTTGGTCACCAATGGAGGCTTGCCCTTCGACGTAATTCAACGTTCCCGGCAGCGCCTGATTCGCACCCCATGCGGGCGCGGATAGAACCGCCGCCAGGAAGAAACTTGCAATCAGCTTTGCTCCTGACAGCCTCATAATTTTTATATTTAACCTCAGTTAATTAGATGCCGGTATCTCTGCTTGGTCGCGAGCAAAACTGCGGCGCAGCAGGCGCAGATATGTGTGTTTTGAGTAAAGATTTGTAAATTAACTACAGCTAAGACGCTGGTCACAAGAGCAGAGGCAAATTGCGAGCCGGGGGACAGGCGCCCCCGGCGGATGGCCGTCGATCCGTTGACTAGTACGCCACGTACGGTCCCGCTCCGGCCGGCGTGTTCGCGAGGTCGATGGCGGTGAAGACGTTCCGCCCGAAGAAGAACGGCAGTCCCCAGTCGAACTCGACGGGCGGCGAGCCGTACGGGCCTCCCAGGGTACTCCAGGCGGTGTTGTTGGTCTGGAAGAGAGTGCTCGCATTCTCAATAGAGAAATTGACCGAAGCAGCGGTTCCCGACGGCTGACCATTGTTATTCTGCCCTTGATTGGTCGCCGTCAGGTTGTCTGGCGACGTTGACGGGCAATACCAGTCCGAGCTGTTCTGGAATCCCGAACATGTGGGGATGCCGGTGGTTGAGGTATCGAGGAAGAACAGTCCGTTGGATCCACTATCGATGAAGCTGTATGCGTAGGTCTGCCCACTGAACGTAGTGATGATGTCCCCCACGTTATTCACTATGCTGTTCTGGTCGGGTACTGGATAGATGTTCGCGCTGCCCAGTCCATTGTTTGACTCTGTGCCGATGCCGAAGATGAGCGAACCGGTGGGCGACGGCGAGCCTCCATCCGGAACAGACTGCAACTGAATCAACACGCCATTGTTGTCCGCTGGGAAGAGGGCGACCGGATTCGCGACCTCCTGCTGCAAGCTTACGTAGGTCGGACTGCAACCGGAGCTCGGGCAGTCATAGTACCAGTCCGGAATTTGTGAGTTCTGGGTAGTGCAGACAACGCCGCAGTCGGTCTGAAGAAATCCCACGCCGATGATTCCGTTGGCTCCCAATGCGGAGACACTGCCGCCTTCATTCGAACCACTGGTCTGGTTCGAGCAACTGCTGGGCACGGGCGGCGCGCTGGTCGACGGGATCAGCGTGTGAACCGGAAGGCCGCTGGCCTGTTCCCCGGCAACGGTAACATCGGCGGTGACGACCGGTCCCCAAACATAGCCGTCGAGAAACACCAGGCACTCGTCCAAGGGGTTGCCGCTGGAATCATTGCTTTGCGGGAGCGAGATCGTAAGAACGCTCGACACCAGGCGCAGCCCCGTCGAACCGGTATCCACCTGAATGTGGTCGATGGTCTGACACTGTGTGGTACCCGGGACGCAGACCGTTATCGTAGTGTAAGCGATGTTCGCCTCACTGCCATCAGGGCCAGAATCAACAATTAGCGGCGCGACGTTGTTGACGGTTGTGTTCGGGTTAACGGTCACCGATGTCGTGCCGGACTTGCTGGTGTCCTGGGTCGAGGTAGCGGTCACGGTATCGACCAGGCTCGTGGTAACAACTGGCGCCGTCAGCAGCCCGGAGGAACTGATGCTCCCCGCAGATGCGCTCCAGGTAACGCTCTGGCTGAAACTGCCGGTACCGGAGACGGTCGCCGTGCATTGGCTGGTGCCGCCTGAGGTGACCGTCGAAGGCGAGCAACTCACGCTGACGCCGGTAATGGTCGAACTGTTTGAGGTGCCGCCTCCACCACCGCAGGCGGCCATCCAGAAAACATTCACAGCGACGAACAAGAGTGCGAACTTGCGCAACATGATGGCTCCTCGGGACTAGCGGATGGCGCTGGCCTGAACGCCCTGCGGTATGAGTTGAGGAATGTAGGCGACTCCATGGAAGCTATGGACATGGCCGCCCTGATATAAAACCAGCCCCGGAGTTTCAATGGCCACAGGCGCACGTCGAATTCGCGGAACACCTTGCGTGCTCTCTTGCTGCTCGCGTGCCTGTCTGGCCTGTACCGCCTGCTGATAGTACGGACCCAGCAGTTGCTGCAGATTTGGAGGAAGCTGCCCCTCCCAGGCAACACCAAACACCGCGCCGCCCGGAGTGACATATTCCCGTACTTTGTCGCCGATGGACGTCGTGATTTCGTGTACCACGTAGGTCTGTTGGTCAGTACTGTGCAGCGTTCCCTTCATTCGCGCCTGGTCGGAAAGCACGGAGGAGGCGTTGTCGCCCAGCGTCGCCCACATCGGTAGAGGCAGAATGACAAGCAATAAGACGAGAAATTTATAGCTGCCGGACAACTGACATTTGGAACTCGATGGTTTCATCTCTTCCGCCTTTTCAGCGCGCCGAGGCGCTGTCGGGTAGATGGGCTTAAGTTTGGCCAACTGACGAGAGGCGCTGTTTGATGCCTGTATAAACTCCAGATTCTCTGCTTTGTTGCGCATTCAGGCGTTTACGGGTGTGGTCGGCTTCCCTACCCACTCTCAGAACGCTAGAATGGAGTGTGGGGTTGCAAGTACCCTGTTCTTCTATGTCTCTGACCAAAGCCCAAGCACTGGACATGTATCGCTCCGACGACCTGATCGGCATCGGCATGGAGGCTGACGCCATACGCCGCAAGCTGCATCCCGAAGGCGTCGTCACCTACATCATCGATCGCAACATCAACTACACCAACTTCTGCACGGAATACTGCACCTTCTGCGCTTTCTATCGCCCGCTGAAGGGCAAGCTGGCGAAGGAAGGCTACATCCTCGATTTCGAGACGATTTACGACAAGGTGCAGGAGACGGTGGAGTTGGGCGGTACCGGCGTTCTGCTGCAGGGCGGCTTGCATCCCGACCTGAAGATTGACTGGTACGAAGCGATGCTCAGCGGACTGAAGCAGCGCTTTCCCCAGGTGCATCTGCACTGCTTCTCAGCGTCAGAGATCATCTGCATCGCCGAAGTGAGCGGCCTGAGCATCGAAGAAACGATTCGCCGCCTGCGGGCTGCGGGACTGGATTCGATCCCCGGCGGCGGCGCCGAGATTCTCGACGATGAAGTGCGCTACAAGATCGCGCGCCTCAAGTGCCTGACCGAGGATTGGCTGAACGTACATCGCACCGCTCATAAGCTAGGCATGCGGACGACGGCCACGATGATGTTCGGCGTCGGAGAGAACTACGAAAACCGCATCAATCATTTTCAGGCGATCTACGATCTGCAGGAAGAAACCGGCGGCTTCACGGCATTCATTCCCTGGTCGTTCCAGCCGCAGAATACGGCCTTGGGCGGCCGCGGATGGGATGAAGCAACGGCTGTCGAATATCTGAAGACGCTGGCCATCGCGCGGATCTTTCTCACGAACTTTGAGAACGTGCAGTCCAGTTGGGTGACGCAGGGCCTGAAGGTCTGCCAGACCGGGCTGCGATTCGGCGGCAACGACGTCGGGTCGGTGATGATCGAGGAGAACGTCGTCCGCGCCGCAGGCGTGCGCAACTGCACCACCGAGGAAGAGCTGCGACGCATCATCCGCGACGCCGGCTTCCGTCCGGCCCAGAGAGACACACTGTACACCAAGTTCTTCCTGAACTAGCCAGGCGTTGAACCGATGTTCTTGTCAGCCACCGTCTGAGTCTAGGGCGCAGCGATCTGGAAACGCAAAACCGCTTCGGCAATTCTGTACTGGTACTTTGCAGCAGCGAATTCGATTTCTGCCTGCGTCTGCTGAAGCTGTGCCTGGCTCAACTCCACGATGGAGCTCAGGCCGAGGTTGTAGCGCGTTTGCGAAAGGTCCAGCGCCAGGTTGGTCTGGTCGAGGAACTGCTGGCTCACGTTGATACGGCTGTAAGCAGTGATCGCGTTAAGCCAACTGGTACGAACGTCATTGGCGATGCGGTCTTTCAAGTCTCGTAGCTGCTCGCCCGACGCTTGCGCGCGCTCTTGGGCTTCTTTCGATCTCGCAAAATACTGAAAGCCGTTAAAGAGCGGCACGTTGATGTTTACGCCCGCCGCACCGTACCATGTCGGAAATTGCTGAACCCCATTCAAGTAGCTCCCGTAGGGGGCATCGCCCACCACGCCCGCCGCGGAGATCGTTGGCAGCAGCAAATCACGCTCGGCTTTCTGGAAATGCTGCGCCGCCTGATATTCGTAGCTTTGCGCCGCGATTTCCGGACGATTGCTGAACGCCTGGTCCTGTAGCTGGCTTACGTTATCCGGAGGAGCTTTGACTTCGGCTTCGGTATCGACCAGGGTGAAGTTTTGCTGCGTGGTGTATCCAAGAATCTGCGAGAGCTCGGAGAGGGAGACCTGGTAGTTGTTCTGGGCATCGAGCAGCAGCAGCTTCGCCTGCGCCAGGTTAGCATTCGCAAAACTGACGTCGAGTTGCGAACGCAGCTTGTTTTGAAAGAGCGTCGTGATCTGGTCCGACACAAGTTGCCGCGCCTTCACGGTTTGTTCCGCGACCTTCTCCTCCGCAAAACTCTGCAATGCGTTGTAGAAGCCCTGTTCCACCGCCAGCTTAATCTGGTAAGCCGTTGCCTGCTCATTCATATTGGCGGCCTTGGCTCGCAGCGCAGACGTCGCGACCAGATTATTCGTCCGCCCAAAGTCAGTGATCATCTGCGACAGGATGAGCCCGCCTGCGCCCCGATTCAGCAGGCGTGGCGCATTGAGTGCTCCGGCAGCGATACGACTTCCCTGCTGCCCGTAGGCCCCGGTCAAGTTGCCGGCGATGGTCGGATAGTAGGCGGATTTGGACTCCCGCGTTACCTGGTTCGAAGCCAGGTACAGCAGGTGGTACACCGAGATCTGCGGGTTGTTCTTGATGGCCAGCGCCTCGGCATCGGAAAGCGTCAGGCGCTGGGGAGCGCCCGAGGTCGGCAGCTGTGCCGGCGATGCCGTGGTGGGCGCGGTTTGTGTCTGCTGCTGTGGTACAGCCGCAGGCGTAGCGACGGATTGATTCGGAGCTGTCGCTGGCGCAGCATCGCTCTGAGCGACAGCCGCGACTGCAAGCAAGAGCATCACGATGACAAGCCGGAGAGTCTTGCGTCTCAAGCCTGAACCTCCTTCGAGGGTGGGTTCTCTTCATGGCGATGAATGAGCAGGTACGCCGCCGGCACGATGAAGACCGTGAGCACCACCGACACCAGCAGTCCGCCGATAATCGAGCGTGCCAGCGGAGCGTATTGCTCGCTGCCCGCCTCCAACGCGAGCGCCATCGGAACCAGGCCCAGCAGTGTGGCCAGCGACGTCATCAGGATTGGTCGCAGACGGACTCGGCAAGCCAGGGCCACAGCTTCGCGGATCGGCATGCCGCCTTCGCGATAAATGCGGGTGACGTCGACAATCAGAATGCTGTTGGATACGACGATTCCGGTCATCATCAGCACGCCCATCAGCGACATGACGTTCAGCGTCGTATGCGTGACCAGCAGGAAGAGGATCACGCCGGTAATACCCGATGGAATTGCCAGCAGGATGATGAAGGGATCGACAAACGACGCGAACTGCGCCATCAGGATCAGGTAGACCAGTACGATCGCCAGCAGCAATCCGACGCCGAAGCTGAGGAACGACTGATGCATGGCATTGATCGAGCCGCGCATCTCGACGCGAATATTCGGGGGCAGCTTGGTGTCTGCAATGAGCTTCTGCACCTTGCTGCCGAGTGCGCCCAGGTCTTCTCCTCTGGGCGAGACATAGACATCGATCTTGCGGAAGAGCTGGTAGTGGTCGACTTCCGTCGGCGTGTTGATCGTCTTAATGTCGGCGACGTTCTCCAGCGCGGTGGTGTTGCTGTTGTCCTTGGCATGCAGCGGGATTTGCTTGAAATCTTCCATGGTCATCGTGCTCAATTGCTTGTTGGTGTATTGCACGGTGAGGAAGTAGTTGTTGCCGCTATGGGGATCGACCCAGTAACTGGGAGCAATCATCCCGTTCGAGGTAAGCGCCGTGACCACGTTGTCGACTACATCGGTCGCGGTCAGCCCCAGGCGGGCGGCCATCTCGCGGCGCACATTCAGCTCGATTCCCGGATAATCGAGATCCTGCGGAATCAGTACGTCGCTGACGTCGTGCATGTTACGCAGCTTGGCCGCCAGCTCATTCGCTACCTTGTACGCCGCCTCCTGATTGTTGCCGGTAACTTGCAAGTCGATGGGAGCAGGCATGCCCATATTCACCACGGAGTCGACCAGACCTCCCGTCTGCAAATACGTCGAGACTTCCGGGAGATCGGAATCCAGCTTGCGCCGCACGCGATCCATGTAAGCGAACGTGCTGGTGCTGTGCTCCTTGTTCAGGCTGACCTGAATGAACGCCGTATGCTGTGCGGAGTTGCTGGTGTAGATGGATGAGAGGTCGGGCGTCATGCCGATGTTGGAGACGATCATGTGCAGGTCTTTGGCACCAATCACGTCCCGAATGTCGCTTTCCGCCCGCGCCACATACTGATTGGTCATCTCCAGGCGAGAGCCGCTCGGCGCCTTCAGGTTGATGACGAACTGTCCGGGGTCGGTGCGGGGAAAGAAAGCAAGCCCCAGCAGCGGGAAGAAGGCCAGGCTCACGACGAAGCTGGCCATGATGATGACCACCGTGGCGACAGGACGCGCGAGAGCTTTGTCGACCGCCGCATCATAGCGGCCTAGCATGCGGTTATACCGATGATTGAAGCCGGCAACAAACTTTCCAAACAGCGATTTGGTTTCCTGGTGTCCACCTTGTCCATGAGCGATTTTGATGAACTTCGCGCAAAAGAGCGGAACAACCGTCATCGCGACCAGATAGGAAGCGGCCAGCGACAGCACAACACCAAGCGCCAAGGCGGTGAACAGATACTTGCTGACGCCATACAGGAACACGACCGGAAAGAAGACAATCGCCGTGGTAAATGTCGCAGCCAGAACGGCGAGTTGCACTTCCTGTCCGCCGCGTTCGGCAGCCGTAACCGCGTCCTCGCCCTCTTCCATGTGTCGGAAAATGTTTTCGAGCACGACGACTGAGTTGTCGATCAGTCGTGACAGCACCAGCGCCAGCCCGCCAAGGACCATGGTGTTGATGGTCCCTCCGAATGCGTTGAGCAGCATGAAGGCCGCCAGGCATGAAACCGGAATTGAGATCAGCACAGAGATAGTGCCGCGGAACGAGCCCAGGAAGATCAGGATCATCACCGCCGTCAGCACCAATCCAATGCCACCCTCACGCAGCACATTCGCCACCGCGGTCTTGACGTAGAGCGACTGATCGAAGACGACGTTCGCTACCAGGCTCTTCGGAATATCCAGCAGGTGTTTTACGCGCTCGCGCACGCCATTCACGATTTGGATGGTGTTGCTGTTGCCACCCTGTTTCAGAATCGGCAGATAGACAGACTTCTGCCCATCCACGCGCACGATGTTGTACTGAATGGCCGAGGAATCCTCGGCGTGGCCGATGTCGCCGAAGCGAAGAACGTTATTTCCTATCGCCTTCAGCGGCACATCATTCATCTGCGAGATGTTGGGAAGCTGGCTGTTGCTGTAGATGTTGTAATCTTTGGGCCCAATGCGGACGTCGCCAGCCGGGAGAATTTTGTTGGAGTCATTGACGATGCGCACCACGTCCATCGGACTCATCTGCGCCGCTTCCAGCTTCACCGGGTCAATGTAAAACTGAATCTGTCGATACTTGCCCCCGTAGGGCTGCGGGACCGAAGCTCCAGGCACATTCGCAATCTGGTTGCGCACGTTGAACTGACCCAAATCATGCAACTGCGTTTCGTTCAATCCCTGCCCCTTCAACGTGACCAGGCACACGGGCAGGCTCGACGCGTCAAACTTCAGCACCACAGGAGGCAAGGTGCCCTGCGGCAGACGTCGCAGGTCGGCCATCGCGAGATTAGCGATCTCACTGACAGCTGCGTCGGCATCCGTGCCTGGCTGGAAGTAAACGCGGATGAGGCTGACGCCGGTCAGCGAGCGCGATTCGATGTGATCGATGTTGCTGCCCAGAGTGAAGAAGCGCTCAAACGTATCCGTGATGTTGGCTTCTATCTGCTGCGGCGGCATGCCGCTGTAGAAGGTCGCAACCACCACCACCGGAATGTCGATGGGCGGAAACAGATCGACCGGCATGCGAACCACCGTCGTGATTCCCACGACAACGATGGCCAGACACAACATCAGGATGAAGAACGGATATTTAATTGCAAATTTCGACATTCAAAGCTGCTCCCTGGCGTGGCTCCTGAGCCGTCATTCGCTGCCCTGCAGATTTTCAGCAGAGGTAAAGGCAGCGGCTTTGGGCTTGACCAGTTCTCCCGCCTGGTAAGCGCCCAGATTGCCGACGATGACGCGGTCGCCTTGCTGCAAACCGCTTAAGACCTCGGCCTTGTTCGGGCTCTCGATGCCCAGCTTTATTTCCCGCACCTGCACCCGATTGTCCGCGCCAACCAGCAATACATCGGTGCGCTCGGCGGAACGTTGAACCGCCGTGATAGGTATGGTCAGCGCATCGGAGCGGCTGTTCGCCGACAGCGTCACGTCGGCGTACATGCCGGTCTGCAGTTTGTACTCGGGATTCGGGACGTCGATCTCAACTTGCATGGTGCGCGTGGACGGGTCGAGGGCGTCCGTAAAGCGCGTCACCTTGCCAGTGAAATGCTCGCCGGTAGCCTGAACATGAACGTCGGCCGAGTCACCGATTCGAACCTTTGCCGCCAGCGATTCGGGTACCGGAATTCGCAGCCTGAGGACATTTACTTGCGCCAGGGTTACAACCGGCAAGCCCGTGCTAGCCGAAGTACCTGCCTGCACCAGCGACCCCGTATCGGCATAGCGCCAGGTGACCACGCCGTCGTAGGGCGCTGTAATGGTGGCGTAATCGCTGAGCGCGGAGTAGTGCTGCTGATCGGCCTTGGCCACCTGCAACTGCTGCTGCGCCGCCGCCAGGGCCGACTTTGCAGCGTCAACCTGCGCCTGCGAAGCGCGATCTTTCGCCGTGGCATCGTCGAGTTCCTGCTGTGCGATCAGTCCCGGACGAACTTTGTCGGTGTTGACCAGGCGCTCGGCATTGGAGTGGAGAGCCACGTTGTCGGCTTCGGCCCGCAACACTTCGCTCTTCGACCGCTGGATCTCTTCTTCGGCGTGATGCACCGCCGCCTTCGCCGAGTCCACCTGCGCGATCAACTCCGGAATTTCCAGCACAGCCAGCGTTTGCCCGGTGTGCACATGGTCGCCGATATCGACGTAGATGTGCTTGATATAGCCGGCTACCTTGGCGTGCAGCTCAACGTTCTGGTAGGGCATGAACTGACCGGCGATAGACAGTGAGTTCGCGATCGTCTCGCGTTGAACCGGAGCCACCGCAGCGTAGACAGCAGCACTGTCGTGTACGCCGGCGGCTTCTGCGGTTGCATCCTCTCCGGCACGAGCGTGTTTAACGACCACGACGACGACCAGCAAACACACTGCGACGATTGCCACCACGAGCCACTTGCGCGAGCGCATGGAGGCGGCCTTCTGTTGGATCAGAATTGGCATGGCGCCCTTCCCAACTTTTAAGCGATGTCTGCGGCTGCTTAGCTCAATGTGAGCTGGCTGGCCGG
This sequence comes from uncultured Acidobacteriaceae bacterium, assembly GCA_963835725.1. GTDB lineage: Bacteria > Acidobacteriota > Terriglobia > Terriglobales > Acidobacteriaceae > Bog-257. The sequence goes on along the minus strand of CAWIGM010000004.1, from coordinate 480,086 downwards.
AAAACACCGAACCCAGGGAACAAGAAACTATAGGAAAGAATGTATTACTGCTGACGAGGCGGGGGCCTTAAGAACCGATGCAGATGACGCAACTGGAAGTTGTTTGGCGGAGGCGTGAGTACAACGCTGCGAAGTTTCGGCTCTCGATGTAAATAAAGACCGAAAAGGCAGGTAAAAGCAATCCAGAAGAGCACAACGCCAGTCGGCTGAGGAGTTTGAGACTCCATTTTCTGACCGCTAACCCACAGCTTTGACGCCGTGGAGGGAGTGGCCTTAGCCGGAGCGCCACCGGTGTAAACTGCCAGCTTTGCATGCAGCGCAAAGAAAAACACCAGCGCGCATAACCACAACAACGTGGCGCGCCAAAGTGTGTTATTTCGCGTGAGCAAACGGGTCAAGTTTCGGTAACAACCCCAATACATACTATACGTAGGAACCCTGATTTTGTAAGCAAGTTTCCCCTAATCAGCACTCAATTCATCGAGCATACATTGTTTCACCACGATCACACGCATCCGAACAGGAGATGCGCAGTCATGCGATAGTAATAAGGTGAAGATTGCCGTGCGATGTTCGGCTGTGCTCCTGGTTCTGGCGCTGTTAACACTGGCCGCCAATGCTCAGACCGCATATCTCGGCTTCGATCGCAACGACTATCCGGGCGATGCGGTGATGAAGACACTGCACACCACCTTCGCATTCACCGGATACTGGCTGAACGATCCTCCCGGTGCGAAGCAAAATACATGGAAGAGTCACCGCAAGACCGTGCAGGACTTGGGGTACGGATTTCTTCTGCTCTTTAATGGCCGGGAGTACGCGTATCTCAAGAAGTCCGGGAATGCCGCTCGCGTTGGCAAGAGTGATGCCGCGGCGGCAGTGAGTTCCGCGCAACGCGAAGGATTCCGCAAAGGCGCGATCATTTTTCTCGACCAGGAGCAAGGCGGGCGCATGCTGCCTGAGCAACGTGCCTACATTCTCGCTTGGGTTGATGCGGTTATTCGCTCCGGATATCGTGCGGGCGTCTACTGCTCGGGTATTCCCTTCCGCGAATCGAGCACTGTGTCGGTCGTCACCGCAAACGACATCCACGACAACGCGGGCAGCCGCGACATTCACTTTTTCGTCAGCAACGACCAGTGTCCACCTGCCCCGGGATGCGTCTTCCCCAAGCCGTCGCCAAGCCCGGAGAAGAGCGGCGTGCCTTTCGCTGAGGCATGGCAGTTCGCGCAATCGCCGCGGCGTCCTGATATGACCGCTGCATGCAAGCAGACTTATGCTCAGGATGGCAGTTGTTATCCGCCGGGAGTATCCGCAACCTCCGGCATCTACCTCGACATAGATACCTCGACATCGGCCGACCCATCCCAGGCGAGGACGCAATAGGCATGGCTCCCGAACATCAGCCCTCGCCGGCTGAGATCGAGCGCGCCGCGGCGTTGCTGCGCGCGGGTAAGCTGGTCGCCTTTCCTACGGAGACCGTCTACGGGCTGGGAGCCAATGCGCTGAACGAAGCAGCAGTAGCGCAGATCTTCGAAGCCAAAGGCCGACCGAGTACCAGCCCCGTAATCGTTCACGTCAGCAGCATCGAGATGGCGCAGTCCGTGGTCGCCGAGTGGCCAGGGCCTGCGCAATCGCTCGCGCGAAAGTTCTGGCCCGGGCCATTGACGCTGGTGCTGAAGAAACAGCCTACGGTTCCTGCGCTGGTGACCGCGGGTCTCGACACCATCGGTGTACGCATGCCTTCGCATCCTGTGGCGCTGGCATTAATTCGGGCTGCGCAGATTCCTATTGCTGCGCCTAGCGCGAATCGGTTCACGCAGCTTTCGCCGACGACGGCCGACCATGTACGCCAAAGTCTTGGGGCACGAGTCGACTACATTCTTGACGGCGGCGCGTGTCCGGTAGGCATCGAGTCGACCGTGTTGTCCCTGGCGGGAGGAGTTCCGGTTCTGTTACGACCGGGCGGCGTTTCGCGTGTGCAGATCGAAGCCGTGATCGGACCAATCGTGCAGCAGACGGAAGCCACAACTGAGGCGCATCCTTCCCCGGGTATGCACGCGCGCCATTACAGTCCGCGGACGAAGTTGCTGCTGGTACGCGACGGTGTTGTACCCACGGCAGGACGTGGAGTGTATTTACAGTTGCGAGTTCCGCCGAAGGGCCACACGGCGAAGTTGATCGCCATGCGGACTGACGCGGCTGAATACGCAGCACAGCTCTATCGCACGTTGCACGAACTCGATGGCGAAAACTTCGACTGGATCGCCGTCGATCTTCCCGAAGACACGCCCGAATGGGAAGCCGTGCGCGATCGTCTAACACGCGCTGCATCCTCCGCCTCCGACGTATCGCGTTGAACGCCGTGCTAGAGTCGACATGTGACCCGCGTCCGACTCATTGACTTCACCTGCCACCAACTCGACTTCCACGACGACCTCCAGCGGCCTGCTCCGCCAGGTGGGGCTGTTCGACGCCACCATGATCGTCATGGGCGGCATTGTCGGCGCCGGCATCTTTATCAACCCTTACGTTGTGGCAGAGCAGCTACACACGCCGATGCTGATCCTCGGCGCGTGGGTTTTCGGCGGCATTCTCGCTATGCTGGGCGCGTTCGTTTACGCAGAACTCGCGGCGCGGAGGCCTGCGGTCGGCGGCCAGTACGCTTATCTGCGCGAGGCCTTCCATCCCATCGTCGGTTTCCTCTATGGATGGGTGTTGCTGCTGGTGATTCAAACCGGCGGAATGGCTGCCGTCACCGTGACATTTGCGCGCTATCTGCTGGAGCTGACCGGCTGGCAGGTATCGGAGCGCATCGTTGTTGTTGTCACGATCGTCCTACTGACGATCATCAACTGCATGGGCGTGAAGCTTGGCAGCCGCATGCAGAGCGTTCTGATGGTGTTGAAAATCGGCGCAATTGCCGGACTGATCGGGGCAGGTCTGTTCCTGGTACGTTCACCGCATCCGCTGCTGCATCCGGTGCTCGATCGTGCCCCCTCGTTCGACCTGCTCACGGCCGTTGGAGCGGCGATGGTTCCTGTGCTCTTCGCCTTCGGTGGCTGGCAGACGACCAACTTCATCGCCGAAGAAATCAAAGATCCGCGCCGCAATCTCTCACGCGCGCTGGTGCTGGGCGTTGCCGGCGTCATCATCCTCTACGTGGGCGTGAACTTCGTGTGCGTTCGTACGCTGGGGCCGCAGGGACTCGCCAACACGCGCGTTCCAGCTACGGCCGTCATGCGAGTAGCAATGGGCGACGCCGGTGCCAAGCTGATCGCCTTGGGCATTGCCGTATCGACGCTGGGTTTCCTCAGCCAATCCGTGCTGACCGCACCGCGCGTATATTTCGCCATGGCTCGCGACGGACTGTTCTTCCGCGACGTTGCCAGAGTTACACAGAAGACGCATGTCCCGGCCGTGGCCATCGTGCTGCAAAGTATCTGGACCATCGTCGTCGCGCTCTCAGGTCGCTACGATCAGATCCTCAATTACGTGGTCTCGATGGACTTCCTCTTCTTTGGACTGACGGGCGCCAGCCTCTTCGTTTTTCGACGGATGCAAAAAAACTCCGAAGCGCCGGGCTATCGCGCACCAGGACATCCGTTTACAACTGCCGTGTTCGTACTGGTATCGTGGTTGGTGGTCATCAATACACTCTATAAATATCCGAAGAACAGCCTGCTCGGCATGTTCGTCCTGCTGCTTGGTATTCCGGTTTACGCCTTTTGGGCCGCTAAGCAGAAGCGAGGAGAAGAGAACGTTTGAATTCGTCCCGCACCCGCGCCAGCTCGCCTTACATGGAGTTTGCCAAGCTGCGCTCCGCCGCCAAATACAACCTGGCCACGAGCGGCATCCTGAGCTATCCCCTCTCCGGCCTGCCGGTAAAGTTCGAGGACCTGGAGATCAATGGTCCCACATTGTATGGCTATACCCCATTGCGGGAGAGACTGGCCGAGCGTAACGGCGTCAGCACCGACTGCGTCGTCACCGCGGCGGGCACTTCGATGGCGAACCATCTTGCCTTCGCTGCTACGGTCAAGCCGGGCGATGAAGTACTGGTCGAGCATCCGACTTACGAGTTGTTGGTCACTACGCTTCAATACCTCGGCGCGACAGTGCGTTACTTTGAGCGTCGCATGGAAGACGGCTTCCGCGTTGATCCTGGCGAAATTGAGCGGAACACGACTCCGCAAACCCGGCTCATCAGCCTTACCAACCTGCACAACCCAAGTGGCGCGCTTATTGATGAGGCGACGCTCGGCGCCGTGGGAGACATTGCGAAGAAGCGCGGAGCCTATGTTCTAGTCGACGAGGTTTACCTGGAAGCTTTATATGGCCAGCGCCCTAAGCCGGCGATTCATCTTGGCGATCACTTCCTGGTGACCAGCAGCCTGACCAAAGCATTTGGCCTAAGCGGCCTGCGCTGCGGATGGGTGCTGGCGAATCCGGAACTGGCCGATCGCATGTGGCACATCAACGATCTCTACGGCGTGAATGCCGCTCATCCCGCCGAACTGCTCAGCGTCATCGCACTCGATAACCTCGACACGGTGACCGCTCGCGCCAGGCAATTGCTCGACGCAAATCGTCCACCACTGGAAGCCTTTCTGCGGTCCCGCGATGATCTTGAATACTTCCTGCCGGAATACGGAACGGTCGTGTTCCCGAAGCTGCGCAACGGCAGCGTCGAGACACTCGATCGCCTGCTTCGAGAGAAATACGAAACCGCTATCGTTCCCGGCACTTACTTTGACATGCCGCAGCATTTTCGCATCGGCATTGGCGGCGATCCGGAGATGACGCGCGAGGCATTGGAACGGCTCAGTGCCGCGTTGGACGAGCTTCGATAGCGCATCAGTTTTTGAAGCGCGCACGCGATTTTCGCTCGCTGTGTACCTTGCTATAATGAAAACGCTGGCCGAGATTTTCAGCCGGCTCTGTTCGACCCGCCTCTGTGGGGCTATAGCTCAGCTGGGAGAGCGCATCGTTCGCAACGATGAGGTCGTCGGTTCGATCCCGACTAGCTCCACCAAATAAACTAACAATTTGCGAGTCCTCTGAGCTGATCCGTATCCAGGCACAACGATGAAACCTGGGTCACGGGCTTGACTGCTGCTGGATGCGCTGCCACTGAGAGGAATACTTCTGCTGGCAGGCTATTCCGGCCTCGCGCACTTTCGCGAATTCGGCCGTGCCGCGCAGCCCGGCAAAGAACGGGTCGGCATCCATCAACGGATATGAGCAGTAGTGCCCTTCTACGGCTTTCGAAAGCAGCGACAGCGCCTTGTCATTCTGGCCGCAATAAGCGAGGTTTGCCGCGGCCAGGTAGCTGGCTTCAGGATCGCCCGACACCTGGACCTTCGCTGCCATCGCCGCGATGTCGGCCGTCGGCTTGTGCTGTGCGCAAGCGATCAGCATGTCATAGCTCGGCCATTGCTGAATGTGCGGCGCGCCAAGTTGTAGCGCCTCTTCTGTCTTACCCGCGCGCAGCAGTCCCGCCAGGGTGATGGCTTTAGTGAAGTCCGAGTCCGGGTCCAGGCGCAGATACCGTTCCGCTAACCGATGATCACCGCGCAGCGTGGGCACGATGGCGCAGGAACGCAGGCCCGACGTTGCGTTGTGCGGATCAATCTGGAAAGCCAGGTCGCATTGGCGGCTCGACTCTTCGATCAGGCCGGCGTAGCGCAAGGTGTAGTTCAGAATATAGTGGGCGTTAGGGCTGTCCGGATGGCGGCGCACCAGATCTTCAGCCTGCTGCATAGCCTTGGTTTCATCGCCGTCCTCGACAGCCACTCCAATCCAGATCGCGACCGCGGGAATGTAGTCAGGATCGAGGGCAACCGCTCGAGCTTCCGCGGACACGTAGCGCTCGTCCATGTCGCTGCCGCCCTTCCCGTATCGCACTTCGACATAGCATCGCCGGCCAAGCTGAAGCCACGCGGGAGCGAAGTTTGGATCGAGAGCGACAGAGCGCTCCAGCATGTCGAGGGCCTGCTGGTTAACGCCGGAGTCAAAGGGCATAGACAGCGCGCGGAGATACAGGTCGTACGCCTCGTTGTTGGATGGACGCGTGCCTTTCGTGACCGCGTAGGACGTGCCGCCGAGCGCCGCCGCCAGTACTCCTTGCGTGCGTGCCACAATCTTTTCGCGCAGCTCGATCATGTTGCGCGCCGGAGCATCCAGCGTGTCGGCCCACAACACTCGCCCGCTCGGCACATCGATGGCTTGCAGCGTGAGGTGCAACTGATCACCTTCGCCAACAAAACGGCCAGTGATGATACTCGCCGCCTTCATCTCCGCGCCCGCCTTGCGGAGGTCGACACCCGGACGAGCATATTGCGAGGTGGTTAAGAACGGCTGCACCGAAAGTCCGCGAGCATAACTCAGCGTCGTTGCCACTTCATCAGCAAGCGGCAGGCTCAGGTAATCGACCGAGTGCTCGGTGCCGGCATTCTCAAACGGAAGGACCGCGACACTTTTCAGCGCCGGAGGCGGCGGTTGAGTCGCTTTCCCGTGCAGGAAGTACAGGCTGGCACTCAGACCGATTATCAGTACACACGCAAACGCGATCCATGGCCGGCGCACGCGGGCTTCCGTGCGCTTGCGTTCGGCAAGCTTCTGCTTCTGCCGCTCACTCTCCCTGCGGTTTCGTGCCGCGCGGCGTGCGTCCAGATTTTCCAGGCGCTGGGCCAACTCCGCCGGGCTGCGAAGCCGGCGTGCGGGGTCGCCGCACACGGCTGCGGCAATGTCTTCGCGCAATAATGGATCCGCGACCTCTTCTTCCCATCCCGGCGACAGCGGCTTGCGGAAATCGCCCACGACCATCTGGTAGAGCATCACGCCGAGGGCGTAAACATCCGACTGCGCGGTGGCGGCTTTGCCGGAAAACACTTCAGGCGCCATATACAGCAGCGTGCCACTGAATGAGCTGGAGTCCAGGGCGGAGGTTTGGGTCAAGCCCAGGCGGGTGATGCCCAGCGCCTCCAGCCGCGACGGCTCTAGCATCAACGCGCTGCCGAAGTCGGCGATCTTGATCTGGTCTGTGCCGTCCACCAGCCGAGTGACGAGCACGTTGGCCGGCTTCAAATCCTTGTGCAGAACGCCTACTGCGTGTACGCCGGACACCGCGCGCGAGATTTCGGCCAGCACATACAGCCGCCGCTCGAGAGAAATGGAGGCAAGGCCGCCCTGGCCTTCAGCCCACTCCGCCAGGTTCGGGCCGCCGTACTCGCTCTCCAGAAAATAAGGTTCGACCTCGAAGTTCCACTCCAGAATTTGAACAAGATAGCGGTGATCTTGCAGAGACTCACGGAGAAAGCGAAAGACCGTCACCTCGCGCTTCAAGGTCCTGAGGCGAGCCAGCTGAGAGACGAACTTGAAGACGCGCAGCTCGTGGGTCTTGGGGTGCTCGGCCAGCCAGACCTCTCGCGCGGCCGAGATGTCGAGCGGGCGCAGCAGCAGCCATTGCTCGCGTCCGGGGACCGGACCTCCAGTTGCCAGTAGCAGGTGCGCCGGGGGCGATGACGGCAGGCTCGCCTCAGCGTGGGCGGTCGCCGCCAGGCGATATCCCACCCGCGGCACGGTGACGACAATACTGGAATCTGCGTCACCCAGCGCCTTGCGCAATTTGTAAACGGCGGTGGATAAGGATCCTTCGACGACGTTCAGGCCCGGCCAGACGGCATCAAGCAGTTCGTTCTTGGTGACCACTTCCCCGGCGTGCCGAAGAAGGTAGAGCAGCACCTCCAAAGGCTTCAGCTCCAGCTCCACCGGCTGGTCGCCGACGCGCAATTCCAGGCGCGACTCCACGAAAGTCCGCCCGGCAAAACTCCAAAGACATCCGGAAAGCTCTGGCAATTCACGAGCTAAGCGATGGGTGGCCATGAACTTACGCTTCTTGAGAATCTCTTGAGAATTACGTCAGGACGCCTGGGAACCGATTGCTGCACATTATGCCCCACGACCAGAGGGGTGACCAGCACATTTTGAGCGTCGCAGGACCGGAAGTCTCTGCCGTCTCTCCCCGTGCATGACGCCATCTGCGGTTTTCCAGGCGGATATCGCGCCAAATTAAGAAGGAGGAGCCATGCCGAGCCTCGGCATCACTGCGTTCTTTCGACTCGTAAATATCCTCTTCTGCGCAATCATTCAGTGTTCTCGCCAACTTTGAGCGCGCTCACGGCGCCACTCCCCTATCACCTCTCATAGGGATCGCAAGGGATCCCTCGGAATAGCTTTCGAAAGGAAACCATGCGCCCTTCAAATTGGTCAAAATTGAGCAAACTCAACCTTTGGAAAGTGGCCGTCAGTCTTCTGGCGCTTTGTGGTGCGACAGCAATTAACTTGTCTGCCCAGACCCTGACCACTCTGCACACTTTCGCCGGATATTCGACGGACGGCGCCAGTCCTTATGCAGGGCTGGTGCAAGCCACCGACGGGAACTTCTACGGGACAACCTACGCCGGCGGGACAAGCGGCAATTGCCAGGGCGGCTGTGGCACAGTCTTTCGAATCACGCCAGGGGGCACGCTGACCACGCTCCACAGCTTCGACTGGTATGACGGTGCCAGCCCTACCGGCGCGCTGGTGCAAGGTACTGACGGGAATCTCTACGGGACAACCTACGGAGGCGGGGCCGAGCCGCGCGTTGGTACCGTATTCAGAATCACTCCGGGGGGCACGCTGACCACGCTGTACAGCTTTTGCGCCCAATCCAACTGCACTGACGGCCAGCAGCCTTACGCCGGGCTGGTGCGAGCCTCCGACGGGAACTTCTACGGCACAACCTTGGAGGGCGGGGCCAACACTGGCTGTTCTCTCGGCAGCGGCACCTGCGGCACGGTATTCAAAATCACGCCCGGGGGCGCGCTCACCACGCTGCACAGCTTTTGCGCGCAATCTGGCTGCACTGACGGCGGCAACCCTTACGCAGGGCTGGTGCAAGCCAGTGACGGAAATTTCTACGGGACAACTTTCGGACGCGGAGTCAACGGTTATGGCACGGTGTTCAAAATCACTCCGGCAGGCGTGCTGACCTCGCTTTACAGCTTTTGCTCTCAAACGAACTGCGATGACGGCGAGTACCCCCAATCCGGGCTGATGCAAGCCAGTGACGGGAATTTCTATGGAGCAACCCCCGAGGGCGGCGGCGGGGCCTTCCACCAGGGCGGCACGGTCTTCAAAATCACCTCAAGCGGCACCTTTACCACGATCTACAACTTTTGCTCACAACCCTCTTGTACCGACGGTGCCGACTCCCATGCTGCCCTGCTGCAAGGCCCCGATGGGAACCTCTATGGAACGACAATCGGAGGTGGGACTTTCTGCACACAGAACAGCGGCTGTGGCACCATCTTTAAAATCACCACAAGCGGCGTGCTAACCACGCTGCACAGCTTCGACGACACGGATGACGGCAAAGCGCCTTTCGGCGCATTGGTGCACGCCACTGATGGGAACTTCTATGGCACAACCACGTTTGGCGCAAACCCTGCATGCACGACCGGCCTCCACGGCTGTGGCACGGTCTTCCGTATGTCAGGGCCTCCGCCCAGCACGACTTCGGTAACCAGTTCGCCCAACCCTTCCACCTTCGGAGATCTGGTGACCATCACCGCGACGGTAGGTCCGGCAGGGCCGCCGGCGCCGACGGGCACCGTCAGTTTCACGTCCAACGGCAACGCGATTTCCGGCTGCGGGGCAGTGCTGCTGGGCTCTTCGCGTACAGCGGTCTGCACGACTTCAACTCTGGCGGTGGGGACGGATGCGATCGTAGCCACCTATTCGGGAGATACGAACTATTCCGGCAGCAGCGGTATGCTTACGCAGATTGTGAATCCCGTGCCCCAGGCGTTGCAGTTCATAACGCTGCCGCCATGTCGCGTGGTCGACACTCGGGGAGCGAACGGTACCTTTGGTGGGCCGGCTATTCCAGCCAATAGCTCACGCTCATTCCCGCTCGCCGAGGGTGACAATCCTTGCGGCATTCCATCCGATGCAATCGCATACTCACTGAACGTTACTGTGATACCGAACGGGCGCCTGGGCTATCTGACGATCTGGCCCACCGGCGAAGGCCAGCCGACGGTCTCAACTATGAACTCGCCTGACGGACGCATCAAGGCCAACGCTGCCATCGTTCCAGCAGGGTCATCGAATGGTTCGGTCAGCCTCTATGTGTCGGACACAACCAATGTTGTGCTCGATATCAACGGCTACTTCATTCCCAGCAGTGGATCCACCCTGGCTTTCTATCCGGTGGACCCATGCCGCGTAATCGACACACGAGGAGCCGACGGCGATCTCGGTGGTCCTTATCTGCAAGGCCACCACGAACGCGACTTCCTGGTACTGGAGAGCCACTGTGGTCTGCCCAGCAGCGCTGCGGCGTATTCGATGAACTTCACCGTGCTTCCGAAAGGAGCTCGCGTTGGTTATCTGACGGTGTGGCCCGCAGGGCAGGGCCAGCCGCAGGTTTCAACATTGAACGATCCGACGGGAACAAACGTGGCCAACGCAGCGCTGGTGCCTGCGGGAACGAACGGAGCAATTGCCACCTACGTTACCGACGACGCCGACCTGCTGGTAGATGTTGACGGCTACTTCGCGCCGCCAGGCACTGGCGGACTCTCGCTCTATGCGCTGACGCCGTGCCGCGTAGTGGACACCCGTAGCGGTGGCGGCCAGCCGTTTACGGGAGAGCTGACCGTCAACGTCGTCAACAGTCCCTGCGGGCCGCCGGCCTCGGCCAAGGGCTACGTTTTCAACGCGACGACTATTCCCCAAGGGCCGTTGTATTTCCTGACCTTATGGCCGGACACCGAGAACCAGCCGCAGGTCTCGACGCTAAACGCCAGTGACGGGGCCATCACGTCGAACCTGGCCATCGTCCCGAACGTCAATGGCAAGACCGACGCCTGGGCGCAAGGCCACACCCAACTGATTCTGGACATCTCCGGCTACTTCGCTCCGTAAGACAGGCCATCGGGACGGCGCGTCGAAAAAATGATGTTTCTGAGCAAGGGCCCGCGGCTGCCCTGCCCTTTTCCAGTTAATGCATTTGCGGGCTTCGTATCTTGAGAGGAGTTAGGCAAAGAGTGGAATAGCCGCTACCAGGGTAGCTGCTGACATCTGTACTAAGAAACGCCCGCGTGTGCACAAATCGCTTCGAGTCGCCCGCTTGTGCAGTCGACGTTCAATTCGTGTGCTCGCGCAGGTCCCGTTTCAGCGCCCAAAATGAGTCGGAACATCTCGACTTGATCAGCTCCGGACGATTATCGCGCACCCATCCATAAAAGCTGACGGTATTGTCTGTCGTGCGCTTCTCCGGGGAATACATCGCCAACCACAATGAGACTATTTGTGTGCGACGTTCAGCATCATTCAGTGGCATACCTATACCTTCAAGATGACAATTTACAAACTGAACTTGGCTCCGTTTCGCCAGGGTTGCGTCCGTAATCCATCGGACGATGGTCCGGCATAGGATCGTCGATCAACTCAAACAGGCCCAGTGCGACCCGAAATGCCATCGCTTTCCGGCCTTGCTTCACCAGGCTGCCTTTAACGTGGCCATGAATATCAGTCGACTGATTCATCGGCACCGACAGAATCGTTCCCTCGGAAAATCGCGACGAAAGATGCGGCCTGATGGTTGAGATCGTCCATTGCCGGGGAATCTTTCCTTGCCGGCGTAAATCGGTAATTGTTTGCCAGAAAGTCATAACGTCAATCCGAGTATTTCTCTCCCTCCGTCAGCTGAGCAGCATCACGGCGAGCAGCCAATCGCTAGACGTCCGTTGTCGGCGCTACGAATCTTCCCGGCAGAATTTGCAAACGATGCGTGGCCTTCCAGACCAACGGCCGTGGCGGGCAGCGGCCCGGAGCTGCTTGTCTTTGGCGGACGGCCGGGGCCTTTGATGACACGCTTATCGGAACTGAGATAGTATCCCGCCACCTTCGACCAGTAGCGGGCGTGAACGCCCACCCTCACCATCGCTTTCAGCACGCGTCCGCTGCCGAAATAGTTGTAGGCTTCGTTGAAATCGATGAATGCCCTGCACTGCTCGCGCAGCATTCGAAGAACGTCCTGGTTCGCTGTCTGGCTGCCAAAGTGAACGATAGAAGCGCACGGGGTGTAGAAGACCTTCCTCCCGCTCCTCCACAACTTGTATTCGTAAGCGATATCCGCCATCGCCCAGCGAAATCGCTCGTCGAAGAGCCCGCTATTCAGCCAGGTGGATCGTCTCATCAGGAACGCAGTGGTTCCGATCGCCTCGACCTGCTGTGGCCGCGAGAAGTCGAAGTCGGTGGCGTAATACTCGGCCATGATCTCGCTCTTAGGAAACACTCTGTGCCAGTTGAGACTCTGCAGGAAAAACACGCCCAGACCGGCAAAGCGCCGAATATGGTGTTGCAGGGTGCCGTCAGGATTGAGCAACCTCGGTCCGCAAGCCGCGACATCCGAGTGCTCGTCCATGAATTTGACCATGGGAGCGAAAACGTTCTCGATCAGAACGCAATCGCTATCCAGGAGGCACGTATAGCGTCCCTGACTTATCAGCAGACCTTGGTTCACACTGCGAGCGTACGACTCGTTGGAGCGGTTTCGAATGAGCGTGACATTCGGGAAGTCTCGCGCCACCATGCCCGCGCTGCCGTCAGGAGAATTTCCGTCAACGCAAATCACTTCGTAGCAAATTCCGGTGGTGTAGCGAAAGATAGATCGCAAGCAATGTCGCAGCAGTTCTCGAGTGTTATAGCTGGGTACTACGATCGTGAGATCCATCGGGCGCATCGAGGGTCAGGGCAAATCATTCTCCAGCGGGCTGAGGCCACAACCATGCCCTGGTGGAGAATGGGATACAAGCAGCTCTTGCGCTGACGGAAGACCAGCTAGTAAGTGGCGCATGCTTCCATCGTGGTAATGATTTGTCGGCGAGAGCTGCTCGTTCGCCCTTACGTTAATCGAAGCGATCAATTTGGCGTGTAAGGTCTATGTAAAATCCGGCTCGACCGCATTTTCAGCGGATTTTGATAAAGCAGGAATACGTTACGGCGAGAATTTATAGCCCAGTCCTTTAACGGTTTGTATTAGGTTCGCGCGTTCATCATCGCATCTCAGCTTGTTTCGCAGGCTGGCGATGTGGACGTCGACGGTTCGGGTGTAGGCATCCGCCGAGTAACCCCATACTTCCTTCAGCAGCTCCTCCCGCGACAATGTTTTGCCCGGATGCTCGACGAGGTATCGCAGGAGTTGAAACTCCCGTGCAGACATGGCGACGGCTGTTCCGTTGATCGTGACTTCCGTCCCATGTAGATCAATACGAAGAGAACCAAACTCGAAGACAGCTGGTTGCGGGCGGATGACTGCGGTGCGTCGAATCAGGACTTCGATCCGCGCAAGCAGTTCGCGAACGTCGAACGGCTTGGTCACATAATCGTCAGCACCGTTCTCAAAACCGGTTAGTTTGTCTTCAATTTGTCCGCGTGCGGTGAGCATTACGATGGGCGTCGCTATGCCTTCCAAGCGAATACGACGGCAGACTTCTAAACCGTCGGTTTCGGGCAGCATGACATCCAGGATGATCACGTCGAAGGCTTTGGTGATTGATTTTTCGAGACCCTCGCGGCCATCGCTGCCGTATTCGACAGCGTATCCAGCACTGCGCAGGCGATCTCCTAGGAACGCCCGCATGGCTTCTTCATCTTCGACAAACAGGATTCTTGCATCCATGAATCAAGCCTATGCGGACACGCACGTCTCCACCGGAACCTCGGAGGTTCGCGGGCCTGACACCGGCAGGTGCAGTACAAACGTGCTCCCCTTACCGTAATTGCTGGTTACGGAGATCGAGCCGCCCACTGCTTCGACGGTCTTCCTGGCGAAGGTCAGTCCAAGCCCCGTTCCGCGGATCTGGTCCTGCACGACTTTCGGGCTGCGATAGAACGGCTCGAAAATCTGCTTCATCTCTTCCCTATCGATTCCTATTCCCTGGTCTTCGACCGCGACCTGAACTTCCGGCCGCTTGTTGCCGGCTCGCGCCAGAGTCGTACGAATGAAAATCTGCTGAGCACTTCCTCCATACTTCACGCCATTCGTAATCAGGTTCTGCAAAACCAGCGACATCGCAGTCGAATCCGTGAGCACCATAGGCAGAGGGTCGGGCATTTCCGTATTGACTGTCACGCCTGCTTCTTTGGCGAGCGCCTGAGTGTTTCGCACCGCGTCTTCAATGACGGGTCGTATGTCGGTTGGCGCAATCCGGTAGGTGCTCTTTCGGCGATCCATCGATGCGAAGGCCAGTATCTGCTCAACGCGTTCGATCAGTTGCCGGACTTGTCCCTGAAGCCTCACTCCATATCCCGAAACCGCTTCGCGGCCATCAACTACGCCGTCGGCGAGGTTGTCGGCAGCCAGGCTGATGACCGACAAAGGAGTACGAAGGTCATGCGAAACGCCGGCGACAAAGTCGACCTGAAGTTTTGCCAGCTCCTGCGCACGCCGGCTGGCCACCAGTACCAGGCCCATGCTCACCACCAGCAACAGCAAAATTCCGTAGCCGATCGCCAGGTCTCTGCGATGCACGCGCGCAAAGATGTCGCTCAGCGAGCCATGCCGGTGCTTCGCCACCAGGTACCAATCCGCGTTGCTGGAAGCGATGTGAATCACCGGAAACCAGAACGCTCCCCGGAAATCGAAACCCTTCTGGCTTCCGGAGTAGTCGTACTCATCGAACCCGGCCAGGTCCGGGTTGGACAAACGGAGGAAAGGCCCTTGTTTCGAACCAAACAAATTCATGGTTGCGTCCGGCTGCGCCATTCTGTCGGGTTGGCCCGAAGAATAAAGGACCGACGACTGATCCTTTCCGATCGCTACCTCAATGTCATATTCCAACTGCCCCTGCCCGCTGAAATACCGTTGGGCTAACTCGGGAAGCAATTCTTTGCGAAGCACATCAGTGTCATATTCGACCACTACCCAATCCGCGCTCAAGCGGCTCTCGGGTACGTTGTCGTTCGGATTGGAATCTTCGTGAGGTACGGGATGGAAAAGCGCTGGAACCTCAGGGGCGAAAACCCAGCCACCGAGTGGATCGTCGTTGTCAGCTCCCCCCTGGAACGGCTTGTTGGCCTGAGGATGCTCGGCGAAGAACTCTTCGGGCGAAGAGGCGCCTGCAATTGCTAACGCAAGCACGCTTGATTTTCGCTGCAATCGATTTCGCAGCAACTCAAATCTCTGGGGCCATTCGATCGACACAAACTCCCCGGTTTCGGGATTCAGGCGCAGAATCTGAGGATGCCGCGGGTCGTAGAAGCTCCACACGTACAGGTTGGAAATGATGTTGGAGTGCAGAGCGGTTTCGTGCCACTGCAGATAGCGCTTCGCGTACGCGCGTTTGTTCTGGCTGTTCTGCGGCTCCGAGTTGAGCTGCAACGCCACCGAAGGACTGGCGAAACTGCGAAACAAATCCAGATGCCACGCCAGAATCGACTTCCTCAGATCGGCGGCGACGTGAGCCTTGGCCACATCGGTCAACTGCCTGGTCCACTGATACTGCAGATACATCAACGCGGCCAGGATCAGCAGAAGCACGATCACTACGGTCGGCGACGCAAAGCGGCTTTTCGTCAGCGATGGCATTGGGACATACAGAGACAGGCGTTTGGCCCGGCCGATTTCCAGATCAGCAACACCTTGCCCTCACAACTGACAGAGGTTACCACGAACCGAATTACCGGCCGCGGGCCTGTAGCAGGGTTGTCACCGCGGTGAACAAGGCGTCGGGACCTGTAGCCTTAGAAAGGAACCCGTCCGTGAAGTCCAGTCCGGGAGGAATTTCGGCGGAGGCTGACACGATGAGAATTGGGACTTGAGGCTTGCACTGCTTCATCTGGCGTGCGACCTCAGTTCCAGTGGTGCCGGAGAGGAAGTGATCCGCTACGACCAGGTCAATCGGATGCGCCTTGAAGAGTTCGAAGCCCTCCTCGGCGGATGTGGCGGTCAGTATCGAATAGCCCGCGGTGGTGAGCACTAGTCGGCGCACCTTCAGGGCAACGTCGGAGTCGTCGATACACAAGATAAGCGGCAGCTTGGGCGCTGAAGCCGGCATTGAATCCTCACGTCATGACAGCGAATTACCTAGACGTTAAGCTATGGCCGCTAGGCGACGTGTAAGTTGTATGTAAAATCACGCCGGGCAGAGATCGCCGGCATGCCAACGCCGGCGACCATGGTGGCGCTCCTGCCAATGGAAATCGCGCGCCTGTGAGCGCCAGGCTACTCAGCTTCCCGCCACCTGCTTCCTTGTCATTTCGCCCAGAGCTTTGGTCGGCATGCGCAGCGCAGCTTCGGGAGTGAGTCGGGCAAACAGGTCGATGGACCGCGCGATCAAGCCAGTCCATCCCGTCTGATGGCTTGCACCCAGGCCGGCTCCATTGTCTCCGTGAAAGTACTCGTAGAAGAGGATGTAATCGCGCCAGTGCGGATCATCCTGGAACTTCTTCGTCCCGCCATAGACAGGGCGATTCCCGGTTTCATCGCGCAGGAAAATACATTGCAACCGACGCGAAATCTCCTCCGCCACCTCAAGCAGTGTCATATATTTCCCGGAACCGGTGGGACACTCCACCTTAAAATCATCGCCATAAAACGGGTACATATTCAGCAGCCCGCGAATGATAAGGCCATTCACCGGCATCCAGATCGGCCCGCGCCAGTTGGAGTTGCCGCCGAACATGCCGGTGTTGGACTCCGCCGGGAGGTACTGCACTTCGTATTCCTGCCCCCCAAGATCGAACTTGAATGGATGCTCGAGGTGGTAGCGCGAGAGCGAGCGAATTCCGAATGGGCTGAGGAATTCATTCTCGTCCAGCATGTATTTCAGAATTCGCTCCAGCTTCTCCTGATTGCAGACCGAGGCGAGCCGCCGTCCAAGATAGCCTTCAAAGCTGCCGTGCGCGACCGAGATCTTCTCCAGCACCTCCGGATGGCGGCTGCGGAACAGTTGCATCAGTTCCACCATGCGCGGATGCTGGGCCATGGCGCCTGGCTCAAAAACGGTGGCGGCACAGAGCGGCAGCAATCCAACCATCGACCGAATCTTCAGCCGCATCGACTCCCCGTTGGGCAGATGCAGCAGGTCATAGAAGAAGCCGTCCGTGGTGTCCCACATCTCATCGTGGTTCTCGCCGATTCGATCCATGGCGTAGGTGATCCAGACGAAATGCTCGAGGAAGCGGAAGGCGATATCGTCGTACATCGGATCGTAGTCGGTAAGGATGAGCGCCATCTCGAGCATGCACAGGCAATAGAAGGCCATCCATGCCGTACCGTCGGCCTGGTCAAGATGACCGCCGGTCGGCAGCGGAGCACTGCGATCAAAGACACCGATATTATCCAGTCCAAGGAAGCCGCCGGCGAATACGTTACGGCCTTCGGGATCTTTGCGATTGACCCACCAGTTAAAGTTCAACATTAGGCCCTGGAACGAACGCTCCAGGAAGCGCAGGTCGGCGCGGCCAAGCTCCTTCTCGATCTTGTACAGGAACACCGTGGCCCAGGCGTGAACCGGTGGATTCACGTCGCTGAAGTTCCATTCGTATGCGGGTATCTGCCCGTTGGGATGGGCGTACAGGTTGCGCAGCATCAACAGCAGTTGCTCTTTGGCGAAATCGAAATCGACCAGCGACAGCGCCAGGGTATGAAACGCTAGATCCCACGCCGCATACCAGGGATACTCCCACTTGTCGGGCATGGAGATGATGTCGCTGTTGAGCATGTGGAACCACTCAGCATTACGCGCAGTGGCCTTACCCTTCCCTACAAGGGGGTGAGCATTGTGCTCGGCGAGCCAGCGATCGAGGTCGAAATAGTAATACTGTTTCGTCCACATCATGCCGGCCAGTGCCTGGCGATGGACACGCTGCTGGTCTTCGGTCAGTGACTCCGGCGTTATGCGTTGATAGAACTCATCCGCATCGGCAAGCCGCGCAGCAAAGGTCTGATCGAAATCGCCGAATGGCTTGGTCACCGGCTTGGCACTCTGCCGCAGGCGAACTTCCCTGCTTCCGCCGGCAGGAATATTTAGAACGTAATGCGCCGCCGCCTTGGTTCCAGTCTTTGCAGGATTCACCGCGTCTTTCTTGCCGGAGACCACGTATTCGTGAAACGCGTCCTTTACATACGGAGTCGGATTCGGCTGCTGCCAAAGACGCGCTGCATTCGTCTCGTTTTCAGTGAACAGCAGTTCCGGCGCGCCGTCGCAGTACAGGGTGTACTCGCCAAGGTCCGGGTAGGACGCCAGTATCTTGCCTTTACCGGCCTCGCTCAAAACCGGCTTGGTGCATCCCGGGTTGAAGGCCCAGGTGTTTCGATACCACAGTGTAGGCAGCAGGTGAATCTCGGCTGCCTCAGGCCCGCGGTTATGAATGGTGAACTTGACCAGCAGGTCTTCGGGGTCATTCTTTGCATACTCGACAAAGACATCGAAGTAGCGGTCGTCGTCGAAGATACCCGTGTCGAGAAGCTCATACTCAAAGTCTTTGCGCGAGCGCTTGCCATTGGTCTCGATCAGATCGCGGTATGGAAACTCACGCTGCGGATACTTGTACAGGTATTTCATGTACGAGTGCGTCGGAGTACTGTCGAGATAGAAGTAGTATTCCTTGACGTCCTCGCCGTGATTGCCTTCGCTGTTCGTCAGGCCAAAGAGCCGCTCCTTCAGGATGGGATCGCGCCCGTTCCACAGCGCGAGTGAAAAGCAGAGCCGCTGCTTGTCGTCGGAGATACCCGCCAGTCCGTCTTCACCCCAGCGATAAGCCCGCGAGCGCGATTGATCGTGGGTGAAGTAGTTCCACGCGTTTCCATCCGCGCTGTAGTCTTCGCGCACCGTTCCCCATTGCCGTTCGCTGAGATACGGACCCCACTTCTTCCAGGGAATCTTTTGCTCGCGCGCTTCGTTCAGGCGCTTTTGCTCGGCGACTTCAACATAAGTAAAAGACGGATGGGCAGGATCTTTTCCACTCATAGCGGGCTCCAATCGATTAATCGTACCGTTGCAATATCTGAGGTGAGTCTAGGAGAGCGGATGAACTGACCAACCAGTGTAGTCCGAGAAGTAAGCGGCAACAATCCATTCGTAATCGATTTTCATGTTGATTTCGTATGGCCGCGAATGTGCCACGAGCAGACGAACAGCTCCGGCCAGAGAAGCTGCTTCGAATGCTAATCTAAAGCCCATGATCCTCGACGCGCTGCACAAGGTCGCCAACCACTGCTCGTCTCTGACGCGTGATGAGGCGCGCGAGGTGATGCTGGAGATTTTGCGCGGCGAGGCCAGCCAGGCGCAGATTGGCGCTCTGCTGGTGGCCCTGCACATGAAGGGCGAGACCGTCGAAGAGATCGTCGGCTTCGCGCAGGCCATTCGGGCAGAGGCAACTCCCCTGCAGTCCAAGGACGGCGGGGCGCTCGGACTGAGTGGCACCGGCCGCGACGCCCTGGTCGACACCTGCGGCACCGGCGGCGACACCAGCGGCACCTTCAACATCTCGACGGCTACGGCCCTGACCATCGCCGGAGCCGGCGTGCGCGTGGCCAAGCACGGCAATCGCAGCATCAGCTCGAAGTGCGGCTCTGCCGACGTTATCGAGGCGCTGGGCGTTAACATCAATCTTCCCACGACGCGCATTGCCGACTGCCTGGAAGAGACCGGCATCGCGTTTCTTTATGCTCCGGCGCTGCACACAGCGATGAAGCACGTGCAGCCGGTCCGGCGGGAGCTGCGCCTGCGCACGGTATTCAATCTGCTTGGACCACTGACGAATCCAGCGCAAGCCTCGGCGCAGGTTGTAGGAGTCTACTCGGAGGATCTGGTCCAAAAACTGGCGCTGGCGCTGAATGAACTCGGCTTGCACCGCGCGTTAGTCGTGCACGGAGACGACGGGCTCGACGAGCTCACCATCACCGGTCCAAGTAAAGTTGCCGAAGTGGCGGATGGCCAGGTACACACCTATAAAATTGCGCCCGAAGATTTCGGGTTGAAGCGCGCCGCACTCAACGAAATCGCCGGTGGTGATGCTGTGGAGAATGCCGCCATCATTCGCGCCGTCCTTGACGGCGAGCGTTCGTGCCGGCGCGATGTCGTCCTGCTGAACGCCGCAGCCGCGCTGGTCGCCGCGGGCCACGCCGACACCATCGCCCAGGCGGTGCCTCTCGCGGCGTACGCCATCGATAGCGGGCACGCCCGCGAACGCCTGCAATTGCTGGTGGACTTCACGAATCGCGCCTAACGCAACGTTTGCTCGCGCTTCTTTCGCTCATGTAAACTCGAAACGTATTCGCCCAATGGGCGGTTAGCTCAGTTGGTTAGAGCGCCTGCCTTACAAGCAGGAGGTCGCAGGTTCGAGCCCTGCACTGCCCACCATTTACCTACATCCCTGCAGCTCTTCGCCTCCGCAAGCCGCAGTGTTATTCTGACCCGTCGGCCGATATCCCAAGCTGTTCGCCGTCGATAGGAGAACGCTTCCATGTCACTTCTGAATCTCGGTAAACGCACTTCTACTTTATTGACTGCCGGCGTCGCCCTCGCGTTGGGCGCGGCTCTGCTTGCGGGTGTTCCGCGCCTCGGCTTTGCCCAGGATGCGAAGAAGGCCCCGATGGCGCAGCCTTCAGGCGCTGCCTCTGGTGGCGGCGATGTCGCGCGCGGCAAGTACATCGTTGAGGATGTCGCGATGTGCGGCACCTGTCACACACCGCGCAGCACCGATGGTCAGCTCGATCGGAGCCGCTGGCTCATGGGAGCGCCGGTTCCCTATCTGCCCGCCCAGCCCACTTCCGATTGGCCCATCAATGCGCCACGCCTGGCCGGCAACCCTCCGGCGACAAACGCGCAGATGGTCACGCTGCTGACGACTGCAATCTGGATTACCGGCGAGCCATTACGCGATCCCATGCCGAAGTTTCACATGACGCGTGCCGATGCCGAAGCCGTGGTGGCGTATCTGCGGTCGCTCAGTCCGGGTCAGTAACGACGCTAATTCGTCGACATCGCGCAGCGCAGAACAGGCGAGCGACCTGACGAATTCGCAACTTATCTGTTACAATCAATTTCGTTCGACAGCGTTCGTCGAACGAAGCTGGTGATGTGAGCGAGATGTGAATCGCCAGCTCTTCCGCGGGTTTCCGCTAGCCCGCCGCAACAATAGCGGGGTCGTAGTTCAGTTGGTTAGAACGCTGCCCTGTCACGGCAGAGGCCGCGGGTTCGAGTCCCGTCGACCCCGCCATAAATTTAAATGGCTTACAGACGCCCCACTGCGGGCGTTTTGTATTTTGCGCGAACTTTCCTCAGGCAGCAGCGCGCTGTTCGTCAGCACAGTTTGCGAGCAAGCAAAACGGCCGGCATCTCTGCTGGCCGATCGCTACCCATATGCTGTTGAACTGATTTGAAGTCGCTTCCGCCGTTGCTACCGTAGTGCCGACAACTGCGCGATGGCCGCTGCCGCCGTCAACTTCACCACGATCTGCTGATCGGTAAGTCCCAGCGCCATCTGCGAAACCAAGCTGCGATCTCCACGGCGCGCCAGCGCATCGTAAGCAGCCGAGCGGATCACCCACTGATCATTGGCCGTAGCTGCGATCAAGGCCTTACCCGACCGAGGATCCGGATCTTTGGCGAGCATTTTTATAGCGGTTGCTTTCACCACGGTGGCATTGTTGCCGCTATCGCGAATCGCCTTGAATGCTCCAAAACCAATACCGCCAAATGGAACGAAACCGATTCCCTGCTCAAAGGCCGTCTCGGCCATATCTTTGGGATTGTGGACCAGCTGGTTCAGCTTGGCTTCCTGCGACGCCACCAGGCCCTGCCCCGACTTCATCTCGCCGGTTGCGACTGCGTAATAGGTGTCGTAACCTTCCTCACTGTTCATCTCGACCAGCGACTGCGCGGCTGCCACGATTACCGCCGGCGATTCGTCCTTAAGAGCATCCTGTAATGCCGGTATCGAACTGGAAGCTTTCAACCTTCCCAGTGCGCTTGCGGCTGCCTGGCGCACATCGGGATCTTTGTCCTTCAGGCCTGTCTCGGCCATGGTTACGGCTTTGGGATCTGCGGTGATTAAAGCTAGTGCGGTCACGGCCGATACCCGCTGCTGACTGCTGCTGTTCGTCACTCCAGCTTGAAGGATGCTCCAGGCCAGTTGTTGCGGATCCTGATTCTGGGCGGATGCCAGGGTAGCCAGGGCGATGATGGCCAGTACGATGAGATTTTTCCTGCTTGTCACTACTTTTCCTTCCGCCCGGATGCTAGCCGCTCCAGGCTCGGTGGCGTCGGTTCAGGCTACTCTCTCGTGTCAACAGAAGGAACTAGCAAATGTGATAGGTAACCTTTCACAACGGTTCTAGTATGGGTAAGCTAGGTTGTTAAGGAGTGGCGCAGTAGGATACCGAGCACCCCTTGAATGCTGCATATTTGATGTAGAGATATGCACAATGAGAACTGAGCCTGCTCTCTATTTTGAAAGGAGCAACCACGTGTCTTTCGGCATGCGTCTGATTCGTACAAAAAAGTTAAGCTTACTTGTCTCTCTTGTCTTTTTGATCTTTGTCGCCGTGCCTCTCTTGCGCGCCGCTGACGACACCGACGATCTTGATCAATACAAATTGCGCGTTGACGGATTCTGGTTTTATTCGAACCCATCCGGCACGTTCCAGGGATCGGGCTCCAACGACACGATCGACATCAATAAGGACCTGGGATTCAACTCTTACTCCACTTTCGCGGGCTACGTGGATTGGAAGTTCACCCGTAAGAATCACTTCACTTTTGCCGTCAGCCCATTCCAGCAGACACGCACGGCCATCCTGCATCGGACAATCACCTACCAGGGCCAGACCTACAATGTGGGAGCCACCGTCAGCGCCGACCTCAAAGCCAACATGTACGCTCCCGGCTATCAGTACGACATCATTCGCCGACGGCGCGGTCATCTTGGCATCGTCGTGCAAGTCGATCTCTTCGACGCCCACGCCTCCTTGACCACGCTTGTGCAGGGGAGCGGCGGCGGTCAACTCTTGCAGCAGCAGGCGACAGGCAGCGCCTCTCTGCTGGCGCCCATTCCCGTTGCCGGACCACAGTATCGCTTCTATATCACTGACTCGTCGCGTCTGTTTGTGGAAGGCAACGTCTACGGCATGTATCTGTTTGGGTACGGTAATTTTGTCTCGACGACTAACAATCTTGGGTTGACGGTGAACAAGCACCTCAGCGTGAATGCCGGTTATTCTCTGGGCTCGCGCCTGGTGGTGAACAACAATTCGACGACCAGAATCGGCCTCCGCCTGACCCAGCAGGGTCCATTGGTCGGACTGGAAGCCTCCTTCTAGCAAGCGAAAGCGCTGCTTTCTAACCAAGGGCAGCGTGGACGGGTTCTTGTTGCTGCGACCATGAGGTCGGGAGACAACTCATCATGAGAAAACCTGTAACCATTCTGAATCGGCGCCTCACATCCTCTGTCCTCTTCGTTGTCCTCTGTACGGCTGTGGCGCTGCATGCGCAACTGGACCCGCTTCCCTCCTGGAATGACGGCCCCGCCAAGCAGGCGATTCTCAACCTCGTTCACACCACGACCGACGCATCGAATCCTAACTTCGTTCCTCCGGCCGAGCGCTTCGCCACCTTCGACCAGGACGGAACGACTTGGGTCGAGCACCCGATGTACACCCAGATCATGTTTGCCTTCGACCGCGTCGGAGCCCTGGCCCCGCAGCATCCGGAATGGAAGACGACGGAGCCATTCAAGAGCGTTCTCGCCGGCGACAAGGTAGCGATGGCAAAATTCACCAATAAAGACCTGGAAACGATCTTCGTCGCCACGCATACCGGGATGACCGTTGAGGCCTTCCAGCAGATCGCGCGCGATTGGCTGGCGACTGCGAAAGATCCGCGGTGGCATCGTCCTTATACCGAGTTGGTCTATCAGCCGATGCTCGAGGTGATGAACTATCTCCGTGCCAACGGATATCGCACGTACATCGTCACCGGCGGCGGTCAGGACTTCGTGCGCGTTTATGGGCAGCAGGTCTATGGCATCCCGCCCGAGCAGATCATCGGATCGGCTATCGCGACTAGCTTTACCCCCAACAATTCGGGAGGCGGCGTGCTGATGCGTCCTCCGAAGATTCTGCTCAATAACAATTTCTCGGGCAAGCCGGAGGACATTTACCTCTTCATCGGCCGGCATCCGCACATCGCATTCGGAAACTCGACCGGTGACCAGCAGATGCTGGAATATACGCAGGCGGCGCCAGGCGCGCACGCTATGCTGATCGTGCTGCATGACGACGCCGAGCGCGAGTACGCCTACGGACCTGCGGACGGTCTGCCGCAAACCGGAGTCGGTACCTTCACCCAGGCGCTCTATGACGAAGCGAAAGCCAACGGCTGGTTCGTCATCAGCATGAAGCACGACTGGAAGCGTATCTTCGCGTGGGAGAAGTAGTGGCGCGGATGAAGCGCAACGCCATCGTATAATTCTCAAACTGATCGAGAATTGCCGCTCGAAGATCGCGTCCAGGGGAGAACTGTGGCTGGCTTCTGCATTGAGGTGAGACGAGGCGGCCAACCGCCTCACCGTACTCTGAGGCTCGTCGACATCACCCAGAGCGCGACTGCCCATAACTTCACCTCTGACGATGTAACTGCCGTTTGGCTCTATGCTCAAGAGAGCCGTCAGCGTTGGATACGGCGCTCGTCTCAGCGCCTGCTGCTGATCGAAGGCGCACCTGACCGGCTTCCCCGCGAAAACGAATTGCTGCAGGACTGGCTTCCCGGCCGATGGGGTAGCTTTCGCGGATTTGAGATCGTCTCCGACTCGCCTCAGGCTCCGTCACAGATCACCGTGTTCGTCGATCCGCTCTGCACGCGGCCCATCTATTACCGATCGGCCGGCAGTCAGCTTCTCTTCGCGGACAAACTCGCCACCCTCGCGCTGAACAGCGCCGATGACGCTGCGCTCAACTGGGACGCCGTGCTGGAGGCGATGCTGCTCGGCTCGGTTTACAAATATCACCTCACAACTCTGGCAGGAGCCGAAGAGGTTGCTCCCGGTGAAACGCTGGTCTTTCGCGATAACAAAATTATTGCCCGCCACAATAACAAGCTGCCGGAAGACGAAAAAACTTCGGCGGGCGCGGTTCGCAGCGATCCTGCGGGCTCGCTCACACAGGCCTTGCAGCGCGCCGTCCGCGAGTGCTGGACCGACCCCAACGCCGCTCTCCTGCTCAGCGGCGGATTGGACTCGCGTGCGATTCTCGCACTCGCCGACAAAGGCCACAAAGCCGTCACCATCGAGAAGACTGCCAGTGAGACCGAACTTGCCCGCCGCATCGCCGAGGCCTGCGGCGCCGAATTCATCGCGCTTCCCTACCGCCAGGACGAATGGCTGATGCGCGCCCAGGTGGGATTCTGGCTCGCCAACGCCACCCACGACAGTGAGTTCATCAATGATATCGGTCTGGCCGAGCGGCTCGCTCCGCTTGGCATTCACGCTATCGCCCATGGCTACCTGTTCGACACCATCCTGAAAGGCTGGCTCATCCGGCCGCTGCATCGGCACGCCGATCTCTCGCAGAGCGTGCTCGGCCAACTCGGTCCGGCGGGCGCGCACTTCCGCGACACCAGTTCGCGCGCTTCGTTCTGCTCCGACGTCGACCTGCTGGCCATGCTCAGCAAAGATGGCGCGCAGCAGGCGATCACGCAACTGCGCGGCACAGCCGCATCGCTTACGCCGGTCAGCGACGGCAGGCTCGACATCACCTTCGAGCGCCACGTTTTGCCCTGGGTCTCGAAGCAAGTGCACTACGGCTGCTACGTGTCGTGGATGGAGGCGCTCGATCTGTCGTCACCGGTCTTTCATCCCGCGCTTTGGAGTTGGTACTGGAACAGTCGCGCCGATGACCGATACCTGGGCCGCGCGTATCGCCGCGCGCTGGTTGCCCTCAAGCATCCGGCCTTCGCCGTTCCCGACGCCAACACCGGCGCTCCCATCAGTGTCCCCAGCGAGCGCTGGACCGATAAAGCACAGGACCAGCTCTGGTATCGCACGGCCCGCCGCGTTTGGAGAACCCTTCGCAAAGATAAGCAACCGCCCTTCCGCGATAAACGCAGCGATCGGTTCCGCAGCCCCGAGGGGCGAACGCTCTTCGAGTTCGGTATCGAGACGCTGCGGACTCATCCCCTCTTTAACGCAGCGGCGCTGGAACGAGCTTTGCAGGAGTTCTTCGCCGGCAATGACCGCCCGTTCGAGCCACTAATGACCCTCACCGGTGTCGCGCAGTGGTACGACCTGGTCAGACGCGGTAAGACGTGCGAAGCGCCACAGATTCGGGTGATTCACACCGCGCGGTCCTCCACGACAACCAAATAGACCGATCTCCTCCGGCCATGCGAGCGCACCGCCTGCAGTTCCGGGTGTCCCGCCGCCTGGTCGATTGGCTTGATTTGAGTGTGCGTTTCGATCGTCTGCGCTTGCGCCACATTGCACGCGGCCACTCCGAGCGCGGTCACAAGTACGCAAACAATTTGCAAGACGCGTCGGGTAATGACACAACTCCTGGGGATAGCTTAGCTCCGCTTCGGCTTGCGGATCTTTACCAGCTTCCTTGTCCCCAGGCCTTCGAACTCGGGGGCGGGTTCGTTGAAGCGCTTCCAGAAGCTGGCGTCCTTCATCAGGTCGACACAGATGGGGAGGTGTCCGTCGTGCGAGAAGATGACGCCGCCGGGCACGAGCTTGGGATAAATGAAGTTCAGGCAGGTCTCCAGCGAGTCACGCAGGTCGACATCGACGAACGCCACGACTACCGGGTCTTTGAGGCTGGGCATGGTCTGGTCGAACCAGCCGCGGATAAATTCGCACACCTCAAGCGCGCCGTACTTGCCGACATTGCTCTTCACTTCTTCGAGCGCGCCAGTGTACTCGCCCCGGTTAAAAAGTTTCTTCTCTGCCTCGTTCACGTCGGGCAGGCCCTCGAAGGAATCGTAGACCTGGAGTTTGCGACCGATGAGCTTGGTCGCCAGGCTCAGCTTGGCGGTGCTGCCGCCCTTGAAGCATCCGGCCTCGATGACGACCCCGGGCGTGGACGCGGGCACCTTCAGGATCTCGGTGACGATGGCGACAGCTTCGGCGTGCGTGTGCGCGCAACGCATGCCGGTGTGCGCCGCTTCCATCTGATCGGCCAGTTGCTTGCGCTGGGCATGCGTGAATGGCAGGCGTGGGTCGAGGCGGAGCACGTCGAGCGGGACGCTGCGCTCTTCGTCGACGAAGTAGTAATGGAATTTGCGCTTGGCGTCGAGAACGGACTTGGGTACCAGGGGCCGAATTGTGTCCTTGAGACTTGTGCTCATGTGTGATCTCAGATGGAGAGGCGTGCGTTGGATTATTTTACACTGCGGCAATGCCGTCACTGGCGGTGCGAGGTCTGGTGCGAGAGAACCAAGAGTCGTCGTGAGGATAATGCCATCCCCGAGGGACTTAGGCATCTTTGTCCACTTTACCCAGCATTCCGCTTCACTCCATGCTGGGCTATCATGGCACGCGCCTTCGGCGCTCTCATTCTCTCCTGTTTCTTCCCGATTCGGCTTCTGGATAAGGCAGTTGTGTCGCGTATCACCGACGCGGCCTTCCCCTCATGATACAAGGACAGTTCGCCCCAACATCCCCTAAATCAGGAGGGACACTTGAGTCATCCGGCGGAATCTCCCGGCGCAGGAAAGGGCCTCTCGCTCGACACATGGGCGGTCGCTCTGGCGCTTGCACTCGCTCTGCTCGTACGTCTCGGAATCATTCAGAAAGTTCCGTGGTAGCAACCGCATTTATAGGAAGTCATGGCACAAGGATCGTTAGCAGTCCCTCAGGCAATTCCTTTTCGTCCGTTTAGCAAGCTGGTGCAGTTGCTGCCCGGCGTGCTGCTGCTGGCAGCCATCGGGTGGCTGGGCAAGTTCGCGGAACAGTCGATTTCCGCATACGCGAAGTCGCACCACCTGCACCTTCCCAATATCGAGTACGTGCTGTGGGCCATCCTGATCGGACTGGTGATCGGCAATACCATCGATATCCCGAAGGTTTTTCAGGCTGGCATTGGCAGCTACGAGTTCTTTCTGAAGGCGGGCATCGTGCTGCTGGGCGCGCGATTTCTGCTGGGCGATGTCCTGAAGCTGGGCGGCATCAGCCTGGTGCTGGTGGCGGTGGAACTGGCGCTGTCGATTGCATTCATGTCGGTGCTGGGCAAACTATTTCATCTGAATCCCAAGCTCACCAGTCTGCTGGCAGTCGGCTCGTCGATCTGCGGTGTGTCGGCGATTATCGCAGCGCAGGGCGCGATCGAGGCCGACGACGAGGACGCGTCGTATGCCATCGCAGCAATTCTGGCGCTGGGGGCAATCTCGCTGTTTGTCTTTCCCCTCGTCGGACACGCGCTGCACCTCAGCGATCACGCCTACGGATTGTGGGCAGGGCTGGCGGTGGACAACACCGCCGAGGCAACGGCCGCCGGCGCGCTGTACTCCGATGCAGCGGGCAAAGTTGCCGTGCTGGCGAAGACCACGCGCAACGCCACGATTGGGTTCGTCGTGCTGGGGTTCGCGCTTTATTACGCGGCGCGAGGGAGCGCGCGCCAGGTGGAAAACAAGGCGGCGTTCCTGTGGCGCAAGTTCCCCAAATTCGTGCTGGGATTTCTGCTGATCTCGGTGCTGGCGACCGTGGGATTCTTCAGCAAACCGCAGCTAACCAGCCTGGCGAATCTGTCACGATGGGCGTTTTTGCTGACGTTTGCCGGAGTTGGGTTGAGGACGAACTTCAAGCAGCTTAAGGCGCAAGGCATACGGCCGTTGCTTGTGGGGGCCATCGGAGAGATTGCGATTGCGACGATTACGCTGGTGATGGTCTTCGGTGCGGCAAAGATTTACGGGTTCTGAAGTTCATTCACTATTTGGATTGTCATCCTGAGCGGAGTGAGATCGCGCCAGCGATCAAGCGGAGTCGAAGGACCGCTATCGTCAGCACGCGGCCTCCTCGGGACGAAGAAGCAGATCCCTCGTGGCCTGAAGGCCTCCTCATGATGACAACTCTCAGGATTCGTTATGCCGCAGCTGAAGCTGCGCCCCTCCACCTACGCCGCCGCACCCCGCAGCTTCCCTAGCTGGCTGCGCACCATGCTCAGCAAGCGCTCGCGCGACAGCACTTCCCATCCGGGCAGCTTCATGAAGTACATAGCCGGCAGATAAATCGCTGCGGTGACGATGCCCGCGACCAGAATGCGCGGAATCAGCATCTGCGGCGGAATCCGGTTTCGTACAAAGTAGGCAGCCAGTCCGGCCACCAGGCTCACTCCCGCCACCCGGAACATATCGTGATACAGGCGCACGTCCGCCCACGTCGCCTCGACCGTGCGGGCAGCCTTGAAGAAGATGATGATGCGTTCCAGGTACTGCGCGCCGACAGCGGCGACCGCCGCGCCGAACATGCCCTTGTAATGAATCACCGGCAACAGCACGCAGAAGAGCACAGCAAACACAATCAGCCGCACCACCAGCAGGAAGTTTCGCAGCTCTTTGTAGGCGCGGACGATTGGGTCCATCAACAACACCCACAGCGGCAGCAGCAGAATACTGACCAGGAAGATGGCGCCGCTCTGCCTGTACGTCTGCGTATAGAACAGGACGATCAAGTCTCGGCCGCCGACCATGAGCATGGCGAACAGCGGAAACTCGATGGCCGCCACGCGACTGCTGGCGTTGGCCGTGACCTCGCGAATCTCCTTCTTGCGGTCTTCCTTCTGCAGCGAACTGATGCGCACGATCATCACCGAGACAATCGACTCGAGCGCCAGTGTCAGCAGCGGCACGTCCACCCAGCCGACGGCGTAAATCGCATAGTCCTTCGGCCCGAGCGTGGCGCTGACGAAGTAGTTGTCGAGATCTTTTTGGATGACCCACAGCATGCCGAACGCACCATACGGCAGCGCGTAAGCGAGTTGCTCTTTGAAGAAGTCCCACTCAAACTGCGTCCAGAAACGCGGAAAGCGCTTGTCGAGATACCAGAACAGCAGGATGATCGACAGCAATTGCGCGATCATCGCGGCGACGATGATGCTCTTCACCGTGCGGAAACCCACGGCGGCGACGGCGATCATGACGGCGCGCGCCACCTGCGTACCGACGATGAACATGGTCGAGTACTTCACGTCCTGCATCGCCGTGGGGATCTGCATCACCAGGCTTGACGTGAGCGTAACGAGCACAAAGAAGCCCAGCAGGACGGCGAGCGGCTCAAGCTGGTTGGTGCGGAAGAGCTTTTGCAGAATCTGCGGATAGATGAGGATAGCGGCCAGCGGTATCCAGCCGGCAATGAAGTTGTAGACCAGGATGTTCAGCGCGATCTGGCCGCCGCGCTCCGGATGTCGCGGCATGAAGTAGAACGCGCTCATGCCGACGCCGAAGGTGGCGACGTTGGTGGCCGTCGAGACGAACAGGAAAGCTTCTTTGAAGACGCCGTACTCGGTCTGCGCCATGATGCGCACCAGCAGTATCGGCAGGCCGATGTTCAGGACGGCAGCCACGCCCTTCGCCGCAGTCAGCCAAAAGGCCTGCACTGCCAGGCGAGGGTGTTTATTGATTGTCGTTGGGGTCGCCGCCATCCGGGGAACTCTCTTCCTCACCATAGCTGGAACAGCGAGCGAAGTCGAGAGCAGGTCTTAACGAAGCGAACACACGTCCGTGAAACACCTCAATCCCGATATCACTTCCCCGGGGTTTGCCTTTCCTTGGCAAGGATGTTGAGAACCTCTAGCAGATCCCCCTTCGGGAGATAGTGAAAGTTCACAAACACCCAGCGGCCCTGAACCTGCTTCACTTCGGCAATCACATCAGGTTCGATGTGCATCTTTCCTTCGCAGACGCCATAGACGTTCACCCAGTAAGCCCCGGATTTTCCGACACTCTGCTCGGCGACGTAGCGTTCGCACGGATCCTGCCCATTCTCAAAAGGATCAAAGTCCAGTCCGACGATCTCGTCCGCTTTCGCCTGCGCTTCAGAATCAACCTTGAGGGCTGTGGTGAGTTCTGGAGTGAAGTCGTCCGGCTTCTGCCGCAATGCAATGTCCCATGCGGACTCATTGTTGTGCCCGCGGCTGATGGGCACGTACCAGCTATAAAACTGCTGCACGAAACTTCGCGCTGACTCACTACCCTGCTGTGGCGTGGTGGTTTGAGCAGCGAGCGTGTAGATGACGGTAGCAGACAAAAGGAACGTCAAGATCGCGCGTTTCACGGCATTCTCCTGTTGTTCCCTACTCCCCTGCTCCGGCGTCGAGCGCCAGATCCTCGACGACATTCTCGTCCTGATCTTCCAACTCGGCCATCAACCCATCGTCGGTGAGATCGAGCGGGCGGGAATTCTTCCAGTCGTGATGAACCACGCTGTGCAGCCGGTCCATCACCTCCTGGTCGCGGACTTCGATGGCCAGCTCGCGGCGGCTGTCGAAGCTGCCGGGCGCAAGGTTGATGGAGCCGATGATCGCCCGCACGCCGTCGGCGAAGAGCAGCTTGGCATGCAGCTTCAGTCCCTTCAGCTTGTGAACCTTGATACCGACGTCGTCCATGATGCGCATACCGCCCACGGCTTCCACCAGCTTCTGCTTCTTCAGCTTATGCGGCGGCCGCGCCAGCACGTGAACTTTCACACCGCGCGCACGCGCGCGCACCAGCCGCTCGATGATGACCGGATCCTGATAGCGCTCGTTCTGCACCCACAGCGAGTGTTTGGCTTCGTCGATAAACTGCCCGATACGCTGGCGACCGTTGCCAATGCACCAGATGAGGTGGGAGTGGTCGCCCGGCTTGAACTGCTGGCGCTCCCAGTCGGCGTCAAAGCATTCGACCACTTCGTCCACTTCATGCTTGTGAGCCGTCACGACACCGTAATCGCGCGTCTCGGTAAGGTTCTTCGTCTCCCAGTTCAGCGACTGGATGAAAGCCGTCTGGTCGTCGACCACCATGGATTTTTCATGGGTCACCTCGAACGCGGGATTGCTGTCGATAACATCGATGCCGGCATCTGCCAGCAGCTTGCGGCTGTCATTGTTTTCCTTCTCGCCGCTGCGACGCACCGGGTTCAGCATGATGCGAACCTTCACTCCGCGGCGATGCGCCGAAATCGCAGCATGCATCAACTGCGGATCGGAGAACAGAAACATCTTGACCCGCAGCGATTTCTTGGCGTGATTGATGGCATCGAGAATGGGCCTTGCCGAATCGTCGGGCAGAACAACCAGGTAACGCGACATAAGGGTCTCCCTGAGAACTACAGGCCGCCGCAGCTCACCCCGGGTGGCGGCCGAGCCTGCTAATCATCATGCTTTGGCGGATTCGGCGTCAAACTGGGTGTGATGCAAGCCGGCATAGATGCCATTGAGCGCCATCAATTGATCGTGAGTGCCACTCTCGGCGACGACGCCGTCGGTGATGACGATGATCTTGTTGGAATCGCGAATCGTCATCAGCCGGTGCGCGATGGTGATGACGGTGCGCCCCTTCATCAGCCGCTCCAAGGCCTCGATCACCAGCTTCTCCGATTCGCTGTCGAGCGCCGCCGTGGGCTCATCGAGCAGCAGGATGGGGCTGTTGCGCACCATGACGCGCGCAATGCCGATGCGCTGCCGCTGACCGCCGGAGAGCGTCGACCCGCGCTCGCCGACCATCGTTTCGTAGCCCTTCGGCATCTTCGAGATGAACTCGTCGGCATTGGCCAGCCGCGCGGCCTCGACGATTTCCTCGCGGGTGGCGTTCGGACGGCCGAAGGCGATGTTGTCGAGGATCGTTCCGCGGAAGAGCACTGTGTCCTGCAGCACGTAGCCGATCTGCTCGCGAAGCGCGTTGACCTTGTACTCGCGAACATCGCGGCCATCGATCTTCACCGCGCCGCCGGTTGGGTCGTAGAAGCGCGGGATCAGGCTGACTACCGTCGACTTGCCGCTGCCCGTGGGCCCGACGATGCCCACCATTTCGCCCGGCTGAATGTTGAAGCAGACATCTTTGAGCACTGGCGTTTCCGGGTTGTAGCCGAACGCCACGTGCTCGAAGGTAACTTCGCCCTTCAGGAACCGCGGCGAGAGGGCATCAACTTTCTCCGGAAGAATCGTGTCGGTGTCCAAGATGGCCCTAACGCGATCGACGCCCACAGCAGCCTGGGCGATGGCATTGGTGGTGGTGGCAAGATCTTTCACCGGCTTAAAGAACTTGTTGAGGTAAGAGAGGTAAACCGTTAGTGCACCGACGGTCATTACGTCTCGCAAAATCAACGACGCACCCCGCCAAAGGACGATGGCGGTACACGCCGCCGTGGTGATCGTGACGATCGGCGACAGCAGCGACTTGACCTGACGGGCCTTCAGCGCGGCATTGACCGTTGCGTGGCTGACCTGCGCGAGTGCCTCCTGCTCCATGTCTTGGCGCCCGAAGGCCTCGATTACCTGCATCGACTCCAGACCCTGCTGCACCACGGCCAAGATCTCGGATTCTTCCTTGCGCACCTGGTGCGTGGCCTTCTTCACCGCTTTCTTGAAGCGCGAAATGAAGAAGAGCATGAAAGGCGTGACGGCGACGGCGATGAGAGTGAAGTCCCAATTCAGCCAGAACATCAGGCCAAGCATCGACACGATGGTCAGCATGTCGATCAGGATGTTGAGGGTGGACGACGATGCGAAGTCCTGGATGGTCTCGATGTCAGTTGTGATCGTGCTGAGCAGCGCGCCGGTCTGGTGCGTGTTGTAGTACCCGAGCGAAAGCTTCTGCAGGTGGTGATAGGTGCGCATGCGCAGGTCGTGCGCGACGTACTGGCCAACGCTCTCGGTGTAGTAGTTGTCGACGTAGCTGGCCAGCGCGCCGAAGAGGGCGATGATGACGAAGGCCAGAGCGGCCAGTCCGGCTACCTGCAGTTTGTGCCCGCCGTCGAGCATGGGACGGACCAGGACATCAAGGCTATGCGGCAGCTTGTGATGGTCTATGACGTTATCGATGATGATCTTCAGCGGCCAGGGATTGGCCAGGCTCATCGCGGTCTCGACCAGCATGGCGGCCAGGATGATCAGGAGCTTGCCGCGATAAGGACGTATCAATTCACGAATAAGGCGGAACATGCCGAAGCTCCTTGGGCCTATGGGACGAACGGTGAGAATGCTTGCTGCTGCAGCATTTTCGCCTGAAACGCGGTGTTTGCAAAGTTGTTAATTTTCCTGGTGCGAGGCTGAAAAAGACATGACTTCGAGAAGTTCGACTTAATAGCCAACTTGCTTGTCGACGACCCAGAGCAGGGGCTGGTTCTGCTGAAAGCGCTTGAGGTTCTCGGCAAAGGTCTGGTAATGGCGCTCCCACATCTGGTCCGTCAGCCCGGCAACGTGCGGCGTGATTAGCACATTATCCATCTCCCACAGGGGTGAGTCCGACGGAAGCGGCTCGCGCGTGGTGACATCGAGCGCCGCTCCGGCAAAGCTATTCTCCCGCAGCGCCCCGATGAGCGCGGGTTCGTCGATGAGCACGCCGCGGCCGACGTTGACGAGGTAGGCCGTGCGCTTCAACAGCGCAAGGCGTTCGGCGTTCATCAGGCAATCGGTCTTGGGAGTGACTGGTAGAGCGAGGACGACGAAGTCTGCCTGCTTCAAAGCTTCGTCAAGCTGGTGGAATCCGTAGATCACGTCGACATTGTCGACATGTTTGGCGGCGTGCTCGCGGACACCGATCACTCGCATACCGATGCATTTCGCGAGATTGGCCAGCGGGCGTCCGATGCCGCCCAGTCCGAGGATGCAGAGAGTCGAGTCACGCAGTTCGCGCGGAGGAACGTCGGCGTCCCAAAGATCCTGCTGGGCCCAGTGTTTCTGCTCTTGATACCGCATTGCCTGCGGCAGCCTCTTGGCCAGCGCGAAGATCATTGCCATTGCGTGCTCGGCTACCACCGGACCATGAACATCGCGGGCGTTGGTGACGATGATGTCGCTGGAACGGAGCTCGGGACTCATTAAGGCATGGACTGCGGTGGCGGTGGAGTGAATCCACTTCAACTTCTTGGCGGCCGCGATCTGCTCGCCGCGCAGCGACCAGCCGATCACAATGCCGGCATTGGCGATCTCGTCGTTCAGACGCTCGTAGGTTTCGAGCTGAACCACTTCAAGGTCAGGAAAGTCGTGCCGTAACCTCTCCGGGAACCACCCGGGTACCTGCCAGAGATGGAAGCGGTGGTGGATGACGATGAGGAGTTTCATGAAGAAGTAATTAGTAATTAGTAATTAGCAATTAGCGGGTGCAAATTAGCTAATACATTACTCCGTGCGCTCCGTGGTGAGCTAGTTCTTTGCAGCCTCGGAGACGATCCGCAGATCGTGCCCCGTCATCTCCTTCGGTTGGGGGATGCCGAGGATTCCCAGCATCGTCGGAGCAATATCCTGCAGCGCGCCGTCGGGCTTGAGCGTGAACCGCCGCGCGTCGCCCTTGAAGTTCGCAGGCGTCACGGCCTGCTCCGCGCAGACGATGAAGGGCACCGGATTGGTGGTGTGTGCCGTCTGCGGACCGCCCGTGGCGGGATCGATCATCTGCTCGGCGTTGCCGTGATCGGCAGTAACGATCATCGCTCCTCCGCGTTGGCGAATCGCGTTGTAAATCTGGCCAAGGCAATGGTCGACCGTCTCGACGGCTGTGATGGTCGGCGGGATCTTGCCCGAGTGTCCCACCATGTCGGCGTTCGCGAAGTTCACCACCATCACGTCAAAGGTATTGTCGGCGATCGCCTTGGTCACCGCGTCGGCAACTCCCTGCGCTGACATTTCCGGCTTCAGATCGTAAGTCGCGACTCGCGGCGATTGCACCAGGACGCGATCCTCTCCGGGGAACGGCTTCTCTACTCCGCCGTTGAAGAAGTACGTGACGTGCGCGTACTTCTCGGTCTCGGCAACACGCAGGTTGCGCATGCTGCGGTCGGCCATCACGTTGGCCAGGATGTTGCCCAGCGACTCCGGCGGCGAAACCACCGGCAGCGTGAAGTGCTTGTCATACTGCGTCATGCAGATGTAGGTCAGGTCTTTCGGCGTGCGGCTGCGCGGGATCGTGTTGTCGAGATCGTCGGCACCTTCCAACTCGCGGCCATCCTGCGCCGTGAAGTGGCTGTTGCGGGCCAGGCAACGCGTGATCTGACGCGCGCGGTCGGCGCGGTAATTGAAGTTGATGCAGACATCGCCGTCGCGAATGTTGCCCACGGGCTCGCCGCGTTCATCGACGACCACGAAGGGCACGATGAACTCGTCGGTGACGCCCTTGTTGTACGAGTCCTTCACGCCCTGCACCGGATCGGTGTAGCGGCCGCCCTCGGCATCGCCGTGCACCATAGCGTCGAAGGCCTTCTTCTCGCGATCCCACTTCTTGTCGCGGTCCATCGCGTAATAGCGGCCGCTGACGGTGGCGATCTTGCCCAAGCCGATCTCGCGCATCTTCTGCTGCAGTTGCTCGATGTAGCCGGCACCGTTGGTAGGCAGCGTGTCGCGTCCGTCCATGAAGGCGTGTACGAAGACGCGGTCGACGCCGTGCTGCTTCGCCATCTTCAAAATCGCGTAGAGGTGGTTCTGGTGGGAGTGCACGCCGCCATCGGAAACCAAGCCGAACAGATGCAATCGCCGTTCGCCCGTGCGAGCGGCCTCCATGGCTTTTATCAGTGCGACGTTGGTGAAGAACTCACCATTCTCGATCATCAGGTCGATCTTGGTGATGTCCATATACACGACGCGGCCGGCGCCGATATTGAGGTGGCCAACTTCGCTGTTGCCCATCTGACCGGTCGGCAGGCCGACGTAGCGGCCGCTGGTGTGGATCAGGGTGTTGGGAAATTCGGCGAGCAGGCGATCGTAATTCGGCTTGCGCGCCAGCGAGATGGCATTGGCATTCGACGGCGGAGCATAGCCCCAGCCGTCAAGGATGATGAGGACGAGAGGACGAGGAGGAGTCACGAGCGAATATCACCCCGAATTAGAATGACAAATCCTAACCAAACAGCTCCCGCTCCAGATCCGAACGGGACATTTCCAGGTAAGCAGCGACTTCGGCGAGAATCTTCGCAAGCGTGCCGACCTTCAAGCCTCGATGAGCGGGGATCGTGATGTGATGTTCGATTCCGCGAGCTGTCGAGGTCAGTCGCAATGACTGCCCTCCTGTCGCGTGACCTCATAACCGTATCGGCCGAGCAGCTTCGCAAGAGGTGGCCCTCCCAGGTCGCGCGGCAGCTTCACGCGCTGATGACCTCATCGCGCACGAAATGCAGGCGGATGACGGAAGGGATGGCAGAGGTGTCGAAGTGGCAGCGTACGGCTTCGCGAACCATTTCCCTCAGCTCCTGAATGGAATCCGCTTCAGTAAAAATGGGATATCCGAGCGCGTGCGCCTCATATCCACCCTCGGGAGATTCCTCGACACTGAAAATAATCTCTGAATTCTTCACAACGCCGATTATAGCCTTGCCTTCCATTCACCCGAGTTGGACACGAGAGCCTCGGGACGACACATCGACCGCCCCGAGACTTAGCTCAATTCTTTGACGCCCACCCCGCCCTCAAGGACGGGGCTCTCTTGTTTCGCCTCTTGGAGGCTTGGATGCAGCCGGTTTCAACGTTCCCGCCGAAGCAACGCGAACCGCAGATCCCTCCACTCTGCTTCGCTCCGGTCGGGATGGCAAATCGAACAGAGGGAGTGAATCGACCCACCTGACCGCCCGCCCTTCAAATCACTCAAGACCAACGTCCGGCACCCCGACGCCGTTACTTCCCCGCTTTTGCCTTCGCCGCCAGCTCGCCGTGATAGTTCAAGCTCTTCAGCCCGAGGAACCTTGCCGCCGGACCGAGCTCTTCTTCGATCCTCAGCAACTGGTTGTATTTCGCGATGCGATCGGTACGCGACGCCGAGCCCGTCTTGATCTGGCCTGCGCCGGTCGCCACCGCCAGGTCGGCGATGAACGTGTCTTCGGTTTCGCCGGAACGATGCGAGATCACCGCGGTGTAGCCGTTCTCACGCGCGAGGTTGATGGCGTCGATAGTCTCGCTGACCGAGCCAATCTGGTTCAGCTTGATGAGAATCGAGTTCGCCACGCCAGCGTCGATTCCCTTCTGCAGCAACTGGATGTTGGTCACGAAGTTGTCGTCGCCCACGAGCTGAATCTTGCTGCCCAGTTCGTCGGTCACCAGCTTCCAGCCATCCCAATCGTCCTCGGAGAAGCCGTCTTCGAGCGACACGATGGGATACTGCCGAACCCAGTCGGCCCAGAACTTCACCATGTCTTCTGCCGAATGCTCGCTCTTGTCCGACTTCTTGAAGACATACTTCTTCTTCGCGCTGTCGTAGAACTCGCTGGCCGCAGGATCGAGCGCAACGGCAATCTGCTCGCCCGGCTTGTATCCGGCCTGGGTGATGGCTTCGAGAATGACCTCGATGGCTTCGGTGTTCGACTTCACCGACGGCGCGAAGCCGCCTTCGTCGCCGACAGCCGTGTTGTAGCCGCGCTTCTTCAGCACGCCCTTCAGCACGTGAAAGGTTTCGACACCCCAGCGCAGCGCCTCGCTGAACGAACTGGCGCCGACCGGCATCACCATGAATTCCTGGAAGTCGACATTGTTGTCGGCATGCGCGCCGCCATTGAGGATGTTCATCATCGGCGTAGGCAGCAGGCCGGCGGTGAATCCGCCGAGATACTGATAGAGCTCGATGCCGAGGTGGTCGGCCATGGCGCGCGCCGTCGCCATCGACACGGCAAGGATGGCATTTGCGCCCAACTTGCTCTTGGTCGGCGTGCCATCGATGGCAAGCATGGTGTTGTCGATCTCGCGCTGCTCGCTGGCGTCCATGCCTTCCAGTTCGGAGGCAATCACTTCATTGATGTTGTCGACGGCCTTCAGCACGCCCTTGCCGGCGTAGCGGCTTTTGTCGCCATCGCGCAGCTCCAGGGCTTCGTGCTCGCCGGTCGAGGCGCCACTGGGAACGGCAGCGCGGCCACGCGCTCCGCTCTCCAGGATGACATCGGCTTCAACGGTAGGATTGCCACGGGAATCGAGAATTTCACGGCCAAGGATGAGTTCGATCTGCGTCATAAAATCCTGCTTCTCCTGCCTATGGATTCGCTTGCGCGAGACGGGAGGCACTGCAAAACAAGCCATTATACGGGAGCCCGCACGCCGAGGATGTGACGGGCGACCGAGTGCGATATTGTGACTGTGCCGGGAAAGTTATCGGATTTTGCTGCGTTTGTTTCGAAAAGGATTTGCGGCGCTGGCCGCGGTTGAGTATGCTCTTTCGCAGCGGTCCAGATGACCAGCCAGGGCGCGTCGCAAGCCCTGCCGGTACTGTCTGCCACCGTTTGACGGAGCTCATAATACATGTGGAAGCGTAAGGAAGACGAGTACACTCCAACCCCCGAGTCCAGCTCCACTGGCTCGTCGTCGGTGCCGGTCACGCCTGCTCCGGCGCCGCGTATCCCTGATCCGGTTGTCCGCAGCAGCGAACCCTTGCGCGGCAGTACTGACGTGGCCACTATCGGCAAATCGGTCGTGGTGAAGGGCGAGCTCTCGGGCAGCGAAGATCTCATCGTGGACGGCGAAGTTGAGGGCAACATTTCGCTTCGCGGACAGACCTGCACCGTCGGCCCGAATGGCCGCGTGCGTGCCAACATTGAAGCCCGTAACGTGGTCGTGCATGGCAAGGTGAACGGCGACATCCATGCCAGCGAGCGCGTAGAGCTGCGCAAGACCGCTTCCCTCGCCGGCGACATCTCCACCGCCCGCATCTCCATCGACGATGGGGCGTTCTTCAAGGGCGGCATCGATATTCAAAAACCGGAGCCCGCATCGGGGAAGACGGAAGTCAAGCCGCAGGCCTCGGCTGCTGCCGCTCCTGCACCAGCTCCGACTGCTCCGGTCACGGCGCCGATTACCGGCCAGGGCTCGCTGCTCGAACCGAAAAAGATGTAGTCTCGCAGGGCGCGTCGTGCGATGCGCCCTCACTTCTTCCCCTCAGCCTTCGCTTCCAGCAACTTAGACCGTTGCCCCTTCTCCATCCACCACATACAATGGAGCTCTGTGGCTCCCGGCATCTTCAGCAGATTATTTGGTGGCTCTCGCGACCGCGCGGAGGAGCCCTATCCCGTAGGACACAAAATCAGCCGCCGCTCGACCGGCTTCAACGAATTCATCAAGGCTATTTCTCGTGAGCAAGGACTGACGGTGCTGGATCTGGGCGCGACCTCGCCCGCTAACATCACGTTCATGACCGGCCTCGGGCATCGCTTTCACCAGGAAGACGTGCTGCGGCTGGCCAACGACAAGTCGCTGCTGGTGCCCAACCAGGAGGGCGAAGGAACGTCGCTCGATGTCGAACGATATCTGCGCGACAACCTGGTCTTCGGACGCGAAGAGTTTGACGCCGTGATGTTCTGGGATTTGGCCGACTTTCTGCCGGAACCGCTGGTGAAGCCGCTGATCGAACGCATTCACGGCGCCATGAGGCCAGGCGGAATCCTGCTGGCCTTTTTTCACACCAAAGACGCCGGTCCCGAGGCGCCGTTCTACCGCTACAACATCGCTACGCGCGATACGCTCGAGCTGCAACAGGTTCGCGGCTTCAAGCTACAGAGGGTCTTCAACAACCGCCACGTAGAGAATCTCTTCCACGACTATTCGTCGATCAAATTTTTCCTCGGCCGAGACAATATGCGGGAAGTACTGGTGACGAGGTAGCAGGTTTCCGCTTTTCGCTTTTCGCTCCTAGCTTTTCGTCCGCAGACATCATCAGCTTCAAATGTTCGCACGAGGAACTCTTCAGAGCTTGCGTGAGAACCAGGTGTTGCTGTCCGCGGTGGGAGTAAGCGGCTGGAAAGGCCAGAGCGCCGCAGGCGCGTGCCATCACAGCCCAGCATGAAGCGCAGCGGAATGCTGGGTAGGTGTAAAAAGGGGCGAGTCCGCCGACGGGTTTCTCATACGGAAATTTCTTCCCGACGAGGCTGTACGGCACACGACTATGACGCGCCGGCCTGCCGCAACGCCTTCCGCAGAAATCTGGTTGGCCGATTCGCGATGTGCTCGTTGCGTATCAGCAGCGGGTTCAGCCACTCGATCACCGCGGCATATCCCATGCTCTCGGGATCGTCCGTGAGATAGTGTGGCACCACGGCCAGCACGTGAAATCCCTCCTTCAACTGAAAACTGAGGGTGGCGTCGTGCTCCACGCCCTCGACCACATCGACGACGTACTCCTCGGGCTTCAGGCGTCCCGCACAATGGCCGTAGCCGCGCAGTCGCGCCCCGGCGCGTATGCGCAAAAGCTTGTGAGACTCAGCCACGTCACGCCGCTTCTGATAGAGCTTGTCTCCGATGCCGTGATGTTGCAGCGAGCAGTCGACGATGACTTCGGCGCCATACAACGTGCGCCCGCGCTTCGGATCGTGATTGGTGAACATGCCGTCAGCCGTGAAACGGTCCCAGTCGTCCAGCGTGTGGTAGTCCTCCCAGTCGACGATGAGGCTGGCACACATGCCGACAACCTTCTCGTCCGGACCAAACACAGCAACGAACTGTCCTTCGGGAAACAGTCGCAGATGCGAGGAAAGCTGCTCGGAATTCCATGGCGGCGTTTCGGGATAGATACGTTTGCAGAGGTCTGCAATACCGTCAAAATCGCGCGGATCGGTATTACGAACGACAAGCTGGCCAGATTCAACGGCTGCGAAAGAATTCATCGTGGCGCCTCATTGAGCAGCATTCTACGCGCAAATCATCGGCAGATTAACGACGATCATGAGGCGCGGCGGGTTTTGCGAATCACAAAAGGAATGAGACCCGGCAGTCGCAATGCCTCGAACGCGATGACCTGGGCCGGCGCCGGCAACGACATCAGCGAGCGCACCCGCGACGCCGCCGATAGTAGCGGCGCAAACTGCCGCGAATATTCCTCCTCGTAACGCACGGCACAGTCGTCCAGCAACGTTCTGCCCGCGAAGAACGAACCCAGGATCCGGGCCGCAACTCTTCCGCTTCGGAGCGCGATGGAAATGCCGTCACCTACAAACGGATCGATGAACGCCGCGGCGTCTCCGGCGAAGAAGATGCTCTCTCGCCTGGGTTGTGGCGTGCGATAGATCAGCGGCGCCGTGCTTACGGGCGACATCACCGGTTCCCACGAACTCGCACGTTCGGCCAGTCCCGGATGCAGCCCGAACACCTCGCTGAGTGACGTCGCGCAATCGGAGCGCACCATCGCACAGGCATTCACCCTGTCGGGTGCCACCGGCTGAACTCCGCAGTAGCCGTGATCGAAGAAGTAGAGATCGGTCGAGAGCGAGGGACTATTCTCGCGGAAGTGACACTTGACGCCAATCCATTTGGGACCGGGCGGCACCACGCGGTCCGGCGTGAACTGCGACCATCGGCCCGCAGCGATGACCACGGCCTTTGCGGAATACCTCCCAGCTCCCGCGGATATCGCAAACGTCCCGTCACCTCGAATCGCTGTAACTTCCGTGTTCGCCTGTGTGACGACTCCCGCCGCTTCCGCAGCGCGCCACAGCACTGCGTCGAGGTCGTAGCGGGTGATGCTGACTCCAGGAGGCTCGACCGGTGCATCGATCATCCGGGTGCGAAAGAACAGCCGTGCCCGCTCCAGTCTCGGCGCACAGCCGATGAGTTCGTCTGCCGCCACGCCGAGTAGCTCGCTGAGTACATCGAGCGACTCCGCTGACACGAACTCGCCGCACACTTTATGACGCGGGAAGCTCCTGGCTTCGAACAGCACAACGCGAGCACCGGCCCGCGCAGCCGTGATCGCCGCCGACGTTCCTGCAGGTCCGCCGCCGATGACAGCGAGGTCGAAATGTGAATCGGCGCTTGGCATTTGGTAATTAGCAGTTGGCAGTAAGCGAACGACTCGTTACGCGACGCTCGGGTCGTCGGCTAAAGACCGTCTCTGAAGCGGAAGAAAATAGCTCGGATGCTGGCCTGAAGGCTAGCGCTACCCGAAAAGCTTCTACCATTGAATTTTCCAGCAACCTGTCACGCCGTGCC
Organism: uncultured Acidobacteriaceae bacterium; assembly: GCA_963835725.1. Lineage (GTDB taxonomy): Bacteria > Acidobacteriota > Terriglobia > Terriglobales > Acidobacteriaceae > Bog-257. Next base: position 436,954 of record CAWIGM010000004.1, on the reverse strand, counting down.
CTGACACGAACAATACCCAAGTGCTAAATGCTAAGTGCCAACTGCCGACTACTGCTCTTTCCGCACGATTACACCCATTCGATACAAATAGTGTCGCGAGATAGCCACTTTCGCTCCAGGCAGGGGCCGCAGGATCTCTCGCATCTCCTCACAGGTATACGCCCGCCTCACAGAGGCCGGCGCGTCGTGCCAGGTGATACGGCTGCGAAACAGCGGCAGTCCTGCATAGACCATCCCCAGGTGCACCCGGCTGCGGATCAGATCGTTGATCAGCACAGCCTCTCGACAGACACGCAGCCCTTCGCGAACAAAGCTGCGCAACTCCTCTGCTTCCAGATGATGCGCAAATAGCGAACAACTCACGATGTCGAACGCCTCGTCGCGAAACGGCAGCGCCAAGGCGTCGCCCGCAACCGACTGCGTTCCGTTCCGTGGTAGATGCGACCACCTGCGATCCAGCAGCGTCACCTGCACACTGAGCCCCTTGCCGTCGAGCATCCGGCCCGCACGCAGCGGCAGGTCGCCGGCTCCGGCTCCGACCTCCAACAACGACAGCTTTCTGCATCCGCTTCGTCTCGCGATCTCCCCAACCAGCGAAGCCGTGGTGCGAGTTCCCCCGAACCAATCGTTGATGTGGCGGAGGTCGACCAGGCTGGCAGCAATCTCCTCGGGCGTGCCGAGATCATCGTCCAGCAGTTCGGGGATCACTTTACGCCGCATGCGCCAGAGTTCCTGCTACCACTTGGTCTATCACGAGCCTCCAGTGAGCAGGAAGCTTGCTGCTCACAGATGGAATTGCAGGTGTCACAATTGGACTCACCCGCGAGTTTGCGTTCTGACAACCAAAGCAGCCAACCAACAAAGTTGACCAAATTCACCGTGAACTGGCCGCTTCGTCTCGTCATTCTCCATTTGGATGTGTACTTGCTAGTTAACGAGTCAGAGGTTGATCCGGCGGAATGCCGGCCGAACGAGCAAGGCCGAAACCAGGGGAACAGCGGGCTTGCTCGGCGGTCACGGCGTGATGTATTGGGACTGTTCTTCCGCCGGATCACACTCTTCTATCGCCGCTTTCGTTAACCTCCCGCCCCGTCCGGTGTACCTCTTCTGCTACCGGTTCTGAAGTAGGTCCGCACTTGTAAGTTGCTGCAGATCAGCAGCATGCGCGCCATTTTGCGAAAACGCAACAACTCTGCCCCAAAAAAGCAACTGGATATTTCAGTAACTCGTCTAATCTATTTGTAGCAAGCTTCTCGTGAAGAGGTTTTGTGGATTCAACACGTCATCGAGTAGGCCGCTGGCTGGCAACTGGGCTTCTTTGTCTGGCTGCTGCCCTGCCGGCATGGTCGCAGCAAAAGTCGGCTCCTGTCGATCCGGTCGAGCTGGTACGTCGCGCCGCCAAGAACGAAATCCGCGCCACCGACGTCGAGCAGTACTACATGTTCAAGGACAGCACGCAGTACAAGGATCACTCCGTCACCAAGCAGATTGTTCGCACCAAGCAGGGTGGACTGTCCGTCACGCTGCTGCAGAATGGCAAGCCGCTCACCGCCGATCAGCGCCAGAAGGAAGAGGACAAGCTGCAGAAGTTCGCCAACGATCCTGACGCGCGACGCAAGCGCCGCGAATCGAACAAGGCCGACGATGCGCGCGCGGAAACCATGCTCACCAGTTTGCCCGACGCCTTCCTGTACACCTACGTCGGCACCGATCGCGGGCCGCGTGGCGAGGAATTGGTTCACCTGAAGTTTCGTCCCAATCCAAACTTTCAGCCGCCCAATCATGAGACGGCCGTCTACCAGGGGATGGAAGGCGACTTGACCATCGACAAGAACGCCGCGCGCATTGCCAAAATCGATGGCGTTTTATTCAAGGACGTCGACTTCGGCTGGGGCATTCTCGGCAAGCTTTATAAAGGCGGGGTGTTCCGCATCGTGCAGCGCGATGTCGGTGGCGGTCACTGGGAGGAAGTCGAAGAGACATTGCACTTCAATGGCAAGATCCTGCTGATCAAGTCGCTGACCATCTGGTCCACCGAGACCATGTACGATTTCCAGCCGATTTCGCCAAACATCACCACTGCCCAGGCACTCGACCTGCTGCACAAGAGCGCCGATGTGGTGGCGCAGAACGGGCCTAGCGGCGTGAGCCAGGCGCAGAACACGAATAAATGAATTTCACTGTGGTAGGTGAACAGGGCGCGGCTTCGGTCGCGCCTTTTGCATCTGATGCTCTCTATGAAACGTAATAATCATGTCGCTTGCTTCTTCTCGGGAATGTTTCTCGCCAACTCGGTTCCTCACTTCATCCACGGCATTTCGGGAGATCCGTTTCCTACGCCCTTCGCCGATCCTCCGGGTAAGGGACTCTCTTCGCCGACGGTGAATGTCGCCTGGGCGTTCGCGAATATTGTCGCCGGCTACAACCTGGCCCGGGCGGGTAATGTGACGCGCGGGAGAGACTCAGGACGGTTGGCGTTTCTGGCGGGTGCCGCGACGATCAGCGTGATGCTGAGCTCGTTTTTCACCAAAAAGCAGAGTACGCCGCGGCTGCGCGAAGTTGCTTAGCCGTTGATCGTCTCTCGGCGCACCGTCAGCTTCTCGATCAAGTCGTACCGCAGGTCGTATCCGCGGCCCGGCTGGTCGCTGACGGCGATCGTCCCTTGCGGCGAGACCGTAACTTCCGGCTCGATGATGTCTTCCTTCCAGTAGCGCTTCGAAGCCGACACATCGCCCGGCAGCTTGAAGTTCGAGAGCGTCGAGAGTGCCACATTGTGGGAGCGGCCAATGCCCGATTCCAGCATGCCTCCACACCAGACCGGCACCTCGAACCACTCGGCAACATCATGGATGGCGACGGCATTGGCAAACCCGCCCACGCGGCCAACTTTGATGTTGATGATGCGACAAGCGTCGAGTTCGAGCGCGGCCTCGGCGTCACGCGGTGTGCGGATCGCCTCGTCCAGGCACAGCGACGTTTGCAGATGCTTTTGCAGCTTGGAGTGGAAGTAAATGTCGTCAGCCCAGAGCGGCTGTTCGATCATCAGCAGCTTGAAGCGGTCGAAGCATTTCAAGTGCGGCTCGTCGGTGAGCGTGTAGGCGGAATTGGCGTCGCAGCTCAACAGTATGTCGGGCCAGCGCGCGCGAATCTTCTTCAGCACCTCGATATCCCAGCCCGGCTTGACCTTCACCTTGATGCGCTGGTAGCCGGCGGCCAGCTCCGTCTCGATCTTCTCCAGCAGTTGCTCGTGCGAATCCTGGATGCCGATGCTGACCCCGCAAGCGATCTCACGCTGCGTGCCACCCAGCAACTTCCACAGCGGAATGCCCAGCACCTGCGCTTCGGCGTCCCACGCCGCATTCTCCAGCGCGGCCTTGGCCATCGGATGCTCGCGCACGCGCGCCAGCAGGCCAGCGACTTCCCTGCCCGCCTGCAGCGTCTTGCCGAGCAGCGCCGGCGCCAAGTGCCGCGTGATGACGTCCCACGCGCCGTCGATGTACTCCTCGCTATAGAACGGGCCTTCGCCAGCAACGCACTCGCCCCAGCCTTCGACGCCCTGGCAGTGCAGCGTGACCAGCATGATGCGGCGCGTGTCGATGCGTCCGAAGCTGGTCTCGAAGAAGTGAACCAGCGGCATCTGCAACTCGCGGAGAGTGATGGCTTCAATCTTCATGGGGGAAGCTGGCTATTGTAGCTCGAATACAGAGGTTTGTATCAGGGCACGACTTTACAGGCTGCGGATGACCTTAACGATGACAATATTATCGGCGAGCCGTCCTCAACTCCCATACGACCACGGCTCATCCCACCGCCCCAGCACAAACACTCCGTTGCCGTCTTCCCCGCGCCCGTATCGCAAGCACGACAGCCCATCCGAGAACGCCTTCCGAAACTGCTCGCGATTGCGAAGCTGTAGGTCGGCGGCCTTCTGCCGCGTGTCGGGCGCGGCCTTCCATTCATAAATCTCCGCCGGAACCTCGATGCGCACCTCTTCCTTGAAGGCCCGATGCTCGTCTTTGCCCAGCAGACTCTCCACCCGCCGCGATTTCAGCCACCACTCCGCAACCAGCCGGTCGGTCGGCAGAAATCCCTGCAACGGCGACGACGTAATCCCATACTGATTGATGTTGTAGCGGCGCGCGATCGCTCCCAGCCGCTCCAGGTTCAAATACGAATTCTTGATCTCCAGCGGATCGAAGGTCCACTCCATCAGCTCGTAGCCGTTGGCGATTGCGTCTTCCCGCTGAAACAGCTTCAGCCGCCGCCCCAGCCCGCTATTGCGATATTCGGCGGCCACGGCCAGCATGTGCGAATGCAAGTACGACCGGCCGTTGCGCGTGCCGGGGATGGAGAAGGCAAAGCCCACAAGATTCTTGCCGTCCCACGCGCCGATCACCTGGCCGCCGATCTTTGGAGCGAGCGAAAAAATCCGCAGCGGCACCAGTTCGTTGTCGGCGAAGCCCCAGACTTCTTTTTGCAGCGCCACGCAGGCGCGAAACTCCTCGACCTCGTACAGGTTTCGCAGTTGAATATCTTCGTTCACGCTTTTTCCTGCTGCTTGGCTGCCTGCCACAGCGACTCCATTTCTTCCAGCGACGCGTCGGCCGGCTTGCTGCCGCGCTCGCGCAGCCGCTCCTCCAGGTACTGGAAGCGCCGCCGGAACTTGCGATTCGTCTTGCGCAGCGCCGACTCGGGATCGAGCGACAGATAGCGCGCGATGTTCACCAGCACGAAAAACAAGTCGCCGACTTCGTCTTCCAACCGCTCGCGCAGCTCGGGCGAAATCTTCACACCGCGAGCGCCCGCCGTGCCGGCCTTCGACTCCGGTTGCGGCCCGGGCTCAGGATACTCCTCCAGGTCGCGGCGAAGCTCGCCGGTCTCTTCGTCCAGCTTGCCGAACAGGCCCTCAATGTTTGGCCAGTCGAAGCCGACGTGCGCCACCCGCGAGCTGATCTTGTAAGCCTCCATCAGCGACGGCATCGCCGTCGAGACGCCGGCCAGCACCGACTCGGGATGATCTTCCTTCCTCGCCTCTTCGCCCGATTCCTGCTGGCGCTTCTTCTTCTCCTCGGCCTTCAGCGCCTGCCAGTTGCGCAGGACTTCGCCCGGCGTGTCGGCCTTCACCTCGCCGAACACGTGCGGATGGCGATCGACCAGCTTGTTCGACAGCCGGTCGAGTACGTCGTCGATGGTGAAGCGCTTTTCCTCCTCCGCCATTTCGGCGTAGAAGAGCACCTGCAGCAGAAGGTCGCCGAGCTCCCCCGTGAGTTCGTCCCAGTCGCGCGCGTCGATGGCTTCGATGACCTCGTAGGCTTCTTCCAGGGTGTAGGGCTTGATGGTGTCGAAGGTCTGCTCGCGGTCCCAGGGGCATCCGCCGGGCCCGCGCAGCCGCGCCATGATGGAGACGGCGCGCTCAAATCGTTCGCCAGTGGTCGGCATCGCTACGATTCTAACGCTCTTCGCTGTTCGTTATGCGCTTTTCGCCAGAGGAGTGGCGGTTCGCGCGCCGTTCTGTCTCCGTTCTTCGCGCGGGTCACCCTTCCCTTTTCGCTCTTCGCTGCTCGCTTTTCGCCAGACCTGCGTACCGACATCGTTGTTGTCATCACCAGCGCCGTTTTCTTTTCAGGCTGATGAGTCGATACAGCCGCCTTGTCAGGGCACGGCTTCAGCCGTGCGATACGCTGCTTGTGGATGATTGCTGCTAGGCGGACTTTAGTCCGACGCGCCGTCAAGTCCGGGTTTTTCAGCAACCTGTTCGGGCGTGCGTCGACAGCTCGTGCCCTTTAGCGCCTGAGGTAAGACGCTTCGTCTCAGCGCTGGAGCCGGGTCAACAAGAGTCATGCAGCGCTGACGAGAGAACTTTTCCGAGAGTCAGTCTCTGGCGAAGAGCGAACAGCGAGAAGCGAATGGCGTTTTCACGCTCCCGCCGCGGCCGCCACCATCGACTTGGGGAATGCCTCGCTCAGCACCTTGGGATCATCGGAGATCAGCCCATCGACGCCCCACGACGCCAGCCGCAGCATGTCTTCGCGGCGGTTCACGGTCCACGTGATGAGCTGCATCTTGCGGCGATGCGTCTCTTCGATCAGCGCCTCCGATACAAACGGATGCTGCGGGAGGAAGAACTGGATCGGCAGTCCGCTCCAAAGTCTCAACCCATCTTCTCGGTCGCAGAGATAGCCGAGCGGCAGCGACGGATCGATGTCGTGCAGCCTGAGCAGGACGTCAGGCAGGAACGACGACACCACAAAACCGCGCTGCGGCCGACAGGCGCGCAACGCCGCCACCAGCGTCTCTTCCTCGCCCGCAATCTTCAGCTCAATGTCGAGCCAGGCGGTGGGCGCGAAACGCACCAGTGTGTCTTCCAGCGACGCCAGCTTATAGCCGATGCGCCGCTCCAGCGCGGCGTGATCCGTTGCGGCAACGTTGCGCCCCTTCACCTCGGGATCGTGATGCAGCAGAGAGCGGCGATCGCGGGTATACCGCAGATCGAATTCGAAGCCATCACAGCCGTGTGTTATCGCGTACTCAAAGGCATCGAGAGTGTTCTCGGCGGGAAGCTCGGATTTGCGCCAACGCAATCCAAGAAACGGCAGCGGCCGGACGCCGCGATGGCCGAGCAACAACGGACGTGGATTATGCAGATTCACAGCAGCAGTATGGCGAGAAACGCTATTCGCTATTCGCCTTTCGCTTTTCGCCAGAAACGAAGACAAGGTCTGGCGTTAAGCGAAAGGCGAAGAGCGAAAAGCGGCTCTTCTCAGTCCAGATCAAAATCGCGCAACGGCTTGCCTGTGTCCGGAGTCTCCTTGGCGCGGCGCAGCGCCTCCTGAAACTTCTTCTCCAGCAGATCGCCCTGGTTCTTCTGCGCCTCCACCGACTGGCGGAAGATCGATTCCTTGCGGCTGTCCTGGTCCTTCATCGCGCGCGCCGCCGCCTCCAGGTCTTCGAAGGTTTTAGGAACGGCCTTGGGCGTGTGCGCGATCACGGCCTTCACTTCCGAGTCAATCTTGAGGGTCGCGCCGCAGCACGGACAGGCGACTTCAAACGGTGCAGCATGTTTGGGCATGGCCGAATCTTACTCCAGCAGCGGGAGGCGGTGCCAGCGGGCAGGGGAAGCGCTATGAAATTGTCATCCCGCGCGTAGGCGCTGATTTCGCGCGGCGGAGTCGAAGGATCTGCGGTTCGCCGGCAGTCGGTCCAATGCGGAGAAACCGCAGGTCCCGCGATTCCGCAACTACGCTGCTTTGCTCGGGATGACAGTTCTACTGGGTTGGTATTCGGGCTCGCGGCACAATTCGTTGCACTATAGGGGTCCTTCTACTCCGCGTCCGCCGTCCCGCAAAGACGGCGTGACGAAAGGCAGGCGGACACTGCGCTCAGGATGACAACCCAAGCTTTCCTACTTCACTCCGACGGTCTCTTCTTTCACCTGATGCCGGCTCTGTTGCAGGCGCTCTTTCTCCACTACGTAGTTCCCCAGAAACAGCATATCCATCTCGCTGCGGAAGAACGTGCTGAAGGCGTTTGCGGGCGTGGTAACGATGGGCTCGCCCTTCAGATTGAAGGAGGTGTTGAGCACCGCCGGAATTCCCGTGGCTTGCGCGAAGCGCGAGATCAGGCCGTGGTAGCGCGGATTCGCTTCCTTGAAGACCGTCTGCAGACGGCCGGTGCCGTCCACGTGCGTGATCGCCGGCAGCGCCGCAGTGCTTCGACGGCCGCACCGGCACCACGTACAGCATGTAGCGCGCGGGATAATGCTCCATCGCGTCGGGCAGCTCGAAGAACTCTTCCGTGCGCTCGGCCAGCACTGACGGCGCAAATGGCCGATAGGGCTCGCGGAACTTGATCTTGGTGTTGACGATGTCCTTCATGTTGGGATTCCGCGCATCGGCGATGATGCTGCGATTGCCCAGCGCGCGCGGCCCCCACTCGAAGCGGCCCTGGTACCAGCCGATAACGTTTCCCTGCTGCAACCGCTCGACCGCCAGGTCCAGCAGGCGATCGTCGTCCTCGATCCGCTGATACGGAATGCCGTTCTCGTCCAGGAACTTCTGCGTCTCGTCTTCGGAGTACGCTTTGCCCCAGTAAGCATGATCCATGCGAAAGCGGCGCTTGTTGCCGAGCAGCATGTTGTCGGCCCACAGCGCCGCGCCGAGTGCGCCGCCACCGTCTCCCGGCCGCCGGCTGAATGAATACATCGTCGAATGGCGTCTCGCGCAGGATGCGATGGTTGGCCACCGAATTCAACCCCACGCCGCCGGCGATGCATAGTTTGCTCATGCCGGTCTCTTTGTGCAACTGGCGCGCCATGCAGATGAGCACTTCTTCCGTTACCTGCTGAATGCTGGCCGCAATGTCGGCGTAGTGCTGGTTCTCCTTGCAGAGCTCCTTGAAGTTGGAAGGCGCCTCGCCGAAGTACGTCGGGAATCCGGAGTCGGCGGTGAAGAACAGCGTCTTGGGTGCGCGCGGCGCGCCGAACAACTGCTCAAACTTTTTGCTGAAGGTTCTGGTCGTCGAGAACTGGTAGGTGAAGTAATCCATGTCGAGCGAGAAGCTGCCGTCGGCTTCCTGCCGGATCAGCTTCCACACCTTCTCGACATAGCGCGGCTGGCCATACGGCGCCATGCCCATCACCTTGTATTCGCCCTCGTTGACCTCGAAGCCCAGGAACGCCGTAAACGCCGAGTACAGCAAGCCCAGCGAGTGCGGGAACATCATCTGCTTCTTGATCTCGACTTGATTGCCCTTGCCGACGCCCCACGTACCCGTGACCCATTCGCCCACGCCGTCGACGGTCAGAATTGCCGCTTCTTCGAACGGCGAGCACAGAAACGCGCTCGCGGCATGCGACATGTGGTGCTCGGCGTACAGGATCTTCTCCGTCGGAATTCCCAGCTCCGCCGAAATCTTCGAGCCAACCCACAGCTTGTCGATCATCCACGTGATCATCGACTCGCGGAAGACCTTGTAGGACTGCGGATAGGTCTGCAGCACGCTCATCAGGATGCGATCGAACTTGCGGAAGGGCTTCTCGTAGAAGACGGCGTAGTCAAGATCGGCGGCCTTGATGCCGGCGCTGTCGAGGCAGAACTGGATGGCCAGCTTGGGCCAGCCGAAATCGTGCTTGATGCGGCTGAAGCGTTCTTCTTCGGCGGCGGCGATGAGCTGGCCGTCCTGCAGCAGCGCGGCTGCCGCGTCGTGGTAGTAGCAGGAGATTCCCAGGATATTCATGTCAGCCTTGGCGGCGCGCCTCCTCCATGGTGTTGGGCAACGGAGGATGGTCGAACCATTTCTCAGGCCGCTTCTTCATGTGCATCGAGTCGGAGAACACGCGCACCATCAGCCCGAAGGGCAAGACCAGAACGTAATAGATCAACGTGAGAAGAACCCGCGCCTGGAAGTTGCCGAGGGCATGCCCGAACTTCTTCCAGCCCTCCCAGAGTTTCGTCCTCAACGACGCAGGCAAGCAGAGCCACAGCAGCCCGGCGGCGGCCACAACCGCCAGCACCGTACGCCAATGTGCCTTTATGAAATGGAACAACATTGTGCGTTTTCCCCTAGAAGAACGAGTAGATGAACGGCGCGATCGCAGAGCTCTGAGCCAGGATCAACAGTACGGCAAAGATTGCGAGCGTGATGAGGATGGGCGTAAGCCACCAGCGCTTATTGCTCCAGAAGAACGAAAACAGTTGTCCGGCGGTACCCACACGTTGACCGGTTGTTCTGAAGAAACCCATATTTCTCTCCTCAAGCTGGCCCAGGCATTACTGATGGATCGAACAGGACGGCTGCCGTTGGCTGATTTTACCCCACATTGTAACGGAACCAGCAACTCACGGCAGCTATTTGGTTTCAATTTCGTTTCACAGGCGGGTTCGCTTCCAGGCTCTTCCCTACCGCCTGCGCCACCAGGCGCGTTGCCGGCGCGGGAATAGTGCTCGTCGCCAAAGATGAAGTCCTGCATATACCAGCAGCCGGGTTCTCCGGGCGGGCAGGCGTCTTTCACCGCGAAGAATTCCGGAAACACCGAGATGAAGCGCTTGCACTTGCCCTTGCACCAGTCCTGCCAGATCTGCACCTGGCGCGAGTCGACCTTGTCGTGCGCCACTTGCGCCGGCCACGGGTAAACAACGACGCTGATGGGAATGCCGCGCTCTTCCAGCATCTGGTACAGCTCGGTCATTTTCGACTCTTCTTTCCGGATACCGGCCTCAAGCCCCAGCGGCGCATAGCCGATCTCGTAGGGCTCGTTGTCATTGACCGCGCGATAGGTCCAGGCTGAGCGTGGCAAGTCGAAGAGCTGCCCGTGACCGACGTTCAGCACATAGTGACCGTGGCTGACAGCCTTCCGCTCCAGGCGATCGAACAGGCTGTTGGTCACCAGCAGATGTTCCTTCACGAACGTGCGCAGACTGGTGTAGAAGCCGCCGTTGTGGACGATCTGCTCGGGGCCATCCACCGCGCCCATCGGATTCTTGTCGCGATAGAAAGCCGCCTCGTCCTGCGCGTCCGACATATCGATGAAGACGATGACGTCGTCGAACTTCACTCCGCGATCGAGCAACTGCCGTGTCACGTTGTAGTAGTTCGAAGGCGCATAGCTTTCCACGCCGCCGTTGAGGAACTCATATTGCGGAAAGGCCGCTGCGAGCTGGCCAACATAGGTGTCTGCCCACGCGCTCATGCCTTCCGTAAACGAATCGCCGAGAACGAGGACTCGCGTCTGGCTCGAGCTCAGCGGGACATTGCGCGTCTGTTGATCGCGAAAGCCGAGATTGTTGGTGGCGAACGGATACGACTGCGATCCCCAATACCGCGTGCACTGACAATCGGCTTGCAACGAATGATGCCGCACGGGATCGCTCTTGAAGCAGGTGGCCTGGGCGTTGATGGCCGGTCGCGATCGCAAAACGAAGGCGCTATAGCCGGCGTCGAGAATCAGAAACAGCACCAGGCAGAGGCCGACAGTGAACAGCAGCAGGAGAACCCATTGGCCCGGCGCCGGTTGACTTTCTTGTGGAACGGGCCGAGTCTCGGGCGACTCCGGCGCACTGGACGTCAAGATGTGGATCCTCCGGGGCGTGGCTGCTTGGATTCAGATTACCGAGCAATCAAGCGGCAAGCAAGGCACGCGCCCGATCTTAGCTCACGGCTCGCGGCTCATAGCCCACAGCCTTCTTTACCGCAGCTCTTCCATGCAGGCTTCCAGCGCCTCGCGCGACGGACGCGTCACGCTTTCCGGCAGCGTCGCCAGCGGCTCGTCGGTCATGTTGATCATGTCGACGAAATTCGGCGCCTTGGTATTGAGATACAGCACACCGGTTAGAACTTCTTCCGCCTTGGCGGATTCCATGATGCGCTTGATCGATTCCGTCTTGTCGCAGGGATCGTACTCTTTCTCCAGCTTGCGGAGGCGCAGCGTCGAGCCGTCGTGCATGGTGACGTTGGTCGTCGTGCCCGGATCGTAGTCGACATCGATCTCGTTGAAGTGGGGCACGAAGTTCAGATCATGCACCGGCTCTTCATGGTCATTCATGAACTTGTACGACTTGGTCGAACCCTCGTGATCGTTGAAGGTCACGCACGGCGAGATGACATCGAGCATCACGGTGCCGCGATGCGACAACGCCGCCTTCAGCATGGTTTGCAACTGCTTCTTGTCGCCCGAGAACGAGCGGCCGACGAAGGTCGCGCCCATCATGATGGCCAGGGCGCAGGTGTCGATCGGCGGAAGATCGTTGATGACGCCGGTCTTCAGCTTCGACCCCAGGTCGGCGGTCGCCGAGAACTGTCCCTTAGTCAGGCCATACACGCCGTTGTCTTCGATGATGTAGATCATCGGCAGATTGCGGCGCATGAGATGGATGAACTGGCCGATGCCGATCGATGCCGTGTCGCCGTCGCCGCTGACGCCAAGGGCGACCATCTTCGAATTCGCCAGCACCGCGCCCGTCGTCACTGACGGCATGCGGCCGTGCACCGAATTGAAGCTGTGCGAGCGGCTCATGAAGTACGCGGGGCTCTTCGACGAGCAGCCGATGCCCGACATCTTCAGCACGCGCTCGGGCTGAATGCCCATCTCATAGAACGCGTCGATGATGCGCTCGGAAATTGCGTTATGGCCGCAGCCGGCGCACAGCGTGGTCTTGCCTCCGCGATAGTCAAGGACGGTGAGCCCCACACGGTTAGTCTTTGGAGTCGGTTTCGGAGTCGACGTGGGCGTCGTCGCCATTACTTGCCCTCCTGGGAAATGATTTCGTCGGTGATAGAGCGCGCATCGATGGGCAGCCCGTTGTAGTGGCGCACGCTGCGCAGCTTGGAAATTTCTGGCACGGCCACGTCGAGCTTCAGCAGTTCGTGCATCTGGCCATCGCGGTTCTGGTCGATGACGTACACGCGCTTGTGCGCGGCGATAAAGTCGTGCGTCTCACGCGTGAACGGATAGGCCTTCAGTCGCAAGTAGTCGGCTTTCACGCCGTATTCGTTCTGCAGCTGATCGAGGGTCTCGACCAGCGCGTGATGCGTGGTGCCGAAGGCGATGATGCCGATCTCGTTGCCTTCATTGCGCACTGGCTCCGGACGCGGAACCATCGTGCGCGCGGTCTCGAATTTGCGCGCCAGGCGGTCCATGTTGTTGGAGTAGTCGTCGGGGCGCTCGCTGTACTGACCCTTCTCGTTGTGTCCGCTGCCGCGCGCGAACCACGCCGCAGAAGGATGATCGGTTCCCGGCAGCGTGCGATATGGGATCGCATCGCCGTCGACGTCTTTGTAGCGCGCGAATCCGGCGCCGGCAGCGACCTGCTCCGCGGTTAGAACCTTGCCGCGCTTCATCGGCTTGTCGGGATACTCGAAAGGCTCGGACATCCAGTTGTTCATGCCGAGGTCGAGGTCCGACATAACGAAGATCGGCGTCTGCAACTGCTCGGCAAGATCAAACGCATCGCCCGCCATGGTGAAGCACTCGGCCGGCGAACTTGGCAACAGCATGACGTGCTTGGTGTCACCGTGCGACAGCTTGGCCACGAAACTGATATCGCCTTGCGCAGTGCGGGTCGGCAATCCTGTCGACGGTCCCACGCGCTGCACATCCCAGATCACGCCCGGCAGCTCGACGTAGTAGCCCAGCCCGGCGAACTCGGCCATGAGCGAAATACCGGGCCCGGCGGTCGCCGTCATGGAGCGGGCTCCGGCCCATCCAGCGCCTAGAACCATGCCGATAGCAGCCAGCTCGTCCTCGGCTTGAACGATGGCGAAAGTCGCCTTGCCGTCAGGCCCGACACGATATTCCTTCATGTAATCGATGAGGCTCTCGACAAGCGACGACGAGGGCGTAATCGGGTACCACGTCACCACCGTGACGCCGCCGAACATAGCGCCCATCGCAGCCGCCGAGTTGCCGTCGATGATGATCTTCCCGGCGGTCTCGTTCATCCGCTCGATCTTGTATGGGTCGGCCTTGGCCAGCGAACTGGCGGCGTAATCGTAGCCGGCCTTGGCGGCATTCCAGTTCAGGTCGGCGGCTTTGACCTTCCTGGCGAACTGGCGGCGCAGCGCCTTCTCCACCTCGGCCATGTCGAGGCCGAGCAGCTGCGCGACGACGCCGACGTACACCATGTTCCTGACCAGCTTGCGCAGCTTGCCGTCGGTGCAGACGGAGGCGGTGACCTTGTCGAAGGGCACGGCGTAGAAGGTCAGGTCGGAGCGGAGTTCGTTCAGCTTCAGCGGCTCGTCGTACAGCGCGACGGCGCCCGGCGCCAGCGACAGCACGTCTTCCTTCGCCGTCTCGGGATTCATGGCGATGACGAAGTCGATTTCTTTCTTGCGCGCGACGTAGCCCTGCTTACTGGCGCGGATGGTGTACCACGTCGGCAGTCCCGCGATGTTCGAGGGGAACATGTTCTTGCCGGAGACGGGCACGCCCATCTGGAAGATGGTGCGCAGCAGCACGGTATTGGCGCTCTGCGAGCCCGACCCGTTGACCGTAGCAACCTGAATGCTGAAGTCATTAACAACAGGCTCGCGCACGGCGCCGTCAGCGGCTCCGTGCACGGCAAATTCAGTTGTAGCCATCAATACCCCTTACTAAGTGGATGAGGACGGAGAGGTTAACGTTCCATTATAGGGCAGCGGGACGGGCGTGCGGCAGGGCGGTGCAGCGGTGGTATTCAATCCATCACCGACCGGGGTGAAAGTAGGGTTGAACGGGAACACACGATTGGCGTGCGAGGCACACAGGGCGATCCTGGTGTGCGTACAACGGAGATCCGGGTGCCCCATCCTAGCCCGCGTCTGGCTAGGGTGGGTCTTTTCGTCGACCAACTTAAAAGATCAGCCCGCCGTGGCCGTCGCCACCTCGAAGTACTGCGCCATGGTGCGGAACTTGTCATATCGCGCGTTGAGCAGGTCTTCGGTCGACATCTTCTCCAACTCCGCGAGATGCCGCTCCAGCACATCGCCCAGCGTCTTGGCCATGGCGTCGTGATCGTGGTGAGCACCGCCGGCCGGCTCGGTAATCACTTCGTCGCAGATTCCCATCTCCAAGTTGTCTTTTGCGGTGATGCGCAACGCGGCCGCGGCAACGTCTTTCTTCGCCGAATCGCGCCACATGATCGACGCGCAGCCCTCAGGGGAAATCACTGAATAAATACTGTTCTCCAGCATCAGCACGCGATCGGCGACGGCAATCGCCAGCGCGCCGCCGCTACCGCCTTCGCCGGTGATGATGGCGATGAACGGCACCGCCAGCCGCGCCATCTCGCGAAGGTTGTGCGCGATCGCCTCGGCCTGTCCACGCTCTTCCGCGCCCAATCCGGGGTAAGCGCCGACGACGTCGACCAGCGAGATCACCGGACGCTTCCACTTCTCGGCAAACTTCATCGCCCGCAGCGCCTTGCGATAGCCCTCGGGATTCGGCTGTCCAAAGTTGCGATGCACCCGCTGCTTGGTGTCGCGGCCCTTCTGCGTGCCGAGCACCAGCACTTCCCTGCCGCGAAAATTCGCCATCCCGCAGATCATGGCAGCGTCGTCGCCGAAGGTGCGGTCGCCGTGAATTTCGCTGAAGCCGGTGAACATGCGCTCGATGTAGTCCAGCGGATACGGACGGTTGGGATGGCGCGCCAGTTCGGTGCGCTCCCACGGAGTCAGTTGGCCCGACATCTGCCGGCGCAGCGCATCCACACGGTCGTGCAGGATCTTCAGCTGCTTCTGCGCTTCCAGATTGTCGCCGGCGGCGCCTTGCAGCTGCTCAATCTGCTGCTCAATTTTTGCGAGTTCGTCTTTAGCTTTCGAAGCGGCTTCCATATTTGGGTCGTTACTTTTATTCGCGGCGTGGAACATCGCCTCCGCCGCGTACATCCAGAAGTCCAGGGCGGACAGCAATCCAGTTTGCTTGGGCGTCAGCTCCGATTCGTCGGCCACAGTAGTATCGGTTCGCGGAACCCGGGCTACTCGATGGGGCGCACGCTGCCGCGCCCGCACAACTCTTCCACGCGATTGATGAATGCCCGGTCCGGCAACACATTATAGCCTTCCGCCTCCATCACCACGGTAAAGTCGCCCTTGCGTTCCAGATCGAAGAGCACGCGCGCGTCGCCCTTGCGGTCGCTGCAGATGGCGTGCAGCGCGTCGACCATTTCCGGCGATGCCGTCTCCAGCGAAACCTTGATGCGCAGATGCGTCGGCAGCTTCGGCTTGGCATCTTCCAGCGGCGTGATGTCGTCGATCATCAGCTTCGGATTCGAACCTTCTTCCACGCGCACGCCGCCGCGCACCAGCACCGGCACCGTGAGCTTCAGCTTATCGGCCAGGCGCTTGTAGGCGTCGGCAAAGCAGAGCAAGTCGACCGAGCCGTTCATGTCCTCGATCTGCCCCTGCGCGTAGAGATCGCCGCGTTTCGATTTCGCCACGCGGATGCCTTTCAGCACGCCGCCCATCGTGACTTCGCCCTTGCCCGGTCGACGACTTCAGCTCGCGAGATCTCCGACGTGGTCTTGGCGTGGAAGTCGATCAGCTTCTCCTGATACTTCTCCAGCGGATGCCCGGTGATGAAGAAGCCGAGAATCTCCTTCTCGTAGCCAAGCCGCGTGTGCTCATCCCAGTCGGGGATGTTCGGCAGTGGCTTCTCGGTGGCGTTGTTTTGCTCTTCTTCCTGGAAGACGCCGAACAATCCGTGTTGTCCGAGGGCAGCATCGCGCTGCGCCTTTTGCGCATTATCCATCGCTCCATCGATCACGGCCATCAACTGCGCGCGCCGGCCGAGCGCATCCATCGCGCCGCTCTTGATCAACGACTCGATCACGCGCTTGTTCAGCATGTGCAGGTCGACGTTCTCGCAGAACTGGTACACCGACTTGAACGCGCCCTTCTCCTTGCGCGCTTTCACGATCGATTCGATCGCGTTGTGTCCGACGTTCTTCACCGCAGCCAGTCCGAAGCGGATGGCCTCGCCGTGCGGCGTGAAGTAGGCGTCGCTGACGTTGATGTCGGGCGGCTCGACGGGAATACCCATCTCGCGGCATTCGTTGATGTACTTCACCACGTCGTCGGTCGAGCCCGAGACCGAGGTCAGCAGCGCCGCCATGAACTCCACCGGGTAATGCGTCTTCAGGTAGGCCGTGTGATACGCCAGCAGCGCGTAGGCGGCCGAGTGCGACTTGTTGAAGCCGTATCCCGCGAACTGCTCCATCAAGTCGAAAATTTTCTCGACCTTCTTCGGCGGCAACTTCCGCTCGGCCGCGCCCTCGATGAAGCGCTGGCGCTGCTTGGCCATCGCCTCGGGATCTTTCTTGCCCATGGCGCGGCGCAGCAGGTCGGCATCGCCCAGCGAGTAGCCCGCCAGGCGGTTGGCGATCTGCATCACCTGCTCCTGGTAGACGATGACGCCGAGCGTCTCTTTCAGCACCGTCTCCAGTTCGGGCAGCTCGTACTCGACTTTCTTGCGGCCCCACTTGCGCTCGATGAAGTCTTCGATCATGCCGCCCTGGATTGGTCCCGGTCGGTAGAGCGCGTTCAGAGCAGTGAGGTCTTCGACGGCCGTCGGCTTGTAGCGCCGCAGCACGTCGCGCATGCCGTGGGATTCAAACTGGAAGACGCCGCTGGTCAGGCCGGTGTGGAATACCTTCTCGTACGTGACCTGGTCGTCGAGGGGCAAGGTTTGCAGATCAAGCGTCTCGCCCTTCGTCTGCTGGATGAGCTTCAGCGCGTCGTCGATGATGGTCAGCGTGGTGAGCCCGAGGAAGTCCATCTTCAGCAGGCCCAGCTTTTCGACCGCCTTCATATCGTAGGCGGTGACGATTTCTTCGTTCTTAGTGCGATGCAGCGGCACCAAGTCGGTCAGCGGAATGGGCGAAATCACCACGCCGGCGGCGTGTACGCCCGAGTTGCGGACCAGCCCTTCCAGCTTCTTGGCGGTGTCGATCAGCTCGCGCGTCAGCGGCTCGGTGTCGTACGCCGTCGAGAGAGCGGGCGAATCCTTCAGCGCCTCGTCGATGGTGATGTTCAGCGTCGGCGGCACCATCTTCACGATGCGATCGACGTCGGCATACGGAATGTCCATGGCGCGGCCGGAATCCTTCATCGCCGCCTTCGCCGCCATGGTGCCGAAGGTGATGATCTGCGCCACCTGGTCGCGTCCGTACTTCTCCGTCACGTACTCGATGACCTCGCCGCGGCGGTTCATGCAGAAGTCGATATCGATGTCGGGCATGCTGATGCGCTCCGGATTGAGGAAGCGCTCGAACAGCAGCTCGTTCTGCAGCGGATCGATGTCGGTGATGGACAGCGCATACGCGACCAGCGAGCCGGCAGCCGATCCACGGCCCGGCCCTACGGGAATGTTGTGCTCCTTGGCGTAGCGGATGAAGTCCCACACGATCAGGAAGTAGCCCGGGAACTGCATCTGGCGGATGATCTCGATTTCGCGCGCCAGCCGCTTCTCGTAGTCGTCGATCGAGTGCTTCAGCCGGCCCTGCGCTTGCAGTCTCGCGCAGCAATGTTCAGCCGCCTGGCGAAGCCTTCGCGCGCGACGAACTCGAAGTAGTCGGGCAGGTTGTAGCCGCTGGGCACTTCGAACTTTGGGAACGGGTCTTTGACTTTCTCGAGGCGCACGTTGCAGCGCTCGGCGATCTCCATCGATCGCGCCAGCACGCGCTCGTAGCCGGAGAAAACCTTCGCCATCTCCGCCGGACTCTTCACGAAGAACTGGTTGCCGGTGAACTTCAGGCGGTTAGTGTCGTTGATCGACTTGCCGGTCTGGATGCAGACCATCACGTCCTGCGCGTGCGAATCTTCCTCGCACAGGTAATGGCTGTCGTTGGTCGCCACCAGCGGCATGCCCAGTTCCTGCTCCAGCTTCAGCAGGTTCGACTGGATCTTCTTCTCTTCCTCCAGACCCTGGTCCTGAATCTCGAGATAGAAGTTGCCCTTTCCGAAGATGTCGTTGTAGCTTGCCGCGGCCTGCTTCGCCGCGTCGTACTTCCCTTCCGTCAGGCGCTCGGCGACTTCGCCCTTCAGGCATGCTGACAGGCCGATCAGTCCCTGCGAGTGCTCGGCGAGAAACTTTTTGCTGATGCGCGGCTTGTAGTAGAAGCCATGCAGCGACGCCTCGGAAACGATCTTCACCAGGTTGCGATAGCCCTGGTCGTTTTCGGCGAGCACGATCAGGTGGTTGTAGCTGTCGCCCTCGGGCGAGGCGCGATGATCTTCCTTCTTGCAAACGTAGAGCTCGCAACCCAGGATCGGCTTTACGCCCGCTTCTTTGGCGGCGTTCATGAACGACACCGCGCCGAAGATGTTGCCGTGATCGGTCATGGCGACCGCCGGCATCTTCAGTTCCTTGACGCGGTTGACCAGGCGCTCGATCTCGCAAGCGCCGTCGAGCATGGAAAAATCGGTATGCAGGTGAAGATGAACGAATTCAGGTTGCGGCATGCGAGTCCCGGGATTATTGATGCGAACTTCTATTCTATGCGCTCGCGAACCGCGTTGGGTGCGGGAGCATCTGTGGAAAAACGAGTAACATCTCCTTACCCGATTCGATGGACCACAGGCTTCTACTCGCGCTTGCCGGCATTGTCGCCGGAGCCATCGCCGCTATCTCAGGCTTCGGTATCGGCAGCATACTTACGCCTCTGCTTGCCGCATGGGTTGGAACGAAGCTGGCTGTCGCGCTGGTTTCCATCCCGCACTTCCTGGGAACAGCTCTGCGCTTCGCAGTCATTCGCCAACACGTGAACCGGCGGGTGTTGTGGAGCTTCGGCATCACCAGCGCTGCCGGAGGCCTGATTGGTGCGCTGCTGCATGTCTGGCTGCGCAGCGTCGTGCTCGGCTATGTGCTGGGAGTGCTGCTGGTCTTCGCCGGCATTACCGGAGTTACAGGACTCGCATTGCGCATGCGATTCGGTCGCACTACCGCGTGGATTGCTGGGGCCTTATCCGGTATGTTTGGTGGCTTGGTCGGCAACCAGGGAGGCATTCGCTCGGCTGCGCTGCTCGGCTTCGACCTGAGGCGCGACGAGTTCGTCGCCACCGCCACCGCGATCGCCTTGCTGGTCGATGTCTTCCGCATGCCGGTTTATGCAGCAACGCAATTCAACCAGATCGCCGGTCACGGTTCGTTGATCGCTATCGCTACCGTCGGTGTTGTGATCGGCACTTTAGGCGGCAAGTGGACACTCAGCCGCATACCGCAGAATGTCTTCCGCATGATCGTGGCGTGCATCGTCCTTGCCCTGGGCGTGTGGATGCTGGTGCATCCGGGAGCGTGACCTATGAGCCCTGCTTCGGCGGTGCGGGAATAGTCGCCTTCGAACTTCTGGGTGTCATCGACTCCGGCGGGCAAAGGCGGTCCGCCCGCGCCCAGGATGACAACCAGGTTGGGGAGCATTAATTCTGTTGCCCATGCGGCACGTCTTCGGCGCCGCCCGGCGAAATCAACTGTCCCCCGGTGATCGCCTGTCCCGGAGGCGTTTGCCGCGGGAGGGCCGCCTCGCGATTCTTGTTGTACGCGCGATAGGTGAAGAGCACGGCCAGCAGCGGCGCGGCCAGCAGCAGCCCCCAGAATCCGAAGACCAGGCTCAGCAGGATCGGCACAATCAGCGACGCCCAGATGGGTATGCGCGCGGTGCGCCGCATGATGAGTGGCTGCAGCACCAGCCCATCCACCACGACAATGACGCCGTAGAGAATCAGCACATACAGCACGCGCTCGAAAGGATCGTCGGTGAATAGCGCCGCAATCGCCGGCCCGAAGAACGACAGCACTGTCCCAAACTGCGGAATGAACTGCAGTCCGGCGGCGACAACTCCCCAGAACGGCGCGAAGGGGACGTGCAGAATCCACAAGCCCACGGCCCACATCGCGCCCACTGCGAGCGAGTCATAGCACTGCGCAATGAACCACCGCTTCAGCGCGGTTCCGGTAAGCGTGACATGGTGCGAAAATCGCATTTTATAGTTAGATGCGGGCGGAATCAGCTCGTCACATCACATGCTACACTCGAAACTAAGCACTTAGCATTTAGCAGCTGGCACTTTGCTAAACCTTGTTGATTCGCTTCGACCATCGCTCCACGCGCCTTGGCTAATTGCTAACTGCTAATTGCTAACGGCTGGTTCCCCATGAAATTTGGCGTCATCATCTTCCCCGGATCCAACTGCGACCACGATGCTTTCTGGACCGTGCAGCAGGTCGCGAAACAGCCGGTCACCTTCCTCTGGCACGACTCGGCTGACCTGCAAGCTTGCGACGCGATCATCGTGCCCGGCGGTTTCGCCTATGGCGACTATCTGCGCACGGGCGCGATCGCAAAGTTCTCGCCGGTGATGGAGTCGGTGAAGAAGTTCGCCGCCGACGGCGGACTGGTGCTGGGCATCTGCAATGGCTTCCAGATTTTGTGCGAGGCCGGATTGCTCCCCGGGGCGCTGATGCGGAATGCCGGATTGAAGTACGTCTGCAAACCCGTTCACGTGCGGGTTGAGACGACGAACACGCCCTACACGCAGGCGCTGACCAAGGGCGAGGTACTGGAGATTCCCATCGGCCACATGGAAGGCAATTATTTCTGCGATGAGCCGACGCTGGCCGAGTTGAAAGATCAGGACCGCATCGTGTGGCGCTACGTCACCGCCGCGGGAGAAGAAACAGCCGAAGCCAATCCCAATGGCTCGCTGGAAAACATTGCCGGCATCTGCAACGCCGGACGCAATGTGCTGGGCATGATGCCGCATCCCGAGCGCGCCGCCGAACCCGAGCTCGGCATGACCGACGGAGCGAAGGTGTTTCATTCGCTGGTCGAAGCGGCCGTTCGCACTTAGCATTTGGCAATTGGCCAAATGCCAAGTGCTAGCTGCCAAGTGCCGCCTTACCGAAACGCTTCTTTGTTCACCACGTACGGCATCTTCGTCACGTCGCCGCCGTAGTTCTGCTCCAGCACATCGATGAGCCCCTGCACGCAGCGGCCGGCCATGCCGCGGTCGGGATCGACGTGCAATCGCGTAATGCGTCCGGCGCTGGCGAAGTGGGGATAGAGCCGGCAGCGGTCTTCGATCTCGGGATCGCGCAGCGGCGAATTGGCAGGCAGCGGCTCCCGCTCGTAGACATCGAGCGCGGCCCCGGCAATCCATTTTTCCTTCAGCGCCTTGGCCAACGCTTCTTCGTCGATCACCGGTCCGCGCGAGGTGTTCACCAGGTACGCCGTCGGCTTCATCTTGTGCAGCGTGCGCTCGTTGATGAGGTGATAGGTTGGCGTGTCGCTCTCGCCGTCGCGCAGCAGAGGCAGGTGAATGCTGATGAAGTCGCTGCCGGTCAGCGCCTTTTCCAGCGAAACGAACTTGATGATGGTGCGCTCCTGCTGCAGCCCGTGAATGTAGCGCAGGTCCATCTCCTGCTGAATTGCTCGCACCAGCTTTTCGTTCGGCCCTCTGGCGTCGTAGCACAGGATGTTCATGTCGAAGCCGACGCACTTCTTCACCATCGCCTGGCCGATGCGCCCGGCGCCGATCACGCCCATGGTCTTGCCGGTAAGTTCGTCGCCGAGAAATGGCAGCTGCGGATGCCACGATCCCCACTGGTTGTCGCGCACGAGGCGCTCGGCGCTCCAGAGCCGCCGCGCGAGATCGAGCAGTGCGGCGAAGGCAAACTCGGCCGTGGCTTCGGTCAGCACGTCGGGGGTGTGGGTGAATGGGATCCTGTAGCGATTGGCGTCGGCGCGGTTGATGTTGTCGAAGCCGACAGCCATCTGCGCGACAGCCTTCAGCGTATGTTTACCTGCTTCGAACACTTCAGCGTCGATGGGGTCGCGCAGCGTGGTGATGAGTCCGGCGATGCCGCTGCTGACCTTTTCGATGATCACGCTCTTCGGCGGAGCTTCTGCAACAGGGTAAATTTCGATTTCGTAGCCACGCTCGCGGAGGCGGTTGAAGGCTGCCTCACCGATGTCGGCGGTCGCGAAGATGCGGAAAGTACGCTCGGGCATTCAGCTTCCGATGAGCTCGCTTGCGCCCCACGCGCAAGCTGATGAAAGGTCCACAGCAATTTCAAGGTGCTTTGGATCAGGGGCACGACTTCAGTCGTGCGAATAAATGCCAGCCTCTTCGGGGTTGTCATCCTGAGCGAAGTGAGCGCCGAGCGCGGTCGAAGGACCCCTGCACTCGCAAGATCTTCCCGGCAATAGGGGTCCTTCGACTCCGCGTCCGCCGAGCCGCAACTGCGGCGGCTCGCAAAATCAGGCGGACGCTCCGCTCAGGATGGCAACCAAGTGAAACTTACCAGCGCGGCGCACTGAACAGGCGCCCCTACAGATTCTTCTTCGTCCACTTGTCGACGCGGTTGAGCGCTTCCTGCAAGTTCTCGATCGAGTTGGCGATGCTGAAACGCAGGTAGCCTTCGCCGTACGATCCGAAGGCGGTCCCCGACAGCGCAGCTACGCCGGCCTCGTCCAGCAGCGCGTCAGCCAGCTTCTTTGACGGCCAGCCGGTCTTCTTGACATTGGGGAAGGTGTAGAACGCGCCCTTCGGCAACTGGCACGAGAAGCCTTTGATCTCGTTCAAGCCTTTCACGAAAATGTCGCGCCGCTTGTGAAACTCCTGGCGCATGCGCTCGGGCTCGCTCTGATCGCCGCTGATGGCTTCGATTCCCGCCATCTGGGTGAAGGTCGCGGTGCATGACGTGGAGTTGGTCGCCAGGCGCGCGATATGCTGCGCCAGGTCGGGCCGCATCACGCCATAGCCGAGCCGCCATCCGGTCATCGAGTAGGTCTTCGAGAAGCCATCGAGGATGATTGTTCGCTCCTTGA
Organism: uncultured Acidobacteriaceae bacterium; assembly: GCA_963835725.1. Taxonomy (GTDB): domain Bacteria; phylum Acidobacteriota; class Terriglobia; order Terriglobales; family Acidobacteriaceae; genus Bog-257. The sequence goes on along the minus strand of CAWIGM010000004.1, from coordinate 413,660 downwards.
AGCCCGGCACCGAGACGATGCTGAAGGGCTCGCCCTCAAACAGCAGGCGGCTGTAAATCTCGTCGCTCATCACCATGATGTCGCGGTCGCCAATCACGGCAGCGATGTCCTCGATGTCCTGCTTCGTCAGGATGCCGCCAGTGGGATTCTGCGGCGAATTGATGATGATGAGCTTGGTGCGGTCGGTGATCAGGTCTTTCAGTTCGTTGACGTCGAGGCGGAACTCGCGCTCTTCGCGCAACGGAATCGGCACCGCCTTGCCGCCTACGAAGTTGATCATCGACTCGTAGATGGGGAAGCCGGGATTGGGATAGATGACTTCATCGCCTTCATCGACCAGCGCCATGATGATGAAGAAGATGATCGGCTTGCCGCCTGGCACCACGACGACCTCGTCGGCATGCACCTCGATACCGCGCGACTTCGCCACATCCTTGGCGATGGCCTCGCGCAGATCGGGCAATCCGGCCGAGGGACCGTAGTGTGTGAAGCCCTCGCGCAGCGCGGTTACTCCGGCTTCGACGACATTGGCCGGCGTGTCCATGTCGGGCTCGCCGATTTCGAGGTGAATGATGCTCTTGCCCTGGCGCTCGAGGGCGCGGGCGCGAACCAGCACTTCAAAGGCAGTTTCGGTTCCCAGGCGAGACATCCGCTGGGCGAGGCGAAGTTGTGTCTCAGTGGTAGTCATAGGCAAACCCGTCGATTATACGACGCGAGGCGGCCCGGCGGTCATCAACTGCGAACGGCGATCTTGCGGGCTGCCAGTTCGCGAAAAGCGCTTGCCTCGCCGGGGCCGAAGGCGCTCTTAGGAAGCACAGTGAAGAGCCACTGCGATCGGAACAGAAGGAAGACGCGGTCCGACTCCAGGATGCGGATGAAGGCCGCCCAAGTCATCTGCGTATCGGCGTCGGGCGTGATGAAATGCACTCCATCCTCACCGATCTCGGCGATCGAGTCCTGCTGAAGCCGGCGGTCGCCGCGATACAGCTTGCGAAAGTAGAGTTTCAGCGCAAAGCCGCAATACAACATGTAAAGACCGAAAAGGATAGTAATGACGGCCAGGCCCGGACTGTTGTGCGGGGCCATGCTCAGCGAGACGATTGGCAGCAATATCGCGAAAACGCCGAGCACGGGCAGGACTCGCCGGGACGCTCTCCGCATCCCCGGTTCGTGAGCGACGAAGAGCTTGTATGCGTCCCTGTAGTCCGCTTCGTTGACCCGGTAGGTGATCTTCATCGTGCGACGTGGTTCGATTTTACGGCTGAGTGCTTGCGACTACCTCGTCGTATTCAATCGCGAACTCGATCTTCGCCGATTTTGCCAGCATGGCCGACACCGAGCAGTACTTCTCTTCCGACAGCCGGACAGCGTCTTCCATCGCCTTCTTCGTGACCTTGCCGCTAACCCGATAGACCACTCGGATTGCGGTGAAGACCTTGGGGAAATTTTCGGAGCGATCGGCTTCAGCACGGACGTCGAGAGCGGTGAAGGGTTCGCGCTTCTTGCGCAGAATGCCGACAATGTCGGTGGCCGAGCAGGCACACACCGCGATGAGCAGGAGTTCGACGGGGCTGTTGGCGGATTTCTCGGCGCCGCCGTCGACGATCATGGCGTGTCCGCTAGACGCCTCACAGAGAAAGCGTTCGCGGTCGGTCCAAAGTGCGTGCGCGGTGATCAAGGGGTAGAACCTCGCTTTTCGCTGTTCGCTTTTCGCCATTCGCCGGAACAATCCGCCCCCATCTCTCCGGCGAACAGCGGAGAGCGAAAGGCGAAGAGCGTCTTCACTTTTGCGGCGTGCTGCTGGTGGTGCCGGAATGCCCGGTCGCCGCTCCCGGATTCGTGCCTGAATCCTCGTTGCCGTAAATCGAATACTGGCCCTGCGGACGCTTCAGCCGGATCGTGATCTCCTGGTTGACCTGCTTGATCTCATAGTCGCCACCATAAGTCTGGAAGCCATGCGCGATTACTTGCACGCGCAGCATGCCAAACGGAATGCCGTCAAAGTGCGTCTTCCCATCCGCATCGGTCTTCAGCTCGAAGCCCGTCTTCATCTGCTTGCCGTGCTTGCCCACGGGATGCAGCACCACGGCCGCATTGCGCACCGGCTTGCCGCTTTCATCTTTCAACACGACAAAGCTGGTGGACGACGCTTGCTCGTCATTGTTAAGTGCAAGCGCAATCAGGCTGGTGGTACAGGCAAGAAGGAGAACGAAAACGGCGGTTCGTCCAAACGACAATTTCATAGCGACAATTTTAGGCAGGACGGCGAGAAGTGGCAACGCGCCAACCCCAGGTGTCGGAAATCAATCCCGTCACTGAGGCGGGCCGGTTCGCCGCCGGAGGGAAGATCACGCCACGCGGACGAACTGCAGATCCCCCGACTCCGCAGCGCAAAAACGGCGCCGCTCCGCTCAGTATGACAAATTAAAATGTTGGGATTTTTGGCAAGACGGGGGACCGCGAGAAGGTCTCAAGCATATCCCTCGTCAGTCTTAAGCACCCTCGTGATGACAAAAATGAAGAGTTCGTGGCGCTGCAGCCGCGAAGGTCTTTAGCGCCGAGGAAAGATGTCGTGCTTCTGCGAGAGCAACAGCGCCACGCGGACGGTGACGCCTATTGCGATCGCCGCTACAATCAGCGCCACTCCCGTATTATTGCCTGCTGCGAACAACGATACAAAAAAGTCCATATTATTTCCCCGTTTAATCCGAAGTCGACGAAGGATTCTTCTTCAGCACCGGAGGCCCGTCCTCGCCTTGCGGCGGTGTCGGAGGTGCCGATGACTGCGCCGTGTTCGTCTGCGCCTGCTTCGAGGTATCGGAACCCGAGGTGCCGCCCGAATCCGAGCCTGGCGCCTTCTTCAGCACTGGACGATCGCTGACGCCCTGATCGCCACCGCCTTCGGTTGTGCTCGAGGTTGCCGACCGCTTCAACAGCACCGGACGCCCGGGATCGCTGCTCTTGCCGCCCAGCCGACGCCCGTTCTCCAGCATCATCAGGCGCGCCTTTACGTTCTCGAACTCGCTGGTGTCGACAATGTACTCGGGACGGTCCGGCAGATATTTCCGAATTTCTTCCTGCGCGTCCTGAATGCGTTCGACGTTCATCGGATGCGTAGCGAAGGCCTTGGCGACGATGTTCGGCTTCTTCTTCTCGACGTTCAGCTTTTCGAAGAACTGGACAAACGCCTGGGGATCGTAGCCCGAGGCGTAATCGTATTCCAGACCGAGCAGGTCGGCTTCGCGCTCGGCGTCACGCGAGAACTTCAAGAAGCCCAGCGGCACGATAAGCCCAGCCGCCTCGGCGACGGCATAGGCCACCGGCCCGCCCACAAAGATCAGCGGCACCGACGCGAAGTTCCATATCTGCGCCCGGGTCATGTTCTTGGTCGCATGACGCGCCGCAACGTGCGCGATCTCGTGCGCCATCACGCCGGCCAGTTCGGCTTCGTTGTCGGCCGCCAGAATCAATCCACTGTCGACGTAAAAAAATCCGCCAGGCAAGGCGAAGGCGTTCACTTCTTCGTTATCGAGAACCTTGATGGTGAAGGGCACGCGCGCGTCGGAGTTGCGCACCAGGTTCTGGCCGATGCGATTGACGTACTCCGTGACGATCGGATCCGTGACCAGCCTCGCGCTCGACTCCACTTCCTGCGACAGCTGACGCCCCAGCGCCATCTCGCGATCGAGCGAATAGAAATCCAAACCCGCACCAACATTGCGCTGGCCGATGAGGTTCACGTTGTACTTGGGCGGCAAGTTCGCCTGGTTTGCGTTGACGCCGTTCGGCGGCGCGGGCGCCGGTGCTTTCGCGTCCTTCAGGTCAGGCGACTTGGCGGCGTCGGCTGCGCCAGCGGCTTCGACCTGCGACGCTGTGGGAATCGAACCTTCCGGCGCGACTGGACCCACCGAGGGATCGGGCTTCCCTGGCATCGTGTTCAAGGTCTGTGTGGGAGCGGCTGGATCGGAAGCAGCAGTCGCCGATTGCGTTTGAGCGGTGGAAAGATTTGTCAGTGATAAAGCGGCAGCAAGGACAGCTGCTGCAGCTTTCCACGGGAGCGCGAGCAACGAAGAGTCTCGAAAACCAGGGTCGACTGGCACGATGGCACCTGAACTAACCCGATTATCCTGCCAAACTCGGGGCTATGGGAACTATAAAGTTCGCGCCGCCAAAACGTTCACATGGTTGGAAGAAGAACTCCTGCCGCATGAGATGCTGCCGAGGAAGCAACCGATATCTCGGGTGCGCGTAAATTGCCGGCTCGGGTCCCAAATGATACCGAGTTTTTCCGAGAACAGACCGCTTTCCCCGTTCGGATCTTCGCTTCGTTCCGGCATTGTTGTAAGTTATTGACTATATGCTTGATTACAGGATTTCAAGCATTTTTCTGTTAAATGTGAGTGAAAGTCACTCATGTTCCGCTTGACATCGGGCATCGAACTGGCTTACATTAGCACTCGTTAGGAGTGAGTGCTAACAGAGACTCTGGAACCCTCCTCCCTATATCCGTTGTACCCAGCTCTATCCATATCGCCGCTTCTGGCACGCAGCTCACGCCCGAGCGGCAAATCTGTAACGGAATCCAACTGAGTTTTTCAAGTACGAAAGGAGTTCGAAGAATGTCAACGAAGCTTACTCCGCTGCACGACCGCATCGTGGTTCGCCGTGTAGAAGAGGCCGAAACCACCCGTGGTGGCATCATCATTCCCGACAGCGCCAAAGACAAGCCGCAGGAAGGCGAGATCATCGCCGTCGGCAAGGGCAAGAGCAACGAGAAGGGCGAGACCTTCCCCCTGGCCGTCAAGGCAGGCGATCGCGTTCTGTTCGGAAAGTATGCCGGAACCGAAATCAAGATTGATGGCGAAGACTTCCTGATCATGCGCGAAGAAGAAGTTCTGGGCATCCTGGAAGGCGCCGCCAAGCCCAAGGAAGCCGCCGCAAAGAAGTAGCTCTGAGCCGTGAGCTTTGAGCCTTGAGCTTGAAGATCCGGCGATAGCTAGTTCCCTTCCCGTAACTTTTAGGGAGATGGGACTGCAAAGGTTTTAGCTCAGAGCTGACGGCCCACGGCCCACAGCTCTTCGAAAGATTCGTAACAAGGAGAAATTGAAACATGGCAAAGCAGATTCTGCATGGAGAAGAGTCGCGGCAGTCGATTCTTCGCGGCGTGAATGTCCTCGCCGACGCAGTGAAGGTCACGCTCGGTCCCAAGGGCCGCAACGTGGTCATCGAGAAGAAATTTGGTTCGCCGCTCATCACCAAAGACGGCGTCACCGTAGCCAAGGAAATTGAGCTGAAGGATCCGCTGGAGAACATGGGCGCGCAGATGGTGCGCGAAGTCGCCTCCAAGACTTCCGACGTTGCCGGCGACGGCACCACCACCGCGACCGTTCTGGCCCAGGCCATCTATCGCGAAGGCGTGAAGACGGTTGCTGCCGGTGCGAACCCCATGGCTCTGAAGCGCGGCATCGAGAAGGCTGTTAACGCCGTCAACGGTACTCAGGAAGAAGACGGCAGCCGCAAGAACTCCGCTCTCGACAAGCTGTCGCAGAAGGTTTCCGGCGAGATGATCGCGCAGGTCGGCACCATCTCGGCCAACAATGACGAGACCATCGGCCGCATCATCGCCGAAGCGATGAAGAAGGTCGGCAAGGACGGCGTCATCACCGTGGAAGAGTCCAAGACGATGGAGACCCAGCTGGAAGTCGTCGAAGGCATGCAGTTCGACCGCGGCTACCTGTCCCCCTACTTCGTCACCGATCCGGAGCGCATGGAAGCGGTCCTGGAAAATCCCTATATCCTGATCCACGAGAAGAAGATCTCCTCGATGAAGGACCTGCTCCCGCTGCTCGAGCAGATCGCCAAGGGCGGCCGTCCGCTCATCATCATCGCGGAAGACGTGGAAGGCGAAGCGCTGGCCACCCTGGTGGTCAACAAGCTGCGCGGAACCTTGCAGGTTGCGGCCGTGAAAGCCCCGGGCTTCGGCGATCGCCGCAAAGCCATGCTGCAGGACATCGCCATCCTCACCGGTGGCAAGGCTGTTACCGAAGACCTCGGCATCAAGCTGGAGAACGTGCAGATGGCGGATCTCGGCCAGGCCAAGAAGGTCACCATCGACAAGGACAACACGACCATCGTCGAAGGTAAGGGCAAGCCTGGCGACATCGAAGGCCGCGTGAAGGAAATTCGTGGCCAGATCGATAAGACCTCCAGCGACTATGACCGCGAGAAGTTGCAGGAGCGGTTGGCGAAGCTGGTCGGTGGCGTTGCCGTCATCAAAGTCGGCGCCGCGACCGAGACCGAAATGAAGGAGAAGAAGGCCCGCGTCGAGGATGCGATGCATGCCACCCGCGCTGCGGTTGAGGAAGGCATCGTACCCGGAGGCGGCGTTGCCCTGCTCCGCTGCGCTGATGCGATTGACGCTCTGAAGCTGGAAGGCGATGAGAAGATCGGCGCCAACATCGTGCGTCGGGCACTCGAAGAGCCCCTGCGTCAGATCGTCGGCAATGCCGGAGAAGAAGGCGCCATCGTAGTCGGCAAGATTCGCGACTCGAAGGAGAACAACTTCGGCTACAACGCCCTGACCAACAAGTTCGAAGACCTGGTCAAGGCGGGCGTCATCGACCCGACCAAGGTAACCCGCTCGGCTCTGCAGAACGCAGGCTCGATCGCGGCCCTGATGCTCACCACCGAAGCCCTGGTCTCCGAGATTCCGGAAGACAAGAAGGAACCGGCGATGCCTCACGGCGGCGGCGGCATGGGCGGAATGTACTAAAAGCAGTGGCTAGTGACTAGTGGTTAGTGGCTAGCCAAAGACACAAGCAAAGGCCTCGCAGAGATGCGGGGCCTTTTGCTTTTACTAACCACTAGCCACTGACGACTGTTTTCGGGTGCCCCGTTCTACGCCATCTTCTGGCGTAGGGCGGGGACTTTGACTTTAGACGGGTGCGGACAATCTCAGATGGTTTCTTCTCTGGCCCCTAGCCACTATCCACTAGCCTCTGGCCACTGCCTTTACAAGCTCATTCCACCATCGATCAGCAGCTCCGCGCCGACCGTAAACGCCGCCTCATCTGACGCCAGAAACACGACTGCATTGGCGATCTCGCTCGCTTCTCCGAACCTGCCCGCGGGAATCTGCTTGATGAACCCGGCAAGCTCTTCCTTCGACCTTCCGGCATGAAGCGGCGTCATGATCGGTCCGGCGCTCACGGCGTTCACGCGGATGCCGCGTGAAATCAATTCGCCGGAAAGAGTCTTGGTCAACGAAATCATCGCAGCTTTCGTTGCCGCGTAAACGCTCGATGTCGGCATCCCGATATGCGGATTGACCGAGCCGTTGATCACGATCGACGCAGGGTTGGCGAACACCGGCAACAATGCTTGAAGCAGGAAGTATGGACCTTTCACATTCAAGTTGAACGACCGATCGAACGCCGCCTCGTCCCACTGATCGAGCGGCCGCAGGTCAGCAATGCCGGCGTTGAGAAACAGCACGTCCAGCTGTCCGAACGATTTTCGGATTTCGTCCGCAACTTTACCTTGATCAGCCGAATTGGCCGCGTCGGCGTCGATGATGATCGCATCCGCCAGTTCCTTGTGTGCCGTCTCCAAAGCCGCGGCGCTGTGACCGGTGATCGCGACGCGAGCGCCTTCTTCCACGAATCGGCGAGCCGTCTCCAGTCCAATACCACTGGTGCCGCCAGTGATGAGAGCGCGTTTTCCTTTGAGCCTCGACATGGTTGAGGATTGTACACAAGGAACATGTCGAAATGGTTGCGGTGCGGATGAGGCGGGTGCCCCATGCAAGCGCGATTTTCGCTTGAGTGGGGACTTTGATTTTGCATCGCTAGCACGACCCGAGCGCCGAATTAAAGCTTTGCGTACTCCGCCTTAGCTTGCTGCAGGATGGGAATATCCGGGTCGGCGTCTTTCCAGAGTTTGAAGAATTCCTGATAGGCGACGCGCGATTTGTCGCGCTGACCTTGCAAAGCATACGCGCGAGCCACGCCAAGATGCGCGAGTACGTAGAGAGGATTGTTCCCAACAAGGGTAGGATGATCGATAAATTTTTGGAATTCGGTCGCCGCTTCAGCGCCCCGATGCAGCTGCAAATACGCCTGCCCACGCAGGTACACGGGATAAAGAAAGACGCCCCACTCCATATCATTCTCCCCGCCCATCTCCATCGGACTCGCCGCCTCTAGAAACTCGATTGCCTTCGCGGGATTGTTACGATCGATTGCGATGGCCGCACGAATGGTTGGCAACCAGTAGCTGACTAAGAGGGTGGCGAGCGGGGCTTCCTTTTGCACCTCGTCTGCCATTTTCTCTGCGCGGACTGAATCGCCACTGCGCGCAAGCGCCAGCGCCGCCTGAGCCCCTGCATCCGGGACCGACGCCAACACTGCTATGGTCTGTTCGTGAGCGCGGGCCCTGTTGCCGAACTCCGCCTCGCGCAGCGCTCCGTTTATCTGCCAGCCTGCCGCGGTCTCTTTCTGGTCGTTCTGGCGAGCATAGAGCACTGCGTGCTGAGTGAGTTCGCGAGCCTTAGCGAGACGCCCCAAGAACGCCTCGGTGTCAGACTGATAGGAAAACAACCAGTCCGCTACCCCGGGCTTATCGGCTGCCCATTTCGCCTGTCTTTCCATCTCTTCCCGGTCGCGCTCAAGGAAGGCAACTCCGTACATGTAAGCGCGTGGACCCCCGTTGTCGATTTTGCGCCGGACGGTCTCCTGATACAGCGCTTTCGCCTTATCCAACTGGTTCACCGCAGCGTAGCCCTGTATCAGATTGGCGTAACCAATACTGTTATCAGGATCAAGCTGGATAGCCTCGAGAGTCTCCGCATTCGCCTTTTCATAGTTCCCGAGGATGCCATAAATAAATCCCAGATTTAAATGCGCTTCGGTCTCTCTCGGATAAGACTGGGTCCACAACTCGGAAGCCTGTTTCGCCTTCTCCATCTCGCCGGTGACGGCGAAGTAGTATTGGGAGGAGATTTTATATTTCTCCGCCTCAGTCACGCGATCGCGTAACTGGTAGGCCTTGGTGTTGTACTCGGCGGCCTTGGTACCTTCACCGAGGATGTCGTAAATCTCGCCCAGGCGGCAGTAGGCCATGGCGAAGTTAGGGTCGAGTTCAATCGCTTTACTAAAGAATGGGATTGCCGCGCTTTCCCCTTGCTCGTTCCAGACTTTCATGCCCAAGCTATAAGTCTTCAACGCTTCCAGAGAAGACGTTGTGGCTTGTTCGATCGGCACATCGAACTTCTGTACCGAACTAAGCGATTCGCCAAGTTCGCCGCGCAGCTTCGTAGCAGCCGAACCCAGCGCATCCAGAACTTTTTCCTTACCATCGGCACGAACCTGCTCCTGCGCCAGCGTGTCGCCGCTCTGGCAGTTCACCGCCTTCAGCCCAACCACATATTCGTTGCCGATACTTGCCACCGAGCCCGCGATGTACGCTTTGCTCTCCGCACGCAGACAGACCTCGCCGGCAACCTCCGGCGTTAGCCCAGTGTTCGGCGGCTTGGTCATCAGCCCCAGCGTCGCCTTTACTTGCTGGTCCGAGAGAATTTTCAGAAAGGGTGATTGCCGCAACGAGATGGCGAGCGCCTGTTTCAGCGTGTCGTCGAAGACCGGATTGCCGGTCGAGTTGGCGAAGTCGGCCAGGACGATCGTGTCTGTTTCCGTGAGGGCGTGCGCTTTGCGGTTGTGCAGAAAGAGGACGCCGGCAATCACGGCGATCGCGACGACGCCCATGGTAAGAAATGCAGGCCACCGCTTCTTTCGCGCGACCGGCTTGGACGTCACCTCGTGCAGAAGGACGCTGGCCCCAGATTCGGTGTCGCGCTTCAGACGCTGCAGGTCGGTTCGAAGGTCGGCCGCGGATTGGTAGCGCAGCTTCTTGTCCTTCTCCAGTGCCTTCGTAATGATCTCTTCGAGCTTCGGAGGAACGTCCGGATTCAGCCGCACCGGCGCAACCGGCGCACGATTGAGAATCGCTTCGGCAACCACGGCCGAATTATCGCCGCGGAAGGGTTGCACCCCGGTAGCCATCTCGTAGAGCACAGCGCCAAACGAAAACAAATCCGTGCGCGCATCCAACGCTTCGCCCCTTACTTGCTCCGGAGACATGTACGGGACCGTACCAATCGCCGCTCCCTGTCCGGTCATCGCTTCGAGCTCGGCGATGGTGGGAACGGCAGACACGTCGATTCCCGCCGGTGCCGCCGCGATCTTCGCCAAACCGAAATCAAGGATCTTGGCGTGACCGTGCGTGGTCACAAAGATGTTGGCTGGCTTGATGTCGCGGTGGATGATTCCTTTGCTGTGAGCGGCCTCCAGCGCATCGGCGACCTCAATCGCCAGCTCAAGCAGCGCCGCGGTCTCGACAGGTTTCCCGGCAATGCGAGTCCCCAGGGTCATCCCGTCAAGAAATTCCATGACGATGAAGGTCTGCTCGCCATCCTTGCCGATCTCGTAGATGGTGCAGATATTGGGATGGTTCAACGCCGAAGCGGCGCGCGCCTCCAGGCGGAAGCGTTCCAGCGCTCGCGGGTCCTGCGCTACTATGGCGGATAGGAATTTGAGCGCAACCAGGCGTCGCAGCTCCGCGTCTTCTGCCTTGTACACCACGCCCATACCGCCGTCGCCCAGCTTGGCGAGAATGCGGTAGTGCGAGATTGTCGTGCCAACCATGCGCGGAGGCTCCTCGAAGTTGACTGATAGTACGAGCGACGCTCAGGCCAGTCAATGTATCCTGCGGAACCTCGCCGGGAATGGGAGGCCCTGCTGGTTTGCGTTTTGATTATGGTTTGACAGAGCGCGACTTTTGGCGTGCCGCACCGGGCAAATCCGCATAACAGCCGGCTACCGGCGGGCATCCCCCACAGCGTGGTACTTACAATTCCGCCTGCCTGGCTTGAAACCCGCTTTGGCTCAGTGCTAAGCAAGTGCCGATAACGTGTTCCGCGAGACGTTGAACTCGTGGATTTCGATTCACTCCCGCATTCGTCGAAGAATCGCAAAAGGTGCGCCGCCGCGAGATCGAAATGATTTCTTCACCGGCCGCTCGAGTTCCTGCAACCGGTGGCGGATCGATCTTCCGCCACGTTCACTTCGCTCCAAAGGTTCTCACCAACGTGAATCGCACCTGGAAGGGTTCGACGGGATGGAATACATCTGTGAATTCCGCCGCGCCGGTTGGCGTGGTTCGGGAGATATACGCGTAATCGATATCGTGGTCGTAGCGGTTCAGCAAATTAAACAGTTGAGCCGACAAACGCCATTTCGCATTGAAGTGATATCCGATCTCCGCATTGAGCAGCGCTGTTGCACTGGAGCGGTAAATTGCGTCGGAGGTCAAATTGCGCGGGCCAAAGTAGCGAAGGCGCAAGCTCCCCCAAAAGTTCTTGTACTGCTGCACGGTGACGCCGGAGGAAATCACCAACCCAACCGCTTCGGGCACCCACTTGCCTCCCGGGCGGCCCGGCGCAGCGTCGTCCGGATCGATTGTGGTGAACAGCGCTTTGGAATCGGCCAGGTCAAAATCGACAGCCAGATGTTCGAGTGGCGTGTAGTAGTTCGTCCACTCGACGCCGTAGCGATTGCTCGGCGATGCCGAAGCCACCGTCGCGCCGGTATCTCCATCCTGCTGCAGCTCGGACTCACTGTAGAGATACCAGAGCGAAAGGGTACTTTGCAGATGTGGAATGGCCAGTGTGCGCACACCAACTTCCGCGCCTTTGGTTGGAACCAGGGGACGAATTGGAGTGGAAGGCGTGGGGAAAGGATAGTCCGGCGAAATGGGTTCAACCCTTTGCGTTGTGCCGCGCACGTCGTTGCTGTGAAAACTGAATCCGCCCTGCACATAGAACTCCGTGTTAGACCACGGACCGAAAATCAAACTCGCTTTGGGACTGGGCAGGAACTGGCTAGCCGAACCGGAATTGAGCTCCCCAAAGTTAATCACCGGCGCGCCAGGCAATTCAGAGGCGACATACGTAGGCGTTAGATTGGTGACGTTGTAGATTGCGTCATCGCCGCGGAGCCCCAGGACCGAGCGAAATTTGTCAGACCACTGGATTTTATTTTCCACATAAAAGCTCGCCATCGTGTCCGTAAATCTGGCCACATCCGTAGCGGCAGGCAGCACGGCGATCAGATCCGGATTGCTGTCGCACGCGGGAATGGGTTCGGCATTGCAGGCGTTGCTATCGTTCTTGTCCGTTCGCGCGCGATCTTGCGTGCGGTAAAGACCGTTGTGGACCCAGTCGTTGCGGAGCTGAAGGCCGAACGTATTCTCCACCTTGCGGCCAAACCATTGGCTGAAAATCGTGTGGGCTGCGTCAATGCCGGTCACCCAGCGCCTATCCTGCTGTTCGAACTGATCGCCCTTGACGGGATCGTCCAGGTAGTAGGTGAAGTCGGAAAATAAATCGAGATTGTAATAGAATCCGTAGCCCATGATGGTCGTGGCGGAATTCGCGCCTTGATGGTGCCACTCGCCCTGCAGGCTGTAGCGCTGCGAATTGCCGCCGTCAGTTGGGTTCAGCGCTCCAAACAAACCAACCAGAGGCACGGCAGTAACGGGAATCTGGTCGCTCGAGTTCCATTTTCCGTGATAGCCGCGGGCCGTGATGCTGAAGCCATTAGTGGCGTCGCCCTGGCTGTAGGTCAGCAAGCCATTAAATTTGGCATACGCGTCTGGATGCACCCATGGACCGTTGTCGTAATACGCTTCTCCACCGTACAGCAAAGTGCCCGAGCCAAGTTTTTGGGAAACGCCGAACACCGCGCGCGCGTAGTCGTACATCCCGGCTTCCACCTGGAAGAAGTTCTGGGGCAGCGTCTTGAAATACTGGATGTTCGCCGACCCCGCCGAACTATAGTTGCCGACCTCAGCGTAATAGGGACCTTTTTCGTAATTGAGCCGCTGCACAAATTCCGGAATCTCAACGTTCATGTCCGCATAGCCTTCGCCGTGCGCGTGGGACGGCAGGTTAAGAGGCATGCCGTCGAGGAACACTGCGAAGTCCGTGCCGTGGTCGAGATTAAAGCCGCGAAGGAAATATTGGTTGGCCTTCCCGCCGCCGGCATGCTGCGTGATGATGAGCCCGGGAATAGTCTCCAGGATTTCTCCCGAACGCAGAATGGGGCGATCGGCAATTTCCTTGGCGCCCACCGTTCCCTGGGAGGCGGAATCGGCAATTCCGATAAGACTGTCTTCGCGGCCCTGCACCTCTACGTTGGTGCTCACGGTGCTCACAGCCAGCGAGATGCGCAACGGAAGCTGTTCCCCAGCGCCTAGGGTGATGGGCATCTCTTTGGGTGCAAACCCCGGGCTCGATACGATCAGTTGATAATCTCCCGCCGAGAGTCCAGACATGCTGAAGGAACCGTTGCGGTCGGCCTGGGTCACCTTCTGTACGCTGCCGTCCGCGCTTCGGATCGTCACCGTCGCTCCGGCCATCACTGCGCCAGACGCGTCAACTACCGTTCCCGATATCTGGGGCGGAACGCTCTTTTCGCTCGGGGTGACCTGGGGATTTTGCGGAGGGGCAGCCTGCCGGGGAATTTCGGCGGTCTGCGCGTGAGCCGACGCACACAGCAATATCAAGCACCAGAAGTTGAACGCAAGCTTCGTTCTGGTGCTACGTATCTTCATTTCGTGCTACCGGTCTGGAAGGCTCATCGCGGCCAGTACCAGTGTTCCTGTTAGTGTTTGTGGTGGTGATGCGAGTGGTGTTTGTGCCCAGGAGACTTGCGCGCGTAAGCCTCCGGTGAACTCATGACCAGTTTGCCATGCTGTACGCCCTTCAAACCGATCAACCGATTGCCCAGTTCCTGCACTTTGCTCAACGCACCCTTCACCACAACCACCTCAAGGCACATGTCATGGTCGAGGTGGGAATGTACGGTGGAGATGATGACTTCGTGGTATTCGTGCTGCAACTCCATAAGCTTGTCGGGCAGCAGGCGCGAGTGGTGGTCGTAGATAAGCGTTACTGCGCCGACGACAAAGGTGTGGCCGGATTGCAGGCTGGCGTCGTTCAGGCGGTCACGGATGAGATCGCGAAAAGCTTCGGAGCGATTCTCGTATCCTTCGTTGCGAATCTGGCGGTCGAAACGCTTCAGCAGATCCGAATCCAGTGCCACTCCGGTGCGGACAAGACCCATGCACACCTCGCAGGAAAGCAGCAGGATAGCACGAATGCAATAAACGTAACACCATTGCGGACGCGGAGAACACCCGCAAAACGAACACCAATCACTGATTCCTAATCACTCATCACTAATTACTAATCACTCATACTAATCACTAACTCCCCCACCCGCCTCAGCATCGCTACCCGCTTGCTGGCCGGCCCGGGACACTGGGTGATATACGCCGTCACGATGATCGGCTTGCGGCCCGTCGGCCAAAGGACGGCGATGTCGTTCATCGTGTCCTCGCCGTTGTTGCCCGTCTTGTCGGCGGCGCGCCATCCTTGCGGAAGGCTTGCGCGCAGCTTGTCGAGGCCCGTCTGGTTCCCTTCCATCCAGACGGTGAGTTGACCGCGCGCGGCTGGCGAGAGCACATCGCCCAGCAGAATCTTGTTCAGGTCGTCGGCCATCGCCGAAGGCGTCGTGGTGTCGCGTGGATCGCCGGGCTTCGCCTCGTTCAGCGACGGCTCGTTACGGTCCAGGCGCGTGACCTCGTCGCCGATCGACCGGCAGAACTGTGTCAGCCCTGCCGGGCCGCCGATGGTGTCGAGCAGAAGGTTTGCCGCCGTGTTATCGCTGCGAATGATCGCGGCCTCGCACAACTCGGCCACTGTCATGGTGCGGCCGGCGTGCGGCTCAGTCAGCGGCGAATTGCCCAGGAGCGGCTTAGGCGGAATCGCGATGGCCCGGTTCACTTTCTCCTGGTGGCGATCGACGGCCTGCAGTACAGCCGCGACCAGCAGAAACTTGAAGGTGCTGCACATGGCGAAGCGCTCGTCGGCGTGAAGTCCGCAGCGCTCGCCGGTCGCCGTGTCAATCACGGTCACGCCTAAACGCCCTCCATTGCTGCGTTCCAACTGTTGCAGCGTGGCGGTAATGGTGTTGCAGCGCTTCGAGTCGGCGTAGGCGAAGGCAGGCAGAGCCAGCGCGGAGAAGGCGAGGAACCGGCGGCGAGTGAGCATCTGTCGAGTAAAACACGGCAAGATCACAGCAAGGTTTCACAACTTGGTTCCGGAGCGTAGGGATGTGACGAAATGACTGCGGAGATAGACACGCTGCGCCTGGATTTTCGCAGCGCTAGGATTTCGGGTCGTCGAGCAAGGTGTCTTCCGACGACTTCAGGCTCTGCGCCGACGGCACGAAGTAATACGCTCCGCTGATCGGCGTGGTGTAGTAGGTGAGCGTATCCCGTTTACCGCTGACCAGTCCGGCCATGCTCTCCAGCATGCGCGATAGCCGCTTCTGCTCGCAGGCGAAACCGACGAACATGGTGCCGTGATTGGTCACCGTGCCGTAGGGCATGTTGCGGCGGAAGATTCTGCCGAAGGTGTCCTGGTCGGTCGAAGCCACGTGCGAGTCGGCGGGCTTGTCTTCGAGCTCCTCGCTATCTGACTTGCGGCGGCCGATCACCAGTTCCTGCTGCTCCACAGGCAGCGCCTCCCACTTGGTTTTGTCGTGCGACCACTTCTGCAACAGCAGGATCGTTCCCGCCTGGCCGGGCTTCCCTTCCGCAATCAAGATGTCGTCGGGCGCCTCGATCAGCGACGGATTCTCGGTGCCGTCGACGAAGCCCGTCAGGTCGCGATAGCGATGGTAGGGCCAGCTGGAGGTTTCGTCGGCGACGGTCGCCAACCCTGCCAACTCGGCAATTGCCTCGTGCGACACGTCGAAGATAACGTCATAGGAACTGCCCGCCAGCCACAGCACGGCGTCATGCTGCGTCGCC
Source organism: uncultured Acidobacteriaceae bacterium (assembly GCA_963835725.1). Classification (GTDB taxonomy): domain Bacteria; phylum Acidobacteriota; class Terriglobia; order Terriglobales; family Acidobacteriaceae; genus Bog-257. Next base: position 397,727 of record CAWIGM010000004.1, on the reverse strand, counting down.
GGCATGAGGAAGCCTTCGACACCGGCGATGTTGCGGGTGAAGCCTTCGACATCCGCAGGCGAATCGTCAGGTGCAAACTCCCGCCAGAGCTCAGGCCGAAAGCCGACGACCAGGTTCACACCGCCCATGGTCGTGCGCGGCTCGCGGAACGACGTGATCTTGTCGACCAGGTCTCGGCCACTGCGTCCCGGTGCGAGGTCAAATTCGAGGTAAGCATGCGAAGGTGTACCGAGCGCGAAGATTCCACTCTGAGCTGTGTGCATGGTTGGAACCAAGATAACAAGCGGGAACGATGGGTCACAACTACCGCTGCCTCCCACTCATTCGAAACCCGCGAATGAGTGGGGCACCCGTTTCCACTAACCTCTGACCACTGGCCACCGCCTCTCCTCACCACGTGTAGTGCACGGTATAGGTCACCACCTGCTCGCCGTCGGGCGCGATCTTCGGCGCGAACTCCACCGTGTGGCTGTCTTTCTTGGTATAGCCGATTGACTTTGCGGTGATCGTCCAGTTGTCGCAGCGATACATGTGTTCGACCACGCGCACCGTCACCGGCTCTTTCTTGTGATTGCGCAGCTTGATCTGGTAGCTCTCGTCGATCCAGTGCTGCCCGCTCTCGACGTGGAAGTCGGTGCGTGTGCGCTCGGCGGTGATGTCGAAGGCATTCCCGGTGTAGACGCGCACCAGCTCATCCTTGGGCGTATGCGAAATCATGTTCTCGCCGACGAATTGCAGGCTGCCGTCGGTGTCGCGGCGGTAGAAGCGCATGCGGCCCTTGGGCAGCGGAATGCCGAGGTGGTCGGCCGCCGAGTTGCGAAACTCGCGCATGATGTACACCTGCTTGTTGCTGGTCAGGCCGATGTTCGGCTGCTGGAACTGGTACTCCCAGTTGCTGCGCAGATATTCCGGCATCATGAAGCCTTCGTAGACGTACACGCGCTTCGACGGAACGCCGGTGCCACGCAGGAACTCGACCTGTTTGGTCTCTCCGTTCTCGACGGTAGAGGGACGTTCGAGCGTGTAGAGGTGATATTCGTCGAAGGTCTTCTCGGTAGCTGCCTGGCTAACCGCAGGGGCCGCCGCGTTCATCTCCAGGTCACGCGCCTTGTATGCGAACTCATTGGTATTGGCAATCTTGTTGACCTCGCCGGCCATCAGCTGGAGGTGCGCGTTCTGGAAGGTATGGCCGCTGTGGTTCTGCAGCGTGATCCATCCGATGATGTCGACCAGGTCGCCGTTCTCAGGCGCGACCACGTTGTAGCTGGCCTCCCAGCTCATGCCACCGCTGATGTAGCTGATCTCAGCATCGACCTGTGCGGCGCGATCCGACTGCAACAGCCAGTTCAGCGCCGGTTTTAGCAGCGCTTCGTTCTGTAACGCCGGAAAGATTGGAGTGCCCGGCAGTCCGAACTGAATCTTGCCGTCGATTTCCACGATGGTCTCGCCGGAGTAACTGTTGCTGCCATACATCGCTCCACCGGCACGAATGACGCGCCCGCTGACGATCTTGCCGGGAGCGGTTTGAAATTCAATTTGCTTGCCTTCATACGCCCGCAACAGGTTCTGTTGCGAGGCGATGTCGGTGCGGTAGTTCTGCTCCAGGATACTGAGACGCACGCGTCCGCTGGGATCGCGAAGTACCACACTGTCAGGCTCGACGAACGAGGTGGCACCCTCGAAGCTGAACTGATTCACGCCGGCATTGAGCTGCAGCGGAACGAATTCGCGGACCAGCGCGAAGTTCTGGTTGTAGATGGTCAGCGATGGCGCCTGCGATTGCTGGGCGGCGGCAGCGGCGGAAAGTAAGGTACAGAGAACTGCAAAATGCTTGAGCATTCGGCCCTCCTGTGGGAAGAACGCAGGAGGCGAGAGTTCTTGTAAGAAAAATTCGCAGGAAGCTAGCGGGTAAAGAAATGTACTCCCGCCCTAGCCCAACTGCAGGGCTAGAACGGGGCACCCGTGTTTTGACTGAATGCTGATGACTAGCCACCGGCCACTGACCACTAGCCACTGTCTACCGCTTAATCGCCCACATGACCCACGACGCGACGATCACTCCCCCGATGAACATGACGAAGCAATAGGCGCCGTACTTCACCATCTCTTTCGAGTCATTGCGCTGGGTGATGCCGAAGACGATGGACGCGCACAGCGCGAACAGCAGGGCGGCGTTGAAGTGCGAGAGCTCGATGGTCATTCTTTTTTCCCGATGGCGATGTGGTAGGCGTCGACGATGGCGACGACGTTCAGCAGTCCGGCGACAACAATGTACTTGGTGCCGTAGTCTGCGACCGCGCGGTGAATGTTGCCGATGCCCCAGTTCAGCATGCGCGCGATGAAGTACAGCGCGCCGACCCCAATGTCGCCGACGAAGCCGAGAATGTCGAGCAGGTCACCGGTGTTGAACGCGTACACCTTGCCCTGCATGCCCAGCCCGACGAAGAACATGGTGAGGATCGACGCCATCAGCAGCAGGCCGCGAATGTAGCGCTTCTGGATGATGTGCCCCAGTCCGGGCACCAGCCACGCCACCACCGGCGCGACCATGGTCATGGAATTTGTTTGCGGCGCGGGCTTCGCGACAGCAGCGTTTTGCGGATTCGCCATTAAATGAGCACCAACTCGTTCTGGATGCGACCGGTCACTTCACCTTTGCCGTTGCGGATCATCATGTTGATCTCGCTGCGCACGCCGAACTCGGGCAGATAAATGCCGGGCTCGACCGAGAAGCAGGTATTGGGCAGGATCTCGCGATCGTCCTTGGTCTCCAGATTATCAAGGTTCGCGCCGTTACCGTGAATGTCGCTGGTGATGGAGTGGCCGGTGCGGTGGATGAAGTACTTGCCCCAGCCCTTCGCGTCGATGAACTCGCGCACCGCCTTGTCGACTTCCCAGCCGCAGATTTTGCGCCGGGCATCGAAGGCCTGCTTCACGGTGTCGATGCCCACGTCGCGCGCGCCGCGCACGATGTCGAAAATCTCGCGCTGCTTGTCGCTAGGCGTGCCGACCGAGCCGGTCCAGGTGATGTCGTAGTAGACGGCGTCGGGCTGCGCGAGCTTCGCCCAGATATCGAGCAGGACGAAGTCGCCTTCCTTGATTTTCCCTGACGTTGCTGCCGAGGGCTCGTAGTGCGGGATCGCCGCTGTTGGCGTTCACGCTGACGTTTGGCGGATCGCAAGTCTCCAGTCCTTCGCGACCGAAGGCTTCCATGATCCACTGCTGCATTTCGAATTCATGCGTGCCGCCGTTGCGGGCGCGCTTCCCTGTCTCCAGGAAAAACGCTGCGACGATCTGGTCGATGGCCTGCTGCGCCTTGAAATGCGAGGCCTGCTGCGCTTCGCTTAACGTCGCTTCGAAATGCGCGACCAGGTTCGCCGAGCTGACGATCTCTTTGCCGAAGCTGCGAACCAGCTCGATCATGCCGCCGTCGACCAGCGAGATGTAAGGGATCTGGTTGTTGGGCGAGTACTGCATGACGACGCGCTTGTAGGGCTTGAGCATCGTCTCCAGGTTCTGCCATAACTCCTGCCACGCCGAATATTCCATCTTGCTGCCGGGCAGCGAATCGAGGTGATGGCTCTCGATGCGGTGCACGAGCTTGACGGGTTCGCCCTGCGCCGGGATGAGGTAAAACCAGCGGCGCGTGACCATCATGCTCTCGGGCAGGCCGAGCACGCGGTAGGCGATGGGGTCGCGGTGATGATGATCGTAAAAAAGCCAGCACTCTTGGCCGCTGTCGCGCAGCGCAGCCTGGATATTTTGGAGGTTCATTGCGAGGTCAATTGTAAATGAAAGAGCGGGAGCACCATCCCTCGACCGCGCTCACGACAGGCTCCGGCACCGAGAACACGGCGGCTGCTTTGTCTCAGGTAACGACTGTCGTGCCAGAAGCTCGTGGCTCGAAGCTCGGGGCTTAACACACGGGTGCCCCGTTCTACGCCTTCCGTTGGCGTAGGGCGGGAGACGCCTTCCTTGCCAACACTTTTACTTTCGTCGTCTCCGGCAGCGTCTCGCACGCGGTTCGCAGCACTAACCTGGGCGTGCGGTCGCGAATTGTCATCAGGTACGCGACCGTCTGTTCGGGATTGAACTTTGCGGCTTCGCGCAGCAGCCAGCCCAGCCCTTTCTGCACCATGTCGTCTTTGCTTGGCAGAAGGAGCTCGGTCACGCGCTGGATGTGGTCGAAATGTTTATGCTGGCGCGTGCTGTGAATCAGGCTGACGGCGGCCGCCCGCTGATGCCAACGGTCCTTCGACTTCGCCCACCGCAATGGACGCGGCAGATATGAATCGTCACGGGCGATCATCGGGCCGATGAGGTAGTGAACGAGCGCGTCGTGGTCGGCCCATGAGCTGATGCGGTCGATCCAGCTCTCGAAAAGCTTGAACTCCGGCCTGCCGAAGTTGCTGACGATTCCCTGCAGCATGGTCACGGCGAAGATTTTTTCTTCCAGCACCTTGCCCCGGTAGAGATCGTCAGCCACCTGGACGAGGAAGTCCTGACCGCTCTCGGCAAGTATGGTACGGCGGAAGCGTACCGACAGCTTGCGCAACTCGCCGGTGTACCAGCCGCGCGACTTTACCTCCTGTTTGAAGAAACGCTGCACCTCTTCGGTGTGCGGAGCCGATGCGCCGTCAAGCAGCACGCGACGGATGTGGCGGGCAATGTAAGCAGGAGTCTTGGGCATAAGAAGGCGGCAGTTGGCACTTAGCAGTTGGCCCTTAGCCAAGAAAAGTGAGCGAGGCGCTTTCCCGCCCGCCATACGCCAATACACGGATTAGAACGGGACACCCTGTAGTTTTGGCTAATTGCCAAGTGCTGACGGCTAAGTGCTTCTTAAGCTCTTGTCATACACCCACAGCAGCACGGTTGTCAGTAATCCGATACCGATTACGATCCACCACATCATCTGCGGCTGGTGTTTCACCTCGCCGAAGTTGTGCAGCAGATAGCCGCCGATGGGGCCGGCGATCAGCGAGCCTACACCGAGGGGAAGGAACGCGAAGCCCATGTAGGTTCCCTGCTGGCCCGAGGGCGCCAGGCGCGAGATGTATTCGTAGTAGCGCGGAGATTGCGTGATCTCGCCGAGGGCGATGACCACCAGCGTCAGCACCACGCCCGTGATCGTGGGGTGCAGGATCATCACGATCGGCCCCAGCGACGTGATCAGCGTGCCGAGGATGACGGCGGTGAACGCCGGGATTTTTTGCGTCAGCAGATTAATGGCGACGGTCAAGAGGATGACGAGCAGAGGGCCGGTGGCCAGCAGCAGTTCGGTGTCGGCTTGCGAGTTGATGTAGCTGTGTACGTACAGCGGCAGGGTGATGAAGATCTGCCAGTAGACGATCCAGTAGCCGGTGAAGATCGCCAGGAAGAGCATGAAGCGCGGGTTGCTGAGTACGGTGAGGAAGTTCTTCCCCGCCTGTGCCAGCGTCGCGGTCTCGGCTTCATCGTGCTTCCGGGGTTCGGTGAAGAACAGCAGCACGCCGATGAACATCAGGAAGACCGAAAGGGCGGCAACGCGGAAGACGTTCTCCACCCGCATGTGGTTGTGAACGTACGAGGCAACCAGCGGCCCGAGAAAGCCGCCGATGTTCACCAGCGTGTAGTAGATCGAGTAGCCGATGGAGCGAACGCTCTCCTTCGAGGCGCGCGCCGTGGTGCCGACGACGCTCGGCTTGACCAGCGCGATGCCGAGCGCCGGCAGCGCGAGCACGAAGGTTGCGATCACGATCAGCGGCAGGCTTTGGCGGATGGGCTCCATCCAACGTGGCGCCGAGCGAGCCCAGCAGGAAGTAGGCGACGCTGAGGATGAAGTAGGCGATGGCCAGCGCGCGGCGGAAACCCATGCGGTCGGCCAGCGTGCCGCCGAAGACGGCGAGGAACCAGACCAGGCCGCCGAAGAATCCGGTGAGCGAGGTGGCCTGCTCCAGCGGAAAGCGCAGCGTCTCGTGCAGGTAGCGCGCCAGCGAGGCGAAAGCCGCGTAGTAGGACAGCCGCTCGAAGAGCTCGCTGATGTTGGCGACCCAGAAGGGCCGCTCGAAGCCGGTGCGAATGTCGTGCCAACGCTGGGCGAGGGTCATGAATTAGTGGTCAGTGGCTGGCAGTGGCCAGACATCTGTTGCAAGCGCGTCTGGACCTGTGCGGCCGTCATGCCTGCGACGCGAATCAATTTGTTTCGGCTTGTCTGCCCGGCGGCTATGGTAACTGACGAGCGCGGCACATTCAAAAGTTCTGCGAAGAAGACGATGCAGGCCTCGTTAGCGCGGCCATCGACGGGCGGCGAGGTGAGCGCCAGTTTCAGCGCATCGCCGACCTCGCCGGTAATGGCGTTTTTCCTGGCGCGAGGATGGACCTTGACCTGGAAAGTTGCGCCGGTCGATGTGTCTTTGATCGGAATCATGATTTGCGCTTTCGCGGATCTGTCGACAAACGACCAGCGTTGAGATGACAACCGCAAAGAGCAGTGTCTGCAGCTATCGCTTTTCCCTCTCACCGAAAATCGCTGTTCCCACGCGCACGCAGGTTGAGCCTTCCTCGATCGCCACTTCGAAGTCGTGGGACATGCCCATCGAAAGCTGGTCTAGCGAGACGCCGGGCAGATTGCGTGCGGCCAGTCGGTCGCGCAGCTCACGCAGGCGTCGGAAATAGGGCCGCGCACCTTCGGGATCTTCGGTGAAGGGCGGGACGGTCATTAGTCCCCGGATGCGAAGGTTAGACCACTTTGGCAAGCCCACCCTCTCGCCAATCGAAGGCGAGGAAAGCGGGGCACCCGTCGAGATTGTGGGTCCCACCCTCTCGCCAAAAGCAGGCGAGGAGGATGGGGCACCCAAAGATGGGGCACCCGATAACGGCGCAACCGCCGAGGTCAGGATCTGCTCCAGTTCGGGCGAGCCGGGATCGATGCCGCTCTTCGCGTCTTCTCCGCCGATGTTGATCTCGATGAGCACGCCGACGGTCTTGCCGATGTTCGCGGCGGCGGCGTTCAGGCGGTCGCCGATCTTGGCCGAGTCGAGTGAGTCGATCGCGTGAAAAACTTCGACGGCCTTGCCGGCTTTGTTCGATTGCAGGTGGCCGATCATGTGGAACTCGGCACCGTCTAGACCGCGCAGAGCGTCATACTTCTCCGCGAACTCCTGAACGCGGTTCTCGCCGAAGAGCCGCTGCCCTGCCTCGTACGCCTCGACGATGCGCTCGGCCGGATGGGTTTTGGTGACGGCCATCAGCGCGATTTCCGATGAGTTACGACCGGCGCGCGCGGCGGCGCCGGCAATACGTTCCTGAATGGCTGCGAGATTCTCCGTGATGCTCATGCGACGAGTTCATTGTATGTCGCCGCACGCCAGACGACGTTACGCAATTGTCAGTGCTCGACCCCGTGATTGTCGCGATAGACGAAGTCGACCAGGCCATCGCGGTAGTCAATCTTCACCTGCAGCAGCGACAGCAGGTTGAAGCCGAGCGTGCCCGAAACTTCCGTACCGATCCCGTCGCTGATGTTTGAGAGGTCCACGCTGAAAGCGTCGATATTCGTCTGGTGAAAGCGCGCGAACTCGATGTCAACTTTGTCCGCGTTATAAACGGTGTCTACCTTGCCGCTGGCACCGTAAATCTGGGTGTCACTCTGCTTGAGCTTGGCATTGGCGCGCACGGCTTGCGGTGTCAGGATGTTCTGGAACGATCCTGTGTCAACCAGGAACAGCATCGGCTTGGAAGCATTCACCCGGGTAGGAACGAGCAGCATGTGTCCGAAACGAAAAACGCGGGTCCAGTTGGCCATATCGGGAGCGATGTAGCGGTCTTTGGGGCCCTGCGCGTCGCGCTTGTCGGCCGCGCTCACCGCATTCGAGGCTTCGGGGGTCACCGCGCTGTCGTCTTCGCTGTCGAGCGACGCGGTCACCTGCTGCTCTCCGGGACGCGCCGGAAGCGCGGACAGCTTGAGCATCTTGCGCGGCATGTCGATGTCGACCATGTACGAAGCAAAAACGTCCGCACCGATGAGACCGTCGGCTTCGGGCAGCAGCCTTTTGTCTGAAACCGTGACGACGCAGTCCTGGAACTCCAGGCCGCCAATCTGAATCCGGTCGGCCACGGCAAGGTAGGCCCGGCGCTCGCCCTGGCTTCCCACGCCGCCCAACGCGATGTCGGCGAATGACTTCAGGCCAGCTTTTTTGGCCGACTTACTGTCGATGGTGATTCCGCCCGCACCGGTGTCCAGGAGCAGCACGTGGTCGCGCCCGTTCACTTTCAGATCGACCCCGACTCCCTCAATGTGGGGGTACGGGTCGTGGACGTACTCCAGCTTCACCTGCGCGGCTTCGGCATTGTTGACGACCTTGCAGCTGTGAGAAGGCTGATCATGCGTTTTCTTGAGGTATTGGAGATATTCCTGCCAATCTTTTCGCTCGTAACTTTTCACTTGCGGAGACGCAAGATAGGCTTCCAATGCCGGCAGGCGCTCCTGGCGGGGGAGGGTTTGCAGCCACAGAAACTGCACGTCGCCATCGTTGGGAGCAATCTCGTGCGCGCGCTTTACGGCAGCATCGGCATGGCCGTACAGGGAGAACGAGCGGTAAAGGCGCGCAAGCCCGATGTAGGCTCCGGCTTGGTGTGGATCAATCTGAAGGGCTGTCTGAAAGGCCTGCTCCGACTCACCCATTTCGCCGCGGCGGAACCGTACCTTCCCAAGCGTCACCATCAATGGCGCCGATTCCGGATGCGCGTTCATGCCCGCGAGCACGGAAGCGAGTGCCGCGTCGATCTCGCCCAGGTCGAGGTGCGCCGTCGTCAGGCCGATGTGCGCGGATTCCAACTGTGGGTCCAGTTTCAAGGCCGCTTGGTATTTGGCGATGGCTTCCTGCGGCTTGCCTTGGCCAACGAGGTCGTCGGCCATTTTGACGTTCTTGGCCGCCTCCGATTCTGGCTTGGGCGTGGGATCTTGGGCCCGAGATGAGCACGTCGCCACGCAGACGAATAACAGGAACAAACCTACCAGTCGGCGGTTCATGGTTTTGAGGTGGAAAACGCTGGCATAGTAGCACGAGCGTCGGCAAATCGGTTCAGAGAAGCAGAGAGAATTCGAGAGCCATTTCCGGGCTGGGAATTTGGCGCTGATATGGCACGAACGTTTTATAACCTAAATTTCTTTGTCAATATGGCGAAATGCAGCAGTTACTTGTAATCGCATGACGGATAAGCAGATATAAATTCCAAGATAAGTGTCCAATTGCCCTACAAATGTGCTATACTAACTTTAGAAATTGAGAGAGAGCCCGGCTACACGGCCGGGCTTTTTGCTTTCTGGGCAGTTTTGCTTCAGGTCTTGCTGTGTTCCCGCATAGAATGAGCGGTTTATCGAGCCTTCCGGCTCAGTGGAGAGGTGTGCGATGGCGTTGGAGGTACTTGGACTGTCTCCTCTGCTGCAGGTTTATGACATGCCGACCTCGGTACGGTTTTATCGCGACCAACTGGGGTTCGAGGTCGTGACGACGTCCCCGACAATGGGCGAGGACTATTTCCACTGGTGCCTGCTGCGGCTGGGCAAGGCCGAGTTGATGCTGAATACCGCGTACGAGTTCAACGACGAGCGTCCGCCGACGCAGGATCGGGAGCGAGTCCTCGGACATCAGGACACGGGCTTGTATTTTGGGTGTCCCGATGTCGATGCCGCGTACGAGCAGTTCCGCGCCAGGGGAGTGGAAGTCGATAAGCCGAAGGTCGCGCCATACGGGATGAAGCAGGTCTACCTGCGGGATCCAGACGGATATTCGCTGTGCTTCCAGTGGCAGGCGTGAGGTTGCCGCTGGTTCGGCGGGAAGAGGGGTCCTTCGACTCCGTTCGATCGTTCTCACTATGCTCGAACGACAATCGGGTTTCCTCTCAATGCTGAGGGCGGAGAGCTGAAGACGGAGGGCGGACTGCCTCGCCCCCTCCTTTCGCGAAACTCCGCGATTCGTTATCGTGTTTCTTAGCCAGGAGCTACTTACTGTGTCTTACAGGAACAGAAAACCTTGCGGGCTGATCTTCGTCCTGCTGGCGGCGCTGTGTGTTCCCGCTGCCGCCATGGAGCGCGGCATCATGATTCGCGAAGGCGTCATCTATGTCGGCCCGAACACCACGTCGGCCAAGCTCTCCAACATTCAGCGCGGCCGCGAAGTCGCGGTGCTGGAGCACGTGAATGGCTGGGCGAACGTGGTTGGCACCGTTGAAGTAAGCGCCGATCCCGAGAACGAGGCCGACCGCAACGTCACCGGCTGGATCGAGGACAAAGGCATCATCACGCCGGCGACGCCCGATGGCGACAAGATCATTTACGGCGAGGCGTTCGACTGCGAGCAGGAAGCCAGCCATCGTGGCGGCCGCAAGAATGCCGATCTCGACGCAATGCGGCTCTATGCGCGGCTGGCCGAATACTTCCCGCAATCGCCGCTGGCGGCCGAGGCGGCGTATCGCTCGGCTGACATTCGCTGGCAGATCGAGGCGGCGGATGCGGCGTCGCGCCCGTCGGCGAAGCTGCGCGATCCGCAACTGCATCACCAGATCGACGAAGACTACATGCGGAAAGTGATGAAGAAGTATCCGGGAACCAGGTGGGCCGACCTGGCGGCGTATCACCTGCTGGACAACAAGCTCTGCGGCGATTGGGAGATGCAGGCGAAGTGTCCCGAGCAGGAAGCTTTGATGTACTTGAAGTACGCCGAGGAGCATCCGCAGTCGCCCAAAGCTCCCGAGGCGCTCTATAAGGCGGCGTGGCGCTACTCCACGCTGATGACCATCTTTCAGTCTGACAACAACGAGAAGAAAGTCGACGAAGCGGCGCAGCGGTCCATAACGGTCGCGAAGAAACTAGTTGCGCAATACCCCAGCGACGTTGACTGGTCCAGCCGGGGCGAGCGTCTGATATACATGGTGACGAATAAAATTCCGACTTGGGGAACCAGCGTCGAATAGGGTTGCGCGCACATATCCCGGGTGGTGCACAGCTTCAGCTGTGCAGTTGAATCACAAAATAGAAGCGGCTTCGGCCTCTGGGGCATGGGCGAGATGACCTCAGCGCCTGAAGGCGTCTCCCTGTACGAGGCGCGAGATGCACGCCTGAGGGCGTGTTCGACCCGGCTTTGACCCACTAGCGGAGGCTTCTTGAACGACTACCTGTTGTCCATAATTCTGGGCATCATCGAAGGACTAACCGAATTTCTTCCCGTCAGCTCGACCGCGCACCTCCGTATTTCTGAGGCCTTGATGGGCGTCGACATGGGCAACGGCTTCTGGAAAATGTTCTCCATCGTCATCCAGTTGGGCGCAATTCTCACCCTGCCGATTTACTTCCGGGCGCGCATCAGAGAGTTTCTTGACGACTTTCCGCGAGGCAAGCGCGGCGATAAAACCATACTCACGCATCCGCTCAGCCTGACCATGATTGCGTTTGTGTGCACGGCCATACCGGCATTCCTGTTCACCAAGATCATCGGCAAACATCTGGAGAGCCTGACCATTATGGGGATAGCGCTGATCGTGGGCGGCATCGTCATGTGGGTGGTCGATGCGATGTATGAGCGCTCGAATCACAGGGCATTCGTTCGCGGCGGCAAGCTGGTCGAAGACATGGAAGACATGTCAATCGGGCAGGCGGTATGGATCGGGTTGTGCCAGATATTCTCGGCCGTGTTCCCAGGCACGTCGCGTTCAATGTCGACAATCACGGCCGGCGAATTGGCGGGAATGAGCCGCCCGTCGGCGCTTGAGTTTTCGTTCTTCCTCTCGATTCCGACAATGATTGTGGCAACGGTGTACGACTTCTATAAATCCATGCGGCCGCATCATGGGCAACCGAGTGCAATCGGAACGATGCCGAGCGATGCGCATTCCTGGATCGTGCTGGCGATTGGATTTGTGGTGTCGTTCATCGTCGCCTACGGCGTGGTGGCCTGGTTTATGAACTGGGTGCGCACGCGCGGGTTCGCCGTGTTTGCGGCATATCGGATTGTTGTGGGCGCGGCGGTGTTGTGGTGGTTCCGGCGAGGGTAGTCAACTACCCGTCACCCCTTTTCGAAATGTAATCCCGACCAAGGGCTTCAGCCGGCTACGCCGCTGCGCTGGGGATGACAATTCCTTGATGGATGAGAGCCGCGTCCTCCCACCCTCTCGCTAATCAGGAGAGGAGGATGGGCACCCACGGCTAGGCAACACTTCTTCGCCTTAGACTACCCAACTCCAGAGCTGAAGCCCTCATCCAACTCCTGTTGTTCCAATACCGTTCGACCCAGGTTTCGCAAACAATGCCAACTACTTCGCCCAAAGTTTCGCAGGAGCTCGACGTTCTCTCGCAGTTGACTCTCAACCCCACCGCCGCAGAGCAGGCCGTCAAGTATGTCGCCGGTTTGAGCAACGATCAGCGTGACGCGCTGGTGTCGCTGGCCGACTCGAATCACGTCGTCGTTCGCGCTTTCCAGGTGGTTGCGCAGAATGCCGGCACGAACACCGAGTTGGCGGGATGGGCGAACGGAGTTCTGGCGAAGGAGCAGGCGCGCATTCAGAATGCGCTGACCTTCCTGCACCACATCTGTGATGCGCTGGAGCAGGGTGGCTGTCCGACTACGGTGATGAAGTCGCTCGACCACTGGCCGGACCTGGGCAACGATCTCGACCTCTACACCACGGCCGACGAGCGGCAGGTTGTGCAGATCATGACCACGCGCATGGGCGCGCACACTGAGCCGCGCAGCTGGGGCGACCGCCTGGCGAATAAGTGGAACTTCGCCGTGCCCGGTTTGCCGGAGTCGGTTGAAGTTCACGCGCAGCGATTGGGGCAGACGGGCGAGCACATCGCTATGGCACAGAGATTTGTTACTCGACGTGTGCCAAAAAGCGTCAGCGGCTTAACATTTTTGGTCCCTGCACCGGAAGAGCGCGTGATCGTTGCGACACTACAGCGGATGTACCGGCACTTCTACTTCCGGGTGTGCGACATCGTGAATACCTGCGCCCTGCTGGAGACAGGCTCTCTCGATTTTGCCGAGTTGAAGAAGGCCGCCGACATGGGCGCCATCTGGCCCGGCGTCGCTACCTATCTGAAAATTGTGTGCGATTATGTGCGCCAATACCGCGGCAGCGCGCCGGAATTGCCTGCTGAGGTACTCGCGGCAGCTCCTTTTGGCGGCGAAGTCATTCAGGCGCGCGGCAAATTCCTGCGCGTTCCCATCATGCCAAATGGCGCCGACCTCTACACGCGCCAGGTCACCAACACGGCGTTGCGCGGCGATGTGCCGGCAACTCTGCGCCTCTCCCTGCTTCCCTACCTCGCATCGGCGGCCGCCGTCGCTTTCCGCATTACCGGAAGCGACAAGGGAATTTGGTGAACCCATCCCTGCAGTGCGGCATCTACAGCAAAAGCTCCGAACGAGCCGCAGAGTAGTTGCATGCGTGTTGGCACGCAGGTGCCGTCATGCGGAGGCAACTGAATTGCCAACAATTACCAACATGGCGCTTGCTGCAATGTGATGTTGTAACGATAATAGCCGTACGAATTGTGGGGGAGAGGACCACCTCTTCTTGATTGTCAACGTGTTCTAACAAACTTCTTGCATAGATCACCTGCGCCGTGAGATTTCGCACCAATCTCGGCCGTCTCTGCAACCCGTACACTCTTCGTCTGTCTGCGCACGAATATCGAGTGCAATCAAGCATTCCCGATCCCAAAAAAGACAAAATCAAAATCACTCGAGGAAGAGGATAATTAGCTTATGCCAGTCACTCGCATTGACTTTCCAATCGATAAATTGACGAGTCCTAACTCCGAGGAAGAGATTCAACGCAAGCTGGCGCAGGAACGAGCGCGACTGGCGAGCATGATGGGTCTGGACAGCGGTCCGGTTCATCACTTCAAGCGCCCGGCGGAGCGGCCGTTCACGGCCGAGGAGCGCGGGAAAGTGACCATCCTCTTCGGCGGTCTGACCTGGAAGCATGAGCGCGTGATCCAGGCGGTGTTCGAAGGCTGCGGCTATCGCTGCGAGATCATGCCCGTGCCCAATGTGTCGGCTTTCCAGTTGGGCAAAGAGTACGGCAACAACGGCCAGTGCAATCCGACGTACTTCACCGTCGGCAACCTGGTGCAGCACCTGCAGACCATCGAGCGCGAGCGCGGGGTAACGAAGCAGGAGATCATCAACAATTACATCTTCTTTACCGCCGGATCGTGCGGCCCGTGCCGCTTCGGCATGTACGAAGCCGAGTATCGTCTCGCCCTCCAGAATGCGGGCTTCGACGGCTTCCGTGTGCTGCTGTTCCAGCAGAACGACGGCGTGAAAGCTGCCTCGGGTGAAGCCGGCCTGAAGTTCACTGTCGACTTCGGTATGGGAATGTTCAATGCGCTGAACCTCGGCGACATCATGAACGAGATGGTCTACCGCATCCGCCCCTATGAAGTGGAAAAAGGCAAGACCGATGCGGTCTTCAACCAGTCGATGGACAAGCTATGCACGCTGTTGCGCGATCGCAAGCCGTTCGAGGACCACGAAGACCTGCCGGAATTCATGGCAAAGAAGATTCGCGCCAACAAGGGCAAGAAGTGGGAGGTCTGGGTCAACTCGCTGCTGAAGGTTCGCGAACAGCTTTACGGCGAGCCTTATAAAGACGCGCTGTCTGCAGTTCGGTCCGAGTTGGCGACCATCGAAGTCGACCGCCTGAAGATCAAACCGGTGGTGAAGATCATTGGCGAGTTCTGGGCGCAGATCACCGAAGGCGACGGCAACTTCCACATGTTCGAATTCCTGGAGCGCGAAGGCGCGCAGGTCCTGGTGGAACCGATCGGTACCTGGGTCATGTACATGATGTACCAGGCCAAGGCGCGCTCGGCGGCCAAGCGTTCGCTGGAAGCGCCGTACAAGAATCCGCAGTGGTACGAGTTCAAGAAGCAGGCGGCCAACGAGTGGAAGTTTCGCTCGAAGCAGTGGATGTGGGGCGTAGGCGAGCGCATCTACGCGCGTCAGTATCAGCGCGCGGTAGCAAGCCTGGGCAACATCGCGCATGAACTGGTCGACCAGAAGATGATGGCCGACCTTGCGCATCCGTTCTACAACCAGTTTGCCCGCGGCGGAGAAGGTCACCTGGAAGTGGGCAAGAACGTTTACTACACCAAGAATCATCTCTGCCACATGGTGCTGGCGCTGAAGCCCTTCGGTTGCATGCCGTCCTCGCAGTCGGACGGCGTTCAGTCGGCCGTCGCCAATCACTTCAAGGAGATGATCTTCCTGCCTATCGAAACTTCGGGCGAAGGCGAGATCAATGCGCACAGCCGCGTGCAGATGGCGCTGGGCGAAGCCAAGGTCAAAGCCCGCATGGAGTTCGAGCAGGCGCTGAAGGCCACCGGCAAGAGCCTCGACGATATTAAGAATTACGTCGCCGAGCATCCGGAGCTGCGCAGCGTCTTCTATCCGGTACCGCATCGTGACGGGTACGCCGGTGTTGCCGCGACTTTCGTTCTGCACGTCAGCGATTTGATGAACGGCAAGAAAAAGCTGGCGCGCGTTCCGGCACAGGCTCAGCGAAAGCTGGCAGCCGCTCCGGCATTTGGCGATTGAAGCAGGCCGGGCCACACGTTTAACTGCGTGCCGTACGCAACGCCTCTCAGGGTTGAAGCCGTACGGCACGGTTAGCCACTTCTCAGAAAGGACGGGTACGACTGCATGTCCGAGGTGCAGACTCCAGAGGGGACTCAGGCCGCCCCCAGTTATCGTCTTGATGTTGAATTGCACGACCTGTTGATGAAACCGCCAGAGCAGCCGAAGCTTCTGCCGCCTCCGCCGGATGGCAAGCTGCAAACGCTGCCTGAGCCGGTGTTTCCGTCGCGTCCGGAGTTGATGAATGCGCCCGATGAGAAATACTTCCCCAAGAACGGCAGGCGTTCCTGGGATGCGAAGCACATTTATAAAGCGATGCGGGGATGGGCGTTCCCCTGGATTCGCTCGCGGGTTTTGCCGGGCGACTTTCATCCGATCATCGCGTACCTGTTCAACGAGTGGAAGTGCAACCTGGATTGCCATTATTGCTGGGCGTTTGATAACAGCGTGCGGGGCATGACGGAAGATACTGCCAAGCGGTCGATCGATTGGCTGCGCGATTCCGGCGCCGGGGTACTGGCGCTGATGGGCGGCGAGCCGCTGCTGCGTCCCGACTTCGCGCACAAGATCATCTATTACGCGGTGAAGAAAGGCTTCTGGGTGTATCTGCCGACCAACGGCCGTTTGATGTGGCCGAAGGTGATCGACAAGATCGCGGATGCAGGCGTGGGCGTTGTGAATCTGGCAGTCGATAGCTGGGACGACGTACCAGGTAGAGGCCTCCCGAAAGCGATGGTGCCGATTCGGAAGCACTTCGACTACCTGGTTAAGAAGCAGTACAAGTACGGATATTCCGTGTTCCTGAACATCAATATCTGCGCGAACAACATGGACGACGTGCGGCAGTTGACCGAGCTTGCGCATGATAACGGCATCGCTACCGACTACCACATTTGCGAGTCGCCGATGACCGAGCAGGCGCACTTCAAGCATCAGTACTCGAACCCGACGTTCATCCGCGAAGAGCATCACCCCGCGGCGGCTGATTTGATCGACTGGTTGATCGAGAAGCAGCAGTCGGGATATCACATGGTGAACTCGGTGGAACGCCTGTCACAGATGAAGAATTTCATCCAAGGCGACTTGCATGACTGGGGCTGCCGCGCCGGCCACAACTCGCTGATCGTGCGCGTCGACGGGACCCTGGCGCCGTGTTTCCCGATGTACTCCGCTGGATATGACTGGGGCACGATCGAGAACCAGAAATTTGAAACGGGTCAGTTGAAACAGATGAAGAAAGAGTGTCAGAAGACTTGCTTCTCGACGCTGAATCACATCCTGGCGTTCTGTTATAACGACCGCCGCGTGATCAACTGGATGCTGCGGCAGGCAAAGCACGGATTCAGGAGAGTCGAAGGCAATTTTGGCGAGGCGTAAGCGCTGCCGTCCCCACGGGACTCGGTCTCACGGGGCGGCGATACCCCGGGCTGACGCCCGGGGCTAAAACAAAGCGGCGCCCTTCGGGCTCTGGCTCGTTGACTTCGCAAGTTTTGATTGGCGGTTGAACAATCGCCGTAGGCGTGACATAGGTTAGCCCAGCGCTTCAGCGCTGGGTGAGCAATTAGCTAATAACCGAGCCCCTTCGGGGGCGAAACAAGAACAGCGGGGCTTCAACCCCGCGGGACCAATAAAGCGGGCAACGACCCGCAAGTATCACGGAGGCTAAGTGAGTCACTCTCACCAACCCGGATCCTGTGAACACGGCCCAGAGAAGGTCGACGTATCCCTTGATTCTCTACTGAAATCTGCGCCCCAGGAAGATTCCCTTCCCGCCCGCATCCTCGCGAAGTCGCGCGAGGTCACCGCGCAATCCGGCCACAAGGCCGTCTACACCGTCGGCATGGATGTCGGCTCGACCACGGTGAAGGCCGTCGTCGTCGACACCGAAAGCGACAAGATGATCTGGCAGGATTACCAGCGCCACGAAACCAAGCAGCCCGAGAAGCTGCTCGAGTTCCTGAAGCGCATGCAGGATGAAGTCGGCATCGCGCCGCACAACTGCCGCATCTTCATCACCGGCTCGGGCGGCGGCGCGCTGGCCAACCTGATCGGCGCAAAGTTCGTGCAGGAAGTGACGGCCGTGTCGCTCGCGGTCGAGAAGCTCCATCCGGAAGTGAACTCCGTCATCGAACTCGGCGGCCAGGACGCGAAGATCATCGTCTTCAAGGAAGACGAGAACACCGGCCGCAAGAAAAAGATTCCGTCGATGAACGACAAGTGTGCCGGCGGTACGGGCGCGGTCATCGACAAGATCAACGCCAAGCTGAAGATTCCCGCCGCCGAACTCTGCGATCAGGGCTACGTCGGCATCAAGCTGCATCCCGTGGCCGGCAAGTGCGGCGTCTTCGCCGAGACCGACATCAACGGCCTGCAGAAGCAAGGCATCCCGCCCGATCAACTGATGGCTTCCCTGTTCGACGCCATCGTCCTGCAGAACCTCACGGTGCTGACGCGTGGACACACGCTGCGTCCGCATGTGCTGCTGCTGGGTGGTCCCAACAGCTTCATCCGCGGCATGAAAGAGGCGTGGCAGCAGAACAT
The DNA here is from genome assembly GCA_963835725.1 of uncultured Acidobacteriaceae bacterium. Taxonomy (GTDB): domain Bacteria; phylum Acidobacteriota; class Terriglobia; order Terriglobales; family Acidobacteriaceae; genus Bog-257. Next base: position 379,566 of record CAWIGM010000004.1, on the reverse strand, counting down.
CCCGCGCACCTGGGAAGAGCGCAAGGTGCAGTTGCCCGAAGGCGCGAAGCCCGAGGACATGATCAAGGTTCCGGAGAACGCGCAATACTTCGCAGCGCTGGGCGCGGTGGAGTTCGGCAAGGACGAAGAGCCAGAAGTCGGCATTTACATGGGCACCGAGTGCCTTGAGGACTACATCACCGTCGGACGCCAGGCCGAGAAGGCGAAGTCGGGCGCCGCCGGGTTGAGCGCCTCGGATGCGGAGCTTGCGGAGTTCAAAGAGAAGTATCGCGTCCCGAAATTCAAGGGCGCGACATTCGCGCCGGCATCGACGGTTCGCGGCTTCGTTGGCCTGGATGGCGGCTCGACATCAACCAAAGCTGTGTTGCTCTCCGAAGACGGCGACGTGATGTGCAAGGCGTATCAGCTATCGGGCGGCAATCCCATCCAGGACACCATCGATATGTTCGTCGCTCTGCGCGAGCAAGTGGAGTCGCAGGGCGCATCGCTGGAAGTCCTCGGCGTCGGTACCACCGGCTACGCCAAAGACGTACTGAAAGACGTGCTGAAGGCCGATGTCGCGCTCGTCGAAACGGTCGCGCACACCGAGTCGGCGATGAAGTTCTACAAGGAGCCGCACGTCATCGTCGACGTTGGCGGCCAGGACATCAAGCTCATCATCCTGAAAGACGGGCGCGTCAAGGACTTCAAGCTGAACACGCAGTGTTCGGCGGGCAATGGCTACTTCCTGCAGGGCACGGCAGAGTCGCTCGGCTACAAGGTCGAAGAGTACGCCGACATCGCCTTCTCGGCAGGCACCATGCCGGTGTTCGGGTATGGCTGCGCGGTGTTCATGCAGTCCGACATCGTCAACTTCCAGCGCCAGGGCTGGCGCGGCGAAGAGATTCTTGCCGGCCTGGCAAACGTGCTGCCCAAGAACATCTTCCTATACGTCGCCGGCATTCCCAACCTTGCAAAGCTGGGATCGCGCTTTATCCTACAGGGTGGGACACAGAAGAACCTGGCGGCGGTGAAGTCGGAAGTCGACTTCATCCACTCGCACTTCCACGGTGTGGGACACGAGCCCGAGGTTATCGTTCACGAACATTGCGGCGAGTCGGGCGCGATCGGCGCGGGCGTTGAAGCGATCCGGCTTTACAAGAACGGACATCGCACCACCTTCATCGGCATCGAGTCGGTACAGAAGATCGGCTACAAAACCACGCGCAACGAAGACACGCGCTGCTACTTCTGCAAGAACAACTGCCTGCGCACGTTCATTGACGTCAACGTCGGCGACACCGTGATGGAGCCCGCTTCCCCGCTGCCGGTCTTCAAGTCGAAGGTGCCGCTGGCGACCGGTGAACGGCGACTGATCATCTCCACCTGCGAAAAAGGTCAGGTCGAAGATGTCAGCGCAATGCGCGGCATCAAGGCCGGCCTGGACGCGATCAAAAAAGAGAATCCCAACTTCGTCGACCTCGCGGCGCATGAAGTCTGGCGCTCGCGCAATCCCGAGCAGGTTTCGGATCCGCTGCCGGTTCCCGGCAAGTGGGATTTCGGTCAAAAGAAAGCGGCCATCGTCAATCGCGCGGAACTGATGAAGAAGCGCGCCACCGTACGCATCGGCATGCCGCGCGTGCTGAACATGTATCTGCTTGCGCCGCTGTTCAGCGGCTATCTGGAGAGCCTGGGCGTGCAGCCGGAGAACTTGGTCTACTCCGAGTTCACCGGGCAGGAGATGTATCGCCAGGGCGCGGGACGCGGCGCCATCGATCCGTGCTTCCCGTCGAAGATCGGAATTCCGCACGTCTACAACCTGATCTTCCAGAAGCACGTGAAGAAGCCGCTCGATGCGATCTTCTTCCCCATGATCGACACCATGAATCAGCCGCTGAAGAACTGCAGCGGTGCGAACGCATGCCCCACAGTCACCGCAACACCGAATGCGGTGAAGGCTGCATTCATCAAAGAGGGCGACGTCTTCAAGGACAACGGGATCACCTATCTGGATCCCATCCTCAATGTCGACGACAAGAAGATGCTCGGCCTCCAGATGTTCCAGACCTGGGGGCCAATCCTCGGCGTCTCCGAAGAGGAGAGCAATCGCGCACTGGAGGCCGGCTTCAAGGCGTTTGACGATTACGACAACAGCATGCGCAAGCATTCGCGCGAGGTGCTGGACACGCTGGAGCGCGAGAACCGGCTCGGGATCGTCATGCTGGGCCGCGTCTACCACCACGATCCCGGCTTGAATCACGAGATCATGGAGGAGTTCCAGAAGCTTGGCTATCCGGTGTTCTCGCAGAGCCTGCTGCCCATGGATGAGGACATCCTGGACCGGCTGTTCGGCGAGGAGGTTCGCTCGGGCTCGATCACCCACGCGCTGGATATTCGCGACGTGTGGAAGAACGCCTACTCCGGCAGCACCAACGTCAAGATCTGGGCGGCGAAGTTCACCGCACGGCATCCCAACCTGGTGGCGCTGGAGATCTCGAACTTCAAGTGCGGGCACGACGCGCCGATCTACTCGGTGATCGAGGACATCATCGAGAAGTCGGGCACGCCGTACTTCTCGTTCAAGGACCTCGACGAAAACAAGCCGACGGGCTCGATCAGGATTCGCGTCGAGACCATTGATTACTTCCTGAAGCGCTATCGCGAAGACTTGCTGAAGAAGGCAGACAGGGCGCAGACGCTAGAGCAGCAACTCGCCGACTATGAACGGCAGTTGCGCATGAACCTGACGCACAAGTCGGTATCGCGCGAGGCGGAACTGGTGACCTTCCCGCCGGCCAGCGTGGAGACCCACCTGGCAGGCGCACAGGGAGACGATTAAGGAAGGCAGTTGGCAAGCGCAGCAACAATTTGGTCCACGCGTAGGAGTTCTGTGTCAGGTCACGACTTCAGTCGTGGCGCGTATGGCCGGAGAAGTGCCGAGCTTCAGCCTCACAACCGCCCGCATCGGCACGGCTGAAGCCGTGCCCTGATACAAGGCGTTCTGAGAAACAAGGCGGTGTAGGCGCTGGCACTACCCGCGAGTCAATTGTCATTGCGAGTCCGACTGGCCGAATGCGTTAAAATAATTGCTAATTCCTAATTGCTAAGCACTCGTATCCCATGCCCCTGACCAGCGACACCAAGAAGGTAATGTTCGAGATCTACCGCGACAGCGATTTCGGCGGGAAGTTCAAGGTCGTCTACTTCACCGAACTCGGCGAGCACGACAAGGAAACCGAGATCGACAACGCCATGCGCGGCCAGCACATCTTCGACGGCTTCCTGCTCCACCGTGAGCGCAATCAGGCCAAGGTTATCGTCGACCAGATCCTCGAGCGGCTCAACCGCGGCGAGCAGATTGACGAAACCCTGATCCGCGAAAGCCTTCAACCCTACCTTGCGTAGCCGCTTACACCGCGCCGGATCTTGCAAGACGAGTATTGCGGCATGATCGAACGTGCCGGGCGCTGGATCTTTGCGAGCATCTTTCTGGTGGGCGGAATCCTGCATTTCGCCATGCCCGAAACCTACGCCCGCATCATTCCGCCTATGTTTCCCCGGCCCAGACTGCTGGTGTTGATCAGCGGCGGAGCTGAAATCCTGGGCGGCATCGGCCTACTCGTTCCCCGCACCCGGCGCTCGGCCGCAGTTGGACTGATGCTTCTTCTCGTCGCCGTCTTTCCCGCCAACATCTACATGGCTGTGGCCCACGTTCCCTCCCAGGGTTTACTGGGGAATCGCTGGCTACAGTGGCTCCGGCTGCCATTGCAAATTCCGCTGATCTGGTGGGCCTGGCGCTACACCCGCCGCGACGCATCGCTTGGCGATCGATCCGCGACTTAGCTTTTCTGGCAGTTCCGGTCCGTTGGCTTGCCGCTTCAGGTTCCCGCAGCAAATTCTTGATACAGCTGTGAACCCGCATCTCTGCATCGAATCACATTCACGTCCGAGATTCAGGAGCACTGCCGCAATGAACAAAAAGGAAATTAATTCACCCTGGATGACCGCAAACTTCGTGATCTGGTTCTGCGGAGTGGGATGCCTCGCGCTGCTGCTCTTCCTCGGACATTACTTCTGGAAGGTGTTCTAGCTCGCGCTGAAAGCGCGTCATCGCAAGATAAAAGGAAGCTTGATGTCAATGATTCGAATTCATCACACGGCGGCGGCCGTAGCGCTGCTGGCGTTTACCCTGGTGGGCTGCAACAAGGCCGTCAACAACGACATGGCCTACAAAGCCGCGATTAATGACCACTTCAAGGCTTATCCGGCATGCCTGTGGCACGAGCCGATCAAGTTCCCGGTACAGGTCGGAACCTCAGACGATGCCAAGACCGCCGGCTACGACGCCCTTACGCAGCAGGGTCTGCTGGTGCGCACCAGCGCCGAGAAAAAGATCATCATCGTTTCGAAGCAGATGAACAATTACGACCTGTCGGACAAGGGACGTTCGGCGTGGACCGCCGACACCGGACAACCGGGCTATGGCAATTTCTGCTACGGCAACCGCGAGGTCACATCGATCGACAACTCGACTCCGGGAACCAATGGGAACGGCGCGAAGACGGTCGCGGTGACCTATCACTACAAGATCGGGAACGTTCCGGCGTGGGCCAACGCGGCCGAAGTCAAGACGGCCTTCCCAAATGTTGCCGACGCGCTGAATGCAAATCCGACGGACTCGGCAACACTGGTGCAGACCGGCGACAATCGCTGGGAGTATACGAAGTAAGCTTATCCTTCACCGCAAGAAACAGGCGTCCCGTGGGACGCCTTTTCTATTTCGTGAAGCCGGATTGTTACGGATGCCGGTGCAGGACATGGGTTGCAATGTCGGGCCAGAACTCGCGGAACGTGTTGGTGAGAGCGTCGCGGCCCAGCGCCCAAGCGTACTTGGAAGCAATCTCGCCTGCGCTGCGATCGGACGAGGGGTAGTAGCTGAGCGAGATTGCCTGGGCGATGCCACGCCCCAGGACCTCCGAGGTGTTGAAGCCGTTTTTACCGTCGTAGTTTGGCGTGATGAAGATACGGCTGGCCGCGTACACCGCCCGTTTGAGGAACGGCCCTTCCCCCATCGAATAGTAACGCTCGTCCTGGTGGAACACCGTCGGCAGCACAGCGATGACCATGTAGTTGCCGTCGGTCTTGTCCACGAAGCCCCGCCAGTAGTAGCCCCAATAACCGCCGACTCCTTTGCCCAAAGCCGGGTGCGCATTATTCCCTTCGGCGATCATCGATGTCAGGCCTACAAAGACGAACGATGAGTAGTCGAAGCTGTTCTGGGTTGCGATCTTGAAAGCCTCTTTCGGCGTGGGAGGCGGAGGAACGGCGCCGGCGCTCACCGCACGGTAGTTCGGCATGATGCCCAGGATGCGCTTGGGCTGCTGCTTTCGAGGATCAACTTCCTTGTTCGCCACACGAGTGCTGGGCGCGTCTGGCAGAGTCACCACGCCGGCCTGAGGCTGTGGCGGAGTGCTGGTCTGGTTCTGGCCTCCCGTGGTGGACGGGACGCTGGGAGGGGTCGTGCTTTGCTGCGCGAATACGGCGCTTGAAGTCATCAGTAATATGGCAAATACAAAACGCAAGGAAATCCTCCGTAGCGCCGTGCCTATGGCAATGGTTGCGCTGGCTTGCTTTTCTTAGATGTGCGTTGACTACATCAGAAAACGATGAGGGGCAGGAAACGTACGCACTACATCAACGGTATCAGCTCAGGCGCCGGTGATCGGCCTCTATCGCAAAACGGCTCCAAGAATTGAACGCTATTGGAGATGCACTACGGCGAGCCCGTTCACCGGCAGCTGGAGCGTGAGGCTGCCGGTGCCAAGTCTCGTAGATTCCGCCTGGCCCAGCCGTGACTCCTGCCGTAGCCGCTCGAGTTGCGATTGCGTGGGATAGCTGGGGCTACCCATTTTCTGCCATAGCGTCAGAGCGTCGCCGTGACCCGCATCGACGCGGCTGATCGAAACCTCCGCATTTGGCCTGACATTCTTAAATTGCAGGGTCATCGTTTTCGGTGAGCCGGTCGAGCCGGGGTTGACGATGTTCCACACGGCGACGACAAGCGAGCCGTCGCTGGCTTTGGTCACCAGCACATCAGAGCTGTTGTTCTCGACGCGCTGATCGCCGAGGTGATGCAGCAGCTCCATCGCATAGAACGATGGCTTGGGAATGTTGCCCACAGCGATCAGTCCGAAGCCACCGTAGAACGGCGTCTTCACCACTCCCTGCTCTTCGAAGACGTCGGAGAAGGTCCAGTAGGACATCATCTTCGTCATGCCGTCGCACTGCGCGATAGTGGTCGCCAGCCACGGTCCCATGTAAATCGAATCTGTCACGGCGACATCGTTGTCGTAGGCGGCGTTGTATTCGCTCCAGATGAGCGGCATGGCGGGATGCGCCGATGCCGTGATTTCTTCATGTACCTTCTTCACTGCGCGGCAAACCATCTGGTCTCGGGGAATGTTTTCGTCGGTGCCGAGAACGTTGTCCGCCGTGTCGTTGCCGTAGACGTGTGTCGACACGAAGTCGAGCGGGACGTGAACCTTGTCGGCGTGCTTGATCATGTCAGGCACCCACGCGGCCTGGGCCGTCGCAGGGCCACCAACGCGCAAACGCTGGCTCACCGACTTAATGTCGCGCGCGGTGTGATCGTAGAGCTCGAAGTAGCTTTTCTGGCGCGGCGCGCCTGCCCAGAAGTCAAGGTTGGGCTCGTTCCACACTTCGAAGTACCAACTCGCGACTTCGTCTTCTCCGTAACGAGCGACCAGGTGCTTCGCCAGCTGTGTGATCATGTCGTCCCAGATCGCGTAGTCCCTGGGCGGCGAGATGTTGGGGTGGTACCAGAACGACTGCAGGAACTGCGAGCCCGCGAGTTTGTAGGGCATGAAGCTGAGTTCGACGAAGGGCTTCACGTGGGCAGCGAGCAGGCCGTCATAAATTTGATCGACGTAGGAGAAGTTGTAGACCGGATTGGCGTGCTTGTCCTCGCCGTAAATGCCGACGTCGTCGTTCAGGATGCCGTGAAAGCGCACGTACTGGAAGCCGGTGATCTGCTGCACCTCGTTCAGGTCGCGCCGGTAGGATTCGCGCAGGCTGAGAATGGCGCGGCCGGAGCCGAACATCTGCTCCCAGAAGTGCGGAAACGGATGCGACGGAGCATTCGCGTCGACGGTGATCGTCTCGGCCGGCGATTGCGCCGCAGCCGGTGTGACAAATGCGATCAGCAGAAGAAAGAAGCAGATTCGATTTCGCATCACTAGTCAATGAGAGTACAACAGCTTACGCTTAAGATGACTTGCGGCCCTGGCCAGTTTGCCGCCTCGAGCGTCGAAAAAGAGCTGCGAAAGAGCGCTGTCACGGCCGAAACCGTACGGGTGGCTCGATAATCTAAGGCTGTGAGAGGGACTCATCGTGAAACATCGCAAGATTGGCAAGTCTGAGCTGCAGGTCTCGACGATCGGACTGGGGTGCAACAACTTCGGCTTCGTCGCCAACATGGACGTGAAGGCGTCTCGCAAGGTCATCGACAAAGCGATCGAGAGCGGCATCAACTTCTTCGACACCTCCGACAGTTACGGCATCTCAGAAAACATACTCGGCGAAGTGCTGGGCGAGCGGCGGAAGAAAATCATCCTGGCTACGAAATTTGGTTCGAAGGCGAATGCGCTTGGCGAAAAGAGTGGCGCGTCGCGCGGCTACATCCTGGCCGAAGCCGAAGAGAGCCTGCGCCGTCTGCGCACCGACTACATCGATCTGTACCAGATCCACTATCCCGATCCCAAGACTCCGATCGAAGAGACACTGCGCGCGGTTGATGACCTGGTAAAGAGCGGCAAGGTGCGCTACATCGGATGTTCGAACTTTTCGGCGAAGCAGTTGGAAGAAGCGGAGAGCACAGCGGCCAAGCATCATCTGACGCACTTCGTATCCAGCCAGGACGAGTACAGCCTGCTGGTGCGGGACATCGAGCGCGAGCAGCTGCCCGTCATCGAGAAGCACGGCATGAGCGAGCTACCCTATTTTCCGCTCTCCAGCGGATTGCTGAGCGGCAAATACAAGAAGGGGCAAAGCGCGCCGAAGGGCACGCGACTGGGAGAGAAGCAGGCGCTGGCCGACCGTTATCACACCGAACAAAACCTGGAGAAGGTCGAAGGGTTGCGCAAGTTCGCCGAGCAGCGTGGGCATAGTCTGCTGGAGCTGGCGTTCAGCTGGCTGCTGTCGCGGCAGGCGGTTGCCAGTGTAATTGCCGGGGCCACCAAGGCGGAACAAGTGGAAGCCAATGCGAAGGCAGGCGAGTGGATGCTCACCGCAGAAGAGTTGGCCAAGGTGGACGAAATCACGGGCGTGAAGTCGGAAGCGAGCCAGCTCCTGACTGCGTGATTCGGCACCGAACTACGCTTTGAGCCTGAGGGCATCGTGCTCTCAGGCTTGTTTGCTTGCGCGTGCTTACAGCGGAAATCAGGGCGGCAATCTGCTAACACCGGAAATTTTTCGTTGCATTGTGCTTGCAACCGGTTGCGCTTCGTTGCGTTCAGCATGCAAAATCAGCGGGCTTCGGCGCGATCTTGAGGCAGCGCCCATTGCCAGTTCCTCGCCGCTTCACTGTCCTCGTCGTCACGTTGATAAGAGCCATTCCTCCGCGATTTATCGGTACTTCCGGCGGGTACGCAATTTTCGCGCGGAGCCGATTCGCTGCCTTTGTTCAGATACTTCAGCAGCATATGACTATAATTTCCTGCCGCGCAACTACTACCGCCTTCGTAACTTAAGGCGCACTTGCAACGAGTTGCGCAACTGCGCAACTGTCATCTTCCCCAGCACCTGGAATTGCGTCTCAAGCGCTTGTGATACGCGGTTCATCACGCTAGGATGCAACTCGTTTCCGTTCTTTCCTGTTGAGGAATCCAAACCAGATGAAGTGCCCATTGAAATCTTCGTTGATGGCCCTTGTGTCGGCCGCGTTAATGAGTTCTGTCATGGTCGCGCAAGCTCCGGCCTCGTATGTCATCACCAACGGCGACGGTACCACTCATAGCTACGTCAGTTTCTTCGCTCCGAGCGGAACGCAAAGCGCTCCCAGCCTGGCTTTTTCGTTTGACGTCAACACGCTCGGCGTCGGTATCGGCGGTGGCTTCTTCGGATTGCCGCGCCTGGCGATGCTGCCCAATCAATCGACCAACTGCCTGTACGCGTCGAACGCGCAAACCGGCGACATTTCCGGCATCAACATCCAGACGCGAACTGTGGCCGGCAACTTTACCGGGTCCGACAGCGATGTCGGCGATGGTCAGGGCATTGGCGTGGCAGTGAACTCCAACTACCTGTACGCCGCGTACACCGCGTCAAATACCATCGCGACCTTTTCGGTTCAGGCGGGATGTCAGCTGTCGTTCCTGAACGACACGCCCGCTGCCGGCTTGAACGGTGGCTCGGTCGCCGGAATGGCGCTGCACGGCTCCATGCTAGTCGTGGCCTACGGGGACGGGTCGATCGAGTCGTTCAACGTGGCGAACGGAACTCCCGTTTCCAACGGCGATGCCCAGAACTCGACCGGCTACACGCGCAACGTTACGAACTTCCCCGAGGGTGTCGACATCACTGCCGACGGACACTTTGCTGTTTTCGGCGACTCTTCGGTCAGGACCACGGTTGAGGTCTCCGACATTTCCTCCGGACACTTAACTGCGACGGGCTACTACAACCTCGGCGGTGGCGCGAATGCCGTGGGTCCCTCGGTGGGCGCTAAGGCTACCGGCGTAAATTCGGGCGCGGTGCGGCTTAGCCCCGATCAGACCATGATCTACATCGGCAACAACGATGGCGGATCGGTGACTGCGGCGTTCTTCAACGCCCAGACTGGAAGGGTCGGCTCGAGCTGCAGTTCACCGCGGCTGGCGGGCTACTACAACCCGTGGGCCTTTACCGGCTCGGTGGTGACACGCGACAACACCGGGACGGGCGGCGTCCTGTATGTGGGCGAATACGGTTATGCAGGGTCCTACATTGGGGTAGTCAGGATTCAGAGCAACGGCATGACCTGCACGCTGACGGAGTCCTCGGCGTCGGAGGTGCCCGACACCCTGAGTGAGGGGACGCTTTCGCTGGCTACTTATCCGCCCCGGACGTTCTGATCGGCAGCCTGTTTGGCTGGTGAATTCACGACTTGGACCCACATTGTGGGATACGCTTCATAGATGAATTTGGGAGTCAGGAATGCGCGCAATGCTTCGAGTTGTTGTGGTACTAATTTTCTGCGGGATGTCGCTGGCGGCCGCGTCGGCACAGGGTTTGCCGATCTGTCCGGACCGGCCAATCCCCGGACAACCCATCACCGAGCCCATGGATTTGTACAGCCAGAATGGCACACTGACGGTGAACCTGCTGCTGCAGAATGCCGTCGATGGCGCCGGCTTCATGCACTACTGCTACATCTACATGAACGGCAACCAGCAGATTGAGGCGCCCACGCTGCGCCTGAATCCCGGCGACACGCTGGTGATGAATCTGACCAACAACCTGCAGGCACCTTTCAGTCCCGCCAAGTTCAAGAAATCGGCGATGCACCAGATGCACATGACTCATCAAGGTCCGTCGGACGATTGCAGCGGCAACCCGGTGCTGGAATCGTCAACCAACGTGCACTTCCACGGCCTGAACGTTCCCCCGGTTTGTCATCAGGACGACGTGCTCAATACCGTGATTGAATCCGGCGATCCGGCCTTTCAGTACTCGATCCAGATTCCCGCCAACGAGCCTCCCGGCCTGTACTGGTATCACCCGCACATTCACGGGCTCACCACCCAGCAGGTGACCGGCGGAGCCTCGGGCGCACTGATCGTCGAGGGCACGAACTCGCTGACCCAGGGACTGAACGAGCGCGTGCTGATCCTGCGCGAACAGGACAAGACCGGTCCGGCGCGAGATCCCGACGCCAACGTTCAGCTCACCATGAACTTCCAGCCGGCGCTCTTCCCCGAAGGAGGGTTGGCCGGAACCCTCACCATGCAGCCCGGAGCGCGCGAATATTGGCGCTTCCTCAACTCTTCTTCCAAGCAGTTTCTTTCCCTGCAACTGACTTACGGTTCGACGCTGCAGCAGTTTGAAGTGCTGGCGATTGACGGAGTGCAGTTGCAGACTCCGATGTTCACCAACACGCTGAACATTCCTCCGGCAGGCCGCATGGAATTCATCGTCCCAGGGCTGCCCGCGGGTCAGAGCGGAACTTTCCTGACTAACGGATACGTCACCGGTCCGGTCGGCGATACCAACAACCCGCAGGTGCTGGCGAAGCTGAACACCGGCACGCTGCAGCAGGGTGTGGTGACGCCGGCGATGCAGGCGCAGCACGTTGTAAAGCCGCCCACGCAGCCGGTACGCTTTTCGGGCCTGCCTACGCTGACCCCGAGCATCACGCGCCACCTCTATTTCTCAGAGCAGAACGTGGGCACGAATGGTAACACCCAGTTCTACATCACGGTCCTGGGACAGACGCCCAAGCCGTTCAGCATGTCTGATCCGCCGGCGATCGTCACCCAGGTCGGCAATGTGGAGGACTGGACAATTGAGAACCGGTCCGGCGAGGTTCACGCCTTCCACATCCACCAGATTCATTTTGCGGTGGAGGCCATCAACGGGGTGCAGCAGCCCAATCCGGTGATGCAGGACACCATTATCCTGCCGAACTGGAGCGGTACGGGCCCGTATCCCAGCGTGACCCTGCGCATGGATTTCCGTGATCCCAACATTGCGGGAACTTTCGTTTATCACTGCCACATTCTTGATCATGAAGACGGTGGCATGATGGCGAAGATTCAAGTCAATCCCGCAAACTAATCCTGATCGTGTGACGCAGCACGATCAGGGTTATGGGCCGTCGGGTAGGCAGACCCGGCGGCCCTACTTTTTTGGTAAGCAAGCTTGGTCGGATGGCGCATTGGGGGCTGCCTGCGCGGCTTCGCTGTTCGTGAATCGCTATTCGCTTTTCGCCAGATGCCACTACATCCATTCTTCTGGCGAAGAGCGAACAGCGCTAAGCGAAGAGCGAGGCCTTTCCGCGACCCACGTGTATAATTTTGAGAAGCGCGCCCGTAGCTCAGTTGGATAGAGCGAACGCCTCCGGAGCGTTAGGTCGGGAGTTCGAATCTCTCCGGGCGCGCCAGTAACAACCTCTTCAACTCTCCTGTTCTGCTCTCATTGAATTCTCTTTGCCCTGCGATCCGCTCCCGCCCATTTCCAGAAGCAACTCACTCCCTCGAGGCCCACTTCCAATGAGCAGGAGAATCCATGAAGTTGAAGGCCCTGCAAGTACTTTGTATCTCTGGTCTGTCTACAGTCTGGCTGGCCTGCGGCGCGGGACATCCGACCATCACCAAGATTACGGTGACACCCCAAACCGCAACCTCGCCGCTCGGGCCACAGAGCGATACCGTCTTCACCGCAACCGCAACTTTCACCAACAATACGAGCCGTGAGTTGACTCAGGCCGATGACCTCAGTTGGTCTACGTCCAACAACACGATCGCCACCATTGACGACAACGGCAGCGCCACATGCCGTGCGCTAGGACAAGTTACGATCACCGCGCAGGCTCCTGCCGATCTGAACCTGACCATCAACAACGGCATCAACAACACCTCGCCGCAGGTCACCGGCACGGCGCAGTTGAATTGCGTACCCGGCACGTAGACTGCATTGGTATAAGTGGATGGCCAGAGGAACGGCGCGCTCTGAGCAGAAAATCTCAGCCCCGCCGTCTTCTGGCATTGAAGTGTGTCTCGACTCGTTCTCACGGCGCGAAGTAGCCCGGGATATCCAGAATCAGGTGGGTCAGCGCCGACGCAAGCGCGTCGATGGAGCCGTTGCGGGCGACACATACAACGCCAAAGGAAGGCATGAGAATATTGGATCCTTCCAGCACACTTAAATCTTGTAATGGAACGTTAATCTTAGTCCGGTATACTTCTGTTCGCTTGCCAAGTCCGGGCTGACCGGCACTGTGCAACTCTCTCTCATGGCCTTGATCCGACTTGCCGTTCTCGTACTCTCGCTCGCTACAGCTTTAAGCGCACAAAACCTGCCACCCGGGACCTCGTTGCCTGTCCAACTCTCGTCGACGCTCAACGCGAAGAACGCGAAGGCCGGCCAGAAAATCGAAGGCAAGCTGATGCAGGAGGTACACATCGGCATCGACGCGCAGATCAGGTCTGGCTCGCATGTCACCGGGCACGTCGTCTCGGCCAACAAGCCAGGCGCGAACGGCGCCAGGATCACCCTGCAGTTCGACTCGATCGAGGTCGAGGGCCGCACCATCCCGCTGCACGTTGCGCTACGGGCGCTGGCCAGTTCGCAAAGCGTATTCAATGCCGGACTGCCAGCCGGCGCTGCGTCCACGTACGAGTCGTCAACCAGCTGGGCCACTCGGCAGGTGGGCGGCGACGTTGTCTTCCGCGGACGCGGCTATGTGATCAACGGCGACGGGAAGGTCGGGATATGGGACGGCTCCGGAGTTTGGGGCAGGCTGCCGGCCTCTGGCGATTGTCCGGCGGGAGAGAGCACCGACCCGCAGCAGGCGCTCTGGATCTTCTCCACCAGCGCGTGTGGCGCCTTTGGTTTTGAGCGCACGAAAATCGAACAGGCCGGCTACACGGCGCCCGTTGGCCAGATCGTTCTCACCTCGACGAAGGACATCGACGTCCGCGGCGGCAGCGGATGGCTGCTGGTGGTCTTGAATCCGGCAGGACAGCCGTAGCTTTTCGGCTTACCCGCCCCCGCTTACAATGTGCTTTGCGCAATTGCGGGAGCCTGAGACAACAGGACGCCGCCAGAACTGCTCTAACTTACTTCGCACTTAACCCTGACTCTTGGGACTTGAGGTGACTATGCAGAATTGGAAGAAGGCACTCGTATTCGGATCGATTGGCGCGGGAGCAGTCCTCATCGTGACCGGCCGCCGCCCGGTCGGCATGGCGTGCGCCGCCGCGGGATTGGCGGTCCTGGCTTCGGAATATCCAGAGCGCTTTGAAGCCGTGTGGGAGAACGCGCCTGACTACCTGCACAAGGGCATGCAGATCTTCGGCACCTTGCAGAAGCTGGGCGAGAATTTTGCCGAAGAAGCCGAGCGCCGCAGCGTCGACACCTGGAAGACGATTCGCTCAGAGTACGGAGCGTAGTCTTCGCTATGAGTCTTCCGGACGCGGACCGGGGTGGATGGTCTCGATCCGGCGCTGGTGTTCCGCGTTGCTGGGAACCGACCAGCCATTTTCCTGCTCAACAATTCGAATGATCGGCGGTGCGCTGAACGGCAGTACCGCCGACTCCGCTCCCGTCTCACTCGTCTCATCCCGCGACCACATCCTCTGAAGGAGTCCGCCCTTAACGGCGCTCGTCATCTTCGGCGCATTGCCGCTGGCGATCACTGTGCCTCGATCGGCGCGCTCGGCCGATGTCAGAACAACAAATCGCGAATGCAGCACGCGGCTGCCGAAGCTTCCGAAAACAAACTGGAAGACCTCGGGATGCTCCGGGATGCCTCCGTCACCGGCATAGTGCAAGAGGTATTCCTGATCGACGATAGTGGCCGATCCTGCGACCAGCAGGATTCGGTCGTTCAACACCTCGGCCCCAGGAGGAAGCGATGCGATTGCCGCGCGCGCAGCCGTTTCGGTGGCGAATCGCTTTGCCTGGTGGACGTACAGCGAGACACTGCCATCCGGCCGTGCGATGGCCACGTGATCGTCGAGAAGCGTCAGTTCCGTAACTTCCGGCTTCCCCGCGGCGTCGCGTGCAATGTCTGCGGCGTCTCGGCGGTAAGGAGCATAGAAAGCAGCGCCGTTGCCCTCGCTCTCTGTTTCAGCCGCAGCCAGTCGATGATAGTTCTCTGCGTTGGGAGCGATGTGCAGCCACTCAGCGGCGGCCTGCTGCGCATCCCTATCTTCGCCCGCCAGTTGCAGCTCGCGAATCAGCATCAATCGCGCGGCCCGATTGAGTGGAGCCGCAGCCGTCAGTTGCCGCAACGCCCGCGCAGCTTCGGCGTGATTCCCTTCCCGTGAAAGCGCCCTTGCGTAATCGAGCGACTCCGGAGCGCAGCCATCGAGTTGCTGGAGCGCGGCACTAGCCATCGCCTGCTTGCCATCGGCACGATAGAAATCGACAGCCTGGCGAAGATTTTGACACGACGGATGAGCGGCAATTCGGCGCTGCCACAGTTCTGCCGTCATCGCTGCGGGAGTAATTGCGTGCGCCTGGTTGGAAGCGGAGGATCCCCGAGTGATCGACTCAGCCAGTAGGAATTGCAGCGCCGCTGAGGAGTCCGCCAATGGGACCGCGCTGATCTGCTTCGCGGCATCTTCGTAATCGCCGCCGGCGTAATGACCGGCAGCCAAAAGGTACGCTGCTTCCTGCGACGATATGTTCAATGGCAGCGGCGTTCGCGCCCGTTCCACCGCCGGCGTGATCGCGATTCGCAGCGGCGCCGCCGCACGCGGGAACTTCACCAGCACACGATGCGGGCCAGGCGAGGCTTCAAACGTGCTCTCGCGAATGTCGCGAACGCCCCGCAGAAGGCGTTGGCCGTCGACGTACACTTCCACAGAATTACCGCTCTCCACCGAGAGATGCCACTGCGCCGTCATCAGCGACGAAAACCGCCCAGCCGCGTAAAACGTGCCGTGATGCGAGAGATATTCTGGGAGAACAATTCGGCCGTCGGGAAACTGGAAGTTCTCGACCGCCCGATTGAAGTAGGCAGTGCGTGACAGATCATCAGCGCTGGAAATGGAGTCGTCGAGATCCAGTGGCTCGTGGCTGAACGGCCCGACGATGCGCCAGTCCGTCAGGATTCCCGCCGCGCGCGAGATCGCGTATGGATTGAGAGTCGGCACCCCGTCCATTGCGGCAGTCAACAGCCCTTCCTGCAAATCTGGCCATTGCTGCTGCGAGTTCGCCAGCAGTGTCCTGATGCGCGGAATCGCCGAGCGAAATTCCGGAGTGTTCCCGGCGGATTCTCGTACGCGAACGGCCGCAAGACGAACCCGCGGGTCCGCCGGCGACTGCTCACCCGCCTCGCAAAGGCGAAGCGCCGAATCGAGCATGGTCGCCGTGTCGCCCTCAATCGCCGCAACTTCCATGCGCACGAAGAGCGCCTCGGCATTCTTCGGCTCGCGCCGCAACACCTGCTCCGACAAACGGGCTGCGCGATTCAAATCGGAGGTGACGAACAGCGCATTGGCGGCCGCGCGGGCGATGGATGAATCGGGCAACGCCGACGCGCGCGCCGAATGAGAATACTGCGGCGTCTTCGAGGTTGTGCTGATGCTGGCGTGCGGCAGAGCGACCGCGGCATCATGGTTGAGACGCGCGACCGTCTGTTCCTGCGCTGAACAAATCACAGTCAACGCAATGGCGACCGCGATGAGCGAAACCAACAGCAGGCTCTTTTTGCCACGGAAACGCACAGCCGCGTAGTCGAAGTTTGGCGCCAATCTCTTCCGCCTGTTCCGAGTGATAGCAAGCAGAGTACTCGACCCCCACCCAATTGGAAATAGTGTTTTCGCCTGATGCGGCTACAACTTTCCGTGCAGCCGGGGGCGAGGTCGAAGCTTGCTGAACCTTCCGGTGCGCTGCCAGCCAAGAGAGCGCTCGCGCAGGTATACTTTTTAGAACGCATGCCTACCAGGTTGGAAGAAATAATCAGCTCGACCCGACGCAGAGTTGCCGCATCAAAAGCGTCGGCGGACCTGCGCGCGCTGGCTGAAGCGGCCGAGCGTCACCAGCCACGCGGCTTTCGCCGGGCGTTGCAGAATCCTGCTTCCGGCATCGCCATTATTGCCGAACTGAAGAAAGCGTCACCCTCGAAGGGTCTGATCCGCGCCGACTTCCCGGTTGCCGATCTGGCGCGGGAACTGGAAGCGGCAGGTGCTTCGGCGCTCTCGGTTCTCACCGACGAGCCGTACTTTCAGGGCTCATTGCAGAATCTGGAGATCGCCTCGCAAGCCACAAGATTGCCCTGCCTGCGCAAGGATTTCATGGTCGACGAGTTTCAGCTCATGGAGGCGCGTGCGCATAGGGCGGACGCCATCTTGCTCATCGTCTCGGCGTTAAGCGATGCCGAGTTGAAGACCCTGCACTCTCATGCGAAAGAATTGCAGCTGGATGTGCTGTGCGAGGTTCATGACGGCGAAGAGTTGCAACGCGCGCTGGATGCCGGCTTTGACCTGGTCGGGGTCAACAATCGCAACCTTCATACGTTCAAGGTCGATCTCAACACATCGCTGCAATTGGCGGAGCGAATGCCGACGAGTGTGGTGAAAGTCGCCGAAAGCGGCATCGAAACACGAGACGATATCGGCCGATTGCGGCAAGCTGGCTTTGACGCGTTCCTGATTGGCGAGTCGCTGATGCGGGCCGAGCGGCCGGGCGACGCATTGCGGAACCTGACCGAGCGATCAGCGGTTGTGCCGGGATGAAGCGGGCGGGTACATGGATCAAGATCTGTGGCACCACCAGCTTGCATGATGCGCGCTTGGCCGTCGAGGCTGGAGCGAATGCGTTGGGCTTTTTGTTTGCTCCCAGCCCGCGGCAGGTTGACGTCGAGACGGCGGCTGAAATCGTGACCGGCTTGGCTGGAGAAGTCGAGACCATCGGCGTCTTCGTGAATGAAGCTCCGGCACGAATTGCGCACATCGTGGAGCAGGTCGGACTCTCAGGCGTGCAGCTGCACGGCGACGAAGATCCTCCGATGGTGGCGGAGCTCCGCCGGCTGCTTGGCCAGAAGAAGATCATCAAGGGAATGCGAGCGGGCGAGTTGGTTGACGACTGTATACGGTTAGTTAAGCGTTACCTGGATCTTGACGGCACGCTGGACGCAATTCTTCTCGACTCCGGCTCGCCGCAGGTCCGAGGAGGAACAGGGGCCGTGTTCGACTGGGAGCAAGCCGCGCCCATTGCCGCACGAATCCGCGAAAAGATGCCTCTGATCATCGCCGGCGGATTGAATGCCGGCAACGTCGGACGGGCCATCACGATGTTCGAGCCGTGGGGCGTTGATGTGGTTTCCGGCGTCGAGAGCGAGCCGGGAGTTAAGGACGAGAACAAGCTGCGGGCCTTCGTCGCTGCAGTTCATCAGTCAGGTTGAGTAAAGGGACCATGGAAGATACGGACATCACTGCAGCTTCAACACCTAACGCAGCAACTCCGAAGCTGTCGGGCGAAGCGAAACGAGCGCGCACCGCAGCCGGACGCTTCGGCGCCTATGGTGGCCGCTACGTTCCCGAGACGCTGATGGCAGCGTTGCAGGAGTTGGAGGCGGCATACGCCGAGGCGCGTAAGGACAAGGCATTCACCGCTGAGTTTCATCGCCTATTAGCGGACTTCGCCGGACGTCCGACGCCGCTCTTTCTCGCCGAGCGGCTGACGAAAGAACTCGGCGGCGCGAAGATCTACCTGAAGCGCGAAGACCTGCTGCACACCGGCGCGCACAAAATCAACAACTGCATTGGCCAGGCGCTGCTGGCGCTCCGTATGGGCAAGCAGCGCATCATCGCCGAAACCGGCGCGGGCCAGCACGGCGTTGCCACCGCCACCGTCTGCGCCCTGTTCGGAATGGAATGCGTCGTCTACATGGGCACCGAAGACATGCGGCGGCAGGAGCTGAACGTCTTTCGCATGCGCCTGCTGGGCGCCGAAGTGCGCGGCGTTGAGTCGGGATCGCGCACGCTGAAGGATGCCATCAACGAAGCGATGCGCGACTGGGTGACCAACGTGCGCACCACTCACTACCTGCTGGGCAGCGTGCTGGGCGCTCATCCCTACCCGACGATGGTGCGTGACTTCCATCGCGTCATCAGTCAGGAAGCCCGCAAGCAGATTCTGAAGGCCGAGAGACGATTGCCGTCAGCGGTGATCGCCTGCGTTGGCGGCGGGTCGAATGCCATCGGCGCATTCTATGAGTTCATCAAAGACAAGGACGTGCAACTGATCGGCGTCGAGGCCGGTGGACGCGGGCGCTCGCTGGGCGAACATGCCGCGCGTTTCGATGGCGGCGGCCCCGGCGTGCTGCAAGGAACGTATTCCTATGTATTGCAGGATGCCGGTGGACAGATTGCCGCGACGCACTCGGTTTCAGCCGGGCTCGACTATCCGGCGATCGGCCCGGAGCACGCGCTGCTGCATGATCAAGGCCGCGCGGAGTATGTCTCGGCCACGGATGACGAGGCGCTCGATGCCTGCCAGAAGCTGGCAAGGCTTGAGGGCATCATTCCGGCACTGGAGTCGTCGCACGCCATCGCGGAGTGCATCAAGCGCGCTCCAAAGATGCAGGCGAGCGATGTCGTCATCGTGAATGTGTCCGGACGAGGGGATAAGGACATTGGGATTTTGCGGGAGAATTTGAAGTTCTAGTTCACCACGGAGAACACGGCGCACACGGAGAGGAAATTAGTAACACCCGGTCGGGGGCGCAGAACTTTGCGGCTGTCCTCTGAATTGTCATCCTGAGGATGACTTCAGTCCGACAAAGGAACTGCGCTTCGCTAGCTGTGCCAGCATCTTTCCTGCGCAAAACGGCAGCGCGCCTCCGCGCAGGATCACAACTCGGTTGAGACCTCGAAATAAGTGGACGCCGTGCGCTCCGTGTTCTCCGTGGTGAATAGCTTTCGTTTTGGAGAGGCAAGTTTGGCTATACGTTTTAAGCACCGCCCCGGTCTCGTGGCCTACCTCACCTGTGGCGATCCCGATCTTGCCACCTCGCGAGACGTCGCGCTGGCGGCGATTGAAGCTGGCGCCGACGTCATCGAACTAGGTGTTCCCTTCAGCGATCCCGTCGCCGATGGGCCAGTGATCCAGCGCGCCAGTGAGCGCGCGTTGCAGCGCGGCACTGACCTGGCCGGCGTGCTGGATGTGGCCAAACAGATTCGGGCGCAGTCCGACGCCGGACTGATCATCTTCTCCTACCTGAACCCGATTCTGCAGTTTGGCCTGGATCGATTCTGCGCAACCGCTGCCGCATCCGGCGTGGATGGCGCGCTCGTCACCGACCTGCCGATTGAGGAAGCCGCCGAATATCTTAAGACGATGAAGGCGCACAAACTAACGCCTATATTCCTCGCGGCGCCCACAAGCACCGACGAGCGTTTGCGGCAGATCGCGAAGCATTCGCGGGGCTTTGTCTATGCCATCTCGCGCACCGGAATTACTGGAGCTCGGCAGGAAGTCGCGGGCGATGCCCACTCGCTGGTCGAGCGCCTGCGCAGCTTCACCAAGCTGCCGGTTGCGGTCGGCTTCGGGGTGTCGACCCCCGAGCAGTTTCGCGAAGTAGGCAGCTTTGCCGACGCCGCGGTCGTGGGCAGCGCAATTGTTCAGCGTGTTGAACAGAATCCGGGCCGAGAGGCAGCCGCTGTGTCAGAATTCTTGTCTTCCCTCACCGGGACGGCGCAACACGCAGGAGTTACGCCGTAAGTACGATCAGTGCGCCACACGCGCGTTCGATAATGGCCCAGCGAATCGGAATGCTGGTTCAGGGGCACAGAGCATGGGGTCTGCTGAAGACGAATCAGATTATGGATATCGCGGATTGGCGCAGGAAGATCGATGAGTTGGACACGCAGTTGGTGAAGTTGATCAACGATCGCGCGATTTGCGCCGTCGAGATCGGAAAGCTGAAGCAGGACTCTGCGATGCCGGTCTACGAGCCGGACCGCGAGCGAATCATCTTCGACAACATTGCGCGCCTGAATCACGGTCCGTTGTCGCAGATCCAGTTGCGCCAGGTTTACGAGCGACTCATCGACGTCATGCGACAAGTGCAGACCGTCGAAATGGCACCGAGCGATATTCCGGCGCATAACGGAACAGAGCTGGAACCGAAGGACTGAAGAACAGTGGTCGGTTGTCAGTTGTCAGTTATTCCTGTTTGGTTGTGAATAGAACCTGTTGGCGTCTTCGGCAAGCGCATTTGCGAAGTGCTAAATGCCAAGTACAAATTGCCAAGGGCTAACAGCCAGGAGCTAAGAGCGAACCATGATTGTGGCGATGTGGGAAACGGCGACCGAGAACCAGATCCAGGAAGTCACGAACCATCTGATCAAGATGGGATTTGCCGTGCATCGCACAACCGGCGCGCGTCAGAGCGTTCTGGCCGCGGTCGGCAAGCGCATCGATTTCGACATCCGCGAGCTCGAAGTGTTGCCTGGTGTTCAAGGCGTACATCGCATCAGCGCGCCGTACAAGCTGGTCGGCCGAACGTTCCGCGCGGAAAACACGGTCGTGCGCTTGGCCAATGGAGTCGAGATTGGCGGCGAACAGATTGTCGTGATGGCTGGTCCATGTTCGGTGGAATCGCGCGAGCAGATTTTCCGCTCTGCCGAAGTGGTGAGCAAAGCGGGAGCGAAAGTCCTGCGCGGAGGCGCGTTCAAGCCGCGCAGTTCGCCTTACACCTTCCAGGGACTTGGCAACGAAGCGCTGAAGCTGATGCGCGAGGCCGCCGATGCTTATGGATTGATGGTCATCAGCGAGGTCATGGAGATCTCGCAGATCGAACTGATGATGCCTTACATCGACATCTTCCAGGTGGGCGCGCGCAACATGCAGAACTTCAACCTGCTGCGCGAAGTTGGCAAAGTGCGCAAACCGGTGCTGCTCAAGCGCGGCATCGCGGCGACGATCGAGGAACTGCTGCTTTCGGCCGAATACATCATGTCGGGCGGAAACTACGACGTGATCTTTTGCGAGCGCGGCATTCGCACCTTCGAGACTTACACCCGGAACACGATGGACATCTCGGCCATTCCCATCGTGCACAAGCTCTCGCACTTGCCAATCACGGCCGATCCTTCGCATGGAACAGGTCTGCGCGACAAGGTTGCGCCCATGGCACGCGCGTCGGTCGCGGCCGGAGCCGATGCCTTGCTGATCGAAGTGCATCCTTCTCCGGATGAAGCGCTGTCGGACGGAGCGCAATCGCTCTTCCCTGAGCAGTTCGCGGAGTTGATGGAGCAGTTGCGGATGATCGCGCCAGCGGTGGGAAGAACGATTTAGCTTGGGCGTTTATACAGCGACAGAACACAAGATTCCTGAAGATCGGCCGAGCTACAGCGGTCCTTCGACTGCGTTCGGCTCTCTGCGCCTCACTTCGCTCAGGATGACAACCAAGAGGAAAGCCGCTCTCCGATGGAGCGGCTTTTGCGAAGTGCCAAGTGCTAAGTGCTAAGGGCTAAATGCTAACTGCTAATGCTCTCAGCTAGTCGTTTGCTGCTGTCTCGGCAGCGCTCTTCAGATATCCATCGATAGACTTTGCAGCTTTGCGGCCTGCGCCCATCGCGAGGATCACGGTCGCGCCGCCGGTTACGATATCGCCGCCGGCAAAAACTCCCGGCTTAGACGTTGCGAGCGTGTCATCGTTGGCGGAAATGTAGCCGCGCTTCGTGGTCGCCAGTCCCGGAGTTGTCGACTGGATCAGCGGATTCGCCGACGTTCCTGCGGCGATGATTGCCACCGCGCACGACGCCACGAACTCGGATCCCGCGATCGGCACTGGACTGCGGCGACCGGAGTCGTCGGGTTCGCCAAGTTGCTGACGAATGCACTTCACTGCGGTGAGATTGCCCTTCTCGTCGCCGATGAACTCAACTGGATTCACCAGCATCTCGAAGTGAACCCCTTCGTCTTTAGCGTGATGAACTTCCTCGACACGCGCGGGCATCTCGATTTCGGTGCGGCGATAGTAGATGCTGGCGCTCTTCGCGCCCAGCCGCAGCGCGCTACGCACAGCGTCCATGGCGGTGTTGCCGCCGCCGACAACGATCACGTCGCGGTCTTTGCACGGATAGAGCGGCTCGTCGTATTCGGGGAAACGATAAGCGCGCATCAGGTTCACGCGCGTGAGGAATTCGTTGGCCGAATAGATGCCGTTCAAGTGCTCGCCGGGAACGTTCAGGAATCGCGGCAGTCCTGCGCCGGTGGCGATAAACAAGGCATCGAAACCTTCGTCTTCCATCAGTTCGTCGATCGTCACGGTCTTGCCAACGACAACATTGGTCTCGAACTCGACGCCGCGGCGCTGCAGAACACTGATCTCGTGCCGCACGATGTCCTTCGGCAGGCGGAACTCAGGAATGCCGTAAACCAGCACGCCGCCGAATTCATGCAGCGCCTCGAAGACGTGAACCTTGTGCCCCATCTGAATGAGGTCACCCGCGCAGGCAAGTCCAGCAGGACCGCTGCCGATGATGCCGACTTTCTTACCGCTTGGCGGAAGCGACTTTGGAATACCGAAGTGTCCTGTCGATCGCTCCCAGTCAGCGACAAAGCGCTCGAGATAAGCGATGCCGACAGGCTCGCCCTTCTTGCCCAGCACGCACCCCGACTCGCACTGATCTTCTACGGGACAAACTCGTCCCGTGATGGCGGGCAGAGCGTTGTCCTTGCGGACGAGTGCTGCCGCTGCGGCGAAGTCGCCGGCAAGGATGAGATCGATCACGCCGCGCACATCCACTGATACCGGACATTTCTCCACGCATCCGGGCTTCGGACACTCGATGCAGCGTAGACCTTCCTGACGCGCCTGGTCCTCCGGGAAGCCGAGATTCACCTCGAGGAAATTGTTCGCGCGAATTTGCGCGTCCTGCTCTGGCACGCGCTGCCGCGGCAGCTTCACGCGCTCTTTATTGGGCAGCGGATTGTTCGTCGGTTTCGTCGGCGTAGTTTCACTCACTGGTCACCCCTGTCGCGTCAAGCGCACATTGAGTCTTGTGATTTCGGCGACGCAGCCGATCAAGCTCGGCTTGAGGATCAGCCTGCAGGCGCTCGATGCTCTGGCGCTCCTGCTCGCGGTACATGCTGTTGCGCTGCATCAAGACCTCGAAGTTGACGCGCGAGGCGTCGAACTCGGGACCGTCGACGCAGGCGAACTCGCTCTTATTGTCGACCAGTACGCGACAGCCGCCGCACATTCCGGTTCCATCCACCATGATGGAGTTCAAGCTGACCATCGTCTTAATCTTGTCGGCCGCGGTCATGTTGGCAACCGCTCGCATCATCGGTACGGGACCGACTGCGAGCACATAGTCGACTCTCTGGTTACCCATGACTTCCTTCAGCTTGTCAGTGACCAGACCCTTCGAACCGTAGCTGCCGTCGTCGGTGACGACCAGCGTTTCGTCGCTGACGGCGCGAACTTCGTCTTCCAGCACCATCAGTTCTTTGCTGCGCGCACCCACGATGGAGATGACTTTGTTTCCAACGCGCTTCAACTCCCGCGCTGTCGGATAAGCCATGGCCGTTCCAACGCTTCCGCTGACTACGACCGCGGTACCGAAGTTCTCGATTTCTGAGGGTTTGCCGAGCGGACCGACGATGTCGAGGACCTTGTCGCCGGTTTGCAGCATGCTGAGCAGCATGGTGGTCTTGCCGATGGCTTGCACGACGATGGTGACGGTTCCCGCCACGGGATCGGCATCGGCGATGGTCAAGGGAATGCGCTCGCCGCAGTCATCCAGCCGCACGATGACGAACTGTCCCGGCTTCTGCTTTTTGGCGATTCGCGGAGCTTGGATAACAAACAGTTTGATACCGCGCGCTAGAGGACGCGCTTCGACGATCTCGTACACGTTTCCCTCCGCCTTGATTCTGCGGGGGCATGTACAGGGAGTCTGTGGCGTACGTCACAGGGTAGGCGGACGCACAGCACAAGTGTCGAAAAGGAGTTTACGGGCGGCCCGACGGGTGACCGGGCGAGCCGCCGCGATGTTAGCGCGAACTACTGAGGAGCGGAGGACGAGGAGTCGGGCTTCTTGTCGCTCTTCTTATCACCGCCGAAAACCTTCTTGGTCGCGTGACCTACATCCTTGGCGCCGGTTTCCGTGCCATGGCCTACGTCTTTGGCGCCGGTTTCCGTGCCATGGCCTACGTCTTTGGCGCCGGTTTCCGTGCCCTTGCCCACGTCCTTGGCGCCGGTCGCGGTACCGTGGCCTACGTCTTTGCCGGCTTCCTTGGTGGCATGGCCAGTGTCCTTAGCACCTGTTGCTGTCGCGTGACCGACATCTTTGCCGGCAGTCTTGGTCGCGTGCCCTGTATCTTTTGCACCGGCCGCGGTTGCATGGCCAACATCTTTACCAGCGTCTTTGGTCGCGTGACCGGCATCCTTCATGTCCTGCTTGGCGGTGTCCTGCGCCATCGCTATGCCGACTGAGACTGCGCCCGCCAGCAAAATGAGTCCGAGCTTCTTCATTCCTTCGCCTCCGCAAAATAGTGGGTGAATAGCTGATTTTCAATGCTCGCGAAGGGTTTTGCAAGGGGAAGAATGCCCGCAGATGCGCCCTTTGCGCATGCGGAATAGCGCCGGTTCACCGTATCCTCCGCGTTCTCGGCGGCAGAGCAAGGCAGCGAACCGCGGATACTTAGGCTCGCCGCACTCGCCCGGCAGGACAATTCGCCAGGAATTTACTGCTGTGGAGCGGTTTTGCCTTCGACCTTCTGAGCGCCTTCATCGGTCTTCTCGGCGCTCTTGTGGACGACCTTCTTCGTCGTCTTCTTGGTCGCATGTCCGACATCCTTGGCCGCGTGACCCACGTCTTTGCCAGCATCCTTGGTGGCATGGCCGGCGTCGTTCATGTCCTGCTTGGCGCCCTGGTGAGTATCAGTGGTAGTCGTGGTGGTGTCCTGAGCGAGAGCCACGACCGGGAGGCAGAGAGCTCCCGCCAGCAGAATGAGTCCTAGTTTGTTCATGAGTGTTCCTCCGGAATCCCGTAAGTCTGATGCCCTCTGGCGACGGAGTGTCCACTGGCGATGATCCAAAATTGACGGCCCATTACAAATTTGTCAGGCGGACGAACATTTGCGCCACAGCTCGAATCCAACCGCGAAAATGTACTCAGGCTTGAATTAGGGAGAAAAGTGATGGGGATTCGCATCGAGGGGACGGACCAATTGTGGAGCTGCGTCAATATCCGCATGCGGTTAGCGGGCCAGCTAATGGCGGTGATGTTGTGTTGTGCTTCCTTTTCCTTCGCACAGACCCTCGGCGGACCTTACCAGCCAGCGACAAACGAAGTCTCTGATTCCGCTCTGCCCGATGCCCCTTCGGCCACTGCTCCGCAATCCGAAAATTTCGTCGGAGCTCTGGGAAGCGCGGCCAAGACCATCGGTGAAGACGAGTGGCATTTCATCAAGGCTCCCTTTCACAAGAAGGCGCTGATTTGGGACGGGCTCTTCCTGGCCTCGACCGGGGTGTTGATTGCCAATGACGAGAGCGTGCTCTACCAGGTGCCGGTCAGCTGGCACGCCACCAGCCGCAATATTTCTAACGGATCGCTGTATGGCGCGTCGGCAATCGCTGGTGGAATCTATCTGACCGGCCTGTTCACCAAAGACGAGCATGAGCAGGAGGTCGGCATCCGTACCGCCGAAGCTACCGTTGACAGCGTCATCATGTACGGGGCGCTGAAGGCGATCTTCCAGCGCCAGCGTCCGTATAGCGGACCGGGCGAGGGTAAGTTTTTTGCCGGTAACTGGACGAATGGATCGTTCCCGTCCGGCCACGCTATGTTCACCTGGACCATCGCTTCGGCGGTGGCGCACCAGTATCACTCGATCCCGCTCGACCTGGCGATGTACGGACTGGCCAGCACGGTCACGGTCACCCGCGTTACCGCCGGACAGCACTTCCCTTCCGACGTATTTGTTGGCTCAATCCTTGGATACTTGATCGGTGACTACGTCGCGCACAAGCAGGAGCAGGTGGGGCCGATTCGCGCCGGTAAACTTGAGCGGGCACGTAATGCGCTGCTGGAGCACGTCGATATCGGTATCGAGTGAACGGCCAACCGCAGCACCCGCATGGGAGGCAGCCCCGTTGTTATACTTTTCCTTTCATGCTGAAACAAACATTGGAACAAGGCCGAGTACTCATCGACCAGGCTCTGGAGCGCTTGCTGCCCCCTGCTGCGCAATATCCATCGTCCATTCATCAGGCCATGCGGCACAGCGTGTTTGCCGGCGGCAAGCGCCTGCGGCCGATACTTTGCATGGAAGCGGCGCAGATGGTGGAAGGCTGTGTGCCGGTCGGCGTGGAAGAATTGGGTGCCGCCCTGGAAATGCTGCACACCTATTCGCTGATTCACGATGATCTGCCTGCGCTGGACAATGATGACCTTCGCCGCGGGCGTCCGACGTGCCACAAGGCTTTCGGCGAGGCGACGGCGATCCTGGCGGGAGATGGGCTCCAGACCTATGCTTACGAGGTGCTGGCAAAAATGCAGTGCCCGGCGGACGCTCGCGTCGCCATCATCGCCGAGATCGCCCATGCAACCGGCACTGTGGATGGCATGATTGGCGGCCAGGTGATGGACCTGGAGGCGGAGCACAAGCATCCCGACGCCCAGACTCTGGAATACATCCATCGCTCGAAGACAGGCGCTCTGCTGACCGCCAGCGTGGTCACCGGCGGGATGTACGGCGGAGGGACAGCCGAGCAGGTCGCTAAACTCCGCGAGTTCGGCATGAACATAGGGCTGGCGTTCCAGATTGTCGATGACGTGCTCGACGTCACGCAGACCTCGGAGCAGTTAGGCAAAACGGCTGGTAAAGACACGGCAACGGAGAAGGCGACTTATCCGGCGTTGTTTGGCATTGAGGCTTCACTGAAGAAGGCCGATGAACTCACGGCCAAGGCGTCAGCCGCACTGGACAGCTTCGGCGAAAGCGCGGCGGCGATGCGGGAGATTGCGCAGTTTTTGGTGGAGAGGAAGAAGTAGTTCGTCGAACCAGCTTGGTGCTGTCCGCCCGATCTCACAAATCCCAGGGATTTACCAGCGGAATGTCTGCGTCATCGAAATGCGTGACGTTGCGAGTCGCCAGAGTAGCCTTCCGCGCAATTACGATGCCTGCAATCATGCTGTCTCGTATGTCTCGCGGACGTCCTTGTTTCTGACGCACAGCCATCAATTCAGCCGCAAACCTTGCCGCTTCCGAATCCAGGGGTGCAATTCTATCCTCAAGTTTCTGCAGCACAACAGCAAGTATCTGAGCTAGCCTGCGACGTTGTTTACCCTGTGCCAACAGCTCAATTCCAAAGTAAAGTTCAAGCACGTTGATAGACGTGGTCCATAAAGACGCAGTCGGCTGCCGATCCAACCATTCCTTAACCCTGTCGTCCGGTGGATCTCGCATGACGGCTGACAGCACGTTGCTGTCAAGCACAATCATCGGCCGAACTCGGGCGGTTCGATGCTGAAGCCCCGCAGCTCGGGAATCTCATATCCGAGACCAGTACCCTCGAACAAAGAACTGATGAGTGTGCCGAGCCCGACACTCGGAGGTGATTTTTCAGCGGCCGCACTGCGAAGTATCTCCCTGACCTCCTCTTCCATACTGCGACCATTGCGAGCGGCACGTCGTTGGAGTCGCTGTTTTACCTTCTCCTCGATGTTGCGGACCACCAATTGAGCCATACCTCGCACCTCGGTGATATCATGATATCACTTTTTCTAGATTGACTGCACCGGCACCATTAGCAGGTCGTCCACCAGACCGACCTCCTTCTGCACGAAGGGTTCCGCGTACTGCACTCCGGCGAGCAAGCCGTAGTAGCCGGCCATGGCGGCGATGCGCTCTCGGATCTCGGCTTGCTTGGGGAACAAGCCACTGCCCGCTTCCTGGTCTTGATATTGCGATTTGTAGGCCATCAGGGAGGCGAAGCGGGATTCGAATTGCACGGAAATATCGACGACGAAGGTCGGCCTCACGTCGGCATAGAGCGAGGCGTAGAGGATCTTGAAGGGCCTATGCGGCGGTGCGCCGAGATCGAGCTTCTTCAATCCCGAGAGGAACGTCGCTTCATAACCGAGCACGCCGGCGGTGGCATGATCGGGATGACGCGCTTGCCAATACGGCAGGATCAGAACGCGCGGGCGCAGTTGGCGAATGACGCGCGCGACCTTCAGCTTGTTCTCGTAGGTGTTCTCCACGCGGCCGTCGGGGATGTCGAGTGCCTGCCGCCAGCCGACCTTCAGGAGGCGTGCAGCGTCCTCGGCCTCACGGGCACGGTCATCCACGGTGCCGCGTGTACCCATCTCGCCCTGCGTCAGGTCGAGAACAGCCGTTTGGTATCCGCGTTCGGCCATCTTTAGCAGCGTGCCACCGCAGGTCTGCTCGATGTCGTCGCGATGGGCGGCGATGGCAAGGATGTCAGTTTTGTAGCCATTCATAAACCGCCAATTATAGTCGTGGCTTGCGGTCGAGAGCGGCGCTAGAATAAGCGCGGCGAAACTGATGCTGAAGCGGCGGTACGGTATCGCGTTGTTGCTAATTCTATTTTCGAGCGGCGCTTTACTCCGGGCGCAGCAACCCGGCACTCCTGCACTTCACACCTATCGCAGTCCAGACGGCTCTTTGAGTTTCCAGTATTCCGACGCGCTTGTGCTCTGCCAGCAGCCTCCGAAAGAAGAAGGGTCTTGGAAGCCGGATGCATGCCTGGCGTACATGCCGATCTGCCCCAGCCAGGACTCCACGGGTATCATTGCCTGCCTCGCCGTCAAACCCGGACCGGCTGACAAGAACACGACCTTTGACGGCGCGGCGTTCAGTGTCCTCGATTTAGGACCTGCGAAAAATGAGGCCGCCTGTCTGAACGCAGCATGGCACGGCAGTTCGGGAGACTGGCCTGTGAAGAAGAAGATAAACGGCGCGGACTTCCGCGTTACAGAGATCGATGGCGCTGCGGCGGGTCACTGGACTGACGGTCACGCGTATCGAACTCTGCACCGGGGGCGATGTTACGAACTGGACAGCATCATCACCGGAATCGACGGACAGGACACTGATCCACCGACGAAAAACTTCGACAAAGGTCCTGTGAAGAAAGCGATTGACCTTCCGCTTTCTACCTTCAAATTCCTGAAATAATTAAAGCCGCATCGCCACTGTCACTCCGTCGCGCAGCGGAACTATCGTCGTATACCAGTCAGGCGAGGAATAGAGCAGGCGATTCAGTTCCACCACGCCTTCCGTGTACTTGTCGGGCTGCGGCCGAGGAAGATCAGGATTACCTGCGGCATAGGCTACCGCGCCGCTCCACAGCGTGTTGTCGGTGATGAACAGACCGCCCTTGCGGACGCGTGGCGCGGCCATGGCGAAAGCGCGCGGATAGTCGTGCTTATCGATGTCGCAGAAGAGAATATCGAACTGCTCTTTGCGCTCCGACAGCAGCTCCAGCGCGTCACCGGTGTGCACTTCAATGCGATCGGCAACGCCAGCCTGCTTGAAGTAGCTACGGGCTTCGTCGGCATTTTTGCGGCTGCCGTCGGTGTAGTGCACCTTGCCGCCTTCGCCGACAGCGTTCGCCCACCAGATAGTGGAGTAGCCGATAGCCGAGCCCATCTCGAAGACGGTCTTAGCGTTAATCAGCCGCGCATACTGATAGAAGAGGCGAGCCACGGCCGGTCCGACGATCGGGATGTCGCGCTCTTTCGCCTGGCGCTCCATCTCCTGAAGTGTGGGATCGCTGGGCGGCAGCATGGCGTAGAGGTAATTTTCAAGAGGTTCGTACGTGATATTGGGCATAAGAAAAGCAGCAATTAGTAATTAGTAATTAGCAATTAGCAAGAGCAGTTCCGTTGTGGCGATGTGCTTGGCCAAGTGCCAAGTGCCAAATGCTAAGTGCGGTTCTATATCGTTTCTCCCGGCCGCATCTCGTGCACCTGCGGGCCGTCTTTGCCCAGCAGCTTCGCCAGTTCTGCCGGCTTGCCGGTGAGCATAGGGAACGTTCCAAAGTGCATCGGGATCACCGTCTTCGGACGCAGCAGTGAGCATGCATACGCAGCCTCACGTGGACTCATGGTGAAGTGATCGCCTATCGGCAGAAGGGCGATCTCAGGCGCGTACAGCTCGCGGATAATCTGCATGTCGCCAAACACCGCGGTGTCTCCCGCGTGGTAGAGCTTCACTCCTCCGGGCAATTCGAGCACATAGCCGCAGGCCTCGCCGCCATAGACGATGCTGCCGTCGTCATCGGTAATGCCGCACGAGTGGACGGCATTCACCATGGTCACCTTCACGCCCGCGACTTCCTGTGTGCCGCCTTTATTCATGGGCGAAACTTGCTTGGCGCCCTTCTTCTCCAGCCAGGTGCAGAGCTCGAAGATGCCAACGATTTTCGGGTTGTGTTTCTTAGCCAGCTTGACGGCGTCAGCGATGTGATCGAAGTGCCCATGGGTGCACAGCATCACGTCGCACTTCTTCGGTTCTTTCTCGTTCTCGGGACACAGCGGATTCCCCAGCCATGGATCGATATAGAGCACAACGCCGTCTTTCGTTTCGATGCGAAACGTGGCGTGACCTAGCCACGTCAGCCGGTTTCCTTGCAGATTCATAATTGCCTCTTACAAACTTATATACGTAGTTAGAGTGGCAGACGCGTTAACGGGTTTGCGCCTCGCGCCAGCCGCGATATCCTCCGGCCAGCGACTTCACCTTGCGGAACCCCATCTTCTGCAGGTTCAGCGCCGCCAGCGCCGAACGGCTGCCTCCGCCGCAATACAGTACGATGTTGCGGTCCTTATCGGTCGTGACCTGATCGATGTTCACTTCCAGAACGCCGCGCGGCAGGCCCACCGCACCCGGGATGCTTCCCTTCTCCTGCTCGTCGCGTTCGCGAACATCGATGAGGGTGAAATCTTCGCCCGACTGTTGCATGTGTTGCAACTCGTTGGCCGTGATCTCCCGGATCTGCGATTTGGCTTCATCGACGAGTTGCTTGAACTCCGGCAACGGCACCGTACACCTCCCTGGCAGGCAAGAATTCTAGTAGGTGGCGCGAGAGGGTGGCAAATCGCGAATTTGACGCCGGTCTTGCACAACGTTCCATACCGGTTCCCGCCAGCGTGGCTGCTATCATGAATTCAAGAGCCGCGTGATGTCATCTGCTACCAAAGAGCCTTTAGTCTCAGCGACGATCGACTCCTACCTGCTTGAGGTAGCCGACGCGGTCAATACCACGCTCGACCTGAATACTCTGCTGCAGCGCGTGGCGGAGATGCTCAAGCGCTTCATCGACTACGAAATTTTCGCCATCCTGCTGCTGAACGAGAAGACACAGGAACTGCGCATTCGGTTTCAGGTGGGCCATCCGCCGGAAGTAGCCGAGCGTATCCGCATCAAGGTCGGCGAGGGCGTTACCGGACGCGCCGTCGATTTACGCGAACCTGTGCTGGTGAACGATGTGGCCGCCGAGCAGAACTTCATCAACTCCGCGCCGGGCGCGCGTTCGGAGCTGGCGGTACCGCTCATCGCCAAGAACAAGGTCATCGGAGTCATCGACGTCGAGGCGGCACAACCCAACGCCTTCAGCGAAGAGCACAAGCGGCTGCTGACATTATTTGCCTCGCGCATCGCAGTGGGCATCGAGAATGCACGGCTGTACACGCGGGTGGCGCGGCAGGCGCGGCAGCTCACACTGCTGACGGAGATTTCGCGCGAGCTTACGTCGATCCTGAACCTTGATCAGCTATTCAAGCGCATTGCCGACCTGGTGACGCGCATCATCGATTACCAGATGTTCTCCATCCTGCTGCTCGATCCGAGCGGTAGCGTGCTGCAACATCGCTTCTCGCTGCGCTTCAAAGAAAGCGTGCAGCTGAAACATGAGATTCCCCTAGGTGTGGGTTTGGTCGGGTATGCGGCGCAACATGGAGAGCCGGTGCTGGTTCCCGACGTCAGCAAAGACCCGCGCTATATCGAGGCGAACCCTGAGACGCGTTCGGAGCTCTGCATTCCACTCATTTACAAGGACAAGGTTATCGGCGTGCTCGACATCGAGCACACGCGCCGCGGCTACTTCACCGAAGACCACGTCCGCACGATGACGACTTTGGCAGCGCAGGTGGCGATCTCCATCGAGAATGCGACTCTGTATGAGCGCATCGCCCGCCAGGAAAAGCGGCTGGAGCAGGACCTGGCGCTGGCGCGCGAGTTGCAGTTTCGGCTGCTGCCGCAAAAACTGCCGGTGTTCAAGTATGCCGAAGTGGCGTCGCGCTTTGCTCCGGCCCGCCAGATTGGCGGCGACCTCTACGACTTCCTGAAATACAGCGGACACGGGGTGACAGCCATTGCGGTCGGCGATGTCAGCGGCAAGGGCGCTCCGGCTGCGATTTACGCCGCGCTGGTCAGCGGAATCGCGCGCTCCCATGCTGCAGAAGAGCCGACGGCCGCGCACATGCTTGAGGCAATCAATTTATCGCTGTCGGAGCGCCCGATCGAAGGCCAGTACGTCTCGATGATCTATGCCATCTGGGACGACAACGAGCTCACGCTGCAGCTTGCCAACTCAGGGCTCCCGCGCCCGATCCACTGCCGAGGCGGCAAAGCCGAAGAGATTCAGGTAACCGGGCTCCCCGTCGGATTGTTTCCGAACGCCACCTACGATGAGCTAACCGTTCAGTGCAAAAAGGGCGATGTGTTCGTCCTGTTCAGCGACGGCATCCTCGACGCAACCAGTTCGAAGGGGCAGATGTTCGGACGGCATCGGCTGGAAGACATTCTTGTGAGGAAGTGCAACTCAAGCGCGGAAGAGCTGGCGGACGCCATCTTCAATGCCGTTTCCAGCCACGCTGTAGGTGTGGAAGCGTTCGATGATCAGACCATCGTCGTGCTCAAGGTGAAAGGACCTACCTCGAAGAAGTGACGCGCAACGAACCGCAGCAGCGTCCGCCGGGCTTCGTGTATGCGCGCACGAAAGGTCCGCTTGGCCGATCCGATCGGGAGCTACACGCGGACAAGGTGCCCTTGTCACGACTGGCAGACCGCTTCGGCACCCCGCTGTACGTCTATTCAGCCACGACCGTTCGCGAGCGATACCAGCTTTTTGAAAGCGCGTTTCGCGGATGCGAGCACACCATCTGCTATTCGGTGAAGGCAAACTCGAATCTGTCGATTCTGAAGCTGCTGGCGAAAATGGGATCGGGATTCGACATCGTCTCCGGCGGCGAGTTATATCGTGTGCAGTCGGCCGCGAAGAAAGCGACCAGCAAGGTCGTATTCTCCGGCGTCGGTAAGCAGGCCGAGGAAATGGACGCGGCGCTCGCGGCCGGGATACAGTTGTTCAACGTCGAAAGCTCGAGCGAACTGGACTTGCTGGCGGCACGTGCCGCGCATTTGCGCAAGAAGGCCAACTTCGCGGTCCGGGTAAATCCCGATGTCGCGGCTAACACGCATCCGTACATTTCCACCGGCCTGCACGAACACAAGTTCGGAGTGCCGTGGCGCGATGCTCCTGAGCTTTATCGACGGGGTGCGGAGCAGGATTATCTGCAGCCACGCGGCGTCAGCGTACACATCGGCTCGCAG
This sequence comes from uncultured Acidobacteriaceae bacterium, assembly GCA_963835725.1. Classification (GTDB taxonomy): domain Bacteria; phylum Acidobacteriota; class Terriglobia; order Terriglobales; family Acidobacteriaceae; genus Bog-257. Next base: position 345,258 of record CAWIGM010000004.1, on the reverse strand, counting down.
ATCACCGACGCCAATCCATTTCAAGAAGCGATGGAACGCGTCACCTCGCTGGTGCGCTCGTTAAGGGCGGAGCGCTTTGATATTCGCTACGTCGATGCTGGCGGTGGGCTGGGCATCTCATACGAAGATCCGGCGAGCGTCGATTTCAAGCGCGAGGTGCAGCAATACGCCAAGGCGCTGCGTGCACCGCTCAAAGGGATGGGATTACATCTGCTGCTGGAGCCGGGACGCGCGATCATCGCCACGGCGGGTGTGCTGCTGACGCGGGTGATCTATCGCAAGCGGAATGACGGCAAGGAATTCGTCGTTGTCGACGCCGGCATGAATGACCTGATCCGGCCATCCCTTTATGACGCCTATCACGAGATTGTGCCGGTTGTACCGGGACCCTTCAGCGTCGACGATGCGGAACCCGCCGATATTGTCGGCCCGGTCTGTGAGAGTGGAGATTTCTTCGCACACCACCGTAAGATCCCCGGATTGGCTGAGGGAGATCTGGTGGCGATCCTGGATGCCGGTGCATATGGCACGTCGCTGGCGTCGAATTACAATTCGCGGCCGCGAGCGGCGGAAGTGCTGGTCGACGGCATGCGCGTGAAGCTGATTCGACGGCGCGAGACGATGAAGGACCTGCTCGGTCCGGAGCAAGTGTAGTTCCATCCTCCCCGTTCCTTCCTGAACAACCTTAAGCTGGAAAATCCCCTGATTTGTGCATTGCCTTTGTTCCCGGATTGTCCTATTCTCGCAATCCACTGGGAGAGCCCATGCAACCAAATCGATCTGACGCAGCCACTTCCACGAGTGTTTGCCTCTGGTGTTATTCCCAATACCTGACAAGCGCGAGCCGGGCTCGTAGTGGACACACCTTCTGCTGCAAGAAGTGCGAATATGAAGCGCGCTTCTGGCTGCAGGAAGCGGTGAAGTCTGCCGGCGAATAACCTACGGCGCGGCCTTCGCGCCGCGCCTGTAACCCTGAAACTCAGCTAGCGGTCACCTTCGCCGGTCTCACGATGGTGCATCTGGCCGTAAAGCTTGACCTTCCCATCGACTGCGACACCGATGAACCTGTTGCTCTCGGCATCCTTGAACTGCACGACCTGATGCCCTTTGGCGGCGAGCTGCCCCCAGCGGCTGGGCTTTTCGGGATTCTGCTCAATCGCCTGGTACTTGCGGCCGTCGAGCTCGAAGGCGACCGTACGGAAGCGACTGGCGCTAGTGCGTTTTACCGGTAGCTGTTTGCCATTTACCTCGACGGCTGAGCCGGACATCATCTGCCGTGCGATCGAGGACAACATTTCTTTGTCGAGCATCGTGTGTTATTCCGCTTTGACGACGAAGTCGGCGTAGGCGAATTGGTCTCGCATGACGATTTCTCCCGGCTCGAGCGCGATCGGACCGTGAAACATCGGGCCGGCGTAGACGCAGGTGTGGAACTCGCCGCGCTCGCCGCAGGGATCGACTCCAAGCGGCATGTCGCTCAGCAATGCGAGATCGTAGTCCCGACCAACGAACTCCGCCGGGAGCTGCTTCGTGTCGACGCAGGTCAGCTTCGCGCGCAGGCCGCCAGCGATCATGTCGCGCGCCAGTTCTGTCGTGGGAAGCTGCCACAAGGGGAACATTGGCTTAAGACCAGTCGGCTGCAACTGTGTCTCTCGATAGGCTCGGACGTCTTCTAGGAACAGGTCGCCGAATGCAATGGCATCGACTTTTTCACTGACCGCCCGGTCGCACGCTGCGCGCATACTCCGCTCGTAGTCTTCATTCGAGCACGGCCACGGCAGCGGAATGTCCCAGAGAGGCAGGCCCGCGGCAGTGGCTTGCGCCTCCAGAACCGAACGCCGGGTACCGTGCATGGCCACGCGATCGAAGTTTTGGTTCAGGGTGGTCAGCAGGCCAACTAACTCGATGTCGTCGCGCTGGCGCAACATGTGGAGCGTCCAGGCGCTGTCTTTGCCGCTGCTCCAGGAGAGAAGGACTCGTTGCATATCTTACCCGTCAGTACTTAAACCCGAGCGCCTTAGTTGTGAACTCCACCAGCGGCGACATGCTGCGGCATGCTCCGACAAACTCGCGCTGGAATTTTGCGTTGCAGACCTGCTGATCGGTGAACGCAATCGAAGTGATGAAATCTTTCATCTTGAGATCGTCAATAAACCGATGCTTAGGGTCGAAGCCACGCGGCGGTCGTGCCAGGCTGTCACCTTCCAGCTCAATCTTCTTGCGGACTGTCGCCCAGCGCGTCGGGTCCTTCACGATGGCCGAGCGCACTTTCGTCAGCGCAACGTTGTCGGGATGCCAGATTCCCGCCGCGGCAAAGCAGCCTTCCGGTTCCAGGTGGAGGTAGAACACCGGTGCGTGCGCATCCTTTCCGGCGGAGTGGTGGAAGTGAATCCCGACATGCGTCTTGTATGGTTTCTTGTCGTGCGAGAAGCGCGTGTCGCGATAGATGCGAAACAGCGAGCCTCGCGTGGGACGTGGGTCGGCCACAAAGTGCGGGCTGAGCTTCGCCAAGTCAGCGGAAAACTCCGTGATGAACAGCAATGCCGACTCGACGACGTGCTGCTGATACAAAGCCTTGTTGCGATTGAACCACTCTCGCTTGTTGTTCTTCTTCAGCCGCCGCAGAAACTCGAACAATTCCGGACGGAAGTAGGCGGGGGTCGGCATCGGTGCTCTCCGAAGCAAGCAGGGGATACGTCACAGTAACACGGCGACTTTGGTTAGGTCCGGTGATGCAGTGTGCCGCCTCGGCCAGGTCTCGAAAGCCGCGAGACCTGGGGCATGCGTTTCCTAAATTTCGTGACGCCCTACGACGTTAGCGGATGCTGCCTTCGTACCACGGCGATGCTACCTGCTGGGGATGTTTGCGCGACCGGGCAGCGCTACTCTGCATTTAGTAATCGATCCGTTGGATCGAGACTGATTTCCAGCTTCGGGTGAGGTGGTTATGTGGCAACGTCATTGTCCGATTTGCAAACGCGAACTTCATAAGAATCATGCGTGGGATATCCTGCGCTGTATGTGTGGATGGCTCTGGCGGTAAGGGCCGCGAGTTTGTCAGGCGTAAGTTTTGAACTTGGCCGGTGTAGATCCACGTTTCGCGAGCTGCGACACTGGAGCCATCAGATCAAGCAGGGACAGTTCACCACAGAGACACAGAGGCTCAGAGAGGGACAGCGCTTCTCGACTCTGGCGTGCCGGACCATCCTTTTGGCGAAACCTCGGCGTTTCCTTAGCACAACTGGCATGCGACGGATCGCTCAAAGAACAACGCACAATCTTCGATACCTCGGTGCCTCTGTGGTGAGTTGTCGATCGATTTCTCGACTCCCCTTGCCCTACCGCTGTCCCCACTTCAACTTGTTCCGCAGAACATCAAAGAACGTGCGCCTGACGCGCATAAGCTTCACCGTGTGCTCAGCCTTGTGGCACATGACTCGATCCCCCTGCTGCAGCGGCATGCCCACCTGGCCATCGACGCTGAGATAGGCCTCCTCGGCACCGGTTTCCACATGCAATTCGATTTGAGCCCGGTCGTTGACCACCAGCGGCCGATGGGTGAGCGCGTGCGGGCAAACCGGCGTTACTACGAAAGATGAAACGGTGGGCATGAGAACCGGACCGCCGGCGGCCAGCGAATAAGCCGTCGATCCGGTTGGAGTGGCGATGATGACGCCGTCAGCCTTGTAGTGGAAGACAAACGCACCATCAATCACCAGGTCAAAATCAACCAGGCGCGAGATCGCGCTCTTGTTCACCACCACGTCGTTCAGCGCGAAATGATGCGCCAGCTGTTCGCTGCCGCGGAAGACGGTGGCGTCGAGCACGGAGCGCTCTTCGATGGGGCAGCTGCCCGCTTCGACCGCATCGAGCGTCGGAAACATCTCGTTGATCGGCACCTCGGTCAGAAATCCCAGCGAACCGAGATTCACGGCGAGAATGGGCACGCCTTCGTGCGCAATGGCGCGTGCCGCCGAAAGCAGCGTGCCATCGCCTCCCAGGACAAGAGCGAAATCGGGGTGCTTTTCCGCCATGTTTCTGCGGCTGACGACCTCTTCGCCACCGATGTACATCGCGGTTTCCTGGTCGAGATAAACCTTGTAGCCATGGTTACGGAACCAGGTCAGAATCTCAGGCAATAAGGTCGCGAGTTCGGGCTTGGACGGCTTGGAGATGATGGCGGCTGATTTCATGAGTGTCTACGTACGAAAAGTCTCTTCACCACGGAGGCACGGAGAGCACGGAGGTTACTGACAACTCCCATCATTCTCCTTGTACTTCGTGCCTACATGGTGAACGTACTGTTCGCAATTGCCCACACAGTGTAGCGCGTGGACGATCAGAACCGGGCATGCAGCAGGAATTCGCGGTTGCCTTCGGTGCCGAGTATGGGCGATTCGATGACGTCGATTTCTGCGCCGCCTGCTTCTTCGACTGCGCCTCTGACCTTCCGTACGGCCGACTGCTGCGCTTCGGGATCGCGCACGATCCCGCCCTTACCGACCTGTTCGCGTCCAACCTCGAACTGCGGCTTGACCAGGAGCACGAGTTCGAACCTGGACGACGACCGCCGTACACTGGCGATCACGGATGGCAGAACAAGTGTCGCGGAAATAAACGACACATCCATGACGATGAGGGCAATCGAGGCCGGTTCTTCGCTGCCCCAAAGCGACACCGCCGTCAGGTAGCGCGCGTTGGTCTTCTCCAGTAAGCGCACACGGGGATCGGAGCGGAGGCGGGCGTCCATCTGGCCATAACCGGTATCTACAGCGATGACGCGCGCGGCTCCGGCTTGCAGCATGCAGTCGGTGAAGCCGCCGGTTGAGGCGCCGATGTCGAGACAGGTTTTGCCGGCGACGTCGATCTGCCAATATTCGAGCGCGCGCGCCAATTTCAGGCCGCCACGACTGACATAGGGAAGGTCGTCACCCAGGATGCGGATGGGAACGTCGTCGGGGACGTTCGCTCCGGCCTTCTCGAGTTTCTGTTCGTCGACCAGCACCCGGCCGGCAAGAATCAGTGCCTGCGCACGCTCGCGCGACGGAACCAATCCGCGTTCGACCATCAGTTTGTCGAGGCGAATCTTCACTGCGCCAGACTAGCACGCCGGTTGCGAGATGCGATTTCGATGGCACTCTTCAGTCTCTGGTTGATATGGCGTAAGCATTCGCACTCACTTCGGTGCATTCAGGTGAGAATTTTTGAATCGCTGCAACTTAGGGGGTAAGATGCGGGCTTTTCCACAAGGTTATTCACATTTGTGTTGAAAACTATTCATGCACCCGTAAAGAAGAGTGCAAAGTTTTGCTGCTCGGAGGCGCGGCGTGCGCGTGCGATACAATGACGACTTTCCGGGGACAAGGTGAATGGTAACGAAGAGCAGAAAACACTCGGCGGAAGTTTCACGCAAGAAAACTGCAGTAAAAACTCAGGACGCGAGCCAAACGAAGGCTGCCGGCAGCAACGGTTCGAATCCGTCCACGCAAGACACCCTGCGCCGCCTGTACACGTCGCTGCTACGCTGCCGCCTGGTGCAGGAGCAAGCGCAAGAGATGCCGCTGCGCAACTATCAGATTGCGATAGGTCATGAGGCCATTGCCGTCGCGCCGACGGCCGAACTGACTGCGGAAGACACCATTACCGCCGCAGATGGTAACCTGAGCGCTCTGGTCGCGCGCGGAGTGCCGATTGATTCTATTCTGGCCGCCACCGACTGTACTCCCGCCCAGTCAGTGACCCGGGCCTCGCTTACGCAGGACCCTTTCAATCTCGCGACCGGCATAGCCTTAGCGCATCGACTGGCGAACCAGAGACACGTAGTGGTCGCGTTCTGCGCCGAGGAGCGTCCTGCGCTGGAAACCTGGCACGAGGCGCTGAAGTTCGCGGGAGTGCACAAGCTGCCGATTCTTTTCGTCATTCAGAACGGTGTCGCGGAGCAGCGTTCGCCATCCGATCACGCGCCCCACCTGGAAGCATTCAGTTTCATGGCGCGCGATTATGGCTATCCCGGAATCATTGTCGATGGGGCGGACGTGGTCGCGGTCTGGCGAGCAGCGCAGGAATCAATTCATCGCGCACGGAGTGGCTCGGGGCCAACGCTCATCGATTGCCGCATGGATTCGGGACAGGATCCGCTTGCCTACATGGAACACTACATGCGCAAGCGCAATCTGTGGGATGACGGGTGGAAGAAGCAGATTGAGGCGGAGATCAGAGGAGAGATTGAGCGGGCGCTGATCCCTTGCTGAATTGACGTCCCAAGCGAAGTAGAGAGACACAGCCTAGTAACTTAGCCGAGGGATCTGCAGGTCCTATCCGTTGTATCAACTGCGAAGGACCCGCAGATCCGTCCACTCCGGCTAAACTCCTTTGCTCGGCAATGACAATTCTTTCTGTATACGTTTACAGCTTCTCGTAGAACTCACACGCCGAGCACGAGATATACATGCCGCCCGGGATGTCGCGCTCGCGGTCTTTCACACGCTTGACGACGCGAGTGGGCTTGCCGCACTTCGGGCAATCGGTGCTCTTGGTGGTGTCCATTACCTTCTTGCGGTCTGCGGTCTTTGCGATCTTGGCCATTTCTTCTCCTGAACAGTTCTTTCCCGCAGCCTGCTGCGGTCAATGTCTCCCTGGCTTTAGTAAACGTATGAGATCGAAGCGGATGGGTGTGCGAACGCGAGTTGCACATGTCTTGAGCCCACGCTCATTGAGAGCGGCTTCGACTGCAACGGGTCCCCGCTTCGCGCCGGTTTGCGCGGAGTGGGTAGAGGTGACGCGTATACGCGTCGTTCCACTGGCCTGGTAGCAGATTTATTTTAGCAGCTTTCGTTACTCGCCGGACGCGGCAGCTTCGTCGTCCTTCCACTGTTCTCCGCAGGAACTGCATTTCCATCGTCTGCGCGGCACGGGTATCGGCACGCCTATCCATGCTGACGTGTACGCAACCGGCTTGTTCAAGGTTTCGTAAGAAACGTCAAATGATTGGCAGCGAGGGCATGATGGCTGTTCGTAGTTTCCAACGCCCTCGACGTCGAAATCTGCTGGGATGGGTTGTTCCAGCAGTTCAACCGCCGCGTCAGCGTCTTCCGGACGCACGCAGAGTTTCGCTCCGCCGACCAGGTTGGAGATGAACCAATCCATCCGGACCATGTTGTCGTCGCCCATGAAGCATTCGATGCCGGCAGACTCCAGAGAACCTTTGGCCAGCAGGGCCTCAGGTAGATCTCGAAACTGTTTCACCACGACGAGCTCTTCCCATCCCGGCACGGCAGCGGCGCGATTGTCCTCAACCTCGAGCTTCAGTTGACGTCGACTCAGTTCACTTCGAAGGATTTCCCCTGCATCCTCCGTGAGGTCGGAGTTGTCGTGGGCAATCAGCAGCAATTCCTCATCCGACATGCCGCGGTACTGTTCGGCGAGGCGTTGGCGCTCCTGATGATCGTTCATGAGTGCAGACGATAGTACAAGAAGAATGCCCTGCCTCAGCCAACAATAACGGCTGGAACAGGGCATCTGAGCTTCAGTTGGATCCAGGCTTTGCTGAACGACTTGGAGCCGCTAGCGGCCCCCAGCGAAGTCGCGCGCGAACTCCACGATCGAGCGCACTGCGATTCCGGACGGCCCCTTGGCAATCCACGGCTTGTTCTCTTCCATCCACGCCATGCCGGCGATGTCGAGGTGCATCCACGGGGTGTCGCCGACGAACTCTTTCAGGAACATCGCAGCCGTGACGGCGCCGCCCCAGCGTCCGGCGCTGTTAACAATGTCGGCAATATTCGACTTGATCATCTCGCGGTATTCGTCGTCGACCGGCATACGCCACATCTTCTCGCCCGATCTCGACAGCGACTGATTGAAGCGGTTGTAGAAGTCGTCATCGTTGGCGAAGACGCCGACATTGACCATGCCCAGCGCGACGACAACCGCACCGGTCAGCGTAGCCGCGTCGATCAGGTGGGTTGCGCCGAGTTCCTTGGCGTAGTGCAAACCGTCGGCCAGCACCAGGCGGCCTTCGGCGTCGGTATTGATGATCTCGATGGACTTGCCCGACATCGCAATCTGAACGTCGCCCGGCTTCTGCGCCTTGCCCGACGGCATGTTCTCCGACGCGCAGACGATGCCGATCACGCGAAGGTTTGGCTTCAGCAGCGCGATGGCGCGCATGGCGCCGATCATCGCCGCACCGCCCGCCATGTCGTACTTCATCTTCTCCATGCCCTCGCCGGGCTTGATCGAGATGCCGCCGCTATCGAAGGTAATTCCCTTCCCCACCAAGCCCAGGACGCGCTTCTTAGGAGCTTTCTCCGGCTCGTAGCGCATCACGATCAGCCGAGGCTCTTCGTCCGATCCCTGCGCGACGCTCCAGAAGGCGCCCATCTTCAGCGCCTTGATCTTGTCAGGACCGTAGATTTCGCAAGCCAGTCCCGTCTCTTCGCACATGGCCTTCGCGCGATCGGCCATGATCGTCGGCGTCATGCGATTGCCCGGCTCGTTGACCAGGTCGCGGGTAAAGTTCTGCGACTCGCCGATAACCCGTCCGAGCTCGATGCCGTTGGTCCACGAGCGCTGGTTCGCGCCCTTAGGTGTGACGATGATGAGCTCGTCGATCTTCTGGCCCTTGCGGTCGCTGCGATAGTAGTCGGCGTCGAAATTGCCGACGATGGCGCCTTCGACAATCGACTTCGCGGCTTCATCGACCCCGGCGGGTGCGACCAGGACAAAGCTCTTGAGGTCCTTCGCCTTGAGATTGCGGACCGCGGCGCCGGCCAGTTTGCGCAATTCAGCAGAAGTAAACTTCTTCGCCGCGCCGCCACCGATGAGGAGCAGACGCTTCGCCTTGAGACCCTGCGGCTTGTGGAGGAGCGTGATCTCCAGCATCTTGCCGGTGACTTCCCCGGAAGCTATCAGGTCGGCCGCGGCGTCAGCTACGGCTTTGTCGTTCGTCTGGACCTGCGGCTGGGGCTTGGCTTTGTCGCCATTGTTGGTGTTCTCGGCCGTGTCGAGCACGGGAACAACGAGGCATTCGGTTTCGATCTGTGAGGGTGGTGCGGTATTCAGAGTCGTTTTCATAATGGCGTTCTTTCACACAAAATTCTTCACATCTGAATTGTCTTCCCAACCGAGGACTGTGTCGTCCCTGAAGGGACTCCATCTTTTTCCCACACTACCCAGCACTCCGCCTGCGGCTCCGTGCTGGGCTAGATTATTTCGCGTCTCCGGCGCTCTCGTGCAACGAGGGCGTGGAACGGTGTCGGCAACAGGCAAGTGGCTACCCGGTGCTGCTACTGACAACTGGCTACTGGCTACTCAGCTCTTCCGGCTCCGCGCGACGGCCTCTTTTGCTTCCTTGTCCGCGGTCTTCCTGCGCTCGGTTTCGCGCTTGTCCCAGTTCTGTTTGCCTTTGGCGAGGGCGATCTCGACCTTCACGCGACCATTTTTAAAGTACATGCGCGTGGGAATCAGTGTCAGCCCTTTATTCCGTGTTTTGCCGACGAGTCTGTCCAGTTCATTGCGATGCACCAGCAACTTACGCGTGCGGAGCGGCTCGTGGTTGAAGATGTTCCCGTGCTCGTAGGGCCCGATGTGCGCGTTGATCAGCCAGAGTTCGCCGTCTTTGACCAGCCCGTAGGCGTCTTTTAAGTTCGCGAGCCCACGACGCACCGACTTTACTTCCGTGCCGCGCAGGGCTACGCCAGCCTCAAATTTGTCCGACAGAAAGTAGTTGTGGGACGCCGCCCGGTTGACAGTCGCGTCCCTATCCCCGCTAGCGACGGGGTCACGGCGACCTGCGGGCTTCTTAGCCGGTACGGTTTGGGTCTGTCGGGACATAGGTCAGTGTAAAACGGCCTGCGGCAGTGTGAAAACAGGCATCGAGCTGTGTCGATGCCTGTTGGCAGTATTCCATGTTGAAGCAGCTCGCGCCCAGAAGATCGCGCTTATTGTGTCACGGTCAGCACAATGGTTTGGCTGCTCACCAGCTGACCGGTAGTCGTGTTGGTGATGGTGGCTGTGATGTTGGTGGTGCCCGCAGTTACAGCGCTCGCCACTCCGTTGCCGCTAGTCGCCCCACTGACTATGGTTGCCACGCCGTGTTCGACGAAGTCCAGGTGACTGATTGCGTTACGTCGTTCTGCGCACTCCCATTGGCGTAGGCGTAAAACGGCAGTGTACCGTTCGTTCCATTGATCGTCGCTACGGTCTGTCTCTGAGTGCTTCCCTGCGGGTGTTGATGACCAGCGCTCGTGATGTTGCTTAGCGTCACGTTGACCGTGCCGGTTCCGGTTATACCTTGGGAACTGGCGGTCATAGTGGCCGTGCCGATGGAAACGCCAGTCGCCTGACCGCCCGGCGACGTGATGGTCGCGATGTCGGGGGCGGAACTTGTCCAACCCACGGAACTTCCGCTGATCTGATTCTGGGTGCCGTCAGAGTACGTGGCGTAGGCAGCCAAGGAAACCTGCTGGCCAACGCCGACCGTGGCAGCAGAAGGCTGAATGAATATCGAACTGATCGACGGCTTAATGAAGAAGCCGCTGCAGGACGCCAGGGACGTGATCAGGAACAGACTTACGATTACCGTGAGCGCGAGACGGCGAACTCGCATCGTCCGATGTTCAGTTCCACCGGAAGAGAATTGACCACCGCCGTCAACAAACGAACTTCCTGTTCCTTCTGTACCCATTTTTACTCCCACCGTGCAAACCTTTCCGCCAGAAAGCTTTGTGGCAGCTGAGGCCGAACCTTCCCGCTTGCGATCCAACTTAAACGGACCGCATCGTGGCACGAATTGTTATTCTAACAAACGCAGGACCGAGCCCTCTCATTTCAAGGAGAGACTCTTGAGAGGCTGTCCCGTTATCGGCTTCGTTCACTTTTTCTCAAATGAGGTGCTGAAAAAGGACGAGCTAGCCCGCGTTGATCTTGCCGTCATTCATCCGTCTAAGGCAACAGCAACTATGAGCAGCGAATTGGTTATCACCACAGCTTGCCGCAAGAACTCTATGAAGCAGTTTGGAATCGTCCTTTTATTAATCACTGCGTCCTGCTTTCCGGCAGAAGCCGCGCCCCTCAGCAGCAATGCGCGGACGGTGATCCCACAGGCCGTACAGCAGATCATCTCGGTGGACTACCGCGAACTACGCGATTCGCCCATGGCCCTCGCCCTGAAAGCTCAAGTCATCCCAGACAGCGTCAAGCAGTTCGAGTCGGTCCTGCGCAGCGTCGGCATCGATCCCGATCGCGACGCCGAACAGATCACCTTTGTGAGCTATCGCGGGGCGAAAAACATTGTCTACGGCGTTGGCATCGCGCAAGGCCCGTTCCGGCAGAAGGAGTTTCTGGCCAAGGCAAAAGCCCGGAAGATCAAGCCGGAGAGATATCTGCTTGCGGACATCTATCCCGTGGGCTCGGGCTTTCAGATCGTGTTTCTCGATCCCATCACCATCCTGTTTGGTGAGAACGCAGCCATTAAGGGCGCTATCGACGTGCGGGATAACGGTGCCGCTTCGCTGGATTCGAATGACACCTTGGGCGACCTGATCGGCAACATAGAGAGCGAGCCTGTGTGGAGCGTGCTCGACCAAAAGGGCACGCAGGCTATGATCCGCTCGGCGCTGGGCCAGGCCGGCGCGCTTACCAATTTCGAAGCCGTTAAAAAGCGCCTCCTCGGTTCCGACTACATCATGAACTTCACCAAGGGTGTAACCTTCGACGTCACCGTGAAGACTTCTGACAACATCACCGCCGCGAGCCTTTCGGGGCTGATGAAGGCCGGCGTCCTGTACAAGAAGATGAGCGGCTCATCCAGCGAGAAGCTGGCGCTGGAGAATACCACCGTCGATAGCTCCGAAGACATGGTGCAGATGCACTTTGCCACCGACGATCAGCGATTCCATGCGCTCATGAAGTCGGACCTGTTCGCAGCCGTATCGCGATAAGCATCGCGCGGCTGAAAGGCAGCGGGGTTCGGCGTGGTGTCTCGTTTGAGTGGTGTCTCGTTTGAAAGGGCACGCCTTCAGGCGTGCCGCAACAGCAAGCGATGAAGTCGGCTTCAGCCGCTGAGGAGGCTCTCCCTCAGCGCCTAAACGGACTGCTGAAAAATTCGAGGGCTCGTCGGACTGAAGTCCGCCTCGCGGAGACGAAAATACAAAGGCTTCTGGCGGCACACCTGAAGGTGTGCCCTTTCAAAGTTCGTCATCACCGAGTTTTTCAGGACCGAGTTTTTCAGCAAGCTGTGAAGCGAGCGGTGACACAGCGGCATTACTGCACGGTCAAAACGATGGTCTGACTGTTCACTACCTGCCCTGCACTGTTGGTAGTGCTGGCGGTGATGTTGGTGCTGCCCGCAGCCACACTGGTCGCCAGACCATTGCCACTGGAGGATCCGTTACTGATGGTCGCCACCGCCGGGTTTGACGACGTCCAGGTCACTGTTTGAGTCAGGTCGTTGGAGGCATCCCCATTGGCGTAGGCATAAAACTGCAGGGTTGCCGGCGATGCCGGAATTGTCGCCGTGTTTTGCGACAACGTGCTCCCTTGGGTGGTATTAATTACGGCGCGGTTCACGTCACTCGCCGTCACGTTGACGTTGACCGTCGCGGTAAGGGTCTCAATGCTCGCGCCGTAGCAAGTCTTGGCGAGGACCGGGCTTCCGTTGCTGACGCTGACCGTGACCACACAACCGGTGCCGGGAAGGGTTGCGGTGGTCGTTGCGGTGATGGTGGCGGTGCCAGCCGAGGCGCCTGTCACCAAGCCACCGGGCGAAGAGACAGTCGCTATGGCGGGATCCGAGGTTGACCAGGTTACCGAATCTCCGTTGACCTCCTGCTGGCTGCCGTCAGAATACATGCCATGTACCGCCAGCTGGACTGTCTTGCTGGTCGCGAGCGTGGCCGAAGCGGGATTGATGTACGTGGTGCTGAGAGTTGGATGAAGGAAGAAGCCGCCACCGCAGGATGTCAGGACCGCCGACAGAAACAGCGCAATGGCAACGACTAGTACCGGCCGCTGGCTAACTCGCTTCCGTCGATTTCCACGGACACTGGAGGAGAATTCAACACGCTTGCCGACGAAAGAATCTTCTGTTCCCACAGAACCCATTTCTACTCCCGGTGTAAGGACCTTGCGCAAGTGCCTCGAGGCCGGAGGGGCCGAATCCTCGTTATCTTAACTCTTCAGAACTAGCTCTTACGTCGGTATTGTACTCCGCTCAGATTTAATCGCATCCAACGCCGGCATGGTTCTTCCGAGTACACCTGCCGCGCAGATTTCCCGCAGTACGGAATGTTATAATCGCGCCGACGATGTGCATCTGCCCATAACTGCGATGCGTAAACGGACGGGCGTGTGCGCTCACGTTTGACGCGCATTCAAGTCTTATCACCGAGCCTGATATCTCTTCATCGTGTAGAGTCGACAGGTCCGGCCTAATTCCCTGGGTTTAAGGAACGTGATGAAACGTTTTACCGGTGTCCTGGCGCTGCTGCTGATGCTAGCGGTGTCGGCCCTCGCCTCGAATGTCAAACAAGCCAAGCAGCTTTACCAGAAAGGCGTGGAAGCACAGGCTCGTCAGGATTACATAACGGCATACAATTTCTATCATCAGGCCTACGAGCTTCAGCCGACCGACCTGACCTATCGCTCGTCGTACGAATACGTGCGGTTTCTGGCAGCGGCGTCGTATGTTCACCAAGGTGAATTGTTGATGAATGCCGGAAAGTTACAGGAGGCGCTGACGGACTTCGAGCAGGCGCTGGCGATCGATCCTTCCAGCTTCATCGCGCAACAAATGGCGAACAAAATCCGGCTCATGCTGAAACAGAGCATGAACCCGACGCCCACGCCGACATCGACAACCGAAGGGGTTTTGACGCGCCGCATGGAAGAGGCGACCGGACCGGTCGAACTCGCGCCCATCTCGAATACGCCGATCACGCTGAACCTGACCCAGGATTCCAAGACCGTCTATGAAAGTATCGGCCGTCTGGCGGGTATCAACGTGCTCTTCGACCCTGACTACACCTCCCGCCGCATTCACGTTGATCTGAACGGCGTCACCTTGCATGAGGCGCTGGAAATTACGGCGCTGGAGTCGAAGACGTTCTGGCGTCCGGTCACGCCGAACACCATCTTTGTTGCCGCCGACACTCCAGCCAAGCGCAAGGAACTGGAACAGAGCGTCATCCGCACCTTCTACCTGAACAATCTTTCGCAGCCTAACGAACTCCAGGACCTGGTGAACATTTTGCGCACGCTGCTGGACACGCAGCGGTTGCAGCAGTTCCCTTCCCAGCAGGCGATAGTGGTTCGCGGCACGCCCGATCAGATCGCGATGGCGCAGAAGTTGATCGAGGACCTCGACAAGTCGAAGCCGGAAGTGGTGGTCGAAGTCGCCATCATGCAGGTAACGCGCGACAAGCTGCGCAACCTGGGAATCAATCCGCCGACCAGTGTGTCGGTCGCTCTTCAGCAGTCCAACGCGACGTCGAGCACCACGAGCGTGACCGGCACGTCGGGAAACACAGCTACAGCTACCACCGGCAGCAACACCGCACAGATCACCCTGAATACTCTGGGCAATCTCAATGCCACCAATTTTTCTGTCACCATTCCCTCTGCAACCGCGAATTTCCTGATGAGCGACAGCAGCAGCAAGCTCATTCAGCAGCCGGAGATTCGCGCGTCCGACGGGCAGAAGGCTTCGCTGAAGATCGGTGAACGTGTGCCGGTCGCGACCGGATCGTTCCAGCCCGGCATCGGCGGCGTGGGTATCAACCCGCTGGTCAACACCCAGTTCAACTACATCGACGTGGGTGTGAACATCGACATCACGCCGCACGTACACGGCCTCGACGAAGTCACGCTGAAGCTGGCGATGGACATTTCGGCCGTGGACTCCTACCAGAACATCGGCGGCATCAACCAGCCCGTCATCGGACAGCGCAAAATCGAAAACGAGATCCGCATGAAAGAGGGTGAGGTCAATATCCTCGGCGGCATTCTCGAAAACACAGTTACCAAGTCTCTCTCCGGTATTCCAGGGCTGGCTTCCATTCCGCTGTTCAAATATCTGTTCGCCGAAGAGCAAAAAGAAGTTAAAGACAACGAGATCGTCTTCATCCTGATCCCGCATATCGTTCGTGCGCAGGACCTGAGCCCGTCAAATACCAAGGCAATCGACGTCGGCACGGCCACGAACATTCAACTGCGCAGCAGCGACAATGCGCCGCCGCCCCAACAACAACAGCAGCAGCAACAGGCGCAACCCGGAACTCCGCAGGGAGCGATAAACGGACGTCCGCCGCAAGCGGTATCGCCTCAAGGCCAGCCCGGCGTTCCGCAGGGTCAGCCTCAGGGCGCGACCATGCAGGGTCAGCCGCCGCAACCGCAGGGAGCGGTCATGCACGGTCAGAGCCCGGCGCAGGCTATACCGGCGTCAGCACCTGTGGGAAGTCCGATCGTCAGCTTCGATCCGGCGACCGTGGACCCGGTAGTGGGCTCGACCTTCACCGTGAACATCAATCTGGCAGGCGGACAGAATGTCTCGTCCGCACCGCTGCAGATCATGTACAACCCGCGCGTGCTGCACCTGCTGAACGTATCCAACGGAACTCTGCTCTCCCAGGATGGCCAGGCTGTGTCGCTGGTCAACCGCGATGACAATATGGCCGGAATTCTGCAAGTCACGGCGTCGCGGCCTCCCGGGGTGAGCGGCATCTCTGGCGACGGCCTGCTGTATACCCTGACCTTCCAAGCCAGTGCTCCGGGACAGTCCACGTTGGCCATTAATCGCGCAGTGTTGAACAATTCGGCGATGCAGGCGACCCCGGCTACGGGCTCGCAAGCCATCGTGACGGTTCACTGAGTATTTCGTCTAACCGAGAGGGCTAGTTCACCGCGGAGGCGCGGAGAGCACGGAATTTCAGGATCAGGTTAGCTTTTCGATTCCGTGGTGAACGCAGCTGATTGCTCAGAGTCGCCAATAACCATCTCAACCGAACTCCGTGTACTCTGTGCCTCCGGGGTGAAACCATCCGGAGAAGCCTACAACACGATAAGGTTTAAAATAAACGCAGTGCGTTCCCGAGATTCCAACCGCGCCTTAGCTGTTCCGGGGACAGATGAGCCCGGTATGCAGCTCTCCCCCCGTACGCGATCCGCTCGCAGTCGCGGCTTCACTATAGTGGAGTTGATCGTCGCTATGACGATCCTGATGGTACTGACGGCGGTAGCGATGCCCGTGGTGCGGATCAGTATTCAGCGCACAAAAGAGCGCGAGCTGCGCCGTGACTTGTGGGAGTTGCGCGACGCCATTGACCGCTATAAGGATGCAGCCGATCGAGGCGCGTTCCAGACCAAGGTCGACAGCCAAGGCTATCCCCCGGACCTCGACACGCTGGTCAAGGGAGTCGATTCCAACGGCAAGAAGATGCGCTTCCTGCGACGGATTCCGGTAGATCCGATGACCGGCAAAGACGAATGGGGAATGCGCTCGATGCAGGACGATCCTGATTCCGATTCGTGGGGCGGGCAAAGCGTGTTCGATGTGTACAGTAAATCGGAAGGCACAGCACTCGACGGGACGAAGTACAAGACATGGTGACGCAGATCAAAAATCGTGTACGACAGCGCGGCTTCACGCTGATCGAGTTGATGGTGGTCATCAGCATCATCGTCATCCTGCTGTCGCTTGCGATCCCGAATTACCAGTCGTCAATTCTGCACGCCAAAGAAACGGCGCTGCACGATGACCTTTACACGTTGCGCTCGCTCATCGATCAATACACTCTCGACAAGCAAAAAGCTCCCCAGTCGCTGGATGACCTCGTACAAGCCGGGTACCTGAAACAGCTTCCCAAAGATCCTTTTACCAACACCCGCGACAGCTGGGTACCGGTGACCGACGACAGCATCATGTCGCCCGACCAGACCGACCCCGGCATCATCGACGTGCACAGTGGCAGCGACCAGGTGTCCAGCGAAGGCACGGCATATAGCACCTGGTAGATTACGCGCACCTGCATCGTTCTTCCCTGCTACCCGGCGTACTCGTCGGATCCTACGACCCACATAAACGATTGAATGTCGATCAAGTCTCGCGGCCGAAGGTCGGCCAGGTCACGACGCACATGATCCGCAAAATCAAGAAGCGGGGCGTAACCCGTCCATGAGGGATGAGAACTGTAGGCAAAGTCGTAACCGTAGTAGAGAGCAGCAGTTCGGGTAGCCTTGGGCTTGAAGAAAATGTGGATGTCCGGGCGCGCGATGAACCCAAACACGGTTACCACTGGCCAAGTTAACACCCTTGTCTGCTTCCGGGGAAGGCTGGCGACCGTCTCGCACCACTGATTGAATTTCTTTTCGGCATCGCCGGCCCGATACACGAACTCGTACAGGCCCTCGGCGAAGAGGCGGGCGCCACGGGACGTCGCTATGGCATCACGGATTGCCATTTTCTCGAAAGAAAACAAGAGGTTCGTCCGCGACTCGATTCGCACGGCTTGGGCCGCGATCTCGCTGTACCGATGTCGCCGCAGGAGAGAACGGTACTCGTACTGATTCAGAGAATCGTTCCAGTGTTCGTGGGCCTTGCTCTTGTAACTCCGTTCCCACGCAACGTAGGTCTCGTCCCGAAAGCCTCCAGGGAAGAGCTTGAGAAACTTGCGGCGTGCCCGAGCAGCTCCCGTTGATGTAGGTCGGCGTTCTAACGACAGCACGGCCAATCGGATGGCACACACACTCACTCTGGTTGTAAGACCAAAGACTAACCTTCTCCCAAGCCAGAAGTGCCCCCCTCAACACAGGACTTGCGTTGATCCTGGTCCTTGCCGTGTTGGCACCATGAGGGTCCATGTGGCATCCTAGATCGAATATGAAACTCCGAAAGTCACGCACGGATCTGGTTCTCGTACTCGTGCTTCTCGGATTCGCACTTCCTGTTTTTTGCCTGCCTGCCACTCAGCAGGCGAGTTCCCCGAACCATAGTGCCCAAAGCCACGGCTGTTGCCCGCATAAACAGGCTCCGCTGCAAACGCGGGTATGCTGTTCGACAGCTCCGGTGCCGCTGGCGACGCAAGTGGTGAAGTTAGAATCTCCATCGCAAGCGGTCGCAGAGTGCTCGCCCGTTATCCCTGCTATCGATGGAAGAGACGATCATCCAGCTGCGGCACGCATCAGCACCCACCACTCCCCACCTCCTCTAGCGAATGTTCTCCGTATCTGATCAACGCATCAATGCCGAATTGAGCTTGGAATCCCCGTTGTCCACTCCTGAGTTCCAGATGCGTTCGGAGAAATTCGATGTCGCGCAACCATGCGCTTTTTATCACGCTCGTATTGTTCCTTCTAGCTCCGTTTGCCACGGCGCAACAGACCGCCGCCCCCGCCCCTCATCCTGAGACGCAGACCTCGTCCAAACAGGACATGAGCGGCATGGAAATGTCGATGCAGAAGACGATGCCCATGTCGGCGTCGAGCAACCTTCTTATGCATCAGTCAGACGGGACGACCGTTCAACCCACCGCCTGGAATATGCCGATGGTGATGACACACGTGGGCGACTGGTCATTGATGTGGATGGGGCAGGTCTTCCTGGTCGAGACGCAGCAGACTGGACCGCCCATGGGCAAAAGCACTCCACAGGCGACGGGGTTGGACAAGTTGTGGTCAACGAACTGGGGCATGCTGGGAGCAATCCACACGCTGGGCAAAGGCAGCATTCTGCTGCGCACCATGCTGAGCCTCGAGCCTGCCACGGTCACGGACAGGCGATATCCAGAGCTGTTCCAGACCGGTGAAACCGCGTACGGTGTTCCGATTGTCGACGGACAGCATCCGCATAACTTCGTGATGGAGTTAGCGACGCAGTACACGCGGCCTATCGGCAGCTTTATAGGATACGGCTACTACGGACTGGTCGGCGCTCCGGCCTTAGGTCCACCGGCATATCCCCATCGCGCCAGCGCAGCTGAGTTGCCACAGGCGCCGCTCGGACATCATTGGGAGGACTCCACCCACATCGCTTACAACGTCGCAGCCGTGGGAGCGAAGAAAGGCATGGTGCGGCTTGAGGCCAGTGGGTTCTACGGGCAGGAGCCCGGCGAGAATCGCTGGACAATGAACCTTGGGCCGATGAATTCGTGGGCTGCCAGGATTACTCTCACGCCCTCTCCGTCGTGGGTGATTGAGGTGAGCACCGGCGAACTGCATCATCCAGAAGCCGCCGAGCCGGGAAATGAAGAACGAACCGTCGCCAGCGCCGAGTATGCACGCGGACTGAACGCCTTCAGCCTGATCTGGGGACGGGACTACAAGACGGCTGCTAAATATGCAGTGAACGCCGTCACTGCCGAAGGCGTGCTCGCCTTCAAGAAGAAGAACTTCGTTACGGGACGTTTCGAGTGGTCACAACGCGATGAACTGTTCTCCTCCGATCCTCCCGTTGACGACGCGTTCCTCGCCGCCGGACATCGATGGTTCGACGTGGCCGCGTATACCGCCGGCTACACTCGCGACCTCGGCACCTGGCACGACGCGGAAATCGGGCTGGGAGCCAACGTCACCACCTACAGTGTGCCGGAGCTGATCCAGCCATATTACGGCGCGCATCCATTCGGGGCCAACCTCTACCTGCGGGTGCGTCTGCGGGGCGAACAGTCCCGCTGAAGGGGGACTCAGCACTTTTTGAACAAAAGATAGTAGCTCTCTGCCCTATTTCGAGATAAGATTGCGGCCTATTTAAGCAGTACGTTCCCTCGGCCCCCGGGCTCCGCCGGTCATTATCCCTTGCCTTAGTTGATCTTGCCTCGCAGGTCGTCGCTCGCAGCGCGGCGTTCTGAACGCGATCCCGCATCTGCAGCGTTGCTGAAAGTGGGGACTTTATGAAGAAACAGCTCTCCGGTATGGTTCGCCGGCTCTTCCTGAGCACTGCGGTCGCCCTTATCGCTTCCATGTTGCTTCTCGTTTCATCTCTGCAGGCGCAGAATTGCGCTGCATGGAAAGCCGTCGTCGGATGGCAGGGGACATACACGCTGACGTCGAGCGGCACCGTCACGCATGGCGCAATCAACATGTTCTCCATTGATGAAACCTCGGGCGCGACGGTCGGCATGCTCACTGCGATCGATGGATTGTGCGACCAATTGGGATGGGCCGGTCCCGACCTGCAAAATACCGGGTCAGTGACCGACTCCACGCAGGTGTTGAATGCGTGCCAGCAAGGACAGTGGTTCACAACCGATACCCTGAACGGCAATACCGGATATCCCAGCAGTTCGGAGCTTTACGTTAACGCCACCGGCGGCACGTTTTCGTTCCAGCCGATTCCCCACGACTTTGTAACCCACACCATTTACGGCTGCGAGTCCCAGCAGTCGCAGGACATCGAGTGGGCGACGGCACCCGCAGATAGCTGGCCACTCACGTTTCCTCTGCCGCAACAGGTTGGGCCGCTGACCGTCGCCAATTTTCCCTTTATGGCTGCGAGTCGTTACGCCGGATACCAAGACATTAACTGGACCATCAGCTTCAATCTGACTCCAATTCTCGCTGGGTACAACACATTGACGGCGGCAACGTTCGGCAGTGGGACCGTCGTCAGCACCGATAACTTCATCGATTGTCCTGGGGTGTGCAGCCACATCTATCCACCGACCACGCAGGTTACGCTGAACGCCATACCTGCCGCTGGCTTTGTCTTCGCGGGATGGAACGGCGCCTGCACCGGCACTGGATTATGCCAGGTCCTGATGTCGCAGGCACAGTCGGTGAATGCCGTCTTCTCAGAGCCGCTGCAATTTGTCGCTGTGCCGCCGTGCCGTGTAGTGGACACACGCAATTCCGACGGTCAATTCGGTGGCCCGCCTCTCCTAGGTGGGGCACAACGGAGCTTCCCGATTTCGCAGGGCGGCTGTGGGATTCCTTCGAACGCTCAGGCTTATTCGCTCAACATCACCGTCGCTCCGATCGGGCCGCTCCGTTACCTCACGGTTTGGCCAACGGGAGAGAGTCAGCCGGTTGTCTCCACGATGAATTCGCCTGACGGCCGCACGAAAGCCAATGCCGCAATCGTTCCGGCCGGAACGGATGGCGCGATCAGCTTCTATGTGACCAACAACACGAACCTGATCGTCGATATCGACGGCTATTTTCAAAGCGCGGCAAATGGCACTTCGCAATTTTTCCCATTGCCACCCTGTCGCGTGATCGACACGCGAGGACCAGACGGATTCTTTGGAGGGCCCTATCTTAGCGGCGGGGTGCAGCGCGATTTCACCGTCTCGCAAAGCGACTGCGTTCCCTTCTTCTACATCGTGCAGGGAATCATCGGGCACGGGAATGCTGACTTCTCACCTGCCGTGGCTTATCCCGCCGGTGATTACAATCGGGCAGTCGTAGTGGGAGATTTCAACGGTGACGGCAAGGCAGACTTGGCCACTGCGAACCAGAACACGACTATCAGTGTGCTGCTTGGCAATGGCGATGGCACCTTCCAGGCGCCTGTGCAGTATGGTGCGGGGAATGCACCCTACTCCATAGCGCAGGGTGACTTCAATCATGACGGCAAAGCTGACCTGGTTGTCGCTAACCACGACAGCAACAACGTAAGCGTCTTCCTCGGCAACGGCGACGGCACGTTCCGAGCGGCGGTCAACTATACCGTGGGAACAGGCCCGCGGTCCGTCGCAGTCGCCGACTTCAACGGCGACAATAAGCCCGACTTGGTGACGGCGAACGATGCCCAATCCAACGTAAGCGTACTCATTAACAATGGTGACGGCACTTTCCATGCAGCGGTGAATTACAGCACCGGGGGTGTTCCTTATTCCGTCGCGGTTGGAGACTTCAACGGCGATCACGTGTTGGATCTGGTCACCGCAAACTTCGTGGGCAATACAGTCAGCGTGCTGCTGGGCAATGGTAATGGAACCTTCCAGGCGCCGGTGAACCACAGCGTCGGCACAAATCCCAGTTCCGTGGCGGTTGGAGATTTCAACGGCGATGGCAAGGCTGACTTAGCCGTGGCAAATTCCGGCAGTAACAATGTTAGTGTGCTCCTGGGAAATGGCAACGCTACTTTCCGGTCGCCGGTGAACTACAGTACAGGCCAAACGCCGACGTCCGTGGTGGTCGGTGATGTCAGCAGTATCCATTCTGACCTGGTAGTGACGAATAACACCTTCTTTGGTCAGGTCAACATTTTCGAAGGCATCGGGGACGGCACCTTCCTGGCGCCCGTGAATGTTGATGCGGGCACCTTCCCCAACTCGTCCGCCCTCGGCGATCTGGACGGCGACGGTTTGCTCGACATCGTCGTGGCCACAGAGGGCGCGGCAAATACCCTGCCCACCGCGTACTCGTTCAACATGACGGTCGTGCCGCACAATGGAGAGAGACTTGGATATTTGACTGTCTGGCCGCAGGGCGAACCGCAACCTACCGTTTCAACTTTGAACAATCCCACGGGAACGACAGTTGCGAATGCTGCCATCGTTCCGGGAGGCAATAACGGCAACCTCTCCGTCTATCCCTCCGGCAACACCGACCTGATCGTCGACATCAACGGATATTTTTCTGCGCCGGCCGGTACGGGACTATCACTCTATCCCTTTCCCCCGTGCCGTGCCTTCGACTCGCGTGGCAACAACGGACAGCCATTCAGAGGTGAGAAGACGGTGGCCATAGTAAGTAGCCCGTGCGCTCCACCGAACGTCGCGCGATCTTACGTTTTGAATGCTACGGCCATACCGCAGGCGGGCGGGCTTGGATATCTCTCGCTGTGGCCGGACGGAGAGCCAATGCCGCTGGTGTCAACCTTGAATGCGCCGGATGGCAGCATCACGTCGAACATGGCGATCTTGCCCACAGCGAACGGTTCGATCGATGCGTATGCTTCGGCGCTGACCCAGTTACTGCTGGATATATCGGGGTACTTTGCACCCTAGAGCAAGGTCACGGATGAAGGCTCAAGTAGAGCCTTCGTCCACACGCCATTTGTGGGCCAGTAATTGTGCGGCCTAACTGCAGCCGTTGCGGGGAGAGATTCTTATCTGCATCAGGATGTCGTCGTCGTAAAGATGCGACAATGCGTCATCCAGATGGAGCAACGACGTGTACTGACCAGTCTGTTGAACTATGCTGTCTCCCATTCCCAAGTCGCATTTTCGCCACCATACAGCGAAGATGGAGCTTATCGCGACTCGATCGAATAGCGCACGACGATGCCGTCCACGTACGTCACCTGCACCCGGTAGTCGTTTGGCAGATATTCGAAGATCTGCGTCCTCAAGCCTTCCTCCGATGTTGACTGCGACAGTTGCCGACCCAGGCCGAGCAACTGGCTCACGTCACCGATTGGCATACCGCGCTTGAGCTGTGTCATAGGCGTATTCGGCGCAGTAGTTGGCCCGCTCGGCGCCGCGGGATTGGCCGCTGTCGGCTGGAGAATAGCCTTCTCCTGCGCTAAGCCTCCGAAATCGATGTAGGCATCCAGCAGCTTCATGACAGCGTCGGGCGTGAGCTGGTCGTCGGGAACCGCGGCAGCCCATCGAAGATTGAAACGCGAACCGCCTCGCATGCGCTTGTCTGCCACCTGTTGCGTTTTGAGCTGGCTGGCAATTTGTGCGGCGCGATCATCGGCCCTTTGTTCACGGTCTCGGTTTCTGCGTACGCGATCGAGTTCGCGCTGCAGGTCGCGCTTGCGCTGCGGATCTGTGGTGTCGCGTATATCGCGTTCCAGTTGCTTCTCGTAGCTGCTTTTGTCCACGTGGTAGGGCGTAACGGTGG
Source organism: uncultured Acidobacteriaceae bacterium (assembly GCA_963835725.1). Lineage (GTDB taxonomy): Bacteria > Acidobacteriota > Terriglobia > Terriglobales > Acidobacteriaceae > Bog-257. The sequence continues at coordinate 321,471 of CAWIGM010000004.1, read as the reverse complement.
TAGCGTCGTCGTCCCAGAAGGTTCCGAAGCCGCCGCCATCGAGTTGAACCTCGATCAGGTTCTTCTTCACGATAAGGGTCGTAATCGTGGAGCGGTCGCCACTTCGCATCGCCGGACCGAATTCCTTCAGCCGGCTGGAATATTGCTTCCAGTCCATCGGATCGTCGCGGTCCATGCGGAGGTCAACACCCTTTTGAGTGCCGGGCATATCTACCTTCAACGTGACCTGCTTGCCGACAAAGTAGTTCTGTAGCGCAGACTGACCGCTTCCCTGCACGGCTCCGACAGAAACACAACACGCAGCTGCGAACAACAACACTGCACACGCGCGACGAAGCATCTATGCGCTCCTTAGTTTGTATGGAATCAGGACAGGCGCAGCGAGTCTAGCACAGGTGTGACGTCGGTCATGACCACAAGCGTGGAACGATGGCTCCGGTGGTGCGGCTGTACTCTTCGTACTGGGCGCCAAAAGTCGCGGTCATGGTGCGCTCTTCGATCTTGCTCTTCAATTTGAAGCCACAATACACCAGTGCGACTGCGATGACTCCGCGCACCTGGTGCCGCACGATGGCCGTGCCAACCAAAGCCGAAATCAGTCCCGTATAAATAGGATGGCGCACCCAGCGGTACGGACCGGTCCGGATGAGTTGGTGGTCAACCTTCACGGTGACGGCACTGCTCCAGTTGCCGCCGAGATAGACGCGCGCCCACATGGCAAAGGCGATACCGGCGACGGTGACGGCTATACCTAGAGCGTTCGTCCAGGTGCTGGGATTGAAGATGCGGGTGCGCAGGAGTTCTCTCGGTACGTCGTTGCCGAACATCAGGTAGTATCCGGCGACATTCAGAAGCGTATAGGACAGCCGCGAGGAGGCGCCCTCGCGCTGCTGGATCGCCTTTGTCTTTAAGCCCCACACCACCCATACGACGAAGAAGGCAACCCACAGATATCCGCAAATCAGCATCGGGTCCATGGCGGCCCCCAAGAGCAATACGTTAGCGCAAAGCAAAGGTTCCCGAAAGCTTCCCGGCGGGAATGAACTGGACGGCGGCAACGCAGGATAGTATCTTGGCGTAGCAATGCGACGCGAAGCCCGCTACCGCGTCGCGTCCAATCCAAACGGAGCCGTCATCCATGAAGAAACGTGTGTTCGGGGGAGTTCTCGCCATGCTGCTGCTGTGTGCAGCGGCCTTCGCCCAGAAGATCAATACCGATTATGACCGCAGTGCTAACTTCTCCAACTACCACACCTATATGTGGGAACAGAGTCCCAAGCCCGCGAGAGGGTTCTGGAACCAGCGCATCATTGATTCCATTAACAAGCAGTTGCAGGCTAAGGGCTTGACCGAGGTGCAGTCGAATCCTGACGTATGGGTGGTTTACAGCAACAGCATTCATGATCAGAAGCAGGTGATTGGCTCAGGATACGGCTTTGGACCTGGATGGGGCTGGGGCTACTGGGGTCCGGGTAACGTAACCTATAACACCTACGTCACGAAGGTCGGAACCCTGGTTGTCGAGATTGCCGACACGAAGGACCACGAACTGCTCTGGCGCGGCTCGGCGACTGACACCATCAGCGACAACAGCAACAAGAACATCAACAACCTCGACAAAGCTGTGCAGAAGATGTTCTCGTACTATCCGCCCAAGAGTCAGCAGAAGAAGTAGCGCGTGGGCGCAGTCCGGCTCCGCTAACTTTTCGATCGTAACCGTCCGCCCCAGCAGAAATACTCATGCTGTTGGGGCGGGTCTTGTTGGAGGATGGGATGAAAGTGCGTAAGTGGATGATGGGCTCGCTCCTGATGATCATGATGTTCAGCATGGCTGCCCAAGCGCAATGGGTGGCAGTGGCGCGCGCAGTCTCTGGCCGCGTACAGCAGATGAGCAATAAGTCGCAGAACGGCACCGGATACGATGTTGCGACTGTGGTGCTGATGGCGAACGCCGATAAGGTCTACGAGACTGCTCTAACGATGCTGAAAACCAACCATCCGGACATCACGATTACGAGCAGCGATGCCAAGAAGCACGAGATTAAATTCGCCAAGGGAGCTCAGGTAGCGAGCATGCAGGCAACGTCGCTTGGCGACAAGTTGACGCAGCTGGTGGTGGCCTCGAGCCTCAATCCCGGTCAGGATGCAACGCCGCTGGTGGTCGACGGGGTGATGAAGGTCTGCAAGCAGATGGACGTGGTGTGTACGTTGAGCGACGAATAACAGGTTGTTGCTGCGATTTTTCACAAACAGGGTCACCGGCCATAGTAGAATTCCACTCCCGCGAGGGGTGAGGAGAAACAATATGGGATTCATCGCATGGATCGTGGTAGGACTGATTGCAGGATGGCTTGCCGGCCTGGTCATGAAGGGCGGCGGATACGGGATCATCGTCGACATCATTCTCGGTATAGTCGGCGGGATCGTGGGCGGCTGGCTCTTCGGGATGCTGGGAATCGGAGCTGGCGGCGGAATGATCGGCTCGATCATTGTAGCCTTCGTCGGCGCCGTGATCCTGGTCGGTATTACGCGCCTAATCAAGCGAGCCTGAGCGCCTAAGAGAACCTTGCCGGCGAAAAAGGCTTGAGGTCAAAATCCGGTTCGCGCCCCTTCAGCACCTCGGTCATAACGAGCGCTGTCACGGGCGCGAGCAGGATTCCATCGCGATAGTGTCCCGTTGCCGCGTAGTATCCCTTCAGTGAAGTAGCCCCCAGGATCGGCAGACCGTCGGGTGTGCCTGGCCGTAATCCTGCCCACGCATCGTGCATCCGCAGGTGCTCGATCTGCGGCACGACCTCGATCGCTGCCTGCTGCAGGCGCTTCACCGTCTCGGGGTCCACGCGCTTGTCATAGCCGACATCTTCGACTGTGGCGCCCAGCAGCATGCGTCCGTCGGTGCGAGGAATGATGTAGACATCGGGAGTGCGCACGACGTGCTGAATAAGCGGACCGGCATTAGCTGTGTCGCGCGGTGGGATGATACAAACCATCTGGCCCTTCACCGGACGTGTCGGCACACCGACGGGCTTCAACTGTGACGCCCACGCTCCGGCGCAGTTCACAACCGCGTCGGCTGGGTAATATGACTTCGCAGTGCGCACGCCGGTGGTCCGCCCGCCCAGTACGGCGATCTCAGTCACAGGTGAACCGGTGACAAAATCAACGCCCAGCGTCCGGGCTGCTTTCTCCAGCGCGCTGCCAAGTTTGCGCGGATCGACGCTGCTCTCCTTCAGGAAATAAGACTGGGCACGCAATTGAATCAGGGGCTCAAGCTCCAGTTGTTCAGCCTCTGTAAGGGGTCGCGCATCGCTGCATGTCGGCGCTTCGGCATCGGAGCAAAAAAGAATCGTGCCGTGCTCGCGCAGATCCGGCGACTCGAAAGCCTCGGCTCGCAACTCCGCCACAAACTCGGGATACATGCGCGCGCTGGCCTCGGCCATGGCCTTCAGTTCAGGTGGAATGGCCGGATCGCAATGAGCGATCATGCCACCAGCGGCGTAGGTCGCCTCCCGAGCCGGTTCATGCCGTTCGACCACCAGCACATTCGCACTCGCATGACGCAAACGCCACGCGAGCGACAGCCCAATTACCCCACCGCCAATAATGACGACATCCCAGGTCTTCACATACTCGATTGTAGTGGTTCGAACCAAAGCTGGTTATCGTGCCCAGGCTGTCACGTGGCACCTCCGGATATCAGCCGCCTGCGACCGACACGCATTACCTTCCGGACGCCTCAAACCCTTGTATGTGACGCGCGTCACAGGCTTGTTAGTACCTCCATCACAGCCCTCGGCCCAACTACCGCATATTGTGGACAGTACAGATTCCTGAGCAAGGCTGTGGACCGTCACCAAGCGGTCCTGGGGGATGAAAGACGTGAAAACAACTGAATATTCTGCTTCGCCGGCTGCCACTCTTAATCCGGATTCATCGGTAGCCGACGAGGTTTACGCTTCCGGCCCACGAACCCAGGTGACCGTCGATGGCAACGAAGCTGTCGCACACGTGGCCTATCACGTCAGCGAAGTCGCTGCCATTTACCCCATCACGCCATCATCGCCGATGGGCGAGTCCTCGGATGCCTGGGCGTCACAGGGCGATAAGAACATCTGGGGCACGGTTCCAAAAGTCATCGAGATGCAGAGCGAGGCCGGCGCTGCCGGTGCGCTGCATGGCGCGCTTCAGGCCGGAGCGCTGGGCACGACCTTCACGTCGGCGCAGGGTCTGCTGCTGATGATCCCCAACATGTACAAGATCGCGGGCGAGCTTACGCCGACCGTGATTCATGTCGCAGCCCGCTCCATCGCAGCCCAGGCGCTCTCGATCTTTGGCGACCATCAGGATGCAATGGCGGTGCGCCCGACCGGATTTGCCCTGCTGTCGTCGAACTCCGTGCAGGAAGCCATGGACATGGCGCTGATCTCGCATGCGGCAACCCTGGAATCGCGTATTCCCTTCGTCCATTTCTTCGACGGGTTCCGAACCTCGCACGAAGTTTCCAAGATTGAACAGCTTTCGCTCGACGACATGCGAGCCATGATCGATGACGACCTAGTGCGTGCACATCGCGCGCGTGCCTTGTCGCCGGACCACCCGGTACTGCGCGGCTCGGCACAAAATCCCGACGTCTATTTCCAGGGCCGCGAAGCGGTGAATCCCTACTACCTGGCTTGCCCGACCATCGTTCAGAACGTGATGGACAAGTTCGCGAAGATCGTGGGCCGCGAATACAAGCTGTTCCAGTATGTCGGCGCACCCGATGCCGAGCACGTCATCATCATGATGGGCTCCGGGGCAGAGGCGGCGCACGAGACGATTGACTACCTCACCCCGCAGGGCAAGAAGGTCGGCTTGCTGAAGATTCGCTTGATGCGGCCGTTCTCTTTGGAGCACTTCCTGCAATCGCTGCCCCCGACGGTAAAGAGCATTGCCGTCCTCGACCGCACGAAGGAGCCCGGGGCGATCGGCGAACCCCTGTATCAGGATGTGATCACAGCGCTGACCGAAGGCTTTACTGCAGGCAAAGCTCCGATGGCAAGTTTTCCCAAGGTGATTGGTGGCCGTTACGGGTTGTCGTCAAAGGAATTCACGCCAGCGATGGTCAATCGCATCTACGAGGAGCTGGCTAAGCCCACACCGCAGAACCACTTCACCATCGGCATTCACGACGACGTCTGCCACACCAGCCTGGAGTACGACGCGACGTTCTCGACCGAGCCGGCCGAGACCGTGCGCGCCATGTTCTGGGGCCTGGGTTCCGACGGAACCGTCGGAGCCAACAAGAACACCATCAAGATCATTGGCGAAGAGACTGACCTTAACGTGCAGGGCTATTTCGTTTACGACTCGAAGAAATCGGGTGCGGTCACGACCTCGCATCTGCGCTTCAGCAAACAGCCAATCCGCTCCACCTACCTGATCTCGCGCGCAAATTTCGTCGCCTGCCACCAGTTCGGCTTTATGGAGCGCCTTGACGTGCTGAAAGCGGCCGATCCGGGGGCGGTATTCCTGCTCAACACACCGTTCGGTCCTAACGAGGTTTGGGACAACCTGCCCCGCTCGGCACAGGAAGTCATCATCAAGAAGAAGCTGAAGTTTTATGTGATTGACGCGGTTGAGGTGGCGCGCGCGGCGGGCATGGGTGGACGCATCAACACCGTCATGCAGACCTGCTTCTTCGCCATCAGCGGTGTGCTGCCGCGCGAAGACGCTATCGCTGCCATCAAACACGCCATCGAGAAGACCTACGGCAGGCGTGGCGAGTCGGTCGTTCGCAAGAACTTTGCCGCCGTCGACTCGGCGCTCGAAAATCTGTATGAAGTAAAAGTCCCTCAGAGCGTTACTTCAAAGTTCGACGTTCGGCCTCCGGTTCCTGCCAATGCCCCAGAGTTCGTGCGCAATGTCGAAGCGCTCATCATCAGTGGCGACGGCGACCAGATTCCAGTCAGCGCTATGCCGATTGACGGCACTTTCCCGACAGCAACGACCAAGTGGGAAAAGCGCAACATCGCTCTGGAAATTCCGGTGTGGGATGAGGGCCTGTGCATCCAGTGCGGTAAGTGCGTAATGGTCTGCCCGCATTCGGTGATCCGCGCCAAAGTCTACGATCCATCTGCCGTCGGCAAGGCTCCCGACGCTTTCCAGACCGCCGTACCGAAGTGGCGCGAATTCTCAGAGTTAAAGTACACCCTTCAAGTATCACCTGAGGATTGCACAGGCTGCGGTCTGTGCGTGGCCGTCTGCCCGGCCAAGAGCAAGAGCGAAGCCAAGCACCGCGCCATCAACATGGAGGCACAGCCGCCCTTGCGCGAGAAGTACAACGAATACTGGGATTACTTCCTGGCTATTCCAGAGCTGTCGCGCGAGAAGCTGGCGCACGTCCAAGTCAAAGATTCGCAGCTCCTTGAGCCACTGTTTGAGTACTCCGGTGCCTGCGCGGGTTGCGGCGAGACACCCTATATTTCGACCATGACGCGTCTGTTTGGCGACCGCGCCCTGATCGCCAACGCCACGGGGTGCTCGTCGATCTACGGCGGCAACCTGCCGACTACGCCGTACACCGTTAATGCCGAGGGCCGAGGCCCGGCCTGGTCCAACTCGCTGTTCGAGGACAACGCCGAGTTCGGCATGGGCATGAGGCTGGCCGTCGATCGTCAGAACCAATACGGCCAGGAATTGGTCCAGCGACTGGCTTCCACAATCGGTGATGATCTGGCGGTCGCGATTCTTAGTGCCGATCAGACAACGGAGCCTGGCATCTTCGCACAGCGCGAGCGCGTGCAAGCGCTCAAAGACAAACTCGCCGGGAACAACTCACCGGCAGCCGTCGACTTGCTGGGCGTGGCTGACGCCTTGGTGAAGAAGAGTGTATGGGTCATCGGCGGCGACGGATGGGGCTATGACATCGGTTATGGCGGTCTCGATCACCTGCTGGCTTCCGAGGCCAACGTGAATGTCCTGCTGCTCGACACCGAGGTCTACTCCAACACCGGCGGCCAGATGTCGAAGGCGACTCCGATCGGAGCGGTGGCCAAATTTGCGGCGGGCGGTAAGCACACCCCGAAGAAAGACATCGCCATGATGGCCATCAACTACGGCCGCGCTTACGTGGCACACATTGCCATGGGCGGCAATGATGGCCAGACGATGAAGGCTTTACTGGAAGCCGACGCATACGACGGGCCATCGCTGATCATCGCTTACAGCCACTGCATCGCCCACGGCTATGACCTGGTACACGGCCTAGATCAGCAGAAGCTGGCCGTGAACTCCGGACATTGGCCGCTATTCCGCTATAACCCGCTGCTCGCCAAAGATGGCAAGAATCCATTCGTCCTGGATTCGCGCGCGCCCAGCGTTCCTTTGAAGGACTACATCTACAACGAAACCCGTTACACGATGCTGGTCAACAGCAATCCGGAAGAAGCCAAGAAGCTGCTGGATGCGGCGCAGGAGAACGTGAACGAGCGCTGGAAACTTTATCAGCACATGGCTGCCATGACGTTTGAAAAGAAATAGGGAGAAGAGATCATGATCGACCTGTCCACCAATTATCTGGGCCTGAAGCTGCGGAACCCGATCGTCGTCTCGGCCTCCCCGCTAACCGAGAAGCTGGAAAATTTCGCCCGCATGGAAGAAGCCGGCGCCTCTGCCATTGTGATGTATTCGCTGATGGAAGAGCAGATTGAGGCGGAGAGCGAGAACATCGACAACGCGCTGGAATATGGCGCGAACAGCTATGCTGAGTCGACGTCATACCTCCCCGACATGGCGAAGTATCACATCGGCCCGGACCGCTACCTGGAGTTGCTGCACAAGGGCAAGGTCTCGGTGAGTATCCCGGTCATCGCCAGCCTCAACGGACGTTCTCCCGGAGGTTGGGTGCGCTATGCCGAATACATGGAGCAGGCGGGCGCCGACGCGCTCGAGTTGAACATCTTCGACGTGCCCTCCGATCCCGACGTGACAGCCGAAGAACTCGAGACCCGCTACTGCAACATCGTGCGCGCGATTCGCAAGAGCGTTCGCATTCCGATCGCAGTGAAAGTTGGGCCGTACTTCACCTCGTTCGCGAACTTCGCAAAGAAGCTTTCGGACGCCGGCGCCGACGGTGTCGTGATCTTCAATCGCTTTTATCAACCCGACTTTGACCTGGAGGAGATGGAGGTCACGCCGAACCTGGTGCTGAGCAGCCCGCATGAGTTGCGCCTCCGCCTCCACTGGGCCGCCATTCTTTACCACCAGGTCGAGACCTATATCGCCGTCACCGGCGGCGTGCACGACGCTACGGATGTGCTGAAGTGCATGATGGCGGGCGCACACGTAACGATGATGACCTCGGCGCTGCTCAAGTACGGAATCGAGCACATCGGCGTTGTACTCGCTGGCATTGAGCGCTGGATGGAAGAGCACGAGTATGTCTCCATCCGGCAGATGCGCGGCGCCATGAGCATGGTCAACATCGAGAATCCGAATGCGTTTCTGCGCGGGAATTACCTGAAGACGTTAGGCTCGTACACGTGGCGGGATTCGGGGACAGCGTTGACGTTTTAAGGGGGGCTCGTCCTTACTGCTTGGCGTATAACGCAGCACGTTATATACTTCTCAATGATTAAGAGCTACCGCTCCATGGAAAACCGAGCGCCTCTTTGCGTACGAGCACAGCAAGCGCTTTGCTTCCATTGAGCGAGTCGCTCTTCGAAAGCTGCTACAGCTGCACGCTGCGACGGAACTGAATATCATCGCCTCTCCGCCGGGAAACCGTCTGGAGACGTTGAGCGGAAACAGGGTGGGTCAGCACTCGATCCGGATTAACGACCAGTGGCGTATATGCTTCGAATGGCGAAACGGCAACTGTTATGACGTCGAGATCGTCGATTACCACAAACAAAGGGGCGTTCATGAAGAAGCAACTCCAACCTTCTGTCCACCCCGGCGAAATCTTACGGGAAGATTTCATGCGGCCTCTAGGGCTGTCCGTGAACAAGGTTGCTCTTGATCTGCGGGTACCCGCAACCCGTATCGGCGAGATTGTTCACGGGCGACGTCGGGTGACTGCGGACACCGCATTACGCCTGGCCAGATACTTTAAGACCAACCCCGAGTTTTGGCTAAATCTGCAGAATTTCTTCGATCTCGAAGAAGCAAGACGGTCCGGCGCTGCCTCTGAGATAGAGCAGCATGTCGAGCCACAGGCCAAACTAGCCTCGTAAACAACTAAGGCTTTTTCTTTCCGGGCAACGCAGCGGGATTCTCATGTACTCGCTCGCGGAAGCGCGCCTTCATGCCGGTAGCCAGGGAAATTGTGTTCTCTCCGTATTTCTCGCGCAGACGATCGGCGGCTGATAGCGCCTGATTCCATTTGTCGTGCGAACGCAACCCGTCGAGCCCCATCTGCTCGCTCTCTTCGTCGAAGTGGGAGACATGCACTCCCAGCAGGCGAATGGCGTCGCCCTTCCAGTTCGCTCGAAACAGCTCCCGTATCGCTGCAAATACCTCTGAATCGACGGCGGTCGGCTGGCTTAACGTCTGAGCGCGCGTAATGGTGTGGAAGCCACTGTCACGCAGCTTGAGCTGCAGCGTCCGCGCGTGGAGTTTGTGCTCGCGCAGGCGGCGGCAGACCATTTCCGAGAGCCGAGCTAGAGTCGATTCCAGCTGTTGCGCGTCATTAGTATCCTCGTTGAACGTATGCTCGTGGCTGATCGACTTCGGACCTTCTTCTTCACCGATATCGGAGTCGAACCAGCCGCCTGCGTCCAAGCCTCGGGACTTGCCTGACAATGCCACTCCCATCGCGCCGAAGTTATCTTTGAGCCAGCGTTCGTCGTGAGAGGCAAGGTCGCCGACTTTGTTGATGCCCCGCTCCTGAAGCCGCTTCTCCATGACCTTGCCGACACCCGGAATCTTACGCACATCTAGCGGCGCCAGGAACTCTATTTCCCTGCCGGGCAGAATCCACAAGACGCCATTCGGCTTGGCCTGGTCGGAACAGACCTTGGCAATCAACCGCGACGTGCCGATGCCGATGGAGCAGTTCAGCTGGGTTTCGGCCTTCATCATGTTATGAAGCGCGTGAGCGGCACGCAACGGTGGGCCGTGCAGACGCTCCGTGCCCGTCATGTCGATGTAGGCTTCGTCAATTGAGGCCATTTCCAGCTTGGGCGAAAACCGATTCAGCACTTCGAAAGCCTTGGCTGAACATTCACGATAACGGGTGGGGTGTCCGTCAACGAAGATCGCCTGTGGACAGAGTTTGGCAGCTGTTCGCAGCGGCATGGCCGAATGGACGCCGAACTTTCTCGCGGCGTACGATGCCGCCGACACCACGCCACGCTCATGCCTTTGGCCGCCAACGACGACCGGCTTACCCTTCAACGATGGGTCGAAAAGCTCCTCGACCGACACGAAAAAGGCGTCCATGTCGACATGGAAGATGACGCGCTGCACAGCGCGATTGTAGAGCATGGGGATGCCGCGAGTCGCTTCCCTCTCTCGCCATGGGGTTGCGCTCGCGGCTGTGCGGAAAATCAGGAACAGCAAAGCAATCCGGAGCGGAAAATCTGGGGTCGCGCGCTGGTGTCCTGGTGCGCTTCCAGAACCCGCAGCTGACAACGGACTCCTGACCGCCGATAGATTGCGGCCAGCAGATCACCGATTTCCCAGAGGTTCCGTTCGGCTAAGGCGACGATCGAGGGCCCCGAACCGCTAAGGCAAATGCCAAGCAAGTCGCGATGCTGAAGATTGAGCGCCTCGCTGAAACCGGGAATTCCGGTTTCGCGGAACGGCTGATGGACTCGGTCATCGAGCGCATGCTTGAGCAGGGAGAAGTCGGAACTACGCAGCGACTGCAACAACAGTGCGACCCGCTGGAGGTTGAACACCAGGTCCTCACGCGAGACCAGGCTTGGCAAACCTCTGTGAGCCTGCTCCCTTTCGCGGCGAATGGACGGCGTGACCAGCACCAGTCCAAGGGCATCCGGCCATGGGAACTTCGCAGCGTGCAATGCTCCGTCCGAAAGCCTGCACGTCAGGGTCAGTCCACCCAGCAGCGAGGCAGCCGCGTTCTCCGAATGACAACCCAGCGCATTCGCTGACTGAAGCAATCTTTGAATTGAGATAGGTCGCGCTAACGCCTCGTATAGGCGCAATCCTGCCACCGTCAGGGCTGCGGAGCTGCCCAAGCCGGCGTGCGCTGGAATATCATTCTCAATTTCGACAGCCAGCGCAGGAAGCCGAGCCGCGTCACGCTCGGCGAGATAGCGGTAGGCGCGCTCAACAAGAGCCCGATCTCCCTCGCCCGCGCCTGCGATTTGCAACTGCCCATAGCCTTTCAGCCTGCGCACGCGAAGAGTGACGAATAGTTGTACAGCCACGGCCAAGGTCTCAAACCCGGGTCCGAGGTTGGCAATCGATGCCGGAACTTTGATTTCGAAGCTTTCGGAGTTGACGAATTCCTGAAATGCCCGATACTGGGCCACTTCTTCAACTTCTGCCTTCATCTTCAAACCCTCTTTCGCACAAATGAAAAACCCACCAGCCTTTGGGGCGGTGGGTTTGGTTGATCCGGTTGAAATTACTTAGCTTTGAGTGCCGGTCTGCCCCCCGCCCTTTCGAATGTCACGTGTGCCTGTGAACACACGTGTACCCGCTGTTGTTGTGTTCAACATGCAGGATTGGCGGTAGAGCTTCATAAATTTCGAATACTCTAGACCAGAACAGGCGGCGGTGTCAAAAGAAAATTGTGCAACAATGGACCTGAGAACCTCGTACCCGCATAGTTTCTAGTTCATGAAAAGGCGTCGCAGCCCATGGGCGTTCGCTTGACGCGCCTCATCCGTTGGCGTTCCATTGTGTACAGGAGCAGTGATGAGACAGACGTTCTCCACCGTAGCCATACTCGCGTTCTTCCTAATTTGCGTTCCGGCTTCGTACTGCTGGAGCCAGGCTTCTGACGCTACGCCCGAGGTCTGGGGTGGCCGGGATGTTTCGATGGTGGTAAGCGGCGAGAATGTCACGGTTGAATTCGATTGCGCACAGGGAGTCATTCTGACACCTATCAAACCTGATGCGAACGGCAATTTCAGCGTTGCGGGAACGTATACGCCACAGCGCGGCGGACCCATCATGAAGGACAACCCGCCACAAGATCTTCCTGCCACTTACAAGGGCACAGTTCGCGGCGACACCATGCATCTGCAGGTCCTACTCCAGAACAAAGACCAACAACCACCGGAGTTCACGCTCACAAAAGGACAGGCGGGCAGGGTGATGAAGTGCCGTTAGAATTGCTTGCCAGTTCGGAATAAAGTAACCTGCACCGTCGGAACAAACACCGTGCAGGAACCTGGTCTGTGTTCATCAAAACTGTTAACGCTCGAACAGCGATCTGCGCGTGGGTGAGAATCGCGCTAGCGTTTCTGCTATTTCAGACGGCCTGCCCCGCCTTCGCAAAAGACGCACCTTCCCCAACTCCGAATGTCGCGCTAATTGTTTCCGATATCCATTTCAATCCGATGGCGGATCCCACCATAGTTGCCAGGCTGGAAGCCGCGGAGCCTGCACAGTGGCCGGCAATTCTGGCTGCCTCGACGTCTACGTCGTTCTCCCAGTACGGCCAAGACACAAACTGGTTGTTGCTGCAGTCGTCGCTGAATCAGATGCAGAAGAGATTGCCGCATCCGGCTGTGATTTTGTTCACCGGCGACAGCCTGGCCCATCAGTTTCCGCAACTTTTCCAGAGCGCCACAAAAGATAACGATCGCGGGCGCTACCGCAAGTTCGTTTACAAGACCATGCAGTTTCTCGCCCTTCAACTCCGAAGGCGCTTCCCTACTTCCAGGATCCTGATTACCCCGGGAAACGACGATGACGATTGCGGGAACTACACCGTTGAGGCCGACGGAGCCTTCCTGCACGATACCGCCGAGATCGCGCGTGAACTTGCCCGGGGTGACGACAAGGTCCGCGCGTCATGGGAACAGTTAGGAAGCTTCGATGTTCCGCATCCAACTCTTCCGGCCGTCCGCGTCATTTCTCTGAATACGGTTTTCTTCTCTGATAAATATCAGTCCCAGAAATTCAGCGCCGGATGTGCGGTTCTTCCTTCGGACGCCCCCAGCGTAGCATTTGCATGGCTTGAGACACGACTAAAGCTCGCCAAGGAAGCGCACCAGAAGATATGGCTAATGTTCCACATTCCACCTGGCATTGATCCTTTTACCAGCCTCCAAACCTATCGCATGCTGACGAAGAACAATCCGTCGCAGGCGCAAGGGCCGCAACTCTGCACATCGGCAGTCGTGCCGCTCTGGGTTCCCGCCCGCACTACGCAGTTTGACGAACTGCTGCAGCAATATCGAGGAACGATTGTCGCCGTGTTCGCTGGTCACACCCACAACGACGATTTTCGAGTACCGAATCCTGCGTCGGCAGATTCGCCCTCAATTTTGATCAACCCACCGATCTCCCCGGTGTACAACCAGAATCCCGCTTTCCGCACCGTTACATTCAGAAAAGATGGTTCGTTGCTGGACTCTACGGTGTACTACCTTTCGAACCTGACGCTAGCCGGCAGCACGACCCCAGGAGTATGGCAGCGGGAGTATCAATTCTCAAAAGAGTGGAAGGTAGCTGGGATCAACACGTCAACACTGATGGCTTTGAACGCTAAGATCAGGAACGATGAGGCGGTTCGTGACGAATGGCTGAAGCTGTATAACGTCTCCAGTTCCGCAGCTCGCATCCTGCCGGGCACGGCGCCCGGTCTGTACTGCGCTATCGATGAACTGAACGGTGCCGACTACAGTCGGTGCTACTGCCCAGTACAAACAAGCACTCCGAGCGCAACCCACTAGACGTGCTCGGCAGCGATCGCGCTTTTCAACGCCAGCGCACTGTGCACCGCATTGGCAAGTTCCGCAACACTGAAAGGCTTCTGCAGGAACGAGGAGCCTTTCAGCAGGATGTCCCGCCGGCTGGCGCTGTCTTCGGTGTATCCCGACATGAACAGCACACTCATACGCGGGTACTGGTCGGCCAGGTCGCTGGCTAATTGGTGCCCGGTTCTTCCGGCCATGACCAGATCGGTCAGCACCAGATCGACTGCTCCGCGCTGTTCGGCACACACCTTGAGGGCGCTGTCGCTGCTTTCAGCCGTCAGTACTCGATAACCAATCTGCTGCAGGCACTCAGATACATTGGCACGGACACTCTGCTCATCGTCCACTACAAGCACAACCTGCCCGCTGGGTCGGTTTGTGGTTTCGGATTTCGCGGCACCCCGGTCAACGGCGGCAGTTGTCGCCGGAAAATACAATTTGAAGGTAGTTCCATGTCCCGGCTCACTGTAGACCCAGATGTACCCGCCACTCTGCTTTACGATGCCGTAAACAATAGCGAGGCCCAGCCCCGTTCCTTTTCCGACCTCTTTGGTAGTGAAGAACGGATCGAAGATTCGGTTCAGGATCGCGCGATCAATGCCTGTACCGCTGTCGCCGACGGCCAGCAGTACATAACGGCCCGGCTGCACTGGCGGATGTTCTCTTGCGTAAGCTTCGTCCAGATCCACGGTCTCGGTCCGGATGCGAAGAATGCCACCTTCGGGCATCGCATCCCGCGCATTGACCGCAAGATTCAGAATGACCTGGTTCACCTGATCAGGATCAAGTTTGGAATTTTCCACCGCCGGCGCCAAATCAGCCCTTAACTGAACATCCTCGCCTATCACCCTGCGCAGCATGTGCATGGTTTCTGTCACTACTGCATTCAGGTTGATAATGCGCGGTTGCATGATTTGCTGACGTCCAAAGGCCAGCATCTGTTTGGTAAGCCCAGCGGCGCGATCGGCAGCGTTGGAAATTTGCAGGAGTGGCTTGCTGAACGCACTATCGGGCGTGACTTGTCCCAGCAGCATCTCGGTCGACAGCTTAATGACAACCAGAACGTTGTTGAAGTCATGTGCCATGCCCCCAGCCAGCCGCCCGACGGCTTCCAGTTTCTGAACCTGCCGCACCTGCTTTTCCAGCGAACTCTGCTGGGTGAGATCTTCTACATACTTGGAGAACATTTCCGGGCGATCATTCGTACCCCCGGTCAATAAGGCGGTAATTCGCACGGGCACCAGGCTCCCATTCCGCCGCTTAAAATTCGTCTCCCAGCCTTCCACCTTTCCGCTCCTGCGCAGAATCTCTATGAGCCGATCCCGGTCCTTCGGATCAGCATAAATCTGTTCCCTTGTTTCCAAATCGAGGGCCTCGGCATAACTGTAACCACCAAGAATCTCCAACAGCGCTGGGTTCAGTGTGTTCAATCGATCTTCTTTCAGCGAGGACTGGGCGATGCCGAACGGTGCATTGTCGACCAACGACTTAAGTGTGTTTTCTGATTCTCGTAGGGCATTCTGCATTCGTTTCCGCTGCGTGACATCCAGGGCAACCACGAGTTCCCTGGATTGACCATTGTCTTCATACTGCCAGGCGGTGATTTCAACCAGGACAATGGTGCCGTCCTTGCTTCGATGCTGACGGACTCCCGGCCTTCTATATCCCGAATAAATTTGATTCACAACCTCCAGAAATCCCGGCACATCCTCGGAAGGGTGGATGTCCAGCAACGTCATCGCGAGGAATTCGTCTTTCGAATAACCATATGCCTGAACCGCGGCGGCGTTGACATCCAGGAAGCGGAGTGAGACCCGGTCATGGATGAACATGGGATAGGGGTTCGCAGAGAACAGCAGTTCTTGTTGACGCAGCGCGGCGGCGAGAGCCTTGTCCTGTGCTCCCGTGCGAGAGACAAGTTGCGTTATGGTCCCACGCTGCCGCACAGAGGTATACGCGAAGGCCGAAATAAGCAGTATTCCGATGGAAGAAGCGGTGACGCTGAGCAGCATTATCGATCCCAAGTTTTGCGCTTCCGAAATCCGGAAGGTCGCAGGAATTAAAAAGAGTTACTCTTGCCGGAAAAGAGAGGCTTGAAACACAGTCCTTCTGGCCGGCTAAGCCGCATATTAATGGTAGTGATGGTTAGCTAACGCAAACCGTGGCGCAGCAGCTTCACTCTTTCCTGTATCTGACATCGCCGGGCGGGAGCGGCCGCGGGTAAGTCCACACCCTACAAATAGCAGTTGCCCGACGATTGTCGCTGTGATTTATCGCACAAACACCAGTGAACTGACCCTACGTAAGTGGGAGGGGCCATCCTATCGCCAAGCTTTGGCGCGATTTGGCAGTAGCGGTTCGAGTGGACAAGATGCGCAGTGGGGTTCTTGCTTCCAGCAGTAGTGTTTGCCCACCTGAACAAGTAGACCATGCATTTCGTTAAAGACCTGGCTAAGTCCTGAGCGCGGGGATCTGCTCATGGCAGACGGCTCATGAATGACAAATCTCTCGGGAAGAGTTGTTATGGCCTTTCGACTTGTCATCACGTTCTCGGTGCGCAGCGCTCTTTCAACCAGCTGGCGTATCACGTCGTATTTCGCTGTGTCTGGAATGATATTGTGACGAGCTAATATCCGCCTCGCGTAGCTGTCAACGACGAACACCTTGTGTCGTGCGCTGTAGAGCAGGATGGCATCCGCGGTTTCGTTGCCGATACCTTTGAGCGCAAGCAGTTCGTTCCGGAGCTGGGGAGTCGGCATTGCGAACATCAATTCCAGAGATCCGGCATGGCGTTGATCGAGGTAAGCAACGAAACGCTTGAGGCGCTCGGCCTTTTGCCTGTAATAGCCGGAGGACCGTATCAACCGCTCTAATTGATCCAGTGGAATATCTCGAATTGCGTCGATGGTCAGCGCATTAGCGCGGCGCAAGCAGTCCAATGCATGCTCGACATTGTTCCACGATGTGTTCTGGGTCAGGATGGCGCCCACAATCACTTCAAAAGGCGTTTCCGCTGGCCACCAGTGTTGCGGCCCCCATTTCCGGCTCAACTTGCGATAGATGGTTCGAACCGCATCCTCTGGTCTCGATGGATTGCGCATCATTACGGGTAGCCTGCTCCGTCGTTATACTAACTGCAGCGATGGGTAACATTCTGCGGTTCATCTGGAATTCGGCGCGCGGACACCGGCTGGCCCCGTGGCGGAGCCCCTACCTGCGTTGGCGCATCGAGACCTATACCGGCATCAAGATGCAGAGTATCGGTTTTCTGGAATTTTTTGGTTTCGTTTGGCGCGAGCGCAAGGAACTGGGCCGCTTCTTGAAATGGACTGCAGAGATGGACCACTACGCGCGAGCCAGGCCAAAAAATCCCTAGCCGGTAAAGCGGACCTCACGCAGCGTTTGCGAGGACCACACCAACCGGCGTTCCTACCTCTGCTGCCAGCTTCTCCGCTGCTGAACCCTGCCTGGTCGCGATCTCGAGATAGCCAGAGCTCCCAAGGATCGAGAAGATCTCTCCTTCATCACCCTCGGCGTAGGAGCGGCAAAGATGCGTCACCGTTTGACCGGCGATCAAGATATTCACTGGCGGCGGATGGGTACTGAATAATGCGGGAGCATCAAGTTCCCCAATATTCGTGATCAGGTTGCCAAACTTGTCGACCTTCATTACCACTCCACGGAGGCTTCCCTCCCCCACTTGCTCGACCTTCGGCAAAGGGTTGCGAACGTAGTCGGTAATTTCCGGCCCGAACTCTGCAGGGGCCACACCCTTGCTGAGCCATCCTCCAACCGCAGCGAAGATATCGCGGCCATGGAAGGTCTGGCTCACCGGCTGCAGGAAGTACCTTTCCGCAGTCACGTGTCGCACCACAAATTTCGTTTCTCGATCCTCTACCAGCGAGAGCACGCCGTTATCAGGTGCTACAAAAATGTATTTCTCCGTCTCGACGATGATGGGCCGGCGCGCGCTACCTACCCCAGGATCGACAACGACCACATGAACAGTTCGTGGCGGAAAGAATCGGTAGGACTGCGCGATGGTCCACGCGCCGTCGAAGATGTCATACGACCTGACGGCGTGACAAATGTCTACGATGGCGGCTTCGAAGTTGATGTTCAGCACCACGCCATGCATGATGCCAACAAAAGCATCGTCGAGCCCAAAGTCTGTAGTGAAGGTGACTACGCGGCGGTCAGACATGTACTGGCAAGGTAGCGTTCGGACGTGCAGCAGTCAAGCATCGGCAGCAGACTTTACCAGGTACCCATGCGCAGCACGAGCCCGCCGCTTACCTGGACCGCACTGCGATAGTTCAGGCCATTGATGTCGCTGGTCCAGGAATGGGCGTACGAAAGGTCAGCAAGGCGGAGCGCCAACGCATTATTAAATCGATAATCCACGCCGGCACCGGCTGACAGCGCAAAACCATCACGGGTCCAGTCAGTGCTGTAGTAGGCGTGCTTGGCGGTGCGGCCTTCGTCGTTGACCGGGTGCCAGTCCTCGACCTCGGCTTTCAAAACAGGATTCTGATATTCCTGCGTGATTTTGGTGCCCCCGAAGAGCGCCTGCACGTGAGGCGTCCAATGGGTGGAGTTATGTGGCGTCCAGCGCGGGCCGACCATGTAAGTCAAGGTGTCGCCCGTCCAATCCTTGCCGAAATTGAGCATCTTGCAGCCACTTACGTCCAGCATGATTTGCCAGTCGTCGGCCACGCGGAAGCCTGCCGTACCTCCGCCTCCCATACAACCACCGGCGCCGCTATAGTCCATGTATGTTGCATGGAAAGCGAAATCGAAAGGAGCGACGCCCGGAGGTGGATTGGCTGGTGTGCTCTCGGTGCGCTTTTTGTTTTCGGCAACCCACAGCGCGTTCTCAGGAAACGGCTTGAAAACGCCCGGCCTGTCTTCACGATGCCATGGAAGTTCGAAGTTCATGATGTTGGCGAACGAACGCGCGGGATTCAGAAACCCCCGCGCCGCCACCCGCAAGTAGGGGTTACTCACGTGCTCTTCGAACCGCTGGATCAAGATTCGATCAATGCTGTCTTCGGCGATAGCCCATCCCGTACCCACAATGGGAGTGATGACGTGGTCGACAAACCCGATCTGCGGGTACATACCCTGGATGTGTCCGAGTGAAGCCTCGCTGATCGGACCAATCTCGAACTGAACACTGTACACATAGGCAAAAGCCATACCACGCAAGCGGCCTTTCCAATAGCGCCGGTTGCGACCGAATTCGATGGTCCGAAATGCACGGTCATCGTGTTGCCAGATGAATCCGGCGACCGCTCCTTCCATAGGATGACCCACATAGTTCACCAGGAACGGATCGCCGTCTCCCCAGCCGTGAAGGTTAGCCACCGCGGCACTGTACTTCGGAAAGAACGGCTGATCGAAGGAACGTCGCGTGGTGGACTCGGTCGCATAGCGGTAGGTGTGCGAGACGGCCAAAAAGGACAGCGAACTGGCGATCAGATGTCCCCAGTCCACGCCCGTTTGCCGGACCACAGGAGAGGTTCCGAGCACGGGGACAGCAGGATCGAGGTTCGCGCCGTTCGCCGAATCGGTGTCAGTTGTCGTGGGAAGAAATAATTTAGACGGTGGGCCAGGCGCGGTGGTCCGCGACGACGATTCCAGGCTGGACACATCCGCAGCTATCGTTTCCTGAGCGCATGCGAACACGCATGCACCGAGCAGGTGCAAGACGAGTAGTGCAACAGAAAGAGATCCAGTTCTCCTCACCGTCGGCTTGATCCAATGGGTTATTTTGAGTAAGTATAAGTAACAGAATGCCGTGATTCTCTGCGCTTTGCAACCGATATTCGGGAATGAACGGCACCACTAGGACATTTTTAGCCGTCTTTATAGAAAATTAAGGTGAAGGGCTATGGCAGCCTTATACGAAGCGGCCAGCATCTTCCCACCAATGTGCATCGTAACGGCATGCCTTCTCACTTTACGGAATTGAAGACGCCGCCCGGCACTCCTGAGCCCGAGCCCCTCCCAAAACCAGATCCTGAGCCCGAGCCCGGATCGGATCCTGATGTTTTTCCCGCAATGGATCCCGAACCCGAGCCGCTTCCTATGTAGTAATCACCTGCTCGCGGATGTGCCGCTGTGCGCCAGAAGATCAGGCGGAAGACCGTTCTGCATCCAGTCGAGTAATGCGTCTTTCCCGTGCTTCTGCGCCAGTTCTGCGATGCGCGCTCTCGCTCCAGCATACGCAGTTCGCAATTCCTGCTCGCTTTGGGGCGCGCGTAGTGAATTCTCCAACGAGGAGACATCGACCGAACGCACTGCGGCGTTGTCAGCCTGATTCGGCGCAGTGAGGTATAAGGCGAGTCCCTCGCGGAACCAGCGCGGCGTTCCCGGACGCGCGTACGAGTCAATCAGCATGTGCATCAGCTCATGGTGAATCGTGTTGTCCAGCGTACCGGCATCCCGCAGTATCTCCGGCGGCTGCATCTGGATTGTGCGGCCGCGCGTCGAGGCCGCAACCCATCCCGGCTCACCGGTGGCGTTGCGAAATTCAGACAGCGTCGCATAAACCTTCAGCCGCGGCCGGCTCCTGTAGATCAGGCCGGTACTCTCCTCGGATTCGTGCATGAAGCGCGTAGCCACCGGCAACAAAGAGCGATCCCGATCCGGCCGCGCGGTGAGAAGTTCGATATCGTCGTTGGCCAGTTGTTGCCAGGCAATTCCCTGAGCTGCGACGCCGAGACGCGTTCCCGGATAGTAGAACGCCAGAATCTCGCGATACGAGTGGCCCTCTTCTCCCATGATCTCGGCACCCACTTGGCAAAGCCCAACGCCATGACCGAATCCGCGACCATGAAAGACCACGCGATCACCTCGCACGGAGACGTCATACCAGTTGCTCTTCAGACGATCCCAGCCGATCTGACGTCCCACGGCCGTACGAAACAACACTCCCGCGACGGTCACGCTGGTGTTTCCGTTGATGCGCAGAAATTCCACGCGCCCACTCGCCGTCCGATTCGTGACCATGACCGAATGCAACACACCGGGAATTTTGATGCCCTCGGCGGCCAGGGCGCGCTGCAAGTCTCGCGTGGAAACTTCGCTGTTCCACTGCGAACCGCCGTTGCGGACACAATAGCGATCCGAATGCTGCGTCAAGTAGGGCGCGGGGGCCTCGTCATTGCCTAGAATGTAGCGGCCGTCTTCGGTGGTCCCGCCGCAATTGGCGTAGTAGTAGGTTGCCGCAGGCTCGCCGTCGTACCAGAGCACTTCGCCTGCGGTGGAATCAGCGATCTTTCTGAGACGTGGATCGATGCCGGCAAGGCGCAGGTCCTGGCAGTGGGTCGTGTCGCAGAAATCGAAACCGTCCAGAGCGTGCCGGCTGCCGAAGTGTTCGGCGTAAGTGCGTGCCGCGACCGACATCGCCTTGAGCGCTTCTTCGGACTTGAAGTTTCCCGTCTCGCCCGCCAGCACGCCCGCGATGTACTCCTCCATCGGCATGAAGGCGGTGACGACAAGATGGCCATTGTCCGCTCGTAGTTCGATGGGAAAGTCAGCGTGAATCGGCGGCTGCCCTGGCGCATTCAGCTGGTAGGAGCCTTCAAGACGCAGCATGGCGGTCGAGGAATGATCGCCCTCCACCTGGATCGACGACCCTGAAGCGGACGTCGATACCGCATTCAGCGCTGCTTGCTTGCAGTTGGGACACTTCTTAAGGGTGGCTCCAGCGCTGTCTGTACGCAGCTTTAATTCATGCGGAGGGTGCAGATACCAGAGCCGAATTCGCACAACGCGCGGAAAGCCAGCCTGCGAAGGCACTTTCGGAGAATCGGCCAGAGGCGAGCGAGCGTCACCGTGCACCCACAGCACAAACACGATCGCGCAAATGGCCGCCAACTTCCTCAAGGCTTTTCTCCCGTTGATGCCGCGTAGCCTGCAAAGATCTTCTGAGCTATTCCGGCAGCTTCCGAGCCTCCATGCCCCTTCTCAAGGAAGACAACCAAGGCAATTTTCGGATCATTCGCCGGAGCGTATCCACCAAACCACGCGTGCGTCCAAGCTCCGTCTTCTGCCGGAGCAGTGCCTGTCTTCCCTGCGACCTTCATCGGCAACGCCGGCTGCGCCATCCTGCCCATACCGTAGCTGGTCGACTGCTCCAATCCGTCGAACAGCGGCTGAAGCGTGCGGTCATTCTTTCGTCGCAACAGCGCGAGTTCCCGATAAGCCTTCACCATTTCGAGAGGCGTAACGCGAATTCCCCACTCGCCAATTGCTTGCAGCTGCAAGTCGTCAGAGGAGGCCGCCAGTGCGATAGCCCCGACTGCTTCGTCGGGCGCAAGCCCGGACGGCGAAGACAAGCCGTCCTGCGCAAAACTTCGCTGCAACTCCGCAGGCGTAAGACGCAGGGCGACCGTCGTGAAGTATGAATTGCAGGAGTATGCCAGCGCTTTTGCGGGATCAAGCGGCTCGGTGGTTGGCGGATGCGAGCAGTTCAGACTGTGGCCAGCGATGGCGACCTTTCGTTTGCACGCGAATGTCGTCTGCCCGGTCACCTTGCCGGCCTGCAGCAGAGCCAGCAGGGTAAACGGCTTGATGCTGGACCCGGGAGCGACAACCCGTCTCGCCGCGATATCCAAATACGAGGACGCGATCACCTGCCCGGAAGCGACATCTACGATCACCGCAGTCCCATGTTGATTTCTCATGGCGCGAGTGACCGCGCTTTGCAATCCGGAACCGACCGACTGGCCTACCGCGGTGCATGCGACCGAGCACACCACGACCAGCAACTTGCAGACGGCCAGATTCAGGCTGGACATGCTGCGATTGTAATTGCAGAAGAGAAGCACGCGAGAGCAGACGCCGAAAAAGCGTATCCGGCTTGTCACTCGCTTCGCTCTAGAAGATTAGTGCGCCTTGCATGTATTTCGTCCTAGTCACGGAATCAGCACGATCTTCCCGTGTGCGCCTGAGTGCCGCATGATCGCTTCATGAGCACGGGCCGCTTCCGCCAGTGGGATACGCTCTCCGATCACAGGCTTCAGCGTTCCAGTCTGTAAGCCTGCACCCAACGCGGCATGGATCAGTCGATATTCCTCCGGAGACGTTCGCATCAAGGTCACACCGCGAATATCTGCTTCGCGGGACATTGCATCACGCGGATTGATTTCGATGGTGCCGCGATTTCCCACGACCGCCACGCGTCCTTTCACCGAGAGCACAGTCAGATCCTTCGTTAGGTTCTTGTTCGCCAACATCTCCACGATTGCATCCACGCCTCGGCCATCGGTCAGCTTCATCAACTCATCCAGGTAGCCCTCTTTCGAGTGGTTGAGCACATGATGAACGCCCTGCTCGCGGACCAACTCAATACCACTTTCACTACCCGCAGTCCCGATCACGGTGGCTCCAGCAGCGCACGCCAGTTGCACAGCGGCAGTACCCACACCTCCGCTTGCGCCGTGCACCAACACTGTCTCCGCGGGTTTTACTTGCGCGCGCAGGAACAGCGCACGATAGGCCGTAGCATAGGGCACTCCCATCGCTGCCCCCTGTTCGAAGCTGACCTGCTCCGGCAAACGATGGACAGTTGATTCATCGCAGAGCGTCTTTTCGGCATAGCTGCCGGTATTGGGTCCGGCAACGTACACCCGATCGCCAGCCTTGAAGTGCTTCACGTCCGGTCCAGCCTCAATCACCACTCCCGCCCCATCGGTACCCGGGGTGTAAGGAAGATTCGGCTTGGAAGCGTAAGTTCCAGTGCGAATGTATGCCTCGACGGGATTCACTCCAGCGGCCCGCACCTCAATTACGAGTTGCCCCGGCCCCGGATGTGGGTCGGGAACTTCCTCGAGCTTTAATACCTCAGGCCCGCCGAACTGGTGCACGCGAATGGCTTTCACAATGTCCTCCCTTGCAAAAAGCTATCAGATTTCGAGCAGCCTTTCGCTTGACTTGCCGTCTGGGTTGGCATAGTGTCCGGCTGATCTCAAAAGGAGAACCCTATGCGCCCCACCGGAGTAGTGCTGATCGCATTGTTTCATTTCATCAGCGCATTTTTTCTACTTGGAATTGCAGTGCTGTTATTCGTTGGTGGAACTTTGCTGGGGGCAATGTTCGGTGGAAGTACCTTCGGCTCCGCTACCGAGGCAGGGTTGGGCTTCATGGTCGGAGCACTTGGCGGAATCGTGTTTATCGGCTTCGCGATCGTCGCGGTCGTTGTGGGCTATGGAACCTGGAATCTTCGCGAATGGGGCCGTATTCTCTCGATCGTGCTCGCTGTAATCTCCCTGCTCTTTTCGTTTCCCGGACTGCTGATGATGGGCTTGCACCTTCACTTGTTCATCGGGACATATCGACTTTTCCGGATTGCCGTGGCCATCCTAATCATCTGGTACCTGATGCAGCCGCAGATCCGGACTTTATTCCAGCAACGTACGGCCACCACACCGGCTACTCCCGGATAAACTCTGCCCCCACGGGCAGGTTCCAACCGGAAGAGCATACAGGGCCGGTTGGAATCTGAATCGACTTAGGCAGCGGGTCGCATCTCAATCGGTGCTTCGACCGACCGGGACACCACACGTGTGCGCCGTGCTACTCCCGAAGAAGCGCCACCCATGGCTGCGATCCAGCCCAGGAACAGTCCCACGAATATGGCCCACTCGGTCCCAGGCGCCAGGTTTAGTGTGTAGCTGACACGACCTACCGCCGGGCCCGCCATCGCAACTGAGGTCGTCAGCGTACTCAGAATCACAGCACTCACGGCCGTGAGGCCGAACATCATGATCCCGTGTACCAGCCCGTCGTGCCGGTTGGAAACACCGGCCAAGCGTCCTGTTTCCACCCCGGCGACGTACATCGCAATGAATGTGAGAACCACGCTCCAGACTTCGAAGCCACTGGACGTGCTGCTCGGAAAGATGGCCATCGCCAAGGCTTCAAATACAGCGAAGATGGCGGCGAAGGTGAACACCCCTCCCC
The DNA here is from genome assembly GCA_963835725.1 of uncultured Acidobacteriaceae bacterium. Classification (GTDB taxonomy): domain Bacteria; phylum Acidobacteriota; class Terriglobia; order Terriglobales; family Acidobacteriaceae; genus Bog-257. Next base: position 296,620 of record CAWIGM010000004.1, on the reverse strand, counting down.
ATATCGCTCCCCAGTTTGTCCGTAATCCCGCCACGTAGCTGACCGGCGGGTTCTGCATACGAGTTACTACATCCGACATTCTTCTACCTCCCTTTTCCTTTTATTTGGTCTTTACTATTCACGGATGCAGAAATATCGTGGCACGATGTACTTTCTGCATTTGGCCCAGGGAAATCAGGTAAATTTTGCGGAGAGATGAAAGACGGAGATCCTGGGCAGCAACTCGCTATCAGTGAAACAAGGGTGAGGGACCTGAAAGGTTAGCTCTGCTGGATCTCAGTAGCCTTGCCATTGGTGAAGGTAATGCGGACCGGATGACCATTGTTCGGGAAGTTCACGATGCGCGGGTTTGACATACCCGTCCCCTCCGGCGCTCCTATACCAATCGCGAATGTCGCCTGGATTTCGTTCATCCCCTGCTTCACTTCGTGATTGTCAATGGCCTTCCAAGTATCGGGGGACCAGTGCTTGTAGAGATCGTGCGGGTCCTGGATGAAGAGCATCTCGTCGCTATAAATCTTGTAGTCGCCAGCGTCATCGATGCCGATTGGAACGGCGTACCGCTTGCCGTCTTTCTCGAACACGGCCATCACCTGCTTCTGGGTAGCGGAACCAGGCGTTCGATCCAGGACAACGTCTTTGATCTGCAACTTCTCCAGCGGACCGAGGGTTCCGGCAACTTTGTCGAAGTCGGAGTGACCGTTGAACGGATAGTACGCATAGCGGTAACCATCACGAACCCAGACCGGCTGCTTAGTCAACTCCTTGGCGTCTTTCAAGTCCTGCGGATGTAATTTTTTGGGGACAACGTAGTAATCGGGATCCAGGGCCGTTTCAGTCTGTTTGGGTGAAACGATCTCGACCCGGCGCTCGCGGAAGTTCAGGTACAGGTTGATGCCTGCCGCCACAATGGCAACAAGCAAAACGGCTTGGATGATCTTGCTGGTTTTCGACATAACGTTCCACGACTTGGATGCGGTACACGCGCAGAATAGCAGGCCTTCTTTTCCGGGGTCACTCCCCTGATTCCACGGTCGTTTAGTTGGTTGTGCCCTCTTCGGACCAACCTATAATCGAAGTGCTCTGGACGAAACCGTGTCGGTCGAACCGCCTCACCGGCTGGCTATGCCCGCCTACCTGGGGAGTGTTTGACCTCTGATTCGCATGGCGATTCCCTTCTCCGTCGCTCGCGGCAGAAGACTTGGTGCGCGCCGCCTTTCCTCACCCTCTCGACCCTTGCGAGAGTTCCTAAAGCCTATTGGAGCGATTGCTCTTATCTGGCTTTTCAGCACCAGCCTCCTGGCTCTCCCGTCCAGCTATGCCGCACGCAAGCAGCAAGCGCGCGATCAATTCGACAAGGCCGAGCAGATGCGCGAGGAGCTGAACGGCCGCCCGGCGAATGAGCGCACCAGGAAGGATTATCAGCGTGTCGCCGACGCCTATCGCAAGGTCTATTACGTGGCGCCGATGTCCAGTAAGGCCGACGCCAGCGTGGTAGCCGTTGCCGAAGTTCTCGCCGAGATGGGGCGTCAGTTCCAGCCGGGGGAAAAATATCTCCGCGCCTCGGTTGCTGAATACGAGTTTCTCCGCCGCGAATATCCCGGAAGCAAGTATCGATTCCAGGCGCTCTTCACCATCGCGCAGATTTATAAGGAAGACCTGGGCGACAATGACGCCGCGCGTCAAACCTTCGAGGAGTTCCTGCACCGCTACCCGCGGAACTCTCTTGCACCTGACGCCAAGCAGGCGTTGGCCGAGTTGAACCAACCCGCTCCTGCACCGAAGGTCGCGCAAGAAGCGCAAGCGCCGCCGGAAAAGGCGCAGCCGGCACCAGCCCAGCAGCCCAGTGTCGAAGAAACGCCCGTGAAGGCGACGGTCAAGAAGAAATCGACTTTGGCGATGGTGACCGGCATACGGCACTGGTCTACCCCCGACTACACCCGCGTGGCAATCGATGTCGACGACGAAGTGAAGTACGAAGCGGGACGCGTACCGAATCCTGACCGCATCTTCTTCGATCTGCCGAACACGAAACTGGCATCGGTGCTCGTGGGTAAGAGCTTCGACGTGCAGGATGGTTTCCTGAAGAAGATTCGCGTCGCGCAATACCAGCCGGGATCAACCCGAGTGGTGCTGGAGGTGGCCGACGTCTCTGACTACTCGGCATTTATCCTGCCGAATCCTTACCGCCTCATCATTGATGTACACGGTCGCCAATCGCAGTCACAGACACTGATTGCAAAGGCAAATGCCACTGATAATCTCGCCCACGAGGACGAGCAAGGCGAGATCACTACCGTCGAAAAGGAAACATCCTATCGCTCGGTGGAGAAGGCGAATGAAACCAAGAAGGCCGTGAAGGCTCCGCTCAGTTCAACCGACACCGCTCCGACTACATCGCCGCAAATGACACGACAAAACCCGGGGCCAGCGTCGGTTCAGAATCCGGCGCACGTCATCGTTGATAACGACGACGATAGCCCTGTCTCGCCGTCGAAAGCTGCTCCTCAGAAACACACTACCGCGAAATCAGGCACGCTCGCCATCAGCAAACCTTCGGGATCGACTTCTACAGTGGCCAGCGCGAAAGCTCTCGACGATCCGGTGGCCACCCCTGGCAAACCGGCGAATCCACTCTTTGCCGGCTCACGAGATGCGAGCGGTCCCGAGTTGAAGGCGACGGATGAGCCAACCGCGGCGCCGACCGCCGTTGCGGTTGCGCCTCGTGCCAAAACTTCGACCAAGAAGAGCAGCAAGACAGCCGCAACCACCGAGCCGGCAACCCACGAAGCTGAGCCCACTTCGATGGGTGACCGCACGCTGGCGCGCACTCTCGGGCTCAAGATCGGACGTATTGTCGTCGACGCGGGACACGGCGGCCACGACACGGGCACCATCGGCCCGAACGGCGTGATGGAAAAAGATATCGTGCTCGACATAGCGCTCCGTCTCGGCCGCCTGCTCGAGACGCGACTGGGCGCAGACGTCATCTACACCCGCGACGACGATACCTTCGTCCCGCTGGAGACTCGCACCGCTATCGCCAACGAACACCAGGCGGACCTGTTCGTCTCGATCCACGCCAACTCCAGCAGTGATCCCGATGCGCGAGGCGTCGAGACCTACTACCTGAACTTCACTTCGAATCCCAACGCCCTGGAAGTGGCGGCACGCGAAAACGCGGTCTCGGAGAAATCGATCTTCGAGTTGCAGGACCTGGTGAAGAAGATCACCCTGAAGGACAAAATTGAGGAGTCCCGCGAGCTTGCCACCGACGTCCAGCAATCCCTCTACACCGGATTGTCGAACCGTCACTCCACCTTGAAGGATCGCGGCGTGAAGAAAGCTCCGTTCGTGGTGCTGATCGGTGCGAATATGCCCAGCATCCTGGCCGAGATCTCCTTCGTCTCGAATCCCACCGACGAAGCCAAGTTGGACACCCCCGAGTACCGCCAGAAGATCGCCGAGTCGCTCTACAAAGGCATTGCGAAGTACGCCGGTGGCCTGAGCGGCGTGAAGGTCGCGTCCAAGTTCAACAAAGAAGCAGCCCAGTAAGACGGCTGTGAGCTTTGGGCTAAGGCAGCTGGCCGCGAACGCTTGCAAGGTTCTGCGTGAGTAAGGGCTCTTCCCTTCTATAAAGATGGCGCGCTGCGTACACCCTCGTTTCTCATAGGAGCCTTAGCTCACGGCTCGCGCCGTTCCCTCCTGCATCGCTTTCTGGAAACTTTGCCCCTGCCGCAGTAGTCTAAATACAGAGGACGGTTCTCGCCTTTTGTCATTTCGCACTCTAACTCGCCTTACGGGCACGCTGATTGCCTGCCTGTTGTTGTCTCTAACCGCGCTGGCCGCCGACGGCAATGCGTTCCTGCCCAAGTCTTTCGCAGGCTGGACCCAGACCGGTACCCCGCAAACCACCACTACGGCCAGCCAGGCCGACGGCGCCTATCCAGCCGTGCTTAACGAGTACGGGTTCGTCGGTTCCGAGACAGCGAACTACACTCGCGACGATGGCCGCAAGCTCACCATCAAGGCCGCGCAGTTCAAGGACGCAACAGGCGCTTACGGTGCGTTCACCTTCTACCGCCAGCCCGCAATGAAGTCTGAGCAGATCGGTACTAAGGCAGCGTCGGCGAATAACCGCATCCTGTTCTTCCGCAGCAACCTGCTTATCGACGCCAACTTTGATCGCGTCACCGAGATGTCGGCGGCAGAGTTGCGCGAACTGGCGGGCATGCTTCCCGCAGTGAAGGGATCGGCCGACAACCTGCCCTCGCTGCCTCAGTACCTGCCGAAGAAGGATGCTGTCGAGAACTCCGCCCGCTACATCCTCGGTCCGCAAGCTCTGATGGCTGTGAAGTCCCCGCTCACCGCTGAGCAGATCGACTTCAAGGTGGAACCCGAGGTTCTCAGCCAGGACTACACCTCTAAAGACGGTCCCCTCACACTCACCGTACTCGACTACCCGACGCCACAGATTGCCGCAGAACGATTGCGGGCGCTGCAGCCGAATTCGACAACCATGCTGGTACGTCGCAGCGGGCCGCTGCTTGCAGTCGTGACGGGAACAATCGGCAGTGATGAGGCGCAGGCACTGCTCAACTCCGTGAACTACGAAGCCGAAGTCACGTGGAATGAGCAGACATCGGTGAGCAAGCGCGACAACATCGGCAATCTCATTGTCGCCGTGTTCGCGCTGATCGGAATCATCCTCCTGGTTTCGTTCATCTTCGGTGTTTTCTTCGGCGGAGTGCGCCTGGTGTTGAGGAAGTTCTTTCCGCAGAGGTCCTTCGATCGCCCGGAAGACGTCGAGATCATCCAGTTGCACCTTGATTGAGCCGCATTCGTAAGTGGCTGGTGCACAGTGGGTTACGAAGAAATCCTCAGAAATCGGCGAATTTCGGTCAATTCCTGGTCGTTCCTTAAAATCATTGTAACCGATTGAAAACACAGCAATTTAAGTCCTAGAAATCGCTTGACAGGCACTTACCGGAACCCTAAGATTTCTGCAGAAAGTTTTGACGGTCTAGCCTCCGTTGGAACTATTCTCCCTTGAAGAAGAGGCCGCCCTGTTGCCGGGTGGCCTTTTCGTTTGTACAGATGTTGCGGGAAAGTCGCGCGCGTTGTGAAAAACACGGACCGCATCTCCAACGTGCACTGCGTTCGCACGAGGTCAGTAACTTCAGCAGCGTATGGACTCCGACAACGACAACCTGCTACATTCCTGCCGTACCAATCCACATCCTCCATGCGCATACTGTTCTTGCTGCTTCTCTTTCTGCCCTCATTGCTCTCCGCTCAGGTGAAGATCCTCATGCCGGTGGTGGTGAAAGATGCTTTCGGCAAGGCCGTCACCGATCTGAAGGAGTCGGATTTCCAAGTCAGTGGACCGAGGAACACCCGCGTCAGCGAAGTTTCGATTGTTAGCCCAGATGATGACTCGAAAAGAACGATTGTGATGCTGTACGACGCGGTGAATATACCGACGAACAGTTTCGAAAGTAACGTGCGGGACTTGCGCGAATTCCTTGCTCAAGTCGCCAATCGCCGACTTCCTGTCACCGTGCTGGTCAATACGCAAACAGGGCTTCACCTCGTCTACAGTGCACGGACTTCCCCCGAAGTTCTATCAGCCGCGCTTACGGCTACGGCCGACGCCAAGGCGAAAGCCACTCCGATTGCTGACCCAAAGGTGGAAGAGCAAGCAAAGAACTTGTCTTTGCTCCATACCGCCGTCAACGTGCCTAGGTCGCGACTGGATACAGGAATTGACCAGATGAAAAGCTTGTTGGCTTTCTCGCATCTTAATGAACGGCTTCCGGGTCGCAAGGCCCTCGTCTGGGTGACGTTGGCCTCTCCTGTGTCCGCGACGGATCAGTCCGCATACTGGTCGTCCACCACCACTCATGCGGATAGATCCCTGGTACCGATGTATGAAGCCACCGTGGAGCAACTCAACGCCGCGCACGTTTCCGTGTATCCGCTTTTCTTCACGCAGGCAAACCCGGAAAACTCCCAGGCACTGTGGGACTTGTGGACCGGATTAAAGCAGTTGGCAGAGTCTACCGGCGGTCTGCCATACCGCTTGGGCCAGCAAACGTCCTTTTTGGCGGCTATCGAATCTGCTATGGGCGACCTGAGTAGCTATTACATGGTCGCGATAGAGGTACCTACTCCCAACGATACGGACTGGGTACCGGTTAAAATCCGTGTTACTCGTCCCGGACTTGCTGTTCGCGCAGCTCCAGGCTTTGTCGGCCTAAAGCCGCTGAAGTCAAATTGAAGTTCACGGTTTGTTGCTCAGTCCATACAGTTTGATGGCGTTGTCGCGCATCACCTTCCGTGCGAACTCGCTGGCCTGTGCGCGCGTGATCTCTCCGTCCTGCATCATGCCCGTCAGAGCGATTGCCAGCGCCGTGCGTGCGGCAGTCTCGGTCTCGTAGCCGGTCTCTTCCCAGTTCACTTGCGGAGTGAATGGATAAAGATCGGTGCCGAACAGCACTTTGTCGGGATAGAACTCGAGCATGAAGCGAATGCTGGCGGCAAGGTGACGCGGCGAGGTCATCCATGTCTGCTCGGAGATGTCGGCGTAGACGTTCGGCTTCATCAGCAGATACGGAACGACCTGCTCGAAGCCACCCGCACCGCCGTGCAGCATGACGAAGTTAGTCTTGCGCAAGCTTGGATCATTGAACACCGCATCGAGCAAGAGCGGGTTCGCCCCTTCCATGTGGAAGTAGCCGCCGCACCCTCCGCCGGTGTGGATATGGACCGCCAGGCCAAGTCGTCCCGCTTCAAGTGCAATGTAATGGAACAGATAGTCCTGCAGACGCTTGTACTCAGCGTCACTGGGCACGCCTCCCTTGATGTACTGCGCATAGATGCCGACAGCGTCGGCCTCAATCGGCTTGTCGAAGTCGAGCGACCGGAGGTATGCCGCCTCGTACTTGATGGCTACCGCGCCGTTCTTCTTCTGCGATTCGAGCAGCGGCGTAACGATCTTGCTCGTGTAATCCGCCAGGGTCGGAGGCAGCGCGCTTACGCCCAGTTGCTTGAGGTATCGCTCGCGCAGCGCCTCCTCGCGGGCGAAGAAGATCTTCCGGTCAGGAGACTGCGCCGCCAAGGACGAATTGTTGAGCGGGAACAGCAGGATGTCGTCAAACGGCACCCAGAGAAAATGTGGCGGCTGATGACCGCGGCCCAGCGTTATCCTGTTCGCCAACTCCGTCTCAATGCCAAGCTGGTCGAGCACCCAGTTGAGATAGTTCTCACCCTCACGCTGCTTGACCTTCGCCTTCGCGGCCAGCAACTCCTTCACGTGCTCTGGCGACATGTCGTTGTACTTGTAGCCGAACATTGTCTGCCAGGCCTTGATATACACCGGATTGTCTTCGCGGAAGAACAGCCCGGCGTCGGTCGGCTCCAATGGATCGCAAGGTAATGCGTCGAAATCAGTATCCCGCTCGCCGTGAGGACCATCGAGCGCCGGCGGATGCGAATGATTGTCGATCGCCTTGATCTGGTTGATCTCGTTCAGCAGGCCCGGATCGGGTTGCAGCTGCTGGGAAAAGGCGAAACTCGATAGGGTTAGTGTGAATACGGTGAGCAGGGCTTTCATCGCGACTCCCGAAAACTCCCCGGCGCCGTAAGCGTGAGGGAGGAAGACGCGCCAGTCTATCGCGAGCGCATTCCCCCCACAACTCTCATTTGTGCAGCCACAGCTCAAGCCCTAGGTCATTTTCGTGCATAGCAAAACGTCCGAACGACGATAAGGCGATGAATTGCGTGAATTGTTCTTTCGTGTAAGCTCGCTTGATCAGCATGAACCGGAAGGTGAGCTTCATCATCGCCGCGCTGAAGAACCCAACCCCAAGCTGATCGACGTAAGCGTTGATGGTGCGTGGCGACACGTCGCGTCGAAGGTCAATGATCAGGGCGTGTCCATCGGGCCTCAGGACGCGATACATCTCGTTGATCGCCTTTATCGGCTCGAAGAAATTCTTGAAGGCGGCGCGGCAGACGACCAGGTCGAAGCTGTTGTCCGCGTACGGCATGGCTGCCGCATTGCCCTGTCGAAAGTCGACGGGAAGCTTCGCGGCACGAGCATTGTTCGTTGCCATTTCAACAAATGTCTTACTGATATCGATTCCGCTGACGCGGAAGCGCGATTGCCTCGCCAGCTCAACTGCCAGATATCCTGGCCCTGGGGCAACTTCGAGGATGTCGCCTCCCTTAGGAAGTGTCTCCGCGATTCTCGATGCGAGTTTTCGAAACTCGCCCATGTCACGCAAGGTGTTCTTCGCGTACCACCGCGCAACACCACCTTCCATTCCCATACCCTTTTCGGCCTTTGCCGCATTACTCTGCATGGTTAACTCCTTGTTTTCGAGTTGCAGTTAACTTACAAACTAGCTTAGTTTATAAGATTTCTACTAAGCTAGTATTATTGGGTTACGATGTCAACTGGCCGCACTGCTGCTCGTCACACTTCTCTAATCGTTGAGATAAGAAAATTTATTGCCAATGCGATTTTCTTTAATCAGAAGGTGGCTGAGCGGTTCAATCTCAACCTGACCGACACCCAATGCCTGAACCTGCTCGACCTCGCGGGCTCGGCGACCCCACGGCAACTTGCCGATTACACTGGACTTACCACGGGCGGCATCACCGTCGTACTGGATCGCCTGGAGAAGGCGGGCTTCATTCAGCGCGAACCCAATCCGAAAGACCGCCGCAGCCTGATCATTAAGCCGGATCCGTCCGGTCTGGCGCGCATCCACGCAATGTATGCCGAGATCAACAAAGGCATGGGACTGCTCATGTCGAGCTTCAGCGAGAAAGAACTCGATGTAGTTCTGGCCTTCTTCAACAAAGCGAACGAGACAAACACGCACCGGGCGTCGTGAACCTTGCGGGAACGGCTACGATTGTTTCGAACCCAAAATACCCGGTTTAGAATCCAATCGACTTGCACTACATGGTGGGCCCCGGTCCCATGGCACCGGCGAAAAAGAAAACCGATATATTCAAAGCCCTGCCGGAGATCAAGGCACTCATCCGGCCGCGGCGTGCCTTGCTCAGCCTCGGCCTCGTGCTGATGGTCATTAACCGGGTCTCCGGTCTGGTGCTTCCTGCCTCGACCAAGTACCTGGTTGACGACGTCATCGGCAAAAAGCACTTCCAGTTGCTTTACCCGCTGGTTGGTGTGGTGCTGGGTGCCACCCTGATCCAAGGGCTTACGTCCTTCGCCCTAACCCAGACACTTTCCAAGGCCGCACAAAAACTGATTGCCGAGCTGCGCCGCCGGGTGCAGGAGCACGTCGGCCGATTGTCCGTGGCGTATTACGATGCCAACAAAACCGGCATGCTGGTGTCGCGCATCATGAGCGACGTCGAAGGTGTGCGCAACCTCATTGGTACCGGCCTGGTCGACTTCGTCGGCGGGCTGATGACAGCCGTCATCGCTTTCGTGGTGCTGATTCGAATCAGCCCCACGATGACCGGCATCGCCTTCGCGTTCCTCCTGATATTTGGTGTGGGACTACGCAAAGCCTTCCGAATCATTCGACCCATCTTCCGCGAGCGCGCCAAGATCAACGCCGAGGTGACGGGACGCCTGACTGAATCGCTTGGCGGCGTACGCGTGGTGAAGGGTTATCACGCGGAATCGCGCGAGCATGATGTCTTCAGCTCCGGGGTCGAGCGCCTGTTGCAGAACGTCTTCAAGACGCTTACCGCGACCTCTGTAATGAGCCTCTCGTCGTCTACGCTGATGGGCATTATTGGCGCGATCGTGATGTTCATGGGCACGCGCCAGATCCTGGCCGGAAAACTCACTCTGGGTGGCTTTTTCACCTACACCATGTTCCTTGGCTACCTTGCCGCCCCGCTAGTCCAAGTCGTCGGCATCGGAACGCAGATCACCGAGGCCATCGCCGGACTGGAGCGCACGCGCGAAGTCCTCGACGAAACGCCGGAAAACGAAGATCCGGGCCGCACCGTTCATCTCGGCACCATCGCCGGCGACCTTCGGTTCGAGGACGTCACCTTTGCCTACGAGCAGCAGAAGACGGTGCTACACGACGTATCTTTCCAGTCGCAGCCCGGATCGGTCACCGCGCTGGTCGGCTCCTCGGGGTCGGGCAAGTCGACCATCATCGGATTGATCGCTGCCTTCCACAAGCCAAACAGCGGCAGGGTGCTTATTGACGGCGTGGACCTGGCAACAGTGCGGCTCGAGTCTTATCGCACGCAGCTCGGCATGGTGCTGCAGGATTCGTTCCTCTTCGACGGAACCATTCGCGAGAATGTCGCCTTCTCCAAGCCCAGCGCGACCGAGGAGGAGATACTGCACGCCTGTGCCATCGCGCGTGTGGACGAATTCGCCGAGAAGTACGAGCAGAAGTACGACACCATCATCGGCGAACGCGGCGTAAAGCTTTCCGGCGGGCAGCGCCAGCGGCTGTCCATCGCACGCGCAATACTGGCTGATCCGCGCATTCTGATCTTGGACGAAGCGACCTCCAGCCTCGACTCCGAATCCGAGGCACTCATCCAGCAGGGGCTCGCCTACCTGATGCAGGGCCGCACCACATTCGTCATCGCACACCGCCTGTCGACGATCCGTCGCGCCGATCAGATACTGGTGATCGAGGCCGGCCGCATTGTGGAGCGTGGTAATCACCAGACGCTTTTCGATCTCGGCGGCCGCTACTACGAGCTCTACACCAAGCAGCACGGCATCGAGCAGAACCTATTTCTCGCGCCCGGCGAAGGCGACACCGTCGAGGAAGATGAGACTGTGCCGTCGACTGGCGGTTCGGGCGATCCCAATCCGGCTTCTCTGCTCCGTTAGCTGCCGTTCCGGATTCCCATTCAGATTTTGTTTTGATTCAACCGGACATTGCGGCTACTCTTGCCAAGCTGATTAACACTCTTCGAGGAGGATGGTTTGCGGGCCACCGCTTCTGCTGCAGCGAAGGCTGCTACCGCCGCCAAGAAAATCCGGCTGCATCATTATGCAGCGCTGCTTATCGCCGAACTGTCGTTCATTCTCGTCTACCCGTTCTTCAGCGGAAGCTCGTTTCGCACAGAATTACTACGGCTCCTGGCAATCATCGTCTTTGCGGCTGCGATCTACGCTGTATTAGGGCGCGGCCGTATCACCGGGATCGCATTGTCGCTGGGCGTTCCCGCAATCCTCATCAGCATCATCAACTTCAGCGGCCATCTGCTGTTTCTGCACACACTGGGGTTGATTCTGGCGACAGTGTTCCTGGTCTTTATGACCAGCGTGCTGGTTTGGACCATCCTCTCCGATCCCAGCGTCACCACCGACACGCTGGCCGGCGCAGTCTCCGCCTACTTTCTCATTGGCATCACGTTCGGCATCATCTACACCCTCATCGACCACCTCGTGCCAGGTTCGTTCCGTGACACTATCGAGCCAGGCAAGCAGCTCACGCAATCAGAGTTCACCTTCTTCAGCTTCATGACCCTTACCACGGTCGGCTATGGCGACATCGTTCCCTGGCTGGGGCATGCGCGCGCCTACGCGATGATCGAGTCGGTGCTGGGAATTATGTATCCCGCGGTGCTGATTGGCCGCCTGGTTGGCCTGCACGGTCATAAACGCGACAAAAGCGAGACTTAATGCTGCCGCAGCTGGTGAGCCAGATCCGCGCATTGAGCCATCGGCACGAAGATAGTAGTCTGTAATACAGCTCCCATTCAGCCGACATGGAGGTTCCGAATTTTGCGCCGTTTTGGTGGTGTGTCTTTATCATCCGCTCTCTTGTTCTTGATCATCGCACTGGCAACAACTCCGGTCTGGGCCCACGCAGTCCTGATGGATTCAAGCCCCAAAATGAACTCCACTGTGAAAGGGCCTGACGTTCCCATCAAACTGAAATTCAATGTTCGCGTGGACGGCAAACGCTCGCGCCTGCAATTGACCGACTCTGACGGTTCGACCACCACCCTGGAAGCGCCCAAGCAGACCGCTCCCGACACCCTGGAATCGCGTGCCACCGGACTCAAGGCCGGCGAATATAAGCTGGTCTGGAGGGCGCTCGCAGCCGACGGCCACATGAGCAACGGAGAAGTGGACTTCACGGTCAACTGACCGGGCAGCATGATCAAGCTCGTCGACATTTTTGGCTACTTGGCAGTCCTGCTCAGCGCAGGCACTCTGGTTGGACAATCGTTCCTGCTGGGTGGCCTGCTGTTTCTGTTCTGGATCGCCCGGCCCAGCGCGGAGATTGCTGCGGACCGCCTCGCGAAGGTCCGCTCCTCCGGACTGCGCTTCTTCCGCTACTCGGCCCTCGGTCTTGCCGTGGTTCAGGTTCTTTATCTGTATGTGAACTCGGCGGTACTGATGGCGTCGGCCGAAATCGGCTTCCGTGACGCCATCGGAGCCAACTTCTTCCTTGCCGGATCCGCGATGTTGCTCACTGCGCTGATGATCTACATCATCGCTGGAAGCAAGCATTCCTCAGCTCCGTGGTTCCTGGCCGTCCTGGTACTTGCGGTCTTGAGCGCCTCGGTGATGACGGACCACGCTGCCTCCCGCGTGGAAGGCCGAGCGTGGTTGATCACTCTGACTGCGCTGCATGAACTGGCTACCGGCTTCTGGATCGGCGGTCTTCCCTTCCTGCTGCTCGGGCTCTACGTTCAGCGCGACTCGAACGTGCGGTGGTATCTGACACGTCGCTTCTCCCGGCTCGCGCTGTTCAGCGTTATTCTGCTGGTCGGCAGCGGCCTGTTCATGAGCTTCTCCTATGTGGGCTCGTGGGGCGCGCTGTTCGGCACGTCGTATGGCCTGATGTTGATTGCCAAGATCGCCATGCTGGGCGCGATGCTCGCGCTTGGCGGCATCAACTTCCTGATGCTGCGTAAGTACAGCCCCGCAGAAACCATCCCACGTTTGCGCCGATTAGTGGAAGCCGAGGTCGGCATCGGACTCACCATCGTTCTTTCGGCTGCCTCCATGACCGCGCAGCCGCCGGCAATCGATCTGCCGAATGACACGGTCACGCCTGCGCACATCTACCAGCGCTTCAAACCGCAGTGGCCGGTGTTGAAGAGCCCGAATCCAGGCGACCTCTCCACCAAAATTCCGGGCCAGGTGATCTCGAAAAACGATCCCACTCGCAAGACAGTTGCCTTTACCAGTGAAGGCATGCCGCTCTCAATTCGCAAAATCGCGGACATGCGCTGGTCGGAGTACAACCATCACTGGATGGGTTTGATCGTCCTCGCCATGGGCCTTCTGGCGTTCCTGGCGCGCACCGGCAAAGCTCCCTGGGCGGAATACTGGCCTCTGCTCATGATCGGCATTGCCGTGTTCATTTTTCTGCGCGGAGATCCAGAGTGCTGGCCCCTGGGCCCAAAGAGTTTCTGGAGCACCTGGTCACAGCCGGAAATTTTTCAGCATCGCGCAGCGGCCATCGTATGCATCGCCTTCGCGATCTTCGAATTCCGCGTGCGCCGCAATCCCACTCAAAAAGGCATTATGCCTCTGCTCTTCCCAATGCTGTGTGCCGTGGGCGCCGCGCTACTGCTCACCCATTCCCATGGAACCTCCAACGTTCGTGAAGAGACTCTGGCGGAGTTGAGTCACACGCCGATGGCCGTGTTCGGTGTAATGGCCGGATGGTCCCGCTGGCTTGAGTTGCGCCTTCCCGAAGAGAACGATCGCCGCCTGACGGCCTGGATCTGGCCGATCTGCTTCATCATCATCGGCGCTGGGCTCTTGAATTATCGAGAACTGTAGGCCGGAAATCAGCTGACATAACGACTTTTACTTGCCATCACGACGACTTCAGCCCGAGTAGGGATCTGCTTTTTGTCATGAGCAACAGATTCCCCGCCGCCATTGCCTTAGTGCACGTGTGTTGTGTCGCCGGCCCCCGGATTGTTCGCCCGCATCAGGAACACCGCCGGCGCGATGCAAAGGAACATCACCCCCAGGATCCAGAAAGCGTCGTTGAATGCCAGCATCGCCGCGTGCTGCTGCACCAGTCCGTCCACCATCGCCCATGCGCGACGAGCGGCATCGGTGGCCGAGTAGCCGTGTGCAATGAACAGGTTCTTCGTGCCGGCGAGCATTTGCTGCAACGCTGAGTTGCCACTGTAGATGTGTTCGGCAAGAATGCTGCGGTGGTACTGCAACCGCCTCGACTCGATCGTGGCTGCGATAGCAATGCCGAAGCTTCCCCCCAGGTTGCGCATCAGGTTCACGGCCGAAGACACGTCGTTATTCTTCTCAGGCGGCACGCCGATATACGCAGCGACATTGATGGGAATGAACAGGAAAGCCAGACTGAGGCTCTGGAAGATACGCGCCATGACAAAGGTCTTGTAGTCCGTACCCAGTTCGAAGTGGCTCATGTGCAGCAGCGCCAGAGCCTGCCCAACAAAGCCAATCCCCAGCAGCCACCGCGCCTGGAACCTGGATACCAGCACGCCCGAGATCGGCATCATTACCATGATCACCAGGCCGCCGGGGGTCAGCACCCATCCAGCATTGGTAGCGCTGTAACCAAAGAGCGTCTGCACCATCAGCGGCAATAGCGTGGTGCTGCCGTACAGAACAAAGCCCACCATGAACATTAATACCTGCGCGACGGCGTAGGAGCGATTGCGAAACAGCGACACATCGAATACCGGCTGCTTCTGTCGCGCTTCCCAGAACACCACCACGACCAGACAAACTACCGCCACAATGCTGAGCGACAGGATCACGTGCGAGCTGAACCAGTCGTCGCGCTCGCCTTTATCGAGCACATACTGCAATGATCCGAGTCCAAGCGCCAGCAGGCTCATGCCGATGTAATCGATGCGCAACCCGCCTTGCAATCGGCGCTTCCGCTCCGCCTTCAACGCCGGCGGATCCTGGATCATGCGTTGAACAAGAATCAGCGACAATATTCCAACCGGGACATTGATGAAGAAGATCCATCGCCAACTGTAGTTATCGGTGATGTATCCGCCCATGATCGGGCCCAGCACCGGCGCCACGACCACCGCCATGCCATAGATGGCGAACGCCATGCCGCGCTTTTCGGGCGCAAAGGTGTCGGCGAGAATTGCCTGCTCGCTGGGTCCGAGTCCGCCACCGCTCGCGCCTTGCAGTACACGAAAGAAGATGAGCAGCGGTAATGATGGCGCGAAGCCGCACATCATCGAAGAAATAGTGAAGAGGAAGACGCAGCTCATGTAGAAGCGCTTGCGCCCCACGATGAGCGACAGCCAACTACTCATTGGCAGAATGATCGCATTGGCCACCAGGTAGCTGGTCAGAACCCATGTGGATTCATCCTGCCCAGCGCCCAGGCTGCCGGAGATGTGCGGCAGCGCGACATTGGCGATGGAGGTGTCCAGAACCTCCATAAATGTCGCCAGAGTGACCGTCAGAGCGATGATCCACGGATTGAAAGCCGGGGCGGCTGGGACACTGGCGACCGAGCGTTGCGCCGGAAAAGCATTCAGATCAGCGGTCGTCTCCAGAGATGCCATGAATCCTCGTACGTATGAGACCCGGGAAAGAGAGATGATTAGGCTCCTAATCAGATTAGCAAGTCGGCGGGTGGGATGCAGAAGTTGCGGTGGAAAAGTTACTTGCAGCAGTCAGGGGGGATGAAGCGCAAAAGATTGCGTCTTGTCATCGCATCATTTGCAATAACACATTCTCTACGAAGAAATTGTCGTTACGAACGGAGCGAGGGATATGCTTTTCCGCACCGCTGAGCGATACTCCGACCGACAGCAGATCCCTCCGTCGGCTGAAGCCGTCGTGACAATTCGTTGAACATCAGCGAATTACGCTTTTACGTTGGGATCAATCTTGCTCACCAGTTCGATCAACTGATGGCGCTCTTGCTCATTGAGGTTCTGCATCACGCGCGCCAGCCAGGTGAAATGCGCCGGCAGGATCTTGTCGAGGAAGCGCTTCCCTTTCGCGGTGATTCGCACTGGACGGCCGCGGCCATCTCGTTTGTCGGCGCCGCGCTGCACCATCCCATCTTTCTTCAGTCCGTCGAGTAGCCCGCTAATTGAAGCACGGCTGACGCCGCACATCTCCGCGAGATCGGAAGGGCTCAGACTCTTATCCGCGCCATCTTCCTCGGGACAGTTCTCGAGCAGCATGAGGATCGTGAAACGTCCCTGCGATATACCCTCCTCCGCAAGCTCTTCGTGGATGGCCGCGATCAGGTCGGACGCGACACGAAGCAGTATCAGGGAAGTTTTTGTCGCACTGAGGTCAAGCTCGGGATAGCGCTGGGCACACTGCCGCATGGTCTCGAACTTCGGCAGTTTTTTCAGGAGCAACATGCGATGAGTGTACCGCGGAAGTCCAGGCTATCAGCGCATCATCGGAAAATTCGAGGACGGCGAAGAATCGTTTCCATAGTCGAGATCAAATCCCAACTGGAGTTTGGCCGCCTCTGACATGCGCCCGGGACCCCACGGCGGATCGAAGACAATTTCGACATTCACTTCTCTTACGTCGGGTACGCGCTTGAGCTTATTCTCGACATCGGCCTTGAGCACGTTACCCATACCGCAACCCGGCGCGGTCATCGACATCTTCACGTCAAGCTTGTGACCGCCCTCGACCTCGCTCACGCCGCACTCGTAGATCAGGCCGAGATCAACAACGTTAACCGGTATCTCCGGATCGAACACCGTCTTCAGTTCGTCCCACACCAGCTGCTCGCTGAAAGGCTTCTGCTCGCCTTCGGCCGGTGTCTCCGGAGCCGGCAACCCCAGCGCGTCGGCATCATGAGCATCGATGCGGTACATCGCACCGTACTGGCCTCCGCTGATGGTGTAGCTGCCGCCCAGCGACTGCATGATACTGACCGGACTTCCCGCCGGGAGTACGCTGCGCGTACCCGCTGGGATCTCGATGACCTCGGTGTCGCGGCTCAGCTTGATGATGCCTGTGTGCATAATGACTTATTCGGTCGAAACCGACTCCTGCTTGCCCTCAAGCGCCGCTTGAAGGGTATGCCAGGCCAGGGTGGCGCACTTCACGCGCACCGGGAACTCCGACACGCCGGCGAATACAGCCAGTTTGCCGAGCGACTCCGGATCGTCCTTCGCATGACCCGTCACCAGGCTGTGGAATTTCTCAAAGATCTTTGCCGCTTCCTCTTTGCTCTTGCCCTTTAACGTTTGCGTCATCATCGATGCCGACGCCTTCGAGATGGCACAGCCGGCTCCCTGGAACGTGATGTCTTTAATCGAATCACCTTCCAAGTCCAGGTAAACGGTGAAATGATCGCCGCAAAGCGGGTTATATCCCTCGGCTTTGTGATTGGCGGCCGGCAGTTCGCGATAATTTCTCGGCGCCTTGCTGTGCTCCAGGATCACATCCTGATAGAGCTCGCGCAGATCGGACATCAGGCAAAAACCTCCTTCACCTTTTGGATGCCCTTCACCAGCGCGTCGATCTCAGATCGCGTGTTATACAGCCCGAACGAGGCGCGTGCCGTAGCCGGAATGCGGAAACACTGCATCACCGGCTGCGCGCAATGATGCCCCGTGCGAATCGCAATGCCTTCGCGATCGAGAATCGTGCCGATATCGTGCGGATGAATGCCCTCGATCAGGAACGAAATCACGGCAGCCTTCTCCTTTGCCGTGCCAATCAGCCGAATGCCGGGGATCTGCGACAGAGCTTCCGATCCGTACACCAGCAGATCGTGCTCGTGGGCGGCAATGTTGTCGATGCCGAGCTTGGTGATGTAGTCGATGGCCACGCCAAGACCGATGGCTCCGCCGATGTTCGGCGTACCGGCCTCGAATTTGTATGGCAGATCGTTGTACAGGGTCTTTTCGAAGGTCACCGAGCGAATCATGTCGCCGCCGCCTTGATACGGCGGCATCGCGTCCAATAGCGCCATCTTGCCGTAGAGCACGCCGATCCCGGTCGGACCATAAACTTTGTGGCCCGAGAAAACGTAGAAGTCGACATCCAGTTCCTGCACGTCAACCTTGGTGTGCGGCACAGCCTGTGCCCCATCTACGACCACCGGGATATTCATGGCATGCGCCAGCTCAATAATCTTGCGGATGGGGTTGATGCTCCCCAGCGCATTCGACACATGCGTGACCGCAACCAGCTTGGTCTTCGGCGTGAGCAGCTTCGGCAACTCGTCCATCAGCAGTTCGCCACGGTCGTTGATCGGCACTACCTTGAGCTTGGCTTCTTTCTCTTCGCAGAGCATCTGCCACGGCACGATGTTGGAGTGGTGCTCCATCGCCGTGATCAACACCTCGTCGCCGGCCTTCACATGCTTGCGACCATAGGTCTGCGCAACCAGGTTGATGGCCTCGGTGGCGCTGCGCACAAAGATGATCTCGCGTTTATCGGCGGCATTCAGGAAACGTTGCACCGTGCGGCGCGCCGCCTCGTGCTCCTCGGTCGCGTGCTCGGAGAGATAATGGACGCCGCGGTGGATATTAGCGTTGCCTTTTTCGTAGTAACGCGAGATCGCGTCGATCACCTGGCGCGGCTTCTGCGAAGTCGCAGCATTGTCGAGATACACGAGCTGGTGCCCATATACCCGCTGGTGCAGGATAGGAAAGTCGCCCCGAACCTGCTCGACGTCGTAGCCTTGAACGCCAGTATCAAACGGTGGACGCGGTTCCCACGAAACGCTGTTTGCAGCCGTCATCCTACTTCCTCCCAGGATCTCCCCTTGTCTTCGCCGGTTCCTGCCTCTGCGGCGGGACGCGCGTGCGCCAGCGAAAGCAGAGAGTTGTGAATCAATCCTTCCACGTGAACGCGAACCGATTCTTCCTTCATGCGGTCCAGGCACTCGTTGGCAAACGCAAGCAGCAACAACCTGCGCGCCGAGCGCTCGTCGATGCCGCGCGATCGCAAATAGAACAACGCGTTCTCTTCAATCTGTCCGATGGTCGCGCCGTGCGTACACTTCACGTCGTCGGCATAAATTTCCAGTTGCGGCTTGGTATCGATCTGCGCATCGTCGGACAGCAGCAGATTGCGGTTGGTCTGCTTGGCATCGGTCTTCTGCGCGTCCTTGTGGACGATGATGCGGCCATGAAAGACGCCGTGCGATTTGCCATCGAGGATGCCGTTGTAGAACTGGCGGCTTTCGCAATGCGGCGCCGCATGCTCGACCAGCATGTAGTTGTCGAGATGCTGCGTGCCATTGCCGAGAAACAGTCCGTTGATCAGGCAGTCGGCGCCTTCGCCGCTCAGCACTGGATGAACGTTGTTGCGAACCAGACCGCCGCCGAGCAGGATCGAGTGGGTCGCAACGTTCGCCGCTCTCGCCTGCTCAATGCGCAGGGTCGAGATGTTGAAGGCGTCAGTGTGCTCGCGCTCAATCATGTAATGCGAGACGACAGCACTCTCGCCGGCAATCACTTCCGTCGCAGTGTTGGAGAACGCGACACCACCGCCGAGCGAAACGTAGTCTTCCACAATCGCTACCTGACTCTCGTTCTCAGCCACGATCAGCGTCCGCGGATGGGTCATCGTCGGCGTGGCGGCAGCGGTTGAAACGAAGAGCAGATGGATCGGCTGCTCAACCACGATTCCCTTGTTGACATAAATAAATGCCCCATCGTTTAGAAAGGCTGTATTCAGGGCAGCAAACGCGTCGCGTTGCGAGTCGAGATACCGCCCCAGGTGGGCCTCAAGCACTTCGGGTTTCGCCTTGATGGTCGCAGCGAGGCTGTGAATTCGCACGCCTTTGGGCAATGCCCCAAGGATCGAGAGAGATTCAACGAAGTTGCCGTCCACGAACACCAACTGACAAAGCCCGTTGGGGAGGACATATGGCAGCAGTTCAGGCTTCGTCACCGAACGGGCACCCGGTCCAGGAAGCGTAAACGCCGTCCTCGCGATGGGTGCAACGTTGGTGAAGCGCCAATCCTCGTCATGTGTCGTCGGAAATCCCGCCTCGGCGAAACGCGCAAAGGCGTCCTCGCGCAGCTTCTTCAGCCAGGGAATGTCACGACCTGGAGCGATCTTCTGAAAAGCCGTGAAGCTCTGCAGGTATGTATCGAGTTGTGCCACCGTGGTGCTCACGTTCATGTCCTTTACGCCTTCGCTGTCTCGCGCACATCCGCGTAGCCGGTCTCTTCCAGTTCAAGCGCCAGCTCCGGACCGCCGGAACGAACGATGCGCCCGTTCATCAGCACATGCACGAAGTCAGGCACGATATAGTCCAGCAAACGCTGGTAGTGCGTTACGACTACGAACGACCGCTCCGGACCGCGCATGGCGTTGACGCCCTTGGCGACGATCTTGAGCGCATCGATGTCGAGACCGGAATCAGTCTCGTCGAGCACCGCCAGCTTCGGCTCCAGCACGGCGAGTTGCAGTATCTCGTTGCGCTTCTTTTCGCCGCCGGAGAAGCCTTCGTTCACCGAGCGGTTCATCATGCGGTCGTCCATGTCCAGCAGCTTCAGCTTCTCGCGCAGCATCGGCAGGAAGTCCATCGCATCCATCTCGTCCTTGCCGTGATATTTGCGCACGGCGTTCAGCGCAGAGCGCAGAAAATAAGCGTTGCTGATGCCGGGGATTTCGACCGGATACTGAAAGGCCAGGAAGAGACCTTCGCAGGCCGCATCCTCGGCCTTCATCTCAAGCAGGTCTTTGCCGTCGAAAGTGACCGAGCCTTCGGTGACGTCATAGCTCTCGCGTCGCGCCAGCACCTGGGCCAGCGTGCTCTTTCCGGAGCCGTTCGGTCCCATGATCGAGTGCACCTCACCGGGGTTCACCGTGAGGTTGATGCCCTTCAGGATCTCGTTGTTATCAATCTTTGCGTGCAGATTCTTGATTTCCAGTAAGCTCATTCGGTTCTCGGTAGAGCGGCGCTTAGCGTCGCGTCATTCCCTTTCTCAAATTCATCTGCGGGCTTCAGCCCGCGCTGCCGTCCCTGAAGGGACTTGATTCTTGCTTTGTAGACGCTGGCCGGAAGGCCAGCTCTACCCGTTCGCCTCGCGTACGCGGCGCTTATCCGACGCTGCCTTCCAGGCTTACGCTCAGCAGCTTCTGCGCTTCCACCGCAAACTCCATCGGCAGCTCTTTGAACACACGCTTGCAAAAGCCGTTCACGATCATCGAAACCGCATCCTCGGCTTTCAATCCGCGCTGCCGCAGATAGAAGAGCTGGTCTTCGCCGATCTTCGACGTCGACGCTTCATGCTCCATCTGCGCCGTCGAGTTCTTCACTTCGATGTAGGGGAAGGTATGCGCGCCGCACTTGTCGCCGATCAGCAGAGAGTCGCACTGTGTGTAATTGCGAGCACCGGTCGCACCCTTCTGGATCTTCACCAGCCCACGATAGGTGTTCTGGCCCTTGCCGGCCGAGATGCCCTTCGAGACGATCGTGCTCTTGGTGTTCTTGCCGATGTGGATCATCTTCGTTCCGGTATCGGCCTGCTGATAGTTGTTGGTCAGCGCTACGGAGTAGAACTCGCCCACAGAGTTGTCGCCCTGCAGGATGCAGCCCGGATACTTCCAGGTGATCGCCGAACCGGTCTCGACCTGCGTCCACGAAATCTTCGAGTTGACGCCCTTGCAGGTTCCACGCTTGGTGACGAAGTTGTAGATACCACCCTTGCCTTCTTTATCGCCCGGATACCAGTTCTGCACCGTCGAATACTTGATCTGCGCATTGTCCATGGCGACCAACTCGACGACGGCTGCGTGAAGCTGGTTCTCGTCGCGGATTGGGGCCGTACAGCCTTCCAGGTAGCTAACAAAGGCGTTGTCATCGGCGACGATGAGCGTCCGCTCAAACTGGCCGGTCTCGGCGGCGTTGATGCGGAAGTAGGTCGATAACTCCATCGGACAGCGCACGCCCTTCGGCACGTAGACGAAAGATCCGTCGCTGAAGACCGCGGCGTTCAGGGCTGCGAAAAAATTGTCGGTGTACGGAACCACGGTGCCGAGATACCTCTGCACCAGCTCAGGATGCTTCTGCACCGCTTCGGAGAACGAGCAGAAAATCACGCCCGCTTCCGCCAGCTTGCCTTTGAAGGTCGTCGCCACCGACACGCTGTCAAACACGGCGTCAACCGCCACACCGGCGAGCATCTTCTGCTCAGCCAGCGGAATGCCAAGCTTTTCGTAAGTGCGCAAGATCTCCGGATCGAGCTGGTCCAGGCTCTCCAGCTGCGGCTTCTGCTTCGGAGCCGAGAAATACGTCATGTCCTGGTAATTGATTCGCGGATAGTGGACGTTCGCCCACTTGGGTTCCGCGTCCTTGGCCTCCAGCGATACCCAGTAGCGAAAGGCCTTCAAACGCCAATCGAGCATGAACTGCGGCTCATTCTTCTTGGCCGAGATCAGGCGAACCGTATCTTCTGTAAGCCCCTTGGGAACCCGCTCCTCTTCGATGTCGGTAACGAATCCCCACTTATACTCGCGCTCCGCAAGGTCGCGAATGGTATCGGTGTTCGAACTCATTGAACTCTCCCGGATGTTCTTCCAGCGGCTGTCACCAGCTTGCCGTCTACTCCTCGAATCGCTGTCAACTGCATCGGCTGCATCAGGTCAGTCAACATCACCTTCTGCAACGCGCCGCGGACAACTTCACTGATCACCTTCTGATTCGTTTTGATCGGACAGGATGGCTCCAAGTCGCAAAGACCAGTTACATCGGTGCTGCACTCGGTCAGCGCGATCGGACCCTCGATTGCCGCAATGATCTCTTCCAGGGAAATCTCTGAAGCATCTTTAGCCAGACTGTAGCCTCCATTGATTCCCCGATGCGAGGTCAGCAAACCGCTTTGCAACAGCTGTTTCAACACCTTTGTTGCCGTTGGCAAGGGCAGTTTCGTAATCTCAGCCAAGTCTCGGGCGTTGTGCACCGAAACGTTGCTTTTGCGCGCCATGGTGGTCATCAGCAGCAGGCCGTAATCCGTCAATTTGGCTAAGCGAATCATCAGTAATCTGTGTTAATTACTTCGATGTTTAATAGTACCAGACCGGTCCTATTTTTGTTGAGCCGCCGCGAGCAGCTCAAAGCACGGGGAGCAACTCGGGTTAGCGTCGAAGCACGAATGCCCTCAAATAGCGTCACTACTACAACTTGTAGATAACAACGAGTGCGGTAGTATTTCAACTCTGGATTGACTTCTCTCCTTCACCAAATTAGATTCCCAAACTGTTGCGAATAATTGAGATGCATACGCATGGCTACTGCCTTCGCCGGCAACCTGCATCAGCACCTACCTTTCTGTAGACCAACAACTGAGGAGAAACATGAAGTTTTCGCGAATGCTTGGAATAGCTCTGGGCGCTGCGAGCCTTGCCGTAGGATCGGCAAGCGCGCAGTCCTGGACACCTGTCAACAATGTGCCCAACATCGGCGCGGGCGCGATCCAATTACTCACCGATGGCCGCGTTCTTGTTCATGACGAAAGCGGCAATCCCGGAACTTGGGGCAACTGGTGGACGCTGACTCCGGACAACACGGGCAGTTACGCAAATGGCACCTGGACTCAGGTCGCAACCATGCCGGCTAACTACGGCCCACTTTACTTTGCTTCGGCGATTCTTCCCGATGGACGCTACATCGTGGAAGGTGGCGAATACAACGAAGGCAGCGATGCCTGGACCAGCAAGGGCGCTATCTATGATCCGACGGCCAACTCCTGGACTTCGGTAACTCCTCCCAGCGGCTGGTCGCAGATTGGTGACGCCGCCTCTACCGTGCTCGCCAACGGCACCTGGATGCTCGGTTCCTGCTGTGACACGCCTCCCAAGACCGCTTTGCTGAATGCGTCCAACCTGACTTGGACGACGACGGGCAGCGGTAAATTTGACGTCTATGACGAAGAAGGGCTGACCCTTCTCCCCAGCGGCAAGGTGCTCGACGTCGACGCTTACGTCTTCAGGTACCAGGCCACCGGAATGAACTGGGAGATGTATGATCCGACCAGCGGTGCATGGACGAGCATGGGCAACACGCCGGCGCAGTATTGGGATTCCGCCAACGGTTGCGGCGGCTCCGGCGCTGCTTCCTATGAAGAAGGTCCCGCGGTTCTGATGCCTAACGGCACAGTCTTCCAGACGGGTGCCAACCGCTGCGGCGCAGGCCACACGGGTATCTTCACGCTTAGCACGCAGGCCTGGACCGCTGGGCCGGACTTCCCGGGCACCAAGGACATGGCTGATGCTCCTGCCGCGCTCGAAGTTAACGGCAGCGTCCTCATGTTCGCCAGCAACGGCATTTTCGGCACGCAGGGTCAGTTCTACGAGTGGAACGGCAGCACCTTGGCCACGGCGCCTAACACGCCGAACGCTCCCAGCGACTCTTCGTACTACGGTCACCTGCTGCTGCTTCCCAACGGACAGGTCATGTTCACCGACTTCAGCAATGACGTCGAGCTTTACACTTCCACGGGCAGCACCTACTCCGGATGGCAGCCGTCTTTGATTCCCCAGGCGGCGACCATGCATCGCGGGCAGACCTATTCTCTGAAGGGCTCCAAGCTGTACGGAGCTTCGCAGAACAATGCCTACGGCGATGATTTCCAGGACGCAACCAACTTCCCGCTCGTCCGCTTCACCAACACCGCGACCGGTCACGTCGTTTACGCCAAGACGCACGGCTACAATGCCATGCCGGTTGGCTTTAACGGTCCTGGATTCTTCCAGGTCGACGTGCCGTCGAACTTGGAAACGGGTGGCTCCACGATCCAGGTAGTTGTTAACGGCATCGCTTCGCAGAGCTACAACGTGGGTATTGAGTAACACTACCCCGTTGGTCCCAAACTCACGCCTGACCTCAACGGTCAGGCGTTTGTATTTCACATCCGCAAAACGCACGGCCTCGGTGTGACTTGATCAAGTCAGGTACCTTCCGGTAAGGTTTCGGCAACAGTAACTCTCTTGGTCGGGGTTTGTGGCTTTGGAAAACATGCTTGTGGGCGCCGGGCGGCGCCATTCCGTTTCGCGCTTCTCCATCTTTGCACCGAGAAGTACATCCAGCCCTTTAGCGCAGGTTTTCATACTTATTCTCGTCGCCTCTGCCCTGTGTATCGCAACCGGATGCGGTGGCGGTGGCGGTTCAGCGCCTGCGCAGAATGGCACTGAAACACCGCCCCCTCCCCCGGTGCCGCACTTCGCGGTGGCGACCTATCACAACGACAATGCGCGCTCTGGTATCAACTCGCAAGAGAAGGTGTTGACGCCGTCTAACGTGAATGTTGTGTCGTTCGGGAAGATCGCCAGCATCCCTGTACAGGGTGCCGTGTACGCCGAGCCTCTCTATATCTCGAACATCGTGATGAGCGATGGAAAGAGCCACAACCTGGTCGTCGTGGCCACGGAACATGATCAGGTATACGGCATCGACGCCGACACCCATCAGGTAATGTGGACGCGTAGTTTTCTTGACTCTCAGGGGCTAATTACACCCGGAGACGCTAACGATTTCTTCTGCGGCGAGTATTTCAACACCGAGATCGGGATTACCGGAACACCTGTGATCGATCCTCCCAGTGAAACCGTCTACCTGGTCGCGGTGACTAAGGACTCGACCTCTGGCACAGCTCAGTACTACCAGCGCCTTTATGCACTTCGCCTTGCGGACGGGCAAAACAGCGTTGATCCCGTGACGATAAAGACGCCTAGCGGATCACAGTATGGGTCAGCCAACTTCGACCCCCTGCTCGCCTTTCAGCGGGCGGCGTTGCTGATCGAGGGAGGCAATGTATACGTCCCATGGGCGTCTCAGTGCGAGGCCAAGGCAGGATGGCTGATGGGTTTCAACATGACGACCCTGGCGCTGACTTCGGCTTGGACACCCGATCCCTCAGGCCTGCTGGGCGGCATCTGGATGAGCGCAGGAGGCCCTTCAGCCGACAATAATGGCAATATTTTCGTGGCTGTCGCTAATGGATGGAGCGATGTTTTCTCCGGAGGGTCCAACTATGGCGACTCGATCGTCCGTCTGAACGCAAACGGCAATGAACTGATCCCTGCGGACTATTTCATGCCGTACAACTACGACAAGCTTTACAACGACGACCTCGACCTGGGCTCCGGAATGCCTATTTTGTTTCCCACTCAGGCTGGTGCTGCCCATCCTAATCTGATGATCAGCGGCGGCAAAGACGGCAACATCTATCTTCTTGATCGGGACAACTTGGGCAAGTACCACGAGAACGACAATAATCAGGTGGTCCAGAGCTTTCAACTCAACGGCGTAGGCGTCTTCAGCGCGGCGCTTTTCTGGAATAACACCGTCTACTATGGGTTATCAGATAGCCCAATTCGGGCGTTGCCTTTCGACCCAACCAGTCAGCAGATCAGCACTACTCCGAGTTCTCAGTCCTCGATGAACATGACGTATCCCGGAGTGTCACCGGTTTTGACAAGCAACTATGGCAGCGACGACATCCTCTGGGTACTGCAACGCGGGCTGGACGGTGGAACTCTGAGAGCGTTCGATGCAACCGATTTGTCGACCGAGCTATATGATTCCGACATGTCTCCCGATCGCGACGGGGTTGGCCCGGCAGTGAAGTTCGCCGTACCGACCGCAGCAAATGGCCAGATTTTCCTGGGAACCCAGAGTTCGTTGGAAATCTTTGGTCTTCTCCCACAATAGTAGTGATGCTCCTCGTCGTTTAGGCGATCATTTTTCATGCGCTCGAATAGCGTCTAACGTAAACGCTTGATTCCATGCTAGTTGTTACAAGACTCGCGGCCATATGCCAATTTGGTGGTAAGCCGCGGCCCCAAGTAAGTCAATTGGGGTTGAACTA
This sequence comes from uncultured Acidobacteriaceae bacterium, assembly GCA_963835725.1. GTDB lineage: Bacteria > Acidobacteriota > Terriglobia > Terriglobales > Acidobacteriaceae > Bog-257. Next base: position 269,854 of record CAWIGM010000004.1, on the reverse strand, counting down.
GGCCGAAAATCGTGCGATAGTAAGCAGTTCCTAGGCTCCGTTGCACTCCTTCCCGTGCCCGCGGTTTGTTGGGAGAGGCCCCACAACGCGCCCCTGAATCGTTATTGAAGCTGCATGAATCCAATTAGTTAGAGTATCCGGGCCAATAGGCATCACCGGTAGCTACTTAGTCATCCGAATTACATCTTGAACGAAATGGAACAACGCAAACATGGCAAAACGACGCGGCAATCCTAATTGGGGCAAGCCCGAGCCAATTGGCCCGATTGTCCCCACAATCACAGAGTTCGAACAGGTGGTGAAAGAATTCAAGCTGCAGCCGGATCAGTACATTCGCTCCACTCGGCTGCGCGAATGGGCGCGCAAGAACAAGAACTCGAAATACATCCCCGAGCCTCTTCTGGAAGCTTGGGGTTTCGAAATCGAGTCGACGCTCTAACCCCTCCTGGTTCTCCGATCAGGGCCGCTGCGGCGGCCCTTTTCTGTTGTTAATCGCTATTTTGTATTCTCGAGCATCTTGCAACTACCGTTCGAAGCAAGCATGATGGCCGAATTTACGACGGGGCGGTTGTGACCTTCAACCCTGAACAGACCGCGGCAATGCTCGCCGGCACAAGTTTTGCCGCCGGCCTGAATGTGTACGCGACGGTTGCAACGCTGGGGCTGCTGTCGCGAACAGGTGTGATCGCACTTCCCTCTGCTCTCGATCCCATTCGCTCCTGGTGGATCATCGGCATCTGCCTGGCGATGTTCGTGATCGAGTTCTTCGCCGACAAGATTCCCGCATTCGATCTCATCTGGAATGCGCTGCAGACGTTTGTCCGCATTCCGGTTGCTGCGCTCATCGCGTATGTCGCAGCGTCGCATTTGTCTCCGGGAATGCAGCTCACCTCCGCGGTACTCGGCGCGGCGATTGCCTTTGCTGCACACGGCGGCAAGACGGCCCTTCGCGCAGCGGTTACGCCTTCTCCGGAACCGGTTTCGAACATGGCTCTCAGCTTTGGTGAAGACGTCGGAGCCATTGGACTGACCTGGGCCGCAACACAACATCCGTATATTGCGGCGGCGATCGTGATGGTGCTGCTGGTCATCGTGGTGCTGCTGATGCGCTGGGTTATTCGCGCGCTTCGCGGGCTCTTTCACCGGACTAAAGTGTTGTTTGCAAATTCGTGACATGCTCATCCAGAGCTGTCCTGCTAGAATTTCCACAGGCTTATGTCTCCTGAGACTCCATTCTGCGATGTCGAAACTGCGCTGGAGGAGATTCGCGCCGGGCGCATGATCGTGGTCATCGATGATGAAGACCGCGAGAACGAAGGCGACCTCACGATGGCCGCCGAAAAGATCACGCCTGACGCGATCAACTTCATGGCCAAATTCGGCCGCGGACTCGTCTGTCTCGCCATGACCGAAGAACGGCTCAACTATCTGCGTCTGGGCCAGATGTCGCCCGAAAACACTTCGAACTTCGGCACCGCGTTCACCGAGTCGATTGACGCCAAAGACGGCGTCACGACCGGGATCTCGGCTTACGACCGCGCCCACACCATCCAGATCGCAATCGAGTCCTCGACTCGGCCCAACGATCTTGCGCGTCCGGGACACATCTTCCCGCTTCGCGCCCGCAAAGGCGGTGTGCTGGTTCGTGCCGGACAAACCGAAGCTTCCGTCGATCTCGCGCGCCTGGCGGGAATGGTTCCTGCGGGCGTGATCTGCGAGATCATGAACGACGACGGCACAATGGCGCGCGTGCCTGAACTTACGGAATTCTGCCGTCAGCACGATATGAAGATGCTGACGGTCGCCGAACTCATTCGCTATCGCATGGCGCACGAGCGTTATGTCCGGCGCTTGGCGGAAGCGATGGTTCCGACAGCCTATGGCGAGTTCCGCATGATCGCCTACGAGTCCGAGATCACCGGCGACTCGCACATCGCGATGGTGAAAGGCGATGTCGAAAACTCCGGCAAAGATCCGGTGCTGGTGCGCATGCATTCGCACTGCCTTGTCGGCGACGTTTTCGGTGCGACCTGGTGCGAATGCCGTAACGTGATCGACGCTGCAATGCGACGCATCGCCGAGGAAGGTCGAGGCGCGCTCATCTATCTCCACTCGACCTCGAAGGGATATTCCGTCGAGCGGCTCGGCGACCGCATGACCATCCAGTTCCACCACGAGCAGCGCTTGCCGACATTGCCCGAGAGCCAACGCAAGACGCAACGCGAAATCGGTATCGGCGCGCAGATTCTTTCCGACCTGAATCTGAAACGCATTCGTCTGCTGACCAACCATCCCCGCAAGGTTGCAGGTCTGGAAGGATTCGGCATCGAAATTGTGGAGCAGGTTCCGGTGTCAGCGGCGGGCAAAGCCAGCGTTCGCTGAATCTTCTTTGTTTTCGGCGCTCACTGAGAAGGTTCGTAACGCCACGGCAATACCAGCCAGTCGTTATTTTCTTGCCTTCGCTGTCGGCTGTACGTAAAAATTTTGCACTCGTAGTGGTCCAGCTACATCCAATGCACGCAGGAGCTTCGCGATGAGATTTCGCCGTCTTGCATCCGTTCTGCTTGCTTTACTGTTTTCCGCCGTGCTGGCTGCACAAACCGCGCCGCCCGAGAAGCAGAAGTTCAGCGCCCCCTCTCGCAAGTTCCGCTTCACCTACACCTTCACGGTGAAAGACATTCCCGCCGGAACCAAGCTGGTGCGCATCTGGGTTCCGGTGGCGCACACCGACGATCATCAGACCGTGCGCCTGGTTCACGTCACGTCTCCGGTGCAGACCCGGATGACCCAGGACGCCGAGTACGGCAATCACATTCTGTACGCCGAAATACACAATCCGGTGCAGTCGAGCGTCGACTTCTCGCTGCAATATGAGGTCACGCGCCGCGAATACTCGCGCGGGGACTATGCGCAACTGGTTGCCAAGGACACCGCGCCCGGCGTCATTCCCGCAACCATGACCCGCTACATTCAGCCCGACAAGCTGATTCCCACCGACGGCAAGATCAAGGAGCTGGCGGTTGAAGTCACCGGCAAGCAGACGGGAACGGTGGCGAAAGCCAAAGCGGCGTATGACTACCTGTTCAACACCATGCGCTACGACAAGACCGGAACAGGCTGGGGACGCGGCGACGCCGTCTGGGCCTGTGATTCGAAGCACGGCAACTGCACCGACTTTCACTCGGTCTTCATCGGGATCATGCGCGCCGACAACATCCCTGCCCGCTTCGACATCGGCTTTCCGATTCCCGACAACAGCGAGCACGGCGACATTGGCGGATATCACTGCTGGGCCGAGTTCTTCGCCCGCAACACCGGATGGGTTCCGGTCGACATCTCTGAGGCGTGGAAAGCCAAGGAGAAGGAAAACTACTTCTTCGGCAGCATCGACGCAAATCGAGTGCAGCTCTCGACCGGACGCGACATCATGCTCTCTCCGCAACAGAACGGTGGGCCGGTGAACTACTTCGTCTATCCGTACATCGAGGTCGATGGCAAAACGCACGATGGGATGACCAAGCAGTTCAGCTTATGAGGACATGAGCAGCAGTGAGAATACCGCCGACTCGCGGCCTGCACCGTCGCCGGCGTAGGGCTGTCGGTTATCGGCTGTCAGCTGCCGCCATTGCCTCCGGCAGCTCTGGCTACCTGGCCGCTCTTGGTCAGAGTTGCTGGTTTAGCTCCAGGTACCCCCTCCCCTAATCCCCTCATGGTCTTGAAAAGATTAGCGGTTAGGCTTTGGTCCCGCTCACCCGGCACTCCGCCTTCGGTTGCGTGCTGGGCTAGATCCCGCGCCTACGGCACTGGACTTATCGCAGCTCGACAATGGTGTTGTGCGGTAAGCATTTGCGCTCGGGTCATCGTCTTCCTGAGCCGGCGCCCTTGCCGGCGATTTTTCCCATTTTTGTCCAGAAACCGCTGAAACGACTACCATGAAGAAGTGTTTCTACCTGCAGGCAGTTTCTGCTGCCAGAACGTTCAACTTTTGGGAACTCCACTCCCCTGTCTGGGGAAATCAATGCAGAACGAGATCAGGCACCACTCCTGCCTTCATCAACGCGATATAAGCGTTTGGCGGCGGGGACATTGAGGTGATGTTGCTGACCGATTGTACCGACGAGCGCCTGCTACAACTGGCTCTGGACGGAGAGGAAGAAGCGTTCACCGCCCTGTATCGCAGGCGGCAAGGGCCGATCTTTCGCTTCGCTCTGCATATGAGCGGGTCGACGCTCATCGCCGAAGAGGTGACGCAGGACGTGTTTATCTTCCTGCTGCAGCGAGGCCGTGATTTCGATCCCGAACGAGGCGTGCTGGCGGCGTATCTGTTCGGAGTGGCCAGGAATTATGTGCGTCGCGCCCTCGAGCGCAGTTATCCGGAGAGCATGTTGAGCAGCCCGATCGAAGACGAAGCCGCATCGCTGATGATAGAAGACGATCCCAGCGAGGGATTGATGCGGCAACAGACGTCGACTGCGGTGTGGAAGGCGGTGCTGTCGCTGCCAGAGCATTACCGCGAGGTTGTGGTGCTGTGCGACCTGCAAGGCATGAGTTATGCGGATGCGGCGGAGGCGGTACATTGCGCGATCGGAACAGTAAGGTCAAGGTTGCATCGGGCGCACGACATGCTGGGCAAGAAGCTGCGGCATTCGTCGGCAGTGGCTCCGGGGATCTCAGGCGTAACGGCGAGGTGCGTATCATGACATGCCGTGAATTCAAACATTGCGCGGCGGAACTCACGTTGTGGGAACTGACGCGAAGCGAAGATCGAGAACTGCTCTCGCATAGCGAGGAGTGTGAAGCCTGCGGCGGATGGCTGCAAAAACAGCGGACGCTGGGAGTGTCGATGCAGACGCTGCAGGCCAGGACCGCCAGCCTTGAGGCTGGCCCAGATGTGGAACGGGCGCTACTGCACGCATTCCGGCAGGACACTCACCGAGACACGGATCCACAACGCCAACAGGTCCAGAAGCTGGACCCGTTGGGGGCCCCGGATCCAGTCTTCCGTGCAGTGAGGAAACGCGGTGGGCCATCATGGCCCGCGGTAACGCCCCTTTCCACGCCAATGGCTCTACGGTTGAGTCGGGTTTTTGAAGTCGGCGCGTATCTCGCGTTGGCGGCGGCGCTCCTGGTCGGGGTGTTCCTCGGCCTGCGCCTTCTGCAACACAGCTCCGGTTCGGTTCCGGTCCAGAGCCAGGCTACGCCTGCGGCGACCGAGCCGATCCTGCAGAACGCAGGCGCCGCCGCTCACGGTTCCGAAGCAGCAGCCCCTGTGCAAACGGCTGCGGTTAAGGAGCGTCATCACGCGGTATCGAAACCCGTAAGCCCGAAGGCGGCTACGGCAGATGCCGACACCCTGGCAGACGCGGGATACACGGACTTGATGTTGTGCGATCCGCTGAGTTGCGCATCCGATACGCAGGTTGTGCGGATGGAATTGCCGCCGACCGTTCAGGGATCTCAGCCTCAGACGGCAGATCTGGTGGTTGGATATGACGGCGTGGTACGTGCGGTCAGGATCGTGAATTAGAAAGCCGAAGTAGAAACGATTGCAATGAAACTGAGAATGAGGAATGCAGCTATGAGTTTTGGGAAAGAAATGAATCTGCGAGCGGCTTCATGTTCGATGTTGTTGGGGTTGCTCATGTGCGCGGGATCGCTGGCGGTTGCGCAGAATGAGCCCGCACCACCACCTCCACCACCCGATGGCGGAATGATGCTGTCGATGCATGGCCCGGGGGGCGGCGCGTTCTTCCATGAGGAGATCGGCGAGGGTCACAAGATCGTCACCGGCGCTCCGATGACAGCCGTGATCCAGACCACGCATGACACGACGCTGGCGGATGGCAACACCATCCACCGCGACAACCAAAGCACGGTCTATCGCGATTCGCAGGGCCGCGTGCGCCGCGAAGTTGCTTTCGAGTTCATGACACCGAGCACGGGCGCGACCAAGGGCACGATGATCATCATCATGGACCCGGTAGCGGGCTATCGCTACATCCTGAATCCGACGAACAAGACAGCGCACCAGATGCCACTGCATCCGCCGAAGCCGCCGGCTGGGGCTGCCGGTCCGGATGGCGAGCCGCCAGCCAGGCCGAACGATGCGAACGTGGTGACGACGGATCTCGGCACGAAGACGATTCTTGGATTGCAGGCCACCGGCACGCGCGTAACCCGCACGATTCCGGCAGGCGAGATCGGCAACACCAAAGCGATTGAAGTGGTCACCGAGAGCTGGGTGTCGAACGATCTGCAGATCCCGCTGTTGATGACGCACACCGATCCGATGATGGGAACGATGAGTACCCAGGTCACCAGCGTTACGCGCGCTGAGCCCAGTGCCTCTCTGTTCCAGGTTCCGTCGGACTACAAGATCGTGACCGGTAAAGCCGGCGACATGCTGTACATGAAACATCCGTAGCACAACCCCTCAGTGGCAACGGACCGGAGGCCGAAAGGCCTCCGTTGTTTTTGGGAGATGTGTCGTTCCGGGGGACTTTGGATCTTAACCAGGCCAGGGTACCAACCTGAAGCGGTGAGCTTTCGTATTTTGCGCCCGAGGGTGCGGAGGTCGGGCGCGGTAAGAGCTGTTGCTGAGAGAGCAGAGGGTAGGCTGGTTGCTAGTTCCTAATTGCTAGTTGCTAATTGCGCGGCTTTCGCTTCGCGCAGGTCTTCCTGCGAGACTTCGCGAAGGCGAATTGCGATCTCGAAGCTCGCGTCCTTCCCGCCGCGGCCCCAGCGATACACATCCCAGTGCGCGCGCACGAACTTTGCCTCGGGCTTTTGCGACAAGTCGACCATCAAGGGATAGTCGCCGGGATAGAACTTCTGCTCCATTCCAGCCACGGCCTTGGCTTCCCAAGTGATGCCATCGGTCGAGGTGTAGACGAAGACGTCCATGCCTTCCTGTTCGATGATGGCGCTGATCGAGAGCGTAAGCAGAAACACGCGGCTGGCAGCACCGCTGATATCGAGCGGGTCGCTATCACCTTTGGCGGTGACGACGGTTTTGGCGGGTACAAGGAAAGCATCGAGCATGACAGACGATTGTAGCCAGCGGGGCGGGCCGGAGTTGGTGACGGAGGTCACAAGTGCCGATTTTCGCGAACCGGACTCGCGGGTTGCTATTCGCTCTACGCCTTTCGCTTTTCGCCAGAGGAAGCCGCTCCCCGTCCGGGATCTTGCGCATATTGCTCGTGTTAGATCGGAATGGCGAGAAGCGATCCGCAACCAGCGTTCACCGCATGGAGTCGAAGAAGGCCCGCAGCGTCCTTCCGTACTCCTGCGGCTGCTCCAGCGCGGCGTAATGTCCGGCGCGGTCGATGACTTGCATCCGGCTGTCGGAAATGTGCTGTTGCATCAGCTCGGCCTCGCCGCGCGGAATGCTGTCATCGACGCCGGTGATTACCAGGGTCGGGACGTTGATGGTCTTCAGCGTTCCCACCGAATCCGGCCGGTCGGCCATGCCCTGCTGCACTCCGGCGATATCCTGCGGCGACATCTTCTGCATCATGCGGCGAGCGGCGTCGACAATGTCGGGCCTGCTCGCGGTCGTCGTCGGCGACATGAGCTTAGGCAGCATGTCTTCGATGAAGCCGGCGGTTCCCTCACGTAACACTTTATCGGCCAGCGCGAGGCGGTTCGCCCGGCTGTCGCGGGTTTCGGCCGCAGCGCGCGTGTTGGACAATACCAGCGCAGCAACATGCTCGCGATGTCGTCGCCAGAACTCGAAGAGTACGTAGCCGCCGATCGAAACTCCGACGAAGAATGCCTTCGCGATATTCTCCTCGCGACAGAGCTTCGCCAAGTCCGCGGCCATCTTCTGCATCGTCGCCGGACCGTCGCCGAGTTCGGAGTCTCCGTGGGCGCGCAGATCGGGCAGGATTAGGCGATAACGGGTGCTGAGCTGGTCGAGCACGCCATTCCAGAAATTGTGATTGAGAGGAAACGGGTGCAGCAGGACTACATCAGGGCCGCTGCCAATGACTTCGTAGAGGAGCTGCGCGTCAGAGCTGCGGAGAGTCGGCATGTGCTCATCAGAACACAGTATGACCGCCGAGGCACAGAGACACGGAGAAAACCAATGCAAATTTTCTCCGTGCCTCAGTGCCTCTGTGGTGAATGCCCGAGCTACGTCCCTTGATACGGCTGCGGCGGGGTAGCCGGGACAACGGGAACGATCTCCGGCTCCTCGGGTATGACGATCCACGCAATGATGTAAGCGATCACGCCTCCGCCGCCGAAGAGGGCAACCAGCAGCCACACGACGCGCACCAGCGTGACATCGAGATCGAAATACTCGGCGAAGCCGGCACACACGCCGGCGACCTTGCGATTGGTTCGAGAGCGCATCAGCTTGCGGCGGCCGGCCACAGAACCGACGCGCGTGCCGCAATAAGCGCACATATTGGCATCATCCTGGATCACTTTGCCGCAATAGTTGCAGTACATATCTCATCCCCCATGCAGTAATACGTACAGCATAAAAAAAGGTTCCTGAAGATGCAAAGTGCCGGATTGGGCGGCACATACGAACGATGGAAGATGACAGCTCGCCGGCATTAACGCCTGCTGGCAGGGCTTAAGAAGCGCCTGCTACGACACCTCTAAAGGTGCGTCCCTGGAAATCTACATCCCGGGTTGGCGCCCTTTGCAAATCCATGTACTATGTTTGCCCACCCGCTCGACCGGTGAATCCCCAATACCTCAAGGAATCCATGTCCGACACCGCGCTGGTTTCATTTCTTCCTGTCTCTGAGGCTCAGGCCGATGTTGTTCTTGCCGCCATGAAGGCGGTTGCCGCTGCTGGCGGCGAACTTCGTCCTGGCGATCTCGACTCGCTGGAGGGCGCTGCCCGTCACATTCTGTACGCCGGCAGCGGTCTCGACTTCGCGGTGATGCCGGCTCCACCGGCAGACGATGTGGCCAAGGCCTTCCCTACTGCCGACTATCGGCGCTACATTCTGCAGTTGATCGCGGTCATGGCGTTTGTCGACGGCAAGCTCGACAACCAGAAGCTTGACCTGGTTCTGCAGTATGCTGCCGCGCTGGGCGTGAGCGACGACTATGTGCGCGACCTCGCCGAAACCGCCAAGGGGCATAGCGACTGGGTCAAGGCCGACATGTCGCGCAATAACGCCGACAGCATCCGCGGAATGGACGTGACCAGGGACTTCGCCGCGCAATTTCTGCCTTACGACAAGAATCCTGATCCAGCCCTGGCCAACCGCTTCCGTGCGCTTGCTTCCCTGCCCTACGAGAGTTTTGGCCGGGCGTTCTACGAGCACTACACCGAGGCGGGTTATAGGTTTCCCGGCGAGCCGGATGGGCTGTCGATTCTCTTTGGTGTGCCGCACGACAGCGCGCATGTTGTCAGCGCCTACGGCACCTCGGTCCAGGGCGAGGTGCTGGTGTCGACGTTTACGGCGGCCATACACCGCAGTGAAGGTATGTCCGGGCATATTCTCCCCGTGATCTTCAGCTGGCATTTGGGAATCGCACTCAACCCATTGGCGGGCTCGGCCAAAGGTGCGTTCGATGGGGAGAAGTTCTGGCGCGCCTGGGAGCGCGGAAGAATCGCCACGCTGGATACGTTTGGTCCCGACTGGGATTTCTGGGGACTCGTCGAAACCCCACTGGACGAAATTCGCGAGCAATACAACGTTCCGCGGCTAGACGCTGCGCACGCCGCCGACGGCCTGCCGGGGCCGGTGCGTCCCTGGAAGTAGGCAGCGGCTTATTGAGCCTGCGGATGCGAGGAGTAGCCGCCAGGGCGACTCTGTACCCACTGCCACGCGCTGGCCATGATCGCGTCGAGATCGGGGCTCTGCGGGACCCAGCCTAGCTCTCGGCGAATCTTAGCCGAGCTGGCAACAAGCACTGCGGCATCGCCCGGGCGCCGAGGCGCTTCGCGAACATCGATGTTGCGGCCGGTCACGCGACGTGCGGACTCGATAACCTCACGAACGCTGAAGCCGTGTCCATTGCCGAGGTTGTAGATGAGCGGAGCGCGCTTCTCGATCGCTTCCAGCGCCAGCAGATGCGCTTGCGCGAGATCGACAACGTGAATGTAGTCGCGAATACACGTGCCGTCGGGCGTTGAATAGTTGGTACCGAAGATAGAAATGCTGTCGCGGATTCCAGCCGCCGCCTGTAGCACCAGGGGAATCAGATGTGACTCGGGGTGATGACACTCGCCCGAGTGGCCATTGGATCCGGCGGCGTTGAAGTAGCGCAGGCTCGCATAGCGCAGGCCACGGACGCGTCCGAACCAGGAGAGCATGCGCTCGACCATCAGCTTCGATTCGCCATAAGCGTTGGTTGGTTCCAGGGGATCGCTCTCTTCGATCGGAGTACGTCGTGGCTCTCCGTACAGCGCAGCGGTCGACGAGAAGATCAGCTTGCCAACGCCGTTCGCCAGCATGGATTCCAGGAGCGTGAGCGTATTGGCGGAGTTGTTGCGGAAATACTTTTCCGGGAGCTGCATCGATTCGCCGGCCTCGATGAAGGCGGCGAAGTGCAGAACGGCCTCGGGACGATGCTCTTTGATTGTGACGTCGAGACGAAAGCGATCGGATACATCGCCCTGGACGAAGGGCAAGTCGGCAGGCAGAGCTTCGCGATGTCCTTTGGACAAGTTGTCGTAAACGACGACATCATGGCCGTTCTGTAACAGCAGGCGAACGGTGGTCGCGCCGATATACCCTGCACCGCCGGTTACCAGGACCTTCATGTTTCCTCATCGTGGCTTCGACTGCCTCAACTCTACTCGCCAATGATGAATTTTATTCGTAATCCCTGGAACATGAAATCGATAGAAACACGACCCCACTTTCGAAGTTGTAGCCGCTGATCAGGGGAGTGAGCGATCTGGTGCGGTAAGGATGGCTGGGAAATGTATGGCGGAGAGGGGGAGATTCGAACTCCCGGAGCCCTTTCAGGCTCGTCCGCTTTCGAGGCGGGTGCCTTCAACCACTCGGCCACCTCTCCGCGCCGGTACAACAGACAATGTTGCAGCTTGTTCAGTTTAGCAAACGCCGCTGATTGCGTCATTGTTGGCAGCGGATTGCGTTGCTAAGTCTGACTCTGCAGCGTGCGCCGCTCGCGGAAGAAGTTCTGCATCAGGTCCATGCAGCGGGCAGCCAATACACCGCCTACGACTTCGACGCCGTGGTTGAGCTTGGGATGATTGATGATTTGCAGGATAGAGTGCACGGCCCCGGCCTTCGCATCTTCCGCTCCGTAAACCAGGCGGCGGATGCGCGCGTGGGTGATGGCTCCGGCACACATGGCGCAGGGCTCAACGGTGACGTACAGATCGCAATCGAGCAGGCGGTAATTGCCGATGGTCTGGCCGGCCTCGCGCAATGCGAGAATCTCGGCGTGCGCCGTGGGATCGTGCGCGCTGATGGGACGGTTGCAGCCGCGGCCGACGACGCGTCCCTCAAAGACGACGACGGCGCCCACGGGCACTTCGCCCAAGGCGAGTGCGCGACGCGCTTCGCGAAGAGCTTCTTCCATCCAGAGTTCGTCAGATTTGGCCATGAACGAGCCGCGAGCTACGAGCCTCGAGCCCATAGCTCCTTCGCCGCGATGGTAAGCTGCGACGCGATTTACAGGCAATAAGAAACGGTGATTGATGCCGAAGACCGAGGTTATTCAGCTGGGCACATCGGGCTTAGCTCGCGGCTCAAAGCTCGCGGCTTTGCTACTTCCTGCCGCAGCATGATGCGCTCGACGGCGCTGGCGCGGCCCGTGGTGGGGTCGCAGTCGATCAGCGTGGCACATAGTCGAACATCGTCGGTCGCGGGCTCGAAGCGGCCCGGCATGTTGGTGAGAAAGCGCTGGAGAATGAGTTCTTTCTGCACACCAATCACGCTGTCGTATGGACCGGTCATGCCGACGTCGGTCTGCACCGCGGTACCCCCCTTCAGAACCCGTTCGTCGGCGGTTGGGATGTGAGTGTGAGTCCCCAAAACAGCCGTAACGCGTCCTTCCAGGTACCAGCCCATCGAGACTTTCTCAGACGTCGCCTCGGCATGGAAGTCGACCAGGATGACCTTGGCGGTGATCTGCTTCAGCAAGTCGTCGGCGAGCCGGAAGGGGTCGTCGTTGCTGGTCATGAATACGCGGCCTTGCAGATTGATGACGGCATAAGGAACGGCGCCGCGGGTGCGTCCCTGGTACCAGCCGAATCCCGGCGAGCCGGCAGGATAGTTCGCCGGGCGAAGCACACGCCGCGCGAGTGTGCCCTCATCCCCGCTGGCGGAATTCATGTAGTCGATGATTTCGCGCTTGTCCCAGACGTGATTGCCCGTAGTGATGACATCGATGCCGAGTTCGAACAGCTCTTCCGCGATCTGCGGGGTGATGCCGAAGCCGCCGGCAGCGTTCTCGCCATTCGCAATGGTGAGGTCGACAGCGTGCTCTTTTTGCAACTCAGGCAGGCGTTCGTGAACGATGGTGCGGCCGGGGCGGCCGAAAATATCTCCGACGAAGAGTATCCGCAAGGCTGAAATTCCTTTGGCGCAGGTGAAAAGTGATGGTAACACGCAGTTCTGCATCAAGTGCGACGCAAGAAAAAGGCGGCCAAGTTGGCCGCCTCGCGCAAACACGTGCGAATTCTACTTGTGCGCGCTGCCGCCGCCAGACGCGCTGCTGGAAGAGTGCGCGCCGCTGGGGGCGACCCCACCATGAACGCTGCCCATGGGAATGCCGGCTTCATGACCTACCGCACTGACTCCAACCCGGCCGAGTGGCTCCTGACCTACGCCGCCGCGAACCATCGGTGGCGCGTAGACATGTCCAATCGAGCCATGGTTGACTGCTGTCGGAGAAGCAAAGACTGAATGATTGCCGCCAGTGGTGGTAATCGGTTTCGCGAATCCGTGTGCGGTTGAGGGAACGGCCGCCCGTCCGGGCACCAGGCTGGCAAAGTTCGGCGGGATGCGTCCGCCCGGAATCGCCAGTGGCACAGTCCCACCTTTACCCACGACAACCGTAGGAGGAGACGCAACAGTCGTGGTGGTGGATGGAGGCGCAGGCGCTGTCCATCCGGCGGGAGCCTTCTTCACAAACGGGGTGACCTGGAAATTATTCGCGTACCACTGTCCGTTGTAATGTCCGGGAACCCACGCCCATCCCGCGTTATTGAGGTAGGCCCATGAGCCGTAGTGGAACGGCAGCCATCCCCAGGGATAGGCAGAAGCCCACGTGTAGCCCATGCCGGGATAGAACATCCAGGCGCCGTTCATGTAGGGATTCCAGTTGGACATCGAGCCTGCGAATCCGAAGGGCTGCCACACATAGCCGTAGCCGTTGGCATAAAAGAAGTCGCCGTAGTAGTTCAAATCCTGCATGCCGTAACCGCGATTGGGCCCGCCGTAACCCTGGTTGTCGGCGTAGGTCTTGCTGTAGTCCTCGCGCTCCTTGTTCCAGTTGTCGTAGCGATCTTCGTCGATGCCCTTTACAAGCGCATACTGATTGGCATTCTTCAGGTCGACGGTCAGCGTGTCTCGCTTGCTAACAATGACCGGCTGCGATTCGCCCTCGAGCTGGACTTCGCCTTTGAAGACCGAGACCTGCAACTTGTCGGGCGTGGCGCTAAGGCGCATCAAGGTGTCGCGGCTGACGCTCAGGCTGCGATCGCCCACAGTCACAAGGTAGGTGTCGTTGCCTTTGGCAGTATCGAGATAAACCAAACCCTTTTCGACTCGGATATGGTTGATCTTGACGCCAGTGTCATTCATTAGCAGCTGGGTGAACTTTACTTCGGAGTTGCTGGTCAGCCGCAGCGCGCTCTGGTTCTCGAACTCGACTTCCGCCAGTCCGTCATCGCCGGTAACGATGCGGGTGCCTTCGACGATGGGCGTGTTGAGGATTGCCTTCTCAAGTCCCTGTCCGGCGCGATCCATCTGCACCTGGCCTTCGACCGAGCTGAGGCGAACGATTCTGACGTGAGAGTCGGCAAATGCTGCGGTAGAAAGTGCGGCCACAACAAATGACAATAAGACGAGACGAGGGATTCCGGCGTGCTTCGTCATGGTTTGTACTCCTGGCCCTGGGTCCTGATCGTGAGACAGAATCGATCGGCATCGGCTGGATGAGCCGGATCAACTCCTCTTCTACGCTTATTTAACACCACTTTGGATGTAACTTCCCGGAAATCGGCGGCTGAAGTTGTGAAATCTTTGTGCCCGAAGTTGCGGGGCGTCAATCGCGGTCATCGAGTGCCCTGCGGCCCGACGGAAGGATCGGGTTCCGCCATCTTTTTCAGCAGGTGTTGGGCGGTTTCACGAGAGATGTTCATCAGGTTGGGGTCGGCGGCGATCTTACGCAGAATCGGCGCGATGATGTGCAATTCCTCCACCTCGTGATCGGTTTGCAGGCCCTGCAACTCTTTCAGGCGCTGGTCCATCCCGAGCTTGTCGAAGCGGTACTGGAAGGTCAGCTTGCGCCCATAGTCGACGCTGGTGGCAATTCCCATGAATATCTTGTTCAGCACCTGTACGTCAGGATCCTGCGAGTAGTTGAAGGTCGCCGAGCCGTGCACCTGCGGCGATTGGTACTCCAGAGTCTTGCTGCCGGTCTGCGCAATGTGCTTGATGTGCGCGTCGAGGTTCCCCTGGAAGTAGTTGAGCTTCTGCGCCAGCTCGAAGATCTTCTGCCTATTGTTCTCCCACATGGTGAAGTCCTGCTCGACGGGATCGGTGTCGGCATCCTGGGCGTCAGGATGAGGCACGCCGGAGAAGTGCGTCTTGCCGTCGGAGTGGACGGTGATGGAGTACTGCGTCCAGGGAAAGCCCTGCGGCCAGTTGAAGAGGTACGTCACTGTCGCATCGGTGGGCGCAGGGGATGTTGCCGGCTGCTGAGCTAGCAGAAATGGCGTAGTAAGAATGCAGAGTAAAAGAAGCGACCGTGTCATGCTGGAGGAAGATTCTATCAGCGACCCGCAGCCTGCCGCTGCAGGGTTCCAGCGGTGTGGAGATGGCAGATCGCGATGGCCAGCGCGTCGGCGGCATCGGCGGGTTGAGGCGGCTCGGCCAGGTGAAGCAGTCGCGCGACCATCACCTGCACCTGCGACTTCTCTGCCCTGCCGTATCCAACAACGGCGCACTTGATGGACAGCGGCGAGTAGGCCACGACTTCCAGTCCCGCCTGCGCGGCGACCAGCATGGCAACGCCGCGAACGTGTCCGAGCTTAAGGGCGGACTTGGCGTTCACCGCATAAAAGACGTCTTCGATGGCCACCTGCTCGGGCAGGTGCGCAGCGATGATCTCATGCAATCCTTCGCAGATCTTCTTCAGGCGGAGTTCCAAGGCTTCGCGCGGCGAAAGATGGATCGCTCCGCTACAGAGATGATGCAGCGAACCCTGATCGTCCTGCTCGACTACGCCGTAGCCGGTATATTCGCCGCCGCAATCGATGCCGAGGACTCGCATTGGGGCGAGTGTAGCAGGAGATGTCCGGATGCGCAGCGACGAAGGAGGTAACTGAGCGTAGCCCTGCCGCGTCGGTCATAGTCACTGCTCAGGGCGAAAGTGTACACTTGCTGCCGACGTCAGTCCTGTCCCGCACCTGTGCCAATACGCCCGTGTCACGCCTCATATCCGGGAGGTCCCCCATGAAATACCGGCTGGTATTCCGGCTCGGTCTGCTCTCTTTGTTGTCGGCCGCTTCGTTTGCGCAAAGTCCTTTCGCGCCGAACGTTAAAGATGTTCCGCTGTCGAAGCGCGTGGTGGCTTACCAGATCGATGCCAAGTACAACCCTCCGCAGCACACGGTCGAAGGCTCAGAAACCTTGACCTATCACAACCTCACCGGGCAGGCGCTCGATACTTTTCCCTTTCATCTTTATCTCAATGCGTTCCAGCCGCAGTCGACCTGGATGCATGAGGCGCATCGTGACGGTAACTTCCGCACCAGCAGCCTGGAGGAGTGGAAGGCGTCGGACTTCGGCTCGAATGTCGTGACCTCTTTCGAAGTGGTTGGCATGGGCGATCTCACCAGTCAGATGAAGTTCATCTCGCCCGACGACGGCAATCCCGAACGACAAAACGGTTTTCCAGGTGAAGCTGCCAAAGCCCGATCGCGGCCGGCCAGGATGTGACCTTCAAGATCAAGTTCAAGGCGACGTTTCCCGAAGTCATCGCCCGCACCGGCTATAAGCGCACGTTTCTGCTCGCCGGCCAGTGGTTCCCCAAGGTCGGCGTGTGGTGGCAGGGCAAGTGGAATTGCCACCAGTTTCATGCCATGACGGAGTTCTTCGCCGACTTCGGCACTTATGACGTGAAGGTCACGCTGCCCAAAGACAACATCATCGGCGCGACCGGCGTGCAGGTCTCCGAGCAGGACAATGGCAACGGCACCAAGACTGTTGGCTTCCACGCCGAAGACGTACACGACTTCGCCTGGACCGCCGACCCCAACTTCAAGGTCATCAACGACACCTTCAACGGCAGCATGGGTGCGGTGAAGATCCGGCTGTTGAGCTACGACAGCCATGAACGCGAATGGCAGCCGTATATCAAGTGCGTCACAGACAGCATGAGGAAGTTTGACGATTGGTACGGCCCGTATCCCTACGCGCAACTTACGGTTGTCGATCCGCCGCACGGTGCCGGCGAAGCGGGAGGCATGGAGTATCCGACGTTCATCACCGGCGACAGCGGCTGGTACATCCCCAAGGGCTTCCACCTGATTGATCTCGTCACCGAGCACGAATTCGGTCACCAGTACTGGTACGGCATGGTGGCGACCAACGAGTTCGAGAATGGCTGGCTGGACGAAGGCATCAACAGCTACACCGAAGTGAAAGTCATTGACAGCTTCTACGGCCCGGATGTCAGCGTGGTCAATTGGCTGGGCGGACAACTCGGCGAGCGCGAGATCCAGCGAATGGGTTACCTGGGAGCGCCGGACATCGATCCCCTCTCCAAGTTCAGTTATCAGGACATGAGCGTCGGCGTCTACGGCGACATCACGTATGGAAAAACTGCGACCATGCTGATCACGCTGGAGAAAATTCGTAGGCGAGCAGACGTTGCAGCGCGCGTTGCATACCTACTTCATGCGCTATCGCTTCCAGCATCCGACGCAGGAAGATTTCATGCACACGGTGAACGAAGTCGCAGGCCAGGATTTGAGCTGGTACTGGAACCAGGCAGTCTATGGTACGCAGATCATGGACTACGAAGTGCTGCGCGCCGATTCCGACCCGGTAAAGTGGTGGGACGAGAATCTGAAAGAGAAGAAGGGCGAGACCGAATACGAGACGCAGGTCATCCTGCACCGTAAAGGCGACTTCATTTTTCCCATCGAAGCCGTGGTGAAGTTCGACAACGGGGAGAGCACCATCGAGCGCTGGGACGGCCGAGACCGGTGGGTGCGCTACGTCTATGACAAGAAAGCGCAGGTTTCGTCCGTGCAGATTGACCCTGCGTACCAGGCGACGATGGATCGCGACTATGTGAATAACAGCAAGGTGACGGAGTCGCAACACGGAGCCGTACACAAGCTGGGGATGTACTGGATTTTCCTGACGCAATTCATGGCACAGATGTTGAGCTGGCTGGCCTAGGAGGCGAGATGGCAGACGAGCAGAAAGGCGTTGTGGCTGCCGGATTCGAGCCTTTTGTGGCGACGGCAGGGCGTGCTGTGGTGGGTGTTCGTGGTCAACTTTGTCTGCGGCGCTCTGGGCGCATTTCCGGCGATGATGACGCTGAGTCGCGCGCTGGGGCACTCGCTGGCAGGAGAGAAGCTGACCAAGGGCTTCGATCTCGGGATGCTTGAGGAACTCACCCGCTTGCCCCGTATCAATCTGATGCGACAGACGGTTCCGCCTTACATCATGGCGTTCCTGTTCCTGCTGTTCATGCTGTTCGTGAGTGGTGGAATCTTGGAGAGCTACCGGCAGGACAGCCGTCTCAGCGCTGGAGAATTCTTTGGCGCTTGCGGCGCGTTCTTCTGGAGATTTGTGCGGCTGGCGCTGCTGTCGATCGTTCCTTTTATCGTTGTCGTCATGATTTACCAGGGACTGTCGAAGGCCGCCGATCACATTGGCGATCGCGCGATCGCCGATCAGGTGGGGATTTTCCTCAGCCTCGCGGCATTTGTCATCTTTCTACTGCTGGCGCTGTGGGTGCGCTTGTGGTTCGACATTGCGCAAGTCCGGGCAGTGGTGCTGAACGAGCGCGGCATGTGGCGCGATACCTGGCGGGCGTGGAAGCTGACGTGGCGCAGCTTGCGGCATCTCTATCGCGTGTACATCTGCATCAGCCTGGTAGCCTGGGTTACGCTGGCTTTAGGACTGGTCGTGTGGGCTCACCTTGGGCCTACGTCGACGCCGCTGACCTTTGTTGTGCTTGAGTTGATTGTCTTTGCGCAACTCATGACCAGGCTCTGGCAGCTTTCCAGTGCCACAACGTGGTACCTGAGAAATCCCGAGCCGGTTCCGGTGCAGTCGGTGGATTTCAACGCTGTGGAAACGCAAGAACCGTTCACCACGGAACCGCCTCCGCCGCCACCATTGAGCGATCCCGGTCCGGAGCTGCCGCCGGCCGACGCTTAGGGAACCTTATGACAGATCAACGAACAGGAGATCTCTCGTCGGACTGAAGTCCGCCTGCGACGAGAGTGCGCCCCCGACGCCTCTATTTCGGTTTTTGTCCGAAGGTGAGGCCCAATCCTGTCGTCAGCACAAGGTCGTTGTTCCTCTTTCCATCCACGGGCGCGCTGTTATAGATATCGCCGAACACGAAGTTCCAGGTCAGCGCGCGATAGAGTTTGGTGGAAAGTCCGAAGTCGAAGGTACCGCGATAGTTCCCTGCGTCGTTGAGGTATGGAAAGAAGTACAGCCGCTCGTACATCGAAGTATTGGCGGTGAAGTTGTGCGTAAACTCCTCGCCCACATTGGCGTTGATGAAGTTGTTAGTAAGAGGCGTGGAGTAGTTCTCATAGGTGTAGCCGAAGCCGCCGAGCACATCGAACGTCGTCATCTTGCTGGCGATGACGTGGTATCCAAGGCCGCCGTTCGGGCTGACGCGAGCGTTGAGGTCCTGGAAATGGTCATACATGCCGGTCAGTAATCCAAAAGCGAACAATTTCTTCGTGAGATTGCGGTCGTAGCGAATTGTTCCGCCCAGCGAATTGGCAGTCGCACTGTTGAGGTTATTGACGGTACTGGTTGCATACAACTGCGCGAATGTAATGTTCCATTCGTCGTTGGAAGTTTTGCGGTCGGCGAGAAAACCGGTAGCGATGTTGGTGGTGTCGGAGTTGCCGCGAGCCAGCGCCACGCCAAAGGTCCCGCCACCGGACCAACCCTCGAGCGGGCCGGGGTGCAGCGACTTCTCGTAGGCGGCCTGGTCGGCAGGCGAGCGAATGAAGGAGACGTCGGCCTGCGGAATTGTCTGCGGACCGGAGCTTGAGGTGACCACCACCGACGAGTCTTGCGCTGTCACTGGGCCGGACAAAGTCTGCTTGTCCGTGCGAGTTACCACCATGGGCTGTGCCGAAGTAAACTGCGCAACGGAATCCCAATCGATGGTGATTACGCCCGCGTATTCGGTTTTCACCGTCAGCTTGTTGGAATCGAGACTGACGATGGCGCCAGTGATGCGGTCGCCGTTCTTAAGCGTGACTTGTTCGGCATTTGACGATATACAGCAGCCGAGTAGAAGGAGACAGAGACAGATCTTGCCCATGGTCGACTCTCCGTTTGAATTTAGCTACTGACAAAAAAAGCGGCGCTGCTGAGGGGCCCTAAGTTGAAGCGGTAGTTGATTGTACCCCGTCGTAGGAGATTGTCGGAATGCCGATCCGGCTTCTCGGAGAATTGCCTTTACAATGAGGAACAGGATGAAGCCGCGTTTTTCATTTCCGTGCAGCATCACTCTTGTGTTGGCCGTCGGCTTGACGGGTTGCAGCAAGTCGCAACCGGCAGCGTCGGATGCAGCCAGTACACCAAGCCCTCCCGCCAGCACACAGCCGGTCGCCGCTACGATCAACAACAATGTTCCCGTGCCTAACGTCGATGGCGATAAGACGATGCAGTACGTGAAAGATGTTGTGGCGTTCGGATCGCGGCCACCGGGCAGTCCGGCGCATCAGAAGCTGGAAGAGTACATTCTGTCGAAGCTGAAGGGTGTTGACGTGGAGCAGGACAAGTTCACGGCGGATACTCCGGCCGGAAACTTTCCCGTCAATAACATCATCGCCAAGTTTCCCGGCAAGAAGAATGGAGTCATCGTCGTCGCTGGTCATTACGACACCAACTATCCGCTGCCCAAGAGCTACGTCGGGGCGAACGATGGAGGTTCATCGACCGCCCTGTTGCTTTCGCTGGCGGATCAGTTGCGCGGTAAAGAGCGCGACGGTTACAGCGTCTGGCTGGTATGGACCGACGCTGAGGAAGCCTTCGTCAAATGGACGGACAGCGACAGCCTTTACGGCACCAAGCAACTGGCGCAGAAATGGAAGGCGGACGGCACGGCCTCCAAAATCAAAGCATTCATCCTCGTCGACATGATCGGCGACGCCGATTTGGACATTCAGAAAGACGCAAATTCAACGCCTTGGCTGACGGATCTGGTTTATCAGGCGGCGACCAATCTCGGATATCAATCGCACTTTTTCCAGCAGACTGTGGGAATGGACGACGATCACATTCCCTTCGCCAAGATAGGTATTCCCGTCATCGATCTCATCGACTTCACCTACGGCTACAACAACGTGTTCCATCACACGCCGGAGGATACCATCGACAAGTTGAGCCCGCAGTCGCTGGCCATCACCGGCGACGTGGTGATGGAAACCATCGAACTCCTGGATCAGCGATAAGCGCTACTGATTGTGACCGAACGAATAACCGAGCGTCACTCCAGCGCGGGTAGCATGTCCGCTGCTGAATTCGACATTGTTGTTGATGAAGTACTCGCGAACTTCAGGCCGCAGAAAAACTCCTTTGCCGAGATAGAGCCGCAGGCCGGCACCAACATCTCCCATGAAGTGATTACTGCTGATGTAATTGGTGCACTGGTAGGTGTAGTAGTCACAGGTATAAGTCTGCGTGTAGAAGCGAGTGCTGAGACCGCCGACGCCACCCAGCAGTTCCAGTTGCGCATGCTTCCCTAGCGGGGGAGCGTAGATGGCGTTGAAATCATAGAAGATGGGGCGGAAGGGCTGGTAGCCTCCCCAGAGGTTCTCGCTGGCGCGCCACGCTACTTCGCCTTCGACGCCGAGGTTGTGCCAGAACAAATAGTCGCCGCTGAAATTCAGGTATGCCCCGCCACCAAGAGTCTGCGGGCTATGGTTCCCGCTGGCGCTGTTTGACGACGGAGCCATGACCGTTCCTACTCCAAAGCCGACGTCGAACTGCGGCGGTGGTCCGTACTGAGCGACGGCTGGCAAGGAAAAAACAAGACTGAAAAAGATTGCAATCGTGAGTAGATGCTTCTGCAAGGGGCCCTCCCAGGGTCAAAACTGATGTGAGACGCCGGACGACTCGCGAGATGTATGCGCAGAGCTGCGGAAATTTTTGGCCACAACATTCCGGCGGAGGAACGGCTGACAAGAGAGTTGCTGGCGTCGTTCACGCTATGATGAATGCATCCGAGGCGAGCTCGATCATAGAGAAAGCATGACCATCGTTCCCTGGCAGGGGCGGAATCGTTCACGAAAAGCGGGACTAGCCGCTTGGATCCTGCTGCTCATCCCAATTATTGCGGCTGTGCTGTATCCCATCACGCAGAATTACTTGCGGGCTGCTGGGCTGCTGGAGCGCATTGCCGATCCGCATGCGACAGGATGGATTGCCAACTACGATACCCACCCGGTTGATGTGCACGACACCACCTTCGATTTTCACGGGCACACGATTCCCGCGCGCGTCTATTTACCGCGTGGAGTCGGGTTCGCGCCGGGAATCGTGGTCGTTCACGGCATGCATGAGCTAGGGATCGACGAGCCGAGGCTAATGACCTTTGCACGTTCGCTGGCGGCGAGCGGCTTTTTCGTGATGACGCCGCTGGTGCCCGGTATCGCCGACTATCGCATCGAAGCCGAATCGGCGGACGTCATCGGCAGCGCGGCGAAGGACTTTGCGCAACAACTGCAGGTGCCGAGAGTCGGCGTGTTTGCCATCAGCTTCTCGGGCGGCTTGGCGTTGCTAGCGGCGGGCGATCCACAATACGCACCGTCAATTGCCTGGGTAGCCTCGATCGGAGGCTACTACGACCTGGCACACGTGCTGCGCTTCTTCGCTACGGGGAATGCTGTTCGGCCGGACGGCAGCGTGGAACATCTTCAGCCGCATGAGTACGGCCCGCTGATTGTAATTTACGACGAGCCGCAGGATTTCTTTAACGCTCACGATGCCCCGCTGGCGCATGAGGCGCTCAAGCTGCTGCTGCATGACCACGGCAAAGAGTCGGAAGAACTTGCGCAGAAGATGACGCCGGATGGACGGCGAATCATGCAGGATATCTATCACAAGCACCGCGAGAGCCTCGCACCCGCCATCCTGGCCGAGATCGATAAGCGAAGCGATAAGCTGACGGCCGCATCGCCGGCAGGACATTTGCGCTTTATCGATGTGCCGGTGCTCCTGTTGCACGGCTCCGACGACGGCATCATTCCACCGACTGAGTTGTTGTGGCTGAAGCGCGATTTGCCGTCCGACGATCTGGTGGCGGCGCTGGAGAGTCCGGCGATTACCCACGTCGAAGTGGGAAGCAAGGTGAGACTGAGCGATCGCTTGAGGCTGGTGCACTGGATGGCGTTGATGATGCACACTGCGCGGATGGCCGAAGCAGGCAAGAGCCTGGAGAATGCGCCGGCTGGAGAGTGGGTGCCGAGTGAGCTTTAAGCCGAACAGCCGACCTTCATCCCGCGGTGAGATATCCTCCTAAGGTCAGTCGGCTTCGTCTGACAACAGAGCTCATAGAATGGTCACCCTAGCGGACATCCAGCAGGCACAAGAGCGGGTGCACGGCATTGCCGCGCGAACACCGCTGATCCAATACATCCCATCACAGCGTTCGGACGCAAAAGTTCGAGGACAGCTCTGGCTTAAGCCGGAGAACCTGCAGCCGATTGGCGCGTTCAAGATTCGCGGCGCGTACAACAAAATCGCCGCACTCAGTAAAGAGGAACGCAGGCGTGGGGTCATCACCTACTCCAGCGGCAATCATGCGCAGGGAGTAGCTTATGCGGCACGCGCGCTGGGGACGAAGGCAGTCATCGTGATGCCGAGCAATGCTCCGCCCTTGAAAGCCGCCGCTACGGCTGCGCTGGGTGCGGAGATCGTGAAGGTCGGTCCGGCGTCGAACGAGCGTATGCAGAAGGCGCAGGAACTGTCGCAGCAGCACGGATACGTGATCGTCCCGCCATACAATGACGAGCAGATCATCGCCGGGCAAGGGACGATTGGCTTGGAGATTCTGGAGGACTGCCCGGACGTCGATCTGGTCCTGGTTCCCTGCGGCGGTGGGGGATTGCTCAGCGGCGTGGCATCGGCGGTCAAGCTGAGTGGGTCGAAAGCGAGGGTCATTGGCGTGGAGCCGGAGCTCGCGAACGACGCGCAGCAGAGCTTCCGGAAAGGCGAGATCGTTGAGCTGTCGGCGGAGCAGGTCTCCAGCACCCTGGCCGATGGGCTGCGCACGCAATCGATCGGGCCAGTCAACTTCGAGCACATTCGCCGATTCGTCGACGACATTGTCACCGTGACGGAAAATGAGATCCGTGCGGCGATGCGGCGCATTGTTATGGATGCACGGATCATTCCCGAACCCAGCGGCGCAGTCACGTTGGCAGCATGGCTGTTTCATTCCAACGAGCTGCCGGAGTCGCAGAAAGCAGTCGCCGTGGTCACCGGCGGCAACGTCGATCCGAAGTTGCTGGCGGAGGTTCTCGAAATGCCTGCTGAGTAGTTCACCACAGAGGCACAGAGACACTGAGGAAGGCCTTCAAGACCCGATGTCGGCCTTAGGGATTCCAATCCCAAGTTTGATTTCTGGGTGCTCTCACAGCTGACGGCTCATAACCAATACCTTCCGGAAAAGAACATGCCCCTCTCTGTGCCTCTGTGTCTGTGTGGTGTAATCGCATTCCCAGGCGGCTAGAATAAGGTCATGACCCCACGCATATCGCGCCTCGACAAGGACCAGGTCGACGAGGAAACCGGAAAAATCTACGACGTATACCTGAAAGAGCGCGGCAACGTGCCGAACATGTTTCGCACGGTCGCGCACCGGCCCGAGATTTTTCGCACGATGATCGCGCACTTCCGGGCGGTGATGAATACCGGCACGGTTTCGCCCAAGCTGAAGGAGCTGGCGATTGTCCGCACCTCGCAGCTCAACGGTTGCGAGTATTGACTCGCCTCCCACACCGCCTTGGCAAGGCGGCACGGCTGGAGCGAGGACCAGATCAGCGACCTCGCAAATTTTCGTAATCGCACGGATTTCACCGAAGCGGAGAAAGCGGCACTGGAGCTCGCCGAGCGTACAACTCTCGACTCGAATCGCGTAGACGATGCGTTCTGGAGCGAGCTGCGCAAGTATTACGATGAAGGCGAAATCATCGAACTGCTGGCGACGATTGGACTGTTCAACTACTTCAATCGCTTCAACAATGCGTTGCACATGGAGCCGACGAAGTAAGGCAGCAATTAGTGATTAGTGATTACCAAGGTCGCCGCGGTACCGGATGCGGCTGAAACAGTTGCTATCTAATCGATCAGGCAACCCCTTGCGCTAACTCCCAATTTCCAGTCGCTAATTGCTAATTGCTAATTGCTAATTGCTAATTGCTAATTGCTAATTGCTATTCGCCAGATGCTCTTTGCTTATCTCGGGAGCGAAGCGCATTCCGTAGAACAGGATTACCGCCGACAACGCTACGGCCACGACCATCGAAGTCAATCCCGTCTCCAGATTGCTGCGGTCGGAGATGTAGCCGATCAATGTGGGCGAGAAAGCATCACCCAGTGCGTGAATCGTAAAGACGTTCACAGCAATTGCCGTCGCGCGAATGCGGGCGCTCACCGAATTCACCAGCGCGGCATTCAGTGGCGCTGTGTTCAACAGCAGGAAGAACTCGCCTAAGAAGATGGCAGGGTACATCGCGCGTCCGTGCGAATAGATCGCCACGACCACCGCCGGAATCGACAGCGCCATTCCGACGGCCGAGACGAGTTGATAGGCAGCAGGTGTGCGCCGCAGAAGCCGATCGCCGAGCCAGCCTCCCAGCAGGGTCGCACCGATGCCCGAGACCACCGTCATTCCGCCGAAGATTGTGTTCGCTTCATCGAGCCGGAGATGCCGCATGCGGACCAGGAACGTCGGCATCCAGACCTGCAAGCCGCCGATGGCGAACGTCATCATGGCCGCGCCCAGAGTGATGGTCCAGAACGCCTTGTTCCTTGCCAGGCCCCTGAGCGAGCCTCGTTCTGCGGTGTCAGCCAGATGATCGCTGGCACCGCGTACCGGTTCGCGCAGCGCGAGCACGCCTAGACCAAGCAGGAAGCCCGGCACTCCGCAGATCATGAACGGCGTGCGCCATCCGTAGCGATGTCCGAGATAGCCCCCAACGATGAAGCCCAGCGCGCTGCCCACCGGCGTCGCCAGATAGAAGAATGCCATGATCCGTCCGCGAATGTTCTCGGGAAACAGGTCGGCGAGGAATGCCGGCGAGATGGCCACGAATGTCGCTTCGCCAATGCCAACGATAATGTGCCGCAGCAGCAGTTCGTCGTAATTGTGCGTAACGGCGCTCAGCAACGTCGCGCCACTCCAGACGAACGCTCCGGCGGCCATGATCCATTTACGCGAGTAGCGGTCTGCGAGCGGCGCTATCAGCGGTGCGGCAACCATGTAGCAGAGGAAGAACGCCGAGGTCAGAAAGCCGATCTTCGCATCGTCCAGATGAAATTCTTTCTGGATGAGCGGCTGCACCGCATAGAGCACGTTGCGATCGATGTAGTTCAGGAAGTTCAGCGCCGTGAGCAACAGCAGAGCGGCGATCGCACTTTTCCTGGCAGGCATGGTTGGGCGGAGGATAACATGGCGGCTTTGGGGTGACGGAATCGTCATCGAAAAACACTTTGGAATCCTGACACGAGCGAATATGCTGGTGCATCGGCGAGAAGAACCGGTCAGTCAAGCAGAGTATCGTCCGCGTCATCGCGCGGCGCGGTAGTAGTTGTGTCTGTCCGACGCTGCCTGGTCTACCCTTCTCCGCTCGATTATTCCCGCAATCAATTCTGTCGCACGGAGACTTCATGAAGCGTCTTGTGCTGTTTGTAGTTCTGGTTGTCTATTCGGCTTTCGCGCTTGCGCAGACGTCAGACACTACGTCCTCTACTGCGCCCACTTCCGCCTCGGTCACGCAGTCGTCCTCCACTGCGCAGCCTGCACCCGCGACCCAGCCGCAGGAGAGGCTGTTCTTTCCGAAAGACTGGTACTGGGGATGGGCGGAGTTCGATCTCGCGCCGCCGCATAACGAAATCGATCCGAATTTGTGCGCGGCGAATGCCGGCAATTACGGCGGCGTCAATGCGCAGTGCAATGCCTTCGCGCGCTATCAGCTTTCGGGAGCGATCGAGATTCGGCCGATCGGGCGGACAATTGCCCGCCGGCTGAACTTCTTCTTCGATCCCAATTTCCTCTTCGGTAAGAATGTTCCGCAGACGCTCTATACGTGGTCGTGGGACGGCATTGGCATGGAGTACAAGTGGGGCGTCGGCATTGACTTGCCGAAGCGCTTCGAGTTCCGCTTCACGCAGCATCCGAACATCGCGCGTTTTGGATCGCGCGACCAGCCTCTAGGTCCGGCATGGCTGGGACCGAATGGACCGTGGGGACAGTACAACACCATCGGGATTCGGAAATACTTCGGCACGCGGCGGGAGGGAACGTACTAGAGAGCCTTCAAACCAGAGAGGCACAGAGAAAAACAGGACCGAATTCGCTGTGCCTCTATATGAATCGCGCTTACTTCTTAGGTCGCGGATAGCGGGCGATGACGACGGTCCCAATCCCGCCGCGCGGACGGAACTCACCCTTCACCTCAGCCCATTTGGGCTTGGTCGCGCGCACAACGTCTTCCAAGACGCGGTTGACGATATTCTCCTGGAAGATTCCGAGATTGCGGTATGAAGTCAGATATTCCTTCAGCGACTTCAGTTCCAGACAATCCTTGTCCGGCATATAGCGGATCCAGAGAATGCCGAAGTCGGGAAGGCCGGTCTTCGGGCAGACTGAGGTAAATTCCGGGACATCGATCACGATCTCATAGTTGGGAAATTGGTTCGGCCAAGTTTCGATCTCGGGGAACTTGGAGTCGAGGCCGGCCTCGGCGTGCTCCGGCGTGTACCGTTGACTCTTTGCCATCGTTCTATTGTAGCGGCTCTGTCAGCGCACGCAGACCGGAGGGCTCAGGCCGTCTTCTTGTGAAACGTGTCCTGCTCTTCGACCGCTTGAGCTCCGTCGGCGAAGGTGCCCGCCACGGGCTTCACTCTGTGCGGCGGCGGCTGCTTGAGGGGCAGCGTACCATCGCCGCGAACCTGGATGATCTCGGAATTCAGCTCCGCGCCGAGAAGAATCAGGAATCCCTGACCAGTAGAGCCAGATGAGAAAGGCGATGCCGCCGCCGAGCACACCATAGGTCTTATTGAGGTTAGCGACGCGATGGAAGTAGAAGCTAAGACCGTTGGACAGCAGAATCCACCCAATCACAGCGATGACGGCCCCGGGCAGTATGTGGGTAAAGTTCTGCTTCAGATTCGGCGCCAGATAGTAGAGACCATTCACGGCAGCAACAATGAACGTGATGGCCAGAACGTAGCGCAACACCGGCCAGAGTACGGTCCACACCTGTGCGGCTCCGACACGGTTTGCCAGGAACTCACCAAAACGGGGGCCGAGGATGATGAAGATGAAAGCAAACGTCATCATGGTTCCGATGGCGAACATTAGTTCGATGGCGAGCAACCTGGTTTTCCAGAACGGGCGTGTTTCCGGCACGTCATAAGCGACGTTCAAGGCTTCGATCATGGCGGCAAATCCGCTGGAGCAGGTCCAAATCGCGCCGATCAAGCCGAAGGAAAGCAGTGCGCCACGGCTGGGCGATATAACGTCGCCGACGACGTGGCGAATGAGTCCCATACTCTGGGCCGGAACAACCTTGGCCAGGGTGCCGACCATGGTGGCGAAAAGATTGGGTATGGGCAGGAACGCAAGAGCGGCCGCCAGGGCAATGAGCGCCGGGAAAAATGCCATGACAAAGTAGTAGGACAGAGCAGCCGCAAAGGAAAAAATATGATTGAAGTTAATGTCACTGACCGTGCCGACGACGACCCGCTTCACCTGATGGAAAGACATCCTGGCCCCCGGGACCAAACGCGCGTGCTTTTGTTGGGATGAGCAGGTGGGCTGCGAGGTTCGTTGGAAATCGAGTTCTGCGTCTTCCGGGAAGCTGAGTCATCCAATTGAAAAGAGCAGTGAACCCAGGTACGCCAACTCTTCCCAGCACTAACGGTCCCGGCTGATAAAAACGTGACGCAAGCGTAATCTCCCGAAGTTGTGTCCTACGTTATACTTATAGTTTCGAGAAAAAATGGCAGCAGCATCTGACAATGGCCTTCGGCCTGTAAATCGCAAGCGAACGGGGCTGATCGTTATCGCTGTGATTGTCGCGGTAGTGATCCTCGCGGCGTTCGTTTCCCTACACCACTCTCAGGTAACCATTCGCGTGGGCCAGGCAGACAGGCAGACGATTACGGCAAGCATCGCCACCAACGGCAGGATCGAGGCACTCAACAACTTTCAGGCCTATGCTCCGATGCCCACAACGGTAAAAAATATTTACGTCAAGCAGGGTGACTGGGTGAAGCCCGGGCAGATGCTGCTTCGGCTCGATGACGCTGACGCCCGGCTGCAGGCTGCTAAGGCTCAGGCGCAGTTGAAGGGCGCGCAAGCCGACCTCACGGCGGTCCAGGGCGGAGGCACGCAAGAAGAAGTTGCTTCTACTCGCACTGCATTGGTGAAAGCGCGAGCCGACCTGGATGCAGCCCAACGCAACTTGGCGGCAATGCAGAAGCTGCTGCAAACGGGAGCGGCTTCTCAGGCCGAAGTCGATTCGGCCCAGGCCCGGGTTCGCGTGGATGAGTCGCAGGTGCAGCTTCTGGACCAGAAGCTGAAGGACCGCTACTCGAAGCAGGAAGTCGGACACGTCGAGGCGCAGGAAACCGAAGCTCGGACGTCTCTGCAAGCCGCCCAGCAAGTTCTGAGGAATGCTAACGTTGCAGCGCCGCGCGAAGGATTGGTGTATTCGCTGCCTGTGCGCGAGGGAGCCTTCGTCAACACTGGCGACCTGCTGGTGCAGGTGGCAGACTTGCACAAGGTTCGCGTGCGCGCGTTCGTCGATGAACCCGAGATCGGCAAGCTTCAGTCCGGACAGCTGGTCGAGATTACCTGGGACGCACTTCCCGGTCGGGTGTGGAAAGGCACGATTGAGACCTTGCCGACGACAGTAGTTCAGCACGGAACGCGAATGGTTGGAGAAGTGACGGTCGTGGTCGACAATGAGGATTTGAAGCTGCTGCCCAACACAAACGTCAGCGTGGCGATTGTGACCATGCGTCAGCAGAACGCCTTGACCGTTCCTCGAGAAGCGATTCACCAGGACGAAGCCGGGCAACAGTATGTGTTCCAGGTTGTGAACGGCGAGTTGAAGCGCCGTGATGTGAAGACTTCGGTATCGAATTTAACGCGGGTCCAGGTAACGAATGGTCTCTCAGACAATGCGGTGATCGCGCTGGGAGCACTCAATATGCAATCTTTAAAAGGCGGGATGGCGGTTAAACCAGCTGCTCCATGAAATTATTATTTTCCAAATTTGCCATCGTTTTTACGCTGCTGTTCGCGTCGGCGACCGCTGGGTTCGCCGCGCCGGAGGCGAGTCAGTTGCTTTCCTCGGGCCACGTGAGCGAAGCTGTCACGGCTTTGAGTAGTCACGAAGACGCGCAGTCGCTGAATCTGCTGTCGCGTGCTTACTTCGCTATGGAGCGCTGGGATGAGGCCGTGAAGTGCGGCGAGCGGGCAGTAAAGCTCGAACCGCAGAATGCCGGCTACCATCTCTGGCTCGGACGTGAGTACGGCCGCAAGGCGGGTGACTCCAATCCGCTAAGTGCTGCCGGACTTGCGAAAAAAGCGCGCAACGAGTTTGAACGCGCGGTGCAGTTGGATCCGGCGAACGTCCCAGCCCGGGTTGATCTTGCCGAGTACTACACCGAGGCTCCTTCGCTCATGGGGGGCGGATTGGATAAGGCCACTGCGCAAGCGGCCGCAGTACAGAACCTGAATCCGGCCATGGCGCACCTGATCCTGGCTCGCGTGGCGAATAAGGACAAGCGGTACGCTGACGCGGAAAACGAGTACCAGGCGGCGATCAAGCAACGCGGTAATCCTGCCGACATGTGGCTGCAACTGGCATCTTTCTACCGCGAGCGCGGACGGATGAGCGACATGCAGAACGCGGTTCGTGCGGCTATCTCGCAGCCGAACAAGTTGGCGGAGTCGTATTTCGATGCCGGCAGCGTGTTGCTGTTGGGCAGCCGTGATTATTCCAGCGCGGTCGAGTATCTGCAGAAGTATTTGTCCTCTGGTGAACTGGTGGAATCTGCGCCGGCATTCAGAGCGCACTATCTCATGGGCCAATTGCAGGAGAGAATGGGGCATAACGGAGCGGCGGTAACGGAGTACCAGGCGTCGCTGGCGTTGGCTTCCGGATTCGCTCCTGCCCAGAAGGCTCTCAGCCGCGTGCAGTGAAGCGTGTCTTCGCAGGTAATGTAGAGCACGGGATGTTCTCGAAAACCCGGCATTCCAGAAACAACACTAATTCGATGTGGCGGCGCGTGAAGGTCCTGGCCTTCGCTTGCATCCTGCTCTCCAGTGCCGGGCTGTGCCATGCAGCCGAGGCTGCCGCCCCTGCGACAATTCCCTTCCCGAACGCAGTGGACATGGCTCTGCAGCACAGCGGAGTGATGGCTGTCGCCGCCATCAATCAGTGGCGCGCTCACGAGGCGTATCAGGAGCTGAAAGCCAACTACATCCCGCAGCTCACAGTGGGATCGGCGCTTGGCTACTCCTACGGCTTTCCTCTCACGCTTGAGGGCTCCGCGCCTTCGGTGGTGAATTTCAACTCGCTGCAATCGCTGTTCAACATTTCTCTGCAGAAATATCTGAAGGCGGCCAAAATTGATTGGCAGGCCACGTCGCTCGATGTGCGCGACAAGCGCGACGCCGTCATTCTCGACACCGCACTGACCTACGCTCAGCTTAATCAACTGTCAGAGAAGCTGGCCACGCTGGCCGAGGCACAGACAGCCGCAGAAAAGGCGCAGTCCGTCAGCCAGCAACGTCTCCAGGAAGGCGTCGACAGCAAGCTCGACGTGACGAAAAGCCAGCTCGTGGCCGCACGCATCCGGCTTCGTATTGCCGAATCGCAAGGGCAGGTCGACGTGCTGCGACAACACCTGGCGAGCTTGATCGGTGTTCCCGCAGACTCCATCCGGACGGATCCGAGCTCGATGCCGGCCCTCCCGGATGTTTCACAGACCGACGATTTGCCGGCGCGCGCGGTCGAGAACAGTCTGGCGGTGAAGCAAGCTCAACAGAAGACGGCATCGGCGACGTTACGGGCGGAAGGTGAGCAGAAAGCTACCAAGATGCCGGTTGCCGACTTCGCTTCGCAGTATTCCTATCTGGCGAAGTTCAACAACTACGATCAGTATTTCCAAAACTACACGGCGAATAATCTGGCGGTCGGCGTCAATATCAGGTTTCCTTTCTTTAACGCCGTGCAAAAAGCGAAGGCTCAGGAAGCGAAAGCCGACGCCATGCTGGCGGCCAAATCGGAAGATAGTGTGAAAGAGAAAGTCCGGGAAGACACCCTCCAGTTACAGCGCTCGCTCCGGCAGCTCTCGGCGGCTCGGGACGTGGCCAAGCTGGAGTGGGAGGTCTCGCAGGGCGATCTCGACGCCATTCAGGGCAAAGTACAAATTGGGCAGGCTAACGTCCGGGACGAGCAAAATGCCGAGTTGGACACCGATGACAAGCATGCAGCGTACCTGGATGCCGAATTCGAGCTCAGCCGGGCCGAGTTGCAGCTTCTAAGACTTACCGGCGAACTGGAGAATTGGGCCATTCCGGCCCACTAAACGACCATTCGCTGGGAACCAAGAATCATACCTAACTTTAGCAATCTCAATCAGTTCCGCACCCATCTAACAGGTGATACGATAGATACATAACTATGCCTTTGAAGACGTTGTTCCTGAACCCCCCTTCTTTCGAGAACTACGACGGCGGCGCGAGTTCGCGCTGGCCGGCTACCCGCGAGATTGAGTCGTACTGGTATCCGGTATGGCTCGCTTATCCGGCTGGACTGCTGGAGGGCTCGCGGCTGCTCGACGCCTCGCCCCACAAGGTGAATGCCGAAGAGACGATCAAGATCGGCAAGGACTTCGAGTTCCTGGTGCTGTTTACCTCGACGCCGGGGTTCCAGGGGGACATCAAGCTGGCGGCCGCGATGAAGGCGGCAAATCCCAAGCTGAAGATTGCATTCGTCGGGCCCCACGTTACTACCCTGCCCGAGGAATCTTTAAAGGAAGGCGCTGCGATCGATTTCCTGGTGCGGCGCGAGTTCGACTACGCAACGGTTGAATATGCCAACGGCAAGCCGCTGGAGGAGATTCTCGGAGTCTCGTATCGCGGGCCGAACGGGCAGATCGTTCACAATCCCGATCGCCCGGCAGTTTCCGATCTTGACGCGATGCCGGATGTGGTTGACGTCTATAAGCGCGACCTCGATCCGAAGCGGTACAACGTTCCGTTCCTGCTGTATCCGTACGTGGCGCTGTACTCCACGCGTGGCTGTCCTGCCCAGTGCACGTTCTGCCTGTGGCCGCAGACGCTCAGTGGACATCCGTGGCGTAAACGCTCCAGCGATGCCGTAGCGGCTGAAATGAAGAAGGCCAAAGAGTACTGGCCCTGGGTGAAGGAATTTTTCTTTGACGATGACACCTTCAATATTCAGAAGGCGCGCACCATCGAACTGTGCGCAAAGCTGAAGCCGCTCGGTCTGACGTGGTCGTGTACCTCGCGCGTCACCACCGACTACGAGACCCTCAAGGCGATGAAAGAAGCCGGATGCCGCCTGCTCATCGTCGGCTACGAATCAGGCGATCCGCAGATCCTGAAGAACATCAAGAAAGGCGCTACAGTCGAGCGCGCACGCGATTTCACGCGCGACTGCAAGAAGCTCGGCCTGGTGATTCACGGCGACTTCATCCTCGGACTGCCGGGTGAGACGAAGGAATCAATCCGTCGCACCATCGACTTCGCCAAGGAACTGGATTGCGAAACCATCCAGGTATCGGTGGCGCATGCCTACCCTGGAACCGAGTTCTACGACTACGCCAAGACGAACGGCTTCATCCTGCAGGAAGGCTCGCAGATGGTGGACGCCGGCGGCCACCAGGTCGCGATGATCGAGTATCCCAACATCTCCCGCGACTACATCATGGAGATGGTGCATCGTTTCTACGACGAATACTATTTCCGGCCTAAAGCAATCTTGCGCATCGTGCGCAAGGCCGCCTTCAACTCGACCGACCGCAAACGCCTCTACACCGAAGCCAAGTCGTTCCTGAAGCTGCGAGCCGCACGTAATCGCGCAGTGAAGGAATCGCGCAAGCAAGGTACAGGCAGCGGGAGCGAGTCCAAGACGGTAGAACCCGTCAGCGTGTAAGTAAGCCGTTCGCAACTTCCATTGTTTGTGGTAATCTTCCGCCACTGCGAATACGTGTGTCTAAACATCACCTTGTTTTGCTGCTGCTGTTCGGCTGCAGCGCCGGCAGACTGTGTGCCTGCGCCTACTAACACACTGGAGGAAGTATGGCTGAAGCAGTTCTGAAGCGCGCTACTGGTTGGTCTGTCGTTCTCGGAATTCTGATGATCATCGCCGGCTTGGTTGCGATGATCGAGCCCGGAGCGGCCGGAGTCTTCATCACCATCGTCGTAGGATGGTCGGCAATTTTCAACGGCGTGGCGCAGATCATCTTTGGCGTCCGTACGCACGGAGGCTGGCATGTTGCGCTCGAAGTGGTGCTGGGCATTATCTACATCATTGCCGGCATCTACCTCCTGATGCACCCCGTCGGAGGCCTGCTGGCGCTGACGCTCATCCTCGCCTCGTTCCTGCTGGTCTATGGAATCTTTGCGCTGGTGCTGGCCTTCCAGATTAAGCCGCGCGGCGGCTGGGGATGGGTGCTGTTCGACGGCATCGTCACCCTGCTGCTGGGCATTCTGATCTGGGCGCACTGGCCGTTCAACTCCGACTGGGTGGTGGGAACGCTGTTCGGCATCAGCATCTTCATGTCAGGCGTTACGCGTCTGATGATGTCGCTGGCGCTGCGGAGAGTCGCCACCGCGACCTAAGTCCTCGGAAAGCCACGGCCCCACTCCCGGCGAGTGGGGCTTTTTCTTTAACCGCATGTTTTCTCATCGTCGTGACTAAAGTCATAGGCCCGCTGCGCGGAATTCTCTACATTCGTCCTGTGGTGAAGAAACGGACCTCCTGATGAGCACGATCCCCGGCCAGTGCGAGCGGCCGGGGAACCTCCACCAGAGCCGCCCACCAAGGAGAACAGAATGCCTATCGAAACAACACACACCGTTGGCGAACTGGCGGCAGAACTGCCCGGCGCAACCCGTGAATTTGAGAAGTTAGGAATCGATTACTGTTGTGGAGGAAGCCGTAGTCTCGGTGAGGCGTGCGAGCAGGCAAACATCTCTGTTGACGAAGCGTTGGCGCGTCTGGAAACAGGCTTGGCAGCGAGTAACTCGCACGAGCAGCGCAACTGGAAGAACGAGCCTTTGGCGGAATTGATCGCCCATATCAACAGCACCCATCACGTCTTTGTGCGCGAAGAATCTCCCCGCATCGAAAAGCTCACGGCAAAGGTCGTTTCGGTTCACGGAAGAAACCATCCCGAACTCCTCCAGGTACAGGAGGCATTCGGTAACCTGGCAAATGAGCTCAGCGTGCACCTGATGAAAGAAGAGCAGGTACTGTTTCCCTACATCACGATGATGGAAGGAGCCGCTGCTGCCAATGAACCTGCACCTCCGGCCATGTTCGGCACGGTCATGAATCCGGTTCGCATGATGATGCAGGAGCACGATGGCGCGGGAGACATGCTGAAAAAGCTGCGCGCGATTACCCACGACTACATGCTTCCGGCGGACGCTTGTATCAGCTACAAGACTCTCTACGAAGCGCTCAAGGAGTTTGAAGCCGATCTCCATCAGCACATTCACCTGGAGAACAACATTCTTTTCCCTCGAGCGGTCGCACTCGAAGCTCGCTCGTAAAACGCCCTACCGAATTTCGTTACCTGATCGGGCACTTCGGTGCCCATTTCTTTTCTGCAACTAAGAAGCGCCGCGACGGCATCTGTGTAGCTATGCCGCGGCGACGGGTACAAAGCGAATCTTCAGCGGAACTCTTCCCTTCCTACCCCACGTTATCTGCCGCGCGCGAATCTTCCCAGGGCTGTCGCGCGTGCGATCTCTGGCAACGTGGGACACAGACTGTTTTCGGCGAAGGAGCAGCGCACGCGCGGGTGATGTTTGTCGGTGAGCAGCCCGGCGATAAAGAAGACCTGGAAGGACGGCCGTTCGTTGGCCCGGCCGGAGCCCTCCTGGATAAGGCACTCGTCGAAGCCGGTATTGACCGCAAGACGACCTACGTCACGAACGCGGTGAAACACTTCAAGTGGGAACCGCGCGGCAAGAGGCGAATTCACAAGAAGCCCAGTTCCATAGAGATTGCCGCTTGCCGTCAGTGGCTGGATGCGGAGATCGCGCTGGTAAAACCTGATGTCATCGTGTGCCTGGGGGCAACGGCTGCGCAGTCCTTGTTAGGTCGCAATTTTCGCGTGACCCAGCAGCGTGGAAAATTGCTGCCATTCGAAAATGGACGACAGGTGCTCGCAACCGTTCATCCGTCCTCCATACTTCGGGCTCCTGACGAGAAAACACGGCATCTGGAATTCACGAAATTTGTCTCGGACTTGCAGGTTATTGCAACAATTTTGCGCGAACGTCGCGCCGCTTGACGAATGTGATTGAAGAAAGCCTCCGCTTGCGTCATAGTTTCTGGCATCACGCGCGATTGCAACTTGCCGTTGCTGTTAGGGGTGTTTGTGGCTCCCGAGTTAGAGCAAATTCGCCAGGAAGTGGAGGCGATGACGCACGACTGGTCTGACGTGCAATGGAATCGCGCGCTGCCGGGAAAGTGGACCAACGCCCAGATTCTGGAACACCTGCTTCTCACCTACACAGGAACAACCAAAGGACTGCGCCGGGCCCTGGACTCGGGCAACGTTACGGAGCGCAAAGCAACGCTTCCGCACCGCGTGCGCAAGTTCGTCGTGACCAGAATGGGTTACATGCCCAGCGGACGAACCGCGTTCAAACAAATTTTTCCCAATGACGGCTTGAGTTCCGAGTCCATGCGGCGCTTTTACGATGCATTAGTTGCCATGGATGCGACGCTGAATGACGCCGAGCGTCGCTTCGGAAGAAGTGCGCAGCTACTGGAACACCCCTTCCTTGGGCCGCTGAACGCGCGGGAGTGGCGACTGTTTCACCGTACGCATACTCGGCACCACCTGAAGCAGATCTACGAACGGGTGCGCACCACAGTCGTTGTCCCCCAGCGGCCCGTTTCCGCTTAAAACATCTGCAGGTACCATGTCCATATCTGTTCGCCCGCAAAGATGACGAGCAGCGAACAGGCTCCCAGAAAGACGCCGAAGGGGATTTCGCGGCTCAAAAAAGCCTCGCCGGTTTGTTCCCTCTGAATTGCTTCACGGGGACGGAACGACTCTCGCATCAGCAGGACCGCAACATAGAGCACGGCTGCGATTGGCGCTAGCGCAACGACCAGCACGACAAGCTTCAGACCCAGGAAAGCGCCCGCCATTCCCATCAGGGCAACATCCCCGAATCCCAGTCCGTGCTGCTTTCGTATGAGGTAATACACTGCCCAGGCGAAGTAGAAAAATCCCGCACCCACGGCGGCTCCTGCTGCGGCATCCAGCAAAGACAGGACATGCGGGTTCGCTACTTCCCTGCCGAACAGGCGCAGCAAGAAGCCTGTACCGGCAAAATCAGCGGGAGCGAACCACGCCAGGATCAGGCCCAACGCTATTCCGGTATAGGTGAACTCACGCGGCAGCAACCCCGTCTCCGCGTCCATGAAGATGAGGCCAATCAGCAGAAAACTGAACACGCAGAACTTCAGCGTGTACAGGGTAAGGCCAAACTGGACGCCACAGCCGAGAAAGAGTAGCCCGGTCAGCAATTCCACGGCCGGATAACGCCAAGAGATTCGCTCTCCGCAATCGTGGCATCGACCACGCAGAACAATCCAACTCAGCAAGGGAAAGTTGTGGAACCAGCGGATCGCTGCTCCACAGTGCGGGCACTGAGACGGTGGCGAGACAATGGACTTGTCCCGCGGAATACGGCTGATGCACACATTCAGGAAACTCCCGAATATCAGACCAACCACGAACAGCGCGCATTCAAACAGTCGGTCCAATTCGTGTTTTGGAGTCTCCTCCAACAGTCTAAGGCTCGCGGAAACTTAGTAGGTCTCCGGTTAGAGTTACACCGCAAGGTTCCTCAGGTGGCATTTCTCCCACCCAATTCATTCGCTTGCGGTTCACCAGTCGCACCTGCGGCGGGTGCTTCATCCAGCCATGTCCGTTTTGCTCGCGAATGGGCACACTATAACAGGCCGCACCTTCGTCCGGCTCGTTTTGCTTCCATTCCAGCAGCGCAGCTTCAAGATCGTCGGACAAAGCTTCGTTGGTGCGCAGACACAAGATCCACTCGTGGGTTGCGTCCATGGCATAGGCGCCGGAAGTCACTCCGGGAATCGCCGTCTTGAATGTTGCCCCGTGCTCTCTGGCGATCCTTTCCGTCTCATCTTCTGAATTTTGGTCGATCACCAGCACTTCATCGCAGGAACGCAGGGAGTCGAGAATGCGACCCAGCCGCTGGGCATCATTGTGAGTATGTACCAATGCACTGATTTTGGGCATGAACAATCCTAGTGAGAATATCTTAGCCACTTAAGGCTGTGTAGAAGAAGATGCAAAAAGGCGCAGCCGAGTCTAGTGGCTGCGCCGGTGCAATTTTCAACTGGCTACGATACTGGGGTTCGTCCAGCATTGCGGTTGTTCATGCCCTGAGGAATGACGGTCAGTGCGTTAACGGTCTGGAAATTGAGCACCGCTTCCGGACCCAGCTTAATCTGCTCGCCCTTTTTCGCGGCGGAAACACCGGTGCCCGCACCGGCGCCACTGGCCGCTCCGATGGCAGCGCCTCTGCCTCCGCCAATAATGCCGCCCAGGATCGCCCCCGCAGCGGTTCCAATTCCGACTTTAGTCGCAGTGTTCTTGCCTTCGCCCTTACCTTGGCGGGACCACTGATTGGTCTGCACGTTATAGGTCTTCCCGTTCATCGACAGCGACGTGAGTTCCAACGTCAACAGCGACTGCCCCGCGAAGCGGCCGGCGCTTTGAACATTCGCCACTCGACCCACCACGTCAGCACCCGACGCAATTACCGTCTCGCCATCGATCACAATTGGCGAACTGAGGGAGGCATGGAACGTGTCACCCACTCGGTTCGTCTCCGAATCCAGGGGATCGTTGAGACGAATCGACAGCTGTGTACCGGCCGGAATCGTAATCTTTTGCGGAGGAGGCGGGGGTGGCGGCGGACCCGGCGCCGGCTGCACCTCGGGCTGCTGAGCTACCGGTGGGGTTGGAGGCTGGCTGTTGGCCAGCGTAGCGTCGCTGGTCTGCTCGTCCGCCTGGGTGTTGCGATGATGCCGTACGGCTTTCGCCGACTCTCTTTTCTCGTGTGGACGGGCTTTCTTTGCCGGAGACGGAACAACTGCCTGCGGCGCGGGCGTCGGCGGTGGAGCAGCTTGCGCCTCCTGCACCTGCAGGTTGTTGATCACGGTCCGGACCCCATCGATCGCCCCGGCGTCATTGGCAGCCGCTGTGCGCTCGACATCACTCTGGACGTCGCCGCTGAGCGTCACGACGCCGCCTGCAGCTTCCACGCTGATCTGGCGGCTCTGGATTCCCGGATCCCCATAGATCTTGTTCTGAACGTCGCTCGCGACCTGGGCGTCCGTGCGCGCGGGCTTGCGCGAGCAGCCGCCAAGAAGCGCTAGACTTACTGCCAACAGCAAGGTCACAACAATTGAGCCTTTGGTCCTCATTGCTACTCCCACTTCTGTTAACTCCCTCGTTATTAACACTGATCGGAGACACTTGTCGCTCTGTCCCGGCGGAAACCATCTCCTGGACGAAAGACGTTCTTGATGTGCGAAAGAAAGCGACTCGAGCCGAAAGGTCGCACAGGCCGAGTGTGCGACTTCCGGCGCTTATCTGGAAAGAGGCGCAGTATTACACAGCGTGGTCCCTACAACCGCAGAAGCGGAAGCGAAGCCCGTCAGTTCGTTGACGACGGTGGCTCCGTAAGCCGATTGTTAATGGCAAAAAGTGCAAGCTCCAGACGACTGGCAACACCTACCTTGTCGAAGATATTGGTCAGGTGGTGCTTCACCGTATCTTCACTGAGCGAAAACTTGCGAGCAATCTCCTTATTGCTGAGTCCCGCAACGATGGTAGTCAGAATATCCATCTCGCGCTTGGTCAGCCCAAAGTTGCGTGCTGGTTTTTCGCCGGATGGATTCGTACGCATGAACTCGACGATGTCGCCAACCGCTTCACGCCCGATCCAGTACTGCCCTGACATCACGGTGCGGATGGCTTTCATCAGCAACTGAGTGGCGGCCTCTTTCATGACTACGCCGCGAGCCCCCAGTTGCAGCGCCTGCACAATCTCCATGCGCTCGACCGCCGCGGTCAGCACGATGATCTTCGTGTTCACCTTGTCGCCGTTGTTTGACAGCTCGCGCATGGCATCCATACCCGGAACGCGGGGCATAGACAGATCCAGCAACAGAACATCCGGGTGTAACTCGCGGGTTTGCGATACAGCTTCGGCACCATCGGCAGCTTCACCCACAACTTCCAACTCGGGCTCCGCCTCCAGTAACCGCCGCAACCCGTCGCGAAAAATCGTGTGATCGTCCGCGATGACGATGCGCACCGACGTCTCCTTCTTATCCATAGGGTTCGCTTCCTTTCTGCGGAATGCTAATCTCCAACCTTGACCCGTGGCCCGGAGTGGATTCGACAATCATGTCGCCTCCAATCGCGCGGACTCGTTCTTTAATGACGGCCGGCCCTCTTCGCGTAGCGTCGAGCTCCGCGAGGCCTAAACGTCCACCGAATGGGAAGCCGTTCCCGTCATCGTTCACTACCAGCTTCCACAGACCATCTTGCGCGCCGAAGTGAACCACTGCGGACTGCGCCTTACTGTGTTTGCGGATATTGACCAGGCTCTCCTGGACAATCCGCACCAGTTCCCGGCAAGTAGCCGGAGGCAACGTGACCTCCTGTAGATCGGATATGAAGCGTACGGTGATGCCGGTGTCTCTGGAGAAGCGTTCCACGAGATCGGCAATAAAGTCAAGCACTTGATGAGGCCCTATGTCCACCGGACGCATGGTATGCATCAGGTCTCGAAGGTTTAGAACCTCGTGCCGGAGAAGTCCCTGCACGCGAGCCAGTTCCTCCGAAACGTGTTCGTCGGAGTTGCAGCGGCGTAGAACATCTAACTGCATCTCAATGCTGATCAGAGATTGAATCGTAGTGTCGTGCAATTCACGTGCGACCCTTGCCCGCTCACTGGCTCCGGCTCTGGTGCGTGAATCCCAGACTAAATACACCGAGTACAAAGCCGGAGCAACCTGGCGCATCACTCCCTGGGCGAAACGCAAGGCGACCTGCCTTTGCCGTCCCAATCGTGGATTCACCAAAACCAGGCGTCCAGACCAGTCGCGCCCCATTTCATGGCTCACAACCAGACACGATTCGGCATCCGAGACCGGCATTGCCAAGTCGCGCGTCTCCGCGTGCTCAATCCGGCGCCCTTCGTCATCAAGCGCCGTTACCTGGCACCGGCTGCCGCCGTTTCGCTGAATGTAAAATGTATGCGGATAACCTGACATCAAGTCAGTGACCTTCCGGTTCGGCGCGATTTCGGTGGAGTGGATCGTCGGCTTCACCAGGCTAGGCAGCTCCCAACGAAACGCGCGGCCGGTGCTGCTCTGCGCGACGAGCTCCAACACGGCGGTTCCCTGAAACGCACGACCCATCTCAGCCAGCACATCCTGTAAGACGGCTGAAAATCGCTGCCCCATCCGCGCTAGCGACAGTAGCCGGTTTGTGAGGGCAATTTCTGCACGCAATTCTTTTTCCGTTTCGGCCAGAACGCCCAGCAGTGCTCCGACCGTGAGCAGAAAAATGCAGCGCATGACCAGGCGCACAGGATCGAATTCCCCCGCAACAACGTCTTGCGCTTGCGGTACGCCGCCGCCCAGCCGGAAATATTGCAGCACCAGAACTGCCACACTAATCACGGTCGTCGCCATGGTTTCCAGGAAGCCCCATCGAAATGCCGCGGCGATCACCGCAAATAAAAACAGCACGTAGAACGGGCGATCCGAAACACTGGCCAGCAGGCATAACGAGGCCGGCCAGATCAGGTCGTTGAGCTGAGCGCAAATCGTAAAGACGCGGCTGAGGGAAGCACTCTCCAGCCAGATAAATAGCGCGAAGCTACAACCCACGTACAAAAGCAGCAGAACAAGGCCGACGTGATGAAGCTGCGCTCCAGTGGAAGGGTGAATCAACCAAGCGGCCAGACACGTAAGTGACAGGAACAACCGTGAGAACGCGAGGATGCGCTCCACACGCACTTCCTCGTATCTCTGTCCGACGGCCCTCAGCCGCGACAGAAGTCTGGGACCAAACGTTGGCCAAACGAGCGTTCTCTTCACAGCAAACCTTGAAATCGGTGGCCACGATTATGACACGAAAGCGCTATAAGTAATGCAAGTTTCCCATCGGGAATCGGGAATTCTGTCCCAAATTAGTATCTCAGTCACCAATTTCGGTGATACAACTCACTGCGGTACGATTCTGGGACGGAATAGCTTCAGCTTAGGGCAAGAGCGCTAAGTCCAGTCAGCTGAATAACCTTGCGCTTCGGGAGGGCTGACGGGTAGCGTCCTAGCAATGGCGGGGTG
This sequence comes from uncultured Acidobacteriaceae bacterium, assembly GCA_963835725.1. Classification (GTDB taxonomy): domain Bacteria; phylum Acidobacteriota; class Terriglobia; order Terriglobales; family Acidobacteriaceae; genus Bog-257. The sequence continues at coordinate 227,541 of CAWIGM010000004.1, read as the reverse complement.
GCCGGCACGCCGGTTGTTCCCCGCTGCGCTTCGCCGCCTCAGCGTCATCATTTGCACAAGGCCGAGCACGGTTCGAAGATTCCCTGTGCTGCGAGGCCAAAGAGAGGTTAGAACGTGAAATCAAAATCTTGTCTGCTCGGCATCTTACTTGCGGCTCTACTCACTTTCGTACAACTCGGCTCAGCCCAAAAGGGCAATACCGGTCCGAAGTACGACGCCGGCAAGCAAGTGACGATCAAGGGAGTCATCGAGGACATGCACGAGACGCCCGGAGCGTATGAAGGTACGCACTTGGTGGTGAAAACTGACACGGGAACCGTTCTCGTGCAGCTCGCGCCCGCTGAGTTCCTGAAAGAGATCGAGGCTTCGTGCAAGGTAGGAGACCAGATTCAGGTGGTCGGAGCGAAGAATATGGGAACAGAAGGCGAGGAGATCCTGGCCAAGGAAATAACTGTCGGCAACAACACCACCACTTTACGTGATGATGGTGGCATTCCCGTGTGGGTGGGCTGGAAAGCCCCGAAGAAATAGGCTCTCTCGAAATTGCAAACGGCCAAGCCGGGGCAATCCTCGATCCAAGGATTATTTCTCCACTCTGTCAAACTCCCCCGTCGAGGCGTTCACCGCAACTCGCAGCTTCGCGTCATCCTGGGTGGTGCCATAGATGACGTGCCAGATCAGCATGTTTTTCGCATTGTCCCAGTCGAGCACGAAGAACACCGGCTGCTTGGGATCTTTCTTCGTCAGCTTGCTGCCCCCGTTCTTCTCGGCGACATCGTAGGCCTTATCGCTGTCTACTTTCAGAAACTCAAAGCTGAATGGATGAGTCGACGTGTTGGTCGGGTTCCAGGAGTCTTCGGTGGTGAAGGAGACTCCTCTTTCCGGCGCGTCCGGCCCAACCAGTCCAGACCAGATGAACATCTTCATCATGCGGCGTCCGGGCGAAGCAAACGAAGCTCGCCAGAGTCCGGCTTTCCCTTCGCTGAGGGGAGCATCAGGGCTGTACTGCGATTGCAGCCGGAACGGGGTAGCGTCGCCCGCCCATCCCCTGGCAGACAGATACAATTTCTGGAACGCAACGCGTCCGGTTTCGTACTCCGCCGGCTTCGGAGCGGGCTTAGCTGATTGCGATTGTTCCGGCTTCGAACTGCAGCCAACCTGACATAGTGCGACGATGCAGATGAGAGCGAGCTTTTTCATTCTTGCGACGACCGCCGAGTTCGGCGTTCCAGGATCCTTTCTAGATTTTCTATTTCACATGGCTTCTATAGCCGCATTCATGCCATACATGAACCTTAATACGAAGATGTCCGTTCGGCATGCTCAGTTGTAAGTTGCGGAAGAACTCGCCCGGCCGTGGAGTCAAGAATCGAGTCGGGGAACAACAGGTTCGATGATGTCGAACAGCCGCATGTCGACTGCGACCTTCTCCTTCTTGCCCCGCTTCTGGGCGAAACGCTCGGCGGCATGAGCCATAAATGCGTTCGCGAAGCGGGCTCCCCACACGATGTCGTCGTACGCATAGGAGGTACGCGTCTGCACGATGGTCGAGAAGGTCTCGTCAAAGGCCTTCAAAAGAACCAGGACCTCCAGGCTTGAGTCGTGAAGCGATTCCGGAGAAACTCCGTACAAAATACTGTCCTGATCGATTGGATGTACCACCGTCCAGGTCAAAGGCAAAAACACTACGGCGTCGCGTTCGAGCTTCAGGGGATAGTACCGCCGAGTCCGGGCGCCGTCGACCTGCTCGAACCGGCTGATAATCACTTTAGCGGAGACTTCAATCAGCTCGTTGGAGCGTGCATTGGCTACACGGAACTCCAGCGCGGTGATCTGCTGGTAGGGGGCCACCACTGCATGGCTGCTGAATAAAACATTGGCGGTTGGACGCGAGATGCGCGCAAATAGCAAGCCGGTTATGATGGCGAAGCCGGCCAATCCTGACAGCGCTTCAACGGTAACGATTAAATTGGCCGCGAGACTGATCGGCACAATGTTTCCGTATCCGATGGTGGAAACGGTCTCTACGCTGAAGAAGAAAGCGCGCCAGAACGGGTGCATCGAGATCCCCGGAGTGGTGCTTATCAGAGCCCCGCTTCCACATGCCAGATACGCCAGCGCGAAGACGATATTCGCCAGGATATAGCCGCCGAGGCTCAGGGCAAAGAATTGCCACCACGGCATGGTGATCAGCACATGATAGGGGCTCAGCGATTCCAGCAGCGACAGCCCTTTGCGCTCGACGTTGAAGCTGCCGTCGCGATTTAACAGGCGCTGATGACTTTCGCGCGAGACAACCGCACCAAAGCCAAGATCACGGAGGTCCTGCTCACTAAGTGGCTGGGCTCGGGAAACCATGCGTTTTCGATGCCGCTCTAAAAACGGCGTTGCAGCAGTATACCTGCTGGGGCCTTACCGGCCCACCGGCGAAGTCACATCATATCGTCGAGAATAAGAACTGCCGGAGTTTGCAAAACACGAAAATCGTAGTCGTTCGTCACAATCGCCGTAGCTGATTCGACCTCGGCGGTCGCAGCGAGCAGAGCGTCGGGTGTCTTCAGACGGTATTGCGCTCGCAGTCGTGCCGCGATATCCGCGATCTGAAGATCGGGGGCAATCCACTCAATCCCTGGGTAGGTCGACAACAACGCGAAGAACTCGTCCACCTTTTGCTGGTCTTTACGCCGGTACGGAACTACCAGCAACTCCGCCATCGTGATGGTCGATGCCACGGCTGAACGCTCTCGCCGCTCCAACCACGAGAATACCGTTTCCGTAAGCGGCAGGTAATGAGGGTGGGCTTCTAACTGATAGATGAAGACGCTACTGTCCAGCGCGATCCTATCGTGATGTTCCAGCTCTTCGGCGAGCCGATTCAATCCCAATCGGCGCGTTCCTCCGCCAGATGGTTCGCAGGATACGAGTCGCGTGCCAAGCCGGTTATTGCGGCGCGATGTGACTTCGGCTTTCGAAGTACGAGGACACGCTCGCCGCGCGTCACGACGAGCAGTTTGTCGCCGGGCTTCAGGTGCAAGGCCTCCCGCGCTTCGCGAGGTATCACGATTTGGTTCTTGCTAGAGAGCTTGGCTTCCGCCATGCTTTACATTGTAACACAAAGTAAAGTGGTCAGGCCGAACGCTTGTGCACACGCTCGCTGCTGACCACCAGCACCTGGCAGTGCTGCTGATCAAATATAACTTGGTGTGACCCTGCGCAGCGTCCGCAAAGCCAGACGACTTTCTGTCGATGGTGAGCCGGGAGACCCCAAGCTTGGGGCTGCGTGACCGGTGAGCTGTAAATCCTGCCGGTGCCGAGGCGCTTGAACTCGGCTCGACAATCCGGATTTGCACACTTCCCCAGCCCTGTCATCCGCATGTCATGTTGGATGCAGGACTTGCAGTAAACGTCTATTTGCCAAGGCCTTTGGGGTTCGTTAATTCCGGATGCCGGTTTCTTGCATCAAAGTAGGCGGCTCTCCAGTTGATTCGGAGGAACGATGGCACGTCCCTGCTTGCCGGGTAAGCCGTTCCCACAGGGTGCCACCTGGGACGGTACCGGCGTTAATTTTGCAATTTATTCCGAGCACGCTACCAAGGTCGAACTGTGTCTATATGACGGACGCAGCCGCCGCGAGAGCGTGCGCATTCAGTTGCCCGAACAGACTGCGTTTGTCTGGCACGGGTATGTGCCCGGGCTGCAGCCCGGCCAACTCTACGGCTTTCGAGTTTACGGACCGTGGGACCCGGCGCGCGGCCTGCGTTTTAATCCCGCAAAGCTGCTGATCGATCCTTACGCCCGCGCCATCGCCGGCAGGGTGGATTGGGACAAGCCCATCTACCCCTACCGCTTCGGCGGCGAAAACGCCGACTTGGTCATTGACCGGCGCGACAGCGCTTCGGGTATGCCGAAGAGTGTGGTCGTAAGTCCCTATTTCGACTGGGAGCATGATCGGCCACCACGAATTCCCCTCAGCGACTCGATTATCTACGAGGTGCACGTTCGCGGCTTCAGCATGCTGAACGAGCACATTCGGCAGGATCTCCGTGGAACCTATGCGGGCATGGCTTCTCCGCCCGCGCTGAAATATCTGAAGCGACTTGGCATCACTGCGGTCGAGTTGATGCCCGTTCATCAGTTTGTTCACGACAAGGCGCTGGTGGATCGAGGCCTTCGCAACTATTGGGGCTATAACACGCTGAACTATCTCAGCCCGGAGGCTCAATACTCAGCGTCCGGCGACTTGGGTGCGCAGGTACCCGAGTTCAAGGCGATGGTGAAGGCACTTCACCGCGAAGGCATCGAGGTGATCCTCGACGTCGTGTACAACCACACCGCCGAGGGCAATCAGCTAGGTCCGATGCTCAGCTTCCGCGGCATCGACAACCCCACGTACTACAAGCTGGTGCCGGACAATCCGCGCTATTACATGGATTACACGGGCACCGGTAACAGCCTGAATGTCCGCCATCCACAGGTGCTGAAGCTGATTATGGACAGCCTGCGCTATTGGGTCACGGAGATGCACGTCGACGGCTTCCGCTTCGATTTAGCCGCCACCCTCGCCCGCGAGTTACACGACGTGGATCGGCTGGCGGCTTTCTTCGACATCATTCACCAGGACCCGATCATCTCGCAGGTAAAGCTCATCGCTGAGCCGTGGGATGTTGGCAGTGGCGGGTACCAGGTCGGCAACTTCCCGGTTCTTTGGGCGGAGTGGAATGGGAAATATCGGGACACCGTTCGCCGGTACTGGAAAAGCGATGAGGGACAGCTTTCGGACTTGGGCTATCGGTTGACCGGCAGTAGCGACTTGTATCAGAACGATGGACGCCGACCGTACGCGAGCATTAATTTCGTCACGGCACATGACGGCTTCACGCTGGAAGACCTGGTCAGCTACAACGACAAACATAACGAAGCCAATGGCGAGAACAACCAGGACGGTGCGAACGACAATAACTCCTGGAACATGGGTGTCGAAGGACCTACTGACAATCCGGACATCATTGCTGCGCGTGAGCGTCAGAAGCGCAACTTTCTGGCAACGCTGCTCTTGTCGCAAGGCGTTCCCATGTTGTGCGGCGGAGACGAAATCGGTCGCACGCAGAATGGCAACAACAACGCTTACTGTCAGGACAACGAAATCAGCTGGTACAACTGGAATCTTGACGAACGAAAACAAAAGCTGCTGGACTTCACCTGCAAGCTGATCGAGTTCCGGGAAAAACATCCTAACCTGAGAAGAAGAAGATTCTTTCAGGATCGCGAGGTCTATCACCCTTCATCGCGGGATATTGCGTGGTATCGGACCGACGGCCAGGAGATGACGCAGGAGCAATGGAATACCGGATGGATGCGTAGTCTGGCTGTCATGCTGAATGGCCAGACGCTGGGACAACTGGATCAGATGGGCGATCCAATCGCCGACGACACTTTTCTGTTGATGTTGAACTCGTTCGGTGACTGCGTGACCTATACGCTCCCGCAGTCTCCTCGAAACCGCGGCTGGAAGCTGCTGATGGACACCAACGACCTCGAAAACCCGTTCGGCGAGAAGCTTCTGGACGGCAACCTCGACGTGGCGGGCAGGTCCGTGGTGATATTGCGTGAACTCACCGAAGGCGAGGTCCCTCAATCGCGAATTGAGCAGGCGCAAGAGAAAGAAACTCAGCCGGAGCCGGCCCCTGAACCTGCGGCAGAGACAGTCGAACCGGTACTCGAGGAAGCTTAGTCAGCAGCGATGCTCAGGATCACTGCAGAAGAGAAACTTTAAGGATGAGCGTGGTCGGCGCCGGGTTGAGAGCCATGGTGAGCGCGCCGCTTCCTGTGAGTTGCATCTGGTCGGTGACTACATTGCCCCAGATCAGCGTCCCATTTATGGTGCCGCCCGGTATCTGAAAAATTGTGGCGTAGTTTGAAGAGTGAAAGTAAAGCGTACCGCTGTAGGCAAGGGTTCCCGATCCTTGAAGCTGCGGCGAGGAAGTATCGCTGTGGTCCATAAACATCAGCAGGCTTCGAACGTTGCCGGTTGAGTCCGTGGTATCGCCGGTGACGTCATAATACGAGCCGTTGGCCGTGCACTGCGCAAGCAGGATATTCGTGTCGAGCGCACTTGCCAGGTTCAGGTACGCCGGTGGTGTGCTGCCGTCGCACGTGAGATCGGTAACCGGCACTTTGTCGACTCGCGAATAGGCTGGAGCGCCTGATGCGCCGCTGATCACCGGCTTTGCGCTCCCGTGGAAGTAGAACATCACCCCGTCGGTGCGGTGCCACGTCCAGGCGCCGCCACCGCCGCCTCCGTTCGGTCCCGCGGTTTGCGTCAGAGGACTGCAGTTGCCGGTGCTGGGATCGGTATTGACCACGCCTTGCGAACTGGCACACGGCTTCGCCATCCGGATGGAATCGCTACCTCCGATCGCCAGATCTCCATCCAGGTAGTAGACGCCGGGAAGAAACGTGATCACGTCGCCACCGCTTTCCGAGATACCGTTCGGGTAGTACCCGGGAGCGTATTCCTTGCAGCCCCGGCAGTACCAGGACTTGCTGCCGTACTTGCTGAGATTGCAAGTCCAATAGGTGCTGTCGTTATAGCTGCCGTAGTTTGCTGGGACTGTTGTCCGGGCATCCGTCCATTCCCGGCGCCGCAAGATTGTAGTATTGCGTGCCGTTGCTGTGCGCGGACCTTGGTCGCTGGCGTGACGTTCTTCATGCCGCCGGCCGCCGGCACCGCTGCGTAGGGATCGGGAACAGGACTCGAAGGCCACGCCCATTTGCCGTTGGCGCCCCCATTGAAGCCGGCGGTGAGTCCTGTGTTGCCGTTCGTGCCGTAGCACCCTGTCGCCGGTCCTGGCGCCGTAGACGGACCTCCGTAAGTGCCGACGTCGGAGCCTGTAAGATTTGGCCCACCCTTGCGCGTATCGACGACTCCGCTGGATCCGCACTGCACCGCCGTGGTGCTGCTTGAATTCACCACAATACTTCGTGCCGGCCCACCGACGATGGTGAGCGAGGCTCCGCCGCTGAACGACAGCGCGCCAGAAACTTTCGGATTCAAGACCATGATCGGAGCGCCCTGCATGACCTGCGTCAAACCGCAGGTTGCCGTCGCTCCCACCTGCTGCGTTTGATTTCCCGTGAGTAGCGTACTGAAGTACATCTTGACCGCCTGCACGACCGTGACCTGTAGATACGGATATCGAACCAGGCTGGAGGGCGGAGCGGTGACTCCCGCGACGGCAGCTTGGGAAGCTCCACGACACAGCCGTGGTCCCGTTACTGTAGCCGTTGAAGCCATTCTTGCTGGCGTACCAGCACATGCTCGGGCCGCCGGAACTGTACGCACTGCAACTCCCTGCCGTTCCGGGCACGAAGTTGATCGGTGGGTAAGTGGCGCCGTTGATAAGCTGGTACATGTCCATCGCACCGGCCTGGCATGCGGCATCAGCCGCGGTCTGCACCTGCTGCCTCTGAAACCAGACATTGGTATAGTCGACGGCAAACGCCAGTACGGCCAACAAGAATAGGCTCAACATCACGACGAACACGATGCTTGCCTGGCCTTCGTCTCGACGAACGATCTTCTGCGGAACTGTGTTCATTGATGATCTCCGTCAGAAAACGACACGTCCCTCGGCGGTTACCTGCATGGTTGGTGGATTGAAGCCGGGCAGCGTCAGGTAAGCAACGTAGGGATACGAGATGGTGACGATCACCCTGCTCGACGGCGTCGCCGTACCGTCCGGCCAGGACGGCGTCACGGTCATTCCACTGAGGTCATGAAAGCTGACGCTTGTGTAGCTTTTCACTGACGCAGTAACGTTGGTGCCCGAGGGATCGCTGCAACCAGAACCCGGCCCGCTGCACGATGTGCTATCCGCACCATGTACGATCGCATACCGAACTCCTTCGCGGGCAGCATTGCTGAGAACGCTGTAGGTGTAGATGGTCATACAGAATTCAAATATGAGAAACGTGACCAGGAACAGCGTCCAGATGGAAAGCGAGAACTCCAGCAGCATTGCACCGTTCTCATCGCAGTCGAAGTTCGGGGGCCGTGTCATCAGTCCAGTGCCCGCATCTCTGCCTGCCAGTGAAAGGTCAGTGGCGGCAGGCTGAACAGGAAGAAGTCGACCGGAATTGGAGGGCTGACGGTGTACACCACATCCACGCGCTGGGTGAGCATTCCGTAATTTGAGTTGGGATCCTGGTCCGGGGTGAAGTTAAGAGAGCCGGATGGGAAGGTGCTGCAGTTTGTGATGTAGCCGTTTGAGGTTTGCGTGATTCCAATTTTCTTCGAGCACACCTGAACGCTGGTCTTGGTCAACATACTCGCCAGGCCGGAAAGGTCGCCAGCGGCAAGTCCCGCCACTCCGGCGGTGTCCGTCAGCGATCCCGAAGTTCCTGCGGAGGGCAATTGACTCTGCCCCTCCGAAGTGAAGCCTTGCGCCGAATAAAGCACGGCATTGCGTGAGGCGGAGGCGAGGTTCGCCGCGACGATGAAGAAATAGCCGATATCAATAGCGAAGCAGAGCATCAGAACAAGAATAGGCAGGACCAGCGCAGTCTCGATCATGGCCGAGCCGCATTCCTTCAATCGCCGCACTCGATCCGCCTTCGGCATTCTGCAAGTTCCAACTTGATGCTAGGGCGTCATGGCATGTGAAACCAAGCTATAACCGGCGACGCGCAGCGAGTCGTTTTCCCATTCTGCGCACTTTCCACATTGGGAGTTGCTTGACGAAATTCGTGTGAAAGCAGGACGAGTATTTGTAGTCGGCGACGGGGTGCAGCGCTAGGCTGACGTGTGCAGCCGGAGTTGGCCAACATCGGGGGAGCGCGATCACCGGGAATCACGGCACCTGCAATCGCCTCTCACGGGCACACATGGACATGGACGAGGGTCCTCTCCTTCCCTGTGTTTCTGGCCGTAGCTCTGGCTGCATGTGTTTTTGTCTTCGACAGCGGCAGCATCGCCGATCCCGACATCTGGTGGCACCTGCGAAATGCAGAAGTGTTGCTGCAGAGCCACTCCGTTGTCCACTACGACCTTTATTCCTTCACCGCCGGCGGCTCGCGATGGATCAACGAATCCTGGCTCGGCGAGCTTCCTTACTACTTCGGTTGGCAATGGCTGGGCATTCGCGGAATTTACCTGGTGATGCTGGCGCAGATTGAACTGATTCTTCTCGGCGTCTTCGGACTGGCATGTCTTCGCTCGAAAAACGTGAAGGCCGCGTTCGTTGCCTCGTCGCTGGCGGTGTGGCTAGCGACGGTTTCGTTCGGCCCCCGGACACTGCTGGCAGGCTGGATGTGTCTCATCCTGGAGCTGTTCCTGCTGGAACTTTTCAGAGAAGGCCGAGACTGGCTCTGGTGTCTCGTCCCGCTCTTCGTCCTATGGGCGAACCTTCATGGTTCATGGCTGATAGGGCTGATTCTGTTCGGAGTTTATTGCGCGGCTGGGCTGGTGCAAGGGACATGGGGCCGGATTGAGGCGAGCCGCTGGAACCGGCAACAGCTTCGCAAGCTAATCTTTGTGGGAGCGCTGAGTGTTGCCGGACTCTTCGTCAATCCCTACGGCTATCATCTCGTGTTCTATCCCTTCAACTTTGCTTTTCAGCAGAAGCTCAACGTAGGACGCGTCGAAGAGTGGGCCAGCCTCGACTTTCACGCCGTGCGGGGCAAGATATTCTTCGTGGTGTTGGCCGCGATCATCGTGTCTGCACTTGCGCGAAAACGCCGCTGGCGGCTGGATGAACTGGCGTTCCTGTTGATCTCGCTTTACGCCGCGCTGGCCTACAGCCGGTTCCTGTTCTTAGCCGCAATTATCGTGACCCCGCTGCTGGCCCGGGAACTCGACTTCTTCCCTGCCTATGATGGCAAGGCCGACAAGCCGTGGCTGAATGGCATCCTCATCGTTGCCATCACTGCCGGTTGCGCCTGGCATTTGCCATCGGAAGAATTTCTGCGGCGCGATACGCAGCAGAACTACCCGGTGAAAGCCCTACCTTACCTGCAACAACTTCATGCAAGCGGCCGCATCTTCAACGACTACCTTTGGGGAGGTTACCTGATTTGGAACGTTCGCGACGTTCCGGTGTTCATCGATTCGCGGGTCGATATCTTCGAATACAACGGCGTCTTCGCCGATTATCTCGACGCGCTGGATATGAAAAACACTCTCGCGATTCTGCAGAAGTACGACATCCGATACGTGTTGTTCAGAAGGCAGAGTCCTCTGGCGTACCTGCTGTCGAATACGCAATCGTGGCAGATCGCGTATCAGGACGAGACCACGATTATTTTTGAGTGGAAAAAGCATTCGCGCTAGCCGGGAATCAGGGCGCCTTAACAGCTTGGGCAGCCGAGGCGCGGAGTGCCGGCTTGGCCCTTCCATTGCTACTGGCCGTTCCCGGGAGCTCATGGGAGACGTCGGGACGGCCGACGCTGGTGTAAATGAAGCCGTGCTCGGCCATTGCTTCAGGGCTGAACAGATTGCGTCCATCGATCACAATGGGATAATGCAAGGCCTTGTGCACCGCGGCCAGGTCGAGCGAGCGGAACTCATCCCAGTCCGTCAACACCAGCAAAGCATCCGCGTCCTGGGCCGCCTCCATCGCAGACCCGACGTACTGGATGCATTGTGTCCCTAGAATTTCACGAGCGTTAGCGGTAGCAGCCGGATCGTAAGCCTGGATCTTGCAGCCTTCTTCGATCAGTGCCTTGATGACGCCGATAGCGGGCGACTCGCGCACATCGTCGGTTCCGCCTTTGAAGGCCAGGCCAAGCACGCCAAGGCGCTTTCCTTTCAGAGTCCAAAGGGCGTGCCGGATCTTGCGCATGAAGCGCTCCCGCTGCTCGTTGTTGATTCGCATCACCTCTTCCAGCAGCCGGAAGTCATAACCGCACTCGCGAGCGACAGCGCGATAAGCGGAAAGGTCTTTCGGGAAACACGACCCGCCGTAGCCAAGGCCAGGGTTCAGGAATTGTTTACCGATACGCGAATCACTGCCGATGCCTTCCCTCACTTGATCGACGTCAGCGCCTACGGACTCACACAGCGTCGCCACGGCATTGATGAAGCTGATCTTCATCGCCAGAAACGCATTCGATGCGTACTTGATCAGCTCAGCGCTTTTCGCCGTAGTAGCGATGAGGCGAGCCGGACCGCTGAAGGGCTTAGGAGCTGGAATGGCATCGGCACGGCCGTAGTAGCTGCCGTTTGTGAGGGGAGCATAAATCTCGCGCAGCACGTCCGCACACGCTGGATGGTCGGTGCCAATCACAATGCGGTCGGGGTAAAGGAAATCCGTTACTGCAGTTCCTTCGCGGAGGAACTCAGGATTGGATGCGACATCGAACAGATCCGGCGGAGCGCCGTTGAGCATCATCACCCGACGCACCCATTCGCTGGTGTACACCGGCACCGTGCTCTTGCCGACAACGATCTTGTAATCCCGGATATTGGTTGCTATTTCGCGCGCTACCGACTCTACATAAGAGAGATCGGCCTCCCCGTTCACCGTCGGCGGTGTTCCGACGGCAACGAAGATCGCATTCGAATTGCCAACGGAATCATCAAGGGCATCGGAGAGCGTGAGCTTCCCACCGAGATGGCGCTGCAGAAGTTCGGGAACGTAGCGCTCGTGGATCGGCGACTTGCCTTGTCGCAAGATGTCCTGCTTTACCGGGTCATTGTCATAGAGCGTAACGTCATGACCAAGTTCCGCGAAGCAGACCGCCGTGACAAGCCCAACATAACCAGACCCAATAACCGCAATGCGCATTCCCGGCTCCAACCTTAAGTATGCTGAACAGAACCGCCCGCGGGAAGCGCTGTTCGCCCCTCAATGACGTGGTTATTGTACATGTGATTACCGGGAACGAGTAAACGAGCCTCTCGGCGAGGAGACAGATTTCCCTATATGGCAGTCAATTGTCTCGTTTACATCTTCCCCAGCAGGCGCTTAAGGATCAGTCCGTGGTATTCCCGAAGGGTCTTGAAGACATTCATTTTGCTCTTGCTCTTCTTGAGACCATAGTCATACAGCAGCGGAACTTCGCTGAAGCGCTTGCTGAACGGCAATACTCGCAGTAAGACTTCGAGGTTAGCCGCGAAAGACCTGGTGGTTACGTAGTTTGCGCCGAAATGATCGAGTGCTTGCTGGACGGCATCAGCGCGGTAAGCACGATAGAAAATCGTGTAGTCGGTGATTCCGCGGACATGGAAGAAGACTGACAAGACAACATTGACGACCCAGCTGCCTGCCGTGCGCTGCCACGGGAAGTTGAGATAGCCACCACCGCGAACGTAGCGCGAGGCGACTACCACATCGTCGCCGCCATACACTCGCTGCGCCATCTCGGGCATGCACTTGAGATCGCTGGTGCCATCGCCTTCCATGATGAAAATGCAATCGCCGGATTGCGCGCGCTTCGCGGCAGCGACAAGCCCGTCATAGAAGGTCATCGGAACGCCGAGATTCACCGGGTGGGTGACAATATCGAGGTCCAACTTGTCGCAAAAGCTTTCCGCAACTTCCAGCGTGTTGTCCCGACTGCCGTCGTTAACGACAATCACGCCCAAGGGCAGCGTCGCCGAAAGGTGTTGCAGGTCCTGCAGCACCACTCCCAGGTTCGGCCCTTCATTGTAGGCAGGGATGATGACGTAGCTTTTGGGCATCAGTTCAGGAGGACAACGCTACAACAATAGCAGAGCTGCGCCGCTTTCAAGTCAGAACGTCGCTACCACGCGCTCCACGTCTGCACGGTTCGCCTCGATCCAGTCGATCAGCATGTTGATTCCGGGTAACGGATCGATTTGTGGACGCCAACTCAGTTCGCGTTCGGCTTTGCGGATGTCGGCTACAAATACCGGCTGATCGCCCGCACGAGGTTCAGAACGGCCGATGGGAATTTTCTTATTGAACCGCTTTTCGAGAAACTCCAGCAGTTCCACCAGGGACAGCGTTCGCGTCGGACCGCCACCCATATTGAAGATCTGTCCCGCTGATCGGTCAGGCTGGTTCGCGGCGGCTTTGTAGGCATTTACAAGGTCGTCAACGTGCAGCAGATCTCGAATCTGCAGTCCATCTCCATAGACCGTGATCGGCCGATTCAGCATCGCGGCAATCGAGAACCACGCCACCCAGCCCTGGTCCTCCACGCCGAACTGACGCTGCCCGTAAATGCACGATTGCCGGAACACAACCGTGGGAATCTCGTAGATACGGCCGTAGTCATGAACGTACTGATCGGCAGCGCCCTTGCTGCATCCGTACGGGGAGTGAAAGTCGAGCGGCTGGGCCTCGGAGATGCCTTCAGGAAAATCGCGGAAACCGTAGCGCTTCTCGCCTTTCACAACGGCCACATCGGGCATTCCCCCATAGACCTTGTTGGTCGACGAATAGATGACCATTGGCTTCCTGCCGGATTCGCGCACTGCCTCCAGCACGTTGAACGTGCCGTGCGCATTGATCTCGAAATCTTCGACCGGGCGAACGATCGAGGTCGTCACGGCCACTTGCGCCGCAAGGTGAAGAACCAGATCGGCGCGCGAGACGGTGTGCAGCAGCGTGAGCGAGTCGTAGCGCACGTCACCCATGATGAACTCGCAGTTGTCCGGATATTTCTTGCGCAGGTAACGAAGATTGAGGTCGGTGCCCTTGCGCGAGAGATTGTCGAAGAGGATGACGTGCCAGCCGTCGCGGATGAAAGCTTCCGCAGCATTGACGCCGATGAAGCCGGCGCCTCCCGTGACTACAACGGTCTTGCTTGCCACTGATTGCTCCTGCTACAGCGAATATGAATGACAGCCCATTCTACGGGCAAAAAAACAGGAAGGACATTTCTGCCCTTCCCATTCTTTGATCATCAGTTTGGTTACCGGCCGCCGCCGCCGCCGCCGTCGAGGTCCGCGACCACCGCCGCCGCCTCCACCCGGACGGCCACCACGGCCGCCGTGATGTCCGCCGCCGCCACCAGGACGGCCGCCGCGATCGCCGCGACGTTCGCTGCCGCCTTCGCGGTTGAAGTTCGGTTCGGAACTCGGCTCATCGGCGCGCTCGTGGCCGCCTTCAAAGGTGACTCGCGCCGCCGCCATCGCCGTCTCCTGAGCTCTCGCCGCCTTCGGCAGGAGCCTCGCCGCCGCCCATCTTGGCGCGCTGCTCTTTCAGGATCGCCTTGCGCGACAGCTTGATGCGATTGCCGTCAACCGCGAGGACTTTCACCAGCACCTGATCGCCTTCCTTCAGCTCATCGCGCACATCGTTGATGCGATGTTCGGCGACTTCGCTGATATGCAGCAACCCGTCGGTGCCCGGAATGATTTCGACGAAGGCGCCGAAGTCCGCCAGCCGCGTTACCTTGCCCAGGTAGGTCTTCCCGACTTCGGCAGTCGCCGTGATGTCGCCGATCATCTGCAGAGCCCGGGCCGCCGCAGCCTGATCGCTGGACGAGACGTTGACCTTGCCACTGTCCTCGACGTCGATCTTGACGCCGGTCGCCTCGACGATGCCGCGGATCACCTTGCCTCCCGGACCAATCAGGTCGCGGATCTTGTCGGTCGGAATCTGGAGGGTGTAGAAGCGCGGTGCGAACTCGCTGATCGTGGTGCGGGACTCGCCGATCACCTGCGTCATCTTGTCGAGGATGAACAGCCGGCCCTCACGCGCCTGGTTGAGCGCCTCGCGCATGATCTGCGGCGTGATGCCCATGACCTTGATGTCCATCTGCAAGGCGGTGATGCCAGCCTTCGTTCCGGCCACCTTGAAGTCCATGTCGCCGTAGTGATCTTCGGCGCCAGCGATGTCGGTCAGAACCGCATACTCATCGCCTTCTTTCACCAATCCCATGGCAACGCCAGCAACGGAGGCCTTTAGCGGAACGCCGGCGTCCATCATGCTGAGCGAAGCTCCGCAGACGGTTGCCATCGAAGACGAGCCGTTGGACTCGAGGATGTCAGATACCACGCGCATGGCGTAAGGCCAGTCGGTGTCGCTGGGCAGCACGGCGAAAAGAGCGCGCTCGGCGAGGGCGCCGTGGCCGATTTCGCGGCGGCCAGCGCCGCGGAGAAATGCCACTTCACCAACGCTGAACGGCGGAAAGTTATAGTGAAGCATGAAGCGCTTCTTGGCTTCGCCTTCGAAGGCCTCCAGCCGCTGCATGTCTTCGCCCGTGCCCAGCGTGGTGGTGACCAGGGCCTGGGTTTCGCCGCGAGTGAAGATTGCAGAACCGTGGGTGCGGGGCAGCACCCCGACCTCAATCCAGATATCGCGGATCTGGTCGAACTTGCGGCCATCGGGACGGCGCTTCTCCTTGATCACCTGCTCGCGGAACAACTGCTCGCGCAGGATCTCGAAGTAGCTCGTCGCCTTCTTGCGGCCGACCATGTCCTCTTCGTCAATCGCTGTCTTCAGCTCGTCCTTCAGCTGCTTGATCAGCCCGTAGCTTTCGCTCTTGGGATACTTCTCGGTATTGACCGCATCCCTCAGGCGCTCGCCCATCTTGGTACGAAGATCGTCCAGGTACTCCTGATCGATCATCGGCGGCTCAACCTTGCGCTTCGGCTTGCCAACCTTTTCAGCCAATTGTTTGATGGCAGCACAAATCTTTTTAATCTGCTCGTGGCCGAATTCAATACCATCGACAACGATGTCTTCCGACACCTCTTTTGCACCGGACTCGATCATCACGATGCCTTCCGAGGTGCCCACGACCATCAGGTTCAGTTCGCCCGCGCGCTGCTCGTCGTAGGTCGGGTTGATGACGAACTCGCCATTGACGCGGCCGACACGCACGGCGCCGATCGGGCCATGGAACGGAATGTCGGAAACGCTCAGTGCGACCGACGCGCCGTTGATGCCGGAGACATCGGGATCATTCTCGGTGTCAGCCGAGAGCACCATGGCGATGACCTGGGTCTCGCAGCGGAAGCCTTCGGGAAACAGTGGGCGAATCGGGCGGTCGATCTGGCGGCTGGTCAGAATTTCGCGTTCACTGGGACGCCCTTCGCGCTTGATGAAGCCGCCCGGAATGCGTCCGGCGGCGTACGTGTACTCGCGGTAATCGACGGTAAGGGGGAAGAAGTCGATGCCCTCACGCGGCTCGGGATTAGCACAGGCGGTGGCCAGGACCACGTTGTCGCCCATGCGAACGATGCAGGAGCCGTGTGCCTGCTTGGCTAATTTGCCAGTTTCAAAGTGAATGGATTTACCGCCGGGAAGATCAACACTGACTTCCTGCTTATTGACGCCGTGGAGAGCGGCCGTCATTTCGTCTTTCATTTGCCAAATTCCTTCTGTCGGAACGCAACCAACTTCGGGTTATGCACTTCGTGCTCAGCCAGAACACTGGCCCTAGCCCGCCTATGCAGCCCGAACAACAATGCCGAGGTGGAGTGAACTAAGGTCAGCCGAGAGAGCTGAACGAACGCTGCGGGCGCACCCCGCGCCCAAATGTTGATGTATCCCAAACACCCGGCCCAGAAGCACTCTGCCAGTCCTCAGAGCGGAACTCTGCAGCAATGAGGATGCAATACACCCAAGGCGTAGTAATTCAGACAGCCGGCAACCGCTTATTTGCGGATGCCCAGCTTCTGAATGACGGTCTTGTAGCGCTCGGTGTCGGATTTTCTGAGGTAATCGAGCAGGCTGCGACGCTTGCTCACCATCATGAGAAGACCGCGCCGGGAGGCATGATCCTTCTTGTGGGTCTTAAAATGTTCTGTCAGTTCACCTATCCGAGTGCTGAGGATGGCGATCTGGACCTCCGGTGAACCCGTATCGTTATCGGCTCGCCGGTTGTCGGCAATCAAAGCGGCTTTTTTCTCTCGGGCTAACACTGAATCGGCTGCGCTCCTACTCTATTTTTAATCGTATCTTGTTACGGTGCTTAGAATAACATGCACGGGCAGAAATCGCCAAAGTACCGGCCTGCCCTATCTAACTCTGTCCCGAGATCTTAAGCCTCAGATCTTCTGGGATGCGGTCCCGGATCTCTTCAGGAAGCTTTTCCAGTCCCACTCGAGCCCCCAGCATGGCTGCGTCTTTCACGACCAGGGGAGCCGGCGTTGCCACCGCTACCAGCAGCCACAGCAGCATCGAAAGCAGGAACCCTCCCAGCGCCCCGACTTCGAGCCAGAAAGCGTGGTGCGGCTGGAAGTAGCGGATCACGCCATAGGCCAGGAAGAATACGAACATCGAGGCCGACGCCAGAACCCAAAGGCCAATGTCGATGCCTCGATTGAGTTTCTGCCGGGAGTGGCACACCTGACACTCCGCCAGATGCGCCTCGTAGTCGCCGCACATTTCGGGAGCCAGACCGGAGATGTCGTAACGCCATCCGGCCAGGATCTTGCCAATGACGGGGTCAGTGCACTTTGCCATGGATGAAAACTAAACGCCTCGCGCTCTGGGAGTAGCGCCACCAGCGTCTTATCTACAGTCGAACCGCCGACAGTGGTTGGTCTTGGACTGCCAACATCAACCTGTTCTGCAAGAACAGGCTTCGCTGCTGCCCCAAGGCACGTTCCGCCGTCATGCGCGCAATTTCAGGATGATTATTCTGCTCTGAAAGATGCGCAAGGATGAGGAACTCTGCCCCTCCATCATAGTCGGTCGTCAGGAAATCTGCGAGTGCGTCATTGGAGAGATGGCCCACGCGACTCATGACGCGCTGCTTGACGCTCCACGGATAGGGGCCGCCGCGCAACAGTTCGAGATCATGGTTGGACTCGATCATCAGCAGGTGGCACCCGCGAAGGTGGTCGCGCACGCTGGCCGGCATGTATCCAAGGTCAGTACAAATGCCGACCTTGATTCCATCCGCGCGGAAAGTGAATCCAACCGGGTCGACTGCATCGTGCGGAATCGTAAACGGCGTAACGGCGATGTTGCCGATCTGGAATGACCTTCCTGAGCTGAAGTGTTCGCAGCGATCAAGCACCACGCGGTGACCATTCGCATCGCGCACGCTGCGTTGATAAGCCTGGTAGGTGGGAGCAGTGATATAGACCGGAATCTTCAGCTTGCGGGCAAGGACGCGAATACCGCCGACGTGGTCTGAATGCTCATGGGTGACCAGGACGGCATCAATCGCGCAGTGATCTTCACCACAAAGCAGTAAGCGGCGAAGTACTTCACGGCAGGAAACCCCGGCATCGATTAGCAGGCGTGTGCTGGAACTGGAGACAAGGGTGCAGTTACCTTTGCTCCCACTGGCCAACACCGTTACCGACACCGCCATTAGGCGAGCATAAACGCTAGTCGGAACCAGCGGGAGTAACAAAGTCGTTAACCGCTGTGGAAGAGCGGTCCGCAAAGAACAGCAGGAATCCGTCAAAACGAACGAGATTTGCACAGCTAATGGTGAAGGCACACACGAAATACACAGAAATGAAGATTTTTATCTTGAGAGTTCATCAAGTTTCCGGCATCCTTTCACGCAATCGGGGCAGAGACTGTTTTGCGTGTTGCTTCCCGGTTGAAGACGACCATTCGGCGATGAGAGGCGATCGGGGCTGCGAATTTTGGCTCAGATCTTGTTTCGGGGTGTGCGTAAGCTCACTGCCGGAACTTGCCGCATCTGGACCGTCGCAACTGTACGGCAATTTGGGCCCTGCGTGGCTTTGTGCGGGCTAACTTGGGCGAGAGCTCGAGAGCGTTCCTCCTGGTCCGCAAGTCAAGAGCGCATCTCTGCGCAGCACGCGGTGTTCGGTGCCATTGCTCTGGGCTGAGCGAAGGAAGCTACGTATCACGTCGTAAGACGTGCAGTCCTGCCCTTATCGACGACCCGAGGTGGCTGGCCTCGGGTCGTCCTGTTTGTGGACGACGCTTGTCGCTTTCGCTCCGCCTTTCGCTCTTCGCTCTTCGCTTCGGCCTGATGCCGCCACCTTCTACGAATTGTTATCCCGACCGACGGCTTCAGCGCGAGTGGAGGGACCTGCGGTTCGCCGACTCGAGAGAGCCCAAGAATCAAAGTCGTACATACCGCTCATCAGTTCCCATTACGCTCGTGGTTTCAACGACGTAATCCACAGGCACTCTAGCTTTCCCTCAGAATAATTTCTGCTGTGAACCGGGTTTGGTGCAGACACTCATTGCTCACACACTCTGGCCTCGCTAATCTGTCCTCACACCCTCATGGCCACCACCGATTACAGTCTCGAGCGCGGTCTACCGGTCAGCATGGACGCCGAGCGCGCGATCCTCGCCGCCATCCTGCTCGACAATTCCCTCTACGACCAAGCCGCTGAAAATCTTACCGGCGACGACTTCTCGCTCGATGCGCATCGCCGCATTTATTCCCGCATGCGTGATTTGCAGGAAAGCGGCCGGCCCGTCGACATGATCACCCTGGTCGAGGAACTTGATCGGCGCAAAGAGGTCGAGGCGATCGGAGGGGTTGCGTATCTTTCGTCGCTGATCGATGGCGTACCTGAGCGGCCGAGTATCGAGCACTACATCCGCATCGTTCGCAACAAGGCTCTGCTCCGCGGATTGATCAACATCGCGCAAAACGCCATCGCCGAGGCTATCGAACACACCGACGAAGCCGAAGAAGTTCTGGGTCGGGCCGAGCAGGCCATCTTCCAGTTGTCCGAGAACCGCATCGGGCAAGGCTTCCTGAACATCCCCGAAATCGTTAAGGCTTCGTTTGGCTCGTTGGAAGAGCTCTATGCGCGCGGGCAGGAGATTACCGGCCTGGCGACCCATTACACGCTGCTCGACAAACTGACCAGTGGTCTCCAGAAATCGGACCTGGTCATCCTGGCGGCCCGGCCGTCGATGGGCAAGACGGCATTTGCCATGAACATCGCCGAAAACGCCGCGGTGCTCGACGGCAAGGTGGTCGGCGTGTTCTCGCTGGAAATGTCGCGTGAAGCGCTGCTGATGCGCATGCTCGCGTCCTGTGCCCAGGTCGACTCCAGGAACCTGCGCCAAGGCTTCCTTACCAAAGACGATATGCGCAAGCTGACCCAGGCCATGGAACAGCTGATGCAAGCCAAGCTCTTCATCGACGACACGCCCGGCATCTCGGTAAGCGAGATGCGCGCCAAGGCGCGACGGCTGAAACAGCAGGAAGGCCTTGACCTGCTCATCGTCGACTACCTGCAGTTGATGTCGGCAGTACCGATCGGCGGCAAGCGCTTTGAGAATCGCACCCAGGAAGTTTCGGCCATCTCGCGCGGGCTGAAGGCGATCGCGAAAGAGTTGCGCGTTCCGGTGGTCGCATTATCGCAGCTCAGTCGCGCCCCGGAGAGTCGCGGCGGCGATCATCGTCCGCAGCTGTCCGACCTGCGCGAGTCAGGATCGATCGAGCAGGACGCCGACCTGGTGGCCTTCATCTTTCGCGAAGAGGTTTATAAGAAGGACGATCCCGACCTCGACGGCATCGCCGAACTCATCATCGCCAAGCAACGCAACGGCCCCATCGACACGGTCAAGATGGCGTTCATCAAGAAGTTCACGCGCTTTGAGAACCTTGCCATGGACAGCGATTACGGCGGCTGACACACCTCTTCTTCGATGACGTCCTGGCTTGAACGAAATGCCGGCAAGATTGTTCTCTGCTCCTGCCCAGGAACTCTGGCCTGCTCAACTGGCCTTTGACGCCGTTCGCCGCCCGAACTCCCGTGTTCATTGTCTAGCTGTCCAGTTTTCTCTCTTCGTTGCGATAACATAACTACAGATGAAAGAACGCTATCGCCGCTGGATGCACAACTGGGAGTCGCGCATGACCTCGCGCGACAACAACCGCGTTGTGCGTCCGTTTGAATGGGGACTGGAGTGGGCCGCGAACTGGCCCGGCATTGAATCACTGGGGAACGCTCCTGATCCAGCAAACCACGATGCCATGGTCGAGTACATGTCGGCGGCGAACGATCGACTGGCCGCCGACAGCGATGGATTCTTCGCTTACGAAAAGCCCAAAGACTTCCGCATCGAGCATCGCAAAGTCGAACTCTTTCATACCGGCAGCGAAGCGCCCAAGAAGCAGCCCAAAGACGAGATCGGCAAATTCCTGCGTTTCACCTCGCCGGTGGCATCGCCATTTCCAGAAAACAACCTGGTGAACGCACGCTGGTTCCCTGCCCAGGGACATCGCGCGGTCGTGCTTTTGCCACAGTGGAATGCCGACGGCGTGAGCCAAAACGCACTCTGCCGCATCTTCAACATGCTGGGCATCGCCGCGCTGCGCCTGAGCATGCCGTATCACGATATTCGCCGGCCAGCGGGCTTCACCCGTGCCGATTACGCCGTGTCTGCCAATGTGGGACGCACGATCGATGCCACCCGGCAGGCGGTGGTCGACATTCGCTCCTGCATGGACTGGTTGGAACAGCGCGGCTATTCGAAACTGGGGATTGTCGGCACCAGCCTGGGCTCTTGCCACGCATTCCTGGCAAGCGCGCATGATCCGCGCATCCAGGTGAACGTGTTTAACCACGCGTCGACGGCCTTCGGCGACGTCGTATGGACGGGACAGTCGACGCGTCACATCCGGCAGGGTTTGGAAGACGTGCTGACGCAGGAAGAGTTGCGGCGTGTGTGGATGTGCATCAGCCCGATCGTTTACTTCAACAAGTTCGAGCGCTGGCCGAAAAAGTCGCTGATGATCTACGGCCGGTACGACCTGACATTCTTACCGGAGTTCTCGGCGCAGGCTGCGGGCGAGTTCTTGAAGCGTGGACTGGACACGACGATCAAAGCCCTGCCGTGCGGGCACTACTCCCTGGGCGAGACGCCGTACAAGTACATGGACGCGTGGCACATCTCAAGGTTCCTGGCGAAGGCCTTCGCCCCATAGCGACACATCCAACTCGTAACAAAATAAATAACCACAGAGGCACGGAGACACAGAGATTCTCTTATTGACTAACCTCTGTGCCTCGGTGTCTCTGTGGTTAAGAGTCTTTAGCGGTATTTCTGCGCGGCGGCCTGCTCCTGTGGCGTCATCTGGTTCCAGAGGAGGTCGCGATTCTGCTGTGCCCACTGACTATCGGGATTAGCCGTCAGTGCCGCGCTGACCCAGCGATAGGCTTCCACCCGATTGCGCTGCACGCAGTTCCCGGTCGCATACATCGACGCCAGCCGATTGCGGGCCAGCGCATTTTCTTTCTCCGCAGCAGTCTTCAATAGGACAACCGCCTGCTCGCAACTGCGCGGCACGCCATTGCCTTTGATGTACATGTCCGCCAGTTGCACCGGAGCCTCGGGATTTCCTTTTGCTGTCGCCTTCCACAGCCATGCCGCCGATGCGGTGGCATCGCTGGCGTCCTTGGCCTTGGCCATTTCGTCCGCTCCCGGCACGCCCTGCTTTGATCCCACCTTGTCGGTTGCGTCCGTAGACGGGCGCTTGGTCTTGGGTGGTGAAGTGGCAGTGTCCGGCTGAGCAGCGGCCGTTTGCGGAGGCACCGCTTTGGGTGCTGTGTTTTCCACTGGCGTGGCGGACTGCGAGTTGCCGATCGTCGGTGGGCTCTGCGCCTTCACCGCGTCATTTCGTTTGGGGGTCGTGACTGAAGGCGACGCAGTCTGCGTGGTCGTTGGCGGCGTTGCCGTGGGCGCACTCTGCGGCGCCGTAGTTGGATTGGATGCAGGCGGGGCTGCGACCTGACTATTTGAGTTCGCAGCGGCGGGCGAGGTCGGTTGCACCGTCTGCTGCTCAGGTTTCGGAATCGTGTCCGCAACTAACGGATCTGTCGCGCCCGGTTGGTTGTTCGTCTGCGGCGCGCTCCCGTGCCGCAGGCTGTACAGTTTCGCCTTGACCAGTTGCAGCGGACCGTTACCTGTCTGCGCTCGCCACTGCATCACGCCGAGTGCGGCGAATATCAGTACGATGGCGACCGCGAGCCATCCACGCCAATGACTGCCGCGTTCTGCTTCGTCGCCATCCGGCGGCAAGGTCTCAGCCGCGATGTGAGGGGCGTCGCTCAAGCCCAGGAAGGACGGCCCAACGATGGTTGATGTTCCCGTTCCCCTCGCCGGCACTTCCTCTTTTGCCGGTTCGTTGAGATCCAGGAAACGCGGCCGCTGTATCTGTTTTTCTTCCGGCGCTTCCGGCTCAATCCCCAAACGAAGCACTGTGTCATCGGGCACGGCCGGTCGGGGTTGACTCATCGGCGGATGTTCAACTGTGCCGGCACTGTTCTGTCGAGCCACCAGCACAGGTCCGCTTGACACAGGACTTTCCGGTGCCTGGTCCTCATCCGCTTGAACTGTTTGTGTTGAGCCCGGCGGCGGGGCTGGAGCTTCTATCTCAGGACTTGGCGCAGCGTCACCGCGCATCGTCACTTCGCCCGGATCGCTGGGCGGCTCGTAGCGAAAGCTCTGCAGATACTCGTCGAGCGGTACGTCGGGCACCAACTCTTTGGCTGGAGGCGTTTTTGCGACGGGCGTAGCGCTACTTGCCGTGGTTGTATCCGCAATGGCCGAAGGGCGCCCTCCATTGCCTGACGCAACTTCGTGCGATCTGACAGCCGCGTTCGTCGAGATGGATTTCTCCTGCGAGGCGGTGCCTGACTCCACCGGGACACGCGTGAGGTTCAGCGTGCTTTGCGCACCGGGGGTAGTTAGCGGGCGATGCGGCAAAGGTGTACCGCACATGCCGCAGAATCGCATGCCAGACTCATTCTCAAATCCACAAGCGCTACAGACCACGACTCCTCCTGCCAGTCGAGATCATCGTACATGAATAGGTTCGACGAGGTCTCTTCCATGAGATGAGAGCTGCCGCACAGGGTTGCACCACGGCGAGGCACAAAGGAGCGGGCACGGGCAAGTCAGTTCTGGATTTTTTCATTGCTTCTCTGAGTACTCGGGTACCGCGCGCGTCAACAGCAAGCGTATGGTGGAGCGCGGTTGCGCCACCTACAATGACGATGATTCAACTTCATCCCAGAACTGAGTTTGCGCTGACTCGCAGCCGAGTAGCTCTGGGACAAAGTTCGAACGGGCAATTTCGCGAAATGAGGGACCCAGTCATCTTCACCGACGAGGTGAGCCGGCCACGTAAGCTGCGCTCGCGGGCTAAGTCGGGCTCTTCAGCGGGCGGGAACTTCCGCGTCGGGAGAGCGATGTCCCACTCGCAGCATGCCACAGCCGTAAGCCCCGAAGGAGCCAGCATGGCCGATGCGCGCGAAGTGATGAACATCCGGCAGGCGTCGCAGTACCTGGGAATTTCCGCCGACACACTCTATAAGTACGTTTCCGAAGAAATCATTCCGGCCTTCAAACTTGGCAACCGCTGGAAGTTCAAGAAGAGCATTCTGGACAGCTGGATGGAAGATCGCAGCCGCAGCAGCGAAACGATTCCGCGCCCACGCAAAGCGATGAAGGCCGAACGCGCCAGCGTGGGGGCTGACTAGTTTTCACGTGAGATCAATCCTCATCGCTCTTCCTGCTCTTTGGAAACCATGAGCGCCCGGCCCATCCGAGCAGGGCTATGTTCCCTGCTGCGAAGAGTCCCGACAAGATAGGATTCTTGTTGAGCGTCTCGAGCAGATCCGTTTTGGTGACAACCGTCCCATCCTTCAACACCTTTCCTTTACCCGACGCCTTTATCTCCAGGTCGCTTTTGTCGATCGCAAACGATTCGATATCGAGAGGGGCGTTTCGCTCACCGAGAGCTTGCAGCAAAGGCGGATCGTTTGTGCTTCGGACACTCGCGATCTGAACGGCGTCGGCGGTGAAGTCGTCCGAACTCGCCGCTCCGAAGCGTAACAGTTGCAGGGCTGCGCCCTGATTCTTCCAGGTGTCGGATTTCTCGCCCAAATTTTGCCAACGGAAGCGGAAGGTCGCTCCGGCCGGAACGCGCACCTTGATGGGAAAGAACCCTCCCGTGACCTGCGCCCAGTTGCCGATCGACAAGTCAACCTTGCATGGAGAAAGCAGGTTCTGCATGGGACCTTGCGAGGTGAGGGTGATCTCGGCATCGGTGCCCGCAAAACTGATTGCCAGGCTGCGCAGCCCGGACAAAGAGTCGTCATCCGTCTGCGCGAAGCGGACGCTCGCCGGAGCCGAGAGCGGCGCCACTGCAAACTTCGTACTACAAGAGCCCTTTTTCACCGTGCTTGTCAGGTACGAAACCAATTCCGCAGCCGTAGGCGGATTCACTTGCAGTGCGCGAAGTGCCTGTGTCGTTTCCGGCGCGAGTTCTGCGTTGTCGAAGTACGCGTCCACCAGCACCGGCTCCGCCTCCGTCGGAGGAGCGTACTGTAAGGAAAAAGCACCGCCGTCCGGCAGTCCCGGCCGAGTGAACGTGACCGCCTCAGCGCGCGCACGAACTATCGCCGGAAATTGGCCGCCGACCTCACCGATAGGAATGTTGACCAGGTAATACTGCACTACCGCCGCCACAACCAGGCAAGCCAACGACGCGATTCTTCCAAACCATCGTTTGCGCGAGGAATTGCGTGGCGACGCCGCCTTCACGGCGCCCTTAGGATCGGCTGAATCCGGTGCTTGGCGGGTCTCTGGCATGGTGATTACTGGACGGTGACGATGGTCTCGGCCAATGCCGTGACCCAATCGCCGCCCTCTTTCGCGCCATACCAGGCCCGCACCTGCAGCGTGTGCTGTCCCACCGGCGCCTGTAGCCACTTCTGGATTTGCGGCGGATAGTTTTTCACCACATCCGGCGGCTTGCTGCTGCCATCCCAGTCGCCACTTTTGCGTGCATTTTGCACGATGCTGCCCATGGATTTCTGGCCCACGGCGCCGGCAATGATTTCTCCGTCGCTCGACTTGGCAAGGCGAATGAACGTTACCTCAGTGTTCTTGAAATCGACCAGCGAATGAAAGCTGTACTGCGCCTTCTGATGTTGTGCCAGCAAAATGCTGGCGGGGGCGAACGTGACCTGATCGATTCCAATTGCGTTCACGGGCTGGGAGACTGCCACGGTGCGAATGTATTGGGCCTCCTGCAAATGCGGCGTGTGCGTTGCGGGCGGAACCATCGTCGTATGCGTCGGGGTGATCGAGCCAACGGCTTGAGGGCCGGCGGCGATCCCGTGAATGTGAATGTGTGACGGAGAAACTGATCCCACGCTGTTATCCATGGTCTCGATCAGGTACTGGGACACTCGCAATTCGTTGCCGATCTCCGGCGGCAATTGGATGCGCGTCTGCCAATGACCCTTCTTACCGTCGAGACGGAATATCTGCGGCTTCTGCCCCTCGGGTGCAATGATCACCAGCACCAGGCTGTCCTGCTCCAGTAGGTAATCGATCACGACCGGCCAGTTCCCCTTGGAGAAGCCCATGACGGAAAACGTGCTCATCGTGTAGAGCGGCGGCAACTGCGGCCCGAGTTTGTCCAACGCCTGGGCGCGTCGTTCGGATTCACCGGGCGTGCTTGATGGAAATGAAGTGCAGCCCATGTCCATCTGCGGCGGAGGCACGATGACGACCGTAGGCTCGCTTGGAGTTTGCTGGCCGGAGTTGGTTGTCTGCTGCGTGGTTTGAGATCGCCCGAGTGTCTGGGCGTTACAGAGTGGTATGAGCGACGGCCACAACAAAACCACGCATAGGGTAGGGCCGGCCCAATGCATAGCGGCCGGCAAACTACTTAGCTGGGATAACTGGCGACCCTGACTCGAACTGGACATGATGCTCACCTCACCGACAGAAATCTGAGCTGGAAGCGATAAGGCGTGCTGTTTGGCGCAAGCATAGACTGATTTTGCCTGCACGTGAACAGAAAAATGACAAACAAAATGGCGCCCCGGGGAGGACGCCGTTGACAACTGCTGCGGGTTTTCCGTTCGTTATCGATTCGAAGAGTGTTTGCGACTGCGCTTGTTTACGGCTTCTGCACGGCAGCTAGTTCCGCCAGCACCTGTTCGCTGTGGTTATTCGGATCAACATCCATCCACTCCTTCACGATCTTGCCTTGCGGATCGATCAGGAAAGTATGGCGAGCGGCCAGCTTGGCGATGCCGTAGTTCTTAAGCGAGCCGTATTCTTCGGTAACTTTGTCGTCAGGATCAGCCAGCAGTTTGAAGGTCAGGCCGTCTTTGGTGCAGAACTGCTGGTGCGACTTGACGTCCTGCACACTGACTCCAAGCACGACGGCATTGGCGGCATCGTACTTCGCCTGATCCCGCTGGAAGTTGTGCGCCTCGATGGTGCAGCCTGAAGTCATGTCTTTGGGATAGAAGTACAGCACCACCCACTTGCCCCGATACTGCGACAGGCTGATCGGCTTGCCTTCCTGGGAGTTGAGGGTGAAGTCCGGCGCGTTTGCGCCTACGGCGGGAACCGAAGCAGCCCGCGTCAGGCGCGGTGCGATGAAAACGACGGCAGCGATCAGAATCAATATCGCGAGGACCTTGCGCATAAAAAGGCCTTTCGTATGAAACGAACGAGCTGAAGTTAACTATAAACGAGTTGCACCAAACTCTTCCTGCGGATGCAACTTTTTCACAACGTCAGCTCGGCTTACGACCCGAATCCAGGGCCGCCGGCCGGCTGAGCGTGACAATCTCCTGCCTTCCCAGCTAGCATTAAAGGTTTGGACATTGTGTAAGGAGATTCCTTTATGGCTACGATGGAACAAAAGGCACCCAGCATCAACACCGGCGCGCAGCCCCGCACTTATAAGAACTTCATCGGCGGCGAGTGGGTCGACAGCAAGACCGGCCACACCTTCGAAAACCTGAACCCGGCCGACACCCGCGAGGTCGTCGGCGTGTTTCAGAAATCCGACAAGCGTGACGTCGATGCAGCCATCGACGCGGCGACACAGGCTTACAAAAAGTGGCGGCTGGTTCCAGCGCCCCGCCGCGCCGAGATGCTCTACAAAGCGTCGGAAATCCTCATGCAGCGCAAGGAAGAGTATGCGCAGCTGATGACGCGCGAGATGGGCAAGGTCATCAAGGAAACGCGCGGCGATGTGCAGGAAGCCATCGATTGCGGCTACTACACCGCCGGCGAAGGCCGTCGCCTGTTTGGACCTACGGTTCCCTCGGAGCTACCGAACAAATTCGCGATGGCCGTGCGTCAACCGTTGGGCGTCTGCGCCATGATTACCCCGTGGAATTTTCCCATGGCGATTCCGTCGTGGAAGCTCTTCCCTGCTCTCGTGGCCGGCAACACCGCAGTGATCAAGCCGGCACAGGACACGCCGCTTTCGACCTTGAACTTCGTGCAGGCGCTGGCTGATGGCGGAGTTCCTGCGGGAGTCGTGAACATCGTCACCGGCTTCGGTGGTGAGGTGGGCACGCCGATGGTCGAGCATCCCGACGTGCGCGCGGTTTCGCTCACCGGATCGACGGCCGTGGGACGGATCGTCGGCCAGGAAGCGGCCAAGACCTTCAAGCACTGCTCGCTGGAGCTGGGCGGCAAGAATCCGATGATCGTGCTCGACGACGCCAATCTCGACCTGGCGCTCGAAGGCGCGCTCTGGGGCGCGTTCGGCACCACCGGACAGCGCTGCACCGCCACCAGCCGCATCATCGTGCAGAAGGGCGTGTACAAGAAGTTTGTAGACAGCCTGGTAGAGCGCGCGAAGAAGTTGAAGATCGGCAACGGTCTTGACGAGAGCGTCGATATGGGTCCGGCGGTGAACTCGTCGCAGATGGAAACCGATCTGAAGTACATCAAGATCGGCAAGGACGAAGGCGCCAAGATGCTATGCGGCGGACATCGTCTGGAAGGCGAGCAGTACGCGCACGGCTGGTTCGTTGCGCCGACCGTGTTCGCCGACGTCGATCCCAAGATGCGGATTGCGCAGGAAGAAATCTTTGGACCAGTGGTTTCGATCATCCCGTGCAACGGCTTGGAGAATGCAATCGAGATCGCCAACGACATCGAGTACGGATTGTCGTCATCGATCTACACCAAGGACGTGAACAAGGCGTTCACTGCGATGCGCGATCTATATGCCGGCATCACTTACATTAACGCTCCGACGATCGGCGCCGAGGTTCACCTGCCGTTCGGCGGCACGAAGGCCACAGGTAACGGTCATCGCGAAGGCGGGATCGGCGCAATCGATTTCTACACCGAGTGGAAGTCGGTGTATATCGATTACTCCGATACTTTGCAGCGCGCACAGATCGACCGGCCTGAATAAAAACCTTGAGCGGCCCCCCCGCACGCGCAACCGTATTATGCAAAGCGGGATGATCTACCCCGGGACAATTCCGTCCCGCGTGCGCGGGACGACTCAGCTTAGCCCAGGACGAAGTCCTGGGTACGCGGCATAATTTGGGCTCCCGGTCCGGGCAGGGACCGCACGCCTACGCAGTCTTCCCTCGCGCTTCAGCGGCATATCTCAACGCATCCTCGCGTCGCGAGCAGAGCGGGGAGAGCCATCCTGCCCTATCCAGCATCGACGCACAAGAATTTCGCCCGACTTCATGGGTACCGAAGCCTCCGCCCCAAGTCACAGGCCGGACGACGAGCAAACCTACGAGTCTTTGCTGGGCTCGACGGTGCTCTTCTCCTTCGGCTTCACCGTCGAACGCACCACCATGAACTTATTCAGCGTGTCGAACCAGAACGGCGCACCTAACGACAGCGCCAGCGTCGTAATCAGCCAGCCGGTCAGCGTCTCCAGCCAGAAGAACGGCTGCATGGGCGGCTTCTCATGCCAGCCGAATGGAAACGGCATCTGTTGTCCCAGCCCGGCGAGGCTTTCGGCTTGCTGCTGCAACTGCTGCTGATTTTGCAGCACGTCCTTGTGCTGGTCGACGTACTTCGATGCCAGGTCTACGGTCGCCTGGCGCTCGATCGGGTTCGTCCACAGCGACTGCGCCAGCTTGATAGTGTCGACGTTCAACAGCACGGTCAGCACCAGCGCAATGACCAGCAGGATATTTTGCGCGCGGTGTTTGTACCATCCCGAGGCGCGGTCCATGGAATCGTTGAACCAACCTTCGACTTTCAACTGAAACTCGTCGAGATCTTTTTGCGTATCGGCCACGAGGCTCATCAGGGCTTGGCGCGTAGGACTGGGAGGAAGGTCATTGATGGCCTGTCTCACGTCCTGGAGCACCCGTGCGCGGTCCGGATCGGGCGGCGAAATCACATCGATGAGCGCGGTGGAAAACGTGGCCGACGGAATGTATGCCGGCAGGTTCACGTTGAACCACTTGTCGACGATCTTCAGCACTGGAACGTGCGACAACATCTGCCCACGCACCGCCGCCACGTTCAGCTCCGCTGCCTGTTGTGGATTCAGCTTCTCGGGTTCCTTGTAGAGTCCGCGAATTAACCCGTGGGCGTAAATGGCTCCCACCAGGTCTTTGCCGTCGGCCATCTTGGTTCCCGAGAAGAGGCTGTCGATACCGGCTACCAAGTTCTTCGAGCGCAGCGAAAATACGGCGGCGATGCCTTCGTTCACCACTGAACAAATGAGGCTGAGGAACAGGTAGACGAAGGCGATTCCAATGGCTACGTCGAGGATCGCTGAGCTGGGCATCTGATTTCCCCTCCGACCGGGCGACAATGCTTCGCCGCGATAATCGCGCGACGGCGACTGTCGATGCAAGCAAATAGAAGGGTGCGAACCAGCGGGTAACTAGTTCATAATAGTGGGTTCTTCAGCTCTGCTATCGAAGGAAGTCTTCATGGTTACGAAAGCTGTTGCGGAAGTGATGGCCGCCAGCCGCATGATGAACGTGCGCTACGCCATCCGTGATCTCGCTGTCGCCGCCGAAGAAGTCGCGCGCGAGGGCCACGAAATCCTCTACCTCAACATCGGCGACCCCTGTAAGTTCGACTTCCACACCCCGCCGCACATGATTGAAGCGGTGCTGAAGGCCATGGTTGACGGCCACAACGGCTACGCCGAGTCGCTCGGCATTAAGCCGGCGATTGATGCCATCCGCAACCAGGCCGAGCGTGAGGGCTTCCGCGAGATTCAGAGCATCTTTGTCGGTATCGGCTCGGGCGAGGTCATCGACACCTGCCTCACTGCCCTACTGAATCCCGGCGACAACGTCTTGACGCCCAGCCCCGAGTATCCGCTGTACGGCGCCATCATGGCTAAGCTGGACTGCCCGGCGAACGCCTACGATCTTGACGAAGAGAACGAGTGGGAGCCGGATGTCGCCGACATGGAGCGCAAGATCAACTCGCGCACTCGAGCGATTCTCCTGATCACTCCCAATAACCCGACCGGCGCAGTCTACTCAAAGCGGACTCTGGAGAAGATTCTGGAGCTGGCGAGGCGCCACAACCTGATCATCTTCGCCGACGAAATCTACGACAAGCTGATCTTCGATCCCAAGGAAAAGCACATCTCGGTCGCAACACTGGCCACAGATGTTCCGATCGTGACCTTCAACGGCCTGTCGAAGTCATATCTGGTGCCTGGCTGGCGCATCGGGTGGGCGATTGCAACTGGCCCGCGCGAGGTGGTGAAGCCGTATATGGAAGCCGTGCATCGACTGCTGCGCGCACGCTTGTCGGCCCCGCATCCGTTCCAGCACGCAATTAAACCGGCGTTGGAGGGACCACAGGATCACCTCGAGCAGATGCTGCGCAAACTGAAGCGGCGTGCAGATCTCACCGTCGAATGGGCGAAGCGGACGCCTCATGTGAAGCTGGTGGCTCCGAAGGGCGCATTCTATGCGCACCCTTCGCTGGAGATTCCGGAAGACGATCTGACCTTCGTCACCGATCTGCTGAAGCAGAAGCACGTATTGGTGGTGCATGGATCGGGCTTCGGTGAAAAGCCTGGCACACGCCACATGCGCATCGTGTTCCTGCCCCCCGAGCCGGTGTTGAGCGAGGCCTATGACAAAATCACCGACTTCATGAAGGAACGGTACAAGTAAGACAGTTTCGAGTTTCGGGTGTCGAGTGGCAAGACAGTTTTGAAACGCGAAACTCGAAACTCGAAACTGCTTTGAAACTTGAAACTGCTTTGATCGACATCCACACACACATTCTGCCCGGCATCGACGATGGTTCGAAGTCATGGGAGATGACAGCCGAGATGTGCCGCGTCGCGATCGCGGACGGCATCACCCACATCGTCGCAACCCCACATTGCAACGACGTGTACGAGTACGATCGCGAGCGCTTCACCAGCATGCTGGGTCAGTTGCATGACTCCGCCGACGGCCATCTGGCGTTCAGCCTGGGATGTGATTTCCACTTTTCCTACGACAACATCCGCGATGCCCTCGATAATCCCCGCCGCTACACCATTGGCGACACGCAGTACCTGCTGATCGAGTTCAGCGACTACGGCCTGCCTCCCACGGTGAAGCAGGATGTTCTGTCGCTCCTGAGCTGCGGAATGGTACCCATCATCACCCATCCGGAACGCAATCAGCCGCTGATGAAGAATCCGGAGGCGGTGCTGATGCTGATCGAACAAGGCTGCCTGGTGCAAGTTACGGCGAACGCCATCACGGGATCATGGGGTCCGAGATCTCAGAAGGTTGCGGAGTGGCTGCTGCAGCGCAAGGCGGTACACGCCATCGCGAGCGACGCACACGACCCTGTCCGGCGCCGGCCGGTGATGTCGGAAGCGCGCGCCAAAGTTGCTCAAATGGTGGGGGAAGTTGTAGCGGACGCGCTGGTGGCGCGCAATCCTGAAGCTATCGTGGATGGAAATCCGCTGCCATATTTGCCGCTGTAAGTCAGGCTGTGTGGCGACCGCCGGTGCAGCGCATCTTTTCTACATCGCGCCCGTTAATCGAAACGATCCCCGTCCGCGGCTTTGCGTTCTGCGGGGCCTCCGGAGCGGAGCGACCGGTTATCGTGCGGCGAACTGCATCTTCAACGCGATGAAGTTTTTCGGTGCCGCGTTGTACCTTGTCTTTGCCCTTTTGTTCTGCGTGGCGAAGCGCATCCAGAAGATTCATTCCGCCCTCCGTGTATAGAACAGATGCCGTTGTTCTCCGATTGGAAACCGCTGGACTGCAAAAAATCAAGTACATACATCACAGTCGAGACGCAAGCCGAGCTCAATCACTGCCGAATCCGTGGATTGAACGCCGAGTACAGCAGGTCGGTGAGGAAGTTTACTACAACATACGTCAAACCGATCATCAGAATGCAACCCTGTACGAGGTAGTAGTCACGATTCGAGATAGCGGTGATGGTCAGCCGGCCGATGCCAGGCCACGAAAAGATCGTCTCCGTGACGATCGCGCCGGCGAGCAGAGCTCCAAACTGGAGGCCTACGACGGTTAGGATCGGGATCATCGCGTTTCGCAGCGCGTGACGGTAGACGACCGTGCTTTCCGGCAAGCCTTTCGCTCGAGCGGTGCGGATGTAGTCCTGTCCGAGTTCCTCCAACATCGATGTGCGCACCATCCGGGTCAGGATCGCCGCCAGCGCTCCGCCCATCGTGATCGCAGGCAGAATCAGATGAGCCGGACCACCTGCACCTGACACAGGTAACCACCCCAGCTGAATCGCAAAAAACAGAATCAGGATTGGACCGAGCGCGAAGTTCGGAAATGACAGCCCGAGCAATGAAATAAAACTGAGTGCGCGATCATCCCAGCGATTGCGGCGTAGCGCCGAGCGCACCCCGGCCGGAATTGACAGTCCCAGAGCAACAAGGAGCGCCGCGACGGTGAGCTCCATCGTATACGGATAGGCGTCGGCAATAACATGGCTGACGTTCTGGTTGAAGCGCAGCGACTTTCCCATGTCGCCGTGCAGAATGCCTCGCCAGTAATTCACGTACTGTGTACCGAGTGGCACGTCGAGTCCGTAAGCGTGGCGCGCCGCGGCAACGTCTGTGGCAGCCGCACCTTCTCCCAGCATCTGCTGAATGGGATCACCCGGCACCAGATGTATTAGCAAGAAGACGACCGAAACCACCAGCCACACAACCGGCAGCATGTAGAGCAGTCGAGAACCGACGTATCGCAGCATCAGTGAGCCACGGAACTTGCCGATGGCGGCTGGGGTTGCGCTTGAGACGGAGCATTCTCGATCTTCACGCTCTCCACCCGCAGGCCGTCCATGGTGGCAACAGTATAACGGCGGCCCTCGTATTCGAAGCTGTCGCCGACGACCGGTATCTTCTGAAGCCTCGCCAGAGCAAATCCACCGAGGGTTTCAAAGCCTTCATCGCGGGGCAAGAGAATGTGGTATTGGGTTTCGAGATCGCGAATATTGACTGCCCCGTCGAGCGTCATCGACGCCGCTCCGGGAGCGAGCGACGGCTCGCTGATATCGAACTCGTCCTCGATCTCTCCGACGAGTTGCTCGAGCACGTCCTCTACCGTCACAACCCCGGCGGTCGAACCAAATTCGTCGACCACCACCGCCAGATGACGTTTGCGGGTCTTGAACTCGACCAGCAGGTCAGGCAGCGGCTTGGTTTCGGGAACCACCAGAACTTCGCGCATGATGTGCCGCACTTCGAGTCCGCTGGGACGGGATACAGGCCGCCCTGATGCGGTGCGATTCACACGATAGCGCAGCCATCGCATCAGGTCCTTCGCATAGAGAACGCCGATGATGTGCTCCGGACCGCGCTGCGGATCGTAGACCGGAACACGCGAATGCTGCTCGTCGACCACGCTCTGCAACGCTTCCTCGAGTGTCAGATTTCCAGGGACCGAAAAAATGTCCGGCCTCGGCACCATGATCTCGCGTACCGAGATGTTCTCCAGGTCGAGCGCATGCAGAATGACTTCTTCCTGCAGCGGCGCCAATTCCCCGAGTCGCCGGTTCGCCGACACGATGAGCTTCAACTCCTCAGGTGAATGCACGCCGGCCTCGCGCACCAGCCTCACCCCGAATGCCTTCAGAACCACACGCGTCGAAGCCGTCATGAACTTCAGGAACGGCGCGGCCAGCGTCATGAAGGCGTCCATAGGGCCGGCGACGGCTAAGGCCACGCGGTCCGTACGCTGCAGGGTGAGCGATTTGGGAACAACTTCACCAAGGATGACGACCAGATAGGTCATCAGGACAAAAGCCAATGCAACCGCCAGCGCATGCGCATAGAACCGGGAGTATGGCAGCGATGCGAACAGCGGCTCCAGCATGTGTGCAATCGAGGCTTCGCCGATCCAGCCGAGGGCGAGACTGCAAACCGTTACCCCAAACTGGACGGCATTCAGGACTTCATCGAGCTTCTGGTGGAGCTTCTGAACTGTGCGCGCACCGATCCGGTGGGCGGCGATCATTTGCTGGAGTCGTGTCTCGCGTACGCTGATCAGGGCAAACTCGGCGGCGACGAAGAAGGCGTTCGCCGCGACCAGCAGGACTACGGCCACGATACGCAGCACAACGAAAGTAACCATTCGTACCGAAATCTTACCATCGCCGCTGTTCCCAAGGGTTCGGAACCAGGCAGCTACTCCGACCAGCAACCCTGGATTAACCAGCTTTACTTTGTGAGACTTACCCTACTTAGTTCAACTCTGGATGGGGCAGTAAAAGTAGGTACTTCTTCTAGGTACTACCACTGATTTGTCTCAGCTCCCTTAGACGAGATACTCCAGTCACCGGCTGCTGTTGAGAACGCGGCCTCATGCGCTGTACAGATTCTGGCCGAATTCTCACAGGGGACTCATAAATGAAGTACTTATTCTTTTTGGCAGCCACCGTTCTCGGGGTGTCCATGTCCGCAGCCGCGGTCAACGTCACCGTCAGCCAGCCCGGAAATAACCAGCAAGTCGGCGCTCCCTTCACTCTGACGGCTAATGCTACGACGAACTATCACATCACCGGCTGGCACGTTTATTTGGACGGCGCAAACGTCTACACCGGAGGCGCGACGAATTCGATCAACGCCAGCATCAACGCTCCGGCGGGTACGCATCAGTTGGTGACTCGCGCCTGGGACAGCTCCGGCGCATACGGTTCTATGACTCAGCAGATCACGGTCAACGGTAGCGGTGGTGGTGGCGGCGGCGGCGGCGGTAACGGACTGCCAACTCCTCCGGGAAACGCGATCTGGTTCAACAACATTCAGAACCGTGGCAGCTGGAACTACTGTCATGATCCCGGTTGCGCCGGCGGCAGCGGCAGCGGCAGCTACTGGATGTCGCAACACCAAGGGTCCCCGTCGCGCAGCGGATCCAGCACGGAATTCTTCAACTCAGGCGTTTGGGCGAACGCGCTGTGGTGGCAGAAGCTGGGCGCAAATAATAGCAAGCACAACATCCTGTGGGATTTCTGGGTTTACGTTGACGCCAACTCACAGCACTCGGGACAGGCACTGGAATACGACATGTTCCAATTCGTCGGCGGGTACAACTACATGATCGGCAGCCAGTGCGACTACGGCGCCGGCAAGTGGGACACCTGGGATGAAGCCAGTGGCCACTGGATTCACAGCGGCATCACCTGCAACAAATTCAGTCCCAGCACCTGGCATCACGTCCAGTGGTACGTGACCACGAACACGAGCAACCACACCTACACGTATCACACGCTGGTCGTCGACGGGCAGCCCTATACGGTCAACATCACCCACAGCGCCAAGAACCTGCACTGGGGCGACAACTTAGGCGTGCAGTGGCAGCTTGATGTGAACGCCAGCGGTCAGGGCTATCACGAGTGGGTTGACAGCGCTTCGGTAGCGATCTGGTAACGTATTCCGATCCGTGACTCAACCGGGGCTCCCCCATCGGGAGCCCCTTTTCGTTGTTTCCGACAGCAATAGTCCCGTCCCATGCATCCAACCAAAACCAGAGTTCCGCAAATCGTTGTCTTTCGATGCCCAGCAAATGAAGTGCATGCCATCCATCCCGATGCTTCGCGGAATCATGTTGGTGTTACTCTCTCTCGCATCGGCCATGAACCTTCGCGCCGCCGAACCTGCTGTGCAATCTCTGAACTCCGGATGGGAATTCCGCGCGCTCAACGCGAAGGATCATCCTGAAGTGAACAGCTGGCGGCCTGCGGAGGTTCCCGGCGTGGTTCAGACCGATCTCTTGGCGGCGCATGTCATTCCCGATCCCTTCTATGGCGACAATGAGTCGCGCCTGCAATGGATCGGGCTTACGGACTGGGAGTACCGCACGACATTTCAGGTGGATGCGGCGACACTACAGCGCGCGCACCTCGACCTCGTCTTCGAGGGACTGGATACGTTTGCCGAGGTCTTCCTCAACGAACAGCAAGTATTGACCACCAACAACATGTTTCGTAGGTGGAGGATTCCGGCAAAGCCGCTGCTCAAAGCCGGACCCAATACTCTTCGCATCGTCTTTCATTCGCCAATCACCTCGATGATTCCCAAGGTGAAAGCTCTTCCCTACATTCTGCCATCGGTTTCCACAGCAAATGAGGGCAACGAAGAGAACGTTGCGACTGCGCCGTACACACGGAAGGCTCCGTATCAGTACGGTTGGGACTGGGGACCACGCTACATCACGATCGGCATCTGGAAGCCGGTGTATCTCGAAGCATGGGATGCCGCGCGCGTCGTGAACTTCCACATCCATCAGCAGAAGATCACCCGAGACGAAGCAGAGATCTCCGCCGATGTTGAGATTGAGTCAAGCGCGCCCACGCCGGCAACGGTAATCGATCACCCGTGACAACGCTGACGATAAGACGCCAAACGTCACCGTAAGCCAAACTGTTCAACTCGACGCCGGCACGAATCACATTTCTATTCCCATTCGCATCGCAAACCCGAAGCTGTGGTATCCGGCCGGGTATGGCGCGCAGGATCGCTATCGATTTACCGTCTCGGTAAAGATCGGCAAGACCTTCGTCGCACAATCGGAAGTGAAGACTGGCTTGCGCTCAGTCGAACTGCGCCGCGAACCAGACCAATGGGGCAGGAGCTTTACCTTCGTCGTGAATGGCATTCCCATCTTCGCTAAGGGCGCAAACGTCATTCCCTTCGACAGCTTTCCCAGCCGGGTTACGCCAGAGCGTTATCGCCAGATTCTGACCGCAGCTCGCGATGCCAACATGAACATGGTGCGCGAATGGGGTGGCGGCATTTACGAGAGCGACGTCTTCTATGACATCTGCGACGAGCTTGGCCTGATGGTCTGGCAGGAGTTCATGTTCGGGGGCGACATGGTGCCTGGAGATCTCGCCTTCCAGGAGAACGTTCGCGAAGAGGCAAAGCAGCAGGTGATGCGCCTGCGCGATCATCCCAGCATCGTGCTCTGGTGCGGCAATAATGAGGTCGAAGCCGGATGGGTCGCCTGGGCCGATCGCCTCAGCTTCAAGGAATCGATAACGCCACCGCAGCGCGACCGCGTCTGGGAGGATTACGTGGTTCTCTTCCACGACATCCTCAAGAGCGTGGCTGAGCAATACGCGAATCCCACTCCGTATTGGCCGAGTTCCCCCAGCGCGAACTTCGAAGCTCCGCCGAACAGCGAAGACAACGGCGACATGCATTACTGGGATGTGTGGCACGGATTGAAGCCCATCGATAACTACAATCTGCAAAATCCGCGTTTTATGTCGGAGTTCGGATTTCAGTCGTTTCCCGAGATGCGCACCATCCTGAGCTTTGCTGCTCCCGGTGATCTCGCCATCGATTCGACTGTAATGAAGGCGCACCAGAAGAATCACGGTGGCAACGAGCGCATTCTCACTTACATGCTGCGCGAGTATCCCGAGCCACGCGATTTTGCGTCGTTCATCTACGTCAGCCAAGTGCAGCAGGCGGAGGCAATCAAGGTTGGCGCCGAACATCTCCGCCGTAATCGCCCGCGCACCATGGGCGCGCTTTTCTGGCAACTGAACGACTGCTGGCCGGTGGCCTCATGGTCGAGCATCGACTATTTCGGCCGCTGGAAGGCGCTGCAATACTACGCACGGCGCTTCTATGCCGATCTGCTGATCTCGCCCTACGTCCACGATGGCGCTGTGAACGTGTACGTAGTGTCGGACAAAATGCAGGCGACCAGCGCTCGGGTCCACATGCAGTTGCTTGATTTCCAGGGCAAGGTGCTGGTGGATAAAAGTCGAGAGGTTAAGATTCCGGCGCAGTCGAGCGCAGTGTACTTCACTGTGAACCAAGGGGAGATTCTCGGCTCGTCCGACCTGGACCGTGTGTTCCTGGTTTTTGACCTCATCGTTGACGGGCAGCGCGTGTCGCGCAACGAAGTATTCTTCGATCACATGCGCAATCTTGCGTTGCCGCTGAAGCCCGCAATCCAAAGCAGCCTCGTCTCCGATACTGACGGATACAGGCTGACGTTGAAGTCACCGGTCCTGGCGCGCAATGTCTATCTGTCGTTCGGCGATCTGAATGTGACCCTTTCCGACAACTACTTCGACCTGATACCCGGCGAGGAGACTACGATCCATCTCCAGACCGCTGCCAGTCTCGCGCAACTGCAGCAGGCGCTCAGCACAACCTCGCTCACCGATGCATTCTTCAGCCAGTGGCCAACCTATCGCGAGCACGCTTCGAATGACACCGCGCCGACGGCTCTACGGTGAAAGTTACGCCGTGGCGCCCAATGCCAGCGGCCTTCGATACTGATAGTTACCAAATCCGAGGATGAGGTAGCCGATGCCGCCCAACAGGAAGTTGAGGAAGAAGCCGAACACGGCGCTTTGGCCGAAGGCCTTGGCGATGTCGATGGCAACAACGATGGCTACTATGATGTTTGCGATCGGTACCAGGTAAAGCACAACCCACCAGACAGGACGCCCGGCGATCTTCAGCAGCACAATAATGTTGAAGATCGGAATGATGGCAGCCCAGCCAGGCTCACCGGCCTTCTCGAACATCTTCCACCAGCCGATGATGACAACAACGGTAAGGACCAGAGCAGCCAGCAAGAACCCACCACTGAACAATCCTGCTATCGGACTGAACGACTGATCCTGCCACAGCGCCGTGAACGTCGCGGTTAACATGGTCGTCTCCTTAGATTTGGTGAGGATTGGTTCGAATTGTCCTAGAGAATCAGGATTTCGCCAAGAAGATTCGGCTTCCCGACAAAAAGCCGGCGCGAGGCGCCGCCTCATTTGGCGACGCTCGCGTCAGAAGTGGTGCAATCTCACGCCCCCTCGCTAAACCGGCGCGAAAGTAAACCGTTTGGTCTATTTGTAGGTCGCGTTGGTGTGATCCAGGTAATCCCGGTGCGCCGAGAAGTCGACCATCGAATCAAACGCAGGGCCAACGAGCGGATTCGAACTCATCGTGTCTCGCAACGCTTTATTCGCTTTGTCCAATCCGTCCGCCGTCGGAGTCAGATAGAAGATGAGGAACAGCCCAGGCGCGCTTGTGTGGATCGATTCCTGATCAATCTCGTATTCGGCGATGGTGCCGCTGCTGAGCAATTTCTCCATTAACGGCACGATCGCGTTCTTGGCGAGGGTGTCGACGGCATCATCCGGGGCATCGGCTTTCAGTTTGTACGCCGATCCATGGGTGTACCCGTTTTTCATCGTGCCCGAGTGCCAGTTGTAATACCGGCTGACCAGGATGTTGTCCCAGTGCTTGGTTGCACTCGCCAAAACAGGTGTGACGTCGCTACCATTCGTGTAAAAGCTGTCAAGAACGCCGAGAATGCCGGCCATCGACGTCGCACACCACCAGCTGTCGTGAGTCGGGCCGTCGGGCTGATGCACCAGGTTCGTGTCCGAACCGTAACCAACGAGCGAACCAGCAGCCATAGCCTTCTGCAGGACGTCCATATCCGCCGCATTGGCCTTGTCCATCTCCGCCCACTGAGCACGCGGAATGGCCCACTCGCCGACATAACAATACATTGGCGGTTTACCGCTATCGGCCATCTGGGCGAGCGCCGGCGCAGCAACAGCGGCAATGAGCCCGAGCATGCATAAAGCTGCGAAAACCCTGCTGTAAACACTTTTCATTGATGTACTTCCTCCGTGTTCTCAGGTGTTTGTGCTTCTAAAAAGCCGGTATACGACAAAGAAACGTGAGGAAAGAGGACCTCGAACAGGCGAAGAACTTCGCCCTGACAGCAGACTCAACTGGACAAGTTAATTGTGTATAGAAGATGTCAGGACGGTAAGTGAGGATAAGTGCGGTGTCCATAGCATAAAAGAGATGGGCAGCGTCCGCTCTCGATATGTGTTGATGCCATGCGCAGAATCCACAAACATGGCTATAATTCGGCGTTGAAGCTTAGCCGTAATCGGTTATATAGTTTGGTACCTTAGCGCCAGAGCTAACATTTTCCGGTTCGTACTACCGTTTGGCCGGATGGTGAGGGGAATGTTATGAAGCAATGGAGACGCGCACCCGTGTGTCTTGCCGTAGTGCTGATCGCTTGTGCGTTTACTTCTTTTTTAGCGGCTCAGACAGCAAAAGCTGGGCTGACACCCACATCGAAAGCGTCTTCCTATTGGAATGACCCCGCGAATTGGGTGCAGCAGTTCGTTCCCGATTCGCGACTCTTCTGGGATAACTCCAGAAACTGGACCTCGAACTATGGGCCGGCTTACCGCGACACGATTATTTCGCCTGCGGGAATGTTAGGTTGTTCCAATCAGTTTGCGCTTTGCTTTCATTCCGGAGCGGAACCGTATCCGTGCACCTTATCTCCGGACGGGCAGTCTGCGAACTGCGTATGCACTGTCGGAAACCAGACCAACTACACGTTGATCACGGCGATCCTGAACCGGCCTGTGTATGAGCAAACGGTCGAGACTTGCGGATCGGACGGATCTGGCTGCCCCAGCGTGGGACAGGCTCCCGTCTGCAACTACCTGAACAATGGCGCCCTGATTCCGGGTGCTACCGTTATTTCGACCTACGATCCGGAAGCGAAGCAACAGTTGTTGAAAGCTTTTTCGTCCGGAGCCGGCGGATTGACCACCTGCGACAAAGGCCGGTACGCAGCCTGTATGACCGCCCCTTGCCAAGTGAACAGCGATGGTACTGCGAACTGTAAATGCCCGGTGTTCGACGGCCGCTTCCAACTCGTAGGGAAACACGCAACGTGTTCTCTCGGAGGCGACCTTGTGCCTTCGGCGTCGTACATCCCAGTCCTGGATACTGGCAAAAACCAGTAAGTACTTCTGCAGTGAAGGCGCTCCCCAAGCGCAGGAATTGTCTTCACGCAATTGAGACGATTCCTGCATCTCCGCTGCCGTGCAATTCTGGACTCGCGGAATTGCATCCGCTGCACACTTACGTCTAGACTCGTGATACCCCGATCGTTGAGGCGAGCCAACGCCAGGAACGCTTGGCGTGTTTATTTCGATATGCGAAAGTGGCGGAATTGGCAGACGCACCAGACTTAGGATCTGGCGGGTAAAACCGTGGGGGTTCGAGTCCCCCCTTTCGCACCACGATTCATCTATTTCTTCAGTCTGCTGGTTTGGCGTAGATGCCGCCGCCTGTGCCCGAACACATCAGCGCGACCATTGACACTCTCTACCGATCGGAATCGGGCCGGGTTCTGGCGACGCTCGTGCGCCTCCTGGGAGATCTGGACCTCGCCGAAGAGGCCATGCATGAGGCGTTCGCCGCCGCGCTGGAGTCGTGGCCTCGGGCTGGTATTCCAGACAATCCGCGCCCCTGGCTGATTTCCACCGCACGCTTCAAAGCCATCGACGTCATGCGCCGGCGCGCGCGCTTCGATGGAGTGCAGAGAGATATTGTTGCCCACATCGAGTCGCGCGTCAGCGACACTCCCCTCGGTGAAGATGACGAGGAGATCGAGGATGATCGCCTCCGTCTGATCTTCACTTGTTGCCATCCCTGCTCTGGCGCCGGAAGGACAGGTTGCGCTTACGCTGCGCGAAATCTGCGGCCTGACGACGGAGGAGATTGCGCGGGCATTTCTGGTTACGCCGGCGACACTGGCACAGCGCATTGTGCGCGCCAAGACAAAGATT
Source organism: uncultured Acidobacteriaceae bacterium (assembly GCA_963835725.1). GTDB lineage: Bacteria > Acidobacteriota > Terriglobia > Terriglobales > Acidobacteriaceae > Bog-257. Next base: position 184,813 of record CAWIGM010000004.1, on the reverse strand, counting down.
CGCGAGACGCCGATTCCTTACGAGGTGCCAACGCCCGAGGAATTGCCGGAGCGGTTGGACGCGGTGCTTCAGGTTGTCTATCTCGTCTTCAACGAGGGTTACTCGGCTGCGGCGGGAACAGAGGTAACGCGGGGTGAGCTAACTAGAGAGGCGATTCGATTGGGCCGGCTGCTGACCGACCTCGCGGCCGAGCCGGAGGTCATGGGGCTGCTTTCCCTGATGTTGCTGCAGGAATCCCGCCGCGCCGCCAGGACTTCTCCCACCGGAGAGCTGATTTTGCTGGAGCACCAGGATCGCTCGCTCTGGAACCGGGAGCAGATCGCCGAGGGGGTGGCCTTGGTGGAGAAAGCCCTGAAGTCCCGTCGCTTCGGCTCTTACACACTGCAAGCTGCGATTGCGGCCGTTCATGCGGAAGCGGAATCCGTTGCTGCGACCGACTGGCCGCAGGTTGTTGCGCTTTACGACCAATTGCTACGAATCCAACCTTCACCGATTGTAGAGCTGAATCGCGCCGTGGCCATCGCCATGCGCGATGGTCCAGAGGCCGGTCTGAAGCATATCGACGCGGTGCTGGAACACGGCGGATTGGCAAACTACTACCTGGCGCACTCCGCCCGTGCAGATATGTGCCGCAGGCTCGGCAGAACGGATGAGGCTAGGTCCGCTTATGAGAAAGCTCTGGCCCTGACCCAACAGGAACCAGAGCGGCAATTCCTGCAGGAGCGCATTCGGCAGCTGAAATAAAACCTGCACGACCTGTCGAATTCAATGCGGCCGTTCGACTATAGGGTGAAGGCCGGACAACCGGACCGCAACGCTCAAGGAGAAGAAAATGCGCTTCATGATGATCATGTTTCCGAAAGATTACGAAAACGCAAAGCCCGGCTGGGTACCCGACTTCAAAGAGATGGAGGCAATGGGCAAGTACAACGAGGAACTAGGGAAAGCCGGCGTGCTGCTCGCGCTCGACGGGCTGACCCCTCCCGCGACAATGAGCGCGCGGGTCACCTTCGAAAACGGAAAATCGAAAGTTACCGACGGCCCGTTTACCGAAGCGAAGGAAGTGATCGGCGGCTACTGGATCATCCAGGTGAAGTCGCGCGAAGAGGCTCTGGAATGGGCTGCGCGCATCCCCGGAAAAGATAACGAAGTGGTTGAAGTTCGCCGGATGTTCGATTTAGCCGACTTCGATCCCGAGACCCAAAAGGAGATCCAAGAGAAGTTCGGCGACGACGTCGCAGCTGAGATGCAGCTGTAAGAAAACTCTCCGCGCGTTGTCGATTTCGCGATGTCTCGTTCAACGTCTACTTAGCCGCTACAGGAGAATGGAGAATTCATGCCACAGTATTTAGTTGCAAACTACCTCCCAGACAACTTCGACCCGTCCACCGTAACTGAAACGATGATGGAAGAGATCCACGCGCTGAACCGCGAAATGATTGCTGCCGGCATAAGGAAGTTCGCCTGCGGCATTGCCCCGCCCGCGAAGGCCAAGACGGTGCGGAAGAAGTCCGACGGCACGGTGCTGGTCACCGATGGCCCGTACACCGAGACCAAGGAACACATGGGCGGCTTCTGGATACTGGAAGCCGCCAATATGGATGAGGCACTTGCGTGGGCGCGCAGGGGCGCCATCTCCTGCGATGCGGTGGGCGAGGTGCGCGAGCTTCTATTCTTCCCGGCTCCGGAAGAAGCACCCGGCGGAAGCAAGTAAACAACTTGGCCGTATGCCCTGGGTCTCGCGTCGTTCGAGACCCGGGAGTTTGCGTCGGTTACGAAAACGCTAGGCCCTTAGACAAGCTCTGGCCTACCCGCCGACGACTATAGGATGAACCAAATGAGAAATGTAGTCTTCGCCATCAACATTACCCTGGATGGCTGCGTCGACCACACCGCAGTAAATCCTGACGACGAAATACTTGAATATTTCACCGGTCTCACGCGAGAGGCTGACCTGCAGGTCTTTGGGCGTAAAACCTACCAATTGATGGTTCCTTATTGGCCAGATGTGGCTAACGACCAGTCCGCGTCCAAAGCGGACAAGGACTTTGCGCAAGCCTTTGTCTCCCTCAAGAAACTGGTTTTTTCGCGATCCTTAGACAGCGTTGCGGACAACAACACGAGAATTGTTCGCACGGACCTTCGCGACGAAATTCTTAAACTTAAACAAGAACCGGGCAAGAATATTTTGGTGGGTGGAGTTGATGTTCCTTCGCAACTGATGGAGCTTGGCTTGATCGATGAGTATCGTCTTGCCGTTCATCCGATCATTGCAGGCGACGGGAGACGGTTGCTGGAAGCTGTCAACTTGCCGGAGAAATTGCAATTGAAGTTCGTTGACTCGAGGATTTTTGAATCAGGGTCTGTGGCGCTTCGTTACTTGAAACAGTAGCTGCGTGCTCCACTCATTCGTGGGGTTCGAATGAGTGGGAGTGGCCGGGTACTGGAGCCCCACTCAAGCCGGTTTTGTTTGAGTGGGTGTTCGGACTTTGTTCCGACCCAATGAATTTCTAAGGCCCTGATCGTGAGCTGGCTGGCATGACTAGAGGTCGTGTCCTGATACAAAACAGCTCGATTGGTGAAGGGACGTATCGAAAGCTGTGACTCGCGAAACCCACTGCTCTGAACCGTGTGGATGAGTGAGGCGCCCGGCCATCATTACTTTTCCGCAACTTCGAATTACTTGTTCGTCATACTTCCGCTTTCGCTCACTTGCCGCGAACAATCTTCCTTAAACTAGCATCTCTTGTTTCACATCGGCGTTAAAGCAGAGTGCAAGGCGGGGTTCGTCCAGAAGGGGATTTTACGGGAAATGAGTACCTTAAGTAATTGGAGAGTTCGCTCCGTTCCGGTGGTGTCCTGTGCGCTGTTGCTATTAGCAGCAGCTCACGCCCAGCAACTGCCCAGTGCGCACCAGGAAAGCGCCAGGCAAGCGCAACAGAGCTCTCCAGCGCCGGACGGGTCCGGGGGACAGACTGGCTCTCAGCTGGATAGCAGCATTTCTGGCACCGTGCTGGACCAGGCCGGCGCGGTCGCCGTAGGCGCCCAGGTGCGGTTGACGCGTCCGGGCCAGCCGCAAGCTCAGCAAGTGCTGTCCGGTGACGACGGCCAGTTTACTTTTGGTAATCTCGCTCCCGGTTCGTTTCAGCTCACCGTCACGGCTCCAGGATTCGACACGGCAACGTTCCATGGATCGTTACAATCGGGACAGATGTTCCTGGTGCCCGGGATCGAGCTGAAGGTTTCGTCGGCGACCACCACGGTCCAAGTCGGATTGACGACCGAGCAGGTGGCGCAGATCCAGATCAAACAACAGGAAAAGCAGCGGGTGCTCGGCATCGCCCCCAATTTTTACGTCAGCTATGTTCCCGACGCAGCTCCCATGACCCCCAAACAGAAGTTTCAGCTTGCCTGGAGGTCGGTTTCGGATCCGGTCACACTTTTAGGCGTAGGAGCGCTTGCCGGACTGCAGCAGGCTACCAATGATTATGGTGGACTGGGACAAGAAGCCGGGGGCTACGGCAAGCGCTTCTCCGTAGCCTATGCTTCGATGATCACCGGTTCCTTCATCAGCGACGCTGCTCTGGCATCCCTGATGAAACAGGATCCTCGCTACTTTTACCAAGGAACCGGCACAACTCGCTCGCGGCTTGAGCACGCTCTCAGCCATGCCATCGAACGCAAGGGCGACAATGGTCGTTGGCAGCCCAACTACTCTGGAATCATAGGCAGTTTCGCCAGCGCGGGGCTCACTTCTTTGTATTATCCAGAAGCCGATCGCAGTGGCGGACTGGTGGTTCAGAACGCGCTGGTCGGGATTGCCGGACGGGCCGTCGGCGGCGTGTTTCAAGAGTTCGTGCTCCGTAAATTTACGTCGCACGCCGACGGCCAGGCCGGGAATCATCCATAAACCTAGCAGTAAGTCGCGGTTAGGGAAACGCTGCTTAAGTGATCGAGGTTCCTCAGCGGCTACCACAAGTGATTTTGCGGCATTTACGAACGGCCTGAAGGCCGTCCCCTTCAAAGAGCCTGACTTAATCAGAGTTTCCTTAGCAGTCCGACTCCGTCCAGCACGGTTCGTGGATCGCGAAAGCCACGCATTCGAGCCTCGCGAATGAGTGGGCACCCGGGATTGGCTAGCCTCTGATGACAATCCAGAGCATAATCTTCACCCGACACTTGCCATTGGCCGATACGTTCGTCCAATAGATTCTCGGCCGCGCTTCTGGCTTAATGAGTGTGCCGCGGCTGGGAGCAATTGTGGGCGTTGCCAGCCCCGCGCCTCGCATCCGGCGGAGGCCGGAATTGCCGGGCCACCCTATTTGTGATGAACACTGGATTGAAGGAGTCAGCAATGAACAACGTACAAGTCGAACAGAAGAACTACGAGATGCCCCCGAAGGAGGGGATCAGCATCGCGCAGTTTCTCACCGTCGCCGACATCGAGCGATCGGCTCGCTACTATGAAAAGGTCTTCGGCGCTCGCATTCTGACGCTGGGTGACGGCAACGCGCCTGCCTACCTTCTGTTTGAGAATATCTGGATGATCCTCAACGTAGGGGGCGGGCCGACGCCCGACAAGCCGACGGTAACGCTCAGCGTCCCCGACCCGAATCACATCAACAATTTTTTGAATCTCCGCGTGGCTGATATTCAGGCCTGTTACGAGCTATGGAAAAGTCGAGGAGCGGAGTTCATCACCGAGCCGATCCCTAAGTACGGCGAGATCCGCTGCTATATCCGCGACCCTGACGGTTACATTATCGAGGTCGGACAGAGCACCGATGTCACCTATGGTTAGGGCACCCGGCAGGAATTGAATAAAAATAACTCACCCCTGCTGTCGATTTTCTCCGTATGGAACGACTATAGGATGAAGAAGCCAGCGCGCAAGGCTGCGCTGCTGGCTCAACCCATCGGAGAAGAACAATGAAATACATCTGTTTCGGCTACTACGACAAAGCCAAATTCGACGGCCTGCCTGACGGCGAACGTAATGGCATGTTCGATACATGCTTTGAATACGACGATCATCTTCGCGCCAACGGACATTATGCTGGCGGAGAAGCGCTTCAGCCCAGGGAAACTGCTCTGACCCTGTCATGGAAGAACGGTAAAGTGGCAACTACGGACGGTCCCTTTATAGAAACCAAGGAACAACTCGGCGGCATTCTCATCCTTGAGGCGCGTGACATGAACCAGGCGGTACAGCTTATGTCGCAGCATCCGGCATTGAAGTACGGCAACACCTTCGAGATTCGGCCGGTGGGGGACATGAGCGAAATCATGAAGGCAAGTGAGCAGCGACGGCAGAACCAGGGCCATCGGCACGACTGAACAGGCTGCTGAAAAACAAAAGCAGATTCCTCGTCGCCTACAGGCCTCCTCGCGATGACAAAAACATATGAGTTGCAATGGCACGCCTGAAGGCGTGGCCCTTCAAAGACATGAGGCAGCGACACCCCGGAGAACGCATCATGGCAGTGAGAGCGGATTTAATTCTTCAGGACCTTAAGGTGGCGCTGCGGTCGTTGTGGCGCAGCAAAGGCCTGTCGATCACGGTGATCCTGACGCTGGCGTTGGGCATTGGCGCCAATGCCGCCATCTTCAGCCTGGTGCGCGGCGTTCTGCTGCGGCCGCTGGTCAACCGCGGTGAGGACCGGCTGATCTACATTCGGCAGATCGCGCCGGGGTACGGCGAAGATGACGCAGCCTTCTCCGTGCCCGAGGTCCAGGACCTGAAAGCGAGCGTGAAGTCGGTGGGCTCGTTTGGCGAGTTCTCTGAGATCGGCTTCACCATGGTTGGCCTGGGCGAGCCTCGCGAGGTGCGCGCCGGAGTCGTCGACGGATCGTATTTCGAAGTCATGGGACTGCGTCCGGTGCTGGGCAGGCTGCTCGATCAGCACGACGATGGTCCCAACGCTGCCGGTGCCGCCGTGTTGACCTATCGTTTCTGGAAGGACTCCCTGAAGGGCGATCCGACGGTAATCGGCAAGACCATACGGCTTGATCCGCGTACGGCCACCATCGTCGGTGTGCTGGAGCCGTCGGTGCAGTATCCGTCGCAGACCGAAATCCTGGTAAACGTGGTGACCAGTCCGCATCATCTTTCGGCCACCATGGTCACGGGGCGCGTGCACCGCATGACCGAGTTGTTCGGCCGGCTTGCGCCCGGCGCCACGCTCAACCAGGCCCGCGCCGAACTGCGCACGGATTATGCGGCGATGGTGCGCGCGCATCCCGAAGCTTACCCAGCGAGCGCGCACTACCAGGTCGACGCCACGATGCTGCGCGACCAGATCACGTCGGGCGCAAAGACGATTCTTTGGGTACTGCTGGCGGCGTCGGGTCTCATCTTTATCATTGCGTGTTCGAATGTCGCCAACCTGATCCTGGCGCGCTCGGTACGCCGCGAGGGTGAGCTGGCGATTCGCGCCGCGCTGGGGGCGTCCACCGCCGCGTTGCGGCGAACGCTGCTGGCGGAAAGCCTGCTGCTGTCGGTGGCGGGAGCGGTGCTGGGCATTCTCAGCGCGCAGCCGATGGTGGCCGTGCTGGCGCGCTATGCCTCGCGTTTTTCCATCCGCGCGCTCGATTTGAAGGTCGACATGAGTGTGTTGTGGGTGGGAGCGGCGCTGGCGGTCGTCTCTGCGATACTGCTGGCGTTTGTGCCGCGGCTTCCCTCGGTGGAATCGTCGGGAGGAATCGGGCTGGCCAGCAGCAGTAACAGCGTCCGCATCAGCAGCGGCACCAGTCGCCGGCTGCGGATCTTCGCCGTGACCCAGATTGCGGCTTCGTTCCTGTTGCTGGCCGGGGCCAGCGTTCTGATCAAGACCTTAATCAAGCTTCAGGAAACGCGGACCGGCTTCGATATGCATCGTGTTCTGGCGGTGAACGTGCCGGTCATGTCGTACGGAAAGACTTCCGCCGACATCATCAACTTCTATCGCCAGGTGATTGAGCGCATCAGCGCATTGCCCGGGGTGGATCGTGTAGCCCTGGGTACGAATGTTCCCTGGCGCGACAGCGGCCAGGGCCCCGGCCTGCAATTTACCGGCGAGGGCCACCAAAAAGGCAATCACGAGGAAGACCCGCTGGCGCAGCTTCGTGTGGTGTCGCCGGGATTCTTCGCATCGCTTGGAGTGCCACTCATTGCCGGCCGTGACTTCAACGACAATGACCGGCGCGGCAGCGAGCCGGTAGTCATCCTAAGCCAGAGCGCGGCGCAGCGCATGTTTCCCGGGCAGGACCCGATCAACCGTCACATCATGTGGACCGACCCGGTGATGCAATTCATCTACATCAATCCCGGACCGCGCCGCGTGGTTGGGGTTGTTGCCGATGTGGACGATGAACATATCGAGCCGGGGCCGTTGCTCACCATCTATCACCCTTTTGGCCAGGTTCCCGACGACACCAGCAAGGAGCTGCCGCTGTTCGGGGGCCGGCTGTTCGTCCATACCCGCTCCGATCCTCACGCTTTGATCATCCCGCTGACGCGCATCATCCGTAGCCTGTCGGCGGAACAGCCTGTGGAACACGCGGCCACGCTGGAAGACATTCGCGCCGAAGTGCTCACGCCGGACCGGTTGAATACGCTGGTCTTCAGTGGCTTGGCGGCGCTGGCGCTGGCGATTGCCGTGGTCGGCGTCGCCGGCGTGCTGGCATTCTCGGTCAGTGGACGCACCCGCGAGTTCGGAATCCGGTTGGCGGTGGGAGCGCAGCCCCGGCACTTGCTGATGGGCGTAATTACGGAAGGTGCGGTGATGGCTGGCGCCGGCATTTTGGCAGGCGCAATAGCAGGTTACGGATTAGCGCGCGTGGGAAGGAGTTACTTCCCATCGCTGCAGATGCCGAGTGCGTGGCCTGTGATTGCTTCGGTCGTCGTGCTGCTGGTCGCCGCAGTCATCGCCTCCATGTTTCCTGCGGCACGAGCTGCACATGTGGACGTGACCGAAGCCCTGCGGGCTGACTAAGGGGTTGCGAGACTGCGATACTTATTGGCGGCGGTCATCGAGAGTTGTGGTGTGTTCCTGAAGGCAACAGTGTGGAATGTAATGCCGGGCGGCACGTCTCCAGTCACGTCAGGAACGATGTGCCGGCCGCGATACTTTGGCGTAACGGACATCTGCAGGCGTGCGGAACGTTGCCTGTGGATTTGAAAGCAGCGGCTGCGCGCTACGGTGTAGGAGTTGCCCTGCCTCTTCTTGATGACCTTCCGCCAGCAGGCATGCACCCAACGCGTTTTCCGCCTCGGCAACTTTCCAGGGCGGCAGCGCAAACGGTTCCGCTTTCGCCGAAGCCAGTGCCTGGCGCAGGATAGTTTCAGCTTGCGGCAACTTCCCTTCCTGCGTCAGATCTTCGCCCAATCGGACCTCGGCGGCGATGATGGCCGGGTTCCCGGCATTGAATTTCTGTTCGCGAATGGCCAGGGCTTGGCGCAGAAGAGGCTCGGCACCGGCCGCATCGCCTTGGAACACTCGGTCTTCTCCCAGATCGATCAACGCGCTCGCATACGCCGGCGTCTGATCCCCCGCCAACTCGCTTTGCATCTTCAGAGCCTGTCGGGCATAGCCTTCGGCTGCGGTGTAGTTACCGCGATCCAACTCAAGCAATCCCAGGTTCGCGACGATCTTGGCGGCCAGAGAGCCCTTCGAACCCGACATGGCGCGTGCGTCCTGCAGTGCCTGCTTCATCGATGCTTCCGCAGCAGCGTAGTCTCCCTTCTGTTGAAGAGCGCGCCCCCAATTGTTCTCGGTCACAGCGATTCGCTTATCGTTGCCAAGCTTGTGGCATAGCTCCAGGTTTCGAGCGAGAAAGGGCATCGCCTGCTGCCACTCGCCCTTCTCCAGCAGAATGAAGGCCAGATTGTTCAGCGGATAGAAGATGTCAGGATGATCGGGTCCCGAAATCTTTTCGCGTAGCGCCAGCACCCGCCGCTCCATAGTTTCCGCTTCATCAAGATTGCCGGAATCAATAAGAGCGCCGGCATAATCGTGCAGGCTGATCAGGTAGTCGGGACTGTCCGGCCCTATGGTCTTCGCGGTGATCTGCACGGCATCGCGCAGAAGTCCGGCTGCTTCTGGAAAGTTTCCTTTGCGCTCCAACAAAAGAGCCAGGTAATTCTCCGTGCTGGCGGCTTCAATATTCGAAGCGCTTCGTTGAATTGCGAGTGCACGACGCAACAGCGGCTCCGCTTCGGCCAAGCGATCCTGCAGATAGAGGCATTCGCCTAAAGAGTCCAGGCTCTCGGCTACCAGTATGTCCTGGCTGCCGAGATGTTTCTCGCGCACGGCAAGCGCTTGGCGAAACAGCGGCTCAGCTTCCTTGAACTGGTTCTGAAGGCGAATGACAGTGCCTAGCGCTTCCCCGGTTGAAGCGGTGTCGAGCGACTGGGTGCCATTGATCCGTCGCCGTATGTCGAACGCACGCTGGAGCAGGAGTTGCGCCTGCGGGTAGAGTCCGAGCGCGCTATAGGCTCGACCGACGTTGTCGAGCATCGTGGCCTGCAATGCGGGTTCATCCGCCAGTTCGGCATCGATACGCTTGGTGCCCTGGTCTAGCAGGTCGCGAGCCATCACCGCCTTTCCGCGCGATTCATCCGGAGTCGCCGCCTGAAAGATGCTGTTGAGAAATTGAGTCTCACGCTCCGCGGTTAAGCGCGCCTGGTTCGCTCGCTTCGCCATCACGCCCATGGCGATGCTGAACGCCACCAATGCCATCGCTACGATCGCGGCCGCCGCAACCGCTGCCTTGTGCCGCAACACGAACTTGCCCGAACGATAGCTCCAGTGATCGGTGCGGGCCTGCACCGGATATCCGGAAAGATAGGCCTGCACGTCTGCGGATAGCGCCGACACCGAGACGTAACGGCGCGAGGGCTCCTTGCGCATCGCCATCAGGACGATGTTGTCCAGATCGCGATCGATCCGCAGGCCGGCGCCGCGCGTTGCCTGATTTACGCCTGAGCGAACCACCAGGCTTGGCGCCTGCGCCTGCTGTTCGCAGATGACCTGCACCACCTCCATCGGGCTGCGGCTCTCCAGGTGAAACGGACGCTCGCCGGTCAGTAACTCGTACAGCAAGACGCCCAGAGCGTAGACGTCGGTTGAGGTGGTGACGTGATCGCCGCGCACCTGCTCGGGGCTGGCATACTCTGGGGTCATCATGCGCTCGGCAGTGATAGTCGGAGCATCCTCACCGTCGGGGTCCAGCAGCTTGGCGATGCCGAAGTCGAGAAGCTTCGGCACGCCGCCGGCCGTCACCAGGATATTGGCTGGCTTGATGTCGCGATGTACGACCAGGCTCTTGTGCGCATACTCCACCGCCGAGCACACCGGCAGAAACAGCTTAAGGATTTCCTTGGGAGGCAGGTTGTTCGCCCTGCAATACTCGTCGATGCGCGTGCCGGCGATGTACTCCATCACGAGGTATGGAGCGCCATCGGAGGTGATACCGGCATCCAGCAGGCGAGCGATGTTGGGATGATTGAGATTCGCCAGGATTTGGCGCTCGGCGCTGAAGCGCGACAGCATCGACTGCGCCTGCTTCAAGCCGGCGTGCATCAGCTTGATGGCAACTTCCTGTTCGTACAGGTTATCGGCGCGTCGAGCCAGGTATACCTGGCCCATGCCGCCTTCGCCTATAAGACGGCTCAGGCGATAAGGGCCGATCTGCTGTTCGGCCTCCTTCGAAGCCAGATTCTGGGCCGCTTCCTCGACGGGCTTCCGCAATCCCTGCAACGTCTTGCCGGAGAAGGCGAGCAGCGATTCCACCTCGGCGCGCAGGGCCGCGTCCTCACCGCATTCGCGATCGAGGAACGGCGTACGCTCGGCAGCGGGAAGCGCGAGCGCTGCATAGAACAGCTGCTCCATGCGGTCCCATCGTGCAGCCCCAGGCGCAGAAGACATGCAAGCCTCCGTTACGCCGAACCTTGCGCCAGTTCGCGGTGCAGCCATGCCTTGGCCATCACCAGCTCGCGGTGCAAAGTTGCGGGAGAAATCTTCACGGCGGCCGCCGCTTCGTCGTACGTCAGCCCTCCAAAGAAGAGCAGCTCGACGATTTCACTTTTGCGGGAGTCATGAGCGGCGAGGCGTTGCAGCGCCTCATCCAGATCCAGCAGTCCCGAGGTCGCCTGCGGCCCGATCATCACCGCCTCGTCCAGTTCGATCATCTCCGCTCCGCCGCCACGCTTCTGACGGTTGTGCGAGCGCGCATGATCGACCAGGATGCGGCGCAGCAGACGCGCGGATATGGCGAAGAAGTGAACCCGGTCTTGCCATGCGACGTTGGCGTCGATCAGCCGCAAGTAGGCTTCGTTGACCAGCGCGGTGGCACGCAGAGTGTGGTCGGGACGCTCGTCGCGCAGACAACGAGAAGCCAACTTCCGCAACTGGTCGTAGACCAAAGGCATAAGTTGATCCAGCGCCTCTTTGTTCCCACTGCCCCACTGCTGCAAGAGGCTGGTTACCAGTTGCTGATTTGTGGACATGGCGCAGAATCCCAAACGCGTCGAGTGAACGAATGAGTGCCGTGCACGGATAGCAGCTTTCGAACAGTCTGCACGGCGAGAGCTGGATTATAACTCCCCGCAAAGCTCCGAATCTGCCGAAAAAGGTGATCTTGCTGAGGGAATTCCGCCCGAGCTGTCGCTTTTAGAGATGAGTGGCAGAAAGCAGCCGTCTGCGAGGCCGCCCTGACACCGATTGCAATTTAGGAGATTACGACCATGAACCTTTTCCCCTCACGATGGATTGCCAAGGCCGTCCAGATGGCAATGCTTTTGACCTTGTTCTCCCTGTCCCTAATGGCGCAGGCACCGCCCAGTGCCGACGCCTTCGTTTTCAGTTCAACGCCGCACACCAATTATGGGAGCTATCCCATATTGGCGGTTCAACAGGGCAGCAAAAGCTACATCCAGTTCAATCTCTCGACTCTTCCCACCGGGGTCAGCGTCAGCAAAGCAACGCTGCGTCTCTACGTCGACGCCGTGGCTCACGCCGGCACCTTTGACGTGTTCGAGATCGACAGCAACTGGAGCGAGAACACGCTGCTGTATAACAATGCTCCCCCTCTGGGTTCGTCGGCCACCGGCGGACATGCCACCAGCATCACCGGCGCCAGCTTAAATCAGTTCATCCTGATCGATATCACTCCCCTGGTTCAGCAGTGGGCCAGCGGCACTCTGCCGAATCACGGCATTGCGCTCTCCCTCACCGCCTCCGGCGGTGCGTTTTCTTTCGACAGCAAAGAGGCCATCATTACCAGCCACCAGCCGGAACTTGAGATTTCGCTGGCAGGCCCTGCCGGACCGCAAGGACCCGCCGGACCGCAGGGTGAGCCTGGGCTCCAAGGACCTGCCGGACCGCAGGGTGCGACCGGACCGGTTGGCCCGCAAGGACCGCAAGGCCCCGCGGGACCGGCCTATGGCGATAACTGGCAGTTCACAACCTTACCCGTGCCGGGCTTCAGCATCGGGGGAGCTACATCGGATTGCCAACCAGGGGATATCGCTATCGCCGGTGCCTGCGGCTACGCATTTGCCGATGGCGGCGCAGCTGCGGTGGAAGTCGTGTACTCAGGACCGGACCCCGGCAATCACGAGCTTTGGACCTGCGTGATGCGCAACAACGACAGCGTCACTCGCAACATGACCGTCGGGGCTTTCTGCGTCACGCCCGGCTCCGGAGGAGGGCTGACTCCGCACACGAAACCCGCTCCGCCCTCCAGCAGCCACGTACTTCCCATACCTGCTCGCTAGAACATATCCCTCACCCAAACACATCAGGCCGGAGAGCACTCTCCGGCCTATTTCCATCGTCTCAGGTCCCGCGGGGTTCAAGGTCGCCTCCACACGCCCCGAAATATTTCCGCGATTGCGTGAGGGAACTCGGGCAGCCATGTCGCTTTTCAAGGTGAGTGGCAGAAAGCAGCCGGATTGAAGGCGCCTGACACTGATCGCAATTCAGGAGACTACAACCATGAAGCCCTTTACTCCCCGGTGGGTCGCGAGGAGCGTCCAACTGATACTGCTTTTAGCCCTGTCTTCCCTGACGTTGTTGGCGCAGGCTCCGAGCAGCGCAGACACCTTTACCGTCAGTTCCAGCCCACGCACGAATTACGGCGCGTGGCCTTTGATCGCTGTTCAGCAGGGTTCGAACGGCTACATCCAGTTCAATTTGTCGCACCTGCCCGCGAATGCCAGCGTAACCAAAGCTACGTTGCGATTGTTTGTGGATGCGGTTGCCCGCAACGGAAGCTTCGACGTCTACCAGCTCAACAACGCATGGAGCGAAGGCTCGCTCAATTACAGCAATGCGCCAGCACTGGGTTCTTCGGCGACGGGAGGAAACCCCATCGCTATTACGACCTCCAACTTGAATCAATTTCTGATTATCGACATCACGCCGCTGGTGCAGCAGTGGGTCAGCGGCAGCTTGCCGAACAACGGTGTGGCACTCGCGCTCACTACCTCGAACGGCGCGTTTTCCTTCGACAGCAAAGAGGCGATCCTCACCAGCCACCAGCCGGAGCTGATCGTCACGCTTGCGGGCGAAGCCGGTCCGCAGGGTCCACAAGGGCCTCAGGGTGAAACCGGTCAGCAGGGCCCAGCGGGGCCGACAGGTGCGAACGGTCAGCAAGGTCCAGCCGGACCTGCGGGACAGCCCGGACCGCAAGGTCAGCAGGGACCCGGGAGCGACTGGTCAGCAGGGGCCTCAAGGTCAACCTGGTCAGCAGGGACAGCCTGGACCGCAAGGAGCACAGGGTCCGCAAGGTCCAATGGGGCAGCAGGGACAGCCTGGGCCGGTTGGTACGCAGGGACCTCAGGGTCCCACCGGTAACAACGGGACCAATGGAGTCAGCTTCACCTTCCGCAATGCGTTCGATCCGAATCAGACGTATGCGGTGAACGATGTCGTGACCTATAGCGGGTCATCCTACATCGCCATTGCGCCGACGCAGGGACAGAACAATCCCACGCCCGACCAGAATCCCAGCACGTGGACCTTGATGGCGCAGGCCGGTTCGCAGGGACAGGCTGGAGCGCAAGGTCCCGCCGGTCCGCAAGGTGACCCCGGAGCGCAGGGTCAGACGGGTGCAATCGGCCCCCAGGGCCTCCAGGGAGTGCAGGGTCCGGTGGGAGCAACGGGGCCTGCTGGTCCGCAGGGTCCGCAAGGCCCGCAAGGTCCCCAGGGATCATCAGGTTTTCGGGAAATCGGACCTTGGATTCCCGAGACGCGGTACAACGCAGGCGACGTGGTGGTCACCCTCGGCTCTTACGGGGGCTACGTGGAACCCAATGGAGCCTACACAGCAACCCGTGCAAACTTTGGCACGGTTCCGGGCACAGATGATACCTGGATCGGCTCCCCTTTCTGGGGTTACAACGCGCCTACGAATCAGGTGACAGGAACACCGTCGATCACCTGCTATCTGGGCGAGCTTCGGCTCTTCCCGTTCAAGATCCAGAATGACCAATGGATGGTAGCCGATGGACGGCTGCTTCCCATCAATTCCAACCAGCTCCTCTTCAACCTGCTGGGTGCGAACTTTGGAGGCGATGGTCGATCGACCTTCGCCATTCCCGATTATCGTAGCTATTCGGTAAACGGAAGCCTCTATCACATCTGCGTTGGCTACAGCGCTTATCCATGATTCTTGTCAGTGATCCGACTTGGCTGTGCTGGGTGGCCGGAGAGCAATCTCCGGCCTTTTTTTGTTGCTGGCAAAGAAAATTCTTAATTCGTGAGGGAATTTCGAATTCATTGTCGCTTTTCAAGTTGAGTGGCAGAAAAGCAGCCGACAGAAGGCGCCTGACACTGATCGCAATTGAGGAGATTACGACCATGAAGCTCATCCCTGCTCGGTGGGCCGCGAAGGCCGCCCATCTGGTTCTGCTTTTAATTCTGTCATCCCTGGCCCTGCTGGCGCAGGCGCCGCCCAGCGGAGACGCGTTTGTTCTCAGCGCCACTCCCCGCACTAACTACGGAGGCTATCCGATACTAGCCGTTCAACAAGGCGGCAACAGTTACATCCAGTTCAACCTGTCGAGCCTGCCGGCGAACGCCGACATCAGCAAGGCGACGCTGCGCCTTTACGTCGACGCCGTGGTTCATCCCGGCAGCTTCGACGTCTTCGAGATTGACAACGCCTGGAGCGAAAGCACGCTGAGCTACAACAACGCTCCTGCGCGAGGTTCGTCGGCGACCGGTGGAAATGCCACCAGTATTACCGGGAGCAGCGCGAACCAATTTCTGCTGATCGACATCACTCCGCTGGTGCAGCAGTGGGCCAGCGGCAGCCTGCCGAACCATGGCATCGTGCTCTCGCTGACCACCTCGAGCGGCGCATTTTCCTTCGACAGCAAAGAGGCCATCGTCACCAGCCATCAGCCGGAATTGGAGATCACGCTGGCGGGCGGCACCGGTCCTCAAGGACCTCCGGGACCGCAAGGGCCGCAAGGAGTCCCAGGTGCGCAGGGTCCACAGGGTCTGCAAGGCCTTCCCGGCAACCTGAATCCCGGCTCGCCGTACTACGTGCAGAACGGCACGACGCCGCAGACCTCGACCAGCTTCAACATTGATGGCAACGGGACAGTCGGCGGTACGCTGACCGGCGCTGCGGCCAATACAGCCAACGGATACCAGATCAACGGCACACTAGAATTGTTCGCGGATAACTCGAACGACGTCATGGTCGGTCCTGGTGCCGGAAATCGCTCGATGACCGGTCATGCAAATCAATTGATGGGCGACGTGGCCGGCCTCAATCTCACCTCGGGTATCGGCAACTCGATTATCGGCGCCAGCGCGGGTCTTACCTCCACCACCGCCAGTTACAACGTGTTCCTCGGCTATACCGCCGGTGAAGGTGTCACTACAGGTCAATTCAATACGTTTCTAGGCGGCCAAACCGGAGCTTTGTCCGGCGAAACCAGCAATGGCAATGTCTTCGTCGGCTTCAACGCAGGTCAGGCCAACACGACCGGCAGCAGCAATATCTTTCTCGGAGCCAACGCCGGGTTTTACAACACGACCGGTAATGACGACCTCTACATCGGCAACGTCGGCCCGGCGACAGAGAACGACGCCATTCGTATCGGCACCAGTCAGACGTCCGCCTACATGGCCGGCATCTTTGGAGCTTCTACTTCCAGTGGCCAGCCCGTCTACATCGACAGCACTGGCCACCTCGGGACTGGCGGCGGCTCGGGCGGTGGTGGTGGCGTCACTTCCTTCAATGGACGCAGCGGCGCGGTGGCGTCGGCGAACGGCGACTATAACTTCTCTCAGCTGAGTGGCACGCTGGCAGCCGGCCAGCTAACGGGGACGTTCTCACAGCCGCTGACCTTCAACAACTCGGGCAACATTTACGCAGGCACATTGCTCACGCTGTCAGGGACGGCGGCGGCCAACATGGTCAACAGCACAATGGGGTATCAGATCGGCGGCGAGACGATCTTCACTGCCGACGGCAAGAATGACATCATCGTGGGAGCGGGCGCGGGCAATGCCTCAATCACCGGCGGCGACAGCCAGTTGATCGGCACTTCAGCGGGATCCAGCCTGACCTCAGGCAACGCCGACGTCTTCATTGGAACCCAGGCCGGATGGAGGACCACAACCGGCAACGGCGATGTCTACGTTGGTTACTCCTCGGGCCTCAGTTCCACGATCGCTGCGTACAACACATTTATTGGAGGCCAGAGCGGGGCATACGACACAACCGGCGGAGCCAATGCATTCCTCGGCTTCAGTGCCGGCCTCTCTACTACCACCGGGTTCAACAACACATTCATCGGTACCAACGCGGGTTATTCCAATACCTCCGGAGTCGGCAACCTGTATGTCGGCTACAACACCGGCATAAACAACGCGACCGGCACCAACAACGTCTATCTGGCTAACCCGGGCGCGGCTGAGAGTAACACCATCCGCATCGGCGACCCGACCGTCCAAAGCTCCACTTACATCGCCGGTATTTACGGCGTGACTCTCGGCAGCGGTGTACCGGTCTACATCAACTCCAACGGACAGCTGGGCACGTTGACTTCCTCGCAGAAGTACAAGGAGCATATCCAGGACATGGGCGACAGCACCAGCGCCCTGATGAAGCTGCGTCCGGTGACCTTCCTCTACAAACCCGAATACGAGAAGGGCGAGCACACCTTGCAGTACGGTCTGATCGCCGAGGAGGTCGCCAAAGTCTATCCCAGCCTGGTGGCCTATAACCCCGACGGCACGCCGTACACCGTGCGCTATCAGTTCCTCTCCAGCATGCTGCTGAATGAGGTGCAGAAGCAGTATCACCGTGAACAGCAGCAAGCCGAGGTGATCAAAAGCCAGCAGCAGCAGATCGACGAACTGAAGCAGCGGCTGGCTCGCATCGAGAGCATGCTCACTGGAGAAACTCCGGTCGCTCCTCCCGCTCCGGTTACCTCAGGAGCGCAGGTGACGCCAGCGGCGGAGACTTCGGCAGCTCCCCATGCGTTTACCCCTGCTCCCCGGATCGCAATGGCTAATCCGTCGCGGTAGTTCACGTAACTGTAGATCAACTGTACTCACTCTGAAGCCCGGCTGGCCCGCACAGTAAGCGGGAAAGCCGGGCCTTATCGTTTCTCTCATTTGCACCGTTTATAGAGGCCGGGAGATGTTATGCGCGGTGAGTATCTTTCGGGTCTCGAACATCATTGGACCTGTTCTGCATTCTTCGCGGTCAGCATAACGTTGTTCTCACCAGCGACCAGGGTGGCGGGGACGTCCCACACCAGCGAACCGCCGGAGTTGGGGACGATGGCGAAAAGATAGTAGGTGCCGGGCTCCGCTCTCTCTGAAAGCGTGGCATTGCCGGAGGCATCCAGTTTCCTGGTGGTTACGTAAACGAGCCGCAGCCCTGTATCGTTGCCGAACCATTGCCGAAGCTGAGGCTGGTGCGCTCCGCTCTGCTGCCATAAGTCCCAACAAGGACGACGCCCGCGACCGGTGGAGCAGCGTTGGGGTCGGGCTTCTCCGCGAACGGCATCAAAATGCTCGCCATACCTTCCATGGCTCCCATCCCTTCGCATGAGTCGAGACTCCCGCCGAGTTCCAGACAGCGCCGCAGTTCCGGATCTTTCTCCCGGTTCGCCTCCGCACCGGCGAATATGCCCATGGGATCCAGTACGGGATCGCCCGCGATAGATGAGCGGCCGCCGCCCTGGTCCTGCTTCATCTGCTGCTGAAGTTTCTCTTCGTGCTGCTTGTAGCTCTGGGCGAGGCCTACTTCCGCGCCACGATACGTGTCGGCAGCCTGTTGCCCCTCAAGCTGCTTGATCCAGTCCAGGGCATTGTTAATCTCGTATCGTCCTTCGAGCTGCTGGAAGGCTTTCACCTCCGCCGGTGAGTGTGTTTTGCTGAACGCCTGCGAGAGCTGATAGGCGGCCAGGGCATAGTCGCCCATCAGCTTCTGCTCTCCGGGAGTGAAAGGGCCGCCATACTTTCGGTTGTCTTTAATGCGCGAGATGTACGTCTGCAGGTAGGTGAAGACGGCGACTTGGCGCGGGACGGTGTCGGTGGCATCCGTGCCCTTTATTTGTGCTTTGACCTTCTCGACGGAAGGCAGCGCTGCCGTGTAGTCGCTGGATGCGGGCGGCGTCTGGGCAAGCGCAGCGACGCAGGACTAAAGAAGTGAGGGTCTTCAGTTTCATGGCGTGCTCCGGGGCCGGCATATGCTCCGGGGCATGCCATCTTATCTCAGGACTCGTCGAAGTCACACGGTCTTCTCTTGGGCCGCCGTAAACGAACTTGGGCGCTCAAGTTTGGAGACCGCGTGACTACCAGATCCAGTCCCGCAGGCTAAGCTGTAGATTGGAACATCTTTTTCGGGCGTTCCTCCGGACGGATGTTCTGATTCACCCGGAAGAAGTTTTCCGGATCGTACTTCGCCTTGATCCGGGCGAGCCGGTCGTAATTATTTCCGTACGTCGCCCGCACCCGCTCTTCGCCTTCGTTGTCCATCATGAAGTTGACGTAGCCGCCACCGGCTCCGTATGG
Organism: uncultured Acidobacteriaceae bacterium; assembly: GCA_963835725.1. Classification (GTDB taxonomy): domain Bacteria; phylum Acidobacteriota; class Terriglobia; order Terriglobales; family Acidobacteriaceae; genus Bog-257. Next base: position 165,785 of record CAWIGM010000004.1, on the reverse strand, counting down.
ATGGAGAGCGTCCCAGTAATTCCTGGCCCAATCGGTAATGAGGTCTTTGTTCGCCGGATCGGGGTCGACACCGACAATCACCTCACTCCAGATGGCGTCGCGATAGCTCCACGGGGTGTCTCCGTTTGCCGCCTTATGTGCGGCCCCGTTGATGGGATACAGATGCATGGTGGAGTGAAGCGTAGGCAGTTCAGCGCCATGCTTCTTATGAAGCGCGACCGCCTCATCGCTCAGCTCGCGGACAAAATCCGCCTTCCAGTACCACTGCAATCCCGGCGGGTAAAGGCCGTCAAACATGCCTTGCAGCATGGGGAACGGCATGGGAGCAAAAAATTCAAAGGATGGAGGATGGACGCTGCGTAAGGGCTCAAGAATTTCATTCGCCTGTTCCAGTATTCCGTTGTAGCACCACACCACGCCGCACATTTTCTTGAAGTGCAAAGCTTCGGGGAAGGGCGGCCCGGGCGGCACCGTCATAAACGCAAAGAAGCCGCTGATTTCCTGGGGCGCCCGCAGGATGAAGTCGCGATACCACTTCATGATTTCGTCGGCGTGCTCCAGTTCCCATAACATTGGGCCGGCACAAACCGTATGAACCGGGTGCGCCCGATAGAGGAACGACGTCACCACGCCGAAGTTTCCGCCACCTCCGCGGATGGCCCAGAACAGGTCAGCATTCTTCTCGGGACTGGCCACCAGGAGTCTGCCGTCCGCAGTGACCACATCGGCGGCCAGCAGATTATCGATGGTCAAGCCGTACTGCCGCGTCAGGTGTCCCAGGCCACCGCCGAGCGTCAAGCCTCCAACGCCGGTCGACGAGATGATTCCCGAAGGTACAGCGAGTCCGAAAGCATGAGTCGCGTGATCGACATCGGCCCAGGTGCAGCCACCGCCCACGCGCACTGTGCTCGCGGCTACGTCGACGTGAACATACTTGATGCGCGAGAGATCGATCACCAGGCCGTCGTCACAAACTCCCAGGCCTCCGGCGTTATGGCCGCCGCCTCGAATCGATACCTGGAGACCGTGCCGCCGGCCGAAATGGATTGCGGTCATCACGTCTGCCACGTCAACGCACTTGGCAATCAAACGAGGCCTGCGGCTGATCATGGCGTTGTAGACCTTCCGCTCTTCTTCGTACCGCGCGTCGCCAGGCTCGATGAGTTCCCCGCGCAGTTGATCTTTGAATTCCGCTACAGCTTCTGCTTGCATGACTTCTACTCCTCCGAACATGATTGCGGTCGCATTCCCTGGAATTATGAGCCGTGAAGCCCGGCTATGGCCGGGCCTCGTAAACGATGTTGAAGGGCGTCTCGGTGGCGCGCCGGAAGCGATTGAACCCGGCCGAGGTGACGACCTCCTGGATTCGCTTCTCGCCCGCTTGCGCACCCAGACACAGTCCAACTTCCTGCGAGCGCGAGCACGGCGTACACAGCAGCGTCGAGAACGAATAGTAAACCCGGCCCACAGGATTCAAGTTGTCCTTTAACTGATCATTGGCAAAGGGTTCAACAATCATCCACGTGCCGTCCTTGGCCAGCGACTGGCGAACGTGCGCCGCCGCTCCGATGGGATCGCCCATGTCATGCAGGCAATCGAAGACCGCCACGAAGTCGTACCCTCTGCCGGGAAATTGCTTTGCTTTTGCCACTTCGAAGGTCATGCGGTCGGCGACTCCGGCGCGGAGGGCGGCCGCGCGGGCCTCCTCAATCGACTTATCGTGGTAGTCGAAGCCGAAGAAGCGCGAGTTGGGAAACGCTTTTGCCATCAGTATTGTCGAAGCCCCTTTGCCGCAACCCACGTCAGCCACTCTTCCGCCGGCCTCGAGCTTTTGCTGCACATCGTGCAATGCGGGAATCCATGAGCTCACGAGATTTGCGGCATAGCCGGGGCGAAAGAACTTTTCACATCCGTGAAATACGCGGTCGTCGTGCTCATGCCAGCCCATGCCGGCGCCGCTACGGAAAGACTCCGCGATCCGTGGCACGGCCGCCAGCGACCCCAGCGCCAGCTCAAAGGCTCCGGGCAGATAGGCGGGACTGTCTTCCGTTGCCAGCGCAAACGCTTGCTCCTGGTTCAGGCTGAACTTCCCGGTTTGTTCTTCGTAAGTGACGTAGCCTCCGGCGGCTTGGGAAGCCAGCCACTCACGCAGGTAGCGCTCGTCGGTGTTCGTCCTGACGGCCAGTTGCGCCGGCGTCATCGGAGCTTCCGCCAGGGCTTTGTAGAGCCCTAATTTTTCGCCGATGACGACCATGCCGGTGTGGACCGCCGCGCCAAGATCGGTGACGAACTGCCCAATAAACGCGTTCAGTTTATTCATGTCGATTGCAGGTGCCTGGGTTGCCATTTTGACGTCTCCTTCTTTCGTTTCTGAATCGGTTGCTGCTGGTGACCACCGCTGCTCTGATCAACCGTTTTGCTAGAATCCGCTCTATAGAGCGAATCCCAGGGGTGCGTCTGAGTAGCGTGCGATCAACTTCTCAGTCGCAAAGTACCAAGCAGCAGGACCAGAAGTAACGAAACAAAGCCAAAGAAAAGCCAAAATCAGGACGATTCCGCTGCCTGAGTTTGCAGAAAACGAGCCCACTTGCAGTCCAGCCCAGTCACGTATCGATTCGGCGCCTTCTCCCTGGATGTAGCCCGGGGAGCTGTTTTCAAAGGCGACGAAGAGATCAAACTCCGCCCTAAGGTGTATGAAACGCTCAAGTACCTGGTGGAAAATCCGGGACGGCTGATTGGCAAGCAGGAATTGATGCAGGCGGTGTGGCCCGATGCCTTCGTTACCGACGATTCGCTGGTGCAGTGTACGGTCGAACTGCGCCGCGCCCTGGACGACGGCGATCAACAACTGCTGAAGACCGTGCCTCGCCGCGGCTACCTTTTTACCGCGCAAGTGATCTCGATGCAGTCGAAGACCGAGACCCCCGCGGATGCGAGTTCTTCTGCGCAGCGGCATGAGCCGGTTCCGGCAAGCGTCCCCTGGCAACGGGACGGACTGCCTGTCCCGCGGACTTCGCTGATCGGGCGTGAACGCGAGATCGCCGAAGCCAGTGACTTGCTGCTGCGCGAGAACGTTCGCCTGTTGACCCTCACCGGTCCGGGAGGCGCCGGCAAGACTCGCCTGGCGGTCGCTGTGGCTGCGGCCATCGCGCAAAAATTTCCCGCCGGCGTTCAATTTGTCTCCCTGGCGTCCATCAACCGGACAGAGCTCGCGGTGGCGGCCCTCGCCGAAGCGCTGAACATTCGCCAGCTTTCCAACCGCACGGTCCCGCAGCTTATTGGCGAAAAGTTGAGAGACTCCGGACCGTTCCTCCTGCTGCTCGACAACTTCGAGCAGATCCTGGCGGCGGCCGGCGTCGTGGCCGAGGCCCTGGAAGCATGCCCCACGCTGAAGGTCATGGTCACCAGTCGTGCTTGCCTGCGCATCTATGGCGAGCAGGAATTTCCGCTGGCGCCACTGGCCCAGGATTCGGCGGCCGAGCTGTTCGTGCAGCGCGCCGCCGCCGTTTGGCCGGGCTTTGCGATGGCTGCCGACATCGCTCCCGAGATTCGCGAAATCTGTTCGCGTCTGGACGGGCTGCCGCTTGGCCATTGAACTGGCGGCTGCGCGAACAAAAGTGCTCTCGCCCAGCGCAATTCTGACCCGCTTGCAAAGCCGCCTGCAGTTGTTGACCGGCGGCGCCGTCGATCTCCCCGCACGGCAACAGACCTTACGCGGAACCATCGACTGGAGTCACGATCTGCTGAATGAGGCGGAGCGCAAGCTGTTTCGCCGCATCTCCGTCTTTGCCGGTGGTTGCACGTTAGAAGCCGCGGAGGCGGTGTGCAACACCGCTCGCGACCTGGGTATCGATCTCCTGCAGGGCCTTACCTCGCTGGTGGAGCAGAACCTGATTCAGCGGGCGGACCGCGCCTACGCGGAGCCCCGTTTCTTAATGCTGGAGACAGTCCGCGAATATGCCCTGGAACGGTTGGCGGAGAGTGGCGAAGAAGCTGCGGCCCGCCGAGCCCTCGCGGCGTATTGCCTGGTGCTTGCGGAAGAGGGCAATCCCGAACTTGGACCCGCCGAGCGGGCACGCTGGCTGACTCAATGCGATGCCGAGATCGATAACTTTCGCGCCGCTCTCGACTGGCTTTTTCAGACTCAGGATCTCGACTGGGGCTTGCGCCTTTGCATGGCTCTGTTTCGATTCTGGGATATGCACGAATACCTGGCCGAAGGGCGCGACCGGATGGAGACAATCCTGCGGCTCGCGGACGACGGATATACAAAGGAACGCGCCCGGCTCTCACAGTTTCTGGGCGCGCTGACTACGGCTCAGGGCGACTTTCCGGCAGCAGAATATTTTTTGCAGCAGGGTCTCTCGCTCTATGAGGAGTTGGGCGATCGATGGGGCATTGCGGTGTCTCTCAACGCTCTCGCCGTCTCAGCCCGGGACCGAGGTGACTACGCGCGCGCGCAGAGTTATTTTGAGCGGAGTCTCGCCTGCTGGCGTACGCTCTCCGACGAGTCAGCTATCGCACGTTGTCTGCACAATCTCGCCAATGTGGTGAAGACTCGCGGCGACTTTGCCCGGGCCCGGTGGGCGTTGGGTGAAGCGACGGAAATCTTTGAGGCCCTCGGCGATCGCAGTGGCGCGGCCTGGTCCATCAACCAGCAGGGCGACATCGCGCGCGAACAAGGCGACATAGCTGCCGCCCAGCGGTTCTATGAACGGGCTCTCGCGGTTTTTCGCGAAGTGGGGGACTCTTGGGGGACCGCACGTTCGCTCACCGATTTGGGGTCCATCGATTGTCTCGAAGGGCGTTCTTCGGCGGCCCACGCCTCCTATCGCGAAGCTCTGCAACTCTTCGCCGGCTTGGGACACCGCCGGGGAATCGCCCGTGCGCTGGAAGGCTTCGCCTGCCTGGCGGTAAGGATAGGACACCCTCGACGGGCGCTGACTCTCGCCGCCGCTGCGGCGCATTTACGAGAAGTCATTAGCGCTCCTCTGCCGCCGGCCGAACAGTCGAAGGTGGAGGAAGCATTGCTGCCGGCCTGGGAACTGCTGACTGAACTTGAGCGGAAGATCGCCTGGGAAGCCGGTTCTGCCATGACCACGGAACAAGCGACCGGCTACGCTTTGGAGGAGCCGGAAGCCGCTACTTCGCCGTAGTTGGGTCGATGAGCCGGCGAACTGCGGCAACACGGTCCGCAGGGAGCCCCGCTCGGCGAGCGTGCTCGCGAATGGTTTCCTCGTCCGGCGCGAGGTAGATGCAGTAAACCTTGTCCTCGGTGACATAGCTGTGAAGCCATTGAATCTGGGGGCCAATATCCTTCAAGGCCTGCAAGGATTCCAGTGATATCTGTCGCAGATGTTCTTCCGACAGCGCTCCGGCACCCGGTATTTGGCGTTCAATGACAAACTGCGGCACGATGCCGACAGTTTACCACCAGAAATATGCAGGCTGCTTCCAAGCAGCGCGCGACGCATCCGGAGTTGCTCCGTCGTCGCATCGATCATGTCTGCAGCTTGCCGGCGAGCCAGTAGTCGATACTGAACTTTCCCGGACCAGAGCAGATCAGCCAGATAAAGAAGAGCACGTACAAGACTTCTGGAAGGAAGAGGAAATCGTCAAGCCAGTTCAGAGGCGACAGCCCTTTCGGCATGCTGGAAAGCTTGGTGGTCACGATGGCGACAAGCATATCAACGAGTAAAGCCACACAGGCTACGCTCGAAAAAAATCCCACGATCAAGAGGCATCCACCAACCAACTCGACCCCTGACACGAAATACGTCATCAGGCGGGGGAACGGAACTCGCGCGGCGAACAGAGTTTCGTACATGGTTTGCGCCCTACTGGCGACAAACAGTTTGTTCGCTCCGGAGATGGCGAAGAACAACCCAAGCGCAATGCGCACCAGCAGTATGGCGTACTGTTCCCAGTCAGTACTGCCCGTCAGTACAAACTGGAGCAACCGTTTCCAATCCATCTCTTGTCCCTCCATCGGAGGATGTGCTGCAACGATACCTCAGGTCATACAGTTCAACTTCGCTGGCGGCGATTTCTTATGGATCCATTCGTTCGACCCATTGAGCGCGCCATGCGGGAGCCACGAATGGATCCGCAAAATACTGTGTTTCACGCGCAACCTTGACTCCGCTGAACTCCATGATGCTCACCGTGTAAGACGGCTTGCCGTCATAGGTCAGGTCGAATTCGGTGACCCAAAGATCGCCGCTGCCAATGATTCGTCGGACGGTGAAACGCTTGTTGCTCGGCTGACTGGCGCGCTGGTTCTGGATGTTGCGCCGGCCTCGCGTTCGCTCGCCTGACTGCGGATAATCCAGCACCGCATCCTCGTGGTAGATGAGGTGCTCGGTTTCAAAATCGTTGGCATCGGATGCCGCCCAATGCCGATCCAGCGCCGCGCGGATCTCTTGATCTCGCACAGCTGAATACAGCTGATCCTTTTGTTGATCGCTCATCTTGCACTTCAGATTTTGCCCAGTGGTAATGACCCTGTTGCCCTCCCAGAAGGGACGACGTGTGGCCAGATCGGCTAATTGTATTCCCAAGAACTCGCTGAGTGAGAACCCTATCACCCCAGAGTGACTCGACGCATTCCTGCCACTTACTCCACCGCGAACATCAGGGTTTTTACTTCTGAACGCGAGACTCTGCTTCTGCCGGGTTGTGCCGACTACGCTTGAACCGTAGAATCCGGTTCGTCGCTATCTGCACGGATGAAGCGACGGTCATTTTTCGGGAGCTTCCATGAAAATCAACATGCGCGCGCGATGTCTTCTCGCGCTGCTGCTCTTGATGCTCACTACCATAGCCACGGCCCAACCCGATCAATTCACTCCAGTCGTCGTTTCGCCGCTGACTCCAGGGACGGAGGCATTTCTGGGTACGGATAATCGATTGCATGTGGTGTATGAACTGGTGCTGACGAACACCAATCCTACCGAAGCAACGCTGCAGAAGGTAGAAGCCGTCGACGCGGCCGATCCATCGCGCGTGCTTGCCACGTGGCAGGGGAAGGATTTGGTCGACGACTTACGGCTCTTAATGAAAGCGCCCGCTGGAACTCCGGAAATTCCGTTTAATCAGACACGATTGCTCTTATTGAATATTTCATTCCCGAAGGATGCTTCCATCCCTTCTCAAATCCTTCACCGCATAACTCTGCTGGGCGGCAATCCCGGACCGCCTTCGAAAACAGCCACGGCATTCACCTACACCGCAGCGCGATTCTCCATCGGCACGAACCTTCCCGTCATCTCCCCGCCCCTGGCTGGAAGGGGCTGGGTGGCCGTCAATGGCTGCTGCGAGATTGGTCCGGCCCACCGCGCCTCAGTATTTCCGATCAACGGCATCTTGTACTTCGCCCAGCGATTCGCTATTGACTGGATGAAACTGGATGACGCGGGACGCTTCTTTAACGGCGACGAAACTGATGTTCACAGCTATGTCGGCTATGGTGCAAACGTGCTGGCGGTAGCCGATGGAACCGTCATCAGCACGCTCAATGACCTGGAGGACCAAAAACCCGGCTCGCTTCCTGACCCTAAGACAATCACCCTGGAGAACGTGGATGGCAATCACATTGTGCTCGACCTGGGGCATGGCGTTTACGCCTTTTACGCTCATCTGCAGAAGGGCTCGATCACTGTCTCCGTTGGCAACCATGTGAAACGTGGACAGGTTCTGGCAAAGCTTGGCAACACCGGAAATACGTCGGCTCCTCACTTGCATATCCACCTGATGGATGGTCCGTCGGTCATAGGTTCAAACGGAATTCCCTACCTGATCGATTCCTTCGGCTACGACGGGCAGATATCGCGAGAAAAGTTTGCTGCGGCTCCGAGTCTTGCCGGAACGTGGGGAGCCAACCGGCTTGCGACACCGAACCAGCGCCAAAACGAATTTCCGATGGATCTGGCGATCATCGACTTCGGATCGAAGTAAGACGCCGGACTGATTTCCCGCTACGCATCGCCCTGAGCGGCCGAAGCTTGCGGCATTCCGACGCTTAGGGCACAGCTCAGATCATTGCTCTTCATCACACTTGCACTTCCCTTGTTGTGCAAGTGTCCTTGCCCTTTTTCCGCACAGCGTCTATGTTATGAAATTGTTACATCCTTACAACTCATGCGTTTCCTTGCTTTAATCGCCAGCTGCCTCTTGGCGGGAAGCTTAACGCTGTCCGCCCAATCGCGCGCCCTGATGACGAATTCACCACGGCCCACTACCCTGCCTACCACCCCGGGTAACGCCGTGGTCTTAGGCTCCGTGGTCCTCGGTCAACCGCGGTCGTTCTCGATGTTCAATATCCAGGCTGCAGGGACCATCACGCCCGATCCCGATCTGAACGGCGCTTCGTTTCAGTTGCAGTTCTTGATCTGCGATAAGTCCGACTGCACCGGGGACTTGCACTGGGCCGTGCGTATCTTGCCCGATGCTGATGCTGGTGCAGCGACGCGAGTCATCGCCACAGGCTCATTCGGCGTCACCACCCACAACGTCGATCCCGTTGTGCTGACGGACCTGAAACCAAAACCGGCAAATGGCGTTCTGTTTCTCGCCGCCGTCATACGAGTCGTCAACGCTCCCGCAACGACGCCGTTTTCAGCCAAGCTGAACCTGCTGCGCGTAGACGTGCTGCCCTAGACGCTCCCTAATTTGCAGCCAGCACGAGGAAGTAGTCCATCTTGTCGCCCTTGACCAGATCGTCGTGCTCGGCGACAAGCCGGTAGCCGGCCTGCTTCACTTCACGCAGTACGACCTGCTTGTCCACTCCGTGATCTTCACCATTGCCGTTGCGCTCGATGATGCCGACACGTGCACCGGGCTTTAGAGATACGCGCAGATTGCGCATCAGCACGACCGGGTCTGCGACCTCGTGATAAACCTTCAGGAAAAGCGCAGCATCGATGCTGTCAGGCGGTAGCTCGGGATTGTCGGGCTTACTGCGAATGGCTTTCACGTTGTGCAGTTGTTCTTTGCTAACACGTTTGTCGATGTACTCGATGGCCTCGGGATTGATGTCGACCGCGTAAACTTCCCCGGTACTGGTAACACGCTTGGCGGCGCGCACCGTGAACCATCCCGATCCTGCTCCGATATCGGCGACGTTCTTTCCCGGCGCTATGCCGAGGACGGTCATCACCTGATCAATGTGCAGCTTCTCGTCGCGGCCCGGCGTCTCGAAGATTGAGAGGTCGCCGCTGTAAGGCGTGCTGGTGGCGCGGTGTTCACTCGGCGCTGATGTGCTTTGGGAGTGGAGTACAGAGGCGGACGAAAGAACAACGACGACGAGCAACCATGAAGACAGGCGACGCCAAGGCATTAACAGCTCCTGACCGCTATGATCGCATCAGAATTCACATCCGCGCGTGCGCCTTGGCACGCTTTTGTGCGTCCGAACAACACTTGTCGGCAGATTTCCTAGTTCCCCGCCGCACCGAACAATCCGTAGACGCTGAGCTGATTGGCTGTGGCGACGAATACCTTCCCGCCGGCGATAGTAGGCACGGTAAACTTGGCAGCCCGTCCCGGATTATCGCGCGAGAAGCGCTGATTCGAGTTGTACAACTCACGCGCAAGATTCTTCGCATCGTAGGCGTGCAAAACAGCCGGCCCCTGTTGCGCGTTATAGTACGCGTCATTATCGACCGCCCAGACGATGCCATTCCCGTTGCCGTTCGCCGAGACGCTTACCGTGCTGCGGGTCAGGTGATAGATTGCGGCGGTTTGCGACACCGGCGCTGTAGAGACGGCGCCGTTACGAATCGCAAAAGCCTTGATACCGTCCCTCTGCGGGCTGATGCCGGCACCGAAGTAAAGACGGCCATTCCAGTACGCCGGCGTTCCCATCTGCTGCTTCAGCTGTCCCGAGACCTCCTGAACAATCTGAGGATTGCCCCTGCCACCGGCGTTGTACTGGCCAAGATTGTCACGGTTCAAAAGGTAAATGTGACCGTCCTTGCCGCTGGTGATCGCCAGATGCCGATAAAGCCCAGGTTGATCCGGCAGGAGCATCACGCCTGCTGAGCCCAAATCCAAATCGTCCTTGGCCATCGCTGCCTGACTACGTGGCGTGAAGAAATCCGCCAACGCCAGACCATGGGCACCAGGCCGCAGTTTGACAATGCTGTCGCTGTAATTCGAACCCGGCTGGTCGCCGAAACCGTCGAAAGGGCCATTCGCGGTCGACAGATACAGATTGCCCTGGTGATCTGCCGAGATCCCACAACCACTCATCCAAATGCCGCCCTGGTAGCCGTCGGGAGTCGAAACCCAAACCCCTGACTGCCGCATCGTGGTGGCATCGTAGGCGATCACCCATCCGTGATAGAGCCCGTAATCTGCATTCGAAGCGAACGCGATGTAGATTTTCCCTTTGGATAGCAGCAGCCCAGCCCGTTGCAACTGGAAGTGCGAGGCGAACGCCAACTGGCCGTCGGCGCCATCCTGCGCCGAACCGGGATAGATCGCCTGGATCGATCGCGGTCCACCGAACTTCTCTGCACCCGAGGTGATGTCGAGGGCGTGAAGGCGATGATAAAACGCACCGTTCTCTTTCGTGGCCGCCACTACATACAGCGTGTTGCTGTTCACGTCGATGACAGGCGTGCTGGTGATACCGATTTCAGGCACAATATCGCTGGCACTGACATCGCTCGATGCTAAGGTCGTGATGCCCGCGTCGGGATTCAGGAAGTTCACATGCCACAGCGGGCTTGGTGCCGGCGAATCTGCGTCGAAAGCATAGACACTGTCGTGCTGCGTTGCCACCAGAACCACATTGTGGATTCCGTTGCCCGGAATTGCGACCTGCGGCATGTATAACGGCTGCGCGTAAACGTAGCCATCCACCGGAAACGAGTACAACCTGCCGAAACGCGTGGCATTCACGTTGTCAGGAGTGAGCTGCGTCTCCAGCGTGTTCTGCCCCGTCCGCGCGTTGTCGTTGTGATAGGTCGGTACTACAGGCAGTCCCGCCGCCACCAGAGATTCGACGGTCACCGCGCGCGGATGCGGTATGGCTTGCACCAACGCGAAGAATTCCTGATCCGAACTGCGAGCCGAATGCAGCTGGTATGCCTGCCAGACACCGAAGACAAGCAAAATCGCGCTCACCGACAGCAACGGCGAACGATTCCGCGAAAGGCTTGCTATTTTCTCCCACTGCCTGAAAGCGAAATAAAGCGAGATGCCCAGACCGGCAACGACAGCGATCAGGGCGGGCACGGACAATGGAAAATAAGAATTCAGATGATGAAACATGAGCAGGGTCTATTAGCTGCGCTTATATCTGGTCAATAACCCGCGGCACGTTAAAAAGTGGTGCGTGTCCACAAAACCGCTCCCGTTTAATAGCAGCAACTCCCGGGACTACCTTCCCAACGTACATCACGTGAGACTTTGGATGCGCAATGAACCGTCTCATGATGCAAGTGGAAGAGTCGAACGAGCTGCCCGCTCATCATAAATTATTGCGAAAAGTATTGCCCCGGCCGTGTGGGAGACCGAAAGGGTGCGGCCGCGCGAAGAGAATCAATCGCATGTAGAATCAACCCATGGCTTTCCGTGGCGGTGACTCCAACCACAAGGGCAGGACTCCTCCTCCTGACGACACGCATCAGGAAGCGAACTACCTGAAGATGCTGGGCGAAAAACAACGTCCGGTGCGGATCAAGCTGCTTGGCGGCGAAGTCGTCCGCGGCTGGATCGAGTACTACGATCGCCGCATGGTTCGACTGACTCGCGAGGGCGCCCCCAACCTCTTCATCTTCAAGCACGAGATCGCCTACATCGCGGAAGATACGATTCGCAAGCCGCGCGCTGACGGTGCGCCTGCCACGCGAAACGGTGCTCCACCGAGCGACCAGGAATGAGCCGTTACCTTCCAGAAGTCGAAGCAATCGCCCGCGAAGCCGGCATGCTTCTGATGAACTATTTCGGCCGCGTCACCATCGAGTACAAGGGTGACGTCGATCTGGTCACCGAGGCAGATCGCGCCTCAGAGAAGCTGATTGTTAAGCGTCTGCAGGACAAGTGGCCGGAGCATGGCATTGTCGGCGAAGAAGGAACGCGGACCGAAGCCGAGGCCGAGTATCGCTGGTACGTCGATCCCCTCGACGGAACCACCAACTTTGCCCACGGCTACCCGGTGTTCTGCGTCTCCATCGCGCTGGTCCGGGCCGACGGCGAACTGCAGGTGGGCGTGCTATACGATCCCACCCGCGACGAAATGTTTTCCGCCGAGCGCGGCAGCGGAGCTACGCTGAACGCCAGGCCCATCCACGTTTCCAGCACCGGCAACCTTGCCGAGTCGATACTCGGGACCGGCTTCCCCAGCCACAAGCGGCACAAGAATCCCAACATTCACTTCTACCACCAGCTCACCCTGCGCTCGCATGGCGTGCGCCGCGCCGGCTCTGCTGCACTCGATCTCGCCAATGTTGCTTGTGGTCGCTATGACGGCTTCTGGGAGTTCAATCTCAATCCCTGGGACACCGCTGCCGGTGTGCTGCTCGTGCAGGAAGCCGGGGGCAAAGTAACGCGCTTTGATGGAACGCCCTTTCGCCTCGACAGCCGCGAAGTGTTGGCCAGTAACGGGATCATCCACCAGGAACTGCTGACGAATTTTGAGGAGATGTTCGCCGGCCGCGGCCTGGAAGAGCTGCCGTCCATTCCCGAATACGTCAAGGCGCGCGCGTAAAGCGCGAGGACCGCTTCTGGACGTTACGTACAGCCTTCCTGTACATTATAGGTATGGCCGTTGAAACTACGTACACCGCCCTGCGGGAAAAGCTTGCCTCCATCCTGGATGAAGTCACAGAGAACCAGGAAGTCGTAATCGTAAAACGCCGAGGGGCAAAGGACGTGGCCCTGGTACCGGCTGATGAACTCAACAGCCTGATGGAGACAGCACATCTGCTGCGCTCCACAAAAAACGCACAACGTCTCGTCACCGCACTTCGCCGCGCGGCGCACGGCAAACCCAAGCCGCAGTCGCTGGAAAAATTCCGCCAGGAGCTGGGGCTTGAGCCATCGCATTGAGCGAGAGGCTGTCTTCCATCCAGAATTTCGCGACGACCTTCTTTACTGGGTGGAACAAGACCGAAAGATTGCAGTACGGGTGCTCGAATTGGTCGAGTCTGCCATTCGCGACCCATTCTCCGGCATCGGTAAACCCGAACCACTGAAGTTTGTCCTCGCGAGTTGCTGGTCTAGACGGATCACGCAAGAACATCGTTTGGTCTACCGTGTGAGCGGAAACCGTATCGACTTCCTTCAGGCTCGTTATCACTACTGACGAGCAACTCAGCCCAGCTCGCTTATGTCACATACCCCTGTGACCTGCGGTAATATTGATGGGTGAACAACTCGCTGTTGAACCGAACTGTTGAGAAGCGCCCCGACATGGTCCGTCTGCAAGGGCGAATCCTTTTCCTGACCGAGGACCCCGAGCTCATTAAAAAGCAGCTTGCGGGCGAAGACCTGCCCTGGGACACCGAGCATCCGGAACGCAATCCGAAGTTGCGCGACGACATCTCCACCGACGAGATTACGCCTGCCCACATCTGCTTCTTCTTCGATGAGACGCTGGGCGAGTTCCCTTACACCGGTCTCAAGTGCGGCAATGAGACGCCGATCGCGCGTGGCGACGTAAAGAAGGGCGGATTCGTTGCGGCCGTCAGCGGCAAGCGTCGCGGCAAAGGTTCCAGCCGGGAGCAGTCTCCCTACGCCGAAATGTCGGCCGGCATCAAGCTGGTCATCGCCGAAAATATCGAGCGCATCTACAAGCAGAACTGCCAGAACCTCGGCGTGCTGACCTCGACCGACTTCAGCCTGATCGACCGCATTCGAGCCGGCGAAGAGGTTCCACTCACAAAGTTCACCGACGGTGAAGACGAGATCACCCGCCAGGTGATCGAGTACGGCGGACTGTTTCCGTTCAACGTAGCGCGCTTGCAGGGCAAGGTGTTTCTGCCGCCGATTACGACCAAGCCTCGGCCAATGACCATCGCCGAGAAAATCTTTGCGCGTCACATGCTTCACGGAGCGAAAAACGAAGTTGGTGTTGAGGCCGTCAAGCCGGGAGACACCGGCTTCGCGCGTACCGACCTGCGCTTCAGCCACGAATATGTGACCCCGATGGCCGCCATCTTCTTCGAGCATTTCCTGGGCAAAGACGAGCCGGTCACCGACAACAAGACCATCATGTTCTTCCGCGACCATCTCACCTTCCTGGACGAAGTGCTGTCGGAAGAAAAGCGCAAGATGGGCCTGCTCGATCTCGCCGGTCAGTTGAAGCTGAAGCAGGAAGATTTCGCCAAGTCGCGCGGCATCAAGCTGCATGGTGAACTGAAAGATCGTAAAGGATCGGAGGGCATATGCCACTCGATCGTTACTGAGAGCTATGCCCTGCCCGGCCAGCTTAACGTCGGCAGCGACTCGCATACGCCACATGTTGGCGCGATGGGTTGCGTGGCCTTCGGTATCGGAACCACTGACGTCTTCAACTCGTGGTTCACGAAAGACATTCGCGTCAAGGTGCCCGAGTCGGTGAAGGTCATCGTTCGCGGCAAAAAGCGCGAGAATGCCACCGCCAAGGACTTCATCCTGAAGCTGTTGTCGATGGAATACATTCGCTCCGGCAAAGCGCTGGCAAAGGTCATTGAATATTCGGGCGGGGCCATTGAAGCGCTGGGGGTCGACGAGCGCGCCACCATGACCAACATGGCCGCCGAGATCGGCGGCTTCACCGGCATCGTCGCTCCCGACCAAAAGGTTGTGGACTTCCTGATGGAACGGCGCGGCATGAGCGAGAACGAGGCGCAGACGCTGGTGGAAGGTCTTTACAGCGACCCCGACGCACACTACGCGCATGTGATCGAGCTTGATGCCTCCGAGATTTATCCGATGGTCGCCACGCCCGGAGATCCAGGAAATGGCAAGTTCGTGCGCGAACTGAATACGCCTGTGCCGGTCGAAATCGCGTACGGTGGCACCTGCACCGCTGGCAAGAATGAGGATATGGACATGTACGCGGCGGTCCTAGGTGACGCGCTCAAGCGCGGTAAGAAGGTCGCGGAGAACACCGAGTTTTATCTCCAGTTCGGCTCGCAGGAGACCCGCGAGTATTGCGTGCGCAAGGGATATCTGGACATCTTCCAGCGCGCCGGAGCCCACGTGATCGAGCCGAGTTGCGGCGCGTGCATTAACGCTGGGCCGGGCGTCTCCAAGCGCCCCGACCAGGTGGTGATCAGCGCGCAGAATCGTAACTTCCCCGGGCGCAGCGGTCCCGGACAAATGTATCTGGCCAGCCCGCTGACGGTTGCCGCCAGCGCGATTGCCGGCTACATCGTGGAGTACGAGCCGGCGGGAGAGCGCGAACCTGCGTCCGTAGCCTGAGTCAGGCGGGTTCGTCGCATGAAGCAACCGTGTTTTGGTAGTATCGGAGCAGTAATTCTTACCAGAATTCTTCACACTACGCATAGAAAGAGCTGAGGACACTTATGGCTTACGTGATCGCGGAACCCTGTATTGGCACGAAGGACACAGCCTGCGTCGATGCCTGTCCGGTGGACTGCATTCACCCTAAGAAGGATGACGAGAAGCACGGCGCCGAGGAGATGCTGTACATCGACCCGGTCGAGTGCATCGATTGCGGCGCGTGCGTGCCGGTCTGCCCGGTCTCTGCCATCTTCGCCCTCGATGATCTGCCGGAGAAGTGGAAGGACTACGCAGAACGCAACGCGAAATACTTCGGCCGCTAGGTCCTCTCGCGAGTTGACCAGGGGCACACCTGAGCGTGTGCCCTTTGTTGTGCCCCGAATCCAAGTGCCGCCATGCAGCATCCACATGGCACGATGTCATTTCAACCTTCGTTATTAGCGGATCCAGGCGCACAGTCGGATTTAGAAAGTACTGTCACCAGCCCTCATCCTGACTTGGAGTTGCTGGATTCTTACTCGCGCGCTGTGGTCGGAGCGGTCCAGCGCGTTGGCCCAGCAGTCGTTCACGTACAAGTGAAGCAGCAGCGCGGCGAGGGCGCCGGCTCGGGCTTTGCCTTTACCCCGGATGGCTTCATCCTCACCAACAGCCATGTCGTCCACGGTGCGTCGGCGGTTTTCGTCACCACTACCGAAGGCGATCGCTTCCCTGCGGAGATCATCGGCGACGATCCCGACACCGACCTGGCGGTGATCCGCAGTAACGTAAACGCCTGGGTGCCTCTAGGCAGCTCGCGAAACCTCACCGCAGGCCAGATGGCAATTGCCATCGGCAATCCGCTGGGCTTTCAGCACACAGTAACCGCCGGCGTCATCAGCGCTCTGGAGCGCACGATGCGTTCGCGTTCCGGCCGCCTCATCGACGGCGTGATTCAGACCGACGCTGCGCTCAATCCCGGCAACTCCGGTGGCCCGCTGGTTGACTCGCGCGGCCAGGTCATCGGCGTGAACACCGCGACCATCATGGGCGCGCAGGGCATCTGCTTTGCCATCGGCGCGGACACGGCCGAGTTTGTCGCCTCCAGCTTGATTCGCCTCGGCCGCGTTAGCCGCAGCTACATCGGCGTGACCGGACAAGGCGTGGGGCTCCATCGTCGCCTGGTCCGCTACTACGACCTGCCCAGCGAACGCGGTCTGCTGGTGCTGAACGTCGTTCCGGGTTCGCCCGCGCATCGCGCCGGACTGCGGGAGCGTGACGTGATCGTGCGCTTCGCTGGAGCAGTCATCTCCAATGTCGACGACTTGCACCGGGTACTCACAGAGCTGACCAGCAATGTTGCGCAGCAGGTTGAAGTCGTGCGAGGCACAGATCTGCTGAAGCTAGCGGTTACGCCGGAGCCGCGCACCGACTAAGCTACGGGTGCGCTCTTTCGTAGTGGCGGCGGGCTTTCGCGCGGTTGCCGCAGCTGGTCATGTCGCACCAGCGACGGCTGCGGTTCCGGCTGTGGTCGAGGAAGAGCCACTGGCAATCCGGGGCTTCGCACCAGCGCAGTCGTTTCAGTTCGTCCGAGGTAAGCAGTTCGACCGCAGCCGTGGCAATCGGCCAGAGTACGCGGTCGAGAGAGTCCCGACCTTCCGGCTCCCACTCCCACCGGTAAGCGCCGTTCACGCGCGTCAGGCGCCGATGAGCTACGGCTTCAATCGCGGCATCGGTGAGATGTTGCACGTCATCTTCCGGCACGGTTTTCTTCAGCGCGATAGCAGTGAACACGCGATAGATCGCCTCGCGAAGAGCAATCGTCTTGCGGAAGGCGTGGCCTGCTTCCGCGTCGTTCTTCTTTGCCGCCGAACCAAGCTGGTTGACTTGCCTGGGCAGGAGAACCCCGTCTTGCGCCGCGAAGGACAGGAGATCGGCGTAGCTGGTCAGGTGTTCTGCCCGTCGCTCTGGATCATCGCGCCGGCTGACCGTGTTGGCGAGATCCAGCGCAAGATGTCCGCCCGTGAGGTCGAACTGGTACTCGCTTTGTCGCTTGACCGCCACTGCTTCAATTGTAATGAAGTCGCAAGAGCGACCGGATTACATCTCCCACAAACACTTGCCACCGCGGTACATCGAGATCAGGCCGTCTTCGCTGATCTTAAGGACCGTGCCGTAGTGCGAGGCCGCGATCGCCGCAGTCGTACGGCCGCCTTCAACGGTGCGGTTCAGGGCTTCCTCGGTCGAGTGATGATGCAGGATTGCTCCGAACGCCAGCAGGTTCGCGTCGCGGCACAGAACCACGGCACCATCGATGCGAGCGATGTTCTCGAGCACCGTGGACGGGACATCCAGAACGCTCTTGTCCCGCAGCAGGTAGTGCAACTGGTCCTTGCTGGTCACACCATCCACAACATCGGTGTGATTGAGATGGTCGAGAAGATCGGCTTGCGATATCAGGACATTTGCTGCTTCAGCGCTGTCGAGCACCACGAACAGCGCGCCTCTCCGGCTCTCGGTCAGATTCAACGCGACGGTGAACAGGCGATCGGCGAGTTCCGCGTTATCGATCGCGTCCTTCCACGTCCCATAGCGATGGCGCGCGTCGACCAACCTCCATTTTCCATCGATAAAGCGGAAGACCGGCACGCCATCGTTGTAGACCTTGATTTCGCCGTTCGGCGACAAAACGAGGCAGACATGCCCGCCACACAGAGTCGACCGCGCGTGATCGGCATACATGTCCGCCGGAGGAACCGCCAGCGGCATATCCCGATAGGGCTCAGCCCACTGGTGCACGTCGATCAGCTCCGACAGCAATCCCTCCTGGTCAACCAGCGCCATGGTGCGCAGTCCATCGCACAGCCGATGGAAGCTGCGAATCGTCGTGAGCTGGTGCGAGTAGCGGAGCGCATTGGGTGGCGTCTGCGGCGGCGCATGACAGGGCTCGGGCATCGAGCCGAACAGTAGGACGCCCGTCGAGATGCGGCGGTTCTCGTAGGTGCTCATGCTGCTGGTTCGCAACACCTCGATCGCGTCGGCAATGCGGTCCGGAATTTCTGCGATGCTTTCTGCGCTGCTGTGCGGCCCGGGATCTAGGAAGGCCGAAACGAAGCGGTCTTCCGGCAGCCCGCGGAAGAGCTGGAAACTCTGCGCCGCCAGGGCCTCATTCGTCAGCAGCTGATAACGCGCAGACAGCACCATGCCAATGCTGCGCAGCAGGCGCCGCTCGTGGTCCGACAGTTTCGAGCTGGCTGTCAGCGAGTACCCGTTGCCCATCCACTCGAACTGCACCTCTCCGCCGCTGGGAACCGCTCCCAACAGGCCGGGCATTTCTTCCGCGCCTTCGGAAACCCGCTGCAGGGTTGAGCCCGGAAAGAAGTATCCAATGCCGTTCTCCAGCAGGTCGCTGTACAGGCCGCTGAGGAAGCGTGCTCGATTTTTCAGTGCCTGAATACCCATAGGAATTGGATCGCGGCCCGGCTCACCAGGATGCGAGCTTACGTGCAGGGCAAGTTAGCTCAAGGTTACATCAAGCCTATGAGCAAAGATGGGCTCGCAGATAGAGATCTGCTAAGGAACCGTGGCCGCTTGCGGCGTCTCGATTCGCGCTTCGCGCAGATACCGCGCCGCCTCTTCCGGAGGAGTCGGATTCTGATAAAAGCCCGTTCCCCACTCAAAACCTGCAATCTTAGTTAGCCGCGGCATGAACTCCAAATGCCAGTGATAGTGATCCATCGACGCTTCCTGCACCGGCGCCGTGTGCAGCACCAGGTTGTACGCCGGATTGTCCAGCACCTGATCTGCGCGCATCAGCAGGTTCTTCAGGGCCTTTGCCAGCCCTTCGTACACCTGCGACGAAGCGTTCTCAAACGATGACTCATGACGCTTCGGCAGGATCCAGGTCTCGAACGGAAAGCGCGGCGCATAGGGAGCGACCGTCAGGAACCCGTCGTTCTCAGCCACCACCCGCACGCCCGACTCGGTTTCCTGCCGGATGATGTCGCAGAACACGCAGCGCTCTTTGTAGATGTAGTACTGCTTGGAACCCTCAAGCTCCTCCACTACGTGCTTGGGAACAATCGGCAACGCGATGAGCTGCCCGTGCGAATGTTCCAGTGTCGCACCCGCCAGCGGCCCATGATTCTTGAAGATGAGGATGTACTTGAAGCGGCGGTCCTGCTTCAGGTCGAGAATGCGATCGCGATACGCCCAGAAGACGTCTTCGATACGCTTCTCCGGCAGGTCAGCCAGCGACAGATTGTGGTCGGGCGTTTCGACGATGACTTCGTGCGCACCAATGCCGCTCATCTTGTCGAACATGCCTTCCGCCTGCCGGTTTAAGTTGCCCTCGATACCAAGCGCGGGAAACTTATTCGGCACGACACGAACGGTCCATCCACCGGCATTCGCCGAGGCGCCATTCGGACGATAGGCCAGCACTTCGGGCGGCGTCTTGCTTTCGTTGCCGTTGCAGAAGGGGCAAAATCCGCCCTTGATCTTCACCGGCTCCCGCATGAAATCGGAGGGACGCTTGGAGCGGTCCGTAGAGATGATGACCCAGCGTCCGATGATCGGATCTTTCCGTAATTCAGGCACGAAATACCTTCCCTGGTTCTTTCATAACTCTATGGTACCGCTTCCTACTATCGGCCATGTGCCGAGTTACTTCACGACTTGCGGAGCCGGCTGCGTCCCCACCATCTTCTCTACGTCCGCCTGCTCCTTGGGAATCGCGGACGACAATACTTCCGGCCCATTGGCGGTGATCAGGATGGTATCTTCCACGCGGAAGTGCCAGTGCTTGTCGGGAAACTCGATGATGGGCTCGACAGTCACGACCTGACCAGCCTGGATCGGCCCTTTCGGCATCATCACATCGTGGGTTGCCAGCCCGACGAAATGCCCGGGGAAGCCCATCCACTGTCCGCCTTCGCCCGCCTTCTCGAAGACAGCTTTGCCCGCATCGGCCGCCTGCTCATAGGTGTTGCCCGGCTTCAGCATGGCAATCGTGGCCTTCTGCGATTCCAGATCGACGTTGTACCACTTGGCCTGCTCGGGCGTGAACTTGCCGTCGATGTTGAACGTCCGCGTGATATCCATGGTCATGTGATCGAGATCGGCGGCGTAGTCGAATACCACGATGCTGCCTGGCTTGATCTCATCGCGGTTGAAGAAGTAGTGCCAGGTATTGGAATGCACGCCCGAGCCGACGATCGCCGGGTAGGCAACGCCCTGCGCCCCGGAGTTGTAGAAGACATAGGCGGCTTCGGCTTCGATCTGGTATTCGTACATGCCGGCGTGCGCCCTCTCGATGCCTTGCTTATCGCCGGTGGCGCTGATGCGGCCGTTGCGCCGCAGAACTTCAATCTCTCCCGGGCGCTTGATGTTGCGCATCTGGTCCATCGCGCCCGTGATGTCGCGGAAGTGCGCCGCAGGATAGCGCTCGCGCAGCTTCAGCAGCGCGTCACGATCTCCGGGCAGACTCTGGCCGTAGGGATTGTTGTACTCGGCGGCATAGTCGCGGCCGGTCTCGAAGCGCGCCCCGTCCGGCTTGTCGGCAAAACCGAGGCGTACCCACAGGTCATTGTCCTGGCCGCTGCCAAACAGGAAAGCCAGCATCGAGTCCAGACTTGTTACCGGCAGCACAGCCGGATATCCGAAAGCTTTCTGTTCGTCCTTCGACATGCCGAGCAGATTGGCGCCGTAAACCTGTATCTCGCGCGGACTCTGTTGCGGCTCGAAGATCACCACGGTCCCCTTCTCGACGTTCATGAACATCACTGCGCCGAGATCGGACAGGCCCGTGTAGTAGTAGAAGTCGTTGTCTTCGCGATAATGCGCGGCCGGCGGCTCCTGCGTTTTAGCAAAAAGCATCACATAGCCGGTCTTCAGCTTTGCAGCCAGTTCGGCACGACGGGAAGCAAACTCCTTCGGTCCACCCAGATCGTCCATGGCTTTGCGGTCGGTGTATTGAGCGGTGGCGAGCGTGGAGAGGGCGCAAAACAGCGCAAGGGTGGTTCCAAGCTTTCGAATCATGGCCTTCGCAGTGTAGTACTCACGACCTACGGACGCAATCGAGGGTGTAGCAACGCTCCAGCTGTTGTGCCTGTCCTTCGCCACGACTGAAGTACCCTCACACAAACCTCACTTCTCTAAGTCTTTCGTCAGTACCCTGGTGGTCTTCATTCCGGCTTCCGTTGACGAAATGCCCAAACAAAAATCCCGCTGCACTTGCAGCGGGACATGAACTACAACACGTTTGATCGATCGGTTTACGCGCCAGTCTGCATTCCATTCGTCGGCGCCTTCTTGTGCGGCTTGCCGGCAACGACGTTGATGCACTCCTCCAGCACATCCATCGCGATATCAGCCTGCTCCTTGGTCACGATCAGAGGCGGTGCAAGGCGGATCGTATTCGGGCCGCAGCCCAACAGCAGCACGCCGCGCTCAAACGCCAGCTCGACGATCTTGTCGCGCTCGGCGCCGCCCTGGGTCTTGGCTTTCTTGTCGGTAACGATTTCGACGCCAATCATCAGTCCGCGGCCGCGAACGTCGCCCACCAGGTCCAGGCGCTTCGGCCAATCAGCAATGCGATCCATGATGTGCTTGCCGACCACCTCGGCGTTCTTGATACCTTCGCGCTCGAGAACGTCCATCGTCGCCAGCGCGGCTGCAATCGACACCGGATTGCCCCCAAAGGTAGAAGCGTGCGAGCCGGGAACCCAGTCCATGATCTCGGCTTTCGACATCATGATGCCCAATGGCATGCCGCTGGCAATGCCCTTCGCATTGCAGACGATGTCGGGCTCGACGCCGGTGTGCTGGATCGCCCACCACTTCCCGGTGCGTCCAGCGCCCGACTGCACTTCGTCGGCTACCAAAAGAATGCCGTGCTGATCGCAGATCCTGCGGAGTTCCTGCATGAAGACCGTCGGCGCGACCACGTAACCGCCTTCACCCTGGATCGGCTCGACGAAGATCGCCGCGACTTCCTCGGGAGGCAACGTGGTCTTGAACAGCTTCTCTTCGATGAAGCGTGCGCAACCCAGAGCGAACGCTTCCGCTTCCTGAGGGCTTCCGCCGACGCATCCGCGGTAAACATCGGGATAGCGAATATGCGTAACTCCGGGAACAAACGGAGCAAAGCGCCGCTTCTGCTGCGGCTTCGAAGCCGTCAGCGACAGCGCACCCATGGTGCGACCGTGAAATGCGCCGTAGAACGCGATGATGTTCTGCCGCTTGGTGTGATAGCGCGCCAGCTTCAGGGCGGCCTCAACGGCTTCGGCGCCGGAGTTGCCGTAGTAGATCTTGTGCGGCCCCTTCATGGGAGCGATCTTCGACAGGCGCTCGCCCAGCGTGACCATGCTCTCGTAGTAGAAGTCGGTGCCGGACATGTGGATCAGTTCGCCGGCCTGCTTTTGAATGGCAGCCACCACTTCAGGGTGGCAGTGACCAGTCGAGGTCACAGCGATCCCGGCCGAGAAGTCGAGAAACTCATTGCCATCGACGTCTTCGACAATGCAGCCACGGCCGCGCTTGGCGACCATCGGATACGAACGGGTGTAAGAAGGCGAAATGTAGCGCTCATCGCCTTCGAGAATGCGCAGAGCATTGGGTCCGGGCAAAGCGGTCTTAATGCTGGGACCGGCAACCGGAGTGACAGTATTGGCAGCCATGATGTTTTCCTCCATAAAGGCTTGCGGCACCAGTTTCGGAGCCGGAGCTTGGGACCGACCCGCGACACAGCCTGGTTGAACTGGAATGCGCGGGAAATCGGGAAGGAAAACGGAACTAGTCGCCGGAGAAGAGGTTTGGCCGGGCCATGCAGGGCGCCAGTTTGACGTCGGCGCGGCTGGAAACAGCCCTGGACCAGCTCGCGCGTGCGCCAGCACTTGCCGACAAAAGCAGGGCAAATCCGGCATGTTGGAGCCGATTGGTCATAGCAAACCTTCTATTTAGATTATAGCTACCGGCCGCTCCGGCCGTAACCCCTAAAAAGATGAAAATCCATGGCAGTACAGCAACTTGCCGACACCCGGCATCTCAACCAAAAGGCACCTGAATGCCTCACGTTTGGGCTGCCTTAGCAAGTACTATCAGGCATAGTATTTGCAGGCGGCGCAACCGGTCCGAAACGCGAGCAACCTTGAACGCTTGAGACCGCCCGTCTGTCTTTGGGCGGCCTCGCTAACTCCCCCGAAGAGATCGGGCGAAAAGGAGCTTTATGTCCATGTTGAAAAAAGTCTCTTTGTGTTTGGTGCCCCTGATACTCCTGATGGTGTTTCCGATGCTGCTGAGTGCGCAAGACCAGACATCCGTCACCGGTTGCCTCAAGAAAGGCAGCGACACTGGCGGATATTTCGTCATGGGCCAGGACGGCAAAATGTATGAGCTCTGGGGAAAGAACCTGGGCGAGCACGTCAATCACACAGTGACCGTGACTGGCACGCCGGCGAAGATGTCTCACTCCATGGAAGAGAAGAAGGAATCGGCCGAGAAAGCGGAGGCTGGCTCCGCGACGGTTACGGACCTGAAGGTCAGCAGCCTGAAGATGGTCAGCGAAACCTGTCAATAGCTCGCGGAAGAATTTGCGATCGAAACCACGGGCACAGTTCTAGCGGGCTGTGCTCGTTGTGTTTGCAATTTCACAGTTCCGCTAAAGCGCGATGCACAAGATGAATCGCGATCGAACCTTCGCCTACTGCGGAAGCCACGCGCTTCACATTTCCCGCGCGAATATCGCCTACGGCGAAAACTCCTGGCAAGCTGGTCTCCAGCAGCTGCGGCGGACGTGAGAGCGGCCACTGCAACTGCCGAAGCGTAGGATGATCGAGATCGTAGCCGGTCAGGACGAAACCTTTCTTATCGAGTGCAAGACAGCCGCGCAGCCACTCGGTGCGTGGCGAAGCTCCGGTCATGATGAAGAGATGCCGCACATCATGCTCCGTAGTTTGACCGGTCTTCTTGTCCTGCCAGGTAATGCGTTCAAGATGGTCAGAGCCATCGACGCTGACGATCTCCGTCTGGTAATGAAGTTCGATGTTCGGGTTCTCTTCAATGCGGCGGATAAGGTAGCGCGACATCGTGTCTGACAATTGATGTGAGCGCACCAGCATGTAGAGCTTGCGCGCTTTCTCCGCCAGGAAAATCGCAGCCTGTCCAGCGGAGTTTCCACCACCGATGACAACTACGTCCTGATCCAGACAGAGCTGCGATTCCATCGCGGTCGCACCGTAGTACACGCCGACGCCTTCAAATTTCTCCAGGTTCCTGATCGGAGGCTTGTTGTATTGCGCGCCTGCCGCCAGAACAATGGCTCGCGTCGACAGCGGAGCACCTTGATCAAGCGTGATCTGGTAGGGACGCCGATCACAGTGCAGCCGAACCGCCTGGCGAGCGACCATCATGTTGGCACCGAATTTCTGGGCTTGCGCCAGCGCGCGCCCCGTCAGCTCACTACCCGAGATGCCGGTCGGAAACCCGAGATAGTTCTCGATGCGCGAACTCGATCCTGCCTGTCCGCCCGGCGCACCGGCTTCGACCACCAGCACGTCGAGGCCTTCCGACGCAGCATAGACAGCTGCCGCAAGTCCAGACGGACCTGCGCCTACGACAATCAAGTCGCGCACCAGCGACTCGTCGACATTGGCGTTCAAGCCAAGACAATCCGCGAGCTGCGCGGTGGTTGGATTGCGCAGGACATTCTGACCGTTGCAGATAACGACTGGAACATCCTCGACCTGCACGTGAAAGTGATCGAGCATGTACTGCGAGCGCTCATCGTGATCGAGGTCGATATAGCGATAGGGCTGGCCGTTGCGGCTGAGGAAGTCGCGGAGGCGCAAGGTTGCCGGCGAGTGGTTTGACCCCAGCAGTACAACATTCCCTGCCTCGTGGTGGATGAGTTCCAGTCGCCGGAGAATGAAGATGCGCATGAACAGTTCGCTGAACTCGGCATCGCGGGCGATCATGGCACGGAAGCTTTCGATTGGGATCTCGATGAACTCGCCGGCTTCGCCTACCTGTCCCCGGACCATCGCATGCTGCCCTGAAATCATTGTGTATTCGCCGGAGAATCCACCCTCCTTGTGAGTCACCAGTAGTTGGAACTCCGCCAGACAGGGTTGAAGAATGTCCAGCGTTCCCGAGAGCACGACAAACACGGGAACACCGCTATCGCCGGGCTCAAACAGAATCTCACCGGCCGTGACTTGTCTGGCCTTGCCATAAGGCCGAATTCTTTCCAACTGCTCGGGAGTGAGTTTCGGGAAAGCCTGATGAGCCGGATCCGGCGATGTGATCAGAGGCGTTGTGGACATGCTTCACTCCGGAACGAAATGGACTGATGGCGACGAAGGGTAGATGAGATGGTACCGCAATAGGGTGCGGAAGACTTCGCCAGCCGGCTATTGCCCTGCGGCTTTGGCGGCGCGTTTCTTGCGTTGCGCCGGATGCACGAACCAGGCGATCCCGATGCTGAACAGGTAGAGCACGATCATCGGCGCAGCGAAGATGCACATGTTCGTGATGTCGGGCGTGGGGCTGATAATGCCCGCAATGACAAAGATGGCCAGAATTGCATAGCGGAAGTTGCGCCACATCCATCCGGCGCTCACGATACCCATCAACGCCAGGAAGAAAATCAGGATCGGCATCTCGAAGACGATGCCTAAGCCCGCGATGATCGTTAGAAAGAGATCGGTATATTCGCCGACGGTAATCATCGGCTGGAACTGGCCACTGAAACGGATCAGAAAATCCAGCGCCCCGGGATAGACCATCCTGTAGCCGAAATAACCACCAGCCAGAAACAGCCCAACCGTACTGACCATGAACGGCAGCACATAACGTCGCTCGTTGCGGTAAAGTCCTGGGGCGATGAAAGCCCATACCTGATACAGCACGAAGGGCGAAGCCACAAAAAGTCCCGCCAGCAGCGAGATCTTTATGTACATGTTGAAGGGATCAGTGGGATTCAGGTAGACCAGCTTGGTATCGAGGTGGTTTTTGGCCAGCGCCTGCATGATCGGCTTCTGCATGATGCTGAATATCTGCTCATGGAACCACCAGCAGACGCCGAAACCCGCCAGAATATAAAGCGTAGCGTGCACGATACGACGGCGCAGCTCCTCAAGGTGCTCGAGGAAGCTCATGCCGGTCATCTCTTCCGAGACGCGCTTCTGGGCGGTTTCGACTGCGGGAAGCATCAGCTATTCGTCACCTGGAGGCTTGGTCTGGGAAGCCTGATCTGTCGTAGAGGTACGAGGCGGCGGAGCCTGCGGATTCGCCATTGCCACCAATTCCTGCTTCGTCCTGCTGACCGACTCGCTGATCGGCCGCATGAGGCGCTCCCACGGCTCTTCTTTGGGCAAAACCTGGGCGGCTTGAGGATCGTCCGACTGCTTCTTGACGCGCTCCTCTATCTCGATGTTCATCATCTCAGCTTCGATCTGATGCTTGAACTCATTACTGGCGCGCTTGAACTCAGCCATGAATTTCCCCACCTGGCGGGCCACTTCGGGCAGCTTTTTCGGCCCGACGATCACCAGAGCCAGTGCGGAGATAAAGATCAGGTCAGGCACGCTCATGTCGTAATCATAGCAGCGGCATGAGCACTTAGCATTTGGCACTTAGCAGTCAGCAATCGCATCCGCCGAGCGGCGTTGGGTTGGCCAAATGCTAAATGCCAAGTGCTAAGTGCTTACTTTCCGTTCCATAGTGCCTGCTTACAAAAGGCTGCCGATTTCGTCTGTTATCCAGGCGGGAACCCATACAGATTTCGCACCTTGGAAAGCTGGATCAGCATCCAAAATAGCGGCTGGAAGAGCGCTAAGGGCCTGTGTACTCCGTGGTATACTGCGGGCAGTCTGAGGGTGCGCCGGCCTTAAAGATCCATCCCAGCCAATCGGGATCCGACGAGCGCCAAGCGCGCCGCACGGGTTTGTTCGCCAAAGGAATACACATGGCACGTAGTTCGCGTCGCTCCGCTGTTCTTGTTCTCTCCATCATTTTTACTTGCGGTTGTCTGGGCATGCTGTTCGGCCAGCGGCTCTCGGTTTCGTCCACATCCGGCAACGACGGCGATATTCAGGACAGCCTGCGTACTTTCAGCGACGTCTACAAAGTCGTGCAAGAGAACTATGCCGAACCGGTCAGTCCCGACAAGGCCATCTATAACGGCGCCATCCCGGGCATGCTGCGGGTCCTCGATCCGCACTCCAATTTCTTCGATCCCAAGTCCTACGCGGCCCTGCGCGAAGAGCAGCGCGGCAAGTATTACGGCGTGGGCATGCAAGTCGGTCCCCGGAACAACAAGGTCATCGTGATTGCTCCGTTCGCTGGAGCGCCGGCTTATCGTGCGGGTATCCGTCCGGGTGACATCATCATCGCCGTCGACGGCAAGCAGACCGACAACATGAGCACCAGCGATGTTGCCGAACTGCTCAAAGGACCCAAGGGCACCAGCGTCAAGATCACGGTGTTGCGTGAAGGAAACGACAAGCCGCTCGACTTCAACGTTATTCGCGACGAGATTCCACGCTACAGCGTCGACGTTCACTTCCTGATCAAGCCGGGCATCGGCTACATCCACATCTCCGGCTTCCAGGAGACGACCGAGAAAGAAGTGCGCGACGCGCTCGACGAGTTTGGCGACATTCACGGTCTGATTCTCGACCTCCGTCAGAATCCTGGTGGGCTCCTAAGCGAAGGTGTAGGCGTAGCGGACCAGTTCCTGAAGAAGGGACAGGTCATTGTCTCGCACCACGGCCGCGCCTCGGCCGAGAAGGTTTACAAAGCCACGCACGGTAATGGCGGCAAGGATTATCCCTATCGTCGTGCTGGTGAATCGCGGTACCGCGTCGGCGGCTGAGATCGTAGCCGGAGCTATCCAGGATCACGATCGCGGGTTGATTGCCGGCGAGACCACGTTTGGCAAAGGTTTGGTTCAGACCGTCTATCCGCTGTCAGAGAACACGGGACTGGCGCTCACCACGGCGAGGTATTACACCCCCAGCGGCCGCCTGATTCAGCGCAACTATGACGGCGTCTCACTCTACGACTACTACTACAACGACCGCGACAATGCCGACCAGACGGTCTCGAATCACGAAGTGAAGATGACCGACAGCGGCCGCACGGTTTACGGCGGCGGCGGTATCACGCCGGACGTCAAGATTCCGAACCAGAAGACGAACCGCTTCGAAGACACGCTGCTGGAGAAGTATGCGTTCTTCAACTTCGCCAAGCACTACGTCATCAATCACAAAGTGGACAAGCAGTTCCAGGTGGACGATGCCGTGATGCAGGAGTTCCGCAAATTCCTCGACGAGCAGAAGATCCCCTTCACGGAAGCTGATCTCGCCGAGAATGCCGACTGGATCAAATCGAACATCAAGGCTGAGCTGTTCATCAACGAGTTTGGTCAGCAGGAAGGCATGATGGTTCACGCCGAGACGGATCCCGAAGTGCAGAAGGCTGTCGATCTGCTGCCGCAGGCCAAGCAACTGGCCGACAATGCTCGCAAGGTTGTGGCGCAGCACAATAATGCTCGTCTGACCGCGCAGCAGGGAGAACCGGCCGCGAACAGCAGCCGATAACTTAGCTCTTCAAAGCATCAGTCAAGGCCCGACTTCAGTCGGGCCTTTTTGCAGCTACAGAAGACTCTGACCAATCGAATTGTCATCCTGAGGAGGGCTTCAGCCGGACGAAGGATCTGCTGTTCGTCGGCGAGCGCAAAGTCTTCCCACCGTCAGCGACCGCAGATCTTTCGACTCCGGCGCGCAAAAGCGGCGCGCCTCCGCTCAGGATGGCAATTCGGAGTGCGTCCTCTACTTCGAAAGCGGTGCGCAACCTGTACGAAACCCTTGACCCTTATTTCTGGGCTGTGACGCTCAGCTTCTGCTTCGCCGCCAGCCACTTCATCCACTGGTCCATGCCGTCACCTTTCAGGCTGGAAAGTTCGATGATTTCCATGCCGGGATGAACGCGACGCGCATTCTCTTTCGCCAACTCGGCATCGAACGGCACGTACGGCAGCAGGTCAATTTTGGTCAGCAGCATTAACGCCGATTTGAAGAAGATCGACGGATACTTCAGCGGCTTGTCCTCGCCTTCGGTCGTGCTGAGCAGCACGATCTTCGCATCCTCTCCCAGGTCATAGCTTGACGGACACACAAGATTGCCGACGTTCTCGACGATCAGCAGATCCAAATCCTCCAACTTCCAATCGGCCAAGTGCCGCTCGATCATCTTCGCGTCGAGATGACACGTGCCTCCGGTCGTAATCTGCTTCACCGGAAATCCGAACTTCGCCAGCCGTTTCGCATCGTTCTCCGTCTGCAAATCACCCGTCAGCACGGCGACGCGCGCGTCTTTGTCCATGCGGTCCAGCGTGCGTTCCAGCAGCGCCGTCTTGCCCGAGCCCGGAGAGCTGATGAGATTCACGCACAACACATTGTTCTGGCGATAACGTTCACGCAACTGCTCGGCCAGAATCTGATTTTCGTTGAGAACTTTCTTCTCTACCGCGATGCGATTCATTCATTCACTTCCATGTACGCAATGTCGAGTTCTTCTCCGCTGACACACTGGGTTCCGAAATCGCCGCACAACGGACATCGCGGATCGAATTCGGTCATGCGAAAGTCGTATTCGCATTTCGAGCAACGCTGCACCCGCGGCACGCTCTCCACTTCCAGTTCCAGCGGCTCAAATTCTGTGTCCTTCACCAGGACTTCGAAGCCGAATTGCAGCGCATCGCGATCAAGGCCAGCTAGCTCTCCCACTTTAACGCCGACCTTCGAGATATGCACCCCGGGATGGCGTTCGGCTTCCTTCTGCACGCAATCGAGAATCGAGGCGGCGATGCCGAGTTCATGCATAAGGTTCCGAGTCTTGGTGCTGTTCTGAATGTCCACATCCGGACATACGATGCGTGTGAACCACAATGATCATAAGTCTTTTAACGATTTTGACACGGCAGCATTCATTTTCCGGAAACAAATCGCGACAGATTTCGTCTATCACCGTGTTGGGTGCAGCTCGTCTCTCTGCGTCTCGGTTTGAGCGCAGAATTCAGGTACTTCGAATGATTGAAGGTTTGGGTTCTCCGGCGGGGATCGGGTTTTCAGAAGACACTCTCGGTTCGGGCCGCCTGCCAAAAATTATCAAGCGCTGGGCGCGCGTCTGGGCCATAGGCTTCGTGCTCTGGACCGTTCTCGCCTTCCTCAGCGCCGCTGGTGCACATGTCTACGCCGCGTCCATGGGGAATCCTGAGAGCTGGGCTCAGCTACTCACCTGGAACATCACGGTATCGTTCGTGTGGTCGCTGCTGACGCCGCCAATCTATGCCCTGTCACGGCGGTTCACCTTCGAACGCGGCAACTGGGCGCGAATGCTTCCCCTGCACCTGGCATGCTGCATCCTGTTCACGTTTGCAGGTGGTCTGACGATTGTGTGGCTGGAGCCCTTCGTCACCTGGACCCCGGAAGCGCATGTTCCCTTCATGGCGCACGTACTGGCACGCGTGTTCATGGACTTTCAGCGTTACTGGTACATTCTGCTGATCACCCAGGCGATCGATTACTACCGCAAATATCGCGAGCGTGAACTGCAATCGTCACAGCTGGAAGCCCAGCTCGCGCACGCCCAGCTGGAAATGCTGAAGACCCAGCTGGAACCGCATTTCCTCTTCAACACACTGAACTCGATCGCCGCTTTGGCTCGCAACGACGGTCCTGCGGCCGAGCACATGACGTTGCAGCTCGCCGACCTTCTGCGGTTCTCGCTCGACGGGATGGGGGTTCACGAAGTTTCGCTGAGCCGCGAATTGACGATGCTGCAGAAGTACATCGACATCCAGCAGACTCGCTTTCAGGATCGCCTGCAGGCCGAAATGGATATCGCGCCCAACACCCTGTCTGCGCTTGTGCCCAACATGATCCTGCAGCCCCTCGTCGAAAACGCAATACGCCACGGCATTGGTCCACGACGGGCTCCCGGCCACATTCGCATCACCGTCCGCCAGGTCTTCGACGAGCTGTGGATGGAGATCTCCGACGACGGGCTGGGCCTCACCTGCTTCGGCGGAGTCGTACCGCCCGAAGGCGTTGGCCTGCAAAATACGCGTGCGCGTCTGAAGCAGCTTTACAACCGCGATCATCGCTTGACCCTGGAGGATGCTCCTGGCGGAGGCTGCATCGTGAAAATCCACATTCCGTTCCGCACTTATTCCGAGGAGGTCAGCACCAGTCATGCCCATTCGAGTGTTGCTTAGCGACGATGAATCCTTAGCCCGCGAGCGCCTGCGCAGTCTGCTGGAAGAAGAACCCGATATCGAGATCGTTGCCGAGTGTGGTGATGGCAAATCGGCGATTTCGACCATCAAACGCGAACGTCCCGACCTTGTCTTCCTCGACATCCAGATGCCGGAGACGGACGGATTTGGCGTTGTGTCGGCCTTGCGTAACGATCACATGCCACTCACCATTTTCGTTACTGCTTACGATCGCTACGCGATGAAGGCCTTCGAGGTCCACGCTCTCGACTACCTGCTGAAGCCGGTGGTGAAGGAGCGTCTGTCGGAGGCGCTGGAGCATGCGCGTAAGCAGTTACAGCATCCGTCGGAAGGAATGTTCCAGCAGCGCGTGCTCAGCCTGCTCTCGGAAATCGACTCCCGGAAGAATGCCCCGCAGCGTATCGTCATCAAGGCCGACGGCGAGATTGTCTGTCTGAAGCCAGGCGAGATCGACTGGGCGGAATCGGCGGGTAATTACGTCTGCCTGCATGTTGGGCAGAACACGCACATCCTGCGCGAGACCATCACCTCGCTGGAGTCGCGCCTGGGAGAACGGCAGTTCCTGCGCGTGCATCGCTCCACGCTGGTGAATGTCGACCGCATCAAGACGCTCCGCCCCTCGTTATACGGGGACTATGCGATCCTGCTTCGCGACGGCACCAAGCTGACGCTCAGCCGCGGCTTCCGCGAGAGCGTGCTCAAAAGGCTGGGAACCGCGTAGCTCGACGAATGCGCGTTTCACTATTTCCCGCCCTGCCGGGGCGGGTTTTTATTTTGGGTGCCGCATTCCCGTTTTGGAACGTCCAGACAGGAAGGTGCCGCTTCCGTGCCGAAGGTCACCGACGCCCGCCGCCTAACGAGGTAGACAGGAAGGTGAGGGTGTTTGGTCGCCGGCGACAGCTGTGGTCGTTCGGCGTGCCTCCCCACGCACTTGGCATCCAGAACACAGCGGAACCCGCCTTGTCCGACGAATCGCGCCGGAGAAAGGCGCGATGGAGCGACATCATGAGAGCTCTTGTCCTTTCCTTCATCCTGATGGCAAGCCTGGGGATGGCAGCGCAGACCGCACCCTGCGCTCCCGCACAGGCCAGCACCATGCAATCAATGACCGCGGTCGACCTTGAAAAAGCGGGCGACCTTTGCCGGCTTCAGAAGGACTACGATCCGGCGATCAGGTATTACACCGAAGCGCTGCGGACCGACAAAAAGAATGCGAAGCTTTACAACAAGCGCGGACTGGCCGAGTTGTCGAATGGCGCGTATGCAGGAGCCAAAGACGATTTCACCAAGGCGACCAGGTACAAGCGCAACTATCCCGAAGCCTGGAACGACCTGGGTGTGGTCGCCTACATGGAGAAGAAGTATCCGGCTGCCGTTAAATACTTCAGCAAGGCGATCGCGCTTGACGATATCCGGCCGAATTTCCACGTCAATCTGGGCATCGCATACTTCGCGCAAAATCAAATGGATTTAGCCATGGCGCAATACACTCGCGCTCTGCAGCTTGATCCTGATGCCCTGACGCATAGTTCGAACAGTGCTCTGTCGGCGATGCTTTCCGATCGCGATCAGCAAGCTGCGCAGAACTTTATGATGGCCCGAATCTACGCCAAGCTCGGCCAGGTCGACCGCTGCCTGGTGTGCCTGGAGAAAGCGAAGGAGGACGGCTATTCGGAGTTGAACAACGTTTACAAGGAAGAGGATTTCTCCTCGGTAAGGAAGGATGCCCGGCTGGCAACGATCGTTCCTCCGCCGGTGCCGCAGAAGTAGTCGGAACTTCGAGCGCCGCGTAGCCTGAAGCGTCAAAGCGCGCGCCTCTTCCTTCCCAAACTCCGGGTGTCCCATCCTTTCTCGCCTGTTGTTGGCGAGAGGGTGGGCATCCTCTCAGCCCGTATAGCCTGCCGACCTGAGCGCCGTGGCGAAGGAGTCGACGAATTTGCTTACGCTGTCACTGGTCGCCAGCGGTCCCATCAGCCCAATGCGGAAAATTTTTCCGGCTAGGGGACCGAAGCCCCCGGCAATCTCGATTCCGTAATCGTTGAGCAGAGTAGTGCGCACCTTCGCATCGTCCACTCCCGGCGGCACTTTCGGCGTGTTGATGTTCCAGATGCGATGCTCCTCAGGAACCAGCATGCCGAGTCCGAACGCCTCGAGCTTCTGCACTAACTCAAGGTGTGATTTGTGATGGCGTTTCCACCGATTCTCCAGGCCTTCTTCTTCGATCAGCGTCAGACCCTCGTGCAGCGCGTAAAACATGGTGGCTGAAGCAGTGTGGTGATAACGGCGAGAGCCGGTGAGATAGTCGGCGACGAGCCGGATATCGAAGTACCACGAGTGGTTCGGCGTCTTACGAGTCTTCAGCCAATCGAGCGCACGCGGAGAAACCGTAATCGGCGAGAGCCCCGGAGGACAGCTCATTCCCTTCTGCGAGCAGCTGTACGCGATGTCAATACCCGTCTTGTCGACCTCAACCGGCATCGCTCCCAGCGATGTCACGCAGTCGGCAATCACCAGCGCGCCGATTTCGTGTGCCGCTTTGCAGATGTCTTCGCCACGCTGATAGGCACCCGCCGACGTCTCGGCCTGCACATACATGACAACCTGGGGCTTCTCGCGACGAATGAACTCCGCTGCCTCGTCGGCGTTGAAGACCTCTCCCCATGGCTTCTCCAGGCGCACGACTTCCCCGCCCTGCCGGCGCGCCATGTCGGCTTGTCGGTCGCAGAAAAAGCCGTTGGCGAATGACGCGACCTTCGTTCCGGGTTCGACGAAGTTGCTGATGGCCGTCTCCATGCCGCCGCTGCCGGTGGCGGAGATTACAAAGGTCATCTCGTTCGTGGTACCAAACACCTGGCGCAGAAGACGCTGAATGTTCGTCGAAATCTCGAAGAAATAGGGATCGAGATGGCCGACGATGGGCTGCGCCATGGCCTGGTAAACACGCGGATGAACCTGTCCGGGACCCGGGCCGTACAGCAGGCGCTTGGGGGGATGGATCGAAATTTCTTTGAGAACGGTGGAAGTATCGGCAATCGTAGCCATCAGGCAAACCCTCACAACTTATGATGCTCTCAGTATAACGAGGACTTGGGATGTGCGGCCGCGGCGAAGGGAGCGGCTTCCAAAGCAGTATGAATCTCCATCGCGCACAAAACAAAACGACCGCCAAGATGGCGGCCGTTTCACAAACCTGCTTTAGCTCAAAGCTCATGGCTCAGAGCCCACAGCCTCTTACCCCGCTACCTCTTCCAGCTGTTTCTCATCGAAGTCGAAGTTGGAGTAAACATGCTGGACGTCATCTCCGTCTTCCAGCGCTTCCAGCAACCGGATCATGGTGTTGGCCTGGTGACCTTCGAGCTTGGTGTAATTCTGCGGCACCATTCCAACCTCGGCCACCTCGGGCGTGATACCGGCACCCTTCACCGCCTCGAGCACCGCCTCATAGACCGAAGGATCGGTGAGGATCTCCCAATTGTCGCCGTCGTCCTTCAAGTCGTCAGCGCCGGCTTCCAGTACCAGGTTCATCAGGTCGTCTTCTTTAGCCGCCGATTTGGGGATAACGATGTCGCCCTTCTTGTGGAACATCCACGCCACCGAGCCGGCTTCGCCCATGTTCCCGCCGTTCTTGGAGAAGGCATGCCGGATCTCGCTCACGGTGCGGTTGCGGTTGTCGGTTGAGACTTCCACCAGGATCGCCACGCCGCCCGGACCGTAGCCTTCGAATGTGATCTCTTCGTAGGCAACGCCAGGCAGTTCGCCGGTGCCACGCTGGATCGCACGCTTGATGTTGTCGGCCGGCATGTTTTCCGCCTTAGCCGCCGCCACCGCCGTGCGCAGACGAGGGTTCTTCTCGACATCGCCACCGCTCTTAGCCGCGATGGTGATTTCTTTTATTAGCCGAGTGAAGATCTTGCCGCGCTTGGCATCCAGCGCGCCCTTCTTGTGCTTAATTGTTGCCCATTTTGAGTGGCCTGACATGCGAGAACCTCGGATCTTGAATGACTTGGGATAAGTGCCAACAGCCGCCAGCCCGAAGGGCACAGCGATACGCCCGCTTCGGATTTCGCCGAAACAGTGCGGGTAAAAGAAAATTATATCCCGGGTCTCAAGCCGCAGTCGAGAGCGCCTGGCCCGAATTCGCCAGCGAGGCGCTCTCGTGTTTCGAAGCTATTTTGGCGACGTGGCCGCCTGCTTCTTCTGGTGCTCTTCCGCGCGCCTTGTCATGTCGTCCGGATTGATGTCCTCGACGTGGGTCGCGATCCACCAGTTATTGCCTTGCGAATCGGTCACACCGCCGTGACGGTCGCCATAAAACTGCGTTTCCGGCTTACTGATGGAAGTTGCTCCGGCGTCGAGTGCTTTCTGATAGATCGCGTCGCAGTCTTCGACGTAGACATAGAAATTTCCCGGCCGCGTCTTCCACTGATCGTGTGCCCTGCCCAGCATCAACATCGACGTGCCGACTTTGACCTCAGCGTGGCCGATGTTGCCTTTTTCGTCGCGCATAGCAAAGGCCTCTTGCGCACCAAACGTCTTCTTCAGGAAATCGATGACCGGTGCGGGATCATCAACCGTGAGATAAGGGGTGACGGTTGAATAGCCGTCAGGAATTGGTTTGACTGCCATAAATTTCGGCTCCTCCGAGAATTGGGATCGCATTGTCCAGCCACGCTGGATCTGAGCTAGATGAAATAGTGACGCGCCCCACCATGGAACGTCTTGTAAAAATCTGACCCTAGTCCATGGGCACGTGATTCACGTGCGGAGTTTTTCGCGTCAGGTACTCGGAAGGAGTGATGCCGGCGAACGATTGGAAGTCGTGCACGAAGTGAGCCTGATCGTAGTAGCCGCAATCGAGCGCCATCTGCGCCCAGTCAACTTCATCGCGCCCGTGAGCCGCCCGAATCACCTGCTGAAAACGCCGCACACGCGAGAACAGTTTCGGCGTGAGTCCGACTTCATCCGAGAACAATTCGATAAAGTGACGCTGGCTGTAGCCGACCTGATTCACAATCCAGCCGATGCCTGGTGGACATGTAGCCGCAAGCCGCTGTAAAGCAAAGTTGACGGCGGGATGGCGTTCCAGTGGCCGCGCGAGTTGCTCCAGCAGACACTGCTCTAGCGTGCGCAGCCTGTCTGCGGGCGTTTTCGCACCAAGAACTCTCTCCCGCAGCGAGCCAGATGCCGGTCCCCACAAGTTTTCGAGAGCTATGGACTGATCAGCCATCTCAGCCGGCGGCACTCGGAAAAACGGAAACGCACCGCCGGGTTTGAAATGAACCCCGGCGACCGCAGCTTCGCCAGCGGTATCGATCACGAAGAACTCAGAGCGAGGGCCGGAGACGACGCAGCCCGGAATGGTTTCGAACTTCTCGGGATCGCGCGAATCGTAATTCCGAATACAATCCTCAGCCAGGTTGATGACCAGTTCGACGGAGCCGTCCGGCATCAACCGCTCTTTCTCATGCGAAACCTCGTAGCCCTCGTACAACCAGAGCACATCGACGAAATCAGAAAGTGGCTGCGACGGTTTGCGGGTGAGGAAAAGCATGCGTGTGCTCTGTCGCGTTAAACGTTACGCATTCTACTGCAGTTTGGTGGGAGGGAGCGAGGCTCACACTTGCAACTTCAAACGTGAAACCGGACACTGTCTTCATGCGCCTGACCATCAACGGCAAAGAACAGTCTTTCGACGATCATCTCACGCTCGCCGACCTGATCGAGCAACTCGGCATGAAGGGTGATCGCGTTGCTGCTGAACTGAATCGCGACATCGTGTCGCGCACACAATGGGCAGAGACAGCTCTCAAAGACGGCGATCAACTGGAGATCGTTCACTTTGTGGG
Source organism: uncultured Acidobacteriaceae bacterium (assembly GCA_963835725.1). Lineage (GTDB taxonomy): Bacteria > Acidobacteriota > Terriglobia > Terriglobales > Acidobacteriaceae > Bog-257. The sequence goes on along the minus strand of CAWIGM010000004.1, from coordinate 128,207 downwards.
AGGCGGCTAGGCACAAGTTCCAACTTTGACGCGAAATTTTCAGACCCGTACAGCTCAGGTTCGCGAGCTCTGAACGCCCGCAACGGCGGCGAGTAGCGGGAGACTTCGAACAAGAAATGCACATCGTGTGAAACCCTGATGAATCCTGCCCTCTACGCGGTTGACATCACCGCCATCGAAATCTAAACTCGAATGTTTACCTGTACTTGTACCAGCTTTCCTAGTATCAGCTGATCATGCCGGACTTTTACTTCGCACGCTATCTGCCGCTGCTGATCCACATCCTCGTCGCCGGGGTCATCGCCTGCGCGATGGTCACCCTGTCCTACTTCATCGGACAGCACAAATACAATCCGGCCAAGATGTCTCCCTACGAGTGCGGCATGGAACCTGTCGGCAACGCTCGCCAGCGCTTTACCGTGAAGTTCTATCTGGTCGCGATGCTGTTCATCCTGTTCGACGTGGAAGCGGTGTTCCTGTACCCGTGGGCAATCGTGGAAAAGCCGCTGAAGGCGGCCGGGATGGGGATGTTCTGGTTCTGGGAGATGCTGGTCTACATCGGGATCGTGCTCGCGGGTCTCTGGTACGTCTGGCATAAGGGCGTACTCGACTGGAACAAGCAGGGCAAGGCGGAGAAGATTTAGCGATGGCACTCGAGCCGGCTATCACCGACATGGAGCAACTGAAGGATCGACCGGAGGTCGCGGCCCTGCTCGCGTTGCGCCCTGACGCAGTCACCGGAGCCAGGTTCGACCGCAAGGAGCTGACCATCTGGCTCGATCGCGTCGCTTTGCGCGATGCTTGTCAGGCGCTGAGGAGCAATTCGCAGCTGCAATACAACGCGCTCGCCGACCTCACCTGCGTTGACTGGTATCCCAAAGAGCCGCGCTTCGAGGTCGTTTATCACCTGTTCTCGACGGTCAACAAGAAATACCTGCGGCTCAAGGTTCAGCTCTCCGGCGAAGATGCAAACATCGATTCGCTTACCTCGATCTGGCCGGGTGCGAATTTCTTCGAGCGCGAAGTCTTCGACCTGTTCGGCGTTCGCTTCGATGGGCATCCCAACCTCACGCGCATCATGATGCCGGAAGATTGGGAAGGCCATCCATTACGTAAGGATTATCCCGTCGAGGGCTACCGCTAATGGCGCACATGACTCCCACCCCGGTGCTGGATCCATCGCAAGATAAAACGATGGTCCTGAACATGGGTCCGCAGCATCCCTCGACCCACGGTGTTCTGCGCCTGTTGCTCGAAGTCGACGGCGAAACCATCGTGCGCATCATGCCCGACATTGGGTATCTGCACACCGGCATCGAGAAGACCTGCGAAGCGAAGTTCTATCAGCAGGTCGTGCCCATGACCGACCGCATCGACTATCTCTGCCCCATGACTAACAACCTGGCTTACTGCCTGGCTGTCGAGAAGCTGCTGGGGCTGGAGATTCCGCCGCGTGGTCAGTGGCTGCGCGTGCTGCTGAACGAACTGACGCGCATTAACTCGCACCTGGTCTGGCTGGGCACTCACGCCATGGACATCGGTGCGATGACGGTGTTCCTGTACTGCTTCCGCGAGCGCGAAGACGTGCTGCGCCTGTTCGAAGCGGTCTCCGGACAGCGCATGATGACCTCGTACTTCCGGATTGGCGGCGTTTCCATGGAGCCGCCGCTGGGCTGGTTCGATCGCGCCAAGGACTTCCTGACGCGCTTCCCCGCCAACATCGACGAGTACGAGAACCTGCTCACGAACAATCCCATCTTCGTGAACCGACTGAAGGGCGTCGCGACCCTGACGGCGGACGACGCCATCGCTTTGTGCGCCACCGGTCCGACGCTTCGCGCCAGCGGCGTAGACGTGGACCTTCGCCGCGACTTGCCTTACAGCGGGTACGAGAACTTCAAGTTCAACGTGCCAACCTCGACCGTGGGTGATGTCTACGCTCGATACCTGGTGCGTGTGGCAGAGCTTCGCGAGTCCCAGAAGATCGCCATGCAGGCGCTGGAAGGCATGCCCGGGGGGCCGTCAAAAGCTGACGCACCGAAGGTCGTTCTGCCGGACCGCGAGAAGATGAAGACGCAGATGGAAGCCCTCATCTATCACTTTAAGATTGTTACGGAAGGCTTTACGGTTCCTGAGGGTGAGGTCTACATGCCCATCGAGTCGCCGCGTGGCGAAATGGGCTATTACGTGGTGAGTGACGGCACGGCGAAGCCGTATCGCGTACACATGCGGTCGCCCTCATTTGCGAATTTGCAGTCGCTGCGCAACATGTGCGAGGGCCGGCTGATCGCCGACGTGGTCGCCGCCATCGGCAGCATCGATATTGTGCTGGGAGATTGCGATAGGTAAGAACCGCATTTGGCAATTAGCACTTGGCATTTAGCCAAGCTCACGATTTGAAGATGTTGCTAAATGCTAAGTGCCAGGTGCTAACGGCTGATTCATGAGATTCTCTGACCAACTCGAAAAACGCTTCTCGGAGATGGTGACCCACTATCCGACCAAGCGCTCGGTGCTCGTCCCGATGCTGCTGTACATCCAGGACGAGGTGGGCGCGTTGAACGACGAAGCTATTCACGAGATCGCGTCGCGCGTGGATCTGTCGGACTTGGAAGTGCGCAACGTCGTCAGCTACTACTCGATGCTGCGGACCAAGGCGATCGGCAAGTACAACTTCCAGGTTTGCACCAACGTGAGCTGCCTGCTTCGGGGCGGCGAAGAGATTCTGGAGCATTGCAAGAAAAAACTGGGCGTCGCCAACAAAGGAACGACGCCAGACGGCCTGTTCACGGTGGAAGAAGTCGAGTGCATCGGGGCGTGCTCATGGGCCCCGGCAATGATGCTGAACTACGACTTCCACGAGAACCTGACGCCGGAAAAGATCGACGAGTTGATTGAAGGCATAAGGAAGAAGCAACACCAGTAAAGACGCTCTTCGCGGTTCGCCATTCGCTCTTCGCCAGACAGGCGAAACGGTTCTGGCGAAAAGCGAAAAGCCAAGAGCGAAAAGCGACTCCGCGAATGGCTTATTTAGTTTCCCATCCCGATGAAGTAAAGGTCGTCTCCAAGCGCTTTGGCATGGGCGCGACCAATCTCGACCGCTATCTCGAGCTTGATGGCTACAAAGCCCTGCAGAAGGCGATCGGCATGGGCCCGGACGCCATCATCAACGAGGTCAAGGCGTCGAACCTGCGCGGCCGCGGCGGCGCAGGATTCCCGACCGGCATGAAATGGTCCTTCGTGCCGAAGCAGTCGCCGAAGCCGAAGTACGTGCTCTGCAACGGCGATGAGAGCGAGCCCGGCACCTGCAAGGACCGCCTGATCTTCGAGCATGACCCGCATGCTGTCATTGAGGGCGTGATGATCGCCGCTCTCGCCGTCGGCTCCAAGACCGGCTACATCTACCTGCGCGGCGAGTACCGCTACCTGATCACCATCATGGAAAAGGCCGTGGCTGACGCGTACGCGCGCGGCTTCATCGGCAAAAATATCTTTGGCTCGGGCGTTGACCTCGACATCTTTGTGCATTCCGGCGCGGGCGCCTACGAAGTAGGTGAAGAATCGGCGCTGATGGAATCACTGGAAGGCAAGCGCGGTGTTCCGCGAATCCGTCCTCCCTTCCCTGCGGTCGTCGGACTTTGGGGCGGGCCGACGGTCATCAATAATGCCGAGACGCTGGCCAGTGTGCCTCACATCATTTTGGGCGGCGGTGAATGGTTCGCCAATTTGGGCACGCCGCGCAATGGCGGCACCCGCCTGTTCTGCATGAGCGGCGAGTTGCAGAAGCCCGGTGTCTACGAGCTGCCGATGGGCTACAACCTCAAGAAGATGATCTACGAGGTATCGGGCGGCATGATCAAGGGCAAGAACCTGAAGGCCGTGGTTCCCGGCGGCTCGTCGGTGCAGATCCTGAAGCCCGATGAGATCGACGTCGCGATGGACTTCGATTCTGTCCTCAAGGCCGGTTCGATGCTCGGCTCTGGCGGCGTCATCGTGATCGACGATCAGATGTGCATCGTGAAGTTCGCACTCCGCGTGACCCAGTTCTATCAGCACGAAAGCTGCGGATGGTGCATTCCCTGCCGCGAGGGTACGGACTGGATGAAGAAGACCCTGCTGCGCATGCATGCCGGCGGCGGAGTAATGAAGGACATCGACAACTTGAAGTACCTGGCGGAGAACATGCTGGGACGCACGTTCTGCCCGCTCGGAGATGCAGCGGCGATGCCCATCATCTCCTACGTGCAGAAGTTCCGCGAAGAGTTTGAAGCGCACTTGAACGGCCAAGCGTGTCCGTATGAGAAGGTGGCCGAGGCGGCGCTGGTTTAACAACGCTGTTCGCCATTCGCTTTACGCTCTTCGCCAGAGAACGCAGCGAATGTTGTTCTGCAACGAAAGGCTAACGGCGAAGAGCGGCAAGATAGATTGCGGTATTCATGTCAAACGTAACTCTCACTGTCGACGGCAAGAAACTTACCGTTCCCGCGGGGACGCTCCTCATTGAGGCCTGCAAGAGCACGGGCATCGAGGTGCCGTCTTTCTGCTACTACCCCAACTTGTCGCTGCAGGGCGCCTGCCGCATGTGCCTGGTGGAAATCGAAAAGATGCCCAAGCTGCAGACCGCGTGCACCACGCCGGTCGCCGAGGGCATGGTGGTCGCCACCGAAACCGACAAAATCAAGCAGGCCCGCAAGTCGATGCTCGAACTGCTGCTGGCGAATCACCCGCTGGATTGCCCGGTTTGTGACGCGGGCGGCGAGTGCGAACTGCAGGACATGACCTTCAAGTACGGCGCTGCCGAATCGAAGTTCATCGACCTGAAGAACCATCGCGAGGAGCAGCAGTGGTCGCCCGTCGTCTACTTCGACCGCCCTCGTTGCATCCTGTGCTACCGCTGTATTCGTGCGTGCGGTGAAGGCATGGATGTGTGGGCGCTCGGCATTCAGAATCGCGGCTCCGGTTCGATCATTGCGCCAAACCATCAGGATCACCTCGAGTGCGAAGAGTGCGGGATGTGTATCGACATCTGCCCGGTCGGCGCGCTCACCTCGGGGGCCTACCGTTACAAGACCCGCCCGTGGGAGATGAAGCACACCGGCACCGTCTGCACGCACTGCGGCGACGGCTGCAAAACGACTCTGGGCGTCCGACGGGCCGATACGGGCATGCAGATTGTTCGTGGCGATAACCGCGACAAGAGCGGCATCAACGGCGACTTCCTCTGCGTGAAGGGCCGATACGCTTTTGATTTCGCGCATAATCCCGACCGCCTGAAGTCGCCGATGATCAAGCGCGACGGCAAGTTCGTCGAGGCGACGTGGGAGCAGGCGTTCGAGTTGATTGCCACCAAGTTCCAGCAGGTCCTGACCACGGATGGTCCGACGGCGATCGGCGTCATCGGTTCGAACCGCACCAGCAACGAAGAGAATTACCTGCTGCAGAAGTTTGCGCGCCTGGTGCTGGGCACCAACAACATCGATCATCACCGCACGGCGGACTTCCCTGCCTATGCTTCGGCACTGGCGGGAAAACCCAATGCCACGGCTTCTATGCGCGATGTCGCGACGGCTCCGGCGATCCTGCTGATCGGCAACGACCCGACGAACCAGCATCCACTGCTGGCGTGGCAGATTCGCAGCAACGTTCGCCTGCACCGCGCCAAGGTCTACATCGCAAATTCGAGCTCCATCAAGCTGAAGCGGCAGGCGACCTCGTATGCGCAGATTGCCCCCGGCTCAGAGGGCGGCTTCGTCCAGTTCCTCGCCGGCAAAGACGCAGCGGCCGACTCAGTCCTGGCCAACGGTCTGACTCGCGACGGACTTACGCAGATGCGCGATGCGCTGAAGAATGAGAAAGAGTTGGTTATCATCTTCGGCTCGGAGCTCCGGGACGGCGATGTGAAAGCTCTGGCCGATTTCGGGCTGGCGCAGGGCGCGAAGTTCATTTGCCTCGGCGACTACGCTAACTCTCGCGGAGCCGCCGACATGGGGCTCTACCCTGACATGCTGCCGGGGTACGCTCCGGTTGACAGCGCGACCAAATTCCACGAAGAGTGGCTCGACGAGATCCCGAAAGCCCCCGGCCTGAACCTGCTGCAAATGATGGACGCGGCGAAAGACGGCAAGCTGAAGGCGCTTTATGTCGTCGGTTCGAATCCGGTTGCTCGCTACAACATCGATCCGTTTGTTCTATCGAAGAGCTTTGTCATCGTGCAGGACATGTTCCTGACCGAAACAGCAGCGATCGCCGACGTGATCCTGCCCATCGCCAACGCTTACGAGAAAGCCGGCACCTACACCAACACTTGCGGCGATGTGCAGATGCTGAAGAAGGCCGGCGAATTCCTCGGCGTGCGCAATGACTTCGAGTGCATCGTGCGCATCGCGCTACGGATGGGATACGACGTGCGCAAACTGGTCCCCTTCGGCGGCGGCGGTACTCGCGCCGACATGGGCCAGACACGGGGAGCGCAGTCCGGCGAAGCCGACCGCCATGCCGTGTGGCTGATGGAGCACAATCTCGAGTTCAAGATGAGCCCATACGATCCCACGGCCATGCTCGATGAAATTCAGCGGCTGGTCCCGGCGTATGACATTTCGCGGCTGGGCTTGCTGGCGGGGCAGGATGTGCACACGCAGCTGGTTCAGATCACCGGCGCAACCGGCACTAGCGATCCGAAGTTAATTCTGCCGTCGAACGACACACTGTTTACTTCAGGTACGTTGGGAAGTTTCTCCGACACCTTGAATACCGTCTATGAGCGCTATAACGCTCCGTCGGATGAGGAGAGCACCGCCGGTTACGATCCGATGGTCAGGATTGGCGAATAGCTCTCGAGTTCCTGGTTTGAGTTTTAGATTTTAACTGGAGTCGCGACCGCACAGAGAGATCCTGCGACTCCAACGCACCGAGTGCGTGACCGCGGTGAAGCGTCAAAAGACGGCTGCAGACTGAGAGCCGATAGCAAAAATGGGCATTGGAACGTTCATCCTGATTTCCGTCGTGAAGATCGTGCTCGCGGTCTTCATTCTGTTGACCGCGGTCGCCTATACGACGTTGCTGGAACGCAAGGTCGTGGCCCACATGCAGAACCGCTGGGGCCCGGACCGAGTAGGCCCGTTCGGCATCTGGCAGCCCCTGGCCGACGGCCTGAAGTTCATCTTCAAGGAAGACATCACTCCTCCTTTCGCGAACAAGCCCTTGTACTTAGTGGCGCCCGTAATCGCGCTGGTCACGGCGCTGACCTCCATGGCCGTCATTCCCGTCGGTCCATGGATCAAGATCGGCAGCATCTCGACGCCCCTGCAGATCACCGATGTCAACATCGGCCTGCTCATCATCCTGGGTATCACGTCCATTGGAGTCTACGGCAGTGCGCTTGCCGGATGGGCATCGAACAGTAAGTACTCAATGCTGGCCAGCCTCCGTGCCTCGGCACAGATGGTGAGCTATGAACTGGCGCTTGGACTCTCGCTGGTGGGTGTGCTGATTCTGTCCGGCAGCTTCAGCTTGCGGGACATTGTGGATGCGCAGTCGGGTACCTGGTTCGGCTTCATTCCCCATTGGAACGTTTTCAAAGGACAGTTCGTCGCCTTTTTTATTTACATCATGGCAGCCTACGCCGAGACCAATCGCATACCCTTCGATCTGGCGGAAGCGGAGACGGAGTTGGTCGGCGGTTACCACACCGAGTACAGCTCAATGAAGTTCGCCATGTTCTTTATGGCCGAATACGCCAACATGTTCACGGTAGCGTGTCTGGCTTCCATTATGTTCCTGGGGGGATGGTCGGGACCTGTGTTCGGGCCGCCGATCCTCCAGTCGCTCCTGCCCGTCGGTTGGTTTGCGTTGCGGGTGTTTGCTTTCATTTTCGTCTACATCTGGGTGCGCGGCACGTTACCGCGTTTTCGCTACGACCAGCTCATGGCTTTTGGCTGGAAATTTTTGTTGCCGCTGGCCATCGCAAATATTGTCGTGACTGCTTTTATCGTGGCAATAAAGTGAAGCAGCAAACAGCACTTGGCATTTAGCACTTAGCAGTTGGCCAAGGCACGTTGGGATTTCGCAGTCGGCACCGCTGGTTTGGCTAAATGCCAAATGCTAAGTGCCAACTGCCTCGAAAAGACATGCTCGCTATCATTCTGTTCTTCATTTTCGCGGCGCTGTGCGTAGGAGGGGCGATCAACCTCCTGGTGCAGAAGCACCCCATCAACAGCGCGTTGTCGCTGATCGTGGTGATGGGCTCCCTGGCGCTGATCTACCTGTTGCTGGGCGCGGAGTTCGTGGCTGCGGTACAGGTTATTGTTTACGCCGGCGCAGTCATGGTGCTGTTCGTTTTCGTCATCATGCTGCTGAACGCTGGTGCAGAAGAGCGGTCAGCCCACGGAAGCCGGGTCGCCATCCTGCTGGGCGTGCCGGCCCTCATTATCGGGCTGGGCATAGCGGCCGGTTTTATCTCGCACTTGACCGGGCTGGATCGCGTAGCCATCGGCGGTCCCGAGATCATGAATGGCAGCGACGTCTTTGGTAATCCGCAGGCGGTCGGCAAGCTGCTGTTCAGCAACTACCTGCTGCCCTTCGAGGTAACTTCGGTCCTGCTCCTGATCGCCATTATGGGCGCTGTGGTCCTGGCGCGGAGGGAGGAGTAGATGGAGCAATACAGCACGCTATACGCTTTTCGCTCTTCGCTCTTCGCCGGAAAGAACGACGCCGGCATCTCGGGCAAAAAGCGAACAGCAAAAAGCGGGCAGCGGCGGAGGAAGAACTGATGGTTCCTCTTTCCTACTATTTAGTCCTGAGCGCGGTGTTGTTCGCCTGTGGCGTGGCCGGATTTCTCATCAAGCGCAACATCATTACGATCTTCCTGTCGATCGAGCTGATGCTAAATGGCGTGAACCTGACCTTCGTCGCCTTTGCGGCGCAGCTGAAGTCGCTGGACGGTCACATTTTTGTTTTCTTTGTCATGGTAGTAGCGGCTGCCGAAGCCGCCGTAGGATTGGCCATCATCATCGCCGTATTCCGCACGCGGGAAACGTTGAACGTCGACCGCGTGAACCTTTTGAAGCTGTAGGAAACGCTTTTCGCAGTTCGCTTTTCGCCGGAAGCACGAACGAGAAGCTTAAGCGAACCGCTACTGCTGGGAGTATGGACGAGTCGAGGATAGATGACGCGATTCTTCCCGCTGTTGGAGCGCGTTGGATGAAACCTCGCCCTACCGGCGAAAAGCGAAGAGCGAATAGCGAGTAGCGACAGAAAGTACGCAGTACGAAATCTTATGCACCTTTACATCATTCCGCTGCTCCCGCTGGCGGGCGCCGCAATCAACGGTTTACTGGGCAAGCGATTTCCCAAGTCGCTGGTTAACACCATCGCCCTGGGGTCGACGGCTGCGGCGTTCGCGTATGCCTTGTGGGTCGCGGCGCAGTTCCTCGCCCTGCCGACCCAGGTGCCCTACGTTGAGACCTACGGGACATGGATGGCCGCGGGCGAATTCTCCGTGCATTGGGGCTTCTGGCTGGACCAACTGTCGTTCGTCATGCTGCTGGTGGTGACCGGAGTGGGGTTCGTCATCCACATTTTCTCCGTCGGCTACATGGCAGAGGAGGGCGGGTACTACCGGTACTTCGCCTATCTGAACCTGTTCATGTTCTTCATGCTCATGCTGATCCTGGCCGACAACTACCTCCAGATGTTCGTCGGATGGGAGGGTGTGGGTCTGGCGTCGTACCTGCTGATCGGATTCTGGTTCAAGAAGCCGTCGGCCGCCAACGCCGGCAAGAAGGCGTTCATCACCAATCGCGTCGGCGACTTCGGATTTCTGATTGCGCTCTTCCTGCTCATCAAGCACTTTAATACGCTGCAATACGCCGGGGTATTCAAAGCCGTATCGGCCTACGCTCCCGAAACAGCGGCGGGTCTGCTCACCGCCATCGGCCTGCTGATGCTCTTCGGCGCCACCGGCAAGTCTGCGCAGATTCCTCTATACGTCTGGCTGCCGGACGCCATGGAAGGTCCAACGCCGGTCTCCGCCCTGATCCATGCCGCAACCATGGTCACCGCGGGCGTTTATATGGTGGCGCGCTCGAACGCCATCTTCAGCCGCGCCCCTATCGCCTCCCTGGCAGTGGCGGTCATCGGAACGCTGACCGCGATCTTCGCCGCATCGATCGGCATGGTTCAGACCGACATCAAGAAGGTGCTGGCCTACTCCACCGTGTCGCAGCTGGGCTACATGTTCATGGGCTGCGGCGTGCTGGCTTACGGAGCAGGCATCTTCCACCTGATGACCCATGCCTTCTTCAAAGGCTGCCTGTTCCTCTGTTCCGGGTCGATCATCCACGGCCTTGGCGGGGAGCAGGACATGCGACATATGGGCGGCTTACGAAAATACATGCCATGGACCTTCTGGTGCATGACTTCGGCCACCATCGCCATCGCCGGTCTGCCGCCGTTCGCTGCCTTCTTTTCGAAAGATGCCATCCTGTGGAGCACCTGGGCCAGCGGCCAGCACGTGCTCTGGGCTATCGGCATCATCGCCGCCGGCATGACTTCGTTCTATATGTTCCGGCTGTGGTTCCTTACGTTTTTCGGCGAGTATCGCGGGCCAAATCCTGCGACCGGCGGTCACGGACATGATCCTGACACCCAGCATGCCGGACACACCGGTGCGATCCATGATGCCCAGGACGCGCATGCAGCCGGCGGAAGCCACGGACACGGCGCTCCCCACGAGAGCCCATGGGTCATGGTGCTCCCGCTTGTCATTCTCGCCATACTTTCGTTCGTTGGTGGATGGATTGGCGTGCCGAAGGCGCTTGGCGGGTCCGATCACTTTGACCACTTCCTTGCGCCCGTGTTTTCGGCGTACGCGCCCGCCGGATCTCCTCTGGCCGCTGCCGAAGGTTCGGCAACGGCAGAGAATGCTCCCGCTGCGCATGAAGAAACCAGCACTGAGCTCACCTTTACCGGCATTTCAGTTCTAGTCGCTCTGATAGGGTTTCTGCTTGCCTGGTACCTCTACCACAAGCGACCCGAACTGCCCGAGCGAATGGCCAAGGCAGCAGGCGGCCTGTATCGATTAGTGCTCGACAAGTACAGGATTGACGAGCTTTACGGGGCCGTCATCATTCAGCCGCTCGATCGCACTCTCGACGAATGTCTTCTGGAAGGGCATCGATCGCGGACTGATTGATGGCGCGGTCGATGGCGGTGCCGCCGGTGCTCAGGAAACGTCTGACGCGCTTCGCCGGATGCAGTCGGGCAACATTCGTTCCTACGCCGGATGGGTCGCCGTGGGTGCGACCGCAGTGATTGCCTTCATGGTCTGGAGGGGCTTGCGATGAACTTCCTCGACCAGAACATCCTCACCGTTGTTACATTTCTGCCGCTGGCCGGAGCGATCCTGCTGGCCTTCATCCCGCGCCGCGATCGCGACATCCGCTACTTCGCCCTGGCAGTTTCGCTCATCACCCTGATCGCTTCATTGCATCTGCCGTGGCACTACGTACGTGGACAGGCGGGGTTCCAGTTCGAACAGAACATCCCGTGGATTTCGCATCCGAACATTCACTACCACCTGGGCGTTGACGGCATCTCGTTATGGCTGGTTGTGCTGACGACCTTCCTGATGCCGCTCTGCGTGCTGATCTCGTGGAAGTCGATCAACCATCAGGTGAAGGAATTCTTCGTCCTGATGCTGGTGCTGGAGACGGCGATGATCGGCGTCTTTATGGCGCTCGATCTCTTCCTGTTCTACTTCTTCTGGGAAGCCACGCTGATCCCGATGGCACTGCTCATCGGCATGTATGGGCACGGCCGCAAGATCTATGCCGCGGTGAAGTTCTTCCTGTACACGATGATCGCCTCGGTGTTCATGCTGGCGGCCGTCATCTGGTTGTACGCGCACACCGGCAGCTTCGACTTCGTCGAGATTCAGAGCAAAATCCAGAGCGGCCAGGTTTCCGGCTTCGCGCATGCCGGCATATGGCTCTTCCTTGGATTCTTCGTGGCGTTCGCCGTAAAGGTACCTCTCTTCCCCGTCCACACCTGGCTGCCTGACGCCCACGTCGAGGCGCCGACGGCCGGCTCGGTCTTGCTGGCCGGCGTGCTGCTGAAGATGGGAACCTACGGCCTGCTGCGGTTCAACGTCGGACTCTTCCCCGATCAAGCGCGAGCCAACGCTCCTTGGATCATGGTGCTGGCCATTATCGGCATAGTTTACGGCGCGCTGGTCGCAATGATCCAGCCGAACATCAAACGCCTGATCGCCTACACGTCGGTGAGCCATCTTGGGTTTGTGGTGCTTGGCATCTTCAGCTTCACGCAGTTGGGCGTTGATGGCGCGGTTTACCAGATGCTGAACCACGGTGTCTCCACCGGCGCGCTCTTCATGCTGCTGGGCATGATCTATGATCGCCGCCACACCTACGACATTAGCGAATACGGCGGGTTGGCGACGCCGATGCCGATCTACGCGACGTTCTTCGCGTTCATCATGCTGTCGTCCGTGGGCCTGCCGCTGCTGAACGGGTTTGTCGGGGAGTTCCTGGTGCTCAGTGGCGCCTTCCAGGCAAAACAGGTTTACGGGATCATTGCCGCGACCGGAGTGATCTGGAGCGGCTGCTACTTGCTGTGGATGTATCAGCGCGTCTTCTACGGAGAAACTACGAACCCAGCTAACAAGACGCTGCGCGACCTCGATGCGCGCGAGCAATTGTCGCTGTGGCCGCTGGTGATCGCGGCGTTAGTTATGGGCGTAGCCCCGATGCTCTGGCTGCACTCCATCGATCCTTCGGTATCGGCTGCGCTGAAGCAGTTCTCCAGCGCGACCCAGACGGCGTCCAGCGCCGCTATTCATATGAGTGACGCATTTCTAAAGGTGATCGGACGATGATTCCGGCCGTCGACTACATTCGGATCCTTCCTGAGCTGGTGATGAGCATCTTCGGCATCATCTGCATGCTGGTGGATCCGCTTCTTCCCGAAGACAGTCCCAAGAAGCCGCTGGGCATCATCGCGGTCGTCGGAACCCTGGCCGCCCTCGCCGCCACTGCGTATCAGACGAACTATTACGGAAGCGCGTTCTACAACACCATCAGCATCGACACCTTCAGCGTCTTCTTCCACGTCGTCGTCCTGCTGATTGCGCTGGTCGTAATCCTGACTTCATTCGATTATCTCGAAGTGCAGCGTATCCGTTCAGGCGAATACTATGCGCTGATTCTATTCGGCACCGTGGGCATGATGCTGATGTCTGCCGCCGTCGAACTCGTTCTCATCTTTATCGCGCTCGAGATCTCATCGATCTCCACCTACATTCTTGCCGGCATGCGCCGCCGTGCGGCAGAGAGCGCCGAAGCCTCGCTGAAGTATTTCCTGCTCGGCTCGTTTGCTACCGCATTTTTCCTCTACGGCGTGGCGCTGGTGTTCGGCGCAACCGGAACGACTAACGTGTACGGCATCGCCAAATACTTGCAGGGACAGCCTTCGACTTTGGCCTACCTCGCCGTTGGCTTAATGTTCGTTGGCTTGGGTTTCAAAGTTGCGGCCGCGCCTTTCCACATCTGGACACCCGATGTGTACGAAGGCTCGCCTGCTCCAGTCGTGGCTTTGATGTCCACCGGACCGAAAGCTGCTGCCTTCGCCGTGCTGCTTCGTGTGCTGTTTGCCACCGGTGCGCCGGGATGGTTCTGGATGGTATGGGTGTCAGCCGTGTTCTCGATGACACTGGGCAATATCGGCGCGCTCGTCCAGCAGAACGTGAAGCGTCTGCTGGCCTACTCATCGATCGCCCACGCCGGCTATATCCTGGTTGCCTTTGCCGCCGCCAAAGAAACAGGCATTTCCGCCGTAATCTTCTACACCGCGTCTTATGCGGCGATGAATGTCGGAGCGTTTGCCGTAGTCAGTCACTTCGCCTCGGCCGGCGAAAAATACGTCACGCTCGACGATTACTCCGGCCTCGGCCGCCGTTCTCCAATCCTGGCCGCGATTTTAACCATCTTCCTGCTGTCGTTAATCGGTATTCCGGTCACCGGCGGATTCTTCGCCAAGTTCTACGTCTTCTCTGCCGCGCTGAAGTCGAATCTCGTCGGCCTCACCATAATCGGTGTGATCAACAGCGCAATCGCCGCTTACTATTACCTGCGCGTGATCGTCTATATGTATATGCGGGAGGAACGGACCGAAGCCCCCGTCGCTCGCATCCCGGCCGGGCTGGGGATTGGGCTGGCTATCAGCCTCATCGCAACGATCTACCTGGGCGTATTGCCGGGCCGAGTGCTCGAGTACACCCTCCGAAGCGCGCAAGACCTGATGAAGTAGGCATCGAATCATTTAACTGCAGCTGGCTGATTGTGGGTTGAAGCAGCTCACGATTTTTGCCATGATCAGAGCTCCCATGACGTTACGGCGCCAAGGATTCATCGCATTCATTCTTTTGACGGTAATCGTGTGCGTGGCGTTGTTGCCGTTGCTGCCGATTACGGCCGCTCCAGGACGTCATCATGTCAGGACGATCGCGGCGCTCGTATCGCTGGCTGACTTTGCTTTCCTTGCAATTTCCCTCTTCTTCACTTCCCCCGCAACCGAACAATCGGTACTGGTTCCCAAGAGCCTGTTCGAGCTGCACTGTTCGCGGCTCTGCTAGCCAGACTTGTTTTATTAACAGGATCTTGCGAATCAGAGGGCTGCGCTGCCACATCGAAAAGTTATTGGCGCTTCCTCTCTTCGTTTTGGGAACGGATGGACCTTTTCAACGGAAGGATATGTAGTGATGTTTTTTGATGAGGCTAGAAGTTTGAATCAGCTGCACTACACAAATTCTAAAGTTTGCAATCACGGCGATTTCACCCAGGAGCAATCGATATCGACTCGTAACGACAAAATCGTCAGCCGACGTCTCGCGACGAGCGACAAAACTTCACCAGAGGCGATGCCTGTAAAAGCAGCGGAAATGCTGGACAGTGCCAACAACCGTTTGCAGGAGTTGATGCAGCTGCTTTATCTTCTGAGCCGCGATCCGGGTGTGCCTAATGACGCTCGCTACCATGTCACCGTTGCTCAGAGCGAGATCGCGTTGCTGGCGCGGGAGATGCGCAACACCGCCGAGAGTCAGACCTCAACCTCGGCAGGACCAAACCTCAAGAGCTTCACGGCGGCTCAACCTTAAGCAGCCAACGGCAGCGGTCATTCGACGGGGACGGCGAGGTCTCTTCGACTGAATACCGCTGCCGCTATCAGCCAGAAGAACACCGACTGCATAATCGCAACCATCGGTGCTGCCCAACGCAAAACCCAATCAGGTCGAAAGCTGAACTTCATTATCTCCGTGAGGATCGGCAGCCCGGGCAGCCACATTCCCCAAGAGTGCCGCTGGGCGTGGATCGCACCGGGAGCACAGAACAGTAACAGGGTGATGGCGGTCGCCACGTATGGGTTGAGGAACGTGGAGAAACAAAGCGCAGCCGTGGCCGCAATAGCGGATCCGGCAATCACCAGGATGACCATCGACCACAGTTGACCACTTGGCAGCTCGGCGCGCGCGGTCAGCCAGACGCCACACAGTCCGAACACCAGCGCGTACGCCACCGCCATGGTGCAAGTGCCGAGAATCACGGCCAGCAGGTATTCTCCGCGGCTGATCGCCTTTGAAAGAACCAGCAGGATGCGCCGCGACTTTCGTTCGTTGTGAATGGCGTCGGCAGCCAAAAATGCGCTGAACACGCAGATGTAAAGAGCCTGCTGCTGGCAATAGAAGATGACGTCATCGTTCACCGGACGGCTTTTGCCGAAGTCGCCTGCGGCTGCCGCAGTCAGCACAATCCATGCAAACAGAATCAGCACCGGCCAGCGATGTTCGCGCAGAAAATTCGCTGCGATTAGCGTAACTGGCCTCATGCGCCCATCCCATTGTTCGTCAGCTCGACAAAAACTTCCTCGAGAGTTCGGCGTACCGGATTGAGGCTCAGCACCTCGCCACCCAGCGACCACACGCGTTCCAGCGCATCGCGCTGCGAAACTGCTGCAACCGTAAACTCGACCCGACCGTCGATGGCGCGCGACCCCTCGAACGAATCAGGCGCAACCCCGCGAGCCACGATCTCGTAACGATCCCGCGACACCAGTAGCTCTTCGGTTTTGCCGACCTTCACCACCCGCCCTCCGTCGAGGATGGCCACGCGATGACAGATCAGTTCAATCTCCGACAGCAGATGCGAGCTCAGAAAGATGGTCTTGCCGGCACGATTGGCTTCCAGTAACAGCTCCCGCATGGCTACCCGCGCCAGCGGATCAAGCGCCGATGTGGGCTCGTCGAGGATGAGCAGTTCAGGATCGTTCATCAGCGCCTGCGCCAGTCCCACGCGTTGTTGCATGCCACGAGAAAATTTGGCGACGTTGCGGTCGCCTTCCTGCGCCAGGTCCACAGCCTGCAAGACCTCGCGCGCGCGCATCCGCAGGCGCTGCGGCCGCATGCCATTTAGTGCGCCATAGAACTGCAGCAGCTTATTCGCGGGGCGGTGATACAGGGCAACGCTTTCGGCCAGGAAGCCTACCCGCGCACGGGTAGGGGCATCGCCAAACGGCTTGCCCAGCAAACGTCCGTTCCCCGACGACGGTCGCATGAACCCCAGCGCAAGATGAATAGCCGTCGTCTTCCCTGCACCGTTCGGTCCGAGGAATCCAAAGATTTCTCCGCGCTCCAGCGACAAGGTGAAACCGTCGAGCGCCCGAACGCGCCGCTTCGACCAGGGACGTCCATAGTCTTTCGTCAAATTGTCGTAATCGAGGATGCCGGACATTGGTTGCGATTGTAGTGTGATGCAGGGATAAAGCCTATTCACCACGGAGGCACGGAGCGTTGAGATGCCTTAAACCAAGAACATCGCGTCCAATCCAATGTCCCAGCAACCCCCGATTGGATGAAGAAATGAAAATCCTCCGTGTCTCCGTGCCTCCGTGGTGAAAAGATTCTAACCAATTCAATTCTGCCAAAAGCAAAAGCCCCATCCGCAGATGGGGCCTTTCCTTCGAACCAGCGAACAACTACACAACCTTGGCGAAAATAATAACCAGCGTGAACAGCACCAGCGACTCGATAAACGCGAGGCCGAGAATCAGGGCCAGCTGAATCGCGGGACGGGCAGCAGGGTTGCGGGCCATGGCTTCGCAAGCCGCGGCACCGACGCGGCCCTGTCCCAGACCGGCCAGGCCGGCGGCGATCGCGATGCCGAAACCGGCAGCGATGGCAACATAGTTACCGTGGTTGGAAGCGGCGGCTCCCGCATCCTGCGCGAACGCTGGCATGGCAACCATCATGATGGCCATCAGCGCAAATACAATCATCATCACTTTCCGCATTGTGTCTCTCCTTCTATGAATCGCTGCCAGTGGGTGGTTGACGTTCACCGAGCTGACGCCCTCACGCTGACAGCAAGAACTGCATTTAGCAGTTGGCACTTGGCATTTGGCCAAACCAACCCATTTTGCTAAGTGCTAACTGCTAAGTGCCAAATGCCGCATTCTAGTGCTCGTGCGCCACTGCTTCCCCGATGTATACCGTCGCCAGCAGTACAAAAATGTAGGTCTGGATGAGCGCGACGCCGGCATGCAGCAGCATGAAGATCACCGGAATCGCGATCGGGAACAGGGTGAAGAACACGAGCGTCACCATGTCGCTCGCAAACATGTTGGCGAAAAGACGGATTGTGAGCGAAAGAATTCGAGCCAGGTGGCTGCAAACTTCGATGACGAACATCAGCGGCGCCAGCCACCAAACCGGGCCCAGGAAGTGCTTGATATAGGCAAAGCCGTTCTGGCGGATGCCGTGCATCTGGTAATAGCACCACGTCACCAGCGCGCAACCCAGTGGCACCGACGGCGCGGCCGTAGCCGTTTCAAATCCGGGAATCAAGCCAATCAAGCAGCCGCCGAGAATGAACAGTCCCAGCGTAGTCAGATAACCGACGTAGCGCTCGTACTCGTGGCCAATCACTTCGTGGCTCTGGTCGCTCACGAAGGAGTTGATGCCTTCCATCATGTGTTGCAGAGCGCCGGGGCTGTCAACCGACAACCGCGCCCGCACCACAATGAACATCAGGACCAGCAGCACGAAAACCAGCAACTGCATGGCAACGTAGTTTGTGAAAGGCGCCTGCGGATACGCGGCGTGGACATGAAATACACCAAGTAGGGTGTTGGCCGGGCCGGCAAGATACTTATTCAGGAGTGCGGTTAACCAAAGTTGCTCAGGCATGAATGCTGACTCTATAACCGTATCTGGTAGTGCTGAATTTCAGCTCGCACACGATTCGCTTCGTCTTAGCGCGTGTCCTAAAGCTGTTTAGGAAATCAGGTTCCGTGCCGCAGTGTGAAGAAAATCTCAACTACGACTTCGCAGGCCACCGCGGCAAACGGAAGGCAAACACCCCCCAGGAAGCCGTACAGGCCTGCAAGTGAAACATTAAATATAACATAGGCCCCGGCCGCGATAAAGACGTAGCGCAGTAACGCTCTGAACACGATAATCCCGCCGCGCTCCGTACTTCCCTGCGCGGTGATCCTCTCTCCCAAGGCTTCAATCGCCCGTTCCAGCCATTGCTGGTTGAAATACGAGATGACGGCGCCTACGGCGAAACCTGCGGCAACGGGCCAACGGAAGAGCACCAAGCAGAGAACCAGGCCCAACGCCGCCAGCACCAGCATGTAACGCCGGATGCGAGGAAGCGCCCGGTCAAGGAACCGTTCGGCTTCGGGAGAACTGGCGTGCGGAGCGGACATGGTAAGTCCAGAGAAGGTTTACTTGTTTTGACGGATGACCGTCCTGATTACGTCGACGAAGCCCGCAATGGCGCCAATGATGATCCCGACCAGAAACAGCCAGCGGGTATGCAGCCAGTGATCCAGCAGTTTCCCAACGAACAGGCCGATTACCACCGCAGCTGGGATTATGAACGCTATCTGCGAATAGCGCGCCCAAATTGCAGCAGAGCTCTCCTGCCGGTTCTGATCATCGGCCATGGCGACAGCCTACCATCTGAAGGCTCACTCTGCACAACACCAATCCCGCAACGTCACTGGTCCCGCACCTTTCCGCGACGTGGCGAATCTTATGCGTAAGGAGAGTGCATTCATGGAACTGGGCCTCAAGAACAAGGTCGTACTCGTGACCGGTGCGAGTAAAGGCATCGGGCGGGCCATCGCCGAAGCATTCGCCGCAGAGGGAGCGAAGGTAGCTATCGCCGCTCGCAATGCCGCGGAAGTACAACGCGTGGCTGCTGAAATTGGCCAGCGCTTCGGCGCGGAAACCCTTGGTATTGCCGCCGACGTGATGCAGGCACACAACATCAGCCGAATGGTTGACGACACGGTGAGCCGCTTCGGAGCCGTTCATGTACTGGTGAACAATGCCGGCGGTGTCGGCGCCTTCGCCCCCTTCGACCAGCTCACGGATGAAGACTGGCTGGAGATCCTGAACTTCAACGTGATCTCGGCAGTGCGGGCCGTCCGCGCCGTTCTGCCGCATATGCGCAAGCAGAAGTGGGGGCGGATCATCAATATCTCGAGCGAATCCGGCACTCAGCCCGATGCCTTCATGCCGCACTACAACGCTTCCAAGGCAGCGTTGAACAACCTGACGAAGAGCCTTTCCAAAGCCTATGCGCAGGACGGAATCCTGGTGAACACGGTTTCACCGGCGTTCATCATGACGCCGCTGGTGTCGGACATGCTTGGAAAGATGGCGCGCGAACAGCAGATCTCCCCAGAGGAACTGACGAAGCAATTTCTGGCGACGAACCGTCCACATATCGAATTGAAACGTCCGGGTGAGAGTGAAGAGGTAGCTGCGGCGGTGGTGTTCCTCGCCTCGGAACAAGCCTCGTTTATTACAGGGACGAATCTCCGGGTAGATGGCGGATCCGTGGCCAGCGTCTGAACGCCGCGTCCACTTAGTTCTTGCTGACGGAAGGGGCGCGGCGCTTCGGCTTTCCGTCGCCGGCCAACGCGCCTCTCAGAATTACGCGGCACACGTCGTCCACGTATTGCTCGCTGATTTCATCGTGACGAATCAGGAACCGCATGTAAACGCCACCGTACAGAAGGTCGAGAATCAGGTCGAGATCGAGTCCCTGCGGCAATTCGCCGCGGTCAATACCACGTTGCAACGTCTGGTACGCCTCCTGCCGGCGGAGACGCAAAAAGCGCGATCGAAACTCCTGCATCAGCTCAGGATCGTGCTGCCCGGCAGCGATCAAGGCTGCAATGATCCGGCCGACCGGCGACTTGAGCAGTTCGACGAACTCTTTCATCTGAAGGTTCATATCGCGCAGCACAGAACCGCTGTCGGGAAAGTGTAATTCGTCTTCGATACTGGCGACGAATGCGTCTACCACCAGAGCGCCTTTGCTCGACCACCACCGATACACCGTGGCTTTCCCCACACGCGCATCTGCCGCAATCGCCTCAATCGACAGGTCGGCGAACGTGGTTTTGCGCAATAACTTTAATGTGCTGCGAATGATGGCCCGGCGGGAACGCTCGTTACGGGGACGGCCGGGAGGCCGTTTGGTTCCATCCGAATGTGTCAGCAACTCACCTTGTCGGGAATTGGTTATTTCCTGCATAAAACCGACCGCACGTTGAATCCAATACGTACCGTATCGTATCATATTGAGGAACTAAGCGGTAAAGGCTTTCCTGCAGTTGTCCGGAGTTGTGACAAAACTCAATGTGGATTGTTGCTCTAGCTCTTCGGCGCCCCTACACCTTCATCGTGATGGCGCTGGTCATCATTCTTCTGATGCCGCTGGTAATCCTGCGGACACCAGTCGACATCTTCCCCGACATCAATATCCCTGTCGTCAGCGTGGTCTGGAACTTCACGGGATTCGCGCCGCAGGAGATGGCCGATCGCATCGTCACTCCCGCCGAGCGCATTACCAACATCACGGTTAACAACGTCGAGCATATCGAGTCGCAATCGGTATATGGCGTTGGCGTAATCAAGATTTACTTCCAGCCGCAGGCCAATATTCAAACCGCACTGGCACAGACCGTCGCGGCGATGCAGACGATTCTCCGTACTCTGCCCGCCGGAACAACTCCTCCGCTGGTGATCCAATACACCGCGTCCACAACCCCGATTGTTCAGCTCGGCCTGAGCAGCAACACGCTTCCCGACCAGACGCTCTTCGACTTGGGCCAAAACTTTCTGCGCAACAGCCTGGCGACCGTGCCTGGAGCCACGACGCCGTATCCCTATGGTGGCAAGATCCGCCAGGTGCAGGTGGATCTCGACATTCCGCGTCTTCAGGCCAACGGGCTTTCGCCGAATGACATCGTGAATGCAATTAACACGCAGAATGTCATCACGCCCTCCGGCACTGCCAAGCTCGGCACGGTCGAATACCAGGTTGAGATGAACAGTGCGCCGCGCACCATCGCGGAGCTGAATGACCTGCCCGTGAAGCAGATCAACGGTGCGACCATTTACATGCGAGATGTCGCACACGTGCGCGACGGCTTTGCACCGCAAACCAACATCGTGCGCCAGGACGGCGTTCACGGTGTGCTGATGTCGATTTACAAGGTCGGTCAGGGCTCGACCATCACCATCGTCAATGCCATCAAGGGCATTGTGCCTACCGCGCTGGAGGCACTGCCCAAGGGCGTCAACGTTAAGCCGCTCTTCGACCAGTCGCTGTTCGTGCGCGCCTCGATCAATGGCGTGCTGCGTGAAGGCCTGATTGCCGCCGCGCTGACGGCGTGCATGATCCTGCTGTTCCTTGGCGATTGGCGTCCGACCATCGTCATCTCCATCTCGATTCCGCTGTCGATCTTCGTCTCCGTGCTGCTGTTGAGCGCCCTGGGCGAGACCATCAACATCATGACGCTGGGTGGACTGGCGCTTGCCGTCGGAATCCTGGTGGACGATGCGACAGTAGAAATCGAAAACATCGAGCGCAATCTCGCCATGGGCAAGGAGATGAAGCAGGCGATTCTCGATGGTGCACAGCAGATTGCCGTTCCGGCCCTGGTTTCCACGCTGTCGATCTGTATCGTGTTCATCCCGATGTTCTTCCTGAGCGGCGTGGCCCGGTATCTCTTCGTACCGCTCGCGGAAGCGGTCGTCTTCGCTATGCTGGCGTCGTATTTCCTGTCGCGCACGCTGATCCCGACGCTGGTCATGTACATCATGCGCGGGCATGAGCATCGAGAAGCGGGTGCCAAGAGCTTCTTCGGCCGCTATCAGCGCCGTTTCGAGGCCGCTTTCGAACGGTTCCGCGGCGGATACTACCAGCTGCTTGAGACGACGCTGGAGCATCGCAAGTTGTTCGCTGTTTGCTTCCTCGCTTTCTGCGTCGTATCGCTTTTCCTTGTGTTCTTCCTGGGCCAGGACTTCTTCCCCAGTGTCGATGCCGGACAGATGCGTCTGCACGTTCGCGGGCGCGCCGGTCTGCGGGTGGAGGAGACAGCTCGTCTCTGCGACGAGGTTGAAGGCTATCTGCGGACGCAGATTCCGAAACGAGAGCTGGTCACCATCCTCGACAACATTGGGCTGCCGAACTCGGGCATTAATCTCTCGTACAGCAACTCCGGCGTGGTGGGAACCAGCGACGCGGAAATCCTGGTGGGTTTGAATCAGGAGCATCATCGTCCGACCGCCGAGTACATCCGCAAGTTGCGGGAAGAGCTGCCCCGCCGTTTTCCAGGAGTGGAGTTCTTCTTCCAGCCCGCCGATATCGTCACGCAGATCCTGAATTTCGGCTTACCTGCTCCCATCGACATTCAATTGATGGGTCCGGATATGACGACAAACTACGAGATCGCGCAACAGATTTCGAATCGGTTGAGGTTTGTGCCCGGCACTGCCGACGTTCACGTACAGCAACTGCTGAACCTTCCGACGCTGCATCTCGACATTCAGCGAACTCGTATCGCGCAAGTCGGAATGACCGCGCGCGACGTTGCACAAAGTGTGCTGGTGTCGTTGAGCGGCAGCTTCCAGACGGCTCCGAACTTCTGGTTGAACCCTGCTAATGGCGTCAGTTATCAGGTGGCAGTGCAGTCGCCGCAGTACCGCATCACGTCGATGCAAGACCTGATGAACACCCCTGTCAACGGATCCACGCTGTCGGCAGCCGGGACACCTCCGAGTTCGCAGGTTCTGGCGAACCTGGTTCAGGTCAGTCCATCCGATCGCGCGGCAGTGGTTTCGCATTACAACGTTCAGCCGGTTATCGACGTTTATGCCAGTACACAGGGCCGCGACCTGGGCGGCGTGATACGCGATGTGGACAAAGAGCTGAAGCCCTTCCGCGAACATCTGCCTCGCGGCACAACCATGGTAGTTCGCGGACAGGTGGAAACCATGACGACGTCGTTCATCGGCCTGGGAGTGGGACTGATCTGCGCCATCGTGCTGGTTTACTTCCTGATCGTGGTGAACTTTCAGTCGTGGCTCGATCCTTTCATCATCATCACTGCGCTTCCGGGTGCGCTGGCAGGCATCTGCTGGATGCTGCTGCTCACTCACACCACGCTCAACGTGCCGTCGCTAACCGGCGCGGTTATGTGCATGGGCGTCGCGACGGCAAACTCCATCCTGATGGTCTCGTTTGCGCGGGACCGCATGACAGCGGGAATCGCCGCCGCCGACGCGGCATTGGAAGCGGGCTATACACGTATTCGGCCCGTGCTGATGACTGCCCTGGCAATGATCATCGGTATGTTGCCCATGTCGCTGGGACTGGGCGAAGGTGGTGAACAGAACGCGCCGCTCGGACGGGCCGTCATCGGAGGATTGCTTTTCGCAACGGTCGCGACGCTGTTCTTCGTTCCCACAGTATTCGCAATGATTCACGGCAGCCGCGAAAAGAAGGCGGCGCAAAGGTCATAGAATAGTGAACACCGTTATCGACATGGACAGGAACGACAAACCCGCAGCCGAGCAGCAGCAAGGCTATCGCCCACAGAGCAACTCGGATGGGGGCGGCTCGTTGCGCAACCCCGACGCGCCGCAGGGTCACGACGGCCACGCCGCTCCGGAAATCACCGCTCCGCCCAAGCTGCCGCCAGCCACGCCGCGTAAAGCGCTGATGATTATTGGTACGATCCTGCTCCTGCTCATCGTCGCTGGCGCGGCTTCGCTGCTGACCCGCGTTCACGAGAGCCATGTGCTCGCTGACGAGACCCAGCAGGACGCTGTCCTCACGGTGGCTGTCATTCATCCCACCGCCGAGAAGCCCGATGAGGAGTTAATCCTGCCCGGAACGCTGCAGGCCTATGTCGAGTCGCCGATCTACGCGCGCACCAACGGGTATCTTTTGCGCTGGTACAAGGACATCGGCAGTCGCGTAAAGAAGGGCGATCTGCTGGCCGACATCGACACGCCGGAAATCGATCAGGAGTTGATGCAGGCGCGTGCCGCACGGCAGCAGGTCGTGGCGGCGATGGACTTGGCTAAGATCAACGCTGACCGTTATCAGTCGCTGCGCAAGACCGATTCGGTTTCGCAGGAAGAAGCCGATACCCAAAGCAGCGGGTATCAGCAGGCGATGGCAAATTTGGCTGCGGCCGACGCCAACGTCAGACGCCTGGAAGAATTGGAGGGCTTCAAACGTGTATACGCGCCGTTTAACGGCGTCATCACGCGACGTCTCGTCGATCCCGGAGCGCTGATCAACGCCGGCATTAACGGAGCGGCGGGCAAGGAACTCTTCGACATTGCGACCACCGATCCTCTGCGCGTCTATGTTCAGGTTCCCCAGGCGTATGCGCCCGCGATGCATCCCGGCGTTGATGCCACAGTCACATTGCAGGAGTTTCCCGGACAGAAGTTTACCGGCGTCGTGTCGCGCACCGCTGATTCCATTGACATCGCCAGCCGCACGTTGCAAACCGAGGTTGACGTTCCCAACAAGGATGGGAGGCTGCTTCCCGGATCGTTTGGCGAAGTACACTTCCGTCCACGAATCGACGCGCACAAGGTCACGATCCCACAGAACGCGATGCTGTTTCGCCGCGAAGGTCCGCAGGTTGCGGTTGTCGGCCCGGATAACAAGATCGATCTGCGCCGCATCACCATCGGCCGCGACTACGGCAACACGCTGGAAATCGTTGGAGGGGTAAACGAGAACGATCGCGTCGTCATCAATCCTTCGGACTCGATCGAGAACGGGCAGCAAGTAAACGTAGCTCCGCAGCCGCAGCAGCAACAGCCGCAGCAGCAAGGGGGCGCGCACTCGTGAAGAAGCTCGCTCTAGCTTCGGCGGCGATGGTCTGTGCTCTGCTCGCCGGATGCACTGTTGGTCCGAACTATCAGCGTCCGTCCGCGCCTGTTCCTGCGCCCGATGCGTACAAGACCGAAGCTCCGTGGCGCGTCGCGGCTCCGAACGACAGTCTGCCCAAAGGCGCTTGGTGGGAAGTCTTCAACGATCCTGAGCTCAACGATTACGAGAAGCAGTTACTGGCTGCGAATCAGTCGCTCCTCGCCTCCAAGGATCGGCTGGACGAAGCTCGCTCGCTGGCACGCGTGACTTCGGCAGCGTTCTTTCCGCAGGCAACAGTTGATCCCAATGCTTCGCGCAATCGCTATTCCGGACATCGTCCCGAAGTGCTGACAATCGGCAATCCGCTGACGCAGAGTACCTACGAAGTTCCCTTCTTCATGAGCTGGGAACCTGACTTGTTCGGCCGCATCAGGCGCAACCTGGAAGCGTACAACGCGAACCTGCAGGCGACTGCGGCTGACATGTACAACGTCAATCTCGTGCTGACGTCCGAGCTTGCAGCGGACTACTTCAGCCTGCGCGAGCTCGACGCCGAATACCAGGTCGTGTTGAACTCCTTCAAGATCCAGGAGAAGGGTCTGCAGCTCGTCGAATACCGTCACAATGGCGGAGTTGCATCAGGACTGGACCTCGCGCAGCAGCAGACGATTCTCAAGTCCACACAGGCGCAGCTTTACCTGGTGAAGCAGCAACGCGATCAGTTCGAACACGCGATTGCCGTTCTGACCGGAAATCCTGCCGCGACTTTCACGGTCCCAGTGCGACCGCTGACCGAAGGTCCTATTCCCGTTCCGATCGGAGTTCCAAGCAACTTACTCGAACGCCGCCCTGACATCGCAATGGCTGAGCGACAGATGGCGCAGCAGAATGCACTCGTCGGCGTGGCGAAAGCGGCGTTCTATCCGCAGCTGACGCTCTCCGGAGCGGGAGGATTTCAGAGCACCAACATCACGAACCTGATCAGCGCTCCGACCGCAATCTGGTCGCTCGGTGGAGACTTGCTCGAGCCAGTGTTCCAGGGCGGACGCAATCGCGCCAACCTCGCGCTTCAGCGTCAGACGTATGACGAAACCGTCGCCAACTACAGGCAGACTGTGCTGGTCGCGTTTCAGCAGGTGGAAGACGGACTTTCCGGTTTGAACCAGCTTTCGCAAGCTGAGACGACGCAGAACGAAGCCGTTGCAGCAGCGCAGCGTGCGCTCGAGATCGCCAATAACCGTTATGTCGGCGGAGTCACGACTTACCTCGACGTGATCACCGCGCAAGGCACGCTGCTGACGAATCAGAGGCTGTCAACGCAATTGCTCGGACAGCAGATGGTCACAGAAGTCGCGCTGATCAAAGCGCTCGGCGGAGGTTGGAACGCCTCGCAGATCCAGAACGAACAGGTTCATCCGAAGGCGATTCAGGCGATACAGCAGTAGGAAGCAATTAGCAATTAGCAGTTAGCAGTTAGAAAGAACAATTCACCACAGAGACACTGAGGCACAGAGAAACTTTATTCAAAATTCTCTGTGTCTCTGTGCCTCTGTGGTGAAGAATCTCTCCGCTGTGATTTCGCTTAAAACGGAATGTCTTCGTCGGTGATCTCCGGAGCACCTGCGGAAGAAGCGCTCTCAGGTTCAGGCGTGCGCTGGTCGAAATTGTTGGCGGATTTGTTATTACCTCGACTATAACCGCCTCCACCGCCCCCGCCTTCGCCCGCATCGCGGCCGCCCAGCAGAACCAGATCGTTGACAATGACCTCGGTCCGATACTTCTTCTGGCCGGTTTCCTTGTCGTCCCAGGAGTCGTGGTGCAACCGGCCTTCGATGTAGACCTTGCCACCCTTCTTCAGGTATTCCGATACGATCTCGGCCGTACGCTGGAAGGCGACCAGGTTGTGCCATTCCGTGCGCTCCTGCCAGTTGCCCTCTTTGTCTTTCGCGCGATCGCTGGTGGCCAGCGTGAACCGGGCCACGGCCATGCCGCTGGGCGTGTACTTGACCTCGGGATCCTTGCCTAGATTGCCGATCAGAATGACTTTATTAACGCTCTTTGGCATGAGAGCCGCTCCTAGCTTTCTTCTGGAATCGAAGGGCAAATATAACAGATAAACTAAGCGCGGACTCACCGGTCGAGTTCGTCGTGAGGGGTCCCTCCCCTGTGTTCCCTGGGGATGGTGATCGCCGCTCACTCATACCCCTCCCCCCGTTTCCCGCAAGTCTCCTTTCCGCAGGAGTTGCGAATGCTAGTCCGGCCAAGATCTTCTCTCCGTGGGAGATAAGGGCCAAAGTCCAGTCGTGGGCGTTGGCGTCGGCGAGTTCCTGGTCGACTCGCCAGCCGCGACGAACCGCCTCCAGGTGGTATTAGCTCGTAGCGACGGCGGATGATCCAGCACCCAGAGAAACAAGCGCGTCGGAGCGCACTACTCAATAGGGGCTCGAAAGCTAAACAACTGAATGTGAGGAAATTCAGGTCGTGCCCACCATGCGGCGGTTTTGTGCCGTCTGCGCGAGCACACGCCGGGCGTGGAACGGTTATGGTAGTGGAGGTAGTCCGGCCTGCTCGACCAATTGGCGGAACGCGGGATCGCTGTGAAGAAACAAGAAGGGCTCGTGCACACGTATGGGCAGAAATTCCACTTCATGTCGATGAAAAGATATCTGGAGATAGTACAGCGCCTCTTTGCTATTGCCTAAGCGGGCATAGGCTTCGGCGACCGCGAAGGCCGGCACGTTTCCATCCTGGTCAAACGATTTTTTTTGCACGCGAAGAATACTACGCAACATCTCCTGCTGACCACCCGAGCGATAGCCGTTCGCGGCCTCGCGGACAAGTTCCGTCTCGCGTTGATCGTGGGAAAGAGCTGCGGCCTCGGCAGCTTCTTCTAAATATCCGGAAGCATTGCCATCGTTGAGGTAGATCGACGACAGATATCGATGAGTCGAGAAAAAAGCCGGCTGGGAGCCTGCTACTTGTTTTAGCAGCGAAAGCGCCTCCTCTTTCTCACCCTTGTGATACAGGATGAGGGCTTTGTCAGCCAGGACGGCGGCCGATGCAGGCTCCAGTTGCTGTGCCAGGTTGATTTGGTCCAGCGCCTCGGGCAGACGTCCCAGCACCATCAGAAACGTTGCGTACCAGTGGTGCGCTGTGACGTAGTTGGGATCGAGTCTGATGGCGTTACGGAATTCACGTTCTGCCTCGGCGACATCCCAGTTCCAATAAAAGGTTCCGAGCGCCAGCGCGTTGTGAGCTTCGGCAGACGAGGGGTCGAGTTCGACTGCTTTGCGAGCGGCGGCTAAAGCTTTCGGGAACGCTTCGTCAGAAGGCATGGCCGCGAATTCACGCAGCAGGCTGTAGCAGTTCGCCAGACCGACATAGGCCGCGGCGTACTTCGGATCGCGATCGATTGCCTGCTCGAAATATCCCACAGCCTGATGAAGGTCTGCGGGAGTGCGCTTGTCCCAATAATATTGCCCGGTCAGATAGAGGTTACGCGCGGCAGGATCGACCTTGGCCGCGGTCGAAGAACCCGCCGAGCTAATCGCCGCCGTAACCTGACTACTGAGGCCGCCGCAGCCTGTCGGTGGTGCAGCAGGAAAGCTGAACTAAGGATCGCCAATATCCCGACCACCCCCGCCAACATCCATGGATTGCGCGCGAGAAATGGGCGCGACAAAGTGCGGTCCACCGAGGGCGCCGGCGCGGTGGGGATAGTTGGTTCGGAAGCTTGGCTGGAAACCGAGGAATCCGGACAACTCATCCAGCGGGACAATTCGTCCGTGAAGGCAAACACCCGCGCTCCGGAGTTCTCCGGCATGCGGTGCACCGGAAGACATTTTTCCTTCTCCCAGCGCTTGACCGTGCGCTCGTCCCGTCCGAAGTAGGAGGCTATCTCTTTCCACGAGTCTAGCCGTCGGCGGTCACCCATCTCCGGGCGAATGACATGCATGGTCACGCTTTGTCCCACTCTGTCCCTTGCTTTGTGAGGCGAAGACGGCTAAGTATAGGCCGCTTGCTACGCATCAAGTATTAAAAATCTTGTTCCCCTTGTTTCAGATCGTCGCGGGCAGCCATCTTCATACCACGACTGAGCGAGGCTTTCGCTCCAAGGTGATAGAGCGATGGGGCACTTGGGTTGGCCTGCGAGGCGACCTGCTGTGCTTTCCCATAGCCATGGGCCTGGTTGTCGGTCAGTAAGCAGGACACGTCATTTTCAAAGGCGACTAACAGACATCACGGTTTTGCGGAGGAGATATGCGCGATCAGCTTCGTTCAATGTGGCTCCTGGCCATGCTCGCTATGGTAGCGGCCGTTTTGCCCGCCACTGCCCAAACCCTAATCGCCACAGTGCCGGTGGGACAGGTCCCCAACTATCCGATCTTCAACCCGGTAACCAATAAAATCTACATCGAGAACATCTGCGGCACCGACCCCACGTGCAGTAGTCCCGGAAGCATCACCGTGATCGACGGAGTCAGCAATCAAACCACGAACATACCGATCGGCAACAATCCTCAGTTCATGGTGATGAATCCCGTGACGAACAAGCTTTATGCAACCAATCGTGGTGACGGAACAGTGTCGATCATCAATGGAGCGACGAACCAGGTGATCAAGACCCTTGTCGTCGGCGCACACCCAATCGGGGTGGACGTAAATCCTCTGACTAATCGAATCTACGTGGCCAATTACGGAAATCGATTAGGGAATACGGTCAGCGTCATTGACGGGACCACGGATACCGTCACCACTACGATTACCGTGCAATACGCGCCGATTCTCGCTGCCGTCGATTCGCTCACCAACAAAATCTACGTGGTCAACCGCTGCTCAACCGACCCCAACGATTGCGTTAACGACGGAAGCGGAGTCAACGGTTCCTTGAGCGTGATCGACGGGACCAACAACACAGTGACGAATACGGTCGCTCTTGAGCAATTGCCCAGCGTCATACTTATCAATTCGGTCACCAATAAGATCTACGTTGGAAATTCTTGCGGTACCGACCCTAGCTGCATCACCAACGGCAATACCAACACCATTGGCACAATTACCGTGGTTGACGGCGCCACGCTCGCCACCAGCGTCGTCAGTGCTGGACACGGTACCACGGGAATGGCCGTCAATCCGGTAGCTAACGAAGTCTACATGACCAATAACACGGACAATACGGTCACCTTCATCAACGGTGTCACCCTCGCCACCACTACGCTGGCTGTGGGTACGGCTCCGGCAGACGTTGAGGTCGATCCCGACACCTATAAGGTTTACGTCACCAACAACGGCGACAACACTCTTACCACCATCGACGGTATTACGCATGGAAAAGGCACGCTGGGCGTCGGCGGTGGACCCGCCTCGGCGGTCGTAAATCCTGTCACGAACCGGATTTATGTCATCAACTCCAACGACAACACGGTTTCGGTAGTGGGCGGCGCTCCCGCTGACGCCGTGCAATTCGTTCCTCTGGCTCCTTGCCGGGTGGTGGACACGCGCGGTTCCAACGGAACATTTGGCGGGCCGCCAATCGCCGGCGGGACTTATCGTACGTTTCCACTTTCGAGCGGCGACTGCAGCATTCCGGCGAACGCGACCGGCTATTCGGTGAACGTAACTCTTGTACCGCCGTCCCACGCCGCGATTGGGTACCTGACAATTTGGCCAACCGGAGAGTTGCAGCCGACGGTTTCCACCATGAACTCGCTGGACGGCCGTATTAAAGCGAACGCCGCGATCGTTCCTGCCGGTGCGTCGGGCTCGGTCAATGTGTATCTCAGCAATACCGCTAACGTGATCATTGACGTCAATGGCTATTTCACCGCGCCCGCAGGGGATACGTTGCAGTTCTATCCTCTCACTCCCTGCCGGGTGATCGATACTCGTAACGCGAACGGCAATCTGGGTGGGCCGTTCCTCGCCGGCCAGACGGAGCGGACCTTTCCTGTGCTGCAGAGCAGCTGCATTCCGCAGGGTCATGCTATTCAGGCGTATTCGTTCAACTTCACGGTTGTCCCGCATCCCAGCGGGAACCCACTGGAGTATCTGACGGTTTGGCCTGCAGGCCAGACGCAACCACTCGTGTCCACCCTGAATAACCTGACCGCTACAGATGTGGCCAACGCGGCGATCGTGCCGGCGGGAACCTCAGGTAGTATCGCGGTATTTCCCTCCAGTAGCACGGATCTGGTGGTCGATGTCAACGGCTACTTCGCCGCGCCGGGAGCGGGAGGGCTTTCGCTCTACAGCACTGCTCCTTGCCGGGTTTTGGATACCAGGCAAGGACATGGCTCGTTTGTCGGAGAGCTCACGGTTAACGTGGAGACCAGCCTTTGCTCGCCGCCCAACACAGCCCAAGCCTATGTGTTGAATGCAACTGTGGTTCCACAGGGATCGTTTGGCTATCTGACCTTGTGGCCGGACGGCGAAACCCAGCCGCTGGCTTCCACGCTGAACGCAATCGACGGGGCGATTACCTCGAACATGGCGATCGTTCCCACGACGAATGGGAAGATCGACGCCTTTGCGTCCAACGCCACGCAGTTAATCCTGGATATTTCGAGCTACTTCGCACCATAAGATAGATTTGATATTCGGAATTTCATTCTGAGTCAACGATGGGCGCCCCGGCGGGCGCCCGTTTTTGTTTCCACGAACATCGGGCCGGTTCATGCAAGGAGAGACAGTCTGTGGCGACGCCATACGCTTAAGCAATCGAGCTGACGGATGAGCGTCTCGTCGGGTGGCCAACCCGCGAAAACCGCGAGACATCGTGCACCCGCCTGCGGTTTCGTCAGAATTGTTGGGTCAGCAACGTATAGTCCGAGTCAAATTGTGACTGCAGCTTCTGGACGAAGGTGGCGTCCTGCGAGATCAGTCCCATTTCGCGATTAAAGGTAATGTCATCGGGTGCGAGGCTGATGGAGCCTAGATACGCCGTTTGGCCATCGGCCACGGCGGCGCGGGCGTGGAAGTACGGCACCGGAACATTCTGCCGACCGTTCACATGCACGTCGACTCCGTAAGAGGAGAGGGCCGTCAAGGCGCTGCGCTGTCGATCCTGAACCTCCATCGAGCCGCCATTCACGTGCAAGGGAGAAATCATTCGCGCCCTTACCCCTCGCCGCACGGCGGCCACCAGTTCGCTCTCCAGCGTCGGGTTGCCGAGCAATTCCGTGTAGACGTCCAGCGACTGCTGGGCTCCCTGGTACAAACCGACGATCCGCTCAGAGCCATTGACCGGGCACAGAATCAAGCCATTGCCGGAAAACGGCGAGGTCGGATTGAAGGCTGGCGGTTGTTGTCCCGGAGGCGCCGAGTAGGCCCAATCGTTCTCGAAGAGCTGGTGAAGATCACTCAGGATTTGAGGGTCGGTAGAAGAAGATCCGAAGTCGCGATACTGGAGAAAAGTCGTTTGATCGAGACAGGCTGAGCCGTAGATCAGCAGGCTGGAGTCGATCAGAATAATCTTCGGGAAACTGCGGGGAAAGATTGGGTTGCTGAGGTGAAGCAGTCCGCCGGCCGACGTTACATATTCGGCAAGATGTTCTCGTTCGGCAGAGAGCTCATTGTATTTGCCGGAATCCACGATAACGCGTACCGCGACTCCACGTTGAAGGGAGGCTTGAATGTGCTGCAGAATCTGCGGATCTTCCAGCACACAGATCTCGATCAAAATCTCGTTTTGCGCGCTGTCGATCGCTTCGAAATAAAAGCCTCGGCCATCTTGGGGCAAGACAATCAACGGAGCACCTGAGTTGCCCATGCCGGTGGCGGCGAACGATGGCTGCGCAAACGGCACCACGAGCGAAGCCACCGTCGCACCGGCAGCGCCGAGAAAGCCACGGCGTGATATTTCGGAGAGCTTACGGTCATGGACCGAAGTGCTTGGAGTCGGGAGTTGGTGCCCGTCGGAATTTGTCGCCATGGGATCTTCGATCGCAACTAGCCGTGAAATGGAAAATGCAAATATAGCATCGGGCGGGTGCGACGCTTCGGCATCCCCTACAGAAGGCCTTCGCTAATCCCGGAGAACCAGCACCTTGTGCTCGGGGCAGCGGGCGTTTGCCAGCTCGATCAGGCGATCGATGAGTGGCGGGCCATACTTCGCATAGAAATAGATGCCGGCAATCTCGCGCTCCTGCAGTGTCTTGTGCGGATAGAGGGAGTTCTCGATCTGCGCGGCGTGGCGGCTGAGAATCTCCGTGCGGCGCAGCTCCGCGGCGGCAGCGCGCTTCTGCAATCGGCTCACCTGATATTGCATTTTGCTGCTGGCAATGCCGGCGGCGTCGACCAGCGTCGGATCCAGCTTCTGGAGCGAAGCCGTTACGCGACTCAGTGCCTGTTGTACTGCCGCCCTCGCGGCGTCGAAGTCGTGATTCAGTTCCGGAGGCAGCGAGGCCGCCGCCAGGCAGTCGCGCAGCTCGTATTCACCGTGAAAGAGCTGCGTCAACTGGACGTCATACTTTTCCAGGAGCTTGGCGATCCGCGGCTCAATGAGGGTGGCGCT
The DNA here is from genome assembly GCA_963835725.1 of uncultured Acidobacteriaceae bacterium. Lineage (GTDB taxonomy): Bacteria > Acidobacteriota > Terriglobia > Terriglobales > Acidobacteriaceae > Bog-257. The sequence goes on along the minus strand of CAWIGM010000004.1, from coordinate 94,427 downwards.
CAAACGCGACAGGACTGGCGTGATGCGGCCCAGCAGCTTTTCGTAGACAACGCCGAGCTGTGCGAAGTACGCGATCTCAGCCGGCCCGCCGAAATACGCCAGCGTGGGCAGCCAATAATCCTGCAAAACCGGACGCAGCAGAACGTTGGCGTTGAACTGATCCGGATGGGCCTCAATGCGAGCCAGAAGCTCGTCGCTCGTTAGGCTTTCGCGCCCAATCTTGAAGCCGCCGTTGGAACGATGGATGGGGACGCGCACTCCTTCGACAAGCGCAAATAACGGTGTCGATTCGGCCGTGACCTTCACCTGCTCGTGATAGTTCCCTGCCTGCAATTCGCGGTTGCGCGCCAGCAGCGCGTCATCCAGTTCGGCAACGCGACGTATGGCATCGAGGAACAGCGGTTTGGCAAGGCGATGCAATTCGGCATCGGCCGGATCGAGCAGGATCAATCCATGTTCGGCGAAGATGCGGGCATAGAGCCTGGCGTAGGCATTGGAGAAAGTCTCACCTTCGCGGTAGCTGTCACGCAGGTAATCGGCAGCGAGCGATTCACCCAGCAGCCCGGCGGCTTGCGCTACCTGTTCGTTCGTTCCTTCGGAAAAGCGGATCGCCGCAACCGGCGCTCCTTCCTGACCGCTGGTCGGCGCGGTGAATGGAGCCTGCTGAAGATCCTGCGTCAGCAGCAGCGCCTTGTTGACCTCGGCAAGATCGTGGTCTTCGGTGGCCATCCAGAAGATGGGCACGCACTCGACGCCGAGGGCCTCCACCTGCTTTGCCAGCGAGAGCGCCGATGCGGCCTTCAGCAATGACAGCAGCGGTCCGCCGAACAGTCCAACCTGCTGGCCGGTGACGATCGGCGAACGCACCATTGCGCAATTTCTGGATGTTGCGTAGCGTCGCCTCTGAAGCTCCCCAAGCTCGATTCTGCGTCTCGAGAGCGTCAGCCACTGCGGCCTGGCGTGCCGGGTCGCGCTGCACGGATTTGGCGAACGCGGCAACGTGGGCAGCGTCCGGCTGCGTTGGGTAAAACTTGCGGATGGCTGGAGAGTAGGAAAGATAATCGCGGAAAAGATGCGTGGTATGCGGAATGACGTTGAAAGAGATGCAATCGGGGATCACGCGAGGGTCTCCCAACAACGGCGCCGGCAGCAACAATCACGGCGCGAAATGGGGCAGGAATCCAGGGCGCAGCTGATCAGCTCAGTCATGATGTAAACGTATAAGACTAACAGGCAAGTAAAAGGTTTGGATGATTGGCGCGTGTTCCGGATGCAGGAATGGCTACCTGAGTCGGGAATGGGGCAATTGGCATCTAATTGAGTGCGGTTGACTTCCCTGCCCCGACTGGTAGAGTTAAGTTGATCGTCATCACTACGGGGGCGTCACGGCTTCGACGGAAGTGATTGCGGTAAAGAGGCATACCGGAGTGCATGCATCCGTAATCGTGTGCAAAAACACAATTGCCACACCACAAATGGCATACGCAGCTTAATTAATTAAGTTGCCGCTCTCCTCGGCTTTGCTCACGGGCTGAGAAAGAGCGTCATACAGTGAGCTGGCTTCGGACTCTCCATCTGTGAGTTCGCGGCGAGATCATCAGGTTGGCTGGATGCGTTTCTTGTCCGCTCTGAGCGCAGCCAGCGAGAGTGCCGTCTAACACCGGCGCATGAACGTGACTAAGTATGTAGGCTCTTTGCTGACAACATTTTCGGACGCGGGTTCAACTCCCGCCGCCTCCACCATAGCTAAACATCTTAAAATGCTTGCTCAGTGGGCTAAACCCACTGTGCAGGTTTGTGTAGCCCAAAATTAAAGTGTTTTTGGGAGCCATCCGGTACGGAACGAATAATAAGCGAACAGATACAGAGCGGCTTGCAAGCTTCCAGAGGACAGAGTCACCGCCGACTAGTCGCGAAAGAACGGCCCTCACTCACTGAAAAAGAAACGGATCAGCAGCTTTTTTCGTTATTGTGTTCGTAGCAAATGGATTGAGGACAACCCTGTCTCAGGACTCTCAGCCATTCATCCGAAAACTCCTCCCACAGACTACTTCCCGCGGGATGAAATGAACCGGATCATAGATGTGACGTACATTGATGATCAGAAGATTTCGGCCAGCATCGGCGAAATGACGAACAACGCCACGCGGCCGCGCACGCTCACGTGGCTCGTGCGCTGGAGCGGCCTTTCGCTGGAGAGCCGCCGCCTCAGATGGAAATTGATCTCCGGATTGCAGGCTCGAAATCAGGACCGATACCGTCTGCGGGACCGTTACGCATAGTCGCGAAGTTGGATGAGCATCACCCTAAAACTGGAGGATCGCGCCTCCCAGTGCAGTGACGCTCTTATCGGTATCCAATATTGCTGCCTGTCCCCCGGTCACGACATATCCCACATAGTTGTGCGTACCGTTCGTGGTAGTTATCTTGATCGTCGTGCGACCTGGCACAAGAGTGCTCACACTGTAGGAGCCCTGTGCCTGCAGTTCGGGAAATAGGGGGTCGGTTAGATTGTCCAGGGTGCCCGCGAGGACTCCTCTCCCGTCCGCCGAAATCTGTCCGCTCATACTGGTGCTGTTGCCTTGCGAGATTATGCCGTTTGCCGTTAAGTTTCCGACAACTTCGATGGCGTAGCTGCCGGCCCATTGCACGGTGTCGGGAACTCCAGCAGGTTCGGCGTAAACTATGCCACCGCCGGTGATCCCCTCGAAGTCGTTTTGCACCGGAACCTGAGTCCGTAGGTCGAGGTAGTACGCCTCGGTGGGAGAGATCAGATACATACTGAACGGGAAAGTTACATTGACGTATGCGTTCATCAAAAGAAACACAGTGTTGAACGATCCAACAATGTGTCCGTCGGGAGTCAGACTGTACGCGCCCGTCAAGGTGGTACTGTTCACGGTGCCGGTGTCATTGATATCGATATAGCCGGAGTTGACGTTGCCGGCTGATGCATTGATTTCGATTAGTGCGTTCGAGCCGGTGCTCTGCGAACTGGCCGAGCTGGCGATCACGTACGCGCCGCTGAAGTCCGAGTCGACAAATGACGTTTTGGTCTGCTGGTCTGCGCTGCCGAAGAGCGGCCTTCCGTTATCGCTAGAGATGAAGCGATACCGGTTGGTTGAAACTACGTAATAGACGATATCGGACGCACCCGTGGCTGAGGAGAACGAACCAGCACCCCGTCCTTGTGCGTCGATGTTGCCGTAAGACCCGTTCAGCGCCTGGTTCTGCGTTATCGTGCCACCGCAGTTAAGGTCCTGTAAGCCGCTCACGGTGCCGGCATTCAGTCCGAACATGCCAATCGAATTCAGAGAACCACACTTAGAGCTTCCGCCGGCAAAGCCGAAGGCGTAATTACCCGAAGGAGTGGAGACGTGCGCCGCTTGCCCTTCGAGAGTGCCCGTAGCAGTAATGACAGTGTCGTCGGCTTTGTTCAGGCTGGCATTGCCCTGGGCCTGAAGGGCAATTGAATAGGAGAAACTGCCGAAGGAGTTGTTCAGGTTCAACATTCCGCGGCCGTCAGCTCCAATTGTGTAGCTCCCGGTGACCGCGGCTGCGTGCGCGTAGCCCGACGCCGTATCGTTAAGGTCCTCCTCGCCCGCGATGATGTTGCCATTACCGTCGGCAGTAATCGCGCCGACGGCATAGAAAGGTGAGTAGGCTGAGCCGTTGACCCGTACTCCCTTTAGGCTGAGAACATAGTTTCCCTTCAGCGCGGAGTTGGCAAACACCACCGGCGTGACGGAGACAATCGAGTTGGCAGAAAAACCGGTGGCGGCATCCAGAACTGCCGTGATCGTGGTTTGGGCAGGAGTGGGTGTGGCAGCGGGTGCGGTGTAGAGACCATTCATGTCGATCATCCCAACGATTAGGTTTCCGCCTATGATTCCGTTTACCTCCCATGTCACCGTGTCGTAGAGGCTGTTGGTGATCGTGGTGGAGAATTGCTGCTTCCCTCCTGGCGCCAAGTTCACGGTCGTCGGAGTCAGAGTAATGGTGGGATTGAGTCCTGCGTAGTTCGGGGCAGGGGCGCTGCCGGCGCCGCCGCCGCCGCATCCTGCCAACCCTAAAATCGTAAACATCGCGACAGCCAACAACATCGCTCGTTTCATTCGCTGAACCCTCTGGATTGGATAAGCGGCACGAATCTACCGGACAATCGTTTCAGTCTGCACGCAAACAAACTCGTGTTCACCGCGCCTCCCTGATACGCGCGCCCCATTGCCGTGTCACTGGACCGCGAATCCTACTTCGATCGTGTGCGAAGTCTGGGAACTCATAGCCTGAGCATTCACAACAACGGTGTAATTTCCTGCTTTCGCCAAGCCACCCGGACTCCTTGCTCCCCCGCTGCTGCCACAGGCAATTTGGAACATCACTGCGGCGAGCAAGAAGCTTAAAAGGAAGAGCCGCAGGCGCCACTTGCGACGTTCGATACTGCCAACGAAGGTTGCGAGCAATGGAAACCCGAGCACCATCGCCAGTGCCGTTTCGGACTTTCTTTTCTGCACTACGAGGCCGCTGGTGTTAATCACAAGCGTCGCGCTCCCTCCGCCATTGATCGGCAGGTCCAGCGACGTGGGGTCAACAGAGCACGATGGAGAGGCGGGATCAGCAGGCAGGACCGAGCAACTAAGGTTCACGACATCGGTGAACCCGTTCAGCGTCACAATGGAAATTCCCGTGACACCTTGGCTTCCAACCGCAATCGTGCCAAGCGACTGGGAACTTGATTTTAGAGTGAAATCGGGTAATGGCGGCGGAGCACCATTGGTCAAAAAGATGTAGCCGACGGTCTGATTTGAGTCCATCACGACCGTACAAGGTCCTGTTCCCGAACATGCAAGGTTCTCTGCCCAACCATAGAAGAACGAGCCGGAATCAGCGGTAGCTGCCAACGTAACCTGCGTACCTGCGGCGAAGTTGAATTGACACACCTGTCCGCCCGTACCGCAGTTGATTCCCGCCGGCGAACTCGTCACGGTGCCGGTTCCGGAGGATGAACCAACGATTCCTTGTCCCTGCACGCTCAACGAGTACAACTGCGTCACCGGATTAAAGGTAGCGGTGACGTTCATGTTGCCCTCGATCTGAACCTCGCAGCTGAGATTGGTGCCACAGCTATCTGGAACATCGCCACTCCAGCCGGCGAACTGATCGTTCAACGGGGTCGCCGTGAGCGTAACGATTGTCCCGGTACTGAAGTTACTGGTGCACACGCCCGGAGCGTTGGGATTGTCCGAGCACTGATCGATCCCGGCAGGGGAACTGCTGACCGAACCCAGCGCGCCGCTCGGACCGCCATCCACGGTGACCATCAGAGTGGCAAATCCGGGAGGCGGCACGTTCAGTCTTGCGATATAAGCGTCGGGACAAAGCGCCTGGACTCCGTTGATGGTGCAATTCTGCGTGCTCTTGATCGTGCCCTGATAAGGGTTCTGTGTAGGAAAGTCACTCGAGTTTGTATCTCCAGTTATGTAAGCGTTCTGAGAAGCATCGATCGCGATGGCTCCTCCGAGTACGTTTTCATCTCCAGATCCGCCGATGAAAGTCGAGAAATTCAGAGAATTGCCGGTTGGGACAAGCGAAATTACAAACCCGTCGCTACCTCCGCCGATTGTTGCCTGCGTGGGAGTGTATAGCGGGAAGTCTGGCGAGGTAGTTCGGCCCATCACATAAACATTTGCCTGGTTATCAATTCCGACGCTTAAACCCGCATCCGTCTGGCTTCCTCCGAGATATGTTGAGAATTGCAGGGCCGTTCCATCCGGAGACAGTTTGGCGACGAATGCATTCTGTGCTCCCGTGAGGCTGCCCTGGAATGCTTCTTTTGTCTTGAAGTCGGTTGACTGGGTGCGACCGGTTACATATGCGTTTCCGTTCGCATCGGCTGTTATTGCGTAGGCATCATCCGTACCGCTACCGCCAAGGAAGGTGGAGTACACATAGTTGGGCTGAAGTCCTTGCGCATCGCAGGGAGCGGCAGTAAAGGTGCAGAGTACGGTGACGAAAGCATCGTCCTTGCCATTGTTACACTGACCATCGGTCCCGCAGCTGGATTGGAGTACACCCGGAGTGGTGTAGAACGATGGAGGGGATGAGGAACCTCCGCTATTTGTACCGCCCGTCACATAGATGTAATGAAAAGTACTATCCGGGTGGTCGAGCGCGATGCCGCTGGCAAAGTCGTTGTTTGCTCCTCCCAGATAAGTAGAAAAATAGAAGCCGGAAAGATCGGGATATAGCTCTGCAACGAAGGCATCGGATGCCGCAGGTCCAGCACCCATATTCAGTTGTCCCTCATTAAATAGAGGTGAGCTTATGGGGAACGTCTGTGAGGTGGTTTGGCCCGCAACAAAAACATACCCTTGGAAAGTATCGACTGTGATCGCCAAACCTGCGTCGACTTGTTCGCCTCCGAGATAGGTGGAGGATGGAGTTAAGATTCCCTGATCAATATCCAATATGTAGACAAAAGCATTTTGAATACCGGCGAGAAAATACTGGTTGATCAACGCTGGAAAGTTATCGGAATTGGTATATCCGACGACGAAGACTCCACGGTTGGGTCCACGGTCTGCCACAGCAATAGCAGTGGCTACGTCGTCGCCCGATCCTCCCATTAAGGTCGAGTAGACGAGTTGACCGTGAGCAGTGAACTTGGTCACAAATGAATCCAAACCGCCCTGGTACTCCAGCCCGCCATTTGTATTGGGAAAGTCGGCCGACGCAGTTGCGCCTGCAACATACATGTTTCCCGAACTGTCCACGGCAATTCCAAGGCCCTCGTCCTGACCAGCGCCTCCCAAGTAGGTTGCGTAAGTCACCGCCGGGTCGATCACCAACTCTTTGCTGGGGTCGTAATCTCCTAATGTCAGCTGTACTCTTCCTGCGGGTGTGACCTTGAAGGCGGATGAGACGGTTTTGGACGTTCCGTCCGGCATGACCTGGTATGCAGCTGGGCGGTGAATTTGTAACTCGCCGGCTGGCGTGCTCAATATGAGGTCCCCGGAGGGAGCAATAGCTATGCTCTGTGTACCCTGAAACACCAGCGCTATGTTCTGGGGCTTGGCGCCGCGATGGAGCACGAAGTCGAATTCCAGTTGTCCAGCGGCGCTGCGATAGTCTATGTCGATATTGTCATAAACATTATTGTGAACAACTCGCGAAAATAGCGGCACCCCCTTGGCCCACTTAGTCTTGTCCTTTCCGATGAAATAGTTTTTCGTGCCTGAGAGCGGCGCAGAAGCCACAAACTCCGACGAAGGACGGCTACCCGCAAACTGCATAGTCACCGCACTCCAGATGTTCGACCCGCCAGTCTTTCGTGCTGCCGTCTGCGCCGCGATGGACTTGACGCTCGCCGGCAGGTTGATGGTCTTCGGCAACATAAACACGACCTGAGTATCCGTGAGCAGGAGCGCGGAGTTCCCTGTGCGAGCTGCGTACTTGACTGACGGATTCATTTGACCCAGGTTGGGTTCGAAGGCAAGGGGAACGCCGGCCGTCCTGACCCGGGCATGCGACGCAGTCTGTTGCTGCGCCAGGGAAGTGGTTATGTCTGCCGGTGTTTGCGAGTATGTCGGCACCACGGCGGTGAGCAAGGAAAGCGGCAGTAACAAGCCCCTGACGAAGTGCGGGATAACTCGAATCGGAGAGAAGCTCATAGCGCCGGTATTACATGCGCCGGAAGTCACTCGAAGATGAAAGGAAAATCACGGGATTATAAATTCTTGCTTTCTGTCACGCCTGTACAAGATTTCGCGCACTTGTCCGTTGTGCACTCCTGACGTTCGTAAACCTAGTAAACAAAGGATAGTTGCCGGCGTCGGGCTAACTAAGGGACGCGGGAGTTGGCGCAAATACAGTGCATTTTCACAGCAGGTTTCCGCCAAGATATTAATTCAGGCTTTATCACCTCTTCACAACGTCTATCGATACTCTGCGCTGGATTCCCAAGTCAGCTTTTGCACAAGAGTCGCGTTCGGATGCGACCGCGTGTGCCACACAACAGACTACTAACCGAACCGTTTCGAGAGGAAAGGAAGAATCGATGAGAAAGGTAAACATGCTCGCCGCGGCATTATCGTTGTGCGCGATGATGCTGGCGGCCAATGCGTACGCCACACCGACGATCCTGTTCAATGGCGCCGGATCGTCCGCCCAGTTCAACACATGGGCGTTCGGTGCAGCGTTGTCGAACCCCGCAGTTTGCGGTACACGCAACTGGTCGAAGTCCAATGGCGCAGCGGTTCATGACAACCGTAGCGGCCAGATCCCCGACAACAAAGGCAATATCTGGATTGTGTGGGACAACGACACGAACCCCACGAAGATCTGCTCTTACGTCAGCGTCGATTCGGGTGTGGGCGTCCGTGCCTTCTTTGCCGTCCCGACCGCCACGATCGTGCTCGCCGATGCCGACAACGGCTCGTCGGGTGACGACCTTGTCCCTGCTCCGATGCGCCCTGACGTCGCGCTGCCTTCCGCAGTCTTCAATGCATTGCAGGGCGCGGCTTTCAACGCCGGCATGACCGACATCCGTCCCGAGGACGCGCTGTTTGCTACCAACCGCGCATTGAACCCCCTCACCAACGATCGGTCGGGCCTGGGCTACGGCCCGCCGCCGATTGGCCAGCCGATTCTGAGCGCTTTCAGCAGCAAGAACGCGGTTCCGGTTCAGTTTGCACTCAGCGGTAACGATCCTATCTCCGGGCAGCCGATCACCTTCAGCTATACAACCGCAAACACCGGCGCGGCCCCGGTCGTGGTATTCGTCAATTCCACTCAGCTCGGGATTGGGCACACGGGCAACATTCTGCTGACCAGCGTGCCTCGCTTCGTTCTGGCTTGGGCGCTGAACGGCAGTCTGACCCGGGTGCGTGATCTCTACAACAATCCCGCCACCCTTCCTGCATTTCCGTTGCACGTGATGTTGCGTGAGCCACTGTCGGGGACCTACAACACGATGGAGTGGGACATCGTCCGCAGCAAGGAAGTGAATAGCTCTCAGGAAAACAATGTAACCCCGCCGCAGGACAATCCTCTCAATCAGACCTCCGCTTCTGGCGGCACACGCCAGCGCGTGATTGGCACCGGCGAAATGATCAGCGAAGTGGGCTCGACGCCGGACTCACTGGGCTACTCCTTCTGGGGTTTCGGAAACTTTGCTCCTGTGCTTACGACCACGAGATACATCATGGTTGACGGCCTCGATCCGCTCAAGGGCGGCTACACCGGTGGTTCCTTTCCGTCTTGTCCCAATCCACCATGCCCTGGACTCGTCCCCTTCGGCAACATCAAAAACGGACTCTATCCGATCTGGTCGCTGCTGCGCATCGTGACGGTAAGCCCGATGCCCTCGGGCATCCAGCAGCTTTACTCGGCGGCCCTTACGGAGGCGAACCAGATTCCCGACTTCGCTCCCGTTACCAGCTCAACGTGTTCCGTTCGCACTATAACCAGGTCGGCGTGGCAGCTTCGAATGGCGTTATCAGCGGCCATCCGGAAGCGGGCGGCGACATGGGCGGAGCAATCTTTACCATCACAACCGACAAGGACTACTTCAGCGACACGGGTACTGAAATCCTGCAGCAGATGCAGTAAGAGGATTCAGCATCCGCAGCATTGGATTGGGTGGGCGGCTTACAGAAGCTGCCCGCCCAATTGAATTTATGTTCAGACCGTCTTGCTTTTACACCGTGCGAGCCGGCGAACTCTTAAGGGTCGTCCTTCTATGAAATGGCAGAATTTCCCGGCACTCATCGTACTTCTTATCGCCTTCCTTGCGGGTAGCTTCTCAGCGGCCCAACAGGTCGCCAAAGAAGCGCCGCAGTCTGGCAACGCCTCGCCTTTTTCGTCCCCGCCCCCTTCGCCCTACGGAGAGGAAGACCTGCATTCACTATCTCTAGTCCCAACCAGCTTGCATCCGGCAACACCCGTCGCCGGAGAAACCGACAGCTATCCGGAGTTTACCCGTGAGTTCATTCAGGTGCAGTGGCGATTCGGCGATCCCATTGACCTCTACATCATCAAGCCTCGGGGAGCGGTGAAGGCGCCGGTAGTTCTCTATCTCTACAGCTATCCCTCGGAGACCGATCGATTCAGGGACAACGAATACTGCAAGCGTCTGGTCGCAGACGGCTACGCAGCGGTTGGTTTTGTTTCGGCCATGACCGTCATCGTTATCACGACCGTCCGATGCGCGAGTGGTTCATCAGCGAGATGCCTGAGGCGCTGGTGGAGTCGGTTCATGACGTCCAGATGGTGCTGCAATATCTCGATCAGCGTCACGATCTTGATGCTCAACGGGTGGGCATGTTTGGAACCGGATCGGGCGCCACTATATCGATTCTGGCCTCCGCCATTGATCCGCGAATCCAGGCCCTGGACGCATTGCAGCCATGGGGAGACTGGCCGGACTGGATGGCGAAGTCCTCAATCATCCCGGAAACCGAGCGTCCCGACTACGTCAAACCACAGTTTCTTGCCAGCGTAGCTCCCTTTGATCCTCTCCAGTGGGCGGATCGCCTGCAAGCGAAAGCCGTTCGGGTTCAATTCGTGCTGGATGACCCGATCACGCCACCGACAGTCGTGCGAAAGCTCAAGGCTGCATTGCCGAATTCGGTTCAGGTCGTCGAGTACGGGACAAAGCGCCAACAGTACGAAGTGCTGCGAGGCGGTCGCTCCTTCGAGTGGGTGAAAGACCAGCTACGCAGTCCTGCGGTCGCATCGCGTAATCCCGTATCCCCCGTCAGTGTGCAAGCGCATTAACAACGGTCCATTGATGAAACCACACATATTTCGCTCATCAGGCTTACCAACTTTAGTTCTATGCATCTGGACGTTGCTCTTCGCGCAGTGCTTCCTCTTTGCTGTGCCGCAGCACTCGGCATCTGTGCGGGGAACAGTTACCGACAAAAGCGGTGCGGTTGTCGTTGGGAGCACTGTGTCCCTCTCCAATGGGTCGGGCGTGAACCTCACCGTGACGTCGGACGCGCAAGGCAACTACCAAATCGGCGGCCTCGCTCCGGGGAATTACAACCTCAGCGTTGCCGCACCCGGTTTCAGAGATTTTCGAACCGAAAACCTGGCATTGAGCGATAAGCAGGAGCTCTCACTGGACGTCACGCTCGAGCCTGCCGGCGAGAACACAAATGTCACGGTGCAGGAACGCGGTGCGGCACAGGTGGAGACGGATACGGCAGAGGTATCCGGAACCATCACGCAGAAGGATATCGCCAACCTTGGCATGAATGGACGAAATCTCACTCAGCTGATCACGCTCGTACCGGGAGTCAGTAACCAGACGGGGCAGGACGAAGCGAAAGTCGGGGCGCTGGGAAGCGCGAAATACAGCGTCAACGGCGGACGAACGGAATACAACAGCTTTGAAGTGGATGGCAGCGATGTTTTGAATGCCGGCATTAATGCGAGTCGTGGGCAGCCCGTATTGACGGTCTACCCGAGCGTTGATGCGTTGAGCGAAGTGAAAATCCTGACGTCGAATTACGGAGCCATGTACGGAAAGTCAGCTTCGGGTACCGTCCAGGCTACGACGAAGTCCGGCACCAGCGCTTTCCACGGGAACTTGTACGAGTTCCTTCGCAACGAGGTTTTCAATGCACGAAACTACTTCGACCCGATCGGCTCGACACCCAAGTACCGCAGAAACGACTTTGGAGGCACGATCGGTGGCCCGTTCTACATACCGGGATTGTATGAACGCAAGAACAGCAAAACATACTTCTTCTTTTCGGAGGAGGCACGGCGGGAAATTTCGCCTCCCCCAGTTCCCTTTCGCGCAAGCGGTGCCATCCAACGCGGAGCGAGCCGGGATCTTCAACGACGTATGCCCGACCAGTGGACCTGTGGGCAACAACGGCGGCTTTCTGTTCAATCGAAATGCGTATCCCGACTGTCCAATCTATAACGTCACCGGCAACGGCAACACCGTCGTAGGTTATCGAGGCAACACGGTTCCTCTCACTTCCTTCGCTCAATCGATCCTGGGCACGGGTCTCATACCGCAGCCCAACTCGACGACCGGCTGTAATTCGACGACCGGCTCGTGTTATGTCATCACCCCATCCTTGCCGACCAATTGGCACGAGGAAATCGTTCGAATCGATCAGGACCTGAGTTCGAAGGTTCGTCTGATGGGCCGCTACATACACGATAGCTGGAATGCCGAGATCCCGACACCGTGGAATGGGTTCCTTCAAAGCAGCGGCTACACCCAGAATAGTTTCCCAACGGTTCTCAATAAGTTCACTGGGCCTGGCGTCGATGCCACCGCCCAGGTCAGCTGGACGATTTCTCCCGCCATGCTGAGCGATACCAGCTTCGCTTATACGTCGGAATCCATCACGTTGTCGGCAGCGCCCGGGCTCGGCGTTCAAAGCCTTTCGCGCCCTTCCGTCCTCGATGCACCTTGCACAACTCCGGACCCGGCTACCGGCTACAGCACATGTCCGATGGGAGCATTGTTCAACAACGGCTTTGGAGGGAAAATCCCAGGCATCGTAATTGGTGGCAGCAACGCCGCGTATGGAGGCAGCGGCTTCGCGGTCGATACGGGATACACGCCGTGGGTCTACTCCAATCCCACCTACCAGTTCCGGGAGAACATCAGCGTCGCTGCGGGCAAACACACCTGGCAAATTGGAGTGCAGGCGTACCTGGGACAGCAGAACGAACTCAGCGCTGCGACCGGCGCGAATACCGGAGATGTGCAGGGAATTCTCTACTACAACAATGTCAGCAGCCCCTTCACGACGGGAAACGCATTCGCGGATTTTCTCATTGGATCGGTCAACGCTCAAGGCCAGACGCAGAATCACTCCGGAATACAAAAATTCCAGCAGGACAGCACGCAGCGCAAGTACTACAACCGCTACACGGTAGTCGAGCCTTATGTGCAGGACAACTGGAAACTGACCCCGCGTTTCACGTTGAATCTTGGACTGCGGCTAAGCCTGTATGGTCTCTGGCACGAAAAATATAACAACGCTTATAACTGGAACGCGCAGGCGTTCAGCCAAGCTGTGGCTTCCACGGTGCTGGTGAATCCAACTACTGGGCAGCTGGTCAACAGTTCCACACTGCAACCTATTCCCATCGACCTTAACAACCTGAATCCTGCAATCACGAACGGCTTGGTGCGATGTGGAGTGAACGGCACTCCCAGCGGCTGCATGAAAGGGCACGTCTTTAATCCCGCTCCGCGTATCGGCTTTGCCTGGGACCCGACCGGATCGGGCAAGAACTCCATACGAGCGGGATACGGAATTTTCTACGAGCACGGCACCAGCTATGAAGCTAACACCGGCTCGCTCATCGGCAGCGCCCCGCTAGTGGTAACCATGACACAAAATGCACCGTTCACCCTGACCTGCATCAACGGCGGTCGCGGTCAGTCGGGATGCGCTCCAGGCGGCGCGTTTCCGATCAATGTCACCGCGATTCCCACGAAGATGCAGTGGCCCTACGTGCAGCAGTGGAGTCTCAGCTTCGAAAGGCAGCTTTCGGACAACTTTGTCGGTACGGTAGCCTATGTCGGCAGCAAGGGAACGCATCTCTCGGTGGAAGGGGACGCGAATCAGTTGGCGGCATTGCCGTCTGCACAAAACCCGTTTGTCTCGGGCCAGCCGATCACTTATTCAACCTGCCAGACATATAACGGCGGAGCGTTTCAAGTCGGAAACACCACCATTTCGAGTACTCAACCCGCATTCGTAAATCTTCTGGCGGCCTGCTTTGGCGAGCTACCAGGAACATTTTCAGTCGACCCAAATTCGCTCCGGCAATACGCCCCGGGGGTCGGACAGATTTACGAGATTCAGAACTCTGCCAACTCCACCTACAACGCATTTCAGGCGACCGTGCGCAGCACCAAGGGTCCGGTAAATGTCATCGCGGCATACAGCTACGGCCACTCGATTGACGATGCCTCTGACCGGGCCGACGCCACTTTCGTCAATTTGCAGAATCTGGCAGCGAACCGGGCCAGTTCAGACTTCGATGAGCGCCATCTGTTCAGCCTTGGATACGTCGTCCGGAATCCCTTCGGACTGTTGGCCAAGGCTTACAAGAACGTCTTTATACCTTTGGACACCGATTCAAACCAGACCACGACGACCTCGATTCAGGCGGACGACCACACGTTCGTCTCTGCTCTCGTGCATGACATATTTTCCGGTTGGCAGTGGTCGGGCGTGACTACTGTTCAGTCAGGGACACCGTTCAGCGTGATCAATCAAGGATCCAGCACAATTGGCGTGCTCGACAACGCAGGAATCGCGAACGGGCTTCAGTTCGGCTCTTATCCTGACATCGTTCGCGGTTCTCAATTTCCGGAAACTTACAACCCCAGCAGCTTCGGACCGCTTCTCCAGAACCCCGGCCAGTTCGCCGCCCCGCAAGGACTGACGTTGGGCAACGCCGGTAGAAACTATCTGAACAACCCCAGCCGCACGAACTTCGACATGGCCCTGCTACGGGACTGGAGAGTTCTAGGCGAGCGGACGATTGAATTTCGCGTCGACGCCTTCAACATTTTCAACCACACTCAGTTCAACATCTACGACCCCCTGAAGGGCAACACCGGCAGCAACGTCATCAGCTGCTACGGCGCCGCTTCAACGGGATATTCCGCTGCGGGTGGCGGCGGCACGAACTGTCTCATCGGTAACGCATTTCTACACCCGGTGGACGCCCACCAACCTCGCACGCTTCAGCTGGGCGCCAAGTTCAGTTTCTAAATCTTGAGGAGAAGCAGAGTGCAACAGCACAAACATACCGAGAGGACCTTGGCTCACCAAGTGTGTGGAGTGAGGACATTGCCGGCGGCAGCCGTTGTGCTGAGCGCCCTGCTGCTGTTCAGCGGCTGCGGCGGCAGCGGCTCATCAAGCAATACTCAGTCTGGACTGGGTCCTCCTCCCGCGCCGTCCCAGATCAACGCCTACATCGGCACGACGGGAGATTTGTGGAGCACCTCGATCAACCACACCGCCAACCAGGTCAACGGTGAAGATCGCACACTGTACGGTGTTCAACTCAGCGGCCAGGTCATCGGTTCATTCCAAAGTACGTCGGGATTTCTCGACCTCAGCCTCACAACCGTTCCCAACGATCTCACGAGCCAGACAATCGGGTTCGCGTTGGAGACGTCCGGGCGTGCTGCCGTCATACGCTATGGCGACATCTTTCAGCCCGTCGTTCCGCTTGCCCCAGCCAATGCATGCGCCACCATCAATGGAACTGTCACCTATGAATATGTAACGGTTCCCGGCGGAGCATCGCCGCCCAGTTGGCTGCCCAATCGCGACACCTCGTACGGTACCTTCCAGGTCACGACTGACGGAACCACCTGGAACATCTCCAATATCACGCAATTCACTCTGTCGGGATCGGCGACGGCGAATCCCGGTACTGGAATGCCGACCGCATTTTGCGGGATCGGCTTGGCGGGCTACGCGGTCACAGCGGCCTCAGACCAGATGAACCCGCCGGTTGCCACGGCGACCATGGGATTTGGCCCAACCGGTTTCTTTCTGGAAGACAACGGCTCAGCGCAAGCCACTCCCGTCGGAGTAGTGCCTTCGAATGCTCTTGGTGCCGGTGTCGGGGCGATTGGAGTTGTGCAGCCATCCGCCGCATTGAACACGTCTGACGTTGTCGCCACGCAGTACCTCGGGTTCTACTACGAGCCCGGAATTCAGGGCGGAGGTGCTGTCACCCAGCTAGCTTCCTTCGGGTGTTCCGGATCGACGTGCCCGTCGCCGTCAACGCCCACTGCCATTATCGGCGGCGTCTTTCCTAATACCGGAGGAAGCTCTCCGGTCGACGAGCCGAATCTACCTCCTGCGCAAGACGTAACGATTGACCTCGGCACGCAAGACCCGACGAACCCTGGCCTCTACCCTTCGGCCAGCGTCACGATCTCCGGTGTAACATTCCCTGCCGCTGCAGTAGTGGGAAGCCTGGAGAATAAATACGCCATCTTTGTGATCGCGCAAGATTCGATCAGCAACACACCTTTAGCCATCTACTTGTTTCAGCAGTAGGTCATAGAGGGATCGGCCGAGCCGGTCGAAGCTCCAGACCACCAGCCCATAGAATCGGCCACGACGGACGTCGTTCAACTAACAAGCAATGATTGATATGCTAGGCAACACCGCCCGGACCATACCAGTGGGCATCAAGCCCCGCAATTCTGATTTGTCGATTTAGAACCTCATTGCCCGGCTTGCCTGATCAGGTCCTCCTCTCGACAACGCTCTGACATTTGTGCCTGCTGGGTAGCGCGCGGTGATAACAAGTCGCATCCCGACCGCAAAATTAAATAACAAGACCAGGAGCTGCATGTCCTTGCGGAGCGCGAGGAATCGCGCTTAGTCTGACTCCAGCAGACACGAGGTCTTACAAACGAGGAAATCACATGCTGGGCAAGAATGTTGTAATCCTCGACGGCGCGGGAGTTGGCGACAAAGACCTGGCTCCAGTACTGGACGTGCTGTCTCAGGTATTCAAGGCAGCGAGGGCTGAACTCGTTACCTTTCCTCTGCGCGAAATGAAACTTGCGCACTGTCTCGGTTGTTTTGGCTGCTGGGTGAAGACTCCCGGTCTGTGCGTGGAAGCAGATGCTGGCCGCGACATTGCCAAAGCTATCGTTCGAAGTGATGTCACCGTTCTCTTCACTCCCGTGACCTTCGGAGGTTACTCGCCGGAGCTGAAGAAGATGGTGGACCGGTTCGTTCAACTGGCCTCACCTTTCTTCCAGATGGAGCACGGGGAAATGCATCATCCGCCGCGTTATGCGAAGCCGCCACGACTTGTGATGGTGGGAGTTCAGCGCAACCCCAATCCGGTAGAGGCGCATATCTTCAAGACGCTAGCCGGACGGAATGCGATCAATTTTCATCCTCCCAGCTACGCGGCGGAAGTCGTTCTCGCCTCGGAGGGCAGTGAAGCGCTTCAGCGCCGCTTCGAAGTACTCCTGAGCCGATCCGACCCTTTGCCCTTCGGTGATGTGGCCGCATCGCTGATGCCCGAGGTTACCTCCGGCGACGCAACCGTCGAACCGGATAGCATACAGCGAGCCTTGCTCATTATCGGTAGTCCGAAAACGCAAGAGCCAAGCACCTCCAGCGCGTTGGGAAGCTATCTCCTCGCCTGCCTCGCGAGGCGGGGATGGGAGACTGAATCGCTAACCCTGCGCGCGAGCCTGAATCGATCAGAAGGTGAAGGTGAATTACTTGCGGCAGTTAAGCGTTGCGGGTTGGTGCTGTTAGTGTTTCCTCTTTATGTCGATGCATTGCCCTATTTAATGGTCAAGGCGCTGCACGTAATCGCGGCCCACCGAATGACGAGCGATGCTTCGCGTCCCGTACGTTTGGCGGCAATCGTCAACTCTGGCTTTCCTGAGACGTTCCAAAACTCGCTCGCGTTAGCGATATGTCGTGAGTTCGCCAGCCAAAGCCGTTTCAAGTGGGCTGGGGGTCTCGCCTTCGCTGCAGGAGGAATTATCGGAGGGCAACCCCTCACGGAACCGAAACGTCAGGGAGCGCCGGTTCGCAATGTGATCGCGGCTTTGGAGATGGCCGCTAGCTCGCTCTCCGAAGGTTTATCCGTACCGGCCGAGGCGATGAAGATTGTTATGAAGAGTCCTATCCCCTTTGCGCTCTGGAGCCGGCTCTATGTGTGGATGGGTGCTATGGGCTTTAAGAAACTGGCAGCAAAGAATGGCGTGAATAAGGCTGAATTGCTGGCGCAGCCATACGCTCCGTAGGTTCAGAGCCGTCTCCAGCTATATCGAGACGGCTTTTCAACAGATCAGCTCGGCCTCAGCTGACAAGAACAACTTGGATTCATTTGGCGTAGAATTACCGAATGAATGACCCTCTTACATTCAAATGTCCCGCCTGCGGAGCCCTTCCGAACACGCCCTGCGTACGTATTAGTGGAACTCTCTTGCCTGGGCCGCATGCCAAACGAAAAGAATTGGCCCAAGGCATCGAATTTGTTAGCCGTAGTGAAGCGACCCAACAGCCGTCCCGCAAATAAATCTGCATAATGCCAGCAATGTCCTGGCTAAACTGTGACTTGTGCCTTGCTGATCCCTCACTTCCGGGAAGCTGGCTTGGGATATGCAAGGTTGTCGCTCCGGGGAGTCTCCTGAAAGGAGATCTCCTCAGCAGGTGCATCCTCTTCCAATCGCTTCCACTGTTCCAGCATGAAGGCGTGATTAGGATCGCCACGCCGCCAAGGGATCGAGAGAATCAGCACAAGTACCAGAGCAAGCAATGCGAGCGGGAGGATATAAGACATAAAAGCTCCCGCCAATAGCTTAAGGAAGCCGTGTCAAGGGATTATGAATGTCGATTGAATTTCGCAGCCGAGTCCCAGATCGGGCCAGATAATGCAAGACAGTGTCCATTCCGCGGCAGCGAAATGTAAGGAGGAGGAGCACCGTGAGGAAAACCAGCCAACTGACAGGTGCTCACCAGATGTGTGGGATGAGGCGGTAGCGCACTTTCTCACAATAGGCCCGATAACCTTCCAGATCGCGTGCCAGCAGCTTCTCCTCGCCAAAGATGCGCAGAACGAGCATCCCAGTTGTGGCCAAAGCTAGGAGAAGGCCACAAATCGAGCCGAGCAGTAGCGGGGCACCAATGAACATCAGAGTTCCTCCGAGATACATCGGGTGGCGAACAAAGCCGTAAACGCCCGTGTCAACGACATGCTGACCGCGCTCGCTCTGAATACGCACCAGCTGTGACGCATACGTATTGTCGGCGAACGCTCGTAACATGAAGAAACTACCTCCGAGGAGAAGTATCCCTCCGCTAACTTCGCTCCACAGCGGCAGACGGGGCGTCCAACCGAAGCGCATATCCAGCGCTGGCACAATGATCGAAGCCAGGAAGCAGACTTTTAGTCCGATGAGGATAGCCATATCCGTGCGCGATTCACCCCCGCTGCCGGGCTTGCGCAAGCGCTCCGCCAGCAGCGCAGGATCCTTATAGTGAAGCCACAAAACCATGCCGGACATGAAGCATAGCCACCAGCCGCCGAAGATCCAGCCCTCCACCCAACGCCAGTTACCCGACAGCCATAGCATGAGGGTCGCGAGCCCTAGAACGCCGACGGGGGCAGCCACCAAGATGAGCCTGCTGAAGATGGGTGTGGCGCGCATCGTCCCGCTCCGGGGTTGTGGCGGCGGGAAAGCGAATGACCCGTTAGGTCGCAGCCTGCTCATCTGAGTTCAGTCGAGACGAAATTCGGAAGAAGGTAAATCCAGGGCCTTACTTCACGTCACGCGGAACGGACAGGGTGGCTGGAAAAGGCCGAGAAGCCTCTCTCCCTTGTCAATTCCACATTTTTTATGAACCTCTGTCAGTGATCTGAGTGTCAGAGCGAAGTGACAAAACCGAAGCTGCTGCTGGAGCGAGATTTCGCAGTTGGCGAAACCAGGCCGGTACATTCAAAAGCCGGACCGGCTACCACCGTTAGACGGAAAGTCTTCCTCTGGGAAGTTCCCCCCTAACAATCTCTAAGCCATGAAAAAACCCTCTCCCGGTTGTCCGGAAGAGGGTTGCTGTACTTAGAGTGTGTTTAGTCTTTGTCGACGGCAGTGGGAGCCGGATTGTGGAAGCTGCTCGGGAACCGAACAGTTTTCTCTCCGGGATAGGGCCGCGTAAAACCGGTAGCTTCGTACCAGTCGTAATGGCTGACGGTGTCCGGATCTTCCGAGTCCGGCTTGCTGTATTTGCCTTTAAACATCTCTGCCTTCTTCTGGAGCCAGGCATACCGCAGAGCCGCGACTTTGGGGCTATCCTTCATCGCGGGCTTACTGGCGGACGCCATCGATGACGTGCAAGTCGTACCTGAAGTCAGCGGATATTCTGCCGGCACATACGACCAAGGCTGGAAGTTATCCTGCGGCGGATTGCTGGTGAATACCGTGCTCATCGGAGAGGCCCACAGGTCGAACTGATTCATGGGCGTGATGCCGAGAATCTGCTCGATGGTACGCGTCATGTTGACCTGCGTGTAGAAGGTGTGCTCGGCAGGGCCGTTCTGGTTGGTGTACGGGCTGATGATATAGCCCGGGCTGCGGTGGCCGTCAACGTGGTCAACGCCATTCTGCGCGTCGTCTTCCTCGACGAAAATCGCCGAAGAGGACCAGATGGAGCTGTGGGTGATGATGTCGACAAAGCGTCCCAATGCCAGGTCGTTATCGGCCTGCATCGCCATGGCGTTCGGGGGGCCGCCGGTGTGGTCGGAGCTGATCCACATGAACTCGAGCTGCGGCACCCGATTGTTAGCTGACGTCGTTAGCAAAGTCCTGCTTCCAGATATCCACGCGGAACTGGTCAGGAATGCCCAGGTCGAACTGCGGATAGTTCTGAACCGTGTGGCTGATTACTTCCGGCAGCGGAGAGTACGACGAGACGGTGTTGAAGTAGACCAGTTGCTGTTCCTGGCCACTTTCGTACGCCACTGTGTCGTCATAGAACTGGCACCAGCTCGGCTCCTGGTTCCCACCACCCGGAGGATTGAACAGGTTGTACTCGATGTACTCGCCGTAGTTCTTTAACGTGACGCCGGCCTTCGTCGCCGCGTTGTACAAGTTACCTACCGTCTGGTAAGCGATGGCATCGCCGCCGTTGGAGGGATAGTCGCGGACCCAGTCGGGCGACTGGATGTCGTCGGAGTAGGGGGCCATGGCCTGAACGATCCAGTTGTGGCCATCGGCGGACTGACGGCTCGGGTCATAGAAGTTGTCCAGAAGAGGAAAGCGCTGAACAATGCGAGTGAGCATTCGGCGAGTAAATTCCGCCGAAGACCGCCAGAGAAGCGTCGCCATTGCCGGCGGCTACGTCACCCAGCATCTGGTCGTAAGTGCGGTTTTCACGGATGATCACGAACACGTGCTTGATCAGCGACGGATCGCCAATCTTCGCCGGGATTACAACCGGCGTGGTATTCGGGTTGCCGCCAGAGGCCGCCGCGATGTTCGCTTGCAGGTCCCAGTGATTATTCTGATAAACCTGCGTTGTCATCTGCGCCAGCGCTGCGCTTCCCGGAACGGGAACGATGTTGACGGTGCCTTGGTCCTGATGGCTGTTGAAGCCGCACACGCTGTAGTAGGTTGCGCAATTGTCAGTCAGGTCAGTGTTCGTGGTGCCGATGCCTTTGTCGTTAGCGACGAGCAACGTACCGTCCGCCGCGTCCAGCACAACCGAGCTCGGCGCATAGCCGACCGGGATCATGCCTTTGACGGGTTTCGATACGCCGGCGGCGAGGTCGACAACGGCGATCGCATTGGCGTTGTAATCGGCAACGTAGGCGATGTTATTCACAGCGTCCACGGCGATCGAGTTCGGCGCCGCGCCGTAGGCCGGCGAACCAGGCTTTCCGATTGACGGGCCATAGTTCCCAGTGCCCAGCACTCCGATCGGAAGCCCGAGGCTGATCTTGCGCACCTCGGCGTTGCTGGCGGTGTCGATCACGGAGATGACGTCGCTATAGGTATCGGCAACCAGCAGATACTGGCCCCAGAGAGCCATGCCGATCGGGTGCAGACCTGTCAACGAGATGGTATGAGTCACCGAAAAGGAACCCAAATCCACCACGGAGATCGTACTGGTGGCAATCGCGCCCGTCGGATTGTTTGCAACGACCGGCGTGCCGTTGGAGTATTCCTGGAAGTCGCCCTCTGTAGCAACGCGGCCGGCTTCGTTGGAGACGTAGGCAGTGCGGCCGTCGTTCGAGATCACGACGCTGTTCGGGACGTTACCAACGCGAATTTCCGCAACCTGCGTTGGCGGGGTCGTGGTCAGGTCGATTTTCGTGAGCGAATCGTTCGTGTCCAGCACGGAGTAAGCAGTCTTGCCATCCGCCGAGACGGCGAGGCCGAGAGGATAAGCGGTGCCCGAAGAGACCGTCTGGCCGCAAGGGATGGGGGCGCTGCCCGTGGTTCCCGGAGGGCTGTTCGGAAAGCAAGTGATGAAGGAAAGATTCACCGGAAGCTGGAGTTGGGTCTTGTAGGTCAGCAGACCGTCAGGCCCGACACTGGCGACGGTAACGTAGCTGTTGTCCTGGCTGAACAGCAGGTAGTTGCCGTCCTGGGTATAGGCGAGACCAGCGGTGCTGCCGTTTGCATGGCCGTTCGGCACAAACTCTTGCAAGATAGCGCCGGTCAGTTACGTCGAAAACCTCGACGGCGCCAGTCACCGCTTTGGAGCCCAAGGTGAGGACGGCTGCGGTGCGATGGCCATTGGCCAGAGGGTTGGGGTTGAGTGCGATAGCCTTAGCGCGAACTCCGGTACCGGTGCTTTCCGTGGCGATGAGGTTGACTTGAGTTCCGGCGGGGGTAACGATCTGACCATTCGCCACAACCCAGGTTCCGTTACCCTGCGGGCCGGGATGATAGGTCGGGTAATACTGAGACTGAGCGACCGCCGAAACGCTCAGGCCCATCCCCAGCAGGCCGGCGATCAGGCCCCTCTGGATCAGGGAAATATTTCGAAACGGATTCTTCAGCATAAAATGTTTCTCCACACACGAACTAGCTCAGGGTTTCACTGCCTGAAGTTTTCAGTTGATGGTTAGCGAAAGGGTTGCTGGACAATCGAGGCTAGGGTAGTAAGGAGGTCCGCACAGGCGGGTGACGCAAAGATTGCGTTCTTGTCATCTGTCAGCTGGGCACTGCCGCAGCTCTGCGCTTACTCGGCTATTGGCATGTGGAGTGTGACTCTGGTGCCTTGCCCAAGCTGGCTGGCGATTTCAACTTTTCCGCCGTGCAGCAGCATGATGCTCTGCACGATCGCCAAACCCAAGCCAGTACCGCCCGAAGCTTGAGATCGCGCCGAATCGAGGCGAAAAAAGCGGTCAAACACTTTGGGAAGCGCCTCCGATGGAATGCCGACACCCGAATCGCTCACTTCGATCTGAACGGCCGAATCTTCCGCGTTGGCAGCCAACACAACCGTTCCCCCCGGTAACGTATGCGCCACGGCGTTCGAAACCAGGTTGCTCACGGCGCGCTGCACGAGCGTGCGATCCAGTGGGGCGATGACCGGCGCCCGGTTCGCACTGGTCGTGAGCGAGACACCAGCCTCTGCTGCCGATGCTTCGTAGTACTCACACATGCCATCAAGCAGCTCGACAACATTGACCGATTCGCGGCGCAGATGCGCTAACGGGCTCTCCGCCCGGGCCAGAAACAGTAGGTCGCCGATCAGGTCTGAAAGACGCACCGATTCTTCCAGGCAGGACTCAAGCACTTCGCGGTATTCAGTAATGGTTCGCGCTCGTGCCAACCCGACTTCCGATTCGCCGCGAATGTTGTTGACCGGCGTGCGCAGGTCATGCGCGATGTCTGCGGAAAATCGGGAAATGCGTTCGAAGGAATCCTCCAGGCGGTCGAGCATTTGATTGAAGGTTCCAGCCAGGGACGCCAATTCGAAGGGATAGCCGTCGGGCAGAATACGTTCACGCAGGTTTGTCGAACTGATGCGGCGAGCCGTCGCCGCCATGTCTTCCACCGGCCGAATACCTCGTCGTGCGATTCGATAACCGATGAGCGGCAGGGCGCCGAACGTTCCCACCAGAATGCTGAAAAACCAAAGCCGGTAGCGTTGCAGGAATTTTTCCTGCTGCGAGACGTCGATCGCAATCTGAATCGTGTCGGCCCCTGTGGGAGGGGAGCCGACCGGAACTGTCGCGGTAGCAACGCGAAAAATTTCGCCGTTCCGTCCCTCCATACGAAGAGTGCGGCCCGGATGTTTTCCTAATTTCTGAGTCAGTTGTCCCAGGTCCAGCCGCTGCTCCATCCCGGGTGTCACCAGCAACGGCTGGTTTCGTTCGCCCAGCAGACGAATGTAAAACTGTTCATATCGCCGCGCCGCGGTTTCCAGGTCGATTTCCTCTTGCAGAGCCTCCCAGTCGTTCGGGCGTTCGCGCAGCAAGGTACTCAACACGTTAAATTTATCGGCGATAAACAGCCTCGTACCTCTGTCCATCTCGTTGACGGTGAGCAGGTAAAGGCTGGCGGTGGCGAGGAGTACCAGAAGCAGGCCTGCAAAGGCGTACGCGGCGGTTAATCGGAACGCCAAACTTCCCCAGAGGCGAGAGACCGGGGAGAAGCTGTCAGTCGGCTTCCATGACATAGCCTGCGCCCCGAACTGTACGAATCAGCTTCTGCGGAAAGGGATCGTCTACCTTGCTGCGCAGCCGCCGCACATTAACGTCGACTACGTTCGTGTCACTATCGAAGTTCATGTCCCACACGGCTTCGGCGATCAGAGTACGCGAGAGTACCTCGCCGGCATGTTGCGCCAGCAGCGACAGCAAGAGAAATTCCTTGAAGGTCAATTCCAGGCGTTGTCCGGAGCGTGTCACACGCTGGCGCCGCAGGTCGATCTCCAGGTCGGCCATGCGTATAAGTTCAAGCGACCGTTGTGGCCCGCGCCGCAGCAGGGACCGCACCCGCGCTAAGAGTTCGGAGAAAGCAAACGGCTTCACCAGATAGTCGTCGGCGCCTAGCTCTAATCCTCGTACCCGCTCGTGGATGGCGTCGCGCGCGGTGAGAAAGAGCACAGGCACCCGTCGTCCTGCCTGGCGTAAACGCATAAGCACTCCCCAGCCATCCAGACTGGGTATCATCACGTCGAGTATCACCAGATCAAAGTCAACTTCCAGGGCCAGGTGCAGCCCGTCCAATCCATCTCCTGACACTTCAACGCTGAAACCTGATTCACTCAATCCCTTCTTCAGGAACTTTGCGGTTTTCACTTCGTCTTCAATAACTAGAGTTCTCATACACACACTTCTGGCCGTGAGCGCGGCGCCTGGATTTGTATCGATGACAGATTTCAGCGTCCTTGGCAGGTGCACTGACTTACGGATTTGCTAATCCATATAAGACGCCAACGATATGCCCGCAAGATGAACGCACAGAGAAGGTTGTATTAAACGTATGCGAATGGTCGGCCTGCAAGACAGGATCGTCAACAACTTGGACGCGATTTGCTGCGATGAAGGAGTGGTGATGAAGCCATCTCCCATGACGCGCTTCAGTCATGCCGAATCGTCGTGGAGTTAAGCAGGGCGTGCGCTAGAGCCCTCTGGGTGACTTCGGAAAGCGTAGCGGCTCATTGGTCCGAGGATGTTCGCGCTGCACTTGCGACGGCTTCTCTCATCTTCTCGGGAGGATGTTCTTTGTCCAGAGCTGCTCGTTGTCTTTTGGCATGTGGTGTTGCCATCGCCTTACCCACCATGGTCTGACAGCGCTCTCCGGGTTTGGCTCCGCAGGCCGTGCACTCAAAGTCCATAGCTTTCAACATGCCCATAGTTTACGCCTCTTTGGGCTGCCCAACTAAAAGGGGTTGCTCCGCTGGATATGCCGGGCTTCCATGGTCTTAGATGACGCCGCTTGCCGGCTGCCCTCACGGAAGCCTTGCAGCCTGCGATTCCAGAACAAGCGGTTTAACGTGCCAGATATCTCGTGCGTAATCGTGCACGGAACGGTCGGAAGAGAAGAATCCCATACGAGCCGTGTTCAGGATCGACATGCGCGTCCAGTGCTCCTGATCCAGATAGGCGTGGCTAACCGCCTCCTGGCAATCGAGGTAGGACTGAAAGTCGGCGAGCAATAAGTACTGATCCTGATTCAAGAGCGAGTCGACAATGGAGCGGAACAGGTTCTGATCGCCGCCGGAGAATGCGCCCGATCCAATCAAATCGATGACACTCTTCAGAAGCGGATTGGTGTCGTAGTAGTGGCGAGGATTGTAGCCGCTCGCCTTGAGAGACATCACCTGCTCCGCGTTCAGACCGAAGAGAAAGAAATTCTCCGCGCCAACTCGTTCGCGAATCTCAATGTTGGCGCCATCCAAAGTGCCGATCGTCAAGGCTCCGTTCATGGAGAACTTCATGTTTCCGGTGCCGGACGCTTCTTTCCCCGCGGTGGAGATCTGCTCCGAAAGATCGGCAGCGGGGTAGATCAACTGTCCGCTGCTCACATTGAAATCCGGGATGAACACGACCCGCAGAAGATCGCGCACTCCATGATCGCCGTCGATGACGGCCCCCACGGAATTGATCAACTTGATAATGAGTTTCGCCATGTAGTAACCGGGCGCGGCCTTGCCCCCGAAGATTACCGTTCGTGGCGTGATTGGATCGTGACCGTCATGTTTGATTCGAATGTAAAGTGCGACGACGTACAGCAGGTTCAACAGTTGCCGCTTGTATTCGTGAATGCGTTTCACCTGAACGTCGAACATGGTGTCGGGATTCACCGTCATTCCGGTGCGCTCGTGGATAAGACTCACGAGCTTTAGCTTCCGCGCGTGCTTGACCTGCCTCCACTCGGCATGGAAGCCTGCGTCCTCGGCGTGCGATTCCAGTTGCTTCAAGTCGTCAGCATGGGTAATCCAGCTCTCGCCTATCTTGCTGGTTATCAAATTCGAGAGCTCGGGATTGCTGAGGGCGAGCCATCGCCGAGGGGTGACGCCGTTCGTCACGTTAAAGAACTTCTCTGGCATGAGCTCGTAGAAGTCGCGCAATATGGTTTTTTTCAACAGCTCAGTGTGCAACTCGGCGACTCCGTTGATGGCGTGCGAACCCACAGTCGCCAGATACGCCATGCGCACATATTTCGGGCCGCTCTCGTCGATCAGAGAAACGCGCCGCACGAGATCGTCGTCCCCGGGACGCCTCGACCGCACTTCGTCCAGAAAGCGGCGATTGATCTCGTAGATAATTTCAAGATGTCTTGGCAGGAGCGAGCCAAACAGAGGCAAAGGCCACTTCTCGAGGGCCTCGGGAAGCAACGTGTGATTGGTGTACGCAAGGCTCTTCTGGGTGACGCTCCACGCTTCGTCCCACTCCATTCCATGCATGTCCATCAGCAAACGCATAAGTTCCGCAACCGCGATGGATGGATGGGTATCGTTAAGCTGAACCGCATACGTCTCGTGGAAGCTATGCAGCGAGCCTCCGCGCAGCAGGTGAATGCGGATCATGTCCTGCAGCGAGCAGCAAGTGAAGAAATACTGCTGCTGCAAACGCAGAACCTTGCCCGCCTCGGGTTCATCGTTTGGGTAAAGGACCTTGCTGATGGTTTCCGACGCCACCTTCTCGCGGACGGCGTCGTAGTAATCCCCCTTGTTGAACGCCTGGAAGTCGAAGGAGTCGATGGCCTCGGATGACCAGAGACGCAGGAAGTTTGTCATTGGAGTGCCAAAGCCCGGTACGGGAATATCGTTGGCAATACCGCGCACCACATGCTCAGGAATCCATCTCACCCGGAAGTGACCGTGGTCATCGTGGTATTGCTCGGTGGATCCGCCGGTGCCTACGTAGTGAGCAATCTCAGGACGGCTCATTTCCCACGGATTGCCGAGGCTCAGCCATTTATCGGTCTTCTCAATCTGCCAGCCGTTTTGAATCTCCTGGTCAAACAGACCGAACTCATAGCGAATGCCGTATCCGATGGCGGGGATGTTCAGCGTGGTGAGAGAGTCGATATAACATGCCGCCAGCCGGCCCAAGCCACCATTGCCGAGCCCGGGCTCGGGCTCGTGCGCCAGCAGTGTGTTGAGATCTTGCCCCAGATCTTTCAGTGCTTCTTCGATGGAACCGCGAATGCCATCCGCATTCAGCAGGTTATTGCCAAGCTGAGGACCGATCAGAAACTCTGCCGACAGATAACTGACGATCCGGCCGCGAGTGCCCCGGACTCGACCGAAGGCCTGAATCCAGTCGTTCATCATGTGGTCGCGAACCACATAGGCCACCGCCATATACCAGTCGTTGGTAGTGGCCAGTTCAGGAATGCGAGTCTGGACGTAATAGAGATTGTCGAGGATGGCTTGTTTCAACTCGGCGGCACTCCTGCCCGTCCGAACGCGGTCTTCAGTGGCTTCCATTCTTCACCCATCCGCTCTCTGCGGCTTTTAGTTGGATCGGAATTCTTGATAACACAATGCGGACGGTTGGAGTCGATCTGTGAATGGAATTTCACATCCCGATTCACAGAACTGCCACATTAGCGGCCAGATGCAACTTATGGGTTCGCCGTCAGAACTGCAGCTTCAGCACGAACTGGAACTGGCGCGGTGTACCGATTCCGATCGGAGTCGTGTTCAGAGGCAGATAAATTCTGCCGAAATCGGCGGCCGTAATCAGGCCATCCGGATTGGCGTACTGTGCTCTGTTGAAAGCGTTGAACATCTCGGCGCGGAACTGGAGTTGCGTCCCTTCGGTAATGCGAAACAGCCTCGAGAGTCCCCAATCCGATTGCCAGAATCCGGGGCCACGCAGGTAATTACGTGGAACATCGCCGAATCCGGCGGGACAGGTACCGCCCGGATACAAAGGATCTGCCGTTCCGGGCGTGCAAAAGGCTGCAGCGTTGAAAGTGCCGTTGGCCGAGTAGAACGACTGGCCTGGAACAAAATTGGGACGCTGATTGTTGGTATTTCCGTCCGGACCGGTGCCACTAGTCGTGAGGTTCACGGGAAAGCCGCTACGCGCGATGAAGATACTGCTGATCTGCCAGTAGCTGGCCAGGGCTCTTACAAAGCTGTTACCGGAAAGAAACGGCTTCCCTGCCCCGAAAGGCAGTTCGTAGATGAAGTTTGCATTGAATACATTCCGTGCATCGAAGGCGCTGCTGGCTCTCTCGCCGCATTGCACCGCAGGCCAGCAGGAAACATCCTGGGGAGCGAGGGAGTCGCCGTCGCCGCTGCCATTCGACCCGTCGTCGATGCTGTGCGACCAAGTGTAGTTCGCCGAAACCAGCAAACCTTTGGTGAAAGAACGCTTCAGCGAGAGAGCAAGTGCATTGTAGGAACTGTTGCCGGTATTACCGCGCCAGGCGATCTGCGAGAACGCCGAATACGGACGCAGGCCGGTGATCGGGTCGATAACGTTGACATAGGAGAGCTGCAGCAGATGAGTGCCTTTGCTGCCTACATAAGCCATGTTAGCGACGAAGTTGGCGGGCAGTGCCTGCTCAATCGAAAAGCCCCACTGTGTAACGTAGGAGTCGGGGCGGTCCCGCTGCTCCGCGTTGGGAGATTGTGTCCCGTGCGAGCAGACCGGATTACCTTGCGAATTCACAATCAAGGGGAAGCTGAGCCCCGGACAATTTTTGGAGGTCAACGCATAACTGATCACCTCGTTTTTATCCGGGATGTTCTGGTCGTCTAATTGGCCGTCTTCGTGATAAATACCGAAGCCGCTGCGGAAGACGGTCTTCCCCTCGTATTTGGCCGGAGCCCAGGCGAAGGAGATGCGGGGATCGAAGTCGTTGTAGTTCGGCGGTCCGAAGCTGGCGCCCACGCCGCAGTATCCCTGCGCTCCGCAGGTGGCGAAGTCGAAAGGATTGCCGCGCCCCTGCACTTCGTGAAATACCCCGAAGTAGCTATAGCGCAGGCCCATATTTAGCGTGAAGGTCGGGCGCCATTTGAACTCATCCTGTACGTAACCATAGAACTGCGTTTTGCGCAGGCCGTTTACCGGATATTCGCCAGTGATACCAGCCTTGTAAGCCTGGTTAGCTTCGAAGCTGGCAAGGGAGTTATAGCTGATGGTGCCATAGGAACTGCTTCCCTGGTTCATCTGAATGCGCCGGACTTCGACTCCAGCCTTGATGACATTTCTTCCTTTGACCCACGTCAAGTCGTCGAGCCATGAAAATGAATTTCCTACGCCGGTGCTGACGCGACCGTTGTTCAAGGAGGTGAGACCCGCGACTGCGACCGCGTACAGAGATCCGGTCGGATTCAGGTAATGCGTGTAGGTCGTCCCGCGATTGAAGCCGAACTTGAAATCGTTCAGCAAGCTCGGAGTAAAGACGTGGGTCAGATCGATGACGCTATTGACAGGGTCGGACGTCAGTTCCTGCCGCTCATCAAGGTATTGTCCGGAGCTGGGCGAATAGGGCAGGAAGTAGTCGGCTTGGTCGATGTTGATGCGCCCATAGATGCTGGTCGCGTCGGAGAACCGGTAGTCCAGGCGGAACATTCCCGAGTTTTCCTGGCCCACCTGGTTCCCTTCTCCCACGAATTGAGAAACGTTCGGGTTGTTCGTGGCGTTCTGTCCGATCGGATAAGCGTCGATGAGGGGGGCAAGAGCAGGCGACGACGCCACCACTTGCTGACGGAAGGCCGCGCTGGGCACATAGCCGATCAGAGTCTGACCAAGGTCTTGCTGGTATCCCTCGTAAGCAGCAAAGAAGAAGAGCTTGTCGCGTAGGATGGGGCCGCCCAACGATCCTCCGAACTGATTCAAGTGGAACGCCGGCTGATGGCCAGGATTTAAGGAGTCGATCGGATCGGTTGCATCGAAAGCGCTGTTTCTCAGGAAGTCGTAAACATCACCATGAAACCGATTTGTGCCTGAAGCTGAGGCGGCGCTCACCTGGCCTCCTCCGGTTTGCCCGGTCTGCGCAGTCGCCAGGATCGGGTCTATGCGAATCTCCTGGATGGTATCCAGTGGAATCGCCGCGCGCACGTAATAAAGCTGGGACTGGTTGATAATGTAAGTAGCGTCGACGCCGTCGTAGGTATAGTTATTATCGTCGCGGCCCCTGCCGGCGTAGCGAATCGAGCGCTGATTGCCGGCGCCGGGGCCTCCGGCGGTATCAATCGCAGTCGGAACGAGGGCGGTCAGGGTAGCCCAATTCTGCCCATTCAACGGAAGCTCTTTCGCTTGGATACGGGAGATACCCGCGTTCAACGTATTGTTCGTCTGGTCCATAGATTGAGGGGTAGCCAGAACGTCCACCTGCTCGCTGGGTCCTGCAACCCTGAGCGTCACATTCAGGATCCGAGTTTCTTGCAGTTTCTGCTCCACATCCTCGAAGCGCTGCGCTTGGAAGTTCTCGTAATGAAAAGTGACACTATAGGTTCCAACGGGCAGCTTGGGGAAATAGTAGGCACCCTCAGCGGACGAGGTCGCCTTACGCTGAAGCCCGGTCGCGACCTGTACGGCCGTCACTTCTACGCCGGCAATTCCGTGCCCGGAGGAGTCGCTGACGGTGCCGGTGAGTCCGCTGCCCGCCCACTGTCCCGAGGCAAGAGAAACCACACTGAAGAGGACCAGGAGAATAGCCAGGAACCGAGAAGTGCGCTGCGAATCCGGTTTCACGAAGAAAAGCGGAGAAAAGAAACTGCAGTATTCAGATTGCACTAGCATGATTCGTCCCATCTCGTACTCCTGTGGTGCACATCAAAGAAGGGAGCGCGAACGACTGCGCTCCGCGCAACCGGTCCTGTGTGATAACCGGCCTTTTGTCGAGAAGTGATCGGCGTATGAAAGGGCACAGTAACTCTCGATCGTTAATGCGAGGTGAGTGAGACATGAACGCTCGTGCAAAAGCCTCCTACCGCCGATAAGAGTTCCCCTTATGGGATTGTTAACTGTCGGTGACAATTGCCCTCAATCGATTGACGAGCCGGTGGGGCGGTCTTAGAGTTCTGGTTGTCTACCCTGGAGAATCCATGGACCCTGTCCCTCCAAGCCTCGAAGAAGTCCGCTCCGCGCCTCTGGGTCCGCTGGAGCAGCAGATTCATCAGGCGGTATGGATGAGGGGCTCTGCCACGGTTCGCGAGGTCTTGCAGGATGGAAGAATCTGGCAGACTTACAGCACCGTGCTGACAACCATGGACAGGCTTTTTCGTAAGGGACTGCTCGGTCGTATCAGCGAGGGAAAAGCGTTCCGCTACTGGGTACGCTGTAGCCCAGAGGAATTGCAGCGCCGTACTGCCGTCAGCAGTCTGCGGCAACTTCTCCGTACCCATGACGCCGCATTACATCTCTCATTTTTTGTCGAAGCAGTCGGCGAGCAAGGTGAAGGACTTTTGGACGAGCTACATGAACTGGTCGAACGACGGCGCGCAGAGCTGCTGCTCAAGAAGGGCGACAAGTAACGATGTTCGCGGCACGTAGCGCAATCGTATGCCTCGCGTTCTTTGCGGTGATGTACAGCGCACTCTCCTGTGCCGTCGCATTGATGTGGTGGGTCTTGCGGCGTAATCGACAAGTAGAGCCTGACGGATCTGCGGCACTGCTTTTTACGTTGCGCATCTTGCCACTGATTGTGTCTACCTTGGTCGCAGTCTTTCTGACTCTGCCTTCCTTCTGGCTCATGGAGGGCAAATCCTTCGACGAAGACGCGACGACCTTCCTGCTTGCCGGATTCGCGCTGCTGTTGTTGATGGCCGGATTAGCTCGCGTGTTGCGGGCCGAATCGCGGACTCGTCAAGCCGTGGCCGAATGGCTCAGAAATCTTGGTTCCGATAACGCCTCGAGTATTGCGGGTATGAGCGCCGAAAAGGGAGCGCCGGCTTTAATGCTGGTTGGTTTATTCCGTCCGAAGGTGATGGTCTCTGACACGGCGACGGCTGTGCTTACTGAAAATGAACTGCGCGTCGCGATCCGCCACGAACTGGGGCACAGGCGCTCCTGGGATAATTTCAAGAAGCTTCTCATCAATGCCGCGCCGTTTCCCTGCATGAACGGTATCGAACGATCATGGCGCCAGGCGGCCGAACTGGCAGCCGATGATTCTGCGGTTGAGTCCCGGCAGGACGCGCTGGATCTTGCATCGGCATTGATCAAACTGTCCCGTTCTGCGCAACACTGGTCAGAACCGGAACTATCGAGCGGTCTGCTTTGTGCCTCCTCTGCCATAAGTCTCCGTGTGCAGCGCCTGCTGGAGTGGAACCTTCGTCCGCGTTTTCGGACGAGGTGGGCGTGGGCTCTCTCTTCCGTCCTCCTGATCACCGTAGTCGCTGCAAACTACGGCACCGCGCTCGCTCTGACTCATCGGCTCACCGAACTCCTCGTTCCCTAAGAGCCGGTTTCATGAACAGAAATACATTGGCGGCAAGCAGAAGGGGCAAGCTTGCGCTCGCCCCTTGGGTTATTCAGCCGTTGGAAGGTAGGCTGTACCGCCTGTCCGATGGCAGGCGGTATGCCCACGTGATTAGTCGTCGCTGTCCCGGGGAGCGGGCGCGTTGACCAGCTTCAGCGCGGTGGCATAAAGCTGCGACTGCTGCTTCTTGTAGGTGACCGACTTCAGCTGCTTCTGCCTGGCTGCCGTGCTGTGCAAGTCATCAGCGGCCATCGAGAGGCGGGCAAGTGCGCCGAGGCGATGGCTGTCGCGGTCCGGAGCGGAGGTATCAAGCTTCGACACCAGCGACCAGATCTTCTTGCCTTCCTGGCTCGGCACGTAATCGACCTTCAACTTGAACTGCAGCTTGTCCGGGGTGATGCCGTTGTAGCGAGCCTGGAAGAAGTCGCGAAGATCGGTTGCCAGCATGTCGCCGAGATTGTTTGGCGGCAGACCAAGCAACAGCTCTTCGGTCTTCACGATGGAGGCAGTCTCGTAGTGGCGGGTGGAGTAATACGCGGGCTTCGCGAAGGGGCTGATAATCACCATCGGGGAACGGTGCGGGTGAATGTGGTCAAGGGTGGACTGTCCATCGTCGGGAGACATGAAGATGGCCATGCCGGTGTTGCTCTGCGCGTCGTAGTACACCGAACTCTGCATCAGGTGCTGTACGACCATTCCTACAGCCACATCCCCGTCAGCCACCTGTTGAACGGCGCTGTTGGTGTAGATGTTGTTGTTCGGACACTGCACGCCGCCGGTGTGCTCGTTGGGGATATAGAGGTAGATGAACTGCGGCAGGGTGTTGTTGGCCAGCATGCGATCGAAGTCGGCGATGAATGCCTGCGCGCGCCGCTGGTCGGAGATGTTGAAGTTGTATCCCGGATACTGGTGATCGAGGTGGGGTTCGCCGTTGGCGTTGTTCTCGCCCATAATCGCTAGACCAGGCAGGGTCATGAAGAACGACTGACCAAGGCCCTGCACTGGGCTTGTGACGTCACCCAGGTTTACCAGCGGATTCGAGATGTGGAAGTTGTCGGGGTTCAACTGTGGGGTCCCGCAGTTGCCGCTTTGCGGATCGTTTATTGTCGTGGGCTGGTTGGTGCCCGTATCGGTGCCATCGATGCGAGCCGCGAAGACGCCGTATTCCTTGAAGCTGACGCCGTTGCGGGCTGCATTATTGAAGATGTATCCGCTCTCCGGATAATCTTCCGGTTCGAAATTCTTGTTCACCAGCAGGCCGCGTCCACTCTTCACCAGGAGCGTTTTTTCGGTGTAATCGGTTGCCGTTCCCGAAGCGGCGAACTGATGACCAGCGTCGCTTTCCTCGGAGTCGGAATAGTAGTTCACGGCAGCGCCGAAGTTCTGCGCCAGCGCCTGGTAATTCAGGGTAACGCCGGTGTACTGACCGTTGGTGTACGGCGAACCGTCGGCATTGTTGTAGGTGAGGCTGGCGAACACGCCAAAGTGGCCGCCGAGGTTGCCGAGTTTCGAATCGAAGGTTTTGTTCTCCTGCAGGATGAACACAACATGCTTGATTCGCTGCGAGGCCGTTCCGCCGATGGGGACAACCGATGTATCTGGAATCCCTGGCAACGTCGTGTAGTTGTTGCGGGCCACCGTCGTCAAATCAAGATGAGTGTTGGGAATGTCGATTTGTTGCAGCGTGCCGAAGATGTAGTTGCTATCCGTAATCGGAGTCGAGATGACGCCGGTCGGCGGAGGCGTACCCTGCTGGGTGTTGGTGTTGGGATTGATATCTTCGCCAACTCCCTTGGCGTTCAGGACGTAGAGATAGTTTCCATCCGCACTCAGCACCAGACCGCTCGGATACCAGTTGGTCGGAATTCTGCCGATCAGCACCGGGCGTGCCGGGTTCGTCGAGTCAAGAACAGCCACCGAGTTGATGCCTGCTTCGGCGATGTACACGCGTGTGTTGTCGGGAGAGACGACAATCGCGTTCGGGTAAGTGCCATGCACTGTCTTGGTGATTGCGCTCGGCGAAGGCAACAGCGGCAATGGGATGTCGGCGACGCGGTTCCCCTGAAGGTCCATGATGGCCACGCTGTCGCTGTTGGTTTTGGTGACATACAGCAACTCGCGACCCTGGCCGCGGACGATGGCAGTCGCCGAAGGATGGGTGTCGCCGACCACATAGCGATCGTCGAGCGCGTGGCCCTGGTAGACGGAACCGAGCAGGCTCAGCTGCGATCCATCCCCACCCGGCGCCGACAGAATGGACACCGAAGAGGTTTTCGGATTGCTGCCGGAAGTATTCGTCACAGGAACAAAGTATCCAAACACTTCGTTATTAGCGATCAAGGGAAGTGAGTTGAGCTGTCCACTCTGGCTGTAGCCGGGGTTATTGAATTTGTATTCGGTGACGCCCCAGTTCGATACCAGAACCGTCGCGCCGTCATGACTGACAGACACGGAATAGGGGAAGTATCCAACTGCCGCGCGCTGGACGACCTGTCCAGTGCTGGTGTTGATGACTGCCACGCTGTTGTCGCCGTTACACGCTACGTAAAGAAAACGACCATCCGGGCTGAGAACGGAGCCGGCAGGAAACGTTGTCTGGGCCCCCGCCGTACGGTTGAAACCCGACGGCACAGGAGGCTTGTAACCATTGCCCTGCACGGTGTTGAAATACGGATCGGGCACGTAGTTGGAAACGTAGCCGCTGGTGGATGGAGTGATGGGTGTGATCACGATGTGACCATTGGCGGTGAGCGCTCCGGACGAGGAGAGCGAGAACAACTTCACATCGTTGTCGCCTCCGCCCGATACCCACACTGTGTAAGGGCCGCTGCCGGTGGCCTGCATGCCGACGAAAAACTTGCCGACTTCGTTAATCTGCGACACCACAGCCATATTGCTGGTGGAGATCACAGTCAAAGTGTATCCACCGAGGTTAGTGGGGCTCTGGAAGGAGGCGTACTGATCTTCGCGCTCGTCGTCGTTGCTGGTGATTAAATACCTGCCATCGGGCGTCAGCACCGCGCCCAGAGGGTTCATGCCAATCTGAATGACAGTCCCCGCGGGGGTGACTTTCGTCCCGTTCGGCAGAACGCCTGCGAAATAGCTGCCGAATTTGTTGGGTCCGGCAAACAGTTCAGCGCCGGCGTAAGAGCCCGATTCCGAGGTGTTGTACACCGGGGAGACAAATGTTCCCCATGAGCTTTGAAACTCTGTTGTCTGCGCCATGACGGCGGGAACTGCCATCACCATCACCAGCCACAGGTGCAGGAATGATTTGCACGCAGCCTTCGCGTGAACCTTCATTGAGTACCTCCATTAGCCGACGCTCTCGGCGAGTCAGTGAGTCGATTTAAAGCAACGATGGTGCGGATACGCTGCGGGAAAAGACAACTTGCTGCGATGTCGCACAACCGTGACTTGGAAATGATCAAAAAACACGCTGAGTAAATGTCTTCTGCGCTCGGAGGTAAGGCAGGGCGCTGAGCGCAGGAACACGACATTTACCCACGAATAGGAAACGCCAGGATTGTGGCTAGGTGATGAAGGAGTCGCGAATCTTCTATTAATCCTAGGAGATAGGGTGGCGCTTTGCCTACAGTAGCTTAGCTCCACATTCCCGTTTTGAAAACCGCTCGCTCTTTATCGAATTCTTAATCGTCCATTGACGGTGAATTCATACCACTGCTCGCGGAAAATGACGTTGTCGTTTCGGCAACTCACGGTGAGGGCAAAACCCCCACGGAACGTATGAGCGGCATTAAGGCAAGGTTCGATCTCGGCGGCAAAGGGATTACTGCTCATCCGTATAGCAGTTGCGATCGGACGACGCCCGAGATCGATATCAGGTTCTTTGGTGATCTCCGTCACGGCACAAAATGTCGAATCAGAGTGAACTCACATCAGAATGGATGGGTCATGCCAGGGCTCTTTGTTTTCGAAGGGCGTGGATCGTCTTCGATGCCTACTTCTGAGCCGGGACGAATTGCTCCATCACCGCCTGGCGCATGAGATCCGGCGGCAGCAGACCTTGCGCCAGAATGAAGTCGTGAAATTTTTTCTGATCGAACTTCACTCCTTTTGCCGATAGCGCCTTCTCCGTGTCCTCGCGCAGGTCGATCAGCTTGGTATAGCCGTAGAAATAGCTGTTGGCCTGGCCGGGGGCGCGGTAGGTGTAGCGCTCGACCTCTTCTTCGGCGAAGGCGTGGGACGAGACTACATCGTCCTGCAGCACGCGATAGGCATCGGCGGTGGTGATCTTTCCGCTCTGCAACTCCGGATCGAGAAAGGCCCGCGCAGCGCGAAGCAAGCGGTAGTCCAGCGATACCAGTTGTCCCTCCAGGGGCATGTAGGGCTTGATCAGGTATTCGGAGTACAGTCCCCACCCTTCGACATTCGTGCTGTTAAAGGCGAAGCGCACGCGCGCCAGCGAGACGCCATGCTCCAGCATCGAGTCGAACTGCAATTCGTGACCCGGTCGCGCTTCATGCGCGGTCAGCGTCCAGGCCGCGGCGTCGAAGGTAAAGTCATCGTATTTTTCGGACGCGGCTTGGCCCGGCGCGGCCGGAATGTTCAGCGGCAATACGAACACACCTCTTTGCCCGGTGTTGTGCAGGAACGGCGGAGGCTGCATGTGCGGAGCAGGCTGCTGCGCGGTCTCGGCCGCGGTGGCAATGCGGATCTTCGC
Source organism: uncultured Acidobacteriaceae bacterium (assembly GCA_963835725.1). Lineage (GTDB taxonomy): Bacteria > Acidobacteriota > Terriglobia > Terriglobales > Acidobacteriaceae > Bog-257. The sequence continues at coordinate 56,841 of CAWIGM010000004.1, read as the reverse complement.
AGGCCTGTCGGGCAAGGTTACAATCTGCTGTTCGACGATGATCTTTTCGATCTGCTTGAGGCGATCTTCGTAGAAAGGCAGAATCGCGTCGCCTACCAGTTGCTTTTTCTTCAACTCGCGCATGACGTCGCGATAGTCGCTTGAGGGCAGGTTGCGCTGCTTGGCGATCTGAGCGGCGATGCTTTTCATCTCGCCTTGTATCTCGATAAACGCCTGATGCGCCATCGCTGCGATCTGATCGGGCGGAATATCGATCCCATAGCTCTGCAAGTCGAGCGCGTACTCCTCCGGCGGCAGGCGGAAGTCGGTCCTCGCCTTAGGCAACACTTCGGTCCGCACCCAAGCGTCATAGTCGGCCAGCTGCTTTTTGAGCGTAGAGTAAGGTTCCTGCCATCCGGTCAACTTGTACTTCCCCATCAACGACGCGATGCCCTCGACATAGTTGGAATTGCGCCCCATCTCAGTCTCAATCTCGACCTTCGCGGGATAGACAACGCCCGGCTTGGCCATCTGCTCTATGACCCGTTCCTTCAGGATCTCGGTGAGCGGCTTGTAGCCTGGCTCCAGTCCGGCATACTCGCGGATTCGCACCACTGCAGCGGCGCGGCGATTGGCAGGCGTCTGCTCGTCCAGCAAGATGTGCAGTCCGCCGAAAACCGCGCCACTTGCATTGATGTAAGGGACTTCATGTGCCCGGGCATAATCCTGTTGCTTGAAGTCGAGTTGGACCCGGTCGATCATGATCTGCAGGTCCTCGGCGACTTGCGGCGGTTGTTTCTCCGCCGCCGCAGCCTTCAACTTCACCAGTACGGCTTCGGTTTCGTGGCGCTGCCGGTTTTCGTCGGCAAGGGTAGGCTGTCCAACTTTGTTGTCGTATTGGCTCAGGCCCTGCTGCGATCCGCCCTCGGGATGATGCGCGAATGACACATCGGTCAGCATCCTCGCGTACCCGTTGCTGATCGCAATCCAGTCGGTGGTCGACGTCGAGGGTTGTGCATCCTTTGCGGGCTGCGTCTGGGCGGTGGCTACCACACCCAAGAGTATGGCTACGATAAACATGTTCACGCTACGAAACAATATTCCTCCTGACGCGGCGAGCCGATGACGGATGTACTCGGGCAATACTTTGGAACAAATTCGTACGATTGTCGATTGAGGCCAAGCCTGCAAATTCTCTCATGAGCGCCCCATGAAGCGGGCATTACCGCCGAACAAGGTGCTACAAATTCGACGTCCGCGGCATCGACAATCTTCTATGATGATGTTCCATCGTGAACATCTATCTCGTCGACGGTACCTATGAACTTTTCCGCCACTATTACGCCGTGCCTCCTGCCAAAGACCCGGACGGCATCGAAGTGGGGGCGGTGCGCGGTGTCCTGACGTCTGTGCTGGGAATGATTCGCGAAGGTACGACACACATTGCTGTCGCCACCGATCACGTCATTGAGTCGTTCCGTAACGACCTCTGGCCGGGATACAAGACGAGTGAGGGTGTTCCGCCTGACTTGTTGGCGCAATTTCCGGTGCTGGAGGAAGTTTTAACCGCGGCCGGGATCGTGGTCTGGCCAATGATCGAATTCGAAGCCGACGACGCGCTGGCTTCCGGCGCTGCGGCTGCCGCTCGCGACAAGCGCGTCAAACAGGTGATCATCTGCACGCCCGATAAGGATCTCGGTCAGTGCGTCGAAGGAACGCGAATCGTGCAGCTGAATCGACGGACGCAGATCGTCATGGACGAGGCCGGTGTGATTGCAAAGTTCGGTGTCGCTCCGGAGTCGATTCCGGATTACCTGGCGCTGGTGGGTGACTCTGCGGACGGCTATCCCGGGTTACCCAGATGGGGCGCGAAGTCATCGTCCGCGGTTCTGGCTAAGTTCCACCATCTTGAATCCATTCCGTCCGACCCGCGACATTGGGGCGTCAATGTTGCCGGGGCGCCCACGCTGGCTGCGACCTTATGCGAGCAGCGCCAGCAAGCCCTGCTCTTTCGCACACTGGCCACACTTCGAAGTGATATTCCCCTCTTCAAAAACGTCGATGAGCTGCGCTGGAACGGTCCGAAACCTGACTTTGACGCCTGGTCGAAGCGGCTGGACGCGGCCAAAACGGATCGCTCGTCTAGGGGTGCCAAGAAGATGTCAAACTCGAAAGGCCGTCGCTGAGAACTTATTATTTTCAATCGTTGAGTAGCTTCAACGACGACGCACGGATCGCGTGATGTTATCCCAGCCAATATATGTAGTAACGCGTCGTTCCTACCCGGTGCCACCCATCCGCGCCGGTGCCGCTTGGCGGCAATTCCGAAATAATCGCGCGAGCTCCGGTAGTGGCAAGAGCCTGGACGACCTTACGCTGTGTTAGCGAGTCGGCTTGCCAGAAGTTATCGGCAGCGTCGGCTTTTTCGGGCCAATAATTCACTTCTGCAACGATCTTGAGCCGGGCGAGTCGCGCGAGCATCGATACACCCAGAAGAGAACAGTCGAGCGATGCAATGCGATCTCCGCGACGTATACCGATGCGATGAAGCTCACCGACGGCTTCCTGGTAAGAGCCAGGTTCCACGTTGAACGGATGCCGGATGTCCTGCCGCGCCGCGTCCTCTTGTGCGAGAACGACCCAATCCAAAGGCGCAACATAGAGACGGGGATGCAGCAGCGGAGAGGAAATAAACGCGAGAAATATGAGCGCCGCAACCGCGGGAAACAGGCGGTGACTGGAGGAGCCTCCGGGGAGATGAATACTGAAGAATAGACACAACATCAGGATTACAACGAAAGCCGCCACATAGCGCGACTCCACGTGTACGAGTGAATAGAGTGTCAGCGCAGCGACGCACGGTATGAGGATGAACCACTGACCCAATACTCCTCTAAGGATTTGGGCTTTTCTGTTGCTGACAAAAAACAGGATGAAAAGCCCGCAAACGATTGTTCCATTGAGGTCGAAGAATAGATCGGATTCCCAGTGCAGCCAGCGCTTCATCGTATGAAGCTGCTCGCGTAGCTGGAACCGGGGTTTGACGCCGTCGTACCAATACGAGGGATCGTACCAGGGCGGATAGGTTCCATCGAGAGGGCTTCCGAACTCGTACGTTGCAGGTGAGCGCACAAGCTGGCGTGTCGGATGTAGCGGATGTCCGCTTCCCGGCTCGGAGCCTTGCCAATGAAGAGGTGTCACGTCATTTACGTGGACAGCATAGTTGTATTTTCCGGAGTCGCCAAAGGTGAATCGGCCTTTTGCTGCAGATAATGCCGCGATGAATGGAACGGATATCGCGATGAATGCAATGGCGGTGATGCTGGCGCGTCGCAAATGTTCGCGGCGGGAGACGCCGATTACGAAGACAATCAGGACGAAAAGGACGGAAATCGGAAACATAATCGATTTCGTCAAGTAGCCCACGCCCAAGGTCACGCCTAGTGACAGATAAGTGAGCCATCCGGCCTGGGCGCGCCGTATTCGGATGACCAGCGCGCTTGCCAGATAAACAACGGCGGCCACCAACATATCCGGGTTAGTCTCTCCTACGCCGATGAGCCGCAGAGACGACCATAAGAAGAGCGTGTAGCCCAGAAGGATCCAAACCCATTCCGCAACGCAATCCTCATCAGTCGTGACCGTTTCACTTCGGAGCGAAATCATCTCCTTCAGGAAGACAGCGAAACAATACAGGGCCACGATAAAAATGATGAAGAGCAGCAGGTGGACCAACGGGTACTCCCACACTGCCGTCGGATGAAGCAATGCCAGGGTGCCGCCCAGAAGAATGGGATAGAAAGGATTCCAGACTCCGTTGACAGCTGCAGACCAGTGGCCGTGCCAGATTAGGTCGCCGATGTCGAGGTAGGAGATCGTATCGTTCACGATCGTGAATCGGCATACCCAAGCCTGCGCAAAGCCCAGGATTGCAGCCACAAGCCAAAAGAATCGCTCAATACGACGAGCAAGGCCACGTTCGTCACGCTTCGACCAATGACTCTCTGAATGACACATGCTGCTCGTGAAAGCCTACGTACTTGCTTAGTCGCCAGCAATGGCACTTCTTAGCCAGGCAGCCGCACGCTGGTAAGATATTGTGCGAGCCGTAAGGTGGTACCGTCGCCAATAAGGCCGGTGTGATTGCGAAGTCCGGTGTCGTCCGGAGTCAATTCCGGATTACCTTGCGCTGGTCGGTGACTCTGCGGGCGGCTACCTCGAGTTACCCAGAGGGGCGCAAAGTTATCGTCCGCGGTACTGGCTAAGTGCCACCGTCTTGAATCGATCCCGGCCGATCCGCGACATTGGGGCGTCAACGTTGCTGGAGCGCCCACGCCTGCTTTATTCGAGCAGCGCCAGCAAGCCCTTCTCTTCCGGACACTTGCCACCCTTCGAAGTGGTATTTCCCTCCTCAAGAATGTCGATGAGTTGCGGTGGAAAGGTCCGAAGCCTGAGTTCGACGCCTGCTCGAAGCGTTTGGACACGGCAACTACGCAGCGCTCGTCTAGTGGTCGAGGCCGAACCTCGGGATCTAAGGGTCACATCTCCAAGGAGTGATTACCTTGTGGTTACCTTCGTAATGGAAACTACATACCTTTCCTATCCGATTAGCGCCCTCGTGTTCTAGCCTGAAACTGCTTCTCTGTCCTGTGTGGTTAGCGCCGCCTCTTGCTGGACGGAAGTTACCTTTGCATGAGAAGGGGCCATCCTTCATGGTGACCGCAAGATCAAAGAGCCGTTCTCTCTTTATCGCTTTTTTTATAACTCTAGTTTTTATCAGTACATCCGCAGCGGCCCAAAACCCAGCCGGAATCTGGAAGTTCAACGAAGGCTCAGGCGAGGTTGGGTATGACTCAAGTGGCGCCGGCCACAATGCTCTGCTGTCGAGCGGAGTTCGCTGGGCGCAGACCGGAAATACCTGGACTTTGGCTGCCGACAATTCTCGTAATGGTTACGTAACCATTCCTGCCGTAAATGTTAACCAAGCGAAGGCAGTAACGGTGACCCTATGGGTCAATCGTCTCTATACAAGTAATGGTGGAGGGGTCCTATTTGAGGCTGGGAAGGATTATCAGCGCTCCGATAACGGCTTCGCGCTGTTGCCTGATGACGAGACCTGCCATGGGATGCAGGCGGTGTTGCGGGGGAATGAAGGAACGACGGCGAACTGCTACGCGCAGCCATCTTCTGGTGGGTGGCACCAGATCGCCGTGGTTTACGACAAGAGCCAGACGGGCGGAAATGCGATCAATCTCTATATAGATGGAGTGCAGCAGGCTCCGACCTGGAACCTCGCTTCGGCCACCAATACAAACAGCTTTGGGAACAATCCGATCCACCTTCTATCGCGTGGCGGCAGCTCGCACTTCACTTCCGGGACGATCAGCGACTTCCGCATCTATGACGGAGCTCTGAGTGGCGACGAAATTCAGCAGACGTACAACGAGACGATGCTGGCCTCTCCTGCGTCCATCAGCTATGTACAGGGCAACTACGCCGATCCGCAGACGTCACAGACTTCGTTGGGTGTTCGCTTCAACAGCGCGCAGACCGCCGGCGATTTGAATGTCGTGGTGATCGGCTGGAAAGACAGCCACGCTACGATCAGCCGGGTTACCGACACGACCGGAAACGTTTACACCCGAGCCGTGGGACCGACCGTACTCAACGGCATGGCGTCGCAAGCCATCTACTACGCGAAAAATATTGCTGCGGCTGGAGCCGGAGCAAACACAGTGACGGTGACATTCTCAGCCTCCGCCACCAAGCCGGACGTACGTATCTCGGAATATGCCGGCGCTGACCCGAGTAATCCTGTCGACGTCACAGCAGCGAGCACCGGATCGGGGCGCACTGCCAGCAGCGGTTCCGCGACCACTACGAACGCGAACGATCTGGTTCTCGGCGCCAACGTGGTTCTGTCCATTACCTCTGGGCCGGGAAGCGGGTATACCAAACGTCTGCTCAGTTCGCCACAGGGCAACATCCTAGAAGACCAATCGGTGTCCACGACGGGCAGCTACTCGGCAACGGCTCCTCTTGTCTTGTCGGGACGGTGGATCATGCAGATGATCGCGTTCCGCAGCCGTGGGCCGGTCCTGCAATCCATCACCGTGACACCGGCGAACCCGTCAATCTCCACGGGAGGCCATCAGCAGTTCACGGCCACGGGAAACTATAGTGACGGCAGCCATCAAAACCTGACGAGCTCGGCGACCTGGAGTTCCAGTAATCAATCAGTAGCGACGATCAACGCCACAGGATACGCAACTGGAGTCGCGACCGGCAGCACCACAATCAAAGCGCAGTCCGGATCGATCTCCGGCACGACCACGCTCACGGTCACGGCTAGCGGAAGCTTTACGATTTCCGCTTCGCCGTCGAGCCTGACGATTGCCCAAGGTAATCCGGGTTCGTCGACGATCACGACGGCAGTCAACAACGGCTTCAACAGCGCAATTAATCTGTCCGCCTCTGGGCTTCCTTCCGGCGCGAGTGTCGCTTTCAATCCGACGTCGATTCCGGCTCCGGGATCAGGAAGCTCGACGATGACCATTACCGTCGGCGCATCGACGCCCACGGGTACTTACCCAATCACGGTGACCGGCAATGGCGGAGGAGTTCAGCAAAGCACGACGGTGACTCTCACCGTGTCAGCGCCGCCCACGTTCACGATATCGGCATATCCAACATCGGTGATGGTGACCCAGGGTAATCAAGGAACGTCGGCGATCACGACGACTGGACTGAATGGATTCAGCTCCTCTATTTCTTTATCTGCAAGCGGGACACCGAGCGGAACGACCATCAGCTTTAATCCCAACCCAGTTCCGAGTCCTGGTTCCGGCAATTCGACGATGACGATCATTGTTGGGTCGGGTACAGCGACGGGAAGTTATCCCATCACCGTCACCGGCAATGGCGGTGGACTGCAGCAAAGTACGACAGTGACGCTGACGGTGGTCGCAGGTGGATCGGGTATTGTCCTCGATGGCAACCTGCACGGGGTTCAGGATAACGGAACAGTAGTTACCAACAGTGCGTCTTTGACTCTGGGCACACCTCAAGCGGGCGATTTGATTACCTGTGAAGTGACCCTTGATTCGGGTAATGGAAATGCCCTGATTTCGGTAGCCGACCCGAATAATGGTACGTATGCTGCAGCGGTACCGATGCACCTCAACAGCAGCATGCGGCAGATGTATGGCATCTACTACATGCAGAATGCGGTCGCGGCTCCCACGACAGTAACCATAACGACTTCTCAGTCGCGCTATTACCTGGCCCTGAGCTGCGAAGCATGGGAAGGGGCTGCTACCTCGAATGTGCTGGATACCTCCTTCGCACAGTTGCAAGACGCGACTAACCTGCCAAACCCGAACACTGGATCGAACAGGATACCGGCGACGAATGGAGAACTGATCGTTGCCGGCACTGGTTTGGGGGCGAGCGGCGCTCCCACGGCCGGCGCAAACTATGCTCTGATCGACGGCGCTGGCGTCACGCAATGGTGGCCTGAGTACTGGGTTCAGACCACCGCTACCGCTACCGCCGGCAACTACGCCTGGCAAAGCGACTACTGGACCGACATGATGGCGGCTTTCAGGCCAGCTTCGTCCGCCACCTTCACCATCTCGGCATCGCCTTCATCGCTCAACATTGCCCAGGGCAACCAGGGCAGTTCCACGATCAATACTGCCGTCAGCGGCGGCTTCAACAGCACTATCAGCCTGGCGGCCTCGGGAGTTCCTTCAGGAACGACTGTAGCCTTTAATCCAGCGACAATTGGCGCACCCGGGAGCGGCAGCTCAACGATGACGCTCAACGTGGGTATGAACACGGCAGCCGGGACATACCCCATTACGGTGACCGGAAACGGTGGCGGAATTCAGCAGTCTACGACGGTTACCCTGACCGTGACCGCAGGTGCTACGTTCTCGATATCGGCGTCACCGTCGTCGCTGAGCGTAATGCAGGGCACGCAAGGGACCTCAACCCTGACAACAATCGTTAGCGGAGGATTTAGCAACTCAATCTCACTATCGGCTTCCGGTGTGCCGAGTGGTACTACGGTCACCTTCAACCCGAACACCATCCCCGCTCCGGGCAATGGGACTTCGGTTATGACCATCACGGTAGGGTCGACAACCCAGATGGGGACGTATTCAATCACTGTGACAGCCAGAGGTGGCGGATCTATCAGACCGTGGTGGTGAATTTGACGGTAACTGCTCAGGTTTCACTGTCGTGGACCGCGAGCCAGTCGCCGGGGACGACGGGATATAACATTTACCGCAGCAGGACTTCGGGCGGTCCATATACCCAGATCAACACCAACCTTGACCCGGGTACGAACTACAACGATCAAGGGGTCCAGGATGGAGTCACGTATTATTATGTGACCACCGCGGTTAACAATCAGGGGCAGGAGAGCAGTTATTCCAACGAAGCCTCGGCAACCGTTCCCTAAACTGCATTTATAGAAACTAGCCGGGTTTGAACCGTAGAGATTCGACCGCATTTCTTTTGAATCGCGCGGCTGCGGAATGAAACTGGCAAACATCCGAGACCGTGTCAGGACGGTGTTTGGTTTGACACCGAAGCTGAGAGCGATTCGAGCCGCACTTCTGGGCTGAAAACAGAAAAGGCGCCCCGTCAAAGAGCGCCTTGTATCCCAAACAGCTTTCCTTCACTCCGCGGTCACATAGTCAAATATTCTTCCAGTTCGGTAACGGGAGAATCGCATTTTACGGCAAATACGAACGTACCCTCACCTTCGCCATCTTCGACCCGCACAATTTCGCCTTCGCCCATGAGGTAAACGGGCCGGAGAGACTGGCTGCCGTGAACGCTTAAAACGAAACTCACGGACGTGTGCTGAGGAACCGGCTTAGCGCTTCTAAGCAATAGTCCCCCTACGCTTAAGTTTTTACTGACAGCTTCGATTTCCGCGGCGGTAAAACCGATGTTAAATTTTAAGCGTACCGGGAACTCCAGCCTGAATCGGCGGTAAGTGCGCCCGTGCCAGATAGGCGTTTCCTGAACCATTTTATCGTTGACCATACTGCGTTCGTCCCCTTCTGAGCGAATCGATCAATACTGCTGCCCGGGATGAGAGATCCCGATCGCAGTGACTACTTAGCAGAAGGGTCTATACACATTTCGATGAAGTTGGAGTAAGGCGGCGGCGCCTAAAGACTTTGTAGCGGCTAACGGGCTTTGGCAGTTACCTCTTTGGAAAACGAGCTTACCTTCTTGTTCGCTGCGACAGCACGGGCCTGATAGGTATATTTGTGTCCTGGCTGCACCTGGTAATCGATACAACTGGTTTCACGAATCAACAGCAAAGGGTTGAGCGTTTCACATATATTCTCGCCCTTTTCGCAACTCTTGCCGCCTTCATGACGGGAGATAAGGTATCCGGCAACCTCGTCTCGCTTGGCCGAACTCGCCGGAACGCTTGCGCGCCAAGTCAGCTTGATAGTATGCGGCTGAGGTAGAGAGTCGACGGCGACAGGGTTCGAATCCTTGACGTTCAGAGGCACTGGTTCCCCGCTGCAAGTCTGGCTCACCGGTGTGTCGTCGGCTTTGCAGACCGTACCCACAATCAGAATGAACAATAGAAACAAGGCCCGGCGTGGGTTGGCGAAGATGTTCATCCGTGTTGTCGCGTTGATTTCCTAAGTGAGCGCTGACCCCGAGAGGTTAGAACTCAATCGCTTCGATTCTGCGCGACACAAAATCCAAACTAGCCCCGCGAGGACAACCAAGGCAATAGCGAGAAACAAGACTCCGCCCTGACGGTGCAACGGCCCATTCAGGATTTCGGGATTCACGTAGGCGCCCAGCGTCGCCAGTGTAAACACACGCAATGCATTTTTGGCGACTGCAAGGAAAACGGCGGCGCAGATCACGACGAGTCGTCCCCAAAAGGATTGCAGTGTCACATATGCGATGACCATTGAACTGACAATCAGGATCAGGCTCGAACGGATACTGCTGCACTCGCGCGCAACTTCAACCGTGAGCCCCGGTATCGAGAGAATTGTTCCCTGCACCCGAACTGGAACGCCGACGATGGCGAACATCAACCTGGCCAATGACGCAGTGTAATGCAGTAAAAACTGCACTACGTAGTCAAGTACTATCGTTGGCATTGGCACTAACCAGAACAGGAACAGCAAAGGAAACGCGCAACCGCGAGCCACTCGAACCCCAAAGCATACCACGAACGATCCCATTAACCAAATAACGAACCCTAGCATCTGGATCGTCAGCCGCAGGCTTGAACCAGTGAAGGTCCAACCGATGGCTCCGATCAGCAATGCCAACCCAAGCACAAACGTCCCGACAAGGACGCTGGGCTTTGGGTCAAAACGCTTCTTTCTGTGGTTGAGAAAGAGCAGAGCGACAGTCATCGGGATAATGATCAGGATGTGAGAATACGCGTCATTCGTAAACGCCAGAGCGCAGGTTTCGCGAACGGACTGCCACCAGATCAGGGCTCCGATGGTGCAAAGGACAACCAAACCGCTATAGCGCACGCGCTGACTCACCCAACACGCTCCTCAGGTTGAGCATCCCACTCCTGTGGTGAGTGCCACTACCGGCATGTCACCTGCCTCCGGAATTTAGAGATACTTTTTTGTGACGAGATATGGCAGGAGTGCCATCTCAGCAAACGATGGCAATGGATCGCTCTTGCAAAATACTGATTCGATACGCGTGTGCTGGAGCGATTGCATATAAGAACGAAGGTCACTGCGTCCTGTAACAAGCTGAGAGATGATGGTCGGAATGTCTGTGATAAGTCTAAGCCATCCGATACCCGCCGCGCCATGACAGCTATCCACCGGCAATCCAAGCTGATCCGCAAATAATAGATATGGGAAGTCCACGCCGGCGGCGCTGCCCAGGGTGTGGAAACCCCAGATCCTCGCATTCACATCCAGCAATTTATACCGATCATCACGGGGATCGCGTTTGAATTCGACTTCGACCAGCCCGGAGAAGTTGATTGCTCGCAGGAAGCGGAGAGACAGCTCTTGAACGACTGGGTCGTACGTGCTCTCAACATAAGTGGCGGCTCTGCCAAACTCATGCGGATGCTGCCGTAATCGCCGGGCCGTTAGCGTGCTGTGGGGCACACCATTTCGCATGAATGCACAATAAGAGTACTGATGTGTGCCATCTCCTGGAATAATTTCCTGGATCAGGAGCTCTTCCGCGCTGAGTTGCTTCCGCGCGTCGGCAAACAAGCGTCTTAGCTGCTCAGGGGTCTCAGCTCTCCAGGCTTTCGCGCCCGTAGCGTAGAAAAAGTTCTCTTTTACTCCAGGTTTAACGGCGAGTGGCAGTTTGTCATAAAGTGGCTCCAGATCTGCTTCCGTCTGTGGGTTGAAAGTCTCCGGGCATGGAATATCGAGTTTCTGAGCCAGTTCATAAGTATTCTTCTTGTTCCACACCCAGCGAACGGCTTCCCATGGTGGGGTGGTTACCCTGAAGACGTAAGCCAACTCATCGCGGTGGTGAGACACGGCTGCGACATTTTCATCTCTCGTCGGGAATAATACCCAACCTCGAAGATTGAGCCTGGTACCAATCTCGAGGAGAGAATCGACGGTTTTTTGAGGATCCCTAAGATCGGCTACCCTAACGACTCGAGTTACATAACGGGAGAACGATGAGACGGAGTACTGGTCGTCGACCACTACCACGGGGATGTTTCTCCGGCCTAAACTGCGGGCCACCCCAAGTCCCGGGTGCTCGCCCCCTATCACAACGGCACCTACGGAATTCGTCGTATTGAATTGAGTTGTCATTGGGCTCATGCCGCGTCGTTGCAGTATTGAACTTGCGGCACGCTGGTCGCCATCTTGCGCCGAACAATGTGAGCGGTGAGTTGTTTTGAAGTGAATTCTGTACCCGTGACGAAGTAAAGGAGGGGCCCGAAGCTGCGAGCCGCTGGGGCTCCGATGAAATGCAATCCAGATATTGAACTGCAAAAGCCGGAGTCGACGACAGGATATCCATCGAACTGGCGGATCCGCGCAACCATTTCTTTCGGGAGGAACGCATACTTTGAAATGTCGACCCGATACCCCGTGCCAAGCAAGACGTGATCGACACGCCGGCGAGTGCCATCGTTGAGCAGAAGCTCCACTTCATCTCCCAGCGATTCCGCTCGCGTGATGCTCCTGCCGGTCGAAATCTTGACCGAGGCCAGCCGATCGGGCAACCACCGGGATCCGGCCGCACGTACTGCACGGGTACGAATCTTGTCTCTAAGGTTCAGAGGAATACGCGCCACGATGTTTGGAGTCGCCACAAGCCGGCTTATGCCGAACGGCCCTATATCGTGCTTCGAATACATCATTTTCGAAATCGGACCGAGCTGATGCAGCCACTTGTGCATGCCGATCCACCGAAGGTTCTCGATTTGGGCAATTACTTCCACTTGGGCGCCAGCCTCATGAAGAATTGCGGCCGACTCCAAGGCGCTCTGCCCGGCACCAATTACGACTACCCGCTTGCGCGCCAGCTCGGAAACCGGCGTGCCTTCGTAACAGTGTGATGCTTGATGTGCCGGAAGATACTGGAACTGCAGAGGCTTGCTGGCGAAGGGCCCCACACCGGCTGCGACTACAACTCTTCGAGTCACAACGCTTTCGCCGTTCTCAAGCACAACGCGAAAAGAATCGCCGTCGGGATATACCGCCTTGACCGAGGTGGTATTCAGATCCGAACCTAGTTGCTGGCGAAACCACTGGCCATAGCGCACAAATGTTTCCAAAGGCAACGGCGCAGCAGGGGCCGTCCCAGACGCAGCCTCGTAGGCCTCGAGCGTGAAGTCTGAAGTGGGATCGGCGATGTTGGACGCTTCGCGAGGTGAGCGCAACAGCATTCCCGCGGGCATCTTGTCCGACCAGAATTCCATGGGCTTTCCAAAGAGCTGTACGCGCATACCCTTGTTTTTCAAAAAAGCGCCAGCAGAAAGGCCATAGGGACCGGCGCCGATGATTGTCACATCGTTCACGGTGATTCCTCTCAATTGATCGATTATTTTCTAAGGGGCTGTGGGGAGGCCCAGAAGGTATCAGAGCTCTGCGAACTCGTAGACGACGTTGTCACCTTCCAATATTGCGATAGCCACACGAGCACGTTCGCTGCCCAGACCCTCCACTCGCCAGCGACCGTCCTTGCACGTCAAAGTCATTTCCTCGCGCTGCTTCCACCATGCAGCAACCTCCCGAGGAAGCGTGCTCCATATCGTATTGGTCGATCGAAGGTCCGAAAGGTGATCCAATAGTTCCTTGTATATTGCTCTCGAACGTTCTTCTATCACGTAGTCCGGATGCACAATGAAACTGATCAGTCCGTAATTCCGGCGGATAATTTCTATTTGCTCCTTCCATAGGTCGGTGGAATAGTCCGTCAGAATCTGAAATAGAGTGTAATCCTGAGTGCAAGTAAGGGGCAGTTCAACTATGTTGCCGATGAGATATGGCATCACAGTACAACAGCCGCCCCTTTGGGGATCAAGATGTCCGACATTCGGAATGGACATGTCGTACTCAAACTCAAATGCGTTGTACCAGTCGGCATTTCGATAAAGTATGCCTGACCTGAATCCGCGTGCTCCAAATTCTTTCGCATAGCCATTGATCTTTTTGGCGCGCCGTAGAAACTCAGAATGTTCCGCATATAGGCGACCGTCATGCTTCAAGTCGTGGACGTTCACCTCAAAGCCTCTGCTCTTAATACCATCAAGAAACCCACCCGTGACCGTATAACGATTCTCCGGAACAATTTGAAAAGAGCTGTGGATTCCTGCAGATTCGTCCAGATCCATCAATTGTCCGCAGAACTCCTTACCTGGCTCATCTTCCACATCATGCGTCATAATAAGGCAACTGGAGTAGCCATCTGGCCAGAACCAGATGAACGGAATCCGGTCTAATCCGGATTCACGGAGAGAAACCGATAACAGTTGCTTGTGGATGTCTTCAACAGTTGTATCCACCGGCCATCGGGGAAATCGTAGATCCTTCCAACCTTGGAGATGGATCTTCTGCAGAACGCGGCGAACCGGGACGCCAAGGCATGGCCTGATAAGGTAGTAAGCTTTGCGCAATAACTCGTTAAAGAGACTCCCCTCCTCTCTAAATTGCGCCGTATAGCGCTCGCGCCGCAGGTTTTCGATGATCTCCGTTGGGCTAAATGGCAGATTGATGCCCAGGCCATCGGTGCGTACTAACATCGAGCTGTCTGCCATCTGATCACTGGGGTCGACAGTACTTTCGCCACCAGACAGCGACCCGTAGCAGACAATGTCTTCTCCTAACCGGAAGTAGCCAGGGCGATTTTCGAGCGCCTCCGGAGAAATGAGCGGTGCTAGAAGATCAGACGGATGCCCATAGTATTTGCCGAGAGCGGCCCGGCTGCAGCTTCCCTCATCACTTGCCGAATTATTAGGAGAAGTCATCAAATCAATGTCCCGAGGCTGATCGTCACTTTCATATGCGGGCACCGCCCCGGATGAGTCGAAGGCTCGAAGACGAAATATGTCACCATTCGCAGCGTGCATCATCATCCTATGTTGTATGCCCTTACGTTGTCTTGGGACTGATTAATCGATAGCAGAACCGGAAAGGTGCTCCGCTGTAGGGCACGCCAGCCGGCTTCTAGACCTCACCCGAGGTACTTGCAATTCTGGCTGGCATTTTCTCCACCGACTCCGCCCGTGCGGCTCTATGTCTTTTAGATCTGTTTTGGTGATAGGCCTCTGCGACTTCGCCAGCAACGTACCAGATTCTGGTTTTTGCTGCAAATCGTCGAGACGAATCAAAAGTAATCAGCCAGCGCACTATCCATACGGCTAGACGTCGTAGCCAGATCACCGGCACTCCCGAGACTTGACACAACTGGATTGGTGAAGCGGAGAGCGTGCGAACATCAGACCGGCCCTTATCGAACCACCAATTCAAAAAGTATTCCTGACACAAGCGTTTCGCAGGCACCTCGTGGTAGACGAGAGCAGCAGGTTCGTAACACAGGCGTTCGTTAGCTGCGAGCAGCCTATAGAAGAATTCGCTGTCTTCGCCGCGAACCTCGTTCCCACGTGGAGGTCCGAGATCCGTGCGGAAGCCGCCATGCTTCGTAAACATCTTTCTGTGGAACGCCATGTTCGTACCGAAAGGAGCCTCCTCCAGTTCAAGCCGGGATGGTCCTAAGTCGAACATCACAAGCGGCCCTCGAACATAGCGGTCGTCCCCACTGATCCAGGCGGGGAAAACGACCCCCTGCTCTGGTAGCACTCTCCCCCCAGCACCGCTGCATGCTCCGGAGAGCACAGGGGCACAGAGATTTTTCAGCCATTGGCAGTCGACCATTACATCGTCGTCCACGAACGCCAGGATCTTCCCCTTGGCTTCCCCCAGACCGGCATTCAACGCGTGCGACTTACCGGGCTGTGCTTCAAACAGATAGCGAAAGCGTCCAGGATAGCGACGAACGAACTCTTCCGCGACTTGCCGAGTATCATCGAAGGAGTTATTGTCCACCACCAGCACTTCCCACTCGACACCGGGCTGTACCTCGCTGGCCGCCAGGCTGGTGAGCGCTTTTCGTAAGCTGTGGCAGCGATTATAGGTGCAGAGGATTGCCGTGATGTTCATCGTACGAACCTTCACCCGTGTTACACAGTTCCGTTTTTGCTGAACTGTGGTTCCCCACTACCACTCTGCGGCGCACACTTTTCTGCAATCGGGTGCTGGTTGAGCGGCGCGGATGACAAGGCGCGGGATTTGATAGTAGTGGTCCAGCCGATGCCGCGCTTTGCGTAACCTGCAGCGCGACCCAGGCTCGCACCGGGATTGAGGGCCAGCGACAGCAACTCACAACCGATTTGCCGGCCCAGGGTTAGCCGGTCAATTTTTTCTCCCAGGGTGGTTAGCCCCGAACGGTGGTACTTCCAAAAGCCGTCCTCTCGCAGAGTCATGCCTGCTCTAGCCAGGCACCGATAGTAGTTGCGGCGAGACGTTCTCTTGAGGACTTCCGCTTCGTCGCGATCTAAAAAGCAGGACGCATATTTCTGCACCATGATGTAGCGATCGAGTTCGTCGGAATGGAATGTCTCCGCTGCTGCGGAGACCGACTCGTTCACATTGTCTGTACGCATGAATGACAAGATCTGATGAACAAAGCCGAAGTCCCAATCCCTGAGTATCTGCAGGCACTTCTCCGTGTCTTCATGCAGCGCAACCTCATCGAAAAATGCTGACCCTCTTCGAACAAGCCCAGAGCGATACATCACAGTGTTAGCAGATCCGAATGGGAAAAGACCCTCTCGTAAATAAAGTTTCGCCACCTCCCTGCCCGACAGTACGGTAGTGGGAAAGGGGAATCCGGACCCGCGAACCTTATTTGCTTTGAGGTCATATGAACTGACCAGGCCAATTGTCTCAGATTGCTCGAAAGCACCCAGCATCAGACGTAAGCAGTCCGAAAAGATATAGTCGTCAGCTTGGACGATCTTGCAATATTCGCTGGTAGGCGCGATTTCTGATAAAGCTCGATTGTAGTGCTGTACCTGGGAAAGTGGCTCTCGTTGCTTGATGAAGCGTATGCGGGAATCGCGCTGCGCGTACCGTTCCGCGATCTCAGTCGAGCCGTCGTTGCTGCCATTATCAGACAGAATATATTCAAACCGAGAATAACTCTGCCGTAAGACGCTTTCGATAGACTCGGCTAAGTACGGAGCTGTGTTACGAAACGGAGTGACAACGCTGATCAGCGGTTCACGCAAGTTAATTCACCTGTTGACTGCAATCCACAGCCTTGCTGCTCTGATCCAGCTGGAAGATCTTTCTGGAGTGTGACCTCATTAGCCACGCTTGCTTGCCGATTCCTCGCAAGTAGTTAAGTCGCCAGTGCGCGCGAAATGCGGCTTCAGATCGGAAGCACATCCCGGCCGCAATCATTTTGAGAAAGTATTTCGGAATGTCGCGAAGAAGATGTCGTGGAAAACCCCACCACGATCTCGGGTTGGGGCATAGTTTCTGCTCCCCGCGCCCGAAGCGGATGGCGCGTTGGAGAATCCATCCTTTGTCCAACTGTTCGGCTCGCACAAGGTGTTCCACGACTGCCCCGTGGATATGCCAGCCTTTATGTCCCATTCGTCCCATCCTGAGGATCAATTCAGTCTCGCTACCCATCGCGTAGTTGGAGCCGCTCGGCCCGATCGTACTATCGAACCGGATCCCAGACCGAAAGACGTGGGCTCGGATCGCCATGTTGGGACCAATAATGTCAGGCAGGCGCGAAAACGACATTGGCCCATCCAGAAGGGCTGGATCGTTCATGCCAAATGTCGGACCTACATTCACCCAGGAAATCCAATTCGGTGGAGGCAGCTCCCAGCGCGGTATGACCGCGCCTCCGAACATCGAATATTCTGGCTGGGTATCTGCCGCCGATCTGAGTTGTACGAGCCAATCGGCGTGCGGGAAGGCGTCATCATCCGTAAAGACCGCCAGATCTCCTTCCAGCAGTTCCAGCCCTGCGTTTAGCGCGATGTTCTTACCCGGGTCTGCTACGGTGAACCAATGCAGCGGCAGTCGACGTTCAAACGTTGCCAGCATCTGTCGAGTGTCGTCGCGGCTGCCATTGTCAACAACCACAAGCTTCCAGCCGCCAACTGGATTTTGCAGGCAGCGGAAGCAGTCAAGAACCTGCCGGAGAATGTCGGACCGATTCCTGGTGGCGAGAAAAACAGTCAGCATTTGTGTCCCACTCCATCGCCATCAACAATCATCCTGGCGAGTGAATCATACTGTTTCCCCAGAGCACTTCGTGCCTGCAGTTGATACGCGATCATCTTTTCCTGCAACGAGGCGCTCTCCCGAGCTACGCGGTCGCTGGCTTTCATAATATCGCTGGCCACAAACTCCTCAATGTTCAAGAGGTGCTCTGACATTGCCAAGTCTGCCATCATACGATTGACCTTGGGATCGAAAGAAACTGCAACTACCGGCCGATGAGTAGCGCAGCCCAGGATTATGCTGTGGAGCCGACTCGCAATCAGGAGGTCAACGCTCTTCAGACTTCCGACAACATCTCGCCAAGATTCGATGGAAGGTGCGTATATTTGTTCTGACGAGCCATTCGTCGCCATTGCATTCACACTCTGCTGCAGTTCGCCAATCACAGCCCTGTCAGAAAGTGCCGAAACCATAAGAACAACAAAGTAGCCGCGATTGACGAATTCCCTTACGGCCTTCGCCATTTCGTCCACATATCGCCTGTAGACCAGAGCATCTTCATGCGGCCAGCAACCAGGCTTGGCGTAAGCGATGGGGCTAATCGCAACAATTCTTCTACGGCGCGCAAGACGATGAACTTGGCTGGCCGCGGGTGTCGTTGAAGCTGTTACTCCAAGGGCCAGGTCAGGTACCACGACGTCATCCGTCTCGACTTGGATCAACTTGCGTGCAACCTGCCGGCTGTGTTCGTCACGATATGACCGGTAGCTGCAGCGTTTAAGTGCGGCTCTCAGGAAGATCCGCGACCACCGGGACTCGACTTTGCCAGCGCCGACGCTGGCAATGACAAATGGAACTTTACTTCGTTTAGCAATGAGCGACCACTTCAACAGACTGAGCGGCAGGCCCCAAGGGCCGCCCCATTCCTCATCAAGTTGTCCGCCGCCCGAAGCGATCAGCAGATCGTGGCCGCGGAGGAATTCACAACCTGCCACGAAATGCCGATACTCCTGTCGCAACGCTCGAAATAAACGGTAAGCGCGAGTGGTAAACGGAACATAGGAGCACAGTTTCTTCAGTACGGCCTTTAAAGGCGAGGTCGTAGAATTGCTTTCCGCCGCGGTGAGATGCTCCGGTGCTGCCATTCCGTAGAAGGGCCTGCTCGTTCCACAGAGGGGAAAGGCCTTCTCACCATGACGCTCCAAGAAATTGTCGCAGTTCAGCGTGATTCCTGAGAACTGGACGCTTCCCAGGCGAGCTCGAAGGTTCGCGATTAACGCGTCTTGGATAGCAGCATCGCCAAGATTGTTTCCGCTGTATGGCGTCAGGATGGCAACAGCGGGGACCCTGCCCGGCGAGCAGGTATGGTGATCCGCCGTGTTTGCCACGCGAACCGGTCCTGACGATGGCACGTCAAACCGGCTGCAAACCCTCTCCTCGGAGATAATTTTGGTCGCTAGCGGCATTGATCTGGCTACCGTTCAGTAAATGAGGTTCAACCCATACCACTTGATCTTCAAACGACGCGCTCTCCTCATTACTCTTCCAAACTGCGTAACCGGTTGAGGAGTGGAACCCTTGTATCGGTTGATGGTACTTGCGAGGTCGTCATACTCGACCTTCGACATAACCCCATTCGGCACGTCAAAGCGCAGTGACTTAAGTGGCTCGAAAAAGCGAATCCCACCAAATCGATTCTGCTCGATCGGAAAGCCCTGCAGCTTGGCGGCAAGGCCTAGCGCATAACCCTCATGACGGTAAAATTGCTGTCGCTCGCAAAATTCCGCAAGGCTGTTCCACCGTTTTAAAAATTTCTCCGTTTCGGCGGTGCCGTCTCTAGTAATGGAAAAGAGGCACTCAACCACGAACGGGGTCTCTCGTTCGTCCTCTCCAATAGCACAACGGTCTTTCAGCAAACGCATAATCCGAAGATCATCTTTCTGCCATTGCGGTGCTTGAGGCGACTTATCGTATATGTCCTGCATGTAGGCCCATTTCCTGATGAGCCACGCTCTTAAGCCGGGCCTGAACATCTCTGCATCGAGTTGTACCGGAGCTAGCACACGGGAGTCGGCGTCAATGAATATCGCAGTATCGAAAGAATCCAGCGCGCGGCTGACAACCGATAACTTATCGTTATACCCAAGGGTGCTACGTTGCCTGTGATAGATCGCATCAACGTTCGAGCAACTTTCCAGCAGTTGCGGATGATCGGTCAGAACAACAATCCGGGTTCCCGGTGCATAGCGCTGAAGATCGCCCGCAAGTTGGGCGGCCAATGTGGTGTAACCGGAGCCGAGAGCCAAGGTGCAGAAGCAGTAGGACATCGCCGTAGTAATTAAGTCGGCCCGACAACCGTCTAAGGCTATGCCGAGCACTCGAGGCTTTGACCGCTCAGGGTGGGAATAGTTTGATACGCCTCGACCACCGGAAAACAATTTACGGGGCCCCTACTGTCGATCGCGGCACTGACGTGGATAGTCGCCGGACATTCCCAACTGTCGAAACGGGTCTGTGTGTCGTAGTTGTAAAGCAATATAGAAGGGTGGTACAGCCCGCTAGTCATATTGAGCGACAGTTGGAATGTGCACCTGACACTTCCACCTTCACGAAGCCACATGCCGGGGTAGCCAAGGCGCTGAGTGGAGGTATCAAAGATGTCCTGAAGTTCCTGGTTCTTCATGAACAGACACACCGACAAGTTGTCGCATCGTTTGTGAGCCGTGATGTCAATGTCGACCCACGCCGTCTGCCCTGACTCAAATTCAGCACATTCTCCGCTGTGGCCCCTAACTGTCACCCGCGAGATGGTCGCTACTTTGTCGACGTGGTTTTGCTCGCCCCCGCTGGCTGTCGTGTTCAGGTAGGTGGCCAGTACGTTCTGCGCGGCCCCTATCGCCTGAACTGTACCTTTCTGAAGGAGCATGCAACGATGACAGAAGTCGGCCATACTTTTCAGGTTATGCGAGACAAAAATCACGGTTGCGCCGTCCTTGATGATGCGCCTCATGTGCTCAAGGCACTTGCGTTGAAACAGCGTGTCGCCCACGCTCAGTACCTCATCGACGAGCAAAACGTCAGGATTGACGTGCGCCGCTACCGCGAAACCAAGGCGCGCATACATGCCTGAGGAGTAGCGCTTGACTGGAGTATCAATGAAGTCGCTCAAACCCGCAAAGTCGACGATCTGATCAAACCGCTGCTTAATATCCCGCCGCGTCATTCCCAGGATAGAGCCGTATAAATAGACGTTTTCACGTCCTGTCAGATCAGCGTGAAACCCTGCACCCAACTCGATCAAAGCCGAAACTCTTCCGTCAACCAACATGCTGCCGCGGGTGGGCTTCATTACCTGACTCAAGAGTTTGAGGATGGTGCTCTTTCCCGCGCCATTTGGACCGATAATCCCGAACGCTTCCCCTCGTTGCACCTCGAAAGAAATATTGTGCAAGGCCCAGAACTCGCGAACCCCGCAGTCATCGTTCGGACTCGAGCGGAACATCCGCCGGGCAAGACCTGGAACCAGGTCGCGCAGAGAGGTGTAGAGTTCCCCCTTGCGAAACTTCTTGGAAACGCCGTCCATCCGCAGAGCGACAGAACTCATCTCAAACTTTCCTTTAGACGCTTTCCGCAAAACTCGGCTCGAGCCGCTTAAACAGTGCGTATCCCACGATCACCAATACGAGGCCTACGCCAAAGCTGTAGGCAATCCATCTCAGGTTTGGAGATTCGTGGCGAGCGATACAAGCCGAAAGACCGTCCAGCATTGGCGCGACAGGGTTCAATAAGAGCCATTTTCCCTTGTCGCCCAGCATGTGAACGTCGTAGAAGACGGGGGTAAAGAATATCCCGAACGTGAGAGCGACTTCCACGAGGTACTTCACATCCCGAAGAAAAAGGCTGGCGGCTGACACGAGCAGGCCAACTCCGAGAGCCGTGACAACGATTCCGGCGAACAGCACTGGAACCCATAGGAGATAACCGCTGGTGCCGACCCCGACTACGAGCAGGAATAGAAGTAATGCCGCCGACGCGACGAAAAAGTCGAAAAGGCTGGCGAGTACGGCGGCCACCGGAAAAATTTCTTTTGGAAAATAGACCTTCGTGACCAGTTCGCGATTTGTCGTGAGGCTGTTGCAGGCGAAGCGGATGCTGGAAACCAGAAATGCCCAGGGTAAGGACTTTACGGCAACCGATGCGAGATCTGCTTTATTGAGTGCCGCGTGTGCTGCAATGGCGTAGGCATATCGCACCATAATGCCGGAAAGGACAATCAGCACTGGCATTAGAATCGCCCACATGAAGCCCATCACGGACTGCTTGTAGCGAACTTTTATATCGCGCGCCGCGAGGGTGTAGAGGAGTTCGCGATAGCGGTACAGTTCTCGCAAGTGTTCCTTCATGAGCTCGTCTCCTGATTAAACCGGCGGTCAACCGGCATCACCGGACGCCCATGAAGATATCCCTCGATGCCTTCATCCAATGCCTTACGATAAACAGCTAACGCCTCACTCACCGCCTCCGCGGTTCGATCGATGTCCTCATGTGAATGAGAGAAGCTCACCACAAAGGAAGGTGCCAGAATTCCCCTGCGGATCATTTCCTGCATGAACAAGGTGCGAAAGGCTTGCGAGCGATTTTTAGTTCTGTCGCGTGTGATGAAGATGAGATTGCAAGGCCGCCCGGCAAGCTCAAAAAAACCGTGAAGCTGGTTTTCGGAAATTGCCTGGTTCACCAGGTCACCCAGACGTTGTCCCAGTTGCCACAGACCTTCCACAACGTTCAGTTCCCGGTAAACGCGCAGGGTTTCCAGCGACGCAGCAAGCGCGTGCGTCTCCGCTCCGTGAGTAGTCGACAGCAGAAAGACTCTCGGCTGATCGTGGTCCAAACCGCCGAGCCGCATGATTCGGCGTTCGCCAGCCAGAGCAGCAATGGCAAACCCATTGCCCATCGCTTTACCGAATGTCGATAGGTGAGGCGCGACTCCATGGAACTTCTGGGCCCCGCCGATGTGCCACCGGAATCCGGTGATCATCTCATCAAAGATCAAAACGGCGCCCTTCCGTTCGCAGAGCTCCTTCAGTTCTTGCAAATAATGCGGGCTGGGCGGCGTCACGGATTCCGCTTCCAACATCACACATGCTATCTGGTCAGGATAGCGGTCGAAGAGCCCTTGCACGTCGGTAAGATCATCGTATCGGAACTTCACAGTCAGATCGGATATCTCCGACGGGATGCCCGCATTCATTGCGGTTTGGCCGATAAACCAATCATCGACTGAAAAGAAAGGCTGATCGCCACAAATCGCAATCAATTTTCGACCTGTGAAGGCTCTGGCCAATTTGACGGCAGCCGTGGTTACGTCGGAACCATTCTTTGAAAACTTCACCATCCCGGCGCCGTCGATGATCTGCAACAATTCGTCGGCTAACTCTGCTTCAATAGTCGCTGGTCGAGTGAAATTCGTACCCATCAGCATCTGTCTGTAGGCAGCGTTGACGACCGGCTCGTACGCATGACCAAGGGTAACGGCCCGCAACCCCATGCCATATTCGATGAACTCATTTCCATCGACATCCCACACATGACAACCCTTGCCTCGCACTATGAAGCCAGGAGCCTCAATGGGGAACTGATCATCTCCCTTTGCAAAGGTATGAGCGCCGCCCGGGATCACTGAGTGTGCGCGCTCCCGCAGCATGCGGGAACGAGAAAAGTCTCTCTTTCCCGAGTAGATCGCAGCTTCACCCGCCGATGCTTCTGTACTCACCATCAACTCATACCTCATGCCGAATGTGCGGCGTCATTTCGCGCTCGCGAATTCGTACTCAGCCTCGGTACCATCGAGATACATCGCAATCGCTTCATCAGGCAGTTGCGCATGATCAGTCCCCCGAACGTAATCGCGCATGGTTGTACCGGTACAGAGCGAGTCGATATTGGGGGCGCCTGCCCGGCTCCAAATGTCGTCTAGGTGAACGGTTCGGAAGTCGATGCTATAGCGGGTTAGGCCGCTCGTGTTGGGCACCGTCGAATGTAGGTGAGCTGCTGAAAACATCATGATCCCACCTACCTCAGGCAGAAGACGAACTTGAGGATCTGGATCCAGAGAAGCCTCCGCGCGAGGTTGCACCCGGGTGTCAGCTTTCACATGCTGGGCGGCACTTTGCCGGCTGGTACGATTCCACTCGTAATAATTATAAGTCTTGGAACTGTTCGGCAGAGGCTCATTCCAGTAGCGGGGATGAAAAGCCATGCTGTTCTCTGCAGTTATCGGATAAATCGGCATCCACCAATTCATCTGGGAGAATGGAGCGGAATACCACGTGTCACGGTGGGGATGAAACGCATAGGCTATGCCCGATGTTAAATAGTCAGCCGCAAATGCAGTTCGTAAGCGCGGTACGTCGTAATATGTCTTCTCCAGGTCGCATCCACGTTCTACAAGAATCTCTCTGATCAGCTCCTTCGACTTCGGGTGGTGGATGAATGTGGGCTTAAGTTGGGCCAGGATTTCGACACAGTGCTCGACCGGAATACTCTCCTGCACTTTGCGAGGATTGTGCGGATAGAAAGCCTGCTCGATAAGCTCCTGTGCGAAACTGCACAACCGAAGAGCAGCCGGAGAAGGCGAGTTGACAAATACCGATCCGCGATAAAGTTCTTCGCGACGCTTGTCGTCAGTGATTGACGAATTGCAATAAATGTCCATGCGAGTGTTCCCTCTTGAGACGCCGGCCTCAGTTCCTACTGAAGCACAAGTTTGCGCGAGTAAAATGCCTCTGCATAGCGGGTCGGGGCTGCGCACTCCATTCCGCGAAGCCGCATTAGTGAGAGGAATGTTTCCTTGTCAAACCAGCTTTTCGTATGCTGTGTCCGAAAGATATCGACCAGGTAGTCAACTTTGCGTCGATAGGTGTCGTCGTCCAGAGGGACAAAGACGTCAGGACGCCCCATGTCGCCGTCATATTTCGGAATTTCGTACTCGAGAATCATATGATTTCGAAAGGTGTTCCACGTGAGTTCGCAAATCAGCCGATGGTCCTGGTGTGCGTCGCCGTTCCAGTGAGTAAAAATGAGGTCGGGGCTGACTTTCATCTTTAGCTCTTCAAAGCACTCCTTGATTTCCGTTCCGCTGTAAGGCAGGAACCCATCGCGGAAATCTTTTACTTGGACGTCCTGCACACAATCAGCGGCGAAGAGACGGGCTGCGTTTCTGGCCTCGTCACCCCGAGCGCCTAATCCACTGAAAACGACCCAATGAAGCTCTAGTTGAGGACAGCTGTTCCTGAGGTGTAGGAGTGTGCCACCGCACCCGATTTCAATATCGTCCGAGTGTGCTCCCAGGCAAAGCACTGAGAGTGGGCGATTAAGGCTCGCAGCGAGGTTCAAAGTCAGCATGCTACGGCAGCGGCGGCCATGCTTGAGCCCGCATGACCGTGTTTCCAGAGGCCCCACGGAGCTTCACCAGAGGCTTCAAGTTCATCCAGCACCTGCTTGTCTCTAAAGGTGTCCATACATTGCCAGAAGCCCTGGTGACGTTGGGACCAAATCCTTCCTTCTGCAATCAGGCGCTGAAAAGGCTCGTATACCAATTCTTCTTTCGCCTTGATATATCTGAAAATCTCTTTCCTCAGCACGAAATAGCCGCCGTTTATCCAGACACCAGCATCGGCCATCGACTTAATTGCATGAACCGAGCCATCATCACTCAGGGATACGGTGTCCAGGCTGCTGGATCGCGGCTGAACCGATAGAAACGACGCATAGCAGTCACGGTTCGACACTTCCCGGATCATGTCGGGCAGGTGAAAGTCAGTCAAGCCGTCGCTGTAATTCGCCAGGAACACCTCTTCCCCATCCAGGTATGGCTCTACCTTTCGCAGCCTGTCGGCAATAGTTGACTGCAGACCGGTGTCAACAAACGTGATTTTCCAGTCATCGATGTCGCGCTGCATGAACTCCAATTGCGCTCCACCGTGAGACAAGATGAAGTCGTTGGAGACCGACTCTTCATACTCAAGAAAATAGTTCTTGATTACGTTTGCCTTATAGCCAAGGCACAAGATGAAATCCTTATGGCCAAAGTGGGCGTAATACTTCATCACATGCCACAGCACCGGGCGCGATCCGATCGTGACCATCGGCTTCGGCACATCGTCGGAATATCCTCTGAGGCGCATACCCGCGCCGCCGCAAAACAAAACGACTTTCATAGCTTCGTACTCCGTATCAGCAGACCGTTACGGTGGGGATCGGCACCACAAACTGGCCGCCCCATTCCCGGATGCACTGCATCTGCTCGATAATTTCGTCTTTCAGATTCCAGGGCAGAATCAACACGTAGTCAGGCCTGGTTTCGCGAATCCGGTCGGGATGGCAAATAGGAATATGGCTGCCCGGAAGAAATCGGCCCTGCTTATGTGGGCTACGGTCCACCGTATATTGAACCAAATCCTTACCAATGCCGCAGTAATGCAGCAGGGTGGCGCTCTTGCCCGGAGCACCGTAGCAAGCGACCTGCTTTCCCGACTTCGCCGCGTCCATCAGGAATTGAAGCAGTGCCAGCTTCGTCTGCTTTACCTGCGTAGCGAAGTTCCGATACGTGGATTCACTGTCGAGGCCTGCTTCCTTTTCCGCCTGGATCAGTTTCTGCACGGCCGTCGTCCCGATATGCCGGCGGCTCTCGACCCGACAGGCATAAACCCGCAACGAGCCACCGTGCGTGCGCAATTCCTCTACATCGAACGCCCGCAGGCCGTGTGCATCCAAGATGCGTCTAACCGTCATCATGGAAAAATACGAAAAGTGCTCGTGATAAATCGTGTCAAACTCGTTCAACTCCATCAGTTTCAGGAGGGACGGGAACTCAAGGGTCAGCACACCATCGAACTTCAGCAGAATGCGCAGACCTTCGACGAAGTCATTCAAGTCCGGAACTTGAGCCAGAACATTGTTCCCGACGATTAAATCCGCACTCCGGTCTTCAGCTTTGAGTTCAGAAGCCAGCTTGGAACCGAAAAAGCGGACAAGAGTGGGCACGTTCCTGGCTATGGCGACTTCCGCGACATTAGCGGCTGGTTCGATGCCTAGAACGGGGATATTTTTGTCGACGAAATATTGCAGCAAGTAGCCGTCGTTACTTGCAACTTCGATAACAGAGCTATGGTTATCGAGACCAAACCGCTGCGTCATCAGGTCACAGTAAGTTTTGCAGTGGCGAAGCCATGAATCGGAATACGACGAGAAGTACGGATATGTTCCGAAGATATTCTCGCTGCTTTCGTATTCTTCCAGCTGCACCAGAAAACACTCGTTACAAACATAGGCGTGTAACGGATAGTAAATTTCACCTCGGTTCAGATCTTCCGCTGACGGATACGCCTCACACAACGGAGACATCCCTAGATCTATGAAGGTCTGCCGAAGTTCCGACCGGCAGAACCGGCAGCACTTGGTAGCCGCACGTCCTTCAATTTGAACTGGGACTGTAGAGACGCTCATGAAGTCGGCTTTCTACGCACAAACTGGAGTGGCCGCCGCGGCAGCGCGAACCCACTGCAAGGATGCATCTAGCTGCCCCGCCTGCAGTCGTCGACGTATCTGCTGGATGCGGACGTATCGCCCGCTTTCAACATCACCTCTGGTGAGACCCACCTCCAAATAGGCTTGATAAAGCTCTAGCGCACCCTGGCGGGCCGTCCATTGTGGCTCGAAATTCGGTAAGACTCTCCGAATCTTGTCACAGTTGATCCGGTAGCAGCGCTTGTCAGGACCACCGCCCAGTTCATACTCCACCCGCGAACCCGGGACCGTCTCGGCCACGATCTGTGCTAACTCGCTGATGCGATAATTCTCGTCAGTCCGCCCAACATTGAATATTTGGCTGTGAATTGCGTGCCGTGGAGCCTCAAGCACTGCAATGATAGCGGCAACAATATCGCGAATGTGAACAATGGGCCGCCACGGCGTCCCATCACTCTTCACATAAACCAGGCCGCCAACGAACGCCGACGCAACAAGGTCGTTGAGAACGATGTCAAGACGCAAGCGCGGGGAGATTCCATAGGCAGTCGCATTTCGCAAAAACGTTGGACTGAAGTTATCGCCTGCCAGCATGCCGACGTCAGATTCCACGTGCACCTTCGATTCGCCGTAAGGCGTAACTGGATTGAGCGAGGCCGACTCGTCATGGAATTCGTCCCCAGCGGCCCCGTACGTACTGCAAGAAGAGGAGAACACGAACCGCTGCACGCCTGCGGCTTTTGCCAATTCAGCAAGACGTACGGACGCTGCCTGGTTAATCTCATACGTAAGATGAGCGTCCAAGTCCCCCAGCGGATCATTGGAAAGTGCAGCCAGATGAACCACTGCGTCAAAGCCTTGTAAGTGGGACGGGGTGATGTTGCGGAGGTCCTCGCAAACTTCTGGAATGGAGGCAAGTGGACCACCAAAGTCACACCCTGCGAAGAAATCAGTGTCGAAACCGATTACATCATGGCCGGCAGCCAACAGCAGCGGTGCTGCAACAGCTCCGATGTAACCCTTGTGGCCTGTCAAAAGAATTTTCATATTGAAGCGTCCTTCCGGACCCGCGACTAGACCGTTCTGGATTTTGATGGGGCGTGCGGTTTAGCGTACGCTTGAGAATGCTGCTCTCCATTAGGAATCTCCGCCAGAAGCCCGTGAATACAGAGCAGTTCCGCCGCGTCAGCAATCAACCCGAATGGCATCTTGGCCCGCTCGGCGATGTCGATCAGAGAATGTGTTCCGTCCGACAGGTTCAGAACCCAAAGCCGTGCGTTAATCTCTTCGGCGATGCCAACACCACCAACTGAGCTATAAAGACCTCGGCGGCCGAGCTGAGGCTCACAGTATGGATTCAGGTTCAAATATCGACGATCCCGTTCGAGGATATCCATGATCGACTCGCAGACGTCGAGAGACTCTGCCAACTTCTCCGCATGGATAAAGCTCAAATTGTCCGCAGACGTGTGGTACTCCGGAAACGTTCCCCAAACGCTACGCATCAGGCAGCCGACAGGAAGGTTGAAGCCGGGGGAGCAGTATTGCCGCTCATCGTAGCCATAGGGACTAAACTCGAGAAACTCGGCGGACTTTTGCTCAAGAAAGAGCGCAGCTGCCCGGTCAATGTCAGCTTCGTTACGACGACTTTTTTTGTAGTGAAAAATACCGCTATCACCCAGACACGTCAGCACCAACCCATGCCGGATACTGCCGACCTTATGCTGGTTGCACGACAACCACGTAATCGCCCCTATAGTTCCTGGTAAGAAGAGAAACCGATAAGAGTAACGCAACTTGCGCCGAGACAGGGCATCGGCAAGGAAAGCCGCCACGACAAGCCCGGAGAGATTATCGTTCGCAAGCGATGGATGGCAGATATGACACGAAATGAGTATTTCTTCCTCGGCCTGCCCGGGAAGATAGCATTCGCCGTAGGTCAACGACCCTTCGCTCAATGACGACTTGATGCAGACTTCGTACTTTGCTTCAGGATCAAGCTCGGTCAACTGCCGGTGCGAGAGGCAAAATCCCCAATCCTCATTATAGTAAGAAGTACGATACGGAATCCAATCTGGCTGTTCGGGTATGGTGAACAGATGGGGGCTGAGTTCGGCGAAGCTCAGCATTCTATGGATTGGCGTGCTGTAGCTCACCACGTGAAGATTGGAATCACGAAAATCAACGACACGCGCTCCATGCTCATCTGCAATATATGCATCCGAAATCTGCCATTCCTTTGGTACTGTCCAGTCAAACACTTGGGTACCGCTTGAAACATTGAACAGTTGCAAGGGGATGCGCTCACCAATCCTACGCAGGGTTTCCGCAATCCCTTCACCCGTAATGCTCCGACAAATGGGAAACAGTTCGGCGGCGAAGTCGTGCATACGCTCACCGACGCTACTCTCAATTGCCGGAATGATGGCAGCAGAGGCGATCATTGGATATTGCGGAAGTCCGGGTAATTTCGATCTCTTTCGGAGATCACCTCTACAGGGGCGGGCCAGTCTATCTGAAAGGCCGGGTCGTTCCATCGCACGCCGCGGGCGGCTTCGGGAGCATGAAATGCAGACATCTGGTAGAAGACTTCTGTATTTTCGGCTAGTGTCAGAAAGCCGTGGGCACATCCTTCCGGCACGTACAGCATGTTTCGCTCATCTGAATTCAGCGTCACCGCAGTCCATTGCATATAGCTCGGTGAATGAGGTCTTAGATCAATCACCACGTCGTGAATCAATCCCCGCGTGCAACGCACGAGCTTTGCCTCAGCATGCGGAGCCGCCTGAAAGTGCATTCCGCGCAACGTACCCTTGCGGGTATTAAACGACAAGCTGCACTGCACCAATTCAGGATTTAAGCCGTTCTTCTCAAACTCAGTCCGGCACCAGGTGCGCGCGAAAAAGCCGCGTTGATCAGAAATAGGCTTGACACGAACCTCAAAAACTCCAGATACTTTGGTCTGCTCAAACGTCATGCTCTTACCGTGAGGAGGAGATCCGGGCCGGATAGAGTGGCAGATCCTGCTTAAAGCGTCCTGCGCCCCCTTCTGCTGCTGCCGGAATCGAGAAGGGCTCGGTTGTGATTGCCTGCTCTACGGCGTCAGCTAGAGCGTGGCCGATAAGAATGTGACACTCCTGAATGCGAGGCGTTTCATCCGACGGTACGGCAATCAGGATGTCGGCAAGGTCGCGCATCCGTCCTCCTGTCGATCCGGTAAGCGCGATCGTTAGAAGACCAAATTTGCGAGCACGCAGGACGCCCTCGATGACGTTCTGAGAGTCTCCTGATGTGCTGATACCACATGCGACATCACCGGGTACAGCAAGAGCTTCTATCTGGCGTGCGAATACTTGTTCATAGCCGTAGTCGTTCCCGATGGCCGTCACCGCTGAGCTGTTTGCATTCAGGGCCAGGGCCGGCAACGGTTTCCGCTCTCGCAGGTAGCGGCCTACGAACTCAGCGGCTAAGTGCTGGGCATCGGCTGCACTTCCGCCGTTGCCGAAGAACAGTGCTTTATGCCCTCGACAGTACGCTGAAACAAGCGCCTCAGCCGCTGCCGTTAGTTGAGGCATGCAAACGCTGATCAGCCGCTCGTGTACGTCGATGCTTCGTTCGAGGTTGTTGCGAATAATATCAGCGGTCATGGCAATGGAAGGCAGAGAAGTCAGACACGCAATTCGGGGGCTTCCGTCGTCGTTACAGGATAGCTACAGTCGGCTGAGGCAGCGATCCGGTTTCTCCACCAGTCGAGCATGTCCTGCAGAGTCGTGGAGAGGTCGATCTGTGGCGCCCAGCCGCTTCGCCGCTGAAACTTTGTGATGTCGCCAGCAATAACGGCCTCGTCGCACCCTCGGACAAGAGCCAGATCAGTTTCCAGCGTGAACGCGACCTTCGTCTTGGCTTGAATGGCTTCGATGATCTCTTGAACGGCATATATCTTAGTGGCACCCAAGTTATAGACGTCACCAAAGTCGCAACATTCGGCGGATAGCCAGAGGCCGCGCACAAGGTCGCGCACATCCACGATGGCGCGCCTCGTGAGGTTGCCCGCCGGAAGTGACGGGGCCCGCAGCCCAAGCTCAATCTCCACCGCACGACGTGCAAGGTCGGAGCAAACGTCTCCGAGTTTTCCAGGACCAGTCGTGTTGAAGATGCGGATTCTTACACAAGGAACTTTGTAATTTGCGAAGTATTGCGCCGCAAGCAGGTCTTGTCCGACTTTGCTGACCCCGTACGGATGCAGAGGGCGCAACGGATGGTCTTCGTCGACAGGTAAGTTGGCGGCAGCCACAGGGCCGTATTCCGCACTGGAACAAGCAACAATCACCGTGGGCATCGGCGACAGAGTACGGACCGCTTCGAAAAGGTTAACGGTGCCCCCAACGTTGCTCTCAATTGTCTCCAGCGGCTTTTCGAGAGACACGGTCGGATAGCTTTGGGCAGCCATATGAAACACACGATCCGGGGTGAAGCGGGTTACAAGTTCGGACAGCGCAGCTGAGTCGCGCACGTCGCATCGTTCAAAGAAGTTTCCGGCCCATGAGCTCTCGGGTTCGGAAAGGCCAATCCCAAGAACACAGCAACCCGCGTCGACACTATGTTTGGCTAGAAACCCGCCGATAAATCCGGCGGCGCCTGTGATCATTACCTTCATATACGTTTCACACTCGAGCAGGAGATCGATCAGCTTCAACAGCTGCCAGCAAAGTCTGTGCAGAGCGGTATCGCTCAGGGGTTCCGATATCAATACAGATACCGGAGTGGATAAAGCCTCTCAGGTTTTTGCGCGCCTTGAGCCAACCAGGAATCACTTCCCTCTCCAGGGATAATTCGTGATCTGGAGGGATATCGCGCAAAAGATCGGACGAAAGCATGTAAATACCGGCATTCACGTAGCGCACAGCGGAACCGGGCTGTTTCTCGTCAAAGCTGGACACCTTACGAGCCGCATCCAACCGCACGAATCCACAGTCCGTTCGGTCATCAGCGCTCACTACAACCACCGAAGCGTCCGCTTCCGATTCGCAATAGTCGCTGACTACATCTCGAAGATCGACGTTAGTGTAGCTGTCGCCGTTCATCACCAGTACGTTGTCGGACATGACGAGATCAGCGGCATTTCGAATGGCACCGGCAGTGCCCAGCGCACGGAGTTCAGTCGAGTAGAGTAACTGCAAATCCGAAATGTTGTCGCCAAAACGGCTGCGGATACATTCACTCTGATACCCAACCGCCAAAATGACGCGGGTGAATTCCTGCCTCTTCAGTTGCTGCAACAGCAACTCGAGGAAAGGACGGCCAGCCACATTCGCCATTCCCTTCGGAGTCTCCCCGGTTACGGTGCGCAACCTGGAACCCGCGCCGCCGCACAGGACAATGACTTCGGGATGGCTAGGCATAAATGACGTTCCTCTCGATCGCCAAAGCCTGGTCGTAAACCTCCTCTGGCTCATAGACGACAACGTGACTGCCCTTGCTTGTGAAGGATAAAGGAATACAGAGCAGGTTTTTCAATCGTTCCCGCAACGCCTGCCGGCGCTCCGGAGGCACAAAGAACAGCATGAAACCGCCACCGCCCGCGCCGAGTAGTTTGCCGCCCAGTGCGCCCGCGGCGATACCGGCCTGATAGATCTCGTCGAGATGGTTATTTGTGATTTTGCTCGTCAGGGTCCGCTTAATCTGCCAGCCTTGGTGAAGCAACTGACCGAATTCACCGATCGGACGCCGAGGTGCACTGAGAATCGCCTCGCCTTCATCAACCAATTCCATCATGGCGCGGAGTTCGTCTTTGCGTTCGGGCGTCAGGCGAACTTGTTCCTGGGCTATCTCGGAGGCAATCCGGGAAAAGCCAGTGAAATACAAGGCCAGATGCGACTCGAGTTCCGCCAATCGACTGGGCGGTGCGAGAACGCGCGTCACGTCGATCGTGTTATCCGCATGAAAGTTGATGCGATTGAAGCCACCATATGCTGCGCTTACTTGGTCCTGTGCGCCAACGGTCTCGCATAGAACGTCTTGTTCGACGTGGATGGCGTCGGCTGCGAGCGCCTGCTTGGAGCGCATTGTGTCTTTCAGGGCATAAAGTCCGAGTAACAATCCCACGGTAAACGCCGAACTGGTTCCCAGACCGGTACGGGCCGGGAGGTCAGCAACGTGGTGTATCTCCACGCCTTCGTTGAGGCCCAGAAACTGCAGGCATCCTCGGACCGAGGGATGCTCAATGGATTCGTTGTGGCGCACGTTTTCGACCTTGGAGTACGAAATCCGGCTGTGATATTCGAAGAAGGGTGGAAGGCGCCGGCAGGTGATGTAGCAACGCTTATCGATGGTGGTCGAAAGGACCGCACCGCCGTGCTGCCGATACCACACCGGATAGTCAGTGCCGCCTCCGAAAAACGAAATCCGAAATGGAGTGCTGGTGATGATCATGGGCTTATTTGCCGTCCAAGAAAATGAAGGGAGACAATTTGTCAGTCTCTGGCCTAGGAAGCGTGCACGGGTTGTGACCCGGTTCGTAGCTCCTTCGACAGATTTCTCAACGAGGTAAGCTCACCCCTGACTTGAGGGATGAACGTCGAAGTGAGAAGCGCAAGTGCGAACCAAAAAGCGGCGGATAGTAACTGCGTTGTGTTCGACTGCGTGTGGATGAGCAATGATGCGATTTCAGCAAGCAAGGCGCCCGTAACTGTAATCGCGACGGGACAGACCAAGGCTCGACCAACGCGAGCCAGAGATAAAGTCGTGCCGCGAAAAGCACGCTTCAATAAGAACGGCAGCGCGATGATCAGAGCCAAGGAACCGCAAAGTGCGACGCCCCTTATTCCGAAGGGTAGACCTATCGCAAAGCTAACCAGTATCCAGGGAGAAATTATCAAGAGGATTCGAAGCAGCTGTCTGGATTGTCCGCGGCTGATAAATAGCCAGAGTGTCGCTTCCAGAAGTAACTGTCCCAAGGCCGAGATCGCGAGAATTTGAAATACCGGAGCGGCTGAGCGCCATTGAGTTCCCAGAAGCAGAACGATTACTGGCGTAGCAGTTACAAAGAGGAATCCAAAAATGGGCGCACTCAGCCAAACCAGTAAATTGATTGCGCGAAGAAAGTATCTGGCGAAGCGTTCGGCGTCATCCTGAATTCTGCTGAACGCCGGTACCGCAACGCTGGTCGCCGGAGCGCTTAATTGGCGGACTGGCAGCATCAGCAAGTTGTAAGCCCGCGAATAGAGACCCAACGGGCCTGCTCCCCAGTACCATCCGACCAACACGTTATCGATGCTGCGACTCACGGTTATGACGACGTAGGAAGCGGCCACATTACCACCAAACTTAATCAGCGATCCAACCGTCCGATCGCGACGCGGCAGGCTGGGCCTCCATCCGACCATCGTCCAGGACATCACCATTTGAGTGATGTTTAGGATTAGTGGTAAGGCAACGAGAGCCCAGTAGCCTGCGCCCCGCCAGGCAAGGATGATTGCCGCGGGGACGGCGATCAACCAGGATGCGATATCTCGTACGGTCAGCGCCGCGAATCGCATTTGCCGGCGAAGAAGTGCGTCGTGCTGGACTCTTAGTCCCCCGACAAGAAAAGACAGCGACACGATCAGAGCAATATTTGTAAGCTGGGGCGTCTTGTAAAACCAGGCGAATACCGGGGCCAAGGCGGCAGTGGTCACTGTTAATAAGAGTCCCACCCCACTGTTCACCCAGAACAAATTGCTTGCTTGCGTCTGGCTGATCGTTTCACATTGAATAGTCGCTTCAGATAGTCCAAGATCAGCGAAAGCTTGGCCGAGTCCTGTAATCGCCGTTACCATCGCGACCAATCCGAAATCGGCGGGGGTAAGCAATCTCGCCAAAACGACAGTCGATACCGACTGTAATACGAATGCTACGACCTGAGAGGTCAGCGTCAGCAGGCCGCCACGAACCGAACGCCCCTTTATGTCAGCATTAAGGTGTTCAGTGCTGAAGATATCCAGCAACTCAGGTTGGGCAGCCAATGGTTTTCCTTAGACCTGAGGATAAAGGTTAGGTTACGAGTTGGCTGTCACGTCTAGTGAAATGCCGTGCCTGTCGTGCTCGGAGAGTTGCTGTGCCGGCGTACTCGACAAAAGCAGGCGATACACGTTTTTGGTGATCTCGGCGACCGTATTCCACGAGTGTCTCTCGGCCGCATAAGCCCGAATCTTCGGTCGGCATGCTTTCAGACCGGAATGGACCTGACTGCCAAAATACTTCTCAAGGACCGTCACCAGCGAATTCACACTGTGGGGCTCGAACAAAAATCCTGTTGTGCCTTCAATGATGTCTTCTCGTAAACAGCCAACGTCTGCTGCGACGACAGGTAGACCAAAGCTATAACCGAGAAACATCACTCCGCTTTGATACACGTGCTTGTAAGGCAGAACCATCACGTCGGCGGCTTTGAAGTACGCTTCTGTCTCTTCGTCGGGAATATGCTCCGTCCGCAAAAGCACGCGGCCGGGATCGACACTTGCGTGAATCTCTCTCTCTAATTCGGGCCAGTAAGATTCGCTCTGATTGGGGCGTCCAGCAATTACCAAACGATAAAGAGGATCTCGCTGAACTAGTTGCTGAAATGCGGAAATCAGATACTCAAGACCTTTATAAGCCGTGATGTGCCCGAAGAAGAGAAGCACCTTTTCGTCCGGGGCGATTCCCAGGCGGCCTCGTGCATCACGAGAATCCAGTTCGGTATTTGGCACCACGTTATTAATGCCGAACGGAATCACCGTAACTCGCTCTGCCGGCACTCCGAAGTGCTTAACCATTTCGAGCTTCATCTTTTCCGTATGAACGAAGAGGTGATTGCTCAAGCGGTATTGAATCTTGAGCGTGAGACGATTTATTAACCCATCATTGTTGTCCCGTATGCCCGCATTCACGTTGTGTGTCGTGAGAGCTATCTGTTTTCCCAGCAGCTTGTAGAACAGCATTAATACGGTGCGGTCTAGAACCTCGAACTTGTTGTTCCACAGAATATGGAAAATTTCAGGTTTGGCTTTGCACGCGTACCGAACCAATCGGAAGTAGTATCTGAGCACGCGGACAGCCTTTTCCTTCAGCGAAACGTCTGCTTTCTGGCTGCCGCGCAGGTTAAGAAATCTGATTCCCGGTGCGATCGTTAAGTCAGGAAAGTCCAAATCGTCGCTGCCCACGAAGTCGAGTACGACACCGTGCTCCTGAAGTGCCTTCACGAGCCCGTAGACGTAGGGCCTGTCGGTGCCGCCAGTAAGCAAAGCTACACTGATCTCTCCGGGCTGACCTGGAAGAGACTTGCACTGGCTCACAGAAGGTGTTGATTGCGACAGGTGCATCGGGTGGGAGTTTGCTACTGGACCGACAGGCATGAGTCTGACTGTTTCGCTGTTTCCATTCGATACATCAATTTGTCAAAGTGCCTCAACACAGAGGTCTTGAACTGCGGAATCGAACGCTGCGCCCACTTGGCAGTGTTCCAGCCGAAAACCGGCTGCATCCAGGCATACTTCCGTCGTAACTGCGGGATTTCGAGCTGGCCGTTCATTTCCTTCGCCAGGCTTTGCAGTTCTGCGACGAAGTCGGGACGCTCCGGATAAAAAACGTCGTACCAGTTCTGCATATACTGCAGGCAAGCCTTGCGCACACGGACGCTATCTTCCATCCGCCTCAGATATTGAATGTGGAGCTTCATCGACAACAGCAAGGAGCGCTTCTTCTGGTCAGAAACACCTATGTAACTCACTCGAGTTGAACCACTCATACGGTAGAATGCTCCCGTCCCAGGTACAAAGCGGGTTCCCGCCGAGACTGACAGTACACGAGCGAAGTATTCGCCATCCTGATCGTAGCTCAGTCTCGTATCCCAAGGACCAGCCACTTCAGCGAGTTCCCGGCTCAGCAGCCAGGTTGAGTTTCCCATGTGGAGATTTTCGCTCAGCTTTCTCAGAAGCCATTCAACGGGTGAAAGATCTTGGCACAGCGATGTTGAAATGAAGCGCGCACAGTGGCTGCGGTAATAAAACGCCGCCCAAGGAGAAGACGGTAGGATGCGTGCGTCATGCCGTCCGTCCAAGGCCGCAATCTGCCGCTCTATCTTATCGGGAACCAGCAGGTCATCCGAATCGAGAACTTGAATATAATCGCCTCGGCTATGCTCCACCGCAAGGTTCATGGCTGCCGATAGACCGCGATTTTCCGTGGAAATTAGTTTCAGGTTTCTTCCTAGGAAAGGCTGAATCAGCGCTTCTGTTCGATCCAGAGAACCGTCGTTGACAACGACGATTTCTTTTCGAGTCCACGTTTGGGCCAGCGCGGACTGAAGCGTGTGTGTGATCGTTTCCTCGGCGTTGTACGCGGGAATCAAAATTGATACGAAAGGATTCATTGGGTTTTGCTACAGCGCTGCCTGAACTCGCCGTTCCCGCTGGTCAATCAGGGTGTCGAGTCGACCTACCAAATCGAGTCGATCGTCCGAGAACTTCCGTGCAAACAAGGCTTCTCCAGATCCGAACTGGTCTTCCAGCAACAGTTGCGGATACTTCTCGAATATTTCAATATGTTCTTCAGTGAGTGGCTCGGGATGATGACCGGGCGTGGGCCAGTAGCGATATAAGAGACTTCTTGCAACCTTCGGACGAAAGTGTGAATTCCCTAACACGGTATGAAAGTAAGACTCTTCCGGCACGTGCGTGTCTCGGAAATAATCGCTTACTTCAGGATGCGCGTCACTGAAATGTATGAGATGCTCGCATGCCGCCCGCGACAGTGCCCAACACGCATCTCCTGCATAAGGCTCTATGTCACCCAAATATGCTCTATAGTCCCGTTGGGCGAGACCGATTTTCGCTAGGGTCCGCGAGGCCAGGCGCCGAACTCGTTTATCGGAGGTGTATCTTACGGTATTGATCTTGGATAGCGGATAACCGGGCGCCGGCATTTTCACCAAGCTCATGAATTCTGAGCCGGAATGTCTGTCGAAAAAATCCTCGATGTATTCGGCACTGTGTAGCGGATAATCGGCTCCTTGCATCAGAACGAAATACTCGTACACCGTTGAGGATCGGAGCGCCTGCCGAAGCAAGCAGAGTATTGCTTCCACGTTTGAAAATTCAGCCCAATAAACGGGTATGCGCCGCTCGCTCAAGAAGACATTTTGGCCCTGTATCTCTGAGAAACAATTGATGTTCGACTTCTGATCAACATGGACGAAGAACGCGCTGTTCCACGAGGAAAGTCTCTCGATTACCTTTCTAAGCAGCCGAGGGTTCCTGTGCACCAGAATCAGATACGCAATCTTCATAAGGCGATTCGACGGTGCTGCATTAATTAGTTGATTCTAAAATACTTTGTCGGCCATCACTTGAGGTGCCGGAAGGGCTGCCGTGATCGAAAGAGTCACCATAGTAATCAGCGCGATTGGTTACCCTTGTGTCCAAATTGTATTACCTTCGCAGCTGTTTCGGACCCGGATTATTTATCTTGGGAATGCCCACTGAAATCAGTCTCCCATATGTTCAAGGAGTAGCGGCATTGAAAGCGAAAGTGACCAAAGTAACGTTATTAGCCATCTTCTTAAGCGCTTTTCTTGGGTCGGCCTTTGCCAGCACGCAGACGGCGGCATCCTGCAACACCAGTGATGTACAAAACGCCATCAATTCGGCAACAACCGGCGACACGGTAAACGTTCCCGCGGGAACTTGTACCTGGACGAGCGGAGTAACAATCTCAGGTAAGGGCATCACCCTAAGAGGTGCCGGATCCGGTCGCATTATCGGCTACAGTTCCAGCACTTTGGCCATGGGCAGCGGCTCTAAAACTCTTACTATTGCCGGCGCTAATGTTGTCACTCCTCCGACCATTGCTGCCGGCCAGACACTGACCGTTTTCGAGACCGGCACCGCGACGAATAAGATGACCGGAACGGTGACAAGCTACAACTCCTCGACTGGATCGCTAGTAATCAACATCACGAGCAGCAGCGGGAGTTGTGGAAGCAATCACCTGTCGAACTGTAAGCGATGGCTGGTTGCGACGCCTTCTTCCACCGTCATTGTCAATAACTCTACGACGAGCGACCTCTTTGCCATCACGGAAAGCACTTGGGCAAGCGTCGACATCAGCGGCATTAAGTTCGGCAACTTCGGTGCCGACTCCGGCGGGGCGCACGAGATCGAAGTCAACTACGCCTCTGGTGGCCAGCCTGTTCTCTTGCATGACTGCTGGATACAACTCAACTCGAATACCTCGCCTCCGCCCAGCGGAAACGGCACGCCGGTGTACTGGAATTCGAATCGAGGCGTAATTTCGAATTGCTCGTTCGATTCTTCGCCTTATTCTCAGGCCGGAAATCAGGACGGCGCTATCAGTCAGCAGGATGACAACAACCTGAGTGGAAACTCGTGGACATCTCCGTCCAACATGGGAAGTCTCGACTCCGACGGAAAGGGAGAGCTGTTTGTCGAGACCAACGATTTTCATGCTTTCCTGTTCGCCAGCAACACCGACAGCAACGGCCGTCAGGCGTTTCGTTACAACGTTGTCGACAATGGCGGGGCTTTCGGGACGCATGGGGCTGATACGAGCACGTACGGTCAGCGTTATTTCGAGTTCTACAACAATGTGCTGAATTTCAACGGGTACAGCGACGGAACCACGTTCAATATTCCCTGGTGGATTTATCTTCGAGGCGGCACCGCTCTTGTTTACAACAATGTGATACCGAGTCTCGTTTCTACCGATTATGGAACCAAGTCCGACATCGGCATGACGGTGATGAATCTGCAGCGCAATTCTGGGCCAGATCCTTGCTGGGGCGCCGGGACCACCAACGGAGCTCATTATCATGCTCCCCGGCAGGTTGGATACGGGTATGTTACTGGAAACGGCACGGCCCCTAACCATGGCGGCCAGAGGAACGATTCCATCACATACGTGGGAGACAGTGAGCCCATCTACATCTGGGGCAACAGTATTGCACCGCTGCCGAACGTAAATATTCAGGATTACGGCGGCAGCAATTGTACCAACCCTGACTCCTCAGCCAACTACATTGTTGCCGAACGTGACTACTTCAACGGCAGCACTGCCAAACCCGGATGGAGTCCTTACACTTATCCGCATCCGCTGACACAACAGGGAGATCCGCCCGCGCCGCCAACTGATCTTCAGGCGATTCCGCACTGAAGCTGGTGCGGCACATAAGTATGGGTTCTCTGCGAACCGCCTCTCTCAGGGCCAAGGAAGAGGCGGTTCACCAGTTCCAGGGTGAGAACCTGGTGAATTTCGCGAGTGTAATTCCCAGTTCCGTTCACGTGAGCGCTCACCGCCGTTTCAATTCCCTTTCGGTTCAAATACGGTACGAAAGAGCTTTGCGAATCCAACAACATCTCGCGAATATAAGGAGCGCACGCTTGGCGATACCAGCTTCGGAAATGAAATATCTTGTGGCGACCAAGGAACAGGCGCTCTAGTTTAAACGCGGATAAGCTGTGATCGATCTTGGCCAACCACTGGGGCATTCCCATATCGTATGCGTACTCGGCCTTGAACGAGAACTCGAGGGCAGCTCGCGATAAAGCCGTAGAAAAAGCTCCCGCCCCTCCTGCTACTCCCCTATCGGTGGGTATTTTCAAAAGCCTCGGGTTGCCGTCGCCGATCAAACGCAGCGATATGTCGTTCTTGGCGAGACAGGATATTGGTGCGCGAAACACCGTCCGAACCACATCGTTGTCCAGAAACGGCGATCGCAACGAAAGCTGGGTTTCCTCGAGCGCAAGTATGCCGTAATGATGCCAAGGCAATTGCTTAAACACTGCAAATGAAACAGGGTGTCCCGCTGCAAGGCTGGTGTAGGTTCGCTTTGCGTCCCTTACAAAGTCGAGCAACTCAGGTTCGAATATTCCTGGAGAAGGATCAACCGCCTTGAACGCTCGCACCCCTCTCAAAACCTCGCTGCCATAATTACCAGTCATCCGAATTGGGGCGATCTCACGAGCTATCTCATTCAAGTAGAGATCAGGTGCTCGGCTGACATCCACACAGCCATCTGTCAGGTATACCGACCGTTCGGCATAATGCGAGAACCGCGACAGGAACTCTTCTCCGACGGGGATTACTTGGTGTGACTGTCCGCAAGTGTCAGCGACCTGCTGCGCAATCTTTACGTCCTTACAGTCGCGAAGACTTCCGCCAAAGGTGTAGCAAGGTAAAGACCCCCACGAGGCATTGCTCCAGGCCATGATTAGGCGAGTGTCGAGGCCGCCCGTCAGCGACACCGCGATTGGTTGATCTCCATGAAGATAGCGCGGAAGGCTATTGGAAAACACATTACGCAGTTCGCGATAATAAGCCTCAAGTTCGAGGGTTCCTTGCTCTTCCCACTCCCTGGGATCGAAGTAGCTGTGCTTCGCCTCTAAAGCGCCATTGCTGAAGATCCAGTCGGAAGCGGCCGGTAGAAGCTGAATTCCCTTGAAAAGCGATCGATTTTCGAGCACGGAACCACACGCCACAAACTCCCCCAAACTGCGAGGATCGAGTTGCCGCGTCTCAGGACACACTGCCAAGATAGCTTTGGCTTCGGCCGAAAAATAGAACGCCTCAGCCGAGTCATGCCAGTAAATCCGATGCATCCCATAGCGGTCATTAAACAGTCGGGCCACTCTTCTTGCGCGATCGATCCACAATCCATGAAATCTACCATTCAATGCCCTGGGAAACGTTGGATCGTCGGCGCAGGCATCTGCTAAAGGGGAAAGACCGCCTGCTCCCAAGCTATTCGCGTTTCTTCCCGACTGCGACTCAGTCGTAAACTCTTCTCCAGAGAATACGAGCTGAACATCCCCACGCCCATTGGACAAGGGCATGGCAGCGGTGACGACAGCCCGACGCTCGACCCACCCGACATAAACACCGAGTGACTCTTCAGCCCAAATACCCGCGCGATAGAATGCTTCGTGGTGAAGGGTATCCACCATACGCTCGAGCTGACGCACGGCTTGCGCAGCCGGCATTTTCGTCACGATACCAACAATTCCTGGCATAAGGAATAATTTAAAGAATCTAACTGCAAAGGATGGAGCCGGCGGGAGGATTTGAACACTCCATCCGCCGATTACAATTCGGCTGCTCTGGCATTGAGCTACACCGGCCCGTTAACAACACTTTAACTTGCACCCTGCTGTGCAACCTCTCGCGCATACCACAACCGCCGTATACGTAACAGATGTTTTAGAAGCGGCGCCGGCGTATTGGCAACTATCCCTCGGTGCAAACCTAACTTAATTGCTACTCGCCCTTTATATGTCAATGGTACATAGTACTTAGGTAACGGCAGAGGCTGAAAACCGTGCCGTCGCTTGAACTCGGTAAGAGAACTGTCCACGTCGTTGTACGTAAAGCTGCCGTAGATCAAATACTGTTTGGCATCCCTCTCACAAATTTCAACTGCTTTGGCAATTAGCGCATTGTTCGGACGCCTGTCGAAATATTGACCCAGCGAGAAGATCTGCATGATAGTGGCGGCGACGCCAATATAGGTCATCTTGAGAGTTCCAATCAACTCACCATCGCAGAACGCCGCCAGGAAAACGCTTCTGTCCAGATATGTTCCGAGTTCATGTCGCAAGGTGGACTCCTCCTTGTTATAGTGCCAGAAGGCTTTCCCTTGCCGCACAGGCGTCTGACTGTACATCCGGTATATGCCGCCAACCAGATCGTCATCGAACCGTGCTTCCTCAACCGTCACACCGAGTTTCTTAGAGCGGTTCACCGCTTTTCTGATGCTGTACTCCGCACCGTTCTGCCACCAATGGGAATACGTCGTAATCGGCAGAGCGGCAGCGTTCTCCCACTCAGTGTGGTACGCATACTTGGCCTTGCTGTCTGGCGGTCTCTGCGAAAATGTGAAAACGTCCGACCTCATCGTACGCCTTACAACCGAAACAAAGGCGGCGGGATCAGCGGTCGTGTCTCCCTCAACTAAGTCTTCGTCGCGCACATGGGCAATCTTGAGCCACTGCCCGGTATTAATTACGGTGCGTCCGCTTACCGTTACCGATGGGACACTAAGGGATTTGCCTCGCACCCGTACCTCGGCGGGCACCGCCGAAATTGTGCTGGCGATCTCTTCCCCGTTAGAATCGCTCTCGGGCTTTAGGCTTTCGATCATTGTTGACGTGAATTCCGCGCTCCAGCTCCGGTCATTCCCCAACTGCAATCCATTGCTCTTGACACACCAGTTCTTCCTGGGTATGTGCTAGCACTGGTTCAGATTCGACTGATGGTATATACACCGAGCACATTACAAGCATCAGCCAGAGCAACCCGCCTTTAAAAGCGGCTTCGGTTATGTTATAGAACAGCAGCACCAACCAAACAGCGATTCCAAGGGAGGCCAAGCAAGTCGACCTGTCCAGTCCATTACATATCTTGCGATAGCTAGCGATTAGAAAGCTCCCGAGAAGCAACAGGCCTATACCGCCGAGATTGAGATAAACATCCAGATATCCATCGTGCGCTTCGTTGAGGCCATCGAAATGGCGCCAAATGGCAGCCAGACGCGGTCCCAACCAGAAACTTTCATACCCCGTCCCCACAAAAGGATTGGTATTCATGTCAAGGAGGGTAGCCCAGATTTGAGTGCGGTCCGTGAGAGTGGCATTTCGTCCCACCGCCTGTGCAAACTGCCCGTTCATCCCCAGTCCCAGGGCGAGAGTCACATATGTGACGAAAATTAGAGGGACCAAGACCTTGATGAGTCCGGGACGGCGCTGTGAGAAGTTGCTGTGGACAGCGATCAGGACCCCGCATCCAAGCACCAGGCAGGCTCTTGACGTCGCGCTGTTGGCGAGATTCAAGAGATAGAACGTCATC
The DNA here is from genome assembly GCA_963835725.1 of uncultured Acidobacteriaceae bacterium. Taxonomy (GTDB): domain Bacteria; phylum Acidobacteriota; class Terriglobia; order Terriglobales; family Acidobacteriaceae; genus Bog-257. Next base: position 12,703 of record CAWIGM010000004.1, on the reverse strand, counting down.
GCGAGAAAGACGATATTCACGAACAAGATGCGCCGGACCTGCGGATCTCTACGCTCGGGCCATCGCGCGAGCGTATCCCAGCAGAAGAACAAGCCAGAGACCAGGCACAAAATGCCGAGCATGTTTTTGCTCGTGGTTGCGCCGACCGCCATCGCCGTGCCCTGCCAAGGGTCGAACTGTCTTCCGATTACAGGGAAGTACTTGATAAGGAGCACCGAGAGCGGAATTAGTAGATAACAGAGCCGGCGTAGCACGGTGCGGACAGTCTCAACCGGAGAAGGGTCCGTCAGTGCGACGAGTATCACTACGTAGTTACCAAGATCTCGGAACCATCTTTTGAAAGCAATAAAAGGGTAATCGGACCAGCAGACACTTATCAGTGCAAATCCTACGAAAGAGACTAGGGCCAAATTGTTCCGAACAAAATTGCCGGCTTCAAACATCCGCGAAACGATCACTCCAAATGCCAAGAAAATCAGCGCAAAATAGACTGCCCGGTCCAGCGGGTTGCCCTCCTGCAGCGCAGCCGCGACACGTTCCACCTGTCCGCCCAGCCATTGCGATGGTAGCCTCGACGCAATGATTGACATCCAGATGACCGGTATCCAAGAGGCGATCGACACTTCTCGTGCTCTCGCCGGATCAAAACAGAGCAGGGCGATTAAAATAAGCAACCAAAGGAGTAAAGCAAGAAGGGGAGACATAGTAAGGTTGGCGGAACACTCAGCCCGCGAGTGCACCAACGGCACCCGCTTGCATAACTGCCATTTTATTACCCGTCGGAGCAGCAATTTGCTGGATGATCCTGTCCATTATTCGCGCAGTCAGCATTATTTCGCGATAAGAAATCGGAAGCGGTTCGCCATCCATAATTGCACGGTAAAAGGACTGAATCAGATATTTCATTCCCGAATCCATATGAAAGTCGGCCGTCGCAAACAATCTCATATTTCGAAACATGCTTGTCACTTGCTGTTTGGCAATCGCCACCGGAGGGATGAATTTGTCGGCATAGCTTTTGTACTTCGCACCACGTAGCTGAAGCAGCACCTCGTGATCCTGGTCCATCGCCAGGCCATTCTTGGGACCAAAGACTCGAAATTCGTGAAGTGCCGGCTTGATCTGGGAAGAGAAGGTGAAGTAAGCAGTTGTTCCCTCTTCATCGATGATCGTCACGCGGAGTTCATCCATGATCTCCGTCTCGCCCAGGTCTTGCAGCAGTTTGCTCCCGAAGCCATGTGCGAATACCTGTGGTGTGTCTCCGCTAAGGAATTCGGCGATGCGAGCGATTCCGTGGCTCATCACGTTCTGCAACAGCTTACCCGGGAGTCGCCGAACCCAGTGGGTGTTGTCACCCAGCATCGCGCGAGCGTAACTAGGATCACCGAGATCATAGGCGTAGTGGCTTTCCATGTGAACCGGCCTTCCGCCCAGGTAGCCATTGCCTACGAGTTCTCTCATACGACGCGCCACATGACTGAACTGGTCGTTGTGTCCCACCGTGAGCTTCACGTCCTTGCGCACGGCTACTTGAATCAGCCGTGCAGCTTGACCGGCATCAACCGTAAACGGCTTCTCGATGTAGACATGGACTCCGTTTTCCAGACAGAACCGGGCAATATCAAAATGAGTTTCAGGCGGAGTTGTAATATGCACCACATCGGGTCGGGCATCCTGCAGAAGAGCTGAGATATCGGTGAAGCAGCCTCCGATAGGAAAGCGCTCAAACAACTGCTCGGCCATTAATGGCTCACGGTCGCATACACCGACGATCTGACATCCCGGAATTCGCTGTATCTGCAGCGCATGCGAATCCGCGATCTTACCGCATCCTACGATTCCAACCTTAAGCATACTGTTGTTTCTCGCGGCATTCCGCGAAGTAGCGGCTCATAGCTTCCGGCGTGGAAAGCACGGGACTCCAGCCCAGTTTTGCTTTCAAGTTTCGATTACTGTAACGCGTGTTCCGCCACTGTGAATACCACTGGCTCCGGGTGAACGCCGGAGGCAACTGCCCTTTTGATCGCTGCGAGTACCTCTCCCACAGGTAGCAGAGTGCGTAGCTGAGGGGGCGAGGTACGTAGAGAGAGCGGAAGCTTCTGACATTCCGCTTGTAAGCGCGCAAGAACTGCCTACTGGATGGAACGTCGTCGTCAACGACGTTAAAAACCTCTCCGTCCACGCCAGAAACCAAGCCCGCCAGCACAACTGCCGACGCGCAGTTATCAACGTAGGTAAACGGTATTTTGTTTGAGCCACCGAGATGCAGAAATAATCCAAATGTACCGAGCCCGACTCTTCCGGTAATCTCCGGCTTATCGCCGCCGTAAACACTTCCAGGTCGAACGATGACATAGCGGCTTCCGAATTGTGCTGCGTACTGCCGCACAATTTGCTCTTGTTTTACCTTGGCGAAACAATATGCATCGCCGCGAGTCTGAGGATGCGATTCGGTCGGGCACGTTTCGTCCAGCAGCGGTGACTTCTGCTGATTCGTATACACGGTAAAGGAACTGACCAGCACAAATCTCCGTAACGACGAATTCTTACTGCTTGCTTCCAGCAGGTTCCGGGTAGTGACGACGGAATTCAATACAGCATCGGCAAACGATTTTTGTCCGGTGCCGGCTGCTAAGTGCAAGACCACCTTGACGTCTTTGCAGGCCAAGTCGCAGTCAGTTGGAGAAAGGAGGTTGCCCCGAATGATATCGACACGGCCCGGAAGGCCTTGCTTCAGAATCATGGTCTCGAGCTTTTCCACATTGCCAGAGGGTCTCACAAAACAAGCAAGGTTATGAAAGCCCCGACTTAAAAGCTCGGTAACGACGCGAGATCCCAAAAATCCGGCAGCTCCCGTAATAAGAATGCGGTCGCCGGAGCCAATAATGAACGGCTTATCTCCAGCAGTCGCGCTTCCGAACTGAGATGCCGGGGGAGCGTATCTTTCAGCGGGGTTGATTTGCTTTTCCATCAGTTGAATACGCAGCGGGCTATATCACTGGTTGACCGGCTCAAATCCGTCGGCTGAAGTGTGCATGGCTTGTTATAGCGAGCCATCCGAAGCGCAGGAATGGAGCGTTGGGCTGCGATGCTGGAAGACTCTGCCGTGAGAGTGGAGTCGGAGCCATCCTGGAACTGATATGCGCGACGTTTTTGAAACCAGGCCACAGCCTGGCTTGCCGTTGCGAACCAAGCCCCGCGAGCCCTAAGTTTGTCCAGTAATTCGGCGTAGGCACTTCCCCACAGCCGCTCCGGAGCTGTGCTCCGGTCGTGCCAATTTACAGTAAGACATCCGCCGTAATTGAGCGCGTCGCGGATCATCTGTTCGAGCACGGCTCCTGCGTCATCAGGCGACAGGTCCATGTAAGTCGGGTAAAAGAGGGCAGTGTCCATGACGTGCATCGGCAGTTCGAGAAACCTGTTACAGCCCAGCGGTTTGTATGCCTGCGTCGTACCCGCCCGATAACCTACCGACTCGTTATAACCAACAGTGGAGTCATACGTTGCGCCACTTTCTTCTAAAGTCGCGGCAGATTGCCGATCAAAGTAAAGCCAGTGCATTCTGACTCCGACCTCGCTCATTCCTGTTAGGCGTCGGATCTCGTCTAGTTCAGTATGTGCTGCAGCGCCATCAGCCCATGCGTCGATTCCGTGTAAGCCAACCTCGCAGCCGGCCGTCAGCAATCGTTCTAAGTACACGGCTATATCGGCAGCAGCATACCTCGATCCGCGCAGCTTGGCAGCTCGGGGATCAGCCCGGCGCCCGGGTCGGCCGCTGAACGGAATCACGAAGAATGTTGAAGGCAAGCCCTTTTCGAGACGCAAGTAACGATCCGCAAAATCGAGCCAGAAATCCTTTGCCAATCCAAGCTGCACGAGCGGTAACTTGGCACAACTCATCCAGTTCTTCATTACTTCATTTAGGCCGATGTGGCCACGCAGGAGATTACGGACAGAGCCGACTAGCGCTCGATATAAAAATCCTACTGTCGTGCGATCCCATCCGTGCCGCCGAATGGACGGGTGATCGACATCATGTGTGAGACATACGATGCAGCGATACCCATCCGGTACTGGTGGAATCTCCGCGATGGCAATGCCCGCGCGAACGATTAACTCCCGCAAGAATGCAATGTGGAGTTCCAAAGCAGGCATCGCGGCATTTTCGATAGGCTGACCGGAAGTCAGGAGAAATCGAATTTCCCCCAGCAGGTCGTATCCCACCCGACACAATAGCGAATTCCCGAGCCTTTTCACGCACAGTAGCGATTCGCCGGAATGCTCCTCTACCAGTTCCAGACCAGCCGGACCGGCGAAGGAGATGCTCTCGCAATACAGTGGAATACGGCGTCCCGCGTACTGCAGGACGCAGGGTTCGGGTCGCTCTGCACGAACTTTTATCCCGTGCTGATCGTCAAACTGATTCTGACTGCCGCCGTAGACAACGAACAGCTTTGCATCATCGCCATTGATGTCTGCGCTGTTGCAGAGCACAACATCGTACGCTTTGCCGCTGCGGTAGAACTCCCAGGGAGTTTTGAACAGTTCAAAGAATTCGCGCACAACGTCGTGCTCTGCAGGATCAGCAATGACTCCAATCATAATTGGCTCGTCCTGCAGCCTCTACGCAACCGCGGTTGCCGGCTCAGTTTGTAATCGCAGCCATTGCTGTAGTACCACAAGGCTGAAGAGAATCTTGTGGTTGTCTCGACGACCCGAACTGTGTTCGGCTACAAGGTTCTTTACCGCCTCGGGGCGCAGATACTGGTAAATGGCGGAACTCTCATCGAGGAGAGAGTCCGTCATGGCGACATTCGCGGCGTCGCGGAACCACCCGTCGACGACATTCACCCCAAATCCACGCTTTGGCCGTTTCAACACGGCCTGCGGCAGATATTTGCGGCACACCTGCCGGTGTAGCCATTTGCGCGAACCATTCCGTACCTTGAAAGTGGCAGGTAAACGCTCGGCATACTCGACAATTTCCTTGTCAAGATAAGGCACACGCAATTCCAGCCCATGTGCCATAGAGAGCTTATCGGCGTACATAAGAAGCTCATCGGGTAGGCTGGATCTCACTTCCAGAAACTGTAATCCCCCAAGCTCGTCAGTATCCTGCATCAGATCAGCGAGCTCAGCCCAGCACTGCAAGAGACTGTCGGCGGCGTCTGACTGCATGACGCCATCCCCGAAAAGGCCATCGACTCTATCTCCTGGCATTAGGCAAAACACATGTTCGTATCTGCGCATCCGATCTGGAATTGCCAACGAGTACACGCCGCGCTTCAGCATTTCACTTCTGGGCAACGCGTTAACTCCACTCGAGATCACGCCGCGCACAGCCTTCGGTAACCGAGCCCAGACCTCACCGTATCGCACCCCAAGATGCCGCCGGTATCCGCCGAACAACTCGTCCGGACCTTGACCGACCAGAGCGACTTTTACATCCTGTCGCGCGCGCTCACAGACAAAATACATCGGCACAATGGAAGATGTTGCGACCGGCTCCTCAAGAGCGGCAATAATCTTAGGTAGCGCTTGTTCAAAAGCCCACCGGGAAATCGTGATGCTTGTGTGTTTTGCGTTCAGCACTCGAGCGGTCTGCTCCGCTTCCACCAACTCGTCATCACTGAAGCTCGAACCGTATCCAACGGTGAAGGTCGGCCACGAATCACCATTTAGGTTCATCAAGGCCAAAAGCAGACCGGAATCAAGTCCGCCGCTCAAAAGCAAGCCGACCGGAACATCACTGATAAGGTGCCGACGTACGGCCCGTTGATAAATCCCGAGAAGTTCGGCTTCAGCATCTTCGGTTGTGGGCACCGGAGAATGGTGCGCCGGCTTAAATCGATACCATCGGCTAACCTCGCAACGGCCATCCTCAATCACCAACTTCGTGCCCGGTGCCAGTTTTTTAACTCCCTTTACCACGGTGTGAGGCGACGGAGTATAGCGGTAACGTAGAAATAAATTTACCGACAGGGCATCTAGTTCGATCTTATCTCGCATAACACTATGGACCGCTCGCATCTCCGAGCCAAACCACAAGCGTCCCCCATCCATCCTGTAGTACAGCAGTTTGATTCCAAAAGGATCACGTGCCAGGAGAAGCCGTACGTTGAGTCGTATCCCAAATGGCGAGGCCGAACATCCCATTCAACCGATTTAGAACTTCATCGCCCCACTGTTTGTAGCCGTGGACGATCACTTCGGTATCGGAGTTTGTTCGGAAGTGATGACCGTGCCCAATGAGCTCATTCCGAAGCTCGACGAAGTTGTAAATCTCGCCATTGAAAACGACCCAGACCGATTCTTCTTCGTCCGACATCGGCTGGTGACCGCCGGCGAGATCGATGATCGAGAGCCGGCGAAAGCCTAAGCCGACCTCACGCTCAATGTAATACCCTTCATCGTCGGGCCCCCGGTGCGCGAGACTTTTCGTCATCGCTTCCAGTTCACGACGAACGACTGGATCCCGCCTGCCGAAGTTGTACTGACCGCAAATTCCGCACATTTTAGATGCCTTACGCGGTGGCTTTCTCAAGAGACGACGTTTCCGCCCTCGTCCCTCCCCCAACCGGAGTCGCGTTTTGAGCGACATAGAAGCAAAGGCTACGAAACATTTGCGCCTGCGCCCAGCGGTGCATCGGCACGTCGTCCCACCCGAATAACAACTGCCGGGATCGAAACGACCCATCGTTTTTGCGCCAACGCGCCTCGATCTCCGATAATACCGATGCCAACACCGCATCCAGCCTCGGGAATCGACGTTGCAACAAAACGGCAATATTCACGCACTCGGCGAAGTCGTAGAGCTCACGTCGATAGACGGTAAATCTGGGAGCTTTGGAGAAAGGAACTGGCAATCCAGACTCGTCTACGAGATTATGGAGGTAGTAGGTGATGCCGCGCTCTATGGCCATCCTACAATCTTCGCAATCTGTTAATTGCTCTATCTTTGCAAGTGCTTTCAGCACGAAACAGGTGTGGAAGTGATCGACAAAATCCCGTTCACCATCCATGGAGTAAAACCAGGACCCATCCGGCTGTTGTGATTCCAACACAAATCTTAGGTTCTTTCCTGCTATTTCGAGATACTTAGGCTCATCCAATTCCAGCCCAGCCTTCGTCAGCAGAAAGGCTCGATAAGCACTCGCATTGACTACTCCCGCAGGATCATCGACCGCAGGAGTGTATGCACAGCTCGCTGCCCCAGACGAGGTTTCCACGTCGCGATAGCTGTGGTATGCATGAGAAGCTATGGAGCGCATTATGGTAAGCCACGTCTGGTCACGGTCCAGAGCGTAAACCTGAGAGAATGCCTCATATACGTAAGGCACCGTGGTTATCAGCGGAGTATTAGACGTCATCGTGCCCGTTCTGGTCTGCCAATCAAACGGGTACCCCCAGCAGTATTCTTCGAACCCATCACACCTGGTCTGTCGCAAAATCTCTAGAAAGTGAACGGCCCGACGGTAATGTTCGTCGCTCTGCTGGGTCGCCGCTAGAAAAGCAAATCCCATTGTGTAATGGGCGTCCGCGATAGGGAACCTCTGCCGTTCCCAGAATAGTGTTCGCGCACTTGGCACAAACGCTTCGCAAAACACCATAGGGGCGACGGCAAGAGTGCCCAAAAGAGGCTGGCTGTAGTAAAGAGCTTTTGCTCCGCGGCCAAACTTGCTGGCATAGAAGCTTTGGTGGTCGTAGGACGTCTCGCCATATGAGTCGAGCCACAAAAGAAAAGACTTGAGAGTCGACTGAACCATGATGAGGGGTGATGCCGCGGTACTGGTATGGGCTGAATGTGCCATTACTGACTCTTTACTGTTCTGCAACCTTAAAGCTGTCAATGCGCCGAAGCGTCACAACGGACTTCAGAATAGCCCGGAGCTTCGCCATCTGTTCTTTACGATGAAAGGCCATCAGTTCTTTAGACACTGGCCTGGAGGTCCGTTTCAAAGCTGCCCAACAATACCCAAGCCCAAGGCTCACTCCGTCAATAATGTAAGGACGCTTGGTTGCCCGATACGCAACTCGAAACAGTTCCCACACTGGATGACCGCCGAGATAATAGTCTTTTTCACCGTAGGAAAAGGACGAGGCAATCACTCCGCGCTCGGCCGTACCCAAATGACGATGATGGAAAAAAGACCTACCTCGAAATGATTCCGTTTTCCATCCCATCATGCGTGCGGTAGCAACGGCCATCCAATCAATCCCACCGGCACGATGAGGAATGTAGCCACCGATCTGTCGCCAGCACGTCCTGCGAAACAGCTGGCATTGTCCGGAAACGTGTGCGTGGCCCTCAAAGCTATCGGTGTCCGAGCTGTATCCGCCTTCTTCTCGAAAGACCGTTCCTGCAACACCTAATTTTGGATCGGAAGCGAACTTGCCAAGAAGAAATTCAAAGTGGTCGTCATCAAACGAGATGTCAGCGTCGAGGTTGCCAATAACATCGAAGGGAAGATCTTTGACACGCTCGTAACCAGCATTGAACGCCCAGACCTTGCCGGAAAAACTGCGGTCACGCCTTTGAGCCAGCTCGATGAGTTCGATCCAAGGACACTGGGTCAGATAGCGACGTACGATGGCGCCAGTGTTGTCCGTGGATCCGTCGTTTACGATGATCCACTTCAACGGAGGCAAGGTCTGGCGCAGCATGGACTGCAGAGTCTTTTCGATGAAAGCCGATTCATTGCGAGCTGGGCTGACCAGAACATAGCTGGGCAATTTTCCGGGAACACTCATCTCCCGGAACCTGACTTTCGTTGAGCCGCTCCGATGAGGCTCGACCATGGAGTGCTCGAGTTCTTTATGGGAAAGTTGCATGATGATATTTTGCCGGGCTTTGATCGAGGCTAGCGCTGTGAGCTGCCGGCTGCTCGGTGTGCCGCTTCCTCAACTTGCGTTGTCGACGTCACCCGCTGAACTCGTCCAGAAAGCAGGCCACCCACCATCGCGAGAAGCTGTTCCCTTTCCAGTTCCCAACGGTGTTCACGATACACTTGCTGGCCCCGCCTGACCGTATTCGCGACCTCCACCGGGCTGCTGACAACGTCCTCTATTTTGCGAGCAAGGTCTTTCGCATTTCCAAGTTCAAAGTACAGCATTGCATTCTCAGCAAAGTAAGCCGAAATTCCAGCCGCCCTGGGTGCAATGACCGGCTTGCCGAGAGCAAGATATTCGAAGATCCTGGTTGGAGTATTGATTTCGGCGAATGCACTACGGTGATTGGGAATCAACCCGACATCGCACGCTTCGATCTCATGGACCAAGCGCTCCAAATTCCTGGAGCCAAGGTAGGACACGTATTGGGATAGCCCCTTTTGCTCCACTATCTGCATTATTTTAGATAGAAACGGAGTTTCCTGGCCGAAAATCCTGAGCTCTATATCCGGGGTCCGTGAATGGAGGAGCTCCACTGCCTCAACAGCCAGATCGAGACCGTTCCGTTCGACCAGCGAGCCGTGGTACATCAAGACAAATCGCTTCTTCGTACCAACGGTCGCATCCAGCGACGCCGGAACAGGCTGAAAGGGGAAAATCACCTCATCTGGAGAATTCATCACGACACCGATCTTCTGCGCGGCGCAACTGCGCGAAGAAAATAGGCTTTTACAGGCTTCGTTGACGGTGATTACGAGGTCAGCTCGAGCAATACTCCACTTTTCCAATGTAGTCAGCAGGCGCACTCCGAAGCTGTCCGAATCGAGACCGAAGATTGTCATCATGAGTTCGGGCATCGGGTCGTGCTGATCCAAAATCACTTTGGCACCCAAGGTCTTCGGCAGCAGCGCGCTTGCGACTAAGACATCCGGCATGTTGTGGATGTACACAAGGTCATAGCGCTTTCGCAGCGATCGGACAGCGAGAATTGCTGCAGAAGCAAGAATGAAGGCAGAGTACTTGAAGCCATACGAGAGCTTTCCGCCGCGCTTATGAGTGAGCGGTATGCGAGCAATTTGAAACTTGCCGTTCCGTTCACGTCCAGGCGCACCACCCTCCTGCAGACAGATCAGGTCGACACTCATGCCTTGCTTAAGTAGTGCCTCGACGGTGCGACGCGGGCGCGGGTCAGCCGGATAGGTCGAATACATAACCATTCCGACGCGCTTACCTCGCAGGCTAGAATCGTTATCTACGATATAGGGTATAAATTGGGTCACAGTAAAATGCTTAAGAACAGCTGCTGGAATTTTGCGGACTGACTATTGAGACGTTGGTCTCACTTCTCTGGGCAATCGCAGGTTCGTTCCTGGTTTGACTCTCGCGCCCGACCTTCATACGGTTCGACGCCTTTATCGCTGAGAGAATATCTGACGAGAGCTGCCTGCTCAGAATCTCGATATTCTGCATTACGCAGTGACCGCCAATAACCCCCGGAAAGTACTTGACCGGCGGAAAGAAGCTAATCTCTTCATAAAAAGACGCCACGTCATCGTAGTCAACCCCAAACCGATCGCAATATCGTTCAACCTCCTGCGCCCATGCAATCATCACGCCGAAATATGTGGTCTCGGTGAGCTTAGCGAGTTCGGCAGCTTCGGCTGACGCCAGAGCTTTAGTCTTCAACCCAAGTGACTCAAAATGGACGACGGCAGCCTTCGTCGCATTCTCGTCGGAACCACCAACGAACTTTGTGTACTTGCACAGATCCGTTAGCATACGGGCGTGCTTGCCGCGTATTGGACTATAAACGACAGGCGTCTTCGTTCGGTCTGCCACCGCCCGCGTCGTGCCGACAGCGACGGTACTGTTAATGATCGCTACCGATGGCCTATAGCGTTCGATGTATCGGACCGTCTCGCCGACAAAGTCCTTCACCTGGAACGGATAACAGATGTGCAATACATCTACCCCCTCGATTGCACCCACGGGGGCTATGTCGATTCCTGTGGTGTCGTGATACTGAGAGGCCAGTTCAAGCAGCGGTCGTCCTACCTCCCCCAGACCCACAACAACAACCCTAGTTTTTGTTCCCACTGTGACTTCCTCCTTGTCCAGTAACCTCATCCGGCTGCGGATGAGCATTTCAGCCGAAGTGTCGATAAAGTAGCCTGCCGGCAGCCGTGAGTACTCCGCCCGGTGCATGAGACCAGATGTATCGACTCAAGGCGCTACGATGCGCCTTCGAAGCCCGTATTGAATGATCTGAACCGCACCGGAAGTAGCCGATTTCAGAAGTGGCTGCTCCCCATCGACTCTTAAATGCGATTAGACCGTCGTTATCAGTGTCACTACGGCCAAGATCAAACTCGTCTGCCTGCTCCTGCTTGGCCTCTTCAATGGCTCGCCAAAGGAGTAACTGCATGCCGCCAAACCTGCTGAAAGCGTGGTCGGAGCATCCATATTTGTACACAAGAGTGCTCTTGTAACGCAGCGTCAAGATGCTGGCAATCGGTCGTTGATAGCGCGATGCAACCCGGACGCAGAGGTTGTTCCCGAAGCAGCTGATCAGGTTTCGAAACCATTCAACCGGCTGAATTGGCATACCTTGCCTGCGTCGAGTGATCACGAGGAGCTCATAAAATTGCTGAAGGAGCCGCTCGGACACGCCTTTCTCATATCGCAAGCCTTCTTTCTCCGCCCGCACAATCTTTCTTTGCACGCAGCTCTTATGCAACGCTGCGAAAAGAGTTTTTATGTCGGGCTTTAGATCCAGCTTGTGATAGTAAAAGGTTTGAATCTTCTCTAAGTTCAGGACCGCCGACGATCTTGGGATCAGCGGCCTTACTTCGATGTACTCCAGCCCCTGAGCCTGACGCGTTCTCTCTAAATGCGAAGTCAGTTGCGCCAATTGTTCAGAACACTGAACCAGGGGCTCACAGTGATCAGAGAATGGCAGAGATACGAGTCTACGCTTTCCAAGAAAACTGCTGATCCTGCAAAACGGAATCGCATTTGTCAGCGGAGCATTGGGTGGGCTGGTCGTGAATCCCGTGGGCGTATAAGCATAGGTCCTTCTCAACGCCTCCAGCCATGATGCTGTGTGAAATACGGAGGCGTGCTTATGCCCGTCAAGAAAACCCGTCCATCTGGAATCGGCAGTCGGATCAATCTCGTGAACCCCAATAGATTCAGAGGACTGATTGGCTGCCGAACAAGTTGCGATGGAGGCGACTGCCACAGGGTCACTCGGTGCTTTACGAGATGCTACCGACAGAAGTGAGGCACTCCCGCAAAGCCGCGACCACCCTGGTCTGCTGACTTTCGCTCAGTTGCGGGTACATTGGCAGCGAAAGGATCTCAGCCGAAACTCTTTCGGTGACCGGCAAGTCTCCGTTTACATAGCCCAAATGTCGGTACGCCTCCTGAAGATGCAGTGGGACGGGATAGTGAATTCCGGTACCAACTCCGGCTGCCTTCAGGCCGGCTTGCATCTCCTGACGGTCAGGAACCCGCACGATGTAAAGGTGGTAAACCGCCCGAGACCACTCCGGTTCGAAGGGGCCTGTCAAGCCGTCGATTTCGTTCAGCCTGCTGTTGTAGATCTTGGCGATTCGTTGGCGCTCAAGATTCCACTTGGGCAGATAGGCGAGCTTTGCATGCAAAATGGCCGCCTGGATCGTATCCAGCCGTCCGTTATAGCCTTCGACGTCGTGATGATACTTCGTCGCTTGCCCGTGGTCGCGCAGCTTACGGCACACTTCGGCGATGTGGGCGTCGTTCGTTGTAACTGCTCCCGCTTCGCCGCACGCTC
>CAWIGM010000003.1:0-229476 GCA_963835725.1 uncultured Acidobacteriaceae bacterium | reverse complement strand
CAACTTGCGCGGAAGCCGATTCTTCCTTCATCCGAATTCACCTGCAAAATCGCCTGCAAGATCGTCTGCTAACTACTGTCCGGCTGCCTGACTGCATCGCCCGCAACACCGCCTCCTGAGCCGCCATCATGCTCGCGTTTACCGTGTGTGCGTATTTCCCGAGCGTGGTGGTGACGTTGGCATGCCGCAACAGTCCCTGTACGGTCTTCACATTGGTCCCCTGATTCACCAACCAGGTCGCCAGGCCGTGACGGAAGTTGTGAAAGCCGAAGCGTTGCCCCGGTCGCAGTTGCACCCCCGCGGCCACAGCTGCAGGACGAAGGTAATCAGAAGTGAGAATGCTCGCCGATCGTGGTTTTCGCCCGCGAGAGCGCGTGCTGGCGAACACCCAATCACTGGCTTGCCCGTACACGGTTTGGGCATGCCAAGCGCGCAGACACTCGGCCAGCAGATTGGTGAGCGGGACCGGAGCCTCCGAGCGCGCTGTCTTGAGCCGTTCGAAGATCCGGTTGCTCACCCACACGCGACGGAGGTTGATTAGCCTGGCTTCGTAGTCGACGTCCTGCCACTGCAAACCCAGAGCCTCACTAATCCGCAGCCCGGTGGCGGCCACCAACAGGGTCAGAGCCAACTCTGCTCCGGAAAGCTTCTCCAGAATGCGACCAGCCGTTGCCGGATCCACCCTGACCGGTTTGTACCGCGACAGTGTCGTCTGTGCGACCCAGCGAACCGGATGTGAGGAGTTCTCGCGTGGCAGTAGCCCATACTTCTGCGCCTTGCTGTAAACGATCGACATTACCCGGCGAAGCTTGTCCTTAGTGGGGTTGGCCAGCGGCAGGGAACGCAGCCACTGCTCGATTTCGAGCGGCTGAATCTCCAAAGCCAAACGGTCGCCCCAGCGTGGGATCAGGTAATGCTCAATCACGTGCTGCACCGTGTGCTGCGTGGTTTCAGCCAGGTCCTGCATGCTATTGTGCTGGTAGCTGGCTGCGAGGTCCCGGAAGGTTAACCGGCCCGAAGGGATCTCGTTCTCGTCATGGGGCTGCAGGTGTCTGCGGCCAATCTCCTCCCAGACTTCGCTCTCCGTCGCAAAATCAGCAAGCGAGCCGATCACGTAAGTTTGCTCGCCTCTCTTGCCGGTGTCCGGTTTGGTGACATAGCAGTGATACACCCAGACAGCTCCCTTCTTTTTGCGTTGTTGCTGCGTAATCCATCCCCGTTGTGCCATTCAGAATTTCTCCTGTCCGGCGCCGGGGACTGCCTGCACGCAAGTATCGGGCAATACGCTCTCGCTGCAAACAGCTTTTTGCAGCAGAGAAGTGATCGCAGGTTGGCTTCGGGTGCACAACGGGAATTTCTCACTTTTTGCTAACGATCGCGGCATCGACCTCCGACAGCCGGAAGCGCCATGTCTTGCGGTGGCCGGTGCCTAGCGGATGTGCGGGAATTTGTCCTTTGCGGGCCATTTCCAGGACGCGACGTGGCGTGATGCCGAGCCATTCAGCGACGCGGTTAGCATCAACAAACAATTCAGAATTGGCAGTGGCATTCATCGCCAAAGTCTCCCTTCGTTACAGCATTAGCCGTTGGCATACTGAAGGCGACTCTCCGCACAGCGAGTCGCCTTCTTATGGAATCGTTAGAAGGGAACGTCTTCGTCGCTGATTTCTACCCCCGCATCGAGATGACTCGCAACCGGCTTAGCTTCCCAATCGACCATCACCTTGAACATCTTTGCGCGGTTCCCACCCTTCTCAATCGAATCGTGGAGCCCTACGTATTCGACAAATATGGGGTAGCCGATCATCTTGCGTGTGAGCTTTTGCGCGAGGTCCCAGGTCGCCAGAAATGTAACGCGGTCACCATTCTTCTGCTCGACCATGTACTGGACAGTTTTCTTGCCCCTGACATTGTGGGCAGTGATAGCGATCAGGATGCCCTCAACGCTGTCGCCAGGGTTTTCAAAGCGAATCTGCATGGGTGCTTTGATTTCAGCAAAAGCCATCTCTCAAATCTCCTTCCGGTGCCGAGTGCTCTGTTCTCGATGCGACCAGCAAAACTCCTCTAGTCGCGACGCCTCTGGAAACCAATTTACGCGGCCGTTCGCCTAACTCGTCGTCATAGTCGTCCTCCTCAAGCTGCCATCTGTTTCAAAAGGGATTGCCGGTATTTTTCGTATAACTCAGATGATGAAGGTCCAAGCTCAGATCCCGGAAGCATGTCGATCAGTGATTTGAGCAGTTTTGTGGCATTGCGGCCTGTGGAGTTCAGCCACTTCGTAGTCGGCTGTATGCCATCGCGGAGAATGCGCGCCTGCAGGCCTTCGGCGGCTAGGCACTTGAACGGGGTCAAGCTATCTGGCCCACGTGGTGCTCCGGCCATGACTTCAAACTCTCCGAATGGCTGATAATCAAGTAACCGGTGCTTTAGCGCTCTTACGGTATCGAGTCTCTCCCATTCTCTGGCTGGTTTTCCTGGGACGGGAATCGTTGGCAATTCGCCGCCACCGATCTGTCGTTCGCAACGGGTCAACACATACCCGGATTCGGGTACCCCATATATTTGTTGAAAAGACACGAGGCAGTCCTCTGCATCAGGGTTGAAACCCGCATTACTCAATCCCCAGCGGATTTCATCTGGGCTAGCACCAGCCTTCCTCATGCGCCGGGCCAATGGGGCACCGCATTGCCCTCGGGTCATTCTGTGATACTCGGCTTGCCATTCTGCAACTTTGTCGTATATGCGAAAGCAGTTTGGCCGTTTACCGAAATAGAGCGTCTGAATCTGGCGCTTTCCCATTTGCGAATACAGAAACGACGTACTCGCGCCGGGCCGCTCCAGTGTCAATTTGCCGATCTCATTGGAAAACTGTTTCCAGCGAACACGCACCCATTGATGGAACCAGGACACTGGGATGTGTTCCACGTCTGCGGCGCAGTCGACCCGCATGACACCGCAGCTAAGGGGATCAAGTTCGAAGATTTGCTCGATTTCTGCAACACAGCCAGCAAACGTCCGCTTACCCGTGTCAAGTAGTTCAATTTTGTGATCGGACCTTCCGTGTGTTCCCCACAGGTGGAGAATGACGTCGTAACCGAACGACCGAAGATCGCCAGTGATCTCATAGTGCCGGCCGCGTCTACTGAATGGCCCTTTTGGGTCCGCACGCAGTTCTGAATAGAGTTGGTTAAATTGACTTCGAAATCGCGTATCCCTCGGCACCCGAACCTCCAGCTTGTCCAACATTTGTGACCAGACAAACCTCAAACGTTCGCGTCTTGAACATTGTTCAATCCGCCGTGCTTCGTACCGCGTACGCAGGTTTCCGGCTATTAGACAGGCCGGAAACCTGCCCTTAGTGTGGGGCTCTGCCCCACGCCCCGCGCACTTTGTCCCCGCTCTGGGCAGGGGCCGTGCGGAGGTATGTGGGGTGAAGACAATCAGGCTGGCTCCCCTGCCCGTCGCGTCGCCCGTCGTCAGTGCGAAGGACGTTGCGGGCAATTTCGGCCAACAAGAGAGCCAGCTCGACCGTCAGTGCAAGTTTTAGGTTGAATACAGAATGCGGCGCGGACATTACCGAAGCACCGCAAAGACCGGTGCTTGCGCCGAGTGAAGAAGCTGCGGATACAAAAAAAACCGGCATTGATTCCCCCGATCTACGGGAGGTCATCGCCGGTTGACCTGCCGAGCATTCAATCACAGATGCGCGGCGGTCTGCAAGTGAAATCCAGAGTTGCTGGTTTCTCAGACACTGACAGTAGACTGCAGGATCATGTCAGTGTCGTGCGTCGACGAGACAATCTGCGCAGGTGCATTTGCGAAAAAATGAATAACGTGCCTAGAATGCACGAATGAGAAAGAAAGATCTCGCGGCGGTAAAGCTTGGGCGACAGGGGGGACTTGCGACGCGTGCACGGTTGACGACAGAGCAGCGAACTGCAATCGCCCGTCACGCGGCTCTGGCACGCTGGGCTGCTAAGAAGAAGATAACCGCATAAAGTCTATCTTGTAGCAGCACAATCTCGGTCGGGGGGTCTATTCCCCTCACCGCGGAGTTGCCCAGAAGCTTGTGTTTGTGGGCAGCCGTAGTCACCCTTGTTCCCATGCCCAGAATCAGGCACTTGGCGCGGCCGATTTGGGAGGGGAATTGGGCAAGAGATAAAAGGCCGCAGCGAAAGAGCTAACCCGATGCTGCAGTTGATGCATCGAGCAAATCGGCATAGGTAAATGCCCCCCGCGAATCGACGATAGCCGCGCGTCCGGCTTGCAGTTCGGCGCGAGCAATTAGCGGAAGCTGGCGGGTGCGGACGATCACAGGCAGACTCTACGTCCTCTAGGCTGCGTTGTCCATCCATTCGAAAGTGTGCATTAAGAAGCGTCGAAACTTACTCGCAGCGCAGTGCCACCATGGGATCGACCATTGACGCTCGGCGTGCTGGGAGTAAATTCGCCAGCAGGGCGACCGCCGCCATTAGCACGGTGATGCTCGCAAGCGAGATGGGATCGTAAGGACTAACGCCGAAGAGCAGTCCCGACATCAAACGCGTGAGCGCCAAGGCTGCAATGAAGCCTACCAGTACTCCGGAGAGAGCAAGTGCCATTCCCTGACGCACCACCAGCTTAAGTACGTCGCTGCGTTGTGCTCCCAGCGCCATGCGCACCCCAATCTCCCGCGAGCGCTGGGTGACGAAGTACGCCATCACGCCATAGATTCCGATGGCTACCAGCAACAGTGCGGTCGCGGCGAAGGCGCCGAGCACCTGCATGGCAAACCGGCGTGAGGCCAGCGAGTCGGCAATAACTCCGTGCAGGGAGCGCACGCCGAAAACAGGCAGATCGGGATTGACCGCTTGAATCGCACGTCGCACCGGCTCGGCCAACGCTTCTGGATCCACCGAGGTGCGAATGTAGAACATCATCGGGTTCAGCGGAACCTGTCGCGCGGGCAGGAAGATGTGCGGAGTGTATGGCGCATCCAGACCGTCGCCCCGGCTGCGTGCTACGACGCCAACAATACGTCGCCACGGCTGTTTGGGACCAAATTGAGGGAATCGTATCTGCTTGCCGGTGGGATCCTCATTGGCAAAAAACTTCTCTGCCGCCGTTTCGTCGATCATCGCGACCTTCTCGCCTTTGTCGTCGTCGGTGTCGATGAATCCTCGCCCGCGAACCAGGGGAGTGCCGAGGGTGCGGAACAGATCGGTCGTGACCGAGCCCAGTTCAGCCGTCGGTGCCTCTCCCGCGGTCGAGAGCCGTCCCTGTACTTCGAAACTGCGCGCATTGCTAGCGCCCGCGAAAGGAGTGTTTCCCCCGCCGACACCGACCGCATTCACTCCTGGCAGATCGTTCAGCTGCCGCTGCACTTCCTGCAAAAACGCATTCCGTTTGGCCTGCGTCCGATAAGGATTGTTCTTGGGGTCGTTGGGCTCCGGCAGCCATAGATGCGCCGTAACCAGGTTCTCAGCATTGAAGCCGGGTTGTACCTGCAGAACCTTCCAGAAGCTGCGCAACAGCAGACCAGCACCCGCCAGCAGGACCAGCGAAAGCGCAAACTCACAAATCACCAGTCCAGAGAGGAAGCGATGCTGGCGCATTCCCACCCCCATGCCGCGTGCACCCTGGTTCAGTTTGTCCATCACGCGACGATCGGAAAGCTGAATGGCCGGAACGATTCCGAACAGTAGCCCCGTGAGAATCGACACCATCAGGGCGAACATCAGCGCCTCCGCATTCATCCTGATCTCAGAAATTCGTGGCAAGGTGGAAGGCACCAGGCTCAGCAGCAGGCTCTTCAGTCCGAAGCTGACAGGGATGGCCAGCGCACCTCCGCACAGTGCGAGTACCATGCTTTCCGTCATCGTCTGGCGAATCAAACGCCAACTGCTTGCGCCCAGAGCTTGGCGGACTGCAATTTCCCGATAGCGGGTCGCCGAACGAGCCAGCAGCAGACTGGCGATGTTTACGCATGCAATTAGCAGCACAGCGCCCACCGCCGCCAGTAACAGCAACAGCATGACGCTGGTCTCACCCACGATATCTTTCTGCAGAGGCACTAGCCGCGCCGTCCACCGCGCATGCGCCGGATAGTCGGTCGGATATTGCGCTTCAAGGTGAGCAGCGTAGGCATCCAGCTTCGCTTGCGCCTGCGATACGGTGAGTCCCGGCTTCAGTCGGCCGATGGCTCCTGGGAGGAATCTCTGCGATCGTACCGGAGGTTTGGGAAAGGGATCGGCTGCGAAACCAGCCGCTATCCATACCTCCACATCCTGCTCCAGCGTTTTGCCGGGATGGTGAAATTCGGGTGGCATTACGCCGATGATGGTGTACAGATCCATGTCGAGGCGGAAGTTCTTGCCTATTACGCTGGGATCGCCGCCGAACATCTTGTGCCACAAGCTGTGGCTGATGACGGCGCCTTCGCAGAAGCCTTCGCGCGCAATCGCTGGCGTTAAAGACGCGACCCAGTTGTGGCTTGGCGTTGAGCAGCGAGAAGAAATTTGTGCTCACGGCATTAGCTTCGACACGCCACGGCTTCTCGCGACTTGTAACGTTGGCATCGATCGGCTAAACGGCCGAGATGTCCTCAAAGACGCCAGAGTTCAGCTTGCATGTCCTGGAGCTCAGGCTGCGAGATCCCAATGTCGACGAGATTAATCCCGGGCATGTCCATTTTGACCGCGACTAACTGGTCGGGATGGGAGAAGGGGAGTGGCCGGAGCAGGACGGCGTCAAACACGGAGAACAACGCGGTGTTCGCGCCCACGCCCAGCGCCAGCGTGACCACCACGATTACTGTTAACCCACGATTTTTTCCCAGCAAACGTAAGCCGTAACGAATGTCTTGCGGCAACGTCGGCCATGCCTCACCCCCAGCTTTCCGTTCGACGCGGCTGTGGCGAATAGGTAGTGCAGCAATTTGTCCGCCGCATGCACATGGGGCCTAATGACTGATTGGTGACGCGAACTGCGCCGGCAATGGGGTCCCAAGGCCGACAGGTTGTTCGGTTTTGGCGGGAGCTGTTCGAAAATGAACGCCGACGCGCCGATCGGAATGGTGGGCTCACAATCTGCAGCTTTTCAGTACAGGAAGCGCGGAAGCAGCCAGTTGGGTTTCGGACCCAACGGTCACAGTTGCCCAATCGCCTCGGACGAATGCCGCGCGTCCAAGGCGATTGTTCTTCAGTACTCAGAAAGGGATTAGTCTTCTGCCCCTAGACATCAGGTTCTGGGCAGACCGGAAGTTCTTGATCATTCAGATTTGACTTGCGCTATGGCGATGTTTCGCCAGTTAAGGACCATGTAAACTTCCCTTATGCGGCTGCTGTGGTGCTGGCGATGCAAAGCGGAGATGCCGATGCTCGATGAACAAGAGTATCTCGCGGTGACATCACAGCGGCGGAATACCGGTCCCTTAGCCGAGCGGTTCGCGCCCGTCCTGGCAGCTTACGAACAATTAACGGGGATGCCGGAGACGAATCCGAATGCGATCTATCACCATCGCCTATCCCTTTACGGTCCTCCCTGCACCCACTGCGGCAAACCGCCAAGAGCAAAGCTTTGCGGTCATTGCATGGCTCCGCTGGAAAATCACTTGTGATATGGCGATGTTACGACAATGATTGTGTTCCAGATTCAGTCTCTGGCTTTGGTGACTGTTCAGAGGTGGCATTCTTGTATCGTTTGGCCGTCCAGAAGCAAGCCCAAATCAAGAACGCACTCCAGCCCATTCCTATGACGGCAGCCCACCAAGGCGCTTCTTTCAGGCCGCCACTGAGGATGTTCAAAGTCCCGATTACAAGCCCAGCAACGTAAATCCAGCCCAATCGATGAAGTGATGATGCGGCTCGCACCTGATTACTGCGAATTGCCTGAGGGTCAGTCGTAACGGGCGGGAGCTTTCGGATTACCAGCGGTATGCCGACAAGACACACGAGCAGCACGAAGAAAGGCAAGCGGTAATGGCCAGTCAGCACCAACCACATGTTTACCATCACGCAGAGGAAAGAGCCGCCGAACAAAACTATCAGTCGTGAATACCGGTTCACTGACCGTTCCTCCTCATTCTGCGCAACTTACCAGAAGCTGCAGCAGTTCGTCTGTGATTACTTCCGAGAACAGGCGTGGGTGTTGAAAAACTCTCCTCGGCAGACATGATAGTTGTCCGCTTGTGTTTGGGCTTGTAGTTTCTTGGTTTATTTCCCCTCGGTCAATTAAGCAGTTGCAGCGACAGTCGGGCTCGGGGTTTGGCTGAGGAAGCGCACCAGTCGTTTGATGTTCTGGGCAGCCGCCGCCAGGAAGAACTGCTCACGCACGAACTTCATCCTGCGTAGGCGCAAACGACGCAGTCCTATCTGATTCTTGAGTTCCGCGAAGAGGGCTTCCACTTTCTTTCTTTGGCGTTGTGCGTTAGCGAACTCTGGCGTGTTGACTAACTCGCGGGCGCGTTGCCGGGCGGGCTCGTGGATATGGATAGCGAGATACTTGTACTGGCCCGTGGTGCATTGCGCCTTTTGCGAACACGCACCGCAACGCTTGCGGTTTCCGATGTAGGCGTGGGTTCGATTCCTGACATTCAAACCGACGAAGTTGAGTTGTTGGCCAGCGGGACAGAGGTAGCTGTTGCTTTCGGGAAGATAAGTGAAACGGTCGGGACCATAGAGCGGACTGTTCTTGCGAAGCACACTGTCCCGCGTGCGCATGTAGGGTGTGATGTCCCGCTCCATTAACCACTGCAGGAATTCGCCATTGCCGTAGGTGGCATCGGCGGCCACCGTTGCAGGTTCACGCCCTTGCCATTCAGCGAAGCGAGCGATCATGTCTTGAGCGGCTACTGTCTCCTGGCTCATCCGAGCCGCAGTCCCTTGCACCCCTACGATCACGCAGCTGGCATTGTCCACCAGATAGTTGTCGTAGTAACCCAGCCGGGCCGGAGTGCCGCCCTTGGTTGCGTAGGTCGAGTCCGGATCGGTGGTGGATACTTGTTCTTGTTCATGCACCGGCTCTTCCACCGGATTCTGTTCTTCTAGTTCAGACAGATACTGGCGCAGCGTTTGCTTGACTTGGGCTGCTTCCGCCAACTGTTGGCGCGGAATCCGGCTCTCCTTAGACGCATTCGCCTCGATGAAGCTGCCGTCCACCGAGAGGTTGTCCCCGCGCACCAGTCCCACCTCCATGCACTGCTGCACGATCTGTTCAAAAAGCTGCTGAAACAGCTTCGATTCCTGAAACCGTCCGTGCCGGTTCTTGGAGAAGGTGGAGTGATGCGGAATCTCCTGATCGAACCCTAGCCCCGTGAACCAGCGCCATGCCAGATGCATGCGCAGTTCTTCCACCAACTTGCGCTCGCTGGTGATGCCGTACAGGTAGCCAATCAGCAGGATGCGCAGCAGCAGTTCGGGATCGACGGACGGTCGCCCAGTCTCGCTATAGCTGTCCTTCAGTTCGCTCGCGGACGAAGGCGAAGCTGACGTGCTTATCAATCAGCCGCAGCAGGTGGTTTTCAGGAATGTAATCGTTGAGTTTGAAGTAGTAAAACAGCGACTCCGACCGGGCGTGTTGGCCCATCATGATCAGCAGGCCTCCGAAAATCAAGATCACGAAGCACATGGAAGGGATAGTTCCTTGTACCGCGCTTTACCTGCAAATCCGAGTGACTTTTTCAACACCCACAGGCGATTGCACTCATGATCCTGCCCCGTCCCGGTTACTTGTGAAATGGCGATGTAACGCCAGTTATCAGTTCTCAGAGCTTCTTTCACCGTAGAAATTCCGCCGTAACAGCTTGATACATCCATATGTCGCCAGAAGGAACGCAAAGCGGAGGGACGTGCCCAACTCGCCAGCACTACGGCTCAGTTCTCCGGCTCGCTCTGCGCACGTAGGCGCAACGGCAAGTTAAATGGCGGCGGAAAGCATTAGCGCCATCCTGAACAGCATGTGGTGTGTCACCGGATGGCGGGAACCCCGCCGGCGCCCGTGGCAGCCATTCCGTATCTTTGCAGCTCGCCAAGGCGCTCGGGGGAGTTGGATCGGTGGTAAACTCTGGCCCTGATTGGCTGGAGGTTTCCATGCTGCGCCCCCTTTCTGAACGCTGTGTACTCTTCCTGGCATGCCTGATCGCCGTCGCAGCCTGCACCACGACAGCGGCGCAAGCGCAAACGTTTAGCGTGATTCACAGCTTCACGAATCAAGGCGACGGTTTCGCGCCAACTGCCGGCTTGACTCTGGGACCGGGCGGAAAACTGTACGGCACGGCCGCATCGGCGCCATTTCGAGGGATAGCCTTCCAGCTGTCCGAGACGGCGAACGGCTGGATCTTCAATAACCTCTTCGCATTCGACGGACAGCATGGCCGGCAGCCTTACGGCGGGGTCGTGTTTGGTCCCGGCGGCGCGCTCTATGGGCTGGCCTCAGCTGGCGGATCCAATGCATGCCAGGGCGGCTGTGGGGTGGCGTATAGTCTGCGGCCGCCGCAGAATCCTTGCCGCAGCATTTCTTGCCGTTGGACGCCGACGGCCATCTACACCTTCAACGGACCACCCAGCGATGCAGAGTTTCCCAACCGAGCCTATCCTGCATTCGACAGCTCGGGTCGTCTTTATGGAACGAGTATCGAAGGTGGCTCCGTCAACATGGGAACGGTCTTTCAGTTGACTCGTTCCGGCAATAGCTGGACGGAAAGCATAATTCAAGACTTCACCGGCCCTAATGGAGCCGTGCCCTACAACGGTGTCATCGTGGATGAGTCGGGGAATCTTTACGGAACCGTGTCACAAGGCGGGCCTACGGGCAACGGGGCCGTCTTTGAGTTATCACCCTCGGCAGGTGGGTGGACGGAAACGATCCTGTTCGACTTCCACAACCGCGATGTGAATGGATGTGTCCCCATAGGCGGAATCATCCGCGATCAGGCGCGCAATCTTTACGGGACGACGCTCTATTGCGGCAGCACAAACAACGGTACGGTCTTTGAACTTTCGCCGTCGGGCGCCGGTTGGACTTACCACGTTCTCGCTAGCTTTCCGCTGGGCGTGGTCGGTGGCGGCGGAGGTTCTGAGGCAAGCCTCGTCATGGATGCTGCCGGCAATCTTTACGGTACTGCGTACGCTTCCGGCCAATTCGGCTACGGATCGGTTTTCAAGCTGACAAACACGAACGGTTCCTGGACCTACACCGACCTTCACGACTTCAGAGGCGGCATTGATGGCGCGAATCCGGAAGGAGGACCGATCCTCGATGCCAGTGGCAACCTCTATGGAACCACGGTCAACGGAGGCGTGGCTGGGGTATATTGCACAGCCTGCGGAGTTGTCTGGAAGCTCGCGCCCTAGCTGACCGATGTCCGAAACATGAAGCAGCAACGGACTAGCCCTAGTGGTCGCAAACCCGATTGCTTGTGATATGGCGATGTTACGACAGTTAGGTAATGCGAATCCGTGGCGTTAGCGCTTGGACGGATAAGGTGGCCCTTTGAGACCTCGAATGCCGGAGTAATCTTCCAGCACGTAGACCTTCACTAACTCGCCCACCACTATAAGTGCGAAGCACGGCACGAACGCCCAGAAGAGAACCATGATTCGTCCTTCCTCATGAACTGTGCCGTAACTGGAGGGATGAGTCCACGTAAGTCCGACTGTCCATCTTCTCTGCGGTTCTGGAGCATGTGGACGTGTTACCGAATAGCGTCCAATCAGAAAAGTTTGCCATATAGAAACGGTAAGGCAGCCGACGACCCCAAGCACCTTCAGTGTCTTCACGACTAAGCGCCACCGCCTCTGAGCGTCAGAGCCAACCATTCTTCGTCGCAATCTCTGGTCTGGACTGGAGTTGCCAGTGAAACTGTTGTTATCAGGCCATAGCGTAAATCACGTTGTTGCGGCGGGCAAGGTGCTTTTCGGTCGGAACATATAGACACTGCTAATATGGCCGCGTGAGACACTGAATGTTCTAGTCCTGAATGTGATTCGTCATGCGAGTCTATGCGATCAAAGTCACTCTGCTCGGTACAAGACCTCCGATATGGCGTCGTTTCCTGACCGAGAGCGATATCACGCTTGGCCAATTGCACCGCACGCTGCAGATCGTAATGGGCTGGACCAATTCCCACTTGCATCAGTTCATGGTGCACAAGCGGAAACAAGCTGATAGAGCAAAGCTGGGAGACCTGATCAATTTGCCGGGGTCAAAGCTCCTCTACGAGTACGACTTTGGCGACGGCTGGCAACACGAACTCCTGTTGGAAGAGATCCTCAATACAGACGGACCGTTCCAGCGTTGTTGCCTGGCGGGAGCCCGGCACTGTCCGCCAGAGGATTGTGGCGGTCCGTACGGCTTTCGGGAACTGCTTGACGCCTCAACGATACATCTCATCCCGAACACAGGTCCGTTTGCGAGTGGCTCGAGGATGGCTTCGATCCCCAGGAGTTTTCCGTCGAGGAAGTGAATCGACGCCTAACAGCGCCCGCGTCGGCGCGGAGCCGTGGCGAAGGACTAAACCTGCCGCCACTTGCCTAGCAAGCAGTCAATGTCGTCACGAACCGCGTAACGCGCATCCTTGCGGTTCCATCCTTCCATCAGCATTCGGTCGTAGGCGGTGTGCCGATGGCGGATGGCCGCGATCACCGCTGCACGCACTGCTTCCTCGTCCAAGGCTTGCCCTGCGGCAGTCCTGCCTACTCGACCACTGCCACGAACGGATGCATGCGCCGCAATTAGCCGCGCTTCTTCGGGAGGACAACCCGGGAATATCTGCCGGATGGATTCCGCCATTCGCATGGCGAAAGCCTGATCCTGTTTGTCGCGATACTGCTCAGCTCGTTCACGATTTGCATGGCGTTTGTCAACGTCGGCCAGGCACTCCTGCTCAGCTCGCTCCAGGGCAGTTTCTTCCACCAGTACGCCTTGGCGTTCGTATCGTTTACGTGCCCTGCTGAAGCGCACCACGACCGCCGAAAGCGCACTGTGCTTGCGAGCCCTCCGCGTCAGGGCCGTGTCTCCCCGATGCAGATACACCAGGTGATCGAGATCGGCACAGCTCAGGCAGAGCGGTCGTTCACTCTCCATGAACAGCAATTCGCGGGCCAACAAATTCTTGCCACAGTCTGCGCACTTGGAGTCGCGCAGGATATCAAACACGACGAGGTCCTTTGCTTTACATGGCGGCTTCTGGTCGGAAAGTGGGTCCGGCTTCATCGCATCAGGAAACACCTCTTCTTCAGGCTCGGTCAAGAGCAGAGTCGTCCGAGACTGCGGAGGGAAACAAGGGTCGGTTTGCTTGGACCCTCCGTGCGGGCATTCTAGACCTTGTGCAGCACTCGTTTCCAGCGATCTCGAAGCGGCGGGCTGGGCAGTCGATTGGTCTGAATCGCTGCGCGGTTGAAGTTCGAACAAATCATTCACTGGACGCGCCAGATTCTGTTTACACCCCAGATAGCGCTCCGTTTGTCTGGACCGATGCGTGGCCGAGCAGAAACTGGATCTGCTCCAACTCGCCTCCGCTGGTGTGGCATAGCTTGGCACAGGTCCTTCTCAAGTCATGCGGTGCAATGTGCTGCAGCCCGGCTCGTTCACAGCACGTCTTGACCACGTACCAAACGACGTTTTGCGAGATCCCTTCGCCCCAGACTTTGCCGGTGCGAGCAATGGCACGGAAGATTCTTCCTTTGCTGATACCGGCTGCCACGGTCCAGTGATCGAGGACGGCCTTCACCCACCCCGGCACGGGAACCGTACGGATGTGACCGCCCTTGCCGACCATATCCACAACCGCCCAGTGCCCCTGCCGCATTTGCAGGTCATCCAAGCGTAACCCGGCTAGTTCCGAGCGCCGGAAGCCGCACCCGAACAACATGGCCAGCATGGCGTAATCTCGCTGAGCACGTAGGCTGTCCCCATTCGCTTGCTTCAGCACGTTGGAGCATTGGTCCGCAGTCAACCAATTGCCGGAACGAAAGCCCAGTTGTTTGGCACCCTTCACCCGGCTGATCCCGGCAGCCCAGCTCCGGACTCAATAAACCTGAATCGGCAGCCTCGTGCGCTAACCGGCGTACGGCGGCGAGATGCTGGTTGATGGTGTTGGCAGCCAGACCACGCGATTCCAGGTGCATCCGATAACGCACGACCAAGATGCGGTTAAAAGCCAATCGAGGTTCCGAACAGTACCAGGCGGTGAACTGCTCGACGGCGTACTCGTACACCCGTCGCGAGGCAGGCGAACTGAGACTGTTGAGGACTGCCAGCTTGCAATCGTCCAGGTCTGGTATCCGGAGGACCCGGCGATGGTAATTTGGCTTGGCTCGCTTTTTTGCCCATGACGACGGCCTCCACGTTGCCGTAGCATTGGAGGTACGGCAGGCCGCCTGGAACGCGCAAGAGGTTCGCTTTCCCGGTGTCAGGTTGGGGTTTTGAGCGCTATTGCCTGTTCTCGACAGTTATGCCAACCCATGCCGATCTCAACGGTGCTATCCCACTCATACAGCCACTGATGCTCCAGAGATATCAGCTTTGCCTGATGCTTTATAGGAAGGGAGCTTGCTGCTTCCACCGCTTGACTGCGCAGAGTATCCTCAGAAGGCTTCGAGCTTGCGAAAAATGCGGAGGCCGGACTTAAATGCGTTTCATAGCGTTTCTGTTGCTCTTTTCTTCCTTGTTGTTTGTCCCTGCCTCGGCCGACGATATCTACGACAATGGGCCTACTAACGGGACGACTAACGCGTGGGATATCAACTTCGGGCACATTGTCAGTGATAGCTTCACCGTGGGCAGTGCCGGCGCGACCATCACCGGCCTGAGCTTCAGCGCATGGGTATTCCCCGGCGATGTGCTGGACGGCGGGGTTGAAGTCTCAATCACCTCGGCTGAGTTCGGGGGCACCACCTTCCTCGATGAGCGTGTCAACTTCACCCAGAGCGGCTGCGTCGCGAACCAGTACGGTTTCAACGTCTGCACCGAAACGAGCGACAGCAGCTTCGGCACTGTCAACCTAACAGGCGGCACCTACTGGCTGAACCTGCAGAACGCTCAGGCGAAGACGAACGAACCGATCTATTGGGACGAGAACTCCGGCCCGTCGCAGGCTTCGGAGAACTCCATAGGAACGATTCCCTCCGAGTCGTTCACGCTTTTGGGTCGTTCCGGCACAGGCACCACGCCTGAGCCCAGCAGCATCATGCTGTTCGGTTCAGGACTTTTCGGTCTGGCTGGCGTGACTCGCCGCAAGCTATTCTAGGTCCGGTCAAAACCCCCGCTGTAGCACCTTGGGCCACGTGGTGTCGTGGGCGAGATCGAACCTAACGAACCTCGTTGAAGTGGCGTTTACAATGATTGCCGTAACATCGCCATTGCATAAGTTACGCCGGCTGCCGGAGCCGTTTGGGTTCCTCTGCGCCGGGTGCGCGGGTCTAATGAGTTCGCCCAATCTCCTTGTCAATCTACCGTAAGTGCAAGATCGTGTGGCCCTAAGGCGCACCTTCCGCGAATTGCTCAAAATCAGCTGTTTTGATGTGATCTTCTGTAAACGATCCGCTAAACCGTGAAGTGCTGACGTGCCTGTTTCGTAAGGAGTTTTGTCCCAGACCGGACGACGCCCGCCAAGCGAGCTTTATCAAAAAGCAAAAAGATCCGCAACTCTAACCTTCAGCACGCGAGCAAATCGTTCGAGCGTTTCGAACGAGGGGGCGTTGACGCCCCTTTCCACAAGGCTCAGGAAATCCACGGAGATTGCCGCTGCTTCCGCAAACTGTTCCTGCGTCATGTCACGGCTCCTACGCAGTTGCCTCAAGCGGCGCCCGAATTGGATTCTGAGCCTGGCCACGAAGAATTGAGCTGTTCCTGGCCAGTTTGTCGGAATATCATTACGAGTAACACCGAGCGACGCTACGGGTACGGTTTGTGGAACAGGAGGGCGAACTTGCATGACAACTGCAATGTCCTACAGCAACGTTAATGAAGCTGGAGTGAACCAAAGATCAAGAATGGCAAACCCCACTTGGGAGGGAGCGTCGATTCTTGAGTACACGGGGACAGTTGGGGAGCTTTATCGTCTCATTCCCATTTTCAGCCGCCATCCATTCCGGGTTGGCGGCGAAGAGAACCGCTACAAGGACGAAATACGGCGGGAGCCCCTAAACATTAATGACGATTCCATCCCTCTAGCGACAGTGGGTAAGACTTACTCGCTCGTGCAGCACCGTGATGTTGTTGCGGCGGTATTCCGAGCGCTCAAGATGATTGGTATCGACATTTCTGAACTCGAATCGACTCTCTTGCTCTCCGAATACGGTGAACGGATGCAGTGGAGTTGCAACATTCCGGGCTTCGACTTCGATCCCGGCGACCAATGCCCTATCATTTTGCAGATCAACTGTCTTAATTCCGTTGACACTAGCACTGTCCTGGAGGTCACGTTCGCTTGGTATCGCCTGATTTGCAGCAATGGCATGATGTTTAGCGTCAAAGATTCTTCACTCCGCAGGCGTCACATTCAGTCGCTCGATCCGAACGAGATTGCTGATTACTTGAGAGAACAGCTTGCACAATTACCGGCAGAACGAAGCCTTTACAAGGGATGGCTGGCACGGTCAGTGGCGCTGGAAGAGTTGCAAGTCTGGATCGATGAGGTTGTCGCGCAGAGTTGGGGCCCGCACGCGGCTGCAAGAATATGGAATATTCTTGAGCAGGGTTTTGATGGGGATGTGCAGCCGGCCAAGAACCGGAAGCCTCACGAACTGGAAGTTGCGGCCACGCACGAAGTGCCGGGAGCGTATGCCCCGGTCGATAATCTTTTTCATGTGAGTCAGGCTCTGAGCTGGCTTGCCTCAACCCGACACACGGTGCAAGAAAGGTTGGAACATATCAAGGCAATCCCTGCACTCATGAAGGCGCTCAGCACTCGCTCGCAACGAGAGTCTGTGTCGTCGTTAATCGAAGCAGAGAGACTGTAGCGGGCCCGAGGTTATGTTCTAGCCGGATGCTAAAGAAGTACTCCCCGTCCACATGGCACGCAGGCCAAAGAAGCAGCGTGCGACCCGATCTGATCTGCATCGAAGCGCCGCCAGCATTTGGAACCTTCATCGACCAAGAATTAGGCGGTTAAAACTAAGCTTACAGCCGATCTTTTTAGCCGCCCATCGAATCTCTCATTCGCACGCTTTGCTTGCCTTAGCGCCTTCTAAACTCTCCTGTGTGTGGCTTCGCACCTTTCCTTCGCGACTCGCCAGGGTCCGCTTCGAAATCAGCCGCTAGGTCTCGTAGGAACCAAGGGGGCAATGAAAGCCAAACAGCTTTCTCCGTTTCACGGTGCAGACGCTGGTACGTGCTCCAGTGCATTCCTTTGGGCTTGTCCGGAAAGGGTTCCGTTAAGTTCGGTGAGCCACCAAGATTCATCCGAATCGTCTGCGCCCTTCGCAAGGCACGGCGACGGGGCTGTTCTCTCTGGCTCTTATAGGAAAGTTGCTGGCAGCGCCGACAGGCAAAGATTGCGCCTCCATACAGAACAGCTACGCGTCGACCGCAACCGCGAGCAGGACAAACAAACCAGGTTCTCTCGCCTCCATAGTGACAGGGAGTGCGGGCAAGCTCTATTAAACACTCCTTTTGCTGCCAGTCATGTGAGTCGCGCGTTCGGTGCCGGTAGGAAAGGACTATGGAATTCGAGGTCGTATTAACTTGGATTGATCCGATTCTTACTCCGTTGCGGAGCCATCGAAGTGCGAACGATTGAGCGGGGCGAAGAAGGTCTTTGCGATTCAAGTAGCGAATGTCAAACGCGATGAACGCCTCGGTGGTGTTTTTCCGGCTGCGAAGCCCGGCCATCAAGTATCTCTCCTCACCACATCGAAATCATCAGTCAATTTCATGTTCTTTCTAGTCGAAGGCGACCGTCAAAGGCGAGATAAGTCTCAATTGTTACACCATCCAGGGGGTCATTAGTCGTGAAAGAAATCAAACATTTTTCAAACAATCAAAGAAATCAAAGAATCAACAACGAGTTGCGGTCGCGAGATACCGGCGCCGGAGATTTCGGCAAGGCTGTTCAGGCGTACCGTCCATCGCGGGACCTGACGCCGGCGACTCGTGCGTGTAT
The DNA here is from genome assembly GCA_963835725.1 of uncultured Acidobacteriaceae bacterium. Lineage (GTDB taxonomy): Bacteria > Acidobacteriota > Terriglobia > Terriglobales > Acidobacteriaceae > Bog-257. The sequence continues at coordinate 211,394 of CAWIGM010000003.1, read as the reverse complement.
ACCTCGGTTGATTCGCGCTTGAAGGGACGCCGCGCCAGACCATCGCCTCGAGTCAAAGTGGTCTTGTTCTGACGGTTTTCTAAACCGTCAGAAAACACCTGCCACACCTGCAACCGACTCATAACACAATACTTGCTGCAGGGTTTAGACTCTCGGGTGCACATTTGGTGCATACTCGTGCTCCTGCTCGACCCCGACGACGCCGCTTGGGCGATTAGCGACGGACAAAGCGGGATGGACGGACATAGCGGCCACGAGCCGGCTACCGGGACATCACGTCCGCAGGCGGGGAAATGTTCCGGTTCTTCATCCATTCAATGCTGACGTCCTGACGGGCTTTCTTGGTCTTTGCAAGATCTAGGTCGGGCATGAAAATTTGCATCCCCGCTTCGGGAGTCATGCGGGTGTATCCGTTTACGAGTTGGTCCTGGTAATGGAGCAGATCGAGATCGAACCAGGCGTCGTCGGAAATGTCGATCATGACGAGATCGACGTGATGCATCGTCAGCTTCCCGAAATCGAGCGTGCCGCCGCTAAGCCTCAGGAAGTTTCTCCACTGCTCTACGTGAGCAACATCCTGAGCATCACCGAAAACCTCTTCCAGATCGGGGTTGCTCACTCGCACCGCGGTGAGACGTCCACGAATATGCGGCGGCGGCAGCAGTTTCACGGTGTCGAAAACGATGTCGTTTCCCGTGACCTGGATCCCCGGAATGGCCTCTGGCCGGAACAAATCCGCAACCTTGATATTGAAGCCTCCCAGCAGGCCTTTCAGCGGGATCTTCAGCACGTTGATCTTGGTCACGCGAACTTGGATCAGGTTGTTCGGCGCGACAGAGAGTGTGCCCGTGATCTCGATCGGCAGAGGAATGATTTTGTGAATGGTCCCACGAACCTTGATCTGGTCGCCGTCCCCTGACAAGGCAATGTCCTTTAAGGGAGACTTCGGGGCGTCACTCGAATTCAGGTAGTTCGCGATGTCTCCAATATTCGCGCGCACGATCCCATTGGTGATTACCAGGACAAATGACTCAGGATCGTCGAAGGAGGGATCATCGTTCGCGCGAGTCCGCACCATTTGCCCCCGAAGCCATCGAACATAGACCCGGAAGTCGGGTCCTTTTCGCAGCATCAGATTATGCGCGTATACGTTGGTCGGACCGCGATCATCGGAAGGAGACACGCTCCCGCCAGTCGCCGCCGACCCATCGGTTGCCGGATCAGCGGAGATTGCCGCGGTATCTGTATGCCCATGCCGGGACACGAACCAGGCAAGCGTAAGCGCTGCGAGGACAAGCACACAAATCGGAATTACGAGGCGAAGACGCATGGGAACAATTTTAGCGGGGGTAAGTTCTCTGCTCGTTAGATGCGCGCAGCTACGTCTGTGCGGCGGTGCATCTCCCGCGGTCTGGGCGAGCTTTTTCCGCTCAGGATTGGCCGTCACGCTCCTCCTTTTCTCCAACCGGAAATGCTCTCGGGGCGGCCCGGCTGTTCCAACCGTGGAAGCGTGATCCCGGTGGCGGTTGTGGTGAGTCCGGTCGCGACAGTGCGGGCCAGACATTGAAAACTGCGCTGTGCAGGCGGTTTCCGGTTTTACTCATTAGCGCACAAGTTCGTCCGAATTCGTGTTTAGATGTGTTGAGGCGAACACCGACTCCGCGACGTTCCATTAAGGTTCCAAAATTCGGCCGTAAAATCGGGGGCAAGCGTGAGATAACAGGCAGAATCCCAATAGGTTAGCTTTGGGCGACTACAGCCCTGAAAAGGCGGGCGTCGGCGTCATCATTTCACGCCTGCAAAATCACCTGCAGAAATTTCGGCTTCCACGTGTTTCCACGTACTTAGGCAGTCCCCAGCGACCTGTAAGTCGTTGTATGTAAAGGAACGGGAAACTTTGACACGGTAGAGGTCAGGAGTTCGAGTCTCCTCGTGCCTACCATTTCTTCTTCAACATCTTACGACCTGTTTTCGGGTCACCTTTTTTGCCATCTCACCCAAGGCGTCACCCAACCTTTTCCAGCTCGGGCGCGATCCGGCTCGCCGCCAGGAACTTACCCTGTGCCTCCAGATGGCTCTGGTTGACGCGGTGGACATAGAGCGCCGTGGCACTCGGTTTGCATGCCGCATCATCATTTGGATTGACGCCAGGCTCACGTCTTCCTTGGTGCCGAAAAACGTTGCCAGGCTGTGGCGCAGATTGTGCCAGCCAAACCGACCGTGGAAGTCCTCACTAATGACCCCAGCCTTCACGGCTGCCCGCATTCGGACGCCTTATCGCCGAGGATTGATCGCTTCCTCACGTTCAACCAGTTGACCCGCAGCAGATACCTGGGTCAGGATCTGGGGTTCGCGGGCATCTCGGAGGCCCGCGCCAGTGCTTGCGTGTCGACATACTCCCGGATGTTCGTCAGTTTGCCATTTCGAACGGTAATGGCGAAGACCCAATGGTCCTCGAACGTCTTATTCGTGGCTTTGATTTTCCCCGTAGCGACGCCGACGACCAGAACCCGGTCTCCCTGCGCCACGAATTCAGGAGGCGTTGGGTATGTCGTTTCTATCTCTTCGGACGCTTTCTTAAGCACACTCGCCAATCCCGCGTGCCCGCGGTGCGTGCCGGCCAGCGGCCAATCCTCGCCCGGAACGATCCACTCAATATCCTCGGCGACCAACGCAAGCACACGTTGCTTATCGCCGCTGCCTATTGCTGCAAAAAAGTCTTTCACAACTTGAACGTTCTTTTCGATGCTCATCGAAATTTCTCCTTTTCCCTTGCATCAATTGTGTCCGATCTAATCGGACGCTTCGGGACCATCGTCTCGAGCCAAATCACACGGTCGCAGATCGATTACTGTTTCTTCTTGAACAAATCCTGGAAGATGAGCTGACCCCAAGTTTTGCCGCGTGCGTGCACCAGCGCGCCACCCTCATTGAACTTCCCTAGCCTGACGGGGGCGAATCCGAGTTGTCTGGCCAAATCCGCCACGGGAGCGATCGCGTCCTCGTCGTCGCTCGACAAGAAGACGACCCGATGGCCGCCCTCGACGATCGGATCGGTAGCCAGGGTGGCCGCAACCAGGTGATTGAAGCCCTTCACCAACCTGGCGCCGGTGAACGATCTCGCAACGAAGGCGGAGGACGCGAGACCGTCCAGATCCTCAGGTGGAACGCCAAACGCGTTCATGGCGTCGATGACCGTCTTGCCTTTCCAACTCGGCAGAGCCTTCGCAATCTCGCGATGTTCGCCGAACGGAACCGCCAAGATGATTGTGTCAGCATCGAGTGCATCCCGCAGTGACTTGGCGGCGATCGTTGGCCCAATCGCGCGGGCCTGCGGTGCCAACTCCTCGGGAGACCGCCGGCTCGCGACGGTTACGTTGATGTTCTTACGGGCGAAAGCGTGGGCGAGGGCCTGGCCGATCTTACCGAATCCAACAATTGCATAGCTCATACTGTTTCTCCGATCTTGCTGTCAGAAGTAAAGTTTGAGAAGCGGGGTCCCAGGGCTGGCGGAGCTGGAGGGCCAGCCACAGAACCGCGCCGAGGTCAGACCTGCGCCATGCCTCCATCGACGGCGAGATCCACACCGGTGACGTAAGAACTTTCATCGGAGGCGAGAAACACGACGGCGGCCGCAATTTCCTCAGGTTTACCTCTGCGGCCGAGTGGAACCTGCGAGACGAACTGCTCAGCCGCTTGCTGGGCTTGCTCAGGAGTGAGGCCTGCTTTCTCAAGCGCTGGAGTTTCGATTGGTCCGGGGCTTATCGTATTCACGCGGATTTTGCGGTCTTTCAGCTCCATGGTCCAGCCACGCGCGAAGCTGCGCACAGCCGCCTTGCTCGCGGCGTAGACGGTAAACACCGGCACTCCCATCACGTTCGCGACTGACGAGGTCAGGATGATCGAGCCTCCATCTTTGAATAGGGAAAGGGCCTTCTGCACCGTAAAGAACAGTCCCTTCACGTTCAGGTCGAAGGTCTTGTCGAAATGAGCTTCGGTAGCCGCTTCTAGCGGTGCGACTTCACCCCAGCCGGCATTTGCAAACAGTACGTCGATGCGACCGTGTTTCTCTTTCACGACTGCATAGAGCCGGTCCAAATCCTGCAGGCTCGTTACGTCGCCTGCGACCGCCGTGACGTTTCTCCCGATAAAGGCTGCGGCCTCTTTCAGTTCTTTCTCTCGTCGGCCGCTGATTACAACGTGCGCACCTTCTTCAACGAAGCGCTTGGCTGTGGCTAGCCCAATCCCGCTGTTTCCGCCTGTAATTACTGCAACTTTTCCTTCAAGCTTTCCCATGATGACTCCCTTCGTTTCGGTACACTAGACTAGATTCTTTGGCGGTGGACGGGAACTGCTCAGGAGTCCAATATTTTTGTCTATTCGTCCAGACATGGAGGCAAAGTTGGACCCGATCACAGACATCTTCCAGACGATGCACGTAACCGCTTTCGGTCTGCACAGGCTGGAAGCGACAGCCCCTTGGGGCCTAAAACAAGAGAACGAGGTCAAAGTACACGTCACGCCTTCCGGCAAAACGATGCCGCCGGCAGATTTGGCACACTTCGCTATGCTTTCGCGAGGAAACTGCTGGCTGAGTGTGGAAGGAATCGAGGAGCCGATTCCGCTCACCGGTGGTGATTGCTTCTTGCTGGCGCGGGGGACTTCGATTGTTCTTCGCGACAGCCCGCGAACGCGTCCGAAGTGGACCTTTCGCGAGATTGGGGCCAGGGCTAACGGCAATGTCGCTCTTTGTGGCGGCGGCGGCGCACCGGCCACCATTGTCTGCGGGTCGTTGAGCTTCGATGAGGCCAGATTGAAGCCAATCACCCAGCTCTTGCCGAACTTTATTCTGATGAAGGCCGATCAGGCACGCACGCTGGCTCTTCACAACACCGTGCAAGCGCTGGCGTCAGAGATGGCAGAACAGGCGCCCGGATCTGAAGTCGTCGCGAATCGCCTAGCTGAGGTTCTGATTGTCCAACTACTCCGGGCTCATATCGCGTCGGGATCGGATCGTAATAAAGGATGGCTTCGTGCTATTTTCGATCCCCAAATAGGTGCTGCCCTGAATGCTATTCACGATAATGTGAATACACCTTGGACCGTCGAATCCCTGGGTGAAGCAGCGGGGATGTCTCGCTCCGCATTCGCAGTACGCTTTAAGGAACTGCTCGGGCAAACGCCGCTGGAATATGTGACCGAATGGCGGATGCAGAAGGCGATGCAAATACTGCAGCAGCGTGACAGAAAGCTCATCGACGTCGCTCGACTGGTCGGTTACGAGTCCGACGCTGCGTTCAGCAAGGCGTTCAAGCGAGTTGTCGGAGCCAACCCTGGTGAATACCTCAAACGTGGGTTTGAAGGCCACGGTAATGCCGGCATGACGCAAGTTCTTGAAGCAGAGGATTCTGACTTTGGCATTCAGCAATCTCGCCGGGTGCCCCGGAGCCTGCCCTGAGCTTGCCGAAGGGTCTCGCGGTGTTCGAGACCCGGGACTACTGTCGATCAGTCCGGCGGTGTGTTCTCCGTCACCGCATGACACAACATTTACTTCGAGACTGCCTACCCACTTACCCTGGTCTCAAGTTGACGAGGATATGTCGCACAGTTTCGTCTCCCACCCTTCCCAAAGATGGGAAAGGATAGGGCACCCGCTGACGATCAGGTATTCCGAGTGCCGGACCCACTCATGCGAACCCGCGAATGAGTGGGTCACCCGCCGTCCCTATTTCCGTGGTTTCTTGACAGTATTAGGCCCAACGTTGCAGGCGGGGCATGTCACTACCAGCTTGGGGTCACCGCTGGGGGCGGTGGCGGTGCAGGTTCCGCCGCCGGAGCAGTAATTGACATGGTAGGAAATGCAGCCTGTCGCGTCAGAATCGACTTTAGTGGTGGAATTGGTACTGTCGGAACTTTGCCCAGCTGTCGGCGATACTGGAGCGTCGCTGGCGAAAGCGAAAGCTACGGTGGATGTGTCGTCCGGGGGCGCCCACGTGACCGTTTGGTCCGCGTAGACACAGGCGTAAGTGGCGCTAGTGCCGCCGGCGGAAGTTCTTACCCCGCTATCAGTGCTTATTTTAAGCTGACAAGGCTTACTTGAGTCGGTGCAATCTTGGACTGTGGTGTCGTTGGCAACGCACGGGGGGCTACAATTCTTTGCCGGCGCCGGACTCGCAAGCGCAAGTGCGAGCCAAAGAGTGAGTGTGGACAGCATGAACTTCCGTAAATGGGAGTGGTTCATAAGATTCTCCTGTGCACATCAGTGGTTGGAACTTCTGGATTGGGAGCGGTTCTGGCCAAGCCATACTTTGTAACGCGGATCGTTATGCAGCGCGCGAAGTTCCGGCTCCTTGTCAATTTCCTCGACAGAATAGCCCGCTTTGACGGCATCGTCGACTGCCCTTAGCGCCATATCGCGTTGCCCAGTAAGTTCGTAGACCAAGGCGGCTGTAAACAGAACATCGCTGTCTTTGGGTGCGACCTGCAAGGCGCGGTGGATGTAGTCTTCGGCCGCTTCGGCATGACCGAGATGGGCGTTATAAAGCGCAATGCCACTGAGCACGTCGGCGGCTTTAGGGTTCACCTTCAGTTGTTCGGTCGCTAATTCCAGCGCCTTCTGATATGCCTGGCGGGCATCGGCCAGTCGGGAGGGAATCTGATCATATGCATCGCCCAGGTTGCGCCACAACGTATCTTCGTGCGGACTGAGTTCGGTAGCCCGCTTCATCGCATCAGCAGCTTCCTCCCACTTGCCGAGATACATGTACGCGCCTCCCAGGTTGGTCCAGGCGCCAGCGGTAGGCTGGATAACCAGCCCTTTTTTCAGAATATCGATTGCGTCGTTGTAACGTCCGAGTGCGACGTAGGCAGCGCCGAGATCGAAGTAATTAGATGGATTGTCAGGCGCGAGGGCGACCGCGGATTGGAATTGCTCGACCGCTTCATTGAAACGTCCGGTTTTGTAGTACAGCAATGCGAGCAGGACGTAATTTGGTTCATACCTGGAGCGGCGCGCGATAGCATGCTTGTAAAGATCCTCCGCCTCGCGGAAATGGCCCTGTGCCGCGTATATCCAGGCTTCGCCATACTGTGCGTCGGTTACCGTAGGATCCTGCTCCAGCACGCGTCTGAATTCTGCGAGCGACTTATCCAGTTCCCCGGTCCGCAGGTATACCCTCGCCAGACTGATGCGAGCTGGAATGAGTCGGTCGTTCAACTCGACCGCGCGTCCCGCGTTCTGTGCAGCTTTCGGCATCCACTGCGGATCTTTCGTGCTGCTGTACTTTCGCGCGTAAGCCTCGCCCAGCCCCGCGTAGGCCAGAGCATAGTTCGGGTCCATGGCCAGCGCCTTGTTATATAGGTCAATCGTCTGATCGATGTCGCCGCCGCGACGTGCCAGACCGTTGGCCTGTTCGTAAAGCCGGTACGCCTCGGGATTCGAGGTACCGCCGGCGGCCAGCTCGGCCTTCACCTCGGCAGGGACCTGCAAGTCCAGCATGTCGGCCACCGCCTCCCACACCTGCTGCTGAAGGTCCTCGAGACTGATCGACGGAACATTCAGGGTCCGCGAAGCCAGTTGCCGGTGGTTCGCGGCATCGATCAAGTTGGTGGTGACCTCCACGCCCTCCTGGGTGTGTTCCACGCTGCCCGTGACGGCCAGGTTCACGTCTAGATTGCGATGCGCCTCCTCCGGGCTCTTCACCGTGCGCGCATCACCGGCGGGCACGACCCAGAACGATTTCTGAAAGCGCTCCAGTTGCGAAAGCCTGCTGGTCAAAGTTTCGGAGATGCCCTCGGCGAACGCCTCGTCGGTGGGATCGTTGCCGATATTCAGGAACGGAAGCACCGCAACATGCCGTTCCTGCGGCGTCGGGTGGAAGGGATTGCGAATCACTCCCGTCACCAGCAACGCGACCAGCGCCACGAGCGCGCAGGCGATGAGGGCGTAAATCACCACATGCCGTTTGACGCTTTGCGCCACAGCGCGCGGGACCGAAGACCCGGCTGCCTGCAGGGCCGCTGAACTACTTGCGCCTTGCGAGTCCTGCTTCAGCTCTTGCAGGGCAGCCCGCATCTCAGCCGCGCTCTGGTAGCGCAGGTTGCAGTCCTTCTCCAACGCCTTGGCGATGACCGCTTCCAGCTTCGGCGGTACCGTGGAGTTCAGCTCATGTACCGGGGCCGGGACGGAGTTCAAAATCTCATTGTGGAGAACGGCCTGGGTTTGTCCGCTGAAGGCGCGCTCTCCCGTTGCCATCTCATAGAGCACCAGCCCCAGCGAAAACAAATCCGTCCGCGCGTCTAACTTCTCTCCCCGCACCTGCTCCGGCGACATGTATCCGATGGTGCCCAGCGCGGCGCCAGTGCGCGTCAGAGTAGCTTCGAGCGGTGTCGCCGACGGGTGGGCTTCAGCCTCGAGGCCCGGGCCGTCAACGGAATTGCCCTTCTGCCCCGGCCCTGTCTGGAGCGCTATATCTTCATGGTTTACTTTCGCCGGACTGAAGTCCGGCGCTTCCACCAGCTTCGCCACTCCAAAGTCCAGAATCTTCGCTTGTCCGGAAGCCAGCAGAAAAATGTTGGCGGGTTTGATATCGCGATGGATGATGCTCTTCGCGTGTGCGGCTTCCAGGCCGGAGCAGATCTGAATCGGAATATCCGCGAGCTCGTCGAGCGAGAGCGTCTTCTTTGTGCCGGCGAGGCGGGCCAGGCGGTCGCGCAGCGTCTCGCCTTGCAACAACTCCATCACGATGAATGGCTTGCCGTCGTGCTCTTCAACCTCGTGGATGGTGCAGATGTTGGGATGGTTCAGCGAGGACGCGGTCTGCGCCTCACGCTCGAAGCGCTGGAGCGAGGCAGGGTCGGTGACCATTTCTTCCGGCAGGAACTTCACGGCCACTTGCCGGCCCAGCTTGAGGTCTTCGGCCTTATACACCAGCCCCATGCCGCCCGCGCCAATGACCTGCAAGACGCGGTAATGCGCTACCTTCTTGCCAATCAGCCCCGGCTCGGGTTGCAACTGAACCGCGGTCCCACCGGCAACGGCAGCAATGTCGGCCGACGAGGCATCTTCCGCCAACCACTCCACCGGGACCATCAGGCGATAGCCGCGCCGGGCCACGGTCTCGATGTACTTAGGTGTGTCGGCAGAGTCGCCCAGCGCCTTGCGCAGCTTGCCGATGCTCACGTTGATGCTGTGGTCGAACTCCACAATCGTGTCATTCGGCCAAAACTGCTTCCTGATCTCTTCCCGGGTCGCGATTTCGCCTTCCCGCTCGACCAGCATGACTAGCAAGCGGAACGGCTGTTCCGGGAGCACGACTCTGCTTTGATCTTGCGCCTTTATCAGGCGTAACTCTCCAGCTTTCAGGTCGAGCTCAAATGCGCCGAAGCGAACGCGAACTGGCAGGGTCTCCTTCATGAAGGTGGCGAACTCTTAACTAAGACGGCGGATATACACGTGGTACCCGAATCAACTGCAGCCGGACTTTCCTAGGACCTGCACGCCTAACCATTGCCTCGTACTGAGTGCCTGGAGGTTGCTGGTCTCTACAGCCAGCAGTGCTTTGCGCGAAGTGTACTACCCTCTTGCTACAGCCCCAAAGTTATTTTCTGCAGTTCCTTCTATGAATTTTCCTATACGAAGCGCCTAAATTCGCACGCAACGCCCCGGCCAACTCTCTTGCACGCAGTGACTTGCGTAGATGATGCCGCGATGACCCGCAAATGACCTGCAGTGCATTGTTCCGCAAAAGCTTCCGAAGCAAACTCGCCGCAGTTAAGCCGAACTACTAAGCGGCTTACGAATTCAGAGCTGAAAAATTCAAACTGGAGGAACAGACCAATGAACCGCGCAACCTTGATGGTTCTTGTAACCGCCTGCTTCCTGTCTTTGACGATAGGCGTTAGCGCACAGGAACAGCTCAAGTTGTCCAAACTCCCGCTGATCAACAGCCCCGCTCCCATGCCGAATGGGTACGGACAACTGAATTGGGGAAACTTTTTCTATGTTGATCCTTATACCTGGTCTGGAGCCGGACCCGGCTACAAGCTGGGGCCTCAGGGTGAGGACGTCGTTTTCGTCGGCGGTGAGGTTTGCCGGCTGAGCGGCTATAGCTGCTTTGGCTCTGTCAGCAGCGACCAGGGCGGATTTCAACTGATCAGCGCCACGGTCGCTGGTGGCTACGGTGCCACGCAGATCACGGTTACTGCCTACAACAACGGCAGCTTCGTGGGCTCTGCGCAGTACTTCATGGGCACCGAGCAACAGACGCTTAACTTCCCGCAGTCCTGGGGACCCGCGAGCCAGGTCATGTTCCAGGTGACTGGAGAACCGGGGAGCCTCGTTATCTACAACCTGAGCGCATACACCGTGGTGCTCGATCCACCCTTGGGAAGGTGAGTACAGGGTATGACTCCCATCGCCTTGGGAGCAATGCCAACCGTGAACTTTGCTCCCACTCTGGATCCAGGAAGTGTAAGGGTCCTCAACCTATCAACCACGGAGCTTTTTTCGAAGCTCCGGCGCAATGCGAAATGCACAACGAGGAGGAGATATGAAAACCATCAGATTCACACTTGTAGCTTTAGCCACGTTGATGACGGCGCTTGTTGCCGGCGCGGGAGCGCAAGAGATCTACAACCAGGTAAATGTTTCGATCCCCGTCAGCGGCACCTACAACATAGACCTCAATGGTGATGGTGTTGCCGACTTCACCCTAACTTCGAAACTATTGCAAGCCTACTGCACCTCAGGCGATGAATTCATCTGGACCCTTACGGTGGCTCCCGCTAAGAAAAACGCGGTAGTCGCTCCGGCCCAGCAGACAGGTCCAATAAGCGCATCGGCCCTGCTAATTGGAGTGCCGGTCAACAACACCCAGAGCTTCGCCAGTGGTGGCTCGCTGTTGGCTGAACTCTATTGGGGTAGCTGCGGCATTGGCACGCTGGGCCAGTGGCTGAACCTTCCCGATCGCTACCTGGGACTGCAATTCCAGGATTCCTTCAACAACACTCACTATGGCTGGGCGAAGGTAAGCACCGTCGCCTATGTCGACCAGCATGGAAACCTTCACGCCAGCACTTTGCTGTCCGCCTATGCCTACCGAGCCATGCCGGGAGAAGGAATCGTGACCGGCGAGTAATCAATGAAGCCTGATCTCGAAGCATGACTTGCCGTCGCGGCGTCGCAGTTTCGGATCGCACAAATAACCAGCGGTGAGGATCAGATCTCTCCGCTTCCTGCCCGGAAACACAAAAAGGAGAAAGTATGAAAAACCTGATCGCAACTATCGCTCTGACGGTCTGCCTTCTGTCCCTGGCCATCGGCGCCTCTGCCCAGCAACAGATCACCTTCTCCGACCTGCCGTTGGTAGCTTCTCCGACGCCCATGCCTTCAGGCTATGCCGGCCTGAACTGGACCAACATGTGGTACGTGGATCCCAGCCTCTATGCCAGCTCGGGTCCGGGCTATAACAACCTGTTCACCCATCGCGACATCACCTTCATCGGCGGCCAGCACTGTGCCCCGCTGGGCACCGCTTGTTTCGGGACCATCACTTCCCAAGGCGGCCGCACGGCCTTTCAGGCGGTCAGCGCCATCATGGCGGCCGGCTATCAGGCCAACCGAATCACTGTGTCTGCCTACAACAATGGAACCTTCGTAGGTTCGTTCAGCTTCAACCTGAGCACGGCCCCGCAGGCGATTAACTTTCCTGCGACCTGGGGCGCCATCACCGAACTCCAGATCCAGACTGACGAAGCGGGCGACCTCGTGGTGCTCGACCTCAACGTGTACGCCATCGGCGGATAGCGCGGTATCACTCCGCTGTCGCGGCCCAACCATGCCGGCAACTGCGGATTTCCCCAGCAGGGGCGGAGTAACTTCCGCCCTTTGTTTTCTGAAGCGAAGGGGTCCAGCTATGAAAGTCCGCTACGACGCCAAAAAGCATTTCAGGGGGCCGAGCCTCACGCTTGGTCCTCTGGAAAGAAAAGTGATGCAGATTTTGTGGAGTTCCGAGGAATGCGGTGTGTCGCAGGTACAACGCCGGCTTCCCGGAGATCGCAAGTACACCACGGTCAGTTGGCGCAGCAGTATCGGTTTAAGACGATGAACGTCATCCGGCGGCGCGAGCAGGAAACAATCATCCGCAACCTCGGAGGCAACGAGGTAATCTGCACAGCCGACGACGACCTAAGGGCACGCCTGCAGGAATTGAGTGGGGGCAAGGGCGTTGAACGAGCGATTGACTGCGTTGCCGGGGAACTGGGCGCTGAGATTGCCCGCAACCTCGCTCCCGCGGGAACCATGCTTGTGTATGGAGCCCTTTCCAGTCATCGGCAGACGGACCCCGCGAAATTCACTATGCCGCTCTTCGCTCCACGTTTGATTTATTCGACCGCGACGGTTCGCGGGTGGTGGCTTCCGCGTTGGGTAGATTCCCAGCCGCTCGCCGAAGTGCGGGCAGCGACGAGCGACCTCCTCACGATGTTGGGGAACGGCGCACTTACGCCTCCAGCGACTGTGCGGTATTCATTGAAGGACTTCCAAGAGGCAGTACGCCTGGCCGATGGTGAGGCTGGACAGCAAAAGGTCTTGCTGGACTTCTGCGAAAGCCCAACATAATCATCGAAACTTCATGGGAATTGTCGGCAACCAGTCGGCCACTGCCGCCGGCAAACCTGGTTCGCTACCAGAACCTGCTGCGGTACCATGGCTCGAAGTTCGAGAAGAGCGACATCGGCGCGGAGATCCCGACGTACTTCAGCAGCATGATTGGCTGGCGCCAGCAGAGTCATCACTCTTCTGGCTAGGCTGCTCAAATTGCTTCTGCAAGATTTCGGTATGGTGCGGCCAAGCTTGTGGTCGCGAATGATGCTCCGGATGTGTTGGTCGCCGAACCGGTGCTGGTCACGAGTACTTCAGAGCCCCCGCAGCAACCTGCCAAGCCCAATCTTGCGCTGCTTTTCGACAGCCGCTATATTCCGCGCAGAGTTACCTCTTATCGCTACGATGCCCTGTCTGCAGATTTCAAATTCTCAACGTGGCCACCAAATGACTACTCCTCGTATGACAGCTTCGCATGTCGATAAACAGTCGCCGTTACGTTACATTAAAGTCTTTGATAGGAATTAGTTAGGAAAGTATCTGCAACATGTTGCACGTGCCAGTGTGCAACTTCGCTTAGTTTGAGAGATTTAGCGCGGAACATTGGTTGCTCTAGTAATACTACGGTTGAGGCGGGAGCGACACAGGATGTCTTCCTGCCAAGGCCAAGTGTAGTTACCCTGTGCTCAACCAGACGTCAACACCCGTATTTATCTCGGTCCTTCGTGGTGTTGATACTGGCTTAAAAGGGCCAAACTAAAACTTGTATCAGCTGCGCTTGATTTCGACTGAATTGTATGTGGCCTCAGAAACCAGTTCGAGGATTGCGAAGCCTGCAGTTCAACAATCTCGTCCTCGGGATGTGATGAGAAGCCGTTAATTCGACTACGAGAGAGGATTTACCTTGAAACTACGAATTGCCTCGCTGTCACTGCTCGCCTTATGCCTGGCTGTTGTTCCGGCCGTGGCCCAGACAGATCTCTATGACAATGGTCCAACGAATGGCACAGTTGACGCCTGGACCATCAACTCGGGCTTCATCGTGAGCGACTCGTTCACGTTGGGCGCTGCAGCGCAGGTGACCGGCCTGACCTTCTCCGCTTGGCTGCTCCCGGGCGACATTCTCGAGTCTGCTGAAGTTTCCATCACGTCGTCCGAATTTGGTGGTACGACTTACTTCGACGGCTCGGTTAACTTTGCGTCGAGCAATTGCACCACGAATCCGCTGGGCGCCACCGTCTGTGATGAGACTGGCAGCTTCGGTCCGGTCAACCTGAATGCCGGCAACTACTGGCTGAACTTGCAGAACGGAGTCACCAACACTGGCGATCCAGTTTACTGGGATGAGAACGCGGGTCCGTCGTCGGCCTCGCAGAACTCAATCGGTACGATCCCGTCTGAGTCTTTCACGATTCTGGGCGGCACTACGACCACCACCACTGGGACCACGACTCCTGAGCCCAGCAGCATCATGCTGTTTGGTTCTGGCATCCTCGGCTTGGCTGGCGTCCTCCGCCGCAAGTTGTTCTAAGTTTCTCGACGAACTGGAAAGCCGGGCACTGATATGCCCGGCTTTCGCTATTTAGCGAAGCTCGAAACCTTTTCGTGACACATCCTGAGCTGGTAGCTGCTTTTGTTTGCTCGTCAGACAGCCATTTGACCATCGATCTCCCGTCAATTCTTCCTTAGTAGCTTTTCCATTTCTCTCTCTATCGTCAGGCTTTCGAGGTCGCGAAAAATCGTAACTACCGCCAGTGTGCGGCCGCCTCGTTTGTAGCGAACGGTGCAATCTTTGCTCTCCACATTTCCATCTACTTCTATCGAATCCCACTGCTCCGCGTGCCCCACGTAGTTGATCGGCACGTCATAGTGCTGGCTCCAGAAGAACGGCACCAGGACGAATTTCTCACGTTCGCCCAACATATTGCGGGCGGCGGTCTGGCCTTGGCGTTCCGCGACCACCCAATGTTCGACCCGAATCCGATCTCCGGAGTGAGGATCGGGCCAGCGCGCCACGTCGCCGGCGGCATAAACGTCCAGCGCGCTGGTCTGCAGATACTCGTCGACCTCGATGCCGCGGTCCATCTTCAACCCAGCCGCCTCAGCTAACGCGGTTGATGGACGTACTCCCGCGCCGACAATGATGAAGTCTGCATCAATCGTTTGGCCACCGCTGAGCATGACCTTGCTGCCCTCGACGCGTGTGACTGTTTCTCCCAGATGGAAAACGACTCCATGCGACTCGTGAAGCTGGCGAACGAAGGCCCCCACCCTGGCTCCAAGAATTTTCTCCATCGGGATGTGCTCTGGAGCGACAACATGAACAGAGATATTCCTCGCTCGCAGCGAGGCAGCAACTTCCAACCCGATGAAGCTGGCGCCAACGACCACCACTTGCCTTGCTGATTCTGTTCTCGCCACGATCGCCCTGCTATCGCTGAATGTCCGCAGGTACAAAATCTGCGAGTCGTTCGCGCCTTCCAGCGGCAGTTTTATCGGATCGGCCCCGGTAGCGAGCAGGAGCGTTCCGTATTCGTAGGTCTTGCCGTTCGAGGCGGCAATCGTTTTCTGCGTGGTGTCGAGTGACGTGACGCGCGAGTTGAGAACGAGGTCGATCTTCTGCTCGGCATACCAGTCAGGCGGTCGAAGCGGGACCCAGTCAGGCTGCGCATTTCCAGCCAGGAAATCTTTCGAGAGGTTGGGACGATCGACCGGCGGATCGCCGTCAGCGCTGATCATGGTTATCGGGCCTGCATAATCCTTCCGGCGAAGCATCTCGGCTGCAGCCAATCCTGCGGCTCCTCCGCCGACGATCACAACGGAAGAAGGATGCGAAGCCGCTGGTGGACGCTTGGCGGATTCCGGCAGAACCTTCTCCTTCACCACAACATTTTCGCCAGAGCGCTCGACTCGCCAGCACTGAACTGGATCGATAGCAGGTGCCCGCAAAGCCTCTCCGGTTCGCAAACTAAAACAAGCATGATGCCAGGGACAACGCACCTCATCGCCGACGACCAATCCATCGGCCAGCGGTCCGTGATAATGAGTGCAGTAGGCGCCGACGGCCAACACGTCAGTTCCACGTCGCACCAGCAACACCTCATCGTCGTCGACCATCCCGACCAGTTTTCCGCCTTCCGGGATGCTGGACAGGGGAATGCCCGTTTTCAGGTCTGGCTTTCCAGAATCGTTCATATCCCTCCTCACCGCGTGGTGGCAATTCTAGTTGTGCTAGTCATTACTGTTGGCTGCAACGATTTCATCGGGAGCCGGGGACGTGCAACCC
This sequence comes from uncultured Acidobacteriaceae bacterium, assembly GCA_963835725.1. Lineage (GTDB taxonomy): Bacteria > Acidobacteriota > Terriglobia > Terriglobales > Acidobacteriaceae > Bog-257. The sequence goes on along the minus strand of CAWIGM010000003.1, from coordinate 195,507 downwards.
AATCCGGATATTTTGCTTGCCAAATCAAAAAATCGTACTACTATGCCACAGCAGAGTTCGCCCGATTGTACCGGCGCAACAGTCTTAGCCTAGCCTTTCCTCCAACTCATTTGTTCAGGGGTGAAACAAGATGACAGTTTCCGCGATTCGCTCATTTGTGTCTGACACGCTGAAGACAGCTCGAGAGGCGTTCGATGCTGTCCTCGCGACGTCAGGACCTTGCCCACACCGTAACCTTTTGCGCGCAGCCCTTTTTTCCTGCCTGGGAGTGAGTACATGCCTTGTCGCCGTGGCGCCGCTTGCCCACGCGACAGACCGCATCATTATCAACGGCACAGGTTGCCAGGTTACCGAGGAAGATGCCATTGGGATTCAACTGCACCAGGACCTTTATCTGCGCATCGACTATCCCAATACGCATTGGCGTTTCGGGCTGCGCAACATGGGGATGAAAGGGACGCAAGTACTCGACGTTGCGATCCAGGGGGCGCAATACACCTCACCGCAGTACATCATCAAGCGCGCGGGCTTGGCCGAGATGTTCGTTCCGTACGACGATCGCAGTGAAACTTACTACGACATGTCTTTTGGGAATAACCGTCTGGACCAGATGGACCCTGCCGATCTGCCCACGGCGAATGGCGCCTTGGTTAACTTCCGATATCAGGTTGGCAACTTCTATGTGCGGGACAGTGTGCCCAAAGTTGCGGTCGAGTGCCGCGACGAGGGTATGGGATGGTTATGCAAGGAACCCGGCAATCACACACGCCGGCGAATCCAGGAGGTCGTGGTGTGGTCTGTATTCGACGCTTACAACTATGACTACATCATCGAATACACGTTCCACGAGGATGGCCGGATCACGTTCCGCAGCGGTGCCACCGGCTACAACCTTCCCTACAATACCTCCGAGCCTCACGTTCATAATGCCCTTTGGCGAGTGAGTAGCAAACTGATGGGACGCGACGACAACGAGATGCTGGAGTTCACTCACGTTGAGGATGCAAGCGGCTACAGGGCTACCGACTCGTACACTCCGATTTCGACGGAAGAAACGACAGACTGGAACCAGTCGCAATTCACTAACGTCACCGTCCAGAGTCTGACACAGACCAACGACTACGGGCACCAGGTCGGCTACCAGTTCTATCCCTTTAATCGCCAGGGGCAGGGTCACTTTCAGGAAACATTCACGCAGCATGACCAGGACCTCACCAATGACAATGCGGGCGAAGACGGTACCGGTACCGGCAGCAACAACTGGCTTTACACCTGGTACAACCCCAACACCTATTTACTTAGCTACCTGAACGGGCAGCCGTTGGGAGGCACAGGGGACGGCATCGTTCTGTGGTATTTCGGATCGGCGCACCATGAGCCAACCGATGCCGACAACCAGCAGGGCAGTGGCGCCCGCACGGGTATCACGCTGCTCCACTGGAGCGGCTTCGAAATGGCGCCGCACAACTTCTTCGACTACAACCCGCTCGGCGGTCCCGGACGATGCGGGACAGGTAGCGACATGAGCGACGGCAATCTGGTCGGTGATTTCCACCATCACTAAACTGTGAGCACCGACACGAAGGCCCAGGGGAATAGCCTGGGCCTTTTTTTCGCGAGATTCGTTAACTATGGATTGATGATGGTTAAAACGACTCGCCGACCATCTCTTCGCTCTTCTTCCAGAGTGCTTCGGCGTTGTCTGGATCGAGGGCGTATTCGCTCACACCTTCGCTGATCGCGCTGATGGTCTTATCGTCGCTCACCACCTGGCCTACATGGCAGTTCTCGCAGTAGTGAGCACCGATCTCTTCCGCAGGAGCGACGACCGCTGCCCACACGGACGTTGCCGCACCTTGAGGGACGGTCTTGAATTGAAACGGCGGCTTGCCTTCTGCCGCAAGTTGCTTGTTCATTTGCTCGATCATTCCGGGGATCCAACTCGGGTCCAGGTGCCGGCCTAATTCCGTCTGAATGCCTCCCGGATGCACAGCCGCAGACCGAACTCCGCGGGCCTTGTGCCGCTTGTCGAAAGCGACAGAGAATAGGATGTTGGCGGTTTTCGAACGTCCATAGGCAACGAAGGGTTCATAAGGCGTACGCTCGAAGTTGGGATCTTCAAGGTCAACGTTGGAGAAGCGATGACCTGAAGACGAAAGATTGATAAGGCGTCCACCGGGGCGAATCAGCGAAGCAATCCTGTTTATGAGGACAAAATGTCCCAGGTGATTGGTGCCGAACTGCGTCTCAAATCCGTCCGCCGTTTGACCAAACGGTGTCGCCATCACTCCGGCATTGGCGATGACGACATCGAAGGGCTCACCCTTCTTCAGCAACCCATCAGCACAGGCTCGTACGCTCTTGAGATTCGCCAGGTCCAGCGCAACCAGTTCGAGGCTGCCGCCGTTGGCCGCTGCATCTGCCCGCACTTGGACGGTCGCCTCCTCGGCTTTGCGAAGATCTCGCGCCGTCCCGACGACGTGTGCGCCGTGCGCGGCAAAAGTTCGCGCGGTCTCAACGCCCAGACCGGCCGAGACACCGGTCACGAGAAATCGCTTGTCGCTCAGGCTAACGCCAGACAAAACCTCTTCTGTTGTTGAGGTAGCTCCAAATACATCCACCATTCTGCTTCTCCTTGTGCCAGACTTACGAGACGAGGCCTCGATCCGGCATTGACGATCCGCCGCCGCTTCGCATAAAACGGAGGAGGCCTCCGAATCAGTAGATAATCGGAGCATGTCTCCGGTTGCAATATTTCTCATGCCCAAAAAGCGTATCCAGACCAAAAGAAAACCGCGGGCCGACGCGCAGCGGAATCGCGAGAAGATATTGGAGGTTGCAAAGGATGCTTTCGCGCGATCGGGTGCAGGTGCGAGTTTGGATGACATCGCCCGCAAAGCTGGGGTGGGCGCCGGTACCTTATATAGGCATTTCCCCACTCGCGATGCATTGCTGGAAGCGGTTTATCACACCGAAGTCGCAAAGCTTGCGGCTGCCGAACGCCGGTTTGCCGAGACCATGCCGCCGGTCGAAGCCTTGCGCGCCTGGATGTTGCTTTTCGTTGACTACATCGCAGCCAAGCACATCATCGCTCCTGCACTGAACACCCTTGTGGGAGGACCGTCAAAAGTTTATGAGGCTTCACGGGGGCAGGTGCAGGGAGCGATTGAGGCTCTGGTGAAGCGCGCGATCAAGAGCGGAGACATACGAAAGGATCTGGACCCATTTGATTTGCTCCGGGCTCTCATTGGAGTTTCCAATGTCGCCTCCACACCCGATTGGCAGCAAAGCGCCCGAAGACTTGTAGACATCCTCATTACCGGCTCCCGGCCTCTCAAATAGGTTCGCGTTCGAAGTCACAGCCCGGATGCGTTCGTGACAAGAATGTGACGAAGCATTTCTCAAAGTCGTGACATTCTGTTCAAGCTGTGTGGCTAGAATCACAAAAGCGCAATTCGCAGACCAGGTCTCAGCACCGCTGGACCCAATCTTTCACGCCGTATCAATGTGTCGCCTCGGGGAAGGTTCCATGACTTTTCGGCAATGCTAAGCGGGGAGTCTTGATTGAGACAACCGGTTCCACTACGCGGCAACACAGCGGCGTCCTTGTCGGAAATAGCTGAAAATCGCAATTTCTCACGCGAGAGTCCGTGCTACCATTTCACCCACTTCAGCCACTCCATACGCACGAAGCACGTCTGACGCTGTAGCTCAGCAAAATTTTAAGCGGCCTGAGAGTGCTTATCCGCGCGGCGGAACAATCGAACTGAGGGACGATGTTGGGGGACAAAATGGGTATGCCGGGAAACGCCCTGCAAGTCAGAGTGTCGCGTCTCGTAGTACTGGTTTGCTGGATCGTGTCTGCCGCAACGCTCGTGGCGTCGGCCCAAAGTTTTAGCAGCCTTCACAGCTTTTGTACTCAAGCGAATTGTCCTGACGGCGAGTCTCCAAACGGATGGCTGGTGCAGGGCTACGACGGAAACTTGTATGGCACTGCAGCATCGGGTGGAGCGAGTGGGAAGGGTACGGTATTCAAGATTACGACCGGTGGTGTGTTAACGACCCTCCATAGCTTTAACGACACCGATGGCGCTGAACCCTCAGCACTGCTTTTGGCGTCGGATGGAAATTTCTATGGCACGACGGTATCTGGCGGGGCTAACTGCAGTCGCGGTTCCGCCAACTGCGGCACAGTTTTCAAGATCACGCCAGCCGGTCAGCTAACCACACTGCACGTCTTTTGTACTCAATCGGGCTGCCCCGACGGCTATTTTCCCTCGGCGGCGCTCGTGCAGGGCACGGACGGAGACCTTTACGGAAGTACTCAGGACGGTGGCGCGAGCGGCCAATGTGGAACGCTGGGGTGCGGCACCATCTTCAAGATAACCACGGCCGGAGCGTTGACGACGCTTTACACATTTTGTCCGCAGCACAACTGCTCATTAATCGCCCCTGATGGTGCGCATCCCGGCGCGGCCCTGGTGCAGGGGGCTGATGGAAGCTTCTACGGAACGACTGGCGCAGGCGGGATTACCGGCAATAACTGCTTCTTCGGCTGCGGCACAGTGTTCCGGATCACGCGGAGCGGCGTTCTGAACAGACTGTATGCGTTCACCGCCGGAAGCGACGGCAGCAATCCCGGACAGATGATTCAAGCCCGTGACGGAAACTTCTACGGCGTCACCACGACCACTCTTTTCAAGACGAGCCCGGTTGGGGTACTGACCACGATCCACTCTTTTGCCCCGCCGGAAGGAGGAGAGCCGGTAGGACTGGTTCAAGCAACCGACGGAAATTTCTATGGAGTGTCCTCGCAGGGAGGAGGCAGTAACTGCATTTTCGGCTGCGGCACTCTCTTCAAAACGAACGCCAGCGGCAGTATCACCATCCTCCACTCGTTCGATGGCAGCGATGGCGCGACTCCGATGGGCGGCCTGATTCAAGCTACCGACGGCAACTTCTACGGCACGACCACTAAGGGCGGGACCAGCAATAACTGCCAGGGAGGGTGCGGTACGGTGTTCCGACTGGGCGTCGGACTCGCTCCGTACATCGCAACTCGGCCTTCCAATGGAGGAGCGGGAACTAACGTCGCTATTCTCGGGTCAAACCTGGGATCGGTGAGCAACGTTGACTTCAACGGAACACCAGCCCAATTCACGCTGGTATCCCCTACGCAGGTCAATGCCACTGTGCCCGCCGGAGCCATCACGGGCATTGTGCGCGTGGCGATTCCCGGTACAACGATTAACAGTAACGCTAATTTCATGGTGCCGGGACCGTTCGCGTTCGTAGCTGTCACGCCATGCCGCCTGGTTGATACTCGATCTACTCACAACCCGATTCAGGGCGGTACGTCGCAGAACTTCGTTGTGACACAGTTGGGTAACTGCGGCATTCCCGCAAGTGCTGCAAGCTACTCATTGAATGTCACCGTAATTCCGCATGGGCGGCTTAATTATCTAACCGTGTGGTCCAACGGAGAAGTGCAGCCCTTTGCTTCGACGATGAATTCATCCGACGGGCGCACCAAGGCGAACGCCGCGATTGTGCCCGCGGGTAATAATGCAGTCAGCGTATACGCCAGCGATACCACCGACCTGATTCTCGACGTCGATGGCTATTTCACTTTTCCGGGAGCACAGGCCGACCAGTTTTATCCGCTGACGCCGTGCCGGATTGTCGATACTCGAGGCGCTGACGGCGCTCTTGGCGGCCCATTTCTCTCCGGCGGACGAGAGCGAGACTTTCCACTACTCCAGAGTTCGTGCATTCCGCAGGGTGCAGATATCAAAGCATATTCCTTCAACGTGACGGTGAAACCCCATCCCGACGGGCAAAGATTGAATTTTCTAAAGATTTGGCCACAGGGCGATTCTCAACCGGGCGTTTCCACCCTCAACAATCCCACGGCGACCATCGTGGCTAACGCTGCCGTGGTTCCTGCCGGATCGAATGGTGGTGTCGCTGTATTCCCGTCGGACGACACCGACTTACTCATCGATATCAATGGATATTTCGCCGCTCCCGGCACAGGCGGGCTGTCATTGTATCCGGTGCCTATATGCCGTGTTCTCGATACGCGCGGCGTCGGCAACGGCAACCCATTTACAGGGGAGTTGACGGTCAACGTGGCGGACAGCGCCTGCGAGCCGCCGAATGGCGCCCGCGCTTACGTCTTCAACGCAACCGTTGTGCCTGTGCAGCAACTCGGGTTTCTGACGTTGTGGGCTAACGGTCAACCGCAACCGGTGGTCTCTACTTTGAATGCGCCCGATGGCGCCATTACCTCGAATATGGCGATTGTCCCCACGACGAATGGATCGATCGATGCTTATGCATCAAACCCGACGCAGTTGATTTTGGACATATCGAGCTACTTCGCACCGTAGCACCAGGGCTCGAGCGTGCTGCGCTTAAGCCAGCTACTTGCTTCCGAATCCCGGCAGTGCGACCTGGCGGGCGATGTGGTCCTTGATCCAATGCGGATCCCACCACTCTTTCGGATCGATCTGCACACCATCGAGCTGCATGGCGAAGTGGATATGGTCGCCGCCAGCCATGCCCGTCATACCGCTCAGGCCCATGACCTGCCCTTGCTTCACCATATCGCCTTCGTGGACATCGATCCGGCTCAGGTGACCATAGATGGTCTGTAGCCCATACCCGTGATCGACGACAATGCAATTGCCGTAGATTCCGAGTGGAGCCGCGTACACGACTTTGCCATCGTTCGAGGCCTGTACGCCGACGTGTTGCGTGACGGCAAGGTCATAACCGAGATGGACCTGCTGATCGATTTTCTGGCCGTGGTAGATATAGTTGCGCAAATCCGCGAAATTGGCCTCGGCCTGAGAGTGTGGCTGCCGAATGAAAGGCTTCGACCATAGAAACTTGTCGGCAGTCTTGTACTGCAGGTCGGATAGGGTCTTGTTGTTCTCGCGCCGCATCTGGCTATTGATCTTCACGAAACGACTGACCATATCGCCCGTCCCATTGGGATCAAGCTCGTTGACGACCTTCTGCATGAACGCGTCGCTCACCTGCAAATCGTGAGTCGTGTACTTGGGCTGCTCTTTCTTGGGGAAGATCACGACCAGGGGGCTTGTCACGTCATTGCCGGTTCCGTTGCCAGCATAGACAACTGGCACGGTATCGCTCGGCATATTCCAGGCGAAAGCATACATCGAGAACAGACCCGGCTTATCGCCCGGCATGGGCCACGCGCGGAAAGTCTGATCGCCAACGCGCACACCCGCTTCGGTCCAGCCTCCTGCAACGCTGAACGTTGCCAGGTCCGCCATGCCGAGATACAGGTAATGCTGCTCGGAATCGACACTGAGGCTAGGCGGCTGGGTGACGACCATGACGTCATGCTCCACGGTTGCGCTCTTGCGCATCAGATCGTCGGAAGTCGCTTCGACAATCAGCTTCGCCTTGCCGGCCTGGAGTTGCGGCGAGGTTTTTACTCCCGCGGTGAAGCTCCACGTGTTGTCCGCTGACTTGGACGGCTGTGTCATGTCGAAGACCTGGTAGCGCGTGCCGTTCTGCTCGACGAAAGCCTTAACGCTGCGGACGCCGTGGGGATCGCGTACCTGCACCGCGACAGGCGTGGCTTGCCCGATGGCACTTGGGGGAGAAGGGAGATCGATGACGGGAGTCGCCGATCGTGCCACGAAGAAGATCAGCGGCACGACGACCAGGATCACGATAACAACGGGGATGAGCTTCTTCACAGGCCATTGTAGCTCGCATTTTCGCGGACTACTTTTCCACAGGGATGGCAAACCGGGTTCGTGGAAGTCTTCGCCGATTACCGGCGAGCAGGCCAGAGAGGATGTGGGCGCGCCGACCGGTGTCGTACGCGCCCACACGAGGCCCCATCGAGGTTAAACAACGTCAGGGCGTGATCGTATAGCTGGCCACTGTCGTGCTGCTCTGTGAGATTCCGTTCCCCGCGGCCATCGCCCTCAATGTACTAGTCGTGTTAATCGTAATCACGCACGGACTGGCACACGAGGGGGAAGACGTGGTTGGGAAACCCGTAAGGGAGTAGTAAATCAGCACGCCGGGAGTCGAGTCGGTCATGGTCACGTTTACCGAATGCGCGTAGGTCCCTGAGCCGGGATTGAATACGGGCGCATTCGCGGCAATCGTGTAGACACCGACCGTCGTACCACTCTGTGAGATTCCGTTCCCCGCAGCCATTGCCCTGAGCGTTGTTGTAGTGGAGATCGTAAGTTGACATGGACTCGCGCACGACGGGGAAGAAGTCGTGGGGAATCCCGTCGTCGAGTAGTAGATGAGAACGCCCGGAGTGGCATCCGTCATGGTGACCGTTACCGGTGCGTAGTAAGTGCCCGATCCGGGGTTGAAGACCGGATTTGCGGCGGCGATGGTGTACGTGGCAACGGCGACGTTGCTGCTAACGTATCCTCCGCCGGACGCTATTGCTTTCACCGTAGTTGTCGTCGAAACCGTCAATGGACAAGGATTCGTGCACGGCGTCGAGCCCGTCGTGGGAGTTGAGCCGTTCGTGGTGTAGTAGATGGCGGCTGTGCTCGCCGAATCCGAGATGGTCACGTTTACGGTCGCATAGTAGGAACCAGAAGCCGGCGAGAAGCTCGGTGTCGGCGCCTGAATGTAATAGTTGCCGGTCGAAACCGGGCTGTTCAAATAACCGTAGCCGGCAGAAATCGCCTTGATCGTGGTGTTCTGCGAGACCTGGATTGGCCCGGTGTATGGAGTGGAGTTAGTCGTTGGATTTGACCCGTCCAGCGTGTAGTACATCGCCAGGCTAGCCGAGTTTGACAAGCTGACCGACTGTGCTGTGCCGTAGGTTGATGGCAGCGGCGAGAAGCGCGGTGCCGGAGCCGTTGGCAGAACGATGGAGTACGTTGCCAGCACGACGGGACTACGCGGAACTCCCGAATACGTCGCCATCGCGCGGAAAGTCGTCGTGGCTTGGATGGTGATGGGTGCGGTGTACACCGGCGAATTGTTATTAGGAGTCGAGCCATCGGTCGTGTAGTAGATGGTGGCTCCGCTCTGGGTGTCGGAGATAGTCACAGCTGTTGGCACATAGTAGGTGCCCGGGGCAGGAGAGAAGGTTGGCGCCGGCACTCCAGGATCCGGCGGATGCATCACCGAAGCCCAATATGCTAACTGTACCTTGGTGTAGGCGTGTGCTCCAGGCAAGCCTGGTGGCAGAGTCAGGTTGTAGGGATTGTTAACTCCGTCGCCGCCAACGTGGCATTGTCCGCAGGCCAGGTCGACGTCCTGCCATGCTGCCTGGGGATAGCTGATCTCGCTCAAGTCCGAATATTCCGTAGCCGTTCCCAGCGTCGTCACGTCCAGGTTATAGAACTGGTCTGGTGTCGGATATGTGCGGAAACTGGCGTCGGTGTTGATGCGGAAGAGATGACTGGTGGCACGTCCCAGTGCGGCCTGCATATGGCAAGTGACGCATGCGCCGGGAATGTCAGCTTGCGTTCCGGTCGGGAATGGGGTGCCCGGGCCCGTGGGATGATTGACGGTTTGCAGGATTGTCTTAGCCAGATTGTGGCACTTATCGCAGGTGGTCACGATCGGCTTTGCGCCGGGGACGGATGCGACGGTGCTCTGATGCGGATCGTGACAGCCGGTGCAGCCGCTGTTCTTGGTGGGATCGTTTGGATTCTCGCTAAAGTAGCTGGCGTATGTGCCCGATATCGTTATCGAGAGGTCCGCCGAGTGCTGCGCATTCTGAATTAGATTGCCGGTGAAGCGTGCGTGCGGGCTGTTCAGGAAATCTTGTCCCGGTTCGTGAGCTACATAGGGCTTGTAGACCCAGTTCTGAGTGCAGGCAGCGTAAGCCGCGCCGGAGAGATCGGAGCAGTAGCCGCGGTCGGAGGTGACAGGTCCATTCGCCGGAACGATGCTGCCGGCTTGCGTTTGCGTCGTCTGGGTGATGACTTCTCCGCGGTGGCATTCCATGCACAGGGCGGTTGCGCCTTCGTTGTAGGCGATCGTTGCCTGCAGTCCGCCTTGAGGATGCGATCCATAGCCCCAGGCAGCGACGTGGCATCGTTCGCACTGTACTCCGGTCAGATACCAGGACGACGTGCCCTGGGTTCCGGGTGCGACATAGCCGTCACTCGGAAGCCGTTTCACGCTTGACGTCGGAAGCCACACCACCTGGTTATTGGTGTTGGAAGTCGGCTCTGGCGCCCAATTGTCGAAGTTATATCCCGTGGCGTGGCAGCGGCCGCAATCGAAATTGCCGTTGGGGTACTGCTCACCGGTAAATCCCTTATCAAAAACTGTATTGAGGTGCGTGGCGACCGGCTTCGCCGTGCCGCCATAGTTCATCCAGCCGGCGAACATGTAATAAAGATTCCGAACGCCGCCGGCCTGCTGGGTTTGGGCCACTGGTGTATACGGAGCCGGAGCTTGTGCGTTGGGCAGCGTGTAGTACGGGAACTGACAAACTGGATCGACGGCAGGTAATCCGTTCTGCGCGGGCGCTCCGAGTGGATCGCACCAGCCAAGCGTGATCAAATTGGTCGACCAGTTAAACGTGCTTCCCGATGCGTAGTAGGGGTCCGTGGTCGGATACAGAGTTCCATCCGGGCCCGCCCACAGTGCTCCCGGCGCCATTTTTCGAAGGCTGTTGCGGTGTCCGGTCTGCATGTAAGGCATAGTGTCAGTGCCATAGTGACAAGAGGTGCACTGATTGACGTCGCTGTAATAGGTGGTCCAACCTCCAGAACCGTTATTCGACGCGCCATCGCCGTGATAAACCTGCCCGGTCCCGTTCGGGGTATAGGTGAGGTTGTCCACAGGCTTGCAGCCCTGGCTGAGGTAGCACTGCGAATAAGAAACTGAGGCAAATATTGTTAGGACTGCCAGGAATGTGAAAACCACGAACCATGGGAACTTCCGCTTCGCAATCATGCTGATCTCCGTCGATCAAGGTTGGAGCCTGTACAGCATCGGGAATGACCGCTCGTTTTACTGATTTCGTCGTGTTCGTTGTAGAAACGTGGGAGTACCTCGGGTTTTGCCCGCGAGTTAAACTGCATGTCCGCAGAACAGATGTCCACGTGAAGGCTCGGAATTCTGAAGCGGTTGTGATCGCTGCGACGAGGGGAGCGAACCTTCCCGGCTAGTGGAAAGTTTTGCAGCGTAGCGAGTCACTGACGGACGCACCGCAGAACCAGTCGAACCCAACGTTTTGTGCTGGAATCGCCTTGGCGAGAAGACGAGTGTCGCAGCCATGTAATGTCGGCGGCGTGCTACTTTGGCACGCACCTCAAAACCAACACACTGCAAAGGATTGCTGGCTCTATATAGCAGCAGAAATTGCGGATTAGCAGTGATAGCAGTCACTTGCCCCTGTGAGCGGATCTCCGCTGATTGGGGCGACCGCAACCAGGACAATCTGAATCTGCCCTGGCACTGCAGCAATGGGGGCGAATGGGCTATAAGAGAGGCGTGAGCGCAAATAGCAATCCTCCCGTCAGAACGGCTCTGATAACCGGCGCCTCCAGCGGCATCGGCCTTGAACTTACGAGGCTTTTTGCGGCCGACCATTATCGGTTGGTCCTGGTGGCTCGGAATCGCGCCGCCCTGCAACAGGTTGGCGAGGAACTCCAACGGCAGCATGGGGTGGAGGTACGCATCGCGCCGAAGGATCTGGCGCATCCTGCTTCGCCGGCGGAGCTTTTTCAGGAATTACAGGAGGCCGGTGTTGCGGTCGACGTGCTGGTGAACAACGCAGGATTCGGCGGCAGCGGTCCCTTCCTCGAAACCGACTGGCATCACGAAGCGGAGATGATCCAGGTCAACATTGTCGCGTTAACCCAGCTGACGAAGCTCTTCCTGCCGCAGATCGTAGAGCGCCGAGGCAAGGTGCTGAATGTCGGCAGTGTAGCGGGGTTTTTGCCGGGACCGTATACAGCGATCTACTACGCGAGCAAAGCGTTTGTGCTTCACTTTAGCGAAGCGCTCGCGGAGGAACTCGACGGCACGGGCGTGACTGTAACGTGTTTATCTCCGGGTCCGGTGGAGACAGGGTTCCAGAAGCGCGCACATACGGGCGGAGTCAGTCGCGCTAACGGTCCACTGTACATGGACGTGAAAGACGTGGCGCTTGCCGGGTACGAAGGATTGAAAGCAGGCAAGCGGATTGTCATACCCGGCTGGAAGAATCAGTTGCTGACCAATGCCCTCCGCCTGGTTCCACGGAACACGATAACGAGGGCTGTCGGCCGCATGTACAAAGGCAAGAAGTCGTAAATTACTTCGCCAAGGCAGCACTGTTCAGATAGCGGGAAAAGTGTTCGCGCACCTGTGCAGCGCTCGACATCTGTAGAGCCTGCGTGGCGAGCTCCCTCAGACGAGACAACTCCAAACTCCGGAACAGCGCTTTGATCGTCGCCGCCTGGTTGGGACGAACGCTGAGGCTGTGAATGCCTAGCCCGACGAAGGCCGCAGCCGCGAGAGGATCGGATGCTGCATCACCACAAATCGACACATGCCGATTGCGCGAGGCGGCGCCCTCGACCACTAATTTCATAAGGCGCAACACAGCGGGATGCAAGGCATCCTGAAGCTCGGCGACGTTGGCGTTCCCGCGCTCAGCAGCCATCGTGTATTGCGTCAGGTCGTTGGTGCCGATGCTGAAGAAATCGAGGTCGACGGCGAGTTGCTCAGCCAGCAATGCTGCCGACGGAACTTCGATCATAATGCCGCGTTTAATCGGCCAGATGTGCGCCGTTCCTTGCTGGGCAAGCTGCTGGTGTGCATTGTCGAGCAGACGCAACGCCTCGTGTATTTCCTGCTGTGTGGCAATCATCGGGAACATCAGCCAGATATCGTGTCCAACGCCGGAACGAAGAATCGCTCGCAAATGGGCGCGAAACAGCTCCGGAGACTGAAGTGACAGACGGATGCCGCGCACCCCGAGATAGGGATTGTGTTCCTCCGGTTGTGGAAGGAAGGGAAGCGGCTTGTCCGCGCCCACGTCGAGTGAGCGAACGATAATGGGTCCAGTGATGGGGGCGTAGATTTCCCGCAGCGCTTGGACCTGTTCCTCTTCGGTCGGAGCCTGCTTGCGCGAGACAAATAGAAATTCGGTACGCAGCAGGCCGACTCCTGCGGCCCCGTTTGCATGGGCGGTCTCGGAGTCGCGCGCATTGCCGACATTTGCCAGCACTTGCAGGCGAGTCCCGTCGAGCGTGATGCTGGGCTGGGTGCGCGTCCTCTGAGCGGCACTTTTGCGTTCAAGCTGAGAGCGTCTTAGGTCTTCAAGATTTGTTCGAATGGCCGCGTCAGGCTCGATCCAGAACTCGCCTGTAGAGCCATCGAGGGCGATCGTCTTGCCGGCATCGCTTCCGCCGATACCGACGGCTCCGACCACCATCGGAATTCCGAGCGTCCTCAGGAGAATCGCGCTATGCGCTGTGGCACTGCCTTTCGCGGTGATCACGCCAAGGACTCGCGCAGGATCGCAGACGGCGGCCTCGCTCGGAAGCAGTTCTTCGGTAAAGAGCACGGAGGGGATGCTTGGAGCGATGGGCGGATGCGAGTCTACTCCTTGCAGCTGTCGAAGAACACGTTGTGCGATATCGCGAACATCAACGGCCCGCTCGCGCAGATAGGCGTCATCCATTGCCGCGTATTGCTCTGCAATTTCACGAGTGACGTTTGCCCAGGCACGGGCTGCGGAAACACGATCGCCTTGCAGCTCGGATTCGAGTTTGCTGACGACGAGAGGGTCGGAGAGGATCATCGCCTGCGCCTCGAGAATCTCGTTGCCGCTCTTGCCGGCGGAGCGAATCTCCTGCCGCACCGAATCGATGGCTGCTGTGAGCTTTGCCATCTCGGCTGTTGAATTCCCGAGTGGTGTGTCCTCAACTTCAACCTCGGCTGCTTGCAATAGAGCGAGAGGTCCTATGGCGATGCCGTCTGCTCCGGGGAAGCCGTGCGAGCCATTTGGACTTTCAGCAGCGGGGAGATTGGGGGCAGGTGGCGCTTCGAACTTGTCGCCGAAGCCATTAGCGGCGAGTTCACGAATCGCCTGCTGCGCCTGCTGACAATCGTTGCCGCTGCAGACTACCTTGATGCGGTCGCCCCTGCGGATCTGCAGCAGGGAAATGCTTGTCAGGCTGCGCGCGGGAACCGGCCCGCGGCCCGCTGTGAGGTTCGATACTTCGATGCTCGAAGCAAATCGGCTCGCAGTTTGTACTAATGCAGCCGCCGGACGGGCATGCAGTCCGTGAGGATTCTCGACGTCCAGCTCGATCTCCACCGTTTCACCCGGCGTTGCTGTCTGCGGCTGCGTCACCGCTGGGGAAAAATCGGCGGTCAATTCAGGTCCCAGCTGTTGCTGCTTGGGAGCCAGGCCCATCTCGGCCTCGTGTGCGACCTCGTCGAGAGTTCCTCCCGCCTGGGCGCGGACGGCGGCGGCAATGGCGCCTTCGATAAGGGGCGCTGGGCAAAGCCGGATCGGCTTGTCGGAGCTGTCGAGTAACTCGAGTGCAGTTTCGGCGCTCAGAACTGCGCTGCCCAAATCCATGAGAACGAGGATGCCTTCGGGGCAGTTCAGACTCTGCAGGATCTCGGAGATATGGACAGCGTCAGTGCCCAACTCCTCATGGGTTTCGCCAACACCGCTGGCCACGGCGATGGGAAAGCCGGGAGCCGTCATCTGGAGCACCAGCTCCCGTACGGCTTCCCCCAGCTTTTTGCTGTGCGAAACGAGGACAAGACCTACCATGCGTGCGTCTCCGCTTTAGGCGTTACCTTCGCATGCCGATGCTAAGGCCTTCAAGAGCAGCCAACTGGAAGTCGCACCGGGGTCCTGATGGCCGATGCTGCGCTCGCCCAGATAACTGGCGCGTCCTTTGCGAGCCTGCAACGGGATGGTCGCTTCGGCGGACGTGTGCGCCTGCTCCACCGCAGCCCGCAGAGCGGAAGCGACATCGCCGTCGGGCGAGGCGCGGTACGCGTCGAGTGCGGGAGTCAGCGCGTCGACCATGGTTTTATCGCCGAGCTGAGCTTTGCCGCGTTTTTGAATGTCGGCAAGCCCGTCCGTAAGGACCTCGCCCAGCTCCTGCTTGTTCAGCTTGTCCTTGCCGGTTGATGCTTTGCTGAGCGCGAGAAAGAAGCCGCCATAAAGTGGGCCGGCGGCGCCGCCAACCGACGACAGCAGCGTCATTCCAACCAGCTTGAAGAACGATGGCAAGTCGGCAGGCGTAGAGCTTTCGAGCTTCTTCTCGATGGCCTTGAAGCCGCGGTTCATGTTTTCGCCATGGTCGCCGTCTCCGATAGCGGCATCGAGTTCGCTGAGCATGGCGGCATTTTCAGAAATAAGAAGCGCGGCCGCTTTGATCCACGACCGCGCATTTTCAAGAGTCAAATATTCCATGACAGTTCTGAGTGTCTCAGCCCCAGCGTAGCGCCGGAGTATCAACGGGAGCATCCCACAGTTTGCAAAGCTGATCGTTCATCTTCAGGAGCGTTACCGAGGTGCCCGCCATCTCCAGACTGGTGATGTAGGAGCCAACCAGGTTGCGGACAATCTTAAGACCGTGTTGCTTTGCGATCTCCGCCGCCTTGCGATAGATGATGTACAACTCGATCAGTGGAGTGCCGCCCATACCGTTGACGAACAGCAGGACGTCATCACCTTTTTTGAAGGGCAGATCGGTAATGACCGGCTCCATCAGCATCTCGGTAATCTCGTCTGCGCTGGCCATCTTGACGCGACGGCGTCCGGGCTCTCCGTGGATACCAATCCCGACTTCGATCTCGTCATCGGGCAGATCGAAGGATGGCTTGCCGGCGTGAGGAACGGTACAGGCGTTAAGAGCCATGCCCATGCTTCTGCCGGTGTTGCGAATCTGGTCGCCCAGCTTCTTGATGTCGGCGAGGGACATCTTCTGCTCGGCGGCGGCACCAAGCAACTTCTCCATGATGACCGTCAAACCGACGCCGCGCCGGCCAGCCGTGTAGAGGCTGTTCTCGACGGCGACGTCATCGTCGGTGAGAACGCTCTGCACATCGATCCCGTCAGCCTTGAGCATATCAGCCGCAAGATCGAAGTTCATTACGTCGCCGGTATAGTTCTTCACGATGTGAAGGATCCCGGCGCCACCGTCGACGGCTTTACTGGCTTCGTACATCTGATCAGGTGTTGGGCTGGTGAAAACCGCGCCTGGGCAGGCTGCGTCGAGCATTCCCTTACCCACATAGCCGCCGTGCATTGGCTCATGGCCGCTGCCTCCGCCGGAGATCAGACCAACTTTACCTTTGACCGGGGCGTCTTTGCGCGCGATAAAAACCGGCTCGTAGTTGATGCGGAGGCGATCGCCATGCGCTGCCTCCATGCCCTCAAGTGCCTCGCGCACGACTTCCTGAGGGGAGTTGATGAGCTTCTTCATAACACCAGCATGAACCTCTGGCATTTGCTTACCTCCTTCTACGTACAGCCGACGAATTTTGGAGTTGAGCTCTTAAGACTTCTTTCGGCTGGCGCCGCCCCTTAAAGGCGACGCCAGCGCGAAGAGAGGATTTGCACCAGGTTGCGGCAACCACTCCCTAGTACTTGATGAGGTGAATGCTGGCAGCGGCAATACCGGCACCAACCAACGGTCCGAGGATCGGAATCAGGGCATAACCCCAATCCGAACCACCCTTGCCAGGGATAGGCAGAACGGCATGAGCCACGCGCGGACCGAAGTCACGAGCAGGGTTCATGGCGTAACCGGTCGGGCCACCGAGGCACAGACCGAGTACCCATACCAGGCATCCCCAGAGGTACGGAGCAAATCCCGGAGGCAGGCCGTTTGGCGAAACAGCTGTTGCACCAAACGCGAAGCCGACGCAGATCAGCGTAGTGGTCGCGATAACTTCGGTCAGGAAGTTCTCGGGAAGATTGCGGATCGCGGGGCCGGTGCAGAAGATACCCAGCTTTGCGCCCGGATCGTCCGTAACTGCCCAGTGCGGCAGATAGACGAGCCAGGTTAACGTCGCGCCCACGAAGGCGCCGGCAAACTGAGCTGCCCAGAAGGGCAGAACCATGCTCCACTTGCCGGAGAGCAGGGCCACAGCCAGCGTGACCGCAGGATTGATGTGCGCGGCGGAGCTTCCGCAGGCGATTGCCGTAAAGATTCCGGCCATCACTGCCATTCCCCATCCGGTTGTGATGACGATCCAGCCCGATCCCTCGCCTTTCGACTTCTTGAGGAGGACGTTGGCTACTACGCCGTCGCCCAGGAGGATCAGCACCATGGTTCCCATGAATTCACCAAATAATGGTCCATGCATAAGTTCAGTCTCCTTACGGTTATTTTGTGGTGGCTGCGAGTTCTTTCTCGGGTTCTTCAACCTTTGGTGCTTCTTCAACCCAATCGAAAGTACGGGTAACAGCTTTCTTCCACAGCTTGTATTCGGTTTCGCGCTTCACCGGGTCCATGTCCGGTTTCCAGGTGTGATCAACGGCCCAGTTCGCCACCAGGTCGTCGAGGTTCTTGTAGAAGCCAACAGCCAGGCCGGCTGCATAAGCAGCGCCCAGAGCAGTGGTCTCGTTGACAACAGGCTTCACGACAGGCTTGTTAAGAATGTCGGCCTGGAACTGCATGAGCAGGTTGTTGAAGACCATGCCGCCGTCGGTGCGCAGCACGTCAAGCTCGATACCGGAGTCGTTCTTCATAGCGTCAACGACTTCGCGAGTCTGGAACGCGGTGGCTTCCAGGACCGCACGTGCGATGTGGCCCTTATTGACATAACGGGTGAGACCCGCGATCACGCCGCGAGCCGAAGCCTTCCAGTAGGGAGCGAACAGTCCGGAGAACGCCGGTACGAAGTACACGCCGCCGTTGTCCTCAACTGTCTTGGCCAGAGCTTCGATATCCGAGCTCTTGCTGATCATTCCCAGGTTGTCACGCAGCCACTGCACCAAGGCACCGGTAATGGCAACGCTGCCTTCCAGAGCGTAAACAGCCGGCTCTTTGCCGAGCTTGTACGCCAAGGTGGTCAGCAGGCCGAACTGCGACTGGACCGGAGTGGTTCCGGTGTTCAGGAGCAGGAAGCAGCCTGTGCCATAGGTGTTCTTTGCCTGTCCGGGCTTGAAGCAGGTCTGTCCGACCAGAGCGGCCTGCTGGTCGCCCAGGTCGCCGGCTACGGGAATGCCCGCCAGCGCGGTGACTTTCACGGTCCCGTAGACTTCGCTGCTGGAGCAGATCTTCGGCAGCATCGCCAACGGAATATTGAAGGCCTTGGTAATCTCCGAGCTCCATGCGAGGGTCTCGAGATTCATTAATTGCGTGCGGCTTGCATTGCTGACGTCGGTGACATGAATACCACCGTTCGGGCCGCCCGTGAGGTGCCAGATCAGGTAGGTATCGATGTTGCCGAAGAGTACTTCACCCTTTTCAGCCAGCGGACGAACGCCGGGAACGTTCTCCAGGATCCACTTAATTTTCAGACCGCTGAAGTAGGTTGCCAACGGCAGACCAGTCTTGCGACGGAACTGGTCCTGACCGCCGATGCGGGAGTACTCCGCAACGTAGTCGGCGGTGCGGGTGTCCTGCCAGACCAACGCGTTGTAAACCGGCTTGCCGGTCTTCTTGTTCCAGACGACCGTGGTCTCGCGCTGGTTGGTGATGCCGACGCCCGCGAGGTCTTTCGCGGTCAGGTTCTTGGCCTTTAGCGCTTCTTCGATGACTTCCTGGGTACGGGCCCAGATCTCTTCGGGATTGTGCTCAACCCAACCTGGCTTGGGGTAGATTTGCTCGTGTTCCTTCTGGGCCGTGGTGACGATCCGTCCGGAACGGTCAAACACGATGAAGCGGGTGCTCGTCGTGCCCTGATCAATTGCTCCAATGTAATTCGCCATTCTTTCCTCCTGCCCTCCGCCGATCAGTGAGTCAAAGAGAATGCCTTTGATTTCCTGCATTCCGCTCGGAGCGGCATTTCATATATCTGATTCGTTATGCGCACTGTGTCTAGAAGTCAATCTTTGTACGGAAACCGAGTACAACTCCGGTCGGGGAGTTCGAGAACCCGCCCGTGTTGTGATACCACTGCACGGTTGGCTGAACCATCCAGAACGGTGTGGCCTGGAACATATAGTTAAATTCGTACGCCGTCTCGGATGAGTAGGGCCAAGTCCCGGCTGGACTAGCCGAGAGATAGGCCTGGTTGTACTTGCTGCTCACACCGCTATAGGACAGTGCGAAAGCGAGAGAATCCTTCGGCCGGGAAGGAATCGGTCCGTTGTAAACCACGCCGGCGAGGATGTTTTTGTCTACGAAGTTGTAGGGTTCATTCGGCGACCATGCGATACCGAATAGTGCGTCCAACCCGGTGTTCGAGTTGGGTTTCCGACGGTAGATCGCCTGGTTTGCCATGGCATACATCACGTAGTTGCCCGTGTAGGGCGAGAAGAACAGGGGGTTTGTATAGTATTCCGAAGTGACCGGCGGGCAGTAAGCAACTTGAGCCGTCGGACTGCAGAACGAATTTGCGAACTTGCCTCCGTTGTAGGTCGACCCGAAAGCATACTGGCCAGGATAGCGTTTCTGGTCTGCATTCTTAGGATTCGGGATTTGATCGTGGACGAAGCCGATTTCGTCACTCAGCACGCCCGAATTCGCTTTCACATAATGGAAGCCATTCGGATCCTGTACATAAGGGTTGCGGTTGCCGGAGGTGTAGGCGCCCCTGAAATACATCCAAGGCGTAGGTTTCACCTGTATCTGCATACCGGGACCGGAAGCAGGGTCGAACGAAGCGTAGTCGTTGAAGCGGTTGTTGAAGCCGTAATCCAGTGGCTCCATCAAGAATGCTCCACCATAAGGCTGGAGGCCGTAGATATCCATGCTGGCGAACTGGCCGAAGCGGAATGCAACTTTCTGGTCCAACATGTCGTATTCCAGCCAGTAGGAGTCGAGAATTTCCGTCCGAGCGCTCACCAAGCCGCTAGGATTGGAGATGCTGCCCAGGTAATCGGCACCGAGATTTGGACCACCTTGCCACAATCCAGTTACGTGGAAGAATAAGCCCTTCACGCCTGCCAGTTTGCCGAAATCAATATCCATGGTGCCGCGGACGCGGTTCCATCCGGCGCCACCATCTTTGACCCGGGCGTTGTCGGCATACAGCATGTCGGTGACGTAGAAGAAGTCGAAGGTTACTCCGTACTGCTCGGCCAACTTGGTGCGCTCTCCGCCCCAATCACCGAGGAGATACTGTTGGTGCCAGAAATCCGGCTTGGCTTCGGGTACCGGAGTGGAGCCCTTATCTGTGCCGGGGTTGGCTTTGATTCCACCAGTGGATGATGGAGGTGTCGTTTGGGTGGTCGTTTGATTGGAAGACGAAGATGACGTGTCTTGAGCAACAGCTGGTAATGCGACTAAGAGCAGACAGATCACGAAGAGGATTGTAGAAAGTACAAAGATGTTTCTCTCGAATCTGTGAAGCCGGCTGGACTTCTCCATAGCTTCTCCTTTTAATGTGTGCGGTGTGCGATCTGCAGGAGGAAATGAAAGGGCCGTCCGAAGCAAAAAGTCTCCCACCCGCCCTAGGTGGAAACTTTCTGACTCCGGACGGCCTCTCTATGTCTCTGCCGCGCAATATCAATTTATTGTTCTGCAAACTCCCCTGTCTGTGACCTCTGTCTCTGGAAACTGTGACGTGCCCACGTTCGGAGGCTGATTTCCCGTTCAGTAAGGTTTTTGGATGAGGAAACGGCCTCAAGCCACCCAGAGCCGAGGGTCGCTGACTGAAACCGCGTGGATGCCATGGGTGATCAAATCGTCGATCTCACGCAAGGTCGTGATGAGGCCGCCGGCGATCACGGGCAGCCTGGGATAGAGCTCATGGAGCCGGTTGACGATGTGCGGGGCGGCCATCGCAGGCAGCACCTCCAAGGCGTCGGGCATGAACTGATCGAGGCTGCGCAAAGCGCTTTCCAGTGCGGCGGAATCCAGCAGAAAGGTTCGCTTGACGGCAAATAATCCCAGATCGCGTGCGGCCCGAAGGGGCTCGGGATGTGTCGATATGATGCCCTGAACACTGCGACGCGCCAGGTATGAAACGGCAGCATGGTCACGGGCAAATCCTGCAGCCAGGTCGATATTGATAATCGGCACCTTACCCGCGGCCGCTACAAACGCCATCATGTCACTGCTGTTTTCCGGATCGCCGAAGAGGAAGTACACGATTTTACCCGGGCACTGGCTGCTCTGGAATAAGGTATTCCGGAGAACGAACGGCGGGGATAATGGGTGTTTGCTCAAGGAGTACGATGAAGCGCTCCAGACTTTCGCGAGTGCGTTCTTCCCGGCTTCGGTTGTCGTGGTGAGCCGCTGTGTTACCGGCAATCCGGATTGAGCCGTGTTCGGACCTGAATGAGGTAGGCATGTGACTACCTTGTTTCTAAATGGGAATTAGACCTGTAGCTGTGATTCAGATCACATAGATGGCATTCAAATGTGGTGATTACGGCAAGGTGGCTGTCTCAGTGCCGTTTCAGATCGAGACGGTTTTCGGTACCGGCCAGCAACCGGCGGATGTTTTCGTGATGCTTCACGATGATGAGCAAGGAAGCCGCGACGAGAAAGGGCAGCAGCAAGGGACGTTCGACTGCCGGCATCAGGAAGCCAGCAACGATAGGGAATAATGCAGCGCACGTGATCGATGCCAAAGACGTGTAGTGCCAGATTGCATAAATGACGACATAGAAAACGACCGTGATCAGCACCGCCCAAGGCATGAGCCCGAGGAACGCTCCCATTGCTGTCGCGACACCTTTGCCGCCCTTGAACTTCAGCCAGACCGGAAACACGTGACCGACAATGGCGAGCAGGCCACTCAGACCGGTGATGATCGCCATGTTCTGCAGATCCGCCGAGCCTTTCAGCATGTGTGTCCCGATGACCCTGGCCAGCAGGACCGCAACCAATCCCTTAGCTGAGTCGAAGAAAAGCGTAGCCAAACCTAGCCCGGGAGCAACTCTGGCGACATTGGCGGTACCGATGTTGCCGCTGCCGGTTTTTCTGACGTCGACTCCGCGAAATACCCGTAACAGGACCAGTCCGAAGGGAATCGACCCTAGTAAATAGGCGACGGTTCCCGCCACAACGCAGCCAAGCAACATTCGTGCGCACCCTCAGATTGTATGAATGCGAGTCGGTGGAACGAATCATGATATTCCGTCGACCGCGTACGCAACAATGCTGCTGTTGACGGAAGAGTTCGGATCTTACGCAGGCCAGCCGAAGCAGCAGCCGCAGTCAGGCGGCCACGGCTCTAGTCTTTGTGCTGGTAGGCCTCATAGAGGATTTCGGCCGGATGCGCCGTTCGCACATGTGCGCCGTGTTCGATCTGCATCTGGCAACTGCCACATTCGGTGACCGCCAAGTCGGGTTTGTAGGCCTGGATGCCGCGAAAGAGATCGCGGCCAATGTCCATCGAGATCTTGTATTTCTCGTTTTTGAAGCCGTAGGTTCCTGCCATGCCGCAGCAGTCGGCTTTGATTTCTTCAATCTCGACGCCGGGTACCGAGCGCAGGATCTTTAGCCAGGGGCGGCCGATGCCCTGGGACTTCATGTGACATGGAGCATGATAGGCGAGGCGATGGCTCGCGGCAGAGAAGTCGGTATTCAGCTTGCCATTTTCCTGCAGCTCGACAAGCAGTTCACCCAGGTCATACGTGTTGCTGGAAACCTTCTGAGCAGCCGCGGCCAGCGTGGGGTGGCCGGTGAGCAGATGCGCGTAGTCTCCTTTCAGCGCATATCCGCAACTGGTGCACGCGGTGACGATGACCGCGCCGCGATCGACGGCCTCGACCATCTCGCTGACATTCTTTTCCACACACTCCGTAAGCTGCTGGCTATCGCCATTGGCAATCGCCGGCATGCCGCAGCAGATGTCGGAGGCGATTTGGACCGAGCAGCCATTGATCCGCAGCAGATCAACGACGATCTGCCCGATACGCGGATTGTTGTATCGGATATAGCAGCCCGGGAAGAATAGAACCGGCTTCGACCCGTGATTTCTGAGTTCTGGCCGAATTGGCGTTGAGTAGTAACGAGGCAGTTTCCGTTCCGAGGTCATGTGGCCAATAGAGGACATGAGCCAGCGATTCGGTTTCAGGTTCATGACGGCGTTCGCCACTGGAGCAATGCTCGAGCACAGCTTGCCCAGCGTGCTTGGCCGCGCCAGCCAGTAATCGCGCAACGCCGCGCGGCCGCTTTTCGCGTGTTGAGCCTTACCTTTCGCGATCAGCTCCGAGACGTTTACGCTGTGCGGACATGCAACATCACAACGATTGCAGCCAAGGCAATATTCAACCCAGCGAGTGTCGCTGGAGATGCCCTCGCGCCGGAAGCGCTCCATGTCGGGTCCAAGGGCCTTTGGCCCGGAGAAATCGGGAAACACCTTCGCGACCGGGCAAACGGTATTGCAGTCGGAGCACTTTATACAATTGTCGAGTTTCAGATCATCGTCCCGCATGCTGCACTCCTTGCTGGCTCGCCAGTAGTCCCGCCTGATAACCCGTAAGAATTGAGATCGCGTTGCGATGCCGCGGTTCGGATTGTGCCAACAGACTGCCGCAGGTAAATACGTTCGACGGATACTCGGGGTTGGCTTCCACTGACGCTTCCAGGAACTCAGCGAACCTGCCGCAGGCAAGAATCACCGTATCGGCGCGCAAGCGCCGGGGACGGCCCGGAGTTTCTAATTCAGCTCCAACACAATGGCCGTTCTCCAGGCAGAGTTTCTGGACTGCGAAGCCGCTGGAGATGTCGACGCGTAAGTCCGCGAGCCGCCGCTCGAGTCGCTGCAGCAGCCTGAGACCCGGAACCGAAGGAGGCAGCGTTGCCAGTTCGCAAACCGCGCAGCCAATCTCCTCCTCGAAGCAGACGATGTCGGCGTCACTCGATTTCACACCAAGGACACCGGGCAGGATCACCAGCTCTGCATCGCGAACGACTGCTCGAACGGCATGGGCCAAGGCGATACGATACGAGTCGTCGCGATCGATGGCATTGGCGATCTCCAGTGCGGTCAGCGAGTGTTTTGGATGATGAGGCAGGGTGACGGTCTCGCTCCTGTAGCAGGTCGTCAATCCCATCTCCGAGGCCTGATACCCGAGACGGTCGGCGAGGAATTTTGCGTCGAAGCTTGGCAGGTTGGCGATGCCGACAACAACGACGTTCGAGAGCTTCCGCGGGTCGGCTTGCCACAGCCAGCGGGGTGCGACGGAGACTTCCTGAAAGGTGCCAAGAATTGTGGGTACAAGTTGTCGCTCACGTTTGCCGCCGCTATAAGCGCATGCCGCGGACGCGGTCAGGTCGAGGAAGCACCCGATGGCCGCCTCCCGCACGTCAGCTGGCATAGAGAGGCCTGCCAGGCCTTCGGCATCCACGCACGTAGGCCCCAATACAAAGTTGCCTGGGCCTTTGCTGACGAGCGTCACGCGCGAACCCTGCGTGGCGGCGCTGGCTGCTGCCATGATGCCTGACAGACCTTCGCCGATTACGAGCACCTCGCCGCCGTTAGCGCTCATGGGTGGTCACCTCAATTCTTTCCGATACGTAGTAGGCAGGCTCGAAAATCTCCTTACTCAGGCAAAGCTGCTCCGCTTGCTTTCCGGCGGGAACCCATCCCTGCCCCTTCCAGCGATCATTGAGATAAATCTGGAGAAGTTCCGAAGCCTCGGCCGCCGACCAGTTCTGGTTCTGATATCCGGCGAGCATCGCTTTGTATCCGCAGAAGGTTCCCTGGCACGGGCCGAAGCCGAGACGCGTGCGTCGGCCGACGTCGCCGATCGTGAGCGCCGGAACCGCGGCATCGCGCAGCACCATATCCAACTCGGCGCGCGTGACCAACTCACACTCGCAGACAATCTCTGACAGCATGGGATTGGCCTGAATCGCGCTGACCATCTGCGCCAGCCTGACACCCAGGCGCCGCCCTGCTTTTTCG
Source organism: uncultured Acidobacteriaceae bacterium (assembly GCA_963835725.1). GTDB lineage: Bacteria > Acidobacteriota > Terriglobia > Terriglobales > Acidobacteriaceae > Bog-257. The sequence goes on along the minus strand of CAWIGM010000003.1, from coordinate 170,526 downwards.
ACCGCCGCCGCGGGCAGCAATTTCTCTGCCTCATAAACGACATCCTGGTCGGCGGATTCCTGCAACGGTGTTGTTTCCGTCGTGCACTCTTCGTCGATGCCGAGTTTCTTGCTAATAAGATCAGCGGTGGCTTTGGCCATCAGGCGATACGTCGTGAGCTTTCCGCCAACGATCGAGATAAATCCGCCGACGCCGTCTTTACTGTCATGATCCAGCAGGGCGAAGTTGCGACTGACTTCGCGGCCGGCCGCACCTGTCGCACTCTTCGGCACGTACAGCGGACGCGCGCCGGTGAAGATGCGGAGCAGTCGCGCTTCGGCGAGAGCAGGAATCAACTCGATTCCCAGGCCCATCAGCTTATGGATTTCTTCAGGTAGCACGCTCAGGTTTTCAGGGGAGGGAACCGTGATTGAACTTGTCCCGAGAATGCAAACGGGACCGCATGGTACCAGGATGTCGGCGTCTCCCGGTTTGCGGAGGCGATTCACGACGCGGGTGACCACGCAATGGTTGAAGATCAGCAAGGCACCACGATCGCAGCGCACCGGAACCTCGACTCCCGCCATGGCCGCAACTTGTTGCGCCCAGCCACCAGCTGCGTTGATCACGATCTCGCATTCGATGGCGTCCAGTTCGCCGGTTCGAGTATCGCGGAAACGAACGCGTTTCACGTGCGAATCTTCAACGTCGATCGCGGTCACTTCGGCATAGGTGCGAAGGCGTGCGCCACGAGCCACCGCGGCTTTGACATTCAGCAGCGTCAGCAGGAATACATCGACATGGGCATCGGGAATTGTGTAGGCCTTTACCAGGCTGTCCGGAAGGTTTGGCTCGAGATTCAGTGCCTCGGTTCGCGAGAGCTCTTCGATCGGAATGCCGATCTTGCCGCAGCCCGTAGACCAGTCGTCCACGTACTTCGGATCGTCCTCTTTCAAGTGGACGAAGAGGCCTCCCGTGTCATGAATGCACCCCGCGGCGATCTTCTTCAAGATCATGTTTTCGCTGATGCATTCCTTCGCCGCCTCGGCGTCTTTCACGACATAGCGGCCGCCGCTGTGCAGCAGCCCGTGACATCGCCCGGTGGCTCCGTTCGCCAGATCTTTCTTTTCGAGCAGGACAGCAGAAATTCCACGCAGCGAAAGGTCCCACAAGAGACCCGCTCCGGTTACACCTCCGCCGATGATGACGACCTGTGTTTTGTCCATACGCATGCGCTCCGCTCATGAACTCCGGCGCAAACACAGCAAATTCGATCGAGCTATTTGCTGGACCTGCGAGGGCTCAAACCGAGAACGTGCCGGGAAGGAAGAAGGAAATTGTGTACGACAGATACGATGGGAAGGAATCGAGGAGAGGTACTCAGCTCACGCGCAGAAGCTTTGGACTGACCAGGAAAGTACCAGTGCAAAGCCGGGGTGGGCTGCCGCTCGGAACTCCATCCCAGGATCCCTTCCAGACCCCGAAACGTTCGTTCTCTTTACCCGCGAACAGCCACCGCTACTGGTTTCTCGATCACTCTCCGAGAAGCGGTGTTACAACAACACGATTATCCGCACCGCTTATTGCTCTGTCGGTGATGGGCATCACAAACAAGCCCTGCAACTAAATAGTCACGGCCTGGCGTTCAGACGCGACCCTCACCGCTAATGTTTTCAGGCACTCCGTCATGAACGCCGGCAAGTCATCCGGCTTCCGGCTGCTCACAAAATGTCGGTCTGTGACTACCGCTGCATCTTCGAAGATCGCCCCGGCATTTACCAGGTCGTCTTTAATTCCCAGGCTGCCGGTCACACGCACCCCGCCATAGATGCCGGCAGAAATTGGCATCCAGCCGCCATGGCAGATCGCCGCGACCAGCTTCTTGGACCGATGAAACTGCACCAACAACTCTTTCAGCTTCTCGATGCGGCGCAGCTTATCGGGGGCCCAGCCTCCGGGACAGATGACGCCGACGAAATCTTTCTCTTCCATGTCGGCGATCGCAGCGTCACTGACGCACGGATAACCGTGTTTTCCCAGATACGTGTGCTTAGCCTTCGGACCAGCAATGACGACGCGGTAGCCCGCTTCTTCGAGCCGGTACTTGGGATACATCAATTCCATATCCTCGTAGTGGTCTTCGATAAAAATGAGTACAGATGATTGCGAATTGGCTGCCATAGAGACTCCTATGCCGCCTATGTTACGCGAATCGAAGAGCGTTGTTTGTGATGTGAGAGGACTATTCGCGGACGGGGCTCATCTTCGAGCGCACGGGCCGGCGCACAGGGCGCGTACTGTGATGATGGGCTATCGCGGCGGCATCGATTTTGTTCCAGAAGACCACAAAGTAATCGATAGCCGAAACCACCGACAGAATCACCATGCCCCAAATTGTGATTCGGCCGATCCATTCGATCGGCAGTGGCAGATACACATAGCCAAGTCCCAGATCGCCGACAGGCCACTTCCGTCCGAGGATGCAGGCCAGCACCGCGGCAATCTGGACGCCCATTTTCCATTTGCCGAGATCACGCGCCTGAATGGTGAACCCTTCCGTCGCAGCAACTACGCGCAGATCGGTCACCAGGAACTCGCGGCCAATCACGACCACGGCAATCCACGCCGGCATCAAGTGTGGGTTGAACTGGACCAGGATGATTAGCGCCGAGGCGATGAGCAGCTTATCCGCCAGCGGATCCAGCAGCATCCCGACACGGGTGATGAGCCCATGCTTGCGGGCGAGGTATCCGTCCAAACGGTCGGTGATGGCGGCCAGGCTGAAGACGGCTGCGGCGAGAAGTTCTTTCTCGCCGTGAACGCTACTGATGAGATTGGTTGAGAGAATCCAGATCAGCAAGGGAACGCTGAGAATGCGGGAAATCGTCAAATAATTCGGCACGTTCACCGCAGGGAAATCCTCTCGTCAGCCGGTCGCGGGCGGCTAAACAAGTTATAGCACGGGCCTGGGCGCTCAGGCAGCCTTGGATGTGCGCGGAGCTTCATCCCGGTCCTGCGCCGATTCGATGTCCGGCAGCAGCACCATCCTGCGCCCCGGATGCTTGATCTCGAAGTAGAAATAGCCTAGAAGCCCCCACAGTAACAGCGGGACAAGAGGGATCCAACGCAGGCCGGCAGGAATGCCGGGCTCCAGGACACTCTGCGACGGATTTCGAGGATTGTAAGCCGCCGTTACGCGGGCGTTTGCCGGGTACTCGGCCTGAATCTGCCGCGCGTCGTCTTCCTGGTAGATCGGTCGCAGCATGTAACGCAGATTGCCGGACTGATACGTGTGTCCGTTCAGCTCGTAGGAGTAGACAATGGCCGGCTGCCACCAACGCCCGGCATTCGACTCCCCGGTGTTGAGGCCGGAGGAAACCACCTGCACCGGCACGGTTGGCCAGGTGAGGCTCTCGAGGCAGAGGAACAGACTACTTCCCAAGCTGACGGTAACCCAAACCGCGAATACCGACAGCCCGGCAAGCCCAAGGAGGCGACCTTTGGTAGCTGAGTTCATGATTGCAAAAAGACGACTATGAATGGATGCGTTCCCCACGAACGCGTTACAGCAATTGCAGAAATATTTCGAACATTTTCTTCCTTGCCGTTTCATTTTGCAACACAACTCAGACGCCGAGAGGAATTGACCGATGCGATACCTCTCGAAGGCCAGACAGCGCTGCCAACCATAGAAACTACCTCGCCTGCGCGCGCGATTTTCTCAACAGAACGTTCGTTTAACAAGCTTGTTTCAAATCAGTTGCGTTCCCCTTTCGGCAAAGGCTAACAACAACTTTCGTTGTACGCCGACCCATACAGAACGCGGCTACACTAGGATCAGATTCAGGAGCCGCCCAAGATGTCTCGTGTTATCCAAGTAACTGAGCTTGCCCTCAGAGATGCCCACCAAAGTCTGTTAGCAACCCGAATGGCGCTGGAAGACATGGTTCCCGTTTGCGAGGACCTCGACAACGCCGGTTACTGGTCACTGGAGTGTTGGGGAGGGGCCACCTTCGACGCCTGCATCCGCTTTCTGAATGAAGACCCCTGGGAGCGCCTGCGCACCTTCCGCAAGTTGCTGCCGAAGTCGCGCCTGCAGATGCTGTTGCGCGGCCAGAACCTGCTGGGGTATCGCCATTATGAAGACGGCGTGGTGGAGCGCTTCGTGGAGAAGGCTGCCGATGCCGGCATGGATGTCTTCCGCGTTTTCGATGCGCTGAACGATCTGCGCAACCTTCGCACCAGCATCGCCGCTGTTAAGCGCACCGGCAAGCATGCCGAGGGAACGATTTCGTACACCACTAGTCCGGTGCACACCACCGAAGCCTTCATCGAGATGGCACAGCAGTTGAAGGAGATGGGCTGCGACTCCATCTGCATCAAGGACATGGCCGGGCTGCTTAAGCCGCAAGCCGCGTTCGACCTGGTCAGTAACATCAAGGCCAGGTGCGGGCAGGACACGCTGGTGCATCTGCACGCGCATGCCACCACCGGCGTCACCCTGGTTTCGTACATGAAGGCCATCGAGGCCGGATGCGACATCGTCGACACATCGGTCAGCTCAATGTCACTCGGCCCGGGCCACAATCCCACCGAAGCCCTGGTTGAGATGCTGGAAGGAACTGGCTTCGAGACCCGGCTCGACCTCAAGCGCATTCTGCGTGTGCGCGATCACTTCGCGAAGATTCGTCCGCGCTATCGCGAGTTTCTCAGCGAGTTCAGTGGCGTCGATACCGAAATCTTCAAGAGCCAGATCCCGGGCGGCATGATCTCCAACATGGAGAGTCAGCTGAAAGGGCAGGGCGCCGCCGATCGTTTGCACGACGTACTCGAAGAAGTTCCGAGAGTTCGCAAAGACGCCGGCTATCCGCCGCTGGTGACGCCATCGAGTCAGATCGTCGGCACCCAGGCTGTGTTCAACGTCCTCATGGGACCGTACAAAGTGCTTACGGGCGAGTTCGCTGACCTGATGCTTGGCTACTACGGCAGCACCTTGGGCGAGAAGAATCCTGAGATCGTGAAGAAGGCCGCCGAGCACGCGAAGAAATCGGTCATCAATATTCGTCCGGCGGACCTGCTTAAGCCCGAGTGGGAGCAGCTGCGCACGCAGACTTTGGCACTAGAGGGCTGCAATGGCAGCGACGAAGATGTGCTGACCTATGCAATGTTCCCGCAAGTGGCGCCGAAGTTCTTCAAGACTCGTGCCGAGGGCCCGAAGAATCTGGGCAGGGACCCGAGCGCTGTCGCAGCGAAGCCTGTGCCGAAGCCGCCGGCTGCGCCCGAAAAGCCCGAACCGGCTTCACCTCATACCTACGTGATCACCCTTAATGGCCAGGAGCACAAGGTAACAGTTGCTCCTGCCGGCTAGCCAGAGCATAGGCTCGCCCCAACCTCAGGGAGATGGAATGCCAGCACCGGTGGAAAAAGCGAAAGTCGAACAGAAATCAGCAACCAGCCGTCTGGAAAAGCTGCGCAAGAACCGCGAGCATATCCAGTTGGGCGGCGGTAAGGAGAAGATCGACAAGCAGCACGCAGCCGGCAAGCTGACGGCCCGCGAACGCATCGACAAACTTGTCGATCGCGAGAGCTTTCAGGAGGTTGGCCTGTTCGCCAAGCATCGCGCGACCTACTTCGGCATGGCCGACAAAGATATGCCGGCCGATGGCGTGGTCACCGGATGCGCGACGATGGATGGCCGACTGGTGCACCTTGCCAGCCAGGACTTCACGGTCGCTGGCGGCGCCGCCGGCGAACTGCACTGCCAGAAAATAGCCGACATGATGCAAATGTCGCTCAAGACCGGAAGCCCGTTCGTCCTCATCAACGACTCCGGCGGTGCGCGTGTGCAGGAGGGCATCGACAGCCTCTCCGGTTACGGCCGCGTCTTCTACAACAACGTCGTGCTGTCGGGAACAGTGCCGCAGATCTCGGTGATCTGCGGACCCTGTGCGGGTGGCGCGGCCTACAGCCCTGCGCTGACCGACTTCATCATTCAGACGCTGAACTCGCAGATGTTCATCACCGGGCCGCAGGTCATCAAGCAGGTGACAGGAGAGAGCGTAACCGCGGAAGCACTCGGCGGGCCCGCTGCGCAGATGAATGCCTCGGGTGTGGTCCACCTGGTGGCGCAGAACGATGAAGAGGCGATGTACCTCTGCCGCCGGCTATTGAGCTTCATGCCGTCCAACAATCTCGAAGATCCGCCACGGCTCGCCTATCAACTGCCCATTGAAGACGACCCGGAGATGAATCGACTTGTGCCGAGCGATCCCAAGGTCAGTTACGACATCCGGTCGGTGATCGTGCGCTTGCTGGACTATGAGGACTTTCTGGAGATCCAGCCGGGCTTTGCGCCAAACATCGTTGTCGGCTTTGGGCGCCTGCAGGGAAGGCCGATCGGGGTAGTAGCCAATCAGCCTGCAGTGTCGGCGGGAGCCCTCGACATCAATGCCTCCGACAAGTCTGCGCGATTTGTGCGCTTCTGCAATGCCTTCAACATTCCATTGCTGACGCTGGTCGATGTTCCCGGATTCCTGCCGGGAGTTCAGCAGGAGTACGGCGGGATCATTCGTCACGGCGCGAAGATGCTGTTCGCCTATTCGGCAGCCACCGTCCCCAAGCTCACGGTGATTCTGCGGAAAGCTTATGGCGGTGCCTACCTTGCCATGTGCGGAAAGGATCTGGGAGCCGATCGTGTGGTGGCATGGCCGACGGCCGAGATCGCGGTGATGGGCGCTGAAGGTGCTGCCGAGATCGTCTTCCGCAACGAGATCACGCTGGCGAAAGATAAGAACGCAAAGCGCAAGGAACTGATCGCGAGTTATCGCGAGACATTTGCGAATCCTTATGTCGCGGCAGGGCGGCGACTGGTCGATGACATTATTGAACCGTCGACGACGCGGAAGTATCTGGCCCTGGCGCTTGAAGCTCTACACGCAAAGCGAGAACTTCGGCCGCCCAAAAAACATGGGCTGATTCCGCTATAAGACGTCGCGAAGCACTAGCCGCAGGATGGGTTTAGCCCGGGCGCAGGCCTCGGGGCAGACGCGAAAGAGAAGGGCTGAGCCGCAGCACGGCAGGTTTTTCAGGAGTAGTGATGGACAAGCAGCAGGTACTCGAACAAGTCGACAGCGAAGAACTTCGCAGCCTCAAACAGCAGGTTGCATCGCTGACGGACATCGTCGAGCAAATGCGGCGGCAACTGGCTCAACAATCGGAGTTGCTGGCAAATCTCACGGCGAAGCCGTCCACGGCACCGGCGGAAGCTCCATCTCACGAGAACGCCGTCAGCCCCGATGTACTGGTCATCATCGCGGCCGCTGTGAGCTCATTTCTCGGCAAGAAGATTCGCATTCGCTCAGCGCGAATGCTGCAAACGCCTTACGAAATTGTCAATCCGTGGTCGCAGCAAGGCCGCGTAAGCGTGCAGGCTTCGCATTGGTTGCGACACGAGAGATAACAACGATAACGGGCCATTCAGGGTGGTGAACGTTGAAGCTGAAAATCGGTATAGACGGTAACGAGTACGTTGTAGACATTGAAGTACTGGAGGACGACAATGTCGCTCCGGTTTACCTTGCGCCGCACGGCCAGCCGACGACGGTGCAACCGGTAACACTTGCTGCGCCCGGGAACGAGGCACCGCCGGCCGACGAAGTGGTGGACGAGTCCAAAGTATGCCGCAGTCCCGTCGCCGGAGTCGTGGTGAAGCTCAACGTTCAGCCGGGGCAAACCCTCCAGCCAAACGACCTCATGATGGTCCTTGAGGCAATGAAGATGGAAACCAATATCACCGCTCCGGGAGCCGGTAAGGTCAAAAAGATCAATGTGGCCCACGGCGATGGAGTGAAAGTGAACCAGGTCGTTGTAGAGTTTGAATAGCGTCGGCTACCAGCTTGGAATCGAGTCAGCCAGTTCAGCCGCCAAAGCCCATTCCAAATCGCGCATTTGCTCGGTCGTGAGCTTCTCTCCCTTGCGCGTCAGGTAAAACACGTCATGCGCCAGCGGACCCTCCGTATCGATCAGGGCTACTTCGATGCTGCATTGTTCCTGCCGTCAGGGTCGAACTAATCGTGTGCAGCAATCCGGGCCGGTCTTGCGTGACCACTTCCAGTAGAGAATTCCTGGCCGAACATTCGTTGTCGTGCCGAATCCGCGTTTCCACCGTCAGCTTCACCGGACGTTGATCGGCGCGCAGTCGCGACTCCAGCAATTTCTCCAGCGACGCTTCCCCCTGCAGGATCTCCCGTACCGAGCGCAGGAATCGCTCGCGTTCCGTCGGATTCAACTCCAGCGTGCGAAATCGATCCTTGAAGTAGAACGTATCGAGAACAACGCCGCTGCTGTTGGAAAAGGCCGCAGCCTTGGATATATCCATCCCCCAGCCGTACAGAGCGCCAGCCAGCGTGCTGAACAGGCCGCCGCGATCGCCGGTGACCACGGTGAGCTCGTAGTCTCCCGAGCGCGGCTGCAGGAGCAGTTGTACCGGCTCCTTTGCCAGCCGGGTTGACATTCGGAAGTGCTGGATCACTTCCTCGGCAGCATGCGAGAGGGCGTATCGCTGTGGCAGACCATCGAGGAACCCCAGCACCTCCAGGCGGCGCAAGGGCTGAAGCGCTACGATGTCGTCAATGGCTTTGCGCGAAACGTCGGCCGCGAGCGTGCTGTCGGCGCTGCGATCGAAGTAGTTTGCCGTCGAGGTGTACAGCCGCCACAGGTTTTCGGCCTTCCACGGCGTCAGCGCATCCGGATTGACCGCCTTGATGTCCGCGAGAGTGAGTAGCGCGAGCATCTTCAGCCGCTCAGGAGTTCCGATCTTCTCTGCGAGTTCAGCGATGGCAGTTGGGTCGTAGATATCTCGACGACGCAGCGTGGATGATATCTCCAAGTGGCCGGACACGAGGAAGCACACCATCCATGCATCTTCTTTACTGAGCCCCATCCGCTTGGTGGCCGTCTGGGCGAACTGAAGGCTGCTGTAAACGTGGTCGGAGCCCTCCAGCCCTTTGCCGGTGTCGTGCAGCAGGAGCGCCAGATAAAGCAGTTCCGGACGCTCAACCTCGGAGAGCAACTCGGCGAAGGGCAGCAACGCCTGCTCAGTGGTCGTTTTCAGCTGGTGCAAGACGTCGATCGCCAGGAAGGTATGCTCATCGACCGTATACCGGTGATAGAGATCGCGCAGCACGAGCAGGTTGACAGCCTCGAACTCCGGCAGAGCGTGCGATAGCAGGTTCACCGAGTGCATGGCCCGCAAGGCGTGCGCGGCATGCGGCTGGACGAGGATGTCGCGCAGATACGGCCAAAGAGTTTCGTTCTGCGGTACCGTTTCCGCCAGCCGCTTATAGGCTTCGCCGATGCGGCGCTCGGCGTCTGCGCTCAACGTGACGCCGTGCTTGGCAACGAATGCAAATAGGCGTAGAACAGCCTCGGCGTCGCGGGCGTCGGCACTCTGCTGGAAGTAGACTCGACCGTCGATAACGGAGAATTCGGTGTTTGAGATCCGCGATCGCCAGTGCTGAAAGCTTCGATAGAGCGAGGAGCGTTGCTGAGAGGCCTGGAGTAGGCGGTTCGAAGCCTCGCGAAGGACCGCTCGCGCGTGACCAAAATAGAGCCGCATCCACTCTGCGGCAGATACCGCGCCGGCTCCTGTCCCTACGCCTCGAATCGCGAGCTGTTCCTGCGCCGCCCAGTTCAGCGTGTTGTCGTCGCGGTTGGCCGTGTAGTGCAGGTGGCATCGGGCGGATGAAAGAAACTCCAAGGCCGCCGATAAGCTTTGCGAGCGCGGGTTGGCCTCGCTGCCCAGAATCTTGTCAATCCACTGCGAGACGTGGCAGTCGCGCAGGCCACCGGGACCGTCCTTCAGGTTCGGCTCAAGATGAAAGATGGTGTTGCCGAAGCGCTGGTGCCGGACTGCAGTTGCATTTGCGAGGCATTGCAGAAGCGAATCCGACTCACGGGTAATCAGTTCCGGAAGCTTCTTCGATTCCAGTTGCGCGAACAACGCACTATCGCCGGCAAGAAAGCGGCAGTCCAGCAGCGACAGCGTGAACTCGACGTTGTCCTGGTCGAAGCGCGCGCACTCGGCTAGCGTGCGGGTCGCTGGACTGACCCGCAATCCGGCATCCCACATCTGCTGGCAGAGATTTCTGACCCGATCTTTAATTGCCTCGCGAAGTTCGTCGTCGCGGGTGAGAAACAACAGATCGACATCGGAGTGAGGAAAGAGCTGTTTGCGCCCATATCCGCCGACCGCCGCTAGTGAAACTCCGGCTGACGCGTCATGTGTAAAACTACTGTCCCACAATGTCAGAGTTAAACGATCGACGAGGGCTGAGCGTTCCCCCGCACATCGCAGTCCCTCGCCCGAAGCCTCGAAGCTCCGACGCTCCCGCTCGAATTCCTGACGGTATAACGCCCGCAGCGCCGGATCGTGAGTGGCTTCCGGGGGTTGAACCGGTGAGGACTCGCTCGCGGGTTGCGGCGTGCTGCTCACAAAGCGTTCTCGCCTCGTTCGTCGTTGCGGATGCGAACTGCATCATCGATGCGCGAAAGGAAGATCTTGCCGTCTCCAATCTTGCCGGAGCGCGCCGCGCTGGTGATTGCCGCAACCGCCTTATCGACAATGCCGTCGGGCACTACCGCTTCTATCTTCACTTTTGGCAAGAGATCGACCGTGTATTCGCGTCCGCGATAGAACTCGGTATGACCCTTTTGCCGGCCATGACCGCGCACCTCGATGACGGTCATGCCCTCTACGCCAATCTCGATCAGAGCGTCCTTCACGGCCTCGAACTTTGCGGGCTGAACAATCGCTTCCAGTTTTGTCATGTCTCGGACCCTACGGCATCGATGCTTCCCAGCAATAACCTTCTTCGCCGTGCTGCGTAAGATCGAGGCCCTGGACCTCATCCTCCGCCGTCACGCGCAGGCCAATAGTAATATTCACGACCCACAAGATCAGAGAAGTACCGACGACCGCCAGCGCGATGGCGATGAGCACGCCTATCGCCTGATTCCCAATCTGATGGAAATTCCCGTCGATCATGCCGACCGGCAGTATGTGGCCTTGCGCGTCTTTGAACATCGGATTGATCGCTGCACTGGCGAAGACTCCGGTCAGCAGCGCCCCTAACGTCCCACCCGCGCCATGTACGCCGAAGGCGTCGAGCGAATCGTCGTAACCAAGCTTTGCTTTGACGACCGCCACCATCGCGTAGCAGAACACGCCGGCAATCAGGCCAATGATCATCGCCGACATTGGTCCGACGAAACCGGCTGCAGGAGTGATCGCCACCAATCCAGCCACCGATCCCGAGATTGCGCCCAGTGCGCTGGGCTTGCCGTTGCGAATCCATTCGGCGCCGGCCCACCCGATCGCGGCGGTCGCGGCGGCAAAGTGCGTGGCGACGAAGGCGCTGGTGGCCAGGCTGCCAGCGCTTAACGCGCTGCCTGCGTTGAATCCGAACCAGCCGACCCACAGCAGGCACGCTCCGATAAAGCTAAGTACCACACTGTGGGGTGGCATTGGTTCGTGCGGAAAACCAACGCGGCGTCCGAGGTACAAAGCGCAAACCAGCGCCGAGACTCCCGAAGTGATGTGTACGACGGTCCCTCCGGCGAAATCGAGAGTAGGGAATCGGCCGCCCAGCGCGGCATTCAGCAGACCGCCCTTGCCCCAAACCATATGCGCCATTGGCGCGTACACCAGCAGCGACCACAACGCCATGAACAGCAACATCGCGCTGAACTTCATGCGCTCGGCAAAGGCGCCGCAGATAAGAGCCGGAGTGATGATGGCGAACATCAGCTGGTAGATCATGAATGTCTGCTGCGGAATGGTGCCGGCGTAATCCGCGTCAGGCGCTGCGCCGACCGAGTGCAGAAAGGCGTGCTCCAGTCCGCCGATGAAACCGTTGCCCGAGCCGAAGCAGAGGCTGTAACCGATGATTGCCCACACGACAGTGATCAAGGCCATCATGGCGAACGATTGCATCATGGTCGCAAGAACATTCTTCTTACGCACCAGTCCGCCGTAGAAGAGTGCCAGGCCAGGTCCGGTCATCAGCAGCACAAGCGCGGAGCACATCAGCATCCAGGCGTTATCGGCCGAGCCCTTGGCATCGGCAATCTGCTGCTGCAACTGCGCGATTGTCGGCGGGCTCGACGCCGGGGTCTGGGCTGCTAACGATCCGGCAAACACCAACACCAATGCAAACGGCAGAAGCTTGTGAACCAACCGCATGCAAAACTCCCAATGAAAATGTCAAACCGTTGAACTGCGACGAGTGAGGATCGCCTGGGCAAAACTCCGCGTCCCCGGGTGAGAGCGTGCCGGCCTTGATCTGCCGCGAGGCGGATCCAAGTGCCTTGTTGAAGGTGATATATGCTTTCGCGCAGAATAGGAAATTCAAACTATTTATGTGGCGTATTAGTTTCGATTATCGGAAGGGCCGTTGCAGGTTGGAGTTCGACTCGTGGTTAACAAGTTGTTCTCCTCGTTCGGGATAAGCCGGGCTTTGTGCTGCGCTGGGCAACGGACTGAGCCCGCATTATCATCAGTTCTAGGCAAGCGGAGTATTATGCAGAGCAGGAACTTTTGGAGGTGAGGGGTGTTCCGAATCATCACCATTGAGCGGGAGTACGGCGCCGGAGGAAGCCTGGTTGCTGCCGAGTTGGCACGGCGCAAGGGCTGGCAATTGCTCGATCAGCAGCTCACCTGCGAGATCGCCAGAATCGCCTCCGTGGAAGAGAGCGCCGTCGCCTGCCGCGAGGAGAAATGTGATCCTCTCCTCCACCGTCTCGCCAAAGTCTTCTGGCGGGGAAGTTATGAGCGCTCGCTCCCCATTGGCGACGACAAGATTTTCGATGCAGACGAGCTGGTGGAACTTGCGCATCGCGTCATTGATCGGAAAGCCGAAGAAGGAAACTGCGTCATCGTCGGACGCGGCGCCCCGTATATTTTGCGGGCACGTCCGGACGCATTCCACGTTTTCGTTTATGGCTCGCGGGAGAAGAAAATCGAGCGCCTGGTGAAACTGAAGATGCGAGAGAAGGATGCCATCGATATGGTCGACACCATCGACAAGGAACGGGCAGCCTTCGTTCGCAAGTACTTCAATGCCGAGTGGCCGTGCCGCAGGCTGTATCACCTTATGCTGAACTCCGATGGCGGCATCGAGCACGTCACCAGCACAGTACTCGCGACCATGGATTCCCTGCAGCGCGAGGGGAACGTCCAGCCGCCCGGCAGGGATGTTCAACTCGATCCCGTGCGATCGACTGTCGTTTAAGTTCCCGTCCATGCCTTCGCGACCGTTGTGCCACAACCGGCCACTCATCACATTCATCATGTGACGCCTGCGCTTGCGCGCTTTTCTGTAAGGGTTAGACTGAGGCCAATTGAGGTTGCCTGACCGTAAGGAGGTAGCCTGGATGCTGAAGTTTCTCTTCGACGAGCCCGCAAGCGGATTGCGGATTTCCGGAACAATCGGAGTGGTGTTGAAAGGCTCTGCGCTTAACAGAGCCGCGAGCGCCGTCTCGTCTGGAGTGGGATGTAACCGCGGATCGCTGGTCCGCACAACCCTTCGGGAGGCCTGCCATGCCACTCAACAAAGTTAGGGCATTCCTCGATGCTCACGGCACAAAGTACGTCGTAATATCGCACTCCAAGGCTTACACGGCACAGGGTATTGCTGCCATCGCCCACATCTCCGGCAAGGAACTGGCCAAGACCGTGGTCGTCAAGCTCGACGGCGATCTGGCAATGGCTGTCTTGCCCGCCTCCTATCAGGTTGATCTCGAGCAGCTGAGGGAGAGAACGGGAGTAAGTGCTGCCGAGCTGGCGACCGAACGCGAATTCAAACAGCACTTTCCGGATTGCGAAACCGGGGCGATGCCTCCGTTCGGAAACCTATACGGCATTCCGGTGTATGTCGACGAGACGCTGACACTGGATCGCGAGATTGCGTTCAACGCCGGCTCACATTTCGAACTGATCAAGATGTCGTATCGCGATTTTGAACGCCTGGTGAAACCGGAAGTGATGGACTTCTCTTCGGCTCACGCAGCGCACGCGACGGTTTGAGGTTGTGGCTGGACGGGGCGGCGCAAATCCACGCATCGCCTAAGTGAATGCTGATGCTGCGCAGCTCCGCCCAGCCTTCTAAACGAAAATCTTCCGGCAAATCTTCGCGAAAATTTGATATGCCACATTGTGGCATATGCTCTTTAAGAGGAGTTGCACTGCCCATCCGCCCGCCATTCAATTCCGATTTGGAACCCACGAAAGCTGCTGTTGATTTTCAACGACCTGCGGCTTGGGTTTGACCCTGCTTGGCCCCGCATGCGAGACTTACGCTGTTCATCAAATTGCAACATTCCTGTAATCGAACGTTCACACTGCATGGATCTCCCGACAGTTAAGTCAGCCAATGGAGCCCGTTGATGGTGCGCCTGATCCCACGTGAGACCAAGTTCTTCGATATGTTCTCAGAAGTCGCTGACAATCTGGTGGAAGGAGCCAGGGTCCTTTCCGATTGTCTACATAATTACGATTACGAGCGCCTGCCATCCGTCGTAGAAAAGATCAAAGAAATCGAACATCACGGCGACGAGATGACGCACCGCATTCTCATCAAGCTCAATCAGACATTTATTACTCCCTTTGATCGCGAAGACATCCATCTCCTTACTTCGTCGCTCGATGATGTTCTGGATTTTATTAATGGAGCGAGCGACCGCCTGCTCACGTACAAGATCACGAAACCGTCTCCGTCGGCGAGGATCCTGGCTGCAATCGTTCTGAAGCAAACTGAGGAACTCGGCAAGGCAGTCGCTCTGCTGAACAAGAACGGCAAGCTGCTGGAGCACTGTGTCGAGGTGAACCGTCTGGAGAACGAAGCCGACCAGGTAAGCCGAGAGGCGATCGGACGGCTCTTTGACGGAGATTACGATCCCATCACGCTCATCAAGCTGAAAGAGCTACTTGAGATTCTCGAAACCGCGACGGACAAAGCGGAAGATGTCGCCAACGTACTTGAGACAGTGGTTCTGAAGAACGGTTGAGGCTTGAGAGCGTGCGTTACCTACAAAATCCAGATCAGGTTGTGCGCTCGTGAACGCGGGCATGATCCTGCTCGGTGTAACGGTACTCACCGCGCTGATCTTCGATTTTCTCAACGGGTTTCACGATGCGGCGAACAGCATCGCGACCGTGGTTTCCACCCGCGTGCTTTCGCCGCGCTTGGCGGTCGTCTGGGCCGCCGGGTTCAACTTCCTTGCTGCCTTTCTATTGGGTACGGCTGTGGCCAAAACCATCGGCAAAGGAATGGTCGACCTCAACATCGTGACCCAGTACGTTGTCCTTGCCGGCTTAATGGGTGCGATTGTCTGGGACGTGCTGACTTGGTTGTGGGGCCTACCCACCTCGTCTTCTCATGCTCTGATCGGCGGTTACGCCGGAGCGGCGATGGCACGAGCGGCCATTTTGCATGGATGGAGGAGCGCCCCGGGAGTCATCATCGCGTCGGGATGGACCAAGACCCTGATCTTTATCGTGGTTGCTCCCGTAATGGGAATGGCGCTGGGGTTTGGGTTCATGGTGGCGATCTCGTGGATCTTTCGGCGAAAATCGCCTCGCCAGGTCGACACTCTCTTTCGCAAACTCCAGTTGGTTTCCGCCGCCTTTTACAGCCTGGGACATGGCGGCAATGACGCGCAAAAAACTATGGGCATCGTGGCCGGCGCGCTCTATACCGCGGGTGTTATGAACGCCCATGACTTTGCTGCGAACTGGGGAAAGTGGCACTGGCCGATCATCCTGGCAGCTAACGCGGCGATTGCTCTCGGTACTTATTTCGGCGGATGGCGAATCGTACACACGATGGGTTCGAAGATTACCAAGCTGAAGCCCGTCGGGGGATTCTGTGCTGAGACAGCGGGTGCGATCACACTATTCGGCACTGCGCTTGCCGGCATTCCTGTCAGCACCACGCACACCATCACCGGGGCTATCGTAGGTGTCGGTACCACCAGCCGCTTGTCGGCGGTTCGCTGGGGCATCGCGGCACGTATTGTGTGGGCCTGGGTGCTTACGATTCCGGCGTCGGCTGTTGTGGCAATGGCGACATTCTGGCTGATTCGTCTCTTCAATCCCACAGCGTAAGAGTCCATTCTTCCGCCGACAAATTGATCTCGTTCTGCGCTTCCGCCGAGAAAAAGATAAGAGCATCGCACAGGTGAAGTCCTGCAATGTGGCAGCGACGTGTAAGTAAATTCTTTTCACCTTGTCAGAAACTGTGTATTCTGATGCCCGTTCACCCTTAAATCGTGTGTGCGCGCTTCGGAGGGCCGGAGAGCGTAATCCTTGCGAATCAGGTCCAGGGAGGTGGCATATGTGCATCCCCAATAGTTTCCGTCTGTCCACGTTTATTTCTTCTGCGCGTAAGTCCGTTGATTGGAAGTCAGTCGGCAGGCAGTCGCTCTCGGTCATACTCAGCGCAAGTCTTACCTTCGGTGTCCTGGGCCTCGATGGCTGTAAGAAGTCGGAGCAGGGGCAGGCCGGCCAGGCGCAGCAAGGTCAACAGGGGCAGGCGCCGGCAACGCAGGCAGCAGTGCCGACCGCGGACCAGCTCTACCAACTGGTCGCACCGATCGCGCTTTTCCCGGATAACCTCGTGGCGCAGGTTCTTGCCGCCTCCACTTATCCCAACGAGGTCAGTGCGGCGTACACATGGATGCAGCAGAATTCGAGCTTGAAAGGCCAGCAGCTGTTGGATGCCGTGAACGGGCAGTCATGGGATCCCAGCGTCAAAGGGATTACGCAGTTTCCCGACGTGCTCAACCAGATGGCGACTAATCTTTCGTGGACGTCGGCTCTGGGGGACGCGTATTACAACTATCCCTCAAGCGTGATGAATGCCGTGCAGGTCATGCGTGGCCGAGCACAGCAGTCGGGTAATCTCAAGAGCACGCAGCAGCAGACGGTATCGGTACAGAGCCAGCCTCCGGGGCAGGCGCCGCCGCCTCCTCCGCCGGCCGATGATCCGAACGCTCCGCCACCACAGCAGACCGTGATCGTGCAGCCTCCGGCGCAGACCATCGTCATCCAGCCGGCGCAGCCGGATGTCGTGTACGTTCCGACCTACAATCCGACCGTCGTCTATGGCGCGCCGGTAGCGGTGTATCCCGGATACTCGACTGGAGCGATGGTAGCGACCAGCTTAATCTCGTTCGGCGTAGGGATCGCGGTGGGCGCGGCCATCAGCGGTGGCGGCGGATGTTGTGGCTGGGGGTGGAACTCATGGGGATGCGGCTGGCACAACAATACCGTGGTCTACAACCACAATACGTACATCTCCAACTCGAACACCTTCGTCAATCGCAACAACTACTACAACCGGAATAACGCTAACGTAAACAACTTCAATCGCAACAATGTGAACGTTAACAACGTCAACCGGAACAACCTCAACGCGAACAACCTGAATCGCAACAACCTCAACGCTAATAATCGGACCAACAACTTCAAGAGCGGCAGCTATTCCGAGCCCCATTTCAACCAGAAGCTCGATTCACCGAAGTACCAGAACAGCAATCTGGCGCAAAACAATCGCCAGAATCTGGGCGGGGGACAGCAGAACCGCGGGCAGCAGCCAAACTTCAACCAGAATCGCGGTCAGCAAAACCAGGGCGCACAGAACCGGCAGAACCTCGGCCAGAACCAGAATCGTGCCGCCAATAACAATCAGAACTTGCGCAACGATGGAGCGCGCGGCTACGGTCAGCAGCCGACGCGAGGCTCCGGCTCAAATGCCTTTGGCGATTACCAGCAGGGCGGCAATGCACGCGCGAACAGCGCTCGCGGACAGCAAAGCCTGCAGGGCGGGCGAGCGAATGCGGCGTCCGCGAATCGGGGAGGCGGCAACATGGGAGGCGGCAACCGTGGTGGCGGCGGCGAACGCCGCGGGGGAGGACGCCGATGATGGGGCTGGACGTGCAAATGAATCCATGCGGGCAGGAGAAGACGATCATGCAAGGCGCACTGCAAAGTTCAATGGCGTCCCGTCCAGCGATGCCGGTTTCGGTAGGCAGGCTAGCGGCGGTTGCCCTAATGGCTGTGATGATCTGTGGCGCGGCGATGTGTTTCGCGCAGCAGGGAAATGAAAAGACCTTCGCCTCTCCGGGCGACGCGGTTCTTGCCCTGTATAACGCTGCGAAGGCGAATGACAGCCAAGCGGCTGACGCGATCTTCGGCGCCAACGCCGCCGACATTCTCCATACCGGAGACAAGGTCGCCGACGAGAATATGCGTACCGACTTCGTGAAGCGTTATGACCAGATGCACCGCGTGGTTATGGAACCCGATGGGTCGGTGACGCTCTACGTCGGAGCGGACAACTGGCCGTTTCCCATTTCCATCGTGAAGAATAACGGCGGCGCCTGGTATTTTGACACCGAGAGCGGCAAGAAGGAGATCCTGTACCGCCGCATTGGGCGCAACGAGAACGATGCCATCGACATTCTGCAATCCCTGGTCGATGCCCAGCGCGATTACATGGCCGAGACGCATGATGGCGGCAAGGCGAAGCATTACGCCGCGAAGTTCATCAGCAGCGATGGCAAGCAAGATGGCTTGTATTGGAAGACCACCGACAATGAAACGCCCAGCCCTATCGGACCGCTCCTTGTCTCAGCGGCGGGCGAGGGCTACAACATGCAGCAGGGCAAAGCGGACCCATATCACGGTTATTACTACCGGATACTGACCAAGCAGGGAACGGCCGCAAAGGGCGGTGCGCGCGACTACATGGTCAATGGCCAACTCACCAAGGGATTCGCGTTCGTCGCTTATCCCTCCGATTACCGCAACTCCGGCGTGGTGACGTTCATGGTTAACCA
Source organism: uncultured Acidobacteriaceae bacterium (assembly GCA_963835725.1). GTDB lineage: Bacteria > Acidobacteriota > Terriglobia > Terriglobales > Acidobacteriaceae > Bog-257. Next base: position 151,650 of record CAWIGM010000003.1, on the reverse strand, counting down.
GGACGGCATGGTGTACGAAAAGGATCTTGGCCCTGACACGGCGAAAATTGCGAGTTCGATGACGGAGTACAACCCCGACAGTAGCTGGAGCCCTGTCGACTAAGCTGGTGTCAGACAAAAACGGAGAACAAGGTATTCGATACCTTGTTCTCCTGTTTTTTGGTGAGATGGTCTGACTTTATCGAACTACTGGCAGGCCGGATGCCCACACTCGCAGGCGATCTCGACTTCGTCGGCCCCTGCATCTTTACAGGACTCGCTGCAGTACTTCTCGCCGTGAGGAACCGTGCACAGACACGGCTCGTGGGCACACTGTTTCTGAGGTTCGTCGGCCATACGGGTTCTCCTTGTAATTCAAGATTATGAAGTGAGTTACTGCGAACGCTACTGCGAGACGAGCCGCCATTGTTGCCCGTTATCGCCGGCAAAGTCAAATCAGCACCAGGACCAAGGCCAGATCGCCAAAGAGATGTAGTCGGTTGACATTCGCGGCAGGTGCTTTAGGCTGCTGTGGAAAGATCTGGAGGTACTATGCCGCTTGATCGATTCACCAAGACAATTCTTGTCTTAATCGCCATCCTGCTCGCTAGTCTGGTCGTTCGCCCCATCACCCAACCGGCTCCGGTGCGAGCGCAGGCCAGTGATGCCTACCCATTCTTCATCGAGCCTGGGGTCACGACCATTCGCAAGCCCGACGGAACTGCGCAAATGTACGGGAAGATGGTGGTCGATATGCGCACGGGCGACATCTGGGGTTTTCCCACCCTCACGCAGGCGCCTTACCCCATTGACGCCGCGCAGACCAAGCCGCCGATCTCACATCCCATTTATTTAGGGAAATTTATGTTTGATCAAGCGAAGCGTTAGATTAGTTTCACTGCGGGCAGACCTGATGCCGGATTGCGATAAACATCCGTGCACAACGCGACCTTTTCCGCCCTGCATGGTTATACTCTTGGAGGATGGCCTGCCAGCGATGAAGCCTACTCGTCTTGCCGTTCTTCTTCTACTCGCCACGACCTTCGTGTGTGGCACTCCAGCTGCGTACGCGTTCGTACCAGCTTCCAGCAGCAACGCCAAGAGCAACAGTCTGAATGTCACCGTTGCCGGGGGTAAGGACTGGGTCGACACCGGCATGGAAGTTCAGGCCGGCGACAAGCTGCACATTACTGCGAAGGGCACCGTCAACATGGGCAACAACTCCGGCATTACACCAGATGGCGCAGCCCGCGGCTGGACCGATACCTTGCGAGCGTTGACTGTACCCAGTGCCGGTCGTGGTGCTCTCATCGGCCGCGTCGGCGACAGCAACGCCGCAACTCCGTTCTTCATCGGAGTCGATGGAACCATGCTGGCACCCATTGCCGGCAAGTTGTACCTCAACATCAACAGCGACTCGATGGAGACGCCGAGCGGATCCTATGAGGTACATATCGATCGCACGGCATCCAGTACTGCGACCTCCTCCGGCGCTTCTGCCAGCCAGAGCAAATACGACTTCAAGCCGCTGTTCGCCGAACTCGATTCCAAGCTGCCGTACCGTGTGACCGATCAGGCGAAAGGTGGGAATCCCGGCGATTTGGTGAATTTCATCTTGGTCGGCAACGAAGACCAGGTTACGAGCGCGTTCAAGGCTGCCGGCTGGATTGTTGCCGATAAGACGAACACCGATGCTGTGGTCAGTGCGCTGATGGCGACGCTGCAGAAGAACGTCTACGTTGCGGTACCGATGAGCATGCTGTATCTTTTCGGACGCTCGCAAGATTACGGCTATGAGCGGGCCGAAGCGGTTATGGTGGCGGCGCAGCGCAACCACTGTCGCGTCTGGAAGGCCCCATTCCAGACGCCGCAGAACCAGCCGTTATGGGTGGGCGCGGGTACACACGATATCGGTATCGAAAAAGACCAGCGCTCGGCGAACGCCATCACCCACAAGATCGACCAGGACGTGGACAATGAGCGCGACTTTATTGGCGCGACCCTGCAACAGGCGGGTCAGGTCGAAGCGATGTCGTATATGACACGCTCCAATCCGATCAAATCCACCAAAACTGCCACCGGTGGTGAGATTAAGTCAGACGGACGTGTATTAGTCATCGTGTTGAAGCCTGCACAAGCTACTTCCTCAAAATAAGGAAGGATGCTTAAGGGCGAGCCCGCAGAACTCCGACACCAAGGCTACTGACTTCAATCGTTCTACGATCGGCGTGCAAGAATACCAACATGCCCGGATCATCTCCCTCGATTCCTGCGTTTCTCTACGGCACCGCCTGGAAACAAGACCCGACAGCAGCGCTGACGGAACTCGCAGTGCGCACCGGCTTCCGCGGAATCGATACCGCCAACCAGCTTCGTCACTATCATGAAGCCGGAGTGGGCGAAGGCCTCGCAGCCGCCTATCAAGCCGGCATAGTCACGCGCGCTGATCTGTTTCTGCAAACCAAGTTCACGTATCGCCAGGGGCAGGATCATCGCTTGCCCTACGATCCTGAAGCCAGTCTCACTATGCAGGTCGCCCAGTCGATGGCGAGTTCCCTCGAGCATCTGCAAACCGATTATGTGGACAGCCTGCTACTGCACGGGCCAGCATGGCGACAGGCGTGGAGCGACGAGGATGCCGAAGTCTGGCAAGCCATGCAGAAAGAGCGGGACGCCGGACGCTGCCGATTTCTGGGCGTAAGCAACGTCGGACTGCATCACCTGGAGCAGATGGTGCACGTGCATGGAGAGACTCCGGCCTTCGTGCAGAACCGCTGTTTCGCAGTGACAGGATGGGACCGCGATGTGCGTGTCTTCTGCCGCGAGCGCGGCATCGTTTACCAGGGATTCTCGCTGCTTACGGCCAACATGGACGTGCTGCAGCATCCGGTGGTGACCGATCCCGCCGATCAGCTTGGCCTGATACCGGCGCAGGTAGTCTTCGCTTTCGCGCGGCAGATTGGCATTCTTCCTCTCACTGGAACCAGCAATGTCGAGCACATGAAGCTGGATCTGGCGAGCACTCCGATTACTTTGCCGGACAAGGTTGTTCACCGGATCGAACACATCGCGGGGTGAAAGAGAAGGGCTGCTAGGTAGCCTGCGCAGCGCGCGTAGCAAAGCTGGGCGAGCAAGGAATTCGGATGCTGAATACGGTGTTGTGGTTCCTATCGCCGTTTGACGAGTGAACTTGAATGGTTCCGCCATGGCGCTCCACAATCGCCTTCGATACCCAAAGCCCCAACCCGGTTCCAACATCTTTCTTCGTGGTGAAGAAGGGTTCGAAGATCCGCTCCAGATTCTCGGGCGCGATTCCCGGTCCGTTGTCTTCTACTCGAACCTGAACATTCTTGCCCTCGGGGCCGTCCACGCAGGAGACGGTCACCTTCATCTTGCCGCCATTTCCGACCGCATCGGCGGCGTTCGAGACAAGATTGGCCACGACCTGCTGCAATTCTCCCGGCCAACCCTGAATGGGCGGGCAAGGTTCGGCCTCGTGTTCCACCACAATGTTCTTGGTCTTGAATTTGTTCGCAAACAGCAGCAGCACGTTCTCCACCAGCTTTGGCACCTCGATCTTGTCGGGCGTGTTCGACTCGCGGTAAAAGCCCAGCGTCTGCCGCGTGACGTGCGACACGCGATTGAGTTCCTGCTCGGCCAGGGCGAGGTCGTTCACCGCCTCGGCAGGAACGCCCGGCCGCAGCTTGGCCAGGAAGATGAGGTTGTTCACTGCTTCCAACGGATTATTAATCTCATGCGCGACGGTTGCCGCCAGGCGAGCCGCTGCGGCGATTTTTTCAGTCTTGCGCAAAATGTCCTGCGACTTACGTTCCGCGGTCGCATCCCGAAAGACCAGAACGACTCCCAGCAGCCGTCCAGCGTCGTCGCGAATGGGGGCGGCACTGTCCTCGATGGGAAGGAGTGAGCCATTGCGGTGACGCAGTACGGTGTGATTGGCCAGTCCAACCACATGCCCCAGCGCCATTACCTTGTTCACCGGGTTTTCGACCGGGTGCAAAGTAATCTCGTTGAAAATGGGGAATACTTCCTGGATCGGCTTTCCCGACGCTTCGTGGATTTGCTATCCCCGTAAGACGCTCCGCCACCGGGTTGAGGAAGGTCACCTCGCCTTTTGACATCGGTAGCGATGACGCCGTCCCCAATACTCGTGAGGGTGACGCGGAACCACTCCTCGCGCTGCTTGATCTGCGCGGCGTGACGCTCGCGCAAGCTGATCTCATGCAGGATGAAGTACGCCAGCACGATCAGACCCAGTGCCCCCAAGATACTGGCTGCATAGATGCAAAACACTGTGATGCGCACGCTACGGGTGTACTGCTGGGTCCGCGCCGCTTCCAGCGACTGCTCCTCGTTTTGCATCTCGGAGACGACCAGCCGTATCTTGTCCATCCTGGACAGGCCTTCATCGGTGAGAACCAAGGATCGGGCGTCCTCCAGTCGCCCCGAACGATAGAGGGCGATCGTGCTCGCGAGTTCTTGCAGCTTTTCGTTTGCGAGGGCTCGGAGCTTAGCGATGCGATCCTGTTGAGCGGGATTGTCGGCAGTCAGTTCGGCAAGCTTATCGATCTCGGTATTGATCCGCCTGGCGGCGAGATCGTACGGAGCAAGGTACCGAAGCTGACCTGTATAGAGATAGCCGCGCTGTCCGGTTTCGGCGTCCTTCAGAAGAGATTCAGTCTGTGAGATCTGGAGCAGTACATCCTGGGTGTGTCGCACCCTTCGTTGGCTCTCAACCTGGACAGACACTTGCCGCCGGATGATCAAGCCGTTGATCAGCAGCAGGATGAGCAGGGCCGAAAAGCCCGTGATGACGCTGAATCGTTTGTAGAAGGGTTGCATAGCCCTGGCGACAATTAGTCCCCGAGTAGGGGATTGTAGCCGAAAATCGCCGATTGTTGCGGATTGGAATGACTAGGGGATTTGCTTTAGCCACGGAATGGCGCGGGTCGTGCCATGACCCGCGCCTGCGATCATTATTTCTGTTCCGGTGTCTGATCAGCCTTCATCTTCGAGTCTTTCTCTGCGGCCTCCGCTCCCGGCATCAGGTTTTTCAGCGGAGCCTGCATCTGCTCCTCGAGTTCCGGATGCGGCAGCGGCTTGCGCGGCAACATCTGGTCGCGCATGGCCGCGTTGTAGACGAAGATCGCCTCCACTACGGCGGCTTGCGCCAGATCTTCAGGCGAAAGGCGCTCGTAGGTGTCCATGTTGGAGTGATGAGAGCGCGATCCGTAATCCAGCGGATCCTGGATGAACTGGAACCCTGGGATGCCGATCGCGTCAAACGCCTCGTGATCAGTGCCGCCGGTGTTGCGCATGGTCAGCGTGCTAACGCCAAGGTCCTTCAGCGGCTCAATCCATTGCTGGAAGATTGGCGCGATGGCGGCATTGCCTTGCAGATACACCCCGCGAATCTTGCCGCTGCCGTTGTCAAGGTTGAAGTAAGCCGAGATCTTCGTCGACTCGGGCTTCAGTTCCACCGGCCCCGCAGGTTTGCGTACCCACTCCGGCAGCTTCAGCTGTTCTGGAGTAGTCGAGAGTGGCACCTGTCCGAAATGCTGGCGCACGTAACCGTACGAGCCGTATTCCCCCTCCTCCTCACCGGTCCAAAGGCCGACGCGGATGGTACGGCGGGGCTTGATTTGTAGCGCGTTGAGAATGCGCATCACTTCCATCGCGACGACCGTGCCTGCGCCGTTGTCGGTTGCACCCGTTCCGGAGGCCCAGGAGTCCAGGTGGCCGCCGACCATCACGAGTTCATCCTTCAGCTTCGGATCGGTGCCCGGAATCTCTGCGACCGTGTCGTAGCCGTGCTCGTGATCGCCGGTGAATTTCACGTCCACGTTCATCTCGATGCTGACCGGCACATTCGCCTTCAGCAGGCGGTAAACGCGTCCGTAATTCTCGATCGCCATCGCTACCACGGGCACGGGATCGATGTGTTCGCGCTTGTAGGCTTCCCATCCAAAGCCGGCGCCGCTGTCGTCGAAGAACGTGCCGCCTGAACCGCCGCCGTCGCGTCCGTCGCGGCTAGGCGTCACTACTGCAAGTGCATGCTCGCTGGCCAGGAACGCCCCGACTTTTTGTCGTAGTTCCAGGCGCTTCATGTAGGCCTGAAGAAAGTCATCACGATTTTGCGGCTTCAGCGGATACTCGGTGAGCTTCTTGAGCTCGGCTTCATCCAGTCGAGTCCACAACGGCTTGTCTACCGGAGGGACATCGCGCATCGGACCAAAGAAGACGATCTTGCCGTTCAACTTGCCTCGGTATTGTTCGAGGTCTTTCTCGTCTTTGACTTCCATCGAGACGGCCTGACCATTCACGGCGCCGTTGGTGGAGGGCGACCACGGGGCGGCCTGCGCAATGAAGACCGCCGTATCCGGTGAAGTCATGCGAACCCAGGTGTTGAGCTGCGTCCAGCCCATGCCGAACTCGCCCCAGTCTTCCAGGTGAGCGTTCTTGCAGCCCATCGCCGTGAACTGATCGCGTGTCCACTCGTTCGCGCGCTTCAGGTTCTGAGAGCCGGTGAGACGCGGTCCAATGCCATCGTCCAGCGCCGAGGCGTACTCCATTACGTGCGAGTGCTCCAGGCCCTCCATGCGGATCTGCTGATACATGTTCATGTCCAGCGTTTCGCGCTGCGGCTGCGGCTGCTCATACGAAGGCTGCTCAGCGTTGGCATCGTTTTTGGACTTGTTCGCCGCTGCCAGCGAGAGAGGGAAGGAAGCTGCGAGTAGGAGGCTGATACAAACAGAAGTCTTGCGAGGTTGCATTCGAGTCGAGAAGCTCCACTTGTGAGGTGACGAAAAGGGTGACCCAGCAGCGTACCAGAAATGCCGGATGACGGATGCCGCTTATCGATGCCTGCGGGGCGGATCGCACTCATAGGGGGCTGATAGAAGCATGTTCGATTCTGAACAATGTCGTTCGAGCACGAACAGCAAAAATTGACTGCATCCTACAGCCTTCCTCTAAATGGCCTGAAGTCAACAACTTGAGGCTTCAATAGATGGTGTGGCGATTGCATCCGAATCAGTAGGTCAACCAGGGGTATTCATGCGGACTTTGCTAAACGATCTTCAGTACGCCAGCCGGCAGATGATGAAATCGCCGGGGTTTGCCGTGGTTGCGATTCTGACGTTGGCTCTCGGCATCGGCGCCAACACCACCATCTTCTCGGTCGTCAATGGAGTGTTGCTCAACCCGCTGCCGTATCCAGAATCGAATCGCCTGGTGACACTCTTCCACCACAAGCGCAATTTTTTGAAGGGTTCCATTTCCTATCTGAATTTCCTGGACTGGCAGCGTGACAATCATTGCTTCGAGGCGATGGCGGCCTATCGCAACGCCGGCGGATTCACCCTCACGGGCGCGGGCGAGCCGGAAAATGTTAAAGGCGAGATGGTGTCCGCAGGGTTCTTTGAATTGCTCGGGGTCAACCCGATCGCGGGCCGCACCTTCACTTCCGACGAGGATCGCCTCGGGGCCAATCCGACGGTGATGATCTCGGAGGGGCTGTGGAAGCGCAAGTTTGGATCTAACCCTCACATTGTGGGACAAGCCGTTACGCTGGATGGCGTACCTCGCACGATTGTCGGGATCGTACCCGCCAGCTTCCAGTTGCAACAGTGGAACTTCCGTCCGGCTGAGGCTTACACGCCGATAGGCGAGTGGCGCGAGCCGCAGTTTCGCAACCGCAATGCCGCCTGGGGCATGGACGCCATCGCCCGCCTGAAACCCGGCGTGACTTTGGCCTCCGCCGCGCAGGACATGCAACGCGTCAACCAGGGGCTCGCGGCCACGTATCCCGACGTCGACGCCGGTATCGAGACGACGATCGTGCCCCTGAAGGAACAGATTGTCGGACAGGCGCGTCCGGTGCTGGTTGTGCTGATGGGCGCTGTACTGTTTGTCCTGCTGATTGCGTGCGTTAACGTGGCCAATCTGCAGCTTGCGCGATCGACCGCCCGCCAACGGGAGTTTGCAGTTCGTGTGGCATTGGGTGCTCGACAAGCTCGCCTCGTTCGTCAGGTGCTGACCGAAAGCCTTGCCCTGTCGCTGGTTGGGGGAGCATTGGGAATCATACTGGCGTACTGGGGAGCTAAAGCCGCTCTTGCAGCGGTGCCAACCATGTTGCCGCGAGCTGAAAATGTTGGCATTAACGGCCCTGTGCTGCTGTTTACCCTGGGAGTTTCCATTCTGGCTGGCGTTGTTTTCGGCCTGGCCCCGGCACTGCGAACCTCTCGCACTGACGTGAACGCCACGCTGAACCAGAGCGGCCGCTCGCTGGTCGGCTCGCGTCATCGCGCCCAGGCGGTGTTCGTGACCGTCGAGATGGCGCTGGCGCTGGTGCTGCTGGTTGGAGCAGGCTTGATGATCCGAACGCTGGTGCGACTGTGGAACGTCAATCCCGGATTCAAGCCGCAGAATGTGATTACGTTCAACGTAACCCCGACTGCATCGCTGGCCCGGCAATCGCCAGACGCTATTCGCGCCGCCTATCGACAGATGAGCGCGGCGATTCATTCTGTGCCGGGAGTAGAAGAAGTTTCATTTGATTGGGGTGCGCGTCCGATGCTCGGCGATTGGGAGGAAGGCTTCTGGATCGAGGGCCGTTCTCATGCCGAACACGAAGCCGACCTTCCATTGTCGCTGCGATACGGAGTCGAACCCGATTTCCTGAAGCTGATGCAGATTCCGCTGATCCGCGGCGGCTTCTTTACCGACGCCGATAACGAACATTCAGCCCGGGTGGTGGTTATTGATGAGAGCTTCGCGGAGCGCTACTTCCCAGGCGAGGATCCAATCGGCAAACACCTGCACTTCCAACAGGAATCGTCAGGCGGTCCACGCACCGACGAAATCATCGGAGTCGTGGGTCACGTGAAACAATTCGGGCTCGAGCCCGACAAAGCAAACAACGTCGATGTCCAGTATTACGAGCCGTTTGCGCAGACGCCCGACCTGATCATGCGACGGGTCGGCGAGGGCATGCCGGCGTACGTTCGCGTGCGTGAGGGTATGGATCCGGAAGCTGTCTTCCCCAGCATTCGCCGCGCTCTGACGCAGATGGACAGCCAGATGGTCGTCGACGGCATGCAGTCGATGCAGCGCGTGGTCGCCGAATCGATCGAGGGACAGCGCTTTGCCATGATGCTGTTCTCCCTCTTCGCCGCCGGGGCACTGCTGCTGGCCAGCCTCGGCATCTACGGCGTGCTGTCATACATTGTGGGACAACGAACGCGAGAGGTAGGCATACGGATGGCGTTGGGGGCGCAGAAATCCGACGTCATATGGGCGGTATTGCGTGACGGTGCCGGTATGACCCTGCCGGGCATCGGGATCGGACTCGCAGTTGCGTTTGTGATGACTCGGCTAATGTCGGCCGTCTTGTTCGGCGTGACGCCGACCGACTTCATCACGTTTGCCTCGGTTCCGTTAGTGCTTTGTGTGGTCGCACTGTTCGCTTGCTATCTTCCGGCGCGGCGCGCAGCCAGGTTGGACCCGATGCAGGCGCTTCGGGCCGAGTAGCTCCCGACTCAATCGAAATCCGCGACGAAACACCCCGCTTTGCGTTATCGTTTTGCCAACGGGGTGAGCATGCACGGAAGCGGAATCCACGCAGTCGAAATGGTGTTTCTGTTGCTGCTGGCCTTCGTGGCGGTTTTCGCCGCGCTGGCCCGTAAGCTTCAGATACCTTATCCGATTGTGCTGGTCATCGCAGGCCTGGTCCTCAGCTTCATTCCCGGCATCCCCAAGATAACTCTCGACCCAGACGTCATTTTCCTCATCGTTCTGCCGCCCCTGCTGTATTCAGCGGCATGGCTCACCTCCTGGCGCGAGTTCCGCTTCAACCTGGTCAGTATCGGCATGCTGGCATTCGGGCTCGTGGCCTTCACCGTGCTTGGCGTGGCCGGCGTGGCGCACGCGGTATTCCACGACTTCACCTGGCAGTTAGGCATTGTCTTAGGAGCCGTGGTCTCGACCACCGATGCCATTGCTGCTACTTCGATCGCACGCAAGCTCGCCTTGCCGCAACGCATGGTCGACCTTCTGGAAGGCGAGAGCCTGGTCAACGACGCCAGCGGGCTGGTGGCGCTGGAGTTCGGGCTCGCCATGGTCACGCGTTCGTATACGCCGACCGCCCCCGAGGCGGTGGGGCGATTGGTTTACCTTGTGGTCGGAGGAATCGCTGTCGGACTTGTGGTCGGCAAAGCGGTCGACTGGTTTGAAAACTATATAGACGATGGACCAATCGAGATTGCAGTCAGCATTCTCATACCGTACGGCACCTATCTCGGTGCGGAGGCTCTGCGAGCTTCGGGAGTGCTCGCTGTCGTCGCCTGCGGCCTGTTTCTCAGCCGGCGGAGTGCGCGCTTCTTCTCGGCTCAGGTACGGCTGCAGGCCTGGGCGGTCTGGGACGCGCTGACCTTCGCCCTTAATGGCCTGGTTTTCGTGCTGATCGGTTTGCAACTGCCGTACGTGCTGTCGGGCATTCACTCATACAGCATGAAAGAGTTGCTCCTCTACGGAGCATTCTTCAGCGCGCTGGTGATTGTGCTGCGTGTGGTGTGGCTCTTTCCCGGAGCACGCATTGCATTTTGGATTCGCCGCTACCTCCTGCATCAGCACTACACCATGCCCAGTGCCCGGCAGACCTTTGTGATTGGCTGGACGGGAATGCGCGGCGTCGTGGCGTTGGCCGCGGCAATGTCCTTGCCCGAGCGGCTGGCCGACGGAACTCCGTTTCCTCAACGAAATCTCATCATCTTCATCACCTTCAGCATCATCCTGGTGACCTTGATTTTGCAGGGGCTCACGCTTCCACGTCTCATCCGGCTCCTGGGTCTGGCGGGTGTGAGTGGTCCAAATTGCGAAGCACAAGAGGCGAGACGGATCGTAACCCGCGCTGCACTGCAACGCCTTGCGGACGCGCGCGGAAGCGACTCGCCCGAATTTGCACCCATCTATGACGACGTGCAGCAACACTACCAGCATCGGCTGGCTGTCTTGGAAGGCAAGGAGAAGGCGGACGCCAACGTCTCCGAATATGGTCGAGCCCTGAATCTGAATCTGGAGCTGCTTCGAACCGAGCGGGACACGGCCGTGGCGTTGCGCAATGAGGGGCGCATCAGCGATGAGATACTGCGGCAACTTGAACGGGAGTTGGACTTGCGCGAAAGCGAACTGGCCTTGGCTTCAGAAGCTACGGCCTGATCGCCGCCGTCTGCAACGTTACCGTCGACGCTTGAACTGTGCGGCTCGAGCCTTCTTGGGTTTCTTCAACGCCATCCAGCGACCCAGCGACTGCTGAGACGGGGCGAACGCCATCAGCATTACGAAGCCGCCGATAACGACCAAAACTTCAGCCGAACCAACGTTGCCGGCGGAACTCGGAGTCTGCAGATTCACCATCTGGTTGTGCGCCTTGTGCCAGCTGAAGAAGAGGATGGCTGCACCGATCGTGAAGATCGTGATTCGGACCCAAAGCTTCATTCCCGTGCACCCGCTGACGAATTGTACGCTCAAAGAATATTGACGGCACGTGCCGCCAAAAGCGCGATCACGGTCAGCGAAATCAGAGACTGCAGCATCATCAGTACTTTGGCCCACCTCGACAGGACAGAAGTGTCGGTGGGAGAAAATGCCGTGCTGGTATTAAAGGCCAGAAAGAGGTAGTCCAGGAACATCGGTGACCATCCTGCATCCATACAGTCGGGCCGGGTCATCTGCGGAAACAGGAAGGAGCTTTCCGCCTCAGGATGCTCGCGGCCGAGCGGTCCACCTGCATCAAGCTTCCAATACCACAGCGCGAAGACGATCACATTGGTCAGCCAGAGCAGCGATGCCGATCGAAGCAGCGTGTTTGGCGGATCCTTGTGGTGCGGCAGTCCCTCGATGAGTAGTCCCAGCGATCCCATCAGCGCCAGGGTGATCACTCCCAGCGCAGCGAAGGTGAGGATCTTGGTGATGTCATAGCGCCCCCGATGGTAAGAGAAGACGATGGGGATGAGCAGAACGAAGATTACGGCGAACAGCAGCCAGCGCGGGCCCACGGAAAGGCGCTCCGGCAAGGCGTAGTGGATGAGAGCATCGGCGCCCATCGCCACGAAGGCGGGCCACCGCGGCTCGTGAGGCTTCTTCAGTTTCTTCAGTAACGTGTTCATGCAACGCAGAAGGGTAACACTTCTCCTTTTCTACCCTGCAAAAATCATCGGCGATCAGTTGAGTAACGGTGTTCTGTCCCGGGTGTGACCAGTCGGAAGCTGCGCGGGATATAAGAAAATGTTGGTGTGGGGCCTTTTGTTCACAGCATTACCGGCCTGTTGAATGCCACAAATACCCATGTCCTCGTAGTAGTGTTCCTCGCAACGCTGATTCGATCGGCCTTCAAATTTCGCGAGACCCTAAATTGCTGTTCCTCTGCTAGCTTTGACCTTGCGTCTGGAAGTGGCCGCTCCGCTGGCTGTGCTGGTCTCAATCACTATCGCGCTGGTTGTTGTTGCCCAGGATTGGCGCAAGATCCACGTACGCAGCATGGGATGGTTGATGGCAGCGACAGTCTTCGGCATCGACGAGACGGTGGTCAGCCCAGCATTTTCGCGCCACGTTCCAAGGATATTTCCTGCCGGCCAGCGTACTGGGTATGGCCGGATACTGGCTGAAAGGGCTATGGACTCCGGCTGTGACGCACTACTACCTGCTGTCGCTGGTTGTCGTGATTCCGGCTATTCCGCTGGGCCGAATTGTCAACCATCGCATGCGCGGCGATACATTTCTGAAGTACGTTTACGCGGGACTGGTTGTGGTGGGTGGAATTCTGTTAGCGCAAGCAGTGACGGGCTTACTGAACGGAAGAATGCTTTGAACGTCTGGCGAACAGCACCGGGGAAAAGGCGAAGGGCGAACTGCGGCATTTGTGACGTACGTCATAGCAGCTCGTTTATCCGCAGCGGTATAGTGACGCCTTAGTCATACTGGGCCGTCTTGTATGGCCCCGAAAGACGCGTATGCCGCAGAATTACGTACCGATTTTCATCTTTGCTTTTGTTGCTTTTCTCGTTGCCGCCGGAACCCTGGCGATCTTCACCCTGCTACGTCCGAAGAATCCCTCCACCACGAAGCTGATGCCCTACGAGTGCGGCATCACGCCCTTCGACAACGCGCGCGGGCGTTACACAGTGCGCTTCTACATCGTGGCCATTCTCTTTGTTGTGTTCGACGTCGAGACCATCTTCCTGTTCCCCTGGGCGGTGCAGTTCAAGCTGCTCGGGCTGTTCGGTTTGCTGGAGATGATGATCTTTCTCGGCATCCTCATCGTGGGATACATCTGGATCTGGAAAAAAGGCGCACTGGAGTGGGTGTAGGAGAAGCTGTCAGCTATCGGCCGTCAGCCGTCAGCTAAACCAACTACGTTCGCCTCGTGTGGCACTTCAGGCATGCGCAAAGATTGTATTTGCTCTGGTAGTGCGGGGCTTCAGGTCTGCCCCAGGATCGGTTTGTTCGGGTTGTGCCGGACTTTCAGGCCCGCGCCATGATTGTTTTGTTCGGGTAGTGCGGCGCTTCAGCGCCGCGTCAAGATGACCCTCCCATGACCAGGGCTTTAGCCCCCAAGTACCTTATGACCAAAACCTATTTCGTCACCGCATCGGCGTATACGCATCAGAACCTGTTCCAACGAACCGAAACCGCCGATCTGTTGCTGGCAACCATCGTCCGCAATCGTGACAAGGGTGAATTTGATTTGCACGAATTCGTGATCATGCCAAATCACATGCATCTGTTGTTGACGATCGACGACGATCACTCAATCGGCCGCGCCATGCAGTTGATCAAGGGCGGATTTTCTCACGCGACCTTTGAAGCTGAAAGCGGTGTGGCAGCCCAGCTACTACGAGCATCGGGTTCGTGACGATGCAGAATACGAACGAATCAGGGCGTATATCCACGAGAATCCAGTGCGCCGGCATCTGGTCGCGGCCGCCGAGGATTACCGGCATTCCTCGGCCAAAACCTTAGTACGTCTGGACGAGGTACCCGCGAGGCTAAAGCCTCAATATGAGGATGGAACCTTAACGCGGCGCTGAAGCGCCGCACTACCCAAGCGTTTCCCCGACAAAGCGCTGAAGCGCCGCCATCCGAGCTTTGTCCGACAAGGCAACGAAGTGCCGCACTATCCGAGCTTGTCCTGGAGTCCCCGATATTGTCATCACGAGCGAGTGAGGGATCTGCTTTTCGCCACTCGACGCAAGTTCCCTGCGAAATTGAAGATTCATATCGGGGCAGGAAGATCACGACTGCGTGACGCCTGGCCTGCCCTGCGTACGAACAGCCGATCCCTTTCCTCGTTCGCGATGCCAACTCCTTATTGATCCCCACGGTCCTCTCACCGCGTCGAGAAGGCCGACAGCCCGGTTCCCGCCTGTGAAATTACCGCCTGCATGACCGGCGTCAGCTGCACCACCAACTCGGCGTTGTAGGAGTGCGAGGTCGTATCGGCGATGATCTCCGGGGTCGCACCGAAAATCCGAAACGCCCCCAGAGCGTAACCACGCGACTTGTATGCCGGCGAATTAGACACGACCGCAGGGTCGACATTGGTGATGATGATCGACACCGTGTTATCGCTGTTACGGCGAATGTCGAACGTTCGGAACTGCTGCGGATGGTCGCGCAACGAACAAGTTTCAACCTCCCAGAACGCCAACGTTGGATCGCCACTGCGGTCCGGTTGCGGGGTTACGACATTTACATGACGATGTCCCGCCATCCACAGGATGAGATTGGGATACTGGTGCAGGGTGTTGAGCACGTAGTCGTCGGTGTATTCCGGGCCCGGCCACATGGGAAATGGTGTCGTGTCGGTAAGGCTGTTCTGCGGCAGGATGGGCACGTGGGCCGCAATGATCATCAACTGGTTGGCTGCCTGTCCTGCCTGCAACTCATCCACTAGCCACTGATACCGAGCGTCGTCGAGCGCGCCTGCAGCATAATTGGCCTGTCCCGGACCTTTCACCGTGTCGTCCAGAACGATGATCCTGATCGGAATGTCGGACTTTGGCACAAAGCTGTAACAGGCCATGCCGCTCTTCAGGTTGTCCTGACTGAAGCCGTGCCCCTCCGGCTTGGTTGTGGTATTGAAGAACTCGGTCATCCAGTTGACCGTGGTGGACTCGGTGGTCGCCAGCGAGTGCCGGTTTGAATCGGCCACAACTTTCGGCGGCGTCTTAAAGTCAGCCTCGGGGCCGCCGCCCCACATATCGCCGTAAGGGGTCAAGCCGTTGATCACGCCCATGTACGCGCCAGTCTGATCGATCGATACCGGCGGCGGGTCGCCATTGTTGCCGATGTCGATAATGGTGTCGCCGACGTGTGCGCTCTGCGTCTTCTCATTCTCGAAGGCACAGCCCATCCAGAACTGATCGTGGTTGCCCATCACCTGATACCAGAGCAGGGATGGATCGAGTCCGCCGGCCTGGAACGGGCGCTGATAATCGATGGTTGACGCCCCCAGATGCCCGCCCGAACTGGGCGTGATTACCTTCCCATCTATGGTGTCGAGGAACCAGCGCAGCTCGTTGTATTGCGTGTTGTTGCAGGCGTCTCCCAGCGACATGCCGAAATCAAAGGGCATAGCCTTGTGCAGGGCGTTGATGGTCTGGATGGCAGCGTCGAGCACCTGCGGCGTCGAAAGCAGGATTGGCGAATAGGCTGACGACTGACCACTCGACGCGGGACCATACGGCGCCTTCCAGCCGATGTAGATCGGCTGCGCCGGCGACTCCTTGTCGGCGATATGAATGTCGGAAATCGAGAAGTAGTACAGCAGTCGCGCCGCATTGGGCGCTCCCGTATAACCTGGGGCAAGATCGTTGCGCACGATGTGCTGCAGTGGGCCGCCCAGTGTCCACCCGCTGTAATTGTATTGCGCGTAAAGCGCGACATCGCCCGGTTGCAGCTGACGGACAGAAGGGCTGAGGGCTACCGGACAAACCTGCTGTTGTGCCGTCGTATACACCTGGGTTGCGATTGGCCACCAAACGATCTGCGGAGCCGGCGGATTGGCTGGACTGCCGCAGCTGGCGAGTTCGAGCACACCGGCGCCGACGCCCAGCCCCTGTAAGGCACTCATTCCAATCCCTACCGTCTTCACGAAATCTCTGCGGGTAATGGCAAGCTGCTTGCGCGGGTCGGTCACGAACTCCTCCTGAAGGAATTACTCGTAAAGGTTCATCGGCAGATTGGATCGGGCACTTTATGGGCCGGAATTCTGGGAAAACGTTAATGAGCGCCGGTACGCGGAAGACAAGCTCGCCGCCGGCAAATTAGGCCGCAGGCATTTCTCTTCTCCCCCGAATGTTGCACTTCCAAGCCCTAATGTGACCGCCATCACATCGTGAAGTGACTCGCGTACAAGCTTCCCGCAGCCCCTTCGCTGTACAACTGAAACTTCCAGACGGGGTAGCAGTTCCCAGTGAAGAAATAGACATGTCAGAGGAAACGAAAGAGCCAAATCCGGTCTCGCTCGAAGACTCCGCCCCGGCAGCTTCAGCGCCAGCGTCGTCAGCGGTGGCTGCTCCCGAGACGAAGCCCGCACCGGCAGCAGAAGCACAACCAGTTCAGGCAGTCGCACCTCCTTTGACCGGCGACAAACCGGCCGCGGCTGCCTCCAAGCCCGTTGAAGCGGCTGCCGTGAAGTCCGCTGCAGCGCCCGCGAAACCTGCCGCTCCGGCCGCAGCTGCCGCGGCAAAACCTGCGGCCGCTCCTGCAAAACCGGCACCGAAACCCGAAGCTCCCAAGCCGGAGCCGTGGAATTGCGACCTGGTCAGCAGCCTGGAGGCGCAATACGGCTCCGGCCTCCGCGAGGCCAGCACCTACGCCCGGCAGAACTACCTCGTCGTCGATAGCACGCTTGCCTACGAGATTCTGCTGCGTATGCGCGACGACGAGCAGTTCGACTACTGCGTCGACGTCACTGCCGTTCACTATCCCAAGCGCGAAGCACAGTTCGACATCGTCTACGTCCTGTACTCCTTCCATAAGAACGAACGCATTCGGATTAAAACGCAGATCAAGGACGGCGATCACCTGCGCAGCGCCGTCAGTATCTGGCCGACAGCCAATTGGCTTGAGCGCGAGGTCTTCGACATGTTCGGCATCACGTTCGACGAGCACCCGGAACTCAAACGCATCCTGATGCCCGAGGACTGGAAGGGCCACCCGCTGCGCAAGGACTACGCCATCCTGCAGCAGGACAACGAGTGGGTGAAGAACAACATTGGCATCGAGAGCGCGCAATGAAGAACCTGATCGAATCCGATTATCGCCACGCGCAACCCGGTGAGAGCGGCCCCGGCGTGGTGGACTATCTCGACCTCGATACCAAAGAGCAGACCTTCCTCGACACCACGGAAATGGTCCTCAATATGGGACCTCAGCACCCTTCGACTCACGGCGTGCTGCGCGTCATCTTGAAGCTGGATGGCGAGAAGGTTCTGGGCACCGAATGCGTGATTGGCTATCTGCATCGCGGTGTGGAGAAGATCGCCGAGAACCGAACCTACGCGATGTTCAATCCCTATGTCGACCGCATGGACTATGTCGCGGCGGTCTCGAATGGGCTGGGCTACTGCGAGACGGTTGAGAAGCTGATCAATGCCGAGGTTCCGGCACGGGCGCAGTACATTCGCGTCATCCTCACGGAATTGTGCCGCATCGCCAGCCATCAGGTTTGGCTGGGCACCCATGCGCTCGACATCGGCGCGCTTACACCACTGTTCTATTGTTTCCGCGACCGCGAAGCCATCCTTGAGATTTTTGAGAAGTACTGCGGCGCGCGGCTGACTACGCACGCATTCCGCATCGGCGGGTGTATTTACGAGACGTATGACGGGTTCGAGAAAGAGTGCCAAGACTTTTGCGACGCCTTCCTCCCCAAGCTCGACGAATACGAAGAGCTGTTGACGACGAACCGTATCTGGGTTCGCCGCACAAAGGGCGTCGGTATTTTGAAGGCGGAAGATTGCATCGCGCTAGGTGTCACCGGGCCAGTTCTCCGGGCCAGCGGAGTGAAGTGGGACCTGCGCAAAGCACAACCGTACGAAGCCTACAAGAACTTTGACTTCGAGATTCCCACCGGCGTGAACGGCGACACCTACGATCGGTACCTGGTGCGCATCGCGGAGATGCGGCAATCGGTACGCATCATTCGCCAGGCGGTGGATAGCCTTCCCGCTGGTCCGATCATGGCCAAGGTGCCCAAAATCCTCAAGCCGCCCGCCGGCGAGGTTTATCACTCGATCGAAGCTCCCAAAGGCGAGCTGGGATATTTCATCGTTAGCGACGGCTCGACGCAGCCCTACAGGTTGCGCGTGCGTCCGCCGTCCTACGTCAATCTGCAAGCCCTCGACAAGATGGTGCGGGGCCTGCTGATCGCCGATGTCGTCGCGGTGATCGGCACGCTCGACATCGTGCTGGGGGAGGTGGACCGGTGAAGAGCTTTGAAAGGGCACGCCTTCAGGCGTGCCAAAGACGAAGAAAAAGCAGGGCTTTAGCCCCTGAGGGAAAGCAGACATGAAGCCGACCCGCGAGCACGCGACCAATAACGGACAGACGTACTTCGTCACTGCTTCTACCTGGCAGCGTCGTGCTCTTTTCAACAACGCGCGATGGGCGCAGCTTTTTCTCGCGACGCTCCATTCAAAGGTGACGTCGGCGGCACGGCTGAAGCCGTGCCCTTTCAAAACGAAGAGGCGCCCTTTCAAAACGAACCCGTGTGTGCCAAGCCATGATTGACGCGATCACAAAATACCTGCATTCAACCGGCACCCCTGGCGAAGCCGGCAGCATGTTCTGGGCAACCGTCTACATCCTGATCATCACCATCGGCATTTCGCTGGCGGTGATTGCGATGAACTGGCTGGAGCGCAAGATTCTCGCGCACATGCAGATCCGCCTCGGTCCCATGCGCGTCGGCCCGCACGGATTGCTGCAGCCCTTCGCCGACGCACTGAAGCTGCTTATCAAGGAAGACATCATTCCGCACGACGCCGACAAGTTGGTGTTCTGGAGCGCGCCGGTCGTCGTCACGATGACGGCCTTCACGACGTTCCTGGTCGTCCCCTTCGGACGCACCCACGCCGTGACCGATATGAACATCGGCATTCTCTTCATGCTCGGCGTTTCGTCGCTGGGTGTGTTGGGCATCATCATGGCGGGCTGGTCATCGAACTCACATTACCCGCTGATGGGCTCCTTGCGCTCGAGTGCGCAGATGGTGTCGTACGAAATTGCCATGGGTCTGGCGATTGTCTGCGCCGTCATGATGACCAGTTTGCAGACGGGCACGGGCACGCTGAGCATGATCGGCATTGTCGAGGCACAGGCGGCGCAGCATACCTGGTTCATCTTCAAATTCTTCCCGCTTGGGCTTTATCGCCTTCATGGTTTTTGCCATTGCTATGGTGGCCGAGACCAATCGCGCTCCCTTTGACTTGCCCGAAGCCGAGTCCGAATTAGTCGCCGGCTTTCACACCGAATACAGCGGCTTCCGCTGGTCGCTCTTTTTCCTGGCCGAATATGCGGCCATGCTAGCGGTTTCGGCGATCGCGGTCACGCTCTGGTTGGGTGGCTGGATGCGGCCCTTCCCGAACTGGCTGGGTGGCACAGTGTGGGACGTGGCGTTCTCGTTTGTCCCAGGCCTGACGCTGATGGGCCTTGCTGGCCTGTGCCTGCTCGGCGCGGCGCGTATGCCGAAAATTCCGCAAATGAAGATCCAGACGGTCGGCCTGGCAGTCTTTGGATTGCTCCTTGGCGTCGTCGGTCTGGTGCTCTTTGCCCCCGGCGTTCGCGAGCGCGTGCAGGACATCTTCTGGTTCGTCGCGAAAGTCGCGTTCTTCATGTACCTGTACATCTGGTATCGCGGTACGTTCCCGCGCTACCGCTTCGACCAGCTGATGAAAGTCGGCTGGAAGGTTCTGCTGCCGACTGGACTCGGGGTATTGATTGCCACCGCGATCGCAGGACTGCTGCCCGAGATGTCATCGGCGATTCTGGGGGTGCTGCGATGAGTCTGCCGCCGCTGCTTCGCAAGATCCTGCTAGTTGATCTGGTGAAGGGTCTGAAGGTCACATTCAATTACCAGGCCCCGAGCGAGGCTGTCACCGAGCAATATCCGCTGGAGCGGCCAAAAGTTGCCGAACGCTTTCGCGGACAGCCGCGTTTGCGCATGGATGAGGGATCAGGTCACTCCAAGTGCATCGTCTGCAACCTGTGCGCGCTAGCCTGCCCGGAGCAGTTGATCGTCATCAAGGGCGACCGCGATCCGGTGAGCAAGCGGAAATTCCCGGTGACCTGGACCTACGACCTGAGCCGCTGCCTGTTCTGCGGCCTGTGCGCCGAGGCGTGCTCGACGGACGCGCTGGAGTTGACGCCTGACTTCGAGATGGCTCTCTACACCCGCGACGGCATGGTGCTGGACCAGCAGGCGCTGGAAGAGGGTCCGAAGCCGGTGAGGTACGAGAAGTAGTGGCCAGTGGTCAGTGACCAGTGGCCAGTTAGTTTTGCAGTCTATGACGAGGGTTTCTGAATTCGAACTTACGGTTTTGATTTTGCTAATTGCTAAGGGCTAATTGCTGACTTTATGACACCAGTTGCCACAACATTTTTCTTCTACTTTCTCGCGGTGATGGCCATCGTTTCGGCGATCGCGGTGATCACCCGGCGCAATCCTGTACACGCGGCGCTGTCGCTCATTGTGACCCTGCTTTCGCTGGCCGGCTTTTACCTCATGCTGTACGCCCCATTTGTCGCTGGCGTCCAGATCGTCCTCTACGCCGGTGGAATCATGGTGCTGTTCTTGTTCGTAATCATGCTGATCAACCTCGAACAGAACATTCGCGAATATCAGTTCAACAAGCAGTGGGCGGTCGGAACAATCGCCGCGCTAGCGTTGGGCGGCCTGCTGGCATTCGTGCTGCGCAGCGGGCGCGGCGGATTTCCGGCCGCGTTTCTGCAGAGCTTCCGCGGGCTCGAAGGCGACAACACGCAGCAGATCGGACTGGCGCTCTATGGCAATTACATGCTGCCGTTCGAGGTTGCATCGCTGCTGCTGCTGGTGGCCATCGTAGGCGCTGTAGTCATGGCGAAGAAGAGGATTTGAGAAGCAGTGGCCAGTGGCTAGTGGTCAGTGGCCGGTTATAACCGGCAAAGGTTTTGCTAATTGCTAACGGCTAATTGCCGAGTTTCTTATGACTGAGATCACAACATTGCATTACCTGGTTGTTGCGGCGGCGCTGTTCATCATTGGCACCATCGGCGTGCTGACCCGCCGGAACGTGATCATCATCCTGATGTCGATCGAGCTGATCCTGAACGCCGTGAACCTGAACCTGGTTGCGTTCTCGAGGCTGTACGGATTGCACGGACAAGTTTTTTCCATCTTCGTTATCACCGATGCTGCGGCCGAAGCCGCCGTCGGGCTGGGCATCATCATTGCCTTCTTCCGCAACAAGGAGACGGTAAATGTGGACGAAGTGGATTTGTTGAAGTGGTGAAGAAGCAGTAGCCAGTGGCCAGTTGCCAGTGGTCAGTTTGGCTAAGTGCTAATTGCTAACGGCTAATTACTATGTTTTTCTTAGAGCACATTTGGTTGATTCCCCTGTTCCCGGTCTTCGGGGCGGCTTGCATGTTCTTCTTCGGACGCAAGCTTTCGAAGTCGGCGGTGAACGGCGTCTGCGTCGGTATGGTTGTGTTGGCGTTCGTGTGGGCCTGCCTCGCCGTCTGGCAGTACACCGGATACTCAGCCGCTAGCCCCGGCAAACCCTTCGAAACAATCCTGTTCACCTGGCTGGGCACCGGCAGCACGTCACTGGCTTATCCCATGCACGGGGGTGCGGCGCAGTTCAATGCCGATGCCGGTTTCCTGCTCGACCCGCTGTCCTCGATTTGGCTGCTCTTTGTCACCGGCGTGGGCATGCTCATCCACATTTACTCGATGGGCTACATGGCGCACGAAGGCGGCTACTACCGCTTCTTCGGCTACCTGAACTTATTCATGTTCTCCATGCTGACGCTGATCCTGGGCAACAACTATGCCCTGATGTTTGTCGGCTGGGAGGGTGTAGGCCTGTGCTCGTACCTGCTGATCGGTTTTTACTTCCAGCGGCACTCGGCTTCGACCGCCGCCAATAAAGCTTTCATCACGAATCGCGTCGGCGACGCCGGATTCCTTCTCGGCTTGCTGAGTATCGCATGGTACTTCGGTTCGGTGCAGTTCACGGCCATCAATCATCTGGCCCGCAGCGGGCAGTTCGCCATCGGCGATCCCGTGATTACATTTGCCTGTCTTTGCCTGTTCGTCGGCGCTTGCGGCAAGTCCGCACAATTTCCTCTGTACGTCTGGCTGCCCGATGCGATGGAAGGTCCGACCCCTGTCTCGGCCCTGATCCACGCAGCGACGATGGTTACCGCCGGCGTCTACATGGTCGCGCGCTCGAATGCGCTGTTTGTACTCGCGCCCACGGCGATGAAGACCGTTGCAATCGTCGGCGCGCTGACTGCCATCTTTGCGGCCTCCATCGCCCTGGTGCAGAACGACATTAAGCGCGTCCTGGCGTATTCGACGGTTTCGCAACTCGGCTACATGTTCCTGGCGCTCGGTGTTGGCGCCTTTGCCGCTGGTGTCTTCCACGTCTTCACGCACGCGTTCTTCAAGGCGCTGCTCTTCCTCGGAGCCGGATCAGTGATCCACTCCATGAGCGGCGAGCAGGAGATGCAGTTCATGGGCAATCTGCGCGGGAAGATCAAGACCACCTTCGGCACCATGTTGGTGGCGACGCTGGCGATCTCCGGCATTCCGGGCTTTGCCGGGTTCTTCTCCAAGGACGCCATTCTTTGGGAGACCTGGTCGCGCGAAGGCGGCGCGTTTCGCTACCTGTGGTACATCGGATTCTTCACCGCGCTGCTGACATCGTTCTACATGTTCCGGCTTATTTATCTGACGTTCTTTGGCAAGCCGCGTATGAGTCATGAAGTCGAGCACCACATTCACGAATCGCCCAAGACCATGACGGTGCCGCTGGTGATCCTGGCGATCTGCTCGATCGGCGCGGGGCTGCTTGGCATGCCTCACAGCCTCGGCGGATCGGATCGTTTTGGCAAGTTCCTAGAGCCGGTGTTCGCGAAGGAAGCGGTTGTGCTTGAACACGAAGGCGACGCCGCGCAAGTGGCCGCCGGAGAGAAGCAGGTAGAGCACACCAATCCCACGGAGTATGTGCTGATGTCAGCCTCCATCGCCGCGGCCATCCTGGGATGGTGGCTCGCCCAGCGGGCGTACAAGAAGGCCGACAAGGGCTACAAGGAGCCGATCCAGGAAGCCGCTCCTGCGTTCTACACGACGCTGTTCCACAAGTGGTACGTCGACGAAATCTACGACTGGGTATTCACCGGCCGCAAGAAAGTTGGCGACGTGCGACTAGGCGTGATGGGTCTCGGCGAAGGCTTGTGGAAGTTCGATGCCGACGTGATTGACGGTACGGTCAACGGCGCAGGCTGGATCACGCGTATGGCCGGAACCGTGTCGAACCTGTGGGACAAGTGGATTATCGACGGCCTCTTCGTCAATGGTGTGGCCGTTGTGACGCGGTTGGCGTCGTATCCGGTGCGCCTGGTGCAGTGGGGCCTGGTGCAGTGGTATGCGCTAGTCATGGTGGCGGGTTTGGTTGGTTTCGTTTTCTATTACGTCGTGAAGTGGTGAAGGAACAGTTGTCGGTTGTCAGTGCGGTCCGATGTGACCGAACGTTCTTTGAGAGTGAGACTGGGTCTTGAGCCCCAAGGGCGGAAGTGATTAGCCCGGGCGGAAGCCCGGGGTACGCTTGCGGCGCGAAAAGCGCGCCTGCGCTCAGGATGACACCCGATTTTGATTTAGCTAGTTGCTAACGGCTAATTGCTAATTGCTGGATTTCAATAATGTATAACCACATTCTTTCGATCGTTTTATTCACGCCGCTGGTGGGAGCACTTCTCCTATTGCTGGTGCCGAAGGAGAACAAGGACGCGATCCGCTGGATCGCTAACGTTTTCGCCTTCCTCGGCTTCGCGGTTTCATTGCCATTGATCCCCTGGTTCTGGGCACTGAAGGAGCGCGCCGGCTTTCAATTTGTCGAAGGCTCGCCCAACAACTGGATCCCGACCATCGGCTCCGGCTACGTCCTCGGCATCGACGGCATTTCATTCCTGCTGATCATGCTGACCACCCTGCTCGGCGCCATCTCGATCCTGTCGTCGTGGAACGCCATCCAGGAGCGGGTGAAGGAATACTACATCTGGTTCCTGGTGCTGCAGACCGGCATGCTTGGCGTCTTCATGGCCAACGACATGTTCCTCTTCTTTGTTTTCTGGGAGGCCATGCTGGTGCCGATGTATCTGCTGATCGGCATCTGGGGCGGACCGCGCAAGCTCTATGCGGCGATCAAGTTCTTCCTGTACACCCTGTTTGGCTCGGTGCTGATGCTGCTGGGCATCCTGTTCCTTTACTTCCATCACCACACGCTGACCGGCGTTTACACCTTCTACTTGCCCGACCTTTACGCGACGGCGCCGAAGATCGGCGGCCACGCGGCGATCTGGTTGTTCTTCGCCTTCTTTCTCGGCTTCGCGATCAAGGTGCCGATGTTCCCGTTCCACACCTGGCTGCCCGACGCGCACGTCGAGGCGCCCACTGCGGGCTCGGTCATCCTGGCCGGCGTTCTGCTGAAGATGGGAACTTACGGCATGATTCGCTTCTCGCTGCCATTCTTCCCGGCAGTCGCGATGACACCGTGGGTACGCCAGTTGATGATCACGCTGTCGCTGATCGGCATCATTTATGGCGCGCTGGTCTCGCTGATACAGAAGGACATGAAAAAGCTGGTGGCCTACTCGTCGGTCAGCCATCTTGGCTTCTGCACCCTGGGGATCTTCGCTCTCAGCCCGTTGGGGCTGAGCGGTTCGGTGCTGCAGCAGATCAACCACGGAATCTCCACTGGCGCACTGTTCTTGATCGTCGGCATCCTGTACGAACGGCGCCACACGCGCGAGATCTCGGAATACGGCGGCATCTCGAACGTCATGCCGGTGTACGCGACCATTACCCTGATCATGTTTATGTCGTCGATGGGCCTGCCGCTGCTGAACGGCTTCGTCGGCGAGTTCACGATTCTCCAAGGTACATTCATGGAGAACAAAATCTGGGCCGCGTGGGCGGTGCCGGGCGTGATCCTGGCCGCGGCGTATTTGCTGTGGCTCTATCAGCGCGTGTTCTTTGGCAAGGTCGAGAATCCCAAGAACGAAAAGCTGCTCGATCTCTCCGGACGCGAACTGGCGACGTTCGTTCCGCTGGTCCTGATCGCTTTCTGGATCGGCCTGTATCCCAAGCCGTTCTTCCAGATTCTCTCCACCCCGGTGAACAACCTGGTAGCGACGGTTCGGCCCGATTATCCGGGCCTGAACCCGAACAAGCCGGTGTTAGCTACGCAACCGGCCAATGTGCCATCAATGGAACATGGGTTCAGCCCTGCTGTTCAGCCTGCGGTAGAGAGCCCAAACACAGCTCCTTCGAATACGACAGACCGCAGATCATTCGGCAATGACGACCAGAACAAAGTCGTCGCTGCTCAGGATGACAACTCGAAAATGTTTGCCGCGATGAGTCAGACAACCATCGTTGCGGCCATTACCAACTGAGGATCTTGTGACCACCCCGCTCACACAATTCTTTTCGGCCACGGATTACCTGCTCGCGCTGCCAATGCTTCTGCTGACGCTGTTCGCGCTGGGCATCCTGCTGATCGATCTGTTCCTGCCCAAACAATGGAAGCGCGCGAACGCCTTCATTGCGCTGGCTGGCATTGCATTCTCCGCCGCTGCGGTGGGCAAGCTCCAATGGGCTTATCACGTAGCGCAGTCGCAGCATCTCGCCTTCGCCGGCACTGGCTTCATGGGAACGCTGGTTATCGATCCGTTTGCCATCTATTTCTCTTACTTATTTCTCGCCGGTGCCGCCATTGCGGTTCTCATCTCAATCCGGTACCTGGAAATCGAGCAGGAAAATCACGGCGAGTTTTATGCGCTGATGCTGTTTGCGGTCATCGGCATGATGTGCATGGCATCCGGCTTCGATATCGTGCTGCTGTTCATTGGCCTTGAACTTATGGCCATCTCGACGTACGTGCTCGTCGGGTTTCTCCGTCGCGACAAACGCTCCAATGAAGCTGCCCTGAAATATCTGCTGCTGGGCGCGTTCTCGTCCGGTATCTTCGCTTACGGATTGTCCTTGTTTTACGGTCTGACAGGCAGCACCAACCTGGGGAAAATCGCCGAAGGCTTACAGCAGGTTTTGGCGACCCGCCCCAACGATCCGATCGTGATTTTCGCGTTGCTGACGACGACGACAGGGCTGCTCTTTAAGATCGCAGCCGTCCCGTTCCATCAGTGGGCACCCGACGCCTACGAAGGCGCGCCCACTAGCGTTACCGGCTTCATGTCCGTTGCCGTAAAGGCTGCGGGATGGGCAATGTTGCTCCGCATCTTCCTCTTCGCTCTGTACCCGTTGCGGTCGATGTATGTGCCGCTGCTGGTGTTTGTCTCCATCGCGACCATGACCGGCGGCAATCTCGCGGCCATGACACAGACCAACCTGAAGCGGCTGCTGGCGTACTCATCAATCGCGCACGTAGGCTACATGCTGCTCGGTCTGGTCGCCAGTGACGGTACCAACAATTCGACCGGCATCATGGCGATCCTTCTGTACCTGCTGGTCTACACCTTCATGAACCTGGGCGCGTTCGCCGTGATCACCTCGCTACGTCGCCGCAACATTATTGGGGATGAGATCGACGACATTGCCGGCCTCTTCTTCAAGGCACCGACAGAAGCAATGCTGATGCTGCTTTTCCTGTTGTCGCTGGCGGGCATTCCGCCGCTGGCTGGCTTCTGGGGCAAGTACTTCATCTTCCTCAGCCTGATTCAGACTGGGCACTACACCCTGGCGGCAGTCGCAGTGTTGTACGCCGTCATCGGCCTGTACTACTACATGCGCATTGCTAATGCGATGCTGATGCGTCAACCGGTCGAAGCCGACCCTGTCCGCTTGCGTCCGGCGATGACATTAGCGTTGACGATCACAGCGGCCGGAACGGTTGGGATCGGATTGTTCCCGAACTTCTTCATCAACGCGGTGAACTGGTCGCTGGGCCTGACCCAGAATGCGCAGGGAATGGCGGCGCTGCTGCGATAATCCCGTCAGATTTTTAATTACGCGGCGCGCCTCGAGCGCGCCGTTTGCTTTCCGCGCTGCCTGTATAATCGTGAGTTTGCACACTACATTCCAGGAGCTTTAGTTGCAGCAGGCAGAGATTGGCATCATTGGCGGCAGCGGTCTGTACACCATGCCGGGCTTCAGTGACGTTCAACAGGTTTCACTGGATACGCCGTTTGGCAAGCCATCGGATCCCTACATGCTGGGCACGCTCGAAGGCCGCAAGGTCGCATTCCTGTCGCGCCACGGCAACGGACATCGCTTCTCACCCACCGAGATCAACTATCGCGCCAATGTTCATGGCATGAAGCAGCTTGGTGTGGAGCGCATCCTGTCGCTGTCGGCCGTCGGCTCGCTCAAGGAAGAGCATCATCCGCTGGACTTCGTCATCCCTGACCAGTTCATCGATCGTACGCGGCATCGGATCGACACGTTCTTCAGCGACGGTATTGTGGCTCATGTCGGTCTAGCCGATCCGGTTTGTGGTGACCTGGGCAAGGTCGCGTTCGACGCATGTGGACGCGCAGGTGTGAATGCGAAGGCGGGCGGCGCCTACCTCAATATGGAAGGCCCACAGTTCTCGACCAAAGCGGAATCGAACCTGTATCGCAGCTGGGGTCTTGATGTTATCGGGATGACCAATCTCACCGAGGCGCGCCTGGCGCGCGAAGCCGAAATCTGCTACGCCACGGTTGCCATGGTCACTGATTACGATTGCTGGCACGAAGAGCACGATGCCGTGACGGTGGAGCAGATTATCGGTGTGCTGGTAAAGAATGCCGAAAACGCCTGCAGTGTTGTTCGTCATGCCGTTGCGGCGATGCCGAAGACGCGCTCCTGCAAATGCGGGTCGGCGTTGAAGAACGCCATCATCACGCAGAAGAGCGCAGTCCCGGCGGCCACGCTGGAGCGGCTACGGCTGCTCGTCGGCAAATATTTCGATTCCGAACAGAAAGCGGGAGCATAGGCCTTGTCCATTCTTGTCGTTGGTTCGGTTGCATTCGATACCTTGAAGACTCCGTACGGCGAGCGCCAGAAGATTCTGGGGGGCGCGGCCACATACTTCTCACTTTCCGCCAGCTACTTCACCGATGTACGCGTGGTTGCCGTCGTCGGCGAGGACTTTAGCGCGGAGAATGAAGATGTGATGAAGAAGCGCGGGGTCGACACGCGAGGCATCCAGCACGCGAAAGGGAAGACCTTTCACTGGACCGGCGAGTACGGCGAGAACGTCAATGAGGCTAAGACCCTGAACACCGAACTGAACGTCTTCGAGACTTTTCAGCCTTCGATTCCTGACGAGTACAACAACTCCGACTATCTGTTCCTCGCTAATATCGACCCCGTACTGCAGAAGCGTGTGCGCGACAACATGCAGAAGGTGAAGATGGTCGGTGGGGACACCATGAACTACTGGATCAGCGGCCATCGCGAGAACCTGGACAAGACGCTGAAGGGCGTCGATATTCTGCTGATCAACGATGGTGAAGCCAAGATGCTGGCCGACGAGACCAGCCTGCCACGCGCCGCTCGCAAGGTGATGGAGCTGGGACCGCGAGCGCTGGTGATTAAGCACGGAGAATACGGTGCGACCATCTTCTTCCGCGACCATGAATTTGGAGCCGGCGATCATCCTTTCCGCGCTCCCGCCATGCCGATTGATGAGGTACGCGATCCCACCGGAGCAGGCGACAGCTTCGCCGGTGGCTTCATGGGCTATCTGGCCTCGCAGGGCGAGATCAGCCGTCGCGTGCTGCGTCACGCTATGTTTTACGGCAGCGTCATGGGATCGTTCGCGGTCGAACGCTTTGGCACGGAACGCCTGCAGTCGCTGACGCGCGAAGAGATTGATGCCCGCTTCGCCACTTTCCGCGAACTGACGCACCTGGACTGAGAGGCGACTGCTTTCGTGAAGCGTGCTGATCGTGCTGCTCTCGATATTCGTTATACGCAGCAGCGCTCCGAAGCGCGCTTCACCCTGCTGCTGGCGGTGATCTCGATCAGTGCGCTGCTGTACTACTACGCCAAGCAGCAACTCCTTCTGTACGGCGATGCAGTCGCTCATTTGAACATCGCTCGCCGGGTCGTCGACAATCGTCATCCCATACAGTCCTACGGTCAGCTCGGCACCGTGTGGCTTCCGCTGCAACACATCGCCATGCTGCCCTTCGTGTGGGTCAACACGCTGTGGCAGAGCGGGATTGCCGGTGCCATCCCCGGCATGGTGGCCTATGTACTTGGTACGCTGGGCATCTATCGCCTGGTGCGAGCGCGGGCCGGTCACCTCGCTGGCTATGTTGCGGCCCTGATTTACTCCCTCAATCCTAACCTGCTCTACATGCAGACCACGGCGATGAACGAGCCGATATTCCTCGCGTTCTTTATCTGGTCGCTGGTTTACCTCGACGAGTTCCTCCGCGCAACGTATCCGCCACATCCGGATGGTGGGGGGCAGGGAACGCAGCTCACGCCAAAGCGCTCACTCGAGTATTGCGGAATCATGCTTTATGGCGGAGCGCTCACTCGTTACGACGGCTGGTTCTCGGCGGCGATCTTCATTCCGGTGCTGACATGGCTCTTCTTGGTTTTGTATCGTCGCATGCAGGATGCCCGTCAGCGCCGCACGCTGGCGAAGTCGTTCGTGGAAGTGTTGTTCCTTAACGGGTTGGTGCCGGTCTATTGGCTGGTTTACACGTGGGCGGTTTCGGGGAATGCCCTCGACTTCATCAATGGGCCGTACTCGGCGAAGGCCATAGCCATGCGCACCACCGCGAAGGGAGCGCCGCCTTATCCGGGGCAGGATCATCCGTTCACTGCCGGACTGTATTTTCTTAAGTCTGCGCAGCTCAACATGGGTAGCGCCTTCTGGGGTCACTTCTTGCTGGTACTGGCGTTACTCGGCACTGCCATCGCCGTGTGGCGGTTTCGCCGGTACGGATTTCTGCTGTTGCTGTGGCTGCCGCTAACCTTCTACTCGCTCTCGATTGCCTATGGCAATGTGCCGATCTACATCCCTGCGTGGTATCCGTTCTCGTACTACAACGTACGCTACGGACTGGAATTGCTGCCGGTGTTCGCGGTTTTCCCGGCACTCGCGGCGACGGGATTGGTGCAAAGCGCAAGCGCCAAGGTCCGAACAGCGACCATTGTGCTTGTAGCGGCGATTGTCGCTGCCAGCTATATCTCCGCGTACGCCGAGTCTCCGCTCACGCTACGGGAGGCCCAGGTCAACTCGCGCGATCGAAATTCGATGGAGCAGGGGCTGGCCGGTGTTCTGGTGCAACTGCCTCCGTCCGCGACGTTGCTGATGTACGAGGCAGAGCATGCCGGAGCGCTGCGACTGGCGGGCATTCCTCTGCGGCACGTCATCTCGGAGGCCGAACACCCCGACTGGGAGATTGCGCTGCTCGATCCGGCGCATCACGCAGATTTCGCTGTCGCATGCACGGGAGACCCGGTATGGGCTGCGATCAATCAGCATCGCGACCAGTTCACCGAACTGATTACCGTGTCAGCACCGGCCCAAGCCAGTTGCACCGTGTACAGGCCGAAAGTTGCCGATTCGAAGTGAGCTCGGGCACTGCTGGAACTCATGCGGCTTTGCTACAATCCGCGCAGTACACCGGTTATGGCCAGCATCCCTTTCATCAAAGCAGTTGCCTGCGGCAACGACTTCCTCATCATCGATTTCGCGCATGCACCGCAGGATATTCACGCGTTCACCCGCCGTATATGCGATCGACACACTGGCGTGGGCGCTGATGGCGTTGAATGGGTGTTACCCGCCTCTGACGCTGACCTCCGTGTACGGTTGCTGAATGCGGACGGTTCTGAGGCAGAGATATCGGGCAACGGGACGCGTTGCGTCGCGGCCTGGTTTTGCAGCGAACACCAGCAAAGTTCAGTAGCGATCCGCACGGGCGCTGGCCTGAAGAGCTGCGAGTTGAAGGCGCGCGACGGCAATAATTTCGAGTTTCGCAGTTCCATGGGCGAGCCTGAGGTGGGCGATCCATTTCCCATCAAGGTCGCCTACGGCGAAGTTACCGGCACGCCGGTTTCGATGGGCAATCCGCATTACGTGGTATTCGTGCCGGAGTTCGAACTCGGCTGGCAGACTGTGGCTGAGCAGATCTCGAAGCACCACGACTTTAAGCACGGCATGAACGTCGAGTTCGTGAAGGTTCTGAACCCGGGCGAGATCGATGTGCGTTTCTGCGAACGGGGCGTAGGTGAGACGATGTCGTCAGGGACGGGCTCCTGCGCCGCCGCCGTAGCATCGATTCACGGCGGAAAAGCGAAATCACCGGTTCGGATACACACGCTGGGTGGCATCCAGTCCGTGGAATGGGAGCGCGAAGTGTTCCTCACCGGACCCGCGACGCTACTCTGCCGGGGTGAGTTTTTCATTTAAGATAAGCGTTCCTCATGGCCACCTTCTCCCAGCCAGAACGCGTCCGTCCGGCGGCGCTGCAGTCCGGCGATACCGTCGGCATCATTGCTCCATCGAGTGGCTTTCGCCGCGACGAATTTGAAGCGGGTTGCGCCCATCTGTTACGGCTGGGGTACAAGCCGTTCTACCTGCCGTCGATCTTTGACCGCGAGTTGTACTTCGGCGGATCGGTCGAGAGGCGGGTGCGTGAGCTGCATGAGATGTTTTCGCGTCCGGAGGTGAAGGCGATTCTCTGCGCACGCGGCGGATATGGGTGCAATTATCTTCTGCCGCGTCTCGACCTCGAACTGATTCGCGCGAATCCTAAGATATTCGTTGGCTGTAGTGACGTGACGTCCCTGCTGACGTACATTGCTGACACAACGGGCATGGTGACGTTTCATGGTCCGATGGTCGCGGGTGATTTTGCTCGCAGCGGAGGCGGCGTTGACGAGGCGAACTGGCAGGCGGCAGTGTCTTTGGGCGAGTCATGGAAGCGAAAATTCAGCGCGGCAGAGTTGCAGGTATTGCGTCCCGGTGACGTCCGAGGTGCCCTGTATGGCGGGTGCCTGTCGCTGCTGGTCGCCTCGCTCGGCACTCCATATGAGATACGCACCGAGGGTACCCTTCTGTTCATCGAGGATCGGGCCGAGAGGCCATATCGGATTGATCGCATGCTGGTGCAGTTGAAGCTGGCGAGAAAATTCGACGGGGTGAAAGGCATCCTCTTCGGTGAGATGATCGACTGCAATGAGCCCGGAGCCTTGGACTACACGCTGCAACAGGTCATCATGCGAGTGCTCGACGACATCAAGGTGCCGGTTGTTTTCGGATTGAAGTCCGGACATGTATCGAGCGGGGCGTTGACGCTCCCGTTCGGTGTGCATGCGAGTTTGTCAGCAGGGGAAGATGTCGTCTTTGGCTTTGACGCCGCAGTGCAGGTTCGCTCAGCGGCGCACCAGTAGCTTAAGGATTTACGGTTGGCGAAAACCAAACACATACACCTTATCGGCATCTGCGGCACCGCGATGGCTTCTTTGGCCGGGATGCTGAAGCAGATTGGCCATAAGGTAACGGGGTCCGACGCTGCGGCATATCCGCCAATGTCGGACTTTCTGGCGTCTCTGAGCATTCCGGTCGCTCAGCCCTTCGGCGCGGCGAATCTCGAGCCCCGCCCCGATCTCGTCATTGTTGGGAATGCGATCTCGCGCGGCAATGTCGAACTCGAGTACGTGCTGGACCAGCGCCTGCCGTTTCAGTCGATGGCGCAGGTCCTGCATGACGAGTTCCTGATCGACAGAGAGCGTCTGGTTGTAGCCGGAACGCATGGCAAAACGACGACGACGTCGATGTTGGCCTGGATCTTTCATCACGCCGGACGCGCGCCAAGTTTTCTGATCGGCGGCATTCCGGAGAATTTCGGAAGTTCCTTCGGACTCGGCTCAGGACGCGAATTCATCCTCGAAGGCGATGAGTACGACACGGCTTTCTTCGACAAGGGACCGAAGTTCCTGCACTATTTTCCCGACGCCGTGGTGCTTACGTCCGTTGAATTCGATCATGCCGACATCTACAAAGATCTCGAAGAGGTAAAGACGGCGTTCAAGCGACTGGTGAACCTGATTCCGCAGCGCGGACTGCTGGTTGCGTGGGACGGCCATTCCAACGTCGACGAGTGTTCGAGCCGCGCGTTGTGCCGCGTCGAACGATACGGATTTGCTGAAGGGTCTGCGTGGCGCATCGTCGACATCAACTATTCGCCTGAGGGTACTCGCTGGAAGGTACTTCGTAATGGTGAAACGTGGGCGGAGTTTGAGTTCTCTCTGGCCGGCGAATACAACGTGCTGAACGCGACCGCCGCTGCTGCCATAGCCTCGAATTACGGTATCGACAGATCCACGATCAGCGCCGCTTTGCGAGCGTTTCGTAGTGTGAAGCGACGTCTGGAAGTGAAAGCAGAGATGTATGGCATCACGATCATCGACGACTTCGCGCACCACCCGACTGCGATTGCCCAGACGCTAAAGGCCGTTCGCACTCGCTATCAGGGGCGCCGGTTGTGGGCGATTCTTGAGCCGCGTTCTAATACCCTGCGACGCGCTGTGTTTCAGCACGAATTGGCTCAAAGCCTAAGCATTGCCGACCAGGTGGTCGTGGCCGACGTTTTCAAGTCTGAGGCGATACCGCTGAACGAAAGACTCGACCCGGTTGCAGTCGTCGCTGATCTGAATAACAACGGCCGGCCGGCGCGCCTTTTAGCCAGCGCCGATGCGATCGTAGAAGCGATTGCGCCCGAATTGCGGAACGGGGATGTCGTTGCGATTCTGTCGAACGGAGGCTTTGGCGGGATATACGAGAAATTGCCCCAGAAGCTCAAATCGCTCCACGAGGTGACGACCACAGCGTGAGTCTCCTTCGCAGCGTTCTTCGTTCTGCCGACCGAGTTTTCATCGCAGCTTTGTTATTTGCCACTGCTGCGTACGCCTCAACCCCAGTCACCTGTTCGTCGCCGATCAATCCCAAGCCTGCGCCGACCGAGTACTTCGTTTCGCTGGCCGACTCGGCCAACCATGTTGCTCACGTCAGTGTCCGGCTGCGCGAGGGTAGTGGCGTACGCTCTTTAAACATGCCGGTGTGGAACGCTCTTTATCAAGTGCGCGACTTTGCGGAAAACATTGAGAAAGTCACGGCCCAGGACTCGACAGGAAGCCCCACCGCGGTAAGAAATACCAAGACCAGCGAGTGGGAGATCACAGCACCGGCCGGATGCGTGGTCGTTGCCTACGATATCCACCTCGCCACTGGGGGGCCGTTCGGTTCTTCATTGGATGCCGATCATGGTTTCTTCAATTGGGCGATGGTGCTGATGTACTCACCTGCGCTAAGGTCAGAGCCGGTGAGCATACGATTGCTCGATGTTCCCACAACGTGGGAGCTGCGAGATGTTCATGTGCTGGGCGGCGCGCCCGCCGGCAAAGTAGATGAAGCCGTTGGCATCGCGAAAAATTACGACGAACTAGTCGACAGTCCCGGCCGAGGTCGGCATCTTTCAGCAGTCTTCCTTCCAGCAGGACGGAGCGACCTACCACGTTGTCGTACATGGCAATCCTGCCGACTACGATATGGCGAAGATCGACGCCGTCCTTAAGCAAATTACGCATGCGGAGGTCGATTGGATGCAGGATCGCCCCTTCGACGAGTACACGTTTCTCTATCACTTGCCACGAGGACCGGCGGGCGGCGGTATGGAACACGCCTACGGAACGGCGATCGATGTCAACGCAGAGCGGCTCCGGTCCGACTACATGCCTGTTGCGGACGTGACTGCGCATGAGTTTTTCCACCTGTGGAACGTGAAGCGGATTCGGCCGCAATCGCTGGAGCCCATTAACTACCAGGCCGAGATGGATACACGCGCGTTGTGGTTCAGCGAAGGTGTGACCAGCACAGTCGGAGACTTGATGCTGGTCCGAGCGGGAATAGCCAACGAGCAGCAGTATCTGGCCGGCATCTCGGAGCAGATCACAGAACTGCAAAGCAGGCCGGCGCACTCATGGCAGTCGGCGGAAGAGTCGAGCCTCGACGCCTGGTTCGAGGGTATGCCGTTCTACCGCTCATCGGAGCGCAGCATCAGCTATTACAACAAAGGCGAAATTCTCGGGATCATACTCGACCTGCGTATTCGCCAACTCACCAACGACACCAAGTCTCTGCGCGATCTCTTTCACTGGATGAACGATCACTATGCCAAACAGCATCGGTATTTCCCGGACTCGGCTGGTGTCGAAGAAGCCGCGGAGACGATTGCCGGCGAGAGCTTTGCGCCGTTTTTCCAGGGCTATGTTGCCGGGGTGAAGGAGATTCCGTACGACGACTTCTTCCAGTTCGTCGGACTGCATGTGGTACAAAAGCCGGTGCAAGTGGCGAGCGCAGGGTTCAGCACCACAGCCAATCTGGGCGGTCAGCCTGAGGTGGTACGGGTCGATCCGAATGGCGAGGCACAACGCGCAGGCATCAAGGTCGGTGATCGCGTTGTAGCGGTGAATGGCAATCCGGCGGACGCTTATCTTGATGATGAACTATCCCGGCTGGGGCCTGGAACTGTTGTCCATCTGCAACTCGAGTATCGTCACAGCCGGCGTGAAGTCGACGTTCGGCTTGGCACACGCGAGACGCTGAATTACGAACTTCGTGATCTGCCGAGCGTAAGTGCTGCACAGAGGGCCCATCGCTTGGCCTGGATTCATGGCGATGATGAAGCCGGGAGCGCGCATTGATCCGTGCGATCCTGCTGCTGGCTTTCTGGGGTATTTCCATCCTGATTGTCGGACCATGGCTGGTGCTCTATGCCGTCGTCACTGGAAACATCAAGCCTCTTTACAGAGTAGCGACGGGTCTGGCGATTTCCGGCGTACGCATGGCGGGCGTGAAGATCGTACTCACGGGCCTGGAGAATTTGCGCCCGGGCCAGTGCTACATCTTCATGTCCAATCACGTGTCCAATCTCGACCCGCCGATACTCATTCCCAGCATCCCCGGACGCTGCTCGGTGCTGGTGAAGAAGGAACTGTTTCGCACGCCGATCCTGGGCACGGGAATGCGTCTGGCAGACCTGGTGCCTGTAGATCGTGCCGACCGTGAATCGGCTATTGAGAGCGTGAATGCAGCAAGACGCGTCATGGCCAAGGGCCTTCATATGGTCATTTATCCCGAGGGAACGCGCTCAGCCGATGGTCGCCTCATGCCATTCAAGAAGGGTCCATTTCACCTGGCGATGGACTCAGGGATGCCGGTGATTCCTGTGACATTATTAGGAACGTTCGAGAGCTGGCCTAAGACACGATTCGCCTTGCACCCCGGCACAACGACGGTTGTCTTTCATGCGGCGATTGATCCGAAGAACTTCACGGATCGCGATACGTTGATGCGAGCGGTAAGGGAATCCATCGCGAGCGCACTGCCGGACAATCGAAAACCGACAATCTAAGATGGCGAACCACAGAGTCCTATCTGCGTTCTCCGTGCCTCCGTGGTGAAACATGCCTTTATTTTTTCTCGATCAGGCGTGCGGTTAGCACAGCCCCGTCGCGGTCATCGTGCAGTTTGATGGGAAAGATGAGCACGTTCCACGTCCAGTGCGGACTTTTCTGTGGCAGGTGTGACGTTCCACGGAAACCGCGGCGATCGATGTAGGTTTCGCGAGTTTCGACGACGGTGCGAAGGATTTCGCGCCATTCGTCCCCGAGTTGAGGAAACTGCTCGAAGAGGTTCTTGCCGACGAACCAGGTTCGCTTGTGCCCGTTCATCGAAGCGAAGTAATCGTTCACGTATTGCCAATCACCCTCGGGGTCCAAGATCTCGAGCACGATGTCGTCGCCCATTGCCATCGAAATCCGCGAATAGTAGAAGTCACGCGCATCGACGACAACCGGACGGCCGCGCTTCTTCGCTTCGAAGCTGCGCAGGGCATTGACGAGGTCGTCCACCGAGCTGTAGCCCTTCAGCAGATGCATGTCGGCGATACCGCCGAACTTGCGCTCCAGTGTCGCGGACAAAATGATGATGGGGACCTGCGGGCGTTTACGACGAAGGGTCTCAGCGACGTCGGTTCCGAACTTACCGGCGCCCAGATGGTAGTCGAGTACGGCAATGTCAATGGCCTGGATCTTCGACTCGGCTTCTTCGATGGAACTGGAGGTGACGACGGAGTACCCCTTCTGCCGAAGAATCGCGGAGCGCAGAACCAGGTTCTCCTCGCGATCGTCCAGCAGCAGCACCCGAATGGGTTTGTCGGGGACGGCCTGCGGACCAAATGGCGCTTGCGTCGTTGTATTAGACACTTCTTCGTTCATTATGCAATTAGAAGCAGCTTTGGTTGCTTGGGTAACTTAATTTGGGACAAATAACGAGAATTTTCTTAATGAGCCTGGTTCAGCCTTTTTGGGCCTTGCTGCTGTCCTGCTTCGAAGCCGCAGCGCGCAATGTTTTAGCAAGTTCCGGCAGCTTACTGAAGATACCGACCGCACGCAACCACTGTTTGTGATCGAAAGCCGGCGAGCCGCTCACCATCGAGCCGGCGGGAATGTCTCCGTGCGTGCCGCTTTGAGCGGTGACGATCACGCCATCGCCAATATTGCAGTGTCCTGCCACCCCAACCTGGCCCGCGAGAATCACATTCTTGCCGACAACTGTAGATCCCGCCAGTCCCACCTGCGAGCAGAGCAGAGTGTTTTCGCCGACAGCCGAGCCGTGTCCCACCTGTACCAGGTTGTCGATCTTGGCACCGCGTGAGATGCGGGTTTCGCCAACGCTGGCGCGATCGATCGTGGAGTTCGCCTGCACCTCGACGTTGTCTTCAATCACAGTCGGTCCGGATTGCGTGATCTTCTCCCAATGATCGCCGTCACGGGCAAAACCGAATCCATCGCAGCCGACGATGACGCCGTTCTGCAGGACCACGTTGTTACCCACCACGCAGAACTCACGAACGATCGAGTGTGCGTGGGCGAAGAAGGCGTCGCCGATGCGGGCTCCGCGATAGATCACAACATGAGGAAGCACAACGGCATCATCACCAATCACAACCTCATCTTCGACGACAACATAGGCGCCGACATGCGCGTTCTTGCCAATACGTGCCGTCGGAGCGATAACGGCTGTGGGATGGATTCCGGGCGCGTAGGCAGGCCGCTTGTAGAACAGGTCAATGGCGCGAGCAAAGGCGAAGTAAGGATTTTTGCTGCGAAGCATGCCGGCTGAGATCGCAGGGAAATCCTCGGAGACGATCACGGCCGAAGCCGGGGTCGTCTTGGCAATCGCGGCGTATTTTGGGTTGGCGACGAAGGTGATGTGTCCGGCTTTAGCTTCTTCAATGCCCGCGACGCCAGTGATTTCAGTGTTGCCGTCCGCGTTCTCCAAGCTGGCGTTAAGGGCGGAGGCGATGTCGGAAAGTTTCATGATCTCTCAACAGGTTAGATGGTCATCTACCCTGATCTCGGAAATCGCGGGACCATGGGCACCGGCGAAGCATATTCGAAGACCTCGGTACCTCCGTGTCTCGTCTGGACTGAACTGGTTCACTGAAACATCGGTACCTGGCGCGTGTCTTCTGGACGGCGTCCGCGGCGTCCAGACTTCTCTCCGATCACACCGATCACGGTCATCTCCGCCAGTGCCGACCGCGGGACGAAAATTCGTTGCGTGTTCGACTGGGGGTCCGGCGGGATGATTGAAAATCCCTCGCCTCCGTCCTGAAGCAGATCGTTCGGCATCATGCCTTCGATGACCTCGTTATCGCGGAAGCGCAGGCGCACCCAGAGGCCTTCCATACGAGGTCGCGATGCGAAGGTCTTGCGCGTTAACGTCTCAGTGTCGCCGAACTCGCGCACGAAGTAGACGCCCTTTACGTCTCGCAGGTCGAGCATGACGACGTTGCCGGCCGTGTTCATCAGTTCCAGCTTTCCCTCTGACACGAACACCGCCGCGACATAACCATTGACGCTGTCGCGGTCCATCTTGCGGACGATGACCTTTTTGTGGGTGGTGGCCATAACTAGTGTCAGGTCGGGGAGTAAGCATCGATTGTCGCACTTTTACTAGAAATATGCCCTTCAGAAGCTACTCTGTAGCCAAATCGTCAACCATGTGTTATTGTTCGCTTTGCAGCGGTCAAGGTGCAAGCCTGCCCTAAGTTCTGTCGTAACAGCGAGTTGCAGTTTTCCACAAGCGCTCGCTGGTAATTGGATGTAAAGCGCGCCCATCTTCAGGGCGGGGAACACAAATTCGAGCTAGCAGTCGAGGCGTTCCTACCCTGGATCCGTTTATCTTCGGGTTTCGCCTTTAGAGTCATACATTTAGATGGCAGACTACATCTATAGCATGGAAACCCGGCTCACACCGGATCAGCAGAATGGTGTGAATCTGGTACAAGAAATCGCCCGCCACGCCGGTTTGAATCTTTACCTGACCGGCGGAACCATTCGCGACCTCATCACCGGCTTTCCCATTCGCGATATCGACCTCAGTATCCAGGGAAATCCTCTCAAGTTACAGAAAGAACTGGATAAAACCGGCATTTCGGTGCAGGGCGTCGACGAGGACCTCCGGGTGTTGCAGTTGCTGATGCCGGGGAACGTTCGCGCCGAGCTGAACATGACCCGTGCTGAGGTCTATGACAAGCCAGGCAAGGCGCCCGTCGTCACGTCGGCCACCATCAACGAGGACCTGCGCCGCCGCGACTTCACCGTCAACGCTATGGCGCTGTCGTTGAATCCAGGTTCGCGTGGCTTGCTGCTGGATCCTTTCAACGGCGTAGCTGACATCGAAGCGAAGGTGCTGCGGATCCTGCACAACTACGCCTTCCTGGAAGAGCCGATCCGCCTGCTGCGTGCTACACGATTGAGCGCACGATTCCACTGGCCGCTCGAGGAGCGGACCCAGGCTCGCTATGACGCGGCCAAAGAGAACAACTACATCGAGTACCTGAACAAGCGCATGATCGGCTTCGAGTTGGAGCAGGTTGCGCACGAGGAAGACCCAGTGCACATCATGCGTGCGCTGGAAAAGGAAGGCTGGCTGAAGATCCTGCATCCGCACTGGACGATGGCCAAGGTCGACTCCAGCGATGTGGGACAGGTCGTGAAGTTGCGCCAGCAGATGAACGAGCTCGGTTACCTGGTCGAAACCGGGCCGATCGCCATGTATTTCCTTACGAAGAAAATGGGCGACAAGGACACGTCTGATATCCAGCGCATGATTCCACGACGCGATTTTGTCGACAAATGGAAGCACCTGGAGAGCGGTGCCCACGATCTGGCAAAAAAGCTGACCAGTAAGGAAGCGGCTATGCCGTCAGGCGCGTGGAGGATACTGACTCAGGCCACGCCGGAAAACATCCTGTTCCTGACGCTGACCACCCGCCAGCAAGCTGTCGATCAGAAAATCAAGAATTTCTTTGGCAAGTGGCGGCAGGTAAAAGAGAAGTTGCCCTTTCCCGAGATGGCGGAAATGCGGATTACGCCGCAGCTCCCCGAGTATCCAGAACTCACGGAGAAGGCGTTCCTGCTCCTGCTCGATGGCAAACTGCGTTCGCATAATGAGATCGTGAATTTCCTCAAGCCCTATGAGCCGCCTCCGCCGCCTCCACCACCAGCGCCAAAGCGTGGCCGAGGCAAGGCTGCGGCTGCCGCTGCTGCGGGCACCGAGGGCCAGACACCTGCGACTACCCCGGCGAAACGCGGGCGCAAGCCCAAGGGCGCTGCGGTAGCTGCAGCACCAGCGGCTCCGGCAACGCCAACGCCGCCGCCCCCAGTACAACCTAAAGCTGAGGTGAAGCCCACTCCGGCGAAAGCCGCTACCAAGGCTGCGCCTCCGGCGAAAGCTGCCGCAAAGAAGGCCCCACCGAAGCCGGAGAAAAAAGCAGCTAAGCCGGTTATAAAGAAGCCGGCGGCGAAGAAGGCTGCTCCCGCGAAAAAAGTCGCGAAGAAAGCTCCGCCGAAGAAGGCTAAGAAGCGTTAGAGGTTTGTGGCGGGCGTTACGGCATTGCCGAGACAGCTAATCCGAACAGGAAGAGCCACGATTCAGGTGGCTCTTGCTTTTTGGTTGCTGACATCCGCCGCAGCCGCGCAAGCCCCAACGTCCTGGCACGACGACCTCGTCGATCATCTGGCCGGTAGATGGAAGATGGACGGCACCGTGATGGGGAAGCAGGCTCACCATCAAGTGCAGGCCGAATGGATGCTGAACCATCAGTTCCTACGCATCCACGAACAGACCGACGCGAGCGCTCCCAAGGATGAGCACCGTTATGAGGCTGACTGGTATCTCGGCTACGACGACGTCAGCGAGCGATAAGTCCTTCATCTGATGGACGTGTTTGGAGGCCGCTTCTCGGAGACGTTGGGCTACGGTACGCGCGATGGTAACGAGATTCGCTTCGTCTTCGAATATCCGGACGGGCCATTTCATACGACATTTCAGTGGAACCCGGCGCAAGGCACGTGGAAATGGTTGATGGAGCAGAAGAATAAAGCGGGACAGTGGGCGCCCTTTGCCGACCTGATGTTGACCAGAGTGGAAAAGCCATGAGACGCAGGCGAAATTCTTCTACTCAGCAGGCATCTTTTCTCCTTCGGGACGAAACCAATCAGATAACCCGGAGTGTGACTCTCCTCCCGGGATAAATTTGGTGCGCTATGAAAGCTATTCTGTTCGTCGACGATCACGAGGTCTTGGCGCGGTTGAGCTGCGAGATCCTAGAGATGCAAGGATATCGGGCTGTCAGCGCGTATAACGCGCAGGACGCACTCGACAAATTTCAACGGGAGAAGTTCGACATCCTGGTCACCGACTTTCGCATGGATGGTATGAACGGACTGGAGCTAGCTCGCCAGATCCATACCACCAATCCTGAGGTGCCCGTCATTATCGTGACCGGCTATGGTCCGGTCGATGGTGGCAAAGATGTCAGCGCCTGCTTGCAAAAGGAGCAGATGTTCCCTGAACTGATCGAGAAGATCAAGACCTACCTTGGCGAGGGCGATGCCGCTCGTACCCTGAAGACCGCATAAGTTTCTTAGTCGACATCCTTTGCTGTTGACGAGTCGCCGGCTGCAAAGCTGGCGATTTCACTTTGTGCCATCCGCACAACCATACCGTTCCACAACTCGCTTGCTAAACTGGAGCCGTGCGGCGGCTCATTGTTAACGCAGATGACTTCGGACTGACTGCGGGCGTCAATCGCGCCATTGCCGAAGCGCATCAGCGCGGCATCGTCACTTCCACGACGCTGATGGCCAACTCACAGGCTTTCACAGGCGCAGTCGAGACAGCGAAGTCTTTCGCGGTTGGCGATCCGTTGAGTGTTGGTTGCCATGTCGTTCTGTTGGACGGCGAGCCTCTATCCCCACCCGAGAAGGTTGCGACTCTGCTGGAATCGCCTGATGCGAGCCGACGCTTTCGCGAAAGCCTGAACGACTTTGTGATTGCCTCTTTCCGGCACAAGCTGAATCCTGACGAGATCGAAGCAGAGGCTTCTTTGCAGATCGGACGCTTGCAAGCCGCCGGGATTGAGCCTTCGCATTTCGACACTCACAAGCACGCCCACATGTTTCCGGCAGTTTTACGTCCGCTGCTGAGGGCAGCCCGGTCGCGCGGACTGAAAGCGGTCCGCAATCCGTTTGGACAGGTGTGGCCGCTTCCGCTGGCGAGCCTCCTGCGAACGCGCCAAGTCTGGAAGCGTTTCGCCCAATTGAACGTCCTGCGCAATTTTGCGAGAAGCTTTTGCCGTGAGGTC
Organism: uncultured Acidobacteriaceae bacterium; assembly: GCA_963835725.1. GTDB lineage: Bacteria > Acidobacteriota > Terriglobia > Terriglobales > Acidobacteriaceae > Bog-257. The sequence goes on along the minus strand of CAWIGM010000003.1, from coordinate 108,636 downwards.
GAAGCTCACGGCCTTAAAACGACCGATGGTTCGCTGGGCGTTCTCGCCACCGGTGTGCTCGATATCAAACTGTTTACCGCTATCATCGAGAGCATTCCCGACGGCACGTGGGAGTTTGTCTGTCATCCGGGATACAGCGATACTGATCTCGACCGTCTGCACACGCGCCTGCGGCAGTCGCGCGAGCAGGAATTGTCCTTGCTGACTTCGCCGGAGGCCAAAGAATTGTTGAGCCGCCGCGGAGTGGAACTGATCAGCTATCACCAACTGTAGTCTGCTCGCGATACAATGAATGTCCCACCATTCCCACGTAGCGTCCGGGACCTAATCACTCATGAACCCACTGGTCGTCTCACAGGCCGAGTACGAAGCTGTGTTCGAGCGCATCATGCGCCTGTCGCTTGAGTATCTCGCCAGCATTCCTGAGCGTCCCAGTTTTCCTGATGTGACCGGCGGCAGCGTCGAAGCGCAGTTTGCGAAGCCGCTACCGGAATATGGGATGGGGGAGGCTGCACTGGATGATCTCGCAAAGGTTATCGATGCATGCCGTCCGAATAGCCCCCGTTTTTTCGGCTACGTTTTTGGATCGGGCGAACCTGTCGCCGCCGCCGCCGATCTGCTGGCCAGCGTCCTCAACCAGAACACCACCGCGTGGCGCTCGGGCCCATCCGCTACAACCATCGAGAAGGTGGTTGTCGGCTGGCTGGCGGAAGCAATCGGCTGCCAGGGATTCAGCGGCAGCCTTACCGCAGGCGGATCTCCAGCGAACCTGATGGCGCTGGCGATGGCACGCGAAGCGCGGCTGCCTGCCAATAACGACGGAGCCCGCGCCGGCACGATTTACGCCTCCGAGCAGGCTCATATGTCGATTCCGAAGGCTGTTGCGTTGCTCGGACTTGGTCATAAGAATCTTCGACTCATCCCATGCGACGATCAGTTCCGCATTCGCGTCGACGAATTGCGCAAGAGCATCGCAGCTGACGTTGCTGCGGGACTCACGCCGATCGCGATTGTCGGATCGGCGGGCACGGTTGCGACTGGCAGCATCGATCCATTGCCGGAACTTGCTGCTGTTGCGCGCGAACATAGTGCGTGGTTTCACATTGATGGAGCCTACGGAGCCTTGGCGTCGATCGCGCAGCCGGAGAAATTTGCCGGACTGGAGCAAGCTGACTCACTGTCACTCGATCCGCACAAGTGGCTCTATCAGCCGGTCGATTGCGGATGCCTGCTTTATCGGGATCCTGCAGCCGCCCAGCGAGCCTTCTCCCATACCGGCGACTACGCCAAGTCGCTGCTCGAAGACCCGGTCGAGAGCTTTGCTTTTTTTGAAGAGTCCCTGGAGCTGTCGCGACGCTTTCGCGCGCTGAAGTTGTGGTTGTCGCTGCGCTATCACGGTCTCGAAAAGTTTCGCGAGGCCATTCGCAACGATTTGGAGAATGCTCAACGCCTGGCCAATCTGGTTCGTTCCGATTCACACCTTGAACTGCTTGCTCCGGTGCCCCTCAGCGCGGTTTGTTTCCGCTATGTTTCACAGCCGGGTCCTGCAAACAATATTGATGCGTTCAATCAGGCAATTTTGCAGCGCATTGTGCGGCGCGGGAAGGTATTCTTATCCAACGCCAGTATTCAGGGTAAGTTCGCGCTGCGAGCCTGCTTCGTCAACCATCGCACAACACCGGACGACGTGCGGCTGATCGTAAGCGAAGTGCTCCGGGCAGCGAGCGAACTGGTAAGCGGGGCCGAGTCTTAGGATGCAATCCTTTTCGCAATTCACATTGGGGACGGGTGAGGAGACAATCCTCGCGACCGCGCCGTGTCGCGCCGACCTGGCCGGAGGCACCATCGACATCTGGCCGCTCTACCTCTTCCATCCCGGCGCCGTCAGCGTGAACATCGCGCTCGGAATCCTGACCGGATGCAAGATCACTCCGCACGCGGGACATGATATCCACCTGAAATCGCATGACACCGGCCGCGAAGAGCGCTTTGCGAGCATCGACGAATTGCTCGCGGCGAAGTCCTATAAGCATGGCCTGGCAGCGCATCTGGTGCGCTTCTTCCAGCCGCAACGCGGCTTCACCCTCGAGACACACTCTGAATCGCCGGCGGGCGCGGGTATCTCCGGTTCGTCGGCGATGATGATCGCGACCGGCGCAGCCCTGGCGCGTTTCTGTGAACGTGAGATCGACATCGAGCAGCTTCGCGTGATTGCCCAGAACGTCGAAGCGCAGCTGATCAAAGTTCCGACCGGGTGCCAGGACTACTACCCGGCAATGTACGGCGGCGTGAGCGCCATTCACCTGGACGTGGATGGTGTGCGCCACGAGAAGATTGCCGTGCCGGCTGACGAGATGAATCGACGATTTGTTCTGTTCTATACCGGCGCGCCGCGGCATTCGGGCATCAACAACTGGGAAGTTTTCAAGCAGCACATCAATGGTGACAAGCAGGTAATCCACAACTTCTCTGAGATTGCGCGGATCGCACAGGCGATGCGTGAGGCGCTGCTCCACCAGAAGTGGGATGATGTGGAGAGGCTGATCCAGGAAGAGTGGAACCTGCGGCGCACGAACGCGCCCGGAATCAGCACTTCGCTCATCGATCAACTGATTGAGGTTGCATCGGCAAATGGGGCGCGAGCTGCGAAGGTCTGCGGCGCCGGCGGCGGGGGTTGCGTCATCGCGTTGATCGAGCCGGGCACGCGCGACAAAGTAGAAGCTGCAATTCGCGAGCACGGAGGCCATCCCCTTGCATTCCAAGTGGCGGCCGAAGGGCTCACATTAGCCAAGACGCTCAAGGGACAGACGGCCAGGGTATGAGCATGTTCACCGACAACAAGGGAAAGCTTCAGCCGATATGGGCGGCCGTGTTCTCGCTGTTGTTATCAGCGTTGGCGTTCTTTATCTCCGGCAACATAGCGCATGAGGCTGCCGAGCAGCATCCCTTCCGGGTGGAGTTCATCTTCCGGCCGCTGTGGGCGTTGCTGCTGATGGGCATCTTCATCTGGCTGCTGACGGTGGCCGATCACGTCGAAGATCACCGTATCGCAGCGCAGGGCCTGCCGCGCGTGAAGGGCTGGCTGAAGCAGTTGGTGCTGGGGATTCTGTTGGGTGGCGTTATAACAGCGCTCGCGGTTGCACCAATTTATTTCTACGGACACTTTCGCACGGTTAATCTGATGGCGCTGCGCCTGCTCCCGAACCTGGCCGCGGTCATGATTGCGCTCATCTGCGGATCCCTGGCGGAAGAACTGGTATTTCGCGGCTACCCGTTCCAGCATCTGGAAAAAGCTATCGGCGCGGTGCCGGCGGTTCTTATCTTCTCTGGTTTGTATGGCGTGCTGCACGTGCTGAATCCGTCGCCCGGGCCGTGGGGTATCGCCAACACAGTTTTGATCGGCGTACTTTTGTCAGTCGCATACCTTCGTACGCGAGCCCTCTGGCTGCCTTGGGGCATTCATTTCGGATGGAACCTTTTCCTGGGTTTGCTGTTTGGCCTTCCGCTCAGCGGCTTCCGCAACTACAACCTGCTGCGCTACACCGTCGCCTACGGCCCGGAATCGATCACAGGCGGCAAATACGGAGTCGAGGCGAGCATGACCGGTACAGCAGCGATTGTGATCGGCGTGTTGCTGGTCTCATTCCTTCCATTTCGCAAGCTGCCGCAGCCCGAGGTCCATATCGCGACCGAACCAGCTCTCCACGACAGCCTCTCTGGCATCAAAAGCTAAGGTGTGCTCGACACAGGCCGTCAGGCTTATAATCGACGGCAACGGGGTTCGCCATGCAGCGCCTTCCATCTCCACTCCTGGTATCGGCTCTTCTTCTGCTGCCGGTCGTGCTGTTCGCCAGCGATAACAAGACACCTGCAAACTCCGACAGGATGACATCGCAAACCAAGCTTTTGATCATGCGCGATCTGGACTCCGAGCGCGTCTTCGTGCGCACGGTATTTCCTCGCGGCGACACCGGACTGACCATCAAGAACGGGAAAATCGCGCCAACGGATCAACAGGTAGCCTCTCTGGTGGCGGAAAATGGATTCGCCGCCAAGCCGGGTGATCGCGTCATCATCACCAACGTCGACTTCAAAGAGAAGGCGATCATCATCGACATTAACGGTGGTGGGAAGAAGCATCAGAAGTGGTATCAGCACGTTTCTATCGGCGCGGGAGGCACCACGGCTCCCATCGGCGGAGGCGCACCGCAAAGCCTGGAGGCGAAAGGTTCCACGGTTACTCTGGCCTTCGATAAATATGTTCCGGAGCTGACGGGCGAGCAGGTTCGCCAGATGCTGGATGTGGTGTTCGATTTCAAAGCGCTGACCGAAGCTGAGGCTTATCAGAAGACGCTGCCACCCAAGGTGCAGGAGGCGATCAAGAATCACCAGGTGCTGGTCGGCATGGACCGTGACATGGTGATCTACGCCAAGGGGCGGCCGCCGAAAAAGATTCGCGACAAAGATGACAGCGGCGCCGACTATGAAGAGTGGATCTATGGCGATCCGCCGCAGGAAGTGGAGTTCGTGCGCTTCCAGGGCTCCTTCGTGAATCGGCTGGAGATCATGACCGTCGACGGGCAGAAGGTCGTGCGTACGCAGAAGGAAGTTGAGTTGGCGTCGAAGCAGGGCCAGATAGAGGAAACCAAGGCGACGCCGAGGCCAAAGGACGCGCCGACTCTCCGGCGGCCGGGCGAGAAGCCCGAAGACCCATCTGGTCAGTTGGCCCAGCCGGCGCTCTATCCTCCACCGGTCGATACGACCACGCCACAGGGCTCTCCGGGGTCAACGCCGCCGCCGCAGCACATGCTGCTGGGACGGCTTCAATAGCAGTGATGTCGCTCTTCTGCTGCGGTGTTGGCGCGACTGTGCTATCGCCATTACACTGATAGTGTGAGGATTGCACTCGGCCAGATCAACACGGTGATTGGGGATTTCTCCGGCAATTCCGAAAAGATCATTCAATTTGCCCGCCGTGCCCGTGACGGCGGTGCCGACCTCGTCGTATTTCCTGAACTCTCCATCTGCGGGTACCCGCCGCGTGATCTCGTCGAGCGCTCTTCCTTTGTGGATCAGAATTGGCAGACCGCGGAGAAGATCGCGCGCGAGACCGCTGGCATCAGCGTGATTTGCGGACTCGTCACTCACGCCAAGACCGCTCCTGGAAAGTCAGTGTTAAATTCCGCAGCCCTGCTGCGCAACGGCAAAATCGATTTCATTCAGTCGAAAAGACTGCTGCCCACCTACGATGTCTTCGACGAAATGCGGAACTTCGCAGCCGCCGATCATCAGCAGGTCATCGATATTGACGGAAAGCAAGTCGCGCTTACGATTTGCGAAGACGCGTGGAACGATAAACACTTCTGGGATCGCCGGCTCTACGGCGTCGATCCCGTGGAAGACCTGATTAGCGCTGGCGGAAAAGTTTTGCTGAACATCTCCGCGTCTCCGTTCTTCATGCACAAGCGCGAGCTGCGCCGCGACATGCTTGCCTCCATAGCCACGAACTACAAAGTTCCAGTAGCCATGGTCAACCAGATCGGCGGTAATGACAGCCTTGTCTTCGATGGCTCCAGCTTTGCCCTGGCGCCCGATGGAACGCTACTCGCGCAAGCCAAGTCGTTCGAGGAAGATCTGGTCTGCTTTGACACCGAGACGCTCCACGGCGACATTCACGACGTCAACAGCGATGCCGTAGCGAGCGCATATTCGGCGCTGGTTCTCGGCACGCGCGACTACGTGCACAAGTGCGGATTTCGCAGTGCGGTGCTTGGCCTGAGCGGCGGTATCGATTCGGCGCTGACCGCCTGCGTTGCCGTGGATGCCCTGGGCCGAGAGAACGTCATCGGCGTCGGCATGCCGGGGCCGTATTCGTCGCAGGGAAGTATCGACGATGCAGCAGAGCTGGCGAAGAATCTCGGGATTCGCTTCGAGTTGGTCCCGATCGGCGGCATGTTTGAGGCTTACAACAAAGCCCTGGCTCCGGTATTCACCGGACGTCCAGCCGACGTTACGGAAGAGAACATCCAGGCTCGCATACGCGGCTCGCTGCTGATGGCAATCTCCAATAAGTTCGGCGGCCTGCTGCTGACGACAGGCAACAAGTCGGAGCTGGGCGTCGGCTATTGCACGCTCTATGGCGACATGTGCGGAGGCCTGGCAGTCATTTCGGATGTGCCGAAAACGCTGGTGTATGAACTGACGAAATTCGTGAACTCGCGGGCGCCAGTCATTCCCCTTTCCACAATTGAGAAGCCGCCGTCGGCCGAGTTGCGCCCCGACCAGAAAGACAGTGATTCGCTTCCGGACTATGCCGTGCTCGATAACATCCTGCACGATTATGTAGAGGACAGCCGCTCATCGGGCGAGATAGCGGTTTCCCGTGACTACAGCCCTGAGCTGGTGCGCAAGGTAGCTTGCATGGTTGATCGAAGCGAGTACAAGCGTCAGCAGGCTGCCCCGGGACTTAAGATTTCGGAGAAAGCGTTCGGCTTTGGACGGCGTTATCCGATTGCTGCAAAACTGGAAGGATGCGAAAAAGGCGACAGTTAGCATTTATCGTTTTGCAAAAAGCTTTTTCGGATCTCCGATAACGATTAGCTTAAGATGCGGTCTCCCCCGTCGGCAGGAATTTTACGCGAACGAATTCGGGTTTTATCGCTGAGCCCACTTGCATTTGCTTAGGGCAAAGCGTTCATCTCACACGGTATTAAGTTTGGCCAATTGCTAATGCCAATTGCCAACTACCACTTTTGAAAGGAACCATGAACCTCCTCACACGCACCTTTATCGCTGCTGGTCTCTGCGTGGCCAGTGTCTACTCTGTCGCCCAGAACGCTGAAGCTGCGAAGCCCGGCACTTCCGCCAAGCCCTCGAGTTCTGCTTCCAGCAGCAACGGATCGCTGCCCAGTGAAGCTACCATCAACTCGTTCCTGAAGGAGATGTTTGGCTGGAACCAGGAACTGACCTGGAAGATCGCCGACATCAAGCCGTCCGAAGCTTCCGGCATTACGCAAGCGACCGTGGTCTTCAGCACCCCGAAAGGGCAGCAGGCCACGCGCATCTACATCACGCCTGACCAGAAGTACGCCTTTACCGGAGATCTGGTGCCTTTCGGGGCCGATCCCTTCGCGAATACCCGCCAGGAACTTAAGGGAGTTTCCGGGCCGGTACATGGTTCGCAGGACGCACCCATCACTATCGTCGAGTTTGGCGATCTAGAGTGCCCAGCTTGCAAGGCGGCACAGCCGAACATCACAAAGCTGGTGGAGGAAGAGCCCAAAGTTAAGCTGATCTTCGCGAACTACCCACTGACGGTGATTCACAAGTGGTCCATGACAGCCGCCAAATACCTCGACTGCCTCGGACGCGAGAACAACGATGCCGTGTGGAAGTTTATCGCTACGGTCTACGAACACCAGTCGGAAATCAACGAACAGAACGTTGACCAGATGCTGAAGGGATACGTCAAAGATTCAGGCGGCAATCCCGACGAAGTTGCTGCCTGCGTGGCCAAGCCCGATACCGAGAAGAGGGTGAATGAGTCGGTTGCACTTGGCGAAAAGCTCGACGTAAACAGCACGCCGACATTCTTTATCAATGGACGGCGAGTAGTCGGCTTCAGCAGCCCGCAAACGCCATACGACGCGGTGAAGGCGATGGTCGACTACGAGGTAACAAAGAAGTAGGCGGAAGAACATTGCTCACGGGAAGGACATTGCGGAGAAGACTGGTTTGGACAGTATTTCTGCTGGCCGCGGTGTCCCTCCTGTGGGTGCTGAATGTGGAGATCACGTATCGCCAGAACATAAGCCGCCTACCTGCCCTGCTCGACTTTCATCGCCACGTGATCACGCGCATGTGGAAGGCGTGATCCACACCGTCCCTTAAACTCGCTCCAGCACCATCGCGATCCCTTGTCCTACTCCGATGCACATCGTGCACAGAGCATAACGTCCGCCCGAGCGCTGCAACTGCAGCACTGCCGTCGTGACCAGGCGAGCACCGCTTGCTCCCAGCGGATGTCCGATGGCAATCGCTCCGCCGTTGGGGTTTACTTTAGGCGAGTCGTCCGGCACTTCCAGTTCGCGCAGCACCGCTAAGCCTTGGGACGCGAAGGCTTCGTTCAATTCGATGACGTCCATATCGCCGATGGTGAGACCGGCCAAACCAAGAACCTTTCGCACCGCAGGAATAGGGCCGACGCCCATGATGCGGGGAGCGACTCCGGCAACTGCCGAAGCGAGGACCCGCGCCTTCGGCGTAAGACCGTACTGCTTGGCAGCTTCGTCGGAAGCGAGCAGCACAGCACAGGCGCCATCATTCACACCGGAAGCGTTGCCGGCGGTGATGGTTCCGTTTGGCTTCACAATCGGTTTCAGCGCCGAAAGCGCTTCTAACGTTGTGTCGGGTCGCGGATGCTCGTCTCTGTCGACGACAATCGGCGGCCCTTTGCGCGGTGTAATCGTCACCGGCGTGATCTCCTGGGCAAGCGCGCCGCTCTTGATCGCCGCGCCGGCTCGCTGCTGACTGCGATAGGCGAATGCGTCCTGGTCCTCGCGCGAGATGGAAAACTCCTCCGCGACATTCTCTCCCGTCTCCGCCATCGAATCCGTTCCATAGAGAGTCTTCATCGCTGGATTGATGAAGCGCCAGCCGAGTGTAGTGTCTTCAAGCTTCATCGCGCGGGAGAAGGCGGCATCGGCTTTACCCATCACGAAAGGTGCGCGCGACATGCTTTCCACACCGCCGGCAATGACCAGAGAGTTTTCCCCGGTCTTGATCGCGCGGGCTGCGATGCCAATTGCATCCATGCTGGATCCGCACAGGCGGTTCACCGTGGTTCCCGGGACTGTTTGCGACAGTCCGGCCAGCAGCAACGCCATGCGCGCGACGTTACGGTTATCCTCTCCAGCCTGATTCGCACAACCGAAAATGACGTCGTCGACGGCGTTCCAGTCCACCGAAGAATTCCGATCCATCAGCGTCTTGATCGGAATGGCCGCAAGATCATCGGCCCGAACCGTGGAAAGCGCACCACCGTAGCGACCGAACGGCGTTCGTATGGCGTCACAGATAAATGCATCCGACATGCGTGTTACCCCACACAGAAAAAGACTAGAGTTCCATCATAATTGAGAAACGGTTTACGACCGGGGCAGCAGATTATCGGGCGAGATGGTGAACAAAGAGCGCGACGCCGGTCCAGAAGGGAGTTGCCAGTACTACCGCGACCAGGAGGCCTTTGGGGAATTGCAAAGCAGCGGCAGCTTCAGCGGGAGTCCACCTCGCGTCGTTTGTCTGATACACGCGATAAAATTCCGGAAGCCGGGTGAGATCCCACATAGCCGTCAACTATACAGTAAGACGGCGCGACGAATGGGCGGGTTGGCTTATGTGTGCGCTTCGAACCCCGGTTCGCTCAGGTAGCGAGGCGGCCGGTGCCATTCGGGATCTCAAAGCGCCGCATTTTGTTATAAAGCGAACTGCGTGGAATGCCCAGGCGCCGCGCGGTACGCTCGATTGAGCCACCTTCCAGGTGGAGCACGTGATTGATATAGGCGCGCTCCATGTCCTTCAGAGTCCCGTGCAGCACGCCCGTTGGCGCGATTTCGCGACGCGAGCAGTCCTGGAAATTCAGGTGCTCGGGCGTGATCACCCCGTGCTCGGCGATCATGGTTGCGCGCTCGAGAACATTGCGCAGCTCACGAATGTTACCTGGCCAGCCGTAGCGCTGCAGACTCTGCAATGCCGGTTCGGAGATATGTAAATCGGGCCGGTTGTAGCCCTGCGTAATTGTTCGCAGAATCGTGCGCGCAAGAAGGGCAATATCTTCTGTTCGATCGCGCAGCGGTGGCACTGCGATGTAGAAGATGTTCAGGCGGAAGAACAGGTCACTGCGGAACCTGTGCTCGCGGACCAGTTCCAGCAGGTCGCGATGTGTGGCTGAGATCAGCCGTATATCGACGGCGCGGTCGCGCACATCGCCCAGCCGTCGAAAGGAGCGCTCCTCCAGAACCTTCAGCAGCTTAGGCTGCACTTGCAGGTCGATGTCGCCGACCTCATCGAGGAAAACGGTTCCGCGATTGGCGACCTCCAGCAGTCCCTGCTTCGCGCTCACGGCGCTGGTAAATGCGCCTTTCTCGTAACCGAACAATTCGGATTCCAGAAGCTCACGCGACAGGCCGGCACAGTTCAGGTCGAGGAACGGCTGATGCGCACGCGGACCGTTGCGGTGGATCCAGTTTGCCAGAACGCCTTTGCCCGAGCCGGTTTCGCCTTGCAACAGGATTGGGCTTTCACTGGGCAGCACGCGGCTGGCGATCTCGCGTAATCGCTGGATAGCGGTGCTGGAACCAACAAAGGGATTAATGCATTCGCTCTTATGTTTCAGTGCGGTGGAAGCTCGCGACAGGGTTTCTCCCGACACTAGTCGCTGCAACAACGTGTGCAGCTGGTTCAGCGGTACGGGTTTCACCAGAATCTGATCGACCCCCAGGCGCACCGCACGAGCAGCTTCATCGGTGCTGGCCTCTCCGCTGAGCACAATGATCGGAATGGCAGGCTTCACACCTTTTGCCCGGAGCAATAACTGACGCGTCTCTCCATTTGGCAGATAGAGGTCGACGATCATGGCCTCCGGCTGAAACTTGAAAAAGTGAGAATAGGCTTCTTCGCAAGTACAGGCAGCGGAGACGACGTGGCCTTTCCCTTCGAGATAATCCCGTATGGTCGTGCGTACGAATGGATCGACGCTGACGACAAGAATTCTTTTCTGACTCAAGCGTGCACCTGCCCAGTGACACGAAGAGTTGCTCGAGGGGCCTCGTGACGTTTTTGGAATTTCCCGGGAGTGGACAGCTTACTGCCTACCACAGTTCGCGATGCCGGGAGCTTCGTCTGCGGGCGCAAGATCGACGGCCAGGCATCTCAACATCGCGTTATCCCATACTCCGTGTTCTGGCGAGTTTCGGCAGTGACGCGAGTCACAGAGAAGACGTTCACGAAAAAAAGGCGGACCGATGTGACTGGTCCGCCAGGATCGAGGCGCTAGCTGCCCTGCTCAGTCCGCGCTCACCTCCGATCGAGAACAGCAGTGTCGACCATGAAAGTCTTAGCCTTCGTCAGTTGCAGGGCGATATTCCAGAGAAAACTCGGATTGTTGATGAGATAGCGTTTGGCCAGCCGCCGCGGCTCCATTGCCAGCCGGTGCAGCCACTGCAAGCCCCAATTCTTCATCCACGGGGGAGCGTCAGCCAGCAATCCGGCGTGAATATCGAAAGCTGCGCCTACTCCCACCATGAGGTTGGTGTTGAGTCGATCGAGCATACGAGCCATGAATCGCTCCTGCCTGGGCGTGCTGACTCCGACCCAGACGACGTGAGGTTTGGCCAACTCAACGGCAGCCACGAGGTCATCCTCTTCCTGCGACGTCAGTTCGCGGAAAGGTGGTGTGTAGGCCCCGCAAATGCAAAGGCCGGGAAGCTGTTGTTCTAAACGTAATCGAAGCTTTTCGGTGACGCCCGGTTTACCGCCATAGAGAAAGTGTCGATAGCTCGTGGCGACCGACTGGCGGCACATCTCCCACATGAAGTCCGGACCATAGACGCGGCGCATCGTGCGATGACCCTGAAGCCGCCCGATCCAAACCGTCGGCATGCCGTCAGGGACGCAGAGGAAGGCTCGATTATGAATCACTCGGAGCGCGGGATCACGCTGGGCCTCCATGATCCCGTGCACGCCCGTCACGCAGATGTAGCCTTTGCCGCCGCGCTCCAGAAGCTGCGTAGAGCGCAGTACCGCCTCTTGCATGTTGATGGCGCTGATGCCGACGCCGAGAACATTGGCCTGCGGCGAACAGCCCGGCGTCTCAGTCGGAAGCATAGGCAAGCGTCGCTTCGAGCCGGCCTGTTCTGCGCAACTCGTCTTCGATCCAGCGATAGGTCACGGCAAGGCCCTCGCGCAGCGGAGTTGTCGGCTCCCATCCAAGGACAGCGCGCAGGCGGGAGTTGTCGCTGTTTCGGCCCCGCACTCCTTGCGGACGGTCAGTTCATGGCGCTTGATCAGCTTCTTGCCCGCGATGTCGCAGACCATGTCGACCAGTTCATCCACGCTGACCATTTCCTCTGTGCCCAGATTGAGCGGCTCGCGACAATTACTCGCCATCAGGCGCAGCAAGCCTTCAACACAGTCGGGGACGAACATGAACGAGCGAGTCTGCAATCCATCGCCCCAGATGTCGATGGTGGAACCCGGCGTCAGCCAGAGCGACCTTACGGGAGATAGCGGCGGGAGCCTTCTCTTTGCCGCCTTCATAAGTTCCCGAGCGGCCCATACACGTTATGAAAACGCACAATGCGTGTTTCGAAGGAGAAGTCGTGCTGATAGTAGCGGCATAGCTGCTCGGTGAAGAGCTTCTCCCACCCATAGCCCGCCTCCGGATCGGCGGGGTGGGCGTCTTCTTCCTTCAGCGGCGCCAGGTTGGCCACATCCTGCTTGTAACCGGCATAGACGCAGGCAGACGAGGAAAACAGGTAGCGCTTGACCCCGTTCAGCCGCGCCGCCTCAAGCATATGTGCGTTAATGAGGATGTTGTTGCGGGCAATGTCGGCGAGCTTGGCGGTGATGTAGCCGATGCCGCCCATATCGGCCGCCAGGTTATACACCGGGTTACATGACTGGTGGCCTGCAAGGTGTTGTGCCAATAGCGCAGATCCAGCAGTTCGAACTCGTCGGCTGCGGTGGCTTCGAATTCCGGTTCCTTGATATCAACGCCGCGGACCCAGTAGCCTTCCGCCTTTAGGCGCTTGACGAGATGGTGGCCGATAAAGCCGCCGGCCCCAGTGACTAAGACGCGTGGTTCTGAGTTCATGATGGGGAGTCCTTTGAGTGCTGTGGATCGATGAAACGAATGAAAACTTACGTTGTAGTGGCCGATCAGCGACAGTCCGCCGGTGAGGAGCCCAGGCTGTGACTCGAAACCTCCCTCCCAGGGCAGAGCAGTTGGCTTTTTTCCAGCAATCGACACTCCGATTCGCTCAGGCCCATCTGCATGCAATGCTGATGGTGAATTCCTTGTCCTTCACGAAGCTTTTGTCTTCGTGAGTCGCGGTCGAGGTTTCTGTGACTGTGATTGACGGGAAGTGCTTCGGCGCTGGTGCTGGACGGCGTGATCAGGGGCACTGCGGCGGCCATCGACGTGGATGTCTGGGATTGCGCAGGAGCCTCCGCCGACGGACGATCGCTCAACCCGGTAGAGGATGCTGGGCTGGTTGCGACGTTCTGGCGAAGAGGCGACCAGATTGTTTTGCTTGGGAGACGACTTAAAGGCGTCGTTGTGCTTTGACCCGGGCCATAACGCCCAGGCTGCACCGGTTCCGCTTGTAATGTTTCCGCCTTGATCTGCTGGTCGACAAAGCGGTCAGTTTCCAGGGCAATAGGATTCAGAAATAAAAGCTGATTGCTTAATGCCGGTCCGTTTTGCGGAGGCTGACTGACGCCGAAGCCTGATGTTTGGCCTGACGCAAGCCCTGGAACGGAAGCGGCAACGACCAACAACCGGAAAAGGCAATTTAATGGCTTGGAACACATCATCGGTTTAACGGTTAGTGCTGTAGCACGCTGCGGTAGATCTGCATCAAGCAGTGATAGGACTGCTCAGCAGTGAAGTTGTTGAGGTAGGATCGTCGCGCATTGATGCCCATCTCCTGCATCCGTTCAGGCTGGCTCCATGCCGAACGCACGCATTCGATCATGGCGCCGAGGTGATCGGGGCTGAACACAAGTCCCGTCTGCTGGTGTTGCACCAACTCCGGAATGGCTCCAACCCGCGCGGCAATCGCCGGAACGCCGCACGCAGCAGCCTCCAGAAGAGTCATGCCGAAAGGCTCGTGCCAGCGGCTCGGAAAAACCAAAAAACGAGCGGCCTTGATCTGCGCCCATGTGTCGTGGCGGCTTACTTGACCGAGAAGCTTTGCATTGAGGGCGGCGGAACCGATCAGTTGCGTCGCTTCTTGCCGTAGCGGCCCGTCCCCTACCAGACGCAGGGGTACTTCGGGCAGGTGGCGCCAGCCGTCCAGCATTTCCAAAACGCCTTTTTCTGCGCAAAGCCTGCCTACGAAGAGAGCGTATTCTCCGCGTCCCGTGCGTTGTCCGGGATCGGCCGCCAGGAAGTTTGGTCGATGGACGATTCGCTCTGCCGGCAGTCCCCCGTGAACATGCATCTCGCGACAGAATTGGCTGGGTGCGACATAAGCGTCAATCACTTGCGTCCACGTTCCTGCAAGTCGATGTAAGCCGGTCATCGCGGCGACGGTTGCTGTCTGCGCTTTCGAGTCGCGATAACAACCTCTCCAGATACCTAGAATTGATTGGCGTCCGCATCCATCGCATGGCTGGCCGCTACGAAAAAGCGTTCCCGCCGGACAAATCAGCCGGTAATTGTGCAATGTTTGGACAACCGGGACACCCTCGGCCCTGCAGGCGTAGTAAGCGGACGGGCTGACGAGAGGGTGAATATTATGGCAATGGGCGATGTCGGGCTTCTGTTCCCGGATGAGAGCTCGAATTGCAAGATAGGATTGCGTATTCCAAGCCGTGCTGAACAGCAGTGAGCTCTTGCGGCGTGCCGTGTAGCGGGCGATCTCCGAGTTGTGACGCTCATAGCGCATCACCCGGTGTCCGCCGCCGCGAAGCAGAGCGACCTCGGCTTCGACAACGGTGTCTTCGCCGCCGGCCTGCTGATAACGGTTGTGAATTACAAGCACGCTAGGCTTTTGCATGTTTGCAGTCCCGCTGGCGTATCCAGCCATCGGGTACTGCGCCCAATCATTCGACGAACGCACAGCTCGCGTTCGATGTTTCCGCTCCAGACTTTGCGCAGCAATCGTCGCGCACGGCCCAAGGTTGCCAGTTGTTGCAGAGCGTCCTTGGCGTAGCTGTGAATTCCATACCGTTGCTGCACCAAACGACGTTCTTCCACCCGACGGACCATATTGCGAATGCTCACGTTGCTGCCGTGCCAGCGGAAAGCTGCGATGAAGCGGGGGACGTACTGAAACTTGAAACCAGCATGGGCAAGTCGCGCGAAGTATTCGAAGTCCATGCAGACCCGGTAATCGCAATCCAGGAACTGACCCGAGTCGATGATGCGCCGGTGAAAAAAAGTTGACGTCGAGGGAATGTAGCAGCCAAAGTGCATCAGCACGGAGCAATCAAAATCGTGCTCGACTTTGGAGCGGACGATGTCGCCGCTGGCATCGACAAAGACGCAGTCGCCATAGATAACGTCGGCTTCCGGATGCTGTTCGGCTGCCGTCGCAATAGCCTCTAAACCGCCCGGCAGGTAATAATCATCGGCGTTCAACCATCCCACGAGGTCTCCGGCAGCGCGACGGAAGCCTTTGTTGATGGCGTCGGATTGCCCGTGGTCGGGCTCGGAAACGCGATTGCACGCGCGGGTGCCTTGCGACGATCTCCACGGTTGTATCCGTAGACGCTCCGTCGATGACAATGTGCTCAACCGACACGTTCTCCTGCCGTGACACGCTGAGAAGCGCGTCTTCAATGAATTCTGCGCTGTTGAACGACGGAGTCACGACGGAAAGAGTTCGCTGGCTCATGCGGGTTGTTTCGACGGACTGCGGACAATGCGACCGCAGCCGCGAGAATGAACGACATCAGCACGGTGTGTTGCAACTCGGAATACGGCCACGGTGCGAAGCCCAAGGTGAGGAGGAACTCGGCAAGGAGATAACAGAATACTGCCGCTGTGAAGGCGTGCTGTGAACCATCCTCAGCACGCATCCGGCGATATAGCCAGCGCAATAGTGCAACGTGAAACCACAGGTAACAAAACAATCCCGCTATGCCGTATTTCAACCAGACGTGCAGCGGCGCGTTGTGTACCATCACGGATTCAGACTTCCAGTTGCGGATGTGCCAGGTCTCATACGATGTTCCGAGCCCGATGCCAAAGATCGGAGAACGCTGCACCTGGTACCAGGCGTCGGATAAATCGTTCAGGTGATCGGCGTTGTCGGCGCTGTACTGGGTGTCGCTGCGGGTGACGTCGAAGCTCTTCAACCGATTCAGGAAAGTGGGCCCCATAGCCAGTCCCGCCGCACAAATCAGCGTGGCGAGAATTGCCAGATTTCTTGCTCGATGATGCCGCCTGGTAAGAACCAGGATCAGAGTTCCGATTCCAAGCTCAGCCCAATAGGTTCGCCGCATGCAAAGCAGGACCATCACGCCAGACGCGATCGCCAAGCCAAACCATGCGACTTTGCCGTAAAGGCGGACGGAAAAATGCTGCGAGCTGAGCGCGAGCAGCGTTGTGAAGACGGTGGCCGACAAAATGGGTCCGTCGAAAAGAGGAATCGATGCCCCGAGCAGGACGTCGCGGTACCCGGATGCGTAGAGAGCGTAAAGGAAGAGAAGCCGCAGAGCCATGTACAGCGCAAAGCATCGAATCGCAAACGCGACGTCGTCAGAACTCTGCAACCAGAATGACCACACGACGTACAGCGCAACTCCGAGCGCCAAGCCTCGCCAGTCGAAGAAGAAATTGCTGCCGCCTTTCGACGCTCCGTAAATCGCGGCTGCGGCAATACAAAACATAAACGCTAATCCCGGCATGCCGAGCGAACGTGGAAACGACATCGTCTGCTGCGTAAGCAGGCGATGAATACAAGGTGAGCAAATGCGACGGCAAAGATGGCGAGGTCGATAAATCGAAATCCGAATGCAGCCTTCTCGTAGAGGATGTTCGGTGTGCCTGACCGCGGAAACTCGAGCATGAAGATGACCGAGAACAGGAAACAGTAGCCCAAGGCGCGAAGGCCGAGATTAGCAAAGTCCCGTCTAGACGACTCTGTAATCGGAATCGCTGGGCTAAGGCAAAGAGCAGGGGCGCTCATCGTGCTGCCGCCTCCGCGACCGGCACGTCGGCGTACACGCATTTCACGAGATCGCGGACTTGGAAGTTGCGCGCCCTAACCCTCGCTCCCAGTGACAGAGAGGCGAGCAGGTCGGGGACCGTCAATAGTCTGAGGGTTGCGTCGGCAATCGCTTCAGCGAGTTGTTGACGTCCTCCTTCCGCTGTCTGCAAAGCCCGCCCGCACGTGGAATCGACGATGGTGCCCGGTCCCCCAACGTCGGTGCACACGACCGGGAGGCCGTGGGCCAGCGCTTCCAGCACGACCATTCCTCCCGAATCTCGCAGGCTGGGAAACAGCAGCAGATCAGCCGACCGATAGTGCTCCCCAAGCCGACCTTGCGGCTGCCAGCCGAGCCATCGCACGTTCGCTTGCAAGTCCAGTCGCGCGGCAAGTTCCTGCAAGCGAGCTCTGGCAGGTCCTTGGCCGACGATAGTGAAGACGACCTCAGGGAATCTGTTCTTTATCCGCGCGATGGCGTGCAGTGCGATGTCGACGCCCTTCCATTCCAGCAGCCTGCCCACGTAAAGAAGCCGGGGAGACGTTGTGTCGCGCATTGCCGAAACAGGCTGCGCCGGGAAATCCGGATCCTTTAGACCGACCGCCAGTTGTACAGTGCTTTTCGCTCGGCAATCAGGCGGCAAGAGCAGGAGGGTATCGCGAGTCACCAGGATCTTCTGCGCGAGTTGGAAGGTCTTTCGCATGAATGGATCGAACCGTACGTATCGGTTGGAGATGTCGCGCAGCCACTCGCGACAACGCTGACCGGCCGAGAGCCCGGGACGAAGCGGAGCGGGTACCACTTCGCCGCCGGACACCGGGCCGAACCAGAACGGAATGCCGAGCGAGCCCATGAAGCTCGGATATCGGGCGCTGACGTAAGTGACGTGGTGCACCAGGTCAAACGGAAGAGCCGGGAACACTTTACGAACGTGCCGCGTCGCCCCCAACTGCCAAGCCACGTAGTAGGGCATCCTGCCGAAAGATGCGCTACGCATTCTCTGCATGCAGTTCGGCAAATCGTAGTAGAGAAATCGGAGAGCTTCGTGCCCGCACTCTGACTCAATGGCCGTCCGGTTTGCACATCGCGTAATGACCGTTACTGTGTGCCCGATGCGCGCCAGTTCCGTCGCCCACGACCAGCCCACGCCAGGTTCGGAACCGCGCCCAGGCTCGCAGGCGTATGCAGAAAGCAGGATTCGCGCCACTCAGTCCGACCCCACCGATTCGAACTCGACCGCCGGCGCGCCGATCTCCTTCGGCGGATGCTGTCGCTGAACACGTACGCTGGGCAGCTTTAGTCTGACGCTGATGCGATGTGCGAGCCGGTCCAGCACCGTTGCGGTGGCTTTCTGAACGAGCTCATCGGGTAAGTCATCTGCATTGAAAGTAACGACATCGCCTAGTGGCCATTCGTGATTGCGGTCTCTGTCGGGCGGCACGTCGGATTCCAGTTGCAGGGTCAGGTCCGGTCGCCCGAACCATCGGCGAACGCCGGAGAGCGAGTACGTATCGTCCCTCTCGATCACCAACGTCGAACGAATTCGCGCCGCGTACGTTCGTAGTCTCTGAACCGAGGACTGCCAGATAGTGCTTGCCGGCCGCACTACTTGGACATGCCCAAATGCCGGCGCCAGATTACACATCAGGCGATCTGCCAGCTCCGATGCAGAATCCCTGTCTTCAGTGGTGATCCTCACGATGAAGCCGGTTTGCTGGAAGATGCGGGTCAACAAACGCAATGCTTCGCGGAGAGCATTGGTGCAGCGGCCAATCGGCCCTTCGATCGGCCGGCTACTGGATAATCTTCTCTTTAGTTCAGGCAGGCTCCCGATGAGCCAATCGCAATCCTGTCGCAGCAACGCCCGCTCGATCTGAGTAGCTAGCGGAAGCGGCCAGCGCTGGGCCAGCCGGTCCTGGCATTCTGCGGAGTCACGCGCGAACAGGTGAAGGAGCTGCCTCACCTGCTCTGTCGAAAGCGACTGTTTCAGAACTTTCTTGGTGAGACGATAGATGAACTCATCGGCGACCGCGGGTCGGAAGAATTCGCTATATCTGCGCCGCCTCGCGACCAGCGGTTCGGCGGGCAGCCATGTTTGACTCTCCCTGCGATAGTCGCCATAAACATCGAGCGCCAGGTGAGTGACATGCTTGCCTTCGGGACGTGCCAGCACAAAATAGCGTGCCGAAGTCTCGTGTCGGATTGCCTGCACCAGCGCTGCACCGCCGGCCCGGCCGGCACGGGCAAGCACCGTTGGGATTCGATACAGATCCGATGGACGAAACATGATGTCGACATCGGACCCGGTAGCCGCCGCCGTTTTCTCATAGCCGCTGAGGATGCAGTAGGGAATGTCTTGGCGCTCCAGTTCGGCAGTCAGGAGCCCCAGCATTTCGGCGCGCGCTTCCTGCTGACGGGCGGGGCGCGACGAAATCAGTCGGAGGCGGCTGGTCGGCCCGGAGAACACGCATTGCCTTTGCTCCCGCAAGGCGATTGAGAGGGTTTTGATCAAGAAGTCGGCCCTCTGCGGCTCCTCCCAGCTCAGGCATGAGAAGTAGCTGCGTGCCAGGTATGCGATCTCCAGCCTGCGCGAGAGCGAGGCCGAAATGCCGACACTTTTCGCGAGCGCTTCGACCGCAGCAGTGAACAAAGCCGGCCTGCGGCGGAAAAGGAACTGCTGCATATGCAGGAAGTGAAACGCGTCCTGTAAGGGCAGCGCGGCACGTTGACCTGTTTCCCAATCGATCAGCCGGGGAGCAACGCGCACGGCTTGACGAATGTTCCAGGGTGCAAAATCACCGTGCACCCAGCAGGCCGGCAAGAGTGTTGTTTCCGATTGCTCAGCGAGCGCGGTTGCCAAGGCTGTAAGGCATGGCTTATCCAGGGTTTCCCAGAGCGGGTGACTTTGCCAACTTATAGCCTGCCCGGCCAATGTGGTGTGCTCATCCGGCAGGAGCAGCGCGCGCAGAAGATCCTGATACTCCGACAGAAAGCGACGACTGCCAGAGGTGCCCGGCAGAAATTTTTGGGTCGCGATTCCTCGAGGGCGATCGGAAAACAGCAAACTCGGTGCAGTGGTGAAGAACTCGTCCTCCATTACGGCCAGCACATCGGATTCGTGGACAATCGATTCCCGGGCGGCTGCGCGCAATGGCACCTTGAGCACTGCTTCGCACTCGCCTGACGCGGGGTTCACCAGGTGCATCACCGCCTTTTGGCGTGGCCCGGAAGTTCCGATGTAGATGACAGGAAGGGGAGCCGCCCGGTGTTTCCAGCCAATCAGACTCCAGTCGACGGTGGGCAGATTCTCCAAGGTGACCGTTCCTACTCCCGGCACCAGGCCGGCCAGACCTCCCAATTGCGCGAATCGAATCGCTCCCCACGCCAGTCGCGAGGAAATCTTGTAGGGTGACCAGCTCGCGAGAGTGGAGGTCACATCTGCGTCGGCCGGAAAGATCCAGCGGGGCCCGGTGAGACCGGCGACATAGCGGTGCTTTGTCGGGCCTTTGCCAGACTCGCGCAGGGAAGAGCCGAGTAGATACGCGTGATTAGTTCAGAGATTGGGGACGAAGGAGCAGGCATCTGATTGGCTGAAAGGTTCGGTTTCGAGGCTGCAAATTCCGACGGCGACTAACCGGCTGACTTCCGTCACCGTAGCCTCGGCATTCACCAGTAATTTGCAGGGCAGGCCTTGAAAGAGCTTTATGTAGGCGATACGTTGCCGCCGCGATTCGGGAAGAGGCAGCTCGCCCTTGCGCTGGTGAACCACGTCGGCGGGGGCATCGAGCAGAACGCAAAGATCAGGCCGAGGCGAGAGGGTTACCAGGCACGCAGCGAACCGACTGTTCGCGACCGGCAGTCGATAGCGAATGGGATCGACGAGAATGTCCGGAAGGTAACGATCGTAAATGACCAGTTGCCCCGCGAGTTTTCGTGGAACGATGGTCGACAAAAATCCCCACCAGCAGTCCGCCAGCCAGTAGATCAGTTTCAGGAGAGAGATGACCTCGCCTCGCGCAGGTTTCCCGTGAGGGTCTGTGATGGGTGGTCTCACCTGGCAGGTGCGTCGAAATCGTGGACGGAAGTGAAATCGAGAAATGCCCTGGAACGCGGGAGCAAGTTGCCTCTCCAATTCCTCGATCACCGCCGACTTGCCGACCCCGTCGGGTCCGAAGACCGCGATCCAGAGTCCCTTGCGCTTGCTGCTGGTCATAATTTTTGTGTGACTACTGCCACCCCCAGATCGAAAGCCCGACTGCCGATTGCAGAATCGCGCTGATACCTTTGTCGGCGAATTGTTTGCTGCCGCTGACCGGAACGAAGAGGATGTCGCCGTTCTGAAGCTTGGGATCGGCGGCGCGGTTGGCGAGAATCTTCTTGAGGGGAAGATCCGACTCGGTGCGTCCAGAAACTGTGGAACGGATTAGCTTCACATCGTACTTAGCCGTCTTGTTCATTCCCTGCGCGAGGGCGAGCGCCTGTAAAGCAGTGATGGTGTCTTTATTTTCGATCAGGTATCCACCCGGCCGGCCCACGTCGCCGACCACATAGACGATTCCAGCTCGATCCACAATGATGCGATCCCCGGGCTGCACGGGAAGGTCGGCACCAGCGGGATTTTGTTGCGTGGTGCCGAGCTGAAAGGTCATTACCTGTTCGCGGTTTCGGCGGTTGACGGTGACAGTTCTTGAGGCAGAGGCTGTCGGTCCACCAGCAATCGAGATGAAGTCCTGGACAGTATGTTTCGCAACCCAGGGATACACGCCCGGAGATTTCACCTCGCCGCCGACCGTGACACCCTGTGTCTCGTATTCCAGCACCATCACGTCGACGTGCGGATCGCGCAGAATATTCTTTCGCCGGAAGCACGTCGCGATGGCTGACTGAGCCTCTTCGACGGTCATACCTTTCACAGTGAGGGCGCCGGCCACCGGCAAAGTTATCTGTCCGAGATCGTCGATACGCAACTTCTCGGAAAGCTCTGGCGTGTCGAACACACGCACATCGAGGAGATCGCCCACATCGAGCCGAAGCGCGGCGGAGCTTTCGGCCGTGTCGGGCTGAACGTTACCCGTGGAATCCTGTGCGTACGTGTCTGCGCTCAAGACCATTGCGGCAAAAAGTGCAAAGCAGAGGCAGGCCAGCAGCAACTGTCTGGGGACCTCGTAGAGGCTTTCCAATTTCGGCTTAGTTGCTGAGCAGCTTTGCATCGGGATGCGACTTGCTGTATCCGTAACGGTGGTAATAAGAATTTGCGTACCGCTGATCGACTGCGGTGAGAACGACGCCGGCTACGTCGACTCCGGCACGAGCCATGGTGTCGGCGACGTGGCGCAATGCGAACTTCGTGGTTGAGCCGCAGCGCGCGACCAGCAGCATGGCATCTACCTGGGCGCTCATGGCGACTGCATCGGTGAAAATCAACGATGGTGGAGTATCGAGGACAATGTGATCGTAACTTCCGCGCAGGTTTTGTATCAGCGACGTCATTCGCGCCGACCCCAGCATCTCGGCCGGAAAAGTTGTCGGTGCGCCGGCGGTAAGTATGGCCAGATTGGGCAGCGGCTGGGAGGTTGCGATCACTTCAGCGGGCTCGGAAACTCCCGCGAGCACGCCGCTTAAGCCTGGATCGCGCGCCAAGCCGAGCGCTTCGTGTACCGTCGGATTCCGCAGGTCCGCGTCGATGAGGAGTACCCTCGCTCCCTGCTGTGCCAGCACCACTGCGCAGTTGATGGCAGTGGACGTCTTGCCCTCCGACGGAAGGCAGCTGGTGACCGCCAAGACTTGCGGCGCTCGACCATCGTGGAGCAGGGAAGTGCGAAGCGAGCGATATGATTCCGCCAACAACGATTGCGGGCGATGATGGGCGATCAGCTTTAGTTCCGCTTGCGAGATTTCGCCATCAAGATCGGCCTTGCGACTAACCGATGGAATTTCCGCCAAAACCGGCAACTCTACCGCGTGCTCGACCTCATCGGCATTACGCACAGTCGAGTCCAACGCTTCCAATCCAATGGCCGACAAAATACCGATGATGGCCCCGCAGCCAAGACCAAGCGCAAGGTCGAGTCCTGGGCGTGGATCGACCGGCTCCGCGGGAACCTGGGCCGTTTCGACAACCCCAACATTGGCCGAGGCGAGGCCTGCCACGATCCCCGCTTGCTTAAGCTTCAGTTGCAGCGTCTGGTAGAGGTCCTGCGTGGTTTCGACCTCGTGCTTCAGGATGGCGTATTGGGCTGCGCCCTGGTTCAGGTCGTACGCTTTCTGCTCCTGCTCATCGAACTTCCCTTGCAGCATCTTCTCAGCGTTCGACGCAGTCAGATATTCGTTCTTGTACCGCTCTGAGAGATTTTTGAGCTCGGCGCTGATGGCCTTGTCGACCTCTGCCATCTGATTGCCCAGTTCGGACAGCTTTGGATATCCCTCGCCAAATTTGGTACTCAGGCGGGCGTACTCGACGCGCAGCTCTGCCTGTTGCGATCGCAGCACCTGAAGGGTCGCGTCGGGTACAGCCGATGCGATCAACTCAGGATTGCCGGAGCCGGCGATGCGATAACGTGCTTCCTTGACGATGCGATCCGATTCGGCCGCCGTCAGCTGCTGGTTCAGATCCTTCAGTTTGTCTGTGACGATGTTATCGGTTTCGTCCACTCCGATGAGTCCGCGACGCTTCTGCAACTCTGCCAGGCGTTCCTGCGCCTGGTTGGCCTTCAGTTTCAGGTCGTCCATCTGCGCCGACAGCCAGCTGGAAACCTGGCTGGCCGCGTCATAGCTGTTCCGGAAGTTCCGCTCGGTATAGCTGCTCACCGTGGCGTTGACAACCTCGGCAGCAATCCTGGGATCTTTCGCGCGAAATTGAATGCTGAGAATGTCGGTTTTGGGAACGATCTCGACCTTGAGGTTCTTCTGAAAGCGCTGGAGCAGATGATCACGGGCTGCGGGCGACAGGTCGGCGAGATCGGTATTCGGCGACTGAACCCACGGTCCGGCGAAGTCGGTTCTCTCTGCCAGCCTTGTCTGCTGCATTGCCGCAAGTGCCACGGTCTTGCTTTGCAGGACAGTCACCGCGCTCTGCAGCTGTAGGGTGGGGTCGGAAGGATTCAGCATGCGATTCGTGAGCTCATCCAGTCCCATGGAGTGCGTGCCGGCGGGGCTGACCTCGATCTGCGCCGTGGTTTCATATATGGGGCTGCGAACCAGGACATAAAGCACCGATACAGCCAGGCACGTGAGAATACAACCGGCAATCAGCGGCCAGCGCGCGCGCAGCATGCGCGACAATTCAGGCAACAGGAGTTCTTCGCGGCCGGATCGTTCTCCGACTCCGGCGTTGCGCCCAATGAGCGTCTTCTGCAATTGAGAACTATGGTTTACATTCACGGACCGGCATTTCTTGCTGCGAATTGCGGACTAGACCCCATGAGCGACACGCAGAGCAGTGTGCAGAAGAATCGCCACATCCATCCAAAGGCTGCGGTGGCGGACATAGTACAAGTCGTAACCGACATTTTCGTGGATCATGAAGGCGCGATCGGCGCTGATCTGCCACAGCCCGGTGATACCGGGCTTCACCGCCAACCGCTGACGCTGAAGCCGCGTATAACTTTCCACGATGAAGGGCATCTCGGGACGCGGTCCCACCAGTGACATGTGTCCGAGCAGAACGTTGATGAGTTGTGGAAGCTCATCGAGGCTGGAGCGGCGCAAAAACCGTCCCACGGGTGTCACGCGGGGATCTTCTCCCTCGGTAGGCGAATAGCCGTACTGCGGCGCCTCGACATACATCGATCGAAACTTATACATCCCAAACGGGCGACCCAGCTTGCCTATGCGCTCCTGCCGAAACAGCAGGGGACCGGGGGAGGATAGCCTCACTGCCACTGCGATCAGGGGAGCGATTGGAGCGAACAACAACAGCAGCAGGCATGCCCCGGCAATATCGAGCAGGCGTTTGCCGGATTCATAAAGCGTCCGTGCCTTGGGACGCGAGATCTGCGCGATTGTGATGCCGTCGAGTTCCGCATATTCCAGCCAATCGCCCGAACTCGAAAAACTTCCGGGGACGATCATCGTGTCTGCGCCAGCCTCAGCTGCCTTCGCTTCCATCGACTCGATGGCTCCGTGTCCCAGTGACGGATCGGCGATCACCAACACCCTGGCCCCCAGTTGTCGCAGCAATGCCGGAGATATCGGGCCGCTCAGAACGGGAGCCGAGTGCTCGTGATGGTAGCCCCACTCGGAAATCGTCGCCAGCGCGCTGGTTCCGGCCTGATTGACGAAGGCGACTGGTTCCAAGCCGAACTTCGGCGAACGTACAAGGGCGGTGAAGATGTGATGCGCCTCGTTCCCTGTGCCGACGATCACGGCGCGCTTCCTGCGACAAAGTTTCGCCAGCAGCCGGTGCGATTCCCATTTCTCCAAAATCACAAACGCAGGGGCGAGGAGCAGGATGGCGAGCAACGACTTCGCGGAAATCCGGGCGGCGAAGAAATAGGCGCAAACCACGGCAGCCAGGAAAACCTGAAGCGTCACACGCAGGATACGTTCGGTTTCACGAATGGCCAGCAGGCTGGTCCACGGCCGGTATCCGTTGTGACGCTCCAGCAGGTAAACAAACAGGGAGCCGAAGCACGCGGCCCAGGAGAACAGTGTCGACGGCGCTAAGGTCGTGCCGGAATCGGGCATTAGGCGTCTGCAAAGCGTGTTCGCCACGAACACGGCGGTGATGACGGCGAGAACGTCCAGCAGCATTTCGGCAGCGGTCAAGATTGCCGAAGTGTCGTAAGCGTCGTCGACCGTTTGTGAAGCGTCAACACTGAAAATCGAGCGCGCTAAGCTGCTCATGGAGTTTTGGCGATCAGGTTCAGATGAGGCTAAATTGCTTCGACATCGGCGGTGTGAAGGTTGATGGCAATGGACTGCTGGATCTGCTCGATGGTCACGACCAACCGACGCGAGTTCTGCTTGTCGACCAATGTTCCTTCCCATCCGGCAAATGGCCCATGTTTCACGCGAACCCGCGTTCCGACTCGTAAGTACGGATGCGGCTCCACGTCATCGGCTTGCAAGCAGGCCCGGAGCCGGTCGACCTCCTCGTCCGAGAGAATCGCCGGCTCCCCTGCGACACTGACAAGGTGAACGACGCCCAGCGTCTGCAACACGGGTACGCGATCCGACTCATCGATTCGCACGAAGACGTATCCAGGAAAGAGGGGCATACGGGTGCGTTTGATGCGGTCCGACCAGCGTGAAAGGCGTTCGTACGTCGGCAGCAGGTTTTCGAGATTTTTCTGACTGAATTGCCTCGCGACTTCGTGTTCGTATCGCGATCGCGTGTAGGCAGCCAGCCAGCTGCGTCGAGTGCCATCAAGTTTCATGATCGTGGGTGTTTGGGAACAGCTTCGCCGTTTCCAGTCCCACAGACGGTCTGGATGCGAGCACACGAGGCAAGATCGAGCAGTAAAACCCTGGATATGATGAAAGTGCCATCGATACCAGCGCCTGCGTGCTATTGAACTATTGCAGGTATGAGGCCATCGGGCCTGTGCAAAACTAAGTGGCTATTCTGAAATGACTTACCGGAACTCTCGGTGTCAGGAAGGACTGTCTATGAGGCAAATGTCCATTTACTGGATGGACATTCGATCAAATTCTGGACATCGTCAAACAACTACTTTAAGCGAGTCGCCAAACCGGCTACTGTGTCGCCGCTGGCTTATGGATCTTGGCGGAATCCAGCTCGATGCTGCTCTCCAGCACCATTTCGAGCGAATCCCCGGTGCCAAGAGTGACGTCGGGGCCGCGCGTCAGGAGCACTGTAGCTAGTCCAAGAATCCCGCCGCTGGCCGCTCCAATCGCAGCACCCTTACCTCCGTCAGCAATCGCACCGATGCCGGCGCCCGGAACGGTCGACGCGAGTACCGTACCCACGTCTTTGCCTTTCGTGCTGTCGCCTTGGATGGTCCCTTCCGTTCCCTTCATCGTGTTGGTCGTCGAGCCGGGCGTATTCTGCACCGCGCCCGGCAGCATGACGGTGTAGCCGTTGGGGAAGATCATCGACGTGAAGCTCATCTGCAGCTCGGCACGCCCTTTCACTCGACCCGCGCGTAGGACGCGCTGCACCTCACCCTGCACGAAGGTTCCGGCGGGAATGACGATCTGGTCGTTTTTCGTGATGGGGAAAGCCGTTTGCGCGTAGACAGGATCGCCCGGCCGCGCGCTCTTGGTCGTGATGGCCTGCTTCAGCGTCAGCGGGATTTTCGTACCGGAAGCTACGGTGACGAACTGCACCGGCGGCGGATCCTTCGGCGCGGTGCTTGTCGCCCCGTTGCGAGGGGTGAGATGAGGAGTGTCCTCGCTGGTCTGGGCCGAGACGGTCATACCGGCCCCTAAAACGATTGTGAGCAGCGCGGCAATGGCTCTCATGTACGCCTCCGAAACGAACAGAAACTCCCGTATCAGCTTAAACGCGGCAGGGACCCTAAAGTCGCGCCTTACGCCGGAGAGGCGCAACTCAGCTCCGGCTATTTTAGGCTATACAGCGCGTTGACGTGAGCGGTCACGGTAATCTTCTCTGCGCTAAATTCGGCCGTTGCCGGAGGCGGCGCTCCGGCCCCTGTCGCCATCTGCGCCTTCATCATCATCGGCCGAACCGGCTGCGGCTCGAACGTGTCCACCGACGCATACGACAGCTCGCCGAGTGCACGGCTGCTGCTTTGGGCCACGGCATTTGCCATATCGTGAGCGCGACGCAATGCGTCCTGCACGGCCTTAACTTTGGCGGCGTCCATGTTGTCGAGCTGATAGCTGATCGACGTGTCGGTGACCTCCATCGTCGACAGCCCTTCCGAGATCGGTCCGATCTTCGAGAAGTCTTTCACCTTGACGCTGATGTTGGCGTCGACGCGGTAGCCCACCAGCTTGCGCTTGGCGTTCTTGTAGTCATAGACCGGCTGCGTGGCGAAGCGGCTGATCTGGGCCGCACTGGGATCGATGCCGTTCGAGCGCAGCAACTGGCGCACCTGTTCGGCGGCCTGCGTCGCCTGCTGGGTGGCGTCCTGCAGCTTTTCCTGCTGCGCCGAGATGCCGAACTGCACCAGGGCCGTGTCGGGATCGGACTCGAATTTGCCGTCCGCGCCAACCCAGATGGAGTTGGGAATAACTTTGCTTGCCTGGTCCTGCGCGAACGCCATACAGGTTGTTAGAACTAGGAAAAGAGCAGCTGCCGAAAGAACCGACTTGGTGTTTTTCATGACTGTCTCGTACCCTCGCTTTGCCTGTGGGCGTGATGTATTCATGGCTGTACGGCCGCAGACTCTGGTGTCGAAATCATAGTCGCTGACCGGTTTATCCGGCCAGCCAGAGCTCCACGATTTTCCGCTTTCCACAGCCACCCCTGCTATATACTGCGCCCATCTTAAGGGGAACGTTTGGAGTTCTCCTTCTTGCGACCTTTTCGTCTGCAGCAGCTGTCAGTACCTTCGCAATCAGTAGAACTTCCAGGCGCCAGTTTCTGTTCCACAGGCCAGCATCACAAACCTAGCACGCGGTATCGAACTCCTGGCCACAATACTCGTACAATGAGGTAGACGCCGTGATCCATAAGTTCGGCGTGCGAAGTGTCAGGTTAGGAAACTCTCCGATGGATAAGTTCGTCATTCGTGGCGGCAACCCATTGCTGGGCACCGTGCGAATTAGCGGTGCGAAGAATGCGGCCTTGCCGGCGATGGCCGCCGCATTGCTCACCGAAGAGCCCGTGGTCCTCGAAAACATCCCGCAGGTGCGCGACATAGAAACGGAACGCCGACTGCTGGCTGCGATGGGCGCCGAGGTCGAGCTCGGCTACGGCCGCGCGCAGCATCGCACGACAATCTGTTGCCGCGACCTGGTGAATCCCGAGGCCTCCTACGAGTTGGTGAAGACCATGCGCGCCTCAACGCTCGTGCTGGGACCGCTGGTAGCGCGCATGAAGTCCGCGCGCGTTTCGTTGCCCGGTGGGTGCGCTATCGGCGCTCGCCCGATCGATCTGCACATCAAGGGCCTGGAGAAACTCGGAGCGAAGATCACGCAGGAGCACGGCTATATCGAAGCCGGTGCCGAGCGGCTGAAGGGCGCGCGCATCGTTTTCGAGAAGATCACCGTCACCGGAACCGAAGACCTACTGATGGCAGCGACGCTTGCCGAAGGCGAAACCATCCTCGAGAATTGCGCGCGCGAGCCGGAGGTCATCGACCTGGCGGCGCTGCTCAACAAAATGGGAGCGCGGATCGAAGGCGCCGGAACTCACCGGATTCTGGTTCAAGGTGTCGAGAAGCTGCACGGCGCGCGGCATCGCATCATCCCCGATCGTATCGAGGCGGGAACGTTCATCATCGCGGGCGTGCTGACCGGCGGCGACCTGACGGTCACCGGCTGCGATCCGGTTCACGTTGACGCGCTGCTGTCGAAGCTGGAAGAGTGCGGCGTGACGGTCCAGAGGAATGGCGAGTCGGTGCGCGTGGTCGGTAATGGCCCACTGAAATGCGCGGACATCATTACCGAAGAGTATCCCGGATTTCCGACCGACATGCAGGCGCAATACATGGCGCTGGCGACGCAGGCGGAAGGCACCAGCATCATCACCGAAAACATCTTCGAGAACCGCTTTATGCATGCACAGGAGATGGTGCGCATGGGAGCGAACATCCGGATTGAAGGCAGCCGCGCGGTGGTGCGAGGAAGAACTCCGCTAAGCGGCGCGGCGGTGCTGGCGAGCGACCTGCGCGCGTCGGCGTCGCTGGTGATTGCCGCTCTGGTCGCCGACGGCGAGACGATTATCGACCGCGTGTATCACATCGATCGTGGCTATGAGCACATCGAAGAGAAGCTGCGCGGGGTAGGAGCCCAAATCCGGCGCATCGGCGAACTGCTGCCCAGGCGCGTGAGCGCTCCGGCGGTCGCGAGCTAAAGGACGTGACTCTGCGGCGACTCTGCTTACTTCTGGTTCTCGCTTTCAGCTGCACACTGCTGCTGCGAGCCCAAGACACGCAGGCGCCGTCTGGCGAAAGCACCTCGCGTCCGCAGCAGCCTCCCACTCCTCCGGATGCGCCCGCTCCGGATCAGGGCACACAGACGACCACTCCTCCGGAATCAGGCGTCAAGCGAACGCTGAACAAACTCGATCCGCACTGCATCAACGTCGTCTTTCATTCGTGCTGGTCGTCTCCCGCTGCCCAGCCGGCCAACGTTGCGCCGACTGACGAGCAACAGGCGGCAAAGGACATCGATGTCGGCTATTTTTACCTGAAAGACAAGAACTATCGCGCCGCCGAGTCGCGGCTCAAAGAAGCGCTGCATCTGTCGCCCAACAATCCCGCAGCGTTACTCGGGCTGGCCCAGGCGCAACAGAAGCTCGGTGAGCGCGATGCTGCGCGCCAGAGCTACGAAGCGTACCTGAAGATCCAGCCCGACGGAGCCGATTCCGAAAAAGTGAAGAAGGCGCTGGCACAACTGAACTAACTAAGCGGCCACGCCCACCGCTGCCGATTCGATCTCCTCCATCTCCTGCTCAGAAAGCGAGACCTCCGCGGCCTTCATGTTCTCCTCCAGGTGAGCCACTGACGACGTTCCGGGGATCGGCAAAATGACCGGGCTGCGATGCAGCAGCCATGCAAGCGAGAGCTGAGCGACCGTTGCGCTGTGGCGCTTCGCGATTTCGTCCAGAGCGCCGCCAGCCTGCGCCAGCTTGCCCGACGCTACCGGGAACCATGGGATGAATGCGATGTTGTTTTTCTCGCAGTACTCCAATACGTCCTCGTGCTGACGATCGCTGAGGTTGTACATGTTCTGCACGCTGACGATGTCGATCACCTTGCGAACCTGGTCGATCTCCCGAGGCTTCACCTCACTGAGGCCGACGTAACGGATCTTGCCTTGTTTCTGGAACTCGACGATAGGCGCGAGTGAATCTTCCACCGGAACTTGAGGATCGATGCGGTGCAACTGCCACAGGTCGATAACGTCCGTGCGTAACCAGCGCAGGCTCATCTCAACCTGCTGCGCAAGGTACTCAGGACGCGCGACCGGCTTCCACTCATTGGGGCCTTGCCGCGTCAAGCCAGCCTTGGTTGC
Organism: uncultured Acidobacteriaceae bacterium; assembly: GCA_963835725.1. Classification (GTDB taxonomy): domain Bacteria; phylum Acidobacteriota; class Terriglobia; order Terriglobales; family Acidobacteriaceae; genus Bog-257. The sequence goes on along the minus strand of CAWIGM010000003.1, from coordinate 77,592 downwards.
GACAATGACGCCCTTCGGATAAGGCGCCAGGGTTTCGCCGATCAGGCGCTCGCTGACGACCGGGCCGTAACTATCGGCGGTGTCAATGAAGTTGACGCCCAGCTCGACGGCGCGTTTCAGCACGCGCCGTGCTTCCTCAGGATTCCTGGGCTCGCCCCATATGCCTTCGCCTGTGATGCGCATGGCGCCGAAGCCGAGCCGATTGATTTCTGTTTTACCGCCAAGATTGAAGGTTTTTACGATTGCCATAGGCTGCTCCTCCACATGCGACAACTAGATGAGCGCCGCCGGTCTCTGGATTCGGACGAGTTTACAAAGTCGTGTTTTTTCGACATCACGCGAAAGTGTGATGTATCTCGCAGCAATGAGCCACTAATCTCGTTGATGGTAATAGCGAGGAGCTTTTTGAATGAAAGGTAACGCGAAAGTAATCGAGCGTCTCAACAAGGCGCTGTCGGACGAATTGACCGCCATTGTCCAGTACATGGTGCAGGCTGAGATCTGCGAGAACTGGGGCTACGGAAAGCTGGCCGGAGCGACCAAGGGCCGTGCCATCCAGGAGATGCATCACGCTGAACATCTGATCGAGCGTATTGTCTATCTGGACTCGATCCCGAAGGTGAACATTCCACTGACGCCGGAGATCGGCGAGACCGTGCAGAAGCAGCTGGAAGCCGACCTGGCATCGGAAGCGCAGGCCATCAAGGATTACAACGCGGACATCGCGTTCTGCGCCGAAGCCGGCGACGCCGGCAGCAAGGATCTGTTCGAAGCATTGCTGGGCGACGAGGAGAAGCATGCCGATTTCCTCGAAGCGCAGCTGCACTCGATCAAAGAAATGGGATTGGGCCCCTATCTTTCACAGCAGCTGAACAAATAGCAGTCGCAATCATTGCTTCTGGGACGGTCCTGCGCCTGAATCGCCGCTGTATTCGTTCAGCAGTTCCTGGATGTCGGTCAGGTGCTCCTGGGTGAGCTTGGCGCGAAGCAGGGCCACGTCCATCGCATACATCGATCCATACTCTGTGCGCTTGTCGGTCGCCGGATACATCGCTTCGATGTAGGCGTCGCGATAAGAGATCCAGTCGCGCTCGGCGGTTTTGATTTTCGGCACGGCGTTCTGCTCGCCCGCAGCCTTCGCCAGCAGTTGACGATACGCCGTGTTCAGTTTCACATCCACCCGATCGGCTTCCTGGCTGGCACAGGCGTTGATCGCCATTTGCGTCATGGCTTTTTCGTTGCAGGCCTTCAGCTGCGGCGAATCCTGCGCGAGCAAGGGAAGCGCGGAGAAGACCAGTGCCGCGCAGAGCATGTGTCTCATGGAGCAGTGCCTCATTCTGCAATAAGAATACCCGACGGTCACTCTCGCTCCACTACCGTTTCGAAACAGCCATCACATTGTCATCCGGATTGCGGTCGATGAGCTTATCCACCGGATCGATGCCGGCCTGGGCGGGCGGCTTGTCCACCACGATCGTCAGCTCCGTCTTCTCCTGCTCGATATGGTGCTTCTGCAGGTAGAGATACTTGCCGTCTGCTCCCATCACGCCAACGTCGATCCAGTCGTTGACCGGAATCGCGTGCTCGGCGCCGCGGCCGTCGGCCCGAAACTTCTTGCTCTCAAGCGTCAAGTGGACCTCGTACTTGCCATCGGGTAGCTGCACGTAATTCGCGGCAACGGCGCGATTGTCGTATAGCGTGATGGTCTTGAAGAGATCTTCCATCAAATACTGGTACTGCGGTGGCGTCACCTTGGCGAAGTAGCTTTCGAGATCGAGCGACGTCGGATACGGCGGCCCTTTGAACGCGTACTGCTTCAGGAATCCGCGGATGGCTTCGTTGACTTTGTCTTCGCCGATATAGTCCTGCAGCGCGTACATGACCATCGAACCCTTGCGGTAGTGGATGTATCCCTGGTTCTGGTCGACCTTGTAGAGCGGGTTCTCCTCGTTACGCTCGGTGCCCCGTCCGCGCAGGTATTGGTCGAGTTCGTAGCGGAGAAACTTCTTCATCTCCTGATCCCCGAAGTGATGCTTCATCACCATCAGGGCGGTGTACTGCGCCATGGTTTCGTCGATCGAGGTGTCGCCCTCGACGTAAGCCGAGATGACCTGGTGCGCCCACCACTGATGTCCGGTCTCGTGCGCGGTGACGTAGAAGGGCAGATTGACGGCATCCTTCTTGTCGCTGATCTTCGCCAGGAAGCCGATCGCTTCGGAGAAGGGAACGGTGTTCGCGAAGGACTCGGCGAACGTGCCGTAGCGCGGGAACTCGATAATGCGCAGCTGATGGAACTGGAAGGGGCTGAAGTTCGCCGAGCAATAAGCGAGCGTCTCCTTCATGCTCTCCATCATGGTGTCGATGTCGTATTCGTGGCCGGGCTGGTAATAGATCTCCAGATTGACGTTTTGCCAGCGATCGCGGCGCACCGCGTAGCGGGCAGACTGGAACGAGTAGATGTTCAGTATCGGCGCATCCATCTTGTAATGGAAATAGCGCCGGTCGTTCTCGGTCCATTCCTTCTGCAGGTATCCGGGTGCGATGGCGATCTGGTCTGGCGTGGTGCTGACCGTGGCGTCGAAGTTGATCCAGTCGGCATCGAAGCTGACGCTGTTGTATTGGCGGGCGGCCGTGTCGTCTAGTTTCGGCATGCGCCGTGCCTTGTCGAGGCCGTGGCGATGTCGCGTGCTGTCGTCGGTCAGTTCGATCTCCGGAGCGTAGCCGATGTACGGTCCGTAGCGGTCGTTAATGAACGAGCCGTTGTGAACGATGTCGGTGTTCGGCGCGTCGTTCGGGAAGCCCGGGTTGTCGTACTGCACGTCATAATCGAGCTGAATGCGCCCGTGCGGCGGCAGCGGCTTCGGCAGCTTATACAGGTAGAAGCCGAGCGCGTGGTCTTCGATGACTGGAGTCTGGCCGCCGGCGAGACTGAGTTTCTTGATCTTGATTGGCGGCATTGGCAGCGGAGCCAGGTCCACCGGCCAGATCGTGATTGCCACCTGGTTTATGTCGGACGAAGTTTTATTCTCCAGCCACATGGTGCCGCGCATCGAGACCGATCGCTGTTCGGGATAGAAATCGACTTGCACGGAGACATCCGTGACGTGCGGTTGCGGCGTGTCGAAGTACTGTTTGTATTTTTTCTCGTACTGCGCGCGGGCTTCGTCGACGGTGAACGTGGTGCGGTAAGGATTCAGGATGTGGGTGTTGTAGAAGATGTATCCGCCGATGCCCGCCATCAGCACCACACAGCCAAACACTCCGGCAGCCGACACACGCGAGAAACGCGCCGTCGCCAGGCTCATGCGTACGCGCCAGTTGCTCTCGGTGCCTCGCACCCAGAGCAGATTCGTAATGATCGCCAGCAGGATTGCCGCGACTCCCCAGTAGAGCCGGAACCAGATCAGCGGCTGCAGGAACGGCCCGTATCCGTTGATGTCGGAATAGGTGACCTGCGGCGACTGTCCAAAGCGATAGAGGTGATCCTGGAATCCCGCCTGCGGCAGCGACAGCGTGGCGACGATGTACAGCACCATCACGAAGTGGCCGAGATACTTGTTGTTGACGACGGTCTGCACGAACATCGCCAGTACGCACAGGATCCAGAGAGACGTCAGGCGATTGAGGAAGAGCTCGCGGAAATAGAGGCCGAGCTCAACGTGATGGAAGCCTTGCCCGATCTGCACCGTCAGACCCGACGCGAGGATCAGCAGCACGACCACGACCTGCACCAGCATCAGGGCCAGCAGCTTCGAGCCGAACAACACCCATCGCTGAACTGGGAAAGCATCGATGACCTGGTTCAACTGTGCATCGCGCTCACGCCACACCAACTCGCCAGAGTAGAAAATGATGATCGCAATGGCGAAGATGAAGAAGCCGGCATTGGCCATCTCCAGCATCTGAAACGTCACCGGATAGGTGCGCGTCGCCAGCGGATTGTTGATCCCCGCCGCCGTGATCACCGCGAACAGGAACCCCGCCAGCATCAGCACGAGGAAGAAGACGTTTTTAGTCGTTTCCTTGAACTGGAGGCGCGTCAGCGACAGCAGGTGCTGGAACGACGCCATCGTCGAAAACGTCGGATGCGCGATGGGCAGCGAATCGCGGGTCGGGACCGGTTCTTTTCCTTCGACGATGGTGCGCCGTTTGGCCTTCTCGGCCGGATAGGCGAACTGGAATTTTGCATACGCGAAGCCGAGGAAGATCGCTCCGACTCCCAGCCAGAGCGCGCGGTTCGCCAGCAGAATTCCTTGCAGTGGGATGAGCTGCGTGTTGCGCTGGAACGGCGTCCAGTAGCGAGTGATGCGATCGATCGCCGCGCTCCCCAGCGGATCGGCTAACGCGGCGCGCACGCTGGCCGTAAGCGTCGAATTGCTCATCTGGCCGACGGTGAAGTAGCCGATCAGCACGATGACGCTGGCGACATAAACCGGCAGCATCTTACGCGTGAGAGTGGAGAGCGCGAAGAAGATTGCCGTCAGAAAGACCAGGTTCGGCCAGACATTGATCAGGTAAGGCTGGAAGTAGGCGGCGGTCATCTGCGGGCCCAGCCGCGTCTTGTCGATCCAGGGAACGATCGTACCGAGCCACGCTCCAATACCGACGCTGCTGAAGATCAGGACCTGTATCACGATGGCGGCGAGAAAGCGACCGCCCAGATAGTCGAGCTTTGTGATAGGAGCGGTGTAGAAGAATACGGCGGAGTTGCTGTCGATATCCTGGTAAGTGGCTTGGCCGGCGATGGCGGCGGTGATAACGATGCCGAAGAAGCAGACGAAGGTGATGATGCCGTTCAGCGCATACGGCGAATTCAGCAGCACCTTGCCGCCGGTACCGAAGTCGACGCTGGCGTTAGCGAATGCGCCACCCGACATCAGCGCAAACAGCAGGCCGAGCGCGAAGAACACCACGAAGTAAACGTAGGTGGAGATGCGCCGCAGCCGCTGCCCCAGCTCGAAGAGACAGATGTTGGAGAGCATGGTCAGTTCGCCGCCCCATTGGTGAAGCCGCGGATGGTCGCGAAGTACAGATCTTCCAGGTCAGGATGGACCGCTTCGAATCCCGGCTCAGGCAATTCATCCTGCAACACATGCAGCAGCGTATGACCTGCCACCAGACGCATCGAGATCACGCGGAAGCGTTGCTGATAGTCGTTCAGCAGCGAGCGCTCGATGGCCTTCTTCCAGACGCGGCCGTTCAACGATTGCACTAACATTGCCGGATCGCCTGCCGCGCGCACCTGCCCCTGGTGAATGATGGCCATATTGCGGCAGAGATCGCTTACGTCGGACACGATGTGGGTCGAAAGAATGACGATGATGTTTTCGCCTATGGCACTGAGCAGATTGTGAAAGCGCACGCGCTCTTCGGGATCCAAGCCGGCGGTGGGCTCGTCGACGATGATGAGTCGCGGGTTTCCCAGCAGCGCCTGCGCAATGCCGAATCGCTGCTTCATGCCGCCTGAAAAGCTGCCCAGCGGCTTATTGCGATGGTCCCACAGGTTCGTCTGGCGCAGCAGCGCGTGCACGACTTCGCGCCGCTCGTTGGCATTCTCGATCCCCTTCAGCGCCGCGAAGTGCGACAGCAGAGTCTCGGCCGGTACCTTCGGATAAAGGCCAAACTCTTGCGGCAGGTAGCCAAGCATTTTGCGCACCTGATCCTTGTCGCGCAGCACGTCGATGCCGTCCATGCGCGCAGTGCCACTATCGGCTTCCTGCAGTGTGGCCAGGGTGCGCATGAGCGTCGATTTGCCGGCGCCGTTGGGGCCCAGTAATCCGAACATGCCTTGAGGAATGGAGAGAGAGACGTCCTGCAACGCCTGCGTCCCGTTAGGATAGCGTTTGGAGAGACCTGATATTTGCAATTGCATCGATGTTCCTGAAACTCTATACGAGTTTTCGCGGTATGAGGTTCCACTTCCGGGGAGCGCTGGTCATTCGAACTGCATTAAGAAATGCAATTTACAAAACTTATGGTTTCTTAACAGAAACTCGCGTTTTCGTATGTTTTCGTAGTAATTGGTCTGAAATGCGAACCATTTTGCCATCTCGGAAAGCTGTCGTCACGTTGATTCCGTGTCTGCTCTTGCTGAGCCTGACGAGCGTTGCCGCCTTCGCGTGGGGTCAGGCCGATGCAGGCCACGCAGCCGCGCCGAAAAAGACCCGTGCCGTCGGCACGGTGACGGCGATGACCGGCACGTCGATCACGCTGAATACCGATTCCGGCCCGGTCGTCACCGTAATCGTGCAGCCCACCACCAAGTTGCTGCGAATGGAACCGGGACAGACCGATCTCAAAGCCGCGGCGACCATTCAGTTGACAGACGTTCAAGTCGGCGATCTTCTTCTCGTTGCCGGCATACCCTCCGACGACGGCAAGTCTATCGCCGCTACGACCGCAGTGCTGATGAAGAAGGCCGACGTCGCCGAGAAGCAACAGCATGACCTCGAGGAGTGGCAGAAAAACGGTGTTGCCGGCGTGGTGAAAGCCGTCGACGCCGCAAATGAAACCATCACGCTCTCGACTGGAACCCTGGCAGCCAACGTTATTACAGTACACGCGTCGAAGGACACGATCATCCGCCGCTACGCTCCAAACTCTATAAAGTTCGACGATGCGAAGGCCGGAACGATCACCCAGATTAAAGCCGGCGATCAACTGCGAGCCCGCGGCACGAAGAGCGCTGACGGAAAAGAATTGAATGCGGCTGAAGTCGTCTCCGGCACGTTCCGCAGCATTCCGGCGACATTCATTGCCGCCGACGCAGGCAGCAATACGATTACGGTCACCGATCTGGTCAGCAAGCGGCCGGTGACCCTGAAGATTGGCCCCGATTCGCAGATGCATCAACTGCCGGCAATGTTCGCGCAGAGAATCGCCATGCGACTCAAGGCCGGAGCGGCAGGTGCTCCGGGAGCGCCGTCTGGAGCGAACGGCGCAACACCCGCACGTACTGAAAGTGGTCAACGTGAAGGCGGTGGTGGGTTTGGCCAGCGAGCGGGCGGTCCGCCTGATTTTCAGCAGATGCTGAATCGCATGCCGGCCGTCACCGTCAGCGATCTGCAAAAGGGAAGCGCGTTGATGATCGTGGCTACTGAGGGAACCGCCGATGTTCCGTCCGAAGTCATCATCCTGCTGAGCGGCGTTGAACCGATTCTTACCGCAGCTTCACCGCGCGACGCCAGCACGATCCTGTCTCCCTGGAACCTGTCTGCCGGCGGAAATGCTGGAACGGGAGACGCTCCCTGACGGAATACACGTAGCGACTATCTTGCTCTACAAGGGTTCGATCAACGTAATGCGTTTGCGTTTGTGTGTGGTTGTTCTGTTGCTGCTTTCGTCTTTCATCTCGCCGGCGTTCCCCCAGAGTTCCGCGGGAACGCTGCGCGGTCGCGTGACTGATCCTTCCAAGGCTGTTGTTCCCGCGGCGACGGTCACGGCGACTAATGCCGCGGGCAAGACTTTCACGGTTCAGACCGACCATCAGGGCAACTTTCAATTCACCCGCCTTGCGCCGGGGTCTTATAACGTCACAATTCAGGCGAAGGGCTTTGCCGTGGACCAGGAGCCCGATGTGAAAGTTGATTCCGGGCAGACCCAGGAACTCGATATCGCGCTCCAGATCCAGGTCGAGCAGCAGAATGTCGAAGTGCAGGAAGAAACGCCCACGGTAAGCGTGAGTCCGGAGAACAGCGCCAGCACGCTGGTTCTGAAGGGCAAAGATCTCGACGCGCTTTCGGACGATCCAGACGAACTGCAGTCGGAACTCGAAGCGCTGGCTGGACCATCCGCAGGTCCGAACGGTGGGCAGATTTACGTCGACGGATTTACTGCGGGGCAGTTGCCGCCGAAGTCGGCGATCCGCGAGATTCGTATTAACCAGAACCCGTTCTCCGCGGAGTACGACAAGCTTGGCTACGGACGAATCGAGATCTTCACCAAGCCCGGCACCGACAAATTTCACGGCCAGTTCATGATGAACGGCAACTCGTCGGCATTCAACACGCTCAACCCTTTCGTGACGGAGGAGCCGGGTTACTACTCCGAAATCTTCAATGGCAACGTCAGTGGCCCGATCAGCAAGAAGGCTTCGTTCTTCTTCACCATCCAACAGCGTGACATTGATAACGTCGACATCGTATCGGCGACGGTACTGGGACCGGGCAATATCGCCACACCCTACAATGTCGCGGTGCCGAATCCATCGAAGCGGCTGAACATCAGCCCGCGAGTGGACTTCCAGCTCAGCAATAAGAACACGCTGACGATCCGATATCAGTACTCGCGCAATACCCAGGACAACGCCGGCATCGGCGGATTCTCGCTCCCGACGACGGGATATAACTCGCACAGCACCGAGCAGACGGTGCAGATCAGCGATACCCAGATCATCAACCCGAACATCGTGAACGAAGCGCGCTTCCAGTACATTCGCGACAGCGACAACCAGTTCCCACTCAGCTTCGATCCGACGATTATCGTGCAGGGGAACTTTACCGGCGGCGGCAGTTCCGCGGGCATTTCGATCGGCAACCAGGACCACTACGAGCTGCAGAACTACACCTCGATCGCGCACGGGAAACATTTCATCAAGTTCGGTGGACGCTTGCGCGGCACGCAGTATTCCAGCACCCAGAATTCGGGCTTCAACGCTACTTACACATTCTCTTCGCTTACGGCCTACGCGGCTGGGACCCCAAGCCAGTTTTCGCTGGTGGCAGGGGCGCCGCTTTCAGACGTATCGATGCTCGACGTCGGCCTCTACGCCGAAGACGAGTGGCGACTCCGCCCGAACATGGCGCTCAGCTATGGCCTGCGCTATGAGACGCAGACCGGCATTCCCTATGAAGGAGACTGGGCGCCCCGCCTGAGCTTTTCGTGGGGACTGGGGCACTCGAAAGCGCCGAAGACCGTGATTCGCGCCGGCTATGGAATCTTCTACGATCGCTTCTCTTACGATTACCTGTTGCAGGCCGAGCGCTACAATGGCGTGACCCAGCAGCAGTACATCGTCCCCAATCCGGATTTCTATCCCGCGATTCCAACCCCGGCGCAGCTCGCCCAGCTTTCGACGACCTCACCCACGGTCTACCAGGTGCAGAGCAATCTGCATGTGCCCTATACCATGGAAGCCGCAGTCAGCCTTGAGCGGCAGGTGACTAAGAACGCGACGGTGTCGGTTACCTATCTGAACTCGCGCGGCGTGCATCAGTTGATACTGCGTAACGCCAATGCGCCACTGCCGGGCACGTACAATCCCGCCGATCCCAGCAGCGGCATTCGTCCGCTGGGCAACAACACGAACGTCTACCAGTACAACTCCGGTGGAGAGTTTGAGGAGAACCAGCTCATCACCAACTTCCGCATCGCCTTGGGACAAAAGCTTTCGCTGTTTGGCTTCTATTCGCTCAGCTACGCCAATAGCGATCTGGGCTACGGCGGTCCGATTTCAATAGGTTCAGGCGGGGAAGGATTTGGCGGCGCGTTCGGTGGCGGAGGCGGCGGGTCGCCGCAGTTCGTCATGAACTCCTATGACCCAATGGAAGACTGGGGTCGCGCAGCGTTCGACGTCCGCAATCGCTTCATCATGGGCGGAAGCTGGTCTCTACCCCATGCCTTTCGGCTGAGCCCGTTCATCATCGCCAACTCAGGTTCGCCGTTTAATATCATCGTCGGCCAGGACCTGAACGGCGACTCGATCTTCAACGATCGCCCGGCACTGGCTTCGACCGCCGGACCGAACGGCCAAGTCTACGTCACACCCTACGGAACGTTTAACAGCGTGCCGATTCCCGGTCAGACCATCACGCCGATTAATTATGGCAGCAGCTCCGCACTGTTCAGCCTGAATCTCCGCTTCAGCAAGACGATTGGGCTGGGCCCCAAAGTTGAAGGCCGTGCGGGGGCGGGTGGACCCGGTGGGGGCCCTCATTCTCACGGTGGAGGATTGGGTGGCCGCGGCTTGACGGGCGGCGGTGGTCCCGGAGGGGGTCCATTCACCTACGGCGGTGAAACCGCCCACAAGTACAACCTGACCTTCAGCGTCAGCGCGCGCAACCTGCTGAACAATGTGAACTACGCGCCGCCGGTCGGACTTCTCGGATCGGATAAGTTCGGAACCTCGAACGCGCTGGCGGGGCCACCGTTCTCGTCAGGTTCGGCGGTGCGCCGCATCGATTTGCAGATGCTGTTCTCGTTCTAGAAGTACTTCTGAGCTAGCCACTTACGGCTTATAGCTGAAGTTTAGGTTCTTGTCTTCTTTGGGTCCGACGGTAATGGTCTGCGTCTGCTCCCCGTACTTCTCCTGAACGGTGGCGATGGTGTACGTCCCCTGCGGCAGATCTTTAATAGCGAACTTCCCATCGCTACCGGTGACGGCGAAGTATGGATTGCTTAGGACGCTGAGATACATGTGCATCCAGGGATGCTGGTTGCATTTGACCGGGATCATCAGCTCAGGCTGGCTGAAGCTCTTTTCCAGCGGCTGTGAGTTTGGCATCTGCGACTGGTTCCACTGCGGATTGCTCTTCGGCATCGGGTGGATATTGTGCAGCGTCTGGTCCGCGTCCTCGAACTTGACCGGCTGGCCCACCATCACCGCAGCCATGTGCGGAACGTAGCGGCATCCCTCCTGCTTGATGTCCAGGCTTACTTTGGGGGCGGGGTACGAGGCATCGGGCAGCCCCTGCTTCACATAAACCAGAACGTTCGCCAGGTGGCCACTGTCGACGACGACCTGTTCCGATTGCATTTGTCCTTTGCATCCGGGATCGTTGCTCATATCGATCGACTTCGGTGCTGGCGGAGCTCCTTCGAAGTTGACGACGCCGGAAATGGTGGAAGCAGTAGCCGGATCGACAGCGGCAGCCTTCGGGAGGGCCTGCGCGGACGCCTTCCCAGTCTCCGAGGCGCCGTTCTTACACGAAATTAGTGACAGACTAAAGAAAGCGAGCACGAGTAAAAAACAATAGCGACGAAACACGGCATGGCCCCTTGCAGATGAATCAGGAAGTATGAGGAAACTCTTCATTGTACTATTCGAAGCGGGAGCCCATGGGAGACTTCGACAAGTCGAAACCCGCGTCACAAGCTGATTCGGCGGCGTCGGCTGCGGTAGCTGTGAGCGACGATGGCCACGGGCGTCGTCGCAGCCCGAGCGTCGCGCAAGCCATCCTGCTGGGTTCGGCTTTCGGGCAGTTGGGACTGTCGCTGATCATCACCATTTTTCTCGCGCGTGTGTTGACGCCAAGCGCCTTCGGCTTCTTCTCTCTGGTTGGAACCATTTTCATCCTTGCGCGAAAGTTTCTCGACCTCGGACTCAGCAACGTTGCCGCTCGCGATATCGCCCACGATGCGAAACGCGAGCGACCGATCCTGGAAGGCATGATGGCTTACCGTCGGATCGCCGGACTGGTGCTGGCGTTGTCGATGTTCGTGTTCGCCTTTGCGCAGCGGTCCGGTGCTGAGCGCTGGGTACTTATGGCGGTTGGCGTGGTCCTTCTCTTCACCGAGCCGGCGGCACTGGATCCCGTGTTCCAGGTTCGCCAGGCGCAAGGCGGTCCGGCGTTGGTGAACCTCTGCGGCGGAGTTCTGGTGCTGGCCGGAAGCTTGCTGTTCCGCCGGCTTGCCGTTGCAGGCACGGTGTTCGCATCACTGTTGATTGCGCGCGAGACGTTCTCGCTTCTGGGCACGAAAATCCTGGCGGAGCGGCTGCTGGGCTATCATCCACAGCCGGGATTTCGTAAGCGTGATCTGCGGGCGTTCGTCGGGCCTGCGCTGATCTTCGGATTGGCGAGCCTCATCTACACCGTGTACTTCAACTGCGACGTATTTTTCGTGCTCGCTCTCCGCGGGCGGGACGAACTTGGCGCTTACGCGGCTGCGTTCCGCCCGATTAACCCTCTGTTGCTGCTGCCCTGGATGCTGATGGTGCCGATTGTGCCGGTGCTCACGGCCACGCTGGCCAGAGATCGCGAGCATTACGTGCAGCAGGTTCGAAATGCGTGCGGGATCGCCGCTGGCTTAGGGGCGTGCGGTCTGGTCGGCGGAACGCTACTCGCTCCCGATCTTGTGCAGTTGCTGTATCGCGGCCGCTACTTGCAGGGCGCACTCTCCTGCGTCAACGCGTTTCGCTGGCTCGCGATAGCGCTCGGCCTGGTATGCGTGACCACGGTGCTGACCGCGTCGATGCTGGCGGACAAGCGAGAGAAGATTCTGCTGACCATCGGCGTCGTCGCTCTGATCGCCAATGCGGGGCTAAACATTGTGCTCTTGCAGCATTACAACTTCACCGCCGCCGGCTTTGCCACCGCCGCGACGGAGCTGCTTTATCTTGTCGGGGCGCTGATTGCGTTTTGGGCGGTGACGAAGCGAGCGCCGGTGGGTTGGAATTCCTTTGTCTACCTGCTGCCGGCGATCGCAATGGCCGCTGTTTTATATGTGCTGCCGGGTCCGCCAGCGCTCCGCGTCAGCTGTGGGATCGCGGTCGGAATGCTCTGCGTGACTACGATATTGCTGTCGGCTCCGGCCAGACGCTTCCGCCAAGATATCTCGATGCGCTCTCCAATGTTCTCGGAGCCGGTGCCCCAGGTCGAAGCATGAGCAAAGTCGATCCGGTCGAAAAAGCATTGAACGAGATTGTCGAGCTGCGAGTCGCGCACTCGCCGGAGGAGCAGACCGAGAAACTGCGGACGTTTCTCAGGAACCGCTCAAACCTGGTGGTCGCCAAGTCTGCGAAGCTGGCGTGCGAGCTTCAACTCTCGGCGCTGGTTCCTGATCTTGTCGCGGCTTTCGACCGCATGTGGGTCAATCCGGCGAAGCTCGACAAGCGTTGTGCCGCGATGACCGAAATCGTCAGCGCTCTGTACGAATTCGATTACACCGAGCCCGAGGTTTATCTGCGCGGCATTCGGCATGTGCAGAAAGAAGCGTCGTTCGGACCGCCTGTTGATACGGCCGCGCAGATGCGTGGCATGTGTGCACAGGGATTGTTGCGCACGCACTATCGAAACGCCATGGCAGCGGTTACTGATCTGCTGGTTGATCCTGAGCCTGCGGCGAGGCTCGGTGCCATTCGCGCCCTGGCCGCCAATGGTGGGGAAGCAGGCGCGCTGCTGCTTCGACTGAAGGTGCTGACCGGCGACAAGGATCCGGAAATTCAAGGTGAATCCTTTTCAGGATTGCTGGCTGCTGTCGGCGAACCAGCCCTGCCGTTTGTCGCAGGCTACATGGACAGCGAAGACGAAATCGAGGCCGAAGCCGCTATCTGGGCGTTGGGGCAGTCGCGTCTGAGCGCGGCGGTGACGGCGTTGCGAGAGAAGTGGGAGCGGACTTTGGATCGCTCGCTCCGAAAAACGCTGGTAGCGGCGCTGGCGGCGTCGCGACTGCAGGAGGCTATCGACTACCTGTGTCTGAAGCTGCGGGATACGGATACAGAAACCGCAAAGGCCATTTTAAGTGCCTTGTCCCATTACGCCAGTAACGACGCGGTGAGGCAGACAGTTGCATCTGCGATCGAGGAGCGCAGCGAGCGGACGTTGACCGAGGCCTTCCGCGAACACTTTCCCGCCCGCTGAAGTCGCCTTATTTCTGCGCCAACAATTGCTCGACTTTCTGCTGAATGATTCCGGCATCGGTTTGACCGCGGTATTTGGCGGCGATTCGGCCATCGCGATCGATCAGGAACGTGACCGGCAGGCCGAGAATACCGCCGTAAGATTCGGCCAATTGCGTCGAGCCCATCGCCACTGGGTAATTCATTTTGTATTGCTGATAAAACGGGTGCACCGGTGCGGGGCCGTCATCCATCGAGATGCCGACAACCTGGAAACCTTGCGCGGCGTAATTGTTCTGAAACTCGACAAAGTGCGGGATTTCGGCCTGGCAGGGAACACACCACGTCGCCCAGAAATCCAATAGCACGACCTTGCCTTTGTAATTCGCCAAGGTCAGTGGCTTGCCATCGATGTCTGTCAGTGAGAATGCTGGAGCGGCGGAGCCCACCGCACCCGCAGGACCGCCTTTGCCCGCCGACTGATGGCGCGCAAGTTCGTAAAGTCCGACCGCAACCGCGATCACGACGAGAAGCAGAACAACTTTTCGCATTCGTTATTGACCTTTAATGGTGGGATATCCCTTGTACACCCAATCGGTGCCGATGTTGTCGGCGATGTACAACACCTTAACATTGCTGAAGCCCATGCCGGAAAGTTCCTTGAACGCCGGAAGGACGTTAGGACAATGGTTCCAGGGACAGCACCCGCAATACAGGACAATGGCTTTCTTGCGTGGCAGCGATTTCACGCGCGTGCGCAGTTGCTGTAGCGCCTGCGCATCCGAACCCGGTCCGATATACTCGGCGTCGGGAATGTGCGCCTGACGGAAAAGCAGCCACGGACCAACGTTGAGGATGAGCGGCTTTTCTCCCTTAGGTGCCTGGATGACTTTCAGCAGGTCCTCAGGAGAGATAAGGTTCGAACTTCCCGGTGCGAGTTCGTTGCCGGCGGCCTGCGCCGACTGCGCAAACGCACTTCCGGAGAGAACAACCACGAACAACAAAATCGATAAAAGACGGGCAGTTTTCATGAAAGAGTCCTCACTAAAAGCCATGCGGCTTGTGATGCAAATTCAGGGTAATGGAAGCATCGCCTTATAACCAAGCGCAGGAACCGGTTTCCGCAAGATGACAATTAGTCTACGGAAGCGCAGGCCGCTGAGACGGGTTCATCACGCATATGCCCCACCCGGTCGAGCGCCTGACGCAGATCGGCAATCAGGTCTTCGACGTCCTCAATACCAACCGAGTAGCGAACCAAGCCGTCGGTCAGCCCCGCCGCCAGCCGCTCCGCGGCAGGCAAGCCCGCGTGAGTCATTGACGCCGGATGCTCGATGAGTGTTTCCACTCCCCCAAGCGAGACAGCCAGAGTCGCGAGATGTACGTTGTTCATCAGGATACGGCCGGCTTCCAAACCGCCTTTGAGTTCGAAGCTGATCATGGAGCCAAATCCGCTCATCTGTCGACGAGCAAGCTCATGCTGCGGATGCGACGGCAATCCGATGTAACGCACCCAGGCGACCTCGGGTTGCTGCTCCAGCCAGGTTGCGATCTCGAGAGCATTCTTCTGCGAGCGCTCGATGCGCACGCCGAGTGTCTTCAGTCCGCGCGAGACCAGAAACGCCTGGTGCGGGTCCATGTTGCAACCCAGGTTAATCATGGTCTTACGCAGGCGCTGATAGACTGCATTCTCTTTTGCCACAATGATCCCGCCAACCACGTCGGCATGTCCGTTAATGAATTTAGTCACGGAATGCAAAACGATATCTGCGCCCAGCTCCAGCGGCTTCTGCAGATAGGGACTGGCAAACGTATTGTCGACCACCACCAGGCAGCCGTGGGCGTGCGCGATTTCCGCGACGGCGGCGAGGTCGGTGAGTTGCATGGTAGGGTTCGAGGGAGTTTCGACATAAATCAGCTTCGTGCTCGGACGAATAGCAGCGCGAAGCTGTTCGAGGTCGGAGGTATCCACATAGGTCGATTGGACGCCGAAGCGGGAAAATTCTTTCTCCATCACGCTGCGGCTCGGACCATAGACCGACGCCGTGCTCACGATGTGAGTGCCGCTTTCCAGAAGGGCGAAATACACGGTGCAGACGGCTCCCATGCCTGAGCTGGTGGCAATGCCGCCGCAACCGTTTTCCAGTTCCGCGACTGCTTCCTCCAACGCCTGTATTGTCGGATTGCCGATGCGGGTGTAGATAAAACCATCCTCTTTCCCCGCGAAGAGAGCGGCGCCGTGTGTGGCGTCGCGAAAGGCGAAGGTGGAGGTCTGGTAAATGGGGGTGGTGACGGAGCCGTTGGCGTCCGGCTTGAATCCTGCGTGAATCAACTTGCTATTGGTTCCGAGTCGCTTGGTGTCCATGCAATCCTTTGTTGATCTGTTTGCCGAATGACCTATTAGTGTCGGATAGGATGGCCTGTCCGCTCTGTGACCCGACGCACAAGCAGGAGTGAGGCTCTGGCTGCCACTGCATGTCGGTGCGGATGTATCTAGACGCGCGCAGTCGGCAGTGTCGTGGCGCATCTGCAAAACAATCCCTTGCTAGCCAATGGTCCAGCCTCGATAATGACTTACCGCAAACAATCAGGAGTCGAATGAATGACCACGTCTGAGTTGGCTGCATTCGTAAGGCGGATTACTCCGCCGTTCTTACAGGATGTCAGTCCGGCAGATATCGATGTGATTCTGTCTGCCGCGCGTCAGCAGCGCTTCCTTGCTAATTCCGTCATCACCAATCAGGGACACCCTGCCAATTATGTCTACATGCTTTTGACCGGAGCGGCCCGCAGTTTTTTTCTGACGCAAACCGGACACAAGCTTCACGTGTTCTCTTACCCTGCCGGAGAAATGTTTGGAGGTATGGCTTTAGTCGCCAGGCCGTCGGAATACATTGTAAGTACCGAAGCGGTAAAGGACAGCTACACGTTGGCATGGGATCATGCCAGTATTCGCAGGCTGATACTTCGCTATCCCAGGCTGATGGACAATGCTTTGTCGATAGCATCCGAATATTTGAATGTGGCGATTGCCACTCAGGTGGCGCTGAGCTGCCATTCGGCGCGGCAGCGCCTGGCGGAGACGCTGGTAGGTCTGGCAAGCGGCGTGGGCAAGCGCGTCGAAGGCGGCATCGAGGTCACGGTCAGGAACGAAGAGCTTGCATCCGCAGCCAGCATCACTACCTTCACGGCCAGCCGCATCATGAGCGATTGGCAAAGGGAGGGACTGGTAAAGAAGAGCCGCGGAAAAGTGCTGGTACCGTATCCAGAACGCCTCCTGATGCGCGACTTGTAGCAGTAATGCTGATCTACGGAAAGTTATTGCGCACGCGCATTCATGCTGGTGCGCTATCGCAACGATTCAAGGGCAACATCAATGTAATTATTTATTGCCAGCATCTACTTCGGACCTTCAGAGCTGTAGCGCACGACGGTGAACAATACGCATAGATAGGGCCACATTCAAATCGTGGCCTTATCTTTTGCCCGAAACAATTTTCGGTAGCCTGGAAGACCGCGCAATCGGCAACTGTGACAGCTGGTAACAATATTTAATCCATGGAAGAGAGAAGGTTTACCAGCGGTACATGCCTCTAACAATTTTGTGTGTTCACGACGATCCGCGCGCGCTCATGGCGCGTAGCTTACTTCTTTCTATCGCCGGATATGACGTTCAGACAGCGGCGTCAGGCGATGCGGCGATTCATCTTTTTGCTCGTTACGAAGTTGATGTGGTTATTGCGGACCAATCTTTACCCGTCGTTAACGGTGCCCAGCTTTCCAGGTTGATGAAAGATGTAAGGCCTGAAGTCCAGGTTGTGCTGCTGGCCGACAATCTGGAAGAGCCTTTCATCGCCGACCATGCGGACCTGGTGCTCCCCAGGGTCATGGAGCCGGAACAATTCCTGGCCGAAATCAGGAAGCTTGTGGCGCGGCGCCGACCGTCTCTAGTTACGACACAGAAAAAGGTCGCGAACTCAAACTGAGCGCGACCCTCAACCTTCCAGAAGTGACAAGTTCCTCTGTTAGATGGCAGCTCCGGCGGCGCGGACCTCAGCGCTCACTCCACTTTCATAGGTCTTGAAGTTGTCATGGAACAGTCCAGCCAGCTTCCTGGCAGCGGCATCGTACGCCGCCTTGTCGGACCAGGTATTGCGCGGATCCAGAATCTCCGAAGGAACGCCGGGACATTCCATGATGACATCGAAGCCGAACACCGGGTCCTTTTGCGTCTTGGCATTTGCCAAAGCTCCGCTGTGGATCGCATTGACGATCGCGCGGGTATAAGCCAGCTTGATGCGTTTGCCGACCCCGAAGGCGCCGCCACTCCACCCGGTATTCACCAGCCACACCCGCGCGTTGTGCTTCTTCATCTTCTCGGCCAGCAACTCGGCGTACTTGTTCGGATGCCAGACGATGAACGGTCCGCTGAAGCACGGGGAGAAGGTTGCTGTAGGATCTTTCACGCCAACCTCGGTGCCCGCGACCTTCGCTGTGTATCCGCTGATGAAGTGATACATCGCTTGGGCTGGATTCAATGAGCTGACCGGTGGCAGCACGCCGAAAGCATCCGCCGTGAGAAAGATAATGTCTGTGGGATGATCCGCAACGCAGGGAATCTTTGCGTTCTGAATAAACTCAATGGGATAAGCGCCGCGGGTGTTCTCCGTAATCTTGGTGTCGGAGAAGTCGACGTGACGGTCTTCTTCCAGCACCACGTTTTCCATCACCGCGCCATAGCGCAGCGCCTGAAAGATTTCGGGCTCGGATTCGGGCGTGAGGTTGATGGCCTTGGCGTAGCAGCCGCCTTCGATGTTGAAGATGCCGTCGTCACTCCAGCAGTGCTCGTCGTCACCGATGAGAAGCCGGTTGGGATCAGCCGAGAGAGTGGTCTTCCCGGTGCCGCTGAGTCCGAAGAGAAGGGAAGAGCGGCCCGTCTTCTTGTCGGCTGTAGCGGAGCAGTGCATCGACAGCACACCGCGCTTGGGCGCGAAGTAGTTCATGACGGTGAAGACGCCCTTCTTCATCTCGCCGGCATATTCCGTGCCCAGGATGACCAGTTCGCGATCTTCCAGGTTCAAGCAGATGCTGGTAGTCGAATCCATTCCCGCTGTGTACTTGTTGGCGGGAAAGCGGCCGGCGTTGTAGATGACGAAGTCGGGCTTGCCGAAATCGGCCAGCTGCTGGCGCGTCGGGCGGATGAGCATGGTATGCATGAAGAGCGCGTGGTAGGGGCGCTCGCAGATCACGCGAACCTTAATCTGGTAGTTCGGATCCCATCCCGCATAGCCGTCGAAGCAGTAGAGACGTTCGCAAATGTTCAGGTAATCTCTTGCGCGCTCCCGCACGACGTCGAAGGTGTGCGCATCGAGAGGCACATTGACGGAACCCCACCATACGTCGTTCTCGGATTGCGGATTTCTCGCAATGCGTTTGTCTTTCGGAGAGCGGCCGGTCTTCGCGCCTGAGTAGGCGACGAGGGCTCCGTTATCAGCGATGCTGGCGTCTTTGTCATAGCGAATTGCGTGTTCGTACAACGCGCTGGGAGGGAGATTACGATGTATCTGTGCGACGTTAATGCCGAAATCTTTTAAATCGAATGCGTCCATGCCACACCCCGCATAAGCAAGATTAACCAAATGAATAACTTTCCATCATAACGCCTAGGTCGCGTCGGGATGAAGGAGGCAGCGTTCGAAGGCATTGCAACGACAAATGCATAACCCAAAGGGAGAGTTCCCGCAAGCCCCAGTTGACATGCCGCACGCCGTGCAGTGCCGAATCGGGAGGCACCACGGTATTCCCACAAAAGTAGCTAGGTTCCTTGGAGCTTAAGGCGAACAATGAATGCGATAGGGAGGGCTGAATGTCACCTCGTCGCTTTCTTTCTTTCGCACTTCTACTCGCGTTCCTTGCACTTCCCGGAGTTCTTTTCGCACAAGCAGCTCTGCAGTTCGTTCCGATGTCACCGCCCTGCCGCGTGGTCGACACGCGAGGCGCCCAGGGGCCATTCGGCGGCCCTCCCCTTGCTGCCCAGGAAACCAGAAGCTTCACCATTCCGCAGGGAGCCTGCGGTATTCCCAACACGGCTGCTGCATACGCATTCAACGTGACAGTGGCCATCCCCTTGGGCGGCCAGTTGCGCTACCTGACTGTCTGGCCGACAGGGCAGTCGCAACCGAACATCTCGACCTTGAATTCGCTGGATGGCCGCACGAAGGCAAATGCCGCGGTTGTTCCTGCCGGTGTAGATGGAGCGGTCAGCGTTTACGCTACCGACCCGACGAACGTCATCCTGGATGTCACTGGATATTTCGTGCCGGCGACGACGAGTACGTGGGCGTTCTTTCCGCTGACCCCGTGCCGTATCGCGGATACCCGAGGGAGCAACGGCACCTTCGGCGGCCCATATATTCCCGGCGGACAACAGCGCATTTACCCGGTGCTGGCGAGTGCCTGCCAGATTCCCGCCAGCGCAGCCGCCTACTCTTTGAACTTCACCGCTTTGCCACGCACCAACCGGCTTGGTTACCTGACCGTTTGGCCTACACCGCCAAGTCCGGGCACCCCGCCGACGGTTTCCACATTGAACGCACCCACCGGAACGGCCACGGCGAATGCTGCCCTCATTCCGGGCGGCAACCAAGGCGCTGTCAGCGTGTATGCGACCGATGACACGGATCTGCTGATCGACATCAATGGGTATTTTGCGCTGTCGACGGCTGAGCCGCAGCCATTGTCGCTCTATACATTGCCGCCTTGCCGCGTGCTGGATACGCGCGGCGGAGCCGGCGCATTTAGCGGAACGCTGCCAGTGCTGGTCTTGGCGAGTCCCTGCAGTGTGCCCAGCGCGGAAGCCTATGTGCTGAACGCAACCGTTATTCCGAAGAATCACGGGTTGTTCGGCTATCTGTCGCTGTGGCCCGATGCGGAAGGGATGCCGGTCGTTTCAACCCTGAACGCGCGCGACGGATGGATTGCGTCGAACATGGCGATTGTGCCAACGCTGAATGGAGCCGTCGACGCGTACAACTCCAATCCTGCCGATTTGCTGGTGGACATTTTCAGTTACTTTGCGCCCATCGGTCGGCTGATGATCACTACCTCAGCATTGCCTTCGGGCGCCGTGAACTATCCGTACGCGATTACGCTGACTGCTAGCGGCGGCGTGATGCCCTACACGTGGAGCATAGTCACGGGTAGCCTGCCTCCGGGCTTGAATCTGGACCCGGCGAGCGGCACCATCTCTGGCACACCGACAATATCGCAGGATTACCCGTTTGAAGTGGGGGTAGCGGATTCCGAAGGTACGGAGCAGACCGCTGTTCAGCAGCTCGACATCAACGTTACCGCCACGCTTCAACAGCTTAGTATTACGACCTCCACGCTGCCCGCCGGAACCCAGAACGTCGCCTACAACGCGATGGTAACGGCCTCTGGCGGAGTGACACCGTATACATGGAGCGTATTTTCGGGATCGCTGCCGGCCGGTCTCCATTTGAACAGCAGCACCGGATTGATCAGCGGCACACCGAACGGCGGCGGGATCTCGAACTTTACGGTGCAGGTGACCGACTCGAATACTCCTGCCGGAACGGCGAGACAGGCGTTAAGTATCACGATCACCCCGGCAGTTCCGTTGCAGATCACGACCAGTACGTTGATGGACGGCGTTGCGGGTTCGTTCTACAGCACGCAGCTGACGGCAATCGGCGGCGTGTATCCCTATACCTGGAGCAATATTGGAAACCTGCCGAGCGGACTTACGTTGAATGCGTCGAGCGGAGTGATCAGCGGTACACCAATCGTGGTGGGCACGACGTCCTTCACGGCAGTAGTCAACGATTCCGAGACACCGGTGGCCAGTGCGCAGAAGCAACTCAGCCTCACCATCGATTCGCCTGGCGGCAACGGCAATCCCGCGCTGCTGTCTGGGAACTATGCGTTTTATCTGAATGGCTTTAACGCATCGACTCCGTGGACGCTGGCCGGCAGCTTCATTTCCGATGGACACGGGAATATCACCAGCGGGGTAGTGGACGGCAACTCGATCACGGGCCAGCCGTACACGGCAAACGTAACGGGTACCTACTCGATTTCGACCGCAGGTCTAAACCTGGTTACACTCCAAGGTTCCGGGTTTGGGGCGATGACCTTCGCGTTTGATCTGAACTCCGGCGGCAATGGGCGAATCATCGAATACGACGATACGACAGGGCAGGGCAGTCGGGGCGCGGGAGAACTACGCAAGGCGGATTCCAGCGCCTTCGCGCTTAATAGCCTGAACGGCGGCTGGACGTTCGGCATAACCGGAGCGAGCAAGCACAATGGCGGTCAGGTCTATCGATTTGTGGACGTTGGTCAATTTTCGTTGCAAAACGGAAGCATGACGAACGGGACTTGCGACACAAACGATGGTGGAACCTATAGCACGTGTACCTACAGCGGAACCGTCGGCGCTGTGAACCAGCAAAGTGGACGAGCAACCGTATCCGGCCAGAGCAGCAACGGATCGTTCCATGACGCCGTGTACGTCGTGTCGTCCAGCGAGATGATAATGGCGCAAACGGACGCGGGTGCGAGCGGATACCCGATCGGTGTGGGCGACGTTGAACAGAAGAGCGGCTCGTTCAGCAGTGCTTCGCTGAGCGGCCCGGGCGTCCTGATCATGCAGAGTATTCACAACAGAGACGGATTAGATCAGAGCGCAGCAGCAATCGTCAGCTTCGACGGCCACGGGAACTTCAATATCTCTGCGATGGATGAAGACCTGGCGGGAACGATCACCCAGGACCAGCCACAACAGGGTACTTATACCGTGCAGTCCAACGGCGCCGTGAGTTTTAATTGCGTGGATGGCGGGTGTCCTTCAGGATTCCTGTTTGCCCCGAACAAAGCCATGCTCATTGGTACGGGGTCCAACACGATGTATGGGCAAGCTGGTCCACAAAGCTCAGGCCCGTTCTCGAATGCTTCGATATCCGGCAACTATGCCGGGGGATCGATGGTTCCGCTCGACTACCAGGACTCCCAAAATGAACTGACGCTGGCAGCGGCTGACGGTGCAGGCAATTTGTCGGTGACGGGCGATTCCAGCAGCATAGATGGCCTGAATCAGTACTTTGGCACGCAGGTCAACTACACCATCACGGCCAACGGTAGAGGAACAGCGATTGCACAAGGCGATACCGCCCCGTCGGTTGTCTATGTTGTTTCGCCCAGCTTGTTCGTCGTCATGATGCCGAGCCCCGACGCCGAACTTAGTTTGTTTCAGCATTAGTGATCGAAGAAAGGCGATTCTCGGGGGGCATGCTCCGTGTCGGCCTTCTGTCTGACTTGGAGATTCGATTGGCGGGTGATCAGAACGATATTCTCAGCGAAAGCTGCTGGACGCGCGGCGTGGTCAGCGTTGCGCCGTAGACACCGAACGAGCCGCTCGTTGTGAGGTTTTGCAGGGAGTTCAGAGGATTCACGTCGAACCGAACCGAGTTGGTGACGTTGTAGATGTCCCAGGCAAACTGCATCTGGGCGCGTTCCGCAAGCTTCCAGGATTTCGCCAGCCGCACGTCGATTCCGAAGTAGCCGTCGCCGCGAAAATTGTTGCGCTCGCCCGCTTCGCCTGGATAAGGATTTTGCATGGCAGCGAGAGCTTCGGCTGGATTGGAAAATACTTCGGGCGCTCCGTTGGGGGTGAGGTAATTGCCAGTCGTAAGCGGGCTGGTCTGGTTCATATTGCTCTTCTCCAGCCAGTTCGTTCCCCATCCAGCGCCGCTAATCACGCTGAAGGGCAGGCCGCTGGTCCAGCGAGCCAGACCCGACAGTTGCCAACCCCCGATAATTCCATTCAGCGTGCCACCGGATTGGCTGCCGATTAGCTTGCCTTGTCCAAACGGCAACTGCGCGACCCAGTTGGCGGTGACCAGATGACGGACATCGAAGTCTGAAGGCCCGTAACTGAGCTGGGGATTCCATGCGTTAAGGATCGCGCTGAAGCTGCTGCCAATGCTGGTTCCCGTGCTCGACGAGTACACCGTACGCTCGTCGTCGGAGCCCATGTCCAGCGACTTCGAATAGGTGTAACTCAGCTCCATCTGCAGTGAGCGGCCCATGGGGCGACGAAGCACCAGTTGGCCTCCATTGTAATTGGCATGGCCGACCGAGGCCCAGGTGTACATGCTGGCAAACTGCGTCGGCCAGAAGCGTCCGGTCTTACCGCCGCAACCCGGGTAGCACAAGATGTCCAGCGAATAGAGCGCGGCGGTTTCATTGCCCAGCGTGTATCGCCAGATATCGTTGTAGATATTCTGGGTCGCGCTCAGGCCGCCTCCCGCCGCATCGGGAAACATGTCTTCGAAATAGGGGATCGCCGGCACGGTCGTCGCCCCAGCGTATCCATACTTCGAGAGCTCGGACGCGGCAGTGAAATAGCTCATGCCTGACTTCGCATCGACCAGGTTCAGCGGCTGCGCCAGATCGATCTGCTGAAGAGTGTTGCGGCTGAACCGTCCCAGGTACGCGGCCTCCAGCACAAAGCCGCCCGGAAGCTGCCGCTGCCATGAGACGTTAACCACCTGGGCGTACGGGGTCTTCATCTGGCCGTCGATTCCCTGGGTGATCGCGAAACCATTGGTCAGTGGGTCGATCGGCGAAAGGGCGGGGTAGCTGATCGTCTGCTGCGGCGTGCCGGTAAGGTTCGGAATGTCGTGAAGGCCGGTAAAGCGCGGAGAGGTATCGGGGGTCAGGACGTTAGTCGGATTGGTGATGGAGTCCGACAATCCGAAAGACCCATATTGGCTGAAAAGGTTGACGATGTTTTCGCCGAAGTGATCGTAGTAGATGCCGTAGCCTGCACGCAGAACACTGTTGCCGCCGCTGCCGAAGATTTTCTGCCAGAAGCCGTGTCCCACGTTGGGGGAGTAGGCGAACGACAGGTGCGGGGCAAAGTTGTTCTTCTGCATTGGCCAGTATGGCTGCGCGCTGCGCGACTGTCCTGACGGAGCGAAGGAGATATAGGGCTGGTCGCTGTTGCCGATCGCCGCTTGATCGCCGCGTGTTTGGAACCACTGGTACAAATTGGTGGTGGGCTGGACCTGCTGGCCGTTGACTTCGTAGGGAGTCTGCAACAGCACGTGCCTTAAGCCGTAGTTGATGGTGAGATTCGGGCGCACATGCCAGGAGTCCTGTACATACCACTCGAACTCGTTGTTCTTGAAATCGCGATAGAGAAACGCTCCGGCAGGAAGCAGCGTGCCGGCCTTGCCGTTCGGCGAGACAACGTAGTTGGCTTGTGTGGTCACGTAGTCCAGCAGCCCGGCCAGGTTGGTCATCGAGTAGTTGTAGGAGCCGGTGAAACTCGGGTCCACCGACGGATAGCCAAATACGGTTGGGTCGAAACTCTGGCCGGTACCGACGATCCCACCATTGACCAGGGCATAGGAATTTGTCACCGCAGAATTGAACGACAAGGCGTTGCTCAAGCTCTGATTGTGAATGAGCCGGTAATTCGCACCAAAGGTGAGCGTGTGATGAAGGTGGGTCCAGGTCAGGTCATCGGTGAGGTTCTGCACCGGCACCGCGACAGATGAGCTTCGCGTCTCGGCTGCGATCGAACTCATCCCGTAGAAGTTTGCGTAGGCTCCTTGCCCAATGCCAGCCGTCGAATAACTCTGACGAAGGTAGCTGTATCGCAGGCTGTTCATCAGGTTAGAACTCAACGTGGAATTCAACCCGACGGCGAGCCCCTTGCTGTTATCACGATTGCTGGAACTGGTACTTTGTCCTGGAAATTGGGGGACACCTGACGAGGAATCGCTCTGAAGATTGCCACGAACGAAAAGCCAGTTTCGGTTAGTTATGGCGTAATCGATCTTTGCAATGCCGGTGTTCAGTGTCGCGGGAGCGGGCGCGGACCAGGTGTACGAGCCGGTGTTCAAGCCGTCACCGGCAACGTAGCTGTTCGGTAGCGGATACTGCTTGAATACCGCCAGTGCGTTGGGATCGACACCCGGGCCCCAGGGACAGGTGCCGCTCTGAGCGCAGTTCGGATCCATCCCGGCAATTTGCTGAGGCGTGAGCGTCACGATCTGTGTCTGGCCGTTTTCGAAATGCGGGTAGCGGATGTCACCGGCACGCAGGGTTGCGGTCGGAACGATCATCGTCATCTGCTTGTTTTCGTTGATCCGCTCGCCTTCGTAAGTGGTAAAGAAAAACAGCTTGTTCTTCGCAATCGGACCCCCGAGAGACCCGCCATACGCGTCGCGATCAAGTCGGCCAGGAGTGTTAGGCTGTCCCGCTGACAGTTCGGCCTGCTTGTTGAACCAGTCGTTCGCAGGAGATATCAGATCGCGCGTGCGGCCATACAAGCTGCCGTGAAACTGGTTGCTGCCACTCTTGGTGAGGATGTTGATCTGCGCACCGGAGGAGCGCCCGGTATCTGCGTTGAAGCCCGCGGTGGTAACGCGAAACTCCTCCACCGAATCCAATGTCGAACGCAACACCCCGGTGAAGGCATAGCCATGGACCTGGTCATTGTTGTCGACGCCGTCGAGAGTGGAGTTGTTCTGATCGGAGCGTGCGCCCTGGACGCTGCCGCTTCGGCTATCGTGAGTCTGGTCGTTGTGTAAGCCGAGGTAAAGAATGCCGGCTTGCAAGCTGAGCAGGTCGGGGATATTTCCCTCAACCGGTATGGACTGAATGGCGGACGCGTCGAGCGCGTTGCCCATCGTGGCGTCAGATGTGTTCAGGGCGGTGGACTGTCCGACGACGCTGATGCTGGTGGTGGGCGATTCGACAGCGAGAGAGAAGTTCAGAGTGGCAGCCTGATCGATCGAAACAACCAGTTCTTTCGTTTGGGTCTGGAAGCCGGCGGCCTCCGCGGTTACGGCGTACTCCCCGGGGGAAAGCTGCGCGAATTCGTAACTTCCATCGCTGTCGACGGGAGCGCTCGTGATGAAATCCATTTGTTGAGTTGGCGATTTTGACGCTGCATCCGCGGATCACCGCGCCTGAGCTGTCCCAAACCGTGCCGCGTAGCGAGGTATTTGTTGTCTGCGCGACTACGCTGGTCACGAGGGCGAGCAGCATCATCGGAAGAACGCTGCTCAACGTAACTGTCTGCTGCCTGCTCACAGATATTCCTACAAGACCTCAACCAGCTCACTATGGGTTGAGGGAGCGCAGAACTGTGTGAGCTCGGTGTGGGGAACAGAGAAAGCGCGCTCCAGAAGTTGAGGCCGCAGAACGTCCGCAGTGCTGCCGGCGATCCACGATGGTTCGGGTGTCAGCAGGATTACAGAAGTGAAGTTGTCGGCCACCAGGTTGAGATCGTGCACAGCCGCGATAATCGTGAGGCCCTGCTGGTTCAGGTCGCGCAGCAGGGAGAGCAACTCGATCTGGCGCCCAATGTCGAGGTGCTGCGTGGGTTCGTCAAGGAGCATCAGCTTAGGCTGTTGAGCCAAGCCGATGGCGATCTTTACCCGTTGGCGCTCTCCTCCCGAGAGCTCGGAATAGATGCGGCGACGAAGATGAGTGACACCTACGGCATCCATCGCTGCGTCGATGGCCTTGCGATCAGCGGATGTCTGCCCGCCAAACATGGGTGCATACGGCGCGCGTCCCTGTCCGATGATCTCTTCCACGCAGAAGGGAAAGGGAACTTCCAAGTCCTGGGATACCAGAGCGATGGCGCGTGGAAGGCCGCGGCGCGACCATTGCGACAACGGTTTGCCCTCGAGAAAGATGTTGCCGTTTCCCGGCTGCAAGAGGTGTGTCGCCAAACGTAAGAGCGTGGTCTTGCCGATCCCGTTAGGTCCGAGCAAGGCGACCATGTCCTGCTTGTCGATGGTGAACGACAGGCGATCGAGCAGCAGGCGTGAACCGCGAGAGAACGATACATCGCGAAATTCAAGTAGAGCGGGCATTAGTCCAGCGCCTCCCGTGAGCGCCGATTGAGCAGATAGAGGAATGCCGGACCGCCGATGATTGCGGTCACGACCCCCACCGGAACCTCTAGAGTTCCGAAAGTTGTTCGCGCAAACGTATCGCACAAAACCAGGAAAATCGCTCCACCCCAGGCTGCGGCAGGCAACAGCCGAACATGGTTCGGCCCCATGAGGATTCGCAGAAAGTGCGGTACCAGAAGTCCGACAAACCCGATCAGTCCGCCGATGAGAACCGCGGCCGCGGTCAACAGGGAGCCGATAATGACGGTTGCGAGCCGCACGCGGACGACGTTCACACCTAACTGTGTGGCGTATTCTTCTCCCAGCGCGAGGGTGTTTAACCGCGCGGCGACGGGCAAGGCGAGCACGATGCCGATGGCCACCATCGGGCCAAGCAAACCGATCTGGCTCCATGCCGGAACTCCGATTTCGCCATGGAGCCACGCTGCCAGCACGCGCAAGCCGGAAGTGGAGGCTTCTTCGCGGAGTTCAAACACTACGGTTCCGGCATTCAACATGCTCCCGATGGCGAATCCGGAAAGCAGCAAAGTTTCCATCGCGAAATGTCCGCTGGCGCGGGTGACGTACCACACCAGGATCATGGTCAGCACCGAGCCGCAAAAAGCCAGCACAGCCATAGCGCTGAACCCTGCGAAGGACAACGTGGGTACGAGGAAAAGTCCAATCGCGCCCCCAAGTGCCGCTCCTCCCGACGTTCCCAGAACGAAGGGGTCGGCTAAAGGATTGCGAAACAGGCCCTGGAACAGAACGCCTGTCGAAGCCAAAGCTGCGCCGACAATCGCAGCCGCCAAGACTCTGGGAAAACGCAGGCTGAAGATGATGGTGCCCGAATCCCCCGCCTGAGACGGGTGCAAGAACGCGCGCACGACTTCTCGCAACGGAAGCCGCACAGGGCCAAGCGCGGTGGCGACGATGATCGTGAGCACAAGCGCGACCAGAAGAATGAGGTTGATCGCGGTGAGGTTAAGCGGACTAGCGACGCCGTCCTTAGGCTTTGACTCGCCGGCCTTCGGCCGTTGACCGGAGTTCGCGCTACCACCCTGGGGATGGGGCGCCGCATTGTGCGGGCGCGAGGGGCATCGATCTGTAGTCAAAGTTGTCATCCCGTGCAACCGACCGCGCTCCGAGCTTCCGGTTCTTCCGCCAAACCAAGATGGAGGTCGGCGCTGCACGCGTGCAGTATCCATCGTCCGTTGTGCCGCCGGACTTCCCACCACGAACCGTGCGGGCAATCGGAGAGCTCGATGGGCGTATCGCACTCCAGAGTCACGCTGGCGAGAACCGTGCGGATCACTCCAGCGTGGGTGACGATCGCCGCGCACTGCCCCCGGGCCTGGTCAGCAATCGCATTCATTGCCTGCTGCACACGCGTCAGGAAAGAGTCGAACTCCTCGCCTCCCGGAGCTGCGACCGCCGGATATTCATTTAGCCAGCGTTGCGCGACCACTGGATCACGGGCCACGATTTGCTCCCAGGCGAGGCCTTCCCATTCACCAAACGCCAACTCTCGCAGGTCGCGGCGCAGCTTGGTTGGCAAATGGCGGACCGCGGCGATGGATTCCGCGGTCTCGACCGCCCTGTGTAGATCGCTGCTGTAGATGGAGCGAAATTGATAGTGACGGAGGCTTTGTGCAAGGCCCTTCAGCCGTCCGCGTCCACGCGCGCTCAACGGAGGATTGAGATGCCCGCAAAACGTACCCACGAAATCTGTGAGCTCGTGACGGATCAGCACGAGCCGGCATACGTCAGCCTGCGAGTTTTGGGTGTTACGGATCATTGCCACACTCCGCAGAGATACACAGCGATTTCGCTGAGCTGGTTGGTCGCGCCGAAACAGTCTCCGGTAATTCCGCCGATTTGCGAGCGGTAGTAGCAGCCGCTCAGCAGCGTGATGCAGGAGACGGCCGCAATCGGGATCATTGCCTGGGACTTCAGCGCCCATCCGACAATGGCGAACGCCAGCAGCGACCCGATTGCGGCCGAGGTGGGGGAAATTTTGTGGGCGAGCCTTGCTCCCAGGCCATCGCCGCGCGCCGATTCCATCATGGCGCCCAGCGGCAACGTGCTCCAGCGGCACAGCACGTGTGCGGCCAGCATGTAAGCGGGGAAGCGATTCCATGGCATCGCCGTGAGCAACGCCCACCGCGCCAGCAATGACAGGCACAAGGCGATCGTGCCGAAGCTCCCGATGCGGCTGTCGTGCATGATGTCCAGCATTCGTTCCACGGTCCACCCGCCGCCGAATGCATCCGCGGTATCGGCAAGGCCGTCTTCGTGGAAGCCGCCGGTGACGACGACGAGGTAGGTGAGCACAACGATCGCCGTGATGGAGGCTGACAGGTGCGAGTACAGAACTCGCTCAATGCCGATTGCGCCCACCGCAACCAGTGTTCCCACCAGGGGATAGAACTTTGCTCCTCCGAGTACAAGATCGGCATGGTGCCGATAGGCAGGCACGGGAATACGCGTCATGAACTGCACGGCTGCCGCGAATTCGCGCAGGGTTCTCACGCTTCACTGGCCTCGCTGACACCGGCGGACGCAAAGGTCGCCATCTCGTTGTAGATCCGTATTGCCGACTCGATGACCGGGAACGTCAGGACGGCTCCGGAACCCTCGCCCAGTCGCATATCAAGTTGCAGGACCGGCGCGATTCCCATGCTTTCCAGCAGCACGCGGTGGCCCGGCTCCTGCGAAAGATGACCGGCGATAATGCCGAAGCGCGCATCTGGAGCGAGGGCGCATGCGATCGCGGCGCCCGCCGTGCAGATGAAGCCGTCGATTACGACAGCAAGCCGTCGGGCTGCGGCTCCAAGAACCGCGCCGGCGATCGCAGCGATTTCGAAGCCGCCTACACAGCGCAAAATCTCGAGGGCTTCCGGCTTGGCCCGCGGGTACTCGCCAAAATGCAGGCGAAGCGCGTTATCAATGATCTTCGCCTTGCGCAGGCGCCGCTCATCGTCCAGACCCGTTCCGCGGCCGGTGAGATCGAAGACAGAATGCCCGGTCAACGCTGCGGTGATTGCCGTCGCGGCGCTGGTGTTGCCGATGCCCATCTCGCCTAAAGCAATCAACGTTCGGCCCTGGGCACTGGCTTCCAGCGCGAGATCCATCCCAACCTTGATCGCCGCATTCATCTCTTCGGCGGTCATGGCGGCTTCGTGGGCAAAGTTGCGGGTCGCTCGCCGTACTTTCCGCTTGAGCAATCCGGGAGCGTCATCGAACTCTGCGTCGACGCCCACATCGACTACCACAACGTCAGAGTGCGTTTGGCGTGCGAGGACGTTGATAGCCGCTCCGCCGTTCAGGAAATTCAGCACCATCTGCGGCGTCACTTCTCGGGGATAAGCGCTGACCCCTTCGTCCGTGATGCCATGGTCCCCAGCGAAGACGTAAACCGCCTTGCGCTCGATTACCGGATGTTCCTGCTCCCGCCACGCGACATACTGCGCGGCCACTTCTTCCAGGCGGCCGAGACTCCCCAGCGGCTTGGTAAGCGAGTCAAGGTGTTGCTGCGCGAGCCGCCTGTAACGGTCATCGACGCCGCGAATCTCCGAGACGACTCGAGCCGTGCCCTCATCCAGCTGCGCCTGCGCTCTTAATTCAGCTTCCATGACTCGCCTCCGAAGGTGAATTTCATACCTCCACGGACCGTGATTGGCAGTGCGGGATATCCGTAAACCTCCTGATAACTCTGATCGAGGAGGTTCTGAATCGAGGCATAGGCGGTGATGTGCTTGGCGATCTGATAGCTGCCGTAGAGGTCGATCTTCTGGTAAGCCGAATCGAGATTCCGATTGGGCAGCAGAAGCGTGTTTCCAAATTCCGTGTCGACGAGGAAGGTGCTGTCGTCGCGGCGCGAAACAAACGTTCCAGAGGCAGATACGAACCAGCGGTTCTGATTCCATTCAACCCCAAGAAATTCGGTGTTTGGCGCGATGCGGAACGGACGAGCGCCGATGAGCGGCGAATAGGCGCCGATCGGAATGGTGGGGAAGAGCGGATTGATTGCCGGCTGCAACGCGCTGCTGGAAAACGACTGCTGCACGGTTGCGTCCGTATAGGTCCATCCGCTGCGCAACATCCAATGGCGATTGATTTCGTATTGCAGGCCGACCTCAACGCCCTGTGCCCGGTAATTCAGAGTGTTGACGGCCGCGCCAAAGATTCCCTGTGCCTGCGCTACTTCCTCCGGTACTCCGAGCTCGACCAGATACTGCGAGCTGACGTATTCAGCCTGGTTGGTGAATTCGTTGTGAAAGCCGACGATCGAGAGGCGCGCTTTTCCGCCGAGTAACTGCTGCTGCAGGCCGCCGTCGTAGGTTCGCGACTGCTCGGCCAGGAAAGGACGGATATGGTACTGCTGGATGAGTTCTGGCCCGTTGGGAACGACCGACGTATCGCTCAGCAGATGATAGAGCGAATTGTTTTCGTAATAGATGCTCGGCTCTTTGATGCCCTTAGCGAAGTTGAAGGTGAGCCGCGTCCCGCTGAACCACGGGTTACTGTTCGGACGAATCAGGTAATAAGCCAGTGACGCCCGCGGTGTTTCGGCCACACCGAAGACGGCGTTGTCCTCGACTCCACCACCGAGCGTGTAGAACAGACGACTCCAGAGCCCGCCCTGGATTTCAGCCATGTAGCTGAAATTGTTGCGATCCGTGTTCTCCATCCCGGTGAATGGGTTGTAGGTGAAGCCGCGCTCGTTGGCGTAGCGGAAGCCGAATAGCGCGGTCAGTTTTTCATTGAAGCGGTAGTCGGTTTGCGCGTAGGCGAAATCTTGGTTGGTGTTATAAGACGACATTTGCGGGTAGACGCCCGCGTACTGGTAAATGGCCTGCCCGGGCTGCGACAGCCAAGGCTCGACCTGCGCAACCGCAGACGGCGTAATGGTGTAGCCATTCGCACCGCGCTGGTTAATTGCGTCGCCGAGGTAATACGAAGGATAGCCCAGACCGTATGGATCGAAGGGAATTCCAGTTGGCGCCCAGTCGTTGTACTGTTGCCGCAGTCGCACGCCCCCGTACTGCGCGAGGGTGTGCCAGCGGTCACTGAATGCCCGATTTTCCAGGGTGGCGCCGAATGCCGTGTCCCCTTCGTCTGTCGAGGCGTCGTCGGGGATGCCGTAGGCGGCGACGGCGTTGGAGGAGTTAAATCCCGCAGCCAGGCGACGGACTGTTGCACGCAAAGTTGTGTTGGGCGATAGCTGGTATCCGAAACTGCCCAGGACTACGTTCCGGTGATATTGACTGTCGGGGACATTGTTCTGCGTCCCATAGCCCGAATAGCCGGTGAAATAATCCAGGCGTGCCAGGTAGCCGCCGACGCTGCCGTCCTGATGGTAAGTGCCGAAGGTGCCGCCATCGGCACCGTAGCTGAACAGCGGGAGCGGTGTCGCCCCGCGCTGTGTCGTGATGCTGACGACGCTGGCCAGCGCGTCGGACCCGTACAGCGCGCTGTTCGGTCCGCGCTGGAACTCCACGCGATCGAAGCCGTCGGCCTGCAGATAAGAGAAGTCGACGCCGCCACCGATATCGTTGATCGGAATGCCGTCAAGCAGGACCTTGTTGGCGTCGCCCGGACCACCACGAACATACAGCGCCGAGGTTGATCCCATCTGCCCGCTCTGCACGACTTGTCCGCCAACCTCGTTGCTTAGGCTTTGCTGCAGGTTGATGCGGGCGCTTAGCGCGGTTTGGTCGATCACGCTGACCGACGTTCCGACCTGTGCCTCGGGCGTCGCAATCTGGGTCGCTGTCACAACGATATTCTGTGAAACCGCAGATGGCGACAGCGCCAGGCTGGCATCGACAACGTGCCCCGGCTCCGCGAATACTTCGTCGCCTGTCCTGGTGGCGAAGGTCTTTGCCTCGGCTCGGACCTGGTAGCGGCTGGCATGGTTGATGCTGAACTGAAACTTGCCGGTGCTGTTGCTGGAAGTGGAGTCGATCTGCTTGCCGTTTTCCAGAAGCGCAATCTTGGCTCCCGGAATGACAGCGCCGAGCGAGTCGGTGACCGTACCAGAGATGGAAGGTTCAGCGGCCCAGGCTGCGACCGAAACAACTAATAAGAGAAGAACGGATATCCAGCGTTGCACAACTCCCCCTCGGAAGTGTTCGGTTCTCACAGGACCGGTCTCCTGACTCGGGACCCGACTGTCACCTTCCCGCTGGGCGCAGTGGTGATCGACAGTCGCTTGTTCGTCCGTTACAGTTGCGGGGCAGTGGCGGAATTTCACCGCCTTCCCGTACATCCCGTGATTGTTTTGTCTCTTCCGCGCGCCTAAAGCCGCGCGACTGATTGCGTATACTTCGTCCATACCGGCATTCGTTATGCCGTAACTCTTGCTGGCGCGGACTTAACGATCAGCGGACATCCGGCCACCAGCAACAAAACTTCGTCTGCAACCGCCGCTACTCGCTGATTGATTCCGCCCAGCACATCGCGATAGGCACGGCCCATCTCGTTATCCGGGACGATGCCGCTGCCTACTTCGTTCGAAACCAGAACGACCGTGGACGATATTTTCTGAAGCGTTCGCACCAGACGATCGATGTGCGACGTTATCCGTTCGATGTGCTGCTGCTCATGCTCCATCAGGTTCGACGCCCACAGCGTCAGGCAATCGACGAGGATGGTGTCGAACGTGCCGTTGCATTGGAGCAACGCCTGAGGGAGGTCAATCGCAACTTCAATGGTCGTCCAGGTTGACGGGCGATCTTCGCGATGGCGGGCGATGCGTTCCGCCATCTCCTCATCGCGACCTTCCGCAGTAGCGATAAAGGCGACGCGCTCACCGCTGGCAGCGAGTTGTTGCGCATATCGGCTTTTGCCACTGCGCACGCCGCCGAGTATAAGGACAACGCGCCTGTCGGACTCTTCAGCAGACATACTTCATCCCGCGCACAAGTCATGCATCGGACGGGAAAGCTCGTGCCGCATTACTTTCGATGACCCTGGGGAACGGGCCTTTAAGACACCGATCGGTCCTCCCATCGAGACCAATTCGGATTCAGGTAAGCGTCTGGCGGGACTCCTGACTTGCGCCTCATCGGTCCCAGACCGCCTTCCCAGAGCCTCGGCTCCAGTGGCTTGCTGGTGGGACCTCCGCGCTTACAGTTGCGGGGCAGTGGCGGATTTTCACCGCGCTTCCCAACGCCAGACAAAGCGTTGATCGCTCCTCGAAGGAGCACTCAGTACAAATGGAGTCTAGAACGCGAAATCGTGTGATGCCATATCCCGCATCACGTAATCGCGTGATAGGGGTCACATGGAACTTAGGAGGCTACGACCTCGTCTAGTTTTGTTTTTGTACGTTGTATCCCAACTTTGGAATAGCCGTCACTGCGAGGGAATGCGATAATCTCCACGCTCCTGCGCCACATTCATGGACACGTTCCTACTGCTGCTGCTGGTCGTGGTAGTCATTCCCTGGCTCTTCACTATTGGGAGACGACTCAAGCGTCAGCAGGCGGAACAGGAACTGCGTGCCGCCAACCTCACACGCCGCATCTTTCAATTAGAGTCGGCAGTACAACAGTTGCAGAGGTCTGCCACTTCTTCACCGTCGCCAGTTCCGGCCGTGGTGGACGAAAACCAATCCATAGAAGTGCCGCCCAGCACTTTACCGGTTCCCGAGAGCACTTCGGTCGAAGCGCCTCGCGAGGAAGAAGTTCATCAATGGCTTCCCGACGCACCGCTGGTGGAGCATCAGGTACCGGAAACCGGTCCACGAGTGCCGCCTCCACCGCCGCCTCGGCCCTGGCCAAATGTATCGGACATCACGCCACCGCCGAGCTTCGGAGTTGAATCCAGTCCTTCCTGGTTCGAGCGGCTTAAGGGCGGCCTCGACATCGAGGAGGCGATCGGCACTAACTGGCTGAACAAGATTGGCATTGTGTTGTTGGTCCTAGGCGTCGCTTACTTCCTGGGGAAAGAGCTTGGCCAGATGGGTCCCGCTGGAAAAGTTCTGGTCGGACTATCAGTCAGCCTCGCGCTGTTGGGTGGCGGAATCTTCCTCGAGCGCAAGCCGGGGTATCGCATCCTCGGCCGCGCCGGCATCGGCGGCGGATGGGCGCTGACCTTCTTCACAACCTATGCGATGTACCACGTGCAGGCCACGCGCGTATTCACATCGCAAGCGCCTGACCTATTGCTGATGTTGATTGTGGCGGCGGCAATGGTCGCCCACACGCTGCGCTATCGCTCGCAGGTCGTGACCGGGCTGGCGTTCCTCCTGGCCTTCTCCACGCTGACGATCAGCCAGGTCACGGTCTACAGCCTGACCGCCGGCGCAATTCTTGCACTCGGGCTCGTCGTAATTGTCGGACGGATGCAATGGTTCGAGCTGGAGATTTTCGGAATCGTTGCTGCTTATGGCAATCACTGGTGGTGGCTCCGCCGAATCATCGAGCCAATGGGCGACCACAAGCATCCGTTCCCCGAGTTCTCCCTGAGTGCGGGAATTCTGCTCTTCTACTGGGCCGTCTTTCGAGTCTCGTACATCCTTCGCAAGTGCGATGAGCGCCAGGAGAAAGTCTCGACTGTCGCCGCTCTGCTGAATTCTGTCGCGTTGCTTGGGCTGATGAAGTACCAGTCTGTTCATCCCGAGTGGGCGTTCTGGGCCTTGCTCGCCATGGGCGCCGTCGAGCTTGGACTGGCGCTGTTGCCGATCACGCGCCGTCGTCGCACTGCCTTTCTGATTCTCGCCACGATTGGCGTCACCCTGCTGGTAGCGGCAATTCCGTTCCGCTATACCGGCGCGAGCCTCGACGCCCTGTGGTTACTCGAGGCCGAAGCGCTCATTCTCTCCGGCATCTTTGCGCGAGAAATCTTGTTCCGCCGGCTGGGCATGATCGCCTCGCTGCTGACGCCGATCTACCTGCTCTCAGGCGATGCCGGGACGCTGCTGGGCTGGCGCATGAACGGCATGCCGGGAACGCGTGATGTCCGCCTGGCGATACTTTGCCTGATCGCCGCGCTCGTCTTCTTCGCCAACTCTCACATCGTGGTACGACGCTGGCCCGAGCTCTTTGAGCATGTTGTCGATGCGACGGTGATGCACCGATTCTCGTTCGTCGGCGCTCTTCTTCTGTACACGGGAGCATGGGCTGCATTTGCCCAGTCGCTTACGGCGGTCGCATGGACCGTGCTCGGGCTCGTTTTGTTGGTACTGGGCGCCAGGTTGGATCTGGAACAACTGCCGTTCGAAGCGCATTTCTTCTTCGCCAGCGCGTTTCTCGCCTGCCTGAGCACCAATCTGCTCAGCGATGCACGCTGGGGACACGTGAGCCAGCGGCTCGTTACTGTCGCCATTGTTGGTGGCATCTTCTATCTGGCTTCACGCTGGAGCTCCGCGGCAGCCGCGGCATGGCCTCGCCTGGAGCGAGCGCTGCCCGTTGGCTATCGCTGGATGGCTTCGGTGCTGCTGATCTTGCTCGCTGGTTATGCGTTGCGTGCGGCGAGCGTCTCGCCGGCATGGGTGGTGCTGGGCCTGGTGCTCATCGAGGCCGGCTTTGCTCTGCGTCTTGGCGATCTTCGCGCGCAGGGGTATGTTTCGCTGGCGCTGGCCTTCGGTGCAATCTTCTTCGTCAATTTGAATGCGCAGTCGATCGGCGGAGTAATTGGCCCGAGACTGTACACGGTTCTGCCGGTGGTGCTCGCTCTCTACTATGTTTACGAGCGGCTCACCAGCATGTCGGAGCCACCGGCGATGGAATGCCGCTTCCACGTGGCCGCGTTTGCCGTTTGGTGTGGAGCGATCGGCCTGGCGGCGTTGCTGCGGTTTGAGCTGGACCTCGACTGGGTGGCCGCAGCGTGGGCTTTCAGTGCGCTGGTTCTCCTCGCCATCGCCTGGCAGAGCAAGCGCGAGCTGTTCCTGCGGCAGGCGCTGTTCTTCGCCTTCATCGCGACTTTCCGAGCCGCGCTGCACAACCTGTATGAACGCTCCTTCCTGCCCGGTCCGCTCTGGCATAGCCGGGCTATGTGTACTGGAGCTACGGTGGCCCTGCTCTTCTCAGGACTGTTCTTTGCCTTCCGATTGCGCAAGCGTCAAGCATCGGACGACTCTGAGAGGACACTGGCCAAGCTCCTTCGCAGCGTTGTCCGCCGGCCCGAGCAAGTCTTCTTCTTCCTGCCGCTCGGTCTGCTCGTCGCTCTGCTGGCGGTTGAGTTGCGTCGCGGCCTCATCACGGTCAGCTGGAGTGTGCTGGGCGTTGTCGTCTTCCTGTTTGCCCTGTGGGTGGGCGAGAGAAGCTTCCGCCTCACCGGGTTGTGTCTGCTGCTGCTTGGTGTAGCCAAGATTGTGGTCGTCGATGTGTGGAATCTCAGTTCCGGCTACAAATCGCTGACATTTGTTTGCATGGGCGTGGCATTGCTCCTCGTCTCGTTTCTGTCGGCCCGTTATCGCGAAGCCATCCGGAGATATCTATGAAACTGAAGATCATCTTCGGAGTCGTCCTTGCGCTCGCGGTTGCAGCGGTGATTTTGAGCGAGCGCCGCGCCGTGAAGGCGGAGGTCTCACCAGCGCCGATCCTTTACTTCGTCGCGGACACCGAGCGCGAACTGACGCGCGTACCGGTCACTCTGACGCGAATCTCCGATGAAGACGAGATCAAGGCCGGAGACGAATTGGCGCGAGGCTATCTGCAACCGCGAGAAAAAGATGAAAGTGCGCAATACCGCACGATCTCAGCTTATGTAAGCCGCGTTGGCGAGCGCGTCGCGCGAAACGCGCATCGCAAGCTGCCGTACAGGTTTCACTATCTTCCCGACGACTATCTGATCAATGCGTTTGCGCTGCCGGGCGGGCATGTCTTCATCGGCAAAGGTCTGCTGAATCTGATGGAGACCGAGGACGAACTGGCTAACGTTCTCGGGCATGAGGTCGAGCACATCGACCTGGGACATACCGCCGAGCGCGTGCAGGTCGAGATGCAACTGAAGAAGCTGCCGTTCGGCGAGGTCGCCGCAATTCCGATCGAGCTGTTCCAGGCAGGCTACACCAAGGAGCAGGAACTGGACGCTGATCGCGAAGGCACCAAGCTGGCGGTAGCCGCCGGATACTCCGCCGCAGGGCGCGATCAGCATGTTTGAGCGCTATCAGAAGCTGCAGGAGGAATGGCAGAAATACGCGACTCGAGGCCAGCGGCAACCCGAGGTTGCTGAATTGCCAGTCGACATCGCGAATGTCGTCGTTTTTCAGACGCTAGAAGAGTACTTCCGCTCGCACCCGCCGGAGCAGGAGCGCATTGCCCAGATCCAACAATTAATCGCTGCCGAGCATTGGCCGCCAGACCAGAAGCAGCGGCCACTGGAAATTGCGTATCTTCTGAAAGCAGACCAGGCGGCAACGCTGTTTAACCGAGGCGAATTCGACAAGGCCGTCGAAAAGGCAAACGCGACTCTCGCTGCACATCCCAATTACTTCCCGGCGTTGAATGTTCTTGGAGATGTCGCTTTCGAGAGAGCCGATTTCGCCGGCGCAGACACGCAATACCGAAAGTCGCTCGATCTCAACGCTATGCAGGAAGATGTCGCTCAGCGCTATGCCAGCTCACTTGTGGCGTCTCGGGAACCGCGCGAGGCCGCGCAACAATACGGCGCATGGCTGGAATCGGCTCCGGAGACGGTACGAGAGAACGGCAGATTCGCGGTGGAGGAAGTTGGGCTAAAGCTCCTGGCTGGAGATGTGGATCAGGCGAAACACTTTGCGGAGTTGGTCGCACAGAGCGAGAGGGACGAAGCCCCACTCGTCCAGGGACAGCTCGGCTGGTGGTTCTACCGTGCCGACGACACCGCGACTGCTGAGAAGTTGCTTACTTCGGCGGTAGAGCAGCGTCCGCAGGACGGCTGGCTCAACGCCAAACTTGGATGGGTACTGGCTGCCCAGAAGAAATACGCGAGCGCGCAGCAGCGCTTCTACGCCGGGGGAAGCGACGCCGATCAGCGCACCAAGGCCGACGCAGAGATGGGCCTGGCGGTTACGCAATGGCAGGCACGAGAGCGGGAAATGGCGCTCGATCACTATCGGAATGCTGTTCAGGAGCGAAAGGCCTGGAGTAATCCCCACTGGGCTGCCGCTCTTTACGGCAGCGCCGTATCGTCCGCGGTTAGCGCGATTCAACACGAAGACGAAATGCGCCGGAAAGCTACAAACCTTCGCCACTAACGCTGTAACGTTTTGGAGACAGCGGCATCTCATCGGAGTGCGTACACAAACAATTGCATCTCTTGAGACGCTGCATGCTTGCTCGTGTATAGTTGTTGGAATTCCGGGGCCCCCTGACAGAACAATCAGATTTCAGGCGCTGGCGCCTTGTTTGAAGGTCCAGCAAATCTAGCGCAACGGGCGTGATTTCAGGATGACGATGAACGAAAACACAAGCTACGATCCTGCCCACCACACACCCGCTGCCAACGGGTTAGCTTTGATTCGCATCACCATTGGCGTGCTGTTTGTCTGGGTGTTCTTCGAGAACCTGGGCAAAGGACTGTACACCGCGAGCGGCTACGCAGGGCTGATCCACTACTACATCGAGCATAGTAAGTCGCCTGCAATATGGAAGGCTGTGATGGCGGTCGCCGCGAACCATGCTGCGATGGCTGCACCCATGCAGGCGCTGACAGAGATTTCATTCGGCATACTGCTGGTGATCGGTCTGCTGACGCGTCCGGTGGCTTTCTTCGCCTTTCTGTATCTTGGCAGCCTCTGGGTCTCGGAGTGGGGAACAGCATGGATCTGGGAACTGCTGGTTCCCATGATGGCGTCGCTAGGTTTAGCCATCGGGCGAGCCGGCCGGACCTGCGGTGTCGACGCATGGCTGGCGCGACGTTGGCCCAACGCTCCGTGGTGGTGATCCAGGCCAGAACCAGTGCGCGTTTCCGTCATCATTCCAACGCATAATGAAGCGCAAGCCATCGGACGCGTGCTCGCCGATCTTCCCGCCGATATTGTTACCGAAGTCCTGGTGGTTGATAGCAACTCCTCGGACGGGACCCCAGACATCGCCGCAAAAATGGGAGCGCGCGTTCTGCGCGAACCGCGACGTGGATACGGGCGCGCTTGCCTCACCGGCCTGGCGGCAACCAATGCTCCAGACATCGTGGTCTTCCTCGACGGAGATTACAGCGACCGGCCGGGCGAACTGCCGCTTCTCATCGCGCCGATTGTCGAGGGCCGGGCCGACATCACGCTGGGCTCCCGCCTGGCAAAACGAGTCGACCGCGACGCGCTGCCGTGGCACTCGGTATTTGGAAACAAGTTGGCAGCTGCGCTGATCCGCCTGTTGTATCGGCAGAGCATCACCGATCTTGGGCCCTTCCGCGCCGCACGCGCCGATGTGCTCGGAGAGCTCCGGCTGGAAGAGGCCACCTACGGCTGGGCGGTTGAGATGATCCTGAAGGGCGCACTGGGCGGCTTCCGAATCGTCGAGGTCCCGGTCAGCTACTATCCGCGTATCGGGAAATCGAAGATCAGCGGCACCGTGCGCGGCACGATCGGAGCCGGGTGGTTTATCCTCAGCCTGATCGCGCGCTACCGTTTTCGACGCCGTAAGACGTAACAGAACATTCTTCTATGGAATCCCACGACAGCCACCTGCTCTCGCGCGACCGCACGCTGGTGATCATGGCCAAGGCGCCGCGGCCGGGGACGGTCAAAACGCGTCTAGCACAGGCGATTCCGGTGGAGGCTGTCACTGAACTCTATCGCTGTCTGTTAAGCGACACGATGGCGCTGGCGCGCTCCCTGCATGGGGTGAACGTCGCCCTCATGTGCCCTGAGCCGGATGTCGACGAGTTGGCGCCGTTTGCTGGAGATGGAGCGGTGATTGTGGCGCAGCAGGGAAAGGGTCTTGCGGCAGGCTTGCGATCGGTGTTTGCGCGCTTCGCTTCGTCCGGTGGACAACGTGTCATTGCCTTCAATAGCGACAGCCCGCACTTGCCGGCACCCGTTCTCATAGGCGCCTTCGAAATGCTTGCCGCGCACGATGTTGTCGTGGGACCGACGCACGACGGCGGTTATTACCTGGTTGGAGCGAAGGCCGAGCATGCAACTCTTTTCGACGGAGATGGTATGGGCACACGTACGGCATTCGATGATCTGCTGACGCGCGCTCGTAATCTCGAACTGTCCGTCAGCTTCACAGATCCGTTTTACGACATCGACGTGGAGGACGATTTGAGTCAGCTCGCCGCGGAACTGCGTTACGCTCCGGAGCGCGCACCACGAAC
Source organism: uncultured Acidobacteriaceae bacterium (assembly GCA_963835725.1). Taxonomy (GTDB): domain Bacteria; phylum Acidobacteriota; class Terriglobia; order Terriglobales; family Acidobacteriaceae; genus Bog-257. The sequence goes on along the minus strand of CAWIGM010000003.1, from coordinate 35,844 downwards.
CTCAGCATGGCTGGCAGAATGGCAACAAGTGTGGCCGTTGCGGCCCGCCGCTGGAGAGATGTGAAGATCACTCCCGCCCACCGCTTGTATGCGCTGGGGGGCATTCTGCTCCTGTCGCTGGTCATCTGCGCGCGCCAGTTTAGTGGGCAGGGGGAAGGGTTCCCCATCGTTCCACTGCTGGTGGCGGGCGCAGCGTATCTGCTCAGTATTCGAGAACTTTTCTCCACTGCAAGCTTCCCAAAATCCGTAGTCGTCGGCGGACTCGTGCTGGCAGCGGTGTGGCACATCGCGTTTCTCGCTATACCCACGGGCTCCGACGACGACGTGCGTCGCTACGTCTGGGATGGGCGGATGCAGCGACTGGGCCACAACCCCTACATTGTGGCACCAGATGATCCCGTAGTTGCCTCGCTTCACACCGCCGAGACGCGCACGCTGAACCACTCCGATCTCCCTAGCCCATATCCCCCCGGAGCACAGCTCTTCTTTCGCGTAGTGACGGCGATTCACGAATCAACCCTCGCCATGCGGATCGCGTTGGTGATGTGCGAGGTGGCGATTGGCTTCGTGCTGTTCGGGATATTCCGTTCTACCCGGCAGGGCATGCACTGGATTCTCGCGTTCGCATGGAACCCACTGCTGGCGACAGAGGTCGCTGGTAGCGGCCACATCGATATTTTCGGCGTGCTGCTGCTGGTCGTGTCGTTCGCAGCGCTGCTTCGTCGCTGGCGCACAATTGCAGCCGTCGCATTCGCGTTAGCCATTGCCGTGAAATTTCTGCCGGTTGTCCTGCTGCCGCTTTTCTGGCGGCGGGTCCGCATTCGCGACGCCGTAATAGCCGCAACAGTGTTCGTCCTCCTGTACCTGCCTTTTCTCAGCCACGGGCGTATCCCTCTTGGCTCGCTCGGTACCTACATCCAAAGCTTCCGCTTTAACGATCCGGTGTTCGCGGTGATCGAACGACTTGTGACTCCGCGAGTTGCTGCGGGTCTCGCAGTTGTTGTCGGCCTTATCGTCGCGGCGAGTGTCAGAGCCAAATCTCAGGCCCTCTCGGCTGACGCGTTTGCGTGGCCGATGGCCGCGTCACTTCTCTGTGCTCCGGTGATTTATCCGTGGTATCTGCTCTGGCTGCTGCCGTTCGCCCGATCGATCTCGACGCTGCCAATTATTATCTGGACGGCGAGCATCATTCCCACCTACATCGTCTGGCATCTGCGTGCGGCTGGCCATCCGTGGATACTCCCAGCCTGGGTTATGCCGTTGGAGTATGTGTCGGTCGTGCTGACCGCCGCAGTTATTGCGCTGGTTCGAATGACGAAGTCATCGGTGAGGCAGAGCCCAACCGACTAGATACAGTCAGCGGGTCCTGTTTTCTCATTTACGTTTCGTATCCTGACGGCGCTCTCTGTCATCCAAAAGCAGTCGTCAAATCCACCCAGGAGAACATCCATGAGAAATTTGCGCTGCAAGACAGCGTTACGTGTTCTATCGGTCCTTGGGGTCATGATATTTGCGGTAAGTTCCTGGGCGCAGCAGCGTCCGCCCATTGTCGATAAGCTTGCCAAGACCTACGGTATCGATTCCTACAATCAGATCGATGCCATTCGCTACACGTTCAACTTGCAGCTCCCAGCGCTGAAGGTTAAGGTCTCACGAGCCTGGACGTGGGAGCCCAAGACCGACCAGGTAACCTATGAAGCGACGGGCAAGGATGGCAAGCCGGTCAAGGTCACGTACCTGCGCTCTCAGTTGAGTAGCCAGCCGGATGATGTGAAGAACGACATCGACCCCGGCTTTGTAAATGACAACTACTGGTTCCTCCTTCCGTTCCATATTTATTGGGACAAAGGAGCATCGGTCACCGACGAGGGCATGCAGAAGCTGCCCATCGGAAAAGGCACCGCCGACAAGGTTGTGGTGAAGTATCCGTCAAACGTCGGCTACACGCCGGGCGATACCTGGGAGCTGTATGTCGGCGCCGACGGCAGAATTCAGGCGATGGTCTATCGCCGTGGCGGTCCGAAGAAGCCCAGCCTGGTCATCGCAAGTTGGGCAGGCTATAAGATGGCCAGCCCGCTGCTGGTTTCAACCGACCACCATGGCACAGCCGACGGTGGGGGATTAACGCTGACGTTCACGAACGTTGCCGTCAAATTGGCGGGATCAAATACCTGGACGGACGCGAAGTGACCGCAGTGCTCCTAACGGGCCATGACGACCGTGGTGCAGGAACTGCTTAGCTTGGGCAGATCGCGGCTGGCGGCCATTCGTACCTCGAGTTTCGGCCGCTCGCCGCGAATGATGGGACAGTAAAAGTCGGGCTGCGACAAAGAGTGCTGCAACTGCCGTCGTCCGGCGCATCCGCCGTGACACGATTCCCGGAATTCGCAAGGTTGACACGCATCTGGAAGTGTTCGCGCCTGCTCGAACGGCTGTGAATTGAGAATGCCGACTCCAGCGAAGATCAAGTCTGGTAGCGGCTCTCCGGATCCCGGCCAATAGACGCACGGCTGCGTTGTGGCGCGCGGCGTTACACGCACGGTGCTTACGCCGCAACCTCCTGGAAGCGGCGGCAGCCCTGCCATCGCCCGCACCAGCGGCTCGCCGATGGCAATCACATCCGTCTCGGCGAGGAGGCGGCGAAATCCCTCCCAGTACTCCTCGTATGACAACGCATAGATGTCGGACCGCACCGACTGATACACGTTCACCCGCAGCGGAGCGTCGAACTGCTTAGCCACTCGCGCGATCTCTGCCAGCCGGGAATAGTTCGACTTCATCATGACCGCGATGATGGTGACGGGCACGCCTAACGTCACGCATCGTGCGGCTTGCTGAGAGATGAGTTCCCAGTTGCCCGGTCCACGCTGCGCATCCTGCTCAGCTTGATTGGGGTAATCGAGCGAGAACTCGATATCGTGAAAGGCGCGCAACTCGCTGTCATCCAGAACCGCGACGCTGTGACCATTGGAAGTGATGGTCAACTTCACCGGCTGTGTACGCAGGTACGAGAGAATTGCCCGGAAGTCGGGGTGCATTCCGTTTTCACCTGTTCCCAGATTCACGGAGCGCACGGGCAGCCGGTCCATTACCGCTTGCACTTGCTCCAGCGTAAGGCGATCTGTGCGGGCCGGGTCGCGGTAACAGAAAGCGCAGGAGAGATTGCATTCATTCGTCAGCCCCAAGCCCAGCGAGATTCCAGCGGTCGCATTCGCGATCGGCGCCGTTGGAACTTCATCTGCCAAATTCTTCATGCGTCGGTCTCCATGCGGCGCGCCAGGATTTGCGTGTAGCGAGCCATGCGCGCGAATTCCGGCCGATCTCCCAGCTTTTTCTCCAGCTCGAGAATCCGCTGGTACTCATCGCTGCGAGACACGCTCGAGGGAAGGTAGTCTGCCAGCACACGTATGCCACGCTGCGCGATCGGCGCCAATGACTCGGCGCGCAACAGGGCCAGCAGGGCATCCGGGGTGAAGAGTCGCACGCTGCCGCCATAGAGAGATTCACATGCAGACTCAGCCGTCAGATTGACTTCGGCAGCCGCCAAATCACCAGCCTGAAGCGCAGCTTTGATGACTTCACCCGCCTGGTTTCGCACGACCACCGACAGTATCGCCGCCTGATTTCGCAGAGCGCGGACCGCACCGCGTAAAACGACAGCAGGAGCCTCGGCAAATTCAAGGACATTGTGGCAAACGACGACATCGAACGTTGCGGCAGGGAACAGGTTCGTCAGTTGCGCGGCGTCACCATGCTGGAATGTAACCCTATCCGCGATCGCGCTCTTTTCTGCCGTGTGTCTGGCAATGTCGAGCATCGCCTGCGATGAATCCAGCAGACAGACCTGCCAACCGAGTTGCGCGAGACGAAGTCCAATCGTGCCGGTGCCACATCCGATATCGAGGGCCTGCATGGCGACGTTCGGTCGCGATGGAAGAAGATTCCGTAGGTTGGCGAACGCCAAGTCTGTCCGCAGGCGCCCTTCGGGAGTCTTGAGATATTCAGCGTATTCTCGCGCGCCGTTCTGAAAGCGCTCGTCGTCCTTCACGGCAATCATGGTTTCACGGATCGAAGAAGCAACCAAGCTTCTTCCCGATGAACGTAGTGTAGCGCGAACCTTTGTCGCCGGATTTCCTGCGGAATTGAGAAGAGAATAATAGGCAAATGTTGCCGGAGTTCTGGCTTTGTAACGAGAGCAGGCGGCGCTCACAATCCGCCGCCCACTCCACTAAATCCTTTCGGATCTGGCTAGGCGATGTGGCTTGTCATTTCTGCAGCACTTCGCCGGTGTCCTTGCCGAGGTCCTTTACTCCCACGGCTGTTTTTTCGCCGCCTTTCTCGGTGTACTTAACCGAGACCTTGCTGCCTTCGGCGATGCCTTCACCGATGTCTTTGCCGCCCTTCATGGTTGTTTTGTCGGTCCACTTGATTGTGTGCTCTGTGCCATCGGCGGTCTTTACCACCATTGTCTTCGTTCCTTTGTCGACCGACTTCACCACTCCCTTGACCATGTGCGTCATCTCATCGGCGAAAAGGCTTGGGCAGACGCCTAAGGCCAAGACGATAGCGATGGCCAATAGCAGTGCGGTGCGCTGTTTCGAAAAAAGCTTAACTGACAACCTTTGGTTCATTGAGTTCCTCCCCACATGCTGATTCCGTGCGTCGCTAGTTTAATCACGAACGTTTGCTGCGAGCAACCGTCACCGCCCGATCTTTCGGCTTGCGCATTTGACGGGTCTCAGAACCTGGAGACTTCCTTGTCCGGTAATCTTCAGGCAATGCGTCGTGATGTTGCCGCGGTTGGTAAGTCCGCGACCGCCTGGTGAAGAGTCGGTTCCGACGAGAAAAGCGCGATCAGTCCCTCGGCCAGCGTGGGATGTGTGAGAACCGCATCCCGCAATGTGGTACATGGCAGGCCGCCGATCATTGCCACCTGCACGGCAGCCATGATCTCTCCCGCGCCCACGCCGAAAGGCGTAAACGCCCACGTTGCCATCAGAGGTCGATGACCACATCTGCGTCCGGACTCGAGCAGCACACGAGAATGTTTCCTGGCGCCGGGTCTTCGAGTGGCTCGGGCTGATACGAGACCGACCCGCCAATGAGCCCCGTGATACAGGTGTGACACACCCCGGTCCGGCATGACCATCGAACCGGCACGTCGCACGCCTCGGCCAACGCAAGCAGGCTTCCGAATTTTGGATCCCACGGGACCGTGATTCCGCTGCGCGCAAACGCCACCGAGGGTCCAGGCCCCGGCGCGCCAGCCGGCAGATGGGGCGTGTGCGCGACTTGCGCCACGCCCGGCGTAATCGCGTCTAACGTGCCGAAGACCTCCATATGAACGTTCTCGGCGGACACACCCCAGCCTCGGAGGCCCTCACGCATGCTCTCCAGAAATGACGATGGACCACACAGGTAGAAGCCGCTGTTCTGCGGTACTCTCAGCTTCTCCAGCAAGGCGGCGTCAACGTGTCCTTGAGCATCGAAATCGACGTTCAATTGATCGGAAGGATCTGGCTTGCTGTACAGGACGTAACTTCGTCCTCCGGCGAGCTGCTTCAGGAGCGAGCGCGACTCTTCCGCGAACGCGTGGCTGGCACGATTACGCGCTCCATGAATCCACCAGACCGGCCGCGATGATTTTTCCGCCGCGAGTGCGTGCAGCATTGCCAGTACCGGCGTAGCGCCAACCCCGGCGCTCAGCAGAACAACATCGCCATCGCCGGGCCGCAGAAGGAACGTTCCCCGCGGAGCGCTGACATCCAGCACGTCCCCTTCTCGCGCCCGGGTACAGAGAAACGCACTTCCGATACCGTTTACTTCACTCTTCACGCTGATGCGGAAGTGATCGGCCGCTGGAAGGTCAGACAGCGAATAGCTGCGAAGCACCGATGCCTTCTGCGGATCCACCTTCAGACGCAAGACGACAAACTGGCCGGCGTTGGCCATCGGAATGGGCTGGCTGTCGTTTGGCGCTAAGGTGAACGACGTCACGCTGTCGCTTTCCTTATGAATTCGAGTGATTCGCATCGGCTTGAATCCGGGCCACGCCGGCGGTTGCTCTTCACTCGCGAGTCCGGGATTTCCGGAGCCGGCGCCATCCGCCGGTTGCTGGAGCATCGTCCCGAAAGAACCTTTCCAGCCTTCACTCAGGGCCGGAATCCGCAGCGCGCGTTCCAGTTGCGCACTGGAATGTCCCGGCAAATACAGCAAAGCGTCAACCTCCGCGACCGTCATCCGTTCCGGGCCATCGGCGACTTTTGTGATTTCGTCGCCCGCGCCAACTTCTCCTTCCTGTAAAACGCGAAAGTAGAATCCAGGTCGGTGATGCGCGACCAGCAGCGCCGGTATGCGGGGTTCGTTCATGCGCAGTCCGACGCGGTAGCAGGTGACGCGCGGCTGCGTCACCTCAAACAGCGCGCCGCCGATGCGGTAGCGGTCGCCAATGCAAACCTCGTCATCGGCAAGTCCTTCGACGGTGAAGTTTTCGCCGAACTGGCCGAAGCTGAAATCATTGCGGCCAAGGAAATGCTCCCAGTAGCGATACGAATCCATCTGGTAGAGGAAGACCGCGCGGTGCTCTCCGCCGTGGCCGGCGAGATCGCCTTGTCCATCGCCATCAATGTTCAGCCGCCTCACTATTCGCCGTCCTTCGACCGGCGCTTTCCAGACCGCGGTTCGCACCGTCGTACCGTTCCACGTCACGTCACGGGGAAGGCCGACATTCACTGAGAGCAGTCGCGCCATCTCCACCTCCCTTGCGACAACTGACTACAGTCGAACAATACTTGAACTGTCAGGACGAGACCGCCCGCTTTGCTTCCAGGATCAGGTCCACTACTCTCTGCGGCGCGCTGAGCAGCGGCGTGTGATCCACGGGGAAAGAATGAACTGTGGCGCGCATTCGTTCGGCCATGAAGTGCTGCGTCTTGGGATTGATCATGCGATCTTCCTCGGCGATCAGAAACCACGAGGGCTTTGCTCGCCATGCCGGTTTCGCCACCGGCTCCTGAATGCACTTCAAGGCGATCGGTCGCTGCACCGCTGCTGCCAAAGCAATCTGTTCGGCGGTCGCGTGCTGTGCGAAGGCGTTTCGGAAGCCATCGTTCGGCATCCAGATAAGGCCGTCGGCATCCGGAGCCAGATTGGGGGCTTGGGGATGCTGTTCATCACGATAGAAGAGCTGCGCGACCGTCTCACCTTCGTCCGGCGCCAGAGCAGCAATGTACACCAGCGCCATCACGCGTTCATCCATTGCATTAGCAATAACGGCGCCCGCATACGCGTGACCGGCAAGGATCACCGGCCCTTGCACCCGGGAGATTGTCCGCTGGAGCGCGGCAGTGTCATCGGCCAGCGACGTCAGGGGGATTGGCGCGGCCATCACTCGCAAGCCTTCTGCCTCCAGGCGGAGAATTACTTCTCTCCAACTCGAACCATCAGCCCATGCTCCATGGACCGCAATCACAGTGATGTTTCCAGGTGTTGGCACGTCGCGAATCCTTGTGGGAAGATATGCAGCGTTCAGCTAGGCCACTTCGGCGGTGCGCCGCTTTTGACCGAGAAACCTTCGCATGTGGTCGGCGATAACGGCGCTGGAGTCTTCCAAGGCAAAGTGGCCCGTATCGATGAAGTGCAACTCGGCGTTCGGAAGATCCTTCTGGTAGGCTTTGGCGCCTTCGACGGTGAAGAACGGGTCGCTCTTGCCCCAGACAATCAACATCCGTGGTTGCCGGCTGCGGAAGTACTCGTGCCAGCGGTCATACAACGCTACATTCGATTGGTAATTGTGCAGCAGGTCGAGCTGTATCTCGGCATTGCCCGGGCGGTCGAGGAAAAATTGATCCAGAGTATATGAATCGGGACTGATCCGCGCCGGGTCTTTCACGCCATGTGTGTACTGAAATATGGTCGTGTCTTTCGCCAGCAAAGCCCGTACAGGCTTTTCGGTTTCGGCGTTGCGATTGGCCCAGAACGGCTTTATCGGATCGAATGCGCCGCCAATGCCTTCCAGATACGCGTTGCCATTCTGCACGACAATACTCTGAATCGCCTCCGGATGCTTTGAGGCGATGCGATAGCCGACGGGCGCGCCATAGTCCTGTACGTAGATGCTGAACTGCTTCAATCCGAGGTTGCCGAAGAGCAGCTCTTCCACGTGCGCCGCCAGATTGTCGAAGGTATATTGAAAATCCCCCACGCTCGGTGCGTCGCTGTATCCGAATCCGATGTAGTCCGGCGCAATCACGTGGAACTCGTCCGCCAGTTGCGGTATCAGATCACGAAACATATGCGAGGAGCTCGGGAACCCATGCAGGAGTACGATGGTCGGCGAGTCCTTGGATCCGCTTTCGCGATAGAAGAGCTTACGTCCTTTAACATTGGCGTATTGATACCTTGTCATAGCTTTAATCCTTTCTGTTCCGGGGTCTCACCTGGCCTGGGTTGAAGCAAACTGCTCCTGTCCGGTTCAAGACCTCAGATTCTTGACACCACCGAAAGTTTCTTTATTGGTGTCTAATTTAGGAGAATATTTGCGGGCGAAGGTCCTATGGCAGATGCACCTCAAGAGCAGCGGGAATGGGTGGACGGCTTCCTGTTTCTTGGCAATCACTTGGCACTGGACTTTCTGAATACAAGGCCGATCCTGGAGGGCGCGCGTCGAGAACTGCTGCCGGATACCAGCGCCCTCGAACGCTGGCTCATCGCTGCGGGAATCGCAGAGTCGCGGCAGGCCAAAGCAATGTTGCGAGGCTGGCGAAACTCGCGCGCCGGTGAAACGCTGGTGGCAAAACTAGCCGCCTTCCGCGAGCGCTTGCGCACGGCGGTACTTCGGTTGGAAGATGGTCTTCCGCCGAGCAACGCTTTCTTGTCAGAAATCAACGCCTTGTTGAACGACCACCCCCAGAGGGTCTCGCTCGTCCGTCGAAACTCCGGGATGGTACTTCATCCGCTATTCGAGCCGCGAAGGCCTGAGGATGTGTGGACGCCCATCGTCGCTGCCGTGGCCAACTTGCTTTCCGAACTGGATGTGTCTCGTATTCGCAAGTGCGAAGCCGACTCATGTGTTGTGCACTTCTACGACACCAGCAAGAGAGGTTCGCGCCGCTGGTGCAGCATGAACATCTGCGGAAACAAGTTGAAGGTAGCTGCCTATCAGGAACGGCGACGTCGTGCGGACCGTTGACGACCTTCGAGAGTCGTTTTCGGCGCGAATAGGTGGGGCCGTTCGGCTTCAGCCCGTGGCTCACGACGGTCGGAGAAGATTGTCCGGCTCGCTTCGCCTCCACGGATGTACGCAATCGCGCGGACATCCCACCCATCCGAAAGCTACGAACGAGTGGGATTTCTGCTGGGACGTTATCGCGAACGGCGTTGCCGGGTCTTCGCGGCTTTCTTGGCGGCTTGGCTGCGGCCGGCGGCTCCTTTGGTGCGAACGGCCTTCTTCGCCGCCTGTTTGCGCGAAGTACTGCTGCGCTTGCTGGCAGCCTTTTTCGCCTGCTTGGAAAGCGCACTGTGAGAGGCGGCCGAGTGTCCCATGCGCTTCAACGCACCTTTGACGGCGCGTGACCGCTTCGCCGAGGTCTTCTTCTTGGCCGAAGAGCGTCCCTTACGCGAATCGCTGGCTGCCTTCTTACGGGTGGCGGCGGAGCTCGTGCCTTTCTTGGGCGGCGGAAGTTTAACTCCTGCTCGCCGCGCTTTCGACAAGCCGATGGCGATGGCCTGTTTTGTGTTGGCTGCTCCATGCTTGCCTTCGCGAATATGATCCATTTCTTCCTTAACGAACTCGCCCGCTTGTGTGCTAGGTGCTTTGCCCTCGCGTGCATCTTCGCGGGCGCGCTCCATTGTTTGTTTTTCCGGCATGCTTTCTCCTCCCGGTATTTGTGATGCGACGTGAGCTAAGAGTCCCTGTCGCGCTGCTACTGTAAGAGGATGCAAAACGCGAGTTACAGGATGGTCTACACTACTGCCGAATGAGTTCCATAAGCCAGATAAGCACCGTGACGCAAGCTGCACCGGCCAAGTCAAGATTTCGATCCCTGCTGCTGGCGTTGGCGATCCTGTTCGCGGCCGCTACCGTCATCTACAGCGTCGCGTGGATGTACTACGTCCGAGCCAACATCACCGTCGAAGTCGGCATGGACACGAATCCCGTTCAGCAGGGTGTCGAGGTGAAAGATGTCTGGCGCGATACGCCAGCGGAACGAGCCGGCCTGCATGTCGGCGATGTAATCACCGCCATAAACGGTCAACGAGTTGCCGGGCAGGAGGGAATCGACGCCATCAACCTCCTCTGGTACAACTCGCATCCGGGCGAGGCGGTGCAGTTGACCGTGCAACGTCCGGGAGCAGCAACTCCGCTGGTGATCACCCCAACCTTCCGCAGGCTGAAAGGTGCAGGCGATACGGCTTCGCTGGCGAGGCGTGGTGCGACGGAGGTCCTCGGATTTTATCCGCTTCTATTCCTGGTTGTGGGACTGGCCGTCCTGTTTCTGCGGGTCGATGACCGCTATGCGTGGCTTCTGGCGCTTGTTTTCGCAGGCCTGATCGCGCAACCGGCGCCGCCATGGGGTTTTCAGCTCGCGCCTGCAGCGCTGCGCGGTTTTGCCTATTTCTATGAGCCGGTGATGAAGGCCCTGCTGCCAGGGCTGTTCTACTTCTTCTTCACGGTCTTTCCTACGCGCTCTCCGATCGATCGCAAGCTGCCAGGGCTGAAGTGGGCTTTGTTGGCTGTCGGCGCTTGCCTGGGATGGGGAGCTATCGGTAAGGGCGATCTCGACGCTTTGCCATTTGTTGCCGCGCTTGCTCCGTCGCGGGTGATCGGACTGACGCGACTTTTCGTCTCTTACGGAACTGTAGTGCTTGGCATCGTGGCGCTGCTGATGAACGCAATCAGCGCGGACCGTGTGGAAGATCGCCGCAAACTCAAAGTGATGCTCTGGGGAACCTTGGTCAGCATTGTTCCTGCCGTTCTGATTGGGATTCCTTACGATTTATTGCGGCAGGACGCGCCATTCTGGCTGGTCTTCGCGCGCGCGGTCCTTCTTTTCGTGATGCCCTTGTCCTTCGCTTATGCAGTCGTGAAACACCGAGTGCTGGATATCCCTGTTCTATTGCGGCGAAGTGCTCGCTACCTGCTGGTCGAACGGGGATTCGCCATTCTCATCCTGATCATCTCGGTCGGCGTTACTTTGTGGTTCGGACAGGCTTTCGCTCGACGGTTCTCCGGGGGAACGAAGGCGGCAATCCCAATCGGAGCTACGTTCGGAATGTTGTTGGTCACCGGCGCTACGCAGGTTCACCGGCAGGTGCGCACCCGTCTGGATAAAGCTTTCTTCCGCAGCTCTTATGACGCCCAACAAATTCTCGAGACGCTGGCCGCAAACACATTGACGGTGACGGACCGTCCTGCTTTGGCAGCGTTGCTGCATAGACAGATTCATGAAGCGCTGCATCCGATGCCGCTGATCGTTTATCTGCTGACCAGCGAAGGTAGGCTGCATGCGTACGCCGGACATCCGCCCGAGGAAGCTGTAGATTTGCCGGGCAGCGGACCGCGCTTGAACGGATTAGCTGGGCGCAGCGGGCCGGTCGAGGTGAACCCTGATGTGGTCAGGGGCACGCCGCTGGAGGTCCTCAACCCGGAGTGCCTGGTGCCGATACGCGGACTGAGCGATGGTGAGTTGCAAGGCTTGATTGTGCTCGGACCTCGGCTGTCGGAGGAGCCATATTCCACGCGTGACAAGCGGCTCCTCGCTTCCGTCGGAAGCCAGGCGGCGATTGCCATGAGGAGCATCTCGCTGGCTGAGAATATGGCCCAGCGCATTGAGGCGGAGCGTCGCGCCGAGCAGGAGATGCAGATTGCGCGCCAGGTGCAGAGCCGATTGTTGCCGCAAACATCTCCGGTGCTGAAGACGCTCGATGTGGCAGGGAAATGCATTCAGACGCGCGCGGTGGGCGGCGACTACTACGACTTCCTTGAATTCGGCGCAGGCAAACTCGGGCTGGTGCTGGCAGATATTTCTGGCAAGGGAATGTCTGCCGCGCTGCTGATGGCGAACCTGCAGGCCAGCTTGCGCGGACAGTATGCGCTGGCGCTCGAGGGACTGCCGCGACTGCTACGCTCGGTGAACTACCTCTTTTATAAAAATACTGAAGTCAGCCACTACGCCACTGCGTTCTTCTCAGTCTATGACGACCAGCAACGCACGCTGCATTACGTGAATTGCGGACATAACGCTCCGATTGTCGTCAGAGCCAGTGGGGCAGTCGAGAGACTTGAGGCCACAGCTACGGTCCTGGGATTGTTTGAGGATTGGGACTGCACGGTTGCCGAGCTACAACTGGCCCAAGGCGATGTGCTGGTTATCTACACCGATGGCATTTCTGAAGCGTCCGAAGGCGAGGAGGCCGAGGAATATGGCGAGGATCGCTTAGTCGCCAGCGTGCGTGCGCATCAGCACGACGGCGCAGCACAGGTGCTCGACGCCGTTGTCGACGAAGTGCAAGCCTTCAGCAAAGGCTATCAGGCCGACGACATGACGCTGATTGTCGCGCGCTGCTGCTGAGTGGTGAACGCCGTCCCGATCGACTCAGTTGGCCTTACAGTTCTGGGCCGTCTTGATCTCCTCAATGCGCTTCATGAAGGTGTCGGTCCACTCGTTGAGTGCGGCATCTTCCACATTCTGCGCTCCGCTGGCTTTCAGGCGCTTGATCTGCTTTTGGTCCATCATTTGGAATCGTGAGGTGCGGAAGATCGACTTCACGGTGTCGCGGTCCAGCTTGGCGACTCGCTGAATCATCAGGTCCTGCGCTTCTTTCAATACTTGCTTGTCGCCCAGCAGCGTAGCCCGCAATTCGCAAGTTGCCGGGTTCAGGAACACGGTTTGCGGTTCCCACGCACTGAAGCTGCCGCGAGGATTGGTGCCGAAGACATCCATCGGATCTCGCTTCTTGCCGAACGTGGAACCGACGTCGTGGACGTAGATGATGGGCTTGGTGCAGGTCTTCGATTTGCCCGTCGTATCTGGCTTCCACTCAGCGCAATCGAGTCGGTTTTGCTGGGGCAGTGCGTTGTGATAGTGGATCAATCCGAGCGCCAGACGATACGCGTCGTACTCCACCTTCTGCTGGTGGTTCCACGAACCATCGCTGTAGAACTTGGCCGCGTCGTCCCAGGACCAAGTCTCGTCATTCTCGGGATTGATTTCATCCCAGGAGAGCTCGCGTTCGACGTTTACCACCTTAAATATGGTGGGCTGATCTTTAAGAGTGGCGCTGTTCTTGTCCAACTTGCTGCCGAAGGGATCCGGCCCGCATCCGATGCAGGAAGCGGCGCCGACGGGATAGTCGTGATCCGCAGGGAAACCGAGCACCCACATAAACCGCGTGGCGGCAACCGAGGTGAATACCTCGTTGAACCGCGGATCATGGCCGGGATAGGGCGGCTTCAGGTACTTCACTTTGACGTGGTCGGCCTTAATCTCGTGCTGGTTCTGCGCATCATCCGCCGGGTAAAGATGCGCGACTTTCTCGCCGGAATTGTCAGGCTTGATGACGACTTTTACGTCGGTTGCCGGGATAACGTCTCCCTTCGAACTGTAAAACCCGCCGCTGGGCGCCATGTGCCAGCACTGAAACTTCATGCTGTCGCCCGGCACGGCGACGAACGCATAGTGCGGCCGGAAGTAGCACGCGATGGTGTCCGCGTCGGTGAAGTACAAATACCGGGTCTGTTCAGGTTGTGCGGGATCGTAGTCCGGTCCATTCGTCAGCTGAGCGGCCGTAAGCGTCGGCTGGTCGAGCAGGATTCCGGCGGCTTTGATACACGGAATCTTCTGTGCCTTGGTCATGCCGTCGGGCACATCACAACCTTGGTTTTGCGCGATTCCCGCGGTGATAGCGATCAGGACAACCGACGCAGAAAGGATGAGTTTTCGCCACATACCTGCCTCCTCAATCCGCCAGATTCGAAACGGAGTGTCGCCCCAGGAAGACCTTTTGCTGATGTGACGAAGTGTGAACGGTAGTTTACAGCCAGATTACGGCGGCGAACAGCGTGTTCTTTGAGGTTCCTTAGGCACGGCCGCCCCTGCGGGCGTGTCCCAAATAGGTCTCCTAAGCCCGCCGACGTAGCCGCTCTGCTATCGAATTCCGTCAATCGGCTGTCTAATAGAGGAGGGGAGAAGGTTGTTGCCTCTCGTCCGTTCCCGTGCTTTCTCTAGGGAACAAATTGTTGTCTCGCAGCGTATTACCAATTGAAACCGCAAGGCTGCCCATTTGGCGGAGGGTGCAGTGGCTAACGGCAAGAATAATAAAAAGAAACGCTGGATTATTACTACGGTTGTAGTGGTCGGAGTGTTGTTGCTGATCGTTGTGGCCGTTGCGGCTACCCGCGGGGGCACAAAGATCGATCCCGCCAAGCTGGCTAAGGTCGATCGCGGCGATCTCACCCGGAGCGTCGTGGCGACCGGCAAAGTTACGCCGATCACGAAGGTCGAAATCAAGTCAAAGGCGAGCGGCATCGTCAAGAAGCTCTATGTCGACACGAACGATCGGGTAAAGCAGGGACAGATCCTGGCCGAACTCGACAAGGTGGAGATCGAGGCGCAGGTGAACTCCGCACGAGCCCAGTTGCTTTCGTCGGAAGCAAACTTGAAGAGCGCTGAAGCCGACGAGAAGCGTGCTGAGGTCGATGCCCAGGGTGTCGACATTCCAACGCTGCAGCGTGCCTATAAGCGGGCTCAGGAAATGTCGAAGGATGGTGTGGTTTCGCAGTCGACGCTCGACGATGCAGAACGCGGCTACATCATGGCCGTCAATAAGCGTGATGTGGCGCGAGCGCAGTTGACCGTGAACCGCGCCAAAGTCTCACAGGCGCAAGCGCAGGTTGAGAAAGATCAGGCCGACTTGAAGCAGTTCGAAGAGCAGCTCAGCTATACCACGATTGTCGCGCCGATTGACGGCATTGTTCTGTCACGCGATGTCGAGGTGGGCGACGCGGTCAGCTCGATCCTTGTGCTGGGGTCGGGCGCGACGCTGGTGATGACGCTTGGAGACACCAGCGAGGTTTACGTCAAAGGCAAAGTCGACGAGAGCGATATCGGAAAGGTGTACCTCGGGCAGCCGGCGCGTATCCGCGTAGAGACCTTCAAGGACAAGACTTTCACTGGTCATGTCACGAAGATTGCGCCTATGGGGGTTGAAAAGGACAACGTGACCACGTTCGAAGTGCGCGTTTCGATCAACAATCCAGGTGGCGAGCTCAAGGCCGAGATGACGGCCAACGCAGAGATCATCCTCGATGAACATCACAGCGTGCTCATGATTCCCGAGTCGGCGATCATGTACGACAAGGACAAGAAGGCGTCGGTCGATGTGCCCGACCCGAGTGCGAAAGACGGCATGCGTAAAGTTCCGGTCACCATCGGAATATCAAACGGCGTGAAAACCGAGCTGCTTTCGGGCTTGAAGCAAGGCCAGGAAGTCGTCTTACAGCAATAGCGCAATACGATCTCACGGGCCGCCGTCGAAGAGCGGTCCCTTATATTGCGAAGCATTGCCATCACAAGCGGAGCGACATCATGAACAAGCGGAGTTCTGTTGTCCTGATTGGATTGCTGTTTCTTCCCTTACTGACCTGGGCGCGGAGCGAAGGCCATTTTGATCGTACCCTGCAGGTTTCGGGCGCGGTCAATCTCGACGTCATTACCGGCTCCGGCGACATTAAGGTGACGACCGGAAACTCGAACCAGGTGGTCATTCACGGAACCGTACATAGCAGCAACTGGATGTTCGGTGACGACAGCGCCGTACAGAAGGTGCAGTCTAACCCTCCAATCGAGCAGAGCGGCAACAACATTCGCATTGGCCACAATCTGCCTGACGATGTGAAGCGCCATGTGGCGATCGATTACGAAATCACATTGCCACCCGACACAACGCTTATCGCGCACACTGGGTCGGGCAATGTCACTGTTGAAGGCGTGCGTTCACCGGTCGATGCTCAGACGGGCTCGGGTGACATCCGTGCGAAGGATCTCGGTAGCAAATTGCACGCGCAGACTGGCAGCGGCAATATTCGTGCGGAATCGGTCGCTGCGCCGTTCTGGGGGCAAACGGGCAGCGGTGACATCGAAGCTAACCTCACGGGTTCGGGTGACGTCGACGTTCATACCGGCTCAGGCACGATCCGGATACGTGGCATCCGAGGCGGCGTGCGGGCAAAAACCGGCAGCGGCAATGTTGAAACCGATGGTGCAGTGACTGGCCCGTGGCAATTACATAGCGGTTCAGGGAACATCGCGTTGGCCGTCGGCAGCGGGAATGGCTTCAATTTGGATGTTCACACCAGCTCGGGCTCGATTCACACAGACCTGCCAATTACGGTTCAGGGTTCCCTTGGTAAGAATGAACTGAAAGGCACGGTGAAGGGCGGAGGACCGGAGGTGGAGGTTTCGACGGGGTCGGGCGACGTGGATGTTCGCTGAAGCGAACTTATTTGCTGGGCTTCGCAGCTGCATGCTCCAGCACGAAGCGAACCTTGTGGCGGCGTTCTCGAGGCTGACAGACGTGGTTCTGGTCTGCCGCAAGCAGGTCATTTAACCGGCGGGCGCGTGCGACCACCAGGCCGCACTCGGTACACACGGAATCGATGGTTCCGTCGTGATATCTCCGACGCGCACACTTGGGGCGCATGTGTTTTCGACTAGCCGGAACGCGGAACTTGTCAGCAGCACTTTGGTCGGATACTTCTCTGGAAGGTAGCCATCCATTGCGGAAGCAGACGGCGACGGCGTGGGTTCTATTGTCCGCACCTAACTTTAAGTTGATGGTGCGCAGCATATTCTTTACAGCTTGTTTACTTGTTTGAAAATGCGAGGCTATGTCGCTGTTCTCGTATCCGTAAGAGAGTAACTCCACAACTTTCAACTCTTTGGAAGTGAGAACAGTCTTGATAACAGAGTCGGATTCGGCAAGCCCAGCGGGCGCAACATGCTGGAGCGCTTCGTTCGCGTTCATCGGCAAGTTTTAGACTAGGACGAAAGTTCACTTATAGCTGTGGACTTAGTCCACATGAGCGTCGATTTTACTACCCCCCTAATACGCTGTAGGCGAACTAAGTGTCAACACAAAAATGTTAGGGTAACTATCACCGAGTACGATAGTAAGTCTCTAGCTATTCCGGTCTACAGTTCGGAAATCACTGTAATCTGGCCTCGGCCTTTGTCTTTTGCCATGTAAAGAGCGCGGTCTGCCGCGAGTAATAATTCGGTAGCAGATTTCTGGCGCGATGCTGTTGCGGCTGCGATGCCCTGGCTTAAAGTAATACGGAACTGTCCGGGATGCCCATCGACTAATGAGATGTTACTCAGCAAGTCGCGCAATTTTTCGGCGAGGCGCTGCGCGCCGATAACATCGGTTTCAGGAAGTAGCATGGCGAACTCATCGCCACCATAACGTGCGCCAAGATCGGATGACCGAGAGGCGACTTGCTGAACAAATGCGGCAACGGTCTTCAAGATCGCGTCACCCTGAACGTGTCCAAACGAATCGTTCAGCAGTTTGAAGTCGTCGATATCCAGCAGCACAAGAGACATCGGCCGATTCGCGCGCACTGCGCGGGCCCATTCGGTAGCCAGCGCTTTGTCGAAGTGACGGCGATTCGCGATGCCGGTAAGCGCATCAGTCATCGACAAGCGCTCCAACTCGGCCGTACGCTGGCTAACCTGGTGTTCCAGGCTGCGTAGTAACTCGTCTCTCTCTGACTCAGCCCGCTTGCGAGCCGTGATGTCTTCGATAACCGAGATGAGATACTCGGGATCTCCGGCCTGGTCCTGCACCAGGGACATCGTCAGGTTCACCCAGATCACCCCGCCGCCATTCCGCAGCAGACGCTTCTCGACGGAATAGGTAGCGATCTCTCCTTGCATCAGGCCGTTCGATTGCGCCCAATCAAGATCCAGGTCATTGGGATGAGAGATATTGACCATGGTGAGATGACGGAGTTCGCCTTCGGAATAGCCCAGCGTCTGGCGATACTTCTTATTCACCCGCAGGAATGTTCCATCGAGCGAGATGTGGGCTATGCCAACCGCCGATTGCTCGAAGGTTGCGCGAAAGCGTTTCTCTGCTTCTTTCAACGCCTGCTCAGCCCGCGTCCGCGCCGTCACATCGACGGTCACCAGTTGAATGAAATTGCGTCCGTCGCGGCAGGCCAGGCTGGCCGTGACAAAGGCGTCTACAATCTCGCCGTTGCTGCAGCACTGGCGGGTGTAGAACTTCACATTGCTACCGCGAGATTGCAGCTGCCGATTCAGTTCGTGAAGGACCTCGGAGGAGAGATCGGGATGGGTTTGCAGCAAGGCCACATGGAGCAAGTCGTTAGGGGAATAGCGAAGACGGGAGCAGAGGCTCTGGTCGACTTCAATGTACTGGTTGCTCTGGGGATCGACCAACACTACGGATAGGGGAAGGCCGCCGTAATCGCCGGCAGGCGACTCGCGCCATTCACGTGCCCCAGAAGACGAAGTGGGAGCGTCTTTACTATTCCTGCTCATTAAACGAAGTGGGCGAAATTCTAACGGCAGCTGCGATGCGACCAGTTCATCTGCCGACTGCCGATCCGGTATTAACCGTCACATCCCGATCTCGTCCATGATGACCGCTATGGACAAGGAAGCCAGTGTGGGCTATGCTTTGCCCATTACGACGCGTAGCCAAGCCAATCCGGCTTTGGCAATTACGGGTCCTGGCTCCGGAAACAGCTGTGCCACGCTGACCATGGCCGAAAAGACAATCTTTGACCCTCGCGCTTCACGCGCCGCCGATGCGCCTTACCGTCGGCTTCCATTCGCGCCGATATTCGACACGATTGTAGCTGAACGTCTGCCTGACGGCCCGGTAACTATCGAAGAACCCGTCACTAAGGTATTCGCTCGGCCTGCAGAGGGCAATGTTTTTCATGGCCCCACGGTCGTCGAGATCCAAAAGAGGGAAAAAGAGACCATACTTAGCCGTGGTAACCCGATCACATGGATCATGGTAACCGGGTTCCTGCTCCTGGGAGCCGGGATTGTCCTTCAAAACATTCAACTGTCTCGGCAAGACCGGACCCTAAGTCAATTGGTGGAAGGTACTTCTAAGCTAGAGGCTTCGTTGTCGGATGCCCGGGTCCAGGAACAGCGTCCGTGGGTCACGGTTTCGGATTTGATTCCCCAGTCTCTGTCTGTAGCGCCCGGTTCCTTCGCGGTCTCTCTGCAAAATACCGGGAAGACACCAGCCGCAGATGTGAAGATTGCTGCGACAGCACAAGTTATCGACGTCGCAAACGCTTCCGCGCTTCCGGCAATTGCGCCGGTAAGCCGGGCAGCAGGTACGCTGTTTCCGGGATCACAGTTTCGGACAGTTCTGGATTTCCAGCCCTCACCAGCCGCCTTCACCGCTCTCTTTCGCGGCCAAGGCCGGATGGAAGTGCGTGTTAACGTGTCCTACACGGATGTTCAGCACAATCCGCACGTAACTCAATCCTGCTGGCATTGGCGACCCGCACTACGCCAAATGGAGCCCTGCTCCAGCTTCGGTGCGGTCAACTAAGTCGGCTTCCGCATCTTCCGTGTCCTGACACTCCGCGAAATTACTGCACAGCCTGGGCGTGAGCCAGGACCACTGCGGTCGTCGTGGAGAGGGAATCGTAGTACTGCACCATGCGATCCGTCTCCGAGGTTTTGTAACCGGCCAGGTTATGCGCCCATCGAAAGCCGATCGGCTGGTACCACAGCTCTGCCGCAATCTGAAACGGACCTTCTGCGTTTGAAATCGAAACGATATATTGCACGCGGTCGCCGCCGCCCGTGAATTCTGGATCACCGGCCGCGTTCCCGATGACTCCGATATCGTGGTCTGCAGAGCCTTTGTCGAAGCCCGAAGGCAGCAGGCGATTGTCTTTCAGATAACCAACCGCGTCGAGCAGTCCTGTCGTGACGTGTCCCTCTGGACTTCCAAGAATCGATTCATAGATCTCAACCTGGTCGGCGCCGGTGATGCGGCCGTAGTGCGGTTCGTATTTGCCCGGGTCGGCGTCGTTGTCATTCCCGACAATAGATCCGTCCGAATTCAATGCTCCCGACTCAAACACCACTCTCCCGTCTTTGTCTCGAACGACGAAGTGCAGCCAAGCTCGACGGGAAGGGAAGGCGGTTGGCAGCTTGTGTCCAGTGAGGTTCTTCACGACAACGTCCGCGCTCAGAGCGCCGCCGGCGATATTCACTTTCTCGATGGTGATCTGAGCCGACTGCGACTGTAGAAATCTAAGGGTATTGTCGGAGGCATTCGATAGCTCCTGCGGCGGTGCGTCCACACTGAGTTCGTCACGGTACTGGTTCAGCAATCGCTGCATGAAAAAGTTACCGCCGACAAATACATGCTGTCGTACACCCAGACGATCGACACCGAGCACTGCTGCAATTGGAGCAGGTCCCTTTACTTCGGGCATGTGGCAAGACTGGCAACTCTGGTTTCCTGCATAGTCGCTGTGCAGCCACTCAAGATAGGGCATCTGTTCGGGAAGTTGGCCGATGACTTTTCCGCCTGGACCACGGGCCTCGGTGTAAAGCGTATGACAGCTTGCGCACAACGCTGAGTCCGAGATGTGGGTTGCAAAGGTCGGACGAAAACCGCCAGTCGAGCTCTGCATGATGAGCTGCTGTCCAGGTTGAATCTGGTAGGGCCCGTATTCAGGATGATCGTCTTTCGACTGCGGCGGGTTGATGACGAAGCCGCCGTTGAAGCTTTCCTTCGCGCCTAGTTTCTGATTGCTGATCTGATGGCAGACCGAGCAGGTAACACCATCCTGTCCCAGTGCGCTCAAATGGTCTGTCTTCTGATTGAAGGGAAGAAACGCGAATATCTCGCCTTGTTTGCCCTGAAGCTTTGCCTCGTAGCGGGTAATAGGCATGTGGCACACCGAACATTCATCTTCGATGTGGGCCTTCACTTCAGGATGATCGATTGTCTCGCGCCGGGCACTTGCCTGCCAGTATGGATCGCGCGAGGAGTTCGCCATGATAGAGGAGCGCCAGTCGAAGCCGATCGAAACGTCCTTGCCTTCTGGAGTTGTGAGGCCGTTATGACAAGCAAGACAGCGGTCGGACGTATGAAACGCGATTCCAGTCGAATTATCACCTGGACCTCCGCGCACAGGTTGCCGCACCCATAGCAGCAGCGTTAGTCCGACGATTGTCCAAAGCAGATATCTCATTACCAGCCTTTCAACAAACTGCCTTCCTGCCAGTCCCATAGAACGTAGAACATCACGGCCGGGGAACGGCCGACAGTATTGTTGACTGGTGTGCGTACGCCGACAGCCGCGCGCACATGCTGTCGCTTGCTGAGCGTGACCTGCATCTCGGGAACCAAATCCCAATCGGTTTTTGCCTGGTTGACCAAGTCGCGGCTCCCAAGGATCTCGAACATGGGAGACCAAAGTCGCCCGAGACCACGCCCTTGCGGGAGCATCTGGCCGATAGTTGTGTACCAGAACGTATTTTGCGGAGCCTTGCTTGTGTCGGTGGGCAGGATTGCTCCACCTTGAAACTCGATAAACGTGTTTGTGCGAAAAAGCTGTCCAGCTTCAAGGAAGGTTTCGAACGCGGTGGTTCCAGCGCCAAGACCATGAGAGCTGTTGCCGGTGGGCGCGACCACATTTCCCTGAAGACTTAATATGCTCCCGGCTCCAAGGCCCTCATCCGAAGTCAGCTTGGAAAACATGACGCGCTTCACGCCGATAGAAGTATCGCCCACGCCTCCATACCAGGTTTGATTCTGCTGGGCAAAGGTGATTGGTACATCGATTTCCAGCTGATTCTTAACCCCGAAGCGCTGCTCATAGATAACGTGATTGTCCACCGTGCCCGGCCCTCTTGTATCGACGGAGGAAGTGAGCACGACCTCATCTTCCGGATAGGCTTTTTCAGTGTTCAATGCCAACGGCAGATTCAGTTCGCCGGGAGGCCAGTTCGAATTCCGGCAGAAGGCGCGGAGATAGCGGATAACTTCGTTGATCTGCTCGGCGGTGAGCGCGTCTTTGAAAGCGGGCATGATTTGGGAAAAACCGCGGTACGGACCGCCGTTCGTAATCACCGCACGATAGTCGTTATTCAACTCGGATGTGGTCTGGTCGCAGCGGGTGAAGTCGGGAAAAGTTGATGGCTTCTTAAATCCTCGCGTCTCCTCCGGTACGCCCTTTCCTTGGGCGCCATGGCAGGCGGTACATGCAGAACGGTAGATCTGCTTGCCACCCGAGAGATCGAGACTTGCTTCCGCGGCCGGCGCAGCGGAGCTCGGGGCCGTTACGGCGAGCACAGCGGCAAGGAGAGTGAAAAGCGCAAGAAGAAGAGGCGCATGCTGATTTTTTCCTGTCACACGATCTGACTTCCCACTCAGTCCCATGCTCTGTCCGATGCCAAGCGACGCGGCAAGAAATTATAAGCGCAGCTGCGCCAATGCCCTGACCGACTTTCAAGAGATGCGCAGAGTTGCGAAGAGGGTGGTAAACAGCTGGATTACTTCGTTGTCATGGAGGAATGAACAGCGTCCGCAATGCGGGCGGATCTAATCTCCTGGTTCTTAAACTTGAAGTTAGGTCTGGCCGGAGGAAGCGTCCGCGTTTTATCGGAGCAGAACTGCTTAACGTCCGCTCGCGACAGCGGTCTCGGCGACCTTATGAAGACCGTTGCCGGACGGCTCAAAGTGTTTTCCGCAACTGCAATGCAAAGATTCCGGCAGCGTTTCTCCGCACTCGCACATGTAACCGATCTGGCGGGCCGGATTGCCGACCATGAGAGCGTAAGCAGGAACATCCCGTATAACCACCGTCCCAGCACCGATAAACGCATAGCGACCTAGCGTTACGCCGCAAACGATTGTGGCGTTAGCACCGATGGTTGCGCCTTCCTGGATTTCAGTCAGCACGAATTGTTCGTGACTTTTCTTTACTTCGGCGCGAGGGTTGAGATCGTTCGTGAAGACGGCGTTCGGTCCGACAAAAACGTGATCGCCCAGCGTGACACCATCCCACACCGCGACGCCATTCTTGATGGTGACGCCATTACCTATGACGACGTTGGATTCTACGAACGCGTGGTCGCAGATGTTGCAATGCTGGCCAATCACTGCTCCCTGCATGACGTGGGCAAACGCCCAGATGCGTGTGCCTTCGCCAATCTGCTCGGTTTCGACTAGGGCTTTCGGATGAACGAAGTAAGACCGCGGTTCCATGACGCTCTCCAATGCGACGACGAAGAAAGGCTAAGGTGTTTTGTTCGGTATGAGTGAGCGCCCGAACTTCCGTGAGGCACGTCAATCGCCGGAAGCTGCCCGCAGGCGTTCCCGGGTCAGCAGTCGAGGGGCCGGCTTGACCCGGCTGCGACTAGGAATGGTCTCCGGTTTGTTGGCACATTCCGATGCCAGTTGCTCGGCGTGCAGCAGTTGCTCCATGCTGAGCCCCTTGGCCGCATCTTTATAGGCGCGCGCCATCTGCTCGGAAACGATGGAGTACCACATGTATGCCTGGAGCGAGCTCTCCGGATCACGCCGCGACGCGTAGTACTGAGCCAATGCCAATCGAGCGAGAAAGCCACCCTTCTTTGCCGCGTTCTGGCACGCGACGAGTGTGCTCTCGTCGTTAAGGATCTCGAAGGACCGCTCATTCAGAAAATAGTGGGAAGTAGAATGCGCACAACGCTCCTGGCTGAGGGTCATGAACAGGAGTTCGACCCGGCTGGAAACGCCCAGTTTGTCGAAGATGCGGAAGAGGCAATTCTTGACCGTATGGGCACTCAGCTCCAGGCGTTGGGCGATCTCGCGGTTCGACAAGCCTTGAGCAACTCCGCGCACAACTTCGGTCTCGCGCTTGGATAAAAGGTTCAAGCCCTTTGCATCCACGGCGCGGATGTTATGCGAAGAGGCCAGCGCCTCTACCAGGGTGGAGATTTGATCGCAATTTGCCCAGATTTCGCCTTCGAACACCTTGCGCAAACACTTGCCCAGAATCTCAATAGAGTCGTTTTTGCTGAAGATGCCCCGAGCTCCGGCACGAAAAGCTTCCAGGATCATCTCGCCTTGCGAGGTGTCCAGCAGCATCACGGCTCGCAATTCCGGGTGCAGCGTGCGAAGTCCGCGCAGAATCTCGAACCCACGGCCGGGGCGCTCATCCAGATTGCAGCTAAGTAAGATGACGTCAGTGTCAGCGAGATGAATGCCCGAGGTGAGGGCTTCGGAGCCACACAGCAGCGTGGTGACTTCTAGATCGCCGTCGCGTTTCAGGGCGTCTGCGAGAAGTTCAGTGTGAACTCGCGTGTCATCACAAACGAGTACACGAATAGATGCAGAGTCAATCTGGTGGCGCATTTCGATGCTCCAAACGAAGTAGTTGTGGCAAGTAGAGAGCGTTGGCTAGACGATCTCAATCGCAACCTGGCGCAGGGGAACACCTAAATACCTGGGATAACAGTGGCGAAAGATTACCTCACTCTCATTCATTGACGCAAGGCAACGATGGTGTCGGAGGTACACACACCAATGAAGTGTCGCTGCGACACATAGGTGCTTTACTTGCCTGAAACTGTCACAGGAATATGGGATAGTGGCAGCAAGGCACCTCCGATTTCCACTCTGAGAAGAGTGTTCCCGATGCGATTTTTATTGCGAAGTTGGCAATATCTTGCGGAAAAGTAAGACCGACTGAATGCCCATTCACTTTTCGGTCCTCGTCAGTGCAGGAGAGAAAGTCTTCTCTAGTCTGGCTATCTCCTGCATCGGAGCTAACGCGCTCCGCCGAAACGGAGACGAATGGCAGTGAGGATGTGTGCCTCTTGCGAACAACTGCAGCCGACCTTACATTCCATCAAGCGTCACGACCCAACTTGCCAAGGTAATCAACCTCTCGAGTCAAAATGACTTCTGGGACCGATAAGGTCTCTCGAAGCCGAATGAAATTCAGGTTTAAACCTGAAGCGAACGATGCATTTGCAATTGCGGTTAAAACCGCGATGTGAGTGAGAGGGCGAAGCTATGTACGGCACTCCTGAAAGCACTTCCGTTTTTGAGCAACCCGCCTTTGCGGCGGTCAAGGATTTCAGGCAAGAGCTGTGGTTCGCAGTACACACTCATGCGCGGCACGAAAAAGTAGTCGCCCAAGAAGCTCTTGATCAGGGAATTACAACCTTCCTGCCGCTGGTTAAACAGGTTCGGCAATGGTCGGATCGCCGAAAAGTTATCGAGGCCCCTCTTTTCGGTTGTTATGTCTTCGTTAAAATTCTTCCGGATAACCAGCAGCGTCTGAAGGTGCTCCGAATCAACGGGGTGTTGCGTTTTATCGGCCTGCACGGCGGAATCCCCATTCCCGAAGAACAGATTGAGACGGTGAGAATGCTGATCGATCAGGAACTGCCGGTGTGTTCGCACCCGTTCCTCAAGATTGGACAGCACGTGCGGGTACGTTCGGGAGCTCTTAAAGGGGTCGAAGGAATTCTAACTGGCCGCAGTGGTGAGCGCACGTTGATCGTGTCGCTGGATGCGATCCAGCGCTCACTGAGTGTTCGTATCGAAGGCTACGACGTAGAACCAGCGTAGCCCCTCATCCTTATTTTTATTTCGCTTTTGTTCTCTCCCTCCAAAATGCCAGGAACGCTGAAATTAATGCCGAAAACGGCCGCGGTTTCCGTGCGGCTACTGCTGGTAACCCGCGAATCGACCGTTCTCTCCGCTATCTGGTCCATCGGTGAAGCAAGAAAATGGCACCTGGAAAGCGCGACGAATGGTTGGGGAGCTATGGAACGGGTGCAGTCGGGTGTAACTCCTGACCTCCTGGTTCTCGATCTTCCGAAGGCCGACGGCGATGGATTGCATTTCTTGCGGTGGCTTCGCAGACTTCGTCCGGAACTGCCGATCCTCGTACTATGCGATGCTGAAGATCATCCGAGTCAACAGGAAGCCATTCGATTGGGCGCAAGGGATTGTCTCGTACGTCCTTTGGAGAGCCGGCAGCTGCAGAAGGCAATTGACCAGCAACTATGCTCCTCGAACCATTCCGAGCCCGCAGGCATAAGCAGCGACGACGTGGAAGAGATTGATGGTGAAATCTCATTTGTCAGCGCAAGCCCCACGATGCGCAAACTACGCGCTCAGATCGAGTCCCTGTCGCAAACGGATAAACCAGTTCTCATCACCGGCGAGACCGGCAGCGGAAAGAACACCGTCGCGCGCTTGATCCACCAGCTTTCGATCCGCTCCGGATTTCGATTCGCGTCAGTCAACTGCGCGTCCCTGCCCAGTGATCTGCTGGAAACAGAATTGTTTGGTTACGACCACAAGGGAAACGGCGTACCGCAGTTGATGATGGGCAAACTTGAGCTTTGCGATAAAGGAACGATTCTTCTCGACGAA
Source organism: uncultured Acidobacteriaceae bacterium (assembly GCA_963835725.1). GTDB lineage: Bacteria > Acidobacteriota > Terriglobia > Terriglobales > Acidobacteriaceae > Bog-257. The sequence goes on along the minus strand of CAWIGM010000003.1, from coordinate 9,396 downwards.
ATTACCGAGATGTCGTTGAGCCTCCAAAGCAAGCTGGTCGAGGCCATGCAGACCAAGAGGTTCATTCGTCCCGGCAGTGGTGCTTCCGTTCCGGTAAATGTGCGAATTCTCACGGCGAGCACCCGCAATCTTGAGCCTACGGTCTCCGACAACAAGTTGCGGGAAGACTTGCGTTATCAGCTGAGCACGTACACGATTCACGTTCCGCCGCTCCGGGAGCGACGCGAAGAAGTGCCACTGCTCCTGCACTACTTCATGCGTCAGCTCTCCAAGCAGTATGCGTTGTCACCTCGCGGCTTCTCTCACGTGGTGCTGGAGGCGTGTCAAGAACACTCCTGGCCCGGCAACCTGAAGGAGATGGAAAACTTCGTTAAGCGGTTGCTGGTGGGTGGCGGCAAGGAGTTACCTTTCGCGAGCGGAACAAGACCGGACGCCTCAAGGCAGAAGAGCGTTTCGGGGATACAGCGGAAGTTTTCCTCGCCGATGACGGAAGTGCAGGACGGCCATGCCGACTCAGATTCGCTGAAAACGTTGGTCCAGAACGTAAAGCTGGAAGCGGAAAAGAACGCGATTGCTGCCGCTCTGGAAAGAACCGGCTGGAATCGGAAAGCGGCGGCGCGCCTGTTGAAGGTAAGCTATCGAACCTTGCTGTACAAGATCGACCAGTATCAGATGCGGTCGCCGGATTCATCGTCATTGTTGTCCGGTGGTCCCATGTTGAGGCCCAACGGCAACGGTTTCGGGGGTAATGGGCACCTGTAGTGAGGCTCATGCAGGTGAAGAAAGATTTGTAAGGAGTTTTTGATATGGGAACTAACAACCATTCCGTAAAACGCTACTTGGTATTGATGGGCTTGGGCACTCTGCTGTTGGTCAGCCAACTTTCTGCACAGACCCAGGTGGCCAGAGAATCCGGATCACAGTCGTTAGTGCCGGCTGATGTTTCTACCGCGTCCACATCCACGAATGCTGCGGTACCGAAACCTCACGACAAAGACTTTATCATCGGCAACGGCGACGTCCTGGCAATCAGTGTGTGGAAGCAGCCAGACCTGTCTCGCTCGGTTCCGGTTCGTTCTGACGGCAAGGTCTCGCTGCCGCTGATCGGGGAGATTACTGCGGCCGGCCAGACGCCGGCGAAGCTGGAACAGGAACTGACCAGCAAGTTCCAGCCGTACCTGGCTGAACCAGAAGTCACAGTCATCGTCGAACAGATCAACAGCGAGAAGTTCAACATTCTGGGAAGGGTGGCAAAGCCGGGATCATACCTTCTGGTGAATCCCACGACGGTGCTGGACGCGATCGCGCTGGCCGGTGGCTGCAAGGAGTTCGCCAAGCAGAAGCAGATCTACGTTCTACGCCGCCACCCTGATGGATCTGAGGCGCGCTTGCCCTTCAACTACCAGGAGGTAATCAAGGGCAAGAACACAGCGCAAAATGTAGACCTTCAACCACGCGACACTATTGTCGTGCCTTGAGGTGCCGTTATGTTCACGCGCATTTCTCTTGCTGTCGTATTATTGGCTTGTACTGCAGCCTGGTGCCAGACAGAGACTCCCGTGTCGGAAGTCGGTGTCGGGACTGCGACTGACATGGATTTGACGGTGCCGCCGCCGGTCAGCATGCAGGCGTACTCGACGTCTTTCGAAGGCGAGAAAGAGTCGAACTATATCTTCGGCGGGGTCTCGTTTACCAGCGCCTATTCCAGCAATGTGGCGTGGTCTGCTCAGCCGCTGAGCGATATGAGCTACTCGATCTGGCCAACCATTGGCATGGACAAGACGACCGAACGTATGCACCTGATGGTCGACTACGCACCTGGATTCACCTTCTATCAGCGGGTTACTTCGCTGAATCAGGCGAACCAAAGCTTCTCGTCGAACTTCAAGTACCACTTCAGCCCCAACCTGAGTCTTGCGGTGAACGAGAACTTCCAAAAGACGTCCAACGTCTTCGATCAGCCGAATCCACTCTCCTCGACCTCGGTTTCGGGAGGAGTTCCTATATCGGCCGTTGCTGTAATCGCGCCGGCTGCAGACATGTTGTCCAATCTAACGTCTGCGCAGCTCGCATATCAGATCAGTGAGAGCAGCATGATCGGCGGCGGAGGTGAGTACGCCACCTACTCATACTCCCAGCCAGACCAGGTGCAAGGCTTGTATAACTCGCGCGCAGCCGGCGGATCTCTTTTCTACGCGACTCGATTGCGTGAACGTATGTACCTGGGTGCGAGCTATCAATACCAGAATTTCTTGTCGTTCCAGACGAATTCACCCAGTACTACCACGCAGACTCAAACGGTCTTCGGCTTCTTTACGTTCTATGTGAAGCCAAGTTTTTCCGTTTCTGTTTCAGCAGGCCCACAGCACTATACTGCGAGCCAGGCTCTGCTTGCGACCGAGTCGTCATGGCAGCCGATGACAATGGTCAGCTTAGGCTGGCAAGGCGAGAAGACAACGATTGCTGCCAGCTACTCCCGTACCGTGAGTGCGGGTTACGGATTGAACGGCACATTTCACTCCAACAACTTCACTACGTCGATCAATCGGAGAATCAACCGAGTCTGGAGTGCTGGCGTTTCCGGCGCGTATTCGAACCTGCAGAATCTGACGCCAGCCTTCGCGACATCCACCGCCGGTGGCCACACCTTGTTTGGCACTGTCTCCGCGCAACGCACATTCAACGAGCACTTCAACGTGCTATTCGGCTACAACTGGATCCACCAGACTTATCCCGGCGTCCAGGTCCTGGCCACCAATCCAAATGTAAACCGGGTGTTTGTGACGTTTAACTTCACGTTTAGCAAACCCTTGCAGAGATAGTCATGCCAACGACAACTATTCAAAGCAAGATGCCTGAAGGTCCAGGTCTCCAACACTATCTGGAAATCCTGCAGCGCCGTCGGATGCAGTTCGTCATTCCCCTGCTCGCAGGGTGGCTCGTCATATGGGCGGCCAGCTGGCTGCTTCATCCGCAGTACAAATCAAGCACGCTGATCCTGGTCGAGCAGCCGACGATGCCCAAGGACTACGTTGTTCCCAATGTCGCGGAAAACCTGCAAGAGCGCCTGCAAAGCATCACCCAGCAGATCCTCAGCCGCTCTCGCTTGATGCACATTGTCGACGAAATGAATCTGTATTCGAATGATCGCTCGCGGCTCTCGCAGGACGAGATCGTGGACCGCATGCGCAAGAACATCGAGATCGAGATCGTGAAAGGCGCTGAGGACCGAATTAGTGCCTTCAACGTGTACTACACGGACAGTGACCCGGTTATGGCACAAAGAGTCACCAGCAAGCTGACCAACCTGTTTATCAATGAAAACCTTGAAGTGCGGCAGGAGGAATCGGAAGGCAACACAAAATTTCTCCAGGATCAGCTAGCGACATCGCGTAAGGCGCTCGAAGCCCAGGAAGAGCAGGTACGGCAGTTCAAAGCGCAGTATGTGGGCCAGCTTCCGAGTCAGACGAATAGCAATCTCCAGATTCTGGCCGGATTGCAGAGTCAGCTGCAAGCTCAGTCGGAAGCGCTGAATACCACCAAGCAGCAGCATGTCTACCTGGAAACGCTTATCAGTCAATACCGCGCAATGAGGGGCCTGACGAAAGCTCCCGATGGTTCTCTTGTTGGGGTCGCCGCACTCGACGACCAGCTAGATAAGTTAAGAACAGAATTGCGAAATCTTAGTTCAACTTATCAAGAGCAATATCCTGACATTAAGCGAGTCAAGGATCAGATTGCCAAGGTTGAGGCGCAGCGAAATCAGCTTCTGGCGGAACAGAAGGCAGCACCCAAGACCGCTCAGCCCGATGAGAGCGCGTCGCAGTCTGCTGGAATAAAGGATCCGTCATCACTAGCGCAATTACAGAGCCAATTGCAGGCCAATCAGATCGAAATCAAGAATCGGGAGCAGGCTGTGGCTTCGATTTCCGCGCAGATCAATGAGTATCAGGGGCGGCTCAACGAAGAGCCGATCCGCGAGCAGCAACTCGCCGACTTGACACGTGGTTACGAGCAGTCCAAAGCGTCGTATGACGAACTGCTGAAGAAGAAGAACGACTCTGCCATGGCAACCAGCATGGAGCTGTTGCAGCAGGGTGAGCGCTTCCGGATCCTCGATCCTCCGAGCTTGCCGCTCAAGCCTAGTTTCCCGAACCGGCTTAAGTTTTGTGCCATTGGTTTGGCTGTCGGATTGATGCTTGGGGCGTTTGTTGTAGCGGCAGCCGAGGCGATGGACGACCGAGTTTATGACGAGAAGGAGTTGCGGAAGCTGTTGCCATCATCCGTACTCTCCGAGCTCCCAGTTATCCACGATGCCGACGATGATCGTCGGGCGAACAGAGCGTCTCGACTCGCCTGGGCGACAACGGCCTTCGTGGCTGTAGCCATCATGGCGGGTTCAGCCATCAGCTATCTAAAGGGCTAGATTATCGCGATGTACAACGCGTTTTACAATCTCACACGCAATCCGTTCGACATCAGTCCGGACCCTGCATTTCTCTTCGAAACCCCGAGACACAACGAAGCGTTGGCGGCGCTCTATCACGCCGTGCGCAGTCATAAAGGCTTCGTGGTGCTGACCGGAGAAGTTGGAACAGGGAAGACCTTGCTGTTGCGGTGTGTCCTCGAACTGTTCAGCGAAAGTAAAGACATCAAGTATGCCTACGTATTTAACGGCAGACTTTCGCCCTGCGAGTTCCTCGAATACATCGCTACCGATTTCGGGCTGTCGGTTGCGGGCAAGAACAAGACGCAGATTTTGTTCGATCTCAGCAATTTCCTGGTTTCCCGAGGCTCAAAAGAGCTTACGACCGTTCTGGTCGTAGACGAGGCCCATCATCTTTCTTCCGACATCCTCGAGGAAATTCGTTTGTTGACCAACCTTGAAACGCCGCGCGGCAAGCTGTTGCAAATTTTGCTGGTGGGTCAACCCGAACTGGATGAAAAACTCGATTCCTCCAATCTGAGACAGCTAAAGCAGCGAATCGCCCACCGGGCCCATTTGAACGCATTGGACCGCACGGAAACTCAAGGATACGTCGACTGGCGTTTGCAGGTAGCCGGAGCGAAACCCGGTAGTGCGCTGTTTCCGTCAGAGTCCATCGATGCCGTCTACCGCAGCTCAAAGGGAATCCCCCGACTGATCAACACCATCTGCGATAACTCCCTGATCAGCGCGTATGCGAGAAAACTTCACAGCGTTACCCCTGAGATTATCGGAGCCGCCGCAGCCGATTTGCGCTTGGATGTGGTGAACGATTCCCCTGCTGAAGAAGAGGTGGAGTTCGACGAGACCCTCGCCCGCCGTGCTTCCAAATCCCTGGTAGAGTTTTTTTCCTATCTGAAGAAGTCGCCTGTACGCCAGGCGGAGCAGGAGCGGACGTAAGTCGTCCGACGATTAGAAGATGAGCCAGATATTCGATGCACTTCATCAGTCTGTAACGGAGCGGACCAGCAACGGTCAACGGGAGTTCTCGGCCGCAAAAGAGCTTTTGCAGGTGGTCGAGCGCAAAACCGCTGGCGCAACTGCCGTGCTGGAAGCGCCTCCCGCGACGCAGCCCGTTGAACCGATCCATAATTATCCTCCGGCTGCGGTGAACCTTGCGGTGCACAGTAAGTTTGTCTGTTTTGATCACAAGGACAGCCTGGCGGCAGAAAAGTTCCGCTTCCTGGCGACCCGCCTGCGCCACCTGCAGCAGAAGCGTTCGCTGCGCCGCCTCGTGGTCACGAGTTCCGTGCCGGGCGAAGGCAAAAGTATGATTGCCGCGAACATGGCATGCGCGCTCGCGTCAGGCAAACAGGAAGTGCTGCTGCTGGAAGGCGATCTTCGCCGGCCTTCTCTTGGACAGCAAATGGGTCTGCGCAATCTACCAGGACTCAGTCAATCGCTGTGCGGCGAAGGCGAGGGTGACAACATCTACCGCCTCGAAGGCAAGAACCTCTGCGTCCTGCTGGCCGGCGGTGCGCACAACAACCCCCTCGAGTTTATGGAAGGCACCAGGCTGTCGGCCCTGATAGACCGCATCTCAAGCAGTTTCGACTGGGTCGTGATTGATTGCCCTCCCGTGCTTCCGCTGGCTGACACCAGCATCTGGATGCGTCTGGCTGATGCCGTTCTGCTCGTGGCACGCCCGGGAATTACCCCCAAGCGGCAATTGCAAAGTAGTGTCGAAGCCATCGACCAGTCTAAGTTGCTGGGCACAGTGTTGAACGCCTCTGCAGAAACGACTTCGAACCACTACTACTACCAGTACGCTCCCGGTTCCGGTCAAACTCCAACCGCGAAGTAGGATCAGGCAGCCTCCTGCCGGCGAAAGCTCAGTTACATCCTCATGGAACAATCAGGAAATAACGGCACTGCCCTGAATGTAATTCCGCTTGCTTCGTCGCAATCCGGAGAACGCGACATCCTTTGCGAAGAAGCGTTCAAACGCATGATCGCGAGGGAACGTAAGCGCACGGAGCGGTCTGCCAATCCCTTTCTTCTGATGCTTCTGGAAGCCGGGGACCAGAACAGCGAAGAGCGGAGTCAGCAGCTCTTGACGAAGGTCATTTCTGCGCTAACGCCGGCCACGCGCGAGACCGACATAATCGGTTGGCACAAAAACAATTTCTGCGTCGGCGTCTTATTTACGCAGCTGTTGTTTACGGATCAGAAATCGTTGTTGAGCGCCATGCTGGCGAGAGTGGGCTCGATGTTGCAAGACAATCTGAGCCTGGAGCAGTTCAGCCAAATCAGCATCTCTTTCCACCTCTTCCCTGATAAATGGGACCAGGACATCACCCATCGGCCGAGCAATCCCACGCTTTATCCGGATCTCTCGCGGAACGACAAGGTCGGCAAACTCTTCTCAATCACGAAGCGAGTGATGGATGTCGCCGGCAGCTTGTTTCTGTTACTCGTCGCGTCGCCGCTCCTCTGCGCGGTTGCCCTGGCCGTTAAGCTCTCCTCCCAAGGTCCCGTGTTGTACCGCCAGCAGAGAGTGGGGCAGTACGGCAAGCCATTCACGTTCCTGAAGTTCAGGTCGATGTACGTGGACAATGATCCCTCGGTGCATCGCAAATATGTAATGCAGCTGATCGCCGGACAGGCGCAGCGTCACACCTCGGGAGCAGAGGGCGATACCGTCGGCGTTTTCAAGCTGACGAAAGATCGCCGGATTACGAGAGTTGGCTCGTTTCTCCGCCGTTCCAGCTTGGATGAGCTGCCCCAACTTTTCAATGTGTTCAGAGGCGAAATGTCTCTAGTTGGACCCAGACCAGCGATCCCTTATGAAGTAGCTGCCTACGAGACGTGGCATCGCCGCCGGTTGCTCGAGGTTAAGCCTGGGATTACTGGACTCTGGCAAGTTCATGGACGCGGCCGAGTGCCTTTCGATGAGATGGTACGACTCGATCTGCGTTATGCCAGGGACTGGTCACCTTGGCTGGACCTTAAGATTCTGCTGCGCACTCCGCGCGCGGTAATTATCGGCGACGGCGCGTACTAAGCGCGAAGAACGCCTCGCCCAAACCAATAACAACGATAAGCTCCTCGGAGGATTTCATCGTGTCAGCCGCCACTGAGTATTTTCCACATAACATCACTCGATTGTCCCGCAGCAACATTGTGAAGTTTGGGGCGATCGGCTACGGATACTGGGGACCGAACGTGGTGCGCAACCTCGATGGTCTGGATGGCGCCCGTATGGTATCCATCTCGGATAAGTCTTCCGCGGCTCGTGGCCGGGCAGCGAAGGCCGTGCCCGGGGTTCACATTACCGCAGACGCGAATGAGGTGATTACCTCCCCTGAAATTGACGCGGTCGCCATCATCACACCCGTCTGGACGCACTTCGAACTGGCCAAGGCGGCACTAGAGAATGGCAAACACGTTTTTGTCGAGAAGCCTTTCACCAGCAACGCTGCCCAAGCCGAAGAGCTGATCAACCTGGCTGCACGCAAGAACCTGCAGATCATGGTTGACCACACGTTTCTGTTTACCGGCGCGGTGCGCAAGATCAAGCAGTTGCTTCAGGAAGACGCGCTCGGCAAGCTTTACTATTACGACTCCACGCGCGTCAACTTGGGCTTGTTTCAGCACGACGTGAACGTGATTTGGGATCTCGCTCCGCACGATATGTCCATCATGGACTACCTGATCGAAGGCGACGCCGAAGCCATCGTCGCCACAGGGCAGACTCATCTTAATGGCCACGAGGACGTAGCTTTTATTACCTTGTATTTCCCGAACGAGGTGATCGCGCATATCAACGTCAACTGGCTCTCGCCGGTTAAGGTTCGCATGACCCTGATCGGCGGCGAGAAGAAGATGCTCGTGTGGAATGACCTCGAAGCTGACGAGAAGATCAAGGTCTACGACAAAGGCGTAAAGGTCACGAATAAGGAAGGCGTTTACAACCTGCTCGTCAACTACCGCTCGGGTGACATGTGGGCACCGCACCTGGAGCCGGTAGAAGCTCTCCGCCAGGAACTCGGATATTTCGTCGAGTGCATCAACCACAATCAGGCGCCGTTTAACGACGGATTGGCCGGGCTGCGCGTCGTGAAGATGCTGGAAGCGGCGAATCATTCGCTGCGTCATCGCGGTGCGGCAGTACACATCGATTCACAGCTGGCATCGCCGGCGGCTCCGCCTTCGCCGATACAGAACCAACCTTCGGTTGTAGGAATGCCGCAAACTAATGCTTCCGCCGCTGCAGCCTCTTTAGGATAGGCGGCACGTCGATTTAAAAATGAGGATATCGAAATGGAGCACATTGACGTACCGTTTCTCGATCTAGTTGCGCCTCACGTGGAGATGGAGCAACAGCTTACCTCTGTCTTTCGCAATGCTCTGCATACGGCGGGATTCATCGGGGGAAAACCAGTCCAGCAATTCGAGGACGACTTCGGAGCGTTCTGTAAAGCCGAACATTGTGTTGGAGTAGGCAGCGGCACCGATGCACTGCGCTTCGCGTTAATGGCTGCAGGCGTCGAGTCGGGAGATAGCGTTCTTACAGTGGCGAATACGTTTATCGCCACAACCGAAGCTATTTCTCAGGCTGGCGCTGTGCCGGAGTTCGTCGAGATTGACGAGCAGACCTTCAACATGGATCCGGAGAAGCTGCGCGGATATCTGGAAACCAAGTGCGATCGCGATTCATCGTCCGGCAGGCCGATTTCCCGCCGCACTGGGAGACTTATCACTGCGATGGTTCCGGTTCACCTTTACGGCCAGATGGCCGACATGGATCCCATTCTGAAGTTGGCCGAGGAATACAACCTGCTCGTCGTGGAAGATGCTTGTCAGGCACACGGCGCGGAATACTTCTCACGTCAGCAGCAGAGCTGGAGGAAAGCGGGCTCTATCGGCAGCGCTGCTGCATTCAGCTTCTATCCGGGAAAAAACCTGGG
>CAWIGM010000002.1:0-562768 GCA_963835725.1 uncultured Acidobacteriaceae bacterium | reverse complement strand
CAACCCTCGAATGCTCATCCCGCCACTGCTAGCCAAGTGCTGCTGGCCGAGCTACTGGCGCTACGAACGATCCTGCTGAATGTTCTCTACAAACAAGCCCAGGGGGGGAAGCTGACGGCCGAAGAGATGCAGCGGCTAATCGAGCGAGCCGACGCGGACAAATTCAAGAAAGCCCAAACACGAATGGAGCGGGCGACGAACTCTCAGGGAACCTGAAGGCAACAGGACGGTTTTCCGATGTTGGAGCGAAGTATGGGTCAGATGTTGGGACGCGCAGAAGGACGATATCGGGGTTGGCCGACCCGGTGGCCGGTATCGCGCCTAGGAGCGTTGTTTCTTGCGGTGGTCGCGGGTATCGGGATCTTCTCCATCCAAAGCGGTGTGATATGGACTCCGTTGCAACGGTGGTACTGGAACGAATATCTGGGGACGGAAGTTTTTCCAACCCAGCCAAGCAGTCCGCATGGCCACTATCGTCTCTTGGCAACCGTTGACCGCCACGGTCACCACCGTGTTGCCACGGACGCCGATGTCACACCGGCACGCCTATCTCAGATCGGCCGGCAGCTTTTTCCATTCCTGCTTTCCCCGCAGGCCCGGCAGTCCGGCTCGGTCGAATTGGTGCTCGATGCCGTCGGTTACAACAGCCAGCAGATGCAGGCACTGCTCGCCCAATGGATTTATGACCATCAATCTCCCAACGATCTGCTACGACCAGCATGGCTAGGCGGGCTGGGGATATTTCTGTTAGGCCTGGTGCTGGCTATTCCGCGCGACCGCGCACGGGTTCACATGCTGGAGCACGGGCGCAGACTGAAGGGTCCACAGATGGTTTCCGTGAAGGAATTCAATCGCTGGAGTGGGGCTGACGGAATCGGGTTTGTAACCACCGAGCGGAAACAGGTGCTGGCGATCCCGCGTTCCTTCGAGAGCAGCCACTTCATGGTCATCGGCGACAGCGGCACCGGAAAGAGTGCTTTGTTGCGTCAGGTGTTGATCCAGATTGCTAAGCGGGGCGAAACTGCCATCGTCTACGATCCCGCGCTGGAATACACGCCGCAGTTCTATCAACCTTCGCGCGGCGATCTGATCCTGAACCCTTTGGACGCGCGTTGCCCCTACTGGTCACCAAGCGAGGAGGTAACGCACGAGGCGGAGGCGCTCACGCTGGCCGCATCCCTATTCCCGGACAAGCCAAGAGAGAACACGTTCTTCGTCGAAGGCCCGAGGAAGATCTTCGCTTACCTGTTGACGCTCAAACCGACGCCGGAAGAGCTGGTGTGGTGGATGAGCCACGAGGAGGAACTGGACGGGCGCTTGAAAGGGACCGAATTGGAGATGTTCATCTATCGCGGCGCAGGCCCACAGCGCGGCGGGGTCCTGGGGGCGCTCAACATGGTCGCCGACTCGCTAAAGCTGTTGCCCAAGGAGGGCGAGACGAAACAGCGCTGGACAACAGGAGAATGGCCCAAGCAACCAAGCGGGTGGCTGTTTCTGACTTCTACTCCGCGGTTTCGCGAACGCTTGTTGCCGCTGACCAGCCTTTGGCTGGATACGCTGGTACTACGGTTGATGAATCAGGGCGATTTCGCGACGCGGCGGGCATGGTTCGTTCTAGACGAACTAGCCAGCCTGCAACGTCTGCCGCAATTACACACGGCATTAACCGAAAACCGCAAGTCGAATAACCCGGTAGTCATCGGCTTCCAGGGCCGTAGCCAGATGGAAGTACGTTACGGGCACGAAGCCGAAGCCATGCTCTCCCAACCCGCGACCAAAGTCTTTTTGCACACCAGCGAACCTCGCGCTGCAAGGTGGATCTCCGACACCATTGGCGAAGTCGAGATGGAACGGTTCAAGGAGACGCTAAATACGGGACCATTTCCACAAGGAGGGAGATCGCGAAGCCAACATACTGAGACGCGCCTGGAGCCGTTGGTATTGCCATCCGAAATCCAAGGCCTCGCGCGCCTACACGCGCTGCTGAAGATGGACAATCTGGTCGTTCCCTTCCGCTTCCCCTACATCGAGTTGCCGAAAGTGCAGCCAGCGTTTGTTGAGCGCCAATCCAAACCGCAACAGGCGAAGGGCAGGAAAGATGCAGGAAGCGTCGCTGCCGCCAGCGGTGCGCCGAGGCATGAGCAGCGACCGCGCGAACGTGAGCCGAAAGCAGAATCCGCTAAAAGCGTTGCGGCAAACGAGCAGCAGCCGTTCTTTGAATAATGAGAGTACCCAATGCTGACGATCTCTAAGCCTCTCAGCTCCAGCCAGGCGCAGGCATATCACAAGGAGCAGTTCGCCAATGCACGCGAGAACTACTACAGCGAAGGCGATCAAATACGCGGCGAGTGGCACGGAAAGCTTGCCGACGAATGGGGCCTCAGAGGCGGGGTCGAGGAGGAGCAATTTCGGCGCTTGAGTGAAGGACAGCATCCGTTCACGGGCGAACAATTAGTGCGGCACCAGACCCCGCGAGAATATGCCAATGCCCAGGGCGAGCAGGTACGTTCGATCGAGCACCGTGCCGGATGGGACGCGACCTTCAGCGCGCCCAAGAGCGTATCCCTGACTGCGCTGGTTGGAGGAGATGAACGCGTCCGCGATGCCCATCGCGAAAGCGTGCGAGTGGCGCTCGACGAGATGGAGCGCTATGTCGAGGCGCGGATCGGCGGCAATCATCCCGCGGAGACTACAGGCAAATGGATCTCAGCGAAGTTCGAGCACGACTCCAGCCGGCCGGTAGATGGCTATGCCGCGCCGCAGTTGCACACGCATGTCGTATTTTTCAATCTGACGGAAACCCAAGACGGCGAGACCCGCGCCCTACAACCCCAGGAACTCTACCGCTCCCAGCAATACATGACGGCGGTCTATCGGTCAGAGCTGGCAGTGCGGCTCAAAGAGCTGGGCTACGAGATCGACCGTGGCAGAAGTGGACAGCCTGAGATCAAAGGGTACACGCAGGAGTACCTCGACGCATCGAGTCCGCGCAGCCAGCAGATCAGAGAGCATCTGGAGCAGCAAGGCTTACATGGAGCAGCGGCAGCACAGATCGCAGCCCACCAGACGCGTGAGGATAAGCTGCCATCTCTTTCGCACGACGAAATGCGCGCCAAGCACCAGGAATTGGCGGCGGCCTTTGGCAACCAGGCGCAACATGTCATACATGCCGCCTATGAGCGTCAATCAGCGCAAGACCAGACCCCGGACATGAAGCTCAATCATATCGACGGTGCGCTGAACTACTCGCGTGAACGCAATATTGAACGTCAAGCCGTGGTGGGTGAGCGTGAACTGATGCGCGATGCGCTGAAACGGTCGATGGGGGAAGCTACTTTCGCTGACGTACGACAGCGGTTCGAATATCATTTGCACTCTGGCCGCTTTATCGAAGCCCAGAACATGTCGCTCGGCCGTGCATTTACCACTCAACAAATGATCAGCTACGAGCGCGACAACATCGCGATCATGCAAAGCGGGCGCAATGATCGCAATTCGACAGCGAGTCCTGAAACCTGGCGCGAGGTTCAGGAGAACCACCTGCATCTCAGTCCGAGCCAATCCGCTGCGGTCGAACAAATTCTCCATAGCAAAGACAAAATCATGGGACTGGAGGGAGTGGCGGGTGCGGGAAAGACTACTTCTTTAGCCGCTGTCCGGGAAGCTGCCGAACGAGATGGCTACGATGTCCGTGGACTTGCGCCCACGTCTCGTGCGGCACAGAAGCTGTCCGAATCCGGCATCGAATCGGAAACTTTGCAACGACATCTTCGCCGGGAAGATCACCCGAGCCACGCACAGAAGCGGTTTTACATTGTTGACGAATCGAGCCTCTCCAGTACGAAGCAGGTGAACGAGTTTCTGCATCGCTTGTCGGCCGAAGACCGAGTATTGCTGGTGGGGGACACGCGTCAGCATCAAGCCGTGGAAGCTGGCAGGCCCTACCAACAGCTGCAGGAAGCAGGAATGCAGACTGTTCGATTGGACGAGATCATCCGGCAGAAAGACACGGCTCTCAAGGAGGCGGTGGAGCAACTTGCCCGGGGAGAAGTGAAAGAGGCGGCTCAGACCCTAGATCGCCACGGCCGCGTACATGAGATCCCAGACCGGGAAGAGAGATTGACCACAATCGCGCAGGAGTACGCGCGCGAGCCGCAGGGCACGCTTGTTATCTCCCCTGACAACGAGTCGCGACGTGAACTGAATGCGCTAATTCATGAACAGATGCAGCAGCGTGGCGACGTAAGCCCTGAGGAGCAAAAGCTGCGCGTCCTTGACGCGCGCCAGGACATGACAGGAGCGGACCGGCAGTGGGCCATGCAATATCAGGAGGGCGATATCGTCCGCTACACGCGAGGCAGCAAGTTGCTTGCAATTGGTGCGGGCGAATATGCCCGAGTCGAACGAGTAGAAGCAGAAACGAACCGGATAACCATTCGACGCGACAACGGTGAACATCAGACGTATGATCCGCGCCGGCTCTCGGGCGTCGCGGTATATCGCGAAAGCGAGCGCGCCTTCTCCGGAGGTGACCGAGTGCAGTTCACCGCGCCATCGGAAGATCTCCATGTCGCCAATCGGGAACTGGGAACGATTGATGTGGTCGGGCAATCCGGTGATGTCCGAATCCGTCTAGACTCCGGTCGGTTCGTAGCTTTCGATATCCTTCAGCATCCACATCTCGACCTCGGGTATGCCGTCACCAGCCACAGCAGCCAGGGGCAGACAGCCGAACGAGTGCTGATTCACGCGGACACGGACAAGAGCGAGCTATTGGTCAACAGCCGCTTTGCCTACGTGTCCGTTTCGCGGGCTCGCCATGATGCCCAAATCTACACCAACGATAAAGGTAAGCTTGGACAGTCCCTTGGCCGAGAGATTTCGCACCAGACGGCCATTGAGTTGCCTGAGGGTGCAGGTCAGAAGGTGGGTCTTGCGCCTGCGCAACATATTGCGCAGGAACAAACGGAAATTGGGTTCGGCTAGTTGGCAGTTCTGGTCATGTTTAACAGACGATGTTCTGAGCGGCCCCTGCAGACGGCCTTCAAAGATAATTTCCCCAAGCCACGTTGCTTTCTCGAAGTCTCACCAGACCATCTCTCGATGTCAAAGCGCGTCAAGGCTGTGCAGTGCCAGATGGCCGACATCTTCTCTCGGCACGTGGCCCGAGAACCGGCGCGTGCAGATCAAGCGCCGGAGAGCGCGAACGATCCCTCCACCTGATTCATCCAAGCCCTGCGCCACTCGCGGGGCATTGTTCTGCCCCTTGACATGGTGTCCTGACCTGCTCCCCTAAATTCGCATAGATCTGAGTATGATTTTGGCACTCTGCGGAAGGCAGAGATCCGGGGAGGCGTATGTCGCGGAGCAAACACACGGAGGCGCAGGTGATCGCTCCGCTGAAGCAGGTGGAAGCGGGGTGCAAGGTGGAGGACGTGGCGCGGGAGTATGGCGGGATGGACGCCACGCAAGCGCAGGAGGCCAAGCAGTTGCGCGACGAGAACAACCGCCTGCGCAAGCTGGTGGCGGACCTGTCGCTGGACAAGCAAGCGTTGCAGTCGGTAATCCGAAAAAACGGCTGGAGCTCGTGGCGATGAAGGCAGCTATCGGGCAGATGAGGAAGAGTATGCCTTCAGCGAGCGGCGGGCGTGCGCGGTGATGCTGGTGGCGGCAGGGACGTATCGTTACCAGTCGCGGCGCTCGGATGAGCCGCTACGCACACGGCTGGCGCGCGAGAAGCCACGGTTCGGCTATCGGCGGCTGCAGGTGTTGCTGTCGCGATCCGGGGAACGGGTAAACCATAAGCGGCTGCACCGGATCTATCGTGAGGCCGGATTGACGATACGGCGGAAGAAGCGGAAGCATTGCATTCGCACGGGCCAACCGCTGACGCAGCGAACAGGGGCGAACCAGGAGTGGGCGCTGGACTTCGTGCACGACGCGGTGGAGTGCGGCCGCGCGATACGGGTTCTGGCGGTGGTGGATGCCTACACGCGCGAGTGTCTGGCGTTGCCGGTGGATACCAGCTTCGCCTCGCGGCGCGTAACCCGGGTCCTGGATGAGATCATTGCCCATCACGGGGCGCCGCTGGCGATCCGCTGTGACAACGGGCCGGAGCTGACCAGCCGTCACTTCCTGGCTTGGGGGATCGAACGGCACATCGAGTTGCTGCACATCCAGCCGGGCAAGCCGACGCAGAATGGTCGGCTGGAGAGTTTCAACGCCCGCTTGCGGGAAGAGTGTTTGCGGGTGATCTGGTTTCAGAATCTGTTCGACGCCCGGCGTAAGATCGCGGCCTGGCAGAAGGAGTACAACGAAGAGCGTCCGCATAGCAGTTTGGGTTATCGCACGCCTAAAGAGTTTTCTGCCCAAGCTGCGGCGGGCTTCGTAATCACTGGTGTGGGGCAAGGGACCTCAAGCGCCGGCCCCTTGCCCCACGCCCCCATCCCCGCTCGAAACGAGGGTGGTGTTACCTTCAACTTTCGTGCTCAGGAGTATGCGAAGTAAGGGGGCAGATCACTCCCAGACGCAGCAAGGCCGCCCCCGAAGAGACGGCCTGCGGCTGCTCAGAAGTGTTACCGTTACTGCTTCATCTTTTCCATGAAGCCAGCCGGACGCGCAAAAACGATGAAATGACCCGGCGTTGCTTCTTTCACGAGGGCGCTACAGTTGTTCGGCGTTACCAGACCTTTGGACATGATCTCGCTGACGCTGAAGCTGGCTTGGTTAGGGTCTGCGAAACAGGGGACGCGACCGTCCGTGAACACTTGGAGCCACTGCGTCTCAGACGGATAGACCATGAGCGTCCCAACTCCATCTTTGTCCGTAGTCACTCCCGTATGCTGTGTATGGCTTTTGACGGCACTGCTCGACATTCCAGTGAACACAAGAACATGCTGATCTTTTAGCGGCTTCCCGTTCCGGCCATCGAGAACCTGCACCGTGATATTCAGCGGCTGTTCCATCCCTGCATTCTGCGCCTTAAGAGTTGAGCCTAACAAGAGCACTCCGACCAGCGAGCATTCCAAAAAACGTAACCGGCTCACGATTGCACCTGTCCTTCCTTCATTTCGCCCGTTTCTCATTAGCATGGCCCCCGATGAGCGCCCTTACCTCTTACGTCCACGAAGTAGTGGATGATGGCACCGATTGGTGTATGCCAAGTCGAATAAGCCTACTCCCGGTGCAACGCACCGTGCTCTTACAGACGCTGGCTGAGACAGGGATTTCAGGGGCGGAGGAGGACGCCGGACGGCGATGCTGGCACGGCCACGGACGCAGCAAGGCCGTCCCCAGAGGGACGGCCTGCCACTGCTCCGGTTCAGGGAACAAGACTTCAGGTGATGAGTCTCAGAAGCTCCGAGGCTGCCCATTTTCCAAGGACCGCCGCAAGGAAAATCCAGAAGATCGAAGAGGCATAGATGCCACGGATGTACCACCGTTGCCGAGACTCAGATTGTTGTTTCAGCGCACGAGTTCCAGCCGTCTCACCCACTCGCCACATCGCCCAGGCACAGGCCACGCCTACCACTAGACCGATGACGACAGCCAAGACGTGGCCGCCAGCACTCGTTCTAGCAACCGTGGCAGCATCCCATGCGCCTCTCACGGCGATGAAAAAACATATACCCATTAGTAGATTCCAGAGCATGGCTTTAGCAGGGACCTCGCAAGAAGCCAGCTAATCCAGAACCCCCAGCGGCGGTACTGCCACCCGCAGCCGCTGCATCCGGCCCTGTCCCAAGCCATTTACCAATCGACCCTAAGCCAGGATTGAAGCGGTTGGCCCAGTCACCCCCAAAACTCCAGCCTCGGCTCGCAGGGGGAGTGATGCTGTCACCGACCGCCCCTCCAACAGCGCCGCCAGCGGCAGCACCACCTGCAAGCGACCCTACATCGTAGGCCGCTGCTGCATAGTTGCCATTAGCAATGTTGCTCCCCGCAGAATAAAGGGTCGCACCACCGCCAATAGCCCCGCCTACCAATAGAACTCCGGTCACGACGGCGGCTGGGGCACCAAGCGCCACGGCTCCAACGGCGGCACCGGCCACAAGGAGCGCTCCGCCTGCACCGACTGCCGCACCTCTAAGGAAACAGCCAGTCTTACTTGGCCCTTTATTTGGGGCAATACCAAATGCACTAGCGGCGAACGTCGTCGTACATCTATCCATTTCCGTGGCACCTGAACAGGGTACGATCACATTTCAGACATTTCTGAACCACCACCCACGAGTTTTTCGACAACAAGAAGAATCCAGAGGATCAGGCAAAAATCCAATGAGGCGATGACTGTGATCGCCAGTGCGGGAATCCACCTCGTGGTCAAGGGAACAAACAGAATCAACGGAACATGAAGCGCCGCGATGACCACCATGGCGATCCAAAACCACGCGTGTCGCCTCAGCTTCCATTTGAAAAGGATCACTAAGCCGAGCACGCCCCCAATAATCATCAAGGGCAACGCCAACTCTAACCGCCCATAGAGAGCGAACAGAAAAGTAGTTGGCGCGCCGATTATAAAAATGAATAACCTGGTGCGCCAAGACAAGTGCAACTTCTTGGCCTCTTGAATTTCACGCTTCAGTTCATTCATTTGGGACATTGATAGACCTTATACGCTGCTACACCTGTATCCCAAGAGAGAGCAGCGACGGTTGTAAATTCATTGACAACAGGTATGAAATCACCAACAGTGATTCCTGCTGATACCCATGAAGTCCAATCGCCACTACCCACGCCCGCAGCACTGTTCACGGTACCAGCCGTTTTTCCGACTGCATTGATTACATTGTGGCCAAGTTGATCGGCTACAATTCCACGGTATCCGGCACCATGACCGAACATTCTGGCGACACCCCCGGCTTCAGGGATGAATCCAATCGCATCAATACCAGCATTTATAGCGCCCGTTTTGAGAGCACCCGTGACGCATGAATTCTGATACCATGGTGTCCCGTTGTTTGGGGCTAGTGCGATACGGGCTCTTCAAAATTATGAGATATCCCATCCGACGGAACTGAAGAGCCTCGCCTAATTCCACAGTTGGCGCAATGAATGCGAAATGGGACAGTCACGGTGCTTTTCTCGTTTGTTAGAAATCTGTTACTACAATTCGGGCACTTCCAATTCGCAAGCACATATCCTAACCGTAGCCATATTCCGCCCCAGATCAAACATATCCAAAAAGGAGAGTGTGGTCCAAGCCATTTGCTCGTAATCGCGAAAACCGGGATAAATAGAAGGAACATTCCCACCACAAGAATCTCAAGTAAATAGAGCTCGCGCCATGTTGATCGTTTCTGCATATGCACCTCGTTCGCCTTCTTCTATGGACAAAGAACCACGACAGTTGGGAGATTGACGTTTAGATTGCCTGACGCTCGGGCACCAACCCCATATCCAACTGTAATGCTGCCGCCGGACGTATTAGCGCTACCCCCAAAGTTTGCGTACGAACCATCCAAACTCCAAGAGGGACTTGACCCGATGTTTTGAGAACTAACCGAAAACTGAATACCAATGTTTGCAGCGCCTCCCATGTTCTCTCCTTGACCTGGGTTTGTGCTCATATATCCAGCGCTTGGCAATGTCCAAGAATAGACGAGTGCGGCAGTCCCACTCGGATCGGCCATGATTTGAGCAGAGCCACTCGCGGAAACACCAATACCTACAAGGCCAAATCCACCACCCGCAGCAACACCAAAACCAACAGTCTTTCCAGTGAAGCTCGCCACGTTTCTGAGAGCATTTGCCTCAGCGGCTTGAAGCGGATTTGGCTTGGTGCATGTTTTTTTACTTGGGGCAATGCCAAATGCACTAGCGGGGAACCCCATCGTACATACATCGGCAGGCATCTACGGTGAGACCCGGCAGCCATGACCGGTGCGCGTTTTCAGTTCCTTTTCGGATAGAATGCTCTCCACGCGCAAGGTTGAAATGTTGATCCTCATGCCGTAGCAGTAGGGGGTCAGGGGGCCAACATTAGCAGCATAGGTCGCACCACCCACCGCAAGCAGCAGATCGTCGCCTTTCCACGACACGAAACTGGGCAGGTAGAACTGGGCGTGATTCTCTTTTCCAAGGCGCTCCGTAAGAGCCTCGTTTACTGCTTTATCCAAGGCGTCTGGCGGGAACCCCTGAGTCCCTGTTGTGAGACTCGGCACAGAAAAGAGAAGCAGCTTGTTTGTTCCGCTCAAGGGCTCATTGACGACCAGTATGTGGTTGCTGTCAGCCCCCCAGCGAAGCTCGGCTCTTCTCTCTAGCGTGAAGAGCGGCCAAGAATCAGTACCGCCACACCTGTGGAGGGTCACCGGCGTTCGATTCTCGTCCGCGTCAAGAACGGGATGCACTTCTGCTACCCACCTATGATTTGGAGCAACGATCTTCGCTGCCTCACTCCATTGCAGTTGGGCTTGAAACTTCGGAACACCGGAACACTGTGCCGAGGCAGTTCCGGCTGCCAGTAGGAGCGATATTACGACCATTATGTATGTCTTCATGGGACCACCGTGAACCCGGCTGGGCAGCTCGCACCGGAGCTATTTGGGAAGCTGATCGTTGTGCTCATAGTCCGCCGACCGAATTGCATGCCAGCCGATACCGTCGGAAACCTATAGACATCGAATGCCACTCCCGATGTCGCCTGGATGTTGGCGTCTCCGTAATCTGACACCGACAGCGGACCTGTCGGGCCTCCATATTGGGAGAACAATCCCTGGTTGCTCGGAGTGATGAAAATCTGCGTCCCGTAAGTTCGCAGCTGGCGAGTGCTAAGCCCAAGGAAACCATTCTGCACCGCTACGGTGCCGAACGTTCCACCTCGAATAGAACCTCCAGCTTGTGCGGGATATTGGGAATACAGCGCTCCGTTGGCCATTGCCTGTTTCCCACCAACGCCGGTAAACATCGCCGATCCCGTGCAGGTAGTCCTGCCGTTACTTGGGGCGTGCAATTTGAAGTTGCCGATGAGCCACCCGGGACTAGTCACATCGACGAAGAACGTATATTGCGGATCTGGACACATCCCACCCGGACAGTCGCTGCTACCATCAACCTGAGGATCAGGTGGTCCCGATCCTGAATCACTATCGCTATCTACATCGGTACAGACGGTGCCCGGTGGATCGTCGGGCGGGCACGGTACTTCTATCAGCCCGAGAGCATCGACAAAATTTAATGGATTATTTCCAACATAAGCATAACGATTCCAGGTCTGCGGATTTGTAATGTCCACCGCCGCCATTCCTGCAGGGTCGGGCGAGATCCAGCGTCCCTGTACCGGGTGGTACTTACGGAACAGGAAATCGTCTAGGGCAGCACTGCTCCCTGAAACCGTCCACTGCTCTTGCCCGGTGAAATCATAGAAGCCGCTGCCAATGTTCTTAGCTGCGTACTGCTCGCCAAACGGCGCGTAGGCGCTGTCGTTAACCATGGTCTGAGCCGAGCTGCTCACCAGCCGCGAAGAACCCAGCCAATCCGCCCGAGCGTACGTCAGGGTGCCGCCGCCGTTGTATTGCGCCAGCCCGCCGCCGGGCAGCGGATACTGCACTCGGATCGACGTCTGCCCGTTCACTTGCGCCAGCACCTGCGAACCGCCCGGTGCATAGAGATATTCCCGCGTTCCGGCCGAGGTCGTGTTCTCCACCATCCGCCCCAAGGCATCATAAACCAAAGCGTTGCCATTGGCGCTAGCCAGCTCACCCCAAGTATCCCACGTGTAGGTATTGAAGGTGTCGCTCAGCAAGTTGCCGTTAGCGTCGTAACTGATCCCGCCGGCCTGCACGTATTGGTTGTCGATCTGATTGTTGGTCTGAAGATACGACGGCGTCCATGCAATGGAGCCGTTCTTGGTGATGTTGCCGAATTGATCGTACCTGAAGTCCTGCTTCCACACCGTCTGCGAACCATTTCTGCAATTGACCGCGGGGGCGTTCTGCGAGAGCGTTGCAACTCGGCCAAGCGCGTCATAATTATAGGTACAATTTTGCTGATTGAGCGAGTTAAGCGGATCGGCAATCCCAAGTGAGGCCAAGGTTCCGTTCGCATTCCAGCCAAAAGTGTGTGTGATTTGTTGTTGTGAACCCAGAGGACCAATATTATAGCTGGACTGTGTCATGCGGTTCAGGTTGTCGTAAGTGAAAGCATCGGAATCTCCTGATCCGTAGCTCACGCCGCTCACCGGCGTCACCTGATAGATGTTGGTAGTCGAGTTCAGATAATTGTAAGTCGTTGCCGTAACCGGATTTTGTCCGCTGTTGGCGCTTACCGAAAAGATTCTGCCCTCACCATCGAGGCCATAGGTTATGTACGGCACTCCGCCCAAGCTACTGTTAAGCGTCATTATGGCCCCGTTCGGGTAATAGCTCGCGGCCGCATGGTAGTAGCCGCCCGAGTGCGGAGTCGATTCATAGACATCCGTGGCGCGACCATTGGGATCGTAGCTAAAGCCCTCATCGGTGAACTGGGTTCCTACGCAATTGTCGGTCTTGATTTCGGCAAGCTGTCCCACGGCGTTGGCCATCTGCACGTTGTTTACTGAAGCCGTGTCATAAACCCAGCGGCGGCATACAGAACCGCCTGCCTGGTATGGTCGGTGAAGCCCATCGTAGTAAAAGCAGCTTCGGTTCCCCGCGTTATCCACCTTCTTGACCATGTCACCCGGATAGGAAGCGCTGCAGCTGCTGTCGCTGTCGTAGGTATAGCTGACCGTGCCACTCTCCGGATTGGATTCGCCGGTAAGCCGGCTGAGACCGTCGTAAGAGTAGGAACGGCTCTGGGAGGGGCTCACATTGGAACTCTGCGTTACGCCAGTGAGATTCCCGAGCGTGTTGTAAGTGTAGTTCGTCTCGTATCCCGTGCCCCCGGCATTTTGCCCGCAACCTGCTCCGGCCGTCGAGATTTCACACACCGAGATCAGATCCCCGACAGCGTCATATTCATACTGCCGCGACTGAAACGGAGTGGAGACGGTGACATCATTTTGATAGTACGAGTAATGGGTATCAATACCGCCCCAGTACGAGCTGTCAATATCGGTGTAACGGCCTAGCCCATCGTACCTGTAGTTGATGCCGGGCACGCTGTTGCCGATGTACCCGGCAGATTCCACAAAGGGCAGCGTGGCCCAGGAGACACGACCGGAGGGATCGTAGAGCGTTTCGACGGTGTCCCAACTGCTTGATCCGGGCGCTTCTCGCTGTTGGGTGAGAGAAGATCTGCCGAACGCGTCTACCGTAGTCAGAACATCGACTGTTGAATTGGCATTGTTCGTCAGTACCGACTCGACTTGTCCAGGCACCAGCGTCAACCCGGTGCTTTGGTTGCTCTGCCCATAGTAGTTGTACCAGGTTTGAACGCCCGCCAAATCGAAGGTCATGTCCGGACGCCAGTAGAACGGGTCGTTGCGGTACTGAGCGCCACCATAATGACCGCTGGAATTGTTCGTCACTTGGGTCACAACTCCGCCCGAACAGTTGTATTGGTAGCTGTAGCTAATGGTCGTGCCGCCATCGCCGGGAACAGAAACGCTGTTAGGGAATGCGCCATTACAAGAATATCCAGACCCAGAATAAGTTGTGACCGTATTGTTTACGTCAGTTGCCGTTCCCAGAACGCCATTCGAACCGTAGTAGCCGAAGTGCGACGTGAGGACTGGACCAGTTGTTGTTCCATTTATGTAGCGATTGACGGTTGTCAGGCTCCCGTGGGTGTTTCCACCTTCGTCATAGGCGTAAGTCGTATAGCTTTTCGAATTGCTGCCGGCATCGGCTATCTGAACACTGGCCGGGCGGTCGCAAATATTATAAGTGCTGCTGCACAAAGATGAGTTGAAGGCAATATTGGTTTTGCGAAGTGTGGGATTTCCAGATGTAAGGTCATGATCCTCTTCGTTAGTCAGATTTCCGTATCCATCGTACCAGAGCAGAGTGTACATATAGTTTGGGAAATCTTCATATTGTGCCTGAGAACTGATTCCGGTAGTCGCATCGACACTCGCAGTCTGACAGCTGATATAGTTTCCGTTGTAACAGACGAATGCGTCTTGCAGTTGTGCCTTCGAGGTGCCATTCCCGTTGTAGGTGGCTCGTTGGGTCATGTAAATGCCAGAGAACTTGAGGTCAGTCTCATTGCTGGCCGGGTCGATGACCGTTGTTGATGTGAGTGATCCTCCCCGCGAGCTTCGCGTATAGGTCCAGGTGCCCGATCCGATTGTGCGCCTCAAAGTCGCCGGGCTGCCATCCGACATGATGGAGTTGTCAGAACCACCAGGCTGCGTGGAATAGCTATAGCTGATGACACCCCCTGTGGGCAGAGTCACGGACGCAAGACGGCCGGTTACGGTGAATGGGAATCCTTGATATGTTTTTTCATAGGTAAAGCTGTATTGGGAGCTGTCAGGAAGTACGATGGAGCTTACAAGGTACCTACTAGTACCTGTGTTGCCACCATATTCGTTGACTCCGGCAATGCCAAAATTAGTCATCACCTTGTAGCTTGTGTAATTGACTTTGACTTGAGCCGTACCGCCGCTTGGCGCGGTGTATTGATAGACGACCTGATTCGTTCCTGAAGAGAACGTCAACGGATGGGTACCCAGGGTATCCGTGATATTCCCGTTCGAGATTGTTATGGTATTTCCATTAGGATCGGTGATTCTCCCATTGATGGGATCATAAACAACGCCAGATGCTGTTGTCGCGGTGGCGGCTAGGCTACCGGCGACACTGAAGTTCAGCAACAGTCCCGAATTATCAGTTGCTCGGGATGGAGGAGAAAGAGTTTCGTGGTCCGGCCCACAATCGTCGGTGTCAGGATAGATTTTCGTGACGTTTCCTGAGAAGGTGTGGGCAGTACCGCTGGTATCGAGGTACCTAAACGATGTATAAGTCCACCGAGCACAATGTATACCGTCAGGATTTACCCAATTGTAGACGGCTAAGGCGTAAGTGATTGCTCCGGTGACTGCATTGGTTTGGTCGCTCCAGCCCCAATTACTTACAGGTGTCCAGTTCGGGTTGCCGTTGGAATCTGTCGGAGACCAGACCAGGCCGTCGTAAGCCAGATTGAAGTAAAAAGGCATACCTTTGCCTGGACGGCTAAATATCGGAATTGTGAAGTGTACGTCGAGATTGGCGAGATTAACTTCATCGAACGGTCCGCCCGAGACAGTGGCGAGGGGCGGAACGCCAGTTACCGGCTGCTGAGCCTCCATGGTAGGCATCCCAAGCAGCAACATCAAACCGACGAAGCTGAGCAGTGCGACGAGTTTGCGATTCATCAAGCTCCTCGATATTTGCGAGAGTATTCTTCCCCTTGGCATGCGGCGGGGCTCAGTGATTGGGCAACGCACTGCTTATCGAAATCTGCAACACAGTTGAGCCGTTGACGGCTTTGAAGATCTGCTGCGGAACTTGTATGCCACCGACTGGTGAATAACCGGAGTAAACGACCATTACCTGGATATCGACACCAACGTCGCTGTCAGGATGGTTGGCGAAGGCCATCGCCACAGGTAAGGCGCTCTGCGAGTCCAAGTAGTAGTCCACCGTGCTCATTCGAGCAAGCATGCGAAGCTCGACAGGTTGCCAGCCGGAAGCGGTCCGGTATACCTGAATGTGCTCAACCGAGCCGCCCTGGTATTGTTCTTGGCCTAGGTCCGTGAAAACGAGGTTGGGGTCGGCATAGTCAGCGAGCAAGGAAAGAGCCGGGAAGAACCAGGCGGCATCCGTCCAGCAGTTATGCTGCGCCATGGTATGCTGCACGCCATCGAACCCTGTCCATGTACCAGAGGGGACGTTGTTCTGCCACACTCGAGTCTCTGAGAGGCTGCCGGGAGTTAATGAAACAGTGATTTGGTCGGTCATCAAACCGGACGATTGCAAGGTGATCTGCCCCTGCTGGTGATCGCCTCCCATGTCCCTCGTAACTGTCCCGCTCTCCGCAACGCTATTGACGGGATTGCCCCCGGTAAGCGCCAGCATGGCCTGCTGCGCCCAGCTAATTCCGGAATTATGCTGTTGCGGGGGGAGCCGTTGATCAGTAGCTCGTGCGGATATCGAAATGCAGGAGAGTAGTACGGCAAGGTATACATTCCCCTTACGGAGTCGCATCGCTTTACTCCTGAGTCTTGAACTGAAATCCAAGTTTTAGAAACTCGGCCACTGTGGCGGGAGCGGGCGAACAGATGATCGAGTCCAGTTGTCGTAGTTCGAAATCGAAGTGAGGCAAATGTAAGTAGGTCAATTCTGAGTTGTCAAGGGAAATGTGCGATACTCACTGTCAAAGTGAAATAGCGCCTTTGACCGAGAAAGAACAGTAACTTGAAAGCAGGTGCGGCATTAAGAATCGAAATTAACAAGGCATTAACGATCTCTAGGCTGAAATACCTGATTCATTGTTAAGGTAGACAAAATCGCAGATCCCGGGAGACACAAATTCGTCCGATGCAGCAGGCGGCGATAAACATATTGCAACACGTTTAATATCAAGAATTGCATTCTAATATTGTCGGGAGACTTCAACCTGGGACCGAAATCGAGTCTTGCCTCCCTGCCAAGCCGTTTTTGTCAGATGCGCCGCTTTGAAACGAGCTGAAAATCGCCGGTAGGCGTTTTCTCGTCGCTCTTTTCCTCTCGACAATTCCTGTAGTTACTTAGGAAGGCAGCACGATCAACACCGATCAGGCGCTCGAATCGCAGCACGTTACTGCAATATGCTGCTGCCCAGTTCCCCTTCCGGTAAAGCAACAAATCGTGGAAGCGCAGGCAACTTCAACAGCGCAGGTTCGTACCCGATCGGCTCGTACGAGAATAGCTTTGTCCGTTTAGGCCCCTTTCTCCTAGGAGCGCCATCAATAGTGGACCGTATGTCGGCTTCTCCGTCTACAGCACGACTGTCTATCCCAGTTGCTTCGTCGACAAGGGAAGCAAGCCGATGGTCAAGGGATTTCAGATTGGCGTAGCTCATCCACTCGAACGCCAATTTTCCAGCGAGCCGTCAGGGGCCGCAATGGATCTCGGACCGCTATTGACGAAGCTGACTCTCGGCGGCCACATCACACTCGCTTCTGGATCGGCCAGATTTGAGTAAGCATATCGTCCCAATCACCGGACCTGACCGGAGCCGCGACACTTCCTCTTCCGTGTGACCTTTCGTCGATCCTCGTGGTTAAAACCTGAAACCCATACCTTGCCGGCCCGATCGACGGCACGGAAGATTCGTCCTGCAGTTATGCCGGCTGCCACTGTCCACTGGTCGAGGGCGAACTTCACCCATCCCGGCACGGGCACGGTACCCGTCCAAATCAGTAATGAATGGGTCAGTTTCCTCAATTGGGAACAGTCACATGTGATCTTCAAGAGGCATGTTTCAGACATCGGCTTGTGCCTCCCCCGGCCTGGCAACCGCTTGTTTTCTGGGTGGCAGCCCAAGGAACAGCTTCGATTCTGTAGTAAACGGAGCCGCCAAGCCTTTACGCGCGGCGGACCGGAGCGGCTCCCCCGTAATCCCCAAAGAATGCGAACA
The DNA here is from genome assembly GCA_963835725.1 of uncultured Acidobacteriaceae bacterium. GTDB lineage: Bacteria > Acidobacteriota > Terriglobia > Terriglobales > Acidobacteriaceae > Bog-257. Next base: position 545,245 of record CAWIGM010000002.1, on the reverse strand, counting down.
GAACGACGTAGGCAGCACTCCAAATCGGTCTCGCTGATGTTTCCGGTCGAGGATGAACATAGGGCAGAATTAGAAAGGTCAACCACAGGCCTATCCTCACGGTAACGAGCGGAACAATGCACAGCCAGCGTCAGAGCGAAACGCCGAAACCACATTCATTCTTAGTACCGTGGGTGATAGAATCTTACAGGTCGCTCGAGAGACGCTTTTGAAAGAAAACATTGAGGGCTTCCGGGCACATCAGAGCGATTGTGCAAGCTGTCTGTAAACTTTCACACTTTGTTGCACAGTTTCACATTAATCGCTCTAAACGACAGACAAGCATTGCGATGTATACCTCTTAGAATCAGTTATTTTCTCGACATGCCGGGATGGCGGAACTGGCAGACGCAGCGGACTCAAAATCCGCCGACCTTCGGGTCATGGGGGTTCGACCCCCCCTCCCGGCACCAAGTGCTTTCCCGCTGCATTCCTTGTAAAGTCAACGCTTGTTCGCTCCAGCATGTGGCTAACCTTTCGAAGATGCTATGCGTTATGGACGCAACGGCTTCTGCGACTCTGTCCGCCGGTGGTCATCTAATGTGGTAGCCTTCTAATGGGGTGGAGTGTACCTGAGGTGAGCGAAGCCCGCCGCCCGGTCACATCCAAAAGAGCCGCTACCAAGGGATACTGCATTGTTCAACAAAGTTGTCGCCGCCGTCTTCGGCACCAGTAACGAACGTGAAATCAAGCGCATCATGCCGCTGGTCGAGCAGATCAACTCGCTTGAGTCAGCGATCAAGAAGCTCAGTGACGAGCAACTCCGCGCCAAGACCGATGAGTTCCGCCAACGCATCCGCGAGCGCGTGGATTCGATCGAAGAATCCGACGAAAAAGATGCCGAACTGAAGGCCGCCCTGGACGAGCTTCTGCCCGAGGCTTTTGCCGTGGTCCGCGAGGCTGGCTGGCGCGTTCTGAACATGCGCCACTTCGATGTGCAGCTCATTGGCGGCACCGTGCTGCATCAAGGCAAGATCGCCGAGATGAAGACCGGTGAAGGTAAGACGCTGGTCGCTACACTGCCGGTTTATCTCAACGCGCTCTCCGGACGCGGCGTTCACGTGATTACAGTCAACGACTACCTGGCCAAGCGCGACTCGGAGTGGATGGGTAAGCTCTACAGCTTCCTCGGCCTGACCGTCGGCGTTATCGTGCACGACTTGGACGACGTGCAGCGCAAGGAGGCATACGCCGCTGACGTCACCTACGGCACCAATAATGAGTTCGGCTTCGACTACCTGCGCGACAACATGAAGTTCGACCTGAACGATTGCGTTCAGCGCGGCCACAACTTCGGCATAGTCGACGAAGTGGACTCGATTCTGATCGACGAAGCTCGTACGCCGCTCATCATCAGCGGCCAGAGCGAGGAGTCGACTGACAAGTATTACAAGGTGAACCGCATCATCCCGCAGCTTGAGATGGGCGAAGAGATCGACCGCGGCCTGGGAGAAGACAAGGTTCTCACCGGCGACTACGTCATTGACGAGAAGCACCGGACCATCACCGTCACCGACACAGGATGGGAGAAGGTTGAGCGCCTCCTGGGAATTGGCAACATCGCCGATCCCGAGAACTGGGACTTGAAGCATCACGTTGAGACCGCCATCAAGGCGCATGCGCTCTATCGCCGCGACGTAGAGTACGTGGTGAAGGACGGTGAAGTACTAATCGTCGACGAGTTCACTGGCCGCCTGATGCCTGGGCGTCGCTGGTCCGATGGCTTGCACCAGGCTGTCGAAGCGAAAGAGAACGTCAAGATCGAGCGCGAGAACCAGACGCTGGCCACTGTCACCTTCCAGAATTACTTCCGTATGTACAAAAAGCTGGCCGGCATGACCGGAACGGCGGAAACCGAAGCGGCTGAGTTCGACAACATTTACAAGCTGGAAGTGGTCGTCATCCCAACGAACAGACAGCTGCTGCGCATCGAGAACTCCGACGTCGTCTACCGAACGGAGAAGGAGAAGTACTTTGCGGCGGCGGATGAAATCCAGAAGCTTGCCTCCAGCGGTCAACCGGTGCTGGTCGGCACAACGTCGGTTGAGAAATCGGAGCGGCTCTCCGAACTGCTGAAGAAGAAGGGCGTCAAGCACGTTGTCCTGAACGCTAAATACCACGAGAAGGAAGCCGAGATCGTGGCGCAGGCCGGCCGCAAGGGCGCCATCACCATCGCGACCAACATGGCCGGTCGCGGCACCGACATTCTGCTCGGCGGCAATCCCGAGTTCATGGCCAAGCAGGATGCTCTGAAGAAAGGCTTGGCACAGCCGGTTAAGGCAATTGCCGGAGAAGTGACGGCCAGACCCGAGGATCCCAGCATCACCTACTTCTACTACGGCGGCGTCGAGTACAAAGTCGACACCGCGAAGTGGAACGAGATGCTGCAGGCGTTTAAGCAGTTCACCGACGCCGAACACGACGAGGTCATTAAGCTTGGAGGGCTGTTCATCTTCGGCACCGAACGTCACGAGGCGCGTCGCATCGATAATCAGTTGCGTGGACGAGCCGGCCGTCAGGGCGATCCAGGGGCATCGCGCTTCTATCTGTCGTTGGAAGACGATCTGATGCGCATTTTCGCCAAGGAATGGGTTTCGAACCTGCTGCAGCGACTGGGCATGGAAGAAGGCGTGCCCATCGAGTCGAAGCTCATCACGCGACGAATCGAAGCGGCGCAGAAGGCCGTCGAAGGCCAGAATTTTGAGTCGCGCAAACATGTCCTGGAATACGACGATGTGATGAACAAGCAGCGCCAGGCTGTTTATGGATTGCGGCGGCAGTTGCTGGAAGGAATCGATCAGAAGGAACTCATCCTTCAGGATTACGTTCGCGACATTCTCGGAGGCTTGCTCGACAAGTACGCCGGCAAGGACACACGGCCGCAGGATTGGGACGTCAAGGGCCTGAAGAATGATGTGTTCACCCGGTTCGGTGTGGACTTCGAGAAAGAAGGCGTAGATGCCGAGAAGCTGAATCGCCCGGAACTCGGCGATGCGATTTTCGACAAGCTGAGAGAGCGCTATGAAGCCAAGGAGCAGCTCATCGGTCCTGAGGCTATGCGTCATCACGAGCGCATTATCATGCTGAGCGTCCTCGACCAGCAGTGGAAAGACCATTTGCTCTCGATGGACCACTTGCGTGAAGGCATCGGGCTGCGTGGCTACGGTCAGCATGACCCACTGGTGGAGTACAAGCGTGAGTCCTTCGACATGTTCGAAGCCATGATGGGGCGCTTCGAGGAAGACACGGTCCGCTACCTGTACCTGATGCAGGTGATCGAGGCGCCGCAGCGTTCGGCGCCGCAACGCGTCACAGCCGGTGGTGATTTTGACGGCGGTGCGTCGACCTCGTTCAGCACGGATCAGCGCGGCCGCGCCACGACGTCAATGGATGATATGGAAGAGGCATTCCAGCGCCGTAAACGCCGCGAGCTCGAACAGGCGCGCATGGCTGGCGCAGGCGAGATGCAAGCGGTACAGCAGGTCGTCCGCGGAGATAAGGTTGGCCGCAATGATCCCTGCCCGTGCGGGAGCGGCAAGAAATACAAGAAATGCTGCGGAACGTAAGAACAGTCGCGATGCGCTAATTTGTCTCCGCAAAAAACAAGCCCAGCCTTTCGGCTGGGCTGTTGAATTTCAGTTGTCGACAGTGTTATTCCACCCGAATTACGTTGCCGGCCTGCGGACCCTTCTGTCCTTCTACGATCTCGAACTCGACTTGGTCGCCTTCCTGGAGGCTCTTGTATCCTTCCGAGTTGATCGCACTGTAGTGCACAAAAACATCTGCGTTTCCGTCATCACGGCCGATGAAGCCAAAGCCTTTCGCATTGTTGAACCACTTTACGGTCCCTTTCAGTTTCACTTGCTTTCTTCCTCCGGGCAGAGCCCAACAGCACCCCCACCCCGAGGGCGCTGGTCTTAAATTGCGTCAATCAGGTTGAGAAGCCCAGAAGCCAAAGTCTGGAAGGGGCAAACCTCACGTGAAGCATTGGCACGGTGTTCGGAGCCTGTTTGAGCTGCGTATCTCAACTATGCTCCCGCTTCGTGGTGTTGTCAATAGAGTATATAGCTGAAACCCGCATTTTTATTGGCTTTTCGACATCATTGATGACAACTGTCATGCCGAAGATGCCAGCCAATTAGAGGACGCCGCGGCGTCGTGCTTCAGTCAGCCACAGCACTCCGGCGAGCGCTTTTCCGTCATGGATCTTGTCCTGAAAGACCATGTCGAGGGCTTTGGTGAGCGGCACCAGATGACATTCAATCGATTCATCAGCCTCAGGCTGCGCCTCACCTGGAGTGAGGTCTCGCGCCAAAAAGATGGTCATCGTCTCGTCGAGAAATCCGGGGCTTGCAAAAAAATGGAGGACCTTCTTCCACTTTCTGGCGCGGTACCCGGTTTCCTCGAGTAGTTCTCGCTTTGCACCGGCCAAGGCATTCTCGCCTGGATCGATTCGTCCCGCCGGCAACTCCCACAGATATTCTTGCGCCGCATACCGATATTGGCGCTCGAGCAAAACCAGCGGCTCTTTGCCTGTTTCATCGATTGCCAGGATGACCACCGATCCAGAGTGGCGAATGACATCGCGAGTCGCCGTGATGCCGTTAGGCTCTTGTATCTTGTCGGAACTGACACTGAAAACCTTACCCTTGTAAGCGACCTTCGAGGACAGAACTTTCAATCCGTTCTTCGTTGCTTGCCTGGTGGAATTGTGTCGGGGGGCGGAATGCTTCTTTGGCATAGAAACAATATAACGGCAGACTGACATCGCATGCGGAAGACCCATCTGCTATTCTGCCCGCCGTGACCCCGAAAACGTCCGTTCCCCGACAGCCAACTGTCAGCATTGTTGGACCTGGAAATCTCGGCAGCGCTCTCGCCTTAACTCTGTCCTCGTCAGGGTATGAAGTGAAAGCCATTGCGGTGCGGGGTACGCCGAAGAAACAGGTTCATGCCGGAACTCTTGCTAAGCAAATCGGTGCACGTCTCATTGGGCTGGGTAGTGAGCCCTTGGAAACCGATATAGTTTGGCTTACCGTTCCCGATGATGCGATTGCAGGCGCCGCAGAAAAAATGGCCAAGTCTCAGGGGTGGCGCAACAGAATCGTCTTCCACTCCAGCGGAGCGTTGACCAGCGACGAACTCGCGCCATTGCGAAAGCGGGGCGCACGGGTCGCGTCGGTTCATCCCATGATGACGTTTGTGCGCGGCGTGGCGCCGGAGATGGCTGGCGTTTCGTTTGCCATCGAAGGCGATGCTGCGGCCCTACGCGCGGCCCGCACCGTCGTCGAAGAGCTTGGCGCAAACGCATTCGTGATTCAGAAACAGAAGAAGGTTTTGTACCACGCCTTCGGAAGCTTTGCTTCGCCCCTGGTGATTGCGCTTATGTCCTCGATGGAGCAAGTGGCTTCAGCGGCCGGCATCCGTAAGCACGATGTCAAGCCCGTAATCGTCCCGTTGCTATGGCAGACGCTGCGCAATTACCTAAAGAACGATGCCGACTCAGCGTTCAGCGGGCCCCTGATGCGGGGCGATGTGGCCACCATCCGTAAACACTTGGCGGAGTTGAAGAAGCTGCCGGAAATCCGGCAAGTTTATATCGCGCTCTGCCGAGCTTCCCTGAAGACGCTGCCGGTGAAAAATCGAAAGCGAATGGAAGAAACTCTGCATTAGAAATCCCTACATCAAGCGATTGATGGCTGCGATTAGTCGTGTGGGGTGCAGCGGTTTCGGAAGAAGCTCAAATTGGTGTCCCTGAGCTTTGGCACGCTCCAACAAATCCGAGGTAGCTGCCTGTCCTGAAAATAGAAGGATTTGAGCGTCCGGACAGATCGCTCGGATCTGAATGGCAGTCTCGACGCCATCAATATCAGGCATCAGTACATCACTCAAGACAATATCGGGACAGCTCTCCTTCACTATATCCAGGGCATCCTGACCATTGAACGCCACAATGGCGTCAAATCCCTCCGAGCGCAGGATCTCAGCTACGCTTTCGGCAATCAGTTCCTCGTCGTCAACTACAAGAATTCTCGGCTTATATTTGCCGTCATTCTCACTGGACCATCTATTGCCAGGCGCCGAATGAGGGAACACGCGCCCATCACTCGACAAAACGTATACGTCGGGTGCAATCATCGTCATCTTGTCTCTCATTTACTGCTCAGAACTCGCAAGGGTTAAGCCGCTCTTACCATTCGCCTAGGAAACGTAACCATGAAAATGGTTCCACGTCCTTGAGTCGAGCGGAACTTGATACTGCCGCCATGCTTCTCCACCATGCTCTTCGTCACCCACAAGCCAAGACCGGTGCCAACGTCTTTCTTAGTAGTGAAGAACGGCAAAAAGATCTTCTCCTTGGCCTCCGGCCCGACTCCGTGACCACCGTCGGCGACCGACACACGAACGGATTGCTTTCCATCTCTTTCGATGCTGCGCGCGCGCAAGCGGATCGTGCCCTCTTTTCGAGAAGCATCGATCGCATTCGCCAGCAGGTTCGAGAGCACCTGCCGTACTTCGCCCCGCAAGCCTTGGATCTCCAGTGTTTCGGGCACATCCACTTTCACATTCAATAGTTTGTACTTCAGCTTGCGTTCGAACAGCCGCAAAACATCATCTACGGATTTGCGTATGTTGACCGTCACCGGTGCAGAAGTATCTCGGTAGAAACCGAGGGTCTGTTGAGCAATGTGGCTAACGCGCTCAAGCTCGCGATCTGCCAGATCCAAGTGGGTCTTCGCACTTTCGGGCACCCCGGGATTGCGACGGGCGAGAAAAATGAAGTTCGTCACTGCCTCCAGTGGATTATTGATCTCATGCGCAATCGTGGCCGCCAGCCTGCCAGTCGCAGCAAGTTTCTCCGAGTTGCGCAACGCATCTTCTGCGCGCTTGCGTTCGGTGATGTCGATGTTCACGCCGATCATCCGCACTGGTTTGGCGGCGTCGTCGTAATAGCATTGCCCTCGGGCCGACATGTAGCGTGTTTCGCCGTCGCGCCTGATAATGCGGAACTCCGAGACCCACGACTCATGTCGCTCAACCGCCTGCATGAAGGAACGCGGAGCCGACTCACGATCGTCGGGATGCAGAGCTTCGACCCATTGGCTATATAGGCCGCCGAACTGACCAGGTTTGTATCCATACAGCAGCTCCAGCTCTTCCGACCATTGAGCACGGATCGGCTCAGAGGTGAAATCAACCTGCCAGCTGCCAATGTGCCCTGACTTCTGCGCCATTGCTAGAAAGCTGCGCTGCTGTTCAAGTTCCACTTCCACTTTGCGCCGCTGCTCGAGTTCGTCCTGTGCCGCCCGATACAGGCGTGCATTCTCAAGAGCTACGCCAGCATGTGATGCTATCGCCTCGGCGAACCGCTCGTCGCGCTCGGTAAACACCCCTTCGTCGGTGTGCCCGAAAAATAAGCCTCCAATAACTCTTCCTTCCTTGCCTTTTACCGACACAGCAAGATAGCTGACGACCGGCAGACGTCCGAGCGCTGTTCCATGATGCGGAGCCTTGTGTCCAAAAGGAGGGTTCAACCGCATGTTCGCACTGCGTACCGTGCCCTCGCCAGAGAAGGTTGGAGCAAGTACTGCCGGGTCCCGCAGCATGGAGAAGTCTGAGAATTGTGAAGAATCGATCCCGGAAACCGTGTGCAGCACATACTTAGCACCGTGCCCGTCGTCCACGTTGTAGAAGAACGCTCCGAACTGCGCGCCAGTACCCTGCGTTGCGGCATCAGTAATAAGTTGCAGGAGCTTCTGCTGATCCAGTTCGGCGGCAACCTGTTTGCCGATCTCGTTCAGCGTGCGCATCTGCTCAGCAAGCTCTCGAGTAGACGTTATGTCTGTGCAGGCGCCCACTAAGTGCATGGGCGTCCCGTTGTTTTGCTGCATCCTTCCGCGGCCGTACAGCCAACGCACCCGTCCGCGCGGCAGCTCAACGCGAAAATCCATTGCAAAATCGGAACCGTTACGACAATCCTGTAACCGGCTCAGAAATGCTTCCCGATCGTGTTTGTGTATCTTTGCTGCGACCGACTCTCCCTGCTGAACAAAATCGTCTACAGACATGCCGAACAGTTCTTTCAGGTTGTCGTCGAAGTCCTGAAAATGCCCAGTCGCGGGATCCCATCGAAACGTCCCCGTCGACGACGCCGATAGCGCTGCACGCAGCAATTCCTGCTTCCGTTCTACCTCGCGCCGTCCAAGCACGCGGTCAGTCACTTCCACGCAGTGCACCAGGACCTCGTCGACAACTCCCTCCGCGTTTGGAACCGGCTGGTACACGAAATCAAAATAAGCGGTGCGAATCTGCCCGTTGGCCCCCATCAACTCCACAGGAGCCTCCGAGCCGAGGTACGGATTGCCTGTGCGATATACCTCGTCCAGCAGGCTAATGAATCCCTGGGACACGATCTCCGGCAGCGATTCATAGATACTTCGGTTTAACAACTGCTCGACGGTTCTACCGACAATATCGGCATACCGCTGATTAACGTACGTCCATTCATGATCAGGACCATGCAGAAGACCAATTCCCGCCGGGGCCTGATCGAATAACTCGCGCAGCTTACGGCGCTCGGCCTCAGCCTCTGCACGAAGCCTTCGTTCCTTCTCCGCAGCATCGCGACGAAGTCTGGCAATGGAGACATGAGCGCGCACGCGTGCCAGCAGTTCGCGCGCGGTGAAAGGCTTTACCAGGTAATCGTCAGCGCCAGCTTGCAGTCCTTCGACTCGCGCCTCTTCACCGGCGCGGGCCGAGAGCATAATGACTGGGATCGACGCAATGTCGGAATCTGCGCGTATAGCGCCGAGCAATCCGAAGCCATCCAGAACCGGCATCATGACGTCGGTGAGGACGAGGTCAGGCTTTCTGGCCTTAATCAGCGTGAGAGCTTCCTGACCGTTGTTCGCGACGGTTACGTGAAATTCGGATCGTAGCAACCGTGAAGCGTAGTCGCGCATGTCGGCGTTATCGTCTACCAGCACTACGAGCGGGAGAGTAGCGTCGCTGCTCGGAACTTCCCATGCTGGTTCGATGGCGTCGGGCAACCAACGAAGTGCCTCTTCAACGTAGTTGTCGGCTCGCAGACTCGTATTGGCGCCACGCGCAGCACCGATGCGGTCTGCCGCGAGATGCGCCTTGCCCTCAGGAATGGTGACGGTGAACGTACTTCCCTCACCTAACTTGCTCGTCACCGAAATCGATCCGCCATGAAGTTTCACTAGCTCCTGCACCAGAGCCAATCCAATACCTGATCCTTCGAAGCTTCGACCTTTCGCTCCTTCTACGCGGTGGAACCGTTCAAAGAGTCGCGGCAACTCATGCTCTGGAATGCCGGTCCCGCTGTCCCGAACGCTGAGCTGGACCTCAGAATCGCCCTCCGTCAACGCTACGTCGATACCTCCGGAGAACGTGAACTTGAAAGCATTAGAGAGAAGGTTCAGCACGATCTTCTCCCACATCTCGCGGTCCACATACACAGGTTCGGAGGGCGGCTTCAGGTCCAGCTTGAGATACATTCCCGCGCGCTCGACCGCGGAGCGAAAAACACTCGCGAGGTCGGACGTTAACGTAGAGAGATCGACTGCCTCATACACCGCCTGCATGCGTCCGGCTTCGATGCGAGAAAAATCGAGCAAGCTGTTGACCAGCTTGAGCAGGCGCATGCCATTTCGATGAACGGTCGCGAGGCGCTCCGCGTTATCGGCTCCGAGTTGCAGCGCGCCTTCGGCCAGCGTGTCCTCGAGCGGCCCCAGCATCAGCGTCAGAGGAGTGCGGAATTCGTGGCTGACGTTGCTGAAAAAAGCAGTCTTGGCTCTATCGATCTCCGCCAAAGCCTCGGCTCGCTTGCGCTCCTTCTCGAACGCCTGCGCGTCGGAAACGCTCTTCGAAATCTGGCCTGAGAGAATATTGAAGAAGCCGCGATAGTTTTCATCAAGCCGCTTCCTGCGGCTAACTCCCGCGACCAGCACTCCCAGCGGCTGTGCCTGCCCGGTCTGCACGAGAGGAGCGAAAAGCAGCTCGGATGGCTGCTCGTCCCAGACGCCTCCCGGAAGATGGAACTCGAGCTTATGAGCATCGCTCACTTCGACGGTGTTCGACGAGTTCAGCGCCTCCCGCACGTAACCCGCGCAGTCGTTGCTGGAATTTCCACCGACCAATGTGATGAGAGTTGGCAGAAACGCATGCTGCGGCTCGATGCCGGAAAAGGCGACTGGCTCCGCTACTGCACGCAGTGGATCGAAGCGGTAGAGGGCAGCGAATTGCACGTCGTACGGGTTATCTCGAAGCACCTCGGCGACGGTGCGCCATGCCTCCGATTCGCTGGCAGCGTCCGCGCTCCGCGCGGCGACGTCCCGCAGGGTTCGCAGGCGCCGCTCGCCGATAACTTTTCCTGTCGTTTGCGTTACGGCGGTGAATACACCTCCAATCCCGCCGCTCTCATCGAGGATCGGACTGTAGGAGAAGGTGTGATAGGTTTCCTCGGGATAGCCATGCCGCTCGATAAAGAGCAGCAGGTCGTCTGAATACGTAGCCTTTCCGGTTCGCAGCACATCCTGAAGCATCGGTCCGATCACCGGCCAAATCTCGGACCAGACCACGTGACCCGGCTTTCCCAAAGCCCATGGATGCTTGCTCTGCAACGTCTGCCGGTAGGCATCGTTGTAGACCATGGTCAGTTCCTGACCCCACCAGAGGAAGAGCTCGAAGCGTGAATGGAGAATGATACTGACTGCAGTGCGCAGACTCTGCGGCCACGAGCTTACCGGTCCGAGAGTTGTCGGGGACCAGTCCATCATGCGCATCAATGCGCCGACTTCCCCGCCAGCGGAGAGGACCTTTTGCTTTGTTAGCTCTTCTATCTCCGGAAGGGGACGAGGTTCGGCCATGGGCGCCCTTGCGTTGATGCATCAGCTCTCGCCAGAGTTGCTTCCGCCACCTAAGGCGAGAGTTACCGCGGATGAGCGATCGGAATTTCCGCCTACCCGCATTCTGTTGTCTGTGATTTCTTGCGCCTTGCGCCCAGTGCTCGTGTGGCAGTCCCGGGATCGTCACGCAACGTGAAGTATTCTAGCGCGATTCTGAATGCCCGGAGTCTCTGCAACGCCGCAAACACATCGGGTCTTAAGACTTTTGAATGATGGGGTCGGAATTAACTTGCAATCCCCTATTTTCCGGGTTTGAAGAGCGGCCATGCAGGAGTTCAACAATTGCTTGGTACAGCCGGGTTCGAACCTCGTAGCGATTGTGCGCGTTCACCACATACCGCACCACGAGATTTACACCAAGATTGGTGGGGCGAACATCAATCGCAGGAGCCGCAGAGAAGGACTGAATCGCGGTATGCTTCACCGCTTTTCGCCACTCCTCTTCTGCATTGGCAGCATCGGTTTGGGTTTGCTCGCTGACAAGCTTCAGAACGGAGGTGGTCAGGAAATACGGATCCTCGCCTGCGGGAATCAGCACGTCTAGTTCATCCCAGAGCCATTGCCCTGCGGTGGTGAAATTGAAGTAGTGTCCCTCGATGGCGTAGCTATTGACGAACGAAACCTTGCGCCCAGTGGGATGTCCGGCATCGTTCCAGTTCCCGGTTTCGAGCAGGATGGTGCGTAGAACGCCAACTTCAACCGCCTCTCCGCCGATACCGTTAATCTCGACCCAGTCGCCCGCCCGAATGCCGTTTCGGCCCATCAGGATAAACCAGCCGAAGAATGCGACGATGAAGTCCTTCAGCGCAACGGTCAGCCCGGCTGCTCCCAACGCAAGCACCGTCGACAACTGGCTTGGCGGCCCGAACAGTACCAGCAGTATCACCAGCACGCCGATCATCTGCGACACGAAGCGCAGCACGAGCCGCATGGTGCCAAGGCGGCGGCGATCGGGCCCCAACTTCATGTAGAAACGCTCAACAAAGCCTTCGGCCAGCACGATGCCGATCAGCGCAAGCAGGATCAGCAGCCCTGATCGCAACATGCCATGTATCTCGCCACGTATTTGACCGCTGACAATGTCGGCCCAGTCCCCATAGAGCGCCGCGAGTTGCTGTTCCGCCCCGATGCGCTTGTCATATTGCGCGAGCAGCCTGGAGTTCTTGGACAGCGCCGTCAGCTTAGAGACCTTGGCCGTCTGTTCTGACTGTTCGGCTGGCGGTGCATTCTCCTCGTCCGGCGCTTCTGAATCGCTCCCGAGAACATCGACGATGCCTTTCTCGAGTGCTTCATGCTTGCGGGTAAGCGTGGCTGCGTAGGTCGCAGCCTGTTGTTGTGCCGCCAGCAGGCGCTGATGGTCACTGCGCAACGTCCTCCAAGTTTGAAATTGCGAGAGCAGGCTGCCGGGGACACCGAAGGACGTCGGCTTGCCTGACGAGGGGACCTGCGTTCCATGAGATATAGCTTCGTGCTCTTCGAGTTCAACCTTGATCTCCGCCTGCGGATCGCCTCCGGCTCGGACCAAGTCTTGCCTTGCGTCGTCCAGCGCATCCTTGAGAAGAGTCTCGCGCGCCTGCGCCAGCTCCAGTTGCTGCTGGAGAGCATCGTCATCCTTGTTGTGTGGATTGGAAATCCGCACCTTGAGCCGGCTTTCACTCTCCTCGACGGATTGCAGACGATCCTCCATCCGCTGAATGCGAGAGTTGATGTCTTTGGTAGTGCTGTTTTCAACCGGAGGATGAAGTTCGGTCACTTGCAGCGCCGACGCAAAGGCGAGGTCTACTTCCTGATCTGCGATACGGTAGGCTTCAGAAGCCAGCTTCTGCTCTTGGACGGTGCTTGTAATACTCGTAAGGTTGCGCGCGGTCTCGAGTGGCGATTGATCGACCAGTTTCTGAGGCTGAGCATTTATTGCGCTCTTACGTGGGGGTGCCGTTCCCGTGTCACGGGTCAGCAAGAATCCCGCAAGCGCCGCAATCAGCAGCGCTGTCAGGCCAGCAAGCATCGCGTCACGACTGGTAATCCGCATAGTGTAGGCCTGGAGAAAGTCTTGTTCCAAAGTGTCTGTCAATCTTACTCACGGAAACGCCGATGCAAAGCAATAACTTTGTAGCCCAGATGCGGCTAAGCACAAACCATGTGCTCTCTGCCCACTAAATGAATCAATTGGAATCCGGCAGCAAAGCTGGTATACAGTTACTCTTAACTTCCTATTATTCAGCGCCACAGTATGGACCGAATCGTCGTCAGTTCTGGTGAGGTTGCGGAAATTGGCGACCTGACTACCGGCTCAGCGCCACTGCAACCAAAGCTACAGTCTCCGATCCACTGGGGTCTGAAGACTGCGCTCTCCATCCTTGTGTTGTGTCTGCCTTTGTTGTGCTTATTCGCCATCATCATGCGGGTGGCATTGCGCAACCAGGCTCCCCGGATTCGGTATGCGTGGACTGCCTACCTCGCCACACTGCTCATTATCAGTGGGTTTTTAACCTCCGCCACAGCCGTAGCCTTCTTCTCGCTGGGTGGGTCCGTACCCGGCATCGTCGGTTCATATTCCGGCTCTGCCGACCTCGATGAGCGGCAGCAGTTTCCACAGCTCCCTAGCGCGACACCCATGGACAGTGTCGCGATTTCACAAGAGTTGAAGCCTCTGACGGTTGTCGTCGCACCGGGACAACGCGGCTGGTTCGGCAAGGGACAGTTTCCCGGTAATTCCTACGGCGCAGGCATGCTCCTGCATGCAGACGGCGACGGATATCTGTTAGCGACTGCTCGCCACGTCGTAGACGACGGCAAGTCGGCCGGCGATGCGAAGCGAGTGCTGGTGGCGACAACGTCTGGAATCTGGAGTCAGGCCGACGTGATCGCACGCCATAAAAGTCTTGATCTCGTGCTGCTTTGGATCCCGAGACATTCCGGCAGTGCACCGTTCACCCAGCCGATCGCCAAGGGGCAGGATGGCGAACAGATCTACGTAATCGGTCATCCCGAGGGATTGAAGTTCACGCTGTCGAACGGAATCATTTCGCGTCTTGATGGTTCAGTGGTACAGATATCGGCTCCCGTCAGCCCAGGCAACAGCGGCGGTCCCGTGTACGACGACCACGGCAATTTGATCGCCGTCGTGACGGCGAAGATGGACCATAACCTCGATCCAAATGCCGAAAACCTGAATTTCGCAGTCGCTGCCCAGGCCTTGGCTGATCCGGATGGCTGGAGCTTCGCCGAAAAAGGGCGACAACACTTTGACGCATTTGTGGGATCTGCGCATACCCTTAAGACTTACGAACAATAGAGTTTAGAGATGCTATGGGGAACATCAACGTAACCGTTTACGACTCGACCGAAAATAAGCGTGTGCCCGTCGAACTGCCGGACGACGCACCCTGCAACAAGATCATCGCTGTGCTGGTGCAGAAGCTTAAGCTGCCGGCGAATGGTCCCGACGGGGCGCCGCTCAGCTATAAGTTTCATCACAAGAACTCCGGCCGCCAAATTCAGGACACACAAACTCTTGCCGACGCCGCTGTCCACGACGGCGACATTCTGCGCTTGCAGCCAGAGATCACCGCCGGATAACCAAATGTCTTCCGAGGTCAAAATCGCGCCGTCCGATCTGCACGAGGACCGTTACAGCCGGCTCAGGCTCATTCCCTGGTGGGATGAGGCCAAGATTCGTGCGGCACGCGTGCTGGTCGTCGGGGCCGGAGCCCTCGGGAACGAGATCCTCAAAAATCTGGCACTGCTTGGATTTGAGAAGGTCGTGATCGTCGATCTTGATCGGATCGAAGAATCCAACCTTTCGCGTGCGGTGCTCTTTCGAGATTCCGACGTAGGCGCTTTCAAGGCTGATGCAGCCGCTCGCTCCTACGAGTCACTGTGTCCTGGAGCTACTGTCCAGCCAATCGCGGCCGACGTCATCCACCAGGTCGGGCTCGGCCTGTTCGCCTGGAGCGATCTCATCATCGCCGGCCTCGACAATCGCGAGGCAAGACTCTGGATTAATCGTGCAGCCTGGAAGGTGAACCGTCCTTGGGTCGACGGAGCGATTGAAGGCATCAACGGCGTCGTGCGCGTCTTTATGCCCGGCAAAGCTCCTTGCTATGAGTGCACGTTAGGTGAAACCGACTGGGCGCTGCTGGAGCGTCGTATGTCCTGCAATCTGCTCCTGGCCGAAGCGGACGTTCAGGGCAAGGTTGCGACCACACCCACCATCTCATCGATCATCGCAGGCGTGCAGGTGCAGGAGGCAATGAAGCTTATCCACGGCCTGCCTACACTGGCCGGCCGTGGTTACATCTTCGAAGGTCTAAACCACACTTCTTATGTTGTCGAGTACACGGCCAATCCTGATTGCATGAGCCACTACACCTTCGGCCGGCGGGTGCGGCTCGACGAACGCTCGCAGGATCTGACGCTCGGGCGCCTGCACGAACGCGCCCAGCAGGACTTGCACTCGTCAATGATCACGCTGGAATTCAGCCGCGACATCATTCACCAACTCGTATGTCCACACTGCAGCGAAGTCGAGACCCTCTTCGTTCCGGTGGGAACTGTGTCCTACGAACAAGGCCGTTGTGCCAAAGATGGTCATATGCGACGGGTTGCGACTCTCCACAGTTACACTGGTGAACCTGGATTGGCAGATCGTGCGTTGGATCAGCTCGGGTTACCGCGCTTTGATGTTTTCCTCGCTCGCGCCGGAGAAACAGAGATTGCTTATCTCATCGGCGGAGACGAGAGCGAAGTCCTGGGAATGCTGGCACAAGCCGTCGAGGCAGGTGCATGAAACCCACCAAGCAAAAGGAGAATGTAACGCCTCCAGTCGTTGTCGCATCAGAGGTGGCTCGCCGCATTCGTCAGCACGCTCGATCGCACATGAAGACAGAAGTTTGCGGCGTTCTTATCGGCGGCATGAACGACGGAATCCTGAAGATCGAGGAATGTATCGCCGGCAAAGATGCGGCGCAGGCCGGCACGCACGTGACTTTCACTCAGGACACCTGGGAACACATTTACAAGGTTAAAGACGCGGAGTTCCCGAACCATCGCATTGTCGGCTGGTACCATTCGCATCCCGGCTTCGGCATCTTCCTCTCCGAGCACGACACGTTTATCCATCGCAACTTCTTTTCCGCGCCGGAGCAGGTCGCGTGGGTATACGACCCGCACAGTGACGAAGAAGGTTTTTTCGGCTGGGCCGGTGAGCGCATCGAGCGCATGGGTCTTGTCAGCTTTTCCGACTCGCACGGCGGGGAGGAGTGCAGCGAGAATCACGGTGCGATGGAGTCGATGGCTCAGGATGATGAAAAGGAAGTAGACCGATTTAGCTCCGGGTCGCGCGACACAGAAGAAGAAGAAAGCCCGGTTGTACGTTGGGTTGGAGCAGTACTTACACATCTCTTGGCTCTCGGCCTCGGGGTGCTGATCGCCTGGTACGTGTTCCCGCGCGTGATTGTCCTCCCCGTGGACCCCCGAACCGGGAGTCCGCTGATCGGCTTGTCTCCCGACGCCGCAAACCCCAGCACTCCGTCGCAAACGCCGGCAGCGAGTGCGCCTTCAACAACCAGTTCACCCGACGCGTCCAAGCCGCCAGAGCAGCCGAAGAAGAGGGACAATGCCCAATCCAAGTGAGAACCCGATCAAGATCACGCTGGAAGATCTGGAGCATGTCACCATCGCCGAGAGCAAGCCGGAGCTGATGGGATCTGTTGCGGGCGAGAACAGGTATGGCAGCATCAAGTCTGCTGAGGAGCCTCTTGCGACTGGCCAGGAGCGCGGCAGCATTTTACTGCAAGGCTGGTTTTATCTTGGCGCTTCCGGGCTCGTGGCCGCTCTGATCGGGTGGGCCATCTGCGAACCATTTTTTGTGGATGGACCGTCAAGCGCCGAGCGCTGGGGGAATATCGCTCTTATTCCAGTCCTCGTGGCGGCGCTGTGTGTGGCCTTTGGGGTTGCCGAAAGCGTGGTAGAGCGCTCCGCCAAGAAGGCCATACAGCGTGCCGCGCTGGCGCTACCGCTCGGTGCCGTGTTTGGTTTCATCCTCAGCTTCCTGGCGAACATCGTTTACAGCATCGGAATCATGATCAGCGTTCAAGCCGGCGCGGCCACCATTAAGAATCCGGCGCTCTGGATCGCTCGCGCGCTAGGGTGGATGGTCTTCGGCCTCGCAGGCGGCGCAGTGTATGGCATTGTGGGATGGTCCGGAAAGAAAGCCGGCTATGGAATGCTGGGCGGGGTGATCGGTGCAGGACTTGGCGGTCTGCTCTTCGATCCCATTGCGCTTGCGACGCACGGAGGAGCACTTAGCCGCGGCTTCGGCTTTGCGCTGACAGGAATGGCAACCGGCATCGGGATCGGTGTGATCGAGAGCGCTCTCAAAGATCGTTGGTTCTACGTGACCTCGGGGCCGCTCGCCGGCAAGCAATTCATCCTTTACAAACCGGTGACCACGATTGGCAGTTCGCAGCAGTGCGATATCTACCTGTTCAAAGATTCCAACATTCTTCCGAATCACGCGGTATTGGAGAATCGAGGTTCGCGACTTCAGCTTAGTTCACTCGGACCAGTTTATGTCGCCGGCGTTCCCGTGCAGCGACAGGTCTTGCAGAGCGGCACAATCCTGCAGATCGGCCGCTATGGCTTTCGATACCAGGAGAAGCAGCGGTGAGTTCCGTCTGTCCCTATTGCCGGACGTCGATCGACGATGCTGAAAATCGTCGCGACTGTTCTGGCTGCGGCACCCCTCACCACGCTGACTGTTATGCGGAAAACGGGGGCTGTACCGTCTTCGGCTGCTCGCAAGCGCCTGCCGACGAGCCTAAGGTGACGATCACCGCACCTGAAACAAACCCACTCCCCGTTCCAGTAACTGCTACCACGGCTGAGCCCGTACCGAGTCCAATGATCGAGGCGGATGCGCCTGCATGGCGGCCTCCGAGTGTGCTTGGCTTGAACGCTCCGGCCTCAGCCCTACCTGCGTGGAGCGCGGCGAACTCTACGGGAACAGATGCCCCTCTTCCGCCGCCGCCGGCTCACGAAACCACGGCAGTGCCTCCACCGCCGCTACCTCCTGGTGTCGCACCAATGACTGTGCCGATCGCGTACACGCCGCTAAGGCCGGCGTCGCTGGCCGAAGTGTATTCCGGATATCATCCGCCGAAGAATCGCGTGACCTACATTCTGCTCGGTATCTTTCTTGGGGCGTTGGGAGTGCACAACTTCTATGCCGGATACGCTCGCAAAGCTGCAGCGCAACTGTGTATCAGCCTGTTCACTTGTTTCTATGCGTCATTTGTCAGCTGGATCTGGGCTATTGTGGAGGTTTGTACCGTGACCGAAGACAGCGAAGGAGTTCAATTCTCGTAAAACGAGAGGCCGTATGAACTACATGTTGATGCGCGACGGCCAGCAGTATGGGCCTTACACCCTCGCCGATTTGCAGCGGTATGTCGCGGCCGGAAACATTCTCGTTTCAGATTTGGTGAGGAGCGAGGGCATGGAGAATTGGGTGCTACTCTCGCAGGTCATCGGCAATATACCGGTGCCGGTTGCGCCTCAACCGCAGTGGTCGGCACCCCAAATCTCACCCTATCCACCTCCACCCAATCTGCATTGGGGGATCGTACTGGCATTGAACTTCATCACGTGCGGCCTGTTTGGATGGGCTTGGATCATTGTTCAGGCGGTGTGGGTCCGCAAGGTCCAGCCTGAAAGTAAAGCTCTTGTTTATGTGATCATCTCGATAGCATTACTGTTTGCAGCCGGTGCGTTGAATGCGAGCCACCAAGTCGCGCCGACGGGTGGTCTCATTTATATTGGCGGCCTTGTCCTCTGGTTCGTTGGGGTTTTCAGCATGAAAGCTTCCATTGAGGAGCACTTCAACTCTGCAGAACCCATCGGCCTCCGTTTGAGTGCTGTCATGACATTTTTCTTCACCATGATTTACTTCCAGTATCACTTCACTGAGATCGCGCAGGCCAAGAAAGCACAGCAATTCAGCATGGGGCAGCCGGCGTGAAGTCGGTCAGAGTCAACGCGAATCTTGTCGCGCTCAGCGCTATTGCCGCGGCTGTACTGCTTTACAGGTTCCCTCCGGACCAATACGGGTTTTATCCCAGGTGCCCCGTCTTCCATTATTTGCACCTCTATTGTCCTGGTTGTGGCAGTACTCGGGCGCTGGCGGCGCTTCTGCATGGCCACTTGGGCGAAGCCATGTACTACAATCCACTGTTCGTCGTGCTTCTTCCACTTCTTCTTTTATTTGGCGGGGTTGCATATTGGTCGGCCATCACGAAAAACAGGTTGGAATGGCCGCGCGTGCCTGAGCGTGCGGTGACGCTGCTGTTAGGAGTGATAGCTGTTTTTGTGGTGGTTCGAAATCTTTAGTGGCAGTGGATTCTGAATGATTTCTCCGCGCGTGCGTCGCCTTAAGCTCGATTTTGAAACCTTGACCCAGCGCCTCGACGGTTGGCCGCTGATCAAAATCTCCGGAACGGCAGGCATGCCGCCCGAGGTCTATCGTTTCACCTACAACGTCAAAGGTCTCGTCGTCACGCCTGCTGGCGAAATTCACGAGCGTGACATACACGAAATGGAGGTCAATCTTTCGCTCGGCTATCCGCGGCGCGCTCCTCAATGCCGGATGCTCACACCGATCTTTCATCCCAACTTTGACGAGTCGACAGTCTGCATCGGCGATTTCTGGGCGGCTTCCGAGGGTCTGGACGATCTCATTGTCCGCATCGGTCGCATGATCGCTTACCAGGAGTACAACACCAAGAGTCCGCTGAACGGGCTTGCCGCAAAATGGGCAGCCGAACATTCCAACCTGCTGCCGGTGGACAGCCGAACCATTGCGCCACCTGGGATAACTGTCGCCGCACCGACCAGCGAAGTCGCTGCTGGATCTTCTTCGGCAGATACACCTTCTCCGCAACCTTCCCCCGAAGCTGATCCATGGCAGCAGAAGATCGTGCTTTCGTAGTTCGTCCGACGCACACTACTAAGTGATTTAGGTCACAGCACGTGTGTTCATCGGTCGCGCATCTTGGAGACACAGGATGCCTGCTGATGAATTATCCCCTTTGGCAAATTGGAATCCCGGGCGGCTTGCTGATCGCGTGCGTCGCAGTCTTCCATGTCTTCATTTCGCACTTTGCGGTGGGCGGCGGCGCCTATCTCGTCCTGCTGGAGCGCAAGGCGAATCGCACAAATGACGCACCGTTGCTGGCCTATGTGCGCAGGCACTCGCACTTTTTTGCCCTGCTGACGTTGGTAACCGGAGCCATGACCGGAGTCGGCATCTGGTTCACCATAGGACTGGT
This sequence comes from uncultured Acidobacteriaceae bacterium, assembly GCA_963835725.1. Taxonomy (GTDB): domain Bacteria; phylum Acidobacteriota; class Terriglobia; order Terriglobales; family Acidobacteriaceae; genus Bog-257. The sequence goes on along the minus strand of CAWIGM010000002.1, from coordinate 524,949 downwards.
CAGCCCCGAAGCTACATCCTCCCTGATTCACACCTTCGTCTGGGGGTGGGCAATCGAGTGGGTCTTCTTCTTCGTCGAAATCGCTGCCGCGCTCATCTATGCCTACGGTTGGGACCGACTCGATCGCGCCACGCACATGGCCGTCGGGTGGATTTACTTCATCTCGGCTTGGGCGAGTTTAGCGATTATCAATGGCATCCTCACCTACATGCTGACGCCGGGACACTGGCTGGAGACACACGAATTCTGGAGTGGGTTCTTCAATCCAACGTACCTTCCGTCGCTGTTCGTTCGCAGCGGCATGGCAATCGTGCTGGCCGGAATGTTCGGTCTGGTTACTGGAGTCGGCATGAAGGGCCCATTGCGTGAGCGCGTACTCCGCTATGCGGGCCTTTGGATCCTGGTCGGCACAGCGTGCCTGGTGTTGCCGGCGCGCTGGTACTACTCCGCATTTCCGCCGGAAGCAAAGGCGTACCTCACGGTCATCCTGCCGGCGATGCGGCACGCCTTCTATCTCGGAGGTGTCGCCGCAATTGCCAGCTTCCTGTTGGCGGCGCTCTTCGCCGTGGCGAAACCCGCATGGTTGCGAGCGCCGGTTGTTGCTCTGATTCTGCTCTGTGGCTTCACCATGATGGGCGCAGGAGAGTACACACGCGAGGTTGCGCGCAAGCCATACGCCATCGGCAGCTACATCTACTCGAATGATCTCCGGCTTGCCCGCTTGCCTTCTATCGACAAGACGGGATTTGCTAACAGCGCCAAGTGGATGGACCGTGAAGGCACAGACCAGATATCGCAAGGTCATCAAATCTTCGTGATGCAGTGCGGCGTCTGTCACAGCGTAAGTGGCTACCGGGCCATGACTCCTCGCGTTCACGGATGGAGTCCAGAGTTCGCAACCGACATCTTGCAGCATTTGCCGTTGCTTCGCGGGACGATGCCGAGATTTGCTGGTGATGAACATGACCGAGTGGCAGTAGGAGCGTATCTGGCGACGCTGTCTCCGGAGATCGAACATCCCATCAATTCAACCATGCTTGGACGTCAGGTATTTGCGAGTCACTGTGCGATGTGTCACACCGTGGGAGGTAAGTTCCGCCCGCTCCAGCTGGCTGGAACTGATGCTGGGGCCATCGATGACATGATTGGACAACTGGACATGCTCAATCCGGAAATGCCGCCCTTTCACGGTACTGCCGAACAGCGTAAAGCTTTGGCGACTTTCCTGAGCAGCGCGACAAACTGAGAGCACAAGCGTCTGGAAAGAACCGAATGATGAACCGAATCCCTTTGCCGACTACCGATCCAATGCCACTTCCCGGCCCGGTGTGGCTCATGGTCACGCTGTTGCTGCTGGTTTTTCTTTTACACATCATCGCCATGAATCTTACCGTTGGCGGAACGGCAATTGCCATTTTCTGTGCTCTCCATCGCAAAACCGATGAATTTGCCGCCCGTCTCGGCTCCGATTTGCGGAAGATTCTTCCTGTCTCATTTGCCTTCACCGTCACTCTGGGAGTGGCGGCGCTGCTTTTCGTGCAAGTGCTCTATGGCAACCTTCTCTACGCGAGTTCCATTCTCATCGGCGCCTTCTGGATCTCTGTGATACCGGCACTCATGGTCGCTTATTACTCGCTGTATTACGCGAAGTCGCGGCTCAATTCCACCGCACCGCTGTGGCTGGTATTGATCGTTACATTGGCAATTGGTTTCATCTACGTCAACAACTTCACGCTCATGCTGTCTCCGCAGCGCTGGCTCGTGATGTACCGCAACAGCACCGCCGGATTCAGCCTGAACTGGACCGATCCAACGCTGGTCCCCCGCTACCTGCACATTATGCTGGGCGCATTCGCCGTCGCCGGACTGTTTATCCTCGCGGCCGGAGCATGGAAGCGCTCGACGCCCTATGGCCAGTGGCTGCTCTCGCGTGGATCGCTGTGGTTCGCTGTGCCCACCGTGCTGAACTACGGCGTTGGCATGTGGTTCGTGATGGCCTTGCCACGTCCAGTTCTCTTCGGGTTATTCGGAACGCCATTGGCGGCATCGCTGATTGGCCTGGGCATGGTCTTTCCTCTGGCCGCGATCATGCACTCGTTACTGGCAGTGCGCACCCCCAAGACGCTTTTACACGCCAGTTTGGCCGCTGCCACCACAGTGCTCACGCTGATCGACATGATCGTTGTCAGGCAACTGGTGCGGTCCGAATACGTGAGTCCTTTTCTCCGAATTTCAGAGCTCCCGGCAGCCTCTCAGTGGAGCGTCATCGGCTTGTTTGTGGTGCTATTCCTGGCCGGTTTGATCACGCTCGGATGGATGCTCAGGAAGACCTTCGGGCAAGCAGCTCGGATTCAATCTGCCTCCGCCAACTAATGGCAGAAATGTAAGTCTCTCGCCAGCACTGCCTCTTGCAGTTGTGATAACATCCCCACCCATTGGTCAGTTCCTCGCTTTGCGTAGCAGCCGGCCCGAAACAAATTTTCTCGACATCTGGCAACTTACTTTCGATTCGGTTCATCAGGGAGTCGTATAGCGTTAAGAATTATTCGACTCGTTGAAATCCTTCACTTCTGGTGCCCGGCAGTGTGGAAACGGGCACGTACGGCCAACGAAAGTTTTCACCGCCGGAGCGTAGCTCATGTGCCTCGCAATCCCGGGTAAGGTGCTCGAAGAGTTTGACCGGCGCGGCATGCGCATGGCCAGGGTCCAGTTCGGCGGAATCGTCCGCGAGGCCTCACTCGACTACACCCCAAATGCAAAAGTTGGCGATTACGTGCTCGTGCATGTCGGCTTCGCCATCAGCACCGTCGATGCAGACGAGGCGGAACGCACCTACCGCCTTCTGGAAGAAATGGACCAACTAACCGAGTTGGAAGCCCCGGTTGTGGACGAGGTAACGGCGAGGAAACCGCAGTGAAGTACATCGACGAATATCGCGATGGCCGCCTTGCACAGTCCGTGTTACAGGAGATCCGCCGAATTCAAACTAGGCCGTGGGTCATCATGGAGGTCTGCGGCGGCCAAACGCATTCCATCGTCAAGCATGGCATCGACCGCCTGCTGCCAGAAGGCGTCGAACTTGTGCACGGTCCCGGGTGTCCCGTCTGCGTCACGCCGCTAGAGACCATCGACAAGGCTCATGCGATCGCGGCTAAGCCCGGCGTTATCTTCTGCTCCTTTGGCGACATGTTGCGCGTGCCCGGCTCTCACGGAGATCTGTTTACGCTGAAGTCGCAAGGGGCCGATGTTCGTGTAGTCTATTCTCCGCTCGACTGTCTGAAGATTGCGGCAGCCAATCCCGAAAAGAGAATCGTCTTCTTCGCCATCGGTTTCGAGACGACGGCTCCTGCCAACGCCATGCTTGTGCATCGGGCTAAGGCGGAAGAAGCCAAGAACGTCTCGATCCTGGTATCGCATTCCCTCGTTCCGCCTTCAATCAGCTACATCCTGCAATCTCCTCAGAACCGCGTGCAGGCTTTCCTTGGCCCCGGACACGTCTGCGCCATCATGGGTTATCGCGAGTACGAACCCATCAGCGAGCGCTACAAGGTGCCAATCGTCATCACTGGCTTTGAGCCGCTCGACCTGCTCCAGGGAACGCTGATGGTGGTCCGTTTGCTCGAGGCAGGAACACCGGTTGTTGACAACCAGTACTCCAGAATCTTGAACCGCGAAGGGAATATAGCCGCCCGTAGCCTTGTCAACAGCGTCTTCGAGGTTGCCGACCGCAAGTGGCGCGGTGTCGGCTGGATTCCGAAGAGCGGGTACAAGCTGCGCTGGGAGTACCGCGACCATGACGCCGAACGCATCTTCGAAGTGAAAGAGATCGATACCCAGGAACCGGCCGCTTGCATAAGTGGGCAGATATTGAGGGGGATCAAAAAGCCGCACGATTGCGGCGCCTTCGGGACCATTTGTACGCCCCTGAATCCACTTGGTGCCACCATGGTTTCGGCGGAGGGGGCGTGCGCAGCGTACTACGCATATGGCCGCCACCTCGATAAAGAGAAGGCGAAAACTCGGGCAGCGCGGGTTGAACTTGGGGGAGCGGCATGAGTTCCTCCGCAACGGTTCCGGCGATCTCGGAGCAGGAGTGGCATGACAAAGTCATGCGCAAGTGCCAGGAGTCAGTCGAGATCAAGAACAAATTTTTCGAGCACTACGCCAAGGACATTGGGGAACTCAGCCAAAAGATGGCCCAGCGCTTTGCCAGTGGCCGCCGCCTCTGGGTGATGGGCAACGGCGGAAGCGCCTGCGACGCGCAGCACGTGGCGGTCGAGTTCGTGCACCCGATTATCGAGAAGCGCCGCGCTTTGCCTGCGCTCGATTTAGTCAGCCAAATGTCAGTGGTCACTGCCATCTCGAACGACAAAGATTTCGCGCGCGTTTTTATCGATCAAATCGAGCTCTGGGGCGAGAAAGACGACATGGCGCTCGCCATCTCTACCAGCGGCAAATCGCCAAACCTTATCTACGCCATGGAAGCAGCGCGCAAAAGAGGAATGCTGACCATTGCCTTCTCCGGCAAGGACGGTGGCCGCATGCCGGAAGTATCGGACTACTGCTTCACCGTCCCCAGCTTCAGCATTCACCGTATCCAGGAGTCACACGTCGCGCTTCTGCATATTCTCTGGGACCTGACGCACGTCGCTATGGGTGAGGAGGACATCATCTGATGAGCGACGTCGCCGTCAAAGTTCCTCTAACGCCCATCTCAGAGAGCACCACTTCATTGCCCGGTGCAGCCTGTCCGCTGCCTATCAGTCATCACGACCACATCGTGCTGGGACACGGGAGTGGGGGCAAACTCAGCGCCGAGTTGCTGGAAAGCATCTTCCTGCCAGCCTTCAGCAATCCGGTCTTGGATAAGCTCGACGACCAGGCATTGCTTCGCATCAACGGCACACGGCTGGCCTTCACCACGGATGCCTTTGTCGTGACACCGCTGTTCTTCCCCGGCGGCGATATTGGGCGACTGGCGATTAACGGCACGGTCAACGACCTTGCGATGAGCGGCGCGCGTCCTTTGTACCTGGCGGCAGCATTCATCCTGGAAGAAGGACTCTTGACAGATGAACTGCGCCGCATTGTTCAGTCGATGAGCGAGGCTGCCAAAGACGCAGGGGTGCAGTTAGTCACCGGGGACACGAAGGTCGTCAACCGCGGCAAGGGCGACAAGATATTCATCTCAACGACCGGTATCGGTATCGTCGAAAAGCCGGTCAACATCTCAGCGGACCGCGCGCAACCCGGAGACAAGATCATTCTTAGCGGGTATGTCGGCGACCACGGCATGGCCATCCTCTCGCAGCGCGAAAACCTGGAGTTCGAGGGCGTAATCGAAAGCGACTGTGCCGCCCTGCATACGCTGGTGAGCGACATGCTCGATATCTGCGCGGACATTCGCTGCCTGCGGGATCCCACTCGCGGCGGCGTCGCCACGGTGCTGAACGAAATTGCCGGGCGCTCTGAAGTCGGAATGCTGTTGCACGAAAGCGATATCCCCATTCGCGACACAGTTCGGGGTGCTTGCGAGATTCTCGGACTGGACCCGCTCTACGTTGCGAATGAAGGCAAACTTGTGGCGATTGTGCCGCCGGACTCGGCTGACGCAGTGGTCGAGCGCATGCGGCAGCATCCGCTCGGCGGCGAAGCGCGGGTGGTCGGGGTAGTCACTGACGATCACGCTGGAATGGTGTTGATGAAGACCGTCATCGGCGGCATACGCGTCGTGGACACGTTATTTGGGGAACAGTTGCCTCGCATCTGCTGATGTGGCAACTCGGTCCCTGGGTTGGCGCATCTTGGCCAGCTATCGGTCCAGTAGTTTTGTAACGGGAGGCGGGATTGCCATGGTGTCGCAATCCGATATTTCTCTCCCAACGGGCACTCTGCCCGCTCGGCTCAATACCTTCGCTTGCTTCCTCCAGAAACCCTGCAATAGACCTGACCATGATCGTGCTTTACGCGATCACAAGCCGGCCCGCTGAAAGGAGGTCGTAATGCCAGCTGAGCCGATTCCCTTCCAACGCCGCAAAAGTGACACGCCCGCTCCGGTGAGCGAAGTTCATATCCTTTGGCTTACCGCTGGTCTGAGCTGTGACGGAGACTCCGTATCGGTGACCGCCGCAGAACAGCCCAGCATTGAGGACGTGGTCCTCGGTGCGATTCCTGGTTTGCCGAAGGTGTACCTGCACAACCCCGTGCTCGCCTATGAGGTCGGGGACGACTTCATGAAGTACTTCTACCAGGCCGAAAGTGGGGAACTTGATCCCTTTGTGCTGGTCGTGGAAGGCTCCATTCCAAACGAACACATCAAGGACGAGGGCTATTGGGCGGCTCAGGGTACCGATTCCAAAACTGGTCAGCCAATCACGACATGTGAATGGATTGATCGCCTGGCGCCAAAAGCGCTCGCAGTAATGGCTGCGGGCACGTGCGCCACCTACGGCGGAATTCATGCGATGGCCGGCAATCCGACCGGAGCCATGGGCCTTGCTGACTACCTTGGTTGGAATTGGCGCTCCAAAGCTGGCTTGCCAATCGTTAACGTTCCCGGCTGCCCGGTGCAGCCCGACAACTTCATGGAGACCGTACTTTATCTGCTGTTCCAGGCGTCAGGTCTTGCGCCGATGATCCCGCTGGACAAGCAACTCCGGCCCACTTGGCTGTTCGGCAAAACCGTTCACGAGGGCTGCGACCGTGCTGCCTACTACGAGCAGGACGACTTCGGCCTCGAATACGGCTCGCCGAAATGTCTGGTGAAGGTCGGCTGTTGGGGACCGGTCGTGAACTGCAACGTTACCAAGCGCGGGTGGATGCGCGGCGTGGGCGGCTGCCCAAACGTTGGCGGCATCTGCATCGGCTGCACCATGCCAGGATTCCCCGACATGTTCATGCCGTTCATGGATGAGCCTTCTGGAGCACGCTTCTCCACCGCGGCACTCACGCTGTATGGCAAGATGATCCGCGCTCTGCGGGCCATCACCAACAACACCGTGAATGGCGAACCCGAGTGGCGGCGTCGCGGTCACGAACTCATTACCGGCTATCAACCCAGGCCCGGCGCCTACAGACAGCGCTTCGGCCGCAGAACAGCGTGAGCGGAGAGGATGGATTGCGATGGGAACGACTACAGAGCCACTGACTCAAACTCCGACTAAGAAACGCAATCTGGTGGAGATGAGTTGGGACCCGATCACCCGAATCGTCGGCAGCCTGGGCATCTTCACCAAGATTGATTTCGATAACAAGCAAGTGGCGGAGTGCTACAGCACATCGTCTATCTTCCGCGGGTACAGCATCTTCATGAAAGGCAAGGACCCGCGCGACGCTCACTTCATCACAAGCCGCATCTGCGGTATTTGTGGCGACAACCATGCCACCTGCGCATGCTATGCACAAAACATGGCGTTTGGAATCCGGCCGCCCGCAATGGCCGAATGGATCGTGAATCTCGGCGAAGCCGCTGAGTACATGTTCGACCATAACATCTTCCAGGACAACCTGGTCGGCGTGGACTTCTGCGAGCAGATGGTGAAGGAGACTAACCCCGGTCTGTGGACGAAGGCGCAGAGCAAGAAGGCGCCGAACTCCGACAAGCACGGGTACCGCACGATTGCCGACATCATGACGGCTCTCAACCCGTTCTCCGGCGAATTTTACCGTGAAACGTTGGTCATGAGCCGCATGACCCGCGAGATGTTTTGCCTGATGGAAGGCCGTCACGTACATCCTTCCACTCTTTATCCTGGCGGCGTAGGAACCGTGCCTACTGTCCAGCTCTTCACCGACTACCTCGTGCGTCTGATGAAGTACGTGGAGTTCATGAAGAAATGCGTGCCGCTGCACGACGACCTCTTCGACTTCTGGTACGAAGCATTGCCGGGCTACGAGAAGGTCGGCGAACGCCGCGTTCTGCTGGGATGTTGGGGATCCTTCAACAATCCTGATGTCTGCGACTACCGCTACGAGCACATGGCGGACTGGGGTCGCTCAATGTTCGTCACCCCTGGAGTCGTTGTCGATGGCCAGTTGGTTACCAATAGCCTCGTGGACATCAATCTTGGCATGCGGATTCTCCTCGGCAGCTCCTATTACGATGACTGGGAGAACGAGGAGACGTTCGTTCGGACGGATCCACTCGGCAACCCCATCGATCGCCGTCATCCGTGGAACCAGACGACGATCCCGCGTCCGCAGAAGCGCGACTTCAACGGCAACTACACATGGGTGATGTCCCCGCGCTGGTATGACAAGCGCAGCGGCGACTATCTGGCCCTCGACACCGGCGGCGGACCGATCGCGCGACTGTGGTCTACGGCTCTCTCGGGACTGGTCGACATTGGCTACATCAAGGCCACCGGCAACAGCGTGATCATTAACCTGCCGAAGGGCGCTATGCTGCCCGAGACAACCTTCGAGTGGAAGATCCCCAAGTGGAGCAATGCCATCGAACGGGATCGCGCGCGCACGTATTTTCAGGCGTACTCGGCGGCCGCAGCTCTCTTCTTCTGCGAGAAGGCTCTGGAAGAGCTGATGGCGGGCCGCTCGAAGACGTGGACCCCGTTCAAGGTACCCGAGGAGGCGATTTCCTGCGGCTTCCACGAAGCGGTACGCGGCGTTCTTTCCCACCACGTCGTAATCCGCGACGGCAAGATCGCCAACTATCACCCATACCCGCCAACCTGCTGGAATGCCAACCCGCGCGATGTCTATGGCACGCCCGGTCCTTACGAAGACGCGGTACAGAATACGCCCATCTTCGAAGAGAACGGACCGGACAAGTTCAAGGGCATCGACATCATGAGGGCGGTGCGGAGCTTCGATCCCTGCCTGCCTTGCGGAGTACACATGTACCTCGGCGATGGCAAGGTGCTGGAAACGCGGCACTCGCCGATGTTCGGTGTAATGGGGAGCAAGTAGACCATGGACAGCAACGAGTTTCAGGCGCACGCCGAACAGGTCGAGCGGCTCGTGGAGCAAGTCAGCGGTCTGAAAGACGATGACGCGCGTTCCACAGCGCTTGATCTCCTGCAGGCGTTAATGGACCTGCATGGTGCGGGCTTTACGCGAATCGTAGAGCTGCTCGGCGAGTCCGAAGCGGGCAGGAAGTCGCTCGCTAGACTCGGCGAGGATACCTTGGTGTGCGGACTGATGGTGCTATATGGAATCCATCCGGTCACCCTCGACGACCGGATCAAGAATGCGGTCGAGAAAGCTCGGCCACAAGTGCAGAAGCAGGGCGGAAAAGTAGAACTGCTCGAGGTCAGCGACGGCCTGGTTCGTGTTTCGATCAGCAGCACCGGTAACGGCTGCCACTCGTCTCCCGACGCGCTAAAGCAACTCGTCGAACAGTCCATCCGGGAGGCCGCACCTGAGGTCGTTGAAGTAGTGGCAGACGGCGTGGCTTCCCCTACTTCTGCATTCCTTCCCCTGAGCAAAATTCAGCCAGCGACGAAAGAGGAGAAGCACTATGAAGAATCCCCCGCGTGATATCTCCGCCCACACTCCAGGAACGAAACGTGGTGAAGAGTGGGGCTACGAAGGCAAGAGAGAGCCGGGACGCGAAGGTCCGGGTCGCACCGCGCGTGATTCAACCGGGATCAATGCCGACGAGCGCGCGCCGATTGATCCGCGTATGCCGAATCTGCCGCCTGCTTGAGGGCACATAGTCGGCGGAGCCTACAGCCTTTTGGCGCGAGTCTGAAGCGATTGTTGGACTCTTGAATGCTATGACCACAGTGGGTAACAACGTTCGACCAAACCCTCTTGCGGCCTTGCAGCGATTTGTGCGCAAGCCGGGCGAGAAGGCCGAGCTGTGTGAGCTCTGCGCAACTCCTCTCGCGGCCGGTCATCAACACTTGCTCGAACTTGATCAGCGCCGGGTTACCTGTGCCTGTGATGCCTGCGCGATCCTCTTCAGTGGCAACGCGCGGCAGCGCTACCAGCGTATTCCGCGAGACGTGTATCGCCTCCGCGAGTTTGCGATGGACGATCAGGAATGGGAGAGCCTGCTGATTCCCATCAACCTTGCATACTTCGTGCACAGCAGTGCCTATGGCAGAGTCGTCGCACAATATCCAAGTCCAGGCGGCGCGATGGAATCTTCTCTCGACCTCGAATACTGGAATGCGATTGCCGAGCGCAACTCCGTACTGAAGCGCTTCGAGCCCGACGTGGAAGCGCTGCTGGTGAATCGCGTGTCTGGCGAGCCGAGATATTATCGAGCGCCCATTGATCATTGCTTTCGCCTGGTCGGCATCATTCGCACAAATTGGCACGGATTATCCGGAGGCTCGGAAGTGTGGCAACAGATCGACCTCTTCTTTCAGGAACTGGATCGACTCTCAGGAGGGCAGCTTGCCTGACCTGCACTTCCAGGTGGAAGATGTCGCAGCCACCCCCAACGCCGCGGTGCCACAGCTTTCGTTTCAGGTAAGCGTAACGAATTCCGAACCCGACGTGGTGCACTCGATTGCCCTACGGGTGCAAGTGCAGATCGAGCCCTCTCGCCGGCGCTACACCGTGGCAGAGCAGGAACACCTGAAGGAACTATTCGGCGAACCCGAACGCTGGAGCAAGTCTGTCCATCCACTGCTTTGGACGAACGTCAATGTCAACGTCACCGGCTTCTCTGGAAGCACGGTGATCGAAGTCCCGGTTCCCTGCACCTTCGACTTTGACGTCGCAGTGACCAAGTACATCTACGGACTCGACAATGGCGAATTGCCCGTCACCCTCATGTTCAGTGGTACAGTGTTCCACGCTGGCCGCACGGGAATGCAGATCGCGCAGATCCCCTGGGAACGCGACGCAACCTACAAATTGCCAGTCGCCGTCTGGAAGCAGATGATGGACCGGTATTATCCCAACTCTGCGTGGCTCTGCCTGCAGCGCAACACTTTCGATCGTCTTGCGGAATACAAATCGCGCTATAACATCGCCACTTGGGAGCAGGCGCTGGAGCGGTTGTTGGGGATCACAGCTGAGGTGAAGGGATGAACCGCGAAGTTGCCATGAAAGTTGCCAACGCGGTCCTGTACGAAGGTTACATGCTGTACCCGTATCGGCCTTCGTCGCTCAAGAACCAGCAGCGCTGGAGCTTTGGCATCCTATACCCGCCTGCGTATGAAGAAGTGCCACGAGGCACCGAGCGTGCGAAGATGCACTCCGAGTGCCTGCTGAAACTAGGTGACGAGAGCATAATCGTTAACATTCAGCTGAGATTCCTCCATCTGCTGTCCAGAACCACGCAGCAATCCATGGGCGGCGAGTTGGCGGCCGCGGACTCAATCATGCTCGATGGGAAGCTTATTCAAAGCGGCGAAGAAGCTACCGAGCGCTCGCTCGAGATAAAGGTTTTACCGCAAGACGACTTGCAACAATTCTTCCAGTTCGGTTTCGCCAGTCTCGACGAGACCCAGTCTTTTCGCGATACGGATCTGAAGCCACTCGCCCAGGTGACACGCCATCAGAATAGCCTTGAAGGTACGATCCTGGTTTCGTTTCAACTGCTCCGCCGCGATGTAATGAAAATCAGCATCGACATCGAAAACGCCAGCTCTTTCGCGTGCGAAGCGAGTGATCGCAACTCAGCTCTGATGTCATCGTTCCTGTCAGCGCATAGTATTCTCACCGCAGAAGGTGGCGAGTTTGTCTCGCTGCTGGATCCGCCAGATGACCTTCGCGATGCGGTGGCTAGCTGCAAGAATATCGGCAATTTTCCGGTGCTGGTCGGTGCAGAAGGTGAGCGCGATATGCTACTGTGTTCGCCAATCCTGCTTTACGACTACCCGCAGATCGCGCCTGAAAGTGCCGGCGACTTTTATGACGCAACCGAAATGGACGAGATGCTGACTTTGCGGGTGATGACCCTTACTGACAACGAAAAGAGTGAAATGCGTCTCGCCGACGATCATGCCCGCAACCTTCTGCAACGTACGGAAGAATCGGCGCGCGAACAGCTCATGCGAACTCATGGAACCGTCCGTACTATGCGGCCGGTGAGCGAAACTCAATGACAATGTCTTGGGAGCAGGAACCGGAAAAGTCGTTGATCGAAAGTATTACTGTCTTCGGCGTCGAAGTTCGAGCGGGAGATCGCGTGCGGCTTTGGCCGCAAAAGAGCGCCGACATTATGGATATGGCACTCAAAGGCAAAGTCGCGATTATCGAAGCGATCGAGAGCGACCTGGATGACAAGATCCATGTTGCCGTAGTGCTCGAGGATGACCCCGGCCGTGACTTGGGCATGTTGCGTCAGCCTGGTCATCGCTTCTTCTTTTCCCCGGATGAAATTGAACCGGTAGGACTAAATGGTGAGGTGTCGCATGGGCGGTAATGTTCTGATCGCCGGTGTAGGCAACATTTTTCTCGGGGATGACGCCTTCGGAGTCGAGGTTGTGAATCGCCTCGCGCAACGCCGCCTTCCGAAAGGAGTGTGTGTCGCCGACTTCGGCATCCGCAGCTACGATCTCGCGTATGCGTTAATGGAGGATTGGAGGCTGGTGATTCTCGTTGACGCACTCCCGCGCAACGGCGCCCCAGGAACGCTGTACGTTCTTGAACCGCAGATTCCAGAGGGAGAAGCAGTCCCGCCGTCGCTGGACGCACACAGCATGAATCCGGTCGCAGTCTTGCAACTTGTCAGCGCCCTGGGCGGCAAAGTCGGAAAGATGCTCGTGGTCGGCTGCGAGCCGAACGATCTTGAACCCGATGCGCAGGGGAACATGGGTTTAAGCGCACCCGTGAACGCGGCGGTGGATGAGGCCGTCCGCATGGTCGAAGACTTAGTCAACCGTGCTTGCAGCGAAGCAGCGGCTGCCTAGCACAAGAGGAGAAAGCAAGATGAAAAGCAAGGTTTTTCTGTGGGGCACCATCGCGGCGGTAGCATACAGCCTGTACTACTTTCGCGGCGATGTTCAACGCTACGTCAAGATGAAGATGATGTGAACGGTGGCCGATCGGGGCTGATGATAATCCCGTGATCCCTGTCAGGTTCATGCGATGATCGCGTACTTCTGGCAGTCCTCCGACGCAACGTCGGCACCGTAAAAGACTCTGCTGTGATAGCGGGCGACCAGTTTGCTTCCCGTCTGCACGCCCGCATCGAATTCATAATGCGAAACAGAACAGTTCCATACGTCCTGAGCTTTGTCGCCATCAATAGCCAATAATTCAGCTTCCGACAAGCGCTCGATCAGTTTGCGGAACAGCAGCACAATCACAGAATGACAGATCACCAGCACAGACTGCTGGCTGTGCTCACGCGTTATCGTTCCAAGGAAGCTGTGCAAGCGAAGGGAAACGTCCGGATACGATTCGCCACCGGGTGGCCGATACCAGTACTTCCCTAGCCTCTGTTTGCGTTCCCACTCCGCCGGACAGCGTGCTTGAATGCCCGCCCTCGTGAGGCCATCCAATGTGCCAAAGTCGATCTCGCGTAAGCGCTCCTCTGCGGTCTGCGGGATTGCCGTGGCAAATTGCTCGCTGACGATATCGGCCGTTTGATGTGTCCGTACGAAGGGCGAAACAAAAATACGATCGAATTGAAACGTCTTTGACAACGCTTTACCGGTTGCGACCGCCTGCGCCCGCCCTCGTTCGGTTAATGGCACATCGACATCGCGAATGTCGCCGCCATAGACGAGTTCGCCCTGAGCTTCGGCAATCTCCTTATGGATATTTCGTTCAGACTCTCCGTGGCGCACGAGAACTATGTGGTTAGGCCACTTCTGCGTGTGATCTGTCATCGGTTCTCCCGGAATCGAGTCCTGTGGAACATGGGTCCGCTTCCCATGATTTAGCTACAACAGAGACTATCCAGCGTAGCATTACGCACTTCTGAAGCTTTGGCGAACCCTTCCGGCAGTAAAACACATCTATACGCCGCATGAAGCCACCCTGCGACGAGGCGCTGATCCGCTCCCACTCGGCCTCGGCACCATGCAGCAAGGTTTCCAGGAAATGGGTGCTGCTAGCAACGATTCTCGCCTCCAGCATGGCGTTCATCGATAGCACTGTCGTCAATGTTGCATTGCCGGCGCTTCAACGCAGCTTCGGCGCAAATGTAATCGACGTGCAGTGGGTGGTTGAAGCATACGGTCTGACTCTTTCAGCCCTCATTCTGCTTGGCGGCTCGATGGGAGACATGCTCGGACGCAGACGGATGTTCGTTGTTGGCGTGGCGTTGTTCACCGTCACCTCGATGGCCTGCGGCTTCAGCGCGAACATACACCAGCTGATTTTCGCACGAGCCATTCAAGGCATCGGTGCCGCATTCATGATCCCCGGCAGTCTGGCCATCATTAGCGCTTCGTTTGACGAGGGAGAGCGCGGGCGCGCCGTCGGCACGTGGTCAGGTTCCACAGCAATTACCACCGCAATTGGTCCCGTCCTTGGCGGGTGGCTCATCGAGCATCTCTCGTGGCGATGGGCATTCTTTATCAACGTACCCGTGGCTTTGGTGGTGATTCTCGTCAGCCTCTGGCAAATTCCGGAAAGCCGCAGCCGTCAACGCTTGCACGTAGATTGGCTCGGCGCGCTTTTGGCAACCGTCACACTAAGCGCGCTTGTCTTTGCCTTCATCGAATCTTCGAGTCTCGGCTGGAGGCATCCGCTGGTCCTCGCAAGCGTCGGCTGCAGCGTGCTTGGTTCGATCATGTTCTTAGTGATCGAGTCCAAGAGCGACTCACCAATGGTTCCGCTGTCGCTGTTTCACTCTTCGACCTTTGCAGGGGCGAACCTTCTCACGTTTTTCTTGTACGCGGCGATTGGCATCTTCTTCTTCGTCTTTCCTCTCAACCTGATTCAAATACAGCGCTACTCTGCATCGCAGGCCGGAGCCGCCGTACTGCCGCTGATCCTGGTCATTTTTCTGTTGTCGCGCTGGTCGGGAGGGTTAGTCGACCGCTACGGTCCGCGTCTTCCTCTGATCGTCGGGCCTGTGATTGCAGGAGCCGGCTTTATTTTGGCCGCGCTTCCATCAGTTGGCGGAGGGTATTGGACGACGTTCTTTCCCTCGGTGCTTACGCTCGGTGTGGGCATGGCCATCAGTGTTGCTCCCCTGACGACAGTTGTCTTGAACGCTGTCGACAAAGATCGCGTTGGCACCGCGTCGGGCATCAATAATGCAGTCTCACGCGTCGCGGGACTGCTGGCCATTGCAGCCTTAGGTGCCGTAATGGTTGTGCTTTTCGCTAGTCAACTCTCTCGCCGATTGTCGGAAATCCCCGTGCGGGCAGAGATTCGAAATGAGCTGCAGTCGAACGTGACTCTCATGGGAGCTCTCAGTCCACCGCAGGCAGTCGACGCGCAGACAGCACAGACAATTCGTTTGGACATCGTCGACTCATTCGTCGTCGCCTTCCGATGGATCATGTGGATTTGCGCCGCTCTGGCGCTGATCAGCGCCGGCGTCGCCTTTCGTAGCTTGCCCGCAGAGTCGCGCGCGGAAGTGGGTTACAAGAAGAAACTCGGCGACGTTTCCGAGGTCCGAGCATGAAAGCGGGCGAGTTGATATCTCGGATTTTTGCCCTGTCTGATCAGTCCAGAACTCGAGAGCAAGACGCGCTCTATTCGGCGCCCTGCAACGCCATCTGGGTTTTCTGCTTTTGATCTGCCTCGATCGAAAGACCTTTGTCGGTCACGAGCTTGCTAAGTCGAACCGCAATCGAAGGATCGTCATTGGCAATCTTGGTCGAAAGTTCGAGCACTTGCTTCGACTGCCACTGCCAAAGTTCCAGCGAGAGCTTCGCTAGACCGGATTCGTTTCGAATTTTCCAGACAGTTGAGTTGATGCTGGCTACCCTCTCTATTCGATTCCAATCAGGGGAGATGTGCGCCTCCTCGAGAAGCCGTTTCTGCCCCGGACTTAGCAGCGCCAGCACATCTTTGCCGGAAGCTGGCACTTTGCCATTGAGTTTTATCCGAACGGAGTACGAGCGAACTGCTGCATCTCCCGTTCGATCGACCTCGCACTTGTAGCCAGTTCCCAGGTCGTGCGCCGGGATCGCCAGATCCTCACGAACTCGCACCTTCACCATGAGATCATTGGCCGCGCCTCCAACCCGCGCACGCACAATCACCCCATGCGAAAACAGCTCCCGGCTTTTGGTATCGAAGAGAAAGACCTGGCCCTTAGCGGGCGGCCCGGCATTGAGAGCCTTCACCACCGACTGAACTTCGGTCGGAACGAGCAGCAGCTTGATCTCAGCGTCGCACTGATTTTGCGCCCAGCCGATCGCCGATAAACACAGTAGACAGCAAACCCCGGAAAGCAGCCGATGTTTCATTTCGCGAAAACCCTATAGGCAGACGTCAATCAACTACCGGGCAACTCCTCCAGCCGGCACACTCTCTTCCAGGTATCGAACGATCAGACTGTGAATGTGAAAGGAAGTACCCGGTCCCTCTGAGATCGAATGCGTTCGATTTGGATAGTCCATCATGTCGAACGGCTTGCCCAGCTCGACCAGTCGATTAATCAGCAACTCGGTGCCCTGGAAATGCACGTTGTCGTCACCAGAGCCATGCACCACCAGCAATTTCGCATTGAGTCCGTCAGCAAAGCTGATCGGCGATCCATCATGGTAGCCCTTGGCATTCTGCTCCGGTAATCCCATGTAGCGTTCCTGATAGATGGTGTCGTAGTGACGCTGGTCGGCAACCGGCGCTACGGCGATTCCCGCCTTAAACAAGCCAGGATAGCGGAACATCATATTCAGCGTGTTCGATCCGCCCCCACTCCATCCCCAGATCGCCAGGCGCGAAGAATCGACGTATGGACGCTCTTTTGCAAGCTCTCTTATCGCATCCGCCTGCTGCACCGATGACAGCACGCCAACCTCGCCATAGACAATCTTGCGCCACTGGCGTCCCTTGGGAGCTGGCGTTCCCTGATTGTCAAAGCTGACCACCAGATATCCTTGCCGCGCGATGGCCGCATGGAAGAGCCGGCGTCCCCCGCCCCACGCGTCGGTGACGGTCGCACCTGCAGGCTCTCCATACACGTAAACCAGCACCGGATACTTCTTTTTGGGATCAAAGTCCGGCGGCTTGATCATCCATCCGTCGAGTGTCACTCCGTTACTCACCGGCACTTTGAAGAACTCCGTCGGACCCGAGATGACTCCTTGAATTTTATGAGTCAGCACGTCGTTTGCTTCGAGCACTCGCACAGCTTTGTGATCCGGCAGACTGACAAGCTGCGTCACGGGCGGACGATCAAAAGTAGAAATCGTGTGGAACGCCCATTTTCCATCTGGTGAAATGTCGTACGCATGCGTGCCCGGCTGATTGGCAGGCGTGACACGCTGCGGCGTTCCACTGCCATCGAGGCGCGAACGATACAGATACTTACAAGTGGCGTCATCGGGGGAGGCGATGAAATAGAACCATTTGCCGGATTCGTCTGCTGCGATTTCGGAAATCACATCGGCCGGAAAGTTAGTGATGAGCGACGTCTTGCCGTCTTTCAGGGAGATCACATATGCGTGCCGCCAACCATCGCGCTCACTCAGCCAGAGCAGGCCCTTGCCATCCTGTACCCAGTCCAGCGACCGCACGTAATCCACCCACGCCGGATCCTTGTCTTCAAACAACACTCGAACCGAACCGGTCTGCGCATCAGCAAGAATGACCTGGTTAAGATTTTGCAACCGGTTGAGATATTCCAGGACCAACTCTCGGTTGGAATTCTTCACCCACTCCATGCGGGGAACGTAGTGCTCACGCGAGTCTCCGGAGAGAGCCATCCATGTCGTTGTCCCGCCCTTAGCTGGCACCACACCGATCTTCACCGCCGAGTTTGTAGTCCCAGGCTGAGGGTACGGATAGGTCGTCACCACCGGATACTCTTCTTTCGTATCATTGATCAGCGAGTATTGGCCGACGCCCGTGGTATCGAATTGCCAGTAAGCAATCGATTGGCTGTCGGGGCTCCAGCGGAACGCATCTCGCAGACTCAATTCTTCTTCCGTCACCCAATCCGTAGTACCGTTGATCAGCGTTGCAGAACCATCCTGCGTCAGCGCCCTTATCTGATCGGTAGCCAAATCCTGAACATAGATATTGTTTGACCGAACAAAGGCTACGCTCCTGCCGTCGGGAGAAAACTTGGCAAACATCAGCGACGACTCGGGAGCATCGCCGCCCAGCTTCTTCAGGCGCCCGCTACTTAGGTCCAACGCCCAGTAGTCGCCGCGAGTGTTGAGACGCCAGACCTTCTTTGTATTCGTGAAGATCAAGAGTTGCTTGTTGTCCTCCGACCAGGTGTAGTCGTCGATCTTCATTGGTGCAAAGTCGGGCTTCTCGACAAGTTTTTCGGCGGAGACCAGTACGGTCCGTTTACCTGTGGCCGTCTCGTACTCGACAATGTCTTCGCCCTTCGAAACTGTGGCTGAGGGCTCGACCGTTGTATACGAAGCACCCTGATTAAGCCATCGCGCTGGTCCAAATCGCTTTGCGTCAAACTCGTGCTTGTTGAAGATGGCGGCGAGAGTGTCGGAAATTTGTTGTGCCTGAAGAATACACGGTACGCACAAAATGATCAGTGCAGCCCATACGCGGACAATCGTGGCTAATTTCCTGGAAGTCATCAAAAGTACATCCGGTGCATTGTTTTCGATTTAAAAGACAGTCGCGATTTTATCGAGGGCGACTAACATCCGCAACGCAGCGCATAACAGCCGCCGCACGTTTTGTCTAATTCCGCGACAAACTAAATTACCTTTCGAGGTTCGGCTAGCGCTCGTTCAAAGGAAAAGTTAGATACACTAGGAGTCACACTGACCCAGCCACCCCGTCTAATACATACGATGGAAGGAACTATGGATAGACAAGCTGTAGTAATGCAACTGAAAGAAGAATTGGCACGTATCGATGCGGCTATCTCAGCGTTGGAAAAATTAGACGCACCCGCAGTCCGACGTGGCCGCCCGCGCAAGTCGCTCGCTACCAGCCAGACGAACGGCCCGAAGCGAAGGACGATGAGCGCCGCTGCACGAGAGAAGATCGCCGCTGCCCAACGTCGTCGCTGGGCGAAGCAGAAACGTCAGGCTGGGAAGCCTTCTAATAATGTAAAGGTCATGCCAAAAGCACACAAAGGCATGAGCGCCGCAGGCCGCCGAAAGATATCGGAAATGATGAAGGCGCGCTGGGCCGCCCGCAAAAGAGTGGCCTAATCAGCTACCCAGACATGAGCTAACTCTGAGGACCTTGAAGGTGCGTACACAATCCGCGCCAAAAGGTCCTCAATTATTTTGCTTGGCAAACATACTGCTCGACATTCCGACACACCGCGAAAAAACAAAGGGCACATTTCGGTGCCCTTTGACTGCTGCTTTGTGATCAGCAATTCCCGATCGCTTAATTCGCCGGATACTTGCAATCGCGGCCAGAAGCCTCGACCTTCGTGCTGAAAGTGACGTTGTCAAAGTACGAATCGCTTTCGCCGAAAGGCTTGAACAGGCTATTGTCCGGTTTGATGGGTCCATTCGGATCAAAATCGTCCGGCATCGTGATGCTGAATCCGAAACAGCCCATCTTGTTGGGATCGTCGGGGTCTTGTGGGCAGTCGAGGTCGTTCTGCCCCCAGGCGCAGACGGCATCGTCGGTACAAGAGGTTCCCGGTTTGCAAACGCACTGCGCTGACCTGCCGCTCCCCACGGCCTGGCAGAAGC
Source organism: uncultured Acidobacteriaceae bacterium (assembly GCA_963835725.1). GTDB lineage: Bacteria > Acidobacteriota > Terriglobia > Terriglobales > Acidobacteriaceae > Bog-257. Next base: position 505,267 of record CAWIGM010000002.1, on the reverse strand, counting down.
TCGTTGGCTGACAGAAAGCTACCCGGCTGTTGTCAAAATCGGCCTGATGACTGGATAGGTCAATGGTGACGCGCACTGTGCCGGTGGATCCGTCGTACTTCGGCGCCGGGTTGAGCCAATCGCCTTGGGGTTTAGGGGTGAAGTTGTAGGCCAAGCTGGGAAGATCGGCGCGAACGGGTTCGATGGAATACTTCCCTTCTTCATTCTTTCCGACATAAATGTCATACGTCTGTTTCGTCGTAGGTTTCGCGTACACCAGGAAGAGATAGTAAGTCTCTCCTTTTAGGAACACCGTGGGATGCCACGGATGCGGGTCGATATCGGCGCCATTCTCCCAGCAATCCGTGGTGCCTGGCTTGCAGAACAGGCAGTTGGTTCCTTGGGAGTTCGGCGTACAGACCGGGCATCCACCCTGGGAACTGCAGTTCTGTGTCGTGTCGATGTAGTAGGAGCCATGATTCAGAGAGAGAGTGCTGCGCTGAGCGGCCTTCTGTCCCATCATGCGAATCGAGGGCTGTGTGCCTTTCTCTTCCTGGGTGAGGTCTTCACGGAACAGCGGAACGCCGCGGCAACTGGGATCGGTACAGGCATTCGCCCAGCGAACGTGATTCTGGCCGTCCTGGCACTGCAACAGATTGTTGTGGGGACCTTTCTGGATGGCACAATCGGCGGACATAGCCGTGGTGAGCCATTCATAAGGACTGGTGCGGGCGGTATAGACGCGCTTTTCGGTGTTGTAGGGTGTCACTTCCTTGTCTGAGAGACACTCCGGAGTAATCTGCGGTTCGGTAAAGAACGGGTCTTCATTAATCGCAATGGTTGGCTTGATTTTGTTATCGGGATCGGTGCTGTCTTCCGCCAGAAGCCCAGTGAGGGAGCCGTCGGCGTCGTTCAACACCGTTTCGCGGTCAATGTGATTGAAGCCGTCAAAGGTCGTGCCGCGTCCGTTGATCTCCGAATTGTAGGTACAGTATCGATTCACGGTCGCCTGCTGACTCTGCACGAACGGATCATTCGGATCTTGTTCATCGAACTTGAAGAACGGTTCGACAACGAAATGTCGTATGGCGACATTTTCGAACCATAGCTTCTTCGAATAGAACGAAGGCGGGTAGTAGAAACCGTTCGGCTGCTTCCAGGCGATGGCGGCGTTCGGCAGATAACAGGTCTTCGATACCACGTCTTTCAGCACGCCAATGTTCCGGGCCAGCGGATACTGACTGTTGCCGCAATTGCCATTGCCGGTGGGCGAGCAGTCGCTGACATAGGTCGTCGTCGTGTCGAGATATACGTTGTTTTCCTGGAAGGCGGGGCCATCGTAGATGTTGAACAAGCGCTGTCCTGGAAATGGCGGCAGGAGGAAGGTCACGCCCTCTTTCGCCGACTGGCAACGATTGGGATCCTGCGTGTCGCATTTCAAGTTGTAAACCCGCTCTGTCGTTGGATTGAACGGGCCGGAGTCAAGCGCGAAGAAATTGCCCCCGAGACCCTGCTTCTGCGTGTGCCCGACCAGGACGCTGTGTCGCAGCACCGCCCAGTAACCTCTGGGCACATCCGAACGGGTATAACCGCCGCCGGTGACAAAGTTGACGCCGCCGGTCTGAACATCGGTAACGGCGGAATTGCTCACCAGGAACCAGCGCGGCCGCAGCCATACAGCCGAAAAGTTTGTTTGTGCCCAGTTGAACGACGTTGTGTAGTGATCGAGAACCGTCGCTGCACAGTCTTTCGGATTGAGGGCGGCGCACGCCGGATGCATCTGGCCTTTGGTTTCTCCGCACTGGCCAGGGTTGTTCGGGTCTTCGCCGCCCGCGCACACAGTAGGGTTGCGCAGGTCGTTCGTGGTCGGATAATAAATGTCAAACTTGGTCGGATCGGAGTTCTGCTTCGGCGCCGAGGTGGCGACCGCATCCAATCCCCCACTTCCCTGGGCATGCACTCCGATGCACTGCGCCGTGTTGCCTACCGTCTGGAACGATGACATTGCTGCCACGCAGCTGTTTCCCACGAAGCGCTGCAGCGGCGTGAGGCCCGCCCGAGGCTGGTTGTTGATCGACTTTTCGTTGCCCACAGGGTCCCAGATCTGCTGCGAGGCATATCCGTCCCAGTGCTCGTACTGCGATGGTCCACTGACCGCTCCCGGAAGCCACCAGTAGCAGGCGCCACAGGTTCCTGCGCCGGCCGCCATGTTGTACTCGAAGTCGTTCCAGCCGTTCATGATCCAAAAGACGGTCGGGTGGTTGAAGTCGGAGCGGTAGGGCATGTTATCCGTGTCCAGGCTGTCGCTCGTTGTGTCGGCGAGAATGCCCGGGACCTTGCGAGGGTTCTGATCGTTCTTGATGGCAGCACGCGCCATGATGCCGATATTCGAATACAGCTTATTGTTGACCTCGGTCGCATCCTCGAAGTAAAAGCCATGCCCGATGGAGAGATAGCCAACGTTGCGGGCGAGGTACATGTCCTGGGTGGCGTGGATGGTCACCCATCGCGTCATCGAATCGTGGATCGAACAGTCCTTCAGAAAGTTCAATGGTCCCTGAGCAGGATCCGTCGCCTGCGGTGTACGACGGTCCATGTGGAAGTGCACGGGATAACGCCCAATCTGCCCGCCTTGTCCAAGCTGGTAAAACTCCACACCTTGTACCTGATACTTCTCGAAGCCCTGGCGAATGATGGTGTGGCCGCCAAAATACCCACTGAGAGTGTCCATCGACTTTTCGCCGGCTGAGACGATCTGAATGTTCCGGGTGAGCAGTGCCACCGCCGCCCGCGTGTCCACAGCACGATTGATGTCGGGCACATTCGGATCATTGGCCGGGCCAATATCGCCCGGGACATCCGATGGGAGCGGATAGGTGTTCGCGTTGTGCGGGTAAACCAGCGGGTTCGTCAGGTAGATCTTGTTGTTGATGGAGTCTTTTTCCAGAACAACCTCTTCCGAGTGGCCAGGCAGGTAATCGGTGGTCGTCACGACAACGTGGTCGCCCTGCTTCCACTGGATAGCGTTCTCGGGGTGATTGAGGGTTAGCGTTTTCCCGTCGACGGCGGTGAGCCGTCTCCAACTCGTACCTGTATTCGCGGGATTGCATTCGTTGGTGGGGTCCGACGGGTTGCAATCTCCCACCCGATAGGTCGTCCCTTCCGATCCAAACAACTGCAGCGAGCCCCCGAACGACACCGCCAGCACCTTGTGCCCGAAGTAAGCGGGTTTATTCGCAGCTTTATCTTTCGCGTCAAAAATCTCGTATTGGTAGAAGCAGTCTCCCTTCGGGAGAAACTGCCCATATTTGTCGACATCGCTGGGCGCGCAATCCGCGTTCTTGGGAGGCGTGGGCGCCGGCGGATTCGGCATGTTCATGTTCATCGACATTTGCACGTTGGCTTTCCACAGCTTATCCGGAATGCCGCAAGGCGCGCCCTCGGGACCGAGCGGGCTTTGGCACTGAATCCCGTCATCGTCCGCGCCACCCCATAGATGAAACGTAAGCCGTGACTTGAACGAGGCCGCCTGCGATGCCGCGCCCGCCTGCAACAGGCCCTTGTATTCAACCAGGATCGACTCGGCGTAGAAATCGATATCCTGCCCGTCGACAAACATCAGCATGCCGCCATTGATGATGTTCACATTGTGGAAGACGTAGATCAGTGACTTATTACCCTGCTTGATGGTGTCGGTAACGAAGCAGGGTCCATCTACCTTTAGATCGACCTTCTCGCCGCCCTCACTTTGCATGAGGTGGTGATTGCTGTTGCATTCGATAGCATGTGCGGGAAGGCTGGTGAGTATGCCGAGCAATACCACTGCAACCACCGCAAAGGCGAGTCTCAATCCAGGGCCAGATAGTTGTCGCACAATCCACTCCTTGTTTGTCTTCACCAGGCGAAGTTAGGCCGCGATCATTTCGACGGCGCAAACTTCGAAATTCACTTGCCAGCCGAGAAGCTGCCGAACCTGTTCCTCCATTGGCGCTCTTCGAACAGGAGCGCAGCTCTCAGACGTTAGTGATGTACTGGGGTAGCACTCTCAGCGAGTGCAGAGCCGAAACTTTACTACGAGTGGCGGTCGGTATCCAGAAAAAAGTGGTGAGGGGGCAGGCGATATTCGGCGAATAACCAGCGCGGTGAGAAAGAGAGGCCCTGGACACCATGTCACAACATCTTGGTGACGCACCTCACGTGAATACGTGACCAAGAACACGGCGCCCTGGGACCAGCGAACGATATCAACGCTGACAACGAGAACGCGGGCCCGAGTTCCTTAAGGCAGTGTGCCCCAGCAACCGGTTCTCGGGTTACACAGGGATGAACATGTTAAAGGATGCAGGGCACCTCTTCCGTTTGGCGGCTGTCTTCCTGGTCGGGTTCGTCGCTTTCCTGGTTGTGCGCAGTGTTTTGGTGCCGCGCAGCTTCGGCCGTTACGGACATTACCGCGCGGATGCTATCGGCGAGATTGCCGCTTTGCCCATCAACTACGCCGGGCACCAGGTATGCGAAGGCTGCCACACCGATGTGCAGGACGTGAAGAGCAAGGGCGTCCACAAGGGAGTGGCCTGCGAGTCCTGCCACGGTCCACAAGCCGCGCACGCCAATGATCCAGCCTCGGTCACCCCGGCCAAACTCGACACTATGGTGCTTTGTCCGCGTTGTCATACGGCCAACATCGCTAAACCCAAGAACTTCCCGCAGGTGGATATAGCCGACCATTCCAACGGTGCGGCTTGCATCACCTGTCATCAGCCGCACAGCCCGGCCATCGGCGCGGGAGGCCCTCAATGAGCGACATGACGCGCCGGCGCATGCTGATTCTTCTGCCCGCAGCCGCCGCAGCCTGGAAGTACGTGATGGCGGGAACCCCGGAAGCCGCACCCAACTACAACATGTCGGAACACTGGTGGGCGATGCTCATCGATGTGACCAAGTGCATAGGCTGTGGAAGTTGCGTTCGCGGTTGTCAGAACGAGAATCACGTTCCGGATGGCGATTACCGCACGTGGGTCGAGCGCTACCACATCGAAGACTTTGAGATGGAGTACCCGAAGGTCGATTCTCCCGACGGCGGAAAGAATGGATTTCCCGCTCTGAAAGAAACTGGCGGGAAGAATTTCTTCGTTCCCAAGCTATGCAATCACTGTGCGGATTCGCCGTGCACCCAGGTATGTCCCGTGGGCGCGACGTTTGTCACGCCCGATGGCGTCGTTCTTGTCGACCAGACCTACTGCCTAGGTTGCCGTTACTGCATTCAGGCGTGCCCTTATGGCTGCCGCTTTATTAACCCAACGACCAACACGGCCAATAAATGCACGCTGTGCTATCACCGCATCACCAAGGGACTGACAACGGCTTGCTGCGAAGTCTGTCCCACGGGCACACGAACGCTCGCCAACCTGAAAAATCCCAATGACCCGATTCATGAGTTTCTGCGCACCCATAGTGTGCAGGTTCTAAAACCACAAATGGCCACACGTTCAAAGTGTTTCTATTACGGCCTCGACGGCGCGGTGCGATAAGGAGCTTGCTGTGCAGATTCCAGTTGAAGGATTCATGTACCCGAATGAAGTGGAACTGCAATGGAGCGTGCTCATCGTGCTCTATCCGTTCATTACCGGTCTGGTCGCCGGCGCCTTCATCCTGGCTTCGCTGGAACGCGTCTTCCAGGTGCAGGCGGTAAAGCCCACCTATCGCCTGGCACTGCTGACGGCGCTGGCATTCCTGTTGGTTGCGCCCATGCCTCTGCAATTACACCTTGGGCGCCCCGAGCGCTCGTTCGAAATGTATCTGACGCCGCACGCATCGTCAGCCATGGCGATGTTCGGGTTTGTTTACCTGTGGTATTTACTTGCTGTCCTGCTGGTGGAGATCTGGCTCGACTACCGTCGCGACATCGTCATTCTTTCGCAGACGACCAGCGGATGGCGGCGGCTTTTGTATCGCGCACTGACGCTGGGGTCATCCAACATCAGCCAGCGGTCACTACACATCGATGAGCGTGTCGGCTACATCATCACAGTCATCGGCATCCCCTCGGCCTTCCTTCTGCACGGGTATGTGGGGTTCATTTTTGGTTCGGTAAAGGCAAACCCATGGTGGTCCTCACCCCTTATCCCGGTGGTTTTTATCTTCTCCGCCATGGTGTCCGGGATCGCCGCAGTGATGCTGCTGTACATGATGTTGAGTAAGATTCGCAGCCAGTCGATTGACATGCGTTGCGTCGACACGATCGCGATGTACCTGTTCTACACCTTCGTTATCGACTTTGGCCTGGAGATGCTCGATCTTGTACACCGCATTTACGAGGCCGATGAGTCGTTCCGTAGCCTGGACTTCATGGTGCATACCAAGCTCTGGTTCTCGCACGTTATCGTGCAAATATGCCTGGGGACGATCCTGCCGATTGTTCTGCTGGGAATGACGCAGGTGGTCAAGTTCAAAGAGATCGTGCGCAAACGAATTTACGTCTTCGCTGGTTGCATGACACTGATCGGCATCTTTGCCATGCGCTGGAATGTTGTTATCGGCGGGCAGCTGTTCTCGAAAAGCTTCCTGGGATACACGACTTACAAGATGGGGTTTGTCGCGCGCGAAGGTTTGCTAACTGCGATCATCCTCTCCATCCTGCCGTTTGTATTCCTGTTTGCACTAGTAAAGTTGCTGCCGCCTTGGCCTGAGAGCAACTCACAAGTGCTTAGCGCAGCGGCAGGGGCGAGCGACGATTAAAAACTTCCCAGGAGTCATCAGATATCCGGCGGCGTTGAAAAGATACCAGCGAGGCAAGCAAGCACAAACCGGGACGGCCTTTCCGGCGGGTGATTCGCCTTTGTGAACCGAGCTCAAAGGCTCCAATCCTCCGAACGCATGGGCGGAAGTGTCAAGCCGCGGTGTGTTGAAGCGACTCTGGCCATGGGGCGGGGCAGCCTTAGGCTGATGGCTCAGTATTTCCTACGTGAAATCCAGGTTGGAGAGTCCTTGAACGAGCTGCAAGCCTGGCCACCCTGACTTTCTCCGGAAGAGAGATCCTGAACCTCTTTCAGAGCTGCGGCCTGTGCCAACTCGAGGGTAGGAGCGTGGCCCCAGGAAATCAGTTCATTGGGCTCGTGCTCGCGACAGATTAGCCAGTGGTGGCGTGTGCCTTGACGAAACGGCTCCGTCTGAAACGAAACAACGTAGGAGTGGATATCTTTTTTCATTGTTACTTCTTGATTATCGCACCCGGCTGCCCAGGGCGCCGCCCGGCCCCCCTTCAACGTCGGCCGTGAACGGCTTTTGGTCGAGCCTCGTTCACGGTGAGCGTGGTGCCGCCCAGAGTTGCGCCGTTTAAACCCAACAACGCCTCGCGCGCTTCTTTATCATCTTCCATCTCGACAAATGCGAATCCGCGTGGGAGTCCGGTTTCCCGGTCTTTGACCACACTGACGGTCTGCACGTTGCCGTAGACGGCAAAAGCGCTGCGGAGTTCCTGCTCCGTGGTGGAGGAGTCCAGGTTACCGACGTAGATACTTTTCATCTTTAGTCCTTCCAGGAACGTCGCAGAGAAGAGGACGCTACGAAACTCTCGTCTTCTATCGGGTAGGTTCACGCCGCAGTTTTCTTTTGAGTCGACCGCCGGCTACTCAAGGTCGCGACGGGTCAGCTTCACGACCGCCGAGGCAAAACATAAGGAACTACGTACTCTACTTGGACAGTAGGCTCATCGAGGGTGAATGTCAATCGCGTGGCGCAGCGGCTAAGGTGTTCGAAACACGCGCACGTATCCGCCTTGTGCGTTGACACGCCCACACCATCGGCATAAGATGTGGAGTGAGGATGATGTTATCTTCATTCAGACCTCTGAGCCTAAGTCAGTCCCTCTGAAGTTGCCTCCTTCTTAGTCAGCAAAGTTGAGGAGCCTAGATGATCGACCCGCGATTCCAGGTCCAACATCCTTGCTCAGCTTCGGGACAGCGAAGTCCGACTTTGCGAACGAAACAGGTTCCTACGGCAAATCCTGTTACGGATCAGGAGATCCGAATCCAGGCTCCCGGGCTCTACGAGGGACGGCACTGAGGACCGTCCGATTGAGGAGGACTGGCTGTCAGCAGAGTCCTACCTCGCCGCTCGAAAGCATCGAGCCAAAAAGGATCAGCTGACATCACTGAATAACCTGCTCACAGAGAAGGATTCGTATTGACTTACTATCGCGTTGAGTTCATGGATTCGCCCGCAAGTGCCGCGCGAGTCAAGAGATTTCGGACCGAAGAGAGTGCAAGGAACCACGCAAAGCGCGTTCTCGGGCTGGCCGACGAAAGCACTCTGGCGTCGAAGATAGCAATCCTTGCCGTGAGTAGAAAAGGATCGTTGGAGGAAAGAGCTGGGGAGAGGGGAACGGTTTGACCAAGAGTTGCCCGATCTGCGCAAGCGAGCTCTCGAGAAAGTGGCAGTCGCCCATTGATGCGAATGGTCACGCCACGTCGCACATTCTATGGAATTGTGGCGTGTGTGGTGCAGCGTTCACGCGAGCCGAGCTCCAGGCAATCGCGAAGCCCCTTGCCAAGGCTGCACTTCTGCCTTCCTCGGGGATCTGATAAATATTGAATCGTTTACCGTCACTCTAAGTCTAATCTTGGTGGTACTTTTTAAACTATGGCAGGAAGCTCTCGTACAACTTTCACCAAGCGACAGAAAGAACGTGCCCGCCAGGAAAAGCGGGCGGAGAAAGCGCAGCGAAAGGCGCAGCGCAAACAACCGGGTAGTGGCGATACCCCTAACGTAGAAACGCAGCCGGTCGCCGATTTGGAAATCGTCCATGACGAAGATGGTCAGCCTCAGGGCTTTGATTTCCACGACTTCGCGAAGTAGCGTTGGTATTCAAGTTGGTGCGTTCGCGACATTCGCGGGCGCACTGTGATATAGTCCTAAGTAGACGCTTTTGGCTACGGCCGCTTGCAAGCGACATCCGATCTGTCATTCGATCCGATTCCCGCCTTTCCGGCTTCCGTTTCGTTTCAGCGCCGAATAAATTTGAGCGGCTTCAGTAGTATCTTCGCGACACGCATCTCGTATGCATTTTCGCGAGACGCCCCTCCAGAAAGAAAAAAATCGTTTGACACAATTTAAAGATATGCCCCTATCTGCTGGGCTCCAGCAGAAGCTGGCACAGTTCCATTTCACTACCCCGACGCCGGTCCAGGCGTCCGCCATTCCTCCCGCGCTGGAGGGAAAAGACATACTGGCAACGGCGCAGACCGGTACCGGGAAGACTTTAGCGTTCCTGATTCCAGTTCTGGAAAGGCTTGCCGCTGGTGTTTCAGCGCGCCAGGTATCGGCGCTCATTCTCGTACCCACGCGCGAGCTGGCCATGCAGGTCCACGAGGAATATGAGAAGCTGCGCGAACGCAAGGCCCCTCCCGCCGCTTTAGTTATCGGCGGCATGAGCGAGCAGAGACAGATCCAGGCGGTCCGCAAAGGTGCCAGCGTGGTGGTTGCAACGCCGGGACGGCTGGAGGATTATCTCCGCCGGAAACTTATCGATCTTCGGCACGTAAAGACGCTGGTGCTGGACGAAGCCGATCGCATGCTGGACATGGGCTTTTTGCCCGCCATCCGGCGTATCGTAGCGGCATTGCCTCGCGAGCGTCAGACGCTCTGCTTTTCGGCAACGCTGGAGGCTTCGGTTGCCAACCTGGTCAACGATTACATGACCAAGCCGGTCCGTGTGGCTCTCGGCTCAACGTCGAAGCCGGCTGACACGGTTGAGTTGCAAGCCTTCGAAGTGTCTCAGGCAGAAAAGACCGAAGTGCTGCGCCAGCTTCTCTATTCCGAGAAGGGACAGACGCTGATTTTTGCTCGCACCAAGCGTGGAACCGAGCGCCTGGCCAAAACGCTGGTGCGCGACGGATTCACCGCCGCCATGATCCACGGTGACCGCTCGCAGTCCCAGCGCAACGGCGCGTTGAGCGGATTTGAAGACGGCAAGTTCCAGGTGCTGGTCGCTACCGATGTCGCTTCGCGTGGTATCCACGTGGACAATGTCGCGCACGTCATCAACTATGACTTGCCGCAGATTCCCGAGGACTTCATCCATCGCGTGGGCCGTACAGGACGGATGGGCTCGGCCGGACGCGCTTCCACTCTGGTGTGCGGCGCGGAGATTGCTGAGCTTCGTTCCATCGAGCGGGCGCTCAAATTGAAGATCGCGCGCAAGCACATGGATTCCGGCGGAAAAGTGCTCGGGCGGATGGTCCGGGACACCCTGCCGACACGCACGCTATCGCGCATGCCCGGAGAGGTATTTTGCTAGAGATCGGTGGTGTCTTGATAAGACGCCATCTGGAGAGCTGTTGAGATTTGTGAAGCGTACAATTGAATTATCTTGCAGCTCTCTCTCTTTCACCAACGGCGCTAAACAGGCATAGCTCCCAACCCCTCACCGGCGCTCTCCTGCGGTTTCGGAGAGGCTTCTTTCCGAATCGCAAGCGGTCGGCCGCTCAGCAAGCGAACTGAATTGACATGGAAGCGAAGCAACCAAGTATCGACACGCAAGCCGAACATTTACGAGCGACTCGCCCAAATACAAGGAGAACGATGAAAGCTGTAGTTCCGATCGCGCCCTCCGCTCCGCCCCAACCACTCGATCAGTTATTGAACAGCGCCGTTATCCTCAACTGGGATGCTCTGACACAGTCATCGGCTGCCGGTCGAGTCAGGGTCGAATATCACATCGGCCCCGATGGCAATCTGGAATTCCTGAAGATGTGGAATGCGGCTCGGGAATACTGGAGCTTGATCTGCGAGTACTCTCCGCGACTCGCCTGGTCGGACGGCCTGCGCTTCTGTAATGGCCATCACTCCCGTTCGTTCTCTCGTATTTTGCAGTCCATCATGATGAATCAGACCATGTGCGTTCATGAGTGTAATCCGAATACGAATGCAACCCTCGAAGTCGGTCCTCCCACGCCTGCCGATGTTGAAACCGCCCGGCTACACATGAGTGGGACGTTCGGCAACCTGTGACAAGGATGTGAGAGGGCGAGTTCCCCGCGATCCACCAAACCAGCGTTCGCTTTGAATCTAGTTGGTACAAAGAGCACGTCTTGCCAGCTGCTCTGGCAGCTTGCGGATGACGTATAATGGCGTTTGACAAAGCAAGCCGGATTGCGCATCCGCCCGCATTTCGCGGTTCTCTTGCGTTACCCGATCAAGGGACCAGCCATGCTAGAGAACCCCTGCCCTGCGACTGTCAAGTGTCCCGTTTGTGGAGACGCGAGTACTACGGCCATATACCCGACGACGTTCGGAACCCCTTCAGCCGAGCAGTCTGCAATTGGTTACCGCTGCTCTGAGGGTCATCTCTTCCTCCCTTCCCGCGAGCCATCCACGAAAAACTGAGTGCACTCTGAGCATGAGTTGCCAAGAAAACTGGCGGGGCATCAGCGGCTAGAGAATTCTCGGGTCAGCCTTGCTGTCGCACGCTTAACTAACTCGTGCTCTTGACGCAACGGAAACCAAGATGGTTGGTACCGGTTGACACTTCGCCTTTGCCGCGCGTGCCAACGATGTATCGTGAGCAATACTGATCGGTGCAGAGGAATGAGCCCCCGCGATGTACCTTCTTGGGCTGGGTCGGTTCGTCAGGATCAAGGGAGCTTTCAGGACCCTGTGGGTTGCGCGCCACTCCACCTGCTGATGCCAGTTGCTGATAGTAGTCGGCTCGATACCAGTCATTAGTCCACTGCCAGACATTCCCCGCCATGTCATAAAGCCCATATTGATTTGGTGGAAACTTGGCGACTGGCGCGATGCCCGCGTATCCGTCTTCACCGCTGTCGGAATTCGGGAAGTGTCCCTGGTGTGTGTTGGCCATCCATTTACCGTGCGGACGAAACTCGTCGCCCCAGACAAATGGCTTGCCCGCCATTCCTCCGCGCGCAGCGAACTCCCACTCGGCTTCGGTTGGCAACCGCTTTCCTGCCCATTTCGCGTAAGCCTGAGCATCTTCAAAAGCGATGTGCACGACTGGATAATCGTCCTTGCCCTTTATGTCGCTTCCCGGCCCGAGCGGATGGCGCCAGTTCGCTCCGTGAACGTAGCTCCACCATTGGTAGTGATTGTCGAGCGGAACAGGATGATCGGGCGCAGAGAAAACTACCGAGCCCGCTATCAGGTTCTCGGGAGGAGCGCCTGGAAAATCCTCGGCACGTGGCTTGCGTTCGGCAACGGTGACGTATCCGGTGGCTTGTACGAACTTGGCAAACTCCGCATTGGTTACATCCGTCTTGTCCATGAAGAAGCCATCGACGTAAACGCGGTGGATTGGCCTGGCATCGCTCGTTGCTTTCATGCCAACTTCGTCCATGTCAGGCGGATCGTTCGCGCCCATGGAAAATTCGCCGCCCGGGATCCACACCATCCCAGAAGGGACGGCTGGAGGCGTCGAAGCCGCGTTGGGGATCGTAGGCCCGAAATTCGCTGCACCCGACTTCGAGGCAGACGCCGGAATCATAGTTGCACCGGTCGCCGTGGCAGTATCGCCTGCAGATGCGTCGGAGATTGTCTGTGTCGCGCTCCGGCGAGTGTAGAAAACCACGGCGACTAGAATGACGGCCAGCACAATGCAACCTACCAGCCACCCTTTCAGAGACAACCGCTGACGCCGGACAGGTTGAGGTGGCGATTTGCGACGCTGCTGGGAGAGTTTGCTCACGAACACATCCGAATGGTTGGAATTATGATGGCGTATCAGTACTTCGCATTCTAGGCGCTCCCTTGACATAGTCCAACAGTAATTCTGTGCCAGAAGACGGTTTCGCAAGAAACCGAACGTCAGTGCGGGCGATCAAATTGGCTTCGAAACTGCTTCTTCAGTGCCTGACGAGCAGGCTTACCGGAGAGCTCTCTTGGGATGTTCGCCACATGAGCAAACAGATCTGGAATCATATGCGCCGGCAACAACAGCCTCAGGCGTTCGCGCATCTCGTGCTCGGGAATCGAGCTTCCGGCTGACTTCAGACAGGCAATAACCCTTGCCCGGCCACCCCCCATCTCCTCCGGCAAAAAGACGCAAACGCATTCCTCGGCCAGACCACCGCGCACAATCGCGGCCTCAATTTCTTCGAGACTTATTCGATAGCCGTTCTTCTTAACAACATTGTCGACCCGCCGTAAGAACACATAATCGCCATCTTCGTTTATAGTCACGAGGTCCGATGTCTTGTAATACCGCAATTTGTCGCCGAAAGCATCCGTTATGACCTTGGCAGTTAACTCCGGAGCGCCCCAATAGCCAGCCATAACCTGAATGCCCGCGACATAAAGCTCCCCGACCTCATTCACATTTATCGACTCGCCGTGGTCGTTAATCGCTCGCAAGTACACGTTCTTGTGAGCCTTGCCGATCGGAACCACGTCATTGTCGCTTACCTTCTTCTTCAACTCATAAGTACAGCATGTTACGGTCGTCTCGGTGGGACCATAGCGATTAAACAATCGAATGTGGGGATATGTGTCCTGGATTTTTCTGAAGACCCTGGCGGGTACTGCGTCACCACCAACCGACATCGTTTTCATAGTCGCATAGAACTTCGGCGATAGCGATCCTTTGTCCGCTAACAGCCTTAGTACCGCCGGGGTACAACTCACGTGAGTGATACCATACCGCGCGAGTTTCTCCTCAATAACCGGTGGAAGAACCGCACCCTCATCGTTCAGATAAACCGTTCCTCCAGCATATAGCGGACAGAAGATATCGGTGAGGGAAGCATCATACGAGAAGGACTTAACACTAAGCAGACGAGTACCCTCGTCGAAGCCATAGGTCTTGACGGTTTCTCTAATGTAGTTAAGAAGGCTTTCATGTCTTATCGCAACGCCCTTCGGCACATTGGTAGACCCAGAGGTATAGATGATGTATGCAATATCGGAGGCAGATATTGGTGATTGTGCCAGCTTACCCGGTGACACTGTCTTCTCGGGAGAAAGGTCCGGCGAACAGTCCAGCAAAAGCAGTCGCACGTCTGAATCGATCAGGCCAGCCAATCGGGGAGCGCTCGCAGGCGTAGTTACTATGTGCCTCGCCTTGGAATCGCGCAATATGTAGCGAACACGGTCGTCCGGATTTTTGGCATCAACCGGCACATAAATTGCCCCAGCGCATAAGATACCCGCCAGTGCTCTGATGAAATTCAGCGACTTGTCGAGAACCACTGCGACCGGCGCTCCGGCGACCACTCCCGCGTATATCAACTTCTGCGACAATAGGTCAGCATCATGCGCGAGTTGTACGAAATCCAGAGCCACTCCGTTGTGTTCGTACGCGACGCGTCGGCCATATAGCTTTGCACTCCTTGAGATGATCTGGTCTACAGTCTCGATGCGCGTCATCTCCTTCATTCCTGTCTCATCCCATCCCTGGCAAGCAAGTCGTCTTCCGCCGCCATGACCATTGAGCTCTTACGATGACCTTACAGCAGCATCCGCGCGACGGCTCTGCTCTTCCCTGACCATGGTTTTCATCACCAGCGCCATCTCCTTCGCCGTAATTATTTCTGAGTGACGACTGGTGTACTCGCACCTCCAGCCAAGCTCTGGAACAGCCTCCGGTTTATTTGCGTCGACTACCCCGTGTATCAGCCCGCGCTGCATCAACGGCTCAACTCGTTCTATAAAGGCATGCGGATTGACCAGTGGCATGGCAGCATAAACACGGGTCCGAGAAGAGTCAATGCCATGTGACCGAAGTACATTAAGTGCACCTATGAGTGCCAATGCGCTCTCGCAACATATAATGAGAATTTTCACCGGATCAACCAGATGCTCGTCGTCCAGAAAGGCGGGCACGTTTGCCCCGAGCACGTCGCCGCCGTGTTCCACAACTAAAACATCTGGCCGAGGCATCTTCTGGTGCCTGATCGCCGGCGGTCGCTTGTGCGCGGGGAGGCGCTCTGGCACACAAAGATAGTCATAGAGTTGATACATACTTTGCTGGTACAGCGTGCTATCCACATAGTATGTCGTCGGCAATCCTGCAAAACTGAAGTTCAGTGCCAACACTGCGCCGCTGCTGGCATGCAACTGCGAGTCTTCATACCAAGCTGTTCCTGAGGCCTTTAGCGCGGCACAGCACAGGTTCTTTGACATTTCCTGAAGCAGTTTACAGGCCAAGGTGGTCTTCCCCACGTCCGTCGCCGTACCAACTACCAACAGTGTAGGAGGCACTTCGTGCGGAGCAGAAACCTCATGCGACAGCAATCCCGACATCTCTATAGTATTCAGATATGCATTTCGCGCTTGATGGTAAAGGACTCCTAATATCTCGACATCAGCTGCCTGTCCATTTCCGCTCTTCTGTCTTAACGACGGAGAATACCCGGTACAGTATCCTATCCCGCCAGCTTGTGCGACGAATTGTAAGATTAGTCTATCGTAGGATGGCTGTTCGCCAAATTGCGCTGCAAGGAATTTCGTCGAGCAACGCTCACAAATGACTCCCAGATAATTGCGACCGGGCACGATGTCAACTCTGCCGCCCCAGAGCGTCTCCATGTCGTGATATGCTCCTTCGCCCAAAGGTCGAAAAAGCACTACGTCGCCCACCGTGGAGGTGAGACGGTTTCCCGACCTAAGCTCTAAGCTTGGAGAGAGCGTGGTGTCAAGCGACTGGTTCGCCAGGATAGCAGACTCCAAATCATCAGGGTTGTCGGCCAGCCAATCCAGATCCCGGATAATAGATGAGATACCGTGTATCTGGAATTGCTTGAGGGACGTGCGTTGGACGCTTGAGGCCGGATTTGCAGTCGGGTTCTCCCGCATCACCCTCTCCTACGTGACTAGTATTCGGGCGTTCTGGTCAGCTCTGATTCCTTCACTATGCCAGCGACCGATTCGACTCTAGACGGCTGCGGACCTCTGTACGCGGTCGCGAACAAACTTAGTGAAGCGTTCCTTGATCTCGACTGGCGTGAGGGATGGCCTACCGACTGAGCTGTCCGTTCCGGGCGCTAACCGAACGTGAATGAAGTGTGGTCCCGGAACAAGCAGGGAGTGCTCGATAGCCTCCCGCAGATCTTCGCAAAGACCCAAGGTGCTTGAACAAGAATAACCGCAGGCCTGAGCAATCTGAGCAAATCGAACTGTACTGGAAATCGTAGCCTGCCCGCCTGTAGAGTCATAACAGGCATTGTCCAAAACGATGTGCAGCAAATTATGCGGATGGTAGTGTCCTATAGTAGCCAGAGCTTCAAGTCTCATAAGCGCAGCTCCGTCTCCATCCAACACGACTACTTTGCCTGCGGTGTAATAAGACGCTATACCAAACCCGACCGCCGATGCGCATCCCATACTACCTAATACATAGAAGTTGCCGGGCCGATCGAAGTGACAGAAGAGCTCCCGCGACGTAAATCCAGTAGTGGCTAGCACCAGATCATTGTCGCCAATGTGTGACATTATCGTCTTAATTGCCCCTAGCCGAGTCATGACACCAGGGTCCTCACACGCATGTGTCAGCTCTCCCGGGACGTGATTCATCTCGTCTTGATCTTTAGTCTCACTAACACCCCTCACAGTTTGTCTACTCAAAGTGAAAGCAAAAGGTAGAGAATTGGTTTCCATATACTGCACGGCAGTTGCAAGACAATCCCGCAACGCGTCTGGGTCAGAAGGTAAGGGTGCATTTTCCACACCAAGGAGGGACAAAGACTCGCGAGTAATTTGGCCCATCAAGTCATGTTGCGGCTCATCCGGGAGCCCTGGTTCTCCCCGCCAGGAAACAATCATTAGCATGGGAATACGGAACGTATGAATCAATGATGTCAACGGATTCATCATGTTGCCGATCCCTGAATTCTGGCAAATTACAACCGGCTTTCGTCCGGCCAATTGCGCCCCAGCTGCTATTCCAACAGCATCTCCTTCGTTGGGCGCTGCGAAGAAATCCCTGCCATCGCGGACCAGAATGGCGGAAAGCAAGGGTTTCAGGAGGGTGCATGGCACCGCCAGATAGGGACCGAATGAGTACTCCGATAGACAGCGAACCAGGTCCACCGCGTCAATCACTATGTAGCCCTCTGGATACGCAACTGACATCCGTCTAACACGAGCTGCTCGTTCTTAGGACGTCTTACCTGCCGGATACTGCGAGAAGCGGCTTGTGTAAAGGTGGCGAGGTCCCAATCACTTCCAAAACTCGAACACTAGCCCCGCCGCGAAGTGCCGCTTGGAACAATAACTCAACCCGCATATTGTCTTTCCAGCCGGCAGTGACAGCTCGCTTAAGGTGCCGCACACCTTTGCTGGTCACCTTTATCAAACCTATCCAATCATCACTTGTGCCCTGCTCTTCCGTGAGACAATAAAAGGTTGAATCACTTTCGAAATCGCGAACCACGCATTTGGAGCTTGTAATTGAACTGATATTTGTGTGGCTTGCTGGACTCTCGAGGGCGTTCGCCACGATGACGATGTCTCCTGGCACATCCCTGAGCATTGCTAAGACGCCAGTATCGAATGCGATAGTATTCGGAACGATGATCGCTGGTCCACTAATTTGGCCCAAGAGCGCGTGCAATGCTACCTTCCAACGTTCTACGGATCCATTGTTGGCACTGCATGACAAGCTAGCGGAACTTTGCACATTTAAGGAAGTTATTTTACTGACACCTACACAACGTAGGGCCTCTTCAGCACTGCATTTCACAGATTGGGACGATTCTTTTCTCCTGGGCGTATCCGACGGAGCACCTCTTCCCTTTACGGAAGAGTCAAGAACATCCAGGATATAGCCCTGCATGAAGTGTTTTCGCGGCAGGTATTTCTTGTTGGCCCGGCTCAGCTCTGGATGTCTCTGAAGCCGGAAAACCTCATGCATGGAAGCGATCTGAGACTCTGACGAGAGGACAGAACCGCACTGTTGGATTTCTCCTGCCACCCTTTGCATCGACTCTATGCTGGCTCGTACTAAATGGTTAGACCATACGACCAGGCTCACTCCCATCGTTTCAAAGAGGCTCACGGGCGTTCGATAGTAGCTTGTGGGGACAATTAAGACAGGACACCGGTCGTCCCAATGAGACATGAATGATTCAATTTCTTTGGCATCGACTGCCTTGCTATGAATCAAGATAGCGTCGGCGCCGGCTTGACGATAGGCCTCTGCGCGCTTAAGGGCCTCCTCCAGTCCTAATCCCGCAATGAAGGCTTCGACGCGCGCGATAACCGTGAAGTCCGGATCTCTCTGCACGTCCTTCGCAGCTCGTATTCGGCCGCAGAACTCATCAATATCCGCTAATTCTTGGAATTCGGGATCAGCAAAAGAATTTGATTTTGGAAATAGCTTATCTTCTATACAGACAGCCGCAATATCGCGGCTCTCGAGTTTTCGGATTAGTCGCCGTACATTGTTGTAATTGCCATAACCGGTGTCAGCATCCAAAATTATTGGGATGTTTGTTGCGTCGCTCATGAACTCGACCACTTCCAGAACTTGAGTCCAACTCAGCTCGTTGCAGTCCCGCACCCCCATGGCGGCAGACATCCCCAGTCCTCCCGCCCATAGCGCTTTAAAACCAGCTTCCTCGGCTATCCGAGCGCTCAAAGCGTCGTGCGCTCCCATGACAAACTCGAGTTGCTTCGTTGTTAAGAGCTGCCTGAAACGTGCCGTCTTTTTCATTCGGTTATCCTGCTGATTGCGGCATCACGAAAAGCTGACATTAAGTGACGGAACGATCAGTAATAGTATTCGCCGGGTGGGCACCGCTGGAGCTGGGCCCGCGAGCCACTTCACTCCAATAACCGAATCCCAGACCACCGGCCCGATTTCAGAGCCCGACGATTATGGACCAAGCATTCCAAGCACCGCAAGAGGAATATGGTAGCCGCGCCCAGGGCCAGACTTAAGGCACCTTAGGATCGAAAACGCTACTCCAGCGGGTCTTCACCCCGCCGGACTTCGAGCTTCCAGCGTCATCGGGACGGCTCTTGCTCCGCTTTCAACGTAACTTCACGGACAATTTCGCTCTGATACCTCAAAGACTCAGGGATTGCTTCCTCTGGCTTGTTTGCGGATTCGAGCTCAGATATTCAAGTAGCGGAGCGCTGCCAGGTGCGCACAGCGAGGTGCGATGTCAGCTACCTGCCGCTGGGAGGCGAGTGGAGGTGGATGAAGTGAAATGCGAAGTGCAAAGATAATCTCGGACCGAGGTGTTCGCGAAGCCGCGCTTGAACACGGCCAGGCCGTCAGACTGAGGACTACGAAAATCGGCTGATCCGCCAAAAAAAATATATCGGCAGTCGGAGAAGTAGTCGATGGCATGTGCAAAGGCGGCATACGGAGCCGAAATGGCCTGCCCCCTTTCGCTGGAGGCTCCATCGACGTAGTAGAGGATTTCATCAAATCGCAGCCAGATCGTCATGGCAACGATTTCATTTTCGAAGTAGACCGCGAACGCCTCAATTTCCTGCACTTGGGCGAGTAGTTCAAAGTGATTTCGCGACGCCGGATAGACGGTGGCTCGGGTCTGACGATGATCGCAATACAATGCCCACCAGCAATCGAGAAACTTCGCCAGCCGCACCGGGCTGATTTGGACCAACTTCTTTGCCTTGTTGACTGTGTTCCTATGCCCTTTTCGAATACGAAGTGGTCCCAGTACCCGATCGATGAGAAAGTTTTCCTTGAAGGGCCGACAGGTCTCAAAGGCTCGTTGCACCACTGCGAGGTCCGGTGACCAAAGAGGATCAGTGATCAGCGAGATCGATGCGATACCTTCTTGTTTTAGTCTCAGGAGTCCGCCCTCCAGGTCACAATCCGCATCGAGCGATGAATGTCCTGGAATCCCAGTTGCGTGCCTGACCAGTCCCACTCCCGGAGCTTTTCTCACAAGCACGTGCGTCCGCCACTCTGGAACATAAAGTGAGTGCGCCCCTCGTTCTTCAAATGCTCGCGCGTAAGGCTCCGAACATTTTGGATGAGCGACCGCCGGCTTCGATGCCGCTCTTTGGTAGCTTGCAAGCGCTAGATTTCGTTTCTCGAGATCTTTTATCCTTGCGAGCAGGTCGCGATTTTGTTCTGTCAGCGCTGCCGTCTCCGACATATCGCTCCGGGAGGAAAGGTAAGCTTCTCCACCTTGCAGAAACCGACGCAACCAGAATGCAAGCTGCTTTCGAGGCCAGCCGCTTTCCTTCGCCAGAGATTCCAGGCTCTTGCCGTTCAGAAGCTCTCGGACCAGTCGGACCTTAACCTCCAATTCACACTGGGTCCTCGGCACTTTCATGTTTCCACCTCGACAGTGCGGCCGCTGCTGATTAAATTAGACGAGGAAAACAATTTCAGGAAGAACCACGGCGCGAAGTAAGCTGTAGCAGCCGGATATAGCGCGTTGCCTCCAATCTTGCCACTGAGTACTCGACCCATGGCTACTCTACCCGACGCAGATCTGAACACGATTGTCACGAAGTCGTTCCAGCGGTACCTGGGCACGTCTGAGAGTCTACCGTTGTCCTCGAGGTTATTCGAAGATCTCGGCATCGACTCTCTTGGATTCGTAACCATCCTTCTTGAACTTGCGGAGCAGTTACGATTGGACCTGGTAGCCAACAATATAAACCTGGGCGAAATCCAGCGGATCGAGGACGTCGTTTTGCTGGTAGGAAGACTGCAGCCCCCGCGCTGACAGCGCACCGTGGGCGATTCCGCCGGTTTCCCGTTGATTGCGCTACAACCCCGCCTACCAGCGTAGTGAAGCAAACAAGGGTCAAACGCCTTGTCCGATACCACAATGTGAGATGTTCTCAAGGCGGGTCCAAATCAGCCCCCGGGCGGGGGCCAGAGTTGGTTTAATTGAGGATGTTGGATGGTACGCCCGGCGGGGTTCGAACCCGTATCTCCTGCCTTACCAGGGCAGTGCTCTCTGAGTAATGTGGTCACCAACACAATTTGGACAAGGTCAATCCTGCATCTCAGGACTCGTTATCGACTCCTGCCGAGCGGTCAGGCACGACTCCGACACGCTGTACGGAAACCAGACACAGGTGGCACGTGACCAAATACAGCAGCATTGGATACGCACGTCACTCCTTCTGGTTAAGCTACGGGCGCACACGCGACAGATGGTAGCAGGCCGATTTCAAATGTCAAGCCTAGCCGCGGAAGTCAGAGAAGGCTGCATGGTGCTCGCGAGCACACATGAAAACTGCGAAATGGCCACAAACTATTTGGGACTATTGGGATTAGTCCTTGAGCCGAATGGAAATTGCTTTTGGCGGCGGTTCCATCGGGACTGCCGGATCAATCTGTTCACTCGCGCTTTGCGCCGGCCCGGGCGTGATCCAACGCTCCGCCTGCGCGAAGACCTGGTCTTTCAATCGGCTAAGGATGGCAAGCCGACGAGGACAAATAAGTGCTGAGCAGGCACATCAAAACCGGCGAGGCGCAACATCGGCCTCGACTTCGTGAACTGGAGATGTAATGCGGACTTCCTACGGAACATGACTGAAACGGGAAGGCGCCCACATGAAGGACATTCGGGGCCAGCTCCGCCACTCGCGCATCTCAACGGCGATGGATGTCTACGTTCAGGACATTCCCGAGTCGCGGCGGCGCGCGGTGGAAAAGCTCCCCACTCCGGTGGACGATATGCAGATGACGCTTCCGATGGAGGAGTCGACTGTGCCGCGCAAACCGGCGCGCGCTGAGCCGATGGAAGTCAGGGAAGTAAGCGCTTTGGTTCAATATTTTCTGTGACAGGGTAAGACAAGGGCATGCTTCGAGGGATGTTGCAAGCTGTTGAATGTATGGTGGCCAGGGACGGTTTTGGACGAGATTACACTGGTCCCAAGTGTGCTGTAGGTATCACTCTCCGAAGGTGATTGCTGCGGCTCGTTAGTGTTTCTGGCTATAACTCCTCCACGTCAAAGTTCAGAGCGAAATCAAGTATGAGACAAGCGGTGACGTCTGTCTTCGAGACTTCGTGCTGACCACTCTGTCTTGAGCTCGGGGCCGCCCCATGCCGCCTAGCGGCAAAGTGACTCGAGAGCATTCACGGTTCGTACCGTCGCCGCGACTCCAGACACCGCGATCGAAGTCGGTTCACCTCCCCCGGTGAGGAAGGGAGACCCGGAAACCTGCGTCAGAGCACCAGAGGTAGAATCGATCGAGTAGGCCGATACCTCGTTCGACCCACTATCGTTCGCATAAAAAAACTTCGCTGCGGCGTCTAGCGCGCCGGAGTTTGGTCCGGTTCCGGCAGCAAACGGGGATCCGTTGACCGCTTGCAAGGAGCCAGTCTCTGTGTCGACCTTGTACGCCGAAATATCGTTCGATCGAACATTCGTAACGTATGTGAACATCGAGTAACGATCAATAGTGATGCTCTGAGGCAGCAATCCTGCCAAGAAAGGCGATCCAGCAATTTCCGTAAGAGCACCTGCGCTACCGATTTTGTAGCCCGAAATATTGTTCGAGCCTTCATTGGTCACATAAACGAAATCAGCACCCGGTGCGGCTGCTACAGACCAAGGAAACAAACCTGTCGCAAACGGGGATCCGGGAACTGGCGCAAGCGCCCCCGTCTGAGTGTTCACGCTGTAGCCGAGCACTTGGTTGCTTGCAATGTCAGCCACATACGCAAATGCACCCGTCCGACTGAACGTCATTGAATCTGGTATTGATCCCGCTGGGAAGGGGGACCCTGAAATACGCGTCAGCAATCCTGTTGTTCTATCGATACTCCATCCGGCGATACTGCCATGGCCTGCACCATCCGAGTCCGTTGCGTAGAGAAATTTTCCGTTTTGAGTGAGACGCAGCGACTGTGGGTTTGGTCCGCTGTCAAAAGGAGATCCAGGAACTTCCGTGAGCGCACCGATGACCTGGTCGATGTGGTAAACAGAGATTTGGAAAGAAGCTAGATCGGCAACGAAAACGAATTTGGCATCCGCAACCACAAAATTGGGCCCCCGCCCTGCCGGGAAGGGAGAACCGATTACTGGCGTAAGCGCCCCGGATTGCCCGTCGATTACAAAGGCGGAGACGTTATACAAAGATTCGTTCGTCACATATGCAAACGACGATCTTATTTGGTCCTGCGGCGACATTGAGTCGCATCGACGCGTTTGAGCTGCTGCCCAGGGCGACATTGCCAGCGTTGTTAAGATGGTTGTTGCGAGCAACGTTAAACAAGAAGTAATCGCCAGCCAATAACTATTCTGACGGATCATTGAAATCGCTCCTCTCCGACGGTAATGGCGATCTGGACTACTAAGTCCCGATCGTCGAATTGTGTTGCGCGTGGAAGTCGAGGACGGGATGTTTAGCGAGTAGCATCCCGTCCCCAAAGTAATCCACCCCTCACTTTCGAGACATAGGGGCCGAACTACTCGGAAGATGCGGATCGCTGTCTTGGCAATTGATACCGCTGTAGGATGCTGTTGTGTAATCTCTCTATCGGGTTTGACGGCGTGACGGACGTGGTAGGCGCGCGAGTAGCTCGCCCCGGCGTTGCTGTATCGTTCTGACTCGCCGTAAATTGGGCATCGCATTCCCCATTACAGTTGCCATCCGGGACAAGAACGAAGGCATGATCGTTTCCGTTAAGGCTGCCGACAACGGCGATCTCTCCCTGGTCGTTGATGAACACGCACTCTCGCAAAAAAATGCCTGAGCCCGGAGTGACGAAGGCATTTAGGTCGACCGGCGACCCACGGTCCCAAAGGGTCGCTCCGAGAGCGGATCCCTGGCAGTCCGTCGAATTGCCTACAACCTGGTCCGACGAGTTGATCGCAAAAGCATTGCTGCAAGGAGCGCTGCCGGCGGGCTTCAGGTCCTGCATGGCATTATTCTTCCAAACGAAGGCATGGTGCGTCGCACTGCCTGGTAAATCGGCCTCCCCTGCGACGTGCCCAGCTTCGTTGATCCAGGCCGCCGATCCGTTGTCTCCTCCCAGCGTGCCAAGATCGCGCATTGAAGATCCGCTCTGCCAAAGGAACGGATGGTGCGATTGGTCGCCCGCCAAGTCCGAGGTGCCAGCGAACTGTCCCCGGTTGTTCATCCAACTGGTCGTTCCGAACTTACCCCCGAGACTGCCCACGTCGACCATGTGGCCGCCGTCGCGAAAGAACGGATCGACAGTGGGTATTCCTGTTTCTGGATTTGGTGTTGTGTTGGTGTAGGAGTGTCCGGCTATCTGGCCCCGCTCGTTCACGGCAACGGCGAACGCATCGTTGCCCCCCAGAGTTCCGATGTCGACCATCCTTCCGTTCTGCCACAGGAGCGCACGCGTTTGGGTTGTCCCTCCCAGGAATGGGCCGAGCCCGCCGTATGGATCTGGAATGGCATTCAAACCTCCGCCGACGATCTGTTCCCGATTGTTGATTGCGTTCGGCGCGGCGAAGGGCCCTCCGAGACTTCCCAAATCGGTGATGCGACCGTGTTCCCAAAGCGCGGCGTCTCCCCGGAACTGCCCAGTCATCGGGTCGAAAATATCCGCGAGAGCGGCGATGGAGCCCTTGGAATTTATCGCCTGGCCAAAACTACCTCGGCCTCCGCGAAGCGCGCCCAGATCAGTCGAGATGCCGTTTTCCCAACGAAAACCGTGTGAGAGGAAGCAGTCGCAGCTTGGGTCGAAGATGGCGGTATCCGCCACGCCTACGACCACCCCTCGAGGGTTGATATTGACGCTGCCGAAGCTGTAACCACTTGTGGGACCGCCAAAGGTACCCACGTCAAATACCGTGTAGTGGGCGTGCCGACTGACGGACGTGTGTGGGTCCGCCTCGCCGCCTTCCTGGCGAGAGTTGTCGGTTGAGGCGTTGTTCAGCGACTGTTGCGCGGCGAGCGCAAGTGGAACTAGAAACAGTGAAGCTGTCATAGCAGCAGCCAGCAAATTCCTGTTCTTGCATTTCATGGCTTCTCCTCAGAGTGACAGGGCAGATTGTGAACAGATGGTTTAGGGCCGTGCTCCCCACGCTGTGTTGTTGTCTTTCTCGGGAGTGAAGGTGATCTGCACCACATCGCTGCCGTCGGGATTCATCTCAAAGATGTCCGAGTGAGGTAAACCATCCGGTCCTTGGGTGGTGTAGGGATCGCGGTGAGAGAACACTAGCTTTTTTCCATCAGGAGACCAGCGCGGCCCGAAAGTTGCGATGGTGACGCCCGGGATGATCGCGTAGTGCGTGATCTGGCGGAGGTGCGTACCGTCCGGGTGGATGGTGTAGATCTGCTGCGGATTCTGATCGTCGGTGGGGTCGGCAGGAACTTGAAAGACGATGCGACTTCCATCGGGGGACCAGTTCGGATTGCCATACCCGAGTAGCCTGCCCTGAGTGATCTGTCGCCGATGCGAGCCATCGCGATTCATCACCCAAATTGAAGTGGGACCGGTGGCATCTTGGTACTGGAAGAGAACCTTGCTTCCGTCGGGAGACCAACGCGGTTCGAGGTCGCCGGAACATGGTGGTCCCGCCTGCGTGAGTTGCTTGGGATGCGATCCGTCCAGTCGAGTTCTGATGATCCCCGCAAAGACGAGGCAGCCGTTGTTGTCGATCGGACCAACGTACCTTACGAAGAGCAGCTCGTCCCCGTTCGGGGACACTGCTGGATTGTCATCGCCAAGGCAGTTTGGATCGGTAAGGCAGTCCGTGCGTACCTGAACGGCTGCCCCACCGTTGACGGGAACCGAGAAAATGCGGTCGGGGTTGTGATCGTCCCCAAAGGTTTCGAAGAAGACCCTTGTACCATTTGGATTGAAATCCGGGTCATAAGCTCCATTCGGCATAGTGTCCACCGTGGTAAGAAAGTGATAAGCACCTCCGTCCTTGGGTATGGTTGCTATCTGACTGGTACCGTATGCTCCGTCGATCACGGTGACAGCACTCACCGCTACGTCGCCATTCCGCGGGTCGCGGTCGTGATCGTCGTTTACCGGCCCGCTGGACGCGACACTCGGCGCTTGGGTCGAGGTATCGTCCTGAGCGGTGAGCGGGTTGACTGTTGCCGTTACGCTAAAGAACAAAGCCACGCATCCGATGGTGACGCGCAGGAACTTCTTGTATTCGTTTTTCATCGTTTCCCTCTTCTGTCGTTTGGTGAATGGCGATTGCGTACGGATATGCTATCGCCGTGTGAGTTGCCGGTGCTCCGCTGTGCCGGGACGGTAAGGATTCCGTCCCGGCAACCACAAATGCGGCGCATCTATTCGAGCGGTAGGGTCTGACCGGGAATGCGACGGTGGCCGAATCCATTGCTCATCGAATCGAGACGAGGAACGGTGGATTTAGGTCCTGGCTTGAAATTCGGAGGCAGGGTTGGCGGTGTCGAGCTTGCCTCCGGGTTCGGGGGCGTCGATCATGGAATAGTCTCTGCACTCGCCAGGGTGCTGCTCGTCGCATGGGATCATCAGGAAGACATGCCCGCAGGTATCGATGTTGGTGGGTCGCAACCAGCAGGAACCCCGGTTCCGGCAATCTCGCCGCGTTCGTTGATGTTGTAGGCTATGAGCGCGCGAAAAGCTGACGCCGGAGAAACCAGCGTATTCAGGTCAACCAGCGGGCCACCGTCTTCGGAGAGGAACGCGTGAAGAGGATAGACGCAAGTCGAGCCGCTGCCAACGATCTGCTCATGAGAGTTGATAGCACGCGCGTTGCTGCAGGGGTCGCTGCCGACCCTGCCCAGTCCTCTGATCGTCCCATTCTTCCAAACGAACGCTTCGAATACTCCGTCGACTGGGGTATCCGACCTGCCGACAACCTCTCCTGAGTCGTTGATCCAATTTGCACTCACGTTGTCCCCACCCAACGTGCCCAGTCGGTCATTACTCCGCGATCCCAAAAAAACGCATGGGAAAGGACATCGCCAGCTAAATTCGATCCTCCGATCACTTGGCCATGGTTATTGGCAGCTTGTGCACTTCCGAAAGTGCCACCGAGCGTACCGAGGTCAATCATCACGCCGTTCCTCCAAAGAAAAGGATCGAGGGTCGGAACTCCGGTGGTTGGGTTTGGAATTGCATTGATGTAGGAAGCACCTGCGATCAAATCGTGGCGCTGATTGATCCCTCCGGCGCTTGGAAAAGAATCGGGCCCTCCCAAAGTTCCTAAGTCCCGCATAAATCCGTTCTGCCACAGGAATGCGTGCGTCGGCGCTCCCAAGAACGAGTAAGGATCAGGGTTGTTGTTGACGGTGGAAAATCCAACGACCTGCCCCTGGTCGTTGACGTAAACGCCGTTGCTCAAGTAACCACCGAGTGTTCCGAGATCAAGCATCCGATGATCAGTCCAGAGCACAGCATGTCCGGCCGGAAAATTGATTAGCGGGTCGATGAATGCCATATTCCGAAAACCCTATGACCCAGCCACGGTCGTTGATCGCGCTGATAGCGCTGTTATTGACGCCCGGCGGAAACGCGCCCAAGTCTGTAAAGACTCCATTTTGATAGCGGAACGCGCGACCAAGATAGCAGTCTTCGTCGAAACAAGTTGGCGCGTAAGGGTCGGGATCAGGCGTGTCACCATTCCAGTCACCGCGCCATGTTCGTTAAGAATACGGCTGCCGACACCTGCTGCGGAGTAGTAGCTGGCAGGACCACCGAGAGTTCCGACATCAATAAGTTTGTAACGGTGATGACGGTGCGGGTTGTTTGGTGAAGAAGAACTGTCCTGAGCAGCTACCACGGCCGTCATACCTAGGACCGGGCAATAGCAAAGTTACTCCCGCTAAAATCCAAATGCGCGGTTTCATGAGTTTCTCCGTTTTGTTTGTGAGGGGCGGTTGAGCGCTTGCCCAGAGCGCAGTCGCCATGGTGAACCTGGAGCGAGTTCGTAAAACCGGAGCGGAAGGGGAATGCCGAAAGCCGGTTCCGCTCCGGTAAGGCGCCATGGGTTCAGTCAATTGGTGTCAACAGATAGGCGCGTTCGCTGTTGAATGCGTCGGGAAGATTTGCATCGACCACGATCTGTCCCCGTGCATTGATGCCTCCGACCAGAAACATCAGCGGCGTACCGGCGGGTACTAGCTGATTGAGGTCGTACATAACTCCGTTTCGCCACAGCGCTGCAACCTGATTGCCGTCGGCTCGATCGCCCCCGCCGACGATGTCACCTGCACTGTTGCTGAAGAAGGCGAAGCTGTAGTTGCCACCCGGAAATATACCCAGGTCCTGCAGTGGACCGCCGGCCCACAAATAACCATGGATGTTGTCGGTCGCACTATCCGAGAAGCCGACGATATGATTCTGGCTGTCGATACGGAATGCCGAACTGGTAGAGAATCCGTCGAATCCTTCCATGTCCGAAATGTCGTACCCGCTGCCATTGGGCGTCCAACGTATCGAGTGAATCTCTCCCGTTCCGGGCGGCGGATTATCGCCGAAGTCGGCGAAACCGACGATCTCGCCTTGATCGTTTATGCCCCGGGCGTTGCCATTGATCGCACCTGAAGGCAGAGGTAACTGTGAGATTTGGCCGTCGTGCCAGAGGAAGGGTTGAAAGCCGGTAGAGTTGGCAGCGTTCCCCACCAGTTGTTCGTGATTATTCATGTCCGCTACGGCTGCCGTGACATACCCCGTAGGTATCCCCAGATTGGTGATGTT
Organism: uncultured Acidobacteriaceae bacterium; assembly: GCA_963835725.1. GTDB lineage: Bacteria > Acidobacteriota > Terriglobia > Terriglobales > Acidobacteriaceae > Bog-257. The sequence continues at coordinate 476,717 of CAWIGM010000002.1, read as the reverse complement.
CCCGTCAATCCAGATGACAGGGGTTTCCACCACTACGTTTGCAGCTATGTGCTTGGTGGCGAGACCAAAGATGTGATTGTTGTTGTTGATGCCGTTCGCGAACGCGCTGGGCCAGTTTCTGAGTAGCGGTAGCAATTGCCTTACGCCATTTTCCCAGCGGAAAGGAACGGACGTAAGAAACACGTCCACTGGGTTGTAGCAGTAGCCAACGACAACTCCAGCGTCGTTAACAGAGCCGCTAGTTGCCAGCTCGCAGTTTTTCTTTCCCGGTATCACGCCCATGGAAACTACCGTGTACCGAACGTCGCGATTTTGCATTTGCCCGTTGCTGGGCGAAGCAGGGTACCTTCGAGGTAATGCCGCAGTTTTGCCTGTCGGCAGGGGCAGCCTGTTCTGCCACTGAGGAATAGTTTGGGCGTAGGCGGTGGTAGCAGCCAAGACGATTGAGGCTGTCAGGGGCAAAACGCTGGCAGCACACACTAGCTTCTTCAACGAAGATATGTGGAATTTCATGTCGTTCTCCTCTACTCGTTAGGGGCGGTTCAGCTTTTCCGAAGCAGAATCGCCGACGACTTCTGAAGAAGTCAGCAGCCGGAGGGAAAAAACCTCTTACGCCCCGGAAGGTGAATGCGCACGGCATAAGCTGCTTCTGCCCAGAACATTTCCGCCGATGCGCCACCAATGCTGATGAAATCGCAGCAAAGCGTTTGTCATAACTTCGTACTCCCTTCTTCCAGATAGCTGGTGACGCCATGAGCGTCGGAAATGGTATCCATTCGACTTTCCAGCGGAATGAATTACGGCACTGACCTGCGGTCGTGACCGGAAGTACCGACTCATCCAGCGGGGACGCCACATCGGGCCAAATGTCGAACGGATTCTCGGGAGCGGGAAATCGCGATACCGGGTGGAAATTGCGCCCAGTGTGCGGCCGATACGCCTCGAAAGAAATGCACTGGAGGTGACTTACTCTGAACTGTGGCGTTCCTCGGTAGGGCAGGTAAGCCGACGGACGGCGGGAACATTGCTTATTCCACAGCAAGTTGCGGGATTCAGCGAATCTTTTGCTATCAAATTGATGTTAGAAACCGTCGCCCGGATAGTAGACTCACCTGCAACCGCTCCCGCCTATTTGCCGAGTCCCATTGCCGTGAGTCCCATGCAAGAGACGCTGCCAGATCGCGTGCGCCTCGGAACCTTCGAGGTCAATCTTCGGGCCGGAGAGCTGTGGGCGGAAGGCCGGGTTATCCGCCTGCAGGAACAACCTTTCCAAATCCTGCGCATGCTGATCGAGCGCGACGGCGACATTGTGGCCCGCGAGGCCATTCAGAAGAAACTTTGGCCCAATGACACGGTAGTGGAGTTCGACCACAGTATTAACACTGCCATTAAGAAACTGCGGCAGGCCTTTGGCGATTCAGCCGACAAACCCATTTACATTGGCACCGTTGCTCGCCGGGGCTACCGGCTGCTTACTCCGGTGACCTGGCCGGGCGTTGCCGAGGATCGCCCGGCTATCCCGGCCGAGGAAGCGAACTCCCACCCTGACCCCCTTCCCGGGCTGAATGGCGCTCTCGTTGGCAGGAAGGTCTCCCACTATCGCGTGCTGGAGGTCATTGGCGGCGGCGGAATGGGAATGGTCTACAAAGCGGAGGACTTGAAGCTCGGCCGCCGGGTCGCGTTGAAATTCCTGCCCGAAGAGTTAGCAGGCGATCAGCTGGCCCTGAAACGGTTCGAGCGTGAAGCTCGAACCGCCTCGCTGCTGGAGCATCCCAACATCTGCGCCATATACGGAGTCGAAGAGTACCAGGACCAACCCTTCATCGTGATGCAGTATCTCGAAGGGGAAACGCTGCGCGACCGGTTGACATGCCTCGCGGCCGGCGGCCGGGCGCTTCCGCTGGGGGAGTTGCTCGATATCGCCCTGCAGATATGCAGCGGCCTGCAGGCAGCGCACGCGAAAAACATCATTCATCGCGACATCAAGCCGGCCAACATCTTTCTTACCGAAGCTGGGGAGACAAAGATCCTGGACTTTGGCGTTGCGAAACTGATCGAGTTTGGCGACTTCGAAGTTGAGCCGATGCCGGACTTGGCCGCTCGCTCGCGGGCAACCATCGATAAGACATTGACTGCCCTGAGCCTGACCCGCACCGGAGTGGCGCTCGGCACCGCCGGCTACATGTCGCCCGAGCAGGTCCGGGGCGAGCGACTGGATGCGCGGACGGACCTGTTCTCCCTGGGACTGGTGCTGTACGAAATGTCGACCGGGCAGCGCGCCTTCGGCGGTCAAACGGCGGCGCTGCTGCACGAGGCGATTGTCAGTCAGGCCGCGGTTCCGGTACGCACGCTGAATCCCGCACTTCCGCCGAAGCTCGACGCCATCATCACGAAAGCTTTGGAGAAAGACCGCGACGCCCGGTATCAGCAGGCTGCGGAGATCAGCAGGGACGTCCGGAAGTTGCAAGCAGCCGCGGCTGTCCACTATCGCCGGTGGGCAATTGCGATTGCCACGGTCGCGGCCTGTGCCGTTCTTGGCGGCGCATTATGGCTCCGGCAGCGCCAGCCTTTGCCACTTCCCGAGTTGAAGCTGCGCCAGCTTACTCACAGCCTGAATGACAATCCCGTGAGGACCGGGGCGATTTCCCCGGACGGCAAATACCTGGCTTATACCGACCTGAAGGGTATTCACGTCGAACTACTGGAGACGGGTTACACCCACAGCGTTTCCCAACCGGATACTCAAGGTGGAAGGCAGGATGGATGGGGAATTGTGCAGTGGTTTCCAGATGGCGAGAGTTTCCTGGTTAACCTCAGCGCCTCTAACTATTACCGAATGTCGAATCAGCACCCAAGTGTCTGGAGATTTTTTACTCACGGAGAGGCTCCGCGCAAACTGCGTGAAGATGCTGTTGCGTGTTCGATCTCATACGACGGCAAGACCGTTGTTTTCCTCGCTTCGTTAAGGGAAGCCGGAGGTTACCGTGAGGTCTGGCAGATGGACTCGGATGGCGAGCGGGCCACGAAATTGTTAGGGACCGATGATGGCAGCGAGATGATCGGTGGTCAGTGGTGGATTGATGGTGTTCGCCTGGGCTATGGAACAGTAAAAGATGGGATTCAGACCACCGCGAGCACGGACTTCAAGGGAGGGCCGCCGGTGACGGCGCTCAGGCTGCCGGATGCGTCCACGGTGAGTGGATTGTCTTTGCCGGATGGCCGCGCTTTCTATGTCAAGTCTGAATCGGGCAGCAACGATTATGACTGCAATGTCTGGGCTCTGCGCATTGATCCGCGCAGCGGGAAGCTGACCGAAGCAGCGCGACAAATTACCGACTGGAACGGCTATTGCGTCGACCTGGAAAGTTCTACTGCGGATAGCAAGCAAGTGACATTTCTCAGGTGGGCGGGCGAAGGTAGCATCTCGGTTGCAGACCTGTCATCGAGGGCAACTAGCATCACGTCCGACAAACGGTTGACGCCCGCCGAGGGCCGGTATCGTCTATCGGCTTGGACGTCTGACAGCCAGGCAATCATCTTTCTGTCTAAGCGAAACGGCCAGTGGGGCATTTACAAGCAAGCCCTGAACGAGGACAGGCCTGAGCCTATCCTGCTTTCGATTTCCGGACATTCCATAGAACCGGACGAACCGGGCCGGGCGGTTCCGCGCATCACTCCGGACGGCGCCTCCGTCTTGTACACAACTGTGGATCACACCACACCCGAGTCCTCACGCTCCCAAGTGATGCGTGTGCCGATTACGGGAGGAAGGCCGCAAGTGGTCGTAGCGGGCCAGTTCTATGGGCCGCCTGATTGCGCACGGTCTCCCGCCACCCTCTGTGTGATTGCCGAACAGAGTAATAATCTCAGGCAATTGATCTTCACAGGCTTGGATCCCGCACTTGGGCGAGGATTGGAGTTGGCGAGAGCTGATATCGATCCCAAGACTGAATACAAATGGTCTCTTTCGCCCGACGGGAGCCGTATTGCGATCGTCAACCGATCCGAGGGACGAGTACACGTCGTTTGGCTCAGCGGTAAGCCGGCCGAGGACATAGTTCTTAAGGAATGGACCAGCCTGGCGGAAGTAAAGTGGGCGCCGCGTTCTGACGGATTATTTATCTCCAGCCTCGTGCAGGACGGCGCTGTCCTGCTCCATGTGGACTTGCAAGGCAATTCGCAGGTTCTGTGGAAGCAGCAAGGAGCAATAGGTACGTGGGGCATACCGTCTCCCGACGGCCGTCATCTGGCAATCGATAATTGGACCCTGAACAGCAACATCTGGATGATGGAAAATTATTAGTTCCTCGACCATTCGACGTGCTTCCAGCTAGAAAGAATATTTCAAGCCAAACTGAATCAAGCGGGCAGGTATCACCGTTTGCGTGATGTTGCTGAAGTTCGCTAAGTCGCCTGTGAAATCGGAATATGCAGGTATCGAGAAGACCGGATGATTGAACAGGTTGAAGAAATCAGTGCGAAACAGCAATGTGCTCCTCTCCCCGACACGAAAATTCTTAAGGATGGAGAAATCGCAAGCCTGCTGGAACGGTCCGCGGAAGATGTTTCGCATATTGGGGCTGCCGAAGCCGGTGGCGTTAGAATCGCCGGCGTACGGGACCAGCCCCGGGTGGCTGAAGAAGTTGGGGTTGATGTAATAGTCGAGGCGCTGTTCGATCGATCCGGAGGTTACCGCGGCTAAAGGATTGGTTGGTGTTCCCGGTATACAGGTGGCCAGCGGGGCATCACCCGGAGGGGCGGCGATCTGGTTACTGTTGCAGATCGCGGTCATCGTGCCTCCAGCGTAGCCATAGGCTCCGCCGACAAGGTCGAAAGGCGTAAATGGCTGTCCGCTCTGAAGCAGTACCAGTCCACTGATGCTCCAGCCCTGAAAGGCTTGGCCGCTCCACATGCCCTCGCGTGGAACGGGAAGATCATAGACATAACTGACAGTCAGCCGATGGGGGCGGTCAAGATCGCTGATCGCACGATTGCCTGCAATGTCGAGCTGGTTGTTATACACTCCCGCGCCACCCCGCCCGGCGTCGCCGCCGAATTCGCTGGTATTGACTCCTCCACTCACGTTGTCGATATTTTTGGAAAACGTATAGCCGAGTTGGAAGAACAATCCCGCTTGCAAACGATGCGAGAGAGTTACCTGCAGCGCGTGATAAATCTGATTGCCAATGTTCGAGGTGAATCCAGCGCCTGCTAAAGTACTAAGTCCAAGAGCAGGCTGCCGAAGACTGACATTCGCTAATGTATTGGTCGTTATCACGTAGACCCGGCCGGATGTGTCCTTCACCGTCACTGGGTCGGCGGGACTCGCCAGTCGAGCTTGAATCGGATCCCAAATTGCAATCCCACCCAGACCATGAGTTCCAACGTAGCCCACTTCCAGCGCCCAGTTCTTCCCGAGTTGACGCTGGACTGTCAGGTTCCACTGCTCGGTGTAAGGGGAGTGCAGCCCTAGATCCGCCGAAGCATACGATGCCAGATCGATGCTGCAATTGGTGGCCGAGCCTCCGGATATCTGGCAAAGCTGTCCGGCAGGATTCACCCAGTTAACACTCGCATCGGCACTATTCACGTCGCCGGTTACTCCCGAGAAGTAGGTGGTAGCGGGGACATACGCAGGTAAGACTTTACTGGTGCCGCTGGGCTGGTTGGCAAGCGGATTTGCCAGCTGTAGTGACTTCCCATCAAAGTTTAGATAGTTCTGGGTGACTTTGAAGGGCGCACTCATCGAACCTTGCAGCTCAATTAGGTTAGAAAGTTGCTGGTAATAAATCCCGGCTCCCCCGCGCACCACGGTCTTCCCATCCCCAAATGCATCCCAGGCAAAGCCAACTCTCGGGGCGAGATTATTGGAATCCCAGCAGTGGCGCAGCGTGCAATCGGATACTCCAGGCGTACCGGTTACGCCTTCCTGATTAAGACCCGAAGGAAAGACAAACGGATTAAGACCAGCTTCGGCGCGCCGGTAATCGTAGTTGCCATTCCGGTAGTAAAGGTCGTGTGCAAATTGCATTGGTTCCCAACGTAACCCCAAATTGATCGTCAGGCGTGCAGACACCCGGTAGTCATCCTGCAAATAAAGGTCGGCTGAAAAGGCGCGAAAACTTCGATGCGAATTCCCTCCGCCGGAGTATGAGTTCGTGACCGTGCCGGTGATGAAGTTCAGCCAGTTCGTCGGCTGGGATGTGTCGCTGAAAGGAAAGAAATCTACGCCGCCGCGTGAGCCGCCGTTGTTGTACTTATTCAACTGGTAGCGAATGATGTCGCCACCCGCGTGGATAGTGTGTTTGCCCGCCGTCATCGACCAACTGTCGCCCCACTGAAAAAGATTGTTGACGGTGCCGCGGTCGTCATCGAAGCTTACTCCGAAGGAAAAGGTTGACGCTGTGAAATCGTAGATGCCCGGATAGAGATTCTCATTGGGACGGGTGGCGCCGACGTCCTTCAACGTCAGGATGTCTCGCGGCGTTAGCGAAAAAATTGAGCGGTTGAATCCGAACTTCAGTTCGTTGACCTGACGGTTCCCAATCTGCGATGTGTAGCTGAGGCTGATGAAGCGATTATCGACAATGCTGTTCTGAGGGCTCGCCAGCGTTTGCGCTGTTCCATAAGGTTTGTTGACGTCAAAGTTGTCATAGAATGCGCTGATGCGGAGATTGTCTCTTCCATGGCGCAAGGGACGATCGTAAGTGAGGGTGAACTGACTATCGGCTGGACTGGATGTCTTACTGAAATTGCAAAGGAAAGTGCCCGGATATCCTGGACTCGTGGGGGGAGCTACGTACCCACTGCACCCCGGCTGGCCCGGGCGCGGAATAAGAAACGTGCCGCCGTAGTAATTGCTTTTATCGTTCAGGATGTTGACCGCCACGGGATCGATCTGCGAGGGCAACAGGCCGAAGCGGCTCGCCAGCAGCGCCGCTGACGTGCTGCCATCGGCATTCATGGGCAGCTCTGGAATGGTAGGACTGATGGTCGAGCCGCTGGTGTCGATTCCATTGCGTCCGCGAATCAACTGGACATTTGCGTACCAGAATCCTTTCAGTCCGGGAAAAGGGCCTCCGGTCTGACCGCCGAAGACATTCTGTATTAGCTTGGCCCGGGGTTGGTCATCGTGAGCACGGAACCATTCATTTGCATTAAATGCATCGTTGCGAATGGTGGTATAGAGAGCCCCGTGGAACTGTTGTGTGCCGGTTTTCAACACTAGCGCCAGCGCGCCTCCACCTTTACTGCCCAGAGAGGCATCGTAGAGCGAGGTAGATATCTTGAATTCTTGAATAGCTTCCGGATCGGGTACCGGCAAGTAATCAAAGTGCGCGAGGTTCACGTCGGTTACGTTGATGCCCTCAAGCGTCACGCTATTGTTCGAAGTGCGCTGTCCATTGACACTGACATCTACTGTGGCCCGCCCGGATTTACGGACATCGGTCGGTTCCGCGCTAATTCCCGGCGAAAGCCCTATCAAGAAAAGAAAGTTCGGCTCTGCAAGTGGCAACGTTGTGAGAGTGAAATTGTCGAGCGGCTGTCCGGTTGTTGCGTTCTGGGTATTTACCAAGGTTTGAGCGGCTTGGACCGAAACACTCTCTTGCGCCGTGCCAATCTTCAAAATGATTTCGAGGTGCTCGAGTTCGCTTAGTCGTACAGAAACGGTGGCAACGTATTTGCCAAAGCCGACCTCCGTTACTTCCACTCGATACTGGCCGGGACGAAGCAAAGAAGCCGTGTACACGCCTTCGGTGTTACTAGTTACCTCGCGCTCCGCTGTGCCGGTCTCTAGACTGTAAATCCTGACACTCGCTCCGGCGATCACAGCGCCAGACTGGTCTCTCACGACGCCGGCAATTCCGCCCGACTGGGAGCTCTGTGCCCAGACGGTGCCGGAGAATAGCAGCAACACCAGACTGAAGCCGATCCAGTCCCTCGACCCGGTAAAGAGAAACGACATCCTGACCTCGCACGACTAGAGGCGTACTTGCGTCTGTCGTTACAGCTTGCCAGCTGGCAAATTATGTTCGGCAACGATTCTTGCGATTGGGGGGCCTGGGGAGCGATCGGGGGGAGCGACTGCTAAGTGGCGCAAGCATACTCTTGGCCGACAGCGTTGACAATCAATTACACGATATCTTCGAAAGTCGCATCTATGATGTGCACTGACGCCAGTACTTCGCGTGCACTTTCACTGACTTGCAGCATTCCTGAGGCATAAGAAAGTACCAACTACAATGCCAAAGCGTCGACTGCTGCAAGCACCGCAGCATTGTGTTGAGCCCCGTTCGAGCGGTTGAGTACGAGGCGGCTATGGCTTGTCGGTCGGCCCAGGGGTCGGGCGCACCTCTACCGCCGCCAAAAAAGAAGCTTCGCTACAACTCAAGGGTGGTGTTGCCCCCCAATGAAGCTAGTGCTAAAGCAGGGGGCACACCAAGCCACGAATTTGGCGTCACGGTGTGATCTGAAATACAACTCCTTCCCCGAACGTGCCGCCAGCCGAGGCTGTACCGTAGATGGTTCCGTTGGGGTCTAATGACAGAGCGCCGTAAGGATAAGCTCCATCAGCCCCGCCCGTGAAGTTGTGTAGCAAGCTGTAGGTCCAGATTCCACTCGACCGGGTTAGCTTGAACACCGAGCCCCGTAGGTGGGCGCCATCGCTTGCAGTCGTTCCATACAGGTTGCCCAGCCCGTCCATGATAAGCGTACGATAGGATCCACCCACGGCTGCGTTTGTGAAATCGAACAGTGTGCTTACACTCCAGCTGTCGCCGAGCCCCGGGCTGAGTTGAAAGACGGTGCCAACACCAGCACTTCCAGCAGTCTCAGTAGCTCCGTACAGATTGCCAGTTGCGTCAATCGCGATGCCGGAGGTTGGCACACTTCCATCCAATCCACCCTGAAAGCTATGAAGCACATTCTGCGTCCAAGACGAACCAGAGGACTGAAGCCGATACACCACTCCGAATCCGTTGGATCCCCCTGCGGCGGTTGTGCCGTAAAGGTTCCCTGAACTGTCAATTGAAACACCGTTCAGGGGTGAGCTTCCGTTGACACCGCCGAAGCTGTAGGCAACACTCTCAATCCATGCGCCATTGTGAGGAGTGAGCTCGTAAACCGCACCCATCAGGTTCGCCCCGCCGTTACGCGTCGTCCCAAAGAGATCGCCGGCTCGATCGAAAACCAAATCGCCATAGTTTGGATCCTCACCATCGTAGTAGCCGAACTGATGGATCGTCGCTTCTTGCCACCCACCTGATATCGAACCCTGCAGCTTGTATACCGTCCCACAGCCGAGAAGTTCTCGGCAACCATCTCCGTTTCCTCCCGAGCGAGTCGTGCCGTAAAGCACGCCATCGGGACCGATGATCACCCTCGCATAGGGTTGGGCGCCGTCTTCGCTAGTTTCCGTAAGCCCTTGAAAGCTATACAACGACGCGAACGCCCAGCCTGCTCCAACGCGAGCCATCCGATAAACCGTACCTACGCCATATTGGCCGCCGACCTGGGTTGTCCCGTATAAGTTCCCAACGCGATCGCGCGTCACACCAGCCAGTGGTGTTGCCCCATCGCGCCCACCAAAAGGATGAATAACCGTGTACGTCTGAGCCAACAGCGGTAGCGTCATCCCGAACAACATCCACAAGGTCACACCGACCTTTGTTGACAGTGCAGTGTTTATATTCATTATGTGTCTCCACCCACGGCCGAGGAGTGCGCTTCCAAAAGCGCGCGGCCGGAATGGCGGAAGTTTGGGTTAACTCAGGATTAGCAACAATGCACGGGAGGTGACTTATACGTGATTTCGTACTGAATCGCAGTAGGAAATGCTGAACGGCAGCGGTTTAGAGTGACTTCGCATGTTGCAGGTTCTCAGAGGCATGCTGATCGGAACTTCTTGGACTAACCAGACAGATCAAACCAAACCCTCGTCAGCAGCGGCTAACACCAGATCCTCACCTGCTGTTCCGGCAGTGAACATCACCAAACCCAAGCAAGGCTTCCAGCACTTGGAATCAACACAACAGGCCCGGACCGTCAGGGCCGAGACCTGCGCACTGGCACGAGGCAAGCCTGGGACAGCCTCTGAGTGCTGAATCACCGCGCCAGCGGTGGGTCATACACAACCAGGCAGAGGGGTCCCGGTTAGGGTCGGCGGGGGGCGGGAACACCACACCTACCTGCCCCATCTTTAGTCAGACAAGGGAACACTTCATTAAGCTGAAGCGCCGTCTGTGCCCCATTACGGGAGATATCATCAGAGCAGGTACATAGACATATCTGGACCAACCCCCGGTCCCTCACAAAACTCCACAACAGCAGCGGCTGACAACACCATCAGACCTACTCATTCCGGCAGTGAAATTATCCAACCCGGCAAAGGCTTCCAACAGTCGGATCCAGCCCAAGAGCCCCGGCCCGAACAGGGCCGGGAACCTGCGCCTGACAACCATCACCCTGGACCAGGCTCGGACTGCTGGAATCCCCGCTCCAGCAGTTGCGTCATGCTCAACGCACAGCAGGATCTTGGTCAGGAGGGATGCCGATGGTCAGGGGCGGGGGGCGGGGCCACCGTTCAGCGTCCTCCGGACATCAAGGCAACGACGGAAGAGATCCGGGACTACGCGCTGAAGTCGGTCCTGGACCTCAAGAGCCTTCTTCGAACCGTCACTCAGAAGACGAAGGTGAAGCTGGCTCAGCACGTGAAGGAATTGGTGCTTACGCCTGGCAACAGAGATGGCGAGGACGTCTATGAAGTATCGGGCGAGTGGGAACTCTTGCCCGAGAAGAAGTGTGTAATATTGTATGGTGGCCAGGGACGGAATCGAACCGCCGACGCCAGCCTTTTCAGGGCTGCGCTCTACCAGCTGAGCTACCTGGCCACGGAGCGGGAACGCTTGGTGATGGGTGCTGCGGCTTTCGAATTATAGCAATCAACAACTGCTTCCGCCAAACCGCCGCCGCGGGACCAACCTGAGCCTGCTGCGACGTTCGCGCGCGTCAGCGAGAAAGCTTGGCCTACAAACTTCAACGAAGCAACATGCCCGATTGAATTCGGCTCCGGAACCAGCGTCTAACCTATTTATTCGTTCCCGGAATCGCCGCTGGCCAAGGGCATAGACTTTAATCGACAGCGTCCGACACAGCATATCGCCCGCGCTGCCCTTTTCCCCTACACTAAGGAAGTTCCTCTTATCACGAGTGGGCGAACTGTCATCCAAGCGAAGAGGAGAACGAATTCATGGCACCGTTGGCGACCCAGGAGCAGGGTTCTACTCTGCTGACCCCGTACGATCTGCACCTGTTCAACGAAGGCAAGCACAACCGCCTCTTCGATAAGCTCGGCGCGCACATCATCGAGTTGGACGGCCGCCGCGGCACCTATTTTGCCGTCTGGGCTCCCAATGCAGAGCGCATCTCGGTCGTCGGCGACTTCAACGGTTGGAATGCCGACTCCCATCCCATGAACCCGCGCGAGAACTCCGGCGTGTGGGAAGCCTTCCTCCCCGGTCTCACCCAGGGCACCGTTTACAAGTTCCACATCCGCTCCCGCTATCACATGTATACCGTCGACAAGGCCGACCCGTACGGCTTCTACAACGAAGCGCCGCCCCGCACGGCATCGATCATCTGGGACCTCGCCTACGAGTGGAACGACAGCGACTGGATGCGCAAGCGCCACGAGCGCAATAAATTCGACGCGCCCATATCGATCTACGAAGTCCACCTCGGCTCGTGGATGCGCGTGCCCGAAGAAGGCAACCGCTCGCTGACGTACCGCGAGATGGCCGTGAAGCTTGCCGACTATGTTTGCGAGATGGGATTCACCCACGTCGAGTTTCTGCCGGTCATGGAGCACCCGTTCTTCGGCTCGTGGGGCTACCAGATCACCGGCTACTTCGCGCCCAGCGCGCGCTTCGGCACACCGCAGGACTTCATGTATCTCATCGACTACCTGCATCAGCGCGGCATCGGCGTCATCCTCGACTGGGTGCCATCGCACTTCCCTACCGACGAACACGGATTGGGATACTTCGACGGAACGCACCTGTACGAGCACGCTGATCCGCGCAAGGGTTTTCATCCCGACTGGAAGTCCGACATCTTCAATTACGATCGCAACGAGGTACGCGCGTTCCTGATCAGCAACGCGATCTTCTGGCTGGAGAAGTACCACATCGACGGCCTGCGCATGGACGCTATCGCCTCGATGCTCTACCTCGACTACTCACGTAAGCAGGGTGAATGGATCCCCAATCAGTTTGGCGGACGGGAGAATCTCGGCGCAGTGTCGTTTCTCAAACAGGTCAACAAGGACGCCTACGAGGCGTTTCCCGACATCCAGACGATTGCGGAAGAGTCGACGGCGTGGCCAATGGTGTCACGGCCACCTTACATCGGCGGTCTGGGCTTCGGCATGAAGTGGGACATGGGCTGGATGCACGACACCCTGGCCTACATGTCGAAGAACCCGATCCATCGGAAGTATCACCACAACAAGCTCACCTTCCGCGGCTTGTACGCCTTCACCGAGAACTACGTGTTGCCGCTCTCGCACGACGAAGTCGTCCACGGCAAGGGTTCGCTCTTCGCAAAGATGGCGGGCGACGAGTGGCAGAAGTATGCCAACCTGCGTCTGCTGTTTGGCTACATGTTTACGCAGCCGGGCAAGAAGCTGATTTTTATGGGCGGGGAAATCGCGCAGTGGAGCGAGTGGAACCACGACGGCAGCGTCGACTGGCATTCGCTTGGATTCCCGCAGCATGAAGGCGTCAAGCGCTGGGTGCGCGACCTGAACACCTTCTACCGCGGCCAGCCGTCACTGTATGAGAGCGACTTCTCTCCCGAAGGCTGGCGCTGGATCGACGCCGACGACTCTGACCACAGCGTGCTGACCTTCATGCGCATGAAGAAGGATGGCAGCGATCCCATCGTCGTCGCCTGCAACTTCACGCCGGTTCCGCGCCGCGGCTATCGCGTCGGCGTTCCGCATGAAGGACACTGGCCTGAGCTGCTGAACAGCAATGCGGCCATGTACGGCGGCACCGACGAAGGAAACTTCGGCGGCCGCATGTCCGACGCGATTGCCTGCCACGGCTTCGACAACTCCCTTCTGCTCGATCTGCCCCCGCTGGCCATGGTCGTGTTAAAGCAGTGAGGACCGGCACTTGGCAGTTAGCACTTGGCTCATGAGTTCGGCGGCAAAAGAAGATTCACCACGGCGACCACGGAACTCACGGAGGAGAGAAGCGGGAAAGCCATGAGTCTCCGTGCGCTCTGTGTTCTCCGTGGTAAACGCTTTTACGCCCTGCCGGAGGGCATTGGAGCCACACCAATCTCCGCCATCCAGTAAACTAGAACGTTGTGCGCATCCTCACCCGTTACATCCTGAAGGAGATCGGCTCGCACGCTGTCATCGGCGTTGCCCTGTTCACCTTCATCATCTTCATGCGCGACCTCGGTCGCCTGCTGGAACTGGTCGTCCGCAACAGCGCACCCTTGCCCAGCGTTGCCGAGATATTCCTGTTCACGCTGCCCGCGACCTTCATCATCACCCTGCCAATGGGAGTGCTTGTCGGCATTCTCGTCGGTCTCAGCCGTCTGGCGGCCGACAGCGAAGTCACTGCCATTCGCGCCAGCGGCATGGGTGTGGGGATGTTCGTTCGCTCGGTTTCCATCTTCGCCATCGGCGCGTGGCTGCTCGGCATGGCGAACAGTATCTACGTTGCGCCTGACGCGGCCGTCGCTCTCAGCCATCTTCAGGAGCGCCTGAAGACCTCGCAGGCGTCCTTCGAAATTCAGCCGCGTGTTTTCTACGAAGACTTCAAGAACATCGTCCTTTATGTGCAGGACGCGATTCCAACCAAAGGTCAGGCACTGTGGCGCGGCATCTTCCTCGCCGACATCTCCGACCCCACCTCGCCCAAGATTACCCTGGCGCAGCGCGGCGCCCTGCTCAGCGACGGACCGAACAAGCTGCGCTTCCACCTTGAAGAAGGCACGCAACAGGAGATCGTTCCCAAGGTCAAAGACCAGTACTCCATCACGACCTTCGACAACTCCGAGATTCCGCTTACCCTGCCCAACGATGAGAGCAAACCTCACGACCTGCTGCCCGTCGCCGAACTCGACATGCGCAGCCTGTTGAGCAACGCCGCCCGTGAGCGCAAAGCCGCGTTGAAGTATTACCCGTGGGACATGGGCAGCTACAACTACGACCTCATCAAGGCGCGCTATTACGAAATCGAGTTTCATCGCCGCTTCGCGCTGCCTTTCGCCTGCCTGGTGCTGGCGATGGTCGGCATCCCGCTTGGCCTGTCGGCGCGCAAGGGCGGCAAGAGCACCGGCTTCGTCCTGACCATCCTGCTGGTCGTCGTCTATTACTTCTTCTCGCTGCTCGGCGTACAGATGGCGCGCCAGGGAAGGATCTCGCCCTGGTTCGGCTCGTGGATGGGCAACATCTTCTTCTTCGTCGCCGGATTGTTCCTCCTCTGGCGCGTCGATCGCATGCCGATTGAAATCGGCAACCTGACTGCGGGATGGAAGGTGCTGATGCAGAAGCTGCAAGCCATCGGCACGCGCCGCCGCGAAAAGGCTGGAGCGCTCGGACTGGCGACTTCAACCCGCCGGCGCTTCAGCGCGCGCTTCCCGCTCATCCTCGATGACATGATCCTGCGCGACTTCGCGCTCTACCTGACGATGATCATGTCGACATTCCTGGTGCTCGCGCTGGTCTTCACCTTCTTCGAGCTGCTGACCGACATCGTGCGCAACAAGGTTCCGCTGATCACCGTGGCCGAGTACCTGTGGAACCTGAGCCCGTCGATGATTTACCTGATGGCGCCGATGGGCGTATTGCTGGGCGTGCTCATCACCTTCGGCCTGCTCGACAAATCCAGCGAGCTGACGGCGATGAAGGCCACGGGCTTCAGCATTTATCGCGCGACTTTGCCGGTCATCGTGCTTAGCGGATTCTTCGCCGCCGGACTGTTCGTCTTCGACCAGCTCTACATCCCGCATACCAACCGCGAGCAGGAAATCCTGCGCAACGAGATCAAGGGCAAGCCCCCGCAAACCTACTTGCAAGCCGATCGCAAGTGGATCTTCGGGCAGAACAACCAGATTTATTACTACCGCGTCTTCGATCCCGACCAGAACATGTTCGGCGGCATCTCGGTTTTCGAGTTCGACCCCAACAGCTTCCAGTTGACACGCCGTATCCACGCCGAACACGCCTACTGGGAGCCGCACCTGCAGAAGTGGGTCTTCGAAAAGGGCTGGGTACGCGACCTCAAGGGCGCCTCGATTCAGGATTACCGCACCTTCGATATCACTACGTTCGACGAGTTGCGCGAAGACCCTGGGTACTTCAAGAAGGAAGTGAAGCAGTCGTCGGAGATGAACTATGACGAGTTGCGCCGCTATATCGACGACCTGCAGCAGAGCGGCTTCGACACCGTGCGTCTGAAAGTCCAGTTGCAGAAAAAGATTGCCTTCCCGTTGATCACGCTGGTGATGGCGGTTCTTGCCATCCCGTTTTCGGCTTCGGGCCGGCGCGGCGGCGCACTGGTGGGTGTCGCCGTGGCACTCGGAATCGCGATTGTGTACTGGGTCACCGCCGGCCTCTTCGAAGCAATGGGCGACGCCAATCAACTGCCGGCCATGATCGCCGCCTGGGCGCCCGACTGCATCTTCGCCTTCGTCGGCGGCTATATGCTGCTAAGAGTGCCAACGTAGAGAAGCCGCTGTTCGCTGTTCGCCTCTCGCTCTTCGCCTCTGCGCTTTTCGGCCATCAACTGTCGCCCATCAGATGTCAGCAGCCCACCTTCCGGCATCAACTTTCAACCGATGGTTGTCATCCTGAGCGAAGTGAGAGCGATTGCGCTCGAACGGAGTCGAAGGACCCTATTCCCGCGAGCCTATCCTTGCGAATTTTCCTCCTGCGCGATTGCCATGCTGCGCGTAGCGTCGAGCGACACTCCGGAATCCATCCCAACCATCAAACCATCTAAAATAGACAAGGCCGTGCTCGTTTAGCTCACGGCTCACGGCTCATGTTCAACCTGCGACCACTCTATCCATACTTCCGCAAATACTGGGGCACCTACGCCATCGGTTCCATCTGCGTGCTCTTCAACAACGGAGTCTGGATCTTCGTTCCCTGGGTCATCAAGGACGCCATCGACGAACTGAACACCGGTATCTCCGCGCATCACAGTCCGGCGATGATCCGCCACGACCTGGCGAAGTATGCCCTGATACTCCTCGGACTGGCCGCCGCCAAAGCCATCTTTCAATTCCTCACCCGCTGGATCCTGATCGGGGTCTCGCGCGAAATCGAATTCGACATGCGCAACGATCTCTTCGCGCACCTCGAACGGCTCTCCTACAGCTTCTATCAGCGCACGCGCACCGGCGACATCATGGCGCGCGCCACCAACGATCTCAACGCTGTCCGCATGCTGCTCGGCCCGGGCATCATGTACACCGCAAATACCCTGGTGTTCATCGTGGGCGCGCTGGTGTTCATGCTGCGCATCAGCCCGCGGCTTACGCTGTTTGCGTTCGCCCCGCTGCCCATCTTCAGCATTACGGTCCAATATTTCGGACGGCGCATTCACGATCGCTTCGAACGCATCCAGGCGATGTTCTCCGAGATCTCCGCCCGCGCGCAGGAAAACTTTTCCGGCGCCCGCCTTATTCGCGCTTACGTCCAGGAAGAAGCCGAGATCGAAAACTTCGAGACCGACAATCGCGAGTACATCGCGCGCAGCCTCAAGCTGGTGCGACTGATGGGCATGTTGTGGCCGACACTGGAAACGCTGCTCGGCCTCGCCATCATCATCGTGCTCTTCGTCGGCGGGCGCGAGGTGCTGCTGCATCGCATCGGCCTCGGCAGCTTCGTCGCCTTCAACACGTACATGGTGCAGCTGACGTGGCCGATTATCGCGCTGGGTTGGGTGATCAACATCTTCCAGCGCGGCATCGCCTCGATGGGCCGCATCCACAGCATCGTGATGGAACAACCGGACATCACCGACGCCGGAGTTGGTATCTCGTCCTCAACCACCGGTGCCTCATCCTCCTCAACCGTGGGTGCCCCATCCTCCTCAACCGTGGGTGCCCCATCCTCCTCGCCTTCTCTTGGCGAGAGGGTGGGTGAGACCATCCCTAGCGAAATTCATGGCGACATCGAGTTCCGCAACCTTCACTTTCATTACGGCAACACCTTGAAGTCCGCGGAGAAGTCCAACGGACACGCTCACGGCGACGAAGAAGTTCTGAAAAACGTGAGCCTGCACATCCCCACCGGAACCAGCCTGGCAATCGTCGGCCCAACCGGCTCAGGCAAGTCGACGCTGGTTTCGCTGATCCCGCGCATCTACGACGCCGAACCCGGCACGGTGCTGCTCGACGGCCGCCCCATCCGCGAGTTCCCGCTCGAAGTTCTTCGCCGCAATATCGGATTCGTTCCCCAGGAGACGTTCCTTTTCAGCGACACCATTCGCGAGAACATCGCCTTCGGCATCGAACACGCCACCCTCGATGACGTGCGCCGCGCCGCTACCGCCGCCAGCATTGCCACCGACATCGAGAGCTTCCCCGACGGCTACAACACCGTCGTTGGCGAACGCGGCCTCACGCTTTCCGGGGGACAGAAGCAGCGCACCGCCATCGCCCGCGCGCTCATCCGCAACCCGCGCATCCTGGTACTCGACGACGCGCTGGCCAGCGTCGACACCCAAACCGAAGACCGCATCCTGAATCATCTGCGCGAGATCATGGAGGGACGAACGACCATCTTCATCTCCCATCGCGTCTCCACCGTGCGCAACGCCGACCGCATCGCCGTGCTGCACCACGGTGAGATCGTCGAATACGGCACTCACGAAGAATTGATCGAGCGCAATGGCTACTACACCGAGCTCTACAACAAGCAGCTGCTCGAAGAAGAACTCGAAACGGTATAAGCGGTTTTGTTTTTCCAAGATGGTCATCCTTGAGCGAAGCGAGCCGAACGCCTCCCAGACTGGTTGTCATTCTGAGCGGAGTGAGAGCGCTTGCGCTCGAACGGAGTCGAAGGACCCCTGTCGCCGCATGAATCCGTCCCTTCGGTTATCCTTTCCTAGCCACTGACCACTGGCCACTAGCCACTATGTACACCGACTCCCACTGCCATCTCGAAAACAATCGCTTCGACGCCGATCGCGATGCTGTCTTCACCCGCGCCAAAGAAGCCGGCGTAACCACCATGCTCGCCATCGGCAACGGCGAGGGCCCCGGCACCGGCACGCTCGACTGCGCCATCAAGCTCGCGCACCAGCACGAGGGCGTATACGCGACCGTCGGCATTCATCCGCATGAAGCCGCGTTGGCCCAGCAGCAAGATTTCGATGAGCTCGAGCGGCTGTCAAAAGACGAGAAGGTGATCGCCTGGGGCGAGATCGGCCTCGACTACTTTTACGATCATTCCCCACGCGACGTGCAGCAGCAGGTTTTCGTCCGCCAGTTGGAGATGGCGCATGCGGCGAAGCTGCCCATCATCATTCACAACCGTCCATCCGACAACAGTGACAACGCGTGGGACGACCTCTTCGGCCTCCTTCGCGAGCACTGGACTTCGACCGGCCTCGGCGGCGTCCTGCACTGCTTCACCGGCACCGTTGATCACGCCCGCGCGGCCCTCGACATCGGGTTCATGATCTCCTTCGCCGGCAACATCACGTATCCCAAGGCGCAGAACATTCGCGACGCCGCAGCTATGGCGCCGCTCGATCGCATTTTCATCGAGACGGACTCTCCCTACCTCGCCCCCATCCCGCACCGTGGCAAGCGCAACGAACCGGCATACGTCGTGGAAGCCGCACGGCAGATCGCACGGTTGCGAAATCTTGCAACCGAGGAAGTCGGCGGTCAGACGTCAGAGAATTTCCGGCGATTCTTCAGGGTAGACAGAAGCCTCACGGCCTAAAGCGGTGACTTACGCGCGTGCCGCAAGCTATCGTTTAGCCCCATTAGGCTCGGGTAGAGAGCGCAAAATCAATGATTGGCGCCCCGACCGGAGCGTCGCTGAAGCGCTTAGTCGGGATGACAATCAATGTTATTGAAATTGGACAACGCCGCGGAAGTGCGGTCCGGAACCATCCGGGACACCCCACTCCTCGCGGCGCTTGGATGAGTGCAATCGTTAACTACTTCGCCGCCTCTTCCACTTCCCCGCCCACACGATGCTGAATGCGCGACCACACGAACAGCGCAACAGCAATCAAAATCACTCCAAGGATCGCGGCATCCAGGCGGTGGAACCACATCTTCAGTCGCGGATCGGTTTCCCACCGCTCCCCCAGCCGCATGCCTACATACGCCAGCAGGAAGCACCACGGCCACGAGCCGACGAAGGTGTAGATGTGAAACTTCAGTCGTGGCATTCGCGCAATTCCCGCCGGCAGTGCGATGAACGTGCGGATCACCGGCAGCAGACGCGCGATCAGCACCGCAATCGCCCCGCGCTTCTCGAAAAAACGATCGGCAATATCGAGCTCCCGTTTGCTCAGAAAGAGGTAGCGGCCATAACGCTCCACCAGCGGACGCCCTCCGAAGTAGCCGATCTCATACGCCAGCACCGAGCCGAGGTTGCAGCCAATGGCGCCCCATGTGGCGACGGCGACCAGCGAGAAACGCCCGGTGTACACCAGGTAGCCGGAGAACGGCATGATGACCTCTGACGGCAGCGGAATGCACGCCGACTCGATGGCCATCAGCAGCATGACTCCCGGATAACCCATGGCCGAGATCACGCCGACAATCCAGGCTCCTACGATTTCGAGAATATGAGCAATCATGTCGTTGAGGAATAGCTCCGTGAGCGCGCGAACCGCACTCGGAAAGTTTTGCTAAGTGCCAAATGCCAAATGCTAACTGCCGCTCTTATCCTTCCACGCCAACCCACTTACTCAACTCCGCCACCGGCAGCCGCAGTCCGACGAAGAACTGCCCGAACTGCGCATACTCGGCGCTGACCTGATCAAACCGCATCTCGTAGATCAGCTTCTTGAATACCAGAGGCTCGGGCGCAAATAAATCCACGCCCCACTCCCAATCGTCATAGCCAACCGACCCGGTGATGATCTGCTGCACCTTGCCGGCGTAACGCCGCCCAACCATCCCGTGCTCTTCCATCTGACGCTGCCGCTCGTCAATAGGCAGCATGTACCAGTTCTTCTGCTCGCCGCGCGTGCGGTTCATCGGATAGAAGCACAAGTAGTGGCTGTCAGGAATCTTTGGATACAGCCGCGGATGCATCGCCTGCCGCTGCCGCTCCATTGTCGCTTCGATTTCCATGTTCCACTCTTCTGAGAAAGGCGCCACGCCGCGCTCCGTCAGTTGGCGAAACAGTTTCACGCTGGAGTCGTACAGCCCCAGCTCAACCACCGACAAGTACGAGTGCGTCGGCTCCAGGAAAGCCTGCAGTTCGGTGCGATTCAACTGCAACTCCGCGGCATTCAACTCGTCGAACGTATCGCGGAAGTGCACCATCATCAGGTCGCCCTTGTGTCCCAGCATCGAGTACAGCGCGCTCTGCCCTGCCGCTTCCACCGGCGTCAGCGCCGCAACGGCTTCGCGCACAATCTCCTGCTGGCGCGACATGCCGACCGCACGCCACTCCTGCCAGCGAAAGCGAAACATCTGGTGCAGCACACTCAGTCCCTCGAGGGTCATCGGGACCGCGTGCAGCTCTGCTTGTACAGCCGTGTTGCTGGATGCCATCAATACTCCAATTTTGCGTGGGATGCAGGCGCTTCGACCATTGTAAACGTGCGCCTGATTTTCGGCTGAAACGACTCTTCTGTCGCATGAGCGAGCACCCTGCATCTTCGCTGATCAATATTCGAGTTCGCACAAAGTTAGGTATGATGACGTGCCCGCGCGCCACCGCAAAAGGAATGTTCCAGAATGAGGAGGCGGCATGACTCGTGACCGCTTGCGGAAGATAGTCCTGACGATTTTCGGTTTGCTGTTTGTCGCTGCTATTTACCCGATCACGATGTATTTGAAACAGCCCGGCAATCAACCACCGGGAGATACCATGATGATGAGTCTTTATCTGACTCTCGGAGTCTTCCTGTTGATCGCCTCTACCAATCCGGTGGCGCATCGCAGCCTTATCGCATACGCCGGATGGGCGAACATTGTCCACGGCGCGGTGATGGTCCTAATGGCGTTTCGCATTCCCGCGGATTTTCACGATTTCATGGTCGCCTCCGCAGTTGCTGCCGGCATCGGAGTATGTCTCCTCGCGGTTGTGCCCCCAAAGCCGGAGAACACTTCCCCGCCTCAAGCGGTTGCCTGACATGTGCGGCGCCTCCAAGCCGCGCATTCTATAATCACGGCTCATGCCGCCGCCGGCCAAGCCGCCGCTGGATCCCGCGTCCGACGCGCTCTTCCGCGAAATGCGCGACCGCGTGCGCCAGATGTTCGAGCACGCGCTCACCGAGTGCAGCATCCCGGTTGCCTTCCGCAAGAAGCTGGCCTGCGAGCATGGCTACCTCCGAGCCGGCAGCCAGACCTATGACCTCGGCGGTTTCACCCGCGCCATTGTCCTCTCCATGGGCAAGGCCGGCCACAGCATGGCGGAAGCTTTCGCCTCCATTGTCGGCACCGGACTGAGTGGCATCGTCGCCTGTCCCGACCTGCCGCCCGCGCACCTGTTCGGCTTCCGCTACTTCGCCGGCGGGCATCCGCTGCCCAACAGAGATTCGCTGCTGGCCGGCGACGCCATGCTGCGCGCCGTGCAGACCGCGTCGCCCGAAACGCTGATCGTCTACCTCATCAGCGGCGGCGCCTCCGCCATCGCCGAAAAGCCGATCAGCCCCAACATCTCGCTCCCCGACATCGTCACCACCTACAAAGCCTTAGTGCATTCCGGTGCGCCTATCGCCGAGATCAACGCCATTCGTAAGCATCTCTCCGCGATCAAGGGCGGACGCCTCGCCGCCTCTGCAGCCGCTTCTCACCAGTTGTCGGTGCTCGTCTCCGACGTCCCCGACCATTCGCTCGACGCGCTTGCCTCCGGTCCGACCATGCCCGACAGCACCACCACCGCCGACTGTTACGAGATCGCCAGGCGCTACGGGCTGCTCTCGCAGCTGCCGCTCTCGGTACACAGCCTGCTCCAGAAGCATCTGCTGCCCGAGACGCCCAAGCCGCACGACCCAGCCTTCTCGCGTTCGGCGTACCTGACCGTGCTCTCGAATTCCACTGCCGTTCACGCCGTGGTCGAACGCGCCGCGCTCGCCGGATTCGCCATCGAGGTCGACAACAGCTGCGACGACACGGACTATCGTGAGGCTGCCGACTACCTGCTCAAGCGCCTGCGCGAACTTCGCCGCGGAGTCTCGCGCGCCTGCCTGATCTCAGGCGGCGAGGTCACGGTGAAGGTCGACTGCTCAGCCGGAGTCGGAGGACGCAATCAGCAGTTCGCGCTCTACTGCGCCCAGAAGATCGCGGGCGAAAACATCACCATCCTGAGCGCCGGCACCGATGGCGTCGACGGCAACAGTCCGGCCGCTGGAGCGGTCGTCGACGGATCGACCGCGGCGCGTTCCCAGGGCCGCGGGTTCAACGTCTCCACCGCCGCCGCGCAGTTCGACGCTTATCCGCTGCTGGACGCCATCAACGACGCCATCGTGACCGGTCCCACCGGAAACAACGTGCGCGATCTGCGAATCCTGCTCGCGTACTAAGTGTGGCCGGCAAGAAATCCTCGGGTGCCCCATCCTTCTCGCCCGCCGTCGGCGAGAGGGTGGGAGCTTCGAATCCTTCCCAAATGCAAAAAGCCCAGCCGGATGGGCTAGGCTTTTCTTCAACTCTGATATTACTATAGCACAAATGATGGGGTATTCGACACAAAAATGGAGGTTTATATTTCCAGTGTTATCTGGCGATTACGCGTTATTGTTGCATTTCGCCATATTGACATGTAAATTTTGCACGTATTGAATGCGGTACTACTAAAATGCCCCTATTGACCACAAAATCGGCGGATGAGTCCCTGCCTACTGGCTGCTGGTCCGCATCGACGCATCTTCATCCGCCGACCCCTTGCACTTATGAATAGAAAAATACCGCTGCTGCAGTAAGGAATTGTCAAAATCCTGTCAACAAAGTGCGAAAAAACGTTAGCAAGCCGACAATCGGATGTAAGAACTACCAGAAAAGCCGTTGTCCAACGGATTCCTCGCCGGCTTGTAATCCGACCAAGCTCAATTCAGCCTCTAAGCTAGAGAAAAGGCGGGTTCTGCTCGCGTACCGGGGGTGCCGCCCTTCTCAACCCGCTTTCCGAGAAAAATAGCTCTCGGCTGGGTTTCAACTTACTGGACTCTTACCTGAATGCGGCTTTTATCCCATATATTTCTTGCCCTTCTGCTCCTCGCCGGGTGCGTCCCGGCGCGCGCCGACATTGGCCTGATGCTCAACGCCAAACCGAATGGCCACGTCGAGATCGGCTTTGCCGAGATCACTGGAGAGGGCCACTCGGCGGTCTACCTCTCGCGCGTTTGCGCCGACACGCCGGTCAAGTTGCGGCTGTGCAATACCGGCGAACTCGGCTCGGTCATCCAGAACTACGCCGACTACAAGGAAGACCTGCCGTACCAGTGGAACATCGTTCCGCTCAGCGTCTACCTCTACGGCGTCGACGACGTGCGGCAGAAGCCGCTCTTCGCCTCGCCGGAGATTCGCACCGTTCTTCAGGACCGCTATCGCCGCCTGCACATGCAGGGCGTCTGCACCACCGACGAGTGCATCAACAGTCCCGACGCCAACTGGCGCGACGCCGTCGCCGCCGCCTTCGTGCGCGAGATCTACATGTTCGAAGTGCGCACCTCGGTCGAGCAGGACGAGCAGTTCATTCGCGAGTTCAACGCCCGCGCCAACGTGAACCACTACAGCGGATTCAGCCGCAACTGCGCCGACTTCGCCAAGCTGGTGGTCAACACCTACTTTCCACACTCGGCCCATCGCGATCCCATCAACGACTTCGGCATGACCGGCCCAAAGGCTATCGCGCGCAGCTTCGCGCACTACGCCGAACATCATCCCGCGCTCGACCTGCGCGTGGTTCGCATCGATCAGGTGCCGGGAACGTACAAGCGCAGCTCCGATTGTCACGAAGGAACGGAGCAGACGGTGCGCTCGTTCAAGTGGCTGGTTCCGATGTTCGTGGTGGAGGCCCACGCCATACCGGTGTTGGCCGCGTCCTATCTGCTGACCGGACGCTTCGATCCCAACCACGAGCTGCGCACTCATCCCTCGGATGAAGCGGCCCTGCTGCAGGAGCAGATGGCCGATGCCAGGGAAGCAAAAGATAACGCGCGCCGCAAAGAGCTGAAGCAGCAACTGAAGGCGGAAGAGCAAAGTCACATCGGCACCAACGCGCAATGGCAGCAGTATCGCGAGCACTTCGAGGAAATACTGCACACGGCCGTCGCCGACGGCGTCTTCACCCACGAGCGCCAGGTCCGAAGCGTCTTTCGCGATTTGCAGGGGCACAGCCGGATGTATCTCGACGATCGCGAGCAGCCGTGGCTGGAAGTCAATGACGAGGCTGGCGTGCGCCGGGTCGGCTTGAGCGCCGACAACATCTTCGACCCAGGCTCAGACCACGTCCTGGCGATGCAGGTTCTGCTGGCGCGAACCAGCGCTCTGCTCTCGGTGAATAGCAAGCATCGCGAGCTGTGGCCCGATTTTCAGAACGACTGGGCGCTGCTGCAAACGGCAGAAGAGGCCAGCGCAGCACCGCGCACCGGCCGCGTAATCGCAGTAAGCGCGACGCAGCAGTGAAAGTTCGTTTTCACCACAGAGGCACAGAGACACAGAGAAAAACGTGTCATTCTGAGCACCAGCTCTGATTCCTGGTTGTCATCCTGAGCGGAGTGAGAGCGCTTGCGCTCGAACGCAGTCGAAGGACCCCTATCCCGGCAGGATGCCCGGCGGTTTTTCCACCACGAAGAACACGGAGCTCACGGAGAATTTTATTCTCATATCTCCGTGCGCTCCGTGTTCTCCGTGGTGAATCCTTCTATCCCCCATGCTTGCGATAACTCGCCCTCAGCTCCTCAACAATCTCTTCCGCCGCTTTGCGCGCTTCGTCGAAGCGGTTCGGCTGGAACGAAATCGCTCCCACGCGCGCATGTCCGCCGCCGCCGTAGCGCTCGCAAATTTTCGCCAGGTTCTCCATGTAGGTCGCCGTCGTCCACGGACTCGAGCCCACCGAAACTTTCGTGCGAAAACTGCTCTTGCTCAACCCAACGCTGTACACGCCCTCGGGATGCAGGTAATACGGAACGAACTTGTTGTAGCCTTCGAGATCGTAATCGGTCACGTCGAAGAAGATGACGCCATCTTTGCACTCGGCGCGTTCGCGCACGATCTCGATCGAGCGGCGATGGCGCTCCAGCAGCGCCGGCAGCCGCTCGGCGATGGCGGGCTCCTGGAGGATCTCGCTCAGCGGCTTATAAGCGAGCTTGGGGATCAGCAAGGGAATGAACTGCGGGTCCTGGTTCGACTCGATGAGCATAGTCAGCCGCGACGCCGGCGCTTTCATCTCGACCGCCGTCTTGGCATCGTCATAGAGCGCGCCGTCGATGATGTCGGCCCACTCGATGGTGTCGGTCAGCGGCGCAGGATTGAAGCCGAAGCGCTGCTCGGTGACGGTGGCAATGAACTTCGTGCACGAGCGGAAATCCGGATCGTAGAACTTCGTGTTGCTCTGCTGCTGCTCGAAGTGCTCTGCGTCCGCCGCCGTGAGGAAGGCGCTCTGGTGATGGTCGAACCACCAGGTGATGCGCGGCGATGCCGAATACTTGAAGTCGACGATGGCGTTCTCGTCACCGGTAAAGTCGGATTCGTCGAAGAGCGAACCCGCGCGATGCACCAAACCCTGGTACTCGAACTCCGCCTGCTCGCGGATGCGCTCGCGATAGAAGCGCGTGAACAGCGCCGCCGAACAGGCCCCGTCAAAACACTTGTCGTGATAAAAGACCTTGATCCTCACAGACCCCTTTCCCCAAATCAACCCAATCAGCACAACATCGGTGCTCGTTGAGGGACTCCGTGCAACGGCAAAGCTGTTCAGTATAGACGACGGAAATGAAAATCACCACGCGGCAGGGGTTACTACGGGAAGGATCAGAGCGCCGCGCCGGATTTTTTCACCACGGAGGCACGGAGGTCACGGAGGATTTTGGGGGGGAGAAACTGCTTTGTCTTAGTGCACGATTTCAGGCTGCCGGAAAGTCCGCGTCAAAGCGTTTGAAGGGGCGCCTTTATGTGCACCGCTAGTCTCTTAGATTTGTCCTCACGACAAGGCCTTCCGTGTATGCGTGAGAACCAGGTGTCGGTCCGCGGTGGAGTAAGGGTCTGGAAAGATCAGAGCGCCACCGGCGCGTGCCATGACAGCCCAGCATGAAGCGCAGCGGAATGCTGGGTCAGATGGGCGAAACGCGTCGAGTCCCTCGGGGACGATAGGGTGCTCACGCAGAATCTCTAACCCGAGGAGAGATCTGCTTTTGACTTTTCAGCAGCTGTTCCGTCGTGCCGATCGGCTATTCATTCTTAGATCTGAGTTCCTCCAGGGACGGCAGCCTGCTTTTCCGGCGGCAAAATCACCAGCAGCCGCAGATCGGTCGCAGCATGCAGGATGATCGGCAGCACCAAGCTCCCGCTCAACACAAACAACAAAGCGAAGAGAGCTCCTATCAGCGCCGTAGCAACCACGCCTTTTGCCCCTTGGTAAAGATGCTGCAGCCCAAACACCAGGCACGACACCACGATCGCGAGCACCAGGCCGAGTCCCCACAATGAGGTCAAGTAGTGCAGCAGGAATCCGCGAAACGCAATCTCTTCGCATATACCGGCCGTCAACCCGACGACCACCCACCAGCGCCGCTCGTCTCGCGTTTTCGGAAACAGGTACGCATACGACAGCTTCTGCATCAGCTCAGCCGATGCATATTTGCGCGGCTTGCTGGTCACCCGCTTCCACAGCACGGTCACGTAGGGCAGCACAATCACCGCGGTGAACAGAGCGATCACCGTTCCCACAGCGTAGTACGCCCACGCGTGCTTCAGCATCCATGCTGCGGACTCACCAGGAGCAATGGTGAAGATCGACCGCCAGCCGGCGGTAACGCACGCAACGAGCGCCGCAATCCACAGCCAGATGCAAAGCGTCCTGTAGTATGCCAGCTTCTTGTCTGACGCAGGGTTCTGCTTCAGCCGCCGCGTGTCGTAGTAATCCCATGCCGGCGCGATCACCAGCAGGAACACGAAGAGCAGGTGCTGCAGCAGCGTCGCTATGGATATGTGTGCATCCACGCTACTTCATCCTGAATGAACTACAGAGACCAGAAAAACTCCGTGTCCTCCGTGCCTCCGTGGTGAATCTTTGTCGCCGCAAAACAAAAGCGGAGCCCAGAGGCCCCGCTCGTCTGGCCTTACAGATTTCTATGCCCCGGCCTGCTTTTCCGCGAGGTCACCGACAATGGGCAGCTTGAACATCACGCCCTGGTATGCCTTCACCACCAGCAGAATCCAGAGGACCAGTTCCGCCAGGCCCAGCAGCATATAGACCGGCAGTATCAGCAGCGGCATGGCGTACCCGATGATCGACAGTGCAATGTGTATCACGATCAGCGCTGCGGCCGTGAACAGGCACTGGAAGCAATGAAAGCGCACAAACCGATTCCGGTTATACGGCTCGATCAGCAGGAACACGATGGCGGGAATGATAGTGAAATAGGCGAGCATCCCGGCGACGTTCTCGGCCAGGGGCGCGCCAGTTGCCGTGGTATTGGCCGCGACCGGCGGCGCTAGGGGCGGCGGTGGCTGAGGCGCGGGTTGAGCCGCAACCGCCGGCCCACCACTCGCTTGTCCCACAGCTTTGCCGCAGCTTGGACAGAATGCGGCATTGTCCGCAACTTGCGTACCGCAGTTTGCACAAAATGCCATTCAGACCTCCCTGAGTTCGGAGCGGCACGAATGGGCTGCGTCCACCCAACAGCTCCGTTGTGACTTGCCGCGGACAATACCAGACTGTGCCTTCAAAGGCAAAGCAAATTTCCGCTACGCCGTCATCCAGAGCTGGCGCGAGTTCCTGAAACGACCAACGTTCCGGAAAAACTATTTACAATAGTTCGATGTCAGTTAGCAGTGGCGCCCCCGCTTTTCGCCAGCCCACGGCGGTTGAGCGCCTGTTCAATCGATGCTTCGGATTCCTGGTAGGGCTGGGCATCGGATTCAAACACAACTATCTCCTTGAAGTGCGCGGACGCACCTCCGGCAAACTCTACTCCAACCCCATCGACCTGCTGGAGATGAATGGCAAGCGATACCTGGTCGCGCCTCGCGGCAATACGCAGTGGGTCCGCAACGCCCAAGCCGCCGGCGAAGTTTCGCTCAAGCGCGGCAGCTTTCACCAGACCTTCCGCGTCGTCCCAATCGTCGACGGCGAGAAGGCTCCTCTGTTGAAAGCCTATCTCGAAGGCTTCAAAGCCGAGGTGCAGCGATACTTCCCCATCGCCGCCGGCTCCGATGTTGAAGCCTTCGCCGACATCGCAGCAGACTATCCGGTGTTCGAACTGAAAAGCTCTGGTACTCGGCCGCTGCCTTAGGGATACGCGCTGGGATAAATGGCAGCGGCAGCATCGGCTTGTGAACTGACATCATGTCAAACGCTCGATTCGCTGGGCTGTTCGGATTGCTGTTCATCTGTCTCACTGCATCTGCGTGGGCACAGGGGCCACCCTATCAAACCGACGATCCCGTACCCGTGGACCTGCATCATTACGAGTTCTACGTCTTTGGCGCGGCCGATGGAACGCCGGTGGAGATGGATTCCGTTGGTCCCGCCTTCGAGTTCAATTGGGGAGCTCTGCCCCGGCTGCAGTTGCATGCGATCTTGCCCTGGGGTGTCGCTGCACCTTCCAACAATCCCATTTATCTGCCCAGCGGAACCGGACCAACGGTCTTCGGTCTAGCCGACATGGAACTGGGCACCAAGATCGCTTTCATCAAAGAGAGCAAACACGTGCCCCAGATCGGCGCTTTCACCATGTTTGAAATGCCTACCGGCAATGCGGCGAAGGGGCTGGGCGTTGGCAAGGTCTGGTACAAGCTGCCAATCTGGCTGCAAAAGAACATCGGAGACTGGACCTTCGATGGAGGTGCGGGTTACCAGGTCGTGCCGCAAATCGGATATCGCAACTTTCCCTACACCGGTTGGCTGGTGAAAAAGAAATTGAATGAAAGGCTTGAGTTGGGCGCAGAAATTTTCGCGCATGGGCGCGAAGGGCCCGCGGCGCCACAAACCGAGTCGTCCACCATGCTCGATGCCGGCGGGTACTACCATTTCAAAGCGCATCCCGGCCAACAATTCCTATTTGCTTATGGGCATTCTGTCGCTGGACAAACGGAGAACTACGCCTATCTCGGCCTTTACTGGACTTGGGGAAAAGACAAGGACAACAAACAAGACGAGCCCGATGAAAAACTCTTTCCGTCACAGCCGGGTGCGCCAGGGCTGGCGTCTTTCGAAACGTGGGGGAACAACAGTCTCGTTCCGTGATCCAGGTCCGCCGCTGCACGCTTCGCCGTATAGAAAAAGGCCGGGCATCAACCCGGCCTCCGGCGAAAAGTGATGCGCGAACTGCGTTCCTACAACTGCCCAGGACTCGTCACGGACGCGGTGTAGTCGTCATCGCGGCGAGACAGTGTCGGACGATCGTCGCCATTGCCATTCCCGTTGCCATTTCCATCGGTATTGCCGTTCTTCGCAGTTTCGGTTTGGCGTAGCGTGGGCTTGTCGGTGCCGTCCTTCGGCAGGACCTTCTTGCGATTTTCCAAGGCCGCCAGTCGCGCCTTGGTCTGGTCGAACTCCGAGGTGTCGACAATGTACTCCGGCCGCGGCGGCAGCACGTTGCGAATTTCTTCCTGGCTCTTCAGGATGCGATCGGGCGTCGGCGGATGGCTGGAGAACGTCTTCGACAGCAGGTTCGGCTTCGTTTTCTCCAAGGCCTTGATCTTCTCGAAGAAATCGATGAACGCCTGCGGATCGTAGCCCGCCTTGTACATGTATTGCAGTCCAAGGTAGTCAGCTTCGCTCTCAAAGCCGCGCTGAAACTTCATGAAGGTGATCGGGATAGCCAGGCTCATCGCCGCGTTGGCCGCTTCATAGATACCCCAGCTGTTCACAAAGATCAGCGGGATGGTCGCAAACTGCACATAGTTGGAGCGCGTCATCTGGCGCGTCTGATGGCGGGCGGCAACGTGCGCGATCTCATGCGCCATCACGCCGGCCAGTTCGGCTTCGTTGTCGGCGGCGAGAATCAGGCCGCTGTTGACGTAGAAAAATCCGCCGGGCAGCGCGAAGGCATTGACGTCATCGGAGTCGATGACCTTGATCGTGAACGGCACCTTCGCATCGGAATTACGCACCAGGTTCTGACCGACGCGATTGACGTATTCGACGATGACCGGATCCTGGATCATGCGGGCGTTCGACTCGATCATCATGGCGTACTGCTTGCCGATCTTGACGTCGGTATCGATCCCGTACCAGTCGCCCATGCTCTTGCCGGGGTTGCCCACCTTGCGGTTGCCGATGTCGTCGATGTCGTTGATGTTTTTGTTGTGCGTTTCCTTCGGCGCAGTTGCCGTGGCCGCAGTGTTCGCGGAATCGTCCACCGGAGACGGGGGCGTGTTGTCGGTGGCTGCCGGTTGAGAAGTTGCGCTGGAGTTGACGGGAGCTTGTGTAGACGTAGGCGACGTTTGCGACTGCGTGTTGTTTTGTGCCAGCGCCGGTACGACGCTTGCCATCAGCAGCACCGCGATCACAGCTGCGAGAGCATGTGACTTCATGGGGAAACTCCAGTGCCCAAAACGCTGAACCACAACGGCTGTTATAAGGCCCGCTTACTGAGCCACAACGGCTAAAGATTGGGCTCATTATATGCTTGGAACCGCAACGTGGCGCATTGGATTTCCGCTACCCTGAATAAGTTACAAACATTTTGCAGAGCTGGATAAACCCTCACCCGCAGTTCACATCCCGGAACTGCGGAAACTGGGTTAGAATGAGCGCTTTGTCCCCCGTTTGTCCTCAAAGGAGAGAGTATGGCCATCGCCCCGCAAAAAACCGCGCAGACGGTTTCCATCGACGAATTCGTCGGTGGGCTGCAGAAATTGAAGGAAAGCGATTTTACCGGCGTCGAAGGCACGCTGGATTACATCCGCGCCACCCACATCGATCCGGAAACGCTGCAGCCCTATCTCTTCTGGAACCCGCAGCACTACACTCGCAACCTCATCGACAAGACCGAGCTGTACGAGTTGCTGGCGCTGTGCTGGGAGCCCGGCATGAAGAGCTCCATCCACAACCACAAGGGACAGAACTGCTGGATGGCTGCGCCCATGGGTCGCCTGCTGGTGCAGAACTACAAGCTGCTGGAAGAAGATCTCGCGGCGCATCACTGCAACATCCAGCCAACCGACACCGCCATTATCAACGTCGAGAACCCGGTCGCCGTCGACCCGCTCAACCCGGTACACGACGTGAGCAACCCGCGCGAATGGAACGAGCGCGCCGTCAGCCTGCACGTGTACTCGCGCCCCTTCGATTCGTGCATCGTGTATTCGGTGGACCAATGTTCGTGCGGCGAGATCGGATTACAGTACACGTCGATGCACGGGAAGCTGTGCTGAAGAGCAGCAATTAGCAATTAGCAATTAGCAATTAGCAATTACAATCCCGCCGCAGGCGGGATGAAACCTCTTCAGCCCAGAGCGGGAGCTCTGGGGACTCTGGCCTTTTAAAGTTGATTCTTGAGCCCCTTCAGGGGCGACAGAATCCCTGAACATCAGCATGTGTCTCCCATCACCTCCAAGAGCTACGTGGCAACGATAATGTATTTCTTCGCGCTCCTCATGCGGCAGGAAATCCGTTTCTAATCCCGGCGCCAGACGGGATGAAACCTCCTCAGCCCAAAGCGGCAGCTCTGGGTACTCGAGACACAATTGAGGTGAGAGCCTCCTTAGGGGCGGCACACACATGTCCCACAGCCACGTCTGTTCCATCTACCACATCGTCTTTGCCACCAAACAACGCACGTAAACTATTCCGGTGCAAATTCAACCGCGGTTATGGAACTATCTTGCCGGGATCGCCCGCAATCATCGCCTGCGTACCATCGCGATCGGCGGGACGGAAAATCACGTCCACATGCTTGTCATGCTTCCGGTGGATCTCGCCATCGGCGATGCGGTCCGTACTTTGAAGGCGAATTCCAGCCGCATGATGCGAGAGCATTCAAGGTTATTCACCTGGCAGGAAGGTTACGGCGCATTCAGCGTCAGCCCATCGAATGTGGCAGCCGTGAAGCGATACATCGACAATCAAGCGGCGCATCATTCGAAGAAAACATTCGACGAAGAATTCACGGCAATGTTGAATGCCGCCCGGGCAGGTGTCGCCCCTGAAGGGGCTCAGCTCTAGAATGATGTACGTTACCCGGAGCTCCCGCTCCGGGCTGAAGAGGTTTCATCCCGCCTGGCGGCGGGATTTTGCTTTTGCCTGGTCGCCAACGGAAATTCCGCCTATCGGCAGGATTTACTTTTCAGTTCGTGGCTCTTGGCTCATGGCTCGCAGCTCGTAGCTCGCGGCTTACTGTCTCAGATCATCCAAATTCCGCTCCCACAACTTGATTCCGCCCAGAATGCCGTCCTGGTTCGAAATGATCGACGCGTTCTTCGGCACGTCGATGGTGATCTTCGCGGCATTGCCGCCGCCGAGGTACAGCCTGTCGTAATAGAACAGCCGATAAAGCTGATCGATGGCCTCGCCCAGCCGCTTGTTCCATTTCTTGCGCCCCTCTTTGGCCAGCGCGCGTCGGCCAAGCGTGTCCTCGTAGGTCTTGCCGTTGCGGAACGGATGGTGCCCCATCTCCAGCGACGGGATTGGCCGGCCGTCGAGATACAGCGCCGCACCCATGCCCGTGCCCAGCGTAATCACTAACTCCACTCCGATTCCGCTGACTGCGCCGAGTCCCTGCACGACCGCGTCATTGGCCACGCGCACCGGCTTGCGCAGCTGCTCCGACAGATTGCCGGCAAAGTCGTACTTGATCCACTTCCGGTCGAGATTGGCGGCGGTGTAAACCACGCCTCTCTTGATGACGCCCGGAAATCCGATGGAGACGCGATCGAACTCGCCCAACTGCTTGGCGAAGTCGCCGATGATGGCGGAGATCGCCTTCGGAGTCGCGGGATTCGGCGTCTTCGCACGCAAGCGATCGCTCAGCGCCTTGCCCGCTTCGTCGAGAAGCATGGTCTTGATGCCGGTGCCACCAATATCGATAGCCAGTGTGCGCGGGCCCGGCGCCGGTGGATGCACAACCTCTTGCGATGCGCTCGAAGCAGTTTTCTTCTTATTGGAAGTGGCCTTGGCCATGCTGTGCTCCTGAATGTGAATGGGCGATGAAAGGGAACCTGCGAAGCATACCGGATAATCGGCGGCATGAAAATAGGAGATGTAAATGAACCACAGAGGCACTGAGACACAGAGGAATACTAAAAAACACTCTGTGCCTCTGTGTCTCTGTGGTGAAAACCTCTACTGCCTAGTCCAGGTCGCGCCGCCGTCCGAGGTAGTCCACACCGTACCAGCTTCGGTGGTCAGGCTGCCCTGCTGCGCGTTGTTGAAGTGGATGGTCTTGATCGTGCCCTGCTCGCTGGCGAGCGCTACCCGATTCCACTCGTGGCCGCCGTCGGCGGAGTGGTACAGCGCCCCATCGCTGCCACCAGCCCAGACATTCTGCCCAACCGTCGCGACCACGTGGAAAGTCACCGGCTCAGCCGACATCACGCGCTCCCATGTGCTCGGGCCGACCGTGTGCTCAACGTGGCCATCGCTGCTGATGCGCCAGTGCGTGGGAGCGGCGCGCTGCGTCTGCAAAGCTCCAACCACGCCGGCCGCACTGTTGCTCGGCATCGCCGACTTCGCCAGCGAATTCGGTTTGAAAGAATCCGCAGTTGAGAGATCGGCATTGTCGGCCTGAATCAAAGGCGCGGCCGACGTCACCTCAACCGTTGTTTGGGAAGGTGGCGAAGCTGCGGCGCCCGCCGGCGCGGCAGGCTTGGGTGCACCGGCTGCCAGTTCTGCGGATGTGCCCGGTCTCTTGTCTTTGGGAAGATCCAGCTTTGAGGAAAGCTCTGCCTGCTCCCGCCGCGTTGTTTCGGCTTGCTGCTGCTTGGCAAGCTGATCACGCTCCGCCAATTCTTTCTTCTGCGCAGGCGGCAGCTTCAAGGCATTTTCATTATCTGCAACGGCAGGCTGGTTTTGTGCGACTTCGGCGTGGGACTGTGGATTTGCGGCTGGTGTATTCGGCTGGCTGAGAGGAACCAGCGGTCGTTCCACCTTAGCCATCTGTTGCGGAGGCGGGCTCATCATCTCGCGGAGGTTGTCGCGCTCGAGCACCGCGATACCCACAACAACGACCGCTGCGAGTGCCGGCACCGCCCACTTCCACCAGCGGCGCGGCGCTTGCCGTCGAGGCTTGGTGCCTGGCTGCATCCCGTCTTGCGGCGGCGCCGCTGCCGGCCGCACGCGAAGTACCTTCGCTGGCGTGCGTGCAGCCATCAGTTCCGGGAGTTGCCTCACCAATGCCAGCAGCTCTTCTTCGGCTACCCCGCTGGTCAGAAAAATAACTTCACGACACTCGCTGCACGAAGCAAGGTGACCGAGCACGACGCCGTTCTCGTCATCGCTCAGTGACTGCTCGACGAAAGCGTTCAGCAGATCGGGAGACGGATGAGCATCCCCACCCCAGAGCGCCAAATCCGGGCGCTCCGGGGACCCCGGGCCCGCCGCGGTCTGCTTCGCCAGAACATCGCGCGCCGACTTTGGAAGTCCTTCGCTCATCCTTCTTCCCCGCTCTTCTTAAAGAACGCCCAACGGTCGCGTTCTTGCCCTAAACTTTCGTTCACATTCACATTCAAATCGCGTACATCGGCATCCTGCATCGCCTCATCGGCCTGCCGCGCCGACATGCCTTCAGTCATCAGCCGCTTGCGAATGCGTTTGTGCAGCCCAGTGGTGGCGCGATCCAGCTTGCGGCTGATGGTCGACTCGTGCACGCCCATCACTCTCGCAATCTCCGCCAGCGTGTGCCGATCGATGAAGTAGGCGGCCAGCACGAATCGCTCATCGGCATCGAGCGCCGCCAACTCCGCCGCCGCTGCGCTCTCAACCCGCGCATCGACCGCCAACTGCTCCACCGACTCGCGCGCGGCAAACTGCTTGCCCTCTTCGACGGCACCTTCCAGGCTGGTCTCGCGCTTGGTGCGCCGGTACTGATTGACGTACGCCTGCGCCAGCACCGTGCGCAGCCATCCCACCAGCGACCCGCGCCCAAGGTAGTACTGCAGCTTAGAGACGCGAACCTCGTCGCGCTCGGTGAGCCCATACAACTCGGCGTAGAGCGAGTCAGCCAGAGCGCGGCCGGTGGCTTCGTCGCGCGCAATTTTGTAAGCAGCGTCGTACATCGGCTCGCGATAACGCGTCAGGAAAACTTCCCACGCGCGCTCATTCCCGGCGACGCACGCCCGCGCCAGCACCAGCTCTTCGAGATGCAACGTCTGCAAGGCGAGTTCGGTTTCGCTGCCCGCACCGCGGTGTGAGAAGACGTCGGCCAGAAGTGCCGCCAGCCCCGCCACGTCGATGCCCAGCGCCTCCGCTCCGCACTCGGCATAGTGCGCGACCGCAAAGGCCTGCACCGCCGCAGAGGGCGCCGATCCGGGTTGCGAGCTGGGCGCGGACCCCATATGTGCGAATCCTATCAATTTGCCTGCAAGAAAGACATGGGCCAGCGTTCCTCTGCCAGAGACGCGACCCGTCTCAGGAGGTCACCCATGAATCACTCGTTCCTGGCATCGCTGGCTTTCGCTATGTCCAGCGTCATCGCGGGCGTCTCGGGTACGACCCACGACAACTTGCATGTACTCTCACCCATCACGCACGGCAACCTGACGATCTTCCCCGTCGTCGGCGGCTCCGATTACGACACTTCGCATCTGCTCACGCTCGACGAAGGCGTGAAGGCCGGTTCGGTCATCATCACCGAGCAGGGCGCTCTGCGCGGGCTCATCCGCCGCGGGCAGCCAGTCAGCCACGGCTCGACCGCCGAGGTCAATCGACTGGTGCTGGTCAATAACTCCGATCGCACGTTGCTGCTGCTGGCCGGCGAAATCGTCACCGGCGGCAAGCAGGACCGCGTGATCGGCGCCGATCGCCTGGTGCCCGCGCACTCCGATCCCATCGACCTGTCGGTGTTCTGCGTCGAGCACGGACGCTGGGTTTCGCGCAGCGACCAGTTCTCCAGCATGAAGTCGCAGATGGCGCAGCCCAGCGTGCGCATGCCGGCAATGGCCGCGAAAAATCAGCAGCAGGTGTGGGACCAGGTAGCGGCGGCGCGGCAGTCGGCCGTCGAGGTGACGGCGGCTTCTCCACTGATGCAGGCAGACCGCGCTGATCTGGCCGAGGCCCGTGGCACGACGTCCTACGCAAGAACTATGGCATCGCCTGTCGTCCAGGCACAAATCGACAGCGTCGCCGGCAGCTACTCGAGCATCATCGGCGAGCTGCGCAAGACGGGAGCGAAGGGCGTGGTAGTCGCGGTCAACGGCCAGCTGGTGTGGGCCGATGTGTTCGCCGGCAATGATTTGCTGGTGCGCTACTGGGAAAAGCTGGTCCGCTCCTACGCAGCCGAGTCATTGACCACGGCGAGCACGAAGGACCACGTCGATCAGAAAGAAGCGCAGGAGTTTTTGGAGCAGATGTCAGGCAGCCGCGAGATCGTCGAGACGGAAGCAGGCGTCTTCCGCCGCTCGGAAATTACCGGCGACAGCTTCAAGGTGTTCACCCTGACGGCGCTGCTGCCCAAGACGGACTACAACGTTCACACGGCCAAGATGAGCTACGACAAGGAGGCGCGGCTGGTGTATCCGCGGCAGGTGGTGCGATGAGGAATGACGGGTGCCCCAGGTCTCGCGATGTCCGAGACCCGGGAGGATCCGAGACCATTCGAAACCGGGCATTTCGCTCCGCTTCAGACGTTTGCTCCCAGGTCTCGAAAGGCGCGCGACCTGCGGCAGCCGGAAAAAGTACGAAGTGCGCCACAAACGTAGCCCGCGACGTTAGTCGTGGGTATGCGTTCACAAATTGGGCCGAGTCTGAAGGACGGCCCAAACTGTGTCGTCCCTGAAGGGACACGCATATTCTTGGAACTTTATCCCAGCACTCACGTGCTGGGCGCTACGATTGTGTCACGCTTCGCGCTGTTGTTGGCCTGCGGTGGAAGTTCATTCCGCTGCCGACAAACCGCAGATCCTTCGACTCCGGCGCGCAACCCCAGCGCACCTGCGCTCAGGATGACAATTTCCAATGGAGGCCTTCAATCCTGCAATTCCGTTGTCATCAGGAGGAGGCCTCAGATCGACGAGGAATCTGCTTTTCATGCGAGGAAAGCAGATCCCTCGCGCCGA
The DNA here is from genome assembly GCA_963835725.1 of uncultured Acidobacteriaceae bacterium. GTDB lineage: Bacteria > Acidobacteriota > Terriglobia > Terriglobales > Acidobacteriaceae > Bog-257. Next base: position 439,115 of record CAWIGM010000002.1, on the reverse strand, counting down.
ACAGGCGTTCGTGATGACAACCTACGCACTCACTCCTCGTGCTTCAGCAACGCCGCTGCCTCCATCCCCGCGGCAACTTCCGGAATGATGCCCATCTTGCGATAGATTGGCCTAACGATGGCGCGAATTTTCGGCAGCTCGGTCGAGAACCACACTGCGCCGACGACGCACAGGCTGCCACCAATCATCAGCGTGTGCGGCGCACCGATGCGCGCGGCCGCGGCGCCGGCGATCAGGCTGCCGAAGGGCGCCGCGCCCTGAAACGCCATGCTGTAAAAACTCATCACGCGCCCGCGCTTGTCCTCTTCGACAATGGTTTGCAGGATGGTATTAGTCGACGCCATCTGCGTCATCATGCAGAAGCCGGTGACCATCAGCAGCCCCAGCGACAGCAGCAACCAGCGCGAGCTGGCGAAGGCGATCAGTCCGGCGCCGAAGCCGGCGGCGGTCATCGCGATCACCCTGCCCAGGCCGACCACCGAGCGTCGCGTCGCCAGCACCAGCGCGCCCACCAACGCGCCCACTCCGGAGGCCGCCATCAGGAAGCCCAGGGTGTGGGCGCCGCCGTGCAGCACTTTGGCGGCGAAGATCGGCATCAGCACGGTGTACGGCATGCCGACCAGGCTGATCAGCGCGAGCAGTAGCAGGATCGAGCGAATGGGCGCGAAGTGAGTGACGTAGTTCCAGCCGTCTCTCAATTCGTGCAGCACATCGCTTTCTCGGGGGCGCACAGGCTGCTGCGAGATATGCATCAACAGCAGCGAAATGATCACCGCGATGTAGCTGAAGCCGTCGATGAGGAAGCAGTAGCCCTCGCCGAAGGCCGCGATGATGATGCCGGCCAGCGACGGCCCGATCAGGCGCGCGCCGTTCACCATCGACGAGTTGAGCGCGATGGCATTGCTGAGGTCGGCGCGGTCTTCCACCATCTGCACGACGAACGCTTGGCGCGCGGGCATGTCGAAGGCATTGATCGCGCCCTGCAACAGGCTGAGGGCGATGATCTCCTTGACCGTGATGCGTCCGCTGAGCGCCAGCACGGCCAGCCAGAACGACTGGATCATCGAGAGCACCTGGGTGATGACCAGCACGCGGTGGCGGTCGAGGCGATCAACCCAGACGCCGGCGAACGGGCCGAGCAGCAGGATCGGGATTTGCAACGAAAAGCCGGCGACGCCCAGCAGGAAGGCGGAGTGCGTCAGCCGGTAGACCAGCCAGCTGGTCGCAATGCGCGTCATCCAGGTGCCGATGAGCGAGATGCTCTGCCCGCCGAAGAAGAGGCGATAATTGCGGTAGCGCAAGGCGCGCAGCGCAAATTTCCAGGCAGAGGTTTCCGGAGCTGTCAGGGTTGTGGAGTTCGGACGCGGCACAGAGAAGTTAGATGATATCGCGGTTGAGAAGTGTCGCGGGGCCGGTGACGGGGATCTTAAACGAGCTCCTTGTTTTGACTGTCATGCTGAGCGCAGAGAAAACGCGCAGCGTACGAACGCAGTCGAAGGACTGCTATACCTTGAAAGATCCCGCGGGAATAGGCGTCCTTCGACTCCGCGTCCGCCGAGCCGCAACCGCAGCGGCCCGAAAAACAGGGCGGACACTCCGCTCAGGATGAGACAGCGAAGAAGCAACCTGCGCCCGTCCAAAAACTGCTTACTCGCTCCAGACAGAGAGCTCGTTGTTGTTCGGGTCGGCGAAATGGAAACGGCGGCCGCCAGGGAAGCCGAAGGTCTCGCGCACGATTCTTCCGCCCGCGGCCTTTACCTTCGCGTAGACATCTTCCAGCGAGGTGGCATAGATCACGACCAGCGGGCCGCGCGTCTTCCCGCCTTCCGCGCCCACCGCCTCGGCTTCCCTGGAGAAGCCGCCGGCGAGAGAGCCGTCGTGGAAGCTGGTGTAGTCAGGGCCGTAGTCCTGAAACGTCCACCCGAAGACCTCGCTATAGAACCGCTTGGTGGCTTCGATGTCGGTAGCAGGAAATTCGACGTAGTTGATCCGGAGATTGTGTTCCGCCTGGCTCATCGGTCGACCTCACGTAAGTCAGCGGCGAGAGTACCACAATGCAGACGGCCGGCGCGGTGACGCGATCACCATCTCGGCCTCGCAGGCGAAAAGCAGATCCCTCCCCGGGCTGAAAGAGTCTGCCTGAGAGCCCTGGCGTCCCCGAGGGACTCGACGCACTTCTCCCATCCGACCCAGCATTCCGCTCCGCTTCATGCTGGGCTGTCATGGCACGCGCCTGTGGCGCTCCGATCTTTCCAGACTCTTACTCCACTGCGGACACCAATACCTGGTTCTCACGCATACACGGAAGCGCTCGTCCTGATGAAAATTCATGAGTGGAGCTTTTGGCTCATAGCTGATGGCCACAGCCCACAGCCCAACGGGCACAAACACGAAGGGCACGGTTTCCCGTGCCCCTGTTAGTAATCCGATACTAGGTTACTGCGAGTCGGCGGCTCCGCCGGGCTGCGTCGCGTTATCGACGCCCAGCTCATGCGGCGAAGGGATATTGGCTGTCTCCGGGTTCAGCAGGCCCTTGTGGTCCGGCCCAAGGCCCAGCTTGATCAGCGCCCGAGAGTCAGGGGTGATCTTGGTCTGCCAGCCGTTATCGGCCTGGTACTTCAGCATGGCGTCCTTGGAAGACTGATCCCAGACACCGGTCGCCTCGCCGTTCAGGTAGTGCTCTCGAATCAGCGCGTTCTGGATCTCCAGGGTGCGCTCCTCGTCGATCGTCCGCTGCCCGTGGGAGCGGGAGGTCGTCTTCGCAAAATGTTTGGAGTAATGGCTAGAGGAGCTGTGATGCCCGTGTTTCGATTTTGTCTGGGTGCTAGTAGCCGCCGAGGCCGCTGTAACCAGCCCCAGTGCCACCACCCCAACGCCGACACTTTGAAGAACACGATAACCGATAGGCAACGACCACCTCTCTGGCAAGTTTATGAATTGCACGTGTTTGTCCCCCTATTGTAAAGAAACTTTAATGACGAGGGGAACAAGAAAAATGACCCAGGAGTCCCAAAATGAAACAGGAACGGCGCCGAGCATCTTCTTTGCACCTCAGATGCAGCAGCGCCGCTCCCGGGATTCCTCGTTAGTTACTCCTCCGGATCAACCAGAGTACCTTTTGGTTACGGCAGCGTTCCACCCATGAACACTGTGCTGTTGTCACGGCTGCCCCGCGGACGGACCAGGAAGACTACATCCTGACCGCTCTTGGTCTGCGACTCGATGCGGCGGAAATCGTCTTCTCCGTTCACCGGCTGCTTGTTGATTTCCAGGATCACGTCGCCGCGGCTCAGCCCGGCAGTATCGCCGAAGCCGTCCGGTTTGACGTCCTGAACAATCACGCCCTTGGTGTTCGGCAGGCTGTAGCGGTTGGCCATGTCCTGCGTAATGCCCTTCACCGTCAGGCCGAACTTGCTCTCCTGCGGCTGGCCTTCCTGGCCTTCCTGCTGCTCGCCACCGAGCCGGGCGGCAAACAACTTGGCGCGATCGGCGATGGTCACTTCCACCGTGTTCTCCTTGCCGCTGCGAACATAGCCCAGCTTGGCTTGGGTGCCCGGCTTCAACGCCGAGATCTCAGCCACCAGCTCGTCGCCGTTCTTCACCGGCTTGTTGTTCACGGAGGTGATGGTGTCACCCGTCTTCAGTCCGGCCTTCTCCGCCGGTCCGTTCGGAGTGACGCTGGCGATGGTGACGCCGCTGTTCACGCCATACACGCGCGCGACCGCGGGATTGGGCACGGCATTGAATTGCACGCCGATGGAGCCGCGCATCACCTTGTGGTCGGGGCCGATCAGCTGGTTGTAGACATTGACGACGGTGTTCGAGGGCATGGCAAAGCCAACGCCCTGGTAGCCGCCTCCGCTGGTGTAAATAGCGGTGTTGATGCCGATGATTTCGCCATTCATGTTGACCAGCGGGCCGCCCGAGTTGCCGGGGTTGATGGCCGCGTCGGTCTGGATGAACGATTCGAACTGGCGTCCGGGGACGATGTTGCGGCCGATGGCCGAGATGATGCCGGCGGTCACAGTTTCATTCAAGCCGAAGGGGCTGCCGATAGCCAGCACCCAGTCGCCCACGTTCATCGCGTCCGAGTTGCCGAGGCGCGCCGCAGGCAGCGGCTTTTTGGTGTCAATCTTGATGACGGCGAGATCGGTCTCTGCATCCACACCCACGACGGTCGCAGGGTAGGTCACCGTCTCGGGATCGCCCATCAGGTTGACGCGAATTTTGTCGGCCTTATCGACGACGTGATTGTTGGTGACGATGTAGCCCTTGGGATCGACGATGACGCCGGAGCCGAGCGAGCGCTCACGCATATCGGGCGAGCCGCCGAACTGGCCGCCGCCGCCCTGTCCACCTTGTCCCTGGCCGCCGAAGAAGCGGTTAAAGAAATCCTGGAAGGGATTTTCTTCATCGCCGCCGCCGGGACCCTGATCATCCGGACTCTGCTGGCCTTGGCCTTGACCCTGGCCCTGGCCGCCCGGTCCCATGCGGATGTGCGGGTTCTTGATGGAAGTCTCGGTGTTGATGTTGACGACCGTGGGCTCAAGCTGACGCGCGATGGTCGAGAACTGATTCGACATCTGGACGGGCGAGGGCACCTTCAGCGGCGTAGCGTCGGATGACGAACTCTGTTCCTTGCCCTTTACGGCTCCAGAAACAACTGTGCCAATCAGGATGCCCAGCGAGAGTGTCGCCAGGACCACCATGGTCGAAGCAAAGCGATTGGCCTTGAATCTTTGCCTTAAACCAGAAGCTTGCGAATCCATTAACTGTCCTCCAACGATCGAGAGCAAATGAAAATTATACAGTCGCCGCTATTTAGAGTGCCGAAATGAGGGGAAGCACTGCGGGGTCTCGCGCTATTAGACGAAATTCTTACTCCATTCGTCACCAAGCCCTGATGGATCCAACCGGCGGCTTGGGGCAATTTGCCTGCTACTCACAGTCCTACAGTATGGGATGGAAATACGGGCGCGGGGTTGCATGGATGCTCGAGGGAGTTGGTTGGAGCACGCTTTCACAGGTTGCTGAAACTCAAACGGCGTGAGCTTTGTATCTGGGCGCGACTTCACAGCCTGCGCAAAAACTTTGGGGAAGCCCGCTTTGTATCAGAGCACGTGCAGCGGCTAAAGCCGTGCTCTTTTACCCAGCGGTACAGACCGGGCTGATTATCTCAATCCTGCGAGGAGTACACCCTCTTGCCCCCGACCACCGTCCTCAGAACGCGCGTCTTCAGAATCTCTGGTGGCGCAACCTTCGTCAGGTCGCGATCGAGGACAACGAAGTCGGCGAGCATGCCCGGCGCCAGCTTGCCTTTGTCCTTCTCGGCGAACTGCGCGTAGGCGGCGCCGGTCGTGTAGGCGGAGAGCGCCTGCTCGATGGTCAGCTTCTGCTCGGGAAAATATTCCTGTGTTCCTGCTTCATTCTTTCGCGTGACCGCCGAGTACACTCCGCGAAACGGCGTGAGCGGCTCGACCGGGTAGTCGGTGCCGAAGCAAATTGGCACGCCGGCATCGAGGAAGCTGCGCCAAGGATAAGACGTCTTGGCACGCTGCGGGCCGATGCGCTCCACCGCCCAGTGCATGTCGGTCAGCAGATGATTGGGCTGCACGGAGGCGATCACGCCAAGCTTTTTGTACTGCTCGATTTGGCCGGCGTCGATGATCTGGTCATGCTCGATGCGGAAGCGGAAATCGCGCTCGCGATGGTTCTGCTGAGCGTCGCGCTCGGCCTCGGCGAAGGCGTCGAGCGCCATCTGCGCGGCGCGATCGCCAATGGCGTGAAAGCCCAGTTGAAATCCGGCGGCCGAGCGCTCGACGGCCATGCGATTCAGCGTGGCTTGATCGTATTGCGGCAGGCCCGAGTTGCCGGGATCGTCGGAGTACGGCGCCATCAGCGCGGCCGTGCGCGAGCCCAGAGAGCCGTCCATGAAGCCCTTGAGCATTGCGGTGTGCAGCATGGGATCTTCGGCCGGATGCTCGGCGCGATGCTTCTGCAACAGCGCGAGCGGCTCATTGAACATCAGCCATTCGCTGATGCGCGCCGTCAGCTTCCCTTCGTTCTCGAGATCTTGATAGACCAGGAAGTCTTCCCACTCGGAGTTGTCCTGTATCGAAGTCAGCCCGGCACGCGCGGCTTCCGCCAGGGCGTGTTCGATGCCGCGTCGCCGTTGCTCCAGCGAGGGACGCGGGACTTTCGCCAGCACAGCGTCTTTCGCCGTCTCGCGCAAAATGCCGGTGGCCACGCCGTTCTGGTCGCGATCGATCTTGCCTCCCGGCGGATCGGGCACCTTGTCGAGCATGCCTGCGTATTTCAGGGCTGCGGTGTTGGCAACGCCGATGTGGCCATCGACGCGCACGAAGATCGCCGCATGATTTCCGGTGACGGCGTCCATTTCCTGGCGCGTGGGCAGCGTCTCCGTCGCCCAGAGGGTATGGTCCCAGCCGCGGCCGATGACCCAATCCCCCGGCGGCGTGGTCTTCGCATGATCGGCGATGCGCTGCTGCATCTCAGCCAGCGACTTCACACCGACCAGGTCGACTTCCAGGTACTGCAAGCCGCCGGCGGCAAGATGCAGGTGCGCATCGTTGAATCCCGGCATGACGAAGTGGCCGCCGAGGTCGACGACTTCGGTGTGGTCTTGCTTGAGCTTGCGAATGTCATCGTTCGAGCCGACGGCGATGATGCGTCCATTGCGCACGGCCATGGCTTGCGCGCGAGCGGGCGTCGCCTCGGTGTAGATGTCGCCGTTGAGGAAGATTGTGTCGGGAGCGTCTTTGCTGGAGGAATTGGCAGTGGCGAAAGAATTTGCGTTAACGAGCATGAGCGCTATCAGCGGTACTGCGAGACTCTTCATTCGTCGGCCACCCCGGCCAGAGCGAGCGCCAGCAGCAGAAGGCGCTTCAGTCCGAGATCGCGTCCGGCGGGATCGTACCATTCGTGAACCGTGTGAGCTCCGCCGCCGCTGCCGCCCGCGCCGATAGCAATCGCTTCGCGGCCGAGCGAGAGCGGAATGTTCGCGTCGGTGGAAGCGCGCTGAATGCGCGCGGCGTTGCCGAGATGGGCGTCGACTGCGCGGATTGTCTTCAGCAACTGCGATTCGCTGGGAAGGTCGGCCGCGGGACGGTTGCCGATGATGCGGACCTCGGCTGTCAGCAACTCCTGCTTCTTGCGTCCGGTGACTTCGGGAATAATGTGATCGACGGCTTCGTGCAGCGCGCGCTCGAGGCGATCGAGTTCGTCGACGGAGGCCGAGCGCGTATCGACGCGCATCGCAGCAATTTCCGGAATCGAGTTCACCGAGGTGCCGCCTGAGATGGTGCCGACGTTGAAGGTTGTCTTCGGCGAAACCGGAACCGGCGTGCGGGTGAAGCGGTCGATGATGCGCGCGAGAGCTACGATAGGATTGGCGACGCCGAAATCGCTCCACGAATGTCCGCCGTGTCCGCGTACGGTGACTTCATAACGCCGGCTGCCCAGGCCTTCGGCGATGATCGTGTCCGTTCCCGCGCCGTCCACCACGATGAGCGACGCGATGGCCGCCGACCATCGCGGCTGCTGATAGATGTAGCGCATGCCGCGCAGATCGCCTTCGCCCTCCTCGCCGACGTTGCCGATGAAGAGCACCGGCGCGCTGGTCTTGATACCCGCGGACTGCAGCGCTCCAGCAATCGCCAGCAACGCAGTAATGCCGGACGAGTTGTCGGAAACGCCGGGGCCGTAGAGCTTGTCGTTGTCGCGGCGGACGACGATGGGCGTGTCGGCGGGAAAAACCGTATCGATGTGCGCGCTGAGCGCAATGAATGGCGCAGTGGGATCGGAGCCCGGACGAATGCCGAAGACGTTGCCCAGCTCATCGCGATGAACATCGGCGAGGCCGAGCTCGGTGAAACGGTCGCTCAGCCACAGGCTGCGCGCACTCTCTCCCCAGGGCGGCGCGGGAACCGATGTTGCCTGCACCTGCCAGTCTTCAAGATCGCGAGCGTGGGCGCGGAACCAGGCGAAGGCGTTGTGAGCAGGGCGCATCTCGGCAATGCGTGCGACCTGCTGCTGCGCTGAGCGAGCGCGCTGCGATTCACTTGGCGGGATTGCCTGTCCGGACGAAGCGCGTGCTGGAGGACTCGGGCCCATGAGAAGTTCCATGGTAATACGGCGCGGGGGTGGGGAGAAGAGCGGGGAGAGATTGGGCTAACTAGACAATTTCGACAGTTACGTGTCGAGTGCACCAGTTCATTCGTGCCGATGCAATCCTTTTGGAATTGTCATCCTGAGCGGAGCAGCGTAGTTGCGCAGTCGAGGATCTGCGGTTTGCCTGCGGCGGTAGTCATTCCAGTGCGCGACGAACCGCAGGTCCCTCCACTCCGGCGGCGAAAACCGCGCCGCCTCCGGTCGGGATGACAATTTTCTAAGAAAGAAGCTTGGATTTACAGAACCAACACAAAGTCGCCAGCCGGCTTCAGGGCTCGGTCGAAAGTAACGAGTTTCAAGCCCGTGACTCCCGCAAAGGCAAGCAGATAAGCGTCGGCCCACACCTTGGGTGATCGGCTCCGCACCCGTGAACGGCGCCGAAATTCAGCTTCGATATTTGCGGGCTCGGGTAAAAACGAAATTCTACTGTCGGCCCAGACTCGATCCCACAAATCCCATGCTTGGGCCATCGTCCGGGTTTCAGCACCCATCACGGCTTCCGTCGTCAACAGTCGCATAACGGTTAATTGCGTAACCCGGCAGAAGAAGAACTCTTGATCCCCCGCTTTCTCGAACCATCCCCTGGCCCTTTCCGAATGGGCGTGGCGATTCCAGAGCAAAGCGAGCCACACGTTGGCGTCAAGGAAATTCAACGTATTCATAAATCTGTTCGTTCGTGAGGTGAACCTTAGGCCCCTTGGCCACAATGAGCGGGAACTTCACTTTCTTCGCGGGAGGGCGGTGCGGTTCCAGAAGAACACTCTCTACACCCGCGAGCACCAGCTCTCGAATCGACGCTCCGCGAGCCGCCGCTTGTTCTCTCAGTTTGCGGTACAGCGGCGACGGGATGTCGACGGTGGTACGAACTGATTCCTGCTTCATTCTCCAATTATGCCATAAATATGGCACCTGCTCACTTTACTACGACGCCATCTCCGACTGCACGCCGTTCATGGCGTTCACGCACTCCATGATGTCGGCGTCGGTCAGGGTGCGGTTCGATTCCTTGGCGAGCTGGAAGATCCGGTCGACCAACTCATTGGTCTGGGGAATTCCATGCTGCTCCAGCCAGAATTGCACGTTCGACTTGCCGCTCATGGGGCCGACTTCGATCACCTGCGACATGCCAAAGTAACTCGAGGGCACGCCGGAGTAGATGCTGTCGGCCAGCATGGTGTCGTTCTTGCGAATCGCCTTGACCACCGCGGCGGCGTGAACCCCGGTTGCGGTGCGGAAAGCGTCATCGCCCACCACGGGATAGTTCTTCGGGATGGGCACGCCGGTCGCGCGCGAAACCGCCTCGCAATACGCTTTCAGCTTGGTCAAATCCTGGCTCTTCCAGGGCTCGATGCCCATCAGCTTCAGGTTGACCAGCATCTGGTCCATCTGCGTGTTGCCCACGCGCTCGCCAATACCGTTCGCGGTCGCATGCACCACCTCGGCTCCGGCAACCAGCGCGGCCAGCGAGTTCGCAACGGCCAATCCGCGATCGCAGTGACCATGCCACTCCACGCGAATGTTCTCGCCCGAAGGCTTCACGACTTCGTTGATGACGAAGTGCATCAGCGCGACCACGCCCATCGGCGTCGCGTGCCCGACGGTATCGCAGATCACGATGGCCTTGGCGCCGAAGTTGATCGCCGTGGTGTAAAGCCGCTTGATAGTCTCCGGATCGCACCGCGTGGTGTCTTCGGTCACGTACATTACGTCGAGCCCAAGCGACACCGCGTACTTCACCGCGTTCTCGGTAGTGCGGGTGAGGAAGTCGTCGGTCCAATCTTCGGTGTAGCGACGGATGGGGCTGGAGCCGATGAATGTTGCCGCTTCGATCGGCACGCCGGTGCGCTCGACGATTTCGGCGACCGGACGAATGTCGTTCTGATGGGTACGCGCCGCGCAGTTCGGCTTGATCTTCAACTTGGCGCTGCCGATTTCGCGGGCCAGGGCTTCGCAATGCGCCACCGCGCGCGGGCCGGCGCCGGGAAGACCGATGTCGAGCATGTTGATGCCGATAGCCTCCATCAGGTGGAGGATTTCGATCTTCTCCTCAATGGTCGGATCTTTTACCGAGGGCGACTGTAAGCCATCGCGCAGCGACTCGTCGTTCAGCAGGACCTTGCCAGAGGGCACCATCGACCTGGCAAAAATTGTGTTCCAGTCGTAAATCAGCTCAGCAACATTGGCAGACACTAGCTCGACCTCTCCTGGGTCAGTTAGACGCGGAAGCTGCACTCTCGATCTTCAAATCTGCAAGGGATCGGGAATGCCGGCACCCCACGCACCGACAAGTATGCGGACGCTATCCGCTGAGAGTTGGATTTCCCAAGAGATTATCGCCCAAAGCCGGGCGAATCTGCCGATTTTTCTTGAAGCGGCCCAGGGGTGTGGGCGAATTGGCCCTGAAAGCCGCGGAGAGTAGCCGGATGGACACCTTTATTCGAATCCGGCCAAGCCAACTGGACAGACGAATGCACATCTAACCAGAGCGGCGCAGGATTACTGCGACTGGCGCATTCTTTTTTACTCCGGGCCCTATGCTGAAGAGAGACAAAGAGAAAGAACGGGACGAACGGCGTGCCGAACTCGATGCAGAAAGCGAGAAGCAATCGCCGGGCTGGGTGCAGAAATATCTTGACCTGGCCGACATCCTGATGCGGCGCCGCAAACACAAGCGCGACGACGATCGCCCCAAGGCCGCGTAAGTTTTCGCTCAATTCAGATTCGATTACGGCGGCGCATCAGGCCGCTGGAGCGCATTGCCCCCTTCAGCCTCGCTCCCCACTTGTTCGCGAACAGGAAATCGATGAAGGCGCCCATCTGCTCCTGGTACTGCTTGCCGTAACCGAACCACCACGGCTTGGGAATACCAGGCAGCAGGTCGACGTCGACATACTTTGCCTGCACCATCTCCTGCAAGCCCATCTCGCCGTGGGTGCGGCCGATGCCGCTTTGCTTGAATCCGCCGTGTGGCGCTTCGGCAATACCAAAGCATGAGATCGTGTCGTTCACCATCACGGTGCCGGCTTTGATCTGCGCAGCCATGGCTTCGCCGCGCCGCCGGCTGCGCGTCCAGACGCTGGCTGCCAGGCCGAAGTCACTGTCGTTTGCCAGCTGGATCGCTTCCGCGTCGGTATCGAAGGGCGCGACCGGCAGCACCGGGCCGAAGGTTTCTTCGCGCATCACCCGCATGTCGTGGGTGACGTCGGCCAGCAAAGTGGGAGCATAGAAATTCGGGCCAAGATCGCTTCGCCGCTGCGCTCCGGCCAGCACTCGCGCGCCGTGCTGGATTGCGTCGTTCACCTGCCGCTCGACGATCTGCAATTGGCGCTCGTGAATCATCGGCCCAATCTCAACTTCGGAGCCGATGCCGTTGCCCTGCCGCAGCTTCGCAATTTTCTCGCATACCTTCGCCAGGAACGGCTCGTAGACACTGCGGTGCACGTAACAGCGCTCGACCGAGAGACACGTCTGCCCGGAATTCATGAACGCTCCCCAGACCGCGCCGCTGGATGCGATGTCGAGGTTGGCATCGTCGAGCACGATCATCGGGTCTTTGCCGCCGAGTTCCAGCACCACCGGCAACAATCGGCGTGCCGCCGCCTCGCCAACGCGCTTCCCGGTGGCCACGCTTCCGGTGAAGATGAGCTTGTCGATTGGCGAATCGATCAGCGCCGCTCCGGTCGGTCCCTCGCCAACCACGACTTGCATCAGCGCGCGATCCAGTCCCGAGACGGTCAGCAGCCGCTCCAGTTCGCGGGCAATGAGTGGCGTGAATTCCGAAGGCTTCAGGACGACGGCGTTGCCGGTGACGAGCGCGCCTAAGGTCTCGATGGCGGGAATCGAGAAGGGATAATTCCACGGTGCGATGATGCCGACGACGCCGTAGGGCTCGCGCACCAGCTTGCCGCGCTTCATGTTCATCACGAGATTGCCGTGCGGCACCGGCCGCGGCCGAAGAAACTGATGCGCTTGGTTGATGCAGAACTGGGCGGCGTCGAGAACGACGAGGACTTCGGTGGCCAGCGCCTCGGCTGCGGGCTTTCCGGCCTCGCGGCAGATGAGGCGGGCGACGTCATCGCGTTGTGCTCGCAGAAGCTGCTGGAAATTGCGCAGCACGTCGACACGTTTGGCGACCGGCGTCGCCTGCCAGCGCGGTTGCGCGGCTTTTGCGCGAAGCACGGCGTCGAGCACGTCATCGGGGGTGGCGCAGTTCAACTCTGCCAGCGGCTCACAGGTTGCGGGGTTATAGCTGACGATGCTGCCCGCGCCGACCGATCTCGTTTCCGTCGTCATGTCGTCAATACTCGACGTTCACCAGATACAGGCCACAAGCGGCTGCCGTAGGTCCGGCGGCACTGCGGTTGCGGGCTTCGAGGATGACAGGCACGTCCGCGATCTTCAGCGAACCTTTGCCCACGAGCAGGAATGTTCCGACCAGATTTCGCACCATGTGATGCAGGAATCCGTCGCCTCGCACAGTGTAGACCAGTTCGTCGTCGGTGCGCATCCATTGCGAGGAGTGAATTGTGCGCACGTTGCCGGACTTCCCGAAACGATTTTCGTCCTCAGATTGTGCAGCTTCAACGATGCGCGCGCTGCGCTCCGGATCGGAAGCCGCAAACGAAGTGAAGTCATGCGTGCCGACGATGCTCTCCGAGGCGCGCATGACAGCCTCTTCGCTCATCGGGTAGGGATCGTGATAAACGTAGCGCGAAACGAATGGCGGGCAGATATCGCCGCGAAAAATGCGGTAACGATACGTCTTGGCCTTCGCCGAATGGCGCGCGTGGAAATCGTCGGGAACAACCTCGACCGAGCCGACGCGGATGGATGGGGGAAGCACATCGTTGAGCGCCACGACGAGGTTGCGCTCGGGGATCGGACTGTCGAGTTGCACGGAAGCGACCTGGGCGAGCGCGTGGACGCCGGCGTCGGTTCGTCCCGATCCTTGTGGCAACACGTCTTCCGCGGTGATGCGCTTCAGGCATTCGGCGAGTGTGCCCTGCACGGTGGGGCGATCGGGCTGCACCTGCCAGCCGTGAAATTCGGAGCCATCGTACGCCAGCGTGATCTTCAGGTTGCGTCGCACCTAGCCCACCCTCTCGCCCAAAGAGGGCGAGAAGGATGGGGCACCCTCATCTGACCCACCTTCTCGCCCGATCCCGGTCCGACCCGGATGGCCACCCGCGGTGCTTTGCTCCGGCGCCGTTGTTTTCGATGTGTTAAGCAATGTTAAGCAGTGTAAAGCAAGCCCTTGCGACCGCTTTGTGTCAGATATACTACGATTTCTCTGCTGCTGTACGAGGTGCAACTCGAGTTCGTCCCCTGCGCCGCCATCTTGGAATGGAATCTCACCCCCGCAGCCTCCTCACCCAAGCGCAAGAGCGGCGCTTGCCCCGGGGGCCCGCGGTCCTGAAAACTGTACAAGGCGACAGGAAAGGCTGCCAAGGCATACGCATCTTAACGTGTGCTGGAGGAGAAAGAACGTGATGTCCGCTTCCGGTTTACGTACGCACTTACCGATAGGATCCCGACTGTTTGCCATGGTGCTGATGGCTTTGCTCGGCACGCTCGGCTTTGCCCAGGAGAGCGCGCCGGCGCAGGATGCGTCTGCGCAAAACTCTCAGACGGCGCAGCAGAATGCCTCGCCGGTGCAGACGCCGGAGAACGCACTGAAGTCGCAGTTGAAGCCGCTGCCGCAGGCGCCCAAGCCGCAGCACAACATCCCGCCGTACTCGGACCAGAATTATGCCTTCAACAAGCGTCAGTGGCCGAACCCATTCGTCGTTTACACATTGCGTCAGCCCGCGCCGGTCAATGTGACGAACTCGCCGCGCGTCGATCAGACGCTCAAGGACGGCAAGCTCTACCTGTCGCTGAATGATGCCATTGCGCTGGCGATCGAGAACAACCTCGACATCGGCATCCAGCGCTACAACCTGTCGATCGCCGACACTGACATCCTGCGCACATCGGCAGGCGCGGTCGCGTTGGGCGTGAACGCCGGACTGGTGCAAGGTACGCCCGGCGGAACCACCGGCACAACTTCCGCCGGAGGCACGGGAACTTCCTCCACCGGCTCGACTGGCGGCGGCGCGGGCGGCACCAGCATCGGCGTGGGTGGCGCGGGTTCAGGCGCAGCCGGCATTGTGGCCTCGACCCAGGGCGAAGGCCCACCGCTCGACAGCTACGATCCCGTCATCACCGGAAACGTCGCGTTTCAGCGAGCGGTCACGCCGGAATCGAACACCATCATCACCGGCACGAACACGCTCTCCCAGAACACCACCACGGCCAACTTTCTCTACAACCAGGGATTTCCGACAGGCACTCTGATGACGGTTGGCTTCGACAACAGCCGCATCGGCTCAAATGCGCTGTTCAACACGCTGAATCCGTCGCTGACACCCAGCTTTCAACTCCAGTTGCGGCAGCACGTATTGCAGGGCTTCGGTTTCGATCCCAACTTGCGGTACATCCGCATCGCCCGCAACAACAAGCAGATCACCGAATTCACCTTCCGTAACCAGGTCATCACCACGGTTTCGCAGATCGAGAACATCTACTGGGACCTGGTAAACGCCTACGAGAATGTCACCGTACAGCAGCGCGCTCTGGACCTGGCAAACAAAACTCTCTCCGACAACCAGAAGCAGGTTGCGGCAGGCACGCTGGCTCCGTTGACGGTGGTGCAATCGCAGAGCGCGGTGGCCACCGCCAAGCAGAACCTGGTGTCGGCGCAGGTCGCGCTGCAGTTGCAGCAGTTGCTGATGAAGAACGCGATCACGCGCAACATGGCCGATCCTATGCTCGCCGTCGCACCGGTTATACCCACCGACACGCTCAACACGACAGAGCCCTATGAAGTAGGATCCGTGGACGACCTGATCGCGCAGGCCCTGAAGCAGCGGCCCGAAATCGCCACGGCTCGCCTGAACCTGACCAACAGCGAGATCACGCGGAAGTCGCTGAAAAACGATTTGCTCCCGGCGCTGGATGTGTACGCGTTCTATGGCGCGTCGGCGCTTGCCGGTCCGGCGAATCCGCTGTGCACGAACCCGACTCAATGCTCGTCTCCCGGCTTTCCGACGAACTACGGCGGCGCGTTTTCGAACCTGTTCAACAGCAGCTTCCCGGATAAGGGAGTAGGCGTCAACTTAAGCATTCCTCTGCGCAATCGCCAGGTGCAGGCGGATTCAGCGCGTTCTGCACTCGAATATCGCCAGGCGCAACTGAGTCTCCTGCAGACGGAAAACACCATCATGCTGCAGGTTCGCCAGGCACAGTTTGCGCTGCAACAGAACTGGGTTGGACTTCAGGCTGCGATCGCGGCGCGCGACTATGCTGCCGAGGCGCTCGACGCGGAGCAGAAGAAGCTGCGCATGGGAGCCTCGACAGGGACGCTCGTGTTGCAGGCCTCCAGCAACCTGACGCAGGCCGAGTCGACCGTGCTGGCAGCGGCGACAAACTATGAGAAGTCGAAGGTGCAGCTTGATCTGTCGACCGCCGACACGCTTAGCCGTCTGGGCATCGATTTGACCGACGCGCAGGGAGCGAAGGTCGCGCACCAGCCGAAGGTCCCGGGCGTGGTTCCGGCGAACAACAACGATCTCACTACTCCAAAGCTGACGCCGCTGGGCCCGGGAGGTCCGGGATCGGAGCCGGTGATGGCGCCGGGGAGCGAAGTGCAAAGTCCGAATACGGTGCAGCCACAGACGCAGCAACCGCAGACCACTCCCCAAGCTACGCCGCCACAACAGCAATGAAGTGGCGGGCGCAGCTACTCGGGAGTGCCGCGTAAAGTTGACAACGTGGTTAGCGGTGCTCAACAATAGCGGGCAAGTTGTACGTGGTGAGACGCAGTAGCTCTGTAGGCTGCGGGCACCGGCAACCCAGCCCCATACCGTCCAAGGACAAAACCGTTATGGCGAGAATCCTTTGTGTGGACGACGAGCCAAATATCGTTACGCTGAAGTGTGCCATTTTGGAGGCCGCGGGTCATCAAGCGACCCCGTCAACCTCGGCTCACGATGCCATCGAGAAGCTCACGCAGAATACCTATGACGCCGTGGTTACCGACTGGCGTCTGGGCGATGCCAACGGGCGCTCTATCGTTCAGGCGGCAAAGACGCACTCCACCATGCCGGTCGTCGTGGTGTCCGGCTATGTTGCCGAAGCCTTCCAGGCAGCCGAGCCGCTTGCCGATCTCTACCTGGAAAAGCCGGTCAATCCCGAAGAGCTGGTAACTATTGTCAACGAGCTACTTAAGACCAGCGATCACCCGGCCCAGTAGTTTCCTCCTCCGCACAAGCCCTCGTTGACGTTGTTCAACGGCTTGGAATAGTACTTTCCGGCGATCGGCAGCAGCGCCTAAGGCCCAAAAAACATGCGAAACGCCACATCTCCGCGTCATGCATGCGCCATCTAACGCCATTGAGCACCACATGAGTAAGAACCAAGGGGCTGGGCCATGGAGCTGGGAATTCTCGGGAGCGCTAAGTGGTGGGAGCTATGCCTTCTCGGGACCACGCTGTTGAACGTGATTGAAGGGGGAAAGAAGAGGCGTATCTCACGCACGCATCGCCAGGTCGACCTTGGCTCGATGCTGGAAGCGTTGCCGGAAGCAGTTTTCCTGATCGATGATTCTGGCAAGATTACCAACACCAATCGCAGCGCCGAAAAACTAACGGGACGCGAGCGTCACGCCCTGGTCGGCTGCGAAGCCGCGACCGTGCTGGGCGATTCCCTGGAAAGCAACCAGACGCTTCCGTCGCTTCTCCGCAGTGCATGGGACGGCCAGGCCGTTCGCACTGGGCAGTCCATTTTTCGCTGTCCCGACGGAGAGACTCTGAAGGTCGTCGTCACCGCCAGTCCGGTTCGCGACAAGTCGAACCGCGTAAGCGCGGTGTTGCTGACGATGCACGATGTCACCGAACTCGCGGCCCTGCAGAAGCAGTCGGACAGCAACGAGCGGCACGTCGCAGTGGGTCAGATGACGGCCGGGCTGGTTCACGACTTCAACAACGTATTAAGCACGATCGCCGAGGCGGTCACGGTGCTCCAGATGTCCGAGCGGCGGTCGCAACGTGACACCACCATCCTCGGCATCATCGGCAACGCCGTCCACTATGGAACGGAGACGATCCGCAACACCCGCGAATACCTGGTTGGCTCACGGGAAAAGCCCGCGCTGCTCGATGTTCGCCACTTGCTGGAAGAGGTGCTGGAGTTAACTAATCCGGCGCTGAAAACGCATAGCGATATCACCGTAGTTCGCCAGACGCAGGATTGCGGCCGGGTGTTCGCCATTGCTGACGAGTTGCGCCGCGCCTTCACCAACCTTGTCCTGAATGCACTGGAGGCCATGCCACAAGGGGGAACGCTCACCGTCGGATGCTCCCGCGAGGAAGGGCGCGTGATGGTCAGATTGCGCGATACCGGCACGGGAATTCCTGCGGCCGAGCAGAAGAAAATCTTCCGGCCTTACTTCACCACCAAGGCAAAGGGCACGGGATTAGGCTTGGCCGGGGCTCGCCGGGCTATCGAGGCACAGGGTGGTGAGATTCATTTCGAAAGCTCGCCGACGGTGGGAACGACCTTCTTCGTGAGCTTGTCAGCCGCAGAGGATACCGTTCGGCAATCTCCCAGCGCCGCCTGAAGCAGCTTAGTTGACCGTAGGAGTGGGACCGGAGCCACTCTCGGATGCGCCGACGGCTGCGGCCCGCGAACGTCCGGGGCTGACCGCCAACGACGCCGTGGCCTGCGCCAGGATGCGATGGTGCACCACGAACAGCGCCAGTTCCAGCCGGTCGGACACGCCGATCTTGTCGAAGATATTCCGCAGCGCGTTCTTAATCACCTGCTCGGTGGTGAACAACTGCATCGCGATCTCGCGGTTCTTGTAGCCCTGCACGATCGCGGCGATGATACGAAGCTCACGCTCGGAGAGGCGCTTCCGCACTCGCGCTCCAACCAGGTCTTCGTTGACTTCCATCTCCGCTGAGTTCGGTCCCTGCAGGAACGACTGCCCTTGCGCCAGACGGCGGACCGCTTCCACCACCATGGGCCCGTTAGCCGAGCGATAGATAACGCCCTGCACGCCCATACGCATGAAGTCCGAAGCGCTCTCGTTGTTGTCGCACAACATCAGGACGGCGATGTGGTAGTGGCCCGCAATCTCCTGAATGTCGTTGAGAAATGCCTGGAAGCTGGAAGCGAGAATCAGCACGCGCGGGCGCAGCTTATCCAGCGCGTTAAGGAGTTGTTCCGGCGACTGAGGCTGTCCAATGATGCGGACGTCCTCCTCGACAGCTAACACCTTGGCGATCCCGGCACGAAAGATCGCCTGATGATCAGCGATGATGACATTAATCATGGTCGCAGTCTGTGAACCCGGCCTTTCCGTCTTCTTAATTTCTTATTACTGCGATGGAAACCTGGTTAGTACGACAGCAACTCACAAGCTCCGAGAAGACTTACATCCTTAGCACGGGTTACATGTCATCCACGGTTTTATACCACGGACGTAGGTTGGGGAATAGCTCTTTCGAGGAGTGCGGAATGCTACTTGATGGTTAGGGTTAAGGTTCTGGTGCTATTCAGGCAGCGCTCCTACTACAAATTAGTGCCGGGTAAACATTCCAGCTATGGCATAGCCGGTGGCAAAGGCGAATACCGAAGCAAGGCCGGCAAGTTTCCCAAGATGCTGCCGGGCATAGTGGCTGACGTCCAGGCGTTCGCGCACGGTTTCACGCAGGGATTCTTTCAGTTCGGCGACCGAGTCCGCGATCCGCTCGCGCTGTTGCTCGGCTTGCCGTTCCAAGGCATCGGGAGGAAGATTTGACGTCATATTCATAATTGCGCTCTGCTTTCTTCCTGAATCCAGATCTTGTCTTGCTGCAATACTCGGATAGTCCGCTCAGGTTTCAGACTCTTCTTCAGCAGTTGTCTCCACCCGGCCATCAGCATTAAGCCACCGAAGATGAAGTAGAGGACGGCCACGATCAGCGATGCCACTGGATACGCCCACGCTCTAGGGCCAAACGCGGCTCCGATGATCATTACCAGGAAGACGGTGAACGCAAGCCATGCCGTCCACGCCAGGGCTAAGCCCATTGCAAGCAGCGGCATTGCCATCTTGAGGCTCTGCAGGCTTTCCCTTAGCTCTGCCCGAACGATCGCAAGTCGCGTCCTCAGGAACTCCTGGAGCTCTGCTTTCAGGTCGGCGATGACATCGGGAATACTCTTCACGTGCGGTTCATGAAACGTTGGTCGGCTACTCATGATTTGATCTCCGAACTCGCATGGCCACTCCCAAAACGAAAGCGGCTGCGGCGCAAGTGGCAATAAACTGTAGCGGCTCTTCCCGCGATACCCTGCCCACCTTCTCGAGGCGATGCTTGAGGTTGCGGCGAAGGGTGAAATAACCTCGCTCGCTGTAATGCCGGAAAGCGATGAGGCGTTCGCACGCCCGGTCCAGGAACTCCACTCGATATCGATTGGCAGCTTCGGACATCTCCGACACGCTGTCTTCGACGGCGTCGCGCCAGTCTTCGGCCACCTCGGCCAGCGAAGTGCTGTAGCCCTCCGGTTCGGGATAGCGGTCCACCAGGTGAATGCGCGAACGCAGCCGGTCAAACTGCTGCGGGATACTCTTCACCCCCGCCACCGCGTTTCCCACGGTGCGGCCGACCGCCTCGGCCGAGCGATTGAGCTGGGCATTGCTGGCTCGACCTGAACCCGGTACTGCCGACGTTTCCGGCAGCTCAGGCGGCGCTCCCGGCTGACCGGGAGGAGGCGGCGAAAATCCAGCGGAACCGCCGCTGCTGGGGGTGATGTCCGGCGGGACATCGTTGCGGGAAATCTCGGCCATGGTCTCTCCTCTGAGGCAAGTGCGCGAGCGTCGACAGCGCCTTACACGTATTACGATGTCGTTTGCGCGCCCTGTGTTTGAAGTTCGCCGGCAGAATCGAGAAGCTCGGGCGTAGAACTCTGGCCTAATGCACCGTCCTGGTTACGTGGCAGCCGCTCGTCAGGCCTGCGCAGCAGCGTTATCATCAGGTAGCGGCTACTGAAAACGTTGGCGACTACTCTCACATCTTCTCGCATTGAAACCCGACCCAACTGGGCTGAAGTTTCGCTTTCGGCGCTGCGCCACAATTTTCGCGTGGTGCAGCAGCATGTCGGCCCCGATGTCACCATCTGTGCCGTGGTGAAGTGCAACGCTTATGGCCATGGCGTCGAGGAGTGCGCACCGGCGCTGCAGCAGGCGGGAGCAACGTGGTTCGGCGTCACGTCCACCGATGAAGGCATCGTGTTGCGCGAGTCGGGAATCACGGCTCGCATCCTGATCATGTGCGGGCTGTATCCGGGCGAAGAAGAAGAGGCGCTGCGGAATTCACTGACGCCCGCGGTCTTTCGTCTCGACCAGGCGGAGGCGCTCGCGCGCGCCGTCACTCGCACGGGACTTGTTGAGCGCGCGCCGATTCACCTGAAGATCGATACCGGCATGGGGCGGCTTGGGCTGCCCCTGGCAGAGTTGAAGTCGTTTGCTGAAGCCGTGAAGCGGTTGCCGCAGGTTGATCTGGAAGGTGTGTTCAGCCATCTCGCGTCGTCGGAGGTGTTGGACGACGAAGACACCGCGCTGCAAATCAGCCGCTACGATGCGGCGCTTAAGACGCTGGCGGAGTGCGGACTGAATCCGCGGCTGCGTCATCTCGCCAACAGCGGCGCCGTCTCTGTGCGGCCGAATACGTGGTACAACTTCGTGCGGCCCGGCCTGTCGCTCTACGGCTACGAGCAGCCTTTCTATCGTGATGGCTTCCAAATCAACGACGCTCCGGGACTGCCGCTGAAGCCGGTGCTCTCGTGGAAGACGCATGTGCTCGGCTTGCGCGACGTGCCTGCGGGACAGCCGCTGGGATACGGCGGCGCTTATGTCACGCCCGCGCCCGCTCGCATTGCGGCGGTGTCGGTGGGATATGGCGACGGACTCTCGCGCAAAGTGTCGATTCACGCCGGCGATCCGGTTCCGTCGCTGGATGACGACCCTGCCGTTGGACGGGGCGAAGTCCTGGTGCGCGGCCATCGCGCTCCGATGGTCGGCCGCATCTCGATGGACCTGACGCTGCTCGACGTCACGCGAATTCCCGGCGTGTCGATTGGCGATGAGGTGGTGCTGATCGGGCGCAGCGGCAACGAGCACATCACCGCGTGGGACCTGGCGCGCAGCTCCGACACCGTGGTCTACGAGACGCTGTGCAATTTGTCGAAGCGCGTCCCGCGACGGCACGCCGAGTAACGTGGCTGACGCAAGTAAGTGATTGGAATCAGCGTGGCATCGAGCTTGTTTCTTAAGCTAAGGCCTGTTCACGCCAGCAACCCCATTGCGCTACACTTCTCGCGCCTGTTTTCGCGAACAGACCGATGAACGATACGATGAAAACACCGCTCGACACAACGTATGACGATGCCTACCCTACGTGTGAAGAAACGTATGCAGAGCTTCGGATTTACACGGGGGAAGCGGCTCCGCAACGTGTCGCTGAAGCCCTGAGACTGAAGCCGACAACATTGCTTGTCGCTGGTGAAAGTAAAGCACGGGTGAACGGCTGGTTTCTTTCCACGCGGGGTCAGGTTGAATCCCGCGACGTAAGGCGGCATGTGGACTGGTTACTTGAGCAGTTGTTGCCACGACGGTTGGAACTGCACACGTTACAAGCGGAGCCACACCTCTGGATGGATGTGTTTTGTTACTGGCGCTCGACTCAAGGGCATGGTGGGCCGATGCTTAGCCCCAAGCAAATGCAGCTACTTGTTGAACTGAACTTGACTATTGGTTTCGACTGCTATTAGGTCACTGTCGAGAAATCGCCATTGCACAAGTGACCGCTGGCCGGGGTCGTTTATGATACCGCCTGTTATCGCCAGAACGACACTGAAGCTTCCATTCAGCCTTCGGTGGAGGCGCTGTTCCTGGCAATGTCAGCCGCAGGCTTCCTCGTCGTTTATGGCCGTCGTCACACTAGATGGCATTTCCTAGTGACCGCAAGTCGCACTTGCGGCCACGCATTCACCTCCGACGACAAGCAACACGGCTATGAAGTGGACGCCGCGTACTGGACGCCAGACTCGCAGTACTTCGTCTTCCGGCTAGGAGTTCAGGAGGCACCTGATTCGCGCCGATTGTGTTTAAGATAAGTCCACCAGCTTCTCTCCTCAAGAGCTTTCTGGCGATATTAGCATTCGACGGTCGCGGACCGGACTTGGTGAAGGCCAGTAACTACCCTGATATGACCGACGCAACTGTTGCGCTTCACGCTCTCCCATCGGCGCAGATATCGCGATAGCTGTTGTAACATCGCCATCGCACCATTGGATTTTCGTGGAACTGATTGGTAATTTCATCGGGGCCATGAAACCGCATCCGAGATAGCACCGTGGTTCATCGGTACATTGGATTGCTCTCGGCATTGTGGGCGAGGGGTTCTCGTACCTCGACAGAACTCGCTCGCAACAAGCGATGCTCCCTGTGTTCACCATAGCAACAGGTGTCATATTTCTGATGTTCAAGTTCTTGATGATGCCGTTCGCAAGCGTGATGGCCGTCGCTGATTCCCGCAGTCGCACTGATCAGCTTGGCTGGAACCTTCGAAACATACGAATCTGCTCGACTTGTGGCAGGTGATTCAGACAGCATCGGTTCACCAAGGAATACTGGCGAAGTGCGGTGCGCGATTAGCAATTTTCTAACTGTCGTAATATCGCCTTATCACAAGTGACCATGGGTAAAGCAGCCAAGCTCGGCTCTGGTGTAGGATGTGCGCTCGCCGTTCTCGGCCCACTCACTGCAGTGGTTCTGTATCCACGAGCCAAATGGCTGTTCGCATTCGCGCTCGTTGGAGTTGCAGTCTTAATGTTGAACCACCTGCTGGCGAAAGACCCCTCTCCAGCGACATTGGCCGACCCAAATCGAAGCCTTCCTTAACGGCTGGGAGAGCGGCGGTTGGGATGTTGATGACTTCGAGCATCAACGCATCTCGAACCCGCAACTCCGGGCCTCTTGGCGCAAGAGCATGGAAATCGGCGGTCAGCCCGAAGACTGGGCGCGACTGGACGAACAGAAGAAGAACCAGTTGCGGGAGCTAGTCCAGAGCTTGCGAAACTGGACAATGGAAAGATAGCTGACGAGAAATCTCCGGACAGTGATCCTGCGGATCGGAGCAGAAGTTGTAGAGCACACTCTGCGTGTACTGCGCGAACGATCGCGTGGGACATAACAGGAGAACCACTGCTGCCAGACATAGCACCAGCCTGGATATGACGCCCGTGTTCGTGATTGAGGCCGGGACCAGCTTATGTGTAGTCACCCATCCTCCTTGGACCGTCTGGCAATCTCGATTGCGTTCACGGCCGACACAACAACCGTCAAATCGCATTGCGCAAAATCAGGAGAAGAACCGTCACCAGATCGAAATTTGTTGAGGGGGAGGAAACGTGGAAGGAGGGCGTCCGAAAATCCTAACCCAACTTGTAGAAGCTGAGCGAGGCGTCGCCCTGGTCGAGGTGGCGGTATCGGACCAGTGAGCCGAAGCGGTCGCCAAGGTCGAACTTTTTCTCGTGCTCGGCGATAACCGTGCTCGAAGGTTGCAGCAGGCGCGATTGCGAAAGGTAGCCGAGCGTCTGCTCGTAGGTGCCGCGCATGCGATACGGCGGGTCGAGGAAGCAGTAGTCGCAGACCACGCCGGTCGAGTCGAGCAGAGGCAGGGCCTTCGCGACCTCGCGCTCCTGCACTTCGAATCCGGCGCTGATGTTCAGCGATTGCAGGTTGTCGCGCAGAAGCCGCGCATGCTTCTTCGCCGACTCCACGAAGTAAACCTGGCGCGCGCCGCGGCTGAGCGCCTCAATGCCTACGGCTCCGGTACCGGCGTAGAGATCGAGCCAGACGGTCTCCGCCAGATCGCGGACGGAGCTGAGGACGTTGAACAGGGTCTCGCGAAGGCGATCGCTGGTGGGTCGGAGATCGAGTCCTGGCAGCGACTGCACAGGACGGCTGCGGAATTGGCCGGCGATTATGCGCATGGGAGAGGCTGCAGTTGGCACTTAGCATTTGGCAATTAGCTTAATTCGGAAGAAGGATCGCAAGTGTTGGCCAACTGCTAAATGTTAATTGCTAATTGCCGGTCTTCAGCTCCTTCTCCATCATCGGCAGCACCATCTTTTCCATCCTTTCATGGATGCGGTTGCTGTGGTTGCCGTCGTATTCCGAATACTGATGAGCAATACCTAGCTTCGTCATGTCCTTGTCGAGTTGCCGCACGCTCGGCAACAGGCCGTCCTGCCGGCCCACATCGAAGCCCAACGCGTGCAGCCTTGGAGTTCCGGCCGCGTACTTTGCGGCGATCGCGGTGAGCACGTTTGCCTTCCAGAGAGCGATGACGGCCGGCACGGGCTGCCCCTTGGCGTCGAAGGGCCAGTCCACCCCAAAGGGCGGGTTCTTCACATCGGGCGAGAATGCCGCAGCCAGCGCCAATTCGCTCTGCGGGCCCATGCCTGCGTCAACAATTCCCTGCAGGTTCTTTGCGCGTTGCGCCTTGATCACATCGTCGCGATCTTCGCTCGCATCCCAGACGGCGCAGCAGGGACTCATGCCGTACGCGGCGCGTGAAAATCTCAGGATGCTGCATGCCGATGCGCACCGCGCCATAGCCTCCCATGGAATGTCCGGCGATGCCGCGGCTGACCGCTGCCGCCAGCGTGCGGTAGTGCGCGTCGATGTAGCCGACCAGGTCGCGCGCGATGAAGTCTTCCCAGTCGCCCGAGAGTTCCGAGTTCGTATAGAAGCTGCCACCAAAGCGGTTGAAGCTGTTTGGCATGACGACGATCATCGGCCCGATTGCGTGCTGCGCGATGAGCCGGTCCATCATGCCCGGCAGGCCAACGTAGTCGGGGTTCATCCAGCCGCGCTCGTCGGCGGTGTAGCCATGCAGAAGGTAGAGCGCGGGATAGTGCTGCGTGCTCTTCTCGTAGTTCGGCGGCAGATAGACGGCCACCGCGCGATCGGGCGAATCGCCGACGTGATTGTGCTCCAGGGACGCGCCGTGCACCGTGATGTACACGACCTGTCCGTGACTCACCTCGCGCGCAACCGATGCCAACGCGAGCACGAAAACAACAACGGCGATGCGTCTTGCGAGAGTCATAGTCGGTAGCGTCAAATATCGCCGGCCGCTTAAGTGTATAAAATTGGTAGTGGGTTTCAACACATGAGGAGTTGGTCACTTCCGGCCGGGCGTTTATTTGGTGTCGACCTTCGCGTTCACGTGACGTTCGTTGCGCTGTTGGTATTCGTGGTGACGCAGTCGGTTACGCAGGGTACTGGCGGCGCGGCTCGCGGCATCGCCCTGGTCACCATAATTTTTGCGTGCGTGGTGCTGCACGAGCTCGGACACGCACTGGTGGCGCGACGCAGCGGCGTTACCGTGCGCTCGATTATCCTGCTGCCCATCGGCGGCGTCACGCTGATGGAAGAACTTGGGCCGCGCAACGCCAATCCTGTGCGCGACATTCGCATCGCCATCGCCGGTCCGCTGGTGAACCTGATCATCGCCGCCGTGTCGGGCGCTTTCATCCTGGCAGTGTTGCCGCAGGCCGAGTTGTGGTCGCGTCCCTTTGTTGATGCCGTGAATCTTCCGCGCGCGCTGTTCTGGAGCAACGTCTTCCTCGGCGCCTTCAACCTGCTACCGGCTTATCCCATGGATGGCGGCCGCATCCTGCGCGCCTATCTCAGCGAGCGCATGGAGTATGTTCGCGCCACGCGTATTGCCGTCACCGTGGGCCAGGGCTTTGCCATGCTGCTCATCTTCCTCGGCGTGTGGAATCCGTGGCTGATGCTGATTGGCGTGTGCCTGTTCTTCGGCGCGCAACTGGAAGACCGCTCGGTGGTGTTTCAGTCGGTGCTGGAGAGCGTGCGCATGGAAGACGTGATGCTCACCGGCTTCTCGACGCTCTCGCCCGCCGACACGCTGGAAGACGCGCTGAGCAAGGCGGTACACACGTTGCAGGACGACTTCCCGGTGGTGCGCGGACTGGACATGGTCGGCATCATCAGCAAGCAGCGCATCATAGAGGCGCTCCGCAACAGCGGGAACGGCTACGTGCAGTCGGCGATGATTCGCGCCTTCGAGATCGCACAGCGCAATGACTCGCTGGCATCGGCATTCGGCAAGCTCGGTGGCCGAGGGTTGAACATGATTCCGGTGGTCGATCAGCAACGGCTGGTCGGGATCGTGACCATGCAGAACCTGATGCACAGTATGGCCCTGCTGGCCGAGACGCGGAGATTGCGGCGGCAGCAGGAAGCGGAGTGACAAACGCTCTTCGCCTTTCGCTCTTCGCTTTTCGCTTTCGCCAGAAAGCCACTACTAGCGCAGGGTGAATCGCAGGTTCGTCGACGTCATGCCGGGAAAGTCATAGGCGGTGACGACGAACTCGGTCTCGCGATCGAAGACGGCCGCCGAAAATTCATACGCTCCGTTTCGTGGCTGCAACCGAATTTTTTGCTGAAGCGTTCCCATCTGCTCGGGAAACTCAACCTCGTCCTGAGCTCCGCAACACAAGTACAGCGACAGCAGATCGCAGAAGCGCAGCACGCCCGTCCAGTAGCTGACTTCCTCGTCGGTGCGCGACTGCAGCTTCAGCAGGCGCTCGTGCCGGCGCTCCTCTTCTCCGATGAACGCGCGGACAAGCTCCTCTTCCTGCGGCGAGTAGTACTTGGTTTGGATGCCGAGCCTGGCCAGCCAATAGAAGTGGCCGCTCACGATCAGCCCGGCAATAGGAGCAACGGCTTCCGCGTTCTCGATGGAGCCTCGCCACGCCTGCAGCGCGTCTCCCGGTTTGATATCGAAGAATGACAGCGGCTTGCCATCCTCGTCGACGGCGACGTCGGTGCCGGAATAATGCGCGGGAGTTGTTTCGAGCTTTCTACGGCCTGAATCGAAGTCGGCCCAGCCTTCGTCGTGCGCCCAGATGCCGCTGACGATCTCGTCTGACAGCGTGGGAGCCCCGGGAATTACCAGGTGCTGCACCAGTTCGCCGGCCAGGTGCGCGTGGTCCGGCTGATGGACGAGCAGATAGCGCTCGGCTCTGGTTCGTTGCGCGTAGGCGATGGCATCGCGCGCGTGGATCACGTTTTCAGCAGGCGTGCTGGGCGGCTCAGGGTGCAGGATCATGGCCTGGGTCGGGCTGCGGCGCGTGCGCGGCGGGCGCTGGCGGCGCGGACTGGGCCGGTTCCGGTGGGAGGCTTGCGATGGCCGGCGACGAGATCGCGCAGCACCGTGGCGTTGTTGTAGTCCTCGTTCTTCGAGGCGAAGAGCAGCGTAAGTCGCGAGCTCGCGTTACGGATCTCATAGAGTTGCTCGAGGGCCTGGGCAGCGGATTCGGCCTTCAGCTCTTTCAGATATTGATCGCGAAATTTGCTGCGCTGCTGCGGATGCTCGTGAAACCACTTGCGCAACGCGTCGGAGGGCGCCAGGTCGCGCAGCCATGCATCCAGCGCCGCCGCTTCCTTCTTCAGCCCGCGCGGCCACAGCCGGTCCACCAGCACGCGCGCCCCGTCGTCCGGCGAGGGCTTCAGGTACACACGTTTAATGCTCACCGACATGCGAGGTGTATTCTAACTCTGATAGAGAGTACCCAGGCTCTCGACTCCTGCAAATTCAGGATTTCCGGAAGGAACGTTGAAGCTCAGGCGCGCGCGCTTTGTCGTCATACCTCTGATTGCCCTAGCTGCCACTCTCATTCTCGCGGGCTGCGATGCCGAGCCACACAAAACCGACGCCGAGCTTGGACTGAATGCCCAACAGGCGGCGGGGCGGCGCATCTACGAAACGCGCTGCGCCGATTGCCACTTCGCTTACATCGGCCGCAACCTGAAAGGCCCCAGCCTGCAAGGGCTATTCAAGAAGCCGTTCATGAAGAACGGCATGCCGGCCAATGATGACCGCGTGTCGGACATCGTGCTATTGGGCCGGGCGAAGATGCCGGCATTTCAGAACAAGCTGACGCAGCAGCAGTTTGATGCCCTGATGGCGTATTTGCATACGCTGTGAGGAACGCTTTTCGCTCCTCGCTCTTCGCTTTTCGCCAGAGCTGACAGGAAGTCCGTCGATCTCGTCAGGGGCGACGGCTCGACGGTGAATCCGAGAAGACGGAACGGGCATCTAGCGAAGAGCGAATGGCGAAGAGCGGAAAGCGAAAACTCGACCTTCGCGATAAAATAGACCTGTCCTCATGGCCTCTGCTCCTGAACTGATTCAGATCGAGATTGGACCGCGCCGGTCGGCTTCCAAGCCGGAGTGGCTGAAGGCGCGCGCGCCCGTGGGCGAGAATTATCACAACCTGAAGTCGCTGGCGCGCAAGCTGGAGTTGAATACCGTGTGCGAGTCGGCGCACTGCCCCAACATCGGCGAGTGCTGGAACCATCGCACAGCAACTTTCATGCTGCTGGGAAACCTGTGTACGCGCCGCTGCGGATTTTGCGCCGTGCCAAAGGGGCGTCCGAAGGCGATCGACTACGATGAGCCGCGCCGCGTGGCGGAGGCTGTCGAGCAGTTGGCCTTAAAGTTTGCCGTGGTCACCAGCGTGAATCGCGATGACGACAATGTAGGCGGAGCGAAGGTGTTCGCCGAGACAATTCGCGAGATCCGCCGCCGCGTTCCGGACTGCCGCGTGGAAGTGCTGATCCCCGATTTCCAGGGTTGGGAAGAGCCGCTGCAGATCGTGATGGAGGCGCGGCCCGACATTCTGAACCACAACACCGAGACCGTGCCGCGGCTGTATCGCGTTGCCCGTTCGGGCGCTCGCTACGAACGCACGCTGCGCTTGCTGGAGCGTGCGAAAGAAATCAATCCGGCGATTCCGACGAAGACAGGATTGATGGCGGGGTTGGGCGAGAGCACCGACGAGTTGCTCGAGGTCTTCCGCGATCTTGCCGCACGCAAGGTCGATATCCTCACCATCGGCCAATACCTGCGGCCGTCGAAGGACCACCTACCAGTAGCGCGGCTTTATCCGCCGGAGGAGTTTCGTTTCCTTAAGGAAGAAGCGCTGAAGATGGGATTCCGCCACGTGGAATCCGGACCGCTGGTGCGGTCGAGCTATCACGCGCATGAGCAGGCGGACGCTGGCGCGGCCGTGGTGTAAGTCGAGAGTTACAGCAGGTTACGAAAATCTTCCGCTGTCAGCCCGGCGTCTCGAAGGATGCCGCCCATGGTGAATGCGTTTACCGGATTGTTTCGCGGTATCGTGAGGATGCGTTGACCGTCCGTCATCACGATGTGCTTACTTTGTCATAGCACTCGGAATCCGGCCTTTTCAAGGGCGCGAACTGCTTTGAGATGGGGAATGCCGGGAATCTTGACCATTAGCCGGCGATTTCGACTTCGCGCACGTCCTGGCCTTGTGTGAGTTCGGTAACGGCATCGAGGTACTCGCGGATAGCGTCACGAATGTTATCCAAGGCTTCGCTCTCAGTGACGCCCTGAGACCAGCAACCCGGCAGTCCAGGGCACGAAACAGCGAAACCTTCTTCGGATGGGATGAGCACCACGCGATACGTCATAGCCGTATCTTACTCCTCCTGCACAAAGCTCTTTACCCGCCGCAGCACCGACTCTGCCGCCTCGACATCCAGCTCAACGTAGCCGTCGCGATACTCGCGCGACAGCACGTTGGCTTTGGCATCGAGCAGCGCCAGGGACTTGCCTTCCGACTGGGGCACGCGCAGCTGCACGCGCTGTACCGGATCGGCCGCAATCTTCGTATCGATGAGCGCCAGAAGTTCTGGCAGCCCAATCCCTTTCGTAGCCGATACATGTACCACGCTGTCAGAGTCGCGCAGGCTCTCGCGTTTCTTCTCCGGCAGCAGGTCGACCTTGTTCATCACGTAAATCCGCGGCTTGTCCTGTGATTCCAGCTCCCGCAGGACATCTTCCACCTGCTCCTGCTGTTCGTCGGCTGTAGGACTGGTGACGTCAGCGACGTGCAGAAGGAGCGACGCCCGCTGTACTTCTTCCAGCGTCGCTCGAAAGGCCTTGACCAGCGTATGCGGCAGGTTTCGGATGAATCCCACAGTGTCAGACAGAAGCACTTCGCGCTTGGACGGCAGCACCACCTGCCGCAATGTGGGATCGAGGGTGGCAAACATGCGCGCGCTCTCCAGGACGCCGGCCTTGGTCAGCGCGTTGAAGAGTGTCGACTTGCCCGCGTTCGTGTATCCCACCAGGGCTACGGTGGCGATGGGCACCGACTCGCGCCGGCGCCGTTGCTGGCCGCGGATGCGGCGAACGTTTTCCAGTTGCTGCTCGACGTGGCGAATGCGCCGGTAGATTTTGCGGCGATCGGTTTCCAGTTGGGTCTCACCGGGACCGCGGGTGCCGATACCGCCGCCCAGCTGCGACATCTCGACGCCCCGTCCGGCGAGACGCGGCAGCAGGTATTGCAGTTGCGCCAGCTCCACCTGCAACTGACCTTCACGCGTGCGCGCGTGCCGGGCGAAGATGTCGAGGATGAGCTGAGTACGGTCGATGACGCGTGCGTCGAGTTCGCGCTCCAGGTTGCGCTGCTGGGAAGGCGTAAGTTCGTGATCGAAGATGACGAGGTCCGGCGACGTTGCCGCTACGGCGCCCTTTAACTCTTCCACCTTGCCGCTGCCGATGAGCGTCGCCGAATCAGGTTTCGGGCGCCGCTGCAACACTTCGCCGACGATGGTCGCGCCGGCGCTGGTGGTGAGTTCGCGCAACTCAGCCATCGATTCGTCAGCGGAAAAATCAACCAGTTCGCGATCGGGAGCGAGGATGCCGGCAGCCGAGGCTGCGTCCCGGGCAGCGCGGGCAGAGGGTGGAACCTTGCCGGCTGAATCGCGATGCGAAGCAGCACCCGCGATTGCGCCGGAGCTGTCTTTTTTCGGCGAGCGCCGATTTTTCTCCTGCGAAGAAGCGCGTGTGGAGAATTCAACTCCGACTAGAAAGGCTTGCTCGGGACGGTCCTGGCGTGTTGGCCAGGACCTCTTTGTTGCTCCCGATTTCGTGCCATCCGAACGGCGAATAACTTCAACCCTCTGCGGTCGTGCCCGCGGGGGCCGGAGTTACGGCTTCCGCACTGCTCGTCCGCGGTTCTGTGTGACGCTCACCGTGGGACACGCGTGACATGACCACAGTAGAAATTGCGTGTTTAAAGATCAGCTGTTCCTGGTTATTCGTCTCGAGGACGACGGAATATTTGTCGAACGACCGGATGCGGCCCGTGAGCTTCACGCCACTCAAGAGGTAGATAGTTATAACAGATTTGTCTTTGCGGGCTGTGTTCAGGAATGAGTCCTGAATATTTTGTGCTGGCTTGCTTTCCATGGGTCCTCCCCGGCAATCTGCAAAAAGCAGCACATCCCCACGGCTCGCGGCCCCACACGAACCAAAGGTCTGTCCAATTATGTGCCTACGCAGCTTTGCTATAGAGTACGGCTGCGATAGGACAAATCAAAGCTAGATTACGATAAAACTTAACACAAGTGAATTCAACGACAACCAGCACATAGCTCGGTGATGTAGAATTCGCCAGCCTGCAGTCCAGGCATCGGAGCGCATACATGATCTCGCCTTCGCTAGCCGCGGCCGTCACGCCACGACTCGACTTTCCCGGTGGCCAGCAAGCCGTCCTGATGGGGCTGCGCTGGATCCACTTTGTGGCCGGGATCATCTGGATCGGCCTGCTCTACTTTTTCAACTTGGTGAATGGACCGTTCTTGCAGGAGTTGGATGCGGCCCAGAAGCCGGTTGTAATCCGGGGATTGATGCCGCGCGCCATGTGGTGGTTCCGCATGAGTTCGGTGGTGACGGTGCTGGTTGGGATCGGCTACTGGCAAATCATCGTCGCAACTGACGCGCATAATGCGATCGCCTCGGGAATGGACGCCTCGGCCGGTCGCGTCATCGGCAGCTTCTTCATCATCTGGACCGTGGCGTTTTTCGTCGAGATGGGCATGCTCATGTCGCCGGCGGAGGTCCTGCGAAAAGGGGCGCTCTTCGGAACGATTATGGCGGTGGTCATCTTCGCCGCCTCGTACCTGTTTCTTGCACTCAACGAGCAGGGGTGGGAGAGCAATCGCGCGCTGGCCATCGGAATCGGCGGCGGCATCGGCTGGTTCATGATGCTCAATGTCTGGGGCATTGTCTGGCGGATGCAGAAGAAGATCATCGGCTGGAGCGCTGAGGGCAAGGGCGGGTCTCCGGAGGCTGCCAAGGCGGCGCGGCTCAGTTTCCTGGCCTCGCGGCTGAGCTTCTGGCTGTCGTTTCCGCTGCTGTTTTTCATGGGCGCAGCCAGCCACTACATCCTGTTCGCCGCGCAGTGACGCCGATCACTGCTGCCAAGCGGCTGATAAAATTAGAGTTTCACCATGGCAGTGAATTCCGTGCAAGCTCCCGCGTCCACCTCTCCCGCCTCACGGCAGGAACCCATTCCCATGCTCGACCTGAAGCGGCAGTACGCCGCTATCAGGGACGAGGTTGCGGCGGCCGTCGAGCGGGTGATGACCTCGCAGCACTTCATCGGCGGGCCCGAGCTCGATGGCTTTGAGCGCGAATCGGCCGAATATCTCGGCGCGGCAGCTAGCATCGGATGCGCTTCGGGAACTGATGCGCTGTGGCTGGCGCTGCGCGGCGCCGGCGTCGAGGAGAACACCAGCGTCGTCACTACGCCGTTCAGCTTCTTCGCTTCGGTGAGCGCCATCGTGCGCTGCGGCGCAACTCCGGTGCTGGCCGACGTTGATCCGGGAACGCTGAACCTGAGCCCGGAGAAAGTGGAAGCCGCGCTGAAGCGTGGACGCAGTCAGAACATGCGCGCGGTGATGCCGGTTCATCTCTTCGGCCAGTGCGCCGACATGGACGGCTTCGACAAGCTGGCCGAGCAGTACAAGGTCGCGATGGTCGAGGATGCCGCGCAGGCCTTCGGCGCGTCGTGGAACGGCAAGAAGGCGGGAACGCTGGGCAAGGCGGCGGGCTTCAGCTTCTACCCGACGAAGAATCTCAGCGCCTACGGCGATGGCGGATGCGTTACGACCGATGACGAGGCTGTCGCGCAGCATGTGCGGCGGCTGCGGAATCATGGCAGTGAACGCCGCTATTATCACGAGGAGATCGGCTGGAATAGCCGGCTCGATGCCGTGCAGGCGGCGGTGTTGCGAGTGAAGCTGAAGCACATCGACGAGTGGAACCAGCAGCGTCGCATGATCGCGTGCCGTTATCACGGGCTGCTGGCGGGCGCCGGGCTAACCCTTGCTGATGCTACTTCGGTCGATCAGCAGTATCCCGTGGCGTTTCTGTCGACGCTGCCGCAAGCCCACCACATCTATCACCAGTTCGTGGTCCGAGCGCATCGGCGTGATGAGCTGCGCGACTTCCTGGCCGCGCGGAAAATTGGGACAGAGGTTTACTATCCGCTGCCGCTCCATCTACAGCAATGCTTCGCGTACCTGGGATACCGGGCGGGCGATCTGCCGGAGTCGGAGCAGGCGGCGAAGGAAGTGCTGGCGCTGCCGATATTCCCCGAGCTGCGCGAAGACGAGCAGCAGCGCGTGGTCGCAGCGATGGCGGAGTTCTACAGCAAGTAGGCACGCCTACAGGGGTGCACAATACGCCTCCTGTTCCTTGGTTGTCATCCTGAGCGCAGTGAATCGCCGGAGGCGACGAGCGGAGTCGAAGGACCGCTATAGTCGGCAACATCTGCGGGGATAAGGTATCGTCCACTCCGGCGGGCAAAAGCGGCCCGCCTCCGGTCGGGACGAGGATTAGTGAATTTGGTTGAAGTATCCACGTCCGAAGCCGTGCTCGACCCGAATGTCGTCAGGACAGTTCCAGCTGCAAAGTCCGGTCACCAATGACGGCCCGCTTGGACGGATTCACGTCGTCTGCCGCATCGCTCGATGAGGACTGCAGAAACCTCCTGTATCTCTCATAATCGCGAACCAGGCCGGACTCCTCCTCCGTGCCTCTCGCCGATCCGGCGGCCATTCCTGACCATGCCATTCGAAACGTAGCGTATGCCAGTTCGTAGGCGGCGATGCGGGACGCGGAATCATCGCCGCTGGCTTTGCGGTATTCGGCGAAGAAGAATTCGCGAGCCGCGGCTCGGAGATTCCACTCGACAATCGTTCCGGCGAGATCCCACGCGATGTCGCATGGGCCGGGGAAGAAGTGATCGTCGCCGTGAATGGCGGCGTCGAGCTTAACCCATCGCCCGTCTTCGGCTTTCAGCCACTCATACGGCATCATGCGCGAGTCGCAGACGGTGGGGCGCTCGACGGGCAAAACCAGATCGTCATTCGTAACGCCGAACTCGCGCTCGTAGTTGACGCGCGCCATTGTCTCCAGTTGTGACGCATCGGCGTCCGCGACAGCAAATTCGCGCGCGCGCCACGCGCAGTAGTTAGCCATGTGTGTCAGGAGTTGCTGAGAGACATCGTCAGCTCGCAAGGCCCTGCCGTGCACCAACTCGTGGTGGCCGAAACCGGCATCCTGTCCGAGATAAGGCAGACCGAATCGCGACTCCGACAACGCCTGCTGCCTGTGGCTGACGGCTGCGCCGTAGGGACCATGGCCTTCGAAGGTAAAGAACGTGCGACCATCTGACGACGCGTAGCGAAGCCGCTCCATCTGCGGCCATACCACCGGCAGCGAGTCATGAGGCGCAAACATTTTCCTGCGCCACTCACCACTGCCCAGATAGTCCGCAGCATCGCCTGGCAATCGCTTCGTCATTCCCGCTGCTGCGACTTGGTAGCGCGACCAGCGTTGCGCAGCGTCGGGCGCACACAATGCCATGACGTCCGGCTCGTACGCGCACATAATCACAATAAGCGAGCGGGGAACGCCTTCCCGCTCCAGGGCTTCGGCGACGGAGAGCAGCGAGGATCCGCTCCGCCCCGGCCCTTCATCGCAGACCAGGAACATCGCGTTGTTCGCAAGCGCTGAAGCAATCGTCTTGCGCTGCGTCGAATCGAAGGTGCACTGACGATCGTAGGGATTGCCGGTCGGACGTACCGAAAGCCTGCGGACACTTTTTTTTTCGTACCCTGACCGAACTTCCGGGTCTCGAACCCCGCGAGAACCTTCGGTAAGCTCAGGACAGGCTCCGGGCCACCCGGATGGCTTCGCGCGCGCAGCTTCGCGGCCACAACCGCGCTCAGCGTCGTCCCAATACTGCGAATGCCAACCACTATCGCCGCCCGCTCCCCAATCGGAGAACGCGCGATCAGGTCGGCGTAATCCAGCGGATGAAGCGCGTAGTAGGCAAAGCCTTCGGGAACACTGACGCTCAATGGGCCGGAGTACTGAAGGCCATCGAGAATCGAGGATGCCGATCGAACGATTTCACTCGAGTCGAAACAGTCGCCTGCGTCATACGCGACGGCAGCATCGGCAAACAAATCCGTCAGCCGCGCCGCGCGCGCGCAGATATGCGGTGGCGCCGCCGCATCCGCCAGGGCACATTCCAGCTCTCCCGCCTGCAAGAGCAGCGAGAGAACCGGGTCGAAAGATGCAGTTGTGGTCAAACCGCAGAGGCCCTTGCGGACAGCGCCCACCAGTTCGGGTGGAGAGGTGGGCCGTCGCGAGTCGCGGAAAATGTGGAACTCTGAGCTGGAGGGCAAAGGCTTCCTCAGCGACAATTTCGATGCGTCAGACCTGCGGATGAACCGCTCAGGCGGCTTTCTTCGTACCTCTGGAGCCGCGGGGCGACCGGGAGACATCTCCTTCTTTATCAATGAAATACAGATATTGATTATCACGGTCGACGGCCTTTTCGACCAGCACTTGGGACTCGCCCTCACCCGACTTCGGCTTCTGGCAGACGTTTCCCTCTCCGTCGATGAAGTACAGGAACTTCTTGTAATCGCGTTGCAAGTTCAGCTTTTTCACTTTTTCGGCCATAGGTTCTCCTCGAGACTTGGATGGGCAGAGTTGGCCCGCTGCTGCCTCGGCGGGCCGGGTCCGGCAGGAGATTTAACACTCGTGGCCCACCATGTCAGACGTCTCTCGGGGGTATAATCCGCCGAATAGTTAGCAGAGGTGAGGATCGATGAAGCTCAGTGACGCAATTTTGTTGGGCAGTACCCTCCTCGCTCCCCAGGCAGGTAGACAGTATTCGGCGGAGACGCAATCGGGTTGTGCGTTGGGCATGGCCGCGATTGCCAGCGGCTGCACCTTTCGGACGGTACAGGCAGTACCCTCGCATGAACGGCGAACTTTGGGCGTCGAAGGTGTGTGGGGCACGTGGACGCTCGAGGTCATGAAGCGTCCGTGTGACTGCTTTTTTCTTTTTATGCGGCGCAAGATGCGGGTGAAAGACATCATCGCGCACCTGTTTGACTATCACGTTGTCTACAAAAAGGATTGGACGCTGGAGCGGCTGGTGGATTGGGTCCGCACGGTTGAGCCCGCCGAACCTGCGCGGCCTCACCGCACGCCTCCGCGACTGGAACTGGTGTGGCGCAGGCCGCCGCGGCCGAACATCTGGCGGGAGGGCGCACAACTGGACGTCGATGACTTCGAAAAGGTGGTGCGAATCCTGGTCGCCAAGCATGGGATCCGGCCTCGGCCGAGACCATGACCGTGTGATTCTCCCAGGCCTCGAATATCGCGAGACCCAGGGTACGCGAGCAGGAACCTTGAGACAATGCGATGAGCACAGCGCCAACAACAATCGATAAGCTATCCCGCCGCATGGCGCTGGTGGAAGAGCACGTGCGCTGCGAGAACGCGCATGATCTGGACGGCGTAATCCAAACTTTCGGTCCCACAGCACGCTACGACGACGAGCCGTGGAACCAGCACTGGCAAGGCATCGATCAGGTGCGCCAGTTCTATTCGCAACTGATGGCCGCTCTTCCCGACCTCAGCATTGAGATCATCAAGCGTCACGTGGCCGAGGAGACGATTGTGCTGGAAGTGATCATTCGCGGCACGCATCTCGGCGGCTGGCGCGGGCTTCCGGCAACCGGTCGGCGTCTCGAAATTCCCCTCTGCGGCGTGTACACCTTCGACGCTGATGACCGTCTCGCCGGCGAACGCATCTATTACGATCGCGCCATGATCTTCCGCCAGCTCGGGGTCTTCCACGAACCGCAGACGATGCTGGGAGATTTGAGCGTGTTGCTGACGCATCCGATCACGATTACTAAGGCTCTGATAAGAAAGCTGGGGACTAAATCGTCGCACGACCGTACGGACGAAAACTGACCGGTTCCCGCTTCAGATACGGCTTTCGACAATCAAGTTCGATGAAGGGCGCCTCATGTCAGTCGCGATATCTCTTCGGATTCGGCTTGCGAGACTTGCCTCGGTCTTATTGCTGGCAGCACCATTTTCCTCGGCCCAGACCTATACCGTTCTCCACAATTTCACCGGCGGCTCAGACGGATCGCGTCCGCTAGGCGGCCTAACGCTGCTCGGTTCCGGCAACATTTTTGGCGGCTCGGGAGACTGGACGGTATTCCGGCTGCGACGAGCGGGGACTTCGTGGGTCTTCAATCCCATCTACCAACTCAACGGAACGGACGGACAGATCGTGTCGGGTCGTTTGACCTTTGGACCGGGCGGCGCACTCTATGGCGCGACCAGCGCTGGCGGTCTGCCAGAGTGCATCGACGGTGGAGGTTGTGGGCTCATCTTCAGCCTGCGGCCCCCAGAGACAATCTGTAAGTCGGTTTCGTGCTCATGGAGCGAAACCGTGCTGTACGAGTTTGATCCCGACACCCGGATCGATGGATTCGGGCCCGGAGGCGATCTCACCTTCGATAGCTCCGGCAATATCTACGGTGCGACCGGACTGGGAGGCGACTACGGCGGCGGCACGGTCTTTGAACTGACGCATACACAAGGCGGATGGAGCGAGTCGCTGCTGCACAGCTTCGATCGACAGCAGGGCGATGGCGTAACTCCCTTAGGAAACCTCATCCTTAATCCAGCAGGAAACATCATCGGCGCCACCGAGAATGGCGGCCTTGGAGATTGCTTACACAGCGGATGCGGCGTGGTGTTCCAGTTGACACATTCCGGCTCCAACTGGATCGAGACGATTCTGCATGCCTTCGCGTATGCGACCGAGGGTAGCCAGCCGGCCGGAGGACTGATCGCCGATTCTGCCGGTAACTTGTACGGTGCGACCACGTACGGGGGGCCGAACAATGGCGGTACGGTGTACGAGTTGTCGCCGTCGAATGGAGGGTACACCTTCCATGTGCTGTATGCGCTAAGCGGCAATCCGTATTATGCCGGGCCGGCGGGTCTGCTCGCCCTGGACAACGATGGCAATCTTTACGGGGCGGCCGCCGGCGAGGGGGCTCTCGGGCATGGCAGCATTTTCAAATTGACGCACAGCAGCGGCGGATGGGTCTACACGGACTTGCACGACTTCGATGGCTCGGACGGTGGAGTCCCGTTGGATGGTCCGACCATTGATGCCAGCGGCAACCTCTTCGGCACAACCTACTACGGAGGAACCGGTACATGCTCAGGGGGCTGCGGTGTGATATGGGAGATCACGCCTTAGCTGGATTTTTTTTGGGCTGGAGTTTCACCAGTCCTACTGATGTTTCTTCTTCTTCTTTGACGTGGTCGCGGCGGGATGTTGCGCGCGGTAAGCGTGGATCTCCGCCATGCGCTTGGCCAGGGCTTCGTCGTGCTTCTGCTTTTCCGCGGCTTCTTCCGCCGGCGAAAGGACGCGGCGCACGATCGGGCCGTTCATTTTGTACTCGACCTCGACGATCTGTCCCTGGTCGTTCTTCTTCCGGATGGTGAACGTAGGCAGGTCGCCTTCTTTGCCGAAATCCTGGTGGCCGGTCTTCACTGGCAGGTAGCCTTCCATCTCGCGCTCGCGATACGCGGTCTCGTAGCGATGCTTGGCGCGGTTGCGGGTGAAGACGCGGATCTGGTTGTAGTCCCACGGCAGCCCGTCTTTGGGCGTGTTCAGCAGCATCAGGTATTGCGGAACCTGCTTGCCGTCTTCCTCGACATTGTTCAGCACGAAGTAGCCGATGATGCGCTGACCTTCGGCGTACTGCGCAACGTCCACCGGAACATCGAGGTCGATCATGCGCAAGAGCACCCAACCAACATGGCCGGACGAGGTGCGCACCAGATACCAGTCCTCCATCACCGGAGGCGGTGGCGGCGGCTCGTTCTGCGCCGCAGTTGCCGAGGCGGTACCTGACGGGGTGGCTGCTGGAGTTTCCGGCGCGGCAGTTTTCTTATTAGGCGTGGAGGAAGCGCTCTTCGCCGAGCCAGTCTTCTTTTGGTTTTGACCGGCTCCGGGCTTGGCCGGAGCCGCGGCGGCAGGCTTGGCTGCCTTCGGCGGATTCTTTGGCGCCGTGGCGCGCTTCAGAACGTCGAGCTTCTCGCCGTCCTTCAGCTGGTAGAGGTGTTCGGCGTCGCGCGCCGCGGTCAGGTGCATGTTGAGTTCGGCGCGCGTGGTGCCCTTGGCCTGGACCGGGGTGTTGGCGTTGTCCTGGGCCAGCTTCTGAAAGCCGTCGTAGATATCCTGCGGAACCAGGCTGCGCTCTTCGATCCAACCCTCGTGGCCGTCGTCGGTGCGCACGCGCAGGAAGCGGCGCTGCTTCTCCAGCACCTCGACGCGGTCGCCGTTGTGCACGGTTCCAACCTTGTTGAACATGGTGGCAACGCGGTCGCGCAGGCTGGTCTCGGCTGCCGAGACATACATGTAGTCGTGATGCACGATGCTCTTACGCGAGCATGCGCAGAGCACGACCAGCAACAGCAGTGCGGCAGTCAGAAAAATTCGATTTGGACGAGGACGAAGCGAGTTCACCTGGTACCAATCACTATAGCGCAGGGACGGTGGTTGTTGGTTGCACAGAAAGGTGCGGGAAGGCAGAAGGCAGTGGTCAGTGGCTAGTGGTCAGTGGCCAGTGGTCAGGAAAGGCCGCGCGGAGAGCCGCTCGATTCGCCCGCTCACAGTTGCTGCCGCCGCGAAGGAACAGCAGATCCCTCAACTCCGCAGCTACGCTGCTGCGTTCGGGATGACAATTCAATAAAAGAACTGCCTGGGCGCATGGGCGTGGATTGTGGATCGCGGGCGCGTCTCGGGATTCGCGTCTCGTTGACCGTGAATCGTGGATCTAAAAAATGAATCGAAGCCGGGACAGGACAGGGGCTAGGTCGAGCACTGGCCACTGACCACTAGTCACTAGCCACTGCCTTCCTAGTCCCCAGCCCCTATTCCCTGCCTTTTACCAGGTCCTGCACATCGGCTTGCGAACCATCGGCGCGTTGGCTTTGCAGCCGAAGGCCTTCTCGAACTCCGGCATGTTGCCGACTACGCCGTTGACGCGGTACTTGCCCGGCGAGTGCTCGTTGACCTGTGCCATCATGCGGGCGAACTCCGGCCGCTCGCTTTCGCACCACACCTGCGCCCAGCCCACGAAGAAGCGCTGGTCGGGAGTGAAGCCGTCGATCGGCTTCTGCGGCGTGTTGGTCAACACATCGAGCAGCGCCATGTGAGCGATGCGCAGGCCGCCGTTGTCGGCGGTGTTCTCGCCCAGCGTCAGCTTGCCGCGGACATGGACGTCGTCGACCGCGACGAAGCCGTCGTACTCGTTGACGAAGCAGGCCTCGAGCTTGTCGAACTGCTCGCGGTCTTTCGGCGTCCACCAGTTGCGGAGGTTGCCCTCGGCATCGAACTGGCTGCCCTGGTCGTCGAAGCCGTGCGTCAACTCGTGGCCGATGACGGCTCCGATGGCGCCGTAGTTCACCGAATCATCGACCTTGGGATCGTAGAACGGCGGCTGCAGAATGCCCGCCGGGAAGTTGATGTTGTTTTCCTGCGGGTTGTAATAAGCGTTGACGGTGGGTGGCGTCATGCCCCACTCGTTGCGATCGACCGGCTTGCCGATCTTCTGAATCTGGCGGTTGAACTCGAACTGGTTGGCGCGCAGCGAATTGCCCATGGCATCGCCGCGAATTATGGTAAGGGTGCTGTAATCGCGCCACTTGTTGGGGTATCCGATCTTGTTGGTGATGTGCGCCAGCTTGTCCAGCGCTTCCTTCTTGGTTTCCGGCGTCATCCAGGAGACGTCGCTGATATCGCTCTTCAGCGCGCCTTCCAGCTCGTTGACCATCTTTAGCGTGGCGGCCTTGCTCTCGGGCGGGAAGGCGACGGCGACATAGGCCTTGCCCAGCGCTTCGCCGAGATCACCGTCGGTGAAGGCTACGCAGCGCTTCCAGCGGGGACGCAGTTCCTTGGAGCCGGTGAGGGTCTTGCCGAAGAAGTTGAAGTTCTCGTTGACGAAGGCGTCCGGCAGCATCGGCGCGGCCGTGTGCACCGTCTGCCAGCGCAGATAGGTTTTCATGTCGTCGAGGCTCTCGGTCGCCAGCATTTGATTCATTCCCTTGACGAAGTCGGGAGCCGAAACATCGAGGCTGGTAAAGGTCGGCCCCTTCACGGTCGCGAAGTATTCGTTCCAGGTGAAGTTGGGGCTGAGTTTCTGCAACTCGGCGACGGTCATCTTGTGATACGTCTTGTTGGGATCGCGGCGCTCCACGCGGTCCATCGAAGCCTGCGCCAGATCGGTCTCGATCTTCATGACCGTGTTGGCGTCGGCGGTGGACTGGGCAGGCTTCTCGCCCATCAGCTCGAACATTTTGGCGATGTGGGCGACGTACTGCTTGCGCAGCTCCACCGATTTCTCGTCGGTCTTGAGGTAGTAGTCGCGATCGGGCAGTCCGAGGCCGCCCTGGTCGGTGCCGGCGATCTCCATCATCGAATCTTTGGCGTCCGGCTCGGAGCCGAAGTTAAACAGCGCGTTGATTCCGTTGCCGTGCAGATAGCCGATCACTTCCGGCAACTGCTTCTTGTCCGAGACGGCATTGATGCGGTCGAGCGCGGGTTTCAGAGGAGCGGTACCCTTGGCGTTGATGCCGGCTTCGTCCATGCACGAGTAGTAGTAATCGCCGATTTTCTGATCATTTGGGCTGCGACTGGCACTGTCGGCCGAAGCGGTGTCGAGAATATTGCGAAGCATGAGCTGGTTATGTTCGTGCAGTTCGTTGAACCGGCCCCACTCGGCCTGATCGGCGGGAATGGGATTGTTCTTGATCCAGTTGCCGCAGGCGTACTGATAGAAGTCGTTGCAGGGATCGACGGACTTGTCCATGGCGCCGGTATCGAAGCTGACCATCGGCTTGGGCATCTGTGGCGCGGAAGAATTCGAGGAACTGCTGGTTTGCGCCGATGCTGCCAGGCTGGCGAGCAGCAAGGCAGAGGCGAGGAAGACGATACGTTGCATGAATTGACCTCGTATTGATGTGGGCGAAGCGAATCTACCTGGGCGGCCAGCGCGGCGGTCCTTCCGGCGCAAGCCCTCCCTATCCTACAGCTTTGGCCGGAAGCACTCATCCTGTTCCAGGGGACGACGGCAGAGATGGTTCGCGAAATTGGACATTTGTGTCTACATCAAGGCGCGACTGCCGCGAGGGGGCACGCGGATTTTCCATCAGGCCCGGAGAGCACATAGATTTCCGTGGGCCGAGCTGAGCTCCCGGTCGAATAGGCAAGCCACTCGAAGTGCGACGCCGTGGCCGGATCGTGCTCGTGCGCGAGGGCGAGAGGGTAGACGTTCACCATGCCGAAGCCGCTGATCTTGCCGTCGGTCACCAGCAAAACTTTTCTGGCCGGCTCTTGCCGGGAAACATCCCAGGCGTAGCCCTCCAGGCGCATTGCCTGTCCGTTCTCAGTCGGCAGGAGTTCTTCGGACGTGAGCTCACCAAAGCATGCGGTCG
Organism: uncultured Acidobacteriaceae bacterium; assembly: GCA_963835725.1. Taxonomy (GTDB): domain Bacteria; phylum Acidobacteriota; class Terriglobia; order Terriglobales; family Acidobacteriaceae; genus Bog-257. The sequence continues at coordinate 396,084 of CAWIGM010000002.1, read as the reverse complement.
CAGGGGTTTTGTGGAAGCCGTCCGCGAACGACGTGCCCAGCAGCGCCGCGTCGGGTTCGGCGAAGATCGACAGGCGATGCTGCCGCATGTAGTCAGCGGAGCGGAGCACTACCTCCGGGTCGGGAAAAGCTTCGGCCAGCAACTCGTCATCTTGCACGCCGGTGAGCAGCGCAATTGAGATTTTCTGCAGGCGCAACTGGCGCCACTCGGCATCGATCAACGGCAGCCGCACCTGCGTCGCGAAGCCCAGCATCGCGATCAGCAGAACCGCCGCGAATGCGTGGATGGGCCTGCGCTCATCGGCTATGCGACTCAAGAGCCACAAACCCAGGCAGCACCAGAACAGCAACGCGAATGTCTGGTAGCGCGAAGCCGTGGCCTGCTCGATACCGAGATGCAGGCGTCCTGTGGAAGTAACGGCGGCGGTCGCCAGCGCGAAGAGCATCAGGAGGGAGAGCGCAGTCAGCAGCGGCGAAGATGTATCGCGATGGCGAAGCGTGCCGAGGAGGAACACCGCGGCGGCGAGTATACCGATGGTCCCGGCAATCATGGCGATGGCACCGTCGGAGTGGCGGACGAAGGTGCTGCCGAAGTAGACGGCGATGTAACGAAGGCTCTGGCCGAGCGGAGCCAAACCGGCGTTCGCGACGGGACGATGATAGTCGTAGAAATACAGCCCGATGTTCAAGGCGCCGGCGATGAGCAGTGCTCGCCAGGCAATAGGCTTCATCCGCAGCCAGAGCGCGGCCGCGATTAACAGCGGCCAAAGCAGCATGCCGTTGGCCAGCGACCAGGTCGCGATCGTCGCCGCCGCTATGCTCAGCGTGAGGAACTGTGTGCGATCTGCGCGCTGGTAGAGCAGCAGACTGAGGATGGCTAACGTCGCCATGCACGCAGTCAGTACGAACTGTATCTGGAATCCCCAGACCAGGTTCTCGTACTGCGTGGGACATAGGACGCAGTAGGCAACGAGGCCGGTGCCGATTCTCCACAACGAGCCGCGCCACCCGCCAAGCGAGCGCAAGCTCCAGCTCAACAACGCGACTTGCAGAAGCTGAACCAGGAAGACGCAGGTCAGCAGGAAGATTTGTTTGCCGCGGAAGAGCTCGACGTCGAGCAGGAAGAAAATCTTGGTGGTCAGGATGCGGTGTTCATTGTGCTGCGCCCAGAGCCACGGCAGCGACCAGCCGCCGCCCCGCGCGAGATGGTCGAAGAGCGCCCATTCATCCCAGTGCGGCAGGGGTGAGTAAGTTGTGATGACGATATAGGCCGAGGCAATTCCGGCGCCGGCGCCCGCCAGCAGCACCGCCCAGGAGAGCCAAAACGAAAGGCGGGAGGTTGCCGTCTCGTCGAAATTGATATGTGATGCGATGTGATTATGTTCACACAGAGTTTGAGGAGATAACAGAGATTACGCCGCTTCGCGGCTCAGGATGGTAATGGCACTTCCGCGGCGCTCTTACGCCCACGGCTAAGACATAAGACGAATGAAGCAGCCCCGCCGACGGAACTTTAAGAGGAAATCCAATTGGGTTGTGATTCTGAGCGAAGAGAGGCGTCAGCCGAACGCAGTCGAACGACCGCACCCGAGCGAACGTGCTTGCCCGGATAGGGGTCCTTCGACTCCACGTCCGCCCGCCGCAGAAGAGCGGCGGAAAAGCTAAAGACGCGGACGCTGCGCTCAGGATGACAACCAAGAGCATGGGCTTTGCGGTCATTCTCTAGCGAGAGTGCTTTCTACGAGCGCCCGAGAACTTACGCTCTTAAGATACCAAGTGGGCAGCGGAAACTATCCACTACCCACTGACCACCAGCCACTGCCTTTTACCACACGCGACACGCCTTCTCGCTCACCATCGGCTGGCCGGCTTTGCAGCCAAACGCTTCCTGGAACGCCGCCGAGTTCTGCACCACGCCGTTGACGCGCCAGCGTCCCGGGGAATGCGGATCGATGATGGCCAGCTTGCGCGCCTGCTGCTCGGTGACGTTCTGGCACCAGATCTGGCCGTACGAAATGAAGAAGCGCTGCTGCGGCGTGTAGCCGTCGGTGGACTTCACCGGCGTGTTGCCGATGATGTTGGTCATCGCCATGTAGGCCAGCTTCAGTCCGCCGTTGTCCGCCGTGTTTTCGCCCAGCGTCAAGCGGCCGTTGAGGTGCACATCGCCTGCCGGATCTTTCACTGATACGAAACTGGAGTACTCGTTGGCGGTGCAGGTGGCGCGCTCCTCAAAGGCCTTCGCGTCTTCGGCGGTCCACCAGTCTTTCAGGTTGCCGTCGGCGTCGAACTTGCGTCCCTGATCGTCGAAGCCGTGCGTGAGTTCGTGGCCGATGACTACGCCGATGGCGCCGTAGTTCACGGCATCATCCATGCTCTGGCTGTAGAACGGAGGCTGCAGAATGCCCGCGGGAAAATTGATGTCGTTCATGTTGCCGCGGTAGTACGCGTTGACCGTCGGCGGCGTCATGCTCCAGTCTTTCTTGTCGGTAGGCTTGGAGATCTTGTTGCGCTGACGCTGCACCTCGAAAGCTTCGGCGCGAACGACATTGCCGGCGTAATCGTCGCGCACAACGACCACCGAGCTGTAATCGCGCCACTTGTCGGGATAGCCGATGTTGTTGACGACGGTGCTCAGCTTCTCGTAGGCCTTCTGCTTGGTGGTGTCGGACATCCAGGTGAGCTGGCCGATGTCCTGGTGCATTGAGTCTTCGATGGCCTTCACCATCTTCAGCGTGCGCTCCTTGCCCTGCGGACCGAAGGTCTTGTCGACGTAGAGTTCGCCCAGCGCCATGCCGAGGTTCTGGTCGGTCGAGTGGACGCAACGCTTCCAGCGCGGCTCGATCTCCTGCTGTCCCGACATGAATTTATCGTTGAACTGGAAATCTTCGTCGACGAACGCGTTGGTCAGGGTGGGCGCGTATTCGTCGATGGCGCGCCAGCGAAGGTACGTCTTCCAGTCGTCGAGTGCGACCGAATTGAGCTGGTCGTTGACGGCCTTGAAGAAGTCGGGATTGCCGACGTTCAGGTTGCTGAACTTCGGAGCTTTGCTGTCGGCGAAGTATTCCGTGAGCTCGAAATTCGGCGCCAGCGTTTCCACCTGCGTCACTTCCATCATGTGATCGCGGTTCTTAGGATCGCGGCGCGCGGTACGGTCCATCGCAGACTTCGCCAACCCGGTTTCGACCGCCAGCACGGTCTTCGCTTCGGCAGCGGCGACGTCGGGCTTGTCACCGGCCAGTTCGAACATCTTCTGCACGTGCTCGAGATACTTCTGCCGCGTCTCGACCGACTTGGGATCGTCCTTGAGGTAGTAGTCGCGGTCGGGCAGCGTGAGTCCACCCTGATCGACGTAGGCGATGGTCTGGCGCGAGTCGTGCATATCGGGCATTTGCCCGAAGCTGAACAGCGCGCTGATGCCGTTGCGATGCAGCACGCGCGACTTCTTCAATCAGCTGCTGCCGGGTCTTGATGCCGTTGATGGCGTTCATCGTCGGCGTCAGCGGGGCGGTCCCCTTCTTCTCGATTGCCGCTTCGTCCATGCACGCGGCGTAGTAATCGCCAACCTTCTTCTGGATGGGCGAAGGGTTGGGCGTCGACTGCGCCTGCTCCAGAATGTCGCGCAGGATGTACAGGTTGTATTCCGCCAGCTCGTTGAAGCGGCCCCAGCGCGACTTGTCCGCCGGGATGGGATTGTTCTTCATCCAGTTGCCGCAGGCGTACTGGAAGAAATCGACACACGGATCGATGGTCTTGTCGATCGCGGTGAGGTCGAAGCTCGACATCGGCTTGGGGGTTTCAGACTGCGTCGGCTTGGGAGTTGCGTTTTGGGCGATGGAGCTAATGGCAAAGAACAGCAGAAGGAGAGAGCTCAGAGCTCGAATGCGCATACTGCCTCGGAAGAGAGAATTGACCTCGCGGTCGAACATCGCGCAGGGGCTGAAGCCCCGTTCATTGCGTGAAGCTTGCGGCACGGCTGAAGTGCGTGAGAACCCTGCCGTCCCTGAAGGGACTCGAGATATTTCCCACTCTACCCAGCACTCCGCCTGCGGCTCCGTGGTGGGCTAGACTATGCCGCGCCTTCGCCGCTGGCTTTTCGGCCTCTTACTCCACCGCAACAGAAAAAAGCTAGTTTCCACGCACACACTGAAACCGCACCCTTTTCAAAAATTAAGAAAGAAAAGGTCCTCAGCTGTTCGCCGGCACGCCACGCGGCTTAACGTTGGCCCGGATAAACTCGATGATGGAATCCATCGGCGTGCCCGGCTGAAACACCGCCGCCACTCCAGCCGCCTTCAATCCCTGCACGTCCTGATCGGGAATGATGCCGCCCACCAGCAGGATCACGTCGTCCATGTGATTCTGCTTCAGCAGGTCCAGCACGCGGGGCACTATGGCGTTATGCGCACCGGAAAGAATGCTGAGGCCGATCACGTCCACGTCTTCCTGCAGAGAAGCGTTGACGACCATCTCGGGAGTCTGGCGGAGGCCGGTGTAGATCACTTCCATTCCGGCATCGCGCAGGGCACGGGCAATCACTTTGGCGCCGCGGTCGTGGCCGTCAAGGCCAGGCTTCGCGACGAGTACTCGGATTTTGCGGTCAGAGGCCATTAGGTACTCTTTACTCCCGCTCACTGTCGGAGCAGGACTTATTAAAATGACCGGCCGGGCGGCGGAGCCGGATTAAAGTCCCGGCCGAAGCGCCTACCAGTTTCTTTGGCGCGCTCAGCCGAACTAGTGATGATAAACCTTGAGCGCACATTTTCATAAATCTGCGCGCCACGTTGAGGCCTGGCGGCGACATCCAATTACTATCTGCGGAAATGCCGGGATGGGAACCGCAAGGTATCGTCCCAACTTATAATCTTCGCCATGGTGAATCGCCTGCTCACGGTCGTCCTGCTGCTGTGCCCTGCGTGGTGCTTTGTCGTCGCCCAAGATTTGCGGATGGACAACCTGCCATCGCAGGGAGCGGTGGTCGGACAACAGTATGCGCTGCCCCTGACGACGACCGGTGGAACGACGCCCTATACCTGGGAACTGGTTTCCGGTGACCTTCCGCCCGGCCTGAAGCTACAGCACCACCAGGGAAAGATTGTGGGCACGCCGACCGAGCCCGGCACGTATCACTTCACCATCGCGGTTCAGGACTCGAGTATCCCGCAGCTCCAACTGCGGCGGGACATCGATCTTCACGTGATTGCCGGCCTCACCGTCGAATGGAAAGATTCGCCTCAGGTGCATGGCAGCAAGATTTCCGGCTCCGCCGTGGTATCGAACCACACGCCTGACGACTTCGACCTGACGTTTATTGTGGTTGCCGTCAACCAGTACGGTCGCGCGACGGCGCTGGGCTATCAGCATTTCAAGGTCAATGGCGGCGCGACCAGCGAAGTGATTCCATTCGAATCGACTCCGGGGATCGGGAGCTACTACGTGCGAGCCGATGCGGTGGCGCACCATCCCGGCAAGAAGCACGTCTTTCGCGCGAGCCTGGAGACGCCGCCCTCGATCAAGGTGGCAAATTTCTAGCGTTCCGATGCGCGGCTGCGTTCCCACGCCTTGGCATATTTCCAGCTCACGTAATTGGCGTGATAGAGGTGCAGCAGCAGGCCCTCGCGTCCGTCGAGAAAGCCGCCGCGGAGGAAATAGTTGTAGAAAAACGTAAGCTGCGGCCGGACGACAATGTCAATGAAGCTGAACCCAGCGTGTCCATTCCTGACTGCAGCCATCTCCGCTCCCAGCGACGAGTAGCGGTTCATGTGCTCGAGATAGCTGGCGAGGGTGGGATAGGCGTGGTGCAGCAGGTTGTTTCGCAGCTTGCCGGTCGAACCCTGCACGCGAACGTCTTCGTGGACTAGCCGGTCTTCGAAGGCGCCGGCGCCGCGCCGGAACAAACGCAGCTTGGGGTCAGGGTAGAAGCCGCCATGGCGAATCCAGCGACCGAGGAAGAAATTCTTGCGCGGGATCGAGAATCCGCTCTCGACAGGATTTTTCCCCAGCATCTCGCGGATTTCCTGCGACAGCGGCGGCTCGACTTCTTCATCGGCATCGAGGCAAAGAATCCAGTCGCCGGTCGCTTTTTGCAGCGCTGAATTTTTTTGTGCCGCGAAGCCCTTCCACGGCTCGCAGAAAAATTTCGCATGGAACGACTCGGCGATCTCGCGCGTACGGTCGGTCGATCCTGAATCGAGGACAACGATCTCGTCAGCCCACGCGACGCTTTCGAGCGTGCGCGCCAGGTTGGCTTCCTCGTTCAGCGTGATGATGACGATCGAGAGGCTCAAGCAGACCATGCTAACTGCTGAGCCGCAACGGTTGGAAGCGGAAAGCGCTCCCGGTTGCGATCACCGCCGAGGGTGGGATACCTTGTCTCTACAACAAAGGCCGTTCCAGGGAAGGATGAATGCATGCCGAAATTTGTTATCGAACGCGAGATTCCGAATGCAGGTAGGCTTTCTCCGCAGGAACTGCAGGGAGTTTCGCAGACGTCGTGCGGTGCGCTGCGCAATCTGGGACCGCAGATCCAGTGGCTGCACAGCTACGTCACCGACAACAAGATTTATTGCGTGTACATCGCTCCTGACGAGCAGACGATTCGCAAGCATGCCGAGATGGGCGGCTTTCCGGCGAACCAGGTCTCGCAGATCCGCACGATCATTGATCCGACCACGGCAGAATAGGCGCAGCCCGCCGTTCCGAAACGGAATCGGCTGCAACCAACCGAAGACGATTCTCGAACTTCGCCCGGAGCACCGGACGTACACTGCTGTTTCGTGTTGCCGTGCATCTGGCGTGTGAACAGTGAGACTCCGATTACAGACCAATCACAATTGGCATTGGCTTCCGTTTACGGCTTGCCTGCTGGTATTCCTGTTTGCCTTCCACGCCAAAACCGCCGTCTACGGTCCATCGCTTAAAGTCAAACTGAATACCTCCACCGCCTCCAAGCTCTGGCTGAAGGACAAAGCCAGTCCGCCACGTCCGGCGCCCGTCGGCGTCATTCCTCATTCGCAGTCACTCAATTCGCAAAGACCCGTCGCTGGCTGGGTCGTTGCTCTGTCGCTCGTAGCGACTGGCTTTACGCCGGTGTCTTCGTTCAGCGGCCTGTCGCCGCCACTGGTGATCTAGGGAGAGAAAATGCATTCCTACTGGATAGCTCTATCCGGGTTATTGTTCGGAACACTTCCGGGCCCTCGCTCTACGACCTTCCGCGGCAGCGGCGCCGCACGCTTCATCACGCAGCTGCGAACAATTCTCTTTCTTGCGATTTGCCTGCTTGCGTTCGGCAGTGCGTCGCTGGCGCAGGTTGTCGCCGGCGCTATCACCGTCACGGTCCGCGACACCAGCGGCGCAACCATTCCCGACGCCACCGTGGTCCTCACCAACGTTGAAACCGGATCGCAGCGCACGCTCGCCGGCTATGACGCTCGCTACGCGGTGCCGTCCATCGCGGTAGGCCACTATCAACTCAAGGTAAGTCGCGACGGCTTCCAGTCGCAGCTCAGGACGGGCATCGACATCGTTGTCGGCCAGACGACGTCAATCGATGTCGAACTGCCGGTCGGCAATGTGCAGGAACAGGTAACGGTGAATGAGGCCGCCGCGCCGGTCGTCGTCTCTACCCAGCAGAGCTCGGGACTTATCGGGGAGCGCGAAGTCAAGAATCTGCCGTTGAACGGGCGCAGCTACGACGAACTGCTGGCGTTGAATCCAACCATCGTCAACTACACTTCCCAGCGCTCCGGCGGAGTGGGAACGTCGAATTCGTCGGTCGGCAATATGTTCGCCGTATCGGGACACCGTCCGCAGGACAATTTGTTCCTGCTCAATGGCATCGAGTACACCGGCGCGTCGGAGATCAACGTCACCCCGGGCGGCGCGAGCGGCCAACTGCTCGGCGTGGATGCGGTGCGCGAGTTCAATGTCGTATCCGACACTTACGGCGCTGAGTACGGCAAGCGGGCAGGAGCACAGGTCAGCATCGTCACCGCTTCGGGCACCAATCAATTGCACGGCAGCGCGTATGAGTTCCTGCGCAACAGCGCGCTCGACGCGAGGAACTACTTCGACCAGGGATCGATTCCACAATTCCAGCGCAACATCTTCGGCGGCGCGCTGGGGGGACCGTTGCGGAAGGACAAGATCTTCCTCTTCGGCAATTTCGAAGGCTACGTGCAGCACCTCGGGTTGAGCGATGTCACCCTGGTCCCGGACAACATGGCGCGGCAGGGATATCTGCCGGCTTCCGATGGAACGCTGCACTACGTCGGCGTCAATCCGTCAGTGGTGCCGCTGCTCAATCTGTGGCCGATGCAGAACGGGCCCGAGGTCGGCGGCGGCATCGCCTATGCTTATAGTCATCCACTACAGAAGATCCGCGAAGACTTCGGCACGCTGCGCTTCGACTACAACCTGTCGAATAAAGATTCGCTGTACAGCGTCTATACCATCGACGACAGCAGCGCGAACACGCCCACGGCGAACCCGCTCAGCCTCGTCAACCTGGCGCTGCGGGAGCAGGTCTACAGCGTCCAGGAACAGCATGTCATCTCGGCTTCGTTTCTGAACACAGCGCGCTTCGGATATTCGCGGGCGGCGTTTTTCTTTACCGGCACGACGCCAGTCGACATTCCCGGATGGGTTCAGGGCGAATCAATCGGCGCCATCGTGATTGGTGGAGGCACGGCGCTGAACGGCGCATCGCAGATCACGCTGGCGGGCACGAATGCCGGCAGCAATCTCCACGCGGCGCGCAACCTGTACACCTTCGACGACCACTTCATGCTCACTCGCGGCGTGCATCAGGTCGAGGCAGGCGTGTGGCTGCAGCGCATCCAGGCCAATGATGACCTGGCGCAGTATCAGTATGGGCAGGCGTCGTTCAGCAGCTTGACGTCGTTTCTCCAAGGCAACGTGTCGACCTTCACGGTCGTGCCCTCGCCCACTCCGCTGAACTGGCGCTCGTGGGAGATTGCCGGCTTCGTGCAGGATGTCATGCGAGTGAATTCGCGCCTGGAATTGCGGGCAGGCCTGCGCATCGAAAGCACCAACGGATGGAATGAAGCGCATGGACGCGGCTCGAACTACCTGTTCGACTCAGTCGGCGTGATCGAGACGAATCCCAGGATTGCCGACTCTGTCTTCACTACGAATCACGCGACGTTCCTGCCGCAACCGCGTGTCGGACTGTCGTGGGATCCTTACGGCAAAGGGAAGACGGTCATCAACGCCGGATTTGGCATGTACAACGCTTTGCTCGATGGCATCGACTATCGACTGGACCAAACCGCTCCGTTCAACACGACGCAAACGCTGAAAAACGTGCCTGTGTCTGCGCTTCACATCATTCCGGGCACACCGTTGCCCAGCGGTAGCTTGATCTCGCCCAGTGGTATTCAGCCTGACGCTCCCACGCCGACGACGATCTCCTACACGCTGAAGATCGAGCAGCAGATCACTGACAACATGTCGCTGAGCATCGGCTACGTCGGTTCGCACGGATACCACCAGATGCTCTCAATGGATATGAACGAGCCGATCCCGACCATCTGTCCGGCGAGTCCGTGTCCCGCGAGCCTCCCCGCCGGCACGGTGTACTACCCGAAAGGCGCGCCGCTGTCGAATCCTGAACTTGCCAACACCACGACCTGGATGGCCGAAGGGGTCAGCTCCTACAACGGTCTTGTTGTCGACGTGCGGCAAAACCTCAGTCACGGGCTGCAATTTCGCGGCGTCTATACGTTCTCCAAGAGCATGGATGACGGCACGGCGTGGAACAGCAGCGTAGGCGCGAATGCGCCGGGATTCGTCATGTTTCCGCTTGATCCAAAGCTGGATTGGGGGCTGGCAAATACCGATGTCCGCCATCTCGGCGTGATCAGCGGAACCTATCAGCTTCCCCTCGGAAGCGGCAAGCAGTTCCTGGGAGATGTTCGGGGTTGGCGCGGACAACTTGTCTCGGGCTGGTCGATGAGCACGATAGCGACCATCCAATCGGGCTTTCCGTTCACTCCGCAGCTGGGCTTCAACCCTACGAACAACGGGGACACGCGCAACCCAATTCGGCCGTCCTGGAATCGTTCGTATACAGGCACGGTTATCACCGGCAATCCTGCGCAATACTTCAACCCCAATGCATTTGTTCTGCCGGCAGCCGGAACTTATGGCGACGTGCCGCGGAATTGTCTGATCGGACCGGGAATGTCTGAATTGGATTTGTCGCTATTGAAAACAACCCGGATATCAGAGCGGGTAAACCTGCAATTTCGCGCGGAGTTCTTCAACATCCTGAACCACACGAATTTCGGAACGCCCAACGCCGTGGTCTTCACTTCATCGTCGGCAGTGCCTTCTTCGACGGCGGGGTTGATCACCTACACGCAAACCACTTCACGACAAATTCAGTTCGGCTTAAAGATGCTCTTCTGATGAACTCTTCGCACGAGTGGATCACGAGGGTTTGGTCGAGAGGTCCGCAAAGCTTGACATCATTCATCAACAACGCTAAGTTCGCCTTGCAAATCACCCATGTCGAAGCTTGCTGACTATCTGCTGGAGCTGGCTGCCGACCCTGATCGCTGCGCGCGCTTCAAGGCCGATCCGCACACGGAGCTTGGCTGTGCTGATCTCCGCGAAGACGAGAAAAACGTGCTCGCGACTCGCGATCCTCGTGCGATCTCAGACGCGATTGTCGATGCCGGCCCGGACTCCGCCGCGGTCCTTCAGTGGCTGTTCTCCCAATTCAAGGAAGCCGGCAAATAACTCATGAGCAAGGGAAGCCTCACCGTCGTCGGCAGCGGCATCGCTGCGTTACGGCACGCCACGCAGGAGGCGTGCTTCCATATCGCGCATGCCGACAAAGTCTTTTTCCTGGTGGCAGATCCTTTAACCAGGGAATGGATTCTACAGCTCAATCCGGCAGCCGAGTCACTGTCCGTCCATCTTGTACCCGGCAGAGAACGCGAGATCAGCTTCAACGGGATGGTGGAGCAGATTGCACAAGCCGTGTATCAAGGCTTGCGAGTCGTAGCTGTGTTCTATGGCCATCCGGGAGTATTCGTTCAGCCTTCACACATGGCAATTAGGCGATTGTCTGCTGAAGGATATTCCACAAGCATGCTGCCCGGAATATCGACCGAAGATTGCCTGATATCTGATTTGGGCGTCGATCTTTCACAGAGCGGGTACCAATGTTATGAAGCTTCAAATTTTCTAGTTTGTAACAAACAGCCCGACACTGCGGCTGCACTCATCTTGTGGCAGATAGGAGTGATAGGACAGGTAAAGGTCGGAGTGGGCAGGCCCGATGGTCTGGAGGTGCTCACGGAAAGGCTATTAAAGTTCTATCCGGCTGAACATAAAGTCACCATTTATGAGGCGGCCACGCTACCCGTTTGTGACACGTCGATGCGAGAAACCCCTCTGTCGCAGCTTCCTCACTGTCCAGTCAGTCCCATTTCGACACTATTCATTCCACCTGCCTGCGAAGCTTCGCTGGATCCTGCCATGTTGAAGCGACTTCAAATCGATATCCGATAGATTTTAAGCCCCAAATGAAGTAACTTGAGCTATCGCTTCCTTGGTTTTGATTTGTGTTGAAAGAGGAATTTCATGGCAAAAGGCGCCAAGGATTTTATCGACGAAGTAAATAAAAACCCCGAGTTGCGAAAGAAGCTGTACAAGCAATCGGCACACATTGTGCTTGCGATGGCGAAAGAACACGGCTACGAGTTCTCGCACGAGGAACTCCACGATGCCTTACGTGAGAAGCTTGGCGCTCCCATGGCTCCAGCAGCCGAGACGGGCTCGGACTTCTGCGTGGTGGTCATCGTCGTTGCTGCTGCCAGGAACAAGTAGCAGTCAGGATTTCTGGATTTGATGATGATAGGAGAGGAGTTTTCCCGCTACCGCGTCCACACCAAAGTCGGGCACGGCGGTATGGGAGAAGTCTACTTAGCCGAAGATCTCGGGTTACGACGCAAAGTTGCGCTTAAAATTCTGCCTGCCGCCCTGCAGCAAGATCCGGTGCGCAGGCAGCGTTTTTTGCGTGAAGCCCAACTGGCCGCCAGCGTCGACCACCCCTACGTTTGCAAAATCTATGAAGTAGGCGAATGGACGGGCGTGGCGTTCATCGCCATGGAGTACATCGACGGCGTCACCCTGTCCGAGCACTTAAAATCCGGACCGGTTGGGGTTTCCGAATCGCTTCGACTTTCTCTTGAGATCGCAGAGGCCCTGAGCCGTGCCCATCAGGCGGGCATCATCCATCGCGATTTGAAACCTTCCAACGTGATGCTGACTCGCGATGGCCATGTCAAGGTAGTCGATTTCGGCCTGGCCAAACACTTCGAACTTGGCGAAGTCGATGGCGACACCGAAACCCTATTGAGTAATCCGGGATTTGTGTCTGGAACTCTGGGCTACATGTCGCCGGAACAATGCCGGGGACAGGTTCTGGACCAGAGGTCCGACATTTTCTCCCTTGGCATCATGCTCTTCGAGATGCTGAGTGGCGTGCATCCCTTCCGGCGGAACGTCCCTTTGGAGATGGCAGTGGCCATCATGCATGACGATCCGCCTTCGATGGCTAGCGCTATCCAATGTCCCATCGCGGTGCAGCAACTCGTACAGAAGATGCTGGCTAAAGAAATCGAGTTCCGCTATCAGACCTCTGCCGAGTTGATTGGTTCGATCCGCGCCGTCAGCGCGCGACCCCACGATGCTCTGCCGGATATTCGGCCTCTCGGTCCTTCGATCGCAGTGCTTCCTTTTGCCAATTACGGAGGCGACAAGGAGAACGATTACCTCACCGAAGGCATGACGGAGGAGATCATCGTCCGTCTCTCCAAGATTTCCAGCCTGCGGGTCATTGCGCTGAGGTCCGTGCTGCTGTTCAAGAACACGGACAAGTCGCTACGCGAGATCGGACGCGAGCTTGGCGTCAGTACGGTGCTGGAAGGTAGCATTCGCTTCTGGCAGGATCACGTCCGCGTTCTAGTGGCGCTGGTCGATGTATCGAACGGCTCGCAGCTTTGGGCCGAGTCCTACGATCGCAAGGTGGAAGACTTTTTCTCAGTACAACGGGACGTCTCCACCCAGATCGCCTCCGCATTGCGCGCTCGCTTCCCTGCCGGGTTATCCGACACCAGTCCTGCGACACTGCGCATTCCGGAGAATCTCGAGGCGTATCACCTCTACTTGAAGGGCCGTCATTGCATGGGCCAGACGACGCCGGACGGATACCGCAACGCGATCCAGTACTTCCGGCGGGCGCTCGATGTCGACCCCACCTATGCCCGCAGCTATGCCGGCCTGGGCCTTTGCTATGCCACGTCAGGGCACATGTCGTTCATGCCTCCCCAGGAAGCTTTCACGCTAGCCAAGGCAGCCGCGTCAAAGGCGATCGAGTTTGATGCGAAGCTGTCTGAAGCGCACCTCGCAATGGGAATGGTGTACCTCTGGTATGAGTGGAAGTGGGATGCCGTCGACGAGGAACTGAGTACCGCCGCGGCTCTGGCGCCCAACGATCCTGGCGTACATATCTGCCAATCTGTGTACAACATCATTCGCCAGCAGCCGCAATCGGCCGTGCGTGAGATGAAGCGTGCTCTCGAACTGGACCCGCTTTCCACCCGGGTTAGTGCCATGTACGGTTGGGCGCTTTGTTTCGCGGGCAAGACGAATGAAGCGGTGGATCAGCTCCACCGTACGCTGGACATGGATCCCGAATACCTGGTGGCCAAACTTTTGCTGGGAGAAGCGCACCTCCTGAGAGGGAATTATCAGGAAGCCATCAAAATCTTCGAACCGTTAAGTTGGGCCAAGGTCTACATTGGAATTGCCCATGCCATGGACGGCAATACCATGATGGCAATCAAAATCCTCAATGAAATCAAAGGCCCCTCCGCGCTCGGGTACCAGTCGCCCTACGACATTGGAATGCTTTCTCTCGCGGTGAACCACATCGACGAGGGTTTCGACTTTCTCGAACAGGCCTGGGCCAAACGTGATCCGAAGCTGGTCTTCCTTCGGCCTGAGTTCGAGGTAACGCCGTTCTGGCAGCCTTTCCGCGAGCAACCCCGCTATCAGGAGCTAGTCCAAAAGCTTTACGTGTCGCAGGTTGCGGTGTGAATCATCTCCGCGGCTTCGAGATGGAGGCTGACTCGGGAGCGACTGCCAAGATCTTCCGCCGCGGCACGCATCGTTGCGTCGATCCCCGCGAAACCCTGGAACGCGTCAGGCCCCATCAGGCGGCGATGGGAATCACACGAATTGCGAACATCACCGGCCTGGATCGTATCGGCGTTCCCGTGGTGCTGGCCTGCCGTCCTAACTCGCGCTCGCTCTCGGTTTCGCAAGGCAAAGGCGCGACGCTGGACGCCGCCAAAGCGTCGGCGGTGATGGAGTCGATCGAGCTTTATCATGCCGAACAAATACGCAAGCCGCTGCGCCTGACCAGCTATGAGGAGCTGCGTCAAACAGAGCGCGTCGTCAATGTCGCCGAGCTTCCGCACGTGAAGGACGGCGTCTTCGACAAGCATCTCCGCCTGCTTTGGATCGAAGGCCACGATATTCTTCAGCACGAAAATGTCTGGGTGCCTTACGAGATGGTGAGCACCGACTTTACGCTTCCCTTTCCTGAGGGCTATGGCTGCTTCCCACCCAACTCCAACGGCCTGGCTTCGGGCAACAACCTGCTCGAAGCAATCAGCCACGGTATTTGCGAGGTGGTCGAGCGGGACGCGATCACGCTGTGGACGCTGCACAGTGCAGAAGACCGCGCCGCAACGGAGCTCGAGTTGGCGACGGTGGATGACGAGGTCTGTCGCGAGCTCTTAGACCAATTTGCCGAGGCGAAAATTTCGGTCACAGTTTGGGATGTGACCAGCGATATTGGGCTCGCGTGCTTCCGCTGCGGAATCGCGGAAAGCGATCAGGACCCGCTGCACTTTGGCTATTCAGGACGCGGCTTCGGATGCCATCCCAGCCGCTCGGTCGCGCTGGCCCGTGCGCTGACCGAGGCTGCACAGGGGCGGCTCACCTATATCGCCGGATCGCGAGACGATGTGTCGCGCGTCGGGTACGAGCGTATGCGAAACCCGAACGCGAGGTCGAATTCCCCCGAACCACACGTTGCGGTGAAGCGCGAGTACTCGGCGGTGCCCGACTGGGATGGCTCCACTCTCGCCGACGACATGAAACGCGAGCTAACCTCGCTGACGGCTTGCGGAATCGGCAGTGTCATCGTGCTCGACCTCACCCGCGATGAGTTCCAGATCGCGGTGGCCAAGGTGGTAATCCCGGGCTTGGAAGGAGTCATCTTCGAGAGCGACTACGCCCCCGGCGCTCGCGCTGCCCGGCTGACGAGGGCTGCGGCGCAATGAACGTCATCGTATTCACAGGTCCCACATTGTCGGCTTCCGATGCGCGAAAAGAATTAGAGGCGCTTTATCTGCCTCCGGCCGCGCAGGGAGATGTCTATCGTGCGGCACGTACTCGACCTGTGGCGATCGGCATCATCGACGGCGTTTTTGACCAGGTGCCATCGGTGTGGCACAAGGAGATCCTGTGGGCGATGAGCCAGGGCATTCACGTCTTCGGCTCCGCCAGTATGGGAGCGCTGCGCGCCGCCGAGATCGCTGCCTTCGGGATGACTGGCGTTGGCGAGATATTCCGCGGTATCAGAACGGCACGCTGGAAGACGATGATGAAGTGGCGGTCGTTCACGGCAAAGAAGCCGACGGATTTCGGGTGCTGTCCGACGCGATGGTGAACATCCGGCAGACGCTCCTGCGAGCTGAACATGAGAACGTTCTCAGCCCGGCGGCTCGGGCGGAGCTCGAAGCTATTGCCAAAAAACTTTGCTACCCCGAGCGCTCCTACGCGCACGTCCTGGAACTTGCCGCCAACAGTGGAGTGCCGCTTCATCAACTGAATACGTTTCGGGAGTGGCTTCCGAAAGGCAAGATCGATCAGAAACGTGAAGATGCGCTGGAGATGCTGCGGGCGATGCGTGCCGCGGTGGAAACCGGTTTGCCTCCGAAGGTGGTTGACTACAAATTTGAGAACACCGCGGTGTGGAGTGCGCTGGTAAATTCGGCGGGATTGCTGCATCAGGACGGGGCGGCCGGCGGGAATGTCTCGATGGATGACCTTCTCGCTGAGGTGTGGGCCGATCCCGAGTTGTGTTTGCAGGCGTATCAGTACGCAGCGATCCGGCACCTGGTGCGGCAAGCCGCGCAAATGAGCGCGGTTAAAGTCTCAGCCGAAAAACTTGCAGCCGTGGAAGCAGCGTTCCGCGCCGACCGCGGGCTTTCCGAGCAGCCCGCCTTCGAGCGTTGGTTAAGTCAACACGGCATGAGCGCCGCGGAATTCGCGGAGTTAATCGAAAACGAAGCCCTGCTGCACGAGTCTTCGCTGACGCCATCGCCCTTCCCGCATCGCTGGATGGTCGATTGGTTGCGGATCACCGGCCGATACCAGGCGATTCTCTCGGCGGCTGTTCAAGCGAAAACCGTCGCTTCCGAGAGTAGCGATGGAACTGCTCCGGAAGCAGCAACCGAAGCATTGTTGCAGTGGTATATGGAACGCCTCGACTCTCCTGATGACGCCGCCAATGCGTCGTCGCGCGCCACGATGAGCTATCTTCGCAAGGACTGGGAAGCCTTCCTTAACTCACTCGTGAAGCGATACCGGACCGAAGAGCGAGCCGACCGTCAGGTTGCCGGCGCATAACGCCGCCCGGTCTGACAACCCCTCTCACAACGTAAGAGCCTACGGCGCAGTTACCACACTGTAGTAGATGCCATTCGCCCCGTAAGAGGGAGCGAACCAGGTGTTGCCGCACAGATAGTACGTTCCGCCTCCCGGAACGCTCGGCGTGATACAGCCTGAAGGCAGTACGACGACAGTCTGTCCGAGAGCGTATGTGGCTGTCGCGGCGGCGGTGCTATATGCCGTTGCTGTGTTGGTGGCTCCGGCCGCATATCCCGCATTGTAGGAGTTGGTTGCCGTCGCTGCAGTCGTGGCCGCGGTCGTGGTTGCGCCCGCGGTGTAGCCCTGGTTGTAGGCCGCGGCGGTATTGGCGCTGTTCGCTGACGAAACAGCGGCAGCGGTGACCGTCGCTCCTACCGCAGCGCCTACGGCAGCAGCCCCCCAGGCACTTCCGCAGTTGTAGCAGGTGCTGCCGTAATAGGGCACCGTGGCCGGCGGATGATATCCGTAATACCCTGCCGGGTAGCCGGCCGGCGGGTGATAAGCCGTTGTATTGTAGGGGTGGTAGGCGGAGCCGTAGGTGCTGGTGCCATAAGGGGTGGTATGAACCGCGCCCGCCCCGTACTCGCCCGTGGTTGTCCCGCCGTAAGCGTTGGTATGGCTGGTACCACCGTCATAGTTGTGCGAGGTGCTTCCGCCGTACTCGTTGGTATGCGAGCTCCCCTCACCGTACGTATGCGAGGTGCTGGTGCCATATGCACTGTCGTGCGTGGTTGAGCCGTAGGAATGCGAGGTGCTCCCGCCCCACCGATTGCCATGGCTGTACGCGAGGCTATTCTGCAGGGGGAGAACGATGACTGCCAAGACCGTCAAGATAGCCAGGTTGCGTTTCATTGTCGTCACTCCTCTTTAATTCGCGGTGCCTGATTTTGGCTTGTCCGGCGTTTGGGTTTGCGGCGGCTGGTCCGGATGAGCAAACTTTATCCGCTTCGCCGTCCCCGCGGCAGAGGTTTCGAAGGTGTCCGAGGGCAGCGAGCTGCCGAGCTGCCAGTCGGAGAACTGCAACTGGTGCCGCAGGCGCATCGGATCGTCGAGATACATGGCGTGAATCATGCGCGGCAGCTTGTCTTCTGTGCCGACCCACATCTGGATGAATACGCCACCATCGACATAGGCCACCATGTCGGTCGTTGTGTCTCCCACAACGTGGGACTGGCCGATGTAATACGCCATCTGCAATCCCGACTGGATGTCCTTGTACGGATCGGCGACGATGACGTCGTCGAACGGAAAATAGATTCCGGCCTGCTTGTAGGCGGCTTCCAGCGTCGCATCGATGGTCGGAGGCGCATCGGCGACGGCCAGCAGGTTCTCTGCTGGAGCATAGGCCATCATCGCTTTACCGTTGTAATAGAACTCGGAGACGGGCCCATCCCCGGCGATGACAACACGCAGCTTGTCCGGTCGTTGCAGCTTCACTTCATACTTCGTGGAATACGCCAGCGGATCACCCTGCCGGCTGGGATGTTCGAAGATCTCCACCGCCGTGAAGCTGACTGTCTGCGCCGATGCCAGGCGAGCGCTGGTGGCCTTCAGAATGTCGAGGGCCTTCGCCTCCATAGGAGGCGGGGCAGGCTGGCTTACAGCAGCGGCTTTGGCGGAAGCCTTCTTGTCAGCCGCCTTTGCGGATTTCTGCTGCGCGAGCAATGACACGGACGCCAAAAGGATCAGCGTGAGCACTCGTCGCATGGTCTTGGTACGCATCACGACACCTCCACTTACCGAGCGCGCTGGTTAGGGAATCAGCCCGCACTCGAACATCTTGTTAGCGATGGGCGCTGCCACCTGGTTGATGAAGACCTGCCGCATCTGGGGATCGCTCTTGAGAAACGAAATTACTTTCTGCTCCTCGGGGCTGGGAGGGGTCTTGGCGGACTTCTGCTGCCATAGCTGTTCGCAAGTTGAGTTCTGATATTTCGCGACTACCTTGGCAGCAATCTTGTTGAGGATGGGGTACTGCTGCTGTTGCTGCGCATTACCGGCGCTCACATAGAGGAGTGCAGCCGCGAAGGTGAACAGGACGGTGCGTTTCATGCAATACCTCCGTTGTAATTTGCGAAAGGGCCAATCGCTGGTCTGATTGGCCCCTGGTTGGGTGGAGAGTGGTTGCCTACTGTGCCGACGAAGCCTGTGCTGCCGAAGCCTTCTTAGCCTTCTTCTTAGGCGCCGGAGCGTTGCGGGACTGACCTTTCACCTTCGTCTCATCCACGGCAACGGTCTCTTCGCTGAGGGTTGCGCCGGAGGGCACGAAGTAAACCTTGGCGCCCTTCTCTTTCACGGTGCCGCTGGTGCGGACATCGACGCGGGCCGCGTCAATCTGGCTGCCGCCCTCGCCGTTGACCAGGTAGTACTTCATGTTCACCGAGCGTTGCGCTCCCAGCTGTGTTTCCGTCATGGACTCTTGCTCGTCGGTGTAGCCAACGATGACGAACTTGCCGTTGGGTTCACGCTGAATCCGCATGGCAACATCGTCAAGAACCGCCTTGCAAGCGTTGTCTACCCGCCACGGACGCTTCGGGTCCATGAACTTGCACTCGCCGATTTCGCTGACTTCGCTCACCGTGACCGGAGGAGCAAGGACGTTGACATTCGCATTGCAGGTCGCACTTAGTCCACGGGAATCAGTGACCGTGCCCGTAGCCGTCACGGCGCTGCCAGGGTTGGCGTTGGTGGTGTCGAGGCTCGCGGTAGTTCCGGAGCCGCTGATACGGCCGGCATTGGAAGACCAGGCGTAGGTCAGCGGAAAGTTGTCAGGATTGTTGACGCTCATGCTGACCGTCGACGGATCGCCCGGCTTGACGGTGTCAGGAGATGCCGAGCAGCTGGCCGTTGGCGGGTGCGGCTGTTTCACGGTAAAGGAGGCGTTACACGAGGCAACGTTGTTCTTCTTTTCCTTCGAATCGGTCGCGGTTCCCGTCACGGTGTACATGCCCGGAGCCAAACCGGCGGTGTCGACATTGCCCGTCGTGCTGGTACCAGACACCTTCGCCCCGCTGCTGGACCAACTGTAGGCGATGGTGTGCTTGGGATTGAAGTTCTGGGTGCTCATGGTGGCCGTGACCGGATCGCCGGCCCAGACTTCATTGGGCGAAATCGAGCAGCTCGCGGCCGGAGGAACCGGGGGCTTGCCGCCCAGTTGCATGTTCAATCCAATGAGTGGACCGCTTTGTGCGATGTCATACACGAAAGCCGGACTGTTGCCCACGTAGTTCACATCGGTGTAACGCCAGCCGACAAAGAATCCCAACATTGGTTTGGGCTGGTAGTTGAACATGCCAACGCCCTGATAATCGAGAGCCGCTCCGCCGCCGCCGGCATCGCCCGACGCGGTGATCCAGACTTTTGGCGTGAAGTAGATGTGGAAGTCGCCGCCGGCAACGGCATCGACCCAGTTCGCAGAACGCGAAAACTCCGCATCCTGCGGCCGCAAGGTCAACGATGGCCCCTCGTGCCAGTAGCGAATGCCGGCAACCGCGTCGACTTTGAAATGTTCGCCGTCGATGATGCGGTAGCCTACCTTCGGGGTGAAGATGACCTGGTTGAGTTGTGCCCTGATGTCGTACACGCCCACGTCATTCAGCGGTATGCCTTTTGTGGTGGCGACGCGTGCCCAGGTGAAGTCGATGGGCATCACGAAACGGCCTTTGCGCGCAAAAACATAACCGGCAAGGCCACCGTTGAAATTCGACAACATATCGGAACCGGTGACGTGCACACTCGCTTCGTGTCCGCCCACGCCGACGGTGCCGCTCACCCCGGGGACCCAGACATAAGGTGCTATGTCGAAATGCCAGCCGTCGTCGCTGCTTGCAGCAGAACTTGACGGCGCATCTGGCAGTGGTGCCGGTGTCGGCTCGCTCTTGGCGCTAAGATCGGCTGGCGCCGGCCCTTGAGCTGTGGCTGTGGTACCAAGAATCAAGCCAAGGACAATTGCCGTCAGGCAAGCGAACCAGAGGCCGCGTAAGCATTTCATCGAGTCTCCTCCCTCCGCCGTCAAAGCACTACCGGGCAGTCGCTTGGTAGCACGGCAACGCCGTGGGCTTTTCCGTGGAGTGGTCGAATGAGTGTTTTCGGGATGTTTCCAGCTACAGCCTACGACTTTGCCAACCGGGGGTTAACTAGCATTCTTGCCAGTGCGGTTCAGGAAAAACACCAAGCGGCATATCCCGGGGTGATGCCGGCGATTCGTCAAGGGGCTGGGGGACGCCAGATGGGGCTTTAACTCTTGAGCTATTGAGACTTACTGGGGCGGCGCATAGAATCTTTAGTCGGGAGAGATCTTGAACCGGAAGCCTGCTGCGCGTGTACTCATCGCGGACGACCATCGACTTGTCGCCGAAACCTGTAAAAGCGCCATCGAACCCGAGTTCGAAGTGGTAGGAGTGGTCACCGATGGACGCGCTCTCATCGAAGCGGCTAACGCGCTGAAACCAAACATCGTCCTGCTCGACATTGGCATGCCCAACCTGAACGGTCTGGATGCCGGTGAGCAGATCAAGCGCAAGATGCCGGAGGTGAAGCTGGTATTTCTGACCATGAACCAGGGCGCCGACGTGGCCGCCGACGCATTTCGTCGCGGAGCCTCGGCCTATGTGCTCAAACAGTCGGCTGCCGAGGAACTCCTCACGGCGCTCCGCAAGGTGGTTCGGAACGAGTCCTACCTATCGCCACTCATTACTCGCGAAACAGTCACCCACCTGCTGAACCAGAACAAAGGACCGGTTCAGGAGAAGACCATCACCACTCGTCAAAGCGAGATCCTGCAACTGCTGGCCGAAGGCAAGTCCATGAAAGAAGTGGGAAGCATTCTCAATCTGGCTACGGGAACGGTCGCTTTTCACAAGTATCGAATGATGCAGAGCCTTGGCCTGAAGACCAACGCCGAACTGCTGGAATACGCAATCAAGTTGCAGATGAAAAGGTCGTCTTGAGAACACGCAGTTGTATGGCGAGCAGTTAACCCAGGTGAAAGTTTGCACTCGACTTTGTACTTTTAGTCAGGTTACTTAGCAATTTATGCAAGATTCGCTGTCGCAGGTTGCACCGGAAATAGGCCTCGCCTTGGCGGGAATACGCGCGGACGGCAGTTGGATCTCTGCTAACCAGGAGCTCTGCGATCTGCTGGAGTCTAACTTCGATCAATTTTCGCGCAAATCTTTCGACGATGTTTTTCAGACCGAAAATGTCACGGAGGAGTTCCGGCTTCGGGAGAGGCTGTGCAGTAGAGTCATTCAGCATTACTCTTCGAAACGCACCGCGACTCGAAGCGACGGTACCACGCTATCGGTACTCGTCCACTTCTCAGTATCCAATCGCGCACAACGGAAGCCCGTGGACGCGATTCTCGCCACTGTAGTGGATGTCACCTCCCTGCGTACGGCCGAAGCCGCGTTGCGGGAGTCCGAGACGGCGCGGCACGAGCTCGCGCGCCGATTAACAAATGCCCAGGAAAAAGAACGCACGCGGATCGCGCGCGAACTCCACGACGATATCGGACAGTCCCTGGCAATCCTTCGCATTCAGATGCTGCGCGCCGGCCAGCCTGTGTCAGGCATGATCGGCAAGCGGCATCCGACAATTCCCCAACTTTGCGACAACCTGAAGTCGCTGGCGGAAAAGGTCAGCCGCATCTCGCATCAGCTGCATTCGTCGGAGCTGGAATATCTCGGGCTGGCGGTGGCAGTGCAGAGCCACTGTCGCGAATTCTCCGAGAAGTACAAGATTCCGGTCGAGTGTACCTGTGCCGGGATTCCCGAAGATCTCGACAGCCTGCTGGCCTTGAGTCTCCTGCGCATTGTGCAGGAGGCCCTGCACAACTGCGGCAAGTACAGCCAGGCGAAGTCGATCCAGGTTGCACTCGAGGGCTCTGACGATGAGTTGTCACTGCTGATCTCAGACGATGGTGTGGGCTTCGATCTGGAGGAAGCCAAAATGGCTGCTGGACTGGGATTGATTTCCATGCGCGAGAGAATTCATCTGGCTGGCGGCGAGTTCAAAGTTATCGCCGAACCCGGTCAAGGCACATGCATTGTCGCTCGAGTCCCGCTGCCGCTCGCCGATGCGGCAGCTCAATAACCCTCATCGCCACGATTCCGGAAAACTACTGCACGGACTTCAAGGCCGCATACTCGGCTTTTGCCTGCTGCAGGGCCGGCAAGT
Organism: uncultured Acidobacteriaceae bacterium; assembly: GCA_963835725.1. Taxonomy (GTDB): domain Bacteria; phylum Acidobacteriota; class Terriglobia; order Terriglobales; family Acidobacteriaceae; genus Bog-257. Next base: position 373,153 of record CAWIGM010000002.1, on the reverse strand, counting down.
CGGGGTCGGCATCCTTCCACAACGCAAGGAAGTCCTGGTAGTGGGTCCGCGCCTCGTCGAGGTCTCCCGACATTTTCTCGGCCCGCGCCAATTGCAAATACGACAACGCGCCAATAATCGAATTCACGACAACGCCTGGATTGTCGAGCAGCTTCTGGAACTCGGCCGCGGCTTTGGGCCCGTCCTTCAATTGAAGGTAGGCGAGACCGCGTACGTAGGCGGGTTGCAGGTCCGCATACGACGCCATTGCCAGTTCGTATTTCCTGGCAGGTTCCAGAATCTCCACCGCTTTCTCGGGATGTTTGCGATTGATCTCAACCATCGCCTGGATGGTAGGCAAAGTGTAGTTCTGCACGATCACATTCACCGGATAATCCCGATTCAGCTGCCCCGCGAGCGCTTCCGCCTGTGCGTTGTCCTGGGTCACAGCGAAGGTCATCGCAGCGGACTCGGCGATGCTCCTTCCGGTGCCCAAAGCCAGAGCGTCGACGACGAATTTACGCGCCCTGGACGCATTACCGGCGTGGGCCTCGGTCAGGGCATGCTGGGCGGCGTGTTCCGCCGCAGCTTCTTTCGTCCCAGACGCGACGGCTGTCGAGACAGCCTGTTCCGCTTTTTCTCTGGCTGGCCGGAAGCGGCCGAAATACGCCTCAGTTTTTGCCGACTCAAAGTCCATTCTGTTCTGATATGCCGGCTTACCCTTGGCCGATTCGTCGAGCTGCCGCATAGTCACCGGATCGCCCTCCACAAAAGCCAAGTCGTAGCGAACGAGCTCGAGATTTTCGGACTCGATGTTGTGAGCACGCGCTGCAGCGTAGGTGGCTTTCGCCTCATCCAGCCTCTTCAACTGCATGTAATAGAGAACCTGATTGATATAGGACTGGGATAGATCAGGAGCCAAACGAATCGCCTCTCGCATTTGCTCGGCGGCCAAGGCGTAATTACCTGTAAAGGCGTAGCGAGTCGCCAGCCTGATATGGGGGATCGCATCGCCGGGGTAGATGCGCATCCACTCCTTTGCGGTTTGGATGATCTTGTCATCTTCTCCGGTCACGGACTCGTAGTACGCCGTCTCGATAAAGTAGCGTTCGCCCGCACTCACCCGATTGCGTAGTTCAAATGCTCTCTGCAGACTCTTTCTCGAGAGTTCAAGTTCCGCCAGATTGGCGTATATGCCCCCCAGAATCGCGTGCGCCTGCGCGAAATTCGGATCCAACTCCACCGCTCGCCTCATATACGGAAGAGCTTCTGCGTTCCCCTTTTGTTGCCGCAGCGCAAGTCCCGTGCTGTAGGCCTGCAGGGCCTCGAGTGAGCTGGTGGTGGCCTCCATCAAGGGCTTGTCGAACTCTTGCAGCGACGGGAGAGACTCGCCGAGTTGGCTGCGAAGGTGGCGGTCGACTTTGTGCAGGGTATGTAGGACCTCATCGCGGCTGGCGGCTGTCGCCTTGGCAGACTCAATGCTCTGGCCGGTATCGCAGTTGCGGGCTTCGACCTCAAGTCGATAGCCATCAGAGGCCTGGACGATGGAACCGGTAATAAAAGCCTTGCTGTCGGTGCGCAAGCAGACTTCGCGGGCAATCTCGCTCGACAGTCTTGTGTCGGCCGGCTTCTCCATCTGTTTGAGGACGGCGCCGATTCGGCGATCGGAAATTACGTTCAAGAAAGGTGACTGCCCTAAATCGAGCGCGAGTGCCTGGCGGAGAGTTCCATCGAAAATGGGATCTCCTGTGGTATTCGCAAAATCAGCGACAACCACGCTGGCATGTGCTGCCAATGCTTGCGCCTTACGCGTATGCAGATGCAGGAAAAAGGCGACAACTCCGGCCAGGATAAGTCCTGCGGCAGCGGCCGTGAGAATCACCCACAAGTGCGAGCGTGAAGGAGCAATGGTTTCCGCAACTGTCTTTGGCGCCTCTTCCCACGCATGTGACGTGGATATTGGCGCCGTGCCATGATTCGAAGCGGGAGCGAACTGCGACCTCGACGGCAACTCTGCCACGACGGTGCCAACTTCATGCACGCCGGAAGTCTGCTGTAATCGCTGCAGATCGGTACGAATCTCGGATGCGTGCTGATATCGAAGGTCGCGATCTTTCTCCAAGCACCGTCCAATGATGCGTTGCAGCTCTTCGGGAAAATCAGGATTCAAGCGGCGTGGAGGGTCAGGCGTTTCCTGCACGATGGATAAGAACAAAAGCCCGGTGGTGTCGCCGCGAAACGGCGGCTGGCCGGTTGCCATCTCATAAAGGACGATGCCAAAGGAAAACAGGTCTGTGCGCTCGTCCAAGGGCTTACCTAATGCCTGCTCGGGAGACATGTAAGCAGCCGTTCCCAGCGCAGCCAAGCCACTAGTTAATTGCGAGTCGTCGCTGCCATGCGGTAGTCCGGCAGCCACGGCCGCAGCCGCCAACCGCTTCGGTCCGGTCTTTTTGGCCAACCCGAAATCCAGGATTTTGACCCGTCCGCTTTTGGTGACGAAGATGTTGGCCAGTTTGATGTCGCGGTGGATGACGCCTTCGCCGTGTGCCGACTCGAGACCAGCAGCGGCGCCGTCGGTGATGGCGAGCAACTGCCCGTAAGGCACGGGCCCCTTCTGGAGCAGCTCCCTCAGAGTTACACCATCGAGAAACTCCATGGCGATGAAGATCCGGCCGTTTTCCTCGCCAATCTCGTAAATCGTGCAGATATTGGGATGGTTCAGCGCCGAAGCGGCACGCGCTTCACGCAGAAAGCGGTCGCGCAGGATGGGGTCGTTGGCGTACTCGTCGGGCAAGAACTTGAGCGCCACAAAGCGCTCCAGTAGAGTGTCTTGCGCCTTGTACACGACTCCCATTCCGCCTTCACCCAACTTCTCGAGAACGCGGTAATGCGAGATGGTCTTACTGGTCATGCAGGACTTACTGGGGAGTTCCCTGCCATGGTAGATAAGCACTTAACGAAGGGTCAATGACACACATAGGGGATTTGGTTGACGGGCGTCAAGCAAGCGCTGCCAAGTTATTGACTCAAATGCTTTCATCAGTTATGCCTGTCGACTTTTGCGGGCATTCCCGCTTCCGATAGTGCAGCTATGAGTGAGAATCTATGACTTTAATGTGTGAGTGCTGGATGTTTTGCAAGTTGGACCTGCCCGCCTCCGCCGATAACCTGAATAGAAGGAATTCCGTCAGGGCGGAAGGAACGAAGTGGCGCGGGTACGACTCCTCATCGCAGAATCAAATTCGTCTATACGACAACTGCTCATCGACCTGATGCAGGAGAACTATGACATCGTGTCGGTGGTCGCCGATGGGAGATCTGCCATTGAGTCGGTGGAAGCTGCGAGGCCGAACGTCGTCGTTCTTGGCGTGTCACTGGGGGATGCGAGCGGATTTGAGATCGCGCGCCGTCTTCGCGATACGGAATGTCAGCCAAAAATTATTCTGGTCTCGCTGCATGAATCGAGAGACCTGGTCCGGGCTGCATTCGCCGTCGGTGCATCGGGGTATGTGTTCACTTCCCGCCTGCTGGATGATCTGCCGGCGGCAGTCGAGAAGGTATGTCGCGGAGAAGTGTTCGAGCCGACTGCCTGATGTAAGCGCTTACCGGAAGCGTTTGCCCAGCCACGAGTACTGCCACGCCACTTGCAGGTTCTGATAATTTCCTCCGAAGCGGACATACGTGCCGTCGCTATAGGAAACCTTCAGCGACTGGTGAGAGGTATAGGGAAGCGAAAAGGTACCTCCAATCCGCGATGCAGTCTGTTTCGTCTCCAGATTTTGAATGCCGTTCAAGGTAGTGACGCCGCCGAACCAGAAGTTGCCGTCCAGTGACGCCCAAGCGCGCAGTCGCTTCTTCTTGGCGAGATGACTGAGGTCGTAACTGAGATGACCTTCGAAGCTGCCAATGGGTTTTTCGCTTTGCGGAGTGGGAACAGGTCTGTTAAATGCTTCGCTGTTAGTCGTGTAAAACCACGCCCCGGCGTAACCATCGACCACCCATTTTCCGAAGCGCTGCGAATACCCGAATTCAGGCTTGAACGCCCAACGATTGATTCCCCAGTTGATAAGCTTTGTCCCGTCGTATTGGCCTGTGGGTGCGACGATCTTAAGGCTGGCGCCGAGGATCATCTTCTGCTTCCACTTGGCGAATTCCTTCGCCTGCATCGCCCGGCCGCCCTTCAGATTGACGGACAGGCGCGCAGAGAGATCCATCAAACCGGAACGGTAGATCGAACCATGTTTTCCCAGAACATCGCCGGAGAAGGTTCCGACCGCGTATGGGAGCGAGCCGTTGACGTTCGCTGAATGTCCAAAGAAGCTGAACGAGTGGTAATAGGTGAGAACCGGCACGCTGTAAGTTCCGGTCGCTCCGGTGATAGGAATGGTGCCGTTGAAGTCGAGCCCGCCATTATAAAAGCCATAGGTCAGGGTGACGGCGTTCGAGTTGACGGGCGTGATGAGGTATGCCCGCGGAGACAGGTCCTGACCCATCAGCGGAGTAATCACGAGGCATGCAAAAAACGGCAGCAGTAGCCATCCCCGTCCCATAGCTCACCCTTTAGCTGCCAATAATACGTATGTTCTGTTCAGAGACAATCGATCCTATTCCTTGGGCCACTGCTTGAACATCTTCTGAACCGCCTTTTCCACCATCTGCTGATTCTTGTTGCCATTGTTGTTCAGCGTGTTCTGCGCAATTCCGCGCCAGACCAGTTCCTGTGTCCTGGGATTGTAGATGCTTATGATCATTGTGGCTTCAACGTTCTGCTCCGGCGTAATGCCGCCGAAACCACCCCCAATGCCGCGCATGCCCCATGCGTTCCACGATGTCTGCGCCCGCTCGCCGCCGCTGGCAACAACGATGAGGTCGGGATTTTGCGACGATGAAACCGCCTTCAGCGCCTTCTGTGACAGCATACTGTTGAGGTCCTGCTGCGCTACCTGTGCCAGGATGGAGTTTTGGATCTGATTGCTGTTGTTGCCGCCCCACGCGTAAGTATGGAATTGCGAGAAAGGAACGCTGTGGTTGTAATTCACTGAGACCTGCTGCGCCGTTATCGCCCCTGGAATAAGGCACAGAGCGAGAAGACCGCAGCGCGCTATGGCTTTGTTCATGAGTGTTTTCCGGCCCCGTTGAGCGCTCGCTTCTTAGTTCCTCGTTACGTAATTCGAGTTCACTTCGTTTACGGTGAGCTGCTTGGACACACCATTGATCGTCATTTGGCTGACGTGGTTGGTCCCGTCGGGCAGTTGCGCGAATTGCGCCGAGATGTTGACCGCGTCACTGGGATCGTTCAAGTAAGACTGGATCTGCATCGCGACCGGGGCGTGGGTCTGCTCGCTGATGGTGATCGTGACCTGGTCATTCGGCTTGACGAAGTTCTTGATCACCAGGCCGACGGTGCCGCTTCCAGGCTGGAGCGAGACGTTGCCCTGCTGCTTGGCCTGCATCAGGCGACCGGGATCGGGAGTGGTGTACTGCTTGGCCAGCGCGCCGATCTGCTGCCCGTATTGCTGGTACTCTTCCGTCTTCTTCTCGACGACGCGCTCCTTCATACGCCCTTCGCGTCCGCCCGACTGAGCCTTCTGATCATTGAGCAGCGTCTTCTGCTGTTGCCCGTTGACCATCTGGACCTGATAAGTCTTGGTGTCCTTCACATCGCCCTTGAGGCTGATGGTTTCAGTCTCGGTCCATGAGTACTGGGCCAGCTTCTGCTTGTTGGCGGCCATGGTGTTCTTGATGGCCATCAGTTTCTGGTCCATCTCGGGGTTCTGCGCCTGCGAAGCGATGGAACCAAAAACCAGTGCGCCCGCCAGTGCAGACAGGACAGCGCAGCGAAGTCCCTGCAACGTTTTCGTGTTCGCTGAAGTCATAAATTTCCTCTCAGATTCTTGTCGGCTTTGTGTACCAGTCACGATATGGTCGGCTGCGTCAGTGAGCGGCCACGGCCCGGGCTCTGATTGTTGTTGCATGCCGCGGTCGTCAGCATCGTTGCTACGAGGACACCGGGCAGCCGCACAGGGCTGCCCGGGGTATTTCTCTACTTCGCGACCGTGATGGCCGGCGGTTTCCAGGTACCGTCGACAATCGAAGGCGGCGTGTCCTTCGGCCAGTACAGCCGCAGCATCGGGATAAACTGCGCCTTCGGAGCAGGCAGCCAGTTAGCTTCTTTCGCCTTGCCCGGTGAGTCGGCCTGGAGATAAAGGTCCATGGAGCCGTCCGCGTTGGTGACAAACTTGTTGCGCTCGCTCAGGGTGTAGCGGTTCAGCGGGTTGGGAACGAAAAAGTATTCCTTGTCATACATGGTGAGCGACCAGAAGCCATTGACCGGGGGCATCTGGCCCTTGTCAAAGTGCATGACGTACTTGTTCGAAGCGCCGTCATATTCCTTGGCGGCAGCATCTTTTTGCGAAGTCGGATAGATCGCATCCTGCGGACGATTGGCGCCTAATCCAATCGCAGTCACCAGCGCACGCTGGATATAATCCGTGCCATACTCTCCGATGTTCTTGGTGATGTAAGTCCAGCCGTTGACCGGTACAGCCGCTTGCTTGAAGTACTCCATGATCTTGACCTGGGCAAGCTTGGGGACGGTCTTGATCACTTCTTTGTCGAACGTTCCGAGTTTGCTGGGGTCAAAATCCTTGCCGGGCTCCAGACCAATGGCCTTCATTTTCTCGACCATCTGCGCATCCGCAGCAGAGGGTGGGTTGGTCTTCATCAACCGGGCCAGATAATTGAAGTAGTCGTTCACACTCATCGCATCGACTTGATCGCGAATTCCGGACTTCATATCGAAGTTGGCGTCGGCTGTTCCCGGCACCGGCGTATAGGGCTTCCCGTATGAGCTGAGCGGAACCAGCGAGAACTTGTCCTGGAGCGCATGCACAGCGGCGTAGTCGGCGGGAGTGCCGGTGCAATAAATGCGGCCGAGAATCCACACAATGCCGGTGGGCGATTTGTATTCGGTTACACCTTCAGGCAGCGTACCCGACCAGCCCGGTCCGGTGATTGCGTACTTCTGTGCTTTGCCGCCTGTGGTCCGCTTACCGGGCACCTGGAACACGTCGGTCCAGCCGTCCAGCATCGGCATCAGGTAATAGCGATCGCCCATGTCGGGGATGCTGAAGACCCACGGCTCCTGGGTCACATCAATCCAAGCCGTGGTGTAGAGGGTGTCCGCATTGGGGGCAGTGACGGCGTGGTTATCGACCGCCGGATAGCTGCGCAGCTTCAGGATCTGCCCCATCGGAGCATGAGCTGCATCGGGAGTGGAGACATTCGTGAACTGCCGACGGGTCATATCCATCGTGACCAGCGGATAGCCATAGATGTAAACGTCGGTCGCGTCGCTGACGGCCTGCTCTACTCCGGGCTTTTGCGCCGACTGGGCATTTCCTGAGGAGCTTGGCCCGGAGTTGCAGCCAATCATGCTCAGGCTTAGGGCAGCGAAAACAAAGATGAAGGCAATCTTGCGAGTCATAACTTTCTCCTCTGCAACAGCAGGGTCACGCGCCCGCCGACTTCAACGGCGACCGTAATGGGCCGATAGCGTGCCGATGTTTTTGAGATTCAGTGAAGGGTATTCCGGGAATTCGACGAGCGGAACTGGCAGAGTTACTAGCTGCCAACCGAAAAAGCTAAAACGCCGATTTACGTGAAGAGAGCCGCCCTTCCGCGCTTTTGGGGGAGAGCGTCGGAAGAGCGGCCCGTTCATCCATCTCGCACGTCAGTTTTTACTTGCCGCCGAGCGTGAAGTTGATTCCGCCGAAGTACTTGAAGTTGTTCTGTCCCGCCGAGTAGTCAGCGATATGGTTCGCCGAGAAGTGGGTGTAGAGATAATCCACTTCGACCGGGCGAATCTGGATGTGCTGCGACAAGGCATAATCGACGCCGCCGCCGAATTCCATGGCGAAGCCGTTGTTGTTAGCGTTGCCGTTGGTAGCGCTGCAGGTGCCGTTCTCGACGCACTTGAGCAACGTGCCGTATCCGTTGGAATGGAACGCGCCGAACAGCGCCTCACCGAAGGGCTGCCATTTGCCGGAGTGCTTCTTGATCTGCGGGCCGAACATGTAGGTGAACGCGTTTCCACTGGCCGAGCCGGCATATCCGTAGTTGTCCTTCAGATATTTGGACCAACCGGTGCCGACGGCATAGCCTTCGAAGTCGGCTTTCAGGCCGAAGATCGAGCTGAAGTTATAAACGAATGCACCGCCACCACCGTTGAAGTTCTGGCTGGTGATCTGGGCCAACGAAGGATGAAAGTTGACGTAGGAATAACCGCCCGCCAACTCCACCTTGGGAAAATCGGTCTGGGCGACGGAAAAAACTGTTGCCAAGCAAAGAAATGCCACAACACAGATGAACTTCTGCTGCTTCACGAACTGGCCTCCTGGAGGGTGTTGGGCTATTCGCTCCCTGAACAACATCGGGAGCAGAACGGCCCGGCTGCAAGTGCAGTACATCCTCATCGTAGAATGGCCTACATTGTGGGAGAACTGGCAGAACGCCAAGTAGAAGCTAAAAAACTGCAGATTCAAAGACGATAATTGCGCCAGGTCACGAAGCATCACTCCTACTACTCGACACAACTGCCGCCCTCTGAGCGACGAAGTGCCTCGCTTCGGCGGACGGCTCTGGTTGTTTATAGTGGTGTCTACTCGATGATGAACTTTTTCGGCATGGACGTTCGCACCTCAGGCGCAAGTTTCGAGAGCTCCGGTCAGCGCATTACCGTTCAGCAATTTCTTCCGGTTGCAGCGGGCAAATACCCGGCCATCATCGCGCTTCACGGATCGGGCGGCATTCGCGAATCGTGGTCCGAGCAACCCTCCAAGTTAATGGCGGGCCAGGGATACTCGGTCTTCGTCATTCACTACTTCGAGCGCACCGGAACTAGTTGGGCGGACCAGGAGACGACGCATCGGCATTTTCCCGACTGGATGAGGACGGTTGGCGACGCCATCACCTTCGCTTCCGGCAATCCGTCGGTCGATGCGAATCGCGTTGGCCTGCTTGGTTTCTCTCTCGGCGGATACCTGGCATTGTCGGTTGCGTCAGTCGATCCGCGGGTGAAAGCCGTGGTGGAATTTTTCGGCGGGATGCCGGAAGAGTTGCAGGGCTTCAACCGCATGCCGCCGGTGCTGATCCTTCACGGAGAAGAAGATCGCGTGGTGCCGGTGACCGAAGCGACGCGGCTGCAGCAACTGCTGGAGCGCGCGGGCACTCCGTACGAGATGAAGCTTTATCCCGGAGCCGGACACGGCTTCAGCGGCATGCAGTTTCTCGACGCAGGCCAGCGCGCGGTAAAGTTCCTGAAGAAGTATCTTTAACTGCGCCTAGCGAACGCCGCTCACGGTGTAGAGGTCGGAGAGGCGCAGGCGATAATCGAAGCCGTACACCGTGCCATCCGGGGTGATGACCGGGGGCTCGAGCGTGACACCTCCAATCGGCGGCATCTCCAAATCACGCCATGGCTTGCGTGCGCCGGTCAGTGGATCGAGCTTGTCGACATGAATGGCCGTGCGGTTGTCCGGCAGCTGAGAGCCCAAGTAAATCTGATTTTCAGCCGACCAGCCTAGAACGGCGTCGTCCTTGTTGATGCTTTTCAGCGGCTCGCTCCGTCCGTCTTGCAGAGAGACCATAAAGAAATGACCGTTCAGGTCGGTGCACAACACCCACTTGTCGTCCGGGGACACATATCCTCCGACGATGCCCTCCGGCGTTAATGCCCGCGGAGTACCACCGCTCACGTCCTGTATCCAAGTCCGAAACGTACGGCCTGGCTCATGCGCGGAATACACTACACGTTTTTCGTCGGACAGGAACATGCCGAAGTTTATGCCCGAAAGATTCGCCGGACTGAGGCGTCGCGCCTCTCCTGGTCCCACCGGATACAACCAGAATTCATGATTCGGCTCGGTCAGCTTGAGCGCCAACACCCATTGTTTGTCGCGCGAGAACACCATGCCGTAGCCTTCGCCGAGAGGAGTAGCCGGAGATCCGTCAATATTTCGCATGAAGACGGTGTAGTTCTGCGCCTCGTTCCCCTCTTCTTCGAAGAGGATCGTCTTTCCATCGGTGCTGATGTCGCGAAGAAATCCAAAATCGAGCCAGGAGAGATCGCGTTGCCAGTGTTCGCCCGTACGCGCCACAATCATGCCCCGACGAACAATACCCTGGTCGGCCAGCATCCGGCCGTCCGCCGAGATGTCTTGGAGATGCAGGCGACCCGGCACGGCTAACGGCACGCGCACTTTGCCCGAAACACTCAAGGCGTGGACCTCACCTGATTCGAGCGGAGAAGTAATCCAGACCTCATCGCCGGAGGGCGTCCAGCTCAAACCCTGCAAGCTCTCGTACAACGGACTCTCCGCAACCTTTTCTCCCGTGGTCCGCAGAATGACCGCCCTGCCTCGATCATCTCCGGTGTCAACATGCGTAATGAAAGCAAGGTAGCGACCGTCGGGTGAGAATCGCAGATCGTCGATCTCACCATTGGTATGCAGGACTTTCCCAATCGGATATTCCAGCTGGCATATAAGCTTTTCCGGCACGAGGCGCACAATCGCCAGCTCCGAAGTTTGGGGATTGAAGTCGGCAGCTTGTACGTTCTCGATCTCCGGCCGCGGCGCCGCACTGACATCCGTTGTCCGAGCCAGCGTACCGGGATAGAGCAGCACCGTATATCGTTTCGGCGCAAGGGCGACGGCCAGCTCTCCATGTTTGGAAATCGCCAGCAAACGGGCGTTGTGAATGCCCAGCGGGTGACCTCCGACCTCGTTCACGCCGACGGTATTCAGCTCAGGCTCGGCACCCTCCCACGTCGCGGTGTAAATGATGTTCTGCCCGTCTGGGGTGAATCTAGAGTTGCCCAGAGTTCCACGCCGATAGGTGACCTGGTGAAACTTCGACCCAGCCACCGGCCGCATCGCCGACGACATTTTCCATCCCGCCGCGGCGGCAATCAGAACAAGCGCCGCTACGGCTGCCGCAATTGTCCACCATCTGCGGCGCTGCTTGACCTTAATGGCCGCAACCGTACCGCCTGAGCCAGTCAGAGTAGAAACAGACTCAAGATCGAAAGCCAGGTCGCGCGCAGATTGGAAGCGCTGCTCCGGCGCCTTCTCCAGGCAGTGGTTCACGATGCGATCCAGCACCGGCGGAATCTGCCTGCCCGACTCGGCCAGCTCCGGCGGCTCGTCGTTCAGGATCGCCGCCATGGTGTCGGCGGCGGTATCGCGCTTGAACGCGCGTTTGCCGGTGAGCATCTCGAACAGAACCGCGCCGAAGCTGAAGATGTCGGTGCGGCAATCGATGGAGCCGCCGCGTACCTGCTCGGGCGACATGTAGCCCGCAGTGCCCATTACCACGCCGATGTCGGTCGCGGGCGCGACCGCGGTCATCGTCATCCCGCCATCGGGGTGCGCCGCCGGCCTGTCCACGGTCTTCGCCAGACCGAAGTCGAGAATCTTCACCCGACCTTCGCGGGTGACAAAAATGTTGTCGGGCTTCAGGTCGCGATGAGCGATGTTCTTGCCGTGCGCTGCCGCCAATCCGTTCGCGACTTGCACGGCGTAATCGATGGCTCGGCGATGCGACAGCGGGCCGCGCGCGAGAACCTCGCGCAGGCTCTCGCCCTCGAGAAGCTCGGAAACGAGGAACGGCGCGCCATCATGCTGACCCAGGTCATGAACAGCGACGATGTTGGGATGATTCAGGGCGGCGACGGCTCGCGCCTCCTGCTCGAAGCGGCGCAGGCGCTCGGGATCAGCCGCAAACGACGGCGGCAAAACTTTTACGGCGACATCTCGCCCGAGGCGGGTGTCGCGGGCTTTATAAACCTCGCCCATGCCTCCCGCGCCGATGAAAGAGAGGATTTCGTAAGGGCCAAGTTTGGTACCGGGTGCAAGGGCCATGGGGGTGAGCGCATTATAGCCTTATGTCGAATACGGGCAGCAGAGATAGCTGGCAAGACAGACCGGAAATCTGAATCACCTTTAAGAATCAGGCAATTTCTACCTTATATTTTGGCGAACAAAAAGCGAAACTTGCGCTATACTTCCCCTCATGGCGGCCGCACGTTGCAAGGTTTCGTACAGCGATTCGGAAGGGTTTGTTCACGTTGCTTATGTCGAGGCCGAGTCTCTGTATGAAGCGGTGGCATTGGCGGTCTTTCACTTTCGCGATGAAGCCATGGCGTCGCGGCCCGGACCAGCGACTGAGTTCACCGTCGCGCTTGACCGGCCGGCGGTCGAACATCACGTTCGCCTGAACCAGGTGGCAAAGTGGGCGCAGCACACGACCCGCGAAGGTCCGGCGGGCGTCGTGAAGCGCGAGCGAGTGCGAGCGCTGCTGGGATGAAAAGATTTCGGTCGCGCGATTCAGCCTCGGATATGCCGCGACGACTTTCGGCTGCGGAGTTGCGCCGCGACATCAGCGGCCGAAATCTGCTGTTGGCAGGTGCCGTTCCACACGAATCGACGTTCGGCAATGTGGCAAGCGTGCTCTACCACGAAGCGGACGGGATGCACGGCAACTTTCTTCCTGCTTCTTATCGTCGCATCTGCGCCTGTCCAGACTGGCGTCGCCGCCTGCTAAAGGCGTATACGGCCAGCGCTCGGGTGCCTCGTCCGAAAGATCGCATTCGCCGGGAGCTTGACTGCGCCAACAGTTCCGACGCTTTGCTCATGAACATCTTCTGTTATCCGGGCATCACCCATCGGCGTGAGCTCTGCTCTCTGCTTGGATTTGAGGCCGGTGCGCGGCCGGAGTTCGGCGTGAAACCGCGCATTCCACTGCTCAACGGTCTCGCCGACAGAACCGAGATCGATATGAGCCTGGGAAATTTGTTCGTCGAAGCGAAGTTAACCGAAGGCGATTTTCAGCGTGCGCCCGCGAAGCTCGTTCACCGCTACTCACGGCTCGAAGACGTATTCGACGTCGACGAACTCCCGACAAGGCGCGGCGACTATGAGTCGTATCAACTCATCCGCGTGATCTTGGCGGCAGAACATTGCAAAAAATCGTTCGTTGTTCTTCTCGACGGCAGGCGCAGCGATCTTATCGAAGCCTGGTTCCGCATAGTGCGGACCGTCAGAAACGCCGACTTGAGAACCAGGCTGGCGACCTGCACCTGGCAGGAAGTTGCGACCTCCCTGCCGCGAACATTACAAATTTTTATGCAGAATAAGTTCGGGATCGAGCCTGCGTAATTTTGCTGCTCTCTCGAAACCGACTCAATCGGCCGGCAGCCCAACTAGGATGATCCAAGCGACGCTTATGCAAGCGGGCGCCACTCCTGGTCCCGGAACAGGAGTTGTGTTGGCGTCCAGACGTAAGTAACGTTGAATGTCCGAACCTCAATCCCAAGGGTGAACGCATGAAAAGTCGATCCGAAGTCTTGCAGCATATCGAAGGTGAGCAGTTCGATGTGTGTGTCATTGGCGGAGGAGCGACTGGATCAGGCTGTGCGCTCGATGCCCAGTTGCGCGGCCTCAAGACCGTTCTTTTCGAAGCGGGCGATTATGCTTCGGCAACGTCCAGCGCTTCCACGAAGCTGGTACACGGTGGCGTGCGTTACCTCCAACAGGCGGTGTCGGACCTGGATGTAGGGCAGTACCACGTTGTGAAGCGAGCGCTCCATGAGCGGCGGCTCATGCTCGACAACGCTCCCTACCTGGCTCACCCTCTGGAGCTGCTCGTTCCCTGCTACAGTCTCAAAGAAGCTATTTACTACCGGATCGGCATGAAGATGTATGACTGGATCGCCGGTGCCGGCAACCTGTTTCCCAGCCGTTATCGTTCCGTCGCGGAATCCGTGAAGCGCATTCCAATGCTCAATCCCGACAGGCTGACCGGAACCGTGGCTTACGGTGATGGCCAGTTTGATGACGCGCGCTACGGCATGGCGCTCATCAAGTCTTTCTCCGATGAAGGTGGCATGGCGGTGAACTACACCCGCGTCGTCAGTCTGGAGAAGAACGCGAAAGGTCGACTGAGCGGAGCCCAGGTCGAGGATGTCATCACCGGCCGTCGATTCAATATTCAAGCCGGCGCATTTGTTAACTGCACCGGACCTTTTTCGGATTACGTCCGTGAAATGGCGAAGCCCGGCATCGAGTCGCGGCTCCGGCTGAGCAAGGGCGTACACATTCTTCTGCCGCTGGACCGGGAGGACACGAAGGACGCCATCCTGATTCCTGAAACCGACGACGGGCGCGTCATCTTTGCGATTCCGTGGCTGGGACGATTCATGGTAGGCACGACCGATGACGAAGCACATCATGGCGACCAGATGGTCGTGACGAAGGTGGAAGCGGAATACCTGCTTCGCCACCTGAATCGCTACGTCGTCTCTCCATTCAGCGTAGATCAGATCGTCAGCGGTTTCGCGGGCGTGCGTCCGTTGGTAAAACACAAGGGATCTCTCGACACCAAGAAGCTGATCCGCGACCACGAAGTCGAAATGGAGAACGATAGCGGCTTGATCAGCGTGCTCGGCGGCAAGTGGACGACGTATCGTGCCATGGCGCAGGACGGCATCGACATGGCCTGCGGCTATCTCGGAAGGCCTCTCATTGCATGTCGCACGGCCAGGCACAAACTCCACGGCGCGGAAGGCTGGGGACCGGAGTTCTGGAAACTCCTCGTATCGGAGTTTGCCGTATCGCCGGCAACCGCTCGACATCTGGCTGAAAAGTTTGGCACGTCCTCTTTCCGCGTGCTCGATATCGCCAGGCAGGATGCGCGTTACGCGTCCCCAATTGTCCCCGGTCTGCCAATGATCCAGGCAGAAATTGTTTACAGCGTGCAGCAAGAGATGGCGACGAACATCGAGGACGTGTTAGCGCGGCGCCTGGGATTACAGCTCTTCAGTTGGGCAGCGTCCATCGAGGCCGCCCCAATTGTGGGGTCGGTAATGAGCCAACTTCTCGGCTGGACCGCCGACGAGACCAGCCACCACGTCGACGACTATGTGCAGAAGATCAACAGGCTGATGGATGGAATCGGTTTGAAGCGGCACGACCCATAGGGAGGCGTTTCCGGGGACTTTCAGGTGGAGACACGTGACTTTCGACCGGGCGAGTGTCTCACCATGATCACCCGTATCCTACGAATCGCTCTAAGAATCTGCTAGGATGGTGGCCATTCAGTGAGGTAGCAATGCCCCAATACGTCATCGAGCGGGAAATCCCAGGCGCAGGGAACTTGTCGGATAAGGAACTCGAGCAAGTCGCCCGTAAATCGGTGGATGTCCTGAAGGGGATGGGGCCGGAGATTAAGTGGCTGCACAGCTACGTTACTGGCGACAAAGTTTATTGCGTCTACCTGGCGCCGGATGAGGAAACGGTTCGCGAACATGCGCGTCGCGGAGGATTTCCTGCCAATCGGATCTCGGCGGTGCGGCGAATGATTGACCCCAGCAGCGCCGGCTGAACTATCCATCGCTTCCAGTTCGTAGAGCAGGCCCTGCGCCGGAATTAAGCGCCTCTTGGATCGCCTGTTCTATAGGCAACGACCAGCCTTCCATCCATGCCGCAAGACCGGCGGCGCTGCCCAGGGTTCGACGGGCAAACTCCAAAACCTTTTCCAGTTTATGTTGCTCGGCAGGCGTCAACGGTGTGCCCAGGCGATCCCGCAGTGCGGCCGCAGCTCCTGCGAAGTGCAGCGATTGCACCGCGTTGGATTGTGCGGCGGCGTTTGCGGCGAGACACTCCAGGACTCGTGCGATGCCGCGCTTGTGACCCAGATTTTGAAACATCTGGATACTTTCACCGTAGAGTCGGCGAGCCTCGTCATTGTCACCCTGGTCCCAACTAAGACCGGCTAAATCGGATAGGGCGCTCGCGATTCCCCAGCCATCCCGCGACAGGCTGAACGCTGCCAGGCTTTGCTCGTAGAAGGAACGAGCAGACGTCAAATCGTTGCTTTCCCGGGCAAGATCTCCCTGGTAATTCAACGTCCAGGCGATACCGGCCACGTCACCCGCTTGGCGGAAAATCGCCAGGCATTCATCGTAGAGCGCGGAGGCGCGTGCCGCTTCGCCTTGCAGCTTGGTCACATTCGCCAAATTGCTGAGAGCACGAGCAATGTCCACCGGTTCCCCTACGTCTTTCCAAATAGCGACACACCGCTCAAACAAAAACGACGCAGTAGCGGTTTCGCCGCGATCGCGAGCATTTACTGCCAAAGCATTGAGCGCGACCGCAACCCCGCGGTTATCGTTTAACTCTAGACAGGTTTCAAGACTCTCTTCGAACAACTTGTGGGCCGAAGTGTAATCACCCTGCTCGCCCGCCAGGACGGCGGCGGAAAACAACAGGCGCGCACGCAGTTTCGGGCGGGTGGCCGCTCCTTCCAGCGCGAGCAGCTTGGCGATGCGGCTGCGGCCCTCGGCAAGATACTCACGCGTCTCCCAAAAATGAAACAGAGCTGTCCCCAGTCGGAGGCCCCAGTCAGCGTCGCCGCTCCTGATGAGGTATTCGAGCGCCGCGCGGAAGTTATCAAGCTCTACCTCGAAACGATCGAGCCATTCGGGATGAGCGGCCGCTTCCAAAGCTCCCTCTTCGGCGAGCACCAGGAAATACGCAGCATGCGATCGGCGGGTAACAGCTGCATCGTGGCTCGCGGCCAGACGTTCGAGCCCGTACTCCCGAATTGTGGAAAGTATGACGAAGCGCGTCTCGCCCAATGCATCTTCTACCTGCTGCGCCAGGCTTTTATCAACCATGGACGCCATGCCCTCGAGTACGTCGAGACCTAGATCGCCTGAGGTATCACAGACGGCCTCGATCGCTTCCAGCGTGCAACCGCCGAGGAATACCGAAAGCCTGCGAAAGAGATTCTGCTCTGCCGGATTTAGGAGGCTGTAACTCCAATCGACGGTCCCGCGAAGAGTCTGCTGACGGGTTGGCAGGTCGCGGGCACCACCGGTCAGAAGGTTGAGACAGCTTTCAAGGCGGGCCAGCATGGCGGATGGCGACAGCAGCTTGATGCGCGCCGCCGCCAGTTCGATGGCGAGGGGCAAACCGTCGAGGCGAGCGCAGACCGCAGCGACAGCGGCTGCATTTTCCGTGGTTAAGGCGAAATCGTGTTTCACCGCGCGCGCGCGTTCCACAAAGAGCGCAATTGCCGGAAGACTAGAGAGCACATCCAGAGATGCCAGAGACTTTGAATCGGGTAGCGCCAGCGGCGGCACCGGAAATTCGTATTCCCCATAAACGTGCAGAGGCGACTGGCTGGTGACCACGATCTTCAGTTTGGGCGCTGCCGACAGCAGGTCCGCTATGACAGGGGCAGCGGAGACGAGGTGCTCAAAATTGTCGAGTAAGAGAAGCATGGGCTGGCCCAGCCCGCCGAGGTACTCTTTCAAGCTTTCCTGGCTCGACTGGTTTCCGGTTTCGCGCACTCCAACTGTTTGTGCGATGGCGGAAGCGATTAAGTCGGGCTCGCCGACCACCGACAGCGAAACAAAGCCAACGCCGGACGGAAACTGCTGTCTAATTTCGTCGACCACCTTCAAAGCAAGTCGCGTCTTGCCGATGCCGCCAGGACCGGTGAGGGTCACCAGCCGCACATCATCGCGATTTAAGAGCTCGCGGAGCGCAGCCGCCTCGTGCTCGCGTCCGATGAATGCGGTACGCGGCACCGGAAGGTTGCTGAGGCGAGGCTCCGAGTGGTTCACCGACGCATCGGCGAGCCGGTCGCGCACGGCCGCCAGGTCGCGGGCCAAGTCCCGGCTGGATGCGTACCGCTGGTGCGGGTCCTTGGCCAGACAACGCTCCACAATCCAGAGGAACGGAGCAGGCACCTGAAGCATTCTGGAAGCGATGCGCTCCGGCTCATCGCGAAGGATGGCAGCCAAGGTTTCCGCAGCGGTGTTTTTCTGAAATGCCGGAATCCCCGCGACCATCTCGTAAAGCACCGACCCGAACGAAAACTGGTCGGAACGAAAATCGAGTTGCACGCCGGTGGCCTGCTCGGGTGACATGTAGCCAAGTGTGCCCATGACAGCCCCGTCAGTGCTGATGGAGGTGGAAGCATTCCCATCGAGTGGGTCGGCCGAAAGCAGTTTCGCCAACCCGAAATCCAGGACCTTGGCGGAACCATCCGCGGAAACCATAAGGTTGTCTGGCTTTAAGTCGCGATGAACGACACCGATTTCGTGCGCTCGCGCGAGAGCGTCAGCAACCTGCGCCGCAATTCCGATTGCCTTACGGAATGGAATAGGACCGGAGGCGAGCAGCATCCGCACGGTTTCGCCACGAACCAGTTCCATGGCAATGAAGTGCGTATTATCCACGCAACCGAGCTCATAGATTGTGACGATGTTGGGGTGATTGAGCGCGGACGCCGAACGGGCTTCCAACTCAAAACGGATCAGGACTTCGGCTTGTGAACTGCGATCGTGCAGCGAAATTGTCTTGATGGCGACTTCACGGCCCAGGCGCGTGTCCCGGGCGCGATAAACCTCGCCCATGCCGCCGGCGCCGATTCGCTCGAGGATTTCATACGCGCCGAAGCGCATCCCCGGCGACAAGGTGGACGGAACTGAATCCGGAATGAGCGGCAGGCTCATAAAGCCTCTTAGCGCCTTGATTGAACAGCCAGCGCTGCGAGATCACGTGGAATTGAAAATCGAACGACGGCCGCGACGCGTTGGCGGCACCACCACACCTAGGTTCGCTTATAATACCCACAATCCAAGGGGAATTCATGGACATTCGAACGCTGCAGCGGCCGCTGAAAGAGCAGTATCGCCAAAATCCCTCGAGTTCACGAATCACCCTGAAGGCACAGGGCAGCCAGACCGACGCTCCCATCACGTGCTCTGTGGACTTGGGCCGGGATATCTACAAGGCACAAGCTCACCAGGGCGTCGGTGGATCGGGTACCGGTGCCTGCTCCGGAGATTTACTGCTAGGCGCCATAGCCGCCTGCGCACAGATCACCTGCCAAATGGTAGCCGCTGCCATGGGGATACCGACGGAAGGTATTGACGTTAGCGTCGAGGGCGACCTGGACCTGCAAGGCACGTTGGGAATCTCTAAAGAGGCGGCTGTCGGATTTGAGAGCATCAGGGTTACTTTCGACGTGCGCGCGCCACTAGCAACTGAGGAGCAGCTAAGCGCATTGCGGGAGAAGACGGAACAGTATTGTGTCGTAATGCAAACCCTCGCGCATCCCCCGAAAATCGATCAGAGGTGGGAAAAACGCTGACGAGAAACGCGCTTGGATACTGATCAGCAGAATTGACTTCAAAACAGCGGTCTCCTCAGACATTGAGCGCGCTCCAAATTTGCATCTAGCATGCGCATGCTGGTCAACGAGACTGGCAGTTGCGAGACGTTCTGAGGCTGCAATTACTTCTTCAATTCGGCGGCGTAGTTGGTCACCACGGTCATGGACTGATTGACTTGTTGCGAAATGCGGTCGAACAGGATCTTCTTGCCATCAGCCGTCACGTCATAAAAGATGTTCGGCGATGACCACCGGTCCACCAGTTTTTGCGGCGAACCGAAGCGCAACGCATCGCCGCCACTTGTTACCGGTACGGAGATCAGATTGAACGACGGATCAAGATAATAGAGTTCTTTACCGTCACTGCTCCACCGGGAATCGTGTCCCCCATTTGCAGAGATCTGCCACTTCCCTTGTCCGCGAAATGCGGTCACGTAGATTTCTGGAGCGCCGGATTCGGTTGACGTATAGGTGAGCCATCGTCCGTCGGGAGAAAGCCGCCCAAAGATAGCCGCCGAATTGACTGCGCGGGTCACGAGTGGGAAGGGTTTGCGATCGCCGTCCATGGGCAATGCCCAGATCTCTGCCCCTCCGATGGGACCGCGGTTGTAGATCAAGTATTTGCCGTCGCGACTCCAATCGGTTGGGGTTATGAGTTGCTCGTCGGTCAGTAGAACCTCTTCCGGTCCGCTGCCGTCGGCGGACTTGCGGCGCAGTTCCGAATGGCCGTTACGATCGCTGGTGAAGGCGACCCATTTACCATCGGGGGACCAGATGGGGTACGCGTTTAACGTGGGTCCGAAGGTCAGCCGGGTACGCACCCCTCGCGCCAGGTCCAGTGTCCAGATATCGCTTTGCCCGGTATCGATCTGCATCGCAACCCGATCACCCTCAGGAGAAAGCACTGCGGCCTGCAGGTTGCTGAGCTTGTCAGCGACGTTAGCGATCTGCTTGCCCGCGCGGTCGACCCACACCAGTTGCCAATCGCCGCTGCCGCCGCTACCTAGGACCAGCAGCCTGTCGCCAAAAGCCGAAACCCCCATGTGCCACGTGGTCTCATCGTTCAGGATGCCTTTGGCGATGGCGCTGGCATCGCCACTCAGCTTTCCTGACGCAGGATCGAAATGCTGCGCCAGTAACTGGTCGTTGCGCGCAAACAGCAACCAGCCTCCGGCATAGATCGCGTTGGCTTGCGTATGGAACAGTGGCCGGTTCTCGCGCCCATCTACCGAGGCGTAGAACAGCATGTCATTGCTCGCGCCGGAAGGATTGTGATTGATGGCGAGGTACAGGAAATGCTTGCCGTCGGGAAGAAAGAATGGCCACCGATGGGAAGTGTGCTGTGTCAAATCAAGCTTCGTAAGCCGGACCGGCGTACCGCCGCCTGCGCTTACCCGCAGCAGCGGCGCTTGGGTGTTGGGCGAGAAGACAATCACGCCATCGGCGCCCCATGCTCCTCCCCGTCCGAAGGGTGCGTCGGCGACGACCTGTACCGAGCCATTCAAGTCGACGGTTTTCAATTTGCCGTCGGCAAAGAAACCCAGAGACCGGCTGTCAGGCGACCAGAAAGGAAAAACAGCGTTGTCGCTACCCGGGAGGATGTGCGCTTCCAACGAATCGATCGGGCGGATCCAGATCGTCGTAGTGCCATCGGACTTGCTGGCGGTGAAGGCCAGCATACTGCCGTCGGGCGACAGCACGGGAGGCCCGGCAGAATCGCCTGTCAGGTTGAGGGTAGTGCCCTCGGGCGGATTGATGACGGTTCGCATCACGGGCGCAGGCGGCCCGGAGCGGTTGATCAGTGTTCCGATCGTTAAGCCCAATCCCAATGCGATGAGGACACCCACTGCCCACAAGAATGGCTCCTGCTTGCGCGCCCGCCTGGGCATGGCAGACATCGCCATCGAGGAGCTGCTGGTTGTGATCCACTGCAAATGCAGTTTCAGATCGTGCGCCGTCTGATAGCGCTGGTCCGCTTCTTTCTGCAGGCAGGTTGCGACCGCATGCTCAAACGCCGCCGGGATCATCGGTTTGATGGTGCTGATCGGCTCCGGATCTTTCTCCAGAATCGCCGAGGCCAGCGAGATCTGGCTCTTGCCCTCAAAGGCCTGCTTACCCGATGCCATTTCGTACAGCACCGATCCCAGGGAGAAAATGTCGGAGCGGGAATCGATCTCCTTCCCTTCAATCTGCTCGGGCGACATGTATTGCACGGTTCCAATCACGGTGCCGGCCGTAGTCAAGGGACTGCCGGAGATGGCCGTAGCTGCGGCGGTGAACGATGGCGCCGCACTGGCGCCGGCTGCCGACTTCGAGGAAACGCTGGTCGCTTTAGCCAGGCCGAAGTCCATCAGCTTGGCGCCGCTCGCCGTGAGCATGATGTTGCCGGGCTTCAAATCGCGATGGACGATGCCGTGCCCGTGCGCAAGTTCCAGGGCATCGCACACATCAACACCGATGGTTAGCGTCTTCTTCAGCGACAGCGGACCTTTCTTCAGTCGCTCGGCCAGGGTCTCGCCCTCGAGAAATTCCATGACGAGGTAGTCGATTCCGTCCTGGTGGCCGATGTCGTAAAGGCCGCAAATATGCGGATGATTGAGCGATGAGATCGAGCGCGCCTCGCGGTCGAATCGTTCTTTCGCATCCGGACTGTCGGACAGATGACCGGGTAGAACCTTGACCGCCACCGTGCGCTCAAGACGGGTATCGCGTGCGCGATAAACTTCGCCCATGCCGCCGGCGCCAACCGGCGCAGCAATCTCGTAAGGGCCCAAGCGGGTTCCGGGGGTCAGCGGCATAACCGTCGCACGATTGTACCTTGCCGCATCTGGATCGGTTCCGACCTGTACATCGAGCTCAAGATCAGGGGAGGAACAGAGGAAGAAATCCAAGACGGAACGCGCCAATCGCCGCTCCCAGATTCCCAAGCTGCGAAGATCGCCCGATGCCCATTGTAGAAGCGTCGGCTCGCCTGTCGAGGACCGGTTTCACTGAGTCCGGGGGGATACGTGCAATTGCTCGTTCTAAATTCGTTGAAATGGAGGCCCTGGGCAGAGTCGAACTGCCGACCAACGGTTTAGGAAACCGCTGCTCTATCCATCTGAGCTACAGGGCCATTGCGAGGCGAGGGCAAGTTCAGTTTACAGCAGCCAAATGGGGGCACGTAAGTATTGAAAACCAGGCTGCCGGTCGAATCGTTATCACCTGCCGGAAATCATCCAAGCGGCGGCGGTTGAACTTCGCTGGGATGATTACTAAATCGGGAAAACAGGTCCCAAAGGCCGAAAAATGAAAAAGTCCACCACAACTTATGTGTTGACCTTAGGCTATAATCGACCCGCTATTGGTGGCACTATAGTCGCCAATTGGTGTGATTACATTCATCACCTTTTGGTATAAGTCTCGAATGTTCAACGAGCTGCATGAATACATACCAAATATCTAAATATCACGTGTTGTGCCCTTGAACAGCGGTCAGGGATGCGGCATCTTTCACACAGAAAGCGGTGGTGCGGGCGAGCGCCCATTGCGCCTAATGCCGTCACGCTGGTTGTCTGAGGTGGGCGTGGTAGCGGCATTTGGATGGTCAGCTGGCCGGCACCACCAGTCGCTTGCGAAAGCGAAAATTCTTAGCCGTGGTAGGCAGTGCGGATTGCGCCCCGCACATAAACCCAGGAGTGGCCAATAACCATGAACAATCGAGCTCCGAAACTACGAATCTACGCAATGACGGGATTTATCGGCTGTAAATGCGAAACATGCGGATGGGCCGCAACAACTCCCTATGTGAATGGGGAGAGGACCGACCAAACCGTCCGCCGGACCTTCAGTACTCACAAATGTCATTTCGAGGATGACGAAAGCGCGTTGGCTGATCGCCGGACGCTGCAAGCGATCGCAACGGCTTAAGCGACATAAACATATCGACTTGGTCGGCCTCGGGCAGGAGGCTAGGGCGCCTTTACGCCGTCCTTCTATGCTGCCTAACCCTCGCTAAGGCGCCCTGCTCTGCTCCAGTGCCGATTTCTGGTCGAGTCGCCCGTCCCGCTCAGGCTGTGCCTGCCAATGATCGAACCATACCTCCGCCATTTCTGATGTTGAGCCGATTTGCGATCGGCTCTCGCCTTAAGCTAACTTCAAGCCGTACAATCGGAAACTTCTGACCTCAGACCCCATGAGCACGCCAGCGCCACCGGACACGGTTCTTCGCTTGCCTTTGCCACCCAAGGGCCCGCAAAACTGGTGGCGACGCTTTTTTTCCAAGAACAACCTGGCGCGCATTTCGCGTCAGCCTGAGCACACCTATCCCTGGTACCTGGTGCTCTGGCTCACCGGCGTCGACTATTTTTCGACCCTGGGTTATCAGCCTGGAATCGCGCTGCTGGCTGCCGGCGCCTTAGCCGTTCCGGCCACGGCGGTTTTGGTGTTGGTCACGCTGGTGGGCGCGGTTCCTGTCTACGCTGCCGTGGCCAAGCGTTCCTACGCCGGTCAGGGCTCAATCGCGCTGCTGGAAAATCTGTTTTCCGGCTGGACCAGCAAGATCATGGTGCTGGTGCTGCTGGGTTTCGCGGCAACCGACTTCGTCATTACGATGACGCTCTCCGCGGCCGACGCAGCTCGGCACGCGATCGCCAATCCCTATCTGCATCCCTTCGCCGGCGACTCACACGTCCGCCTGACTCTGCTGTTGCTGTTGCTGCTGGCTGTTGTGTTTCTGGCGGGATTTCGCGAGGCGATCCGAGTTGCGTATCTGGTTGCTGTTCCCTACCTGATACTGAACCTCATCGTTCTGCTGTGGTGCGGCGTAAAAGTTCTGCTTCATCCCAGCCTGCTCTCGAACTGGCACGCTTCGCTGGTGATGCGCGGCGATTGGACGGCTGTCTTCGTCGCTTCGGCGTTGATATTCCCGAAGCTTGCCCTCGGCCTCAGCGGTTTCGAAACCGGCGTCTCGGTGATGCCGCTGGTTTCCGGCACCTCGAAAGCTGAAGCTCAGGAAACTATTCCCGGCCGCATTCACAACACGCGCAAGCTTCTGATTTCAGCCGCAGTCATCATGAGCGTGATGCTGCTGCTCTCCAGTTTCGTCGCAACCACTCTCATTCCTGAGAGCGCTTACAAACTCGGCGGCGCCGCCGACGGACGCGCCATTGCCTATCTTGCGCATTTGTATCTCGGCAATATCTTTGGAACCGTCTACGACGTCTCGACCATCCTGATCCTGTGGTTTGCTGGTGCGTCGGCAATGGCGGGGCTGCTGAACCTCATCCCCCGCTATCTGCCGCGCTACGGCATGGCGCCCGACTGGGTTGCCTACCAGCGTCCGCTGGTGTTGGTGCTGCTGGCGATCGACATTCTGGTGACACTGGCTTTTCGTGCATCGGTAAACGCGCAGGGCGGCGCATACGCTACCGGCGTACTCGTTCTCATGCTGTCGGCGGCGGTAGCCGTGACGGTTAGCCTGTGGCGGGAAGCGACTTGGAAGAAGCCGAAGTGTTACCTGCTCTGCTTCTACTTTTTCCTCATAGCAATCGTGTTCTTGTACACGACCGTCGCCAACATCATCGAACGGCCTGACGGCGCCATCATTGCCAGCATATTCATCTTCTTGCTGCTGACCGCCAGCGCGTTGAGCCGAATTATGCGCTCAACCGAGATGCGTGTGTCGGAGGCGAGCTTTGTCGACAATGGCTCAGCCGAGTTGTGGGATTCGATTCAAGGCAAGAAGGTTAACCTCATCCCCCACCGCATCTCGACTCCGCAATACCGCACGGCCCTCGCCGAAAAGGTTCGCCAGTACTACAACGTGCAGGGGCCGATGGCGTTCCTTCATGTCAACCTGATGGATAACACCAGCGACTTCCTCGCCCCCTTGCGGGTCAAGGTCACTCGTGAAGGCGAGCACTATGTTATCGAGGCATTCGGTGCAGTGGCTGTCGCAAACTCTGTCGCGTATCTCAGCGAATTGCTGGATCCGATCAGCATCGTGATGGGGCTCACCCGCCGCGCCATGATGCAGCAGTCTTTCCAATACATCGTGTTCGGAGAAGGCGAAACAGGACTGCTGGTGTATTCGATTCTGGTGCGCTATTGGGAGGCAATCAACCGCGTGTCAGGACTGCCGGTGATTCTGTTGATCAGCGAATCGGCTTATCACGGTTCACAGTTGGTCAGGGAAGGAGGGGCGAAACAGGAAGCAAGCTTGAAACCCTGAGCTACGAGGGTTTCTTAGAATTGCCAAGAAGTTCGGCAACCGAATCCAGCAGAGCATCGGGGCCTTCGCCCTTCGACAGAAACCCGTCCGCAAATTCCAAGCCCGAAGGCTTTTCCGCGGCGGCCGACACAATAAGGATTGGCACCTGCGGATTAATTTGTTTCATCTCGGCGGCAATCTCCGCCCCGCTCTTGTCAGAGAGAAAATGGTCCGCGATGACCAGCTCGATTGGGTTGTGCTTGAAGAGTTCCAGTCCTTCTTCGCCGGAGGCGGCGGTGAGAACTGAATAGCCGGCGCTGGAAAGCAGCAATTTGCGAACTCGCAGTGCCACCTCAGCGTCATCGACACATAGGATGAGCGGTCGCTTGACTACAGAATTGTTCATGGGCGCAAACGCAAGTATACGCCAGTAGCTCCAGGCCAGCTGCTGCTCTGCCTTAGTGCCAGGTGTAGCCCAGCATGAACTGAAGGTTCGCATTGAGACCAGGATTGTGATTGCCGATCGAGGCATTGGAAAGGTGATAGGCCTTCACCGCAAAGTTCCAGGAGTTGGTTCCCTTGCGGAAGAACTGATCGCCGATTTCCATGCCGCTGGTGAAGTTCACCTGCGCCGTATCGCCGGGCGGTAGATTGTGATTGCTGAACAGCGCACCTCCGACGATGGCGGCGTAGGGCGCGTTCTTGCACCCGTGGGTGAAATTCCATTTGGCGACGAAGGGGTCGATGCCGCCGGCGTACTGACCGCCGTTAATCCAATATTCGTCGAGTGGAACAACATCGATGGCCATCTCGTAAGTTCCGCGGAAAATCCCGGAGCCGTGCTCGTTGGTAAGAACGCGGCCCAGGCGGATACCCAGCACGAGATTCTGGCCGCTGGGCGAACTGGCAACCGTTGTGCCGCCGCCGACGAAAATGCCGCCATTCCATCCCGGATGGCGCACAGCATCAACCGGACTATCGGTGGGTACTTGGGCCAGCAACGGCAGGCAGGCCAGGGCGCAGAACAGTAATAGACGCGTAGCGTTCTTCATTGCAATTTTCAGGGTAATCGCAAAACGTTAACAGGTTGGACGACGACACGCAATCCAGTCAAGCGGGTGGCAGTGGCGGCGGGCACCTGACTGGCAGCCGTTCATCCGACTTTTCAACCCTCCCAGCATATTTCGTTCGTGGCGACTGTCTTTTTCCCTATACTCCCTGCGAAGTTCGAATGGCTTGGTTGGAGGTTTAGTAATCCGATGAAAGCGCTGGCCAGTTTCACGCTTCTCACAGTCGCTATCGTTTTCCGCGTTGGCGGCCGACTCTTCAGCGGGCGCCGACGCGCTAAACCGCTGGGTTGGAGGCAAGTGGGTCGGGTCCGGCCAGTTTGTCGACTCGGCCTACAGCAAGGCGAACACCGCAACCGCAACTACGCAATGCGCATGGTCGCCCGCCCGCGTCTTTGTCGTGTGCGATCAGGACATCGTCTTTGGTGGACAGCCGATGCACGACCTGTCGGTTTATACCTTCGCTTCCAAGACCGGCAAATATTACTTCTACGGAATTTCGTTAGGCGAAGAGAAGGCCCGTAACACCGCCATCGAGATCACGAATAACGGCGAGCGTTGGATTTACTTGAGCACCAACGAGATTCAAGGGAAGCCCGTACAGTTCCGCACAATCAACCAGTTTCATGGGAACGATAACGTCGAGTGGTGGACCGAGTTCTCGACCGACGACGGCAAAACATGGACGAAGACCGGCTCTGGGAAAGAAACTCGGGAGAAAGGCGGCAATTAGCAATTAGCAACTAACAGTTGGCGATTGCCCGTCGGACGTTGATCGTCCTCAGTTGACTCGACCGTTGACGATGGATTTGGCCAAATGCCAAGTGCCAAGTGCTAAATGCCAATTGCCAACTCCGTCTTCAGATGAAAATACCGCCTCGCCTTGTGCACATCCTTCGCAATCTGCTCGCGTAACGCGTCAACCGACGGAAACTTGATCTCCGGCCGCAGGCGCTTGAGGAAGATCAACTCCAACGGCGTCTCGGGCAGCAGCTCAATGGGATGAAAATTCAGGATGTGGCTTTCGATGGCAAAGGAATCCGCGCCGAATGTCGGACGATTCCCTACGTTGGTCACCGCCTCGAAGCACTCATCGTTGATCCGCAGCCACGTGATGTACACGCCGTCCGCCGGCACCAACTCGTCATATCGCGCGAGGTTGACGGTGGGCACGGTGTATTTGTGGCCGTATCCGCGTCCGCGTCCGGGATTGGAGAAAATGCTGAACGGCCGCCCCAGTAGCGCGCGCGCACGGCTGACGTTTCCTGCCGCAATCAGCTTCCGGATCTCGGTGCTGGATACGTGATGCCCGCGCAGCAACTGTTCGGGAAAAATGCGCGCCTCGAATCCGCAGAGCTTACCGAGTTGCGCAAGGGTATCGACGTTTCCCTGCGCCTTATGGCCGAAGTGAAAGTTGTAGCCTTCGTGCACTTCGCGAGCTTGCAAGACCCGTCCCAGTACTTCGCGGGCGAAGTCTTCGGCGCTCATCATCGACAGATCGCGGGTGAACGGCAGAGCCAGCACGGCGTCAACCCCAGTCTGCTCCAGCAGCGCAAACTTGGTGGAGAGCGGTGTCAGCAGTTTTGGGGCGGCATTCGGGCGAAGAATGCGAAGCGGATGCGGCTCGAACGTCACCACAACGGCCTTGCCGCCAAAAACCCTGGCCCGCTCGGCCATGTGGCGCACCACTTCCTGGTGTGCGCGATGCACGCCGTCATAATTTCCCACACTAACTACGGTGGGTCCGAAGTTTGACGGCACATCTTCAAGGCTGCGAAAGATCTGCATGAGTGTGGTTACAGTTCAAACTCCAACTTCAATCCGTCGTAGGACAGCCGCACGTTGTCGGGTAGCGCCGCATTCGTCGCTTCGTGCGGCAGGTCGTGTGAGATATGCGTGAAGAATGTTCGCTTCGGCTTCAGCTGCTCCACGATCTTCAGCGAATTCTCAACGGTCGAGTGCGTCGGGTGCGGATGGTGCCGCAGCGCATCCAGAAACAGAATGTCCAGATCTTTTAGCTGCGCCATCGATTCTTCGGGAATGGTGCTGAAATCCGTCAGATATGCCGCACTCCCGAAGCGAAACGCCTCAATCACCGCGTCTCCGTGCAGGATGGGCAGTGGTGTAAACGTCGCGCCAAAAAGTTCGACCGGCCCGTTGAGATGCTGCAGCTCCACCTGCGCCAGGCCACCGTATTTGTAGTCGGCATCGAAGATGTAGCGAAATACATTGCGCAGCACACGCGCTGTGTTGTCGCTCGCGTAGAGCGGAATCTTCGTTCCGCCGGTCACGCGGGGAAAGCTCAGTGGCCTGACATCGTCGAGCCCGAGGATGTGATCGGCGTGGCCGTGGGTATACAGGATCGCGTCGATCTTGCGAATGTGCTCACGGATGGCCTGCTCGCGGAAGTCGGGCGTGGTGTCGACGAGAATGGTGTGCCCGTCCCACTGCACCATGATCGACGGCCGCGTGCGCCGGTCGTGCGGATCGGCCGAGGTGCAGACTTCGCAGTCGCAGCCAATCGTGGGTACGCCCATCGACGTACCGCTCCCCAGAACCGTGAGCGTAGCTTTCATCAGGCCTTGCCGTCGCCGCCGACACCGCCCTGCGGAGGATGAGTGAGGAGGTTCGTCACTTCCAGGTACGCCATTCGCAACTCGTAGAGAAGGTTCTGGAACATGTTCTCTTCCGGCGGCGTGAGATTGCCTTTGGTTTTCTGCTGCAGCATGGACAGCGTGTCGATGGTCTGGCGCGCGCCGATGAGATCGACCTCGGGCTTGGCTCCCTGCGGAGCGGCCAGGCCCAACTGCATAAGCGACGTCATGTAGAGCGAGGCGATGAACTTGTCGAATGAGACTTCGAAGTCCTTCGCATTGTGTGTACGGCCCTGCTTGCGCATCTCCTGATCGATGCGCTGATCGATGTCGCGCGCAGTCTGTTGATAGGCGGTTTCCGACGCGTGCTGCTCCTGCGCGCTGGGGGCCTGCATCTCAGGCTCGGCAGGGGACGCGGGTTCGGCGACAGCGGATTCGGCAACAGCAGCCTTGTCGTTGTTCTGCGCAGCGCGTTCATCGTTGGCGCGCTGCTGCGTCTCGCGCTGCTCGCGCTCACGCTCTTCGCGGCGCTCTTCGGCTTCTACTACGTCGTGTCTCAACTCGCCTTCGCTGCTGAACAGACGGCGGTCCGTAACTACGAATTCCGGTTTCTTCTCTTTTTCAGGCATAATTTTTTTGATCCGATCAAAACTCAAATGGCAGGCTTTTCACGGTTGCATTCTGCTCGCCAATTTGCACCGTGGTACCGGGCGCCGCGACTTCCTTGCGCAGGTAGCCGATTGCAATCGCGCGCCCATCCGGCAAGCGCGTCGAACTGGTTACTTCGCCCATGTCTTTGTCATTCGCACGAATCTTCGTGCCCGGCTGCGGCGACTCGCCCTGCACTTCGAACCCGATAAGCGTTCGATGCACGTTACCGCGCGCTCGAATCCGTTCGACAATTTCCTGGCCGATGTAGCAGCCCTTGTTGAAGTTCAGCGCGTGTTCCTGGCCGGTTTCCTGCGGCAAATCGCGCTCGCGAAGGTCGAGGCCATATCGCGGCACGCCGCGTGTAATTCGATAGCTCTCGAGCGCCTCGCTGCCGACCGGGCTTCGCCCCGCCGCTAACCAATGCGTCCCACAACTTCTCGACATTTTCGGGAGCGACCCAGATCTCGTAACTGTCCATCTGCGGATGAGCATTGCGCGCGATCGAAATTCCAACATCCTGCCACACCGCATCGACTACTTGTCCGGGCTCGAGTTGTGAAGTGTCGATGCCAACCTTCGACAATGTCTCTGCTGCCTTCGGGCCGGCGATGCCGACGGACGCCAGCTTGTCGCTGATGTCCTCGAGCTCAACTTTGTCCATGATGATGTAGCGCTGCAGCAGCGGCTGGAGCTTGGAAAGCTGCTCGCGGTCGGTGATGGCCAGCAGGTATTCACCGCGGTTGTAAGCGGTCAGGTCGCCCTGGTTGTGGCCTTGTGGCGTCAGCACGAACGCGTACACGCCGCGACCGGGAACTAGATCACGGACGTTGTTGGTGATCATGCCGTTCAGCCATCGGGTACGGTCCTTGCCGCCGATAAGCAGCTTGGCTTGCCAGCTCAGATCGAACAGGGCAGCGCCGTTTAACAGGGCAGCGAACTCACCTGCCGGATCGCCGAACGTGGACGGAGTCTCGCCTCCGCGATACGAGCCCATGCGAGCTCCTGCAGCCGCCAGCTTGTCTTGTAAGGTCGCAACAGTCATGACGAATATTTGATTATAGAAGACGGCGCTTGGCATTTGGCATTTAGCACTTCGCAAAGGTACCAGCCTCGCCGCCACAAATTGTTGGGTAGAACGACGGCCGAACCTTCGCAGCCGTGTTTGCCAAATGCCAATTGCTAAGTGCCAAATGCCGATTTTCTGTTATCTTCATTTTCCGTGAGCACACCCAAACGCATCGCAGTTGTCGCCGGAGACGGCATCGGCAAAGAAGTCATTCCTAACGCCATCGAAGTTGTTCGCGCCTCGGGCGCACCGGTCGAATTCACCGCGTTCGACTGGGGAGCTGACCGCTATCTCGCCGACAGCACCACCATTCCCGCCAACGGGTTTCAGATGCTGGCGCGCGACTTCGACGCCATCTTCGTCGGCGCGTTGGGCGACCCACGTGTCGCTACTAACATTCATGCCAAAGAAATTCTGCTGGGCATGCGCTTCAAGATGGATCTGTACGCCAACGTGCGTCCGGTGCGCCTGCTGGACGAGTCGCTGTGCCCGCTGAAAAACGTGAAGCCCGAAGACATCGACTTCACGGTTATTCGCGAGAACACCGAAGGCGTGTACATGGACATGGGCGGCAACTTCAAGTACGGCACGCCCGACGAAGTCGCCACTCAGGAAGACATCAACACCCGCAAAGGCGTGGAGCGCGTGATCCACTTTGCGTTTCGCTACGCGCGCGAGAACGGCCGCAAGAAGGTCATGATGTCGGACAAGTCAAACGTGATGACCTATGCCGGCGGCTTGTGGCAGCGCGTTTTCAAGGAAGTGGCGAAGGAATATTCCGAGATCCAGACGCAGCACATGTACGTCGACGCGCTGTGCCTGCAGATGGTGCGCGATCCGCGTTCGCTGGACGTGATCGTGACCAATAACATGTTCGGGGACATCGTCACCGATCTCGCAGCCGCTCTGCAGGGTGGGCTGGGCATGGCCGCCAGCGGCAACATCCATCCGGGTCGTACCTCGATGTTCGAGCCGGTCCACGGCTCGGCGCCGCCGATAGCCGGCAAGAACATGGCGAACCCGATGGGCTCGATTCTTACGGCTGCGATGATGCTGGCGCACATCGGACTGAACGCCGAGGCGCAGAAGATCGAGAGCGCTGTGGTCGAAGCTGTTCGCGAAAAGAAGACGACGGCCGATGTTGGAGGATCCATGGGAACGAAAGAGTGCGCGGCGTGGATTGCGGGGCGGGTGGCGAAGTAGCCGCTATTCGCTCTTCGCCAGAGATGTCGGCAAGCGCCATTCCTAAGACTGCTTGGATTCGCTCTTCGCGCACTTGACCTACTATCGTCGCCCAGTCTGTGCCTGGTTCAGCCGTGCCTTGATGTACCCAGACGCCACCAATCCGACGCAGTTGGCCTGAAGGCTGATCATTGAAGAAAGTTTTCACAACATTATGCTAATACGTTGGCTTAACGCGCGAGTACGCGCTGGATTTCCGAGAGGAACAAGCAACCCCTCTAAGCTCCCTCTCTCACGTCCAAGTACGGCTCATCCTCGGGGCTAAAAACAACCGGTGACATTCACGTTCTCCTTACTTGCCCTCGGTGTAGTAGCAACACCTTGTGCGGCTATGCGGTTGGAGCGATCTTCGCCGCTTTCTTCTCCGCCTTCGCCTGCTTCTGCGCCGCCGCCAGATGTTTCTTCAGGATTCGCACGCCGGCGTCAACATGCTTCTCCTGTAGGAGAAACGGCGCCAGGAATCGCAGGACCGTATCCTGCGTGACGTTTATCAGCAAGCCATCGGCGTGTGCGCCTTCCAGGATCGGCTTGCCCGGAACCGTCAACTGCAGCGCCTGGATCGCGCCCACGCCGCGTACTTCGCTCGCAATATCGAACTTGTTGGCCAGCTCCTGCAGTTTCTGCTGGAAGTAGCCGCCCACCCGCCGCACGTGTTCCAGCAGGTTTTCTTCTTCCACAATCGCCAGGTACTCCAGCGCGACGCGACAGGTCAGCGGGCCTCCGCCGAAGGTCGTTCCGTGCTTGCCCGGGGTGATGTGCTGCGCGAACTTCTCGGTCGCCAGGAACGCTCCCAGCGGCAGACCGGCAGCGATCGGCTTAGCGACGCAGACAACGTCAGGCGTGACCCCGAAATGCTGGAAAG
This sequence comes from uncultured Acidobacteriaceae bacterium, assembly GCA_963835725.1. GTDB lineage: Bacteria > Acidobacteriota > Terriglobia > Terriglobales > Acidobacteriaceae > Bog-257. The sequence continues at coordinate 340,257 of CAWIGM010000002.1, read as the reverse complement.
CGAAGAGCTGCCCGGTGCGTCCCAGGCCACACTGGATTTCATCAAAAATTAACGCGGCCTGATGCTGATCGGCGAGCTCCCGGCAGGCCTTCAGGAATTCAGGGCTCGTCTCCTGGATGCCGCCTTCCCCTTGAATAGGCTCCAGCACGATGGCGCATACTTTCCCGTCCATGGCATTGCGCAGCGCGTCGATGTCGTTGCGCGGAACAAAGCGCACACCTTCCAGCATCGGGTCGAAATCTTTGCGGTACTTCGGCTGGCCGGTCAGGGCAAGCGCGCCCATGGTGCGGCCGTGGAAGGAATTATCCAGCGCGATCACCACCGACTTCTCCGGCCCGCCGGTCGCGTGACCGGCCGCGCGCACCAGCTTCAACGCGCCTTCGATGGCTTCGGTGCCGCTATTGGAGAAAAACGCGCGGTCCAATCCCGACGCGGTGCACAACTTCTCCGCCAGCAAGCCCTGGTACTCGTTGTAGTAGAGATTCGAAACGTGAATCACCTTCGCCGCCTGATCGCGAATGACTTTCACAATCCGCGGATGAGCATGGCCGAGCGCGTTCACACCCAACCCCGTCAGAAAATCCAGATAGCGCTTGCCATTGACGTCATACAGGTAGACACCCTTACCACGCGCCATCGCAATGGGATAACGCGCATAGGTGTTTAGCAGAAATTTCTGTTCACGCTCGACGATCTCTTGATAACTCGACATGAAGGATGACCTCGCAACCACAACTCGCAAACCTGAATTGTAGCTTGTTTGAAGGGCCGCTTTGGCGCGGCGCAAAAATGCCGCCAAGTGACCCACATCACAGAACCGCATTCGTCGAGGTGGCTAGACTTCTCCTATGTTGAGCGAAAAACAATTCCGCGAACGCGCCAAAACCGAGTTGCGACAGATTGGCGATCAACTGCTTGGGATGGCGACAGACCGCGATGTGTACTGGAAGTTCGAGCGCGACATCGTCGAGAACAATCCTCAGCTGAAGTCGGCGCGCAGCGCCTTCCTCGACATGGTGCGCGCCTCGTATGCCGACTCCATGGCGATCCGTGTTCTGCGACTGCTCGACGGGGACGGCTGCCCGTCGCTGCCCCAGGTTTTGACCGCCCTCGCGCAGCATGAGCAGATCATGCGCGACAAAATCAGCGAGCGGGAATTCAGCAACGATCGCGCGGCTTTGCAGCAGGCTCTAGTCAAGGTGCAGCGCGTCATGGTTCCTCACACGGCTCATCATGAGAGAACGACCTCGGCCCTGGCGTCGCTGCACAAAGAACTCGACGCCACCCTTGACCTGATGATTGAGACCGCGAAGACCTACTACTGGATCGTTTCCGACGCGTACATGCAGTTGGACGTGAAGTATTCGGAGTATCCGCTGGCGATCTTTGAATTCGCCTGGTCGAAGCCGGTACTGACGTAGCTTTCTACGCGGAAATCAGCGCCACCGCGATCAGAGCGCCCACAATTCCCAACACTTGGGTTCGCGAGAACCGCTCTTTCAGGAAGAACCGCGCCAGAATGACTGTGCTCGCCGGGTAGAGCGACGACAACACGGCCGCGACATCCAGACGTCCATATCGGGTCGAAGCGATGTAGAGCGCATTGGCGAGCGAGTCAAATGTCCCGGATAGCAGGATCGGCAGCAGAGCCGGCCGCAGCGGCTTGGGATCGGCTGGTGAGAACAGCACAATCGTGAACATCAGGATGGTCGATGCTGCGCGCGCGCTGACCAGCGGCCACAGGACCGCGTACCGTCCCGCCTCTTTGCCACTGATCAGGAACAGGCCGAACATAACCCCGGCCAGCACAGCCAAGCCCAGACCCTGACGCGACCCGGCTTTTCCATCTGTGCGCGTGATCAGCCAAATGCTGAGCACGGCGATGCCAAATCCGAGCAATTGAGTGGCGCCCGGCCTGCCTTCCGTCGCAAAACCGTAAATAACCGGCAGCACCGCCGAGATGACCGAGGCCACCGGCGCCACAATTCCCATCTGCCCGATTGAGAGTCCTTTATAGAGCGCGGCGATTCCGAAAGCGCCAGTGATGCCCGTGACGGCGCCCCACGCAAAGGCCGCCGATGGTGGGACGTGCTCTCGCGCCGCCCAAGTGAGAAGGAGCATCAGCAGCAGTCCGAAGGCATGAGCAATCGCGACCACCCGAAAAACGCTGGCTCGCTTGGCCGCGATGCCGCCCGCGAAGTCGCCTCCTCCCCAAACGGCGGCGGCCGTCAAACTCAGTCCGGCGCTCGAAAATGTGCCAGAGTTCATGTCCGCCTAGAGTACATGCCGGCCGGCAAGAATTCAGAGTTGCCGGACTTGGGTTCCAAAATTTTGGAAATCGAAACTTCTTTACTGACTAATGGTTACCTAACTAGGCCACCTTAGTTCCTTAGTCACCACGGGCCGCTCCGGAAATATAGAGCAACCTTCCAGAATCTGTATTTTCTGGGCCTGAACGCATCTATAATCTTGGAAGCTGCTCAGTCGCTGAGGTTTACAGCGGTGACGGGAGCCGAGAGCATGGCATCTAAGTTGCTCGAACACGAGAGGCTTGTGGGCGCGCTCCCACACGTGCGCCTGGCCAGCCAGCCGGCTCCATCGATGGATCGAGGCCTTCAGTCGCGGTTTGTAGCAGTTTGTCTGGTGCTTCTCAGCGCCGCGGCGATCACCTTCGCCTGGATAAATTTCAACAAAGACCGTGAATATATTGCGCCCTCGGACGGCGTCTGGTGGGTGGAATCTGCCGGACACCTGCGGGCGCAGCGGGTGGATGTCGACGGTCCGGGTCAGAAGGCAGGCATCAAAGAGGGCGACCATTTGGTCGCGGTTGACGGTCGAAACGTCGCGAACGTCGGCAACCTGGAGCGGGAGCTCTACAGGGTGGGCGTGTGGTCGAAGGCCACGTACTCTCTTGTGCGCCAAGGCGTGCCGGTCGAAGCGCCGCTGATCCTGGCGCCGGTCGACCGCTCCCTCTTTTCCGGCGAGCGGCTGATCGCGCTGGTTTACCTGTGCATTGGGATTTACGTCCTGCTGAGACGTTGGACGGCCCCCAAGAGCACGCACTTCTACGTATTCTGCCTGGTTTCGTTCGTTTTCTACGCCTTCCACTACACCGGCAAGTTCAACGACTTCGACTGGATCGTCTATTGGTGCAACGCGGTCGCCTGGCTGTTACAGCCTGCGTTGTTCCTGCACTTCTCGCTGACTTTCCCTGAACGTAAGGGACTGGTCAATCGCAGGCCTTGGCTGATTCCCGCCGTGTATGTGCCCGGCGCGATCCTGCTGGCGGTTCACATTTGCGTGATCGACCTGCTGCAGCCGAGCGAGTTACTGCGCTTTAACCTGGACCGCATCGAGTGGGTGTACCTGGCGGCATACTTTATCGCTGCGACCGTTACCTTGTGGCACAGCTATCGCCACGCCGAATCGGCCATTCTGCGGCAGCAGATGAAGTGGGTCACGCGCGGCACCATTCTGTCGGTTGCGCCGTTCACCTGCTTCTACATCATCCCTTACCTGTTCGGAGCGGTGCCTGGCCTGGGGATGAAGATTTCAGTGCTGTCGCTGGTCTTCCTGCCGCTGACGTTCGGCTACGCCATCTTCCGCTACCGGTTGATGGACGTCGACCTGATCTTCAAGCGCGGCATGGCCTACACCATCGCCGCGGGCGCGATTACGTCCGCGTACTTTGCAGCAGTTGGCATTGCGTCGGTCCTGTTCCATCAGAACTTCCCCAACATTGGACCAATCGGTCTGGTGGTCGCAATCGCTGTCACCGCGCTGCTCTTCGATCCGTTCAAGAACTGGGTGCAGGAGCATCTCGACAAATTCTTCTATCGCAAACGTTATGACTATCGCCGCACGCTGATCGAGTTCGGACGCGACCTGAACTCCGAGACCGACCTGGACAAGATGTTGAGCTCCATCGTCGATCGCCTGTCGCGAACGCTGCTGGTCGATCGTCTGGCGATTTTCCTGTGCGATGCCGAGCAGCCCGATCAGTTCTACCTGGCAAAGTCGTACGGAATCTCCGATACCGGCACCCTCAACCTGGACTTCCTGCACGTGCAGCGTCCGGAGTGGGAAGCCGGCCACCTGTTCTTCGACAACACGAATCAAGCCGTCCGCGAGGCGCCTCCTGCGCGCGAAGCGATTCGCCGCCTGGAACTGAACTACTACATCCCGTGTACGGTCATGAACCGCATGATCGCTGTGCTTGGACTGGGCAAGACCGCCGATGGCGACTTCCTCTCCAGTGAAGACGTGCAGTTGCTGGAGACGCTCGCCGGCTACATCGGCATCGCCATGCAGAACGCCCGGCTGTACAAGACGCTGGAAGAAAAAGCCGGTCAGTACGAGCGCCTGAAGGAATTCAGCGAGAACATCGTCGAATCGATCAGCGTCGGCGTGATGGCTGTCGATCTCGAAGACCGCATCGAGTCCTGGAATTCTCAGATGGAAGTGATGTTCGCGCTACCGCGAGGCGAGGCTCTGGGGCGGTCACTCAACGCCGTGCTGCCACCCGCTTTTCTGGAAGAGTACTATCGCGTCCGGCCGACGCAGGGCATCCATAACCTCTACAAGTTCCGCCTCAGCACCACGGGCAACGAGTCGCGTATCACGAACATTGCCATCGCTCCGCTGGTCAGCAAGACGTTCAGTGTCATCGGCCGACTAATCATCGTCGACGACATCACCGACCGCATCGAACTTGAATCGCAGCTGTCGCAGGCGGAGAAGCTGTCTTCCATTGGCTTGCTGGCTGCGGGCGTTGCCCACGAAGTCAATACGCCGCTGGCCGTCATCTCTTCGTACGCGCAGATGCTGGCCAAGCAGGTTCACGGCGACGATCGTCAGTCGGCGCTGCTGGAGAAGATTACCAAGCAGACCTTCCGTGCGTCGGAGATCGTCAACAGCCTGCTGAACTTCTCGCGCACTTCGGGCACGGAATTTACCGACGTTGACCTCAATCGCGTCATCAAAGATACGTTGACCTTGTTGGAGCACCAGTTCAAAACCGCGCGCATCAATGTGCAGCAGGAACTGTATCAAGACCTGCCGGTGATTCACGGCAACACGGGCAAGCTGCAACAGGTCTTTCTCAATCTGTTCCTCAACGCCAAGGACGCCATGCCCGGCGGCGGCACGCTGACCATCAGTACGGTGAATGGTCATCACGTGCAGGTCAAGGTGGCCGACACCGGAAGCGGCATCGCGCAGGAACACATTCATCGCATTTACGACCCGTTCTTCACCACCAAGAACAAGCCCAAGACGGGCGCCAGCGGTGGCACGGGGTTGGGACTTTCCGTTACCTACGGAATCATCCAGGAACACGCGGGCAAGATCCGGGTGGACAGCACGCCCGGTCACGGAACGACATTCGTCATGGAATTCCCCATGATCAGAAAGGCAGTCAGTGCTTGAAGCAGCAGTAAGCCGGGAGATCGCCGGGCGCGATGACTTCGCGTCACCGGGCTCGGTGTTGATTATTGACGACGAAGCGGCCATCCGCGAGTCGCTCCAGACCCTTCTGGAGTTCGAAGGCTATTCGGTAGACACCGCAAACGATGGTCTTGAAGGGCTGCAGCGCATCGCTGAGCGCCCTTTTGACCTCGTGTTGCTCGATTTCGCCTTGCCTGAGCGCAACGGCATTGAGATTCTGCAGGAGATTCGCGAACGCGACGCCGAGTTGCCGGTCATTATGATCACGGCGTATGGCACGGTGGAGAACGCCGTCAATGCCATGCAGGCGGGCGCGACCAATTTCATCCAGAAGCCATGGGACAACGAGAAGCTGCTCGCCGACGTGCGCACCGCTGTCGGACGCCGCCGCGCCGAAGAAGAAGTCATCCAGCTCAAGCGCGCGCTCAAGCAGCGCTACAACTTCGAGCACATCATCGGCAAGAGCGAGCCCATGCTGCGCATTTTCGATTTGGTTGCGCAAGTCGCTCCCAGTCGTTCGACGATACTTTTACAAGGTGAGAGCGGCACGGGCAAGGAACTGATTGCCAAAGCGATCCACATGAACTCCCCGCGACACAATCGCGCGTTCGTTCCCGTGAACACCGGCTCGATGCCGGCCGACCTGCTGGAGTCGACGCTCTTCGGCCACGTGAAAGGCGCGTTTACCAGCGCGGTGGTCAGTAAGAAAGGCCTGTTCGAGGTTGCCGATCGCGGCACGCTCTTCCTCGACGAGATCGGCACCATGAGCATGGAGACGCAGGCCAAGATCCTGCGCGTGCTTCAGGACCGGAAGTTCATGCATCTCGGCGGCATCAACGAAATCCAGGTTGATGTGCGCATCATCGCGGCGACCAACGTCGACCTGCGACAGGCCGTGAAGGAAGGCAAGTTCCGCGAAGATCTGTTCTATCGGCTGAACGTCATTACGATTGACCTGCCGCCTCTGCGCCAGCGCAAGAACGACGTACCGATTCTTGCCGAATACTTTATCCAGAAGTTCGCCAAGGAAAACGATCGTCCCCCGCTGCGCGTCACTCCCGAGGCGCTACGGCCACTGATGGATTACGAATGGCCGGGCAACGTTCGCGAACTCGAAAACGTCATCGAACGCGCGGTTGTGCTCTCAACCGGCGCGAATCTTACGGCCGATCTGCTGCCGGAGAACGTTACCGGCCGCGGCACCAAGCTCGCGGTGCTGGAGCATCGGCCTGATGCGTCGCTCTTCGAGATCATCGAGGACTGCGAGCGTCGTGTGATCACCGACATGCTGGAGAAGTGCAGCTGGAACCAGACCGATGCTGCCGAGCGCTTCCGCATCCCACTCTCAACCCTGAATCAGAAAATCAAGCGGCTGAATATCGAGATCAGGAAGAAAAATAAAGAGGGCGGAAGCGGCGTCTAGCAGCGGGCATTTAGCATTTAGCACTTAGCTAAAGCCGTTGGGTTGTTGCTGAATGCCAAATGCTAAGTGCCAAGTCTGCTGAGTGCCGACTGGCTGTTTTTCGGCTCATACACACAGCAAGGCTCCTCGGCGAACATGTTCCCTGTCAGCGCGTAACTTCTCGCTCGCGATCCGCCGCATATCTCGCGAAACTCGCAAAGTCCGCACTTCCCTTCCAGGTTCTTGCTGTCGCGCAGTGAGCGAAACAGCGGCGAATTGCGGTAGATCTCCGTCAACGACTGCTTTCTCACGCTTCCGCCGGAAACCGGCAAGAACCCGCTGGGGAAAACCTCGCCAAGATGCGAGATGAAAACGAATCCTTTGCCGTCGTTGATACCACGAGGCGCCCGGCCAATACCGTCGGGCGTCTCCATTCCAAGCGGTATGTCCACGTACTGCGGAATGCGACTGAAAGTTGGGGCGGGCTGCTGGCCGCGGCGCCGGGCCTCGGTGCGACGCTGCAGCAGGAAGCGGCGATAGTGCTGCGCTTCCGTGCTTTTGATATCGAACATCACCCGCTGCGAGGTTTGGTACAGCTTCTGGAAGACCTGCTCGAACTCCTCCGCAGAGATCAGATCGATACTCTGCCCGCGGCCGGTCGGCACCAGGAAGAAGACGCTCCAGAGCACGATATCCAGCGTCTCAAGCAAAGCGATCGTGTCGTCGAGCTGCGCCAGGTTATGCCGCGTGATCGTCGAATTGATCTGCACCGGCAGCCCGATTTCGCGTGCCCACTTCACCGCGTTAATCGTCCACTCGTAGGAACCGCTTACGCGACGGAAGGCGTCATGAATTTCCGCCGTGGGTCCGTCGAGCGACACCGCGAGCCGGGCCAGCCCACACTCTTTCAGTTGAATGATGTTTTCGCGCGTCAGCAGAGGCGTAGCGCTTGGAGTTAACGAGATGCGGACATTATGCTCCGAGGCGTAGCGGACCAACTCGAAAATGTCGGGCCGCTTCAGGGGATCGCCGCCCGTGAGCACGAAGACCGGCACCTCCAGAGCGGCTATATCGTCGATCAGCCGCTTTGCCTCGTCGGTACTTAGCTCGAGAGGATTGCGTGCCGGCTGTGCGCAGGCGCGGCAGTGAATGCACGCCAGATCGCAGGCCTGGGTGGTCTCCCATATCGCTACAAACGGGCGTTGATCGAAGTTAATCTTCGTGTCCATCGCCTTAGCTCCTTCGCTATCGATTCCAGCTTCTCAGGCTTTGTCACACCGCGATGTGACCTAAATCACGGCCCATGCCAGGAATTATTCATCTCCAGACGGGATTCACCTGGCGGACACGCGTCACGTTTTCCAGTGAGGTGCGTCACAGCCCGCCGGTACGGCCTCAGACACAATGAGTTCAGGGATGGCAGCCTTTGGGCGCCTGACAGGGAGTCGAGTATGTCGGAAGACAAGCGTGATGTGCTGGAAGTGTTGCGTTATGAGCTGAATTTCCTTGAACAGGGTGGCTATGGAAACTGGTACAGCACCCCGTGGGGACCGGCCTCCGTTTTCCAGGATTCGCTCACGTGTCCCAACCACGGAGATCCGACGCGGCCACACGCCTGCCATGAGTGTCTGCTCTATGATTTCGTCCCCGAGCAATACCGCACCGAGGACATTCCCTGTCACCATATCCCGCTAACCCGGCAGGGGATTACGGTTGCCACTCCGAGCCAGACGGAAGAAGAGCTGCGGGAGAACGTCAAACACTGGCTGAAACGCACGATCGCGCGAATCGAAACAGAACGGGCTAAGAAAGAAGCCTGATTCCGTTCTCAGGCGTTCCGTTTTAGAACCGCCAATCCGCGTTTTCGCCGGATAGTATTCTCAACCCGGACTCTTTGCGGGTAAAATCCTTCAACCAACCGCAGGAGAGCCCATGCCCCGCAACTTTTCTTCGCTCAGTCCATCGGAAGTCCTGCAAGCCGCCATCTCCATCGAACAGCGGAACGCCGACATCTATCACCGCTTCGCCGAAATGTTCACCGAGTTCGGTGACGAGGACTCGCTCCAGGTCGCTTCCATCTTCTGGGAGATGGCGGTCGAGGAGCGCGGACACCGGGCGCTGCTGGAAGAGAAATACGTCCGGGCGTATGGCGCACTGTCCGCTACTTTTACCGAGCACGAACTCTGGGAGCTGGTCGAAGTGCCCAAACTGGAAACCACGGACATCTTCAGCAGCTCGAATGGGGTTTCCGCGCGCGAACGCGCACTGCAGGTCGCTCTGCAAGCCGAGGTCAGCGCGCAGCAGTTTTACGCCGAACTCGCCGAGCAGACTCCCAAAGGACCTCTACGGCAGATTTTCCATGAGCTTGCCCAGATGGAGGACGATCACGTCACCCTGCTGGAATCGAAGTTGACCAGCGATTCCGTGCCGAAACAGACAGTGCAGTAGGCGCTACTTCGCCGCTCGTTTCTGCCGCAGAGAGGCAGGCGCTTTTACAAGTCCGATCGCGGCATGCACTCGCCTTTTAAGCTCCAACGCATTACGCGGCGCATATCCGGAGTCGTCGTTGTCGAAATACACGTACACGGCACGAAGCTTGCGACTCCATCCACCGATCCGATCAGCCCACTCCTGTAACTTGTCATCGGTGTAGCAGCCCTGATACTTGCCTCCCGGACCGTGGAGGCGCACGTAGGCGAAGTCTGCACTCACGATAATGGGCGTGTGGAAGCCTGCGAGTTCATGGATGCAGTACGCGGCGTTATGCCTTTGCAGCGTCTCGTACACGGCGGATGTATGCCAGGTCGGTTCGCGAAATTCGAAAGCGTAGCGATGAATTCTGGGAAGCGCTTGTAAAAAAAATTCCAGCCGCTCGAGGTTGAGCTTCCACTTGGGCGGTAGCTGAAACAGGACTGGACCGAGCTTGTCGCCAAGGAGTTCGGCACGCGGAAGCAGGTTCTGCAATGCCTGCTCCGGTTCCTTCAGCTTCTTGTTGTGGGTGAGAAAACGACTGCCCTTCACTGCGAAAACGAAGCCCGAATTTGCGTTGCCGCGCCACGCTGCAAAGGCTTCCGGTGTGGGCAGCCGATAGAAGCTGTTGTTCAGTTCTACCGTGTCGAAGAAGCGCTGGTAGAAGGCGAACATCTGCGAGGTCTTGAGATCGGGCGGGTAAAACGTTCCCAGCCAATGCCGGTAGTGCCATCCGGAAGTACCAATGCGAATCTCGGCAGCCATTGGTGGTCACGAAATACGATGCAGCATGCGCAGCGTCGTTTCTGTGGTCAGTCTTTTGCATAGAAGGCAGCAACAACACTTGAGTTGCTCCAACCCTTTCGGGGATGGCAACCTCAATGGAAACTCTCCGTTCCAATCAACAGGAGAGGTGAGGATGAGAGTTCGTAGCTTCTGGACTGGATTTGCCTGGGGTGCAGCTGCTGTCGCAGGTACCGGGCTGGCTGTGACTACTCTGCGTCGCAATGGTGCAAGCCGAATCCTGCGGCTCGAGAAGAGTATTCAGATTGCCAAGCCGCTGCACGATGTTTTCGACGTGTGGAGCAATCCGGAAGACCTGAGCAGGCTCTCTGGCATGATTGCCAAGGTCCGCAGCTACGGCAATCGCTCGCGTTGGATCGTCGTGGTGAACGGAGTACCGGTTGAGTGGGAATCGGAAATCACGCAGTTCGTTCCCTACCAGGCGATTGGGTGGAAGTCACTGAGTGGTCCGAAGCACACCGGCCGCGTCACCTTCAGCCAGATCGGTGAAGATACGCTCGTCCACGTGCACATGAATTACGCGCCGCCAATGCGCATGTTCCGGCCGCTGCTCTCACCCTTCACTGGAAACCTGGAAGGCTACATCGAACAAGCGCTGCGAGAAGTCAAGTCTGCGCTGGAAAATCGCTCGGGATCTCGGGTCGACGAGCGCGGCCAAGCTCGCGGCACGGGAACCTACGGCCCCGGCCCAGAACTGCTCACCGAGAAGCAGAACTCGAAGTACGGAGCGCCGTCGACCCCGGTCGAGTACACAGTCCCTCCCGAAGCAAAGCGGTGAGAAGAAGAGATAGGGTTTAGAGGATAGGGGATGGTCAAGCGCTAGACTCATGCCGTTGAGGAGCGGGTGCTTAGAGCGGAGGAACTGCCAGAGATTATGAGCAGGGTCGCACTCCCTATCCCCTGACCCCTAACCCCTGCTTATTGCTTTCCCATGTCTGTGGGAAACGACTTGAATTCCACCTCGCGCTGCATCGCCTTGTCAGCGCCTTTATCATCGGTGGTGTGCTGGACCAGCGTCCCCTTCATGACCCGATAGCCTTCACTGTCGGGCTGCTTACCTTGGGCAATCATCACTCGCCCAGTGAAGTCATACCAGACGCCGTGTACCGTCTTCGTATTGAAAGTCAGCCGGTCGCCAACCAGCGAGGTTTTATCGAAGAACTGATCGATGAACTGACCTTTATCGGTCTCGGAATCGCCGAAGCGTGAGACATAGCCGGATAGCTTGCCATCGTCTACGGTGAGCTGAACGAACTCACCCTCGCGCAGGAATGTGTACATGCCGGACATGTCCTTGGCCAGAACGGCAGAATTCCGTACCTGTTGGGCAGGCAGCAAAGGCATAGAGGACAGGGCGAACAGGCAGACGAGAACTGCGGTGGCCGGCAGATACTTTTTCATCGAGACCCCGTGACGATGGCTTTGAGCATAATGGCATGCGCCAGCGAAATTGCGAAGAAGTATCTACAGGCCCGGCTCTCGGCCCGTTTCGCCCGCTGTTTTCCGCTATAATCCGTGTACGCGCGCCCCATCGAGAGGATGATGTCGGAAGTTACGGCAGCCAGGACCCAGCAAGAAGCTGCAATCGCTGATTCTCCGGTACTGCTCCGTGAGCTTGAGCCTTGGCATCGCGTATTCCTTCGCAATCTTGGGGATCTGTTTCGCCCCGAGCCCCCTCCAGTCGACATTAGCGCCCATCCGGTCGAACTCCGGCGCGATTATTTCATTCGAACCGGCATCTCGCCGATTCGCTTTCTCGAGTCTTACAGCGGGCACATCGCGTTTGTGATCGTGGTGTACCTGGTGTGTACGCTGCCTTTCTTCAATCGTCCGCATATCGAGCCTTTGGCGCAGCACACCAGCTTGGAATATGTCCCGGTCAGCGACTATCTGCCGCCGATCAACACTGCTGCCAGGCAGCAGATGAAGCCGCGCAAAGGCGCGCCGAAGCTGGCGAAGCAGGAAATCCTCTCCGTTCCGGCAAATCCGGATAATTCGCATCAAACGATCGTCACGCCGCCTAACGTAAAGCTCAATCACGACGTTGCCATGCCGAACATTGTGGCCTGGACGCCAATCCCCGCAGCCCAGCCGATCGCTGCGTCCGCGCGATCTGCGTCGCAGCTGACCGTGCCGCAATTCCAGCCGGAGATTGTGGCTCCGGCTCCTGATGTTTCTCACCTCAAGAACAATCTGAAAGTCCCGTCCATCGATGCGCCGTCCGTCGTAGCGCCGACTGTCGATGTCGCGCACATGAAGGACAATCTGAAGCTGCCGCCATTGCCGCAAGCCTCGGTGGTCGAGCCCTCGTTGTCACCCGATCAGCTGCGCCTGAAGCAGGGACAGATGAACATGGCCGACTTGCAGCCGGAAGTTGCCGCTCCGAAATTGCCGGTTCAGCCCCAGCGTTCGAGTGGCGTCGGCGAGAGTGGAGGCGCGGCTGCCAAGAGCGGCGACAGCGCCGGCAAGAACATCCCGCCGTCACCAAGTCTGCAAGGGCTTAGCAACACGCAAGGGCAGGGACAGATCATCGCTCTCAGCCTGAATCCCGACGTTCGCGGGCCGGCTTCTTTGCCCAGCGGCAATCGCAGCGGCGAGTTCCATGCCTCGCCGAACGGGAAGGCCGACGCGCCAGGTACGCCGAATGTGACCGGCACCGGGACCGCGGATCAGGGCGGCGGCCATGGCTCTGGTGCTGGAGTGCCCGCGGGAATCGTGGTCGGAACGCCTCCACCCGGAGCAAGCACCTCGGCGGTCGGCGGTTCGGGCGGAGGCAATGGTAGCGGCAACGGTAAGCCGGCGGGCAATGCGAATTCCGACGCAACGAAACGTATCTTCGCCGAAGCGATGAAGCCGTCTTTACCGGCCTATCATCAGCCTGCGCCACCGCAGCCACCGCCCGACCTGGAAGATCCCGAGAAGAGCATTGAGCAGCGCGTGTTCGGCAGCCGGCGCTACTACTCGCTCATCATGAACATGCCGAACCTGACCTCGGCAACCGGAAGCTGGATCATTCGCTTTGCAGAGCTGAAGCAGACCGACGACAAGGTTCCGCTCACCGCCCCGGTCGCCACCAGCAAGATGGACCCTGCCTATCCTGCCGACGCATTGCGCGATCACGTCGAGGGAACGGTGACGCTTTATGCGATCATTCGCCCCGACGGCTCGGTGGACAGTATCAAGGTGCTGAACAGTCTCGACGAGCGGCTCGACCAGAACGCAATCCGCGCGTTCTCGCATTGGCATTTTCGCCCCGGCACCAAGAACGGCGAACCCGTAGCGGTGGAAGCGGTGGTGCAGATTCCCTTCCGCATGCACTCACTGCGCCCGTAGCGCTACAGCAGCTCTCTCTTTCTTCTGCTGCTCTCTTCTTCTTACAACCTGCCGTGACGATGCCGCTTCTGTTGATATAACGCCAGTCGCAGTTCGCTGAGGAGCTTGGCCGCTGCCGCGCCCGCCGTATGGGTTGCGACCAGCTTAATGGTTTCTCTGCGTGTGCTTGGTACGGAGTGAGGCATGCGCTTTGTTTTTGGGTCCCTTGTCCTTGGGTGTCTTGGTTTCGGTCCTTTCCTTTACGCTCAGACTTCTCAACCGCTAATTCCTCTGGAACTGCAAGGTGAGGCACACGACACGCAGATTCCGGCTTACGCGACCTTGACCACGCCTCAGTGTGACGGCTCGGGCACCATCTATGTCCGATACTCCGCACAGCAGGATAATTCGCTGCCAACGCGGCTGGCTTCGATCGAACATGATGGCACCACGAACACCATCAAGCTGGCGCCGGCTGCTGAAGGTGACAATCACGTGTTCCTGTTCGCTGCTGCAAATGACGGCTCATTGCACGAGATCGTTCGCGTGCCCGATACGTCCGATCAGGACCAGCCCGGGACGAACGTCCTCTACGCCACGTTTGATACGGACGGCTCGCTGCGATCGGCCAGTACCTTTGATCACACATTTATCCCGTCCCTGCTTGTACCCCTGCCGGATGGCGCTTTCTTCGCCTCCGGCGTGACTCTGGACGATACCTCCGACGGGGTCGCGGAGTCGGCCATCGTCGGCGTTTTCAATTCCGATGCCAAGTTCGTCTCTCGGCTGACGAGTACTGCGCGCAAGTCACCCAGCAAGACCGCTGGCGACGGAACGGACGATGAAACCAGCACTGCCTTCGACGGCGGAGTCGCAAAACTGGGAGCCGACGGCAACCTGTATGTGCTCTTGCCGGGCGATCATGCGAAGCTGGCGGTGGTGAGCCAATCCGGACGCATCCTTCGCGAAGTGAACCTGCAGGAGCCTTTCGAAACCGATGTCGCTCATGACATGTGGATCTCCGGCAACCGCATTCTCGTCATCTATGAAGGCGAAGCCGACAGCGCGAAGGATGCTTACCTCTATGTGATGTACGACGCGCAAACCGGCGAGGTCGTCCGCGTTTATCATCCTGAGTTTTCGGGCACAGTGGCTTGCTTCCAGAACGGCCAGACCCTGAGCGTGCTGCTGCAAGAGCCGGCTTCTGGAAAGGTGTCATTGGGAACGGTGGATCTCCGGTAGAACTGTGATCACTCTCACAAGAATTTCATCCTGAACGGCGGTGAGATCGCGCAGGGATAGAGCGGAGCTGAAAGACCTCTAAGCTCGCATATAGGCAGCTCCCACTGACAACCTGTCATAATTCTTCTGTGCGAATTCTCATCTCGGCGGGAGAGGCTTCCGGAGAATTTTATGGCGCGGAGTTGATGCAGGCTTTGCGCCGCCAGCTCTCTCAATGCTCCTCGAACGAGCAGGTTGAGTTCTTCGGCGTGGGCGGCGACCGCATGCGCGAGGCGGGATGCGAGCTCCTTGCCGACGCCCGCGAAATCGCCGAGGTCGGCATTGTCGAAGTCATCCAGCGCATTCCTCACATCTATCGCCGCTTCCGCGAAGTGGTCAGCGCCGCCAGGGACCGCCGTCCCGACGCCGCCGTGCTTATCGATTTCCCTGACTTCAACCTGCGCCTGGCGCGCGAACTCCACAAACTCAACGTGCCGGTAATCTATTACGTGAGCCCGCAACTGTGGGCGTGGAAGCAGGGCCGCATTGAGCGCGTCCGAAAATACGTCCGAGAGATGCTCGTCATCTTTCCCTTCGAAGAGAAGTTCTATCGCGAGCGCGGCATTGCTGCCGAATTTGTAGGACACCCGCTCGCCGATCTGCCCGCGCCAACGATCA
Source organism: uncultured Acidobacteriaceae bacterium (assembly GCA_963835725.1). Lineage (GTDB taxonomy): Bacteria > Acidobacteriota > Terriglobia > Terriglobales > Acidobacteriaceae > Bog-257. Next base: position 324,926 of record CAWIGM010000002.1, on the reverse strand, counting down.
CGCGCGAAGACTTTGCCGCTGACCACAAGCTTGACCTTCAGCGCCAGTGGATCGCGCTGTTGCCGGGCAGCCGTCGCGGCGAGGTGTCACGGATCTTCCCCACCCTGCTGGAAGCTGCGAAACTTCTGGGCCCAGATTACGTTTACATAGTGCCAGTCGCCTCGACGCTCGATCCGGCATGGGTCAAGGCACTTTTGGCGGACTATTCCGGACCGCCTGTCACCCTGACTCGGGACGCGCGGGCCACGCTGCTTCACGCCCGGGCCGCGGCCGTCGCCAGCGGCACTTCGACCCTGGAAGCCTCACTGATCGGCACGCCTTTCGCCATGGTCTATCAGGTCGCTCCGCTCACCTGGAGCGTAGGACGACGTCTAGTAAAGGTGGACCGCTTTGCGATGGTCAATCTGATCGCGGAGAGGGATGTCGTCCCCGAACTCGTTCAGGCCGACTTCACGCCGGAGCGAGTATCGACTGAGTTGCGCCGCATCATTCCCGACGGCGAATCGCGAACTGCCATGATTCAAGGCTTTCATGAGGTGCGGCGGCGGCTGGCGGCAAATGGAGCTGGCGGCAGTGCATCCGACCGGGCCGCCCGCGCCGTACTCTCAGCAGTGGGGAAATGCAGTCATAAACGCGAGAGGGATGCGTTAGGCCTGACAATTCCGGACTGACGTTATTGAGTTGTCATTCCGAGCGCAGGCGGCACTTTTCGCCACCGGAATCGGAGGATCGGCGGTTTGCCCGTTTTGGAAGGATGGTGCGCCGCGGCGGCGCAGGTTGCGCATCTTTCCACTCAGATTTTCCATCATTTATAGTGAGCAGCAGAGCAGGAGTTCGTTCCTAATGCAGATAGCGGCACGTTCCCTCGGACGGCTTGTGGCTTGGAGCATGATTGCCCTCGCCTCCGTCTGTTTCGCGGCGGAGAAGCCGCGTATCCAGGTCGATGACTACATCATCCACGTAGCCGTTACACCGGAGACGCACCAGCTCAAGGCACAAGCTCGCGTGAAATTCACCGCACTCGAAGACGTCAACATTGCCATCTTCGAATTGCACAACGACCTGCGCCCCACCCGCGTCATCGACATGAACGGGCAGTCGCTTTCGGCTGAGCGTGTCAGCCAGGATTCCACCATCCGCGTCTCCCTGCCCAGCACGCTGACCAAGGGCAGCTCCGATACGCTCATCTTCGAGTACGAAGGCGCCATTCAGTCCGCTGACGACAGCCCGGTCCAGGGCCTGAAGCTAGCCTACATCGGCGATCCAATTACCTATCTGCTTTACGCCGGACGCTGGTTCCCCATGGTCGGGTACGGCATCGATCGCTTCACTTCCACCATCAGCGTCAGTGTGCCGCCGGGGTACACCGTAATCGGCAGCGGCAAGCAGAGTGCCGCCCCCGGTCCTGAAGTCGAGCCCGGATCCGCTCCTGCCCATAAGGGCTCGCAAGCCACGCTGAGCCGTCTCGCGACCCCGAGCGGCGGCCAGACCACGACATTCACCTACACCGACCACGCAAGTTTTCCTGGGACCCTCATCATTGGCAAGTACGTGCAAACCAAGAGCAGCGAGGGCGGCTTGGGCATCAGCATCTACACCACGCCTGAGCACAAACAGTTTGCCCAGAATTTCGCTGACACGGCGACCAAAGAATTTTTCTTCTTCACCACGACCTATGGCCCGCCATTTAATCAGAACCTGAACGTCGTCGAGTTGCCGAATGACACGGTACCCTCGGCGTGGGCGCCTGAAATTGCTGCGATCGCCGGTCATAACTTCAACCAGAAGGGCAACTATCGCCTGCTGGCAAATACCATCGCGCATCAGTGGTTCGGGACCATGGTGAGTCCGGCGACCAAGAACGACTGGTGGCTCACCGACGGCGGTGCGCGCTACTCCGAGGCAGAGTACGTCGAGCACGTGGCCGGCGAAGCGGGATACCAGGAAGTCACGAAGGACATGTCCGTCGGTGCGCTGGCTTATGTGTCGGTACCGCTGGCCGATGTCAGCCGCCTCGACACCTTCTCGCCGGAATTTCAGTCGCTGGTGACCGACAAGGGCGGCATGATCCTGGCGATGCTGCAGTGGGTGATCGGCGAAGAAGCCTACGACAAGACGATGCGCACGTTCATGTCGCAGTACGCCGGGAAAACGGCGACCGTGAACGACTTCCGCAAGATTGCCGAGCAGGCTTCCGGAGAGCAGTTGAACTGGTTCTTTACCCAGTGGCTCAACTCCACCGGAGCGCCAGAGTTCAAGAACAAGTACACCGTCTATCGCACGCAGAAGGGCTTCCGCGTTGTGGGCGAAATATCGCAGGACATGGACCTGTTCCGCATGCCGATCGAGCTGCGTATCGATACCGACGGCAAGACCGAAACGAAGCGCGTCGAAGTCGAGGGCACGAATTCCGCCTACGCGGTCGAGACTTTCGGCAAGCCGCGGCGCATCAGCATCGACCCCAACAACCAGGTGCTGCAAAATTCGCAGGAATTGCAGGTTCGCACGGCGATCATGCGCGGCCAGCAGGACGTCGAGCAGGGCGATCTTACGGAAGCGCTGAAGGAGTATCAGAAGGCGCTGGATATCAACCGCAACAGCTCGCTGGCACACTATCGCATCGCCGAGGTTTTCTTCCTGCAGCACAACTATCAGTCGGCGGCCAATGCCTATCGCGAGTCGCTGAATGGCGATGGCGAGCCGCGCTGGACCGAGGTCTGGAGCCACATTCAGTTGGGCATGATCTTTGACCTCACCGGCCAGCGGGAGCGCGCTACCAACGAATATCGCCAGGCCCTGCAGACCAACGACAACACGCAAAACGCGATGGATATCGCGCGTCAGTATCTGCAGCATCCGTACCAGCCATCGGACAGCGACAAGCCGGGGCTGAACTAGCTATCGAGCCAATTTGAGGCCGCCCATCGAGGCGGCCTTTTCCTTTGCCACGTTGTGGGACATCAGCAAAACTTGAAACGCTTCGCCCATTCCTGTAGGCGAGATCAGGTGCTTCAACTGCAACCCGACTTTCGCCCGCTCCTGTGGCAATCGGCAGTCCTGAAACGCATCCGCAAATTCGTTTTCTTCCCCGATGCCGATCAAGAATTGAGACTGTGTGAGCAGGGCTAGATGCTCTAATCCCCGCTCGACACCGCGAGCTCGTAACGCCGTGAAATTCACGTGGGCGGTGATGTCCTGCTCGCCTGGCGCTTCATACGGAGAAGGCGTCGCGACGTGCTGGCGGTAGGTCATGATCGTATCGCGATGACGTCCCGCGAGCTGCTCTTCGCGCGTGTAGCCGTAATCGATCAGCACGACGAATCCGCGCCGAGCCTCGAGCATGCGAGCGATACGGCCCATCCATGCCAGCGAAGCCAATGGCACCTCAACACGCTCGCCTTCCTCGGGATGCACGCTGTATCGATCAATAAACTCCTGCTCCCCGGAAGACGGCGGAACAAACAACTCTACGAATCGCTCTCCTTCAACGCCAACCCGCACCGATCCGCGATGATGGACGACTTCGACCGGCAGTGCGTCGAAGAACTCATTCCCGAATAAAATTATGTTTTTCCCCGCCTGACCCGCCGCCTCTTCCAGTGATTCAAAGACGCTACAGTTCCCGGCGGCAATGTGTTCGCCCACGCGCTCACGCAGCTTCGCACGCAGATGTGCTGATTGTTCAACCAGTGAATATCGCAGCGCCCGCGCGAACTCCGGAAACTGCTTTGCTGACCAATCGAGAACATCGCCGGCGAACAAACCGCGGCCGGGCCCGAGCTCAATCAGGTCGATTCGAGAAGGCGAATCGAGCACGCGCCACATCTCTTCGAACTGCCGCGCCAGCAGGCGCCCGAAGACTGCATGAACATCGCTCGAAGTGTAGAAGTCTCCTGCCTTGCCGAACTTTTCGCGGGGCCGCGAGTAGTATCCCAGCTCAGGCTCGTAGAGACACAACTGCATGTATCGGGAAAACGGAATCGGCCCGTCGCGGCCGATCTCTTCCATGATGCGCTGGCGCAGTGTCGGCGCGGACGGCTCGCTCACAGCTTGCCCTCGTGCTCCCGCTGCTGGTTCTGTCTGAGATGTTGTGGAGTGCGGACGAACATTTCGATCATGTAGTCCTGCAGACCGTCGAAGATGTGACGCTGCAGCATCCACTCGAACTGCGGATCATCGAGGTCGCGGGGATGTACGTCGAAGTAGTAGACGTGGACCGGGGGCTGCGTGAACCGCGGGCTGATGCTGACTTCAATGCTCTCGCCCTTCTCGCGCGCGCCAAACTCAACCAGCGGATGTTCGTACAACCGAAGGTGCTTCTGCACGCGCTCGATGCCGGATGGATTCATGTGCCGATTTTAGCAACGCCCAACTGCTTTCCCGGTGAGCATCGTCACACGTCGCACCTTCCTTGATTTGTCATCCTGAGCGCAGCGAAGGATCTGCGGCTTGCTGGCCGCGGAATAATTCCTATATTCCTTGCCTCAGCCGACAAACCGCAGATCCTTCGTCGGGCTGAAGCCCTACCCAGGATGATAATTCCGAAAAAGCAGCTAGCTCCACCGGAACAACCTCAACGCCAGCACGAACGACACGCCTCCCCAGATAACTAGCACCGCGATCCGGCTCCACTGCGAACCCAGCGACGCTCCCTGGAGAATGATCGCGCGCAACGCGTCATTCAGCGCGGTGAGCGGCAATGCGCGAATTGCCGGCAGGAAGATCTTCGGAAAGCGTTCGTAGGAGAAGAACACGCCCGAAAGGATCCACATCGGCATCATCACCAGATTGATCAGGCCGCTGACACTTTCGATCTTCTGCGCGCGGCTGGCGGTCAGCAGTCCGATGCCGCCGAACGAAATCGCTCCCAGCGCGCCGACCAGCAGAATCGCCAGCAGCGAGCCCTCTACCCGCACATGGAAGAACAGTGCTCCGAATACCAACAGCAGCCCGACTTCGATCAGCATCAGGACCAGGCGACTGCTGGCCAGCGCCATCAGGAAATCGGTGCGTCGCATCGGCGTGGCGACAAAGCGCTTCAGCAGCTTGCGCTGGCGCATATCGACCAGTGCGAAACCGATGCCCCACATGCCTGAGTTCATCAGGTTCATCCCCAGCAGGCCGGGAATAAGAAAGTCGATATAGCGTGCGCCGGGCTCGCTGGACGCTATGCTCGAAGTCGCGACGGGATTCTTGCGCCCTGCCGCATTCTCGATCGCATCATCCACCTGACCGCGAGCCAGCACGCTCTCGGGACGCGCAGGATCGTAGCGGAAGTGAATACCCGCAGAGTCCTCGCTGATGACCAGGGAATACTTGCCAAGCCGGAATCCGTCGTAAGCCTCAGCCGCACTGAGCACGTCAGCGTGGATTGCAGCATGTTCGGGCGAGCGTTGCAGCAGGTCCGCCACCTCCTGCGCTTTTGGACCTTCGACGATCGCCACCGGAGTCACTTCCGCCGGCTTGTCGCGAAAGGCGATTCCCAACCCAAGGGCAAGCAGCAAGCGGAAATATGAACACCCAGAAGATGACTTCCGGCTCGCGCCACAACTCGAGCATGCGCATCTGCAGCAGGCGGGTGTAGCCCGACCAGCGTCCATTCGTGATGGCCCCTTGCTCAGAGCTCGATTTCACCGGCGGCTGTTCTACTGTCGCCATCAATCCTCCCGCAGATGCCGGCCCGTGAGTTGCACGAAGACATCCTCCAAGCTTGCCTGTCGCGTTGTAAGGTGCTCGAGCTTTGCGCGCTGCCGTTGCACTTCTGCCAGCAGCGCCGGAATCGTCTCGTGCGGTTCGTCGACCTGCAGCGAGAACAGCCCGTCTTCGGCGCGTACCGACTGCACGCCCGGAAGCTTGCTCCAGGCGTCTTCGGCGGCACCATCGCCTGAGATCGCAAACTCCACTACGTGATGTCCGGTAAGACGCTCGATAAGCTCCGCCGGCGTGCCCGCAGCAATGATTTGCCCGTGATCGATGATGGCCAGGCGATCGCACAGACGCTCCGCCTCATCCATGTAGTGCGTGGTCAGCAACACGGTTCCGTTGCGCTGCTGAAACTGCCGCACGATGTCCCACAACTGCCGCCGGCTTTGCGGATCGAGCCCGGTGGTCGGCTCATCGAGAAACAGGATCTTCGGATTCGACACCAGCGCGGTCGCTACCGCCAGGCGCTGCTTCTGTCCGCCCGAAAGCTTGCCCACCCAGGTGTCCGCCTTCTCTTCGAGCGACAACTCCTCCAACACGGACTCCACCGCCACGGGATGCTTGTAAAAGCTGGCGAATAGCTGCAGGGTCTCGCGCACAGTTAGCTTTTCCGAAAGCCGCGTCTCCTGCAACGAGATGCCGATATCCTCCCGCAATTCGCGCTGGTGGGCATTCCACGTGCGGCCAAGAATCTCCACGTCGCCGGAGGTCGGCTGGAGCAGCCCTTCAAGAATTTCGATGGTTGTGGTCTTGCCCGCGCCGTTTGGGCCGAGCAGGCCGAAGCACTCGCCCGTCTCGATCATCAGGTCGAGACCGCGCACGGCTTCCACTTTGCCGTCGTAAGTCTTGCGCAGACTGCGGCATTGGATGGCAACTGACATTCCTTGATGATAAACGGAATCGACGACCCTTACGTGAGCGGCTTCAGGTCCTGCAGCATGGTCGGGATCAGCTCCGAGACCGTGGGATGAATGTGCATCGCCCGCGAGATGACGGTGTACGGCGCCTTGGCATACATGACGTCCATGATCGAATGAATGACCTCGTCGCCGCCCACCCCGAGAATGGTGGCGCCCAGGATCCGCTTCGTCTCCGCATCGATCAGGACCTTCATGAAGCCCTGCGTCTCACTCTTTTCTTTCGCGCGCCCGACCTGGCTCATCTCGTAGCGGCCGATCAGGGCCTTGCGTCCCGACTTGCGCACTTCGGATTCGCTCATGCCAACGCGTCCGAGTGGGGGATCGATGTAGAGGTTGTAGGCAGGAATGCGATCGCTGAGCCGCCGCGGGTCGTTGTCCAGCAGATTCGCGGCAACGATCTCGTAGTCGTTGTAAGAAGTGTGCGTAAAGCCGCCATGGCCGTTGCAATCCCCCAGCGCCCATACGCCGGGAACATTTGTGCGCAACTGATCGTCGATTTTGATGTAGCCCTGGTCGTCATGCTCGATGCCTGCTTTGTCGAGCCCGAGGTCCTCAGTATTCGGCTTGCGTCCGACGGCAAGCAGGACGTGCGTTCCTTCGGCCGGCGTCCCGTCCTCCTCGCAATCAACTCCCGCAAGAATGCGATCGCCACGCTTGTGGAAGCTGATGCAGGTCGCGTTGGTGCGGACCGTGATGCCTTCTTTCTCGACGATGTCGCGGATTGCCTTGGAAATGTCTTCGTCTTCTCTCGGCACCAGGCGTGGAGCTCTCTGCAAAATCGTGACCTTGCTGCCAAAGCGGCGATACATCTGCCCAAATTCCATCCCGATGTAACTTCCGCCGACGACGATGAGGTGCTCGGGCAAAAAGTCAACGCCCATCATGGACGAGTTGGTGAAATAGCTGATCTGATCGAGGCCGGGCATGGGAGGAACAATCGCGCGGCCGCCGACGTCGATGAAGATCTGCTCAGCCGTAAGGCGGTCATCGCCGACCGCCACTACGTGTGACGACTCGAATCGAGCCTGCCCCTTGTACACATCGAGATTCTTCTCCTCGCGCAGGCGACTCTCGGCTCCGAGTTGCGATGGCCGCTGAATTTCATCCTTGCGCGCCTTCACCTTCTTCATGTCAACCGACACTGCGCCCGTATTGACGCCGAATTCGGCTGCACGGCGCGCCATGTACGCGACGCGCGCACTGGCCACCAACGTCTTGGTTGGGATGCATCCGGTGTTGACGCACGTCCCGCCGAACAGCCCTCGCTCGATAATGGCGACCTTGCGTCCGAGTTGCGCAAGACGAATGGCTAGAAATGGCCCAGCCTGACCGGTGCCGATAACAATCGCGTCGTAGGATTTGTTCATCATCCCTCCATCACGTGCATGGAAGGGTAATACGGAGGCCCGTTCGGAGTCACGCAGGCGCGGGTGCTGGTTCACACAACTTTAACGACTTGTGTCAGGGTATGACTTCGGCTGAATCGTTCCACTCAGTCTCCGCTGCCGGCGGAATATAGCTCATCGCCCGCTCACTCAGCGCCGTGATCGTCAGGCTGGGATTTACGCCCAGGTTCGCCGCCACCACCGACCCATCGCAGACATACATGTTCTTGTAGCCGAAAAGACGGTTGCGACGATCGATCACACCTTCTTCCGGCGTCGCTGCGATCACACAGCCGCCCAGGCAATGCGCAGTGCCGGGAACGTCGAAGAGAATCTCCGGCAGCATACTCATCGCGGTGCCGCCTGCGATGCGTGCGAACTTCTCGGCAAACTCGTTGGCAGCAGGAATGAACGTCGGCACCCGTTGGCCACGGCTTACCAGAAATTTCCGGAAGGGCCAATAAATATGTCGCTCGCCATTTCATGTCGATGTGGCCTTCTAGCGCCTGCATACACAGCAGGATTACCGACTCTCGCGCGAAGCCGATCGGCTGCAGCACTCGGAAGGTGCGAAATGGATGCAGGACGAGCGACACGATGAGGTTCCGCAGCCACAGCGCGACGCGACCCGGCCCGGGGCGGCCTCCAGTAAGGATCGTGGCCAGCATGCCCATGGTGTCCGACTTGTCGGGATAGCGCACGACCTCGATGTGCGTGTGCTCGTCGATGTAAACACCGGAGCCGATGGCCACGCCCTTCGAGAGATCGTCCGACGATCGCGGCACGCGCACGCCGATCAGCGACTCTGAATTCGTGCGCACGTAGCGGCCCAGCTTATCGCTGATCGCAGGCAACGAGCCTTTGTCCTTCAGTTGGAACAGCAGCTCCATCGTGCCGAGCGACGACGCGGAAACGACAATGCCGCGGCAAGTGAATCGCCGTTGCCCGCCGCGGAACCGTGAAAACGAGTTTGCCGTGCTTACCTCGTAACCTGCACTGCCATCGACTTGGCCGTCGAGCGGCCGAATATCGACAACCCGCGTCTCGGCGAAAATCTTTGCGCCGCGTTTTTCTGCCAGATACAGGTAATTCAAATCGAGCGTGTTCTTCGCCCCGTGACGACAGCCCATCATGCAGCCACCACAACCTTTGCACGTGGTTCGATCTGGACCTTCCCCGTTGAAGTACGGATCGGGTACGTCGATTCCCGCGGCCACGCCCTCGGGCGACTGCAGGATCGCAACACTGGTGCGATAAAAAGTGCCCCCAATTCCAACCGTGTTCGCCACCCGTTGCAGCAGCTTATCCGAAGGCCCCAGGATGCGGTTCTCGGCCACTCCCAGCATGCGCGACGCAGTATCGTAGTGCTGCGGCATCTCCGACTTCCAATCGGCGAGCCCTTTCCACGTTCCCGAATCCCAGACTTTTTCCGGCGGGCGCAGCATGGTGCACGCGTAGGTAATCGATCCGCCTCCGACGGCGCAGCCGTGCAGGATGGTGACGTGCCGGAAATAGCGCATGCTGAAGAAGCCGCGCAGCGCCAGGCTGGGCCGCCAAAACCAGCGGTGCACCGACCAGCTTGTCTTCGGCAGAGTCGCGGGCGTCCAGCGGCTCCCCATTTCCATCACCGCGACGCGATAGCCTTTCTCGCTGAGTCGCAGTGCGCTCACGCTGCCCCCGAAACCCGAACCCACGATGATGAAGTCGAAATCGTACTGGCGAGAGTGCTGCCCCATGGTCGTCCTCAATGCACGGCTCTGCGTGGCTTTACGTTCTCACAAAGTCTGCAGGCAAACGAGGAGCCCGTGCTGAACTTTTGCAATGTTCCCGAAACAGGAATCACTCCCAAAACGGTCGTTCGTCACTGCGATAGCGGTCACTCGCACGCCATCATGAGACTCGCCAGGTTCTTGTCACTCCAGCCTGGCCAATTCGGAGATGGTCATGGCGGATGCGAAGCCGAGTAATTCCTTTTCCTGGGGAGACGCACTCTTCCTCTACATCGAGCGTCCAGGTCAACCGCTGAGTATCGCTTGTGTCTGCACGTTTGAAGGTGCGATCTCGCTTAAGGCCGTCCGAGATCTAGTCGAATCGAAGCTCTCCCAGATCCCGCGTTACACGCAGCGCGTGGTGTTTCCGCCATTCAACATCGGTTTGCCGACCTGGCAATCCGATCCCAGGTTCGACATCCGCGACCATATCCGGCAGGTCACACTGCGAGGAGGTACGGAAGCGGATCTCAAGGCGCTCACGTCGGAGATCATCAGCACTCACCTGGAGCGCGACAAGCCACTGTGGGACCTGACCATGGTTCGAGGGTTGGAGGGTAAGCGCACCGGCATGATTGCGCGCATTCATCATTGCCTCGCCGATGGCGTGGCGGGAGTTGGGATCATGAACGTGCTGATGGGCCAGAGCACCATGGCTTCTCCACCTCCGCGGCGTAAGCCGGGAATCATTCCGCCGGCGATACAGGATGCCGGCGCGCAACTGCTGCACAACGTGCTCAAGTCATACTTCTCGGCGGTGAAAGGCGCGCTGACCCTGCATGGCGAGGCGATGGCCCTTGCGCAACAGATGTTCACTCACTCCAGCGAGCCGCTGAACGATCTCATGAACGTTCTGCCGGAGCTCGCGTCGCCGGCGGAGAGACTTCCCTTCAACGTCGTTTGTCACGGGCCGCAGAAATTTGGATGGACGGAGATTTCGATGCCGGAGATCCAGGCGCTGCGCCAGCGCTGCGGTGGAACCGTCAATGACGTCATCCTCACGGTGATGGCGGCGGCACTGCGTCGCTATTCAGAACTGCGAGGAGTGAAGGTCAAAGGGCGCTCGGTTCGCATCATGATCCCGGTAAACGTACGCGGCGACGACGACCTCAGCGAGCTGGGAAACCGAATCTTCTTCATGCCGGTCACGATCCCGCTCGACGTACGCGATTCGCAAAAGCTCTTCGCGTTCGTGACGTGAGCGGATGGAATTCCTGAAGCGGATGCGAGCGGCGGAGTTCGTAGGGTTTGCCGGTGGATTATTCGCGACGATTCCAACGGCAATCTGGGCGGCGATTGGGCCGGTGGCCAGCCAGCTTCCGCTGAGCCTTTGCAACATCATCATCACCAACGTTCCCGGGCCGCAGACGCCGCTCAACATGCTCGGCCACAAGATGCTGTCCTGGTACCCGTACGTTCCGATCGGCGGAGAGATGGGCGTCAACACCGCCATCCTCAGCTACAACGGGACCGCGTATTTCGGATTCAGCTGTGATGTCGGCGCAGTCCCCGATCCGGAGAACCTGGAGAAATTTGTCAGCATGAGTTTTGCCGAGTTGTGTGAGTCGGGCAGGAAATCCAAGCCAAACTCAGCAGTGAAACCCGAGCAAAAGCCCGCGGCGAAAGTAAAACGTTCGAGACCCAATGCGAAGATTCCGGTGTCTAAGAAACGGAAAGGAGCGAATGGCACGATGCCGGTGACGAACGAGGCGAAACGGGCACGCAGGGTTCCGGCCCCCGGTGCGGCACCCGCTCCGGCAGAACCCGTTATAGCAAAGCAAGCGCCTGTTGTGGCCGAAGCGAAACCGCTAGGAGCCTAGCCGGGCCTTATCTCAACTCCCGAGCCCGATCTGCTTTGTATCAGGACACGGCTTCACAGGCTTCTGAAAAAACTCGAACAGGACGGCTGGTCGGACTAAAATCCGCCTCGCCGGGAGCAAAGATAAAGAGCTTATCGGCACGACTGAAGTCGTGCCCTGTTACAAAGCACCCTTCATCGGAGTTTTCCCGCAACCTCTCCGGAGTTTCCCGCAACCTCTGAAGTCGTACCCTGACACAAGGCTCGCGCCGTACGAGTTTTTGCAGTCGGCGTTACAGCGCCTTTCGCGTCGCCTCCAGCGTGGCAATCAACGACTCCTGTGGCAGTTTCCGCACGATGGGCTCAATGATCCAGCCCAAGCCGGTAGGAATGTCGCGCGTCAATGAGATCGCGCGGCACTCAATTACTACTCCGGTATTCCTTTCATCAAACTTCCAGTAGGAATACAGACGCCACAGGAAGCCGTAGCCGGTATCCGGCTCCAGAACCTTCTCTTTCGGGGTTCCCACCTCTTCGACCTCGGCAATACGAGTGGTGAACGAGCGGCAGAACCAACGCTTCTCTGCAACCTGCGAGTAGTGGACGTCGTGATCGGTATCGAGGACGACGGTGATGATTTTCTTCTTCAGCAACCGCAGGAAGATTTTAAAGTCGTTGCCATCGTGGCTGACCAGCTTTGAGTCCATCACCTCGGGCGCGTAAATGCTCTTGTGGTTGTCGTAGTTCTGCACCAGGGCGAGGACTTGCTCGACCGTGACGTCAGGCACAAAGGCCGCGCCTACCCAGTCGTGGACAAGTCCATTGGAAATCTTGACCGGCCCGTCGCCGGCCCAGAGTTGGGCAACGGTGCGTCCCTGTTTTACCTGTTGCGTGCGCTCGGGATTCTGGTCTGACCACAGGAAGGCGCTGTGGCCGCTCAGCGAAGCCTGCATGTCGTCTTCTGCTTTGCGGATGTAGTCGTCAAAGGCCTGAAGGGTCTTCGGCTTTAACGTGACCACATTGGCGGTCTGCACCATCGGACACCATACCTACGCGAATCGTCGTCCGTGCAGCTGAACTTGTCAAGGTTGGCCGCGCAGAATGAGTCGCTATCGGACCAGAGAACCGTGGCGCTTGCCGGATGCATCCGTCTCCCGGATTCGAGCATTGCGTGGCGAAGGCGCAGATTTCCCGCCATTGTCCGCGAACAGATAGTCCTCGATTTCATCGATGCGTTCCCCGGCATCGTGGTAGCCGAGAGCGATCAGGTCGTTGGTGTATTTTCCCGTGAACAGCAGATAGCTCATCAGGTCGGAACTGGAAGCAGCGTCGCGTCCCAGGCTGTTTACGAAATACTGAATCAGGTATGGCATGTCTTTCTGATGGTAGGCAGCGATCTCGGTCAGATTCACCGAAGGCGAGACTGATAGCACTTGCAGCGGCCGCATCTGCTCGCAGTTTTCGACACTCTGCTTGATATGGCCACCACGCAGCAACTGGTTGAGCCTTTCGAGATGTTCGACGTCGGTAGCCAGGTGGTCCAGGAACATCACGTTGAACAAAACACCCATCACCTGGGCCAGCGAGGGTTCTTTCTGGTCCGATTCTTCTACCTGGTGCTCACGGTTCTCGCAGCGAACACCAATGGCGAATATCTTCTCTGCTCCCAGACGAATAATGGGACTCAGCGGCTGCTGCAAGCGCAAACAGCCATCTCCAAAAAACGCCGTACCCTTGGGAGTCTCGAGCTTGATCGGCTGAAACACGATGGGAATCGCCGCGGAGGCGCAGATGTGCTCCACCGTAATCTTGGTGGCGAGCGTCACCCGGCGGCTGCGGTTCCACATCGGATGTCCCTTCTGTCCCTGGATGAACAGATAGCTCTTGCCTGAGTTGTAATTCGTCGCTGAAATCGCGAGCGCGTAAAGATGTCCGCGCTTGATGTTCTCTTGAATGCGTCCGCAGTCGAGATGCTTTTTGAGGAAGTGCCGCAGCGGAGTGGCGTCCAGCAGGGAGCGGGCGTTGCCGCCGCCGAGGGCTCCGCCGAAAGAAAGGTCAAGCATCCAGACCAGCGAGTTATGGGCTTGCGAAACCAGGTCGCAACGGAAGACGTCGGAAGGCTTGAGACCGGACCACAGGCTTGCGAGTATGGCTGTGGCTTGGGAGAAGTCGTCGGCACCCATCGCCAAAGCCGAGCCATTGATGGCTCCCGCGGACGCGCCGCCTACGATGGGAAAAGGATTGCCCTGGGTTTGAACCCGTTTGATCTCTCCGATTCGCTTGAGAACACCAGCCTGATACGCGCCACGGGCACCCCCGCCCGTCATGGCTAAACCGAGCACTTTCCCCATTCTTCCCCTTGTAGCTGGCCGTGCGAGAAAGGTGTCCCGGCTGCAAAACGGTCCAGAGAAATCGATTATTGCGGGCTTTAGGTCGGGCCTGCCCGCACCTCACATCGCCTAATCCCCACGCGCATCCTCGACTGTGCCGCGGATTTTGTCAAGACAAGAGCACACCCGAAATTCCACTTTCGCTGCGGAGGTCAGGATGGCAGAGGCGCCCCTACCTTGCCTTGCGCGGCGACTTCTTCGATGCACTCGTCTTCCGCGAAGCCGTTTTGCGAGGTTTGGATTTCTGCTGCTGAGTTTCCAACTCCGCGAGACGCCGGCGTAACTCCATCAGTTCTGCGCTGCTGTCGTTGGGCTGTTGCGACGCCGGATTGTGCAAGAAGCTTTTCATCATCTGGATCGGGGACAGCGCTGCCGACTGCATTTCGCTCAGTCGTGTCTGGAGCGAGCTTTGCACGTTCTGGTACGCGTCGAAGGCCGACTTCAGATACCACATGATGAATTCCTGGCCCACGCGATCGGAGGCCACGATCAGTTGGCGCAGCAATTCCAGCGGCAGGCCGGAGGGCTGGTCCTTCGCATCCTCAACGATGATCTGGGTCAGCGTCACGCGGGTCAGGTCCTCACCCGTGCTCGCATCTACAACCTGCACGTCCTTCCCATTTCGGACCATGGTGCCAATGTCTTCCAGGTTGATATAGCGGCTGGTGGAAGTGTCGTAGAGTCTGCGGTTTGCGTACTTCTTGATAACAATGCGATCTCGATCCACGGCTTCAGCCCCTGTTGCACTGCAAAATTGTCGACCAAACAGCTTGACACGGCCTATTGCGAATCCTACTCTAAAGCTGATGCTGCACTGCAGCAATTTTGGAGGTTATCATGCCTAGAACTGAAAAGCCGGAGTCCTCCACTGTCCACACCGGGGATTCGTCCTTTGTATCTCTGCTGTCGGGATGGGTGCAGCAGGGAGTCGAGAATTTCTTCGCAACCCAGCGAATCCTGGTCGACCTGGCGATGACTCAGAATGCCAATGCCATGAAGATGATCCGCAGCCGCTTTGCCGATCCTGCCTTTTGCCCGGCAGCGATCGCCAGCGAACTGGCAGGCGAGGTCATGAACGAATTTCATCGAAGGCCAGAAGCTGTTGCTCGGGCCTGGCGCAGCGCGAGCACGAGATCGTGACCACCGGCGTGAAGGAGCGGGTGGCTGGTAACAGCGCCGCGATCGCTATGACCGACCTGGTACAGCGTGGCTTCGACACCTTCATCGATATGCAGAACGAATTCCTGAAGATGGCGAGCAAGCAGACGAACACCTGGCTGAACGCCGTGAAAACCGGGAAGGGCTTCGATCCCGAGGGACTCGTGGAGGTAGCCCGCGAAGCGATGGAGACCTTCGTTCACGCGCAGAGGAGATTCCTGGACGTGGTTGCCGAGCAGACTTCAAAGGCCACCAGCGCCAGTGAGCCTGGCCGCAAGATGAAGCAGACCGAACTGACCGAACTGGCGAAGGAAGCCACCGATGCCTTCATCGAGGCGCAGAAGAAGCTGATCGATGTCGCCGGCAAGCAGGCGAATGCAGGTATGCGCGCCGCCGGTAAGGCCTTGAACATGATTGCCCCGTTCCCCTTCATTCCGATTCCAGACCTGACCCGGGAAGGCGTGAAGAACTTTGTGACCGCCGAGAAGGCGCTGATCGACACGGTCATGCATCGGCCGGAAACCAAGCGCACGCCAAGGCCTACGGCCCGCAAGAAGGGGCGTCGTCCCGCCCGGCCCATTAAGATGGAGACCACCACGGCATAGTGAAGTGAGCAGAATCTCAGGTGGCGTTAACTTCAAACCGGAAGTTGATGGACACCTCAAGCGACGTGCCGCTCCGCCCAGTGGCACGTCACTTTTATTGGTATCCAGTGCACCGGCACCAATATTCCTCTTGGCAACCATTCCCGCAGGTGAATACACTAACCATCCGGAAGCTGCCTTCAACTGCAGTTCTCGGATCGTAAGGTGGGCAACTCCCAACGCACCAGACCAGGGAGAGCAAGTACTTATCTATGGCTCCGCCGCCCGCCGACGCCTTTCAGCCAGACACCGCCGCAGCCGATACCGTCATTTGGAAGGAAGCGCTTTTCGCTGCCGACATCCTGCTGCTGCACTCGTCGCCCATCTACTACGGTCTGGGAGTCACGCACGGCAATGGTTCGGCGGTGGTCCTGGTGCCGGGTTTTCTCGGTACCGACCGATACCTTGGGCAGCTGCATTCGTGGTTAGGCCGGATTGGATACCGGCCATTCTTTTCACGCATCGGATTGAATGCCGAATGTCCTAATCTCCTGATTCAGCGACGGCTAAACGAAAGTATCGACAATGCGATTACCGAAAGCGGCGCAAAGATCCACCTCATCGGTCACAGCCTGGGCGGCATCATCGCGCGTGCTGTCGCCCGCCAGCGGCCCAATGACATCGCGTCAGTCATCACATTAGCGTCGCCCTTTCGAGGCACGGTCGTCCATCGGACGGTCTTGCGCGCGGCTGAAGCCGTTCGGCTGCGTATTCTGGAGGAGCACGGTCCCGGAGTGCTGCCTACCTGCTACACCGGACACTGTACCTGCGAATTCCTGTCTTCCCTTCGCCGCAGCCTGCCGGCTTCTATCCTGGAAACTGCCATCTACACACGGAACGATGGGATCGCCGACTGGCGGTACTGCGTAACCGGCGATGACCGCAATGATTTTGAGGTTTCCGGAACGCACATTGGGCTGGCTTTCAATGCTGCCGCCTACGGGATCATCGCCGAGCGGCTCGCGCTTGCGGCGAACAGCATTAAAAACGCACACCATTGATTTGCTGTTTGCGAACGGAGTGGACCAGATCCGCTTGTCTACAACCGAAGTCGTATCGCGCGTTTAATTTGGCATTTGCAACTCATTAATAATGGCGCTAGTCTGAGCCGAAACTAGTGGCGCAAGTGCCAAATTGGGACGAACGACCGGAACACCCTGACTTAGGTGCTGATTGTGCTATTAGAAATGGAGCACACTGAGATTCACAGCGCGGTCGCGGATATTCCTTGGACTGTGCTGATCTGATCAGGCCGACTTCCCCGAAGCTAGGGCGAGTGGCAAGGAGAATTTTTCATGCGGCCCAAGAAAGTTACCCTCGTAGTATGTTTCGCCTTTATCGTTCTGACTTCTCTCACCTGCTTCTCCCAACAAGACTATGTAAACCGCTTCGACGTGTTTGGAGGATATTCCTACTTCAGCACGCCGAGCTTGAACCTCGTCCAGAACGGATTCAATACAGAGTTCGGATACAACTGGAAGACATGGCTGGCGCTGGGCTTCGATTTCAGTGTGTTTCAAGGCGACAACACCATCGTCCCCAATATGCTGACACCGGCGCTGCAAACGACGCTGTCGCAGCAGATTGCCTATCTGCAATCCGTGGGTCAGCTTCCTCCCGGCTATCAGTTGCGCATGCCAACCAGTTCCACGACGTACACCTATAGCGCCGGACCGCAGATCAATTTTCGCCACTTCAAGCCAGTCACATTCTTTATACGGCCGGCTTTAGGGTCCTTACACGAAGTGGCCAGCCTCCATCCCCAGGATCCCTTCGCCACTCAGGTAGCGGTCGTGCTTGCCGGACCTGGCATGCAGAAGACCGATACAGTTGTGTTCTACGGTTTCGGCGGCGGCTTGGACTTCAATGTCACCAAGCATTTCGGACTTCGCACGGCTGCCGATTACGTTCACTACAGCATGTTCAGCAACACCCTGGGCAGCAGCCAGAATACGGTGCGCTGGTCCATCGGTCCGACCTTCCGGTTTGGCGGAAACATCGTTAAGTAGTCTGGGCACTTCTGAGCAAAGCAAAAGCGCGTCCCTTAATCCAGGACGCGCTTAGTTTTGCCCTGCTGTTTCCGTTCTCTACAATTCCAGTTCGGCGCGAATCATATTGTCTTCCAGGCTCGAGTACATCTTGAAGCCGAGCTTGGTACAGAGCGCACGCATCTCGCGGTTCTCCGGCAGCATGTTCGAAACCACCTTGCCTAACTTCTCGTCGCGAGCGACTTGAATGAGCCGGCGGTAGAGCTCGGTGCCCAGCCCTTTGTGTTGCGCGGCATCGATAGCCACGGCTGCAAGTTCAGCTTCATTCCGGCCATGCAGTTTGCTGAGGCGACCTACGGCCAGCAATTCCCTCTCGCCGGTTTCGGTCTGTCGCTCAGCCACCAAAGCCATCTCGCGGTCGTAGTCGATAAAACAGGTTCGAGTCAGGCGCTCATGCGCTGTGCGTTGCGTCAACTTCAGAGGCTGGAAGTAGCGCAGATAGACGCTGCGCTCTGACAGCTTCTTGTGAAAGTCGATCATCGCCGGCTCGTCCTCGGGACGAATCGGTCGTATCGATCACCGGCTTGCCATCCTTCATCGTCCACTCGCTCACCATCCGGATCGGGTAAGGCCGAATGGCCGCGGCGGGAAGTTGGTCTTCCGTCATCTCCGGCCCATGGACCACGACCCGAGCGTCGAGCGCCAGCAATCGATCGGGCGAGGCCAGCAGTGGATTGATATCGATTTCCTTGATCCAGCGCTGCTCCACAACCAACTGGCTGAAGCGCACCAGCAACTCTTCCAGAGCTGTGATGTTGACCGGCTTGCGGCCACGCACTCCTTTCAGCGCGGTGAAGATCTTCGTCTGCTCCATCAGGCGCAGAGCGAGAGTCGAATTCAGAGGCGGCAGCGCCAGCGCACGGTCTTTGAACACCTCGACCAACTGTCCGCCGGTGCCGAACAGGATCACCGGGCCGAACTGCGAATCCAGGCTGCTGCCGATAATCAGCTCATAGCCATCGAGCTTCGCCATCGGCTGCACGGTTACGCCCTGGAAATGCTCCGCGCCGGCCTTCTCCGTGACCGCTTGCTTGATGTTCTGGAACGCCGCTTTGACTGCGGCTGCATCGCGAAGATTCAGTTGCACTCCACCGACGTCAGTCTTGTGGCTGATGGTCAGCGAGTACAACTTCAGCACGATCGGGAAGCCAATGTCCTGCGCCGCTTCCAGCGCTTCTGCTTCGGTTATAGCAACCCGCGTTTCAACGGTGGGTATGTCGTACGCTTTCAGCAGCTGCTTCGATTCGTACTCGGTGAGAATCGTGCGGCCGGATTGACGCACATCACGGATGATGCGCTCGGCCTTGCCGCGCTGCAATGCGGCGTCTTCATGCTGCGGGATTGCCGGCGTTTCGTAGATGCCCTTCAGGTTGTAGGCATAGCGCCACATGTAGTTGAACGCCCGAACAGCGCTGTCGGGGAATTGGAAGCTTGGAATGCCGGCTTGATTCAGGATCTGCTCGCCGGCAGCAACTTCCGCTCCGCCCATCCAACTCGCCAGCACCGGCTTGGCTAAGCCTTTCGCGTATGGCTTCAGCTTCTCGGCAATTTGCGTGGGATTGGTCATGTCCTGAGGCGTGAGGACGACCAGCATGCCATCGATGCTCGGATCCTTTGCGGCGATCTCCAGCGACTTGGCATAACGCTCCGGTTCGGCGTCGCCCAGAATGTCAACTGGATTGTTGTGGCTCCATTGGGCCGGAAGAATCTCGTTGAAGGCGGCCATGGTTGCTTCCGACAAGTCCGCCAGTTCTCCCCCACCAGCGACGAGCGCGTCAGTCGCGAGCACGCCGGGACCACCAGCGTTGGTAACGATGCAGAGGCGATTGCCGCGCGGACGCGGCTGCTTGGCCAGCACATCCGACATGAAGAAGATGTCGGCGATGCTGTTGACACGCAGCACGCCCGAGCGGCGGAAGGCTGCATCCAGAACTTCATCGCTGCCCGTCAAAGCTCCCGTGTGAGAAGCGGCGGCCTTGGCTGCTGCAGCCGTGCGTCCGGCCTTGATCACGATGACTGGCTTGGTGAGCGACACTTCGCGCGCTGCCGAAAGGAACGAACGCGCGTCGCCAATCGACTCCATGTAGATGACAATGCTCTGGGTCCGCGGATCGCTGCCGAAGTAGTCGACAAGATCGCCCCAATTCACATCGAGCATCGATCCGACTGAAACGAAAGCGCTGAAGCCGACATTCTCCCGCAGGCTCCAGTCCAGGATCGCAGTACACAACGCGCCACTCTGGCTGATGAAGGCTACATTGCCGGGACGGGCGACGGCGTGAGCGAAGGTAGCGTTCAGCCCGCGGACTGGATTCATCACGCCGAGGCAATTGGGGCCGATCAGGCGCATCTTGCCCTGAATGATTTGCGAAATCTCGCGCTCGAGTTCCTTGCCGTGCTCGCCGAACTCTTTGAAACCGGCAGAGATGACGATTGCGGCCGGGATGCCGATGTCCACTGATTCGCGAATGATTTCAGGCACGGTGTCTGCAGGCGTGGTGACCACCACGAGGTCCACTTTCTCCGGCAGGTCTCTTACGGACGGATAGGCCTTAATTCCGAGCACATTGGAGCGCTTGGAATTCACTGGAAAAACCGTGCCGCCGAACGGACTGCTCAGCAGGTTCCACAGCACGGACCGTCCGACACTTCCCGCGCGCTCAGAGGCGCCGATCACGGCAACGCTCTTCGGCAGGAATAGTGGGTCAAGCGGGTGACTTTCAGAACGATACACATCCGAGGAAGGATCAGCCTTCAGGCTGCTTCCCGGTTTCGATGGTGCAGCAGTAGTCATGAGTGCTCTCCGATACGAAGCTTTAGTCTAAGCTTCTGAGCAGCAAGGCAGGGGGAAGAACCATCACGCAAATTCGTGATACGGGTCACATGAAGGTTCACTTCTGGATTGCCTAAGAGTAGCGCGATGCCTGCGTTCTGGCGAGAGATCACGAGGCACAAAATGGGATTCATATTTCTGTAACCGCCGGGCTGCAATCGCGTCTAAACTAAACGAGCCATGTGCAATTGGCGAATTTATGAAATGCCAAAACTCAGAACCTCCCAGTAAACGGGAGAGCCAATCTTCCGGCTCCGCGACCTGCCTCGTTATGCTTGCCTAGCTCGCATCGCTTGCCCGTCACGGAGCGTGACGTGAACCCGGGCGAGTGAATCCTGTTCAGGATCACCTCCATTGCAGCGCAGCTTCTCTGCGCGTTCAGGAGGAACAATGCGTTACACCGATCGCACCAAAAATCTGGCTCCCCTCTATCCAGAACTCTCACGTGTTTGGATCAAAACCGACGATCCGCGCCGGCCACTCAAGGGCGTTTGGATTAGCGACTCGTTTCTTCGCAATGCAGACCAGGAAAGCTCTAGCTGCGAAACCGAAACCGCGGAACTCTCCGAAGACCACTTACGGCTGGTTGCCTGATGCCAGACCTTTGCTGAGAGCCGGGACATTGTTCCCGGCCTGAATCGTTTGCTGCTGATAAAAAGCGGCATAGATGCTCGTCTCTTTCTCGCGGGCGCAAACCCTCCTCGCGCTGTCGCATCCCACCAGAATCATTCCAACTTCGAGGCAGCGTATGAATCTGAATTCTTCACGAGGCAAGGGAGCTCGCTCGGGCAACTCGCGCATAAAGTCCATTCAGCCTTGGGCAGCGATTCTGGGCGGAGGCGCACTGGCAGCTTATGGCTTATCCCGCAAGTCGTTGGGCGGGACTGCTCTGGCCGCGATCGGTGCATTCGGCGCAGTGGCCGGCGCGCGACGTGGCACATTGACTCCTACAGCCATTCACGTACAGAAAACATTCACCATCGACCGGCCGCAACAAGAGCTTTACAACTTCTGGCACAACTTCGAAAACCTTCCCCGCTTCATGAAACACCTTAGAAGCGTCACAACCAAAGGCAACCGCTATTCACATTGGACGGCCGAAGGTCCGATGGGCGTTCCTGTGACTTGGGACGCAGAGCTGGTCGACGAGCGACCGAACGAATATCTCGTGTGGCGCTCGCTTCCTGGTTCGGCGATCAGCAATCGCGGATCGGTGGAATTTCGTCAGGCGCCAAACGGCTCAGGAACGGAAGTCACCGTCGCTCTCACGTACCACAACCCCGCCGGCAAAGTAGGAGCGGCATTCGCAAAAATGCTGGGTCGCGAACCTGAACTGCAGGTCCGCGAGGATCTGCGGCGCTTCAAGGCACTGATGGAAGCGAAGGAAATTCCGACCGTTGTCGGTCAACCATTTGGTCGCCGTTCGGCGGTCGTAAAAGCTCTTCATACCATGAAGGAACCCGAAGCAACGCAGCGAGTGCGCAGGGGTCCGCAGCAAGTGCAGCCAGCAAAGCTGCAACCACAATTCACCGGAACTCAGGGCGGAGGTGCTCGATGAAGGCTTTGTGCTGGTTTGGCAAACATGATGTGCGCGTGGAGAGCGTGCCTGATCCGGTGATTCTTAACCCGCACGATTGCGTTGTGAAGGTCACACGCACCGCGATCTGCGGCTCCGATCTGCACTTGTACGACGGGTACATTCCAACCATGGAGCAGGGCGACATTCTTGGCCATGAATTCATGGGCGAAGTTGTCGAAGTCGGTCCCGAGGTAAAGAAGCGCAAAGTGGGCGATCGCGTTGTGGTGCCATTCACCATCGCCTGCGGCAATTGCTTTTACTGCAAGCAGCAGCTCTGGTCGTTGTGCGACAACAGCAATCCGAACGCAGCAGTGGCCGAAGCGCTTTACGGATACTCAGGTTCGGGTCTGTTTGGGTATTCGCACATGTACGGCGGATACGCAGGAGGCCAGGCGCAATACGTGCGGGTGCCGTTTGCTGATGTTGGTCCGCTGAAGATTGAGAGCGATCTCGACGACGAAAAGGTGCTGTTCCTGAGCGACATCTTCCCGACTGGTTACATGGCAGCCGAAAACTGCAATATCAAGGGCGGCGAAGTGATCGCCGTTTGGGGCTGTGGACCTGTGGGCCAATTCTCGATTCACAGTGCGAAGCTGCTCGGTGCGGGCAAGGTGATTGCCATTGATCGCATTCCTGAGCGGCTGCGACTCGCGCAGGATGCTGGCGCGGAAGTCGTCGACTACTCGCAAACGCCTGACCTCATCGAGACACTGAAGGAACTCACTGGTGGGCGAGGTCCGGATGCGTGCATCGACGCGGTCGGCATGGAAGCGCACGGACACGGCGTTGACTGGTACAGCGATCGTGCCAAGCAGATGATGGGCGTCAGCTTCGATCGTCCGTTTGCGTTGCGCCAGTGTATTCAGTCGTGCCGCAAGGGTGGAGTGGTTTCTGTTCCTGGCGTTTATGGCGGATTCCTCGACAACTTCCCATTCGGCGCGGCTTTCGGCAAGGGTCTGACATTCCGTATGGGACAGACGAACATGCATACTTACATGCCAAAGCTGCTCGATCACATCCAGAAAGGTGACATCGATCCGAGTGTGATCATCACGCATCGTCTGGCTTTGCAGGACGCGCCTGACGCTTACAACACGTTCCTGAAAAAGCAGGACAACTGCATCAAGGTCGTGCTCGATCCCTGGGCTCAAGCCTAGGCGGGATGTCATTGTTCGCAACTTGGATGGGCAGAAAGCTGAGGCTTTCTGCTCATTATTTCAGTCATCGCATGTTTTGATTATTCTCGCCGAGCTATCCGCATCAGCTACTCGCACCTAAGCAACGAGTCTGCGTTATTCAGCCCATTCTGCTCGTTGTATCGACTTGTTTCGCCTAGAATTTGCCAAGCATCGACGCGCATCTCTTCGTCTCGCTAAGGCCGCTGTCACTAGTCCCGTATAACCGGTTCTAGGCTCTCTACAACCAACAACTACAGAATTGAACAATTGGGAGCTATCGCTGATGCTTAAGAGTGCACTGAAACTGCTCGTCTCGATTCTCATTTGCACGTCGCTTGGATTTGCACAAGTCCCTGGAAAACTTATTTACAGCTTTAACGGGCAGGATGGGAGAACTGCCGATTCGGGCTTGATTGCCGATTCGCGCGGCAATCTCTACGGAACGACTTTCAACGGTGGTCCGAACGCTTTCGGTTCCGTTTACGAACTGATACCAGCCAGCGCCGGAACATGGCGCGAAACCGTTCTCTACAACTTCAATGGAAGCGATGGTGCTTTCCCCGTGGCGAGCCTCACCTTCGACAGCCAGGGAAACCTCTACGGCACGACACAGTTGGGAGGTCTTGGTGTCTGCTCGACAAGTGGCGGACAGGATCTCGGTTGTGGTGTGGTGTTCAAGCTCACGAAAACGCAGAATGGGTGGCAAGAGTCGACGGTGTACGCATTCCAGCCAGGCGTGAACCTGGGCGTGATTCCAGTGGGCGGCGTGATCTTCGACGCTTCGGGCAATCTCTACGGAACAACTTGGGCTCCTGGAATTCAAGGCGATTACATCTTCGATCGCGCCGGTCGCAAGCTATCGGGGAACACGTTCTGGGGCTGCACACAGCCTGGCTGCGGCGGCACGGTCTACAAGCTGACGCCGACGCAGAATGGCTGGCAAGAAGCTGATATCTACGCTTTCACCGGCGCAGCTGATGGTTCCAGTTCAATGGCGAATCTGATCTTCGACAGCGCCGGCAAGCTTTACGGCACAACTCCCTATGGTGGAAGCGGCAATTGCCAGTACGGTTGCGGAACCGTGTTCGAGGTTAGTTCTGCGAACGGAATTTGGACCGAAACCGTGCTGCATTCCTTCAGCGGCAGCGATGGTGGTTATCCAATGGGTGCTTTGACCGTCGATGGGTCGGGAAGCTTCTACAGCACGACGAACGTCGGAGGGACGAGCCACAAAGGAACGGTGTTCGAGCTGGCGAAGTCTGGACAGCAATGGCAGGAGAGCGTGCTCTACAACTTCACCGGAGGCAGCGACGGCGCAAGTCCGTTTGCCGGAGTCATCTTCGACAGCAATGGCAATCTGTACGGCACAGCGGCGGAAGGCGGCGTGAATTCAGTGGGCACGCTTTACGCGCTGGTGCCGAACGGCGGGAGTTGGACGCAAGTCGTGCTGCACCAATTCAGGTTACAAAACGACGGACAACTGCCGTACGGTCCGCCGACGCTCTGGAACAATTGGCTGATCGGCGCGACACAAGGTGGAGGCGCTCACAATGAGGGCGCAGTTTATCAGGTGTTTCGCTAAGCGAGAGCTTCGTAAATCCAGATGCTCAACAGCGCAGGGACTTGGTCTTAAGCATCAAGTCCCTGCAGCCAACTTGCTGCGCCGCAAGCACGAACCGCATAAACGTATCTCGCTCGTCCTCGCGTCCTGCAAGGCTTTCGCGGCACAATGGTACAATAAGTTTTCCGCGACAATCTGCGGCGATGCGCCTTCTGGACTGGATCCCAACTCTTGGCACAACATACGACTGAACCTCGCACGATCACGTACGCCGATTCCGGCGTTGACATTGAGCGCGCCAATCGTACCAAGCAGCGCATCAAGTACCTTGCGCATAAGACGTTTAACCGCGGTGTGCTGAGCGAGATCGGCGGCTTCGGCGGACTGTTCGCCATCGACAAAAGGAAGTATGCAGATCCAGTTCTGGTTTCCAGCGTTGACGGTGTGGGAACCAAGCTGAAGATCGCCTTCGAGATGAATCTTCATCACACCGTTGGCGCGGACCTGGTCAATCACTGCGTCAACGACATCGCCGTGCAAGGCGCAGCGCCGATGTTCTTCATGGACTATTTCGCGACCGGCCGTTTGCAGCCTGAGGTTGCCGAAAAGGTGATCTCCGGAATAGCCGAAGCCTGCAAACACAATGGCTGTGCCCTGATCGGCGGCGAGACCGCGGAAATGCCGGGCTTTTACTCCGATGGCGAATACGATCTCGCAGGCTTCATCGTCGGGGTCGTCGACCGCGAGAAGATCATTACGGGCAAGAATGTCGAAGTCGGCGATGTGCTCGTCGGACTGGCTTCTACAGGCCTGCACACGAACGGCTATTCGCTGGCGCGCAAGCTCTTCTTCGATACCGCGAATTACACGCCTGATTCCTACGTCAACGAGATCAAGGGCAAGGTCGGCACCGAACTGATGAAGCCGCACAAGAGTTACTGGCCGATCATGCGACGCATGATGGAAGCGGACGCAGTTTCGGCGATGGCTCACATCACAGGCGGCGGAATCACCGAGAACCTTCCGCGCGTTCTTCCTAAAGGAATGGGCGCGATCGTCGAGATCAATTCCTGGCCAGTTCTTCCAATCTTCGAACACCTGCAACGCATCGGCAACGTCCCTCAGGATGAAATGCTGCGCACCTTCAACATGGGAATCGGCATGATCCTCGTCGTTCCGGCGAAGAAGTTCAAGAAGGTGCAAACCATTCTTGAACGCTGCGGCGAGAAGGGCTTCACGATCGGCCGCGTGGTGAAGGGCGACAAGCGCGTCACGTATCAATAAGGCTGTCAGCTCTCAGCTGTCGGCTTTCAGCTAAAACCTAGATTCATCGGCTTCGATTTTTAGTCAACTGACGCTTGCTGCCCGGAACATTCGAGTTCTTCAGCAGCCTGCTAGCTGTCCTGCGGCGCGGGATTCTGCCGCGGATCGCCGAAGAGCCGATGAACGAGTTGCAGTAATTCCTGCGGATCGTGACTATGGACAACGTGGTCGGCCCAGGCGAATTCGCGCTCCGTCGGAGTGAGCGCGATCACCGGCAGGTCGGGCGTCGCGGTCTTGACGAACTGGATGACAGTTTCTGTGCGGAAGTTCGGAATGCCGCAGTGCAGGATGAGGGCATTCACGTGCGGGAACAGTTGCAGCAGGTCGACGGTTTCGCCTTCCGAATGGGCCGTGATGACGTTGAACTTGAAAGTCTCCAGCAAGAGCTTGCGCGCCGATAGCGCCTGCTCGGGTTCGGGTTCGGCAACAAGGAAAGTTGGTCGCGGCAAAAATTCGTCTCCAGGATTTGAAGCGGCACTTCCCGAGGCAGCGACTCTCGCCTGCGCGCCTCGTCCGCTTACCTTTATGATGCTGCTACCCTGCTGAGAGAATGTTCTCTGAAATAAAAACCGAGCGCCTCTCCATTCGCAACCTGGAGGCCAATGACGGGCCGCGCGTCTTCTCCTATCACCGCCATCCCGATGTCGCCCGCTTTCAATCGTGGGGGACGGAGTCGGTCGATGTCATTCAGACCTACATTCGCGGACTGGCATCCGTGGAGCCCGGGACGCCGGGAAAGTGGTACCAGGTCGGCATTTATCTGCGCCAGAACGACAAACTGATTGGCGACTGCGGCTTTCGCGTGCTGGTCGACACGTCCGAGCAGGTGGAGATCGGCATCACGCTGGCGCCGGAGTTCCAAAGCAAGGGCTACGCTACAGAGGCGTTGCGGTCATTGCTTACATATTTGTTCGTCGACCTCAGGAAGCATCGCGTCTTCGGCTCGGTCGATCCGCGGAATGAATCGTCGATGCGACTGCTGCAGCGGGTCGGCATGCGGAAGGAAGCGCACTTTGTGAAGAGCCTGTGGTTCCGAGGCGAGTGGGTGGACGACGTTGTGTTTGCGGTGTTGGGAGAGGAGTGGGGGTCCGCAAAGGAGCAGGGCTCTGCGCATACATGAGCCTACCGTCTAATCTCTGCTCGTCTCGTGTGCGCGGCAAGACGTTGACCACTCCTTTTCATCAGGCTGTAACATTGCGCCGGGCGGCGACTTGCCCGCAAACAATCGCGCCTCTAGAATCGCTGTTTGCGTCATGAAGAGTTGGAGGAAGAATGGCTCTGAACATCGGTGATGAAGTGCCGGATTTTGAACTTCCCGCGGTAACCGGAAATATCAAGTCGCAGTTCAAGCTGAGTGACTACCGTGGCAAGAAGAATGTAGTGCTGGCTTTTTATCCAGCGGACTGGACGCCGGTATGCGCATCGCAGCTTCCGTCGTTGAATACTGACCTGGAACGCTTCAGCGGATATGACGCGCAGGTCGTGGGCATCAGCGTCGATTCGATTCCCAGTCACACGGCGTGGCAGAAGAAAGAAATCGGCATATTAGGGTTTCCCTTAGCCAGCGATTTTTATCCGCATGGCGAGACGGCCAGGAAGTTCGAGATCCTTCGCGAAGGCGATCCGATTCCGGGTATCAACGAGCGTGCAATCTTTGTGGTCGACAAGAAGGGGAAGCTGGCGTTCTCGAAGATTTATCCCATTGGGCAGGTCCCCAGCAATGATGAGATCTTCGAGGTGCTGAGGAAGCTTTAGCTCCCGATCCAGATTGCGGAAGAACAATGAGGAGGGCTCGTGCCCTCCTCTTCTATTTTGCCGCGAGCAAACTAGAGTCCCGGATGCGGCGTGATCGAGCCGAAGATTCCGTGAGATTCACCGAAGCTTCCCGCGGTGAAGTACAAGGTGCCGGTCGGACCGCCCGAACCGCCGTTGCCGAAGGTCAGACCCCACAGTCCATCGATCTGGACGGGCAGATCGTTCACGTTAAGCATATTGCCGACAAAGTTGCCGTTGCTGGCATTGAACGCGGTGATCAAGCCGCTTCCGAAGTTCCCAATCAGCAAGTCGCCCGCAAATCCTGAGAAGCTCTGCGGTGCGACGGCGACGCCCCATGGCGAGTTCAGGAACAGGTTGTGGACCAGGCGGAACTGGAGGTTGCCGCTGGTGTCGTACACGTCGACATAGCCATTGCCCGGACCGGCCACGTCATCGTGCCTCTGCGCATCTTGCTTGGCGTAAGTCACCACCAGCTTGTTGCCTGCAATCAGCTGGATGTTGAAAGGGGCGTATCCGGAGGGGATCGAAGTGTCGACAAACGCGTTGGATCCGAACGAGTGGGTAGCGAAGTTCTTGTCGTATACCTCCACCGTTCCGGCATGGAAGTTGGTCGCGTAGAGATAGTTCGCGCCGGCGGCCGAAGCTTCTGCGAGTCCTTTGTAGACGGCGCCGCTACCGCTATTGTTGACAGCGATAAACGCAGTTGAACCACCGTACCAACCGGAAATCGTTCCGTCTTCCGTCGAAAACAGAAACGCCGCAACCTGGCCGTTGATCTTGAAGTCTCCGGTGGCGTTGAAGACGGTTCCGCTCGGCGTTCCTGTGCCGCTGCTTCCGGACGGAATGGTTACTACCAGGGCCTGTGGCTGACCAGAGCCGTTGTAGAGCGTCGAGAGGCCGGTTCCGTTGTCCGAGATCCACCAGGGACCGGTCGGGCTGATCGACATTCCCCAAGGGTTCACGAGGTTGGTGTCGGGAAAGGCTGCGGCGTTGGGAATATCCGAAGTCAGGTAGTTGATGTTTACCTTCTGGGCGAAGGCCGGCAGGCTAAGCAGCGCGAGGGCGACCATCGAAAGTGTCATCGCCCGAAACGGTGTGGAAGCAATCCGCAGTGGATTTTTCATGAGCATGGTTCTCCTCGAATCTCAAATGTGATGGCTTTCGGCAACTTTGGCTCTTACGCCGTAATTGCCGTCAGTAGAGGCAATCTATCGAGGAACGACCCGCGAGTTGTTCGGTGGAAGTGGCCGGCGTGTCAAAAAATATTGACAACAAAGAGTTGAGAAAGAGACCCGCCAGACCGCCGTTTGTCACAGATTTGTGAACACGCCGTTGACTGCCACTTTCCAGTTGTTATTAGCTGTTAGTCAACGGAGCACGGATGGAGAAAATTCTAGTCATCGAAGACGATTTGGCAGTTCAGCGGGCTCTGCAGCGCACGTTTGAGTCTGCCGGATTCGAGGTCGCAATCGCCTCCGATGGAGCGATGGCGATGGAAACTTTCCGCAACACCACCCCACGGGTGGTGATTCTGGATTTACGTCTGCCCGGCAAATCCGGCCAGGACCTCTGCCGGGAGATCAAGCATGAGAGTTCCAACGTTCCAATCCTCGTCCTGAGCGCGGCCAGCGACGTGCTGGACAAGGTGCTCCTGCTGGAACTTGGCGCCGATGACTATGTCACCAAGCCTTTCAGTCCGCGTGAATTACTGGCGCGGGTGCGCGCCGCCGTGCGCCGACTGAACCAGGTGAACGACAAGGTCGAGGTCTTCGGCTTCGACGATGTCGAAGTAAATTTCTCGCGGATGGAGCTGCACCGCGCCGGGCAATTGGTCCCCCTGACACCCCAGGAGTTCAAGATGCTGCGCTTCTTCCTGAACAATCCGGAGCGCGTCATCTCGCGGACCGAGTTGTTGAATGAGGTTTGGGGGTATAACAATTATCCAACCACACGTACCGTGGACACTCACATTCTCCGGCTACGGCAGAAGCTGGAAAAAGACCCCACTGACCCGGTGCACTTCCGCACCGTCCACGGCACGGGGTATAAGTTCGTCCGGTGATAAGCCAGCGAAAGGGATGTGGTGATGGGTAAATTGCGTCTTCGCACAAAGTTTCTCATCGCCATGTTGTTGACTTCCGCCGGGCTGACTGCGGTGTCGCTGGTCATTGTCCAGCGCACGGTCGCCAGTCACGTGCGGCGC
This sequence comes from uncultured Acidobacteriaceae bacterium, assembly GCA_963835725.1. Taxonomy (GTDB): domain Bacteria; phylum Acidobacteriota; class Terriglobia; order Terriglobales; family Acidobacteriaceae; genus Bog-257. The sequence continues at coordinate 294,658 of CAWIGM010000002.1, read as the reverse complement.
GGCTTGAACAGCGATCTGGCCGACTCGGTACAAACCTTTCGCAACTCGCAGGCGGAACGCGAAGCGGATTTGGCGCGACTCGCCGAATTGATGGCCGATCTTCCCAATCTCAAGGCGCTGATGACCTCTCATCACCCGCCCACGATCCAGGATGGATCGCGCGAAATGTTTCATCTCTCGGGCGGTGATTTGCTGGCGCTGGTGGACACGTCAAATAGAGTTGTCGGCTTTCACACCAGGGCCGCGGGAATCTCGCAAGGTCAGGTGCAGCAACTGGTAGACAAGCGGGGGGTTTTCAGCGACACGCTGCAATGGTGGTTTGGCGACGGCCATCTGTATGAGGTGGTGCTCGCGCCGATCTACTTCGGTCCGCGCTCGGACAACACGCTTCTCGGAGTGGTGGCTGTCGGTTACGAGATGAACACGGCGGTGGCTCACCAGGTCAGCCAGGTGGCGGCCGGCCAAGTGGCAATTGCATGCGGCGATTCCGTCGTGGTGAGCACGTTGAACGCGGAGCAGACCAGCGACCTGCGCAGCCATCTCGCGGCGATGCACGGCGGCGCGGAATCGGTGAACCTGAAGCTCGGCAAGGAGAGCTTTGTCGCGTCCGCACAGGCTTTGAATCCCGATGAATCGCCCCGCGTCACCATCGTCGTGCTGAAGTCGTACGACCAGGCAACGTCGTTTCTGAACCATCTGCGGCAACTCCTGCTGGCCGTGGGGCTAGGAGCTGTGCTCGGCGGCAGCCTCCTGGTGTATTTCATCGCCGGGACGTTTACGCGACCGTTGGAGCGTTTAGTCGATGGCGTCCGGGCACTGGGTAGCGGGGATTTCCGCTATCCGTTACATGCCTCGACGACCGGTGAGGTGGGCGAACTTACCGACTCCTTCACTCGAATGCGCGACAGCCTGCGGACCACGCAGCAACGTTTGTTGGAGGCCGAACGGTTGGCGACGATCGGGCGAATGGCCAGCTCCATCTCGCACGATCTGCGGCATCCGCTGACTGCGGTGTTGGCGAATGCGGAATTCCTCGCCGAAGCTGAACTCACGCCCGCGCAGCGCGAAGAGCTCTACCAGGAAATTCGGGTGGCCGTGAACCGGCTGACCGACCTGGTCGATTCGCTGCTGGAGTTGTCGCGCCCCGCCGAGTCGTTGAATATTGCGGACACGCCGGTGGAGCGTACCATCAGCCGAGCGATCGAGCTGCTGCGCTCGCATCGCCAATTCCAGAATATTACGGTTGCTATTGAGTCCAGCGGTTTGCATACGGCGCAGGTTGACCCGCGCAAGATGGAGCGCGTCTTCTACAACCTGCTGCTGAATGCGTGCCAGGCTGCTCAGTTGGGCGGGAGGCATGTCGGGGTCAGCATCGCCGAACACGACGGCGATCTGCGAATCCGGATCAGCGATGACGGCCCGGGCGTCGAAGCTTCGATCCGCGACAAGATGTTCCAGCCATTTGTCAGTTTCGGTAAGGAGAATGGAACCGGGCTTGGGCTTACCATCGCGCAGAAAATCGTGCAGGACCACAATGGAGTTCTGCAATTGGAAAGCTCCATCCGCGGGCAGACGATCATGCAGATTGTCCTGCCGCGCGTCAGCCGTAAATTGCCGGCCAGCGATGATACAGTGACCAACAAATCCCAGTCGTTCACTACCTGATGTGTTTGACGCCGCCACTTCTGGGTCTTTTCTAACTCGGGTGAGAGAGGTGCGACATGACAGATGCAAATTATCCGCAGCCTCAGGAGCGTTTCCGCCGGGCTGGCCGGTTGGACGCGGCTCCCCTGAAACGCTGGGCGCGTTCGATAGGTCCTGTGCTCCTATCGCTGCTTGCAATTGCCACCCTGCCTTGCGGCGCCCAGACGCAGGCGGCTCCGGCTTCGAACGATGTGTCTGCCGCTAACCCTGCGCTGCAGGAACTGCAGTCGGAAGTTCACGAGCTGAAGCAACTCGTGCTGCAACTCCAGCAGCAGACTCTCGACAGCCACTCCGAGATCACCCGGCTGCGGCAGGAATTGGAGAACCGCAACGCCTCTGCAAGTGCCCCTGCGGGGGATGCCGATTCGCAGACTTCTGCCTACATCGCGCCTACGAATGCCGAGTTGGATACGCGACTGACTCACATCCAGGAAGACCAGCAGCTCATCGCCGATAAGGTCAACGATCAGTATCAAACCAAGTTGGAGAGCGCATCGAGATACCGCGTACGGTTCTCCGGCATCGTACTGTTCAACCTGTTTGGCAACTCGGGTCCGGTTGACAATCAGGACGTTCCGACCTGGGCTACTCGCGATAGCCCGATCAACTCTTCAGGCTCGGTCGGCGGCACCATGCGCCAGTCCATTCTCGGCTTCGAGACCTTCGGGCCTGATTTGTTCGGAGCTCATACCAGCGCTGCGGTTAATTTCGACTTCGGTGGTGGCTTCCCGGCCACGGACAACGGCGTGAACTCGGCATTAGTCCGCTTGCGTACGGCCGACGTCCGCCTGAATTGGAAGGACACGTCGGTCATTCTCGGGCAGGATCAGCTGTTCCTGTCGCCTCTATCGCCGACGTCTTTCGCTTCGGTGATCGTGCCGGCGTTATCGTACGCCGGGAACTTGTGGAGTTGGACGCCGCAACTGCGGGTTGAGCACAGCTTTGCCCTTTCAGGGGAGTCGAAGATCATGCTGAAGGGCGCGTTCATGGACAATCTCACCGGCGAACCTCCCGACAGCGATTACTACACTTGGTATCGCGCACCGAGTGCGGGCGAGCAATCGCGCCAACCGGCGTACGGAATGAACGTTGCGTATTCCAGGCCGATGTTAGGTCAAACGTTCACCATCGGTGCAGGTGGATATTACACCCGGCAAAACTGGGGTTACGACCGCATCGTGAATGGCTGGGCCGGCATTATGGATGCGAATCTTCCGCTCGCTCACAAGTTCAGCCTGAGCGCCGAGTTCTATCGCGGCGCCGCAATCGGCGGACTGGGAGCAGCGCTCGGGCGCAGCGTGCTCTACGACGGCATCCTGGCCAATTCGACAACTACGGTTGTAGCGTTGAATACGGTTGGCGGATGGGCGCAGCTGAAGTTCCGTGCCACCCCTAAGCTGGAATTCAATGGCGCCTTTGGGGATGACAATCCATTTGCATCCGACGTTCGTAACTTCGGCGATCAATCGGCCAGCTATGGCCCATCGTTCATCACGGGAAATCGCGCGGCATTCGGCAATGTCATTTACCGGCCGCGTTCGGACCTGGTGATGGCCCTGGAGTACCGTCGCCTGCGGACATTCACGATTTACGACAACAGCTACGACGCCGGCCAGCTCAATCTTTCGATGGGAGTGTTGTTCTGAGCATCCGCATTTTTAGCTCGCTCGAACATTTCGCACGGCTGGTACGGGCGTTCGCAATGCTTTATTGCGTAAGCGCGGCTTCTCTCTGCCACGCGCAGGTAAGTGGAACTATTGTGTTGGAGCCATCGACCAGTTCGGCGGCTTCTACGGTCGTCTGGCTGGCTCCGATTGGCACCGCCGTTGAGCCGGTCAAGGTCGCGCCGTTGCACGCCGTGCTGGCACAGAAGAACAAGGCTTTCGAGCCGCACATGCTGGTAATTACCAAAGGTTCGACGGTCGACTTTCCGAACCACGACCCATGGTTTCACAACGTGTTTTCACTGTTCGACGGTAAGCGCTTCGATCTCGGACTGTACGAAGCCGGCACCTCTCGCACGGTGCATTTCGACCGCGAGGGGGTGTCGTTCATCTTCTGCAACATTCATCCTGAAATGAGCGCCGTCGTCGTGGTGCTGGGCAGCCCCTACTTCGCCACCACAGACAAGCGGGGGGCATTCACAATCGCCAATGTGCCTCCCGGTCATTACATGCTGCATGTCTGGAATGAGAGTGCTCTGCCGGCTACGCTTCAGTCGCTCACACGCGAGGTTCAGGTAGGCGAGACACCGAAATCGATAGGTGCAATCCGACTGCAAGTAACGCGGTCGGCTTCGCTTCCGCATAAGAATAAGTACGGGCAGGACTATGAGCCACCTTCGCCGAATAACCCGGTGTACGTGCAGCCGTAGCGGTTCTATCCAGTAGCGCCAAGGCGCGTCAGTCGCAGCTAAACTGCAACAATTTGTGCTCAACAGCGGGTTTTCGACTCTTGTTGCAGCGGAACTCTGCTAGCCTATAGCTACTCAAGCCAGATCGATTCGTTCAGAACGTCCACAGCAATAGTCGTGACACCAAAAGACATAGCAGAGCGCAGGATTCATCATCTAACCTGCATATCAGAGCTGCCAAACACGGCTGGGCCTTCCCTTCACTAATCGAGGCGATCTTGCGTCATTGGAAACATGCCGGAAGCAACTTGGGGCGGGCGGGCTTGCTGCTCGTGACTCTGGTGAGCTTCGCCGCATCCGTGTATGGCCAGCCCGCCACGCCGTCGTGTCCTCGCCCAGCGGCGGGAGCGGAGATGGCGCCTCCACCCGACCTCTGGAGTCATGATGGAGTTCTGGAGTTCGGTCTGCACATTAAGTATCAGCAGACGATCGTTGGCGAAGGTCCTCCGCGCTACTGCTACGTCACCGATGATGGCCTGGAATCGCCCACCCTGCACGTCTTTCCCGGCGATCAGCTGATCATCCACTTTCATAACGATTTGCCGGCGTGGAACGCCTATCGCGCGTCCATGCCGAAATCGCATAGGCCGTCGCAGGATGCCGATTGCACCGTCACCCGTATGGACCCGTCGTTCACTAACCTGCACTTCCATGGCATGACGGTACCGCCGGTCTGCCATCAGGATGATGTGATTAATACGGCAATACCGACTGGCCAGGAATTCGAGTATCGAATCACGATTCCGCGCGACGAGGCCCCAGGCTTGTACTGGTACCATCCGCATCCGCACGGGTATAGCGAACGCCAGGTGCAGGGCGGCGCTGCGGGAGCACTCATCGTGGAAGGCATTGAGCGCGTCAATCCGTCGCTGGCCTCCATGCCCCAGAGAGTAATTGTTCTGAGAGACCAGCAGCGGATCGGTCCGGAGCCGGCCGCTCTCAACGTTCCCAGCTGGGATATCTCAGCCAATTATGTTCCTGTGGTGTATCCGAACGGTCCGCCGGCAACGCTTGACGTACCGCCCGGAAGAAAAGAGTTCTGGCGTGTCCTGAACGCAGGCGCCGATGTCATCTTTAATCTGCAACTGCTCGTGGACCATGTCCCGCAGCCGGTGCAGATCGTCGCTGTCGATGGTGTCCCTGTGTCGCCAGGTAAGGTGTTGCCGCCTCAGACTAGTTTGTTCTTGCCCCCAGGAGCGCGTCTTGAGATCGTAGTGACCACTCCCAAACAGGGGCAGGATGCGCAACTCATAACGCAAGCATGGGACACCGGGCCGCAGGGCGATAACGACACAAAGCGCGTGATCGCAAATATCGTAAGCTCTGAAAACGCGGCAACCGACGAACACCCAGCCGTTATACCGTCCTCGGTGCCACGCTGGCCCGGAATAAAATCCGAGCCCACACCTTTTGTGAATCGACGCCTCTATTTCTCACAGCTGTCGGGAACTCCGCAGGACCCGGATAACTTCGTGCTGTACTACATCACCGTAGCTGGGCAACCGGTGACACTCTACAAGATGGGCGCGGCGCCAAACATCGTGCTCCACCTTGGCGACGTGGAAGACTGGATCATCGAGAACCGCTCGCCGGAAGACCACGTCTTTCACATTCACCAGATCCACTTCAAAGTGCTCGAAATCGACGGCAAGCCGGTGAGCGATCCCACAATGCGGGACACCGTTGACGTGCCGTACTGGAGCGGCGACGGGCCGTACCACAGCGTGAAGCTGCGCATGGATTTCCGCGATCCCAATATCGTCGGTACATTCCTCTACCACTGCCACATCCTGAAGCACGAAGACATGGGGATGATGGGCTCCATCCAGGTGCTGCCGACCGGAGCGTCTCCGAAGATGAGGATCAGCACCGACCGTCAAAGAGTCAGGCCGGGGGACCCGATCGTTCTGGTCGCCAGTTTCGGAGAAGCGAACGCCAGCGGGACGGTGCAGTTCCTGGTCGATGGACGCGAGATCGCGAAACCGATCCCGATTTCGAATGGGCAGGCAAGCTTCACGACTTCGTTCGGCGAAGCCGGAAAGCATAAGTTTTCTGCGGTGTATTTCGGGGATGCTACTTTCGACGAGGCTACGACGCCGCCAATGGAAGTGCAGGTTCGGGAGTAGCGCAGAGGCACAGCAGAGGATATCTCGCTCAACTGGTGATTCTGGAATTTTCAGAGACTCAGCAGCGTCCGCAAACCGGCCATTCCTGAAAACGCTCGGAAATCGTGATCCCTTGTGATCAGGGAAATATCCCGATCAATACAGCTTTGTGCGATGAGAGCGTCACCCAGTCTGGCTTTCCGGCGCCTGGCTAAACCCTTCGCGCGCAAGAGTCCCGCACGATACCAGTAGCCGGGCTGAAGTTCCACCATTGGGAGGTCAACCAGCATCTGCGTGAGGTGGGAAGGAAGTTTGGGATCGCTAATAAGCTCCGCCAGCACGACAGGAAGCATAAGTACCTGCCGATCGGCGAGCGCCTGGTCCAGCAAGGCAGTATCGGGCCCTTGGCCGCCCTCAAGATACGCGATCCACGTGCTGGTGTCCGCGGCAATCATCGATCAGTCTTCAGTTCTGCCAGGGTGCGACTGAAGCGGACCTTACCCCGCATTTGCCGCAATTGCGAATAGGCCTGCGACGCTGCCACCAGTTGCAATCCCGTACGAATCGTTTGCGTGATCCCTGTTCCGCTGGCCTTTTGGGCTTTCTCAAGCAGCTCAGCAGGTAGCTCGACAGTGATTTTTCGCGCTGTTTGCATGTGTTCGATAATACCATACTGGGTACCAGTATTGTGTATGGTATAGATGAGTCATAACGATCAGGCCGCCGCTTCGGTCACCATGCGAGCCAACGTCTGTCACATCTCTGATTGACCCCGCCATTTACAATGCGAGCGGCTGCCAATCTGTCAGGAGCGTCTCTCGATGGCCACCGCCTCACCTGAAGTCGAAACCAAATCCCTGCCCGCCAATGCCTACATCCCTCTAACCCAGGGTGAAGTTTACGTGCCTCTTGTGCCGGCCACCATGAACGTCCCTGAGGTGACCTGGAGGGCGGTGTTCTGGGGCACGCTGCTGTGCATCATCTTCAGCGTGGCTTCGGCGTATTCGGCGCTGAAGGTCGGCCAGGGCATGGAGGCCGCGATTCCCATCTCGATCCTGGCAATTGGGCTGGCGCGGGTCTACAAGCGACGGTCCACGGTGCTGGAGAACGTCATCATGACCGGCATCGGCGCAGCATCAGGCAGCGTCGTGGCCGGCGCCGTGTTCACCCTGCCGGCGCTGTACATCCTGCATCTTGATCCTCATCCGCTGCAGACCATCTTCATCTGCCTGGCCGGAGGATGTCTCGGCATTCTGTTTCTCATTCCGCTGCGCCGGTACTTTGTGCAGGAGCAGCATGGCAAGCTCCCCTTCCCCGAGGCCACGGCCATCACCGAGGTGCTGGTCACCGGCGAAAAAGGGGGAGAGCAAGCCAAGCTCCTGCTGCAGGCCACCTGCATTGCCGCGGTTTATGACTTCTTCATCACCACGTTTCACGTCTGGAAGGAATACCTGAACTTCCAGTTCGTGCCGGTCATGAAGACTCTGGTGGACCGGCATCGCATGGTGTTCAACTTCGATGCAATCGGCTTCATTCTTGGACTCGGCTACATTATGGGCCTGCGCATCGCCATGATCTTCTGTGCAGGCGGCGTGCTGGTGAACTTCGTGCTCGTGCCGGCAATCTGGTTCATCGGCAGTCATATGGGGGACCTGACCGTCTATCCCGGAACGATTCCGATCTCGCACATGACGGCCGCTGAAATTTACCGCTTCTATGTGCGGTATATCGGCGTCGGTGCGATTGCGGCAGCCGGACTGGTCGGCATCCTGAAGTCGCTGCGAGTAGTCGCCGGCTCGTTCGGCATCGCACTGCACGCGTTCCGTCATGGCGAGGCTACGCACACGGAGCGCACCGATCGTGACATTCCGATCATCGCGATTCTTCTGGGCGTGCTGGTCTCGGCACTGGGGATCGGAATCTTCTATGGGCAACTGCACGTGACCTGGACCGTGTTGGCGCTGGGGCTGGGGTTGACGTTGCTCTTCTGCTTCTTCTTCACCACGGTAGCCGCGAACGCGATCGCTGCCACGGCGAATAATCCTGCCTCTGGGATGACGTTGCTGACGGTGATTGTCTCGGCGGTGGTGCTGCTGAAGTTCGGGCTTTCGGGAACGACGGGCATGTTCTTCGTGATGGCGCTGGCGGGCATGGTGTGCGTCGCGCTGTGCGCTTCAGGACAGTTCATCACCGACCTGAAGGCCGGTTACTGGATTGGGTCGACGCCCTCTGCGCAGGAGAAAGTGAAGTTCATCGGCATCGCCGCGGCTGCGATCACCGCCGGATTAACCATCGTGCTGCTGGCTAAGGCGTTCCAGTTCGGAGAGGCTGCGCCTGGAGATGTGCGGCAGGTGCTGGTGGCGCCGCAAGCCTCGGCGCTGAAGGCCATCGTCGAAGGATTCATGAGCGGCCAGCCCGTGGCCTACGTGCTGTTCGGCATCGGGGCCATGATTACCGTGGTCCTGGAAATGCTGGGGCTGTCATCCATGGTGTTTGCGCTTGGAATTTACCTGCCGCTTCAGTTGACTACGCCGATCCTCGCCGGCGGCTTCGTGGCGCACCTGGTGAATAAACGGGCGGACAAAATCGGCGACGAGCCCGGACGCTCAATTCGCGAACGCGGTGTCATTGTTGCTGGAGGGTTGATGGCAGGCGGCGCGCTGGGTGGAGTCTTTGGCGCGGGCCTGCGTCTGCTGCCACAATATCGGGAGGAGATGATTCAGACTCCCTTTTATTCCAACGAGCCGATCTCGCAGACCATCTCCGCATTCATGTTCGTGGCGTTGTGTCTGTATATCTGGTTCGCATCCGTGAGAAAGAAGGCTGCGTAATGGACCAAGTAGGAAAGTATGTTGCTGACGCTGTTCTGGGCATCGACACTCTTTGGGGTGGCGATGTGATGTGCCCGTCCGGTACGGGCCGATTCATTGCGGATTCGTGGTATGCCGATGAGCCGCTGCCGCATGCTTACACCGCAGCCTCGGCCGCGCGCCTGCGTGACACCGGCGGAGTAGGAGGGAAAGAAGTCGATCGGGATGCGGTCGAGAAGTATCTTGGCGAAGTGGATCTGCCGAAGGCGATCGCCGGCGTTCGCAAGGAAGGCGACAGCATCGGTGGATTACGTGGACAGTATCTCGCGGGGCTGGCGACATCGCTGGAAGTCATGTGGGACCTGGCAATGGAAATCGTCGGCAAGGGACCCGCGGTTCCTTACAGGCGCTGCGTCGAGGCCTCGACCGGGCGCCCGCCCGAGCCATCAAAGCCGGAAGCCAAGCGTAATCGGGTTGCTGAACTGCTGAACCGCGGCGGCTATTCCACGGCGGACGGACTGCTCGGAGCGGTCGATTCATGGCGTCGCGAGCGCATCTCGCCTATGGGCTCGGTGAGGGCTCTGGGTGCGGCAGTCATCGCCTACTTCGACAATCTGAGTGCGGCGAATTTGATGCCCTATCTGCCGAAGGAACTGGCGAACGTACCGCGCGCGAACATCGACTTTCTGGCCATCAAGGACGCGTGGTTCTCGGGTTCGATGAACTACCTGGGCCGCAAGCGCAACAGTGATGGCACGCCGCAGTACGAAGCCAGCTATGAGATCAATGCGTCTTTGCAGATCAGCTTCCCTGAGTTCCAGCAACTGGTGAGTCACGAGGTCGTGCCGGGACACGTGACGACGTTCGCGTACCTGCAGAATCTGTATGCGCGTAAGCAGGCTGGCTTCGAAGCCACGGTGCTGACGATGAACACGCGCGCGGCAACGCTGTTCGAAGGGCTCGCCAACAATGCAATCCTGATCGCGCACGGCGTGAACAACGTGGAAGATTTGCCGGACGAAGATATGCAGCTCGGCGTGCTGCTGGCGCTGCTGCAGGACGATGCGAAGAACCAGTCGTCGTATCTGACGTGGGGCGAAGGCAAGCCGCAGGCGGAGATCGCAAAGACATTGCGCAATGACTTCCTGGTCAGCGAAGAGCGCGCGGACAAGCTGTCAGGAGCGTGGGGACGGCATCCGCTGCTGGGGAGGATGTATCTGCCGGCATATCGCGCGGGCACGGATAAAGTCGCAGCGCTGCGGCGGACCTATCCGGCTGAACGGGTGCTGCCGGCGATTTACGGCTGCTTCGGGATGGTCGACATCATGACCATCGACGAGGTTCTGAAGCCCAAGGCTCAGGGGCAAGCGTAAAGCTTAATTAACCACAGAGACGCGGAGGCACAGAGAAATCTTGTCTTATCTATGGCGCGGAAGCCTTCGCGCAACATAAGAAAGTCACCGCTTCAGCGGTGAGAGCCGGGATCATGGGCACGAGGCCCTTGGTGGCGTAATAATTCTGATCGATGCCTCGGTGTCTCGTGCCCGAGGCACTCGCGTGAGACATCCACGTTACCCACCGCTGAAGCGGTGGGCTTTCTTATGTCGCACCCTTGGCGCTGAGGCGCAGTGCTGTTGTCAGTGATCGCTTGGTATGGTTGCAAACCGTCACTGATATGCTTTTCGCGAGCTTTGAATAAATCCCGCTGGCTCCTCTGGCAACATCTACACCGCTTGTCCCGCGCTGTATCCCGATGCCCAGGCCCACTGAAAATTGAAGCCGCCGAGGTGTCCCGTCACATCGACTACTTCTCCGATGAAGAACAGGCCGGGCACTTTCTTCGCCTCCATTGTCCTGGCTGAGAGTTCATCGGTGTCAACCCCGCCTGCCGTGACTTCAGCCTTCTCATAGCCTTCGGTTCCGGAGGGCAGCATCTTCCAGTGATGCAGTTGCCGCTCCATGTTGTCGAGATCTGCGTTCGTCCAGCCCTGCGGAGGATGCATCTCGAGCCAGCGTTCCGCCATGCGGATCGGCAGCGCCTCGTGTAATGCGAACTTTGCTGCCGCGAGATCACGTCTGGCGCTGCTTCGTAACGACGCGATGACCTTCTTGTCGGGAGCAAGATCGATCGCGATCGCCTGCCGGCCATCCCAATACGACGAAATCTGCAGAATCGCCGGGCCGCTCAAACCTCGGTGCGTGATCAGCATTTTCTCGCGGAAGTGCTGCTTGCCGACAGAGGCAACAATTTCCGTCGAGACCCCGCTGAGGTCGCAATAAGAGTTTCGATCTTCGGCGTTCAGAATCAGCGGCACCAACGCGGGCCGGCACGGCACGATCTGCAGGCCAAACTGTTTGGCCAGTTCATAGCCAAACCCAGTTGCGCCAATCTTCGGGATCGACAGGCCTCCGGTCGCAATGACGAGCGCCTCGGATTCGAATTCGGCATCCCTGCTGCGCACAACGTAGTGGGACCGATGATCGACGTCAGAGATCTGGACGCGAGTGAAAATCTGTACTCCCACGGCACGGCACTCGGCTTCCAGCATCCCGACGATGTCCTGCGCCGCCCGATCGCAGAAGAGCTGGCCCATCTTCTTTTCGTGATAAGGGATCCCATGCTTCTGGACGAGAGCAATGAAATCTTTCGGCGTATAGCGCGACAGGGCAGACTTGCAGAAGTGTGGATTATTCGACAGAAAATTATCGGAGCGGCAATGCAGGTTGGTGAAGTTGCAGCGTCCTCCGCCGGAGATGAGGATTTTCTTGCCGATGCGCTCAGCTCGCTCCAAAACGGCGACGCGGCGGCCGCGCTTGCCGGCTTCAATGGCGCACATCAGGCCGGCGGCGCCGGCGCCAAGAACGATCACGTCAAAGTTTTGTCTGCCCAAGCACTGAGTTTCGAGCTGTGGGCCGCGGATTGTCAAAACAGAATGCGAGGATTCACGCGTTGCTGCGCATCTGTGCGGATGACGAAGAAACCACGGTAGAAGCGCCGTCGTTGATCGCAAGAACCAGCAACGTTGCGTCATCGCGGAATTTGCTGTTTGCGTGTTGACGCACCTTGTCCATGATGTGCTCGTACCGTTGTTCCATGCTTTCGTCGTCGGGGCCGCCTACCAGTTCGGCCAGTCGGTCAGGCCCGAACTCTTCTTCGGCATCATTCGTCGCTTCGCTGACGCCGTCGGTGTAGAGCAGCAAGCGGTCGCCGTCCGTCAGATGAAGCCGCTCGGAGCGGAAGCCGTCGTCGAGCATGAAGCCGAGCACCGGCCGGGTCGGCAATAGCGTGTCCATTGCGCCGTCGCGGTGCCGCAGGATTGGCGGACAATGACCGGCATTCACGAAGTGCAGCACGCGCGTACCGAGGTCGAGCACTCCGTAGAAAATGGTGACGTAATGGCCTTCGCCTAACTGGTTACGAAGGGTCGTCTCGACTTGGGAGAGGACGCTCTCCGGACTATTGCTGGAGGACGACAGCGTGCTCACCGACGCGTACAACATCGCTGCGATCAAGGCACCCGGCGTTCCCTTCCCCGAAACGTCGGCAACGCAGAAGTGCAGCGTGTCCTGCGCAGGTTGCCAGACACCGAAGTAATCGCCGCCAACCACCCCTGCTGGAATGCTGTCACCAAATAGCTCCACGCCACGCGTCAGGACATGCCTGCGCGGCACAATCCGCGTCTGCAGACGCTGCGCATCATGCCTCTCGTAATCGGAGACTCGCTGCGAGGAGCGCAGTTCCTGCGACCGCTTGATCAGGGAGCGAACCTTTTCGATCAGGGCATCGTTGCGCCAGGGCTTCTCGATAAAATCCGAGGCTCCGTGCTTCATGGCGCTCACCGCCAGATCGACATTGCCCCATGCCGTCAGCGCGATGATCGGCACCGTAGAGTCTACTTCCCGCAGGTGTTGGATGAGCTCCAGACCCTCGATCCCGGAGGTGCTATCACGCTGATAGTTCATATCGAGCATGGCGAGTTCCGGCGCGTTGTGGCGGGCGGCTTCGAGGGCCTCCCCCGGGGAAGCACAAAGCACGACGGAATAGCCGTGCCCGCGAAGCAGCATGGCGATGGCTTCTCTCACGTGCTCCTGGTCTTCGGCGACAAGGATGGTCAATGGGTCGGGTCCGGTGGTCATAAGTCGCACTTGTCCTGTTGCAGACGGATTGCCACTTCACGTCAGCCCTATCTCAATGCAACTAATTACGCGAATCCGGACAGCAAGTTCCCGGCCTCGCCCACAATCGCGAACCCATGTCCGTAAATGGACAGCGTCCCGACACGGGGTCATCTCCGTAACCCATGCATTCTCATTGAGATCGCGGCAGCAGGGAGGGCGTGGAGGGCGACGAGCAGATTTTCAACTTTACGGGCCGCCGTGTAGAATTAAGTGTTTGTCCCCCGAGCCGCAACCTGGTTCGTGCGACCCTGACGGGGCGCCTCGCACCCACGGATTTTCAAGCAGTTGATGGGCGGCTCTCCACGAACAATGTAATTACGTAAGGAGTCTTAGACAGCATGGCGATTCCAGCCACCCAATTGCGTCCCGGCATGGTCATCAAGCACAACAACGACCTCCACTCGGTGTTCAGCGTGGAGCATCGCACCCCGGGCAATCTTCGCGCATTTATCCAGGCCAAGTTGCGTAACCTTCGTACCGGAGCGATGTTTGAGCACCGATTCCGTTCCGGCGACCCTATCGAGAAAATCACAGTCGACGAAGTGTCGATGGAGTTTTTGTACGCCGATGGCGATGACTATTACTTCATGAACACTGAGGATTATGAGCAACTTCATCTTGGAAAGGACATTCTCGGGGATGCCGTCGACTACCTGATCGCCAACCTCAACATCAAGGTTGAGTTCTTTGACGGCAAGCCGGTAGGAATAGAATTGCCGCAGACGGTTGAACTCACCGTTGTGGAAACCGAGCCAGGTCTGAAATCGGCAACGGCCAGCAGCGTGACTAAGCCGGCCAAAACCGAGACCGGACTTGTAGTTCAGGTGCCACCGTTTATCAACGAAGGCGAAAAAATTCGTGTGGATACGTCCGAGGGGGCGTATCTTTCAAGAGCCTGAACCAGGAACTTACGCCTCCTGGTTTTTGCAGAAACTACACACTGAATGTTCGAACACCGGCCCTAAGTCTTACCCAGTTATTGACAAATTCAGCTCTCACTGATACTTGTAAGCACCATCGGTACCAAAAGGCTCTTAGTACAACGTCTCGACAGACTTTGGGGACAGCCAGAGCCGCCGTCCCTTCAAACCAATCCAAAATTGTCTTGGAACGCAAGGATAAGAATATGAAAAACGTGTTGAAGAGAGCCGTACCTTCCCTGCTTGTAGTGTCACTGCTGCTTCTGGCGGTCCCGATGTGGGCTGCCGACAAGTCAAGTGACGATCAAACCCTGCGTAACGCCGCAACCGTTCTGCAGGCCATGCTCGGCAGTAAGGATGTACCGGGCAGCGTCGTAGCTAAAGCTGATTGCATCCTCATCCTGCCCAGCGTGAAGAAGTTCGCAGTGGGCATCGGCGGAACTGGTGGCCGTGGTCCGATGAGCTGCCGTGAGGGCAAGAACTTCAACGGCAAGTGGTCTGCTCCTGCCATGTACACGATTGGTGGCGCCAGCGCGGGCTTCCAGATCGGCGGTACGGCCAGCGACATCATCCTCCTGATCATGGCGCCCACGGCCGTAGAGAAGGTGCTGGACAGCAAAGTCAAAGTCGGTACCGATGCGACCGCAGCGGCCGGTCCGGGAGCCACGGCGAGTGGGAACATGGGCAGCGCCGACATGCTGACCTACGCGCGGGCGAAGGGTCTGTTCGCCGGAATTTCGCTGGACGGCGCCTCGCTTGATCCGGATGGCGACGCAAACAAGCGCATCTATGGAGAAGGCGTCAGCGCGCGTCAGATCGTGACCGGAAGCGCGGTGAAGACGACGCCAGCCGGCGAAGCCCTGGTTTCGCTGCTGAACTCCAAGATCTCAAAAAAGATGTAGCCATCGCCCATTGTTTGATTCCTGAGCGCGCCAGCTATGATTTCATGGTTGGCGCGTTCTTTTGTGCGGACATGGTGTTGCTGTAAAGTGGAAGCTGAGGCGAAGTTTGTCTCTCGTCGTCGCTTACCATGTCTGACAAACTTACACGTCGCTATGTGGTGTCGGGACGCGTGCAGGGCGTCGGCTTCCGCTGGTTCGTGGAGCGGGAAGCCGGGCAAATCGGCGTCACCGGATGGGTTCGCAACTGCTCCAACGGCGACGTGGAGATCATGGCGACAGGAACTCGGGAGCAGCACCTCTCGCTCCGCCAGAAGTTGCAGGATGGTCCGCGCGCCTCGCGCGTCGATCACGTTGTAGAAGCAGACGCGCCATTTCTGCGGGCGTCATCATTCCACATCGAAGGAGTCTGGTAATTCATGGAAGCCCAACCGGCGCAAAGCTGTGAGGACCTGAAGAAACTTATCCGCGAAGTTCCCGATTTCCCCAAACCTGGCATTCTCTTCTACGACATCACCACGCTGCTGAAAGACAAGCTGGGCTTTGCGCGCCTCATCGATGCGCTGACCGAACGCTACATCAACGACGATATCGACCTGGTGCTGGGGATCGAGGCTCGTGGATTCATCTTTGGCCCGGCCTTGGCGTATCGCCTGAATGCCGGGTTCGTTCCGGTTCGAAAGCCGAAAAAACTGCCCTCCGAGGTTCTGCAGTGGAAGTACGACCTGGAGTACGGCCAGGACACGCTGGAGATTCATAAGGACGCGATTGAACCCGGACAGAAGGTTCTAATCTGCGATGATCTGCTGGCGACGGGTGGCACCGCGAAGGCGGCGGCCTCGATGGTCGAGAAACTCGGCGGAGAAATTTGTGGCATCGGATTTGTGGTGGAGCTGGACGCGCTCAAGGGCCGCGAGAAGCTCAAGAAGTACGATGTGTTCTCGCTGCTGCACTACGAGATGTAGGGATACCTAGCTATTTCGTATCTCTTTGAAATTTTTTCTCCAGGGAAAGGGCAACGAAAGAGTGCTCGACCTTGCCATCGTGCGCCAGTTCTCACCATGAGGTGCTTGTAAGACAGCCTTGACGCATCGCTCGCCTCGATAGTGCTCAAGAATTCTGTAGCTGCCTGACAGATAGCCCGAAACTGCATCGATGAAGGAATCGACCGGTTTGGGATTTGTGCACGGAAACCACTCCAACCAAAGATGTTCAACCCCTAAATGCAGTTCGTCTGCATTCTGCAAACAAAGCCAAACTTCATATTTACAGCCGGGCTGGGCTGGAATCGTCAGACTAATCGCGACAGGGTCCCCGATATTTTCAACGATTTTCAATGATGGGAATCGGGCAGCGATTTCCGAGAATGCGCGCCTTGCAATCGTCTCGGCATCCCCTGCTGTCAGTTGCGCTCTCTTCTCGTTTGACTCGCGCATAGGCGCATTGAACCGGTGTAGTTCACCAGATCACTTTCAATAGTGGACAGTCGAGCATTCGCTGATCGGCAGTAACGAGGGGCAGACCTTCGGCACGCGCGGTCGCGGCGATGATGCGGTCGGCTAGGTCGCTGGAGAATGCTGGCGCGAAGTACGTTGTGTAGGCTGCAATCTCAAGCGTGATCGGGATGATGGTGATGCCATAGACCAACTTTCTAAGCGTCTGCTCCATACTCCCCATGGGTTCGATTCGGTTGGTCGATACCAACCGGGCTAGCTCCACCAAACTGATCACGGAAATTGCCAAACCGTCGCCGCGCTCTGACCGACGAATTGCCGAAAGCGCCGCCCGCGATATTTTTCGCGAATTGCCGTTCATCCATGCAACGACGTGGGTGTCCAGCAAAATCACTTGAGCATATCCCAGTCTTCCTCGGGGAATACCGGTTTGATCAAATCGTCTGGGTCACCATTAATCTTCATAATCCCTTCAAGGCGACCGATGAACGACTTCCTCTGGGCTTCCACAAACGGTATGAGCTTAGCGGTTGGTTTGCCGCGCTTGGTGATGATGACTTCCTGACCGGTCCTATTTACCTCGTCGATTAGGGCGAGACACTTTGCCTTGAACTCCCCTGCACCGATCGTCCGCAGCTGAACGGTTTGGTGGAGAATGGGTACCTTTTTCTTTGCGGCACTTGGGTTCCGCCCCGCATTCGGTATTAAAGCCCGGATCGCCATGGTCACCTCTATATGACTATGGTCATTCTAACATGACCACTTGAGGGGTTAGCTGATCACCCTCCGCCCCTCGATCTTGTAACTCCCTCCCAGCACAATGCGGATCGCCTCGCTGTAGGCGATGTGCTCCTGCTCGAGAATGCGCGCGGCTAGTGAGTGATCGTCGTCAGTGTCCAGGACGGGCACAACCTTCTGCACGATGATGGCACCGTGATCGAGATTCTCGTCGACGAAATGCACGGTGCAGCCCGAGACCTTCACCCCATAGTCGAAGGCTTGCTTCTGGGCCTCGAGGCCGGGGAATGACGGTAGCAGCGAGGGATGGATGTTGAGAATGCGATTCGGGAACTGCTGCACGAACCACGGCGACAGCAGCCGCATATAGCCGGCCAGGCAGACCAGGTCGACCTCGTGATCGCGAAGGGCGGTGACCACTTCGCGGTCGTGCTCCTCGCGAATCTTGCCTTTCGAGGGGATGACTAACGCTTTGAGCCCGCGACGCCGCGCCGATTCGATCCCGCCGGCATCCGTACGGTTCGAAATAACGATGGCTAGGTTGGCGTCGAGCTTGCCTGAGGCGACATTATCGGCAATGGCTTCGAAGTTGGAGCCACGGCCGGAGAGAAGGATGCCAAGATTTTTCATGAGTACTTGCGAATGATAAAGCCTTGCCCATCCATTGTCAGTGCCTTGCCACGATGCGGATTGCGTGCGCTGCGGTTTCGCTTTACCATCGCCTTGCGTGCCTCACTCCACCGACAACCTGAATCCTGACCGCGAACGCATCGTCTCGGCAGTGCCACTCGAGGACGATTCGTCGTTCGAACTGAAGCTGCGTCCGCAGCGGCTGCGGGAATTCATCGGCCAGCAGAAGGTCAAAGATAACCTGGAAGTGGCGATTCAGGCCGCAAGATCGCGCGGCGAAGCACTGGATCACGTGCTGCTGTACGGGCCTCCGGGATTGGGTAAGACGACGCTGGCCAACATCATCGCCAACGAGTTGGGGGTTGCTTTCCAGCAGACCTCCGGACCGACGCTGCAGATTAAGGGCGACCTGACGGCGATCCTGACCAACCTGCGCGACAAGCAGGTTTTGTTCATCGACGAAGTTCATCGGTTGCAGCCCGCGCTGGAAGAGCTACTGTATTCGGCGCTGGAGGACTACAAGCTCGACATCATCATTGGGCAGGGCCCCTCGGCGCGCACGCATACGATGAATGTGCCGCAGTTCACCTTCATCGGCGCCACCACGCGGGCCGGGCTGCTCTCGGCGCCGCTGCGCTCTCGTTTCGGCATCGTGCTGCGGCTTGAGTTCTATAC
The DNA here is from genome assembly GCA_963835725.1 of uncultured Acidobacteriaceae bacterium. Classification (GTDB taxonomy): domain Bacteria; phylum Acidobacteriota; class Terriglobia; order Terriglobales; family Acidobacteriaceae; genus Bog-257. The sequence goes on along the minus strand of CAWIGM010000002.1, from coordinate 276,131 downwards.
CCACGCAGATCTGAAGGTCATCATCCAGCGGTCGGCCGAGATCTTGAACGTGGAGATCGATGATGAGGGCGCGATGGAGATCGCCATGCGCTGCCGCGGAACACCCCGTATTGCCAATCGCCTGCTGCGGCGCGTGCGCGACTATGCGCAGGTGAAGGGCGAGGGCAACATCGACAAGCTGACGGCGCAGAAGGCGCTGGAGATGCTGGAAGTCGATCAGCACGGCTTTGACGAGATCGACCGCAAGCTGCTGCTGACAATTATCGAGAAATACCAGGGAGGGCCGGTGGGGCTGAACACGCTGGCAGCCTCGCTGGCCGAGGAGCCGGATGCGATCGAAGAGATCTACGAACCCTTCCTGATGCAAATCGGGTTTCTGGATCGTACGCCGCGGGGAAGAGTGGCAACGCACCTGGCATACGAGCACTTCAAGATCAAGCGGCCGCGGGTGGACCGGAGTGGCCAGGAAACGTTGTTTTGAAGGACGCTCTTCGCTTCTCGCTTTTCGCTCTTTGCTTGAGCGCCAATCGAGATGGCAATGAGGTGAATCGGAGTATTGTCTGAGTCGTCTAATAAAGCACCAGCATAGACACTGACGGAACAGCCGACATCGCCGCAAAAGCTTCTGGCTAAGAGCGAACAGCGAAGAGCGTCGACAAAGGAGATACATGGCCCAACTGATGAGAACTTCCAATCCCGCGCTAAGCGGCGACACATTCCGGACTGGCGAGGCCGCGTTCGGCGAGAGCATGACCGTTTCCGGTACGGTCAACAAGGCCGGGCTGCTGATCATTCTCTGCGTGCTCACAGCTGCATGGACTTGGAACCGGTTCTTCGGAGCTCTGGCTACGTCGCCCGAAGTAGCGATGCAATCCGTAGCTCTGCCGCTCATAGCAGGCGGTATCGGCGGCTTCATTGTGGCCATGGTGACCATCTTCAAGAAAGAATGGTCGCCGGTGACCGCTCCGATCTATGCGCTACTGGAAGGACTCGTACTGGGCGGGGCTTCGGCCATGCTTGAGATGCGGTTCAAGGGCATCGCCATCCAGGCGGTCGCGCTGACGTTTGGGACGCTGGTCGCAATGCTGCTGGCCTATCGCTCCGGGCTGATCAAGGTCACCGACAAGCTGCGGCTGGGGATCGTCGCCGCCACCGGCGGGATCGCTGTCTTCTACTTCCTGCAGTTCATTCTCGGATTCTTCGGCGTACATTTTACGACCATCAACGGTGCCGGCCCGATCGGAATCGGCTTCAGCATTGTCGTGGTGATTATTGCCGCGCTGAACCTGGTGCTGGACTTCGATTTGATCGAGAACGGCGCCCGCTATGGCGCTCCGAAGTACATGGAATGGTATAGCGCGTTTGCGCTGATGATCACGCTGGTTTGGTTGTACTTTGAGATTCTGCGTCTGCTGGCGAAGTTCCGCAGCAGAGACTAGTCGAGTCCCCAGGTTAGCGTCAAAAAAACCACGCGAACCTGGGGCACCAAAGAATTCTAGTGCCGGAAGTGCCGTACTCCGGTCAATACCATCGCTAATCCCAGCTTGTTTGCCGCGTCGATGACTTCCTGGTCGCGCACCGAGCCGCCGGGCTGAATGATCGCGGTCGAGCCGGCCTTTGCAATCTCTTCCACGCCGTCAGGGAACGGGAAGAACGCGTCGGACGCCGCCACTGAGCCCTTGATCCCCAGAACAGATTTCATCGCCCCAATCTTCGCCGAATCGACGCGGCTCATCTGTCCTGCGCCGACGCCGGTGCTCTGGCCGTTGCGCGCGTAGAGAATCGCGTTCGACTTCACGTGCTTGCAAACCTTCCAGGCAAACAGCAGGTCCTGGATCTCCTGGGCCGTGGGCTTGCGTTCGCTGACGATCTTCAGGTCGGCTTCGGTTATCGGGTGCATGTCATTGTCCTGCAGCAGCACGCCGCCGGAGACGTTTTTGAGGACCCACTTCTGCTGCATGGGAACGACTTCGACCAGCCGCAGGTTTTTCTTCGTAGCGAAGATTTCCTTGGCGGCATCATCGAAGCCCGGTGCCGCGATGGCTTCGACAAACAGCTTTGCCATTTCTGTCGCCGTGTCTTTGTCGATCGTGCGGTTCACGCCGATGACGCCGCCGAAGGCCGACACGGGATCGCATTCCAGCGCGCTCTTATACGCCTCGGCGAGAGTGGCGCGCACAGCGGTTCCGCAGGGATTGGTGTGCTTGATAATGGCGCAGACAGTTTCATCGAACTCCTGCGCCAGGTCCCACGCCGCCTGGAGATCGACGATGTTGTTGTAGCTGAGTTCCTTGCCCTGAAGTTGTTTGCCGTTGGCAATGCCTTTGCCCGTGCCGTCGGAGTAGAGTGCCGCTTTCTGGTGCGGGTTCTCGCCGTAGCGCAGGTCGAAGGCTTTGTTGAAATTCAGGCGCAGCGTCTGCGGGAAAGCTTCCGAGCCGCCGAGTTCGAACTTCTTGCCGTCGCCTTCGGGAGCGCCAATCTGCTCCAGCGTCGAGGCGATTGCCGAGTCATAGGCCGCGGTGGTCGCGAAGGCCCGCTGCGCCAGGCGCCACTTGGTCGCCAGCGCCAGCGATCCGCCATTGCTCTCCATCTCTTTTGCGATCGCTTCGTAATCGGAAGGCGAAGTCACGATCGCGACGTCCTGAAAGTTCTTGGCTGCGGACCGAACCATCGAAGGGCCGCCGATATCGATGTTCTCGATCACGTCCTCGAACTCGACGCCGGGCTTGGACGCAGTTTTCTCGAAGGCATAGAGGTTCACCACGACCATGTCGATGGGCTCGATGCCATGTTCACTGCAAGCGGCAACATGCTCCTTCTTGCTGCGCATGTGGAGGATGCCGCCATGCACTTTGGGATGAAGGGTCTTGACGCGGCCGTCCAGCATTTCGGGAAAGCCGGTGAGGTCGGAGATGTCTTTTACCGCGATACCGGAATCGCGCAACAGCTTAGCCGTACCGCCGGTGGAAACAAGTTCAACCTTCATTGCGGCCAGGCGACGGGCAAAGTCAGCAAGTCCAGTTTTGTCGGTAACGCTTAAGATTGCGCGTTGAATTTTCGCCATGAAAGCCTTTCGTATGCGGCCGAGATCGATTTAAATCCAGCCTGTAAGAAGTGATGGGAACTGGTAAGTCTAACAGCTGCCGCGACATACGATCAGTAGAGACGATCTACCCCGTTCGCTGGCAGGATCTATCCAGAATAACGCATTCCAGCCCTGCTCTCTCCTGCATCTAATCTCGACGAATGACGCAGAATCGGATAGGCATCGTGATCGCTGACGACCACATGGTGCTGCGAGAGTCATTGACAGCGCTGTTGCAGTCTCAGCCCGACTTCCAAGTCCTTGGAACGGCCGCCAACGGCGAGGAAGCTTTGCAACTCGTGCAGCAGCACAAGCCGCAAGTGCTGGTGCTGGACTTGTTCATGCCGGAGAGCGACGGCTTTGAAGTCCTGCGCACCTTGGAACGCGCCGGAAGCCGCGTGGCATCGGTGGTTCTGACGGGCTCGGACAGCCAGAATGATTACGTGCAGGTAGTCAGGCTGGGGGCTCGTGGATTGGTTTTGAAGGCTGACAACCCGCAAAAGCTGTTCGCGGCCATTCGGTCCGTCGCGGAAGGTGATCTGGCCTTCTCCGACGAAATTGCTCATACCATTCTCGACGCAATGGTTTCCGATCAGCCATCCGCACCAAGTTCAATGACTCGGCTTTCCGAGCGCGAGCGGCAGATTTCCTACATGGTCGCGCGCGGCATGCGCAATCGCGACATTGCCACGGAACTCACGATCAGCGAGAACACCGTGAAGCGTCATCTGCAAAGCATTTTTTCCAAGACGGGATCTCGCGACCGGCTGGAGCTAGCGGTGCTGGCGCTGAGCGAACTCGGCAAAGCGGCATAAAAAATCCGCAGCTCGCGCTGCGGTTGGCATTAACTCTTTTTTCGCGACTTATTTACCTGCGGTCGCCGCCATCTTCTTCACCATGGCGATCACCAGCTTGCGATCGCTCTCATTCAGATTCGGTGAGTAACGCCGTATCTGGGTGAGGAAACGTACCTCGTCTTCGGCCAGCTGCGGAACTGACTTGTTGCCATTCTCCCCAATGCTCTCACTGAAGAAGCGGGCGAGCGGAATGTCCATGGCGTTGGCGATTCTCGCCAGGGTGTCGAGCGAAGGAATGGTGTGACCGTTTTCCACGCGCGACAAATAGCAGCGCAGTAATCCGGTGCGCTTCTCGATATCGCCTTGAGACATACCTTTTTGCAAACGAAAATTACGAATGGTCTCGCCGATGTTCATGAGTGATTTTCCTGAGGGATAGTGGCCATGGGGTTGACTGCATAGTAACCATTGCCGAGGAGGCTGGCAAGTGAATTCTCGCGGCTGTGAGCATTCAGCAGAGCTGCTGTGCAAATTCAGCATCAGCCATGCCATCTGACTCGCAGAATGTGCAGTTCACGTCAGGGAAAGTTCCATGTAAATCAGACCGTCGATGGGTTGCAATGGATCGGGGCTGACTTCACGGAATCCCAGCTTGCGATACATCCGAACTGCCGCGGCCCATGGTCGCCGGATGAGAATCCAGGCGCATCGATTGATATCCAAGATTGCGAGCCTCCTGCACAATTCGCTCCGCCAGCAATCTTCCAACTTTGTCGCCGCGAAACGGTGGGCGCACATAGAGACGCTTCATCTCGCAGGCTCCTTCGAGGGGAAACGGACGCAAACCGATGCAGCCCACCGGCTGACCCACGACTTTAGCGAGCAATAGCTTGCCGCCAGGAGGTGCGTACGATCCGGGCAGAGAAGCGATTTCCTGGTCGAAGGATTGGAAACACGGCTCGACCACAAGTTCAGCACGGTACTCAGCAAACAACATGCGTACCTGCTCGATATCTTCGTGCGAAGTTGCTTCTATGATTTCGGCCACGGAGCACCAGATGATCGTTTATCCCATCAGGATTCCGCCGTTCACGTTGAGAACGTGGCCGGTCACGTATCCTGCTTCCTCGGAGGCCAGAAATTTTACCGCGTGAGCAACGTCCATATCGCTGCCGGCCCGACCCAGGGGAATGTTTTTGAGAATGTTTTCTTTCAGTTCAGCGGGGAGGACCTCGGTCATGGCTGTCTCGATGAATCCCGGCGCAACGGCGTTCACCGTGATATTGCGTGACCCCACTTCCCTGGCGACAGCCATGGTCAGTCCGATAAGGCCTGCCTTCGACGACGAATAGTTCGCCTGTCCTGCCTGGCCGATCTGGCCGAAGATACTGGTGATGTTGATAATCCGACCCCAGCGCTGCTTCAACATGGAACTGATGGCGGCCTGGGTCAGAAGGAACGGAGCGGTCAAGTTGGTGGCGATGACATCGTCCCAATCAGCGCGCTTCATGCGCATGACAAGCTGGTCGCGCGTGATGCCGGCGTTGTTGACCAGAATCTCGAGCTTGCCAAAGTTGGCAGTAACCGCCTTCACGACGCTCTTGATCTCTTCTTCGCTGCCGACATCGAGTTTGAACGCTGCGGCCTCGCCGCCGCTTCCGTTAATTTCGTTCGCCAGTTGCTCCAGCTTCTCCTGATTGCGCGCGCACAATGCAACCTTCGCTCCCGATTGCGCCAGGACTAATGCGCAAGCGCGGCCGATTCCTTGCGACGCACCTGTCACCAGCGCAACCCGGCCTTCCACTCCTGCCATGGATTCCTCCGTCGGTAAAGCAAAGCAGGATTATAGCGACTCAGCCGAGGGAAATGTGTTCCTCCTCTTCGGGAACCGGCTCCGGATTCGGCGGCATCTCGTCGCGGAAGAGATAGCGGAGCAGCGGCGGTGGAATGAGCGTTGTGACTGCGGTCATGAAAATGACGATGCCGTAAGCGCGCTCCGAGACCATGTTCATCTGCAGCCCGATGAGCGCTACGATCAGCGCGACCTCTCCTCGTGGAGTCATTCCAACCCCGACCTTCAGGGCATTCTGCCAGCCTTCCTTAAGCATGGGCAGCCCGCAGCCGACGACTTTGGTCACCACTGCAAGCAAAGAGATGATCACCGCAACTACGAAGACGTTACCTCGGAAGACGTGAATATCGAGACGCGCGCCCATGGTGAAGAAGAAAAAGGGTGCGAGAAATTCGTTGATCCCATAGACACGCGGGCGGAGTCCCCATTCCGGCGAGTAGTCGGCGAAGATAAGCCCGGCAAAAAAAGCCCCGATGATGGCAGCCATTCCGATCTTGGTCGCGGCCACGGAAAGCAGCAGACACGTGGCCAGGGCCAGCATTAAAGGAGCGTCGCGGGTCGACAGCCGTTGCAAACCGGGACGCATACGGCCGACCACGCCCGGTCCGAAATAGATCATGAAAATCGCGAAGCCTAGAGCCTCGGCGATCACCACCCCGAGATGTACCCAGTGCACGCCGGTCCCAGACGAAACGCTGACCACGATCGCCAGGAGCACCATGCCAAGGATGTCGTCAAAGACGGCAGCACCGAGGATGATCTGCGCGGCGCGACTCTTCAACACCTGAAGGTCCTGCAACACTCTCGCCGTGATGCCGACGCTGGTGGCCACCATGGCTGCGGCCACGAAGACAGCTTCATGGGTAGCTTCGTTGTTCAACTTCAGGTAGAGGAAACCGGCACAGAAGGGCAGAACGATTCCGGCGATCGCTACGTTGAGTGAGCGGCGACCGATGCGGATCAGTTCGTGGGGGCTGGTTTCGAGACCAACGGTGAAGAGCAGAAAGATTGCGCCGATTTCGGCGAGGGAGATGATGGTGTCACTGGGATTAATGATTGCCGCAGCGTAGGGTCCCAGCAGGATGCCGGCCAGAATCTCACCCAAAACCGCCGGCAACAGGAGGCGTTCGAATATTTCTCCGCAGATCTTCGCGCAAACAAAGATGGTGAACAGTTGCAGGAGGAGAGTATCTGATCCGTGCGACATACTTGGGGGATAGCACTTCAATCAGAAGCACTAGCAAATCCAATTGTTGCTCAGACGCGCCCTGCAGGCTCACGAAATCGTATGTAGCTGCTGGATTTCCACGATGCTCGGCAGCTTTCGAATTTTGCGGCGTCACTCTGGATTCATGCCAGTATGGGTCATCGCTCCCAGACATCCAACAAGGAACGGGCCCGAGGAGTTGCCAGAGAGAATCGGACTCTTGGATAGAAGCAAGCTGAATTCCGGAACAATTCGCGTACTAGTAGGCGTTTTGTTGGCGCTGACGGCAGCGTTTCTGTCGGCGCAAGCGTTTGCAGGCACGACCATCAGCAAGGCCCTCCCCCTCTGGTTCATCCTGGTGTTGTATTGCCTGGCTCGCTTCTGTGGTTTCGCGGTCGGCGTGATCGGTTCATTGTTGTGCGCCTTTGTCTTCGCACATTTCTTATTTGATCCGACCGGAAGCTGGCACGTGCAGGACGAAATAGCACGGCGTAACCTGCTGTTAATGGTGATTGGCGCGATTGCGATCTCCTATCTGCTGGTGCCTTCTCAATCAGAGCGGAATTCCGATTAGACGAGCCGTTCCGGAGCCCAGAACAGGACCTTGAGCTCGCGCGAAAAGTGGGCCAGTTCCGGCTGGGACGGGAGTTCCAGGCCGGTGGATTGGGCCATCGTGTTCTGCTCGATTTCAATCTGTGCCGCTTGCAGTTCCCATGGAAGGTGGTGGATCTCTCCGCGGTAGAGCCGCTTCCGAGTCACGGTGTACAGGCAGTACCGCTCAACGAGAAAGTGCTCGAGCGAGCCCGGATGCGCGTGAAACTCTCGCACGGAAGACGGACCGTAGGATAGCTTTGAGTTCCGCCGGCTTCGGACCATGCTCACGCTTTGAGACGTACTCGATCTTCGCTGTCCCCTTCCCGCTCACCTTCATGGAAGCTTGCCAGTACGGCAGGCGGTAGAACATCCTGGCGCCCCACACAGCCGACAGGTTACTGGCGTCAAGGCTGAAGAAGTACACTCCGGGCTTGCCCTTGTAGCTGACGTAGGTCCGCACATTGATCTCATTGAAGCTGGAGACCCACGGAAGCGAGGGCACGCCGGGCGGCCGCAGGTGATTGATCCAGAAGGGCGTCACCGAGACCCAGGCACGCTGCTGATAGGTATCCAGGGTGAGGACGGCGGGCACTTTGGCGCGTACCGCTTCCGGGCTCATCGGATAGTGCAGGAACAGCAAATCGTTCCAGCGCTGGGTCATGATCCATGGCGCGGTAGGCAGAGGCCATGGCCGGTGTGTGGTGGCGAAGAGGATGGAATCTGCGCCAACCCACTGGGTTTGAAACTCCTCCTGGCCGGATTCGGGGGGAGACTTCACTCGCGACATTTTCTTACCAGTAAGATTGACGACTTCGTCACCGACGAGCTTAATGCCTTTGACTTTCCCACAGGCTGGCTAGTTGCCTGAGGAACTTATACCGCATATGATTCAGCGCAATGTCGACCGGTTACAAACCTTCTGCCGATGACGGCGATCACGCTGCCGAACCTGATCCCGCAACCGAAGTCTATGCCGTTCACGGGGCCGATCCTGAAGTGCAAGCCTACGGCATGGCCAAGTATTCGCGCTCGGCACTTTCGATGCGCGAATCGCTAGCCGAGATCAACGACCAGAAGGCCGAGAAGTTCCTCAACACCTTTTATTTCCAGTACGGCCACCGCAGCATTGCCGACCTTGCTCACATTGCCTTCGCCATCGAGCGGCTGTCGATCCTGGCAGCGACCATCGCGGTCGACGAACCGCGCTGGGATGGGCAGGAGCGTTCCACCCGCTATCAGGATTTCCAGAAAAGCGGCTACTTCGTTCCAGATTTTGGTGCCGACAACGAGGCGCGGAAACTCTATCGCGAAACGCTCGATCACATATTTGCCGAATACCGCTTCTTTTCCGAAGCGATGTTCGGCTATCTGCGCGAGCGTACCCCCAAGCCGGATGAGATGAAGCAGGACGCGTACGAGCGAACCTTGCGCGCTCGTGCTTTCGACCTGTCACGATATCTGTTGCCGCTGGCGGCCAATACTTCGCTCGGACAAATTGTGAGCGCACGCACCTTGGAGACGCAGGTGTCCCGCCTGCTTTCGCACACTCACGCCGAAGTACGGCGGCTGGGCGAGTTGCTGCGGCGTGCGGCCCAGGAGCCTGCTTACAACGTAAGCCATGCGAAGGCGAAAGAACTCCTGGAAGTTGTCGGGGACGATGCTTCGGACATTTCGGAACGGCTGAGCGAGTTCCTTCTGCGTGACGTCCGGGTGGCGCCGACACTGATGAAGTATGCCGAGCCGAATCAATACGAGATCGAAACGCGCCGCGAGTTGACGGCCGCCGCCGCTGGGATTCTGGGAGGCGTAGCCGTTGACGAGGCGCCTCTGGTCGATCTGCTGGAAGCGGATCCGCTGGAGATCGAACTGGCAGCCACGCTGCTGTATCAGCACTCGCAGCATCCTTACCGGCAGATTCGCGATATCGTCAGCGGCATGACCGCGCAGCAGCGGCAGGAGATCATCGACCTTGCGATGCAGCACCGCGGCCGACATGACGAAGTGTCGCGCGCCTTCTGTTCGGGACAGCAATTCCGCTTCGACATCCTCATGGACATCGGCGGCTTTCGCGACATGCACCGCCATCGGCGCTGTGTGCAGATCATGCAGGATTACACGACTGCTCACGGTTACGAGATGCCGGAAGAGATTGCCGACGCCGGATTAGCGTCGCGGTACGAAGCGGTCATGCAACGCGCGCGAGATACCGTGACCGGCCTTGGTAAGGAAAACATTTCCGAGGCTGCTGAGAGCGCTCAGTACGTCATCCCGTTGGCCTTCCGCAAGCGCACGTTGTTCAAGATGGACTTTGCCGAAGTTCTCTATATCAGTGAATTGCGCACTGGAGCGGCGGGACACTTCTCCTATCGCAACGTGGCGTTCGCAATGTACGAGGCAGTGGCGAAGCAATATCCCGCAATGGCGAAATACTTCCGAGTGACCGACGTACGCGAACCGATTGACCTGTTGAAGCGGTGAAAACCTCCATGCACAGACGCCGTCCAACACTGTTGTTCGTATTGCTTGTCGCCTGCACGGCTTGCGTCGCGCAAGGTGGCGTTCAGAGGTCAACGACTCAGCAAAAGGAGAGTTCAGCGCCCATGCATGCCCAGGGACCGTTCGAGGTCAAGATAGCCCCACAAGTTTCTCCGGACTTGCCGCAGGGTGTAATCAGCAGGATGAGCATCGATAAGACCTTTCACGGTGACCTCGAGGCGACTAGCAAGGGCGAGATGCTGGCGGCCGGCAGCGGCGCGAAAGGCTCGTCGGGAGGCTATGTTGCGCTTGAGCAGGTCACAGGAACTTTGAATGGCCGCAAGGGGACGTTCGTCCTGCAACACAGCGCGACCATGACGAATGGCGTGCCGAACCTTTCCATCATCGTCGTTCCCGGCTCAGGGACGGACCAGTTGGTCGGGCTCTCCGGGAAAATGAACATCATTATCACCGAGGGCAAGCATTCCTACGACTTCGAATACAGCCTGCCGGAGGCAAATTTAGCTTCGCATTAACAGAAACGTTAATAGTCGCAATGGAACTTTATCTGCTGCACGGTTCGAAGACCCGCGTCTGGCGCCGGATAACCCAAGCTTTTGTAATCCCGGTCACAATCCGTTGTGAGACACGAAGGTTCTAGTACTTTCGTTTCCCCTATTTCGCTATTTCTTCGCTTTTTATTGATAACTGGATGTATAATAAGCCGTCAGTATCCATGCGGACTTCCTCACGAAATTGCCGTTTCCGAGGCGCCTGACGCACTGACTCACCGAAATTCATATTTTCCTGCTCTCCCGCTGTAAAACCCGGGGACTGAGCAGCCAAGGAGCGGCACTCATGGCCGACGAGAAAACTGAAAAAGGCCGGGCAATTGACCTGGCGTTGTCGCAGATCGAGAAGCAGTTCGGCAAGGGCTCCATCATGAAATTGGGGAGCAAGGGAGCAGTTGTTCCTATCTCCGTGATCCCCACCGGAGCAATTTCTTTCGACGCCGCGTTGGGCGTCGGGGGCTTCCCTCGTGGCCGCGTGGTGGAGATCTTCGGGCCGGAATCATCGGGCAAGACGACCATCGCACTGCAGGTGATTGCGCAAGCGCAGGCCCAGGGCGGTATGGCCGCTTTCGTCGATGCCGAGCACGCTCTCGACCCCATTTACGCAAACAAGTTGGGGGTGGATGTCGACAACCTGCTGGTGTCGCAGCCTGACTATGGCGAACAAGCGCTGGAGATCGCCGAGGCGCTGGTGCGTTCGGGCGCAATCGACGTGCTGGTGGTGGACTCGGTGGCGGCGCTGGTACCCAAGGCCGAACTCGATGGTGAGATGGGCGACAGCCATGTCGGCCTGCAGGCCCGCCTGATGTCGCAAGCCCTCCGGAAGCTGACCGGCATTGTCGCCAAGTCGCACACCTGCTTGATCTTCATCAACCAGATTCGCGAAAAAATCGGTGTCATGTTCGGCAATCCAGAGACCACTACAGGCGGCCGTGCGCTGAAGTTCTACTCGTCGGTGCGTATCGATATTCGTCGTATCGGCGCCATCAAGGATGGCGACGTGGTCGTCGGCTCGCGCACGCGCGTGAAGATCGTGAAGAACAAGACGGCTGCGCCCTTCCGCGAAGCCGAGTTCGACATGATGTATGGCGAAGGCATCTCGAAGGAAGGCGATCTTCTGGACTTGGCCGTGAACGCCAACCTGGTAGAGAAGTCCGGCTCATGGTTCAGCTACAAGGGCGAGCGCGTTGGCCAGGGCCGTGAAAATGCCAAGCAGTTCCTGAGAGACAACAAGGACATCATGGCCAAGATCGAGATCGATGTCCGCAAGGCGTTGGGGCTGATTTCTCCGGCGGAAAAGGCCCAGGCGGCAGCGGCCAACTCCGAGGCCGCACCGGCTCCTCAGCCCAAGCCACCCAGTAAGAAATAGGCGGGATCGACCTAAGTCTCAGGGCTCCGCCTAGCGGGGCCTTGGCTTGTTTTGGTGGCTTTTCAAGCAGCATTCCGATTGCCTGCGGGTCGCGCGCCAGAATAAAATCAACCATCGCAAATCAGTGCTCCCGAGGTCTCTTGAAGAACACTGTCGCCATCTATCCAGGATCGTTCGATCCCGTTACGAACGGGCACCTCGACCTGATCCATCGCGGGAGCAAACTGTTCGACCGGCTCATCGTCGCCATCGCGCGCAATCTGGATAAATCCGAGACGCTGTTCACCATGGAAGAGCGCCGCCAGATGCTCGTGGCGATGACCTCTGGGATCGAAAACGTTACGGTCGACACCTTTGAAGGCTTGCTGGTCACTTATTGCATTCAGAACAACGCCAGCGCGGTTCTGCGCGGGATACGCGCGGTCAGCGACTACGAGTTCGAGTTGCAGATGGCGCTGATGAACCGCAAAATGGAGCCCCGGGTAGAGACGGTTTTCATGATGCCCGCGGAACAGTATTCTTATCTAAGCTCTCGCATCGTGCGCGAGATCGCGAAGTTGGGGGGACCGCTTAACGGGTTAGTGCCCAGGCTGGTCGAGGATCGTCTTCGCGAAAAAATCGCGCAATACCACACTGCTTCTCACGCAACGCATCTCTTATAAGGGTCGAATCATGACTGCTGTTGGAACTCAGCTCTCGTCGTTTCTCACCAATCGCATCCAGCGGATCGAGGTGTCCGCAACCATGGCCGTCTCAGCCGAGGCCGAGAAGCTTCGCGCCACCGGCGTGGACCTCGTTGACTTTGGCGCCGGCGAACCGCATTACGACACCCCGGCGCACATCAAGGAAGCGGCGATTGCGGCCATTCAGCATAACTTTACGAAGTACACGGCTGTGGGTGGAACGGCAGAGCTGCGCGATGCCATCGTAAAGCGGCACGCGACGGATTTCGGCTCGGACTATAAGCGCGAGGACTGCATGGCCTCGGTGGGCGGCAAACACGCCCTGTTCAACGCCATCCAGGTACTGGTCGACCATGGCGATGAAGTGATCCTGCCGGTTCCCTACTGGGTATCCTTCAAAGACATCGTTCGGTACGCAGGCGGCGAGCCGGTTTACATCGCGACCGACGAAAAACATGACTTTGCATTGACGGCTGACATGGTGGAGCGCGCGATCACGCCCCGTACGAAGGCCATCATACTGAATTCTCCGAACAATCCTTCTGGCTCGGTTATGAACCCCGAGGACATGACCGCAGTGCTGCGGCTCGCACATGATCGCGGCATCTACGTGATTTCCGACGAGTGCTACGTGTACCTGAACCATACGGGACAGACGTTCTCGGCCGGCTGCGTCCACGATGTGAAGGAACGGCTCGTAATCATTGGCTCGTTGTCGAAGACCTACGCGATGACCGGTTGGCGATTGGGCTACGCTCTTGCGCCCGCACCGATTATCAGCGCCATGGCGAAACTGCAAAGCCAGAGCACGTCGAATCCGACCTCGATTGTGCAGAAGGCCGCCGTGGCTGCGCTTACCGGATCGCAGGAGCCCGTCAAGCAAATGCTGGCAGGATATATTGCTCTGCGCGACAAGGTTGTCGAAGGACTGCGTTCAATTCCCGGGCTGACTTGCGCTGCTCCGAACGGAGCCTTCTATGCGTATCCCAATGTCAGCCATTACTTCGATCGCCCGGGCCTGAACTCCGGATCCGATGTGGCGCGCCGGCTGCTGCATGAGGCGCACGTGGTCGTCGTACCGGGCGAAGGCTTCGGCACCCAGGATCACATCCGCGTGTCGTATGCGACGTCGCAGGAGAACCTGGAACGTGGCCTGGAGCGCATGCGTAAGTGGTTCGCCAGCGTATAACCGATGTCGCAACTCTATCCATTTTTGACCATCCCCATATTCGATGAGCGGCCCTGGGGCGTGCGTGATCTGCGCCCCGTATATACCCGCGTCGTGAACGAAGCGATCGGCGAGAGTTGGCTGACGTGGGAAGACAATCGCGTGGCGAACGGTCCACTGGCCGGAAGCAGTATCGCTGAGCTGTCGAAAAAGCATGGCCGCGAGATGGTGGGAGGCCTTTCGCCCTACGAAGATCGCTTCCCTCTTCTCATTAAGTTTCTCTTTCCGGGAGACAAGCTCTCCGTCCAAGTTCATCCGGACGACGAGGGCGCGAAGAAATACGGCCAGCCGTGCGGAAAGACTGAATGCTGGTACGTACTCCGCGCCGAGCCGGGAGCACAGGTAGCGCTGGGGCTGAAGCCGGGGGTTACGCTGGACGACTTCCGCAGGTCGATCGAGGAGACACGCGCGGAAGAGCTGCTGAACTGGATCGACGTGTACGCGGGAGACATGATCTACGTTGCTGCCGGCACGGTGCACACCATTGGCGGAGGCATGGTGCTGGTCGAAACGCAGCAGACATCGGACATTACCTATCGCTTGTACGACTACGGACGGCCGCGCGAGCTGCACATCGATAAGGGTCTCGAAGCTACCAAGCTGCATACCAACGCCGGAAAAATCGTGAGGCCGGCGGACACAAGCTCCGATATCTTGATAAGCTCTCCGTTCTTCCAAGTTGAAAAAATGCGTCTGCTCGAATCTCTCAACACGCCGAAGTCGCCTGACACGCCGCACGTTGTGGTCGCGGTGAATGGGGCAGGGGTGGTGGAGTCGGATGGCATGGAACCGGTCAGCTTCGCAACGGGCGAGGCGGTCGTCATCCCAGCATGCGTGAAGGAGTACGGCATTCGTCCGCAGTGGGACATTGACATCATGCGCATGTCGCTGCCCATAGGTCCCGTGGCGGAGCCGCATGCTGAGCTGACGCAATCCGCCGGCGCACAGAAAGGGCTGGTTCACCACCGAGGCGCCGAGATCACGGATAAAACTGGGAATTGAGCAAGCCCAGTATGACTGTCGAAAGCTGCCCAAAGCCGTACATTCCTGAGCCCCCGGGCCTATTGGCCGCCTGTTGATACAATTTAAGGTTCGAGAAACCTCCGTGCACTCTGTGCTTCTGTGGTGAACAAAAGGATTTCGTATTGGCACCCAATTCCACAAAAATCAAGTTTTATCCCGTCATTCTCGCCGGTGGTCGCGGCACTCGCTTCTGGCCGTTAAGCCGTAAGCGGATGGCCAAGCAACTCCTGCCGCTCAACAGCAAAAGGAGCATGATCCAAGAGACGGTGGAACGCCTTCAGCCGCTGGCCAAAGACAAGCAGTTCTGGGTGATCACGAACGAGGACCTGCGCTCGCCGATCCTGCGTCAACTGAAGAAGCTCGACAAGCATCACGTCCTGGCCGAACCGGTCGGCAGAAACACCGCTCCAGCGATTGGGCTCGCTGCCTTTTTGCTCGCCAGGCTCGATCCGAACGCCGTCATTGGCTTGTTTCCGTCCGACCACGTTATCCTCCAGGAAAAACGCTTTCGCGAAGACATTCAGCGGGCAACGGAAATCGCTGCGCAAGGCGCGAACATTGTGGTCATTGGCATCAAGCCGACTCGCCCGGAAACAGGCTACGGCTATATCGAAGCCGGAGATTCAAACTGAGAAAAATCGTTCTGCAGGTGAAGCGTTTCACCGAGAAGCCAACCGCCGATGTCGCCGAGCAATTCGTAAAGGCCGGCAATTACTTCTGGAACAGCGGGATGTTCATCTGGGGAGCAGGTACTCTGGCGGACGCACTGAACGAGCATCTGCCCAAGACTGCGCCCCTTCTGCAGGAAATCGCCGCGAGCTACGGCACTCGCAAGTTCGAGAAGACTTTCGCGAAGCTGTATCCCCAGTGCGAGAACATCAGCGTAGACTACGCAGTCCTGGAGCCGCGTTCCGCCAAGGGTGAAGGGAAGTCCGGCATCTACTGCATACCGGCGAGTTTCGGCTGGAACGACCTCGGCTCGTGGACCGCGCTTTACGAACACCGAAGCTCCGGCAACAAGGATGGCGCAAACGTCATCTCAGCCAATCAGAGTTTCACGTTGAATGCGACGGGGAACTTCATCGACGTGAAAGGCAAGTTTGTCGCTGCGGTGGGCGTTGAGAATCTTGTGGTGGTTGAGACCGACGATGCTCTGCTCATCACCACGCGGGAACACTCGCAGGATGTGGGCAAGATCGTGAAGTATCTCGACGAGAAAAAGATGAAGCGGCTAGTGTAAGCCGGCTCAATTCACGGACGAAAGCAATCATCAATGGCAACGCAGATCAAGTTCGGAACTGACGGATGGCGCGGCATCATCGCCGACGATTTTACCTTTGATAATGTTCGCCGCGTCGGCAACGCCATGGCAATCTACGTCCACCAGAACGAGGACGTCAGCAAAGGTTTGGTCGTTGGTTACGACACCCGGTTCGCTTCCAGGCGGGCCGCTGAAATCATCTCGGAAGTGCTGGCGGGCGCTGGCATTGCAGTGCGCCTGTCGGATGACTACACACCAACTCCAGCGCTGTCCTATGCAGTGAAGAATCTGGGCGCTGCCGGCGGCGTGATGATTACGTCCAGCCACAATCCCTTCAATTGGAATGGTGTTAAGTACAAGGCAAACTATGGCGGCTCCGGAACGCCCGCGATCATGCGCGCCATCGAGAACGAACTCGAGTCGCCGCGGCTGGAGCGCAAGGGCGGCAGTGTCACGATCACCGACTTTAAGACACCTTACATCGCGGCGATCACCGCTTTCGTCGACCTGGCAGCCATTAAGAAAGCCGACTTCAAATTCGCGATCGATGTAATGTACGGCGCCGGCCGCGGCGTGCTTAAAGGCATTTTCGCCCAGCATGGCATTAACCATGTCGAGATTCGCGGTGAGTTGAATCCGCTGTTTCCCGGGATCAACCCCGAGCCGATCCTGCCGCACATTTCTCTGTTGCAGCAAACCGTGGTTGCGCAGGAGTGTCAGGCAGGCATGGCGACCGATGGCGATGCCGATCGGTTGGGCGCTGTTGCGGAAGACGGGAGTTTTGTTGACGCTCACAAGTGCTACGCGGTCATTCTGGAGTGGCTCCTCAAGCGCAAAAAGTGGCCGGGGGAGATTGTTCGCGCGTTCAATACCACACGCATGCTCGACCGCATTGCCGCGAAGTATGGCCGCAAGCTGCATGAGTGCGGCATCGGCTTCAAGTACATCTGCGATCTCATGCTCGAACGCGACATTCTGATTGGGGGCGAGGAGTCTGGGGGCATTGGCATCCGTCGCCATTTGCCCGAACGCGATGGCCTTCTGAATTCGCTCCTGCTGGCCAACATCATGGCCGAAGAGGGCAAGCCGCTCGGCGACCTCGTCCGCGATCTGCAGCGCGAGTACGGCGAGCATCACTATGGCCGCATCGATCTGCATCTCGACAATGCCGTCAAGGACGATGCGATGCGGCGTGCCTACGAAAAGCCAGACCAGATTGGCAGCTTCAAAGTACGCCAGGTCGGGACACTTGACGGTGTGAAGTTCTTCCTCGATGCTCCGACGAATGGCAATGGCGCCGAAGCATGGGTACTGGTACGAGCCTCGGGTACCGAGCCGCTTCTGCGCATCTACTGCGAAGCGTCTTCACCTGAACTGGTGACGCAAATTCTTCGCGAGACCGAAGAATTTGTTCGTGCCGAACATCCATCAACAGTGACGGCTCCAGCGGTCAGCTGAAGTCGACGCTCCGACATCCGCCGACCTGAGCTACAACTTTTTCGCCAGAAGCCTCGGTGCCGCCTTTCCTGGGTCGTTTCGCAACCACTTGAAGCACTGCCCGATTGACGCATTCGACTGCCCTGCATCATCGCTAACGTCAGCGCGCGAAGAAGTTCAATTCGTGACGCAAATCACAGACTGAGCGCCACCGGCCCCGGAACAATAGTTGCAGGCCATGATCCGGGAGAAGCACAAAGCGATTTCCTTCAGCTTGGCTCTCGCCCTGCTCTTGTGGGCGGAGATGCTGCCGGCGGCGAACGTCTCTTCGGCTCCAGTACATGCGTGCCAGGCTATCGCCATGCACGCGCAGCAAGCGTCTCGCGTGACGAGTGGAGCGCATTCCTGCTGTCCCCAGCCTGAGACGGCACTGCCGCTGCCGCCGATAACGATGGTTAAGGTCGTGTGTAAGCATGACTGCTGCAAGATCAGTCAGCAGCCGATTCCTCGCCTTCCCTTTCTGGCCAGTTCCAACAAAGCACCCGTAATCGGAACGAGCGCGCCAATCGACAGAATAACGTCATCACAGCTACAGACGCATCGCCTGAGCCACGCTTCTTCCTCTGCCTCCACAAAGGCAGTGTTTGACCTCAAAACCGATCTCAGAATCTAGACGGTGCGTTGCGCAATATTCGGGCAAGCCTGATCGAGCCCGGCACTCCAGACCCCGCGGGCGGTGGTCCGCGCAACCAGAAGGTTTCTGAGGAAAGACAAATGAAATCGAAAGCACTCTTAATCGCAAGCACCTTACTTATGGCTCTGGGTCTTATGGCACAGAACACGACCCAAAATCCTCCGACTACCGGAGACAACACGGCTAAAACCTGCGCCTGCTGTAACCATGATCAGGCCGATGGAAAGAAGATGGCATGTTGCGGCAAGGACGCGAAGTGCTGCGCGTCTGGCGGATCCGATTGCTGCAAAGGCAAAGACGGCAAAGCTTGTCCGATGATGTCCAAAGACGCAAGTGGCAAGATGGGCTGCTGTACAGACGGGAAATGCGGCACTATTTCGAAGAAGGAAGGCAAGAGCTGCTGCGGCGGCAAAATGTGCGCTCGTCCACAAACTGGTGCATAGCTGATTCAATCCGCAAATAGTACCGAACAGACGCTCCGGGCAGCCGGGGCGTTTGTCTTTTGGGGACGCAAAGAGATCTGAGCATGTCGGTTGTCGATCATCGGGCACGAAAATTTGACAATCTTCTGGAATTCAGGTGCCTTGGACGGGTATAGAATCAGCCTCACGAGTCGGCCACCAGCCCGCTACTCACGATGGCCGCAGTCTTTCACTGCGATTGTGGGGAGGTCGGTATGTCACGCCTGCATTATTTCGCTCCCGTAGTTCTCGCCGTGCTGGTCACCGCCGCACAAGCGCAAATGAGAGGCTCTACGGCGGGCTCTGCCATCGGCAACTTCGGCAACGTGCATGTGCGGGTCGTATTTCCAGACGAGCGCAATGCTGGTCCGCACCTGCTAGTCCAACTGATGAGCGGGTCCAGCAGCAACATCATCATGACCACGTACACCAATGACATTGGCGAGGCCCAGTTCCTGGGCGTCGAAATTGGCGAATACCATGTCGAGGTCAGCGGTGAGGGAATTCAACAGACTGTCAGCGATCAATTTGAGGTGGACAGCCGTAAGATGACGCAGTCCCAATACGTCGTGGTGAATCGCGTTGAGAACACGGTGGTAGCGAAACCGCTCTCCGGCCACTCACCGATGGTATCGGCAGCAGACCTGAACGTCCCCGATAAAGCCAGGAAGGAAGTTGACAAGGCCAACGATGCGATGGCCGAACACAACTGGAAGAAAGCGCAGGAGCACCTGGAGAAGGCGGTCGCGCTCGCCCCGCAGTACGTTACCGCTTACAACAATCTTGGAGTGCTCTACGACAAAATCGACGACATCCCCAAAGAGGAGGAGGCTCTCAGCAAGGCGGTGGAGTTGGACGGGCACTTTGCCCCGGCGTTGGTCAATTATGGAAAACTAAGCCTGCGTCAGAAAGACCCGGTAAAAGCCGAGGCGTTGCTGCAAAAGGCATCGGTGTCTGATCCTGAAAATCCTGAGATTCTCATGCTTCTTGCTTACGCCCAGTACATCAACCGCCACTTCGATGCGGCCATATCTAACGCGCTGCAGGCCCATTCCTTGGGACCGGACCACGCTTCGTTCGTACACTATATTGCAGCCCGGTCTTATCAACAGGAAAACCAGACCCAGCAGGCTCTGGCGCAATTCCAGATCTTCCTGCAGGAGGAGCCTAAGGGACCTCGTGCCGACCGTGTGCGCGAGGACGTTGCAAAAATGCAGCAGGGTCAGCAGGCCAGCGCACAGTAAACTAGAACTGAAACTCTGGACGACGAGGCACTAGCCTTCCGCGTTCTTCATCTTGAGATTACCTTTGTTCTCTTCGAGGAACTCGCGAATCTGATCGGCCTGCTCCAGCAATCGTATCCACTGCTCGTAATAAAGCGTCACCGGGAAGCGGCCCAATCCATACACACTGACGCCGCCTTTCTCGCTGACCTTAAAATCAAGGGCTCCGCGTTTTCTGCCCTGGACCTGCTTCTCCAACTCCGCCAGCTTTGCTTTCAGTTCGTCATAACTCGGTTCCGACATAGATCACCTCGGTAATGATTTGCTGCGCCTGCCACTAACCGCGATCTCAATCTTATTCGAAATTCGCGCCTGCATGTGCGCAACTCAATATTGCTGACGGAATGCCATGCACGTGTCGGGGCGCGGCGTCCTAGCTCGTCGATTTCCATTTCGCGATGTTGTAGCCGTAGAGGGCCAGACAGAAAACGTTGGCCGGCACAAAGCCAAGCTGGGCGGTGCGGAACGCAATCACGCAAATGATCGCGCTGTTGGCGGAGGCGATGACCCAGCCCTGCCACATACGGCGGCCGACAAGGACAGTGGAGACGATGGTCAGAAGACAAGAAAGGTAATCCAGACGTAATGCCATGGCCAGCAACAATTTCCTGCGCGCCGCGTTACGATCGGCAGCGCGCTCCTCTTACACTCTGACGAAAAACCAGGACGATGTCTGGCAGAGTAGTCACACGACGCGGTGAGGAGAGTCACAACCTGAAAACTTCGAAGCGCGCTTATTTCTTTTCGCCGGTGGAATTCCCGACAGCGAAGTGTTGCGTCTGGTCTGAGATCTGTCGCGCTGCGTCACGCGCAGGCGGCTGGTTGGCCGGGTGGAGAGTGTCGAGGAACGATACCAGCGCATCGACCTCCGCCGGATTCAGGTTCTTGCCATAGGCCGGCATGTTGCCGCCGCCCTGCACCACCTGGCGCACCAGTTGAGCGTGGGTCTTGCGTAACGCAACGCTGTCCAGCGCTGGTCCGCGCTCTCCGCCCGTGCCGCCGATAGCATGACAGTTCCGGCACTGCTTCTCCTGGAACACAGCCGCGCCTTGCCGCTCCAATGGTGAGCGGCCATTCAGGTATTTGACCGGAACCGGGTCGCCGCTCCACGCGTTCATGATCGGGCTCCACGGAGTGTACCCGGCGAGGTGTGTCAGGGTGCCGAGAGCGACTGCGGTCAGCAGAATTGTCACCACGGCTATGGGGCGGCGCTTCCAACTCTTCTCGCCTTCTCCGGCGAAGAACGGCAGCAGAACGAGAAAGCCGATGATGACGACCGGACCAATCAGCAGCGCGGGTGTCTCCATCGCTGGAGGCAGGAATGCCAGCAAGGCGTACAACCACTGGAAGAAGAAATCCGGCTTAGGAATGGTTTGTACGATAGTGGGATCGGGCTGACCGCTCGGTCCAAACGGACCGAAGTATGCCGCGCAGGCCATCACACTGAAGATGATGACAGCCGCGAAGATCATGTCTTTCCAGACGGCGGCAGGAACGAAGGGCAGGCCGTCTTTGTGCGTCATCTCTTCGTACTCCTGCACGTACGTAGAGCGGCGCACAATGCGACCGGGCATTGGCCATTCGTTGATGCCCAGCTTCAGCACCATCAGCAGATGCAGCGACACAAACGCGAGCAGCAGCCCGGGAATGACGAATACATGCAGCGCAAAGAAACGGGATAAGGTGTCTCCGGCGATGATCGGTCCGCCCAGCAGCAGATGCACAACTTGGGCCCCGATGAACGGTACTCGCCCACAGATCGAAGCGCCGATGCCGAGTCCCCAATAGGCGTCCTGATCGAAACGCATCACCTGACCGGTGAACGCCATGCCCAGCGTCATCAGCAATAAGAACACGCCGACAATCCACGTCAGCTCGCGCGGGAACTTGTAAGCGCCGAACAGGGTCACCTGGATCATGTGGATCAGCACGATGGCGATCATGAAGTTCGATCCCCAGCCGTGCACCCCACGCAGGAACCACCCCAGCGGCACTCCGTGATTCAGGTACTGCAGACTGTTCCACGCTTGCCCGGCGGAAGGCACGTAGATCAGGGCGAGCATGATCCCGGTGAAGATCTGCAGGATGAAGACGGTCAGCGCCGCGCTGCCGAAGACATAGAACCAGCTGGCTGATTTGCGCGGCACAGGATGCGTCGACACTTCGCGAATAGTCACGCCGACCTTGAGGCGCTGCTCAAACCAGTCGCCCACGCGCGCGATCAGCCTTCGCATTGGTTGCTCCTCTTCTGCAGGCTTGCGCTGGTGGACAGAGTCGGCAGTTCTCCCGCCTTGATCATCAGGTGGCTGCCGTCAACTTTGTACTCATACTGGAAGAGCCCACGTTCGGGAGGACCTGAGGCACGCGATCCGTCCTGGTAATACACGCCCCCATGACAAGGACACATGAACAACCCGGACTGCGGGAACCAGCGCACCGGACATCCAAGATGGGCACAGTTGATCGCGAACACTTGAAACGAATCGCCCTGAACCCGGCGGACCCAGCAGGGGATGTTGTCGGTCTCGCCATCCCACGCGTTGGAGATGGGATTCTTGTATTTCGCCAGCCGCGTTTGGCCTTCAGGAAACTCGTCCAGTTCCCCTAGATCGATCCATTCGCGGTAGCGGCCGCCCTCCGCACGCAACATAGGACCCAGCAGATAGCCGACGAGAGGCACCGCGAGAACAATGCCTGCGCACGCGTTCAAAAAAACTCCTAGCTTGACGAAGAACTGTCTTCGGGAAACGTCGCGCTCGCTCACTGCCGCCCTCCGGGCATTGAAGAATTCACCGCTGCAGGTCTTGCCGTAGCGGCATTGGCAGGCCGTCGCGAAGCCAACCAGGCAACAACGTCTGTGATCTGCTGGTCGGTCATGGGACGACCAGGAACGTTGTTTCGCCAATCCGGCGCATCAAAGTCCGGCCTGCCGGTGATGACAACGGTCCGTAAACCTTGATCGGTAATCAGGCTGAGATAACTTGGATTCACGATGGAGCCGACCTTTGCAGAACCCTTGCCGTCAGTTCCATGACACGAAGCGCAGAAGGTCGCAAATACTGCGGTTCCCTGCTGCGTATTTCCGGAAGCCTTTGCCGCATAAGGAGGAGGCGTCACGCCCTGCAAGGCATCCGGCTTTCCCCATCGCTGCCGCATGCCCTGAACGATAGCGTCGACCTGCTTATCCGTCAGCATGCCGCCCTCACTCTGGGCAAAGGCGGACATCGGCGTACCAACGCGGCCCTTCGAAATCGTGTTTCGCAGCGACTGATCGTCGACGATCGCCAGATAAACCGGGTCGCCGATGGGCGGCGCAGGCCCGTGTGTGCCGTCAGCGCCATGACACCCGGCACAATTTTGGCTGTAGAGAACTACAGGGTCGAGGACGTCTGTGGGCCGAGGCACGATGTCTGCGGGAGTGGGCTTGCCAGGCAGATTGCAGCCGACTGTCGCGATCAGCAGCAGCAACACAGATCCGCAGGCCAGGCGCGCTCTCATCGCTGGTCCTCGTGGTCACGCTCATGCATCAAGCCCGGCGCCTCGATTCCTGCGCGCAATGCCAAAGGCAGGTTTTCTGCGGTCAAGACCTTGTTTTGCCGCGCTACAACCAGTCCGGCTACGATTCCAAACGCTGCTTGCGAGACAGCAAACCACCACCAGTTGATACGCTCATCCAGCAGCGGATTCACATAACCAATGACGTGGTAGAGCAAGCCCGTCCAAAGTAGCGGTCCGATGAGGCCCCCCAGAACGATAGGACGCCGCGGCAAAAGGGGCAACATCGCTCCATAAAGAAGTCCCACAAGCAGGCACATGGTTAGGTGCATCGCGCAAGCGAATAAAAACCAGCCCAAGCGGAAGTGCAGCATCTCCTCCACTGTGGGAGTCGCCGACGGGGCGTAAAGGCTTCCCGCAAGAAGGTTGATCGGATACCAGATGCTGTGATGTGCGGCGATACCGTAAATCGCCGCGAAAATTGCCATGGCAACGCCGCCCGCCAATCCTCCCTTGATACCTGCTGTAACCGGGTACGTTCTCAGCGGAACCCAGGCACGATGAATCTCCTCGGCTACTTCGAGCCGCATGACTTTCCTCGGAGGAACTACGCGCGGGGGCTCTTCAGCCTCGACCGGGACCACCTCATGATGTTCATGCGGCAGCACCTGCCGAAACCAGCCCACCATGCCGCAGATCGAGAGAATTGCTCCAAGGACGCTGACCGAGACGTCAGTCAGCATTCCCGTGAACGTCAGAGCGCTTCCGAGCGCCAGGCAAAATGGCCACGCGGTTGGCTGAGGCATCACTACGCCTTGCGGTGGGGAACTGACGTCTTGTTGTTTTTGTCCACTCATGAGCTATCGCGCGATGAAATACACCACCGACA
Organism: uncultured Acidobacteriaceae bacterium; assembly: GCA_963835725.1. Classification (GTDB taxonomy): domain Bacteria; phylum Acidobacteriota; class Terriglobia; order Terriglobales; family Acidobacteriaceae; genus Bog-257. Next base: position 251,726 of record CAWIGM010000002.1, on the reverse strand, counting down.
ACACCACTACCCAAATGGCATCCACGAAATGCCAGTACATCGCAAATACCGTTACCTTTGGGGCATGTTCCTGCTTCACCGCTCCGAAAAGGGTAAACAGCAGGATTAACGTCAACCCGATCGCACCCACAGTGACGTGGAACGCATGTAGTCCCACAAGCGAGTAGTACGTTGTGCCAAACAGGTTTGTACTGATCGTCAGGCCATCGTGATAGATCAGGCGATACCACTCGCGACCGGTACCAATGAGGAAAATCACTCCCAGGGCGAGCGTCAAGAACCAGAACAGACCAAATCGCTTGATGTTTCCGTGCTCGAGCGCCTTTTCCGCCAGCAGAATCGTCAGGCTGCTGGAAAAAAGGCAAATCGAATTAAACCAGGGAACGTCGAGCACTTGTGCCGGCGTAGGACCGCTGATGCTCTTGCCCGCGTAATACAGATAAGCGACCACGAAGATGCTGAAGATCGCAGACTCCGCGATAATCAGGCACCACATCCCCACTTTCCCGCGGTAACTCGCGTCCAGCGGCATTTCGGACTGAGGCACGGTTATGGTCGCTGCTGCCAAGACAATTTTCCTTTCAAAAAATCTGTACCACAATATGGCACATTACTCTCACTCATACTTCCAGTCGGGATCTTCCGGATGTTTCAAATCCCATAACGGCCGGCGGCTTCTTATGACTGGAATCTCAGCGAAGTTGTAATCCGGCGGTGGAGAAGTCGTATGCCACTCCAATGTCCAGGCATCCCAAGGATCGCTTCCTGAGGGCGCGCCCTTGAAATGCGTCCAGATCAGGTCCACGACCCAGAACAGAATCCCGAGTATTTGAAAAATCACGCCCACGGAGACGATCAGGTTCCAGATCTCCCAGCCGCGACTGGCGTCATAGGTGTAAATACGACGCGGCATCCCCAGTAGGCCGGGTATATGCATGAAGTCGAAGGTGAGGTGGAAGCCGATGACGAACAGCCAGAAGTGCCATTTGCCGAGCGTCTCATTCAGCATTTTGCCGGTAACTTTCGGATACCAGTAGTACACGCCGGCAAATACCGCCATCACAATGCCGCCCAGAATCACGTAGTGGAAATGGGCTACCACAAAGTAGGAGTTGCCTAACTGCCAGTCGAAAGGCGCCACGGCCAGCATGATGCCGGTCAAACCGGCGATCAGGAACTGGCACAGGAACCCAACGCAGAAGAGCATCGCGACGGAATAGCGGATCTTGCCGCCCCACATCGTTCCCAGCCAATTGAAAATCTTAATTCCTGTCGGGACCGCGATGGCGCACGTCGAAGCAACAAAGAACGCGTTGGCATACGAGGTCATGCCGATGGTGAACATGTGATGGGCCCAAACGCCGAGGCTGATGAACCCGATCGCGATCGTCGCCGCCACCATAATCGAATAGCCAAAGATGGGCTTGCGCGAAAAAACAGGGATGACTTCCGAGATGATGGCGAACGCCGGCAGGACGAGGATGTAGACCTCCGGATGCCCGAAGATCCAGAAGAAGTGCATCCAGATGACCGCTGAGCCGCCAGCCTGCGTGTCAAAAAAATGGCCGCCCAGATAGCGATCGATGAGCAGCATGATCTGCGCCGCCGTCAGCGGCGAGACCGCTACCAGCACCAGGAACATGCTCACCGAGTTCATCCAAACCAGCAGGGGCATGCGCTTCAGCGTCATCCCCGGACAGCGCATGGTAAATGTCGTGGTCAATACATTCAGCGCAGTTCCGATGCTCCCAAAGCCGCTGACCAGCAGGCCGATGATCCAATAGTCAGTGCTGTGTCCTACAGAGAAGGACGGCGAGGTCAGCGGGGCATAGGCGAACCAGCCGACATCAGGGGCGCTACCCGCGCCGTAAAGACCGAAGCCGCCAATGAAGCTGAAGTAGAGAATGAGACCACCGAAGGCGCTCATCCAGAAGCTCCACGCATTGAGTCGCGGGAAAGCCATGTCCCGCGCGCCGATCATCAGCGGCACTAAGTAATTCGCGAAGCCGAACACGATGGGCATGGCCGCGAAGAAAATCATCGTCGTGCCATGCATGGTAAACAGCCGATTGAACGTCTCAGGCGAGACTAAGTGGTTGTTGGCGACGGCTAATTGCGCGCGCATGATGGCGGCTTCGATACCGCCAACTACCAGAAAGAAAATGCCGTAGCTGAAATACATCAGCCCCAGCTTCTTGTGGTCGACCGTAATCACCCAGTCGTGCAACACCTGCACCAGCGGCCGCGAACCAGCGGCGTCCGGCGACAGCACTAGCGGCGGCACTAAGGGATGCGCATCGGCCATCAGTTTCTCCGGCTACTGCAAACTCATCAGGTACGCGACCAGCGAGTCGAGATCGTGATCATCCAATTGCATTGCGGGCATCAGACAGCCCGGCTTGATTGCGTCGGGTTCTTTCACCCAGAGTCGCAGGTTTTTCTCATCGTTTGGCGCAGCACCTGACGCAATCGTCTTGCGACTCATCAGGTGCGTCAGGTCAGGCCCGAATCTGCCGTTTGCCGCCGTTCCTGTGATTGTGTGGCAATTCATGCAGGCGTTGGTTTCGAATACTCTGCGCCCCGCGGCCACCTGATCCAACATTGCCGCCGGCGCTTTCTGTTGTTCCACCCAGCGCTCAAAATCCTCCGGCGACTGCACCACCACGTTCAGCAGCATCTTGGCGTGCTGAGTGCCGCAATACTGAGCACACTGCCCGACGTAGGTCCCCACCTCATGCGGCTCAATCCACATCTCGTTTCGGCGATTCGGGATTAGGTCCGTCTTCCCCGCCAGTTGCGGCACCCAGAAGCTGTGATCGGTGTCAGCAGAGAGCAACATGATGTGTGTCGGCAGCGATTGCCCATTCGCGCTGACCGGAACGTGCAACTCATTTGCGGTAACAAACCCGTATTTCGGATACTCGAATTCCCACCAGAACTGGTGTCCGGTAGCCGTGACTTCAGTGGCATTCGATGGAAGTTGTGCATCTTCGACGGCATGGATCACCCGGGCAGAAGCCAGGAACAGCACCACGACGATCATTACGGGGATAACCGTCCACGCAAGCTCCACCTGATTGCTGCCATAGACCTGCGGAGGCTCGCAATCGTCATCGCTCGCGCGACGCCGGTATTTTGTCGCGGCATACACGATCAGCGAGAAAACGACCAGAAAGATTCCCGTGCAGATCGCCAGCACAAACAATGACAGGTGATAGATTGCGTGCGCCGGAGTGGAAGCCGGGTCAAAAATCGAAGGCGTTGATGAGGGACCTTGCGGGCTGGCGAAGGCCATACTGACGCCGATGAATTGCAGTGCACCCACACCGGCCCAGCGGCCGCAAGTGCGTGAGGCCCAAGTGCGCAAAATCGAATTTTGGCGTTCGCAACCCGTCATTTGCGAATTCATGGACCTGAGTACAGCTTGGCTATAGGGTGAAACGTTGGCGGCGACTTCTTTCCCACTTTGCAGAACCGGCTATCGATGACGCCGGGCTGGCCACACTTCGATCAACTCAATGACCTGAACTCTAAGCGAGCGCCGACTCGCCTCTGGTTCAGCGGACCCACATTGCGACTGAGAGAATGACTCGCTTATACCTTCAAAGGAAGAGTTTTGCAAGAACTGATTACGGCACTCATGCCCATCGTTTCAACAAGATGACGATGCTCCTTAATCGCGCGAACAAGCAGCCATGGGAGTTCGGACTTGACTTCTCTTTTCCCTGCTTCAACCCCAGTTCAGCACCAGCTCGAAATCCGGAGGATGTAGAAATCTTTCTAGCGACTACCGGCCATTTTCGTCATCTCACTGTGTGAGTCTTTATGCGCGCGCCTCAGCCGGCACAACGAATGTTTCTCGTCGCCCGCTCGATCATTTGGCTGGCGAGTTGGATTGTGCCGGCGCGTCAAAGATCCATTTGGCGCCTGAACTCCAATCGCCAGGTGTGGCATTGGTGCCAGTTCCTGGCAGAGACCAACCAGCTTACCCGCGAACATAAACTAGAGCTGGCACGCTTTTGCTGGAGCGCCTTTCCGGCCGCATTCTGGGTACGTTTCGAGCAGCAGGAATTCCGACGGCGTCGCGACCATCTACTCCGCTCTCCCTCTCTTCCTCTCGTTGCTTTGAGCGCCGGGGTCGTCCTCTTGATCTTGATCAGCGGAATCGTTCCCCAGCTTCGCGCGCTCATCTCTTCACCCATTCCGGATCCGGATCATGTTTGCGTCATCAGTCTTAACGGCAAGTTCCGGCGGGTGCGGTCAGAGACTCTGCTGGAGCTCGCCGCGGTCTGGAAGGGCAGCAAGTACGTGAGCGACGTAGGCGCATTCTCATGGGGAGCCAGCAAGTTGGAAGCGCCACAGCGAAGCTTGCCCGTGCTGTCGGCGCAGGTTGCCCCGGATTTTTTCCAGGTCCTGGGACTCCGGGCGAACCTGGGCCGCACTTTCCACGCGGGCGATGACAACGGATGCAGCGGCTGCATCGTCCTCAGCCACGAGATCTGGCGCCTGCAGTTCCATAGCGACCCTTCCATCATTGGCCGCGAGGCAACGGTAGACGGCATACCGCGGCAAATCATCGGCGTCTTGCCGCGTGATTTCTATCTGCTCTCACCGGAGATCTCCGTATGGACAATGCTTGATGCCGGCACGCCTTCCTTCACCAATTTCGTAGAGCGCATTGGGGCGGTGGCTCGAATTGTGCCCGGAGCGACCACACACCAGGTGGAATTTGACCTGGTTGACCGCACAGAAAACGCCGGCTACATCCTGCCCGCTTCCCTGCTCACGGTTACCTCCGGCAGAGCGGAGCTTCGCAGGTACGGCAGTTCCTATTTGCTGTTCCTCTTAATGGCCGTTGCGTCGGCCATGCTAATCGTTTATGCGCGATTCAGTACCGGCGTAGGACGCGCACCGTTGACCAGACGTGATCGCCTGCGCTGGTGGCTCTTCCTGATCGCAAAGACCGTTCTGCTGCTGGCCTTCAGCGGTTTGCTTGCATGGACCAGCTTGCGGTGGATGTCCGTCTTCGTCTTCGGATCGGTACAGCCGATGACCAACGGCGTTGCCTTGTGGCTCTTCCTCATCCTCTCCATCGCCCCGTTATCGTGGGCGATTCGCGATCAGCAGAAGCGCTGCCGTATTTGCCTGCTGCGACTGGGAACTCCGGTTCAAGTCGGCGCACCCGGGCACGTCCTGCTGGATTGGTCAGGCACTGAAATGATGTGCCCGCAAGGTCACGGCGTGCTCTACCTGCCTGACTCGCAAAGCAACTGGCTGGAGCGCGACCGCTGGGACAATCTGGATAGTTCGTGGGCAGATCTGTTCAAGAACTAGGGGAGCTTACTTGTCGGGATTGATTTTGCGGGCTTGGCCGTGCTCGGCGATCAGGTTCGCGATCAAACCGGTCCAGCCGGTCTGGTGATTGGCGCCCATTCCGCGGCCATTGTCGCCATGGAAATACTCGTAAAACTGCAGGTAATCGCGGAAGTTCGGGTCGGATTGCTGTTTTAGATCATCACCGAATGACGCGCGACGGCCCTGATCGTCGCGCAAGCACAGCTTCATCAAGCGGCAGGCAAGCTCTTCCGCCACCTCCCACAATGTCAGATACTTGCCCGAATTGGTTGGGCACTCGACCTTGAACTCGTCCCCGTAATAGTCATAAAAGCGTCGCAGGCTCTCGACGATGAGATAGTTGGCCGGCATCCAGATTGGACCGCGCCAGTTTGAATTTCCGCCATAAATGCGCGACCGTGACTCCGCGGGATCGTAGTCCACTTCATAGTGGGCGCCGTTGAGGTTGACCACGTAGGGATGCTCCAGGTGGTACTTCGAAAGCGCCCGGATTCCGTATGGCGACAGGAATTCGTTCTCATCCAGCATTCGCGCCAGGATGCTTTTCATGCGGAAGACACGCGCCAGGGCCAAAAGACGGCGGCTCTGCGAGCCCGGCTCGCGCCAGCGCGAAACCAGCGATGCCAGGTCCGGCCGCTTCTCCAGGAACCACGTGAGCCGCTCGCGAAAATTCGGCATGATCTCAAGCATCTCCTGCTCGATGACCTCGACCGCGAACAGCGGGATCAACCCAACCATGGAGCGAATGCGTATCGGAACGTTCTGTCCTGTGGGCAGGCTGAGAACGCTGTAGTAGAAACTGTCGGTTTCGTCCCACAACCCGATACCCTGTCCCGCAATGTCAGACATCGATCGCGAGATATAGAGGAAATGCTCGAAGAACTTGCTGGCGGCGTCTTCGTAGATGTGATCTTCCCGCGCCAACTCCAGGGCAATGCGCATTAGGTTCAGCGCATACATCGCCATCCATGCTGTTCCGTCGGATTGATTGACCGTGCCGCCGGTCGGCAGCGGTTCAGAGCGATCAAATACTCCAATATTGTCGAGCCCGAGAAACCCGCCCTGGAAGATATTTCGCCCCTGCGCATCTTCGCGGTTCACCCACCACATGAAGTTGAGCATCAGCTTGAGGAACATTCCCTCCAGGAATTTGCGGTCCCCTTTCCCGGTGCGCAACTGCTCGAGCCGATAGATTTGCCAGGCGGCAAAGGCGTGGACTGGCGGATTGACATCGCCGAAGTTCCACTCGTAGGCGGGATACTGTCCGTTAGGGTGCATGTACCACTCGCGGCCCAGCAGAATGAGCTGGCGCTTCGCCGATTCCGGGTCGACCAGCGAAAGCGTGACGCAGTGGAAGCCTAAGTCCCACGCCGCGAACCAGGGATACTCCCATTTGTCCGGCATGGAAAGCACCTCATCGCTGTTCAGGTGCTGCCAATCGCTGTTTCGTCCGCTCTGGCGCTGCTCTGGCGGCGGAGGCTGACCTGGATCTCCCTGCAGCCAGTCATAGACGTTGTAGTGATAGCACTGCCGGTTCCATATCATGCCGGCCAGCGCCTGGCGCTGTACTCGCCGCGCGTCTTCATTGTCGACACCGGCGTGCACATCGTTGTAGAACTCGTCGGCTTCGCGCATTCGATCTGCAAAGATTTGATCGAAGTCGGCGAATGCGTCGGTGGTGGCGGGATTCGGCCGCATCCGCATTCGCATCGTTGCGCTCGCGCCGGACGCGATGTTAAGCCTGTAAAGCGCCGCCGCCTTGGTGCCCTTCTTTGCGGGATTCACGGCAGTCTTTGCGCCTCGCACTACGTATTCGTGAAAAGCGTCTTTGAAATAGCCCTCGGCCGGGCCAGAGTTGAAAAGCAGGTACGCATTGCTTTCGTTTTCGGTGAATAGAAATTCTTCCGGAGTGTCGAAGTCCAGTTGAAACTTGCCGAGGCAATGATGCGTGGCTTGCAGACGCGCCGGCGCTGTCTGCGACAATTCCGGCCGGTGCGGGTCGCGTCCCCAACTCCAGGTGTTGCGAAACCAGACATGCGGCAGCAGAGCCAGGGAGGCGGTTTCGGGCCCGCGATTGTAGACCGTGATCCGCATCAGAATGTCTTCGACATCGCCCTTGGCGTACTCCACGAAAACATCGAAATAGCGATCGCCGGCAAAGATGCCGGTGTCCATCACTTCATACTCGCGATCATTCAATCCGCGCTTGTGGTTTTCGTCGATGATCTGCTGATAGGGATAGGCGGCCTGCGGGTACTTGTACAGCATTCGCGCGTACGAGCAGGTGGGGGTGGCGTCGAGGTAGTAATACATCTCTTTGACATCTTCGCCGTGGTTCCCTTGCGCGTTCGTCAGCCCGAACAGCCGCTCTTTCAGAATCGGATCCTTGCCATTCCACAATGCAATCGCCAGGCAGAGCGTTTCTTTCTCGTCGCAAAAGCCGGCGATTCCATCTTCGCCCCAGCGATACGCACGGCTACGTGCATGGTCGTGGGTTAAGTATTCCCACGCCGAGCCGTCGGCGCTGTAGTCCTCCCGGACGGTGCCCCACTGGCGCTCACTCAGGTACGCCCCCCACAACCTCCACGGCTTGGTACCTGCCGTGGCCGCTGCAAGGCGATCAGTTTCAGCTCTGGTTGGGGGTTGCGGTGCGACCGGCTTTTTGGATGGCGGCATTGATGGTCAGAGAGACTGCAACGTTTTCAATTCGAACAGCAGATCCCTGGCAAGTTTAAGTCGAATAGTCATTGGTCAGTTCACGAACACCCTCGGAACCTGCGACTACCACATTGTGGGTCAAGCCCAGAAACAAACCATGTTCCACGATGCCGGCTCTGTGCTCCAGCGCGATCGCCAGTTTCGCGGCGTCGGCGATCGGTCCAAAATCGCAGTCGAGAATGAGATTGCCCTGATCCGTGTGATAGTCCTGACCATCTGGTCGCTGACGAACAACGTATTTCGCCCCCAGCGATTCCAGGAAGCGTGTCTGCGACTTCCATCCGAAGGGAAGCACTTCAATCGGCAGGACGTGGTTGGTCCCCAATCGCGGCGACAACTTGCTCTCGTCGACTACGATGACCTCGCGAGTTGTAGCCTGTGCTACCAGCTTCTCGCGCAGCAGCGCACCGCCGCCGCCCTTGATGAGGTTGAGCTGCGGATCAACTTCATCCGCGCCGTCGATCGTAACGTCGAGATCCTTCGGCAGATCTTCCGTCATCATCGGGATCTTCAACTCGACCGCGGCATCCCATGACGCTCTGGACGTCGCAAAGCAGATGATGTTCTTCAACTCGCCGCTTTGCAGAAGATTCCCGATGTGACGAATTGCAAAGATCGCCGTCGAGCCGGTGCCGAGACCCACCGTCATGCCCGAATGAACATAGCGAACGGCGTATTCGGCCGCTTCTTTCTTCAATGCTGCATGCGGGTCTCGGGTCGGTGTGGGTGCGTTCATCCTGTCAGTTCTTCCTGCCCAGAGCCTTGCGGTAGCGCGAAATCAGGTTGTTGGTCGAGCTGTCGTGCTTCAACGCCGGAGCTGCATCGCTCTCCAGTTCCGGGATGATGCGCTTCGCCAGAACCTTACCCAGTTCCACGCCCCACTGATCGAACGAATCGATGTTCCACACGGCTCCCTGGGTGAAGACGTTGTGCTCATAGAGCGCAACCAAAGTTCCTAGTGAATGCGGTGTGAGTTTATCGACCAGAATTGTATTGGTCGGACGATTCCCTTCGCAAACCCGAAATGGCGTCTGGAAGTCCGGAGAGCCTTCTGCCTTCAGCTCTTCGGCAGACTTACCGAAGGCCAGCGCCTCTGCCTGAGCGAATACGTTTGACATCAGCAGATCGTGCATCTCCTTCAGCGGACTCAGGGGCTGACAGAAGGCGATGAAGTCGCAAGGGATCAACTTCGTGCCCTGGTGAATCAATTGATAGAACGAGTGCTGGCCGTCCGTGCCCGGCTCGCCCCAGATAATCGGGCCGGTCTGCCAATCGACGTGATTGCCTTCCAGGTCGACGTGCTTGCCGTTGCTCTCCATCTGCAACTGCTGGAGATAGGCCGGAAAGCGCTTCATATTGTCGGCATACGGCATGATACCGACGGTCTGCGCGCCGAAAAAATTGTTGTACCACACTGTCAGAAGCCCCATCAGCGCTGGCAGATTCTTCTCCAGAGGCGTGGTGCGGAAATGCTCGTCCACGGCATGGAAACCGGCAAGCATGTCGTTGTAGCCGTCCGGTCCGATGGCAATCATGGTCGAAAGGCCGATGGCAGAATCCATCGAATACCGGCCGCCAACCCAATCCCAGAAGCCGAACATGTTCGCCGTATCGATGCCGAATTTCGCGACGCCCTCTGCATTTGTCGAGACGGCAACGAAGTGCTTGGCGACCGCTGCGTCGGTCTTCAGATTGTCGACGATCCACTTGCGTGCGGTAGCCGCGTTCGTCATGGTCTCGAGCGTGGTGAACGTTTTGGACGAGAGGATGAAGAGCGTCTCATCCGCGTTCAGATCGTGCGTGGCATCGGTAAATGCCGCGCCATCGACGTTGGCGACGAAGCGGAACGTCATACTGCGATCGGAAAAGTCCCGCAGCGCGTCGTAGGCCATCTCCGGTCCAAGGTAAGAGCCGCCAATGCCGATGTTGATCACGTTCTTGATGCGTTTGCCGGTATGGCCTTTCCATTCGCCGCTGCGCACCCGCTTGGAGAAAGCCGCCATCTTGTCGAGAACGGCGTGCACGTCGGCGACAACGTCTTTGCCATCGACTTCGATCTTCATTCCGCGAGGAGCGCGCAGGGCGACATGCAACACCGCGCGCTTCTCCGTAATATTGATTTTCTCGCCGCGAAACATCGCGTCGCGACGCGCTTCCACGCCGCGCTCGCGCGCCAACTGCACCAGCAGGCTCATGGTTTCGTCGGTGACGCGGTTTTTCGAATAGTCGAGATAAAGACCCGCACCCTCGGCCGTCAGCCGAGTCCCACGTTGTGGATCATCGGCAAACCACTGCCGCAGCTGCATGTCCTTGATTTTCTCGTAGTGCTCCTGCAGTGCCTTCCAGGCGGCTGTATCGATTGGTCGCTGCGTGGTCATCTTGGGTTCCGGCATGTCGGGCTCCTTATTTCAAAGCTTTGCTCTTGGACTCAATCGAATCCAGCAGGTCTTTCCACGAATCTACGAACGACTTCGCGCCCTCGGTTTGCAAATCGGCGGCCAGCTTGGCGACGTCGACTCCGGCTTTGCCGAACGCCTTCAAGACGTCTTCGCAATCGCCGCCGTCACTTGGCAGCGCGCTGCCGATGCTGCCATGCTCGGCAAACGCAAGCAGCGTTTCCTCAGGCATGGTGTTGACGGTGTTCGGAGCTGCCAGCTCGCTGATGTAAAGCACGTCAGACGCTTTCGGATCCTTGGTTCCCGTGCTGGCGAACAACAGACGCTGCGCGCGCGCTCCGAGATTCTCCAGACGCTGCCAGCGGTCAGAATTGAGCGTGTCGCGGTAAGCCTTGTAGGTCTGCTGTCCCACCGCCGGGCCCAGCTTGTCGCGCAACTCCGCCGGTACTTTATCCATCGTCGCCTTGTCCCAGCGACTGATGAACAGAGAGGCCACGGACCGCACATCGGCACTCAGTCCGGCTTCTACGCGGCGCTCCAACCCTCGCATGTAGGCTTCGACGGCTCCCTGGTACTGCTCGCGGCTGAACAGCAGCGTGACATTGACCGATACGCCCGCAAAGATCGCTTGCTCAATCGCGGTTTGACCTTCTTTCGTTCCGGGAATCTTGATGAACAGGTTTGGGCGAGCGGCCTTGTCATGCAACTGCTTGGCTACGGCGGCGGTCTTCACCGCGTCATAGGCCAGCAATGGCGAGACTTCCAGCGACACCCATCCATCCACCGTCCCGGTGCGTTGATGAATGTCGGCAAACAGGTCCGCGGCTCGCCGAAGATCGTCGATCGCCATCTCGAAGAATGCATCTTCCACTTTCATTCCAGACGACAGCAGGCGAGCCATGTCATCATTGTAGGAATCCCCCTTCGTCATAGCGTGATCGAAGATCGTGGGATTCGACGTCAACCCGGTGACTGACAGCTCGTCGATGTACTTCTTCAGAGTGCCGCTGTCGAGCAACTGGCGGGTGATGTTGTCGAGCCATAGGCTCTGCCCAAGCTTGTTTAATTGCTGTGTAGCTTTCATTTCCTTACCTCTTATTTCCGCACCCATGAGCGCAGTTCAATCTCCAGCAGATCGGCAATCCGACGGATGCTGATATCGGCAGGCCGGTACTGTGCGTTGGACTTCTTGTCCCTCGCATAGTGGCCCTGCTGGACGAAAACGGTGGTTACGCGGTCTTTCCAAATATCTTTGATGGCCTGCAGCAGTCGCAGTTTGTCGTCAACCATCACGTAATGCCGAGCCGGATACAGCGCCTCAACACACCCAAGTTCCTCTTCCTTGTGGATGAAGATGAGCACGTTCCCGCCGACAGCTTTCCACAAACCCGAGCGCTCCACTTTGCGGGGCTGGAAGACGGCATCGCCATCGGAGAGAATTGCAACCTGACCCCATTTCCTGGCCCGTCGCACGGCGTCGAGCGCGCCGGGATAAAGCCGCGCCGCAAACGGATACTCGATCACCCAGTTCGCCATGTGCAGGAAGCGCGGATCGTGGAGCTTCTCCTGCCGATACCGCTCGAGAGCGCCGAGATAATCCGCATACCCGAGCTTATTGCGCAAATCTTCGAAGATCTCGAGATAGCGGGTGCGAGCTTCACGGCCGAACTCGCGTTCGATATGTCGAAACAGATCGCTTTGAAAGCGGTCGTTGTCGAGCAGCGTGTTGTCGACATCGAAAAGAAAAACCAAGTCCTTCGTGCCGGCACGCTTCGCTTTACTTGTGCTGCCTTTTGTCTTTGCCGCTTTCTTTGCGTTCATTTATGCCTGGGTTGCCGCTTGGGAACGGCTTTCGTCTGCGCTTGTCATCGGGTTGATCCACGGCCCGTCGGAACCGATCAGCTGATTCGCCTCGTCCGGCCCCCAAGTCCCCGGCTGATAAGCGTAGACCGGTGTCACGTTGTCGAGGATCGGCTGCACGATGCGCCACTGTGCCTCAACAAGATCCTGGCGCGCAAACAACTCACCGTTGCCGCGCATGGCATCGCCCAGCAGTCGCTGATACGGCGGCATGTCGTCGGTAGCATGGCTCTTCAAATTGAGCTCGACATCTTGCCCCACCATGCGCTCGCCGGGCACCTTCACGCGCACGCCGAACCCGATACTGATGTCGGGACTCACGCGCATTCGCATGTGTGAAGAGCGCACGGGAACGATCTCATTAAAAGTCTCGCGCGGCGGCCGCTTGAACTCGACTGTCGCTTCCATGCAAGTTTCAGGCAGACATTTTCCTGCACGGATATAAATAGGCACGCCCGCCCAGCGCCAGGTGTCGATGTAAAGCTTGACGGCGATGTAGGTCTCGACGGTCGAACCGGGAGCAACGCCTGGAACCTTCTTATAGCCGTCGTATTGGCCGCGCACAACATCTTCCGGCTTCAGCGGGCGAACCGCTTTCAAGAGCGCAGCCTTGGAATCGCGCTCGGCTTCGTGAGCTTCTCCGGTGGGCGGATCCATCGTCAGGTTACCGAGCACCTGCAGCATATGGTTCTGCACCACGTCGCGGAGGGCACCGGTCTCGTCGTAGAACTTGCCGCGATCGCTGACGCCGAAATTTTCCGCCATCGTCAGCTGGATGCAGCGCACGTATTCGCGATTCCAGATGGGCTCGAACACCGGATTGGCGAAGCGGGTATACAGAATGTTCTGCACTGGCTCCTTCCCGAGGTAGTGGTCGATGCGATAGATATTCTCTTCGGGAAAATACTTGTGCAGCGTACGGTTGAGTTCCAACGCTGTCGGTAGGTTATGACCGAACGGCTTTTCCACGACGATGCGCGCATTGTCAGCGCAACCGGAATTGGCGAGACCGGCCGCAACGGTGCCGAAAAGACTTGGCGGCACCGCCAGGTAGTGCAGCGGCGCCTTGGCGTCGCCAAGCTGCTTGCGCAATTCGGTGAAGGTCGCAGGGTCCGCATAGTCGCCATCGACGTAGTGCAGCAAGCTCGTCAATTTCTCAAACGCCGATTGCTCCAGTCCTCCATGCTCTTCCAGACTTGCTTTGGCTCGCTGCTTCAGCTGATCCAAATTCCATCCAGCCTTGGCGACTCCGATGATCGGGATATTAAAACCTTCATAGCGAATCAAGTCCTGAAGAGAGGGAAAGATTTGCTTGTAGGCGAGATCGCCCGTGGCTCCGAAAAAAACGAATGCATCCGACATTCCGTTTGACATGTGTTGGCTCCCGCCCGTAATGCTTACTTCGAATTCGCTATCGCCTGCTTTGCCGCCGAGACAACGTGGTCGACGGTGAAGCCGAAATGCTCCATCACAACTTTCATCGGCGCCGACATGCCAAAGGTGTGCATCCCCAGCACTACTCCGGTGCCGCCGGCATAGCGATCCCAGCCGATCTTCGACGCCTCTTCAACGGTCACGCGCGCACCAACCGACGGCGGCAGCACGCTGTCGCGATAAGCCTGATCCTGGCCATCGAACAGCGCCCAGCACGGCATGCTGACGACTCGCGTCTTAATGCCCTCTTTCGTAAGCTGCTCCCACGCCTGTACGCAAAGTGCAACCTCGCTGCCGCAGCCGATCAGGATCACGTCCGGCTTACCATCCGGCGCATCAACCATGACGTAAGCACCCTTCGCAAGGCCACTGGCTGCAGCAAACTTGGTGCGATCGTAAATCGGCAATGCTTGCCTGCTGCAGATAATCTCGCAGGGATGTTTTTTGGATGACATTGCGACGCGATAGGCTTCGGTCATCTCGTTGGCATCAGCCGGACGGATTACCAGCATGCCGGGAACAGCGCGCAACGAGACAAGCTGCTCGATCGGTTGATGTGTCGGGCCATCTTCGCCAAGGCTGATGGTGTCGTGCGTCCAGATGCGCAGCGTGGGGATTTCCATCAGCGCCGAGAGACGCATTGCCCCGCGAGCATAATCGGTGAAGATAAGAAAGCCTGAGCCGAAGGCGCGCAGGCCCGTCAGCACCATGCCGTTGACGATGGCGCACATGGCGTGTTCGCGAATGCCGAAGTGAAAGTTGCGACCCTTGTAATTGCCGAGTTGGTTGGCCTGGAAGTCGCCAGCAAACTCGAACTCCAGCCGCGTCTTCGTGCTTGGATAAAGATCGGCTGCGCCGCCAAGCACCCAGTTGACCTTCTGTGCGACCGCGTTCAGCACCTTGCCGGACGCATCGCGCGTCGACATGCCGCTCGCGCTCGGAGCAAATGTCGGCAACGCTTTCTCCCAGCCCGCCGGGAGTTCGCGCTTGTTCATGTTCTCGATGTCGGACGCAAGGTCGGGATACTGCGCTTTGTAACCGGCGAACATTCCATCCCATTTCTTGCTGAGTGCGGCTCCGCGAGCGCCCATGCCGGAAGAGAAGTGCTCGCGCACACCCGTCGGCACGACGAATGATTCGTTGGGATCGAAACCAAAAAACTCTTTCGTCAGGCGAACTTCTTCTACCCCCAGCGGCTCGCCGTGCGCCGCCGATGTGTCCTGCTTGTGGGGAGCGCCGTATCCAATATGGCTGTGCACGATGATCAGCGTCGGTCGGTCAGTGGTCGCGTGGAAGCGTTTTAGCGCGCGCTCTACCAGCTCAATATCATTCGGATCGCTAACCCGCACCACTTCCCAGCCATAGCCGATGAAACGTGTCGCCACATCTTCCGTGAAAGCCAGGTCGGTGTGGCCTTCGATGGTCACGTGGTTGCAGTCGTAAATCCAGCAAAGGTTTGGCAGCTTGAGATGACCGGCGAGCGATGCCGCCTCGGCGCCGACGCCTTCCATCAGGCAGCCGTCGCCGCACAGCGCGTACACGTTGAAGTCGAACAGCTCGTACCCGGGGCGATTGTAAGTTGCCGCCAGCCAGTGTTGCGCAATCGCCATGCCCACACTGTCGGAGATACCCTGCCCCAGCGGCCCGGTCGTCGCTTCGACACCCGTGGTCCAGCCATACTCGGGGTGACCGGGGCAACGGCTTCCCGCCTGGCGAAACGTCTTGATGTCGTCGAGAGTAACCGCGAGGCGATCCTTTTCCGTGTAGCTCTCATTGGCGGCCTTGATCCCGGTGAGATGGATCAGGGCATAGAGCAGCATGGAAGCGTGACCAGCCGACAGGACGAAGCGATCGCGGTTGGGCCACCACGGTTGCTGCGGATCGTACCGCAGAACCTTCTGCCAGAGCGCGTAGGCGGTGGGAGCTGCCCCCAGAGGCGTGCCCGGATGTCCGGAATTTGCCTTTTGCACGCCGTCAATAGCAAGGGTGCGGACGGTATTGATGCAAAGTTGGTCGAGATTTGTGCCAGTAGCTTCCTTCGCCTGCTGCGGAATCATGCCAGGACCTCTTCACGGTTTGAGCGTTCGTGTACCGATCGTCTTCTTACTTGCCGGACCGATGGAGCAACAATCTCGTGCGTCGCTGGGGAGAGAGTTTCTGAGCGGTGAAGCATCAGCTCAGAACGAAAGTGCCGGTCATTCTAACGCAAAAGTCCTGCCGAGGGAAAATCTAAATCTAGTCATACGTTGTGGGATACCGATCCTCCATCAATGTTGCGGCAGTCGGACCGATTCTCCGCGGTCGACACGCCACAGGAACGTGATCGCCTGCCTTTCGGCCCAGCGTCCATCGTATCCATTTGGAGCGGCCAGAAACGCGCAATGGCCACCGTGCCGGGTTTCAACATAAGTGATGTGCCGGTTGTGCAGCAGCTTCTGGCGCGTGTCCGGCAGTACCCGAATGAAGGGGTCGTCCAAGGCATGCATTACCAGGACAGGAACGGCGATGCGGTCGATTACCCTCGAGGACGCAGCACGGGCATAGTAGTCGTCAGCATCACGAAAACCGGAGTAGCGCGCCGTAATCTGATCGTCAAAGTCGCGCAGGCTGCGCATTCCATCGAGGTGACCAATGTCGTATCGACCTGGGTATAACTCCGCCTTGCGCCGCACCCGCCGCTTCAAACCACGCAGGAACTTCCACTCGTATATCCGGTTGGGAGCGTCGTGAAGCGCATCCGCCGAGGGGGCCAGGTCCATCGCCGGCGAGACCCCAACACCCGCCTTCACTTCCGCAGGCGCTTCGGTACCCCATTCGCCCAGCAGCTTCAGCACCAGGTTGCCGCCCATCGAATAGCCAACGAACGCCATCCTCTGCAGACCGTCATCGGCGATCAGCGTCTTCGCAATCGAACCAACGTCGGCCGACATGCTGGAGTTGTAGAGCGTCGGCCCCAGATGCTCGGTGTCGCCGCAATTCCTCATGTTCATGCGAACGACGTTCATTCCCGCGGTCCACGCCTTGCTGCCCGTGCCGACGACATATTGCGAATCGCTTGATCCCTCCAGGCCATGCACGATCACCACCGTCATCGCTGTCTGCCGTTCCGCCTGCCAATGGCAATGGCACAGTACCTGGACACCATCTTCGACGTTGAACAGCCGCTCCTCGGGCGCCGGAAGCAGATTACGGCGCGGCAGGAAGTTTCCGGCGATGGTCTGCGCGTGGCCGTTGAGAAATGGCCTGCGCGGCCGAAATGGCTCGCCAAAATGGTCGTGGACGGAAGTCGGCTTACCCGACTCGGACTCGGACGCTGGCAAGTTGCCTATAGATGGATCGTTTGCTGCGATGGAAGCCCGCTCCTCTCTCTATAATAGAAGGTTCCGGGCGTTTCGCTAACGCGCGGAACAACAACCTACCGTCTTACGACCGGGAGTTTCTGATGCCGATTTTCGAATATCGTTGCGAGTCTTGCGGTCACAAGTTTGAGGCCATTTTGTTTGGCGAGCAAAAACCCGAATGTCCCAAGTGCCACACCGAAAAGCTGGAGAAACAGCTTTCAACCTTCGCCGTCAGTGCGAAAAGCAGTGGCTCGTCCTCGCCATCCATGGGCTGCGGCCAGTCCAACTGCTGCATGATGAATGGCGGCGGGTGTGGCGACGTGAACTAGCGATTCGGACGAGCTACGCCACCGCTGAAGAAGAGGCCTCGGCACTCTCGCTCAGTGGAGTAGCTTGTCGTCGGTACAGGCTGGAGCGGCAGCGACGCTGGTCGGCCCGGCTTTTGTCCCCACTTCCGTCAATCTCTTCACGCATCATGGGAGCTGCCGGGTCCGGCCGGCCGAGTCCTTCAACCCTGCAGGTTTACCTCATCCCATCGGCTCGATTGCGATCGTCAAATATCCCCCACTTGCCGCCTAGCTAATCCACAGTTTAGCTAACCGCCCGCCCAAAACCTTTCTGCGGAAAGGCGCGCGCGCCCTGAACCACCTTAGTTAACCCATTTTATTGCGTTGGTTACGGCAGAGTGGTACTAGGAATTGTGGGGTCAGCCTCCATGGCTTGGAGGGTACAAAAAATCCCAATTTCTGCTTGACAGACAACGATTTAGGCGTAGGATACGTCGTAAGTGGTACGAAGTGGGAGGCGGTGGTACAAATCCTTCAACCTCGAATGAGTTTTAGGCGCGAATGGAACAGGTCACAATTGCCGAATCGCAGCCGCACTTTGGGGTCGGAAATGTTTACCTCCTTCGTGAGAGTTAACGGCGAGCGCTATGTTTCGCGGAACTCATTTAACGCGGCTGGACGAAAAAGGGCGTCTCAAGATGCCCGCGGAATTCAAGCGCGAAATCGACGAGAACTACTCCGCGCAATTCTACATAACCAGCTGGGATGGCAGGAGTGCCAAGGTGTATCCCATGCAGGCCTGGGAAGAGATCGAGCGCAAGCTGGCTGCCCTGCCCGAAATGCACAAGACCAAGCAGAAGTTCCTGGAGCGCACCAGCTATTACGGACAGGTCGTCGAGTTCGATGGACAAGGCCGGCTCTTGATGCCGCAAATTCTTCGCGAGACCGCCAGCCTCAAGGGTGAGGTTGCGGTGATGGGCAACCTGAAGCACCTGGTGGTGCGCAATGCCGACGAGCTTCGCAAGGCGATTGCTGAGCCCTTCACCGAGGAAGACGAGACCACTCTGAGCGGTTTGGGGATTTAAGGCGGTCGTTAGTTCCATTCGCGACTCGGAAATGGGAGTGAGTGGAGAAGAGGTTCTCAGAAGCGGACGACGCCCCTGGGGGCGGACATGGCGAGAAAAATTTTGGCCATGTCTCCGTTCTTTTACAACCAGCGATCGATTTCCTGGCCGTTCGGCGCGGCGGGACTTTTATCGACTTGACCCTGGGATTGGCTGGGCACGCTTGCGAAATCGCAAGACACCTAGGCGCACAGGGTCGTTTGATTGGCTTCGATAAAGACCCGGCAGCGTTGGAACGGGCGCGCGAGCGACTGACGAAGCCGCCGGCGGAGTTGGCGAGCGACTGGCCGCAAGTTGAGCTGGTACACGCCTCGTTCGCCGAAGTGGCGGAGCACGTGGCGGCAGGATCCGCAGACGGATTGCTTGCCGATTTGGGCGTCAGTTCCATGCAGCTGCAGAACGCCGCGCGAGGATTCAGTTTTCAGGCGGATGGGCCCTTAGATATGCGTATGAATACGCTGTCGGGGGTGACCGCCGAACAAGTGGTAAATCGCTTTGACGAGCGCGAGCTTGCCGACGCGATTTACGAATTCGGTGAGGAAAGGAGGTCGCGGAGAATCGCCAGAGCCATTTGTCGGGCGCGGCCGATTCATACCACCGCACAACTTGCGGAGGTGGTATCGGCTGCGGCCCGGCCAATGAATCAAGCTGAACGGCGTATTCATCCAGCGACGAAAACTTTCCAGGCACTCCGAATTCTGGTGAACCGTGAATTGGACGACCTGAAAGGGCTGCTGAGTACAGACGCGGCGCTGAAGGTCCTGAAGCCGGGCGGCAGGTTAGTGATCATCAGCTTCCACTCGCTGGAAGACCGCATCGTGAAAGATGCGCTGCGGGATGGAGCGCGCGACGGAATATACCGCGTGCTGACCAAGAAGCCGGTGACCGCTGAGGAAGAAGAGATCGATCGCAATCCGCGCTCGCGCAGCGCCAAGTTGAGAGCGGCGGAAAAGATCTAAAGAGCTGGGTAGGGCTGGCCTTCAGGCCAGGGCTCAAGGTTTACCGAAGGCGGCTACCCGGCAGCAGAAGTTGGGTTTATCGATTGCGCAACTTCGCAACCTTCCACAAGGCTGCGGAAAAAGCTGTGAGTAATGTGAATAAGTTCAGGGCTCCTGGAATTCGGCCCGTGTACCCAAAATCAGGAACGCCACCGCGGAATTAGCAGCGGCCAGGCAGGAGAAAGTTATGGCAGCCGGAGTTCTGTATCCAACTTTGACACAGGCTGGTGCGTGGGAAGACCAGGTTGCAGCGCAACAGCCGCGCGGCATGTTCATTGGCACCCCCGAAATCTACTTCTCCAAACGCATCGACAACTCGCGCGTGGTGATGGTGACCGATCCGAAGCGTCGGCGTGAGATGGCGACCTTCGGCATCATGCTGGGCGTTCTGTTCGTCTTCGTGATGGCCTTCCTGTGGCAGCACTTCAGCGCGATCGAGTACGGCTACAAGATCGAACAGCTGAAGGTTCAGCGCGATGCCATCGCGGAAACGAACCGCACTCTGAGCCTGGAAGAAGCGTCGCTGAAGGACCTTTCGCGCATTGATCGCCTGGCGCGCGAGATGGGTATGCAGCGTCCGATCGAGGGCCAGTGGCAGTCGATGGATGCCGGAACGGTCGATGCTGCGACGCCGGTGATGGCAAAGGCGAATGGGATCTCGGTCGTTTCCGGACTGCAGTAAACCGGCGCCCATATGTTGTAGCCAGCTTTGTCTCGGGTTCGACAACAAAACTTGACCGGCGGTCCGGCAGCAATGGACCGCCTTCGCCACGTAAAGCGGCCCCTGAGCACAGCGTCAAACAGCCGGCCTACCAGCCGAGCGCAGCAGAACGGAGTTAACCGGGCAATGCGGGCGAGCCCTCCCAGCACACCTACCAAGCGCCTCTATATTCTGGCTATCCTGCTGCTCGTTTGGATCGGCATCATCTGCTTCCGCCTATTTCGGCTCCAGGTTGTAAAGTACGGCGACTTCACGGCGCGCGCGCAGCGTCAGCAGAACCGCACGATCCCCGTTGAGCCCCGCCGAGGCAATATCTACGACCGCAACGGGTACGCCCTCGCGATGTCCATTGACGTCGACTCGGTCTTCGCGGTCCCGAGCGAGATTACCGATCCCGAACTCACGGCCACTTTGTTAAGCAAAGTGCTCAACATTGAGCCGGAAGAGATCATCGCGCACTTGCAGGGAAACCGGAACTTCGTATTCCTCAAGCGCAAGATTGACGCCGACACTGCTAACCGCGTGAAACAGCTCAATCTCCGAGGAATTTATTTCCGCAAAGAGCCGAAGCGCTTCTATCCCAAACGCGAGCTCGCGGCGCAGGTCATCGGCTACGTTGGCATGGATGACGAAGGTCTGGGCGGACTGGAACGCGAGTTTGACGACGATCTTCGCGGCATTCCTGGGCAGGAGCTGATCTCGGTCGATGCGCGTCGCAAGTGGTTCAGCCGCGTTGAGCGCCCCCCTGATCCCGGCCAGAACCTGGTGCTGACGATCGACCAGACGATCCAGTACATCGCAGAAAAAGAACTGGATCAAGGCATGGAGGACACCAAGGCCATCGCCGGAACGGTGGTCGTGGAGAATCCGCGGACCGGAGAAATCCTGGCGCTTGCCAATCGCCCGACGTTCAATCCGAACGTCTTCAACAGTGTTCCGCTCGAGTCCTTGAAAAATCGCGCGGTTAGCGACATTTACGAGCCGGGATCGGTATTCAAGATTGTTACGTATTCAGCCGCCCTCGATCAGCATCTGGTCACACCCGATGATAAGGTCGACTGTCAGCACGGCGCGATCGACGTGTTCGGCATGAAGATCCATGATCACGAGAGCCTGGGTGTTGTAACCATCGCCGAAGCGCTTGCGCACTCCAGTGACGTCGCCGCGATCAAGGTCGGCATGAAGCTAGGCCAGGATCGGCTGTACCATTACATCAAGGACTACGGCTTCGGACAGCAAACCGGAATCGAGCTGCCCGGCGAAACGCGTGGTCTCTCGAAGCCGGTGAACCATTGGTCGAAAGTGTCGATCGGCGCAATCTCCATGGGACAGGAGATCGGCGTTACCCCGTTGCAAGCCATCTCCCTGGTCTCAACAATTGCCAACGATGGCATGTACACGCCGCCGCGCATCGTGGCGGGTGAGTTGCCGCCCGACAGCAAGGCGCTTCCGGTCGTGTTCCATCCAGCACAGCAGCATCGCGTGGTCACCACCATGACCGCGGCGCAGATGAAACGGATGATGGAAGGCGTCGTGCTGGACGGCACGGCCCGCCGCGCGGTACTCGACGGCTACACGGTAGCAGGTAAAACGGGCACGGCACAGAAAGTCGATCCAGCGACCGGAGCATACTCGAAGACGAAGTATGTCGCTTCCTTCGTCGGCTTCTCACCCGTCAATACTCCCGCAATCACGATTGCGGTCATTCTCGACTCGCCGGTCGGTCTGCACCAGGGCGGCCAGGTCTGCGCGCCTGTTTTCCGACGCATCGCGCAGCAGGTGCTCGAATATCTGCATGTGCAGCATGATCTCGATGTAAAGAGCCCGCAGAAGCAGATGCTGGCGGCATCGGCGAAGGATGATATCGACGAATCGTCAGATCGTCTTGGCGCGCCGCTTCCGGACGACCAGGCGGTCACGACAGGGGCGCAGACTTCCGCCCCGCATGCTCCCAGCGCGAATAAGGTCACGCCGCTTGCTGATGTGAAGGCGACGATGCCTGCTCAGTCGAATGCGGCGCCCGAACTCACCCAGGCGCAGACCTCGCCAACTCCGGCTTCCGCTCTACCGGCGCAGCCCATTCCGGGTGGTGGCACGGTAGTTCTCGATGTGGATGGCGGAGTTGTCGTGCCGTCGTTCCTTGGCAAGCCGCTGCGCTCCGCGGTCGAGACGGCGCAGCAATCCGGACTGGAGATCAACGCGATTGGCAGTGGCGTGGCGCGTGAGCAATGGCCCGCGCCCGGCACTCGCCTGCTGGCAGGACAACACATCACGGTGCGCTTCGCGCATTAACCAAATTTGCCGGGCTTCATTTAGCCTCGCTCCGCTCTGTTTACAGGAGTTCGAATCCCGGGAGTTGCGCTGCTTTTCGGTCGAAACTTAGGATTCGATCGCACCCTGCGCGGCGGGCAATTGCACCAATCAATGCGTCGGCAAAATGGCCTTGTCCCTTTTTAAACGCCACTAAGGCGAGGTAAACCTCAAAGCGATGCTCTACAACCAAGACATCAATCTGGAGCATGCGCTCAATTGCCGCAGCGATCTCCTGCGGCGTGAATCTATACACCTTTTCCAGTACCCAAACCGTCTCAACGACGACGACAGCACTGATGAAACCGGGATCCAATTCTGTGAACTGGTCCATCAGTTTCTCCGCCTTAAGCGACTGCGCATGGTCGTCGCGGAGCATATAACGGATCAATATGTTTGTATCTAATCCCGTCATTTGCGTCTGGGACGCCGATAGCGTCCGGCGGCCCCGGCTGCAATGGCTTCGTTCATTTCCGAGATGGTGGCGTGCTTGCTTGACTTCAGTATGCCTTTGAGAGCGGTGATGGGTAATTTTGGAAGAAGGACGACCGTCCCATCCGGGTGCATAAAGAACCTTACCCTGTCGCCGGGCTTGAGATGCAGATGCTCGCGGATGGCTTTGGGAACGGTCATTTGACCTTTACTTGTAAGCGCTGATTCCATGACAAAGCTCCTCTTACTTCTTATAGAAAGTAATACCACCCGAATAGTATCTGTCAAGGTGCGGTAATCTTGATGGTGAATGTATGACTTTCCTTGAGCTGTTAGATGGCGTTGGATATCTCGCGCAGCAGGGCAATCCGCCCATCGCGGGCCTGGATTACGACAGCCGGCGGGTCAAGCCCGGCTGGTGCTTCGTGGCCATGCGCGGCGAGACCACCGACGGCAATCAATACATCGACATAGCGTTGAAGGCTGGAGCGGTGGCGGTGGTGAGCGATTCCCTGCCCCCGCGCGAGGGCGTGTCCTGGGCGCAGGTAGAGCATGGACGGCGCGCGCTGGCGCGTCTAAGTGCGAACTTCTACGGCCGTCCTGCCGAAAAGCTGCGCATCACCGGCATCACCGGAACCAACGGTAAGACCACGACCTCATTTCTGCTGAATGCCATGCTGCGCGCAGGCGGCCGCAAAACAGCTCTCGTCGGGACCGTCGAGTACCGCATCGAAGAGCAGCGATTCCCGGCTCCGCACACCACTCCGGAAGCGTTAGAGCTCAATCAATTCTTCGCTCGCGCCCTTCAGGCGGGCTGCACCGAAGTTGTGATGGAGGTGTCGTCGCACGCGCTGGAGCAGCAACGGGTCTACGGCGTTCCGTACGACGTCGCAGTCTTCACCAATCTGACGCGCGACCACCTCGACTATCACGCGACCATGGAGAAGTACTTCGAATCGAAGGCCATTCTGTTCCAGGGCTCAGGAACCGAGCCGCCGCGTGCTGCGGTCGTCAACACAGACGACGAATGCGGCAAACGGGTCGTGAAGCTTTGCAGCAGGAACACCGAGGTCTTCACCTACGGCATCGCTAGCGGCGATTTCCATGCAGAAGATGTCACCATCGAGAGCAACGGTACCAAGTTCACGCTAGTTGCTCCTGAGGGCAAGTACCCGATCTGGAGTCCGCTCCTTGGGCGCGTGAATGTCTACAACCTGCTGGCCGCCGCTGCCGCAGCCTACGCGCGCAATGTCGAGCTAAAGACTATTGCCGAAGCAGCCTATACTCTCGACCGCGTCGACGGACGCTTTCAGCGCGTCGATGTCGGCCAGCCGTTCTCGGTGATTGTCGACTATGCTCACACCGACGACGCCCTGCGTAATCTGACGGCCGTGGCCCGCGACTTTCTCGCGCAGCGTGGCGGGGCTGGCCGGGTCATCACCGTCTTCGGATGTGGTGGCGATCGCGACCGCAGCAAGCGGCCGCTGATGGGAGAGGCGGCCGGAGCGGGAAGCGATTTCGTCATCCTCACCAGCGACAATCCGCGCAGCGAGAACCCCATCAACATCATGAACGATGCCCTACCCGGTTTGCAGCGCAGCGGCACCAAGTACACGCTGCAGCCCGACCGTCGCAAAGCCATTGCTCTGGCCATTGATCAGGCCAACCCCGGAGACATCGTCCTGATCGCCGGCAAGGGTCACGAAAAGGTGCAGGTCACCAGCGCCGGAACCGTGCCCTTCGACGACATCGAAGAGGCGACCAAAGCTCTGCATGCCGCCGGCTATGGTGCGGCCCGGGAACAGAACGCATGAAGCTAACGCTCTCACGTGCTGCGGAGTTCATGCAGGCCGAGGGTACTTTTGATCGCGCCGCGGTAGCTGGCGGGTACTCCATCGATTCGCGCACAATTCAGTCTGGCGACGTGTTCTTCGCCGTCCACGGCGAGCGGCTGGACGGACACGATTACGTCGACGCCGCGCTAGGCAAGGGTGCGATCGCAGCCGTCGTCGAGAAAAAGCAGGCCATTCACTTCCCCGACAAGACGCGCCTGCTAGTTGTCGAAGAAACGCTGACCGCCCTGCAACGCCTGGGAGCAGCCGTCCGGCGGCTTTGGGGCAAGCCGCTGATCGGAGTGACGGGGTCGGCGGGTAAGACCACGACCAAAGAGACGATCGCACATGTGCTGGCCACGCGGCACAAGGTGCTGAAGTCCCAGGGCAATCTGAATAATCACTTCGGCATGCCGCTCCAACTGCTGAAGCTGGAGCCGGAACACGAGATTGCCGTCATCGAGATGGGCATGTCGCACGCCGGCGAAATCACGGCACTTGCCAAGCTGGCCCAGCCGGATTGCGGCGTTGTAACCATGGTGGCGCCTGTACACCTGGAATTCTTCGAGTCGATTGCCGGTATTGCTCGCGCCAAGTACGAGCTGATCGAATCCCTGCACGCCGGCGGTATTGCCGTGCTCAATGCCGACGATGAATACGTTTCGCAGTTTGGGCGCGACTTTCACGGTCGCGTGGTGATGTTCGGACGCCATGCCTCGGCCGACGTTGTCGCACAGAATATCGCGTCCCGTGGCCCTGAAGGCTCGGCCTTCGAGATCGTTGCAAACGGTCAGCGCGTGCACGCGGTGCTTCCCCTGCTTGGCGAACACAACGTCTACAACGCGCTGGCGGGCGTAGCGGTTGGGCTGCAATATGGCGTCCCGCTGGAAGAGGCGGCAGCTTCGCTGCCCACGTTATCAGCTGGTGACAAGCGCGGAGAAATCCTCAAGATCAACGGCGCTACCATCGTTAACGATTGCTACAATTCGAATCCGAAGGCCCTCGACAGCATGGTGCGTTCGCTGGCAAACATGCCGGCAGAACGCAGAATTGTCGTAGCCGGAGAGATGTTGGAGCTGGGACCGGCGGGCGAAGAGATGCACCGCGCCTCAGGCCGGCACATGGCTGAGAGTGCCATTGATCTCGTGATTGGCGTGCGCGGGCTGGCACAGGCCATTGTTGACGGCGCACGCGAATCGGGAGTGCACGCAGAATTCGTAAAGACGCCGGAAGAAGCCGGCGAATGGTTGAAGCGGGAGCTCAAGCCGGGCGACGTGGTTTTGCTGAAGGCATCGCGCGGCGTTCGCCTGGAGCGCGCGCTGGAAGCGCTAACGGGGACTTCTCCCGCAGCGACACATTAGAAACAGCTCGATTTAGGACGGAACGATTTGCTCTATTGGCTGCTCTATCAAAAAGGATTTGTCGTCTTTCATATCGGCCCGTTCCGAATCTTCCGCTATCTGACGTTTCGCACTGTTTTCGCCAGTCTCACTGCTCTCTTCATCGGACTCATCATCGGCCCGGCCGTCATTCATCGCCTACGCGAATTTCAAATCGGCCAGTACATCCGCGAAGACGGCCCTAAGGACCACCAGAAGAAAGCCGGCACACCAACCATGGGCGGCCTCCTCATCGTCGTTGGCATGGTGATTCCTACGCTGCTTTGGGCCGACCTGTCCAACCGCTTCGTCTGGATCGCCGTGCTCTCAACCTTGGCATATTGCTGCCATCGGCTTCGCTGACGATTACCTGAAGGTTGTGCACCGCCGCAATCTTGGCCTGACCGCCCGGGCGAAACTCACTTACCAGTTCCTGGCGGCGATCACTGTCGCCGCGGTTCTCAGCGCGCTTGAAACTCACGGCCTGTACTCGACCCGGCTGATCGTGCCGTTTCTTAAGCATTTCCGGCCGGACCTTGTAGTTGGGGCCTGGCACCATGGCTGGCTTGCTCCCTTGGCATTTCTGCCGTTCATTGTGTTTGTGGCCATCATCATCGTGGGCTCCAGCAACGCCGTAAATTTGACCGATGGCCTGGATGGCCTGGCGATCGGCTGCACCGTCATCGCCGCCGGAGCGCTGACCGTCCTAACCTACGTCAGCGGCCACGCCGTATTTGCCGACTACCTGGAACTCGCGAAGATGCCCCAGGTTTCGGAAGTCACGATTTTCTGTGGATCGATGGTCGGTTCGGCCATCGGCTTCCTCTGGTACAACGCTCATCCGGCCGAGATTTTCATGGGCGATGTCGGGTCGCTGGCGCTGGGCGGAGCGATCGGCACCGTGGCCGTCATCATCAAGCAGGAGCTGCTGCTGCCGTTTATCGGCGGCGTGTTCGTTATCGAGGCGCTTTCAGTCATACTGCAGGTCGGATCGTACAAATTACGGCGGAAGCGCATTTTCAAGATGGCACCCATCCATCATCACTTCGAACTGCTGGGCTGGAGCGAGTCCAAGGTCATCGTCCGCTTCTGGATTGCTTCCCTGGTGTTTGCACTCTTTGCTCTCACCACATTGAAGTTGAGGTAGCGCGCCCGGGAACGTGGCACAATGGCGAGTTGGGGGGCGAGTCAACGTGGGCATGAATCACCCACGAGGATACGGAGCTCCCGAAGTGTTTTTGTCATGCAATTGCTCCGTGTTCTCCGTGTCTCCGTGGTGAACAAACGCCCCGGCAAATAATCAAATGGACGTTCGGAATCAACGCGTGCTGGTGGTCGGGCTGGGCAAATCCGGCGTGGCCAGTGCTTTGTTTCTGGCGCAGCGCGGCGCCAAAGTCGCCGTCTCCGACGCCAAGGCGCAGGAGCAACTGCGCGACGAGATCCCGCAACTGCTCGACGCGGGCATCAGCGTCGAAACCGGCCAGCACGGCGAACGCACCTTTCGCGATCAGGACCTGATTGTCGTCAGCCCGGGAGTTCCCTTCGACGTTCCGCAACTCGTTCATGCCCGCGAACTCGGGATTGCGGTTATCGGCGAAGTCGAATTGGCGGCTCGCTTCCTGAAGGGGCACATCGTCGCCATCACCGGCTCGAACGGCAAGACCACTACCACGACTCTTGCCGGAAACGTGATCGCCGCCGCCGGACGCAAAACCCTGGTCGGCGGCAACATCGGCACGCCGGCAATTACCTTCGCGGATCAGGCCACGGAAGATTCCTGGGTTGTGCTGGAGATCAGCAGCTTTCAACTGGAAACGATCGAAACCTTTCATCCGCAGATCGCGGTCGTGCTGAACATTACGCCCGATCATCTGGACCGTCATCACACCTTCGAAAACTACGCAGCAGCCAAGGCTCGCATTTTTGAGAATCAGACCTCGAAGGACTTTGCTGTCCTGAATGCCGACAATGAACCTTGCGCAGCACTTGCCGCCCGCACAAAGTCTGAGGTCTTCTGGTTCAGCCGGCGCGACGAGGTCGATCGCGGCGCTTTCGTCCACGGAGACAAGGTGGGGTGGCGCGACAGCCTGGGTACGCGTGATGTTATGCCGCTAAGCGAGATCGGCCTGAAGGGTTCGCACAACGTCGAGAACGTGCTCGCAGCCGTGTGCGTCGGCATGCTGGCGGGCGTCGAACCGGAACAGATTCGCCGCGCCGTCGCGGAGTTCAAGGCGGTGGAGCATCGCCTGGAATACGTGGCGACCATCCGCGGTGTCGAGTACTACAACGACTCCAAGGCGACCAACGTTGACGCCACTATCAAGGCGCTGGAGTCGTTCCCCGGACACATCCACCTCATTCTCGGCGGCAAGGACAAGGGCAGCGACTACAGCGTGCTGAACGACCTGCTGAAGGAGCGCGTGAAGCGCGTCTACACCATTGGCGCGGCGGCGCAGAAGATCGAGTCGCAGGCGCGTGGCGCAGAGATAGTTTCGGTTGGCACTCTCGAAGCCGCGGTAAAGCGCGCCAGCGAAGCGGCGGTGGCAGGCGACATCGTGCTGCTGGCCCCGGCCTGCGCCAGCTTCGACCAGTTCAACAGCTACGAGCACCGCGGGCTGGTGTTCAAAGATCTCGTGCGGCAATTGGCTGCGCGGAAGCAGGATCGCGAGCAGGTGGGCAGCGTTCCCGGAGGCAGTGAATAGATGGCCAAGCGCGTCAGCGTCGACAAGTGGATGTTCACGGTCACGCTATTGCTGGTCTTTATCGGACTGGTGATGGTGTTCAGCGCCTCGGCGGTTATGGCCAAGGAGCGCTTTGGCTCGCCGTACGGCTTCCTCGTTCGCCAGATGGCTTTCGCCGCTGCCGGTATCGTGGCAATGATTGTCATGATGAACGTGAACTACAAGGTGTTCCGCCGGCCGACGGTGGTGTTCACGTTTCTTGGCATTACGTCGCTCCTGCTGATTGCGGTGTTCTTCTTCCGCGACTCGCATAACACTCATCGCTGGATCAAGTTCGGCGTACTGTCTTTTCAGCCATCGGAACTCGCCAAGCCTGCGCTGATCCTGTACCTCGCCTACTTCCTCGAATCACGCTGGCAGCAGATCACCGACGTGAAGAACGTGCTGCTCCCGGCCGCAGCTCCGACGCTTCTGTTCGCACTGCTTATCGTTAAGGAGCCGGACCTCGGGACAGCTCTGGCCTGCATGGCGATTTCTACCGCAGTTCTCTACGTCGCGGGTATGAACATGAAGTATCTCTGGGCGGGCGCCGTCGCCTCGCTGGTTCCGCTCTACTTCCTGATCGTGCGAGTGCCCTGGCGCTGGGCGCGCATGCAGGCCTACATCGATCCGTTTAAGGACCCGCAGGGCAAGGGCTTCCACATCATCCAGTCGATGATCGCCGTCAGCACCGGCGGATTGATGGGCCTGGGCCTGATGGAAGGCAAGCAGAAGCTGTTCTACCTTCCCGAGCCGCACACCGACTTCATCTTTGCCGTAACCGCCGAAGAGCTGGGAATGTGGGGATCGCTGCTCGTGGTCACCCTTTTTGGCATCTTTCTATATCGTGGCATCCGGACAGCGTTGCGAACCGAGGACATGTTCGGAAAATATCTTGCCACCGGCATAACGGCGATGGTAGTGGTTCAGGCCCTCTTCAACATCAGCGTGGTGCTCGCGCTCGTTCCGGCGAAAGGCATCCCGCTACCCTTCATCTCGTACGGCGGGACCTCCCTGTTCATCACTTTGGCCACGGTTGGAGTGCTGCTCAACGTCAGTCAGCAAGCAGGGTGAGCATGCGCGTAATTATTGCAGGAGGAGGTACAGGCGGCCACGTCATACCCGCCCTGGCCATCGCACAGGAATTGCGTTCGTCGTACCACGCTGAAGTGATGTTCATCGGCACCTCCCGCGGCATCGAGAAAAGGCTCGTCCCCGCAGCCGGATTTGAGTTACGCCTGATCGAGGTTGGGGCCTTGAACCGCGTCGACTTGGCCACCCGCACGAAAACCATGCTGGACCTGCCCCGCGCGATGATGGCTTCCGCCAAGCTCATCCGGCAGTTTCGTCCCGAAGCCATGATCGGCGTCGGCGGCTACGCTTCCGGTCCGGCCATGCTGATGGGCAGTCTGCTGCGCGTTCCCACGATCGCGTTCGAGCCGAACGTCGTCCCCGGCTTTGCCAACCGACTGGTCGCGCGAACCGTGAAAGCCGCCGCTGTCCAGTTCGAGAAGACCTGCAGCTACTTCCGCAACTGCCAGGCGACGGGTGTTCCCGTCCGCCGCGAGTTCTTCAACGTTCCTCCGCGACCGAAGGATGGGAAGCCGACGTTGCTGGTCTTTGGCGGCAGCCAGGGAGCCCACGCGATCAACCAGGCGGTGCTCGACGCGCTGCCGGGACTGGCGGAGGCGGTACCCGGGCTCTGCATCATCCATCAGACCGGCGAGAAGGATCACGTCGGCGCGCAGGCCGCCTACCTGAAGCAGATGGTCCCGGCTGAGGTGTCAGCTTTTATCGACGACATGCCGGGCGCGTTCGCGCGTGCGGACCTGCTGCTCTGCCGCTCGGGAGCCAGCACCGTGGCAGAAATAACCGCTGCCGGCAAGCCAGCCATCTTCGTTCCCCTGCCCACGGCCGCCGACGATCATCAACGTCACAACGCCGAAGTTCTGGCTTCCGGCAACGCGGCCCGGTTGCTGCCGCAAGCGGAGCTTTCTCCAGACCGGCTCGTGGCCGAAGTCAGTGCGCTGCTTGGCGATCGAGCGCTGCTGGCCAGCATGTCAGAGGCAGCGCGCGGTTTTTCCCACCCCGATGCAGCCGCTAAAATCGCCGGCATGGCCGCTCGGCTCGCTGGCATTCAGACCCAACACGCGATAGCCTAGGAGTTCTTGCCTGGTGTCGCGGCCTTTCCCCGATACTAGAGCACCCATCTCTCTCGCATGTTTGCCAAGATTCAGCACGTCCATTTCGTCGGCATCGGTGGCATCGGCATGAGCGGCATTGCCGAGGTCCTGCTCAACCTTGGCTACAAGGTCTCGGGCTCCGACCTCCGCAAGTCGTCCGTCACCACCCGGCTTGCCAGCCTGGGCGCGTCCATCTGCGAGGGACATCAAGCCGAGAACATCACCGACGCCGAAGTCGTCATCATCAGCTCGGCCGTTCGACGCGATAATCCTGAGGTCATCGCTGCGCATGAGCAGCACATCCCTGTAATCCAGCGCGCGGAGATGCTGGCCGAATTGATGCGCCTGAAGTACGGCATAGCCATTGCCGGCATGCATGGCAAAACCACGACCACCTCGATGGTCGCTGCCGTTCTGGCCGCCGGCGGCCTCGATCCTACAGTCGTCGTCGGAGGCCGCGTCGATGCAATGGGGTCTAATGCCCGCCTTGGTAAGTCTCATTACCTGGTCGCCGAAGCCGATGAGAGCGACCGCTCGTTCCTGAAGCTTTCGCCTATTCTGTCGGTCGTCACCAACATCGATCGCGAGCACATGGATTGCTATCGCGACATGGAAGATGTCGAGCAAACCTTCCTCCAGTTCATGGACGCCGTCCCGTTCTACGGCATGATCGTGGCCTGCAACGACAACGACGACCTGCGGCGACTGCTTCCCGGCGCAAAGCGGCGAATCGTGACCTACGGTCTTCGTGAGGACTCGGACTTTCACATCTCGAATTTGCAATGCGGGCGCAGCAAAGACACCGTTGCGTTGAGCCGTTTCCGCGTCAGGTATCGCGAGAAGGACCTTGGCGAGTTTGAGTTGCGGGTCCCGGGCGAGCACAACGTCAGGAACGCCACCGCCGCCATCGCCGTGGGCATCGGCCTGGATATCCCGGTCGAGAAGGTTCGGCAGGGACTGGCGGAGTTCAGCGGGGTCGACCGCCGCTTCCAGTTGATTGGCAGCGCCGAAGGCATCACCGTGATCGACGACTACGGTCATCATCCCACCGAGATCCGCGCCACACTCGCCGCAGCCCGCCAGTGTGGCTTCGGGAAGATTCATGTCATCTTCCAGCCGCACCGCTACACGCGAACCCAGTTGCTGATGGACGAATTCGCCACCGCCTTCCGCGATGCCGACTCCGTGCTGGTGCTGGAAATCTATCCGGCCAGCGAGTCGCCCATCCCTGGCGTCAGCGGCGAAATTCTCGCCTACCGCATCACCGAAGGCGGAGGTCAGGAAGCGCTGTTCGTCGTCGAACTTCGCAGAGGCCAAACAGTTTGTCACGCAAGCTGCGAAACCCGGCGACATGATTCTGACGCTGGGTGCAGGCAGCATCTCGCAACTCGGACCGCAGGTACTGGAGGCACTGGAAGCGCGCTCGGCGAAGAGCGTCGGGTGACCCCTGACGCTCTTCCATTTACCTTTGTGGTTCATGTTCTCTCACCCGCGCGTCTAGCGGCAAAAGCGTTGCCGCAACAACTTCGAAAACAGTTATAGTGAGGCGAATAGCCGAACTTATAGGCGTTTCATCCTGTTTTCATGGCGCGCAAAAGCTCAACGGCAATTCCGGGCGAGGAACTCGAAGTCACCACGCGTGAGCCGTACGCGCGCTCGCTGGGTGCCGACGAGTCGCCCCTCGATCAGCGCATGCTCGACCTCGAAGAAGAGGCCGAGTCGCCGTTTCTGCGCGGTCAGAAACGTGTTCCGGTTCGCCGCGGAGCCTTGCCACGCAATGCCGCCGGACGTGTTCGCCTCATCCTGAAGCTGGCCGCGGCTGTGGCTGTCGTTGGCGTTGTCTGGTACGGATTGCAGCACTACGGCTCAAATTCCTGGCGCTTTCGCCTCGACTCCAGCGACAACATCAGCGATCTCCGGCATGAACAACGTCGCGCGCTCGCAGATCCTGGATGTAATGGCGAGCGATATCGACCGCAACATCTTCTTTGTCCCGCTGGAGCAGCGCAAGAAGCAGCTGGAACAGATTCCGTGGGTACAGTCGGCAGCCGTGATGCGCCTGCTACCCAATCGCCTCAAGATCGTCGTCACCGAACGGACCCCGGTCGCGTTCGTCGAGGTGAACTCCCACATCCAGATGATCGATGCCAATGGCGTGATCATGGAAATGCCGGCCAGTCAGTCGCGGTATTCCTTCCCGGTGATCGTCGGAGTTTCCGACAACGACCCGCTCTCGGTCCGTGCAGCACGCATGAAGATCTACAGCCGTTTCATGCGCGAACTGGATGCCGGCGGCGCGCACTACTCGGCTGACATCAGCGACGTGGATTTGTCCGATCCCGACGACTTGCGTGCGACAGTCACCGATCCGCACGGAGCCGTGCTGGTTCATCTGGGTTCGTCGAATTTCCTGGAGCACTTCCAGGTATACGTAACGCATGTAGCGGAGTGGCGCTCGCAGTTTCAGAAGCTGCAGTCGGTTGATCTGCGTTATGACCACCAGGTGATCGTCAATCCCGATTCGGCTGGAGAAAAGACGAAGCCCGCAGTACAGGCCAGGAACGAAAGTGCGACGGTCGTGAAGCCGGCACCGAAGAAAGCGCCGTCCAAGGCAAAGAAACATACGTAAACATGGGTAGCCAAACAGAAAACCTGCTTACGGTAATCGATGTCGGTAGCGCCAAGACATGCGTCCTCGTCGCCGAAGTAAACGACTATGCCTTGCGCTATCGCGGGCACGGCATCTCTGACTCGCGCGGCATGCGCAAAGGCGTCGTCGCCGATCTCGACAAGGCCGTCGCTTCCATCAAGCAGGCGGTGGAAGAAGCCGAGAACATGGCGCAAGCCCCGGTAGAGCACGCTATCGTCGGCGTCGCCGGCTCGCACGTTCGCGGCATCAATAGCCACGGCGGAATCAGCCTTGGCTCGCGCTCCCGCGAGATCA
Source organism: uncultured Acidobacteriaceae bacterium (assembly GCA_963835725.1). Classification (GTDB taxonomy): domain Bacteria; phylum Acidobacteriota; class Terriglobia; order Terriglobales; family Acidobacteriaceae; genus Bog-257. The sequence goes on along the minus strand of CAWIGM010000002.1, from coordinate 217,692 downwards.
GCCGCGAGGATGTCCGCCAGGCAGTCGAAAAAGCGCGCAGCATCAACATGCCCGAGGACCGCGAGGCCCTGCATCTCCTACCGCAGGAGTTCATCCTCGATGGCCAAGGCGGCGTGCGCGATCCTGCCGGCCTGATGGGCCGCAAGTTAGAAGTCCGCGTCCACATCGTGACCGCCAGCGCGACTGCGACACAGAACGTTGTGACCGCGCTGAACCGCGCAGGCATTCATGTCGACGACACCATTTTCGAAGCGCTGGCCTGTGCCGATTCCGTGTTGCAGACCGATGAGCGCGAGCTCGGCGTCTGTCTCGTCGATATCGGAGCCGGCTCATCAGACCTCATCGTTTACTACGAAGGCGTCGTGATTCACACCGGCGCAATTCCAATCGGCGGTGATCACTTCACCAACGACGTCGGCGTGGGCTTCCGCACTCCCCTTCCCGATGCCGAGAGCATCAAGAAGATGTTTGGCTGCGCCATCGTCACGCGCATTCCTGAGGGCAATGAGATCGAAGTTCCTTCCGTCGGCGATCGCCCGGCGCGCATGATGCAGCAGCGCATGCTCGGCGAGATCCTTGAGCCGCGCGGCCGCGAGCTGATGGAAATGCTGCGCGACCATCTGCGTCACGCCGGAATGGACGAACTGCTCGGCGCAGGTCTGGTATTCACCGGTGGAGGATCGCGCCTGAATGGACTGCTCGAAGTCGCGGAAGACATTCTTCGCCGGCCGGTACGGCAAGGTTATCCGGTGCCGATTGCCAAGCTGCCCTCCGAGCTGCTTGAGCCCGAGTACGGTACGGCGATCGGCATGATTCTGTACGGCCATCGAGCGCGCCAGGCGCGCATGAACCTGGATCGCGGGCTGGGAGCCAGGATTCGCGCGCTGTTTGCCAAGCAGGGCGTTTAGGGATCGTGTGTAGAGATCGAGACGAGTGCGAGTGTGGGCTGCACTCCACGGAACAATAAACGGTTTCAGCATCAACTGGCGCCAAGGCGCTTATTGAGGTAGAGATGATCGAAGATTTCAACGACAAAAGCCAACCGGAAGACGACATCCGCATCCACTTCAACGAAGAGCTGCTGAACAGCGCCAAGATCAAGGTCATCGGAGTCGGCGGCGGCGGCGGCAACGCCGTCAATCGCATGATCGAATCGCAACTGGAAGGTGTGGAGTTCGTGGTCGCCAACACGGACCTGCAGGCGTTGAAGGGCTCAAAGGCGCCGGTGAAGATCCAACTCGGCGTAAAGCTGACGAACGGCCTGGGCGCAGGCGCGAATCCCGAAGTCGGCCGCAAAGCTGCCCTGGAAGATGCCGACAAGGTCATCGAGGCGCTGGAAGGCGCGGACATGGTCTTCGTCACCACAGGCCTTGGCGGTGGAACCGGAACCGGCGCAGCGCCGATCATCGCTTCGCTGGCCAGCGAGATGGGCGCATTGACCGTCGCCGTCGTGACGAAACCGTTCGCCTTCGAGGGCAAACGCCGCTTAGGCCAAGCCGAGCGAGGATTGCAGGAACTGATCGATTCCGTCGACACCACGGTCGTGATCCCGAACGAGAAACTGCTCGCGGTCGCGAAAGACGCGGGCTTCTTCGAGTCGTTCCGTGTCGCTGACGACATTCTCCGTCAGGCCGTCCAAGGCATCTCAGACATCATCACGATTCCCGGCATCATCAACCGCGACTTCGCCGACGTAAAGACCATCATGGCGGGAATGGGTTACGCGGTGATGGGAACCGCGACCGCGAAGGGTGAGAACCGCGCGACCTTAGCGGCACAAGCTGCAATCGCTTCCCCGCTGCTCGAGGCTGGGGCAATCGATGGCGCACGCGGAATCCTCATCAACATTACTGGTTCCAGTTCGCTGCGTCTGGCCGAAGTGAACGAAGCTTCGACCATCATTCAGAACGCCGCGCACGAAGACGCGAACATCATCTTCGGCGCGGTGCTCGACGAAAAAATGAAGGACGAGGTCAAGATCACGGTGATCGCGACCGGCTTCCGCGAAGTCAAGGGCGTGCGCAACGACCACGCGGAAGCGGCAGCAGCGGCAGCGGTCCGCCACAATCCACGCGTAGCGTCGGCGAGCGTACACGCGACCTACGAAGTAGCGTCGGATATTCCGTCGATCAGCGAAACAAAGAGCACGACAACACCGCGACCGATTCGCGCGGTGGATTTGGAACCGCCGCAGGAAGCCCAGCAGGTGATGCCATATATTCCAGATAATCTGGACGAGATCGACTCCGAAATCGTGCGTCACGCGGAGCCAGTAGAAGACATCGTGTTGCGGCAGAGCGCTGCTCCGGAGCCGGTGGAAACCGTCGCCAGCAGCATCGATCTCAACTACAACAGCGACGATCTGGAGATTCCGGCCTTCCTGCGCAAGCGCGCGGAAAGCTAACTACGGCAGTGGTTGCGGACGCTGCGCCATCAGCTCCTCGAAGCGCTTATCGGTGCGCAGCGTCGCAAACTCCTGGTCCTTGTACACATCGTTGATGTGCTTATAACCGTTCTCCATCGCCTTTCGTAGATACTCCAGCGACCGGTCAACATCTCCGGCTTTCGCATACAACCTCGCAACCATGAAGGAAAACGCGGCGCGATCTTCCGGCGACGTCGCTTGCGCCATCACGCCCATGCGCGACACACGAATGAAGATGTTGGGATCCAGAACGAACGCCGCTTTGTAGGCTTCGGCAGCCTTCGCATACTCGTGCATACAGAAGTAGGAAGAACCAATGTTGTACTGGAAGACGGCGTCGCTGGGCCGCAGCTTGGCGGCTTTCAGGTAGTACTTGATGGCTTTGTCGTACTTCTTCTTCATCTGCTCGATGTAGCCGCGATTGTTGTAGCCTTCGGGCGCATTCTTGTCGAGCTTGATGGCCTTGTCAAAGCACTTCGCCGCTTTCTCAGGATGCTGAAGTAGCAGGTACGACATGCCCTTCTTATTCCAGAGCAACGCTGTTGGCTGCTTGGCGATCGCCACATTGTAGAAGTCGATGGAATCGAGAAAGCGCTTGTCCGCACGCAGTTGATCGCCTTGCACTTCAAGATCGGCAGCGGAAGCGTTCTTATCAGGAATTTCAGGCGCCGTGACTTGCGGTGGCGAGGCAGGCTGAATCGTCTGACCGTCTTGTTGTGAGTCTTGAGCGGCAGCAAGACATGCGCCAAACAGAATGACGCTCAAACCGCAGATCGATGCGACAAACCTGTACGAGCGGAGACGAGCCATGGCCAACCTCCCCAGCTCCGAAGACCCCACATCACATAGCGAAAGACCAATGGGGCAAAAGAGCCCTTTGCTGCCAATAATAGACCTATTTGGGGGGAGAATTGTTCCCATTTTGTGTAGCGTTCGTCCCGTCTGCTTGCGATTCGTCCCCATTGTCGCCGCGGCCAAACAGGCGGCTGAAGAAACCCTTCTTTTTCTTCTTAGGCTGCTCTTGCTGAGTTTGAGCGGTTTGCGCGTTCTGTCCGTTCTGCACTCCCGGAGTTCCGGGCGGAACTGGCCCGTTCGTGCTGGGCGGCGGAGCTGCGACCGGGGGCGAGCCAAGTCCGAAGATTTTGGTGAAGAATCCACGATGATCGGCAGAAGCCTGATCGCAGGTTTGTTTCGGTTCGGTGCCGGCAATGAATGCAACAGAATAATCCTGCGGACACGATGGCGTCGCGATCAGGTTGGTGACCTTGTCAAGGTCGAGAGTCACGACTCCCGAAGGCGCCGTGAAGTCTTTCACGTCCGCGTACTGAGGCAGCGCAACAGCGCGCTTCATGAACTCGGCCCAGATCGGCGCAGCGGCTGCTCCGCCGGCGAGCTTGATGTCGGTGTAATCGTCGTTGCCAACCCAAACGATGCACAGCAGATTGCTCGTGTAACCAGCAAACCAGGCGTCGTGCGAGGTTCCGGTTTTGCCTGCTGCAGGCGAGGTGAAGCCACGCGCGCGAACCGGATACCCTGTTCCGTTGTTCACTACAGCTTCCATCATCGTCGTCAGGACATAGGCCACGCGCGGATCAAGCACGTCTTTGTTCTCGGTGTGATAGTCGTTCACGACGTTTCCTTGCGCGTCACGAACCGATTTCACCATCAGCGGCGAAAGTCGCGCTCCGCCATTGGCAAAGACCGTGTAAGCTCCTGCCATTTCAACCGGAGTGGCGTCGTAAGCACCAAGCGCGATTGCCGGAGTCGCGCGCACGCTGGAGATTCCAGCTTCCTTCGCCAGCGCCGCAACCTTATCGAAGCCAACTTCCTGTGCCAGGCGAACGGTCGCATTGTTCAGCGACATGGCCAGCGCATAGCGAGCGGTGACTTCGCCATGGAATGTCTCGTGATAGTTGCGCGGCTCGTAGACATCATCGCCATTGACGATGCTCACTTGTGAGTCGTCGATCAAGCTCGCGGGCGTGAACACGCCGCTGCTCTCGCTCACAACGCCAGTGTCAGGATTGGCATCGGCGGCAGTCAAAGTCTGTCCAGTAACCGCAGTGTTGACGGCCGCAGCGTAAACGAACGGCTTGAAGATCGAACCTGTTGGACGCTTCGCGATAGCGTGGTTCAGCTGGCTCAGGCCATAATTGCGGCCGCCGACCAGGGCCAATACTTCTCCGGTGTGTGGATCGAGCGCAACCAGCGCAACTTGCGGCATTGGACCGGTTTCAACCTTCACTTCGGTACGAGCGTCTTTGCCGGTTCCAATCTTGGTCTTGTGCGTGCGACGCTTCACAACCTGCTCGTCAACCAGTTTCATACCGACATCGACAGCTTCCGCGGCCGCGCGCTGCAGGTCCGGATCGATCGTCGTATAGATGCGCAGCGCGTGATTGTTCAGCTCCTCTTCGCTGAACTGCGGCGAAAGCTGGTCTTTCACCAGGTCCACAAAATACGGAGCATCGCTGGCCTCGACGTTCGGCGCCGTAAGCTTCAGCGGACTTGCTTTCGCGCGCTCGGCTTCATCGCGCGAGATCGCGCCGGTTTCGACCATCGAGTCAAGCACCAGATTGCGGCGCTCGAGCGCGCGCTTGGGATACTTGTACGGCGACAGATAATTCGGGCGCTGAATCATGCCAGCCAGAAGCGCGGCTTCCGGCAGCGTGAGGTTCTTGATGTCCTTGTTGAAGTACGCGTGCGCAGCCTCACCGAAACCGTTGATGGTGAACGAGCCTCGTTGTCCCAGGTAAACCTGGTTTGCATACATCTGGAAGATGCGCTGCTTGGAAAACTTCTGCTCCAGCTCAATCGCGATCAGCATCTCCGTCAGCTTGCGCTTCATGGTCTTCTCTGGTGTCAGGAAGAACCCGCGCGAGAGCTGCATGGTGATCGTGGAACCGCCTTGTCCGTGACGACCTTCACGCACATCGACAATCGCAGCTTCCATCAGTCGGAAGTAGTTCACGCCGCCGTGCTGGAAGAAGCGCCGGTCCTCGATCGCCAGTACTGCGTTCACCATGACTGGCGGAATGTCCTCGAACTTGATGAGCTCGCGCTTGGAGCGATCCTGTCCTTCGAAGAGCGCGGTCACAAGTTGCGGCTCCAGCTCGTAAGCCTGAAGCGCCTGCGAACTGTCGCCTTGTTCCGTAATCGAGGTGACTTTACCGCCGCTGAAACGTATCTGCGCAGGATTCGCGGCGTGGAACGACGCTGGACCTGGCTCGATCTCGATACCGTTATGCGTGAGACGATAATGTCCGATGGCGGAACTGCTTTCGGCCGAGCCTTCGAGATATCCGGCGCGGCGCAAGTCGGCGGCGATTTCCTGCACGTCGAGTTTGTCGCCTACAGAAACCATCCGGGGACGCGCGAAGATCTTGGCTGCGTTGCTGAAGATTCCTCCAGCCATTCGCCGATCAACCACGCGCTCGTACTTGAAGTAGAAGTAGGCGAACACGGCCATGAAAGCCATGCCAAGGCAGACAAAAGCGATTACGAATATCTTGACCAGCGGATCGTGTAACGAGAAGTGCCGCACATGCGGCGATTTCGCCGCCGGACGTGAGCTGCTCTTCGGCGCACGAGAAGCCGGTTTTCGATCAGGAAGTTTCAGTTTGATTGCCACGTTTATGAATACGCAGAGAAGCCGCTAAGGTTCGTTCGCTCCGACACAGCCAAAGCAGCACGCGTCGAAGACCGGGAACTTGAGGATAAGACGGCGAAATGGCATCGGACGTTATCTTGGATGCCAACTCCGCTGCGGAAATCCTTTCCCGGAACTCAGCTTCCTCGAGCGGCAACACGACCGAAGCTGACGAGGGTTCAGGTTCTTCCAGGATGATGGCCAAAGCAGACTCTATTGTAAAGCAGTTGAGAGCGCAGGAATTCGAGCACCTTAGACGACGGTTACCTTCGTTGCTCCCCCTTCCACGCCCAGCTAAACTGCTGAAAACAATAATCCCATAACGGAATCGGCTAAAGTCTTCTTAATACAAGGGTTGCAGGCTAAAGCATTGCAGACAATGAGCTTACGTGTCGCGCTCGCTCGCCAATCGTAGTACACTGGCGCGCAATTCTGTTTTCCTCAGTCATCGCAGTCGAAAGGTGTTCCTTCATGCGCATCTCCAAGTCTCTGCCAGCAGCTGTCTTCTCGGTCCTCTTCCTGACTCTTTTCGTCACCACCGCAGCCGCCCAGCAACCCTGGTGGGTACAGAGCGCCGACTACGGCTCGGGGAATCGCCGGCAGGATGTCACCCAGACTGTGCGCCGGCTTGTGAGCGGTCCGAACTTCAACGTCAACAACCAGACGATGGGTGTCGACCCATACAAGGGTGCCGACAAGACGCTGCGCATTGTTGGTAAGGATCAGCAAGGCAAGGTCCGCGACTTCACCTACCGCGAGGGCGCATCCGTCAACTCCTCCATGTTCCGCAACACGCAGTGGGGCGGCGGTGGCGGAGGCAACAACAATAATGGCATGTGGGTGGTGCAGAGTGCCGACTACGGTTCGGGTAATCGCCGGCAAGACGTCACACAGACGGTGCGGAGGCTGGTGAGCGGGCCCGACTTCAGGGTCAACAACCAGACGCTGGGGGGCGACCCTTACAAAGGCGCAGACAAAACGCTGCGCATCCAGGCTCGAGATGACAGGGGAAACACGCGCGAGTTCAAGTACGGAGAAGGCGCAACCGTAAACTCTTCCATGTTCCGCGGCCAAGGATGGAACGGCGGTGGTGGCGGTGGGCGCGTTGATCCCGACACTCAGCTCGCCATCGTTAAGGCATTTTGGGGAACCGGTTCGCGAATGCAGAACGTCAGGGAACGCGTGCAGGGATACATACGCAACAACCGCCTTTCCATCAAGGTGACACCGCAAAACCTGGGCGATCCTGCACCGGGGCAGAACAAAACTTTGAGCGTGACGTACCGAATCGGAGGAGTACTTTACACGGCAACGCGCGTCGAAGGCGAGATGCTGAACTTGCCGTAACGATAGCCTTTGACGATGCAAGAAAGCCACTCAAAGCCAAGCCGGCTTGTGTTTCCGAGTGCCCCGCTCAAGTGAAGCTTGAGCGGGTCTTTTCGTTGGCAAGAGATCTGCTTATGTAGCCAGGTCCCCACTGGAAGGCGAAAAGAGGGCTGACTCGATCCTCTCTCCAGATTGGTGAACACTCCCGTCACACCTTCGATATGCACCGCTCACACGCGAAGGTGATGCCCGTGACAGAAGTCATAGGCGAGAATCGCTCCCGCTCCTAAAGTGGCGATGTGGGCGCAACTAATCCCACTCTCATATTCGATTTCAAGCTTTCCGTTGCTTACTAACCGCTATTCGGCGGCCGCTGTTTGGCGAAAGGCGCAAAAAACGCGACGGTTGCTGGAGGGATTCTTACATGTCCTATCGCAAATTATGGATCGCCCTGGGTGTCATCATGGCGGTATCGTTCGCCGTGCTCGGAGGCGTGGGCTACAAGGCGATCAACTCTGCGCCGCCTATCCCCGACAAAGTCGTCACCGCAGACGGCCGCGTACTGTTCACGGGCGAATACATCCGCGACGGCCAGAACGTGTGGCAGTCGATTGGAGGCCAGGAGATCGGCTCGATCTGGGGTCACGGCGCTTACGTTGCGCCCGACTGGTCGGCTGACTATCTGCACCGCCAGTCGATGATCGTGCTCGACGGCTGGGCGCGGCAGCAGGGGGCTGCAAAGTACGCTGCCATGACTGCCGAAGGCAAAGCTGCGCTGCAAGGGCGGCTGACGGAAGTCACGCGGCGCAATACCTACGATGCTGAGCGCAACGCGATCGTGCTGGATAACGATCGTGCTGCGGCCTTCGATCAGCTCGCCGCTTATTACGGCGACGTTTATGGCAAGGGTCGCAACGAATATGCGATTCCTGCCGGCGCTTTGGCTGACACGAACAAGCAGCGGCAGATGGCGTCCTTCTTCTGGTGGACGGCATGGGCGGCGAGTACCGATCGTCCAGGACAATCCGTGAGCTACACGCAGAACTGGCCGCATGAAGAGCTTATCGGCAACCGGCCGACGGGCACGGCGATCGTGTGGAGCATCATCAGCTTCGTGGTGCTGCTGGGCGGCATCGGCGGCATGGTGTGGTACTTCGGATCAAGGGAGCATGAAGCCCCTGATGGCGAGATGCCGCGCACCGATCCTCTTCTCGGGCTGAAGCCGACGCCCTCGCAGCGTGCCACAGTGAAGTACTTCTTTGTGGTAGCAGCGTTGTGGGTGGTGCAGGTGGCGTTGGGGGCCGTCGTTGCGCACTACGGCGTCGAAGGCAACGGCTTCTACGGAATTCCTCTCGCCAAGTGGCTGCCTTATTCGGTGGCACGCACCTGGCATCTGCAAATCGGCATCTTCTGGATCGCCACGTCGTGGCTGGCGACGGGGCTGTACATCGCTCCGGCGGTGAGCGGAAGCGAGCCCAAGGGTCAGCGCTTCGGGGTGAATGCGCTGTTCGTCGCACTGGTGGCGGTTGTGGTCGGATCGCTTGCCGGGGAGTGGCTGGGCATCGAGCAGAAGCTGGGCAACCTGTGGTTCTGGTTCGGCTCGCAAGGCTATGAATATGTCGACCTCGGCCGCGTGTGGCAGATCCTGCTGTTTGTCGGACTGGTCTTCTGGCTGTGGCTGATGTGGCGCGGCCTGAAACCGGCGCTGGCCAAGCGTGACGAAAATCGCGACCTGCTGATGCTGTTCCTGGTGTCGAGTATCGCGATTCCGCTGTTCTATGCTGCCGGCCTGATGTATGGCAAGCGCAGCCCGCTCATCACCGCCGAATACTGGCGCTGGTGGGTGGTCCACCTTTGGGTCGAAGGCTTCTTCGAGGTGTTCGCGACGGTGGTCATCGCCTTCCTGTTCACGAGGTTGAAGCTGCTGTCGATCAGGACGGCGACGCGGGCGGTGCTGTTCTCGACCGTGATCTTCCTGTCGGGCGGAATCATCGGCACCTTCCATCATCTGTACTTTACCGGTGTGCCGAGCGCGGTGCTGGCCCTGGGTGCGGTCTTCAGCGCGCTGGAAGTTGTGCCGCTGGTGCTGGTGGGCTTCGAAGCGTGGGAGAACATCCGGCTGTCACGCGGCTCGGCGGCGGCTCCGTGGGTGAGCGCGTACAAATGGCCCATCTACTTCTTCGTGGCCGTGGCGTTCTGGAACTTCGTGGGCGCCGGGCTGTTCGGCTTCCTCATCAATCCTCCGGTGGCATTGTATTACATGCAGGGCCTGAACACCACCCCGGTACACGGACACACAGCGCTGTTCGGTGTGTACGGCATGCTCGGTCTGGGGCTGATGCTGTTCTGCCTGCGCGCGCTTCGTCCGGGTCTGGCGTGGAAAGACCGTCCGCTGGCGATTGCGTTCTGGTGCATCAACATCGGCCTGGCGGCGATGGTGACGATCAGCATGCTACCCATCGGGTTGATGCAGGCGTGGGCTTCGGTCGAGTACGGCACGTGGTACGCGCGCTCGGCGGAGTTCCTGCAAACGCCGCTGATGAACCACCTGCGCTGGATGCGCATGTTCGGCGACACCCTGTTCGCCATCGGCGCGCTGGTGCTGGGATGGTTCGTGCTCGGGCTGGTCACCGGGCACTCGTTCGATCACACCGCCGTCGTGGAAGAGGACGAGTATGTAGCGCGCGAGTTGGAACTGACGCACGCTGGCGACTAAGAAGTTTGGTGTCCCTGGTTCGCATCCGTTCGTTGGACGCTAATCTGGGTCGTGTCAACCACCCCACGTTAGCCAAACAGAAGGGCGAACGTGGGGCACCAAACGTTATGAACTGTGGGATACAGGGTTCCTACCTACCGCAGCGCTGCTGCAATCTTGCCTTGTGCGATCACATCCGAAACCTTCACGAAGTCGGGAGCGAAGACGCGGTCTTCGGTGATCGACGGCGACACGGCGCGAATCGCGCTGATAGCGATCTGGCCGCGTTTACTCGTCTGCAAAGGCGCGCGGAAATCATGCGCCTGGGCAGCGGCAAGAGCTTCAATCGCGATGACGTTCCGCGTGTTGGTCACGACGCGCTGAAGCTTGTTGGCCGCGGTCATGCCCATGGAGACGTAGTCTTCCTTGTTGCCCGAGGTGCTGATGGAGTCCGATGAGGCCGGATGCGACAGCACCTTATTCTCGTTTACCAATGCTGCTGCGGTCACCTGGGGCATCATGAAACCCGAGTTGAGCCCGGCTCCCGGCGCGAGAAATGGCGGCAAGCCTTCGTTCAGCGCAGGATTGATGAGCCGCTCCAGGCGGCGTTCGGAGATGCCTGACAACGCGCTCAGCGCTACCGCCAGGAAGTCCAGGGCGAAGGCCAGCGGCTGGCCGTGGAAGTTTCCACCCGAGATGATGACGCCGGGTACAGGCGCACCCACTTGTCGCTTCGGTGCGCCAACCTTCCGCTCCTCCGGGAAGACCAGTGGATTGTCGACTGCCGAGTTCATCTCGATCTCGAAGACTTCGCGGCAATGCGTGAGCGTGTCGCGGACCGCTCCGTGAACTTGCGGCATGCAGCGCAGCGCGTAGGCGTCCTGCACTTTCTGGCAGTCGATGTGGGACTCGCGAATGACGCTGCCCTCCAGCATGCGCCGCAGATTTTGCGCGACGAGCAACTGGCCGGGATGCGGCCGAGCGTGATGAATGCGCTCGTCGAAGGCGACGTCGGTGCCCTTCAGCGCGTCGAGCGTGAGAGCTCCGACAACGTCGGCGGTGTCGGCGAGGATTTCGATCTGCATGACCGCCAGCAAGCCAATGGCAAGCATCGCCTGGGTGCCATTGATCAGCGAGATGGCTTCTTTGGCTTCGAGGACGATGGGCTTGATCTGAGCCCGCGTCAGGGCGTCGGCTGCGGGCGCCTGCTTGCCTTCGTAGGCGACATCGCCTTCGCCGATCAGGCCCAGCGCCAGATGAGCGAGGGGAGCGAGATCGCCGCTGGCTCCCACGCTTCCCTGCGAAGGAATCACGGGGTGCACGCCGCGATTCAGCATCTCGCACAAGCGTGTCGATGATGACAGGCCGCACTCCGGAGAAGCCCTTGGCCAGCGAGTTGGCGCGCAGCAGCATCATGGCGCGCGTGACCTCCTGGGACAGCGGCTCGCCGACTCCGGCACAATGGGAGCGGATGAGGTTGATCTGCAGTTGCCGGATGTCGGGGCGGGAGATACGCATGTCGGCGAGGTGCCCGACGCCCGTATTCACCGCATAGGCGACGCGCTCGTTTTCCACGAGGTCGTCGACGATAGCGCGAGCGCGCTCCACCGCCGCTCGTGCTTCCGGTTGCAGCAGCACCGGACGGCGCTCATAGACGACTTGCCGAACATCTTGAATGGTCAGGTTGTTGCCGTTGATGTGAAGGGCTTGCATATAAATTGGGTATCCAGTTTCAAAGCTTTCCAGCGGCCTTCAGAAATCTCTCGCGGTATTTATCAGGCAGCGCCATTCGCTTGAATTCAGCATCGACCACCAGATGCACTGTCTCGCCTTCTGCGAGCAGCGTCCCATCAGTCTCCCGCAGAATCTCATAGCCGAAATGCAACAGAGAGTCACGCACGTTGAGCAGACGCGTCCGTACGACAATGGAGTCATCATAAAGCGCTGGCGCTTTGAAGCGGCAGCGGACATCGACTACGGCAATGTGCGTCCCGTCCTGCTTCTCCATCTCGCGATAGGTGAAGCCCAGGGAGCGCAGCATCTCCACGCGTCCAACCTCAAACCAGATGATGTAATTGGAATGATAGACCACGGCCATCTGGTCGGTTTCGGCATAGCGGACGCGAAGCTTTGTCTCGAACACTTCCATCGCGGAATCGGCCTGTTCGACGGTATTCATGAGTGGCACCCGGTTTCACAAAAAAGCGGACGCACACCGGCGTGGGGCGCGTCCGCTAAACGACCTGTAACCTGCCAGCTTACTTACTTGCTCGCCGGCGGAGGTGCCGCAGGAGTGCTGGTAGCGCTGGACGCGCCGGCGCTCGCCGCAGCCGCGGGATTGTTCTTCACGAATTGACCACGCTTGGGCTCGCCCAACTGGACCGGCTTGCCATCGGCGATATAGTCGACAAACTTAGCCGGAATCATGTTTCCCGCACTCTTCCGCAACTGGAAGTGCATCCGCGGGATGTAGCCGGCGCCGCTATTACCGCACTGCGCGATCTCCTGGCCCTGCTTAATCTCGTCGCCCACTTTCACCTTCAGGCTGTTCTGCTTCAGGTGATTGATGACGGCGGTCTCGACATTGTCGCCACTGCCGAAGACCATCACTACGATGTTACCGTCGGCGGGATCGCCGGAAGGCCGTCCCGGAGGTGCGTCGTCGTAGCCGCCTTCCGCCTTCACCACCTTGCCATCAGCGGGCGCGAGAATGGGCTGACCAAAGCAGTAATAATCCTCATTCTTGCTGCCGATACCACCTTTGCCGGAGAACAGACGGTTGTTCTTCAAGTAGACGAAATCCACTGCGTAGCGCTGATCGTCGCTCACCGCGTAATTGTTTTCATAAGCCGTACGGCCACCCTGATAGACGAGCCAATCTCCATTGAACGGAAGATGCAGCTCGGTCTTGGTGGTGTAACCGGCGAAACGACCTTCGGCAACCGGTGGCACAGGGTTGATCGTCATCTGGTCGATCTGGCCCTTCTGGTTGATGATGATCGTGGTCAGGATGGCTACATTGGGGAACCGCTCGAAGGACGAAACCCGGGAGTACACCGTATCAGGTGCAAAAAAGAACGGGACGATGTTCTCGGTGATCATCTGGGTTTCGGGTCCCATGCGCTCACGGAGCTTCTTGTTGAACTCGACGTACCGCGGTTCGGTGCCGGCCCTCTTCCGCAGGGGCTCGATCAGCAACGCCCAGATCTGGCTACCTTCGGCGTGGTTGAACATCTCGAATATCTGGCGACCGCGATCTTCGGCTGCCGTGCTCATGACCGGGTAAGGCCCACTCATCACCGGCTCGATTGGCCCTTCTGGTACTTCCTGCTCGTTTGCAGCGGGGGCCTGCTGCTGGCCGGCGGCAGGAGGCGTTTTGTCGCTTGCTGCCGGCTCCTGCGCCACTGCCAGGACGGACAGCAACAAAGCTGTTATTAAGATGGCGACCATCGAATGCAGACGAAATTTCATCATCTTCTCCCCAAGTTCGCTGCGGTGCGCCCTTCCTCTGACTAGAGCCTCCGCATTCGCTAACTTTTCCTTTTCCCAGACAGGCATTTCCGCGAGCACTACAGCATCATGGAGCGTCTTCCGATAAGGACGATTCCCAACCTAGAATGCTCGAAGAGAGGCATTGTAACAAGAGACTGGCGAGTGCTGCTGGAATCGAGTTCTATCATATACGGCTCGGCTCGCAGGTGCGGCACTATTGTTGCCGTGATCGATGCGATCCCCTCAACGCCCTTTCCACTGTGGACTGCGTTTCTCCAGAAATGAGGTGACGCCTTCACGAAAATCTTCCGTGCTGCGGATGCGTGCGTTCTCGTCGACTGCGGCCTCGATCTGGCGGTCGAGTTCGGCCGCGGAATAGCCCTTCAGCAGACGCTTGGTCGAGAGCAGCGATGCCGGACTGTTCTGCAGGAGACCAGAGGCCATCTCACGCGCTCGCTCCTGGAGTTTTTCGGCGGCGACAACCTCGGTGGCCAGGCCGATGCGGAACGCCTCGTCGGCGTTGATGATGCGGCCGGTCAGCAGCAGATCGCGAGCTTGCTTCTCCCCGACTTGGCGTAGCAGAAAAGTCGAAACGATTGCGGGAATGAATCCGATGCGGACCTCGGTATAGCCGAACTTCGCCTCCGTCGACGCAAGAGTGAAGTCGCAGAGCGTTGCCAGTCCGCAGCCACCGGCGATCGCCGGGCCATTCACGGCGGCGATCGTGACCTTCGGGAATTCGTAGAGCGTACGAAAGAGGCGCGCCATGGTTGCGGAGTCGGCGCGATTTTCTTCAGCTGTGCGTCCGGTGATCGACCGCAGGTTGTCGAGGTCCATGCCGGAGCAGAACGCCCTGCCGTTTCCGGTCAGGATCAGGATTTGCGCGGAGGATGTCTCGACCTCCACGAGTGCGTGCAGCACGTCGTCAATGAGTTCGTAGCTGATCGCATTGCGCTTCTCGGGACGGTTCAGCGTAATCAGAGCCAGCGCGCCGTCGTAAGCGAGAGTGAGCGTGGAGTAGGAGTGAGTTTGTTCAGACATAAGTTGGAAAAGGTCGATGAAGGCTGTCGGATTTACTACCCACGGGTACCCAGCACTCCGCCTGCGGCCTGCTGGGTTAGATTAGTACGCGCCCTCGGTGCACCGCTTCGTCCCGTTTGTCCCGATTCGCCTGCCCGGACCCGTCGCACCTCATATCTCGCTACGGCAAGCTATGCAGGGATTCCGCATCGTACAACTGACGATGGCGACTGAATACTGACCACTGTTTTACATCTTTGGTCCGCTGAAGCGACTGGCAATGTCGGCCGACATCCGCACCAACTCGCCGATCGGCCGGTTAATCGGCGATGTGACGCCGCGGCTTTGCAGCGCCTGCAACAACGATTCGGTCGGGATGTTGCCCACCAGCACGTCCTGCGCGAAGGGACAACCTCCCAGTCCGCCTATCGCCGAGTCGAAGCGCCGGCAACCTGCGTCGTAGGCGGCGAGCACCTTGGCTGCCGCATCACCAGGCCGGCTGTGCAGATGGACCCCGATCTCGACGCCATCGAATTTTTCTAACACCGGCCCGACTACATCGGCAATGTGCTCCGGCGTTGCCAGACCAACCGTATCGGCCAGCGAGATGGCCTGCACGTCGAAGTCGGCCAGCAGCCCGACCCCTTCCACCAACTCGTCGATGTCCCACAAATCGCCATAGGGATTCCCGAACGCCATGGAGACATAAACCACCTTATCGAGACCGGCATCGCTCGCCTTCTGAATGATCTTCTCGAGGATGTCGAGATTTTCTTCCGGCGTCTGATTCTGATTATTTTTCAGAAAAGTCGGTGAGAGCGAGTAGGTAAATCCGAGTGTGCGCACGGCATCGGTTGCGATCGCGCGCTCTGCACCGCGTTCATTCACGACGATGCCGATGATTTCGACGTCGTCGGGCGGATCGAGTTCACTCAACACGTTTTCGGAGTCGGCCATCTGCGGAACGGCCTTCGGCGAGACGAACGATACGGCGTCGATGTGCTTGAACCCGGCGGCAATCAGGGTCTTCAGATATTCGACCTTGGTCGATGTGGGTATCTGCCCGGGCAGACCTTGCCAGGCATCGCGAGGACATTCGATCAATTTGATTAATTCAGCCATTAGCAATTAGCAATTAGTTCACCGCGGCCTTACGCTCACGGCTAAGACGAATGACGCCCTTCGGGCTGAACCGCAGATCCCTCGGCTGCGCTACGACGCTGCGCGTCTCCGCTCCGCTCGGGATGACAATTCCATATAATGCACCCGTCGCAAATGCCTCAGTGCAGGATCTCACGTGGAAGATCACACATGCAGGATCAGACCCGCAAGATCACACGCGCGGGACCACACGTTGAAAACCTGCCTCATCCCAGCGAAAAGCGAACGGCGAAGAGAGGCGTTCCTACGTCTGCAGCACGCCCACGCTGAACTTCGGCACATCCGGATTCAGCGCCGCCGCTTCCAGGGCATAAATTATCGCTTCACGGGTTTCCGCCGGATCGATGATCTTATCGATCCATAACCGCGCTGCCCCGTAGCGAGGATCCATCTGCTCGTCGTACGTCGCCTTCACTTCGTCGTACAGCTTCTTCTTATCTTCTTCGCCCAGTTTCTTGCCGCCGCGCTCGAGTTGTTTGATCTTGATCTCGACCAGCGTACTCGCCGCCGAAGCACCACTCATGACAGCATACTTCGCCGTGGGCCACGCAAATACGAAGCGCGGATCGTAAGCCTTACCGCACATCGCATAGTGCCCTGCCCCGAATGATCCGCCGACAATCACAGCGATCTTCGGCACCACCGAATTCGACACGGCATTCACCATCTTCGCTCCGGCGCGAATGATTCCACTCCACTCAGCGTCACGGCCAACCATGAATCCGTTAACGTCATGTAAGAAGACGAGCGGAACGAGATTCTGGTTGCAATCCATGATGAAGCGCGCAGCTTTTTCGGCCGATTCGGTATAGATCACGCCGCCGAACTCCATCCGCTTATTGCCGTTGTGATCCACCTGCTGTACGTGTGTCTTCTGATTAGCGACGATCCCCACGGCAAAACCGCCGATGCGCGCGTAGCCGCACAATAACGTCTCGCCGTATTCCGACTTGTACTCGCTGAACTGGCTGCCATCGACGATGCGCGCGATGATCTCGCGCATGTCGTACTGGCGCGCCGGATCCCCATCCACGATGCCGTAGCTGTCTTGCGCTGGGTACATCGGCTCGACGCTCTCTTTGCGATTGAAGACGCCCTGGCGGCGCTGGCCCATCTTGTCGACCAGCAAGCGAATGCGCTTGATGCAGGATTCGTCATTGGGCTCGCGGAAGTCAACGGTGCCGCTGATTTGCGAGTGCATCTTGGCCCCGCCCAATTCCTCGGCAGAATACTTGGCACCAATCGCCGCCTGCACCAGCGCCGGCCCGGCGAGGAACAGGCCGCTGCCTTCGGTCATCAGGATGTGATCGCACATCAGCGGCAAATACGCTCCGCCGGCGACACACATGCCCATGATGGCCGCGATCTGCGGAATGCCCATTGCCGACATCACCGCGTTGTTGCGGAAAACACGTCCGAAGTCGTCGGTGTCGGGAAAAACGTCTTCCTGCAGCGGCAGGAACACGCCTGCGGAGTCGACCAGGTAGATTGTGGGAATGTGATTTTCGATGGCGATGTTCTGCGCGCGAATGACCTTCTTCGCCGTCATGGGAAAGAACGCGCCCGCCTTCACGGTGGCATCGTTCACGATCAGCATGACCAGGCGGCCTTGCACACGCGCCAGTCCCGTGACGACACCGGCGGAAGGCGCGCCGCCCCACTCCTCATACATGCCCCACGCCGCGTAGGAACCGAGTTCGAAGAACTCTGTTCCCGGATCGATCAACAGCGGGATGCGCTCGCGGGCCGTCAAGCGACCCTTCTTGTGCTGCGATTCGATAGCCTTCTCACCGCCGCCCTGTTGGATTATTTCTTCGTCATTGCGCACCTGCGCGACCAGATCGGCGACAGCCTTCTGGTTGCGTTCAAAGCGCGAGGAGTCAGTCTTGATCTTGGTTTCGAAAGGGGCGCCGGGGTGCTGGACGTGGTCGGTCATAGGCGAGAAAGCAGACCATCCACCATAAAGCAGGGGGGCAAGAGCACGCAAACCGGTGGGAGACGTAGGAGAAGAAGCAGGCGCTCTGCTCGAGAGCCAAGAGCGCCTGCAGACGAAGTACTAACTAGAAAAACTTCCGGCTTATGAAAGCGACGACGGTGATGGCACCAGTCGCGAGGAGCAAACCAGTGTTCGGCTCGGGGCCGTCATTGAAGGTGGTCTGGGTGGTAGTGCCGGCCAGAACCGTGAAGGACTCAGAAGGAATCGTTCCGACCGAGTTCTCAGAAGCCGACGACGGACCCGAGTTCTCATCCCAGTAGACCGGATCGCCAGTGTTGACGACCGCGTTGTGCAGGTTGAGCCAGTAGCCGCCGGCGTTCAGATGGACCGGATCGAAGCTGCCAGTCTCGTCGCAGAGGCTGAAGCCCAGCTGGTTGGTGGTGCAGCCGCTCTGGGTGAAATTCACGTTGCCCTCGAAGAAGGTGGTGCCACCGAATTCAGACGAGGTGATGGAAACTTCAGCGGACTCGAGAATGTCGCCCAGGAACAGCCAAGCGGCAAAGTTCACGCCGGACACGTTTGAGGCGCCGCCCAGCGTGAACGTGTCGCTCACGACAAAGTCGAAGTTGATGGTCCAAGCCTCAACGGTCCCATTGGACAAAGACCAAGGAGCGACAGCAAAGCGGGGCGCAGTTTCATGGTTTCTCCTATCGAGAAAATCTCCGACGCAGGATGCCGAGGAGTCCCAGCGCGCCAGAAGCAAACAGCATTAGGCTGCCGGGCTCGGGAGTCGTACCAGTAGTAGTCGTCGAGTTGCTAGCGCCGAGGATGGTGAACGATTCTGAGGGGATCGACCCAAGGGCACCTTCGGAGGCCAAAGAGGGCCCTCTATTCTCGTCCCAGTACACCGGATCGCCGGTGTTCACAACGGCGTTCTGCATGTTCAACCAATAGAAACCTGCATTCAAAGCGACTGGGCTGAATGTCAGGTTTTCGTTACACACATTAAAGGAAAGCTGATTCAGGACACATCCTGACTGGCTGACATTGACTTGCTGATCGAAGTAAGTGGTACCGCCATATTCCGATGATGTGATCGATATTTCGACAGACTCGATGACATCGCCGGGAAACAGCCAGGCGGCGAATTGCAGACCGTCCACTTGAGCGGAAGAGCTCAGTGTGAACTGATCGCTGACGGCGAAGCCAAAGTTGATGGTCCAGGCATCTGTGGTCCCGTCAGTGGGACCGTCGTCGTAGAGATCCGTCTGGGCCACAGCCGGAAGGCTGAAAAAGCAAAGTGCCAGCACCGCAAGCAAAGCGAGTCGCAGTTTCATCGCTTTCCCCTTTTATTGGCGGAATTTTCGACGCAACATTCCCAGGGTGCCGAGGAGACCGGAGCCTAATAACATCAGAGTACCGGGCTCGGGAGTCGTGCCGGTGGTGCCGGTGCTCGTTGAGCCCAGGACGGTGAACGACTCGGCAGGTATCGTACCTAGAGAGGTCTCGGATGCCTCGGATGGGCCATTGTTTTCGTCCCAGTAAACCGGGTCGCCCGTGTTCACGACGCCGTTCTGCAACGTCAGCCAATACATACCGGCGTTTAACGAAGGTCCGTCGAACATCGCCGTTTCCGTGCAAATGTCAAACCCAAGCTGGTTGACCGCACAGCCGGACTGAGTGATGTTTACGACTTGGTCGAAATAGAATGTACCGCCCAACTCGTTGGAAGTGACCCAGACCTCCACGGACTGCAACACATCTCCAGGAAACAGCCACGCGGCAAACTCCAGGCCGGTGACGTGCCCCGGGCTGGATAGCGTGAACGAGTTACTGGGAGTAAAACCGAAGTTGAAGGTCCAGCCATCCGTGGTGCCATCGGTAGGACCGTCATCGTAGAGGTCGACTTGAGCCGTCGCGGAACTAGCGGCCAGGCAGAGAGCGATGGCCGTGAGACAGACGAAACGCAGCTTCATAATTCACCCCGCCGGGAACTGATTGAGCAACTTGCAATTTTCAAGCCGCGCTAAACGATTGGAAATACAAGTGCTCATAACTTTCCTGCTGCAACTTCTTGCAATAAAGGGAATTGTAGAGCCATCGGTTAGACGACGGTACGGCAGGCAGAAACAGAACAGATTCGCTGGTTCAAGGAAAACTCGGGGCGACTATTCAGCCAGAGCGAAGGCGATGATAGTTCGCCCCTGGTGGCCGGCTCGCTCAAGTTCGGCAACAAGGTCGGCTTCAAGATCCTCGGCCTCCGCCGTTTTCATTTCGCAGGCGGCAATATCTGCGTCGCTGGCGCCGTGATAGCACAGCTCGCAAACACCCAAGCCTTCCTCGGTTCGGATCGGCGGCCCGAAGACTCGGCACGTCATTGGACGAGCGGCGTACAGGTCGCAGGCTCCGGTGGCGGGATCGAGCACAGGACACGGCTCGTCATTGGCGAAGTCCTCGAAGCGGGCTGCAGCTTCGTCGGTTTCGTCCAGGATGCCCGTGCTCGGATCGCCAGGGAAGTCGTTGCGGATGCGTGCAATCGAGGCTCGTACGCGCTCCTGAACCTTTGCCGCCCTGTCTGGCTCGGTGAGCTCGAGTTCGGCAAAGCCGTGCTTCAGCCGCAGCGCGTCCAGCGGATTGATCGCGAAAACGCCGACACAGCATTGCGTACACCCCAGCTTGCAGACCAGCCACTCGCCGCTGCGACGCGCAACGTCGGCGAGAGCAGCGTCCACGATCTGCACGAGCTTGTGGTCGCGGGAGGGCAGTTGAGGCGGCATGCGAATAGCGTACTAGAGAATACAGTTCAGGGCAGCATCGACAGGATCGTCCGAAAGGCCGTTCACCAGGCAGATCTTGAGTGCCTGGGGTGCATGTACTTTTTCCGCTGCCAGGAACATCTGCAGCGCGCGGCCTTTGCCGATGAGCCGCGGCAAGCGTTGCGTGCCTCCCCATCCGGTGATGAGGCCGAGGGCAGCACCGCGATGTCCGAACAACGCATGAGGACCGGCAATGCGCCGGCGGCAGGCCAGGGCCAGGTCAAGCCCGCCGCCCATGCAATATCCCTGAACCGCTGCGATCGTCGGGGCTGGAAAGGTCGCCACGGCACTCATCAGCCGCTGACCCATATGCGCAAACCGGAACGCCTCCGGTCCAGTGAGCGCGGCGATCTCGTTGAGGTCAGCTCCTGCGGAGAAGAAGTGAGCATTGCCGGTGATGATGAGCCTGGACGCCGTCTGCAACTCCGGCCTGTCTAATGCTGCTGTGAGCGCGTGCACGCGAGCACGGGTAAGGCAGTTGGTGCCGTCGGCTGAGACCAGGCGCAGAATCACAGCTTGGCCGCTGTATTCGATCTCGTACAGGGCTTCTGTGTTGGAGGTCACGCTGCGCGACTAGAAGATCTTCAGGTAGATCGTGAGGTACTTCTTGGGATTCTGGCGGACGGCCTTGATCAGGCTGCGCGTCTCGACCAGCAGGTCGTTGGTGTTGTCATAGAGCGCGGGATCCTTCAGGAACTTGCCGGCAGTTCCCTCGCCCTTGTCGAGCCGGTCGGCGATATTGTTCAGCCTGGTGACGGTGTTATCGATCTTCTGGCGCATCGCCTCATCCTTCGCGAGCAGGCCCAGCGTACCCTTGCCGGCATTGACGTCGGCTACAAGCTGATTACCGCCGGCCACCAACTTGTTCGCGTTGTCGTACAGCGCCGGATCTTTGAGGAACTTGCCCACCGTGCCATTGCCGGCGTTGACCTCGTCGATGATCTTGTTAACGTTGTCCACCGACGTATTCAGCTTGTTGTAGAGATCATCGCTGTTGAGCAGCTTGCCGATGGTGCCACGTGGAGAGTTTATCTGGTTCGCGATCTGTTGCAGCTGGCCGACGGTCGCATTAGCGCGGTCAAACAACGAAGGATCGTAGATGATCTTGCCGATGGAGCCCTTGCCGCTCTGGATGTAGGAAACAATGTCGTCGACGCGCTTCAGCAGTAGGTTCAAGTTCTCCAGCGTGCTCTGGCTGGCGCGGATGACGTCTTGAATCTGCGGCTCATCTTTGGCAGCCAGAGTATCGCCGTTCTGCAGTTCTCCGCCTGTAGACTGGCGGCAATCCATGTTCATGTAAACTTCGCCGAGCACGCCCGCGGTCGCCAGCGCGATGTTGCAGCCTTTGCTCATGCTGTCGGCATACCTGGTGGTGATCTTCATCGTCACTTGCACGGGAGCTAAGCGGCGCTGCGGGTCGGAAACCACGCGGATGCCCGTGACGTTGCCGATGTCGACGCCTTCCAGACGCACCGGGGCGCCTACGCGCAATCCGCCCGCGTCATCGACATACGTGTGAATAATGATTTTCTTGGTAAACAGACCGGTGGTACCGGTCATGAGAAAGATGAGGACGCAGAGGGTGACGATAGCCACAAGGACAGTGATGCCGACCCGGAGCTGTGACCATCGGACCTGTTTTTCGCTTGGCACGCTCTAACGATCGCCCCTCGGACACGCCGCAGCTAAACCCGCCGCCAAGTCACTACAGGAGGGCCAACCCAACACTCTCCTGCGGACTGTCTCTGCGTTTTGCATCATAACACGCTGACCCACAACCCCAAGCCAGGGAGAGCTTGCAGGCTTCCCCAGCCACCTATTTTCGCGCGAGATTCTCGGCGATTGGCCCCGTCGCCGGCAACACAAAGCGCGAGCCCGTTGCAGCTTTGATGATGCATACGAGCCAGAGGATGAACGTGAAGAAACTATATGCGGCGAGCAGCGCGAGCCCGATTCCGAAGCCGCCCCACGTTCCATACCCCCAATGGCTGTGCCCCCCAAAAAGAAAGCCAACTCCGAAGATCATAGCCAATACGATGCGAATGATGTGCAGCAAACCGAAGGTCACAATGGACTGCGCCGCATGGAATCGCACGTACGGGCGCTTATCGATGATGAAGAAAATGATGCCGGTGATCCAGCCCAGAACATAGGTGAGCGCGGCGGCGGTATTTTCGGTGATGCCGGTACCAGACGTGGCTGGCGGCGGTGCTCCGGCGGGCACAGCGGGCTGCGGCTGACCGCAGGTTGGACAGAACTGCGCAGTGGCGCCGACTTCCGTGCCACACTTCGTGCAATGCGGCATACCCCCTCCTCAGTCGAAGGTCATGTTAGCAAAGGGATGGTCGAGACACTATGACTTTCGATGGCGGAGCTCAGACGGAAATCGCTGTTGAGGTGTCGACAATTTGCGGTGATGGGGAAATCTTCGCGTCGCCGTTCAGCAGCGCTTCAAAGAATCGATCAACCGCGTCCAAAATGTCCTGGCTATTCTTCGACTCATATACAGCTTTGCGCAAGTGTGCGCCATGCGGCACGCCGTGCGTGAACCAAGAGGCGAACTGCTTCATCTTCCCTTCCGCTCCACCGACCTTCTCCTCGACCAGCATCGCAAAGTAGGTGCGAATCATCTGGTAGCGATCGGCGTCGGTTGGCAGATCGTAGGAGCCGGTCAGCGTGTACTGCTCGATCTGGCGGAAGATCCACGGATTTGATGCCGCGCTGCGGCCGATCATCACCGCATCGCATCCGGTCTGCGCAATCATGGCAGCCGCGTCCTCGGGCGAGCGCACATCGCCGTTGCCGATGACCGGAATCTTCACCGCGTCTTTCAGGGCCGCAATCCACTCCCAGCGCGCCTGGCCGCTATATCCCTGCTCGCGCGTTCGGGCATGGAGGGCGACGGCAGCCAGACCACAGCTCTCGGCCATCTTTGCCAGGTTGACGTGCACGACTTCCTTGTCGCTCCAGCCGGCACGGAATTTCACCGTGAACGGGATGCTGATCGCCGCGCGCACGCTCTCAAAGATGTTTTGGATCAGCGGCAGATCGCGTAGAAGTCCCGAGCCCCCATTGCACTTCACGACTTTCTTGGCCGGGCAGCCGAGGTTCAGGTCCACCAGGTCGAAGCCGAGATCCTGCACCACACGGGCAGCGTCGGAGAGCGTCACGGGATCGCTGCCAAACAACTGCGCCGAGATCGGATGTTCATTGCCGTAGAACGTGAGGTACTGCTTGGCCTTCTTGTCCTTGTGACGGACGATGCCGTCGGCCGAGGTGAACTCCGTCATCATGAGGCCGCAGCCACCCAGGTTGCGGATGAAGCGGCGGAAGACCGTGTCGGTGACGCCAGCCATGGGCGCCAGAACGGTCGCGGGCCGGATATCGACGACACCGATCGAGAGGGACGCGGGCACGCGAGCGCCCGGAGGGGCAATCCGCTCAGCCGGATTGTCAAAAAACTTGTGCACAGTGAGATTGTAAATGAGCTGCGATTGGGCCGGCAGTAGCGGCGCCAGGGCTGTCGCCGGCTAAGCCAGACTTCTTAACAAGAAAAAACTAAACGGCACGCCTAAGGCGCGCCCCGACACCGCTTATGGGTGACTACGGACCTATGGCATCACAGCCGCGACGTTTGGCTGATTCTCCGTCGCATTGCTCGGAGCCGAATCAGATTTCGGAGCCGCTGCCGGAGGATTCGTGATGGTCACCGCCTTCTTCGCCGCAGGCGGCACGCGGAACTCAACCCCGCGGTCGTCGTTCGCCTTCACCGTCGCCGGTATATCCAGATCGGCAAGCGCGACCTTCTTGCGGCCCTGATCGAAAATGTAGAGATCCTCGCCCATGATGGCGTAGCTGTTCACTTCCTCGTGATGCCCATTGCGGTAAACCAGGACAGTCGGATCACCGGGCTGGTCATCGGGAAGCGGACGCGGCGGAGGCTCCGGCTGAACCTGCGCTTCGGGTGGCGGTGCATTCCGCGTGTATGGATTCACCGGGGGCTGCTCAGCCACGATGTGCAGCGACGGATCGTACTGTCCAAGCGGCGGTCCCGAGTACAAATCAGGATTGCCGGCGCCGACATAGTCGTAACCGTAAGCCGAATCGTCGGCGGGATAGTAATAAGGAATCGAGTACGCCCACCCGCCTGCATAGCCATAGCCGTATCCGTGCCCATAGCGTCCGTTGTGATAGGTGCCAGGATTTGGCTTATAACCGTAGTTCGGGATCGAAGTCACGCTCGGCGCAGGCGGTGGCATGTGCCGTCCACCGACTGAAGTCACGCTGGGCGCGGGCGCGAGAAAGTGGCCGTTGATCTGCGTTGTCGTGGGAGGATGCAGGTAAACCTGAGCGCTTGCTGGAAGGCTCATCGCGAGTGCGAGAGCAAGAAGTGCGAACGGCGAAAGTGTAGAGAAATGCCTGACGATCGGCCTTACGGATTGGCCCCCGGTCTGCATAACGCCCTCAGTGTATTCCAACCCTTTAGATGGCGCAAAGTTCTTAATGGGTGCGGGAAGTGAGGTTTGCCAGCCAGTAAACGTCGATCATGGCATTGGCAATCAGTGCACCGAAAATGACCGCGTTGAACAGAAGGGCGTGCCGGCTCTCCAGCAGATCGGCCGAAACCCCGGCAATGAACAACATCATGAAAGGAAGGCCGAGAAACACGAAGAAGGTTGCGGAGAAATGCATACCCACCGAAAGGCTGAAAAGCAGCACGGAAACGATAAGCGGCGCCGCCGTCCCGAAAAACCGTGTCCGCTTCCAGACAACAAAAGTTAACAAAGTCACGGCGACGAGAATGGGCCAACCCAGCCCATTTTCCAGGAACAGGGTCGACGAAAGCCAGGAGATCCCGGGGGAGAAGTAGTCGCGCGAGGCGACCTCCAGCCAGTTGGCATGCCGGAGCGCCTGCGCGAAAGCCACTACGTGGAAGCCGTACAGCGCGGATAGCAGCATTAGTCCCACCAGGCATGCTGCGGCGAAGATCGCGACCACCGCTCCCGGCCTTACCCATCCCACCCACAACATGAATAAGAACGCCGGCAGCAGTAACACCCAGAACGAATATTGCGCACCGATGCAGATAGCGATCGAGAGCCCCATCAGCAGAATGCGCCGCCAGTTCCACAACACGACTTCGCGCGGGGCGTACAGGGTATGCGCTACGGCAATGCCGGTGTAGATCAGGCCGAACCCTCCCCATGCGCCTACAATCTTGGGACCGATTTCGCTGGATGCGCCGATCGCCTGCGGAGAAAACGTGTACAGCACGAGCGCGACGTAGCCGCCGAGATTTCCGTACAGGCGCCGCGCCACATACCAGAGCGACGCTCCCAGCAGAATGCCGATAATTACAAACGGCAGTCGCATGATCATGCGGTAGTTATTGAACTCGTCGACGTGCTTCTCTGCTCCGCTGACCCGCGCCGTGATCCCGACCATGAGCGGCACAAGCGCACTGTGCTGCTGAGTGCTGCCGCTCGCCAGGTGCTCCAAGTGCAACAGTCCGGACTCGACGTAGACGCCCTCCATCGCCGACAGCGGAATGCGCGCCGTAAACCACACGCACTGCGCGGCGAAGACCAGCAGCAATACCAGTGCGATTAACTGCGGCGTGCCAAGGCGCGAGGGCAGAGAGGAGATCGAGATGGAGTTTTGCTCGAGAGCGCTGGGACTCGACATCTGCTTTTGTTGTAACACGCCAAGGGAAGAGGAGCGTGACAGTGGGGTCCCCACAGAAGCTTCTTTCTCCTAGTGGGGAGCGGGTGAATTAATTAAATATCCAGGTTCTTCACATCCAGCGCATTGTCTTCGATGAACTTGCGGCGAGCCTCGACATCTTCGCCCATCAGCGTAGTGAAGATCGTCTCCGTCTCGGTAATGTCTTCCAGCTTCACCGAGAGCAGCGTGCGCCGTTCGGGATCCATCGTCGTCTCCCACAGTTGGGTGGAGCTCATCTCGCCCAGGCCTTTGTAGCGCTGGACGTCGTACTCCTTGCGGCCTTCGTTGAAGACGTAGTCGAAGACCTCACGCGGCGAGGTCTTCTCCACCGCGACCGCCTCTGACTTCCGCTTCGAAGACTTTGGGCTCTTCTGTTCGGCTTTCTCCTGGTCGGCCTTCTCTGCGTCGCTCAGTTCTTCTTTGCCGTTCGAACCTGCGTCCTTCTTCAGCGGCTCGATCACATAGGGCGGCTGCATGTAAGGCTCAATCTGCTTGTACTTCGACATCATCTGCCGGTATTCCGGCGTGGACGCCAACTCCCAATTGATGACGTGCTCGGCGCCCTGCGAGTTGACGAACGGCAGCTCCCAAACGCTGTGCTCTTCCTCGAAGCGAGGCGGACCAACTTCCTTCAGGCCGCGGTCCTTCGCAATCGCCTTCAACGCCTTCTCCAGCTTGGCAATCTTCTCCGGAGCCTTCTTGCTATCGCCTTCGAAGTCGACGCGCTTCACCAGGTCAGCCTTCGAGATCAAATCGGTGATCTTCTCGTCACGAATGCGCTTGCCGACTTTGTCGAAGAAGCCGATGTAATCGTTCAGCGTGGTCATGAACTTGGTGAGCGGCGCGCCTTCAAGGGTCGCAGCGCCTTCCCCGTAGCGCACCACGATGCCGTCGGCGGCCCGCTTCACCATGACTTTCACCAGTTCGGCATCGTTTTTGATGTACTGCTCAAACCGCCCCTTCTTGATGCGATAGAGCGGCGGCTGCGCAATGTAAACGTTGCCGCGCTTAATGAGCTCCTGCATGTGACGGAAGAAGAACGTGAGCAGCAGCGTGCGAATGTGCGAGCCGTCGACGTCGGCGTCCGTCATCAGGATGATCTTGCCGTAGCGCAGCTTCGAGACATCGAAGTCGTCTTTGCCGATGCCGGTGCCGAGCGCCGTGATCATGGCGCGAATTTCTTCGTGACCCAGCATCTTGTCGTAGCGAGCTTTCTCGACGTTGAGAATTTTTCCTTTCAGCGGCAGGATCGCCTGGAAACGACGGTCGCGGCCCTGCTTGGCGGTGCCGCCTGCGCTCTCTCCCTCGACCAGGTAGACCTCGCAGCGGTCCGGCTGCCGCTCCGAGCAGTCGGCGAGCTTGCCGGGCAGGCCTCCGCCATCGAGCGCTCCCTTGCGGCGAGTCAGATCGCGAGCCTTGCGGGCGGCTTCACGCGCGCGCGCCGCTTCAATGGCCTTGTTGATGATTCGCTTGGCTATCGGCGGATTCTGGTCGAAGAACGCGCCCAGCCGCTCGTTCACGAATGCCTGCACGATGCCCGCGATGTCGGAGTTTAGCTTGCCCTTGGTCTGACCTTCAAACTGTGGCTGCGACAGCTTCACGCTGACCACCGCGACTAATCCCTCACGAACGTCGTCGCCCGTAAGATTTTCCTTAACGTCCTTGAAAAGTCCCAGGCTCTGGCCGGCCGCGTTGATGGTGCGCGTCAGCGACGTGCGAAATCCCGAAAGATGCGACCCACCGTCAACCGTGTTGATATTGTTGGCGAAGCTGAACACCGTCTCCGAGTAGCCGTCGTTGTACTGGAGCGCGATCTCCATGGCGACTTCGTCGCGCTCAGCTTCCATGTAGATCGGCTTGTCGTGCAGAACGCTTTTGCCGCGGTTCAGATGCTTGATGAACTCGGCGATGCCACCGTTGTACTTGAACTCCGTCTTCTTCGGCTCGCCCGTCTTGGGATCGGTGGTGCGCTCGTCGGTGAGCGTGATCAGCAGACCCTTATTCAGGAAGGCCAACTCGCGCAGGCGTTGCGCCAGGGTGTCGTAGTTGTATTCGGTGACGGTGAAGATTTCCTTGTCGGGCACGAAGTGGACTTTTGTACCGCGCTTCTTCGTGGTGCCGGTCTTCTTCAGCTTCGAAGTGGGCTCGCCTTTCGAGTAGGTCTGCTCGAACACCGCACCGTCGCGCCAGATTTCCAGCTCGAGCAGATGGCTGAGCGCGTTCACGCAGCTGACGCCCACGCCATGCAGACCGCCGGAAACCTTATAGGTGGAGCTATCGAATTTGCCGCCCGCGTGCAGCACGGTCATCACGACCTGCGCCGCCGGCAACCGTTCGCCGTCGACCTCCATTTCATCGACCGGAATGCCTCGGCCGTTATCGACAACCGTGATCGAGTCGTCGATGAGGATAGTCACGTCAATGCGATCAGCAAAGCCAGCCAGCGCCTCGTCTACCGAGTTGTCGACGACTTCATAGACGAGGTGATGCAATCCCATCTCGCCCGTCGAACCGATATACATTGCGGGACGCTTACGCACCGCTTCCATTCCGCCGAGAACCTTAATCGAATCGGCGTTGTATTCGCCATCGGACTTGCCGTTGCCGTTCTTCTTGGGAAGGTTCTCGCTGGAATCGTCGACAGGCTTTTTTTCTGGAGCCGCCGAAGCGGCCGCTTGGGAATCTTTCGAAGGCATCCTGCTCCATTCATGAACAACCGGCCTTGGCAGCCGATTGCCTTTTCTCGCCGGGCTCGCGACGCGCCGAGCAGTAACTCGGCAGATAACCACTATGTATCTGCAATATCAGTAACTTAGACGCGGCTCGACCCAATTACATTCTACCATAGATGCACCTCGAATTCGACCCTCTTTTCGACCGATAAGCTGTTTGTATTTAATAGGTTGGCACTCCATCCAGGATATCCACAAGAGCTCTCGAACAACTCCTGCACCAAGGTCCGGAATCTTACTTCTCTTAGTAACGAAATTGTAATCATCAGCCACGTGGCACAGCTTAAAGACAAAATCGAAAACGTGCTCAACGAGACCAGGATTCTGGTGCTTGGAATTCAAATTCTTATTGGATTTGGCTTTCGAGGCTTCTTCGAACCAGGATTCAGCAAGATGGCGCCGGAAGCACAACTCGTCCAGCTCGCGGCATTGCTTCTCATGCTTCTCGGCTTCGGAATACTGATGGTCCCGGTGTCCTATCATCGGATTGTTCTGCACGGACGAAACACCGGCGAGTTGCATCGCGTGGCAACGATGACGGTATCATCAGGGCTTTTTCCTTTTGCGCTGGCGATGGCACTGAGCTTTTATCTTGGCGCGCATTGGGTGCTTACGGGGACTGGCGCGGCCATCCTGAGTGGATGCGTGCTCGCGCTAACCCTGACTTTCTGGTACGGGCTGGAGTTCGTGGCGCGATCGCGAAAGATGGGAGAAGTTCATCTTTACGCGGCAATCGATCCTTTGCGAGAAATCGATATGAACGAGGAGCAACAAACCAATCTCACCACCCGCGTAAAACAAGTGTTGATCGAGTGTCGCGTGGTACTGCCTGGAGCGCAGGCGCTACTGGGCTTTCAACTGATCATCATGTGGATGACGGCGTTCTACAAGATCCCGCAAGTCTGGAAGGTGTTGCACCTGGCGAGCCTGGTTGCGGTGGCAGTCTCAACCATTCTGCTGATCACGCCGGCCGCTTACCACCGTATCGTAGAGCAGGGCAACGATAGCGAAATGCTGCACCACATCACGGCACGTTTGCTGCTGTGTGCGATGGTGTTCCTCGCGCTCGGCATGTGCGGGGATTTTTACGTCGTGTGCCGCATGACAGGAATCGGCATGCCCGCGAGCACGGCGTTGTCGCTTTGCTTATTGACGCTGTTCTACGGTGCCTGGTTCGGCTACACACTTTGGAAGAGATCAACCCTTGCCAATCGACAGTTGACCTCTTCCCATTTAAAGGAACCGAAGGTGGCCTGATCGTTAACTACACAGGCTGTGTGCAGAAGGCGCAGCGGTGTGCATCGAGTGGAATGTCGCTCTGACACTCGGGACACTTCTTCTTGTCGGGCAGAGCCTGTTTCTCGAAGCGCTTCATCAACGCATTCACCGGAAGGACTACGAAGTAGTACACCGCTGCGGCGACCAGCAGGAAAGCAATTACCGCGTTGATGAAGTCTCCATAAAGAAACTTGGCTCCGTTTAACTCGAAGGCCATGCCGGAAAAATCGGGTTTCTTGACGATTGCGGCGATAACCGGCGTCAATAAATCCTTCACGAAAGCAGAGACAACAGTGCCAAACGCAGCGCCGATTACAACACCGACAGCGAGATCGACGACATTGCCGCGAAGAACAAATTCGCGAAATCCTTTGAACATGTTTACGCTCCCGTGTGTGCCTGGCCAGTAGGCTTGGTAATGGCTTTCCACATTACCCGACGCTGCCTTCTGTGTCGAGTCGGGGCGGCGAAACTCAGCTCGTCCGGCATTGCTTTCCCGGCTCGCCAACGTGTTCAGCCGTTGTGAGCATAAGCTCCGGTTCGACGTTCGCTACCGTTCGGCTGCGGGCTTCAAGATCATTCCGCGACTAATCTTGCCGTTCATCATGACCTCGATCGCCGAATTGAACTGAAGGTGGCGCACGCAGCCGTGCTCTTCCACGGCCGCTTGCTCGGTCAGCCACTCCCAATCGATGAAGCCTTCGCCCGCGTCGGGATTCACCGTGAAGTAGCCGATCTGAAATGCCGTGAGGTTCTGGAAGAAGTGGCTGCCTTGCGAAGGGGCGACACGGAAGTCGTGAAATCCCGATTCGACGATGACGCGCGCTCCGGAGATCTGGTCCCAGGCTACGGGGATTCCGAGCCAGGGGTCCGTCGATCCCCAGCGTCCAACGCCGATCAGAAGGTACTGCCGGTTTTCGGCACAGAGCTTCGCATTCAGGTGCGCCACCTCCAACGCAACTTCGCGACTGCGTTGCCGCTCGAAGCGATGCGAGTCGACGACGATGACGTCGTGTACATCCTGAATGCGTCCGTGGCCCAGCACCACCGAACTCTGGCACACGAGTTTTTCGGAAGCCACATCGTCGAGGCGAATGTCTTCGCCCTCACGCGAGAGGACCAGCGGCCGCAGTTGAAGAAAACCAAAGTCAGCGGGCTCGCCTTCGGTCTGCGGCATACGAACGGCGAACTCGATTTCGACTGGCCTGCCCAGCGCATATTCGCCCGTCGTCATCAGGCGATCGAGAATCTGCGGCAGTGGGAAGCGTCCGTGTTTGAGGATCGGAGCAAAGCTGACGATGCGTGCTCCCGGACGGCTAAGTCCGTCGTAGACAGCCTGGTTGTCGACCGAATACGTCGACGCCAGCAGTTGCAAGGTGCCGTCGCGCTCCGCCATGTTCAGCCCAAACGAAACTTCGCGCAAACCTCCATCGCCGTCACCAGATTGCGTTGCATGGTCCAGCTTCAATGCCCAGAACTCGGTTTGCGAATTCGCCAGCACGTCTTCCACGGAAGAGAACTGGACCAGGTGCTGAGGATGACGCGGGCTGAACGTCAGGCACTTGCCTCCGCTGACCACGGCGCGTCCCAACCCAAGCGCGACCGCGGCGAATCCGTCTGCCACTGTGATGTGTCCCATCGGATAGAAATTGCGCGAGCGCACGACGCCGGAGAAGTCGGGATAGAAGCGGTCGGCATGCGGCGCTCCGACCACTTCCTGCAGCACAACCGCCATCTTCTCTTCTTCCAGCCGGTACGGCGTGGCGCGCACATAGGCCTTCGCATGCTGGCTGAAGGTGGAGGCGTAGACCAGCTTGATAGCCTCCAACAACTGCTCCAGACGTATCTGGATGTCGGGATGATCATTCGCCAGCATGAAGGTTTCGTACACCCCGGAGAACGGCTGATACTGCGAATCTTCGAGGAGGCTGGACGAGCGCACGGCCAGCGGATAGCGTACGGCTTCGAGAAAGGCGAGCAGGTCATCGAGCAGCGAGATCGGAAACGGCGACTCCAGAAAGCGCCTGATGATCTCCTCGTCCTTCTCGCCATGGATCGCCACGTCCACCAGGTCGTTATCGGCTAGGAAGTGATCGAAGATTTCCGTCGTTAGAACAAGCGTGCGCGGTACGCCGATTCGAACGCCGGGAAAGCTGCGAGCCATCCCTTGCTGCCGCAGGATGTGCCGAATGAAAGCCAGCCCGCGCGCCTTGCCACCCAGCGAGCCGCCGCCAATCTGCAGGAAGAACGATTCCGTCGGCTGGAAAGTCGCAGGATTGAATTCGCCGATGAGGGCCTGGCTTTGCTCGCGACGATAATCGGCGATAGCGTCGATCAGGTCGCGGCGCAGGTCTTCCAGCGAACCGAAGTCGGTGACCGCACGTGGGCGCAACTTCTGCGCCAGGGCAAATTCGGTGCGCGCCATCAGCCAGTGCGAGAAGTGATTGCGCTGCCCGTGATAGGCGAGGCTCTCCTCGGGCACGGTTTGCAGCAGGGTCTCGAGGGCATTCAGATCGCTGGCGCGCGCGACTTCGGTCTTGCCGTCCGGCAGGTGAAAGACAAAATCGCCGAAACCCATCTCTTCCGTGAGGATGTCGCGCAGGTCGCCAAGCAGCGTGGGTGAACGCTTCTGCAGGAAGGAATAGCCTTCGCCATGGGCGCGCTGCATGAATTCGGTGCGGCTCGATTGCAGGACGATGGGCACGTCAGGAACGGTGTCGCGCACCATGCGCGCCAACTCGAAACCGGCATCGGCATTCAGTTCCGAAGCGCGAGGAAACTCCACGTCCGAGATGACGCCCAGCAGGTAGTCGCGATATTTCAGCACCTCGCGTTCCGCCTCTTCGTAGTTGGAGCACAACAGAATCTTTGGACGCGCACGCATGCGCACGAGTTTGTGCGCAATGTTCAATGCTTCATTCAACAGCCGTCGCGACTGCCCGATGAGCTCCGTGTAGATGACCGGCAGGAATAACGAGTAGTAGCGAATGTCGTCCTCGACCAGCAGGAGGACGGGAACGTTCATCGCCTTGGTGTCGTGCAGAACGTTTCGCTTGTCTTCGACATAGTTGACGATCGAGATGAGGATGCGCGCATTGCCTTGCCACAAGAAGATGCGATCGATGTCAGTCTGGGGATTGCGCGCGATGAAGTTCTGGATCTCGCGGTAATCGTAGGCGAGCACCACGACTGGAACGTCCAGCCCGGCGGCGCGTAACTGGCGCGCGAGTTGCGCGGCATCCATGTCGCCGACCTGAAGGTTGGTGACGATCAGATTGAAGCGGCGCTGCGACCTCGCCATTTCAATGGCTTCTTCGCCGCTGGAGACGTGCGTGATGCCCGGAACCTGGTGCAGGTTCAGCTCAAGCGACTCGCCGATGAGCAACTCGTTGAGGCGTCCGTCCTCGCGCAGGATGAAGGAGTCGTAGAGGCTGGAGACGAGTAGGATGTCGTTCACGCGGAACGGCATCAGGTTCTCAAAGCCCTCGAAGAGGCGCTCGTGAGAGGGTGCGGGATCGGGAGTTGGACGCAATGTCGTCAACGATCAGCCTTACAAGAACGCGCGGGGTGGATCGCTCCACCCCGCATCATACGCAATCGTGATCTCAAAGCTCTACACAAGTCCCTGATCCAGCATCGAGTTTGCGACCTTGAGGAAGCCGCCGATGTTGGCGCCGTTCACCAGATTGCCCGGAGTGCCGTATTCTTCGGCAGTCTCGAAGCAGGTCTTGTGGATGGCGATCATGATCTTGTGCAGCCGATCGTCGACTTCCTCGCGAGTCCAGCTGAGACGCGCGCTGTTCTGCGACATCTCCAGGCCCGAAGTAGCGACGCCGCCTGCGTTGGCCGCCTTCGCCGGTCCGTAGAGGACTTTCGCCTCCAGGAACAGCTTGGTGGCTTCCAGCGTGCTCGGCATGTTGGCGCCTTCGGCCACGACCTTGCATCCGTTGTGGATGAGGTTGGTCGCGTCCTTGGCATTGATTTCGTTCTGGGTGGCGCTGGGGAAGGCGCAGTCGGCCTTGATGTTCCAAAGCGGGTTGTAGCCCAGCTTCAGATCGGTCGGCATAAAGATCGCCTTCTTGTACTGATCGGTGTACTCGCGGATGCGGCCGCGCTTCACGTTCTTCAGTTCCATGACCCACGCCAGCTTCTCGCGATCGATGCCGTCTGGATCGTAGATAGCGCCGTCGGAGTCGGACAGCGTAACCGGCTTGGCGCCGAGATCGAGCAGTTTCTCCACCGTGTACTGGGAGACGTTGCCGCTGCCGGAGATCAGGCACAGCTTGCCTTTCAGCGAGTCGTTGCGGGTCTTCAGCATCTCTTCCGCGAAATACACGCAGCCGTAGCCGGTGGCCTCGGGACGAATCAGCGAGCCGCCCCAGTTCAGACCTTTGCCCGTCAGTACGCCCGTGAATTCATTACGGATGCGCTTGTATTGGCCGAACATGTAGCCGATTTCGCGGCCGCCCACGCCAATGTCGCCCGCCGGAACGTCGGTGTCCGGCCCGATGTGCCGGCACAGTTCCGTCATGAAGCTCTGGCAGAAGCGCATCACCTCGTTATCGCTCTTCCCTTTCGGATCGAAATCCGAACCGCCCTTGCCGCCGCCCATTGGCAGCGTGGTCAGCGAATTCTTGAAGACCTGCTCGAAGGCGAGGAACTTCAGGATGCCGAGATTGACGGAGGGATGCAAGCGCAGACCGCCCTTGTAGGGGCCGATGGCGCTGTTCATCTCGATACGGAAGCCGCGATTAACCTGGACATTGCCCTGGTCGTCAAACCATGGCACACGGAACATAAGGACGCGCTCGGGTTCGGTGATGCGCTCAAGGATACGGGCCGAAATGTATTCCGGGTGGCGCTCAAGCACGAGGCGAAGGGAGTCGAGTACTTCCTGGACGGCCTGATGAAATTCGGGTTCAGCTGGGTTCTTGGCCTTTACCAGCGCCATGACTTCGTTGATGTAGCTGGCCGGCGTTTTAATGCCGGTCGTGGTGGTGATTCCAGCACTCATAGAAGGTCCTCCTCGAACCGTTTAGCTCTTAGGGCCGGTACAGAGAAAAGGCGTTCGTCATAGAAACGTGGCGAACGTAATTGAGGCCGGTCTTATTTCAATCCTCGTAACACGAGTTAGCAGTGACTGCTATCACCCGAAGGGGTGACTATCCCGCGCTATGGTAACGCCGGAACGGGCCGGTGCAGCAACGAAATAGCTGGCCAGCTCAGGCCAACTCTGCTTGTTTGTGAATCGGTAACCCCCGCCTGAGTAGCTGTCGTAAGTAGCAGCTGGAAATGCGCCAAACCGCGTCATCGTGGAGACATCTCGCAAGGAGGGGTGACCATCGAAGTTAACTAGAAGGTCAATAATCTGGTGTTATGAGGAGCAAAGCATGGATGACAAGATGAAGCAGGATCAGCAGAACCCGAACGATCCGAATCAGAAGAAGCAGGGGCAGCAGGATCAGCAGGATCAGCAGCACGGACAGGGTCAGAAGAACCCACAGACCGACTGGAACCAGCAGGACCAGGACAAGACTCGCAAACAGGCGTAGTGACAGCTGACGATCACATGGCCCTGAGGTCGGAGCAGGCTACCGATCTCGGGGCCATTTTATTTTGCGGAACATCTTCTCCAGCTAGTCCTGATGAACGTGGCTAAGGGGATGTTCGAATCCCGGGTAGCTGCAATTGCTGGTGATGTCATGCACTTGGTCTGCTGTGATGGTGTACCAGCCCACGCCAGTGGTGGCCTCGCGCTGATCCCAATTTTCAATCATGGCTTGAGGGTTGTTGCGCCCGGTAGGACCATCGATCTCAACAGTGTGTCCAACCTTCCCACGTAGCGCGTCGACATCTCCCCCGACGACGCGATATTGCTTGGGCCCGTTACTCACCACCGCCAACACATAGCTGACACCGTTGTAGGCAAGACACCCTTCCACTCTGCGGAACGTGTTCTCCTGCTGTTCTGTTGCAGAAGACTGATTTTGCGAGCTGACCTCCTGACTAAGCAGTGGCACAAACGAAGACAGCACGAAACAAAGAATCCACAAGACAGTTTTTTTCATAGCACTTCTCCATACCAGCCATCCACTTATTGGGATGGCTAGTTTGGTTAGACAAGTCGGGGCCACAAGCGATCTGGGACGAGGCAAAAGAATTGCGGCTCACTTGCTCGTAACGACAAACACGGGCTTACTGGTTCACTGGTGGGAAACTCTTTGGCGGCGGATAGAACGAAGCGGAGAGGCAGTCAGCCTCTCCGTAATTCAGGGGAAAACTTGGATCAGGATTTACTCGCGGTAGTGCGCTCCGCCGTGGCGCACGTCAGCACCGCGCACCCAGAAGATGACATCCTCGGCGATGTTCGTGGCGTGATCGGCAATGCGTTCGAGATTGCGTGCGATCAGCAGGACATCCAGCGCCTGGCGGGTGCAGGATGGGTCGTCGTGCATCTTCTGCACCAGGTTCACGAAGGCTTCGTCCTTCATGCGATCGACGATGTTGTCCATCTGCAGGACAGCTTCGGCAACTTCGGCCTTGCCGTCGAGGAATGCTTCCAGCGCGCGCTGCACCATCGTGCTGACGCCGTCGGCCATGCGCGGAATGTCGACGGGCAGAGCAATCTCGGGCTCGCTGATTAAGTCGAGCACGCGTTGCGCGATGTTGACGGCCTGATCGCCGACGCGCTCCAGGTCCGCGTTGATCTTGAGCACCGCGAGAATGAAGCGCAGATCAACCGCCATGGGCTGCTGCATGGCGAGCAGATCGAGCGAGAGCTCGTCGATTTCGCGCTCCGCCTCGTTGATGGCGTTCTCGCCCTGCAGAACCATCTGGCAGAACTTGCTGTCGCGCGTACGATAAGCTTCGGTTGCGCGATCGATGGCCTGTTCCGCAAGGCCTCCCATGCGCAACAATTTTTCTTTGAGTTCATCCAGTCCCTGCTGGAAGCGGCTTCGCATTATCCGAACCTGCCTGTCACGTAGTCTTCCGTCCGCTTGTCAGCGGGGGCGGTGAATATCTTTTCCGTCTTATCAAACTCGATGAGGCTTCCCATCAAAAAGAAGCCGGTCAACTCGGCGACGCGTGCCGCCTGCTGCATATTATGAGTAACGATGACGACGGTATAGTGCTGCTTCAACTGAAAAATTAGTTCTTCGATCTTGCTGGTGGAGATGGGATCGAGAGCCGAAGCCGGTTCGTCCATCAGCAGGACTTCGGGCTCCACAGCCAGCGCGCGCGCAATGCAAAGACGCTGCTGCTGGCCGCCGGACAAACTCGCACCCGACTTCTTGTGCAGGTTGTCCTTGACCTCTTCCCACAGCGCCGACAGCTTCAATGAGCGCTCGACCAACTCATCCATCTGCTTGCGATTGCGGAAGCCATTCAGCTTCAGGCCGGCAGCGACGTTGTCATAGATTGACATCGTGGGAAACGGATTCGGCTTCTGGAAGACCATGCCAATGCGCCGCCGCACTTCCACCGGATCGGATCCGCCATAAACATCCATTTCGCCGACTTTCACGCTGCCTTCGGCGCGAGCCTCCGGTATGGTCTCATGCATCCGATTCAAGCAGCGCACGAAGGTACTCTTGCCGCAGCCAGACGGCCCGATCACGGCCGTAACGTGATTCGCCGGCACGGTCATGTCGATGGACTTCAGCGACTGGTTCTTGCCGTACCACGCATTCAGTCCACGCACTTCGATTCCGACACCCATACGAGCTCTTACGCCCCCTTCAATCTTCCGCGGCTGGTACTGATGCGCACCGCCGCAACCGCACCTACGATCATGATGATCAGGATCAGTGCTCCCGCCCAGGCCTGCTTGTGCCATTCATCGAAAGGCGAAATCGCATAGACGAAAATCTGCAGCGGCAGGGCTGCCGTAGGCTGGTTAGGATTCAGATTCCAGAACTGGTTGCCGAAGGCGGTGAACAGCAGCGGGGCGGTTTCGCCGGCCACGCGCGCGAAGGCCAGCATGCAGCCGGTGATGACGCCCGCCGATGCGGTTCGCAGCGTGATCGACAGCGTCGTGCGCCACTTCGGGATGCCGAGGCCAAACGCCGCTTCGCGCACCGCGTTGGGCACCATCAGCAACATCTCTTCCGTTGCGCGACCAACGGTGGGAATCATCATGATGCCCAGGGCGACGCCACCAGAAAGGGCCGAGAAGTGTTTTTGCGGCACGACCACCAGCGAATAGGCTGCGATGCCAATCACGATCGATGGCACACCATTCAGCACGTCGGCGGTGAAACGTACCAAATCTCCCATGCGATTTCGGCCATACTCCGCGAGATAAATTCCGGAGCCGATACCGAGCGGGATTCCGATGATGCTGGAGATCAGCAGAATGAGTCCCGAACCCACGATGGCGTTTGCCATGCCGCCGCCGGCCTCACCGACGGGCTTAGGCGTCTGGGTCAGAAATGCGATATTGATGGAGCCGATTCCCTTGATGAGCAGGTAAACAAAAATTGCCATCAGCGGGAAAATCACGAGGATTGCGGTTCCGACGGCGAACACATTCGCGCCCTGGTTCGCAAAGCGGCGCCACGTGCTTAGCGGGCGCATGACAGTCTGCGATGGACTAGGCATTAGCCCTCTGCGTCTGTCCGCCGGTAATGCTCCAGACCAGCAGACGTGCCAGCGCGTTGACGATCAGGGTAACGATAAACAGCGCCAGACCGATTTCGATCAGGGCACTCAGATAAAGATCTCCGGTGGCTTCGCTGAACTCATTCGCGATAACACTGGCCATCGTGTATCCGGGCGCAAACAATGACTTGGCAATTTCCGGACGATTGCCGATGACCATGGTGACCGCCATCGTCTCTCCCAGGGCGCGGCCGAGGCCGAGGATGATTCCACCGACGATGCCAATGCGCGCATTGCGCAGCACGCCCATGCGGATCATCTCCCAGCGTGTGGCACCCAGCGCGAGCACCGCTTCACGCTGGTTCTGCGGCACGGCTACCAGCACCTCTCGAGTGATGGAAGCGATGATGGGCACGATCATGATGGCGAGAATGATGCCCGCGGCGAGCATGCCAAGTCCGTATGCCGGTCCGGTGAAGAAGCCGGTCCAGCCGAGAACCTTGCCCAGGAACGGCTCAACATAGTCACGCAGTAGTGGGGCTAGTACGAAGATCGCCCACAGGCCATAAATGACGCTGGGAATTGCCGCGAGAAGTTCAACCAGAAAAGAGATCAGGGCGCGCAACCGCTGAGGGCACATCTCAGTGATGAACACCGCGACGCCGACGGAAAGCGGGATAGCCAGGAACAAAGCCAGGAACGAAGAGACCAGGGTGCCGAAGATAAATGGCAGAGCGCCAAACTGGCCATTCACCGGATCCCAATCCGTACCCCAGAAGAACTTGATGCCGAACTGGTGCAAGGAGAGTTGGGACTTGGATACCAGTTCCCATACCACGAGCACGACAATTCCGAATACCGAGATCGCGCTGAGCAGGATAATCAGCCGGAACATTTTGTCGGGCATCCGGCTGCTGCGCGGCTGCGAGCTCCTGATCTTGGCCAGAGCTCCCGTTGCAGGCGTGCGCTGCTCACGGGCGGCATCCACTTTGGCCAGCGACGGAATCGTGGTAACGGGCTTCGGCAGCTGCCCCAGTGGCTGAGGTGTGTTCATTGGGTCCAAGCTATCAGACATGTGTTACAGACCGGTTAATTCGCTGCGAGCCTTGAGCCGCGAGCTGGCGGCGGCCCTCACTTTCGACGACTGCGTGGAGGCAAAGATCGAGAAGCACAGCACTTGGCTGCCAGCTCGTAGCTCGCGGCTCGCGGCTGTTCTTACGGCTTTATCTGCGACTGAATCGCAGCTTTTTCCTGAGCTACGACTGCCTTCGGCAGCGGAGCGTAGGAGAGTGCCTCCACCATGCCCTGTCCCTGGTCCAGCATCCAGCCAAGGAAGTCCTTCAGGATCTTTCCCTTGTTCTGGTCGGCGGGATTGGTCGGGATCAGCAGCCAGGTGAAGCTGGCGATCGGGTACGCATCTTTGCCGGGAGGATTGGTGATCGATACGCGGAAGTCGGCCGGCATCTTCACACCTTCCGCAGCCTTGGTCGTGCTCTCCAGGCTGGCCTTTACGAAGTTCTTCGAGGAGTTCTGCACGCTGCCGAAGGGAATCTTGTTCTGCAGAGCGTAGATCAGCTCGATGTAGCCGATTGAGCCGGGCAGCTGGCGAATCGAACCGGCGACGCCCTCATTGCCCTTGCCGCCGAGTCCCACAGGCCACTTAACCGAGGTGCCCTTGCCCGGACCTGCCCTTCCAGTCACTGCTGACCTTGGAGAGGTAGTCGGTGAAGATGTAGGTGGTGCCGCTACCGTCAGAGCGGTGGACAACCGTGATGCTCTGGTCGGGGAAGTTAACGCCCGGATTCACCTTGGTGATGCGTCCGTCGTTCCACTTGGTGATCTTGCCGAGATAGATGTCGGCCAGCACATCGGGCGTGAACTTCACTTCGCCGTTGACGCCGGGAACGTTGTAGGCAGGCACAACCGCTCCGAGGACGGTGGGAACGTGCAGGACTTTCACCTTCGACTCAGCGATCTGCTGGTCGGTCATCGGGCCATCGCTGGCGCCGAAATCGACGGTGCCGGCCTGCACCTGGCGAATGCCGCCGCCGCTGCCGATCGACTGGTAGTTGATCTGAATGTTCGAATGTTCGTTGTGATACTCGTTGAACCACTTGGAATAAATAGGATACGGGAAGGTGGCGCCCGCTCCGTTCAATGTCGTCTGCGCCAGCGCGCAGCTCGCAAGCACAGCGATGCACATCAGCACCCTGAGAGAGCGAATCACGTAATTTCCTCCTGAATTTTCGCTAGTAGTAGGACCAAGAGAGTTTTACGCCGGGGATGTTAACAATCTGTTACACGCGAATGAAATTCGCGTAAACACAAGCTGGGACGAGGGTTGGTTACTGAGGAGAGGAAGGGCAAACCGTCTATCGAAGCTGCATATTGTCATCGCGGCTGCGTTCCATCACATTCAGAATTTCGCCGATGATCACTTGTTTCCAGACTTGCCAGACCGAACTCGCTTGCCCGTGTCCCTGATGCTGACAGGAGTCACTCTGTTTTTCGCGTTCCACACCCCTGAGGTCGGGAGCCTGGGCCGATCCTTGCGATGACATTGGTCGCACCTCTTTAGAAATTTGGATTCACGGGCCGGAAGCGGGGCGGTGAAATCTAGATGAATTCTCGTTCATCAGATGCGTCGCAATTGAGGGCTGCGCGTTCGTGGCACCGATGGTCGTGATTCAACGCAGCGCACCAGCTACTTCGCGCTCTTCTGCTTGCGCTTCAGGTCTTCGATAAACATCTGCTCCACCGGCATGTCGTAGGTACGCAGCACGTGTCTTACACTGTGACCGCTGACCAGGTGGCAAATTTCTTCTGCCAGGTTCTTTGCGTGATCGCCAGCTCGCTCCAGCGACTGCGTCATGAACAGAACGTGGAAGCTCTCCGTGCGTGGCGAGCCGTCGTGGTTTTCGAGGTGTCGCAGGAAGATGAGATTGCGCAGGCGATCGATTTCGGCGTCTGAGCGCAGCACGCCGATGGCTTTGTTCAGATCGCGTTGGCTGAACGCGTCGTGAACGTCGCCCAGCATCTTCTCCAGACGCGACGCCATCACCGTGAGGTCGCGAATGTCCTGCAGCTCGATGCGGCTGCCGACCGCAGCGGCACGGTTGCTGCAATTCAGCAGCAGGTC
The DNA here is from genome assembly GCA_963835725.1 of uncultured Acidobacteriaceae bacterium. Taxonomy (GTDB): domain Bacteria; phylum Acidobacteriota; class Terriglobia; order Terriglobales; family Acidobacteriaceae; genus Bog-257. Next base: position 175,698 of record CAWIGM010000002.1, on the reverse strand, counting down.
GCCAATGCGCTCCAGGTCAATGATGAACTTCAGGCAGGCCAGCAGCTCGCGCGCCTGTTCGGGATCGGCTTGCGTAATCACGGTGGTCACGCCTTGATCGATGGTGCGATCGAGGTTGTCGAGCTCTTTCTCGCGCTCGCGCACGCCGTCGAGCACCGACGCTACGCCGGTGGCGATGCCCTCGGCAACCACGCCGGCCGCGGCACGGGCAATGCGGCAAGCCTGCAAAGTCTGTTCCTTGAGCTGAGCACACACCGACTCGGGGCTGGGGATCGCCGGATTACCTGAGGTCATTCAACTCGCCTGGTCTCAAGTGCAGACTACGCACTGGGTGTAAATTCTCGATGAAATGTGGGTGAAGTTCGGTTGAATTCACAGGGGTGGAGTAAGTGAATTGCTACATGGAATATCTGCACCGCTGAAGCGGTGCTCCAACCAAATCAAACAGCAAGGGTCACACCACGACCGGCACCGGCTGTCGCGGTAGCGTGAAGTAGAATGTCGACCCGTGGTTCAGCTCGCTCTCTGCGCGGATTTGTCCCGAGTGTGCGCGCACCACGTGCTTGGCGATCGCCAAGCCCAGCCCTGTCCCGCCCGACTCGCGCGAGCGCGCTTTGTCGACGCGATAGAAGCGCTCGAACAGGCGCGGCAGGTGCTCGCTGGGAATTCCTCCGCCGAAGTCGCGCACGTAGAACTGCACGCCTTCTTCGGTGTCACAAGCTCCGATAAGGACTTTGCGGCCCTGTTCTCCGTACTTGAAAGCATTATCGATGAGGTTGGCGAAGACCTGATGGATGGCATCGCGATCAACCCACACCGTCGAGGTCGCAGTGTTCATCATCGAGAGCTCAACCCCTCGGCCGGCCGCAATCTCCTGGAAAGTTTGCACCGCGTCTTCCAGCAATTCCTGCGGCGTTGCGGTCTGAAAGTTGAAATTCTGCTCGCCCGATTCCACACGGGCCAGCACCAGCAGGTCTTCGGTCAAGCGAGACATGCGCGAAGCATTCTTGCGGATGATGTCGACAAACTCGCGCAGGTTGTCGGGCAGGCTATGGCTGTCGAGCAGCGTCTCGGCATAGCCCTGCACCGAAGTGAGTGGCGTGCGCAGTTCGTGCGAGACATTCGCAATGAAGTCGCGACGCGTCTTCTCCACGCGTTCAATCTCAGTTTGATCGTGCAGCACCGCCACCGCACCGCCGCCCGGCATGGGAGCAGCAGTGACGTCGAAGATGCGGCCGGAGAAAATTTTCGCCGCACGCGACATGGTTACATCGCGACCGGTAACGGCGGCGTTGATTGCGGCCAGGATTTCAGGATCGCGCACCGACTGTACCAGAGGGGCTCCCAGGCGTACGCCGCTGGGAAGCAGCCGCTCCATGCGCTGATTGGCCCACAGCACGTGCTCATCCTGCGACACCGCGATGACGGCTTCCTGCATGGAGTTGAGCAGCGTCTCCAGCGTCTGCCGGCTGGTTTCAACTGCGTTGAAGCCCTCCTCCAGCTTGCGCGCCGTCTTGTCGAGCGCCGAGGCGACGTGCGCAATTTCGTCGCTCGAAGACTCCTGGATTCGCGCCGACAGATCGCCGGCAGCGACGCGCTCGGCGAAATCGGTGATGCGAACCAGCCGCCGTCCGATCGATTGCGTTCCGAGGAAGGCCAGCAGCAGAGCCAGCAAAGCTGCGAGGGCGGAAGCCTCAGCCAGATCCCAGCGAATCTTGCGGTTGCCTTCGCGGATCGCGCTGAGCGGATAAGCCATGCGCACCGCACCATTGGGAATCGGCACAGCTACGTAGAGCAGTTCGATGCCGATAGTCTTGCTCACGCGCGTGGAACTGCCCACCTGCCCATGCAGCGCCGCAACGAACTCCGGCCGGCGCCCGTGGTTCTCCATCCTGTCGGGATTGGCTTCGGTGTCGGCGAGCACCTTGCCGTCGGCATTGATGATGGTGATGCGGGTGCCAGCAGCCTGCGACGTCTGCTCGGCGATCTGCTGCAAAGACTCGTGCGGCGTCGCCTCAACGCGAAGAGCGAACATCTGCGTCTTCTGTCGCAGCGAGGTATCGATCTCGCTGCGCAGCATGTTTTCCCAGGCTTTGTGAATCAGCAGATCCAGCGAAAGGGTACACGCTGCGATGATCACCAGCGCTGCGACAAACAGCTTGACGAAGATACGGCTCTTCACGGTTCGAGCTGCAGCTTTCAGGACTTGGGAATTTCGAAGCGATATCCCGCCCCGCGCACGGTCTTGAGATAGCGAGGCTCGTCCGGGTTCTCCTCGATTTTCTCACGGATGCGCCGCACGTAAACGTCGACCGAGCGCGGCGTCACATAATGTGTGTCGCGCCACACAGCATCGAGCAGTTGGTCGCGGGTGAAGACCCGTCCAGGATGGCGCGCCAGGTATTCCAGCAGGCGAAACTCCGTCGCGGTGGTCTGGGTGAGCTGCCCGCGAACCATCAGGGTCATACCGCCGCTGTCGATCTCGATGTCACCCGCCTTCACAATTGCCGGCGCCAGCGGGCGCTCGAAGCGACGCAGCACGGCACGAACGCGAGCTACCAGTTCGCGCGGGCTGAACGGCTTGGGAATGTAATCGTCGGCGCCGAGTTCCAGGCCGATGACGCGGTCCGACTCACTCACCTTTGCGGTGAGGAAAATGACCGGAGTCATGGCCAGCGAAGGCGTCTGACGGATGCGCCGGCAGAGTTCCAGGCCATCGCCTCCCGGCACCATGATGTCGAGAAGAAAGAGTGCTGGCGCCTGCTTCTCAGCCTCGGCGATCACGCCGGCAGTGGTAGCAAACGTCCGGACGGCGTATCCCGACGCTTCCAGATGGTGGCGCACCAGGCGCGCAATGTCGCTGTCGTCTTCCACGGCGAAGATAGTTTGTTTCACGGCTGTATTGTAGCCGAGAGCAGACGTGGGACTGTCATATGTGGGTATCACAACTGTAAGGTTACATGCACCATTGTTAAAGGATGATGAAAGTAAGCGAAACAAAATAGAGAGCTTAGAGAGCGCTACCGGGTGAATAACTGCCACATTGTGGTATACGAATCGATTCCAACGGAAGATATGCCACGCTGTGGGACCTACGGAGGTTTGGGCAAACGAAAAGGCGCTCCCCAGAGGAGCACCTTATGCAGAAACGCTATCGGAGCTAGTAGGTGAGCCAGCCGCGAGTCAGGTAGTCCGTCATGCTCAAGGAGAACAGGATGAACAGGAAGAATATGGCCGCAGCCACCGTCACCATGGTCAGCTTGGTACTGTAACGCAGGTGCATGAAGAACAGCACGACCAGCGTGCCCTTGATGGTCGCGATCAGCAGAGCCACGACGATGTTGAAGATGCCGAGCTCGAGGCTGGCGGCAAACACCGTGAGGCCGGTGCAGACCATAAGCGCCGCCCAGATGCCTACGTACAGGCTCACGGGCGCGAGATGCGATGTGTAATCGAAGTGTTCCTGGCTCGAGCCAGGATGAAAGCTGGGTTCACCGTGTTTCATATGCTAAGCGCCGCCATGTTTTTTGCTGATCAAGTAGAGCAGCGGGAATAAGTAAATCCACACTAAGTCAACAAAGTGCCAGTACAGTCCTACGTTTTCCACCGGACTGTAGTACGAGGGCGAATACGCGCCAGCCAGACCTGCAAGCATGATCCACAACACCAGGCCAATTCCAATGATCATGTGCAAGGCGTGCAGACCGGTCATCGCCCAGTAGAGCGAGAAGTAAATCTCGGTATGCTGCGCGTCGACGGGCGGCTTCTTATCGATAGTCGTGAAATGGAAGTTCGGTCCGGGAAATTCGTGGTTCTCCCAGTGCTCGTGATACTCGACGCCCTTGATGAAAAGGAAGCCGAAACCGAAGAGTATGGTCAGCACCAGAAAGCCGGCCATCGCTTTGCGTTTGCCTAACTGTGCGCAGCGGACGCCCATCGCCATGGTCAACGAGCTGCAAATCAGCACCGCGGTGTTGGTGGCGCCCAGAGCGATGTTCATCTTCTGGCTGCCTTCCACGAACGCCTGGTAGTAGGAGGCACGGTACACCAGGTAAGCGCAGAACAGTCCGCCGAAGAACATGATTTCGGTCAGCAGGAACATCCACATGCCGAAGGTGGACGTCTCCCGCTGCTGCTCCATGTCAGCGAAGTGGTGTTGCAGCGCGTGCTCAGCGACCTGGATATCGCTAGTGGCCAACGGTGACCTCCTCTTGCGGTTGGTTCTCGTAGTCGTAAGCCTCCCACGTCACGATGGGAGTTTCGTCGAAGTTATGGGTCGGCGGAGGCGAAGCCGTCATCCACTCCAGGCCCACGGCGTTCCATGGATTCGGCGGCGCCAGCTCGCCATAGCGCAAGGACCAGAGGAAGTAGATCATCGGCAGCACATACCCGACTGCCAGAATCGATGCGCCCGCAGTCGACAGGACGTTGAGCACCTGGAACTCCGGCGGATACGCGTGATAGCGGCGCGGCATGCCCATGTAGCCGAGAACGAACTGCGGGAAGAACGTGGTGTTGAATCCGACGAACACCAGCAGCGCCGACAACTTCGCAAATGCCTCGGGATACATTCGGCCCGTGATCTTCGGCCACCAGAAGTGCAGTCCCGCCATGTACGCCATCACCATGCCGCCCACCATCACGTAGTGGAAGTGAGCTACCACAAAGTAGGTGTCGTGCACGTGCACATCGACGCCCAGGGAGGCGAGGAACACGCCGGTGAGTCCGCCGATGGTGAACAGTCCGATGAAGCCGAAGGCGTACAGCATTGGGGTCTCGTATCGTATCGAGCCCTTGTACATGGTCGCCGTCCAGTTAAAGACTTTCACCGCCGACGGAATTGCGACCAGGTAGCTGAGCAGCGAGAACACCAGCGCGGCGTAAACCGAAATGCCGGCCACGAACATGTGGTGGGCCCATACGATGAAGCCGAGAACGGCGATGGCGATCGACGCCAGCGCAACGAACTCATACCCGAAGGCGCGCTTGCGCGAGAAGCAGGTAACGATCTCGCTGATGACGCCCATGCCCGGCAGGATCATGATGTAGACGGCCGGGTGCGAATAGAACCAGAACAGGTGCTGGAAGAGTAGCGGATCGCCGCCCAACTGCGGATTGAAGACGCCGATATTGAAAGCCCGTTCGAGCGCGACCAGCAACAGGGTGATAGCGATGACCGGGGTGCCGAGCACCATGATGAGTGCGGCCGCGTAATTGGACCAGCAGAACAGCGGCAGGCGGCGCCAGGTCAGGCCCGGAGCGCGCATGCGGTGGATGGTGACGATGAAGTTCAGTCCGGTAAAGATCGAGGAGAACCCGGCAATGAAGATGCCGATGGCCGCGCCGATGACGTGGGTGTTCGAGTAGGAGGTGCTGAATGGCGTATAGAAGGTCCAGCCGGTGTCGACGCCGCCGGTCACCATAGCTGTCAGCGCGGTGATGGCGCCGGCCATGTAGATGTACCAGCTCAGCAGGTTAATGCGCGGAAACGCCAGATCCTTCGCGCCCACCATAAGTGGAATCACGAAGTTGCCAATAACGGCCGGCACGGACGGAATCAGGAAGAAGAACACCATGATGATTCCGTGCATGGTGAACAGCTTGTTGTAGGTGTCGGACGAAACCAGGTCGCCTGCCGGAGTCAACAGCTCCAGGCGGATCAGCATGGCGAAGAAGCCGCCGATCCAGAACATGGCGGTGATGGAGATGAGATAGAGCAGCGCGATTCGCTTATGGTCGGTCGTCAGCAACCACGACTTGATGCCATAGTTCGAATTGAGGTAATTCTCGCGCTCAACGGTTTGTACAGCGGTAGCCATGTCTCGCACCTTCTGGGTCTAGCCTTACTGCACGCTCGACGGATCGGAAACAGCGGACCGGTTGCTGCCCGGCTCACTTTGTTGCGGTTGCCCGAGCGACTTCACGTAGGCGACCAGGGCCATCAGGTTCTCTTCCGAGACCTGACCCTGGAAGCTGGGCATGATTGGCTTGAACCCGGCAACGATCTGCGCGCCGGGATTCAGAATCGATTCACGAATGTAATTCTCGTCGGCCGTCACCGTTCGTCCGTCATCCAACTGCACCTGCCTGCCGTACAAGCCGGCCAGGTTCGGGCCGCGGCCCTGGGTATCGGAGCGATGGCAGCTGGCGCAAGCCAGTTGCTGGAAGAGCTGCTGTCCATTCTGCGCCGGAGTACCGGTGGATCCGCCCTCGCTCAACCATGCCTGGAAAGCGGTGGGTTCCATCACGATGACTTCGCCGATCATGCCGGAATGCTGTGTGCCGCAATACTGTGAACAAAACAGGTAGTAGCTGCCGGTCTTGGTAGCCCGGAACCAAGTGGAGGTGTAGCGGCCGGGCAGAACGTCGACCTTCACGCGAAACGCCGGGACGAAGAAGTCGTGAATAACGTCCTGGGAGCTCAGGATCACCTTTACGTCGCGGCCCAGCGGGACGTGCAGCTGGTTGATCTCGCGCTGGCCGGTCTCGTGCTCAAATTTCCACATCCACTGCTTGCCTTGCCCATAGATCTCCATCGCGCCTTTCGGGGGACGCGCTTCCTGGAAGTAGATCAGCGAGCCCCAGGCGAAGAAGATCATGCAAATGCCCAGCGGAATCAGTGTCCAAGTCAACTCCAGCGGCAGCGAGCCATCAATCTGCACCGGATGCGGATGAACGGAGCGGCGGTACTTGATCGCAAAGACGAAGATCAGCAGAAAGATCAGTAGCGTGAAGAACGCCGACACCGCGACCAGTAAGAAATAAAGTCCGTCCACCTGCCATGCCAGTGCCGAAGCACGCGGGGGAAAGAGTGGGAAGTTCTGCCACATATTGATCAGGCCCGTCCTGTGTCCTTTTTGCCGACCTCGGAATCCTTGCTGCCATGAGAATCGCGCCGGAACATCACGATAAGGAGTCCACCCAGAATCAGCATGGTGGCGGCCCCGGCTACGCGTATAACGTTTGCGATGACGGCGCTATAGCGTCCGCTCTTCGGATCGTAGTGGTAGCAATACAGCAGCACCTGGTCGACTACGTTGCCAATCTTCTCGCGCGACGCCTCAATCAACCCGAGGCGAATGTCTTTGGGCGCAAACTCCACGCCGTAGTAGTACTGAGCGATCTTGCCGGCCGGAGTCAGAATGGTGAGCCCGGTGGCGTGAATGTATTGCTTCGTCCGCGGATCGCGGTGATAGTGAAAACCGACGGCGTCCGCCAATTGCTTGATTTGCGGCTCTTGCCCGGTCAGGAAGTGCCAGCCGGAACCGTCGCTCTTGGTGTCGAGATGCTCGTTGATGCGATCGAGATAGACCTTCTTCTTCTCGGCCGCGTCCTTCGGAGTCTCGTCCGGATTGAAACTGACCGAGACGATCTCATAATCCTTGCCCGGCGTGAACTTCAGCATGCTGAGCGCGCTGGCTTCGCCGGCGAGTTCCTCGCCACATAGCATCGGGCAGGTGTAGTACACCAGGTTCAGGATCACCGGCCGTCCGGCCTGGAAGTAGTCGCCCAGCTTCACGGTTTTGCCGGTTTCATCCTTGAACTCAAGATTGAGCGGGACCTGCTGATTGAGCCGCTGATCGATACCAATATCCGCCAACTGGGGAGGATTCACCTGTGAGGCCGTGCCCGTGTTCTTATCCTGAAACGCAGACGGAGGCTGCGCCACGGCAAACGTAGTTGCCGCTACCAGCCATACCATCGCGAGTTGTTTGCAATACTTCACTGCTCTACATCCAATCCAGCGCGTTTCCGCGTTTGCTGCTCCCGTCCCTACGGGACTCGGCTCGTTTATTGCGTCGTACCCAGCGCTCCGTCCGCTTTCGGCGAGACTCCGTGCTGGGCTAGATTCTGCGTCCCTTCAGGACTTACTTCGTCTGAGCGGCCGGTTTTCCGGCCTGCTCGCCTGCACCGCCCGGAGGCAGCGGGCCAGGCGCTTCGTCCAGAATCTTCGGATTCCCTGCCCCGGTCTGGGTATTCAACTCCGGCGGCGGAGCGCTGGGCCGCACCGGCAACCCACGTTCGGCGATCAACTGCATCGCCATGGAAATCGGAATGTGCACCGCTCCGCTGGGATCCATGAACGGCTGCTTGACGTTCAGGACATCGCTTTCGATCGTGAAGTACTTGCCCATGTCCTCTGCGTCGTGCATCTGCAGCCGCGGTTCAGGAAACACGTCCACGTTGACCCCGGGCGTGTTCTGCAGGACGGACCGGTTGGAAGTCAGCAGACCGCCTGAGTTCCGTACGGTCATCGGCTTGTTCTCGCCCTGCACGAACAGAACTTCGCTGTGAGCCATGAAGCGGAACATGCCCCAGATCACTAGTTCAATAAAGGCTCCGACGATGAACAGACCGATCAGGAACATCAAGATGCCCTTCGGGCTTAAGTCGGAGCGGTCATAGTCGACCTGCGGATTACGCAACGGATCGTGATTGTTGTGATCAGTGGCCATGTCCCGATCCTTGATGCAAGAGGCTGGGCACTTGCGGTTCGTAGAACGGCAGCATCGGCCGCTTACGGAAGTTGATAAAGAAGAGCGCCACCCAGAGGCCGCCGATACCGATCGGCGCCGCCAGATACCAGATGCTGAACAGCTTGGCATCGTGGAAGTTGGGGACGACGTACCAGTAGATGTCGACCATCCGCATGAACAGGATGAGAATCGCCAGCTTGATAAGGCGTTTGCCGGCGCGCTTGCGTTCCCGCGAGAGCAGCAGCGCGAAGGGTAGCGCAAAGTGCAGGGCCACGATGGCAAGGATGATATAGCCCCACTCGCCGCGAATGCGGTGCAGATACCAGCTGATCTCGTCGGGCAAATTGCCGGACCAGATGATCAGCCATTGCGAGAACGAGAAGTAGGCGAACAGCATCACGAAGGCCAGCGTCAGCTTGCCGATATCGTGAAACTGCATCGGCTTGATAATTTCGCGGAACGGGCTGTAGCGCGTGAGCACAGTCAGCAGGATGATGCAGAAACAGAGCGCCGACAGGCCCTGCCCGGCGAGGAAGATCAAGCCGTAGATGGTCGAGCCCCAGTGCGGATCGAGTGACATCACCCAGTCGACGGCGGCGAACGAGATGGTCAGCGCGTACAGCACGCAACCGATACCCGAGAGACCCTGGAAGCGCGGATACGTCGCGGCCGGAATGGGTGCATCCTGACGGTCGCCGCGGCGGCAGAGTTCGTAGGTCAGCATGGTCCAGATGGCGAAATACAGCACCCATCGGGCGATCCACCAGGGTTGATTCAAATACCAATAACTCTCCCGGGTCAGCGAAGGATCGGTCATCCAGGGGTAAATATCTTTGCGCAGGAAAAGGATTGGGAGAAAGAACAACGCCATCCACGGGATGTTCTTGGCCGCGGCTTCCAGAATGCGGCGAATGCTCAGGCCCCACAAACCGCCCGAGAGATATTGCACCATCAGCAGCGCCATGCATCCCAGGCTCAGACCCAGCCAGAACATGTACGCGATCAGGTAACCGCGCAGGAAATCCTTCAGGTCGAGGAAAGCTGCGATCAGGCAGAAAGCCACCCCGACGATGCCGACGATCAGGGCACGGCTCTGCCAGCGCGATGAATCCGCGGGAACAGCGAAATCGGTGGCCCGGTATTCCAAAGTTTGCGTGCTCATTATTATTTCTGTGCGCCTCCGTTGGCCGCTTGAGTCTGCGGCGGAGTAGAGGCGGCCGTGGCGGCGGCCTGCGTGTCATACGGAGGCATGATCAAGACACCGTCGGGCGGCGTCTTGGAAACCTGTGTTCCAGCTGGAACGTCGGCTTCCGTGGCGTGCTGGCTCAACTGCAGCGCGCGGATGTAAGCCGCGATTGCCCAACGATCGGCCGGCTGCACCTGCTCCGAATAATCCTGCATGGCGCCAAAGCCATGGGTCATCACGTCGAAGAAGTAACCGATGGGTGCTTTGCGCAGGCGCTCGATGTGATACGACGGCGGGTGCTTGAAACCGCGCTGCACGATCATGCCGTTGCCGTCGCCGATCTCACCGTGGCAGGGCGCGCAGTAGATGTTGAAGCGCTGCTGCCCGCGTTGCAGGACTTGTTCGGTGACCGGGAACGGTAGATAGTCGCCATCGTTAGCCCCGATCTTGCCGGTGTAAAAGTACGCGTCGGCATCCAGATGTCCGCGAGCGACGGTGCCGGAGATGATGGGGCGCGCCGAACGCTTGTCGGCATAGAAGTCGCTCTCCACCAAAGGACGCTGATAGGGCTGGACCTGCATATCGAGGCGGCAGCCACCGATTAGAAGCAGGGTCGCAAGCGCAAGCAGGCACGCAGGCGCACGGCGCCGCCACGTTCTGTTCGCACTGGAGGGTGCCGGTGAAACTTGTGCTGGCCGATTAATGCGGCACCTCCGAAATCGATGTGGGCTGCAGGCTTTCCATAAACTGGGTCGTATTCACCAAATCAAATTGGCTGTCGGCCGCTTCCACAACCAGGAAGAACTTGTCGCGCGTCACCGCCGAGAAGCGATCCACGTTAAATACCGGGTGATGCGGCATCGGCAAGCCGTTCAGCGCGAACATGCCGAAGACACCGGCGAGTCCGCCGAACAGCACCGTCATTTCGAAAGTCGGGATGATGAAGGCGGTCCACGAATGCCAGGGGCGGCCGCCAACATTCAATGGGTACGAGATGCAGTTGATCCAGTACTGCAACCCATATGCACCAGAGCCGCCGAGCAATCCGCCGATCAGCACGATGAGCGGAATACGGGTCTTGTGGAAGCCGAGGGCCTCGCTGGCCTCTTCGATCGGGAACGGGCTGTAGGCGTCCATCTTGCGATAGCCGGCCGCGTAAGCGGCCTCGGTCGCATGGACCAGGTCGGTCGCATTCTCGAACTCGGCCATCAGACCGTAAATCGGGGGTACCAGAGCTTGCTTCATTCGCCCTTCACCTCCGACTCCGGCAGCAGCATGCGCATTTCAAAGATCGAAATTGCCGGCATAATTCGTATGAAGAGGAACATGGCCGCGCTGAAGAAGCCGATCGTCCCCAGGAACACTGCCCAGTCCCAGCGCGTCGCCGTGTAGTGTCCCCACGAAGACGGCAGGTAGTCGCGGCTCAAACTGGTGATGACGATAACGAAGCGCTCCAGCCACATGCCGATCAGAATGTCGAGTGAAACCAGGAACAGCGCGGTAATGTTCTTTCGAACTTTGGGGAACCACAGGATCTGCGGGATCGCGATGTTGCAGAGGATCAGCGCCCAGTACATCGGCGCGTACTGTCCGAACCAGCGGTTCTCCAGCATGAAGCGCTCGTAAGTCGTGCCGCTGTACATGCCGATGAAGGTCTCGAAGAAATAGCCGTAGGCGACGATCAATCCCGTTGCCAGCATCACCTTCGCCGAGTTCTGCAGGTGACGCATGGTGATCAGCGCTTCCAGGTGGTAAAACTTGCGGATCGGAATTGCCAGCACCAGCACCATGGCGAAGCCGGAATAGATGGCGCCCGCCACGAAGTAGGGCGGGAAGATCGTGGTGTGCCAGCCAGGCATGATGGCCACCGCGAAGTCGAAGCTGACGACCGTGTGCACCGAGAGCACCAGCGGCGTTGCCAATCCGGCCAGCAGCAGGTAAAGAGATTCGTAGCGCTTCCAGTGACGGGCTGATCCACGCCAGCCCATCGCCAGCAGTCCATAAACTTTCTTGGTCAGCGGGTGCTGCGCCTTCTCGCGCATGGTGGCAAAATCAGGCACCAGGCCCACATACCAGAACACCGCAGAAATCGTTGCATACGTCGAAACCGCGAAGACGTCCCACACCAGAGGACTGCGGAACTGCGGCCACACGCCCATGCTGCTGGGATACGGGAACAGCCAGTACGCCAGCCACGGACGGCCAAGGTGCAACACCGGGAACATGCCGGCGCAAGCCACGGCGAACAGCGTCATGGCTTCCGCGAATCGGTTAATCGAGTTGCGCCAGCTCTGCTTCAGCAGCAACAGAATGGCGGAGATCAGCGTTCCGGCGTGACCGATACCGATCCACCAAACGAAGTTGATGATGGCGAAGCCCCAGGCAACCGGAATCTCGATACCCCAGATGCCGACGCCGCGGATGAACAGGTACGTTACCGCGATCAGCAGCACCATGGTCAGCATGCCGGCGATCATGAATCCGCCCATCCAACCCATGCCGATGGGGCGTTTCAGCACCGCGTCCGCGATGGTGTCGGTGACGGTCTCGTAGGTCTGCCCCGGCAACATCACCGGTGGTTCATCAGGCCACGGCACGTCTTGCAGAATCGTTTTTTCCTCTGGTCCTTCCCTCATCGCTAACTGGGCTCCGATTCAAGTTCAGGGTTCGGGTTCTGGACGATAGCCAGATACGAGGTACGCGGCCGGGTATTCAAATCGGCCAGCAGTCCGTAGTTACGCTGCTGCTGCTTGATCTTGGTGACCTTGCTGTTGGGATCGTTCAGATCGCCGAACCAGATCGCGCCCGCCGGACACGCCTGCTGGCAAGCGGTGATCACCTCGCCGTCGCGCACCTTGCGGCTCTCGCGCTCGGCAGTGATACGGCCGTCGGCGATGCGCTGGATGCAGTAGGTGCACTTCTCCATCACGCCGCGACTGCGCACGCTGACTTCGGGATTGCGCATCATCTTGAACTGCGGCGTCGTCCAGTCCTGCCACAACAGGAAGTTGAAGCGGCGAACCTTGTAGGGACAGTTATTGGAGCAGTAGCGAGTGCCGACGCAGCGGTTGTACACCATGTCGTTCAGGCCTTCAGTGCTGTGCACCGTCGCGCCCACGGGACATACCTGTTCGCAGGGAGCGTTCTCGCACTGCTGACACGGAATCGGCTGGTAATACATGCCGGGATTTTCCGTGCCGCCCTCGTAATACACGTCCACGCGCAGCCACTGCATCTGACGGCCGCGCATCGTCTGCTCTTTACCGACCACCGGGATGTTGTTCTCCGCCTGGCAAGCCACGATGCAGGTCTTGCAGCCGATGCAGGAGTTCATGTCGATGGCCATACCCCACTTCAGCTCGGTGTACTGATAGTTGGTGTACAGCGTCATCTCCGGGCCCGGCACCTCGACGTCTTCGTTCGCGAAGTTCGGATTCTTGATGAAATCCTCGAGGGTAGCCTTGCGGACTACGTTGCGCCCATATAGATCGTCCGACTTACCGCGCGGCAGATCCGAAAAATCGATGTACTGGAAGCCTTGCGGGTGCGCGAATCCGTAACCGGAGTCAACTTTCTTGATCGTGACGGCGTCGAACCAAGGCGCACTGGCGTTGCGCAGCTTGTATGCGCTGAAGCCGACTCCCGTTCCGACGTGTCCTGTGTGCCAGCGTCCGTAACCGAGAAACACAGTGATCGAATTGTCGGGATGACCGGGCTGCGGCCAGATCGGCCCATTTACCTTGCGGCCGTTCACGTTGATTTCGACTACGTCGCCCGTCACCAGTCCCGACTTCTTCGCCTGGTTGGGACTGATCAGCACTGCATTGTCCCAGCAGAGATTCATGATCGGCTTCGGCGTTTCTTGCAGCCACGCGTTGTTGGCCCGGCTGCCGTCGTAGATCAGCGGATCGCGCCGGAACATCACTTCCATCAAGTCCGGACCGACGGTGACGGTCGGCGGAATGTTGCCGCCCTTGGCCGAAACCGACTTCGCCGGAAGCGCGGTATTGGCGATGAACCCATCGTTCAGCGCTTTGCGCCACGCAGTATCGAAGTCACCCTTGATCTGGTCTTGCCAATACTTGCGAACGATGTCGTAGCCCGTCGTTTCCGGCGAGCCAAGGAGCGCGCTGACGAATTCGTACTCGCTCTTGCCGTTGTAAAGCGGCGCGATCAGCGGCTGGATCAGCGAGACCGTGCCGTCGAAGGCGCGCACATCGCCCCACTGTTCCAGGTAATGTGTGCCGTTGACGAGCCAGTGAACATGATCGCTGGTCTCATCGGCATAAAGGCCGTGCTGAATGCGCAGCGGAACCTTTTCCATCGCATCGGCGAAACTGAATTCGACCGGCGCATCGTAGACGGGATTGGCTCCCATCACGATCAGCATGTCGACCTTGCCGGCATTCATTTCGGCAACCAGGTCCTTGAGCGCTGCTGTCTGGTCCTGCGGCTTCACCTGCACCGGCTCGGTGTAGATGACGGTTTTGCCCGACGCACCCAGAGCGTCGTTGATGGCGTGCGCCAGCGCGTGTACTGCCGGCGGCTGATTGTCGCCGGGAATTACCACCGACGCACCCTTGTGTGCCTGAAGATCTTTGACCACTGCAGCAATGAACTTCTGCTGCTGCGGAGTGAAGTTCGGCGCCGTGCCAGCCCCGCCACCCGCTCCCACGCCCGAAGCAATCGCCCGCGCAACCGCTTCTACTTCCGAGGCGCGCACCGGCATGCGGTGATCGGCCTTGCCGCTGGTATTCGTCGGGGTGCCCTGCACCGAGTAGAAGCGCGACATCTTCTCTTTGAGATAAGGATCGCGCCGCGCCGCAAACTGGCGCGCATAGTAATGAAATCCCGGATAGCCGCTGGAGAGGAAGTCTCCGTCGAGCGACAGAATGATGTCGGCCTTCTCCAGGTTGTAACGCGTCTCAACCGGCTGTCCGAAGGCCAGCACCGCTCCCGCGCGCACGTTATCGCGATTGACCGGCTCCCACTGGATCCACTTCGACTCCGGAAACGCCGCCTGTACCTGGTCCATCAGCGACGCCATCGTCGGCGAACTGGTCGGGGCACTCAGAATTCGCAGGCCCGCGCCCTTCACGGCGCTCTGGCTGTTCAGCGCACCTTTCAGGGCCAGCGCGTAGTCGCCCCAGTTCCTGATCTCGCCGGTGTAGGTGACAAGCTGCGCCCGGTCGGGATCGTACATATCAAGGATGGACGCCTGCATGAAGACGTCGCTGCCGCCCAGCGTGGCTGGATGCTCAGGATTGCCTTCGATCTTGGTCGGACGCCCCTCGTGACTCTCCACCAGCACCGGATGGGCATAAGCGCCAAACGGCATCGCACTGGCGAAGAAGAGCGGATTGCCCAGCACCACTTCATTCGGCTGGCGCACGTAAGGAACGATGGGTTCCAGCGGCTGCTTCACGCAGGCCGAAAGTCCCGCCAGCGCCATTGAGGCGCTCATCAGTTTCAGGAAGTCGCGGCGCGATGTGCCTTCCGGCAGGTACGAGGCCTGGCGCGGAAATTCGCGATGCAGCATCTCGATGAAGGCATCGCTCTGCGCCAGTTCTTCCAGGCTCCGCCAGTACTGCGGACCCTTCTTGCGCGCCAGCTTGTCCTGGACCTCGGCGAGTTCCATCTTGCCGGGACACACCGCTTCTGATTTATGGCTCTCTTTTTCCATTCTTCCCAAGATCTTCAGTTTCGAGTTTCCAGTTTCAGGTTTCGACTACCACCGCCGGCGCGCTCGAAACAGGAAACTTGAAACTCGAAACTATCTCCTCTAGCGATGACAGGTGTTGCAACTCGTAATGTCTTCCACGGTACGAATGTTGTACTTGTGTTTCAGCGCATTGCCCAACGCAATCTGCTCCGTATACTCGGCGCCGTCCACCGTGATCTTGTTGTCTTCGCTGGGCTGCTTGTATTCCATGTTGAACACCTGGTCGCGCGGACGCAGGAACTTTTCCGGCGCCCGGTGGCAGTTCAAGCACCACTCCATGCGCATGGAACTGGCCTCATAGGTGAGCGGCATCTTGTCCACCGGACCATGACAGCTGTAGCAGCCCACGCCCTTGGCGATGTGAATGCTGTGATTGAAATAAACGTAGTCGGGAAGATAGTTGACGCGCGTCCACTCCAGCGACTTGCCCGTGCGATAGCTGGCCCGCACCGGCTCCAGCATGGGAGCATTCGTCCAGATCTGCGAATGACAGTTCATGCAGGTCTTGGTAGGAGGAATGCCGGCAAAGCTGGAGTTCTCAACTGAAGTGTGGCAGTAGCGGCAATCGATGCCGTCGCCCCCGACATGGTGCTGATGGCTGAAGGGCACAGGCTGGGCCTGCGCGATGCCTTCGTAGGTCGCATACGGAGAACGTTGCAACTCCAAGGCTGCCCACAGCAATACCGAGACCACCACCACAACGCCAATGATGGAAGCTCGCGCAATTGTATTCGCACTGCGATGGAAGATCTGGGCCATTTATGTGAAGTTTTCCACTTTGCGGGTTCGGGCCGACTACCCAATCGGACCCAGTAACGTGCGGTTGAAGTGACGTTAACTCACAGCCTGCTGTGAGGTACATCACTCAAACCAGTGATTATAGCAACGGAAGTTGTGTTTGGGGCAAGTGGGAAGACGTAGTCAAAGAAAAAATTTTCGCATGCCGAAAAAACAGAGCTCATGAATGCTACGGAGTCGCGAAAATACTGCGCGAAACGAGTTCGAGCTCGCTTAGAAAAAAATTTGTGGGACCGGCATTGTCTCGATAATCCATATCACGCTCTCGCACAATTGTTGCAATTCTCAACAATTTTGAGTGCCTGCGATGACTCGACCATGAAGCCGTGTCGCAGTTTGTCGCACTAGAAGAGCCGGATGCCGACTGCTACTTGGCAAGCGCCGCTTGTCTGAACGTCGGCAACAGCAGCATCGCTACAACGTACGCAGCCGCGCCACAGGCAAGCGTGATCGTCAGCCCAAACTGAATCGCAATCACGATCGCCAGCACCGAGCCCAGCACGCTGGACGCGGCGTTCATTGCCCACGCCCACTCGACCGCTCCGTGCTTCGCTTCCGACGCTCCTGAAGACAGCGCGCGCAGTCCACTGGGGAATGGCATACCCATCGCAAATCCCAGCGGAGCGAGCAGTAAGCAGCTCATCGCCAGCTTCGCTGCGAAAGGCAGGCCGATCATCGCTTCCAATACGCGCGGCAAAGCGAAAACGTAAACCAGCAGCGCGGCCACGACGCAAACGAGAGCTGCCATCACGCGCGTCGGCTCACTGAACCATTTCCGCGAGACCAGGCTCCCTACCCCGCTGGAGAGCAGCATCAGGAAGACAACGACGGTCAGCGCGTATGTCGGATATCCGAGGAAGAGCACGAAGCGCTGGATGAACGCGATCTCTACCATGATGTAGCCGAGCCCGATCGCGATAAAGTACAACACGCGCAGGCCGCTGCCAGAGCGCGTCTCGGGTGAAAGAGCCAGCGGCAAGACCAGGAACAGCAGAACCGCGGCGATCGAGACGATCAGCACAATCCCGAGGATGGCGATGCCGAGGTTGACCTTCCAGTCGATGCCGCCGCTGTCGGAGCCGCGCAACACCTGCCCAGGCTTCAGGGTGAAGAAGAAGAATGGCGCGTCGTCGGTGACCGGCGCGATGTTGTACTCGTATGACGCTGAGAAGGCCTGCGGATCCTGGCCGCGTATCAACTCTGCGAACGCCGGATGCGCCATGCCCGCGCGGTCGCCCGTCGCCGGCATATAAAGGACGTGCAAGTTCAGGTTCGCGCCTCCGCCGTCACTGCCGTCGATGTGCTTCAGCACCGCCTGCTGCTCTTGCAGCGTGAACGGCGACTTCTTCGCCAGCACCAGCACCGGCTTGCCATCGGCATCCAGCGCGCCATCGCTGACGACGATGAAGTTCTGCGAGCTGTCTTCGACGCCGAGCTGGCGCAGGGCTTCCATGGCCTGCGCGACCACACGCAGCGCCTCGCGCGGCTTGGCAAACTCCCAGCGGGTGATGGCGATCATGCCGTCGGGCTTCAAGTGCTCGAAGTATTCGCGAAAGGCTTCCACCGTGTAGAGGTTGTTCTCGCTGAGGGCGAAGGCTCCTGCCGCCGTCGAGGCCCAAGTATCGACCAGCGTCATCTGCACCACATCGTACTTGTCATGACTGTTGCGGATGAAGGAGCGCCCGTCGCTGACATGCATGTGCACCTCGGGAATCTGGTAGAGGTGGAAGCTGTAGTCGGCGAAGCGATCGCGCATGATGTCGTTCGGCGATGATGGGATTGATCTCGATACCGGTCACGTTGGGACTTCCGTTAGCGACCGCGCGCAGCACATCCACGCCGCCGCCCGGGCCGATGATGGCGAAGTCGCCGTGCGGTCGAAGCACGTTGGCCATCGAGGGCGCGGCGGCCATGGAGTTCAGCCGGTAGTCCTCGCGCCAGTGATGCGGATCGGTGTTCATCAGGAAAGTGTTGGCGTCGGCATCGATGACGATGACCTTCGCGCTTCCCTGGTTGTCGACCTCGACGCGCGAGAGCGCGTTCCATCGCGCAAAGACCGGCGCGTCGCGCTTCTTGCCCTTCGCGTAAACGATGTCGATCAGGCGATTGTGAAAATTCGCGCCAATCACAACCAGCAGTAAAACGGCCAGTGCGCCCGGAATCCAGCGCTTCCCCGGCTGCGACCACGCGACTCCCGCGAGCGCCACTGCGAAGGCGGCGAAGACAATGGCATTCGGGCCACCGATAAAGTTCAGCAGCGGCACCAGCGCCAGACATGCAGCTGATCCGCCGAGCAGGTCGGCGCCATACAGTTGCGTAATGCGCGACGAGTGCCGCGCGAAAGACCACCGAGAACAGCAGCCCGGTAACGAAGAACGGCAACGCCGCGACGAGATAGAGCAGCGTAAGCCGCCAGAAGTTCGGCCAGTCCAGGCTGAGCGACACCGCGCTGTGCAGCACGACCTCGAGCACGACGAGAATGAGCAGCGCGTTGGCCGAGCACAACACAGTTCCAAGCTGGCTCACGGTCCAGCGCTCCAGCCACTGCCGGCGCAGGCAGGCGAACACCGCACCCGCACCCAGGCCGAGCAGCGCCACCGAGATCGCCAGGAATGCGAAGTGATAGAACAGTACAACCGAGAAGAGCCGCGTAAGCCCGAGCTCGAGCAGCAGCGCGGCAAAACTCATGAGGCCGACGGCCAGGAGTGCGCTTTTCGAAGAAGATGGCGAAGCCACGGCGGGTGCCGTTGATGCTTCAGAAGTATCGATCATAAAGAATTGAGGTTACTACTATCAAGATAACGAAGTCGCAGCTTGTACGCACCTGCGGGGACGTTTTGAATTGCAGTGTAGTGATCTGGGTGGAACAAGCCTTCATAGGGTGCTGAAAACGTCGGGCAGGCTGCTTTGTAACAGGGCACGGCTTCAGCCGTGCCGGCAAGCTGTTTGTTTTTTACTGAGCCGAGGCGGACTTCAGTCCGACGAGCCGTCCAGATTGAGTTTTCACCAGCCTGTGAAGGCGTGCAGATTACAAATTCCCTTGAATATCCGCTTCAGCGCCTGAGGTAAAACCAAAGCAGTAGCTCAGAGGCTAAGCCAATTTAGCGGCGATTCTTATCTGCAAGCCTGAATACGTGCTCCGCCCAGAAACACGGCAACCCACTCTTACGTGTCTCAATACCCTTGCGGTTGACGTTGGCCGAAGTCAGCAGTCAAACATGCAAGCGGGATGAACGTCATCCAGGGCGAACTCCGGGTGACTTGTACTGGGCAATCCATAGAACCAAAATTTCAGGGGTGATCATGAGCGCTCTACAGGATGTTCCGCGCATTACGCCGTTTTTATGGTTCGACACGAACGCCGAAGAGGCAGTCGATTTCTATCTCGGTATCTTCAAGAACTCGCGTCGTATCCAGGAATTTCGCGTGCCCGACGAAAGCAATCCGAAGGGCAAGGTCCTGACCGTGGCCTTTGAACTCGACGGCGTGCGCTTCACCGCGTTGAACGGAGGGCCTCACTTCAAGTTCAACGAAGCAGTTTCGTTCGTGGTTCGCTGCGAAGATCAGGCCGAGGTGGATTATTACTGGACGAAGCTGACGTCCGGCGGCGGTGTCGAAAGCCAGTGTGGGTGGCTGAAAGACAAGTTCGGGCTCTCGTGGCAGATCGTGCCGTCGCGCCTGCCCGAGTTGCTCAAAAGCCCGCAAGCCATGCAGGCCATGATGGGCATGAAGAAACTCGACATCGCCGAGCTGGAGCGGGCTGGAAAATCATAGCGAGATCGGCAAGAACACGGAGGGAGCAATCCCTCCGCCTACTCCGACTCCAGAATCACCTGCGCCATGGCCGAATCTTTGGTGTGCGTGATGGATAAGTGTGCACGAACGGCGCCGAGTTTCTGGAAGAACTCTGCTGCTTTACCATGGAAAATCAGCGTGGGGCGACTGCCGGGCGCTCGTTGTACTTCTATGTCCTGCCAGCGGACGCCCCGATTCCAACCTGTGCCGATGGCTTTCATGCCGGCTTCTTTGGCGGCGAAGCGTCCGGCGTAGCGCTCTGCCTTGTTAGCTTTCGATTCGCAATAGCGGATCTCGTCAGGCGTGTAGATGCGCTCCACGAAGCGGCGTCCAAAGCGCTCGATGGAGTGGGCGATGCGGTCGACTTCGGCGATATCGATACCAGTGCCTACGATCATGGGTGAAAACGCTACACGCTATTCGCTCTTCACTGTTCGCCAGAAACCATGCCTCAGTGGAACCAGCACGTCGACCGAGGCCGTCGTGTCCTGACAGCAGCTTCGCCCCGCTTACGACGGTAGTCTGGCGAAAAGCGAAAGGCGTTAAGCGAAGAGCGAGAGGAACAGCGTTCAATCTAACACATTGAGAACACGTCCGTTATCCCATTGCAAGCCGCTTTGCGTATCGAAATTGCTTGGGCTTTGAGAGCGCGACTGCTATGATGTTTTCGCTCGATTGATCGACGTTGTACGCAGCACAGTTCCTGCCTAGCAGCACTCCCTGCCTGCATCACATCCCGATCGAATTGCAGCTATACCAACACTTGAAGGACTTGCATCACCATGGAACAAGGAACAGTTAAGTGGTTCAATGACGCGAAGGGCTACGGCTTCATCAGCCGGCAGAATGGCGAAGACGTATTCGTGCACTATTCTGCGATCCAGACCAACGGCTTCCGCAGCTTGCAGGAAGGCCAAGCGGTCTCGTTCAGCGTAGTCAAAGGGCCGAAGGGCTGGCAGGCGGAGAACGTGCAGGTGCTGTAGTTCGAGCTTGAAGTTCGAAAAGGCGGCTTGCGGGCCGCCTTGTTCATTGGCCCAGCCATGGGCCAATCAGGTGATCAGTCCTCATTCTCCCGCGTACTATAATCGCCCCACCAATGACTCTGAACTCAGGTGAGAAGCTGGGCCCCTACGAGATTCTTTCTCCTCTGGGCGCAGGCGGCATGGGCGAAGTGTATCGCGCACGTGACACGCGCCTGGGGCGCGACGTTGCGATCAAGGTCTTGCCGCAGTCATTCGCCAGCGATGCCGACCGCCTGGGACGCTTCGAACAGGAAGCGCGCACTGTTGCCGCGCTCAATCACCCCAACATCCTTGGCGTCTACGACATTGGTCAGGACCAGGGTTCGCCCTACATGGTCTGCGAACTACTGGACGGCGAAACCCTTCGCGAGAAAATGCAGGAGGGTCCCCTTTCGCAGCGTCGCGCGCTGGAATATGCGTCGCAGATCGCCGAGGGCCTGGCGGCCGCGCACAACAAAGGTGTGGTCCATCGCGACCTGAAACCGGAGAACGTCTTCCTCACCAAAGATGGCCGAGTCAAAATCCTGGACTTCGGACTGGCAAAGCTCGCGCGTGCGGAGGCCGGCAGCGGTCAGCCCGGAGACGGAGCCACGGCCACAGTCGCCGTACACACCATGCCGGGCATGGTTCTCGGCACCGCCGGCTACATGTCGCCCGAGCAGGTGCGCGGTAAGGAAGTCGACGCTCGTACCGACATCTTCGCCTTCGGCGCGATTTTGTACGAGATGCTGAGCGGCAGGCGTGCCTTCAAGGGCGAGTCATCCATCGAGACGATGAACGCGATTCTGAAAGACGATCCGCCGGAGTTGGCCACCGACGAGCTTAAGATATCGCCGGGGCTCGAGCGAATCGTGCGGCGCTGCCTGGAGAAAGAACCGGGTCGCCGTTTCGATTCCGCGCGCGACGTGGGATTTGCGCTCGAAGCCATCTCCGGAACCTCGAGCGCCAGCAAGATTACGGAGAGCGCGTTGCCTCCGGAGCGACGGCGGTGGTTGAAAAGCGCGGTGCTGGCAATTGTCGCTCTGGCGGCGGTGCTGGGGGCCTACTACCTTGGACGCGGACAAGCAACAACGACCCCGGTAAGCTATCGGCAACTCACCTTCGAGCCCGGCTACGCCGGTCCGGCAAGGTTCACCCACGACGGCGGGACGGTCGTGTATTCGGCGGCATGGAACGGGGGAACTAAGCAACTCTATTCGCAGCGCAGCGACAGCCAGAAGGCAATTTCGCTGAACATCGATGCCGACGTGATGGGTATCGCCGACAACGGCGACATGGCCGTCATTCTGAAGCGTCACTTTCTCGCCAGTTGGCTGCAACGCGGAACCTTGGCGCGGATGCCGCTGGAGGGTGGAGCGCCGCGGCCGATTCTGGATGACGTTTATGAGGCGGACATCACCCGCGATGGAAAAGATTTTGCGGTGGTCCGCCGGCAGCGTGGCAGAGCGCGGCTGGAATACCCAATCGGCAAGGCGCTGTTTGAAACTCCCGGATGGATCAGCGACGTCCACATCAGCTCCGATCAGGCGCAGATAGCGTTCATCGAGCACCCGATTCTGCCTGACGACCGCGGCATCATCGCGCTGGTCGACAAGCAGGGGAACCTCCATCGCTTGACGCCGTCTTACTCCACGGCCCGCAGCATGTGCTGGGGACCTGGCGGAAAAGAGCTCTGGTACACGGCGAGTTTGGGGGGAGAAGACCCGGGCTTGTACGCCGTCACACTGGCAGGCAAGATTCGCTCCGTGCTGCATTCGCCGACCGAGTTGGTAATCCAGGACATCTCGTCCTCCGGCAAGGTGCTGCTGGAGAGCGTGCGTTTCCAGATTGAGCTGGGGGTGAAGCGCGGCAGCGATGAGAGAGCGCGCGATTTCTCCAGCAGCTCGGTGGACTTGGGCTCCATGTCCCCTGATGGGCAATGGATTGTTTACAACCTTGTCCAGGGCGATGACTATGAAAGCTACGTAAGGAAGATCGACAGTGAGGCTTCGGTCAAGCTGGGCGACGGGTACGCGGCCGGCATCGCCCCGGATGCCAGCATGGTAGCCGCAGCCCTGATTTCCCAGCCACACAAACTCTATCTGTATCCCACAGGGGTTGGTGAGCCGCGAGTCATCGATTTGGGTGAACTCACGGTCGCCTTCGGCACCTTCGAGAACGACCTCACCTTCTCAAAGGATGGACGCCTGGCTGCGCTTTCTGCGTACGACAAAAACGGTGAGATCCGGGATTATCTCCTCGACGTACGCGACGGCAAGATCCGCGCCGCCACGCCCCCGGGCACCCGATCGGGGAAACTCTCGCCGGACGGAACCCGCATCGCGATCCACGATGTTGCCGCGGAAAAGTATGTGCTCGTAGATGTCGCTTCCGGCAAGGTAAGCGATATCTCCGGTCTTGACAAAGAGGACGAGGTGCTGGGATGGAACGCCGACGGGAGCGCTCTCAACGTGTGGAACCAGCAACTGCCGGCTCGGGTGTCGCAGATCGATGTAGCCAGCGGAAAGCGGCAATTGATTCAGACCGTGGAGCCCTTGGCCATGCTGGGCTCGATGTATGCGCGCATGGTCACCTCCGCCGACGGCAAGACAGCAGCGTATCGAGTTCGGCGCGGGCTCTATGCCATCTACATCGCGGATGGGCTGCGGTGATCCATCGCTGTTGTTGCAGACAAACGCGCCGTTGCTCTAGGTAGACGCTATTTTTTGTCGGTCAGGCGTACCACCGCCCGTGCCAGCTCCGCATAGCTCCCGTCGGTAACGCTTCCGTGCGTCTGCCAGACAATGGCTCCGTCGGAATTGGCAACGACGACGTAGGCGTCATCTGCCCCTTTGTAACCAACCAGCTTCTTCAACTCGTCTTCGTGCTTGTCGAGCGGGAGCACGTGCGCCTGCTCGTCCGCGGGAGTTCCCTTCTTCATCCCATGGACGATCATCGGCCTGACAAATCCAGGTGCACCTTGCAGCACCGGAAGTTCAAAGTAAGCCACGTCGGGATGCATCGCATAGTCTTTGGCCAGGCGCTTGCCCCAGGCGTCGGCTTGGTCCGCCGATTTGTGCGTGAAGCCGAACACCAGAACCATCGCCCGGTAATGTGAGGGATCGGGTAGTGCGACTTTCTGATCGTTGAGCGTTGTTCCTTCCAACCGGGGTAAGGTCCGGGTGGTTTGCGCGCACAAGGCGAGGCTGAACAGGCAAGAGAGGACTGCAACCTGAGTTCTTCGTATCATCAAGGGCTACCGTTTGAGGCGAAGTGGCCGGTAGCTACTATCTTCGCATTCTTTAAAAGGCGCTATGCTGCTTCGCTCGCGGCCTGCAGCGCTCCCGGTTTAGCAGCCCAGTCGGTCTGCTCGACGCGCGTCACGCCCAGCACCCAGAACACTCCGCCGAGCACGCCCGCAACGGCGCAAATGAGAAACGCCGAGCCGAAATGCCCGCTGCGATCGACGATCCATCCGGTCAGCGGTCCCACCACCACGCCCGCCAGGTTAGCGAATCCGTTCTGCAGCCCGATCCATTTTCCGGTAGCCGCAGGCCCGGCGAGCGTCTGCGCGAAGATGTAAATGTTGGGTGCGACGAACCCACCGCCCAAGCCCATCACCACCAGCCCGGACAACCACCAATGAGCATTCGCTGAACTGGCCATCAAGACCCCGCCGGCGGTGAGGAGGTGGCCAATGGCCATGCAGCTCTTACGCACTGCGCTGACATCGTACCCGGCGCGAATGCATCTGTCCGCCACCCATCCTCCCACCGGTGCGATGGCGGCGAACGCAAGGTAATAGAGACACGCCTTAACGGCCATCTGCTGCATGGTCAGGTGCCGCTCGCGCACCAGGTACAGGGGGAGCCACACGACCATGAAGTAGAACGGATAGTTGCTGCAGAACTGTCCCAGCGCCGCCGCCCAGAAATTCCTTCGACGCAACACTTCCATCGTCGAGATTGCCGGCGCCGATCGCCGGTCTACGTGCGCGTGCGCCGGCATGTAGCGCAGCCAGGGCAGCACCCACAGCAGGCTCACCCCTCCGATGAAGACGAAGACCGGCCGCCATCCGAAGTGCGCCATCGACATACCGCAAGCGTAGGTGCCAACCGCCGGGCCCAGGCTCATCCCGGTCATGACTACGGCGTTGCAAATGCCGCGACGCTCCTGCGGCACATTCAGGGCGACGATTTTCGTGAATGCCGGGAATGCCACCGACTCGCCCATGCCCAGCAGCATGCGGACCACAAGGAAGAAGCCAAAGCTGTAGACCAA
Organism: uncultured Acidobacteriaceae bacterium; assembly: GCA_963835725.1. GTDB lineage: Bacteria > Acidobacteriota > Terriglobia > Terriglobales > Acidobacteriaceae > Bog-257. The sequence continues at coordinate 150,438 of CAWIGM010000002.1, read as the reverse complement.
TCCCGTGGCCATGGTTGCCGCCGACCACACCACGAATCCGGCGACGAGGATCCAGTTCACATTCAGGCGATCGACCAGCCATCCGCTGATGGCCATCATCAGGGTGTACGTCCAGAAGAACGCAGTGATCAGTACGCCGATCTGCGTGGTCGATAGGTGCAGCTGATCTTTGAGCAGGGGCGCCGCTACCGAGAGATTGCCGCGATCGATGTAGTTGATGAGGATAGCGACGGCAAGAAGGGACAACCATGCCGGGAACACCCAGCGTGAGTGAGTATCCGATTGCACTTGCACCATCCGCACCCGAGAGTGCTGGGATTGTGCGCCGGATTTGGACAAAACGCAAGGAGGGACTCGGAGAGATGGCTTTGTAACAAGGAACGACTTCAGTCGTGCCGATAAGCGCTTTATTTGTGGGGATCCGAGCCGACTTCAGTCGGCGGCAGATGTGTCTTTAAGGCGGCTCTCGCTTCTAAGCAAGCCATTCGGCACGACGGAGTCATTCCATGACACGGAAACCATGCGCAATCAGAACGGTGCGACGGCGAGGATCTTGAGCACGTCGAAATCATCGTCATCCGGCTTGCGGGTGAACCGCACGCGAGCCTTGACGCGCGCGCTCATGGAGAGGCGATCGAGCGATGCTTTAGGTGCGCGGTGAAAGAACTCCTGCAGGTTCGGGAAGTAGTCAGGCGAAAGATGCATCAGCACCACGCTCAGCTGGCGGCGCGGAATCATGCCCGGCGGATACGACGGCAGGCGCGAAAGCGGAATGCCGAGCTCCCGGCACCTCTTGACATCACGATTCGTAGTGCGAATGCAGTAGTCAATGTTGGCGCACTGCTCTGCCGTCTTGCCGAGACACAGCCGCTGGATCGGCTGCGGGATCCAGACGAGATCAATCGCCTGATGACCATCCTTCATCGGTAACGACTGGACGAAAAGGATCGCGTCCATCTCCGTCGAGCCGGCCTGAGCCTTGGCACCGGATTGAGCGACCGCCGCCGGCGGAAGCGCAACCCAGAAAATGCACAGGAATCCGAGGATCAGCAGGCCCGAGATGTGTGACCACAAATGTTTTGATTGCATTATGATTCGCGAACTAATTCTGCCACAGTGTAGTACAGCGGCTAACACCTGCGATGCGTCAAAATCCTCCCATATGACTGCACGAGTACAACATAAAAGAGAAGTAGCCGCAGATCACAAGAGTGGTCACACTCAACGCGAGATTACCGAGCCTGGCAGGCAGCGAAAATTGCTGCGAGAATGCGATCCAAACTGCCAGGCATAGTGCAAGGAAGCCGAGGATGTAACTAATTCCAAATAACCACGCCGTGAAGATGACTCCCCTCAGCCGCGTTCCTAGCAGGTTGGGTGCACCGATCGCTATAGCGAACAGCACAAGATTGAACGTGACGAGCCATGACTTTGACTTTCCCATTAGATGACCTCGCAGGTGCGCAAATCTTCGAAGCAATGGTCGCGCAATCCAGGCTGCTCCGCAGTCCCTCCTGTGACAGTTTGCAAATTGTCACAGTACGGCGCAGGTTAGTCGCTTGTTAGCTTTGTTGTCAGTGATTCCTGCCGCGGACAGAGGTGACCCAACGCGCCTTCAGATCGCACCAGGGTTGAACAGGTACTGGAAGAGAGCAACGACGCTGGGCCGGGAAGAAGTTCTGGTTTAGGGCGTGATCTGCCAAACCACTCCACAGCCCGAATCATCTCCGGGCTGTCCCGGTTTTGCGATCCGCCGAAAGCGGTGCTTATGGTGTTATCTGGAACACTGTGCCATTTCCATTCGCCCCTCCGACAGAACTCGTTGCGTAGATGTTGCCACCCGCGTCCTGAATCGCATTCGAAAGTGAGCCTCCCCCGTCATGTCCGGTGAAGCCGGTGACCGTCCATTGCCCACTGGACGGGGTCAGGCGAAACACCTCTGGGTTTCCCTGGTTCACGGTCCCTAATAAGTTGCCGGTTGAGTCGAAGTTCATACTCTCGTACGGGCCCCAGAGGGCTCCCAATTGATACAAAGCCTGTGATGTCCATCCACCGCCCGACGGCGACAATTCGTAGACCGTGATGCCTCCACGCCCACCCGCGAAATACACATTCCCCGCCGCATCCAGTGTCACACCCGCAAATGGAGAGTTGTCCGGTGAGTCGCTGGGAAAGCGGTAGAGAACGCTTTCCGTCCAGCTCGATCCGTTTGGCGTAAGTTCGAAAACTGTGCCGCCTCCGTCGATACCACCCGAGGTTGTAGTGCCGTAAAGATTTCCGGCGTTGTCGAAGACCAGTCCGGACTCCGGTTGGCTTCCGTCTGGATCATTCTGAAAGCTGTAGATCACCTTCTCCACCCATCCGCCACTGGAAGGCGAGATCTCATAAACCGTGCCTACGCCCGAGGCGCCTCCCCCTACCGTCGTGCCGTACATGTTCCCGGCGCGGTCGAATACCAGCGGCCCGTAAGTTGTGCCACCGCCGTCCTGTGTTCCTCCGGTGAACGGGTGCAGCACTGTCTCGGTCCACATGCACGACACCGCCTGGCATATCGACGCGGACGGTTGCAGCCGGAAGACAACGCCCAGACCGGCAGCGCCTCCGCCGGCAGTTCCATACAGAGCGCCGTCCGGGCCGAAGACCACGCCCGCCTGCGGAGTGGAGCCGTCACGGCCGTGGAACGCGTAGATGGTGGAGAATAGCCAGCTTGAGCCCCTGTGCGTCAGCTTGTACACGATCCCGCACGACGGTCCGGGACTGCAACCGTTGTTCCCGCCTCCTGTAGAAGCCGTGCCGTAAAGGTTTCCCGCCCTGTCCATGGTCAACACGCCTGACGGGGCGCTGCCGTCGGTTTGGCCGGTGAAGTCATGGAGCGTCGTGAATGTCTGGGCTGGCAAGGATTGGCTGGCCAGCAGGATTGATCCAGAAACCAGGGCCAGGGCGAACGCTGTCTTGCTCAGGCAGTTGGCGACAGGAAACCTTGTCATGGCAATTCTCCACCCTTAGGAATTATTTCTAGAAAATTTTCCGCCGCAGAATGCCGGCGACGCCCAAGACGCCAGAAGCAAACAGCAGAATGCTGCCGGGCTCAGGAGTCGTGCCCGTGGTCGTAGTCGTGCTGCTCGCCGATCCTAGAATCGTGAATGACTCGGAAGGAATGGTTCCTGTCGAAGTCTGCGAAGCCTGCGATGGTCCGGAATTCTCGTCCCAATAGAGTGGGTCGCCCACGTCCTCAAAGTTCGACAGATTCACCCAGTAGGTACCGGCATTCAGGTTCACCGGGCCGAAGCTACCCGTCTCGGTGCAGACGTTGTAGCCGAACTGATTCATGTTGCAGTCGCTTATGGTGAAGTTGACGATGCCGTCAAAATACGTAGTGCCGCCAAACTCAGATGAAGTGATGGAGACTTCGCCGATATCAATCTGGTCGCCTGGGAACAGCCATGCACCAAAGCTCATTCCGTTGACCGTGGCTCCGCCGGCACCGATCGTAAAGGTGTCGCTGACCACAAATCCCAAGTTGACAGTCCAGGCATCGACGGTCCCGTTGATTGGACCGTTGTCATAGAGATCATTTTGGGCTACGGCCGGAACTACTGCCAAGAATAGAAGGAGCACAGACAGCGAGACGACGCGCAGTTTCACGATCGGATCCTCCAGGCAGGGAGATACTGGCGTTCAAGCCACGCTACTTTACACCTACCTGGTCACATGGGGCATGAAATTATTGATAAGCAGGCAGGAACTAGCCGATTCTGAATAGTCTAGAAAAGCGTACGAAGCCAAAGTTTGCCATTGAAAGCGGAACCACTATCCACGCTTCCCTATCCCCTACCCACTATCCCCTATCCCCTGCTTTTTACACTCCCGCCGCGGCCACTCCCTCATAGTGTCTCGTCGTCCGCGGAAGCTTCTGTGAATAGCCGAGCAGGAAGAACAATAACGTCGAGATAAGGCACACCAGCAGACGGACCCGCGCCAGCGGCAGCGGCGCCAGATCCATAAATTTGCCGAAGCGCCATGCGCCCCAGTTGATGACCTGCGTCGGCACCACCGTCCAGATAGCGACGTAGAACCACGCGCGCTCGGCGCCCTCACCAAAGGTATCGCGCTTGGCACGCGGGGTGAGATCGAGAACCGTACCCAGCACGACCAGCACGGCCATCGGATAGTACACATATTGATACAGCTGCTTCAGCATCCAGTCGCCGGTCGCGGATGCGATGACCAGGCCGATAAGGTTGAGCGCATAAGGGACGATGATGTCGATCCAGGCCGCCGTGTAGCAGACAACGCGATATGGCAGGTTCGGCTGATGCACGCCGTAGTGCGTGATGTACGGGCGATCCTCGCATCCGGGCAGGCGCGCGGCAAAGCCTCGCCACGCCACCACCGCCAGGACTATTGCCAGCCAGATCCAATGACGACGGTCGGGGCCGTGGGCGTAGAGATCGTAGGTCAGCGGCCATCCGGGAAGCACCCAGAAGACCCAGATCCATATCGGAGTATGCAGAACGCGGTAGTAGCGCTTGTTGCGCTCACGAAAAACTGCCTGTTTTGCCATGAATGATTGATGTTAGCAAAAAAGCCGCCGCTGGCGGACGCTGCTCGCGCAGAGCACAGCGGTCCCGCAGTTAGCATTAAGCGTAGACGATAATGTTGAGCGTTAAATGTGAGTGCTGCTGTCTAGAACAACTCCTGCGCGTTGTACAGCAGTTTTCCGTCGACCAGATGCGCCTCGGACATCAGCTTGTGTGGACGCGGCGCGCGCTTTTCGTCGTCGATGTGCAGCACAGTGTGGCCGTGCGCCGTGAGATAGTCGCTCACCAGCATGCGATGACACTGGAAGTAAACCCGCTCCGCGCACATGTACGCGGTGTTGATCCCCTCTCGAGTTGTCATCCCGACCGGACGCGGCCCGCTTTTGGCTGCCGGAGCGGAGGGATATGCGGTTCCGGGTGTCCCATCCTCCTCGCCTTCTTCTGGCGAGAGGGTGGGCGTGGCGGTCTCCTCCGCGATTATCAGCAGTCTCGCAATTGCCCGTTCAAATTCCTCCGTCAACATGTAGTCGGCGTAGTTGCGAAATGAATCGTTGCGCAACCCGGTATTTGGCGACTCCTGCATAATCTTCTTGCGATGGCCACCGAGCTCCTTCATCCACACGTAACGAATCCCGCGCGCGGACAACTCGACGTCCAGCGACTCGCGATTGAAGTGCGGCATGCGCCGCGACATGGGAAACGCCCGAATATCAACCAGCGTGCCGACTCCATGCGCCTTCAGCGCCACGACAAGTTCGTCGAGCGTGCGCGTGGAGTGCCCGATGGTGTAGAGGGTTGGCAATGTTTTTGTGGCTCGGCGATTCTGGAGAAAGCATGAGTTGGTCGTCGCGACGGGTGGAGCACGCCTTCAGGCGTGCCTATAAGAACCTAAGTTAAAGCTCCGCGCTTTAGCGCCTGAGGTAATAACTTTCACCTCAGCAGCTAAAGCCTCCTTCCTGACGATTGCAAAATGCACCGCTGAAGCGGTGCTCCACCCTTGCCAGGAACCGCTCACTGATAAGTCAATTCTTCCAGCGCCGCCACGATCGCCGCGTCCTGCTCCGGCCAGACTGTCCGCAAGTCCAGCAGCACGCGCCCCTCCTCGACGCGCGCCACAATCGGTGTCCCACATTGTCGTAGCCGCTGCAGCATCTGATCGGCCGAGAGTCCGGCGCTCTTCACCGCCAGCCCTCGCGACGGCAGCGTCGTCCCCGGCGCCGATCCTCCCCCAAGCACCGCCCGCGTCTCGACCACCTCGACCTCCAGCATCGGCGAGCTGATCCGCAGATGCCGCGCCATGTGCTCCGCACGATGCTGCAGTTCATCTTCACTCACGCGCATCATCCGCAGCGTGGGAATGGCGTCGTAATCCTCGCGCAAATATGCCAGCAGCGTCGCCTCCAGCGCCGCATAAAACATTTTGTCGACGCGCAGCGCGCGAAACAGCGGGTTACTGCGAACCTTCGCCACCAGCTCTCGGTCTCCGCTGATAATGCCCGCCTGCGGGCCACCCAGCAGCTTGTCGCCGCTGTAGGTGACGAGGTTCATGCCCGCGCGCAGGCTGTCGGCAATCATCGGCTCGCCGTGAATCCCCACTCGTCGCACATCGAAGAGCTCGCCGCTCCCGAGATCTTCCATCACCGGGACATTACGCCGGCGGCCAAGCTCTGCCAGCTCCTGCAGCGATGGCTGCTCGGTGAAGCCCACGATCTGAAAGTTCGAGCGATGCACACGCAGCAGCAGCTTCGTGTGCTCGGTGATCGCCTGCTCGTAATCGGCGACGCGCGTGCGATTCGTGGTCCCCACTTCACGCAGCGTCGCGCCCGACTTCGCCATCACGTCGGGGATGCGGAAGGAGCCGCCGATCTCGACCAGCTCGCCGCGCGACACGATGACTTCCCCGCGCTCGGCCAGCGCATTCAGCGTCAGGAACACGGCTGCGGCGTTGTTGTTCACCACGACGGTCGACACCTCGCGCTCACCGAGGTTCAGCAGCTTCGCAAACAGCGCGCTCACGTGAACATCGCGCTTGCCGCGCTCGCCCGTAGCGAGATCGAATTCAAGATTCGAGTATGTCCGCGAAACTTCAACGACGTGCTGCAACACCGAATCGCCCAGCGGAGCCCGGCCCAGGTTCGTGTGCAGGATCACGCCGGTCGCGTTGATGACCGGCTTCAGCGAGAAAGCCAGCGACTGATTCAGCCGCTGCTCGATCGCCTGCGGCGCGCCATCGATCAGAGCGGCCAGCGCGGCTTCCTCCAGCGAGTCAGCCGAGATTTTGCCGCGAAGCTCACCGACAAACTGTCGCGCAGCCTCCAGAGTCGCCGCATGTCCAAAGCGAGTTGCGAGACTCTGCATGCGCTCGCTGCGTAGCAGTTCGTCGACGGAGGGAAGCTGGCGAAAGAGTTCTGGACGGGCGCTCACGATTGGAATAGTGTGCTCTGAACCGGCGCGCGGTGGCAACTACTTCCGCCCGCGCAGCGCTCGCCGCAGCAGGAGACCCAACACAACCCCTGCTCCCACCAGCCGCGCCGCCAGCTTCGGATCGAAGAAGCGAATGAAGCGCGTGCCTCCGTCGGTCACCTCGATCACGCCCATCGGAGTGACCTTCACTCCGCCTCCGCCACCGGAGCCGCCGATCGCGTCTTCGCTGCCGGTCTTGTTCTCTCCTCCGCCGCCCGCGCCAAGGCCGTATTGCACGCGCGCGACCGTGATGATGGTCTTACCGTGAGCTTCGATCGGCTCACCAAAAACCGTTTGTACCTTGCCGGTCGTGGCGAAGCGGTCGGAAAGCCCCGTCAGAATTTCTTTTGGATCAAGCATGGATGACTCCTTTACAACTTGGATGCCGCGGCCGGATAAAGATGAACATCCTTCCAGGAATAGTGGTCCTTCGACTCCGGCAACCGAAGACGGGTCATGAGTTCACGGATCAAAACCGGCATATTTCGAGACGACACTCGCGACAGTAATCGAGTTACCCGACTTCGACCAGCCCGTATCGCCGGTTCCAGTGGCTGCGCAGATGCGTGACCGCGCGATCAACTTCCGTTTTGCTGACATCACTCGGATTGCTCAAGACATACCCGGCTTCTTTGCGCGCCGCTTCCAGCAGGTCGCGATCGCGCAGCAGGTTGGCCACGCGGAAGTTCGGCATGCCTGCCTGCCGCGTGCCGAAAAACTCACCCGGCCCGCGCTGCTGCAGGTCGAGCTCGGCGATCTCGAAACCGTTCTGGGTGCGCACCATCGCGTCCAGGCGCTCGTGCGCCTCCTCCGAAACTTTGCCGCCGGTCATCAGGATGCAGTACGACTTCGCCGCGCCGCGTCCAATGCGCCCGCGCAGCTGATGCAGCTGCGACAGGCCAAAGCGCTCGGCATGCTCGATCACCATCACGTTCGCGTTGGGCACATCGACGCCGACTTCGATCACGGTCGTCGACACCAGCACGTGAATCTCGCCACGCTTGAACGATGCCATCGTGGCGTCTTTTTCGTCGGCACTCATTCGTCCGTGCAGCAGGCCCACGCGCAGGCTGGAAAACTCATGCGTACGCAGACGCTCGTGCATCTTGATCGCCGCCTTAAGCTCTCCTTCCATCGCACCTTCTTCGATGACCGGATACACGACATAAGCCTGATGTCCGGCAGCAACCTGTTTCTTCACGAACTCCCAAACTTCGTCGGAGCGCTCATCGCCGACGCGCCGCGTCGTGATCGGCGTGCGCCCGGGCGGTAGTTCGTCGAGCACGCTGGTGTCGAGATCGCCGTAGAGGGTCAGCGCCAGCGTGCGTGGGATCGGCGTTGCCGTCATCACCAGCACATCAGGCTCGGCAGCGATCTCCGGCATTTTCGGCAAACGTTTATTTTCGTTTGGCTGAGGCGGTTCGTCTGCCTTCTTCATCAGCTTGAAGCGCTGCATCACGCCGAAGCGGTGCTGCTCGTCGACGATCACCAGCCCGAGGTTGTCGAATTCCACCGTCTCCTGGATGAGGGCGTGCGTGCCGATGACCAGCTGCGCGTTGCCCTGCGCGATGTGATGGCGCACCTGCTTCTTTCGTCCAGCTTCCTGGGAGCCGGTAAGCAGCACGATGCGATAGCCGGCGCTCTCCAGAATCTTCCGCGCCGAAAGATAATGCTGCGTCGCCAGAATTTCCGTCGGCGCCATCAGCGCCACCTGGTATCCGTTCTCGATGGCGATGACTGCGGCCTCAAAGGCGATAATGGTCTTGCCCGAGCCGACATCGCCTTGCAGCAAACGCCGCATCGGTGCCGGCTGCGCCATGTCGCCGGCGATTTCTTTCAACACGCGCTTCTGCGCTGCCGTGGGATGGAAACGGCAGAATGCGCTTGATGGCGGCGCGCACGCCGTCATTGATCGCGAAACCGATGCCGGTTTGCGAACGAATCTTGCGCCGCTTCAACTCCAGCCCGAGTTCGAGGAAGAACAGCTCTTCGAAGATCAAGCGGATGTGCGCGGGCGTGCGCGCCAGCCTGCAGGTTCATCAGGCTCTCGCCCACCTCGGGCCAGTGCGCCTGCCAGAACGCCTTGCGCCGATCGATGAGTTGCATGCGTCCGCGCACGGCAGCCGGGATAGCGTCGGGAATATCGGGCTGCAGATTCTCCAGCATGCCGTGGATGACGCGGCGAAACCATCGCGTAGTCAGGCGGCCATTGCCCGCAGCTTCGTAGATCGGCACGATGCGTCCGACTTCCAGCGATTGCAACTTTTGCTCGTCGTCATTGCTCTCGCCCTGCGTCGTCGGGATCGTGCAGAATCTCGAACTGCGGCTGCAGAATTTCGAAGCGATGTCCGCCGCGATTGCCGGGCTCAACCTTGCCATACAGCGCGACCAGCATGCCCGCGCGAAATTTGTCCTGCAGATATTTGGCGTTGAACCAGACGCACTTGAGCGTGTCGCGTCCCTGGCCGACGGTCATCTCGAAGATCGGCATGCGGCGCGTGCGGAAAAAGCCGAAGGTGCGCACCTCGGCGATGACGCTGGCCATCTCGCCCGCCCGCAGCTCGCCGATGCCGCGCGGGTTCAGGCGATCTTCGTAGCGGAACGGCAGGTAGTAGAGCAGGTCCTCCACGTTGCTGAGACCCTTCTCCACCAGGATCTCGGCAAAGCGCGGGCCGATGCCTTTCACATATTGGACGCTGGTTGAGAGCTCGAGCACAGGAATTGATGGTAGAATTAATCGCTAGCATTCGCCATTCGCTCTTCAGCTTTTCGCCGTGAAACTCCTTGTTGCCAAGTGCTAAATGCTGAGTGCCAATTGCCGCATTTCCTGGCATCAAACCGGCGCTCTCCGGTGTCCAAGACAGTAGGTGCTGCGACTTCTGCTCAAACAAACGATTGCGGTTGTGGTTGGGAATCTTTTGTATTTTTTTATCCTGATGCCGCATTTGCCGGCCGCAGGAAAGCATCGTCCCGATCGGCTGGACCTCGGGCTGATTGTGGATTTCTGGATTTGCGTTGTGATGTACGGAGTGGTTGAACTGGTCGACCGGCGGCTGAAGCGGGCGGCGTAGCTCTCAACAAATAGCGCTGAAGCGCTGGGCTAACTTGTTTCACGCCTACGGCGCTTCCGATCTGAAACGCTAGAACTCCTGGCGCTGCAGGTCCTGCATCATCTGTTGCAAGTCAAGCTTCTGCTGCTCCATCTGTTTCTTCAGCTGTTCCATCTCCTGCTGCATCTGCGGCGTGAAGTTCTTCATCGAGTCCTGAATCTGCTGCCGCATCTGCTCGATGTCTTTCCGGCTGGGCGCTGACGCCTGTACCTGCGTCTTCATCTTCTCGATCTCTTCCTGCGCTGGCATCGACGACTGAATCTGCCGGCTCATGCGATCCATGTCTTCCTGCGTCGGCATCGATTCCCGTACCTGCCGCTTCATCTGGTCGAAATCTTTTTGGCTGGGCATCGAGCGCTGGACCTGGGCGCGCATTTGTTCCATGTCCTTTTGGGCCGGCTTGGCCGACTTCGCCAGCTCGCGCGACAGCTTCTTCATCTCTTTCTGCTGCGCCTTCATCTGCTTGTCGAGCTCGTGCTGCATCTGCTTCATGTCTTTGTCGCTGGGCTTGAGCTCGGCCAGCATCTGCGCCTGCTGCGCCTCCATCTGCGGCCGCAGCTGCTCCATCTGGTCGCTCGCCAACTGCGCGTCGGTATCGAAGTCCAGCATGTCACTTGGTGACAGGCGGGAGTTATCTCCCGGTCCGGGCACGTTGATGATGAAGTTCTGCTCCTTCTTTTCGCGCCAGACCACCATCCACAGTTTCGTGCCTTGGGCTCGCATGCCGCGCTGCCAGTCCGACATGTCATGCACATCTTCGTTGTTGATTTTCAGGATCACATCACCGGCTTTGATCCCTGCCACGGCCGCCGGGCTTCCACCCTCTACCGAGCGCACCAGCACACCGCGTCCGCGGCCCACACCGAAATAATCGGCGAGCTGCGGGCTCAAGCTCTCCACCACCAGGCCGTGCCGCGCCGCCAGCAGGCTGAACGAAGGAATTTCAATGTCAGGGGCAAACGCGCGCGGAGGAGCCGGGGATGCCAGGCTGTTACCTGCCGTGAACGTGCGAGCATGCGACATCACATTCCAGCTGCCCAGCGTGACCTTCACATCCTTGCGCAGGCCGTTCCGCATGATGGTCAGCGTGACCGTCTTCTGCGGCGGGGCGACGTGAATCAGGTTCTGCAACTGCTCCGGCCCGTCAACCTTCGCACCGTCGAAGGCAACCACCACATCGTTTTCCTGAAGGCCGGCGTGACACGCGGGACCATCCTGATCGACGTAGGCAATCACCGCGCCGGTGGAGTTCTGTAGCTTCAACGCCGAAGCCCGTTCCTGGGTGACGGCTGTAACCTGGACTCCCAGGTACGCACCGGAGTGCGCCTCCGGCCACGGTGCTCCCGAAGCAGCCGCGACCGCCGACAGCATGGTGACTGCCGCCAACACGGCGAGAAACGATTTTGAATTTCGATTACGCATGATGCACAACCCTTATCTGCTCAGCGAATCTCGCCAGACCTGAAGTCCGGCCACCCTGACTTTCTCACTCTTACAATGTGGTACTCCCACTTACTGGCACCGGCGCAGAGCAATCTGCCCGATGGTCGTGCGGATGCGCAGCGTTGGTCCACCGCCATTTACCGCGCCTTCTACCCATACCGATCGCGGACTGAACTGGCCACCTTGCCAGGTAACGTTCAGCCCCGAGAAATCCGTGAGAAAACCCTGCCCAGCCGCCATGTCCGACTGCGCATGAACGTTCATCCCCTGCAAAGCTCCGAAGCAAACCCTCACGTCTCCCGACGCCGTATGCAGGAACGAGTCGCCAGCGGTGTGATTGCCCGTGAACTCCACGACGATCGGTCCCGCGCCGGTTTCAACCTGCGCTCCGCGGCTCAGATGGTACAGTTCCACGCTGCCGCCGCCGGTCGTCACCTGCACCGGGCCGGTTGCGCTCGCCAGTCGCACGCTGCCACCCTGGGTCTCTGCGTTCACCGAACCTTCTACGTCGCCTAAATACAAATTGCCGCCGCCGCTGGTGGCGCGCAGGTTGCCGAAACATTTCTCTACCTGAATGCTGCCCGCGCCGGTCTGTATCGTCGAAGCGTGGGTCGAGCCGATGTACACGCGCCCGCCACCTAGATTGACTTGCGTTTGCCCGCCAACGTTAGCAACTCTTACATCCGCGGCACCACTGGTCACGGTGAAATCGTTGCCCAGGTTGCCGCCCTCAATGTTGCCGCCGCCGCTGACGATCTTTACCGGACCCGCCAGATCGTTCAGCTTGATCAAGCCCGCACCCGTCGAAGCGATAATCGTCGACGAAATCGAATTGAACGTGAGCGAACCTCCACGGGTATCGACCTTCACCAGTCCAAGATCGTGCGGCACCTGCAAGGTGAATTCGGCGCCGAAGCGCATCATGTCCCGGCTGGTGAGCTTGCCCTGAATCACGTCGTTCTCACCCGACTTCGCCACCGTAATGCGCATGCGCTCAAACTGCTTGCGCGCCAACTGCTCGGTCGCCGCGTACGAGCGCTTGCGGATGGTGTAGGTAATCCGCGGCGAACCACCCTGCACGTCCACAGACCCCAGGTCGGTGAAGACGTGAAGTTCACGCGCGCCAGGCAGCGTGCCCGTCATCTCCTCCACCCAGGAATTGCCGTCGCGATAAATGTGCGACTGCTGCGCCCACACCGGAACAGCGATGCTGCAGAGCACCACAAGGGCACACAGGCAGGGAGAGAATTGCCTTACAACGCCGATCTCCGATTCTGCACCTGGCTTTTGATTGTGCTCTCTCTTCTGCGTATCGCCCATTCCTGAGAACTTGATTCCTTTGCTTTAGTCGATGCTCGGCATCGAGGCCAGCTCGCGCTGGGACTCGGTGCGAATGTAGTCGCTGGGATCTTCCTTGGCCAACTGCTGCAACGCCATACGTACACTGCTGTCTGCACGTACCGGCTCCAGCGCATGCAGCGCGCCGCTGCGCACGCCCAGATTGCTGTCGTTCAACAGCGCATCCAGAACCGCATTGCGCACCCGGATGTCCTGCTTCACGTAATTGGCAAGTCCATCCAAAGTCTTCAAGCGAACGCCAGGGTTGCTATCGTAACGCAACGCGTAAACCAGCGCCTCGCGCGCCGTGGGATCCTCTACCTTGCTGTTCAGCGCATCCACCGAATCCAGCCGCACGCCGGAGTTGTTGTAGTTGCTTTTGGCGGCATAGGCCAGCATGTTCTTGATCTTGGGATCGTTGACCGAGCCCTCCATGCTGTCGTTGGTCACGCGCTGGTAGTTGATCTGGACCTGATCGGTGTTGGCCTTGTGCTCGATGGAAGTGATGCCGCCGATAGAAGCTGCGTCCACATTGCTGGTCTGCGAATGAGGCGTGGCGTTGCCGATCACCTTGTACATGGTGCCGACGCCCGAGCCGAAGCCCACCATCAGCAGAATCGCCGCCAGTGCCGGCGAGAAGCGAACCTGCCGCAGCCACGCCGCCGGATCAAACGCGAACCGGTGATACCACGCGCGGTGCTGTTCCACCGTTTCCAGCGATTCCTGCAACCGCATGCGCGCCGAAGTCAGAAAGCTCGCCGACGGTTCGATGACCGGCAACGCACTCATCTGCCCTTGGAATTCCTGCTGAGCAGCCATCTCGCCGGCGCAACTGGTGCAACGCCGAAGGTGCTGCTCCAGTTCATGCCGCTCGTCGTCGGCCAACTCGTTGTACAGGTACAGACAAATGTTTTCTTGTACCCAATCGCAATTCATAAAACCTCTCACTTCGTTCGAGGGCAATTAGCAGTTGGCAATTAGCAGCTAGCCAAAACTTCCGCCTCAACCTGATCCCATCACGTCGCTTGCGCCCTCGGAGATCAACGGTATCCAACCTCTGTGATCTCCGTAGTGAAAGCGCCTTGGCTAAGTGCCAAATGCCAACGGCTAAGTGCCGCCTTACCTGATGTCTTTCAACGCCGCGCGCAGCTTCTGCGTGCCGCGGAAGAGCGTGTTCTTCGCCGTCTCTTCCGTCGTATTCAAAATCTCGCCGATGGTTCTCAACTTCAGTCCCTGGTAATGCTTCATCTCGAAGACCATGCGCTCGCGCGGCGTCAGCTTGGTCAGCGCCTTGGCGATGCGTGCGCCCAGTTCGCGCCGCATCAGGTCCTTCTCCGGACTCGCGCCCGACCGATCATCGGCCACCGAGTCCATCAGGTCGTAGGTGCCGCCCTCGGAGTCGGTGGCAATCGCGGAGTCTTCTTTCCGCACTTGCCTTTTCCGCAGCAGGTCTAAGCAGAGATTGGTAACGATGCGGTAGATCCAGGTGTAGAACGAGCACTCAAAGCGGAAGTTGTTGATGTTCCGGTACGCCTTGAGGAACGCTTCCTGGTATATGTCCTGCGCGTCCTGCTCGGACCGCGTAAGGTGATAGGCCAGGCGCAGCACGGCGCTATCGTACTGACGTACGAGATCCTCGAACGCGGCGCGATTGCCGCGCTGTGCTTCCCGGATCAGCTCCGTATCATTCATGCGGCTCTGGGCTCGCCCCACTCCACTGGCGGACACCGTCCCCTGCCACGCCTCAGGAGATCGATGTGCCGGGGTTCCAACGCCGCGTTTTTCCGCGGATTGGGGTGCAAGTCCCGGGCCAACCGTGAGGGGAACTGCTACCGCTTCGGCCGGCATGCTGGTTTCTACCTGCTTTGCAATTGCAAACTCAATTCTTGTGTCTGCAACTACATAGACGCGCGGGGAAGGAAACCGTGAGCGATTATAGCCCCCGCTTCTACTTACGTGTCAGGAAGCACCGAGTTCCCTCGGCGGGGCACTTGGCAGTTAGCATTTGGCGGTTAGCTAAAGCCCCGGAATTCACCACGGAGGCACGGAGAACACGGAGTTATTCTGTCTCATCAATCCTCGGTGTGCTCCGTGCCTCGGTGATACGCAAAGGCCTGTAATATATTTCGTTTTGGCCAAGTGCCAAATGCCAATTGCCAAGTGCCGCCTTACCTAAGTACCCTACACACAATGACCTACACCGTCCATCAGGCTAAGACCAACCTCTCGAAGCTGCTGAAGGAAGCCGAAGCCGGGCAGGAAGTCATCATCACCCGCGGCAAGACCCCGGTGGCAAAGCTCGTCGCCCTTGCGGATGCCAGGCCGGAACAGGCAAGGGGTCAGGACTCGCCGGTGCCGGCCCATCTTGAGCCGCTTACCGACGAAGAGCTGCGCGAATTGGGCTTGGAGTAATCGACGCTAGGGCGATGGCTGGGCTTTAATCTTTCCCAGCTTCACCCCGAATTGGTTGCAGTGGGCCTGAATGATCTGCTTGCGCAGCCCGGCATCGTCCACCCCGGTTTGCGACTTCTCGTCGCTCCACGCCTTGTATTTGTCCTCGCACCACTGCTGCGACCCGATCGGCTCTTCAGGGGTTTTTGTGGCAATTGGCGTGGCGATGGGCTTTGTGCCGACATCCTGCCGTACCACCGGTGCGGGCGTGGGCGCAGGCGTCGGCGTTGACTTGTTGTGCCAGATCGCCAATCCGGAGACGGCGGTGATCAAAGCCGCTACCCCGGTCAAAACGCCGGGTAACGAGCTCCAGAAGGAGCCCCGCTGAGAATCCTGGTCTGCCATGAGTGTCCCTTGTGTGAGTTTCTTGTTCGCGAATAGTAGCGCATTTTCGCGAAATGCGTGACCTGCATTCGCGCAAACCACTGCGCATTGTCCCAACCGACTCGGAATGAGTTGAGAAATCCTGCTGCTCGGCTAGACTGTGGCTGGCGGGAGACGGGCAACAAAAAAGGCGGGAGCGATTACGCCCTCCGCCAGCTCGATCTTACAATTCTATTGTAGCACATTCGATGGCATATTGAACACTTATCCGCGGAACTATATTTTGTTTAGATACTGATAGTTAAACCATCTTGTTACACATTAGTGGTCTTGACAAGCTGAAAGTGCCTCGCGATTCTGCTACCACTTTTATGGTCATTAGATTATTCGATGATCGGAGCCCGCGATGAAAGTCCGCATCTGGATTGCCGCCTTGGTTCTGCTGCCCCAGATGGCCTTTGCCGCCAAGCCAAACTGGATCAAGCGCGCCACGAAATTTGCCGGTCAATGCCCTTCGACCTGCGGACCGGTTCGGGTCATGGCTCCCGACAAGACCACCGCCGTCGAGGTGCTTTACCAGGATGGCAACGCTTACCTGCGAGTCACGCAGCACGGCGAGCCCGCCCGCGAGATCCGCGACACATTCACCAGCCCGCACAATGACCTGCTGTGGGCTCCCGACTCAAAGTCCTTCCTGGTCGACGCCGGCGAGGGCATGACCTCTCCCAGCTTCGTGCAGGTCTACGTCCTCGACGATCCGCAGTTGCGCGCCGTCGACATCACTCACGACCTGGAGCAGGACATGGTGAAAAGCTTTCCGCCGTGCAAGGCGCTCTTTGTCGACCCCACGACTTGCCGAAAGATCGAAGCGCATCCCGACTACAACATGACCGCAATCACCTGGACGAAAGACTCATCATCGCTGGTCGTGCTGGCGCAGGTGCCGTGCACGTCGAACTTCGGGGGCATCAGTTGTCAGTCGATGGGATACGAAGTAGAAGTGCCCAGCGGCAAAATCCTGAAGCGTATTCCGCCGGCGGAGTTCAAGAAGGAATATCAGAAATTCCTGGAGCAGAAGTACGACGTGCCGATACCGGCGCAGTACGTGAGTCCAAAGTGAAGGTTTCGGCAGAGCTGGCCATCAGCCTAAGGTCGAGCGCATCTCTTCACAAGGCTCTCATCTCACAGGGTTTTTCATCCCAGAGGCTTGTTGTCTAAGAAGATTGTCATTCTGCGCGACGGGCTTTCTTCGCTCCGCCGGTTTTGCGGAGCAGCGGACGCGAAGTCGAACGACCCCTATTCCGCAGGTCAACCACAAGAAAAGCCGGCTTCGGCCGGCGGCGCACACTCTGCCGCCGACTAAAGTCGGCTCTTGAATTATTAACTGGCACTGACGCGGACCTGAAGGTCCGCCCTACCCCAACCATTGTCGGTACGCGACGCGGTCTGCCGATACGCTTACGCTTCGGCGCTGGCTTCCGCGGCCGGAGCGGCGGCCTCTTCGGCTCCGCCTTCCTTGGCGATGCGCACCGTCACCGGCACACTGACTTCCTTGTGCAGCTTGATCGGCACATGGTGCTCGCCCAGCGTCTTCAGCGGCTCGTTCAGCTGGATCTTGCGACGATCGATGGTGAGGCCCTTGCCCTCGAGCTCGCGCGCAATGTCAGCCGACGTCACCGAACCGAATAACTGATCGTGCTCGCCCGTGCGGCGGGTGAACGACAGCTCCACGCCGGCAAACTGCTTTGCCAGCGCCTCGGCATCGCCCTTCTCACGCGCCAGCCGGCGCACGGCGCTGGCCTTCATCTGCTCGATGACGGCGCGATTGGCGGCGGTCGCCTCGATAGCGAGCCGGCGCGGCAGCAGATAGTTGCGACCATACCCTTCGGCCACCTTCACCACATCACCGCGGGAGCCGAGCTTTTCTACGTCCTCTTTGAGAATGACTTCCATTTTCAAACTCCATCTGGACTCGGGCTCAAGCCCTCGTCGCCTGTGTCGTCCCCGAAGGGACTCGATATTTCTAAACTCTGCCTACCCACCGCTGAAGCAGTAGGCTTTCTTATACGTCCCACTTTGTGGGACCAAACTCTCGGCCCATCCCTCGCCTGCCTTTGGCGGACCGGGTGGGAACTGCTGGCGTCCCTGCGGAACTCAGCCCTACTACTCCCGCCTACCCAGCGCGGAGCGTTGGGCTAAGCTCTTGCGTCCCACGTTGTGCGACTCGGTCCGTCTCGCTGCAGCATCAAACCGATGCAACAACTTCTCAGCGCCGTCGATGTTGCGGTTCCCGAAGCCCGAAGCGGATGCCCGTACAAGCTTCTATCGCTTCAGCGGGAGGGGCGTTGATTCTTCCTAACCCCTAGCCTCTAACCCCTGCTTCCGCTACCCTCTTCCGAACGGCAGCAGCGCGATGTTGCGTGCCTGCTTGATGGCGTCGGTCAGGCGGCGCTGATGCGGCGTGCACACGCCGGTCAGGCGGCGAGGAACGATCTTCCCGCTCTCGGCTACGAAGCCCGACAACAGGCGCACGTCCTTGTAGTTGATCCCGTCGATCTTCTCGACGCAGAACTTGCACACCTTCTTGCGGCGGAAAAACTTGCGTCCGCCTTCACGAGGTCCGCCCGGGCCTCCGGGACGTCCACCGGGACGCGGTCCGCGAGGACCACCTTCACGAGGTCCGCCACCTTCACGGGGTCCGCTGCCTTCGCGAGGTCCACTGCTGCCGCCGCTTTCGGAGCGGGATGCGGGTGCATCACCGCTCGGAGCCGCTGATCTGATTGGTTCGTCTGCCATGATTCTCCTTCGGGCTCGCCGAGCCCCAAACTTTTCCCGGAGCAAAAGCTCCGCGATCTTCGCCAGCCTAAAGCCAGCCTGGGCCGAAGCCCCTTAACTTGATGACTGCAAGATGCAGGCCCGAAAGCCTGCTCCACTCTTTACGCGCTGACCGGTGTCGACTCTGCGCCTTCGGCCGGAGCACTCTCGGGTGCTGCCGGAGTGGGAGCCGGTGTCGGCGCTGGCACTTCGGGAGCCGGAGCATTGGCCGCAGCTTCAGCAGCTGCTGCTTCTGCCGCAGCCGCACGAGTGCCGCGTCCGCGAACCTTGGTGTCGCGAATCGCCTTGATCTTCGCCAGGCGCTTCTGCTCTTCGTCCACCCGCACGGTGATGAACTTGATCACCGGCTCGGTTACGCGCAGGCGACGCTCGACTTCCTTCACCATGCCGCCGCCTTCGCCTTCCAGGGTCATCAGCATGTAAATGCCGTCCTGGAATTTGCGGACGACGTAGGCCAGCCGGCGCTTGCCCATGCGTTCCACGCTCTTCACCGTGCCACCCGCGGTGCCGACCTGTGTCTCCAGGTTCGAGATCAGCTTGTCCTGCTCCTCTTCCGGCATGTCGGGCCGAACGATGAACATCAATTCGTAAGTACGTTGCATTGTTTCTCCTAAGCAACTAGCAGCTAGCGACTAGCAACCAGTGCCGATCTTTTTCTGCCTGTCCACGCTTGACGTGAACCTCAAAATCTTTCGAATCCCGAAGCACGCTAGTTGCTAATTGTTAGTCGCTAGTCGCTTCTTCTTCCGCCTTGCGGTTGAATCGGTTCATCGCAGCCGGCAAACCGTCGGCAAGAATCACCTTCACCGCCTCGGCTGCCTAGTCCAGCACCTCGCTCACGGTTTCGAGCTGTGCTTTCTTGAACTGCGACAGCACATACCGCGCGCCGTCTCCCACCGGATGGTCCGGACCAATCCCCAGCCTGATCCGCGTGAACTCCTGCGTACCCAGCGCCCCGATGATCGACTGCACGCCGTTATGTCCCGCCGAGCGGCCCCGCGGGCGAACCCGCAAGGTGCCGAACGGCAGATCCAGCTCGTCGTACAGCAGCACCAGGTCTTCTTCCGGCTTCGCTTCGTACTCGCGTACCAGCTCGGCCACCGACGCGCCGCTCAAGTTCATGAAGGTTTCCGGCTTGGCCAGCACCACCTCGTGTCCGGCAATTCGCGTTCGCGCCGTCTGCGCCCGGCAGTGACGGTTGTTCACGCGTACGCCGCACTCTTCGGCGATGCGGTCCACCGCCAGGAAACCCATGTTGTGCGGTGTGAACTGGTACTCGATGCCCGGATTGCCGAGCCCGACGATCAGCTTCACAGCGCTTACTTCTTCTTCTCGGCCTTGTCGCCGCCCTCGGCAGCTTCGCCTTCGTCCTGCTTGCCCTTCTTGATAACCTCGGGCTCGGCAGTGGTTGCAGCCGCTTCGACGCCTTCGGCAGGCGCCGCCTCGACCACTTCCTTTACCGCGACGACGTGCGCTACCGTCTGACCTTCATCGGTGATGAACTTGATCTTTTCATCGTGGGGAAGATCGGAAACGCGAATGACTTCGCCGAAGTTCAGCGCGCTCACATCGGCATCGATGTGACCCGGAATGTCGGCCGGCAAACACTCGATTTCCACCTCGCGCAATACCTGCTCGAGGATGCCACCCTGCAGCTTGACGCCCGGCGCTTCGCCCTTCAGCGTGATCGGCACGCTGACGCGCAGCAGCTTGTCCATGGCAATGCGCTTCAGGTCGACGTGCAGCAACGCGCCCTTGATTGGCTCGTACTGCCAGTCCACGATCATCACCTTGCCGGAGTCGCCGCCGGCCGTCATGTCGAAAATGGAGTTGTGCCCCTGCTCGGAGTGCAGGATGCGGTTAATCAACTTTGGGTCGACCGCGATATTCAGCGGTTCCAGGCCCGCACCATAAAGAACAGCGGGGACCAGTCCGGTCTTGCGCAGGCGGCGGGCATCGTTCTTGCCCCCACTCGTCCGCGGCTTCGACTCGACGAATTTATCTGCAGTTGTTGTCGCCATAATTTCGTTCCTTTACAAAAACAGTTTGCTGACGGAAGTCTCTTCGTGAATCGACTGAATGGCGCGCCCCAGAAGCCCGGCGATCGAACGAACTACGATCTTGGGCTCATGGCTCGCCGCTTCCGACAAGGGAATAGTGTTGGTCACAACTACTTCGGCCAACCCCGAATTCGAAATCCTCTCGACTGCCGGGCCCGACAGCACCGCGTGCGTCGCGCAGGCATGCACTTCGCGCGCGCCCGCATCCAGCAACGCCTGGGCGGTTTTTACCAGCGTGCCCGCGGTATCGATAATGTCGTCGAGGATGAGACAGGTGCGGCCCTTCACATCACCGATCACGTGCATCACCTCGGTCACATCCATCTCCACCCGGCGCTTGTCGACGATAGCCAGCGCCGAATCCATTTTCTTGGCGAAGAAGCGCGCGCGCTCCACGCCACCCGCATCCGGAGAAACCACCGTCAAATCCGGCAGCTCCTTCTTGCGGAAATAATCCACCAGCACCGGCGACGCAAATATGTGGTCGACCGGAATGTTGAAAAATCCCTGGATCTGCGGTGCGTGCAGATCGACAACTAACGCTCGATCGGCGCCCGCGGTCGTCAGCAGATCCGCCACCAGCTTTGACGAAATCGGAACACGCGGCTTGTCCTTGCGGTCCTGCCGGGCGTAGCCGAAGTACGGAATCACCACCGTGATGCGCCGCGCCGAAGCGCGCTTCAGCGCATCGATCAGCAGCAGCAACTGCATCAGGTGCACGTCGACCGGATCGCAGGTCGGCTGCACCATGAAGACATCGGCGCCGCGTACGTTCTCCTCGATCTGCACATACGTCTCGCCGTCGGAGAAGCGCTTGATACACGCCTTGCCCAGCGGCATCTCGAGGAAGTCGCAAATATCTTTGGCCAGCGCGTCATTGGCAGTGCCGGAAAAAATCTTCCAGCGGTCGTCCTGCCGTTGCCGTACCGGCTTTTTTTCGCCCGCCGGCTCTTTCTGCGCGGCCTGCTTGGCGCCAGCGCCGTCGGCCGGCACGGTTGCCGCTACTGGAGGAACTACGCTTGTTTTCGTCGCTGCATCCATCGTCAATACCCCGCCTCACCTGGTTTGGTTGTACGCCGGGATTTTTGTTGGCCGTCGGCTATTAGTTCTCGGCCGTCAGCTTGTGCAAACCTGATTTAATTCGCGCTCTTCGCTCGGTGCAACTCGCTTTCGCAATTCGCTTTTCGCGATTCGCTTTTCGCCAGAACGATTTCAAACAATGTTGTCATCCTGAGCGGAGGCGACCTTCTATTGGTCGCCGGAGTCGAAGGACCCCTACCTCGTCACTAACAACTTCCCTGATCGTTCCATGTCGTTCCACTGACCACTGACTTTTGGCTGGGCGGCTAGGATTCGAACCTAGACAAAGTGCTCCAAAGGCACTTGACCTACCATTAGTCGACCGCCCAACACTAGCAACTAGCCTGAACAAACCTGATGGAGTGTCATCCTGAGCGTAGCGTCCGCCTGCCTTTACGATCCGCCGCATTTGCGGATCGGCGGACGCGGAGTCGAAGGACCCCTATGATCACCGGCGCTCATCCATTGGGAAAAACCTGCCGTCCCTACGGGACTCTAACTTCTGGCGCGATCTACCCAGCACTCCGCTTCGCTCCGTGCTGGGCTAAGCTCTTCCGTCCCGCTGCGCGGGACTCGATCTCGCCTGCCTCGAGCATTCGAAGCGCCCACCAGAACTTTGTCTCGGGCTTCGGTGTTGCAAGCTCGAAGCTCGAAGCTCGAAGCTCGAACTCTGGCCACTGACCACTAGCCACTAGCCACTGCCTTCCAATACTCTTCCCGCGTCAGCGTCTTGGTCGCGACGGCAGCGTGTCCAGCAGCCGTCATTCGCTCGGCGGCGGCTTGCGCCTGATCCTGGATTTCAAAGAGCCCGTACAGTGTCGAGCCAGACCCGGATAACGAGGCGTAGCGCGCGCCTTCGCGCAGCAATACGGCCTTTACCTCACGCAAATCGGGATGCTCAGGAAATACGACCTTTTCGAAGTCGTTTTCGATCCCGGCTCGGACGAGGTCGAGAAGCGGTGTCTCGGCCCGGTCCCCGCCTCGTGCGGGAACACCGGATGCAGTTGGAGTCCGCTCCGAAATCTCGGTTCGGCCCAGCTGCGGGAAGCCTGCGCCCAGCCACGCAAACACACGTTGACTGAACTCGTTAATTGTACCTGCCGGGCGGGAGTGGGTCAATCCAGCCTCCAGCGCCGCCAACTCGTCCCAGCGCGCGAAAGCGCCGGGCGTCGAGACGCCCACGGATGGCGTGACCACAACAACATGCATCGCGGGCAGATCGGGCAGCGGAAACACCTCTTCGCCGCGGCCGACACCCAGCACCGTCCCGCCGATCAGGAACAGCGGCAGATCGCTGCCAACCTCCGCCGCAATACGCACCTTGTCTTCCGGCAAGAGCGTCACGCCTAGCGCGCCCTCCATCGCCAGCATCGTCGCCACGGCATTCGACGATGCCGCCCCCATCCCACCCTGAACCGGCAAGTGCTTCTCAATGTCGATGACAATCTTGCCGCGGCCGCTCGCCTGAAGTTCGCGCTGAACGCGAGCGGCATGGGCGGTTCCGTACAGATCGCGGTCGATCCCAGGCTGCGACAGAAGGGGCGCACCTTCCTGCGCAGTGTCGCGTATTTGAAGGGGCGCACCTTCAGGTGCGCCGTTCACCCTCCTCACAGAATTGTCATCCCGATCTGAAAGAAGACGCGAAGCTTCCTTATTGAAATTGTCATCCTGAGCGGAGCGGAGACGCGCAGCGTCGGAGCGCAGTCGAAGGATCTGCGGTTCGCCCGCGGCGTCAACAACCCTCCCCTGCCGAATCGCTTGCATCACCCGCTCCGCAACCTTATAGCAGGTGTTCGAAGCATCCAGCGGCACACGCGGATCACTGCACCGAATCTCAATCCCCTCACCTGCGACAATCTCGACGCGAACCACATCATGCAGCGCCAGCGTCTGATAGACGGTGCGCAGCTCGTGAAAGCCGTCCGGCCGCGCCGGCCCGATCTTCAGCCCAAGATTGATCTTCGCGAATGAGGGAATGGAAATCATGTTGTCGGTGGTCAGTGGTCAGTGGTCAGTGGTCAGAAAATACCAACATCAGCCAGTCAGTATATACTAGTAGTATATACTATGTACTGAAGGATCAGTTATGCCCAAAACCGCCAAACTCTTCAGCAACGGAAACAGCCAGGCGGTACGACTGCCGCAGGAATTTCGGTTCCCGGGGAATGAGGTTCGCATTCGGCGGGAAGGAGATGCCGTCATCCTCGAGCCCATTATCAGCAACACGAAAGAATGGTTCGCCGCCATCGACCGGTACTCCGGTTCGGATGCATTCGAAGGTGACTGGCGCGATCAGCGCCCGGCGCGTGAAGAAAGCGTTTTCGAGGAAGCTGATGGACTATCTCTTGGACACAAACGCGTGCGTGGCAATACTCCGCGACAAACCACCCGCCGTAAGAAGTCAGTCTGAAAAGGCCAGGAAGACGGGGGCCACCTTAGCGATCTCATCCATCGTTCTGCACGAGCTCTGGTACGGCGTCTACAAGAGCACGCGAGTCAACGAAGGTCTTTGGCAAGTCCGTATGTTCCTGGCCGGCGGCATACGGGTGCTCGAGTTTGATGACGAGGACGCTCGGATTTCCGGGAAGATTCGGGCCGAGTTGGCCAAGAGCGGCGAGCGCATTGGCGAATACGACACTCTGATCGGAGGCCAGTGCCTGAGATACAGCCTCACGCTCGTCACCAACAATCTTTCGGAGTTCACACGCATTCGCGGCCTGAAATGCGTGGACTGGACGAAGTGACTCGGGCGGCTAGCGTTTCTTCGCTGCGATCACCCGCGGTATCCCCTGCAAATCCGGCACGACTCGTACGTCCTCCCACAATGTGGGAGCAAGCAGATTCACCACCGCATCGCGCATCGAGTAACCGATCTCCATCGCAAGCCATCCTCTGTGCTTCAGTGCAAGATGTGCCTGCTCGATCAGGGGCCCGATCACATCCAGTCCCCGCTCGCCGGCAAATACCGCCACGCGCGGCTCGAAGTCGCGAACTGATCGCTGGACTTTGTCCGCTTCATCGAAACCGACATAGGGCGGGTTGCTGACAACGAAATCGAAGTCGCACTGCGCGGCCACTGCGTCCCTCGGCTCCGTTCATCCGCCTTCGGCGGATTCACTTCTCTCGGGATGACAATCTGGTTTGAGTTGTTAGTAATTGGCGTAAGCACATCGCTCTGCGCGAACGTCACTCGCCCGTCGAGCTGCAACCTCGCGGCATTGGCGCGAGCAATTTCCAGCGCGTCGGCAGACAGGTCAACAGCGTACACCTCAGCACTCTTCAACTCGTGCGCCAACGATAACGCAATCGCGCCCGAGCCCGTGCCCACATCGACAATCTTCGGCCGCGGCACTTCGCGCGCAAGCTCCAGCACCGTCTCCACCAGGTGCTCGGTTTCCGGACGCGGGATGAGCACCGCGGGAGACACAACAAAGTCGAGCCCCCAAAACTCCTGGTGGCCGGTGATGTATTGCGACGGCATGCCGGTCGCGCGTTGTGCGAGCACCTCATCGTAGCGAGCGTTTTCTTCGGGAGTGAGTTCGCGCTCGGGATGCGCGTAAAGATAGGCTCGGTGGACGCCAAGGACGAACATCAGCAGCACTTCGGCGTTAAGGCGCGGCGAGCCTACGTCAGCAGCTTCGAGTCGATCCACCGCCGCCGTGAGCGCTTGCTTGAGCTGCATGGGAAAAGCTAGTTAACCACAGAGACACGGAGACACAGAGAGAAATCAATTTGGGGACTTGTCAGATGTTAAGACCGTTCTTTGCCAAACGCGAGGTGTCGCGCGGCGAACAAAGAAAAAAGTCTTTCTCTGTGTCTCTGTGCCTCTGTGGTTAATTTGATTCTGCGATCACGCTACCGCCACCGACTGCTCCTTCAGCTTCTCCGACTGGAAGTGCGTGATCAGCGCATCGATCATCGGCTGAATGCGGCCGTCCATGAACTCCGGCAGCTGGTGCGCGGTAAAGCCGATGCGGTGATCGGTCACCCGGTTCTGCGGGAAGTTGTAGGTGCGAATCTTCTCGCTGCGATCACCCGACCCCACTTGCGCCTTGCGCTCTTTGGCCAGGGCGTCGGCTTGCTTCTGCTGCTCCATCTCATAGAGACGGGCGCGCAGCACGCGCATGCCTTTTTCGCGGTTCTTGATCTGCGATTTCTCGTCCTGGCAGCTGACCACGGTATTCGTCGGCAAGTGCGTAATGCGCACCGCCGAATACGTCGTGTTCACCGACTGGCCGCCCGGGCCCGACGAGCAGAACGTGTCGATGCGGATGTCCTTTGCCTCGATCTTGATGTCGACGTCTTCGGCTTCGGGCAACACGGCGACCGTCACGGCCGAAGTGTGGACGCGGCCCTGCGTCTCGGTTGCAGGGACGCGCTGCACGCGATGCACACCGCTCTCGTACTTCATGCTGGAGTACACGCGCTGCCCTTCGATGATGGCGATGACTTCCTTCAGCCCGCCCACGCTCGACTCCGACGACGACAGCACTTCCACTTTCCAGCGCTGCGACTCGGCATACCTGTTGTACATCCTGAAGATTTCGGCCGCGAAGAGGGTGGCTTCGTCGCCGCCGGTACCGGCGCGGATTTCCACGATGACGTTCTTCTCGTCGTTGGGATCTTTCGGCAGCAGCAGAACCTTCAGCTCTTCCTGCACCTCCGCCAACCGCTTTTCCAGCTTGCCCATTTCTTCGTTGGCGTAGGCCAGCATCTCGGGATCGGTCTCGCCCTCGGCGAGCGCCTTGCTCTCCTCGATTCCGCGCGTCAGGTCTTTGAACTCGCGATACTTCTCAACGACCGGCGCGATTTCGCTGTGCGCCTTGGCGGTCTTCTGGTAGCGCTGCGAGTCGGAGACAATGTCCGGCGAAGCCAGAGCCTGGTTCAGCTCTTCGTATTTCAATTCGATTTGTTCTAAGCGTTCAAACATGGGATATGCCCTATTGTACGGAAACGACTGTGATTCCTAGTTCAATCTTTTTCCGGGTTGTCATCCTGAGCGGAGGCGAGCGTCTTTTGCTCGCCGGAGTCGAAGGATCTGCTTGGTCGGCGACGGAAAGATCTGCTTCCCGCAACGAACAGCAGATCCTTCGACTCCGGCGGCCAAATTCAGGCCGCCTGCGCTCAGGATGACAATTGGAAAGTAAGTTGGAGCAGTTCTTCGCGGGGAGCCCCGCTAGGCAATCACCAGTTCGCCGCCACGCTGCTTTTCCAGCTCCATAGCTTCGTTCAGGGCGGCGATCGCGGTCTCGACCTGGCTGTCATCCGGAGGCTGCGTGGTAATCCGCTGCAGCCACAGGCCGGGCTTGGTCAGGACGGCGAACAGCGACGAGCCGTGCTTCGCGGCAAAACGAATCATCTCGTAAGAGATCGCGGCAATCACCGGCAGCAGCGCGATGCGCGAGGCAAAGCGGCCCCAGAAGGTCACGGCCGGAACCAGCATGTAAATGAACATGGCGATCAGCATCACGGTCATAAGGAAGCTGGTGCCGCAGCGCGGATGCCAGGTCACGTATTTCTGCGCGTTCGGTATGGTCAGCGGGTCGTTGTTCTCGAAGGCGAAGACCGTCTTATGCTCGGCGCCGTGAAACTGGTAGACGCGGCGAATGTCGCCCCACAGCGAAATGCCCCAGATGAACAACAGGAACAGACTGATGCGGATGACGCCGTCGACTACATTGAACAGGATCTGGTTGCCGAAGGCGGGGTAGTGGTTCTTCAGCTTGGTCGCCGCCAGCAGCGGCACAAATTTGTACATGAAGATGAAGAAGGCCAGCGAGATGGCGACGTTGATCCCCAGCACCCAGCCGCTGATTTCTGTCTTCTTCTCTTCCTCGGGACTGAGTTCGCCGAGCTGCACGTTGGCCGAATAGCGCAGCGCACGGAAGCCCAGCGCCATGGCATTGCCCAGCGTCATGATGCCGCGCATGAACGGCCACGCCATCCACTTATGCTTGTCCGAAGCTTTCTCCAGCGGCTCCGAGTGCGTCGCCAGCGAGCCGTCGGGACGGCGAATGCAGATGCCCCACGCATGCGGCGAGCGCATCATCACGCCTTCCAGCACGGCCTGTCCGCCGACCAAAGTGGTTTCCTCGCCGCTCTCCAGAGCAGGCAAGAGTTGGACGGCAGCTAAAAACTTCAGGTGGCGGAGCAACGAACTCATAGGGATTGGATGTTCCTCGATGGGCAAAGACGCAGAGCCCCGTAGGTTCAGGGTAAGCAGCGGGAACGGTCGTGTCAATCAGGCAAGCGCATTAGCAACGACTTGGGAGCCACGCGAAATTGTGCCGCAGGCAGTGGGGGCAGCGGGAGCAACCACCGATGACCCGGAGGAATTGGTGCTCCCGACATCACTGCTCTGCGGCACCTCAGCCGTATTGGGCTGGTACTACGGCTGAGACAATCGACCTCCGCGCCTCTTGCCCTGCCACTCCGGCGGCAACAGTGCAGCGCCGATCCGTGCAAATTTCCCGGCGTCTGAAGCCCACCCGGTAGCGTCTCTATGCCGGCAGAGAACGCCCCTTTTCGGTTGAACTTTGTGCTTGTCTCGATTAACTATAGAGAAAATGAGTTGTCGCGACACGCACAGAATCAAAACCGGCAGGCTTTCTGTAACTGGTGGTTGAAACCGGCACTCGATTTTTTCGCGACAGTAAAATCAGGAGGTCTGATGGTGAACCAGACGATTGTCGAAGGACTCGAGCCTTACCGGCTGGGAGAAAAAATCCGGACGCTGCGCCTGCGCAAAAGTATGGGGCTGGTGGAGTTGGGCAAGCACAGTGGACTGTCGCCGGCCATGCTCTCCAAGCTGGAACGCGGCAAGCTCTTCCCCACCCTGCCGACGCTGTTGCGCATCGCGCTGGTTTTCGGCGTGGGCCTTGAACACTTCTTCGCCGATGAACGCAAGCGGCACGTCGTGGCCATCGTCCGCAAGAAGGAGCGGCTGCGCTTTCCTGAGGCGCCAGGCAGCGGCCCGATCGCCTACTCCTTCGAGAGCCTCGATTTCAAGGCCGTGGATCGCAAGTTGAACGCGTTCTATGCCGACTTCGAACCCGTCGAACGGGAGAAGATGCGGCTGCACCAGCACGCCGGCATCGAACTGCTGTTCCTTATCTCCGGGAAGCTGGAGATCACCATCGGCTCCGACCCGTACGAGTTGTCGGCAGGCGACGCTATCTATTTCGACTCTGGCGTGCGCCACGGCTATCGCCGGGTGAGCAAGACGGCATGCGCGGGCGTGGTGGTAACGACCTGAGCCGCGCTTGCGACCGCGAGGACGCGACTGGCTCGATAGGTTTGTGGGGGGAAAGCCGGGGTCAGCGAGGCTCGGTCAAACCGAGCCCGTTGCGGTCCTGAGGCGCGTTCGCCGGTTGGATCGTCGCTCTGGTATTGCTTGCCGGCCCCGCTTTCAGGTCAAGCAAGAGGATGCGGCTGTCGGAGTGATAGGCCTCTCCCGACGCGGTCTTGGCTTCGAAGACGGGGATCGCGGCATGCAGGTATTCCTGGCTGCTGACCGATGCCGTCTCGGTCAGGTCGCCGCCAATGAAGTCGCGCTCGGCATCCACCTGGGGATCGATGCGGTGATTGATCACCCTGCCGTTCTTGGCGATCTCAATTGCGACATCATGCGTGGCGGAGCCAACCCAGATGGGCACTCCGTTTTCGGTGTAATTGGTCTTCCAGATGCGCAGGTGATGGCGGCGCGAGACGACTGCCTGCGGATCGGGCAAAGCGTAGGAATAATCCTGAACTCTGCCGAAGAGATAGAACCGGGCCATGGGAACGTGGGCGTCGCTGGTTCCACGGCGCACCAGGTGCCACACGAAAATCGGGTTCCATTTATCGGTCTGCACCCAGCCGGCGCGCGCAAAAGCATCCTGCAATTCTTTCTGCTGCGCCACGAAGATCAGATTAACCATGTCGCCTTCAAGACCCTCACCGCTGAAGACCCGCGAAGGCAGGTAACTCATCATTTCCGGCAGGTCAGAGGTCGATACCGAAGCCGGCGACAATCCGCTGACCTGCACCGAAGCCGGGCCCACAACTTGCGCCGTGATTTCCGTACTCTTCACCACCGTACTGGCGTGCCCGCGGGTCAAGAGAAAGACCGGGGTAGCCGGTAAAAAGACGATGGCAGTGGCAATCATCGCGCCCGCCATCAGTTTGGTGCGAGAGCCGCCCTTTACTACTTTGTTGGCGCGCAAATTAAGGGTACCGCCATCGGGCAACTGGACAGATTCAAGCTTGAAGGAAATCCGGGCGCCGATGCCCAGGAAGCGCTTGCCCTTGACTTCCGTTACCCTGCCTAGCGCCATGGCTCCGGCCGGAACCAGCGTGTAGCCGTCCAGGGTCACATCTTTCACCACGATGAAGCTCAGAACGTCGCCGGGATGGGCGTGATTCGAGGAAACGCTGTTCACCAGCTGAAGTTCAATCGGCGTGCCGTCGGGAATCGTGAGCTGAGCAGAGGTGGTCTTCACCTGCTGGGCTGAAATCGAGATGGCAAGCAGCGCGATGAGGGGAAGGTAGATCGGTGTCCCGCGGGTGAATCCGTTGTGCAAGGAGGCTTCCTATGGGAGGCACGGCCTCCTGATCCGCAAACGCCAAAATACGACACAGGCATTTGGGTGTTTCATCATATCTCACGCACTCTGTTTCCAGAGTGCAATTCTGAATACCGGGGAATTACAAAGCTGAAAGAAAGACACCTGAAACATTGAGCAGTAGGCGCGCTCCTGCTGCACCGAAGCTTCAGATCACGTGTGGCTTCGGGGCCTACGAACTGTCGGCCAGCGGCTATCGTCTCGTGAGCAAGACACCTTGCACGGGAATCGTCGTGAGCGCCTGACCACCCTTACTTGCTCACCGGCGCGCCGGGAGTTTCATACAACTGCACCACGGGACGCCTCGCATAGATGCGGCCTTGCTCGCCCTCGTAATAGTAATAAGGCCGCCCCTCGTAGGTGACCGTTTTGCACTGATACTTCGCGGCCTGCGCAGGCGTCATGCCACAGGCTTCCGGCGAAGTCGCTTGCCCCTGTGGCCAGTCCGTGGGACGCAGTTTGTAAACGTGGTACTGGAACTTGCCCTTGGTTTGCCACTGGTTGATGTTGTTATTGTCCTGTGCATTGGCGGCAACGCCCATGGTAGTCAGTAGAAAACAAAATGTCAGGGTACAGATCGTGAATCGACGTTCAGTCATGATTTCTCCCCCCTGTTCTTAGATGCAACAGCTCTGCCACGCAACTTAGTCGCGCCATCGCATCCGGCGCAACGCCCAAACGTGGCGCTTTGAACCGATTTCCGCAGTGTAGTTTGGATGCGAAGATTTCTTCTGCTGCATCCAAAGTTCTTGCCGATGATGCAAACTCTGGCTGAATTGTGCGAGCGTATCGCCGCCACCACCAAAAAGACCGAGAAGGTCGCGCTGGTGGCCGAGTACTTTCGCTCGCGCGAGGTGAGCGATGCCGCCATTGCGGCGGTGTTTCTCTCGGGACGGGCCTTCGCCGCCTTCGATGAGCGCACGCTCCAGATTGGTGGATCGCTGCTGTGGAAGCTTGTGGGCGAGATCACCGGCGCTCGCGACGCGTCGCTGACCGCCGCTTACCGCAAACGTGGCGATCTGGGCGCCGCCGCGTACGATGTGCTGTTGGCCAAGGCTCCGCAAACGTCGACGATCGCGCTGAGTGAAGTTCGCAGCACCTTCGATCGCATCGCCGAGACGCGGACGGCGGCGGCCAAGGCCGCTGTGCTCGAGTCGCTGCTGGAACGCGCGACGGCGCTGGAAGCCAAGTACATCCTGAAGATCATCACCGGCGAGTTGCGCATCGGGCTGAAAGAGAGCCTGGTGGAAGAGGCGATCGCCAAAGCGTACGAAGAGCCGATTGCTACGGTGCAGCGCGTCAACATGCTGCTCGGCGACGTTGGTGGAACGCTCATGCTCGCAGCCGAACATCGGCTCGGCGAAGCGCGCATGCGGCTGTTTCATCCCATCGGCTTTATGCTGGCCAGCCCGGCAGCCGATGCAGAAGAGGCGTTCCAGTACTTCGAGCACGCGCAGGTCGAAGATAAGTACGACGGGATCCGCGCACAGGCGCACTGCGGCGGCGGCAAGGCGCGGCTGTTTTCGCGCACTCTCGACGAAGTCACGCCGTCGTTTCCGGAGCTGGTCGGTCCGCTCAGCGACTTCAGCGAAGACGTGATCCTCGATGGCGAGATTGTGGCTTGGCGGC
This sequence comes from uncultured Acidobacteriaceae bacterium, assembly GCA_963835725.1. Lineage (GTDB taxonomy): Bacteria > Acidobacteriota > Terriglobia > Terriglobales > Acidobacteriaceae > Bog-257. Next base: position 118,561 of record CAWIGM010000002.1, on the reverse strand, counting down.
ATAACGAAGACGGTGGGCTCGGGGTCCCCGGCGCGCCCGATGCTGGTGTGGCAGGGTGGGGACACGCGCTGCCGTTCGGCGAGATCCAGAAGCGGCTGGGCCGCAAGCAGGTCAGCGCGAAACTCATCCAGGAAGTTCCGGTTGCGTATGTGGTCTTCGACGTCATCTATGCCGGGGGCGAACTCACGCTCGACAAGCCGCTGACTGACCGCGCGCAGATTCTCGATCGCGTCTTCGCCGGAGCGCAGCACGTCGCGCCGCGTCCGGTGGTCAACTCGCAGGGCAATCTGCTGTTCGAACCGGAGATCGCCGAGGACGCCGCGTCGGGCTGGGTGCTGCTCGCTCCGTCAATGCGCGCCGACTCGGCTGAGCAACTGGAGCAATACTTCGAACAGGCGATGGCGCGCGGCAACGAAGGCCTGATGATCAAGGACCTGACCTCGGCTTACTTGCCTGGGCGGCGCGGAAAATGGTGGCTGAAGCTAAAGCGCGAGCTGGCAACGCTCGACGTAGTGGTAACGGCGGCGGAGTTCGGTCACGGCAAGCGCATCCACGTGCTCAGCGACTACACGTTTGCCGTGCGCAAGGGCGAGGAGCTGGTCAACATCGGCAAGGCGTACTCAGGGTTGACCGACAAGGAAATTGCCGAGCTGACCGAGTGGTTCCTCGCGCACACTACTGCCGACCACGGACATCTGCGCGAGGTGGAACCAACGATCGTTCTGGAGGTCGCGTTCAACGCCATCATGCGCAGCGACCGTCACGACAGCGGCTACGCGCTGCGCTTCCCGCGCATCGTGCGCGTGCGCGAAGACAAGCTGCCCAAGGACATCGACACGGTGGAAGCGGTGGAGCAGATCTACAAGCGGCAGCATGGAAGGTGAGGCAGTTGGCAGTCGTCCGTGGTCCGTTGGCAGTTGGCAGGAACCCAGTCCCGCGCAGCGGGACGAAAGAGCGTAGCCCAGCGCTTCAGCGCTGGTGAGCAACGTTAACGAGCTGAGTCCCGCAGGGACGGCAGGCTTTCCCACCCTGTCGCCAAAAGCGGGCGACGAGGATGGGGCACCCGCAGCTCACAGCCTATGGCTCAGAGCTCATAGCTCATAGCTCAATCAAACACATTCACATCGAATGCTTGCTTCGACTCGGCGCTGCCCTGCTTCGCGTCCACGGCCAATGCCCAGGGCCCGGACATATCAATGCTCTTCACCTGCGCCTCGTAATCGCCATTGCCTTTCGGCGTGAACGCCAGCTTCGTTGTGCCCATGTCCATCAGCTTCATTGTTAGTTCGCCACTCACCGTCGCGTCGGGGACAGGTTGACCCTGCGCATCGGCGACATGCACCTGCAACGTTAGTGGCTTGCTCATGCGCGGGTGGTCCGGAATTTCGGCGAGAGTGAGGCGCAAGGACCCACCCGAGGACGCTTTGTGAACACAGGCAGGGGCAAGCGCAAGAGTGAACGCAAGGGGGACGAGCATAAGCAGTCGATGAATCCGCAATGATGACTCCCGAACCAGACGCTTTGTGTCAGGCCACAACTTTCACAGGCTGAAAAACTCGAACTGGGCAGTACCGGGCGCTGTACCTGCCACTGGATATTAAATCGTCAACTGAATGTCCGGACCGTCACATTCTCCAGCAAACAGCAATCACCTGCAGACCGCCTAATGGCTGTGCCCGCCTTGCTCATGCGTGTGCCCGGGGCTCACCGGAATAACGCAGCCGTCGACTACCTCGCAGGCATTCAGCTCAAACTGGATAGTCGTGTGATGAATATGAAACCGCTGATTCAGCACCGTTCGAATCTGCTCCAGGATCAGCGCGCTCTCTGACGCCTGCATGTCCTCGATGCCAACGTGGCAGGAGAGCGAATGCGTGTCGCTGCCGATGCTCCACACGTGCAGGTCGTGCACCGAACACACGCCGGGCACGGTGCGGATAGCGTCCTCGATGCGCATCGGGTCCATGCCGCGCGGCGTGCCTTCGAGCAGAATGTTCAGGCTCTCGCGAATGATGCCGGTCGACGACCACAGGATCATCACGCCGATGCCGATCGACAGCGCCGGATCGATCCAGTGCTGCCCGGTGTAGGCGATGGCCACGCCGCCCGCAATCACCGCCGCGGTCGACAGGGTGTCGCCGATCTCATGCAGCAGCGCGCTGCGCACGTTGATGTCGCGATGACCGCGCATCAGCAGCAGCGTGATCGCGCCATTCATCACCACGCCCGCCGCTGCAACCCAGATCATCAGGTGCGCGTCGACATCGACCGGCGCGCTCAGGCGGCGGAATGCTTCGTACCAGATGTAAAACGAAATGAGGACCAGCGTCAGTCCATTGACGAACGCGGCCAGTACGCCCGCGCGATTGTAGCCGAATGTCTTACGCGCGCTGGGCCGCCGGCCTTGCAGATACACCGCTCCCCACGACATCAGCAGTGCGAGAAAGTCAGTGAGGTTGTGCCCGGCTTCGGAGAGCAGCGCCAGGCTGTGCGCGCGGAATCCGGCGATCACCAGCAGGACGATGTAGACGAGCGTGACCGCAAGCGACACACGCAGAACGCGCGAGGTTTTCTCGTTACGCGCGTCGACGTGAACATGCATGCTCTCAGTCTAAAAGGCGCCTGGCGGCGGTTCAACCCAAACGAAATATGGATCGGAAGGTTAGGCGTGACGCGACTGGACACACCAGAGCGCCACAGGCGCAAGGCATGACAGCTCAGCATGAAGCGAAGCGGGCTAGGTAATTGGCGAAATGCGTCGGGGACGACAAGCTTCTCACGCGGACCTGAAATCTCAGCTTGACCTGCTGTTCGAATTGCTAATTTTTGCTTTCCCCGACAGCCATGCCGACGCAAGTTGCCATCCAACTATTCGGGGGGTGACGACAATGAAGTGCAAAGGGTTGTTGGCAGCAATATTCTTTGCGGCAACGACGCTGCTCGCGGTGGGCCAAACCACGTCGCAGAATGCGACCGCTTCCCCCAGCAACGATCAAGGTTCGAGCGCCTACGGCAATAACACCTACAACGCCGGCGCCCACAATTCACAACCAGCAGCATCGAATGCCAGCCCGACCGAGCACGACAGCGCAATCGGCCCGAGTGGTGGCGCGAATACCAACGCAAACGCCGGCAGCCCGAACGCCAGCCACACTTCGACGCCGGCGGCGGAGGGAAACGCCCGTGATGACAACAGCACGAATCCCAGCACAGTAAATCCGGGCAACGGGAATAGTCCGAGCAGCACGCCGCGGGGCGCCGGCGGCTCGAATTCCGGCACGCCTCCGCAGATGAATATCGCGGCATACCGGTTCAAGAGCGGTGCTCGCCTGATGACCGCCGCATTGCAGGACCAGGCTGGTTCTTCAGCACAGGGGACCGCCGGCCAGCAGAGCCCGTCAGCGAATTCCGTGGGCAGCCAGGAAGTGCCGCAGGCTCCCTCGCCCGACGCGAACAACAATGCCGGCCTGCAATCGCGCATCAATGATGCGCTGCGCAACGAGCCGACATTGGGTGCGAGCCACGTGGTCGCGAACGTCAGCGACACCGGCATTGATCTGACCGGAACGGTGGGCTCGATTAAGGATAAGCAGACGGCGGAACGCATCGCGTCATCGTTCGATGGCAATCGCAAGCTAACCGACAACATCAGTGTGACCGGAGCGGGTCACTCCGACCTCGCGCCCAACCATCCGGCGATGAATAACGGTGGCACCGGAAACACGCAGAACCCATCGATGGAGAACGGAGCGAATCCGAAGAAGTAGAACGTGTTCCGGCTTCACGGACTCTGTACCTGATGAGAGCGCCAGTCGGTACTGTCTGCGACAGGTTGAGAACTCAGACGGGGGACGCTTTGTATCAGGGCGCCGCTTCAGCCGTGCCGATGCCGTGTGCAGCGGCTAAACGAGCCGGCGGCACTCACCAAGCGCGTCTCGGCCCGCGCAACAACCGCGCCGGCAGGAAGATGACTGCCTTCAGCAGCTCCAGCACGCCTTCCACGGCGACGCCGAGGATCCGGAACGGCAGCAGGATCAGCCACACGATGGGATAGAGCACCAGGAACAGCAGCGCCAGTGGCCAGCAGAAGATGAGCAGCAGACACCACAACAGGAACGCAAGCATAACGTCACCTGCTTCATGGTACGGCGCCGAATCTCGAAATGTTCCGCAATACGTGAGCTGCCGATTCGATCTTCCCACTTTGGACTACTCCACTCGGAGCGCCCTCACCGGCTCGATCGATGCCGCCCGCCGCGCCGGCACGAATCCGGCAACCAGCGCGCACGCTGCCAGGGCTGCCACGGCCACCGCCAGCACCGCGAAATCCGATCCCGGCACGCCATACAGCTTGGCCGACATCAGATGCCCGGCGATGATCGCCAGCGGCACCCCGATGGCCAAGCCGATTCCGATCTGCCAGAACGCTCCCCGCAGCACCATGCCGATGACGTTGCCGCGGTTGGCGCCCAGCGCCATGCGAATACCGATCTCGCTGGTGCGGCGCGCGATGTTGTAGGCCGTGACGCCATAAAGACCGATCGACGCCAGCACCAGCGCCAGCAGGCTGAACAACTCGGTCAGGCGCGCGATCAGGCGCTCCTGGTTGAAGACGCGCGTGACCTGCTCGCCGAAGCTCATCATGTCGATGATCGCAAGATTGGGATCGATGCTCGCCAGCGTTTCCCGTACCTGCGAAGCAACCTGCGATTGCGGCCCGCTGTATTCGATCTCGATCATCCGCACGTACTCCGAGTGCGCCTGCATCCGCTGATACACGGGCTGCTGGTAGTCGACGGCCTGGAAGTACGGCAGGAAGAACATCGGGTTCTGCGGGTCGGTATCGTTAGGCGCGCGATAGCGTGTGTTCTTTACCACGCCGACAATCTCGAAATCACCAGCATGATTGCCCAGTGCGCTGAAGCCGAAGTGCTGCCCGATTGGGTCCTGGTTGGGAAAGAACTTGCGGATGAAACTCTCATCGACTACCGCGACGCGACGCGAGGTTGCCGTGTCTTCTTCGCCGATGGGCCGCCCGCGCAACACCGGCGTCCCGATGGTCTTGAAGTAATCAGGACTGACGCGCACCCACCCGACGTGTTCGTCCAAGTTTGGCTGGTCGGAGCGTCCTTCCAGCACAACGCTGTCGTTCCAACTGTCGCCGTCCTGCGGACTGTACATGGAATAGCTGACGCTGCGCACCCCGGCGATTTGCCCTAGCCGATCGTGGAACTGCTGATACAAAGCGGGCAGCCGCGACTCGTTGTAACCGGCTCCCTCGGGATCGATCTGCACCATCAGCCTGCCGGTGGTGTTGAAGCCGAAGCTAAAGTGCTCCAGGTTGCGCAGGCTTTCGGTGACCAGGCCGGCCATAGCCAGCAGCACCAGAGACAGCGCCGCCTGTGCTACCACCAGCGACTTCTGCGGCATTGCCGAACGGTCGCGCGTGGAGCGGTTCGCGCCGCGCAACGCCTCGGCGGGATCGGAGCGCGACGCCATCCACGCCGGACCAACGCCGAAGATGATGCCAGTCACCAGCGACAATGCCAGGGCAAAGCCGAGCACAGTTGCCGAGGGCTGCGCTTGAATCGGAACAAACGTCGAGCCACGAAACGCGACCAGCAGGATGGCGCGCGTGCCCCAGTGGGCCAGCGCCACGCCCGCCGCACCTCCCATACACGCCAGCAGAATGCTCTCGGTAAGCACGCCGCGAATGAGGCGGCGACGGCTGGCGCCCAGCGCGACCTGCACCGCGCTCTGCTGCCGACGGGCCATGCCGCGCACCAGCAGCAGGTTGGCCAGATTCGCGCAGGCGATCAGCAGCACCAGCGCCGACGCCGCGATCAGCATGTAGAGACCGGACCGATACTGGTTCTTCAGGCTGGTGATGCCCGAACCGCCGGGGCCGAGCTTCATCTGCTGGCTGCCGATTTTGTCGCGCTGCCGCGCGGGGATGAGATCGACGTTCGCTCTCAGCCACTGCCGCAACTCGGTGGTGAGCTGCGCCTCGACCGGACCGGGCTGGACCCCGGGCTTCATGCGCCCAATCAGGTACAGCCAATATTGATTGTCGAGCTTCAGGAGGGAGCTCGACTGGTTGATCACCGGCTCGAACGAAAGCGGAATGAAAAAGTCGGGCGGATCTTCGCGCAGGCGATCGCCGAAAAATCCGGGAGGCGTAATGCCGATCACGGTGAATGGCTTGCCATCGATCATGAACGACGAGCCCACGGCCGTGGGGTCGGAGGCGAAGTGCTGCTGCCACGCGCGATAGCTCATGATCGCCGTAGGTGCCGCGCCCTGCTGATCGTCCTGCGGCGTGAACGTGCGCCCGGCAAACGGTGCGATACCGAACGTCGAAAAATAATTTCCAGAGACAAACTCGGTGGGATACGTTTCGGCCACCGACTGCGATCCGGCGCGCCGAACCGTCGCTTCCGGCTGGTTCGACTCCATCGCCGCGATTTCTTCAAACTGCGGCGTATTGGCCTCAATGTATTTGTACAGTCCATAGGAAGCCAGGCCCCATCCGCCTTCACTCTGGCTGAGGCCGCCGTAGACGCAGCAGATGTCGGCGTTGCCGATGCGATAGAGCTGCGAGGGGTTCGTGACCGGCAGCGACTTGAGCAGCACGGCGTTGACCAGCGTGAAGATCGCCGTGTTCGCGCCGATACCGAGCGCGAGCGTCAGCACCGCAGTGATGGTGAAACCCGGAGCCTTGCGCAGCTGCCGCCACGCATAACGAATGTCCTGCAGGATGTTCCGCATCCTTACCCCCGCCCGTATGAGAGCACGCCGGCGTCCAATTGGATGCGCGGTAACGCGCTGCGAAAACTGCGCTTAGCGGAGTAGAAGCTGGCGGTGTCGCTGCCTGGATGTCCGCGAGCGCGGGCGGGTGTCCGGAAACGAACGATGGAGCGAGGAAAGCTCTCAGGGCCAGAACTCCGCGAGCATCAGTTTGTGTCAGGGCACGACTTCAGTCGTGCCGATAACGACGAGCGAAACGCAGGGCTTTAGCCCCTGCACACCGTTTGCAGCGGCTAAAGCCGTATCGAGGTAAGAGGTCTGCGGCACGACTGAAGTTCGTGCCCTGACACAAAGCTTGCGCGGAGGAAGTTCTTCCCTGACGTGAAGGCGCGCGCTCCACCCCGTACACGCTAGCCGAGCGAATCCAACTCAGATACCGCGCGGCTCACCCTCCCCTACCATCTCGCCGGGCACTACTGCCGCGGTTCCATACCAATCAATCTTGCGCGTGAAGTACATCACCGCCGCAATCGCCAGGAAACTCGCCACCGCTCCGACCAGTAGCGCCTGGTCTTCGAGACCCAGCAGGAAATAAATCATCGCGTATAGCGCCGAGAAAACGGCCAGCGCCCTTACGCCGTACTTGCGGCTATCGAACACCCACAGCGCATACGTTGAGATCAGCCCGACAGTCGCGACCGCTGCCACCAGGAACGCCCAGTCGAAGCCGATGCGTTCGGCGATCGACAACAGCAGCAAGTAGAAAATCAGCTGCGCCACGCCGAGCAAGATGTACTGCGCCGGATGCACGCGCTTGCCGCTGCCGATTTCGAAGAGGAAGTAGGAGAGAAAAACCAGGCCGATGAACAGCACCGCGTACTTCAGCGAGCGCGTCACCTGCTGATAAGGGTCAGCGAGTTCCACGAACGACACGCCCATGGCGGTGCGGCCCAGGCGGTTGACAATGTCCTCTGCGCCGTCGGGGGGAACGTTGCGCGCGATGAACGGCACCGACCAGCTCGCGTCGAAGCCCGCAGGCGAGATGTTCTGCGTCGTCGGCAACACGCCGCCGTTGAAGCTGGGATGCGGCCAGTCGCCCTTCATCGTGACCGACGTCGTGCGGCCAAACGCCAGGAACGTCAGCCGCTGCGCGCCGGTGAACTTCATCTCGGCTTTGACATCGAACTTACTGCCGGGTTGCGCAAATGCGGCGGCCGGCGTACCGAAAAACGTGAGTTGGATAGCTTTCGTGTCGCTCCCGCCCGGCAGGTTTTCTGTGGTGCTGGTCAGCGCCACCGCCGGACCGAGCGAAGAGGATTTGCCGCCCGCCGTAAGGGTGATGTCGCTGTGCGCACCGCGGGCATCGCTGACAGCAATTTCGATTTGCGCCCGGTTCCAGTCGAGCTCGGCTCCCGCCGGCAGATTACTCGCTGTCGCGGGAATGTCGAATGATGCGTTGAAGGCTATGTCGGAGTGGTAGATCGGCACCTTGAAGAGCGAGCGATGCCGCTCCTCAGCCTGCGTGTTCACCGCTGCTTCGCCGGTTACCGGAAAGACCACGTACGCGCCCGACCTGGGCGGCTTGCCTTCGGGCTGCGGCACTTTGTAGGGCACCGCCAGTACCGGACCGAGAAACGTCTGCGGCCCACCAACCAGATTTGTAACTTCGGTCGTAACTTCCTTGGCGCGGTCACTGCGGTCGTCGATAAGAGCCCACACAAACAGCGCCGGAATCGACATGACCAGCGCCAGAAAGCAGACCACGATGAGCTTCAGCCCCATGGAACGGCCAGGCAATTTGATGGAATCGAGAGGAATCTGCGGCATGCGTTTCTCCGTATCGAGTATTTTGGCAAGTGGATAATACTACGGAGTACTTTATATTGCAAAGTGCATTACCAAAGCGCCCGCATGGGAGAGGATCTTAAACAGGAGCGGCATGACTCACCGCCTGAACAGGAAGCATCCGGTTGCGTCGTGCGGAGCAGCCGGTGTTACACTCCGCGACGCTTCCAGATCGCGAGTGCGCCGCCGCCTGAAAAAAGCAACAGAAGGCTGGACGGCTCGGGTGTGGTGCCGGCTGGTGAGCCGAGAATGCTGAAGGTCTCGGAAGGAATCGTCCCTGCGGCGCTATCCTCGGCCATGGAGGGACATCCTGGTGACGTGCAATCGGCGCCGCTGTTTTCGTCCCAGTAGACGGGGTTGCCGTCCTGGGTCGCGGCGTTCTGAAAGGTTAACCAATATTGACCCGGATCAAGGCTGAGGTTCACCCCGGTAGCCTGCACCGTGCTGAGTTCAAAACCCCACTCGTTGATTGTGCCGCCAGGGTCGGTGACGGGCGCCGTCCCGCTGCCGTAGACGGTTCCGCCACCCAGTTCATTCGAAGAGATTACCCAATCGACGCTGATGGTGCGGTCATTGGGAATCTCCCAGACGGCAAAGGCAAATCCCGTAACCGTGGAGTTCTGGGTAAGTACAAAGGTGTCGCTCACTGCGAAACCGTTGTTGATCTCCCATGCATCGATGCAGTTGAGAGGACAGGCCACGCCGTTGTCGTACAGGACGTTCTGAGAACCTGCGAGTGCGGGAGTGATCAGGCAGAGGAGCGCAAAGCAAACCAAAATCGGACGCATCGGAAACCTCCGCAAAAACGTCGATGGGCCCGCACTACAGACGACATTCTGTGGCAGAAAGGGAGATCCGTCAACCAACCACGGTCGTCAAAATTCACCGAGCTCAGAAACCGCGTCTTCTCTGTCGAAAAAGTCGCTTTTGAAATAGACAATGGGGCAGGATCGCGGGAAGATAGCGGTCACCGTAACTTTCGCCATCGATCGCTCCCTCGAGACGAGACACGGGGTCATTCGCCGTTGGGCCCTGTTCCAAATCGAGGAGGCGCCACATGAGTTACGTATCGAGAGTCTACAAGCACACCCTGACATTTCTCGCAGCAACATCAGCGATCTTTTTTCTTTTTGCGGTCTCGCTTTCCGCGCAGACCTACCACATCCTTTACACCTTCACGGGCGGCCTTGACGGCAATACTCCGGCAGGCGGCGTCACCATGGATGCTGCGGGAAATTTATACGGTGTGGCCGCCAATGGAGGTTCGCTGGATTTCGGAACGGCCTTCAAGTTGACCCACAGAGGCTCCAGTTGGCTGTTCGCTACTCTCCACGCGTTCACGGGAACCGACGGCAAGTATCCTACTGCCCGCGCTGTCTTCGGTCCGGACGGAGCCCTGTATGGGACGAGCGTCATCGGCGGTGAAGGTTGCGGCGGTGAAGGTTGCGGTGTGGTTTACAGCCTGAGGCCGCGGGCGACGATCTGCCCTACCGTCTCATGTCCCTGGACCTCGCACGTAGTTTTTTACTTCTCCGAGTTCAGCGACCTCGGATACGAGCCCTACTCTGAAGTTACCTTCGGCCCGGACCGCGCTTTGTATGGCACTACCTACGGGGGAGGCCCTCATGGTTTTGGCAGCGTGTACCGGCTGGGCGGGAGCGGGTCGGGGGCACTCTATGGCTTCACGGGCGGAGACGATGGCTTGTCGCCGCAGGCTCCTGTCATCCTCGACGCAGCAGGCAATCTCTACGGCACGACTACCGCAGGTTTTACCAACAGCGGTGCGGCGTATGAGCTGGTCAACACGCAATCGGGATATCAAATGCACGTACTGCATCAATTTCACGCGGAGATTCCTGCCGGTGGCCTAGTTCTGGATAGCCTCGGCAACCTTTACGGCGCAACCAGCGGTGGCGGATTGCAGAACGGTGGCATCGTTTTCGAGTTCACCGGACTAACGAACTTCTCGGTGCTGTGGAACATCGCCGGACTGAATGGGGGTGGCCCGGTGACGAGCCTCGTCAGGGATGCCTCCGGAAATTTGTACGGAGTGAACAACTATAGCGGCAGTAATTCCATGGGCTCGCTGTTCAAGCTGTCGCTGGTCAGAGGGGTGTGGACTTACACCGACCTCCACGACTTCACGGGGGCCGATGGCGCCTATCCTGCTGGACCACTGGTCGTCGATGCACAAGGAAATATTTTTGGCACCGCTCAGCGCGGCGGCGGCGATGGATGCAGCGGCTACGGCGGCTGCGGCGTCATCTTTGAAATTACGCCGAACTGAAGGCGGTTACGCGCCGACCTTCATCTCGCTGAGGATCTCTTCCACCGCCGTGATCGCGCTGGTGATCTCTTCGTCGGTGTTGTAGAAGTGCGGCGAGAAGCGCACGCCGGCCTTGGGACGGTAGTCGACCAGGATCTCGCGCTTGAGCAACTCGGCGCAGACCTGCGGAGCGTTGGGCATGTCGATGGAGACCGTGCCAGCGCGCTGCTCGGGATTCTGCGGGGTGTTGACGCGCCAGCCGTGCTGCGCCGCCAGGTCCATCAGCAGCGCCGTCTGGCATTTGGATTTCCTGCGGATGTTCTCAACACCGACTTCGCTTGATGATCTTCAGTCCCGGTTGCGCGACCTTCAGCGCGGGAATATTCGGCGTGCCCTGGGTGAAGCGATAAATCATCGGCGTGTATCGCGTTGGACCAATCTCGAAACCGAACGGATTCTCGTGGCCGATCCAGCCGGTGAAGGTCGGCTCCAGCTTCTTCGCCAAGTCGGGACGCACGTACAGATACGCCGTGCCCGGCCCGCCGCACAGCCACTTCAGCACGCCGCCGGTACAGAAATCGACGTTGAGCTTCTGCACGTCGAAGGGCAGCGTCCCGGTTGCCTGGAAGGAATCGAGCAGAACGCATGCGCCGACGCGGTGGGCCTTCTCGACGATGGCCTCCACATCCTGAATGAACGCGCTGCGGAAAATGACGTGCGAGATGGGCACGATCAGCGTCTCTTCGTCGATGGCGTCGAGCAGGCGATCGGTGTTGACGTGGATGGTGTCGTCGTTGGGCACCATGTGGACGCGGGCGCCGCGCGCTTCGCTGCGCCTCCCAGAAGTACATGACCGAAGGAAAATTCAGGTCGCTGTAGACCACCTTGTTGCGGCGGCCGCTGAAATCGAGGCACGAAGCTACCGTCGCCTGGCAAGTGGTGACGTTCTGCAGGCAGGCCACCGATCCCGCAGGCGCGTTGAACAGCGATCCGATTGCGTCGCCGACCTGCGAGCGCCAGCATCCACCACTCGTCTTCCCACGCGCGCACGCCGCGGGTGTTCCACAGCTCGGTGTAGTGATGCAACGAGTCCTCAACGCCGCGCGGCATCGCGCCCAGCGAGTTGCTGATCAGGTAGGTGGTGCTTTTCGAGAATGGGGAACTCGGAGCGATAGCGGAGAAGTCCTTCAGGCATGAGGGATATTGTAACGGGCTGCCGAGTTAGCAATCTGGCGACTTGGCATTTGGCGAAAGCGCTCCCAGAGCCTCTGACGACGGCGCTCGTCATCTAAAATAGACAAACCGGGGTTGAGGAGTCCCACAGCCATGCGCAATGCAATTCTTTTCGCGCTTGACACTCTGCTTTTCAATTTCGCTGAGCGCCCAGCAGCTTCGCGGCGACTACATCGAGTCGCGCTCTACCGATGTCTACGTGGCGCAATGCTTCGCCAATGGCGAGACCGGGCTTACCGGCAACCAGGCGCTGCTGGCGTGGCACGTCAGCGAAGGTTCGTGGAATGGCGTGAAGCTCGATGGCCTGACGGTTGCGGCAGCGGTTCGCGCACGGGCGACGCTGGGCGATCCGTATGGGCAGCCGTATCCTGCGCAGGCGGTGCTGATGGTCGACGATGCGGCCAACGCCGAACAGCGGCAGGCGCTGATCGCACTGGCGCACCATGAGGGCGGCAAGCTGCTGGAAAATGTTGCGCGTGTGGAGTACGTGCCGGTCGTGCTCGAGGTGCCGCAGAACCATGAGGGCCACGCCATGCTGCGCGCCGGACATCTGGCGACCATCATTACCCGGCCGCTGAATCATCACGACCACATCTGCGGCAACGAAACGAATTTTTATCCTCCGCTGACCAACGTGCAGAACGCAACGTCCGCTGTCGCGCTTACGGATGAGTTCCGCGGCGACGGCCTGGACTCGCAGTGGACGCGACACGGCCGCCGCAGTGCGTACATCGCCAGAGTTCAGCGAAGGCGGGGCCGCGGTGGCGCAAGTGCAGGCTGAGCATATGAGTCACGAATAGGAATAGCTCGCGCATTTAGACGACTATCTGATTTAGATTGTCATCCTGAGCTCCCGACCAAAACCCGCCGCTAGGCGGGGTGAAAGTGATTAGCCCACTGCGTAATCGGTGGGTATGCGCGATAAAAGAAGTGCACAAGCCGGCTTTAACCGGCTGCGACCGACTTTGCCAACTCCCGCGGCCGAAAAACCTTGGGCGCGATAATCATCAGCACCGCGACCGAGATTGCATAGCACGCGATAATCGGCAGCGCATGGCGGTTCTGCATGTAGCGTCCGGAGAGCAGCAGCGCGAGTCCGACGTGACGGTTGGCATTGCTGACAGCGAAGGTGCGCACCATGACGGCGTCTCCCCGCACCAGCAGGTGCATCACAGCAACCGACGAAATCAGCAGCAGCACCGCCGCTGCAACCACCCAGGGCGTGATCGCCCTCAACTCCGGACCCATCTTCCATAGCATCAGCGCAAACACCACCACCAGGACAACGTTGCCAATGATGTTTACTGCCTGTTGGGCTTTCGTCGAGAACACCGGCCAGAAATGCATCAAGGCCATACCGACCAGCAGGGGCACAAATTCTTTCTCGACGATCTGCCATGCCACGATGCGCGGCGGGATCCAGATGGTGCGGTCGTAAAGTTTGGCGGCCAGGAAGAGCATCAGCGGGATCATGAACGGCGTCATGACCGCGCCCCACACCTGGTAACTCGCGGCCAGATGCATGTCAAAGCCGCGCCGCGCCAGATTGCGCGTGAGCAGCGGCGCCCCCGGCGTGGCTCCCACCATGAAGAGCCCGGCCGTCTGCGGCAGAGTGAGCGGGAAGATGCGCGCGAGAATCAGCGCGATTGTCGCGGGCAGTAGAAAGGTCGCGAGCAGCAAACGAAGCCAGGCGGAGCGATCAAGCTTGCGCCAGTTGGCCATTAGCTCTGGCCAGTGCAGGCTCATACCAACGGAAACCATCAGCAGAAAGATCGCGCCGGGGAGGAGGAGTTTCATGGCCGCCTTAGTTCCGAACCCAATAGTACGGCAGTCCACAGCATAGGTGCTTTGGATTGTTCAACGAGGCAGCTCTGTTCATCGTCGCGCCCGTTAATTTCAGGAAAGTCTCCGACCATTGCTGCTGGAATCTACCGCGCCGGGCGAGCAACCTCAGGGATGGCGTTCGTTTCTCACATAGCTGGAAGCCGCAGGGCAAACACCTACATCCCATCTTTTTCGATTTCGAGAATTCCCAGGAGGAGCTCCCAAAGATGTATCACCACGTAAAGCAATTGATGTACACCGTAAACATTGGCGAACCCGATCCCGCCTTTGGCAACATGCTGCTCGAGCAGTTCGGCGGTGCGAATGGCGAACTGGCCGCTGCTATGCAGTATTCCATCCAGGGCTTCAACTGCGAGGATCCGGCCCGTAAAGATTTGCTCATGGACATAGGCACCGAGGAACTCAGTCACCTGGAAGTGGTTGGAGCCTTGATCCGCATGCACCTTAAACCGATGAAGTCGGACCGCGGAGCCGCAGAAGCAGACCCCCTGGTTTCCATCGCCGGCGGTGGAGGTGTTGCCCTGTTCAATTCGATGGGCGATGCATGGACGGCCGACTACCTGAAAGTCACCGGTGATCTGGCCGTCGATCTTCGCAGCAACATCGCTGCCGAAGCCCGCGCCAAGATCGTTTACGAAAGACTGATTAATTTCACCGACGACCGCGGCACCAAGGAAGCCTTGCAGTTCCTGATGACGCGCGAGATCACGCACATGCGTGCATTCACCGCTGCCCTGGAAACCATGGAGAAACCTGAGTTTTCGATCGGGACCATCGCCCCAACCCAGGGGCTGGTGGACGAGTTCTTCAACGACTCGACCGGCGAGGGCGACGAAGGCAAGGACGGTCTGCTTGCTCCCATACTTGAGGCGGGAGGATTGAAGAAGGTTGATTCTCCAATCTTCAGCGGCGAGGGACTGGAGATCACACCCACCGCTCCGGAGCCGGATTCCGAAGTCACCTCCCCGGTTGATTCGACGCCCGTGGGCGATAAGCGACGTCCAGTGAAGAGTCAGACTGCGCCGCAGAAAAAAACCGGTACTCGTTCGAGATAGGGCTCAAACGACATTCAGGGTCGGCAACCCCGGCCCTGAAATGCGCTAACAATCCCGCAAGATTCTTGCCTCGACCTTCGCCTAATCCCGCAGTCACCCGGACCCGACCTGCTAAACGCCGCCTCCGATTCCTTATAATCAAACGTTATGCCCTCATTCCCTGACGTTGACGAGCAGTTAGCGTACCTGCGCAAGGGCTCGTTCGAAATCATTCGCGAGAGCGACCTGCGAGAGCGGCTGGAGAAATCGCGAGCCGCGGGAAAGCCCATGCGCGTAAAAGCCGGCTTCGACCCGACCGCGCCCGACCTGCACCTGGGCCACACCGTGCTCATTCGCAAGCTGAAACACTTTCAGGACATGGGCCACACCGTCATCTTCCTGATCGGCGATTTCACCGGCCTGATCGGCGATCCGACCGGCCGCTCGGTGACCCGTCCGCCACTGTCGCGCGAGCAGATCGACGCCAACGCCGAAACCTATAAGGCGCAGGTCTTCAAGATTCTTGATCGCGACAAAACCGAAGTCCGCTTCAACAGCGAGTGGCTCGACAAGCTGGGCTATGAGGGCATCATCCGGCTGGCGGCGAAGTTCACGGTGTCGCAGATGCTGGAGCGCGAAGACTTTCACAAGCGCTTCATGGAAGAGAAGCCGATCGCGCTGCACGAGCTGCTCTATCCGCTGGCGCAGGGATACGACTCGGTCGCGCTTGAGGCCGATATCGAGCTAGGCGGCACTGACCAGAAATTCAACCTGCTGATGGGCCGCGAGCTGCAACGCCACTACTCGCAGCCGCCGCAAATCGTGTTGACCATGCCGCTGCTCGAAGGCACCGACGGCGTGCAGAAGATGTCTAAGTCGTACGGTAATTACATCGGCATCACCGAGGCGCCGCAGGAGATGTTCGGCAAGGTCATGTCGATCTCCGACGAGCTGATGTGGCGTTACTACGAGCTGCTGACCGACGTAAGCATGAGCGACATCGAGCGCATGAAAGGCGAGGTGGCGAGCGGCACGGCGCATCCGATGAAGCTGAAACAGGAGTTGGGCAAACGCATCGTCGCCGACTTCCACTCACCTG
The DNA here is from genome assembly GCA_963835725.1 of uncultured Acidobacteriaceae bacterium. Taxonomy (GTDB): domain Bacteria; phylum Acidobacteriota; class Terriglobia; order Terriglobales; family Acidobacteriaceae; genus Bog-257. The sequence goes on along the minus strand of CAWIGM010000002.1, from coordinate 102,492 downwards.
CCGCGGCCGAGCAGGCGGCGCAGGACTGGTCGCGCATGTTCCAGAAGGATGAAGTGCCGGAAGACCTGCCGCTGATCGAGGTGGCGTTCGACGAAGTCGCTGCGCCGAATGCGTCGACGAGCGACGGCGTGGTGCAGGTGAAGCTCGACAAGCTGCTGGCACGCACGGGGCTGGCGACGTCGGTCACCGACGGCCTGCGCAAGGTGAAGCAAAGCGCGGTAAAGATCGATGGCGAGTTGAAGACGGAGATTGTTGCGTCGGTGAAAGCCGGGAGCGAGTTTACGCTGCGCGCGGGTAAGAAGATGGTGAAGGTTTCGGTGAACGTGTGATACGAATGCAGCGCTTCGTTCGTCTTTCTTATCCTGAGCGAGTAATTTCTTACTCGTTGTCATCCTGAGCGAAGTGAGAGCGCAGCGCGCTCGAACGAAGTCGAAGGACCCCTATAACTAGGACGATCTTTCCGGCTATAGCGGTCGTTCGACTCCGCAGCGCAAAAGGCGCGACGCTCCGCTCAGGATGACAATCTCAAGGTTGTGTGGTGACACTAAGGCAGTTTGGTGAACTGAGGATTAACCTAGTTCCGCAATGCGCCGCCGCAGGTATTCCACTTCCACTTTGTTCGACGTCAGAGCAATTGCCTTCTCATAAGCCGCTAATGCTTCGTCGCGACGTTTCATGCGTCTCAGCAAATCAGCGCGCGCCGCGTGGTACAGGTGATATTGATCGAGTGCTCCCGACCTGCCCAGCTCATCGATGAGCGACAGCCCCTTCTCCGATCCCTGACTCATTGCAATGGCAACCGCGTGATTCAGCGCGATGACCAGCGATGGATGGATGCGCGCTAACTCGGCGTAGAGCGCCGCAATTTGCGCCCAATCGGTTTCGGCAGCGGTTCGCGCTTCGGCATGAACCGCCGCGATCGCGGCTTGGAGCTGATAGGGCCCGGTGTGACGCATCGCCAATGCCCGCTCAACCAGCTCCACACCTTCTTCGACTTGGTCGCGAATCCACAGCGAACGGTCTTGCTCCTCGAGGATGACCAGTCCGCCGTCGTCGCCGGTGCGCGCATCCCGGCGCGAGTCATGCAGGAGCATCAGTGCGAGCAGCCCCAGGTTTTCAGGATCGCCGGGTGAGAGCTGACACAGCACGCGTGCCAGCCGAATAGCCTCGGCGCACAGCTCACGGCGAATGAGGCTGTCGCCGGCGCTGGCCGAGTAGCCTTCGTTGAACACCAGGTAGAGGACGGCCTGCACCGCCTGCAGTCGCTCCGGCAGCGCCTCCATCGGTGGGACCTCGTAGGGGATGCGGGCGTTTCGGATCTTTCCCTTCGCCCGCACCAGCCGCTGAGCCAGAGTCGCTTCCGGCAGCAGAAAAGCGCGGGCAATCTCTGACGTTGTCAGACCGCCGAGCGTGCGCAGAGTCAGTGCGACCTGCGCCTCGGGACTCAGCGCCGGATGGCAGCAGGTACAGATCAGGCGCAAGCGATCGTCGGGGTAGCCCATGGCGGTATCGTCCCAGTCTTCGTCTGGCACATTGTGAGATATCACAGTGTGATACAGGAGATCCGGCTCTTTCTCGGTCCTCGTACGTTCGCGGCGAACGGCATCGACGATTTTGCGATGAGCAACGGCGGTGATCCAGGCGCCGGGATTGTCGGGGATTCCCTTCTCCGGCCACTCGGCCGCGGCGATGGTGAAGGCATCCTGCATCGCCTCTTCCGCAAGATCGAAGGAGCCGCTGATGCGGATGAGAGCCGCGATGATGCGGCCGGATTCCTCGCGGAAGACCGCCTCGATCCGGCGCCCAGTCGCGGAGCGGTCGCCAAGCATTGTATGCATTATTGCTGCTTATTCATGGCTGCCGGGGCCGGGTTTCCCGTCTCGATGTAGCTCTTCAACCGCGTCATCTGCTCGGTGAGAACCTTGTCCACGGGAGCGGCCCAGGTGTTCACGCCACCCGAGAGATATCCGCCAACCGCATATGTCATCTCCACCCGCGTCTGATCGCGAATCGGCAGAATCGCGAATGTCAGCGTTCCGGTGGTGGCGAACTTCTGCAACGGTCCAAAGGCGCCCGACATCACCAGCAGCTTGTTGGGCATCACCATGATGACTTCGGCGTGGCGCACGCCTCCGCCGTTGGGAAGCTTCTCGCAGAAGCAGCCCATCGGCTTGTCGTCGATGGAAAGGTTGTGCGCGTCGCCCGAGAACGAATGCTCCGAGCTCCACCACTCGCCGATGTTATGCACCAGGCGGCTGTAAACCTCTTCCGGCCCGGCGTGAACGAGGATGGCGATCTTCACGGTGAAGCCGTTCTGCGCCTGGTCGGTGACTTCGGCCGGCGCCACGGCACAACTCAGTAGGGACACAACAACGAGTATCAGAAGTTTGCGCATTGGATTCTCGCAATAAAGTTTTCGCAATTCGCTTTTCGCCGGAAACCTGCTTCCAGCAGACATGCGTGCAGCACAGCAGCGCACGTCTGCTGAAAGCTTACAGCTAGGCGATCAATGCCGGCTTGCGCTCACCCGTGTTAGCAACCGCCTGCTGGAGTTGCTCCTTCAGTTGGTCTATCTCCAGGATGGGACGGATCTCGACGGACCCCGAACCGCCTTTGCAGGCCGTGGGAATTTTGCCGGCCCACGAGATAGCCTCGTCCAGGTCTTTGCAGTCGAGAATGTAGTAACCGCCCAGTTGTTCCTTAGTCTCCGCGAAGGGACCGTCGGTGGTGATGGGCTTTCCGTTCTGCACGCGAATGGTGGTGGCCGTAGCCGTGGGATGGAGCGGGTCGGCCGCACGGAAGATGCCAGCCTTCATCGTACCTTCCATCACCGCCTGGTGGCCTTGCATGATCGCCTGCATCTCGGCAGGATCGGCTTGCGCTTCGGCGCGCTCGGTCGAGTAAATCAGCAACATGTAACGCATGGAAAATCTCCAGAATTGAATTTGCGAGAAGGCGTTTGGCTCTTCGCTTTTGGCTCTTCGCTTTTCGCCGGAAGCTCGCTGATCGCAAACCTGCACACATTATGTCGATGCGGTCTGCTAAAACGAAAAGTTAAAAGCAAAGGGCCGTCTTCCTTACTACACGGCCTGGGCCAGCGACTGCTGGATCTGGTCCTGCATCTGCGCGATCTCCATGATCGGCCGGATTTCGATCGACGTTGAAACTCCATTGCATGCTGTAGAAAGCTTGCTGGTCCAAACGATGGCTTCGTCGAGATCTTTGCAGTCGAGGATGTAGTAGCCGCCCAGCTGCTCTTTCGTCTCCGCGAAGGGGCCGTCGGTCGCGATCGGCTTGCCGTTCTGCACGCGGATGGTGGTGGCCGTAGCCGTGGGCTGCAGCGGATCGGCAGCACGGTAGACGCCCGCTTTGGTGGCTTCGTCCATGAAGGCGTAGTGGTGGTTCATGCACTCGAGTCGCTGCTCAGGCGGACGCTGCCCCGAGGTAGCTTCGTTGGCATAGATCAGCAGCATGTAACGCATGTGAGAATCTCCGGAATTGAATTGCCCAGTTCGTCAGGCACCGGTACGACGCACGACTTCGACGAAATCGACAGTCCCAGAAAAAATTAATTCCGGAAAGTATGACCCCGGGCGGGGGCGCCCGACAAGCCGCGCCGGCCATTTTGAGATGAGCCGCAGCCTCTATTTGCCTGGGTAACTTACGCGCCAAATGGAGTTGGAGGCGTCGTCGGTGACCAGCAGTGATCCGTCCTGCGCCACCGCAACTCCCACCGGCCGTCCCCAGACCTCGCCATCGGGCGTAACAAAGCCGGTCAGAAAATCTTCGTATTCGCCGCTGGCCTTGCCGGTCTGGTGAAGAGGCACGTGGATGACTTCGTAGCCGGTGCGTGGCGATCGGTTCCACGAGCCGTGTTGGGCCGCGAAGATGTCGCCCCGGTACTCGGCCGGAAACTGCTTGCCCTCATAGAATGCGAGTTCCAGCGATGCGTTGTGCGCCTGCAAGAGCACGTCAGGCACGATGACCTTGCTCTTCAACTCGGGATGCGCGCCCTTCAGCCGCGGATCGGGATTGCCGCCGATGTAGTAATACGGCCACCCGTAGAAGCCGCCCTGTTCGACGTGCGTGATGTAGTCGGGCACGAGGTTGTTGCCGAGATCGTCGCGCTCGTTCACCGAGCACCAAAGCTGTCCATCCTTGGGATTGATTGCCAGTCCGCCGCCGGCATTGCGAATGCCGTACGCGTACATGTGCGGATTGGACCCATCGGGGTTCATCACCCAGATCTGGGCGCGGCCCTTCTCGTCGGAGTTCTTGTCGGGATCATCGACGTTTTCGGATGAGCCCACGCCCACGAAGAGCTGCTTGCCGTCGGGCGAGAAGACGAGGTCGCGCGTCCAGTGAGCTCCTCCGGCAGGCAGCGTCGCGAGCTGCTCCGGCTTGCCTGCGGCTTTCAGGTCGCCATTGTGATACGGAATGCGCAGCACGGCACCGGTGTCGCCGATGTAGATGTATTGCGGGTTCGGGCCGGGCGGATAAAAAGCGATGCCATACGGCGATTGCAGATCGCTGACGAACACGGAGGATTGCTGCGCCTTACCGTCGGCCGACATGCCGCGAAAAACCTTGATGTCGTGGCCATGAGTTTCGGCGACGAAGAAGTCGCCGTTCGGAGCAGTCAGAATCTTGCGCGGGTCGCTCACGTCGGTCGTGTAGAGCTCGACCTTGAAGCCGGCTGGCGCCTGAGGCCATGCGTTCTTCGGCCGGTCGACGACGTTGGGCCCGTTCATCGCCGACTTGGTGGCGAAAGGCTTCGGCAAATCTGCTGGCGTGATCTTATGTGTGACGCCGGGCTTTTCGCCGCGATAGTCGGTGAAAGGCGCATTCGGCGCGGGCTCCGACGCCGGATTTTGAGCACAAGCAACAGAACAGAGCAGGAGAGTGGATGCGGCAATCAGGTGTTGAACTTTCGCCATCAGGGCCTCGAACGAAAAAATTGCGCAGCCAGATAACCGGGCGCGCCAATGCATGGTTAGATGAGCGAGGCGGGGGAACGTATTCGTCAAAACGAGGCCGGTTTGCCGACAAAGCCGGTTTGCAAAACGCGCGCCGCAGGACTAGCCTGTCAGAAATAAGTGGGGTGTGTTGTGTTCTCCCTGAAATACATCCTCATCATGGCGGGGCTGGCGTTTGGCGGCGCGGTCACCATCGTCGGCTTCGGCGGACTGCTGGTGACGTGGTTCCATCGCAGCCTGGGATCGCCTCTTCCTCTGCCAACTCTTCACAATGCGTTTGAGCGCCGGCTATATGTAATGGTCGGGATCGCCGGCGTCATCCTGTGGGGCAGCGCGTTCGTGTGCAGCCTTAACTTCGCACCGTAGCGACCGAATCTGCACGCCTGAACAGGTTCCTGAAAAATTCGGAACCCTTGAGCTTTGTAACAGGGCACGACTTCAGTTGTGCCGATATGCTGTTTTTTAACGCGGCGAGGCGGACTTTAGTCCGACGAGCCGTCCAGTTCGAATCTTTCGGCAGCCTGTGAAGGCGTGCTCCACCCACGGTATCTCGAATCACAGATCGTCCAGCAGATTTGATACATCTCAGCGGAGTGCCGATCCTCCTCACGCCTCACCTATAATCGAGCATTATGGCGACCACGCCGGAAGCTCCCGTAGCGACGACCTCCAAGTACGAGCCGGTCATCGGCCTCGAAGTCCACGTTCAGCTGCTGACGAAGACGAAGATCTTCTGCGGCTGCTCGACGCGCTTTGGCGATCCGCCGAACACCAACGTATGCCCCGTCTGCCTGGGAATGCCAGGGGCGCTGCCGGTGTTGAACAAGCGCGCAGTCGAGTTCGCGGTCTTAGCCGCGACGGCGCTGAATTGCCAGGTGCGCGAGACCTCGATCTTCGCGCGCAAGAACTATTTCTATCCCGACCTGCCCAAGGGCTACCAGATTTCGCAGTTCGACAAGCCGCTCGCTGAGCACGGCTACATCGAGATCAAGACCGCGAAGGGGCTCAAGAAAATCGGCATCACGCGCGTGCATCTGGAAGAAGACGCCGGCAAGAGCCTGCATGACGGCCTGCCCGACAGCAGCGATTGGACGTCGATCGACCTGAACCGCTCGGGTGTGCCGCTGATCGAGATCGTCAGCGAGCCCGACATCGCTTCGCCGGACGAAGCCTGGGAGTACCTGACGCGGCTGAAGGAGATCATCCTGTACACCGGCGTCAGCGACTGCAACATGGAAGAGGGCTCGCTGCGCGCCGACGCCAACATCAGCATCCGCCCGCGCGGGCAGCGCGAGTTCGGCACCAAGACCGAAGTGAAGAACGTGAACTCGTTCCGCTTTATCCGGCACGCGCTGGAGTACGAGATCGAGCGCCACGAGCAGGTGCTGGAGTCGGGCGGCAAGATCACGCAGGAAACGCGTCTCTACAACTCCGCCGAAGGTAAGACCTACGCTATGCGCTCGAAAGAACAGGCGCACGATTACCGCTACTTCCCCGAGCCCGACCTGCTGCCGCTGGTCATCAGCGGCAAGTGGCGCTCGGAGATTGTCGCGCAGATGCCGGAGTTGCCCGAGGCGCGCCGCAAGCGCATGGTCGCGCAGTACGGCATCACCGAATATGACGCGGCGACGCTGACCAGCACGCGCGCGCTCGCCGATCAGTTTGAAGAAGCGGCGGGAGCAGCGAAGAATCCCAAGCGTGTTGCGAACCTTGTGCAGGGTGAGTTGATGGGCCGGCTCAAAGCCAAGGGCGTCGAGATCGAGCAGTCGCCGATTTCGATGAAGGGCGTGGCCATGTCGGCCGACCTGGTGGAGAGCGGCGCCATCAGCGGGAAGATTCTGAAGGACCTGTACGACCTGGCGTTCGCACGCGGCGAGGATTTCCCTGCGATCTACGACAAAGAAAAGCCGCAGCAGATCACCGACACTGCGGCCATCGAGAAGATCATCGACGAGGTGATCGCCGGCAATCCCAAGCAGCTGGAGCAGTATCGCGGGGGAAAGAAGACCGTCATCGGATTCTTTGTGGGGCAAGTGATGAAGGCGTCGAAGGGGCAGGCGAATCCCGCGCTGGTGAATGAGTTGCTGGCGAAGAAGCTGGATGGGTGAAGCTATCGCTTGCCTATCGACGCTGGAGTCAACACCTCTGCCAAAATCAGAAGCTCTCAAGATAGGTTGTCATCCTGAGCGGAGGCGCGCAGCTTTTGCGCGCCGGAGTCGAAGGACCGCTATAACCAGAAAGAACCTTCCAGCTATAGGGGTCCTTCGACTACGCGTCCGCCGCTCCGCAAAGTCGGCGGAGCGAAAGGCAGGCGGACGCTTCGCTCAGGATGACAATCAAAAAACTACTGCGCTCCCGTTTCCGCCGGCGCTGAAACATGTTCGTGGGTGATGACCCAGTGGCCGTCCTGCTGTTCCAGTACGGCGGTCCAGCGCAGCGTCAGCTTCTGTGCCTCGCCCTGCGGCGAAGTTCCCGCCATATCGACCGTCCCCGCTACCCAGGTGTACGGCCCGGCAGGATGAATCTGCACATCGTCGTTCAGGGTGTAGGTCACCTTGGGCGAGTCTTTCAGCGAGGGAGCTACGCCGGCCTTGTACTCCTCCCAACTGTTGTACTTCAGCGGCGCAACATCGAAGAACAGATGCCCCGGGCCCTGTGCGTAGAAGCGGCCTTGTTTGTCGAGATCGGCCGAAGCCCAGCCGTCCCAGATGCTCTGCAGGTAGGCGCGGTCCACAGGTGCTCCATTGTCGGACTTCGCCGGCTTGGTCTGTGCGCTCAGGTTTGGGATGGAGGCAAGGAGGAGTGCGATGGCGACGAACGCGCGGGGCATGGATTTCTCCTGCGAAATGCGGATGAGCGGATTCTCGCAGAGTGGGGGCGCGGATTCAATTGCCGATCAGCAATCCGAACGGCTGGGTCGGCCGGTAGCGCACTGAGCTCGCGGCTCGAAGCTGGTTGCTAATCGTGCTATAGTTCCGCTACTCCCAGCCGCTCCCAACGGAGTTGACGAGCCGATCCCCAGGAGGACCCTCAATGCCCAAGCGCATCATCTTCTGCTCAGACGGAACCTGGAACGATTCCACTACCAATACCAACGTCTACAAAATCTTTAAGGCCATGACCTTCTCCGCCGAGCAGTGTCCGATCTATGACGACGGTGTCGGCTCCGATGGCAATGCGATCATCCACCTGCTGGGCGGGGCGTTTGGCGAGGGGCTCGATGGCAAGATTCGCGACGGCTACACGCGTATCTCGCATCTCTACGAGCATGGCGACCAGATCTTCCTCTTCGGATTCAGCCGCGGCGCCTACACGGCGCGCTGTCTCGGCGGCATGATTGTCGCCTGCGGCCTGCCCACGCAGCATACCGACGACAACCTCACGGCCCTGGCCTTCTGCGCCTATCGTGAGCGGGACACGGGGAAGAAGCAGCAGTTGCTGGCCTCGCTGAAGCAGAAGTATGCGGTGGAGAATGTCGAGATCACGATGATCGGTGTGTGGGACACGGTGGGCTCGCTAGGCGTGCCCGCGCTCATTGGCGGGGTTGACCCGCTGCGCTACGGCTTCCTCGACACCAAGCTGCATCCCTGTGTGAAGAACGCCTATCACGCGGTATCCATCGACGAGCGGCGCAGTGAATTTCCCGCAACGCTGTGGTCCGGCCCGCCCGCACCCGGCCAGACGATTGAGCAGGTGTACTTCACCGGTGTGCATTGCGACGTGGGCGGTGGCTATCCGGAGAGTGGTCTGTCTGACATCACACTCGGCTGGATGATGAGCAAAGCCAAGGCGCTCGGCGTGGATTTCGATCCTGCCGTGTACGCGCAATATACCAACATCGATGCCAAGCACGCGCTGGATGTGAAACACGAGTCGTGGTCGGTCACGTGGGGCTTCCCGAAAACGCGGCAGGTCGATGGGAACGCCAGCATCAGCAACAGTGTGCAGATTCGTCTGCAGCATGACGCCTCGTATTCGCCAGCGAATCTGAATGTCAGGGGTGGAGCGTTGCCGACGACAAACGCTGTGGTGTCGGTGGTGGTGTTGCCGGCAGCAGTAGCGGCGACGGCCGGCGCGACGAAGGGTTGACAGACTCCCACCCTGTCGGCAAAAACGGGCGACGAGGATGGGGCACCCGTTTCGTTGGCAGGTCAAATTTTCTGTCGGAACGGCAGCGCTACTTCACTACCGTGACTTGAAATTCCACCGGGATATTGCGTGGAGGATAGCAGGCACTGTGATCGCAGGCCTGAAAGCGCAGAGTTCCCTTCACCGGATAGCTGCCTGCGGCCGCGTTTGCCGGAGCCTTCACGAACGCATCCACAACAAAGTCGCCGCTGTAGACGTTCAGCTTCTCATCGCCGGAGAAGGCAAAGCTCACGTCCTGTCCTGCAGGATACTTGACGTCGCCCAAGGTCACCGGAGCCGTCGCATCCAGCTTGAGCACGGTGGGAATCAGCAATGGCGATTTCGGTGTGTGCGAATTGATGTGGTATTCGGAGCCGACGCGGAAGGCCAGGTTGACGTCTTTGGTCGCTCCTGCATGCAGCTGCACACTGCCAACCGGCGCCATGATGACGTAGGGCTTGTCCTCCATCGATTGCGCAAAGACAAACGTCGCCATCAGGCAGATTAAGAGCAGAGAGAAAACAACACGCTTCATCGAGTGGCGTCCCTCGGGTCGGGTACTTGCGGCAGGCTGCGTTTCGGCTGCACTTGTGCCTGATTCTGCTGCACATTCAGGGTTCGCAGCGGCGCGCCGGCGTCGGTGGCCAGCGTCTTCTTCACATCGTTTTCGATGTCGGAACGGTCGAGCAGCCCGGTGAGCTTGTCGACGATCGCGCCATTGCGTCCGATGAAGAAGGTGGTCGGCAGATACTGCACATCGCCGTAAGCCTCGGACACCTTGTCGGTGCCGAGCAGCACGGGATAATTCACTCCCATTTCGCTGGCGAACTTCGCGATGGTGCCCGGCTCAGAGTCGTCCATGGCGACCCCGAGAACCACCAGCCCATCTTTGTCGTACTGCTTCTGCAGATCGACGAACCACGGCATCTCCACCTTGCACGGTGGACACCACGTCGCCCAGAAATTCAGCAGGACCGCCTTGCCGCGGTAATCGGAGAGTTTGACCTTCTTGCCGTCCAGGGTCAGCAGGCTGAAGTCAGGAGCCTCAATACCCTTCACGTCTCCCACCATCTGTACGGAGCCGTTCTTGCGGGATTTGTCGAGGTATTTCCCGCTGGCCAGCATAGCCATTACAGCCACCGTCAGAGCCACAAATACCAGTGCGTTCCGTTTCACGAGAATATCCCTAAAGCGCGAATCGATTGAGAAACGACAGATAACCCGACAGGAGCTTCAGGTTATTCAGGAAAATCAAGACTCCGATGGCTATCAGAAGTATACCGCTCAGTACCTCGACGGTGTGCAAGTGTTTTCTAAACCTGCCATAGAATGACAAAAACCTGTCAACGCCCAGCGACGTGAGTAGAAACGGAACAGCCAGTCCAAGCGAGTAAACCGCCAGGAGCACTACTCCCTTCAGCACGGTTCCCTGCGCGCTTGCCAGAACCAGAATCGTCGCCAGGATGGGGCCGATGCACGGGGTCCAACCGAACGCAAACGCGAAGCCGACGGCGAACGAGCCGATCGCGCTGCTGCTGCCCTTCACGTCATGCATGCGCTTGTCGGCATACAGCGCCTTGATCTTCAGGATGCCGGTCAGGTGCAGGCCGAAAATAATGACCACCACGCCGGCGATCTTCGACAGCAGCGAGTGATATTCGTTGACCACCTGACCTACGCCGGTAGCCACCGCCCCGAGCGCAATGAACACCACGCTGAAGCCGAGGACGAAGGTAATGGAATGCAGCATCACCGTGCCGAACAGGCGTCGTTCAGAGGTCTGCAACTCTTCGACGCTCGCACCCGAGATCAGCGACACGTAGCCCGGCACCAGTGGAAGGACGCAGGGTGATAGGAAAGAAAGGATTCCCGCCAGAAATGCAGCTAGCGGCAAAGGCAGGTTATGCATAGGTAACCATTGTAGCAATCACGGGCCATCCGCTCGTGTTACGAAAGTGTCACAAGGATAAAACGGCTGTTTCCTTCAATATCAGACGTTATCGGGCAGCAAAAGTTACGCGGAGGTGCGCGTGTCGGCGAGGATAGGCCTTTGCGGCAACACGATAGTGGGCTTGCGCAGCCCCGACCAGGTTTCGGAGATCACGATGGAGTCTCCGGGATTGTGCGGATCGTACTTTACCGAGGCGGGCAGCCCCAGGCGGCACGAATAGAGATCGATGAACTGGCGCAGGTGGGTGACATCCTGCGAAGCTTCATAGGTCACGCCGGCGACGTCATAGTTGTAGACGAGCAGGATCATCTGCTGGCCGGTCTTGTCCTCCTCCAGCTCGAGGACGTCGATGACGTTGCCATCGATGATGCGACCGCCACGCGTCAGGTCGGTTCGGCGTTCCTTCTCCAGGTCTTCCGGTGATTTCTTGTTTTTGCGTGACAGCAAGGCATAACCGATGATCGCTGCGGTTGCGCCAAAAGCCAGGACGGGATAGAGCCGGAACGAATTCATGGGAACACGACTGGGTTGTCTTCCAAGATAGCCGGAGAGCGTTCGCAAGGGAACAGGAAAGTCGCGAGTGGCGCAAATTGATGGTCGCTGAGCGCTTTGCGCTCGGCGCTCTTCGCTCTTCGCTTTTCGCTCTTCGCTCTTCGCTCTTCGCCGGAAGCCTGGTTCAAGCAATTGTCAGAGATTGTCACCTAAAAGAAGTGAACCGCCGAGGATTGATTTGCGGGAGATTTTTACCCTAAGCGAAGTGAACCGCCGGAGGATTAATTTTTGAAGATTGACATCCTGAGCGAAGTGAGTCCGCCGCAGGCGGACGAACGGAGTCGAAGGACCCCTATGGCGGGACAGATGCTGCTATAGGGGTCCTTCAACTGCGCGCCCTCCGCTTCGCAAAATCGGCGGAGCGAAAAATCAGGAGGACGCTTCGCTTAGGATGACACGCGGTTTTTGCGTCCCTACTCCCGATCCATCACCGGGTTCCGCAGCGTGCCTACGCCTTCGACGTTGACCTCCACCACATCGCCGGCCTTTACCGGACTGACGCCCTGCGGCGTTCCCGTGGCGATCAGGTCTCCGGGCTCGAGTGTCATGATCGAGGTGATGTAACGCAGCAGCAGATCGAGAGGAAAGAGGAAATCGGACGTGATGCCGTCCTGCTTCAACTCGCCGTTCACGCGCGTCTGCACGCGCACGCCCTGCCATGGATCGAGCCCTTCGGCAACCACTGGTCCTACAGGACAAAACGTGTCGAAGCCCTTGGCGCGGCTCCACTGATCGTCTTTGTTCTGCAAATCGCGCGCGGTCACGTCATTCACGCAGGTGTAGCCGAGAATGTAAGGTCGAACGTCTTCACCTTCGCTCAGGCGGAAGCAGCGCCGGGCGATAACGACGCCCATCTCGCCTTCGTAGTCGACGCGTTCGGAGAGATCCGCAGGCCGTTGAATCGCTTCTTCCGGACCAATGATCGACGATGGCGGCTTGAGGAAGATCAGCGGCTCGGTTGGGATGGCGTGGTTCAGTTCCTTGGCGTGCTCGCGGTAGTTGCGGCCGACACAGACGATCTTGGTCGGCTCAACCGGCGCGAGCAGACGCACTACGCTGAGCGGGATTTCGGCCGGTTCGGCGGCATTGAAGTCCGAGAATGCGCGCGGCGCCAGCGATAAAGTGCGCGTGATGAATGGCCCTTCAATCAGCCCGTAACGAATGACGTCCTGGTCAACGAACCTGCAAAATTGCACGACGAATCCTTTATTGCGCTAATTTGGCGGGCGCAGTCTCGCTCGCCGGAGTTGAGCGCGGGCTCTCATTGCCGCGCTGGTCGATTGCCGACACCGCGTAGTTATACGTCTTGCCGGGCTCGACGGTGTCGTCGCGATACGACGGCGTTTGCACCGGCTGGGCGTTCAGCTTTTTCGGCTGCTCGCTGCCAACCCAGCGGTAAATGTTGTACCCGGTAAGGTCGCTCTCCATGTTGGGCGCCCACGTCAAATCGATGAACGGCTTCTGCCCGACGCTCGAGAACACTGCCTGCAACCCTGCGGGCTGCGCCGGCGGATAGATGTCGCGCGTAAACACTTCCGCCACCGGCGAGTCTTCCCCTTCGACGCCGGCCGTTGTGTCTCCGCTACGCACCTGGCTCAGAGTTGTGATGCGGTATTCGTACTTCTGCTCCCACGCAAATGTCTTATCGAGGTACGATCCGCTGGCGGCGGGGGCGATGTCGTCGAGCACGATGTAGGCCGGTGCACCAACGGGGCGGCGCATGATGCGGTATTGGTACGTCACGCCCTTTGGGGGCTCGAGTGGCGCAGGTCCCGACCACGTGACGTGTACGCCATCGGGTTCGACCGAGGCGTTTACTTTGTCAGGCGCGGCGATGGTCGGCACCACCGGGATTGCAACCTGATTCGAGATCCCGGCGCTGCGCCCATTCGAATTCATCTCCTCGACCGCATACATCACGAAGCCGGCGGGATTCTGCATGCCGAGCTGCGTCGGCAGCGTGTCGACGTAGTGAATACGAACGTCGCCTGGCGGATTTTCGCCCTTCTGCCGCTGCGCCGCCTTCGGCGTGGGCGGCTCGACCTCAGCCACCATGTCGCACGTCGCCATCAGCTGCGTGCCCGGCTGGCGGCAGATGCGCGTCACCGGATTGCGTTTGACGTTGGTGCGATCGGTATTCTTGCGCGGCTGCGTCCAGTCCAGGTCGACTTTGTTGCCGCGCCGCGTCGCCGTCAGGTCTTCCACCGGGCGCGCCAGGTTGAGCGAAGGAAGCGACGGCGCTCCGGGAGTACCGCACCCGGACAGCGCGCCAAGCATCAGAGAACAGCTGACCAGCACCAGCAGCCGCAGTTTCATGGAAGCTAACAGGGTAACAAATCGGATGCTAGAAGGCTCAGATGAGGATTTTCATGGAAGGGGCGCAGCTTCAGCGGCGCCCTGGAAGCCTCGTTCAATTCTTGTCACCCTGAGGAGGGCTTTAGCCCGACGTGAGGATCCGCGGTTAGTTGGCACCGCGATGACCGCCCGCATTATTCCACTGCCGGCGAACCGCAGATCCTTCGGCTCCGGCGCGCAAAAACAGCGCACCTCCGCTCAGGATGACAATTCTTCGAAGGGTATCGATCCGGAGTCGGCCACGACACGGAGCTCATGGAGAATTTCCGGACACCTAAAGGCGTGCTCCTCAGGAGTTAAGAAACCGCACCACGTGCTGCACAAACTCCGCCGGCTTCTCCAGCGCCGGCACATGCCCGCACTCTGGTATGACGATCAGCTCCGAGCCGCGAATGAGTTGATGGGTCAACTCCCCGGCCGCGAGTGGAATGATCTGATCCTGCTGCCCCCACACGATCAGCGTAGGAACTTGAATGCCGCCGATGACGCTGTCCAGGCGCTCGCCCCCATTGCCCACATTGCGGATGAGCGATGCAATGGTGCTGCCGTCGCCGCGTGCCAGATGCTGCTCGTAGGCGAGGTCGACAAGTTCGTCCGTGACCAGGCGCTTGTCGTAGAAGACGCGGTCGAAAACTTCGCGCATGTGAGCGCGAGTCGAGACATGCGGGTCCATGCCGATTTCGGCGAGATCCGCCCAGACGCCTGCGCTGTCGGCGAGGATAAGTTTTGAAACCGCGTCGGAACGCTTCAACGCAAAGGCGGAAGCGATCCATCCTCCGAGTGAGCTGCCGATCAACGTTGGACGTTCGACGCCCATCGCTTTCAGGAAGCGATCGACGACCTCGACAAATCCGGCGATGGTGTACTCGATTGCTGGCTTGTCAGAGCGGCCGAAGCCAAGCAGGTCGAGCGCGAGTACGCGGTGCGTTTGGCTGAGGGGCTCGAAGCAGAAAGCCCACTCGTCGGCATCGCCGCCTAGGCCGTGAATCAGGAGCAGCGGCGGACCGGATCCCACATCGTAGTACTTGATGGTGCGGCCGAAAATCGCGGTGCTGTGTAAGTTTCGGGAGAGGCGGGAATGTCGAGTTGGGGAGCACTCATATAAGTCGATGGCGAAGATTGCTATAAGGCGCCCGACAGCTGTTCGGCCGTGGCGACGCTATATATGAACCGTCATCCCGAGCACCCAACTTTTGCAGGCTGCTGAAAAGCTCGGCGCAGGCTGCCTTGTGTCAGGGCACGACCTTGGTCGTGCCGGTTGGCCGAGTAGAAGAGCACGGCTTTAGCCGCTGCACGCGGCATGCAGGGGCTGAAGCCCGCTCTAAACCAGGGCCTTATCGGCACGGCCGAAGCCGTGCCCTGACACAAAGCTCACGCCGTTCGAGTTCTCCGGCAACCCGTAAAGTCGAGCCCGATACAACAGTCGTTACGAACGGCGTGTAGTCACGACCAACCCGCTCTACGCGTTCTACAGAATCTTCTTCCCAAACGCCGACAGTGCCAGTTCCACCGCGAGTTCCGCCGTCTGATTGCGCTCGTCGAGCACCGGGTTCACCTCGACCATCTCGAAGCTGAGCATGCGTCCGTGGTCGGCAATGATCTCCATCGCCAGGTGGGCCTCGCGATAGGTCGCGCCACCCCAGACCGGCGTGCCCACGCCGGGCGCGTCTTCAGGATCGATCCAGTCGAGATCGAGCGAGACGTGATAGCCGACCGTGCCGCGGCCTACGAGGCGCAGCGCTTCTTCCATCACCGTGCGCATGCCGCGCTCGTCGATGTCGCGCATGGTGAAGGTATGCACGCCCGACTTGCGGATGTTCTCGCGCTCGTGCTCGTCGACGTCGCGAATGCCCAGCAGCACGCAGTTTTCGGCGCGCACCTTCGGCGTGAAACCGTATAGGTCGGTGAGTGGCGACTTGAACAGGCCCATAATCGCGCCGAGCGGCATGCCGTGAACGTTGCCGCTGGGCGACGTATCTGGCGTATTGATGTCGCTGTGGGCGTCGATCCACAACAGGCCGACGCGCTGGTTGCGCCGGCGATAAAACTCTGCGACGCCGGAAACCGTGCCCGCGGCGATGGAGTGATCGCCCCCCAGGGTGAGCGGAATCTCGCCGGCCTCAAGCGTCTGGATGATGAGTTCGGCCTGCGCCGAGCAGGTTTCGGTGATCTCGGTCAGATACTTCGCGTGAGGATCACCTTCCGCCTCGGTCTCGAGCATGGCGACGGGGACGTTGCCGCCGTCGATGACGTCATAGCCCATGGCCTCGAGCTTGCCTTCAAGACCGGCAACGCGCATGGCCGACGGACCCATGTCGACGCCGCGACGGGACTGGCCGAGATCAAGGGGCACACCGATAACGCGGATGTGCTTGGTTTCGATGTTCTGAATCGGTTTGGTAATTGGACTGGTTGCCATAAGCGTTCTTTACACAGTGCGCTGGGTGGAGCACGCCTTCAGGCGTGCATTGATGCCATCCCTCATTATTGTCATCCTGAGCGGAGTGTTCGCAATGCTTTTTGCGATTCGCGTTTTTTGCGAATCGCGCGAACGCGGAGTCGAAGGACCTCTATAACCCACGGGTGCCCCATCCTCATCGCCCGATTTTGGCGACAGGGTGGAAGCGCATGTCGTCCCTATTGAACTCGCCCCTGTAAAGCCATCCTCAACAGCCTGCCGTCCCTACGGGACTCAGCTCTGTACCGGCAGCCTACCCACCGCTTACGCGGTGGGCTAATCACTTTCGCGCCTGCGGCGCTTGAGCGCTATATGCTCGGGCTCGATGTCGCCGCCTCGCACCCTATAGCGAAAAAACCGCTATTTGCAGGTAGTGGTTGTCACTCGACACTTGCACGCGACACTTGAAACTCGAACTCGAAACGCGAACTTGAAACGCGAAACTCGAAAGTTGAAACCCGAAACTCGAAACTCGAAACTTGAATCTTGAAACGTCTTCTACGGATACAGCCTGTGCAGCATGCGCGGGAACGGAATCGTCTCCCTCACGTGCTCCAGACCGCAGATCCATGCCACTGCGCGCTCGATGCCCATGCCGAACCCGGCGTGCGGCACGCCGCCAAACTTGCGCAGATCAAGGTACCACTTGAACGCCTCTTCGGGCAGCTCATGCTGGTGAATACGCTCCAGCAGCTTTTCGTACGAACCCATACGCTGCGAGCCGCCGATGATCTCGCCGTAGCCCTCAGGCGCAAGCACGTCCACGCAAAGCGCCAGGTCGGGCCGCTCGGGGTCGGGCTCCATGTAGAAAGCTTTTACCTGAGCAGGATACCGGTGAATCATTACAGGCCGATCAAACTGTGACGAGATGTAGGTCTCATCCGGCGAGCCGAAATCGCCACCGTATTCGAATTTGTTTTCGACCAGGCCCTTGGCGTGGCCTTCCTGCAACATCTTCACCGCATCGTCGTAGGAGATGCGCGGGAACGGCGTCGCAATCTTCTCCAGCTTGGCGACGTCGCGCTCGATGATCGCCAGTTCCGGCCGGCGCTTCTCAAGACAGCGCGTGACGATGAACGTAATGAACTGCTCGGCCAGTTCCATCAGCCCGTCGAGTTGCAGGTACGCAACCTCGGGCTCGACCATCCAGAACTCGGTGAGGTGGCGGCGCGTCTTCGACTTCTCAGCGCGGAAGGTCGGCCCGAAGCTGTAAACCTTGCCCAGCGCCATGGCCGTCGCCTCGATGTAGAGCTGGCCCGACTGCGTCAGGAACGCCTGCTCCTCGAAGTAGTCGACCGGGAACAGCGTGGTCGTGCCTTCACAGGCGGCGGGCGTCAGGATCGGCGGATCGGTCAGGGTGAAGCCGCGCTCGTCGAAGAAGTCGCGCGCTGCCTTGATGATCTCGGCGCGCACGCGCAGGATCGCGGCCTGGCGCTGCGACCGCAGCCACAGGTGACGGTGCTCCATCAGGAAGTCGGTGCCGTGCTCCTTGGGCGTAATCGGATACGGATCGTCGGGATTGACGCGCTGGATGACCTGCGCGTCGGTAACGTCCATCTCGTAGCCGCCGGGAGCGCGCTGGTCGGCGCGAACCTTGCCGGTGACGATGACGCTGGATTCCTGCGTCAGCCCCTTAATCGCCTCGAAGAGCTCAGGCGAAACCTGCTGCTTGGCGACGACGCCCTGAATGATGCCGCTGCCATCGCGGAAGATCGGAAAGAGCAGCTTGCCGCTGGTGCGCAGGTTGTAGAGCCAGCCCCGGATGGTGACCGTCTGGCCTTCATGCTGCCCGATCTCGCGAATCGTGCTGATCACGGGCGTTGCCGTTTCTGTACTGGTAGATGAGTTCATGACGTGCTTTTAGTATGCCTTTTGGCGGGGAAAAAGGCCATGTCGCGGGTGAGGCGGGAAGAAAGGCGATCTCACCACGGAGGACACGGAGAGCACGGAGTTTCTTGTGGGTGTAATCCTGAGCGTAGTGAGGCGCGCGGCGCGCGAACGGAAGCCGCGAGAAGATTCCTTGGCGGCGATAGGGGTCCCTCGACTCCGTTCATCCGCCTGTGGCGGATTCACTTCGCTCGGGATGACAACCATCGGGAAAGAGGTTGAGCCCTGCCCTACTCCGGCTCGGCTACGGCTGCTTCGGCTCGGCTTCGCTTACTCCGGCTTGACTTCGCCTGCTTCGGTTCGGCTTCGCCTACTCCGGCTCGGCTACTCCTGCTTCGGCTTGACTTCGCCTACTCCGGCTTGACTTCGCTCACCGCTGCCGGCGTTGGCCCTGACTTCCGTACGTCGGCGACTGGCGGTCGCGTCTCCGGAGGCCGGGTTTCCATCTGTCGCGCTTGCGCCGCGGCCATGCGATCGTCGAACTTGCCAAAGATCATCTTCCCCGCCGTCGTCTGCAGCACCGAGGTCACCGAGATGTCGACGGTCTTGCCGATCATCTTGCGCGCATTGTCGACCACGACCATCGTCCCATCGTCGAGGTAGGCGACGCCCTGGTTGTATTCCTTGCCTTCCTTCAGGATGAAGACCTTCATGATCTCGCCGGGCAGCACGATCGGCTTCAGCGAGTTCGCCAGCTCATTGATGTTCAGCACCTCGACGCCCTGAAGCTGCGCGACCTTATTCAGATTGAAGTCGTTGGTGACGATTTTGCCCTCGTAGGCCTTGGCCAGCTCGATCAGCTTGAGGTCGACCTCGCGCACGGCCGGAAAGTCGTCCTCGACAATCTGGATCGAGAGTGTCGCCATCTTCTGGATGCGCTGGAGGATGTCGAGCCCGCGGCGTCCGCGGTTGCGCTTCATGGAGTCGGCGGAGTCGGCCACGAGCTGCAACTCGCGCAATACGAACTGCGGGATGACGATGATGCCGTCAAGGAAGCCCGTCTCAGCAATGTCGGCGATGCGGCCGTCGATGATGACCGAGGTATCCAGAATTTTGTAGCTGCGCTTGGCCTGCTTTTCGCCGCCGAAGATGCCACCCAGCGCCGCCAGGTTCAGCAGATCGCCCTTGCCGGCTCCCACGATCAGTCCGATGTAGGCCATCAGCAGCATCACGAACAGCTGAAGGAAACTCTGCGTGGGTCCCGGCTTAATGCTGTTGTGAATGACCAGGCTGAACAGATAAGCGCCGATGATGCCCAGAATGCTGCCGATGACGGCGCCGATCAGCCGTTTCAGGCTGACTTGCCGCAACCGGATTTCGAACAGCACCACCGCTGCCCCGAACACCGCGCCGACAATCGCGGCTGGTATCCGGTTCAGTCCTAGCGGTTGCAGTTCATAGCAAGACAGCGCTGTGATGAGGACGAATAAGACACGTATGACAAATAAATCCACGCCACACCTCCCATGGCCAAACCTTGGGGGTCTGCGGTCGGAGTTTTGGGGCGCCGGGGATATGAAGAACTGGAAAATGCCGGCGACTCAGTCCTGTTCCTAGACACGACAAGTGGCCTGACTCGAACCCTGCTACTACTATGAATCGTACGGGGAATATGAAAAGAGGAGCGGTCCCCGATCCGCCGATACGGCGGAAAAATTACAGCCAAGCAATCGAACTATATCAGGTATTCACGTTTACAGGAGTTCTACTTCCCGTCCCACTACATATTCCTTTCGTGACGGAGAGTAGCACCTACACACAGATGCAGAATCCTGGCTCAACGGCCAAATGTTTTATGAGAAGGCCGCCCCAATGGCCGACGATCCGAGGGTAAATGCCAGCCACCAGCCGAAGACTACCGCCAGACAGGTGCCGCGCTTCACTTTGGTCAGGCAGGAGAAAGCGATGCCGGTCAGGATCAACGTCCAGATAGTGAAGATGTCGACCGATACCAGGAACGTATAGAGGAAGTGCGAGCTGGGGTCCACCAGCCCGCCCAGGTTGCTGGCGATAGGATTCTGGAAGGTGAAGTTGTCGGTCGCGCCCAGAAAAATTACAACAATGGTAAGAATCCCCTTCACCAAGCTGGGTAGCGACGCGTAAACGCAGACCGCAATGCACTGGTTGTAGGTGAGCTCCGTCCCCAGCCCGAAGTTGAATGTCCCCAGCAGCACCGCCGCCACGATCAGCAGCCACATCAGCAGGATGATAGGGAAACAGTAGGAGATAATCCGGTTCAACTTAACGATGGATTCCATCTGCCTGGCGCGGTCTTCGGCAGGCAGCTTGTCGAGCCGCTCCACCGCCTTAGGCTGGCTCTGGAGCTGGGTGTCGACAATCTTCTGGAAGCCGATCTTCGTCTGCGCCACCCACACGACCGCCAGCGTTCCCAGGATCAGCAGCACCGCCGGCACCAGCCAGTTCGAACTGCGCCGCAGGTCAGTGAAGGTCTTGGTCGGCGCGATAAAGGTGTCGACCACACGTTCAGCTTCGGAGAGCGGTTTGGGTTCGGCAGGGAGCGCGGGGCTGGGGGAAGACATGAGGACATCCTCCTTCGGACAGCAATTGGCAATTGGCAGTTCGCACTTAGCCAGACCAATTTGGCCAGTGATGCTGCCCTGCAAGTGCTGGATTTCTGCCGCGCGATTGTAGCACTCGGATCACTGTTGGCTATCGGCAAATATTTAGTTAGTAGGAGTTGTCATCCCGAGCGCAGCCGAGGGATCTGCTTTTTGCCTGCGGCGCAACCATGCCTCCCTGCGACGAACCGCAGATCCTTCCACCCCGGCGGTCAAGCCCCGCCCCGCAAACAAAAAGAGCGGACCCTTCGGCCCGCTCTGCGTAACCATCCAAATAACGCTTACCCGACCTTGGCTTCTGTCTTTTCTTCCTGCGCCACCGGGAACTTCCGGTGCTCGATGCCGGTGTAGATCTGGCGTGGACGCGCGATCTTCTGCTCCGGGTCCTGCACCATCTCGTTCCACTGCGCCAGCCAGCCGGCGGCACGCGGAATCGCGAACAGCACGGTGAACATGTCCGGCAGAAAGCCCATCGACTGGTAGATGATGCCCGAGTAGAAGTCGACGTTCGGATACAGCTTGCGGGTCACGAAGTAATCGTCTTCCAGCGCAATCCGCTCCAACTCCAGGGCGACATCGAGACGCTCGTTGCGGCCAGTCACTTCGAAGACTTCATCGGCCACTGCCTTGATGATGCGGGCGCGCGGATCGTAATTCTTGTAGACGCGATGCCCGAAGCCCATCAACTTGATCTCGCCGGCCTTCACCCGCTTGATGTACTCAGGAATATGTTTCACCGAGCCGATCTGGTCGAGCATGAGCAGCACTTCTTCGTTGGCGCCTCCGTGAAGAGGCCCGGCCAGCGCCGCCGCGGCTCCGGCCATCGACAGGTAGGGATCGGTCTGCGCGCTGCCAATGACGCGCATGGTGCTGGTGCTGCAATTCTGCTCGTGGTCCGCGTGCAGGATGAACAGCACATCCAGCGCGCGCGCAATGACCGGGCTCGCCATGTACTTGGGCTCAGTCATGCGCCACAACATGTTCATGAAATTTTCGGTGTAGCTGAGGTCATTGTCAGGATAGACGTAGGGATACCCACGGCGGTGGCGATAGGCATACGCTGCCAGGGTCGCCATCTTGGCGGTGATGCGCACGATCTGCTTCTGCCGGTTGATGGGATCGTGAATGTCTTTCGCCTCGGGATAGACCGTCGAAAGCGCCGCCAGCGTGCTCACCAGGATGCCCATCGGATGGGCGTCATAACGGAAACCGTCGATGAAGTGCTTGGTGGTCTCGTGCAGCATCGTGTGATGCGTGATCTCCCAGATCCAGTCCTTCTCCTGCTGCGCGTTCGGCAACTCGCCATAGAGGAGGAGATAAGCGACCTGGAGATACGTGCAGTGCTCGGCCAGCACCTCGATGTCATATCCGCGATAACGCAGGATGCCCTTGTCACCGTCGATGTAGGTAATGCTGCTCTTGCAGGATGCCGTGTTCATGAAGGCGGGATCGTAGGTCATCAGCCCGAAATCCTCGGGACTGTTCTTGATCTTCCGCAGGTCCATCGCGCGGACCGTTCCGAGCTCAATGGCGGATTCGTAAGTCTTGCCGTTACGCTGGTCGGTGATGGTCAAAGCATCCTTCGACATGACCGATACCTCCTATCAAAGAAAACCAACTATGAATTCCGAATGACGGGCGCGAACGAATGTTCGATTGAAAGTTTATTCTAAGATTTGGATGCCCGGAACCTACATTGCGCACAGCGTCAAGCGACTTGGGTCACATGCCGTTGTGACGCGAGCGCCGGCTCACGGGAATCGCTACTTCTTGTCCGACGATGTGGTGGAACTCGATCCGCTCTTCTCAGAACTGCTGGAAGTCTCAGACTTGGAACCACTGGACGCCTCAGACTTGCTCTCCGATGACGACTCCGATCCATTGCTGCCCGACGAACCCTTGGACGACGATTTCCTGGCGTAATCGGTGACGTACCATCCCGAGCCCTTGAACTGCACTGCCGGTGCCGAGAGCAGTTGCTCCAGCTCGCCGCCACAATGAGGACAAACGGCGAGAGGCGGGTCGGAAAATTTCTGGATCCGCTCGGTCAGGCTATGACACTTCTTGCACTGGTATTCGTAGAGTGGCACGGTTCCCCACAGTCTTCTAAGTTATTGATTCTATTTTTGCCGATTGGTTGCGGTCAATTCCGGCGCAAAATGAACTCCAGAGAAAAAGCGGGCACTTGGCCCGCTTCTCTCCTGCCGGATGCGGCGTGTCTACCCGTGCGGGCTGACGCGTTCGATATCGATTTTGTAGATGATGCGCTTCTCGCCCGGCTGCGCAAACGGATATTTGTCCTTGTCGAGATACTTCTTGGCCATCTTGTCGATGTGGTTGTCGGCGCCCTCGTGAGTGATTTCGCTGACCCGTCCGCGCAGCTCGAGATAGCGATACGGATTGTCGGGATCGATGAGAGTGACGGCCACACGCGGATCGCGGCGCAGGTTCTTGTCTTTCTGACGGCCCAGGGCGGAATTCACCAGCACTTTGCCATCGACCAGATCGACCCACACGGGCGTGGTCTGCGGGCTGCCGTCGGGCATGAGCGTCGTGAAGCTGCCGAAAGCTTTCTTGTTGAACAGATCCATGTAGTTCTCGGGAATTTTGGCGGACATGAACGATCTCCTTGCAGTTCGCTTGATGCGCTAAGAAGCGGATTAACCCGGTAGTTGGATTCCGTAGACATTGTAGGAGGTGCAGGCCCGGTTGCAAATCGGAGTTACCCGGGGGGCGGATGAGAAAATCAGTTGGCGCGGGATTTTTTCATCGGCACCGCACAATTCAGCTACAATCCCCACGATTTTGTAAGAGACTCAGGAATGCAACGCGAATCTTGCCCGAGCGGGTCCGTCAGCTCCGGCCGCTTGGACTTCAGACGTAAGAAGTAATCACCGCTATACAAGGGACGAATATGAGTCAGATCGAAACCGAACGGAACGGCACGGTGGAGCAGATTGCCATCAACCGTCCGGAGAAAAAGAACGCGCTGACCGGCGACATGTACACCGCGCTGGCAGAGGCGATCGAGCAGGCGGAAGCGGATTCGGCGGTACGCGCTATCCTGCTTTACGGCAAGGGTGACGCCTTCACCGCGGGCAACGACTTGCAGGATTTCATGCAGAAGCCCTGGAAAGGCCAGGAGCGTCCACCGGCGGTGCGCTTCATTGAGGCAGTGGCGAATGCCAGGAAGCCCATCGTCGCCGCGGTTCACGGATTGGTTGTCGGAGTGGGCACAACGATCCTGTTGCATTGCGATCTGGTCTATGCCGCCGAAGACACGCGGTTCATGATGCCCTTCGTCGATCTCGGCATCGTTCCCGAGGCAGCCTCCACGGTGTTGTTACCGGCATTAGTTGGGAGGCAGCGCGCTTCGGAACTGTTCCTGCTCGGCTCTCCGCTGACGGCGAAACGCGCCTTCGAGATCGGACTCGTGAACGCTGTGCTGTATCCCGACCAGCTCATGCCCACCGTGATCGCGGTCTCGCAGACGCTGGCGGCAAAACCGGCGGCAGCCCTGCGTGCGACCAAAGACCTCATGAAGCGCGCTTCGAAATCCGACGTGGATCGCGCGCTGCGCGAAGAAGTGGAAATTATCTCTGAGCGGTTGGAGTCGCCGGAGACGCGGGAAGCGTTAAGCGCTTTCCTGGAAAAACGCAAGCCCGATTTTTCCAAGTTTTAAACGGCCGGTGCAGGAGGACACTCCAGCCATTCCGCTTGACGTCCATACGGCGGAGGGGTTACCAATTGTGAATACTGTGGGCCTGTGAGTAGCAAAGCGATACGTGGGAACCGAGACAGTGTTAAATCGCGACGTCTTCGGACGGTTGCAACAAGCCACTGCGGGCCAGCCCGATGTGCTGGCCGAGCTCTGCCGTGATTACATCGCAGAGGCTCGCACCACTGTCTCTCGACTGCGCGAGGCGCTGGCCAACAACGATGCCGCCACAATCCGCGATCGGGCTCATTACTTGAAGGGAAGCAGTATGATGTTGGGGGCCCAGGAGGTGTCGCAGAGTTGCGCAGCCCTGGAAGCGATGGGACGTGACTCGAATCTCACTGAGGCAGACCCGGTACTGGAGAAAGTCCTAACTGCGCTCAAAAATGTCGAGGCTGTATTAACGGAAGTAGTGGGTCCGGCTGCGCTCCCGGCCGAGGGTTCAGCGGCTTGAATCCTATAGAGACCATCCCTCTACAGTGAGGAAACAAGATGGCAGCTACTCCAATTCGTGTCCTGATTGCCGATGATCATCCCGTAGTCCGTATTGGCCTGCGCAACATGCTGCAGGCGGACTCCCACATCAAAGTCATTGCTGAAGCCAAGGACGGCGTCGAGGCGCTCCATATGGTCCGCACCTTGCGCCCTGATGTTTTGCTGCTCGATCTCGCCATGCCGAAGATGCCCGGCTTGGATGCCTTGCGCGAGTTGACCGGCGACAATGCCGACACCCGTACGATCGTCCTCACCGGACAGATTGACAAGCGGCAGATCCTGGAAGCGCTGCAACTTGGCGCCCGCGGGGTGGTGTTGAAAGATGCGGCCATCGCTCATCTCTCGGCATGCATTCGCGCCGTGATGCAGGGCCAGTACTGGCTGGAAGGACGGCCGGTGCAGAACCTCGTCCAGGTGCTGCGCGATCTTACGGCGCAAACGGCTCCTCCGCCGCGCAAGACTTTTGGCTTGACCGCGCGCGAACTAGAAGTTGTCACCCTCATCACCGAGGGCTCAACCAACAAGCACATCGCGGAGACGTTCGGTATCAGCGAAGAGACCGTCAAGCGCCATCTCACCAACATCTTTAACAAAATTGGTGTCGGGAACCGGCTGGAATTGGCGTTGTTCGCGCTGAATCACAATTTGCTTCCACCTTCGTCCAGCGATGCCACGCCGCAGTAAAGATATGGGTTTGTAACTATTTCCGCAGGATTCAGAATTTCTGCGGTGGTTACTCTTCTGCTTCCTGCACAATCAGGCACTTTGCGACCCGCGGGAACCTCGCTAGCCTTGGTCGAAGAGTGTCTTATGGCCAACGGTGAACGATGGGAGCCGATCCTCAGCTCCGTTCCTCTCCTGGAAGCTGTTCTGTGCGCCGATTGTGAAATCATCAGCAACAGCGGCGGCGAGACCTGTGAGGTTTGCGGCAGCCGATCCCTGCTCAGCCTGGGGCGGGTGCTGGGCGGCTGCATTGGAAGAGAACGCGCTGTGCTGGTCGATCCTGAAACCAATCGCCTGCGCACCGGCTTTACCGTCCTGGTGAATCCCGACGCAGCCAACGTGCTGCGTCACCGTCGCCGAAACGGCCGCGGCTGATCGCCCAAGTCGTCACTCTCTCGATATCTACTACCGTCGATAGTTTTTTCTAATCCCTGCTCGTCGCCCACACTTCACTGCGAGCTCGCTCGCTCAACTTACATCCGACGACACGGTTGTCTCATCACATAGCCGAGGTACGGTTCTTTCAAGGGGCGTCATGGATAATGATAAGCAACTTCGTCAACAATTAGCCAAAGTATTGGACTGGCACGAGGCGCATGCCGATCTCGCCGCTTCGGTCAAGGACTTTCCTGCTGAATTGCGCGGCAAGGTTCCCGCAAACCTGCCGCACTCCGCATGGCAACTGCTCGAACACATTCGCATCGCGCTGTGGGACGTCTACGAGTTCTGCCACAATGAGCGTCACAAGTCACCCGAGTGGCCGGAGGGCTACTGGCCGAAGACTGCGGCCCCACCGAACGAAGAGGCGTGGGAGCACAGCATAGCCTCGATTCATGAAAATCTGGAAGGCATGCGCAAACTTATCACCGATCCCAAGCACGATTTGCTCGCGCCGATACCGGGCGGCTCCGGGCAAACCCTCCTGCGCGAAGCCCTCATCATCGCCGACCACAACGCCTATCACCTGGGCCAGCTGGTGCTGGTGCGTAAGGCGCTGGGAGCGTGGAAGGGGTAAGAAGCTTCGAGCCGCGAGCTTCGAGCTAAAAGCTGACAACCAATTCGTAGGCATAGAGCCGAACTGACGAATCCAGGGTTTGGGTCGGGTTTGGCCCTTAGGTTCGGCAAGAATTTTGTCTGGCTTTAGCTCGCAGCTCGCAGCTCGTAGCTCGTAGCTAAATTAACGACAATGCATCCACATCCACTACCACATTGTTGCGCGGGATTTTCTGCTCCGTGGCGTGATCGAGCATGGCGCGCAGCACCGTGTTCATGCGCTCACGGCTGGGTGACTTCAGCAGGAAGTGGTAGCGGTATTCGGTTTTGAGGCGCACGATCGCCGCTGCTGCCGGACCCATGACCCGCACGCCCTCGAGGCGTGTGCTCTCGAACCATTTGCCCAGAATGCCTGCCCACCCCAGCGCCTCCTCCAGCTTTTGACTGCGCACCAGCACGTTGCTGACGGCGTTGAACGGCGGATAGTGCATCCAGCTGCGGAAGCGGATTTCCTTTTCGTAGAAGCCGCGATAGTCGTGCGCAGCGGCGTATTGGATGGCGTAGTGATCGGGGAAGAAGGTTTGCAGCACGACTTTTCCCGGCGTCTCGCCGCGGCCGGCGCGACCGGCAACCTGCGTCAACAACTGGAAGGTTCGCTCGGCGGCACGGAAGTCCGGAAAGCTGAGCGCCGCGTCCGATCCAACAACGCCCACCAGCGTGACATTGGCCACGTCGTGACCTTTGGCGATCATCTGCGTGCCCACCAGCAGATCGATTTCTCCCGCGTGCAGCGCGGTCAGCATGCGCTCGAAGTCGTCGCGGCCGCGCACCGTGTCGCGGTCGAGGCGGGAGATGCGCGCCTGCGGAAACAGTCCGTGCAGGATTTGTTCCAGCTTCTCCGAGCCGGTGCCGAGATACTGCACGTACTCGCTGCCGCACTTGGGACAGGTCTTCGGCGCCGGGCGCATGTAGCCGCAATAGTGGCAGACCAGCCGGTGCTCGCGCTTGTGATATGTCATCGCGATGGCGCAGTTCTTGCACTGCACCGACTCGCCGCAACTCCGGCACAGCACGAATGCCGAATAGCCGCGGCGGTTCAGCAGGACCATTACCTGCTCGTGTTTCTCCAGGCGCTCGCCGATTTCGTCGACCAGCTTGCGCGAGAGGACGTCTTCCTTCTGCGTCTTGTGGAACTCCTCGCGCATGTCGAGGACCTCGACCTCGGGCAATGGGCGCCGGGAGATGCGCTCCGGCAGCTCCAGCAGACGATACTTTTTTTGTACCGCGTTGTAGTACGTCTCCAGGGACGGCGTGGCCGATCCGAGCACCACGGCGGCGTTGGCCATCTTCGCCCGCATCACCGCAACGTCGCGGGCGTGATAACGCGGCATCTCCTCCTGCTTGTAGGAGTGATCATGCTCTTCGTCTACCACAATGAGAGACAGGTCGGGAACGGGCGCAAAAATCGCCGAGCGGGTACCTACCACAATGTGTGACTCGCCGCTCCGGATGCGCTTCCACTGCTCGGCGCGCTCGTCATCGCTCAGCGCGGAATGCAGAATCGCAACCTCATCGCCAAAAATCTGATGTAGATCGGCCGCCATCGCCGGGGTGAGCCCGATCTCCGGCACCAGCAGGATCGCCGACCGCCCCTTGGCCAGCACCGCCTGCATGGCCGAAAGATAGACAGCGGTTTTGCCCGAGCCGGTCACACCGTGCAGAAGCATGGGCAGAAACTTGCGCTCGTCAACCGAGCGGTTGATGGTGTCCAGCGCGGCCTTCTGTGCGGGCGTGAAGAGAAACTCCAGCTTGCGCGGCTTCATGCCCGACATACGAAACGCCGCTGCCTCTTCGCTCAGCTCAATCATCCCGCGCTTGACCAGCGTCTGCAGCGTCGTGCGCGGCACGGCCAGCTCGCGCAGAGCAGCGACGGTCGCGCGCTGCCCCTCCTGCAGTTTCAGATAGTCGACGATCGTCTGCTGGTTCGCGTTCAGCTTGCCTTCTACCTGCTTCAGCGTTGCGATCTGGATGGTGCGGCTGGCGTCGCGCACGTCGCTGAGGTCTTCGCGGGCGATCCACTTCTTGCGCAGCATGGTCTGCAGCACCGAACGCGGCGCCCCCGAGGCGGAGCGCAGCGTGCTCTCGCGCACGATTTCGCCATCGGCCAGGCGGTTCAGCACCGCGTACTCCAGCATCTGGTGCTCGGGCTCCTTGCGCGAGCGCAGCGACGAACCGACGGTGGACGCCGCGTGCAGTGCGTCGATGCCCTTATCGCTGATGCGGTAGCCAATGACGCGGCGGAACTCCGCCGACAGCGGCAGCATGGTGCGGAAGACTTCGCCAATCGGCGCGATGTAGTACTGCGCAATCCAGCGGCCCAGTTGCATCAGCTCGGGCGTCAGCGCGGGCGTGGTGTCGAGAATCTGGCTGATGCGTTTGACGGTGAAGTCGGGCTTGCGGTCGTGCAGTTCGGTGACGATGCCGCACAGGCGGTTCTCGCGGAAAGGCACGATGACGCGGCCGCCGACGACCGGCTCAGGCGAATCTTCGGGAATGCGGTAGGTGAATGTGGCGTCGAGCGGAACCGGAACGGCCACATCGCAGTATTGCGGCATGGTCAGGAAAGTTTCACCACGGAGACACAGAGAACACAGAGAAAATTCATTTCTGGGTTTTTCATCATCAGTCTACCTTCTCGCTAGCCTCAAAACGGAAGCTTGCCGCGAGCGACTTGATCCTAAAACCTCCGTGTTCTCCGTGATGATCACGCGTTCCGTTGGGGCGGTTCAAGGCCTAAGTAGCGCATCACCATCTGCAGAT
The DNA here is from genome assembly GCA_963835725.1 of uncultured Acidobacteriaceae bacterium. Classification (GTDB taxonomy): domain Bacteria; phylum Acidobacteriota; class Terriglobia; order Terriglobales; family Acidobacteriaceae; genus Bog-257. Next base: position 72,857 of record CAWIGM010000002.1, on the reverse strand, counting down.
CTTTCCACGTTTCTTTTTTCTGCCGCGGATCGCGCAGCAGGAACGCCGGATGATAGGTCACCGCCAGCTTGCACTGGAACGGCTCGCCGCCGTCGGAGGGCGGTGAGAAGTCGTAGAAGCGTCCGCGCATCGAGGCCATCGAGTCGTTCATGCCCAGCAGGTTTTTCGCCGCGGTCGCGCCCAAGGCGACGATGACCTTCGGCTGGATGACGTTAATCTGCCGCATCAGGAAGGGTGAACAGGTGTCGCACTCATCTCGCTCCGGCGTGCGATTGCCCGGCGGACGGCACTTCACAATGTTGGCGATGTAGACCTGCTCGCGCTTCAGCCCCATGGCGGAAATCATGTTGTTCAGCAACTGTCCCGCGCGTCCGACGAAGGGTAGCCCCTGCGCGTCTTCATCCGCCCCGGGACCTTCACCGACAAACATCAGTTCGGCATTCGGATCGCCGGTGCCGAAGACAATCTGCTTGCGGCCCAGCGTCGCCAGCTTGCAGCGCTGGCAATTGGGGCCGATGTCGTCGAGGATGACGCGGAGTTGCGATTCGTGGTCTTCAGGCTTGGCTTTGCGGGGCATGAGAACGGGTTCTTCCGCGGCGATCGCTGCTTCGACGCCGATCTCCGGTGCGTGGTCCACGATCGCGTCAGTAACGGACCCCGACGTCTCGCGGCGGTAAAGCGGGCCGACGCCGAGTTCGCGGTAGAACCGCAGCCGTTCGCGAAGTGTGTTGCGGTCAAGAGTCATCGCGGAGAGTTTAGTTTACAACGGGTGAGAGGAATGCCGGCGCTCCGCGTTTGTAGCAGCGAGACCGCTCCCGCCGAACCGCTCCCCTCTGAAGGTTGTCATCCTGAGCGAAGTGAGGCGTTAGCCGAACGAAGTCGAAGGACCCCTATAGACGGATCCTTCTCGTTATAGCGACCCTTCGACTCCGCGTCCTCCGCTCCGCAAAAGCGGCGGAGCAAGAAAAGGCAGGCGGACGCTCCGCTCAGGATGACAACCGGATTAACGATGACAACCGGATTAAGGAAGGTCCTTGTCGGCACAAGGTATGCTCCAGCCAAGAAGAGGAAGTACGCTCCAGCAACAGGAAGTCCTTCCCATCAGTCGCTATTACCGCTGCGCGCCTTCGAGCTTTGCCGGCTTTTCGGCCGCGCGCAGCCGCAGCGCGACGTCGAGAATCTTCACGGCCACATCGAACTTGCTGGCCTCGGGAATCGCCATCGTGTCGTCCGCCGTAACGAGGGTGACCTCGTTGCGATCGGAATTAAAACCGATCCCGGCGCGCGAGACGTCGTTGAGCACGATGGCGTCGACGGCCTTCTTCTTCAGCTTGGCGCGAGCGTTTTCCAGCAGGTGATCGGTTTCGGCGGCGAAGCCGATGAGCAGGGGCTTGGCCTTGCCAGCGACCTGCCGCAGGCTGCCGAGGTCGGCGAGGATGTCGGGGTTCGGCTCCAGTTGCAGCTCGCGCGCACCGTCGCGCTTGATCTTCTCCGTGGCAACGCTCTTCACGTGATAGTCGGCGACGGCGGCCGCCATGATGATGATGTCGGCTTGCTCCCAGCGATCGAGAACGGCGGTGCGCATCTGCTGCGCGGTTTCGACGAAGATAGTTTCCGCAGCGCTCGGCGGCTGGAGCGCCGTCGGACCGCTCACGAGGACGACCTTCGCGCCGCGACGAAGCGCCGCCTCGGCCAGCGCGTACCCCATCTTGCCGCTGGAGCGGTTGCCGAGATAGCGCACGGGTCGATGGGCTCGTGCGTCGGGCCGGCGGTGATCAGCACGGTCTCGCCCGCGAGATCCTGCGTCACTCCCAGCCGCGTCAAAGTTTCGGCAACGATCTGTTCCGGCTCGGCGAGGCGTCCGGCGCCGATCATGCCGCAGGCGAGATATCCGCTGCCCGGCTCGACGATGTGCACGCCGCGCTGGCGCAGGATGTCCAGGTTCGCGCGGGTCGCCGGATGCTCCCACATGTTGACGTTCATCGCCGGCGCGATGACGACCGGCGCCTTGGTCGCAAGGTAAAGGGTGCTGAGGAAATCGTTGGCGATGCCCTGCGCGAATTTCGCGATCGTGTCGGCGGTTGCCGGCGCGACCAGCAGGCAGTCGATGGTTTGCGCGACGGCGATGTGTTCGACGGCGGAATCGAGATTGGGCTCCTCGGCCGACGAGCCGAACATCGAGGTGATGACCTTCTCGCCCGAGAGCGCCGCGAACGTTAGCGGGCGGACGAATTCCTGCGCCGCGGCGGTCATGATGACCTGCACGCGAACGCCGCGGTCCTGCAGATGGCGAACGATTTCGGCGGCTTTGTAAGCGGCGATGCCGCCGCGCGACGCCTAAGGCGATTTTCATGATGAGCCTCGGCTATTCTCCGCCAGCCGGTAGAACGCCAATGCATACAGATGCTGGACTGCTGGCCGCGATTCTGTCGTCCCTGCGGATTCAGATCAGTCAGGGCAGCGAATCGGCACGACTGCACCGGCTGCAGAAAAACTCGAACTGGACGGCTCGTCGGACTAAAGTCCGCCGCGCCGTAATCATAAACAAACAGCTTAGCGGCACGACTGAAGTCGTGTCCTGACACAAAGCAGGCTTCACCGGACTTTTCCGCAACCCGTGAATCCGTGCCTGATACAAGGCTCGCGACTTCGGGGTTTTCCGTTAGCCTCTTGAAGTCGTTCCCCGATACAAAACAGATTGGCCTAGTCGTCGGCTTCGCCGCCTACAGGGCCGTCCGCGGAGTCGGCTGCGGCTTCCATCGCTGCGGCGCTGCCGGCTGCCGGGATCTCCCACTTCACCTTGCCGGCCTGCACTTCCTGTTCGGCAATGCGACAGGGTTTACGCGAGTGCGGCTCAACCGAGGGTTGTGCGCCATTCTGAATCTGGCGGGCGCGGCGCGCGGCCACCAACACGTACCGATAATTACTGTCGAAGCCTTCAACCAGTTTCATCTCTCACTCCGTCACGGTGGGAAATCGGGACACATCGAATGTCGCCAGAATCGATTCCACCTGATGCAGCATGTTCCGCCGCAAGGCGCGTTCGGCGACTGCCATCACTTGTTCCTCTTTAGAAGTCAGAGCTGCGTGGGAGCGTTTGAGCCGCTCGGCCTCCACGATCGATTTCAAGGTGTCAATGGACTCCTCTAGCCGATCGTTCACCAGAATATAGTCGTACTGCCCGAAATTCTCAATCTCGTGGGAGGCGGTCGTGAGCCGCCGCTGAATTATGTTTTCCGTGTTGAACAGCCGGGCTCCGTCGCCCATCAATTCCTTCTGCAGGCTGTCGTCGGCTTCGGCGCGACGCCGCAGACGCCGCTCCAATTCCTCGCGCGACGGCGGCAGCACGAAGATCGAGACCGCTTCCGGCTCCTTGGTCTTCACCTGGGCCGCGCCTTGCACGTCAATGTCGAGCAGGAGATCGTGGCCGCGCGTCGCAGCCTCGCGGCGAAAGCGTTTTGCCGTTCCGTAGTAATTGCCGAAGACCTCAGCCCACTCCAGGAACTCGTCTTCGCGGATCATGCGCTCGAATTCTTCGCGGCTTACGAAAAAGTATTCGCGCCCCGACTGCTCGCTGCCGCGCGGAGGCCGCGTGGTGTAGCTGATGGAGAATTCCAGGTCGGGCACAATGCGCCGCACCTCGTTGGTCAGGGTTGACTTGCCCGAGCCCGACGGCGCCGAAATGATGAAGATGATTCCGCTCATTCGAGGTTCTGTATCTGTTCGCGGGCCTTCTCGATGTCGGACTTCATGGCCAGACCCAGCTCGGTAATCCGCAACGCATCGCCGGCCACGCCCGTGGTCTTCGACATCAGCGTGTTGGCTTCGCGATTCATCTCCTGCAGCAGGAAGTCCAGCTTTTTGCCGACCTCGCCCCCGCCATCCAGCAGCGACAGGAAATGCTGGATGTGGTTCTTCATGCGCACCAGTTCTTCCTGGATGTCGCTGCGTTCGGCCAGCATCGCCGACTCCTGAAGGATGCGATCCTGATCGACGTGGCCGTTCAGCAGCTCCTGCATGCGAGCATTGATCTTTTCCTGGTAGGCCTTCAGCACGCGTCCACGCAACTGATCGACATCGTGCGTCGCCGAGGAAAGGTGTTCCATGCGGGTGCGCAACTCGGTCACCGCACCGCGACCTTCTTCCTCGCGCATGCGATTCAGCCGCTCGATCGCTTCTTCCAGCGCCGCGGTGACCTGCTTTTCCAGAGCCCCCATCTCATCGCCGCTTTCAGCAGCATTGAGGGCGCCTGGCAGCTTCAGCACGGCGTTGAGGTCGGGCTCAGCGCTGACACCGAACTCCTCGGCCACCGCGCGAAACGTCCGCAGGTATCCGCCCACGAGTTCTCGATTGACGGCGAAGCCAGCGCCGCCCGTACGCTCGACGCCGATCGTGACTTCCAGATGCCCGCGATGCAGCCGCTCCTTGAGCACGCGGCGCACTTTCATCTCGACGGGATCGAGCTCCGAAGGCAGGCGAAGATGCAGATCGAGGAAGCGATGATTGACCGACTTGAGACTGATGGTCAGGGTGAGTTCGTCGCTGACGTGGGCTTTCACCTGCGCGTAGCCGGTCATCGATCGGATGTTCATGGGGAGCTACTCCGTTCCGGAAGCTGCCTCGATGTCGTCGAACTGCAAATCATACAGCCTGCGATACGTGCCGCCGGTATGCGCCAGCAGGCACTCGTGCGAGCCCTCGTCGGTGATCATGCCATTCTCCAGCACCAGGATGCGGTCGGCGCGGCGCACGGTCGACAGGCGATGAGCGATCACGAACACGGTACGTCCCTGCATCAGGTTCTGCAAGGCCGATTGCACCAGAGATTCGCTTTCGGTATCCAGCGCGGACGTGGCCTCGTCAAGAATCAGGATGGGCGCGTTCTTCAGGATGGCGCGGGCGATCGACAGACGCTGGCGCTCGCCGCCACTCAGACGCAGGCCGCGCTCGCCGACAATCGAGTCATAGCCCTGCGGCAGCTGCATGATGAAGTCATGCGCCAGGGCCGCCTTGGCGGCTTCTTCGACAGCACCCACTGCAATTTCCGGATGACCGTAGGCGATGTTGTTGCGCACTGTGTCGTTGAACAGGATGGTGTCCTGGGTGACGATGGCGATCTGTCCACGCAACGATGCCACCGTCAAGTCGCGCACATCCTGGCCGTCGATGAGCAGGCGTCCGCGGCTGGCGTCGAAGAAGCGCGGCAGCAGGTGCACCAGGGTCGTCTTGCCGGAGCCGCTGGAGCCCACGATGGCGACCACCTCGCCCGGCTTCACGTCGAGATTGATATCGTGCAGCACCTCGCGCTCTTCGTCGGACTTAGCGTACGAGAAGTAGACGTGCTCGAACTGGATGCCGCGGTGAAAGGGCGCGAGTTTGACGGCGCCGGGCTTCTCGCGCACTTCGTCCTGCGCGTCGAGGAAGCTGAAAATTTGTTCAGAAGCGCCCAGCGCCTGCTGAAAGTTGTTGTTGAACTGCCCGAACTTGCGCACCGGCTCGTAGAGCTTGAAGACAGCGATGATGAAGGCGATGAAGAAGCCCTCGCTCAGGTAGCCGTGCTTGATGCTGTCGCGGCCGAGCAGGATCAGCAGCGCAATGGCGATCGCGCCGAAGGCATCCATGATCGGCGAATTCAGGGCGAACGCCGCGGCCGATCGCAGGTTGGCTTTGAACAGGCGGCGCGCGGCCTCGCGGAAGCGCCCCATCTCCCAGGCTTCCATGCAGAAGGCCTTCACGATGCGGATGCCGGTGATGGTTTCGTGCAGCAGGTTGTTAATTTCGGCGAGCTTGTCCTGCCCTTTGCGGGTGGTAGCCCGAACCCGGTTCCCCACGCGCCTTGCCGACGCGATGATGAAGGGCACGAAGATCAACAACACAAAGCTCAGTCGCCGTCCCAGGCCGAAGACCGCGATACCGATGAAGATGAAGGTGAAGAACTGCTGCAGGAACTCGGCCAGCACGCTCGACATGGCGAACTGCACGCGTTCGACGTCATTCACAATTGCCGACAGCAGGGTTCCGGTCGAGTACTGCTGGAAAAATCCGACCGAGCGGCGCAGCGTCGCCTGATGGAGATCGTTGCGCATGTCGGTGACCATGCCGTAGCCGGCATAGTTCGCCATGTAAGTACCGAGATAGTCGAACAGGCCTTTCAGGATGGTGGAGATGATCAGAGCAAAGGTCACCACGGTCCAGACGTTGTGCAGTCCCACGGGAACGAACGAGCGCAGGTCGAGGCGATGTCCGAACAAGGGCACTGGCAGCAGGGGCAAGGTCTTCGCCTGCGACGCCGGATTGAGCACCTGGTCGAGGATCGGTCCGATAAGCAGCAGCCGGAATGCATCGAGCAGGCCTACCAGCGCCATCGAGATGACCGAGGCGAACAGGTAGAGCCAGTAGGGCTTGAAGTAGCCGAGAAGGCGGCTCAGTCGACGCATAGACTCCGCAGGTGGCCGCTGGTTTCTCTCGCATCCAGGGGCAGCCGGAACGCATTCATGGGAGTGAGGTGCAAGTCTCGATTTTACTGGATTTACGCGGGCGAGGGCTAGCACTGGCCTGGTACCCGGCATACCTCGGAGGTCGTATTCCGTGCTTCTGGAATCACGGTTGCGCGGAACGCAAACTCACGCGAGGGTAATTGAGGGCGTGTAGCAGGACAGCCCACATGAGGGTATGGTTATGGTTAGAGAAAGCCCTTTTCATTCTTAACTTTTCGCATCATAAAACTAGACAGCACATAGAGACGCCCTGTGGCGCACATCGACAGCGAAATTCGCGACCTGATCGAACGCTCACGCGCGTTGCGGGAGCGGTGTGACCGATTGAAAGATGTGAGCGCGAAAATCTGGGGTGAGATTTGCTCGCTGAAATGGCCACGGTGTCCGGTTTGCGGCAACTGTGCGACCGCCGAGATTCGCCGATTTCAACTCACGCCCGGTGAACCCGACGAAGCGGCACTTGGCTTTCGCTGCACCGCCGGTCACACATGGATACCGCCGCGGGTTGATTCGAAGAAGCGCGCTGCCGCCAGCTCCGGTTCTTCCACTGCCTCGGGCCACCGTTCGCGTAAACTGTAAGGTTCGCTCGCCTGTTCGAGCCGTCACTGCATATGCTCTTGCCAAAATCGGTGCTCATTGCGCTGCTCACAATGCTGACCGCAACTCTGCCGGCAGCGCAAACCAGCAACTCTGCCAATCGCAATCCGGGCAAGGCGCCGCAGGTGTCGGGACTGCCGCCCGCCGCCGAGCAGGCCATGACCACGGTCGATGCGCAGCGCATTCGCGCGCACGTCAAGTTCCTGGCCAGCGACCTGCTTGAGGGACGCGGCACCGGCCAGCGCGGAGGCGATATCGCCGCCGAGTACATGGCGACGCAGTTCGCGCTCTATGGATTGAAGCCCGCCGGCGATAGCGGGACCTACATGCAGAAGGTGGCCTTCAACGGCATCTCCACGCAGGACGACTCCACGCTCAGCCTGGTTCCCAATGGCGGCGCTCCGCTCGACCTCGCCTATCGCAAGGAGTTCGTCGCCACCGACCAGACCGGCAATGCGCGCCAGGACATCAGCTCCGAAATTGTGTGGATGGGCTACGGCATCGATGCGCCCGAGTACGACTGGAACGACTACAAGGGAGTGAACGTCAAGGGTAAGGTGCTGCTCATGCTGGTCAACGAGCCGCCCTCGAACGATCCCAGGTTTTTTGCCGGCCCGGCGCTCACCTACTACGGCCGCTGGACCTACAAGTACGAAGAAGCCGCGCGCAAGGGCGCCGCCGGCGTGATCCTCATTCACAAGACATCGCTGGCCAGCTATGGCTGGGATGTTGTGCGCAACTCGTGGTCGGGCGAGCGGTCGTTTCTGCGCGACGTCTCCGACCCCAAGCTGAAGCTCGCGGCCTGGATCCAGTACGACGCGGCGCGCCGCCTGGCGCAGGCCTGCGGCATGAACATCGACGAGATGATTGAAGCCGCCGGCAAGCGCGGATTCAAGCCTGTCGCTCTGCCCGCCAAGGCGAAGGCGACGCTGGTCAGCAAGGTGCGCCACTTCGATTCCAACAACGTGATTGCCATGCTGCCCGGTTCCGATTCGAAGCTGGCGACGCAAGCGGTGATGTACAGCGCGCACTACGATCATCTTGGCATCGTACCGGGCATGGCGGGCGACAACATCTACAACGGCGCGCTCGACAATGCCAGTGGCTGCGGCATTCTGCTGGAGATTGCGCGTGCCTTCGCCAACAGCAAGCCCGGCCCGAAGCGCTCGGTCTATTTCGCCGCGGTCACGGCCGAGGAGCAGGGACTGCTGGGCTCGGAGTATCTGGGCAAGCATCCGCCCCTGCCGGCCAACGATATTTCGCTGGCGCTGAATTATGACGATGTGCCGGCACTTGGCGTTCCCGAAGAGGTGAACGTCGCCGGAGCCGAGCGGACGAGCTTCTACTCGATGGTCGAGCGCACGGCGGACGACTTCCACCTGACCATCGTGCCCGACGCGCAGCCCGGCGCCGGACATTATTACCGCTCCGACCATTTCAGCTTCGCGCGCGCCGGTATCCCGGCGTTCTCGATCGACGAAGGCGACCTCTATCGCGGACACAACCGGCAGTGGGGAACGCAGCAGGCCGAAGAATACGTCTCGAAGCACTACCACCAGCCGAGCGACGAGTATCGTCCGGAGATGGATTTCCGCGGCGATGCCGTGATGGCGCGCTTCGGAATTGCGCTGGGATGGGAAGCGGCGAACCAGTCGACGCTGGTGGGATGGAAGGCCGGCGACGAATTCGAGAAAGCAAGAGAAGCCAGCGGCAGCCAGTAGGTTGATTGCGCCCGCAAGGCGAGCGGCGATTGGGTGGAACACCGCCTTCAATGTCTGCGTAAGAACCACCTTTTCCCTGTTGCGGTGGAGTAAGAGACCGAAAAGCAAGCGCCGAAGGCGCGCCATACTCTAGCCCAGTACGGAGCCGCAGGCGGAGTGCTGGGTAGAGTGGGAAATATCCTGAGTCCCTTCGGGGAGGGCAGGATTCTCACGCACGCACTTCAGGCAGTGCAGATGCGCGACCCTGTGTCGTCGGCTAAAGCCGACTCAGAAGCGAAAATAAATGGCTTAGACGCTGGCCTGAAGGCCAGCTCTACCCGAAAAGATCATTTCATCGAGTTTTTCAGCAGCCTGTGAAGTCGTGCCACGACACCACGCTCACGCCGTTCGAGTTCTGCCCAGCCTGTTCAGTCGTTTCGTCAGGCGCAAAAAAGGGCGGCCACAAGGCCGCCCAGTTAATACTGCCCGCGCGATCAAAACCTATTGTGTAATCGTCTTGACCTCGTCGCCGATTTTGAAGCCTGCCCCGGACACAGCCGTACCCACGGCCGAGCCTTCATCGACATCGGTGAGCTTAATAACGCCAACGTCGGCGGTCATCTTGCGCAGCGTTTTGCCGGTGGTCGGGTCTTTAATCTCCTTGGTGATGCGCTTCACCGTAAGCTGATCGCCGACCTTCAGCCCGGCCCTCGATCCGATGTTCAGCACGATCTGTCCGCCATCCACCGAAGCGACGACGCCTTCTACGTTGATGGTGCGGGCCGTCAGTTTGGGAGCGTCGGCCACCAGCTCCGTGCTCATCTGGGTGACAGCCGCATTCACGGCTTCGCCAAGGATGGTCTGCTGGAAGTCGCTGCTGCCGAAGTCCACAGCGCCGCCGCCCCATCCGTGCCAATTTCCGCCGCCGCCCAGCAGCGAGGTGCTCTCACGGCTCGACTCGCCTTTGCCGTCGGCAACGCCCATGATCTCGGCGGTATCAATGTTCACCAGGCGCGCGTCGACGACCACTACGGCCTTGCTCTTCTTGTGACTGAAGCCGCCAACACCGAAGCCGCCCCATCCGCCGCCTCCGCCGCCGACCTTGGTGTCCTTATTGTCGTAGCCGAACTGGGTCACGCTGCCGACGATGATGGCGTCAACCCCCAGCAGACGGCCGATCTTGGCGGCCGAGTTCGCGTCGGCGCGATCGCTGTTGGAGAAATTCTGCTCGCCGAGAATCTTGTCCATCGCCTTGCGCTCGATAACCGAGTAGGTGCCATCCTGCACCAGGTGACGCACCAGCAGGTCGGAGATGCCCTTGCCGACGTCGACATTGGTGCCGAAGGCCGCGGCGCTGCTGCTCTGCACGGTAGCGAAATCGAAATCGAAGATGGCGACACGTTTCTTGCGGCCGGTGGGGGGCGTGGTGGCAGTTTGCGCAACCAGTGACGGGACGAACGAAGCGATCAGCAAGAGTGACAACAGGACCCGACGCATACACAAATCTCCCTGAGCTTTGAAGTTACCAACTGATCCACAGAATGGGCCGGTGGCTGGCGGAGCGGTCCAGCCGGCAGACGCCGCATCCAGCCCCGACGCTACCTGGGCCAGAACGCTTCCGGAACATGCCGCGGCAGATGCGAACAGATGACGGAGACGCGCCTGCAATTTTGATCAGCGATATGGTACACCGACTTTGTCAAAATAGCGGAGCTTTTGTGGCGGCTGTGTGTCGAAAAGCGGCTGAGCGGGAACGACTTCCTGATACGGCACAGGATGACAGCCGATGGCGCGCCGCTTTACTCTCGATCCATGGCCAAACCCGTACCCATCGGCACGCGCGCGGAAATCGAGCGCCGCGTTGAATTTCAGCACACCCTGAGCGCCTGGAAGCCGGAGTTGCCTCCCGTGCTCTCGACTCCCTACATGATCGGCTGGATGGAAGCCGCCGGCTTCGAAGCCCTGCTTCCCTTCTGCGAAGACGGAGAGGTCACGGTCGGCACCGCAATCAATATCAATCACCGCGCGCCCACCGGCATCGGCGTCACCGTGAAGTGCGAAGCGGTGCTGGAGTCGGTCATCGGGAAGTTCCACACCTTCCGCGTCAGCGCCCACAACGGCAAGGAAGTTATCGGCTATGGAACCATCGGCCGCGCCTTCGTCAACGTCAGCAAGTTCCGCGAAAAACACGAAAGCCCCGCCCAGGCGAAGGAAGCCTGAACAGGGCTGTGATTGTGTCGCAGTGTGCTTAGTGTGCGATTTCCCAGATCACGCCGCAGCCGCCCTGCATCGTGCAGATGCCCGATCCTCCGCCGGAAAGCGTCGTACCAAACATGTTTCCGTTGGCGTCGAAGGTTACGTTGCTTGAGGGATAGCCGCCATCGCTGCCGCCGGTGAAGTCATGCAGCGAACTGTAGACACGGTTGAAGGCTGTGACCTCGAACACGCTTCCGGCGCCCAAATGTCCAGCGGCATACGCGGTACCGTACATGTTGGCACTCGCATCCAGAGTGATGGCAGCGTTAGGGCCGGACAGACCCGGATTTTCTCCCGGCACCGGGAAATTAAAGAACAACGGGGACTCTGATTGTGCGACCGAAAAGACCGTGCCGCAACCCGTGTAGTAAGTGTTGTAGGTGCAGAGCCCGATACCACCCGAGGAGGTCGTACCGTACATCGTCCCATCACTGCCCAGAACCAGGCTCGCAACCGGGAGGCCACCGTCGCTGGAATTATCGGTGAACTTGTAGATCGTAGTGTAGTTCCAAGCCGAGCCGTTCGGCGTCAGTTCATAAATCACGCCTGGCCCGTAGAAGTCGGGCAGAGAGTTCCACCCACCCGACGCGGTCGTTCCCCACAGATTGCCGGCCCTGTCGAAGATGACTCCAGCCGCGGGATCGCCGCCGTCGTCCTGCCCGGTGAAGTTGTAAAGCACGCTTTGCGTCCAGTGACCGTTTGCGTGGGTCAGTTTGTAGACCGTTCCCCACTCGCCGCTGCCGCCGGCGACGGTTGTGCCGTAAATGTTTCCCGCATGATCGAAGATGATTTCCCCAGCCGGAAGCTGCCCGTCCGGTCCATGGAAGGTGTAGAGGATCGTCTCGGTCCAGGGGCAGGAGACCGCGTGGCACGGGTTAACCGGCGGGGTCAGGCGGAATATAGTTCCGCAGCCGTTGTTGGTACAGCTATTGCCGCTGCCGGAAAACGTTGTGCCGTAAATCGCGCCGTCGGGTCCAAAGACAACGCGAGCGGTCGGCCATGCGCCATCGTTGCCGCCCTTGAAGCTATAGAGGTTGGTCAAAACCCATGAGCCGTTTTTCTTCGCGAGCTTGTAAACCGTGCCGCAGCCTTGCTGGCCGCAGTTCTGTCCCTGAAATCCTCCATAGGTAGCGGTACCGTAGTAATTTCCCGCACCATCAGGGGTCAATCCGGAATGCGGAGTCGCGCCGTCCGCTCCGCCGCTGAAGCTATGGATCACACTGTAGGTTTGGGCGTGTGCGGTGTAAGTAGTCAGCGAAAGCAGCAAGGTGAGGGCTAGCAAGGTCATCATCGAGCAGGGATTGTGCCTTGTCGTTTTCATGAGAGTTTCTCCTCGAGTCGAGTGGGCGTCAACCAAAGCCGGATAAGTTTAGCGGCAATTCGGCATAAAACAACGACAATTTACTGCAAAATTGCTTAAAACCGAATTAAGCCGACGGCTCGGGTTCGCGATCCTGGAAACTCCGTCATCCCCAATGCGCGATGTGCAACCACGCGCGATGTTGAATAATGTTCTCTGATGGAAAGCACGCGCATCGCCGACCTGCTGCGTCCGTTCGTCGGCGCAACCGACATCCGCCCTGAGTTGCTCCACCAGCTGCGGCTCTATCTCGAACTGCTGCTGAAATGGAATGCGCGCGTGAACCTCACCGCCGTCCGCGATCCCGAACAGATCGTCACGCGCCACTTCGGCGAATCGCTATTTGCCGCCCGCACGCTCTTTGCACACGGCGCCTCGCCAGCGACAATCGCCGATGTCGGCTCGGGTGCGGGTTTTCCCGGCATTCCCATCAAGCTTTGGACGCCTCAGAGCCACCTAACACTTATCGAATCGCAGAACAAGAAAGCGACCTTCCTGCGCGAGCTTCTCCGCACTCTGCAACTCGACAACGCTGAGGTCTTCTGCGGTCGCGCCGAGCAGTGGGGCCAAACCGCTGACGTCGTCACTCTACGCGCGGTCGAGGAATTCGAAAGCGTGCTCCCGGTCGCAGCCAGCCTCGTCGCCCCCGGCGGCAGGCTCTGCCTGCTCATCGGAGCAAAGCAAATTTCCGCCGCGCAAACTGTCCTCGGCGAGGCATGGCATTGGCAAGATCCCTCCGCCATTCCGCAAAGCGATGATCGCGTGATTGCCATCGCAAGCCAACTGCAACCATCGCTTCAGCAGACTCCTTAAGCGTCACTGCTATCCGTTAAGAAGTTCGGCTATACTCGGGCGCAACTCCCTGGGGGATTTGTGGCGTCCATCAGCGCTTCGGCTCCGGCTACGACTCAATCGCCTTCCAGCTTCCTTGCGCGAGACTCCCTCGCACGAACCGTTGTGTTGAGCTTGTTGCTGGCGGTTGCCACCATCGCGGTTTACTCGCCGGTCCACGGTTATCCGTTCGTCGACCTCGACGACTCCAAGTACGTCACCAACAACCAGCACATCCAGAACGGCGTTACGCCGCAAGTCGTGGCGTGGGCGTTCACTCACGGGTATTCGGGAAACTACCATCCGCTGACCTGGGTCTCGCACGCCGCCGACCTCGGCGTCTTCGGGATCAATCCCGCCGCGCATCACGACGAGAACGTCGCCTGGCACGTCCTCAACGCCATCCTGCTCTTCCTGGTTCTGAAGCGCGCCACCGGCTACACCTGGCGAAGCTTCATGGTCGCCGCGCTGTTTGCCCTGCATCCGCTGAATGTCGAGTCGGTGGCATGGGTCGCCGAGCGCAAGACGCTGCTGAGTACGTTTTTCTGTCTGCTGGCGCTGGAAGCCTATCGCCGATACGCCGCTAAACCCAGCATGTTGCGCTACGCGGCGATGGCCGGACTGTTCGTGCTCGGCCTGTGGAGCAAGCCGCAGATCATCATGCTGCCACTGGTGCTGCTGCTGTGGGATTACTGGCCGCTGCAACGCATGTTCGCCGAGAGCCGGCAGCCCGCCCCGTCGGGCGTCGAACCGATCCCGCCCCAGCCGCTATGGTCGCTGGTGAAGGAAAAGTTCCCGCTCTTCTTCATCTGCGTGGTCGACGCCGCCGTGACGATGGTTGCGCAGCACGTGGCCAGCGGAGGTCAGCCGTTTCCGCTGTGGTTGCGGCTGGAGAACGCGCTCGTCTCTTATACGCGCTATGTCGAGAAGTGCTTCTGGCCGTCGAACCTGGCCTTGTATTATCCGCACCCGGGAAATTCGCTGCACTTCTGGCAGTGGGCGGGATCGTTCGTGGCTCTGGCGGCGATTACCGTTCTCGCCGCCCGCGCGCGCAACCATCGCTACCTCATTGTGGGATGGCTCTGGTTTCTCCTCATGCTGGTTCCGATGATCGGACTCGTGCAAGTCGACGTGCAAGGCATGGCTGACCGCTACGCCTACGACTCGTTCATCGGCATCTTCATCATGGCGTGCTGGGGAGTGGCCGACTTCGCCAACCAGCGGCATCTGCCCAGGATGTTGTTGCCGCTTGCGGCCGCTCTGACCCTCGCCGCATTAAGCTTCGCGACCTACCGGCAGGTTGGCTATTGGCAGGATGACGTCACGCTCTGGGCGCACTCGGCAGCGGTGACAACCGGCAACTGGAAGGCGGAGTACATGCTGGGCGTCGCGCAAGACGTAGCCGGCGATCACGCAGAAGCGGTGCAAAGCTGGTTCCGAGCCGCTGAGATCAATCCTACTGATCCCTTCATCAATCAGCAGCTGGGCGTCTACGAGCACAAAAGTCATCACTTTCAGCAGGCCATTGAGTACTACAAGAAAGTCTTACCGCAGGCCTGGAACCCACAGCAGCGCTCGGAAGTGCTGCAGAACATGGCTACTGCCTATCGCCAGATGGGCGACTATGCCTCAGCCGACGAGTGCATGCGCAAACTCAACACGCCATTGCCGTCGCAAAGTGTCGACTGGCAAGGTGCCTGGTGGAAGCAGATTCTGCCGATGCTCAAGCAGTATCTGCACATCGGACGCTCGTCGTCGTAGCTACGGCTACTGAACTTGACGGCTCGTCGGACTGAAGTCCGCCTCGCGGTAATCAAGAACAAGCAGCTACTTCATGCTGCTGCGGACATTCACCAGCACCTGGTCGGCGGAATCGATCCTGATCAATCCAAACCGCGGATACTCCAGGTCGAGGATGACGTAGAGTGTGGACGCCATGATGACCGCGTACACCGTCATGTGCATGAAGCTGCGTTTCTTGCTGCCGGCCATCCCGTATCCGGCCAGCAAGGAGGTAGCCAGGACGAGCAAGCCCAGGCCGTAGAACACAACCTCCGGCGGGTGCGTTTGCTGCGATACCAGGCGCGTGGTGGAAATGTCGATCATGTCGTTCATCGAAGAGAGAACGAGCGTAGTGACGGCCGGCGAATTTTGTTGCTGGCAGGCAGCAACGGACGCGTTCCATATCTTCGTCTGCAGTTCGGTAGAGTCGGCGAAATCCTTCAGGGCCGCCTGGTAATCCTTGCTGACCACGCGAAAAATTCGAAGCCGCAGATCGAGATAATCGCGAAAGTCCTGCCGTAAGGCCGGCTGAGCGGCCGCCGGTAACAAGTCGATACGCAAGTAGGCGGTGCCGATTGCGTTAGCCTCGCGCCCGATCATGTCACGTCGTCCATCAAAGCGGGTCGCCGCCCCGGAGAAGGTGAACGCGATCAACAATCCCATCAGACCGAAGACGGCGCCCTCCAGCGCGCCGAGCCCGCTGCTGGAGCCTTCCGGATCAATCCGACGACGATGAATGCCGATGCGTCGTCCTACTTCCAGCAGGACAAAAATCGCCAGCAGCAATCCGCCGGCAAGAATCCAGAAATCGATCGCTCGAACCATAGGTGTGTCTAGTTTCACACACTCATCGTAGCCGACGACCTTGCAAGATGAGCAAGCATCCTCTTTCTGTGTGAACCGTTACGGAACTTCTTGGGTAGCGAGGGCGGGTTGAATCAGGCTGGACGAGCCGTGGCAGCGTTCTGCCGCGCCTGGATTTCGATGTAGACGTTGATGAGCGAAACCGCTGCGGGCGTTACGCCGGGAATGCGGCTGGCCTGCCCCAGCGTGCGCGGGCGCACCCGCGATAGCTTCTCGTTCATCTCGCGGGAGAGGCCGGAAACCCTGCCGTAGTCGAACCAGTCAGGAATCGTGCGCTGCTCGGACTTCTTCAGCCGCTCGATGGCCTTCGTCTGCTGGTCGAGATAGCCGGAGTACTTGATCTCGGTCTCAACCGATTTCAGCTCGTTGCGCACAGCAGTGGATAGTGGATAGTGGGTAGTGCATAGAAGTTCGGATTGCGGCGACGCATCCTCTACCCCATTTTGAGTTGTCATCCCGGCCGAGGGCTTCAGCCCATCATGAATTGTCATCCCGAGCGGAACAGCGGAGCTGTGCAGTCGAGGGACCTGCGGTTCGCTCGCAGCGGAAGAACTCTTGGACTGCGATTCGAGACATAGGGGTCCTTCGACTGCGCTCCCTGCGGTCGCTTCGCTCAGGATGACAACCTCTTGTCTAGCAGCTCGCTCCTGATTCTCCCCGACATCTTGTCCACAGCCTAGTCCCTGATCCCTAACCCCAAGCCCCTGATCTCCGGCCCCTCTCTCGAAGAACGCTGGCATTAATCGCACCAGCACCGGCACCAGCGATTCAATCTGCACCTCAGGCCGCTTCAGCAATTGCGCCAGCGTTGTCCCTGAAGACCTGGCTTTGCTCAGCAACTCGTTCAGGGCCTCATGTCCTTCGCTGGCCACTAGCCACTGGCCACTGGCCACTGTCTTCTCCAGCAGCTCCCGCATCTTCTTCATGCGCTCCTGCTTGGCCAGATGCTCTGCCCACGCCTCGTCCTTGATAAGCCCGATGCGTCGACCGTGCGGCGTCAGGCGGCGGTCGGCGTTGTCGATCCGCAGGTGCAGGCGGAACTCCGCCCGCGAGGTGAACATGCGGTACGGCTCGTTGGTTCCCTTGCTGATGAGGTCGTCGATGAGGATCGCCGTGTAGGCCTCGGTGCGATCGAGGATCAGCGGCGGCTCGCCCTTGATCTTCAGCGCGGCATTGATGCCGGCCATCAGTCCCTGGCACGCCGCCTCTTCGTAGCCGCTGGTGCCATTGATCTGCCCCGCAAGATAGAGCCGCTCGACCTTCTTCGTCTCCAGCGTGCGCTCCAGCTCCGTCGGATCGATGGAGTCGTATTCGATCGCATACCCAGGCCGCAGCATGTCGGCGTTCTCGAGGCCGGGGATCGACTTGATCATCGCCAGCTGCACGTCGTAGGGCAGCGACGTGCTCATGCCGTTGACGTAAATCTCGTGCGTGTTCAGCCCTTCGGGTTCGAGGAACAGCTGGTGCACTTCCTTGTCAGGAAACTTGACGATCTTGTCTTCGATCGACGGACAGTACCGCGGCCCGATCGACTGGATCTGTCCGCTGTACATCGGCGAGCGGTGCACGTTGTCGCGAATGACGCGATGCGTCTCCGGCGTGGTGAACGCGATGTAGCACGGTACCTGGCTGTCGTGATGCGCCACCTTTTTCGTGCGGAAGCTGAAGGGCGTTGGATCAACGTCGCCCGGCTGCACGGCAAATTTAGACCAGTCGATGCTGCGGCCGTCGAGCCGTGGAGGCGTACCTGTTTTCAGCCGGCATCCGCGCAGGCCAAGCTTCTTCAGTGCCTCGCCGAGCAACACGGCCGGTGGCTCGCCACTGCGTCCGGCGGGATACTGCTCTTCGCCGCAATGAATCAGCCCATTGAGAAATGTGCCGGTAGTGATGATGACGGCCTTCGCGCCTACGGTGCGGCCGTCCCTGAGCTTCACACCGCTGACGCGGCGTGAAGCAGTGGCCAGTGGCCGGTGGCTAGTGGCTAGTGGTCTCTGCTCATTTGAGAACTCGTCGCCAGCACCCGCCTGATTCGCCGACAAGTGATTATTGGAAGCAGCGTCGCCGCTGTCTTCACTGGCCACTGACCAGCCACTGACCACTAATTCCGCCACTTCGGCCTGCTTGATGTGCAGGTTCGGCTCCGACTCCAGCACCTCGCGCATCTTCAGCCGGTACTGCTGCTTGTCGCATTGCGCCCGCGGAGACCACACGGCCGGGCCGCGCGATGTATTCAACAGGCGGAACTGGATGCCCACCGCGTCCGTCACCTCGCCCATGATGCCGCCCAAGGCATCGACTTCGCGCACCAGGTGTCCCTTGGCGATGCCGCCGATGGCGGGATTGCATGACATCTGGGCAATGAGATCGATGTTCAACGTGCAGAGCGCGGTCTGCAGGCCCATGCGCGCAGCGGCCATCGCGGCCTCGCAACCGGCATGGCCGGCGCCGACGACTACGACGTCATAGGTTTCTGTGAACGTGTCGGACAAAACGACGACCACCCCAAACTGGGCCGCAAGTGCGGCGGATACTTTGATTTTATCAACTCACCAAGCCAATTCGCCGTGAGTGATGGTATTCTCTGGCGTTCTCAGCATCGCAAAACTATGCGTCTCGTCAAACTTCTCGTTTCTGTTCTGCTGATAAACCTTCTTACTCTTTCTGCAATCGTGTCCGCGCAGGAGAATTCAGTAGCCAAGTTACCGATCGCAAAACTGCAGAAGCTGGCTAACAGCGGCGATGCCGCTGCCGAGAATGAACTCGGCATCCGCTATCGACTCGGCAACGATGTCGACAAAGATCCGGCCAAAGCGATCCCCTGGTTCGCGAGGGCAGCGAAGCAGGGATACGCGAAGGCTTACTTCAATCTCGGCGCGGCGTATTACAACGGCGACGGCGTCAACGTCAGCGATCAGGACGCGTGTGTCTGGTTCACGCTGGCCGCCGATGCGGGAGACGAGCGCGGGCAGGAGGCCATCACGCGCACGCGTCAGGAATTCACCTCGGCGCAGATGACGCGCTGCGAGTTGCTGACGGCAACGGCCTACCAGACTGGCGAGAGAATTAAACAGGATTACGGCAAGTCTATGGAGTTGTACCTGAAAGCCGCGAATGCTAAAGATGGTCTCGCCTGCGAACGTGTCGCCTACATGTACGACCGCGGCCTGGGAGTTCCGGCAAACAAAGAAGAAAGCCTGAAATGGTTGAAGCGCTCCGCTGACCTCGGCTATCTTCCTGCGGTTTACGAGATGGGGTACATGTACGACAAAGGCATGGGCGTTCCGCAGGACATTGGCAAAGCGAGGAAGTTTTACGAGCAGGCGGCTGCTGGCGGACAAGTCGAAGCGGTGATGGCCCTCGGCCAGATGTATGAACAAGGCCGCGGGACCAAACAGGATCGGCAGGAGGCGCTGAGCTATTACCTGGTCGCCGCCGATTTCGGAAGCGCCGATGGCAAAGCGTTGGCGGACAAACTGTCGGCCCAAATGACGCCGAAGCAGGTGTCCGAGGCGCAAACGCAAGCGAAGCGGAT
Organism: uncultured Acidobacteriaceae bacterium; assembly: GCA_963835725.1. Lineage (GTDB taxonomy): Bacteria > Acidobacteriota > Terriglobia > Terriglobales > Acidobacteriaceae > Bog-257. The sequence goes on along the minus strand of CAWIGM010000002.1, from coordinate 53,438 downwards.
CAAGCTGCTTTCCAAGCCGCCGCTGGTGCTGATCAAGAAGTGACTCCGGCCCCGCGCCTTGTTTGTTATCTCGCTCCTCCCGTATAGTGTTCTCACCTTTCGGGCCTAAATTTTTTGTGGGGTGATTCATGGACTTGCAAGCTTTTCTGACCGCGCTCGAGGAGCGCATTGCGCGCTATGACCTTCTCTGCCATCCGTATTACAAAGCGTGGACTGCCGGTGAGCTGACGCGCGAAGACCTCCGCGCCTACGCCGGCGACTACTACCATCACGTCGCGGCGTTTCCGGCGTACCTGAGCGCTCTGCACTCGCGCCTGGAAGATGGCGAGCAGCGCCGCGCCGTGCTGCGCAATCTGTGCGGCGAAGAGATCGAAGGACGTCCGCACAGCGAGCTGTGGCTCGACTTCGCCGAAGGCATGGGCGCCGATCGCCGGGAAGTTCGTGAGCGCGAAACAATGCCGGAAGTTCGCGAAGCCGTCGCCGAGTTCCAGCGCGTGGCTCGCGAAGGCGCGACCGCCGAAGCTCTGGCTGCGTTCTATGCGTACGAATCACAGGTTCCGCGTGTAGCGAAGGAGAAGGCTGACGGGCTGGCGCGGCGCTATGGCGCAGACGCCAAGACCTGCGGCTACTTCAAGCTGCATCAGTTCGCCGACGTGGAGCACTCGGAAGTGTGGCGGGAACTGCTGAGCGCTGAAGTGACGGCGCATCCCGAGCAGGCCGAAGCCGCGCTGAACGCCGCCGAAAAGGCAGCGCAATCGCTGTGGCATGTGCTGGACGGAATGGAAGCGAGACGGACGGCTGTCGCGGCGTAGGAATCGCAGTCTAACAAAGGACCAAGCGGGTGCCCCGTTCTAGCCCTGATTTTGGGCTAGGGCGGGGATTTTTTCTGGTAACTCAAGAACGACTTTTCGGGTGAAAATTCAAAGACCCGCCCTAGCCAAAAGAGAGCTAGAACGGGGCACCCGAACTGCAGATCCCTCGACTCCGCTTCGCTCGGGATGACAATTCGTTTTAGAGACCCTGCAGCCTTTTACGCCCGCTCGAACGCGTGCTTCAGATGCAGCTCTTCCAGCGCGTGGTCCTTGGCGGCGATGAACATTTCCGACTGTGCCAGCAGACCATCGGTCGCGCGGGCGTAATCGCCCTCCAGTTCCACCATGCCGCGTGAGGCCAGGTCCTTCGCCGCCGCCAGCAGCTTGTCGACGATGTTGGGATCGGCCGCGCCCAGGTACTGCGCGTCGCACGGATCGGAGATGAGCACCGGCTGGCGATCCTTCCCGCTGCCCCAGAAAACCTTGCGCGCGACGAACTCGCCAATCTCTTCAGGCTTAACGGTGGCAAACGCGAACTGCTTAGTGCGCATGCTGTAGCAGCGGCTCGACACCGGCACTGGCTGGCGCTTGCCCGACTTCAGCAGCTCGAGCTGCTTGATGTCGAGCGCCTTGCGCGCCGTGTTTACCGCAACCCAGAATGCCAGGTCGCTGTCGATGACTTGCAGGGCTTCGCGTACGGTTTGCGCGAGGTTCAGAGCGACGTCGGCATGCAATTCGCCGCCATCGTTCAGGCTGACGCGGCCATGCACGACGTACCAGTCGCTGCCACCCTCGGAACGATGAAACGGCCACTCCAGCGCAATACGCACGGGCAGCCCGTGCAAAGTAACTCCGGTGAAAGCTTTTTCGGTTGCCATACCAGATCTCGATTGCAGAAGTATGTCTAGAAATCTACCAGAGTAGCGATTAGGTTCACCACCGAGGCACAGAGACACAGAGATTTTTGCATTATTACCGGTGCTCATCCCCCCTTGCACTTGCATCCCGAGCGCAGCAAGGCGGAGTCGAGGGATCTGCGGTTCCTTTGCGCTGGATTCACTGCGTGACGAACCGCAGGTCCCTCCACTCCGGCGGCCAAAAGCGGGCCGCCTCCGGTCGGGATCACAATTTGTTAGAGGTTAGCTTCCTGGGCAGACCTGAGGTCCGGCCTCTTCCTCTCTGTGCCTCTGTGCCTCTGTGTCTCTGTGGTGAGTTTCCCCGCATTTACAATCGCCCTACATGGCTTTTCGCTTTGACATCGAGGCCCGCGAGAACAAAGCTCGCGCCGGACGTTTTTTCACGCCGCACGGAATCGTGCAGACGCCGGTGTTCATGCCCGTCGGCACCGTCGCCACCGTCAAGGGCGTGCCCCAGGATGTGCTGGAAGAGCTTGGCGTCCAGATTCTGCTGAACAACACGTATCACCTGTACCTGCGTCCCGGCGTCGAGATGGTTCGCAAACTCGGCGGCGTGCAGAAGTTCATGGCGTGGAAGAGGCCCATCCTCACCGACTCGGGCGGCTTCCAGGTGTTCAGCCTCAGCGATCTGCGCAAGGTGACGGAAGAGGGCGTGATGTTCCGCTCGCACCTGGACGGCTCGTCGCACTTCTTCAGCCCCGAGAGCGCGATGGCGGCGCAGATCGGGCTCGGCGCCGACATCATCATGGCGTTCGACGAGTGTACCGAGAACCCGGCGGAGTACGCGCGGACGAAAGCGTCGATGGAGATGACGCTGCGCTGGGCCGAGCGCAGCAAAAAGTATTTCGAAGAGCACAAGCATGAGGTGCCTTGGTTTCAACGACGCAAAGCTCATCTCGTCGCGGGGAGGACCGCAGATCCCTCGACTCCGCAGCTCCGCTGCTCCGCTCGGGACGACAATTCCAGAGGGGGATGTTGATCGAGAGGGGGACGCTGAAGCCGCGCCCCTTCAAAACCAAACTTCGCAGAGTCAAATTGACCAACGTCAAAAGACCCGCCCTAGCCCGGAAGATGGGCTAGAACGGGGCACCCGTGGGTTCATTGACAGTCCAAGTGCGTATTCGAAGGAAACAATTTCGGCTGATCAGGACGAAGGTCACACACAAACCCTCTTCGGCATCGTGCAGGGCGGCATGTTCCCTGACCTCCGTCGCGAGTCGGCGCAGCGCACCGTCGAGATCGACTTTCCCGGGATACGCTATCGGCGGACTCAGCGTTGGCGAGCCGCGTCCGATGACCTACGAGATGGTGAACAACGCGATCCGCTACTTGCCCGAAGACAAGCCGCGGTACCTGATGGGCGTAGGCACACCGGAGGAGATCGTGCACTATGTCGCGCAGGGCGTCGACATGATGGATTGCGTGCTGCCCACGCGCGCGGCGCGTCATGGCCTGCTGTTCACCTCCGAGGGCCGCATCACCATCAAGAACGCGCGCTTCGCCGATGATGAAGGCCCTCTCGATCCCGCCTGCGGATGCAAGGTGTGCGCGCGCTACTCTCGTGCCTACCTGCGACATCTGTATGCGTCGAACGAATTGCTGGCGCAGGTGCTGAACACCATACACAACTTGGCCTATTACCTTGACACCATGCGGAGGGTGCGCGAAGCTATACAGCGCCAGGAATTTGCGAGGTTTCTCGCCGGCATCCGGGCACCTCATCTCGCTCCCGAGTCCGAGCAAAGTTCGCGAGGATAGGATTTTCCCGCAGTTTGCGCTAAGTGGGTCACCTGAGCGGATGCGAGAATTGCGCCTGTAGGGCTGCCGGTTTGTGGAAAAGCGCGATAGAATAATGAATCAGGGAAAAACCTTCTGAGATCGCGCTCGCAAGCGAGGGCGTTCCAGCCTGGGTGGAGCAGGCCTTGAGGCCTGCGTTCAGCAAGCCGCTGATGATGGTCAACTTGGCGCGCCGAACGCAAGCCTGAAGGCCGGCTCTACCAGTCAGAGTTCCTGGTGGTCAGTCGGAAGTCCCCGAACATCCCACAGTGCCCCGGACGCGAGGGATGGAGTATGCCGTTGCCGTAATTTGCCTTGAGCAGGCGGCAGCGTCACAGTAGTGCTCTGGAAATTTGTTTGTCGCGCAATCGCCCTTGAGGCGCCGCGTCACGAAAGTCAAAATGGTTCGATTGGCAGCTTTGTTCGCTCAGGGTGGTATCGCCGGTTCGGCTCCTATCCTGATGATGGTTGCGATCTTCGCAATCTTCTACGTCCTGTTGATCATGCCCCAGCAGCGCCGCCAGAAGAAGTGGCAGGCGATGCTGTCGCAGATCAAGTCGGGCGATAAGGTCGTCACCAGCGGCGGCCTCACCGGCACTGTCCTGTCGTTGAAAGACGACGTGATCGTCCTTCGGATTCCTCCCGATAACATCAAGATGGAAGTTACCCGTGCCTCCGTGGTCACGCTGACCACCAACGAGGGCGAAAAGTCTTCTTCTTAAGGGTTGCTGTTAACTCATGAACAACAAGAACCTCCTCGCGAAAACAGTTTTGATCGTTGCCGTGCTGATCGTTTTCCTGTTCGGCATCATCGGTCTGCCCAGCAGCTTCAGCGGCCAGGGTCTGAAGGATTCTCTTACCAAGCGCATCCATCTCGGCCTTGATTTGAAGGGCGGCACGCACCTGATTCTCCAGGTGCAGGTCAACGACGCCATCAACGCCGACACCGATCGCACCGTCGAGCGGCTGAAGGAATCGCTGAAGTCGGCCAATGTCGCCTACGGCGATATTTCCAAGCCCGACCCGCAGAATCATCCTGAGGTCATCGACATCAAGGGTGTACCGCCGACCGCGACCGCCGATCTGCGCAGGGTCGTCACCGACAAGATTGGCAGCGACTACGAGCTGAACTCGGGCGCGCAGGATATGTGGACGGTGACCATGAAGCCCTCCACCGCGCTCGACATCAAGAAGAAGGCGGTACAGCAGGCGATCGAGACCATTCGCAACCGAATTGACCAGCTCGGTGTGTCGGAGCCGGTCATTCAGGAGCACGGGCTCGGCGACTACCAGATCCTGGTGCAGTTGCCCGGCGTCGACGATCCGGCGCGCGTGAAAGAGATCATGCAGTCAACCGCCATGCTGGAAATCCGGCAGGCGATCAGCGGTCCCTATCCGAGCGAGCAGGCGGCCATGCAGGCCAACAACGGCGTGCTTCCCGCCAACGCAGTGCTGATGAAGGGCGTCACCGGTTCGCACGGGCCGGATGAGAGCGATCAGGAAGCCTACTGGCTGATCAGCAAGACCTCGGCAGTCAGCGGCAGCGATTTGCGCGGCGCTGACGGCAACCAGGACGAAAACGGCCGTCCCGACGTGAACTTCACCCTGACGGGCGAAGGTGGACGCCGCTTCGCAGCCTTCACCGGCTCGCACATCAACGACAAGCTCGCCGTGGTGCTCGATGGCCGCGTGAAGTCGGTGGCCACCATCCAGGAGCAGATTCACGATCAGGGCCGCATCACCGGCTCGTTTACCCCGCAGGAAGTCCAGGACCTGGCTCTGACGCTGCGTTCGGGCGCGCTCCCGGCCAGCATCAAGTACCTGCAGGAAGTGACCGTCGGTCCGTCGCTCGGTGCCGATTCGATTCGCGAAGGCGTGCGTGCAGCCGTCATCGGCATGGTCGCCGTCATGGTCTTCATGCTGATTTACTACCGCGCGGCGGGCATTAACGCCGACCTGGCGCTGTTCCTGAACCTGGTTATCCTGCTTGGGTTCCTGGGCTTCAGCGGAGCAACGCTGACATTGCCGGGAATTGCCGGAGTGATCCTGACCGTCGGTATGGGCGTCGACTCGAACGTGCTGATCTTCGAGCGAATACGTGAAGAGTTGCGACACGGCAAGACGCCGTCGTCGGCCGTGGACCAGGGCTTCGCTCACGCCTGGACAACGATTCTGGATACGCACGTTACGACCATCGTTTCCGCGGTCATCCTGTTCCTGTTCGGAACCGGACCGGTGCGCGGATTCGCGGTAACGCTGAGCGTCGGTTTGCTGGCAAACCTGTTCACCGCGGTGTTTGTGTCGCGCGTGATCTTCGAGGCGATCCTGAACCGTCATCAGCGCGGCGAAGCACTCAGCATTTAACGGATTTCATTCACCACAGAGACACAGAGGCACAGAGGGGAAGAACTTTGAACATCGATGCGGTTTTGGCTTCTTTCCCGGCGATATAGATGATTTGCCGAACTTAATTTTGAAAACCTCTGCGTCTCTGTGTCTCTGTGGTTGAAAAATGTTTTGAGGGATTAGCGTGGAATTTTTTCGTAATACCAACATCGATTTCCTGGGCAAGAAGTGGTACTTCCTTGCCTTCTCGCTGATCTTCAGCGTCGCCGGACTTTGTTCCATCTTCTTCTGGCACGGCATTCCGCTGGGCGTCGAGTTCCGCGGCGGAACCCTGGTCTATGTCAAGTTCGCGCAGACGCCGAACCTCGACCAGATCCGTCACCAGATGGATCATGCCGGCCTCAAAGACCCGAAGATCCAGAATTTCGGGCCGCCCTCCGGTAACGAAGTCCTGGTTGACCTCGGAATCCAGGAGACCAGCGAGTCCGCGCTCGATCAGGGCAAGAACACCATCATCCGTGCCCTTGAGCCCGCGGCTTCGACCGGCAAGCAGGACCTGAACAATACCGGCGCGGCCACGCTCGAGCTGTACCTGATGCAGAAGGACCCGATGCATCTCGGCACTGACGCCGAACAGCGCTACTCGGCGATCGCTCACCAGATCGACGACTTCCGCAATAAGCAGCGCGGCGGCATCCTGAACTCGGTCGACGAGCTGAACGGCATTGTCCCGGCAGAGGTTGTCTCCACGTTGCAGCAGGACTTCTTCACCTCGGGATTCGTGGTACGCAACGTCGAGATCGTCGGCCCGCAGGTCGGCTCGCAGTTGCGGCACCAGGCGATCATGGCCACGCTCTACTCGCTGGCCGGCATGCTGGTGTACCTGTGGTTCCGGTTTGAGCTGATTTACGGTATTGGCGCGGTCGTCGCCTGCTTCCACGACACCATCATCACCGTGGGCTTCTTCTCGCTGCTCAATAAAGAGATCAGTCTGACGGTCATCGCCGCCATCCTGACGCTAATCGGCTATTCGATGAACGACACCATCGTCGTATATGACCGTATCCGCGAGAACCTGAAGCTGATGCGGCGTGAGAACCTGTCCGACATCGTCAACCGGAGCATCAACCAGACCCTGAGCCGAACCATTCTGACCTCGGGCCTGACGTTCCTGACGGTGCTCTCGCTGTATGTGTTTGGCGGCGAGGTGCTGCGCGGGTTTTCACTGGCGCTGGTGATTGGAATTCTGGTCGGAACGTACTCGTCGATCGCGGTTGCCGCCCCAATGCTGGTGGCTTATCAGGATTGGCGGGGCAGGAAAGCGGGACAGATCGCAGCCGAGAAGATGGCTCCGGCAGCCCGCGGAAATGCCGGTCCGAAGGCGAAAGTTAAGGTAAAGGCGTAAAAGGCAGGGGCTAGGGGATAGAGGCTAGGGGTTAGGGACTACCGGCGCTGTTGAAGCAGCAGCTTCGATGCTCCATACCTTAGTCGGACATCCGATCTGTGAACTATCCCCAATCCCCAGGCCCCTATCCCCTGTACTTCTGCTGTATCTTCCCTTGCGGTCATGGTTTAGCAGGCCTCCCGGGCAGGCTTCACCGCGATCTGTGCAACTGGGTTTGCGGGGTGTATACTGCGGCTCGCCGTCTGCTGGCCGCCACTCTTCGTCTACCGCAGTCCGGGGCCCGAGTTTTTTCGAGCAGCTAGTTCGCTTTTTAGGGCACAAATTCCAAAAAGTCGGTGTCTAAGTAATCGAGAGAGTTCTTCGGAGACACAGGTATGTTTGAAGACAGCCTCGTAGAATCGGGAGGCAGGATCAAGACCAAGCGTGGGGCGACCACGGTCATCTCCTTCATACTGGAGTTTTTGTTCCTGGGCATTTTGGTATTGCTGCCGTTGATTTTTACGGAAGCGCTGCCTACCAAACAGCTCATGACGATGATCACGGCACCGCCGCCACCGCCGCCACCTCCACCCCCGCCAGCCGCCGCGCCCGTCGTGGTCAAAAAGATTCAAAGCGAGTTGGACAATGGCCAGCTGCGCACGCCGACGGCTATTCCGAAAAAAATTCAGATGATTAAAGAAGACGAACCGCCACCGTCAGCCGGACCGGCCGGCGTTGTAGGTGGTGTCCCGGGCGGAGTTCCCGGAGGCACTATGGGTGGCGTTCTGGGTAGTGTGATGAGTAGCGTCCCTACGGCAGTGCCGAAAGTTGCGACCCCGCAGCGCGTTCGCGTTTCGCAGGGCGTTTCCCAGGGACTGCTGGTCCATAAAGTCACCCCGCAATATCCGCCGCTGGCAAAGCAGGCGCGTATTCAGGGGACGGTGGTGCTGTCCGCCCTGATCGGCAAGGACGGCAGTATTCAAAACTTGCATGTGGTCAGCGGACATCCGATGCTGACCAACGCCGCGCTGGAAGCCGTTAAGGAATGGAAATACAAGCCTTATTACCTGAACGGTGAGCCGGTGGAGGTGGAAACCACCATCAATGTGAATTTCAGCTTGTCGGGTGGCGAGTAGTCGTTTCGCAACGAGCGGAATTTTGCATCTAAGATTCAGACCGGGGCTGCTGTTCGGGGTAGCTCCCCCGGTTTGATGTACGGCAGGAAATCTGCACCCCAGCCAAATAAGCCCGGTTCCCCGCGTTTTTGGGCTTACGGCTTGCAACACCGCAGGAGCCAAGCGTTCTGCAGTAACCGAAAGTTCCGAGGAGGAAAAGTCAACTCATGTTCCTAGCTAATTATGCTGCCTATGCTCTCAGCCATGTACCCACGGCTGCTTCCTGGATCTTCCAGGAGGCTTCCGTAGGTTGGGATCCCGTCTCGCTGTGGAAGCAGATGGGTATTCTGGCCAAGATCGTCGTCGTTATCCTGTTCATCATGTCGGGCTGGTCTATCGGCGTGATGATTGATCGTGCAATGGCGTTCAGCGCTGCCCGCAAGCAGTCACGCGCCTTTGCTCCCGCGGTCGCCGGCGCCCTGCGCGAAGGCAAGATCGAAGAAGCTATCAAAGTTGCCGAGCGCAACAAGAAGAGCCACCTGGCCAAGGTTGTCACCGCCGGCCTGCAGGAATTCAAGGCCCACGGCGATTCCAGCGACATTCCGGGCGAGCAGATTGAAGCCTCCAAGCGCGCTCTGGAGCGTGCCGAAGCGATCGTCCACGCTGAACTGAAGCGCGGATTGGGCGGCCTGGCTACCATCGGCGCCACAGCTCCGTTCGTCGGACTGTTCGGTACCGTGGTCGGCATTCTGAACGCGTTTAAGGAAATTTCGACCCAGAAGGCTACCGGTCTGGGCGCGGTTGCCGGAGGTATTTCAGAAGCTCTGGTAACTACCGCCGTCGGATTGTTCGTCGCCATCCCGGCCGTCATGATGTTCAACTACTTCACCGGCAAGGTGGAGGCTTTCGACGTGGAAATGGACAACAGCTCCAGCGAGCTGATCGACTACTTCCTGAAGCGCCGGAGCGTTCGTCGGTAACTGGAGAAGGCTCGGCATAGCAGCTGAGGCTGATCCAGCCGATGGGAGGTTGAACATATGGCACTCGCAGTACGCGATGAAGGAAGAAAAGTAAACTCCAACATCAACGTGACCCCCATGGTCGACGTGATGCTGGTGCTGCTGGTCATCTTCATGGTCATCACGCCTATGTTGCAGAAGGGCGTAAGCGTCGACATGGCAAAGGTGAATAATCCTGTGCCCATGCCTGACGCCGACAAGGATGATGCGCTGCTCGTCGTGGTCATGCGCGACGGACAGATTTACTTCGGCACCGACCGCGTCACCCTGGATGAACTGACCAACAAGGTGAAAGACCGTCTGGCGAATAAAACCGACAAAACGGTCTTCATCCGTGCGGACATGCGCGCCAAGTACGGCAGCGTGGTGGACGTGGTAGATAACGTTCGCTCCGCAGGCGTGGACGATGTGGGTTTGTTGACCGAGCAGACAAAGACAACGTCTCCAGCAAACGAGAAGCCGCCGACAGGCGCGACCTCGGGCGCTGGCGGCCAGTAGGAGTTAGCTATGGGAATGGCAATGGGAGGGTCCAGCGGGCCCTCAGCCGATATCAATGTAACCCCGCTGATTGACGTCTTGCTGGTGCTGCTGATCATCTTCATGGTGATCACGCCACTGACTCCGAAGGGGCTGGATGCACTGGTTCCGCAGCCGCCCAAGGACAAGACGCCACCGCCATCGGACACGCGCACCATCGTAGTGCAGGTCCTCAAGGGGCCCGGCGACCGGCCGGCGCTCAAGATCAACCAGGACGACGTAACGTGGGAGAACTTGCAGGGCCGTCTGACGGACATCTTCAAGACCCGCGCTGAGAAAGTTATGTTCGTCAAGGCTGATACCGACCTGCCCTTCAACGATGTCGCGCAGGTAATCGACATCTCACACGCTTCGGGTGTCGACAAAGTAGGACTCATTACCGCCAAGATCGAAGCCGGCGGGTAGTACCCCGGCGTCGCACGACGCTGGGCAGCATAGGAACGTGATTCGGGCTACACTCCTCTTCCCTCAAGCCGCGGGGCGCAACGCGCGTCCCGCCGCTGACGGGACCCGGACAACGCAACGGAGAGTGACATCAAACATGAACAAGAGCGGACGGGTACTGACGGTACTTGCTGTTCTGCTCGCGCTCCTCTCAACCGTCGGCTGCAACAAGCTGAGAGCGCGCGATCAACTGAACAAGGGCGTCCTGGCTTATAAGAACGCAAAGTACGAAGACGCAATCGAACATTTTAAGAACGCGGTTGAACTTGATCCTTCCTTGACCAACGCTCGCCTTTATCTGGCAACTGCGTACATGGGACAGTACATTCCGGGCGCGGATTCGCCCGATAACAATCGCTACGCCGAGCAAGCTATCGATACCTTCAAGGAGGTGCTGGACCTGCATCCTCCCAAGGAGCAGCAGATCCATAGCTTGAAGGGCATCGCCTCGATGTATTTCCAGCAGAAGAAATTCGATCAGGCCAAGGAGTATTACGAGAAGATCGTCGCGCTCGATCCGAACGATCCCGAGACTTACTACTCGCTGGCCGTCATCGACTGGATGCAGGCCTACCAGCCGGACCAGAAAGCTCGTGCCGAGTTGGGACTGAAGCCGACCGACGAGCTGAAGGACAAAAAGGCTTGCGATGCGCTGAAGACCGCCAACGCCGAGAAGGTGGAAGACGGCATCAAGAACCTGCAGAAGGCGCTTGAGATTCGTCCCGACTACGACGATGCGATGGCTTACCTGAACCTGCTTTATCGCCAGCGCGCCGAGTACGAATGCGATAATCCGGACGCGCGCAAGGCCGATCTGAAGACCGCCGACGAGTGGGTCGACAAGACCATGGCGGTTAAGAAAGCGAAGGCCGAAAAGGCCGGACCGACCGGCATCATCACCACGGAAAGCACGCAGTAATACAACGCACTTGGCTCTGCTTCGCCCCTCCGCAAGGAGGGGCTTTTTGCTGCGTGCCAAAGCTCGTACTTATTACTTGCGCCGGTGCGGTAATGGCACAAACAAGCTGCGGCACCATGATGCTTCACATGATTTTTGCAGCGAAAAATCTGAACCCCTGCCTCTCCAAGGTGTATAGTGCTGCTCACTGGTATCCGACAATGTCGTATCCGACATTGTGGTAACTAACTTCACCGGCATTCCGTCCAACCCTCGGCCGGGTAAGCGAGACTTTTAAAGTTCGGACCAGCTCTTGCTGTATGCAGGCCTTACTCCGAAGGCCTGCGCTGGTCCGATCCAAGTAGATGAACTTCACGACCGCACATCGTGAAGACGGGGTGCTTGGTTTGAATCTGGCCGCCATTTCCCTCGCGTGTGGAAAGCTGCGTCCGTTGCGGCTTCTGCAAGAACGCGCTCCGCCTTAAGACTTCCTCTCGCGAAAGTCCTCAACTCGACTGGCCAATTCCGCAAGCCTGTTCCCTGTCTCACGTTCGCACGAGTTGAGGCGACCCGGCCCTGAAGTCAGCAAAATCCAAGGAGACATTACATGACGCCCACGAGAAATGCTTCACGGTTTCAGCCGCCGGCCACTCGCCTGCTCGCTGTAGCCTTTGCGCTGCTGATGATCATTGCAATTGCGCCCGTCAACACATTCGCCCAGGGTACTTACACGCAGACCTATCTACCGTCTGCCTACGGCACGTACGCCTTCGTCGGAAACACCATCATTGTTGGCCAGACCGCGCCGACCTCGCTGACCGGCTTGAATGCGCTGGCCGGCAACTGCGGTACCGCCGACGAACCGCTGTCTGCGTCGGCGACCGCGACCGGAGTGAATGTCCTCGGCCTGGTCAGTGGAGGAGCGGTGAACACCTCCGTCTCCGACAACTCGCAAATCGCACAAGCGCAGGCAAGCACCGCCTCCATCAGCTTGCTCGGCGGCCTTATCAGCGCCCAGGCCATCACCGCAGTCAGCACCACGACCATGGATAACGACGGCAACTTCCAGGTCAATGCCGACGGATCGAACTTCAACCACCTGGTGGTCCTCGGGCACGTCTACAACGGCAACGTCGCTCCCAACACGCGGATCAGTCTGCCGCTGCTGGGATATGTCGTGCTGAATGAACAGATCCCGAACATCGGCGCCTCGAACGCGACCATGACCGTCAACATGATTCATGTGAACATCACGGTAGGCAATCTGCTGGGATTGCAAGTGGGCACGCAGGTTGTCGTCTCCAACGCGACCAGCGGAATGTACAACGAGCAGGGGCCGGGCATTATCGCCGGTGATTCGTATGGAACACAGGTAATCGGAAGCCTGCTCGCATCTTCACCCACCGCGCCGGAGGTGCTGCCGTGCTCCAGTACAGGCGGCAACGTCGTGACCAACACGCAAGTCGGTCTCAACCTGCCGAGCGTTCTCACTACCGGCACGCTGACCGACACGGTGGAGTCGACACTGGAGCCCACGTTTGACAGCGGCGAGAACACCTCGACCATCCAGGGACTCAATCTGCTCAACGGACTGGTCACCGCCAGCGTCATGCGAGGGCAAGTCGATGCCTACGTCGATCAGGACCGCAACATCACGCTGAGCGGACAGGATTCGTTGCTTGGCATCTCGGTCGCCGGACATCCTGAGATCACCGACGACGTGCCTGCGAATACGGCGATACCGCTTGCCGGCCTGGGCACGCTCTATCTGAAGCGGATCATCTACTTCTACTATCCCAACTATGGCGTAGAAACGCGCAGCGTGGAATTGGTGGTCAATCAGATCAACATCTACGGCTTGCCATTAGGCTTGGACGTGATTATCGGCGATGCAATGATCACAGCTTCCCTGCCCTATATCGGTCCAAGCTAGTCCAGCATCTCTCAACAGCAGTACCGTCGAAGCGAAAAGGCCGGATCGCCCGATCCGGCCTTGATCTTTTCGCGCCGCAAAAATTGTGCGATCCAGCTAGTGGTGCGAGTGATAAGCATTCAGTACCGTCAGCGCAAACAGCTTGTGGCCCGACTGGCTGGGATGTACGTCGCATACGGGTGGGCTCTGTGCCGGATTGCTGTTATTCAACAATCCCGCAACGCAGGTCTTGCCTTGCGCCAGCGGATTAGCAAACGCGACAGCAGCAAAGGCAGAGAATACATCGGCAACCTGGGCGTTATACGTCGCGGCCGACGAGGTGATCGCCTGATTCAGCCCGGCCGTGAGCTGGGTCTGCCCCTGGTCCGTGTAGTCGAGCGAATAGTAATTGGCAACCACGATCGTGCCTCGATAACCAGTTCCGCGCAGCGCAGACAGAATCGTATTCATGTTGGCAGCCACCGTCGCCAGCAGTTGCGGAAATCCGTTCTGAATGCAGGTTGGATCGTAATTGCAGTGCTCCTCCAGCAGAAGTCCGTCATTGGCCCCAAGGTTGATGGTGACCAACCGGGTGCCGCGATAGCGACGCAGATAGTTCGTCGCGAAGTCGAGCTGTGTCGATGTGTACCTCACGTGCAGTGGGAAGGCAGCACGATAGGCTCGACATCCATTGTCTTCGCCGGTGGATGAGAGGAAGCTGCTGGTCGTCTCCCCGGGGCAGGCGCCATCCACCACATCCAATCTCGAAGCTATCCCCAGGTAATCGGTGTAGCCTACAAAGTTCTCTGGGTAAAGGTATTCATATCCCGCATTGTCGATATAACCGAATGTGACACTGTCGCCGAGTGCGAGATAGTTGTTGCCGCCCCCGTTATCGGCAAGGGCAGAACCGATCATGACTACCGTCATCAGCAGAAAAACACTGAGACTCAAACGTGCTTTCATATTGCCTCCTTCGAACGGTGAACCACAGGTCCGCACAGCATAGCGCGCGAACCCGCGCGGACGCTGCCCCACACAAGCGCCTGCACGACGCGCACTTCGGTTCACAGTGAAGGTATGAGGGAGCGGCCCGGTCGTGTCGAACCGGCGTGCCGGGCCAGAGTGCTACTTTCGTTGATTGGTGGCTGTTGAAAATTGCCACACTGTGCCGTTGAGACACCTGCCGCCATCGCAGCTACGTCATCCGGATCCCGAGCACAGGAGCTACATCGTTCCCGGTGAAGGCGCCGACGATGCGCCCGGGGGCACCGAGTTCTGCGGCGGCTTTGGACCTTGCGGTGCGGACTGCGGCATTGGATGCGAGTCAGGTCCAGGAGCCGCAGCGCCGGCGGCAGGGGTCGGCGAAGACTTCGGCTCTTCGAAGCGCGACGCTTCGATGGGCACATTCTGCTGCACGTCATCGATTTGAATCGTGAAGGCCCCACTGGGCCGCGCGAGCGTCCAGCGATACGGCGTCTTCACGCCATCCACGGCACGGTAATCGTTGAAGTCGACCTGGATCGGATTCAAGCCAAGCGGCGTGTTCACGTAGTGCACCATGCGCACCAGCAGGCCGGAGCTCTTGTCGAAGTAGAACTCCACCGGCGGCTGACCCTTGTTGATGCCGAGCACCAGGTTGGTCTCGTGCTCGCCGACCTTGGCCGCCGTATCTTTCAGCTTCAGCTCCGTAAACTGCTGCTGCAGCAGGTTGGGATAAAAAGACTCGGCGTCGATCTTTGCCGCCATCTCATCTTCCGACGACATCGGGCGCAACGGACGCCCAGGGAACGTCAGCCAGCCTCCCTGGCCGTTGTAAGCGGTGACGCTTTCGCCTCTAGGCGTGTGCATCACGGAGACTCGCTTGTCCGGTGCCTGGGTGTAGATGGTGATTGGCATGGCTGGGCCGTCCGGCACCAGCGCTTTTCCCTTCTCCACGCGCGAACTGACTTTGCCAAGCGCCGCCGTACCACCTAACGCGTCGATATACTTCGCCAGGACCGGTGCCCCGGAAGGCATGTCGGCCAGCTTCATCGCGTGCTCATGCTTCGGCTCGGCCTCGGGCTTCGGTCGCTCGGCCAGGATGGCGGGAATCGCCTGCGGATGCACCGCGCCGCGATGACACGTATTGCAGGTGACCTCGCGCTCGCCGTCGAAATTGTTCTTGTTGATGGCGAACATCATCTCCATCATCTTGCGCGCGGTCTTCTTTGTCTCTTTGTCGTCCTTGTCGAACTCCATCTTGCCGGCGTTCTCGACGTGACAGAAGTCGCACTCGACTCCCAGCGAAGCGGAGATGAACTGCATGGACGGAATCAACTGGTCGGCGGGAATGTCCTTCAGCACCTGGATGTTCTTGAACTTCTGCACGGCGGTGGGGCCGGTTGCCGCCGCGCTTTGTGCGCGCCCAGCTACCAGCACGCCACTCCAAAGCATCGCAATCGTCGCAACCGCACCGAACGTCCAGGTCATTTGCTTGTTTCGCACGAGTATCCCCCGCCAGAGTTGAGTATTGGAAGTCTAACAAACCGCAGTTGTCGACCCTCCCTGAGGCTCCGAAAGTCGCGTCACAGCCTACGGTGACATTCGCACTCGCCGGCGGTGACCAATGCAGTAGAATCCAAGTTTCTGTGGATGTGCGCGTTTGCCGCCCAATTCCGCCCGTGTCTCCGCAGAACATTCTGTAAGCGGCGCCGCTTTTTGCCTGGCAGGCCGGCGCTGTTGAGGCATCTATGTTCAAACGCGTGCTCATCGCCAACCGCGGCGAGATCGCCGTCCGCATCATTCGTGCTTTGCGCGAAATGGGTATCGAGTCGGTGGTCGTCTTCTCCGATGTCGATCGCAAGGCGCTGCACGTGCGCAAGGCCGACTACGCCTACCACATCGGACCGGCCACGGCGAGCGAGTCCTATCTGAATGTCGCCAAGATTCTCGATGTTGCCAAGCGCAGCGGCGCCGAAGCCATCCATCCCGGCTACGGCTTTCTCTCGGAGAATGCAAACTTCGCGCGCGCCTGTCGCGATGCCGGCGTGAAGTTCATCGGTCCATCGCCGGAGTCGATGGAGATGATGGGCTCGAAAACGCGCGCCCGGCAAAATATGAAGAAGGCGGGCGTGCCTTTTGTTCCGGGCTCAGAGCGCGGACTTGAACTCGATGCAGCCGAGCGACTGGCCGAGCAGATCGGCTATCCCGTGATGCTGAAAGCGGCAGCGGGTGGCGGCGGCAAGGGAATGCGCATGGTGGCATCGCGCGAGGAACTTCGCTCGGCCTATGAGAACGCGCGCAGCGAAGCTCAACGCGCCTTCGGCGACAACGAAGTTTATCTCGAGAAACTCATCATCAATCCGCGCCACATCGAGATGCAGATCTTCGGCGACGAGCACGGCAACGTCGTCTATCTAGGCGAGCGCGAGTGCTCGGTGCAGCGCCGTCATCAGAAGGTGCTGGAAGAAGCGCCTTCACCGATCGTCGATGAAGACATGCGACGCCGCATGGGCGAGGTAGCGGTGCGCGTCGGCAAGGCCGCAAACTACTTCAACGCCGGCACAGTGGAGTTCCTCGTCGATCAGGACCGCAACTTCTACTTCCTGGAGATGAACACGCGGCTCCAGGTCGAGCATCCGGTTACGGAGTTCGTCACCGGGCTCGACCTCGTACATCTGCAGCTACACATTGCCGCCGGCGAGAAGCTACCGTTCAAGCAGGAAGACATCAAGCTGCGCGGGCACGCCATCGAGTGCCGCATCTACGCCGAAGATCCCGACAACAATTTCTTCCCGTCGCCGGGCATGATCACGCGGCTGATCTCGCCGTCCGGACCGGGCATTCGCCGCGACAGCGGCATGTACGAAGGCTGGACCGTCCCACTCGACTACGATCCGTTGCTGGCAAAGCTGGTGGGCTACGGCGAGACGCGCGATCAGGCCACGCATCGCCTGCTGCGCGCTCTGTATGAGTACTTCGTTGGCGGCATCAAGACAAACATCTCGCTGTTCCGGCGCATCCTGAAAGATCCGGAGTTCCAGGCCGGCAAACTCGACACCGGCTTTCTCGACCGCTTGCTGACCAAGCCCTCGAATGAAACCGATGTTCGTCGGCCCATGATCGCGGCCGTGGGCGCAGCCCTGTTTGCGAGCATGGAGCCCAAGGCGACATTGCCCAACGGCAGCGGCGCGACCAATGGGAATGCGTCTCCGGCACCGTCGAATTGGAAACGAGCCGCGCGGGTGGAAGCGCTGAGAGAGCGCTAATAGCTGTTGCTAATTGCTAATTGCTAAGAGCTTCCTATGACCTACGACGTAGTAGTCGACAACAAAACGCATCAAGTCGAACTGACCCGCGGCGAGAAGACCTGGCACTGCAAAGTGGACGGCCAGGAAATTGACGTTGACGCCGAACTCACGGCACGCGATGTCCTCTCCGTACTGGTGGGCGGCAAGGCTTACGAAGTGAAGCGCGAGCGCTCGCTCCAAGGCGAGCTTCACATGGTCATCGGCAGTGCCCGCTATGCCGTCGATGTGCAGGACCCGCGCTCGCTGAAGACGCGTCGCGCGGTCGCAGGTGCTGAGGCCGGACCGCAGAAGATCAAGGCTCCCATGCCCGGAAAGATCGTGCGCATCATGGTCTCCGAAGGCGAGGAGGTCAAGGCTGGCCAGGGCGTCATCGTCATGGAAGCCATGAAAATGCAGAACGAATTGAAGTCACCCAAGGATGGCACGGTGCAGAAGATCCTGGCGTCGGAAGGCTCGGCCGTGAACGCCGGAGACACGCTGGCGATTATCGAGTAGCTGTCGGCTGTCGGCTGTCGGCCATCGGTCGGAGCAGGCAAGCCGTCGTTCATCAAGCTGCAATAAAGAATCCCGCCGCCTTTGCTAATCTGATGTGATGCTGCGCCTTGCCACCGCAATCCTGCTCTTCCTTCTCCTGCTTCCGCTCGCCGCTCAACAACCACACAAGTCAAAGCCAAAGAGCGTTCCTGGACAAGAGCCGGGCATCACCACCATCACGTCCTTCGACAAGGACCACACCGTCATCGGGTGGCTAGAGATTGTCCCGCTCGAAAGCAGGATCTATCACTCGACACGCATGTTGCGCGTGCTGGTGCCGGCAAATTACTTCTCGCCGCACAATCGCGGCCGCAGCTATCCCGTGCTCTACATGCAGGACGGCCAGAATCTTTTCGACGAAGCGACCGCTCACGCAGGCGAGTGGCACATGGACGAAACAGTCGAGCATCTCGTCGGCGGCTTCAGAATTCCGCCAATGTTTGTCGTCGGCATCGACAACGGCGGCGACCAGCGCAGCTCCGAGTACCTGCCCTATCCCGATGCGCGCAACACCCACGACAACGTGACCGACGAGAAAAACGTACACGGCAAGGAATACGCACGCTTCGTGATGACCGAGGTGAAGCCCTTCATCGAGAAGCGCTACCGCATATCGCGCGGAGCCATGAACACGGGCATCGGCGGCTCGTCTTATGGCGCGGTGATCGCGCTCTATACCGCGCTGCAGTATCCTGCATCGTTCGGCCATCTGCTGCTGGAAAGTCCGCCCTTGTGGGTGGGCGACGGCCAGTTGTTGAAAGATGTGCAGAAGGCGAGAGAACTTCCGCGCAAGGTTTATGTCGGGATCGGCACGAAGGAAGACTTGAAAGACCCTCAGCAGAGCGCCGACGCCGTAAAGCTGGTGGAGGATCTGGAAGCCGATTTGCGAAAGGAGGGATTGGGACCGACGCGTCTCAAAGTGGTGATCGAGGAAGGTGGCGAGCATAATGAGGCCGAATGGTCGAAGCGGCTGCCCGACGCGATGCTGTTTTTGTATGGACCGTAGCGCGGTGAGCGCGCCACAAGTTAGCCCCGCCGTTCACGGCGGGGATGCAGCGCCCCAGCGTAAAAGTGCCGGAGGCACGACACTCTCGCCTGAATGGGCACTCCGTCCGGTGTCGTACCTACGGCACTCGACTCTATGTAACACTCGTACCCAGCCGTGAACGGCTGGGCTATCCTGTGACGCGCCTACGGCGCTTTCTCACTTCAGCCCAAAGCTATAACTCAGCCCCGAACTCGTCCCGTAATCGCTGCCGGAGAAGTGTGCCGGCGCCTGGTTGTCCCAGTTGCCATAGAACGACACGTTCCACGACAGGTCGCCGGTGATCTTGATGTAGTACGTTGCGTTCGTGTTCACGTAAATGCGCCCGGGCTCGGATAGCGCCGGAAAAGCACTCAGCGTCAGGTTCAGGTTCGTCTTGTTGAATTTGAAGAACTTCATCTCGGTGGCAATGAGCGCCGCCGCAACGTTCTGCGTCGGCACCGGTGGTATCGCTTCTTTGTAGTTCGTGCTCTGCCATGCGGCGCCGCCAATTAATGCGATGGTGGAGCGGTTCGTGTTCTTGAAATAATAGCCAACGCCGGCGCCAATGTTGCTCTGCAACTGGATCTCCTGCTCAGAGCTTTGCAGAAAAGTGCCAAGCCCGGTATAGAACCAGTTGTTCCATCGAAGCAGACGCACTCCCATGAAGTTCAGCTGATTGCGGGTAGCGGCCGAACTCGTACCACTGCTGCTCGATAAGGTGGAGTTGTAGCTGGCTGTGCCTGACCAGCGCTCGCGCAGATACGTCAAGTCAGCGCCCAGGCTGTACTGCGTGGTCTGATTGCCCTTCGAATAGATGATGCCTGAATCCAGGTCGCCGCTGAAACGCTGCAGGAACTTTTCCGAGGTCTGGTTCATCTGCACCACTTCCTTGCGCGGCAGTTCCGTCTGCTTTTCCGGAGACTCGACTACCTTGATCTCGAGCGGCCGCTTCTCGTCGGTTTCCACCGTGCTGAGCGTACCTGTGTAGACGGAGCCGTCGACAGTCTTCACGATGAACAGCTGCTTGCTCTCGAGATACGCTACCTTCGACCACTGCACCGACTGGGTGCTCAGGATGTAGTCGAAGCTGGCGTACAGCACGCCGTCCTCGAGCCCCTTGATCTCGCACGTCAGGTGATCGCCGTTCTTCATGACCAGCACATCGGTCTTGGGGCGCGCAAATAAAGGCGCCGCACACATCAGAAGAACGAAGCTCAGAACCAAGGTCCGCTTGCTCATGGAAGCTCCCACGCTCGTCATCGAGACAAAAGAATGCGCCGGCCAGCCCGGTGCTGGTGATCGGCGTCGCTAATTTCCTGGAACCGCAGGAGTATGGTACGGCCTAAGCCGCAGGGAGAGGTATACCGAAGTTCTATAGGAGATGCCGAAAAAACGCCCAGCGCCGCCTAGCGGCAAACCGCGGTAAAGGGAGAAAATCCCAGCGTCTTGTCTGCCTTTTGCACCCACACATTCGCCTTGTCGGCAACGCGCTGGTTCACCGTCACCACCACGACTACGCCGCTGGCCGAAGCCCACGGTGTGCCGCTATAACCGCTCGGCACCGCGGTGCAGTCGATGTGATGGCTCTTAACGATGCCCCACTCGCCACCCGGTCCCCAGTCCTTAAAGAAGTCGGTGTAGGGATATCGCGAATAGCGGTCGGGATGCTGCTTCCAGTCGGGATCGTGCATCCAGATGCCGTAAGCCTGTTCCCACTTCTGCTGCTGAAGAGCGTCGAAGAACTGATTGACGGTATGTTCTTCCGGCCAGAAGCGGTTCAGCCACCATACACCTGCAACAACAATCACGATGGCAACTGCGATGAGGAGGATGGTTCTTCTTTTGCGCGCACGCGCCGCGTCGTAAGGCTGTGCTTCGAACAGGGTCATGGCAAGTACAGTTTACTCGCTGGATGGCAAAACAATAGCCGGGAACATCTCTCCCGGCTATCGGCACAGCAACTCGGAACTGCGAGGCTTACTGGTTCTTGGCGAGCATCTGCAGCTTCTGGCCGGCAATCTGCGCGGTCAGGCTGGCCGGCGATTCCTTCTGCATCTGCTCGTAGAGATGACGCGCATCATCGGTCCGCCCCATGGCTTCGTACAACGACGCCAGCGCCAGCTGCGCGGTCGACTTGCCCACCGACACCGTCGGATGATCGATCAGTCCCTTGTAAATATCGATGGCATCGATGTTCTTGCCGTTGTCGTGATACACCTGCGCCAGGGCCATCTTGGCCAGGCTGGCAACCTCGTGATAGCGGCTGCCCGCGACTTCCTCAAGTTCCTTCTGCGCATCGGCAGTCTTGCCCAGATCGCGATAGGTCAAGCCGGCAAAGTAATGGGCCACCTGCGACGACTGCGTGTGGCTGTACTTGTCGGCAATGCGGGTGAAGTCGGCATTGGCGGCCTGGTCGCGCTCCTGCGAGGAGCCGTAGCTCATCACATCGGGTGTGGCCGGGGTTCCGGACGGACGAATGGGAGCGTTGAACTTCTGCAAGGCCAGCGACAGCTCCGACTGGGCCTGCGCGTCGCGATAATTGATGTACGCCCATCCTCCGCCGATCGCCGCGATAATGATGACGAGAACGACTGCCACGGCGATGACTTTGGAGCGGTGCTCGACCGCCCACGAAATGGTCGAGGCGGTTTGCGTGGTAAAGGCGTCCTGCTTAAGTTGTTGTCGAGTGTAACTGCGCACGGGAAGTCCTTGTCTAGATTGCCACTTAGGCGGGAAAAGTAAAGTGTATCAGCCGGAAGAAGAGGGGGTCAAACCTGAGCAGCTGCCACTACTAGTGGGTCATTGCGGACATCAGCCGTCAGGGTGAATATTAGGAGGGCAGCATGTCTTCTCATACGGCTGCCCTGCTGCTCCTGAGGACAGACCGAAGACCATCGATGGATACCCTCGTCCCAATCTCCGACTTTTCGCCCGCGCCTTCCACCGGCGGCAGTAAGCGCTCTTATCACGCGATGATCAAGCCCGTGGGCGCCATCTGCAATATCGACTGCGCCTACTGCTACTACCTTCACAAGAAGGAACTGCTGGGCAGCGAAAGCAAGTTTCAGATCACCGACGAAATCCTCGAAACCCACATCCAGCAGTACATCGAGGGGCAGGACCGCGAGGAAGTTGTCTTCTCGTGGCAGGGTGGCGAGCCCACGCTGCTTGGGTTGGAGTTCTTCGAGAAGGTCGTCGAACTGGAGCAGAAATACCAGCGACCCGGCCAGCGCATCGAGAACGATTTACAGACCAACGGGACGCTGCTCGACGACGATTGGGGAGTCTTCCTCAAACGCAATCGGTTTCTGGTTGGGCTCAGTATCGACGGCCCCGAGGAGCTGCACGACGCCTACCGTGTCGGGAAAGACGGCAAGCCGACCTTCGCCAGGGTGTTCGCTGCGGCGCAGATGCTGCATCGGCATGGCGTGGCATTCAACTCGCTGACGGTGGTGAATCGCCTGAACGCGAAGAAGCCGCTGGATGTCTATCGCTTCCTGAAAAACGAAATCCGGCCGCGGCAAATGCAGTTCATTCCCTGCGTTGAGCCCAACGTCTTTCGCGATGTCGCCCCGCAGATGTGGGCGCCGGAGACGCTGCCGCTGTTCAATTCACCCGCCGCGCATCCGGGGAACTCCGACTCGGTGGTGACCGACTGGTCCATCGATCCCGACGACTGGGGATACTTCCTCTGCAAAATCTGGGACGACTGGTATCGCCGCGACGTCGGCAAAGTGTTTGTGAACCTGTTTGAAACCGCAGTGGCCCAGTGGATGGGCAAGGAATCGCAGCTCTGCATCTATCACGAGTTCTGCGGAAAAGGCGTCGCGCTCGAACACGACGGCAGCCTGTACTCCTGCGATCACTACGTCTATCCCGAGTACCGGCTGGGCAACATCCTGCAAACGTCGAGCTCGCGGATGGTGTTCTCCGAACAGCAAAAGAAGTTCGGTTTCGATAAGTTCAACACCCTGCCCAAGCGCTGTCGCGAATGCAAATACCTGTTCGCCTGCAACGGAGAGTGTCCGAAGAACCGCCTGATCCGCACCCCTGAAGGTGAGCTCGGCCTGAACTATCTATGCAGCGGATTACAGAAATTCTGGCACCACATCGATGGCGACGCGCAGGACATCTGCCGCCGCATTGCCCGCGACGAACCGCTGCGACCAGCCAAGTAGAGGCGGCAGCGCTCAGTCGATGCGACGGATCGAGGCTTAGTTTTTTGCCTGCTGCCTGGCCTTCTCGCGGACGGCGCGCTGCTCCAACGCCAGTTTGTACGCGACGTAATACTTGTAGATGTTGCCGACGTAGGTCACCGTCTCCTGCCCGATGTCCTTGGCGCAGACCAGTTCCACGTTGCCGAACCACACATTCGGATTGAGCCCCATATCCGCGGCTTCCTTGCGCAGCCGCGCAATGCGATTCGGTCCGGCGTTGTAGCTGGCAAAGACCATCAGCGTGCGGTTCATGGGATCGATCTTGGGATCGTTGAAGTAGGTGTCGGCAATGTTGCGCAGCATCTTGGCGCCGGCGTGGATGTTGGGATCGGCCTGGGTAACGTTGGGGATGCTGATGGGCGCGGCGGCCGCGAACTTCGGCTGCACCTGCATAATACCGACCGCGCCCACCGGGCTGCGCTCACCCTGGTTGAGCTTCGATTCCTGGTAGCCCTGCGCCGCCAGCATCAGGTAATCGAAGTTGTACTCGGCGGCGTATTTCTTGAAGATCTCCACCGTCTGCAGGAACTTCTCCATATCTTTCCGCGACGTCGAGTTCGTCACCCATTTCGTGTTCTGCAGGTAGCGACGAATCAGCGTATTGCCAAACGATGTTCCTTGTCCGTGCGTGGCCACGAACTCATCGACCAGCTGCTTGAATTGCGGATTGTTCTGCCGCATCGCAAACGCCATGTCGATGTTGGTAGCGATAGGCGCCGAGGGATAGCTCTTCAGGTTGTCGAAGACCTTCGACCACAACTGCGCGCGCGACGAAGTGGTTACCGTGGCCGGCAGCAGGCCCGCGTGCACCATCTGGATGAGGTCGTCGTCGTTGAGGTTCTTGTCGGCTTCCCTGACGTCGATCGGCGGCTTGCCTTGCTTCGCCAACTCCGCATTCACGTTCTTCAAATGCGGGTAGTACGTGGTCAGCGGATTGACATAAATCGTCTTGCCGGAAAGATCGGCAACGCTGTTCACCTCGCCAAAGTCAGGCCCGCTGAGGACAACCTGCTCCACCCCTTTCTGGATTGGGGTTGAGAAGGCCACGCGCTTCTCGCGATCCGGGGTAACGGCGAGGCCGACGGCGATGATGTCGCCCATGCCATTCGTCAGTGCGGCTTCAGCCTGCGCCGGCGTCACCGGCATGAAGCTGACCTTGATCCCGGGATTGCCCACCTTCATCTTCTGATTGACGAAGCGCTGAAATTCCTCCATCGCCTCATACATCACGCCCTTCGGCTGACCCTGATCGTAGAAAAAGCTGACCGGGTTGATCATGACGATGGCGCGAATGTTTCTGCGCTTTACCATTTCGTCGAGATCGCCGGTGTGCTTGTCGAAGTTCAGCGGCAGCATCATCGAGTTCGGCGGCGGCGGATCGTCCTCGGAGACAGTAGCGGACGCCTCCTGCGCGGGAGCTTGTTGCGGCGTTGCCGCAGACGACTCCGGTTTCGCGGGAGCGTTGGCTTCCTGTTTCTTGCCGCAGCCCGCGAGTAGAAGAAGAGAGCAGACACACAATACCGGCAGAAGCCGGCGCAGACGAGTGGGCTTGGTCATTAGGTTATCCGGCAACAGGGTACCGAAATCGGGGGCAAATGTTTAGCATTTTTGAATTCCTGAATGCGGGCTGGAATCAGGAACCCATGTGCACGGCCCCGCTCGGCGGCAGTGATGTCGGCGGCGGGCAAGAAAAAGCCCCAAGCTTTCGCTTGAGGTTCTTCTACGGGCAAACTTGTTAAGTAACCTGTCCAGTTACGTCTTTGATTCTAGACCTTAACAGGCCGCTGTCAAGAAAATTAGCGACAATCTCCTGTCCTCGATCGTCGCCGCAGTCCGCCGTGCCCGTATGCGGGGAGCTGTGGACCCAGCGGGATTCCAACCCGAACCTTGTAACTGGACAGGTTAACGTGCTCCCATTACACCATGGGCCCACGCGCATCCTAAGGGAAGCACACTGCAAACACGAGGTCGCACGTCACGTTAAAAAGTGATAATGCTTTCAGCTTAAGAATTGTCGTCGCGCCTAATCGGCGATGGCCACTCTCGCCTGCTCCACCGGCATCGCTGTCGGCACAATCGTCAGCATATCAGTCTGCACCTTGTCCCACTGCTGGATGAGCAGGCCCTTGTCCTCGAACGACTCGCGAATGCGCACTGAATC
Source organism: uncultured Acidobacteriaceae bacterium (assembly GCA_963835725.1). Taxonomy (GTDB): domain Bacteria; phylum Acidobacteriota; class Terriglobia; order Terriglobales; family Acidobacteriaceae; genus Bog-257. Next base: position 28,047 of record CAWIGM010000002.1, on the reverse strand, counting down.
CCAGCCCACAACGTCCTCCAGGATGGGAATCAAAATCGCCAGCGCGCTGTCGCTGATGACCGAGCGCTTGGCGATCGGCGCCAGGTAGCGGTTCTCCGACACGGCGATGGTGAAGCCGTCGCGCCGGTTGACGTGCAGCATGACGTGGATGTCGGAGCTGCCGTCGCCCACGTACACGATGCGGTCGGGCCCGGTGCGCAGCGTCTCCAGCAGCTGATCGATGACGGCGACCTTGCCGTAGCCGGCGGTCACCTGCTTGATGCGCTCGATCTCGCCGTCGGTGTTGTATTCGAACTCGGTGCCGAAGATGTGGTCGGGCGGAATGATGCCCTCCAGCGCCGAGCGGATCACCTCCACCGGCCCGGCCGAGATCACGTAGAAATCAAAGTGGAACCCCTCAACCTCTTCCGACAGAAACCGGTAGAGCAGGTCGATGTTCGGCTTCAGGCGCACGCGCTTACCGGCCTCGTACAGATGCTCGGGCCGAACCTTGCTGCGGAACTCGGGATCGTGCAGCAGCAGGTAGGCGAGCTCGCCCCCCTGCTGCACCAGGTTGAGCTTGGTCATCCCGGTGGTCTTGCGCTCGAACTCGCTGGCCGAAATGCCCAGGATCTCCCCGAGCACATAGCCCGAGTCGTTGAAACTCAGGGTCTGGTCGAAGTCACTGGCGAAGATGTAGCGCTTCCTTGGTTGTATCTTTTCTTGCATAAGCTCGAATTCAGGTAAATCGTTACGCTGGTGCATACGGCGACACACAGCCCTCATGCGCTGTACTGGAATGCTTACATGATTAGATTGCGGTGGTGGTTGAAGGATGATGAAATCGCGGAGAAACGCGTAAGCAGCTCTGGAATGAGAAGGTTAAGAAAACGAGAGACGCGATTATGTTTATCTCGATTGTGCTAAGTGGTGCTATGGCCTGTTACTAACAATCGCGAAGAATGCCGCTGTCTAATGTCTGTTGCAGGGCGCACCATGCCACCGGATGGCTGCGGTTACAGCGTACCCGCTACCAAGCTGGTTGACACGAATGGGATAGATATCTCTGTCCTCCTCGCGTAGGGTGGCGACGGAACACCGGTTGCGGCAACGCTTTGCTTTGATCGACCGATCCCACAACACAAATGCTGCTGTGTGCATCCGAGCAGTGTTGTATCACTACGACCCTCACAGTTCGGCAAATTCAACCACTTTGACCCGCTCTGGCTGGCCTATAAGCGCTTGAGCAGGGCCTGAGAAAGGGGGCCGCCCTGCACGGGGTAGCCGTTCACGATGCCAAGTAACAACAACAGAAAACGCAAGCCCAAGAATGACTCCCGGCTCAGCGCAGGAATAGCCTTGGTGGGACGCAAGATTGTTCCCGCCCAGTTTGACGCCGCCGAATTTCTGGCCAAATCTGGTTTGGGCAAGACACTGCTCGGGTTGAACAAGAAGCAGATACTGTTCTCGCAAGGAGACGCTGCTGACTCTGTATTTTTCGTGCAACAGGGCCGCATGAAACTAACGGTTGTGTCGAAAAACGGGAAAGAGGCGACCATTGCTTTGCTCGGACCGGGGGACTTCGTGGGCGAGGATTGCGTGGCCGCGGCTAATTCCAAGCGCCTGGCGACTGCGGTCTCGATCACGGAATGCGCCCTACTCCGGATCGAGAGAAAAGAGATGCTGCGGGTGCTTCGTGCGGAACACGCGCTTTCGGATATCTTTTGCTCTTTTCTGCTGGCCCGCAATGTCCGTATACAGGAAGACCTGATCGACCAGATGTTCAATTCCAGTGAAAAACGGCTGGCACGTACTCTTCTTCTACTCGCCCAGTTCGGCAAAGAAGGAAAGCCCGAGAAGGTGATACCCAATCTCAGCCATCAGATGCTGGCAGAGATCATCGGAACGACGCGCTCCCGGGTCACGTTTTTCATGAACCGCTTCCGGAAGCTCGGTTTCATCGAATATAACGGCGAAGTGCAGGTCCACAACTCGCTTCTGAATATCATCCTGCTCGATTAAGATCCGATCTGCAATCCCGGCAAACAGCCCGCAAAAAAACCAAGATTGTGCACTTTTGTACCTACAGGCAGAGTTGCCGGTTGGTAATACTCAGCTTGTGAGGGGTGGAGGTGCTACCTATGCCCGATAACAGTGCCTACAAAATAGTTGTGGTCGATGACGAAGCCAGCATTCGCACGACGGTCGCTTTATTGCTCACGTCGGCCGGATACAAGGTCACTACAGCGGTTGACGGATTCGATGCCCTGCTGCAAATGCGCGACGACATTCCTGGCTTGATCGTCTCCGACCTCAACATGCCGCAAATGTCGGGATTCGAATTCCTGTCGGTGATCCGCCGCCGATTTCCGGAAGTGTTGGTTGTGGCCATGAGTGGCGCATACTCCAGCGGCGAAGCTGTCCCTGGCGGAGTGATTGCGGATGCGTTCTATCCGAAAGGCGAAGGCCAGAATCCGGAGTCGCTGCTGGGAATTGTCGCAAGCTTGTTACAGAACTGTGCGTCCAACAGGCTCACTCATCGCGAGACAGCGGCGCCGGTGTGGATCCCTAGAAACGGAAAGGACTCGACAGGGAAACCGTATGTCGTGCTGACCTGTACGCAATGCTTGCGGTCATTTCCGCTGCATGTATCGGAAGTCGTCAACCCCGAGGTGGTGGAGACGCCCTGCATCTACTGTCAGAGCGTGGTTCGATACGTCATTGATTTTTCGTTATCGGTAGCCTCGCCGGGAAAGCGTGCTCAGGCGAGCCATGGCTGATCAAATCTGTGGCGATCGCCCGGCAAACATTCATCGCTGGCGTAATATCGCCATTACACTCATTACCTTAACTCGAACGGTTTTGAGCGCATTCATAGTACGTAAATTCGAAGCATCCACCAGATAAGGAATAGCGCGACGATCGCCCCAGCGATGTGAACTATCCAGTCGCCCGCCGTTTTCGGTTTACCAAAATTAAACATTCGGCAATCCTAGCAGGCCACGAGGACGAGAAAGCAGCTCCGATCAGCACGCGCCGAAATCGCTGCCCGCCGGGAGTGATCGGCGTCGATGGGTGGGCTGATCGCTTGATCGTCCTATCCAACTGCGCGTGGGTCTTCGTCGCCTGCTGGTACGCCATCAAGCTGACCAGCCCATCGCGCGACCGGTATCACCGACGGATCAGAACAGGAATCTGTGCGCTGCGGCTTGACACAAGAACATTCCAGCACCTTCCCCCTCGTGGTAGGATTCAGCTGCTCATCAACGTGCCCAATCGAACTGCGGCGAAAGCGGTCGCATCCCGCTCCCCCACCCAAGCCTCGCCCAGTGAAAAGGGACGCGGAAGATCTGGTGGCGGCACCAACGCCGGCACATTGTTTTTCCTGGGAGGCAGTTCATGACAACTGCACGCCATTCGCTCCGCTTTGTTGTGATTGCTCTGTGTTGTTCTTTCGCTGCGAGTTCGTCATTCGCTCAGAGCTTCTCCACCGTCGCGCGATTTAACCTGGACAATGGTTTACAGCCGGTTGCGCTCACGCTTGGACACGATGGCAACTTCTACGGCACAGCCGGGTTCGGCGGCAATGTTAGCTGCAATAGCGGCAGCGGCTGTGGCACCGTCTTTCGACTAACGCCCGCGGGCGTGCTGACCGCGCTTCACAGCTTTTCCGGTTCCGATGGCCAAGCTCCTCAGACTGTGATTCAGGCCAGCGACGGGAATTTGTATGGCACGGCCTTCTGCAGCACGTTGCCAGGGAACGCACCGTCGCCGTCACTGATGTCGAAGTTGCGTGGCCCCGCGGCCTCCCGCGCCGACTCGGTATTCTTTTGCGAAGGTCCTGGCACTTTCTTCCGGATTTCGCCCGACGGAACGTTCACCACGTTGAGTTTATTCAATGGCCCGAATGGATCCGCGCCGGCGGGAGCCCTGCTGCAAACCAGCGACGGCAACTTCTACGGCACGACCCTCGGCGGGGGAGCGAACAACGAGGGCGTAGTTTTCAAAATCACTCCAGACGGTACGCTGACCGTTCTGTATAACTTTGCGGGTACGGACGGCGAAGCGCCTATCGGCGGTCTTACGCAAGGAAGCGACGGTAATTTCTACGGCACGACTCTTTATGGGGGCGCGAACGCGGAAGGCACGATCTTCAAGATCACACCAGGTGGGACACTCACCACACTGCACAGCTTCAACTGGGCCGAGGGCACGAATCCCAACGGAAACCTGGTGCTGGCCCGGGACGGAAATTTCTACGGCACTACGCGAGCGGGCGGAGCGAACCAAAGCTGCAACCCGAATTCCTCTTGCGGCACGATCTTCAAGATGACGCCAGGCGGGACGCTGACCATGCTGTACAACTTCTCCGGACCGGACGGCGCCAATCCCAACTCGGGGCTTATCCAGGCGGCTGACGGAAATTTCTACGGGACAACCGACTGGGGCGGCTTTACCTTCGGCGCAGCCTTCCGCTTCACTCCTACGGGCACGTTGAGCATGCTGCACCCATTCTGCTCGGCGACTACGTGCCCTGATGGACAAGACCCGGGCGGACCTCTGGTCCAGGACGCCTCAGGGCTGTTGTATGGCACAACCTTGCTGGGCGGTAACCCCCTGTGCAACACGGGCACTGGCTGCGGCACCGTCTTCGCTCTCAGTCCCATTTCGCCCGCGAGTCAGTTTGTGCCCTTTCCGCCGTGCCGGGTGATCGACACCCGCTTGTGGAACAGTCCAATCCTCGGCGGCTCGACTGACGTCTTCGATCTCGAGACAGAGGCATCGCTGCTTGGCTGTGGCGATCTCAGTTCGGCAACCGCGTTTTCCCTCAATATCACCGTCGTTCCGCACGGGCCTCTGGGGTATCTGACAGTGTGGCCTAACAGCGCCAACCAGCCCGTCACCTCGTTGTTGAACTCCCCGGATGGCCGCGTGAAAGCCAACGCTGCGATCGTTGGGGGCAACGATGTGCGCTCGGGGCACGGTTGGATCAGTGTGTATGCCAGCGACACCACCGACGTCGTCATCGACGTCAACGGATACTTCACGACGCCAGGATCGCAGACCTTGCAGTTCTATCCGCTGCCGCCGTGCCGGGCAATCGACACGCGAAACGGCCAGGATGGTGGCATGCTGCAAGCCGGTGTGGAGCGCGACTACACCATGGCCGGACAGTGCGGGATTCCAGCCGCCGCGCAGGCCTTCTCGCTGAACGTCACCGCACTTCCTGCGCCCGGAGGACTCGACTACCTGACCGTGTGGACACAGGGCGAGCCGCGGCCTTCGACGTCCACGCTGAACGCCAGTGCAGGCGGAGCCGTCGCCAATGCGGCCATCGTGACGCCTTCAAGAATCAATCAAGGGATTGCGTTCTATGCCAATAGCAACAACACCGACCTGCTGGTCGACGTAAACGGATATTTCGCCACGCCCGGAGAAGGCGGTAATTCGCTCTACACGGTTCCGGACTGCCGCATCTACGACAGCCGCGACAACAATGGCCAGCCGTTTGACGGAGAAAAAACCGTGAACATTGCGGCTGCGCCGTGCGCGCCTCCGAACAGTGCGCAAGCGTATCTGTTCAACGCAACGGTCGTGCCGAGCGGCCCGATGCCGTATCTGACACTGTGGGCCCACGGCCAATCGCAGCCGGAGGTCTCGACGCTGAACGCATTCGACGGCCTGATCACGTCGAACATGGCCATCGTGCCGACGACGGACGGCTCCATCGATGCCTACGCCGCCGAGCTGACGCAAATGCTTCTGGACATCTCGGGATTCTTCGCGCCGTAAGCACCGGGTGACACGATGCTCCGGCAAAGACGGAGCGCAATGGGGTTCTCTGCGCTTCTCGCGGAGCGCAACCTCCGTTCTTTGCGCTTCTGGCGGAGCGCAACATTCGTTCTCTCGCTTCTCGCCCTCCAGCGCCGAGCGCAACATTCGTCCTTTGCGCTACTCGCGGAGCGCAACCTCCGTTCTCTGCGCTTCTCGCGCTTCAGCGCGGAGCGCAACCTCTTCAGCCCCGGGCGGAAGCCCGGGGATTACACGCTCCCACATGTGGCTGGAGCCGGCTTTAGCCGGCGGCACAGAACCTGCCGCCCCTGAAGGGGCTCGGGAATTTATTGCGCAGCGTACCCAGCGCTTCCGCGCTGGGCTGAAGAAGTAACGTTTCGCCCGCAGCGGCGCTGGACTCAAGAAGTAACCCGTCTCCTAGAGAGGCGCTGGACTCAAGAAGCAACGCGTCGCCCGCGGCGGCACTCTCGTATCTACCTCTTCAGCCCCGGGCGGAAGCCCGGGGTTACACGCTCCCACATGTGGCTGGAGCCGGCTTTAGCCGGCGGCATAGAACCCTGCCGCCCCTGAAGGGGCTCGGGAATTTATTGCGCAGCGTACCCAGCGCTTCCGCGCTGGGCTGAAGAAGTAACCCGTCTTCTAGAGAGGCGCTGGACTCAAGAAGCAATGCGTCGTCCCAGCGGCGCTCTCATATCTACCTCTTCAGCCCCGGGCGGAAGCCCGGGGTTTACACGCTCCCACATGTAGCTGGAGCCGGCTTTAGCCGGCGGCACAGAACCCTGCCCGCCCCTGAAGGGGCTCGGGAATTTATTGCGCAGCGTACCCAGCGCTTCCGCGCTGGGCTGAAGAAGTAAACGTGTCGCCCGCGGCGGCGCTGGGCTGAAGAAGTAACGGGTGGCCCGCAGCGGCGCTGGGCTGAAGAAGTAACCCGTCTTCTAGAGAGGCGCTGGACTCAAGAAGCAATGCGTCGTCCCAGCGGCGCTCTCATATCTACCTCTTCAGCCCCGGGCGGAAGCCCGGGGTTACACGCTCCCACATGTGGCTGGAGCCGGCTTTAGCCGGCGGCACTCCGACTCTACTCGTACCGCAGGCTCTCGATGGGATCGAACCTTGCGGCCCGGGTTGCCGGCGTAGTTCCGAACAACACGCCGACGAAGCTCGACACGGCCACGGCGATGATCACCGACCACCCTGAAATCGGCACGCGATAGTTGGTGATGAAGCGCACCGAGAACGGCAGCGCCAGTCCGACGACGATGCCGACGATTCCTCCCGACAGCGAAATCAGGATCGCCTCGGTCAGGAACTGATTGCGGATCTCCGAGTTCGTAGCGCCCACGGCTTTCCGCACGCCGATCTCACGCCGCCGCGAGTTCACCGTCGCCAGCATGATGTTCATGATGCCCACGCCACTGACGATCAGCGTCAGCACCGAAATCAGCAGCAGCACCGTGGTCAGGGTGTTGGCTGTTTTGGCGGCCACGGTCAGCAACTGCGTCAGGTTGTCGACGCGATAAACCGACTCCGGCCGATGGCGCGACTGCAGCACTTCGCGAATCTGGCGCGTCGCGCGCGGCACCTCGTTGGAGTCCGATACCGAAAAGAACAACTGTTTCACCTGGTCGCTGGTGGTGAAGTATTTCGCCACCGTGTACGGAACCAGGATCGTGTCCTCGGAAATTTCTGTCTGGCCGAACGTGTCCACGCGTTCGCGGAAGACTCCGATCACCGTCAGCGGCAGCCCGGCGAGTTTGATCTCCTTGCCGATGGCTTCGTCCTCGGAGCCGTAAAGCGTCTGCGCCAGCTTCTGGGTGATGACCGCAACCTTGTTGCGCGCCTGCGTGTCGGAGTCGTCGAAGAAGCGCCCGGCAAGCACCTGGAGATTACGCACGTAGAGATACTCCCACGACACGCCGAGCACCAGGATGTCGCGCTCCTTGCCGCCGGGCACGGTGATGCGGTCGTGGTACTCGATCATCGGCGAAGCGTTGCTGATGCCGGGCACCCTTTCGCGCACGGCGTTCAGGTCTTCGAGGCGGAGATAGTCGCTGGATTCGTTGGCGCCGTAGATGCCGCTGCCCGCATACTCGGCGATCATCATGTTCGAGCCGATGTTCTGGATCTGCTGCAGCAGGTACTGCTTGCCGGTAAGACCGATGGTGACCACAAGAATCAGAGACGCCGTCCCGATAACCATGCCCAGCGAGGTGAGAAGGAAACGCACCTTGCTGACCCGGAAGGTTTCGATAGCGACACTGAGAGTCTCGCCAAAGACCAGCTTGGGATAGCGCCGTTTCTTGCGTTGATCGGCCATGCCTGTTATTTAGACTACTTCTTCATCCACTGGGCTTCAATGCGAACTGCGAGTTCGTGCGTCTACTACACTGAACCACTCAACATGGGGCGAACCATGAAGAAACTGATTTTGCTGGTGCTTGGGGTCATCCTTGCCTGTTCGGTCTACTCAGTCGCACAAGCGGCCAGCGCTTCCACTCAAGCTGAAACGAAGTACGGAGCCTCGGCCGTCTGGGCCCTGACCCCGGAGTTCCTGCAATCAGCACACACAGCCTGCGATAAATCCGGCGCCAACAAGATAGCTAATTGCTTCATCGAGCAGATGACCAAGGCCGGCGCGCCTGCCGACGCCGTCAGCTTCACCCGCGCACTCTTTGGACGCACCGGCCAGTTCGGCGTGATGGGCGCCATCAAGGACTATCCTCCGGTCGCACTGGCCTGGGTCGTCTTTCCGCTTCGCCCAAACAACAATGACGCTCTGGTCATCGTGAACGGCAAGCCCCCCTTCCTCGACCTGAACAACCTGCATGAGCTCGACAACGAAGCGCTAAAGAAGGACCCGCTCTTCCTGCAGTGGAAGGCCAGCGCACCTCAGCTGGATGTCTGGCCCGCCGACCGTTCTGCGGGCGCGCCGCTGGTGGAGTATCAGCGCGTGTGGGAGGGCCCGAAACCGGGAGAGATTCAATTCATACTCAGCTATCCGCTGATCAACGGATGCGCGACCTGCGGGCACAGCGGTTTCGCGAATTACTTGTGGAACTTCGATAGCGCCGGAAATTTTCTCGGCTCGAAGCTACTGAGCGTGACTCGCGGAGTGCCGCCGCTCAAACGAAGCTTCCATCCCGCGCCCCAGCCGGAGCAACCTCCTACTACCGCGAAGTAGTAGACGTTTGCGGACATCACACACAATGGGCGAATAGTGTCCAGAATATCCATAAATGGACGCTTTCCGCCGCGCGTCTACTATCAGTCATAGTTACTAACTTCCGACACATTGTCACCGTCACCCCGTAACTGTATCTCGCGAATTTAACACCGCAATTTGGCTATTCTGTATTGACCCTCACACCGTAATTCAGGTACCTTCCGTCTGCCGTTCCAACCTCGGGATAATTCTTTATCCAGTCTCAGGGGCCATTCACAACGGGTGAGGAGAAATATGAAACACAAACGATCTGTATTAACAGCAGCGGTGTGTCTGCTGGGGGCCAGCTTTGCCGGCGCTCAGACATGGGCGCCGCTCAACCATCAACCCGGAGTCAATCTGGGAGCTATCGTGCAACTGCGCGACGGACGCATTCTCGCGCACGAAGAGCAAGCCGGTAATTCCGCCAACTGGTGGATTCTCACGCCAGACTCCACGGGCAGCTATAAGAACGGAACCTGGTCGTCGGGTGGACAGCTACCCAGCGGTTACAAGCCGTGGTTCTTCAGCTCGCAGGTCCTTCTCGACGGAAAGACCGTAGCGGTGGAAGGCGGCGAGTACAACAATGGCCAGGGAGTGGAAACCAGTCTAGGCGCCATCGGGACGGTTACTCCCGGCGGTTCCATCACCTGGGTCAGCAACAGTCCACCGAGCGGCTGGCAGAACATCGGCGACGCGCCCAGCATCATTCTTGCTGATAAGCGTTACATGCAGGGCAACACCACGAACAACCAATCCGCCTTCTACAACGGACCCAATAGCTGGATTGCGAACGGCAACATCATCGGCCGCACTAACAACGAAGCCGGCTACACCTTGATGCCCAGTGGCAAGGTATTGCTGGTCGACGCATTCAACGTTGCTGCGTGCAGCGGCACCATGTCCACCGAGCTTTTCAATCCGTCCACCAACACCTGGGGTTGCGGTGCTGCAACGCCGACGCAGTTGTGGGACAACTCCGGACACGAACTTGGACCGGCCAACCTGATGTACAACGGCAAGGTCCTCCAGGTGGGCGCAGTTCCGGCCACCGCTGTTTACGATCCTGCCGCTAACACCTGGGCGCCTGGGCCGACACCGGCCGGCGGCCTCGATGGCGCCGACGCTCCTGGCGTTTTGGAGAAGAACGGCAAAGTGCTGCTCATGCTGAGCCCGGGTGAATTCCAGCCGGGATGTCAGATGGTGGAGTACAACCCGGCGACCAACGTTCTGGTCAACACCGCCAATCCGCCGAATTGTCCGTCGGATTCCTCGTTTGTCGGTCACCTGATGGTGCTGCCGACCGGCGAGATCATGTTCACCGATCTCAGCGGCGACGTTGAACTCTACACCCCGCAGCCACCGGCTGGTGCAGCCATCGGACGTCCGGTAATCTCCGGCAGCGGTCCGGTACAGCACTTCACCGGCGACGGCACCAACAACCTGATCACCGGGCTGCACCTGAATGGCTTCTCGCAGAACACGGCTTACGGTGACGACTACCAGGGCGATACCGACTATCCGCTGGTTCGCCTGACCAACCTGACCAGCGGCCAGGTGTACTTCGGGACCACCCACGATGAGAGCACGCACTCCATCGATCCCAACGCTGGACAGATGACCACCTTGTTCGACCTGCCTCCGAGCTTCCCGCGCGGACCGCAGTACAAGGTGGAAGTCATCGTCAACGGCATCCCGTCGAACTTCCTGATCTACCAGTAAAACTGGACGATCGTCTCTCCTGGCGCCATAACCTGGTTATGGCGCCATTTTTGTTGGAGAACTCTGGGCGGTTACCCGTCGCATGACGAAGTGTGTTCACCACGGAGACACGGAGAACACGGAGTTCCAGAGAGATTGCTTTTCTCCGTGAGCTCAGCGCCCCCGTGGTGAAGATGAGTTTGGGGCGCGAAGATTGGCCGGGCGCGCACTCATTGGCGATTTTCGAATGAGTGGGATCACAGGCCCTTCGTTGTTGAACCGGCTTCCGGGTGGTATCGTCAAAGTGGTGCTGCCCGGCACCTGATCATGTTGTCCTCTTTCCATCGTCTGGCGCTTCCGCTGACTCTGTCCACGTGCATGATGCCAACGCTGGCCGCGAGCCAGCAGGCGCAGAGTATTGGACAGCTCTATGCCACCGACGCCAGCGTGAAGGGTTCCGTCCTGCTGGCGGGCTCGGGAACCAGCGTGCTCAGCGGCTCCTCGATTGAAGCCGGCACACAGGCGGCGACCCTGAAGCTCGATCGCGGTGGAAGCCTGCTGGTCTGCGAAGGCACGAAGCTCTCCATCACTTCTTCGCAAACCGGACGGCAGATGCTGTTCAGCCTGAACAGCGGCAATCTCGAATTGAACTATTCGCTCGGCACCGAAGCCGACAACCTGCTTACGCCCGACTTGCGGCTGCTGCTGCCGGGTCCGGGAACGGTGCATGTCGCGGTGCGCGTCGCACCCAATGGCGATACCTGCGTGCAGTCGCTGCCCTGGAACGCTGCGGCGATCGTCATCTCGGAAACGATGGGCGATGCGACTTACCAGGTAAAGCCGGATGAGGCTGTGCTCTTCAAGGGCGGCCACCTGGCCCAGGCCAGCAAGTCCAAGGCGAATTGCGGATGCGCGAAGCAGACTCCACCGATTCAGGTTGCCAAGACGACGCCTCCGCCGGCTGCCTCGCAACCGGCGAACGAGCTTCCGGCAGCGGCAATGCTGCCTCCGCCAACCCAACCGTTATCGCCGCAAGCGCAGCAGCTGGCGTCCGCGCCTCCGCCCCCGGAACAACACTTAGCCGTGGACGCGCCATTCATCTTTCACGGCAACGATCCCTCGCCTGACTTGCGGCAGAACGTGGTGATGCTGCGGCTGGAGAACACGAAAGTGATTCCGCTCGAGCCGACGGTGCTGCCGCCGGGAAAGAAATCCAAGCCCGCCCCCACGCAGACTGCCCAAAACCAACCCACCGCGCCAAAGCAGTCCCACGGATTCTTCAGCAAGGTAGGCGCCTTCTTCGCATCGATATTTCACTAGGGCCGCTGTTCGCTTCTCGCTTTTCGCTGTTTGCTCTTTGCTGTGCTCCCGTTTACTCCTCGCCGTTTGCTCTTTGCTTTTCTTCCCCTTGCTCCTCGCCGTTTGCTCTTTGCTCCTCCGCCCTGCGCCGCCTTTGCTCCGTTGCTCTTTGTTCTTCGCCGTTCTTCGCCGTTCTTCGCCGTTTTGCTCTTGCTCTTTGCCGTTTTGCTCTTGCTCTTCGCCGTTTTGCTCTTGCTCTTTGACCTTTTGCCATGTGCTCTCTGCATAACGAGCGAAGTGAGTCTGCCTCCGGCGGCGAACGAAGTCGAAGCATCTGCGCTTCGCGCCGGGGGAAACGCGACGTACTACAGCGCCGCCGCAGGCGGTGCGTAACCTCTTCAGCCCGGAGCGGAAGCTCCGGGACCGCCACCAAAAATTATCTTCCGAGTCCCTTCAGGGACGACAGACCTGCCGCCGGCTGAAGCCGGCTCTGGAGAATCCAACGCCCTTGCCACCCGCCGCTTCCGCGGCGGGCTGAAGAGGTGTCACGCCGCCTTCGGCGGCGTTTTACGGCAAAAGCGAAGAGCGAAAAGCGAAGAGCTGCCCTTCTGCTACACTTGCTCTTCGATGACCGACCAGCCGCGTTCTCGCGCCTTCCTCTGGGTCTTGCTCGGTGGAGGAGCTTTCTTCCTTTTCCTCGTCGGCATCTTCGCCCTGGTCTACTTCTCCGTCCGATCGCAGCAGAAAGACACCTTCGCCGGCTTCGGTGACAAGATCGGCATTGTCGATCTGGAAGGCGTCATCCTCGATCCCAAAGATCCCGTCGAACAGCTGCGCAAATTCGCCGACGACAGCTCCGTCAAGGCCATCATCATCCACGTGAATTCGCCCGGCGGCGGCGCGGCGGCCTCGGAGGAGATTTACCGCGAAGTCCTGCGCATTCGCGACAAGAACAAGAAGCCGATCGTGGCGTCCATCGAAACCGTCGGAGCCAGCGGCGCCTATTTCGTCTCGTCGGCGACCAACAAAATCTTCGCCGACAACGCCAGCATCGTCGGCTCTATCGGCGTTATCGCCGAATGGTACAACTACGAAGAGTTGCTGAAGTGGGCCAAGCTTCAGCAGATCACGCTCAAGGCCGGCGAGTTCAAAGACACCGGTTCGCCAACGCGTCCCATGACGCCGGAAGAGCGCGCCTACATGCAGGGCCTGATCGACAACATGCACACGCAGTTCATCCACAGCGTGGCTGTCGGCCGCAAGATGAAGGATGACCAGATCCTGCCGCTGGCAAATGGCAAAGTGTGGACCGGCCAGGAGGCGCTGCCGCTCAAGCTGATCGACCAGATCGGCGACTTTCGCATGGCTATCGAGGACACCGCCAAGTCAGTCGGCATCAAGGGCGAACCTACCCTGGTACGGCCCGAAAAGGACCGCAAGAGCCTGCTCGACATGCTGTTTGGCGACGTTTCCGAGTACATCCCCAGCCGCGAGAAGCTGATGCAGACCAATGTCGGTTTCTACTTCCTGTGGCAGTAGTCCGTCCTCGGGAAGCCTCGGAATTTCGACAAGTTCAATGTAAACTTCTACTTGCCAACCTGAATGCAATTTGAGAGTATCCGGTGTACTACCGGAAGGCCGGCAGTTGCCGAGCTCGCCTGGGGCTGAGGCGAGTCAGGATGTGGTGATTCTGCATCGCGACGAGGGGCATCGAGATGACCAAGGCAGACTTGATCGATGAAGTATCCCGGCTGACAGAGCTCACGCGGAAAGACAGTGAGGTCATCGTCGAGACCATCTTCGAGAGCGTGGTGCGTTCCCTGCGCGCCGGCGACAAGATCGAGATCCGTGGATTTGGCAGCTTCCGCACTCGCCAGCGCAAACCGCGCGTCGGCCGTAATCCCAAGACCGGCGATCGCGTCGAGGTCCCCGCCAAAAAGATTCCCTTCTTCAAGCCCAGCAAAGAGCTGAAAGATATGGTGAACAGCTTTGTCGAGCAGTCCGGCCAGGCGCAGGCCGCGCCCGCTCCCGCACCTGAAGGCAATGGCGGGATGTAGCTGAAGTTAAACTAGAAGCATGCCGATCCCCGTCCTGATCGCCTGTTGCCACGAGGACGCCTCCATCGAAAAAGTGCTTCGGGATTTTTTGCCATCGCTGCCTGGGAACGATTCTGCCCAGCCGCGCCTGAGTCGGGACGGCTTCCATCCGTGAACACTCCGCGAATATCTGCGATCTCGGCTTCGGCTCAGAAACGCTCGCTGGAATCGTCCGGGCATCATGACATCGGGCGAGGAGAGCTTCTAATTGTCGCCCTGCTCGGCATCGGTTTCACTACCTGCCGGGCCCTGCTGCTCGGGCAAGATGTCAGCTGGGATTTACGCAATTATCACTACTACTCGGTTTATGCGTGGCTCAACCATCGCGTCACCTACAACATTGAACCGGCGCAGCTGCAAACCTGGCTTAATCCGCTGGTGTTCCTGCCGCATTATTGGCTGATTAACCACGCGCCACCACAAGTCGCTGGAGCACTCTTCGGTGTCATCGCCGGATTCAATTGCATTGTGGTTTATGCGTTAGCGCGCTGCGTCATCTCGGCAAACACGCGCGCCATGGCGATCTTCCTTAGCGCGCTCTCCGCTGCTGTGGGCCTGAGCGGCCCGGAGTTTCTGGCCAACCTGGGGACCACGTCGTCCGACATCTCTACCACCATCCCGGTGCTCGCCGGATTGTTTGCCATTTGCTGGAGCCTTCGTCCTGAGAGGAGCGCCAACGAACAATATGCAGCCTATGCTGCGGCCGGAGTGCTCTTTGGAGCTGCGGCCGGACTAAAGCTGACAGCAATGAGCTTCGCGCTCGGACTCGCGTTAACTCTGGTCGTGCTCTGGTTCAGGAAAGGGTTTGGGACGCAGCGCTTCGCCCTTTATTCAGCCGGAGGCGTTCTCGGCTTTCTGTTAACCGGCGGTTATTGGAGCTGGTTTTTATGGAAGCATTATGGCAATCCCATCCTGCCTTACTACAACACGGTATTCCGCTCCCCCTGGGTGGTTACAGATAACTGGCGTGACAGCGGCGGAGTGCCTCGGACACTGCTGACCGCTGTTTCCTATCCGTTCCAGTGGTTCATCGGACTGCATCCGACGAGTCATGAGCGGCTGCGGGATGCGCGCTTTGCCTTGCTCAGCATCGCGGTGCCTCTGTGCCTTCTGGCAATTCTCTGGAGAACTCTCCGGCGGCACAATGCAGACAGACCCGCTCCGGAACAGCCATTGATCGCTACCAGCCATTTCTGGCTGCTCATGCTGTTTAGTCTGTTCTCCTACGTCCTCTGGATCAAGACTTTCGCCATTTATCGTTATCTGCTCCCGCTGGACCTCATCACCGGGCTGATACTGCTTCTCGCGCTCGATCGGCTCATACCAAACCGTCGCTTCAAGATCACCGTGTTTGTGTTGCTGGCTTTATTTTCGATTGCCTGGAGTAAGCCGTCTCGCCGGGAGCGCATACCGTATCGCCAGATGGACTGGTTTGGAGTGCAGCTGTCGCCGGCTGCATCGGCTCCGAATACGCTTTTCATCATCCTGAAACACGGCCCGCTGGGTTACGTCGTGCCTTTTCTGCCGGAGTCCGATCGAGTCATTCGCATCAACGGCAACATGCCTCTGCACCTCAATACGCGCATGGGGCAAGAGGCGATGAAGTTGATCTCTCAACATACCGGGCCTATCCGAAGTCTCTCCCAAGCGCCGGCGGATCAGACAGACCGAGCGCTGTTAAGCCAGTTTGGTTTAGTGCTGGACGAATCGCGATGCGAAACCTTCACCACCAGCGTCGAACCGCTGAAGACCTGCTTGATAACCAGGCAGCAATAAATCTTCTCTGAGATTCCGGGCTGACGATGTCCGCGTGAGAACCAGGTGTGGCTGTCTGCTACGGAGTAAGCGGCTGGAGAGATCGGAGCGCCACAGGCGGGTGCCATCACAGCCCAGCACGAAGCGCAGCGGAATGCCGGGTAAGCGGAAGAAATGCATCGTGGCCCTTGGAGACGGCAGGCTTCTCGCGCAGTATCTAAAAGTGCCGAATCGCCGCATCCAGCGACGCCGTCCAGCAATCCATTACACTGGCTTTTCGCCGGATGCCATTATGCCGATCGAAAGTAAATCCGCCGAGCTGAACAAAGACGAGATCCTCCGCTACTCGCGGCACCTCATCATGCCCGAGGTCGGCATGGACGGTCAGCTCAAGCTGAAGCAGGCGAAGGTGCTCTGCATCGGCGCCGGCGGCCTGGGTTCGCCCGTCGCCCTCTATCTCGCGGCAGCGGGCGTCGGCACTCTTGGCATCGTCGACTTCGATGTCGTCGACTTCAGCAACCTGCAGCGCCAGATCATCCACTCGACCGCCGACGTTGGACGCAAGAAGCTCGACTCCGCCGCTGAGAGCATCGCCGGCATCAATCCGAATATCGACGTCCGCAAATTCGATACGCGTCTGACCAGCGCCAACGCGATGGACATTCTGCGCGACTTCGACATCGTAGTCGACGGCACCGACAACTTCGCCACCCGCTATCTCGTCAACGACGCCTGCGTGCTTCTGGGCAAGCCGAACGTCTACGGCTCCATCTTCCGCTTCGAAGGACAGGCCAGCGTCTTCGCCACCAAGGACGGACCGTGTTATCGCTGCCTCTATCCCGAGCCGCCACCGCCGGGCGTTGTGCCATCGTGCGCCGAGGGCGGCGTGCTGGGTATTCTGCCAGGGCTCGTCGGCGTGATCCAGGCGACCGAGACGATCAAGTTGATACTCGGTACCGGCGACTCGCTCGTCGGCAGGCTGCTGCTGGTCGATGCGCTGGCCATGCGTTTCCGCGAACTCAAGCTGCGCAAGAGTGCCGACTGCCCCGTGTGCGGCGCGAACCCGACAGTCACCGCGCTCATCGACTACGAGCAGTTCTGCGGCACCTCACCCCAACCCGCGCAAGAGCGGCGCGTGTCGGGGGCCCCGGGCATCCATGGCGAAGAGACGCATTCAACTGCTAACATCGGCGACATGACTCCGGAAGAACTGAAACAGAAAATGGATGCGGGCGACAAGAACCTCTTCGTGCTCGACGTGCGCGAGCCCAACGAATTCCAGATCTGCAATCTTGGCGGACACCTCATTCCGCTGAACGATCTGCCCAAGCGCGTCGGCGAACTCGATAAGTCGAAGGAGATTGTGGTGCACTGCAAGATGGGTGGACGCAGCGCCAAGGCCGTCGACTACCTGAAGCAGCAGGGCTTCACCAACGTGCACAATTTGGTCGGCGGCATCAACGCATGGGCCGAGCGGGTCGACCCCACGATGCCGAAGTACTGAAGGCAGCAATTAGCAATTAGTAATTAGCGATTAGCCAAAACGCCTCGCGGCACAGGCTGTTACGAAACTGGCGCAACAACAATGCTGGTGGAACAGAATGCATCAGATGCGGTATTAAATCAGCCGCAACGCGGCGGGATGAAGTTAGGCGGGGGCGGAAGCCCCCGTTCCAGTGGGAAAAAGATCGAGCCGCGGTAGCGGCGACATGAGTTTCGTAACAGCCTGGACAGCTCCGGGTAACGATTCGAAATCGCGATTCCACGCGCCGTAGGCGCAAAACAGGTTAGCCCCGCCGTTCACGGCGGGGTATCGCATTGATAAGTCCAGGGCTTGAGCCCCTTCAGGGACGGCACCCTGACCATCATGCGGCGGTATGTGCCGTCATTGCTCCTGCACCTTCCAACGCCGACTCGCGCAAATACAGAAACAGCGGCAAGGCCAGCGAAACTCCCACCAGGCACAGCGCCAGGATCGGCAGCCAGCGATACCGCACCGCGGCGCGACGGCTTTCGATGCGCATGAAAGCGATCAGCGCGACTGCCGACGCCACCACATCCATGCCGAAAAATGCGCTGATTCGGTTGGCAAAAAGATCGTGCGCAAACAGCGCCAGGTTCAGGCCGTGCGCTGCGACCCAGGGTACGAATTGCCAGTACGGTAGCAGGAATCCGAGCAGGCACAGCCCTAGGTAAAGCTGCTTGGTCTTCATCGCAAATCCCCCACGAGAAGATGATTGGCCCGACCACTGATACTCCCGATGATAAAGTCTCTGCGGGGCTCACGAAAAATGTTTCAACTCTTTTTCATCGTTCTCGCGCTGCTGGGCGCCTCGATCCACCTCGCCTTCTCGCCCAAGCGGCGCAGCAGCCGCTTGACGATGGTAGAAACCTACCTGCTCTACCTCTTCGTGGTCTACGTCGGCGTCATGGGCATATTCACGGCGGTCTTCCACGTGTTCTTCTCAGCGCGCGCCTCGGCTTCGATCGGCTGGGCGCCGAGCCCGTTCGAGTATGAAGTTGGGATGGCCGACCTCACTGTCGGCGTGCTTGGAATCCTATGTATCTGGTTGCGGGAGAATTTCTGGCTGGCTACCGCGATCGCCAATGCCGTCTGGCTGCTGGGCGATGCCGTCGGACATGTCCGGCAGATGATCGGAAGCAACAATCACGCGCAGAATAATTCAGGGATATTCCTTGTTCTCGAGTTCCTGATGCCGCCGATCATCCTCGCGTTGACGTTGTACTCGCGGCGAAAAGGCGCTAGCCCTCAAAGAGCTGCTCAATAGTCTTCATCGGCAGAAAGAAACGATTTTCGCGCAGCCGGATGAAACCGTACTTCGCATAAAATGACGCGGCGGTTTCATTCTTGGCGTCAACTAACACCGCGAATGCCGCGACATTTCTGGTGCTTTCCAGGCTCTTCCGCAAAGCATCGATCAGCAGAACCTCGCCCAATCCTTTGCCTTTTTGCTCTTGAGAAACGGCAAGCCGGCCAATGAGCACCGCTCCCACAGCCTTATAATGACCGGCACGTTTTAGCAACTCTAGCGGAATTTCAGCAACTTCGATCTCCAGAGCCGAAAGTGTATAGAAGCCCAACACGCTTTCGGGATCGCCTGCCTTCAGCAGTACGAAAACCGCCGCGAGGTTTTCGCGAACGTCCCGGCTCGCGCGCTCCAGAAAATAGCGGTCGAGCTTCTCATTGCCGCAACAAAAAGCCGCCCGATTCTGCTTCCCGAGCGGCTGCACTATATATTGCGGCTGGTCTTCCAACTATTGAACCAATTTCCGGTGACGTTCCGATGCCTTGCGAAGGGCGTCATTGGGAGCAGGCGGATTCATGAGAGCGTAGACAAAAGTCTTCTGTTCCTGCATCGTGAGCTTCATCGACGCATGCTCCTCAATGGTTCGAGACGCGGCATCCTGCAGAGCTCCGATAAGAAAGTCGGTCAGCGTGATGCCCCGCAGTTCGGCCGCCCGCTGAAACAGTTTCTTCTGTTCGCGTGAAACCCGGGCTTCAACTCTTTCCGTGGCTGTGAGCATGCGATGGCCTCTTCCCGATTGTACGTCAGATTGCCGTACATAACAATTTGATGCGGTAAGGGGCTTGTCGTCGCATTCGATAGCTCGTAAAAGTTCCAAGCGCCGCTGCTGGATTACGAGAACTGTGTCTGGCGTTCAACTCTCGCCGCCCCCCATCTGCCCTATTTTCGGGCATACGGCTACCCCGCCAGCCCATGATAAAATCATTGGGAATCTCAGGTGCGAGACGTTTTCTTTTGATTGAGATAGCGCCGTCCATTCTGTCGGCCGATTTCGCCCGTCTGGCTGAAGATGCCAAGGCAGCGGTGCGAGGTGGCGCCACCCTCCTCCATGTTGATGTGATGGATGGTCATTTTGTGCCCAATATCACCATTGGGCCGCCCGTGGTCGCTTCGCTTCGCAAAGCAGTCGACGTTCCCCTGGACTGCCACCTGATGATCGAGAACGCCGACCAGTTCATTCCGGCGTTCGCCGATGCCGGTGCCAACTGGATTTCCGTACACCAGGAAGCCTGCATCCACCTGAACCGCACGCTGGAGCTGATCCGCAGCCTCGGCATGTCGCCCGGCGTGGTCATCAATCCGGCCACCCCTGTCCAGACCCTCGGCGAGGTGCTCGACATTGTGGATCGCGTGCTGGTGATGTCGGTGAATCCCGGATTCGGTGGACAGAAGTTCATTCCCGGCGCGCTGGAGAAAGCGCGCAAGCTGGTGACCATGCGCAATGCGAAAGGAGTGGACTTCCGCATTGAGATGGACGGCGGCATCGACCTGGAGACGATTGGGCCTGCGGCACGCGCTGGAGTGGAGTTGTTCGTGGCCGGCAGTCACGTCTTCGGTAAGGGCGATCCGGCTCGCAACGTGGAAGCCTTGTTGCGAGTGGCCCAGGACGCCATCATGCAGCGCGCATAATGCGCGAGAAATAATAAGTCCCGGACGCACCCTCCCTGCGCGTGCCGGGTTAATACAGCAAGTTCCCAGAGGTGGTTAGGATGGTTCGTCGCGTACTCATAACAGGCATCACGGGCCTCATGCTGGTGGCATTGTGCTCCGCTCAGGACACAACCACCACGCCGACCCAAAGCACCCCCAACACGACCACTGGACCGGGAACCAGCCAGACCACCACGACCACGGTCCCGCTCAAGAAGAGCAGCAGCAAGAAAAAGAAGAAGAACGCCAAGTACTCCAATCCCATTGCCAACATCGACTCCAAGCAGCCCGATAAGGTGTTGTTTGACCGCGCCGAAGATGCGATGAAGCACGGCAAATATGACGTGGCGCGCCTCAGCTTGCAGACGCTGATCAACACTTACCCGGATTCCGAATACGTGGCCCGCGCCAAGCTGGCGATCGGCGACTCCTGGTACAACGAGGGCGGCACCGCCGCGTACGCCCAGGCCGAGAGCGAGTACAAGGACTTCATCACCTTCTTCCCCAACATGCCGGAAGCGGCCGAAGCGCAGATGAAGATCGCCAACATCCATTTCCGCGAGATGGAAAAATCGGACCGCGATCCTACGCACGCCATGCGCGCCGAGGACGAGTACCGGCAGATGATTCTGCAGTTCCCCGACAGCCCGCTCATTCCCCAGGCCAAGCAGCGTCTGCTGGAAGTGCAGGAAGTGCTGGCTCGCCGGGAATATGAAATCGGGCATTTCTACTTTTTGCGCGAGACCTATCCCGCTGCCATTGCGCGCTTCAAGTCGGTGACTGACACCTACCCGCTCTTCAGCGGTTCTGACGACGCTCTGTTTGAGCTGGGCCAGTCCTACGAGAGAGAAGCTGAGATCATCCGCCACTCCAGGCTTGCCGAAGTCGCCAAGGGCGAACTCATCAAGAAGTACAACCAGGGCGCGGTGGCAGCGTACGACCGCATCCTTACCGTTTATCCGCTGGAGAACCGCGCCAAGGATGCCGAGAAGCGCCTGGAAGCGATGAAGCAGCCTGTGCCCAAAGCCACGCCGCAGGCGGTGGCGGCCGACAAGGCGCAGATCGCCGGCCGTGAAAAGCTGGGCACCTACGGCAAGGTGATGGAGAACTTCCACAAGGGGCCTGACGTTTCCGAAGCGGCGAAGGTCGGCGAACCCACCCTGGTCGATCCCAAGCAGGCCAGCGCTCCGGAGATGGTGCGCAACGCTACAGACATCGCCAAGAGCGCCATCGAAGGTGCGACGGGCGGCAACAAGGTCTCGGTCGAGACCGTAAACGGCGGAGGCGCGACGCCCCCACCCAATGCGCCAGTGCCGCACTCGGACACCGCTGCTGCTGGGGATAACGCGACCACCAGCGGTGCAGCCTCGGATGCGTCGGTACCCAGCGGCCAGCCTGCCGGCAGCGAGATGCAAAACGACTTGCCAGCCTCAGGCGATGCTTCTCAGGCGCCGATGCCGCCGCCAACCCAGGTCAACGACCTGGCGAATTCCCCTTCCAGTAGCGGAACCGCCGCCAATACCGGCAGCACTCCTGCGGCATCGTCATCGACTCAGCAACAGGCTCCGGCAGCGAACACCGACACCGAGAGCTCGTCGAAGAAAAAGAAGAAGCACAAGCTGCTTCCGTTCTAAGAACGTCGCTAAAGTTTCGGCCGCTACATGAGAGTGTGGCGGCCGATTTTATTTTGCACTGCACTCGAGTGGAGCACCGCTTCAGCGGTAGAGCCTGTCGGACAGCTTTCACAGTGCGCCACCGAGCGCCGTGCTTTATGCTTGTACAGCGTATTCTTCAAGGAAGAGGACGAACGGAATCATGCGTCTGCTGCTGAACTGGGTGTTGAGTGCGATTGGATTGCTGATCGTCTCCTACTTCATGCCTGGCTTCCACGTGAGCGGCTTCGGCGCAGCGCTGCTGGCCGCTCTCGTCGTCGGCCTGGTGAATGCCACGCTTGGACTGTTCCTGAAGATCATCACCTTCCCGCTGACCATTCTGACGCTCGGCATTTTCTGGTGGGTGATCAATGCGCTGATGCTGATGTTCGCCTCCGCCATCCTCGCGCCGCGATTCGTGGTAACGGGATTTCTCCCCGCATTTGTCGGAGCGATTGTGCTGTCGCTGGTGAACATGCTGCTGAAGTCGCTGGCCCGGGACGTGGAGCGGGCGTAGGATCGGACAGCCCGCGTACCTCCGGGATTTTTGGTTGTCATGTTGAGGAGCGCTTCAGCCCACGTGAAGATCTGCGGTCAGTTGGCACCGCTGGTTTCGTACTTGACGGACGCGGAGTCGACGGCCCTGAAGAGCGCCGCCGAACGCGGGGCGAAACCTCTTCAGCCCGGAGCGGAAGCTCCGGGTACGCCATCCCAAGAATGATCATGAGGCCCTTCAGGGGCGACACATCTGCCGCCGGCTGAAGCCGGCTCTCGCTTCGAGTGGAGAACGCACCCTAGGCTTACGCCCGGGGCTAAGTCAAAGTTGCGCCCTACGGGCTCGTACTGTTACCGATCGGAGAGCTTTCCTTTTTCCATGTATCCAAGGGAAGCTTCTCACGTGTCTCGTGAGCGTGGCGGCCGCTGCCAATCGATCAGAATTCCCGCAGCCGCTTCACCGTGTCCGCAACATCCCCTGACTGAAACAACCTGACACCCGCGACGCCCGCCGCGCCTGCGCTCATGCACTCTTGCGCGTTGCTGAGATTCACGCCACCCAGCGCCAGCACGCGAAAGCCGCCACGGTAGGGCGCCTCGACCTGACCCGGCGGAGCCAGCGCGGAACACGCCTCGCGCAGCGCCGTCACGCCCAGGGCTTTCACCGGCGTTCCTGTCTTCTCGAAGATCGGCGCTAACACCGCGAAGTCCGCTCCGTGGGCTTCGGCGTAGCGCACGTCCGCCACCGAATGAGCGGAGACGCCGATCAGCGGCGAGCGTGCGCAGCACTTCATCCACAGGGTTCGCACCTCCGAGGCAGCCAGCTCGCCGTCCGGCAGATGAACGCCGTCGGCATCGGCGGCCAGCGCAACATCGCTGCGCGCGTTGATGAGCAGCTTGGCTGTCTCGGAGTGATCGCGCACCGCGCGAACCGCCTCTCGCGCCAGACACTCCAATGCTCGCGGCGTGAGGTCCTTCTCGCGAAGCTGGATGCAGTCGACGCCAGCGCGCGCCGCCTCGGCAATGCGCCACAGCAGAGCGGCGCGCTGTTCGGCCTCCGTGCCTGGAAATTGCGACGGTCGGTGATGTAGTGAAGCAGCATCGGCGCAAGATGATTGTAGCGAGCGGTAGGCGAGACACAAATCCGCAGCTTCCCGATTTGCGGCTTGTCATCCTGAGCGGCGTCAACTCGTGCAAGCTCTGACCTTGTGAATTGTCAGCCTGAGCGGAGGCGCCGTCTTTGCGCGCCGGAGTCGAAGGATCTGCGGTTCGCCGGCGGCGGGAGGATTTTGCCTGCGCGAGCAACCGCAGATCCTCACGTCGGGCTGAAGCCCTCCTCAGAAAGACAATTCAATAGGTGACTGCAACATGCACGCCTGAAGGCGTGCTCCACCCAGCCGGCTGCCGCCAGCTTCGGCCGGCTCTCACCAATTTTGATGGCCATATACCCGCCGCTTCCGCAGCGGGCTGAAGAGTTGTCGCCTCGGCCTCTCGGCCGGGCTCTTCGTGGCCGTCCACCTCCAACCTCGCTGTAACAAACTTCCTCTACAATAAATTTGTGCCCGTATCTTCTCGCCGCAAAACACAAACCAAAACTGCCGCTACACGTAAACCTGTGAAGGTTGCGAAGGCGCGTCCGCTGGAAATTCTCCACGCGCCGGCTTTCGCCGACCTCCCCTGGCTGGTCCACGGATTCAGCACCCGTCAGGGCGGCTTCTCCACCTGCTACGGCGGCAAGTCGCTGAACCTCGGCGTGACCTCTCACGACACGAAGGCCAACGTCGAGCGCAATCGCCAGAGCTTTCTGAAATCAGTCGGCGCCATCAGCGGGAAAGGCGATCTCTGGCCTCTGGTACAGGTCAAGCAGATCCACTCCGCCATCGTGCATCGCGTCGACGCGCCGCACGGGGAGCCGCTTGCGGGTGACGGCCTCATCACCAACGTTCCCGGCCTGCTGCTGTCGATCAAGACGGCCGACTGTGTGCCGGTTCTCATTGTCGACGTGAAGCGTCGGGTGGTCGGCGCCTTTCATGCGGGATGGCGCGGCACGGTGGCGCGCATTGTCGAGAAAGGTGTTGGCGAGATGCGGCGGCAGTTCGGCAGCGTTCCACGCGATCTGCGCGCGGCCATCGGCCCGTGCATTCGCAGTTGCTGCTATTCCATTGGCGAGGAAGTTCGCGCGCAATTCGAATCGCAATTTCATTACGCCGACGAGCTCTTCGAAGAAGTCTTCGACTCGAACGCCATCCACATCCGCTATCCGCTGCTGTTCCTCAACCAGCGCGCACCCGGACACGGCAACCTTGGTCCGGAGATCCATCTCAACCTGGTCGCGGCCAACCGCCGCCAGTTGAAAGATGCCGGCGTCCGCGAGGAGCACGTCAACGTCATCGAGGGCTGCACCGCCTGCGACACCACCCGCTTCTTCTCCCATCGCGCCGAGTTCGGCAAGACCGGCCGCATGATGGCCGTAGTCGGGATCACACCGGAGTAACACGCCGGCACGGTACTTTCGACTTCGGCAAGACGCCCCGCTCTGGCAAGGTATGTACAATCTAGGTAATATCTACTATTAGAAGGTGCGGCATCCGCCCAGCAGCCATGCCCTCGGCGCGTCCGCTTTTGGCGTGCTGGGTAGGAGCCATCCCCCCGGTTGTGAGTTGTGTAGGTAGTAACGCCATCCTGCCGTAAGCTCCGCCGCATCAACATAGTCAGCCCTTGGGAGAACCATGTCTTCTCTGCTGCCCATGAAAGAAACATCGCGCGAGGTGGTGGTCGAAGTGGCCCGCACCCTTCAGCCCTGGTTTCCCGAGATCACGGCGGCGTGGCGGCAGAAGATGTTCGCTGAATTCAACTTTGACGGCCGAGCGATGGCTGCCCTGGAGCGGCTGACCATCGGCACTGGCTTCTCGATCTTCTCGCAGACCGACTTTGCGACGTTCTACAGCAACCTGCAGCACTTTGGCGAACGCCTGGCGAAACTCGAGGTGAGCGCACGGGCGGTGGCGCGGTCACTGGAAATTTATCAGCAGCTCATCGATCCCTACCTCGAAAAGCTGTTTCCGCTGACTCGTCTCCCCGAGATGATGGCGGCGATGGAAACGCTCTCCTGGGCAACGTACGTTGCGGTGTCGGCCGCGCACTCCGACGCGCAGAAGATCGAAGCTGACACGCTGCTGTCCGTACTGGACGCGGAGCTCTCGGCGGAAAATCTGGATGCGCTTTTCCAGCGCGTGCTGAACATCGCCAGCTACACCTTCGGCGCGAACCTCGGGATCATCCAGATGCGCGATCCCGAACAGCAGGTGCTGCGCATCGTGTCGCACGTCGGCTTTCCCGAAGGCGCTGATTTCAGCCACGCAACGGCCATCGGAGAAGGCTTCAGCGGAAGGATTGCTGCGACCGCAGAGGCGGCGAACCTGCCCGACCTGCGCGCCTCGGAAGTGGACGGCCTCAATCCGGTGCTGAAGAATCGCGGGCTGGCGCTCTGGGGAGTGCCGCTGCGTTCCAAGGAACACATCATCGGCGTGCTGGTGATTGGCTTCGCCCAGCCGCATGATTGGCTGCCGACCGAGCGCAACCTGCTGCGCGCCATCGCGGACCGCTCTGCCCTGGCTATCGATCGCGCCAGCATGAATGACGCACTGCGCGAACGCGAGGTGCGCATCGCCGAACTCTCCGGGCACCTGATGCACGCGCAGGAAGAAGAGCGCAAGCGCATCAGCCGCGAGCTGCATGACGAAACCGGCCAGGGTCTGATGGTGATCCGCCTCTACCTCGGCATGCTGGAAACGAGCGTGACCACGCGCGGAGGCAAAGCAAAAATTCGCGAGACCCTCGACGTGGTGGACCGCACCATCGAAGGCATTCGCCGCATCATCGCGCGGCTGTCACCGCTGGTGTTGCAGGAGCTGGGATTGATCGCGGCGGTCCGCAAGGAAGCGAAAGATTTGGCCAAGAGTGCGGGGGTGAAGGCGAAGGTGAACGTCTCGTCGGACTTCGGGCGCCTGCCTCCGGCGGTGGAGGCGGCTTTTTACCGCGTAGTGCAGGAGGCTTTGCACAACGTTGCCAAGCATGCGAGTGCCACGACGGTAACCATCGAGATGAGACGCGAGGGCGATCTCGTAACCCTGTGCATCGACGACGATGGGGTGGGAATCTCTCCCAAGCCCACGGGCGGCCGGCAGACCTTTGGAATGGCCGGGATGCGCGAAAGAATCGGAAACATCGGAGGAAAGGTGAAGGTGACCTCGGCTCGAGGCAAGGGAACCCGCATCGAAGTAAATGCACCCGTTTCGAGCGGCGGCCTTGGGGCGGAAACAATTTCAGCCAGCGGTGCCGGAGTGGTAGCGCGTGGCGCGTAGTCCAGAACGTTCTTTCACCACGGAGACACGGAGTTCTCGGTGTCGTCGGATTGATTGCGCGATTCTGGGATGAGGAAGTTTCAGTTTGCGAAAGGAGCGCGCATTTGGCTTTAGCTGATTGCTAATGGCTGATTGCTAATTGCTCGGGTTTCCCATGCCAAAAATCAGATGCTTACTAGTCGATGATCATACGTTGTTCCGGCAGGGCGTACGCCGCCTGCTGGAGAGTGAAAGTGACTTTGAAGTTGTGGGCGAATCGCCGGATGGCGGCGACGCCGTGGACAAGGCGCGCGATCTGCGCCCCGATGTCGTGCTGATGGATATTGGCATGCCCGGACTGTCTTCGTTCGAAGCCACGCGGCACATCAAAAAGAACCGGCCCGAAACCAAGGTGCTCTTCCTCACGATGTATGAGGACGAAGATTACCTGCTGCAGTGCCTGGAAGTCGGCGCTGCCGGATATGTTCTGAAGGACACGCCCGCGCCGCAGTTGGTCAGCGCGGTGCGCGATGTGTACAAGGGCGGAAAGTATCTCAGCTCGCAGGTGCTGGGCAAACTGGTGGAAGATTTCCGCGCCCGGGTACGCGACACTCGCATGCAGCCGCGCATGTCGACCTTAACGCCACGGGAGCGCGAAATCCTGAAGCTGCTGGCCGAAGGAAACTCGGTGAAGGAGATCGCGGTGCTGCTGGGCCTGAGCGTGAAGACCGTCGAGGCGCACAAGTTCAATCTCATGCGCAAGCTCGACATTCACAACAAGGCGCAGCTGGTGACCTACGCCATCCAGAAGAAGATCATCAAGGTGCCGGTGAACCAGTAGACGGGCTTTGCTACTTGAGCGGCGGCGCCTGCGCGGATACATTCACACCACGCAGGAGCCGCACAAATGGCAGTCGACCGAATCACCGTTGATCCCGAGTGTTTTAATCCCGCAGTCGATCAAGCAGAGCAATTTCGTCCATTACTGTGATTCCAGCTCGTGCTAAGAAATCAAACGTTGCGCCTTCATAGAAATCTTGGTCTCGGGTACATAGAATGTTGGCCTCGCCCAGTACGGCAGTCTGAACAACGACAATGTCGTTCACGTCTCGAATAGGTAAAACCAGTAAAGGACTGAGCTGGACGATCTCGGCAGCGTCTCGCAAGATAGCAATGAAGTCGTATACCTGCGATTCCGAAAGACCGCACAAGTGCTGCAGACGAGGATAGCGAAGCACGGTGGCAAGTTCATGCAGC
>CAWIGM010000001.1:0-435980 GCA_963835725.1 uncultured Acidobacteriaceae bacterium | reverse complement strand
TACTCGGTCAAAACCGCGTCAGCCGGCGGAGCGTTGGAAGAGTTGCTGATGCAGTTGCCGGTTGTGTCGAGGCAAAGGTCTATTGCTGTTTCTGCTTAGGGCTGCCAGAGCTTTGGCGTTGGCGATGACCTTGGATATGGCACTGGGTTTGGCGCTGGCATTAACGATGACGAAAACGGTTGGGGCTGGAAGGCATAGTGCAAGCCCAAGAGAGATCGGATGTTAAGTGCTGACTATCCCCAATAATCTCGCGATCGCCGATGCCTTAGCTTATGTTGTAGCAACCGTTAACAGGGATAAGGGAATTTCGTCGGCGTGATCAACATAGCTCCTCATCTCGCAAATCCCTCTGTATTAGGTCGAAGATCCTCGAGATTCGCCAGATAAGCATACGAGCAGCTGCTATTGACTCTCCTGTGTTGGCTTCGCAGTGGGCGACCGAAGTACCGGCGCATTTCACGAGAATCTAAGTTCAAGCGCGCCCGCGATTCCGGAGTAATCCCGAGACTCACTTCTCCGAGATTCCGGCTATACGCCCAAGTGGATCATTCCCCTGCTGGCGGAGCAAGCGGCAGGCGCTCGGACAGTGAGTGCTATGGGGAGTGGCGGTTGAAAAACTCGCTTCTCGACGACGAATGTAGATAGATGTATCCCGATTTCGAGGAGACGTTAATAGGGCTCGGTAGCACCTCGATTTTCGTCCCAAACACATCGAAAAGAGCTTTTCAACAGCCACGCCCCTTAGCGCTCGCTATCGAGTAGGTGGCATTTCACTGCTCATCCGGTTTAAAGCGCTGAGATTGCACGTTCGAGTTCGAGGCAGCGACTCCGGATCGCTGCCTTCGCCTCGGCATCGGAAAGACGGTCTACAAAATGACGAACGGACTCTAGTGCTCTCGCCGCCTTCTGTTTGTTGCGTTCAAAGCCTTGCATCTCGCCTAGTTGTTTTTTTAACTTTGCCCGCTCTGTGAACGTGAGACCAACGTCCAAATCAGTATGAAGAAATTCTGCGAGGTTCTTCGCCGAGGTATTCAGCAAATCACGGTTTCGATCTAAAGGATTCACTGTGTTGAAATTATGAAGACAACTCAGATTTACGACAAGGGAGAGGCGTAATATGGCGGTGCGTCCTAGTCTGCGTTGATGGACGTGTGCGATGTTCCCACCAGTCGTGCAGATAAGCGTAACATCAGAACTGATATGAGTGTGTTTGCGGTCGTCTTCGATTGAAGACAGCGCCGTCACCGCCGATTTACATGAAACGGATTGCGTGGCCTGTGGTGCAACGATTGGGTATCTGGTGGACTCAAGCATCCTCAAGGCACTTGAGCACAAGAAGACTCGTTCCCTACCAGGAACCATTGACGGTAGCTTAGGACTGAATTGTCCACGTGCCTCAATAGTCAGTGATTGCCACGGAGTCTCCCGGCAAGACACGGAACTCGTAATGCTTGGCGAAAAATCCCCATAGCACTCCAAACCCTATGCCTGTTTCAGATCAGCGGGCGACGGAGACCGCTGAGGCCATCTCAAATTGACGAGAAACGCCCATCCCGTGCTCTTGAACTCCGCGCGGTCGCGGGCACGAGTCGCCCTATCCGCAGACGTGGGCGCCCCCTAAGTGAAACGTCGGCCATGCGAAAGTAATCCGGTGATCACGAAGCGCTGGCAAGCAAATAATCCAACCATGTTCGGTGCTAAAACAGGCTCTCTGTGACACCGTGCGCCATTTCAACTTCTGCGGCACAGCCCGGATTGTCGTTAGCGGGAGAATTCACCAGAGTGCTCACGGAATAACATTTCATCTTCGCCGCATCAAACGGTTTCAGCATCGCGGTAAGTGTGTCGAGGTCCTTGAACCCCGGATCAAGCCACAATTCGTAATTCTCTGGTTCGAGGATGACCGGCATCCGGTCATGCACTTCAGCCAGCAGTGAATTTGGAGTGGTCGTCAGAATCGAACAGGTCTCGACGACACTGCCGCTCGCATCTTCCCAGCGATCCCAAATTCCAGCGAAGGCGAACAGTGAGTCATCCTGCATGCCGATGTGAATGGGCTGCTTCGACCTGCCGGTTCGCACCCATTCATAAAATCCGTCGGCCGGCACCAGGCAGCGACGATTTTGAAATGCTTCGCGGAACGGCGGCTTGTCGAGAACGGTTTCCGAACGGGCATTAATCATCTTCGGACCAATGCTCGGGTCTTTTGCCCAATAAGGGATCAAGCCCCAGCGAGCCAGGGAGAACTTACGAACCGGCTGAGCACGGTCCTGACGAATGATGCCAACGTTCTGGGTGGGAGCAATGTTGTAGCGCGGCTCCCAATCGATCTCATCCACCGTGTCGAAATATTCGGCGATTAATTGCTTTCTTCGCGACAGCCGATAGCGACCGCACATTGCATCTCCAGTTCAGCAATAAGACATTTTACCGGGGCAGAGTGAAGACCGAGAGGCTGGTCTGCCACCGGCTGATGATCACTCAAAGGCCTCTTCCTTTATATAGGCATTCTCTGGACCGTGACCGGCGCAACAACCGTGCCATCCAATCGCCTGCTCATTTCTAAGCCTCCCTATTTCAGCAACTTGCAAGAAGGTGCCTGTCCAGTTTGACGGCACTCTCCATCACGGCGAAACTGCGTCCACTTCGCTCGGAAAGGAGGTACTACGGAGCGATGAGCGTCAATTCTATTCAGCCTCGGGGGCTGAACCTCCCCAGGCCCAAACCGACCATCGTTCCGGTCACGCAGGAGAACGTTCGTGACTGGTGGGCCTTGTTCGTAAACCGGAAGGCCTATACCCGCCAGTCGGCTAACCCGCACCCGGAAACGGGACGGCACTACCACTATCAACCCAAGAATAAAGATACCGGCCAGCCGCTTGAGCTGGATGCGGCGACCGTCCGCAAACACTTGGCCGGCTGGATCACCGTCGGCCTGTATGCCATCAACTCTCAATTGCAACGTTGTAAATGGATCGCGATCGACGCCGACTACGACGATGCGTTCTTCGACCTCGGCAAGTTGAAAGGCGAGTTGGAACTGGATGGCGTTTCCGCAGCGCTGGAAATGTCTCGTCGGGGCGGACACCTCTGGATCTTGTGCGAACAACCACTCCTGGCAGAACGGTGCCGAGTCTACATCTACAACGTCGCCCTCCGATTGGGCGTTCCGATCAAGGGAGCGGCGGGGTTGCGGGATGGAATCGAGATCTTCCCTCGGCAGGATCGACTCGCTCCCGGTGAATTCGGCAACGCCTTGCGCGGCCCACTCGGAGTGCATCGCGCCAACAATCACCGCTACTGGTTTTACGACGCCAGCAGCGACCTCAATTCACAACTGGATTACCTCAATAACCTGAAGAAGCTCACCGAACCCGAACTGACCCGGCTCAGTTTGGGCATGACCATCCCGGAGGAGTTTCTTCGCAAACCCAACCTAATCGAATTGCCGCCGCGCAATACCGATCACAACCGAAAACAGTTCTCCATCCTCGACTTCGTCCACAAACCAAGGCGCAAGGCGAGCGGGAACTATTACACCCAGTGTCCGTCCTGTGCGCAGGCGGGCAACGACCGAGCAGGCGATAACCTCGCCATCTCGATTAGCGACTCTCGCAAGTACAAATGCTGGGCAGGCTGCACCAAAGAAATGATTCGTGCGGCTGTTGGCCGGCCAATTCCGATCCGAAGACCGTAAGCAAAATGTGCTCACGGCTTCGGAAGGTCTGATCCGGGCGGTGAGCGAGCGACTAACCAATTCCAATTCGATCCCGGTAAGCGGGATCACAGGGAGCTCACCCCATGACTTCGCAGCAACTGGAACTTATCGCCCGTCGCGGCCTTACTCTGCCTGAACCCACTCTCACCCGGCTTCGCACCGTTGGCATCTGGTGCGAGGCTAATCTCACCGTGCAACGCCGAGACCAGGACTGGCTCATCCGTGGCCAGGAATCGGGAGGCGCTGTCGCGGACATTGGACGTTATGTCAGCTTCTGCAACGAAGATGGCACTGCACTGAGCTGGCTGCAGCCGGTGAAGAACTTCATGCCCAACGGCCTGCATGCGATCCTGCTGGCGAAAGGCCCTGTCGTGCGGCTCGACATGTACCGATTCGAAACCAGCTATGACCTGCTGATCACCAGCCATACGTTGGTCAGTGACGAGGACAAGCCGAAACCCAAGCTGGAAACCAAGATGATCTTCTTCCATCGATTCGGAATTCTGGAGCGGGAGCTGTGGGGCAAGGACAAGATGTTCCGCGGAGCCGTCTCACCGCAGTTCTTCATGTCCAACGGAAGTGAAGCAAGAGTGCCGCATGTATATCAGCAGGCAGTGCTCAAGATGACCGAGGCCGTGACCTGCACGAAGTGTAAGCACCAGCACCTGCTGGAGCCAGCTTCAATGGAGGTGTCAGTTGCAGAGTTGGAGGCCGTAAAGGTGTCGGCAGCGGTAGCCTGAGCCATGCTTGACGACTCGAGTCTACCCGTTCGCTTAATCACACTGGGAGTGGCACTCGTGGCCTTCGGGCTCGGGTGCCACTACTGGGCAGATCGCGTATATCGCACTGCTGGCTTGGCGATTGGTGCGGCTCAGCTTTGTCGCTACTTTCTGAATGGGCGAATTGAAGGCCATCAGCAAATTGAGACGGAGAAGATGATGCGGTTGATGAGAAGTTGCGATCACGTCACTGCAGCGCTGCTGGTAATGGCGGCCATGCACGCGATCGCGACGGCTTCGTCGTAAAGGGGGAGGCAATGAGGCGCCAACAAATGGCTAGATGCGATTACCCACGACTTGGCGATTTTCCAACAACTATTCTCGGCGATCTTATTTGCGCCTCTTCGCTGGAATAAAGATAGAGAATACGCTTCCGCTCTTCCCTGACCTGGTGCTGCTCCTGATTTTCAACCTCCCCTGATGATGGGCGATGATTTCTTGTACGATGGCCAATCCCATGCCGTTGCCGTAGGCGCCCTTCGTCGTGAAGAACGGCTCGCGTACTCGCGAAAGAAGGTCTGCAGCTATTCCGGTTCCGGTATCTGCAATGGTGATTCGCACTCCGGAGCGCTCCTGTCCGATCCATTCTTGAGTTCTTGAGATCTTCGCCAAGACCTTGCCGCCCTTCGGCATTGCGTCAATGGCATTCAGAAGCAGATTGCTGAAGACCTGCCGCATTTGCTCCGGATAGATGACGGCTGTAGCATGGTCATCGTTCCGAGTGGATGCAGAGACGTTATGTCGGTCGAGCTTGGGTTTGTGCAATTCCAGAACGGACGCGAGCAGCGCTGCTACGTCCGTTGCCTCTGCGGTTTCGCGGCGCGGAACTCGTTTCATCGCCGCCTGAGCGATCTTTGAGACGCGCATCACCTCCGCCTGCGCCATCTTCAAGTGATCGCGGGATGCTTGGGAAATTGCAGGGTCTGTCTCTATGAGATAAAGAAGGTTCAACAGCGACTCCAGCGGATTGTTGATTTCGTGGAGCGCGGAAGTCAGGGACCTGCCGGGAGTGCGACGGGGCTCGGGAGTGCGCTGCTTGGGACCTTCCATCTTTGAACTCTTTCGAGCCACTCCGATGGATTTTCAAGGGTTCGGAGCACTTTTGATTTTAGAGGTCAGATGGAGATAACAGGTTGCAAGCCGCTGCCCGCTACGAACTTACCGGGGATGGTCACCCCAGGGCGAACGGCGGGGACGGATACGAACGAAACCAACAGGCCGCCGGTGAGAGAGCATCCTGTGGCCTCACGGGACATCTATCGCCATCAACCGTCACTACAAGAAGCCGAACTCAATCGGAAAGTTTTTGGAGTCGTTGATCGGCATCCACGACCCCAGTCGTGGCTCCGCGCTACGGCGTCATCAGTGATGACCAAAACAGCGTGCTAACCTGAAGATCGGATGTGATATGTATGAATTCAGCCGGGCCGTTCAAGTGTCGTGTACTTATCGTAGACGACGAACCTTTGATACTGGAAACCACCGCCGCCATTGTTCGCAGTTTCGGCTTTTCGGTTCGTGCCGCCGCGGATGGTTTTGCTGCGCTAAAGATACTTCGCGAGGTTTTGCCCGACCTGATCATTGCGGACTTGCGAATGCCGAACATGTCCGGCTTCGAACTGCTTTCTATAGTCCGCCGTCGATTTCCGCACATCCCCACCATCGCAATTAGCGGGGAGTTCATTCTCGCAAATATGCCGTTGGGCCTTTTAGTAGATCATTTCTTTCAAAAGGGCGGCTATACGCCCGATGAGCTCTTGGCAAAGATCAAGGAATTAATCGCGGACTCACCCGTGCGGCCGCATCTGGGCAAGCAAGAAAAAGCTCCCTTATGGATTCCCCGCAAAGACGAAGACTATATCGTGGTAACGTGCCCTGAATGCCTTCGATCGTCCACCCTCCCCGATACCACCGTCACCGGCAATTTGCAGGAGACAGAATGCGTTGCCTGCGGAGCCAAGATCCGCTATCTGGTGGATTCCAGCATCCTCAAATTGCTCGACGACAAGAAGAAGAGACTCCCGTCGCTCGGCTGAAGTCCAACACAGCCTTTGGGTGAGAAGGTGACGTTCACCACTCACGGATCACGGGCGACCTGGCAGCTTGTTGTCCGCAGATAGGTGGCGAGGACAGGCCAACTCGCACTTAATCACGACCTGTCCAAAAGCCGCGCCAATTCAACTTCCCGTTCACTTCGATGACTGGGCGAACAAAAGGCGAACATTGAGTTATACTCCCTGGGTGGGCGGCGAGAGGGCATCATCTGTTCGGCAGCGATATGCAGGGAAGATCTGCTGCGAATGCAAAGCTCCGCTTCCTCCGCCTCATCGTAGAGGCGAGCGACTTTGCCAGCGCTGCGCAGGTGTGAGCATGAAACGAGTCTTCCTGCAGTTCAGCTTTCGACAAGGTTGGTTCTGCGAGTTCCTGGAAGAGGATCGCAGAACGCCTTTGCCACGCACCGTAGTGCTCGCCGATGAGCGAAAGCTGTTTGAGCTGGTGAAGCGCGGTGGCTTCACCCTCAACATTTCCGGACGCCAGGAGATTGAAGAGGCAATCAGGAAGAAACGCGGAGGCGTCTGGCTGGAGCTTACTCCGGACCAATACGCCAAGCTGCGACAACCAAAAGAAAGGTAACTCATCCTTCCCGCGCCACGTCCTTCGGATCCTTGTCATCGCGTAGAGCGACAAACCGTGAGTGCCTCAGGTGATTGTCGGGCGTCCATTCGGTGAATTCGAATTGCCCGACCAAGACCGGCTCCAGCCATCGGCAATCCTTCATTTTCGCTGCGGTCAGCCCTGCTCCCCACCTGCCGCTTCTTGCCTCGGGAAGGTTCGCGAACGGGCATTGCTTGATCTCCAGCGGCCTCAGCTTCTTGAACAACTGCTCGCGGGATGACGGTGTGAAGCCGTTACGAGTCCGCGCGACATACTGAAGTTTCCGATCTTTGTAGTAGCCGAATATCAGCGCGTCGAAGTTCCGGTCAGACGGTGTGTATCCGCCGATCACGAATTCCTGACCTCGGTTGACTCTCATCTTCTGCCAAGCGCCGGAGCGCTGGCCCGGCTCATACGGGCTGTTCTTCCGTTTCGCGACCAGACCCTCCAGCCCTGCTGCTTTAATCGAAGCAATGAGATCGGGAAGACTGGCTTCCAACGCCGGGGAGTAGCGGATCGGCTCAGCGAGCTTTGGCAGGACCTCGCCCTCCAGTAGCGTCCGTCGCTGGCACAGCGGCTCCGTCATCACATTTCGACCCTTCAGTATGAGCAGGTCGAAGACGAAAAAGACCAGCGGCGCTTTTGACGAACCGTAGTTCTGCAGCAGGTTGAACGAAGGGCGGCCATCTTCATCCAGCGCGGCCATTTCACCGTCCAAAACCGTTTCGTCCGGCATAGCGCGTAGTGCAGCGGCAATTGAGGAGTAGCGCTCCGTGAAGTCGTTATCGTTGCGCGATCGCAGTTGCACCTTGCCGCCAGTCTTGATGGCCAGAGCGCGGTAGCCATCCAGCTTAATTTCATACGACCAATCGGCCCCCTGCGGAAGATTCTCCGTCCGTAGGAGCAGCATCGGTTCGATGAATGCCGCTTTCGTCTTGGGCATTTCGCGCCCGCCTTCCAGTTTGACCCACCACAACCCAAACCAAAGAGGAAACCATACTATGGCAACGTCCGCCGCCCGAATCCGCTCCCTCTACCGTCGTCACCACCAGGCACACGAGGCCGTCTACCACTTCAGCGCGTGCTCACCGGCCGGCGCTGCCGTGAACCTCTCAGTGCCAAGATCCCCAGGCACGGCCCCAAGCATGTCTGCCGACGAACGCTTCCGCGCTGCCCTCCGTCAGGAGATGGCACGGGCCGGTCTCGCCTAGCCTTCTCGATTCTGCGCCACTTCTCAATTTCAACTAAAGGAGATTAACCCCATGCAGAAAACTCTGCTGATCGGATATCTGGGCAAAGACCCGGAGATGAAGTACACCCCTGGTGGCACCGCCATCACAGCTTTCACTATCGCCAGCACCGAACGCTGGAAGAACGGCGCCGGCGAGCCCCAGGAACACACCGAGTGGTTCAACATCAAGGCCTTTGGCAAACGCGCCGAGGTCGTGGCCGAACACCTGCACAAAGGCAGCCGGGTCTTTCTCGAAGGCCGGCAACGGACCGAGTCCTGGGACGACAAGCAGTCCGGCGGCAAGAAGTACATGACGTTCGTTTACGCCGACAAGATCGAGTTCCTGGGGGAATCTCGCCGCGACGGCCAAAAAGGCGAACTAACAACGGACCAGTCCTACAGCCAGGAAGATCCCACCATGATCACTGACAGCGACATTCCATTTTGAGCCGCTGCCCCCTCAAGCCCCACCCAACTGATCCTCTGGCTCTGACCTCGAACACCTTCGATTCCAAAGGAGACTTTTCTCCCATGAAGAAATTTAGCAATGAAGAACTGCTGGTCGAACTGGAAGTGCCCTTTTCGGCTGACCAGATTCTTTGGCGGGTGACCAACACCACCAATAACCGCACGCGCGGGCAGGTCGTTCCGTACGCCGACCCGCGCGCCTACACCGACCGTCTCAACGCGCTGGTCAGCCCGCAAGGCTGGACCCGCAGCTACGAGACGGTCACGATGAACAACATCACCCGCGCCAAGCGCAATGCCGAGATTGTCACCGGCAAGATCCTCGTGACCTGCAAGGTGACGATTGAGGGGCTTGGTACGCATTCCGGTACCGGCGAAGAGTGGGCCGACGAAGATAACGCCATGACTTCGGCGGAGGCACAAGCCTTCAAGCGAGCGTGCAGTTGTTTTGGGCTCGGGCGCTACTTCTACGACTTCGACGCGCCCTGGGTCGACATCGACGACAAATCGCGGCCGAAGAAGGCTCCAACCGTACCCGCGTGGATGGTTCCGGAAAACTGGCGCAAAGGCCAGCGGCCGTCCGGAAAGGCGACAACGAGTTCGCAGCCGGCAGCGCTGAGCACTGGCGCTTCAAACGGCACCTCCACCTCAAGTCACCGGAACGGGAACGGCAGCACACCTTCCTCAGCAACCAGCAACAAGGCGCGGCAGAACGGCGCCAACAACGGCAGTCCGAAAAACGGTGTTAAGCCGGAGGGAACTGCCGCTCAATCTCAGAACGGATCTGAGTTGGACAATCGCATAGCCACCTTGCAAGAAACGGTAGGCGGCAAGCTCTACCGTTGGGTGCTGCGCGAGTACGGCCATGCCAACCAGCCGCACCTTGTGCGCGACGTCCAGCAGAAGAAGAAAATTCTCGACGTGCTGGAATCCGCCACACGGGGATTGCGACGCATGGAAGCTGTCCTCGATCGCGTTCCCGAGCACCAGGTCAGCGCCTTGTTGGCGAAGCTGCAAGCTCCACCCCTCAATGAGATCGCCGACATGCCTACGCTGGTCCAAGTAGTCCAGGGACTGGAGGGCATCGTCAACGGTTCCCACCCCAGCGCAGCCTGATCACAGGCTGTCCTTCCAAGAACACGGGAGATGCACGAGCATTCGTGTGTCTCCCGTGCCTTCCTTTGTGAGGTTTCAAGATGATTACGAAAGCCGTAACAGCACAGAACTGCAGCTTGTTTGAGATTGACGCGGAACTGGAGGAGGCGTTCGATCTACTGCAAGAAGAACGCGAGATCACAGGCACTGTCAGCGACGAGGCGCGTGAGCGATGCGTTCAGTTGTTTGCGGAACTGGGCAAGAAAATCGATCGCATCGCGGCATACCTGCGAACGCAGCAGCGCAAAGCCAACATCGCGGCCGAAGAAGCACAGCGGCTGCAGCAACGCCGCCGGTCAGCCGAGCAGCGGGTCAGTGATGTGAAGGAGATGCTGACCTACTTCATGCGCTGCCGCGGACTGAAACGGCTGGAAGGTGAACTCAACTCGATTCGGCTGCAGACCAACTCGCAGCCCGCCCTGCAGATCGACGACTGGGAACTGCCCCAGGAGTTCTGTCTGCATACCGGAAGCATTCCGGATCGCTTGTTGAAAGAGATGCTGGAGCATCTGCCGGTCGGGCTGAAAGGCGAGTTCCTGCAGGCCATGATCGACACCCAACCAAACCCTCAGTTGGTCCGGGACGCGCTGCTGCGCGGTGAAACCGTTGCCGGAGCCAGACTCGAACGCGGAAGTCACATCCGGATCGCCTAGTTTTGGCGCCTTTCTGTCTATCAATACTCGATCGAAAAGAGGTGAGATGTATGTTGCGCCTGGAGATCAATCTCCGGGTGCGCCGATCTGTTCGCGCAAAGTGCCTGTGCCATCCCCGATACAACCCAGAGTGCGAGGGTGCGGGCGCGATCCGCGCAGGGTGCCGCTACTGCCTAGCGATATACGAACTGTATGCAGGCAAGCTTGCGGTCGAGCGGTCCCTGCAAGCCTTGGAACAGCACATCACACGGTGTGCGTCGTTCAATGCGGCAGCCCCTTAAGAAGTATGCGTTGGCGCTGAGATCGGGCCGAACTCGGCGCCACGCACCACAGCGTTACTCCGGGCTCAGTCTGCTACCACCCGGCCGATCCCGGCCCTCCCTTAAACGGCCCAACAATATCGGACGTTACCCAGCCGCCGTAGAACGAACCAAGTTGCGGTTGTACGCGCTCCTCATCCACAAAACACTCGTCAGCCTTGGAAGCATAGAACGCGAGACAGCCTCGAATCGACTCGTACCCGCGCGAAGGAAGCTCGTAACTCCAAGCAGCGTCTTCGGCAATTCTGCCGTTTACATCCAAGCTCCAATAACTGGCTGAGCCCTTGAACTCACAGAAGCTCCGGCGCGGACTGGGTTTCAAGAATTCCGAGCGGACATCATCTCGCGGGATGTAATACACGGGCGGATGGCTGGTTTCCAGGATCCCCACTGCGCGAGTGGTGTCAGCCACCAATTCGCCTCCGAAATACACTCGGATTCGCCTCGAAGTAGGCTCGGCACGAGGCGGTCGCGGGTAATCCCACACTGATTCTTTTCTCATGAGTCCAATCAGCCCCCACTCTTATTGTCTTCACAACCGATCTGCATTTTACCCACCTTCGGAAGTTCTTTGCCTGACAGGAAAGACAAGACTAGCCATCGAAAGGAGCCATCATGCGCAATGCCGGACGCTTGAAACTCGGATACTACCCTCTGCCTGTCGAGGAGGCGCGAAACCTTCGCAACCTCCTGGTCGCGACACAATCGGTCTTTGCCGTCGATCCCTGTGCCGGTGACGGTACGGCTCTCGTAGAAATTACGCGAGACCTTCCGGCCAATAACGCTGCGGTTGAGCTGGATGCGGACCGGGCCGCGGCAGCAGCGGCACGCGGCATCGCGACCACACACGGCAGCACCTTCGAATCGCATCTCCCGGCGGGGAGCTGTTCGCTCTTATATCTCAACCCGCCTTACGACGTGGAGATGGGCCGACACAGCAACCAGCGACTGGAGCTGGTGTTCCTGGACCACTGCTACGGGTGGCTGAAAACCGCTGGATTGCTGATCTTTATCATCCCGGAGATGGCGCTTTCGCACTGCGCCAAGCGTCTTGCCAG
This sequence comes from uncultured Acidobacteriaceae bacterium, assembly GCA_963835725.1. Lineage (GTDB taxonomy): Bacteria > Acidobacteriota > Terriglobia > Terriglobales > Acidobacteriaceae > Bog-257. Next base: position 423,943 of record CAWIGM010000001.1, on the reverse strand, counting down.
CCAGTTCGAACGGATTTCCGTGTTCCGTCTCGGCCATCCTGAATCGGTGCGCTTCCGTCAGCTGGCCGTGATCGGTACTCGCAAGGCCGAACACAAGCGAGGAGACACGCGGGCAGCCGATCAACTTTTGCGGCTGGCGTATGCAACCGAACGACTGCCAATTCTCGGCCCCGAAACGGCGGAGCGGTACCCGGTTCCGCCGTCTGTAGCGGTTCCTGTGCAGTACCGGGGCTTGCCTCTCGACCAGGTCGAAGATGGCTTGGCACGGTCCAGCGCTATGCAGAGTGCGCTGAATCTGCTCATCCGAAAGCCAGAGTCCATCACGGGACGCCCGGTCACTCCTTTGCATGGCGGTCACGTCGGCCTGCTGTGCACTGCAGGAATGCTAAACGGGGTGTTCGGGGAAGGTCGTGAGCGACACATCGCACACTGGCGCTCGGTGAAACACGTCGACGTCTATCACGAGGAAGAAGACGGATACCAGATCGTCAGGCGGCGAGAACGGTTCAGCCACGAACTGACGCTGGCATATCAGACTGGGCGGGTGGTCATTCTCAAAGAGGCAGAGGAGGTAAAGACAAGTGAAAAATGCGCATGAACGCTTTGGAGAACTGGTTTACATTCGGCGCTCAGAAAAGACGCGGACGCACATCCGCGTTCATCTCAACGCCTGGATCGGCGAAGATAGCAAGGCCCACCTGGTTTCCGTTGTTGCTGGCGACACGGAGATTGGCGCCCTATCTGCTGCGTTTGCCAGCCATGATCCTTTTACGGTCGTTGATCCGGATGGCCGGGAGAAGATCGTTTCCCTGGGTGAATCACCAACCTGCTTTCGAGGAGCAATCAACCTCTCCGGGCGCAAGAGGCCGCTCAAGCACTTGGTTGCCATTTCGCAGGAGATGATTGGAACCAGCAACCAAGATCGCCTGCTGCTGATCAGCGAGGAGCCGACATTCGTATGGTCCTCTCTTGTGTTGCACTTCGGACTCCCGGCGGTACCAGAGTGGGCAGACTGGTTTCTTGCGGAGTTGCATTCACGCAACAGGATCGACGCGCTCGCAGGCTTCGGATACAGTGCTGTCGCTGTGAAAACAAATCGGCAGGAACTGCTGAAGCTGATCGAACAGGAGTTAAGGCAGAAGAAACTCTCGCTTCCTTCAGTGAACGGCCCAGTGCAGTGGCTCGCCGGCATGGAACACACGCACTGGCCGTGACTCCACCGTTCCAGATATTGGGAGCAACTTCATTCCTAGATACAGGGGCGTTGGTCCGTACGAATCCTGAAAGCATAGCTAGTTCCTGAATTGCCCGCCGCTCGGCAGAAATCCCAGCGATTGTCGGGGCTCGCCTTCCCCGATGAAGACTCCTGGCTCGCGCCGCTTGGAGTCTCTCTGCGCCCGTCACCCGAACCGCCGTACAAGGCTGACCGAACACCTCCGCCAAGACTTGTTACGACCCAGGCTGTTTCGCCAACGGTCAGTGATTTCTGGAATCTTGAGCGGAGCCACTACCGTAGCGGGCTGAGTTTGGGCACTAGGTCGGCGAAGCGACGATCACAGCGGAATGGACTTGGAGCTGCAAAAACTGGACGACGTTTGTGCCTGATTGGCCTAGAAGTCTACTATTTTCTGACGTAAGGTGTGGGAAGGAGGGGTAATCATGTCATCGCGGACAGCGCCTAACCCGCACGACGCTGCATACCAATGCCTCGCGGGACCCGGCAAAATAGCAGCCGAGATGCGCCTACTCGATTGGTCGAAGACTCCGCTCGGGCCTGTCGAAAAGTGGCCTCAAAGCCTTCGCACGAGTGTCAGCGTTTGCCTGAATTCGGCCTTCGCCATCCTGGTATGGTGGGGCCCCGATTTGGTAATGCTGTACAACGACGCGTACTCCGCGGTCGTTTCGAATAAGCACCCCCGGGCCTTAGGCGCTCCCGGCAAAGACATCTTCCCGGAAGTCTGGGACACGATCGGCCCCATGTTAGAAGGCGTATTGAAACGGGGAGAGGCGGTACGCGCGGACGACCTATTGCTTGTACTCGAGCGCAACGGCTACGCGGAGGAATGCTATTTCACGTTTAGCTACAGCCCGATCCTCGATGAGTCCGGCGGCATCGGCGGAGTGTTCACTCCGGTACAGGAAACTACGGAGCGCATCATCGGCGAACGCCGGCTTCAAACGCTCACGGAACTTTCGGCGGTACGCGCCGGCAAAGCGCGAACTGCTGAAGAGGCATGCAAGGCCTTGGCCTCAGAGCTGGGACACAATGCGAACGATCTCCCGTTCGCCTCCATCTACCTATTTAACGAGAGCACTGCCTCGGCGACTCTTGCAGCCACATCGGTAGAGCATCTCGCCGAGGTTTTATGTCCCCGGCGCGTCGACTCCGCGATGCAGTGGCCTCCGCTAGGGCCGGTTCTGGAAGGAAAGACAATCGTCACGACCCTCTCACAGTTTGCCAAGGGCGATCTTCCCAAAGCACCCTGCAACATCGCGGTTAGTGATTGCATATTCCTGCCGATCACGCAGGCCGGAGGAGGAAAACCGAGAGGCTTTTTGTTCGCAGGTCTCAATCCGCGGAAGCGACTTGACGAAAACTACAATTCTTTCCTGGCGCTGGTAGCCGATCACATTGCCTCCGCAATTGCCGACGTCGAAGCCTTTCAGCAGGAGCGCATGCGTGCTGAAGCGCTAGCTGAGATGGACCGAGCGAAAACCCTGTTCTTTTCCAACGTCAGTCATGAATTCCGTACGCCACTCACCCTGATGCTGGGACCGATTGAAGGCATGCTCAATCCAGCCGCCGCCACGTCAGAGGTAAAGCAGCAGGACCTCGAACTCATCCACCGCAATGGTATGCGGCTGCTCAAACTGGTAAATACGTTATTGGACTTCGCACGCATCGAAGCTGGCCGGGCCTATGTCGTATACGAACTCTCCGACTTGGCCATGTTGACCTCGGATGCCGCCAGCGCATTCCGCTCGGCCATGGACCAAGCCGGATTAGAGTTCGTAATCGACTGTCCCGCTCTCTCTGAGCCGATCTACATCGACCGCGACATGTGGGAGAAGATCGTTCTCAATCTCATTTCGAACGCCTTCAAGGCGACGCTGTCGGGACGAGTCTCGGTTCGACTGAAGGCTACAGAGACTCATGTACAACTGCTGGTCGAAGATACCGGAGTCGGCATTCCCAAGGACGAACTCCCCAAGATGTTCGACCGCTTTCATCGCGTGCAAGGAACAATCGCACGCAGCCACGAAGGAACAGGCATCGGCCTCGCATTCGTGCAGGAGCTCGTCAAACTGCACGGCGGCTCTATCAGTGTGGAGAGCGTCGAAGGGCAAGGCACTACATTCGTCGTTTCTATTCCGAAAGGTCATGCGCACCTGCCCTCGGAGCAGCTTGAGGTGAACTCTCGCTTGAACACCACGGGCAGCGTCGCCTCCTCCTATGTCAACGAAGCCTTGCAATGGCTTCCTCCAGAGAAGCGGTCCACTCACGAACAGCCAATATTTGCGGCCGACTCGGTGCAGGCGCCGCATCTCGCCGGGGCCAATGGACGAATCCTGCTCGCTGACGATAACGCCGACATGCGCGCTTATGTCAGGCGCTTGCTCGCGCCCCAATTCACGGTCAGGGAAGCCGCCAATGGCATAGAAGCTTTGCAATGTCTGCGCGATGACCCGCCAGACTTGATCCTGACTGACGTAATGATGCCCGAACTTGATGGCTTCGGCCTGCTGCGGGAGGTTCGTTTAAACGAGTCAACCCGCACCATCCCCGTTGTTTTGCTTTCCGCCCGAGCGGGAGAAGAGGCTCGCATCGAAGGACTCCAAGCTGGTGCTGACGATTACGTTGTGAAGCCGTTCACCGCCCGTGAACTCCTGGCTCGAGTAGGCACGCACGTGACAATGAGCCGCCTGCGCAAAGAGATTGCGGAGCGAGAACGTTTCCTGCGTGCCGAGGCACAAGACGCGCAGGAGAGGACCGCGGTCGTTCTCGAGAGTATCAGTGATGCGTTCCTTGCCCTGGACAAAGGTTGGCGATTCTCATACGTCAACGCCATGGCCGAGACGACTCTCTCTATGACTCGAGAAAGCCTGATCGGCCGCATCTTCTGGGAAGTGTTTCCCCAGACCGTCGGGACGAGGCTGGAAAGATATCTGCGACGCGCAGCGGAAGAACGTGCACCTTTTCACATCGAATACTTCTATGAGCCATGGCAGCGCTGGTTTGAGAACCGCATTTACCCGTCACGCGACGGCGGTGTCTCGATATTCTATCGGGATATTACGGAACAAAAAAACGCTGAGAGAGCGTTACGCGAAAGCGAAGACCGGTTCCGCACCCTAGCCGACAACATAAGCCAGTTCGCCTGGACAGCCGACGCCAACGGCTCCCGTACCTGGTTCAATCGACGTTGGTTCGATTACACCGGAATGACGACCGAGCAGGCCATGGGTTGGGGATGGGTTGCGGCCCACCACCCGGATCACGTAGACCGAATCTCGAAGAGTTACAAATCCGCCATCGAGAATGGCACGCCATGGGAAGAAACCTGCCCGCTACGGGGCCACGATGGCGAATTCCGCTGGTTCATCGTTCGCGCCGTCCCTATTAAGGACCAGGCCGGCAATGTCACCTGTTGGTTCGGCACGAACACTGATATCACGGAGCGAGTTCAGGCCGACCAGGCTCTCAAGCGCTCCGAGAAGCTGGCTGCCGCTGGCCGTTTGGCGGCGACGGTTGCGCACGAAATCAACAATCCGCTGGCAATCACCGTCAATCTCGTTTACCTCGCCAAACAATGTGCGAAAGATGCCGAGCAGCTTCGCTATCTTGAGGGAGCGGAACGCGAGTTGCTCCGCGTTGGTCGCGTGGCCAATCGGACGCTCAGCTTTTATCGGGGCGCTAGCCCGCGTGAACAATTTTCGATCACTGCTCTCGTCCAGGAACTGATCAGTGTCTTCGAACCAGCTTGCAAGAGCAAAGGGATTCAAATGTGCTTACGAGCTGACGACGCTTTGGTTGTCGACGGAAGCAAGGATGAAATCGCCCAGTTGATCATGAATCTCTTGTCCAATGCTGTCGATGCAGTGCGCGAGCAAGGCGTCATCACGGTGCGTTGTAAAGGATTTCGCGCCCTGGGTACAGGTCGTCCAACTGCGTTAATCTCATTCGCAGATACAGGCCCCGGCATTCAAAAGGTACACCGTCCCATGCTCTTTGAGCCTTTCTTCACAACTAAGAAGGACATCGGCACAGGCCTGGGGTTATGGATCGTGCGAGACATCGTTCACAAGCACGGTGGGTTGATCCGTATTCGAACGCGCACCCATGGAAAACGAACGGGAACCGTAATATCAGTCCTGTTGCCGTGTGACGATGCTGCTCCCGGAGCACACCTCGCCTAGGACGAGGACCTGCACGCTAAGTATGCAGCCGATTCACGGGACGTGATCCGGAGAGACCGTGGACGCGGCCTTCGCGACTCTCGCAAACAGATCGGGCGCCTTCATCGTCTCGCATTGCTTCAGGAAGCCCGACTGTGGTCCTCGCCAACGAAGGTCTTGAACGGTTTCGAATACGGGCACGTCAGAGCGCAGGGTGGCGAGGTCAAGGAAGAGCAGTGCATCCTCCCATGCCTTGAAGAGCGATTCCGAAAGTGGGCGCGCCTTACGGATGGACGAATGCCATTGCTGCCAATCCTTCGGCACGCTTTGCAGGTGACCGTAGCGGGACAATACCGATGCCGCCGCCTTCACACCCCAACCCGCGATTCCGGGATACCCATCCGCAGAGTCTCCGACCACGGCAAGGTAATCGGGAATCGATTGCGGCTTTACCCCGAACTTCTCGATAATCCCAGCTTCATCGCGCACAAGATTCCGGCGACGATCCATCTGGACCACTCGCGTCCCGGTGACGCACTGGCCAAGGTCTTTGTCCGGCGTACAGATGAACACTCGCTCGACTTGCTCATCCTGTGCTGCGTTGTGAGCAGCTGAGGCGAGCGCATCGTCCGCTTCGTACTCGACCATCGGCCACACGAGCACACCCATGGCTTGTAAGGCTTCCTCCAGGATTGGGAACTGCGAGAGCAGTTCGGGAGGTACGCCTTCGCTGGTCTTGTACCCGGGATACAGGTCGTTCCTGAACGATTCCACGACGTGATCGGTTGCTACGCCAACGTGGGTCACCCCGCCTTCGATCATGGAAAGAATTGACGTCAGGACGCCACGCACCGCGGCGATCTCCTGTCCGTTGCCATCACTTGCCGAAGGCAAAGCGAAGAAGTGCCGGAACAGCTCGTAGGTGCCGTCGATTACGTAAACATCCATACTCCTAGGCATTTTGCCATGTGAGTCTTTCTGCGCACAGTCCGCGTTACCCGGAGTAACTATGAACAACCATCCTTTCCACGTCCTTAGCGTCGACTTACGCGAGAGCGACCCGCTCTGCCGCTACGTGACCATTGAGCGCGGCGCTCTCGACCTAGTGCTCGCGCAAAGCGCCGAGAGAACCTCAGAGCTGGCAATTGCCTGCCAACTCTTAGAGAGAGCACGCGCCGAGCTAGTCCGAGCCTGGGGCACGGAGATCTGCGAACTTCAGCCATATCAGGAAGCTGCCCTGCGGTCCATTGACGAGTGCCTGGCTGGCTCGCGGGTGACCGTCCGGATGTATCGGCACTCGGTGCGGCGGGAATTTGCCAATGTCCTGCGTAATCTGCTGACACGTACCCAGTTGGCACTCAAGCAAGACGCCAAACGTGAGCGTGAACAAAAGCGCAAACAAATCGCCGAAACCATCGGGGACATGGGCGAAGGCTTGACCATCGTGCTGGAGTGCCTGGATAGCCTTCTCGCTCAGCTACTCGCACGTGAAGAGATTGCTGGTCAGATAAAGAAGGACACCGCCGAGCACCGCCTCTAGTTCTTCGCCCCAGCCTCTACTTTGCTAATTCTGTCCGACCAACCTGCAACTCACCAACAACTATTCCGGGAGCTCCCATGCCAGTTCTCTCAAGCATTCACGACTATATGGTTCGTCACGCAGCTGAGCTCGGAGAGCGCATCCTTGCCTCGTATCCTCCCCTGCACAGTCCCGATGATCCACCGTCAACGCAGATCGCGCGCCTGCTTCGCCAACCCTACCCAGCCCAGGCCCTGGCCATCATGGGTGTGGCCCGGCGCTGGCAGATCGCGCGAGGGGCTCATGTTGTTGCGGAGTGTGGAGCGGGCAAGACCTTGATTGCCCTAGGCATGATGTTCGTACATGCTGACGGTCGGCCGTTTTCCGGGATCGTCATGGCCCCTCCACACCTGGTCGAGAAGTGGGCACGCGAAACCTTCCTGACGCTGCCGTCAGTGCGAGTATTCATCATCGACGACATGCGCAACGGGGGCGACCCCAAGCAGCCGCACGGAGTCAATGAGGTCCGCCTGCGGCGCGGTGAGATCGTGCGCGAGGGCTTGCACGCTACCTTGGCCGACATGCGAAAGATGGGCCGAGAGGGATGGCGGAATATCTGTCCGGAAACATCGATCTTCATCCTCGGGCGGGAGCGAGCCAAGCTCGGATATTTCTGGAAGCACGCCTACCTGAAGGGCCGCTCCGGGAAGCATCTCGGCTTGGTGCTAAACCCAGACACCCACAAGCCAATCTCGACAGACGACGAGTTCCTCGACGTACGGGACTTCGACAAGAAACGCCTGCACGAGGTGGTGGAGAGAGAGAAGGACGGAACCAGCCTTCATTCCCCGCTCTGGCAAGCTGATCGCAGCAAGATCCAGCGCATGGCGCCAGCCGACTTCATGGGACGGTACATGCCCGAGTGGTTCGACTACGCCATCGCGGACGAGGTGCACCAGTTAGCTGGCGACACCGCACAGGGCAACGCCTTGGGTGTCTTGGCACGAGTGGCAAAGAACGTCGCCGGACTCACCGGGACTCTTCTCAGCGGCTATGCCGACGATCTCTACAACACCCTGTTCCGGGTCGATGCCAAACGCATGGTGCGGGACGGCTTCACCTGGGGCTCGGCGGGCAAGGAACGCTTCACCCAGCAGTTCGGCGTGATCGAGACCATCGAGCGTACCAAGATCGAAGACAACGCCTGCTCCAAGAAGAACAAGACCGAGGTGACGATACGTCGCAAGCCGGGGGCGTCACCGTTGCTCTTCGGCAAGTACCTGATGGATACCTGCGCGTTCGTTTCGCTGGAAGATATTTCCGATGCGCTTCCGGCGTATCGGGAAGACGTTGTTTCCGTAGAACTGGCAGGCAAGCTAAAAGATGCCTACCAGCAACTGCAGGACGACATCACCGCCACCATGCAAGAACATCGGGGAAATCGCAGCGTGCTGAGCACCATGCTCAATGCGTTGCTGGTTTATCCCGATCATCCCTACGGACTGGGCACGCTCTACGGCTCCCGCTACAACCCCGAAATCCAACAGCGGGAAACGTTTGTGATAGCGGAAACCGAGGACCTGGACGAAGGCGAGGTGTATCCCAAGGAGCAGGTTCTCATCGACGAGATCAAGTCCCAGCTCGTCCGCGGGCGCAAGTGCCAGGTGTTCGCGGTTTACACCAACAAGCATGACGTAACCGCTCGCCTGGAAAAGCTGCTTCGTGCAGAAGGTATTCGAGTGGCTGTGCTTCGGGCGAGCACGCCCACGCACAAGCGGGAAGCCTGGTACCGCGAGCAGTTGAAGCGCGGTATCGACGTCGCCATCTGCCATCCCAAGCTGGTCGAGACGGGCCTAGACCTGCTGGAGTTTCCGACCATCCTGTTCCACGAGACCGGCTACTCGCTGCATACCCTGCGGCAGGCCAGCCGGCGCTCATGGCGCATTGGCCAGAAGCGGCCGGTGGAAGTGAAGTTCTTCGCCTATAGCGGGACGATGCAGGAAGTCTGTCTGCGTCTGATGGGCAAGAAGCTTCTCGTGGCTCTCGCTATGGAAGGCAAGTTTGCCTCTGAAGGTTTGCAAGCATTGGATGGCGATGACGACATGCTGACAGCGATGGCTCGGGAATTGGTGCAGAACCGGGGCATCGGCGAATCGGCCGATCTTCTCTGGAAGCGTGTCGGAGAATTCCTGCCTTCTGGCGGATCGACGTCCGAAGCGGAGCAAATTCCGGAGAGCGAACCGGTAGGTTTGTTCGGCTCAGACACAGCGGCTGACAGTGCTCCCATTCACCCTTCCATCGATTTCAACTCAACCTCTAGCCCAACGTTGCAGCTCTCGCTTTTCTAGTCATTGGTCTGGCGAGAGCAGCTGCAACGCTCCTTCAACTCCCATGAAATTTCATCGACTCTGCCTTGCCGACGCCGGCAAGAGTGCGCCGAGTCCTCGATCTCGCTGGTGCTCGTATTGCAAACGCAACGAGCACCAGCTCTGTTCCGGATTCCGACGCGTCAACCACGGTCTTGTTGTTCGCTGTGAGTGTCCTCACCGTGAACGGCAGGAACCAAATCCAGCGGCTGGTGCTGAACCGGCCGCCTCGTACTACTCCAGACTGTCCGCCTGATCGCATTTTCAAAGGAGAGCCTCTTTATGCTCGCAACTGCCGAGTCCAAGAACCAAGCCGTCTCGAAACTCGAATCACTCATTGAGCGCGGCCGATCACGTGCCGCCAGCGTGATCGATCACGTCATGCGTCACCAGCCCACCGATCGTCTAGTACGTGGCGATGCCCTTCAGTTCCGTGCTGCCGAGAATCTGCCCGAGGTTCTGATCACCCTGCCCGATCGGGAACAGGAGAAGGTCGACCAGACGCTGCACCGCAACGCCATTTACCAGATGGCGCAGACCACCGATATGCCGGTGAAGTTCCTCGACAGCCTGCAATCCGTAGCGGAACCGTGGGGCCGCGAGTTGCTGGCCCACAATCTGCAAACGGTGTTCAATCGCCGTTTTCAGAAGAAGCGGTATCTGCTGCGCTCACTCCAGCAGGAGGTGCGCGGATTCCTCTCGGACTCGTACCGCCGCATCGATTCCCGGCCGGTCGTTGAAGCCTTCGCCACGGCAGTGCAGGAGAAGGGAGCACTGCCCTACGAGGGGTACGTCACCGATACCAAGATCGCTATCCAGGCGATCATGCCCGAGGTGTACGAGCCAGTTCCGGGCGAGGTCGTCGCGTATGGCTTATCGCTAGAGAACTCTGACTTCGGCAACGGAGCGCTCTCGGTCCGGGCCTACCTGCTGCGCATCTGGTGTTCGAACCTGGCCATCACCCGGGAGGAAATGCGGCAAGTACATCTCGGCAAGCGCTTGGACGAATCGATGATCTACTCCGAGCGGACCTACGAACTGGATGCGCAGGCAACAGTTAGTGCGCTGAAGGACGTAATCCAGCGTCAGCTCAATGCCGAACAGTTGCAGCAGCACATGGAACTGATCCGGAGTGCCAACGATCGGCCAGTGGATGCCAGCCAAGCCCGCGACATGCTGCGGAAGGCTCTGCAGAAGCACGAAGCCGATTCCGTTGTCGAAGCCTACAACTCAGCCGACACGGTGAACATGCCCGCCGGCAACAGCATGTGGCGGTTGTCGAATGCCATCTCCTGGGTGGCGGGTAAGACCGAAGACGCTGAGCGCAAGCTGGAGATCAGCAAGGTCGCCGGGCAAGTTCTCAGCCCGGCCTGAACTATGAATGAGGGCGGGCAACAAGCCCGCCCTTGCCCGAAACCCGTCTAATTCCTGAGATTTAGTTGACTAAGTATTATGCTATGACCGTGCTATAATTGGTAAACCAAAGGAGCATTGCATGCTGCTCGCTGTGACGATACGCCCCAATTCAATCGACGAAATTCGAGATCAGCTAAACGCCTGGTTCTCGGGCTCCTCCTCTAAGGCACTGCACTCCGCAGTATCCATGGTAAGAAAGTCAGCGGTTGAGGGCCGGCTTGAGATCAGGTCGGCACGGCCTCGGGATCTCCGTTTCTTTTGGAGCCAGGATCAACTCGTATTCGAGGACCGCAATCGCAAAGTGAATCTGCTTCTTGACAGCTTCTATGTCAACACAGAAATGGATGCTCACAGAATCTTCGTTACCTTCAAATTGCGGGAGCGAGCACAATTCCGTCTCTTGGGTCAGGCAATCTCGTCGTTAGAAAAGACACAGAATCCGGTGTTCGTATCTCGTGCTTTGCAAGCTGTCGCCGAGCTAGCAAAAGAATTACCGAGCGAGCGCATTGAAGAGGCCACCACTGCGCCGAACGATTACTTGGTGCTCCTCAGCGCAATGAATACGCCCAGCGTGGCCGCCCAATTGACCGAGAAAGATCCTTTGGCGGCGGCAAAACTCAGAGGAGTCGCAGCGAAGGAGAAACTGTTGCAGACCGGAGGAGGAGTGTTGTCGGCTGACGAGGCTGCCAAACTGCTTGGGATTTCGAGGCAGGCGGTTGATAAGCGCAGAAAGCAAGGACAACTAATCGGCTTGGTGCAGGGACGAAGGGGTTATGCCTATCCCGCGTGGCAGTTTGAGGGTGGACGTACAATCGCTGACCTGGAGCAGGTGCTTAAGGTGCTCCACGGACACGATCCCTGGATGCAGATGGCTTTCTTCCTCAATGGAAACGATCGGTTGGGCGGCGACTCGCCAATAGAGCTTTTGCGAGGCGGGGAGTCAAGCAAGGTTCTGTGGGCTGCCGCACAATATGGGGAACAAGGTGCGGCATGATCGACCCTCCCGGCGAGCACCCTGTACCCCCCGCTCATCTTGATAGCCGGTCGCCGCTGACGTTCACGATTGCGACAGGAACAACACTGTTCCGATTGCATGATCGAAGCAAAGGACCTCTGTTCTTTGGCCGAACCGGGCGGAATCGTTTTGATGCTCCAGACGGAAGTTTCGGCGTTCTCTACGCTGCTGCGGACGAGCACTGCGCCTTCATCGAGACATTTGGGCAATCGACGGGAATTCGCATCGTCACGCGCACGGAATTAGAAAAGAGTGTTCTCTCGGAACTGACGGTGATTCACCCGTTTACCCTGATCGATTTGGCTCGGTCCGGTGGTCTGGCCCGCATTGGCGCAGATGGCCGATTGCTGACGGGATCACATGCTGTCGCACAGCAATGGTCTGCCGCACTTCGGCAACATCCGCTCAAACCCGCAGGACTCATCTATCCCGCCAGGCATGACGTAGCTCGGCATGCGTGCGCGCTTTTTGACCTGCCGACTTCGACTTTCGATGTCACCAACACTGGCTCGTTGGCGGAGCCGCATCATTCCCTGCTCTTGGGCAAAATACTCGACGTATATGGCTTCGGCTACATCGATTAGAGCCGTCGACGACGCGATTAACATTGGCTGCCGCAAGCCGAACGACAAACATCTGCCAATGGAATGAGGGCGTCTACTTCGAATTCGGCGTTGACGGGGCGTGTGTGAAACCATAAGGCAATGAAATGAGTCAAAGTTCAGCATCAACTACTGTTTCTAGTCCGGCGTCGACAGGTGGAGCTGGCACAGTTTTCGAACAGTCCGTCGGCGCCTATTGGCTCGCGCAGTTGCTGGTGGGCGGCGTTCCACCCATCTTGGTGGATTGCTCTGTGGTGGAGGTCCACTTCCAGACTGAGCATCTTGGCTGGCATACCGACGACTTCTTAGTGGTCGGCCAAAATGGCAGCGGCGCAACTCGCAAACTCGCTGGCCAGGTAAAACGGACGTTTACCGTTAGTACGATTGACGAGGATTGCAAGAATACAGTCCTAGATTTCTGGAACGATCTCAATACCCCCGGCACGTTCTCGGCAGCAACGGATCGCTTCGCCATCGTTACCCAACTGGGTACCAACACCCTGCTGCGACACTTTGGCAGCTTGCTCGACTGTGCGCGAGCGGCACAGGACGCAGATGACTTTGAGCATCGCCTGACCACGGCCGGATTCGTGAGTTCTACTGCGATCCGGTACTGCGATGACTTAGTCACGATTATTTCGGGGGCAGAGGGACGTGAGCTTTCTCGACGAGATATTTTCCCTCTTCTGCGCGTGATCAATGTTTTGAGCCTTGATCTTTCCTCTGGAACTCGTCAGGCCGAAGCCTCAATCAAGAGCCTCCTTAGTTACACAGCAATCCCTGAAGACAAAGCAGACAGCGCTAGACAAACATGGAATGAGTTGGTCTCAGTGGCAGCAGAGGGGGAAGCGCAAGCGAGGTCGTTCGCCAGGACGGATCTCCCCGAGACGGTCAGGCAACGCCACGGAACGTGCGGCTTAGAGCATCCGATGCTTACCGCGCTCCGTGAGCACAGTGCCCTCATTCTGGGAGGGATTCACTCCACGATAGGCGAGACTTCGCACCTACCGCGGGCTGGCATGGTCCAGCAGGTCCTCACGGCTCTCGAGGAATCGCAAGTGGTCTTGTTGTCGGGGCCAGCTGGAATTGGAAAGTCGGCAATAGGCAAAGAGGTTGTCACGATCCTTTCACGTGACTATTTCAGCTTCGCCTTCCGGGCGGAAGAGTTCGCCCAGCCTCATTTTGACGCAACGTTGACCTTGGGCAACATTCCTGGCCGGGCCGCCACGCTCGGCAGCGTCTTGGCTGCGCAAGAGCGAAAGATCTTAGTCGTTGAAAGCGTCGAACGGCTTCTCGAAAAGTCCACCCGGGACGCGTTCGCCGATCTGCTGACGATTGCTGCCGATGATCCCACTTTTCGCATCATCCTCACGTGCCGGGATTATTCTGCCGACCTTGTTCGGACCGCGTTCTTGAGAGACGCCGCGGTGGATCATGCAGTCGTACGTGTGTCTCCGCTTTCGGACGAGGAATTAAAAGAGGTTGAGGCTGCCTACCCGACTCTCGCTCTGCCACTTAGTAGCCCTACGTTGCGCAACATCCTCCGGAACCCATACATCCTCGACAAGGCGCTCCTGATACGCTGGTCGCCAGACGTTCCTTTACCCAGAAGTGAGCGAGAGTTCCGGGATCTGTTTTGGCACGAGATTGTTCGGGCCGATCACCTCCCTGGCGCTGGAATGCCGTCGAGACGTGAGGCCGTGTTCACCGAGATTGCCCTGCGTCGGGTTCGCGCCCTCAGCATGTACGCGCCGTCGGCAGGCCTTGACGCAGATGCTATGGCCTCCCTTCGCGCCGATTCTCTCCTGGTTCGACCTAAACGATCGGATAGTCTCGTCGCACCGGCGCATGATGTGCTTGAAGATTGGGCAATTCTCACATGGATCGACGCGCGCTACGCCGAGTTTGGTGAGGACCTTACAAAGTTGTCGGAAGCCCTCGGGGCTCATCCCGCTATGAGGCGGGCTTATCGAAAGTGGATGGCAGAACTCCTCGAAAGCAATACTTCGGCCGGAGGAGCATTTTTCGGTGCCGCCATACGGCAAGTCGGGATTCCCGCCAGCTTCAAAGATGACACCCTCGTCGCTCTTTTGCGTTCTGCATCCGCAGGTGCACTTATCGAAAGTCATCGTGGCGAGTTGCTGTCGGGTGACAAACAATTACTAAAGCGGTTGATTCACCTCCTGCGAGTTGCGTGCGTAACCACACCGACTTGGCTTCAAGGGAAGGCTGCCATTTTCAATATTCCGGAGGGGCGGGCTTGGGCCGCCCTTCTGGAGGTTGTACAGGGCGGGTGGACTGAGTACGGGCCGGAGGATTCTCTCCTTGTCTTAGGTTTCATTGAAGATTGGGCAAAGAGCGTTTCACCGCAACTGCCGTATCCAGACGGAGCTTCCGCCGCGGCTGCGATTGCCTACACGCTGTTGAACCAATTCGACGGCTACTCTCATGACGAAGAACGAAAACGGGTATTGCAAGTGATTGCGAAGATCCCTGATGGCGATCGTCAACGCTTCGAGCGACTCCTCTCAAGCTCAACAGGAATCCGGCATGAACGGAATAGGGCTGCGGAAGAGCTGCAGGACATTGTATTTGCAGGCCCCGCGTATGAAAGTCTCCCCGCAGCAAGGGATTCCGCGAAGATGCTGACAGAGTCACTGCGACAGCACCTGTTGTGTACGGACGCTGAGTTAACTGAGGAGCGCAGATGGTCGCATTCCCTGGACATCGAAATCTACTTTGGTCTGAAGGAGGGACTGCGGCACGATTACTTCCCCGCGAGCGCCTATCGTACCCCGATGTTGATGCTTTTTCGGCACCATCCGAGCATCGCACTCAACTTCGTCATCGACGTATTCAATCACGCCGCCGACTGGTACGCGCACCCAAGAATCTCGGACCCACTGGAGTCAGCATTCGAAGTGGAGCTAAAGTTTCCAAATGGCAGCACGAAAACCCAGTGGTGTAACGGGCGTCTATGGAATTTGTATCGTGGGACCTCTGTCGGGCCTTACGTGCTTCAGTCATATCTCATGGCCCTGGAGCGTTGGCTGTACGAGCTTGCGAAACAAGCACCGAACAGCCTTGACGGGATTTTGCTGGAACTGCTCTCTAAGAGCGACAACGGTGCGATTGCGGCGGTCGTGGCGAGCGTGGCCACAGCATTTCCTTTTCAATGTGGAGTGTCGTTGCTGACCCTGCTGAGCGCAAAAGATTACGTCATGATGGACCGGGGTCGGCTCGTGGCCGAATCGCATGCTTCGGCGATGAACTCCGGCAATCTCTTTGGCGCGCCCACGGCCGAAAACCGAATCTATCAAGCCGAACGCCAGGAAGCGGACAAATGGCCGCACCGTAGGCAAGACCTAGAATCTGCAATTACAAATCTGCAATTTGATCCACAGATGGCAGACCGCGTTCAGAAACTGCTCGACGAGCATCGTCAGGCCTTGGGCGACATATCCACTCACGGTGACGAGGACCGGGTTTGGCGATTGGCGATACATCGGATGGACGTCCGTGAGTATGCGGTCGCTGATGATCCGTCAATGCCAGCGGAGCTCCGCGATAAAGGATATGTGCGTCTAGAGCCCAAAGATCCTGAACCGGACCTGAAGGAGATGGTGGATCGGAATGCTCCACGGTTCGCGCGGATGCAGGACCAGATGGGCCTGCTGATGTGGGCTCTCAGAATCTTCAAGCGGGAGATTGAACCTTCCGACCCGGACGAATGGAAGGGAAAGCTGAACTCGGCTATGGAGTTTGAGAGTGACCCGACGAGCGACCCAATGGGTGACGCGGTTTCGGGCGCTCCCGCCATCACTGCCGCTGTCTGCGTTCGTGACTACTGGGATAAATTGTCGAATGAAGAGAAGGCCTGGTGCGTCGAGCGTGTTTGCTCAGCTGTGCTTGCGAATTCGAATAGCTGGAATCGCTATGCGGTCGCTCAACGATTCGACATGGCGCCGGATCGCAGTTGCGCATCCGTCATGTCAGCGTTGGTGACGAAAGACCTGCCGAGAGAAATGAGAAGCAGAGTCGAGGAGGCATTTGTCGCGGCTTTAACCCATCCGATAGAGGAGGTTCGCTGGTACGCGACTTGGGGCGTCGCCGAGCTCTGGTCAGAAAACCGGGAGTTGGCATCTCGTTGCGTGTATGCGATAGCGACGGAAGCTGCGATCATTGCGTCGGCAATGGCAGCAGAAAACGGCAAGCGGTATGACCAACGCCGACCATACGAAGACATATCGTCCGAGGCAGCTTGCAGAATTCGCCAGTTGTTCTGGCAACCGAATGCGATCGAAGATGACGCCTATGATCGACTGCTTCTTGATGAGTGGCATGGCGCGGAAGCCCAGAACCGGATATTAACAATTCTCGGGAAAGCGCCGGCGGAGCCGCTGGCTGCGAAAGCGTTCGCCCGTGCTGCCAGAACTCTGGTGGAGTGGTGGAATGAGAAGGAAGATCGAACGCATAGACGCGAGAGGAACTACGAGGCCGAGCTCAACTTAGCGCGCCTGATTGAGCAATTTGTTATGCGCGCCTCTCTCGATGTGGCAAAGGCCGTATTGCAGCCGATTCTCGATGGAATAGATACACGCCCCGATGAGGTCCACAGCATCATCGAAGGACTCTTGCTTGTTGAAGATCGGGAGCAGAATACCGAACAATTCTGGGCTCTGTGGTCGTTGTTTGCAGACCGTACTCGAATTGCTCCGTGGTTGCAGCACGTTGATGATCGTTACTCCCGAGGCGCGGAAGTGATCAGACATCTTTTTTTGGGCACAGCGTGGAAAGAGGAGGTGCGCCACTGGCGCAGCCTCGAAGGGCACGCACACCAGTTGCCCACCTTATTCGAGCAACTTCCTCCCTCCGCCACCGTGTTCGACGCCTACATTCGCTTTCTTTACCACGTCGGCGAACAGTCATTACCTGACGCGTTTATTCGAATCGTGCAGCGCCTTAAGGCGGGAGACCCCAAGGAGCTGTTGAAGAATAGCAACACACTATTCAGGCTCGAGGTTATCCTGCAGCGCTACGTTTACCCGAAACCGTTGCTGCTTAAGACGAGGCCCGAGCTGCGCGATTCCGTACTTGCCTTACTCGACATTATGGTCGAGCTCGGATCATCCGCGGCATTCAAGATGCGCGATGACTTCGTGACGCCGGTGTCCGCATAGTGGCCAAGACTATCAGTGTTGTCTGCTACCTCTTCAAATGGCGTGCACACTCGATTGCTCGCCAGAAATGGACAAAAGGGCCTCTGTCGCTTGATCGCCGGCATTTCGTTTATCGTTGTTAGCAAGGGCGGAGAATGATTAACGAGTTCAGAGCCGTTATCGACGAATTGGGTGGCGTACGAACCTTGGGACGCCAGCTGTCTAGTGACCGCGACCTGCGTGACGCCATCCGCGACGGCTTTCGCCCTGCCGTCGTTGAGGCACTGATGGGCGCTTCCGGCTTGACCCTCAAGGAGCTCGCCGGCGCACTGGACCTCTCCCCTCGAAGTCTCCAACGTCGTCGCAATAGCGGACGTCTCTCTCGGTACGAGTCCGACCGTCTGTATCGGCTCGCTCGGATTGTTGCCATCGCGAATGATTTCCTCGGGGACCGTGAGAGAGCTTTGCGCTGGCTCAAGCGACCTAACCGGGCGCTCGGCGGAATCGCCCCCGTTGCGGCCATCGACACGGAGCTTGCTCGCCAGGTCGAAAACATTTTGGGCCGGATTGCGTACGGCGGAATCAGTTGAAATTGGTGTATCGCGTCCTCCGCAGGGCATACGCCCGCATTCCATTCGACGGCGAAGGAGCCCATCGCTATGGCGGACCGTGGTCCAGTCCTGGTGTCCGCCTTAGCTACGCCTCGGAGCACCAATCGTTGGCCATCTGGAATACTTCGTCCACCTCGACAAGGACGATCCACCAACCGATCTGGTTTTAGCCGTTCGCAGAAGTTCCTGAGGATGTGACCCGAGAGACTGTGAACGTCAGCGAACTGCCGGCGAACTCGCGGGGATGGCGCCGTCCCCTCGGGCTCACATGTTTCGGTGATGAAATCGTAGCGGCCGATAAGGGCGGCGTGCTTTTGGCGCCGTCTGTTCTCGCCCCACGCGAGAATAACTGCCTGATCAACCCGATCCACCCGGAGTTTGGGAGAATTGTAGCCTGGGATCTGGAGCCGCTGACCTACGACACGCGGATGTTTGAGAAAACGTACTCACCGCTTACCGAAGAAATCCTGAGTCGCGTTTAGAGCCGCGGCAGTTCAGCACTCCCAACCATCGGTCCGGCATTCAAGAAGCCAAGAATTTCTCTTCCAGCTACTCTGGCCAGAGTACCTTTTCGTTATTGTTTAACTCATTAACTTTTCACTTTACATTTGCAAGTCTCACCTGTTTTTATAGGTCGCAACACCGATGTGGGGCGAGTTGTACTACTACACAACTAGTACATTGTGCCACTAAGGTGGCGAGTACCAAGATAAAGAAAGGAGACGAATCTGATTCGTTTAGGCCCATGTCTGTATCGAGCAACGCGTCAATCCGATCCCCCCGGCAAAGGTACGTGTGGCCGGAAAAAGCGCTAAGCCTCGTTCGCTCAACCCGTATCCCCAAGAAAGATGGGGCTGCGGTCGTCAAACAACTGCAGGAACTCACCAACTACTCCGAGAAAGTGTGCTGGCGTCTGGCGGAGAGATACGGCTTCCTCCGTCCCCATCACCGCCGACCGTGGAGCCAGGAAGACATCGCCAGAATCCTCAAGATGTGCGAGTCCGACCGTTCAGTGGCCGAGATCGCTGAGGAGTTTGGCACCACGGTTCGGACCATCCACCTGAAAATCATTCGAAACGGAAAGAGAGCGGAGCGCAATGGCTCGATCTACACCGTTTCCCTGATCTCGGCCGTGCTGCGGGTTACGCGAGCCACGGTAAGACAGTGGTATGCGGACCGCAAGCTGGAGCTGAAATCAGAGCTACGAGGCAGCATCACCGTTCAATTCGCGGAAGATGAAGAATTCGAACGGTTCTGCCGCAAGAACCACAATTATCTGATCTACGAAGTCGGAGGACGGATAGCTCCCCGCGAGCGAATCCAGTTCCTCAAAGAATTCGTCATGGCGGCAGAAATGCCGGATGACCATACCGCCCGCAGCCATAAACGCGAGCGTGACGCCTACGTTCAGCAGATGAAGCCGGAAGCTGAAGACGAGGACGACGGAGACGATATTGAGCCGTACGATCAGGCCTAATCTAGTGCGCAAGACCAACTTTGCTGTGGAGCTCGTACCCGCAGCCAAAAGGCGGATTCGCTAGAGTCTGTCGGCCAGCGAAGGTGCGGTACGGATCGCACGCGCTGAGCTGATCCAGCAAGACGAGAAAATTCACAACCTATGATCAAGGTGAAGGCGCTCTCACAAAGAGCGCCTTTTCCGTTGGGCGGTGAAACAAGGAATTCGCGCAAGCGACGGCTCGAAAATCGGCAGCGCCATTCCTGCGATTCCGGAATTGCCATTCGGGTATTCCCAACTGCTGCCAGGCTAGCTACCGGATTCTGGTAAGGAGAGTCCTGGGGCAGCAGGTCGGCAACACACACCGTATGACTGCCAGAGGCGAAACCACGGGCTGTTGCGATAGGGCCTCGTCATGCCTGCGATTCGCCGCTGCTATATCACTTGCGCTCAGCGGCCTGGTGTCGGGAAGCGAGGAGATGCGTTCTAACCATTCGATGTCGGCAATGGTCCGTTCAGGGTCCATCCGCCTCCATCATCCAGTACGAAACGAAATGCGTCAAACGAAGGATTTCGCTTTGCTGCGCATGTTCGCCAACCAGTGAAGCCGCGGAATTCTTGCCTTTGACGATTCCGGAATAGAGAACAACACCGCACCTCCTCCGATTCCGGAATTGTCATTCTCGACGATTCCGCGATAGCTCCCGAACCGCCGCGCCTCCTACCTCTCAATTCCTTCAATCCCCGACAGAAACGGAATATCTCATGACAATACAGGCGGTCCAACACATCCGCAGAATGCGCGGTGGCGCCCAAAGCCATCTCATGCGCTGCTCAGATGGAAACTTCTATGTAGTCAAGTTCCAGAACAACCCACAGCACACGCGAGTACTGGCAAACGACTGGCTCGGCACTTGTTTTGCTGCGCTGGTCGGCTTGTCGGTTCCCACGCCAGCCATTGTCGAAGTGCATCCCTGGCTGATCGAACATACCCCCGAGCTGCGCTTCGAACTCGGGGGTAAGCAGGTGATGCCGCTCGCCGGATTGTGCTTCGGTTCCAGGTACGTTGTCCCGCATGACGAAGGAGTGGTGCACGATTACCTGCCCGAAGGAAGCATGAGTTGCGTTCGCAATCAAAACGAATTCGCCGGCATTCTCGCCTTGGACAAATGGACATGCAACGCCGACGGCCGCCAGGTCGCTTTCTGGAAGCGGGTGCGGCAACGCAAGCTCACCGCCAGCTTCATCGATCAGGGCTACTGCTTCAATGCCGGAGAGTGGAGCTTTCCCGATGCTCCATTACGTGGGGTCTTTGGCCGCAATGACGTGTACGCCAACGTGACAGGTTGGGAGTCATTCGAGCCTTGGATCAGCCGGATTGAGAACTTCTCCGAGAGCTTACTGTGGCCCATTGCCCAGCAGGTTCCTCCGGAGTGGTACGACCACGAGCAAGACGAACTCGATCGGCTTCTGAGCACATTACTCGATCGCCGGCGCAAGGTGCGCGACCTGATCCTCGGGTTCAAGAACTCGTCGCGAAATCCCTTTCCGAACTGGCGATCGTAAGCGCCCTCTTCTGAACGTGCCTGCCTCGCACCACCAGCAATTCAAGCCAACGTACAGGAGCCCCTCGCATGAAACTTCGAAGGAATGAGTATTGTCCAATTCATCGTTCGCTGTTCTGCTGTGGTCGTGAGCAAGCCAAGCAGCGGCAGCCAAGGCTTGGCGTTCAGCGTATCGAAGATCCGCACCATCCACGCGGCTATCGCGAGCTCCGTTCACCAGCGGAGATGCGCAAGCTGCTCAATCGGAAGGTTGCCGAGCAGAGCGGGAAATGCGGAATCTGCCACGACCCATTCACTGATTGCAGTGAAATCGTCCCCGACCACATCGAGCCAAGAGGAATGGGAGCAGCACGACGAGACGATCATCCGGATAACATCCAAGCGGTGCATCGCTGGTGCAATGGAGAAAAAGGGTCGAAAAGAACCGGGTGATCAAGCGCACGGTTGACCGCTCTGTGCACCATCCCTCAGACCCGCATGAATCCAAAGGCTCAGCATAGGGAGTGTGCGCCGTCCGTCCGATCGGCCCTGCTCGACGGCGTCTCTCGTCATCAACTCGATTAAAGGGAGGACACCGAAGATGCAATCACCGGGTTAGTGTCGGGCTGGCAGCATGGTTGCGCTGCGCACGGTTCCATTTCGTGCTGAGACTAGAGCGCGGAAGTGGCTCGATCAAGAAAATGGTGGGAGGGGGAGGGGCCGACCCTCCACGCTCGTACGTGGTCAGTGAAACTGCCTTAATGGGTTTGGTCCGCTAGAGGTCTCGATTGGGGGCGTCACCCTCCCTAGAGCGCTGATGCTTTCCACCAAACGTGCTGCGAACCTTTTGCGATTGTTTTCATTGTCCTTTTTCCTCTCCCGGTTTTCAACGACGTAGTTTTCTTTGAAGTCGCTTCGGAGTCAGTCCCCAAATGCAGTGAGGCGTTCGCCTTAGCAGTTACTTTGATACTTGCGTCTGTCTTCACCGTTATGGGACTTTGGGCAACGCCCCCAATCAAACTAGCTGCCGAGCCCAACAGAATCACTGTTTTTGCCACACTCGTTAGACTGACTCATTTTACACGCGCAGACGCCACCCCGGATGAGTGGGCAATCTGGCGCTCCAGATCCATCAGCGCCCCAGTGCCGTCCTTTATGGCAGGAACAACGCTAATTGCAAGTACAAATGCGAATCTGCGCTAGGCGGCAGGCAGACCCTGGCTTCGGTCATGCGCCGAAAAGAGCGGCGAATCAGCCTTTCCTTACTTTAGACAGTGCCTTGCGCTCGGGCCGCTAGTGTCAACTGCTCCGGCTCAGCGAGTATCCTGTTGAGCATATCGCTTCCGGTAACCTGTTCGTATCGGGATGCGAGGCGCTCCTTGAGGCGAAAGAGTCGCCGGTTCGCCTGTCGCACGATCTGGCCATAGGTAGCGATCTCGACGCGGGCGCGATTGCCTACGTCGCGGCTCTTCTCGACCTTATCGGAAATCTTATGTCCGACCACAAACACTCTGAATTTCGGTTCGCCTTCAATGAGTCCGCTGCGGAGAAAATCTTCGACGTAGTCAGTAGCTTGGTGAACATTTTCGCGGGAGATCTCGGCGCCTCCCCGCTTCAACTCAATTAGGAGGACTTGGTTCATGGCCGGCATGTTCGCCTCTTCTATCGTCTCGGTCGCGAAGCCGGAGACGGTAGCGTCACCCAACACTAGGATATCGGCCCGCTTCCTCGGGTTATCGATATCTCCCTCGGCGAGCCGTTTCTTGAAGATATCGCGCATTGCAGTGGTAAGACTGACGTTGGCAACGAACTCAGGCGTGTCAAACTCGATGCCGAAAATCCAGCGCGATTCAACAACAAGGGGATGAAGGGCATGCAACTCATCAACTTTGGAGTCGCCGGATAATTTAAGAATCGCATCCACAACGGATAAACGGCGGTCGAGTTCATCGAGCACCGTAAGCGCATCTCGCACGGTCCATTCACTCAGCAGGCGGTCGAGGCCGGCCAGATCCTCCTCGGTGAGGTGGATTATCTTGTCGAGCAGCGCTGCGCCGGTACGAGTTTTTTCGAGGTCGATGACCGCGCGTACAGCAGCAGACAGGCTTTCGGTCGGAATTGTTGGTTGGTTCTGCGTAACGGAAGAGACGAATTCCTGGATCTCGAGTTTCGCGCTTGCCCGGAGTCTTCTTATGTCGCTAATATGCTCGCGCAGGACAGACTCGCTGGTTTCCTGAACCCGGTCCGCCGAAAGCTGGGCAAATACGTCCTGAACATATTTCTCGACCGCGTTATACAGGGAGTCGACCGTTTCCGTGTGCTTAAAGCCGGTCCAGTCCGGCAACACTTCGTCGAAAAGCTTGTCGGACTTGATGATTACCGTATAGCGCTTCGCGATACGCGTGCGGCCGTCAAGAAAAAGGTGGCCTCCCGCCGTCCATCCTGGGTCACCGACCAGCCTGCCTCCAACCCAGAAAGCAACGCCCTGATATTGAGTATTACGAGCTGCCTTTGTGGAATCCACGAAGAATGCTTCTGCGGTGCGACCATCCGCGAATGTCAGTTCTTTATGATCAACTAGTCCTTTATGCTTCGCGAGCTTGACGGTATGGCCATTTACGGAAACGCTGAACTGCGGATCGTGAAGGAACCGGGCGGATAGGATCGAGGTGACGCGTTCTACGGCAGGCAAGTTCCGGGTGACCCTGACTCGGAGCAGAGTGCCGTGGCCTTTCACCTCCTCGGTGGTAAGGCTCGCAATTCTGAACGGATTCTTGCCGCTGGAAGCTTCAATAAGAAACGTGGATCGAATACCTTCCCGGCGGGTAATTACCTCATATTCAGAGGCAAAGCACAACATTCCATGACGGCCTATTCCATTTCTGCCATATGCAGGCCGTACCATGCCCACTCTCTCGGGCGGAAACTCTGCCCAGCTGCCTTGATGCGTGACGCGGTCATAGCCCAGCGTCATCCACTTTTTACGAAAAGCGGCGGGAGTCATGCCCGTTCCATCGTCTTCGATGGTCAACAGCTCTTCGTATTCGTCGGGCACGATGATTTGGACTTTGGTAGCTCCGGCATCCCACGCGTTCGCTACAAGCTCCGTGAGCGCAACTTCGGGAGAATTGGCGATGGCCCCCAAAGTCCGGCGTAGGAAATCTTGTTCGAATAAACAACCTTGGCTAGCAGGTGTTCTCGGCATGGTGGCGGCTCCCGCAGCTAGCTACCAGCTTGATTCAGTCTAACGCTGCCTTTGAATGCTCCGAGGATAAGCCTGAAACACATGCCGGTCAAAGGCTTTCAGCCCAGAACTGGCGAGACATAATCACGAA
Organism: uncultured Acidobacteriaceae bacterium; assembly: GCA_963835725.1. Taxonomy (GTDB): domain Bacteria; phylum Acidobacteriota; class Terriglobia; order Terriglobales; family Acidobacteriaceae; genus Bog-257. The sequence continues at coordinate 399,523 of CAWIGM010000001.1, read as the reverse complement.
TCTGAGCTAGCCAGCATAAACTTGCAAGTTGCGGCAAAACAGACTTCGAATGTGGAAGCCAATGTTCCTCGGGACTCGGATTGTGCAGCCGGCAAGGGAGGGCACTCGCATGCCGACACTGCATTTATCGAGAAGCTCAGCATGGCGCTGGTGCAAATAATGTCCACGTTCTCATAGAGAAATGGAATGTGAACGTGGGCGACTCGATTCTCAATTGGGTGCAGAAATCTGTTCAAGAGTCATGTGCTCTGTGGGTTGTTCTGTCCAAAACCTCGGTGGCTTCCGCCTGCTGTAAAAAGGAGCTTCATCCAGGCCTAGCGCACTAGTCACTGCAACGCATTCACTTGCGTACTGGCGGGCGCGCGGAGTAGAAAACAGATGCCCCCTTGATAAGGCAAACTGACCGATACTCTGGATGCTCGGTTTCCACTCACACGCTGAGATTGCTCTGAGAATGGTTTCGGGGAACCAGAGTCGCGATGAAAAATGTGTTTCGACCACAGGAGCGGAACCGTTAACTGATGCTGCCAAAGGATCTCAAACAAAACGTAACGGTTTACGGCCCGCTCTTTCCGGAACCCGTGCAAATCATCATTACGGTGCCGATGGGCAGCTCGGTCAAGCTGATCGGCAAGGGGGTCCGGTCGAGCAACTGTCTACGAGCCAATCCTCAGCGCCGAACAGCTTGGTCAGCTTCATGCCTCGCCCGCCCAGGAGCCTTTCGACGGAGATGCGAGCAAGTTCCGGCTCGGAGTCGAGGCCATGCGCCTCGGCCTCGCCTACGAATACGATCCGTATTTTTCTCTCTCGATTGCGCGTGTAGATCCCTTGCCGCACCAGTTGGAGGCGGTCTACGACTATTTCATCAAGCTTCCGCGCATCCGGTTTCTGCTGGCCGATGATCCTGGCGCCGGCAAAACGATCATGGCGGGCCTCCTCATTAAGGAACTGAAAATTCGCGGACTGGTGAAGCGAACGCTCATCGTCACGCCCGCCAATCTGTCGTTCCAGTGGCAGCGGGAACTCAAGGACAAGTTTCGGGAGAGCTTCGAGGTCATCCGCAGCGACGTGCTCCGCGCCAACTACGGGATGAATCCGTGGCAGGAGAAAAACCAGGTCATCACTTCCGTCTCTTGGGTTTCGCGCATCGATGACGCGAAGGAATCGCTGCTGCGGAGCCACTGGGATCTGATCATCGTGGACGAAGCCCACAAAATGAGCGCTTACAGCGCCGACAAGAAAACCCTCGCCTACCAGCTGGGCGAGGCCCTGTCGCAGATGACGGACCACTACCTCCTGATGACGGCCACGCCGCATAAGGGCGATCCGGAGAACTTCTGCCTCTTCCTGTCGCTGCTCGACAAGGACGTTTACGGCGACATGAAGAGCCTCGAAGAGGCCATGGCGAAGCACGAAGCGCCGTTCTATCTCCGCCGCCTCAAGGAAGCCCTTGTCACTTTTCCCGACCCCGAAACCGGAATAGTAAAGGCGCTATTCACCAAGCGAATCGTCCACACGACCCCGTTTCAGATCAGCGACGACGAGCTGGACCTCTACGACCAGCTCACGCGGTACGTCGAGGATCAGTCCATCAAGGCGGCAAGGGAAGATTCCGCGCGCGCACGCGCTGTCGGATTCACGATGGCGATGCTTCAGCGGCGATTTGCGTCCAGCATCTATGCCGTGCGCAGAACGCTGGAGCGCATGAAGGAGAAGCGCGAAAAAATCCTCGAAGATCCCGGCAAGTACCGCCAGGAACAGATCAACAAGCGCTTGCCGGAAGATTTTGAGGATCTGACCGACGAAGAACAGCAGGAAATACTTGCCGAACTCGAAGAGGCCGTTGCTTCCTTCGATCCCAATGACCTGCGCGCTTGAGATTGCCGAGCTGGAAAAGCTTATCCGCCAGGCCAAGATTCTGGAAAGTCAGGAAGCAGAGGTCAAAGTTAGACAGGCTTAAACAACTGCTGACCGATGAGGGCTCTTCTCCGATCCGCAGATGAAGCTGCTGCTATTCACGGAGCACAAAGACACTCTCGATTTTCTAGTTGGCGACGGGAAGGACGGGCGGCCTCTGGGCAAACTGCGCGAATGGGGACTTGTCCGTCACGCAGATTCACGGCGGCATGAAGATCGGAGACCGGGACACGCCCGGCACGCGAATCTATGCCGAACGCGAATTTCGGGAGTCGTGCCAGGTGCTTGTCGCCACCGAGGCCGCAGGCGAAGGCATCAACCTTCAGTTCTGCTGGTTGATGATCAACTACGACATCCCGTGGAACCCGGTTCGCCTTGAGCAGCGCATGGGCCGCATCCACCGCTACGGGCAGGAGAAGGACTGCCTCATCTTCAATTTCGTGACGACGAATACCCGCGAGGGCAGGGTGCTCCACAAGCTCTTCGAGCGCATCGCGGAAATCGAGAACGACCTTGATCCCAAGCGCACCGGCAAGGTGTTCAACGTGCTGGGAGAAGTATTCCCGGCCAACCAGCTCGAAAAGATGCTGCGCGACATGTACGCGCACAATCAGATGACCGAAGAGCTCATCAAGCAGCGCATCGTCGAGCAGGTGGACCCCGAGCACTTCCGCAGCATCACCAATTCCACCTTGGAGGGCCTGGCGAAACGCGAGCTTAATCTCTCTGCCATCGTCGGCAAGTCCGCCGAAGCCAAAGAGCGTCGCCTCGTCCCGGAAGTCATTGAGGATTTCTTTCTTCAGGCCGCTCCCGTGACCGGCGTTGAAGTGAGCGAGCAGGGCAGGGGGCAGCACACCTACAGAGTGCTCCGCGTCCCACGCCACCTCTGGCCCATCGGAGAGCGGCTGGAGCCGCGATTCGGGAAATTAGGCCGGGAATACAAACAGGTTGTCTTTGACAAGGAAATCCTTAAGAGACTGCCCACCTACGACTGGGTCACGCCGGGCCATCCTCTATTCGAAGCGGTCCGCGAGGATCTTCTGGAGAACGTCCGCGCGGAGATGGAGAAGGGCGCCGTCTTCTTCGACGTGCACCGGAGCGTACCAGCCAGGCTTACCGTCTATTCGGCCGCTATCCGGGATGGCCTGGGGCACGTGCTCCACCGCCGGCTGTTCATCGTCCAGGAAGAGATCGACGGAACCCTTACGGTACGTCAGCCCACGCTGCTGCTGGATTTGGTACCGGCACCCACAGGGAACGCACGTTCCGGAGCGAGGCCGGCAAAGACCAGACTTCCCTCGAACATTTCCTCGTGCAGGAGGCCCTCGAACCATTCCTCGCTGAAGTCGCCGCCCAGCGCGCGAAAGAAATCCAAACGGTTGCCCACCACCTGGAAATCAGCCTTAACGAGCTGATCCATCGCCAGAATCTACGACTCGCGGAGCTTATCGACCAGCAGCAGACCGGGGACACCAACCCGCTGCTGGCCGCGAACACTCAAACAGGCCGAAGACCGTCTGGACGAGCTGAACGGCAGGCTTGAGTCGCGCCAGCGCGAGCTACAGAAGGAGCGAAATTGCACCATCAGCGATATTCAGCGGCATGGCTCGCCTGGGTTCTGCCCCATCCGGAACGAGCAACACCGGATGTTGCCGACCTGGTTCGAGACGATGAAATCGAACGCATTGCCGTTGATGCCGTAATCGCGTACGAAAACGCCCGAGGCTGGGAGGTCGAAAGCGTCGAGAAAGACAACCGGGGATTCGATCTCATTTCCCGGCGTCCGCATCCCGAAGACCCCAAGACCGCTATCGAGGTTCGCTTCATCGAGGTGAAAGGCCGCGTCGGCTGTCGGCGAGGTTGCTCTGACGACCAACGAATACAGAACCGCCCAGCGGCTTAAGAACGACTACTGGCTCTATGTCGTCTTCAACTGCGCCGGCACGCCGGGGATCAACGTGGTTCGAGACCCGGCGCAGCTCGACTGGCAGCCCATCGTGAAAATCGAGCACTATCAGGTCAAGCCACAGGCCATTCTCGACGTGGCGACGCACTAGGAACCACGGAAAACAGATGACTCAACAGTATCCGAAGCGCCTGATCGAAGTCGATCTGCCCATCAAGCGCATTTCGGCGCACGCCAGGCGCGAGAAGTCCATTCGCCACGGGCATATCTCGACCCTCCACATCTGGTGGGCGCGGAGGCCGCTTGCCGCTTGCCGGGCAGTTATTTGTGCGGCGCTCTGGCCGGACCCCGCCGATCCGCTCTGCCCGCAGGATTTTCGAGATAAAGCCTCGAAGCTCATCACGGAATTCGCGAATGCTGCCGTCACCGATCGGACGCTCGGCGAGAGCTGTGATCACCAAACCTGGGTTAAGTGGCAAGCATTGGTAAAGTCCGGTGGACTGGACAGCCGCAGGGAAGATCACTGGAATGTCCTCCGCTTCGCTCTGCTCGACTTTATCGCTGATTTCGCAAATTGGGACAATTCCACCGTGAGTGAATACCTCGATACCAGTCGCGCGCTTACGAAAGCAGCCCACTTTAGTCTCGGCGGCACGCCCGACACTGTCCCGATGGTGGCCGATTCTTTTGCAGGTGGAGGGGCCATTCCCTTAGAAGCGCTCCGAATCGGCGCTGATGCTTTTGCAAGTGACCTGAACCCAATTCCGGTCTTGTTGAATCGGGTGGCGCTCCAATACATTCCAAGATACGGACAGGAGATCGTCAATTCTCTTCCTATAATCATCGACCGTGTATTTGATCAAGCACAGGAGCGGCTGAATTCCGCTTATCCAGCCGAGAAGGATGGCAGTACACCACTAGCTTACATTTGGGCCCGCACGATTCTATGCGAGGCACCCAGTCAGGGAAATATCCCAATAGAGGTTCCACTCATAAGCTCCATGTGGCTTTCGAAGAAGCCTCGAAGAGGCCGTGCGCTGCGCTGGAGGCTCACCCCGAACAATAAATTGATGACCAAGATAGTTGAGGTCAGCTATGCGAATGGCCAGACCTTGAGAGTCCGGCGTCCTTGTCTTGAGGTATTCGAACCGTCCACGGCTTCTGAAGTACCGTCCGGAACTACTGCGAGAGGCAGCGTCACGTGTCCTGTGACGGGGTTTACTATGCCCGTTCAGGCTGCGCGTCGGCAACTTAAGGCAAGACGGGGCGGCACCAGTGATGCCAGATTGATCGCTGTCGTGACGGTGCGCGAAGACGAGAAGGGTCGCTTTTATCGCGTTGCGACTGATAACGACGAGTCGGCAGCCCGCACCGCCAGTTCCAAACTCAAGGTGCTCGTCCATAAGTTGGAGACCGCTGGATTGTGGCCTTTACCTACGGCCTCGGTACCCGCGAGGGATAGCCATCGCTCGGTTGCAAGTTTGGCAGTATATGGTTTCGAAACATTCAGTGACCTGTTTCTCGACCGACAGAAACTGGCTATTCTTACGCTGGCTGAGTCCATCCGAGAAGTGATCTCCGAGTTGCCTTTCACGAGTGACAGTGAGCGGACTGCAATAAATACATCTTGCCATTTGATGATAGGTAAACTCTTAGATTACTGTTCATCTCTTTGCAGTTGGTCGTCCCCCGCAAGCCAAGAAACCGTCCGTGGCTCGTTCGGTAGGCAGACGCTCGGAATGGTTTGGGATTTCGCCGAAGCTAACATTTTCGCCCCGAGTTCAGGCGGATGGAAACACATGGCAGGGTACTTCACGAAGGCTGTGGAGTATCTTGTCCAATCGAGATTGAATGAGGCAACCGTCTGCCGTTCAGATGCGGCACACCATCCCTTACCGACTGAGTCGGTATCAGCATTCATAACCGATCCTCCGTACTACGATTCCATAGCATACGGAGAACTCTCGGACTATTTCTATCTCTGGCTGCGCCCAATGCTCGTTAGCTCGGAGTCCGATATTTTCGAGTTATCAGTAACTCCAAAGCAGGAACAGGCGATTGTCTGGCACCCGAGCAGCCCACAGGAGCGAGCCGAATGTGAAGAGAAGATGCAGCAGGCAATGGCCGAGGGTTTCCGAATCACTGCGGACGACGGAATCGCTGTTGTGGTGTTCGCTCACAAATCCACTTCCGGGTGGGAAACGCAGTTGCAGTCGATGATGAATGGAGGATGGATCGTTACCGCTTCGTGGCCTATCGACACCGAGCGGGCAGGCCGCACAAACTCTAACAATACCGCGTCCCTAGCGTCTTCAATACATTTAGTGTGTAGAAAACGCGATACACATGAAACTGGTGACTGGCGTGATGTGCTACGTGAACTGCCTCGGCGGGTGCAAGACTGGATGCCGCGCCTCGCTGAAGAAGGGATCGTGGGCGCGGATGCCATTTTCGCTTGTCTCGGTCCTGCCCTGGAGATGTTTTCTCGCTATTCTCGCGTAGAGAAAGCTAACGGCGAAGCTGGTCGCGCTGAAGGAGTACCTTGGAGCATGTATGGGCGGCTGTCGCCAAGGAAGCTCTCGCCATGGTTTTCAAGGGTGCAGACGCGACAGGTTTTGAAGCCGACGCCCGTTTGACTGCGATGTGGCTTTGGACCTTCAAGTCACCGGAAGCGAACGGCAATTCGAACGAAGAAGAATGCGACGGCGAAGCTAGTGATGAACCCGAGGAAAAGAAGACAAAGACCGGCGGTTTCGGACTTGAATACGACGCAGCCCGCAAGATTGCCCAAGGCCTTGGCGCCGATCTGGAAAGCCTTAGCCACCTGGTGGAAATAGAAGGCGACCAGGCGCGATTGTTGTCGGTATCGGAACGGACACAGCGCATCTTTTCGGAAGAGATAAAGAAGAGCCTGACCCCGTGCTTAGCACCGGAAGAAATCTCGAGCAGATGGACATGTTTGCCGAGCTGACGCAGTCGACGAATCCAGAGGTCGCCTGGAAAGAGAAAACGGTGAAGCGGCGTTGGGGAGACCACCCTTGATCGCGTGCACCAGGCAATGATTCTATTCGCCGCCGGGCGAGGAGAAGCCCTTAAGCGCTTTGTCGTCGAAGATGGGTGCCGGCCGCGATGGGAAATTCTGGCGACTTGCCCAAGCCCTTTCCGCGCTCTATCCTTCCGGCTCAGATGAGAAGCGGTGGGTAGACGGAGTACTCGCCCGCAAAAAGCAGTTCGGGTTCTAACAATGGAAATGATCGACGAGGAGATGTCAGAGAATGGCACTCAAACCCTGGTATAAGGTCGTCACGCCAAGAGAAGACCTGAGAGATGGTAAACCGCTCGATGCCTCTGAGTTTGCTGTTCACCTCGACCAGGTGAGGGACGGGCGCGCCCCAGCGGTCTATCAGAACCCCGAACGATTCCTAGAGCGCACCTTCCTGACCAAAGGACTCACGGGCCTAGCGGGGGAAGTCCTTCGCCGATTATCCGGGGAGAAGACTGAGACTTCTGCTGTCTTCAATATGACGACGCAGTTTGGCGGCGGCAAGACCCACTCCCTGACCCTGCTGTATCACCTCGCCAACAACGGCCCCAATGCAAAGAACTGGCAGGGCGTCTCTAGGTTGCTTCAGGTGGCGGGACTCAAGGCCGTGCCTTTGGCTAAGGTCGCCGCATTTGTCGGTACGGAGTTCGATCCCATTGCTGGTCGGGGAGGCTCCGACGGAACGCCCGTAAGAAAAACGCCTTGGGGTGAGATTGCCTTTCAGATTGGGGGTGAGAAAGCCCTTGCGGTTCTCGCCGAGCATGAGAGGCAGGGAGTTGCACCGGGCGGCGATGTTATCCGTGCGTTCCTGCCGAAGGATCAGCCGGTGCTGATCCTCATGGACGAGCTGATGAATTTTGTCAGCCGCAGCCGCAAGAGCGGCATGGCCGGCCAGCTCTATAGCTTCCTTCACAATCTGAGCGAAGAGGCGCGCGGGCGCGACAACATGGTGCTGGCTGTATCAATTCCCGCCTCGGAACTCGAAATGAGCGCCGATGACCAGTCCGACTACGAGCGATTCAAGAAGCTGCTCGACCGAGTGGGCAAGGCGGTAATCATGTCGGCTGAATCGGAGACTTCCGAGATCATCCGCCGCCGACTCTTCGAGTGGGACGAGAACGCGGTCACCGGCGATGGCCGGGTACTACTCAACCGGGACGCGCTTGCCTCCTGTAATGAATTCGGCGACTGGGTAAAAGACCATCGGCAGCAGGTGCCTGAGCAATTTCCATTCGACGCCGCTCGCGAGGCATTTGCGGCTACCTATCCTTTTCATCCAAGCGTTCTGTCTGTGTTTGAGAGGAAATGGCAGGGCTTACCTCGATTTCAGCAAACCCGTGGAATCCTCCGGCTTTTAGCCCTGTGGGTTTCCCGCGCCTACCAGGACGGATTCAAGGGCGGCCACCGTGACCCTCTGATAGGGCTTGGCACGGCACCCCTGGACGACTCCCAGTTTCGCGCCGCCATGTTTGAGCAACTCGGAGAACATCGCCTTGAAGCTGCGGTTACTACGGATATCTGCGGGAAAAGCGATTCCCATGCGGTCCGCCTCGACAATGAGGCGGTGGAAGCGATCCGCAAAGCCAGGCTTCATCGGAAAGTGGCGACGACCATCTTCTTTGAGTCGAATGGCGGAATGACGCGCGCCGAAGCGACGCTTCCCGAGATTCGCTTGGCGGTTGCCGAGCCAGAGATCGACATTGGCAACGTGGAGACGGTTCTGGAGGCGCTTACCGATGCCTGCTACTACCTCACCGTCGAGCGCAACCACTATCATTTCAGCTTTCAAAGAAAACCTAAATAAGCGCTATGCCGATCGGCGGGCAAACATTAAGGATGCGACGATAAACGACTGCGTCCGCTCAGAAATTCGGAAGGTCTTTGCCGCAAACAGCGGGCTTGAGCCGGTCTTCTATCCCGAAAAAAGCAGCCAAGTTCCGGACAGGCCGCTTCTGACCTTGGTGGTCCTTTCGCCTGAGCAGAGCATGGAGGATGACAAGCGAACCAAGTCCTTCATCGAAGGCGTCATCCGTGAGCATGGGACATCGGCACAGAACTTACAAAAGCGGGCTCATATTCGCGGTCGCCCAGTCCGCCAGGTCCGCTCTGCGAAGACGCCCGCCGCGCTCTTGCGTGGGAAGAGATCGAGAAAGAGCTGCCGGGAATCAGCGTAGACAAAACCCAAGTCACGCAGCTCGAAGACAACATCAAGAAGTCCCGCCGTGACCTGAAGGAAAATGTGTGGCGAAGCTACAACACTATCGCCCTGCTCGGGAAAAGTAATGAGGTCCGATTCATCGATCTCGGGAATGTGCACTCCAGTGCAGCGACCACCATTATTCAGTTCATCGTTAATGAGCTAGTCCACATCGACGAGATTCAAAGCGGCATCAGCCCGAATCTTCTAGTTCGCAATTGGCCTCCTGCTTTTCAGGAGTGGAGTACTAAGGCGGTGCGTGACGCCTTCTATGCCTCACCTCTGTTTCCGCGCTTGCTCAACCCCGATGCGATAAAGGAGACCATCGCACGCGGTGTCTCCAACGGGCAGCTCGCCTATGTCGGCAAGACTGGGAGCGGGAAATATCATCCGTTCAACTTCGAGCGGACAATCAACATGGCGGATGTCGAGATCTCTGAAGAGATGTTCATCATTACTAAGGAGACCGCCGAGGCATATCGTAAGGGCACAGCGCGACCCGGCGACGTGACACAAACGCTGCCTTTTGCGCCAGGTGATGCTCCGGTTCCGCAAAGACCAGGAACGGAGGAGATAGGCCAGCCACCGACTGACGCGGGGGCTCAACGACGCGTGCCAACTCCTCAAAGAAGGCGGAGATCACATGGTCCGGTGAAGTCCCCTCACAGAAATGGATGAATTTCTATACCAAGTTTCTTACAAAATTGGGAGTCAACAGCGGTCTTACCCTGACGGTAAAAGTGGAATGCAAAACAGATGGAGGTATATCCTCGCAGAAGCTAGAGGAAATGAAAAGCGCCTTACGTGAGCTAGGGCTGGATGAGAGGATCGAATAATGCGTCGAAGTATTTGGCATCGCACCAATTTGCCTAGGTCGATTCCAGTCAAAAGACCAAAGGACTTCTAATGCCTCTCCCCCCAGAATTGTTGCAGGCAGTGTCGTCTCCGGGCGGAGGTAAGATTGCATTGGTACTGGGTGCAGGGTGTTCTGTCGAGCCACCCACGAACATTCCTGTGTCAAGCGTGTGCTCTACGGAAATTCATCGCCGCCTTGTTGCGGACGGGATACTTCAGAGTGGCGACTGCGCAAACCCGGCGGACCTTTCGGCCCTTGCTGACGCCGTTTTCAATAAGCGGAATTCACAACGCGATGTGGTTGAACGCCTTCGCGATCAATACGGGTTAAAGCTCGCGACTCCAAACGACGGATACTGGATCGCTGCCGCGTTGCTCTGCGAAGGCGTGATCGCTTCCGTTGTGACCCTCAACTACGATCTTGCGTTATCCACAGCCCTCGGTGGGCTCGGGGCAGACACGATCGTCGGCGTGGTAGAGCGGCCCGAAGACCTCACCCATCAGAAAGCCATCAATCTTTACTACCTTCATCGGAATGCCAATGCAGCAGATCCTGAGTTATGGGTCCTCCGCACCGCGGCGCTCAATGTGGAATGGCAGGGTCACTGGGAGCCGATTATCGCAACCAAGGTGCTGGCTGCACCGGTCGTGATATTCGCCGGACTTGGTACGCCCGTTGCTGTCCTTGTCGAAAGCACGAGACTCTTGAAAGCGGCTTTGCCTGCTCTAACGAAGCTGTACTTGGCAGACCCTGGAAACATGGCAAACTCGGGATTTTTCCAGGCCCTCGCCCTGGATGCGTCCGTCTACATTCAGTCGGGATGGGGAGAGCTAATGGAGGCGCTGTCAAAGCGCCTTTTGGAAGAACAAACTGTTAGGCTCGGACAGGCGGCCACTCATAAAATTCAAGAGGATCGTCTTCCGAACGAAGATATCTCAACTTTACTCACCGCCTTACAAAACATGGGGATCGTAAGGGTAGGCAAGATCCGGGCGCAATGGCTACTCTACGAAAAACCATATCGTATCTTCGCGGACAGTATCGTTGGGTTGCTTGCTGACCTGCTTCTCGCGCTCGCAACGATGGTCCGGGTATCCGGGGCCGAGGCGGTCATTATTGAAGACGGTCGCGTCGAATTCAAACGCGCAGGCCGAACGGTCACCTCTTTCATCGTTGCGTCTGGCAACGGGCATCGCGGGAAAATCGCTGTCGAGGCTGACGTACAACAACGTCGGCGGAAGTATTCCCAAAGTCCAGCCGCTGCCGTGATAGGCGGCACATCAGCGTCGTGGACGACCCCTCCTACTCCTCCGAAGAACATTGTCACCGGAGAAGAATCGCAGCATGACATTCTGAGCGGCCCGACCACGCTTCCGTTGTTTCACATCAGCGAGCTTCGCAATAATCACGAGCTCATACAACAGGTGGTGCCATGACTGGCTCGTCCCTCGGATTCACCACGACCGATCTTATTGCGGCTGCATCTCAAGTGCTTCTGGACGGCGGCTATCGGCAGATCAATGGACGGTTTCCCGAATGGGGCACGCCAACATCGCGCCTATTCGAAGACGAATACAGCGTCGTCGGCGTCGTCACTTACGACACATGCGAGGAACTGCTGCGAGCTTGGCCGGACGAACAAGGGGTCCTTGTCGATGTCATATCTCGTTATATTGGAAGTCAAGAGTCGAAGTCATGGGACGGGTATCTAGTACTTTTGACGCCTGGGCTTGCGCCTTCAGAGACCGAGGCCATCGAGGCAGTGCGCTACAACACCACGCGCTTACGTAAACTCGTCGGTACCGGGGATGACCTGAAGCTTCCAACAGATGTTGAGCGTGTGCTGCGGCCGCTTTTGCCGCTGCGCCCGGAGAGAGCGAGCCTAGGACAGGAATCAGCACTCGACCTTCTTCCAAGGTTGCTGGCTGCCGCAGATATCTCGGAGGACGTTACACGACTCCTTGTAGATGCATTCCGACAACAATCGCCATTGCTCGAACAACTGCACCAACAACGGGGTGAAGAATGAGACTTCTTTCCATCGAACTAAGCGGCTTCCGAGGTTTCGCGAAGAAATGCGAATTCGATCTTGATGCTGACGCCGTAGTGGTCGTTGGAGCCAATGGTCATGGAAAGACCTCACTGTTTGACGGGATTCTTTGGGCCTTGAGCGGGCGGATTCCGAGACTCCAAGGCGACGATTCGAACCTCGTGTCCATGTATTCAGAAACAGGACAGGCCAGAGTAGTACTTCGGTTCCAAGATCGGCACACTGCGAAGTATGCCGTGACGCGAAGCTTCGACGGTAAAGAGAAGCGAATCGCTCTGGAGGCACCGGGCGGGTCGTTCCAGGGTCCATCGGCCGAGGGGATGCTAATTGATCTTGCTTGGCCTGATGCGGCGGCAGCGACCGACTCAAGCGATGCATTTGCCTCTGTTCTGACTCGTAGCGTTTACTTACAGCAAGATCTGGTCCGTCAGTTTATAGATGCCGCATCACCCCAGGAGCGTTTTAGTGCGGTCAGTGAACTCGTAGGTGCAGGGCGCGTTACAGAACTTCAAGATAGCCTAGAACGCTCTAAGAAGGCATGGACAACGGTTACTAATCAGCGCCAAGACGAACTCCGGCCTGCTCGGGAGCGGCTCGCAATCATTGATGCCCGTCTTTCGGAATTAACGACGCGCTCTTCGCAAGCATTACCGCCCATAACCTCTCAGGATTGGAATCAGTGGTGGCAGAATCTCGCCCAGCTTGGTATCAGAGTCTTACAAGTGGAACCCGCCTCCCGCGAGGCCCCGTCAGCGATTAGCAATGCGATCAAGGAACTCGACGCTCAGCGTCGCCTGACAGAGCGAAAACTCGAGACGCTTGGCGCGATACAGGCCGATATTCGAGGGCTTGCTAATCAGCCTCCGCCTAAGGTGCAGCCTCTCCGTGCCAACGTCGAAAAACTCCGTAAAGAGGTTGAAGAGCTGAAACGCATTACAACCGATGAACAAGCGCGCCTGGCGGAACAGCGCCGTCACCAAGCGGAATTGAAGGAAAAAGACGAGCAATTGAAAGCCTTGGCTTCCCTTGCGTTGAAGCACCTCGGGGACCACTGTCCAGTTTGCGCCCAGAGTTATGACCGAGATGCGACACGAGCAAGATTGGAACACATTGCCAAGAGCGGAACCGGCGACCCGCAAAGTTTCTCATCATCTGACAAGCTCAACGAGCTACTCAACGCTTTGACGGCCAAAGAGAAGGAAGTTGCTGCCGCTGAGCTAGCCTTGAGAACGGCTGAACAATCGTTAAGCGCACAACAAATAGCCGAGCAGACTCTTAGCAATCGGCTGGCTGAGCTCGGCATCCGGGCTGATGATGACTCCGACGCTGCCTTACGCCATTCGGTTGGAGAAGCCGAAACAGTGAGCAAGCGCTTGGCTGAATTACAAAACACCGGAGAGTCTCTTGCTCTGCGTTTAGCACAATCTTCCGCGATGGCCACCATCGGAGAGCTTCGACGCGAGGCGAGTACGCTCCGGCAGGATATTGCCGCGCGCGAAAAAAGTATCACCGCACGTACGCGGACGGGAGACCAAGCGCAGACTGTTATTGAGGCCTTACGGGCAGCGGCGTCAGCAGTCGTTGAGGAACGCCTCAAAGAGATTAATCCTCTCTTGCAAAACATTTGGGCAAGGATTGACCCTCATCCCGCTTTTCGCTTCGTCTCGTTTTTTCCTCAGGTATTCAGGGGTAAGGGCCAACTATCCACCATCGTCAGCGATCCAATTGAAGACAAGAAGTCTGAGCTTCCAGCGGCCGTCCTCTCCAGTTCGCAGGTAAATGCGCTTGCTGTATCCGTATTCCTTGCTCTTAATATAGGCATCCCAAAACCGCCTATGCCAGTCGCTATTTTGGATGATCCCCTCCAGAGCCTTGATGACATAAACCTTCTAGGGCTGATAGATCTCTTCAGGCGAACAAAGAAACAACGACAATTTCTGGTATCTACGCACGACGCACGTTTCGGCGAACTGCTTTCCCGGAAACTCAGACCGGGCGATCCATCAGGCAGGACGGTAGTTATAGAGCTGGACTCGTGGAATCGCATGGGCCCAAAAAAACTAGAGCGAGACATCAAATGCGATCCGGTCCCTCTTCGTTTAGTATCTTGAGCCGATAATGTTCAATTTCCTAGTGAAGTACCAGGCTTGGGGGGATGGCAGTGATAGCTTACCCGCTGGTCGCGCCTGAGAGTACACTGAGCAATCCCTAATTGATAGGTTCAAACCTGGCGGCCAACTTGACCGCGCGGCGATTCCTGTTGTATTTGTTCAGCCCCTGCATCTATGCGGGTACCGAGCATGGTGCACAGAGCGGTCATCTGTCCATGCACCCGAAAACCACTGAGCTTTCGCGCCACCCCTCAGCGATCACCCAAAACCGGCCAATAGTTATCACCTGAAAACCGGCCAACGAGAATAGCGTCCGGGGCATTGACGCCCGCCGAGGCTTGTAGCCTCCGAGGGCATGGCCAATGTCTTGAACGAAGAGAAGAAACAGCAAGTTTTAGCTCTGGGACGGCTGGGCTGGCCGCTGCGGAAGATCCAGCAGGCTACGCGCATCCGTCGTGAAACCGCCAGCCAGTACCTGAAAGCGGCCGGGATTGCGGTGCGTCCGTCCGGAGGCTGGGGGCGGCGGGCGGCAAAACCGGCCAACGAAGTGATCACCGACTTTGGCGCGGAAAAACCGGCCATCGCGGTGCTTACCGACCCCAACGGCAACCCCAACGGCAACCCCAAAAACCTTTCTACTAAGGGAAAAGCAAGAGCCACTTCAAAACCGGCCAACGAGGTGATTACCGACTCTGAGGTGATCACCGACCTCAAACCATCCCAACCAGACGAAGTGGGCGCTCTTGCCTCGCCGCCCGTGGCGTCTCCGCAGCGCAGTCCCAGCGCCAGTGCCTGCGATCCATACCGGGAGGCCATTGAGCTGGGACTCAGCCGGGGCCGCAATGCGGTGGCGATTTACCAGGACCTGGTGGATGAGTACAGCTTCGCCAGCAGCTACCAGAGTGTGCAGCGCTTCGTGCGCAAGTTGCGTGGCGCGCAAACTCCCGAAGCCCGCGTGGTGATCGTCACTGCGCCTGGTCAGGAAGCACAAGTCGACTACGGCACCGGCCCGATGGTGCGCGATCCCGAAACCCACAAGTATCGGCGTACCCGGCTGTTCGTGATGACGCTGGGCTGCAGCCGGAAAGCCGTTCGACTGCTGACCTTCCGCTCCAGCACCCGCATCTGGGCCGAACTGCATGAACGAGCCTTCCGCCGATTAGGCGGGGCTACTCGTATCGTGGTGCTCGACAATCTGCGCGAGGGCGTGCTGGTCCCCGACATTTACGATCCCGCGCTCAATCCGCTCTACCGCGACGTGCTAGCCCAATACGGCGCGGTCGCCATGCCGTGTCGCATTCAAGATCCAGATCGCAAGGGCAAAGTCGAGGCCGGCGTCGGCCACGCGCAGAAAACCCCGTTGAAAGGTCTGCGCTTCGAGAGTCTGGAAGAGGCCCAAGCCTACCTCGATCGCTGGGAAGAACGCTGGGCAGACACGCGCATCCACGGCACCACCAAACGCCAAGTCGCGGCCATGTTCGCCGAAGAGAAACCGTTCCTGCTGCCGCTGCCCGTCGAACCCTTCCGCTATTACCAGTACGGCGAACGCATCGTGCATCTGGACGGCTGCGTCGAAATCGAAGCTGCCTACTATGGCGCTCCACCGGGCTGGATTGGACACCTGCTGCGAGTGCAATGGGATGAGCTGTTTGTCCGGCTACTCGATCCCAAAACCGGCCAACTGCTGCGCGAACATGTGCGCCAGAAACGCGGCTGGTATCGCATCCAGCCCGAAGACCAATCCAAGCGCACTCCGCTGCGCACGTCGCAACTGCTGTGGCGCGCCGGTCGCGCCGGCACCCACGTCGGCGCGCTCTGCGAGGCCATCCATCACCAGCAAGGAGAAGTCGGTGTCCGCCGTATCCTCGGCGTTCTCTCTTTAGCCAAGAAGTACGGCGCGGCGGCGGTCGATGAAGCCTGCGCCGCCGCGCTCGATATGGGAGTGCAGGAGTATCGCTTCGTCCGCCGCTATCTGGAACGCTGCCCGCAAGCCCCACTCAGCTTGCAGCAAGTCGATCCCCTGATCCGCGAGCTAGTGCAGTACCGCGACTTCATCAATTACAAAACCAAGGAGATAGAAGAATGAATCTGATCGAACTCGATCGTGCACTCAGACAACTTCGCCTGGGCGGCATGGCAGCCGTGCTGGAGATCCGTCTGCGCCAGGCCCAAGCCGAACCGCTCGCCCCTATCGACCTGCTATCGTGCCTGGTCTCGGACGAACTCGCCTTACGCGGCGAACGCCTGCTGGAGCGGCGCAAAAAGCAGGCCCAGTTCCGCGACTCGCACAAGACTCTCGACAACTTCGACTTCAACTTCAATAAGAAGATGAATCGCAGCCTGGTCTTCGATCTGGCCGCTGGCGCCTTCATCGCTCGCCACGAAGACGCCCTGTTTCTCGGTCCGCCCGGCACCGGCAAGAGCCACTTGGCCCAGGCCATCGGCCAGGCCGCAATCCAACAGGGTTATCGCGTGCTCTACCGCGAAACTCATACCCTGCTGGATGAGTTGGCCGATGCTACGCTCGATGGCACCCGCAAAGAACACATGGAGTTCCTGGTGACCGTGCCCCTGCTCATCCTCGACGATCTCGGAATGCGCAAGCTGCCGCTTACCGCTGCCGAGGAACTGCTGGAGATCATCATGCGCCGCTACGAACGCGCCAGCACCATGCTGACCTCGAACCGCCCGGTGGAAGACTGGGGCAAACTGCTGGGCGACGCAGCCGCCGTCAGCGCCATGCTCGACCGCCTGCTGCACCACGGGCACGTGCTCAAGTGCGGCCCGCGCAGTTGGCGCACCAAAACCGACTTGCCACTACAGGAGGCGGCAGGGTAGAACATTCTCAGTCCTGGACGGCCAATCCCGTTGGCCGGTTTTGAAGTGATAATCGTTGGCCGCTTTTCAAGTGATCACTGAGGCCACCTAGCGTTGATACCGACTCGTTCCCAATCTCAACGACCCACATTCAGAGGAAAACCCATGTTCACTGAACTCATGCCCTTGCTCCGCAAACGCGGGCTGCTGCTAACCATCTCGCTTGTCGAAGGCGACACCCTCAGGGCGACCGTCCTGCCCCAGAAGGCGTCCGAGGCCGACGACAAGGCCATCACCACACCCCTCGCCATCACCGGCACAGCCGAAGAACTGGATCGCGATCTCCCACACCAGTTGATCGAATTCGTGGGAGCGCATCTCCAACTACAAAGCACCCTGGCTTCTGCCAAGGCGGATATGGATGCCGCCGCAAAGGCAGCCCGCGAGGAAGCGCGGAAGAAGACCACCAAGCCGGCGACACCAACGAAGACCTCAGTGCCCGACGCACCCGCAAAGCCGGAACCTGAGTCCGAGCCTTCGCTCTTTGCTCAGTCCGATCAATCTCAGGCAGACCCCGCCCAGGAAGGAGGTGCAGCATGAAGATCCAAGTCGTCGAACGTGAATTTGTCTATCACGGCGCTGTCCTGGCCGATCCCAACCCCAAGTTCTCCATTGAAGAGGTCCGTTCCTTCTACGCCACCCAGTTCCCGGAGCTGACCAACGCCGCCATCACCGGCCCAGAAAACGTTGGTGAACGGCTGCGCTACAACTTCGAACGGGCAATTGGATCGAAAGGCTGACAGTGATGGACGCACCTGACAAGCAATCACTCCTAACCGAAATCCGCGAATCAGAGGGGAAGCAGGCAAACGCCTCCCCTCTGGCCGGACTAATAAGGAAGTGGCTCGAATGCCCCGACTCGCAGCAGGCAAGCAGCACGCTCGCTCGGGCTCTCTCCCTGCAAGGAAGCGGAGACCCCGTCTATCCCCAGTCGGGTATCTGGCCAATCCCGCCAGCCTGACCGGAATTCCCAAGCTCGATTCACATCATTCTGGAACTCGCATCACCTTCGGCGACGCCAAGCTGACTTCGCTGGCCCAGACGCTGGTCGAGATTGACCTTGCCGAACGAATCCGACTGGATCGCGGCGGCGAAAATCCCTTCGGCGCTGGTGGACCGCGTAATTCGCCGGTTTCTCCGCGAACATGGGCAAGAACTCATCGCCGAGCACTTCGAGCTGTGCCTCAGTTTGGCAGAGAGCATCGTCGATACGACGTACACCGAGTCGGAGCCGGCCCCCAATGGCCAGCTCTTGCTCGTGCTTAACACCGAATCATCGTTCCCGCTCGGCGTTGGGAAAGCCATCGACGAACTGGAACGGCATCAACCCGGTCTCGGCGCAGCGTTCTACAACTGTCTGCGCCAAGCCCTTTATCGCTGGGTACGGGTCTATGACGATTGGGACGCCCGCAATCGGATCGAACAGATGACCGATTGGGCCGAGGGAGAAGACGATCCCGAGTCCTACGAAATCCCCAAGCTGGAACAGGACCTGCCCGAGTGCCTCAAGGCGCAAACCGCGACAGACTCCCTCCCATCCTTGGCTTCCTTCCCCACACCGAAGAACCGTGGCTGAGAGAACTCGTTCACACCACGATTGAACTGCGACCGGGTTTCGCATTCCATCGAACGGCCACAGCTCGACGAAGAATGGCTGGAACGAGAACGCAGCAACCACGCTCTCGATTCGCCTCTGCCTTCCATCCTTCTGTACTTCCGTCCCGGAGATGCCGTCATGGCCTGCTTCGATGACGAATGCGAATACTGGGGCCAGGAAACACCGGAGCCCAACCTCATCATTCCCATGCAACCCGAAAAGCCGGAGAGCGTGCGTCAGGCATTCACGGTATTGCAGACGCTGATGCGGGTGCTGGTACTGACAGTGCGCATCAAGGCACTGATGGAGCCGAAGTCATAGGGTGAGTTAAGGTTAGAACGATTAAGTCACTTAAGACGCCTGTGGCCGCTTGTCAGCCTTGCAGGTCAATCCTTTGCTCTTCGCAAAAATAGGCAACAAATCCAGGCACGTTCACTTGCAGCTTGAGCAGCAGCTCCTCAAACGAGATCCCGATGTTTTGGGCCTGTTCGCTGAGTTTGCGCGCTGCGATTCCCGGAGCCAAGTCATAGAGGTTGATGAGGAAGGTTGACGGCCCTTGTCGTTCGATGCCCCATGGCTCCAAAGATTCGATCGGAAAGTCCTTGGCGTTATAGGTGACGATGAGCTTGCTTCCCGAACTCACAGCGGCCGCCACCACATGGCGATCTTTCGGATCATTCGTCATCGCGGAAATGAGCGGCTCATAGCCTTCAACCCAGGCTTCGGGGAAGTGCTCGCGCAGCACCTTCTCCCTCCGCGCTGCCTGCTCTGGAGTCTTGTTCCATTTCTGTTGCAGATTTCGAGACACCTCGGCCAGGATTGAATCCGACCATTTCGGCAGATACAGCCGAGGTGTCTCGGCCATTCTCAAAAGTGTGTCTGCAAGAGGCATCGGGAGCAGGACGCAAGCGTCAAGAACTGCGGAGTAATCCGATTTCACTCGTCGCTTTCCCCTTCGGGGATACCTGTACCTTCGTACATCCCTTCCTTGAACTCCGCGCGAGCGAGTTCGTTCAGTGCGGCCCTACGTTCAACATCTCTCTTCTTCTGAAATGCCAAAACGTCTTTCAGCATGAGACGACGATGGTGTCCGACCTTCTGGAATGGGATTGCCCCCGATTCTAGAAGCTTAATCAGATGTGGACGTGAGAATCCCAGCATATTTGCCGCAGCTTGAGTTGTGAGTTGCTGTTGCTGAGGAACAAGCATGATCGCACGTCCCGCCGCCATGTTCCGCACTACGTCCTTGAGGACGTGATAAACACTTTCCGGAAGTCCTATCCGTTCACCCTGTGGCCCGAGAAGAGCGGGGGTGCCCAGCTGCAGCATCCTATTGAGCTCTCGAATCTGATCCTCGTCGGAGGGGGGCATCGTAACGGTTGCGCCAAGCATGAAAATCTCTCCTCTATCCAAGCGAAATAGTATCACTTAATCGAAATAGATGCAATAAACGAAATAGTCGAAAGACATATAAGCAATGGACTGTGCTCGGTGGTCACGGCCTGCCTATAGTGCCGGCCGACTCCCATTTGAGGGATCCGGCGACAGACTACGGCGTAAACCATTCTGATTGAAAACGTTAACGAATAGGGAGAAGCAAATGTGCGGTTCGGCATTGATGTCGGAAGCGAAATAGACCTGAAGCTCTACCAGGCTGTCCTGCTGTACCGAAATGAAAACGGCAACCGGGTCATGGTGACAGTACACGGGGTAGTGCAGGCCGAGATCAACGGTGCACCAGCACTAGGGGCCGGACAGCTACTCAGCACCGCGGCTCTCCGGGAGCTCACGAACCAAATCGGCACCACCAGCCAGGCCGAGTACCTTCCCGAAAACGTAATCGCCCGGACGCCTGAGCTCATCGCATGGTGGACGCAGGCATCGATTCGGCCAATGTTCTTTCGCAAAGGATCGGAGCTGGCAGATGTTTCCGGCAAACTCTTTCCGCATCCCGCTCTGCTATTCGCGGTCCGTGACAGCGTGCTGTTCGTGCGCGCGCTTCCGGAGAACAAAAGCCCAATTGCCGGAACCAAACTTGCCGCAGCGCCCTACTGGAACATCGACAACGACGGAAGGGTCTGCCATGGCACCATGCGCGTTCCCAGGTCCCTTTCTGTCGCTTCCATTCCCACTTGGCAACAGGCGTTCTTTCAAAGCGAATTTACCCACCCCGGAGGGGCAGGCCGCTTAACCACAAGAAAGGGCGGCACCACCGCATTATGGAAGAGCCTGGTCGGGAAGAAACGCTTCCAGTCTTCGGCACTCATCCCAACGGAAACGGTACAGGACTATCTGAGAAAACTTGAGGCGGAACGAAGATGACCCATACACCTGATCCGCAGCTGTTCGAGCGGCCGATCAACATACTGGTAGTCGGCTGCGGCGGAAACGGCAGCGCCATCGCAGCCGGACTGCCGTACCTGCATCAAGCTCTTCTTGCGTTCGGACATCCCGGAGGCCTGAACGTCACGCTCATCGATCCCGAGACGGTAAGCGCAACCAACTGCGTGCGCCAGCCTTTCTGCCGAACCGAGATTGGTCTCTCAAAGGCAGTCGTCCTGGCACATCGCGCGAACATGTTCTGGGGCTTCAGCTGGCAGGGCATGCAGGGAAGAATCGAACAGCTCAAGAACGGTACTCAGGTCGACATCCTTATCGGGTGCGTGGATACCCGCAAAGCCCGAGGCGCGATCAACCGGTGGGCGCTGCGCTCCCGAGTGCTGTATTGGCTCGATCTGGGGAATAGCGCATCTAGCGGGCAGTTCATCCTTGGGCAGCCCAACAACTCGGGGAACAGAAAGAAGAAGCAGCGCCTTCAGACTGTCGCTGAGTTGTACCCAGAGATCGTCTCGACTAAAGGACAAGAGGACGATCAGCCATCGTGCAGTGCCGCCGAGGCCCTCACCCGACAGGAGCCGTTCATCAATCAGAACCTGGCCTATCAGTCGCTAGCCCTGATCACACAACTGCTGCGACGAGGCTCGCTGACATATCAAGGCGGATTCTGCAACTTGGCGACAGGGCAGCTTGTCCCACTGCGGCTTTGATCTGTGGCGAGCTCGGGAGTTGTTCAGATCGTGTCCGATCTCTGGCCAGTTACTTCTTACCAAAAACTTCTTTGAGCAGCGCAGTCGTTTGTGCTGCGGGATTCGTGCGAATCTGCTTTTCCTCCTGCCCCAGTTCGTAGAACAGACCATCGAGGGCCTTGCCCACTACATAGCTATCGAGGTTGAAGCTCTGGCCTCCCAGCAATGGGCCGGCCATGGAGTTCTGAGCAATTGCGTTGAACTGCTTGATGACACCTACGTTCTCCATCGACTGGTGCACGATGGGAGTGAACGCCTGAGTCAACTCCGTGGTACTGGTCTTCTTGAAGTAGTCGGTAGCTGCGGTGTCGCCGCCCGACAGAATCTTTCGCGCATCCTCAAAGGTCATCTTGGAGATGGCGTTGATAAAGATCTGCTTGGCGGCGGGAGCGGCTTGCTCGGCGGCACGGTTCATCGACAACTCGAGTTCGTCGAGTTGCGCGCCCATACCCATCATCCGCATTCCCTTGCCGACGGTCTGAAGTTGGCTGGGCAGCAGGATCTTGATGGCCTGGTTCTTGAAGTAGCCGTCGACCCGTCCGGTAGATGCTACCGCCGTTCCCGTGCTCTTGCTGAGCGCCTCTTTCAATCCGCCGGCGATCTTGTCATTGCTCAACGCCATTCCGGGGAGGTTGGTGGGTTGGGTTGTATTTTGAGCTTTCTTCCATAGGTCCTCCAACTGTGCCTGCGCGGTGCAGCAGGCTAGGAGGACTCCGCATATTAAGGTGATGGAGAATCCCCATCGTTTCATGGCTGGCCTCCGAAACACCTAAGCAGGGATAAATTTCAGGTGAGGCGGCTTAGCTCAGGATCATCTGAATGGGCGAGACGATTTCGCCCTCTTAAAGTGTAAGCCTGCGGCGCAGCATTAGCTCGCTGAAGTCACTGGGGTTATGTCGAACTTTCTGAAACCATGTTCCGTGGGCTGCTCGCGATCTTGAGCGCTTCTCGTTCGATTCCGTGTAACATGCCCCTGAACACGATAGCGTGGAAGGGCAGCACGCTGTACCAGTAGAGCAAGCCGAACAAGCCTCGCGGCCGAAATAACGCCGATTGTCGCAAGACGCATTGGCGATCATTGAGTGCTTCAATCCGGAACTCAAGAAGCGCCTCACCTGGCACTTTCATCTCGGCGCGCAAGGCCAACCGGAAGTCACGTTCGAAACCCACCACGCGCCAGAAGTCCAGTGCCTCTCCGTATCCGACCGTCTCTGAGTCCCTCCGCCCTCGCCGTAAACCTGGGCCGCCAACTAACTGATCCATCCATCCACGGACCTTCCAGAGAATGTCCGCTGCGTACCACCCATTGCCACCGCCCGTCCGGCAGACCGCGCGAAATACCGCCCACGCAGGTGCTTCCACGCTAATCTGGCGGACGTCACGGAACACGGTTCCGCCAGCCCAATCCGGATCGCCCGGAATGGGACCAGCCATCGACCAACTGGTCTCAACCCCATGTTCAGCCATCTTGTTGAGAGCTGCGTGTATCGCCTCGCGGACGCCGAGAAGTTCCTGTGGGATGAGACCAGCGATGCGATTCTCCCGGCATACCACGGGATTCTTAAGTCCCTCCGCCAGGGGGCTAGCGATGGTGTTACTGAGAGGCGTGATCAGCTGGATCCAGTAAGAACTCAAACGGGGTGTTAATACGGGTACAGGAATGACGAGGCGACGGCGCACTCCCAACTCCTCCGCCATGATGCTCATGATGTCGCGATAACAGAAGACATCTGGGCCGCCAATGTCGAACACACCACCGGCGGTCTCCGTTACCGCGAGAACCCCGACCAGGTACCCGATTACATTCCTGACTGCGATCGGCTGGCACGGGGTGCTCACCCATTTCGGGGTTACCATGATCGGCAATCGTTCCACCAGGTAGCGCAGGATTTCGAAGGATGCGGAGCCCGATCCGATAATCATGGCCGCACGCAGCACTGTAACAGCTACGCCAGTTGAAGCAAGCGCTTCCTCCACCTCTCGCCGCGATGAGAGATGTTCACTTAAATCCGCGCCAGTCTCCCCCAGTCCACCGAGATAGATGATTCGTCTGACTCCGGCATTCCTGGCGGCTCGCGCGAACGTCAAAGCCAACTGATGATCGTGCTCGGCGTAGTCCGATCTCGCAGACATCATGGAATGGACGAGGTAATACGCTGCCTGACATCCTTTCAACTCGCGGGTCAGAGACCTTTGATCGGTCAGATCTGCCAGTCTGATTTGAACGTTTGGATCAGTGGCCCAACGCCGATTCTGCAGTTTGGCTGGTGACCGCACCAGACACCGGATTGCATAGCCGTGCTCGAGCAAGCGAGGGGCAAGACGACCACCGATGTATCCAGTCACCCCGGCTATCGCCACGCGTTCAGAACCAGACACAAAACTCCTTTGCAACCGAAGGTCCTGTGTTCGAGACCTGAAGGTCGCGAGGCTTGATCAATCCAGGCTCACTCAGCATCCGTGGTCAAAGCAAGTGCTTAACGGGGCCACTCGGGCGGTTCACACTCCGGGCACTGATGATTGATGAACTCCAGCATCTTCAATATCTCATCAGTACGGGGCAGATTCTTGCCGCTGCGAACGTCGTAGACGGAAAAAATCTCGCCGAAGCGATCAGTTATATAGATGACGGGAGCGGGCTTCCGCTGTTCATCGACGGCACCGTAGAGTTCGTGCACTCTTCCATCATCATCCACCAGCGCCACAAATGGCATTGTGGCCCACATTCTCAGGAGATCGGTCTTGGGAGTTGTACGGCAACACGACGACAACGACCGCACCCTGTTCGGTGAAATCCTGGTAGCGTTTTGCTGCGTCCCGGAGAACGTCGAACTCGATGTCAGCTTGCCCGGCAAAGACAAGAACGAGATTGGACCGTCCACGATAATCCGATATCTGAACCCGCACACCCAAAGCAGACGTCAGAACGAAGTCACGAATCAAGTATCCCGGCTTCTGAAGTCCTCCGTCCGGGTCAACTCTGCCGGCACCTCCCACTTCCGCCTGCAACATTTAGACACCTCCTATTCTCGTGCGGCTTTCCCGGTATCGCCCATGGTGTTCTTGACCTGCACGAGCAACATCATGACCGGAGTTTTGGCGGAAATACCGTGAGGAAGCATAGGAGGCATATAGACGAAAGAGCCGGGTTTTGCGGCGACAGTCTCGTCCCCCAATCTTACGTCGGCTTCGCCCTGGAGGAAGTACAGCAGAGCTGGTGTCGGGGCAGAATGGTTTGACAATTCCTGGCCTGTCGAGAAACCAAATAGCGTTACATTGAGCTTCTCATCTTTGTGGAGTACACGACTCATGATTCCGTCCTTTGGCATTGCAAACTCTGCCGCCAAGTCCGGGATAAATTTGTAGTCCATATACCTCTCTCTTTTCACTGCCGCTGATATGCCTGTGATTGCCCTATCAGCATGACATCCTCATGCTCGTGCTCAACGCCCGTAGTATTCAGCGTTCTTTTCTGTGTATTCCTCCCACCTTGTAGGGAGATCCTCCAGCGCGAAGATCGCTGATACCGGGCACACCGGTACACACGCACCACAATCGATACACTCAACAGGGTCGATGTAGAGCTGAGGGTCCCCAGCAAAGCGGCTTTCATCCTTCCTGGGATGAATGCAGTCCACGGGACAGGCATCAACACAAGCGGTATCTTTCACCCCAATACATGGTTCAGCAATCACGTATGCCATGGCTCGATCTTTTCTGTGTTCCCTCTCTGCCGGCCTACCATGCGGACGGAGTGAGCGCCTTCGCGCCCATCCGCTGTCCCCATCTCATTGGGTGGCCAGTTCGTTCATGTGAGCAAGTCGGAACTGCACATTCAAGTTCTGCATCTCCGAAATTTCTTCCGCCAGCATTCGAACAATCCCCAAAGTCATCTCCGAGTCTGTCTGAAGCGCCGCAAGGAAGCGGTCCCTGGGTACGATGGCAACCATGCACTTGCCGACCGAAACGGCGGTCAGGCTGTAGCATTTGCGCCCCAGAATGGCAGGTACTCCGAGGACTGTACCAGCACTCGCAATCCGGCAAAGCGTTGGCTCGGTAGCGTCCGGAGTCAGTGCAATTTTTCCGTGCAAGACAAGCACCACTTCTTTGGGAGCTTCCCCTTGACCAAATAGCACCGTCGATCCCTGGACTGTGCGCTCCGTACAGAGTGCGCGCAACTTCTCAAATACTCTTTCGGACCCTATAAAAGTACCTGAGCTTTTCATGCTGCACCTTCAGTCAACTCATCGGTCCGGGATGACTGCCAGACCATGGATTCCACTGCAGGGTTGGGTATGGAGGACAAAGCGTCGCTGCACGGGAACGTGTCGGTTAGGGTCTGATCCAAGCCTCGATCCCTCGCCTGTCTCACGAGCCTAGGTCTACAACTGCACTTCTCGACACCACGACGTGATGTCGTGCCTGATGCAACAATTCCGCCGCGCCGACCATTTCTTTCTATGCAATCACTGAGCACAAGCTCACCGTTGTCCCGGTCGACACTCTTCTCAAGTCGCTGCCACGCTTTAACAAAGTTATGCAACACTTCGCGCGGAATGAGCCTCGCCTGAAAGAGTGGCGGGCACTCAGTTTCATCGGGTACCGGGCAGCCCTGTTCCAGCATTCGGTAGGAGAGCAGGATGTCGGTCAGAGGCACTTCATAAAACTCGCCGCACACGGTACATGGGATTCGAACTGATAACGCTTCCGCGATGTTCATCCGTGATCTCCTCCTGGCCCGTGCCAACCATCTCACGCCACGCGTCCAGTGCTGGCTCTCATCTTCGGAGACGTTGTCAGGACCCGGTCTTCAAGTTCCGTTGCTAACTGCTCGTAGCTCTCGTGTGCATAAGAGTAAATATCGGATTCGACGCTCCTGAATTCCTTAAGGAGACGCTGGTCATCTTCTTCCGATAGCACCTTCCTCGCCAGGGGAAAGAGCAGATACTCCTCCTTCCAGATATGTGCAGGATAGAACTGGGCGAGATTCCGAAGTACTTCTGACAAAGTGGAGGAGCTGTGGTGTCGATTAGCAGCATATTCTGCTGAGGCTTGCACCAATTCTTGTGTCAGCGCTCGTGACCGCTCGTGTTCGTGCCGCAACGCCCCAAGGGGACAACCCTCCTCGGGTACGCCATGGCTTTCCAGCATTGGGAAAAGATAGCTCTCTTCTTTGCCATGATGGCATTGGTGTCCGTAGACCTGCAGAAACTCGCAAAGATCCCGAAGGACGTCATCGTCAATATCACGGTTCTCGGCTAACTCGTCCACCAACACGCCCATCACTCTAACAATCTTCTCGATTGTCCTGTGCTCGTGCTCCAGGGCGTCCGTTGCTTGCTGCATCTCCTGCCTCCTCGCGGGTGCTCCGCTATGCTGCTTTATTTCTTGCTGGGCCGGCGTGGCTGTGCCGCCTGCGATCCAGGTATTCCTTCAAAGCTATGGCGTTGTTATGCTCGCCATCGCGGGAGCTGTAGATCAAGGTGAGCCGTCCCTTGGATGATGCGGCCAACAGTGGCCTCCATCCCTCTTCGTTTTCATCGAGCTCCCGAGAATATCGATGCCTGAATTCGCCCCATCGTGCGGGATCGTGGTGAAACCATTTGCGCAGTGCGCTACTCGGTGCCGCTTCCTTCGCCCATTTATCCAAGTGAGCAGACGTCTTCTTTACTCCACGCGGCCACAGTCGTTCACCGGGACGCGAAAACCATCCTGTGGAGTTGCAGGTTCGTAGATCCGCTTCAGCCCAATCATGCATACCTCCGTCCGTAACTCTCAGGTTCTGATATTTGACTCGTCCGCCCTTTCTTCCTCCGCTGAGCGGCCTGCCCGGCGAATGCGGGCGTGAGCATTACACCTGAGCTCACTGAGAACCGCAGAATGAACCGGTCGCAACACCGCTCGCACAGCCAGAAACAGACGGTGGCACGCTCTGGCTGCTTCTCGCAGATCACGGGCGGCACATCGTGGCACGGCCCTGTCGCGTTCCTGATTTCGAAGGGAAAGAGCCGTCCCTCATGGGAAGAACGGAATGCAACATCACAGGCGGGATTAGCGCATTTCCTGATCACAGTTCGCTCCGTAGGAAGTGCTGAACTGTCTTAAGTTATGCGCCAACATCGAAACGGAGACAATGAACCATTTGTACCGACGATCGGGAAGCAAATACCATGCGGGAGTCAATGCCCAGAAGGTCC
Source organism: uncultured Acidobacteriaceae bacterium (assembly GCA_963835725.1). Classification (GTDB taxonomy): domain Bacteria; phylum Acidobacteriota; class Terriglobia; order Terriglobales; family Acidobacteriaceae; genus Bog-257. The sequence goes on along the minus strand of CAWIGM010000001.1, from coordinate 371,686 downwards.
GCGTCGAACGGCAGCTTCGCTAGATTAGCTTCCGTTGCATTGCATGCATAACCGCCTCAAGGCGGTTGTGGGTCCGGAGCTTCTGATTGATGTGGTGGAGGTGATTACGCAGAGTTTGCGAGCTTATTCCAAGTTTCTTGGCGATTTTGGCGGGACTGCTTCCGGCCGCAAACATCTTCAGGATCTCGATTTCCTGGAGTGACAGTGGCGAGACTGGCGCGGTTTTGCCGATTCTCCCGCCCAGGCTGCTGAGCTCCTTCGACAGCGTCAGCACTTGGCGTACTACTTCATCCTGTTGTTTTTGTTCGGTGATGTCATGCGCCAGATGAACTAGCAACGTCTCTCGAGTCCGCTGGTTGTGAAAGATCAGAGTGGAGATATTGACCCACAATCGTTCACCCGAGTGGGCGCTTACGTTCAGGTCGAAATTTGGGACCTCGGATCCTTTCCCGATGCAGTCCAACACACTGCAGTTCTGGTGGCACACACTCGTGCCCAACGCTCCGATGCCATGCAGCAGATCGAAACAAGTCTTTCCCTTCGCGTCAGCGGCGGAGTACCCGAATAACTTGACAGCTGACTTGTTCCAGAATCGAATCTCGCCTTGCCCTGTCACCACAAATACGGCATCAGTCGTGTTCTCGAGAAATGAAAACAGCTCAGTTTCCAGCATATTCGGAGAGATACATAAACATCTGCGATCGAGGTCGGAACGAACAGTCCATTGAGCACTGCGACCGATAGAGCAAGTATAGCGCTATAGGCAGATGGCCTTAAGCGGCGTACTGGAAGACAGCATGCGCGTCGACGGATTCTTTGGCTGTTGAGGGCGACGGAACTTTGGGAGATGTGACTGCGCTCCGAAATGGGGAGCCCGGCCAATCAAAATGGACATGGATACGAGGGATCACTTTTGAAAGAGATCGAGTATCGCCTTTTTCATCACCTGGCCATAAACGATGGAGATTGAGGTGGTCAGGGGGATATTCTTCGGGCAGATCCGAACGCAATTCTGAGCATAACTACACTCGTGGATTCCGCCGTCGCCCATCATTGCTTCCAGCCGTTCCGCCTTCAGTCCTCGCCCTGTCGGATGCAGATTAAAGAGACGGACCTGATTGATAATGGCTGCCCCAACGAAGCGCGTTTCTTCTGTGATCTGGGGACATACTTCCAGGCACAAGCAGCACGAAATGCAACGGGAAAGCGGATAGGCTTCCTCTTGCACCGCGGGGCTGACACGGCGCCCGGGGCCCAGATCATAAGTCCCGTCAACCGGGACCCACGCCTTCACTCGCTTGAGGTTCTCAAAGAGAACACTTCGGTCAACGACGAGATCACGCACGACAGGGAAGCGGGACAGAGGTTCAAGGCGGACCATCTCCCCAGGCGTTCGCAACAAATGTGAGCACGCCATCCCGGCTTTTCCCTTGATGAGCATGGCGCATGAACCACAAACTTCCTCCAGACAATTCGATTCGTAAACGATCGGCGCTGTCGCCTTCCCGGAGTGGGTTACAGGATTGGCGGCGATGTCCATCAGCGCTGAAATGACGTTCATGCCCGGACGCCACCGGATGTCAAAGTCTTCCGAGTACGGTCTTGAATCCGGCGTCGCCTGCCTTCGGATTGAGAGGTGTACGACTGGCTCAGGCATTTCGTCCACCCTGCATGTTCTTTCCATTGACCGCAATCGTCATGTTGGGCATTCTCCAACTTCGGACGGAGGAAGACCACTCCCTTGCTACTTCGTGCCCGCTTCGTGCGAACTTGCCCAGCAGATCGTCAGGAGGAATGCGCTCTGTGCCAGAGCCTCAACATCGTGGGGAATCCCACAATCCAGAACCAACACATCCCCGACTGCCATCTCCGCTTTTTGTGTATTCGGAAGATGTATGCGAAGTTCTCCCTCCAGACACTGAATCGAAATCCTGCCCTCAGCCCGGTGTTGCTCCATTCGGGTTTCCGGCCTCATTGAAACCAATACAATTCGGAAGTCCGCGTATTTGGCCAGAGTCTTCGAACTGCGGCCACTGGTCTTATCCCAAGCTCCTGCATGATGAAGTTGTTCTAATTCTTTGGCCAGATTGAACTGGATTGTTGGCTCGGCCAACTGGGGGAGTCTGGTCAGACTAGCGCGGTGTTCATCGGACTGGCAGTTTTCGTCCCGTACACTCATCGGCTTATCTCCAACTGAATAAGTCAGATCCAATCTTCCCGTGAAGGAGAGTTTCCGGATCTGAGACAGGAGAATGGTCGGACTTGGGCGAAACTTGGCCAATAGAGCAAACGTCACCGGGCCGATTACACCTGTACCCTCCCATCCAGCTCACAGTTTGGTGTAAGATTTCCGGCCATCACGTTGGGGTGACAAACGCCGTAACAGCATTTGATAAGCACGTGAGGAGCGTGACGGAATGGCATTCGAATCGAAGCGCCCATTGCTGATATCGCGCGGCTGGGTCCAGGCAGTCGCCATCGTTATGATTTTCGGCTTTACCGTGATGGGGATGTTGGCGTATCGGACCTACACAGGTGAGCCGCCGATTCCAGCGCGCGTTACAGATGATTCCGGCCGTGTTCTGTTCACTCGCAACGACATCCTTGGTGGACAGGCTGTGTTTCTGCGCAACGGCCTGATGGAATACGGTTCGATCTTTGGGCACGGTGCCTATCTAGGCCCGGATTTCACGGCCGACTACCTGCATCGCGCGGCGCTCAGCGTGATGGAATTTTGCGGAGGAGAATCCTCGGATCGCGCCAAACTGCAGACGGTTGCCGATTTTAAGAACAATCGCTACAACCCTTCTACCGACACGTTGACGTATACCGCTGCCCAGGCGCACGCGTTTGAGCAACTGAGCAAGGAATATGGCGAGTTCTTCGGAGAACCAACTACCAAATATGGCCTCCGGCCCAACGCCATTCGTGACCCCGAGCAAATTCGTCAACTGACCGCATTCTTCAGTTGGTCGGCTTGGGCTTCCGCTGCCCTGAGGCCGGGTCTTCCATACTCCTACACCAATAACTGGCCACCCGAGCCTCTCGTCGAGAATCGGGCGACCGCCGACGCCATTGTTTGGAGCGTGCTCTCGCTGATCGCGTTGCTCGGCGGAATTGGCCTGCTGTTTGCCGCTTTTGGTCGCTGGAACTTCTTAGGCTGGCATGGCCGTGAACAGCAGACCGTATCGTTTCGTCCTCCAAACGAAGTTCTATTGACGCCGGCGCAGCGGGCTTGTGCCTGGTTCTTTCTTGTCATGGGGCTGCTTTTCCTGCTGCAGACACTTGTTGGCGGCGCATCTCAGCACTATCGGGCAGAGATCGCCAACTTCTTTGGAATCGACCTTGCGCGGCTTCTGCCATTCAACATTGCTCGTACTTGGCACCTGCAACTCGCCATTTTCTGGGTATCGACCTCTTACCTTGCCGCTGGAATCTTTTTGGCGCCGATGATCGCCGGCCGCGAACCGCGAGGACAACACTTGCTTGCGTACGGACTGTTGGGTGCCTTGACGATCGTGGTTTTTGGAAGCCTGTTTGGCGAGTATGCCGGAATCGAAGGATGGTTCAAGAATGCGTGGCTCTGGTTTGGTAACCAGGGTTTTGAATATCTCGACCTTGGGAGGTTCTGGCAAATTCTGCTGACGCTTGGGCTCTTCTTCTGGGTGATCATCCTCTTTCGTGGTCTCCGCGGGCGACTGCACAGCGAGCACATGGGCAATATGCCTTGGCTCTTCTTCTTTTCAGCTTTGTCAATTCCCGCGTTTTACGGCGTTGGCCTGCTCGCACATCCCGGCTCGCACTTTACGACAACTGATTTCTGGCGCTTCTGGGTCGTACATCTCTGGGTAGAGGATTTTCTGGAACTCTTCACCACAATCATGGTCGCTTACGTGTTCGTGCTGCTCGGTGTAGTACATGAGCGGGTCGCATTGACGATGATCTATCTTGACATGTTGCTGTACTCAGCGGGGGGCGTCATCGGCACGATGCACCACGTTTACTTTTCGGGCGAGCCTTCAATTCACATGGCTTTGGGTGCGTTCTTTTCCGCTGCCGAGGTGATTCCGCTCACCCTCCTGACGCTGGAGGCATGGAGCTTCCTGCAACTCGGAGCTCAGCAGGAGACCAAATCAAAGACATCGTTTCCACACTATTGGGCCGTGATGTTCCTGGCCGCGGTCGGTTTCTGGAACTTCCTGGGCGCAGGGATCTTTGGCTTCCTGATAAATCTCCCCATTGTGTCGTACTACGAAATCGGTACTGCCCTGACTCCAAACCACGGACACGCAGCAATGATGGGTGTATATGGGATGCTGTCAGTTGGGTTGGCGCTATTCTGTTTGCGTTACATCATCCCGGAAGAGCGCTGGTCAGATCGAGCTGCCAAGATCAGCTTCTGGTCATTGAATCTCGGCCTGGCCTGGATGGTTTTTGCTACCTTATTTCCATTGGGAGTGCTGCAACTTTATCATTCCGTCGCCTACGGGTACTACGACGCTCGCAGCCTGAAATTCATCGGCAACCCAACCAATTCGCTCATCGAATGGCTAAGACTTCCCGGCGACACCGTCTTCATTCTCGGTGGGACGTTGCCAGTCCTTTATCTGTGCTGGTTGGGCGTTCGTCACATGAGGACACAGAGTACGGTCGAGGAGCCCAAAGACATCTTGTTCACTGAATTAGTGAGCGGAACAGGAGGACGTTAGCCATGCGCGGTATCGATGTTGAGGTGCTGTTGGGTGCAGGCTACGCGATCTTTCTGGCGCTGGTAGCAGCAGCCTTCGAACTCCTCGCGCGGCATTCGCATCAGCGAACGCAGAGAGTCCGCACTGTTGGATTCTCTTACCACGCAGACTTGGATGTTTGGAGATGCCCCAACGACAAACAGCTTTATCGGGCTGAGGTAATATCGGAATCCACGCTGGTGAGATATCGGGCGTTGGCACATCAGTGTAATAGCTGCCCAATTAAGAACCGTTGCACCGACTCTGATGAAGGCCGGGTGATTGAGGTGCAACGTGACTCGTGGGTAGAGTCTGAGCTCCGCAACTTTCATCGCGGACTATCGCTGACTCTGTTGCTGCTCGCCGACCTGATTCTGGTGGTCACGATCCTGCGACAAAACGATACGCGGAGCCAGCTGCTTGTCGCCCTGCCTTTACTCTGCATTACGGGTGCGGGCCTTCGGTTAGCCCCTCAATTCTTTCGACCGGCCGGGAAGAAAACTTGGACGAATGGCCCAACGTTGTCACCCTGAGGCGATCGCAATTGCATTCACCGATTCCCGAGCTATGGCGTATTGCCATCGAGTTGCTCCACCTGAAGACCCACGAAAAGGTCAGTAAACATGAGGGAAAACCAGTCGAGTCTTTGCTAGTCTAGGCAGCTCGGTTATACCCGCGGTCCCGAAGGTTCTGGTCGGAATCGTAGCCGGCTTAGTCACCGCAAAGCTGGCCAACCGGGCAGTCGACGGCTCCTTGCGCGCGAAAATGTCGCCGATACGTTCCTGGTCATCATTGAAGCCGCCCAGGCTCCATCGGCGGTTGAAGTCGCGAATCGATATTTGCACACGGAGAAAGTAACCTCGTAATACGACATAGCTTCCACCGAATGCCGGCGGGGTTCCTTTCAAGATTGATGGGCCCGTCAGCTGAGGGGCCTCGTGTGACAAAAGTCACGGCCTGCCACCGCGTGGGCTCTTATCGTGGAGGTAAGCGAAGATCAACAGCCTGACGAATGCGCCCGGCGCGTTGCCACGCTGAACCTAGAAGAAGACATCGCTTGGCAAAAGCAAGAGCGCGAGGGAGCCCAGGTGAGAGCTGCCAGCCGCACTCGTTTGCTGCCGTGTCATCTGAACCACGAAGGAGATGTTTGCAGAATGCCAGTACAAATTGGAGCACCGGTCCACTCCTTTTCTGACCCCACTGGATTGCTTTCCGACTGCCATCGTCGCATCGAGATGTTCCTGGGGGCCTTACAGTCAGCCGTGCCATTCCTGGCGGAATCGCCGAATGTGGAAACCCGGGCGTCGCTGGCCACGGCGTTGCATTATTTCCGTGAAGCTGCGCCCAAGCATAATGCCGACGAGGAAGAATCTCTTTTTCCCCGCTTACGGCAGGCCGCCGATCCGCGAGCGCAAGCTGTCCTCGACAAGCTGGCTGCTCTCGAAGGTGAGCACCGCTGGGCGGCTCCCTTGCATGAGCAGATTGATCAGCTCGGAAGGAAGTTCCTCAAGTCGGGACCGTTGGCGCCAGAAGAGGTCGAGACCTTTCGATCGGCGATTGCAGGACTCGTCTCCATGTATCGCTCGCACATCGCCCTCGAGGACGAAGTCGTGTTTCCTTGTGCGGCTGAGGTCTTGTCGCCGAAAGACAAAGCTGCGATTGCCCAAGAGATGGCAACCAGACGGAATTTATGAGTCCGGCTACACGCGAGATCCGCCAGTGTGGCTTCTCCGAACCCGGAACGGGCCGTCGATGAATCGTCTGCACAAGTGGTATTGCCAGACCAGCCACTGGAATCGAACGATGGGACAGATCATGTCCTGGGCTCTGCGCAGCATCAGCCTCGGCGACCAGGTGCTGGAGTTGGGTCCGGGGCCTGGGCTGTCGACGAATTGGCTGCGCCGCGATTGCAGCCATCTCACTTGCCTTGAGACTGACTTAGAGCTTGCCAGCAAGCTGAATCAGCGCTTGCCCGAATCCAACGTTAAGGTCTTTTGCGGCGATGCGACCCATGCACCGTTTGCGGATGGCTCATTCAGCAGCGTCGTCTGCTTCACCATGCTCCACCATCTCTCCTCCAGCCTGATGCAGGACCGCCTGTTTGCCGAGGTTTATCGAATCCTTCGACCCGGCGGAAGCTTCATTGGAACGGACAGCATGGCATCCTTCCGGATGAGTGTGTTCCATCTGTTCGACACGATGGTTCTTGTTGACCCAGCAACGCTTCCCGCCAGGCTTCAGGTCGCCGGATTCCGCGATATAGAGGTGGAGACGGCCCGACAGAGATTTCGATTTGCTGCATGGCGCCGGGATTCTCGGTCGACCGCAACGATTGAGCTCCGTTCTCAGCCTCCAAAAGATTAGACAACGAGCATCACCGTGACTTAAGTCATCTACTTGCCCTATTCGCCTGCGTATTCTTGAACTTCCAAGGACGGTGACATGAGCGAACTGATCGACAACAGAGCCAACCGCATTCGAGTTTTGAAAGACATCATCAAGCACTTGCATGAAGGCAAGGCACCCGAACAAGTGCAGCAGCAAATGCGCGAATTGGTAAAACAGACCGACGCGTCGGAAATCATGGCCATGGAACAGGAACTGATAGCCGAAGGAATGCCGGTTGAGGAAGTCCGGTCGATGTGTGACCTTCACGCGCAGGTGACACGTGATGTGCTGGTCCAGATTCCCACCCGCAAAGAGATTGCCCCGGGCCATCCCGTCGATACCTTTCGCCGTGAAAACGAAGCGTTACGCAGCGTGATCACTCTTATGCAAACGGGATTGACCGAATTGCATAGCCTTCCGGAGCCGAACGACCCTGCTCCGATTGTGTTGCGCCTTCGCCACGGATTCAACGAGCTGATGGACATTGAGAAACATTACCAGCGGAAGGAACACGCCTTGTTCTCCTGCCTGGAGCGCCACGGTATTTCCGGACCCTCAAAGGTAATGTGGGCCAAGGACGACGATGTTCGAGGCTTGCTTAAGCACCTGGGGCAGAGTCTCCAACAGGACCCAGCGACAACGGCCGACTGGAAGCCCACCTTGCTAAGCGCCGCCAGCGCCGCCCTCAACGCCGTGCAGGAAATGATCTACAAGGAGGAAAACATTCTGCTTCCGATGTCGCTGGAAACGCTCTCGGAAGATGAGTGGGTCGAGATATGGTCGGCGTCTCCCAAGTATGGCTGGTGCATTGTGGAACCTCAGCCCGGCTATGTGCCTGCCATTTCAGTTGCGGTTGACTCGATGAATGTGCCGCGTACTGGCGCTCTGATGTTGCCTACTGGAAACGTCAGTTTAGAGCAGTTAACTGGAATCTTTGGCACGCTCCCGCTCGATCTCACCTTCGTCGACGCCGATGATCGCGTGGCTTTCTTCACAGAAGGACCGGACCGTGTCTTCGCTCGCAGCAAAGCCATCATCGGACGCAAGGTGCACAACTGCCATCCGCCCAAAAGCGTTGAAACCGTTGACCAGATCCTCAGCGACTTTAAAGCTGGACGACAGAATGTTGCAGAATTCTGGATCAATTTCCAGGAGAAGTTTGTTCACGTGCGCTACTTCGCGGTTCGCTCAGCGGATGGACAGTATCTAGGAACCGTCGAATTGACGCAGGATCTGACTCCGCTCCGAGCTCTGCAAGGCGAAAGGCGCTTGCTTGAATACGAAAGCTCTGCCATTTCGAACTAGGGAGTCCCGAGAGCCGTGGACAATGTATCCAGCGCTGCCTTCGTCAACCAGAAGTCGAGAACGTGTTCATGATTGTACGGATATCCAGAGATGATCCCAGAGTAAGATGACCAGAACGAATTCCATGTCAGAGCCGACTTCCGCCAAACTTCAGCTCGCGTTGGGTACCGGCGCATTTGCGTTATGCTTTGCTGTCTTTGGATCAATGTCGGCAATGATGCCGATTATCAGCCGGCACATGGCGCTGACTCCCGTACAGAAGAGCGTCGCCATCGCCATTCCAGTCCTCCTGGGAGCGCTGGGTCGCATTCCACTGGGCATTCTTACCGACCGCTTTGGTGGCCGCGTGGTGTTTAGCATTGTGATGGTGCTCGCCACCATTCCCGCATTTCTGATGGGCGGTGTCAGCAGCTACGGCCAGTTGCTCGCCTACGGGTTTCTGATCGGTATCGCGTTGGCCAGTTTTTCGGTGGGCGTGGCCTTCGTCAATGGATGGTTTCCGCCAGAACGGCAGGGCTTCGCACTTGGCGTTTACGGGGCCGGGAATATCGGGCAATCACTGGCAGCCTACGGGTCGCCCGTGCTGGCGGCCGCAGCGGGATTCAAGTGGGGATTCTGGACCTTCGGCATATTGCTCACCATCTGGCTGGTGATCTTTGCGGGCATGGCGCGTAACGCCCCCAATCGCGCCCCGGCCAAGTCGTTTGCCGAAATCGCGCGTCCGCTGGAAGACAAGCGCAGCTGGGTGTTGAGCCTCTACTACTTTCTTACCTTCGGCGGCTTTGTCGCCATGGCTGTCTACCTGCCGACCCTTCTGACCGAAGTGTTTAGACTGACGCCGCAAGATGCCGGCTTCCGCACCGCCGGATTCGTGGTGCTGGCGACGCTGCTCCGTCCCGTCGGCGGCGTGCTGGCCGACAAGATAGGCGGCCGCGCCATTCTCAGGTGGGTTTTCCCCGCGACAGCGATGTTCGCGCTCTTCCTGGCTTGCCCGCTGATGTCGACTTTCACCATCGGCGCGCTGGGCATGGCTGCAGCGATCGGCCTGGGCAATGGAGCCGTTTTCAAACTGGTGCCTGAATACTTTCCCAAGTCAGTGGGTGGCGTTACCGGACTGGTGGGCGCGGCGGGCGGACTGGGCGGCTTCTTTCCGCCGCTGCTGCTCGGCATGATCAAACAGCAAACCGGATCGTTCACTCTTGGCTTTGTGTTGCTGAGCGTCTTCGCGCTCGCTTGCCTGATGGTTCTACTCTTCAGCATGCGGTCGCCAAGAATTGTCTTGGCCACGAATTGAGCGATGAAGAGTCTCAAGCCGATTGATCTTTCGCCCCGCGGTTCAGACACAGCGCATGCCCTTGCCTGGGGCCTGATCGCCGCGGCTGCGCTCATCGTCGGAATCGTGGTCGGCAGCCGTGGCTTTAAGGACTTCGATCCGGCGTTGGTTTCTTACGCGGGCGCAACCGTGTTCTCGGCCTTCGGACTAGGCTATCGCTATTCGATGTGGCTGCGCCGTCCTCCCACCCGTCTCTACTGGTTTCGCGGTTGGCAGATATTCCTGCAACCCAAGAGGCTGCCCGGCAACCTTGCCCGCCTCGCAGGTATTTTCTGGAACAGCGTTGTACTGCAGCGCTTCATCGAGCGCCGCTCCAAGACACGCTGGGCCGCGCACTGGTTTCTCGCCTGGGGCTGCCTGATCGCCGCTGCGGTTACGTTTCCGTTATCGTTTGGGTGGATACGCTTCGAGACCGCGCCGGACAATCAGGCAATCTATCGCGCCTTCGTTTTCGGCATACACGTCGGCAGCTTCCCGCTCGACAGTCTGATGGCTCCGGTGGCCTTCAATATTCTGGACATCTGCGCGGTGATGGTCCTGATCGGCGTCTTCACGGCAATGTGGCGACGCGGCCGTGACCGTGGCGCGATGAGTGTGCAACAGTTCTCCAACGATCTGCTGCCGCTGATTCTGCTGTTTGCGATTTCCGTGACCGGCTTGTTCCTGACCGTGTCCACACACCTGATGCGCGGGCTTTACTATGTGTTCCTCTCGCAACTGCATGCAGTGACCGTTATCTTCACGCTGCTCTATCTGCCGTTTGGAAAGTTCTTCCACATCTTTCAGCGTCCCGCGCAGATGGGCATCGACTTTTATAAACGTGCCGGCGAAGAAGGCGGCTTGGCAGCGTGCACCCGTTGTGGACAAGGATTTGCAAGCAGCCTGCAGGTTGGCGACTTGAAGGCGGTGCAAAGCGCAGTTGGAATTCAGTATCGAATGGAAGATGGCACGCACTACCAGGATGTTTGTCCGCAATGCAGGCGCAAGAATCTCGCCCTCACCCAGGATGCGATGTGGCGGACACCCGGTGCAGAGCGCGAGCGCTTGGAAAGCTTTTGACCTATGGCAAAACTCCCCGTTGACATTCCGGAGCTGGTGAAACAGTTTGGGCCCACTCTCAACCGCGTTCCCGCAGGCGGTTGGGTAGCCTCGGAAGAAGAAGACAAGATGGTGAAGACGCATTGCTGCTTCTGCGGGCAGCAATGTGGAATTCAGTTGCGGGTGCGCGACAACAAGATTGTCGGGTGGGAGCCGTGGGAGGATTTTCCCTTCAACCAGGGCAAGCTTTGCCCTAAGGGCGTCAAGCGCTACATGCAGGATGAGCATCCCGACCGGCTGAAGCATCCGCTGCAGCGCATCCCGGGAAAGGGTTTTGAGCCCATCGGTTGGGATGCGGCGCTCAGCCGCGTGACCAGTGAGATTCAGCGCATTCAACAGACGTACGGCAACGACTCATTCGCGGTGCTGACCGGCGCTTCGCTTACCAATGAAAAAGCTTACCTGATGGGCAAGTTTGCGCGCGTAGCCCTGCGCACGGCCAACATCGACTACAACGGTCGCCTGTGCATGGTATCGGCCGGTGCGGCGTCGAAAAAAGTCTTCGGCATCGATCGCAGTGCCAATCCCTGGTCGGACATTCCCAAGGCGAAGGTAATTCTGGTGGCGGGCGCCAACATCGCGGAATGCGCTCCCATCACGACCGACTATCTATGGCAGGCGCGGGAGAACGGCGGCAAGCTCATCGTTCTCGATCCCCGGATGACTCCGATCGCGCGCAACGCCGACCTCTTCATCCCAGTGCGCTCCGGTGGCGATATCGGTGTCTTCAACGGAATGCTGCACATCATGATCGAGCGCGGTTGGATCGATCGCGACTTCATCGCGCAGCACACAACGGATTTCGCGCTGGTTGCCGAGGCGGTGAAGAAATACACGCCCGAGTACGCGGCGAAAATTGCAGGCGTCCCGCCCGAGATGATCGTCAAGGCCGCCGAAATGTGGGGACCGGCGCCAACCAGCTTCCTGCTGCATGCACGCGGAATCGAGCACCATAGTAAGGGCGTGGACAACTGCATTGCCGCCATCAATCTGGTAATCGCCAGCGGACGCATTGGTCGTGAAGGCTGCGGCTATGCCATGATCACCGGCCAGGGCAATGGCCAGGGCGCGCGCGAGCAGGGTCAGAAGTGCGATCAGTTGCCGGGTACGCGCGACGTCGCGAATCCGGAACATCGCAAATATATCGCGGGAGTGTGGGGTGTCCCGGAGGAGTCGATACCCGGCAAGGGTCTTTCTGCGGTGCCGCTGGTCGAGGCCATTCACGAAGGCAAGATCAAGGGGCTGATCTGCATTTGCTTCAATCCCACCGTCTCGCTTCCTGACGCCAATTATGTTCGAGCTGCGCTGGAGAAGCTGGAGTTCTTCGTCAGCATTGAATTCTTCCTCTCCGAAACCGCTCGCTACGCCGACATCGTACTCGCCGGTTCGTTGATGGAGGAAGACGAAGGCACGACGACCAACGTTGAAGGCCGCGTCATTCACCACCGCAAAGTCGTGAACCCTCCCGGTGAAGCGCGCGAGGACTGGAAGATCATCTGCGAGCTTGCCACGCGTCTCGGACATGGCGATAAGTTCAACTACTCGTCGACACGCGACATTTTTGAGGAGCTGCGCGTCGCCTCCAAAGGCGGCGTGTCGGATTATTACGGGATCACGTGGGATCGCATTGACGAGAGCAATGGAATCTTCTGGCCATGTCCGGAGATCGGCCACCCGGGTACACCGCGGCTCTACGAAGGCGCCAAATTTGGGCATCCCGATGGCAAAGCACATTTCATTCCCATTGAGTGGCGGCCATCGGCCGAGATGCCGGACGAAGAGTACCCGATTATTCTGACGACGGGTCGAGTCGTATCGCACTTTCTGTCTGGCACGCAAACCCGGCGCATCGGCGCTTTGCTGGACCAGTGTCCCCAGCCGTTTTGCGAAATGCATCCCCGGCTTGCGGAGAAGTGTGGCGTCCAGGATGGTGATTTCGTCAAAGTCGACAGCCGTCGTGGAAGCGTCGTAGTGCGCGCGCAGGTGGTGAAGACCATCCGACCTGACACGGTATTCATTCCGTATCACTGGCCGCTCGACCGCTCGGCCAATAACCTGACGATTCGTGCCATCGATCCCGTGTCGAACATTCCTGAGTTCAAGATCTGCGCGGTTCGCGTTTCCAAGACGGAAGAGCCGACCGATGCTATCGCGCAACTGGAGACGCAAGCCGGAGGAATTCGTTGAGCGAGCGCGCCTTCTACATCGACTACTCGCGCTGCATCGGATGCCAGTCCTGTGTGGCAGCCTGCGCCGAGTGCGACACTCATCGCGGCGTTTCGATGATTCATCTGGAGACCATCCAGCGGCGTGAGAGCGTGCAGACCGCTCCGCAAGTGTGCATGCATTGCGAAGACCCGATTTGCGCGCGAGTCTGCCCGGCTGACGCCATCAAGAAAACGCCGGATGGAGTGGTGCAGAGTTCGCTGAAGCCGCGCTGCATTGGTTGCTCGAATTGTGTGCTGTCGTGCCCGTTTGGTGTTCCGAAATACGAAGCCAAAATCGACCAGATGATGAAGTGCGACATGTGCTATGACCGCACCAGCGTCGACAAGAAACCGATGTGCGCGACGGTTTGTCCCTCGCAGGCTTTGGCCTTTGCCACCGCCGAGGAGATCCAGCGAACGCGACGCGGCGTTGCCATCAACCGCTGGAAGTTTGGTCAAGAAGAAGTGACGACGAAAGTGTTCGTGATCGTGCCGCGTGAGGTCGAGCGGGTGGATGTTGAATTGGTACAGATTTCGCCGACGCCATCAGCACTTTCCGACGACCCTTATGATGTAGCGCTAATGCTGGAGAATGTGGGATGAATACGCGCGACGAAGAACCCGGTTGTGCGCGATGTAAAGCGACAGCGACTGCCACGCCCAAGTGGCGGCAGGACTTTCCCATCGAGTGGGAGGGCGACCATTACGTAACCCGGCGCGAGATGGTGAAATTTCTCACCTTAGGGTCACTGTTGCTGGCGTCGGCCAACTGGGCCACGGTGGTGGCCAGCCGGTTGTTGCACCGCGGATCACACGTCGAACGCCTTATCGGCCCAGCCTCTGCGCTGGAGCAGGCAGGCTCCATATTATTTCGCTACCCCACGGATTCGGATCCGTGTATCGCAATCCGCACCCCGGAAGGAAAACTGGTCGCTTACTCGCAGGTCTGCACCCATCTGTCGTGCGCTGTGGTGTATGACAAGGCGGAGAATGGTCTTTTCTGCCCGTGCCACCATGGCCTGTTCAATCTTGCCGGCCAGCCGATCGCCGGTCCGCCTACGAGGCCCTTGCCGCGGGTGCAATTGGAGCAGCGCGGCGACCAGTTGTTCGCGGTAGGGGTGGAGTTCGTATGAGTGTGCGACGGCAAGGAACAACCCTCTTCTCCGCCATGCTCGCCTTTGTTGGCGCTGCGGTTGTGCTGCAACTCTGGTTACTGACCGTGTCCATGGAGGCGTTACTCAGCGGCGCCTACAAAACTCTGATTCCCGCCGCTGCCGGCTCCAGTGTGTTGCTGCTGGTGAATGCCGGACTGCTGCGTTACGTGTTTCGCTTTGACCGCGATGCCCACGGAGAATAGGCAGTCTCTCGGCGCGCAAGAGTGTTCTCAGTTTAAGAGCCCACAGCCAGATGAGTCGTTCGCAGGCACAAACCGTATCGGCAACATCCGAAACGCCTCTTCAGATTTTCCAGCGCACCAGCGCCCGCGAACGCCAACTCTCTCGTCTGCTGATCTTCTTCATGTCCGGCGGCTTGCTGTTCATGGTTTTGCCGGGGACATTTCTTGGCGTATGGAATCTCATCTCCATCAGCGGACGCCGTGCCGCGGACAGCATTTCACCCGCGTGGATCCAAGCTCACGGACATGCCCAGGTACTCGGCTGGATAGGCAGCTTTATTCTGGGCATAGGCTACTACTCCATTCCTAAATTGCGCGGCGGCATAAAGCCCTTCGCGCTCGGCCTGGCATGGTTCTCGGGCACGCTATGGATGGTAGGCGTGCTGCTTCGCTGGACCGCGAATGTGTATCTCTGGCATTGGCGGGTGCTGCTGCCTCTTTCTGCTGCAATGGAACTCGCGGCTTTCCTCATCTTCTTTCGCGCGGTATCGCAACATGAGCCACAAGACAGCGGCAAAGCCAAACTGGAAACCTGGGTCTTGATAGTGATCGTAGGTACCTTGGGACTGCTCGCAACACTAGTCCTCAACCTGGGAGCTTGTCTGTGGCTTGCCTTTCGATCCAATGAGCCCGCATTTCCGCCCAACTTCGACCAACGCTTCCTGATCCTCGCTGCCTGGGGATTCATGGTGCCTTTTGTATGGGGCTTTAACGCCAAGTGGCTACCAGTCTTTCTCGGCGCCCGTCCGCCTCATAACCGGCTGTTGGGGACTGCGGTCGCGTTTCAAGTAGTCGGGATCGCTTTAGGACTCGCTGGCTTCTTCCGGGCCACCACAGCATTGTTGTTGATCGCATCTCTGCTAGCGATGATCGCGCTCCATATTTTTGCACTACCTGAGAAGGCCGCTAAAACCAAGGGCATCCATGGCAGCTTCCCCATCTTTGTGCGGAGTGCCTACGTGTGGCTACTGATTGCAGCTGGGCTCGGCGTCTGGGCCGCAAATGCGACAAATCCATCAGGTATCTGGGGAGCTTCTCGTCACGCGCTGACCGTAGGGTTTGTCGCCATGATGGTATTTTGCATCGGTCAGCGGGTACTGCCTGCATTTTCAGGAATGCGACTACTATTCAGCCCCGCGCTTATGTTCGTCGGTCTTCTCTGTTTGTCTCTGGGATGCACGGTGCGCGTCGGTGCTGAAGTCCTTGCTTACCAAGAGATTGTGCCGGCGGCGTGGCGCTGGCTGCCTTATTCCGCTGTTCTTGAACTTGCGGCAGTAACCGCTTTAGCAGTCAACTTAGTTGCTACATTTCTGCAGCCTCCGGCAGTCGCCCGGTCGGGCGGTGGCATGTGATTGGCTCGATAGCCGAGGATTAATCAAGGATGTCTTCCTCATCTTTCGGAAAACACGCTCGCGGCGCAACGAGTGGCCAGCCTGCGGTCGCCGAGCCTTCGTTCGCCGAGCGAGCACGCACGTTGATGCACTCGGGCCGGATCGGCACTCTCTCAACCCTTTCCCGGAAACAAACGGGTTTCCCTTTCGGATCCCTGATGCCTTATGGGTTAGACAACGAGGGTCGCCCCATCTTTCTCATAAGCACACTGGCTATGCACACGCAGAATCTGCAAGCCGATCCGCGCGCCAGCCTGTTTGTGACCGAGCCAGACGCAAGCGGCGACCCACTCGGCTCCTCCAGAGTGACATTGATCGGAAATGTCACCCGAGTGCCGGAGGCAGAGCTGGCGACGGCGCGTACGGTCTATTTGACCGGGTACCCGGACAGCAAGTACTGGGTCGGCTTTGACGATTTCTTCTTTTATCAGATGGATGTATTGGACGTTTATTACGTAGGCGGCTTTGGAGTGATGGGATGGGTGGGTGCGTCGGAGTACTCTCAGGCCAAGTCCGATCCGTTGGCGGAGCACCAGCGCGATATCCTGCAACACATGAACGCCGACCACAAAGATGCGCTCGTTCTGCTGGCAAGATGCTTCGCCGGCATTGAGGCAAAGGAGGCGGAGATAACCGGGGTCGACCGCCTCGGCTTCTACCTCCGCCTGAAAACTCAGGACGGCATGAAGGGAACTAGGGTGGCATTTTCGCGGGGAGTCAGCAATGCGGCAGAGACCGGAGAGGTTTTTATTGAGATGGTGGGGCAGGCGCGTCATTCATAGATAAGCGGTAATCCAAGATCTGGTGAATCGATCCAGAAAAAGGGAATCCTCGTTTGACCGAGGAATCAAAAATGGGCAGGCAGATAGCTCTCGTGCTTTACGCGGTGGCGATGGCAGCCGTGATAGTCGCTGTAGATTTCGGGTTCTTCAAAAACCGATTCTGGGAACGGCTGACTGTGAATATAGGCATTGTTCTGGTCTTCGCAGCTTTTTACTTGAGATTCCTCAGGCGTCCATGAACAAGGGGTGAGAGCGTTTAACGAAATCTGCCCCATGCAAAATTGGAAGAAATCCGCAGATCTTTGGGAGTGGTTTCTCTCAACGCCTCTTGTCCGTACACAGCTGTTCGCTCGTTCCCTCAGTGCGACTGGTTAGGAGCATGCGAGCCTGTTGCGCCCGACACTGCATCATTCCACCATCCCCCACCCAGCGCCTGCAACAAGGTTGCCGAGTCGGAGTAGCGGCTAGCCACAGAGATCGTGCGATCGAGTGCCGTTTGTAATTGCTGGCGCTGCGCATCGAGTAGAGTCACCTGGCTTATGCCACCGTCACTGAATCGCTGGGAGGCAATCTGATAGCTGGCTTCCGCCTCACTGGCAGCTTCGCTCCGTGCCTGCAACGTTTGCGCGTCATGCTGAATTGCCTGCAAGGAATCGGCGACCTCGCGGAATGCCTGCAGCACCGTTTGCTGGTAAACGCTACCGGCCTCCTGATAGGCCGCAACAGCCTTGCGCTTCTCCGCTCTCAGTGCCCCGCCATTGAAAATAGGCTGCGCCAGCGATGCTCCGAAACTCCAGATGTCGCCACCATTGGTCAAGCTGGTACCGATGCCTCCGCCACTGGCTGACAATACGATCTGCGGATAAAGATTCGCGGTGGCAACACCGACGTTCGCACTGGCTTGATGAAGCAGCGACTCTGCCGCGCGAACGTCGGGACGCTGCTGTACCAGCAAGGAGGGAAGGCTTAGCGGCAGCTCCTGGGGAAGATTCAGGCCGTCGAGACTGATGCTCGCAACCTGCGCCTCGGCGGGAGGCTGGCCCATCAGGACCGCCAGTTGATGGTTGATTACATCAAGCTGCTGTTCCAGGGAAGGGAGCTCCGAGCGGGTCTGCGCCACCAGCGTGCGCCGACTGCGGACATCGTATTCCGAAACCCCTCCAGCCTGGTATCTCTGTTCGGCGATGTTGAGCTGCTTCTCCTGCAGCTCGAGCATCTGCCGTGTTAGATCGATTTGTGAGCGCAACTGCGCCTGCCGAATAGCGGCAGACACCACGTTTCCCGCCAGCATGAGTCGCGCCCCCTGTAGCTGCCAGCCTTCATAAGCAACTTGCGCATTCAGCCCTTCGACCAGCCGCCGGTTGGCCCCGGACAGATCCAACGCGTAGGACACAGCTACCGACCCGTTCAGAAGATTGAACGGGGGCGGACTGGGAAAGGGGATCCCAAAGGTCGCCAGGTCGAGTTGCTCTCGCTGGGCCGAAACATTGGCGCTGACCGAGGGATATTTCGTTGCACCGGTTCGGGCATTCGCCTCCTCCTGCGCCTCTTTCAGCTTTGCCGTTGCCTGTGTCAAGGTCGGGCTGTTGTCGAGTGCCTCCCGCACCATGGCATCGAGTCCGGGTGAGTGGAACAAAGTCCACCATTGCGCCGGGATATCGGCCGACTGGATAAAGTGCTGCGGGCTTCCCGCCGATCCCGAGGTGCCCACAGTTTCCTTCGGTTGCGGCTCCGGGGTATATGCCGCTACGGTGGGTGGCGCGGGCGCATGATACCGCGGCCCGACAGTGCATCCCGCCAGCGCTGTAAGGGCAAGCGCAGCCACGATCACTGCCCATTTCGAATTCGCCGGTGCGTTCATATTCGATACCTCAATCCAGCGTTTTGCGATATGTCAGTACCGCCACCGACATGACCATGGCGGTGAACAGCAGCATCGGCCAGACGCTTGGCCAGGAGTCCGCCCATCCATTACCTTTCAGCATGATCCCGCGGATCAGGCGGTTGAAATAAGTGAGTGGCAGCAGGTTGCCAATCACTTGTGCCCATTTCGGCATGCCTTGGAACGGAAACATGAATCCGGATAGCAGGATGTTGGGAAGGAAATAAAAAATCGCCAATTGCACAGCTTGTAACTGGTTTTGAGCCAGCGAAGAGAACGTTATGCCGACCGTCAGATTGGCTGCGATGAAAAGCAGTGCTGACAAGTAAATCGCTCCCAAGCTTCCGAAGAAGGGCACATGAAATACGTAGCGCGCGGCGAGAAGGATAATGGAAGCCTGAATCAGCCCGATGCCGATGTAAGGAATTAACTTGCCGGTCATCACTTCCATCGGAGTGGAAGGCATGGCCAGCAGGTTCTCCATGGTGCCGCGCTCGCGTTCCCGGGTGATCGCCAGCCCCGTCATCATCACCATGGTGAGTGTCAGGATCACGCCCATCAGCCCCGGTACTACGTTGTATTGGGTGATCCCCTCAGGATTAAAGAGCCTGTGCACCTCGACATCGAAGGGTGCGGGGCTTCCGTCGAGCATGGCCAGCGGGCCGGTTATCTCCTCCCGAATGACGGATTGCGTAATGCCATTTAAGGCGGAAATTGCGCTCGCCGTCGCAATCGGATCGCTGGCGTCAGCTTCGATCAATAATTCTGGCCGCTCGTGGCGCAGAAGCTGCCGGGTAAATCCCGCCGGAATATTGACCACGAACAAGACGTTCCCTCGGGCCAAGGCCTCGCGTCCGGCGGCTTCGTTGGGTAATTCACCTACGACCTTGAAGTAGGACGAGTTCTGCAGTGCCGCAATAAAGCTACGGGTGATGTCGCTGTGGTCGGCGCTGATGATCGCGGTGTCGAGGTGTTTGGGATCGGTATTGATGGCATAACCGAAGAGCGCCATTTGCAACAGAGGAATTCCCACAATCATGGCAAACGTAAGGCGGTCGCGGCGTAGCTGAGTGAACTCTTTGCCCACGATGCTCCACCAGCGCACGACTGAGAAGCCATTGTGTCGCCTCATGGCTCGCCCCTAACGTTATCGGCGGAGCGGCTCATCATGTAGATGAACACGTCCTCCAGACTGGTATCGATTCTCTCCGCACGCAAAGTCTTCCCCGTGACTGTTGTCTCAACCAGGTGCTGCAGTTGGCCGCCATCGGTGCCACTCACATGCAGAACGTCGCCGAAGGTAACCGTTTGATCTACGCCAGGCTGGCGGCGCAGATTCTGCTGCAATTCCGCAAGATGATCGCCGTGGATTGCCCAGGTGCTAAGGCCTTGGCTGGCGATGATCTCCGCCGCCGAGCCTTGTGCCAGCAACTCGCCGTAGGCGATATACGCCAGCTTGTGACACCGCACCGCCTCGTCCATGTAGTGTGTGCTGACCAGAACTGAAATCCCCCGTGCCGCCAAGCCCTGAAGCTCATCCCAGAAGTCGCGTCGTGCCTTGGGATCGACACCCGCAGTGGGCTCATCCAGCAAAAGCAGCGAGGGACGATGCAGCATGCACGCCGCCAGGGCCATCCGCTGCTTCCATCCGCCCGACAATTCGCCTGCCAATTGGCGTGCACGGGCGGACAAGCCGAGGTCCTGCAGTGATTGGCGCACGACGTCTCGCCGATCGGCGACCTGGTACATGCGTGCTACGAAGTCCAGGTTTTCGCGAATCGTCAAGTCGTCCCAAAAGGAAAACCGTTGGGTCATGTACCCAACGTTGCGTTTAATCTCGGCGCTCTCGCGCACGATGTCGTAACCCAGACAGGTTCCGCTTCCCGAGTCCGGCCGGAGCAAGCCGCACATCATGCGAATGGTCGTGGTCTTGCCGCTGCCATTCGGTCCCAGGAATCCGAAGATCTCGCCCCGTTGTACCCGCATCGACACGTCTTTCACGACGTGCTTCTCCCCGAAGTGCTTGTTCAGTCCCTGCACGTCGATGGCGAATTCCTGGTTAGAGGCCGCACTCATTGCAATGTGACCTCCAGCGGCTGGCCGGGATGGAGCGCCGTCGCTCTTTCCACCGCAGGCTTGGCGATCACCATGAATACCAGCTTGGACCGGTTGTCGTTGCTGTAGATCACCGGCGGCGTGTACTCGCTTTGCGGGGATATGAAGGTTATTTTTGCGGGGATGTTCGCCGCACATCCATCGCAATGCACTCCGATGTTCTGGCCGACTTCTAACTTGCCAACCACCGTTTCGGGTACGAAGAAGCGCACTTCCACGTTTTCTGGCGGAAGCAGTTCAACCACGGGATTGCCTGCGGCCACCCATTCGCCTTCGCGATACAGCGTGTCGAACACCAGACCTTGCCGCGGCGAGACAATCTCTTTCTGCTGCAGCTTCCACGTTGCCTGCTCCAAGCCAGCGCGATCGGCCGCCACTTGCTCGGACTGAGCTTTGATCTGCTCATCGCGAGCGGGCAGCGCGTCGACCGCCAATTGGCTTTGCAGTTGATGTACCTTCGCGGCACTGGACTCGGCCGCCGCCTGCGCATTGATCAGATCCGTCAGAGGGATTCCGCCGGCGCGATACTGTGTCTCGTAGCTCTTAAGGATTTCGTCTGCTTGTTTCTTATCCGCCAGGGCCTGCTGCAGCTCCGCCTGCGTCACGTCAATCTCGGGGGCCCGCTTGCCGGTTCGCAGATCAGCCAGCGTGGCTTCGGAAACCCGGAGCATCTGCTGCGCCTGGCGCTCGGCCGCCGCTTCCGGTTCGCTGTCCAGCGCGAACAGGGGGTGGCTGACGCTAATCGTCTCTCCCCGGGCAACCGGGAGATGATCGAGCCGTCCGCTTTGTGGCGAAGCGACATAAACAAACTTGCCTTCCACATATCCTTGATAAGCAGTCGTCGACTTGCGGGAGCAGCCGGCCAGGGCGAGCGCGACCACGGCTGCCAGGACGAGCGACGCCATGCGATCCCGTTGTTGAAGCCACATGCTGACCTCCTACTTCTTTCTCCCTCCGCGCTTTCTTGCCGCGCGATCTCCTCCATGTTGCAGCCCGTCCAGCAGTAATCCTGTAACGTGACGGCGCATGGCCTGCCGGCTGAGCGGCTTGCGATGAAAGGTTTCAGCCCAGAAACTCGCTGTCGCCATATGCAGCATCACCAGTCCCAGGGTGGAAAACACAGTCAACAGGGGATCGAGTTCCGGATTCAACTCCTGTCTAGACTGTCCCCGGGCAACTGCCTCTGCCACCATCCGCACCTTTTCGAAGGGCAGGCGGCAGAGCACCCGGTTTCGCAACAGGCCCCCTTCGTTCAGGATCTCGCGCATCCAGGTAGACGGAATCCATGGCATCTGCTCAATCCCGTCGAACAACCGCTCTACAACCCCTTCAATCAGGTCGAACGCATCCTGGCCCTCTTCCACCGGCTCCCAGACGTGAGCAATCACGCGAGCGATCCGCTCTTCCACCACAACGTCAAGCAATTCTTCTCGATCTTTGAAGTAGTAATGCAGCATGGCGGGTGTAAGCCCCGCTCGTTTGGCAATCATGGCGAAGGTGGTCGCGGCCACACCCTGCTGGGAAAACAGCTCGGCCGCCGCCGTCAGAAGAAGATCGCGGGCATTGCGCTCCTGACTGGCAGGCGGGCGGCCGGGACCGATCGTAATGGCGCGACGCCCCATAATTAAATATTGCCTTAATTAAATATATGTTTAGGCCGATTTGTCAAGCGGACGGAAATTAGCAGCAACTGATCCAGGCTTAAGAGATTGGCGTCTTTTAGACGAGAATCGGCATCGTTAAAGCAGCGGTTCGTTGTAATGGATGGTGTGCACATGGATCAGGCAAAACCGTACGAGAAGATGATGAAAGATCTTCGGCTACAGCTGCACCAGGCTGAGGACGCGTTTACAGCCGCGCTTGGGGTCGTGGAAAAGACCAAGATGGAGCTGGCGAGACTCGCCGTTCAACACCCGGAGTTAACCTACATTCTTAGCAAAGAGGAGGAGAGACTGGCGGAGGTAGGGAGAGAATTCAGTAAGGACCTAATCGCTGCGGCCAAGGCAACTCTGGTATCGCTGGAAGAAGAAGTGAAGGGGATATGCGAGAAGCCAGAATCTGGATTGGAGTCTGAAGCTAATCGTTCGGGAACAAAAATGGATGGCAGGAGGCCGCCGACGCGTGATGCTGAAAAATAAGAATAGTAGCCAGTCCTTGCCCGCCTTATTTTGAACGGGCTGAACAAAGGTTTCCGACTGCTCCATCCGCCAGGCGCAAGGTAAGTCGTGCCCACTGGAGTGCTGGCGATATCTCGGCACTCGTTCGCCACCAAAGAGACCAAGTCCCGATACCACCTGTGCACGCTATTTCTGCTTCCCCGCATCCTAAGCATAGCCGATTCGCAGCCAGCAGCCGATCATTCGAAAACTGTTCGAACTTCATATAGCAGTGCCCTCAGCCCCTCATACTGCATGGAGGAAACGCGAGGATTATCCTAATACAAGCGCGTTGGCAGAGCCGCTCCTATGAGCTTTTCATCATCAGACTCCACTGCTGCTGATCGGGGACATACGCACACCATAAGACTGAAATTGCACGACATAAACCAACTCTTTAATTCGATGGACCCCTCTCCCTTCATTGAAAGAGATCTCGACCGTGACGCCGAAGAATTCATCGTAAGCTGGGCCCAGGAATTCCCGCCTAAGGCTCCGATCAAATTGCGCATCTTCTTAGACCAGTGGCCGGCCGGAGACCCCGGAGAGATGGCCAGGACGGCCGTGCACAGCTATTTTGCTCACCGCGCCAAAATCGCTGGCTTGGAGTTCAGACGCCTCTTAAGGCAGGGCCGCACCAGTCTTTTTATCGGGCTGGTATTTCTGGCCGCGTGTCTCCTTCTTAGCAAGATGTTGTTAGGTCATGCAGTGGGTACCTGGGCTGCTGTCGTGCGGGAGAGCCTGACAATTGCCGGATGGGTCGCCATGTGGCGACCCATGCAGATCTATCTTTACGATTGGTGGCCTCTGTTACGGCGGAGGCGGATCTACACCAAGCTCAGTCACATGCCCGTGGAACTCATCCAAAAAGGGCCAAAACTGAGCGGGATGCCTGTCCCGTCAGATCCCGTCTGAAGTCCGAACGATTTCTACGGAGCACTTGGCATGGCGGGCGACAAACTCGGCCACGCTGCCCAGCAGGAAGCGCTCGATTCCGCTGCGCCCATGAGAACCGACGACGATCAGATCGGCACCCCAATCTGCAGCGTCGTCTATTATTTTCTCTCTGATGTCGCCCACCTCGACCGCCGTAGCCACCTTGAATCCTGCACTGCGCATTTGCTGCCCGATTCGCTCAACCAGTTCACTGGCCGGCTTTTCTGAGCTTCCAATTCCGGCGCGTAGCCGGGCGCCATTTGTGGTGGGGCAGGGGCAATCGGTTGCAACACATGCAAAACCCGGACCTCCGTGTCTTCAGGACGAAACTGCCCGAGAACTGCCGTCGACACAACATCGGAGAAATTCGAATGGTCGATTGCTACGAGAATTTTCATCGCTCCTCCTCTATAAAGGTTAACCTCAGGACTTGCTGCTGAACGGTTCATGCTGGACACTTAAAGGAGCCAGATGTTCGCCGATCACGGTGCGCGCCTTGCTTGAGCTAATAATGAGAAGGCGGTCGTCCGGTTGCAGCACCGTGTCCGACTTGGGAAGGACAACTTCCCCGTTTCGCAGAATCGCAGCAATCTCCAGAGCACTCCCAGCTACCGCGTCGTAGCAGGACTGTACAGTTTTCCCAAGAAGAGCGCTTTGAGGGCGCAGAATACCCACGTTAAGTTCCTTCCGGCCACGCATGCTGATCGGTACGCCGGAGTCCAGGAGAGCGACCAAGTCCACGTGACCGATCTTGGCAGCCTTCGGAATCTGACGAGTGCCCAGTAGCCTGAGTGCTAACTCCACGTTCTCAACATAGCGGGAGGGCGATTGAGCCCGACCGGGAACTTGCGCTTCATACATGCTGTTGTATTTGAAGTGCTCTGACAATTGAGTTTGAACAAAATAGGCCAGTAAGACTGTGAAGGCTGCCGGAGGAAGCAGGCGATATCCTCCCGTCATCTCGGTCACCATAATAAGGGAGGCGATAGGTACCCGGGCCGCCGCTCCGAACGTAGCTGTCATTCCTAAGACCACAAACATGGCGGAGGGTAAGTGAGAGACGGAGGAGAGAATGCCTCCCAGCATGGCTCCTACAAACAGAGTGGGTGCAAAGATTCCGCCGGAACCGCCGGAGGAAACCGTGAAACTGAAAGCGATGATCTTCAAAAAGAGCAGTGCCAACATGAGCTTGAGTTCTAATCCTCCGTCGATTGCCTCCTGTATCCAACCGTATCCTCCACCTAGAATCTGAGGAAACCCAAGCGCGAGAAGCCCGACGGCTAGACCGCCGATCGCCGGGTTCAGCGCCGGCGGAATCGGAAGGGCGCGAAACGCGTCCCGCAGGCGATAAAAGACAACGGGCAGGAGGGTAGCGATGAGACCGCCGCCGATTCCCAGCACTCCCAGCCACCCATAGTCCAGCGCGCGAATTTTGCCCGCGACAGCTGTGAAGTAGAACAATGGCTGCCAGCCGACAAACCATCCATTCACGGCGTAGGCAACCACCGAGGCGAGCATCGTATAGAGAAGGGCCCCGGCCTCGAACTCCATTGTGCTGTAAAGCACTTCGATGGCGAAGAAGGCGGCCCCTATCGGCGAACGAAAGATTGCTGAGAGTCCCGCTGCCATCCCGGCAAGCAAGAGAACCTGACGCTCTTCGTCCGTGCGGTGAGTGAGGGTTGCGTAAATTGAGCCCACACCCGCGACGATGAGGGCCGTCGGCCCCTCACGGCCGGCAGAGCCACCCGAGCCAATAGTGATGGCCGACGCTACAAGCTTCAACGGAGCGACTCGCGCACGAATGAAACCGCCGGCGCGATGGAAGGCTTTAACTACAGTATCGGTGCCATGGCCTTCTGCCTCGGGGGCCCAGGTGTAAACCAGAAAGCCGGAAAGCAGGCCGCCTAGAGTCGTTGCCAACGGCAGCAACCACAGCCCATGCGACCCTACGACTTGGCGAAGGGTACCGCCCTCTTGCGGCAGTCCGGGCGGACGATAGCCGGTCATCCAGGTCAGGAAAATGTACTGACAGGTGTGCAGCGCCCACATGAAAAGCTGAGCAGCAAGGCCACCGATCACTCCGAGAACGACTGATTCCGCGAGTAACCGCGGTTCGCTCTCCCTTACCAAGATCGGCCTCCCCGAGGTTTGTCAGGCACTTCCGAGTGAGCAGCAACAGTAATAAAATAAAAGTATGACACCGGGGGGCAGCAAGAAACAGCACATTCTGCCACAGATTTCACGAATCCTCGTGGCGACGGATTTTTCGGAGCAAGCAGAAATGGCGCTCAACTGGGCGCGTCGCTTGGCCGACCAGTTCGGCGCCAAGCTGGTTCTGCTACATGTTGTCGATGTCTGCGCCTTGGGGGCAGCGGGGTTTGCGCTGGTGGGCCCTGGCGCACTTCCGGCAATGCTCACTGTGGCTCACCGGGACATGCAGATATGGCAAGAAATGGTGCCCGATGCAGAAGTGGTGATGCGCGAGGGAGAACCACGTCCGCTGATTGCGGATGCTGCCCTCGAACTGAAATGCCAACTGATCGTCATGGGCACTCACGGACGCTCAGGCTTGTCCCATCTCTTGATGGGGAGCGTGGCAGAGTATGTTGTGAGGTACAGCAAGGTTCCTGTTCTAACAGTCCGCAAGCATTAACGCCAAGTCCGACCTGGAATACAAACATTCAGTGTTTGCGCAGGCGTGGTAGTCGCTGCAAGAGGGTTTCGCCGAGCTTTCTAGATCTACGGAAAACGAGATCAACCGCGCTTTCGTTTCAAAATGCATACTTTAAGCCGAGGGTGGTGTTATTGGCGTGAAAGTATCGCGAAGCGGTCCAACGAACGCCCCTTCGCTGTACCGGTAATAGTTCCACCCTGGAAGTGCCAATACCCTCACCGGCCCGTTACAAGAATCTTAGGTCAGCCGTAGCTCCTTTAATTTATGCCCGCCGGAGACTCCCCTGGGGGAAAACAAAGACTAGGACAATCTGGGACCCTTGGGAATGTTAGCCTTATATGAGTTTCCTCCCGACGGGAGGATCGTGGTCAACAGCATTCCTAAGCCACACGACCGGCCTCGTGCTGAGGCCAAGGGCGGCCTCTTTCGAACTTAGCTCTCACTTTAGGAAGGCTTTCAGGGTAGCGCTCCTGCAGAAACCGAATTAGTTTCTCGCGGACATGACAACGAAGATCCCATGCCTTGGAGGAGTCCGCAGCGCTCATCAACGCTCGTAACTCGATTGTCTTTTCCGTTGCATTGGTGACCTGTAGTCCCCAGGTCTTGCCGTCCCATAGCTCGGATGTCCCTAATATGCGCCGTAACTCTGTGCGCACCTCCTGAATGGGCGCATTATAGTCTGCATAGATAAATACTGTTCCTAGCAATTCGGAGGTTTGGCGCGTCCAGTTCTGAAAAGGCTTTTCAATAAAGTATGAAAGCGGCACGATAAGCCTGCGCAGATCCCAGATGCTTATGACCACGTAGGTCGTGCCAATTTCTTCGATCCTGCCCCACTCACCGTCCACGATTACCACGTCGTCCAACCGAATCGGCTGTGTAAGTGCTATCTGCATTCCAGCCAGGAGATTGCTCATGGTGCTTCTCGCGGCCAGCCCGGCAACTAATGCAGCCACTCCCGCAGAAGCGAAGAGGCCCTCGCCCAGATGGCGAATCGCCGGGAAGGTCATCAGCATGACCGAAATTGTGATAACGATAATTACGCCCACCGCGATCCTGCGAAGAACCTCCACTTGTGTTCGGATCCGCCGTGCAGCAAGATTGTCACTAACGTCAACGGAATGGCGCACAGAAACGAGATCGTCGAACACCTCAATTAAAGCAATTAGCAACCAGCCCAGTGCTCCAATCAACCCCAGCCCGATAAGGTGTCGAATCGGCTCCTCAATGGTGGCGGGCAAGGGCGTCAGAGGTAGCATCAACAAGATCACCAGCAGGGGTAGGATTAATTGCGCTGGTCTTTCGCCATGTCGGACAATCGAATTGTCGAGGGTGCTTTCAGTTTTGATCGTGATCCGTTTCGCTACGGCGAAGATGACTCGGTGGCTCACCCACGAAATTATGACAGCTCCCGTCAACATTCCGAGCGACCACAACCCCGCCTGCCAATTTACAAAATACTGTGTCATCGCTATTACTCACCTCCTAAGATGATCTTCCAAAGTAGTGGACTTATTTGGGTTGATGATTAATAACTTACTGTGAACTATGAATCAAGGTGCATTTGCTTTGTGGCCGGTTGATGCAAGGCGCGCACGGAATGCTTCACACCGTCGGAGAACTTTATTGCTCGGGCTCGGCGAGCCTGGTTCGGCCTGTACTGATACTTTCTCAAGCACTTCTATCCCGTCCAGCATGGGAAGGCCGACATGCGATCGATGGAAAAAGGGGCCAGAGTTCCGACACAGGCCAGCAGCAGGACGCCGCCGCGTTGACGCCACCTGGCGAGGAAAACGAATTGAAGTGGCAGTTCGTTTCCATGCTCGGCATAGTGTCTTCT
Source organism: uncultured Acidobacteriaceae bacterium (assembly GCA_963835725.1). Taxonomy (GTDB): domain Bacteria; phylum Acidobacteriota; class Terriglobia; order Terriglobales; family Acidobacteriaceae; genus Bog-257. Next base: position 343,456 of record CAWIGM010000001.1, on the reverse strand, counting down.
CGTGAACCATGACAAATGGAGTCCACCGCAACCGCCACAAGGTTCAGTTTGCTCGCCGCAAGTACGAAGCATCTAGCCAAGGCGACGATAAGGGAGAGAAGAAGAGCTCGGGTCAACCAACGCGTAGACCGCGATCTGCGCCTGGCACGTCCAAGGGACAAGCAGCATCCGACTGAAAGCAGACATCCAGCCCTGGTGACAGCATGCTCGGCACTAGATGCCGACAGGATCAGCAGGACTGCTCGAAGCGCAACGAGCTATTTTCCAGCTAACACTAATGTTATCATAGCGTTATAGGAGATGTCAAGGCAGCGCAACCGGTCGGGAGGCTCCGTCTGCCTAGTGCCATGGACCGCTGCCTCAATGTCGCGCTAACGAGTGGAGGATCATATGAGGACTAACCGCGCCGTGGTTATTGCGCGAGTGCGATCTGGACGGTTTGAGGATCAGCCGCAGGGAGGTGCGTCCGTTTCCAGTAGGACAAAGTTAGCTTGGAAAGCGAACGGTCTAGACCTTTTACTCACCAGTACCCGGGAATTTAACAAAGAACAGTTCCGAGCTTTGGTCAATAAATTTGAGAAGACGGTGGCGGGGAACAGTGAGCCCCGCCTCGTCCGACGACTCAGAGCTCTCGCTGCGGACCCGCGATTGAGATGGACGATCGAACTTTATTGCGCATTGCTGTGGTGGGCAATCGGAGAGCAGGACCAGGATGCTGCGGCCGCCGCAAAAGCGTTGTGGACCTATCTGTTTGGACGTCCTGTCCCGCATTGGTGCAGTCTGGACGGTGCCACGAATAGTTACGAGTTGGATATTCAACGCTGGAAAAAGTGGTACGACCGGCTGCAAGCGAAATAGATTAGATTTTCTCTCCGTTGACGAGAGCCCCGCGTGAATGTCGCTGCTCTCTTCCGGTCCGACTAGAGCCCGAGCGGCGTCATGCGGAGAGGAGAGGCCAAGTAGGGCACAGAAGACGTTTTGCTTTGCGTTATCGAGTTCTCGCCATCCCAGGAACACGGCTCACGTTCACTTCGCGGTCGGTGGGGGGGTAGCCGCGACCGGCATCGCAGAGACGTCGATCAGTTGGACAGGGACAATTCCAACGGCGTTTGTGGCGTCGCAGCAACCACGGCGCAATTCTTCGGGTAGTTCTAACCCCTCTCCAAGTCGCGCTTGTAGATATTCCACCCGGCGCCGATAAAGTTCGGCCTCGGCGTCCAAGGGAACGAGAAATCCGTGCTCCAAACCCCGTTTTGTCCAGTCCTGCAACACGCTTCGAGCCTTGCGAAGTTCGGATGTCGTAGGGCGGGATTCGCTGCCGCGATATTGGAGCCAAGAGGTCTGCGATTGCGGAAGATACATCTTGGCGCTTAGATGAACGGGAAGATTGAATTTTTGGGTGGCTGCGGCGCTGATAACCTTCCACCCCACAGGCGCTAGCACTTCTTCTTGATATGTTCCCGTGACCGCGATTCCCAGTCCTCCTGCGCTCTCGTCGGATACTGAGGCGATAGCAAAATCTTCGACGCCGGCAGCGTGAAGGATCGGAGCGAGGTCATCATGGGCGGATCCTCGAACCCTTTGCAGCATCTCCTCAATGGATAGCTTGCTTGGTTCAGGTTCCGGTCGTATCTTTCCGCCGGCGACGTAATCGCGACCTGGGGCGACGGCGGAAGGCTTGGATTCCTGAACTAATTGAATTTGGTCAATATGCAGAATGACCGTGCGCCCTACCCGTTGGGACAAATACCGCTCAAGGCCTTTCTGCTCGTCCGGCAATATCATCGTTGCCGTCTGCACGGTGGCTTGTGCAGAGACAGTATCTCGGTTGAGCTGGACCGCAACTTCGTCTAACCGCCGCCTTCCTGGACGATTCAGTCGCTGGCCCAAAGCAGACCTAATCTCTCTACGAACGCGTCCCTGGTCGGCTGCACGAACCAGTGTCTTGACGAGAGGAATCGAGAGCACGACGAGAATGGCCCAGGAAATTGCCATACGATGACGCACCAACCAGCTCTTTTCCTGATCTGAGGCAGTCGGGACTCGGCGAACACCCACGAGCAGGAAAACGATGTCGGCGCTGACCACAATGGAAGCTAAGTTAGTGACGAATAGCATGAAGGCGCCCGAGGCAATGTTCCACTGCCGCGTGCTCACGCCATATCCAACGGTCGCCAAGGGTGGCATTACTGCGGTAGCGATTGCGACTCCAGGCACAATTGTAAAACCCGCCCGATTGGAACAAAGCGCCAAGGTGCCAGCTGCACCCGAGAAAAAGGCAATCAGCAGATCCATCAAGTTCGGGTTTGTCCGAGCGAGGATCTCCGGCGTCAAGTCTTTTAGTGGCGACAGCCAGGCGGCCAGAGCTGCGATCAAGATCGTCTCGACCACACTCAACCCGAGGTTCCGGCCTGCCTTTTTTGCGAGGGTACCGTCCGCCAACGTCAGAGCTAAAGCGCAGCTCAAGATCGGTCCCATTAAGGGCGATATCAGCATGGCACCGATGATTACGGCTGGACTGTTCAGCAGTAGTCCCAAAAGGGCAATCAAGCAACCAAAAACGAGCATTGAAAAATACAGGGGGTCGAATTGACGCCCTTCCAACACGTCGTCGTATATGGCGGTTCCGGGCCTAAACAGACGGCGAAAACTATCACGCAGGCCAGCTGGATCGAAGCTGATCATAGAGGAGGAGTCGGACGGCATCAGCATACCCTAAATCGGAACACAGCTGTTCGTTTTGACGGCCCGTGAAAAGCGTCCTCATAGAAATGTTTTGGATCATCGAATGATCCGTGCCCGTGACGCGGAGAGTAAAATTAGGCCGGATTCCTGGCCGCGGTCGGCGGCCTGGCTCCTCCTTAGTCACTCCTGACGAGGTGTCTCAGACGCAGCCTACCATGGATGAAGTTCGACAAATCCAAACGGAGAATTCACAATGCATAGTTTGATCTGTTGCCTCCTTCTTTCTGCTTCGGCTTTTCTCGCCATCACGCCGGCTTCTGCTCAAAACCCTAGTTCGGATGCAACCGCCACCTGCAATTTCGATTCGTCGAAGCAGGTGGCGGTTCGGTACGAACGAATCACCGTCAAAGGGAAGAAAGATGTATTTGGCACTGAAATTCCATATGGGAAAATTTGGGCACCGGGAGGTAAGCCGATGACTATGTTCACCAACACACCTCTTACCCTCGGTGGCAGGGAGATTCCGATTGGAGCCTACACATTATTCGCGATTCCAGATTCCAAAGAGTGGACCCTCATCGTCTCAAAGAGCACGGACACGAGCGGGAAGTATGAGGAGGGGCTGGATGTTGCAAGAGTTCCCATGCAGCACGGTGAGCTTCCGACCTCAGAATCAAGGTTCACAGTCTACTTCGCACACGTCGCTCCAAGTCAATGCAACATGAGACTGGATCTCCAAAACGTGCGTGCGTGGGTCGTCATTCACCAAAAGAAGTGATTAGTGCCATTCGCACCACCGCCCGAGGCGATCTTCGGGGCTTCTCTCAGTAGCTTATGCATCGTCGAGTGAAAGCCGTGCGCATTGGAACATATGCCCCAGAGCCGAGAGCCTCGCTCAAGATCGGCTGGCTTGATGCGGAACGTGAGATTCGGAATTGATCAGAGAATCACGAGTGTTTTTATGAATCTCCTTTCAAAGGATTGCGAACAGAACCCGCTATAATTCCCGTGCCACATATCGGAGAGGTGCGTCATGCAGATACAAATTAATACGGACCATAACATCGAAGGGCACGAGGGGCTGGCAGCTCACGTCACCAAGGTAGTGGAACATTCCCTTGACCGAATGCGCGACCATATTACGAGAGTGGAAGTCCACCTAAGCGACGAAAGTGGCACCAAGAGCAGCGAAGACGACAAACGCTGCGTGATGGAGGCTCGTCTAGAAGGGAGGCAGCCGGTTGCGGTAACTCACCAGGCCGCAACAGTGGACCAAGCGGTCGAGGGTGCTGTTCATAAGTTACTCAGGCTGATAGAGAGCACACTGGGGCGTCTACACGACCGTGCCGTTCGCAGAACGGACCCGCTCCCTCCTGAGCCATAGTACAAAAGAGATTTCATTGGCGATGATCCTGGCACTGTTCTTCTGAATCCGCACACAGATTTCGTATCTGGCAGACGGGGAGGAGGATGTCATGGACAAGCGAAACGAAGCGCGTTACCAAACGGTGCGCATCGGGGCTGCCGTAAAACCTGCATCCGGTGCAATTATTGCTCTGTCATTATCCGGATTTGCGCATTGAATTCTGCGCCGATCAAGATCGCTAAGGAACTGAAGTAGAACCACAACATGAGAGCGATGGTTGCGCCTAGAGTGCCGTAGAGATCTGCCCAGTGAGCGAATGTCCGCAAGTACCAGCCCAGAGTCAATGAGCTCGCCAACCACAGGCCGACTGCCAATGCAGCTCCCGGGATTTGCCGGGTAAGCTGTTGTTTCACATTGGGAGCGATGGAGTAGAGCACTTCTACCGACACAGCGACGAAGCCGACGACCGCGAACCAGCGGAGATAGGGCCACACGAAGAGAAAGGAAGAACTGAACCCGGCTGCGTTCGCCAGCCAGTACCCAACACGTGCTCCCACAAATAACAAAATCAGTGCGATGACAACCATCGCCCCCACCACAATCGTAAGTCCCAGTGACACGAGTTGCCGCTTCCAGAAGGGACGCCCCTCCCTGGCAAGGTACGCGCCGTTGAGCGCTAGAATCATTGCATTGAACCCTGTCGATGCTGCCCAGATCGCACCGAGGAAGCCGAGGGACAGCAGATTGTTTTTTCTTTCGAAAATCGCTGTTAGCAGACGGCCAACGATCCTCATCGCATCCGGGGGCATAATCTGCGATAGTGCTTCAAGAATGTGGCGATCCGAATGGGACAGCGGCAGCAAACCGATGAGGCTGACGAGAAAAATGAGCAGCGGGGATAGGGAAAGAAGGAAGAAAAAAGACAACGCCGCCGCATTGTTCAACTGATTGTGCTGCAGACACGAGAGGTACGTGCTTCGGATGAGCGACCTGGCGCGACTTAACAACATGCGGGCGACTGTAGGCGGATATTGGTATTCATGATCGAGTCTGGGGAATCAGCTGATCTACCTTCACAACCTGAACAGCTATCCCCCTTCCCACGTCACGGCGCCATCCTCAGCCCTAGCAAGTGAACCGGTCAACTGTCATTCGCACTCCCCCGTCCTTACGGTGTGTTCGCGAAGTCTGCGCAAGGTTGGCTTCGGACCAGTTGCAATGTGAAACCGGCCTCCAGTGGGTGACATACTAATTCGGAGAACTGAGTTCGCAGATGGCACACATCTCACACCGACTCTCGAATTCCTTTGAAGGAGCCCTTGCTGGCGGCGGCGATCCGGCGACTTCGCCATTGTACGTTTTTGGACCTTTCCTGCAACTGGTCGTAGTCGCGGGAGTCGCCCAAATCACCTTCGGTGCAAGCGTCTGGCTGGTCGTTCTGACAGTTGCGGTGGTTTCTTCCATGTACCGCCAAGTCATCCTTTGGGTCACGGACGGCACCGGAGGAAGCGGCTTAACCGAAGAGGAATTTGGCGCCTGGGCAGTTAAGGTAAACTCTGGAATCACGTTCGTCGAATACACTCTGACCTTCCTGGTCAGCGTGGCTGCACTCGTGACGCTTTTGTCTGACCGCTATCAGGTGCTAGACCAAAGCTTCCACGGCTTCCCGTACCGCACGCTTCTTGCCATTGCGCTGAGCATTTTGATCGGGTGGCTGGTCAATCGCGGCCCGAAGACGGCGGCCCGAGCTTTCGGTCCCGCGACGCTCGGGGTCCTTCTGCTTCTGTGGGTGATGATTATCGCCACGGTCTGGAAATTTGGCATTCACCTCCCCGATCTTAACTTCAGCGCTTTTTCTTCTCGATACTTGAATCTCACCCTCGGTGGCTATTCTCGCCTCCTTGCACTCATGACCGGAATCGAGGTCTTCGCCAATCTCGTAGCAGCCTACGAAGGTACCCCGGAACAGCGAAGCAACAAGGCATTCCGAAGCCTATTGATTGTAATGGGCACCACTTGCGTGACCATGCTCATCGTAGGGCCGGCCATCCTGAAAGTATCTGATCCGACAAATCAGAATGTTTCAGTATTCACTCAAACTATGGACCACCTTCTGCCGCAACCCCTGCCTTACATTGGGACGCTCATCGGGATTGTCGTACTAGGCTCAGCGGCCGCGGCCAGCGCGCAGGGATTGCAGAACCTCGCTTTGGGGCTGCGTTATCGCCACTACATTCCGGCGCGTATGGGTCAACGTAACAAATTTGACGTTGCCGACCAACCCGTCTGGGTTGAAGTCGCAATCGTTTGCGGATGCTATGCGGTTTTTGGAACGAAGGAAGAAACGTACCTCTCGCTCTACGCGGTGGGAGTGTTTGTTCTGCTGAGCATGACGGGCTGGGCCGCAGCCAAGCGGATCATCCGTCAGCAACGGCTGCAGTTCTCCCTTCGTCATCTGTGGGGACTCGCCGGCACGATCATCGCTGCACTGCTGACCACCGGAGCGACGATCATTATCTTTATGGAGCGTTTCACTCAGGGAGCGTGGGCTTACTTCCTGTTCATTCCGGTGCTCTACTCGTGGTTTTCCTACGTACGCTTCCGATTGGGTAAACCCATACCGTTGGCCGACCAATTGGGGCGTCTTTATTCCGGGCAGTATCTGTTGCCCTACCAGAGGGAAGGCAGAGCGGAACACGAAACGCCGATTGAAGATATCGTCGTGCCTTTGGATGGCTCCCCAGGTGCGGAATCAGCGCTTGCAATCGCAGAAATTCTATGTCGTTCGCTGAACTGCCGCTTGACCCTCATTTCTGTCGACAGCACGAACGTGAAAGCCGGGACGTCCGGAGCTCCTGGGATACCGAGTCCGGAGGAGACCTACCTGGGACAAGTGGCATGGCACTTGGAACAATCAGGATTAAAGGTCGATTTCGCGGCTGAGCGCGGCCAGCCGGACCAAGTCATCACCACTATCGCCCATGATGTCGGAGCTGACATCGTGGTCATGACCACCCACGGGCGATCCAGCGTGGAGCAGTTCTTTGTCAGCGATGTCGCAGAACGAATCATTCGAAAGGTGCGTTCACCAGTTCTGCTGATTCGCCCCACGGAGGAGTGGCGCAGCAGACACACCCGCTTCCACCGGCTATTAGTGGCTCTGGATGGCTCGTGGAGTGCCGAGCGTGTGTTGCGTTACGCCAGGACATTAGCGGAGGTGTTCGAGAGTGAGATTTTGCTGCTTGGCGTGCCGGAGGCCGATTTCGAGGAAAAACAACTGCTTACATACCTGGAGGGCGTGGCGGAGGCATTGCGCAGAAGGAACTTGAAGGCAAGAGCGATAGTCACAGGATCCGGCTCGGCTCGAACCATCATTGCGGTCAGCGAGTCGGAGGACGCGGACCTGGTCATCCTGGCGAAGAGTGGCCGGGGCAATTCTCATCGGCGTGTCGCCCTTGGCAGTGTAGCCAACCGCGTGATCCAAACAACGCAACGTCCGATACTATTGGTGGACGCATCCGAGGGCCGATCCTCTAGAAGAGGTTGGTGAGCACTTCTAGTCTGATGTTCTGTCAGGCGAGACCCTGATAGGCATCGATATCGATCGCAAATGGAGATCGCGTTGCGGGAACGGAATCTCGATGTCTTCCTGCTTGAACAGGCTGAAGATGGAGAAGTAAAGATCGCTTTTCAGAATCTGCGGAGTTCGAGTCTGGCTCGTCGTCCAAACGCGCAGTTCGAAATCCAGAGAACTGTCGCCGAAAGCGGTAAATATCACGTCTGCAGGCGGTTCCGCCAAAACATCGGGATGTGCTCCTGCGACTTGCAGCAGCAGTCGCTTCACTGTTTCTGGGTCACTCGAATAAGAAGTGCCGACCGGCAAGGAAATTCTGACGCGGCGATCGTTAGCGGTCCAGTTTGTGACCCTCTGAGAAGTGAATTCTGAGTTTGGCACAATAATCACAACATTGTCGTTGGTACGCACCCAGGTGCTACGCGCGGCGATTTTAACAACGTCTCCTGCCAACTTCTCGATCTCAATGCGGTCACCTACCTTGATTGGCCTCTCCACAAGCAGAATCAGTCCGGATACGAAATTGTTGACGATAGGCTGGAGGCCGACCCCAACTCCGATACCGATCGCACCGCCCAGAAAAGCGAGGCTGGTCAGATTAAGGCCGAGTGATTGTAGTCCGATGGTCAGACCGACGAAAAAGATCAGATACCCAGTACCGACGGACAAAGCGTATTGCAAACCCTTGTCGATGGAGGTACGAACCAATATTCGGTCGCGGACGACTTTACGCCCCAGGCGCGCCCCAATCGCCAGAAGAAACAAGAAAAGGGCGCTCTTCAGAACAAACATGGGGGTGACCGGAAGATTACCGATCATGAAATAAGACTGCTGAAGGATCCTTCCCGCTATCTCTCGCGCATCTTTGAAGGGAACAAGAGAGATCCCGCCCCACCACCAGGCGGCGAGAGCTGCCACAAAAACCGAAGCGGCAATAATTCGAATCGTCGTTTTCATGTCAACTAATCGCCGAGGCCGCACATGCACCGGGATATCTTTTGCCCCTAGCGTTGCGGGACCTAGCACCACCGACCGTTACAACCTGGTCCTCGATCATATCCCAGGTTCGATGCTATGGCGGAGTCGAGCCCACCCGAGCGGATTCGGCGCGTCAGAACCGCTGTTCTTCAGCGCCGTTCTGCTCGCTTTCCTCGCATACTCTTGTAGTGTCCTAAATGCGTTGCCGGTTCTTCGACTCGGGCAACACAAAACTGGAGATGTATCTGTTCTAAAACCAAGAGGCAGCTGGCATCACTAACGCGCAGCACTTCGGAACAGAGAGTGCAGAAACTCTCGGTCTCAGATCTGTGGATATAGGTAGGTGAAGGGGGTGTCCCGCGCTCCCTCATAAGGAAACCTCCACGCATGTCGACTGGCGCGCAGGATGGCCTACTGTGGTACAGGCTGTGCGGGAGAGTCGGCCTGATTATAAGAACGGGAAACGGCGGGCGCTAGATTTATTGTATTAGATTGTGCCAGCAGTTCCAAAACGGTCTGTAAACCTAGCCTTCATTGCGCGAGTAACGCACAATGACTTGCATAACCGGAAGAAATTGTAGTACGCGAAACGCGAAGCGCAAGCAGCTTCGCAATTGCCCGGCTTCTTTGAAAGCGCGTGAAACGCCGGCTAGCGGACCGTGAGATTCTAGCCAGAGATCTTGATGGATTGGTCCTGCGGAGTACGTCGTGCGCTTCGCCTATCACCTTGCGGAGCGCGATCAGATCGTTTTGCTTTCGTGCCATGCTCAGAACGCAACAGCGGGAATCGCGGCGCGGGCGACTTGCTGGTCGCGGCATGAAATTCCCGAGCACGAACGCAAGTCGGTCATCTGGATTCTTCCCAGGGGGCTGATCACCGCCGTGCTCGCCATCCAAGTGGTGGAGTCTCTGGGCAAAGAATTTGCCTTTCTTCCGGCCATGGCCTTTGCCGTCATTCTTGTCACGAACGCCATCGTGACTGTCGGTAGCGTGATCTTGGGACCAAAGCTGAGAACTGAGTCCAGTGCTTAAGGCAAAGAAAATGGCCCCGGGAGGGGCCACATGCTGCGCAGTCGGGATGGAAAGAGGGCTAGGCCGCCACTTTGAAGGTGGCTGCGGCCACCTCGTAAGTATCGACCGTCGGAGGCGTCTGGATCATCGGGCCCAGCTTCTCGACCAGTTTGGGGAAGACCGAGGTGTGGTACATTTCGGCGTTCTTCCGGTCATCCCAGAAACTGATAAGCAGCGCCCGATTGTTGTCCAGCAGGGCCAGTTCGTCATTGAAGCCCGGCTGCTTCCGAAGCACCGGCAGAACTTCCGACTGGAACAACTGAATGAACTCCTTGCCTTTTCCCTCTTTCAGCTGGATGTGAACATTGCGAGTGATTTTCAAGATATTATCGATTCTCCCTGCGAAATTAAGGTCCGCGACAAACAACAGTTCTCCCTAACGGCGAAGGCAGGGGCTCGACGCCATTTCAGACCCTTTTTGGCTTTTCTCTATGTTTTAATCTTACCAAAGATACAGGCTTAAGTCAAGCATTATCTATGCGTTATAGATGGTTGCAGGATTCCGGTCCGGCACGATTTCGCGCCAGAATCTTTCTCGCCATCCACATTCAGTCAGTGCATGCTTGCATGTAGCCAAAGGAAGGGGCGACCACATCTGTGTGGCAGCGGGGCTACCGGCAATCTTTCGTTCGCTGATGGGCACCGCCTCCTTTGCCATCGAAGTGCTCTGCAGCACGATGGAGTCGAGGGCGGGCCCTTCTACATAAAATGCTTGCGTCTGTCGTTGCCTTGGCAGTCCGGAGGGACGATAGCCGGTCATCCAGGTCAGGAAAATGTACTGACAGGTGTGCAGCGCCCACATGAAAAGCTGAGCAGCAAGGCCACCGATCACTCCGAGAACGACTGATTCCGCGAGTAACCGCGGTTCGCTCTCCCTTACCAAGATCGGCCTCCCCGAGGTTTGTCAGGCACTTCCGAGTGAGCAGCAACAGTAATAAAATAAAAGTATGACACCGGGGGGCAGCAAGAAACAGCACATTCTGCCACAGATTTCACGAATCCTCGTGGCGACGGATTTTTCGGAGCAAGCAGAAATGGCGCTCAACTGGGCGCGTCGCTTGGCCGACCAGTTCGGCGCCAAGCTGGTTCTGCTACATGTTGTCGATGTCTGCGCCTTGGGGGCAGCGGGGTTTGCGCTGGTGGGCCCTGGCGCACTTCCGGCAATGCTCACTGTGGCTCACCGGGACATGCAGATATGGCAAGAAATGGTGCCCGATGCAGAAGTGGTGATGCGCGAGGGAGAACCACGTCCGCTGATTGCGGATGCTGCCCTCGAACTGAAATGCCAACTGATCGTCATGGGCACTCACGGACGCTCAGGCTTGTCCCATCTCTTGATGGGGAGCGTGGCAGAGTATGTTGTGAGGTACAGCAAGGTTCCTGTTCTAACAGTCCGCAAGCATTAACAAGAAATCGAATATGGGATGAAAGCATCACATGCTTGCGCCGGTGTGGCAGTCGCTGCAAGTGACTTGCGTCAGATCTCCCAGATCCACCGGATGTTGGAAGCGTTCGTTCTTCACCGTTTTCATCAGCGGTAATGGGGTTTGTGCCTGTTCAAGAACCGTGTGGCAGGTGTCGCACTTCTTCGGTATGACCTTGCCAGCAGAGCTAACATGCTGATCATCATGGCAGCGAAAACATCCGGGAAAATAGTAATGACCGATATCGTTTGGGTGCGTCTTCCAGTCAACCCGCATGTAGGGAAACATCGTAGCGCGATAGATATTCTGCACTTCCGTGATCGCCACTTGAACGGATCGCGATGAAGCAGCATACGCCTCCGGATATTTCACCGAATAAAACTGTGTGAGCGATTTCGAGATTGCCTGCATTGCCTGGTCCGTGCTGCTGTATTTACCGGTCAAGGCGTTTACGGCCTGCAGTTTGATAAACGGTAGCCCCGGATCGAGTCGATGCGCGAGTAGCGCGTTATCAACCGACTGATCGGGTGGAGTAAAGCTGTGCGACGGCTGGTCGTGACAATCAATGCAGTCCATAACCCGCTTCTCGGATTTATCGATCTGGGCTTGCGAGAGGGCCGATCCTCTGGCGACATAGGTTGTTATATGGCCCAGCTGGTCCTTTGTTTGGACCCACGGTATTACCTGGCGGTGTTCGTCGGTTGCAATATAAGTGATCTGATTGGCGATATTCATATGCCAATGAATACCGGAGGGCATTCCGGCGCTTGGTTGGGCCCCACCAATGTTGACCAGCATCTGGATTTGCCGTGGCGTGTTCTTCTCGCCATACCCGAAGTGTGTGAAGACCTTCAGTTGCGCGCCGTAAAATCGCCGTGGCCAGTGACACTGCTCGCATGTCTGCTGGGCCGGCCGCAGGTTGGCTACAGGAGTTGGGATCGGACGAGGATATTTGTGTAAGACGGCAGCATAAACCTGGTACGATCCCGACAATTTAGACCGCACGTACCAACTTGCTCCGGGACCGACGTGACAATCCACGCAAGCCACCCGCGCATGCGGGGACTGGAGGTAGGTCGTGTACTCTGGCCGCATAATGGTGTGACACGTTTGCCCGCAGAACTGAACGGAATCGCTGAACTCGTAGGCCCGATAGCTGCCTGCGGCACTCACGGCGACGAACAGAGCGGTGAAGGAAACAAAGAAGGCAAACGCTTGCCTCTGGGCGGCTGAGTTTAAGTCAATGCGCGGAAGTCTGGGGATGTCTCCAGGTGCAATCTTCCGCCAGCGCCTTCGTTCCGATGCAATGCCAATCGGTATCAGGATGAGACCAAGGGCCAGAAAGGCCGGCAGAATCATGTAAGCCAATATTCCCAGATATGGGCTGGGATGGGAGGCGTTGATAAGAATCAGGAAGCCTATGTTGGCGACGCAAACCAAGGCTAAGGTCGCGCCGATCAAGCTGACCACATTGTGCATCAGGCTTGGGTTTGCTCCAGGCTGCTTCTTATCGTCGGATGGCGAAGGCATCACCTCTCACTCGGGTCCCTTGATTCGAAAATGGATAAGAGGACATGCGCGTCTCAAAATGCATACTGCAAGCCCAGGGTGGTGTTATTGGCGTGGAAGTATCGCGAAGCGGTTGGACCAACGAACGCCCCTTCGGCGTACTGGTAATAGTTCCACCCGGCCTTGAACGTGACGTTCTTATGGACCGCAACGTCGACGTTCGCAAGCGGCGATTGGAATGTGGACGTTAACGGTCCCAGAGGCAGCAGAGGGTTGAACATGGTTGCGTTGCCTTGGTTATCAACTATGCTGTATCCAAGCTGCATTTTCACGCGCCGAACTGGACTGAGTGTGAGCGCAAGATATCCGTACTGGGTGTGGGTTCCGTAAAAACCGTAAGTCTCAAGCAGCGTGGGGTCGCCAACGCACGTGTAGGAAGTTGTAGGAAGACTGCCCGCAAAGCACACATTGGTGTTCTGCTGGATAGCATCAAAATTGTAAGCGACGTCCAGGCTCCAATGCTGGTTCGGCATGACAGTTGCGTCAACCATCACGCTGTAGTTGTGCTGGTTAAAGGCGATATCACCATCGCTGTTGGTGCTGTGCTCAAAAAGAATATTCCCGTTGAACGTCAGCCACGACCTCGGAGCGTACGCAATATTCCCCGTAATCTTTAAGTCACTTAGCGGATCGATGCGATAAATCCAGTTGTCGGCCCCGCCGTATTGCAAGTTGAGATTGGCGTGCAGCGCAGTGCCGTTGCGGAACCAGGCGCCGAGCAGACCTGAATAACGGTTGATGGCGGTGGTTGGGCTACCCCACGGTGTGATGACCCCGGTGAAGGTGCAACTGCCGTCCGGACTCAGCGGAAGCCCCACGCAGTTGCCGCGATTCGGAAGATTGGGATAGTAGATATCGGCGAGCGCCGCCTGATAGGTATCGCCGGGCTGGATAGTTCCGTTCCACCACCCAAATCCAGCACGCACGCCGAAAGACCGGGTTACGTCGTACTGCACTTGAAGGTCGTTCTGTTTTGTGTTCTGCCCGATCATGTTGACCGTCATCTCGTTGATGAGATCGGCTGGAGAGCTTGTACCGTGAAACAGATTTGTACCCGGGAACGTTGCGATCGGGTTAAGTAACGATGCGCCTCCGAGCGCTGCTGCGTTGAAGTAGTTGGCCTCCAGATTGAAATAGTTACCGGCAACGCTGAAGTTACGGAATTGGAAAGTCTCGACCAGACGAAGCTTGTCGGTAATGTGGATTGTCGCTGACGCCTCAGCTGAGGCCGAGTTCCATCTCGCGTCGGAATAACTTCCTGCCGTGTTCGATCCCAAGCTCGCCGTCCGGCTCTCCAATCCAGAGAACGTCTCGTCGAATGGCGTGCTCATACGGGCATGGCTGTACTCAAATTGCCCATTGAAGTCCAGCCGCTTGAGGGAAGAAGAAGTCAGGTTGAACTGCTCGGTCGGAATGAATGTGTTGACGTGCTGGTCCAGGCCGTAGGTGAGGAATGCGTTACAGGTTGGATTAGCCATTCCGTTGATCAGTGGAGTCGAGCACGGACTTCCGCTATTAAACCAGGAGAGTCCCAGACTGGCCGGCGTACCATTCGGCAATGGATAGGAATTAAATGAATTAAGCCCATATGTCGTGCCGCCATCGTAATATTGAAACATTTGCGTGTAGCTGAGGGTTGTCTTTTTTGTAGCGCGAAAATCTACTCCGAAACGGAAACCGTTCAGCGTGTTATCGGTGGTCTCGTTCAACTGGGCCTCTGTGCCCTCGTGAATGCTGCTGAATGCCGGCCCGTCGAAGCGGTTGCGGTTATAGTCGGCCCGGAAGGAGATCCTGTGCATCGGCAGGATAACCAGGTCGTAGTTGTAGAGATTCTGCCGGTTGTAATAGCTGTGGGGTGAATTCAGGATCGGTAGTGGCGGAGTGCCTGTTGGCGGATTCAGGGGATTAGCGAATAAATCATAATCCCAATAGTTCTGCATGTGTTGGTATGTCCCGCTGAAGGTATACCAGCCGTACTTGGCAATGCGGAGACGCGCCGTCTGTTCAGGATCGCCGCCCCATCCGAAGCTGTTCAGCGTTAATGTGTCGAAAAGATCGGCGTGCGTCAATGACTGCATGGTGAGCGATTGTTCCAGTATGCGCGCGCCACTCTGGTAGTTTTCCAAAGTGTTATACATGGCCTGACTGCCAGTGACATCGGATATGCGCCCGCCCAACTCGATGGATTGCGTCACCTGAAAGTCACCAATCTTTTTGCCTTCTTGTGTGTCCGAACTTGAATCTGTAGAAACGGAGGCTGCCGTTTGGCTGGGGTTCTGTGCCAAGGCGTCGTTCAGCCAGCATAAGCAAAGCGAAAGAATCGCCGCTCCGAAACAGCACGTGCCGAGACTCGTTCGATAATGCATTCGACTGCCTCCCCGGTTAGCGGAAGAAGAAGGGATCGAAGTTGGAACCGTGGATCTGCGTGTGACAAAGCGTACAGGCCTGATACTTTGTGGTCTGGTTATGGAACGAGGGAGCGCCAGGAGCGGCTCCATTCATGTTCGCAGTGTGACAACGGAGGCAGAGGAAGTTGATGTTGTTGACCTGCAGCAGGCGTGGGTTCGTCGAGCCGTGCGGCGTGTGGCAGGATAGACAGCCTTCATCCGTCTTCACCGGCGCATGCTCGAACACGAATGGACCCATAGTGTCGGTGTGGCACTTGGTGCAAACCGCAAACTGGCCGCTAGCTGTTCGTACCTGGTGCCCTGTCTCTGTCCCATGCGGATTATGGCAGTCGCTGCATTGGATCAGTCCAACGTCAACGCGGTGGCGGAAGGGTCGCGCAAATTCTGCCTTTTGCTGCGCATGACAACCGAAGCAGAGTTCGGTCTGGGACGACTTCACCAGCAGAAAATTGACGTCCTTGGATTGGTGCGGGCTGTGACAGGTGGTACAGCTGACACCATTTGCCAGATGCTCGGACTTGGAGAAATTCTGGGTTTCCAGGGTGGACTGATGGCACTTCAGGCAGATCGCAGCGGTCTGGGCCGGACTCATTGTCTCGAAGCGAATGATCTTCGTGATATCGCCTCCACCGTCGACGTGCGCCTGGCCGGGACCGTGGCAGGACTGACATCCGTGCTGATCGCCTTTCAGGAGTGCGGAATGAGGCGTGTTAGCGAAATGCTTTTCCCACACGTCTTGATGGCAGGTCTTGCAAACATCATTTGCGGCATACCGGCCCGCAGCTGCAGTCGGTAGCGCAGCAGACGTCTGCGGAGGTGAACCGCTCATCTGCTGGGCATTGGAGTGGGCTACCGAAACGTAAACAGCCATAAGCAATAGCGGAACCGACCACAGAACCCTTTTCATCTCGAAACTCTCCAGCGGTCAATATGTCTGGCATCTGAGAAGTTGGCGTTCGGACCATACCCCACGTGGCCGTTAGCTGAGAAGTCCGTTCAAGGGCTTCGGACATGCTCGGACTGTTCTAGGCGGGCCGCGTCTTGAGAAACGATGCGCTAAACTGCGGCCTTTTTTGGCATAGTAGAGAAAGGAAATAAAGAAATCATAAAGATGTTCGAAAACTAATGGGTATGGAGAAGTGCGAAGAGAGGACACCTCGACACGAGAGCACAAGAGGAGTTACAGGAGTAGAGGGTCAAATGGCAAAAGCGCCGCCAAGAAATGCACCCGCATCGGGCGAGCTAGCATCGGCCGGACATCAACGAACATCGCCGGTCCGCATCGATTCGTTAACGATCCCGCGACTACGCGATTGCCTGGCTGACTACCAGGTGAAAACGTAGACGCCGTCGCCCGGCTGGCGGACACCCTTGGCCAGCACCGGACTATTGCGTGCTTGCGCCGAACGCTCCCCAGTCGGTTCGGGTAAATGCGGCTCTGGTCCGCTGCTCTCCTCGACACCCTTCGCACCGCGTCGATTCATTACAGCCGCAGCCGCATCAACTTGCTCGTCCAAGCCGGTTGCCAAGACCAAGGAGCCTCCGGACCGCAACCCATCTACGAAAATCTGCGTTTCCGCTTCGGTCGCCCCAATCCGGGCGAGTTCCCGCCTCAACTCGACTTCGAAATCGAGGCGTGGAAAACTCATAACGCCCGCGACTTCGAAATCTCCCGGTTCCTCCAAGGTGCGAACTTCTTGCCGAGGAAAGCCAAGGCCCTCAATCTCGCTAACGACCCCCTCCACGGCGGCGGTATTCTCAAACAACCCAACTGCAGTCTTCGGCATGGTAATTCCCTTCATTCCCGCGGGAGCGGGCGGACCTTACCTAAAAAGACGCTTAGGCCGCTTTGGTTTGGATCGGCGCCTCTGTGGTTGACCGCGCTTTTGGCAGCGTGATCTCCAGCGTTCCCTCGTGAAGTACGGCCTTTACTTGATCGGGATTTATTTCTTCCGGAAGATCCAACGCGCGGAGGACCTCATTCGACTTTCTCTCACCGTGATGTGTTCCTCTATCGTCGTTGACTTCTTCCGGCTTTCCGCTGATGATAACGCGATGCGGTTCGACCCGGACCTGAATGTTCTTGCCTTTCAATCCTAATAGATCGGTGCGAATGATCAGTTCTTTATCGGCTACGCTGATTTCCACCAGCGTCGGTTTCAATGACTCACCCTCCGCTACAAGCCAGTCTTCCCGATCATGGCCATCTTTACGTCCGCGACCTTCGAACATGGCGTAAGCTCGTCGTGCGATGACGTCGTAGACCTCTTCCATATGTTGAAAGAACGGGTCAATTGTTCACAATTCTGAGTACCTTGGGCTGCTCCTCCTTAATAGACGATTTGGCCGCCGATGCGTGAGGCATAGGATTCACTCCTTTCATTTCCTTGGCTTATCAGTCACTGCTCCAACTGAACCTGTCCAACGCGGTAGTGTGTCGGCTAAAATTCGGGCATACTGAACACGAGAATAGCAATCGAGAATAAGGAAGTCATAAAGACCAAAATCCTTTAGTTGCGTCCTAAGTGCAATTGGACTGGGCAGGTGGATTTGAAGAGTTAAACACACCGCAGACCATGGATTGGTCGCGCAGGCATTACCGAGGCAGGCCGGGCTATCACGGTCGCATCGCTCGCATACGTCGCAGGAGTTCCTCAAAGTCAAATGGTTTGGTAACATAAGCGTCGGCGCCGGCTTCCTGCGCCGCACTCTTGTCTTCCTCGGAGTCTCTGATGGAGACGACAATGATGGGAACGATATGACCTGCTGCCCGAATCGCCCGGCAAGTCTCAATTCCGTCCCAAGCGGGTAAGTTTAGGTCGAGAACAATAAAGTCACAGGATTCATCGGCAAGTCGCCGCAGTGCTTCCTCTCCGGATGCAGCCTCAACTACTCCATACCCGTGGGCGTTGAGAGTGGCCCGCAGCACACGCCGCATCCGCACTTCGTCATCGACAACGAGTATCTTCTGAGCCCCCATACTCGCCCTGAGACATGAGCTGCAGACGCGTCAGCGATGGGGGAACCAGGACATTCGTGACAACGTTCGCTCTATGTGCGCATCTGTCAGCAGCGGAAATTTTGATCCCACAATGAGGGCAATCTTAGTCGCGGGAAATAAGGAAGTCATAAGGAGCGGGATGGCCAGCTCAACGCCTGCGACGCACCGGAAACACGAAACGGTAACCAAACCACGGCTCAGTGAGAAGATATTTAGGGCGGTGGGGATCGCGTTCGATTTTTCTTCGTAGCTGGTTGATAAAAACTCGAAGGTACTCGATTTCATGACTGTGATCTGGTCCCCACACTGCCTGAAGTAATCGGCTGTGCGGGAGCACTTCTCCGGCGTGGGAAGCCATGTAACGGAGCAACTCGAACTCCTTCGGCGTCAAGTGCTCGACCCCATTCGATGTCGTGACTCGGTGTGTCTCTAAGTCGATTCGCACGTCATCCAATACGAGTACGTTTGGCCGCCTCCCAGCCACAGGTCTCCTCCTGGCTACCGCTTCGATGCGGGCCAGGAGTTCCGGCACTCCAAATGGTTTGGTGACGTAATCGTCCGCTCCAGCTTTCAGGGCCGCAACTTTATCACGCTCAGAATTCCTGATGGACACGACGATGATGGGTAGTTGCGAAGCAGCCCGCATTGTGCGGCACGTGGCCATTCCTCCCAGGCCTGGCATGTTCAGGTCAAGCAGCACAAAATCACACGGCTCAGCGTCTAATTTGCGCAACGCCTCTTCCCCGGATCTAGCCTCGACTACTTCATGCCCATGCGCCTTGAGGCTCGCGTGCAACACCCGCCGCATTTGCGGCTCATCATCCACGACCAGTATTTTGGCGATGCTCATGCCGCATCCTGATGAGACACGGGCAACGAAAAATCAACCACCGAGCCGCCACCCGGTTGCCTTCTGATCTCAATGCGCCCACCGTGCGCTTCTACAATGGTCTTCGCGATCGCCAGTCCAAGCCCTGTGCCCGGACTTGGCACTCGTCCCCGATAGTGCTTTTCAAAGATGCGTTGCTCTTCACCCGGGGCAATGCCAATCCCTGAGTCAGCCACGCTGATCGTGATCTCATCGCCAACCTGCTGCACCGAAACGTTCAGAGGAGACTGGGAAGGGGAATATTTCACTGCATTATTCAACAGTTCCCTCAAAACCCCTTTGATCATATGCAAGTCACAAGTAGCAGGGGGCAGGCCATCCGGAACCGAGACGCTTACGGACCTGTCTGCGAGAAATGGCCGGAGTTCATGGAGGGTTTCGGTGATCAGGAGGGCTACATTGTGCGACCCTTTGCCGGACTGGAGCTCTCCGGCTTCAATGCGTGCTGTCCAAAAAATCTCGCTGATAGAGGCGTCCATTCGATCAGACTCTTCATTGATGATGGTCAAAAGTTCACGCCGGCTGTCAGGGTCGGAATCTCTGGAAAGCAGGGAACTCGCGGCAGTCTTGATTACGCTGAGAGGCGTTTTGATCTCGTGCACCAGGGAGTCCAACACGGCTGTCTTAAATTCCTGGTCTCTTTTAGCCTTTTCGGCATGCTTCACCTCTCCCTGGGCTTGGACTTTGTCCATTCCGGTCTCAATGCGGTCGACAATCGCTCTAAAGGTGAGCTCTGACAACTTGCCATGTACAGCCAGAGCGCCGATCACCCGATCCAAGCTCCGGATCGGGAGCAACACCGAGCCAGTTTTTCCTATTTTCCAAAAATTGAAGGAACCGGCAGTGGCACGAAGATCATCCGCCGAAATGGAGATTGCTTTCGGTCCTGCACGGGTTACCTCGCCGGTGCTGGAATCGTAGAAAGCGGCAGCATCCACTTCAAACGAGCGAACAAGGGCCTCGAGAGACGCGACGACAACAGATCCGGGCTTTCCTTCGGTGGGCAAATTCTTTCCAAACGCGTGCAGCCGTTCGAGCTCCCGTTGGCGCGCAATTGCCTCCGAAGCACGGCGCCTCGCGAGTGCGGTGAAGTAGCTTGTCAGCAGCGCAACCGCCAGGAATGTGAAGAAGACCACCCAGTATTGTGCCGACCCGATTGGCCAACCCACTGGTGGAAGAAAAAAGTAGGCGAGAAGTGCAGCCGACATGGCCGTCGCTGCAGCGGCTTCCCAGAAGCCGAGACAATACGCAGTCATCAATGTCGCAAGCAGCAAAATGAGGACGACAGTCGCAGAATGGACATTCGGTACGGAAATGCACAGGGTACCGCTTCCGGCAACTATCGCCAGTGAAACGAGCAGACGCAGGATTCGCGCCGGGATGCTCATACTGGGTCTCCTGGCTCCGCTGCTTGGTGGAAGAATTACAGAACTAAGCGGACAAAAGATGGCGCGCTGAATCATACCACCGCTTTCGAACATCGAAAAGCGTCAAGTTGCGGCACCTGACAGCAAGAGCTCTTCCTGCCCCCCCCCACTTCGCCGGGGATGACGACCTGCCTTCGGGGAAACCAGACGTGGTAGGGGAGCCGAGAATCACGAGGTTCTCAGAGGTCTTGGTTTCTCTCGCGGTCGGAAATCGCACTCATCGTCGTCCCAGTTGAGGGACATTCTAGCGTGTGCCATTCGGTCGGCTGAGGCGCACGCAAAGCGGATACGGCAGGCGAGCATGTCTTTTGATCCCGGTTAAAGCAGAGCTGGATGGGCTTTAGCTGGATAGCAGTTTTAGAATCAGCACATCGAGTTCCTCGAGGATTTCGGAGGAAAGACTTGATGTCGTTGCCGGGCGATCAGAGAGCCGCTTCTCTGCTTCTTCATGCGCTTTCTTTGCCTCATCATCTACCAGCAATGTCAAACGAAGCGCCAGTAAAGAGCCGCCTAGGCCACTTATGACCAACGACTGCTCCGGAGCGCTCGGCAAATGAGCAAGAGGTGTTGCCTTAGCTCGTCGTCTTCCATTGATTGCTCCTGTGGAAACCAAACATCCTGGAAACCAGAGGTCGCCGTCCGATGCGGATGCATCGATTCAACCGTCTATGTTCGAAACCGCTTGGGCGTACACGAGGGTTTCTCAAGTGACCCGGCCATCGTGCGCCGACTCCTGCCACTGTCGCAACTGTATTAAGGCCGCCTCAACTAAGTGGGTGAGTGTGGCCTCTACCGCAGGGGATAATGACGTTCCCCAATCGGTGTTTGCGGGCTGCACGCCAAGGACGACGATGTCCTGAGGCTTAGTCGAGGCGAGTGCCAGAACCGCAATCAAGTCGGCGATGCCCAACTGATGGACACTAAATCCGCCCGATAAGCCGAGCAGTTCTCCTCCGGTCATCCGCACATAGGTTCCGGGGGATGATCCCGAATCCACCGCATCCAGGAAGAGTATGCGGGATGCATCCGAAACATAAGGCACGAGTTCAAGACCGAGTGTGCCACCGTCCAGAATCTCTACGCCGGCAGGCACACGCGGATCGGACTGCAGCAGGCGTGCGGCATGCACACCGAGGCCGTCGTCGGACAGGATGGTATTGCCCACCCCAACGACCATCGTATCCGAGGAAAGCGAGTCGATCATTTCATTGTCTCGCTTCGCTCAGATTCGCAAAGGAAACGGACTGCCTCATCTTCCTGTTTCAGGACGGGTATCGGGTGCCCGCGTGCGTCCACCACGTGCACGGCACAGGCCAGGCATGGATCAAAAGAGTGTACAGTGCGCAGAATCTCAAGCGGGCGTTCTGGTTCGGCAATAGGGGTCTTCAGCAGCGCAGCTTCGTACGCGCCACGTTGGCCAGATGGATCACGCGGGCCGGCATTCCAGGTAGAAGGCACCACCGCCTGATAATTCTTGATCGCCTGATTCTCGATTTCCACCCAGTGCCCCAGCGACCCGCGTGGAGCTTCGAAGAAGCCGAATCCCCGCGCGTTTTGGGGCCAGGAACTCGGTTCCCATTTGTCGCCGTTAAAGATGCCTAGGTTCCCCGTCGCCATGTTGTTGCGAAGTTGTTCGAGCCAGCCTACAAGCCGGTCCGCGAGAATCTGCGTTTCGAGTGCCCGCGCCGCGACCCGGCCTAGGGTCGAAAACAGTGCCGCCGGCGGAGCATTGAGCTTCGCCAGCGTTGCGTCGATCAGCGCCTTGACTTCGGGCTGGCCGGAGGCATAGGCGACCAACAACCTGGCTAAGGGACCGACCTCGATTGCCTTGTTGTCATAGCGCGGAGCTTTCAACCACGAATACTTTTGGTCCACCTCAAGAAATTCGTAAGGAGGCTTCGGCCCCGTGTACTTCGGGTTGGTTTCGCCTTCATATGGATTCAAGCCGACCTGGTTCCCTCGCGAATATTGATACCAGGAATGAGCGACATACTCGGTGATGTTCCCTGGATCCACCGGATAGACTTTGGAAAGGTCGCGGTTCAGAATGATGCCGCGTGGCAGGAAATATGCTGCGTAGTCGTAGACCGAGCCCTGCGGATAGCCGCCATACGACATGAAATTCCCGAGGCCCTCGCCGCGTCCGAACCAATCGCGATAAAAACCGGCGATCGCCAGCACATCGGGAATGTACACCTGTCTTACAAATGGTTGGGCAGACTTCGCCACCTGGACCAGAAAATCCATTCGCTCGGGATTTATCGTGGCTCCGGGCTCGTTGGGGTCCATTGCCGTGGCCATACCCCCGACGAGAAAGGTCTGAAGGTGCGGATTCTTGCCGCCAAGCACCGCGTGAATGCGGATGAATTCCCTTTGGAAATTCAACGCCTCGAGGTAATGTGCCACCGCCATGAGATTTGCTTCCGGCGGAAGATGATAAGCGGGATGCCCCCAATATCCGGCACCGAACAGACTCAACTGCTTGCTCTCGGCAAGCGTGCGGATGCGGTCCTGAACGCCCTTGAAGTACTGGGTGCTTGACAGCGGCCAATCGGAAATAGATTGTGCCAGCCTCGAAGTCGCTGACGGGTCTGCCTTGAGAGACGAAACCACGTCCACCCAATCCAGTGCGTGAAGGTGGTAAAAGTGGATGACATGGTCCTGAATCGTCTGAGTTGCCGCAATGATGTTGCGAATGAGACGCGCGTTGTCAGGCACCTCAATGCTGAGTGCGTCTTCGACCGCATTCACCGACGCCAAGGCATGGACCATCGTGCAAACTCCGCAGATCCGTTGCGCCCATATCCAAGCCTCTCGCGGGTCGCGTCCTCGCAGAATCAGCTCGATGCCTCGGAACATTGTCCCTGAACTCCATGCATCCGACACCAGGCCACCGTCGACTTGAGCTTCGATGCGGAGGTGCCCCTCTATGCGGGTTACTGGATCCACTACAATCCGTGCCATTCCGTCCTCCAAGTCGCAACTTTCTAATGAGTCGATCTTCTCTGCTGGCGTGGCTCCGCCTGGTCTTAGCTACTTAGTACTTCGCGACAATCGAGTAATAGCCAAACCGCTCATCAAGAGTCGTCGGCGTGTATGCGGTTTCATCCGGCGCCAGGTCGATCTCGGATGTAGACGGGCTTCGGTTCTAACCTATTCGGCTCATTTCAAGCGCCCCACCGGCGCTGCCGGCTCTGATTCGTCTTCGAATGCAACCGGCGTCGCCGGAGGCGGGCTGCTCTTGAAGACAAAATTATCGAGCAAGACTAGAATGCCGAAAATGACAAATCCCCAAGCCGCACGGCTGAGGATACCGATGCCGACTGAGATCGACATGTAAGCAATGATCCTAAGAGCTCTTTTCCCGTCCATGTGCACCTCTCAAAACTGCACTGTTTACTGAAATCGCGCTTCCCGACCCTTGCAAAGGTCAGCCTATCCTTATAGAAACTGTTCCGTTCGCGCCCGCCTGAAACCACAACAGCTGGCAGCAACGTCGTGATCCCGCAGTGCCCGCAAAAGTGAGGCGTGAATTTCTCACATCGAGCCTCCGGTATGGCAAGAACTACACGGCTGGGTAGCCCAAATACCCCCGATATCCACGGGATGTTGGAACTTCAGTCCCTCCGGCCCTTTTGCGACCTCCATGTTGCCAAGTTTGCCCTGCCGGATGATGGTGTGGCACTCACCGCAATCATTGGGAATGACGCTTCCGTCGACACTCTTGTGCTGACCGTCATGGCAGCGGAAGCATCCGACAGAATGGAAATGGCCGCTGTTCGTAAAATATGTGTCCCACCGAACTTTCATCGACGGAAAGTAATAGTTGTTATAGGTGTTCTGCAGGTACGTAATAGCGGCCGCAAGCGCTTCCTGCCGGCCTTCGAAAATTTGAGGATAATGTTTCTGATAATAACTGCGCAGTGAGCCTTCGATTCCCTGCATCGCTTGCTCGCGATTAGTGTAAGTCGCTGCCAGCACCGCTACGCTTTGTTGTTTGATAAACGGGGTGGAAGGATCTATGCGCCCCTCAGCGAGGGCCAAGTCAACACTCTGATTCGGCGATTGAAAGATGTGGCTCGGGCGGTTGTGGCAGTCAACGCAGTCCATGGTTCGAATTTCAAGAGGCGCCTTGGAAGCATAGGATGGCGAGGTGTAGACCTTTGAGATACCAGTTGTCGGATCGATGGCTCGTACCCAGGTAATGTTCTGGTGCTCGGCATCGGTTGCGGCATACTCGACCTTGCTTGCCACATGCCAGTGAATGCCAAGGCGGGACCGATCCGAAGAGTCGCCGCCACCAACGCGCACCAACATGTCGATTTCCCAGCGCGTGTTCTGCTGATCAGCCAGGAAGTGCACCCGCGCCACCTCGCGAGAGCCGAAGAAATTGGCCGGCCAGTGGCACCGCTCGCAGTTTCCTCGAATAGGCCTCAAATCCGCCACAGGTACCGGAATGGGCCGAGGGTAGTCGTCTTTCATGGTCTCTACTAGCTCGACGATGCCATGAGCCTTGGCTTGAGCGTATCCCATGGCGCCTGCCCCAATGTGGCACTGCGCACAATCAACGTGAGCGTGCGGCGATCGCTGATAGGTAACGTATTCCGGTGTCATAGAATGACAAACCGTTCCGCAAAATGACACCGCGTCGGTGTAGCGATAGGCTTGAAAGCTTCCGTAGATCGCGGGAATGAAGAGGATTGCGGCACCTAGACCGGTCGCCAACAGCGCATTTCTTTCGCTGGCAACGTTCAAGTCCCAGGTGGGATAACGCTTGAACGAGCGGGGCTTATTCATTCGCCAGCGGATCCACTCGATATACATCCCGAAGAGCACGATAGCGGCGCCAAAGATTACGAAAATTGGAGGGACGAGGAAGATGACCAGATCGCCGTAGGGCTGGACCATCGCGCCGCCGCCGATGGTGTGATAGGCCATCAGTACGGCGAAGACCAGAACGCCTATGGCAGCAATTCCGGTTCCGATGTAGCTGATCAGGTTGCGATAGAGCGTAATCGGAGTAGGACCGGGGCGAGGCCGCGGTGCCTTTCCTGCATGCATCTCGTCGGGCGTGCCGGAAGGCAATAATTGATAGCGTTTTGCAAAGCGCCGGGCCTCCGGAATGTTCGCGATTTCCTTTCGCAGCGCGCCGGCCGGCATGAATTTCCACCCGGAGAAGATGCTGTCCAGCAGCCCATTTTCTTCTTCTGTGGATACCAGAACCGATGCGTAGACATGGAAGATGATGAACGCGAAAAACACGTACATCAGAAAGAAATGAATCAGGCGAAGGTACGGGAGCTCGATGAACTGAGGCAGCCAGCCCATGAATTGGTGCAGGACCGGATTGTGTAATACCTGGTCAAACAGCGCCAAGCCAGTCAGAATCTCGACCAGGATTAGCGAGTAGATAATGGCGTAGGACAATGCGGCAAGCGGATTGTGACCTGTGCGGCGCCCGGGATCGAAGCGCATGAAGAGGTAGAACTTCAACATCTCTCCGATGCCCTCCCACTGCTCCCGATGGATGGGGATGTAGGCGTACCATCTTGACCAGAAATTACCCCTAAAAAACCAATACACCCGCAACGCAAATGCTGCGATCAGTACAAATCCCGAGACCACGTGAACGAATCGCATCTTGGCCATGAGGAAAGACCCATGGCCGGAGGCGAGTAAAAATGGGCGGTGTAGATAGAGGCCCGTGAACGAAAGCGAGACGAAGGCAAAAAACATCAGCCAGTGAGCGATTCGAACCGGCTTCTCCCAGACGTACGTCCGCACCAGTTCACCTTTGGGGAAGCGACCTAGGGCCGATTTAGGCGAAGTCGGAGTCCGCACAAGAGATCCTTAGGATTTACTGCGACGGCGAAATACCTGATTGGGGAGCGATGAGTCCGGGATCATGATTTTTCTGGTGGTCCTTCGCGCTCGACAAGACCACTCGGGTTGGCGATCTCAGTAGGTCCACCCGCCGGTTCTTCGCCGCGCGGGCGAATTTGCGCCCGTGCCATGCTGGCGATTCCATGTAAGGTGACGCCGGTCGCCATGCCACCGGTCAGCACCAGGCCTATCGTTCCCGCGTCCACGTCAGCAGGGAAACCAGGTACCGACGGCAATCGCTTGTAAAACGGTGACTTCGTATCCCAGAAGCGATAGGAAGCGCAGGCAATGCATCCATGACCTGACTTTACCGGCCAACTGGTCCCTCCATTCCAGCGGACAACCGGGCAGTTATAGGTAGCTTCTGGCCCCTTGCACCCCATTTTGTAGAGGCAATAGCCCTTTCGGTGACCTTCGTCGCCCCATTCCTCCACGAAGCGTCCTGCATCATAGTGGGCTCGCCGCTCGCATTGGTCGTGAATGATGTTGCCGTACGCAAACAGCGGCCGGTCGTATTGATCCAGAGCGGGAAGTTCGTGGAAGGTCAGATAGTGAACAAGCACAGCCGCGGTGTTGGCGGGATTATGCGGGCACCCGCCCAGATTCAACACCTTGACGCCCGGAACCGCTTCTTGCAAGCCAATGGCACCGGTCGGGTTGGGATTGGAACGAACCAGACCGCCGTCCCAGGCGCACGCACCCACCGCAATGTTGAAGGCTGAGTTACGGCAAACGTGGTCGGCGATTGCAAGAGCTGTCCTGCCTGCGATGGTGCAGTAGACGCCGTCATCGGCGGTGGGGATCGCGCCTTCCACCACGGCGATGAATTCACCCTTGTGCTCCTGAACGACGCGCTCCAGCGCTTCCTCAGCCTGGTGGCCGGCTCCTGCCATGATCAGTTCGTGATACTCCCATGACAAGAGATTCAGCACGAAGTCTGTGACCGTGGGATCGCCGCTCCGCAGCATGGATTCGGAATTTCCGGCGCAGTCTTGAAATTCAAGCCAAACCAGGATTGGCTTCGTTGTCCCGCTAAGCGCCTTTGCGACAGCGGAGACATATCGCGGCGGGAGTGCAAGCATCGCGACCATCGAGCTGCAAAATTTCACGAAATCGCGCCGGGAGACTCCGCGCGATTTTAACGCCTTAGTAAGCGAACCTTGCAGCATACATGCACCTCTTCGGAAGTGTGCAGTCGCGAATGGACTTGTCGATGGGCGCCAACGAAAAATTCTAGGTTCCTAAAATAAAGAAGTCATAAAGAAGAAGTTACGATTTGTCTCTATCGTGAGGTGTATCCCAAATTGGGGCGCTCCGTTCAGGCTGCTGCTGCGCATTCGGGCGAATCGAGAGCTCTAATGGTTCACTTCGTCAAGGGCGCAGCTACGGGGCTGGGCGTTGTGGAAACATCGATGAGTTGGATAGGAACCATTCCGACCGCTTCTTGCGCTATGTCTCCCGCATTCGTGACTTGTCCGGGCACCCCTAGTCCCTCTCCTAAGCGAGATTGCAGATACTCGACGCGCTGAGCAAATAGTTTGGCATCACGATCCCCCGGAACGACGAACCCGTAGTCCAGATTCTGCTTTTTCCAAGCGGTAAGCACCCGCCGGGCATGGCGAAGCTCGGAGGAAGGCGGCCGTACTTCCTGCCCGCGATATCGAATCCAGGTGATTTCCGACGACGGTAGGTACATGGTGGCTGTCAGGCGAACCGGGAGATTGAACTTCTCTGCGGCGGAAGTGCAGACCACCTTCCATGCGACCAGAGCAGGAACCTGTCGTTCATAGCTCCCTTTCAGCTTGATCGCCAGCTTGCCACCTCCTTCTTCGCCCACCGACGAAATATCGAAAGCTTGAACTCCCGCCGCATGAAGGGTTGGAAGCAAGGTTTCGTGAGCCGAGGTCTTTACTCGTTGTAGCATCTCGTCAATTGTGAGTCCCGTCTCTGCGGTAGTCGGTCTTATCTTTCCTCCCGCGACATAATCGTGGCGTACAACGGGAACGACGGGAGCTTTTGGCGCCTGAGCCAATTGGATCTGATCCAGACGGAGGACGACTTTCCGTCCTATTCGCTGAGACAGGTTTTCTTCGAGTTTCTTTTCCTCGTCTGGCAATATCAGCTTGGCGGTTTCCACCGTGGCTTCAGCAGAAACAGAGCCCTGATCCAGTTGTACTGAGACATCATCCAGTCTGCTTGCTCCCGGATGATTGAGCTTTTGCGTAAGAGTGGAACGAATTTCATTGTGCACCCGTCTTTGATCGGCGGCGCGAATGAGGGTCTTGATCAAAGGTACCGATAGGGCGAAGAGAATACACCACGAGACGGCCATCCGATGGCGCACCCACCAGTTCGCTTCTTGTCCCAGGGTGACACGCTCCTGGCGAACTCCAACGAGCAGAAATACGATATCGGCGCTCACGATGATTGATGCCAGGTTGGTAAAGAACAACATGAATGAGCCTGTAGCAACGCTCCATTGGCCTGTGCTTATTCCGTACCCGACCGTGGCGAGGGGAGGCATGACCGCAGTCGCGATTGCGACGCCGGGGACGATCGTAAGACCCGACCTGCGGGAGCACAGTGCCAATGTGCCGGCCGCACCGGAGAAGAAGGCGACCAACAGGTCCATCAAGTTAGGATTTGTACGAGCGAGGATCTCGGGAGTGGCATCCTTAAGCGGTGACAGCCAGGTGGCAAGCGCCGCAATCGCAATGGTCTCCACCACGCTGAATCCAAGATTTCGCCCGGCCTTCTTAGCGAGATTTCCGTCGGCTAGAGTCAGCGCAAGCCCGCAGCTGAGGATCGGCCCCATGAGTGGGGATATGAGCATTGCTCCAATGATCACAGCTGGACTGTTGAGTAGCAGTCCCAACAGCGCTATGAGGCAGCCAAACACGAGCATCGAAAAGTAAAGCGCGTCGAACTGGCGCCCTTCCGATACTTCGTCGAGTACTTCGGAGCCCGGGCGAAACAGGCCCTGGAAGGCGGCACGCAGCGCAGCAGGTGCAAGACGGGCCATAGGTCACAATGCAGATAGCACCAGCATACCTCAGGCCGCAACCCGGCAGAAGCTTGCCATGGCTGGCGAGCGAAATGATTCCAAGAAACCCTACCTCTAGCAAATAGTCCGAGCCCCCGGCGTGAAGGAGTAAACTTTTTCCGTTGCCGAGGCTCACGATCATGTCTGGGCCATCGCGTAGGACGCAGGCCGAGGGGAACGGCCCTACGCCAACCCAAACTTAAATTGTCCGAGTTACTAACCGACAGCCTGGGGGACCTCAAAATGAATCGCTTGGTTTCTTGTTCGGTCTTTTGTGCTCTGTTGCTTTTCACCACGGGTACGGCTTCTGCTCAGGGCACCAGTTCGAATGCAACCGCAAGCTGCAACTTCGACAACGCGAAACAGGTGGCGGTGGAATATCAACGTGTGGCATTCGAGGTTAAGAAGAAGGTGCTGGGCAAAGAAATTCCATACGGCTCGGTATGGGCGCCTGGCAGCAAACCAATGACGATGTTCACCAATACGCCTCTCACGGTGGCTGGCAAGGATATTCCAATTGGGGCCTATAGCTTGTTTGTCGTTCCTGAGGAAAAAAGCTGGACTCTCATCATCTCCAAGAGCACCGACAGCAGCGGGAAATACGACGAGCAGCAGGATCTTGCCAGAGTTCCGATGCACTTTGGCGAACTGCCAAGTCCGGAGTCACAATTCAGCGTCTACTTTGCCCATATCGCCCCGGAGCAGTGCAGTATGCGCATCGATGTTGACAGAGTCCGCGCTTGGATCGTGATTAGCGAAAAGAAATAACGGTTGCGCGCAGTGGTTGCTTTGCTGCGCCATAACGATGCTCGCTGTTCGGGAACTGCAGGCCGGTTCAATTGTATCGACACTGCTTATCCGATTATCTGTTCCGGCCACCGGCTGAACGTCGATAAATGACGAGCGTCCTATTTTACGAGCGTCTCAGTTGAATCTCCCGTCTCCGCGAGGCGAGCACAAAAGGACTCGCACCAACGAAAAACATTCTCTCTTTTAATCAGACGCCGCAACTTCCGCATCCCTGCCACACGCTCCTTGGGAGGCATCCGGAACGCCTGGTAAAGCGTCTCCGCTACGCCTTCAGTATGGTACGGATTTACGAGGAGCGCCCCATTCCGAAGCTGCGCGGCTGAACCCGCAAACTCGCTGAGGATCAAAACCCCGTTGTTCTCAACCTGCGCTGCACAAAATTCCTTTGCGACCAAATTCATGCCATCCTTCAGCGGAGTCACCAAGGCAATGTCCGCAGCCCGATAGAACGCGAGCAGCCTGTGACGGGTTAAATGGCGATGAATGTAATGCACAGGAACCCAGCCGGGACCGCCGTGCTGACCATTGATCTGGCTGACCAGGCGTTCAATGTCGAGTTTGAGCTCTTTATACTTGGGTATACTTTCCCGGCTCGGTACAACAACCTGAACAAGCGTGATCTTGCGATGTAGCTCAGGGTGCAACGAGAGCAGGTGCTGAAAGACCCGCAGCCGTTCTGGTATCCCTTTCGTATAGTCTAGGCGGTCGACTCCCAGGACAATCTGCCCGTCTCCCAAGTCTTTGCGGATCCGCACGGCATCCTCGCCCACTTGGCGCTCTCTGGCTTCGCGCGCAAATTCTTCATAGTCGATCCCGATTGGGAAACGGCCAACGAATACCCTTCTACCCTCGACTTGTACAACGAAGCTCTGCGCGTGGCGGCTAAGGTGAATGTCAGGCAGGAGCCGGCGTACGCAATTGGCAAAGTTGCGCAGATCACGAGAGGTTTGAAACCCCACCACATCAAATGCGAAGAACGCTCGAAGAATTTCTTCACGCCAAGGCAGCTTCTCGTAGATATCAGGCGGAGGAAAGGGAATGTGTTGGAAAAAGCCCAGCCTGCCCCGCAGTCCCAGTTTACGGAGGAAAGCCCCGACTAGCATCAACTGGTAGTCGTGTACCCAGATCAGGCTACTCTTAGAGGCGACGGTTGCTACCTTGTCCGCAAACTTCTGGTTTACGGAAACGTACGCCTTCCAGTATGTGGGCTCGAAGTTGCACCGAGACTGCAGGTCGTGAAACAGCGGCCAGACAATCTCGTTGCAATAACCGTGATAAAAGTTGAGCCGCTCTTCCTCGTTGAGAAATACCGGAATGAGCTGTATTCCATTTTCCGGTTCGGCTCTTTCCAATATCTTCTGGATTTCAGGTCGGTAAGCGACGCCAGAGCCACCTACCCAGCAGCCGCCGCCGGCCGCAACAATAGGACGCAATGCAGTTACCAGGCCGCCCGAACTCGGTCGAACTTCCAAGTGGCGTCCTTCCTTGGATACCGTGACCGGCAGGCGATTGGAAACGACGATCAGCCGCTTTCTGCTTGCGTTCAAGCTTCACCTCCGCATGCGGACAGCCACGATCGCAAGAAATCCAGCAGCTCGTCAGGTGGTCTGATCCACAAGTCAGCGTCGGTTTCTCTCCATTCCGGGCGAACCAAGATTGTGAGGCCTTTGCCTTTGAGGGCGCGAAAAGCATCTTCATCTGTTCGGTCATCTCCCAGATAGGCCACCGGAAGATCGCGTCCCACTTCGGAGAGAATCGTCTTAACTGCATCACCCTTGTTTCTTTTCGCAACACGTATTTCCAGTCCGCCGTCAAATTCCTGGATGATCGTCGTGCCTCCAGTTGCCAATTTGTTCCAGGCTTCGCTCGCTTCATATCGCACTCTCGCGGCGTCACGGGGATCCAGTCCGCGCCAGTGCACGGCGACACTGCCGGGCTTCAGTTCCGTCAAATGACGCAGGTTGAGGTGCTCCAGCAACGCGTTGGCTTGAGCCAGCGTATCTCGCTCTTGGGGCTCCAGATATACGGATTCAGTTGATCCATCTTGTCGAAGTCGCTCCAAGCCATGCACTCCCCAAACTTCAGGCGGGGGACGAACTCCGAGTAAGCGAATTAGATCGCGAGCAGGACGACCACTGATGACAACTACCCGTGTACCCCTGGTTGCGACAATTTTGGAAAGCATCTCGCGGACCTGGGGATAAGGAAAAGCCGAGTCGCGGTCTGTGGAGAACGGCGCCAGCGTTCCGTCGTAGTCCAGCAGCAATGCGCCGCCTTTGTGTTGCGCAACTTTGGCGCAAAATAAATTTGTAACGCTCCTGAATCCAATGTTCGATATCAAGTCGCTTTCTCCGACAATGGCAGTGTATTCCACTCGCCTTCGAACAACGCTCCGTAAAAAGCCCGAACACGCCCATTCGAAGGGCGTGAGATCGAGACGAAGAGCCCGAGTCTGATTTGACTCGGGGCCGAAGGAGCTAGAATGCTCTCAAGTCTGGGCGGAAACATGGTTGGTGTGTCAAACACTGAATGCGCCTTGAGCGCCGCCAACTCTGGCCGGAGCGAATCTCGAATTGGCAAGACTTATTTCTTCGATCGCGCCATCTTCCAGGTAGGTCCTTTGTACCGATGGGAAGACGGATCGGGAAAGCTTCCTGAGGTGTCTTAACGCCATGCACGCACAGATTAAGCTTGGCCGCATCAACGGGATATCCATTGGGCTGCATTACAGCTGGATTCTCATTGCATTCTTGATCACGCTTTCGCTTATCGGGCACTTCCACGCTGTTATGCCACACTTGAGTGACCCGGTCGTCTGGGCAGCGGCGGTTGTGACCGCGGTTTTGTTCTTTGTTGCCCTGCTGCTGCACGAACTGGCCCACTCGTTGCTCGCGAAGGCCAAGGGCTTGCGCGTGCGATCGATTACCCTTTTCGCTTTGGGCGGGGTGTCGCAGATTGAGGAGGAAGCTCCCGACGCCAAGACCGAGTTCTGGATTGCGATTGTCGGTCCGCTGTGCAGTCTCGCGATCGGGATTATTTGCCTCCTGCTGGCGCGATTGTCGGGCTGGAGAACAGGTGTGGAGGCCCAGACGCCGGTAGCCGCGGTGCTGCTCTGGCTTGGCTATATCAATTTCATGCTGGCCGTCTTCAACATGATTCCCGGATATCCCTTGGACGGCGGCCGCGTTTTGCGCGCCGTCGTCTGGCGGATCAATCACAACCCTGTACGAGCCACCGAACTGGCGGCCCGGGTAGGACAAGGGATTGCTTTCGTATTTATCCTGCTCGGCCTGTTTCAATTCTTTGTCGGCAAGAATTTTGGTGGTCTTTGGCTGGCCTTTATCGGATGGTTTTTGTTGGACGCAGCTCGCAGCAGCTACACACAGGTCGAACTCCTGGAAGAGCTCCGAGGTCGAACCGTTGCGGACATCATGGATCGGGATTGTCCGACTGTGGAGTCTCATCTGAGCCTGCAGGATTTTGTTAACGAGTATTTGTTGCGCAGCGGACGGAGGTGCTTCGTCGTCGTTCAGGACCAACGCCTCGTCGGGCTGATTACTCCCCACGAAGTCAAGCATATCGATCGGGATCGTTGGCAGCAGACTAGCGTTCAGAGCGCGATGCGGTCCATGCCCAAGCTTCGAACCGTCACACCGGAAACACCAGCGATCCAGGCGCTGGAGCTGATGAGCCGTGAGGACATCAATCAATTGCCGGTTGTCGCCGGCGGTACGCTGCAGGGAATATTTTCACGCAGCAATATCATCGGATTTCTCCGAAATCGAGCCGAAGTGCTAAGGCATTGAAGAAGCAAGAACATTAAAGAGAAGCGAGGACGTCGCATGTGGTTTGGGGCTTGGGATCCCGGCTTAGGTGGCGGAGAACATTCCCCGATCATGCCTTGACGATGCTGAGCTAAGCCTCTTTACGAACGCCGGAATGATTACTTTGCCGACCACTTCTGTGTGCCGATGGCACGCGCATCGCTGCGTCATGGGTTACCCACGAATGAACTGGTCGGAGGCGGAGGCCGTTGGACTCGTCTCTTGTCGCTGCAGCCATCGTTAAGATGAAAGGCGCAGGCTGGAGGCCTCTGTGCACCCGACTCCCGATGTCGAATTCTAAGAAAGAACAATGACCCCAAACTCCGCGATCGAATTTCTCATATGGCTGCTGATTGCTGCCTCGGTCATTGCCGTGCTGGCAGGCCGGCTACGAATCCCGTACACGGTGGCGCTGGTAATTGGGGGCCTGGTACTGGGTTCTGTTCGGCTGCCGATCGTGGCGACGCTAGTCAAGAATCAGCCGGATTGGCTTACGCCCAACATCGTTCTGGTGATTTTTCTTCCGGCCTTACTTTTCGAAGGCAGCCTGAAGCTGCAAGTGCGCCAGCTCCGGGAAAACGCTCTTCCCATCGCGTTGCTGGCGACGGTTGGCGTGTTGGTTGCGACGCTGGTGACGGGATTCGCCGCGCATTGGCTTTTGGGACTCCCTCTTCTCGTGGCCTTGGTGTTCGGTGCGGTCACCGCCGCCACCGATCCGATCTCGGTCCTGTCGATCTTCAAAGAAATGGCAGTACCCAAACGACTCTCGATCGTCGTGGAAGGGGAGAGTCTGTTCAACGATGGGACGGCGGCGGCACTGTTCGCGGTGCTCGCGGCCGGTGTCGCCTCAGGAACTCTCGGCGTACGAACCGGAGTGCAGACTTTCATTGTTGAAGTTTGCGGCGGAGTAGCAGTTGGAGTCGCCCTGGGATACATCTTCAGCAAGCTCTCGCAGAGAATTGATGACCCCGCTATCGAGATCACGCTGACCACGGTGCTGGCCTATGGCTCCTACCTTGCAGCGCAAACCCTCCACCTCTCGGGCGTAATCGCGACCGTTGCTGCTGGTTTGACTTTGGGCAATGTTGCGGCCCGCAACAGCATGAGTCCGCGTACCCGTATCGCTCTGTGGTCTTTTTGGGAGTACTTGTCGTTCATCGTCAATTCGTTGGTCTTCTTGTTGATCGGCTTGCAAGTTCGGGTCGGAACGCTGTTGCGCGATTGGCGTGCCACCCTATTAGCAATTGCCACGGTTGTGCTTGGACGCGTGCTTTCCGTTTACGGTCTGGTGCCCTTCAGTAACCTGGTCCGGCACAAAATTCCCGCGAAATGGCAGCACGTCTTAGTGGCAGGCGGGATTCGCGGCGCCCTCGCGCTGGCATTGGCACTGAGCCTCTCGCGGACGTTTCCGTACCGGGAACAAATCCTGGCCATGACCTTCGGGGTGGTGGCATTCACAATCATTGTCCAGGGGCTGGCGATCAAACCGCTTCTTCGCGTGCTCGGCATAAGTACCGCCCGCGAGGACGACTATGAGTTGGCGCGGGTTCAACAGATCGCGGTGTCGTCGGCACG
Organism: uncultured Acidobacteriaceae bacterium; assembly: GCA_963835725.1. GTDB lineage: Bacteria > Acidobacteriota > Terriglobia > Terriglobales > Acidobacteriaceae > Bog-257. The sequence continues at coordinate 307,929 of CAWIGM010000001.1, read as the reverse complement.
ATCCGAGCTGGACGAGATGCTTCGCAACCATCTTTTGTCTGGTCCCGCTTACGAGCAGCTTCGTCAGGAGCTTGATGAGCAGTTGGAGCGCGCCAAGAGTCGGGTCACCGAGCTGTACGGAAAAGACGCATCACGAATACTTCCAGAGATGCAGACGGCAAAAATGAAGTTGATCGCGGCTAAGAGGAGTGCGATTGAACAAGCCGTCCACGATGGCTTAATCAACCAAAATACGGCCAACAAGATGATCGAGATGGCGGATCGTGAGCTGGATCGGATCGTGGGCGCTGAGTAAAAAGCGGTTCAGCCTTGTAATTAGGTTGACGCTGCCACGGAAAGCAGAAATTAATGGCATCTTTATGCCTTCCTAATTCTGGCTCCTTATGATGGCGGTAGGGTGCGGCACACGGCTGTTGAGTCACCTTGGCTGACGATACCGAGCATGACCGGGGCGATTGTCAACCGGAGCATCTGTGCGGAACCGCAACTCTCGATCGCCAACTTATTCTCGATATTAGCTGGGCCGGAGGGTCCCGGGTGAAATATCGGTGAGAACAAGATGATCGACCGGACGAAGAAGCTAGTGGCGTCCGTCAGAAACTGAAGATATCTACAGGGCTGCGTGGAGGGTAGAGGGCGGACCAACAGCAACCGATTTTGGAGGAAGCGCAGACTATGGTGAGCGAAGCATTAGTGGCGTCGGATCCAAGGGTGAAATCATGAGCAGCGAAGACCGCCTCAGCTATCCGCTCTATCACTTTCCGCCGACTGACATTGAGGGCTTCGAGTCCCTGGCAGAGCTTGCCCTGGACATGCGCTGGTCTTGGAATCATGCCACCGACGGAGTGTGGCGCACCCTCGACCCCACGCTGTGGGAGCTCACGCAAAATCCTTGGGTCGTGCTGCAGACGGCCTCGCGCGATCAGATCGAGCGCTCGCTCGCCGACCCGGCTTTCCGCAAGGAAATAGATAATCTATTGCAGGCAACGCGACGAGCGGCGGAGAGGCCAGTTTGGTTCCAGCAAAAGCATCCGCAAGCTCCTTTGACCTGCGTCGCATATTTCAGCATGGAATTCATGCTGAGCGAAGCGCTGCCGATCTATTCGGGCGGACTTGGGAATGTTGCCGGCGACCAACTGAAAGCCGCCAGCGATCTAGGTGTGCCGGTGATCGGTGTGGGGCTACTTTACCAGCAGGGCTATTTTCGTCAGGTAATTGACAAGGATGGAGCACAACAGGCTCTTTACCCCTACAACGACCCTGGACAATTGCCGATCACACCACTGCGCCGACCGAACGGCGAGTGGGTGCGGTTGGAGATTTCGCTGCCCGGCTATTCGGTCTGGTTGCGCGCCTGGCATGTTCAGGTCGGCAGGGTGAAGCTGTACCTCTTGGACAGCAATGACGCTGCGAACTTTCCCGCTCATCGCGGCATTACCAGCGAACTTTACGGGGGCGGATCGGAGTTGCGCCTCAAGCAGGAACTCCTGCTTGGGATCGGCGGATGGCGACTGCTCCGCGCGCTCGGTCTCCAACCGGAAGCCTGTCATTTGAATGAAGGGCACGCGGCATTCGCCGTTCTGGAACGTGCCCGCAATTTCATGGAAGAGACAGGGCAATCGTTCGAAGTTGCGTTTGCGGTCACACGAGCGGGTAATCTCTTTACTACCCACACGGCCGTGGCCGCTGGTTTTGATCGCTTTGCTCCCGCCCTCATCGAACAATATCTCGGGGCTTACGCCGAAGAGAAACTCGGCGTGACCCTACACGACCTGCTTGCTCTCGGCCGGCAGAATCCGAACGACCCGTCGGAGAGTTTCAATATGGCGTACCTGGCGATCCGCGGAAGTGGAGCGGTCAACGGAGTGAGCCGCTTGCACGGTAAAGTCAGCCGGCAGCTTTTCTCCCCGCTGTTTCCGCGCTGGCCGGAAGATGAAGTCCCTGTCGGATATGTAACCAATGGAGTTCACATGCCGACGTGGGACTCTGGCCCGGCTGATGATCTTTGGACAGAAGCCTGTGGAAAGCACCGGTGGCTGGGAACGACAGAAACTCTGGAACAGGACATTCGCCAGGTCTCGGACGCCAACCTCTGGGAGTTTCGTACCGCCGCCAGCAAGTCGCTCGTCGAGTACGCTCGCGAACGATTATCCCGGCAACTGGCTGCCTCGGGCGCATCAGTTGAGGCGGTTGACGAGGCGAAGCACCTATTTGATCCAAACGCGCTAACCCTGGGCTTCGCGCGACGCTTCGCAACTTACAAGAGACCGAACCTGTTGCTGCACGACCCGCAGCGACTGCTTCGGCTACTGACCAATCCTCAGCGACCCGTACAACTCATCATCGCTGGCAAAGCGCATCCCGCAGACCAGCCGGGACAAGCTCTGATCCAGGAATGGATACGTTTCATACGCCAACCAGAGACCCGGCCCCACGTCATCTTCCTGAGCGACTATGACATGTTGCTAACCGAGCAGCTGGTGCAGGGCGTGGATGTGTGGATCAATACACCGCGACGCCCCTGGGAGGCTTGCGGCACTAGCGGTATGAAAGTGCTTGTCAATGGAGGCATCAATCTGTCCGAGCTGGACGGCTGGTGGGCGGAAGCCTACTCGCCCGAGGTGGGGTGGGCGTTAGGAGATGGCAGAGAGCATGGCGACGATCCCGCCTGGGACGCGGCCGAAGCCAGTGCACTCTGCGACTTACTTGAGACGGAGGTGGTCCCGGAGTTTTACACGCGAGACCAAAGCGGCGTCTCCACCGCATGGATCAAGCGGATGCGGGAAAGCATGGCGCGGCTGACACCCCAATTCTCTGCCGACCGCGCGGTGCGCGAATACACGGAACAACATTACCTTCCGGCTGCGGCCGCCTACCGTGAGCGGGCGGCGAGCAAAGGCGTTGTTGGTCGGCAACTGGTCGATTGGCGGCAGGCAGTAGATCGGGAATGGGACCGGCTGCACTTCGGGGAATTGCGGGTCGAAACCGACGCGGCGCACCACATATTTGAAATCGAAATATTTCTGCAAAATCTCGACCAGAATGCTGTCGCGGTAGAGCTCTATGCGAACGGAATCAACGGCGCCGATCCAGAGCGGGTGGGAATGAACTGCGTGCGACCGCTAGCTGACGGATCCAGCGGCGGCTGCGTCTATCGAGCGGTGGTATCCACTGCCCGTCTCGCAAGAGACTACACGGTGAGAGTGATACCTCATCATACCGGAGTGGCGGTTCCGTTGGAGTCCGCGCAAATCCTATGGCAACGATGATGAAGACGTCTAACTCAAATGAAGAAGCGAGCTGTCGAAAGTGTCGGGTAGGAGTGATTCTGATCGAGCATGACGAAGCGGACATTCATGAAACCAGCTAACCCGGGCATTCTGACGATCAATGGCGGCTCATCCAGCATCAAATTTGCTCTCTTTGAGGCCAGTGACTCGCTCCCTCGCATTCTGAAGGGAGTTCTGGAGCGAATTGGGTTGCCTGGGGCTACCTTACGGGTGAAAGGCCTGCAGCAGGTGGACAACTTCTCGCGATCAGTGACGGCGCCCAACCACACGGTGGCGGTAGGCACTCTGATGGATTGGATCGAGACACGCATTGGGCGGGACGCGATGGCTGCGGTGGGACATCGCGTGGTGCACGGCGGCCCGAAGTATAGCGAGCCACAACGAATCACTGCGGAGATGGTTGAGGAGCTTCACCAGCTCAGTCCATTCGATCCGGACCACCTGCCGGAGGAGACCCTGTTGACCGAGGCGTTTCATCGCCGATTTCCTGACCTGCCCCAGGTCGCGTGTTTCGACACCGCCTTTCATCATGACTTACCGCAGGTCGCCAGGTTATTGCCGATCCCACGCCACTACGAAGCGCTGGGAGTCCGGCGGTACGGATTTCACGGGTTGTCGTATACGTTCCTGATGGAAGAGCTGGCTCGGATGGCCGGAACAGAAGCGGCGAACGGCCGAGTGATTATCGCCCACCTCGGCAATGGCGCGAGCCTGGCGGCGGTGCGCGACGGCAAGTCCATCGATACCAGCATGAGTTTCACCCCAACCGCCGGAGTGCCGATGAGCACTCGCTCCGGCGACCTCGATCCCGGTCTGCTCTGGTATTTGGCACGCAGCGAAAAAATGAGCGCGAAGCAATTCAACGAGATGGTCAATTTCCGCTCTGGGCTGCTCGGCGTCTCTGAGACCAGCTCCGATATGCGTGATTTGCTGGAGCTCGAGCGGCAGGACACGCGGGCCGCTGAAGCTGTCGCGCTGTTTTGTTACCAAGTCAAGAAATGGATTGGCGCATTCGCGGCAGCTTTGGGCGGGCTGGACACCTTGGTGTTCGCTGGTGGCATTGGAGAGAATGCGTCTGCGGTGCGCCTCCGGATCTGCGAAGAACTTCAATTCCTCGGAATCGAACTCGAAGACAACCAGAACACGGCAAACGAGGGGGTGATTTCTTCCGAGGCCAGCCGAGTTACAGTCCGCGTTATTCATACAGACGAAGAACGCATGATCGCCAAGACGGTGTGCAGCGTTCTCGGCCTTTGCCAAGGCAAGGAATAATTGAGCTATGACGACGAAAACTCTTTCCCCAGAACTGCTTCGGAACATGGATGCGTACTGGCGCGCCGCCAACTACTTGTCGGTCGGCCAGATTTATCTCTACGACAATCCGCTGCTGAAACGGCCGCTAACGCTCCCAGATGTGAAGCATATGCTGCTGGGGCACTGGGGCACGACTCCTGGGCAAAACTTCATTTACGCGCATTTGAACCGGGTCATTAAGAAATACGACTTGGACATGATTTATGTCTCCGGTCCCGGGCATGGGGGCCCGGCTGTTGTCGGCAACACCTATCTGGAGGGCACTTACAGCGAGATTTATCCCAACATCAGCCAGGACGAGGTGGGCCTTCGGAAACTCTTTATCCAGTTTTCGTTTCCCGGCGGAATTCCCAGCCACGCATCACCGGAATGCCCGGGGTCAATTCACGAAGGCGGCGAACTGGGCTATTCGCTCAGCCATTCCTTCGGGGCGGTGTTGGATAATCCCGATCTCATCGTCGCCTGCGTCGTGGGAGATGGTGAAGCGGAAACCGGACCGCTGGCGACGGCTTGGCATTCCAACAAGTTTCTCGATCCAGCCACAGACGGGGCAGTGCTGCCAATCCTGCACCTCAACGGCTATAAGATTTCCAACCCGACCATCCTCGCCCGAATCGAGCATGAGGAATTAGACCAGTTGCTACGCGGCTACGGGTGGACGCCCCACTTTGTCGAGGGTCACGAGCCAGAGTTGATGCACGAGGCCATGGCCACCACGCTAGACACCGTGGTGGAGGAGATCAAGAAAATCCAGCAGGACGCCCGCGCTCACGGCAACTTGGCGCGTCCCCGCTGGCCGATGATCGTCCTGAAGTCCCCTAAAGGATGGACGGGACCGAAAGTGGTGGACGGTCTGCAAATTGAAGGTACCTTCCGTGCGCATCAGGTTCCGCTTTCGGACCCGGCTACCCATCCCGAGCACCTCAAGCTGTTGGAAGACTGGCTACGGAGTTACCGCCCGGAAGAACTCTTCGATGAACAGGGCCGCCTGAAACCGGAACTGGCCGAACTTGCGCCGAAGGGCACACGACGGATGGGCGCCAATCCCCATGCGAACGGCGGCATTCTGCTCCGCGACCTGCGGATGCCGGATTTCCGCGACTACGCCGTCGACGTGCCCACACCGGGAACACTCGGCATCGGCGACACTCACGTGCTTGGGCGATTCCTGCGCGATGTGGAGAAGCTGAATCTTGAGCGACGCAATTTCCGTGTCTTCGGCCCGGACGAGACGCTCTCCAACGGCCTCGAGGCACTCTTCGAAGTTACGAAACGCCAATGGGACGCCGCGACCCGGCCAAATGACGAGTTTCTCGCGCCCACCGGGCGAGTGATGGAAATGCTCAGCGAACACCAATGCGAAGGCTGGCTTGAAGGGTACCTTCTTACCGGAAGGCATGGACTCTTCAACTGCTACGAGGCCTTCATCCACATCGTCGATTCCATGTTCAACCAGCACGCCAAGTGGTTGAAGGTTACGTCGCACCTGCCCTGGCGGCGACCGATTTCGTCATTAAACTACCTGCTGGCTTCGCATGTCTGGCGCCAGGATCATAACGGCTTCACTCACCAGGATCCCGGTTTCGTCGACCATGTCGTGAACAAGAAGGCCGAGGTTGTGCGGGTTTACCTTCCGCCGGATGCAAACTGCCTGCTATCAGTAATGGACCATTGCTTATGCAGCCGCCATTACGTCAATCTTGTGATCGCGGGCAAACACCCTGCGCCGCAGTGGCTGACGATGGACGCTGCTGTGAAACACTGCACCGAAGGTATCGGAATCTGGCAGTGGGCCAGCAACGACCAGAACGTCGCACCCGATGTGGTCATGGCCTGCTGTGGCGACGTGCCCACGCTGGAGACTCTTGCCGCCGTCTCCATCATGCGCGAGCATCTGCCAGATCTGAAGATCCGGGTCGTTAACGTCGTCGATCTCATGCGATTGCAGCCGCAAAGCGAGCATCCGCACGGGTTGAGCGATACGGATTTCGACGAACTTTTCACCCAGGACAAGCCGGTCATCTTCGCCTTCCATGCCTATCCCTGGTTGATCCACCGCCTGACCTACCGCCGTACTAACCACGACAACATTCATGTCCGTGGGTACAAGGAAGAGGGCACCATCACCACCCCTTTCGACATGACGGTGCTCAACGATCTGGACCGCTTTCACCTGGTGATGGATACCATCGATCGTGTACCGCAGACCGGTGAGAAGGGCATATACCTGAAACAGCAGCTCAAGGACAAGCTTGTCGAGCACAAGCAATACATCGACAAGTACGGCCAGGATCTGCCGGAAGTTCGAAACTGGAAGTGGGATGGGGCCAAGGCGTAGGAGCCACAGCAAACAAGTTCGGCAGAAACGCAAAAGGGAATCTCGATGCCTATTGAATGCAAAGAAGAAAATGGCGGTAAGGTGCTCGTCCTTCGCATCACCGGTAAGCTGATAAAGGAGGACTACGAGCAATTCGTGCCGGAGTTCGAGCGACTCCTCCGGCAACACGGAAAATTGCGCGTGCTGTTCGATATGACCGATCTCCATGGCTGGGACGGCGCCGCGTTGTGGGAAGACATCAAGTTCGACATAAGACACTTCGCCGACATCGAACGGCTCGCGATGGTCGGAGATAAGAAATGGCAGCATGTCATGGCGACATTCTTCAAGCCGTTCACAAAAGCAGTAAGCCGATACTTCGATCAAGCCGACACTGCTGAGGCGCGTAAGTGGTTAGGCGAATCGTAGCCCGCTCCCACGAGCGACCCAAACGAGCATGCACGAGCTCGATTAGCAACCGGAAACGGTCTGCGCGGTGCTTCGGCCCGGCGATCGGAGCTGGAATTGGAGTAATTCGGAATGGATGCGAAGGAGCCTGGGGAAGTCAAGAGCGGCCAGCCGAAGGCCCCGAACCCGGACGCGAAGGTCGACCTTAAGTCTTTGCCCTTGGCGGAAATGGAAAAGCTGTTGGGGTCATCTCCGGCTGGCCTCAGTGAAGCTGAGGCGCAGAAACGGCTCGCACAATATGGCCCCAACGAAATCGAAGAGAAGAAGGTCAATCCCTTCCTGAAATTCCTCACCTATTTCTGGGGTCCCATTCCCTGGATGATCGAAGCAGCAGTGATTCTGTCAGCGGTTGTTCGACACTGGCCGGATTTTTTCATCATCCTCCTTTTGCTAATTTCCAATGCCGTAGTTGGGTTCTGGGAAGAACATCAGGCGGGAAATGCGATCGCCGCTTTGAAGGCCAAGCTGGCCAGCCAGGCAAGAGTGAAACGCGATGGAAAGTGGGATACCTCGGCGGTCCGTGAGTTGGTGCAGGGCGATGTAATCCGCGTGCGCCTGGGCGACATCGTGCCGGCAGATGCGCGTTTGCTGGAAGGCGATCCGGTAGAAGTTGATCAGTCCGCTTTGACTGGGGAATCTTTGCCGGCCAAGCGCAAACCAGGCGAGGCTTTATTTTCAGGCTCGATTATCCGCCAGGGCGAGATCGACGCGATGGTGTACGCCACTGGGAGCAACACCTATTTTGGCAAGACTGCGCAGCTGGTCGAGGAGGCGCGTACTGTCAGCCACTTTCAGCGTGCCGTGCTCAAGATCGGCGATTACTTGATTGTTCTCGCAGTGAGCCTGGTCGTTCTGATCCTCTTGGTGGCGCTGTTCCGTGGCGACCCGATGGCTGACACACTGGAGTTCGCCCTGGTTCTGCTAGTAGCGGCGATTCCCGTGGCGATGCCCACGGTGCTCTCCATCACTATGGCAGTCGGGGCACGTCTACTGGCGAAGAAGGAAGCGATCGTTACCCGGCTGGCGGCGATCGAGGAACTGGCTGGCGTAGACGTATTGTGCTCGGACAAGACCGGCACCCTCACTCAAAACAAGCTGACGCTAGGCGATCCATTCAGCGTGGACGGTATTCCTTCCAGCCAGGTCATCCTTGACGCCGCCCTGGCTTCGCGAGCCGAAGATAACGACACCATCGACCTGGCCGTGATGGGAGGCCTGAAAAACGATCAAGTCCTGAAGGATTATCAGGTGCTCCACTTTCAGCCATTCGATCCCGTACATAAGCGCACCGAAGCTACTGTGAAGGCGCCGGATGGAAAGCAGTTCCAGGTGTCCAAGGGTGCGCCGCAGGTGATTTTGGAGATGTCGAGCAACACCGCTGAGGTAAAGCCCGCGGTCGAGAAAGCGGTCAACGAATTCGCGGCCCGCGGCTTTCGTTCGTTAGGCGTAGCCCGGGCGGAGCTGGAAGGCAAGTGGCAGTTCGTTGGGGTACTGCCACTATTCGATCCGCCCCGCGAGCAGGCCAAAGCAACCATCGCCAGCGCCCGGCAGATGGGCGTCGACGTCAAGATGGTCACGGGCGATCAAATCGCTATCGCTCGCGAAACTGCTCGGCAACTGGGGCTGGGTACGAACATCCTCGACGCGAGTGGATTTGCCGCTACCAAAGCTAACGAGACAGCGCAGGTGGCGGAGTCCATCGAAAAAGCCGACGGATTCGCGCAGGTATTCCCCGAACATAAATTCCACATCGTGGATGTGTTGCAGAAGCTCGGCCATATTGTCGGCATGACCGGTGACGGAGTAAACGACGCCCCGGCGCTCAAGAAGGCCGACTGCGGCATCGCGGTTTCGGGCGCGACGGACGCGGCCCGCGCCGCTGCCTCCATTGTTCTGCTCGCGTCTGGCCTGTCGGTGATTATCGATGCGATTAAGGAAAGTCGAAAGATTTTCCAGCGGATGAACAGCTACGCCATCTACCGCATCGCAGAAACGTTGCGTGTGCTGTTCTTCATGACGCTGTCGATTCTAGTGTTCAACTTCTATCCCGTGACCGCGGTGATGATCGTGATGCTGGCGTTGCTCAATGACGGAGCCATCCTGGCTATCGCCTATGACAATGTTCATTACAAGGACAAGCCGGAGGCCTGGAACATGCGCCTGGTGCTGGGAATCTCGACAGTGCTGGGCGTCATCGGGGTAGTGGCCGCGTTTGGCCTCTTTTACCTGGGCGAACGCGTATTTCATCTCGACCGCGCGCATATCCAGACACTGATGTATCTGAAGCTCTCCGTGGCTGGACATCTCACCATTTTCCTGACGCGCACGCGAGGCCCCTTCTGGTCCATCCGGCCGGCACGGATTCTGTGGCTTGCTGTGCTGGGCACGCAAACGTTAGCTACTCTGATTGCAGTGTATGGGGTTTTCATGACGCCGCTTGGTTGGGGTTGGGCGATCTTCGTTTGGGGCTACGCCCTGGCGTGGTTCCTTGTGAACGACCGTATCAAACTGCTGGCCTATCGGATGTTCGACCCTGCTGGCGCCCCGTTGTTGGCCAAGAAAGAGAAGGCCAAGAACGGGATCCGCGCACTGGCCCAATAGAAAATAAGTGCGTTGGACTCGCACGACCAGTAATATTGCACCTCGTAGAACAAAGTGAAAATTCTGAATGAGGGGTTAAACCGCTCATGGCCTTACGTCCTTTCCCCAAGAAATCGCGCTATCGCTCACAGGAGTTCATCGGCGGTGCTATTAGCAACCTGGAGCAAGGCTATCTGGTTGCTTACATCGACGGGGACTCTCGCAGCAATCCCGGACCGGCGGGCTACGGCCTCGTCATTGAAGACGAAGTCGGCCGTCCGGTAGCTCAGTTGAGTGAATTTCTAGGCCGTCATTCAGAGAGGTATGCAGAATATTCCGCTCTTCTAGCGGCGCTGAATTACACGCTTGGCCATGGGTTCAAGGCCCTGAAAGTGTTCAGCGATTCCGAATTGATGGTAAAGCAGGTCAATTGCGAAACTAAGATCAGCGCTGCCACCGCGAAGGAGTTGCATGGCCAGGCGATGGCGCTCATAGACAAACTGGACTACTGCGAGATCAAGCAAGTATTGCCCGGGAAGAACCGTGAGGCCAACCGGCTCGCCAATAATGCCATTGATCGCGGTATTGCCAAAAAGGCGCCAGCGGTAGGAGCAACGGTTGGCGGTGTCGCCTCTGTGACGCCTGAGCTCAATGGCATCGTCCGTGATGGCGTGGTTTACTTCTCTGCGAATTCGTTCCCTGACGGGACGCAGGTGAAAGTCCGGGCTGTGAAACCGTAAACGGTGGTGCGGCCTCAGCCGCGAAGGGTCTTTCCAGTTGCGTGAGCAAAACGAAAAAGTAATGGTGATCGTGACTCTCAGGGACTGCCCTCCGTCCGTCGCTGCGGATGTGGGCATGTCTTTGTTCAGCAGGCTTAATGAGGAGCCGGCGATAGCACCTCAAGCCACTCTTTCCCGCATAGCAATCAAGACCATACTGTTAGCGACTGATTTTTCGGTGGAGGCTCGAGAGGCTTTGCACTATGCCATTGCCCTCTCGAAGCGTCACGAGTCCAAGCTGGTGCTTATCCACGTTCTTCCAATAGAAAGCGCCGCGGTGGGTAGGTCGGGGCCTCTCATCGCCGAGGCGGTCCAGCACGACGCCGAAAAGAGCATCGCGAAGCTGGAAAAAACAGCAGATCTGAAGTCGCTGCCTCACGAATCGATCATACGGTCCGGCGATAGCTGGGATGTAATCTCAGAGGTGCTGCTGGACAAGCATATCGACCTTATCGTCATGGGCACTCACGGGCATGGAGGCATCAAGAAGCTCATCTTGGGATCGACCGCGGAGAAGATCATAAGACACGCCACTTGTCCGGTGCTTACCGTGGGACCGCATGTTTCATTGAAATCAAGCAAGCGCTTTGGGCATATCTTTTATGCCTCCGATTTTTCCTCGGGATCACGCCGGTCCCTTCCTTATGCTGTCTCTATGGCAGAAGAGGATCGCGCTCACTTGACCATGCTTCATGTCATCGAGCGTGATCCGATCTCACCGTCCGAGGTACGGGAGTGGAAGCAGGAGAGTCGGGAAAAACTGAGGGAAATGGTTTCTTCCGACCTCAATCTGCCTTACAAACCCGAAATCGAGGTCGAGTTTGGCATTCCCGAAAGGGAAATTGTTCGCCAAGCCCAGGCCAGGAATGCCGATCTCATTGTGATGGGTTCTCACACCGGGGGGATCGTGTCGAGGCACTTGCCATGGACCACTCTGCACTATGTGTTGCAGCATGCTCATTGCCCAGTGCTCTCGGTTCGGGGTGAAATCGACACGCCGCTGGCCCACGCGCTCGTCTCAGAGTGAAAGTTGCCCTCAACGGTTAAACCCCTCGAAGTGCTGTGGGCCAGGCGTGAGTGCGAGTTACTACGCGGCAATGACGGGTGACTTCTGGTGAGTCAGTTCAGACTCTGCTTGCAGCCAGTCATCCAAATCGTGGCCGTTATTTCTGCCGTGCTGCTCGTACAACTCGAAGGCACGATGGCGGATGTACTCTTGAAGTTCGCCGGCGGGTTTGGTCTGTTGATTCGGAGTCGGTACTGCGGTAAGCGTTCTCGGCGCTGGCATTGCTACATCAACCTCCTACTCTAAAGACGTGCCGAACAGATGAGTGTGAGCGATACGGCAGTCAGAATTGTTTTTGATTTTGTAAATTCCGCGAGTCCACACGGATAGCCACTCGGGTAATATTGGGAGCGGTCTTCGTCTTCTCCAGTCTCGCTTGCGCGTTAAGATGACGCCAAGGTCGTCCGATGGAACAAATTAGGTTTCAACGTATTCTGTTTGCGACCGATCTTTCTCCCGCCTCCAGAGCTGCGCTGCCCTATGTTGCCGCCATCGCTAGACACTTTGGTTCGCTTGTCTATCTGGCGTACGTCATTCCTCCGGAAGCCTACAGTTTGATTCCACCGAGCGAGCGGGACAGCGCATTGGAAAAGTTGCACGGTGTGATCGAGAGCGAAATGGCTGGTATGAGCGCAGCGCCCCTTCTGAAGGGACTTTCCCACGAAGTTCTCATCGATCATGGAGATGTCTGGCCAACGTTATCGGCAATGCTGGAACAGTATGATGTGAATGCCATTGTGATTGGTAGCCATGGCCGGCGCGGTGTTGAAAAATTACTGCTGGGTTCGACGGCTGAAGAGATCCTGCGGCTCTCCCACATACCGGTCCTAATGGTTGGACCCCAGGCTTCGATAGTCCCGGAGGCCGAGGCGCCCCCGCACCGTATTCTTTATGCGACGGATTTTTCGGCGGAGTCTGAGCCAGCGATGCACTATGCCTATTTCCTGGCTAAAGAATATCGGGCGTCTCTCGTTTTCTTGCACATTGCAGAAGACGTATGGAAGGAGCCGCTCTCAACCAGAATGCGGGCGGCCGATTTCTTCCGAATGCGCATGCTGGAGAAGCACTGGGCCTTAAAAGAGGGAGGAGTTCGACCCGAATTCCAAGTTGATTTCGGTCCCCCGGCAGAGCGCATCTTGGAGAGTGGGACGACTCTGGGCATCGATCTGTTGGTGCTTGGAGTTCGCGGTACACGCTATCCGAAGGTCGCCGCTCACCTGCCCGGGCCAACTGCCTACGACGTTGTCTCACATGCGAGGTGTCCTGTCTTGGTGGTACGCGGCAGAGTTCAATCCGGAGAATGATTCGGGCAAGTACTCGATTTTGGCGGGTTTCAAGGCCCCAAATTCAAAGGATTATTGCAGGTCTCGCACCTCGCAGTTTAGTTCCGCAGATGCGGCGGCATAAGCTCGGTTTGTTGGAATAATGCGGCTGGTGACATGACAGGCACGTAATTTTCCCTTTACCCAATGCCGAATTAGGGCCCGATATGGAGTGATTTTCAACGGGATGATTGGCCGTGAGAGTTTTGTTCAGGTTCACGTACTGCCAGCCCTGCACCTGTGCTCAGACGTGGTCTGGTGACGCCGTTGAAGAGCAGCATGAATTTTGTTGCCAAGAAGTACTGTGCTGCACAAGCCGAGGAGGAAGGAGCAACGAGTCCTTAGTCAGTTTGCCGGCGCGACCTCGCAATTGCAGAGCGGCGCCATTCTTGTTAATCCGAGTGACGTGACAGGTGTGGCCGACGCGATCCGTGAAGGCGTTCTCATGAAGCGTCCTGACCGGCAGCATCGCATGAGAAATCTCTGCCGTGCGGCGAGGGAGTCGGATATCCGTCAGTGGCCGAGGCATTCCTCCGGTCGGGTGGCAGATTCCAGCGAAAAGATTGCCGCCCGCGAGCAGTTACGATCCTAAGATTCTGGACTCGGCTTCTGCCGCGGAACCGCGAAGACCAACTTGGCATCGGCAATGGCGCTACCATTTACATAAGCAGCTTGCGTAAGTACCCTGCGCGCATAATCGGCTACAAGCTGGACACCCGCTGCGTAGTGGACGTTCGGGCTACCAGCTCCGCCATTGTAGGCGCCGACCGCCTCCTGCACATTGCCATCAAACTCGTCGAGCAGTTGCCGGAAGAGCAGGCCAGCGTAGGTGGTTAGGACATGTGGGTTGACATTGTCGAAGTTCAGGTCTCGAGGCGGCCTGAGGCGTCCCGGCAGCTTGGAATAATCGCGTTTGTCTCTGACGTAGAGACTGTGGGCATATCGCAGGGTTTCACGCGTGATTTGCCACACACCGATAGAGTAGTTGCGAACGAGGACCCGGTTTCCGCGACGCCGAATCACGAGGTCCCCCGGTTGAGCATGGCGTTTCCAAACCGAGTGTTCCGGGTCTCCGCGCACGTCCATATAGTTGTTTTCCATAGCGCCGATCCCGAGGAAGAAATCGAGAGGCAGGTCGTAGAAATCGGCGACTGCCAGTATGTCTGCGGCCAAATCACGCGCCTCCGCTTGGGAGAGGTACGACGGAACGGGTTTAATTTGCAGGCGAATGCGCCGGTCTGTCTTTGACTTGAAAAGAATGAATCGGGCAAGGTTGCTTCTCAGTTCAGGACGCGGCAGCGATCGCAGTTTGCGGCGGATGGGCTGATCATAAGCTGCCACAAATAATCTTGTCTGCGCTTGCGCATATTTCAGGCGGTAGGCGTTGGCGTCCGCCATTTCGAATGATGTAACTAAGCGATGAGCCTGAAGGTCAGCCAAATAGGGAATGGTGGTCAGCAGGTCGCTATCCAGTGCCAGGTAGACGCGGTAAACGGTGCCCGATGGGAGTTCGCTGGTCGTGAGCAGGACCTTCGAGCTATCAACTGCCTTCAGGCTGCGGAGGTATTCAAAATACAGGTAAGCTGTAAGTTCGTCACCATACCTTCCGACCTCCGAGAGCAGATATCCGGTAGGCGAAATCAAGCGGAGCCGTGCTCCCTGCCAGGTCGGTATGGGCGTAGCCGATCCCGTGCGAATAACGAGCTTGCGTGGCCAGAAACGATAGAACCCCCAAGCTGCCACGCCCAGCGTCGCTGGTAAAGCGCAAAAAATCAGTAAGAAAACGGCGGCATTGCGCAAACGACCCAAGCTCTGAGTGCGGGTAGTGCGGGCACGGAGGTCTGAGGTCACCCTAGAAGTATGAACGATGTCCGCTCCAGGAACCATCCCTGAAGCATTTCTTGAGCGGATGGTGACATCCTCTTCGGAACTGCGTCTGGTCCCCTGGTCCGGCATCTTAACCGTGCTACTTTTGGGCGATTCTTTGAGCGCGCGGTGGGCGATAAAATGCTCTTAGGCATGGCAACGAAGGCACAGTCAGCTGCGGGACCTGTTGATCTCAGCTCCGGGACCGACAACCCTGGGCAAAGCAGCGCCGGATCGGCACTGGAAGCCGGGCGTCTTCGACTGCTGCTGGAAATTGGCGCAGCTCTTGCCACCCATCGCGATCTGCACGACCTGCTGCGGGAGATTTCGACTTCCCTTCAACGCCTGGTGAAGCACGATTATGCCAGCTTGAGCCTTTACGATCCCGAGGCAAGGCAATTCCGCCTTTACGCCCTGGATTTCCCGAAGAGCAGCGGCCTCATTCGTGAACAGGTCATTTTTTCCGGCGATGGCTCCCCACACGGCCTTGCCATGCGTTCGGGCAAGCCCTTGTTGGTACATCGCCTCGATAGCCGGCGGTTTCCGGCCGACATAACGCAGTGGCTGCTTTCGGAGGGAATCCGGTCGGCATGCTGGGTGCCTCTGCAGCGTGAAAATCGTTCGATCGGTGTTCTGAACGTCGCCAGCTTTCAAGAAGAGGCTTTTGATCGCGACGAATTGGAGTTGTTAAGCCAAGTCGCACTGCAAATCGTCACTGCGGTTGAAAACGCCTTGGCGTTTCAGGAGATCACCGACCTCAAGAACCAGCTCAATGAGGAAAGGGATTACCTAGAAGACGAGATTCGCGCGGAATACACGTACGACGAAATCGTCGGAGAAAGCCCATCATGGAAGAAGGTGCTACAGCAGGTAGAGACCGTGGCCCCAACCGACGCGACCGTTCTGCTGATGGGAGAGACAGGCACCGGTAAGGAACTGATCGCGCGCGCCATCCACGAGCGCAGCCGGCGCAAGGACCGCACATTCGTCAAGATGAGCTGTGCCGCGGTTCCAACTGGGTTATTGGAAAGCGAGTTGTTTGGACACGAGAAGGGAGCCTTCTCCGCGTAATGTCCCGTTTCTGAATTCGAATCACCATCCCACGTGACGCCCGTCACAGCATAAGCCGGAAGGCGGAATATTATATGTGTATACGCTTATGCAAATATATCCACAACCCGAATCGCCTACTCATCTGGCGCACTTGCTTGAGGCCGTAGCCGAACCGACCCGGCTTCGGATTCTGAACCTGCTCGAACAGGGTGAGTTTTGCGTCTGCGAGTTGCAAGCGGTTTTGGGGCTGAATGAACCAACGGTGTCCCGCCATTTGACGCGGTTAAGGTTTTCCGGCCTCGTCTCTTCATGCCGGAATGGGTCACGGGTGGTGTATCGACTATTGGAGCCCGACTCGCCGATAAAAACGATCCTGCACCGGTTCTTACGGGAAGTCAGCTGTGAGGAGCCTGCGCTGCAACGCGACCGAAAAACTGCTGGCGACCTAGCCCGAAGCAGGAAAAGGGCGTGACGACGCTTGGGAAAACTATGGCGGCGACTCGTTTGAGTGGCGTGGAAAGTTGATAGCGATGAAATCTTCCGATGCTACCCCCGTGGTGTGCTCTCTCGGTGTGGAACGAAGCGATGTCGCCAGGGCAGCTAAGCCTACTTGGGCAGCCGTTCCTCTGATTGGAATAGTGGCATGGGTGTTTCTGTATTCCAGGTTAAGTGCCTTCGCAGATTGGTTCACATACGGCCTCTTGCACCTAAACGCTCAGACGCGCCTCGGGTCCGCCGTCCAGTTCTTTGCGTTCGAGCTTCCGAAAGTTCTGATGCTTCTCACGCTGGTCGTCTACGGTGTGGGCATCGTGCGCTCCTTCTTTACTCCAGAACGCACCCGCCGCATTCTCGCGGGCCGGCGCGAGTCTTCGGGAAATGTGCTGGCCGCCTTGCTCGGCGTAGTGACTCCTTTTTGTTCCTGTTCAGCGGTTCCCCTGTTCATCGGCTTTGTCACCACGGGTATTCCATTAGGAGTGACCTTCTCTTTCCTGGTCTCCGCCCCGATGGTCAATGAAGTCGCGCTAGTCCTGCTGTTCGGCTTGTTCGGATGGCGGATAGCCGCCATTTATGCAGGTACGGGACTGCTGATTGCCATCCTTGCAGGCTGGACCATCGGTCGACTGCGAATGGAGAAGTACGTCGAGCAGTGGGTATACGGAATGGAAGGGGGAAGCGGCGAGGTTCCGGAAGAGACCGTAAGTTGGAGTGCTCGACTTCGGCAGGGGCAGGATGCGGTGCGCGAAATCGTAGGCAAGGTGTGGCCGTATGTCATGGCGGGTATCGCAGTCGGAGCCTGGATTCACGGCTACGTGCCTGAGAATTTTATGGCTTCCATTATGGGTAAGAGCGCGTGGTGGTCGGTGCCGCTCGCGGTGCTGATCGGTGTGCCTATGTACTCCAACGCAGCCGGAATCATCCCTGTGGTCCAGGCATTGCTCGGTAAGGGAGCCGCGCTCGGTACGGTGCTGGCTTTCATGATGTCGGTCATCGGACTGTCATTACCGGAGACCATCATCCTTCGCAAGGTACTTCGTCCCCAACTGATTGCCGCTTTTGTCGGGGTGGTTGCCGTGGGAATTCTTATCGTCGGTTATCTGTTCAACCTAATTATGTAGCACAAGAACAGGGAACTCAGTTTTGACCTTGTTGTGCAATTACAAAGGAGAATCAAGTGGACATCGAAATCAAAGTACTTGGACCGGGCTGTGGCAATTGCAAACGCCTCTATGCAGAAGCCCAGAAGGCAGTCGATCATTTTGGGTCGCCGACCACAATTACCAAAGTGGAGGATATCAAGGACATCATGGCCTACAAGATCCTGGCCACGCCTGCACTGGTTATCAACGGCGAAATAAAGTCGGCGGGGCGAATTCCCAGTGCCGCCGAGATCACAACCTGGCTGGCAACCGCAGCTATGAGCCAAGAAGCCGGGAGTGCGCGGTAGCAAGGACTGACTATGTCGGGGCCAAGTGAAGCAGTTGATGTTGCCGTTTTAGGCGGCGGACCAGCCGGATATGTCGCGGCTTTAGTTGCGGCGCGGCGCGGTGCTCGCGTCACTTTAATCGAGCGGCAGCGGGTAGGGGGCACCTGCCTGAACATTGGCTGCATACCAACGAAGGCTCTCGCGACTTCAGCCGATATGTTGGTGCGGTGCCGAAGGGCTCAAGAGTTTGGGCTGTTTATCCCGAAGGTATCGGCAGACATACCAGCATTGATGACCTACAAACAGGCTTCGGTAGATCAACTGGTGGGTGGCGTAGAGCATCTGTTGCGAGAGCGCAGAGTCACGGTAGTGAGCGGTGAGGCCAGATTCGATCGGCCCGGCCTTCTCTCGGTCATGCAGACCGGGCGACGCTTCGAGATCGCGGCGAACCATATCGTACTGGCGCCTGGATCTCTGCCTAGCGAGCCGCCGATAGAAGGATGCGACGTGCCGAACGTCATCACCAGTACGGAAGCGCTCACTTTCGACATGGTTCCTGCTCGGCTTGTCGTAGTTGGAGGCGGGGTTATTGGTTTGGAGTTTGCTTGCATTTACGAGGCGCTTGGTTCAAAGGTGACCGTCTTGGAGATGGCTCCGAACCTGCTGCCCGGCGCGACGGATGACGCAATCGCCAAGCGTCTCCTGCTGATACTGAGGCGTCGCGGACTATCGATTCAAACAGGCGCCGCGGTGGCGAGAATCGCAAGAGATGGTGATACGCTCAAGGTCTACGCCGGCGAGAAGGTCTTCGACGCCGACAAGGTCCTGATTGCCGCCGGACGACAGCCAAACACCTCAGACATCAATTCCAGAAACCTCGGGTTGCGCATGTCCAACTCGGCGATCGCGGTGGATGATCGCATGGCTACGAACCTCCCGAATACGTGGGCAATCGGCGATGCCGTTGGCGGTTGGATGCTGGCTCATAAGGCCATGGTCGAAGGGCGGGTAGTCGCCGAGAACATTACCGGGGGACAGCGCCGTGTGGATTATCGATCCGTTCCGAACGTGATCTTCACTCGGCCAGAGATCGCGAGTGTTGGCCTGACGGAGGCGCAGGCGCGCTCAACCGGACTGAATATCAAAGTATCGCAATTCCAATTCTCGGCCAATCCTAGGGCTCGCATTCTCGGTGAGACAGAAGGTGTTGTACGGCTGATCTGCGAGTCCGAAAGCGGTCGGGTGCTAGGCGTGCATATTTTAGGACCACGTGCGACCGACCTCATTGCGGAGGGTGCATTGGCGGTCCAATTGGGGGCGACCGCCGATGACCTGGCTTGGACAACGCATGCGCACCCCACGTTGCCGGAAGCCATGCTTGAGGCTGCACTAGGGTTTCGAGACGCTGCCATTCACATGCAGTCACGATAGGAGATGAAATGCCGGAGTACCTGCAAACGACCATTGACAAATTCACCTTTCGAGTTGCCACGGACCGTTTCTACGCTCCTGAGGGCATATGGATACTGCCGGCGGACTCGCCTTCGACACGCGTGAGGATCGGGGTTACCGACTTTTTTCAGCAGCATAACGGAGACGTCGCCTTCGTTAACGTGAAGAGCAACGGAACCATTCTGAATCCTGGTTCGGAATTCGCAGAGATCGAAACGATGAAGGTCAACATAGGTGTCCACGCGCCGGTTGCAGGAGTGATCAGCGCAACCAACCCTGCCTTTGAGTTGACCCCTGAAATCATCAACAAAGACCCGTACGGAGACGGCTGGATCATCGAAGTCAGCGCTTCGAATTGGGAAGTGGATCGAGCGAAATTGCTTGACGCAGCGAACTATCTTTCAGTCATGCAGTCGCAAGCGGAGGAGGAGTTGAGATCATGAGCGAAATCAACAAGGTGGTGACCATCGTACCGTGCAGCGGGATTGGCAAATCGCTGGGCAGTGTCACGCGGGAGGCAGCCTACGAGCTTTGCGACACATTACGGCCGGACGATACGCGGCTGGTCGCACTTTCCAAACTTGTCCTCGGCGATGCGGAAGCTCGTGACTTGGTGCGAAACCGGCCGACCGTCACGATCGACGGTTGCAAGCTGATGTGCGCGGCGAAACTCGTCAAGCTCAGCGATGGTGCGTCGGCCCGCGAGATCGCGGTATTCGATGTATTCCGTAATCATAAAGGGCCCAAGCCGGAGGGAATCGCCGAACTGAACGAAGCTGGAAAACAACTCGCCAGGACAATCGCAACCGAGATCTCGGACGAACTGGAAACAATTATTTCGCAACATGAAGGAGGACTCCATGCCTGATCTTCCAGAACGTAAAGTTGGCATCATTGCGTGCTCCGGTGAGGAGCTTGCGGTAGGAACCGTGTCGAGACTTGCGGCATTAAAGGTATTGCACGAAAAGCGCCCGGGAAAGACCGTTACGATCTGCTTGCCTCTGTTCCTGGCCGGCGGCGAAGGCGATCGTACGTTTGCCCGCTTTCACCCGACCATCACGGTCGACGGCTGCGAACTGCGCTGCGCCGCGCGAGGCACAGAGATGTACTCGGGAAAGCCGACGGCAAGCATCGTTGTCAGCGAACTCGCGGCTGAGCACAATTTGGGATTGATCGACGGGCGCCGCAAGCTGAATGATGCCGGTCGGAAGGCGGTTGAGATCATCACCGAGCGCATTACGTCTCTTGTGGATGACGTGCTGGCAAGTCCTGCCAGGCCGCTGGTTTCGATCAGTGCGCCCGCGGCGACGAAGCAGCCAACGATTGCGGGCTGCTCCTGCGGCTCCGGCGTGCCCGTGCAGAAAATCACAATAGACGGTCAAATCGTGGAGTTCCTGGCATTGCCGCTTATCTTTGCAAGCCTGCGCGAACGCGGCCTGACTCCCGAGACTGCTGGGGACGTTCTCCTGGAAGACGTGGCGATCTACAACTCGATACCTGAGGAGCTGAAATCCAGCTACAGGGAGGCAATCCTCCGGGAATACAGCGCTTTCTGGAACGGAGGCAAGAAATGAGTCGAACCGCAACGTATCACACCACCGTGCGCTGGACTGGCGAGCACTGGGGCCATCTGGAGATGGGTAACGGGCCTGAAATGAAATTCTCCGCTCCTCCCGATTCGCACGGTCACCCTGGTGTATTGACGCCTGAAGACGCATTCGTGGCCTCGGCAAATACCTGCGTGATGATGATGTTTCTCTGGGCAGCGGAGCGTTTTCAACTCGGACTGCTGTCCTATGAATGCCGCACCGAAGGAACCAAGTTGATTGAGCTGGACCGTACCGAGATCTTTACCAAACTTCACTTCCGGCCGGTAATCCGGGTGGCTCGCGGGAATGAGCGGAAAGAGGTGGTGGAGGGACGAATTCGCCGTGCCGTACAGGCGGCGCAGAAGTACAGTCTCGTTGCTAACTCGGTGAAATCTGAAATCATCGTCGAGCCAGAAATCATCGTCGAAGACATCAAGCACGTCGATACGGCGGTGGCCGAACTGGCTTGATCGTTTGACGTGCCTAGCAGGACATCTCTGCTGGAAGGTCTGCGGGGGAATCAAAGTCGACAAAACGAGATGAGCAATCAAATGAATGATGCATTACTCAAGGTTAGTGCGCAGGACCGCATGCGGATGGAGAAGATAGTGATCGACCGCGACGGCGAGGACGCGATTGCGCTGGTGAAACAGTGGTTGGAGATCGTCGCTCGAGCGCGACGTAGTGGAATGCAATCGCATTTGGACGGCGGAGCGCCGCAATAAATACAGCGGAAAAAGAGGGTGACTTCCACGACCGCTTCCGCTGCTATTTGAACATTTTGCATCAACGAGAGATCGGCTCGTTGCTTATAGGACGGTGCGAAATGATAACTGTTCGTTGGATTGTTCACTGCAGCGGGTGTGGTTATCTCACCCGGCCCGAATACCCCGCGCAATGGTCACCAGACCCGTCTTCTGCCTACCGCTTTCACCACAAAAAGGAGGCGGTCTGTGTCGTCGCCGAGTATTCGCGCACTGCACGCAAATGGCTGCATGTCGAGGCGTTGAAGACAGAAGGCGACGCAATCTTCGATTGAGCACGCGTTCATCTGACGATTCAATCGCCCATTGCGAGCAATTTAACATCGATGGTTGAGTCGCGACTGTCTCCGAATTCCAAGGTGTACGAATCAGACGGGAGAATCTTTCCCATCGTGAGAGTCGATTCTGTTTGCGAGACAACATGGAACTCATCCCCCATCTGCCGCTTTACCCAATCAAAATAGTGGCCGGGACTTGATGAGATTCGGATTTTCCAATTAGCTTCAATTGCCATCGGCTCCCTGACGATGCTCCCTCTGTCCTGAAGGCTACCGTCCGGCGAAACGGTTCGTTGTTCAAGTGTATGAATCTCATTTACCAGGCGGCGATCGCCGCCATGCCCACGGGACTTCGCCAGCTCGCTCAGGTTGAAGTTCCACTCATGCCAACAGCTCTGATTGGGGTGGCTGCCTTGCGAGCCTTAGCCGCAGGCGAGTCCGGCAACCCCGGCGTCGCTGGCCCTAATGAACCAGTCTTCGGCGGCGCCTCTCCTTTGGCAGATCTCATCCCTGTTCTGGCAGCTCAGGGTAAGGGCGTGATCATGACGATGGGTAAGGGCGGCGTTGGTAAGACCACGGTGGCAGCGGCAATTGCAAGCGAGCTGGCGCGCAGGGGCCATCCTGTTCATCTGACGACGACTGACCCCGCGGCCCATCTCAACATGGCCATCAACGGCAGCACTCCTGGTCTGACGGTTAGCCGAATCGATCCAGCAGTGGAAACTCGCGCCTACACCGAGGAAGTGTTGCGCGAGTCAGGTGCTGGATTAGACGAAAAAGGGCTGGCATTGCTGGAAGAAGATCTGCGATCACCCTGCACTGAGGAAATTGCCGTGTTCCGTGCTTTCGCCCAGACGGTGAATCAGGGAAACCAGGGATTCGTAGTCATTGACACCGCTCCAACCGGTCACACGCTCCTGCTGCTGGATGCAGCGAATGCTTATCATCGCGACGTCGAACGAAACCTGGCTTACATTCCTGAGAGCGTTCGCCGCCTTCTGCCCCAACTTCGCGATCCTGATTTCACGAAGGTCCTGATCGTGACTCTGCCGGAAGCGACGCCGGTTCATGAGGCAAAACGGCTGCAAAATGACCTGCTTCGAGCCGGGATTAGGCCGTACGCCTGGGTCATCAATCAAAGTTTTGCGGCAACTGCAACGAAGGATGCCATCCTGGGACGGCGCGCCAAGCTGGAATCCCGTTATGTCCATGAAGTAGGAACGCTGGCAGATCGCGTGTTCCTGCTGCCCTGGCGCCCGGAAGCGCCCGTCGGTGCGGAGCGACTGCAGGAGTTGGCTCAAGCCGGCGCGACTTGATAATTCACGCGAAATTAACGAGAGGATCTTCGATGAAAGAGCTAGAACAGTATTTCAAGGCGTTGGGCGACAGCAATCGGTTGCGGATCATCAACCTGCTGCTGCATGGCGAGCTGTGCGTGTGCGACATCCAGTATGTTTTGGAAAATTCGCAGCCTAACATTTCCCGGCATCTGTCTTATCTCAAGAACTCTGGCATTGTCGTCGATCGGCGGGACGGTTTCCGGATGTATTACCGTCTCACAGATCCCGCAGAAGCCACCCGGCGCTTGCTGTTTACGTTTCTCCGTCAAGTCTTCGAGGCGGAAGAACAACTTCAGCGGGATACGGAGCGCCTCAAAGAAGCCATCGCCGCCGGTTCTTGCACCGCTAGCGACTGGAAACCTTATTCCGGCTTGGCTAAAGCCAGATCGAATCGATCTGTGGCGCGTGAGTTAGTCAAGGCTTGATGTGTCGTCATTGCGAGGTGAAAGCATGCAGGGACGCTACAACGTTCTTTTTCTGTGTACCGGTAACTCCGCCCGTTCGATCATGGCCGAGGCCATTCTCAAGCGAAAGGGGCTTCCTAATTTCATGGCCTACAGTGCGGGAAGTCATCCCGCCGGATCCGTACATCCAGAGGCAGTGAAGCAAATTGAAGCGGCGCGCCTGCCAACCGACGGCCTGCGCAGCAAGAGTTGGGACGAATTCGCGCAGCCCGGTGCACCACACCTGGATTTTGTCTTCACCGTGTGCGACAACGCCGCTAAAGAGGTTTGTCCCGTCTGGCCTGGGCAGCCCATGACGGCGCATTGGGGTATTCCCGATCCAGCCGCCATAGCAGGCACGCCCGATGAGGTCGCTCGCGCGTTTCGCGAGGCTTTTCTGACATTGGACCGTCGTATCAGCCTCTTTTTGTGTTTGCCGCTGGCAAGTCTTGACCGTTTGGCCATCAAGAAAGAGATCGACCGTATCGGTCACGAATGAGAGCGACGCTCCAGGAACGTTTCGTCGCAGAGTTCCTTGGCACGGCGTTTCTTCTGGCAGCGATCGTCGGCTCGGGTATCATGGGCGACCGCCTGTGCGGTGGGAACGTTGCCATCGCCTTGCTCGCAAATACGATTGCGACTGGCGCGGCCCTCGTCGCCCTCATCCTCGCATTTGGCCCTATCTCAGGGGCGCACTTCAACCCGGCGGTCACGCTCGCTGACGCGTGGCAACGAGGCCTGCCGTGGCGAGATGTTCCTGCGTACCTAACTGCGCAGATCCTGGGCGCGTTCGCCGGCGTTGCAGCCGCGCACCTGATGTTCGTTGAACCACTGTTTTCCGCATCACAACACGCTCGCAGTGGGGGCGCTCAGCTGTTCAGCGAGTTCGTTGCGACCTTTGGACTGCTCTCCGTTATCTGGGGTTGTGTTCGAGTTCGCTCGTCTGCGGTGCCGTTCGCGGTGGGAGCTTACATCACAGCGGCTTACTGGTTTACAGCTTCGACCTCTTTCGCGAACCCTGCGGTTACGCTCGCGCGGGCCGCGACCAATACCTTTTCTGGCATCAGGCCCGTGGACGCACCTGGCTTTATTGCAGCACAGTTAGTCGGGGCATTCGCTGCGACCGCCATTTTTCGCTGGCTCGTGCCTTCGCTACAGGCGGAGGCGACTTCAGTCCTAGTTCCTCACGAGGAAACAGCAGATAAGAGATATGGAACCTAAATTACGAGTCCTGATCCTCTGTACCGGAAACTCTGCCCGCAGCCAAATGGCTGAGGGGCTGCTTAAGAACATAGCGGGCGATCGATTTGAAGTGTTCAGCGCCGGCACGAAGCCGGTCGGCTTGAATCCAAATGCTGTCATGGCGCTCAAGGAGATCGGCATCGACATTTCAGCTAACCGCTCTAAGTCAGTGGACGAATTTGCTGGCCAGCACTTTGACTACGTAATCACCGTCTGTGACAATGCGAAGGAATCATGCCCGATCTTCCCCGGTGAAGGCCAAAGAGTTCACCACAGCTTCACCGATCCCGCTGCAGCATCGACCGGCGAACAACCGGAACTGTTTCGAGGTACTCGCGATGAAATTGGCGGCTGGTTGAAAGAATTCGTATCAGATGTTGCGAGGAGATCTGCCCGCGCGTAGGTCACTAGGAAAAACGGCAAGGCTTGGGACGACTCTAAGAGATGAAAGAACGATAGGCGCGTCGTCATCAGAAGGCTGCTGTGTCCGGCCGACAATTATTGGGGTTCTTTCAGCGGTTTTTCGAAGGGCTCGCCCCATGATCAGATCGCCGCGATGCAACGATTGGGTCGGCATCACCTGGCGGCGTTCTTGCTCACTTTTCATCGACCAACAATCCAACCAACAAAATGCGATGTCTTGTGCGACCAGCGTGTTCTTAGGCAGTTCCCGCGGTCTTGTAAGCTGTTGAAAACGCTAATCTTGCCAGATTCACACGGTGGAAGTCACAGGTTCGAATCCTGTAGCGCCCACCATATTCCTCAAGGGCTTACGGAGAGTTTTCGTCTTCCGCGTTGCTCCAGATTGCTCCAATTGCTCCGCTGCGTGTCTCAAATCGTGCTGCCATGAGAGTGCCATCCATCCAAATCGGCACATGGAAAGCCGCGATCACGTCATCGTTAGATCGGAACCTCGTTTCATCCCAAGCTTTCAGCTAGGGTGCATTGTTGCTGGCTAATTTGCCGCAGCATTCCGGCCTCTGAGGCAGCTCACTTCGATCCCATCCACCACCCAAAGCCTGGATCAGGTAAACCGCGCTGGTCATGCGGCGCCCCAGGATATTCACGGCAGTGACTTCGTCGGACAACGCTGTGTTCTGCGCGACAATGACTTCGAGATAGCTGGTCACTCCGCCCTGGTAGCGGATGTTCGAGAGGTCCAGCGAGCGCTGCGCAGCCTGCACAGCCTGGTCCTGAATGCCCGCTTCCTGTTGCAGGATGCGTAAGGCGGCGAGATTGTCTTCCACCTGCTGAAAGGCCGTGAGAACGGTTTGACGATACGAAGCCACTGCATAGTCATGTCCTTGTATCGCCTCATCGGTAGCGGCACGCCGGCGGCCGCCGTCAAAAATGGTCTGGGCCGCGGCCGCTCCGACCGACCATAAAGCGCTCGGGCCCTGAAAGAGTGTGGTGATGGCGCCGCTTTCCAATCCCCCCTCGGCCACAATGTTGATCAGCGGATAGTACGCCGCCTTCGCCAGCCCGATCTGAGCATTCGCGGAAGCGACCTGTCGCTCAGCGGCAGCAATATCGGGACGCCGTTCCAGCAGCTCCGAAGGTACGCCAACCGGAATGGCCGGGGGAGGTGTAGTCAGCGGCAATGGAGGGAGCGTGAACTCAGCCGGAGGCTTTCCGAGCAGGACCGCGGCGGCGTGTTCGTATTGCGCACGTGCCACACCGACATCAACCGCTTCGGCCCGTGTGGTCTCCAGGATCGTCTTCGCCTGTTCGACTTCTACTTCCGAGGCCAATCCCCCCTGGTAAAGGTCGGTATTCAATTCAAATGCCTGCTCGTACTGGGTAACGTTGTCCTGCAATAACTTCTCTTCCGCGTCCAGTGTGCGGGCCGCGAAATAGTCCACTGCCAGGTCGGCGTGCATGCTGAGGGCTAACGACCGCAAGATCGGCTGAGCTGGCTTGCGCCTGCGCGCGATAAGACTCTACGTTACGGGTCACCCGCCCAAAGGCATTCGTCTGGTAGGACAACTGAACGGGTATGGTGAAATCGTTGTAGGTGACGCCGTTGAAAATCGAGGTCGCCGGAGGACGGTTGTTGGAATAGCGATTCCGGCTGGCCGACGCACCCGCCGTAAGTGTGGGATAGTAGTCGGCGCGATAATAGCGCAGCACAGCCCGGGACTGCTGATATTGAGCAACCGCGGCCTTGATATTTTGGTTGGAGACATTGATCTGCTGCTCCAGGGCATTGAGTTGGGGGTCGCCGAAGAGCTCCCACCAGTTGCCGCCCAGATTTTGGTCGCTGGGCTGCGCGGTCTTCCAGTCGCCCATCTCCTTGTACGCGGGAGGTGCGGGCGCTGTTGGAACCTTGTATTTTGGTCCCACCGCGCAGCCGGCAAATGAAAGTACTCCGGCCAGCAGAGGCGGCAAAGTCCAACGCAAATGGCGCTGATGCCTAACGGAGTTAAGAATCCCTGCGCCACTCATTTGACATCTCCTGGAAGCATTGCACTAACGACGTGAACTGCCTGGCCGGTAATCAGAGAATCTGGCGGATTCAAAACTACCTGGTCATCAGCATTCAAGCCATCGACAATCTCCATCTGCTCTCCGAGATCGTGTCCAGGCATGACAGTCTTCAGCACTATCTTTCCGTCCTGCACCACTCCGACCTGCAAACCCTGCGACCGAAAGATCAAGGTGTTCACGGGAATTAAGTAGGTAGGCACCTCGGAAGGAACCTTCAAATGCACTTCCGCGTAAGACCCGCTGAGCAGTGTGCCCGCAGGGTTGGGAAGGTCAATCTCCGTCAGTAGCGTGCGCGTGGTCATGTTGATGGCCTGGGCTGTGGTCACCAGCTTTCCTGGGAACTTGCGGCCGGGAAATTCAGCCAGAACGATATCCGCAGTCGTCTCGCCCGGTTTTACTCCTCGCGAATATTCCTGAGGCACATTCACATAAACCCGCAACGTACCGGTCTGTGCGATATGAAACATGTCGGTCTTCACATTGCCACTGTTGCCGCTATTGATCAGGTCGCCGATATCGGTGTTGCGGGCCGTGATGACACCATCGAAGGGGGCATATATCTTCTCGAACGATACGGTTGCTTCGTATTGCCCTACCGTCGCTTTGTCGGCATTGACTGTCGCCTGGTCAGCACGATAGGTACCGATCGCATTGTCAACGTCCTGCTGAGATACGGCATGTTTCGCCGACAGACCCTGGTAGCGCGTCATCGTGATCTGCGCCAGCTCTAAATTCGCCTGCGCCGTAGCCAGATTGCTTTGCGCAGTAGCCAACTGTTGATCGATTTCGGGAGCTGCGATGACTGCCAGCAATTGTCCGGCTTTCACGTGCGCTCCGATATCGAAGTACCACTTCTTCAGGTATCCATTGATGCGGGCGTAAACCGGAGAAGAGATGAATGGCTGTACGTTGCCCGGCAGAATAATTTCCTGAGCTGGGGTAGAAGGCTTGGGCTGCACTACTGTCACCGAAGGCACGGCCATCTGGGCGGTCACCACGCGTAGCTTTTGCTCGGCGTTGACTCGAGAGCGGATGCCAAAAAACAAAAGGCCGCCGACGACTGCGAAAATCACTAGCGCAAGCACCCAGCGTTTTGGTGAGTGCGCTTTTTCTGCTGAAGTCTCCAATGGTTTAGTCACCGGCATATCTACATCATCCTGAACTTCGGTTTGGCTCATACTTCTTTGTCCTTATCTCGACGCAGCAGGTTCTCTTGCACGGGACTGGTCTCTCGTCTCCAGCTATGCAGGACGCTAAAAAATGTTGGTACGAAGAACAGCGTGGAAACTGTGGCAAAAAGCAGGCCGCCGATTACGGCGCGTCCCAGTGGAGCATTCTGCTCGCCGCCGTCCCCCATTCCGAGCGCCATCGGAACCATGCCAATGATCATGGCCAGAGCGGTCATCAGCACTGGCCGAAAACGGGTGTATCCCGCCTGCAAAGCGGCAGTGAGAGGGTCCTTGCCTGCCGCCATCTGCTCGGTAGCAAAGCTGACGACCAGGATGCTGTTGGCGGTCGCCACGCCCATGCACATAATGGCGCCCATCAGCGCGGGCACGCTCAAGCGTGTGTGAGTGATGAACAGGAACCAGGCAATCCCCGCCAGTGCAGCGGGCAATGCCGATATCATGATGAAGGGGTCAAGCCATGACTGAAAGTTCACTACGATCAGCAGATAGTCCAGCATGATCGCGAACACCAGTCCGACCAGCAGGCCGGTATACGAGGCCGCGCATGGTTTGCACCTGGCCCCGTATCACCACCCGGGAGCCGCGCGGCAGACTACCCCGAGCCTGATCGATGAGCTTGTTGATGTCCCGGGAAACTCCTCCCAGGTCTCGCCCCTGCACCGAGCCATAGATGTCAATGACCGGCGCGATATTGTAGTGAGAGACCTCAGCCATGCCGGTCCCTTGCTTCATGGATACCAGGCTGGCCATCAAGGATGGCGCGGCTGTGGGATCCGTCCCCGTCACGGGAATATTCACCAGATCCTGCAACGTGTCCTCGCGATATTGCGGAGCCTGAACAGCGATCGAGTAGCTGATCCCGGTCCGCGGATCTACCCAGAACGTAGGCGAAGTCTGAAAGCTGCCGCTGAGGGATACCAGCAGATTCTGTGCGATGTCGTGGGCCGAGAATCCCAACTCCTGTGCTTTCGTTCGCTCAATTCTGAGGTGCAGATAAGGCTCGTCGAAAGGCTGCTGAATTCGCAGATCAGCCGTCCCCGGAACGTAGCGAACCTTCTGTAACAGTTGGCTCGCCCAGACCCGATTGCCTTCCAGGTCATTGCCCGACGACCTGAATATCGATCGGCGCCGGCAGCCCAAAATTCAGAATCTGGGTCACCATATCCGAAGGGAGAAAAGCGAACATCACGCCGGGAAATTGTTTTGCCAGGCTCAACCGCAGCTGGTTCACATAGCCGGCAGTGGGATGATGATTTGCGTTCAGCGTCACCAGGATGTCTGCGTCCGAAGTGCCGACTGGAGCGGAGTTGCTATAGGAAAGGTTGATACCGCTGTAAGGCAATCCAATGTTATCGAGGATGCTCGATATCTCGGCTGCCGGCACTTCGCGGCGAATCGAATCCTCCACCTGGTCGCAGAGGAAGGCGGTGTCTTCGATTCGCATACCGGTCGGAGCGCGAAGGTGAAGTTTAAAACTGCCGGCATCGACGCTGGGAAAGAAATCCTGTCCTAGCCACGGAACCAGTATCGCCAGCGATCCCAGACAGGCAACGAAGAAGCACGCCAGGAAGGCCTTCCGGTGATGAAGGCATGTTTCCAACAAGCGGTGATAACGTTCACGGAAGCGCTCGAAAGCGGCATCGAAGCGCTGCTGCAATCTGACCAAAGGATTGCGGCTGCTTCCGACTGCCTCTTTACCAGGCTTCTGGTGCCGCAGGAGATACTTGGCCATGGTCGGCACGATCGTCCGCGACAGAACGTATGACGCCAACATGGCAAACACCACCGCCTCGGCCAGCGGCAAAAACAGATAGCGCGCTACGCCGGACAGCAGGAACATTGGCGCAAAGACAATACAGATAGAGAGCGTAGAGACGAACGCGGGAGTCGCGATCTGTTGCGCGCTGTCGAGAACGATCTGGTCGAAATCTTTGTCAGGCTCCGCCTCCCAGTTTCGATTGATGTTCTCCACCTCCACGGTGGCATCGTCCACCAGGATGCCGACGGCCAAGCGCCAGTCCGCCTAGCGTCATGATGTTGATGGTCTCCCCGATCGCACTCAGCACAATCAGCGAGGTAAGAATCGCCAGCGGGATCGAAGTGGCAATGATGATCGTACTTCGCCAGTTACCCAGGAAGATCAGGATCATCAACGCCGTAAGACAAGCTGCGATGAGCGCTTCACGAACCACGCCGTTGATTGCGCCGAGAACAAAAATGGACTGATCGGCGAGCGGCTCCATTTTGAGTTGCGGCGGGACGGTGGTCGCAATGCGTGGCAGCATAGCCTTTACCCCCGCAATTACCGACAACGTGGAAGCTGTTCCGGCTTTCTGGATGGTAAGCAGGACCGAGCGCTGCCCATTCACCCTAACGATGTTGGTCTGTGGCGGCGACCCGTCGCGCACCCAGGCGACATCTTTCATGTAGATCGTGGTGTCCCCGACCGTCTTGATCGGAATGCGGTTGAGGTCTTGCATCGTCTGCGGCGCTGCATTTGGCACATCGACGTCGTATTCCTTGCTGCCGATCTTGGCTGTGCCGGTCGGCAGGATCAGGTTCTGCAAAGTAATCGCATTCACCACATCGAGAGCGGACAAGCCTTTCGCCTGGAGCGCACTGGGATTGAGGTCCACTTGCACTTGCCGTTGTTTTCCACCATACGGGTAAGGTACGGAGGTTCCCGGCACGGTAATGAGCTGGGTACGAATGAAGTTGAGACCGTAGTCGTTCAATTGCTGCTCGGAAAGGCCTTTCCCGGAGAGCGCCAACTGCAATACCGGAACGCTCGATGCGCTGTAGGCCAGAATCAACGGAGGCGTGGTTCCCGGCGGGCAACTGATGGAGCTGCGTCTGTGAAATGGCTGCGATCTGCGCAATCCCGCGCTCGACATTCGCGGTTGGTTGCAAGAAAACCTTGACCACCGCGACCCCGTACAGCGACTCCGATTCGATATGCTCGATGTTGTCTACCGTAGTGGTGAGCGCCCGCTCGGTGACGCTGATGATGCGATCATTCATCTCCTGGGGAACCAATCCCTGGTAGTTCCAGATAATGCTGATCACGGGAATGTTGATATTGGGGAAAATATCGGTCGGGGTACGAAAGATCGCGAGGGTTCCCATGACCAGAATAAGAATGGCCATAACGACAAACGTGTAAGGCCGGCGTAATGCGAGTCGAACGATCCACATAAGATTGCTTTTCCGTCTGGTTTAGTCCCAGTCCCTATCGGAAAAGGCACGCCACTTTCCAATCAAGCACGCGTACCGTGGGACCGTATTTTCAGGTGGATAAGAGAGGAGGAGGTCAAGCAGAGGCTTTTCAGGCTAGCTGAAGCGTTCCGTCGCTGACACCGTGTCCGCATACTGACACCTTATGGAACGCGGCTATTCAGCGGCGGGTTCACGCCTACGAGTTACCGGGCGTAATGCTGTGCAAGATGTTTACTTCGAAGGGCTCGCTCAGCAATTCGCCAGCGGCTTGCACCAGGTGCTGGAAGTGAGGAGTCGCTTTGTGTTGATCAAGCGCCGCTTGGCTTTCCCAAGTCTCGTACAGGTAGAAGCGACCTCTGGAGTCCGATTCGTAAAGCTCGTACCGTTCGCAACCGGGCTCTGCACGGGTGGGAGTTAACATGCTCTGCAGCAGGGTTTTGAGTTGATCTTGCTTGCCTTGACTGGCCACGAACCTTGCGATTACACGTATTTCAGACATCGCCTTCCACCTCATTTTTTCCATCAACATGCAGTCGACGTAAGCTCTTGCTACTTCGAAGCGGGCTCGATCAACGTCAGATCTGTTGCCGGATCAAATCGCTTTTGCAACGTTGCGGGATCGACGGTGACCATTACCTCCAGTGTTGGGGATACATAGGCGGACAGAACATGGCCGCCCTGCGCTGTTCCGTCCGAATTTCCCACCACCATGTGCGTGTGGACTACAGGCTTCCCTTGATAGAGTGCGATGTCGCCGATCATGGCAAGCACTTCGTGCTGGCCGACGATCGGAATCTTCTTGTACATCTTGCGTTGCGGATCAAACCACGCCGCGGTTGCTCCATTCACGGCCCCAATGGCGGTGAAGTGTGCGCTGGTCACGTGGTACTTCTGGGCAAACTCCAGCAACCCGGAAAATGCCTCGTCGCCCTGATAGAAGATGACCGCATATTGCTTGATCTCCGCTCCAGGATTCAGCAGCTGAACTTGCATTTTTGGCGCTTTGCCTGCGGGAACAGCTTCCGCGGGAGAGACATATTCGCTTGAGTTCTCCTGTGAAAATCCCATCACGGTAGCGAGTCCCATCAATAACAGTACATAACTCATTTGTTTTATCTTTTTCATGATTTCCTCACGCGGTTGTTAATTCTTTCCGGACGGTTACGGGCGCTAGATCCACGCCTTGGCGCCAAGCGAGACATCGACTGTCATGGCGTAAGTGCAGTACATCAGCCAGATGCCGGTTACAAACTGAAATAGACCTACCAACCGGCTACCACGAGTCCAGCCCAAGAAGTGCGTCGGAATCTCTGTCGCGTAGATCAAGGTTAGGCCAATAAAAACGATCATCACCGGGATGTCTCCTGCACGGCGAAAAATGTCGACACCGAGAAGGCTGATGAACAAAAAGGCAATTGCCATCCAGGCGTCCGGCTGGTCGCTGGAGCCGATGTATCGCCGGTGAGCCATAGCAAACCAGTGAATTCCGTACGCGGTAAATGCAAGACCGGCCATATACAAAGGCGAAGCATTGCCAAAGACTTTGAACCAGGTCAAACCGATCAGCAGATAAACGCCGGTGATGAACTGCATGAATCCGGGCATCCAGAAGCCCCACATGCCCATCGACCGGTTCACTTCCGGGCTTGTCTTGGGAAAGCCAAATAGTGCTTGACCTCCCCATATGAAGTAGCCGGTTCCCAGGCCAAAAAATCCGATGGCAACCGGAACAAAAGGCGAGTTTGCGAATGTGAATACTTGTGTTTCCATGATTGTCACTCCCTCAAAAACAAGAGCAGGTACGATTCCAATCGAGCGCAGATCAAAAACACCACAACCTGATGGATTCGCTTCGATATCTCGTTTCGATGCGCTGGATTCCGGCCGTTTTAAAGAGTGACTAGCGAATATCTACCTGCGGACACGATGGAAACTGACAGGTACCATCCTGACGTGTCGACGGGCGGTCACGCCTCGCCTCAATCAAGGAACAAATCGCGGCGCATGTCATCTTCGGACTGAATACTGTCCTACCCTTGGGACTGGAACTTGAGTTGCTGTCTCTTATCTCGAGAACCTGAACAACTCCACATTCAAAGGAAGGGATAACCTATGAAACTTCTTACAGCAGATACAGCGAAACTGGGATTCATCGGCTTGGGTAACATGGGAAGCCGAATCGCAAAGCGGCTGCTCGACCATGGATATCAACTAACGGGTTACGATCTGGACGCCGCCAAGGCGCAACCTCTTGGCGCACAAGGCGGCATCGTTGCCAAGGGCATTCCAGAACTGCTGGAGAATTCTGATGTAGTTCTTACCTGCCTCACCAACGATGAAGCCGTCGAAAGCGTCTTTACAGCATCCGAAGGAATCTTTGCCGGCGCCCGGCCCGGAACGATCGTCCTGGAGATGAGCACGATCTCTCCACAGACCTCGCGCGAACTGCACGCGCTCGGCGCCAAGCGCAGTATCGAAGTCATGGATGTCGCCATCTCCGGCAGCACGCCTGCCGCGGAAGAAGGCGCCTTGACACTGCTGGTAGGTGGTAACCGGGAACTCTTCCGCGCCGCTAAACCCATCTTCCAGGCGATCGCAAAACAATTCCATCTTCTGGGCGACTCCGGCTCCGGAACTACTATGAAGCTGGTAGTCAACACGCTGCTAGGTGTTGGCATGCAGGCCATTGCGGAAGCTGTTGTTCTGGGCGAGAAAGCCGGCCTTGATCGCGAACGACTGCTTGAAGTTTTGTCCAAGACAGCCGTGGTCGCTCCAGCCCATCTGGGTAAGCTGGCGAAGCTGGCAACCAACGATTACACACCGCAGTTTCCACTGCGGCTGATGAACAAGGATTTTCATTTGATTTTGACCGCGGCCGCACAAGAGCACGTACCGATGCCGGTCACGGAAGCTGCCTATCGCGTCAATTCAGAGGAGCTGGCGCACAGCGAAGAAGAGGATTTCTCGGCCGTGCTAAAACGAATGGAAAAACTTGCGGCATAAGACGGCTCGGGCAAGGTAATTTGACCTGAGCGGCCGGCTTGCCATAAGGCGGGCTCCTCTAATCACGCTAAAAAGGGATAGACCATGAAAATGTCAGTCACTCTGAATGTAATCCAAGGGGATGAGCAGTGCAGAGACGGGCACTATCGCGCCAAACTGGATCTACGCACCGGAACCGTTCCCGCCGCCGAGCTGGATCCGAACGACGCGGCTTCCGTACTGGCGCAAAACCCCTGTGATTTGGGCGACCTTAGAATTGGAGCTGCCTCGGAAGAGGCTGCCGGCATCCCGGCCATCTGGAATACCACGCTGTACGGCATTGGCGAAATGGGCCCCATTCGGTCAGCCGAAGCTTTTGTAAAGATTAACCAGTTCACTGGTTTCGATTGTCAAAGCTGCGCATGGCCGAGTCCTGACAAGAAGCGAAAGGTTTTTGAGTTTTGCGAGAACGGCGCCAAGGCCGTATCTGACGAGTCTACGAAGAAGCGTATCGGGCCGGAATTCTTCGCGCAGCATTCAATCGCAGAGTTGGCCGCACAATCCGATTACTGGCTCAATCAGCAAGGGCGTCTGACTTCGCCCATGGTACGCCATGCGAACGCGACGCACTATCAGCCGATCACCTGGTCAGAGGCCTTCGACCATGATCGCGGAGGAGCTGAATGGTTTGGATTCGCCCGACCAAGCGAGCTTCTACACCTCCGGCAAGACGACCAATGAGCCTGCCTTTCTTCTGCAGTTGTTTGCCCGGCAGTTCGGAACCAACAATCTTCCGGATTGCTCGAACATGTGCCACGAGTCGTCAGGAGTAGCGATGGTAGAGACGCTTGGTGTCGGCAAGGGCACAGCTACGCTGGAAGACATGGAGAGTACCGATCTTATCTTCATCTTTGGAAACAACCCTGGCACGAACCATCCGCGAATGTTGACCTCGCTGCAGAAGGCCAAGGAACATGGCGCCAAGATCATCGTGGTCAACCCGCTGCCTGAGGTCGGCATGATGAGGGTGATTAACCCTAATCCGCAAGATTACTCAAATCCTTTGGAACTGCCCTTTGCGCTGCTGGGAAAAGGCCAGACGCTCGCCGACCTGTACCTTCCCGTGCGCGTGAATGGAGATGTAGCCGCAATCAAAGGCATTCTGAAAGACCTGTTTGAGCGGGAGCGAGCGGGACTCGTGTCGGCGATTGACCATGAGTTCATTAAAACCTTCACGGAAGGTTTCGAGGCCCTGCTGGCCGACGTGGAAGCGTACGAGTTGGGAAGACATTGAGGAAAACAGCGGGCTGACTCGAAATCAGCTGCGGGTTGCCGCCGACATGTACGCGGCCTCAAAGAAAACCATATGCGCCTGGTGCCTGGGCCTTACACAGCATCGCAACGGTGTCGACAATGTTTCGATGATCGTAAATCTGCTGCTCGTAGGAGGAAACATCGGGCGTCCCGGCGCAGGCACCGTCTGTGTGCGCGGACACTCGAATGTTCAGGGTGACCGCACGATGGGTGTGTGGGAGCGCCCGCCAAAACCTTTTCTGGATGTCCTTGGGAAAGAGTTCAACTTTGAGCCTCCGCAGAAATGGGGATATGACACGGTCGAGACCCTGCACGCGATGTTCGACGGTGACGTCAAGGTATTTTTTGCGATTAGCGGCAATTTCCTTTCGAACACCCCTGACACGGTCTATAGCGCGCACGCAATGCAGCGCTGCAAGCTTACCGCTCACGTCTCGACGAAGCTCAATCGCTCTCACCTGATCACCGGGGAGCGAGCCTTAATCCTGCCTTGTCTGGGACGGACGCGAGGAAGACATACAGGCGACCGGCAAGCAGTTCCTCACGGTCGAAGATTCCATGGGCATTATCAATCCTTCGCAAGGCTTCCTTCCACCCGCTTCACCGGACCTGCTGAGCGACGTAGCGATCATTGCCAATCTGGCGCATGCTACTTTGGGCTCTCGAACCAGCTACAAATTGGCTTGGCTTCGCGGCGGATTACAACTTAATCCGGGATGCAATCTCCAGGGTGATTCCGGGATTCGAGAACTTCAACGAGCGACTTGCCCAGGAGAAATTCTTCTACCTGCCAAACGCAGCGAAGCAGCGCGTCTTCAAAACCAGCTCCGGCAAGGCGAAGCTAAGCGTTTGTCCGATCCCCAAGCATGACCTCAAGCCTGACGAGTTTCTTTTGACCACGATTCGCAGCCACGATCAATTCAATTCCACGATCTATGGACTGAATGACCGCTATCGGGGCGTCTTTGGCGGCCGTCGGGTGCTTTTCCTGAATCCGCTTGATATGGAGGCCAGAAACCTTCAAGCGGGTCAGATCGTCGACATTTGCAGTCACTTTGAAGGAGAAGTGCGCAAGGCTCCCCGCTTCGCGATCGTCCCATATGCGATTGCCCGCCGGAGCGCCGCCGCATACTATCCGGAAACCAATGTGTTGGTCCCGATCCGCAGCGTTGCTGCCAAGAGTAATCAGCCCGCCTTCAAAAGCATTCGGATCACGCTGTCGCCAGCAGATTCCAAGGAGACACTGCACTTTTCAAAGGAAGATCTTGCTCGCAACCTGGATCGCGCTGTGCCGCGGGTTCCCTGACGTGCTTGCTCAGGAATTGTGGGACGCGCACCTCATAACCTCGGCAGAAGATATCAGTGAAAGAACGATGTGGGGCTCGAACCCAGAGGGAGAGCCGAGCCCATCTGAGAGTTTCCTGTGTCGCTCGTGTCGTTTGTTTGCTGGATGAGCTTACAGTTCTCCGGTAAGAAACTGGGCGCTGCCATTGCCGAAGCTCCAGTCGGAGTCCGTGTTGGGGACGACACACACCACCACATCGGTCGGACTGATGCCGCAGCTCGTCTTTAATTCCTGGCAGAGATCGTTATAAAACGCCTGTTTCGCCTCCTGGGACCTCGGTCTGCTGAATACAGTCACCACTAAAACATTTGTTGTCCGCTCGATTCCCAAGCCGGTGTCTTCAACGATGAAATTAGATTCAGCGTGTCCCTCATAAATCTGATAGCGGTCTCGTTGCGGCACTTTGAACGCCGATAAGACGGCACGGTGTACTGCGTCGAGAAGACATTTGATGTCGTTCTTGCTTCGTCCTTCGAAGGCATCAACTCGAACCAAAGGCATATGCTTCCTCCGTTTCCAACAGAGCGTTTAGAAATTGCGCAGCTCAAGAACAAGCCATAGGAGTTTCCTCCTCTTCCCGCCACGCTCTAAGCGCCACGGTTGCTGATCGTCTTGATGTAGTCCTGTCGCCCGGCGAATTAACTATCCTGAGTTGTCTCCCACAAGAACCAGGTGCGGCGTTCTGTTTCGTCGATCCAGTTCTCTATCAGGCTGGCGGTGGCAACGTCGTTGTACTGTTCGCAGATCTCGTGTGCCGCAGCGCAGCAACCGGGTAAGGCGCTGGTTATCGGCGGACAGGTCTATAAGCATATCTTGCGGCGAGACGAAGCCCTCGTTGTTGTCGTGCAAACGCTGATTTCGGGAAATGTCGCTGATCGAGTGGATGGTATTGCCACCGATCTTGCGGGCGCGCTCAGCGATGTCGTCGGTCATGGCGAAGATCTGCTGAGCTTGTTCGTCCAGCAGCAGATGGTAATCGCGAAAATGCCGTCCACTCATGTGCCAGTGGAAACTCTTGGTTTTCACGTATAGAGCAAACACGTCCGCAAGTAACTGCCGCAATTCGTTTGTGATCTTCTCGACGCCTTCCTGGGTGAGATCAGTTGGGGTTTTCAGAGCAGGTGGCGTCGGCTGCTCCACCTGAGTTCCATTTTCATTTCTACTCATTGTCATTACCTTTCTGAATTGTTTGATCCGGGTTCAAGTGCGCATCATTCCTGGCGCCCCTGGCCGAGACTTATTAAGCTGTGAGCGGACACGGCAGATGGTCGCATTGACACGCAATTTCCACGTCATCGCTTCCCGCGTCGCGGCAGGCCTCGCCGCAGTACTTTTGTCCGGCCGGCACATCGCAGAGACACGGTATGTGTGCGCACTTTCTAGTTTGGTTGTTCATAACTCTTTCCTCTCTTTTCGATTTGTCGCCTTCTGTCTTTTCTTGAAGTACTGGCGACTCCTAAACAGACTGCAAGCCGGCCTCCAAATGTCCCAGCTGCTGCTGAGTGGAGACTTTCCAAAGAGTTCCGTCTAGCCTGAGTAAGAGTGCGGTTGCCCTGTGTCGGCAGGACACAGACGGCGTCAGTATTTGGACAGCGCACGCCCTGGACATAGGCACTTACTTCCGTCTCCGCCCTTGCAGGCTTAACGCGACGCCAATTCTGCTCTCGAGGACGCTTATGGCGTCTGGCGTGCAAGTTATTAGGTGGTAGGAGAGGTCAAGATGGAGCGCGAAACGGTTTTATACATATTCGATCAGCCAACCTGCTGCAAACCAATATCCGACACGCTTAACGCAGCTGGTTTCGAGGTTGTTGCCACTAACCGATTCACTCAGGCTGTCGCTCTGCTATACATCCTGCACTCAGTCGATGCCGTCGTCTTGCAGGTGAGAGAACAGGCTGCGGCCGCGGACGTGCGCAGCGTCCGTGCGATGTGCCCTGATGTGCCGATTGTGCTTTTGGGAAGGTCCCAGAGTTATCTTCTTCCGTCAGGAGCGGATACCTACCTAAACCTGGCGCAGGCACTTACCACTGTGGCCGCCGCAATTCAGCACATCGCGACCAGCAAGCCGGCAACTCGCTGTCCTCGTCGATGCGGAAGCGCACTCCATCCTGCTCCGCATCGGTTGTGAGGACGCTCTGCGAGAGTACCCAGCGATCTGAGGTCCGTAGCTAATTACATTGCAAGCACATTTGCCCTGGCCAACATTGCGCATCTTTGGGCGTGAGAGGAGACATGCTCAGAGAGCAGCGCTTTGCGGAGCATGGCTTTTTAACCTGTGCTCCGCAAACGGGGCTCGCTCTGGTGAACTCAGGCAGCGACGGCGTTGCTCTCCGGCGGCGCCATGAATTCCGGGCCGATCGGATTTGGGATCGTCTGCTGCAAAATCTGATCGATGGTCGCGAGGGTATCCGCATCGAGTTTCCAGTCGAGAGTGCCCGCCACAGCATCCAGTTCTGCAGGATGGCGTGCGCCCCACAGCGCCGCAGTGATTCCGGGCTGGTCCAGTACCCAGCGCACGGCAATATCCATCACGCGTTTTCCGTACTTCTTTTGCGCCAGGTTATCCAGTTGCTGAACCGCATTCAGATACTGCGTGAAGCGCGGAGGCTGGAATTTTGGATCCGACAGCCGGAGATCGTCGCCGGTGAACTTGGTGTCCGGCCGCATTGTGCCCGTCAAAAGTCCGCGGCAAAGAGGCCCGTACGCAAAAGCGCTCAGCTTTTTGTCGCGGACATAAGGGAGTACGTCGCGTTCAATCTGACGTTCGAAGAGGTTATAGGGTGGCTGGACGGTGTGCAATTTAGCGGCGGACATGAAGCGGTCCATCTGCTCTGGTGAGTAGTTGCTCACGCCGATCGCCCGGATCAGCCCCTCGCTTAGCAGGGTTTGCATCGTCCGAGCGGTTTCTTCGATGGGGACCGCCAAATCCGGCCAATGAACTTGATAGATGTCGATGTAGTCGGTGCGAAGTCGTCGGAGGGAATCCTGGACCTCCTTTCGGATGCGCCCGGGCGAAGAGTTTCGCGAAACCGACCCGTTGTTCCACTCGAGTCCGACTTTGGTCGCGATGAAAACTTTGTCCCGCTGTCCTTTCTGTTCAATTGCCTTTCCGACGATTTCTTCGGAAACTCCGAAACCATACACCGGCGCCGTGTCGATCAGATTGATTCCCTTGTCAAGGGCGGCATGAATCGTGCGAATCGATTCGCTTTCGTCGGTGCCTCCCCACATCCAGCCACCAATCGCCCACGTGCCTTGCGCAATTCGCGAAACCTTCATGTTCGTGCCGGAAATTATTGTGTATTCCATCTGCTCCATCCTTTGAAATGAGAATTCACCTCATCCAAGGGCACGCAGCTTTCCAATCAAGCGTCAGATATTCCACCTGCGTGTTTGTAGAGACATATGCGGTCGGAAGGCTAAAGAAGAGCTTTTCTCCCGGCTGACGAAGCGTCCTGCTACTGACACCGTGTCCGTCGACCGACACTCGCCTGCCGTGATTGCCGCCGGAATCAGGGGTTTCTCCACCTAAGAGCTCACCGTTCCTGACTTGCCTGCTACACCTTGTCACATGATTGGCGATGGATAATACGCGCTGAGCACGATTTGGCAACCCTCGTGCTCTATTCGTTTCGGAGGTAGTTATGGGCACTCTCGAACTTCTCCCACGTCCGAGGATTCTCCTGGTGGACGACGATGCCGAACAGTTAAAAACCTGTTCGGAAATCATCAGAATGTGCGGGTTTTCAGTTTTTGCAGCGAATGGGGCGGCCGAAGCTATTTCCCTGCTGGCCCAGAAGCTCGAAGGCAGAATTGATCTCGCCGTTCTCGACTACAACATGCCGGTCATGAACGGATGTGCGCTTGCGAACCAGCTGAGATCGATCTGCCCCAGGCTGAAAACCATCCTGCATTCGGGCGCAACCGACATCCCGCAATACGAAATGACGAGTGTAGACGTGCTTATCCACAAAGGCACCGGAGTAGCGCGGCTGCTTGCGGAGATTGCTGAACTATGCACAACTGGCTGCGCCGACCTCGCCGAATGTCGGGCTTGCAGCGGAATAGCCTCTCCAGTCCAATGCCCGAGCGACCCTTGATGCCCAATAGCTCCTGCAAGAATAGCCTCTGATGTTAAGATTCACCTCGCACGCAACCAAGCCCACGCCGTCGCCACCGGAGCGGAAGTATGCCGAATTCCAATCCTTTTATGAGGCGCAAGTCGTGAGA
The DNA here is from genome assembly GCA_963835725.1 of uncultured Acidobacteriaceae bacterium. Lineage (GTDB taxonomy): Bacteria > Acidobacteriota > Terriglobia > Terriglobales > Acidobacteriaceae > Bog-257. The sequence goes on along the minus strand of CAWIGM010000001.1, from coordinate 266,075 downwards.
CGCAAGCCGCACCCAATCTGGAGCTTCGTAATTGCAGTTCTGTCGGTGGCTGCAGCACTGATCGTTTCACGGGCGCCGTCGTTCCATCTACAAAGTGCTCCCGTGTCACTGTTCCTTTGCGCTGTTATGGTGAGCGCCTGGGTTGGAGGACTGTTTCCGGGACTCTTTGCGACCCTCCTGTCTTCTCTCCTGTTCAGCTATTACTTTCTGGCCCCCACTTCTTCCTTTTCTGTAAACGCCGACGAGCTGCCACGTGGCGTCCTTTTTCTCCTCTCGGCCCTCTTTGTAGCGTTATTAACAGCGGCTCAAAGAAGGGCGACCGAGTCGCTGATGCACGCGCGCGATGACTTGAAGCGAACCGTTCAAAAGCTACAGAAAGCCAACGACGCATTGCAGGCAGAGAGCGATGAGCGTAAAGATGCGGAGAAAAAGCTGCGGGAGAGCGAAGCATACTTGGCCGAAGCACAGAGAATCAGCCATACGGGTACCTGGGCACGAATCGCCAGCACCGGCCAGGTGAGGTACTGGTCCGAAGAATGCTACCGCGTGATGGGTTTTGAGCCTCAGGGCGGGCCAAAACAACTAGAAACATTTCTGGAGCGCGTGCATCCCGAGGATCGAGCCAGGGTCAGGGACATCGCCGACAGAGCGCTCCGTGAAAAGATACAGTACGAGCACGATTATCGAATCGTTCACCCTGACGGCAGCATTCGGAACATCCATACGATAGGCCACCCGGTCCTGAGCCCATCCGGCGATATCGTTGAGTTTGTGGGTACCGTGATGGACGTCACCGAGCGCAGGCAGGCGGAGCAAGAGCGCGAGAGATTGCGCCGGGCGCTGGAGAATCTCGCCCACGTCAACCGCGTGACCATGATGGGAGAGCTGACGGCTTCCCTGGCTCACGAGGTGAATCAACCCATCGCCGCTGCCATGACCGATGCCAAAACTTGTATTCGCTGGCTTATGCGTGATCACCCTGATTTGGAAGAAGCACGTGAGGCTGCGTCGAGAACCGTCAAAGATGTAACCCGCGCGGGCGAAATCATCAACCGGGTCCGCCTTATCTTCAAGAAGGGAACTTCACAGTGGGAGCCGGTGGACGTGAACGAAACCATCCGCGAGATGGTCATGCTCTTGAGCAACGAGGCTGCGCGACATTCAGTATCAATCCGGACAGAACTGGCGGAGGGGCTTCCAGACGTGGTGGGAGATTGCGTGCAGTTGCAACAAGTCATGATGAATCTGATGATCAACGGTATCGACGCGATGAACGACGTGGATGTAGCGCGCACCCTGACAATTAAGTCGCAGCGAACGGAAGATGGGCAACTCGTGGTGTCGGTAAGCGATACCGGTGTAGGACTTCCCGCTGAGGAAGCAGGGAAAATATTTGACCCATTCTTTACTACTAAGGTCGACGGAACCGGTATGGGACTTCGGATCAGCCGCTCCATTATCGAATCGCATGGCGGCCGTTTGTGGGCTGACAAGCCTTCGCCGTACGGCGCAAGTTTTTACTTTACCCTGCCCGTCATCAACGGGGCACATGCATGACCACGGCGGCCATGCCGACAGTATTCGTCATCGATGACGATGCCTCGGTGCGCGCGGCCATCCATGGCATGTTGAAATCGGTGGGCCTGCATTCCGAGATCTTCGCGACGCCGCAAGAGTTCTTGCAGAACCAGCGGACGGATGGCCCGAGTTGCCTGATTCTCGATGTACGACTTCCCGGAGTCAATGGCCTCGACTTTCAGCACGAGTTGGCCGACGCGGGTGTCCGGATTCCAATCATCTTCATCACCGGGCATGGAGATATTCCCATGACGGTGAAGGCCATGAAGCTGGGAGCAGTGGAGTTTCTCAGCAAGCCGTTCCGCGATCAGGACCTGCTGGATGCGATTTACCAGGCATTGGATCTCGATCGGCTGAGGCATGAGCAGCAGAGTGCAGTGGCAGAGTTGCGCAGACGTTACGCGCTGCTCACCCCACGCGAGCGCGAGGTGATGTCATTGGTGGTGTCGGGCTTTCTGAACAAGCAAATAGCCTACGAACTCGGAAACAGCGAGGTCACCGTCAAGATCCATCGCGGAAATGTCATGCGAAAGATGCAGGCTGAATCTCTGGCGGAATTGGTCAAAATGGCAGCGAAACTCGAGCTCCCGCCGGCCAAAGACTGATTCAATGGCCCCTCATTTGCAACCAGATGGTTGGCGCAACTTCTAATTTTGACGAGGACACTCCGGGATGAGAGTTGCGCGTCCCGGAGGTATTAGGGCCCTCATACCAAAGCATGATTGCGCAAGCGTGGGTGGAAAGGTAGGTTGTGAACATGGCTACTCAGAGCGAGGTGGAACCGGTGCAGCATCGCAACGGCAACACCAGAATCATCGCAATTGTTGATGATGACGAATCGGTCAGATTCGCGCTGGAGGGCATGATGAAGTCGGTGGGTCTGCCGGCAAAGACCTTTGCGTCAGCGGAAGAATTTCTGAAGTCCGGGTTACAACACAAAACTGCATGCCTGATTGCGGATATCCGCATGCCGGGAATGTCAGGGTTGGACTTGCAGAATAAGCTGAATGCGGAGCGCTGCAGAATTCCGACTATTTTCATTACCGCGCATGGCGACGCGAAAATGCGTTTGCAGGCATTGCGCGGCGGCGCCGTAGAGTTTCTGGCCAAACCGTTTGACGATGAGGTTTTGCTGGAAAACGTTCGAGCGGCACTCGAAAGTTGAGGGGGCAAGCCTTCCAGGCAGTTGTTTTTCAGGAGATCCCCTGTGGCAGTTTCTGAAGCAGTCCGTTCGACCTGTTCGGGATCTGGCGAGCGCAGATTCGAGCAGATCATAGGCAATAGCCCGGCGCTGGACGCGGTGCTCGCGCAAGTCGCGCGGGTTGCTTCTACCGATTCGACCGTGTTGGTGCAAGGCGAGACGGGTACTGGCAAGGAACTCGTCGCACGGGCCATTCATAACATCAGTTCGCGGTGCGGACTTCCCTTCATCAAAGTTAATTGTGCAGCTATTCCTTTCGATCTGCTGGAGAGCGAACTCTTTGGCCATGAAAAAGGCGCCTTCACAGGAGCCATTGCGCAAAAAATAGGCCGTTTCGAAATGGCCGACCGTGGCACCCTTTTCCTCGACGAGATCGGCGACATTCCACCGGGGCTGCAGCCTAAACTGCTCAGGGTATTACAGGAACAGGAGTTCGAGCGCCTGGGAAGCGGACGTACGCACAAGGTCGATGTTCGATTGGTTGCTGCTACCCATCGGGACCTGGGCGAGATGGTCAGGCGAAATGAATTTCGCAGCGATCTCTACTATCGCCTGAATGTTTTTCCGGTGCTACTGCCCCCGCTGCGCGAGCGGCGCGAAGATATAGCTGCCCTGGTAACTCACTTTGTTGAGGTATGCTGCCGTCGCATGCGGAAGGATGTCCTGCACGTTCCTCCCGAGACACTGGAGGCCTTCACCTCATATTCCTGGCCCGGCAATATCCGTGAGCTGCAGAACCTGGTTGAGCGCGCCGTGATCCTGTCCAACGAGGGTGTTCTTCCCAACCCGCTCCCCATGGAAGTCTCGGCCTCTCATGTTCCCCCTCCCACTACTCTGCAGGGCTCGGAACGCACTCTTATTCTGCATACGCTGGAATCAGTTGGCTGGGTGATCGGCGGCCCCAAAGGCGCTGCCGCGCAATTAGGAGTGAAGCGGACGACATTGCTCTGGAAGATGAAGAAGCTTGGAATTTCGCGTCCCGCGTCGCACACCGCGAGCATATGAGACAAGGGCGAGTATGGATCGTGGGTTTCATCCTGGCGACTACCGCTATCGTCGTGCTCCTGGTCTGCTACTCGACCGATTTCAGTGCAAGCGCAGCGACGCGGATAAGGATCACCCTGCCTCAACTTATAATCCGTATCCCCCGGGAATACTGCCATCCGACTTAAGCTCTGAGATAGCTCGCGTTCTGCGGGAGACCGATGTCATCGAAGGTCGAGCGCTGGCACGATGGCACGCTCTGCCGGAGCCGATGCTGACGGGTCAGCCACCGGTGCTTCAGAATACCGGAACTGAAGCAACCGAAACGCTGGGCGAGCTCATGCTTTTCGACAAGAATATTTCGCCCAACAGGAACGAGGCATGCGCATCCTGCCACATGCCGTACGCCGGCTTTAGCGGACCCATTCCTTCGGTCAACCTGACAATGATCGGATATCCCGGAACCGCTCACATGCGTGCCGGCAAGCGGACAGCTCAGCGGCATCCGTATTCGCCGTTCTTCCCGGTACTCCAATACAACCAGGTACAGGGCCTCTTCTTCGGTGGAAACTTCTGGGATTCGCGTGCAACCGGATACAAGCTGAGAATTCCGGATGCCGAACAGGCGCAGGGCCCTCCCGTTGATACCCAGGAAATGGGCTTTCCTGACACTGCTTGCATCGCGTTTCGCCTCTCAGCCGCCGCCTACCGGCCGCTCTTCGAAGAGGTATGGGGCAAGGGCTCGTTCGATATAAAATTCCCGCGCGACACCGAGAAAATTTGCGACACTCCGGGAGGCGCTTCCGTGTTCAAAGGAAGCGCCACTCCCATTCCCCTGACCTCGGAAGACCGCACCCGCGCAAACACCGTCTATGACCGTTGGGCGCAGTCGATTGACTCCTTCGAACAGTCGGTGCAGGTCAGTGCTTTCTCCTCGAAGTTCGACGCCTACCTCGCAGGCAAATACAAACTCACATCGGACGAGATGGCGGGGCTCAAGCTGTTTGACGGCAAGGGCAATTGCAATTCATGCCACCTCGACGGAAGAGGAACTACGTTGAAGACAGGTCAGGTGGATACGAGTTCGGCCGCTATGGTGAACCCTCTGTTCACCTGCTTCGGCTCAGCCAACGAGGGCCTGCCGCTGAATCCACGAGACGCCTTTTACTACCAGACGAAGCCGGATTCCTACGGATTCATTGCCAACCCCTACGGCTTCGGCTACAGAGACTTGGGACTCGGGACCTTCCTCAGAAGCGGATTCGGTTCCGGCCCCAACCCGAACGAGAACTGGAAGCAGTATGCGCCGACCGTCGACGGGCAAATGCAAGTTCCCATTTTGCGTGACGTGGCCTTGACACCGCCGCAATGCCCCACCACCGAGGCCCCCGGTCCCTACTTCCAGAAGGAGTTCTTTCACAATGGATACCTGAAAAGCTTGAAGCAGGTGGTGCATTTCTACAACACGCGCGACAAGTATGCCTACCCCGTCACGTCCGGACATTGCCCGGCGGGAACAACCGAGAAAGTCGACTGCTGGCCCATGCCCGAGGTGCCCAACAACATCGATATGACCAGCGGGAATCTGGGCTTGACCGATGAGGAGGAGAATCAAATCGTCGCGTTCCTGCAAACCTTGTCGGACGGCTTCACCAGGCCCTACCTGAACAGCGATACTTTCTCAGGCTCTTGCATGAAGGGCGGTTCAGCTGCAACTCAAGGTAACGAGTTCCTGATCCCCACTCCCCCATTGCCGCCCTGCGCATCCGCCATCTGTGACGTTGCGCCTGTCCCTGGCCCCAGAAAAATCAGCGCCAACCTGCCCGCTCAGGAAACTCCAGCGAAGTCCGAAATCGCACGCATCACTCAAGGCCCTGCCATCGAACTGTCGAAGCAGCAGTTGACGGTAATCAGGTGGTCAGCAACCAATCTGAGCGGCTCCCCCGTGCACTATGGAGTGGTGCACTACGGTACCGATCCCAAAGACCTTCGCCAAACCGCGAACTCTCCCATCAGGCTGAATCCGAGCCATTCCACTGCCGTTTTTCGCGTGCGCGTGGCCGGCCTGAATCCTGAGACAACTTACTACTACAGGGTCGACTCGATAGCAGCCAATGGGAACGGCGATGAGCTAAAGTGCAGTATCAAGCAATTCACGACACGCTGACGGCGCGGCCCGCAGTTGATGGCCGACCAAACAGAAGTGCGACTGGTCAACATCCGTCAAAGTTCAGGATGGGAGACTGGTTCGAGTTTTTGTAGCCGAGGACCAAGTTGCGGCTGGGCTTCTGGCCTGTGGGCGATCACGCCTGGCCAAACAAGGCGGATCGCCGCAACGATCAGAATGGAGAGATATATCCCTGAAATTCTGGACTTACGAACGCGAACCGGACGGCCACATTGTCTCGTGGTGGATGAAGCTCACCATATGCTGCATGAATCGCGCGGGACCACTAACGACGGCCTGCCGCAATTGATTGACGGCACCATACTGATCACCGTACATCCTGATTCGCTAGCGCTCACGGCATTGGCAAACCTCGACATGGTTGTCGCCGTTGGTAAAGAGCCGGAAAAGACGTTGAGCGCCGCAGGCATGCAGAGCGTAGCGGAATCTTCGAATTTTCCGGGTGATCGTAAACAGGGTGAAGCCACCATTTGGTTCCGTCACAGTGATCGGAAGCCATCCGTCCGGGCCAGAACTGACCAGCAAGCTCCATTTGAAGCTTCTGGATAAAGCATCATGGACGATCACTCTATCCATTCGCCAGGAAGATCAGTAGAAACACCTGCGTGTTTCCTATAGTGGCACCCCAGCAAACCTTAGTAGATCCGCAATCGTGGCAATAATCGTTCCGCCACCAACTTCTATACCGTTAGGCTTCACTGCCGCATCCTGCAAGTTGTTGAGATAGCTGGCGCGGTCGCGGCTAACAAGGGCACTCAATGTCTCAGCTACGATGCGGCTGCCGACTGAACCCAAGCGATTGCCTTTCTGCTGCACCTGCGCCTCCCGCAAGATGTAGAACCAGAGCGGAGTAGCAGTGTCGAAACCGCCGCCGATAACCGCATTTTGAATTGCACCTGGATCTCCTTGAAGTTCAGCGGGGGTGAGCGCCTGGATCTGCATCCCCTCAGCCATCGCCTGGCCCGTTGGAATAGAGAGCAGGAACCCCCGCAGCAGATTGCGCCGCGCGAGATGTTGCAGCAGCGCGCCGGTCGGGATCTGTGAACCTTGGAGAAACACCGGTAAGTTGGCCAGGCCTGCCGCAATCCGGGGGTCGATTCGACGCGCCATTTGAGGAGCCGGATGACCGCCCCCTAGGTTCGCGAAATTGTGCCACGCGATGATATTTGCCGTTGCGACTTTCGGCGGAGGCCCACCCGTGAGCAACCCTCCAACACCTAGGATTTTCGGTATGTCGAGCTTGGTGGTCGCGTTGAGCTGATACTGCGGACGAATCATCGAGTGCCCGAAGCGAAACGCCGCGACCGAGAACTCCAGCGGCATGAACAGCAGGTCATTATCGGGGGCATAATAGCGCACGCCATTGGCGGCGATATCATTGACCACGATCGGATCGCAGACATTGGGTAAGTAATCGTTGAGCACGATGAACTGGTACGCCCAACGGACGAGCTGGCGTGCCCGGATGTAACGCTGGTACTTGGGGAGCGCGGTCGGCAGCGCGGCGGCAACCTTGTTGTGAAATAACAAGAACGCACAGTGCAATTGGCTAACGTTGATATTCTCATTGTTGCGCATGTCGGCGATGATGGCAGTGCCGTCGTCCTGCCGTGGCACATCGAAGCCGGGTGCGTCGGAAACCACTTTAAAAAACAAGGTTGTTGGTTCGAAGAGCTCGTCGCCCTCAGTCGGACTAGCATTAGTGCCCAACCCGGGGCCGTCGCCATAGACTTGGTTTAGGTCCAGCTTCGGACGGCGACCGTTGACGAGTTTCTCGACAACGGCTTTGGAGGACAGCGGAGTGATGTCCATCACGTTGCCGTCCGGGGTAGCAATCCGGCTTGCACCGATTTCGCGGTCAGTTTGCGCGGTGATGTTGTGGTCAATAAACTGGCCCAGGTAGGTGAAGACTGCGGGAATGGTCGAATCGAGCGGCATGGTAAGGTCGTCGCTTGCCATCGCCGTGCCAAGCGCCAACAGTGCGCCTTGTGTGGCTGCTCCGGGTGCAAGCGTACACTCCGGATTTGCCGCCATCAGCGGAAACATATAATCGAAAGTCGTGTTGAACAAGATTTCGGCGACATTGAGCGTGCCTCCGTGCGTAAATTCTTTGAAGGGATCCATAAGCTACCTTTCTTCATGAATTGAGCTGGTTAATTAAGAGTGTCTTGGCCAATGGGGGCTGTTGCGACACAACTCGGGCCGCCCGGTCGGTGGCTCACCGATTTGCAAAACGGCTTGGCGGACGTCATCCATCCGGTCGGCACGGGAACCGACTCCGCTTCGATTCCTACTGAAAAGTTATGTGAGATCGATAAGAGCATTTGTATGACCAGAAGTCTGTGTGGCAAGACTCGGCTGGTCAATAGCCCGAACTGCTTGTGCACCAAGTAGCTATGCGGACTTATCAAACAATCAAGAATGTTGGTGCGCGCCTGAAACCCAACCCATATGGATAGTTCGCTCAATCCATTCGGATTGGGCTTCCCGGCGTGCTTCCGTGACTGGGTCCTAGCTCAGTAACGACTCCCATGCGTCCCGAGCACTTGGCTGTCCATTTACGTTGGAGTTATAGACGGTTCTGCGCACTGTCTTCCGCCACCAATCTCGACTTGTATTACCCCGCTTACCCAGACTTCACGCGCAGTCATTGTGGTCTTCGACGGCAGACGCTCTATCCGTCCTGTTGCAGACGCGGGAGCGACATGCGCGCCGAAAGCTTTACGAGTGCTTGGTTCAGCGCCGCCCTGCCCTGCTCGTCCTTGGCGTGTTGCAAGGCGCGTCGGCCCAGGCTGTGGGCCATGGCAAGGAGTTCCCTGCAAAGGTCCGGGGATCTCACGTGTTCGGCCGCACGGAGCACTCTGTAGATGGCATGACAAGTAACGGATGGACTGTAGGCGGCCGACTCTGCAATCAAGTTCGTGGCCAGTGCTACGGCTTCGCGGTGCGAAATCGGATGGGCGATGACGCGCAGTGTGCCATGGTTGTCGACGCGAAACGCCGACGGCAGATCGCGGTCGCCCAAGTACGCCAGGCCCTGCACGACCCGATCGATGCAGGTCATGGCCAGGATTTGGTTATTCATCGCTGGAGATAGGGCACGAATGGCAACCAGTTGCAACTGCTCGAAAGCAAAGCCGAGATCCTGGACGTAGCCTCGGCGCGGTGCAATTGAGAAGCTATCAACCAACTTCCGCACCATGCGATCGGAGTTTCGTGCGCCGGGGTATATCCGCGCTATGGTTGCGCCCGCAATGACGAAGTCTCCTGGACGACCCAGGACTTCCACGATCGCATCGCTCTCTTTCGCGGCATTCATCAGCTGAGTAGTGTCAATGGAATCGATATACCCGCTGGTGTGGGAGGCGATGGGCGTGCTGCGCTCGTCGAACTCGGCCGGAACAGGCGGGCATTGCTGCCGGGCAGAGTGACCGAATCTCTCCGGGTACAAGCGGTCCAGGGTTTCCTCAAGATTGCGGGCAAGGTTGGCTACCACGTTGTCCGACTGGAGCATTTCAACGACGTGATGGATGAAGTAGATAAGCAGCCCAAAACAGATAACCGCGAGGATGATCGCGATCAGCACCGACATGTTAGGGACGAACGCGTGCTCCCCGCCGATGACGGTGCGCAGGACTAAAACGCAATAGAGAAAGGTACCAACGAAGGCGCCGAGCACGACCTTGTTGCCGGTATCGCGCGCAAAATTTCGCAGGATGCGGGATCCGAAGCCGCTGGAGGCATTGGTGAGCGCGACCAGCGTAATCGAGAAGATGACGCCGGTGACCGTGATCAGCGAACCGCCGACAGTGGACAGCAACTGTCGCGCGCCTTGGGCATCACGCGTGTAGAACCATCCGTAATTGCCCAGCACGCTGGAAAACACGTGCTCGAAATGAATGGAAATTTGCGCCAGCACCGCGGCGCACGCAGCGATGACAGAGGGAATGAACCAGTAGCTCTGGCGCAGTTCTTCCTTGAGCGACTCCCAGTCGAGCCTCATTTCAGGCGAGATGTAGGAATTGTGGGCGCGGGTTGTTCGTAGCGCGTTTGTTCTGCTTCGTGCGAGCCGCGACGAACATAGGGATCATCGCCTCCGGCCCAAGTTCCCCGAAGTATCGGGACTTTGTCCAGGTTCAGCTGCAGCCCGCACAGCGTAGCCGCAGACTTATCGTCAGCGGAAGCCCGCTTAGCGCGGTCCAGCTTGAGGATGGAATCGACGCGCACTTCCCCCTTGGCATCTTTGTTATTCTTGTCGGCTTATTCGGGGCTGCGCAACTCGCCTTCGGTCTGCAGGTAAGCACCCTTCGTCAAGATCTTCGCGTATTCTGCGAGCTTGCCCCAGACGATGGCGCGCAGCCGCTGGAGACCGTCCAAGCTCGCGAGTCTACTTTTGCTACCTTGTACGCAAAGAAATCGCGCCTGGTTTCGTTTTTTGCTGCAGGCAGTTCGTTCCCATGTTCTGTTGAATGACGGCCAAGTCGTCTTTGTTGGTCAGCCCATCGTAGTTGAAGTCGTACCAGCTCGAGCCTCCACCCTTCACGACAGCGAAATATTGCCACCACATAAAGTCAAGTCCGGAGACAATCTCATCCTCATTCCCATCACCGGGGCACGGAACCTGAGAGGCTAAGGTCGTCTGCAGTTCGGTCAGCAGCTGGTTGTAATTGTTTAGCTGATCCTGGTTGAGCCCGTTCGGACAGCGCCTCTGGGCGGACATCTCCGAGCACAGTGCGTTGGTGTTGTCGTCCAACTTCGGATTCATCGGATCTTCGTTGACTTCATAGAACGCGGTGAGTGTGGTGTTTCCGGTGGCACAGTTGGCCTGGGATATCTGCACTAATTTGTAATTGTCGTTCCGGGTTGCCCATTGCGCTTCCGGAAGAAACTGGATGCCGTTGGGATACGCAGGCAAGTGAGCGGCCTGAACGGCGCAACACGATGAGTACTGTTGCGCCGCTCCCGGTCCGTACCAATCTCCGCCTTCGGATTCGCACAGTCCCGCACCGTCAAACAACTGCAGACAGGTTGGAGGCTGCGTGAGTGCGATCACGCACGGTGGAGGCGGTGTATTGCCCACATGAATGTTGTTGGCCGCCATTGTGAAGTTTGTGGTGCGAATCTCTGCCTGGTTAGGGTTCGTGAGGTAGGGCAGCATGGTGACGGAATCGATGGTGTGAGATGGAGGCACGACCTTCTGGAGGTCGACTCCGGCGATCTCAGCGAACAACTGGTACAGGTCGGCGATGTTGATCATGGCCGTGGACTCACGGTCAGGCGATGCCACCAAAGGTCCTGAGACAATCAGCGGCACCCATACACCTGTCTGATATACCCATCCTTTAGAAAGCGAAGGATCAAAGGGGGCCTTGACCCCGGGCGCATACGTCCCATTGTCGCCAATCAGAACGATCATCGTGTTGGTTTTGTCCGGCTGGTAGTTCAGGCTGCCGTCGGCATTCCGTGTGGCAAGACCGCTTCGCACCAGTAGGTCGCCAATCTGGGTATCCATGGATTCCAGCATCTGGTTGCTGATAACCCGCGTGTAGATTTCGTCCGCCGGATCGTTACCGGTGCAATAAAAGTTGCTGCTGTCCGGCGAGCCCGAAGGCAACTGCGCAGCGGGCGGCTGCTGATACGGAGAATGAATGTTGGCGTAGGCAACCGTGGCCATCCATGGTTTGTTTAGACCGTTCTCGGTCTTGATCCAGTCGACGGCCGACGTGGTGGTGGCGTCTGATATATAGCCTCTGGCACGAGTATCCGTCAGAGGAAGCTGGACTACCGTTCCATCAGGCTGGTTGTAGACCCGGTTCCAAACGTAGTAGCCGTTCGCCTCGTCGAAGTTGAGAGGAACCGGCGGAACATAGGCGCAGTTTTGGTTGGGAACAAACAGACCTCCCATTTCCATGCAAGTGCGGCCTGGTGTCGGGGCGGTTGAGTCTTTTGATAGAAGCTGGCAGGCGTTGTTGGCAAAATGGCAAGCCCCGGTGTCGGCGCCACCATAAGCGGCATTAGTTACAAAACCGCATGTGAAGGGACTGCTATTCGCAGAAAACTGGCCGCCAATTGTAGTGTCGAGGGGATGCGGCGCACCCTCCAGGAATCCGTCAAAGTAATCCCAGCCCAGGGAGTGAGGCGTCCCGGCGCCGTAAGGATTGTAGGTCGCCGCAGCCAGATGGAACTTACCAAACAGTCCACTTGTATAGTTGGCGGTCTTGAGAACCTTCGGTGTTGTCGCTTCGAAAGGTGAAACTTGGGAGTTAGCCAGGTCATCGCTAAGAATCGCGTTGAACACGTTCGTGCGGAAAGGATACCGTCCTTCAAAGAAGATCGCGCGACTGGGGGAACACTCTGGCATCGACCAGGTATTTCTGAAACGCACGCCGGCATGCGCGATGGCGTCAATATTTGGTGTAGAGGACGGGGTCGCACCTCCGTAGCCGAAGATCTTCATCTGGTCGATACCGACATCGTCCATGACGATGAACAGGATGTTAGGGCGGCTGTTTGCTCCGTCAGAATGACTCGTGGATGGCGCTGCAGGATTCAACCTCAATACCGGATCTGCCTTCTGAGCACAGCAGATTCCGGAGAGAGCTAAGAGCGTCATGGAAATGTTACGGCAAAAATGTTTCAAGCTTTCTCCTCGGTAGTGCGGAAACTTGTACCCGCGGTAAATCCATAAACGCCGCGAACGATGCAGCTGTAGCCAATTTATCGGTCTTCGCCTCAGGCTTTCGCAGCGCTGCTCCGTATGCAAAAAGAAGAGCATCGGCAACTACCCAGTTTCGACACGTGTGTTGCGCCTCATTACGAAGCATCGCATCCGTATTAAGTGAACGGGCAATCGACAGAAAGCAATCGAAGCAAATCGATTCGATTTCCCCGTTTTTAGCATAGCAATGCGCGAAAGTCTTACGTTCAGTCATTCCCCACCCATCCCCAGGTTTTAAGTTGGACGCCATTGTGCTACATTGTGGGACTATCCAAAATCCCCCTCAGGCTGTATAGAGTCTGCACATTTAGTTGTAGATTCACTTTGCTCATAGGGAATAAGAACCTTATTACTCACGTCCAACGGTAACCTGTCCTGGTTATAAGATCTGCGAAAAGCCAGATCTCTTGCTAACCCTCGGCATACAATCCCTACTCATGGAGTGGACGGATCAAGCAAACAATAAACCGGAGCCGTGGGAACTGGTCATTGTTCGTTGCGAGACTATGGTCGGTGACACTCTTGAACGAGAGGCTTTCTGGACTGGAGCTACCTGGCGAATCATCGGCAACAAATATGGATTCAAAGAGCTTCGCGTCGCTACGTGGGCTCGAAAATCCGACGATGAACGCCGGTCGGTTCGGGAACAAATCTACTTGTCAATCAAGGCTCGGCTCCAGAAGCGATTTTCTGATTGACATTGCAAGTAATCGAGCGAGGGCATAATTTCGCGCGTGCAAAGGTATCTCTGCATTGGATATGACTGTGTCTGCGGCGACAGGGTTGAGGTCTTGCGCTGGTCCCAAGGAGCAGACCGGGTCTCGCCGATACCACCGGTGAGGCGCGCCCAGCTTTCGGATGTGTAGAAGGTCAAGGGGTGAGGTTTCACTCCTGACTTCGTGAACGGTATTGGCATTCGGCCGCTTTGCGGTTATTCTGGCGCGGCACCTCGCTGCTTCATGCTACAAAATTCAGAGTCTCGGTCCTCGCTCAAGGCCTGGCTGGTTGTGCTGGCCGCGTTTACCGGAGCATTCGTCAGCTTCGGCGTTACTTACACCTTCGGCGTCTTCCTGCGTCCCATCGCGACCACGTTTGGCGTCACCCACGCGACCATGTCCGGACTGTTTGCGGTCATTGCGGCGCTGACGTTCTTTGTGGCTCCGTTCACGGGCGAAATCGCAGACCATCACGGGCCGCGTGCGGTTGTCGCCTTTGGCGCGGTGCTGATGGGCGTTTCGCTCATCCTCGCCGGGCGCGTCAATTCGTTCTGGATGCTCGTGCTGACCTACGGTGTCGGCCTCGGCACGGCGGCGGCGTGTATTTACATTCCGGCGATATCGGCGGTCGGCGAGTGGTTCGAGACGCGGCGCGACATTGCGCTGGGCATCTCGGTCAGCGGCATCGGTTGCGGGACGCTGGTTGCCGCGCCGGTTTCGGCGATGCTCATCGAGCGCTACGGCTGGCGTACCGCGATTACCATTTTCGGTTGGGCCAGCGGCGTGCTCCTCCTGCTGGCGGCGGCGCTGTTGTCACGGGCTCCCGAAGCGGCTGAGAAGAAGAAGGTCGCGATCTCGGAAGAACTCCGCACGCCGGCTTTCAGGTTTCTCTACATCAGCCTGCTGTTCGCGGGCGTCGCGGTCTATGTGTCGCTGGTCTACATGCCGGTCTATGCCGCCGACATCGGGATCGGCCGGGTTGCCGGTGCCGCGGTCATCGGATACATCGGCGCAGCCAGCGTTGTCGGACGCCTGGGACTGAATGCCTTGGCGCCACGCTTCGGGCTGATGTTCATGTATCAACTGGCTTACGCAATCCTGCTGGTGAGCTTCGCGCTATGGCTGACGGCACACTCGTACGTTTCGCTGGTGCTGTTCGGAGTGGTGATGGGCGTGGGCTACGGTGGCATTGCAGCGATGGCCCCGGCGGTGGCGGCCGCTATCTTTGGCATCGCCGGACTGGGCGAGCTGCTGGGCATTCTGTTCACCGGCTTCGGGCTGGCGTGCATTGTCGGACCGCCGCTGGCAGGCGTGCTGGTAGACCACACGCACGACTACAAGTGGACGGTGTTCATCGCTTCCGCGGCGGCTGTGCTGGCTCTGCTGTTCGTCATCCCGCTGGGAAAATACAAGGCGCGACAAGAGGAGCGCCGGTCCGCAGCCGCGTGAAATAAGATCGCTTGGACGCCGCGGGCGATGGTGCTACGCTCACGTGCAGTGGGCACCGCTCATGGCAAGCGCGACGAACGAAGCCGCCATCATCGTCAATCAGGATGGGATTAACTCGTTCGGCTCCGCCCTGATCAACGCCCAGACGTACGAGATTTTCGTCGACGATAAGATGGCCGGCGTGCTGGACGGCTACCGCCATCAGCACATCTTCCCCTTGCCGGCAGGCGCGCATTCGGTTTATGTCAGGGCGTACGCGCGCGACAGCGTCAGCGTGACTCGCGTCTATGGCTACAGCCAGCGCTACGACGTCAATCTGTCGATCGGCGACAACAAAACTTTTTCCTGTGGCGTGGTGCCGGGGCCGCCTATACGCAAATACCTTATCTTCGGTGGACTGCTGATCGCGGTTTTGCTTATGCTCGGCCTCGATTTAGTGGGGCACGTCGCAGCGCGCACGCGATGGATTCTGGTGATGGTGGTTGCTGCTGCCACCCTGGCTTCGAGCTGGATTGGATACTCGTCGAAGCCGGGAGCGAATATTTATCTCAAGCCAGCCGATCCGAAGTAAAAGCTCGAGGATTATTCGCTGCCGGAGGATGCCGGTTCAGTTCGCTTCAGGGGCGGCGCCGCCTGCAAACTCTGCGCTACTTTTTCCGCGACGATCGCATTTCCATTGGCATTCAGGTGAATGTCGCCGAAGGTCCAGTTCTTCAGATACCAGCAGCCGGGCTCGAACTCCGGGCACTTATCGCGCTCCGCGAAGAACTCGGGGAAGACGGTGACGAAGCGCTTGCACTTGCCCTCGCACCAGTCGCGCCAGATCTGCACCTCGCGTGAATCGACTTTGTCGAAGATGAGCTGCGCCGGCCACGGATAGACCACCACGCTGATAGGAATGTTCCGCGCCTTCAGGTCTTCGTAAATTTCATCCATCTTCTGCTTCTCTTTGGCGATGCCGGCTTCGACGCCGAGCGGCGCAAAGCCGATCTCGAAGGGCTGGTCTTCGACTACCGGCCGATAGGTCCAGCCCGAGCGCTCCAGATCGAAGACGTTCCCGTTGAAGCCGTGGTCGAGATGGTAGTAGCCGAAGCCGATGAAGATACGCTCGACGAAGGTCCAGACGTAGTTGGTCAGGACGAAGTATTGACTGATGAACAGCCGCAGCTTCGAGTACCACGTCCTGAAGTGATATTGATGCTTGGCCAGAGCGATGGCGCCGGTGCGATCGATGTCGTGGACGAGCCCGGCTTCGTCCTGCACATCGGAGATATCGATGAAGACGATGGCTTCGTCAAACTGGAGCCCGCTGCGCATTGCGATGCGCTCGGTGTTGAGGTAGTTCGAAGGCGAGTACCCGCCCACGCCGCCGTTGAGAATTTCGTATTGCGGAAACTTCTTCGCCAGCCGTCCCGACGAAGCTGGTTTCCCACGGCCCCATCGATTCGGTGAAGCTGTCGCCCAGCATCAGGATGCGCGGACGCGGGTCGGTCGGCGGCACCTCGCGCACCTTCTCGTCGCGAAACCCCTGGCTGTTGACGTTCAGCTGATAGCGATCGGCGCCCCAGGCACGAATGGCTGAGCAATTCGGTTTCAGCGAGAGCGCGCGAACGGGATCGGGTGTCAGACAGCCGAAGAGCTCTGACGGAGTAGGAACCGAGGATTTGCGGAAGAGCAGCGCTGTAGATGCCGTCGAGACCAACGAACACCATCATGCACAGAAAGATCGAGAACAGCAGCAACAGTATCTTCTTGCCCAGTGTGGGTGGTCCAGCCGCACTGGTGTCTGACGGCTTCGCTACAACTTCACTCATTAACGTGCTTCCTCGCCGGAAGAAATATGAACATCGTCCCAGTAAACCGTGCCCTCGCCGGCGCCGCGGGCCAGGTGAATGCGCACGGCACCCTCGCCGCCAACTCGGAACGACCGCGTCAACTGCTGCCATCCCGGATCACACGTGATGCTGGGAGAGGCCAGCGCCGTGTTGTCGGTGGGGTTGTAAATTTTGAGCTGCGTCGGCGTCGGACTGGAGCACGAAACCCATGCCGAAAGCGTATAGGTGGCGCCGGGCTGCAGACCATTGATGTCCTGATACACGGTGCCGGCTCCAAGGGCCGCAAGACTGTACGATCCGCTGTGCGCGTGGGCGTTGCTGACACTGGCCTGCACGCCATTGTTCGACCACGGCGCGACATTGCCGTCCTCAAGACCGGGATTCTCGACGGCATGCTCGACTCGCTGCTCCGGCGTCATGAGAACTGGACTCAGCCCGAAATCGGTTTTGGTGGAGCACAGAATGAAAGTGTCGAGATCGTGGCACTTGCCCGGCCCGGTAGGCCCACGCGCGATGACTTCGGCGAGTTGCGGCGTCACTACGTACGCGGAGTCGGGCGCGAGCGGCTGAGTGGCCAACTCAGCCGGAGCAACTTCGCAGTGATAGTCCTGCGCGACTCCGGTGTATCGCGCCGACTGGTAGCTATTGGTACGCATGTGATCGTCGATCGCGAGGAAGCCGAAATAGCGATAGCCTTGCGGGCCGCCCGGCGATGCATTCTTTGCGCATTGCCACGCCGGGCAGGACGATCAGGTTCTGATGCAGATCGCCAAGGTGAGCCCAGATCGGCGACTTGAGCGGCGAAGGATGATCCTCGCTGATGGTCATCCGCACCCACTGGCGAAGGGAGCGCGTGTCGGCGAATTGCAGGACCAGCAGCGCAGCGAGAAGCAGGTTAGCCCACGCCTTGCGAACCAGAAAGAATGGCGCGGCGAGAATCGCGGTAAGAATCGCGTAATACGGTGCCCAGAACAATCGGCCGCTGGCGCGCAGAGGAGCAAAAAATTTCGTGAAGTATTCGTTCGGATCAAGATCGATAAGGGTGTGATCGCCGCCGGTAATCCTGGTGGACAGCGCCATCAAGGTTAGCAGTAGGCAGCAGAGTGTGAGCGGTACGAGCCAACGCTTGTCGGGGCGCTGCAGTTTGCCCTTGTGCAGGAATGCCAGCACGATAACGATGATCAGCAGGATGAGCACGCCAGCCCCGAGATAGCTGTAGCCTTCGTATTGGCCGGGACTGGCGCCGCGCAAGCGCGGGAAGATGAGCGAGTTGAAGGTGCGCGGATCGAACGGCGCGACCAGGTTCATCGAGAGATCGCGGTAGCCACCGCTGGCATAGCCTTTGCCGCCGCTGATAACCAGTCCGAAAGCATAGGCGACAACAAAGCCGACCACACCGAGCACCGCGACGACTCCAGCCGACAGTGCGAGCGATATCCGCTTCTGCCACAGCAGACTCACGACGCCGGCAATCAAAACCAGCAGCACCTCAAAGGCGAGATAGGGATTGATTCCGACGGAAATCCCCGCGAGGAGTGCTGAGCAAATAAAAAATCGGCGGACTGCATTGGGCGTTCGCTGCTGCGCCTGCGCGAAGACGAACAGCGCCGCGATGAGCAGCCATTGATTGCTCAGCGAGTAGTGTCCCCAGAAGCGGTAATTCAGCGGGGGAGCGAGCAGGAAGAACGCGCTGCCCAGCGCCGCGCCAACGAAGTTCGGGCCGATCAAGAGTTGCAGCAGCCGAAACGCAAAGAAGAACTGGAGCGCGCAGCAGAGAATGACCTCGATGCCGAAATACTGTGCCGGATGTGGCAGCAGCGGCGAGAGCGGCTTGAGCATCACGGCCATCAGCGGATTGAGATCCACCAGCGAAATCGATTCGCCTTTCGGATATCCCAGCCGATCGGTGTAGGTGATCGGCCAGTGAACGTGCGGGTCCTGGCGGTACAGCTCCCATCCGATGTAGTGGTAGGCCGGATCGAAAGCGACCCAGTTGACGTTCCTGGGATTCAGCGGCGTCGGTCCCATCACCATCAGCGCGTAGAGAAATCCAGCCAGCAGCGAGACCGCTCCAACGAACCACAGCGAGTCATGCCACTTCGGAGCGTTGCGTCGCCGCCGTCTCAGCCTGGTGAGTTTCCGCTGGAATGCCGGTAGCTGCCGAGGGTTGGGTCGTCATAGTGCGATGAAGCGGGGAGGCCGATGAATCTCGTTAGAGGGCAGGCACTTCCGGCGCAAAGAGAGTACCACAATACGAGTATCGCTCACACGCCGATTGCCTGCTGAATCGCATTAGCAATTGCGTCGGTATGCCGGCGCATGGCGGCTTCCGATTCGGCTTCGATCATCACGCGCGCCAGCTTCTCCGTCCCGGAGTAGCGGACGACAACGCGGCCATTGCCATCCAGCTCGCGCTCTGCGGCGCGGATGGATTCCATCACCGCCGGCAATTCTTCCAGCGGCTTCTTCTCGCGCACGTGAACGTTCTTGATTTCCTGCGGGAAAACCTTCATGTCGGCAACGAGTTCGGCGAGCGGCTTGCCTGTGCGCGCCATCACCTCCAGGACTCGCAGCGCGGTCAAAATGCCGTCGCCGGTGGTGGTATCGATGTCGCGGAACAGAATGTGTCCCGACTGCTCGCCGCCCAGGGTCGCGCCCGACTTCAGCATCTGCTCCAAAACATATTTATCGCCCACGGGTGCGCGCATCATGGCGATGCCACTCCGCTTGAGCGCGGCTTCCAGACCCATATTCGACATCGTGGTAGCAACGACGGTTTCGCCATGCAGCTTTTTATGCGCCTGCATATCGCGGGCGGCCAGCAGCAGAACGGCGTCGCCATTGATCACCCTTCCGGATGCATCGGAGAAGAGCGCGCGGTCGGCATCGCCATCGAAGGTGATGCCCAGGTCGTACTTTCCCTTGGACGCTGCAATGGCTTGGGCAATGTGCTCCGGATGCAGCGCTCCGCAACCAGCATTGATGTTGCGGCCATTCGGTTCGAGGTGCAGGAAGTCGGTGGGGATGCCGCAATCTTTGAAGACCAGCGGAGCGATAGTGCTGGCAGCGCCATTGGCGCCATCGACCAGCACCCGCAGGCGGCTGAAGTCGACACCGGCAACAAAGTCGGCGAGCCACTGCGCATACTGCTCCCGCAAATTGCCGTCGCCGGGAAGCATCTCTGACGCCGGTACCACATTGTGGGAGGCACTCTCCGCCAGTTGCTCAATGTGGGCGAAGATGTCGGTCTCGATCGCATGCTCGAGTTCGTCCGAGAGTTTGTAGCCATTGGCTCCGAAGACCTTGATGCCATTGTCGTGCCATGGATTGTGCGACGCCGAAATGACGATTCCGGCCGAGAACTTGTTGAAGCGCGTCAGGTAGGCGATGCCCGGCGTGGTAATGACACCGGCGCTCACTACACCGACGGAAGCTGACTCAAGCCCCGCTGCCAGCGCTGCACCGATCCATGCGCTGGACTCGCGGGTGTCCTGGCCGATTACGACGCGGGCAGCTTGGTCGCGATTGGCCAAGCGCTGGCCGAGAGCCCGTCCGATGGCAACAACCGTTTTCTGGTCGAGCGGATACTCGCCCGCTACACCTCGAATTCCATCGGTTCCAAATAGTTGTCGCATCTTTGCGGTGGCTGTACTACTCAAGGCTGGCCTGCTCCCCGGGGACTTCGTGCAGTATCGACGGTCACGTGAATTGTATCTGGTGTCTGCACCCGCACCAGCGGATCGCCTACGTACACGTGCGTCGTAAATGTAGCTTTGCCGACGACGCCGGTGGCATCGACGGGATCGGTTAAGGCGGATTGAATCCCGTTGACGCGACGCTCGGGTCCAACAATCGTTACTTGCTTCGGATCGGTGGACACAGACGCGATTTCGTATCCGCTCAGCAGCGTACCGATCACCCGCGGCTGCACCGGAATGGTGCGCGTCTCCGTCCGATCGAAACTGATGTGAAATTGCGAAGGCACAATCTGCATGACCTTGACATCGCGTGGCACGCGAATCTCATTGCGGGTGAGAGCGAAGGTGCGCTCGCCGGGGGTCGCGCCCTGAAGGTCGAGGATGGCGTGGACCTCCGACGGGCTGAGCTCCTGCATCAGACGCTCAGGCCCGCGCAGCGTTACCCGAGCTTCGAACGGATAGTTGGAGTTCACCTCCAGCTTGTCCGGAGCATTCTGGAATTCCAGCGGCACCGTCAGGGGGATATCAATAGGCGCGTCGCGGCCTACCGCCCACCACAGCAGAATGGCGATCGCCAGCGAGACGATCTTGAAGGGCAGGTTCTTGAGGACGTACTCGCGGATGAAGTGACGCATGTTAGCGCTCCGCTCCGTCGGCCAGATCGCGCTCCCGGCTGAGGTGTTCGATATCGCGATCGCGCACGGCCAGTTCGCGGTCGGTGACGGTGGTGGGGAGGGTCGCGGTGGGAACGTACCGCCGCAGCACTTCGCTCAGCCGCTCGCGCAGATACTCGACCGTGATGTCGCGCTCGATCGTGCCTCCAACCGCCAGGCTGATCGAGCCGGTCTCCTCCGAGACGACCACGGAAACCGCATCGGTTTCTTCGGTAATGCCGATCGCCGCGCGATGTCGCGTGCCGTATTGCGTCGACAGCACCGGGTTCATCGAAAGCGGCAGGAAGCAGGCCGCGGCGGCGATGCGGCCCTTCTGAACGATGACCGCTCCATCGTGCAGAGGAGCGCTGGGCCGGAAGATCGTGACCAGCAGATCGTAGGAAAGATTGGCGTCGAGCGGAACCCCGCTCTCGATAAAGGTGCGCAGGCCGATTTCGCGCTCGATGACGATCAGGGCTCCGGTCATGGTCTTGGAGAAGTGATCGGCAGCCAGAACGATGTCTTCGTAACTGTCGGCGCCGTTGAAGCCGCCTCCGCGACGCGCAGACAAGCGACGACCCAGGCGAGCCAGCGCGTGACGGATCTCGGCGCCAAAAACCACGATGAGCGCAAAGACTGCGTAGGGGAATAATGTCGTGATCAGCCAGTCGACGGTGCGCAGCTGTTCGATGTGGGCGATCCAGAAGGCGCTGACAATCAGAACGACGGCCGCCAGCATGGGGATCGCGCGCGTACCTTTGATGAGCTTCAGGAATTCGTAGATCAGGAACGCGACAACCAGAATGTCGATGGCCGAGACCACCGAAAATTGCGGAATGTGTCCCAAGCTGCGAAACATTCTGGTTCCTTGCGGCGCGTGCGACTAGCGCCGGGTTTGCCCTAATTCTAATGCAAAGGTAATTGTGGATAGAGTACTAGTTGAGAGACTCTGCTCCACCTATATTAATCAGCTATTGTTTGGTGTTATTCAGCTTCTCGACTTTGGACACGAATCCGCCCTCGGCTAGTTGCGTCCGTACCTCGTCACCCTTGCTTAGTTGCGACGAGTTCTTAACTAGATGACCCTGGCTGTCGAATACCAGGGCATATCCGCGGGCAAGGATAGCCTTGGGCGAGAGCGCTTCCAGGCTGCTGTGAACCCGTTCCCAGCGCGAGCGTCGGCGCGGCAAAAGGTTCGTCGCCGCGTTTTCGAGTCCGACGGTAAGCCGGTCGACATTTGTGATTCGCGAGGCCAGGCTTGTGCGCATGGCCGAGACGAGCTGCGAAGTTTGCGACTCAAGCTGACGCCGCATCTCCCCTGTACGCACTCGCAGATCATGGCGGCGAAGGTGGCTTTCCAGATCGTCGATTCGCCGGTATTGCTTCTTCAGGATTCGCGACTGGGCCTGTGCCAAGCGGAAGACCACGTCGTCGACGCGCTGCTGGCGGCGCGCAATCGAGTCCTGCATGCGTGCAAACACCGCGTTCTGTGCCAGGTTCGAAAGGGCATTGTTGGCCCGCAGCAATTTGTAATTCACGGCGTGTGTCATGCGCTTGTGCAGGCCCGCGAGTTTCTCCGTAAGCTCATGTTTCGAGCGGATCACGATCTCAGCAGCTGCCGACGGCGTGGGTGCGCGCAGGTCGGCAACGAAATCGCAGATGGTGAAATCGGTCTCGTGTCCCACGGCCGAGATGACCGGAATCTCGGAAGCAGCGACGGTTCGCGCCAGGCCTTCGTCGTTGAAGGCGAACAGGTCTTCGAACGAGCCGCCGCCTCGCGTGACGATGATGACGTCGACCTCGCTGTGACGGTTGAACCAGCGGACGCCGGTGGCGACCTCGTGGGCGGCGCTCTCGCCCTGCACCTGCGCCGGATAGATCAGGACGTTCACCGACTCATGCCGCCGGCGAAGGATGTTCAGGATGTCCTGCACCGCGGCTCCGCGCGCGGAGGTGACCAATCCGATATGCCGCGGCAGCACCGGGATCGGCTTGCGGCGCGCCGGATCGAACAGCCCCTCGGCAGCGAGCTTGGCTTTCAGTTGCTCGAAGGCGATCTGCAATGCGCCGGCGCCCTTCGGTTCGAGGTGCTCGGCCTGGAATTGCAGGTCGCCGCGCTCGTCGTAGACCGTGACTCGGCCACGGGCGATGATCTGCAATCCGTTCTCGGGCTTGAAGCGCAACAGACGCGCCTGCGTCCGCCACATCACGATGCGGAGCTGGGAGGAGCCGTCTTTCAGGGTGAAGTAGAGATGTCCGGACTCGGCTGGGCGGTAGTTGGAAATCTCGCCTTCGACATAGACGTCGGTGAAGGCCCGCTCCACCTGCGTGCGCACGGCCGCCACGAGTTCGCGCACGGGGTAGACCTTGCGCGCGGGCGCCTGAAACATCAATCCGAGTTGTTCGGTGCCGGCCATGGGAGCTAGGGGCAGTGTATCAAGGGGCGCTGAAGCGCCCGGCGTTCTTCGCTGCTCGCTCTTCGCTTTTCGCTAGAGAAGGCGAACTCGTCGCGTTGCGAATTCTTTCGGCCTCCGACTCAACAAGCTGCTGAGAAAGTTCGTTGAAGACTGGCTTTGTCAGGGCCCGGCTTCAGAGGTTGCGGAAAAACTCCGAAATCGTCAGCCTTGTATCAGGGCGCGGCTTCGGCTGTGCCGATAAGCTCTTTGTTTTTGATCGCAGCGAGGCGGACTTCAGTCCGAGGAGTCGTCCAGTTCGAGTTTTTCAGCAGCGCGTAAATTCAGCGTGGCCCACGCTCTGGCGAAGAGCGAAGAGCGCTCTTCCTACCGCATCCGATTCACGAAATACAGCACCAGCGAAAGAACGACGCTCAGCAGAATGGAAGTTGCCAGCGGGAAGTAGAACGTAGTGTTCTTGCCGCGATAGACGATGTCGCCGGGCAAGCGTCCGATGGGCAGATTGGCTTTTCCCGCCAGCATGAAGATCAAGCCGACGACCAGAATAATCCCGCCGAGAATCACCAGCATGCGGCCGAGGTCGCCCATAGAGCTAGTTTACATTCCTGAGAAGGAGTCACTTGGCAATTGGCATTTGGCACTTGGCCGATACAGCCGCATTGCAATCCGAGAAGGTTGGCCCACGTGCACTCCTCGCGGCTCCCGTTTGTGCCGCAGTAAGCGTGAATGCCAAGTACTAATTGCCAAACGCCGCCTTCAACGCAGCGTGCTATGCTGTCGGGTTTGCCTCTCAATCCGAGGCCATTTTTCTTCAGTCGAAAGGTACAAGCTTGTCAGTTGATCCGGTAATCCTGGTTCACGGTGGGGCGTGGGCCATGCCTGACGATACGACCGCCGCGCATCAACGCGGCGTCGAGGCCGCTGCGGCGCAGGGCTGGGCGGTGTTGCAGAAGGGCGGAAGCTCGCTCGATGCGGTGGAAGCCGCGGTCGTCGCCATGGAAGAAAACGACACCTTCGATGCCGGCCGAGGTTCCTTCCTCAACATGGATGGCCGCGTGCAACTCGATGCCCTCATCATGGATGGGGCGACGCTCCGCGCAGGCGGCGTTGGTTGCGTCGAACACATCCGCAACCCGATCAGGGCGGCAAAGAAGATTCTTACCGAGAGTCCGCACGTGTACTTCGTCGGGACGGGGGCCGAGCGTTTTGCCCAGGAGCACGGAATTGATCTGTGTCCGAATGAGGAACTGGTCATCGAGCGCGAAGTCGAGCGCCTGCGGGAGGCCAAGAAGCAAAGCTATCTGACCATGCCCGACGAGTTCGGTCCGACCCGCTCGCACGACACCGTCGGAGCCGTTGCTCGCGACGCGCAGGGCAACATCGCGGCTGCCACATCGACGGGTGGAACCCTGAACAAAGCTCCCGGGCGAGTGGGGGATTCGTCGCTCATCGGCTGCGGATGTTATGCCGACAACCGCAGCGCTGCCGTCTCAACCACGGGATGGGGCGAGCCGATGATGAAACTGGTGCTGGCGAAGTGGACGGCTGACCGTGTCGAGAACGGCATGGCTCCGCAAGAAGCGGCGCAACAGGCCCTCTACTATGTGAAGACGCGCCTGAACGGCCATGGCGGGATCATCGTTGTCGATGCCCGCGGAAGGATCGGGCTCGCACACAATACGCCAAGGATGGCGTGGGGATTGTGTGAGGGGAAGAAGAAGTCGTCGGGAGTTGTGCTTCCGAGTTGAGATTATGACGAGCGAGCTCTATTCCTTTTCCGGCGGAACCCCCAAGTCTTTACAAATCTTCTTCGCCAGTTGGTCGTTGATTTCGTTGTGGCGAGGAACCGCGGACGCTTTGCCAGCAGACCGGTTGACGAAAATGGAATGACTTCCGCCCTCGCGCAATAGCTCACATCCATGTCGCTCAAGGCGCCGCACGAGTTCGCGACGTTTCACGCCACGACCGTAAGCGGCTCGCGAAACACGTCCGAACCTCCTGCAGCTTCTTGGGCCAAAGTACGATTGGCCTCGAGAACCAGGGTGACCGCTTCCTGGAGATTGGCTCGCGCTTCGTCCAGAGTCTTGCCTTGGGTATTTGCGCCAGGTAATTCTTCTACGAAGGCTATGAAACCCTCTGGAACGCGACGAAAGACGGCAGTGAACTGGAACTGCATAAATCCATCATACCTCCGCTGGCAAATAGATCCCGTTTACAATCATCTGTCCCTCCCGAGGTAGCGCCTCATGCGCAGGTCCAAATCCAAGTCACCGCAGACTGATGGCACTCGCTGCATTCACTCCGGCGAGGACCGCCATGGCCGGGTCGCTCCGCTCACTACGCCGATCGAGCAGACCTCGGTCTACGCGCTGCCGAATGTAGAGGCGCTTCGGCAATATGCGAAGGACAGTCGCGGCAAATATCTCTACACGCGTTACGGCAATCCTACCGTTACGGCTGTAGAGGAGAAGATCGCCGCACTCGAGGGAGCGGAGGCTGCAGTCGCCACTTCCAGCGGCATGGCGGCGCAACTGATCGCGGTGCTGGCCACGTGCAAGGCTGGCGATGAGATCGTCTCCATGCTCGACATCTACGGCGGGACGGTGAAGCAGTTCGATCAGGTCCTGAGCCGTTGCGGCATCAAGACACGATACATTCCGTATCACGATATCGACCGCGCCGAGCGCTACTTCACCAGCAAGACGCGCCTGTTCTTCCTGGAGACTCCGACCAATCCCACGCTGCGCTGCGTCGATCTGGAAAAGTTGTGTGCGCTCGGTCGCAAGCGTAAAGTTTGCGTGCTCGTAGACAACACGTTCGCTACTCCCATCCTGCAGAAGCCGCTTGAACTTGGTGCCGACATGGTCATCCATTCGGCGACCAAGTATCTTGGCGGTCATAGTGACGTGACTGCCGGGGTGCTTGCAGGCTCAACTAAGTGGATGGACATCGCGCGGCAGATGATGATCCTGACCGGCTGCTGCCTCGATCCTGGTTGTGCCTACCTGCTGGTTCGCGGACTGAAGACGCTGCACCTCCGCGTGAGGCGCGCCTGCCGCAACGCAGCGATGATTGCGGAAGCGCTGTCGCACCATGCCGAGGTTGCGCGCGTCTACTATCCCGGACTGCCGCAGAACGAAGGTCACGAAGCCGCCGAACGGCAGATGAACGATTACGGCATGATGGTTTCTTTTGACATACGCGGCGGAGGTCCGGCCGCCGAGCGATTCATCGACGGCCTTAAGCTGTGGTATCTGGCGGCGAGCCTCGGCGGGGTGGAGTCGACCGTCTCGTATCCCGTGCTGTCGTCGCACATCGGCCTGAGCGCCCGACAGCTCAAGCTGCTGGGAGTCTCGCCGGCGACGGTTCGTTTGTCGGTTGGCGCGGAAGATTGCGACGACTTGCTGGCGGATTTGGAACAGGCACTGGCGAAGCATGCTAGCTAGGTCAGGTTGGGAACCGATCCACCGGTTCTGCCGTAACAGTTTCTAGAACACTTCCGCTGTATCGGGGTTCGATCTATCAGCATGAAGTTTCGGCTTATTTACGGAATTTTAGTAATCGTGCTCTGCATCGCGGCCACGTGGGCCTTTGCCGGGTCCGCATCAACCACTGCACTCACTCAGGACCAGATCCGCGATCTGATTCACCGTTCTGCCGACAACGACGTGCAGAACGAGAAGAAACAGCGCGACTACACCTATGTCGAGCGGCAGGAGACACGCAACATCAACGGCAGCGGCGGCGTGAAGTCCACCGAAACCCAGACCTTCGACGTCATGGATATTTATGGCGAGCAGGTTCAGAAGCTGGTAGCCAAAAACGACAAACCCCTTTCCGAAAAGGACGCGCGCAAGGAAGACGAGAAGATCCAGAAGCTGATCGACAAGCGTAAGAACGAATCGGAGTCAGACCGTCAGAAACGGCTGGCGAAGGAAGAGAAGGAGCGCGAGGAAGGCCGCGAGTTTGTTCGCGAAGTCGCCGACGCCTTCAACTTTACTTTCGTTGGTGTCGAGCGCCTGGATGGACGCGACAATTACGTCATCGACGGCGAGCCCAAGCCCGGATACAAGCCGGTTCACAAGGAAGCCAGCATCCTGCCCAAAGTGCGCTTCCGGATTTGGATCGACAAGGATGACACGCAGATGAAGAAGCTGGACGTCCAAGTCATCGACACGATCTCGTGGGGCCTGTTTGTGGCGCGGCTGCACAAAGGCTCAAGGGTGATCGTCGAAACTACGCGGGTGAACGACGAAGTCTGGCTGCAACAGCATGTTGCCGTCAAAGTAGATGCAAAGCTGGCGTTGCTGAAGAATTTCGATGTGGAGTTGGACATTCGCGACCGTGATTACAAGAAGTTCCGCACCGATACCAGGATCGTGCCGATCGCCGACGGCGGTGCCGCCGAGCCAAATCCGTAAACGCCGTCCTCCCTTGAGAAAGCAAACCTCATCGCCGGTTGGCCGTCAAACCTAACATGCAGCAGCAGTTACTCTGAATTTAGTCCCATTTCATTGACCCTGAATTTTGCCGCGTAGTACCATCAAAACCAACGGGTGGAACGCAGGAGAAGTTTGTTTTCGGAATTATTCCAACGATGAGATTGCTTCGCCTCGCCATCCCGGTTGCCGTCCTGCTGTTGCTCAGCATCCTCACCGGATGCGAAACCGACGAAGCCAAGAAGCCCGCTCCTCTACCCGCGCAGGCGACTGCCCCCAGCATTGGCTCTACGACTACGCAAAAGGCTGCCAGCGCGCAAGAGCCTCAGATTCAGGAAGATTCCAAGCCTAAGCCCTCGTCCGATCCGGCCGCCACCCTCATCGCCCAGGCCGAAAAACAGTACGCTGCCGGGCAGGCAAACTATCAGGCCGGTCATCTGGAGGCGGCGAAGGCGAACTTCGATCAGGCTTTCAACACGCTGCTTTCGAGCGATCTCGATATTCGCAACAATGAGCAGCTGCAGCGCGAATTCGACAAGGTGGTCGAGGCCGTTCACGAGCTCGAGATGACGGCCCTTAAGCAAGGAGACGGCTTCCAGGAGGAGCGCTCGGAGCCGGCGCCAATCGACGAAGCCAACGACATTACCTTCCCCGTCGACCCCAATCTGCGCGCCAAGGCCGAAGCCGAGATCAAGACCACCAAGTCCGACCTTCCGCTGGTGATGAACGACCAGGTGGCGATGTTCATCAACTACTTCTCCAGTCCGCGCGGGAAGGCCACGCTGGAGCATGCCTGGGCTCGCTCCGGCCGCTACAAGACCATGATCGAGCAGACGCTTAAGCAGGAAGGCGTGCCGCAGGACCTGATCTACCTGGCGCAAGCAGAATCGGGCTTCCAGCCGCTGGCTTTGTCGCGAGCGGGAGCGCGCGGCATGTGGCAGTTCATGGCTCAGTCAGGCGAGTTGTACGGCCTTCAGCGCAACTGGTGGGTTGATGACCGGCAGGACCCGGTGAAGGCCACGCAGGCGGCAGCGCGGCATCTGAAAGATCTCTACAAACAGTTTGGCGACTGGTACTTAGCGATGGCGGCCTATAACTCCGGAGCCGCCACCGTGCAGCATGCGGTCGAGCGGACGGGCTATGCCGACTTCTGGGAGCTCTATAAGCGCGGTGTGCTGCCCCAGGAGACGCGGAACTACGTTCCCATCATTCTGGCTGTGACCATCATCGCCAAGAATCCCGAGCAGTATGGGCTGGCTCGCGTGACGCCGGAGGCGCCGCCGCAAATCGACCAGGTCACCATCGCCTATCCCGTGGACCTGAGGCTGGTTGCCGAGTGCGTCGATACGTCCGTCGACTACCTGCAGGAGCTGAATCCCAGTCTGCTGCGCATGACCACGCCTAAGGACGAGACGTTCACCTTGAATCTGCCGGCGGGTTCCAAAGACAAGTACGAGACGGCCATCGCGGCCATCCCGCAGGACATGCGCACCTACTGGCGCTATCACCGGGTGGATTACGGCGACACCTTGCCGGCCATCGCCCGGAAGTATCACACCACGGCGTCGTCGATTGCCGACGCCAATAACCTTACCGACGATGACCTGAAGGCCGGGACGAAGCTCATCATTCCCATCTCGCCCACCCACCACGAAAACTCGAGCGTGGCTTATTCCCGGCATGCGACGCACTACAAAGTCCGCAAGGGGGATTCCGTTGCGTCGGTCGCGGACGACTTTGAGGTGCCGGTCGAGAAACTCCGGAAATGGAACCACCTGAAGGGCGGTCAACTCGTTCCCGGAAGGACGCTTGTCATCTACAAACCGCTCAGCCCGGATAGTGCCGAGGCCAGTTCGCCGGAACCATCGGAAACCAAACACAGCGGCAAGTCGTCTGCCTCTAGCAGCGCTCAAAGGGCGAAATATCACAAAGTTAAGAAGGGTGAGACCCTGGCCAGCATTGCCGAAACGAACCACACCTCGGTGGCTGCTTTGAAGCGCGACAATCCCAATTTGGACGCGAATCTGCGTGCCGGAGACGTCCTCGTCATCCGCAAGTAGTCCCACCTGCTGCAACTTCCGCAGCATTTTGCCAATGTGCCCTTCCCTTCGCTCCGATGTTCTGTTACAACAGGCCCGTTGCGGTTTTCCGCAGGCGTGATGCGGAGGGATCAGTAACACTGTTTTAATGCGCACGTACGTTGTGCGGCCTTTGCCATTTGGTATAAAACGTTTTGCTTTCGAGCTGCCTCCGTGCAGTCATGCGGAGTCCGGCACCATCAGGAGGACAAGCATATGACATTCGATGAAACTCTCTACGGCAGAAGAGACGACGAGATGGATGACTACGGAGACGGCGCTTACGGCGATTCCCTCGACGAAGAAGAATACGAAGAGGAAGAGGAAGAAGAAGAGGAGCCCGAATCCGTTACGGTTGTGGCCGAAGAAATCGATGTAGAACCGGAAGAAGAGGACGAAACGGAAGCTGCTCCTCCGGCGCCTCCTGCTCCGC
The DNA here is from genome assembly GCA_963835725.1 of uncultured Acidobacteriaceae bacterium. Classification (GTDB taxonomy): domain Bacteria; phylum Acidobacteriota; class Terriglobia; order Terriglobales; family Acidobacteriaceae; genus Bog-257. The sequence continues at coordinate 235,691 of CAWIGM010000001.1, read as the reverse complement.
CGAAGAAGGCTCCGGCGAAGAAGGCTGCTAAGAAGGCCGCGGAGAAAGCTCCCGCCAAGAAAGCTCCCGCAAAGAAAGCAGCCAAGAAGGCTCCGGCTAAGAAGGCAGCCAAGAAAGCTCCTGCCAAAAAGGCTCCAGCTAAGAAGGCTGTTAAGAAGGCTGCCAAAAAGAGCGGCGTTAAGAAGGCCGCCAAGAAAGCTCCGGCGAAGAAAAAAGCCGCTAAGAAGGTAGCCAAGAAAAGCGGCGCAAAGAAGAAGGCTGCCAAGAAGGGCCGTCGGTAAGCAGCATTAAGTTTTATGAAAGCCGTGGCGAGAGCCGCGGCTTTTGTTGTTTGCGACCAATTATGCGGCAAACGTCAGGTTGCGACACAGGTCACCGCCGTCCGGTGCAATATCGCACCATGATGCGTGACCGCTCTCGCTGCGCGGTTTTCCTCTTGCGCCTACATTGGGCTTGTACTCACTCATAGTCGTGCCCGTACGGCTGCCGGCGATCCACCCCCTGTCGCTGCTGTACTCGGCACGACTTTTTATTTGAGCACGCTATTGCCCAGCGACGGTGCGGTTCATCAGGATCAGTTTTCCGCCGCTGCGGGCGAGCTGATAGAAGCCGCTCTGCCGGATGTACTCCGGCACCTTGTCTTCCTCGACCCAGAGGAACACACGCCGCGGACCTTTCCACAACTTCAGCAGGGAAGCGTCGTCATCGAAGATCGCCGGCGCGTCCGGGAAGAGCGAGCCGTAGTACATGTCGCCCTCGGTACGCGTATTGACAACATGGATCGGCTGTCGCACGTAAAAATTCAGCGTCGATGCGTCTTCGTAGGTGCCGTACGAGACCATCACGTCGCCGTGGTGAAACTCCTGCTGCACCGCGTCGGCCAGCTTCTTCGACGACAGGATCGGCGAGAACATCACCAGCCCCTGATGAACCGCAAACAGCACGAAGACCATCATCACCGCTAACACGCAATTGCCCGCAATCGGCAACTCGCGACGACGATACAGCAGGTTCAGGACTGAACCGACCAGCAGCGCGATGCCAAAGGTAGCCAGCGGAACGCGGAACAAGCCGAGAGCCCGCGGCGTCAGATCGAAAATGTGTCCGAAGGCCAGCGCGTACTCATTCGGATTCTTCTTCAGCAGGTCGGCAAGATCGGAATCGGCAGCCGTGCTCTTGCTCTGCGCCAGAAGAAACATTGCAGCGGCGAACACCACAATTCCAATTGCGGCTAGAACCCACGAGCCCATGCGTCCAGATCTCCGCTCGCTGGAGCCTTCGGGCGACTCTGCTTCCTTCTGCAACCAGTAACCGATCATCAGCGCGACCGCCGGTAGCGCCGGAATTGCGTAATACTCCTGCCGCGTTGAAAAGCTGAAGAACAGCAAGATCACCGCCGCCCAAATCGCGCACAGAAGCATCGCCCGCTGCCGACTGTCCATCGCACTGCGAATCTGGGGCCAGCGGTGCGGCACCCCGGTCAGCGACTGCAACAGGAACGCCGACCAGGGAAAGAGCCAGAGGATCATCAATCCCCAGAACACCAGCAGCGGAACCGTGTCGTAGTCGTGCGGGATGCGCTTGCCCAGATAGCGCAGGAAATGTTCGTTGACGAAGTAGAACCACAGGAAGCCGCGGGACTGTCCTGCCGCCGGATTTTCGATTGCTGCCGCAATGTGCCACGGCGCGGCAATCACCAGCAACACCAGCGTGCTGGACACGACGCGCATGCGCAGAACATGCTTCACGTTCCCGGTCAGGATCAGGTAGATCCCGGCAATCGCGGCAGGGAAGACGATCCCGATCAATCCCTTGGTCAACACGTTGAGTGCGGCGGCCGCAGCGAATCCCCAGCAGGACCAGCGCGAGGGTGGCTCTTCGTCCAGGGTTCGCAGAAAGAAGTCCATTCCCAGCGTGAGCCACAGGGCGATGAGCATGTCGGGAATGAGAATTCGCGTGAAGAGATATGGCCCGATGGAGACGGCCAGTATGATCGCCGCCCAAAAACCGGCGCGCTCGCCCATGACCCGCCGCCCGAAGACATAGGTCTCCAGCAGCAGTGCCAGCAATCCAAGGATCAGAGGAATGCGCGCGGCCCAGTCGTGTACGCCGAAAACCTTGTAGCTGGCCGCCATGCCCCAGTACAGCAGCGGTGCCTTCTCCAGGTAACGGATGCCGTCGATGTACAGAGTGGTCCAGTCATGCCGGACGACCATCTCGCGCGCGGCTTCGGCGTGAACCGAATCGGCGTCGTCCAGCAGCGGTGGCGAGAACAGCCCTGGAACGTAGATGACCGCCCACAGCAGAACAATCCACAGCCAGCGCTGACCGTGAGAGTTGCCGGGCCTTGTACGCTCAGAAAGATCAGCAGCGGTAGACAGAGTAGGAGAGCTCATTCGTGAATCAGGGTAGCTCGATTATAAGCGACGAAAAGCGAGCGATGACGAACGTGGGGAGGTAATGGGAGGGCGTAGCAAGTCGACAATTCGGGAATCGAGAGCCGCTAGAGCAACGGTTGGTCCGTGCCGGAGCCTCGAAGGTAATGCGCGAGGATTCCGTCGCGCAGGGAGCTGTAGCTATGAAAAAACTATTTAGCCTTGTAGCCGCAGTTATTTTGTCGGCGTCGCTTTCGGTTTTTGCGCAGGATGCAAGCCGGTCGGGAGTGGCTACCGGCAGTCAGCAATCGCGGCAGCAGGCAAAGAAGGCCGGAATCACCGGCACTACGGCCAATCGAAACGGTAGCTCAAAGCAATCCAGTCCTCAGTCGGGCACAAAGAACAAGAACAACAGCAATTCGAAAGCCTCCTCCGGCCAGAAATCGGGCGAGGCTTGGTATAACCGTCCGTACAAGCAAACGGGGAAGTAAAAGGCGACCCTTCGGTCGCCTTCGTCTCTGTTCCATGGTGGTTTAGAGCCGCCGAGGCTCGGATGGCCCCGGTTCACGCACCGGACTATCGGGCGCGATCACGGGCTTGTCGGGCGGTTCCTGCACGGGCGGTGGCGGATCCTCACCCGGCGGAATCGGAATCGGAGGATCTTCGTCGCTTCGCATTTCGAGTTGATGGTTCGTTGTTCTCACCTTGTGTTCCTTATCATCGACTGCGGCTTCTGCTACGAGAACTGGATGCGGCATTGCCCCGCCGTGAAGCATTGGAGCTGCGTGACCGCGAACCGGAAGCTTTTGTTTTTGATTGGGAGCCGCGCGCCCGCGTGCTGGCGCTGCTGCGTCCGCTGGAAGTGCTTCCGCCGCCTCGCGTGGTGGTGCGGGAGTTTCGGGCATTGCTGCCACGGGACGCGCCACTGCTTGTCGCCCGGCTCGACCGCTTTTCAGAGGAGCGACTGCGCGTGCTCGCACGTCCACTGGTGGTCCCGCGGCCCCTTGCAGATTCCGACTGGCGCGTTGTCTCTTCGCGACCGTCGCGACGGGAGCTTTTCTTCGCCGCTGTCGCGCGAGATCCTGCACTGGAACGAGATGTCTTCTGCGACCGGGACGATGCTTGACGCCGCGATGATCCTGCACCGTTGGACGACCGCTGAGAGCCGCTCCGCGAGGAGCTTCTTCCGCGTCCACGGCCGGACTTTCCTGCCTCGTCAGCGGTTTCGCGGCTGACAATTTTATTGAAGTTGCTGCGCTCCCCACCCGCGGTTTCTTCCTGATAGAGCAGCGCCAGGTTGCGTTCGTCGAACTTCTGGAACCAGTCGTCCCAACTAATTTCTTCCAGCGAGCCTTCGCCGCTATAACCAGGGAAGTCAAGGCGGATGATTCCTGGATCGTCATCGCTCTCGGTGCGCGCTACCGCGGACGGTTTCGCACCTCGCTCTTCTGCCCATCGCCGAATCTCATCATGATCGGTCGTAGTTTTCGATGTACTTCTCGGTGACATGTAATCTCCTTCGCGCAGTGCGCAGTTGCGCTTTCGCGTAGGATGCGACGAGGTCGCGTAGAGGCTGCGCCATGCGCGCGGGGCACTTACGAATTCGGCGCGGCTACTCTGCCACGATGTTCAGTCGGCGAGCACCTCTTTCGGACCTCCGCCGACCCGTCGCGGACCCAGCGGCCGCGAACTCACGTCGGCATCGCCGCCGACCGGCCCGCGCTCCGGATGCTGGTTCAACTCCCGACCTGCGGCACGTCCCAGGCTGGTGAGGAACGAGCGCGACACCGCTGTCTCGCTTTCCTTGCCGGTGAAGCGGTGCGGATCGCGATTGCCCGTGCCCGGCATGAAACGGTTAGCCACGCCGAGAACATCCGAGATTGTTCCGGGAGCCACTCCATGCGCCAGCGCGAGTGCCTTCGCCGGGATACTGAGCGTCAACTCGGCCGTGCCTCGGGCCGTGGCGTCCACGATGCGTCGCGCCGCGCGATGAGCATCCATGGCGCTGACCGGCAAGGTCGCGCCCAGCGAAAACCAGCTGTACTCCTTCTGGTGATCGCCTTTGAAAACGGCGTTTGCATGCGAGCCGGTACGCAGCAGTCCGGGGACGACCGTGGTCACCTTGACATTGTTCTTCGCCAGTTCGGCGTGAATCCCCTCGCTGAAGCCGACCGCCGCAAACTTCGCGGAGCAATAAGGGATCAGATGCGGCACAGCAACTTTGCCGCCAATGGAAGTGATGTTCACGACATGTCCCGATCCTCGCCCCGTCATCTGTGGCAAGACGGCCATAGTGGTATAGACCATGCCCCAGAACATCGTGTTCATCGCATCCTGGAAATCGCCAATTGTCTGCGACTCAATCGGCCCAACGGCAATTTGCCCGGCATTGTTCACCAGCACGTCCACGCGTCCGAATCGCTCCGTCGCCTGCCGGATCAGGTTCTCGGCTTCGTACTGCTGCGCAATGTCGCACTGCACGGCCAGAACTTCTGTCCGCATGGCGAGCAGTCGCTGCTCCGCTTCATGCAGGATCTCCGGATCGCGCCCGCAGATAACCAGCTTCGCCCCGCGCCCGGCGAACTCCTGCGCAATCGCAAAGCCCAGTCCGCGCGACCCTCCCGTGATGACCACGACCTGATCCCTAAACCCCGGCACGGTTCGCGTGCGCTTCCAGAGCTCTCGTCCGACGATCACTGCGCCTAGCCCGGCAACCGTTCCAGCCACTCCGAAACCTGCCGCGGAAGCTAATAAGACATTTTTCAAACGCATGACAATCCCTCTCTCACGGAAACTTAGTCGGTCGGCTCTCCGGCTTTCACCTGTCCAAAGTTGAGAACCGTAACGATGGTTACGCCACCGCAGATATTGCCGGCGGTGGCCAGCACCAGCCACAGAAGAAATCTCGAAAACGGCACCGATCCGCCGAACACCGCCGACATGATCTCGCCCGTACTGGCGATGCAGTGGGAGAAATGGCCTACGCCAACAACGAACGTCAATAGCCAGATCACTGCCACTTGCCCGATGGTCCAGTGGCTCGCGGTGACCAGCCAGGCCACCAGCGCAATCAACCATCCGCCGATGACGCCGCTCCAGAAGATGCGCGAGTTGCTGCCCTGCACCGCAGCCGCTCCCAGTTGGATGAGGTTGGTGTGTATATCGGCGCGCAGGGCGTCGGTGCGAATCGCCAAAGCTGCGAACGCAATCGCGCCCAGTACATTGCAGACGAAGACCACCGTCCACAACCGCAGCGTGTCGAGGATGTGCCGCCGCTCGCTTAAGATCAGGGCGACCGGGTACAGCGTGTTCTCGGTAAACAACTGAGCGCGGCCGATGATGACCGAGATGAAGCCCACCGGATACAGCAGGTACGCTATGAACTCGCGTCCGGGCGTCGCCCCCAAAGCGGCCAGTGCCGCGGCGACTCCCAGCCCCGTCAATCCCATCGACAATCCGCCCGCCAATCCTGAAAACGCCAAGGCGTGTACCGACCGACGCAGCTCGTCATGGGCATTGTCCTCTACGCGCTCAAAAATCTCGCGCGCGGTACGCCGAATTGTCTCGGAACTGGCTGCCATTGTGCTCACGAGATTAGATGCTGAAATGCGTCCTCATGCCGGGAAGCAAACTCTGCCCCGTCCAGCCCGCTCTAAGCAGTAGAGAGCGACCATGAAAACAACATTGCTGGCAGTACTTTCGTTTGTGCTTCTCCTCTCGGGACTGGCCATCACCGCTGCCGCCCAGGAGAACTCGGAGGGGACCATCAACACGTTGAGCGTGAACCCGCGGCAGAACGCGGAACTCGGAAATTACACGGGCACGGAAAGCGGGCAGCCAAGCGAGTCCGTACCGGGGAGCGAAAGCCAGCCCAACGGGCTTGTACCGTCGAACACGCGCATGACCGGCTCGGGCAACAACGGCAACACGCAAGGAATCCCGCCGGTCGGGCAGAACGGTTCGCCGCAGGCGCGTTCGGAAGCCAATCCGAATAACAATGCGGCGCAGGCAAAAAAGCCCGGAGCGGCAAAGCCAAAGAGCACTGCGAACGGCAATGCCAACAGCAATGCCAAAAAGCCGTGAAGAGGCGGCGGGCGCCTATCCTTCAGAGAACTCGGCTTCCGGCGTCGGTTCAGGTAGACGCTTCTTCGCGGGCGTGGTCGTGATCACCACGACGCTGACCAGAACCAGCAGCGTTCCCAGCATGGTGCGCGGCCCAATCGCCTCGCCGCCAAAAAAGTATCCGACGATGACCGCCACCACCGGATTGACGTACGCATATGTGCCGACGCGCGTCGGCGATTCGTGGTGCAGCAGCCAGACATATGCGGTGAAGCCCACAATCGATCCCGCGACAATGAGGTAAGCCAGCGCGAGCCACGCCTGGCGTGAGACTGCTTGCGCATGAAAGCCGTGAAACTCACCTAGAAGCGCAGCGGTGATTGTCAGCATGATTCCGCCGCTGAGCATCTGGGCTGCCGAACTCATTGCCTTCGACTCGGGTAAAGGCAGCTTGCGCGACAATGCCGACGCGATGGACCACGTGAAGGACGCAATCAGCAGCGCGATCGCACCCGACGTCGCGATCGGCTGTTCGCCCAGTCCCAGGGAATGGCTGACCAGCACCAGCACCCCGGCAATCCCGGCCAGCAACGCCATCGTGAGCCGCACCGTCAGCTTCTGCGTGCCCAGAAATGCAATCTCCGACAACGACATGAACACCGGAATCGTGGCCAGCATGACGGCTGCAATGCCCGACGGAACTTTCTGCTCCGCCCAGAACAGCAGACCGTAATCGCACACGAAGATCAGCGAGGCCAGCAGCGTGGCGGATGCCCATTGCCTGGTAGTGGGCAGCGTAGTCTTCTTGATCACCAGCCACAACAACAGGAGAAGGCCGGCCAGCAGGAAACGAATCGCCGCCATTAGAAATGGAGGAATCTCGCGCACGCCGACACGGATAGCGAGAAACGTAGAGCCCCAGACAAAGTAAATGATGGCGAAGGCGAGCAGGATCTTCCATGAGGGTGGGCGCAGCGAATTCATGGGCAGGCTCCGTAACGGTTAGTAGATCACCGCAACCCTGCTCCGGACGCGCCGTTCGTCATCAGAAATTGCTATGCAGCTCAGAACAATTGGTTATAGGCGAACTAGTTTTCAATCCCGGCCAGCTTCTTTTCCTCGGCATTCATGTGCAGGCGCATCATGCGGGTCAGGTCCTTGCCCTCGCGTTTGAGTTCGGCAACCGCGGCTTCCATATTTTGCTTTTGACCGAGATGGTCGAGGTGGTCGCGGAAAGCCTCCAGACGAATACGCATCTCGTTGTGCTGCCGCTGCATCTCGCGGGCAAAGGACGTGAGTTCGGGACTGATCCTGGCGATCGCTTCCAGCACTGTAGTCTCCTCGCTGGCATGGTGCCTGGGCAGCCATTCTGCTATCCAGCGGCCGCTGCTGGCGGCCTGGTTCGCCGTGGCCATATCGGAGAAAAGCTCGGCATAGCAAACGATTTGTTCCAGCGCCGCGTCCAGCGCGTCGAGCTGCGCGATCAACTCTTCATGTTCGCGATGAATGCTGGCGGCCTGCTGGTGAAAGTTGGGATCCAGGCTTGCCATGAGACACCTCGCTGCGACGATGGTCGGCCACCGACTCACGCGAGGCAATGACGAAAATCACAGGTTGGAGTGATAGAAAAAGCCGGAGCATTCAGGCTCCGGCTTGGATCTTGGATAGGGTTATTTTTTACCCTGCACGGCTGACAGGCATTGTCCGTACAGGTCGAGCAGATGTTTCGCGTAATCTTCCGCCTTCGACTCTCCCGCACCGGACTGAAAGCCGGCACTTGAGGTGTTGGTGCGACCGTAACCGGTGGTCACGGCGACAAATTTCATCAGGTCGAGCGCGATGTCCTGATCGCGGCGTGTACCCGGCGGGGTTACGCCATGTTCCTCCATAAAATGGCCTCCTCACGTAACAGCAAAAATCATAGCAGAGGGCGGCGCCTTCATACTTCGAGGGCGACATGAACGATGCGCCCGACGATGTATTGCGAATAGCTGTGGCCGGCAGGGACAGGCACGCTCTGCAACTCACCACGCGGATCGTGCGTACGCAACACCAGGCTCCGATCGATCAATGACAGGTACCCTGTCGCGCATCCCTGGCCGAGGTTCGCGACATACAAATTAGGCTTCAGGCGGCGATACGGTTCCAGCGAGTTGTAGTGACGGTCGATCAGCACCGTCGCCGTGATGGCGTCGGAGGGAAAGAGGTCGCGGGTCCGCTCCGCATCCAGCCTGATCAGCACGAAGCGTTGCCAGTCGTCGCGATGATGGTGTTCGCACGGCCGTACTCGTCGCAGAAACTGATTGCTGAAGGCGCGGCTGTCGAGGACCTGTTCGGGAGCGAAGCGCGCGAGCGTAGCGTGCTCCGCCGAGACCAGCGGTACCTGCTCGCTTGCAGGGTGGGCGCCCGTTAAACCGGCGCGCCGCTGGATCTCCGCGATGCCGACTAAATCCACGACTTCGATGCCGAGCGTCTCCAGAAGCCGGTCCATCGATTCCAGGCTTAAGCCGCGGCGGAAGTTGAGAAAGTTGGAGAGATGGCCCTGCGGAAATCCCGCTGCGCGAGCCAGACCGCTGCCGGTCAGCTCCCTGCGACGGATTCGCGCGCGAATGTGTTCACGCAGCTGGTCCTGCAAAGTTAGGAACGTCATGTAGAGTAGGGTATTTCCAGAAGCAATACATGTACTTTAGTAACCTGCCGGGTGCAACAATTTTGTTGACTATACGGATTCCCCCATGCCACAGTCGAATTGTGTCCCGGTTCTGGGGTTTCAAGGGATAACAAACAAAAATGAGGGACACAATCAACAGCGACGAAACCGGATTCGCCGAGCTTCGCCGCAAGGTGCAGCGGTCGGAACTACTCTCCGCCGCAACGGAAAAGCTGCTTCGTCAGACAGGCTTCTCCGGCAGGCTCAGCATCGTTGTGAAAAACGGAAGCATTTTGAAGACCGGATACGAAGAGGGATACTTCACTCGCCGTCAGGATGAGCGAATGATCTCTTGAGTGCCGGCCGGCTGCCGAGGAAACGAGTCATTGCAAGTCGTCATCATCTTTAAATATTGACTCCGTCCCTGGCCGCCGCCGTTCTCACGTAACTCAATAACGGAAAGCAGGTCATCGTAACTGAAACGAACCCTGCGTACGCTCCCCCGATTGTGAAGGGGCGCGGCGCAGGGTTTCGTTTTGCAGGAAGAAAAAGGGACAAGCAATGGATCACATTACCTATGAACTGAAGTATTGCGAACGATGTGGGGCTTTGTGCACGCGCCGTTCCAACTCCGCCGACTCTTACTGCGAATCTTGTGCGCAGATCCTGACCACGGTTTCCCACGCGGGGGTGACGGACGCTCGACCTCTACCCCGACGACCCAGGCGTCGGAAGTTTGTTGCCAGCCAGGTCGACTCGCTCGCTTCGTGTGCTTGCGGGAGGCTGCAATGAGAACCTTTCGTCAGGCCGCGCACAAAGCCAAGCTGCTACTCGTCCATCCTCCGAACGGCAATCCCATCACGGCGGACGGTGTCGAGCCGCGCCCGGAGATGCTGTGTTTCCGCGGCCAGTCGCTTGCGCTGATACGCCACTTCTTCGAAATTTCCTCGCAAGTCGGGCGTGTCTCTTCGCTGCTGGGCCGCGAGTTCTTCCGCTCGCGGGTCTCCCATCACGCTATCCCCAGCTTCGAGGAACAGGCCATCTTTGTTCGCGACGTCGAGCTGTGCCTGGCCAAACTCACGGCTCAACAAGCGGAGGTCCTCACCCTTCTCGGCCTCTACGACTATTCGGTTGACGAGGTGAGTCAGATGTTCCAATGCTCGCGAACGATTGTCCGCCATTGGTTCAACGAAGCGCTCGATGTTCTCAGCGAAGTGTTCCTGAAGGCGGGACTGCTCCGCGAGAATAATCCCGATCGGCGGCAACGGCAGGTGATGCGGAGGAAACAGCCGGCGGAGGTCGTCGAATGCCGCCGCAAACCACCCGCCAGCGTGCGCCCGGCTGCGGCAACGGAATCGCCCGGTCGACCGACCGAAGGCGACAGTCCGCAGCGCCAACCTCGACGTGCCTGATCGGGCGCATATACGGGAGTGACTCCCAGCACTCCCGTTGATGAACACCCGCACAAAGTGAGGCGAATAACAGCTCCGGCGTGACCCAGGTCACATCGGCCTGTGCTGCACATCCTACTGTGATCTCGTGCGGGGATAAGACACTTTTTACAGCGTTCGAAAATTCGAACGTTCGTTTTGCACCAGCAATTTCTGAGCGGAGACCCCTGAGAGATGGTCAGGAATGACGACACCAAGACCAATACGATTGGCCAACAGCTTCGCCGCGCCGGTATCCCCCGCCGCGACTTCCTGAAATTTTGTACCGAGTTGATGATTGTTGCCCCCATCGGCCTCGCCATCACTAAGAAGGCCTGGGCAGGCGAGGTCGCAGCCGACCTGCTGAAAGCGCAGCGGCCGCCGGTCATCTGGCTCCACTTCCAGGATTGCACCGGCTGCACCGAGACCCTGCTGCGCACCTCGCGGCCCGGCGTCGCCGACCTGATCCTCAACATCATCGACCTCGAATACCACGAGACCCTCATGCCGGGTTCCGGCAAGCAGGCCGAAGAGCAACTGGCGTCGGCCATGGCGAGATACGCCGGAAAGTATGTGCTGGTCTGCGAAGGCTCGATTCCGACCAAGGAGCAGGGAATCTACTTCAAGCTCGGCGGCAAGCCGGGAACGCAATTGCTGGAGGAAGCCGCAGCGAAGGCCGGCGCGATCATTGCCATCGGCTCGTGTGCTTCCTGGGGCGGACTTCCGTCAGCGGGCGACAACCCGACGGGAGCCAATGGCGTTGCTGACCTGATCAAGGGCGTGCCTATCGTTAACCTGCCGGGCTGCCCGCCGAATCCTTACAACCTGATGGGCACTGTGCTGGAGTTCGTTCGCACCGGCTCATTGCCCGAACTCGACAGCAGTCTTCGTCCAAAGTTCGCATACGACCGCCTGATTCACGAGCAGTGTCCGCGCCGCGCGCACTTCGACAACGGCCGTTTCGCGCAGATGTTCGGCGACGATGGCCATCGTCACGGTTATTGCCTGTACAAGCTGGGCTGCAAAGGGCCCGACACCCACGCCGGCTGCTCGACGCGACACTTCAATGAAATGCCTGATGTCTGGCCGATCGGCATCGGCGCTCCGTGTGTGGGCTGCACGGAGAAGGAAATCGCGTTCAAGGTGCCGATGTTCCAGCAGGCTTCGGTACACAACTTCACTCCTCCGGCGACGTATCCCCCGATTGAAACTGGCGCAGGCCGACCAGCGCATGTCGCCACGGGCTTGGCCGGACTGATTGTCGGTTCGGCGATCGGCGCAGCCTGGACGGCCGCGCAGCGCTTCCAGAGCAGTCAGGAAGGGGCGGCAGCAAATCCTCCGGAGCCACCGAAGACCATGCCGCCGATGTCGGCGGAGAAACCTGGGAAGAACACGCCTCCGACGCAGGGAGGCCGGTGACATGGCGCTGACTCGCCGTCAATTGCTGCAGATGGGAGTGGTGGGCGGAACGTCAGCCGCGCTCGGCTGCACGGCTGCCGCCGAAGAGCACACATCGGCGCCGCCAGACGCCGTCGGAATGCTGTATGACGCGACGAAGTGCATCGGCTGCAAGTCATGCGTGGTAGCCTGCGCCGGCGCCAACGGCCTCTCTCCAGACACGCGCGTCGATCCCCTGCATCAGTCGCCGAACGACCTGAATTCGTTCACCAAGAACATCATCAAGCTGTACACCCCGCCGGATGGCGAAGGGCAGTACTCGTTCGTGAAGCGGCAATGCATGCATTGCCTCGATCCGTTTTGCGTGGCGGCGTGTCCCTTCCATGCGCTGGCCAAGAATCCGGTGAACGGGGTGGTGGGATGGGAAGCCGAGAAGTGCATCGGTTGCCGCTACTGCCAAGTGGCTTGTCCGTACGAGATCCCGAAGTTCGAGTGGGAAGCCCTGAACGCGAAGATCGTGAAGTGCGAATTCTGCAAGGAGCGTCTTGCCAAAGATCAGGAGCCGGCCTGCACGTCTGTTTGTCCGACGCACGCTGTCATCTTCGGGCGTCGCGATGTGCTTCTGCTCGACGCAAAAAAGCGAATCGCTGACCACCCGCAAAAATATTACGAAGATCGCGTGTATGGCGAAAAGGAAGCTGGCGGTACGCAGGTGTTGTATCTCTCGGCGGTGGGCTTCGACAAGCTGGGATTGCCGTCGCTCCCGGCCGACGAACATCCCAGCCAGTGGTTGAAGTGGTCAGAGCGCGTGCAGAAATACTTCCTGCTGCCCATCGGGGTTTACGGCGTGATCGTGGGATTTCTCAAGCAGAACTTCCGTGATCACGAATCGGAGATGGATGAAGAACAGAAGAAGACGGGATTGATACCGCAGCTATGAGCACTCACAATCAAAGCGATCTTGCAGTCGTACGCTGGCAGCGCGGCGTCCCGGTCTTCGGCGTGCCGGTTCTCACCAAGAACTTCCTCTTCCTGGCGGCCATCTCGGCCGTCGGATTCGGCCTGGTGCTTTATCGCCAGATCTTCGGACTCGGCGCAGCCACCGGCCTCAGCGACGGATATCCCTGGGGCATCTGGAAGACCTTCAACGTTATGACGCTGACGGCGCTGGGCTCGGGCAGCTTTCCCATCGGCATCGCCGCCTGGATCTTTCACAAGCGCAAGCTGCACGCGGTGATGCGCACCACGCTGCTCATCAGCTTCCTGATTTACCTGATGGGCTTGATCGCGCTGGGCGCGGACGTTGCGCGTCCCTGGAACGTCTGGAACCTGTTCTCGCCGTGGCGCTGGAACACCATGTCGCCGATGTGGGAAGTGCTCTGGTGCATGCCGGTGTACTGCCTCGTCCCGCTGTTCCTCGAGAACACGCCTCCCATCCTCGAGCAGCTTTACTATTTCTTCCCGCCGATTCGCGGTTTGGTCGTCTGGACGATTCCGATCATCCGCGTCACCTACCCCTATGTTGTGGCACTCGCCTACACCTTGCCCATGATGCACCAATCGGCGCTGGGCGGGCTGATGCTGCTGACGGGCAATCAGGTGTATCCGCTGTGGCAGACGCCACTGCTGCCGTTGCTCTACGTGTGGGCTGCAGCCTTCATCGGCGTAGCGACGACGGTTGGCGCAATGATGCTCTGCTGCCTGGCCTGGAAGCGCCCGCTCGATCAGTCGATCCTCGACGAACTGGTGCAGCTGATTATTTATCTTGCGCTGCCCTACATTGCGGTGCGGTTGCTCGACATCATCCTTCGCGGCAAGTTTCTCCTGATGTTCAACTCCGGCTACCGCAGCTTCTTGTTCTGGGATGAGATTCAACTCGTGCTCATCCCGACACTCTTCCTCATGAAGAAGAAGTATCGCGAGAGCCACTATCACCTGTTTATCTGCTGTGTGTTGATCGTGCTGGGCGGGATGGCCTACCGTTTCGATCCCACGACCTTTGCTTATCGGCCGTGGAGCCTCACGTACTACACGCCTTCGGTCATTGAGATTCTGATTTCCCTTGGGTTCATTTCGACCTGCATCGTGCTGTTCCTGCTGGCGGTAAAGCGCCTGCCGATTCTGCCGGCGCCGGTCGAGCAGTGGTACGACCTGGAAGAGTATTACAAGCGAATTTATCCCTACGTACAAATGAGTGGTTATGGCGACAAGGATCAATATAGACCCAGTTACGCGGATTGAAGGTCACCTCCGCGTTGATGTCGAGGTAGAAGGCGGCAGCGTCCAGAAGGCGTGGGCGAGCTGCACGATGTGGCGCGGTATCGAGAACATTCTGCTGGGGCGCGACCCTCGCGAAGCCTGGCTGTTCACCCAGCGCTTCTGCGGCGTCTGCACCACGGTGCATGCCATGGCGAGCGTCCGCGCGGTGGAAGATGCGCTGCGACTGCCGATTCCGCCGAACGCGCAGTTCATCCGCAACCTGATTCTGATTAATCACGGGCTGCACGATCACATCGTGCACTTCTATCAGCTGTCGGCACTGGACTGGGTCGACATCATGACCATTCCGAAGGCAAATACCAAAGCTGCGTCCTCGCTGGCGGAGACGCTCTCGGATTGGACCAACAACTCCGACAAAGAACTCGGCGCCGCGCAAGACAAAGTGAAGGCGCTTGCCGCCAGCGGACAGCTTGGTATGTTCGCCAGCGGCTACTGGGGTCATCCGGCAATGCATCTGCCGCCGGAAGTGAACCTCATCGCCTTCTCGCATTATTTACAAGCACTCGAATATCAGCGCAAGGCGTTGCAGGTGGTCGGCGTGCTCGGCGGAAAAACGCCGCACATCCAGAATCTTGCCGTCGGCGGCGTAATGAACGCCATCAATCTCGACAGCCAGGCAGCGATGAACATGGATCGTCTGTACACCATCAAGTCGCTGATGGACGAGGTGATCCCATTCGTGCAGCAGGTGTACTTCACCGACGCCTGCGCGATCGCCGCTCTCTACCCCGAGTGGATGTCGTACGGCGGCGGCGTGCACAACTATCTTGCTGTCCCCGACCTGCCCCTGAACGCGGAGGCCTCTGCATTCGACTTGCCCGGCGGCGTCATCATGGATGGCAATCTTGCCGGCACAAAAACTTTCTATACCGCTGCAGACCCTGAGTTCCGGCACGCGGTGACCGAAGACCTGACGCACGCCTGGTACAAGGGCACCGCGCCGCAGCATCCGTGGCAGGGCGAAACCCAGCCGCAGTACACCGACTTCGAAGAAAATGGCAAGTATTCGTGGGTCAAGGCTCCGCGATACGACGGGCATCCGATGCAAGTTGGCCCGCTTTCGCAGGTTCTGGTTGGCTATGCCCTGGGACATCCGTTGACAAGAAAGTGGACCGACCTGGCGCTGGCGAAGATCTCGGCAATCGGCAAGCGTAAGGTCACCATCAACGATCTGCAATCGACGATGGGCCGTCACGTGGCGCGCGCCATCCGCTGCGCGATGTTGTCGGAACTGGCAGCAAAGCACTGGGAATACCTGGTGAGTAACATCAGCCGCGGCGATGCGGCGACGTACAATCCGCCGAAGTTCCCCGACGGAGAAATAGAAGGCGTAGGCACGCACGAAGCCCCGCGCGGCACGCTGTCCCACTGGGTGGTAATCAAGAATGGGAAGCTCACCAACTACCAGGCTGTGGTACCGACCACCTGGAACGCCAGCCCGCGCGATGAGCGTGGACAGCCGGGTCCCTACGAGATGTCGTTGATCGGCAATCCGATTGCCGATCCGGAAAAGCCGCTGGAAGTGCTGCGCACGGTGCACTCGTTCGACCCGTGTATGGCCTGCGCCTGCCACACCTTCGATCCGGAAGGGAAGCAGATTGCATCGGTGAAGGTACTGTGATTCCGCGCATTCTCATCGCCGGAGTCGGCAACGTCCTGCTGGAGGACGATGGCTTCGGTCCGCACGCCATCGCGCGCTTGCAGGCGGAGTACGAGATTGGCTCGGAGGTCGAGTTGCTCGACCTCGGCACGCCGGGGCTGGACTTCGTCGACTATCTCGTCGGCCGCGACGTGCTGATCATCGTCGACGCCCTGTCCACCGGCGGCGAGCCGGGCGAGATTCTGACCTTCGATCGCCGGCAGTTGCAGGAGTGTATGCCGAACATGCGGTTGAGCGCGCATCAGCCTTGTCTGCAGGAAACGCTGTTCACCGCGGAGACGGCGGACGTTTGTCCACCTGAGGTGCTGCTGGTGGGAGTTGTCGGCGAGAGCTTCGATGTCACGACAGAGTTGAGCGGCGTGGTCAAAGAGGCCATGCCGGCCGCGTTGGAGTTGATCGCCGAGATCTTGCGCCAGCATCGCGTGTCTGCGCGGAAACGTCCGATACCGCTGCCGTTGAGCTCCTGGTGGGTCGTGAGTCAAACCGCATAAACCTGGGCGCAAAATCATCCTTCACATTTGAATACTTGTGAATCTCGCGGCCGTCGAAATTCGTCCGATGGGTTAAGCTCGTCTACGAACAGGAGTGGATTACCAATGCCCGATCCGATTGCGCAGTTCGCAGGCGCAAATTACTTGAGTCTGGAGACCTACCGCAAGACTGGCGTGCCCGTGAAAACGCCAGTCTGGTTTGCGCAGGACGTCTCACACCGCGATCCGACGATAACCGTCTTCTACATCTATAGCGAGGCGGACGCCGGCAAAGTGAAACGTATCCGCAACAATGCGAAAGTTCGCGTGGCACCCTGCAGCATGGGTGGCTCCGTTCGCGGCACTTGGGTCGAAGGCCGGGCGCGAGTGTGCGACGACGACGAAGCTGCGCACGGCCAAGAGATGATCAGACAGAAATATGGACTGCTGAAAATCGTGGGCGATTTCTTCGGCCGCCTGATGCGGCATAAGCAAGCTGTGATCGCTGTCGAAGTCTCGTAGGCTCGCGCGACCTCACGCTACCCGAAAGTGATGATGATGAGACTTGGCGGCGTGCCTGTTCGACACCAGCCTGGCCTTGACCCGCGTCTTAGGCGAGAGGAATGACATCAGCAAAAAAAAGCCCACCATTCCGGCGGGCTATTCACAGTCTTTCGGCGGGAGCGCACCGAAAGGATTTGCTTCCACTACTCCACAGGCATCTGGATTTCCGCACGAATCATCATCTGGGTTCCGTTGTCCAGCTTTACCTGCTTACCCGACGAAGTGATGAGCCCGTTGGCGTCCATCTCCAGGCCTTTTATCCCGAGAACGCCGGCAGAAGTGCCAACCACGAGCGGGGTCCCCGTCGAGGGCCCAGAAACTTTCATAGAGGTAGCAGGAGCCGCAGTCGTACCTGCGCCTGCTCCACCCGCCGACGCTGTCCCACCTCCGCCTAAGGAAGGAGGCGCTGCCGACGTCATGGGACCCGAACTGCCCAGACTAGGGGCGATCGCCTGCAGGGTGCCGGTCATCGCTATTTCCTTGCCCTTGGTTTGAATTTTGTCGAAGGTCATGCCCAGCGTCGAATTCGCATCTCCCTTGCCGCGAGCCTGCGCCTGGGTGACATGGCCGATCACCTTCGAGCCGCTCGGGATGAGAAAGCCATTGCGTCCACGAAGGGTCCCTGTCGTCTCACACACCACCGGATCGCCTTCCTTCAGCTTTTTAGAATCGAGACCCCTTTCCAGTACGGCGGGGAAAGAGAGCTTCACGTCGTTACCCTCCGAGGTTCCGCTGGCGGACGCCTGCGCATTGGAGGGAGACGGGGCCGGGGCCTGTTGCGTGCCTTGGGCAAAGACGAAAGAGGCTAACAGCCAGACAACAACAATGGAAAGACACACTCGTTTCATTACGCTGCTCCTTGCGGTTTGGTGATTTGGTCTGTGGTGTTTTGGATCAACATCCCATTGTTATACCGTGGACTGCGGCGGTCAATTCCATATGAGCGTACCGCCGAATACTAGTATCTTATTGCCGGAAAACTATCTAAAAGCACCGATTTCCAGTGGGTCTTAGCATAGTTCAATTTGGGAAACAGATTGAATTCTGAGTTGATGTCGAGGGTTACGAAACCAGTGTTCGGGACCATTGTTTATTTCTTCGCGCCTCGAATAGTTGCGATTCTAAGACCACTGGTCGACTCGTCGATGATGTTGCAGTCGACACCCTCTCGTAGTCTCGTGCTTCGCGGGCCTAAGCAGCCAGCGTCAGATTGTCCGCAACAGCGGTGATTGCGTCCGACAAAAGGTCATCACCTGTTGGAGGAGCCGCTCGTCGAACTCGGACGGACAGTCGGGTCCCGGTTCGCTCCACGAACTCGCCGGCGGATTTTTCGCGGCAACGGCTTGAGCCTCGAACCTGGCGGACCACGGCCACGAATTGGCGGTTCATCCCATCCTGGTGTTTTGGCTGAAATTTTACATTCAGAGTCGCTGACTTTCGCCTTTTCTTCGTGATAGACTCTTCCGGTTGCCGCAACCGCGGCTGGAGTTCTCTATGGCAATCCGCGACATGCTTCTCCCGGAGTTCGACGCCGAAATGGCGAACACACGCAAGCTGCTCGAGCGGCTTCCTGAAAACCTTACCGGCTACAAGCCGCACGAGAAATCAATGCCCATGAACCGGCTGGCCGGACACGTCGCCGAACTTCCCGGCTGGACTAAGGAAACCTTCACCCGCGAAGTCCTCGAGATGGACATGGACAACTATGTTCCCTTCGACCCCAAGACGCGAAAAGAGGTGCTAGACAAGTTCGAAGAGAACACCAAGGCGGGCCGCGCTGCGCTGGCCGCCGCGAAAGACGAAGACTTCCCGGTGATGTGGAGTCTGAAGGACGCGAAGGGCAACACGATTATGTCTATGCCGCGCGCCGCCTGTTATCGCGGCATGGTGATGAGCCACATGATCCATCACCGCGCCCAACTCGGCGTCTACTTGCGACTGAACGAAATTGAGCTGCCAGGCATGTACGGCCCGTCCGCTGACGAAATGAAGTTCTGGCAAGAAGCCAAGGCGTAAGAAGATTTGACGAAGATTTACGGGTGCCCCATCCTCCTCGCCCTCTTTTGGCGAGAGGGTGGGACACCGTGAGCTTTCGACAGCTTGATGTTGTTCGCTATCTTCTACGGCGCTGCAGTCTCGAGCGGAACTCTGTACAGGAAAGCAAATGCGACCTCGGGTCCTAGTTGAGGTGCCATCGACTCGGAAATGTCGACGCGAGATTTCAGAGGTAGTGCAGCCGTAATGCTCTAGCCGCGAAGCGGCGGCTATGCATTGGAAGCCCGGGGCGCAAGCCCCGGGTAATCTCGCAAGACGAGCGGAGCCGCGTCAGCGGCGACCCTCATCGGCTGAAACGAAAAACCCCACCCAAGCATCGGCTTGGAATGGGGTATCTTCCTCGGGGTCGTCGGTCCGCCTTACTGCACCAGCAACCCGCTCTCGCCGTTGCCGTTCTCCACCGCTTCTTCCGGCGGGATGACCGAGGCCGCGGCCAGGCGATCGCCTTCTTCCAGGTGCAGCAGGCGCACGCCCTGCGCCGAGCGGCCTGACTCGCGAATGTTCTTGCTGTCGATGCGGATGATCTTGCCGAACTGGCTGATCACCATCAGCTCCGACTTCTCGTTCACCAGCATGATAGACACCACCTTGCCGTTGCGCGCCGTTGTCTTGACGTTGATCACACCCTTGCCGCCGCGCGTCTGCAGTCGATACTCATCAACATCGGTGCGCTTGCCGTAGCCAAGCTCGGTGACCGAAAGGATGAGGTTGGACTCGGCCTCGCCATCCTTTGCCTTCTTGCGCTCCTTCTCCTTGGACGTTACCGCCATGCCGACGATGTAGTCGCCACGCTGCAGGTTCATGCCGCGAACCCCATACGCCTGGCGCCCCATGGGCCGCACATCGCCCTCCTCGAAGCGGATTGCCTGGCCGTCATGCGTAGCCAGAAACACAATCTGATTCCCGTCGGTACAGGCGGCGGCCACCAGTTCGTCTTCGTTCTCGATGCCGATGGCGTTGATGCCGATGGAACGCACGTTGCTGAAATCCTTCAGCGGCGTCTTTTTCACCGTACCGTTGCGGGTGGCGAAGAAGACGTACCGGCTCTCCTCTTCGAGGTCGCGCACCGTGAGCCACGCGCGCACCGTCTCGCCCGGTTGCAGCGACACCAGGTTTGCGATGGCTTTGCCTTTGCCGGCCGCGCTCAACTCCGGCACCTCATACACCTTCAGCCAGTAAACGCGTCCCTTGTTGGTCAGGACCAGGATGTAGTCGTGCGTGGAGGCGACGAACAGGTGCTCGACGAAATCCTCCTCGCGCGTGCTCATGCCTTTGCGGCCTGTACCACCGCGGCGTTGCTGGCGATAGGTCGAGATCGGCGTGCGCTTCAGGTAGCCGGAGTGGCTGACCGTCACCGCAACCTGCTCGTCGGCGATCAGGTCTTCCAGGTTGATCTCCGCGGCCTCGTCCTGAATTTCCGTCCGACGGGCGTCGCCGTACTTCTTCTTGATCTCTTCCAGCTCTTTGACGATGACGCCGCGCAGCTTCTTCTCGCTGCCCAGAATGCTTTCGTATTCGGCGATGCGGCCGCGTACTTCGCCCAACTCCTTCACGATTTCGTCGATCGACAGCCGCGTTAAACGATGTAATTGCAATTCGAGGATTGCATCGGCCTGAATGGCGTCAAACGGCTTTGTCAGGGTTGAGGGCGTGATGCCCTTCAGCGCCGCCGTCTTGCCCTTACCATCGCCCACGTTCACGGTGCTGCCGGTGAAGTAGGAAACCAGGTTGGTGCGGGCATCGGCGCGGTTCTCGCTGCCCCGGATGATGCGAATGACATCGTCCACGCGGTCGAGCGCAACCTGGTAGCCCTCGAGGATATGCTCGCGCTCCTGCGCCTTCAGCAGCAGGTGAGCCGTGCGGCGGCGCACCACATCGATGCGGTGATCGACGAAGTGCTGGATGGCCTGCACCAGCCCCATCTCCTTGGGCTGGTTGTTGACCACCGCCAGGAAAATCATCGAGAAGCTTTCCTGCATCGAGGTGTGCTTGAACAGCTGGTTGAGCACGATCTGTGCTTCCGCCCCGCGCTTGAGCTCGATGACGATGCGCATGCCGTCGCGATCGCTCTCGTCGCGCACGTCGCTGATCTCGTCGATGACCTTGTTGTTGACCAGTTCGGCGATGCGTTTGATCAGGTTCGACTTGTTGACCTGGTATGGGATCTCGGTGACGATGATCGCGTCCTTGTCCTTGGTAACGTGCTCGATCGCCGCCTTGGCGCGCATCATGAAGCGTCCGCGTCCGGTGCGGTAGGCTTCCATGATGCCGCCGCGGCCGTGAATGAAGCCGCCGGTCGGGAAGTCCGGTCCCTGCACGAACTTCATGATGTCGGCCAGCGTGGCGTGCGGATTGTTCACCAGGGTGATGGCCGCGTCGACGATCTCGGTGAGGTTGTGCGGCGGAATCTTGGTGGCCATGCCGACAGCGATACCGTCAGAGCCGTTGATGATCAGGTTCGGAATGCGCGTCGGCAGAACGAGCGGCTCAACCGTGGTGTCATCGAAGTTGGCGACGAAGTCGACGGTGTCCTTGTCGATGTCGGCCAGCAACTCTTCCGCAATCTCGGTCATGCGGCATTCCGTGTACCGGTAGGCCGCGGGCGGATCGCCATCGACCGAGCCGAAGTTGCCCTGGCCATCGACCAGCGGATAGCGCAGCGAGAACGGTTGCGCCATGCGCACCATCGCGTCGTAGACCGCGGTGTCGCCGTGCGGGTGATATTTGCCGAGCACTTCGCCGACCACCTTGGCGCACTTCACGTGCTTGCGGTTGTGCAGCAGGCCCATGTCGTGCATCGCGTAAAGAATGCGGCGATGCACCGGCTTCAGGCCGTCGCGAACATCGGGCAGCGCGCGCCCGATGATGACCGACATCGAATAGTCGAGATACGAACGCCGCATCTCCTCTTCAATGTTGATGGGCTGCACGTTGCCCGCGCTTGGGTTCACGTTGTCGAGTGGTAATTGCTGATTCGGATCGTCTGCCATGTTTTGCTGTCAGCTTTCGGGTCTTAGCCGTCGGCTAGTTCCTTCTCAGAAAACTGTGATGGTCGACTCGCTTGTTGCACGCTTCTCAGCGGTGCTTGCGAGGACTGCTGGTGCTCCGTTGCGCGGGCAGGGATGGAGCCTGATCAAGCTCGCAAAAAGTCCACTGAAAGACCCGCAAGTGATTGCAAATTCAGGAGATTAATCTACCGAGGAGCACTACTGATTATAGCACGTGAAATGCGCGTTTGGCCCGTGTTTATGCGGGTTCGGGGCGGATTCTGACGGTCCGGAAACATCTTCTCTCCGGCAGCTTACGAAGGCTGAAACGACTTGTAACGGGGCACGAGTTTACTCGTGCCGATCCGCGCGTAAAGTGATGCGGCTTCAGCCGCTGCAGAACGATGGCAGGGCTACAAGTCTTCTTGATCAGTGATGCTTTGGCACGAATGAAGGCGTGCCCTGATACAAAGCTCGACCCGCTCTTCATAACTGGGCTGAGATCTTCAACCAGGCGAACTGGAACTCGCGACCCGACTGTGTGCACCATCGTTATTCGCGGCGGCACCAATATTCTCCGCGCCCTCTCCCCACTGCTGCCGCAAGCGCCGATTCATGGGCTCCGAGAAGAATCGCGCCACCAGATCACCCAGCACAGCGGCCAGCAAAATCGTGACGACGAACAGCACCGGGACCAGCGACATCTGCTTGCCCAGTCGCACGAATATCCCGAACATCCCCAGTACGACGAACATGTGCGTGAGATACACCTCGTAGCTGCGCTGCCCGAGGTCGAGTAGCGGTGCGAAAACGCGCGGCGCCCGCCAGTCCGATTGTGTAGCGGCGATGATCGCCAGGCAGGTTCCGATGGCTAGCAATGTCTCCACCAACCCGACACTGCCTAGACCCCAGCGATATGCCGTGCGCGAAAAACACAGCATGAAACCCATCAGGACGATACCGACCGTGCCCAGAATTCTTCGCGCTTTTGGCGAGATGGTCACGCGCGACGACAGCATCGCCGCCAGGCAGCCGAGCGCGATCGCATCCATGCCCCCGAGATACGACTTCTCCTGCCAGATGTCGTTCCCGCGCGTGAACACCGTGCGCGCAAAAGGACCGAGCGCAACGAAACAGCACAGCAACGGAATCAGCAGCTTCCTTCGCGCCAGCAACAGGCACGCGATCGGGAAAAAGAGATAAAACATCTCCTCGATCGACAAGGACCAGAGGATGTCCCACGCACCGGGCAGATATCCGAGACGGCCTTCGAGCCAGTTGAGATGAAAGGTCAGTGCCGAGAGTAAGGCGCGTCCCAGCCCGCCCTGCTTGGCCGATACGACAAAGCCCGGAACGCCGGCAAGATGAAACCCGCTCAGCACGGCGAGCAGGAGCAGCAGCAGAGGCGCGATGCGGGCGACTCGCATCAGGTAGAAATCGCGTGCACGAATCCGGTCCAGCGTGCCCCAGCGCCGGAGGCTAATCGTAGTGATGAGAAAGCCCGACACGGCGAAGAACATCTGCACTCCGAACTGCCCGTTCCACACCAGCGACGACACAAGCTGTCTCGGAATCCCGTGCGTGTAAGGAACCTTCGCGAGCAGCAGGCGGATGTTGACGTGATTCATCAATACGAAGAAGATGGCCAGCCCGCGGATCAGGTCTATGCCGTCGACACGCTGCCAGTTGCGGGAACGGATTGAGGTGGGAATAGGCATGAACAGAACTAGACGAGAAGCGGGAAGCGTTCAATTTGTCACAAATTCCACTTCCTTGTGCCTGAAGCATCCCGCTGAAGCTACAAGCATGAGCAATAAGCAACTTCGTGATGTGCCTAAACATATGTCTGAACGCGCCTTAAAGCGAATATATCGGGTACCAAGCTCTGAGCCGTTCAACTTCGATACTCACCACCCAGAAATTACTAAGACAAGTCAGAATTTAGTAGACGAATTCCCAAAAACAGTCTAATTATGGCTTCAACGGCGTCATAGTTACATAAAGCTGTAAGTATGTAAGCATTAATAGGTAGTACAAGCTGTCGGATAGACACGGCAATGTTCCAGTTCCACTCTGTCTTACTGGAGGTTGCTTATGAAAGTAGCACTGGCCGGACTGATGCTTGGCGCGTCCATCTTGGCTCACGCTCAGCAGCAGCCATACCAAATCCCAAATGCAGGGAACCAGGTAGTAGATTTCTTCGGTTCCTCTACCGCCCTTTATGCCTATGGCGCTGCACCAGCTAGTTTGCAGAACATAAGCACCGCAACTTTTAAGGTGCAGTTCTCGCTGTCCACGCGCTGTAGTCAACTTCTGCCGTTTGTGCGGTTCGTTCCTCAGACCGCAACCATCATCTTCGTGGAAGGGATTGGCATAGTAGACGTCGAGAATCGGGCCGACGGTACACGGCCTGCGACGCCTATCGACCAGTTCATGGCCTGTGCCACCCAGATGACACAAAACCTGATCACGCAGACCAATCCCAATGTGCTGATCGTGTGGACTGACGTGAATCCGATGAACATTAACGCGACCAACGTCAACGGCGGTCTTGGTCCTTACACGGATCCCAGATCAACGCTGGCTACCTACAACGCTGCTCTTACCGATCCCAATACTGGACTGGCGGCACAATTTCCGAACAATGTGCGCATGGTGTTAATACACGATCTGCTTACCGATTCGAATGGCTTCGCCATGAACAATTTTGTGAGCTGGACTGATCCATTGACGCCGGCCTGGCCAATCATCTTTCAACAGAGCATTGGCTCAGGCTTGTACAACTGGATTGCACCGGGAAGTTTTCAATAAGTAACGAAACCGTCGTGCGGGGCTCCCACCGCACCCCGGCAAACCTGCGAACTCCTCAATATTCAATCCCTCTTTGCGCCTCGATGCCCTTCTGATACGCGTGCTTCACCTCGCGCATCTCCGTCACCGTATCGGCGATCTCGACGATCGATGGATGCGCGTTGCGGCCCGTCAGAATCACGTGCACCATCTCCGGCTTCTTCTTCAGCGTCTCGACCACCTTCTGCGGATCGAGCATCTTGTAGCCGATGGCGTAATTGATCTCGTCGAGAATGATGAGGTCCCACTGGCCCGACAGGATGGCCTTCTCCGCCTCTGCCCAAGCCTCTTCCACCAGGCGCACGTCCTCGGGATCGGTTTCGGCGCCGCCGACTTTCACGAAGCCCCGGCCCATTTGCTTCATCACGAAGTTGTCGCCGAACGCCAGCACGGCATCGAGCTCGCCGTAATGCCAGGAGCCCTTGAGGAACTGAAGCATCAGCACCTTCAGCCCGTTGCCGACGGCGCGCAAGGCGGTCCCCATGGCGGCTGTAGTCTTGCCCTTACCCGGGCCGGTATTCACGATAATCAGTCCTCGGCGAACGTCCGCCATGCGAACCTCCGATATGAAAAATGTGCAGGATAGCCCTCAGCAAATGCCGTGGGCCCAAACGAACATCCTAAACTACGCCGGGTGGGACAGGTCGTTGCTGGGCGGCTTTTTGCCGTTGTGGTGCGCGGCCTTGGCGAGCCCATCGCAGCGGCTCTTCTCGTCCATCATTTCATTGTGAAAGGTGAGGACAAAGAGAACCAACACCGCAATAAGGCAGTAGATGACGATCCAGAGGATGGGCATACTTACCTCCGAAACCTGTCAGCCGATCGGCAGGTGCCTACTTCTACGATACTCCCTCTGGCAAAAAGGAGGTACGCCATTAAGACACATTTCCGCCAGATTTGACCAGTATAAAACGAGAGTTGGTTGAGCTATTTGGCCATCGGCTGGGATTCCGGCGTAAGTTCGGCGACTGCGTTGGCGGCCTCCATTCCCGAACGGATGCAGTCGGGTACGCCGATGCCGTGATAGGCGTTGCCGGCCAGCGCAAGCCCGGGGATCTCCGACACACGCTTCTCGATGGCCGCGACCCGCGCGATGTGTCCGGGTTCGTACTGCGCCATCGCCGAGCGCCAGCGGTACACGCGCGAGAAGATCGGATTCGCGTTCAGCTTCACCAGATCTTTCAGCTCGCGACGGACCGTCTCCAGCAACTCGTCGTCGCTTAGCGAAAGCACCGCTTCATCGCGAGCGCCGCCCAGGAAGCAGCGCAGAATGCCTTTGTTCATCGGCGCACGATGCGGAAACTTGTTGTGGACGAAGGTGCAAGCCAGCATGCGCGTGCCCTCGCTGCGCGGGACGAGGAAGCCGAAGCCCGGCGGCAGCTTTGCCAGCTGATCTTTGTAATAGCCGAGCGTGATCGTTACCGACGAGCTGTAGGTGATGCCGAGCAGGTTGCGCGCAAGCTCGTGGTCGACGGGATCGAGCAACTCGCCGGCGACGTTCGCCGGAGTCGCCAGGATGACGCCGTCGTAACGCTCATCGCCGTTCATCTCGATGGACACGCGCCAGCCGCCGTCCTCCGGATAAATGCGCAGGATGTGGTGGCGCATGCGAATCCACTCGGGATTCAGCCGCCCGATCAGCGCGTCCACCATCTGCTGCATGCCGTCGTAAAGGGAAGTGAACAGCGGCTTCGGCGGACTCTTGTGCGCCATCTGCGCCATCTTCTTGTGCGCCGCCAGCATTGCCTTGCTCAGGCTGCCGTACTTCTCCTCCATCTCGACGAAGCGCGGCAGCACGGCTCGCGCGCTCAGCTTCGCGGCATCGCCGCCGTACACGCCCGAGAGCAGCGGATCAGCCAGCCGGTCGACGACCTCTGCGCCAAAATGCCGCTCCACCAGTTGCGCGACGGTTTCGTCGTCCTGCATCGGCCGGGGCGGATGCAGACAGTTCCTGCGCCATGCGGACCTTAGTGCTCCACGAGAACAGCGGCGACAGCGCCGTCGGCATCAGCTTGGTCGGCACCATGAACATCAAGCCGTCCGGCATCACGACCAGGCGGCCATGTACCACAATGTAGGTCTTACGCTGCGAGTCATTCGAGCCAATGAGCTGATCCTCGAGGCCGAGCTCCTTGCAGAGCGTCGCTGCCCACGGCTTTTCGGTGAGGAAGGAATCAGGGCCGGCCTCGACCAGGCAGCCATCAATGCGGTCGGACGAGAGGCAGCCGCCCAGGCGCTGGCCGCTCTCGTAAATCGTGTACTCAAGCTCAGCGCCATTGCGGCGCGCTTTTTCCAGGTAGTATGCGGCGCTCAATCCCGAAATGCCGCCACCGATAATGGCAATCCGCTTCATGCGGTAAACAAAAATCCTCTCAGCGTTAGGCTGATCTTTTGAACTGCAGCTGGCTTGCACGAAACAACGCTTTTCAAGCCTTGCAACAAGCGTCAAACCAAGGCATAACATCACCGTCTACGAAAACCCTCGCGACGTGAGCCTTGTGTCAGGGCACGACTTCAGTCGTGCCGATG
Source organism: uncultured Acidobacteriaceae bacterium (assembly GCA_963835725.1). GTDB lineage: Bacteria > Acidobacteriota > Terriglobia > Terriglobales > Acidobacteriaceae > Bog-257. The sequence goes on along the minus strand of CAWIGM010000001.1, from coordinate 208,381 downwards.
AGGCTCGATTTTACTGGGGCTTCAGCCCCTGCATACACCGTTCAGCAGCTAAAGCCATGCTGGTTATGCAGCGAACCGGCACGACCAAGGGCGTGCCTTGACACAAACCAACTGCCGAACGACCATCTCAGCGTTGGATGCCGCTGCCTGCCGCCGGACTCATGGTCGCCAGCCGAGTCTTGGCCAAATCCGCGACCGCCTTCACGAACAGTGGCGAGTCGTTCAGTGACTCAGCGCGATAAAGCTTCATCCCGCGGGCCTCGGCATAGTCCCGGAACATGATATCGATGTCGTACAGGATCTCCACGTGATCGCAGACGAAGCCAATCGGTTGCAGGAACACGCCCTTCTGCCCAGCTTCTTTCAGGCCGGTGATGGTGTCCTCCACTGTGGGACCAAGCCATTCGCCGCCCGACATCCCCTGGCTCTGGAAGGCGAACTGCCACTTGCCGATCTCGGGCACTTGCGCCGCAACCAGAGCTGCCGTCTCGCGCGTCTGAGTCTCGTAGGGATCGCCCTCTTCAATCGTACGCTTGGGTACGCTGTGCGCGGTGAAGATCACCGGCAACGGCGAGCCGTGTTCTTCGCTCGCGGCTTTCCAGGCGGTACGCAGCCTGTCGGCAAACGCCTCCACAAGCAACGGATGATCGTGCCACTCTTCCACGAAGTCGATGGCAAACGGCGCTGCGGCACCGAACAACACCTGCTTGTAGAGTCCAACACTAGTGCGGGAATTATGCGGCGCCAGGCAGATCGCTACCGCCTGTTCCACGCCTTCCTCGGTCATCTGCTTCAGCGTATCGGCGATATACGGGTCCCAATTGCGCATGCCGATGTAGGTCGATAACCCGAGTTCTTTCGCAACGCCATTCGCCTGCCCCATTGTCAGACATGTCAGCGGAGATACGCCGATCTGCGCATAGCGGTGCTGCACTTCCTTTACCACAGCGTCAGACATCGGCCGCCCGCGAGAAATGTTCTGCAGAAAGGCTGGAATGTCCTCGACTTTTTCCGGACTGCCATGGGCAATCAGCAGAATCGCCTGCTTGCTCATGCCTTCCTCGCTGTCGTCGCCGAGGCGCTGAACTCGTGTACGAACTGCGCCAGGTCCTTCACGTTGTCGACCGGCGTGTGCGGAAGAATGCCATGGCCCAGATTGAAGATATGCCCCGGACGCGCATCGGCCAGGCGCAGGATATGTTCGGCGCGCTGCTTTACTTCGCGCCACGACGAGAACAGCGTCACCGGATCGAGATTGCCTTGGACGGCGCGGTTGTGGCCCACGACGTTCCATCCTTCATCGAGCGGGATGCGCCAGTCGAGGCCGATCACCTCTGCCCCGGTCTCCGCCATTGACGGCAGCAGCGTGGAACTGTCGGTGCCGAAATAAATGATGGGAACCTTCGTCTCTTTCTGCAGACGCTGGATGAGCTGCGTGGTCGGGACCAGCGCATAGCGGCGATAGTCTTCCACGCTCAGGCAGCCGACCCAGCTGTCGAAGATCTGCAACGCGTCGGCGCCGGAGCGAACCTGTTCGGCCGCATACGCCGCCAGCACATCGACCAGCTTGCCGACCAGTTCGTCCCAAAGATCGGGCGAGTTGTACATCAGCTTCTTCACTTCCACGTAGTGCCGCGAGCCGCCGCCCTCAACCATGTAGCTGGCCAGGGTAAACGGAGCGCCGCAGAAGCCGATCACCGGCATCCTGGTTCCGAAGTGCTTGGAGACCAGCGCGACCGCGTCGGCAACATAGCCGAGTTCCGCCGCGCGATCCGTACGCAAGGCCTTCACGTCTTCGGCCGTGCGCAACGGTTTTTCGATGACCGGGCCTTCCCCGGCAGAGAAGTGAAACGGCAGGCCCATCACTTCCAGCGGCAGCAGCAGGTCGGCGAAGATGATGGCCGCGTCCACGTTCAGGAACTCCGCGGCCGTGATGGTGACATCGGCTGCCAGCTCGGGCTTTTTGCAGATCTCGACCAGCGAATAGTGCTTGCGCACGTCGCGGTACTGCTGCATGTAACGCCCGGCCTGGCGCATGAACCAGACAGGCGTGGTGTCCACTGGAAGCCGCTGGCAGGCACGTATGAAGAGGGAATCAGGGGCGGACATAAAGAGATATCGTAGCATCCGGCCTCACCCCGCCTTGTGATTCGGGTCACAAACAGCAACTAGCCTCTCTATGTGAGCCCCATCACCGACTCCCACCCCCGCTTCTCCCTATCCTGATTGCAAGCCGATGCCCGACAGCAGCACCCGCGTTAATCCCTGGATCGTGACCATCGCCGTCATGCTGGCCACGTTCATGGAGGTCCTCGACACCACCGTCGTCAACGTCGCCATCCCGCACATGTCCGGCAACCTGGGCGCGACCTACGAGGAAGGCACGTGGGTCGTGACGTCGTATCTGGTCTCCAACGCGATCATTCTGCCCATGGCGGGCTGGCTGGCCGCGCGCTTCGGACGCCGCCGCATGCTGATGCTCTGTGTCACCGGTTTTACCATGACCTCGTTGCTCTGCGGCATGGCTACCAGCCTGGAGGCGCTCATCTTCTTCCGGGTGCTGCAAGGTCTGAGCGGCGGCGGCCTGCAGCCACTCTCGCAATCGGTGCTGCTCGAAACCTTTCCGCCGAAGAAGCACGGCACCGCAATGGCCGCGTTCGGCCTCGGCATCATCATCGCGCCGATCCTCGGGCCCACACTCGGCGGCTACATCACCGACAACTTCACCTGGCGCTGGATCTTCTACATCAACTTGCCCGTCGGCATTCTCTCGCTGCTGATGATCAGCCAGTTCGTCGTCGACCCGGGCTACCTGCGCAAGCGCGTCACCGGCGGCATCGACTTGTGGGGCATTGGATTTCTCGCCCTCGGCTTCGGCATGCTGCAGATGGTGCTGGACACTGGCCAGCGCAAAGACTGGTTCGGCAGCAATCAGATTCGCCTGTGGGCGGCGCTATGCGTCATCGGCCTGGTTGGCATGGTGCTGCGCGAGCTGATGGCCGACCATCCGATTGTCGACCTGCGCGTCCTCAAGGACCGCACCTTCGCTGCCGGCACCTTCCTGATGACGATGCTGGGCTTCGTGCTCTATGCCTCGCTGATGCTGCTGCCCATCTACCTGCAGACGCTGCTCAACTACCCGGCATTCCAATCGGGACTGGCGCTTTCGCCGCGCGGCATTGGAGCGCTGGTGTTTACGCCCATCACCGGACAGCTCACGAATCGCATCGATCCGCGCAAGTTGCTGGTGGTCGGTATCGTGGTCGGCGGATGGACGATGTTCCAGCTCTCGCACCTGAACCTGAACGCCGGCTACTGGGACATCTTCTGGCCGCAGGTCATCCAGGGCGCGGCCATGGCCTTCCTGTTTATTCCGCTGATGGTGAGCAGCATGGCCAACATCAGCAAGCAGCAGATGGGCAACGCCACCAGCATCTATAACCTGATGCGCAACATCGGCGGCAGCTTCGGCATTGCCTGCATGACCACGTTCCTGGCGCGCCGCCAGCAGGTGCATCAGAACCAGCTCATCAGCCACATCACCCCGTCCGACCTCCGCACGCAGAACATGGTGCACGGGCTGCAGATGTGGTTCCAGATGCACGGCTCGATGAGCGCCTATGACGCAACACACAAGGCTTGGGGCGCGATTTACGGGATGGTGCAACAACAGGCGGCCATGCTGTCGTTCGTCGAAGCCTTCTGGGTGATGGGCGTGATCTTCTGGGGTATGCTGCCGCTGGTTCTGCTGCTGCGCAACGCGCGCGACCTGCATCCGCATGTGAGGAAACCGGCAGCGAGGGAACCGGTGAAGGCAGAGGCGCGCGAATTGGTCGGCGCTATTCACTAGCAACTAGCAATTGGCAACTAGCAATTAGCAATTAGCAGGCAGTAAATTGAACCAACGCTACCCGCTGCCCATTGTCCATCGTTGAGTATCCATTACCTAAACCGGTTTTCATCCTGAGCCGAGCGTTCGCAACGATTTTTGCGATTCGCGGAGCGAATCGTGCGGACGCGGAGTCGAAGGACCTCTATAGCCGGCAGGATATCGCCGCTGGCGCGGCTCAGACCAATCTCGGATGCGTACCCGGGGCTTGCGCCCCGGGCTTCAACGTCGGAGCCGCCGCTTCGCGGCTAGGGGATGGGAGGGACTGGCCGTCGCGCGCTGGAAATTAGTTGACAAAGGATTCGGGCGCCTTACCCTTTCGCTAGTCGCTAGTCGCTAGTCGCTAGTCGCTAGTCGCTAGTCGCTAGTCGCTAGTCGCTAGTCGCTAGTCGCTAGTCGCTAGTCGCTAGTCGCTAGTCGCTAGTCGCCAGTCGCTAGTCGCTAGTCGCTATTCGCTAGTCGCTAGTCGCTAGTCGCTAGTCGCTTTTCTATCCTTTTTCCGTGCGCCCCGTGATCTCCGTGGTGAGCTCGCTCCGACGCTAGAATGATTCTGTGAGCGCTTACCGAGGCCGCATCGCGCCATCTCCCACCGGGCTGATGCACATCGGCCACGCGTGTACCTTCTGGACGGCGTACCAGCGCGCGCTGGAACGTCGCGGCACGCTCATCTTCCGCAATGAAGATCTCGATCCGCAACGCTCGAAAGCCGCGTATGCGACCGCGATGATCGAAGACCTGCGCTGGCTCGGCATTCGCTGGCAGGAGGGGCCAGACATCGGCGGCCCGTTCGCTCCCTACGAGCAGAGCCGGCGCCGCGAACTCTACCTTGAGACCTGGCGCAAGCTGCGCGACAGCGGATTCATTTACCCGTGCACGTGTTCGCGCAAAGATCTCGAACTCTCAGCCGCAGCGCCGAACGAAGGCGATGACGAGCCGCTCTATCCCGGACGCTGTCGCGACAAGATCGGTGAAGCCGCACGCTACGAAGCTCCCGCCGGAGTGAACTGGCGCTTCCGCGTTCCTGACGGCGAAAGCATCGCGTTCGACGATCTCCACCAGGGCCCGCAGAGCTATGTCGCCGGGCGCGACTTCGGCGACTTCGTTATCTGGCGGCGCGATGATGTGCCGGCGTATCAACTCGCCGTGGTCGCCGACGATGCCGCCATGCAGATTACCGAAGTCGTGCGCGGCGCCGACTTGCTGAAGTCCACCGCGCGGCAACTGCTGCTGATCCGCGCTCTCGGATTGCCCATCCCCGCCTATTACCACTGCGATCTGGTGCGCGACGAAGCCGGTGTGCGCCTCGCCAAGCGCCACGACGCGCTCAGCCTGCGCGCGCTGCGCGAGCAGGGCCGCTCGCCGCAAGAAGTGCTTCACATGTGCCGAGCGCGGTGAAGAGGGTGGAGCGCCGCTTCAGCCGTGTAGTATCCGAATCCTCTTACTGAGATTGTCATTCCGAGCCAAGTAAGTTTTATTGCGATTGTCATTCCGAGCGTAGCAAGTTCGCCAAAGGCGAACGCACGCAGCCGAGGGACCCCTATTGCCGGCAAAATATTTCTTCTACAGCGCTCCTTCGACGCGCGCCCGCCCGCCGCAGAAGAAGCGGCGGAAAACCGTCGCGGGCCTGCCCTCAGCGAGACAACCGTTTAGCGCTTGATTCTGAAACTTAAAACTGCTCCGTGCTCTCCGTGCCTCCGTGGTGAAGCCTTTCGACGCACCCGGCACGCCAATTGTGCCAACGCTCCTCCCCGGTGTATCGTCTCGCCTAACGAACGGAGGGCGACATCATGGGAATGGGACTGAACTGGCCTGCCATCGTGGTTGCCGGGCTTGCCGACTGGATTCTCGGAGCCGTGTGGTTCACCGTCTTCGCCAACCAGTGGCGCGCCGGCCTGCGCATGACGTCCGATGAGATGCAGACCTACATGACCCATCCCAACTTCTGGCCCTACATCATCTCGGCCATGTGCAGCATCATCCTCGCGTACGTGATCGCGCGTCTCCTCGGCAGCGCGCCCGGTCACAGCCTGTTCCGCGGCATCAGCATCGGCATGCTCGTCGGGCTGGCCACCGCGGTCGCCATGGTCACCGAGATGATCTTCGAATACCGCGCGCACCCGTTCGTTCTGATTTCGGCGGCGTATCCGTTCCTGGGCTGCATTCTGATGGGAATCATCGTCGGCGCATGGCGACCGAAAGCCGCGAAGATCTGAGGGTCATAGATTTGTCGTCCCAATGAAATCGCCTTTCTCATGAGATTGTCATCCCGACCGGAGGCGTCCCCGTTTTGCACGCCGGAGCGGAGGGGTCTGCGGTTCCGCGCGCAACATCGCATCTTCCGCTGCAGGCGAAGCGCATATCCTTCGACTCCGGCGTGCAACGGCAGCGCGCCTCCGCTCAGGATGACAATTCAGAAGGCGGACAACTCTTCCCTCGCGTGCCCTGCCTGTGCCGAACCCGGCTAAGCACCCACCTTTCAATTGACATTCGCTTTTTCTTCTCGGAGAATAAAAACCGGAGGCCGCACGCAATGGCTCTCACGCGCCGTCAAAAACAGGTATACGACTTCATCTCAGGTTTCGTGGATACGCACGGCTACTCACCGTCGTTCGAAGAGATCGCCGAAGGCCTCGGTCTCAGCTCGCTGGCCACCGTGCACAAGCACATCACCAATCTGGAAGAGAAGCAGTTGTTGCGCCGCGACTACAACCGCAGCCGCTCCATCGACCTGCTGAAGCCCAAGGGCCGCATGAAGCAGTCGCTCGAAGTCGCTGCCGAATCGAGCCTCACGCTGCCGCTGCTGGGCCGCATCGCCGCCGGCCGTCCGCTCGAGGCGGTGGAGAATCCGGAATCCATTTCGCTCGGCGACTTCACGCGCTCGCGCGACATTTATGTGCTGCAGGTGAAGGGCGAGAGCATGCAGGACGAAGCCATCCTCGACGGCGACTACGTCCTGGTCGAGAAAGCCGACACCGCCCGCGACGGCGAAATCGTCGTAGCCCTGGTCGACGGCACCGACGCCACCCTCAAACGCATTTACCGCGAAGGCGAAACCATCCGCCTACAGCCCTCGAACGCCACCATGCAACCCATCATGGTTCCAGCGCGCTCGGTGCAGGTGCAAGGAAGAGTGATTGGCGTGCTGCGGAAGTACTGAAGCGCAGGATCTTTCGGGATAAGTTATGTAATGGCCTGTTCTCGCCAACTATCACTGACTTTCCAGCTTTGAGGTGCTAAGTTCCGGCAATGAGGAAGGTTATCGTCTTTGTGTCCGCTTTGTTAATTGCATTGCCCAGTGGAGCGCAGAGTCTAGTACAGGACTCCAGTGACACGAACGATACCGTTTGCGCGGACATACCATTTTCAAGTTCCACCGCAATTCCCAAGAATGTCTTGAGCCTAATAGTGAAAACAGACGCGGGGAAAGAAGGCATCGAGCAGACCAAGGACTGTATAGCATCCCATCGTTGCAGTACGGAGCGGAATGACCCAGCCACCCTTTTTCGTGCAACCGAGGTTCATCTGGGGTCCCAAGCCGAAGCCGACTTACTTGTTATTGGCGTTTTTCCTATGTCCGGAGCGGACAACGATTGGTTCTGGCTCGTTCGTTCCGCAGACAAGCAGCCAACTGTGGTTCTTTGGACTGGCGGCAATTGTGTCCAAGTCTTGCGTTCTCGAACGAACGGTCTCAATGATGTGCGCAGCACATGGTCAAGCGGCGCAGGAAGTCGTACGACGACCTATCGCTTCGATGGCCGTGTGTACAAACAGCAGAAGGAATAATGGCGAGAGAACAAACCGTAAACAAGACTACTGTTGATAAATCGCCTTATCACAAGTGACCCGCTGGCAGAATGTAGGTTACGATAAGGCCTGATTACAACAACAACCTCCATGCCGTCCTGCAAGGAACACACTTCACTGTGCTTCGTTGCAGGTTGGAATAGGTCTACAATTGGCACCTCACATCGGGCCCGTCTCCAACGCTACATATCCGGGAGCACCCTCATGCAGCCCAAATCCACTTTCACCCGTTTTCGTGCTGTTGCCGTCACATTCACAGTCGTGTTGTTTCTGACCAGCGCCTGGGCGGCCGACCATGAAACCGTGCTGTACAGCTTCGGCTTTAGCGGTGACGGCGGCGGCGGTGCCAACCTGATCAGGGACGCGGCCGGGAATCTCTATGGCGCGGGCGGCGGCGGCCTTTACCAGTGCGGCCGCGATCCTTGCGGGACACTGTACGAGTTGTCTCCCGTGGCAGGCGGCGGTTGGACGAAAACCGTGTTGCACAACTTCGGCAACGGCACGGACGGATCCGCGCCGGACACCCCGATCGTGGACGCTGCCGGTAATCTGTATGGCTTGACTGAGTCGGGCGGCCTGTACGGCGGCGGAATCGCCTACGAGCTGTCGCCCAGCCAGGGCGGAGGCTGGACGGAAACGGTTCTGTACAACTTTAGCAGTGGCAGCGACTTCGGCCACGGAAGTTACAACCTGTGGAGGGACGCTGCCGGCAACCTTTATGCCACGATGTTGTTGGGCGGCACCTATGATGCAGGAATGGTGTTTGAGCTGTCCCCCAGCGGGGACGGACCGTGGACCGAAACTGTGTTATGGAGCTTCGGCAATGGAAGCGACGGCCAACTTCCCGAATCGGGCGTCATCATGGATGCCGCCGGAAACCTCTACGGCACGACTGTCGCTGGAGGCACGTACTGCTCCTCTCTAGGCGGTTGCGGGATAGTTTACGAGTTGTCTCCCAGTGAGGGCGGCTACTGGACCGAAACCGTGTTGCATAACTTTGATAACGACGACGGACTTCGGCCCTGGGCGAGCCTGATCTTGGACGCTGCGGGGAATCTCTATGGCACGACTTCCCAGGGAGGCGCTTACTCCGATGGAACAGTATTTGAGTTGTCGCCCAACGACGGCGGCTGGACCGAGACCGTGCTCCATAGCTTCCGTGACGACGGCCATGGCGACGACGGATGGCTTCCTGTAACCCCTGTGATTCTTGACACTGCCGGAAATCTCTACGGTACGACGATGTCTGGAGGTATGAATCGCGTCGGAACTGTCTTTGAGTTATCAGCCCGGCAGGGCGGCTGGACCGAAACCGTGCTGCACAATTTTAGTCTGGACGACGGAGCAGTCGATTACGGGAGCGTGGTCATGGACAAAGTAGGAGATCTCTATGGCAATACGCAAGCCGGCGGTCGGTACGGCTACGGCACAGCCTATGAGTTGACGCCACCCGCCATTCGCCCGGGAGTTTCTGCTGTCCACTAAGGAATGAAGTGCCGGGTGCCCCACTCATTCGCGGTTTTCAGGAGTGGGAGCTTGGGGCGGAATACTTATCCAGTGGCTCGGCGCTCTGGCCCTGGGCTTCGTTTAGTCGGGGGTTGGATAGCTGGCGTAACATCCCCATCTCGTAAGTGATCCGCGTTCGGACCAGAATTTGAGCGCCGCAGGCGCGTGCCATGACAGCCCAGCATGGAGCGTAGCGGAATGCTGGGTACGCGTCCGATCCTGCGCTCAGTCCCTCGGGGACGCCGGCATGTTCCGCCGGCTAAACCCGGCTCTTGCCATTGATGATTCCTACCCAGGATTCCGCTACGCTCCATCCTGGGCTATCATGCCCGCCGCCCTCCGGGCTCTGATGTTCGGTGGACAACACCGATGCGCTGGGGCACAGCGATCAAACATCGTCAATGATCGCAATATCTCCGTATCATTCGTTATCTGAAAATTCGGATCGCCCAGCGATCTTGTGGTTGATTTGATTTGCGGGCAGGCAGCACGCCCGTCCCGCGACTGGGGGACGACTCAGGTTAGCGCAGGACGAAGTCCTGGGTGGCGTCCGAAACAATCCTGAGTGCTGGCAGGGACGGCACATCCGTCGCGGATTTTCCATTCGTCGTTCTCGGACGCTCCGGGAAATCTGTCTAGGAAACATTGGTCTACACTGGACGGATGTTGCGAGCCCATAAAGAAGCAGTCGCTGCCATCAAGTCCGCTCAGAAACGCGTAGAGAAGGCAAAGCAGGAGCGGGACAAGGCTAAGGAAAAACTCAGGCAAGCGCAGATTCGCTTGCGACAAGAAAAAGAGTATCTGAAGCGCAGCCAGGAAAAGCTGGAGAGCTAACGCTTGGCTTCGGGAGTACTTGTGCAAAATCTATTCACAGAAGCTACCCGCTAGGATCCCTACTAAAACTAAACGAGTTTGAGTCGAAACAATGGGTGAGCTTCTTCTAAAGAGCCGGAGTCCCGGCCGGGACCGGCATGTGTCGCCGCTGACGCGGCTCTTGCACGAATTGCTCGTTAACCCGGCGCTGACGCGCCGGTCTCAACCCATCACGCCCTTCGGGCTTGAGTGATGCAAGACGAATGTTCTGCCCGCGCTGCCGAAAAACCACCTTATCGTAAGTAGCGCATTTCGCCGACCAGCACCCGCCCCCAAGGGACAGCCGCCCGACCGGCATCCGTCCCGCAACGCGGTTTCCCTGTGTGGGAAGTCGCTTCAGCGGAAGGGCTTCCTGATCTTCTCAATGGAAAATCCACTGAGACCAATCCTCGGAAGCATGAACGCAACAAACAGCTTGTTTTTTGACAGAAACCACAGCATAATCCCACGGCACCAGCGGCAAGTTCGATGCGTGTATCCGTCTGGGATTCCTCAACTGGTCCCCGACGTACCCAGCTATCTCGCGCACGTGACTGCGGTACTGAGGAGACTACTGTGCAAGTCAAGAGACCTTCCATCCGACTAATCGCCACCCTCGCTATTCTTACGATCCCTTTTGTTCTCGCCTTGCAGGCAGTCGCCGCAGACAACGTGCTGCATAGCTTTCAGGGCGGCACGGACGGAAGTTATCCCGAAGCCGGGCTCATCTCCGATGCTTCCGGCAATCTCTACGGCACTACGTTCCAAGGTGGCACCGCAGGCGTCGGCACAGTGTTCGAGTTGACGCCCGCAGGCGGCGGCAACTGGACCGAGAAAGTGCTTTATAGCTTTAGCGGTGCGGACGGTAATGGTCCTGTCGGCGGATTGATCTTCGATGCCGCCGGCAATCTCTACGGCACCACGATCGAAGGCGGCACATACCTCGCAGGCACGGCGTTCGAGTTATCGCCTGCCGGGGGTGGAAACTGGACGGAGAAGGTGCTGTGGAGCTTCGGCAATGGTACGGACGGGACATCTCCCCCCGCCGGGCTGATCTTCGATGCGGCCGGTAATCTCTACGGCACGACCCAAACCGGCGGCACCAACGCCGGAGGGATGGTGTTCGAGTTGTCGCCCGCCGGGGGTGGAACCTGGACCGAGAAGGTGCTCTATAACTTCGGCGGTGGTACGGACGGGTCGCAGCCCGCAGCCGGAGTGATCTTCGATGCCGCCGGCAATCTCTACGGCACGACCGCGTTTGGCGGAACTTCCAGCAAGGGGACAGTGTTCGAGTTGACGCCCGCGGGGGGAGGAAACTGGACGGAGAAGGTGCTGTTTAGATTCAACGTCACCGGCGGAGCCAATCCCCAAGCCGGGCTGATTTTCGATGCGGCGGGCAATCTCTACGGCACGGCCTTCGGCGGTGGCGCATACAGCCTGGGAACACTGTTCGAACTGTCGCCCAGCGGGGGCGGAAACTGGACGGAGCAGGTGCTGCATAACTTCGGCAACGGCACGGACGGTAGCGGTCCCTGGGCCGGGGTGACCTTCGATGCCGCCGGCAATCTCTACGGAACGACCCGCTACGGCGGCAGCTATGGCGGGGGGACGGTCTTTCGTTTCAGGGCCCAGAACGAGGTCTTGCTGTACAGCTTCAGCGGCACAGACGGGAAAAATCCCATTGCGGGGCTGACCCTCGATGCTGGTGGCAATCTCTACGGCACTACGTACCTTGGCGGCGCTTCCAATCAGGGAGCGGCGTTCGAGATCACCAATACGCCTCCGATTCCTTATCAGTTCGTCCCCGTAGATCCCTGCCGTCTGGTGGATACGCGGCCGCCCAACGGCAGCGGGCCGATTCAGGGCGGCACCTTCCGAACTTTCCCCGTTCCGCAAGAGGGTGGCTGCAACATCCCGTCAACCGCAGCCGCGTACTCGCTGAATGTCTCGGTATTGCCAATCACCAGGCTCGGCTACTTGACCATGTGGCCCGCGGGCATCGACCTCAGACCTGTCGTGTCTACCCTGAACTCGCTTGATGGCCGGGTCAAGGCCGACGCTGCGATCGTTCCGGCGGGCACCAACGGAGGAGTCAATGTCTTCGTCACCGACACAACGAACGTGATCCTCGACATTAATGGCTACTTCGCGCCAGTCACGCCGTCGACGCTGGCCTTTTATCCTCTGCCGCCCTGCCGGGTTGCTGACACCCGTGACAGCAACTTTCCCCAGGGCCTGGGACCGCCTTTCCTGGCGGGCGGCCATGAACGCGCTTTCCCCATCTTGAATGCTGCCAGTTGCAACATTCCATCCACCGCGGCGGCCTATTCGCTGAACCTCACGGTCGTGCCCCACGGTGCGCTGAACTATCTGACTGTTTGGCCGACGGGTCAAACACGGCCGACGGTTTCCACGTTGAACGATTCCCTTGGACGGACCATCGCTAATGCAGCGATTGCAGTGGCCGGCGCGGGAAAAGAGGTTTCGGCTTACGCGACCAACGACACGGACCTAATCATCGACATCAACGGCTATTTCGCGCCCGCCGGGACCGGAGGGTTGTCGCTGTATGCGGTGTCGCCTTGCCGGGTGATCGATACACGCCAGATTGGTAACGGTCAGCCCTTCAGCGGAACCTTAAGCCCGCCGGTGAATGTGGGTGCCAGCATCTGTGGTACACCGCCCGAGGCTCAGGGTTACGTTTTCAACGCGACAGTGGTGCCCTCGGGCGCCCTCGGCTACCTGACATTGTGGCCCGACGGCGGCGCTCGGCCAACAGTCTCGACCTTGAACGCTGGGGATGGGTCTATCTCCAGCAACATGGCAATCGTGCCGAGTTCCAATGGCAAGGTCGATGCCTATGCGTCCGGGTTCACGCAACTGATCCTCGACATCTCGGCATACTTTGCGCAGTAACTCGGGCTCGACGTCGCGTGAAAGAACTCGCTGCAGGTAGACTCGCGATGGCTGCGCAAAGTTCATTGCAGGCTGTCTTCGTCCCCACTCATTCGAACATCCTGAATGAGTGGGACACGCGGCGTTTGCGCTGTTTTAGCCAGCACCCAATCACTACCAATTCCCCCGCGACAAACAACGTCCCGAAGATCGCCTTGTTGTATTGCGCCAGCCACACCGGCAGGTAGATATCGAAGTTAGGGGAGCGGTCGGCGGTGAAGCGCGCGGCCCAGTCGGTCAGCGGACACCGGCCTCGATTAAGGGCGATCACTGCGCACTCGACAAGCACAATCGCACTGACAATCGCGGCCTGCCGGAAGCGCCGCAAGCACGCCGAGTACCGGCAACGCAAGAATGCAGCCCGCCAGCACCGCCCAGATCACGGTATGCAGAAGTTTGATGAAGACCAGCACTCAAGCCGAGACGATACGCTTGGTGCTCCGTGATTGTTGGTGATCGGCATCACTGAAAATTGAGCTTACTTCACCATAATGCTCGCGATCACCTTGCTGCCGTTGAGCGAGTTCGTAATCTCCAGTGGCATGTCGCCAGTAGTGTCCGGAATAAATCTGAAGTCGTAAGTCTCGCCGGAGACGATGTGCAGCTTCGCTTCGCCCGTCTTCGTCAATCGCCGGGGAAGAGTCGCGCCATCTTTCGCAATCGCCAGCCACGAGGCCGGGTGATCTTTCGCACCCAACAGAAATTCCGCCCGCAGCTCCGGAGCGATGTTGATAACCCGCAACCGGTACTCGATGCCGCGCTGCAGAACGATAGGCGCCGGCTTCTCCGTGCCATTCAGCGTAAGTCTCGTCGCGAAAAAGCCGAGGTCGTGCGAACCGACCACCAGAACTTTGTCGCGCTCCGCATCGTAGGTCTCGCCCGGCTCCAGCACAATCAGCGGACCATAAAGGCCGCCCGAAAGCTGCTCGGCGCTGGCGGCGTGCGTGTGATAGATGAACGTGCCGGCACGCGTCGGCGTGAAGCGCGCGGTAAAGCTCTCGCCCGGAGCGATGACCGGCGTCACCTGCGTTCCGCTGCCGCCGCCCATCACGCCATCGTAGTAGCTGTCGAGCTCCAGACCGTGCCAGTGAATGATGGTCGGCTCTTTCAGATGATTGAGCACGGTGATCTCGGTGGGCTCGCCGCGTGTGACCACGATGGTCGGCCCCATTGAGTGATCTTCGCTGACGACAACCTTTTTGCCCTCGCGCACCGAGCAGGCAAACGTCGTCGTTTTTCCGTCTGATGTCTTCGGTTCGATGACGAGATCCAGCTTGCGCGGCACGCGCGCGGCCACGGCCTCAACATGCGCCGGCGATGTTGCGGGCTTCACGTTAATCTGCAACACCAGCCCTGCCATGCCAGGCATGGTCATTCCATCATGATCGTGATGCGAAGCGGACGTCTCCGCCGAGCTGTGCTGGGGTTGTGATGGATCGACGAACGTGGGCACGCGTTCGTCCGAGGAGATGTGCGCGTGGAAGTGGCAGTGGAAGAGCCAGCGTCCGGGGTGCGACGGCGTCCACTCCATCATCATCGTCTGGTACGGCTTGAGGTTCTCCGTCACTACCCACTGGCGTTCGCCCTCCGGGTAAGCCGTCTCCGCTTCGAAGTCGCCCAGGCTGAGCAGCTGATAAAACGATCCGTGCAGATGCATCGGATGCTCGCCGAAGCTGGTGTTGATGACGCGCCAGCGAACCGTCTCGCCCTCGGTGTACTCCAGGTTTTCCGTGTAGGGATAGGACTTGCCGTTGATGCTGAGAATCTCAATGTTGGGATGAAAGACATCGGCGAGCGCGACCATGCCGTCGATGAAGAAGATGCGATCGGGCGGAACCACGCCCGGGAGGTCGACGATGAATGCGCCGTTGAGTTGCGCGTCCGCCAGCATGGGAGCCTTTTTCGGAAACTGTCCCGACGTTCTCGCCCAGTAGTAATAGGTCCCGGGAGCGCCGGCCGCGAAGGTCAGCTCGCGGCTCTCGCCTGGCGCTAATTCGATTCCATCATTCGCATTGCCGGGACGCGTGTTCAGTCCATAGACCGTCGCCTTCATCTCCAGCTTGTTGAGGAGCGTGACATGAACGGTTGTGCCGGTCGGCACGCGAAGCAGCGGGCCGGGAATCTGCGCCGGATGTCCCGCTTCGCCAAAAGCCTGGACATAGAGCGCCGGGCCGTCTTCGGCCTCGGGATGCCACACGCCAGCGCTCATTTCGAGCTTCACGGTGAGCACGCCGTTCTCCAGGTGTCCGGCAGCAACGCGGTTCTGATTGGCGAGGATGGGTAGGTCGGCGCTTTGCGCAGAAGCAATTGCTGCCGACAGGCAGATCAGCAGGACGCACACCGCGCGATAGGTTCTGGCCATGATCGAAAGGTGCGCGATTATCCCACAGTTCCGTCAGATTACCTAAAGACGATTGGACGCCATCCCGGCTGTCCAAGACCTGGGGAGAGCCGGCTTGCCGCCGCTCGCCGATGTCGCAACGCGTTTCGTCCCAGTCCCAACGGCAAATCACGTCGCTCTCGCCGGATATCGTGTACGATTCCTAGCCATCAACTCAGGTGTTGTTCACGAAAGGCGTACCATGCCGACCACTCGTTTTCTCAGCCGCATCGTCTCCGTACTGCTCCTCGTCATCTGCATCTGTGCTGCGCAGGATGAACTGAAGAATCAGCCGACGGTCTGGGCCGACAAGCCCGATATCGCCGCCTTCAATAAAGTCGAAAACGACCGACTCGCTGGGGCGCAGAAATCGGTTGACCAGCTTCTCGCCGTGAACGGCGCGCGCACCATCGACAACACGCTCGTCCCCTACGACGACGCCGTGCGGCAGCTGAATACCGCGAGCTACTTCGCCGGCCTGCTGACGTTCGTACATCCCGACGCGAAGTACCGCGACGCCGCTACGGCGATGAACACCAAGGTCAGCACCGCGCAGTCTGCGCTCTCGCTGAATCAGGGCGTGTACAAGGCGCTCGCCAGTCTCGACCTCGCGCAGACCGACGCGGCGACGAAATATTACGTGCAGCGGCAACTGCTGGAGTTCCGCCTCGCCGGCGTGGACAAAGACGATGCCACGCGCAAGAAGCTGAATCAGCTGAACGAAAAGCTGGCGGACGAGCAGTCGATGTTCGAGCGCAACATTTCCGACGACCAGCCGACCGTGGAAGCCAAGCCGTCCGAGCTCGATGGCCTGCCGAAGGATTTCGTCGACAAACAGAAGAAGGCCGCCAACGGCAACATCATCATTCCGGCCGACGAGCCGAATGCATTTCCCGTGCTGCAACTGGCGAGCAGCGACGATCTGCGGCGTCGCATCTGGCAGGCGTGGAACACTCGCGCCTATCCCAAAAACCAGCAGGTGCTGCTCGATATGATGAAGACGCGCTACGAGATTGCCGGCATCATGGGCTACTCGTCCTGGGCCGATTACAACGCTGCCGACAAGATGATCGGCAAGGGCAGCAACATCGAGAAGTTTGTCAGCGACCTCAACACCGCGGCGCGGCCCATCGCCGAGCGCGAATACTCCATGCTGCTGGCCGAGAAGAAAAAATCCGACCCGGGCGCCACCAGCATTTACACCTATCAGAACTACCATCTTTCGGAGCTGGTGCGGCGCTCGCAATACAACTTCGATTCGCAATCCGTGCGGGTTTACCTGCCCTTCAACGAGGTCAAGCAAGGCGTGATGAATACCGCCGCGTCCCTGTTCCACATCAGCTTTCGCCAGGAGCAGAACGTGCCGTCATGGGACCCGTCGGTCGAAACATGGGACGTCCTCGACAACGGCAAGGTCATCGGTCGCTTCTACCTCGACATGTTTCCTCGGCCGGGCAAGTACTCGCATCAGCAGATGGTTTCCGTTCTCGACGGCATTCGCGGTAAACAGCTTCCCGAGGCCATGCTCATCTGCAACTTCCTGCCGCCCAGCGCCACCGATCCCGGCCTGATGCAGTACAGCGACGTTATCGTTTTCTTCCACGAGTTCGGCCACCTGATGCACCACATCCTCGGCGGCCAGCAGCAATGGGCCGGCATCAGCGGCATCTCGATGGAAGCCGACTTCGGCGAAGCGCCTTCGCAGATGCTGGAAGAGTTCATGCGCAGCCCGCAGGTGCTGCAGACTTTCGCCAAGCATTACAAGACGGGCGAGACGATTCCGCTGGAGTTGATTGCTCGCATGAATCGCGCCGCAGCCTTCGGTCGCGGCAACTCGGTCAGCTTTCAGAATGCGTTGTCGAGTATCTCGTACGACTTTTACAAGGGCGACCCGGCGAAGATCGACATGGATGCGGTCGTCCCGCAGAATTTCGCCCGCTACAGCCTGATGCAGTCGCTTCCCACCGACGCACACTTCTACGCCAGCTTCGATCACCTCGCCGGCTACTCGTCGGCGTACTACACGTATATGTACGACAAGGTGATCTCGGAAGATTTCTACGGACAGTTCGACAAGCAGAACCTGCTCGCGGGCGAGGCTCCGATGCGCTATCGGCGCGTGGTGCTCGAACCCGGCGGTTCGATGTCGGCCAACGACCTGGTGAAGAACTTCCTGGGACGTCCGCAGAACATGGAGGCGTTCCAGAAGTGGTTGGGTGAGGAGTTCCGGGAGCAGCCGGCGGCCGCTGCGAAGTAGAAGAGTTGGACTCTTCCTCTAGGAGTGGCATGGGTTCACTCGTGCTACATCCAAATGTCTTCCTTTTGGTTGTCACCCTGAGCAGAGCGTCCGCGCCTTTGCTTTTCCGCCACTGATGTTGTGGCGGGCGGACGCGGAGTCGAAGGACTCCTATGGATCGAGTGATCTTTTCGGGAATAGGGGTCCTTCGACTCCGCAGCGCAAAAGCAGCGCTGCTCCGCTCAGGACGACACAAACAAAATTCAGAGGGCGGCGATTGAAAATCACGAGCAACGAAGAACCAATCCCGCTGCTGCTAAATGACTAGAGCCCGTTCAGGGATCGTCAGCCTACATCTCGATCCGCATCTCGTTCGTAGGCTTGAACCCCATCGACTCGTACAAACTTCGCCCGAACGGGCTGGCGTGCAGAATCACCGTGTCAATGCTGTTCTCACGGCACCACGCGAGGATCGCTTCCATCATTGCGCGTGCCAAGCCGCGCTTGCGAAAATCGTCGGCGGTATAGACGTTGAGAATGTTGCCGCGCTGTGAGTTCACTCCTATGACATGCGGAGGCCAATCCATCAGCCACAACGCGCCTCCCGCCGCGATCGATCCATCCGGCGCTTCTACCAGCCATGCCAGATAATCGCCGGCATTCATGTGCTCCAGAGCCCACACGCGGAACTTCGCCGACATCACGTCGAGCACCTCGTCGCTTTTGCGATGAACGTCGCGAAACATCGCACGACGCTGTGCGACGAGAGTGTCCAGGTCAGCCGTGGTGGCACGGCGCAGGGTGAATCCGTCAGGCAGAGACATAGCTCTTAACTGTAGCGTGCGCCGAGCGGTTTTGGAGGTACGCACTACCCAAGCTGATGTGATTTGACGTAAACGTCACAGGGAACGAGATGGGTGCCACCGGTTCGCCGAAGTTTGGGTGCGAAGTGCGGGTGCCCCAGAGCCTGCCCTGAGCTTGCCCAAGGGTTCGCGTCCCGCTGTTGGACGCTAACCTGGGTCTTCAATCCGCCATCGAACCTTCGGGCTCGCCGTTGATCGTCTCCTCGCGAATGCTGCGCTGCACTTTGCTGTTCTTCCGTCCATAGGTGAAATAGATCACCAGTCCAATCACCAGCCAGACCACCAATCGCAACTGCGTCATATACGACAGGCCGACTATCAGCAACAGCGAAAACAGAATTGCCAGGATCGGCACCACCGGCACCCAAGGCGTCTTGAACGGCCGCTGCAATTCCGGATGCGTCCGCCGCATCACCAGCACGCCCGCGCTCACCAGCACGAACGCCAGCAGCGTACCAACACTAACCATCTCATCAAGAATGTTGAGCGGGATCAGCATGGCGAGCACGGCAACAAAGAAGCCCACGACTATCGAGCTGATATACGGCGTGCGAAAGCGCGGGTGAATTCTGCTGGCCCACGGCCACAGCAGCCCGTCGCGCGACATGGAGTAAAACACGCGCGACTGTCCCAGCAGCATGACAAGCATCACCGTCGCCAGTCCGGCGAGGGTGCCGATCTCGATCAGCAGCGTCGCCCACGGCTGATGCATCACGCGAATGCCGACGACCACCGGGTCGGGCACATTGAGTTGCGTGTAAGGCACGATGTGCGTCAGCAGGCCCGAAACCAGGATGTAGAGCACCGTGCACACCACCAGCGATCCGAGGATGCCGATGGGCATATCACGCTTGGGATTCTTCGCTTCCTGCGCCGCGGTGGAGACGGCGTCGAAACCGATGTAGGCGAAGAAGACGACGCCCGCCCCGCGCAGCACGCCCGACCATCCGAACTGTCCGCGCTCGCCTGTGTTTGTCGGCAGGAACGGGTGCCAGTGATTCGGCTGCCAGTTGTGCTTGACCAGAAACATCGTCGCCAGCACGACGAAGACGCACACCACGCCGACCTTGAGGAACACAATCGCGCTGGTAAAGTTCGCCGACTCTTTGATGCCGACCACCAGAATCGCGGTGATGACGAGGATGACCAGGAATCCGATGTAGTCGTAGGTAAGCTTCAGTGGCGTGCCGAAGAGCGTGAACGTCGAGTGCGGCATCTGTGGCAAGCCGAGGCCGAGATCCTGCATGAACGCCCGCAGGTTGCCGCTCCAACCGACGGCGACGGTCGCCGCGCCGAACGCATACTCCAGGATCAAGTCCCAGCCGATGATCCACGCCACCAACTCGCCCAGCGTTGCGTAGGAATACGTATAGGCGCTGCCGGCGATCGGGATCATCGACGCGAACTCGGCATAGCAAAGCCCGGCCAGCGCGCAGGCGATTCCGGCGAGCACAAACGAAATCAGGATGGCGGGTCCGGCGAACTGCGCGGCGGCTTGGCCGGTGATGACGAAAATTCCCGCTCCGATGATGGCGCCGATACCAAGGGTGAGCAGGTTCACCGGACCGAGCGCGCGACGCAGGCTGTGCTCGCCGGTCTCGTCAGCTTCTTTCATCAGCGTGACGATCGGTTTGGTCGCGAACAGCTTATTCATGTTGATTTCCGGAGAGGGAGATGAGAGGCGCCCCACACGTCAATGCGAACGAAAGTATCACCAATGATAGACGCAAATGTCACCAGCAGGTCATGTGGTTTCAGACGAAATCGGCTGTCGGCCCAGCCGTTTCAAAACCCGTCACAGCGACGCTGGAGCGGTGCAGGTGCACGCTGCTCTTCAACGCCGCGTCGAAGTTGGCTTGGTCGCGTCTACTGCTGCGTCCCCAGAACCTCAAACGATTCCGAGGGAATTGCGCGCACGGCGGTGTTCGAGGAGTTGGGCCCGGAGTAGAGATAAGCGTGCGATGGTCCGCTGCTCTGGCCCCAGAAGGCGTCGGTATTGAACTTAGTTTCGACATCATCGACCTGCAGCCAATACGTTCCCGCGGGCAGATTCGCGTTGATGTAGATCGCCATCTCCCATTGGCAAAACAGGCTGCGATTCTGCTGGCAGGACGCAACTAATCCGAGGAACGAATTGCCGGACGCGACGATCTGGCCACCGAACGGCTGCGTCGTGATCTTCCAGCCCGCGGTCATCGGATTGTTCAGGTCGTCGACATCCCATATGGAAAGCGTGATCTGGTCGATGTGTGACGCGCGGTTCAGCACGAACGAATTGCTCACCGCGTAGCCAAAATTGATCTGCCAGGAGTAGAGACCCGGGTCGGGTCCATTGCTGTACAGAGTGTCAGCGCGAGCGACGCCGGCGGCAAACAGGATCAATAGTAAACAGCGTGCGCTCTTGATCACGATGAGGACTCCTTGGCGAACGCCTTATTCCTGGGCCGAGTGTCGGCGATGACGACCGATCGCAGATTTACTTCCTGCGCCGCGTCGCAGTATGCGCGCGATTATACGCGGCCGTTGCCGCTAACATCCTTTGAGTCTCGAATGCCCCGCGAGCAGAGGTGGTCGAGGGCTCTCAATCCACGGCTGCCGGTCTGGGATGAGCGAGGAAGTCCTGGATGCTGGCGGCGGCGCGCTGTTACGCGATTGCGTACTTACCGTAAAACTTTCCCGGTAACTGAAAGCCGGTTACCCCGCAAACCCAATGTTTTCTGTAAGAAGCATCTGGCAATGTCATTGCACGATCTCACTTAGAGGCGAACCATCGCCAAAGACATCAGGGCCCGTTTTCTCGGGTGAATGCGAATCGGTATTGCTGTGCCGGAATCGAGCGGCTTGGGGGAAAGCCGTGAGATCGCCAGGAACGGGCTGGCCGTTCGCGGCTCTTCCTGGCGTTAGAATCACCGACTCCCACGTTGTGGCACTCCCAGGATTTCTGCCAAAGGAAAAGGCGCGACCCGCAGGCCACGCCTTTCCTTACAGCTCTGTAAGATTTTAAAGATTCTTTTCGAGTGCTTTCTCGATGACGTCGCGGGAGACATAGCCCACGATCTGCTCTTTCACCTGGCCGCCTTTGAAAACCAGCAGCGTCGGAATTCCGCGTACGCCGTAACGTGCCGGAGTAGCGGCATTCTTGTCGACGTCCATTTTGCCGACTTTCACGCGGCCGTTGTAGCTGGCCGCCACCTCATCAACGATGGGCGCCAAAGCGCGGCAGGGGCCGCACCAGGTTGCCCAGAAATCCACGATCACCGGCTGCTCCGACTGGAGTACCAGCTGATCGAAATTAGCATCCGTTACTTCTACGATTGCGTTGCTTGCCATTCTGCCTCCGCGGGACCTCAAGTTCAGCCCCACCAGGACACGGCGGGCCCAGAAATTATCGTAACATCCCGACACGAGATTAGATGCTGAGAGTTGCTGTTGGACGCAAGCCTGGCGGGACGAGCCGCTGACTTCGGGCAATCGACTGTGGGGCAACGCACTACGCGGTGCAACTCTGCATGCAGGTCATGGCAAAGTCGCCAGAAAATTCAAGAGCGCTCTACGGTAAACCGCAGAGCGCCCGGAAGGCAGCCCTCCCCCAGAACTGCCTGACTGCAGACAAAATTGTGCCCCTAACTCGAAGATTTGTAAATACGTCGGCCGTAATTAATCGATGAATCCTCGGTTATCACCTTGGCCTCGAAACCGATTGTGTGGCGATGGACGGGCCATGATGCACCTCGGCGGATATTTCCAATTGCAACAATCGGTTTCATGTCGGCACATTCGAGGCTGACTGCGATAAGGAAAAGCAGTGGCGGCTGATTTCGACGCCGTGTCGTGGTGCAATGACGCCGCAAACAAAGCGTGTCGTCGACCTTCGTGCCAGACGAACTGCATAAACTTTGACATGTTTTTTCCTACTATCCTGTGGTAGTAGCTGCAGTCGGGGCTTACCGTAATCCCGCGTAGCTTTCGGCGTTGCGTTGCGCCGAACCGGAGACAAACTCCTTCATGCTGGGTCGAGAAGCTTATTTGTCGAGCAACTTCTCCCTCGATCCTTGCCCAATTTGCGGCGAGAGGTTCTCGCGCTGTGGACTGCCCAACCACATACGCAGGCACAATCGAGCTGTTACCAGACCGACCAAGCGCAAAGCTGCCGAGCGCACTAGGGCTGCTTGGTGGGAAGGCTGGAAAGAAGGATACAAAGCTGGACTACGCGATGGAACTGGCCAGCAACCGCCAAGCGACGCGCCTTCAGGCACGCCGCGCGGACGTGGAAAGCTCACATCTTAAAGCTGAGGATTTCTTCGCGCTCGTCATGTCTGAGTTCGCGCGACCTCGGTTCCGGTTCTGCGACGCGCAACTGCGTACGCTGTCGTAGGTAATTTCAACGAATTCCAGGCCGAACACCGGATAGACCGCTCACCCAGCCAGGGCGCGGCCTTCCTCCGAATTTCAAAACCAAAATTGTTTGCCGTCGGACACCCGGCTGCTCTAGTTCCGGCTGCAAATAGCGGCAGGGGAGTGCCTCTCACTCGTACGTGAGCTCGGAAGCGTCTGCGCCAGTCGTGACGAAGGCGTTGATCCGAGGGTCCAGGAGCCAACAGCATTCCTAAACTCTCATCCCGTCGCCAACCGCCTGCAGTGCGGTGTGCGATTCAAACCTTTGATTCTCGAGGAGAGACTGATAATGAGGAGAAGTTCAATTCTGTTGCTTGTTGCCCTACTGGTGGCCAGCCTGACGGTAGTCGCCGTGGCCCAGGACAAGATCATCACACCCCCCAGCACACGGGGCTTGCCTAACTTGAATGTTCGCACTCCGCTTTATGTCGTTCAGCCTGAAAGCGGTGTAAACCCAGCCGCTCCCCCGGCCAGCGCCGAGAACCCCGGATCGCTGGCTTGCATTTATGGCGTCACCGCTCCCACCACCGGCTGCCCGCGCTCTGGTTCCCCAGTCGCGACCGGCGGCTCCAAGGCGATCGCCGTGGTCGACTACGGACACAACAGCACGTTGCAGTCCGACTTCAACACCTTCAACACGCAGTATGGTCTGCCGCAGCAGACGATCACGTTCCAGTGCGCCTGCGGTTCCTGCCCCAGCAGCGACGGAACCGGGTGGGACGTGGAGGAGGCTTTGGACGTGGAGTATGCCCACGCCATGGCACCTCACGCGCAGATCATCGTGTCCGAGTTTTGCTCGGATCCGATCGGAGACGGTGGTATCACGTCGACGGCAAACTTCATCGTGGCCAACTACGGCGCCGGTGAAATGTCCAACAGCTGGACCTACAACGGTGGCGAGAGCTGGTGCGGTTCTAACGGCTGCGAACTCAGCTATGACCACTACTTCAACGTTGCCGGTATCGTGTTCTTCGGCTCGGCTGGCGATGGTGGCCTTGGGCCGTTATATCCCAGCATTTCACCGAACGTTGTCTCCGCAGGCGGCACTACTATCACCCGTGACGGCAGCGGCAACTTCACCGGAGAAACCTGCTGGAGCGGAAGCGGCGGCGGCATCTCCAACCAGGAGCCTCTCCCGCAGTATCAGTTGATCCTTGCCAACAAACTCGGCACCAAGCGCGGCACGCCTGACTGGGCAGGCGATGCAGCTCCCTCCAGCGGCGCGGCCGTTTACTCGACGACCGGCTGCGGCGGCTGGTGCAAAGTTGGTGGAACCAGCTTGTCTTCGCCTATGCTGGCCGGCATCCTCAACTCCGCCGGAACCTTTGGCAACCATACGGCCAACGACCTCGGCAAGACCTACCAGTACTATCGCAACCCCGGAAAGTATCGTCATTACTTCTATGACGTGATCTCCGGCAGCAACGGCTCGCCGGCAGCCGTGGGTTGGGACCAGTGCACCGGTCTCGGAACCCCGCGCGACCCCAGCGGCTTCTAGACCAAACTGCTAGACTTTCCCACCGAGCCCCGCCTTCCGCGGGGCTCCTCTTTTCTGGAGGCAAGTCAGCTGTTAGCGCGCAATAGCAAGCGGCTTTTGCAAGTTTTTTGCTGGAAGGACGTAAACTATTCCCCTCCGTATTACGAGAACTGCAAAATTCTGCAACATTTTACTGTCTAATTCGGGCAACAATAAATTCACATATCTGTGGAAATTTATGAAGTCATTTAAAAATAAGGAGATAGCGACGCTTTTTCGGTCTCAAATTAGCTGAACAAACGTTCGACAAATGGCTTTCCAGGTGCTACATTCTCTTCACATCATCCTGACCTCTCTACAACGTCCGTCGGCCAGTCCGTTACAACCGGCGAGCGCAAAGTCAAGGTAGCTTTGTCGTGGGGTAAAACTGCTTTAAGGATGTAAAGGCCAACCGAATCAACACCAACATTTTGAGGAGAAGTTAATTAATGAAGACACGTTACGCAGGCGTGTGCCGTGCTATGGCACTGACGCTGCTGATCTGCTCCTTGTCCGCTTTCGTCTTCGCAGGCGACACAGCACGGTTCGTCGTTATTCCTCCGAAACCAGCAATTCCTGGAACCCAGCAGACCACCAGTACTCTGCAGACCTGGAATGGTTCGTTCACTTATAACAGCAATCAGTACAACTACGTGATGGTCGGTAAGGACCCCAGCACCGGACAGGGCACCATCGTCACCACCTGGCTCATCCCGGTGAAGATCGTTCTGTCTGACGGCTCCGTGTGGGATCCGCTATCCGGCGGTCCGACCGGTCCGATCGCCCGCACGGTACTGTCCCCGATCTTCGACAGCACCACGACCTATACCCAGGGCGGCGTTAACGTCGGCACGACGCAGTATGTCGATGCCTTCCAGCGCGGCAACTTCTGGAGCACCGTCCAGAACAACCCGAACTACCACGTTCTGCTCGGTGGCCCTACCGCTCGCATCACCGTTCTGCCTGAACTGACGCTGAACGTTCCTGCTGCTGATGGCACCCAGGGAACCAAGTTCGGACATCAGGTCGCACTGGTTGACATCAACTGGTATGACACTCAGATCAGCAACTACATGGCGCAGAACAACATCATCACCCCGGCCGGCCTGCCGATCTTCGAGACTTCGAGCATGTATTGGACCGAAGGCGGCTGCTGCGTCGGTGGATACCACAGCGCCAATGGTCAGCAGACCTACTCGACCTTCACCTACATTCCGTTCTCGGGCGTGTTCTCGCAGGACGTTTCGGCTCTGTCGCACGAAGTCAGCGAGTGGATGGATGATCCGCTGACCAACGGCGGCAACGGCACCCCTTGCGGCATCCTCGAAGTCGGCGATCCGCTGGAAGGTACCAGCAACTACGGCAGCACCCACTACGTGCTGCACGGCTTCACCTATAACCTGCAGGATGAAGTCTTTATCGGATACTTCGGCGCACCGCTGAGCACTTCGGTGAACAGTTGGTACAGCTTCCAGAATTATCCGTTTACCCGCATCTGCCAGAACGGCAGCTAGTTCGGTTAGGCCTCGCATGAAAAAAACCGCCTCGTCAGGGGCGGTTTTTTATTGCGGGCAATTAGCAGTTGGCAGTTAGCATTCAGCCAAATCTCATCGAACGACGAACCGCACGGTAAACCCCTATCGTCAGGAAACGCACTACCAACTGCTATCCCCTATCCCCTAGTCCCTAGTCCCAATCCCCTACCCTCAATGCCCCACCGCCTGCGTCGCACCTTTACCCCGCACCGTCTTCTTCAGCAAAAACACCATCGGGATGCAGGCGAAGCACGCCAGCGCGAGATAGCGAAAGTCGTCGACGTAGGACCAGAGGCGCGCCTGTGCCGAGAGTTCGCCGCCGATCAGTCCCAGTGCTTTGTGCGCAGCGTCCACCGGACCATAGCCCTGGGTGCGCAGATACTGCGTCAGCTGCTGCAGCTGGTTCTGGAAGTTGGGATCGCTGGGCGTCAGCGAGTGCAGCATTTCGTTCTGATGAAGCTGCTGGTGCCGGGCGACGATCGTATTCACGATCGAGATTCCGATGCTGCCGCCAACGTTGCGGAACAGGTTATACAGTCCGCTGGCATTGCCGATCTCTTCGTTGCGCAGTCCGGCCACGGCGGTCGCGGAAAGCGGTACAAACACCGATCCCGATCCGAAGCCGCTGAGGACAATTGCCCAGATGAACGACCACTGCGAGATCGCCAGGTTCACCTCGCCGAACCACAATCCTGAGACGCCGAACATGGCAAATCCCGTTGCGATCAGGAAGCGGTTGTCGATCTTGCTGGTCAGTATGCCAATGATCGGCATCGCCAGGATCGCCCCGACGCCGCGCGGCGCCACAGCCCAGCCGGCCGCCAGCGCGTTATAGCCCAGCAGCTCCTGGTAGAACAGCGGCAGCAACGTGATCAGGCCATAGAGGCCGCCTCCAAAAACCGCAATCAAGAGACAGCCGATCAGGAAGTTTCGGTGTCGAAAGACGCGCAGGTTCACCAGAGGGTTGTTGTGCTTAAGCTGTCGGACGATGAACAGGACGAAAGTCACGACCAGCAGCAGCGCGGTCCAGCGGATCCAGGTCGCACCGAACCAGTCGTCTTCCTGACCTTTGTCGAGGATGATTTGCAGCGCGCCCAGCCACAAGGCCAATAGTCCAAGGCCGATGCCGTCGATCCTGCCGGGCTTGGCGTTCTTGATGTACGGCGGATCTTCCACGAAGCGCAGGATCATCAGGATGGCGAGGATGCCGATGGGAATATTGATGTAGAACGCCCAGCGCCACGAGTAAGTGTCGGTCAGGTAGCCGCCGAGGGTTGGCCCGAGAACCGGCGCGACCACGACGCCGAGCGCGAAAACAGCAAGCGCACTGCCTCGCTTATCGGGCGGAAAACTTTCCAGCAGAATGGATTGCGACAACGGTTGCAATGCGCCGCCGCCGGCGCCTTGGATGGCGCGCGCAATTAGAATTGCGGGCAGGCTCCAGGCGGCTCCGCACGCGAATGACGAAACGGTGAAGATGATGATGCAAGTGATAAGGAAGCGCTTGCGTCCGAACTTGAGTGAGAACCACGTGCTGGCCGGCAGGACGATGGCATTCGCCACCAGATAGCTGGTGAGCACCCAGGTAGCTTCGTCGTTGGTCGCCGATAGACTTCCGGCAATGTAGGGAAGTGCGACCGAGGCGATGGAGGTGTCGAGGACCTCCATGAACGTCGCCAGCATCACCGAGATCGCGATCATCCAAGGACTGGCAACTGGCTTACTGATAGAAATCCCCTGCGAGCCAGCCACGGTTGAGCTTGCCATCAATCCTCTTCGCGTGTTTCGGATTTGTCGTTCGACGAGCTACGGAGCGCCGAACCCCCGCCAGGATACGAAACAATACAGATGCCGCAGAAGCTAAGAACGATTCCTGTGCCGGCCCGCACGCAACTTGCTGCCGAAGAAATTTAACACTGAGCCCTCGGGAATATTTCCACAAAAAACTGTTGCAGGTTCGGGACCAATGGGCACCTTCGTAACTGTCCGGTTTCCCCTAAGTAGGCTATGATTCGCAAGGCGTTCAGGTGAGTAATTTTTCGAAAGCCTTTCTCGCTGGCTGAAACTTTCGGATTCCATGGGTACTCTGAGCCAGGACTTTCGTTACGGCCTCCGGATGTTGCGCAAACAGCCCGGCTTCACCGCCGTCGCTGTGATCACGCTGGCACTCGCCATCGGCGCGAATACGGCAATCTTCTCTGTTGTCTATCCAGTTCTGCTCCGGCCTCTCCCGTTCCGCGATTCCGGACGTCTGGTGACCATCGGCGAGAGCCGCGACAAAATCGGCTGCTGCTCCTATTACGCTTCCTATCCTGATTACCTCGACTGGGCCGCCAGCGCGAAGACCATTCAATCCTTTGCCGGCTATGCCAGCGACGCTTACACCATCACCGGCAACGGCGAGCCGAAGACGGTCTTCGCCGCCATGGTCACGACCAACTTCTTCTCGACGCTCGGGGTCACGCCGGCGCTGGGTCGCGACTTCCTGCAAGGCGAGGACCTGCCCAGCGGCGCGGGTCCAAACGTCGCCATCCTGACCTGGCAGTTCTGGCAAAGCGATTTCGCCGGCGATCCCAGGATCATCGGCCGCGTGCTTCACCTCGACAGTAAACCGGTGACAGTGGTTGGCATTCTGCCGCGCGATTTTGAACTCACACCCGCGGGCATTCTGCCGATCTGGGTGCCGCTGCACCTGAACAACTACGAGCGCACCGCGCGCGCCGGCTACTGGCTGAATCCCATCGGACGGCTCGTGCCCGGCGCCACGCTCGAGCAGGCACGCGCGGAGATGAGCGCCATCGGCGCACGGCTGGCCACTCAATATCCGCAGGACGAAGCCGGCGTCCACGTTTCTGTCGGCTATCTGCGCGAGCAGATTGTCGGTGACATTCGGCCTCTGCTGATCGTGTTGTTCGGCGCAGTAGCGTTTGTGCTGCTCATCGCCTGCGTCAATCTCGCCAACCTGATGCTCAGCCGCTCGGTCGACCGCCGCCGGGAGTTCGCGGTACGCACCGCGCTGGGCGCAAGTCAATGGCACCTCATCGCGCAGTTGCTGATGGAGAGCCTGCTCCTCTCGGTGATCGGCGCCTTCATCGGATTTGTGGGCGCGGGTATCGGCGTGTGGATTCTGGAGCGTTCGGTCTCCGATGCGCAGTTGGCGTTCATGCCCTATCTTGCCGACGTTGGCATCAGCCTTCCGGTGCTCGGCTTCGTTGCCGGCCTCACCATCCTTACAGCACTTCTGTTCGGCTTGTGGCCGGCTATTTCGGTGCCCAAGCTGCCGGTCGCCGACGTGCTGAAGGACGAATCGCGCGGCGGCACCAGCGCCTCGCGCAATCGCCTGCGTAACACGCTGGTCATTGCCGAGATCGCGATCTCTCTGGTGCTGCTGGTGGGCGGCGGTATGATGCTGCAAGCCCTGCGCTCGCTGCTGAACGAGAATCCCGGCTTCGCGCCGGAACACGTGCTCACTTTCCTGGTCACCTTGCCCGACGCGAACTATCCCGTCCAGAGAAAGTGGCCCTTCGAGAATCCCAAAGGCCTGCTCTTTGCCCACCAGTTGATCGAAAAATTGAAGGCGCTGCCGGGTGCGGAAGGTGCCTCGGCGACCAGCGGCCTGCCGGCCTCCGGCAATCTCCAGGGATATCGCTTCGTTGTCGAAGGAAAGCCGGTCGCCGCCGGGCAGGAAGAGTTTGCCGTGGCGCGCCGCATCGATCCCGGATATTTGTCGGTGATGAAGATTCCTCTGCTGCGCGGACGCCCTTTCACCAACGCTGACAAGACGGACGCCGCGCCCGTTGTGCTGGTCAACCACGCTTGGGTGAAGCGATTCCTGGGCAGTGGCGAAGATCCTCTCGGCAAGCGCGTGCGCTTCGACCTGGCGCCGGAGGAACCGTACCGCGAGATAGTGGGAGTAGTAGGCGACGTCGCCGAAGGCAGCATGGGCACTCCTGCACCCGCCACCATCTACATTCCCGTCGATCAGGAGTCGGGATACACCACCTATCTCAACTATGTCATTCGCACCAGCGGCGATCCGGCCTTGCTGGTGTCGGAAGCGCGCGGTGCGGTGCGCTCTCTCAATCCCGAACTCGCGCTGGTGCAGCCGCAGTCGATGGAAGATTTCCTGAACCGCTCGCCCGCCGTCTTCCTGCGACGTTATCCGTTCTACCTGATTGGCAGCTTCGCCCTGCTCGCGCTGGTGCTGGCCATCATCGGACTCTACGGACTCATCTCCTACTCTGTGGCACAGCGCACCCGGGAGATCGGCATCCGCATGGCGCTGGGCGCACAGCCCGATGACATCCTGAAGCTCACCATGCGGCAGGGGGTCATCGCCAGCTTCTGGGGCGTAGGGATCGGACTGCTGGTCGGACTGCTCGCCGCGCACGCTACGGCCAGCGTTCTCTACGGCGTTAAGCCCGGCGACTGGCTTACCTACGCGTCGGTCGCGTTCATCCTGCTGGTGGTCGCTCTGACAGCGTCGTACATCCCCGCGCGCCGCGCGACGAAGGTGGATCCGATCGTGGCGCTGCGGAATGAGTAGGGCGTTAGGATGACTGTGCCTCAACCCGCAATTAGGCCTGATTCCGCCAGTTGTCCTTCCGCCCCACACCTCACGTAGAATTGGTGCGAAGTTGATCCCAAATGCAACTGCGTCGCGCCCACTTTCATCACCGGCGGCGCCTGTCTCTACCCTGAAGGGAGAAAAACGAATGTACTCGCAGGGAACCGCTGTGAAGTTGACGTTGGCTGTTCTTGCCATCTCGGGCATGTTATTGGCAACTCGGGCATTCGCCGCCGACATAAAAGGTCAAGTGATGGGCGCAGGCGCGCCTATCGTTCAATCTACGGTCACACTTTGGGCTGCAAGTTCTGACGCACCCAAGCAACTCGCGCAGACCAAGACCGACAGCGAAGGGCGGTTTGATATCCGCGGCGCAACAGCGCAAGCTGACGACAGTCTTTATCTGGTTGCCACTGGTGGCGCCCCCGGAGGCAAGGGCGGCGACAATCCTGCTATCGCACTGCTAGCGGTTGTCGGCAGCAGACCTCCGGCCACAGTCGTCGTCAATGAGTTCACCACGCTGGCATCGGTTGTCACCCACACACAGTTCATCGACGGCGCCGCGATCCAGGGCTCGCCGCTGCAGCTCCGTATTGCCGCCGGCAACGTGCCCAACTTTGTCAATCTCGAAACCGGCGATTATGGCGCGACGATTCTGGATGCTCTCAACAGCGCGCAGACCCCGACGATGGCCAACTTCGCCACACTCTCCAGCATTCTGGCAGCATGCGTTACGCGGTTGAGGTCCGATGCGTGCAGCAGCCTGTTCTACGTGGCGACGTCTCCGACGGGTGTCTACCCAAAGGACACGCTGGCGGCCGCTGAGTCCATCGTTCGTTACCCCTCGCATCAGGCAGACAAAGTTTTCGAGCTGCTCAATTACTTCTATCCGCTTCCACCGCCCAACACGCCAGGTAAGCTGTTCCGGCCTACGCCGTTCCTGCCGTATTTGACCTTCGCGCCGAGCGCCTGGATCTTTCCCCTCAAGTTCACCGGCGGTGGCTACAGTGGGGGCGGGAAGCTCATGATCGACAGCGAAGGCAATGCCTGGGTTGCTGACAACTTCACGGTCGGAGCAGAAAACCAGGATGCCTCCTGGACCGGCGGCCTCACCAAGTTCGCCCCCAACGGCAAACCGCTTTCGCCCAGCCCTTTGGGCTTCAGGGGCGGAGGTATCGCAGGTCCCGGTTTCGGCTTGACCCTCGACGCACAAGACAACGCGTGGGCCACCAGCTTCACCGGCCAGAACATCACGAAGTTCGACAGGAACGGCAAGCCACTATCACCCCCCGAGGGCTGGAACTTCAACCGCCAGATCAGCCAGATGCAGGGCATCATCGCCACGCCCGGCGGAGATATCTGGACCCTCGACCTGATCAAGGGCCAGGTCGTGAAGCTTCCACAGGGTGACCCGTCCAAGGTCCAGTTCTTCTGTCAGAACAAGACCGGCGATCCGCTGAAAAACCCTTGCAAACTCGTCGGGCCGTTCGCGCTCGCCATTGACCAGCAGGATCGTATCTGGGTAACCAACGCCATCGCGGACCACGTGGTTCGTTTCTCGACTTCCGACCCCAATAAAGTCGAAACCTTCAAAGTGGGATATTCCGCCAGCGGTCTCGCCGTCGACAGCCTGGGCAACGTCTGGGTCACGAATAAATTGGGCAGCTCGCCCAAGGGCGCATTGAAATTTGCGGAAGTTTTGGCCGCCTTTAAATTCAACTTCGATCACGACCCCGACGCCGGACAACGAGCGACCAAAGTACTGGTGCCTGCGATGACCGAGGAGAAATCGGGATACGAAGGCGGCAGCATTACCGTGTTGCGTCCCGACGGGACGGAAGCGCCTTTCTCGCCGGTCTACGGTAAGGGCATCGTCGGCCCGTGGGCGGCTTCCGTGGATGGCAACGACAATATCTGGATCTCCAACTTCAGCACGCTGTCGGCCGGGATCGTGGAATTGTGCGGCTTCCGCACCGAGCACTGCCCGCCAGGCGCGAAGACGGGAGACGCCATTTCGCCTCCAAGCGGCTATGTCGGCGGAGGATTGCAGTTGATGGTTGACGTTGGCATCGGTCCCGCCGGAGATGTCTGGGTGACGAACAACTGGCAGGTGTATCAGGATGCCATGGGCAAGGTGGACGAAGCATTACAAACTCAAGGTGCCGGTCAGGGCGTGGTTGTCTTCTACGGAATGGCGAAGCCCGTCAAGACTCCGTTGATCGGGCCGCCGAAGCCGTACTAGAGATAGTTGGCGTGAAATCCCGGTATCGCAAGCAACGCATACACGCTTGCCCGAGCCCGAAGGGCGGGATGGGGTGAGACTGGTGCGTCAGGCGCCGGATGCTCGCGAATTGTGGGCGAGAGCCGCGTCAGCGTCGACAGCAGACCGTAATTAGGAGCGCGATTTGACCGCGCCGTGACCGCCTCTTACGCTATTCGGATGACACTTTCAGCGCGTAATCAGCTCACCGCAACCGTCGAGTCCATCACTCTTGGCGACATCATGGCGCACGTCGTCATGCGCATCGGCGACCAGCAGGTCGAAAGCGTGATCACCCGCGCCAGCGCCGAATCGCTTGGCCTCAAGAAAGGCGACCAAGTGCGCGCTGTCATCAAGTCAACCGAAGTGATGATTCAGAAAGATTGACCCGGGCGAATCCAATCACGGCGCTCGTCGAACCGTGATCGTTGTCACCATGCGTACGCTGCGCGCCCGACGCTTGTCCTGCTGACGGCGACCACGCATAGCGGCTCAGCCTTCTCCTCCAGCGGCGGCAGCTCTCATATTATTTGCAACCGGAGATAGTCTCCGATTATCTATTGATACGGAGAGCGTCTCCGTTTTTTCTTTTAGCAAATGAATCGTGGAGGAAAAGAATATGCGTGTTTTCGTTACAGGCGCCACCGGCTTTATCGGTTCGGCTATCGTTCCGGAGTTGATTGAAGCAGGCCATCGGGTCGTCGGCCTTTCTCGCAGTGAGGCCGGTGCCGAGGCCCTTCGCGCTGCCGGCGCCGAGGTGCATCGTGGGGATGTCGAGGATTTGGAGAGTCTGCGCACCGGAGCGGCCGACGCGGATACGGTGATCCACACGGCGTTCAATCACGACTTCTCGAAATATGTGGAGAACTGTGAAGCCGACCGGCGCGCCATCGAGGCTTTGGGCTCTGTGCTTGCCGGATCGGGCAGGGTACTGATCGTGACTTCCGGCACCGGCATGGCGAACGCAGCCGATGGCCGTCCGTCTACCGAAGACGACGCCCCGGCCAGTTCGAAATTGATTCCGCGCGCCGCGTCGGAAGAGGCAGCGGCTTCCGTGGCGGCGCAGGGCGTGCGCGTATCCGTGGTGCGGCTTCCCCAGGTGCATGACACGGTGAAGCAGGGCCTGGTGACGTATGCGATCCAGGTCGCCCGCGAGAAGGGAGTCTCGGCGTATATCGGCGACGGCCGCAACCGCTGGCCTGCCGCTTACCGCTTCGACGCTTCCCATCTGTACTGCCTGGCGCTGGAGAAAGCAGAAGCCAACGCCACGTATCACGCAGTAGGCGAAGAAGGCGTGCCCGTCCGCGAGATTGCTGAGGTGATTGGCCGGGGTTTGAATGTGCCGGTGGTTTCCCTGGCGCCTGAAGAAGCCGCCGGACATTTTGGCTGGATGGCGGCATTCGTCGGACGCGATGTTCCCTCGTCCAGCGCATTGACCCGGGAAAAACTGGGGTGGAATCCGACCGGGCCCGGACTGATCTCCGATCTGGAGAAGATGCGCTACTCCCCCGCCTGAGTAAAAGCAAGACTGGAAGAATTTTCGGGTGCCCCATTCAAGGCCATCTTTTGGCCTTGAGTGGGAGGCCATGCGGTACACTGCACTTTTCAACCGACCATGGCCAAGAGCGACCTCGGATTCACTCCTGCCGAGCTGCGGAAGTTGCGCAGCCTGAAAACTCCGCACGGAATCCAGCAGTATCTCGACGACATGCCGTATCACCTGGGCGACACCGCGTGGTCGCCGCGGCGCGTGCTGCGCGAGAACACCTCGCACTGTTTCGAGGGCGCGATCTTCGCCGCCGCCGCTCTGCGCGCCATCGGTTACCCACCGCTCATCTTCGATCTCGAAGCCGAGCAGCGACACCGATCACGTGCTCGCCATTTACCAGGTGAATGGTTGCTGGGGCTCGATCGCGAAATCGAATTACACCAACTGCCGCGGACGCGAGCCGGTGTATCGCTCGCTGCGCGAACTGGCGATGAGCTACTTCCAGATCTACTTCAACATGCGCCGTCAGCGCTCGCTGCGCACCTATTCGCGGCCGGTGAACCTGGCGCGCTTCGACCGCGAGCAGTGGATGACGACGGAGCAGCCCATCTGGTTCATCGTCTATCACCTGCTGGAGATTCCGCACATCAAGCTGGTAACGCGCGCACAGATCAAACGGCTGAACCGCGTCGACGACCGCACGTATCAGGCAGAGATTCTGGGGAAGGCGTACAAGCAGCCGAAGTCGAAGCCGTTCGGAGATTGAGGAAGCGACTAGCAGCTAGCAACTAGCAGCTAGCTATGAGCCTTGAGCTGTGAGCTGTGAGCTAAAACCTGGGACGCGCAATCATCCTTGACATCCATCCAACCGGCCGTTTCTAGTCGCTAATTATTACTAATCGCTAATCACTTCTGCAACACCGACAGATACTGCTTCCACGGCCCGACTTCGTGGCAATACTGCTTGGCGGTCACGCGCGCGATCTGCGCGACGTGCGACATATCATGAACTACCCAGGTCGAGAGGAGTTGCGCCAGGGTCACGCTGCCGAGTTCGGGATGGGAGCCGCGTCGCGCCAGGTCGCTGTCACCCAGGTTCATATTGTTGAGGATGGCGATGCTTTCCGCGCGCAGGAACGCGAACTGATCGAGCAGTGCGCTGATGGGCCGGGTCTGGTCGTCGCGGAACATGGCGACGCGGTCGAAGGGCTCGAAGGCCTTGGACTCGCCGTGCTCCACGATCATGCGCGCGCGGGGAATCCAGTCGGTCATCTCGGCATGGATCAGGTGTCCCACAACGTCGTAGGCGCTCCAGGTGCCGGCGCCTTCAGTGCATTTGAGCCACGACTCCGGCATGCCGCCCACCAGGGCGGTCAGGGTCGCAGGTGTTCGTTGCAGCAGTTGCGTAGCCTCAGCAAGTTTGAACTGCATGTGCGCTCCTCGATGGCGTGAGGTGGCAGGGATAACCGTTGCAAGGGAATATACGCAAGGGCAGGGAGAAAGTTCCATAGGCGGCCCTGGCCAAGTCCTGCCCGCCCGTGATTTTGCTGCTACCGGCAGCCTTGCGTAACCGTCTACCGGGTAGCACGATAGGTGGAGACAGGCGCTACTCGATGGAGTTCTTAAAGATCGTCGGGCTGGCAATTCTGGCCGGCATCGTCTATGGCATTGCGCACGACCAGGTGACGGCGCGTGTCTGCGTTGAATACTTCACGGTTTTTCATCCGCCGGTTTTCCATACGCAGTCGCCGACTTTGCTGGCATTTGGCTGGGGGATCATCGCCACGTGGTGGGTGGGCGCGTTCCTCGGAGTGTGTCTCGCGATTTCCTGCCGCATTGGTTCTTCTCCCAGGGTCAGCGCTGCCGATGTGGTCAAGCCGATCGGATGGCTGCTTCTAGTCATGGTCGTGTGCGCGCTGGTTGCAGGATGCGCCGGCTATTTCTGGGGGAACGTTCCGGAGTACCTGCAAGGCCTGCTTGCACCCGGCTTGCAACGACGATTTCTTGCCGACTGGTGGGCCCACAGCGCATCGTACGCGTCAGGGCTTCTTGGCGGGATGGTCCTGTGTGCGGTGATGCTGCGGCGAAGATTAACGACGGCTGAAGTGGCCTTGGCTTAAAGCTAATGGCACGAGGTGTTGGTCGGGACGGCCAGATTTGAACTGGCGACCCCTCGCACCCCAAGCGAGTGCTCTACCAGGCTGAGCCACGTCCCGACAGGTAGTGAAACCGATTCGACTGCGAACCGGCAGGGTTTCGAGGTCAGGATAAGTTTAACACTCAAGCGTTCTACGCGGCCATGTGCCGCACGTACTTCTTCACCCGCTCCAGCCGGTTCGGCTGGCCGATGGGCACGCTGACCGGCCACGGCTCTTTCATTCCCATCAACGTCATCGCGGCGCCCAGCATGGCAATGTTCTTGGCGAAGTGAATCATGTCGTTCTGTTTGCGTGCGGGGTCGTCGGACTTCCAGAAGTCGTGCATCACCGGAGAGACTCCCGCCAGAAACGTGACGATCGCCAGCGTCCCCCATTTCGGTTTGATGCCCAGCAGCACGCTGGCTCCGCCGGCCACCAGCAGCGCTCCCGACGCGGTGACCGCCAGCTCAGGCGTTGGCACTCCTTTGCCGGACGCATATTGCGCCATCGTTTTACGTTCCTGGAAATGATGCACGCCGTTGTACAGGAAGAAGCCGCCGAAGATGAGACGGCCAATCAGGAAAAGAGCTTTCATGACGGAGTCCTTTCGAGCCAGAGGTCGCAACCTCTGATTCGATTCGCGAGTGGCTCGGCAGGTGGCTTGGATCTGCGCCGTGGGCGCATTTGTCGTCCCTGGGGTCTGGGCTTTATAAGGCTCCACGCATACCCCGAGCTTCCGCTCGGGGCTGAAGAGGTTTCACGCCGCCTTCAGCAGCGCTGGATTCAGCGGCAGAATTCCCCTGATGTGTCGGGCAACTTACGGTGACCAGTCTCTGTCGTAATAGGTATGCCAGTCGAGCCAGATCCCAAACGCCAGCAGACTTCACTTGTAATCGCGATACTCGCCGTAGTTGTTGCGGGATTATTCTTCTGGGGAGTTTGGGTATTTCTGCAAGGAGAGCGGCACCCTGCGGAGCGGCAGCCAACTCAGCCATCGCATTCACGGGTGCAACACCTGATTCCGAAGGGAGGCGAAGTGCTGGATGGCGTGTACCGCCCATTCGGCGACATTCGCCAATGGACGCCTTACCCGCTGACGACCCTGAGGCGCTGCACGGTGTCGGCGCCCAAGGCTGGCACCAGCACTTCCAGCATCTTGCGAATGTCGTCGAAGGTGTAATTGGCGCGGGTGTTGGAGCGGCCTGCAACCACCTGCTCGCGAACCATGCCGTCGGCGAGACCGATCAGTCCAGCACGCATCGCGTCCAGATTCACATCGCTGCGAATCAGCTTGCGCTCACGCATTTCGGTGAGCAGGGAAGCGATGAGCTCGGAAAACTCGCGGTAGCCGCTGCTTACCAGGACGTCGCGGCCATCCTTGCGCACCCGGTGCGCCTCCAGGGCGACCAGCTCCT
The DNA here is from genome assembly GCA_963835725.1 of uncultured Acidobacteriaceae bacterium. Lineage (GTDB taxonomy): Bacteria > Acidobacteriota > Terriglobia > Terriglobales > Acidobacteriaceae > Bog-257. The sequence continues at coordinate 170,581 of CAWIGM010000001.1, read as the reverse complement.
TCAGCTCGAGATCGTTTTCCAACTCGATCACCATTGCCTCGAGGGCGGCCAGCAATCGCAGTTGCAGCGAATCGTTGTCCTGCGCCGCCTGCACCCGGCGGAGGATCTTCATCCAGCCATGGTCCAGAACCGAGGCCAGCAATCCTTGCTTGCTGCCGAAGTGTTTCATCAACTGTGATTCACTGGTGCCGGCTTCGCGAGCGATGGCCACGGTGCTGGTGTTCTCATAGCCGTTGCGGGCAAACAACCGCTTGCCGGCGAAAAGAATGCGATCGTGCGAAGAGGTCGGAGGCAATGTGCTAAAGGCAGGGAGTTCAACGGTTTCAGGCATAGTCATTCCTGTGATAGCAACCCCACGACCAGGGCTAAGTTGCGGCGGAGTGCAGAAAGCTGCAGAAAGTCATAAGGAAGTTGTAAAGAGCCGCAAGCGAGTACCTGTCGGGAGCTGGTGCGGGTTGGCAATATTGCCAAGCATGGTTCTTTTTGCCTTAGGAGACGCGGAGGGCCCGCGAGGCGTGGCTATAATCCGGCGCATGAAAAAGCTTTTGCCGCTCCTGCTTATCGCCATGGTCGTGATGTCGGTTCCCGCATTTGCCAGCAGTCACCACCACCACCATCATCACCATCACTCCGGCCATCATCATCACTCGCAGCACAATAGTTAGAGTTTGCGTTTTCGTAGATCAGGGCATGGTCTTGCAGCTGCTGAAGAGGTCGAATTGTGACGGCTCGTCGGACTGAAGTCCGACTTGCCGTAATCGCAAATAAGCCGCTTATCGGCACGGCTGAAGTGTGTGCGTGAGAACCCTGCCGTCCCTGAAGGGACTCGGGATATTTTCCACTCTACCCAGCACTCCGCCTGCGGCTCCGTGCTGGGCTAGAGTATGGCGCGCCTTCGGCGCTGGCTTTTGGGCTCTTACTCCACCGCAACAGAAAAAAGCTAGTTCCCACGCGCACACTGAAGCCGTGCCCTGTATAAAGCTGGCGAACCGCCGGTCCCTCCGGTCGGCGGGCAAAACCAGCCCGCCTCGGGTCGGAATGACAAAATCACAATGAAGGAATCGAGCATGGCTGGGACATATTGCACGACTGGGACATGCATGTTCCTGGCGCACGCTCCCATCCCCTCGCGCCGCCTCCCGGCTCCTGCATTACACTTGAGCTGCTATGTATACCTCAGCTCCTGAGACCGAACGCGAGCGCGCCAAGGCCGCGACACCCGCCATCGATTTGCGCAGCGACACCGTCACCAAGCCATCGCCCGAGATGCGGCGCGCCATGGCCGAAGCCGAAGTGGGGGACGACGTCTACGCCGAAGATCCCACCATCAATCGCCTGGAGAAGCGCGCGGCGGAAATCTTTGGCCGCGAGGCGGCGCTGTTTGTGCCCAGCGGCACCATGGGCAACCAGATCGCGATCAAGCTGCACACGCACCACGGGCAGGAGGTCATCTGCGAGGAGCGCGGTCACGTCTTCAACTACGAGATGGCGATGATGGCGCAGTTCTCCGGCGTGGTGCCGCGCACGGTGTGGGCCGAGGACGGCATCCTCACCTGGAAGCACATCGAGCCGAAGCTGAAGGGCAAGAGCTACCACGCGGCGAAGACCGGACTGGTCTCGCTGGAGAACACGCACAACATGGCGGGCGGAACCGTTACCTCGCCCGAGATCTTCGGCGACGTTTGTGACCAGGCCCACAATGTGGGACTGCCGGTTCACCTCGACGGAGCGCGCGTCTTCAACGCCGCGGTCGCGCTCGGCATTCCGGTCGCTAAGCTGACGGCGAAGGCCGACACGGTGATGTTCTGCCTGTCGAAGGGACTCGGCGCGCCGGTGGGATCGCTGCTGGTCGGCTCGGCCGAGTTAGTTGACCGCGGACGCATTGTGCGCAAAGCCCTGGGCGGCGGCATGCGGCAGGCCGGGATTCTCGCGGCGGCCGGACTCATCGCGCTGGAGCAGGGTCCGCAAAAGCTGGCACAGGATCATGCCAACGCCAAATTTCTCGCCGAAGGACTGGCGAAGATTCCCGGCATGAAGATCGATCCTGCGAAAGTTCAAACCAACATCCTGATCTGCGATGTCTCGGGAACGGGGATGACCTCGGGTGAGTTTTCGCAGAAGCTTGCGGCCCGGAATGTTCTGGCCAACGGCGTTGGCCCGCAGTTGATGCGCTTCCTCACCCATCTCGACGTCAATCGCGAGCAGTGCGCCGAGGCGTTGGCGGCGATGAGCGCGATCTGTGGCGGAAAAGCCTAGCAGGCTGCTGAAAAATTCAAACTCGACGGCTCGTCGGACCAAGTGACTTGCGGTCATTCCGAGAGCGGGCTAGCCGCCTACCCTGGAACTCTTGCCTATCCAAACGTGTTCAATTCAAGGCGCTATATATGAGAAATAGTAGGAACGCTATGTCTGTAATACATCGTTTTGTAACAATGCTGTTTAAAGACATGATTCGACACGCGCCAATATACGTCTTCTCAAACGTTTAGTGAAAATCCAGCTTTGGCTTTCCAACTGCATCAACTCTGCCCAACTAATCGCACCAGCTAGTTTGTTTTTCCGCGCCCAAGGTATCTGGCCGAGACGCTTACTTAGATAGCCGTCCTCAGGGGATCAAGGGCATGTCTCGAAAAACTGGATTCGGTGCGTTCCCTCTACCGGCCTTCCCTATTTCTTCTCACCTGTTGTGTCACCCAGCACTAGGAGCCTCTATGAAGAAGCTGGTCCTGTTGTGTCTCTTCACGCTCATACTGGCAACCGCTCTAGTCGGTCAGCAAACCACTGCGAGCATCAACGGAACCGTTACCGACGCTTCCGGTGCCGTACTTCCCGGGGCGGAAGTCACGGTCACCAACCCTTCCACCGGAACGGCGCGATCATCGGTCACTGGTTCGGCGGGTGACTACAACATCCCCTTCCTGACTCCCGGCAATTACAACATGAAGGTGACGGCGAAGGGCTTTGCCAGCGTTCAGCAGAACGACATCAACCTGCTGGTAGGCCGCACCCTCACCATCAACCAGACTCTCAAGGCAGGCGGAGCGAATGAAGTGGTCGAGGTCACCTCGGCGGCGCCCATGATCGATACCTCGGTTTCCAACTCCGTGGGTTCCGTTTCGCCGAGCGAGGTTTCCAACCTGCCCATCCAGGTGCGTAACTTTGCCGGTCTGGAGACGCTGATCCCGGGTGTGCGCCAGGCGGAAGGTTTCGATCCGACCAAGACACGTGTCGGCAACATCAGTGTGAACGGCGGTGACGGACGGCAGGTCGATACTTCGGTGGACGGCGGCGACAACAAGGACCTGGTCGTCGGCGGACTGGTGCAGAACTTCACCATGGAAGGTATCCAGGAGTTCAACGTCCAGACCAACCGCTACACGGCGGAAGCGGGACACTCGGTGGCCGCGGTGGTGAACGTGATCACCAAGTCGGGCACCAACCAGATTCACGGCTCGGCGTTCGGCCTGTTCCAGAACAGCGGGCTCAATAAGAACAACTACTTCTCGGAGCAGACGTGCGCGGCTGAAGGCCTTCCTGCCGGAGATTGCAAGCCGCTCCTGCACGAGTATCAGTACGGCGGCTCGTTCGGTGGCGCGATTATCAAAGACAAGCTGTTCTACTTCGGCGCTTTCGAGCAGCGGCGCGAGCCCGGCAGCATCATCGTCAACCCGCAGTCTTACACGAACCTGCAAATCTTCGCTTCGCAGACGGCCGGCTTTGCCGGCGGTCCCTACGCGGTGCCGGTGACCAACCTGCCCGCGCCTTACATCGACACGATGGGCACGGCCAAGTTGGATTGGAACATCAACAACAGGAATAGCATCTTTTTCCGCTACGGCGGGCAGAAGTGGACGACCTCCAACGATCAGTTGGGCAACATCTTCTCCGCCGATGGTTCGGCCGGCAACAACGACATCAACAATTTCCACGATCTGTCGATCCAGTGGACTTCGACCATCTCGCCGACCAAGGTGAACGCCTACACAGTTCACTTCCAGGACATGGCGAACACCATTCCCTCGGCGCCGATCAATAGCTTTACGTATCCGGTCGTGGGCGGAGGCACGGTCACCAATCCCAACATCACGTTTGCCGATGGTACGACGGTAGGTACCAACGTCAACGTCCCGCAGGAAACCCTGATCCGTAAATACCAGTTCGAAGATGTCTTCAGCTGGACGCATGGGACCCATAACATGAAGATCGGCGGGAACTGGATCTACTTCGCCAAGATGGGCGGATACTTCTATTCCGGCCTGGGGTACTTCCTGACCTTCTGGGATGACCCATCCTGTATCCAGGGCATCACTTGCTCCCCAAGTTTGTATCCCCAGGGAATTTCCACGCCGGGCGCGGTTCGCGAGATGTCTTATTCCACCGGCAGCGGTTCGACCGCACAGCCACCCTGGAGCTCGCTCGGCATCTTTTTCCAGGACGACTGGAAGGTTTCACCGCGCTTGACCTTGAACCTGGGTCTGCGCTGGGACGCGAACATTCGCTTCCTGGTGCCGCAGCTCTCCGACACGCAGGCGAACAGCAACAAAGCTATTTATGATATGCGCCAGATCATGGCCAGCCCGAATTTCCCCACCAGCGACCCCGGCGCGCAGACGATCTCGGCCCTGGTCGGCAACACCAGCGACCTGACGCGCTCGACGTCTGACTGGAAAGAATTTCAGCCGCGCCTTGGATTTGCCTGGGACATCACCGGAACGGGTAAGCACTTGCTGCGTGGCGGCTACGGAATCTCGCGCGATCAGGTGTTCCAGAACCTGACATTGTTTTCGATTCAGCAGACGCAGCCGATCATCTACCAGACGGTCTTCGACAACACGAGTTCCGTCGCTCCGGGCCAAGGCGGCTGTACGGGGCCTACGACTCCGGTCAATCTCTGTACATTCCAGTTCGGCGTTACACCGCTACCCATACCCCCGGCGCCGACTCAGACCGATCTGTCCTTCGGCGCGGTCCCTCGCATCGTGAGCCCCAATCTCACCGATCCGTGGTCGCAGCAGTTCGGCATCGGCTACGCCTGGCAGATCAACAACGATTATGCGTTTACGGCGGACTACGTTCACATCCTCGGTACGCATGAAGAGCGCGTGGTCAACCAGAACCCGCTGATCACCAACGTTTGCGACCCAGCCTACGGTGGCAATCCGGCGAATCCTCGCTGCGTAAATGGCGTCGATACGCGCCTGATGGACTACGCGCTGGTGCAAACCGGCGGTGCCAGCCAGGCCGGGCGCTTCGCGCAGATGTACGACTACAGCACCAACAACCGCTCGTTCTATGACGGCATCACTTTTGCTTTGCGCAAACGGATGAGCAAACGCTTCATGTTCCAGGCCAGCGATGTCATCTCGTGGTCGCGCGCCTGGGGCGGATTCCCCGTGGCCTCCTACGGCGGCAGCGGTTTGGCAGTCACGCCGCAGCAGCAGTTCGCACCCGACGAGTTCAACTACACCAACTTCGACGAGCGCAACCGCTTCGTCTTCAGCGGTGTGTTCAACCTGCCGTGGGGCTTCTCCCTCAACCCGATCTTCACCGCGGCGTCGGCGCGTCCTTACAGCTTCCTGGCGGGCTTCGACGTCAATGGCGATGGACGTCAGGTGCTGGACCGCGTTTGCGTCGGCAGTACGCTGACCGATCCGGTCATCACTCCCGGCTGCACCATGATCAAGCCGAACACCCTCCGCGGCATTCCTTACGTGAACATGGATCTGCGCGTGGACAAGGTGTTCAACCTGGGTGAGCGGGCACAGCTTTACCTCTACTGGGAGTTCTTCAACCTGTTCAACCGGGCGAACTTCTGCAACAGCTACGAGGAAAACTTCGGCGCAGGAGCCAGCTTCAATACGCCGCAGTCGTTCTGCAACGGCCCCAGCAACGGCGGATCCGTTTCCGGTTTCGCTCCGGCAGCGACGGGCTCGTTGAGCAACCAGTTCGGCTTCCGCGTCAACTTCTGATGCTGAAGTCCGATCGATCGGCAGAGGGCGCTCGCAAGAGCGCCCTTTGTTGTTGTGTGGAGATGTTTGGAATTGGGCGCGTTAATAGCGCGAGCGAAAGGCTACGTTCTCGTCCGGCTTCAGGGGGTTATAGCGAATGCGGGCGGGGCAGCCGGTGGGGAGCGCGCTGACTTTCTGTGCGGCGCGTTCCTGATCGCTGTCGAAGATGCCCGAGTCGACCCAGGTAAAGTACGGTTGGTCGTTCACCAGAAATTGCAAACGGTATTCGCCTGCATAATAGGTGCGGCCCTTTTCATCCACCCGAGGCACGGCGCGAGAGTCGACCACGGTGCACGTACTCGCCTCAACCCACGAGGCCGGTTTGCTGGCGTAAATCAGGTACACGAAGAAGCAGACAACCAGCGCTGCCAATCCCAGAGTGACGACTCGTGTCGGGCTCATCTCTCGCATGCGCCTCCTCGGTGTCTTACGTCGTGGGACTGCTGAAACGAGTGAACCGCAATGCCTCCGCACTTTCCAGCGCGCTTACTGCCCGTTTTGTTCCGGTGAATCGCGATGTACCACCTTCACGTTGTAGCCCGCCTTCGACAGCCGCTTCTTCACGTCTTCGGCAATCATCACCGAGCGATGCTTGCCTCCGGTGCAGCCGAAGGCGATGGTCAGGTAGCTCTTGCCCTCTTCGATGTAATGCGGGATCAGGTAAACCAGCAACTCCGAAATGCGCGTGATGAATTCCTTGGTCTGCGGAAACGAGCGAATGTACCTTGCCACTGCCGGATGCCGGCCGGTCAATGGCCGGTACTTGGGAATGAAATGCGGGTTCGGCAGGAAGCGCACGTCGAAGACGAGGTCGGCGTCTTCGGGCACGCCTTCGCGGTAGCCGAAGCTCACGCACGAGATCAGCAGGTTTTTGTCGCGCTTGCCGCGATGAAAGCGTTCGGTCAGCAGGCCGCGCAACTCGTGCACGTTGAACTTGGTGGTATCGACGACCAGGTCGGCCAACTCGCGCACCGGTTGCAGACGACGGCGCTCGGAGATGAGCGATGCCTTAACCGAGGCGTTCCGTCCCAGCGGATGCGGCCGCCGCGTCTCGCTATAGCGGCGCAGCAGCGCGTCTTCGTCGGCTTCGAGGAAGATGAAGGTGGTCTTCACCAGCCGGCGCAACGCGGTCAGGAGCTGCGGCAGCCGGTCGAGACGCGCGCCCTCGCGAATGTCGACGACCAGCGCGGCGCGCTGGATCTCCAGCGTATCGACCACCAGCTCGGCGAACTTGGTAATCAGGCTGACTGGCAGGTTGTCGACGCAGTAGTAGCCGAGGTCCTCAAAGGTTTTCAGCGCCGACGCCTTGCCGGCTCCGCTCATGCCCGAGATGATGACTAATTCATGCTGCTCGTGCGGGCGGCTTTGCGAGTTTTTGGATTCAGAAGGAGATGGTGCGGCGGCGCGACGAACACGTTTAGCGGCTCGGGCTAGGGGCATGGCCTAACTAACCTTGTTGGGGCGAGAGTAACAGATTCATGTTGTGGGTTCCAGTTTCGAAAGTATGGCGGATGTTGAAAGACAATAGGAGATCTCATGCAATGATAGGGGTCCTTCGACTCCGCGTCCGCCCGCCGCAAAAGATGCGGGGGAAAAAGCAGGCGGACGCTACGCTCAGGATGACACCCAAATTTATGTTGGCTCGAATGTGTGAATTCTAGCGAGCTGCGAGCTGTCAATCGTCGACCGCTAATTGCGAATTGCTAATTGCTCGCGGCTCGAAGCTCGCGGCCTTCAGCTCGCAGCTCGCAGCTTTCTTCCTCTTGCCATCGCCCCTCACTCTGGCGTACAAGCGGGCTATGAGGTTGTGTCGGATCGTTGTCGGCATTTTGTTGCTTTTGCTGCCCGCGTTTTGTGCCGGGCAGGATGCGAAGCTTAACTGGGACTGGCGCAACCAGGAAGTCATCGGGCGCAACGATCCCAGCGTCGGCAACACCTCGCGGCTAACCGAGCCCGAGCGTTCTTCTTTGATGGACGCGATCGTACTCCGGTTGCAAAAGCCGATGAGCGACGCCGGCTACGACGACGATCGCATTCGCGAGATCGCATCCACCACGCGCCTTCGCTTTGTCGACCTCGGCGATGGTAAGCCGCTGCTGCTGGCGACTTCGCTTGGCCTCGAGGGCGGTTGCGACGCGATGGCCAACTGTCCGTTGTGGATCTTCCGCCGCACAGACGAAGGATTTCTCTCGCTGCTGACGGCGATCGCCGCCAGCTTCACCGTGCAGCCCGGCGAGGGCGGAGTTTCCGACCTGGTGCTGATGCACCACATCACGCCGCGGCAGAGCGGGCTGAGGCTGTATCACTACGCCGATCATAAGCTGGTCGACGCCGGCTGCTTCGAAGCGCTGTGGCCCAAGCACAGCGACGATCCAACGCAGTTGAGCGATCCCGACATCCAGCCGTGCAAGGAAGAGCGTTTGAACCAGTACGGCTTGCCGGTGGTGAGGCCGCTGCATCCGAACCCCGACGAGCAGACTGCGCACCCGATTGCCACGATGCCATCGCCGGCGACCCAGCCGGAGCAAGCAGCTCCACCCGCCGAGCAGCCGAAGGAGCAGGCGCCGCCGGCGGAGCAACCGGCGCAGGAAGTTCCGAGTGCAGAGCAGCCGAAGGAGCAAGCGCCGCAGACCACGCCTGCGCAGGAGGCTCCACCAGCGGAGCAGCCCAAGGAGCAGGCGACCCCGGCGGAGCCAGCGGCGCAGGAGGCTCCGAAGTCAGAACCATCTCAACCTGCCGCTGAGAAGGCACCTGACGCGAGCCAGGAAATGCCGAAGCAAGATCAAGCGCAGCCCTCACCGGGCGAACCGGCGCCGGCGAGCGAGTCCGCTCCAAAGAGCGATCAGGGACAACAACCGGCTCCCGAACAGCAGGCACCCGATGCCGGGCAAAGCGCTCCCGCGCAAAAGAGCGAGCCGCCACCGGCCGAGCAACAACCTACGCCACGCCGAAACAACCGCCGGCATCCAACCAGGATCAGCCGAAGGCGGATGAGGCGCCGCGGTCTCCTGACCAGCAGCCGGCGAAGCCGGATACTACGCAGCCGGACGATAAGTCGTCGGAGCCTTCGCCGAAACAGGACCACCCCAGCCAGGACGCTCCTCCTGCGGCGAACCCGCAGCCGCAAGCCCCGAATCAGCAGTAACGCTTCTGCCGAGTCACGAAGTACGCGTCACGTTCGTGGTGTTCGATATGCAAAAATTGCACTGTTTTAGGTGCGATTTCTCGATTTTTGAAATTCTTGTCAATCCCCATCAAGGTGCCAAAATCTTGGCAAAACTCTGATAGTTCTAGAGATATAGGTGGGGCGATAAGTGTTCAATTGCCCTCCTAATGTGCTATACTGAATCCAGAGAGTCGGGAAAGGAATTCAACACTCCTTCCTTGGCTCTCGTTCGTCGTTTTAGGGCAGTTTTTGGGTGGGATTTCCTCTCAGCTACCACCCAGTCAGAGTTGTTGCCTCTCCTTACATTGACAAACATCAGGGCGCCGCAGCCGAGGCGGTTCGCCGGAGAAGACGTCTTGCTGCCGACGCCGCGGACGATGGCTGTGTCGTAATTCTTGCGCGTATCGTGATTCCCGCATTTCACGGCTCCCGCAAAGTTGTAGCAGCATCAGCACATTTGCCGGTTCCACCTGACGATTGCGAGTAAAATTGCAAACATCGGGATGGCGCCGTTTTGAGCTCATACAGGTATCACGCCTCATGCCATTAATTGGAAGTTTTGCGCTTCTGCTCGCGCTTGCGCTGGCAGCCTACTCGTTTCTTGCGGGCGCGATCGCACTGTACCGCAAAGACGATCGACTGGGTGAGACCGCACGCCGCGCCGGAATCGCGTGCTGGGCCGCAGTGACCATCGCCGGTGTTGCACTGGTGATCGCCGCGGTCGGCAACGACTTCTCGGTGGCCTACATCCTGCACCACACCAATCGCGACCTGCCCATCGCTTACAAGTTTGCGGCACTCTGGTCCGGCCAGGAAGGCTCGCTGCTGTTCTGGGCGTGGCTGCTGTCGACCTACGCGCTGGTGCTGCGGATGCGGTACAAGGTCGACCCGCAGCTGTTCTCGTATGCGTCGGCGATTATCGCGTCCGTGCAGGTGTTCTTCCTGCTGCTGGTGAACTTTGCGGCGAATCCGTTCGGCCTGGTGACGGGAACAATTCCCGCCGACGGCAACGGCTTGAATCCGCTGCTGCAGTATCCCGAGATGGTGATCCATCCCCCGATGCTGTATCTCGGCTACGTTGGTGTGACCGTTCCATTTGCCTTCGCGCTGGGCGCGCTGATCATGAAGTATCCCGGCGAGAAGTGGATCCACATCACGCGTCGCTGGACGATGGTGGCGTGGCTGTTTCTGACCTGCGGCATTTTTCTCGGCTCGCACTGGGCCTATGAAGTGCTGGGCTGGGGCGGCTATTGGGGATGGGACGCCGTCGAAAATGCATCGCTGCTGCCGTGGCTGACCATGACCGCTTTCCTGCATTCGGTGATGATGCAGGAGAAGCGCGGCATGATGAAGATGTGGAACATGTGGCTGATCTTCACCACGTTCCTGCTCGCCATCTTCGGAACGTTTCTGACGCGCAGCGGTGTGGTGAGTTCGGTACACGCGTTTGCGCAATCGAGTATCGGCACCTGGTTCGTGTGGTTCCTGGCGATTGCGTTCGCGACCTGCGTCTACTTCTTCGTGCTCAATCGCGAGACGCTGAAGAGCGAGCACCGGCTGGAGTCGCTGGTGTCGCGCGAGTCGAGTTTCCTGTTCAACAACCTGGTGCTGCTGGTCTCGTGCTTCGCGGTGCTGTGGGGCACGCTGTTTCCGGTGCTGTCGGAGTGGGTGACGGGATCGAAGGTCACCGTGGGCCCGCCATTTTTCAATCGCGTCAATGTGCCGATTGGAATTTTCCTGGTCTTCCTGACCGGCGTGGGCCCGCTGCTGGCGTGGCGTAAGACGTCGGTCGATCGTGTCCGACGTAACTTCGTGTGGCCGACGGCGATCGCCTTGCTGACGGTCGTGGTGCTGATCGTGGGCGGCATGAAGCCGTGGCAGGATTCGGCCTACTTCTACTCGCTGATGGCGATTGCGCTCTCGATGTTTGTGATCGCAACGGTCAGCGGTGAATTCTGGCGAGGCGGACGGGTAATCGCGCGGCAGAACGGCGTCAGCATCTTCAAGGGCATGGTGGTCATCACCCGCCGCAACACGCGCCGCTACGGCGGCTACCTGATTCACATCGGCGTGGTGCTGGTAATTATTGGATTTGCCGGGCTGCCCTTCAATGTCGACAAAGAGCAGGAGATGGGCTTCGGCGACAAGATGGAGATTGGCCCGTACACGCTGGTCTGCAAGTCGTACACCCAGGACAGCAAGCCGAATTATGACAGCGAGTGGGCAGTGCTCGACGTCTACAAGCACGGCAAATACCTGGGGCAGATGTTCCCTGAGCGGCGCTTCTACACCGCCAGCCAGCAGACATCGACGATCGTCGCGAATCGCTCGCGTCCGAATGAAGATTTGTACCTGGTGTACACCGGTCGGAACCAGGACACGGGCAAGCCGATCATCAAGGCGCACGTGAATCCGCTGGTGTTGTGGATCTGGATTGGCGTGCATGTGATTTTGATTGGCACGATCATCGCGCTGTTCCCCAACATGAAGCCCGGGAAGGTCACAGTGCTGAAAGACGAGAAGGAACGCACGGCAGCCGAGGCGGAACATCGTGGAGCCGTGGGCGTGGGCGGGGATTGAAGGCAGTGGATAGTGGATAGTGGATAGGGGCTGGTGGCTTGTGAGGTAGTCATCAGGGATCAGACATTCGGTTGCATTTGAGAATTGTCATTCCGCGCGAGGAGTCGACGTCGAGCCGAGGGATCTGCGGTTTCGTCGCCTGCGTTGAAATTTCTAGTTCGGTGTGAGGCTGTAGTTGGGTCAGATCGAGTCTCGCGAAGCGAGACGTAAGAGCGTAGCCCAGCGCTTGGTAGGAAGCTGAGTAATTCAGGGAGGGCAGGAAGCGTAGCGCCCTCCGCTCCGGCTAAAGCCGTCGGTCGGGATAACAATGAAAACTACTGGGCTGCTATAGGGGTCCTTCGACTGCTCCGCGTTCGCAAAAAGCGTTGCGAACGCTTCGCTCAGGATGACATCAGTTGTTTAGCGGTGAGTTACGCTCAGGACTACAACCGATAGATTGGTATTGGAACTCATAAATTGAAATTGGGAACTCACAAATCAAAACTTCGGATCGCGCAGCTCGCGCTGGTGGCTGTGCTGGTCATGCTGTTCATGGGTGCCGACTCCGACGCCCGCTTCAACAAGCTGGGACATCAACTGATGTGTGCGTGCGGCTGCAACCAGGTGCTGCTGGAGTGCAATCACGTCGGCTGCACCTACTCCGATCGCATGCGCAACGAGCTGACGGCGGGCCTCGATCGCGGCGACAACGATTCGCTGGTGCTGCAAAGTTTCGTGCAGAAATACGGCAACACCGTGCTGGCGGCGCCGACCACGACCGGCTTCAATCGCATTGCGTGGATCATGCCGTTTGCGGTGTTTGGGGTGGCGATATTCGTGACGGTGTGGCTGGTGCGGATGTGGAAGGCGCGAACGCTGGCGCAGCCGGTGGCGCGTCCACAGTTGAAGGCAGACGAGCTTGACCAGCTGCGAAAGAAAGCTCGTCAGGAAACGGAATTTTAATGATGGCAATTTTTGCGTTGGTGATGAATCAGGCGACGGCCTTGGCGATGTTTGGATGCGCGCTGTTTGCCGCCTCGCTGTTCGTGTATGTGTTCTATGAGACGGGCGAAGTCGATGTCGGCGAAGAGAAGACTCGGAAGCTGTATCTGCTGGAGCGCAAGGACGCGACCTACGAGAATCTGCGCGACCTGAACTTCGAGTACAAAGCCGGCAAGTTGAGCGAAGAAGATTACGCGATTCAGCGCGCGTCGCTGGAAGATGAGGCGGCGGCAATTCTCGCCGAGCTGGACGCAATCGAGAGGGCGCGAGTGATGGTGCGAAAGGAATCGCGGCGACCCAGCGGAGGGCGCGCGTGAGCTTTCGGGTAGAGCGGGCGTTCAGGCCCGCGTCAGGTAAAGAGCAAAAGATAATTCGGTGGAGCACCGCCTCAGCGGTGCATTCGAGGGACATGAAACCAGGAACAGCTTCAGCCGCTGACGTTACCGCAGGGGCTAAAGCCCGCAGACATTTTGTTTGGCACAACTGCACGCCTGAAGGCGTGCTCCACCCGATACTCTTACTGCTGCTTCTTGTCAGCACGGTTGGATTTGCCACCGCCCAGAACATCACCGGCACGGTTACCAATGGCACGACGGGCAAGCCTTCTTCGGGCGATGCAGTCGAGTTGCTCTCGCTGTCGCAGGGCATGCAGGTGATTGGCAATGCCAAGACGGACGCTCAGGGACACTTCTCGTTTCCGGAGCCCAAAGATTCCGGGCAGGCTCCGCACATGGTGCGCGTGACCCACGACGGCGTCAGCTACTTCCCGCAGAGTGGTCCCCTCATGCCGGGCAGCACCACCGCCGATCTCACGGTTTACGACGCGGCGAAGAAGATTGACGGCATGAGCCAGACCGTCGAGGTCTATCGCCTGCAAAGCGATGGCAAGCAGCTGGACGGCATCACGCTTTATGCGGTGACGAACAAGTCGAAGCCGCCGCGCACGGAAGCGAACGACAAGGGAACGTTCGAGATTGTTCTTCCGGCGGGGGCGGAACTGGAAACCGCGCAGGCGCGCGGCCCGGGTGGCCAGCCCATCCAGGCGCAGACCGCACCTGGAGCAGAAAAGAATCACTACCTGATGACCTATCCACTGCGTCCCGGAGAGACGCAGTTCCAGGTCGCGTGGCACATGCCCTACAGCGGTGAGGCCAGCTTTGCGCCCAGGCCGTTGCGCGACGTGCAGCACTTCGTGGTGATGACGCCGAAGAGCATTACGTTCTCGGCAAAGAATGCGCAGTCGTTCCAGCAGATGCAGGATGCGCAGTCGAACATCATGGTCGCGACCAACGTGACGGCGGGGCAGGACCTCAGCTTCCGCGTCTCGGGTACGGGCGACTTTCCGGCTGAGACGCAGCAGGGTGCGCAGGGCGGGAGCGATGCGAGCGACGGCGGCGGCGGTGGCGGTGGCGGTGGCATGGCCGCTGGCGGATCGCGGGCTGCGGCGAATGACAACCGTCCGGGAGGCGGCTTGGGTGCGCCCATCGATGCGCCCGATCCGCTGCACGACTATCGCGCCTACATTCTGGGAGCGTTCGCGCTGGTGCTGGTGATGGGGGGCGCGTACATCGTGTCGCGGTCGAACCGTCCGCAGCCGGCCCTCGCGACGGGTGGACAGGGCGGGAGAGTCGAAGTCGACTCGCCCGAAGCGGCCGCGGCCTTCACGGACTTCATTGAACCCGCTGCTCCGGCGCGTGATCGCAATGCGCTGCTGCTGGAAGCGATGAAGGAAGAGCTGTTTCAGCTCGAGATTGATCGCCAGCAAGGCAAGGTTACAGCGGACGAATATGCCAAGGCCAAGGCTGGGCTGGATGAAACCATCAAGCGCGCTCTGGCGAGAGGGAAGAGCAGCTAGGCGGTACCCCCTGCCAATGCCCAGGCTCCCCCTCCCACAACGCTGAAGGCGCGGCTAGATAACGCCGCGCGCATTCAGGAAGTCGCTGTACTGCTGATCCACGCCGAGGATGTGCTTCTTCAGCCAGTCGGTCAGGAAGTCCAGTATGTCGATGGTCAGGCCGACGCTGCCCTCCTTATACTTGGCCGAAACCTCCTTAATTTTCTCGGTGAAGCGCCGGTGCTGGTCGATCTGCGCCTGCAGCTGGGGATAAGCAGCCTTGCGCATCACTTCCTCTTCGCGCGAGAAATGACCATCCGTGTACCGTAGCAGCTCGTCGAGCACCTGCTGCAAAACCTGCTGGCCTCGGCGGGCCATCATCGCGTCATGCAGGGTGTTGAGGATACGGAACAGCTCCTGATGATCCTCATCGAAACGCTTGACTCTGACACTGTAGCGGGAATCCCAATTGAACTGCGGCATGCGACGACCTCCACTGGTGCTATCGGCAGGGAGGAAGATTGGGTTAGTGAAGACGTGGATTCACCACGGAGGCACGGAGGGCACTGAGGTTTTGCTGGTTGAACATGAGAGCGCTTTTCTCCGTGCGCTCCGTGTCTCCGTGGTGAATAGAAGTTCTTCCCGCGCCAACTCGGTTTACCTTGCCCAGCATCTTTGGCTGAGGCGGCCGTCGCTTCCGGGCGTACAATCATGTGCGCTGTTGGGCTGACCGCAGCCAATCACCCTTCTAGACGAGGATCGTCATGCCTCTGCTGCACACCGGAGCACGCTTTGCCGTCCGAAGAATGCCAAAGGTGGTCACGCCTGGCGTTCATGCTTTCCTGGATTACGCGGTTGCGGGAGCCTTTCTCCTCATGGGCGCGCGAATGTGGAAGCGGCACCGCCGCGCGGCGCTCGCGTCGTTCACGTGCGGAGCGGCGAAGGTGCTCAACTCTATGGTCACCGACTATCCCGGCGGAGTCGTGCCGGTGATTGATTTCGATACCCACGGTCGAGTTGACGCCGGGCTGGCGGCGCTGACGGGCTCGGCCCCGAAGTTCCTGGGCTTCTCCGACGAAGACGAGTCGCGCTTCTTCAGCGGCTGTGCGCTGGCGGAGACGGTGATTGCAGGGCTGACGGATTACGAGGAAGAAGCAGCTAGCGAGTAGCTGTCGGCTTTGAGCCGTGAGCTGTGGGCTGTGCGCTATGGCTCTGTGAGCTTTGTGTCAGGGCACGACTTCAGGCGTGCCGGATGGCCCTGGTTTAGAGCGGGCTTCAGCCCCCGCATGCCCTGTGCAGCGGCTGAAGCCGCGCCCCTTTGCGCAGCGAACCGGCACGACCAAGGTCGTGCCCTGATACAAGGCAGCCTGCGCAGAGCGCCTGCTTACGACTCATAGCGCACGGCTCAAAGCTAGTCGCTCCCGCCTCACATCCTTCCCCATCGTCCTCGCGCTACAATGGCAAGCGGCACCTTAGCGAGGGACGGAATCATGAATAACAATCCTATGGAGCGTCCGCTGGCGGAAGCGGATCCGGAGATTGCGCAGGCGATCGAAAACGAAGAGCGGCGTCAGCATGAAGGCCTGGAGCTGATCGCGTCGGAGAACTTTGTCAGCGAAGCCGTGCTGGAAGCGGCGGGCTCGGTCTTCACCAACAAGTATGCCGAGGGATATCCCGGCAAGCGCTATTACGGCGGATGCGAGTTCACCGATGTGGTCGAGAATCTGGCGCGCGATCGCGCCAAGCAGCTCTTCGGCGCCGACCACGCAAACGTGCAGCCGCACTCGGGTTCGACGGCGAACATGGCAGCGTACGCCGCGGTGATTCAGCCGGGCGACACCATCCTGGGATTGAATCTTGCGCACGGCGGCCACCTGACCCACGGGCATCCGCTGAACTTCTCCGGCAAGACCTACAAGATTGTTCCTTATGGTGTGACTAAGGAAACCGAAACCATCGATTACGACGACCTGGAGCAGATCGCCGAACGCGAGCGGCCGAAGCTGATTGTCGGAGGCGGCAGCGCGTATCCGCGCATCATCGACTTCGCGCGCATGCGTCAGATTGCCGACAAGGTTGGAGCGCTGTATCTCGTCGACATGGCTCACTTCGCCGGACTGGTTGCCGGCGGCGCGCATCCTTCGCCGGTGCCGCACGCGCAGATCGTCACCACCACCACGCATAAAACGCTGCGCGGTCCGCGCGCGGGAATGATCCTGTGCAAGGCCGAACACGCCGCGGCGGTCGACAAAGTCGTGTTCCCCGGAATGCAGGGTGGGCCGCTGGTTCACATCATGGCGGCCAAGGCCGTCTGCTTCCGCGAGGCGATGCAGCCGGCGTTCAAGGATTACGCGCAGCAGGTCGTGGCGAATGCCAAGGTACTGGCGCAGACGCTGATCGACGAGGGCTTCCACATCACCTCCGGCGGCACCGACACGCACCTGATGCTGGTGAACGTGTTTGCCAAGGGCATGCTGGGCTCCGAGGCCGAGAACGCGCTGCATGAAGCCGGCATCACGGTGAACAAGAATGCGATTCCGTTCGACACCAATCCTCCGATGAAGCCGAGCGGCATCCGCATCGGCACCCCGGCGCTGACTACTCGCGGCATGAAAGAGAACGAGATGAGGCAGGTGGGCAAGTGGATCTCTGAGGTACTGCACAACCGCACCGACAAAGCTTTGCTGGCGCGCGTGAAGAGAGAAGTGCTGGGGCTGGCGGAAGCGTTTCCGTTGTACGCGAGCCGAAGGGCAAAGCACGCGGAGGCGGTCAGGGCTTAGATTTCTTGTTTGGGTAAAGGCGCAGCTGCGGCTGCGCCTTTTGCTGTCTAAGCGCAAAACTTTTAGAGGGTTGTCATCCTGAGCGTAGTAAGGTCGCGAAGGCGACCGAGCGGAGTCGAAAGACCCCTTTCGCAGCCATCACGTCCTCCTCGTTTATCCGTCACCGCTCAATTCCAAACCAACGTGTCATCCTGAGTCGAAAGTCCCCTACTACACTCATGAGCCCCAAGCGCGAGCATCGCTACTCTGTTTACATTCTCGGCAGCATCAGCGGCACACTATATATCGGAGTCACGAACGATCTGGTAGTTCGCGTGCGCCAGCATAAGAATCATTCCTTCGACGGCTTCACGGAAAAATACGAGGTGAACCGGTTGCTCTATTACGAGGTCTACGCCTGGATCGGCGACGCAATTCGCCGCGAGAAGCAACTGAAGGGCTGGCGCCGGGAAAAGAAAATTGCGCTCATTGAGAAGAAGAACCCGCAGTGGAAGGACCTCAGCAAAGAGTGGGAGGATATGCGGCTGCGGACCAGACCGGTGGAAATGTTCGGCCAGGAATAGGGGTCCTTCGACTTCGTTCGGCTGCTTCGCAGCCTCTCTTCGCTCAGGATGACAACATTCATCAGGGCGACACACATCAGAGAGATGACCTTCATGAAGGAACAAGATGACCCCACTTGTTACACTACCCTGTGCGCGTTGCCATCGATATCCGCCGCATCACCGAATTCGGCGTGGGCACCTATACCCGTAACGCCATTCGCACTCTCTCCCGGCTGGATCACGACAACGAGTACTTCCTCATCGGCATTCCGGGCCGGCTCGGCGATATTGGATCGTTGCCGAAGAACTTCATCACCGTACCTTGCCAGCCAAACGAGTTTTCCGTCGCCAGCTATCTCGAACTGCATCGCATCCTGAAAGACCATCGCTGCGACCTGCTGCATGTGCCGCACCTGTTCTGGAAGCCGCAGCGCATTCCGTGTCCTTACGTGGTGACGGTGCACGATCTGCTCGACCACATGTACCGCGTCAACAGCCAGTCGTCGGTGAAGCGGACGCTGCATTTTCAGTTCACGAAGCGCGTGCTGCATCGGGCGGCGCGCATCTTTGCGGTGTCGAATTTCTCCAAGGCCGATACGGTGCGGCTGTTCGATGTGAAGCCGCAGAAGATTGAGGTCATCTACAACGCCATCGATGACCGCTTCCGCCAGGGCCACGCCAGCGAAGCCGACCTCCAGTTCATCGCCGAACGCTACCAGGTGAATTACCCGTTCCTGCTGTATGCCGGCCGCATCAGTCCGCACAAGAACGTTGTGAGGATTATCGAGGCGTTCGCGGCGTTGAAGAACGAGCTGAACAAAGAGGCGCTCTACGACGATCTAAAACTCATCATCATCGGAGATGAGGTTTCGCGGCATCCCGATCTGCGTCGCGCGTGCGTCAAAGGCGGCGTGCAGAACGATGTGCGCTTCCTGGGGTTCGTGCCTATCGATGTGCTTCGCCTGTTCTACGATCAGGCAAAGATCTTCGTGTTCCCCTCGTTGTATGAGGGATTCGGATTGCCTCCGCTGGAGGCGATGGCCCACGCGACACCGGTGGTGACCAGCAACACGTCCTCAGTGCCGGAGGTGGTGGGAAACGCCGCGGTCATGGTGAATCCGGAGAACGTGTTCGAGATCATGCGCGCCCTGCATCGCGTGCTGCTCGACCAGGGCCTGCGCGAGAAGCTGAAGCAGCGCGGGTTGGAGCAGGCCGCAAAGTTCTCGTGGGATGCGAGTGTCCGGCGGATGCTGGAGATCTACAAGGAAGTTGCCCAGAAGCATTAGCTGCTGAATCTGCTCCTGGTACAAGGGGCCATCGACTCCGTTCGCGAGCTTCGCGCTTACACTGCGAATAGAATTACACCCATCTTCAATTGTGTCGGCTAGATGACAATCCTCTTATGTCGGCTCAGATGACAGCCTTGTTATCGAAGCTTAACCAAGCCGCTCATCGTGCTCGAACGCCTCTCTCTAATGTCTAAGGCGAAAGATTTTCCTCCATTGAGTCATTCCAGAAAAGCTGCTCCGCTCTATTCACCTGCTGTTGCTCCGCAAGTCATTGCTCGCGAAAGCAGCGACCACGGACATCAGTTGGCGACCGGCGTGCTTCTAACAAAACAGGCGCAAGTCAATATCTGGGGGCCGAGTCAAAGCAATGCGGGTGTTTCTCACAATGCGGTCAATGGTGGTTCTAGGGACGATGATTTGTGCCTGGGCCATGGTTTGCGTTGGTCAGGCAAGCCTTAACCTTGGCCAGATCGTCAGCCGCATCCAGCAGGCACGGACCGCGGAACACGATCACAGTGTCCCCTATAAAGTTACGCGTGAGTACGAACTGCTGTCGCAGGGCGCGGCCCAGGCCAATTCGCAAGTCGTAGCAGAGGTCAGCTTTGTACCTCCAGCGGCCAAGGAATACACCATTGTCAAGACAGAGGGCAGTGATCGCGGCACCAGTATCGTTCGCAAGATACTGGACCACGAGGTCACTATGGCGACACACGCCGACGCGCATGAACTCAGCCCAGCGAATTACGATTTCACCCTGATCGGACGCGACACAATCGATGGACACGATTGCTACCTGCTGGGCATCGCTCCCAAACGTGAGGCTGTAGAGCTGGTGCGCGGACGGGCGTGGGTCGATGCGAACACATTCGACATCCGCCGCATCCAGGGCCAGACCGCCAAGAGTCCTTCCTTCTGGATCAAAAACCTGAACGTCACCCTGAACTACGGCGCGGTGAACGGCGTGTGGGTGCAGACGTCGACCCAGGCCGTGGCCGATGTGCGTATCGCCGGTCCTCACGTGTTGACGTCGCGCGAGCTCGATGTGCAGCGGGCTACCTATAGCGCACGTTCGCAGGCGCCGTCGAAAGTCCGGGCACAGCGTTCGGCGGGCCGTCGCGCAGTCGCCGATGCCGCCACCTGGGTGGCGCGGTAAGGGCGCGAACTTCCTATTGGATTCGATCTTCCCTCAGCGTTAGACTTCCACGCGCAAGCAAACCCGATGTTGCTTCGGGCCGTCCAACAGAACTGTTTGTCTGAGTCGAAAGGAGACTCTTATGCACTGGTTGTGGGTGGCTATTATTGGTCTCGTCGTGGGAGCGATTGCCAAGCTCCTCATGCCGGGTAGAGATCCTGGCGGATTCATTATCACGATGCTGCTGGGCATTGCCGGGTCGTTTGTCGCGACATGGATTGGGCAGGCCGTGGGCTGGTACCGCCAGGACCAGGGCGCCGGCTTCATTGCGTCGGTGATCGGAGCGATTATCCTGCTGGCGATCTATCACATGGTTCGACGAAGGACAGCGTGAGGTGAGATCAATTCAAAAGGAAGAGCGGACCAGAGGGACGGCTGGGCAAAGACTGAAGCCGTTTGGCACGACTGAACAGGCTGCCGGGAAATTCGACACAGGCCGCCTTGTATCAGGGCACGACCTTGGTCGTGCCGGTCGGATGCACAAAAGAGCACGGCTTCAGCCGCTGCACACGGTGTGCAGGGGCTAAAGCCCGCTTAATAAAGGTTGGCTTATCGGCACGACTGAAGTCGTGCCCTGACACAAAGCAAGCTTTACCGGAATTTTTCCGGAGCCTGTGAAATGGTGCCCTGACACAAAACACCCTCGCACTGAGCTTCTACAGAAGCCTCTGAAGGCGCAGAGCGAACCTCGCCGAGCGAACTCTGGTTCCGACTAATTGCTAATTACTAATTGCTAATTGCTGTTTTTCTTGTAGCTGCCGGGCCTGTAAGCCGAATTTTGTATGCCGCCGAAGCGGCATGACGGTCATTCCTCTGGGCCGGGCATTACTGCGCGGCTCTAGCGACCTACCCGGAAGTTGTGGCGCACCGAGCCGGCACGCTCGCGCGCCGAAGCGCACGATCCTCCCCTATTTGGTCTTGCTCCGTGTGGGGTTTGCCCTGCCACCGCCATTGCTGGCGGCGCGGTGCGCTCTTACCGCACCTTTTCACCCTTACCGCGTTGATCGAAATCAACGAGGCGGTATGTTCTCTGTGGCACTTTCCGTAAACGGCCCTTGACGGCCGCCCCCCGGACGTTATCCGGCACACCGCTCTGTGGAGTTCGGACTTTCCTCTGCGAACTTGCGTCCGCAGCGACCGTCCGGCCCAGCAGCTAACTTAGAGATTATAGATGTTCGACCGATGCCGGTGCCTTACGCGCTTTCCTTCAGCAGCAACTGCTCTGCGGGCGAGAAGATTTGTGCGCGGATCATGGTCGTGCTCAGCAGGGAGGTCAATCCCGACGACGCCAGAATCATCGCGATCACCACGAACTGGTAGATTGCGGCGTAGAGCGGGTCGGTGCCGGAGAGGAGCATGCCGGTCATCAGGCCGGGGATCCAGACGATGCCGAGCGAGCGCAGGTTGTCGATGGCCGGGATGAGCGAGGAGTGGATGCTGGCTTCGGTGTAGCTGGCGATGGTTCGCTCGGGCGCGGCGCCGAGGGCCAGCGCGGTTTCGATTTCCCCGGAATGCGCCAGCACCTCGGAGCGGAAGCGGTTGAGCGCGAGGCCGTTGGTGTTCATCGCGTTGGCGATGATCATGCTGCCGACGGGGATGAGCGAGGTGATGGCGGTGTCAATGACACCGGCCCACGTCATCACCGCGGTCACCAGGCCGGCGCCGGCGGCGATGGAGTAGGTCGAGACCTTGCGGGCGCCGGGAACATTTTTTGCGCGCTTGGCAGAGATCGATCCGGCGGCAATGATCATGGCGGCGAGCAGGAAGACGCTGCTCCAGCGAGGGGCTTTCAGCAGCAGCACCAGCAGCGAACCCATGATGACGATCTGCACGATGCCGCGCGCCAGGGCGATCGACGCGTCGCTTTCGAGGTGGATGTTGCGGCGGCGGGCCAGCAGGATGACCAGCAGGGCCAGCACAGCGGCAATGGCGGCCTGCGCGAGGCCGAGCGCGATTTGTGAGTGGAATAGGGATTTCAGCATAGGGTCACCTCGTCGGCTTGAAAGCCACTTCGGGGGAATAAGAGCACGAGTTAATGCCGCCTCGTTCGACTTCGCTCAGGGCAGGCTCCGAAGTGCGCCCCTTCAACAAAGACGGCTCGTCGGACTGAAGTCCGCCTCGCTGTGATCAAAAATAAACAGCTTATCGGCACGGCTGAAGCCGTGCCCTGTTACAAGGCAACGCTACGTCGAAGTTTTTTCGCAACCTGTAAAGTCGTACCCAGTTAACAAGGCTGGGCGACTTCGGACTGTTTCTGCAACTTCGAAGCCGTGCCCTGATACAAAACTTGCATTATCCAGAGAACTCCGCCAAATCGCTACACGCTCGTTCCCGCGCCGTTTCCCAGCACCTGCTCGGGCGTGCCGACCTCCACGAGTTTTCCGCTTTCGATCAACGCCACGCGATGGCAGAGCCTCCGCGCCTGGTCGCGATCGTGAGTCACCATCACGAAGGTGAAGCAGTTCTCGCTGACCATCTTGCGGATCAGTTCTTCCACGCCGACTTTCGCGTGCTCGTCCAAGGCCGAGGTTGGCTCGTCGAGCAGCAGAATCTCCGGGCGATTCGCCAAGGTTCGCGCCAGCGAGACCCGCTGCTGCTCGCCGCCGGAGAGGTTGGCAACATTGCGACTCGCAAATCCCGGCAGTCCCACGCGTTCCAGCAGCGAGGCGATTTCGTTGTCCGCCAACATCTCTCCGCGCTGCGACGGACCGAATCGCAGGTTGGAGCCGACATCGCCAGGAAATAGGAACGGACGCTGCGTCACCATGCCCAGCCGCTGCCGCAGGGTGCGCGGCGGAATCTGGCGGTAATCCACTGTATCGAGGAACACGGTGCCGCTGGTGGGCTCATCCAGCCGGTTCAGGAGGCGCAGGAGAGAACTTTTGCCGGAGCCGCTGGCGCCGACGATCCCCAGCAACTCGCAGCGTTGCACGTCAAGCGAGATGTCGTTGACGATCCACACATCTCCGACGCGGCGGCCCAGGCGCTCGGTGCGCAGTACCACAGCGTCAGAGTTGGCGTTCATCGGTCGAGATGTCCGTAATAAATTTTGGTGTCGTACTCCAGCACGACACGGTCACCTACGGCGTGATCGGAGAAGAGCTTGGGCAGAGCGTCCAGCATGGCTTCATGCTTCTCGCCCGACTTCGGGATGTAGGACGACGACAGCAGGCGGCCGCGAAGACCGTCGAAGTCCAGCCGCTGCTCGTTATGCTGCTTGATGATCTGCACCTCGTTGGGCGCGTAGAAGCGCTGGAGGGCCTCGTAGCTGGCCAGATACTTGTGCGTGACCTGCTCGTAATCGTTGGCGTGCCGGCG
Source organism: uncultured Acidobacteriaceae bacterium (assembly GCA_963835725.1). Taxonomy (GTDB): domain Bacteria; phylum Acidobacteriota; class Terriglobia; order Terriglobales; family Acidobacteriaceae; genus Bog-257. The sequence continues at coordinate 146,888 of CAWIGM010000001.1, read as the reverse complement.
CAGGAACGCTTCGTAGGCGCGGAGGAAGGGGGTCGCGTCGATGTCGCGATCGTGCCAGACCAGCACTGCCCAGCCGCTCGGCTTGAGGATGCGCGCGAACTCGACGCGCGTTTCCGGCGGACGAAACCAGTGGAAGGCCTGACCGGCCAGGACGAAATCGACACTGGCTTCCGAGAGCGTAGTGTCTTCGGCGCTGCCTTCGAGCATGGAGAAGTTCGGATAGCCGGAGAGATATTTCTCGCCGGCTTCCCGCATCTCGCGGTTGGGTTCGACGCCGATGACGCGATTGCCGTTGTCGAGAAAGATTTCGGCCAGCATGCCGGGGCCGCAGCCAATGTCCGCCAGCAGGTGTTGCGATGTCAGGCCGCAGGCTTGGCGGAGAGCGTCTACCACATCGTGGGAGTAGTGTGGACGGTATTTAGCGTAGTCTTCGGCCCGGTCGGAGAAGCGCGTGACCGGATCGCGCGAGGGTACAGTCATGCCGCTACAAATGATATCGTAAGTGCCGCATGTCTCCGCGCAGCGCAAAGCCTCCGCTATCCATCGCCATCGCCGAGGCCATCCGCAAAGTGCCTCGCGGACGCGTGAGTACCTATGGTGCGATCGCTAAAGCCGCCGGATATCCGCGAAATTCGCGGCACGTGGCACGGGTGCTGAACCAAGTTCCCGGATTACCCTGGCAGCGCATACTCGGCTCGGGCGGGCGTATTTCGCTGTCCCGGGAGGCCGCTCTGGAGCAGCGATTTCTGCTGGAAACCGAAGGAGTGCGCTTCAAGGGGCGGCGGGTCGACATGGCAGAATTTGAGCATGTTTTCAAGCGGGTGCCGAAAAAGGCTAAAAAGGGCGGTCAGCCGGCGCACAGGAGGGTAGGGTAAGGTGAGTACGCCAAATTACGCCCAAAGTTGTAGCGAGCGGACGCTTACGCGCAGTTTCGTTATCGCGTAGAATTGGGCTAGATTCATCACAGAGTAGTTGTTATGCCCAAGGTTTATCAAGGTTCGGTTCTAGCGTTGGTCGCGAGCTTATTATTCGCGACTCCAATCTTCGCGCAACAGTATTCGCAGCGCGATCACACTGTTTTTCATCGTCCGCAGTCTGCGCCGGCGCAGAAACATCAGCCGGGGCAAAGCGGAAGTTCGAACTTTCAGCATCATGGAGCGGCCTCACCGGCCGCACGCAACCGGCAAACGCCAATGAGCGTTCCGCAGTCTGCGCCCGAGCCTCACGGCGTGCCGTCGTTGCAGCTTCCGTCAAGCCACTGACGTCCAGGTTGTTTCCCAGTCGCGGGCGCAATTGGTAGACCCCCCGGGTATGGATGGGCATCATACACTCTAGCGACCGGTGAACTCTGGTTGAGCTCAACCGTGGTGCCCTTCGCCGCCAACAGCGAGTTCACTGGTTCGATTTGGCCGGAGCATCTGAAGCCAATACCTTCACCATAGCGCCGACTCAAAGTTTCCGCAGTTCTCGTCTCTGCAATGGGCGCGAAAGATGGACCGTACCGCCGAAACCGAGAGACTTAAAACCATCGCTCAACAGACGCGTCTCAAGACAATTCAGACGGAACTGACCCTTGCGCTTACCTGGTGTTCGGTGGCCAGAACCGAAGTTGAGATGGGCGAATGCGATCGCTTCCAAATTTCACTTCAACGAATTAAATACGCCACCGAATCTCTGCGCAGGAGAATCGCCGACCCCGCTCACGTGAAACCGGCGCTCACTCCGGAGCTCAAATCCGTACTCAAGAAGCTGGACCTGAAGATCAAAGATCTGGAGACCAGATTCGTCGGCTGACGCAATCCGGACGTTCGCAAGGAATTTAAGCAGAAAAAAAGCACGGGGGCCGCCGGAGGAGAATGGAACATGGCGGCCCGCAGCGTGCATGCGTCATCGCACGTCCCGAACCAGCAGGTCTTCCGCAGCCCACTTGCTCCTGCCGTCCAGGTTTCTATGAGAATGCCATGTTGGATAGCGGCGGTCGATGTGGGAAAGCAGCTTTCTAATTGCGCTGGCGCAATCATGGAAGTGATTTTGAGCGGAGATGACTCTCCTGAACGTGGCTATTGGGTGCCCAAAAGTCCCGAACTCGTGCCGCTTGGTGGCGATATCGCCGCGGTGGATGGAGTAGCCTGCTTGTCGTGCTGCGCCATCTGGCGTTGATAGGCTTCGAGCGAGTTGTGGTGCTTGAGCGCGGTAAAGCTCATGTGTCCGAGATCGTAGAGCCCGTAAATAATGTTGGCGCGCCAGATGTCGCTGCGGAAGGTAAGGATCTGGCGGCGGAAGTAGCGGAAGGTTTTGTTGCCCGGCTTGTAGGGAGCAGGAGCGCTGACTTGCGCAAGCTCGGGCGTCGGGCTTTGGCAATCTTTTAGCTCAACGACGGCCAGCGATCCATCGGTGCGAACCGGGTCGCCGTTGTAGCTTTGGGTCATCGTCGGAACGCCGCGCCGCGCGATCATGTGGACGGACTGCACGCAGCCCGCGGCAGTGAGATCGCGAATTACCTTGCTGCGCTCCTCGTCGATGTCGGGCGAGATGTGATGCACGAACTGCCGGTACTTCAGCGAGAGGGCGGCGCCGGTGTCGTGGGTCGAAGCGCTCAACCATACTGTCTTGCCTGAGTTCGGATCGTCCCACTCCCACATACGCAGGTGATCGCGGCGGGCGTAGCTGTTCAGGCTCTTCTGCCACTTCATGTCGGTGGGCTCGCCATCCAGCAGGAAGGGCCGCATCGGCTCCTGCGGATAACCGCTGTTATTGAGGAATGCGTAAAAATTGCGAAGGAAAGCGTGCTTGGTAAGAGTATCGCTGCTGGTCCAGCCGGCGTTGTGAAAGGCCTCTTTCACCTGATCGCGAGAGCCGACAAACACCAGGTTGATCAGGTCGGCTTCGGCCATGGTCGTGGTGGTGGAGCGTGTCGGGATGGTGCGGGAGAACTCCTGCCACTCGAAATCATCGGCGGCGTAGGCGGCACTATCGACCGCAGGCTCGGGCAGCGGTGCAGGCGCTGTGATCGGCTTCGTGAGCTTCAGGCGGAGATCAGTTCCGGCGGGCAAATAAATCTCCGGCTCCGGAAAAATAGGGAAGGTCGCCTTGTAGACGATGAGGCCCAGGTCAGAGTACGGATTCCACGTCGGCAGATGCTTCAGGCGGCTGTTGATGCGGCCCTCGGGCGTGTCGCTGCTGCGGATGCCCTGAATCACTCCCTTGGACGAAACCTGTTCGCGCGCGTTTTCCACTTCCATCAGCGAACTGGACATGGCGACGGGGGCACTGACATCCGGACTGAGCCCGGTGAAAGCGAGATCGAGGGCGGCGGTTTCGTGACGGATGCCCCACCCCACTTTGCGGACCGAGCGCACCGTGCCCGTGACCTGGGTGCCGATGTCGAACTCAATGTCGTTGTCACACTTGATGGGCGCCGTCAGAACGGCGTGGACTTTGTCGCCAGGCTTGGCGGTGAATGTGGAAATGGGCGAGGTCAGCCTGATCCAGAGTGTCTGATTCGCGGGAATCTGATCGCAGCAGACTGCGGCCGCCGGCATAAACGCGAGCAGGGACAGAATTGCCAATCGCCGGGCCGGCGCTGAAAACACATTCATTGGGAGCGCAACAAACCTCGCGTCCGAAAGTCTTGGTGAGTCACAACATGATAAATGATGAGAGCTGAATTAGGCTCTGCCACTAAGGTTTGATTCGTGCGTGCGAGGTCGTTGCGCCGCTATTAGCTGCGCGGTTTCACTTTGTGAACGCAGGATTTCAACAGGGTCAGTGAGCCGGCGGCAATTCCATGGCGAAGGGCGCCTGGTCGGCCAGACGCAGGATGTGGGGCGTGATCACGACCAGCAGTTCATCCTCCGACACATTTTTGTTATGCACCGACGCGCCGTATCCCAGCCCGGGCACCTGGCCCAGGAAGGGATAGCCGTTGATGCTGCGGGAGTCGTTCATGTCGATGAGGCCGGTAACCACGCTGGACTCGCCATCCTTCACCGAGATCTCGCCCGTGTACTCACGGTTGTTGATGATAGGGATGCCGTTGACCGTCTGGGTACCCAGCGAGCGCAATTGCAGTTCGAGCTTCAACGTGACGTCGGTATCGCCGTGAACGAATGGCGTGGCTTTCAGATTGAAGCCGAGGTCCTCAAAGTTGAACGATGGGAACGGAGCAATGTAGCTGCCATTGCCGATGACGGAGGCAATCGACGAGGTGTTGTAGATGGGCGCGAAGGTCGCATTGATGATGGGATAGCGCTCGCCGAGTTTGGCAATGGCGGGATTGTCGTGCGAGGCCCGCAAGAGCAGGTGCTCGAGGTTCTTGATCTCGGAAGTGTTCAGGCTGAAGGTCGGAGATATGCCCGTGCCGCCGCCCGATAAACCGAAAAGCGTAATCCCGCCGCCGAAGGTGACGAACGGCTGGCTGAGAACCGAACTGGTTGTCGAGTTCTGTAGTTGGGCGAGCAAGGCGGAAACAGCGGAGGAGTTCGCGGCATTGATTCCGCCGGACGCAATCAGCTGGTTGATGAGGTTTGTAGCGCCTGCACCCAAGCCCGGCCAGCAGTGACGGGCTGATGTTAAACAGGGTGAATTGCGTGGGCAAGGCGGTGCCCAATGAGCGCGCCAGGCTGGTGCTGACGGAGAAGACGTTTACGTCGAGCAGGACTTCGGGGCGGCCGGTGGTCAGGCTGCGGATCAACTGGTCGGCGGCATTCAGCAGCGGCAACTCGGCTCGAATGCTGATCGTGTTCGCACCCTTGTCGATGGCGATGTACCGCAGATTCAGCAGCACGCGGAGTGAGTTCGTCATCTCCGTCAATTGCTGGTCACTGAGATCTGGAGCGTAAAAGGTGCGCAGGGCAAGGCGCTCGAAATTGCGGCGGTTCTCGACAGTGTCGGAGAGAAACAGGATCTGCGTCGGCGTGAGCGGAATCCAGAACGTCTTAGTCACTTCGCAAACGGCTTGCAGCGCGGTAGCGAAGTTGACGTTGTCGATATTGAACCAGACGTGCTTCGACTGGACCGAGTCATCGAAGCCTGCCTTGATGCCGTAAGTGCTGGCGACCTGCGTCAGCAGCGAGCGACTGTCGCCGCGAAACTTAAAGTCATGCGTTTCCGGCTTGGGGCGCAGCTCGATGGGCACGGACTGCTCGACCACACTGACAGGCTTGTCGGTGATCTGGTCGACGGGCAGGGCGTCGCGCAGGCGCTGGAGCGCGTAGGAATTTGTGGCGTCGTACTCAAGGGCGCGACGGAATTCGGCCATCGCGACGATTTCGTTGTTCGCCAGCATGGCCTTGTTGCCGCGCTGGATCGCCTGGTAGGCCAGCTGCTCGCGGGTAAACTCCCGCGCTGTGATGTAGTCAAGCTTGGTCGGATCGAGCTCCGAGGCGCTGCTGAACTTCGTGTACGCCCCATCGAGATTGCCCTTCTCCTTCAGCTTCACGCCTGCCTGAAACTGTCGCTTGGCTTCGGCCGCTTCTTTCTTGCTGACGTTGGGCATGACGGCCGTACCGATGGGGACCGGCGGAGGTGCGGCGCCGATCTCGGGCTGCTGCTCGGGAGATGCTTGCGCTGACGATGGCTGCTGCTGGGCTTGCGGAGTTGGCTGTGGTGGGGACCCGACCGCGACGGGAACAGCTTGTTCGGTTTTGTGAATCACGAGCGGCTGCTGCCGCACGGCCGGCTGTGGCGCGGGAACTGCAATCGGAGTTGTTGTCGGCGGATTCGCGGTGGTGCTCGGAGTTGCTGCGGATGGCGGCTGTGTTGGCGCGCCTACCGCGACCGGAACGGCCAGAGTTCCCCTCTGAATGACGATGGGCTGGGAGTCAAGAATGACGTTGCCCGGAGCCGGGGCGTTGGGCGAAGTCGTGGGCTTCGAAGTCGTTTGTGCCGCAGGGGAAGAAGCAGGCGCGGGCTGTTGCTGAACTGGCGCGGGATTCTCCTGAGCCATCAGCGCTGTTGCCAATCCCAAGGCGAGCAATGTACTTCGAAACAGCCGCATGCGTTAAGAAATTGTATGCCACGGCCAAGGCGCTTGTCGCGTCAGAGCGCGTGCTCCCGTCTTGGTGGACGGCGCCGTCAGGCTGGGGTTAGCAACTCGCTGCAAGTGGTCACGCAAATCGTCGGCGACTCCTTGGCCAGGTCTTCGCGCGAATAGATGCCGGTTGCCACGGCGATCACCGGCATGCCCAGGCGCTCGGCAGCGCGGACGTCGCTGGGAGTATCGCCGAGAAAGCACACGGTCGCGGCTGGACCGCGCAGGGCTCGCGCCAGTTCGACGCCGTGGCGGAAGATGTCTTCGCGCTTTTCGCGGGTGTCGCTGAATGAACCGAAGTCGAAGAATTGGCGGATGCCGCCGCGCTCGAGCTTAAGCCAGCCAACCTCTTCCAGATTGCCGGTCACGACGCCGATCACCTTGCCTTGCCGGCGCAGTTCGGCCAGAAGCTCGGGAATGCCGGGACAGAGTTCCACTTCCATTTGGTCGGCTTTCTGCGCGACTTCGGCGTTCATGATGGCCCACGCGCGAGGCAGACGGGCCTCGAAGTCGGCGGGCAGCTTGCCGTATTGCTGCAAGGCAGCGCGCAAAATTCCGGGATCGGTATTGCCGTGGACCGGCACGTTATCGATGCGGCCGTCGCAACCGAAAACCTCGCGCAACGCGGTGTGGAAGGAGTTGTAGTGCACGCCTCCGCGGGTGTTGGCCAGCGTGCCGTCTATGTCGAAGAGATAGGCGTCGAACTGGAACAGGTTGAAGTGGCCGTCGCTCATGCAATTCCAGTGTAGCGGAAAAGCCGCCCTTCGCTTTTCGCCTGTCGCTCGTGCTCCCCTTCAGCGCTTGTACTGGCGTGCAGTTCGAAACCTCAGTCGACACTCTGGTTAAGAGCGAGCCGCGAAAAGTTGCCCCTCCTTTTTCTCTCCTCGACCGGAAAACCTAACCCGGGCTAAGAGAGTTCTAAGTACTAGTTGGTAAATGACAAGATTCCGAAAATAACGAAGCGGTGCCACGGAGGTTGGAGATGAAAGCGACACTCATATTGCTAGGCTCAGGGCTGCTGGCGGCAACCTTGGCGGTTGCGCAGGACGCGCCCGCCACCGGCAGCCAGGACAACCCTGCGAGCCAGACCCAGACGAATCAAACGACTCATAGCTATCAGACCTCAAACGCCGTGCTTCGTGGGTGCCTGAGCGGCTCGGCCGGCAACTACACGATCACCGACCAGAATGGCACGCAGTACTCGGTCAATGGTCCGGAGAACCAGTTGCAGGCCAGCGTTGGCCATGAGGTGGAGTTGACCACCCGTCAGGACGACACCAACCAGAACAGCGCTCAGGGCGGACAGACGACATCGAGCACGACGAATTCGGTGCAGGTGTCTAAACTGCGTGACGTTGCCACCACCTGCAGCACAGGCCACTCGACCAGTACGCCGCCGATGAATGATCAGGCAAACCCGAAGGGGACTCCGGATGCCGCCGAACCTCCGCAGGCGCAGCCGCAGAACATCGCCATGCTGCAGCAGGAGAGCAAGCCTGACGTGGGCAGCACTGCTCCGCAGCAGCAGACCACTCCTCCGGTGACGAGCCAGACGCCGGAGACTCCGGGAGCTGCCACCAGTTCTACGCAGCAGAATGCGCAGCAGGGCGCGACGACCAGCAGCACGACCACCAGTACCACGTCCACCACGACAACGAATGAGCAGAGGGGGATTCCGTCCACGGGAACAACCTCAACTACGGACCAGAACGCGACGACGAGTTCGCCGAATGCCGCAACGCCGAACTCCAATACTCAGCAGCCGCAGGCGAACACCAATACCAACGACCAGAACAAGCCGTTGTATGAGCGTCAGGCTACCGATATTCCGTGGGCAAATTCAGGCAACAATAGCGGGACGAATAATCCTTCGCAGCAGAACCCTTCTCACTAAAGGACTGTCCATTCACAGCTAAAGCGGCCTGCTGCAAAGCGGGCCCTTTGCTTTAGCAAAGAGAAAGCCCCGCGTGGCCAAGCCAGCACGGGGCCGATACGAAGCTTCAGTTCCGGATTACTCGAAGATCAGGATCGCTGCGGCGATCACGGTCGTCCACAACCCACGCTTGTCGCCGACAGCGCTTTGCGTGATGTTTGCCGTACGCACGATCTTGTTCGACAGCCGGTAGACTTCCTTCTTTTCGTCCCACGACTTATCGGAATCGAACTCCACGTCCAGCGTGGTCGCCAGCATTTCGGCTGCGAGCTCTTCGGCATAGTCACCGGCCACGTCGTCGGTCTCGCCGAACGAATGGTGCTCGCTCAGGTAGCCATAGGTGCTGCGATCGGCAGGCATGGCCAAGCCGATGCTCGAAGCCACCAGGCGGTGCGCCTCGCGCGTGGAATTTTCAGCCACGACCGCGAACACAACTTCGCCAGGCGAAAGATAGCGCAGGCCTTCCTTGCGGGTGATCAGCTTGCAATTAGGCGGAAAAATGGAGGAGACGCGAACCAGATTCTGGGCCGCGATTCCGGCATCGCGCAAAGCCAACTCGAATGACGTCAGGCGTTCTTTGTGCTTTCCCACGCCCTTGGTCAAAAAGATGCGCTTGGGAACCATGTCCTTTGACAATTTGTGAGGGCCTCCAGCGACAGGAAGATAGTAATGAAATTAAAAAATAACACAGGAAAGCCGCGTGCAAATGTGAATTCGAGAATGAATGGGCAAATTTGCTCCCGGTTCGGCTCAGTCTACACTACTGGCCGCGGCAGGCGACGATGATCGTGATCCTGATGGGCGTGACCGGAGCAGGCAAGACCACCGTAGGCCGGGCTCTTGCCGGACAACTTCAGTGGCGCTTTGCCGACGCCGACAGCTACCACAGTGTGGCAAATATCGAAAAGATGCGCGCCGGAATTCCGCTGACCGACCAGGACCGCGCTCCGTGGCTGGCATCGCTGCACGACGCCATCATGGGATGGCTCACGGCGGGTGAGAACGTCGTCCTGGCGTGCTCAGGCGCTCAAGGCGGCGTATCGCGAGCGCTTGCTGGTCAGCTCCGAAGTGAAGCTGATCTACCTCCAAGCTGATCAAGAGCTCGTGACCCGAAGGCTCGCCGAGCGGCAACATCACTATATGAATGCCACGCTCATCGACAGTCAGTTTGCGACTTTGGAAAAACCAGGCGACGCTCTGACCGTCGATGCCGGCCTGCCTACGCTGCAAGTCGTAGATGATATTCGGCGGGCTCTGGCGATGTGACGCAGCTACTCTGCATCTAACATTCTTGAAAGATGCCGATTCGTCGAGGAACAAAAGTCCTGCTATGGACACTGCTCGCAGTAGTGGTGGTTGGGGGCGCAGGGTTTATTTACCTGCTGACGATTCCAGCACCGCTGGAGCGTTGGCTGCAGGCGCGTATGCTGCTCGCCCTGCAACAGCACTATCAGGCCGACGTTGAAATCCAGAATCTGCACGTCACGCTGATTCCCGAGTTTTACGCCACGGCCGACAATTTCGTGCTGCCCAATCGCCGCGGTGGCAAAGTGCCTCCGCTGATCACCGTCAAGCACCTGACCATTCGAGCCAATTTTCTCGAGTTGCTGCGCACGCCGGTTCATCTCAGCCAGGTGAATCTGGAAGGCATGGAAATCAAGGTCGCGCCGAAGCAGCCTCCGCAGAATTCGCCGGCGTCGCAGAAGCCAAAGCACCACACCCATTTTGCGAATTTCGTGATTGACCGCGTGGAAGCCAACGGCACCATGCTCTACATTCTTCGCAAGGATCCGTCGCGCGAGCCAATGCTGTTTGAGCTTCGTCAGCTGGCCCTGCGCAGCGCCGGCATAGGCCAGCCGATGACATTCACGGCCGACCTGACGAATCCCACCCCGCCCGGGATTATCCATACCAAGGGACGCTTCGGTCCGTGGAACTTCGATGAGCCTTCGGCCACCAAGGTCGATGGGAACTACGATTTTCAGCATGCGGATCTGTCGGTGTTCAACGGCATCTCGGGCATCTTGTCGTCGGTGGGCAAGTACACGGGCGCGCTGAATGACATCGTGGTCGACGGCACAACCGATGTGCCCGACTTCCAACTGGACCGCGGCGGCCAGGCCGTTCACCTCACGACGCAGTTTCACGCTGTCGTCGACGGTACCAATGGCAATACGTACCTGCAGCCGGTGAACGCGCACTTCCTCAACACCGACATTGTGACCAACGGGCAGGTCGCGGGTGAGAAGGGAAAGAAGGGCAAGACCATCGCGCTCGACGTCGACATGTCTAAGGCTTACGTGCAGGATGTGCTGGCGCTGGCAGCCAATTCGAAGCAGCCGATCCTGACGGGTGCGCTGGCTTTGAAAGCCAAGCTGCTGCTGCCGCCGGGCAAAGAACCGGTGTTGCAGAAGATGCAGCTCAGCGGCACGTTCGACATCACCGACGCGCACTTCATGCAGGCGAAGATCAAGGACGCAGTGGCCGATTTGAGTCGCCGCGGGCAGGGTAAGCCGGATGACAAGAGCATTACCGACGTCGCGGCGCAGTTTCGCGGAGACTTTACCCTGCAACACAGCAGGCTGACATTCCGGACGCTGCAGTTTGCTGCACCGGGAGCGGTCGCCCAGGTGAATGGCTCGTACGGGGTGAGCGACGGGACAATCAACTTTGTCGGCGATGTCCGGCTGGATGCTTCGGTGTCGCAGACCATGACCGGAGCGAAGCACATTCTGCTGGTGCCCTTCGATCCGCTGTTCCACAAGCACGGAGCAGGAACCTATCTGCCGATTGCGATCACCGGCGATCGCGATCATCCGGACATCAAGCTGCAGTGGAAGAAGCTATTCTGAAGGCCGCTATCAGCTATGGGCTGTGAGCTGTCAGCTACAAACCTTGGTCCTGTGCGCGGCCCTTCCACTCGCCGCCGCGACCGGTCCAATATTTCACTGCTGAGTGCACCGTCGCGCAGGCGTAGAAGACTGCGCTGATGGGAAGTGTCATCGCCCACAACGGATTCAAGCCATAAAAGCGAACCATCGGAAGATACGCCATGAACATCAACGCGAAGGCGAGGACACCAACTGTCGCGAGTTTCGCGGATCCGCTCGCGATAAGTGCCAGAGGCAGGGCGTAAATCAGCAGCATCCCAGCAAGGGTTCCGAGCAGAAGCCAGAACGAGTGTCGAAGCTGGTTGAAGGCGGTGCGGGAGATCATGTGCTCGATCTCGCTGAAGGTTTGATAAGGTCTGACACTGTGGGTGTTGGCTGTCGCCCCTAACCACACCTTGCCGCCGGAGCGTTTGACCGCCCGAGCCAGGGCACAGTCATCGATGATCTCGTGACGAATGGCGGCGATCCCGCCGATGCGCTCCAGAGCCGATGGCCGGATGAGAATGCAGCCGCCTGCGGCACCGGCGGTCTTGCGACGCGGGTTGCGAATCCACTCCGGCGGATACAGCATGAAGAAAAAGAATACGAAAGCCGGAATCAGCAGACGCTCGGCAAGGCTGCGGCAATACAGCTTCACCATGAACGAGGCGATGTCGTAACCGCCGCTGTCCGCAATTTCGATGAGATGTCCCACATTGTAGGGATTATGCTCAACGTCGGCATCGGTCAGCAGAAGAAAGTCAGGCTGCAGGCTCATGGCCTGCTGTACTCCCTGCTGCACGGCCCATAGCTTACCGGACCATCCCGGTGGAAGGGGACGTCCTGCTATAACCGTCAGGCAATTTGCCTCCGCTCCCGCAGCCAGCCGAGCAGCCTCGGCCGTTCCATCGGTACTGTTGTCGTCGACAACGAAGATGTGGATGGAAGTAAGCACGGGCGCACGTTCCTTCTCGTCAGAACTTGGCGGCAGGGCGGGACTCTGTCGAAGAAGAGAAGTGACCGCCCGCCCGATAACGTCCGCCTCATTGCGCGCCGGAATCACCACGGCGACTGACCGTTTCCAGCCCACCCTCTCGCCAAAATCGGGCGAGGAGGATGGGGCACCCATCGATAAGGGTGGGACAGTTGGTGTCTGCCAGAAGCGGCCGCGTCCCAGCAGCAGATACGCCCATATTGCAACGCACAGCAGACCGGCGATGAATGGGAGAAGGAACATCTCGATCTCAGATTAAATGAAGACGCGACGCATATTGCGCAGAGATGTTCCGGCGGCTTGCCAGCCCAGTGTGAATTTGAGAAGCTGATCCGACGCGCCTCCAGTCGATTTTTCTCAAGGAAGTCGAAACGACGCCGCTCGATCAAACGTAACGGCGACGAATCCAGGACCCTGTTATTGCCAATCGCATGAGCCACGACTCAGCCCTTGTTGCCGAGAAGTCCGCGACTCCGCGAGCTCGCGCTGCCTTTCTCTACTCTCCGATGGCGATGGTAGGCGCGGCGTTCCTCGTGCGGATCGCAGCCGTCGCGCTCTGGAGCATTCATCTTTTCAACATGCGGTATTGGGCGACGTTTGAGATGGCGAACATTGGGTACGCGCTGTCTCTCGGCCATGGCTTCAGCGATCCGTGGGGCCTGATCACGGGTCCTACAACGTGGACGGCGCCGGTGTATCCCTGGATTGTCTTTCTGGTATTCAAGATGTGCGGCGCGTATACCACAGCGTCTGCATGGGTACTGGTGACGTTCAACAGCGTGTTTTCGGCGCTCACCTGCTGGACGATCTATCGCATTGCCCGTCGACTGTTCAGTGAAAGGGTCGCGCTGTGGTCGGGCTGGATCTGGGTGTTCTTCCCGCTCGCGATCTACTGGCCGGTGACCTGGATCTGGGAAACGGCGCTGTCGGCGTTCCTGATGAGCTTGCTCTTCCTGGCGACGCTGGAGATGGACGGCGACGACCGGCTGTCGCACTGGCTCGGATTCGGATTGTTGTGGGGAATCGCCGCTCTAACCAGTACGGCCGTGCTGGTGTGGTTGCCCTTTGCCGGATGCTGGTTAGCGTATCGCCTTTACCGCAGCGGCAAGCGTTTCGTGGTGCCGGTGCTCGTGAGCGCCCTGATGTTTTGGGTGACGATCTCGCCGTGGCTGGTACGCAACTACGTCGTGTTTCACAAATTTATTTTGATTCGCGGCGAATTTGGTTCGGAATTGCGTGCCGGCAATAATCCCAAGGCGCAAGGGGAATGGGTTCGGGAGTATCGCGCCGGCAACAACCGCGAGTTGTTCGATGAATTTGTCCGCATCGGCGAGGTAGCTGATAACGACAAGCAAGGCCAGCTAGCGAGGGAGTGGATCGAACAAAATCCGGGCCGCTTTGTCTCGCTGACCGCGCGGAGATTTGTCTATTTCTGGATTGGGCCCCCGAATTCCGATCTCAAGGTCCTCAGGCCGCTGATCATCTTCCTGTCCTTGTTTTCCATCGGAGGCTTGATCGTGGCGATACGCCGCCGCGTGCCCGCGACATTCCTTCTCGCTACGATCGTGATCTTTTATCCGCTGGTCTACTACATCACGTTTCCGACGGATCGCTATCGCCACACCATCGAGCCTGAGTTGGTGATCCTGGCGACGTACTGCCTGGTGGCGAAGCCCGAGGCGGGAGCGTCCGAGACTTCACCGAAACAGCTCGCATGATGGCTGCGGCAGTTCCGGAACTAACTGACAACCGACAACCGACAACTGCCCACTCTTCTTACGCTTCGCGCAGCGCTCGCGTAATCGCCATTCGTGACGCGCGGAAGGCCGGCAGCAAGCCGCCGACGAAGCCCATCAGGACGGCAAAGACCATGCCGAAAATCAGCACCGGGGGCGTAATTTTAAATGCGAAAGCCATCTCGCTGAAGCTCTGCGTCTGACCGGTGCCGGCCGTGTAGCCGTTCATGGTGAAGGCGAGCAGGCAGCCGAGGGCGCCGCCGATGAGCGCCAGCAGAACGGATTCCAACACGAACGACACCAGGATGCTGAAGCGCGAGAAGCCGAGGGCGCGCAGCGTGCCGATCTCGCGGGTGCGCTGCGAGACGATGGCGTACATGGTATTCATGGCGCCAAAGACTGCGCCGATGCCCATCACGACCGCGACAAAGGCCGCCAATCCCAGCAAAGCGCCCGCGACAGGGCCGGCCTGGTCTTCGTAGTATTTCGGTTCGGAGTCGACCTCAAGTTGCACGCGCGGGTTGGCGCGAATCTCTTTGTCGAAGTCTGACAATGTGGCAGGGTTGCTCATGCGCACCGTCAGCGAGCTGCATCCGCTGTTGCGGCCAATGGCCGGAGCCAGCGCGTCGTAGTCACCCCAGATCTCGCTCTCGAAGGAACTGCCATCGGCGGTGAACAGGCCGACGACCTTGAAATTGTGCTTCTGCACGCTGATGCTGTCACCGATGTTGAGGCCGGTGACGCGGTCCGCCATTTTCTTGCCGACGATGACCTCGTACAGCCCGGGGCTGAAGTTGCGCCCCTCCACGATCTTGACGTTGCTGCGGACGTTGAACGCCGCCGGCTGCACAGCGCGCATGGTGATGTTGGCCGGCTGGCCGTCGGAGCGCCGCGGCTTGTTGGCGAGGATGACGACCTCGCAGGAGGCGAGCGGTTTGCCGGCGCTGTCGCGCGCCACGTGAGGATCGACGGCGATCACCTGGGCGTCGGCGACATTGATCCACGAAGTCAGCTCAGAGGTTGAACCGCGCTGCGTGATGATGCCGTTCATCGGCGATCCGGTGGAGCGCAGGGCGATGCGGAAACCATTTTCCATCGCCAGCAGGGTGACGAACACGGCGACCACAAGCGCGATGCCGACGATGGCCAGCAGCGTGACCTTCCAGCGCTGGCGAAGATTGCGGATGTTGTAAGTAAGAGGTAGAGCCATGTTTAAAAACCGCAATTAGCAACTAGCAATTAGCAAAACCGTTCACACACGCGGCCTTGGCCAAAGGCTAAGCGCCAATGCCAAGTGCCACTGTTCTACACCTGCCGCAAGGTCTCCGTGATTCTCGCGCGGTAGCCGGTCATTGCCGGGAAGAAGCCGGCGAACAGTCCCAGCAGTAACGCGATGGCCACGCCCAAGGTCATCGTTCTTGGCGACAAGCCAAAGCTCGGGTATTGCGCGACGATGTCGCCGAGCATCGGGACTTGCGGCAGAATGTGCAACGCTCCGGCGCTGATGAGCAATCCGAGCGCACCGCCCAGCGCGCCAATCAACAACGCCTCGGTCAAGATCAGGGTCATCACCAATGCGCTGGAGAAGCCTAGCGTCTTCAGCACGCCGATCTCCTGCTGGCGCTCGCGTACAGCGATGCTCATGGTGTTGGCGGTCACCAGAAGAATGGTGAAGGCCACGGCCAGTCCAATGCCGTTCAACAGAAATGCGAGATTGCCCGCCATGGCGACGAATCCGGCGACGAAGGCCTGCTCGGTTTCGGTTTTGGTCGCGGCATCGCTGTTCTCAAACTGCGCGTCGATAGCTTTGCTGATTGCACCGGCGTGGCTGGGATCGTCGATTTTCTCTACCAGCCAGCCGATGCCGAGATTGCGTCCGGTCGCCTCGTACAGATACTTGTAGTCGAAGTACATCGAGTTCAAGTCGGTGCCGGGATATTTGGCTTCGTCGGTGTCGTAAATGCCATCTACCACGAAGTCGAAGGGATGTCCCACTCTGTAGGGCGGGATACTGCTTTCCAGTTCGAAGGTGTCGCCGAGTTTCCAGCCGAAGCGCTGCGCCAGCTTACGTCCAACAATGGCGCCCCGGCGGTCGTGCAGCCACTTTTCTTTCTGATCGGGTGGCAGCATGATCTCGGGATAGACTTCGAGAAATGCCTTCGGCTCAGTGGCGATGTTGGCGAAGAAGTTTTTTGGATCGCGGTAGATGCCGCCGAACCACCAGTTCATGACGACTTCTTTCACGCCGGGTACGGCTTCGACGCGCTGCTTGTAATTCAGCGGCAGGGAAAACACCAGGCTGACGTTGTGCCGGGTGACCAGGCGTCCGGCGTTACCGGCATGCAGGCCGAAATTCACCGCCTCCACGACGGTTTGCAGCGTGCAGAACAGGAAGATGCACACCGACATCGCCAGCACCGTGGAGAGCGTGCGGATCCAGTTCTTGCGCAAATGCTTCAGTACCAGAGGTGCAAACTTCATAGCTCAAATCTCATAATTCTTTTTCACCACGGAGGCACGGAGCGCACGGAGAAACTCATTTTCTTTAAATCAGCGAATTGTTTCGATTCGCTTAACAGCCCTGTTTCGCAATCGCACCCGCAGAATTCATTTGCTCTTCTCCGTGTTCTCTGTGCCTCCGTGGTGAAACAGCTTTTGGCCCATCTATCATGCGCTGAATACTCCCTTATCGAGGTGGTGCTGCACATGAGCGCGGGAGGCGGCGCGTGGATCGTGCGTGACCATAATGATGGTCTTGCCGAACTCCTTGTTGAACGTCTCCATCAGGGTCAAAATTTCTTCCGCGCTCTGGCTGTCGAGGTCGCCCGTGGGCTCGTCGGCGACGACCACCGTCGGGTCAGTCACGATGGCGCGGGCGATGGCTACGCGCTGCTCCTGTCCGCCGGAGAGCTGGCGCGGATAGTGCTTCGACCGGTCTTCCAGGCCAACGATGCGCAGCGCAGTCATCGCGCGCTTTCTGCGCTCGCTGCTCGACAGCGGGGTGAGCAGCAGCGGCAACTCGACGTTCTCGATAGCATTCAGAACCGGGATGAGGTTATAGAACTGGAAGATGAAGCCGACGTTGCGGCTGCGCCACTTGGCCAGCTCGCCTTCCGACAGCGGTGTCAGATCGGTGCCCGCGACGATGACCTTGCCGGAGGTAACGCGGTCGATGCCGGCGATCAGGTTGAGCAGCGTCGTTTTGCCGGAGCCCGACGGGCCCATCAGCGCCACGAACTCGCCTTCCGGCACGTCAAGGTTGATGCCGTCGAGCACTTTGATCTGCTGCGTGTCGCGTTGATAGAACTTGCGCACATTCTGCACGCTGACAGCGGTCGTCTTGCCGGACGATTGCGTTGTACTCATCCAATGTTCCTCTAGTTAGCTTTTAACTTTTACGACGTCCCCGTCCTTCAGCTTCTGAGGAGGGTTGTTGACCAGGGTCTCGCCGCCTGCCAATCCTTGCTTCACGATGATCTGTCCGTGCAGATCGGCACCGGTGGTGACGGTTAATGCTCGCGCTTTGTTGTCCACGATCTCGAAGACCGTTGGCTGGCCGTCTTTGGTGATCACGGCATCTTTGGGCACGGTGATGATGCGTGCCGGAACCGCGCCGGCCGATTCGGTGTGCTTCGCCTGCGGCTCCAGGAAGGTCACATTGCAGCTCATCTCAGGACGCAGATACTTGTCCTTGTCGAGGATGGAGACCTTCACCGTGACGGTAGCCTTCGTGCGGTCGGCGGTCGGGATGACCTGGCGCAGGACGCCTTTGTAAGTGTGATTCGGAATCGCCTGCACCTGAATGTCGGCCGGCTGATTCGGCTGAAGCTGGCCCACGTTCGACTCGTTGACGTCGACCTCGGCTTCGAGGGAGTTCATATCGGCGATGGCGACGATGGCACCGGACGAAGTCGAAATGTTTACGCCCGGCGGAATGGGCGCGACGCTCTCGCCGACTTCGGTCATTTTCTTTACGACGATTCCGGCGAAGGGAGCGCGGATGGTGGTGAAGTCGAGATAGGCCTGCTGCACCTGGAGGTTGGCTTCGTCCTGACCGATCGCGGCCTGCGCCAGATTCACCTTGCTCTTCGCGGCGTCCAGAGCGTCTTGCGAAACGACCTTACCGTTGAACAGTTCCTGCTGCAGCCGCTCCTGGCGCTGGGCTTCGGCCAGATCGGCCTTCGCGTAGTCAATGTCAGCTTTGGCCTTGGTGATCGCCGCCAGCGCGTCTTGATTGTCGAGCGTTGCCAGCACCTCGCCAGCGTTGACCACGCTTCCTTCCTCGACGCGCAGCGAGGAGATGCGGCCCTGGATCTTCGAGGACACGACCGACTGATGCCGCGCAACCAGATAACCGGAAGCCGTAAGGATAGGCGTTCCCGCGCCTGGAGTGCTGCTGGTCTCGACCGTCGGCTGAAACGTTTCGACCTCAATGGCCCCAAAGACAGGATGAGCGCGCTGGTAATAAAAGCCTCCGGCGACCAGCACTGCGATCAGAATCAGCACCAGCAGCGGAACACGCCAGCGGCGGCGACGCGGCTCGTCGCGGTCGATACGCAGCGAGGCAAGTTCGTCTTTCAGTTCCCGCATAGATACGTCCGGAGTTTCAACCCCTGATAGCATCGCATTCCTGTGGCAACTTTGAAAGAGGCGGCGGTCGGCATCTACGCGGTCATTGCGCTCAACAGATAGATTGTCAAACGAATGTTGCATTGCAGGCAGTGTGGATTGTCAGCAGAGTGAAATGACAATTGTCATTGTTCCCGGGAAGAAAGCCGGCCGACTAGCGGAAGGTGAAACTGGCGACCGACGTATCTTTCTGTCGCAGTCCCGGAGTGTGGCTGGTGACGAACTGCTTGATGTCGGGCCAGAACTCGTTGAGGATCTGCGCCTGGGCGACGCCAGTCAGCCCGGTGAGGGCGTTCTCGATGGTGCCGCTTACCGATTCGTTGCGGTAGGGAATGTAGGCATTCGACAGGGCAGCCTGAACGAATTGGCCTGAAATCGCCGAGTAGTTGAAGACCGTGTGACCGCGGTCACTGCGGCCAATGACGACGCGGCTGGCAGCATAGGCCAGGCGATCGATGATGCGTGTCTGGTGCGAGCGGAAGTAGCGCGGGTCCTGGTGGAACAGCGTCGGAAAGACGAATCCACTGAAAAAGGACGCCGCTTCTTCGCCTGCCGCCGAAACGCCAAGGCGCTGGCCAAATCCGTCCATGCCTCCGCCAAAGCGCGGATAGGCGCCTGATGCCTGGGCGATCAGGGCGTCCGACATGATGCTGATACCCATGTCAACCGAGTGCGTGCTGCGAACAAAGAGATCGAATTTCTGCTGTGCGGTCAGCGGAACGTACGAGGGAGCGTCTGGCAGCGGCTGGCCGGGCACGAAGTTGTGGGCCATCTTAATCAGATTGTCATGCTGGAAAGAGGCTTTCAGGGCTGCGCGGCTGAACTGTGCCTTGCTGAAAGCATACGAACTGCTCTCCATTGAAAGCACCGGGAAAATGGCTTGCGTGCAAACGGTCGAGGTCAGCTGTGGGGTAGCGGCGCTGTAAAGGGTCGCACTCGGGATGGTCATGCCCAGAGACATGTCGGCGGGAATCACAGGAGCTCTGACGCCTGCGACCGGGCCCCATAAGTCGAGAGTTGCTGCCTTGGGCAGAGTCGGCGGCAGAACCGGGCCAGAGGACAGCAGCGCTTGTTGTGCGACCGCGCACCCGCTGCATAACCCCAACCCGAGGACTATGGCCCGTCCCAACCTCAAGGTTCACCCCTAGTTCACTACCTGCGTGCATTATGTATGAAGACGCGCGATTCGGAAAGGCTGTTCTTGGTTTCAGAAAATTAAAGTTTAAGTATTGGCAACCCAGGCAGCTGTACGGGCCGGCAGCGTTGAATTTTGAGCAATCTTCGATTTCCAGGGCTGATGCGGCGCTCTCGAAGCCGACTATGAGAACCGGCGCTCTCCAGATATTATGTCGGCATGGCACAACGACTGCGGATCGTCCTAGCCGTTTCCCTGCTGCTCCTGCTTTGTTTCCTGCCCGGCTGCAAGTCGCGGCGCAAGCCCACCACCGTGGTGGTCCACCTTTTACGCAATCTTAATTCTCCTTACGGTAGCGAACTCGACCGCCGTATCCTGGATTTTCAGGGCAGCAATCCCCGCCTGGCTTCCGGCCAGCCAATCATGGTGGAGAGCGAAACCGGCGACTACAAACAGATGCTGGAGAAGCAAACGGCGGCCAATGATGACGTTGACTTGATCGTGATGGACGCGGCTGCCGATGCCAACAGCAATCCCGTGCTTGCGTCGGCGATGGGCAGCGCAGTGAATGTTTGCGCCGGCCTGAAGGCCTGTCCCACTGAAATTCCGTCGATCATCCCATCGCAGATTACCGGCGACAGCCGCGAGGGTGCTCAGCAGTTCCAGAGCTTTCTGCAGAAGGCGCCGTAAAGGCAGCCACTAAGCAACTAGCCACGAGCAACGGCGTGACCTTTCGGGTCCGAATGGACGTCGTCTCTGGGCGGACCAGGCGCTAGGCGCCGGCGGCGCGTTTTTTCGCAGCACGCTTCTTGGCTGCGTCGGTCTTCTTTGCGGCGTCTCCTGCGAAGGGCAGGTCTTTCATCTCCGCGGCACGCCACATGTACCACGCGGCAACGCTGCGGTAGGGCTTCCACTTCTCTCCGTAGGCGGCGAGTTCCTTTGGTTTGGGAAGTTCGGCCAGCTTCTTCATCTTGGCGAAACCTTTGCGCACGCCGAAGTCGTCGACGGGGAGGATGTCGGGCCGGCCGAGACGGAACATGAGCAGCATCTCGACCGTCCAGCGGCCGATGCCGCGAACTTCGGTCAGGCGCTCGATGAGTTCATCGTCGCTCATCCGGTGGGCGCGCTGCACGGTGGGAACGGTGCCGTCGGCTGCCTTGGCGGCGAGATCGCGCAGGGCCAGCATCTTGTTGCGCGAGAGCCCGGCCGAACGCAGAAGCTCATCGGAAGCATTGAGAATCTGCTCAGGAGTGGGAAAGGCTTCCACCAGCCCGCGGCGAGTGCGAATGCGCTTCGTGTTCTCGGGGAAGAGCGCCTTCACCCGCCCCAGAATCGTTGCCGCCACCTTTCCATTCAGCTGCTGATAAATGATCGCTTCGAACAGGGCGTCGAAGATGGACTGCGTCGTCTCGCGTTGCAGGTAGCACGGGCCGGACTTGGCCATGATGCGCGCCAATTGCTTGTCGACACGGGAGAGATATTCGCAGGCGTCAGTGTGATCGAGTTTTTTCATGGGAAGGAATCAGCAGTTAGCACTTGGCATTTAGCAATTAGCAAAAGCTAGAACTTCCAAGATCGTCGGTTCAGAATAAATGAGAATGTTGGCTGCAGGTCGTCGCCTTGACTCTGGATGGAGCAACTGACAAACTACCCACTACCCACTACCTACCACTAGCCACTACCCACTAGCCACTGCTCTCTTCTTCCAGCGCGGTAATCGTCTCGTCGTCCACGTCCCACTTCTTCAGAATGCGGAAGATGATGCGGCCGGGAAAGCCTGCTCGCATCAAGGTGCGAAAGACGCGCGCCGCCTGTTTCTGGCTTTCAGGCTTGGTGATGCGCTTTCGATGGAGAAACTCGCGCGCCAGTTGCTCCTCGTTGATCTCGTCATAGGCAGAATGAACGGCGCTGTCGATGATGTCGCCGTGAACGCCTTTGGCCTTTAAATCCTGCGTGACCCGCAATCGCCCGAACTTCTCATTCTCCTTGCGGAAGCGGGTATAGCTTTCGGCATACATTGTGTCGTTCAGATATTTGTACTGCTTGAGACGAGCGACCACGACCTCCACCAGAAGGTCAGCGTGAGGCTGATCGTTGACCCGGCTCCGCATCAGGCGTTTGATCTCGGCCACGGTCCGCATGCGCCGCCCGAGCGCTCCCACCGCATACTCGTACAGCGACTCTTCGTCGTAGACACGCTTCGAGCGCTTAAAGGGCATGACGAGATTATAGGTCGGTCTCGATCACGATTAAGGCGGCAGAACGAAAATGCCCCGCTCAAAAATTTCGAACGGGGCACGTTTGCTTAACTGATAGCACAGAGCCGATGGCCAACAGCCTACAGCGCCACGCAGACTGCCTTCACTTCGGTGTACTGCTCCAGGACTTCATGGCCCATCTCGCGGCCCCAGCCCGACTGCTTATAGCCGCCGAAGGGCATGGCCGCGTCGAAGACGTTGTAGCAGTTGATCCACACGGTTCCGGCGCGCAGCTTCTCGGCGATGCGGTGGGCCTTGCTGATGTCCTTCGTCCAAATCGCTGCAGCCAGTCCGTACTCGCTCTGATTGGCTTCGGCGACGAGCTTGTCCACGTCCTTAAAGGGCATAGCGCAGACCACGGGGCCGAAGATTTCTTCCCGCACGACCTTCATGTCGGGATTGGTTTTCACCATCACCGTCGGCTCGACGAAGTATCCTGCGCCGGCGTGCTTCTTGCCGCCAACCACGGCTTCGGCGCCTTCGTTCAGGCCAGACTCGAGATAGCTGGACACGCGGTGGAGTTGTTCTTCCGAGACTAGCGGACCCATGGTCGTGTCAGGATCGAAGCCCGGACCAAGCTTGATCTTCTTGGCGCGCTCAGCAACGCCTTCGACCACGTCGTCGAAGATCGACTGCTCGACGTAGAGGCGCGAACCCGCACAGCAACACTGTCCGTGGTTGAAGAAGATGGCATTCGCCGCGCCCGGAATCGTCGCCGCAATATCGGCGTCGTCGAAGACGACGTTCGGAGACTTGCCGCCGAGTTCGAGCGAGACCTTCTTCAGATTGCCCGCGGCCGCCTGCAGGATGAGCTTGCCAACCTCGGTCGAGCCGGTGAAGGCGACCTTGTCGACGTCAGGATGCGCCGACAACGCTGCGCCCGCGGTTTCGCCGTAGCCGGTTACAACGTTGACCACGCCATCGGGAATGCCGGCTTCAGCGATAAGCTCAGCCAGCAACAACGCGCTGAGGGGAGTCTGCTCGGCGGGCTTCAGCACGACGGTGCAGCCGGTGGCCAGCGCGGGACCGAGCTTCCAGGCCGCCATCAGCAGCGGAAAGTTCCACGGGATGATTTGTCCGACCACGCCGACCGGCTCGCGACGGGTATAGGCGAAGAACTTGCCCTTGCCGCCACCGGCGGAGATCGGAATCGTGTTGCCTTCGATCTTGGTCGCCCATCCGGCCATGTAGCGGAACAGGTCGATGGCCAGCGGTACGTCCGCAACGCGAGCCACCGCCAGCGGCTTGCCGTTGTCGAGCGATTCCATCTGCGCAAATTCTTCCAGGTGCTCTTCGATGAGGTCAGCGAGCTTCCAGATCAGGCGTCCGCGTTCCGAGGAGGTCATCGTCGACCATGGACCATCTTCAAAAGCTTTGCGGGCAGCCTTCACGGCGCGGTTGATGTCTTCGTGATCGCCTTCAGCGACCTGCGCCATCACCTCGCCCGTGGCTGGGTTATAGACCGGGAAATTCTTGCCGGAAGCGGCGGCGACCCACTTGCCATCGATAAACATTTTGCGCGGAGCACCGATGAACTCCTGCACGCGGCTATGAATCTGGGGAGCAGTTGCGGTAGCAGACATGGAAATCCTCCTGACAGATGCGGAGCGACTGGAGACAAATTTGGTCACAGGAGCCGGAGAAGGCTCCTGCGCACCCACATCTAGCGGGAGAGTCTATCAGAAGAGGGCCATGGCAGAGCAGCGCGTTGCTGGTTGTTCAGCTTGCCTTGCCCAGGGCTTCCTCGATGGTGACGGAAGTCGTGAACAGCTGATCGACTTTGGTGACCTTCAGCGAGGTCTGCAGGCGATCGTTCGCGCCCACCAGGATCAGCTTGCGTCCCGAGTTCTCGCGCGAGACATGCGCGCCGACCAGGCAGCCGATGCCGGCCGAGTCGATGTAGGGCATGTCGCTGACGTCGAGAATCAGCAGAGGAGCGCTGTCGGAACGCACCATATTCTGCAAAGGAAAAAAATTGCCTAAGAGGAGGGGACCGTGAATGCGGAGCACCGTCGCTCCCGGGACGTCTTCAATTCGCTCAATCTCTAGGGGTTTGTCCTGCATAGAGCGTGATTATACGAGGAACTCGCAAACGGAATGTTAATTTCCTGTGACTGGGCGCGGACCGCACACGTGGATAGGGAGGCGGAAAGAGGCTGGTCTGCCACGCTTCACACTTCTTAGCACGTCTGAGCCGCGCGAACGTGGCGGCATTCGGCATCGAACAGAAGGTTCGACGAACCTCATCCGATGCTCGAATCGAAAGTCGCAACGCAAAACCATCCTTTGCCCGAAGCCGCGATGAGCCGTACTGGCCTGAACGCTGCGAATTTCTTTCAGGCCGAGGCCGTGGGAGTCGTTCTACCGGTGCTCAGCGCCTTCTTGCGGGCCGCTGGCTGGCAATATGACGCCATCGGCGTTGCCACCGCTGCGGCCGGTCTGGGCACGCTCGTCTTTCAGACACCTGCCGGACTGTTGACCGATCGCATCAATGCCCGGCGTGCGCTGTTTGCAATCACCTGCATCGTTACCGGCGCATGCTTCGTTATTCTTCCGCCGTTGGCGCACAGCTTTTCCGGAATATTAACCTTGCTGTTCACCGCCGGAGCGGCGCAGAGCTTCTTCGCCCCCGTGTTGGCGGCTCTGGCGCTCTCCCTCGTCGGTCATGCGCGGCTCGACAAGACCATTGGCGCCAACCAAAGCTGGAACCACGCTGGCAATATCGTGGCAGCTGTAGCTGGAATCGCCATCGTGGCGAAGTTCGGTCTGCCGGCGATCTTCTATGCCGTCGGCGTCAGCTCGGCGTTGGCGGCGGTGTCGGTGTTGCTGATTCGCGGCCGCGACCTGAATCCGTATCGCGCCACCGGGCGCACCGACAACCAGCAAGACGGTGTTTCGATCCGGAGCTTGCTGCGGCAGCGTGCAATCGCGGTGCTGTTCGTAGCCGTAGCACTTTTCCACCTGTCGAATGCGCCCATCCTGCCGGCGGTTGCGCTGTATGTGAAGAAACTCGGCGGCTCCGACAAGCTGATGACCGCGACAGTGCTGACGGCACAGACAGTGATGGTGCCTGTAGCAATCGCCGCAGGGAGGTTGGCCGACAGCTGGGGCCGCAAAGCCGTCATGGCGGTAGCCTTCTGGGTGCTGCCGCTGCGCATTCTCAGCTATGCCTTCGTGCACAGCCCGGCGGCGCTGGTGGGATTACAGCTGCTCGACGGCGTCGGCGCAGGGATTTATGGAGTAGCGATTGTCTCGATGTCGGCCGACTTGACACGAGGCAAAGGCGGCTTCAATACGCTGATGGGATTGTTCGCTACGGCGCTGGCAGTCGGCGGAGTGCTCGGGCCGCTCATCACTGGGGAGCTGATTCAGCATCTCGGCTTCGCAAAGATGTTCATCCTGTTCGCGGCATTGGCAGCGGCGGGAGCCGTTTGGTTTCAGCTCATGGTGCCGGAGAAGGGGCAAACGCAGGAACGGACGGTCGACCCGGCTGCTGCCTGAGCGGGTGGCGTTTACCTCGGAAACATAGAGTCCTTGTCTGTGTCTCGGTGCCTATGTGGTAAGTCGCTTTTCGCACTTACATCACGGGAGGCACGGTGATCCCCATGACCGCCAGCACGCGAATCAATTCGCGGCGAACGACTGCCGCGGAAGCCAGCAGAAAACGCTTCCGGTCTTCATCGCTCTCGGTAAGGATGTGGTGCCGGTGGTAGAAGTTGTTGAACTGCTGCGCCAATTGAAACGCATGCTTGGCCAGGAACGCCGGTTCCGTGGTCGCGATGCTTTGCTCGATGATGAAAGACGTTTTGCCCGCCAGCAGCCACAGCTCCCAGATTTCGGTGCCGCTCGCATCGGCGAAATGCTTTCTGTAGTCGATCTTGGCGGCGAGGGCCTGCTCTGGCTCGATTCCTGCTTTGCGGAAAATGTTCGTTGCGCGCACGACAGCGTACTGCGCATAAGGACCGGTTTCGCCTTCGAATGCCAGTGCCTCTTTGAAGTCGAAGGCGATCACCGACTGCTTGGTGAACTTCAGCATGAAGTAGCGCAGCGCGCCGATGGCGATCTGGGTCGAGATGTGAATGCGATCTTTGTCACTCAGTTCGGGATGGCGGGTGTCGACTTCTTTTTTGGCGGCAACGATGAGGGCGTCAAGCAGGTCGTCGGCCTTCACGCCAAAGCCCTTGCGGCCTGATACCTCAATGTAGGACTTGCCGCGATCCTCTTCCTTGACGTCGAAGCCTAGTTCCATGGCGCAACGCGGCGTCAGCGCCACCATCTCGTAGGAAAAGTGCGTATAGTGCGCGGCCTGCTCGGTGTAGCCCAGAAGGCGAATGGCCTCGACGACCGTGTTCTGCGGATCGGATTGCCGCGAGTCGATGACGTTGTAGATAGCGGCGACATTGCCGAAGTGTGGGTGGTCTTCCGGGCCGTCCTCCGCGGAGATCCAGACTTCATGATTGTTGGGATAGCGATAGAAGCGGCGATAGCCGAAGTCGCGACCGAGCAATCCGAACTTCCACAAGTGGTACGCGATGTCTTTACCGACATAGCCGACCGTACCGTTGGAGCGGACAATGACCTTCGCGTCTTCGTCGGGGCCGGGCTTCTCGTCGACGGGCGAAGACTCCTGAGGGTGCCCCGTTCTAGCGCCCTCGTCTGGCGCTAGGGCGGGAGCCTTCTTCGACGACGGCCGGGTCATCACCCAGCAGCCCTTGTTCTTTCCCTCATTCTCGTAGTAGAGAACGCCCTTTTCCTTTAGCAGTTCGAACGCCGAGTCCCAGAAGTGCAGGTGCAGGATCTCGCTCTCGCGCGGGAGGAAGTCGTATTCGATGTCCAGGCGATCCATGGTCTGCAGATGCCGGCGGAGCACGGCGACGGAAATCATCTCTGCGATTTCCGCAAGGTCGTTGCCGCCGTTTTCTATGGCGTGCAGCGCGTGCTGGCGCAACTTCAGCCGCTCTTTGTCTTCCTCGTACCACTGCGAGACGCGAGCATAGAGGTCCCAGCAGTGATAATCGAAGAGCGGAATCTCGCCGATGAGGGTCGCGATTTCCGCTTTGGATTTCTTTTCCAGTTCAACGAACCCGACCACGACATCCGCGACCTGCACCCCGGTGTTGTCGATGTAGTTCTGCACATCGACCGTGTGGCCCGCCGCGCGCAGCATGCGGACGAATGTGTCGCCCAGGATCGAATTGCGCAGGTGGCCGATGTGCGCGGCCTTGTTGGGATTGATCGAGGTGTGCTCGACCAGGATCTTGCCGATCACGTTGGCGGCGCCTTCTCCTTCGTGCGAAGCGGGCGCAGTGCCGCTGTCAGTTACCAGAGCTTTCGCGGCCGCGTCGCGCCGCAGGCGCGCATTGATGTATCCGGCGCCGGCAACTTCGAACTTTTCGAAACCCTCAGGCACGGGCATCGAGTCGACAACCTCTTGTGCGATCTGGCGAGGAGCCTTGCGCAGGCGCTTGGCCAGTTCAAACGAAAAGGGCATGGCGAATTCGCCCATCTCGACCTTGGGCGGCTGGTCGATGACGATGCTGGGAAGATCGACATCGTATTTCTGCAGCAGGAAGGCGCGGACGTGAGATGCGAGGATGCGTTGTTGTTCGAGGTACATTTGGCTGTTAGCCCTTAGCTGTTAGCAAAACTGTTCGGGTGGAGCACTGCTTCAGCAGTGTAATTGGAACCGGATTACTTCCTCCGGGCTTCAGCCGCAGAGGTAAGCAATATTGCCTCGGGCGCTAAAGCGCAAGTTCGATGCTGTGCTGCATAAATGCACGCCTGAACAGGCTGCTGAAAAACTCTATAGCGTGAGCTTTGTATCAGGGCACGACTTCAGTCGTGCCGATAACTCCGGTTCAGAGCGGGCCTCAGCCCCTGCATGCTGTGTGCAGCGGCTGAAGCCGTGCTTTTTACGCAGCGAACCGGTACGACCAAGGTCGTGCCCTGACACAAGGCGCCGTGCTCCTAATCTTTCAGCAACCGGTGAAGGCGTGCTCCACCTGGAGAGACGACTCTTCAGAATAGCAAAGCCGGCCCCGACGTTTTGCCGAGAGCTAACAGCCGAGAGCGAACAGTGAAAGTTGCCGAGTCGCCCGGGCGCGAAGAGCGAACGGCGAACTACGGCCTTCGCACGTTTGACGCTCCCACCCGCGTTACCTATGATGAAATTTCTCTCGCGCGACCCAGCGCGCGGTTCGGCGGCTCCCATGCGCATAGCCTATCTCGATTGCTTTTCCGGCATCAGCGGCGACATGTTTCTCGGCGCCCTGCTCGACGCCGGAGTTCCGTTTGCGCTCTTCGAGAAGACGGTTGCCGACCTGGACATCGGAGCCACGCTGGAAATCTCTCGCGTCGATCGCGGTGGAATTTCGGCAACAAAGCTGGACGTCATTGTGAATGGCGAAAAGGACATGCCGCGCGAGGAGTACTGGAAGAAGCAGGGGGCAGGGGATAGGGATCAGGGGTTAGGGGATAGTGGTGAGGGGCCAGTGGATAGTGGCCAGGGTGCGGACCATCGGCCTTCGCGCGCTCATAGCCGCGAGCTTGAACATTCTCATGTTGGCGAGCATGAGCATTCCCACACACATGATCACTCTGCGCCGAGTCAGGCCCACCCCCACGCGCATGGCCGGCATCTGTCTGACATCCTGAAGCATCATCGGCGCTGCGCCGCTGAGCGAGCGTGCGAAGCAGTTGGCCGGCGAGATTTTTCTCGCGCTGGGTGCGGCCGAAGCCAAGATCCATAACGTTCCGCTGGAGCAGATTCATTTTCACGAGGTAGGCGCCGCCGATGCGATCGTCGACATCGTTTGCGCTGCCGTCGGAGCCGAGGCGCTCGCCGTCGATCAGTTCATCTGCTCGCCGCTCAACGTTGGCGGCGGAACGGTGCAGTGCGCACACGGCACCATGCCCGTTCCCGCTCCTGCGACACTGGAACTGCTGCAAGGCGCGCCCATCTACTCCGGCGAAATACAAAAAGAACTGGTAACGCCGACCGGCGCCGCGATTGTGAAGATTCTGGCCTCGAGCTTTGGGCCGCGGCCAGCCATGACCACCGGGCAGATCGGCTATGGAGCCGGCTCGCGCAATTTCAAGAGACACGCGAACGTCCTTCGCATCTCAATTGGCGACACCGTGGAGACTGCCGCAGCCGCGGGAACGTTGGGCGAAGAGCACGAGATCGCGATCCTGGAAGCCAACTTGGACGACCTGAATCCGCAGCTCATCGGCTACATCATGGACCTTGCGTTTGCCGAGGGTGCGCTCGATGTCTTCACCACGCCGGTGCAGATGAAGAAGAACCGTCCTGGCACAGTGCTCACAATTCTTACTCCGGTTGAGCGCGAGCCTCAACTACGCGCGCTGCTGTTTCGCGAGAGTTCGACGCTGGGTGTACGTGGGCGTCGCGAAAAGCGTTACGCGCTGCCGCGTCATCATGAGGTAGTGGCCACGCTTTGGGGTGAGGTGCGCATGAAGGTCGCGGGCGTGAATGGCTCGCCCTCGCAGTACGCGCCCGAGTACGAGGATTGCCGGCGCATCGCCGTCGAGCATCACGTCCCATTGAAGCACGTGATGCAGGAAGCCCTTCGTCTTTATATGGAAAAGCATCTGGACCGACAGCATGGATAACCCGAATAAGTTCTACATCACCACACCTATCTACTACGTCAACGCGCGTCCGCATATCGGGCACACGTACACGACGGTCGTGTGCGACACCATCGCCCGGCGCCAGCGCATGATGGGTGTGGACACGTTTTTCCTGACCGGCACCGACGAGCACGGACAGAAGATCGAGCGCTCGGCGGCGGCTGCGAACTGTACGCCAAAGGAATTTGCCGACAAAGTTTCCGCCGAGTTCCGCGGCTTGTGGGACAAGATGAAGATCACGTACGACGACTTCATCCGCACCACCGAACCGCGGCACGTGCGCGGCGTGCAGGCCATGTTCACGCGTCTGCAGGAGCGCGGCTACATCTATAAGGGCTCGTACAGCGGCCAATATTGCGTGTTCGACGAACTCTACGTCGATGCGGTCGGACCGGGCGCGCCCTGCCCGGAATGCGGTCGTCCGACGGAAACCGTCCACGAGGAGAACTACTTCTTCAAGCTGTCGGCCATGGAGGAGCGGCTGCTGAAGTACTACGCCGAACACCCGGACTTCATCCGTCCGGAGACGCGCCGTAACGAAGTAATCGCCTTTGTGCGGAGCGGCCTGCGCGATCTGTCGGTGAGCCGCACCTCGTTCAAATGGGGCATCCCGGTGCCCGGCGATCCCAAGCACGTCATCTACGTGTGGCTGGATGCGCTGGCGAATTATATGACCGCGCTCGGCTTCGGCTCTGACGATCCGAAAGACCAGGAGAAATTGAAGCGCTACTGGCCCGCCGACGTTCACATGATCGGCAAGGAGATCGTGCGCTTCCACTGCGTGTACTGGCCGGCATTCCTGCTGGCTGCCGATCTGCCGCTGCCGAAGTCAATTCAGGCACACGGCTGGCTGCTGTTCGAAGAGAGCAAGATGTCGAAGTCGCGCGGCAACATCGTGCGCAGCGAAACCATCCTCGACACCCTAGGGCAAGATGCACTGCGCTATTTCCTGCTGCGCGAAATTGTCTTCGGGCAGGACGGCTCGTTCAGCTTCGACGCCCTAGTGCAGCGCTTCAATGGCGATCTGGCGAATGGGCTTGGCAACCTGTCGAGCCGCACGCTGGCGATGATCACGCGTTACTTCGATGGCGAGGTTCCGTACCCAAGCAAGGCCGCAGCCCTCAATCCGGGTTTTGTCGAGCAGGAAGGCGCGCTGAAGCGTCAGGCTGAGGTTGCCATCCAGCAGTTCAACGAGAAGTTCGAGAAGTTCGACTTTTCCGGAGCGCTCAAGGAGTTGTGGTTCTTCATCGGGGTGGTGGATGGTTACATCGCGGAGACCCATCCCTGGTCGCTGGCGGAAGAAAAGGATGCTGATTCGCGAGCACAGCTAGCGACGATCTTATACAACGCCGCGGAAGCGCTGCGAATCGTCACTGTGCTGGCGCATCCGGTAATTCCGGAATCGACCAGCAAAATCTGGCGCCAGCTGGGTCTGGGCGAGATCGATAAGTTCGACTTGCGCGGCCTGACCTGGGGCCAGCTGGAGATCAGCACCAAGCTGGGCAAAGTGGAGCCGGTTTTCCCACGCGCCGACAAGAGCATGATCGAAAGGATGCAACAGATGGAACAGCAGCGCTCCGAGCCAACCCTTTCGCCAAAAGAAGGCGAAAAGGATGGGGCACCCAGCGAATCGAAGGGTACGGAAACCAAGACCACACAGGTAACCAGCACAACGCCGGCTGATGCAGCTTCGCCGGTACAGAAGGCCGAAGGCGGAGCCGCGCTGCCGGGCTCGCCCGCGGGTGCCCCATCCTCGTCGCCTTCCGTTGGCGACAGGGTGGGAGCGGGAAATACCATCACCATCGATGACTTCCTCAAGGTCGAACTCCGCGTCGCTGAAGTAAAAGTCGCGGAGAAGGTGAAGGGCGCGGACAAGCTGCTGCGCCTGGAAGTCGACTTGGGGAACGAGGTTCGGCAGATTGTTGCCGGTATCGCCAAAGCTTACGATCCGGAGAAGCTCATCGGACGCAAAGTCGTGATCGTCGCCAATCTTGCGCCGCGCAAGCTGCGTGGTTTGGAGTCGAACGGCATGATCGTCGCCGCGTCGTACGGTGAAGAAGGTTTGCCGGTGCTGGCGGGATTTCTGGAGGATGTGCCGGTTGGGGCAAAGCTGAAGTGAGGCAGTTGCCAGCAGTCAGCCGTCACTAGCCAGCCGTCAGTAGCCGGTAGCCAGTTCCCCTTCGCCAAACTCCTCGGCGGCGGAGGGCATGCGTTTGGGATAGCTTATGTAATCCTGTTCCGCAATCATCTTGTCACAGACAAATTGCGCAGTCTAAGGACTATCGTGGTGTCATGAAATTGATGAGGCCCTGTGCAACACTTCTCTTAGGCACGGCGATGCTCTCGCCGGCATCGACTGCCCAGACAAGAAACGCGGCCACGTCTCCTGAAATCCAAGCAAAGGAAAGCAAATCGCCTAGACCTGGAGCGTTTATCGTCGAGTACTGTGTCGCCGAGGCCGCTCCGGGATCGGCCTACGAAACAGGTCCGCTTCAGATTGTTTACAGCGACGAAAGCCGGTTTGTTGAATCGCTTCCTCCTAAAACGCTAGATAAAGGTAACCAGGAAGGTATTTTTGAGGCTCAACTCGCGGAGGATCGGCAAACGATTGGTTGGACAGAAGACTACGATAACGCCCTTGTACTGTTTCGATCTGGATCGATCATTCAACGGATTTGGCCGGGACAAGCGATCTGGGATTGGATGTTCTTCGACAGCGGCAAATTGGTCGGAATGATATCTGGGCCACTTCACGGAACGTATGTCGGGGAATACACACTTTATGAAGTTAAGACAGGCCGCCTTGTCCAACGAGCTGATACCAATGCTCAACCGCCAGCATTAAAGGCCAATGCGCCGACATGGGCGAAGAAGTTGGACGAGAAATCAGATCGAACACCGCACTCAACTGTGCCACCGCTGTGCAAGAAATAGGAGTGGTGAATCTCCATTTCGCAAGTTATGAGGCCGAGTATACCGTTCCATGTAACCTGCGTAATGGCCTGATTTACGCTCGCTATCTGCATCCATGAGGTTCAAGGGGTAGAGTGGTGCCATGAAATACCGGGCTTTGCTTCTTCCGTATCTGTTTCTGGCGAGCGTTGTACCCGTGCTGGCCTCGCCTCTTCCTTCTTGCCCGAAGGCGGCCAGTTCGAAGAACGGGAACTTTCTTGTCCTCAGAGACATTCAAGTGGAAGGAGCCGCTGATCACAGCGGCGGAAAGAAAATACAGCAAGTCAGTTTTCAAGTCTTAACCAAAACCGACGCCCTAAACCAGGCCAACGGTTTCGCAGCAGGAGCGACTTACTGGGAATTTCAGGTGTGGGACGTAATCCTTACAGAAAAGAATTCGCATCCCCTGCCGTATTGTGCAGTCCCGTTGGTCTCGGATGATGGGGAATTCATGGTCCTGCTAAATCAGAACGCCGCCGCTCCCGGTGACAGTGCTTTGTGGATCTACAAACGACGCTATCATCCCGGTGATCGGATGGGCGACGGCCCGGAAACCAGCATTCTTGTGAAAAGTGTCACGCTTGGAGAAATCTGGCTTTCTGACAAGTTCCCGAAAGTAATCATGGTAACGGATGCAACGCCGTTGTGGTTTGAGAGAGGCAGCTTCAGCTTTTCGGAAGACAACCGCCTGCTGACCCATAAGACCCGATGGGGTAACTCTGTTGAAATTGGTTTGAGCGGAGGAACAGTCGCTAGAAAATAGCTGACGATAAATCGCCATTGCACAAGTAGCTCCGTGCCCACCGAAGAGGAGGGCAAGTCCGACCAGTAGGTATTCAAGGAGATTTACTACTGTGGCGGTCCTTCGACTCCGCAACGCCGAAATGCAGGCGCTGCTGTGCTCAGGAGGTCACAACCAAAAAATTCGCGAGCGGAAACAGACGACTTGGTACCAGCATAATTGCTAGCCACTAGCCACTGCTTCACTGCCGGAACATATTCTTCGCGATGAACAGCACGTTGGCCGGGCGCTCGGCCAGGCGGCGCATGTAGTACGGATACCACTCCGACCCGAACGGAATATACACACGCAAGCCATAGCCTTCGCGCACCAATTGCTGCTGCAGATCGCGGCGGACGCCGTGCAGCATCTGGAACTCGTATGCCGAGTTCGGAATGTTGTCCGCCTTCGCGAACTGTTTCAGCTCAGCGATGATCTTCTCATCGTGTGTCGCAATGCCGTGATAGACGCCGCTCTTCATCAGCGTGCGCGCCAGCTTCAGGTAGTTGGCGTCGACATCCTCTTTTTTCGGAAACGCGATCTCCGGGGCCTCTTTATATGCGCCCTTGCACAGGCGAATGCGGATGCGCTCCGACAGCAGGTCGTTCACGTCTTTCTCGCTGCGAAACAGATACGACTGGATGACCGTGCCGACTTTGCCGGCGTGTCCGGCCTCGCGATGAAGCCCGCGCACGAAATCGATGGTGCGCTGCGTGTAGGGCGAGCCCTCCATGTCGACGCGCACGAAGTTGTTGATCTGGGTGGCGTGGTCCACCAGTTCGGTGACCAGGCGAAACGCCAGGTTCTCGTCAACGTCCAACCCCATGTGCGTGAGCTTGAGGCTGATGTTGGCGTTCAGCTTACGCCCGTGGATCTCGTCGAGCATGCGGTGATAGAGATCGGCGCTGTGCTTGGCCTCGTCGGCGTTGGTGACGTTTTCGCCGAGATTGTCGATACTGACGCCGGCGCCCCAGCCGTTGACAACTTCGGTCTCATGCACGGCGTCGTGCAGATGCGTCCCGGCGACGAAGCGCTTGGAGAACTTCATGCCCAGGGGTGATTTTTCGGCGAAGTTGCGCAGCGACTTGCTTTCGGAGAGCGCGATGAAGGCCGACCTTAACATGCCGCCTCCCTGAGATTATTTGTAGGTAGATGGAGAAATGCGGGGGAGGTGAGAGTTACGGGCGAAAGGGCGGAGCCCATACTCCGCAGGAAGAAATGGCTCATAGTCTAGACTCGTGCCGGCTCTTCGACCGGCTCCGTACTCTCTTGTTTATCACAGACCGGCGCCCGAGCGTATGAGCCGCGTCACAACCAGGCGGGTCGGCTCGCACTCACCCGGAATGTCAGGAATGAGTAGTGCGCCTTCTTCAAAGATAACTTCGAGTTGCTAGCCGCTACTCCTCATCGCTCTCCGACTTTCCCGCCTGCTGGCCGATGTCAATCAGTACCGCGAGCGTGCGACGGGTGCGGTTGACGTCGTCTTCACCGACGCTGGCGATCAGTTCGGCGTCAACCTTCTCGCGGGCAGCGCGTTGAACCTCAGCCGCAGCCTTGCCACGCTCAGTCAGCGTGACGGTTAGTTTGCGGCGGTCGTCCTTGTCGACGGAGCGCTCCAGATAGCCGCGGGTCACCAGCGCATCGACTAACTGACCAGCTGCCTGCTTCGAGATGCGCAGCTCCTTGATCAACTGGCCGAGAGGGATGTCTGGAACGCCCAGAGCCAGCCCGCCTATGACATACAAGCCGTTGCCGGGGATGTCATCGTATCCGGCTTCGTCGAGGGCTTTACGCATGGCGGAGCCGTAGGTGGTGCGCCCATGCCGGAGTAGCGCAGGTAGGGCAATTGTCTCGTACCAAGGCTTTTCGTCGGGCATGCAGGAGAGAATACGGTCGCCAATGTTGATAGTCAAGATTAATTACTGTCTTTATTTTTTACCAAATCGAGCGGTCCCGCCAGAGCTTCTTCATGTTGAATTTGGAGCGCCGTAGGTCAAGGATGCCCTTGAACGGTCACACCCAGACTGTCCCCCGCGGGACCGTGAGGCTTCCGGGGGAAATCGTACCCAGTACTATGTCCTGGGTTTAGCTAAGTCGTCCCTTAGGCGGGACGGGATATTGCCTGTAGGGGCAGCGCCTACGCAATGGTAAAGATCAGTATCGGCTTTGGCCGAAAGCAGCCGAGATCCGAGATCCGACAGCTCACAGCCCTGCGAAAAGCGAATCGCGAAAAGCGGCCTTCTTCACTCCCACTCGATCGTCCCGGGCGGCTTCGACGTGATGTCGTAGACCACGCGGTTGATCCCCTTCACTTCGTTCACGATGCGGCTGGAGATGGTCTTCAGCACCTCGTGCGGCAGGTCGACCCAGTCGGCGGTCATGCCGTCTTCGGAATGCACCGCTCGGATGGCGCAGGTGTAAGCGTAGGTGCGCATGTCGCCCATCACGCCGACCGACATCACCGGCAGCAGCACGGCGAATGACTGCCACACCTTGTTGTAGAGCCCGGCGCGCTTGATCTCGGAGACAACAATGTCATCGGCCTCCTGCAGCAGCGCCACGCGCTCAGCGGTGACTTCGCCGAGAATGCGCACGGCAAGACCAGGTCCCGGGAAGGGCTGGCGCTGGAGGATGTCTTCGGGCATGCCCAGATCGCGGCCGATGCGACGGACCTCGTCTTTGAACAGCTCTTTCAGCGGCTCAATGAGCTTGAGCTTCATCTTCTCAGGCAGGCCGCCGACGTTGTGATGGCTTTTGATGACCTGCGACGGGCCGCGCACAGAGCGCGACTCGATCACGTCGGGGTATAAAGTCCCCTGCACCAGCCAGTCCACCTTGCCTTCGATCTGCTCGATGCGGTGTGCCTCTTCCTCGAAGACGGCAATGAACTCGTTCCCGATGATCTTGCGCTTCTTCTCCGGCTCGGTGACGCCCGCCAGCTTCGTTAAGAAACGCTCAGTGGCATCGACGGCATCGATTTTCAGCCCGAGCTTTTCGCGCAGGTTCTTCTGCACGTTCTCGAACTCATTTTTGCGTAGCACGCCGTTGTTGACGAAGATGCAGGTCAGTTGATCGCCGACCGCTCGATGCACCAGTTCGGCCGCGACCGACGAGTCCACGCCGCCGGAAAGGCCACAGATCACGCGTCCCGAGCCGACGGTTTTACGCACGCTGGCGATCGTCTCTTCGATAAAGCTCAGCGGGCTCCACGTCGGCTTGAGGCCGCAGATATCGAAGACGAAGTTTCGCAGGATCTCCGTGCCTTGCGGCGTGTGGTGCACTTCGGGATGGAACTGCACCGCATACCATTTCTTCGCGGGATATTGAATGGCAGCCACGGCGTTCGACGTTTTGGCGACCAACTCGAAGCCGGTCGGGAGCTCCAATGCTTCATCGCCGTGCGACATCCAGACCGCTACCGGTCCTTGCAGGCTCTTGAAGAGCTGAGAGTCGTTGCTTAGCAGCTCCACCTCGGCATGGCCGTACTCGCGCTTGTCGGCGGCGCGGACCTTCCCGCCAAGTTTGTACACCATGAACTGCAAGCCGTAGCAAATGCCGAGCACAGGCAGGCCGAGATGCAGCACCTGCTCGTCAGCCGGCGGCGCGTCGGCGTCATAGACGGACGAAGGTCCGCCCGACAAGACGATGCCGGCAGGCGAGTAGCTTTTAATCTCTTCCAGTGTGGCGGTGCAGGGAAGGACAACGGAGAAGACGTTCTGTTCGCGGATGCGGCGGGCGATAAGCTGCGAATACTGCGCGCCGAAGTCGAGGACGACGATCGATTGCGTTTCCACCATTTACTTTGCCAGAGGACGGTGAGCAGTGTAAAGCCGCAGGGAAGGTTCTGGCTAGCCCGCCCTACGCCAAAAGAGGGCGTAGAACGGGGCACCCAGACCGGACCCCGGATTCAGCATGCGTCATGACAACGAAGGCGAGAGAACCCGGGCGCCCCGTTCTAGCCCTGATTTTGGGCTAGGGCGGGTCGGACTTTAACTGTTGGAACTATGCCGTCTCGCTCCCGACTGAACGCGTTCCAGGGCGAAGCGATCTCGACCACACCCTGAACGCCGGTTGCGTAGTGATTGAAACTGCTCCACTGCCAATCTTCCGGTTTCTCGACCAGTCCTCGTGCGACAGGATTGCGATGGATGTATCGAAGCTTCTCGACGTGCTTTTTATTCGTAAAGACATTGACGTCGTAATAGCGTTCTTGCCAGAAATGTCCGTCGCCGGTTAAGAACTTGCGCGAGACCGATTGTTTGATGGCTTGAATCGCGCTGGCCAAAGCGCCGTTCTGGGGTTCGCTCATCAAGAGATGAATGTGTTCCGGCATGATTACGTATCCGAACAATTGAAACCGATACTTCTCCCGGGCTTTCTCCAATGATCGCTCGAAGATCTCTCGAGTTCGTGTGGAAGAGAGAAGGGCGTGGCGCTGGTAACAGCTAAAGGTGATGAAGTGGGTATCACCGCCGCCTTGAATTCGAACCAGCCCATCCGGCATATATCCAACAATAGGAAAAGAAAGAGAATCGTGACGTGATACTGCATACTACGCAATGTGATTGGGCGGGGTGTCCCTGACGGACCCGCCCTACGCCAAAAGAGGGCGTAGAACGGGGCACTCGGATTTACGAGAGGTCGAAATCACAACAACAGGGAGAGAAACAGGGTGCCCCGTTCCAGCCCTGGTTTTGGGCTAGGGCGCCCCCGGTCAGCCGACCCTTACCTTTCTCCTGTATCCTTAGTCCACTGCATGACCCTCAGCCATTTGGTCCATTTTCTAATTGTGCGTCGTTGGAAGAGCGCCTGCTTGGCGACCGTTGTCTGTTTGTGCCTGGCAACGACGGCTTGGCCCCAATCTTCTCCTTCGCAGCCGCAAACGCCACCGTCCCCGCCCTCGAGCTCTCAACCGCAGCAACCCGCGACTCCGTCTCAGCCGCAGAACGCACAGCCGAGCGGCTCGTCTACCCAGAATGTACCCGGCGCCGGTGTAACGGTTCAGGATCAACAGAGCGGCTCGGCTTCGCAGCCCGGCGCCGCTCAGAACAACGACCAGCCTGAGCCCGAGACGCACATCACCAAGCAGCAGGCCAAAGACCTGTTCCGTTCGGTCGACGAGATTCTCGGCTTTGTCAGCGGCGATACTGGCATGCCGATCGAGCACAAGGTGAAGCGCAACCTCATCACGCGCGAGCAGGTTGAGCACTACGTCGACAAGCGCATGAAAGACGACAAGGACGAGAAGCGGCTGGAACAGGCCAAGCTCGTTCTGACTAAGTTCGGGCTGCTGCCCAAGGGCTACGATCTGCACGCCGAGTTCGTGAAGCTGATGGCCGAGCAGGTGGCCGCGTATTACGATCCCCGGACGAAGAGCGTAAATCTGCTCGACTGGCTGCCCGTCGACGCGCAAAAGCCGGTGCTCGCCCACGAGTTGACCCACGCCTTGCAGGACCAGCAGGTCAATGGTCTGGACAAGTGGGAGCTGGCAGGCGCCAAAGACGACGCGGCCCTGCCCGATCAGCAGGAATATTTCGTCGAAGAGGCGCAGACCGCGCGTCAGTGCGTGACCGAAGGCCAGGCGCAGGTGGTCTGGTTCGACTACACGCTGGCTCCGATGAACAAGAACATTCTGACTGCACCGGAGTTCGTCGACGCCGTACGCGCCAGCATGGGCGACAGCAAGGACTCTCCCGTCTTTTCCCAGGCGCCGCTGTTCCTGAAGGAATCCCTGCTGATGCCGTACACCTTCGGCCTCGACTTCGTGCGTACCGTGCTAGCCAACCGCGGCAAGGATGCGGCGTTCCCGGGACTGTTAAAGGATCCTCCGGTCGATACGCGGCAGATTATGCAGCCGGAGACCTATCTTCTGCACCAGGTCGTGCCGCAGCTTACGATTCCGGATCTGGACAAGATGGTTGCGCCGAACTACACGCGCTTCGACTTCGGCGGCATGGGCGAGTTCGACATTTACCTGCTGGCCAAACAGTACGGGGTGAAGGATCCGCCGAACTACTACCGTCACTGGCGGGGCGGCTATTACTACGCAGCCCAGGCGAAGAACGCTCCGAAGGACCAGATTGCGATGCTGTACTTCTCGCGCTGGGATTCGCCGGAAGCGGCGAGCGATTTCGCGCGACTGTATGCCGACAATCTTTCCCAGCGTTACCAGGGCAATGCGAAGTGGACATCTCGGTGCGCAGAGGTAGCTGCGAGTTCGAAGCCTGAACTCTGCACCACGATGGCGGCCACGAGCAGCGAGGGCCCGATCATCCTCGAGAGACATGACAACGACCTCCTCATCATGGAAGGTTATGATCAGGAAATCATGAACAAAGCTCGCCAGGTGCTTCTCTACGGGATGACTCTGCCGACTGAGACGAAGGGGAAGCCGACGAAGTAGGGAACGCCGATATGCAGCTCAAAAGTTTTGAAGAGATGGGAATCCCAGCAGGATACAGCTTCAGGGCTCTCCTGTATTGCCCACCGGCAGACACACTGATCGTGCAGACGCAGGCGACTCGAGGGCGAGGGCCCGACCGGTTGTACGCCCGCTCGGTCGGCGGCGAACGATACGAGCTCATTGGATCGCCGGGCGAATCCATCTCACAGGAAGATCCGACAGTCTTGTGCTCTCATCCGCTGCTTGCCTACAACACACTGCGGCACTCACTTCAATCGGGAGACGCCGGCAACGAATGGCCGGGAGCGAATTGGGAAGCGGTTCGCGTCCTCGACCTCAGGAGCGGCCGCGAGACGCATGTGGTCGATCGCGAGACGCTGCATCTGCCCGACCGCAACCTCGATGTCTGGATTTCGCGCCTGCTCTCGTTTGCGGACAGCCACGAGTGTCTGCACGTTGTGGCCGGCTTCTCCCGCGACAAAGCGTCAATCAACTACTACGTTTCGGAACTGCATCTGCCGACCGGTCTGGTCCGGCCGATCGTCAATCTTCCCGCAGCTTTCCTCTAGATCGCTGCTCTCCGTCACAAGCCCCGGTGACAAAAGTATTACATTCGCTTGCCGCATGAGTTGTTAGTCTGGAATTACTCCATCCGCTCTCGCGGAGGATGGCAATCATCAACTTAGGGGAAAAATGGCACCGAAAGATCAGGACACTAGCGTTAATTGGATTACCACCGGCTTCATGGTCGCCTTCCATCTCGGCGCACTGGCTGCGCTCTTTTTCTTCAGCTGGAAAGCGTTCTTCGTCGGACTGTTCTTCTACTGGGTGGCGGGCAGCCTGGGCATCGGAATGGGCTATCACCGGCTGCTGACGCATCGCGGCTTCAAGTGCCCGAAGTGGGTGGAGTACTTCTTGACTGTTTGTGCGACGCTGGCGCTCGAGGGCGGACCGATCTTCTGGGTGGCGACGCATCGCGTCCATCATCAGATCACCGACAAGCCGGGCGATCCGCATTCGCCGCGCGATGGCGGATTCTGGGCGCACATGGGCTGGATCCTTACCGGAAAGAGCTTCCACAACAAGAGCACCGAACTGCTCGCCTACGTTCCCGATCTCCGCAAGGACAAGTTTCATCTTTGGATCAGCGAGTATCACTGGGTCCCGATCACCGCGCTGGGCGTCATCCTGCTCATCGTGGGCGGCTGGAAGTTCGTCCTGTGGGGCGTCTTCTTGCGCACGGTGTTCCTCCTGCATTCGACGTGGTTCGTGAATTCGGCGACGCACATGTGGGGCTCCAAACGCTTTGCTACCGATGACGACTCGCGCAATCTGTGGTGGGTCGCTTACCTGAGCTTCGGCGAAGGCTGGCACAACAATCACCATGCCCATCCGCAGTCGGCGCGCCACGGCTTAGCCTGGTATGAGTTCGATCTGAACTGGTACGGCATCAAGGCTTTCCAGGCGCTGGGTCTGATCTGGGATGTGAAGCTGCCCAAGCTGGGCTCCTCGCGTGTGAAGGAAATCGGCAAGGACACGCCGGCAGTCGAGACGGAAGCGCTTCCGGTCTATAGCGGCGACTAATTCGAAACACTTCTTCTCCAAGAGGGCGGCATCCGTGCCGCCCTTTTTGCTTGCTGCGTCTACAATGGCCGACAGGAGATCACGTAGATGATCCGCGTTGCGCACAAAGCATTTCTTCTTCTTGCACTATTCGCGGGGCTAGCGTCCGCCCAACAGCAGCAGGCTCCCGTCTATACGGCCCAGGAGCAGCCCATCTATGCCCAGATCAAGTCGCTGCGCAGCCTGCCGGATGACGTCCGCGCCAAGACAACCAAAGATGTTGCCTTAGAAATCCGAGCGCTGCCGGCATCTTCACCCAACAAGCTGGGCCTGGCGGAATACCTGGCCAGCCGCGCCACCGAAGGCGATTTCGGACAGCAGACGTTGCAGGAAGTCACCAACACTCTGGCTCAGTCGCTGCAACAGCAACCTCCGCCGGAAGAGAAAGCGCAGCCCGCCGGCGGTTACGTCGTATTGGCTGAACTGGCCCGCTATGAGCACATGCAGGTCAACTGCGACGCGCCGCAGTACAAAGCGGCCATGGCGAAGCTCCAAGCAGACGACGCCAAGCGTCAGGACATCAACTTCACGCTCACCGATCTGAACGGAAAGTCGTGGACGCTGAAAGATCTGAAAGGCAAGGTCGTGATGGTGAACTTCTGGGCCACGTGGTGTCCGCCGTGCCAGAAGGAGATGCCCGATCTTGAAGCGCTCTACAACCAATACAAGGACAGCGGCTTCGTCATCCTCGCGCTTTCGCAGGACGACGAGACGGAGAAGGTCGCGCCCTTTATTGCAGAGCGAAAGATCACCTATCCGATATTTCTTGATCCGGGCCAGAAAATCGGCAAGCTCTTCGAGGTGGACGGAATTCCCAAGAGCTTCGTCTACGACCGCAACGGAAAGCTGGTCGCGCAGTCGATCGACATGCGCACGCGCCACCAGTTTGAGGAGATGCTGGCGCAGGCAGGACTGAAGTAGCCGGTAGCCAGCCGCCAGTGTTTTACTTGCTTTTGTTGTAACTGCCAAACTTGGCACTGGCCACTAAACTATGCGCCCTATCAGCCGCACTTCGAAGATCGCGGTGTTTGTCACGCTGGGCGTGTGCATCGCGGTCGCAGCTACGGTCCTCAGCACCAGTTGGATCATTCTCAACTGGCGCGAAATCGTTCCGTTGATCCTGGGCGTCATCTTCTTCGGATTCATTATCGCCGGGGTCATCCTCAACACAATCTTTCTGGTGCGCGAGGTGCGCCGCAACGAGCAGCAGGACAGCTTCCTGAACGCCGTCACCCACGAGCTGAAGACGCCGATCACCTCCATTCGCCTCTATCTCGAGACTCTGCAAAAGCGCGATCTCGACGATGTAAAGCGTCAGGAGTTTTACCAGGTAATGCTTGACGATACGCAGCGCCTGATCGGGACCGTCGAGGGCGTGCTTCGCGCCGCGCGCGTCACACAGAAAAACGCGGTCCTCTCGCGCACGGAAGTTGCTGTCGGTCCGATGGTGCAGGAAGCGATCGATCTGGCGCGAGCCCGGCATCATCTGAAGCCCGAGGCCCTTGACTGGACAGGCGACGGGCGGCCATCCGATGGGCTGAACGTAGTGGGCGACCGCGAGGAACTCTTTACTGCGTTGACCAACGTGATCGATAACGCCGTGAAGTACTCGCCCAAAGAGCCGGTCATCCGCGTTGGCGTCGTGACTCCGGATCTCGAGCAAGTGCAGATTCGCGTTCATGACAACGGCATCGGCATTCCTCGCGGTGAGTTGAAGCGGGTGTTCAAGCGCTTCTATCGGGTAATCAATCCGAGCTCGCAAGTGAAGGGCAGCGGGCTTGGCTTGTTCATCGTGCGTGCGATTGCGCGCCGTCATGGCGGCGATGCGCGCGCCGAAAGCGAGGGCACCGGCCGCGGAACCACTGTTACCATTGAGCTGCCGAGGAACTCGTAGTGAACGATATTCTGCTGGTGGAAGACGAAGAGCACCTGGCTCGCGGCCTGAAGTTCAACCTGGAAGCCGAGGGCTATCACATCAAGGTTCTTGGTGATGGCGAGAGCGCCCTCGATCTCCTGCTGAAAGAGCGCGGTGAATTCGACCTAGTGGTGCTCGACGTCATGCTCCCCGGCAAAGACGGTTTCACCGTCGCCACTGAGCTGCGCAAGGCCAGCAATTACGTTCCGCTGCTGATGCTGACCGCCCGCGGGCGTCCCGAAGACGTTCTGAAAGGCTTCGCCTCCGGAGCCGATGACTACTTGCCCAAGCCCTTCGATCTGGCAATTCTGCTGGCACGCATTCGCAGCCTGCTGCGCCGCCGCGATTGGGGGCAAACGCTGCTC
Source organism: uncultured Acidobacteriaceae bacterium (assembly GCA_963835725.1). Lineage (GTDB taxonomy): Bacteria > Acidobacteriota > Terriglobia > Terriglobales > Acidobacteriaceae > Bog-257. The sequence continues at coordinate 103,610 of CAWIGM010000001.1, read as the reverse complement.
ACCGATCCGCCCGCCGAGGCGCGCATCGCCGAATCCAAGCAGTCCGAATCTCTACGGGAGTTTGATGTCTTCGAATTTTCCGGCAAGCAGGTTGACTTCGGCACCCTGGAGTTGCGCGCGAACGGCAAGATTTTTCGCCTCACGCTGATGGAGGCGGAGCTGCTCCGCTACCTGATTCGCAATAGCGGGCGCATTGTCTCGCGCAAGCAGATTCTCGAAGAAGTGTGGAACCTGCACGAGGACACCGATACCCGGGCGATCGACAACTTCATCGTCCGTTTGCGTAAGTACATCGAGCAAGACCCGGCGCATCCGCAGCACCTGCTGACCGCGCGCGGCGTGGGCTACCGGTTTGTGCCCGAGCCGCCGGCGGAATAAGCTCTCCGACAGAAGGCCAAACGAAGGTTTGGAATGAAGTGCCGGCAAGTTCTTGAGAATTGTCATTCCGAGCGAAGCCGAGGGATCTGCGGTTGGTTCGCACTGGAAAAAACCGTGCTGTCCTGATATCCAAGACTCTTCTTCCCTGTTTTCCGCGTCACAACTGCCTGTGAGCCACATCACTGAATCGTTGTGACATGAGCGGTACAAAGGCAGCAAGGCTGCTCCCGCGGCCGCAGGTGCTACATGTCAACTTACTTGACCTTCGCGATTTTTCCCTTCGTCCTGTTCTTCCTCGCGGCCGTTCTGGTAACCGGTGCGCCGGTGGCCCTCAGCCTCACCGAGTACTACAAGAACCGTGGTCGGCAGTCGGTGAAATGTCCTGAGACCGGGCTGCCCGTCGACGTCGAGGTCGATCGTAAATACGCCTATCGTATGGCCCTGCGCGGCCAGGAGCATTCGCGCCTTTCATCGTGCTCGCGCTGGCCGGAGAAGGGCGACTGCGGGCAGGAATGCCTGATGCAGCTCGATGCGTCGCCGGAAAACCTGCAGCGTTTGCTATCGAAGTGGATGGAAGATAAAAGCTGCGCCATCTGCACGCGTGCCATAACTCCGGACGGACTGGCGCCAGAGCCGGTTGGCCGTGCTCAACCAGGATCATGAACTCTTTGAGCTTCGCGACCTGCCGGCTGAGGATCTTCAGATGGCGCTGGAGTATACCCGGCCGCTGTGTTTGAAGTGCCACCAGGAAGAGCGTCAGCGCCAGACGGTCTCCTATCGTCCCTTCAAGGGGACGCGCTTCGGGATGTCCTCGCTTCACGATTCGGCGTAGGAGAGATTCGGGCAGAGTTGGCGTCAGCCCGCCTCTAAGGCGATCATCGCTGTCCGCAGTCGGCTTCGCCCGCCGCATATTCGGTGCGGCTACTGCACCAATTCAGCTGTTCTCAGAAAATCGTAATTCCCCGCCGGCGACAGTTCGATGCCGTGCACCCGGTTCGTGTGTACGAGCACGTTATCCAAATACCAGAGGTTGATGTACGGCAAATCCCGGGCTACGATCTGTTGGATCTTGTCGTAGATAACCTTCCGCTTGGCCTGATCCAGCGTGCTGCGCCCTTCCTGAATGAGTTCATCCACTTGCGGATTCGAATAGAACGTACGATTGGCGCGCTTGGGCGCGAAGCTTGAGGTCGCGAAGACGTTTTCGAACATGTCCGGATCCTGGTTGCCGCCAATCCAGCGCAGCGCATGGATCTGATAAGCACCCTTGATCACGTCCGCCAGAAAAGTCGCCGATTCGAACGAGCGAATGTCGAGCGCGATACCAACCTCGTGTAACTGCTGCTGGAATACCGCTGCTAATGAGCGCGTCGACTCCTCAGTCGAAGTCTTCATGGTGATGTGGAAACGAACGCCATTCTTCACCGGGTATCCGGCCTCATCGAGTAGTTGGCGGGCCTTCTCCGGGTCGTGCGGGTAGCGTTCGACGTCGCCATCGTAAGCCCAGTGTTGCGGCGGCAGGATGCTGTAGGCAGGGCGCGCTTCGTCGCGCAACAGGTAATGGATGATGGGCTGCGTATTGAGTGCGTAAGCGATGGCTTGTCGCACGCGCACGTCCTTCAGAATCGGATCCCGCTCGTTCAGCGCCATGTAGGTGTAGATCGTGCCGGGAGCCTGCATCACCGTCAGGTTGCGGTCGCGCTCCAAAGTGATGACCGTGTCCGGCACCAATGAGTTGATGGCCACATCCGCGCTTTGCTTGCGCAACTCCAGCGCGCGGGTGGTTGCGTCAGGGATGACCTTGAAATACACGCGCGGGATTTTCGGCGGCGTGGACCAATAATCGGGATTGCGTTCGATCATGACATCCCGGTCTTGCTGCGCGCTGACGAAGCGGAACGGTCCCGTACCGATAAGCTTACGATTGAAGTCCTCTCCGCTGCCATAAGGAACGATGCCTGCTGCTCCCGAGAGATTCCACATCAGTGACGCATACGGCTGCTTCAAGTGAAAGACGACGGTATAGTCGTCGGGCGCGTCTATATGGCTGACGGATGCGAAGGTGCTTGCCTTCGGGCTGCGGATCGTGCCCTTGATCAGTGAGTCGAAGGTCCACTTCACATCGCGCGACGTGAGCGGCTGCCCGTTGTGAAAGCGAACACCGTGGCGAAGATGAAAGACGTAGGTGAGCGGGTCGGGGATCTCCCAGCGTTCCGCCAGAGCGGGCTGCAATTCGAACTTGTCATCGTGACGGAGCAGCGGATCGAAGAGCAATTCATCGATTCTCTGCGATTGCCCGTCCACCCCAACCCGGGGATCAAGATTCAGAGGGCTGCTCTCGATGATCATCACCAGGGTGTTGGGATCGGGTTTGTGGGAACAGGCGGAAAGAAGGGTCACCACAGAGACACAGAGGCACAGAGAAACAAACTGATATAGAAAACCGATTTGAACTGATGCCGAGTGCCGATCGAACGACTTCGAGATATTTCCTTCTCTGTGTCTCTGTGCCTCTGTGGTGAGTTCCCGGCTATGCATAGCTGACCTTGCCCAGAACTGCTGGCCGATCCGCTCCCGTTGCGGAAGGCACATTCGACGGCAACCGTCGCCATGTCTGATATGCCAGCAGCGCAAAAGCCGCCGCCTCCTTGGCCTCCGATGGCATACCGAGGTCGTCCGTCGTCCGCACGCGAATCTTCAACGGCGCCAGTTCCTCGCGGATCATACGCATCAGGGTCGCGTTCTTTGTTCCGCCGCCGGAGACAACGAACTCGCGGAAGCGCGCAGGTGGCTCGACCATCGGGAGAACGAAGCGGCGGACCGCCAAGCCGATGGAACGTGCGGTCAAGGCGGTGGCGGTCGCAACGATGTCGTTGTCATCGGCACGACGGCAAAGACGCAGGAATTCAAGCACGAACTCGCGGCCGAACTGCTCGCGTCCGGCGGTCTTCGGAGGTTTCTGGCGGAAATAAGGATTGCGCAGCAACTCGCGCAGCACGCGCTCAAGCGGCTCGCCGCGCGCGGCCAAGCGTCCGTTGCGATCGTAGGCCTTACCAAAAAGCTTTTCGGTGACGGCGTCAATCACCATGTTGCTGGGACCGGTATCGAAGGCGATGAGGTCTTCCGGCTGAGCCCTCGGAGGAATCGCTGTGAGATTCCCAATGCCGCCGAGATTCTGGACCACACGTCCGTAGCGGCGATGCCGGTAGAGTACGTAGTCGAGGAAGGGCACCAGGGGGGCGCCCTTGCCACCGGCTGCCATGTCTGCGGGACGAAAATCGCTGACTACCGGCACTCCAAGTCTTGCTGCCAGTGTGGCGCCTTCACCGGTCTGCCACGTGCAGGCGATGCGGCGACCGAGAAACGGCTTTACCATGCCTTGGTGATAGATCGTTTGCCCATGACAGCCGACTAGCTGACACTCCAGCCGCGCTCGACGCTGTGCGGCGCGGACGGCGTCGGCGTAGAGTTCGCCAAGCACAAAGTTGAGCCGCGAGAGATCGGCGACGCTCGCCGCAGCGGCGTTCATGGTGGTCAGGATGGTGCGACGAACTTCGCCGGGATACGGAAAGTGATAATGAGCGAGCAGTTCCAGCCGCGAACGGAAGCCGCGGCCCTGAATGCGAGTGAGCGCCACATCGATGCCGTCGGCCGATGTTCCGCTCATCACTCCAGCGACAATCACCCGCCCACCTCATCGCTGGACACGGCGCGCATGCGGAGCTCTTCGCTGAACTGCCATATCCGGCGCGTCAGGCGCTCGATCGTCTTCTGCTTCGGAGCGGGTGCCATTTTCTTCTTGAGCGGCTTGCACTTCTTCTTCATCGCGAGCACGCGCTCTGCTTTCCGGGCGACGAGTTCCGCAAATTTCTTGTCGGCTTCGGCCTGCTTCAGCACGGCTTCGAAGGCACGCCGGACGCTCTCTTCTTTCTGGCAGACGAGGAACATGTCGGCCCCGGCACGCAACGTCTCAACCGCTGCCTCTTCGATCGACGCTGCTGCCAGCACACCTCCCATGTCGAGATCGTCGGTGATGATCAGCCCGTTGTAGCCGATCTTCTTCCGCAGGATGTCCTTCATCCACTTTTTCGACAGCGACGCCGGTGTATTGTCACCGGTGACCTGCGGGTAAGCGGCATGAGCGACCATGACGAACGGCAAGTCGCGCTGAAGTTTCCGGTAAGGCGCGAGGTCTTCCTTCCACATCGCTTTCCACTTCTTATCGATCTTGGGCAACTCGGCGTGGGAGTCGAGGTTGGCCTCGCCCAGTCCGGGGAAGTGTTTGCCGCAGCCCAGCACGTCAGAGTCGCGCAGACCGCCCAGGAACGCTCGTGCATAAGCGATTGTGGCCTTCGGCTTGTCGGAAACCGTTCGCGAGCCAAGGACGTTTTTCGAAGCTTCGAAGCGCAGATCAAACACGGGTGCGAAATCAGTGTTGAAGCCCATGGCGCGAACCTCTTCGGCGATCAGCCGCCCGTGCCTGCGGAAGAGTTTTTTCGACCCGGTGGCCGCGACTTCGCTGACCGACGGAATCGGCGCAATGACGTCGCGCAGGCGGTCGACTGTGCCACCCTCCATGTCGACGCAGAGGAATAACGGGCTCTTGGCGCCCTTCTGCGCACCGCTGAGCAAAGCATGCGTCTGCTCGGCGTGCTCCAGGTTGCGCTTGAAGAGGATGATACCCGCGGGCTGAAGGCTATCGAGCATCACGCGCAGCCGTTGCGAGAAAGCAGTGCCATCGAAGCCCATAATCAGCAACTGCCCGACCTGCTGGCGAAGTTCTTGAGAACGTTTGGAGGTCATGAGAATAGATGAGTGTAACGCGTGGAACGAAGGAATTCAGGTACGCAGGATGGTGCACCTACTCCAGTTGCTTTTTCAACTCATGCAGCAGATTCAGCGCCTCCAGCGGGCTGAGGCGGTCCAGGTCCGTTTCTTTCAGCCGGTCGACAATTTTCTGCGAGAGCGGAGTGAAAATCGTCAGCTGCATCGGTCCGGAGTCGGGTGGTTCGTCGTGCGCCAGATGCTTCACTGCGCTGCGTTCTGCGTTCTCGTGCTCGGCCAGCACTTCGCGGGCGCGATTGACTACATCGTTCGGCAGACCGGCGAGCTTCGCCACCTCGATGCCATAGCTCTTGTCGGCTGCGCCCTCTTCCACTTTGCGCAGAAAGACAATTCCACCGCCGCTCTCTTTTACGCCCACGTGATAATTCTTGACGCCGCTCAACCGGTCGGCCAGCTCCGTCAGTTCGTGATAATGAGTGGCGAATAGCGTCTTCGCCCGCGTGTTGGCGTGGATGTATTCGACCGCGGCCCAGGCGATCGCCAACCCGTCATAGGTCGCGGTGCCCCGGCCGACTTCATCCAGCAGGATGAGCGACCGCGGTGTCGCCGTGTTCAGAATCGCGGCGGTCTCGGTCATCTCGACCATGAAGGTCGAGCGGCCGCGCGCAAGGTTGTCGGCGGCGCCAATGCGCGTGAAGATCCGATCGACCAGCCCGAGCCGTGCCGAACGCGCGGGAACGAACGATCCCATCTGCGCCATCAGCACCACCAGCGCCGCCTGCCGCAGGTAGGTCGATTTGCCGCCCATGTTCGGCCCCGTGATCAGCAGGATCGAGTGCGTCGTGCCGTTCAGGTAGATGTCGTTGGGCACGAAGCGGTCGGCGACTCCGCTGATCTCCAGCTGCTCGATGACCGGATGGCGACCTTCGACAATCTCAAGATCTCCGGACTCATCCAGCTTCGGCCGGCAATAGTTGCGGTTCGCGGCGAGGAACGCGAACGACGCCAGCAGGTCGATCTCCGCCACCGCTAAGGCTGTTTGCCGGATCCTCCGCGCTTCGCTGGCAATCGCGGTGCGCAGTTCGGCAAAGAGCCGGCGCTCGATCTCGACCATCTTCTCCTGCGCGTCGAGTACCTTGGCTTCGTACTCTTTCAGCTCGGGCGTGGTGAAGCGCTCGGCATTGACCAGCGTCTGTTTGCGCTCGTAGTCGGGGGGCGCCAGGTGGAGGTTAGATTTGGAAATCTCCAGGTAATATCCGAAGACGCTGTTGAACTTCACTTTCAATGAGCCGATGCCCGTGCGCTGGCGCTCGCGCTGCTCAATCTGCGCGATGTATTGCTTGCTGTTGTGGCTGAGGTCGCGCAGTTCGTCCAAGGCGGCATCCACTCCCCCCCGGATCACACCGCCGTCGGACAAGGTGAGAGGGGGTTCGTCTTCCAGAGACGACACGATGCGCTCGCGCAGGTCTGCGAGTTCATCGCACTGGGCATGGAGTTCCTGCAAACGCTGGGCAGAGAAGTGCGCCAGCGAATTGCGGACCTTCGGAAGTTTGGCGAGCGATCCTGCCAGCGCCAGCAGGTCGCGGGGATTGGCCGTCTCCAGGGTTACGCGGCTGAGCAGGCGCTCGAGATCGAGAATGCCTTCCATCGATCGCCGCAGCTCTTCACGCGCGACCAGGTCGCCGACCATCGCTTCCACGGCCTGCAATCGCTGGTTGATTTCGGCAAGGTTGATCGACGGACGCAGCATCCACGCACGAAGCAGGCGTTTGCCCATCGGCGTTACGGTGCAATCGAGGCAGCGGAAGAGCGTCGCGTTGTCGCCCGAGCCGGAGAACAGCGGCTCGATCAGTTCAAGATTGCGGACCGTGACCGCGTCCAGCACCAGGCAGTTTTGCCGCTCATAAAATCCGATACGGTCGACATGATCCAGTGAGCCGCGCTGGGTAGTGCGGACATAATGCAGAATCGCGCCGGCGGCGGAGGAAGCCGCGGCCCGGTTCGCCAGTCCAAAGCCTTCGAGCGAGAGCACGCCAAAGTGGTTCTCCACCTGCGGAATCGCGTAGTCGGGCGCGAAGACCCAATCTTCCAGTGGCGTCTCCGCCCAGCTGGCATTTTCGAATGAGGCAATGCGCGGAAGCGCTGCGGCCTGCGTGGCCAGTGGACGCGACTGCTCGAAGAGCGGCAGCGATGAGGCGAACAGCACTTCGCGCGGACGCAGCACCAGCAGCTCTTCACGGATGCGCCGCTCGGCATCCGGGCCGATAAACTCGGTGGCCCGAAATTCCCCGGTCGAGAGATCCAGCGCGGCAAAACCAGCCGAATCTCCTGCCCGTGCCACGCATGCCAGAAAGTTGTTTTCCTCGGAGCCAAGCTGCGTGTCGGCCGCGGTTCCTGGAGTGAGCACGCGCGTGACTTCGCGCTTCACCAGTTTCTTTGCAATCCTCGGATCTTCCATCTGCTCGCAGATGGCGACCTTGAACCCGCGCCGGATCAGCTTGGCAATATAGTTTTCCGCCGAATGATACGGCACACCACACATGGGAATCGCGATGCCTTTTTCCTTGTTGCGCGAAGTGAGAGTGATCTGCAACTCGCGCGCGGCGACCACCGCATCCTCAAAGAAGAGCTCGTAGAAATCGCCCAGGCGGAAGAACAGCAGCGCGCTGGGATGTTCTTTCTTGATTGCGGTGTATTGCCGCATCAGCGGAGTGGAAGGCTCGCTCATCGCAGGAAACTGCGCGGATTATAGCAGCCGTTCACGCTCACTGCGGATGCGCACGCGGAGTGCTACACTGCGATTTTTGCGAGGGTTTCGCGATGGCAACGATTCTTGGTTTTGAATGCAGCAAATGTGGTCAGATGCTACCGCCGCAATCCGCCCCGACCATCTGTCCGATCGATGGCGGCCCTCTGTATGTTCGCTACGACCTTGACGAGATCCGCTGGCACCATTCGCGCGACTCGCTTATCGGCGCGCCCAAGAACATGTGGCGCTACGCCGCGGTGCTGCCCGACGCCGATCCCGTAACCCTCGGGGAAGGCTTCACCCCGCTGCTTCCCAGCCGCCAACCGCGTTACCCGAACCTGCTTATCAAGGACGAGGGCCTGAATCCGACCGGCTCGTTCAAAGCGCGCGGCATGTCTGCGGCGATCACCATGCTTCGCCACGACGGAGTGAAGAAGATCGCAGCGCCCTCGGCTGGCAATGCGGGAGGAGCGATGGCAGCCTATGCGGCGGCGGCGGGCCTCGAGGCGTATGTCTTCATGCCGAAGGATGTGCCCATTGCGAATCGGCTGGAGGTGGAGGCCGCAGGAGCGAAGCTCACGCTGGTGGACGGCCTGATCAGCGATTGCGGACGGATGGTCGCCGAGCAACAAAGAGAAAGAGGGCTGGTTCGATCTCTCGACACTGAAAGAACCGTTCCGCATCGAGGGCAAGAAGACGATGGGCTACGAGGTCGCCGAGCAGATGAGCTGGACTCTGCCTGACGCGATTCTGTATCCCACCGGCGGCGGTGTGGGCTTGATCGGCATGTGGAAGGCGTTCGAAGAGATGGAAGCGCTGGGCTGGATCGACACCGGCAAGCGGCCGAAGATGATTAGCGTCCAGGCCGAAGGCTGCGCGCCGATTCCGAAGGCCCTGCAGGACGGCGAAGGCGTGTCGAAGATGTGGCCTGATGCGCATACGCTGGCCGCAGGGTTGCGCGTGCCGAAGGCCTACGGCGATTTCATCATCCTCGACATCGTGCGCAAGAGCGGCGGCACGGCGGTCGCCGTGAGCGATGATGCCATCATGGCAGCCACGAAAGAGATGGCGAGTACCGAAGGCATCTTTCCTGCGCCCGAAGGTGGGGCCGCACTTGCGGCGTACCAACAGCTGCTGGCCAGCGGCTTCCTGACGGAGAAGGACAAGGTCGTCCTGTTCAATACCGGCTCGGGATACAAGTACCTCGACGTATTTGCGCAGTACTGGGGCATCGAGGCGTTTTCGGCTGCGCCCAAGCTGCCGGCGTCGAGGAACATCGGCGGAATCATCGGGCCGTACTAAGAAGGCGGCACTTGGCAATTAGCACTTAGCAATTGGCACATACCAATTAGCGCCTTTGCCGAGTCATTCAACTCAGCCTTCTTGCTAAATGCCAAAGCTAATGCCAACTGCAATCTTGGGAGTCTTCATGCGTGACTTTAATAGCTTGTCGCAGAAAGAAATTCTCGCTCTGGCCATCTCGCTGGAGGAAGAGGATGAACGTATCTATTCTGATTTTGGGGAGAGCCTGCGCGAAAACTTTCCCGGCACTGCCCAGGTGTTCGAAGAGATGCGGCAGGAGGAAATCGGCCATCGCCGTGAGCTGATCAACATCTATAGACAGAAATTCGGCGAACACATCCCCCTGATCCGGCGCCAGGATGTGCGCGGTTTCGTGCAGCGCAAGCCCATCTGGCTGAACACGCCGCTGCGCATCGATCAGATCCGCGCGCAGGTTGCGACGATGGAAGCCGAGACGCGCAACTTCTATCTACATGCCGCAGCACGCGCGCAGGACGCCAGCATCCGCCAGCTGCTGGACGATCTTGCGATCGCCGAGACCTCGCACGTCGAGCGCGCCGCCCAACTGGAGAAGCAGGAGCTGGGCCCGGCCGTACGTGAAGAGGAAGACAAAGCCAAGCGCCGGCTTTTTGTCCTGCAGATCGTGCAGCCCGGACTCGCCGGACTGATGGACGGTTCTGTCTCGACGCTGGCTCCCGTTTTCGCTGCTGCATTCGCCACCCGTAATACCTGGGACGCCTTTGCGGTTGGACTGGCGGCGTCGCTGGGCGCCGGCATCAGCATGGGTTTCGCCGAGGCGCTTTCCGACGACGGCAGCCTCACCGGACGCGGCACGCCCTGGCTGCGCGGGCTGATTTGCGGCGCGATGACCGCCCTAGGCGGCATCGGGCACACGCTGCCCTTCCTGATCCACAACTTCAACCTGGCGCTGGTCGTCGCCATCGCCGTGGTACTGGTCGAACTCGGGATCATCACATGGCTGCGTTATCGCTTCATGGACACGCCACCATTTTCAGCCGCAGTGCAGGTAGCTTTCGGCGGTGCCCTGGTGTTTGCGACAGGCATTTTAATTGGCAATTCCTGACGGAGGACTAAATGCGAGTACAGGTCGGTACCCGCTTGCTGAAGCCTGAGGTAGCTCGGCTGCTCAAAGCCGCGATCAGCGTTGCGCTGCTATGCACGCTACTCTCAGCCGGCACTTCGCCATCGATCGGCAGCGCCGACGCGGCGCGCTATCTCAAGGACGTTCAGGTCCTGGCCGCTCCCAACATGGAAGGCCGCGGCGCGGGCACCAAGGGTCTGGCCAAAGCCTCGCAGTACATCGAGCGCCGCTACAAATCGCTGGCGCTGCAGCCGGCTGGAACCAACGGCTACCTGCAGCCATTCACCGTGACTACGGGCGCCCGGCTGAAACCGGGTAACGACCTGGTTGCCATGAGTGCAGGCAGCAAACAGCCGCTGAAGATCAATCAGGATTTCGAGCCCATCAGTTTCTCGGCCTCGGGCGCGTTCACCGGCCAGGTTGTGTTCGCAGGCTACGGCGCAACCGCCGAAGAGTTCCAATACGACGACTACGCCGGCCTCGACGTGAAAGACAAGATTGTCCTTGTCTTGCGCTACGAGCCGGAAACTTTCGCCGCTAAAGCAGGACACCAGGGCCTGACGCGTCACGCGTCGATCATCACCAAGGCAATCAATGCCCGCAATCACGGCGCGAAAGCGATGATCCTGCTGAACGGCAAGCTCGGCGAAGGCGAGGAAGACCTGCTGCTGCGCTTCGGCGGCATCAGTGGTCCGGAGAATTCCGGCATCCTGCTCGCGCAGGTGAAGAACTCCGTCGCCGACGCGTGGCTGAAAGCGGCAGGGAAGTCGTTGAGCGATGTGCAGCAGCAGATCAACAGCAGCGGCAAGCCGGATTCGTTCGCGTTGCCCGACACCTTTCAACTGTCGCTGAAGATTGAGATAGAGCAGACGCACGCCAAGGTCGACAATGTGCTGGCATATCTACCGGGCAAGACGGATGAGTACATCGTGATTGGAGCGCATTACGATCACCTTGGCCGCGGCGACTCGAATTCGCTGGCGCCCTCGCAGATCGGGCAGATCCACCCCGGCGCTGACGATAACGCGTCTGGTACAGCCGGCGTGCTGGAACTCGCGCGGTTGTTCGCGCCGCTGAAAGGGCAGCTCGATCGCGGCATCCTGTTCATGTCGTTCTCTGGAGAGGAACTGGGATTGCTGGGCTCGTCACATTGGGTGCAGGAGCCGACCAGGCCGCTCGACAAATGTGTCGCGATGATCAACATGGACATGATCGGCCGCATCCGTGACAGCAAGGTTTATGTCGGAGGCGTCGGGACGGGTTCGACCTTCCAATCAATCCTCGATCAGGCGCAGAAGAAGACTTCGTTGAAGATGGAGTACTCGGCCGGCGGATACGCCTCCAGCGATCACACTTCTTTCGTCACAAAGAAGATTCCCGTGCTGTTTTTCTTCTCCGGCTTGCACGGTGATTATCACAAGCCCTCCGATACGGCCGATAAAATCAATGCCACGTCGGCCGTGCAGTTGCTCGACGTCGTCAGCGATGTCCTAGTGCAGCTGGCTGACGCGCCTCAATCCCCAAAGTTCGTCAACGTCGTCGAGGCGAAGACGACAAGCGGCGGTAGTGGGGCTGGTTATGGTCCTTACTTCGGCTCGATCCCCGACTTCGCCGAGGTGAAGGATGGCGTGCGCTTCTCTGATGTGAGGCCGGGCTCGCCCGCCGCGAAGGCGGGATTAAAGGCCGGAGACATCCTCGTCCAGTTTGGCGACAAGCCGATTCACAATCTGTATGACTTCACCGACGCACTGCGAGCCAGCAAAGTGGGACAGGTGGTCGAGGTGAAGGTCCTGCGCGACGACCAGCCGCTGACCGTGAGCGTGAAACTGGAGCAGAGGAAATAGCGCCGAGCTTTGGGTCGCGTTTCCGAGCCGTTTGATCCGACGGCAGCTCCCCTGACATCTGTAGACGCAAAATACCTTTGTGTCAGGGCACGACTTTTAGTCGTGCCGATCGACATCTCCAACCACACGGCTTTAGCCGCTGCATAGTTCACGCAGGGGCTAAAACCCAGCTCTTGAGCCGCTGGTAACGGCACGAGTAAACTCGTGCCCTGACACAAGGCGTGTCGACCACACTGCCCAAACAACGAGCTCGTCCTGTCGCAACGCCGTTGTTGCTAGTCCACAACGCGCGGTTTGCGATACAGTGTCCGCATGTTGCTGACTTCCTGGCGCGCACCGTTTTTCGCGCTCGCACTGCTGCTCCCGTCATCGCTCCTGAACGCGCAATCCTCCACCGCTAACGCAACTAACCCGAGCGCAGCTGCCTCCTCCGCCGTGCCGGCGAACCTGCTCTACCCCGGCGAAGAGAAGCACCTGCGCTACTTGCGCCAGCTCACCTCCGGCGGACAGAACGCCGAGGCCTACTTCTCCATCGACGACAAGATGCTGAGCTTCCAGCATCAGGGCAACGGCGTGCCATGCGACCAGATCTACACCATGCCGGTCGACACGCCAGACGGCAAGCCGGCTACGCCGAAGCTCATCAGCTCAGGGAAGGGCCGAACGACGTGCAGCTACATCTTTCCTTCCGGCGATCGCATTCTGTATTCCTCCACCGACGCGACCAGTCCCGAGTGCCCTCCCAAACCCGATTACTCGCACGGCTACGTTTGGCCGATCTACAGCAGCTACAAGATCTATACGGCGAAGCTTGACGGTGGCGACCGTAAGCTGCTCACCGACGCTCCCGGCTACAACGCCGAAGCTACGATCAGCCGCGACGGCAAGCACATCGTGTTCACCTCGACTCGCAATGGCGATCTCGACGTCTACACAATGAACGCCGACGGCTCGAACGTGAAGCAGCTTACGCACGAACTAGGTTACGACGGCGGTCCGTTCTTCTCTCCTGATGGGAAGAAGATCGTCTACCGTGCCGAGCATCCGACGACGCCGGACCAGATTGCCGACTATAAAGCGCTTTATGCGCAGGGCCTGATCCGTCCCGGCAACCTGGAGATCTGGGTGATGAACGCCGACGGCTCCAACAAGCGCCAGGTGACACACAACGGCGCGGCGAACTTCGCGCCCTTCTATCATCCCGATGGCAAGCGCATCATCTTCGCCTCCAATCAGGCGAACCCAAAGAGCGGCCGCGACTTCGATCTATACATCATCAACGAGGACGGCAGCGGCCAGGAGCGCATTACCTTCTTCCCCGACTTCGACGCGTTTCCCATGTTCACCTCAGACGGGAAGCGCCTGGTGTGGGCCTCGAACCGCAACGGCAAAGAGCCGCACGAGACTAACATCTTCATTGCGGACTGGGTGCCGTAGCAGGAGCGATTTTCCTGTACCATCGGGATGAGGTGAATTATGTCCTATCGCAATGGTGATAAGTCCAGAGAGCACCGGCTTCGCAAGGCGCGTGAGAAGAAGCGGGAGAAGATTCGCGACATTAAGAGCGAGCCAGCAAAGGCTGCTGCGGCGAAGAAGTAGGTCGCGTTCCCCCACCCTCTCGCCAAAAACGGGCGAGAAGGATGGGACACCCGCCGTGTCTCGCAGGCGGGGATAAAAAGGCTACGATTCTTTGGTGGTTTCTTCGTGTACCGCGTCCTGCTCTTCGCGGGCGGCAGGGTAGGCATACATCTTGCTGCCGATGTTGGGCGACGCGTGACGGCGTTCGGCAATCATCTCCGCAACGATCGCCACCGCAATTTCTTCCGGCGTCACCGCGCCGATCTCTAATCCCACAGGCGCGTGGATATTGCCAAACTTCTCCGCCGGAATGCCTTCCTTCTCCAGTTCCTTGTAAATGGAGATGGTCTTCCGCTTCGAGCCGATCATGCCGAGGTACCGCGCGTTGGCATGGATGGCCCAGCGCAGTACGCGCATGTCATCACGATGTCCGCGGGTAACGATCACGATGTACGACGATTCCGGCACATGCAGCCGGGCGGTGACAGCGTCGAAGTCCTCGGCAATGACTTCGCGTGCTTCGGGAAAACGCTCGCGGTTCGCGTAAGACTCGCGGTCGTCGATGACGATCACCTCAAAGCCCGCAATGGTCGCGACCTTGTACAGGTTGTAGGCGACATGCCCTGCCCCAAAGACGTACAGCAGCGCTGGAGGCAGCACCGGCTCAATAAATATCTCCAGCGTGCCGCCACAGACCAGGCCGGTGTCGTACTTGGGATTATTGTTCAGGTTGAAGGTCAGCGACCGCGGCTTCTCTTCTTCCATCACCTCGCGCGCTGCCTGCCACACTTCGGCTTCGACGCATCCGCCGCCAATCGTGCCGGCGATCGAGCCGTCATCGCGCACCAGCATCTTTGCCGTCTGGAACGAAGGGATCGATCCGCGGATGTTGGTGATGGTCGCAATCGCTCCACGACGTCCGTCGCGGCGAAGCTGCACGATTTGTTCGTAGATGTCCATGGGAAAAGCAATTAGCAACTAGCAATTAGTTTAGATGCGATCGCGCCAAATCGGAAACATGTCACGGATTCTGCTTTGGCGGGTTCAGCATGCCGTGCTTCTTTAGCACCTCCTGCAGCTGGTCGTGGGGAATGGCTGGTACCACCCAATAATCGGCGCCGACCATGGTTTTCGCCGCGATGATCGCATTGATCACCGACTCCTCCGTCGACTGGATTGCAGCCGTAAACATCGGGTCCATCTTCCAGCTCTGCATGCGGTCGATCTTCGCGTTCGGCCCCGTGTACGGTGGCGGAGCGCTGTTGCCTTCGTCGGCTCCCTGGTTCGCCGTTGAGAACGCGAGAAAAATGTCTCCTGACTCATCGCCTTCAATCGCGCCCAGCCGTCCCAGCCCTACCGATACACGCCGAGCCAGGCGCTTGAGCTGGTCCGGCGTCAGCGGCGCGTCTGTCGCGACGATCACGATGATCGAACCCATCTCCGGCGCGCGAATCCCATCGGCCGTTCGGGCAACCGTGCCCTCGCATACCGGAGCCGGGTTGCCGCTCCAGTCGAGTGCCGGCGGGTCCAGCTTCTTCTCGACGCACGGCCTTTTCAGCTTCATCTCGCGCGCCACCGGAATGCCCGCGACCCGTAGCTGGCTCGAGCCCCCATAGTTGCACTGCACCAGCACGCCAACCGTATAGGTAACATCTCCCATCTTGATGGTGCGCGACGAGGTGCCCGTCCCGCCCTTGAACCCGTTGCAGATCATGCCCGTGCCGCCCCCGACATTGCCCTCCAGGAGCGATCCGCCGGCTGCGGAGTTCAGCGCGTCCCACGCATCCTGCGCCGTGACGTCCTGTCCCCGGATATCGTTCAGTGGGTAGTCAGCGGTTTCTGCAACAACCGGGTACCAGAAGGCGCCAAATTTCTTCTGCTTGACGATCCACGCCACCGCTGCGTCGCGCACCACGCCCACGCTGCCGGTATTCGTGATGAGGATCGGCGTCTCCAGCACTCCGCTCTCTTCGATCCAGTGGGTGCCGGTCATGTCGCCGTTGCCGTTACCGGCGAAGTAGCCTGCAAACACTGCGTCCAGGTTGTTCTTGCCGCGCGGCAGGATGGCCGTAACCCCGGTACGCACCGGACCTTTGCCGACCACCAGCCGGCCCTCCCCCGAGATCAGTGTCTTGTAACCGACCTCAACCCCGGGTACATCGGTGATGGCGTTCAGCGGCCCGGGCGTGCCATCGAAGGGAATGCCGAGATCGCGGGCGCGTTGGGTCGCTGCTGAAGAGTTTTGCGCAATGAGAGCACAGGTGGCGACCAGTAGGAATGCAGAGAGGAGACAAACAAAATTACTGCGAGGCATCCGATTCTTCTCCAGAGATCGAAATCACGCGGCCAATAGTACAGTGTGACCGCGCTGCAGGGTAAACTTCTTCTTCCGACAGCATCCGCACGGAGGTACAGATGAAAGCGGTTCGCATTCATGAGTTCGGTGGTCCCGAGGTTCTGAAATACGAAGACGCGTCTGACCCTGTGCCGCGGAAGGACCAGGTGCTGGTGCGCGTGCGCGCCTGCGCGTTGAACCATCTCGACCTTTGGGTGCGTGGCGGCTTAAAGGGCGTGAACCTGCCGCACATTCTCGGCAGCGACGTTGCCGGGGAAGTCGTCGGCAGCGGCGAATACATCACCGAAGTGAAGGCCGGGACGCGCGTACTGCTGGCGCCGATGGTCTTCTGCAATCACTGCGAGCAGTGCATGGCCGGCCATCATAACTTCTGCCCGCAATTTGCCGTGCTGGGCAACACCGTCGACGGCGGCAACTGCGAACTCATCGCCGTTCCTCGCGAGAACATCATCCCCATTCCCGATTCGCTGGATTTCATCAGCGCCGCCAGTGTGCCGCTGGTTTTTCTGACAGCGTGGCACATGCTCGTCGGCCGCGCCCATCTGCGCGCTGGACAAACCGTTCTCGTACTCGGCGCCGGTTCCGGCGTAGGTTCTGCCGCAATCCAGATTTCGAAAATGCTGGGCGCCGAGGTCATTACCACCGCCGGCGATGACCGCAAACTGGCAAAGGCTCGCGAACTCGGCGCCGACCACACCATCGATCATTACAAGCAGAAGATTGCCGACGAAGTGCGCCGCATCACCGGCAAGCAAGGCGTCGATGTCGTCTTTGAGCACGTCGGTATCGCGACCTGGCCCGACAGCGTCCGCTCGCTGAAGGCAGGCGGAACGCTGGTCACTTGCGGTGCGACCACCGGCTACGATGCGCAACTCGATCTGCGCGTTCTGTTCGCCAGGCAGATATCACTCCTCGGCTCGTACATGGGCGAGATGGGCGAGCTGCACGAAGTGCTGAAGCACGTCTTCTCCGGCAAGCTGAAGCCGGTCGTCGATCGCACCTTCCCGCTCAACGAGGCGCGGGCTGCGCACGAATATCTGAAGAAGAGCGAGATGTTCGGCAAGGTGGTTCTAACCGTTTGAGACCGTCATCGTCTTGACAGCCGCACCGACCTGCGTCACGCTCGTTGACAACGTTTCTCTCAGGGGTGAGGCATGTCTTCTTCTGCACCTTCCATACAAAATCTGAAGCAGTCGATGCGGGCCACGTGGATGGCCGGTAATTTCGGCGAAATTGCCAAGAACACTGCGCGCATCGCGGAGGAATTTGTCGACCGACTGGTGATCCGTCCCGGCGTCCACGCCCTGGATGTCGCGTGCGGCAGCGGCAACGTCGCCATTCCGATGGCTCGCGCAGGCGCCGTCGTTACCGGAGTGGACATCGCTCCCAATCTTCTCGGGCAGGCGCGCGAGCGTGCAGCATCGGAGAGCCTCGCCATCAGCTTCGACGAAGGCGACGCCGAGCAGTTGCCCTACGAAGATGCGTCCTTTGAGGTTGTGGCGAGCATGTTCGGAGCGATGTTCGCACCTCGACCGGAGCTCGTGATTTCGGAGATGGCGCGCGTGCTCAAATCGGGCGGTTTGCTTGCCATGGCCAATTGGAATCCCGCCAGCTTCACCGGCGACATGTTCCGCGCAACAGCCAAGCACGTGCCGCCTCCGGCGGGGCTGCCGGCGCCCCTGTTGTGGGGCGATGAGCCGACGGTTCGCGAGCGGCTGGCCTCCGACTTCACGATGCTTCGCACCGAGCTGATCCAAATCACATTCGATCTACCATTCCCTCCAGCCGGTGCCGTCGATTATTTTCGGACTCACTTCGGACCGACGCACGTCGCGTTCAGCCGGCTTGATGGATCCGGACAGGCAGCGCTGGCAGCTGATCTGGTCGCGCTCTGGTCGAAACACAACATCGCTCCCAATCCGGAGCAGCACACCGTCACTCGCAACGAATACCTGCAGGTGACGGCTGTGCGCGTCTGATCCGGAGTTGCATCTGGGGCGGCAGCCGGGCATCAAATTCAGTAGGTATAATGGAAAACGATATGGCTGAACACCGTCTGCCGCATTTCGATAATCCTGAGACGGGCGCCGAGCGCTTTGACAACCTCGTCGGCACCAACCAGAGCCGCAGTGCGATTCTGCGCGCCACTTTTGGCGAGCAGCAGCACGAGGGCGTCGTCCTGGCCTCGCTCGACGCAGTGGTGAACTGGGTGCGCCGCAACTCCATCTGGCCGATGACCTTTGGCCTGGCCTGCTGCGCCATTGAAATGATGTCCATGGGTGCGTCGCGCTTCGACATCGCCCGCTTCGGCGCCGAGGTGTTTCGTCCCTCGCCGCGTCAGTCCGACCTGATGATCATTGCCGGCCGCGTTTCGCAGAAGATGGCTCCGGTTATCCGCGAACTCTACATGCAGATGCCCGAGCCCAAGTGGGTCATTTCGATGGGCGCGTGCGCCACCTCCGGCGGCGTATTCAACAACTACGCGCTGGTGCAAGGCGTGAATCAATGGATCCCGGTGGATGTGTATGTGCCGGGCTGTCCGCCGCGTCCCGAGCAGTTGATCTACGCGATCATGCTGCTGCAGGAGAAGATCAAGAACGATCAGGGTTCGTTCAAGCGCGCGCTGAACCTGGAAAAGGCATAAACAATCTCGAGTTCGACAGAATGCCCGCCGTGAATGGTGGGCATTTTCTTTGCGTGGTAAAAAGCCCCGCTGCTTACTTACTGTCGAACTGCAGGCTGAGCAACTTCTTGACAATCTCGGCAATACGGCCGACTTCCTCGGCGGCATACTTCAGGAAAACGTGGGCGTCTTCACGAGGCTGCGCAGCAAGGTAAAGCGCATTGGTTACGCTCTGGAGAGGATTATTGATCTGGTGCGCCAATTGATTGGCGACGGCCGCTTTGGCTGCGTCGTTTTCGCGTTGTCGTAGCGCGGTCTGCTGAGACTGATGCCTGATGGCGATGGCGGCAAGATCAGCGAGGCTGTTGAGCAACTTGTAATCATCGAGGTCGAATGCTTCGCGCGAACGGTGCGATACTGCCCAGATCGTCCCGCGCATGCCGTCGGTGATCCACGGGATCAGCATGCCATCGCTGATGGGCGCCGCTGCAATACCCAGAAAGTCATAGTAGGGCTTGGTGACTCGATAAAGCTGGGCTTGGCCTCGGTTCAAGCAGGTTCCGCAGGGGCTGAAGAAGCGTGGAGTGGTTCCGTTCAAGTACTGGGCGAAGCTTCCTGACACTACGATCCAGCGGAAGCGTAACTCGCCGTCTTCGCCTTGCTCTTCCAGGCTGATGCCCGAACTGTCGGCGCCGCAGAACTCGACTGCGAGATCAACCAGCTTTTGCAGAATGATTTCCGGGCGCTCGGCGAACACGTGCGTCAGTCGACGAAATGCCTCCAACTCCGCTTTTGGATCCGGACGGTGCCTTCTACGGGCGGGGAAGTCGGTGTCGTCGAGGAGGTCGCGGACCTCCATTCCAGAATCAGATTCGGGCTGCATAGGGGACTCAAACTGACTTGACGCTGCGTCCAGTTTATAAGCAATCGGTGCAATCGCGCACAGACAAACCTGCGCGAACAGTAGCGATTCACGCCTGCTCCGCCGGGCTTTAGGAGACACTCAGCAGGCTAAGGATGTTGCTGGAGCGGCTGATAGACGGGCCACCGTCTCTCCCGCGCAATCTGCTCCAGGTCAGGATTCGGATTTACGCAGAAGGGCCACTTCGCCAGTTCCAGCATCGCTTGATCATGTACCGAGTTTCCGAAGACCGCTTTCATCGGCTTGCCAATGACTTCGCGGATAACGACAGCTTTGAGCTCGTCCGTGGGTACGCGAATCAAGCGCTCGCTTGCCAGCCCGTTCTCAACGTGAACGCAGGCGGCGAGAATCCTCTCACGCGGAATGCCGAAGCGTTCGGCGCCCACCTCTACCACCCAGTCATTCGTGGAAGACACCGCCCATAGTTCGCAGCCCTGCTCGGCAAGCTTGCGCGTCAACTCCTGCAACTCAGGGAATATGCGATGCGCGACGACTTCGTCGAAGAACTCGCGCGCAGCCCGTTGCAGCTGTTCATGCGAGACGCCGCGGTTCATCGTGACCATCTCGCCACAAATCTGCTCTTCGCTGACCCGTCCGGCCTTGTACTCTTCGTAGCGCCCGTGAGCCCACCGGGCGACCTCCGGAGTCACTAATCCGCGCTCAATCTCCCAGTAGAAGAAGTCGGCGCCGGCGTCGCCACTCCATAGCGTTCCGTCGCAATCGAAGACGGCAATTGAGGGTTTCAATGCCAGCACATGCTCAACAAATTCTGCGGGAGTGGAGAAGTTCAAAACTGCTTCTCCGACGAAATCATCTCGGACCGCGCCAGCCGTGCATAATCTTCGGGCGTGTCGATATTGACGCCCAGCCGTGGATCGTCGACGGGGACGTATTGCACGTGTTGCTGATACTGGTGCTCGACTTCGCGGGCATTGCTGGTGAGCGGCGCGCGGAGAAACGCCTCAATCATCTCGCGTCCGACGAGAATCGGGTGCCCGTGAACGGCCTCGCCATTGCGCGTGACTTCCGGGACAACGGCCCAGATGTTCGGGTCGGCGTATAGAAACGTCTCGTGCAACGCTCGCACCGTGCCGGGCAGCGCCGGCGGACGGTCGATCAGTGCGACGAATGCCGTGTCGCGTCCACGATTCAGCACTTCCTGCAGTCCGACATGCAGCGAGCTGAACTGGCCGAGCTCCGGCTGCCGGTTCACCGCGACAAATGCGCCATGCGCATAAGCCACGGGCGTGATCGCGGGAGCGTTCTTTCCGGCTACAACGATGACCAGATCCGAGTGCGCCTGTAGCAGGTCGATGGTTGCGCCCAGAAAGGTATTCGCCACCGGAGTGCTTTCGGCGACCGGCGGCCAGGGCAGCAGCGCCTTGTCGCGGCCCATGCGGCTGGAAAAACCCGCCGAGAGGATCACTCCGCAAATACTGGCAGAGAGCGGCATGGCTTGAAGATATCAAAGCCGGGCGGGACGGGCCAGTGACCGTCCGCACACACTGGGTTACAACCGAAGTTGTAGGGGTCTACGGCGTTAGGGGCATTGGCGCCGGCGTGCCGGAATGCAAGAATGCCTGCATTGGGATCGCATTTCAAGGAATGAAGTTAGGGTAGTTCAAGGTTTTTTCGGTTGGCGGAATTCTAGGCCTCACGGCATCGGATGTGCAACTGGGCGCTGCGCTTCCGGACGGAATTCCGCCCTTTCTATTTGTAACCGGTTCAGAATCAGCGTAGAAGATCTGGTGGTCGGTTCTTCTCCCCCTCCTGTTACCATCACGGCCGAACGAAATTTTCCCGGCCTGTGACATTCGTCTCCCCTTCGCGAATCACTGTGCAGACAAGATATGTACAGCGACTGCGCCATCTCGGCCACGAGCGAGAGCTGCAAGGACATGGAAGACCAGCGTCAGCAGGAGTTCGAGGCTCTTCTCCAAGCGCATCAGGGAATCGTCTTCAAGGTAGCCAACACTTACTGCTGGCACCCCGACGACCGCGCCGATCTGGTCCAGGACATCCTTGCGCAACTATGGCGGGCGTGGCCTCGCTACGATCCAACGCGAACCTTCTCGACGTGGATGTACCGCATTGCTCTGAACGTGGCGATCAGCTTCGTGCGCAAAGTCGTTCGCCAACGCGAACTCTCAATACCGCTGGACGAGAGCTTGCACGATACCGCCGCTGCGCCCGACACGCATTCCTTGCAACAGCGCCTGCAGGCGTTTATCGAACGCCAGGCTCCGCTGGATCGGGCCCTGCTGCTGCTTTATCTCGAAGACAAGAGTCAGCGGGAGATTGCCGAGATTCTGGGTATCACCCAAACCAATGTTTCCACCAAGATCAGCCGGATGAAGCAAAAGATCCGCGCAGCAGATCTAGAAATCACTGCCGGGAAGGGAAGGCATCATGGAACTCGAAGAAATGAAGACGGCATGGGAATCGTTGAGCCAGCAACTGAAGCGCGACAGCGCCATCCACATGGCGATGTACACCCATCAGAAGCTGACGGACACGCGTGCCCGGCTGCGTCCGCTGTTCTGGGGGCAGGTGATGCAACTGTTCTTCGGCATCGCTTTTGTGCTGCTGGCAGCGGCATTGTGGATCACCAAGCCCCATGCAATTTCCGTCATCGTGGCCGGAGTCGTGGTCCATGTGTACGGCATCGGTTGCATCCTTGCTGCCGCGATGGTGATGGGCGCCATTCACAACATCGACTACTCCGGTTCAGTGCTGGAGATCCAGGAAAAGCTGGCGCGCGTGCGCCGCGCCTACATCATCGGCGGCATCGTCGGCGGACTGACATGGTGGTTCCTGTGGGTGCCGGTGCTGATGGTGCTCCTGGCGCTGGTCCACGTGAACCTCTACGCCCACGCGCCGGCGGTCATATGGAGCGGTCTCGCGGTTGGAGTGGTCGGACTGGCGGGGATGCTCTGGGTGTATGCGTACTCCCGAAAGCCGGGACACGATTCGCCTGCGGCGCTTTGTCGATCAGGCCGTGGTCGGTCGAAGCCTGCTGCGGGCCCAGTCGCAACTGGATGAGGTTCGGCGGTTCGCGCAGGAAGCGGCGTAGGCAATCTCTAACGATCACCAGCCCCTGGTTCATTCTGGAGGTGATTTATGAAAACACTCAAGGCATCTCTTCTCGCCAGCGCAATTGGAACCGGCGCATGGATGCTGGGCCTGACCCATAAAATATGGCCTGCACACCCACAATGGGCGGTATTCTTGCTTACCATCGCTGCGACGGTGGTTCTGCTTTATGTCTGGCCTGACGCTGGCGAGCCCGTGAATTAAACAGAACAGTCACACGCATCCGGCCTGTCACGCTTCAGCGTGCTCCCGGTCACACCTCGGCTTACGGCGCATCTGCTATCTCTAGAGATTCTGTGGTGGGCGTGCAACCACCCCATCGTGCCAAATACAGGCGCGCCGGGGGACCCCGGGACTCCCTTGCATGCTCTATAAGACTTTTAGCGCCGCCGTTTACGGCATTGACGCCGCCCTCATCGAGGTGGAAGTCGATGTCGCAGCTGTCAAAGGCGAGAAGGATTACTTCGCCACCGTCGGTCTTCCTGACGCGACGGTGCGGGAGAGTCGCGACCGCATTCGCGCCGCTCTGAAAAACAGCGGCTACGACATCCCTTTCACTACCATCACCATCAACCTCGCTCCGGCCGACATCCGCAAGGAAGGCTCAGGCTTCGACCTGCCGATGGCGCTCGGCATTCTCGGCGCCTACGGCGGTCTGAACAACAAGCCTCCGTCCGACGCATTGTTTGTCGGCGAACTCTCGCTCGATGGCGGCATCCGCGGCGTGCGCGGCGCATTACCCATCGCCGTGATGTCGCGCAGCAATAACATCCGCAAGCTGATCGTTCCGGAGATCAATGCGCGCGAAGCCGCCCTGGTTGAAGGCGTCGATGTCTATCCCGTCAAGTCGCTCATGCAAGTCGTTCAGTTGCTGAATACCGGCAACGGCATTCAGCCGGTCAAGGTCGACAGCCGCGCGCTGCTGGAAGGCTCGCAACACTTCATGGTCGACTTCTGCGACGTGCGCGGCCAGCAGACGGCAAAGCGCGCCATCGAAGTCGCCGCCGCCGGTGGCCACAACTTGCTGATGATCGGTCCCCCGGGCTCAGGCAAGACGATGCTGGCCAAGCGTATGGCGACCGTGCTCCCGCCGCTGAGCTTCGACGAAGCACTGGAGACTACCAAAATCCACAGCGTCGCCGGGGTGCTGGACGCCGGCAGCGGCCTGGTGGGTACGCGGCCATTCCGCTCGCCCCATCACACCATCTCCGACGCCGGACTGATCGGCGGTGGCATGATCCCGCGGCCCGGCGAAGTTTCGCTGGCGCACAACGGAGTGCTGTTTCTGGATGAGCTGCCGGAATTCCCACGCAACGTGCTTGAGGTCATGCGGCAGCCGTTGGAAGATGGCGTCGTAACCATAGCTCGCGCCGCGATGTCGCTCACGTTCCCCTCGCGCTTCATGCTGGTGGCGGCGATGAATCCGTGTCCTTGCGGTTATTTCAACGATCGCTCCCGCGAGTGTCATTGCTCGCCGATGATGATCCAGCGCTACGTCTCGAAAATCTCAGGGCCGCTGCTGGATCGCATTGATATTCATATCGATGTGCCGTCGGTGAATTATCGCGAGCTGCGCGGTAACGGTCCTACGCCGGAGAGTTCAACCGACATTCGCAATCGAGTCATTCAGGCGCGTGATGTCCAGCTGCAGCGGTTTCACACGGGAGGCGAGCGAGTTTACGCCAATGCACAAATGGGCTCGCGCGAGATCAGGAAGTATTGCGAGTTGGGCACAGATGCCGAGCACCTGCTCGAACGCGCGATGGTGAAGCAGGGACTGAGCGCCCGCGCCCACGACCGCATCCTCAAAGTCTCGCGCACCATTGCCGACCTTTCCGGAAGCGAGGTAATCGAGCCGGGGCACATAGCCGAGGCGATTCAGTACCGCACGCTGGACCGGACGTTCTGGGCTTGACACGCGTGGTTCGTCACAGTAGCACCGAGCCACGAAGGCTCTTCAACTCTCCAATCGCGCGATCAGTATTGCGAGTATGTGCGGTTCGGCAGGATACGGCTTTTGCTGTGTTGAAGATCGAACGAATAGCAAAAACGTGCCTCTCGCGCGTTGTGGAAAAGACACAGTCGTACTGCCGCAACTCACTGAGGAACATTGGGTTAGTAATTTTGTAGCAACGTTTGCTGGCCCCACGCGTCTAAGGGGCAACCGTTAAGAATCCCTGCGGAGGTAGTGGAACAGGTTCGGTAAACGATTTTTCTTGACTGCGGCCACAGAGCGGACTACCTTACTGTTTTTGCAAGGCATGGTCCCTTAGGGCCAATCCAAGACGTCCTGCCGAAGCGGCCCCCACTGACAGCCATCTTCAGGGAAAAGTAGGGCAAGACCGGTGCGTTATTGTGCCGGTGCGGACGGAATCAAGGCAAGTTGTTGCCACATAAAGGTTTCTGCAGTACGGAACCGTGTTGGCCGGGCGAATAATGCCGAACCGGAACCATCCGAGCAGCATCTAAGCAATTAGCTCCTGCCGCAGAAGGTTTAGCAGTCGGTTCCCATCGCTTGAAGTTACGCAAGGAGCAGTAAGTTTTCATTCTGGCCGGGCTCCGGAACATTCATTCATACACACTAGGAGACATACATCGATGAGGTCTGAACTGGTATTTGAGGCAGTACACACTCTGCGCAATCGGTACACGTTGTGTCAGCTGGCTTCCAAGGCTACGCGGAAGTTCCATAAGCCGAACACGCGGATCCAGGACACGACGAATGAGGTACTGCACCGGATCGCCGACGCGGATCGCCGCGCAGTGATTCTTGAACCGGAGACTGCTACCGAAGGCCAGCGGCGCGCTGCATAAGCGCGTCGCGCCTTTGGCGCGACACCCCGCACGTTCCTCCGGCCCGCCCTTCTGCAAAATCCCCGTAGGTGAACATGACAATCTCAGAACTAAAAGAAAAGAACATCACCGAGTTGACCCGCATAGCTCGGTCTCTCGAGCTACCCGGCGCCAGCGGCCTGCGCAAGCAGGACCTCATCTTCAAGATCCTGCAAGCCCAAAGCGAAAAAGAAGGACACATTTTCGCTGAAGGCGTGCTGGAAATCCTGCCTGATGGTTACGGTTTTCTCCGCTCGCCCGATTACAACTATCTGCCCGGACCGGACGATATCTACGTTTCTCCCTCACAGATTCGCAAATTCGATCTTAAGACCGGCGACACCATCAGCGGACAAGTTCGTCCGCCGCACGAAGGCGAGAAATACTTCGCGCTGGTCAAGATTGAAGCGGTCAACTTTGAATCGCCCGAAGAGGCGCGCAACAAGATCCTCTTCGACAACCTCACGCCCCTGTATCCACAGGAACGAATCAAACTGGAGACCGTGCGCGAAAACATCAGCGCCCGCGTCATGGACCTGCTGACCCCGGTTGGCAAGGGACAGCGCGGCCTCATCGTCGCTCCGCCGCGTACCGGCAAGACGATGCTGCTCCAGAATCTGGCGAACTCCATCACCACCAATCATCCTGAAGTCGTGCTGATCGTTCTGCTCATCGACGAGCGTCCGGAAGAAGTTACGGACATGCAGCGTTCGGTGAAGGGCGAGGTCATCTCGTCGACGTTCGACGAGCCCGCTGCACGCCACGTCCAGGTTGCCGAGATGGTGATCGAAAAAGCGAAGCGCCTGGTCGAGCACAAACGCGACGTCGTCATCCTTCTAGATTCGATTACCCGTCTGGCGCGTGCGTACAACACCATCGTTCCGCCTTCGGGCAAGGTGCTCTCCGGCGGCGTGGATTCCAATGCGCTGCAGCGTCCGAAGCGCTTCTTCGGCGCGGCCCGCAACATTGAAGAAGGCGGCTCGCTGACCATCATCGCCACCGCGCTGATCGAAACCGGATCGCGCATGGACGACGTGATCTTCGAAGAGTTCAAGGGCACCGGCAACATGGAAATCATCCTCGACCGCAAGCTGGTCGACAAGCGTACGTTCCCGGCCATCGACATCCAGCGCTCGGGCACGCGTAAGGAAGAGTTGCTGATCCCCAAAGAAGATCTGGCGCGTATCTGGGTTCTGCGCAAGATCCTGAACCCCCTGTCGCCAGTGGAAGCCATGGAATTGCTGATCGATAAGCTGGGCAAGGCGCGCTCTAACGGCGAGTTCCTGCAAAACATGGGATCGCTGTAAGAAGCCGTCGGCCGTCAGCTATCGGCTGTAGGCTAAAAATTGAGCCCGGGTCTCCTGCTGCTGCTCGAGATCCGGGAGATCAATTGGTTTCCGATAAGCAAAACAAAGCTCTTCCAAGAGGGTTACGACAAGTAGGCAATGACGGGCACAGCGCCAAGGGCGCTTCGTCAACGCATGGGACTTCGGAGATGAGTCGAGCTTACCATTGTGCACTCATTGCGGTATTGCTGCTGACCGGTACGCTGCTGCTGGCCGCCGATAAGAAGCCCGCAATTTATGTTGCCGATCGTAACTCCGCGCAGATCACCTCTTCCGGCGATACCACCCAGGTGTCCGGCGAGGGCAGCGGCAACTCAACTACTGCGGCTACGATCAAGGATTTGAACCAAAGCTGTCCCCAGGCTGTCGTAACTCTCAACCGGAAATCTGCCGACTACACAATCATCGTGGGCGATACGCATGGCTTCCCCGGAGAGAAGGACAAGCAGGCAGTGCTGGCGACTTCTGATGGCAGCGTGATTTACTCCGGTTCGGCGCGTCTGCTGCAAAATGCCGTCAAGGATGCCTGCGGCGCAATGTTGAAGAACTGGTCGCAACATCCGACCGCGCAAGCCTCGGCGACAACCCAACCAAACTGATAAGCTGTCTGCAACCGCAAGGGCCCCATGCTATCCGATAAAGATCTCGCGCTTCGTCTTCTCGACGTCATCGAATATCTCTCACTGCGAAACGCTGCTCTGGAATCTGTGCTGGAAGCCAAACTCTCCGGCCAATGGCAGGGCTATGTCGAACAGCTCGAGGCAAACCCCGCGCACAAGGCCACGATCCATCAGAAGCTGGAGCCGCTGCGCGAACTCGTGCTCACCGCGCCCGACCTGAACGCGGCCGTGCGCCGCATCATCGAGAGCGAAGGCGACGGCCAGCAGGCCGAAGGCGCAGCCGGCGAGTAGCTCGATTTCGGATCGAGGTGATGGCGCGGAGGCTTATTTCTTCCGCGCTTCTGCTTACTGCGCGGCGTTGGCGCCCGTCAGATCATTCACTCGCGGAAGGCTCTTCGGGTCTGCTCGTGCCCGCAGACGAAAAGCCGGCCAATGCAGTCGGAGCACGCCTGCCGACAGTACGGCTGGATGCGCTATAGCCCCTCGCTGTTTACGCCTTAAGTAACATTCTCATGTGCTACTCTCAAGTGTTACTCTGACGCAAGCGTCGACCTCCAGCAGTTTCCCCGGATCACCACCTCGAACCTGCTGGGATTAAGGCATTTGGTCGAGTGTGCTCTCGCGCCTCTTGTGTCATAAACTGTTAGCACCGCCCCTAATTAGAAAGAACTAGTACGGAATGTCATCCAACGGCTTTCATAGCAGTTCCTCGCGTTTCAGCAACATGCGTTCGCTGTTCAGCGTCTTCTCCAGCGATCTGGCGATTGACCTGGGAACAGCGAACACTCTCGTTTACGCGCGCAGCAAGGGCATCGTGGTCAACGAGCCCTCGATCGTCGCCATCAACAAGAACACCGGTGAAGTGGAAGCCGTGGGCAAGGAGGCCAAGGAGATGCTTGGCCGCACCCCCGGCAACATCGTCGCCATCAAGCCGATGAAGGACGGTGTCATCGCTGACTTCAAGGTCACCGAGAAGATGCTGAACTACTTCATCCAGAAGGCGCACAACCGCAAGATGCTGGTGCATCCCCGCATCGTGATCGGCGTGCCTTCCGAGATCACGCAGGTGGAAAAGCGCGCGGTCATGGACTCCGCCTACCGCGCCAAGGCCAGCGAGGTTCACCTCGTCGAACAGGCGATGGTGGCGGCTATCGGCGCCGGTCTGCCCATCACCGAGCCCAGCGGCAACATGGTGGTCGACATCGGCGGCGGTACCACGGACATCGCGGTCATCTCGCTGAGCGGCATTGTTTACTCGCGCTCGGTCCGCATGGCGGGTAATCAGATGGACGAAGCCATCATGAATTACCTGAAGCGCAAGTACAACCTGCTGATCGGCGAGCGCACGGCAGAGCAGATCAAGATCGAAATCGGCTCGGCGTATCCGCTGGAGAAGCCGCTCACGATGGAGATCAAGGGTCGCAACCTCATCGAAGGCGTGCCCAAGACCATTACCATCGACGACAGCGAGATTCGCGAGTCGTTGGGCGAGTGCGTGGCGACAATCATGAACGCGATTCGCGTCGCGCTGGAGCGTACGCCTCCCGAGTTGTCGGCCGACATCAGCGACCGCGGTATCGTGTTGACCGGCGGCGGCGCGCTGCTGAAGAATCTTGACAAGCGCATCCGCGAGGAAACCGGGTTGCCCGTCTCGATTGCCGACGATCCCCTGTGCAGCGTGGTGCTGGGCACCGGCAAGATGCTGAGCGACTTCAAGCTGTTGAGAAAGATTTCGATCGACTAGAGTTGATTTTGAAGGGGCGCGGCTCTAGCTGCGCCGGCACGTCACCCGGATTATTGTCATTCCGAGCGCAACGAGGAATCTGCTTTTCGTACGCGCGGGTATGATGCTCGGATAGACCCCGGCAGTGGTAGGCCGGAAACAGTATGGACACATTCCTCGGCCGCTTTAAGAACCTGATATTTTTGGCGGCCATCCTGTTCGCCCAGGTGATTGGCCTGGCGGTACAGGTGCGCCGCCCCTCCGACGAGGGCGAGACCCGCCTCATCCGCGTCTGGGCTATCTCCGCGGTCACTCCCTTCGAAACTGCTGTCGTCCACAGCCAGCAGTGGGTCCAAAACATCTTCAAGAACTACTTCTACCTGCGTGGCGTCCGCCGCGAAAATCGCGAGCTGAAGGCTCAACTCGAGCAGATGACGATCCAGCAGACGCGCATGGAGGAAGACGCGCGCATGGCCCGTCGCGTCCAGGCGCTGCTCGGCTTCAAGGAACAGTACGTCGACGCCACTATCGCCGCCCAGGTCATCGGGACCAGCGGCAGCGAGCAGTCACGCGTTCTCTATATCGACAAAGGTTCGAACGACGGAATCAAGACCGACATGGCCGTGATCACGCCGGTGGGCATCGTGGGCAAAATCGTGCAGGTGGCCGACAACTGGTCGCAGGTATTGCCGATCAACGACCAGTTCAGCGGCGTAGGTGCCGCATTGAAGGACTCCCGCCTACAGGGCATTCTGAAAGGCGCGCCCAACGGCGCTACCACATTGCAGTACATCATGAGTGACGAGGCGGTGAAGCCCGGCGAAGAGGTCATCACCAGCGGCGGCGACCGCATCTTCCCCAAGGGTTTGCCGGTCGGTAAGGTCGCTTCGGTCGCGCCGGGAAAAGATCTCTTCCTCAACATTCGCGTGACACCCGCTGCCCAACTCAACCAGGTCGAAGAAGTTCTGGTGGTCACCAAGATCAAGGACAGACTGCCCGACACCAACGACCTCGGCCCGCTGCGCGCCTCCGACATTCTTGCCGAGCGACTGCCGACTGTTCCTAACAAAGCCGAACTCGATGCTGCAGGGAACGCCAAGCCCGGAACCGGCACGGTCCCTACTGGAACGACTCCGGCAGCAACAACCGGTGGAACTCCGGGCGCTCGTCCTCCAACCGGCGCTGCGACCAAGCCGCCCTCAGCCACAACTTCTGCTCCTAAGCCCACCACGGGAGCCGCAACCACCAACAGGCCGGCGACTACGCCTCGCACAACCACCGGCACAACCGCTACTCCGGCGAGGCCAAAGCCGAGCGGTACTGCCGCCTCAACTCCTGGCACCGCGAATGGCGCCTCCACCTCTACACCCAACGGCGTTCGGGTCGTCGACAATGACGCTCCGGCGCCCAAACGCAAAGCTCCGCCGGCAGATGCTCCGGCCGAGCCTTCCGCCACGCCGTCCACCGCCGGGGAGCCGCCGCAACAATGAGCACACGGGTTATGCCATTCCGCGGCAGCGTCACATCGCGCGAGCAGGTTTCGGTCTACGAATTCGGCTGGCCGGCGATCCTTCTCATCCCCCTGATCGCCATCCTGATTCAGATCTTCATTCCGGTGAAGGTCCGTTTCATGCCGATCATCGACCTGCCGTTCCTGGTGACGGTCTTCTTCGCCACGGCGCGGCGAAACCCGATCAGCGGCTGCCTCACCGGATGCTTTATCGGCCTGCTCTACGACCTGTTTGCCGGGCCAAGCCATCCGCTTGGCATGTACGGGATCGCCCTGACGATCGTCGGATACCTCGCGTCGTCCCTCGGCGGCAAAATCGATGTCGAGAACCCTGGCTCGCGCTTCCTGATTACGTTCGGCTTCTTCGTCATCCACGAGGGCGTGTACTACGGTGTGGCACACGGCCTGCTGCGCCAGGCGCTGCAATGGAACTGGAGCCACACGGCCGTCTCGGCCCTGGCCAACGCCATCCTCGGCATCTTCCTGTTCGCCTTCCTGGACCGTTTCAAACAGCGCTGAGTACCCTCAACCATCACATTCCGAATGGCGGGTGGAGCACGCCTTCAGGCGTATATTGCAGGAACAATTTCTTGACACGCGCTGTGGGGCCTGGGGTCAGCTACTTACCGCAGCGGCTGAAGCAGTGATAATCGTGCAGATACCAAATGCACGCCTGAAGGCGTGCTGCACCCCGGGTTTACCAAAACCTGATTTCCGGCTGGCCCACTACCACCAATTCGTCACTTTTCTCCTCCTCCGTCGTCCCGATTCGGACTACAATGAAAACGAACTCCGAGTCGCCACTTTCCATGAAATTTGCTGATCTGCCGCAGGACTTCGCTACATCGAAACAGAGTAGCTGTCCTGTAGTGTCCCTGATCGAACCCGGCGGATGTAGGACTTAGGAAAGAATTACTTCCTGATGTTAGGTCGCGAGGATAAAGTCTCTCAGCTTCGGCTCACCGCAGTGCAGTATGTCCTGCTGGGAGTTTTTCTTGTTCTCGCCTTCGGCCTGTGGCGGCTGCAGGTCGCCCGCAGCGAGTACTACAGCAATCTCGCTGAACAGAACCGCATCAAGCAAATCCCCATCCTGGCGCCGCGCGGCAAGATCCTCGACCGCGAAGGCCGGATCATCGTTGACAACTATCCATCGTTTTCCGTACTTCTGCTGCGCGACCAGAAGCGCGACCTGATGGCCGACGCCGACAAGATCGCCACCGGCCTGCACATGCCGCCCGATGAGTTGCGCGCACGCTTGAAGCGCATGGCTGCGGTTCCCGGATATCAGCCGCTCTTTCTGAAAGACGACATCACGCCGGATGAGCTGGCCTTCATCGAATCGCATCGTGCCGAATTGCCCGAGCTCGAGACAATTACCGTGCACCGCCGCCTGTATCCGAAGAACGGATTCATGGCGCACGTCATCGGCTACGTAGGCCAGGTCAGCGAAGACATGCTGAACCAGCCGCAGTGGGAGCTCTACAGCCCGGGCGACATCGTCGGCATGTCGGGCGTGGAGCAGTATTACAACGACATCCTGATGGGCAGGAACGGATATCGTCAGGTGCTGGTCAACAGCCGCGGCAAAGAAGTCGGAACACTCACCGACGTGCCCGCTGTTCCCGGCAAGCAGCTTAAGCTCACCATCGATCTCGACTTGCAGATCGCCGCCGAGGAAGCCTTGGAAGGAAAGCCCGGCGCGATCGTCGCTATGAATCCGCAGACCGGCGAGATTCTAGCCATGGTCAGCCGGCCGGCCTTCGATCCCAACGAGTTCGCCGTACACATCACCCGCGACGAATGGAATCGCCTGGTCACCGACCCCGGAAAGCCGCTCCTGAACAAAGCTATCCAGGCGCAACTGGCGCCCGGCTCGGTCTTCAAGATCATCATGTCGACTGCCGGTTTGCAGGAGGGAATTGCCCAGGACCTGGTCGTGAACTGCGGCGGCGGCAAGACTTTCTATGGCCGCTTCTTTAAGTGCTGGATCGCCGCGACGCATGGCTCGCACGGCAGCGTGAATATCAGCAAGGCAATCTATCAATCGTGCGATTCGTACTTCTACACCCTGGCCGAAAAGCTGGGCATTGATCGCATCGCCAAGTACGCCACTATGCTTGGCCTCGGCCAGAAGACCGGCGTCGATCTGCCGCAGGAAGTCTCGGGAGTAATGCCGTCCGAGCAGTGGAAGATCAGGAACTTCAAGCAGAAATGGTATGCCGGTGAAACCATCTCCGTCGGCATCGGACAGGGAGCCGTCGCCACCACGCCCATTCAACTGGCGCGCGCCATCGGCGCCATCACCAGCGACGGCGTGCTGGTGCGGCCGCATGTCGCCTTCCCTGACCAGTTCCCGCCGAACTTCAAGCAGGTAGCGCTCTACAACGACAAGGGCCACGTTCAGATCGATGAACAAAACTGGGTGACCATCACCGATGCGATGGCGAATGTCGTCTCGCCCATCGGAACCGCCGGCAGCGCACATCTTCCGGGCGTGGACTTCGCCGGCAAAACCGGCAGCGCTCAGACCATTTCCAACCAGCTCAAAGCCAAGATGAGTGCCAAGGAGAAGAGCGAGTACAAGGACAACGGCTGGTTCGTCGGCGTCACGCCACGCCGCAATCCGCAGCTCGTGGTTGCGTGCTTGTTCGAAGGCGGCGAGCATGGCGCGCTGGCCGCTCGCGTTGCAGCGAAAGTGGTCGCGGCTTACGTCGAGAAGCAGCGCCGCATCCAGATGAATGTTGCCAAAGCGAACGCGCCGGGGAACAAGCAGGCGGAAGTTGCGGCGGTGTGGCACGATGGCGACGCCCAGAATCCAGACAAGCTCCAGGCCGGACGCTTCAATGTGCCGACGAATGGTTCAGTGAAGCCGGTAGCCGCCGCCCCGGGTGTCGCCCAGCCCGCCATTCGTCCGGGCGCCCTCGAAGTTTCCGAGTCGCACACCGAGATGGCTCAGCCCGACACCGAAGCGCAAGCTCCGGCCGCAACCAAGCCTCCTGACATTCAGGACAAACCGGCTGAGACTCCTGACAACAAGAAGAAAGTTCCGACCTCCAGCCCGCCTGCGGCGCCCCCCGCCATTGCCGTTCCCGGGAGACAGCAGTGAGCCGTTACGTCTCCTTCCGCGACTTCGACTGGGTTCTCCTGGCGCTGGTGCTCATGATTTGTGCGCTGGGCGTGGTGGAAATCTACAGCGCAACCATTGGGACGAAGTTCATCGGCGTCCACCTTAAGCAGATCTACTGGATTGTCGGCGGCGTTGCCCTGATGTTTGTGATGAGCCTGTTCAATTACCAGGCGCTGCTGGAGCGCGTGCCGCTGATGTACGTGATCTCTATCGGGTCGCTGCTGGCGGTGATGGTCTTTGGCCGTACCTATCTCGGGGCGAAGCGGTGGGTGCAACTCGGCTCGTTCCACTTCCAGCCGTCGGAGTGGGTAAAGCTGGTGCTCATTCTGGCGATGGCCAAATATTTCGCTGACGTGAAAACCGAGTGTACGGCGCAGGACATCCTCAAGGCCGGTGCCCTGGTCGGCGTTCCGATGCTGATGGTGCTCAAGCAGCCCGATCTCGGCACGGCGCTCACCTACATGCCGATCGCGATCATGGGATTGTTCCTGGGCGGCATGAAAGCGCGCCATGCCCTGACCATCCTGATCATTGGTGCACTGATGGCCCCCTTGGCCTGGCACGTCTTGAAGCCTTACCAGCGCGACCGCCTGACCAGTTTCATGCAACCGGAGGCCGACTCGCAGGGCAAAGGCTACCAGGTCCAACAGTCGCTTGTGGCGGTTGGCGCGGGAGGGATCTTCGGTAAGGGGACGGCCCATGGCAGCCAGACGCAGGGCCAATTCCTGCCGGTCCCGCATACCGACTTCATTTTCGCCGCTTTCGCCGAGGAACACGGCTTTATAGGCGCAATGGGCTTACTACTGCTATACTTTATCGTACTGATGCGTCTGATTCAGAACGCTCAGACGGCCCCCGACCGGGCTGGAGCCTTCGTGGTCATGGGCGTGGTTGCGGTACTCGCATTCCATGTGCTCGTGAACGTGGGTATGGTGGTAGGATTCATGCCGGTCACGGGAATTCCCCTGCCATTAATGAGTTATGGGGGATCGTCGGTACTGTTTATGTTCCTGGCGCTGGGTATTGTGATGAACATCCGGATGCGCCGGTTCGTGAACTAGCCCAGAGATTTGCAGCAAGTGCGCCATGGGGCGCAAAGACAAACACCGGTCTCACCCACCGGAAACAGAAAAGGTGAAACAAGATTACGACAGCCCTCACGTACGAGGGCAGTAGCCGGCCGCAAGTGAATTGAGCCGGACAGGATTGCAAAAGTACATCGTTCGGGCGGGAAACGGCCCCTTGGCATAAGGCTGAGAGAGACGCCACAAACCTTGAGCGATGTCCTTGATACGGTGCCGAAGATTCCACAAAGTGAAGCTTTTCGAATCAGGTCTGGTACGCAACCGGGCGGTAGTCCCGGTGTGTCCACGCCCTAGTCACCCGTACAGTACTTCTGTCTCTCCGTCGCCTGCGTCCGGTTGATACCGGAGCGTCCATGAACAAAGAACTTTACGTGTCCTCTACGCCACACGAAACCAAGGTGGCGTTGATGGAGGACGATCAACTCGCCGAAGTTTTCTTCGAGCGCGAAAACGAATACACCCTCGCAGGATCTATCTACAAAGGCCGCGTTACTCGCGTCCTCCCTGGCATGCAGTCCGCCTTCGTTGACATCGGCCTCGAGCGCGATGCCTTCCTGTACGTCTCCGACTTTCTCGAGCTTTCGGGCGATGAGGAAGATGACGAAGAGTTTGGCGAGATTCCCGCGCCACGCGGCGCAATCGATGTCGGCAAGCATCAGCAGACACAGGAAACGCGTGACCCCGAAGGCTCGTCCGTCATGACAGAGCCTGAGGTTGACGAAGAAGACGGGGAATTCGCCGTCGACTTCAACGTCGCCGAGCCGGGGCAGTCGAACGGAGAACAGGCTGAAAATTCAAACGGAGAAGATTCGGATGAAGGCGCTCGCCGCTGGCGTGGTCGTCGTCGCCGTCGTGGCGGACGCCGTGGTGGTGGCCGTGGCCCGGAGCGCAACGAAGCTCGCACCGACTCGGCGCCCGAGCAATCCGAGCAGGCACCTGAGCCGCCTCAGCGCAACGAACCCCGCGTGGAACGCAGCGAATCTCGTCCTGAGCGGAATGAATCCCGTCCCGAGCGCAACGAATCTCGTCCCGAGCGTAATGAGTCGCGTCCTCGCCAGGAATACGGACCGCCGGCTGGTTACAAGCCCATTCTTCTTCCCGGCGAATCAATCTCCAAGTATCGCAACCTCCAGCCCGCCGAGCAGGAAGCGCAGAGCACGGTCGAAGTAGATCGCGACGATGTAGCCAGCATGCCGGTTGAGGACTTCATCGCTCCCGTCAGCTACGAGAGCGAAGCCGAGGTCGAAGAGGAAATTCAGGAAGAAGCAACCCACCTCGATCAGGGTTTCGAAGTCGTCGAGCAGCAACAGGAAGCGCCTGCAGTCGAGACTCAGCAAGCGGAAGCTGCTCCCGCCGTTGAGGACGAGAAGCCGCCGCGCGGCCGTCGTGGCCGCTGGGGATGGCGCAATCGCAAAGCCGCTGCCGAAGCTGAGACCGCTCAGCAGGAAACGCCTGCCGCCGAGTCAGAAGGCACAGAAGCGCATGGCTTGGTCGCCGCAGAGAATTCGGTCGACGTAGTGGACGACACGCCACAAACCGCGTCGGGCGCCGTCGAGCAGAACGAAGCAGCCGTCGAAGAGCAGCGTGAGCGTGAATCCGCCGAGCTGGCTTCCTCAACCGACCAGCCGCACCGCGAAGCCGCAGCCCAGCACGAAGTTCACGAAGAGACCGACGAGCACGAGGTCGAAACGCCCGCCGGAAACTTTGAGCTCCAGACGCCCGAGCAACATGCCGCTCCCGAGAGCGCGCCCGCGGGCCGCACCCTCGAGCACGAAGTGATGGAAGACGAAGAGATCGATTACCATCCGGTTCCCGACGATGTGAACGCGATGCGCGAAGTCGCCGGCGACGAAGAGCTGGTCCTCGAGGAAGAGACCCTCGATGCAGAGAACGGTTTCTCCGACCGCTGGGTGCCGAAGATCGAAGACGTTGACGAAGATGAGATTGTCGCCGCCGAAGAGCGCGGTGAGCACATCTACGCTGAGGCTGACGCCGACGAGGATGAAGAGGAAGACGAAGGCGAAGGCGAAGAAGAGGAAGCCAACGATCGCGCCGAAGTGCGGGCCACCGCTCCCACAGCGGGGTACCAGCAGCGCCAGCCGAACCGTCCCGGATACGAGCGTCGCGGCGGCCGCTTCGATCGCAACAACCGTCGCGGCGGTGGCGGTGGTGGCGGACGCCGCAACAACATGCGCAGCCGTCCCAACAATCATCGCAACCAGCCGCTCATCACCGACCTGCTCAAGGAAGGTCAGGAAGTTCTGATCCAGATTGCCAAGGAGCCCATCGGCAAGAAGGGCGCGCGCATCACCAGCCACATCGCCCTGCCGGGCCGCTTCCTGGTCTACATGCCGACCGTCAACCATGTCGGCGTTTCGCGCAAGATCAACTCCGACGAGGAGCGCCAGCGCCTGAAGCGCATCGTTACCAGCGAGCGCGAGAACGGCCTTGGCGGCTTCATCGTCCGCACCGCTGCAGCCAACATCAAGGAAGACGAGCTGCGCGCCGACATCCGCTTCCTGAAGCATCTGTGGGCCGAGATCAAGACCCGCGCTGAGAACAGCAAGTCCCCGGCGCTCATCTATCACGACCTCAACCTCGTCGAGCGCGTGCTCCGCGACCAGGTGAACGCCGACTTCTCGCAGATCTGGGTCGACACCGAAGACGAGTACGAGCGCGTGGTGCGCTTCGCCAACCGCTTCCAGCCCTCGCTGGTGCGCCGCATCAAGCTCTACACCAAGGACACGCCGCTCTACGAAGAGTTCTCCATCCAGGACGAGATCAACCGCTCGCTCAAGTCGAAAGTGTGGCTTAAGAGCGGCGGACACATCGTCATCAATCAGACCGAGGCGCTGGTCGCCATTGACGTCAACACCGGCAAATTTGTCGGCAAGACGCAGCGACTGGAAGACACCATCGTGAAGGTGAACGTCGATGCCATCAAGGAAATCGTCCGCCAGATCCGCCTGCGCGATCTCGGCGGCATCATCGTCATCGACTTCATCGACATGGACGAGCGCAAGAATCGCCAGAAGGTCATGATGGCGCTCGAAGACGCGCTGCGCAGCGATCGCGCTCCGTCGAAGGTTCTCCAGTTCAACGATTTCGGGCTGGTGGCCATCACCCGCAAGCGGGTCAAGCAGTCGCTGGAGCGCACGCTGGGCGAGTCCTGCCCCTACTGCACTGGCGCCGGCTTCGTGAAGTCGGTGATCACCGTCTGCAACGAGCTTTACATCGAGATGCGCAAGATGGCCAAGGTTCACGACAAGAAGGACATCATGATCCGCGTCCATCCTGAAGTGGCCAAAGCGCTGAAGGCCAGCAACGGCAAGCTCATCACCGAACTCGAAGACCTGACCGGCAAGACGGTCCTGGTCAAGAGCGACCCCGCGCTGCACCAGGAGATGTTCGACATCCACTAGGGCAGTTGATAGGAGTTAGTGAATAGGAGACAGTGAAAGGCCCGGCTTAGGTCGGGCCTCTCACTTTGACTGCCAATCGAAAGCCCCACTCCAACTCGACACTGC
The DNA here is from genome assembly GCA_963835725.1 of uncultured Acidobacteriaceae bacterium. Lineage (GTDB taxonomy): Bacteria > Acidobacteriota > Terriglobia > Terriglobales > Acidobacteriaceae > Bog-257. The sequence continues at coordinate 65,108 of CAWIGM010000001.1, read as the reverse complement.
CGGATGAAATGGGACTCCGAACTTCACGCCGCCTGGTGAATGGACGGACTTGTCAAGGTCTTCGACTACTTCGGCTGGGCGACGATACGCAGGTAAGGACGCGGCGCCTTCCATCCCTCGGGATAGATTTTCTTCGCATCATCGTCCGAGACCGCCGGAGAGATGATGACGTCGTCGCCCTGCTTCCAGTTCACCGGAGTGGCGACCTTGTGCTTGGCGGTCAGTTGCATAGAGTCGATGACGCGCAGGATCTCGTCGAAGTTGCGGCCGGTTGACATCGGATAAACGATGACCAGCTTCACCTTCTTGTCGGGGCCGATGACGAAGACGTTGCGCACGGTCATGTTGTCGTTGGCAGTACGGCCATCGCAGCCGCCCTCGAGATCGGCGGGCAACATGCCGTAGAGCTTCGACACTTTCAGATCGGTGTCGCCGATCATCGGGTAGTTCGGCGCGTGGCCCTGGGTTTCGCGGATGTCTTCAGACCAGCGCTTGTGGTTATCGACCGGGTCGACGCTGAGTCCGATGATCTTGGTGTTGCGCTTGTCGAACTCGGGCTTCAGCTTCGCCATGTAGCCGAGCTCGGTGGTGCAGACAGGCGTGAAATCTTTGGGGTGCGAAAACAAAACCGCCCACGAGTCGCCGATCCAGTTGTGAAATTCGATCGGGCCCTCGGTGGTCATCACTTCGAAATCAGGCGCAGTATCGCCTATCTTCAGCATGCCATCCTCCTTGAGTTGTCGCGTTGAGTGCCCAAGGATTTTATGCGGCAAACCAGCTATGTAGCAAGCGCAGGACAGACGTTGGATTCCCGGAGCGAGTCGAGTTCGCCGAAACCACGGCTAGGTCGAGGTCTGAATGTAAGCGCGCATCATCTCGGCTTCGCCCGACTTTTCATCGAGATGACAGCGCAGCAGATCGCGCAGGGAGAGAAAGCCGACCAGCGTGCGTCCTTCGCAGACAGGCAGATGACGCACAGCGTGAGTCTGCATCAGGCACATGGCGTCTTCGGAACTTGCGCCCGGTTCGAGCGTGCGCAGATCGGTGCTCATCACCTCGGAAATGCGCGTGGAGCGCGGATCGCGGCCTTCGGTGACCACGCGCTTCATGATGTCGCGTTCGGAGAAGATGCCGACCAGTCGCGTGCCTTCGAGCACAGGCACAGCGCCGACGTTGCGGTCGACCATGTAGCTGGCCGCGTCGTAGACGGTCTGCGTAGGCTGCACATAGTGAATGGTGCGATTACTGATGAGGTCCCGGATCGTCGCCATATTGCCTCCTGTTGCAACGTGGAGCGAAGGGCGCGCTTTGGTCACCTGGGAGAGCGAAATCTTCTCAGCTCGTTGGCCCGGAAGGATTGTGAAGGCTCCGGGAGCGAGGAGCGGAGGCGAGTATAGTTCGAACTCGCGAGAAATGGGAAGCAGAAACGTGGCGTGAGGTTGCAGATAATTCCGCGGAGAAGGGAACCTTGGTGGGTAGCGCAGAGTGACCTTTGATGGGGTTGGCGAGACATTCCGGCGAGCGGGCTGGTATTCTCAATGACTTGACGACGATAGCCGGGAGGATGAGTACACGTGTCGAATAGTCTGCAAGGCCGAACCGTAGTGGTGTTCGGCGTGGCCAACAAACGAAGCATTGCCTGGGCCATTGCGCAACAGATGCAGCAGGCCGGAGCGCAATTGGCCATCACCTATCAGAATGAGCGGCTGAAGCAGGAAGCCGATGATCTCATCGCGGCGCTGCCAAACTCGCAGGCGTTCCAGTGCGACGTGTCGCGTGATGAAGAGATAACGCAGCTGTTTGAGCAGTTGAAGCAGCGCTACGGCAAGATCGATGCGCTCGTCCACAGCGTGGCCTTTGCTCCCGCCGAAGATTTGAAGGGCGAGTTTGTCGACACCAGCCGCGAAGGCTTTCGTATCGCGCTCGACATCAGCGCATTTTCGCTGGTCGCCGTTTCGCGCGCCGTGAGGCCGCTGATGACCGAAGGCGGCAGCATCATCACGCTGACCTACTACGGTGCGGAGAAAGTTGTGCCCAAGTACAACGTGATGGGCGTCGCGAAAGCCGCGCTGGAAGCGTGTGTGCGCTACCTGGCCTACGATCTCGGCAAGAACAACATTCGTGTGAATGCGCTGTCGGCCGGACCGATCAAAACGCTGGCTGCGCGCGGTATCTCAGGTTTTGGCGAGATGCTGAAGGAGCAAGCAGAGCGCGCTCCGCTGCGCCGGAATGTCGATGTGAATGAAGTCGCAACCACAGCGGTATTCCTTGCCAGCGATGCAGGCAGCGGAATTACCGGTGAGACGATCTACGTCGATTGCGGCTATAACATCATGGGGTTTTAAAGGCGGCAGTTGGCACTTAGCATTTGGCCAAGGTAGCTGCGCTCACCAGGTCTGGCATCAGCGCAAGCGAAGGATCTGCGGTTCGCCTATTGCGGTTACAACTCAGCTTGCCGCAATCGCGGCGCGCACGAGCTTTGACAGTTCTTCGGGATCGTCGGTCGGTGGCTGACAAGCGAAGTTCGTGCAGACAATCGCGACCGACTTCTTTTCCTTCAATGCCGGCAAGTTCGGAACGGTTTCAGCCAGAACCGGTGGAAGGTTCTGCGCGACGGCTTCGCTGTCGGTCAGGTGAACGACTGACTTATTGACCGCGAACGGCGCGATCGCCGCCTTGAGCAGCGCAGCCGCTTTGTCGTCCTCGCCCACAATGACGACCTGCGTATGCGGCCGAGATAACCACGTCGCAGCCATTCCATACGTTCCCGCGTAAACCCCGAACTGCTCGGCTGCTCCGGCGAAGACCTCGATCGTCTGTTCCGCCTTCTCGCGATACTTCGCATCGTTCGTGTACGCGTGCAATCGAAGCAGCGCAATCGCCGCAGTCGGATTCCCCGCTGGTGTTGGTGCATCCTGAAAGGGCTTGCGGCGGGCCGACAATGCGCCGAGTTGCAGCTTTTCTTCCAGCGAGGCTTCGGTGTCGAAGAACCCTCCACCCTCATTGTCGCTGAAGCGGCGAACCATCTGGTCAGCAATATTCTGCGCGCGGCGGAAGTAGCTCATCGCCCCGGTCACTTCGTAGGCATCCAGACAGGCGAGCACCGAGAACGCGTAGTCGTCGAGCAATCCGCGAACATAACGCTTGCCGGCTTGCGGATCGGCGTAAGCAATGACGTGCGACATTCCGCGCTGGTCGTCCCAAGCTTCCGCGAGAATGCGGTCGAGCGAGCGCAGCGCAAACTTGCGCGCACCATCGAGATGAAGAACCTGCGCAGCTTGCAGGTACGCCGAAACGCACATCGCATTCCAGCTCACGTATACCGTCTTGTCGACGAACGGAGTCGGACGCAGCAGTCGCGCGGCATACAACTTCGTCTTGGCCGACGCGAGCAGGTCGAGGGCTTTGCCCGGTTCGATCCCCAGCCGCGAAGCGACCTCTTCGGGAAGAGCGCGAACCCACAACACGTTCTTAGCGGCGTTGTGGTGCATCTCGCCCATCGCTTCGATGTCGTAGTGCAGAGCGAGAGCCTTGAACTCGTTGTCGCTCAGAACGGCCTTGGCTTCGTCGACGGTCCAGGTGAAGTAGTCGCCATCGTCGTCGAGGTTGATGTCGGCGTCCTGCGACGCGTAGAAGCCGCCGTGCTGGCGATCGCTGAGCCATTCGTCGATCCAGCGAATGATGTCGCGTGCGACATGCGCGTAATACTCGTAGCCGAAAACCTGATAGGCGTGAACGTAATTTTTCAGCAGTTCCGAGTTGTCGTACGACATCTTCTCGAAGTGCGGAACCGTCCAATGCTCGTCGACCGAGTAACGATGGAATCCGCCGGCGAGCTGATCGTAGACTCCGCCTTGCGCCATCTTGGTCAGCGTAGTCGTGACGACGGTGGCAACGCGTTCTTCGCGGGTTCGCGCGTACCAGTCGATCAGCAAATCGATCGCTGAAGGATGCGGGAATTTTGGCGCGCTGCCGAAGCCGCCGTTCTTCTCATCGAAGATAGGCAGCGCCGATTGCACCATGATACCCACCAGACGCGGCGAGAATTCCTGACGATGTCGCTCGAAGTTCTCCGCGTTGCCGAGAACATTCATCGCTTCTTCCGCCGACTTCAATACCTCGTCGCGACGTTCGCGATAAGCGTCGGCGATCGCCAATAGGATTTTCTTGAAACTTGGACGTCCCCACTGATCGACAGGAGGAAAGTAGGTTCCGCCATAAAACGGATGGCCATCAGCGGTGAGGAACACGGTCAGCGGCCAACCTCCCGTACCTGAGATCGCCGACACCGCAAGCTGGTAACGGCTGTCGACGTCGGGCCGCTCGTCGCGATCAACCTTCACGGCGATGAACTCGCGATTGATGAGCTCTGCCACTTCGGCGCTCTCGTAGGACTCGCGGTCCATCACGTGGCACCAATGACACCAGACTGCGCCGATGTCGAGCAGCACTGGCTTGTTCTCGCGCTGTGCCGCGGCGAATGCCTCCTCGCCCCACTCGTGCCAGTGGATTGGCTGATGCATGGCAGATCGAAGGTAGGCAGACGAGGCGTTCGCGAGAGAATTAGTAACGGTTGACATTCAAATTCAGTCTAGCAGGGAAGGATGAGCCTGATTTAGAGGTGCCCTTGACGCAAAATACCGAGTTGCGCAAACGAACTCCGCGTCCTGTAGACTAACGTGTTTTGCGTCACGGAAGTTTGGAAGAACGGAGTGCGTCATGAAGACTCAGCAAGCGCTGGCGAAGTTGGTGTCCGGTGTAGCGAAGTTTCAGCGCGAAGTGTTCCCGGAGCAGCAGGAAATCTTCAGGAAACTGGAGCACCAGCAGAACCCGATTGCCACATTTTTTACATGCGCGGACTCGCGTATTCTGCCGGCCATGATTTTGCAGCATGGACCAGGAGAAGTCTTCACCGAGCGCACACCCGGCAACATCGTTCCCAAATACAGCGATCACGTCGGCGGCGTGACCGCCAGCATGGAATTCGCCGTCAAGGTATTGCGCGTGCCGCTGATCATCATCTGCGGACATACCGATTGCGGCGTGATGAAGGCGTTGCTGGCTCCCGAGCAGACGGACGGCATGCCGGCGCTGCAGAGCTGGATGCGGCATGCGCTTGACGCGCGCGAACGTCTGCTGCGCGAGAATCCGTCCGCGTCCAGGGAAGACAAGCTGCGGCTGCTGACGGAGTACAACGTGTTGACGCAGATGGACAACCTGCGCGGCCATCCTGCAGTCGAAAGCGCGTTAGCGAAAGGCGAACTCGAAGTCCACGGCTGGGTCTACGACATCGGCCGGGGAATGGTTTCCACGGCCGATCCGAAGACTGGACAATTTCATCCGCTGATCAAGACGTAGCTCTTACGGCAGCACGGCGACCAGATTAGGCGCCGTCGCATTGCCGTTGGAATCGGTGAGGTTCACGGAAACCTGCGCTCCATCATTCGAGCTGCTGGAGTAGATCACGTGCACCTTGTTGTCGGTGGTGCCCACCCACAGTTGCGTACCATCGGCCGTCAGTCCGCCCGAAAGCGGCATCGCGCCTCCGGTCAACGGGATTGCCGTCGGAGTCGAGTTCGAAAGTTTGAAACTCACCACGCTGCTAAGGTCCGAAGGAAGGATCCACGCGGTTGAGCTGTCCTGCGACACCAGCAACTGCGCCGGGGTGAAGGTGCCGAGCCCGAGATCGTGGGTGGTCAGCGTGCTCGAGGTTGTGATCGGGCAGCCCCCGTTCAATGGCAGCGGCGTCGTGACGACATCGACGTTAGGCGGATCGACGGCGACTGCACCGGTGCCGTTAGGAATCGCCTTGATCAATGTCGGCGCGGTCGCACCAAGAGTCTGCGTCCCCGTCGAATTACAGGTCGAATACACATTTACCTGCCCACCCGTAGCGCTGGTGATGTAACTGAGCGAACCGGTCGCGCCGAAGTCGAGAAAGCTGGGCGCCTGGTCCGGCGTTTGCGCGTACAGGAAGCCGTTCTGATAGCCGAACCCTATGATCGGCATTGGCGGCTGAAGTTGGGCTCCTGCCCACTCATTGAACTGACTGTCGGGCGTATAGGCCGAAGAGGTCGCTGTTACCCCGGTCTTGTTGCCCGCCAGTTGACCCGTACTAATGCTGAAGTAGTCGACCGCGCTATTCGCGCTATCAGCCACCAGCAAGTAGTTACCGTCAGGTGAGATGGCCAGGATGGTCCCCGTTACCGAAGAGGTGTTGACGCTGGTCCCGCCCAAAGCAAGCACCATCAGTCCGCCGCTGGAGCCCAGATACACGTACTTGCCTCCAGGGTCGGCGATGATGGAGTTCGGCGTGAAGGGAAGTGTGACCGCTGTTCCCACCGCGTTCCCATTGGTGCTGATCGGCACCAGCGATTTGGAGTTGGTGCTGGCGGCATAAACAGTCGTGTTGGCTGCCGGGGTCACGCTGGCGGTCACAACGTTCTGGCTGTACTCGGGCGTCAGTCCAGCATTGCAGTTGGGAAAGCTGCATGTGGCGGTGATATTGGCCGTGCCACCGGAGACGGCGGTAACGGTGGCAGTATTGGATGTGCTCGTTGATGCAAGCACGGTTGCCACAGCAGTAGAGGAAGATCCCCAGGTGAGCGTCGGTGCAATCGATTTTCCGGCGCTGTCGACAACATCGGCCGTCACACTTTGGGTGTTCGGCGGTGTCAGCGAGAAGGACGTCTGCGAGCCGCCGGTTTCATGGACCGCTATGCTCGCAACCGGACATGTAGTGTAAGAAGCGCCCGGGCTGTTCACGCCTGAGACGTTGGCAAACAGAGTCGTGGCGCCGGGCTGCTGCGCCGTCATCACGCCTGCGGTGATCGAGGTTTGTACGCTGGCCGTGCCGCTACAGGTTGCCGTACCGTTGCTGAAAGTGGCGCTGGTTGGAGGAGTGGTAGCGCCGTATCCGGCAGCGGTGATCGTTAATGGCGTGGAAGCAGCGATCGTGTTCTTGCCGGTCAGCGTCACGGTGGCCGTTGCACCCACCACTCCGTTGAAGTCGGTCAAGTCACAGGTCTGGCCCTTAGCGCCGGTGATTGTGCCGCCCGACAGATAGGCAGGTGTGTTCGTCGTCGAGGAATAGGTCGCAACAATGCCGGAAGAACTTGCCGCGATGTTAGCGTTGTTGCTTCCGAAAGCGAACGGGCCCACGGTACCCGTGATATCGCAGGGTGAGGCCGGCGAGCAGCCCGGAGCAGAAGTGCTGAACGCTTTTCCGGCGATGGTGACCGCGTTGCCCATGCTGGTGCAGGCGCCCGTAATCACGCACTGTACCTGGTCGACGCGTTCGTGCACGTAGACCGTCGTCGTCGCACTGATGTTAAAAGCGGTTGCCGTTGCCGTGATGGTGACTTGTCCGACTCCGCCCTGACCCTGAGTAGCATTGCAATTAATGATGTTCGCATCCCAAACGCCGCCGCAAACCAGGCCGCCGCTGGAAACAGTAGCGATGGCGGTGTTGCTGCTGGTGAATGTGAGGTCGGCGGCAACCACCGTGCCCGCGGAGTTGAGGGCCACAGCCGAGAGCTGAGACACTCCGCCCTCGTTCAGCGATAAGCTGGTCGGACTCAGGGTGATGGACGTGACATTGCCATTGGTTGTGCCTCCACCGCCGCCACATCCGGGAAGGGCCATCAAAGCTAGAATTGCCGCTGGAATTAAGAAGATACGGAGTGAGAAGACCCGCTGCATTTAACCTCCCCGCCGGCCAAGTGGCGGGCGGACGTGCAACCCCAGAATTATCGCAAAAGGAAAAGCAAGTGTAGAAGCTGATTGAGAGTTTCCGCAAGCAAGCCGTTCCGGCCGCCCGAACCGAGCCTGATGATCGCTCGACTAATCCACGATGTCCACGAATTTTCTCCTGCAAGTTTGGCCGGCGCCAGCGTTCCCATGATAAGGCGCTTTTCGCCCAGGGCGGATCCGCCGTTGGAGGTGAGCCAATGTCGCGAACACGTTTGCTGCTGCTTTCTCTGCTCTTCCTGCCTCTTCTCTCGTTTAGCTCGGTCGCGCAAGAAGCGCCGCAGAGCGCGCTTACGAATTCCGGCGTCGTGAAGATGGTGAAAGCCGGTTTGCCGGAGAGCGTTATTCTGCGCGAGATCCAGATGTCGCGCACGAACTTCGACACCAGTCCAAACGGACTGGTGGATTTGCGGAAACATGGGGCTTCGGAGGCCGTTCTGCATGCTGTGCTCGACAGCTGGAACGGTGGAGGGATGCCGATGCCGGCTGCAATGCCGGGCGCGGAAGGTACGCCGGGTCCGCGCATGACCGGCTTCAAGGCCAACGTTCATATCAACAAGAAGGTGCACGAGAGCGTCGCCGTCGGTCATAATCACGTCGAGGTGCATGGCAGCGGAATCCCGGCGATCAGCGTGGACTGGCAGACCAGTCCTCAGCCGTGAGGGTTGCTTCTTTCCGGCAACAGTTGCATCAAGATAGAGGCAGCAGCCGGCCTCGATGCAAAATTCACGCAAGTGGTTGACGGCATGGTTCTCTGATTGTTATATTGAAAAGGTTCTGCGAGTCGTATTTGGCCTGCCTGTAGTGTCGGCTGTGCTGCTGTAAACTCCAATCCTGTAGAATGAAGTTGCAGGATTCCTCGCTGAAACGTGCTTGCGCTTCCGTCGGACTTTCCGATGGGTATGCAAGCCGAGGCAACGAAACGGAGCGCCCTCGTTCCTGATCTCCGCATTCATTTGCGGGACGACCACGGCGTCACCGTCGTAAGCCTAACCTGAGCGGAAACCAACATTCTCCAGCGTATGCGCGGAGAAGCATGGGCAGAACGATTGCCCAGTCCCCTGAGTGGGATCAGACATTCTGCGCTGCGGTTTCGACTGCGGCGGACGGAATAGCGCGGCCCTTTATGGGCTGCGAATACCGGAATTTTGTCGCGGCGGTGTGCCGCAGGCTGTTGCAAGAATCAAGGAGCTGCAAAGAGTGCCTACATTCAATCAACTGGTGCGCAAGGGCCGGAAGTCGCCGAACTACAAGACCGCCTCGCCGGCGCTGCAGTCCTGCCCGCAGAAGCGTGGCGTCTGCACCCGCGTTTATACCCAGACGCCCAAGAAGCCGAATTCAGCGCTGCGTAAGGTCGCGCGCGTGCGGCTTACCAACGGAATCGAAGTGACGACCTACATTCCCGGCGTCGGCCACAACCTGCAGGAGCACTCGATTGTGCTGATCCGCGGTGGCCGTGTGAAGGACTTGCCGGGTGTTCGTTATCACGTAGTGCGCGGCACGCTCGACTCAGTCGGGGTCGCCAACCGCAAGCAGAGCCGCTCCAAGTACGGAGCGAAAAGGCCGAAGGCTTAAGAGGTTCGAGGATCTATGCCGAGAAAAGGACATATCGCCAAGCGTGAGCCGCTGCCGGACCCGATCTATCAGTCCACGCTGGTCAACAAATTTGTGAATTCCATGATGTGGGACGGCAAGAAGTCGACCGCCCAGGGCATCTTCTACAGCGCGATGAAGAAGCTTGAGGACAAGGGTGGCGATGAGGCCATCAAGTTGTTCAAGAAGGCCGTCGAAAACGCAAAGCCCGTGCTGGAAGTGAAGACCCGCCGCGTAGGCGGCGCCAACTACCAGGTGCCGGTCGAGGTCAATGCTGACCGTCGCACTTCGCTCGCGATCCGCTGGATCCTGGCCTACAGCCGCGGACGCGGTGAGAAGGGCATGATCGACAAGCTGGCGAACGAACTGCTGGACGCGGCCAACGGGCGCGGTGCTGCCATCAAGAAGAAGGAAGATGTGCACCGCATGGCCGAGGCGAACAAGGCCTTTGCTCACTATCGCTGGTAATTCAAGATTGAATGAACGGCGCGCACAAGACGCGCCTTAGCAATGCGGCGCATTAACCGATGCGGCCGGTAGGAAACGGAAAAGATCGTGCCCAGACAAGTTCCATTAGAGCGTTGCAGAAATATCGGCATCATGGCCCACATCGATGCCGGTAAGACCACCACCACGGAGCGCATCCTGTTCTATACGGGACGTCTGCACCGCATTGGTGAGGTCCATGAAGGCACTGCGACGATGGACTGGATGGCGCAGGAGCAGGAGCGCGGCATCACCATTACGTCCGCGGCGACGACCTGTTTCTGGAAAGACATTCGCATCAACATCATCGACACTCCCGGCCACGTGGATTTCACGGCCGAGGTGGAGCGCTCGCTGCGCGTCCTCGACGGCGCCTGCGCCGTGTTCGATGCCGTTCACGGGGTTGAGCCGCAGTCGGAGACCGTGTGGCGTCAGGCCGATAAGTACGGTGTGCCGCGCATTTGCTTCATCAACAAAATCGACAAGATGGGCGCCGACTTCGAGCACGCCGTCGACACCATCCGCAAGCGCCTAAACGCCAAGCCCGTCGCTATCCAGTTGCCCATCGGCCAGGAAGACAAGTTCAAGGGCGTCATTGACCTGATGACCATGAAGGCCATCATCTGGAAAGACGAGACCATGGGCGCCGAGTACGAGATCGAGGAGATCCCGGAAGATCTGAAGAAAAAGGCCCAGGCTTACCACCAGATGCTGGTCGAGACGGTCGTTGAAAACGACGATCAAGACGAGCTGATGCACAAGTACATCGAAGGCGAAGCTATCGGTGAGGCTGAGCTGAAGGCTGCGCTGCGCCGCGCCACCTTGAAGATGAAGATTTTCCCGGTGATCTGCGGAACCGCCTTCAAGAACAAAGGTGTGCAGCCGCTGCTCGACGCCGTCGTTGACTATCTGCCCTCGCCGCTCGACGTTCCTGCGGTGAAAGGGATCAACCCGGATACGGGCCTCGAAGAAGAGCGTCCCGCCGATGACAAGGCGCCATTTTCGGCGCTGGCATTCAAGATTATGAGCGACCCGTTCGTGGGTCAGCTGACGTTCATCCGCGTGTACTCCGGCGGGCTGAAGCAGGGCGACAGTGTCCACATCAGCGGACGTTCGCGCTCGGAGCGTATCGGCCGCCTGTTGAAGATGCACGCCAACAAGCGCGAAGACATCACTGAGATTTATGCCGGTGACATCTGCGCCTGCGTCGGACTGAAGCACATCACCACCGGCGACACGATCTGCGATGAAGAGCACCCGATCATTCTGGAGTCGATTGAATTTCCGGCGCCTGTAATCTCGGTGGCGGTTGAGCCGAAGACCAAGAGCGATCAGGAAAAGATGGGTGTCGCGCTGAGCAAGCTGGCGCAGGAAGATCCCACCTTCAAGGTCAACACCGATCCCGATAGCGGCCAGACCATCATCAGCGGTATGGGTGAGCTTCACCTGGAGATCATCGTCGACCGAATGATGCGCGAGTTCAACGTGCAGGCCAATGTCGGCAAGCCGCAGGTCGCGTATCGCGAGACGATCCGCAAAGAATCGAAGGCGGAAGGAAAATACATTCGCCAGACCGGTGGTAGCGGCCAGTACGGTCACGTGCGCATCCGGTTGGAGCCGAATGAGCCAGGCAAGGGCTACGAGTTTGTGAATGAAGTTGTCGGCGGCGTCATTCCGAAGGAATTCATCAAGCCGGTCGATCAGGGGATCAAGGAAGCCATGGAAGGCGGCGTTCTCGCCGGCTACGAAATGGTCGACGTGAAAGCGATCCTGTACGACGGCAGCTATCACGATGTCGATTCGAACGAAATGGCATTCAAGATCGCCGGTTCGATGGCGTTCAAAGAAGCGGCGCGCAAGGCCAGCCCGGTACTGCTGGAGCCAGTGATGTCGGTCGAAGTGGTTGTTCCCGAGGAGTACATGGGTACGATCATCGGCGACCTGAGCAGCCGCCGCGGACGCATCGAGGGCATCGAGCATCGCGCCGGATCGCAGGTGATCAAGGCGATGGTTCCGCTGGCTGAGATGTTCGGATACGCGACGAATATGCGCTCGAACACCCAGGGTCGCGCGACCTTCAGCATGCACTTCTCGCGCTACGAAGAGGCGCCGCGCGCAGTGGCCGAAGAGATCGTGGCAAAGGTGCAGGGCAAGAGCCCGGCTGGAACCAAGTGAACCGTGGCCGCCGTTTGACGACGACTGGTCAGCGCTGACGTAGGTTTTGAAGTGGATTTGTATCAGGGCACGATTTGAGTCGTGCCGATTGACAGCAATTAAAAGATCGGGGCTTTAGCCCCTGCAGAGAGATACGGAGCTCCAATGGCGAAAGAGAAATTTGATCGCAGCAAGCCGCACGTAAACGTAGGCACGATCGGGCACATCGATCATGGTAAGACGACGTTGACGGCGGCCATCACCAAGGTACTTTCGAAGCACAATCCGAACATCAAGTTCCGCAGCTTCGATTCGATTGACAACGCGCCGGAAGAGCGCGAGCGCGGTATTACGATTGCCACGGCGCACGTCGAGTACGAGACGGCGAACCGGCACTACGCGCACGTGGATTGTCCCGGCCACGCCGACTACATCAAGAACATGATCACCGGTGCAGCGCAGATGGACGGCGCGATCCTGGTGGTTGCCGCCACCGACGGTCCGATGCCGCAGACCAAAGAACACGTGCTGCTGGCGCGCCAGGTTGGCGTGCCGTACGTGGTGGTGTTCCTGAACAAGTGCGATGCGGTGGAAGATCCTGAGCTGATCGACCTGGTGGAGATGGAAGTTCGCGAGTTGCTTTCGAAGTACAACTTCCCGGGTGACGATCTGCCGGTGGTTCGCGGTTCGGCGCTGGGTGCGTTGAACGGCGAAGCGCAGTGGGAAGCCAAGATCGATGAGCTGATGGAAGCGGTGGACAAGAGTGTGCCGCTGCCGGCGCGCGATATCGACAAGCCGTTCCTGATGCCGATCGAAGACATCTTCTCGATCTCGGGACGCGGCACGGTGGTTACGGGCCGTATCGAGCGTGGCAAGGTGAAGGTAGGCGAGGAAGTTGAAATCGTCGGCTTCCGCGACACCCGCAAGACGGTTGTGACCGGCGTGGAAATGTTCAAGAAGCAGCTGGACGAAGGTCTGGCGGGCGACAATGCCGGCCTGCTGCTGCGCGGCATCGGCAAAGACGATGTGGAGCGCGGCATGGTGCTGGCCAAGCCGGGATCGATTACGCCGCACACCAAGTTCAAGGGCGAAGTCTACGTGCTGTCGAAGGACGAAGGTGGACGACACACGCCGTTCTTCAAGGGCTATCGGCCGCAGTTCTACTTCCGCACGACGGACGTGACGGGAGTGGCGACGCTGCCGGCGGGTACGGAGATGGTGATGCCTGGCGATAACGTGGCCCTGGAGATCGAACTGATTACGCCGGTGGCCATGGAGAAGGGCTTGCGCTTTGCTATCCGCGAAGGCGGACGCACGGTGGGCGCGGGCACGATCTCGGAAATTATTGCTTAGTTACGGTCCCGCTCTCTTCCTCGGAAGAGGGTGGGGCACCCGAATAATCGCGGCAAAAGCCGCAGGACGCCAGGCGAAAGCTGACGAGTCCTAACAAAAAGATCTTTGAGAGATAACTAACGTGATTGGCAAAGAACGAATCCGGATCCGCCTGAAAGCTTACGACTATCGCGTTCTCGACCAGTCCACTGGCGAGATTGTGGACACCGCCCGGCGCACGGGCGCGCAGATCGCGGGACCGATTCCGCTCCCGACGGTGAAGAACAAGTATTGCGTGCTGCGCTCTCCCCACGTGGACAAGAAGTCGCGCGAGCAGTTCGAGATTCGCACGCATAAGCGTTTGCTCGACATTCTCGAACCGACGCAGCAGACGGTGGACGCGCTGATGAAGCTGGAGCTTCCCGCAGGCGTGGACGTCGAGATCAAGGCTTTCGGCAAAGAACATAAATAGCCGCGAGCTGCGAGCCTATAGCTGTTCGCTGTTCGCCAGTAGGCGCTCGACTGGACTTGGCCTCTAGCGCTAAAGCGCATAGCGAACGGCGAGACGCAGAGAAAACAAAGCTTCCGAGGTTGGAAACAATCCCCGGTCGAAAACGAACGGCGCGAAGCAGAGTTGAGGACACGAATATGGCAGTAAGTGGAATTTTAGGAAAGAAAGTCGGCATGACGCAGTTGTTCGATGACAAGGGTGATGTTCACCCGGTCACCGTGCTGCAGGCCGGCCCCTGCGTTGTGACCCAGCGCAAGACCGTTGACAAGGACGGCTACGATGCCGCCCAGATCGGCCTGGTGGAGTTCGTGAAGGAGTCGCGCCTGACTAAGGCGATGAAGGGACACTTCGCGAAGAACAACCTTCCGCCGCTTCGCCTTCTGCGTGAAGTTCCGCTCGTCATCGATGCGGAGTCGCAGGACGGAACCAAGGTTGGCGATAAGGTCCTGGTCGATATCTTCGACGGCGATAAGTTTGTGGACATTTGCGGCACCAGCAAGGGCCGCGGTTTCGCCGGTGTGGTGAAGCGTCACAAGTTTGGCGGCGGCGCCGCTTCGCACGGCTCGATGTTCCAGATCACCGGTTCGATCGGTTCATCAGCGTTCCCGTCCCGCGTGTTCAAAGGAATGCGCATGTCGGGTCACATGGGAGTGGAGAAGGTTACGGTCCGCAACCTGCGCGTGCTGGGAATCGACAAAGACGAGAACCTGCTGGTAATCGAAGGTGCGATTCCGGGCCACAAAGACAGCTACGTCCTGATCACGAAAGCGAAGAAGCCACCGAGAGAGCGTCGTGGATTCAGCGGCTCCGGTACGGTCGATCCGTTGAAGGCTTCCAAGCGCGCGGCAGGCAAGAAGAAGTAGTCAGTAGCCAGCCGTCAGTCGCCAGTTGAGGCGTTGACTGCTGGTTCGGTAAGGCGAGTTTTTAACTGGCCTCTGGCTTTCTGGCCACTGGCAACTGAGAAGAATATGGCGACGATTGATGTAGTAAACCTGGGCGGCGAGAAAGTAGGCTCCCTCGAACTGGCCGATGAAGTCTTCGGCGCAGTCAACGAGGACCTGCTCTGGGAAGCGGTGAAACATTACCGCGCCGGGCAGCGTGCCGGTACACACGCCACCAAGAACAAGAAGCTGGTGAGCGGCGCCGGCAAGAAGCTCTGGAGACAGAAGGGTACGGGCCGCGCTCGCGTAGGTTCGATCCGCTCTCCTCTGTGGCGGCATGGCGGCACGGTTCACGGACCGCAGCCCCGCTCCTACGACTATCAATTCCCGCGCAAGAAGCTGCTGGGTGCGTTGCGCTCGGCGCTGGCGGCGAAGCTGGCTGACGGCAAGCTGGTCGTCGTCGATAGCCTGGAGCTTGGCGAGGCGAAGACCAAGGCATTTCGCCAGTCGCTCGACAAGCTGAATGTGGGCAAGACCACGTTGCTGGTCTCGCAGTACATCGGCGAGACCGAAAAGAACCTGCACCTCAGTTCGCGCAACCTGGAAGGTGTCGAGCTGGTGGCGGGGAATCAGGTTCATCCTTATCACCTGCTGCGGTACGAGAGTGCGATCTTCGCGCGTCCGGCGCTGGAGAAGCTGCAGGAATCGCTGAAGGCCTCGGCGCCGAGGCGGAAAGCGGAGGTGGCGTAATGAAGTCGGCATATCAGATCATTCGCCGCCCGGTGATCACGGAAAAGGGTCTCGGGGTAAAGGAAACGGAAGCGACGCTGGTCTTCGAAGTCGCCGTAGGCGCGACCAAGACGGAGATCAAGCAAGCTGTGCAGAGCATTTTCAAGGTGAAGGTTGATTCGGTGCGCACCGCGACGTTCGAAGGCAAAGAGCGCCGCCGCGGAAAGTTCACCGGCTTCCGTCCCGACTGGAAGAAGGCGTACGTGCGGTTGAAGTCGGGCGAGAAGATGCCCGAGTACGCGGAGAATCTGTAAAGCAGTGGCCAGTGGCTAATGGCCAGTTAAAACCAGCCGCAAATGCGGCGGGATGGGTTTAGGCGGGTGCGTGAGCGCCCGTGAGAAGAGCGAATCATGGCAATTAAGACTTATAGACCGGTAACACCGACACGGCGGTTCACGACGACGACGGTCAACGATGACCTCACGACCAACCGTCCGTACAAGCCGTTGACCGAATCCAAGCAGCGCATCAACGGACGCCGCAACGGTGGCGACCTGACGATCTGGCGCCGCGGCGGCGGACACAAGCGCAAACTGCGCATCATCGACTTCAAGCGGGACAAAACCGGAATTCCGGCGACGGTCGCTTCCATCGAGTACGATCCGAACCGCTCGGCGCGCATCGCGCTGCTGAACTACGCCGATGGCGAGAAGCGCTACATCGTAGTGCCGGTCGGCCTGAAGGTTGGGGCGACGGTGGTCAGCGGCCCCGATGCCGACATCCTGGTGGGCAATGCTCTGCCGCTGCGCAACATTCCTCCCGGCACGACGGTGCACAACATCGAGTTGAAGCCGGGCAAGGGCGCGCAGATGGCGCGTTCGGCGGGAGCCCAGGCGCAGCTGGTCGCAAAAGAAGGCGACTACGCGCTGCTCAAGCTGCCTTCGGGAGAAACCCGCAAGGTGCTGGTGGATTGCATGGCGACGGTGGGCCAGGTGGGCAACACCGATCACGAAAACGTTTCCATCGGCAAGGCCGGCCGTACGCGCTGGCTGGGACGCCGCCCGACCAACCGCGGCGTGGTCATGAACCCGGTGGACCATCCACACGGCGGTGGTGAAGGCAAGACCAGCGGCGGACGTCATCCGGTGACGCCGTGGGGCCAGCCGACGCGTGGCTACAAGACTCGTAACAACAAGCGGACCGATAAGTTCATCGTGAGCCGCAACAAGAAGAAGTAGGACTGAGACGATATGGCACGTTCAACCAAGAAGGGCCCGTTCATCGATTCGCATCTGCAAGTCAAGATCGATCAGATGAACGCGCGCAATGAGAAGAAGGTCGTGCGCACCTGGTCGCGCCGCTCGACGGTGATCCCGGAGATGGTGGGACACACGCTGGCGGTGCACAACGGCAAGAAGTTCATCCCGGTGTACGTCACCGAAAACATGGTGGGCCACAAGCTGGGCGAGTTCAGCATGACTCGCACCTTCAAGGGCCACTCGGTGAAGGCAGCCACGGAAACTTCGGCGAAGCCGGCTCCGGCGAGATAAGGAAGCGACATGGAATTCACAGCCAAACTGAATTACGTGCGTGTCTCGCCGCAGAAAGCGCGCCTGGTGCTGGACCTGATCAAGGGCCGCCGGGTGGAAGAGGCGCTGGACACGCTGATGTTCAACAAGAAGGGGATTTCGCCCAAGCTGCACAAGTTGCTGCGCTCGGCAGTTGAGAACGCCAACTACGTCAGCGCCGAGAAGGGCTTGGATGTCGACGTCGACCGGCTGATCGTGAAGCGTGCGATCGCCAACGACGGGCCGCGCATGAAGCGCATCCGTCCGGCGCCAATGGGCCGCGCATACCGTTATCAGCGCCGCATCTCGCACATCGAGATCGCGCTGGCGGAAAAGGCCTCTGGCAACGGTTATGGCAAGGACGAACTGGTGCAGCGGGTAGACGCAGCTCCTGCCAAGCCGGCCAAGAAGGCGGCGAAGAAGGCTCCGGCTAAGAAGTCCGCGGCGAAGAAAGCTCCCGCGAAAAAGAAGCAGGCGGCGAAGAAGCCCGCCGAGAAAAAGTAGGAGACTATGGGACAGAAAGTCCATCCATACGGATTTCGTCTGGGCGTAACCAAGCCGTGGAGGTCGCGCTGGTTCGTGGTGCGCGACTACGACAAGCTGTTGCTCGAAGACGTCAAGCTGAAGGCTGAGCTGAAGGACAAGCTGAAGTCGGCCGGCGTCAGCTCCATCGAGATCGAGCGTCCGGGCAACAAGCTGCGCATCATCATCCGCACCGCGCGTCCGGGCATCATCATCGGCCGCAAGGGCGCTGAGATCGACAAGCTGAAGCAGGAGATCCAGAAGCGCACCAACCGCGACGTCTACGTCGACATCCAGGAAGTGCACAAGCCTGAGCTCGATGCACAGCTGGTGTCGGAGAACATCGCGCTGCAGCTGGAAAAGCGCGTGGGCTTCCGCCGGGCGATGCGTAAGGCGGTGGATTCGGCGCTGCGCTTCGGCTGCAAGGGAATCAAGGTGCGCGTCAGCGGCCGTCTGAACGGCAACGAAATCGCGCGTTCCGAGTGGTACCTGCAGGGTCGTCTGCCGCTGCACACGCTGCGCGCCGACATCGACTACGGCTTCACCGAGGCGCGTACCACCTACGGCGTGATCGGCGTGAAGGTGTGGGTCTACAAGGGCGAGATTTATCGCGAGAAGCGCCGCGAACCGCAGACGGCTCAAAGCGGAGCGTTTTAAAAGCAGTGGCTAGTGGCTAGTGGTCAGTGGCTAGTAAGGCAACTGACGGCTGGAAGTAGCCAGGTGAGAATTGAGAGTTATTTCAAGCGCTGTATGGGGAGATGCTGGTCGGTAGCAGGCAGCAAGTGAAGTTGGAAGCAGATTTTCTAACCACTAGCCACTAACCACTAGCCACTGAATTTTATGTTGATGCCAAAGAAAGTTAAGTACCGCAAGCAGCAGCGCGGTCGTATGTGCGGCAAGGCGTGGCGCGGCGGCGAGCTGTCCTTCGGCGATTTCGGGCTGAAGGTCATGGAGCCGGGCTGGATCACCGACCGGCAGATCGAAGCCAGCCGTGTGGCCATGACCCGCTTCGTCAAGCGTGGCGGCAAGATCTGGATCCGCTTGTTCCCGGACAAGCCGGTCACCAAGAAGCCGGCCGAAACCCGTATGGGCAAAGGCAAGGGCGCTCCGGATCATTGGGTCGCGGTGGTTCGCCCGGGCAAGATCCTCTTCGAGATGGAAGGGGTGCCGGCGGCGGATGCGGCCGAGGCGATGCGCCTGGCTTCGCACAAGCTGCCCTTGCGGACAAAGTTCGTGCAGCGCGAAGGCCTGCACTAAAAAGCAGTTGTCAGTCGTCGGTGGTCAGTTGTCAGTGAATTCGACCTGAGCCGGTGATTGACGCAGAACAGTCGGATGGTCCAGGGCGAAAGCTGTCAGCGAAAACTGACAACCGACAACTGACAACCGACAACTGGATTCCACAATGAATGTTGACAAGATTCGTAACCTTACCGATGTCGAACTGAACCATCAGCAGCGCGAGCTGGCTGACCAGCTGTTCAAGATGAAGTTCCAGCTGAAGATGGGGCAGACCGAGAGTTTGAAGAAGATCCGCGAGCTGAAGAAGGACATCGCGCGAGTGAAGACCGTATGCGCCAGAAGCAGATTGCCTCGGCAACGGACACGGTCGTCGTCCAGAGCGCGCCAGCACCGGCGAAGAAAGCGGCCAAGAAGAAGGCTGCAACGGAGAAAAAGTAAGTCATGGCCGAAACGACGACAACGAATAACGAGACGGCTGCCGGACGGCGCAAGACCCTGATCGGCAGAGTGGTGTCGACCAAAATGGCCAAGACCATCGTGGTCGAAGTGCGGCGGCAGAAGGCGCACCCGTTCTACAAGCGCGTGGTCTCGCGCAGCAAGAAGTTCTATGCCCACGACGAAGAGGGCACGGCGCACCTGGGCGACTTCGTGAAGATCGAAGAGACGCGTCCGCTGTCGAAGCTGAAGCGGTGGCAGTTGAAGGAAATTCTGCAGCGCGCGGCCCTGGTCGCGCCGGTGGAAGAGAAGGCCGCAAGCTAGTCCGGAGAAGGAGACAAGACAATGGCAGTCATGATGAGATCCATGCTCGATGTCGCCGATAACTCCGGCGCGCGCAAGCTGCAGATGATTCTGCCGCTGGGCGGCTCCACCGGCCTGGTTGCCGGCTTGGGCGACGTGATTACCGCCGCGGTGAAGGAAGCTTCGCCCGACGGCACCGCCAAGAAGGGCACGGTAGTGAAGGCCGTGATCGTGCGCACCCGCAAGGAGCATCGCCGTCGCGACGGCACCTACATCCGCTTCGATCAGAATGCGGCGGTGCTGATCAACGACGCACACGAGCCGGTAGGCACGCGCGTCTTCGGTCCGGTGGCCCGCGAACTGCGCGAGAAGAAGTTTTTGAAGATCGTTTCCCTGGCGCCGGAAGTACTGTAAGGCAGTTGCCGGTTGTCAGTTGTCAGTTGTCAGTCAGCCAAGAGCTAAGAGCCAGGCGGACGAAGGCAACGCTGAAGAGGGATTAAGAACAATGCAGAAATCAGTTAGACATTCGACGTAACGATCAGGTGCAGGTGATCACCGGACGGGACAAAGGTAAGAAGGGCCGCGTGCTGCGCGTCATGCCCGATGAAGGCAAGGTGCTGGTGGAGCACGTGATGATGGTGAAGAAGAACGTGCGTCCCAACCCGCAGAAAAACATCAAGGGCGGCATCGCCGAGCAGGAGAGCGCGATCTCGATCAGCAACGTGATGCTGATGTGCAACTCCTGCAACCGTCCGGTGCGCGTGGGTCACGAGCATCGCGGCGACCGCCACGTGCGGGTGTGCAAGAGCTGCGGCAATACGCTGGAGAAATAAGCCAGCAGTTGGCGCTTGGCATTTAGCACTTGGCCAAGTCGCCGGACGGCTAAATGCCAAGTGCTGAATTGATTCCCTCACGAACCGGTTCAACGCCGAAACCGTGAGAAAGGTAGAAGCAGAGAAAATGGCAGACGAGAAGAAACAGAAAGCCCAGCAGGGCGGCGGACAGCAGAAGCCGCAAGGCAAGAAGGCCAAGGCCGAGCAGGTAGAGGCGGCAGGTACGGAGCCAGGCGGAAAGCCGGCGCGTCCCAAGGCGAACAATCGCGACACCGCGCGCCTGCGCGACCGTTACTACAAAGAAGTTCAGCCGGCGGTGATGAAGGAATTCGGCATCGAGAATCCGATGGCCGCGCCGAAGCTGGAGAAGATCATCGTCAACATGGGCGTGGGCGAGGCCACGCAGAACGCCAAGCTGATCGATCCGGCGGCGACCGAAGTCGGCCAGATCACCGGACAGAAGCCGGTCATCACCAAGGCGCGCAAGTCGATCGCCGCTTTCAAGGTTCGCGAGGGCATGCCTATCGGTGTGATGGTGACGCTGCGCGGCGACCGCATGTACGAGTTCTTCGATCGCCTGGTGAATGTTGCTCTGCCGCGTGTTCGCGATTTCCGCGGCGTGCCGACCAAGTCGTTCGATGGGCGCGGCAACTACACGCTGGGCGTGCGCGACCAGTTGATCTTCCCGGAGATCGATTACGCCAAGGTTGAGAAGATGAAGGGCATGAACATCACCATCGTGACCTCGGCGGGCAGCGACGATCATGCGCGCACCCTGCTGAAGCACATGGGCATGCCGTTCCGCCAGGCGGGACAGTAGAGTTCAAAGGACAGGCACGGGAATCAGAAGTCCGGTCCACAGAAGAAATCAGCAGTATTCGCGAGAGCGAAGAGCGAAAAGGAAACATGGCTAAAACGTCAAGCATCGCCAAGTCGAATAAGAAACCCAAGTTCTCGACCCGGCAGCACAATCGCTGCAAGATTTGCGGACGCTCGCGCGCTTATCTGCGCAAGTTCGGCCTTTGCCGTCTGCACTTCCGCGATCTGGCGCTGCGGGGCGAGATTCCTGGGGTTGCTAAGTCGAGTTGGTAGTAAAGCAGTAGCCAGTGGCCGGTTATCGGCTAGTGGCCAGTGAGTACGTCGCCGCTGGTTCTTACGATGCGTTCAGGCGGCATCTTGACGGTGAGTAAGCGAACGGGCGACGATTTCAGGAGAAGCAAAGCATGAGTTTGACCGATCCGGTCTCGGATTTTTTAACCAGAGTTCGTAACGCCATCAAGGCGCGCCAGCAGAAGGTGGACGTTCCGCACTCCAAGCTGAAGGTGGAGATTGCCCGCATTCTGAAAGAAGAGGGCTACATCGCCAACTACAAGGCGACGGATGAAGAGGGACGCAAAGTCCTGCGCGTGTACTTGAAGTACAGCCCAGACAATTCTTCGCCGATCTCAGACCTGAAGCGCGTGTCGCGCCCCGGTTGCCGCGTGTATGTGGGCCACGGCGAGATTCCACGCATTCTCGGCGGTTTGGGAATCAATATTCTGACCACGCCCAAGGGCGTGATGACTGGTCGCCAGGCCCGCAAAGAAGGCGTGGGCGGCGAAGTACTCTGCGAGATCTACTAACTGGGCGCCATAGGGGTCCTTCGACTCCGGTGCGCGGAAGCAGCGCACCTCCGCTCAGGATGACATTCGTATTGAGTTTGCTAAAAGCTAAGTGCTAATTGCTAAAGGCTGATTGATATGTCTCGAATTGGAAAGAAGCCGATTCCGTTGCCGAAGGGCGTGACCTACGCCATCGAAGGCAATACGGTCCGCGTGAAGGGCCCCAAGGGCGAAGTCGTGACGCACATGCCGGGCGGCGTTCGCCTGGAACAGCAGG
Organism: uncultured Acidobacteriaceae bacterium; assembly: GCA_963835725.1. Taxonomy (GTDB): domain Bacteria; phylum Acidobacteriota; class Terriglobia; order Terriglobales; family Acidobacteriaceae; genus Bog-257. The sequence goes on along the minus strand of CAWIGM010000001.1, from coordinate 42,895 downwards.
ATGGCGTGCTCAACATTGTGCGCGAGGATGATTCCAAGGCCGCGGTCCACGGCCTGGTGCGCGCGCTGGTCAACAACTCGGTCGAAGGCGTGACCAAGGGCTGGACGAAGGAACTCGACATCGTCGGCATCGGTTACCGCGCCGAGATGAAGGGCAAGAGCACAGTGGTGTTTACGCTGGGCTACTCGCACCCGATCGAGTATCCGCTGCCGGCAGGTATTGATGTCGGGATCGACCCGAAGCTGACGCACCTGACGGTGAGCGGTATCGACCGGCAGAAGGTGGGATTCGTCGCCGCCGAAATGCGTGACCTGCGTCCGCCCGACCCTTACAAGAATAAGGGTGTTCGTTACACCGGCGAGAAGCTGAAGAAGAAGGTCGGCAAGACCGGAGCGAAATAGTTGTCAGTGGCCGGTTGTCGGTTGTCAGTAGCTGCAAGGCTGGTCACGGTCGTGCGCTAAGAGCTAACGGCTAAGAGCTGATTGACGGGATGGGCTTCGGCCACCGTTACCCGGTTCAGAAACCCGGGAAGAAGGAAGAGAACAGATGCTTTCAAAGAATTCAAAAGACGCAACGCGGCAGAAAGTTCACACCCGCATTCGCAAGAAGCTGGCGGGCACGGGGGAGCGCCCTCGACTGAACGTGTATCGCTCCGAGAACCACATCTATGCGCAGGTCATCGACGACGGCAAGGGTGTGACGCTGGTTGCAGCCACTTCGGTTGAGAAGGGCAAGGGCGTGAAGGGCGACAAGCGGCCGACGGGCGGCAACGTGAGCTCGGCCAAGGATGTGGGCAAGCTGATCGCCGAGCGCGCCAAGGAAAAAGGTATCAAGAAGGTCGTGTTTGACCGCGGCGGATACCTCTACCACGGACGTATCAAGGCGTTGGCCGATGCGGCGCGCGAAGCTGGATTAGAGTTCTAAAACAGTTGTCGGTTGCCGGTTGTCAGTTGTCGGCCGGTAGCCATAGAAAATTGGCGAAGAGCCAGAAGCGAAGAGCAAAGAGCGAAAAATGCCAACAGTAAAGAAGAAGCTTGACGCCGGTCAGTATCAGCTGAAGGACCAGGTGGTCTCGATCAACCGCGTCACCAAGGTCGTCAAAGGCGGCAAGAACCTGTCGTTTGCGGCGCTGGTCGTCGTGGGCGATCCGGGCTCGGCGGTTGTCGGCTACGGTTCCGGCAAGGCGAAGGAAGTTCCGCAGGCGATCCGCAAAGGCATCGAGTCGGCGAAGAAGAATCTGCTGCGGGTAAATCTGACGCAGACCACGATTCCACACCAGGTGCTGGGCCGCTACGGTTCGGGCATGGTGCTGCTGAAGCCGGCTCCTGAAGGTACGGGCGTCATCGCCGGCGGCGCGGTTCGCGCAGTCATGACCTCGGCTGGAATTCAGAACGTGCTGACCAAATCCATTGGAACCACCAACCCGCACAACGTGATCAAGGCAACGTTCAACGCGCTCGGCAAACTGCGCGATCGTAAGGACGTGGCGGCGATGCGCGGCAAGGCGGTCGAGGAGCTGTAATCATGGCGCGCATTCGCAAAAAGACGGAAGTAAAGCCGGCAGCGGCAGGAACCAAGATGCAGCTGAAGTGGGTTCGTTCGGCCATCCAGGCTCCGGTAAAGCACAAGCTGGTGATCAAGGGGCTGGGTTTCACCCGGCTGAACCAGGTGATCGAGCGCGAAGACACGCCCTCGATCCGCGGCATGGTAGCGAAGGTGCCGCACCTGGTGGAGATTGTGAAATAGTTGTCAGTTGCCGGTTGTTAGTTGTCGGTTAGAGACAATCGGCGAGCCCGGATGGGGCGGTGAGAAGGTACGCATACGCGGCTTTCACTGACAACAGACAACTGACAACCGACCACTGAGGTTTCCGATGAACTTAAGCACACTGAGAGCACCCCGCAAGGCAAACGAGAAGCGCAAGCGCGTAGGCCGAGGTATGGGTTCGGGCATGGGCAAGACGTCGACCCGCGGCCACAAGGGCCAGCGTTCGCGCAGCGGTTCGCGTTCGATGCGTGGATTTGAAGGCGGGCAGATGCCGCTGCATCGCCGTTTGCCGAAGCGCGGCTTCACCAACATCTTCCGCACCGAGTACGAAGTGGTGAACCTGGACAAGCTGTCCACCTTGAGCGCCGGCGAGATCACTCCCGAAGTGCTGCGCAAGGCTGGGATGGTCAGTTCGAAGAAGGCGCTGGTAAAGGTTCTGGGTCAGGGTGAAGTGTCGAAGGCTTTCACCGTGCACGCCCACAAGTTTTCCAAGACCGCCCAGGAAAAGATCGAAAAGGCGGGCGGCAAAGTGCAAGTGGTCAGTGCCTAGTGGCCAGAGTAGTGGTCGGTTGTCAGTGATCGGTTGTAAGTTTTGAGACCGACGCTGAGTTGCCGGCTTGAGATTTCGAATCGCAGGATTGCTTTACCGTTGTGGTCGTCGCCGTTGCGCAGTTAACTGACAACCGGCAACTAACAACTGAGGTCACGATGCTCGAGAAGTTTGCCAACGTATTCCGCGTTCCCGATCTGCGAAAGCGCATTCTGTTCACGCTTGGACTGTTGGCGGTGTACCGTCTCGGCGGCCACATCCCGACCCCGGGTATCAACGCCGACAAGCTGGCGCAGTTCTTCGACCAGAACCGTGGCAGCTTCCTGGGTTTTGTCGACTTGTTCAGCGGCGGCCAGTTGCGCCGTCTGACCGTCTTCGCCCTGGGCATCATGCCGTACATCACGGCATCGATCATTCTGCAGTTGATGACCGTGGTCTACGAACCGCTGGCCAAGCTGCAGAAGGAAGGCGAACTGGGCCGTAAGAAGATCACCCAGTGGACGCGCTTCCTGACCCTCGGCCTGAGCGCGGTACAGTCGCTGGGTATTGCTTATACACTGCAGCGGCAGCCCGGTTTTGTCGTCAATCCCGGTGTGGGTTTCGTGCTGATGACGATGCTGACGCTCACCACGGGCAGCGTCTTCATCATGTGGCTGGGCGAACAGATCACCGAGCGCGGCATCGGTAATGGCATGTCGCTGCTGATCTTCGCCGGCATCGTAGTTGGTTTGCCGCGTGGCGTCGCCGACCTGTTTGCCAAGGCCGAGTCGCAGGCATGGGGCGCGTTTACCGTTCCCGCCATGCTGCTGCTGGTTGTGCTGATGGTCGCAGTGGTTGCGTTCATCGTCTTCGTGGAACGCAGCGAGCGCCGCATTCCGGTGCAGTACGCCAAGCGTGTTGTGGGCCGCAAGGTCATGGGTGGGCAGTCGACACACCTGCCCCTGCGCGTAAACTCCGGCGGCGTTATGCCGGTCATCTTCGCGTCGTCGGTGCTGACGCTGCCACAGACTGCGGGAGCGCTGTTCAAGGACAATCGCTACCTGGGCCCGATGTTGCGTGCCCTGCAGTGGGGCGAGCCGATGTACACGGTGCTGTACGCGGTGGGCATCGTTTTCTTCGCGTACTTCTACGTCTCGATCGTGTTCAACCCGACCGAGGTTGCCGACAACATGCGCAAGTATGGCGGGTTCATCCCCGGCATTCGTCCGGGCGCGAGAACGGCGACGTACATCAACGACATTCTGACGCGGATCACGCTGGTCGGCGCGCTGTACCTGATCCTGATCTCGTTCATCCCTGAGTGGATGATCGCCGGTATCCGCCTCAATCACCTGTGGGGCCCTGTAGGCGCATTCTTTGAGCGCTTGCCGAACTGGGTGACCAACGGTCTGGGCGTGAACTTCTACTTCGGCGGCACGTCGCTGCTGATCGTAGTGGGCGTGGCGATGGATACGGTCAACCAGGTCGAGTCTCAGCTGGTGATGCGGCATTATGAAGGTTTCACCCCGCGCAGCGGACGGGTTCGCGGGCGCCGGGCGACGTGGTAAAGGCGGCACTTGGCATTTAGCAGTTAGCCAAGGCGCAACGTCGAAGTTGGTGAGTGAAGGGTTGTTGGGCGGCACAAGGTGGAGTGGATGCATTGGCGAAATGCCAAGTGCTAAATGCCAAGTGCTGATGTCGGAGCACCGGGAAGCTCCGCTCTTGAGGTTAAACGCGTGGGAACGCAAACTTCCTCAGCTGTGGGCGTACAGGCGAATGCGAAAGTGACCGGTCCCATTATCCTGCTGGGACCTCCGGCGGCCGGCAAAGGAACGCAGGCCAAGCTGATTGCCTCGACGTACGGCATTCCGCAGATCTCCACCGGAGACATTCTGCGGGCCAACGTAGCTCAGGGTACGGAGCTGGGCAAGAAGGCCAAGGCGATCATGGATCGCGGCGAACTGGTGCCGGACGAGCTGGTGGAAGGCATGGTGGCGGCGCGACTGGTGGATGCCGACTGCTGTCGCGGGTTCATCCTTGACGGCTTCCCCCGGACGGTGCCGCAGGCCGAGTGGTTGGACGCGCATCTGCAGAAGATGCGGAGCTGTAAAGAAGGCGATGTAGCAGCGCAGCAGGCGTGCGCGGCCCCGGTTGTGATACGGCTGATCGTAGACTATAATGTTCTACTGAGACGTGTTACCGGGCGTCGTTCGTGTCCCACCTGCGGGCGGATTTATAACGTCTACTTCCAGCCCCCTAAAGTCCAGGGCATCTGTGATGTTGATGGCACGGCACTTGTAACCCGCCGTGACGACGAGGAAAGCGTCTTCGTCGAACGCATGAAGACGTATGACCTGCAAACTCTGCCTCTGGTGGATTACTACCGGACCAAGGGGCGGTTGATCGAGGTCGATGGCGAGCAGCCGGTAGAAGAGGTAATGGCGCAGGCGTTCCGCGCGATAGAGAATGTCAATCGTTTGTAAGTCGTCTTCCGAGATCGAGAAAATGCGCCGCGCCGGGCACATCGTCCGGGAGGTCCTCGAAGCGACCAGAAAAGCAGTGGCGCCGGGCCGCACGACCATGGATCTGGAGCGTGTGGCTGAGAAGAAGATCAAAGAACTGGGCGCCAAACCTGCATTCAAGGGCTACTACGATTATCCCTGTGTGCTGTGTACCTCGGTGAACAGCGAGATTGTTCACGGTATCCCGTCGGAAAAGCGGGTGCTGAAGTCCGGCGACATCGTCTCCATCGATTGCGGCGTGGTGCTCGACGGCTACTACGGCGATTCGGCGATCACGGTGCCGGTAGGCGAGGATGTTACGCCCGAGTTGCACAAGCTGCTCGATGTAACCCGCGAGTCGCTGGAACAGGGAATCAAGGCCGCAGTCGTCGGCAATACGGTAGGCGACGTTGGCGCGGCGGTGCAGCAGGTAGTCGAAGCGAACGGGTTCAGCGTGGTTCGTGAGTTTGTTGGACACGGGATTGGAACCAAGCTGCACGAAGATCCGCAGGTTCCGAACTACGGCAAGCCAGGACACGGTCCGAAGCTGCGCGACGGAATGGTAATCGCCATCGAGCCGATGGTGAACATGGGCCGTCCCGAGACGCGAGTGCTGGACGATAAGTGGACCGCCGTCACCGAAGACGGAAGCTACAGCGCCCACTTCGAGCACTGCATTGCGGTGACGAAGAACGGGCCGGTGATTTTGACGGAGTAGTGGCCAGTGGCTAGTAGTCAGTGGCTAGTTTAAGAAACGAATTTGGGAAATCTGGCCACTGGTCACTGACCACTGGCAACTGGGTGTGAATGAGTAAGGAAGACGCAATTGAAGTAATGGCAGTGGTGGTCGAGCCCCTGCCCAATGCGATGTTTCGAGTGGAGCTGGAGAACAAGCATCAGGTGCTGGCGCACGTCTCCGGCAAGATGCGCAAGAACTTCATCCGCATTCTTCCCGGCGACCGAGTCGCGGTGGAGTTGTCGCCGTACGACCTGACTCGCGGCCGCATTGTTTATCGATACAAATAGCTGTTCGGTCTGTTGTCGGTTGTCGGCAAACAACTGAGAACTGACAACCGAGAACTGATAACGGGGATTTATGAAGGTACGAGCATCCGTTAAGAAGATTTGCGACAAGTGCAAGGTGATTCGCCGCCACGGCGTCGTCCGCGTGATCTGCGAGAACTCGAAGCACAAACAACGTCAAGGCTAGCATTTAGCAATTGGCACTAAGTGCTTGGCCAAATGCCAAATGCCAACTGCCAACTGCGGGTTTGAGGGAAATACATGGCACGTATTGCAGGCGTGGATCTACCGCGCAACAAGCACATCAAGATCGCGCTGACCTACATCTACGGCATCGGCAACTCGCGCTCGGTCGATATTCTCGGCTCGGCAAACGTTGAGGCCACCAAGAAGGTCAGCGATCTGAATGAAGACGAAGTTAACCGCATCCGTCAGGTCATCGAAGAAGGTGGCGACGTCGAAGGCGATCTGCGCAAAGACATTTCGATGCACATCAAGCGCTTGATCGAAATCGGCTCTTACCGCGGCTATCGTCATCGCCGCAGCCTTCCGGTCCGCGGACAGCGCACTCACACCAACGCCCGTACCCGCAAGGGACCGCGCAAGGGCACGGTAGCCAATAAGAAGAAAGCGACGGGGAAGACATAATCCATGGCTAAAGCAGGTTCCGCCGCAGGCGACAAGAAGGGCAAGACGAAGAAGTTCAAGAAGAAGGAGCGCAAGCACATTCCTCACGGCTTGGTGCATGTGCAGGCGTCCTTCAACAACACCATCGTCACCATCTCCGACCCGAACGGGAACACCGTATCGTGGAAGAGTTCGGGATCGCTGGGCTTCCGCGGATCGCGTAAGGGCACTCCGTTTGCCGCGCAGCAGGCCGCTGCCAACGCCGCCAACCAGGCGCGCGATCACGGCATGCGTAGCGTTGACGTGCGCGTTAGCGGCCCGGGTTCCGGACGCGAGTCGGCGGTGCGTGCTCTGGCGGCTTCGGGACTGGATGTGCGTTCGATCAAGGACGTAACCCCGGTTCCGCATAACGGCTGCCGTCCGCCGAAGCGTAGAAGGGTCTAGGGATCAGGGACTAGGGGCTGGGAAAAGCCCGCGACTAGCTAGATCCGATGGACCATTGGGCGATGGATCGAAAGGGTAAGTGGAAACATCTAATCACTAACCCCTAACCCCTAGCCCCTGACAATTAATATTGGATCGGGACGAAACGCTGCCATGCGCGTAAACCGATCGACACCGAAATCAGGAGACTTAATTTGGCACGCTACAAAGATGCAGTCTGCCGCCTTTGCCGTCGCGAAGGCATGAAGTTGTTCCTCAAGGGCGGAAAGTGCTTCACCGACAAGTGTCCCATCGAGAAGCGCAATTTCGCTCCCGGCCAGCACGGTAAAGATCGCAAGGCCAAAATCGTTGGCTACGGCCTGCAGCTTCGCGAAAAGCAGAAGGCGAAGCGGATGTACTTCGCGCAGGAAGGCCAGTTCCGCAACTACTTCGAGAAGGCCACCCGCGCTAAGGGTGTTACCGGCGAAATCCTGTTGCAGCAGCTCGAACGCCGGCTGGACAGCGTCGTCTACCGCCTGGGCTTTGCCGTTGCGCGGCGTCAGGCGCGCCAGTTGGTGCGTCACGGTCACGTTACCGTCAACGGCCGCAAGGTCAACATTCCCTCCTTCCAGGTGAGTGTCGGCGACGAGATCGGTGTGCGCGAGAGCAGTAACAAGCTGGCTATCCTGGAAACGGCGAAGGAATTCGCCAGCCATCAGGCTCCGCCCGCCTGGCTGGAAGTCGACCGCGACAACTACAAGGGTCGCGTGCTGGCACTGCCGAAGCGCGAAGACATCAACCTGCCCGTCAACGAGCAGCTGATCGTCGAGTTGTACAGCAAGTAGCAATTAGCTTCGAGCCGCGGGTGGCGCTTAGCAGTTGGCCAAAAGACCTGCGGTTTGTAAGCGCTGCGATGCAGAACGATCGGGCTTGAATCTGTTGTCAAACGAGCTGGGGCCCAGTCTCGCGAAGCGGGACGAAAGAGCTTAGCCCAGCGCTTCAGCGCTGGGTGCGATGCAAATTTGAGGTGAGCCCCTTCGGGGGCGACATCCTCCTGGCAAGAACCACGCGGTGTGATCCACCGCCCGAAACCTTCGCACCAGATCAGCCGGCACAGGCCGCGCCACACGGGCGAAGAAAAGGAGTCACGATGCTTTGGAAAGGCTTTCAAAAACCGAAACGGCTGGCCACTGATACCGAAACGTTGACCGACAAGTACGGTCACTTCTGGGCACAGCCGTTCGAGCGCGGGTTTGGAACAACCATCGGCAATGCACTGCGCCGCGTGCTGCTCTCCTCGATCGAAGGCGCCGCCGTTACGGCCGTCAAGATCGAAGGCGTGCTGCACGAGTTCCAGTCCATTCCCGGAGTGGTCGAGGACGCCACTGACATCATCCTCAACCTGAAGCAGATCCCCTTCCGCCTCAATGGTGATGCGCCGAAGGCGATTTATCTGCGCGCCGATCAGCCGGGTGTAGTTACCTCGGGCATGATCGAGGCCGACGCCGATGTCGAAGTGCTGGACAAGGACGTCTACATCGCCACCATCAGCGAGGGCGGCAAGATCGACATGGAAATGCGACTGAAGAAGGGTCGCGGCTATGTTTCCGCCGACAAGAACTTCGACGAGGACCTCGGTCTGGGATTCATTCCGATCGACTCGGTTCACTCGCCGGTCCGCAAGTGCAACTACTCGGTGGAAGCCGCGCGTCTTGGTCAGATTACCGACTACGACAAGCTGGCGATTGAGATCTGGACGAACGGCTCGGTCACTCCGGCCGATGCTCTGGGCCTGGCGGCGAAGCTGCTGAAGGACCACATGAACATCTTCATCAACTTTGAGGAGGAGCTGGAGGCGCAAGCCGCCGGCGCCTCTGACAAGCCGGAGATTCGCAACGAAAATCTGAACCGCTCGGTCGAAGAGCTGGAGCTTTCTGTGCGCAGCTACAACTGCCTGAAGAATGCGAATATCCAGACCATCGGCGAGCTGGTGCAGAAGAGCGAAGCGGAGATGCTGAAGACCAAGAACTTCGGCCGCAAGTCGCTGAACGAGATCAAGGAGATTCTCTCCTCGATGGGCCTGAGCCTGGGCATGAAGATCGACGAGCATGGCAACGCCGTGCCCGGCAGCGGATCGATGTCCTCGACGGCCGGTTTGGCGGCGACGAACAACTACGGCGGCATGGAACCGAATTACTAAAAGACAGTTGTCAGTGGCCAGTTGTCAGTTGTCAGTTGGCAACTGGCAACCAGCTGCTAGCAACGTGGCATGCGGGTGCAGGAATTCAGGGGCTCGCGGATTTATTAAGACTGTCGGTTAAAACAAGAACTGACAACCGACAACTGACAACGTAGTTAAGGATTGCGAACATGCGTCATCGTAGAGCAGGATGGAAACTGGGACGGAATACCTCGCACCGGCGCGCGCTGCTGCGCAACCTGGTGACCTCGTTGATCGTGGAAGAACGCATTGAGACGACCATTACCAAGGCCAAGGCGATGCGTCCCCACGTGGAAAAGATGATCACCCTCGGCAAGCGCGGCGACGTGGCCGCACGCCGTCTGGCTGCGTCCTACCTCATGACGCGTGAGTCGGTCGACAAGCTGTTCGACAGCATCTCCCCGCGTTACGGCGATCGTGCAGGCGGCTATCTGCGCATCATTCACTCCGGCTTCCGCAAGGGCGATGGCGGCGAGAAGGCGTTCGTCGAGTTGCTAGGTAGCGAGAAGACCATTGACGAGAAGCGCCAGAAGCGCGCCGAACTGCGTGCCAAGCGTGCCGACGAGACACGCAAGGCGATGGAAGACGCCCAGGCGCAAGGCGAAGTCGGCTCCGAAGCCGATAAGGTTGAAGAGAAAGAGAAGTAGAGGTCTTGAAAGGGTACGGCTTCAGCCGTGCCGCCAGCTGGCGAAATGAAGAACGCATCCGCGTTGCGGATGCGTTTTTGTTTTGCGCGTGACGTACTGTTCGATATCGTGAAGAAAGGGCTGACCGCTACGCCCGTCCGGCAAACTCTTTCGTCTCAGTCGAGACTTTGACCTTCTCGCCTTCCTTAATGAAAAGCGGAACGCGAATCTCAAGACCGGTTTCCAGCTTGACCACCTTGGTCACGCTGCCGCTGGAGGAGTCGCCGCGCGCGCCAGGTTCGGCGTAGGTGACTTCCAGTTCTACCTGCAGCGGCAGTTCCATCCCAATCGGGTTTCCGTTGTATTTGTGGAGCTGGATCACTAATCCATCGACGAGGAAGTCCGTTGCGTCGCCAACCATGCCTTCGCTCAGCGTGAGGGTCTCGTAAGTTTCCTGGTCCAGGAAATGCGACCCGTCGTTGTCGCTGTAGAGATACGATGCGGGGCCGATCTGCAGATCCGGCTCCTTGAATTTGTCACTGGCTTTGAAGGTCTTGTCGAAGACCGCATTGGTGAGAAGGTTGCGCATCTTCAGACGTACCAAAGTCTGACCGCCGCGAGCGGTGGGTGTGTTCACCTCGGCGTCCAGGCAGTGGTAGGGAGTGTTTTCGAATTCGAAAAACATCTTGCGCTTTATATTGATGGCATCGATCAGAGCGGCCATGAAATCCTCAAAGGCAGGGTCGGCGGAAGAAAACTTTCGAGCGAGCCTGAAGTGAAATTGCCCCATCCATTATAACGGCGGCGACGGAAGGCCTTTCACCTTCCGTCTGATGGATGATCCCTTAACAGCGATGTTTATTGGGCGCTGGTTTTGAGCGACTTCAGGTACGCCACCACCGCCTCGGCGTCAGCGCGATTCATCTTGTACTGCGGCATCGGGGGACGCGCCGGCTGTCCGTTCGGCGCCAGTCCGGTCATGAAGAGCTGCACCGCCTTCTCTGAGTCCCAGCCTTCCAGCCCGGCGATGTTCGGCGACGTGTCCGCCCAGATGGGAATCGGCACCAGCGGTCCGAATTCGAGCTTCTTCCCTTGCAGCCATTTGTCCATTACGAACGCACCCGTCGGCGTGAACGGCGTGTGGCAGTCGGCACACTGGCCGATCGCCTTCACCAGATATTCGCCGCGCTTAATTTGCGCGGGAGTCGCCTTCGCCGAGTTCGGTGACGCCGAACCAACGCTGAAGAAAATCATCAACAGTCCGGCTACGGCTCCCGCAATAACGAAACCCTTTCTCATCTTCGCCCCTTTGCATAGCTTGATTGATCCAACCCGCCTGACCACGAGACGCTCCCCGGCCCTTACTTATGTAGACCCTGAGATTGTAATGGGTTCACCGAGTTAGCGCCTCTTACGGCGCTGAGTGCCCTGCATTGTGACGGAGCCACACGCGAAAAGTCAACAAACTGCGTACAGTAGAAAATCTGCAGTTTCCTACAATATCCGCATCACCTGTTTCGTCTACAGCTGTGGATGAAGAACGCAGCGAGCCTGGAGCGAATGGCCTTGGATCAGGACCAGCGAATCTCCGAGGTAGTCGACGCGCGAGCAATCGCGCCTGCGCAACTTCATCCGGCGGCGCGTGCCCGACCCGCGTGACGCTGAGGACATCCTGCAGGAGGTCTTCTACGAACTGGTGGAAGCGAACCGCCTGCTGATGCCCATCGAGCATGTGACGGGATGGCTGTTTCGTGTAGCGCGTAACCGCATCGTCGACCTCTTTCGTAAGAAGAGGCCGGAGAGCATGAGTGCTCCGCCGGTCGAGGACGAGGGCGGAGAACTGCTGGGAATCGAAGACATGCTGCCTTCGCCCGATGCCGGCCCTGAGGCACTGTACGCGCGCAATGTGCTGCTGGAGGAACTGGAGTTCGCCCTCGTAGAACTGCCCGTAGAGCAGCGCGAGATTTTTATAGCGCACGAGATTGAAGGGCGAAGTTTCAAGGAAATGGCAGCCGAAACCGGCGTAAGCATCAACACGTTGCTCTCGCGCAAACGGTATGCGGTGCTCGCACTGCGCGAGCGGCTGCAGCAGATTTATGACGATTTCTTGAGGAAATGAGGATAACGATGACAATGAAATGGATTGGCAGGATCTTCACGATAGCGCTGGTGGCCCTGATCTTTATCGCCGCCGGTGGTCAGGCGGTGTTACAGCTGTGGAACTGGCTTCTGCCACCGATCTTCGGGTGGAAGGTGCTTACCTTCTGGCAGGCGGTGGGAATACTGGCCTTGTGCCGCATATTGTTCGGCAATTTCGGCGGTCGGCCGATGTGGCGCTCGGACTTTCGGCGACGCATGTCGGAGCGTTGGCAGAACATGACGCCCGAGGAACGCGAGCGATTCAAGCACGGAATCCCGTCGCCGTGCGGCGGCGTCACACCTCCGCCCAACCAGGCGAAAGGCAGCGTCTGAGGTGCGCTCCTGGCCGCGACGTTATATAGTGTCTGGCATTCTCAACAAGTAAGAAGTAGATTACCGCTTCCCCGGGCCCGGATTCTCCGAACATCGAAACGAGGTTTCTGAATGCGCCGATGGCTGATCTCGACGTTGTTGCTGGCGGGCGTTGCGGCCGCACAGACAGCTCCGTCCAAAGATGTAGCTCCGTTCGTCAGTGTCAATGGTCAGTCGATCGTCATAAATCACGTGCGCGTGATCGATGGCACGGGTGCGGCGGCGAAAGAGAATCAGACGATCTTCATCAACCAGGGAAAGATCGCGGCGATCGGCGACTTTGGCACACTCTCGCTGCCCGGCGACACGAAGCAACTGGATCGCAGCGGGTACACGGTCATCCCCGGCCTGGTTGGCATGCACAATCATCTTTACTACACGAATTCCTATTCCGCGCAGCTGGGGAACGGCGAAATCGACGAGCCCGGGGTAGCGATCATCGAGTTGCCTTACAGCGCCCCGCGTCTTTATCTGGCGGCAGGTGTCACCACGATGCGCACCACCGGGAGCATCGAGCCCTACACCGACATCAAGGTGAAGCAGCGTATCGACGCCGGTCTCATGCCGGGACCCAAGATCGACCTCACCTCTCCCTACCTGGAAGGCAAGCCGACGTTCTTCGCGCAGATGCACGAACTCACCGGGCCGGAAGATGCGAAGCGCCTGGTCGACTATTGGGCCGACGAGGGCATCACCTCCTACAAGGCCTACATGAACATCACGCGCGACGAACTAGGGGCGGCGATCAAGGAAGCGCATGCGCACAACCAGAAGTTGACGGGCCACTTGTGCTCGGTGACCTGGCCCGAAGCCATCGCGCTTGGCATCGACGACTTCGAGCACGGGCCGGTGTTCACGGATACCGAATTTGTCGGCGACAAAAAGCCCGACGAATGTGCACGCGGTTCGAAGAGCTGGATGAACATCGACGGCAACGGCCCGCAAGCGCAGGCGCTCATCCAGAACCTGGTCGCACATCACGTGGCAGTGACCTCTACGCTTCCGGTGTTCGAGGCGAGCATGCCTCTGCGTCCGAAGCTGCAAAAGCGTTTTGTGGATGCCCTCTCGAATGACGCCTTGCAAAGTTATCTGACCGCACGCGGGAGAGTATCGGCAGACACGCCGATGGTGGCGCTCTTCAAGAAGGAGCAAGCCTTCGAGCTGGCCTTCGCCAAGGCTGGAGGACTACTGCTGGCGGGACCCGATCCCACCGGCAACGGTGGCGTGCTGCCCGGCTTCGGCGATCAACGCGAGGTGGAGTTGCTGGTGGAAGGAGGGTTCACGCCAGTCGAGGCAATTAAGGTCGCGACCATGAACGGCGCAACGTACCTCGGCCAGCAGGACCACATTGGCTCAATCGCAGCCGGTAAGCAGGCCGACTTGGTGCTGATCAAGGGTGATCCCTCGAAGAAGATCGAAGACATCGAGAATGTCGAGACCGTGTTTAAGGACGGCGTCGGCTACGATTCGCAGAAGCTGATCGACAGCGTACGCGGGCAGGTGGGAATTCGCTAGCCAACGGCCGATGACTTCGCTCGTGCTCATTCCCGGTGTCCTGTGCGACGAACGGCTGTTTGCCTCGCAGATCGCGGTGCTCTCAGCGGAAGCGAACTGCGCGGTAGCCGATATCACGCGGCAGGAAAGCGCGGAGGCGATGGCGGAGGCGGTGCTCGCCGCTGCTCCCCCGCGCTTTTGTCTTGCGGGATTTTCGTTGGGCAGCCAGGTCGCGCTGGAGATCATGCAGCGTGCGCCCGAGCGAATCGAAAAACTTGCACTTCTGAGCGCGACGCATGGAGGGTTGCTCCCGGCATCGGCAGCCGCCTTTCGCGCCTCGTTGGAACCGATCGAGCACGGCGGCTTCGAAGCTTATCTCGAGAAACTGTTCCCGGTGTACTTCACGCCTCGAGACGCGCAGAACCCCGAGCTGAAGCGCATCTTCATAGACATGGCCCACACTGTGGGACAGGAAGCCGGATTACGGCAGATGCGGGCACTACTCGCGCTGACGGAGCCATTTCGCAATCTCGACCGCATTCATTGTTCGACGGTCATCATCGGCGGCGCCGAGGACCATCGCACCACATGGGAAGCGCATGAACTGCTGGCGCGCGAGATACCGAAGTCAACGCTGGTGAAGATCGAGAACTCAGCTCACTTCACAACCCTCGAGCAGCCCGAGGCGGTGACTCGCGCATTGCAGCGGTGGCTCATATCTTGAAAGAATCGCTGCTGTAGCCGCGACTTTCGGTGCTGTGCGCAATCCAATATTGCACAACATCGTGAGCTCACGGAGGAAGTATGTCGATTCGACCTGTTAAACGCCTGATCAAGTCAAAGCCCACCACCGAAGGCGCCGGTGTCCATCTCCGCCGCGCGTTTGGCTTCGGCAATACCACCGACTTCGATCCTTTCCTGCTGCTCGACGACTTCCGCAACGATGTTCCCGATGACTATCTCGCCGGCTTCCCGTGGCATCCGCATCGCGGCATTGAAACCATCACCTACGTCCTTGCGGGTACGGTCGAGCACGGCGACAGTATGGGCAATCGCGGCAGCATCGGTTCCGGCGACATTCAGTGGATGACGGCCGGAAGCGGCATCATCCATCAGGAAATGCCCAAGGGCGACGATGCCGGCCGCATGCACGGCTTTCAGCTCTGGTCGAACCTTCCCTCGTCGCTGAAGATGACGCCGCCGCGATACCAGGAAGTGAAGGCGGGCGAAATTCCCGAGGTCACCGACGATGACGGTACGCGGGTGCGTATTGTCTGCGGAGCGTTCTGGGGCAAGCGTGGCCCGGTCGAAGGTATCGCCACCGATCCCATCTACATCGACGTCTCGGTTCCTCCCGGCGAACGCAAGACCTTGCCGGTCGAGACCACGCGCCACGCCTTCGCCTACGTGTTCGCGGGATCGGGCAAGTTCTGCAACGCGTCGAAGCCGCTGGCGGTTCCGACGGAAGCCGTGAAATGGTCCGACACGACGCCGCCGGTGGAAGCCGATAATCGATCGCTGATCCTGTTCGACAGTGGCGATGAGGTCACGGTTCACGCCGGCGATGATGGAATTCGTTTTCTGCTCGTCTCAGGTAAGCCGCTGCAGGAGCCGGTTGCGTGGTATGGCCCCATCGTGATGAACACGCAAGAGCAACTGCAGCAGGCATTCGACGAACTTCGACAAGGCAAATTTCTGAAACAATAGTCGGACATGTACTCGGCCGAACTCCTCGATCACTTTGAACATCCGCGCAACTCGGGCGAGCTGGCGGATGCAACTGCGCGACGCCGCATCGAAAATCCTGCCTGCGGCGATGTACTGGAGCTGACGGCAAAGTTAGCCGGCGATCGCATCGAAGACATTCGCTTTCGCGCGAAGGGATGTGTGCCGGCGATGGCCTGCGCCTCGGCGTTAACCGAGATGGCTAAGGGGAAGTCACTGGCCGAAGCGCGAGCCATCCGCAAGGAAGATGTCGTGCTCGCAGTTGGCGGTCTACCGGCAGCTTCCGGTCACGCCGCCCAGCTTGCTGTCGACGCATTACGAGCTGTCATCGAAGCGAACTCGTAGGCTGGCATAATTTGTCGTACCTGCGTCCACGATTGGACAAGATGTCAACGAAAATAAACAACGCCGACTCGGCGAGGAAGTGCATCCTACAGAAAGATCAGGTTTTGCACTTGCGTTTCAGCAGGAAAGACATTTACCATAGAAGCGTCCTCCAATCGCCGCACTTCCCGTGCAGGCGTTCCTCGCGCCGAAATTTCCGGGCGCCAGACGGACGCAACTGATTCGATTTCAGCGAAGTTTCGACCGCGGCCCAGCCAGCGACTCAGAGTTCTACATCATGGCCAAGCCCAGCGGTTCATAAATGTGGGATCTCAAGCTTAAGAGAGAAGCATGAATCAAGGACCGAATCCTCCTTCCGGCCATTCCGGAGGGAAGGGACGTAGACGGCGGCGCGGCCGCCGAGGAGCCGTCGCGCACGGCGCAGCCCCCCAACAACCTGGTCAGCATCGTCAAGGGCAACAAGGTCAGGGACAAGGGCAAAGCCAAGGCCAAGGTCAGGGTCAGAGTCAAGGCCCGGGCAAGAACCGCCGAGGCCGCAAGCCTGGTGGTCCGCGACCACGCCGCGACAACCCGTTGGCCGGTGGTATCTACACCGCGCCCATGGACCATAGCTATCGCGCGTTGCAGGGCAATAACAATGGCAATGCCCGGCGTCCCGGACGCGGTGGCATGGGCCAGGGCAAGCAGTTTATCCAGCCCGATCTAGAGCCGTTGCCGGCGACCTCCGAGAGCGCGCCCGCACGCATCTTTGCGTTCGTTGACGACCTGTTCTTCCTGGCGAAGATCCAGGAAACGGCGCGCAAGATGAACGTCAAGGTCGAGTTCGTCAAGACCGACAAAGAGCTGCAGGAAAAGATGGGAGTGAACGGCGATAAGCCCACGCTCATCATCTTCGACCTGAACAATGTTGGCGCCAAGCCGCTCACCTTGATCCCCAAGCTCAAGGCGAAGCTGAAGAAGGGAACCAACATCATCGGATTCGTCTCGCACGTACAGGGCGATCTGAAGATGAAGGCGCAGGAAGCAGGCTGCGACATGGTGGTTCCGCGCTCGGCCTTTTCGCAAAACCTGGCCCAAATTCTGCGTCGTCATGCGACGGTGGAAGATGATGGGCAGGACGGCCAGGGGCAGCAGCCCGGATATCTGGTCTAGTCTCATCGTCGAATGAATCAATGAGCATCGGGCTGCGCGTGCATTGCATGTAGAATTCCGAGCATGAGCGAGCGCGCCATTCCTCTTTCGTCCGCGCAAGTACGCTCGCTTCGCCGCGCCCTCCTGGGCTGGTATGACCAGCATCGCCGCGATCTTCCGTGGCGTCGCGACCGCAATCCGTATCGCATCTGGGTTTCTGAAATCATGTTGCAGCAGACGCGGGTCGCTGCCGTGCTCGATCATTACGCGCGCTTCATGAAGCGGTTTCCTACTGTGCAGGCGCTGGCGTCGGCTCGCGAGAGCTCGGTACTGGCAGCGTGGAGCGGGCTTGGCTACTATCACCGCGCGCGAAGAATGCATCGTGCGGCAAAGCTGATCGTGAAGGAATACTGTGGCGCGTTTCCAAAGTCAGCGGAAGAGTGGTTGGAGGTGCCGGGGATTGGCCGCTACACCGCTGCGGCGATTGCGAGCATCGCCTTCGATGAGCCGATCGCCGTCGTGGATGGAAATGTCGAGCGCGTGCTCGATCGCCTGCTGGGCCGCGAGGATGGCAGGGAATCCGCGTGGCGACGTGCGGAAGCGTTGCTGGATCGTGAGCGTTCCGGCGATTTCAACCAGGCAATGATGGAATTAGGTGCGACGGTGTGCACGCCGCGCGCGCCGCAGTGCCTGATCTGTCCGGTGAATTCGTTTTGCGCGAACCGCGGTGTAGAAGAGCCTAAGCCGCAGGCGGCGAGGAAGAGCAAAGAAATCTGCTATGGATTCGCGCGTCGCGGCGACGAAGTACTTCTGACGCAGCGCGCGGCCGACGCTTCGCTGATGGCGGGCATGTGGGAGTTGCCGTCCCTTTCGCCCGAGAGTGCAAACGGCGACGCGCCACTGCTGCGAGTTCGGCACTCGATCACAGATACGGACTACCGGGTGTCGGTATTCGCGATAGCGTCGGAACGCGAATTGGATCCGAAGGCGAGATGGTTCACAGCAAAGCAGTGCGAGCGTTTGGCGCTTACTGGCCTGGCTCGCAAAGTCCTGCGGAAGCTGGCGGCTGAGTCGAAACGCTCCCTCGGGATATCTAATTCATGACGAGCTTTTTAAGACGGTTTTTCGGAGGACACGGTTCCATGGTCACGTTGACCGCGGGTGCACAGGCGCCCGATTTCAAATTGCCCATGATCGATGGGCATGAATTTTCGTTGTCACAAGCCCTGAAGAAAGGCCCTGTGGTTCTGGCGTTCTTCAAGGTGAGCTGCCCGGTGTGCCAGTATGCCTTTCCGTATTTCGAGCGCATGTACCAGGCGAATCGCGACGCCAAGGTTACGTTTGTTGGCGTCTCGCAGGACGACGTTAAGAAAACTGACGCGTTTCTGAAGCAGTTTGGCGTTACCTTTCCAGTGGCACTGGACAATCCAAAGAATTATGCGGTCTCGAACGCGTACGGGCTTACGAATGTTCCGACGCTGTTCTACATTGGCGCGAGCGGTGAGATCGAGATTTCGTCCGTCAGTTGGGCCAAGGCTGACGTCGAGGTCGTGAATCAGAAGCTCGCGGCTCTGCGGCGGCAGGCGCCTCCCACATTGTGGCACCAAGGGGAAGAGGTTCGCGACTTTCGCCCTGGTTGAGGCTCCAAGAATTGATCCGCCGTGCGCGGATGAACGAAAGAGTGTCGCCGCTGACGCGATCAAAAAACAAACGGCATACTCGGGCTTTTTCGGCAGCCTGTAAAGTGTGTGCGTGAGAACCCTGCCGTCCCGAAGGGACTCGGGATATTTCCTGCTCTACCCAGCACTCCGCCTGCGGCTCCGTGCTGGGCTAGAGTATGGCGCGCCTTCGGCGCTGGCTTTTCGCCTCTTACTCCAGCGCAACAGAAAAAAGCTAGTTCTCACGCAGACACTGAAGTCGTGCCTGATACAAACCCTACAGTTGCGAATCCTGCTTTCCAGCGAGCCCCCAGTCAGCCGCGCGTTGACGTCCCCAGCCAGAAATTACGATACTGTTTCGGGGCGGCGATCTCCGGTTTTGCGGCCGCTCAGGAGACGAACCACACGTGAAACGCTTTGCCCTATTCCTCATATCGATCTTTGCCGGTGGCTTGTTCACCAATGTGTTTGCGCAGGGTATGAAGGCTACTCCGCCACCTTCCTCGGCTCCTCTCGGCAAGGTGACAGCGGCGGCCGTGTGGCAGCCCTCGCAGGACGTTCTCAACCAGGCGCGCAACTTCTGCGAGAAGTCGATGGGGGCAGCCAGCTTTCCCGAGTGCTTCATGAACCAGCTCGCCGCTGCGGGAGCGCCCGCCGAGGCGGTTGCCTTCACACGTGCCTTGTATCAGCAGAGCGACGGCCAAGTCGGCATCATGAGTGCCTTCAAGAGCTACGGCACCGTGGGCCTCGCGCAGGTGATGTATCCGCTGCGCGCCAATGACAACTACGGCCTGCTGTTCGTCAACACCGATCCCAATCTGCTCGACGCCGACGATCTGAAGAAGCTCGATCAGTCTGCGATGAATCAGGACTCGCTGTTTCTCGCGGTCAAGAAGCAGTATCCGCAGACCGACGTCTGGCCGGGCGATCGTAGTGGCAATGATCCCTGGCCGAGAGTGCAAACTCTGCCGAATGGCGGGACAGAGTTTGTCGTGAGTTATCCGCTGATCAACGGGTGCCACGCCTGCCAGCGCACCGGCATCGCGCGATTTGGCTGGGATTTCGACGCCAGCGGCAAGTTCCTGAAGACCGTCTACATCCCCACGCCGCCTCCGCCGAAGATCCTGAAGCGACCGCATACTCCGCCCTCGGGCGCGCCTGCGCAACAGTAACGCGAGCACGTATGCTCGTTCTGCTAAACTCCTCTCACCGTCCAGCAACATAGGGGGATGTATGCGCAAAGCAGTAATGCTCTTGACGATCTGCGCCTTGACTACCATGGCTTTCGGGCAGGCCACGCCGGCTCCCATCACTGAGTCGGCGGTATGGCAAGCAAGCGGCGACTTTCTTTCGCAGGCCCACACTGCGTGCGACAAGGTGACCCCCTCATCGAAGTTTGCCGACTGCGTCATCGGGCAGATGTCGAAGGCCGGTGCGTCCGCCGATGCCGTTAACTTCACGCGCGAACTCTATAAGCAATCGGGCGGCGAAGTTGGAATCATGGCGGGCTTTCACAAAGTCGGTGCGGTCGATGTCGCCTGGGTGCAATATCCCTTGCGGAACAGCAATGGACTGCTGCTGGTGAACGGCAAGCCGCAGATCGTAAATGCGGAAGATTTGAAGCTGCTGGACGAAAAAGATTTGCAGCAGAGTTTTCAGTTTCAGGACCTGCAGAACCAGTTCCCCAAAGTTGCGGTGTTCCCCGGCGACCGCAATGGCAAGACCTGGCCTAACACGCAGACCGGCAACAAGGGCGGCCTGCAGTTCATCATCGGATACCCGCTACGCAATGGCTGCGCCACCTGCGCTCACGCGGGCTTCGCTCTGTTTACGTGGAATTTCGATCCCAGTGGAAAGTTCAAAGGGACGACTTTCATGGGCATGACGCCGGCGCCGCTCGGGCAGTCTGGCCAGGGCGCTCAGCAGCAATAACGCTGACGGGATCACGACGGAAATTCAGCTAATCGAAGGCCGAGGTGCCGTACTGGGTTTCGGAACAGTCGTGCCGGCTCTCCGCTTGCTCGAGGGCGTCGAAGTCGCGCGCCACGATGGTGTGAAGGCAGAGAGTGCACAGGCTTTCCGGAATGTTGAAGGAATTCTGGCACCGCACGAAGTTGCTCTTGGCTGTAACAACCATGCTCATCATCTCAACCAACGCACGCAGTCATCACGCGCGAGGTCCCGGTAGTCGCATTCGTCGTATCCACGTTTGCAGCTTGCAGAATCATGAACACGTGGCCATTGCTGCAGCGATAAGAGGCGACGCCGGTCAGCGGGTTCAGTTCTCCTCCTAAATCTGCGAGGAAAGTCGCCTCGCGCAGCACACGTCGTAATACTTCGGACCGACAAACTGGACAAATCCGCTGGTAAAACATGCTTTGAGATTAAGCTCGACCGGCGGAGCCGACATCCCCCGTCAAGGTCGCAGCCCTACAACCAACGTCATAGTCGGGTTCAAAACGGGAAGCAGCAACGGAGCAGTTAAGCTCCTTTGGAATGCGTCATTTCGGATCCGATCATTAGCACGTGACGCGGCGCGATTGCTCTCGGTCAAGCCCAGTTCCGAAAGGAACGGCCGGCAGGAATGACGTGCTGAGTCATCACTTCTGAAACAGCATTTGCATGTGGCTGAAGTCGAAGCTGACAGCATAGGGCTTCACGAAGAGATCTCCGACCATGCCTGCCAGATAGAAGCCAAAGGAATTTTCCCAGGGGAACGGCCCGTCGTAGAGCCCCTCAACATTCTGCTCCTTGATATCGCCGAGCGAGACCTGGCTAACCGTATAGGGCACGATCTTCAAGTTTCCGCCGCCGCCGGCCCCATCGTATGCTTTGTCTTCCTCGAACTTGATGTCGGCGTTCTTGATCATCGTCCCGCCCAACTTGATGCCCGCACCTGCCAGTCCCGGTATCGACGAACAACATCGCAGGCGGCACGCTGTTCACCTGTCCCATACTGACGATGTAATGATCGCCGGCCAGCCACATTGGTACGCTGACTAGATTGTTGCCGGCCGCCTGCTTCAACTGCTTCAGGCTTTCGGCGTCCTTTCTTCGCAGCACAAGTTGCTGATGCCTGTAATCCAGCGTCGCAAGAAAGTGGTAAAGCACATTCGTCCCGACGCAACCGTCGAGATGCTTGACTCCGAAGGCGTCCGACAGTTGACGCAACGCCATCATCACCACGGGAACGTTGGAGATGGTCCAGTCGCCGAGGGTCACCGAATTCACCTTACTGGTCAGTACCTCGGCATTCTGCCCGCCGGAGAAGGTGCCCTGAAACGAGCCCATCGATTTCACGCCAATTTCTTTGGCAAATGCGGTGTCCAGCACCAGTTCAGCGCCGCCGGTATCGATAAAGAAGGTCACCTCAGGGCCGCCATTGATGCGCACGTTCACTACCGGCAGGAGTTTGTAGGTCACGAATTTCAATGTCGTGCTCTGACCAGTGCCGTGCAACTCATAAGCCGTCAGCCCACGAAAACTTTCGAGCTTCGGAACGGTCAGCATCTTGAAGTCAGCGGCAGCGGCCTGATCGTTCGGGCCAAGCTTCTCCAGGATGTCGCCTGCCTTCAGAAGATCATCGCGGCGATAAAAGACGTTGGCCAGCATCACCTTCGCGTTCGCATCATCGGGCTTAAGAGCGAGGGATCTCTCCAGCCATTTCTGCGCCGTGTCCAGGTGATTCCCGAGGAGTGCGATGTATCCCAACTGGCGAAGGACGGTTTCGTCCTTGGGATTCTTCCCGGCCAGGTTGATGTAAATCTTCTCCGCGGACTCGAAATTTCCCGCCTTGAAGAGCTTGTTGGCAGTATCGATGTCCGAAGTTCTCTGCGCCGCGACAAATGCAGTACAGGTACTCACAAGTGCAGCAAGAACGGCACTGGCCAGGAAACGTTTCACTTGAAGCCCTCCGGAATCGAATCGTCGTCAATGTTGTCGTATATGGCCGAAAACGCGGTGATGCCCTGCAACTCAGCGGGCCGGACAAATGAGATATGCCCGTGCAGCGGCTTCCGATTCTACTAGGTTGCTGCGGATTTGAATGACGAAGAAATTTTGGAAGGGCCAGGAAGACGATCTGTTGGTCGGGGCGACTGGATTCGAACCAGCGACCCCCTGCGCCCAAGGCAGGTGCGCTACCAGGCTGCGCTACGCCCCGACTACCTTGATTATAGCAACGCTCCCATCGCAACGTTCGTGCGGTTGATGCGTCTCTTTCTTGAGCCATGAACAGCCCAAAGCAAGCGATAGCTGATGCGCGTATCCTGCGCCGACGCATTCTCCACCGTATAATGAGAGCTTCATGAACCCGCTCGTTTATGCCGTGGTTGCCTACGTTCGCAGCCCGGTGGGGATCTTTGTCGAGGAACTGCGCCGCGAGTTGCATCCCGCGCACACCCACGCGGATGCACACCTCACCATCCTTCCTCCTCGACCGCTGACCGGCACGGACGAACAGGCGCTCCAGCTGCTCACCCAGGCTTGCCGGACCGCGATGCCCTTTGAAGTTGGTCTCGGCGATGTGGAGACCTTTATACCGGTCACGCCGACGGTTTTCCTGCGGGTCGCGCGCGGCGCCTATCGCATGCGCGAATTGCATGACAAGCTCAACATCGGCGGCCTGGAGTTCAAAGAGCCGTGGCCGTACATGCCTCACCTGACCATTGCCAAAATGGATACCCTGGAAGAAGCCCGTAAGGTGGTCGACATAGCGCGGCAGCGCTGGCGCGAATATAAGGATGCGCGCTCTGTGCGGATCACATCGGTGACGCTGGTGAAGGGAACTGGCGAGCGCTGGGTCGATCTTGCGCCCGTGCCTCTGGGCGGCGAATCTTCAACATAGTAGAAGACCAGCCGCAGCCTCACGCTACTTTCAGCGTCGAGACAATCGTATCCAGCAGTTGCTGCGGCTCACCCTTGCGGACGAAGCCCGATGCGTAGGGTGCAATGTCTTCCGGCATGCCGTACAGATCGGAGAGAATCAGGATCGGCGTAGTGGGGTAAATCTGTCGCATTCGCTTTGCGACTTCCACGGCCGACAACCCAACCCCCAGACGATAGTCGAGAATGGCGAGATCGATTTGCTCTGCCTCGGGAAGTTTCAGTCCATCTTGCTGGACAAGCGCCGGCAGAGAGCGGAAGCCGCCGCGCTCTACTACCCACGAATAAATCTTCAAATGCGACGGATCGTCATCGACGATGAGGATTGTGGGCACTGAAAAGCCTTTCTCGGCAGACGTAAGTATACAGACTACCGGCCCGTCCGCGCGGCTCGCTCCAACAATTCTTGTCACTCTCCGGTAGCGAGTGACAGGCATGGCAGTGACTCGTTTTTAGATATAACCTGGGCAACCAGAGCTGCTCAATCCGGCATCCAACCTCATCTTGTGTTGTAACTCATCGTTAAGTTTACGGGCCGTGTAGAAAATTTCAGGAAGTGTGCGGTTGCGATTCGGCCTTAACAGCCAATGACCACCTCGTCGAAGACGCTCAGATTCTGGGCTGCACTATTGCTGCTTTCCGCAGGGCCAGCCGCGTTTTGTGGCCGCGCTTTCGCCGACGACACCTCCGAACAAACCGACCAGTCGCTCAAGAACCTGAGCCTCTCCCAACTCGGCAACATTGAAGTCACCAGCGTGAACAAAGAGCCGCAGGAGGTATGGAAGACTGCGGCCGCCGTCTTTGTTATTACGCAGCAAGACATTCAGCGCTCCGGCGCGACCAACATTCCCGAAGCGCTGCGCCTGGCGCCTGGAGTAGAAGTTGCGCGCATCAGCGCCGACGAGTGGTCGATCGGCATTCGCGGATTCGGCAGCCGGTTGTCGCGCTCGGTGCTGGTGCTCATCGACGGACGCATCGTTTACTCGCCTCTCACCGCTGGGGTCTATTGGGAGGTGCAGGACTACGTCATGGAAGACATCGATCACATCGAGGTCATCCGCGGCCCGGGTGGAAGCATCTGGGGGCCGAACGCCGTCAACGGCGTGATCAACATCATTACCAAGAGCAGCAAGGATACCCAGGGCGGATTGGCCTCGGCCGGTGGCGGCAACTCCCAACTCGGCTTCGGCGAATTCCGCTACGGCGGCAGCCACGGTTCGAACATGACCTACCGCGTCTACGGCAAGGGCTTCGCCTGGGCTCCCGAGTGGCACGCCGACGGCGTCAACTACGATTCGTGGCAAGGTGGTCAGGCAGGAGCGCGCATCGATTGGGTCCACGGTTCGCGCGACACCTTCACCCTGCAAGGCGATGGCTACTATCAAGCCGCCGGACAGGACGTCGCTGCCTCCAACTACAACCCTCCGGCCAACTACATTCTCGACGGACACGCGCATCTGGCCGGCGGGAACGCGCTCTGGCGCTGGCGGCGAAAGCTGGGCGATAACAAAGATTTCCAGCTCGACGCTTACTACGACCAGACCACCCGTCACGAGTTGAATTTCGGCGACGTGCGCAACAACTTCAACGTCGATTTCATCGATCGCTTCCCGCTCCCTCGCCAGGAGATTTCCTGGGGCGCGGGCGCCTACATCAGCCACGGACATGAGATCAACATCTACGGTGGTCTGTTCTTCCTGCCCGACCACATCACCGACCAGTACTACACCGCGTTTCTGCAGGATGAGATCTCGCTCGTCAACAACAAGCTCTCCCTGATCGCGGGCCCCCGCTTTCAGCAGACGAACTACACCGGTCCGATCTTTGAACCGTCAGTAAGGCTGCTCTATACCCCGACGCCAACGCAGACGTTGTGGGCTGGCTATACGGGCGCTGTGCGAACCCCCGCCGATGTCGAGCGCAACTTTTATCTGTCGAGCTATCTTGGCCCGACGCCTTCAGGCCTGCCCCTGTTTGCACGGTTCAACGCCAACAAGAATTTTCAGTCGGAGCGGATGAACGGATACGAGCTCGGCTATCGCCGCCTGATCGGCAAGAACTTCTATCTCGACATCGCGAGCTTCTTCAACCAGTATCGCAATCTGCTCAGCGAGGATCTTGCCGGCGATATTTTTGTCGAGAACGAACCCGCTCCGACGCACCTGCTGCTTCCCGCCCAGTTCGGCAACGGACTGATCGCCACGACCGAAGGCGGTGAGATCGCGCCCCAGTGGCATCCGAAGCCTTACTGGCGGATCACCGGCTCGTACTCATTCCTCGAAATGCACGTGAAGAAGTCGCCTGACTTCAGCGGTATCAGCATCAGCGATCCCAACGCCGTCGCAGGCTCCAGTCCGCAGCATGAATTCCTGATCCAGAACAACTTCGATCTCCCAAAGTCCATCACCGCCGACGTTCAGGTTCGCTACGTGAGTAAGCTTCCGGCGTTGAGTATCCCGTCCTACTGGACCGGCGATCTCTCGCTCGGGTGGAGCCCGAATAAGCAAGTGCGCTTCTCCCTTGTCGGCCAGAACTTGTTCCAGCCATATCATTTCGAATATTCTTACGACCCCCGCGGCACGGTGGGAATCGAGCGATCCATATTCGCCCGAGTCACGTGGGTTTCGAAGTAAGAGTGCACCACTCTGGCGGGAATCGAAAGCGGAACGAAGATTTTGCGAACTTACAATAACAGCAGAATCGCCGGGTTTTCGTACCGCGCCGCGGGATGTAAGCGGACGTGGCTGCTGCTGCTGGTCATCATCGCTTCGTCCTGCACGGTGTGGCCGATTCCCGAACCTCTCTCGGCGAGTGAGAGACCATCTGAGTACGAAGTAGAGGCCGCGTACCTCTTCAACTTCGGAAAGTTCATCACCTGGCCGTCCGCAACTTCACAAAACCGGCCCCTGAGCATCTGCGTTATCGGCGAAGATCCCTTCGGCGCATCGCTCGATCACATCATCGCCGGCGAGAAAATCGGCGGACGTACCGTGGTCGACAAGAAAATTATCAGCGTGGACGAGGCGTCCGGCTGCTCCATTCTCTACATCAGTTCCTCGGAGAGTAGTCGCCTCACCAGGATCCTCTCTGTCGTACAGGACAGGCCGGTGCTGACGGTGAGCGACATCTCCAACTTCACCGATCGCGGCGGAATTATCCAGTTCGTGCTGCATGAGAACCGGGTGCGCTTCGTCGTGAATCTCGGACCAGCGCAGCGGGATGGGCTGGCACTCAGCTCTGAGCTCTTGAAGGTCGCTTTGAGCGTGAAACGCGCGGAGGACAGCCACTGATGCTCGATCTCCGCCGATCTGCGATCTCGAAGAAGCTCACGTGGATGAACGTGCTGGTCAGCGCAGCGGCGTTGCTCTCCGCCTGCTTCGCATTTTTCGCCTACGACCAGTACACCTTCCGCGAAGACCTTGTGCGCAACATTGCGGCGCAAGCGGAGATCATCGGCTCCAACAGTGTTTCGGCTTTGACGTTCAACGACCCGCAGGCGGCGCTCAACACGTTAACTGCGCTGCGATCGGTGCCCGACATCATCACTGCTGGTATCGTCACACCCGACGGGCGATTGTTCGCACGCTATGTCAGGACGCCTGGGACGCCGCCGGTAAATGCTGTCACCATCCCAACCAGAACGCAGACGCATGCCTTCGCAGACAACGAGTTGTTGCTGCGCCAACCGATCATTTTCCAGGGAAGCCAACTGGGAACGGTCTACATTCGTTCCGACCTCAACGAACGCACGCGACGTCTGCGGCGATATGTGGCCATCGCCGCAATCATTCTCTTGCTCTCAATGCTGGCAGCACTGCTGGTCTCCGGCATCTTCCGGCGAGCAGTGGCCGAGCCCATTGTGCAACTGGCCAGCGTTGCCCGCGAGGTTTCGCAGAAGCAGAACTACACAATTCGGGCCAAGCCCACCGGCACAGGAGACGAAGTCGCCGGCCTCATTGACACCTTTAACGACATGCTGACCCAGATCCAGTCGCGCGACTCCGAGTTGCAACAGGCTCATGCCGAATTGGAGCAGCGCGTGGAGGATCGAACCCGGCAGCTGGTCGCGGCCAATCGCGAGCTCGAAGCGTTCTCTTACTCCGTGTCCCATGACCTGCGTGGCCCGCTGGAGGTTATCCACGGATTTGGGCACATTTTGCTGGAAGATTACGGCGGCAAGCTTGACGCTGCCGCGCGCGAATATGTGCAGCAGATCAATGGCGCCACGCAGCGCATGGCCGAATTAATCGACGACTTGCTGAATCTGTCGCGCGTCAGCACCACGGGCATGCACAGAGAGAGGGTCGATCTCTCCGCCATGGCCCGCTCTGTCGCCGACCAGCTTCGCCGCCGTGAGCCCGCGCGCAAAGTCGAATTTATTATTCCCAACTGCCCTCCGGTTGAAGGTGATTCCCGCCTGTTTCGAATTGCGTTGGAGAACCTGTTGCGCAATGCATGGAAATACACCTCCAACCGCGAAGTGGCCCGCATCGAGTTCGGCTGCGAACAGCGTGTGGGTCAGCGGGTATTCTTCATTCGCGATAATGGCGCGGGTTTTGATCCCAAGCACGTCGACCGTCTCTTCAAGCCCTTCCAGCGTCTGCATTCGCTGAGCGAGTTCCCGGGCACCGGCATCGGGCTGGCCACGGTGCAACGCATTATTGCTCGCCACGGCGGAGAAGTCTGGGCTGAGGGCGCCGTTGACCAGGGTGCGGCTTTCTACTTCACCCTCGGATCCGGCGCTTAACATCCAGGCGCGTCCTGCATCACATCCGCCTATGACCCACGTCATAGGCGCGCGTTTAACTCTGAAACGACAATGAAGGGTTATTTCAAGCGGAGGTGATCGCATGGCCACCAGCGTGTCCAAGGTGCGATCCGAAACCCTGCGGACTCTTCCCGACGACAACATCCGCCAGATCCTTTGGCGCTTCTCCGATCGCTTCGATTTGCAGATGCTCGTACAGTCTGTGCGCGAAGTCGCTCGCGGCCCGGTTGCGCGTCTGGTCGCGCAGGGCGCGCGTCACGATCACGAGTGGACGGACAAGAAAGCCGTGCTGCTGCAGGCCTTCGACCAGTTCGGCGTGACCGCGGTGTTTATGGATCCCGAAGAGGGCGGCTATATCTCCGGCCCAAAGAATCTCGCGCTCGCGCTGACCGCCTTCGAACTCGCGTGGGTCGATGCCGGAGCCGCCACCTGCAGCCTCGCCGGATGCCTCGCGCTGGCGCCCATTCACGAGCGCGGCACGCCCGAACAGCAGGCGCACTACATGGCGCTTGCTGTTCCACCGGCGCCGGGGGAAGATCGTCACCCGTGGCGCGGAGCCTTCTGCCTCACCGAGCCCATCCCCTATGTTGGCGTCGACACCGGCATCCTCAGCGGAAAACTGCGCGTAGCTGAATGGCACGACGGTGAAGAACCGCTGCTTCGGCTGGAGAAGCGCGGCCGCTTCATCACCAACATGGGTTTCGCCAACTTCGTTACCGCCGCCGTGGATTCGGGGGACGAGCGCATCAAGGGCTCGTGCGTCGTCATTGTGGAAGAGAGCGATCCCGGCACCTTCGATCGCGGAACACCGACGCGGAAGCTGGTCCATCAGCTGTCGTCCACTTGCGATCCCATCTTCAATGTGTTCGTCCCAGCCAGCCGAATTGTCGGCGGCTACACCGTCCAGGACGGCAAGATTGTCCCCAACTACAGTCACAGCGAAGTGATTGAAGCGGTCTTCAAACGCACGCGCGTGACGGTCGCGCTGATGACTTCCGCCAAGCTGCTTTCGGCGATCGAGCCCATCATTCGTTATCAGCGCGGTCGCTTCCGCGGTTCGGAGCAGGCCAAACCCGGCGGCTTGCGCTACGAACTCGGTATTCAGCAGCGCCAGGACGCGTTGCATCGCCTCGCCGGCATCTGGGCTCTTGGTGAAGCCGGCGCGTCACTCGGCTTCGCGGCGGCTCGTCTCTATGACGACGTCGACCCGCTGGAGAAACAGAAGGAAGCAATTCTTGCCGGGAAGGGAATTCGCGGCGGCAAGGCCGAGATGAAGTTCTTCCGCGAGA
Organism: uncultured Acidobacteriaceae bacterium; assembly: GCA_963835725.1. Lineage (GTDB taxonomy): Bacteria > Acidobacteriota > Terriglobia > Terriglobales > Acidobacteriaceae > Bog-257. Next base: position 13,373 of record CAWIGM010000001.1, on the reverse strand, counting down.
TCAATCTTGCGGCGTTGGATGTCCTCCGTGAGCAGCAACTGCCGCTCGAAAAGCAGAGCCCCAGCTATGTCACGAAGCAGGACGATCCGCTGGTGCAATTTGCGCTGAAGGATGCGGTTGCTAACGTCCTTTGCCCGGCGGCAAAGCTGTGGAACACCGGCACTGGCGCCAACGCCATGCGCGAGGCGCTGAGCCTGATGGGCGGATACGGCATCACCGAAGACTGCCCCGGCTTCCTCACCTATAAGTGGATTGACGCGCAGCTCGAAGCTACCTACGAAGGTCCCGAGGCCGTGCAGCGTCGGCAGCTCAGCGTCACGATGACGAGCGAATTATTCTTGAAGCAGTTCGAGCAGTGGATCGCCGAGATGCGTAAGATCGCCGAGCATCGTCCCGGCACCGGCGCATGCACGCTGGCAACGGCGATGGAGATGTGGCTGTGGACCTTCCACCATCTGCAAGTCGCAACCGACGCCGATGGCGCCGCTCTCTATCAGAGTGCGCGGCAGGGCGTGACGTTCCCCATGGCCGATGCGTTGTGCTGGCTGCTGGCGGCGCGGCAGTTTGTCCTCGATGTTGTCGAGTTGGAAGCGAAAGGCCCGGAGAACCCGGTGGTTGCCGAAGGATTCGAAGGCACGCTCAACTTCTACGCCAACCTGTGCCACATCCACGCAGCACGATCGGCGGGAGAAGTCGGCCGCATCTGCGCCGAGCTGGTGTTTGGCTATAACCGCCATCCCGCATGGGATGCCGAAGGCTACAAGAGCTGCTATCACACTGACGAGTTGGATTCGCTCGAAGGCCTGATCCCCGGTATCAGCGCTTGCGCCAGCGACGTGATCGCCGAAGATGGATCGCACGCCTTCAAAGCCGGTCCATGCGCATCGTGCAAAGGCTCAGAGGCGTTCCAGCGCTTGCGTTCGCGCCTCGATTGCTGCCTGACGGGCGCACAGCTTGCGAAAGACCGCGCGGCCGAAGCTATCGCACACGTAATGATTCCCGAGGCGCTCGATTACCCGAGGTGAGGACGGCGTTGAGTACAACGGAACAACTGCTTGTCGAGCGCGCCAGCCTCGACGTTGATATTGCCTGCGTGGGCTTTGGTCCGGCGATGGGCGGCTTCCTCACCACGCTCTCGCGCCAGCTGATGAACGTCGATGGAACTCCGGCTATCGAAAGCAAAGCGATGCCGGGCATGCCGCTGCAGGTCATCTGCTATGAGCGCGCCGACGACATCGGTTTCGGCGTCTCCGGCGTGGTGACTCGCGCGCGCGGTATTCGCGCCAGCTTCCCCGACTTCAATCCCGCCGACATTCCGATGGCAGCCCCGGTCACGAGCGAGAAGCTTGTCTACCTGCTCGATCCCATCGGTGCCAGCCGCCGTGCACTCACATTGCGCTTGGGTGATCGTGTACTGCGTGCGCTGGGAAAAACAAAGCACGACGCCTACGAACTTCCGTACATCCCAAGGTTCCTGCACAAGGACGACGGCTTCGTGCTGTCGATCGGGCAGTTCAATCAGTGGGTCGGCTCGCAGTTGATGTCCAGTGGTGCGGTGCAGATCTGGCCGGGTACACCGGTCGGGTCGGCGCTCTTCGAGGAGCGCAAGGTCACGGGCATTCGACTGCTCGATCAGGGTGTCGACCGCGACGGAAATCCGGAAGCAACGTTCGCGCCGGGCATGGATATCTACGCGGCACTCACTGTCATTGGCGATGGTCCAGTCGGTGCGATCAGCCGCGATATCGACGCTCATGTTGGAATGCCCGCGGATCATGGCTGCGCGAGTGGGCACTGGGGATGAAGTTCGTCGTCGAGTTGCCGCCCGATACTGCACTTAAGACTGGCACCGTGCTTCACACCTTCGGCTATCCCGAGCCAGAGATATTTGGCTTCCTCTACGTGCATCCCGGAGGCGTGGCTTCGGTCGGAATCTTTGTGCCCTCGTGGTTCGACTGTCCCGTGCGCACCGCGTACCGCTATCTGCAGCACTACATTCAGCACCCGTACTTGTGGCGATATCTCCAAGGCGGCCGCTTGCGCTCCTGGGGAGCAAAGTCGTTGCAGGAGTCCGGCAAGCGCGGCGAGCCGCTCCTCGCCGGCGACGGCTACGCCCGCATCGGCGAATGTTCGGGCAGCACCGATGTCCTCACTGGCTCCGGGATTGACGAAGCCTGGACAACCGGTACGCAACTTGCCGAAGCAGTGATCGAGTTATTGCAGGCCGGCAGACCATTCACCCGCGAAAACCTCGCGCAGACTTACGCAACCCGCCGTCGCGCAAGCTGGGTGGAGCAGGAAGCACGCGTCGCCGAGAAGTCGCGCGACGGATTTCATCATGGAGTGGTCGCCGGACTCGTCGGCATGGCGGTTGCGGCGTTTAGCGGCGGTAAGTTCTCGCTCGGTTCGTCGGCAATCGACAATCCCAAAACTCTCTCCGACTTTTATCGCGGACGGCTCTCGGCGCAGGACATCGCTGCTGCGGAAAAGGAATGCCAAACAGGAGCCAAGAGTCTGCATGACGCGCTGATGGATCGCTGCGGCTGGCCGCCGATCGCGCACGACGGCGCGCTACTGGTCTCGCATCAGGATGTCCTGCTGATGGGCGGGAAGGTCCAGGCGTCCGCAGGTTACGCCGATCACGTTCTCTTCCGCGACGCCGAAGTGTGTGGCCGCTGCGGAACCAAGCTCTGCGCCGAGATGTGTTCCGGCCAGGCAATCACGCGCAGTCTGGAAGGCGCGCCCAACTTCGATCGCGAGAAATGCGTGTTCTGCGGTGCGTGTTTATGGAACTGCCCAGAGTTGGTCGAGGGCAAACCGAACCTGGAGTTCCGCGCCGGCGCCGGCGGCCTGCACTCGGCCGAAAACTAGATTCATGACGGGGCGTACTGATGTGCGCCGTTGCGAGTACACATGACACCATTCCACATCGTAGTATGCGCAAGCGTCGTGCCCGATCCGCTGCAGACGCTCGAACCCATCACTTCTCCCACCGGGCCCGCTCTCAAGAACGAGATGATGCTGCCGGCCATCCTCGACCCCTGGGCGGCACACGCGTTGTATGAAGGCGCGAATCTGATGAAGCGCGTTCCCGGCAGCCAGCTTTGGCTCGTCAGCATGGGACCGAAAGCCAAACTGCAACAGGTGATGATGACTATCGCGCAGAAAGTGCCTCTGCAACTGGTTGCCGTCGATGGCCCGTGCGGAGGTTTCATCGACGCGCATCAGACGGCAAGCGCGCTGACCAAGGCGATTAACAGCATCGCCGGCATCGACCTTACCAGGTTGCTGCTCTTCGGCGGATGGGAGTCGGCGAGCCGCAGCGCGGGCGTGACGCTGCAACTCATCGGCGAGGAACTCGGCATCACCGAGCAGTTTCAGGGAGTGGACGCCATCACTCCGCAGGACGACGGCTCCTTCGAAGTGCTGGAGCGCGTGGAAGGCGCGCGCCACCAGGTGTCGGTTTGCGCAGGCGCACCGGCAGTGCTGGGATGGGCCACTGGAAACCTTGGCGAACCACGCAACGATCCCCAGACTGGCATGACGAACATGCGCGCCATCATGCCCGCGTTACAACGAGCGACGGCTGCGGCGATCGTTCCCGACGGTCTACGTTACACCAGCGTTGCCACGCCCAAGCAGCAACGCGCGACGCAGATCGTGAAGGACAAGCCCGCTGACGAAATCGCGCGCGAAATCGTGCAATGGATCACGAAGGAGTAAGCATGGAAACCGTTCTTTTTCTCGCGCACTCCGAACTCGACGGTAGTCTCGGCAAGAGCGGTCTCGAAGCCCTCAGCGCAGCTCTTGATCTCAAGCAGGTGATTGCCGGCGAACTTATCGTCGGTCTATATGGAGCAAGCGCAGAGCCGGCCGCGAACGCCATTGCGAGATGCGGAGCGAAGCGCTTTCTCGCCGTCAACGGGGACGCTTTCGTTGCCGATCGCTACGCCACCGACTCGGCCGCCTGCGAAGCTCTCGCCCGCGCCTCTGCGGCGACCATCATCATCGCCGCCTCCACCTCGCGCAACGCGCGCGTAATGGCCGGAGTCGCGCATCGCCTCGGCGGCTTCATCGACACCCACATCACAGCCGTCACCGCCAGCGAGCAGACGCCGTCCATTACCCGCTGGTTCTATCGCCAGCGCCTGGAAGGCTCGCTGACGCGTGAGCATCGTCCGTGGTTCCTGCTGGTCGATCCCGGATCCCATGCAGCCTGGTCCGGCGAACCGGGCACCGTCACGCTTGAAACCGTTGCCGTTCCGGATATCACGACGCGCACGACCGTCAAAGGCTTCGTCACACCTCCAGCCGATCAGCAAACGATCAAGCCTGATGCCAATCTTCTCTTCGTCACCGGTGCCGGATGGACGAAGAAACAGAAAGATGGGCAGACACATGTCGCCGAAGCCGAGGGCATCATTCTCAATTTCCTGAAGAACTCGAACGCCTCGCTCGGCGGAAGCAAGTCGCTGGTCGATATGAGCGGCGACCATCAGGCGGCATTGCCGTTCATGACGCATCTCAACCAGGTTGGACAAACCGGCGCCTCACCACGCCACCCCAAAGGCCTGGCTACCTGTTGCCACGGAGAAGAGCCCCACACTGTGGGATGGCGTTTCATCGCTGAGCGGCGCGCCATCAACCTCGATCCCAATTGCGGATGGGCGCGCGGCAAGGCCGACGTGCTCTACGTGGCCGACGCTTTCGAAGTGATGAAGAAGGTCAACGAGCTGCTCGCATCCAAGTAGAGCTGTGCGCGACTGCGACGGAGCCGGCTATTCACGCAGCCTGCTCTTCCGCCTCCGCTTTCTTCTGCTGATATTCCTGGATGTGCTGATAAACGTCGTCAGGAAACTTCAGATGCTTGTAAACATTGCAGGCATCGGGATCATCGGCGTTGGGACATATCGGAAATTCCTGCTGCGATTGCCACTCCAGAATGCGTTCGCGCCGCGGCGGATTGTAGTCACGCCCTTGTACCTGCACGACCAGGGCCTTGGCGTCAGCTTCACTGCACTCAGGATCTTTCTGAAGCAAGCCGACCAGCTCGTCCTCTTCCACGAAGTGCCGAGCGACCATGGCAAATACCAGCCTGCCATAATGGCCGATGCTTTCTCCCCTATCCAGAGCTGCCGATAAATGCTGCATCATGGGATCGCCATTCATATCCTGCAAGGCCATTTTTCCTCCTCCTCGTTCACTGGTTACGATGCGAAGATTTGGCGAAAGGTCAACCGGAGAGCGCGATGCAAAACGAAAACTGCGAAGCCGCACCAAACAACACCGAAAGCTTGCGCAAAACAAAAGTAGTGAAAAACGACAAGCCTGCCAGCAACTGCCCATCGCAATTTCTCAACTAAACAGGGACCAATTGGAACAGGGGCAGCACGCAATGCAACCGATTCCAGGAAGGAAATCTGAAGTATGAAAAAGCTCCTTGGTTTAATGTGCGCGCTGGTATTAAGTACCGGCATCATGCTGGCGCAGAGCAGCAGCGGCACAAGTCAGAGTGGCAGCAGCGATAATGGCATGAGTTCCGGCCAGAGCGGCAGCACCTCATCGCAAAGTGGGTCCATGGGTTCGCAAGGCTCGACGGGCTCGCAGAGTGGCAACAGCACAATGCAATCCGGTAACTCGTCGTCCGATCAGATGGGGAACTCGGGCCAGACTACCTCCAAGCATCACAAGCATAAGAAAAGCAGTCAGACCAGCAACGGCACATCCACTGACAATGGAACCCCGGGTGCGCCGGGCAACACTAACAGCTCCGGCAGCACCAGCGGCTCACAGAGCTCCAATCCGCCGCAGCAATAAGCGTTCACGGCAAGATGCAACAGCGGGCAGATTCCACCCTGCCCGCTGTTTTTCTGCCCTCGAACTACAGCGTAGGGAAAATGGTGCGCAGAAATCACACTGATTCCGTGACGAACGTCAAATATTCGTCTCGAACCACTCTGCCATTCCTGCCGGAACGGCATCTAGTATGTTTATGGGCGATTGGCAAGATTACGTGGTTACCCGCGACGCGTCAGGCAGGCTCTATGTTGCTCATTGCTCACTCTGCGGACACCTGATCGCGGCTTCACCCGACCGCCCAATTACCCAGAAGCTGGCCGAAAGTCATCATTGCGACATGCAGGTGCAGGTACGGGTGAAGTCCCCTCGGGCAACGTAGCTTTCAAAAGATAAGCCGCATGCTTACGTCGGTAAGCCGCGGCTGAGTTATGTCTGCCCAGTGAGAAATTATTTATGGACAGGTTGCGCCCACGACTTTCACGCTGACGACGTGAAGATCGGCGTGCTTGGTCCCAGTGATCTCCTTCTTCTCGTAGGGCTGGCTCTTCTCTTCCTGCTCGGCCGTACGCTTGTCGACGGTGCCGATGACGGTGACTTTCTTCCCAACCTGATCGGCGAGCGCGACGTTCTTCTCGGGATAGAGCTCCCAGTGCTGCCCATTTTCTGCAATCACGAAAAAGCCTTTGTTCTCCAGGCCTTTTTGCAGGCAGCCAGTCACGGTCTGGGTCGCGGACTTATTCGCTGGCGTTTGCGCCGACAACAGAACCCAACTGGTTGACAAACTAGTGAGCAAGACAGGGATCATCCATACAGAAAGCTTCATTCAATCCTCCGCATTCAGTATGTCGGAACCCGCTGGCATTGCGCTGTGATTCGCAACCCGAACGATCGTGAGCGCTGCTACAAGCGCGTTGTCATGGCAGGAATTTGCAGGTGTAACAGGGAAGGGATTGGGGTGGGTGGAGGGATTCGAACCCTCGACAGCCGGAGCCACAGTCCGGAGTTCTACCACTGAACTACACCCACCGTGGTAACCAAAATTATAACATTCGTGAGCGGCATTCTTTGCGAGGATTCATGGCCTTCCAAGCCTCGCCGGCTGCCCTCGGTCTCGCGGTTTTCGAGACCCGGGAGACAACGAACCATCCTATGGTTCATCCATCACTGATTAACGTTGCGGCTGGTTTCGCTCCGCCACGAACTTGTCCTGGCATTGCTTGCCGGCAGCGAGCAGTTCCGGCCACTCCGGCCTGCTGTGCAACGACGCCAGCAACGGATCTTTCTGAAGCGCCTCGTACGAGCAGTAATTATGCGCGATCGCTTTCTTGAGCATGCGCACCGCCGAATCCTTCTCGCCGCAGTACGACATGTCAGCCGCGAACAGGTAAACATTCTCCGGATCCGGATTGCCAATCATCACCGACTCCGTCTTGTGGAGGACGGGATCTGACTCCGGAAAGGTTGCTTCGCTAGTCGAGGAGCGGGCGAAGCACGCCTTGTAAAGCGCACCCTCGGGATCTTCCGGCGGCAGCTTCTGCGCATTCTCGCGCGCCTCGGCCAGCTTTCCCTGGCGAAGATACAGCCGCGGAGCGTTGGCATAAAACCAGCTTGAGCCGGCGTCGATATCGAGAAAGTCGAGCGCGCGAGCAGGATTATTCATCGCGCCGAAGGTGAGCGCGCAGTTGCGCAACAGATAGCTTCCAGGATCGAGCTTCAGCGCTTCCTCGCATTCGGCGGCCGACTCTTCCAGCAGACCTCCGTAGCGCAGAACGTAGCTCAGCACGAAGTGAGCCAGCATAGTTTTTGGCTGGCGCTGGGCCCAACTGGAAGCCGTCTGATAGGCCTTCACCAGCTCTCCACGCTCGGTCTGATTCGCGATGCTCTGTCCGAGGGCGAGCGACAGATTGGGATCCAGAGTCAGCGCACGTTGCAAGGCTGCATCGGATTTCTCCAGCGCCTCCACGCCGCCGCCGCCATATTGATAGTCGAGATAGTAGCGGCGGCCAAGGTTCGCCCACGCTGGCGCATAGTTTGGGTCGAGTCCCACCGCGCGCTCCAGCATGGCGATTCCTTCTTTATTGGGACCGGGATCGTGCGGCAGAGCCAGGCTGCGCAGGTATGAGTCGTACGCTTCTTCATTGCTGGGACGCGTGCTGGTCTCGGTGGCATCGCTCGCCGCGCCCAGCGCAGGCACCAGCGCATTGTGCACCTGTTCGGTGATGTGGCTTCGCGTTGCCAGCAGGTCGGAGGCGGGAACATTGAACGTGTTGCGCCACAGCGTGCGATTGTTCTCGACGTCGATAGCTTCCAGCGTGATCTGAAGCTGATCGCCTTCCTTAATGTAATGCCCGGCAACGATATCGCTGACCCGCATCTCGCGGCCAACCTGCTGCATGTCGAGGCCGGGAGCCGTGTACTTGCTGGTCGTCGCAAACGGCCGGATCGACAGCGACCGCACGTAGCTGAGGGCAGTCGCGATTTCGTCCGGCAAGGCCAGCCGCAGGAAGTCGGAATCCTTGTCGCTGCCCATGTTCTGGAAAGGCAGCACAGCCACCGTAGTGGGATTGCCGGCACTGGCGACCGGCGGGGTGCGCTGCTGGAAGCGCCAGAAGTAAATGGCCGCAGCGAGCACGACCACCGCGATCGCAGCTGCAATCAGCCTGGCATAGGAACGGCGCTTCACCGGAAGTGCAACGCCGCTGTCCACCGAGACTGCGCTGTGCTGGCTCGAACTCTTCGGCCCCGGCAACGCAGCCGATTCGGCGGCGGCCCGCGCAATTGAAGACGGCAGCCGCCCGCTGTCGGTGTCGCGCTTCAGCCGCTTCAGGTCGGCGCGCACATCCGACGCATGCTGATACCGCAACTCGCGGTCCTTCTCCAGCGCCTTGCGAATCGTCGCTTCCAGTCCCGCGGAGATTTCCGGATTCACCTGTGACGGCGGCGGAGGCTCGTCGCGCAGAATGGCGCTGCAGATCTCTCCCGAACTCGAGCCATCGAACGGCATTTTGCCCGTCGCCATCTCGTACAGCACCGCGCCGAAGGAGAACAGGTCGGTGCGCGAGTCCACATCCTTCGCCCGCACCTGCTCCGGCGACATGTAGGCCACCGTGCCCAGCATCGCTCCGGGACTGGTGAGATGTTGCGGCTCCGAGTCCGCTATGCGCGTCTCTGCCTCGGCCCCTGCGGACTTCGTGGCCACCTTCGCCAGGCCGAAGTCGAGAATCTTCGCGTGCCCGCGTCGCGTGACGAAAATGTTGGCCGGCTTGATGTCGCGATGGATGATGCCTTCGCCATGCGCCGCGTCGAGCGCGTCGGCAATCTCGATCGCCAGGTCGAGAAGCAATTCCGGCTCCAGCGGCTTGCCGGCGATCTGATGCTTCAGGGTCACGCCATCGAGGTACTCCATGGCGATGAACGAGCGTCCTTCGTGATTGCCAATCTCGTAAATCGTGCAGATGTTGGGATGGTTCAGCGCCGACGCGGCGCGCGCCTCGCGGCGAAAGCGTTCGAGGGCCTGCGCGTCCTGCGCGACCTCATCGGGAAGAAATTTGAGCGCGACGAAGCGTCCAAGGTCGGTGTCCTCGGCCTTGTACACCACACCCATACCACCGCCGCCCAGTTTGCTGACAATGCGGTAGTGGGAGATCGTCGTGTCAATCATGCAGTGTGGACGAAAGCCCGATGATAGGGCGAGCAGCAAAGGCAGTCAAACGGTATGCGCAGCAGGCCTGGCGGCGGCAAACGTTGGAGTCTGTCAGACGCTGCTGGGATTTTCCGGTACCGGGGTCTCACAGTCCGAAACCCGGCAGAATTTCCCCGGGGAAAGAGACTCAGAGGCTCGGCTCCTGCGCCGTAGACGCAATATCAGGTAGCCCCTTCAGGACGGGGAAAAATCAAATCTGGATTCGAGTCTCTTGAGGGGCGATAGGCTGCCCCGGACTCCACTCACGCGCGGCGGCGTCGCACGAGGCGATAGAGCACCAGCAACAGGATCGCGCCCAGCAGCGACAGGAAGAAGCCCGGAACCTGGCCGCGATGCCACCATCCAAATTGACGTCCAACCAGCGCACCGAAAATCGCGCCGCCCACGCCCACCAGCGTGGTGCCGACAAAACTCCCCGGCGCCTTGCCGGGCAGCAAGAGCTCAGCGCACAAACCGATGATCCATCCCATCAGCGCTGTGATCAGAAGATAGGCGATGTCTTTGCCATGCATGGTCAGCAGGCAATGATATTAGGCGAGGCTCGGAAAATCGATAGGCATCTTTGGCTCTCCCTCGCCAAACGTTCCGGTGTGGAGGTCGCAAACTTCACGGTCGCCTGTGCAGCTTGGTGCCCCAGCCGCCACATGTCATAAAGCTTGGTGCCCCAGGTTCGCGGCCCGATCTTGGCCGCTAACCTGGGGTGTGTCGGCGGGTCGAGGCCACTGGGGGCACCCCGGGCACTCGGGTCTACTGGTACGATGAGTCCGGGAACGTGTTGAGCGAGAGCGACCAGAACGGCGTCTTCCAGAACGACTACATCTACTTCAACGGACAGAAGATTACCTGGGTCGATCTGGGCCACGGGCAGCCGACCACCAACAACTACTACCTCACTGATCATCTCGGGAACAACCGGATGATCATCACCCAGTTTGGCACAGTCTGCTACGATGCCGACTTTTATCCCTGGGGCGCCGAGCAATACGTCAAAACCAACACCTGCCCGATACAGAACTATAAGTTCACCGGCAAAGAGCGCGATCCCGACATGGGCGAGGACTACTTTGGCGCGAGGTTCTACAAGGGAGACATGTCCCGCTTCTTCTCGCCGGATTGGTCGTCCGGCCCGGAGCCGGTGCCCTACGCCAAGCTCGATAATCCGCAGACACTGAATCTCTACAGCTATGTGGGGAACAATCCAACCACGCTTCGCGATCCCGACGGACATGACTTTGCTGGTTTGGCCGGCGTGCGCCTCGACGCTTCAATGACGTCGGCCGTGGATGTTATAGATGCCCAAATAAAAGCTGCAATCTTGGCTAGCAAGTCGCAAAATCAGCCTGAGGACCAGGCCAGAATAACGAGCTCTCTAAGAAGTCAGAAGCTGCTATTGAGAATTCCGCACTGACTGGCGAACAGGCAGGTGCATTTGAGAGTGCGGTCAAAACAACAGGCAGTGCTGATGGCATCAACCCGAATGCCCTTGTGGGTATTGCATTCCAAGAATCCAGTCTTAATCCAGCCGCCCAAAGCTCAACCAGTACCGCCTCGGGTTTATTCGGGCTCACCGACAATATCAAGAGCACGTATGGGCTGAGCGCCGCAGACGCCACAGGCACGAGTCCTTCCGCAATCACAAAGCAGGTGGGTGCCGCTGGCGGCTACCTCCATGATCTGATGCAAGGGTCTGTTCCTGTCGGTCATCCTTCTCATCAGTTTGAAATTGCTCTTGGGTATTTTCGTGGAACTCGGCGGAGCGTGAACAGAGCAATAGCCTCAAAGGGAGGCTACAACTCCATGCTAAAGCTACGTTTTGGCGGTGAGAGCCTGCGCCACTACATCTCGGGAGTGGAGTCATTCCAATGAAGAGAACACTTGTGTCGATCCTGCATGTGCTACTGATGGCTGTTACGTGCTTGGTCTCGGTCGCATTGAATGGTCAAGAGCTAACCTCCTCTACGATTCCTAAAGCTGCTACCGCGCTCGCACTGCGATCTCTCCGCACAATTGAGAAGAGCACACCTTTTCCTTCCAACGAGGGGCGGCCCGACGCATTCATCTTTGTTGGGGAATCTCGTAATCCGCCCACCGGATGGAGAATCATTGTTGTTGAAGGCGCTGAAAAACCACGCGTCAGATGGGATTCATTCGCGTTGCACGACTCGTATCTTAACGTGACAGCGCCGACCTTCATAAACAGCGAGACTGACGGACACAATGGGTACATCGTGACCTTACGCGGTTGTGTGCCGCACCAGTGTGGTGACGGCCGAATCGGATTTGCGCTATATGCCAGCCAAAGCGGCCGGACCTATATTGCTCATATTTCGACGCAGGACGACAATTCTTATCGGGTGACCTATTCTCCGAAGTCGGGCACGCCGGGAGCGGTTCGCGAGAAATTGGACCAGATGATGTGCTCTGATAGCGGCATCTCGAAGCCGACCGCGTTGCCCATAAAATGTTCCGCCAAGTGAGCACGTTTACGATTCGAGGAGGTGCAACTACGACGGGGCGGGCCGTGATTCGGCGCAAAATCAGGCCAATGGCGCGGGCCAAGCGCACGGCGCGGGGCAACAGGGAGATGTTGCAGCGGCTAATCACTATCTCTCGCGAAGCAAAGAAATGCGTCTCGTACAGAAAGCCTTCAAGAGCGGTCACTTCCATCTCGAAATCATTCATGATGGGAATGACCGATATGATCCCGCGACCAGAACCGTATATTGGGATCCCCACAGCGCGCTAGAAACAACTGAAGGAGGCCATCAGACGCCTGCGCTTGGCCTGGGTCACGAGGAGGCTCATGCCACGGGCAACCGTCATGACAATGCGGTTCTCAGCGGCACACCGGACGCACGATACGACACGAAGGAGGAGCGCAGAGTGATTCTTAACTACGAGAATCCGGCTGCGCGGGCAATGGAGGGGAATCGACTCGCTCCAACCATGACGGAACTCCGTACAACGTCGATTGTCCAACGTGCCAATAGGATTGAAAACCATGAAACAAATACATAAACTGATCTTCTTTTTGTCTTTTATCGCTCCGATACTTATGTCGGCTCAGACCTCTTCGCACAGCGTGATCCACAGGTTGACCTAGAGAAGCTGGCGGCGCTCTTGAAGCAGGGGCAGTCGGGAAAGTTAGGGTGTTGCACGTGCACGATTCAATGTTGACGCGTGTAGCCGTGAGCAAAGACGCCTTGTGTTCTATCGCGACCTCCACTCAAGACTTCAGTGATCAAATTGCAGAGAAGTTCGGCTCACTCTTGTCGGGTGTATCCGTCAAAACGGAAACCCACACGCCGGACCTTCGCTGGGGAGTGTTTTCTATGATCTTCAAGGTCAAGAGATCGGGTCGTCGTCTCGTTCGACCAGTTCGGGCAATATGGCTACCTAAACGACCAGACCGTGTCGTTTCAGACGGGTACCTCCGCGCACAATCTCGCAAAGCGTCTGCACAAGATTACCGGTATTCGAAACTGATCGGGTGCGACGGTATCTGACCGCCTCACAGAGTCCCTGCCGCTGGCGTTTCTGGCGACCAGGGCGCGATCTGGGAGCGGGTCAGGTCAGGGCACTTCCTCCGGTGCTCGGGGTGTTCTGAGAGTTTTCCTTTAGCTGTGAGGTTGGTTCCTGGCCGCGCCGGGGTGTGGCGCGGCCTTGCCGTCTGCGGGTGCCGATCCGTTCCCGATTCCGGGGTGTCCTGGCCCGTCGATCCGCGCCGTGATCCGGGTCCGTTTAGCCGCCCGATGCGGTCCTGATTCGACTGCCGATTGCTGTCCGGGGGTGTGGTGATTCTGGCCGCCCTCTGGGGTGACGTTCTTGCCCCTCCCGTAAGGGTAGTTTTAGGGTTGAGGTTTTTTGCGCT